>NZ_CP109551.1:0-5654135 GCF_045040105.1 Streptomyces sp. NBC_01390 | reverse complement strand
CGAGCATGACGTCGTCCACGCGCCCGAGCAGCCAGATGTCGCCGTCGTCGTCCTTCTTCGCGCCGTCACCCGCGAAGTACTTGCCCTCGAACCGGGACCAGTAGGTGTCGATGAACCGCTGGTCGTCGCCCCAGATGGTGCGCAGCATGGACGGCCACGGCTCGGTGAGGACGAGGTAGCCGCCGCCTCCGTCGGGCACTTCGCGTGCCTCGTCGTCGACGACGGTCGCGGAGATCCCGGGCAGCGCCCGCTGCGCGGAGCCCGGCTTGGTCGAGGTCACGCCGGGCAGCGGGGAGATCATCATGGCGCCGGTCTCGGTCTGCCACCAGGTGTCGACGATGGGCGTCGCGTCCCCGCCGATGTGCTTGCGGTACCAGATCCACGCCTCGGGGTTGATCGGCTCGCCCACCGACCCCAGCACCCGGAGGCTGCTGAGATCGAACTTGGCGGGGATGTCGTCGCCCCACTTCATGAACGTACGGATCGCGGTCGGCGCCGTGTAGAGGATCGTCACCCCGTACTTCTGGACGATCTCCCAGAAGCGGCCCTGGTGCGGGGTGTCCGGCGTCCCCTCGTACATGACCTGGGTCGCGCCGTTGGCCAGCGGCCCGTACACGATGTACGAGTGCCCGGTGACCCAGCCGACGTCGGCCGTGCACCAGTAGACGTCGGTCTCCGGCTTGAGGTCGAAGACGGCGTGGTGGGTGTAGGCGGCCTGGGTGAGGTAGCCGCCGGAGGTGTGCAGGATGCCCTTGGGCTTACCCGTCGTACCCGAGGTGTAGAGGATGAACAGCGGCTGCTCGGCCTCGAACGCCTCGGGCGTGTGCTCGGTGCTCTGTCGCTCGACGATCTCGTGCCACCACACGTCCCGGCCGTCGTGCCACTTGACGTCCTGCCCGGTACGGCGGACGACGAGCACGTGCTCCACGTTGTCGACGCGCTCCACGGCGGCGTCGACGGCGGGCTTGAGCGCGGACGGCTTGCCGCGCCGGTAGCCGCCGTCGGTGGTGATGACGACCTTGGCGTCCGCGTCCTGGATGCGGGTCGCGAGCGCGTCCGCGGAGAACCCGCCGAAGACGACACTGTGCGCGGCGCCGATACGGGCACAGGCGAGCATCGCGATCGCCGTCTCCGGGATCATCGGCATGTAGACGGCAACCCGGTCGCCCTTCTCGACTCCCAGCTCCAGCAGGGCGTTGGCGGCCTTGGAGACCTCGTCCTTGAGCTCGGCGTAGGTGATCGCGCGGCTGTCGCCGGGCTCGCCCTCGAAGTGGATGGCGACGCGGTCGCCGTTGCCTGCCTCGACGTGCCGGTCGACGCAGTTGTACGCGACGTTGAGGCTGCCGTCCTTGAACCACTTGGCGAACGGCGGGTTCGACCAGTCCAGCGTCTCGGTCGGCTCGGTGGCCCAGGTCAGCCGGCGGGCTTGCGCGGCCCAGAAGCCGAGCCTGTCAGCCTTGGCCTGTTCGTACGCCTCCGCCGTGACGTTGGCAGCTGCGGCCAGCTCGGCGGGTGGCGCGAACCTGCGCTCTTCCTTGAGCAGGTTGGCCAGGCTTTCGTTGCTCACGACATCTCCCATTCCCAGGGCGTCCGTTGTGTCCCAGGCCACAGCTCATCAGACCGGGGGGCCCGCTGACAAGGGCCGACGGAAAATTGGTTTAGACCTTTAGTCCGTCGGCGCACCTCTCGGTGAGGGGGACAACCAAGGTCACGTACGTGATGGTCGCCCGGTTCACCCGTCAGTCCCTTCCCCCCTCCCTCAGGCGGACAGCCCGCCCGCCCGCACATGATCGAACACCTTGTCCTCGTCCGCCTCCCCGGTGAGCAGATACGCCTGCGCCTCACCCACGTGGAAATACATTCCGTGCAGTTCCAGCGCACCTTCCCGCATCGCCCGCGCCACCGACTCCTGCGCCTGGAGATGCTCCAGCTGCTGGACCACGTTGGTCAGACAGAGCTGCTCGACCACGTCGGCCGGCGCCCGCCCGGCGAGCCGGGCCCAGGGCTGGTCCGTCGCGGCCATCCGCTCCAGACTCGGCAGCCCGTGCCGCAGCCACCGCCTGAGCGGCGTTCGCGCGCCGTCCGGCTCCATGGTCAGCAGCGCCTGCATGGCCCCGCACCCGGAGTGCCCGCACACCGTGATGGAGCGCACCTTCAGCACGTCCACCGCGTACTCGATCGCGGCCGACACCGAGTCGTCCCCGCTCTCGTCCCCGGGCAGCGGCACCAGGTTGCCGACGTTCCGTACGACGAACAGGTCGCCGGGACCACTGGAGGTGATCATCGACGTGACGAGGCGCGAGTCGGCGCAGGTCAGGAACAGCTGGGAGGGTTGCTGCCCCTCACGCGCCAGCCTGGCCAGCTCACCGCGCACCAGCGGCGCGGTGTTCCGCTGGAACGCGCTGATACCGCGCGCCAGTTGATGCCCGCTCGGCTCGACGGCACCGACCGACCCCGCGGAGCCCACCGACTCGGTCGAGTCGGACGAGTCGAGGAAACCGATCGCCCCACCGAACCCCATGGCCGTCTCCCCGGGCCCCTGGCCGGACTCCGGGCCCTCGCACTGATGGTTGCGCCAGGGTGTCCAGGGCCGGCAACGGCAGCCGGACTCGTCCGCGGGCTCCGCGATACGTGTCCCCGCCCGGCCGGTCACCTCGACGGTGCCACCCTGTGCGGTGTGCGTGCTCTGCCAGTGCTGCAACGATTCGAACGCCGCGTGGTCCATGAACGACCCGTCCAACTCCACGACGGCGTCGGCCCCTTGGGGTACGAGGTGCAGGGTCCGGCTGAGCCGGGGCACCGCGAGGAACGTCAACTGTCCTCGTACGTGTACGTAATGGACTCCTCCCCTCTCCTCGTCTCTCTCTTCGTAGGTGATCCGGGTGCGGGCCAGGCGGTTCAGGGCGACGGCGACGGCGACCGCGACGCCCAGAATCACTCCTTCGAGGACGCCGAAGACGACGACGCCCAGGGTTGTCACCGCGTAGACCAGCACCTCGCGGTGACGGGTCACCGTGCGAATGTGGTGCAGGGACACCATCTGGATGCCGACGGCCATCACCAGGGCGGCGAGTGAGGCGAGCGGGATCAGCTCCAGGATCGGAACCATCAGCAGCGCGGCGACTACTACGAAAACGCCGTGCAGCATCGTGGAGTTCCGGCTCACGGCACCGGCTTGCACATTCGCCGAACTCCGCACGGCCACCCCCGCGACCGGCAGCCCGCCGAGCACCCCGGACACGACGTTGGCGGCGCCCTGGCCGAGCAGTTCACGGTTCAGGTCGGAGCGGCCGACGCGGGCCGACGACCCTGACCGCCCGGAGGCGAGCAGCTCGGGCCGGGAGGCCACCAGCTTGTCCACGGCGACCGCGCCCAGCAGCGACTGCACGCTGCACACCAGCGTGACGGTGAGCACGGCGGCGGCGACGCCGAGCACGGGACCCTCGGGCAGCCCGGCCAGCGCGTGGCTGCGCCAGGACGGCAGGTCGACCTTGGGCAGGCTCAGCCCGGCGAGCGAGGCGGTGAGTGTGGCGCCGCTGACGGCGACGAGCGCGGCCGGCACCTTGCGCAGAACGCTCCCCGCCCGGCCGGGAATCCGTGGCCAGGCCAGCAGCAGGGCCAGGGTCAGCAGGCTCATCGACACGGCGGCGGGCCGCATGCCGACCAACTGGGCGGGCAGCGCCCGGACGTTGTCGAGGACCGAGCTCGTCGGTGTACCCCCGAGGACGATGTGCAGCTGGGCGACCGCGATGGTCACGCCGATCCCGGCGAGCATGCCGTGGACGACGGCGGGGCTGACGGCGAGCGCCGTACGGGCCACGCGCAGACAGCCGAGGCCGAGTTGGGCGAACCCCGCGAGGACGGTGATGGCGCAGGTCGTCCGCCATCCGTACCGCTGGATGAGTTCGGCGGTGACGACGGTGAGTCCGGCGGCGGGGCCGCTCACCTGGAGCGGGGAGCCGCCCAGCCGTCCGGCGACGAGCCCGCCGACGGCGGCGGCGACCAGGCCGGCCTGGAGCGGGGCGCCGGTGGCCAGGGCGATACCGAGGGACAGGGGCAGGGCGATCAGGAAGACCGCGATCGAGGCCGAGACATCGGCGCCCGCGACGCGGAAGCGCCGGGGCGGAGTCGGCGGCGCTGGGGGGCTGTGGGGCTGGCGCATGCGCTTTGTCCGAGTCGGGTCGGGGGCGCGAGTGGGGACGCAGGCAGACATGTTTCCCGTCTCCTCCGGGGCAGCGCGGTCGCGGAACAGGTGGTCCCCCCGCCGATGGCGGGGGGTCGGGTCGCGGCCGTGGGTCACGGCGTGCAGCGGCGGGATAAATCAACGCTCGGTAAATGGATCGTAATGCACAGTAAAGGACGTGTATATATTTTCGATGCAAATGGGCTAATCAATCACTCCGATGAGCGAACTGAACTTTTCATCGGCTTGTCGTACTAATTCCTTCTTGGTCCCGTGCGACCTTGACGGCGCCGCGCCCGAAAGCGCCGGCCCGAACGAAGGAAGAGGTGGACGGACATGGCCGTCACCAAAAAGATCGCCGCGGGCGTCATGGCCGTCGCGGCCTGTGCCGCGTCGCTCGCCGGCTGCGGCGCGGGAAACCCCGGCTCCTCCGGTGCCAAGGAGGACACGCGCGGCGCGAAGAAAGCGGCGCCGGCCCCCGCGCCCAGAAGCGCGGTCCGGCTGATCGGGGACGGCTCCACTGCGTATACCGGAGCCCAGCCCTACCAGCCCAGGCCTGAGCGCCTCAAGCCCGGCCAGAAGCCGCCGCAGTTCGTCGTCTTCTCCTGGGACGGCGCGGGTGAGGACAGCCAGCGCCTGTTCTCCCGCTTCCGCAAGGTGGCCAAGGCCAACAAGGCGGCGATGACGTACTTCCTGAGCGGTGTGTACATGCTCCCGGAGGACAAGCGCGACCTCTACCGGCCGCCCCAGCACTCGCCGGGCAGCTCCGACATCGGCTTCAACGACGAGCAGGGCATCGCCGACACCGTGAAGCAGCTGCGCCTCGCCTGGCTGGAGGGCAGCGAGATCGGCACCCACTTCAACGGCCACTTCTGTGGCAGTGGGGGAGGCGTCGGAGAGTGGTCGGTGGAGGACTGGAAGGACGAGATCACCCAGGCGAAACGTTTCGTTAAGTCCTGGAAGACCACCACGGGCATGAAGAAGGCGTCCCCGCTGCCCTTCGACTACGAGAAGGAGCTCGTCGGTGCCCGCACGCCGTGCCTGGAAGGGCAGAAGAACTTCATGAGCGCGGCCCGCGAACTGGGCTTCCGCTACGACACGAGCGGTGTCAACGAACAGCTCTGGCCCGCGAAGAAGAAGGGCCTGTGGGACCTGTCCATGCAGCTCGTCCCGATGCCCGGCCACCGCTTCGAGACGCTGACCATGGACTACAACTTCTACATGAACCAGTCCGGTGCGCGCACGGGTGAGGAGCGCCGTCACGAGTACTGGGGCGACCAGTACCGCGACGGCCTCCTCAAGGGCTTCGAGCGCGCCCACGACGGCAATCGCGCCCCGCTGCTCATCGGCAACCACTTCGAGTCCTGGAACGGCGGCGTCTACATGCGTGCCGTCCAGGAGGTCGTCGAACGCGTCTGCACGAAGGCGGACGTCCGCTGCGTCTCCTTCCGGCAGCTCGCCGACTGGCTGGACGCGCAGGATCCGCGGACCCTGGAGAAGCTGCGCACGCTCCAGGTCGGCGAGGCCCCGAAGCAGGGCTGGAAGACCTTCCTGGCGGCCCGCCCGGCGCCGGCGCCCAAGGGAGTCCCGGGGGCCCCGGCCGCCAAGCGGTAGGCGGGCTTGCCAGGGGCGGTTCTCAGACGGTGGTCGCCGCCATCTGTTCGGTCAGCACGAAACCGGGGTCGACCTGGGCCGCGAGGTCGACCCCGGTGCGGGCGTTGGCCCAGGAGTGGGCGTTCTTCAGGTGGAAGTGGACCATCTGGTGCGTGTAACGCTCCCAGTCACGCAGTTCGTACGTGGCGTCGACGGCCGTGTGCAGGAGGCGCAGGGAACGCCGGTTGGTGTCCTCCAGGAGCTCGAACCGGCTGGGCCGGCCCTTCTCCAGGGCGCGCACCCAGTCGGAGTGCCCGACCGTCCCCAGGAGGTCGTCCCCGACCTCGGCGCGGAGGAAGTCGAGGTCGTCCTGGCCCTGCACCTTGTTGCCGACGACCTTCAGGGCGACCCCGAAGTCCTGTGCGTACTCCTTGTACTGGCGGTAGACGGAGACCCCCTTCCGGGTCGGTTCGGCGACGAGGAACGTGATGTCGAAGCGGGTGAACAGGCCGGACGCGAAGGAGTCGGAGCCCGCGGTCATGTCGACGACGACATACTCGCCCGGGCCGTCGACGAGGTGGTTCAGGCACAGTTCCACCGCGCCCGTCTTGGAGTGGTAGCAAGCCACTCCGAGATCGGCTTCGGTGAACGGGCCGGTGACCATCAAACGGACGGCGCCGCCGTCGAGTTCCACCGGCCGCGCGCAGGCGTCGTACACCGGATTGGTCTCCTGGATCCGCAGCAGCCGCGAACCCTCGCCCGGCGGGGTCGTCTTGATCATCGCGTCGGCGCAGGAGATCCGGGGGTTCCTGCCGCGGAGGTACTCCTTGATCAGCTCCATCCGCTCACCCATCGCGGGCATCGCGGCGGCTTCGGCGTCGTGGAGGCCGAGTGCGGCGCCCAGGTGCTGGTTGATGTCGGCGTCGATGGCGAGGACCGGCGCCCCGGAGGCCGCGAGGTGGCGGACGAACAGTGAGGACAGCGTGGTCTTGCCGCTGCCGCCCTTCCCGACGAAAGCAATTTTCATGTTCACTAACGGTAGTGGAGTGACTGCCCAGGGTGTCCAGGTGCGTGAGGAAGTCCACTCCTTCGTGGGTCGGCCCGCTCGCGGGAGTGCGTAGGGTCGTACTCATGAGTACGACAGGCGCGACCGCCGACCCGCTCGCGGCCCTGGGATCACTTCCCGGGGTGGCCGACTCCGTGGAGTCCGTACGAAAGGCCGTGGACCGGGTCTACGGGCATCGCATCATGCGGCGGCGCAGCAACGAGATCACCGGCGAGGCGGCACTGCGCGGTGCGCGCGGTTCCGCTGCCCTCTCCGGTGCCGACTGGGCCCTCGAAGAGGTGCGTCGGCGCACCGACTTCAGCGGTGACGACGAGGCCCGGGTGGTCGGCGCGGCCCTCCGGCTGACCGCGGAGGCCGGCCAACTCCTGTCCATCTGGCGCCAGTCGCCGCTGCGCGTCCTGGCCCGGCTGCATCTGGTCGCCGCCGCGGGTACGGGCGACGAGGTGGGGCGCCCGCGGCAGGACGGTGAGCCGGTCGACGAGCCATTGGTCGAACTTCCGCTGCCGAGCGCGGCCGAGGTGTCCGGACGGCTGGAGGGACTCGCGGAGCTGATCATCGCGGGAGGCTCGGCCCCCGCCCTGGTCACGGCCGCGGTCGTGCACGGCGAACTCGTCGCGCTGCGCCCCTTCGGCTCCCACAACGGCCTTGTCGCGCGCGCGGCCGAGCGGATCGTCCTGATCGGCAGCGGCCTCGACCCGAAGTCCGTGTGCCCGGCCGAGGTCGGCCACGCCGAACCGGGCCGCGCGGCCTATCTGGCGGCGCTCGAGGGCTATGTCTCCGGCACCCCGGAAGGCATGGCACGGTGGATCGCCCACTGCGGTCGGGCGGTCGAACTCGGCGCCCGTGAATCGACGGCGGTGTGCGAGGCCCTGCAACGCGGGGCGGCGTAGGAAAGACGGCACCAGGGAAACGAAAAGGCCCTCCGCGGAGGGCCTTCAACGGGTTGCGGCGGTACGAGGATTCGTACCGCCGCCAGCATGTCCACCCGGTTACCAAGCGTCCTCGGATTTTTGCCCATCAGGTCGGGAACTCTGCCCGTAACCTGGTGCGGCTGGCCCGTAATCGACGGGTCGACGTCGCGTGGGTGCCAAGTGTTCATGCTCGGGTCCGTGGGGCCAAATGCGTTATAAAGGTGATCCTTTCGGATGTCCTTGGTCTCGCGGGCCGTTGAGTCCTTTCTACTCCTGGACCGGGGCAAGCGGAAGTCCTGACTGCACTTCTTTACTTTTATCCTCAAACAGGAATGAATCGGGCGCCGATGTGCCGGATGACTCCTGACGGGGCGGGCGGGGCCTCTCAGGCGACCGTCGGACGGCGCCGGTTCGCGTACCAGACCAGGCCCGCCGTGGCGGCCGCCGCACCTATCGCGGCAGCGGCGACCAGGGCCGGACGCGGCGGTACGGAGAGCGCGGGCAGGCGCTGCTTCAGCCGGACCGGGCGGTGGAAGTCCAGGATCGGCCACCCGCGGGCGACCGCTTCCCGGCGCAGCGCGCGGTCCGGGTTCACGGCGTGCGGATGGCCGACGGACGACAGCATGGGGACGTCGGTGACGCTGTCGCTGTAGGCGTAGCAGCGGGCGAGGTCGTATCCCTCGGACTCGGCCAGCTCCTTGATCGCCTCGGCCTTCGTCGGCCCGTACGCGTAGTACTCCACCTCACCCGTGAAGCAGCCGTCGTCGCCGACGACCATCCGCGTGGCCACCACCCGGTCCGCGCCGAGCAGTTCACCGATCGGCTCGACGACCTCCGCGCCCGACGTGGACACGATCACCACGTCACGGCCGGCGGTGTGGTGCTCCTCGATGAGGGAGGCCGCCTCGTCGTAGATGATCGGGTCGATCAGGTCGTGCAGGGTCTCGGCGACGATCTCCTTGACCAGTTGGACGTTCCAGCCGCGGCACAGCGCGGACAGGTACTCGCGCATGCGCTCCATCTGGTCATGGTCGGCACCGCCCGCCAGGAAGACGAACTGGGCATACGCGGTACGCAGGACGGCCCTGCGGTTGATCAGGCCGCCTTGGTAGAACGACTTGCTGAACGTGAGCGTGCTCGACTTCGCAATGACCGTCTTGTCCAGGTCGAAGAAGGCGGCTGTGCGGGGCAAGGAGTGGTTTTCCACGAGCCTGAGCATAGGCGCCCACCATTCGGCCTAAGGAGTGGCATGTGGGTTTGCCCGAGAAGGCTGTCGGGTACACCATGGAAGTCACGGATCGTTCGCGACCGTGCTAACCCGGTCCGGCTCCTCCCCCCCCGAGTCGAACCGTGGGGACGACCCCCGCTCTCCCCCCCGGCGGGGGTCGTCGCATGTCCGGGTGGGTTTTCTTTCTTCCCCAGCTCACTGTCCACGGCCGTGGTGCCGTCCGAGGCGGCTCCGGCCGTCTCTTTTGCATGCCCAGGGCTCGTCACTGTGTGTAGCTGACGCGGTGCTCTGTGGAAAGTCGAAGAGTGCTCACCTGTTTGGGTGATGCCGATATCCACAACCACCGAGTTGTCCACAGATTTCGCTCAAGATCCACTTCTTTTCCGGGTTCGCCGCACCGTGATTCCAACGCGTCCCGCTCGCGGCGAGTTCATGGCCGGTTCCGTTTGCCGGGCGCGTATGGCCGGATTCCGTCGGCCGCACATATGGCGAAGGGGGCTGGAAGACATGGCGGGAGCCATCACACACGACAACGACCGGGCCGGGACCGAGGGACGGCAGAGCGGACCGCTGATCGTCACCGAGGACGCAGACCTGCTGGACGACCTGCTGCGGCTGTGCGCGGCGGCCGGTGCCACACCCGAAGTGCACCACGGGGTACCCGAGCGAGGCGGGGGCTGGGAGGCAGCACCCCTCGTCCTGGTCGGCGACGACGCCGTACGACGGGTACGTGGCGCCGCGCGCCGACGCGGCGTGGTGCTGGTCGGGCGCGACCAGGACGACTCCGGGGTCTGGCGGCGGGCCGTCGAGATCGGCGCCGATCACGTCCTGATGCTGCCCGACGGCGAGCAGTGGCTCGTCGACCGGATCGCCGATGTCGCCGAGGGCGTCGGCAGGCCCGCGCTCACCGTGGGCGTCATCGGCGGCCGGGGCGGCGCGGGAGCGTCCACGCTGGCCTGCGCGCTCGCCGTCACCTCCGCGCGCGAGGGACTGCGCACCCTGCTCGTCGACGCGGATCCGCTGGGCGGCGGACTCGACGTACTCCTCGGTGGCGAGACGGCCGACGGACTGCGCTGGCCGGCCTTCGCCGCCTCGCGCGGCCGGGTCGGCGGCGGCGCCCTGGAGGAGTCGCTGCCGAAACTGCACTCCCTGAGGGTGCTGAGCTGGGACCGCGGAGACAGCGTGTCCGTCCCGCCCCAGGCCGTACGGGCGGTGCTCGCCGCGGCCAGACGGAGCGGCGGCGCTGTCGTCGTCGACCTCCCGCGCCGCATTGACGACGGCGTCGCGGAAGTCCTCGCCCAACTGGACGTCGGACTCCTGGTGGTCCCCGGTGAACTGCGCGCCGTCGCGGCGGCCGGCCGGGTGGCGTCCGCCGTCGGCATGGTCCTGCGCGACCTGCGCGTGGCCGTACGGGGGCCGTACACACCGGGGCTGGACGACCACGAAGTGGCCCGGCTGCTCAATCTGCCGCTGGCCGGTGAGGTCCCCGTCGAATCGGCCCTGGCCCGCCCGCACGAGGGCAAGGCGCCGCCAGGAGCGGCCGTACGCGGACCGCTGGCCCGGTTCTGCACCATGTTCTGGGAGCGGGCGCTGGCCGAGGCAGGCAGCGGATGAGCGGCGGACGTTGGGACGAGGGGCCGGGCGCGTCGACCGGACTGCTGGACGGCGTACGGCAGTGGCTGGCCGAGAGCGGGGCCGAGGCGACCCCCGCGCGCGTGGCACAGGCACTGCGGGAGCAGGGGCGGGTGCTCGGGGACGCCGAAGTGCTGGGCGCCGCGGAGCGGTTGAGGTCGGAGCTGGTCGGCACCGGCCCGCTGGAGCCGCTGCTCGCCGATCCGTCGGTCAGTGACGTGCTGGTGGCGGCCCCGGACCGGGTGTGGGTGGACCGGGGCGGCGGACTGGAGCTGACCGACGTCTCCTTCTCGGACGCGGGCGCCGTACGGCGGCTTGCGCAGCGCCTCGCCGCGGTGGCCGGACGACGCCTCGACGACGCCCGGCCGTGGGTCGACGCCAGGCTGCCCGACGGGACCCGTCTGCACGCGGTACTACCTCCGGTGGCCGTCGGCTGCACCTGTCTGTCGCTCCGGGTGGTACGGCCGCGCGCGTTCACCCTGGACGAGCTGATGGCCGCGGGGACCGTACCGCCGGGCGGCGACCGGGTGCTGAGGGCGCTGCTCGACGCACGGCTGTCCTTCCTGATCAGCGGCGGTACGGGGTGTGGCAAGACCACTCTCCTGAGCGCGTTGCTGGGGCTGGCCGGCCCGGGCGAGCGGATCGTGCTCGCCGAGGACTCGGCGGAGCTGCGGCCCGACCACCCGCACGTCGTACGCCTGGAGACCAGACCCGCCAACCAGGAGGGCGCGGGCCTGGTCACGCTCCAGGACCTGGTGCGGCAGGCGCTGCGAATGCGGCCCGACCGGCTGGCGGTCGGGGAGGTCCGAGGCGCGGAGGTCGTGCATCTGCTCGCCGCCCTGAATACCGGCCACAGCGGCTGCGGGACGGTGCACGCGAACGCGGCGGCGGACGTACCGGCGCGACTGGAGGCGCTGGGTACGGCTGCCGGGCTCGACCGGGCCGCGCTGCACAGCCAGTTGGCGGCCGCGCTGTCGGTGGTCCTGCACCTCGTCCGCGACCGGGCCGGGCGGCGCCGGATCGCCGAGGTGCATGTGCTGGAGCGGGACCCGTCGGGGCTGGTGGTGACGGTACCGGCGCTGCGGTGGGGCGAGGAGGCGTTCGCGTACGAGCGCGGCTGGGAGCGGTTGCGGGGGCTGCTCCGCGCCGTCGGCGACAAGGGACAGGGAGGTGAAGGCACGTGACGGGGACGGGAGCGTTGGCGATGGGCGTGGCCGGGGTGTGCGTGGTGTCGGCCTGCTGGCTGCTGGGTGGGCGGTATCCGGGGGCACGGCGGGCGGAGTTGCTGCTCGCCGGGGGCGGGGCTGTGGGCGCGGGGCCCCCTCCGTGGGAGCGGGCGGTCGGTGAACTGCGGCGGCTGCGCGCGTGGTTGCGGGCCGAGTGGTGGTCGGTGGCCGTCGGGCTGGTGGTGGCTCTGCTGGGTGCCTCCGTGGTGCCGGCGCTGGCGGGCGCGGCCGGGGTGCCGTTGCTGCGCCGGGTGCGGCGGGCCGGTGAGGTGCGCCGGGCCCGGGAGCGGCGGGGCGACGAGGTGATCGCACTGTGCGGGGCGCTCGCCGGTGAGGTGCGCGCCGGGCGGCAGCCGGGGGAGGCGCTGCTGCGGGCGGCACGTGACTCCGGCGGGCTAGGCGAGGCGCAGGCGTCGGTGCTGGCGGCCGCGCGGTTCGGCGGTGACGTACCCGGGGCGCTCGCCGCGGCGGCCCGACAAGCGGGCGCGGAGGGGCTGTTGGGCCTCGCGGCGTGCTGGCGGGTGGCCGTGGACCAGGGCGCCGGACTGGCGGCCGGACTCGACCGCCTCGAAGGGGCTCTGCGCGCCGACCGGGACCAACGTGCGGACCTGCGTGCCCAGTTGGCGGGTGCCCGGTCGACGGCGGTGATGCTCGCCGGCCTGCCGGTGCTGGGACTGGTCCTGGGCACGGCACTGGGCGCCGACCCCCTGCACGTGCTGCTGCACACCGGCGCCGGGCTGGGCTGCCTGCTGGTCGGCGGGGTTCTGGAGGGCGTCGGCCTGTGGTGGGCGCTGCGGATCGTGCGGGGAGCGGAGACGGCATGAGGGCCGGCGGAGTGAGCGACGGGGGCCGTCTTGGTGCGGCTGCCGAGGGCGCGCGGAGAGGGGAGTCGGCATGAGCGCGGAGGTTTTCCACAGGCTGGGGGTGTTGCTCGGGGTCGCGCTGGCTCTGGGGTGGCTGCTGCGGTGGATCGGGACGGTACGGCGTGAACGGCGGGTGCGCCGGAGGCTGGCCCGGCTGCTCACGCTGGAACTGCGCCGGGAACGCGCGCCGGTGGAACGGCGGTTCGGGGCGTGGAGTGTCGTACGGCGGTGGCTGCCTGTGGCGGGTGCGGTGAGTGGCGGGTGGGTGCTGGTCGGCGGCGTGGCCGGCGTAGTGGCGGGGCTGGTCGCCGGGGTCGGGCTGTGGTGGTGGCGACTGCGGCGGACGGCCGGTGGTGCGGCGGCGGAGGCCGTCGACACGGCCGAGGCGGCTCGGCAGCTTCCGCTCGCAGCCGATCTGCTGGCGGCGTGTATCGCGGCCGGCGCCGGTCCGGTGATCGCCGCCCAGGCGGTGGGCGAAGCGCTGGCGGGGCCGGTCGGGGAGCGGCTGGCGCGGGGCGCGGCGGAGGTACGGCTCGGCGGCGAACCGGCGGAAGCCTGGAGGAGGTTGGCGTCGATACCGGGAGCCGGCCCCCTGGCGGGACTGCTGGAGCGGGCCGACGAGTCCGGCGTCCCCGCGGCGGGGCCCGTCGCGCGTCTTGCCGCCGACACCCGCGCCGAGTGGGGTCGCACGGCGACGGAACGGGCCCGGCGGGCGGCCGTCATGGTCACCGCGCCGGTGGGCCTCTGCTTCCTGCCCGCCTTCATCGCGGTCGGCGTCCTGCCCGTGGTGATGGGGCTGGCCGACGGGCTGCTGGGCGGGGGTGGTGGATGACGCGAGGGGTGCGTGCTCAGGCGCAGTTCATCAGCGGAGCTTGATCGACAACAAGCCAACAACAGATCCACGACAGCAGACCCACGACAACAGATCCACGACAAACAAGCCATCGACAAGGCTGAAAACTTACGGGAGTTGAGATGTTCACAGTGGTGCGGGTGCGGATGTGTGCCCTGGCGTGCAGGGCGCGTGTGGCGCTGGCGGTGCGGCGGGATGCCGGAATGGTGACCTCGGAATATGCCGTTGGCATCATCGCGGCGGTGGCGTTCGCCGCGGTGCTCTACAAGGTGGTGACGAGCGGGCAGGTCAGCTCGGAATTGCAGGCCATCGTGAAGAAGGCCCTCGATGCCAAGATGTGAACGCCCCGGCCAGGAGCGGGATGTGGGGCGGTTCCGGGACCGGGGGTTCGTGACCGCCGAGGCCGCCGTGGTGCTGCCCGCGCTGGTGCTGTTCTCGATGGCGCTGGTCTGGGCCCTGCTCGTCGCCGCCGCGCAGATCCAGTGCGTGGACGCGGCCCGGGCCGGTGCCCGGGCCGCCGCCCGGCAGGACCCGCCCGGCGCGGTCGCCGAGGTGGCTCGCGGAGCGGCCCCGCGCGGGGCGGAGGTCACCGTCACCAGGGAGGGCGACCTCGTGCGCGTGGCGGTGGTGGCCCAGCCCCCGGGGCTCGGAGGTCTCACCGTCGATGTGGCGCACGAAGCGGTGGCGTTGGCGGAGGAGACGGTGGGGGCGGGCACATGAGACGTCTGGGAACCGGGAGGCGCGGGCGACTGGTCGGAGCTGTCTCCTGCCGCCTGCTCCGTTCCGACCGTGGCTCCGCGACGGTGTGGAGCGTGGGTGCCGTCGCCGTCCTGTGTGTGGTGTTCGGCGTGGTGCTCGCCATGGGGCAGGCCGCTGTGGCCCGGCATCGGGCCGCCGCCGGTGCGGATCTGGCGGCGCTCGCGGCGGCGGACCACTGGACGGAGGGCGCCTCGGAGGCCTGTGCTCGGGCGGACCGGGTGGCTGCGGCGCAGGGCACCCGGCTCGTTCGGTGCGCGATGGTGGGCGAGACGTCGGACCTGACGGTGGCAGCGGGACGGGGCCTGTTCGCGGCCGAGGTCAGGTCGAGGGCGGGTCCGCCGGGACCCGCTGGCCCTCTGGGGCCGACTGAGCCGCCCCCTTGAGGCAAGTCCCGGCCTCAGCCCGGCTCGTCCGGAGCCTTCTCCTCCGGGGCCCCCTGCAGCAGAACCGTCAGCAGCCGCACCGCCCCGCGTTTGTGCAAGGGCTCGTTGCCGTTGCCGCACTTGGGGGACTGGATGCAGGACGGGCAGCCGGCGTCGCACTCGCAGGAGGCGATGGCCTGCCGGGTGGCCGTCAGCCAGGAACGGGCCGTGTGGAAGGCGCGCTCCGCGAAGCCGGCGCCGCCCGGGTGGCCGTCGTACACGAAGACCGTCGGAAGGAGGGTGTCCGGGTGGAGCGGGACGGAGACGCCGCCGATGTCCCGGCGGTCGCAGGTCGCGAACAGGGGCAGCATGCCGATCGACGCGTGTTCGGCGGCGTGCAGGGCGCCGCCGAGGATCTCCGGGTTGATGCGGGCGGCGTCGAGCTGGTCCTCGGTGACCGTCCACCACACGGCACGGGTGCGCAGCGTCCGAGGAGGGAGGTCGAGCTTTGTCTCGCCCAGGACTTCACCGGTGATGACCCGTCGGCGCAGGAAGGAGACGACCTGGTTGGTGACCTTGACGGAGCCGTAGCAGAGGCGGCCGTCGCCCCACGGGATCGTGATGTCCGTCTCCAGGACGGCGATGGACGTCGTGTCGCGGGCGACCGTCGAATACGGCGGGTTCGCCTCCTCTACCAGGGCGACGGAGTCCGCCAGGTCGAGGGAGCGGACGAGATAGGTACGGCCCTGGTGGAGGTGGACCGCGCCCTCGTGGACAGCCGTGTGCGAGGCCCCCGCGTCGACAGTGCCGAGCAGCCGTCCCGTGCCCTCCTCGACGATCTGGACCGGGTTGCCGCCACCTCCCCGGATGTCGGCCAGGTCAGCGGCCCGTTCACGGCGGGTCCAGTGCCAGGCACTGGTTCGGCGGCGGAGCAGCTTCGCGGCCTCCAACTGCGGGAGCAGGGCGGCGGTTTCGGGGCCGAAGAGCGCCAGATCCTCCTCGACCAGGGGTGATTCGGCCGCCGCAGCGCACAGGTGGGGGGCGAGGACGTACGGGTTGTCGGGGTCGAGGACCGTCGACTCCACCGGCTGGTCGAACAGGGCCTCCGGGTGGTGGACGAGGAAGGTGTCCAGCGGGTCGTCGCGGGCGACCAGGATCGCCAGCGCGCCCTGTCCGGCACGTCCGGCGCGGCCCGCCTGCTGCCACAGCGAGGCGCGGGTGCCCGGGTAGCCGGCGATGACGACGGCGTCCAACCCGGAGACGTCGATGCCGAGTTCGAGGGCGGTGGTGGCGGCGAGGCCGAGGAGTTCGCCGGAGTGGAGGGCCTGTTCGAGGGCTCTGCGCTCCTCGGGGAGGTAGCCGCCGCGATAGGCGGCCACCCGCCGGGCCAGCGAGCGGTCGACCTCGGCCAGCCGTTCCTGGGCGATCACCGCGATCAGCTCGGCGCCGCGCCGGGAGCGCACGAAGGCCACCGAGCGCACGCCCTGGACGGTGAGGTCGGTCAGCAGGTCGGCCGTCTCGGCGGTGGCCGTTCGGCGGACGGGAGCGCCCTTCTCGCCGTGCAGTTCGGTGAGCGGGGGCTCCCAGAGGGCGAACACCAGTTCACCACGCGGTGAGGCGTCGTCCGCGACCTCGACGACCGGGAGGCCCGTCAGGCGGCCCGCCGCGACGGACGGCTCGGCGGCCGTGGCGGAGGCGAGCAGGAAGACGGGGGAGGCGCCGTAGCGGGCGCACAGGCGGCGCAGCCGGCGCAGGACCTGGGCGACGTGGGAGCCGAAGACACCGCGGTAGGTGTGGCACTCGTCGATGACGACGAACTTCAGCGACTTCAGGAAGGAGGCCCAGCGGGGGTGGGACGGGAGTATCCCCCGGTGCAGCATGTCCGGGTTGGTGAGGACGTAGTTCGCGTACTGGCGGACCCATTCGCGTTCCTCGACGGGAGTGTCGCCGTCGTACACGGCCGGGCGTACCGCGTTTCCCAAAGGTTGTGAAAGTTCCTTCACCGAACGTCGCTGGTCGGCCGCGAGGGCTTTGGTCGGGGCGAGGTACAGCGCGGTCGCCCCGCGGCCGTTGGGCGCCTCGGAGCCGTCCAGAAGGCGGGAGAGGACCGGCACGAGATACGCGAGCGACTTGCCCGAGGCGGTGCCTGTGGCAACGATCACGTTGTCGCCGTCCAGGGCGTGCTCGGCGGCCAGTGCCTGGTGGGCCCAGGGGTGTTCGATACCGGCGGCCTGGACGGCCGCGACGACCTCGGCGCGAATCCGGTCGGGCCAGACGGCATGGCGGCCCGTACGCGGGGGCAAGTGCTCCGTATGAGTGATGCGCGAAGCCCGGCCGGGGCCCGAGGCGAGCCGGTCCAGGATGGTGCCCGGATCGGGTCGCGAGGCGGCCGCAGCCGAGGGTCGTTCGGATCGGTGATTCTTGGCCATCGGCATCGAGTGTGTCACTGGCGTGACGGACAATGGGCCCAAGGCGTCGTGCACGCCCTGCGGTAAGTGATTGAATGCCATCGCGGCTGGCGAACCGTCCTGGGGACTCTGCCGAGGTGTCCCTTGGGATGACCGCTCGATAGCAAGGTGCTGGAGGATCCGTGGACCTGTCCCTGTCGACCCGTACCGTCGGCGATCGTACGGTCGTCGAGGTCGGTGGCGAAATCGACGTTTATACCGCGCCCAAGCTGCGTGAGCAGCTGGTCGAGCTGGTCAACGACGGGAGTTTTCACCTCGTCGTCGACATGGAGGGTGTCGACTTCCTCGACTCCACCGGGCTCGGCGTGCTGGTCGGCGGCCTGAAGCGTGTGCGTGCCCATGAGGGCTCGCTGCGCCTGGTCTGCAACCAGGAGCGCATTCTGAAGATCTTCCGTATCACCGGTCTGACCAAGGTGTTCCCGATTCACACCTCGGTCGACGAAGCGGTGGCGGCCACCGACTGACGACCGTTTGACGGACGCGCGTGCGGTCACTCGTACGTGTGTCCATGACGGCAGAAGTAAACGAGGGGGGTCCGGGTCTCGGCGATCCGGCCCCCTGATCGCACGCCCGTATTCCGAGGGGGATGCATGGCCACCGTTGAACTCCGCTTCAGCGCGCTGCCCGAGCACGTCAGGACCGCCCGACTGGTGGCGGCAGCGGTTGCGCGCAGGGCCGGAGTGGACGAGGCCGTACTCGACGAGGTGCGACTCGCCGTCGGCGAGGCGTGCTCCCGTGCCGTCGGACTGCATCAGAGCGGCGGCATCACAGAGCCGGTGTGGGTGACGCTGATCGAGGAGGAGAAGCTGTTCTCCATCGAGGTCGGCGACGAAGCACCCCGTTCGGCTCCCGGCGACAACGCTCCGGGTGCCGGTGATGTGGACGTGGATGCCGAGGAGGACGAGATGGGCCTCGCGGTCATCAGCGGCCTCGTCGACGACGTCGAGGTCACCGCTGGGGAGAACGGCGGATCGATCCGCATGAGCTGGCCAACCACGCCGCCGGCCACGCTCCTCCCCTGACCTCACCTCTCTACAACGCCAAGGGCCCTGCTCAGCAGGGCCCTTGGCGTTTTTGTCGGCGGGTTCCGGAATTCGTGAAGGTATTCACGATCCCCTCGTGAAGGCATTCACGATCAGTCGCGCGGGAATTCGATCACGCGTCAATGCGCCTGCGGCATTACGCCATGTGGGTCAATTGATCACCCGGGGATCTTCCCAGGATCTTCCGCCGATCATTTGCTGAATAGCATGGGGCAATCTATTCCGTTTCCGCGTACTGTTTTGATCAGCTTCCGGTACCTACAATCCCGTCCACATCTTGAGCTCAGCCCAAGCGTCAAGGAGGACGAATGGCGGGGCTTTCTACCCCTCAGCGGTTCGACCAACCCACAACCTTCGCAGCCGCGGTACTGACCGACGACAACCGACTGATCGTCATGGTCATCGGCATCGTCGCCCTGGCGGCGCTCGCGGTCGCCGGGGTGCTGGTGCGCCAGGTGCTCGCGGCGGGCGAGGGCACCGACAGCATGAAGGAGATCGCCACGGCGATCCAGGAAGGCGCGAACGCCTATCTGGCACGGCAGTTGCGCACGCTCGGCGTATTCGCCGTGATCGTGTTCTTCCTGCTGATGCTGCTGCCCGCGGACGACTGGAATCAGCGCGCCGGACGGTCGGTGTTCTTCTTGATCGGCGCCGCGTTCTCGGCGGCCACCGGTTATATCGGCATGTGGCTCGCCGTGCGCAGCAATGTGCGCGTCGCCGCCGCCGCGCGGGAAGCCACACCAGCGGAAGGCCAGCCGGAAAAGGATCTCACCGACGTATCCCACAAAGCGATGAAGATCGCATTCCGTACGGGCGGCGTCGTCGGCATGTTCACGGTGGGCCTCGGCCTGCTGGGCGCCTCCTGCGTGGTGCTGGTGTACGCGGCCGACGCGCCCAAGGTGCTCGAAGGCTTCGGCCTCGGTGCCGCCCTCATCGCCATGTTCATGCGTGTCGGCGGCGGCATCTTCACCAAGGCCGCCGACGTCGGCGCCGACCTGGTCGGCAAGGTCGAGCAGGGCATCCCGGAGGACGATCCGCGCAACGCCGCGACCATCGCCGACAACGTGGGCGACAACGTCGGCGACTGCGCGGGCATGGCGGCCGACCTCTTCGAGTCGTACGCCGTGACGCTGGTGGCCGCGCTGATCCTCGGCAAGGCAGCCTTCGGCGACGCCGGGCTCGCCTTCCCGCTCCTGGTGCCCGCGATCGGCGTACTCACGGCGATGGTCGGCATCTTCGCGGTGGCGCCGAAGCGTTCCGACCGCAGCGGCATGAGCGCGATCAACCGCGGCTTCTTCATCTCCGCGGTGATCTCGCTCGTCCTCGTCGCGATCGCCGTCTTCGTCTATCTGCCGTCGTCGTACGCCGATCTGGACGGGGTCACCGACGCGGCGATCGCGGCCAAGAGCGGCGATCCGAGGATCCTCGCGGTTCTCGCGGTGGCCATCGGGATCGTGCTGGCGGCCCTGATCCAGCAACTGACCGGCTATTTCACCGAGACCACCCGCCGACCCGTACGGGACATCGGCAAGAGCTCCCTCACCGGCGCGGCCACCGTCGTCCTCGCCGGCATCTCCATCGGGCTCGAATCGGCCGTCTACACCGCCCTGTTGATCGGCCTCGGCGTGTACGGGGCGTTCCTCCTCGGCGGTACGTCCATCATGCTGGCGCTGTTCGCGGTGGCGCTGGCCGGCACCGGACTGCTCACCACCGTCGGTGTGATCGTCGCGATGGACACCTTCGGGCCGGTCTCCGACAACGCGCAGGGCATCGCCGAGATGTCCGGCGACGTCGAGGGAGCGGGCGCACAGGTGCTCACCGACCTGGACGCAGTCGGCAACACCACCAAGGCCATCACCAAGGGCATCGCCATCGCCACCGCCGTCCTGGCGGCCTCGGCGCTCTTCGGGTCGTACCGCGACGCGATCACGACAGCCGCGCACGACGTCGGCGAGAAGGTCGGCGAGGGCGGGCCGATGAACCTCGTGATGGACATCTCGCAGCCCAACAACCTGGTCGGCCTGATCGCCGGCGCGGCCGTCGTCTTCCTGTTCTCCGGGCTGGCGATCAGCGCGGTCTCCCGGTCGGCGGGTTCGGTGGTCTACGAGGTGCGGCGGCAGTTCCGCGAGCACCCCGGGATCATGAACTACACCGAGAAACCGGAGTACGGGCGCGTCGTCGACATCTGTACGAAGGACGCGCTCAGGGAACTCGCCACGCCCGGGCTGCTGGCCGTCATGGCACCCATCGCCATCGGGTTCACGCTCGGCGTCGGAGCGCTCGGCGCGTATCTCGCGGGCGCGATCGGCACCGGCACCCTGATGGCGGTGTTCCTCGCCAACTCCGGTGGCGCGTGGGACAACGCGAAGAAGCTGGTGGAGGACGGCCATCACGGCGGCAAGGGCAGCGAGGCCCACGCGGCGACCGTCATCGGCGACACGGTGGGCGACCCGTTCAAGGACACCGCGGGCCCGGCCATCAACCCGCTGCTGAAGGTGATGAACCTGGTCGCGCTGCTCATCGCACCCGCGATCGTCAAGTTCAGCTACGGCGACGACAAGAACCTCGCCCTGCGCATCGTCATCGCCGTCCTGTCGATCGCGGTGATCGTGGGCGCGGTGTACGTGTCCAAGCGACGCGGGGTGGCCGGGGACGACGAGGGGGAGGAGGCGCAGCGGTCGGCCAAGTCGGCCGATCCCGCGGTGGTTTCGTAGCCCGAGGCCAACGAGCGGGCGGACGACGCGTGGTGACGCGTCGTCCGCCCGCTCGGCGTAGGTTGCCCACCATTTTCGTGAGCCTTCTCTCTCCCGGTTCTCTCTTGGTGCAAATGGCTGCAATAACACATCAACCGGATGTGCGTCACGTCGTTGTCGCCCAGTTGGCGTGTATGTTCCGGGGCCGAGAGCCATGGAAGGGACCAATCCGGTGAACAAGAAGCTCGCGGTCGCACTGTCCGGCGGTGCGGTACTGGTACTGGCGCTGTCGGGATGCAGCAGCGACGACGGCAACGAGAAGCTGGATGCCTGGGCCAAGCAGGTGTGCGACGCGGTGAAACCGCAGGCGCAGAAGATCGAGGCCGCCAACGCCGCGATCCAGAAGGAGACTTCGGACAACAGCACGCCGGCGGCCGTCCAGAAGACCGACGCACAGGCCTTCCAGGACATGGCGGACGCCTACAAGGCGATCGGTACGGCCGTGAACACCGCGGGTGCCCCGAACGTCGACGACGGCGACACGAAAATGACGAACGCCGTCAAGGAACTCAACGACATCGCGACCTCCTACGCGGGCCTGAAGAAGCAGGTGGACGGGCTCGACATCAAGAACCAGGGGAAGTTCGCCGACGGCCTCAAGGGTGTCGCCACTCAGCTGGACAAGCTCAGCCAGAGCGGGAACGACGCCCTGAAGGCCCTGGAGGAAGGCGACGTCGGCAAGTCGATGGCCAAGCAGGAGAGCTGCAAGTCGACGTCTGCGTCCCCCGGCTCTCCCGGGTCCCCGGCGGCCTCCTCGGCCGCCGGCTGACCTTTCAGGCCGGGTTCGCCGTCACTGCGGCGGAGGTTTTCCACAGGCGTACTGGATGTCCGCGCATGTCTGTCCACAGGCGTGCGCGGCCGAGCCGCGGGGCGGACACAATGGGAGGCGTGAGTAACGCCAGCCTGCACGCCCTGCCCTCCGCCGACCGCCCCGACGCCGCCGCGCTCCTCCGGGACGCCCTTCTGGCCGCCGACTTCACCGCCGACGGACTGCTCGACCTGCTCGGCGCGCCCGCGTACGCCGCCCTGGCGCGCAGCGAGACCGTGCCCGCGCTCCGGGCGACCCGCGGCGACACGCCGCTCGAACTGCTCGTGCGGCTGTTCCTGTTGCAGCAGCCCGTGCCCCACGCGCGCGTGGCGGCCGTGCTGCCCGTCGACGACTGTGTGGCGAGCGGGTGGCTCGTCGCCGTCGGCACAGACTCCGAGGGCGGCGGTGAGGTGACCGCCGCCGTCGACGTACGGCCGTACGGGGGGCCGGACGGCGAGGACTGGTTCATCGTGTCCGACCTGGGGTGCGCGGTCGGCGGGGCAGGTGGCATCGGCAGCCACGACGAGGGCGTCGTGCTGGGGGTGGGCGGGGCCTCCACGACCCTCGCCGGAATCACCGTCCGTACGCCGGTCGCCTCCGCGCTCGACCTCGGTACCGGCTCCGGGATCCAGGCGCTGCACGCCTCCCGGCACGCCACGCGCGTGACGGCGACCGACCTCAACCCCCGCGCCCTGCACATCACCGCGCTGACGCTCGCCCTGTCCGGTGCCCCGGCGGCCGACCTGCGCGAGGGCTCGCTCTTCGAGCCGGTCCGGGGGGACGAGACGTACGACCTGATCGTCTCCAACCCGCCGTTCGTCATCTCGCCGGGCGCGCGGCTCACGTACCGGGACGGCGGGATGGGCGGGGACGATCTGTGCCGCACGCTCGTTCAGGAGGCGGGGGAGCGGCTGCGCGAGGGCGGGTTCGCACAGTTCCTCGCCAACTGGCAGCACGTGGAAGGGGAGGACTGGCAGGACAGGCTGAGGTCCTGGGTGCCGCGCGGGTGCGATGCCTGGATCGTGCAGCGCGAGGTGCAGGACGTCACGCAGTACGCCGAGCTGTGGCTGCGCGACGCCGGCGACCACCGCTCCGACCCGGCGGAGTACCGGGCGCGGTACGACGAGTGGCTGGACGAGTTCGAGGCACGCAAGGTGAGATCGGTCGGGTTCGGCTGGATCACGCTGCGGAAGACGGGGGCGAGTGAGCCTTCGATCACCGTGGAGGAGTGGCCGCACCCCGTCGAACAGCCGCTCGGGGACACTGTTCGGGCGCACTTCGAGCGCGTGGACTACCTGCGCGCGCACGACGACGCCGCCCTGCTCGCCGCGCACTTCGCCCTGGCGGACGAGGTGGTGCAGGAGCAGGTCGGGCTGCCCGGCGCCGAGGACCCGGAACACGTGGTGCTGCGCCAGAACCGCGGGATGCGCCGGGCCACCAAGGTGGACACGGTCGGCGCCGGCTTCGCAGGCGTGTGCGACGGCACGCTGAGCGCGGGGCGGATTCTCGACGCCATCGCCCAACTGGTCGGCGAGGACCCCGTGTCGCTGCGGGACCGCACGCCCGCGCAGATCCGGCTGCTGGTGGAGCAGGGGTTCCTGGAGCCGTCGTAGCAGACAACAGAGAAGGTGTTGCCGGGTCCGTCGGCGTGAGGCTGTGGTCTACGTCGTCACGACCACGGGGGAGGGGAGTTGCGCGGCCGACATCGGTACGGCAGGTCGCGTACTCCTGGGACGTACGGCAGGGGGAGCCACGGAGGCGGCGCGCGAGGCGTGGGGAAGCGCGCGGGCCGGCGTACCGGGTGCGTGTGCGAGGAGGTCCGGGCGGCATATTCACGCCGAGTTGGAGGGCCGGTCCGGGGTGGTCCAGCGCCGCCGGCTGTGAGATTCGTGGGCGCCGCCCGCGACGGTCCGTGGTCGGAAGGCCTGTCCGTCCGGGTGCTCAGGGGCCGCCCGGCGGGCAGTCGTACGGACGCGTGGCCGCCGTCCGCCCGGCGTTCATCTCAGGTTCGTGCGGACGCCGCCCGGGCGTGCGAGCCTCCCGGATCCGGGGACTCCCGGGCGGCAGCAGAGGGGCGCGCAGGGGTATGGAGAGCGGACCGGCGATCTTCGTGGGAATGGTGTTCGCCCTGTTCGGGGGCGGGCTGCTGGTGTGGACGGTGGCCCGGGTGCGGCACCGGGCGCCCGTCGCCATCGGTGTGAACCCCGTCGCATCGGCGGTCCTCGCGAGCGTCACCGCGCTGGTCGCCCTGGGGGTCGGCGTATGGTGCCTCACCCGTGTGTGAGGTGCGCCGGAGACGGGTGAGCGGCGCATACGGCGGGGGAGCGACGGTAACCGGTAGGTCACCGTCCGCATAGGCTCGAAGAGGCGGGTCGATACTCCGGGCGGCAGGAATGGCGGTAGTCGGGTTACCGTTCGAGTGGCCGTTGCGGGCTTTTCCCGTTTGACACGGGGGCGGGATGTACCGTCACACTCCGCAGCGTCAGCATGACCCGACCCCGGGAGCAAGACCGGGGGAGACCCCGAGTGTCGACCGGAGAGAAGAGCGAAGTTGTCCCCGACCAGCGAGACCGCACAGGGCGGCCGCCGACTCGTCATCGTCGAGTCGCCTGCCAAGGCGAAGACGATCAAGGGCTATCTGGGCCCCGGATACGTCGTCGAGGCGAGCGTCGGGCACATCCGCGACCTCCCCAACGGCGCCGCCGAGGTGCCCGAGCAGTACACCGGTGAGGTGCGCCGCCTCGGTGTGGACGTCGAAAACGACTTCGCACCCATCTATGTGGTCAACGCGGACAAGAAGGCCCAGGTCAAGAAGCTCAAGGACCTGCTGAAGGACTCCGACGAACTCTTCCTCGCAACCGATGAGGACCGCGAGGGCGAGGCCATCGCGTGGCACCTCCAGGAGGTCCTGAAGCCCAAGGTCCCGGTCAAGCGGATGGTCTTCCACGAGATCACCAAGGCCGCGATCCAGGCCGCCGTCGCCAACCCGCGCGAGCTGAACCAGAAGCTGGTCGACGCCCAGGAGACCCGCCGCATCCTCGACCGTCTCTACGGCTACGAGGTCTCGCCGGTCCTCTGGAAGAAGGTCATGCCGAAGCTGTCGGCCGGCCGAGTCCAGTCCGTCGCGACCCGGCTCGTGGTGGAGCGGGAACGCGAGCGCATCGCCTTCCGTTCTGCTGAGTACTGGGACCTGACGGGGACCTTCGCGACCGGCCGCGCCGGGGACTCGTCGGACCCCTCGACGCTGGTCGCCCGCCTCGCGAGCGTCGACGGCAAGCGGGTCGCGCAGGGCCGCGACTTCGACTCCGTGGGACAACTGAAGAGCGCGAACACCCTCCACCTGGACGAGGCGAACGCCCGCGCCCTGGCCGCCGCCCTGGCCGACACCAGCTTCGCCGTCCGCTCGGTCGAGTCGAAGCCGTACCGCCGCTCGCCGTACGCGCCGTTCCGTACGACGACGCTCCAGCAGGAGGCCAGCCGCAAGCTCGGCTTCGGTGCGAAGGCGACCATGCAGGTGGCGCAGAAGCTGTACGAGAACGGCTTCATCACCTATATGCGTACGGACTCCACGACCCTGTCGGAGACGGCGGTCAACGCCGCCCGTGCCCAGGTCACCCAGCTGTACGGCGCCGACTACCTGCCCGCGTCCCCGCGGACGTACGCCGGGAAGGTCAAGAACGCGCAGGAGGCGCACGAGGCGATCCGCCCCTCGGGCGACCGTTTCCGCACCCCCGCCGAGACGGGCCTGACCGGCGACCAGTTCCGGCTCTACGAGCTGATCTGGAAGCGCACTGTCGCCTCCCAGATGAAGGACGCGGTCGGCAACTCGGTCACCGTGAAGATCGCCGGCAGGGCCGCCGACGGCCGTGACGCCGAGTTCAACGCCTCCGGCAAGACGATCACCTTCCACGGCTTCCTGAAGGCGTACGTCGAGGGCGCCGACGACCCGGACGCCGAGCTCGACGACCGCGAGAAGCGCCTGCCCCAGGTGAACGAGGGCGACGCCCTGTCCGCCGAGGAGATCACGGTCGACGGGCACGCCACCAAGCCCCCGGCCCGCTACACCGAGGCGTCGCTGGTCAAGGAGCTCGAAGAGCGCGAGATCGGCCGCCCGTCGACATACGCGTCGATCATCGGGACGATCCTCGACCGCGGTTACGTCTTCAAGAAGGGCACGGCCCTCGTGCCGTCCTTCCTGTCCTTCGCCGTGGTCAACCTCCTGGAGAAGCACTTCGGGCGGCTCGTCGACTACGACTTCACCGCCCGGATGGAGGACGACCTCGACCGCATCGCCCGCGGCGAGGCCCAGTCCGTGCCGTGGCTGAAGCGCTTCTACTTCGGCGAGGGCGCCAATGGTGCCCCCGCCGTCGGCGGCGCGGCCGAGGCGGGCAACGGCGACGGTGACCACCTCGGCGGTCTCAAGGAACTGGTGACCGACCTGGGCGCGATCGACGCCCGCGAGGTGTCGTCGTTCCCGGTGGGCAACGACATCGTGCTGCGCGTGGGGCGCTACGGCCCGTACATCGAGCGCGGCGAGAAGGACTCCGAGAACCACCAGCGCGCGGACGTGCAGGAGGACCTCGCTCCCGACGAGCTGTCCGTCGAACTGGCGGAGGAACTGCTCGCCAAGCCGAGCGGTGACTTCGAACTGGGCGCCGACCCCGAGTCCGGCCACCAGATCATCGCCAGGGACGGCCGCTACGGCCCGTACGTCACCGAGGTGCTCCCCGAGGGAACCCCGAAGACGGGCAAGAACGCCGTGAAGCCGCGTACGGCCTCGCTGTTCAAGTCGATGTCCCTGGACACGGTGACGCTGGCGGACGCGCTCAAGCTGATGTCCCTGCCCAGGGTCGTCGGCAAGGACGCGGAGGGCGTGGAGATCACCGCGCAGAACGGGCGCTACGGGCCCTACCTCAAGAAGGGCACGGACTCGCGGTCCCTGCAGACCGAGGACCAGCTCTTCACGATCACCCTCGATGAGGCGCTGGAGATCTACTCCCAGCCCAAGCAGCGTGGCCGGGCCGCCGCCAAGCCGCCGCTGAAGGAGCTGGGCACGGACCCGGTCAGTGGGCAGCCGGTGGTCGTCAAGGACGGTCGTTTCGGGCCGTACGTGACCGACGGCGAGAGCAACGCGACCCTGCGCTCCGGTGACAGCGTCGAGGAGATCACGCCGGAGCGCGGCTACGAGCTGCTCGCCGAGAAGCGTGCCAAGGCGCCCGTCAAGAAGACCGCCAAGAAGGCGCCGGCGAAGAAGGCCCCCGCCAAGAAGGCAGCTGCGACGAAGACCGCGGCGGCCAAGAAGACGACGGCGGCCAAGACAACTGCGGCCAAGACGGCGGCCGTGAAGAAGACGGCTGCGAAGAAGGCTCCGGCCAAGAAGGCGACCGCTGCGAGGGTCACGGGCGAGGAGTGAGCCCGTCGGCCGCGACGACACCCGCGGGTGGTCGCGGCCGATCGTGGTGACCGGTCTTCGCCGGTCTTCACTTCGCCTTCGCACGAACTTCGCGAAACGACTGCCCCGACACCATTTGGTGTCGGGGCAGTCGTACGTCCGGACGGCCACTTCGGGCTGTCGGTGGCTGCCGATAGGCTGAAAGCATGACGCCAGCAGAGCAGCCAACGGCCATCCCCCAGGCCCCCGACGACGCGTTGGTCGCGGACTCCCGCGAACGCGCCGTCCGCGCCCTGCTGCGCCGGCCCCAGCTGAAGCGGCTGTGGAGCGCGCAGCTGGTGGGCGGTGTCGGTGACGCCCTCGCGCTGCTGGTCCTGGTGGTGCTCGTCCTCCAGGCGGCCATCGCCGAGGGCTCGTTCGGCGGCGGCTACCGGGGCGTGGCGCTCGCCGTGACGGCCGTCTTCGGGGCACGGGTTCTGGCCACGCTGCTCTTCGGCGCCGTCCTGCTCGGCCCGCTCACGTCGCTCACCTCGAAGGAGGGCCCGCTCGACCGCCGCTGGACCATGGTCGGCGCCGACGGCCTGCGCACCATACTCATGATCATCGCGCCCCTCTGGATCGACTGGACGCCGGAGAACGCTCTCGCCGTCCTCCTGGTCACCGCCTTCGTGATCGGAGTGGCCGAACGCTTCTGGACGGTCTGCCGGGAAGGCGCGGCGCCCGCTCTGCTGCCCGCGCCTCCCCCGGAGGGGGCGACGGTCCGCCCGCTGCCGGACCACATGGACGCCCTGCGGCGCCTGTCCCTGCGTACGACCTTTGTCACGCTGCCCCTCGCGGGCGCCGCGCTCCTCGTCGCTGGGCTCGTCAACAACCTGCTGGGCACCGGCATCGAGTGGTTCGGCCGGCACCAGGCGGCCTTCGGGTCGTATGTCGCGGCCGGGCTGTTCGCCGCCTCGCTGTCCGTGCTCACCTACCTCGAACTGCCCGACACACGCACCCCGCGCGCGCGGTCACCGCTCGAAGGCCTGCGACGCCCCAAGTCCGGCACCGCCGCCGAGACGGGCCGTACGGGCGCGATCCCGCTGCTCGTCCTGGCCTGCGCGGCCGTCTCGGGCGCGGTCGCGGCGGCCGTCTCCGTGGCCGTCCTGCACGCGAAGGACCTGGGCGGTGGCCCGGTGCTGTACGGGCTGCTGGTCCTCGTGCTGACCGGCGGCACGGTCATCGGTATCCGTACGGCACCGAAGGTGCTGGTGGCGCTGTCGCGGCGCCGGCTGCTCGCGCTGGCCATCGCCTTCACCGGGGTCGCACTGCTCGCCGCCGGGCTGGTCGCGGACGTGATGACGGTGCTGCTGATCGTCGGGCTCGCGGGCATCGGCGCGGGCGTCGCCGCCAACACCGGGCACACGCTGCTCGACCAGGAGACCGAGGACCAGCGCCGGACCCGGCTGACCGAGCACCTGCACGCGGTCGTACGGGTGTCTGTGGCGCTGGCCGCGCTGATCGCCCCCCTGGTGGCGGCCCTCATCGGCCCGCACCGCCTGGAGAACGGCAAGTTCGTCTTCGCGCACGGGGGCGCCGCGTTCACGCTGATGCTGGTGGGCGCGCTGCTGCTGCCGGTGGCCGCGCTGGTCCTCGCCAAGGTCGACGACCGTTCCGGCGTACCGCTGCGGCACGACCTGAGGGACGCGGTGCGCGGCGGCGACGACCCCGCGCAGGCGCCGGCGGCGACCGGCTTCTTCATCGCCCTGGAGGGCGGCGACGGGGCCGGGAAGTCCACCCAGGCGACAGCGCTCGCCGAGTGGATAAGGGCCAAGGGCCACGAGGTCGTGGTCACGCGAGAGCCGGGGGCGACCCCGGTCGGTAAGCGGCTGCGGTCGATTCTCCTTGACGTGTCGAGCGCCGGTCTGTCGCACCGCGCGGAGGCGCTGCTGTACGCGGCGGACCGCGCGGAGCACGTCGACACGGTCGTACGGCCTGCCCTGGAGCGGGGCGCTGTGGTCGTCTCCGACCGGTACATCGACTCGTCGGTGGCCTATCAGGGCGCCGGCCGGGACCTCTCCCCGACCGAGATCGCGCGTATCTCGCGCTGGGCGACCGACGGTCTGGTCCCGCATCTGACCGTCCTGCTGGACGTCTCCCCGGAGGCCGCCCGCGAGCGGTTCACGGAGGCGCCGGACCGGCTGGAGTCGGAGCCGGCCGAGTTCCACGAGCGTGTGCGGTCCGGTTTCCTCACGCTGGCCGCCGCCGACCCGGGCCGCTATCTGGTCGTGGACGCGGGCCAGGAGCCCGAGGCCGTCACCGCGGTCGTCCGCCATCGGCTCGACCTGCTGCTGCCCCTCTCCGAGGCCGAGGTGAAGGCCCAGGAGGAGGCCCGCAAGGCGGCCGAGGAGGAGGCCAGGCGCAAGGCGGAGGAGGAGGCCGCGCGCAAGGCCGAGGAGGAGCGCGTCGAGCGCGAGCGTCAGGAGACGCTGGCCCGGCTGCGCGCCGAGGAGGAGGAGCGCAAGCGCCGCGAGCTGGAGGAGGCGCAGCGCCGCGAGGCCGAACGCCAGGCGGAGGAGGCCCGGCAGCGGGCCGAGGACGCGCGCCGCCGCGCAGAGGAGGAGCAGGTACGGCTGCTCGCGGAGGAGAAGTCCCGCGCGGAGGCCGAGGCCCGTCGCAAGGCCGACGAGGACCGCCGACGCAGGCAGGCCGAGGAGGAAGCGCGGATTCACGCGGAGGCTGAGGAACGCCGGCTGGAGAAGCAGCGGAAGGCCGAGGAAGCGCTCGTACGGGCTGAGGCGGAACGCCGACGGGTCGCGGAGGCGACTGCGGCGGCAGCAGCGGCTGCCGCCGCGGCTTCGGCGGCGGCGGCTTCCGCGGTTGATGCTGCGGGTGCGGGTGCGGGTGCGGGTGCGGGTACGGCTGGGGTTGGGGGTGGCGGTCGGTCCGGTGGATCCGCCTCCGGTTCCGATTCCGAGCTGACGGCCAAGCTGCAGAAGCCGTCGGTGCCGCCGGGTGCGGCGGATGAGACGGCTGTGCTGCCGCCCGTGGTTCCGGGTGCGGCCGATGAAACGGCTGTGCTGCCCGCCGTACGGGAGGACGGTGCGTCTGCGGATCGCGTGCCCCCGGGGTTCTTCCGGGACGAGCGTGCGGACGGGCACACCGGGGCCGGTGAGGACCGGACGCGGGAGTTGCCCCAGGTCGACGCCGATGGCATCCCGCGTCGGCGTCCGCGCTCCGACTGGGCGGAGGAGACTCCGCTGGACGACCTGCCGACGCTGGCCGACGAACTGCTGGGGCCCCACTCGGACGACGACCGGGACGAGGGGCGGGGGCGGGGCGGGCGGCGTCGCTGAGGCGGGCGCTCGTTGCCTGTTGACCCGGCCGTCGGTGAAGCCCGGCTGTCCGTGGAGTCTGTTGTCAGTGGGGACCCGCACAATGGGTTCCGCGGGCAAGCCGTGACGAATCGGCCTGACGCGATGGCGTGATGAAAGGGCGGTGCTCCCATGCCGGTGTGGGACGACGTGGTGGGTCAGGAGAAGGTGAGCGCGCAGCTGGAGGCCGCCGCGCGGGATGCCGACGCCCTGGTCACCGCCGTCGCCGCGGGCGAGCCCCAGCCCGAGGCGTCGAAGATGACGCACGCCTGGCTCTTCACCGGCCCGCCCGGCTCGGGCCGGTCCACGGCGGCCCGTGCCTTCGCCGCCGCGCTCCAGTGCGTGAGCCCCGACCGCGCCCTCGGCGGAGCCCCCGGCTGCGGATTCTGCGACGGCTGTCACACGAGCCTGACCGGCACCCACGCCGACGTGGACGTCGTCCGCACCGACCTTCTCTCCATCGGCGTCAAGGAGACCCGCGCCCTGGTCCGGCGGGCCCAGCTGTCGCCGGCCGTCGGACGCTGGCAGGTCATCGTCCTGGAGGACGCGGACCGCCTCACGGAGGGCGCGGGCAACGTCCTGCTCAAGGCCGTCGAGGAACCCGCGCCGCGCACGGTGTGGCTGCTGTGCGCCCCGTCCATCGAGGACGTGCTGCCCACGATCCGCTCCCGCTGCCGTCTCCTCACCCTGCGTACCCCGCCGGTGGAAGCGGTGGCCGACATCCTCATCCGCCGGGACGGTGTCGAGCCGCACGTCGCACACACCGCTGCCCGGGCCACCCAGGGCCACATCGGCCGTGCCCGTCGGCTGGCCACGGACGCGCGGGCCCGGGAGCGCAGGGCCGCCGTCCTCAGGCTGCCGTTGCGCGTCGAGGACGTCGGCGGCTGTCTGAAGGCGGCCCAGGAGCTGATCGACGCGGCGTCGGAGGACGCCAAGCAGCTCGCCGAGGAGGTCGACGTGAAGGAGACGGAGGAGCTGAAGGCAGCGCTCGGAGCGGCCCAGGGCGGCCGGATGCCACGCGGTACGGCGGGCGTCATGAAGGAGCTGGAGGACCGCCAGAAGCGCCGGAGAACGCGTACACAGCGAGACACCCTCGACCTGGCCCTGATCGACCTCACCGGGTTCTACCGCGACGTGCTCGCCCTCCAGCTCGGCTCCCGTCTGGCGATCGCCAACGCGGAGGCGGAGGACACCCTGGAGCGGCTGGCCCGCGCCGGTTCACCCGAGTCGACGCTCCGCCGCATCGACGCGATCGCAGCGTGCCGCGAGGCCCTGGACCGCAACGTGGCGCCGCTGCTGGCGGTGGAGGCGATGACGCTGGCGCTGAGAGCAGGCTGACGGTCGTCACCGGGAGGGACACTCGGGGTGTCTGGCGTGACGGGCGATTCGTAGCCGGTATCCCGTAGCCAGGAGCTCGCAACCGGTGACTCGTACGGGTCATATCGTGGACGGAGAGTATTCGCGTGGTTCCCCAGGGTTACGCTCGCGGAATGCATATGAGGCGTACACCTCGTCCGGCCTGGTCCTTGCTCGCGGTGGCCGCGCTGCTCGTCTCCGCCTGTTCCACGGGGAGTTCGACCAGTGCCACGAGTGTGGCGAGTGCGTCGGCCACGCCGGCCGGCCTCGCTCGGTACTACGGGCAGAAGCTGAGCTGGCGGTCGTGCGGTGTGCCCGGTTTCCAGTGCGCCACGATGAAGGCACCCCTCGACTACGCGGCTCCGGCGGACGGTGACGTCAGGCTCGCTGTGTCCCGCAGAAAGGCCACGGGCGCGGGCAAGCCGCTCGGCTCACTGCTGGTGAACCCGGGCGGACCGGGCGGATCGGCGGTCGGCTATGTGCAGTCGTACGCGGGTATCGGATACCCGGCGCAGGTTCGCGCGCGCTACGACATCGTCGCGGTCGACCCGCGCGGGGTGGCCCGCAGCGAGCCGGTCGAGTGTCTGGACGGCCGCGAGATGGACGCGTACACGCAGATGGACACGACTCCCGACAGCGAACGGGAGGCGGACCAACTGGTCGACGCGTACCAGGAGTTCGCCGAGGGCTGTGGCAGCAGCTCGCCCGGTCTGCTGCGGCACGTGTCCACGGTGGAGGCGGCCAGGGACATGGACATCCTGCGGGCGCTGCTGGGCGACGAGCGGCTGACCTACGTCGGGGCGTCCTACGGAACGTTCCTCGGGGCGACGTACGCGGGGCTCTTCCCGGACCGTGTGGGCCGGCTGATTCTGGACGGCGCCATGGACCCCTCCCTGTCCGCGCGGCGGCTGAGTCTCGACCAGACGGCGGGCTTCGAGACGGCCTTCGACGCGTTCGCCAAGGACTGCGTACGGCAGACGGACTGCCCGCTCGGTACGAAGGAGGGCGAGGTCGGTACGAACCTGAAGGCGTTCTTCGACCGTCTCGACAGGTCGTCGATCCCGACGGGCGACGCGGACGGGCGCAAGCTGGGCGAGGCCCTCGCCACGACCGGCGTGATCGCCGCGATGTACGACGAGAGCACCTGGCCGCAACTGCGCGAGTCGCTGACCTCGGCGATGCGGGACAGGGACGGTGCGGGCCTGCTGCTCCTTTCCGACAGCTACTACGAGCGCGACGCCGACGGCCGCTACTCGAACCTGATGTCCGCCAACGCGGCAGTGAACTGCCTCGACCTCCCGGCGGCGTACACCACCCCCGACCAGGTGCGCGACGCGCTGCCGTCCTTCGAGAAGGCGTCCCCGGTCTTCGGCGACGTCATGGCCTGGGCCTCCCTGAGCTGCGCGTACTGGCCGGTGCGGCCGACGGGCGAACCGCATCGCATCGAGGCGAAGGGTGCCGCCCCGATCGTCGTCGTCGGCACGACCCGCGACCCGGCGACCCCGTACCGCTGGGCCCAGTCGCTCTCCCGTCAGCTGTCCTCGGCCCGCCTCCTGACGTACGAGGGCGACGGACACACGGCGTACGGGCGGGGCAGCGACTGTATCGACGACACGATCGACACGTATCTGCTCCGGGGGACCCCTCCTGCGGTGGGGAAACGGTGCGAGTAGCGGGGCACGGGCACCGGTGCGGAGGCCTCTCCGGGGGCCTCCGGGGGGTGTTCGGAGCACCCTCCGAAACTGTGTAGACTTACCGACGTTGCTGACCGCACCATGGTGCGAACGGCGCGCCGCCTTAGCTCAGATGGCCAGAGCAACGCACTCGTAATGCGTAGGTCTCGGGTTCGAATCCCGAAGGCGGCTCCGGAAAACCCCAGGACTCACTCGCCGTGACCTGGGGTTTTTCCTTTTCTGTGGTCTCTGGGCTGTCCTTGGCCCCCTCGCGGGGCGGCATTCAGGGGCCTCCGGTGGCCGAGCGGTGGCCATTTGTGCAGCGGGCGTGCAGCGGCGGTGGCCGGGGTGCATGTGGAGCGGGCTGAGATGTTGTCGGATTCCTACAAAGCGCCTGGACGAGAGTTTTGGCGGTGCCGTTGGAGCCGGTGGTGAAGGTGAGGACAGTGTTGTCGCCGGTGCCGATGTTGACGGTGGATCCGGGCAGCAGCTTGCCGCTTTTGCTGTCCTTCGTCTCCAGCAGGAGTGTGGCGGGCTTGAAGGTCGATGATCGTCAGAGGGGCGTCGGCGCCCGGGGTGACGATGACGTCCTGGTCGGCAGCGACCTCGCGGAGCGGGCTGCCTTCTGTCAAGTGAGTGTGTTCAGGTTGGGATCCTCGCGGCTGGTGGCCCGAGGAGAGGCCAACGTGCCGGGTCGCCCAGGTGAAGTGGTCGTCTTCGCCTTAATGCGCTGTTCTTCTCGCGCATAGCCATGTGCGCGCGGTCACCACCGTGGAATGATCGCTGGGTCGGTCTGGGGGAGAGGGTGGCGATGGCAGACACGGGTGAGCAGTTTGAGGCGTCGGCGTCGGCACTCGGGTACCTCTTTCAGTTCGCGAAAGCGCTGCACATCTGTATCGAGCAGTGGATGGGCGCCGATATGGACTGGAACGTTGCGGTCGAAGCAGCTGACGACATCGAAATCCAACGGGGCCCGGATAGACGCCTGATCCAGCTCAAGCAGCGCGCCGAGGGCGTTCGGATGACCGACCTGTCCGAGGACCTCTGGAAGACGTTGAGGATCTGGGCGGAGGCCGCCAAGTCCAGCCGGATCGCGCTTGCTGAGACGAAGCTGTTCCTGCTGACGACGGCTGAGCTCCCGGAAGGCAGCGCAGCCTTCTGCCTTCAGCCTCGAAGTAGTCAGCATCGCGACGAAGACCACGCTCTGCACTTGCTCCGCGAGGCCCGTAAGGCTTCGAAGGCGAAGAAGGGGTCTCTTCCGAAGTGTTTTGCGGCGTTCGATGATCTAGACCTGGGGGATAGACCGCTTCAGCGGTCCCTGATCTCCCGCATCGAAGTCCTCGGCGGCACTCAGGACATCACCGAGGTCCGAGACGCGTTGAAGGGCCTCGCCGCCTTCGCGGTCGGCCACGATGCGGCGAAGGCCTTCCTCGCCAGGCTGGAAGGCTGGTTCTACGACCGTGTGATCGAGCAGATGCAGGTACCAGGAGGAAGTCCGGTCACCGGCATCGAATTCGATGAGCGGCTCTCCGACCTGCAGCGACAGTTCCGCTACGACAACCTGCCGATCGACCACGACATCTACGACATGACTTCCGACGCCTCCCACTCAGCCGACCAGAGGTTCGTCCGTCAGCTCAAGCTGATCGGTGTCGGAGATGAGCGGGTCGGTCTCGCTGTGAGGGACTACGTCCGTGCCTTCACCCAGCGCTCCCGCTGGTCCGCCGAGAATTTGCTGCGCGCGGGCGAGCTTGGAAAGTACGAGCGCAGGCTCGTCGAGGAGTGGCAGTCTCGCTTCGCCGAGATGGCGGAGGACCTCGGATTCGAGGCTACCGAGGAGGAGAAGAAGAAAGAGGCCAAACTGATCTACCGCTGGGTCGATCGTGAGGCCCGCTTCCCGATTCGCGCAGATTGCGACGAAGTCTTCGTCACCAAAGGCTCCTACCACATCCTCGCCGACGAACTGAAAGTTGGATGGCACCCGGACTTCTCCGCACGCCTCATGGAGCTTCTTGAGCCGGCCCGGGCCCGCTGATGGAACTGAGCCGTGAGGAACGTGCCCTATACAACCCTGCCTTCACCGCGGTCCTGTGCATCCGCGCCGTCCAGGGCTACGACAAGGGATACGCCGCCGCCTGCCCGCTTCCCGTAGCTGTGACAGCCAGTGTGATGGCTTTGCAGCCCGCCATCCGGGCAGCACTGCCAGCAACGACTGGCACTGGGCTGATGGGGTGGCTCGAAGCGAACGAGCACGTGCGCGTCGAGATGTCCCGCAACGCCGCGCTCCTCGCCGCCGTGGTCAAGCCGGGTCTCCTGTTCGCCCTTCAGTCCCGCGTCTTGCACTGCACGGCCGCCGGCCTCATCCCCGTGCCCCGCGCTCTGGCCAAAACCCCCAGCGGGGGCACACCACAGACCGTAGCCATCCAACAGGCAGCCCTCATGCTCGGACGCTGGATCCCCAGCACCGGCAGCCTTGGCACCGTCCTGACCCTCCTCGGAGTCAAGCCGTGACCTTTCAGATCCAAGCGGTCACCATCTATGGCAAGCAGCCCGGCCAAGTGCACACCGTGCCCTTCGAGCCTGGCAGTCTCAATATCGTCACCGGCGACTCCCGCCGCGGGAAGAGCGCCCTGTTGACGATCATCGACTACTGCCTCGCCAGTTCCGACTATCCAGTGAAGTCCGGCAAGGTCCGTGAATACGTCAGCGCCTTCGCGATCACCCTCGTCAAGCCCGGAGAGCAGCTCTTCGTCGCCCGTCGCGCCCCGGAAAGCAAGAAGGGCGTCAGCACCGTCCTGTGCATCCTCTCGCAGACGCCCGGTTCGCCGCCGCCGCCCCTGGACGAGCTTCGCTTCGTCACACCGAGGGACGTCGCCAAGGGCCTGTTGAGCGATTTCTGTGGCATCGACCGCAACATCCGCGTTCCCGCCGTCGGTCGCGCAACACTCATCGCGCCCTCCGTCAGGCATGCATTGTTCTTCTGCTTCCAAGCCCAGAACGAGATCGCCAACGAAGATGTGCTCTTCCACTCTCAAGGCGAAGAGTGGAGGCCGAACACCATCCGGGGCGTCATCCCCTACTTCCTTGGCGCGACAGACCGTGAGCAGGCACTTCTCCGCAACCGGCTACGCCTCGCCCGCCGGGATCTGTCCGACCACGAAGCCAAGCTGGCCATCGCGAATAACCTCGCGCCTGCTGCCGGCCAGGCCCAGGCCCTACTCACCGAGGCCATCGAAGCCCATCTCCTGGACCCTGCCCCCGACCACGAGGCGACCGCAGAAGGCGTCCTACGCCTTCTGCGTGAGGCACTCCTCCGCAGGGGCCCACAGCCGGGTCCGGACAGGACCGACGACCCTCTCACCGAGCTGCGCGCCTACCGTGGCGAGCTGCGCGGTCGGGCCAGCAGAGCACGGGTCCGGATCGCCGACCTCAAGGCCGCCCTGGCGGAGAACAGCGACTTCACCGACCAAGCCAACGAGCAGCGCGCTCGGCTGGCCACCCTTGGCCTGCTGAAGCGTGATCCAGAGGCATCGGCTGCTGAACAGTGCCCGGTCTGCGACAGCCCGGTCAGATCCGCCCATGCCACCGTCACGGCGTTGACCACCGACCTCCTCCATCTCCAAGGCGACCTGCACGCCATCGGCAGCGACACGCCTGCCATCGAACGGATGATCAGCCACGAAGAGGGCCAGCTACAGGAACTCCGCTCGGAACTCGCCCGCAATCAGGAAGAGATCAACGAGGTCACTGCAGCGTCCAGGACCCTCGACCAAGAGCCCGACGACGTACGGCGTGCTGCCATCGTGCAGGGCCGTATCAGCCTCTACCTGGACACGGCGGCCCAACTCGCTGTCGGCCCTAGGATGGAAGATCGAACCGAAGAACTCCGGACACGGATTGCCGAGTTGGAGACGCTTCTCAGCGAAGATGTCCAAGGAGACCGCCTGACCAGCTTCCTGTCACTGATCAACCAGGAGATCAGGAAAAAGGCCCAGGAACTCGCCCTGGAACACTCCAGCTCGCCCATTCGCCTCGATGTCAACCGCCTCACCGTGGTGGCTGACACCGTAGAGGGGCCGGTGCCCCTGAGGGATATGGGCAGCGGAGACAACCATCTCGGGTACCACGTGGCCACGCTCCTCAGCCTGCACGAGTGGTTCGCCGAGAACGACAACCCCGTGCCAGGCGTGCTCATTCTTGACCAACCCTCGCAGGTGTACTTTCCACCCGATCACGTTGGCGAAGAGGTGCTTGAGAGTGACGACCGGATCCTGCTTCTGAACATCTTCAAAGCCATCCACCGGACGCTCCGCAGGCTCGACGGGAAACTACAGGTCATCGTCATGGAGCACGCAGACCTTGAAGATCCGGCCTTCAGCGACCACGTCGTGCATCGGTGGCGTAGACGCGATGGACAAGCACTCGTACCCGCCGCATGGATCCCGCCTGAGGCTGACTAACGGGGCCGGTGCAATGAGCCGCTACTTGACCGGGCGATGTCGGAGAATTGCCTGACAGGTGAGGGATGCGTCCGGTAGATCTGTGCGGGTGAATGACTCCACACCCACCGGGCCCACCTCCGAGGACGGCGAGCCCGCCTCCTTCGCCGAGAACGCGAAGAACCTGTTCAAGAAGCACAAGGGGAAGGTCCTCGCCGTCGGCGGCGCCGTTGGCAGCGTGGCCTTGGCCGTCGTCGCCGCCAGGCTCACCGTGGGGCAGGACGCCGAGAAGCAGGACACCGAGGTCACCGAGGATTCCGAGCCGTCCCCTGGTCTCGAAGACGCGGACCGTCCGAAACGCACGTCACCTGTCGGGCACGAAGTAGTCGCGACCCTGGTGAAGCTCGTCACCGGTCAGCAAGCTAGCGAGGAGCGCAGGGCGGCGTACAAGGAAGCAACGGGGGAAGACCTTCCCGCGGACAGCACCTACCGCTCAAAGCATCGGCGGGGCGACTTCGAGGAGGATGGGACTCCCGGCGAAGCCGCAGCCTGAGCGCTTGGGCGAAGGCCACTGCGGCCTCCATTCTCGTGCAGTGCCGGCGGATGCCCTGGGGAACGCACACGCCTCCGTTGACCTGCGGATATGTGCGGGGTTGACGGGGGGTGGGCTGAGATCCTCGTTGACCTTGGAACGCAGAATCCGAGCTGCTAAGGAACTCTGCGTCGCCGCGCTTGACGGGTGTTGGCACTGTACGTGCGGGCGTCCAGGACCGTGCGCATGTGACCGTACTGAACGGCCAACGCGATGAGTCCGCCGGGGCGGCGGGCGATGTGCCAGGCGAGGGTTCTTCTGAACCGGCTCGTGCCAATCGCCCCGTGCGGGTCCTTGGGAATGGCCTGGTCAGGGAGTCCTTGGGTGACGGCTTCACGGTTCACCCAGGCGACGAAGCCTTCGATGCGCTTGTTGAGCGCTTCGTTCTTCAAGGCGCCGGGGTGGTTACGCGGGTTGAGGAAGTCGTGGTGGGCGGAGCTGAGGAGGAATTCCCCCTCCGGGACCATCCGCTCCAGAACACGAATGGAGCGGACGACGGGACTGATGGCGACCCGGTGTGCCATCGGCAGAGGGCTCCGGGTCAGGTGGTAGTCAGGCGGTGCGTTCGTCTTCTGCTGGGCTGCCCTTGCGGGGCGGGGTCATCCGGGGCCTGCGGGTGCCGGTAGCCGGCTCTTGGTCCTTGACGGCGGAGAGAGCCCTGCGGGTGTGTGGGACGAGCTGGGTGACCTTCTCGGCGGCGTCGCGGGCGAGGTCGTCCAGGACGGACTGGTAGGTGTCGCGGGTGATCCGAGTGTCGGAGTGGCCCAGGGTCTCGGAGACGACCTTGACGTCGACCCCGGCCGCGAGCATGAGCGTGGCAGCGACGTGACGAAGATCGTGAAGGCGGATCGGCGGCAGGCCGGCGGCGTCCACGAGGCGCTCGAAGAGGTCGCTGACCTTGCCGGGGTGGAGCAGGGAGCCGTCCTCCTGGGTGAAGATCCGGCCGGACTCCTGCCAGCCCTCGCCCCAGACTTCCCGTTCCTGCTCCTGACGGGCTTTGTGGGCGAGCAGGAGCTGGTGCGTCTCGTCGTCGAGAGCGATGAGACGGACGCCGCTGTCGGTCTTGGGCGCGCCTTCGTGGACCTCCCAGTTGTCCTGGACGAGCTGGGTGGCGATGGCCAGGGAGCGGGCTTTCGCCGAGTGGTCCTGCCAGCGGACGCCGCATGCCTCGCCGCGCCGGGTACCCCGGAAGGCGATGAGCCGCCAGAACAGGTACAGGCGGTCGTCGGCGACCGAGTCGAGGAACCTGGCGGTCTGTTCGGGGGTCCAGACCATGACTGGTGAGGGCTTCTCGCCGGTCTCCTGCCAGTGGGCGATGCGCTCGTCGCTCCAGATGGTGGCCTTCGGTTTGGCGCCGGGCAGCAGCTCGACGTGGGCGGCGGGATTGAAAGCGGGCATGACCTGCTGGGCGATGGCGATGTTCAGCGCGGCGCGCAGGGTGTCGCGGATATGCGGCTGGGTATTGAGGCCGGTGATCCGGCGGAAGGGCGGCATGGCGTCGAGTTGTGCCTGCAGCCACTTGCGTCGCGCCCGGTTCTCCGCGCCCTTCCATGGGGTCGCGTTGAGTTCGTCGCGAACCGAGCGGCGCTGGGTGTTCTGCTCCTGGATCTCGATGTTGCGCTCGTTGATCGCGTTGAACATCGCGTCGACGTGGTGGACGCGCAGCTTGTCGAGCCGAAGATGGCCCAGGTGTGGCTTGAGGTGGACCCGGATATCCAGCTCGTAGCGGGTGGCCCCGCCGCGCCGCAGGCGTTTGCGGCCAGTGAGCCAGGTGTCGAGCCATTCCGCCACGGTGGTCTTCGAGTTGAGGGTCTGCCCGGTCTTGAACCGGCGGCGGGTCTCGTCGTAGTCCGGGACGGGGTCCTTGTCCTTGACGCAGTTCTCCAGGAGGTCGCTGATCTGAGTCTTGCCCCAGGCGTCGTCCTCCTCGGGAATGCCCATGAGGGCGCGGACCTTGTCCAGTTCCTCCTGGGCCTTGGTGGAGGTCTCGAAGCCGCCGCGACGGAACCGCCTTCGGCGGCCGTCCTGTGCGGGGTCGAGTTCCTGGGCGGCGGTCCAGGTGCCGTGTCGTCGGGAGGACTTGAGCTTGGGGCAGGAAGCGCCGTACTCCTTCTTGGTCTTCGGGTCAGTACAGCGGCACCGCCGTATGAGGTTGCCGTTCTTCACTCGCTGTCCTCCGGGTGGGGCGGTATTTCCGGTTGGTCGACGAAGGCCAGCTCGTCGGGCAGAGCCGGAGGTGCCAGGTCGCGCTCGCGCATCCGGCCTCGGAACGCGCGCAGTTCCTGGCAGTCCTCGAAGGCGTGCTCCTCGTAGCCCTCGGCGCGCTGCAGGAGGGTGGCTCTGCGGGTCCGGTCCAGGGTGGTGCTCGCCGTGCGCCGCCGCTCCCTGGCCAGGGCGTGGGAGGACATCGCGGCGGCCACCAGGTCACCGTGCTGGCGGAAGACGTCGAGGACGTCCCGGGCGGTGCCTTCGGGGGCGGGGCCCTCCAGAGGCGACTCGCCGGTGAACCACGCGACCGCGTCCCAGGTGGACACTTCCCGGCCCGGGAGGACCTCGACCGTGGCCGAGGAACCGAGTGGGAAGAGGAGAGTCACTGGCGGGACGCCCAGGACGTCAGCCAGGACGACGAGGTCCGCGACGGTGATGCTCGTCTTGCGCCCGGACTCCAGGTTCTTCATGGAGTGCTCGGTGAACTCCGGCAAGCCGCGGTCGGCGCAACCCTGGGCGACTTCGGCCATGGTGAGGCCGGCGGCCTTGCGCGCGTCCCGCAAGCGCTGGGCGATCCGACCGGTGAACGCTGTCGGCCATTGATCAGGTGTCATGGTGACACTGTATGCAGCGATAAAGCGCCGCCGCAACTACGTGATACATCTTTCGCGCCACCACGGCACCTAAAAATATCAGGAGGGCATCATGACGGCATCTGGATTGGTCCGTGAGGCGCGAGGGTTGACGGGCGACGAACTGCTTGCCCTTCCTGTCGTGATCGACCTCGACACCTCGAACCGGGCGTTGATGATCGGCCGATCCACCGGTTACGGACTCGCCAAGCAAGGGGAGTACCCGGTCAAGGTTCTGCGGCTCGGGAACGCCTACCGAGTGGTGACGGCCGACCTGCTAAAGCTGCTGGGGCTGGGGCAAGGGGATGGGGGCCAGGACGATGACCGAAGCGAGCGTCACGGCCTTGCCGCCTGATAGCGGTTTGTTCGCCTATGGCACCGGCTGGACTGTCGGCCGCGCGCAGGGCCTGCGCGGCATCGTCTCGGGCTCGGTGCGGTCTGCCGCCCCGGACGGCGGCGGGTGGTCTGACGCGGCTCATTTGAGCGGCGTCTGGAAAGGATCAGAGATTCGGGCTGCGGTGAGGATGGTTGCGCCTCTACCGTGGGTCAGTCGAAATGAGACCGGGAACGTGTAGTCGAGGAGACGCCTTGGATCCGGTATCGGTGGGAGTGTTGGCGGCGCTGGCAGGCGGGGCCGGGGGCGAGGTGGGTCGGCAGGCATGGGCGACGCTGAGTGAGTTGGTGCGGAGACCGTTCGGCAGGCAGGCGGGAGCCCCGGCACCCGGGGAGGCCGAGTTGGTGGCGCTGAGCGAGGCGCCAGGCGAACCGGCACGGGCAGAAGTGTTGAGTGGCGCCCTCGCCGCGCGGGCGGCCGTTGACCCGGAGTTCGCTGCCGCGCTGGACTCGTGGCGTGGCCAGATTCCAGCGTTGGTTGAGGGCTCGGTGACCAACACAGTCAGTGGCGGTACCCAGTATGGTCCGGTGATCCAGGGTCGGGACTTCTCCGGCATCACCTTCAACAGTCCTGCAGTTCCTCCCGCGCGGGAGAGTTGACGGCTTCGGTTGACCCTTGCGACGTCCCGGGCGGCCCCGGTTCGGATGCCGTCGACGCAGGGGGTTGCGTCCCGTCATCTGCATGACTCGGATCACCCGTGCGGTATTGAGCGGTAGCTCAGGACGTCCGCGCGTCCGCTGGGGGAGTGCTGCGTGGACTGGCGGTTTTCCTGATGTACGCATCCAGGTGTGCCCGGTATCGTTGAGGACACGGTCAGTGATGTTGTGGATACTGGAGGCAGTCGTGGCCCGCGCATGGGAAGCCGATCCGTCTGCGTTATTCGTCAAGCGCCTCGGTAAGTCGGCGGCGGAGTTGGGCAACTCCAAGGACGACGACGAGTGCCCGGACATCTGGCAGTTGAGCAACGGTGACGTTGCCGTGATCGGCCGCGATCTCACCGCGCACTACCGGTCGCGCCTGCCGAGCGAGGTGAACCTGGGGCCGGACGAGCGGTTGGTCGTCATCCCGGGCAACATGCTGAGTGCGGCGAAGGTGGACATTCCCGATGCTTGATCTCCTCGCTCCTGGGCTCCCGGACGAGCTGGGTGAGCGGCTCACACGCGAGGACTACAAGCGGGACTTCCGGGAGCGGCGCGCCGCGATCCGCGATGGGGAGTCCTGGAAACTGGAGCGGTTACAGCACTTCGAGGAGACGAACGACGACAGCCGGGAGGCGCTGCGTCAGGGGGACTGGCCGGCAGTGTTGCGGCTGTTCGAGGCCGACCGTGACGCCTTGGTTCGAAAGGCCAGGGACGAAGTGTCGCGCGGGGCGGTCTTTCATCGTATTCGTGTGGTTGAGGAGCCGCTGACGCCGTATGTGCAGTGGGAGCTGCACTGGCTGCGGCTGAGCGCGGAATGCGGGCATTCCGTTCGCGTCCTGCCTGCTTCCGCGGTCGCCGCCGCGGAGGGCGATGCGCTGCTGCCGGAGTTGAACCTTCTGGACAGTCGGGTTCTCTACCGTGTGCTGTACACCGCTGCCGGTCAACCGGACGGGGCGATTCGCTTCACCGATCCCAGCACCGTGAGGAACTGGGCGGAGTATCTGCAGGAACTGTACGCGGCTGCGGAGGACGTCCAGGCGTACTTCGACCGTGCCGTGGCCGACCTGCCTCCGCCGCCCGCGGCCTGACCAGGCGCATCGATCGACGTGCCTACAGAGGGCAACAGGCGACCCGGAGACTCGCAGAACGACCTCTCCGGGTCGTCTCGCGATGTCGTACAGGCCGGGAGCGTCACTGGTGGCATCCACTTCCACCACGTCGCCGCCTCGGGGCCGTCGGGGCCCGTCCCACGCCAGCTCCCGGCCGACGTGAACACCTTCGTCAACCGCTCCGACGAACTGGGACAGCTGAACGCGGTGCTTGCCGACCGGAACGGCGGGCGCGTCGTCGTCTCCGTTCACGTGGTGGCCGGCACGGCGGGCGCGGGCAAAACCGGGCTGGTCCTGCACTGGGCGCACCAGGTCAAGGACCAGTTCCCCGACGGCCAGCTCTTCGTCAACCTCCGCGGGTACGATCCCGGAGAACCGGTCACAGCCGCGCAGGCACTTCGGCGCTTCCTGCGGGCCCTGGGCGTGGCCCCGGCCGAGGTTCCCCAGGACGTCGACGACGCGGCAGCGATGTACCGCTCACTGATCGCCGACCGCCGGGTCCTGATCCTCCTGGACAATGCGGCCACGGTCAGCCAAGTCCGGCTGCTGCTCCCCGGCGGAGGAGACAGCCTCGTTGTAGTCACCAGCCGCAGCCGCCTGGCGGGTCTCTCAGTGCGTGACGGCGCCCAAAGGATCACCCTTGGCACGCTTCCGGAGCCGGAGGCAGTCGCTCTGCTGCGCGCGGTCACGAGGGGCTATCGACCCGAGGACGACGGCGACAAACTCGCAGAACTGGCGCGCCTGTGCGCCCGTCTGCCGCTTGCCCTGCGGATCGCCGCCGAACGGGCCGCCAGCCACCCGCACATGCAACTCGACGATCTCATCAGCGATCTGCGTGACGAGTCCGCCCTCTGGGACGCCCTCAGCACCGGCATCGATGACGAGGCCGAAGCCATCCGTTCGGTCTTCACCTGGTCCTACCGCGCTCTGCCCACGCACTCGGCCCGCCTCTTCCGCCTCCTTGGCCTGCACCCTGGAGCGGCGTTCAGCCTCCCCGCTGCCGCAGCCCTCGGCGAATCCACACCCAGCCGAACACGCCAGCTGCTCGACGATCTGGTCGGGGCCCACCTGCTGGAGCAGACCGCTCCGGACCGGTTCCAGTTCCACGACCTCCTACGCGCGTACGCCACCGACCTTGCGCAGTCAGAGGAGCCGTCCGACCAAAGGCAAGCTGCGCGACGACGCGTCCTGAGCTGGTACCTCCACACCGCCGACGCCGCCCAGACGTGGCTCTATCCGTCAGAGGACCACCTGCCACTGCCTGGCCCCTTGCCGGAAGTCACGCCCCTCGTCTTCACCGACTACAACGCCGCCGTCGACTGGTCCGAACGGGAACAGGGCAACTTCCTCCCCGCCGTGCGCGACGCCGCCCGAAACGGAATGGACGAGACGGCTTGGCAGTTGGCCACCATCCTGTGGTTCGCACGTCCCGCCTCCTCGTCGGAGCGGGACTGGCTGGAACTGGGCCGAATCGGATTGGAGGCAGCGACAAGACGAGAGGACCAGAGAGCGCAGACACGGCTGCTCATCAACACGGGCATCGCGCACAGGGCTCTGAACAACTTCTCCGAGGGCCTGGACGCTCTGGAGCGAGCCGTCGCGTTGGCTCGCAGCTCACAGAGCCGGTTCGACGAGGCCCAGGCCCTCAACCTCATGGGCCTGATCCATCTCCGACAGCGCGAACTCGACTTGGCGGACGCGCATTTCGGGCAGGCCATGTCCGTCTTCCGAGACCTGGGAAATGGTCAACGAACCGCCACGGCACTGTCCAACATCGCCAGCACTCGCCTGAGCGCCGGCCGCCTGCCCGAGGCCGCCTCGGTCATCGACGAGGCGCTTGCCGCGCACCGGGCCCTGGCCAATCGTGGCGGTGAAGGCAACCTCCTTCGGATCGCAGCCGCCCTGCGACTCGAAGAGGGCGACACGGATGCCGCCCGGCGATCCATCGACGAGGCGCTCGACATCGCGCTCGCCCTCCGCGACCACACCCGGGAAGGCTTCTGGCTCCTCACCCTCGGCGACATCCAGCGCACCGCCGCCCAGCACGGTGACGCCCTGACCTCCTACCAGCGCTCCGCCATGCTCCACCGCCGCCTCGGCGACCGCAGCCGCGAGGCCCTGGCCTGGCGCGGCACGGGCCAGACGTATGCCGCGATGGACCGCCACGGCGAGGCCACGACCTTCCACCGCCAGGCCGCGGCCGTTCACCGCGACCTGGGGGACACCTGGCAACTCGCCCTGGAACTCGACCACCTGGCCGCAGCCGTTCACCCGGAGGACCCCGAGACTGCCCGTGGCCACTGGATCGAGGCCCTGACCCACCTGACCCCCTATACCGACCCCCGGGCCACGTCCATCCGCTCCCGCATAGAAGCGTTGCTGACCCGAGCTGCTGGCTGACGCCGTCGCTGATGTGGCCAACGAGGCCACCAAGCTCGACGGAGATCCAGCCGTTCGAGGAACGCCGGGCCCAGGTGGAGGAGGCCCTCTTCGGCTCCCCACCCCTGGCATCCCCGCTCCTGGTCGAGGACGAAACCGGTGACATCGTCGGCCTCGCCGCCCACTCGTTCCCCTGGCGCAGCGCGGGTTCCACGGCTTAGTCGATGTTGGTGTCCATCCCTGGAGCCCTTCGGGCGTTGTTCCTGAGGTTGGCGAAGGGCAGCGCTCCTCCGTGGAGTTCTTTGAACTCGTCGATCAGGTCCTGCTCAGCCTCACCCGCGTTGGCCTCGGTCGTCGGCCGCCAGGCGACGAGCAGTGCAGCCGAGTCGACCAGTTGCCAGATGTAGCGACCGCCCCAATGGCCAGCCAGCAGACCAGTGCCGTGGCGGCGGTAGTCGGCAAGCCGCTGGTTCAGTCCGTCCTGGCCTGCGGCCTTGCCGATGTACACGACCGTTGCCCCGTCCACCCAGGCATCGCCGAGCTTGTCGGCGGTCACGGATGGGTCGCGGCCTTTGAGGTGTCCGGCAGGGCTGGTGGGGAGGAACGACGGGGGCGAGGTGTCCGTGCGGATCACCACGTAGATTCCGTGCCCGGTGGGGACGTTGCTGGCGGGCAGTTCGCGGAACGGCACGAAGCCGCGGAAGCCGCGTGCGGTCAGGGTCCTCTGCGTCAGCTCTGGTGTCGGGCTCATGCCAGGCATCGTGCCAGGCGCATCTGACAGTCCTCGGCCCAGTTCTCGTAATAGCTACGGCCAGGTGGCGTGTAGCTCATCTGCGATGCTCAGGACTTCCCATCGACAGCAGAAGCTGCCCGCAGCCTCCGTCGCGTCCTTCGCTACTCGTCCTCCGGCATCTGTGGGCAGGGTCGATCGAGCAGTCTGCGGTGTCAGACGTTCCCGGTAGGGTCCCCGCGATGGTGTGAGCCGGTGGTGGAGGAAATATGGCGCGACGAATGCGGGACGAGGCGTTCCGGATAGAGCAGGAGCAGGGGCGCTACGCCCCCCACGTACGTCCGATCAATGAGATGGTCGACGCCTTGCGCGACCAGGACGAGCGTGGCTGGATGCAGCACGTCGCCCCCTGGCACGGGGGAGTGGAGGCGCGCGCCCTGTCGATCCTGCGGGACCCGGGCCCCAAGACACAGGAGGGTGTCGGCTCCGGATTTCTGTGCGTGGAGAACGACGATCCGACAGCGGAGCTTCAGGTCCAGCTCTTCGAGGGGGCGGGGATCGCGCCGCGAGACGTCACTCCCTGGAACGCCTACCCCTGGTACATCAACCGCTCGCCGAAGGCGGCCGAGCTTCAGGCCGGCGTCGAGGTCCTGAAGCAGCTGCTGGGGTTGATGCCGAAGGCCGAGGTCGTGCTTCTCCAGGGCAGTGAAGCCCAGGACGCGTGGCGCCGCCTGCTCAAGACGCACCCCGGAGTTGTCCGTGAACGGAGTCTGAAGGTGGTCAGCACCTACCACCCGGGACGGCAGGCTCTCTTCGTACGAGACCTGGATGAACGCGCCCGCCGCGCACAGCACAGAGTCGACTCCTGTCAGACCGTCGGTGACGTGCTCCGTGGGGTGGGCGGGCAGATGTAGAGCTCGGCCGTGCTGGCGCGGACCAGACCGTGGATCATCTTTCGCTCACCGCTCACGCGCATCCCTCCAGTAGTCATGGAGCATCTCGGTCGGCCACGAAGGCTGTGTGACAGGACCGCGGGGGAGCATCTCCTCGAACACGGCCACGAGGTCGATGACCGGTGTGCCGTCGACGGTGTCGAGGTCCGTCACGTGGAGGTCGCGCCCGTCCACTCCGAGCAGGCGGGGGAACGACGTCGCGATCCGGGCGGGGCGACGGTGGTTGCGGTGTACGAACGTTCCGGTCGCCGGCCACTCCGGGTTGTTGCGAGGGCTGCGGGCATGCAGCGCGACGTCGCTGGGTGAGCCCTCGGAGAAGTACCAGGTGACCTGGAGATGTGAGAACTCCTCGATGCCCTGCAATGTGTCGAGGGGGTAGTCCGGACGCAGCCGGATGATGGATTCCACGCCGCCCTGGAAGTCGTCGCCAACCTTCAGGTGGCCCCCGACAACCGTGGCGACGATCGGCACCTCGATGGACTGTGCGGTCACAACTGCCCCTTCTTCCGCTCCAGATGGGATGTTCGGTACGGCTCGGCACCGCGCGCCCCCATCGTCATGGCGCGGTCAGGCTACTCGCCTGAGCACGGCCTTGGCTCGTTCGTCGATCTCCGCCGCCGCGCTGATCCCACGGTTGCGATACGGGGAGAGAACCCGGCGCATGTTGATCACCGCCTCGCGGGCTCGACCGGAATGAACGCCGTTCATGGCGTCCAGGGCTTGGGCCCAAGTGCTGCACGCCGCCTCGACGTTGCCCTGACTTGCCTGCGCGGCGCCCAGGTATCCCAAGGTCACGACGTGAGTGCGTCCGAAGGCACCGGTCTCCCTCGTGTGGACGCTGCGCCAGAACTCGTCCTGGGCCCCTTGGAGGTCGCCGAGAGCCCAGAGCGTGCGAGCTGTCTCGTGCGCCAGGCTGGCCTCGGAGAAGAACCAGACACGGGCGGGTTCTTCGTCCCCGGGCTTTGCCGCTGCGAGGTCGTCCTCAGCCCGGAGGAGGGCTACACGCGCTTCTTGCCGCCGTCCGGCCGTGGCCAGGCTCCGCGCCCGTACGACGCCCAGCAAGGCTCGTTCGCGGGGAGTCGCCAGGGTGTACCGCTTGTGCTCGACCGAGGCCGTCGCGATGTCCACGGCTTCCTTGGGGTGGCCGAGATCTGTCGCCTGGTGGGCCATGGCACGCAGGACGTGGCCGGCCAGTGGTGCGTCCTCGGCCTCGGCCGCCAGCTTCACTGCCAGGGTGAAGTACCGCCGGGCGGCCTCGTGGTGCGACGCGTCGAAGCTCATCCAGCCGGCGACGTACACCAGCCCGGCAGCGGCGGCGAAGAGGCGGCAGCGCGTCTCGTCACTGGCGAAGACGCCGCCGACGTACGTCGCGACGTCGTCGTAGATGTACTGGTAGAGGGCTGTCCGGCCGTCCACTCCGCCTTGGCGTTGGTCGCGCTTCGAGAAGAACTCGGTCATCTCCTTCACCGCGTTGATCTCGGTGGTCCCGACTCTCCGGTTCGTCGAAGCGGGGCGCGACCTGGCACGCTCGGGGGCCTCGTCCCACCACGCCTGGCCAGGCAGGGCGAGTCCGGTCACCGAGTAGGCCGTGCCGGCCAGCACGCGGCGTCGCTCCAGGTCCACGTTGCTTCTCCCCAGATCCACCAACGCACTCACCGTATCGACGTGCCATTCGGATGCCATGGCCGCACCCGATTTCGGCGGGGTGAGGCCGATCTCCGCCGGAGTGATGGGCCGTTGAAGCCGACGGGACAACGTCTCGCTCAAGATGTGAGGTGCCCGCCCAGAAGGCTCCGTACCCGCGATCCACATCGCGATGTGCGAGCGGCTGGTGCCGAGCAACTCGACGGCGCCGACCTCGGCCGCAACCCGTACGAGGGCAGCGGCGACCTTCGGCTGCGACCAGCCGGTTTCCGCGATCGCAGCGGCCAGTTTCTCGTTCCGCTCGCGCCTCATCGTGCGCCCCTGTCCACAAGATGATCTTTGACGGGTTTGACGGCATCGCCGACCGGTGGGGGATACCAACCCACCGTGATTCACGGTTCGCTCAAGGTCAACCAAACCACCAACGGACTTTCCCCCGGGAGGAATTCGGTGAACGCAATCCAGACGTACGGCTCTGGAGACCGGATGCCGCCGGGCGGGCAGGGCCATGTCTCCGAGCCTGCCCAGGCCAGAGAAGGAGGTCCGAGAACGGCGGTCGACGCACACCTCCGCAGCTTCGACGCCTCCACCGAGACCTGCCGCCGAGTCCTTGACGGACTCCGGCGGACACTGTGAGGAGGCCGAGATGATGCCTATCTGGAGCCTGGAATCCGTCATCGAGTCCCCCGAGTGGCGGGTGAGCCTCACCATGGTCTCGGACGACATGGCACCCGGGGCGGCACGGACCTTCACGCGGGAAACGCTGTCGGCCTGGGGACTTGAAGAGCTGATGGACCGCACGGTCCTGATCGTCAGCGAACTCACCACGAACGCCGAGCGCCACGGCGGTACGCCAGGTGGCACCGAGCGCCCCTCGGACGCGGACAGCCAGGTGGTGGTCGAGCACATCACGCTGACCCTCACCGCCCGGAGCGGAACCGTGGGCATCGAGGTGGAGGACAACTCCCCCTTGCCGCCGATCCCTCGCACCAGTGGGCCGGACTCGCTGGACGGACGCGGTCTTCTGCTCGTCACGGCCGAGGCCGACGCATGGGCGGCTTGTCTCAACGAAGACGGCAGCGGCAAGCGGGTTCTCGCGGTCGTGAGACGCCGAGAGGCCGTCCCCTGCGGCCCGACCCCCACCGCACACCCCTTTCAGCCCTACTCGCTCGCCATGGAGGCGTTCGCCATGCCTGCTCAACACGCGCCCGTCGCCGCGCCCTTACCTCCGAGGAAGAAGATGGAAGACGTCGTGACGCAGCACGTCCTGCTCCTCGACCTGGACGGTGTCCTGGTCGATACGCGCCCCGTCATGCAGGAGGCGTGGCGTGCGGTCCAGCAGACTCACGGCGTCGACCTGCCGTTCGAGATGTACGAGCAGCATCTGGGCCGTCCGTTCAACGACATCATGGAGCGGCTCGAGCTGGCCGACGCCGATCGGATCCACCAGACGTACACGGCGGCCTCGCAGGCTGCCTCCCCTCTGGCCCGACCGTTCGAAGGCGTGGAAGAGGTGCTCCACGCTTTCGCCGCCGCCGACTGGCGCCTCGGCGTCGTGACGTCCAAGCCTTTGGACAGAGCCGCTCCGCTCCTCGCCCAACTCGGCTGTCCCTTCGCTACGGTCCGTGCACCCGGCGGTCCGGGGAGGGGCAAGCCGGCCCCGGACCCGCTGCTGCTCGCCCTCGTTGACCTCGCGGCCGATCCGGCGTCCGCAACCTACGTGGGCGACATGGAAGTCGACCGTGAGGCCGCTCGCCGAGCCGGTGTCTCCTACGTCCACGCCGCATGGGGCTACGGCGCCCCCGGCACTCCGGAGCCCCGGATCGCACAGTCGCCGGTGGACCTCCTTCGACTGCTCGACGTGAGCAAGAAGAGCGTGCCCCTCATCGAGGGGAGCCTGCTGTGACCGATCCTGGCCAAGGCGTCGAGGCGCTGATGACCGCGCTGGAAGCCGAGTACGGCGATGCGCTCGTGACGGCCGGCGGCGTGAGCTGGCTGTCGGTCCACCACGTACCGATTCGCCGCCTGGTCACCCGCGTGGTGAGACGGCTCCTGGACCTGGACGAGGTGTCGACCGCCACGGTGTTCGGCGCAGCCGGGGATCTGGTGGTGGCCGGCGGCAGTACGTCTCTCGGCTACGTCGCGTACGAAGTGTCCGAGGCAGGTCTTTCCTTTCTCCTCGGGCACGGCGAGCCCGGCCAACTCACCCCGGACGGTGGCGAGCTCGCGGTGCCGGTCCAGCCTCGTTTGAAGGTCACCGACGCACCCGTGTGCGCCGTCTCCTGGTCATCCCGTCATGCGGAGACGCTGCTTCCGGTTCTCTCCGCCCTCGCCGGCCAAGGGGTGAGGAGCACCGTCGTGGACACGGCCTCCGAAGCGGATCAACGTTTCCCGGATACGTCGGAGCCGGGAATCACCGTGCTCCGCCTGCCAGATGGAGCCCTTGACCGCGATGGTGAAGTGCCTGCCCGGAGCGCTTTCCGGCACGAAAACGAGCGCACGGTACGAGTGGGACAGCACGAGATCGGCATCGGCAGACTGGCGTGGCTCGCCGCCCGACTGCTTGTACGCAGCGCAGGCTGCACCCAACCGTCCTGGTCGGCAACGCTGTACGTCGAGCAGTGGCTCGACGCCGTTCTCCTCGCGTCCCACAGCCGGGTCCTGCTGTGCAGCAACGACACCAGCCCGCTCGGCGTCCTCGCTGTTCGCGCCGCCGAACGTGCTGCCGCGGACACCGTCTACGTCCAGCACGGCGCGTGGATCGAGGGGCAGACCTCCTCGCACTCCCAGAGCTCCCGCCATGTCGCGGTCATGGGGGCGCGCGATGTGCGCGCGGCCCAGGCTCAGACTCGGCGCCCTGACGCTCGTATGTACGTCGTCGGCCAGCCGCGGTTCGACGGGCTCGCCCAGGTTGACCGCCTCGGCCAGCGGGCCTACCTGCAGAGGATGTTGAAGGAGCAGACGGGTTCAGCGCCGACAAGGATCGTCGTGTGGGCGTGCCAGCCGTTCAACGAGCAGCGGCTTCTTGGCCAGACCGAGGTTCTGGCCGAGGGGCTACGGAACGCGAAGGGCGGCTGGGGCCTCGTGGTGGCGCCGCACCCGGCCCAGAACGCCGAGACGCTGTCGCCTCTGCTCGACGTGCTGAACGGTGTCCCGGTCGCCTTGATCGGCTCGGAGGTCGGAGCCCGCGGATGCCTGGCCGGCGGGGATGCCCTGATCAGCGCGTCATCGACGTGCGGGATCGAGGCTCTGCTCCTCGAAGTGCCCGTACTGGAACTGGCGCTTCCTGCCACGCGCACGTTGGGACTCGCCGACCACGGGGCCGCCTGGCGTTGCGAGTCCAGCCGGGACGTCGCCAGGCTCCTGACGCGTATCGACGAGTCTCCGCAGACCGTACGCGTACCGACGGCGGCCAAGGAGTTGATCTGCCACCGGGACGGCCGCAGCGCCGACGCCGTCGCGGACATCGTCACTCAGGCGCTGTCCGGCAGCGCAACTCCCCACCACTCAGCGCAAGGGACCGACAGGCGATGACAAACACCTTTACCGGCGACAGCGTCGCCGAACTCTTCATCGGTGCGGTGATGTTGGCCAAGAGCGGGGACAAGGTCAGCCCGCGCGGAATGGCCACCCGCGAGATCTTCGACGTCAACATGACGCTGACCCAGCCGAGGGCCCGTCTGCTGTACGCGCCGCCCGCCCGGATCCTGAATCCCGCCTTCGCGGTGGCCGAGACCGTCTGGCATCTCGCCGGGACCGACGACCCGTGGATCTACGGATACAACGAGCAGCTGCGGCAGTACGCCGACGACGGGATCCTGCAGGGTGCCTACGGGCCGCGGATGCGGAACTGGGCCGGGAAGGTGGACCAGCTCCGCCGCGTGGTCGAGATCCTCAGGGACGACCCCGACTCCCGCCGCGCCCTGATCCAGCTGTACGACCCGGCCCGCGACACCGCCGGGCACAAGGACGTCCCCTGCACGCTCGGCTTCCGCTTCCACCTGCGCGCGGGCCGCCTGCACATGTCCACCACCATGCGCGGCCAGGACGTGTGGATCGGCCTGCCGTACGACCTGTTCTTCTTCACCACGCTGCACGAACTGGTCGCCGGCTGGCTCGACGCGGAGCTGGGCGAGTACCACCACCACGTCAGCTCCCTGCACATCTACGAGCGCGACCTCGACAGGGCCGACGGACTGACCGACGTCGCCGCGAGCCCCCTGATGCCCGAACTCACCACGCCGTGGGAGGGCTTCGACGAACTCCTCCGCCGAGTCGAAGCACGTGATGAGACCGGGCATCCGGGCTGGGACTCCATGGCCGGGACGATGTGCAGCTACCGGCTGTGGAAGGACGGGATGCGCGAAGAGGCGTGGCGCGTCGCCGACGCCATCGAAGGACCGCTCGGTGAGGCCCTGACCGCCTGGTACGGCGAACTGACCTGCCGCACCGGAACCTCGGCCGCACAGGCTGCCGCGGGAACGAGGTGACGACCGCGATGGACCACGTGCCCGCCGTCATTCTCGGACTCTGCTCCTACACGCACGACTCCGCCGCCGCGCTCCTGGTGGACGGTGAACTGGTCGGCTTCGTCGAGGAGGAACGCCTCTCCCAGAAGAAGCACACCCACGAATACCCTCACCACGCCGTCGAGTGGCTGCTGGGCGAGGCCGGCCTCACGCCCGGCGACGTCGACGCCGTCGCGTACAACTTCCAGCCCGTCCGATACCTCGCCGAGGCCCCCGCGGCCCTGCGCCTCGCGCTCTCGGGCACAACCCGCGACCGGGCTCTGCCACGGGCCGCCGGATTCGCCAAGGTCGCGCTGCGCACCCGCCGCCGGGTCCAGTCCCTCGGTCGGCAGTTCCCCGGCGCGCAGGTCTCGCCCGTACTGCATCATCGCGCCCATCAACTGACCGCCTTCGCCGCCTCGGGGTGGGACGAGTCCGCCCTGCTGGTTGTCGACAGTCTCGGCGAGCGGCAGACCACGACGATCGCCCATGGCCACCATGCCGGCCGTCCCGTCACCCGCACCCTGGAGGCCATTTACGATCCGGCCTCACTGGGCTACGTGTACGGGGCGGTCACTCAGCATCTGGGCTGGCGCCGAGGAGACGAAGAAGGCACCGTGATGGCGCTCGCCGCCCTCGGCGACGCCACTCGCTTCCGGCAGCTCTTCGCCCGCGCGGTCCGCACCACCGCCACCGGCTTCGCCCTGGACCCGGCCTACTTCCCGCCTCGCGTCCTCACCTCTGGTTACCCGCGGACCTCCCGCCGCTTCGACGTGGAGACCTGCCCGCCCCGGCGCCCGGACGAGCCGCTCCAGGAGGTCCACCAGGACCTGGCCGCAGCGCTGCAGGAGCGCACCGAACAGGTGATGCGCCACCTGGCGCGGCGTGCCCGCCTACTCACCGGCTCGCGGCGGTTGTGTCTGGGCGGCGGCGTGGCCGCGAACTGCGTCAGCATCGGGCGGATCATCGAGGCGGGCATCTTCGACGAGGTCTTCGTGCCGCCCGCTCCGGGCGACGCGGGCACCGCGCTCGGTGCCGCGATCGCCGTGCACACCGACAGCGGGAACGGCCGACCGCTGTGCGGGATCGCCCGCGCCTGCTACCTCGGACCGTCCTACCCAGAGCCGAACCTGGACCTCACCCCGTGGCCGGGACTCCAGCAGAAGACCCTGGACATCGAGGTCGCGGAGTTCCTCGCCGACCAACTCGCCCACGGCATGATCGTCGGACTGTTCCAGGGACGTGTGGAGGCCGGCCCCCGCGCACTGGGGAACCGGTCGATCCTGGCCTCTCCTCTGGAGCCTGGCGTCGTCGAGCGTCTGAACGCGAGCGTGAAGTTCCGCGAGCCGTTCCGCCCGTTCGCCCCCATGGTCCTCGCCGACCGAGCACGGGAGTTCTTCACCCTCGGCCAGGACGCGCCGTACATGTCCATGGCCTCCGGAGTGACGGACAAGGCCCGTGAACACATCCCTGCCGTCGTCCACGCCAACGGCACCTCCCGCCTCCAGACCGTCAGCCCGACCCAGAACCCCTTCGTGCACGACGTGTTGCGGGCATTCGCTCGCCGTACCGGCGTCCCCGTGCTGATCAACACCTCGCTCAACGTCAAGGGCAAGCCCATCTGCGGCACCCCGGACATGGCCCTCGACTGCCTCGCGAACTCCGGGCTCGACGCCCTGCTGCTGGAAGGCCGGTGGATCACCAAATGAAGATCGGATACAGCTTCTGGGGCTTCCTCGGCAACGGCATCACGGACACACCCGACGGAGGCCGCAGCCACCGCCGCCCTCTGGTCGACGCTCTCCTCGCGCGCGGCCACGAGATCGTCTTCCTCCAGGCCGACCGGGACCTCCTCGAAGCAGGAGACGACCTCGGCGGTACGTACACCTTCGACGGCGGCATTCCCGACATCGACCTGCTGTTCCTCGAATGGCGCTGGCTCATCGACGGACGCAACAACACGCCCTGCGGCGCCGAGGGGCACACCTGCGACCTCCGCCGCCAGGCCGAACTCGTCAAGCGCTACACCGTGCTCCGCAGTACCCCCACCGTGATCTGGGACAAGGACCGCCAACTGCGCGAACACAACGTCCTTCGCCGTGTCCCCGGCGTCGCGGTGTGCGAGGCAGCCCTCACTCCCACGCCCGGTGCCCACCGTCTGCTCTTCCCGGTCGACGACCGACTGCTGGACCAGGCGGATCCGAACGCACTCGCCAGGAGGCCGCGGGAGACAGCGCTCGCCTACGTCGGCAACCGGTACGACCGCGACGTACAGTTCGACCGCTATTTCTCCCCGGCCGCCGCATGCTTCGATCACCAGGTCGGCGGAAAGTGGACGGACACCAGCCGCTGGCCGCACATCACCTTTCTCGGCCGAATCCCCTTCGCAGAGGTGGACCGCCTCTACAGCGGAGCCCTGGCCACTGTCCTGCTGCTGCCCGAGCGTTACGCCTCGGTCGGTCAGATGACGCAGCGGATCTTCGAGGCCGTTCTCGCCGGGTGTCTTCCACTGGCCCCGGCCGGTATTCAGCACGTTGAGCGGTTCGTTCCCGAGGAACTGGTGGTGCAGTCCGGGGGACAGGTGATCCGACGGATCACCGAACTCCAGAAGATCGCCGGCAGCCACCGGCACGCCGAACTGATCGCCGCCTGTCTCGCTCGCCTGGAACTCTTCCGGCTCAGCCGTCAGGTTGACGCGCTGGAGACCGTTCTTGCCACGGTCACGGGAGCTGCCGAAGAGCGGCGAGGAGCCGCCTGATGAAGCACCTGCCGCAGGCCGCCGAGCTCGGACCATCCGTACGTGTTCCGGCGGTCGGTCCGTCCGGACACCTGAGCACCCCTAGGGTTGAGCACCATGAAGAAGGTCGCCATCGTCGGCTGCGGAGGCAGCGGCAAGTCGCATGTGGCCCGTGCGCTGGGAGACGTCTTGGACGCCCCGGTGACGCACCTGGACGCCGCGTTCTACGACGACGAGTGGAACGAACTGTCCATGGAGAAGTTCGCCGCGGTCCAGCGCGACCTGGTCGCGCGGGAGAAGTGGGTGATCGACGGCAACTACAACTCCACGCTCCAGATCCGGCTCCAAGCCTGCGACACCGTCGTCCTGATGGACGTCTCCACCCTCGCCGCTCTGTGGGGGGTCTTCTCCCGGCAACTCCGGCACGGCGCCGGGCACAAGGGCAACGGGGTGCACAACCGCATCCACTGGGGCGTGATCAAGTACGTGGCGACGTACCGGCGCAAGATGCGTCCCCGTGTCATGGCCAAGATCGATCAGTTCGCGACCGGGCATGCCGACGTGGTGCTGCTGACCAGCCGACGGCAGACGCGGCGCTGGTTGCGGAAGGCCGCCGCCCGGCAGAGCTGAGCCGCCCGCGCCTCCAGCGGGGGTGCGGCGCATGAACCTCAACCCGTTCCTCGATCCCGGGCGGCAGGAAGACCTGTACGGGCACGCCTCCCGGCTGGCCAGACGGTCCAACGCGTTGATACGGGCCAGGACCGCCGGCCGGCCGGTACCCGACACCATCGTCCACTTGGCCCGGTCCCACCGTGCGCAGGGCTCGGAGCGTCTCCGCCTCGTGATGGACATCGGTTGCGGTCGCGGCACCAGCAGCCGGGTCCTGGCCGAGCAGCTTCATCCGGAACGCCTCGTCGGCATCGACGCGGCGCCCGCGCTGGTGGCCGATGCCCGCAAGCGGGTGGGCCGCGTTCCCGGTGTCCAGGTGAGCTTCCTGAAAGGGGACTTCCACCGCATACCGATGCCGGACGGTTCCTGTGACCTGGCCGTCGCCGCCTTCTGCCTCTACCACTCGACGCACCCCGAGCAGGCCATTGCGGAGATCGCCCGTGTCCTGGCCCCCGACGGCGTGGCCATCCTCGTCACCAAGGCGCTCGACAGCTACCGCGAGATGGACGCCCTGGTGGCCGCCGCCGGCCTCGACCCGCGCGCCGAGCAGCACGAGAGCCTCTACGTCTCCGCGCACGGCGGCAACCTCGCCGACCTGGCGAAGCCCTCCCTGAACGTGATCACGACCGAGCACGAGGAGCACCGCTTCACCTTCGACGGGCACGAGCACGTGGCCGAGTACCTCGCCACGAACCCGAAGTACGACCTCGCCCCCGACCTGTACGGCAGGCCGGGCGCGCTGGCCGCCACGCTCCACGAACTCCTCCCGGACGCACCGATCGCCACCAGCTCGGTCATCACGTACGTCGTGGCCCGACCGCGAGGAGGCCGGACGTGAGAACCACCCACTTCACCAAGACCTACGCGACCCAGGAAGCGACTGCCGCAGCCGCCCGTCACCACACCTGGCTGGCCGCCCACGCACAGCCGCTCCGCCAGCCGGCCCTGACGGTCATCGGCCCAAACAGCCTGACCTTCGAGTGGATCGAGGGCCGCCACGCAGAACCCGGCGACCTGCCGAGGCTGGCGGGGCTGCTGGGCGACGCTCACGGCACCGCCTGGGCCAGTGACCTGCGCTCCGTCTCCCTGAGCGGACCGCATGCCTTCCGCAACGGCACTTCGTTCGGCGACTACCTCGCCGTACGCGAAGTGGCACTGCGTAGGCGGCTGGAGCAAGGCCACCTGCCGGACAGGATCGCTCTGCACGCGATGCTGATGCTCCTGGAGAAGACCGCCGAGGGGCCCGCCGCCTTCTACAAGGACAGCAACCCGCGGAACTTCCTGTTCACCGAGGACGGCACGCTCTTCACCCTCGACACCGACGACCTCACACTCGCCCCGTTCGGGTACGACCTGGCCAAGCTGATCACGACGCTGGTCATGACGTACGGACCGCTCGGCCCACCCGCCATCGACGAGGCCCTGAGCACGTACAACGAGGCCGCCGGCCGCCACGACTCCCGGCTCGGTACGACGGATCGCGAGCGCCTCTATGACTTCCTCGCCCTGCACTGCGTTCTGACTGCCCCGTACGCCGGGCGCAACGGCTACCGCTTCGGCCGGCCGGTTCCGCGCCCCCGACTCCAAGGTCTCGCATGATCACCACGGAACTCGTCTTCGTCCGCCACGGTGAGGCCCACTGCAACGCCAACGGCGTCGTCGGCGGACCGGCCACCTGCACCGGGCTCACCGACCTTGGGTACCACCAAGTCGAACAGGCAGCCGCCCGGCTGGCTGACGAGCATCGCGACAGCCCTTTCACCGCCCTCTACGCCGGTCCTCGTCTCCGACTTCGGCAGACCGGCGAGATCCTCAGCCAGGCCCTCGGCCTGCCGATGCGCACCGCGCCCGGTCTTGGCGGCCCCATCCACGGAGTGGCCGACGGTAAATCCTGGACCGAGGTGAAGACCGCCGCCGACGGCGGGCCGCACGCCCACCCCGACCGGCCCTGGGCGGATGGGTCCGACACCTGGAACGGCTACCTCCAGCGGGCCGGAGACTTCCTCCACGGTCTCATCGACCGGCACGAGGGCGATCGCGTCCTGTTCGCCGCGCACGGCGAGACCGTGATCGTCGCGCACACCCTGCTTCTCGCGATCCCGCTGGGTTCGCCAGCGGGCTTCACCGTGTCCCACGGCTCCATCACCCGCTGGCAGCACCACCTCAACCGGCTCGACCAGCGGCGCTGGATGCTGGACCGGCACAACGACACCGCCCACCTGGGTGCCTCAGCGATATGGGCGACGTCATGATCACGGCGTACGACGACCCGCGCATGGAACTCGCGCGGCAGACGGTCGGAGCCGTCCGCATCGTCGCGGACCCGGCGCTACCGCCTCACCTGCTGCACCTTGTCGATGTCCGCGGGAACGCCTACTTCGCCAAGCAGCACGCCAACCGAAACCGCTATGTCCACGAGGCGCACGCCTACCTGACGTGGGGACGCCACCTTCAAGGCCACGCCCCTGAGTTGGTCGGCCGACAGGACTCCACACGCACTCTGCTGCTCACGGCGATACGCGGGCAGAGCGGCGACAGCCTGCCGCCGGGCTCGGCCGAGGAAGAACAGGCTCACCACAACGCCGGCCTTGCACTGGGTGCCCTCCACCGGGCCACGGTAGGTCCCAAGACCGGCGGCATCGGGGTCGAACTGGCCGGTCGGCTCCGAGGCTGGGTCGACAGGGCCGACCGCGCGGACCTCCTGTCGACAGACGCAAGGAGGAGCCTGCTGCAGGTCGCTGACCTCCTGTCCCACGTCCAGGTAGAGAGCGCCGTGTGCCACCTCGACTACCAGCCCAGGAACTGGCTCATCGGGGACGGCTTCTGGATCTGCGACTTCGAGCACATGCGACGCGACGCCCGCATCCGGGACTTCGCCCGGCTCGAGTTCCGCCGCTGGCAGGCCGCTCCTCATCTCCGCAGAGCCTTCTTCTCCGCGTACGGGAGGGAGCTGAGCGACGCCGAGCAACACCTCCTGGAGTCCTTCGGCGCCATCGAAGCCGCCACCGCGCTGGTCCGGGGACACGAGCAGGACGACCTCGCCCTCAGCGCCCACGGCCGCACCGTGCTGGCCCGACTGAGCTGACCGACCCCACCAACCTCTGGAGAGTTCCGTGTCAGAAAGCACCTCCGCCTCGACCACACCGACCCCGCGGCGCGCGGTGGTGACCGGCGCCGCCGGATTCATCGGCTCTCACCTCGCCCGCACCCTGCTCCAGGCAGGAACCACCGTGATCGGCGTCGACCGCCGCGACCCCGCCGTAGATCAGACGGCAGCGGCCAACCTCGCCGCGTCGCACGGCCTCCCGGGATACATGCACATCACCGCCGACCTGCTCACCTGCGCGATCGATCCGCTCCTCCTCGACGCGGACGTGGTCTTCCACTTGGCGGGCATTCCCGGCGTACGAGCTTCGTGGGGCCCGCACTTCAGCGACTACGTGGCCTCCAACATCCTCGCCACCCAGCGAGTGATGGACGCCGCCACCCGCATGCGCGTCCCCCGGCTGGTCGTGGCCTCATCCTCCAGCGTCTACGGGCCGACGAGCGGCGGTCCCAGTGTCGAAAGCGACCATCCTCGGCCGGCCTCTCCGTACGCGGTCACCAAGCTCGCCGAGGAGCAGCTCTGCCTGGCGCACGCCGCCCGCGCCGACTGCCCCACGGACGTCGTCGCTCTGCGGTACTTCACCGTCTACGGGCCGCGCCAGCGCCCCGACATGTTCACCCACCGCGCTCTCCGGGCCGCCATCACCGGACAGCCACTCCGCTTGTACGGCGACGGTCACCAGCGCCGGGACTTCACCTACATCGATGACGCGGTCACAGCCACCATCGCGGCTGCCTCCGCTCCGAACGGCACGGGCATCGTCAACGTGGGCGGCGGCTCCAACGTCTCCCTGCTCGAAGTGATCAACATCGCCAAGACCCTCGTCGGCCGCGATATCCAGATCCACGTGGAGCACGCACGCAACGGCGACGTACTGACCACTTGGGCCAGCCCCGGCCGCGCCCAAGAACTACTCGGCTGGCAGCCCACGGTCGACCTTCACAACGGCATGCGTGCCCAGATGCAGGCCCTGACCCAGCCCGCGTACCACGCTGCGGCCTGACCATCTCGCGACCTGACAGGAGTTGCAGTGGAGAGCCCCGAAAAATCCCGACTGGATGCCTACTTCCGCCGGATCACCGCGCAATTCCCCGCCGACGGACAGATGAGCTCGCTGATCATCACCCACCTGCTCCCCGAGCGCCCGGCGTTCCTCCACGCGATGGCGCGGACCACCACGGTCGCGGCTGTGCTGCCCAAGCCCAGATCCATCTCCCAGCAGACCCTCAGGGAGGTGCGCCGCGAGTACGCCGTGCACCCCCTGAGCCGCGACCTGTTCACGGACCCCACCAGCGCCCTGGAGTACCTGGAGGTCACCGCTCCCGGTCGGGACGTCGTACTGCTCGACATCGGGGGCTACTTCGCACCCAGCCTCGGCACACTCGTCGAGAAGTTCTCCGGCCGGGTCGTAGGCGTCGTCGAGGACACCGAGAACGGACACCAGCGGTACGCGTCACTCGGCCAACTGCCCTGCCCCGTCTTCTCGGTGGCCCGATCCCCGCTGAAGGACTGTGAAGATCACTTGGTGGGACGGTCCATCGTTTTCTCCACCGAGTCCCTGGTCCGCACTCGCGGCGACATCCTGGTCAGCCGGGGTGCCTGCGTGATCGGCTTCGGCAAGGTCGGCCGCGCCATTGCCCAGACCCTGCGCGCCAACGACGTACGCGTCACCGTCTACGACCGCGACCCCGTGAAGCGGGTACAGGCGCACTCCCAGGGGTTCCGCACGACCACCTCCCGCACCGAGGCACTCCGCGACGCCGACCTCGTCCTGTGCGCCACGGGCAACCTGGCGCTCAGGCAAGGGCACTTCGAGGCGCTACGCAACGGCGCCTATGTGGCCTCGGTGACGTCCTCCGAGGACGAACTTGAGCTGGACTCGCTCGACGGGCTCTACCGGCGGACACCCGCCGGGGAGCACCTGACGCGGTACGACGTGACAGGCCATCACTTCTTCGTTCTCGCCGACGGCGGGGCGGTCAACTTCGTCCACGGCGCGTCCGTCGGCACGTACATCCACCTCGTGCAGGCCGAGATACTCGCGGCCACCGCTGCGCTCGGCCGCGGCGACTACGAGCCGGGCCTGCACGAAATGCCCTCGCTCGACCGCCGGGCCATCGCGAATGTCTGGCTCGACCACTTCGCCAGGTGATCACATGCTCCGTCCCGCTCGCCCTTGATCCGTCACTGACCGACAGGAGAACGCCGTGACCGCCATCGCAGCGCGTCGCCATATAGCGGTGATCCCCTGCCGCTGGGGCGCCTCACGATTTCCCGGAAAGCCCCTGGCCCTGCTCGGTGACATGCCGCTGCTGTGGCACGTCCACCAGCGCTGTCAGGAGGCGAAGCGGATCGACGACGCCGTGGTCGCCACCGACGATGAGCGCATCGAAGCCGCCTGCCACCGACTTGGCATCCCTTGCGTGATGACCGGCGACCACCCCACCGGGACGGATCGCGTCGCCGAGTGCGCCCAACTCGTCCAGGCCGATGCGTACATCAACGTCCAGGGCGACGAACCGTTCATCGCCCCCGCCGCGATCGACGCGGTGTCGGAGGCCCTGGTCCACCTCAGCGCCGAGACCCTGGCGGTCAACGCGTACGCGAAGCTGGACGACGCGGCATCGGTCATCGACCACAACGTCGTCAAAGTCGTGGTCGGCGAGAACGGGAACGCCCTCATGTTCTCCCGCCAGCCGATCCCGTATCCGCGGGGTCATCGTCCGAACTACCTGCGACAACTTGGCCTTTACGGCTTCACGCGCAGCGGACTTGACCTGTTCCGGCGCCTCGAACAGGGACCGGTTGAGCGTGCCGAAGGCGTCGAGATGCTCCGGCTGGTCGAGCACGGGCACGGCGTACGGATGCTTGCCGTTGAGAATGAGGGCATCGCGGTGGACACGCCGGAGGACCTCGAAAGGGCGTGCGCGATGCTGCGATCCCAGTCCCGAGAGTCCCTGGATTTCCCGTATCGCCCTGATCAGCGGGAGTCGGAGTGAAACAGTCGAGCCAGTGGAACACGGAACCGGCTACGGGCGGACCATGAAAGTCGGCAGGACGGTCGTCGTCGTGGGTGGAGGGGTTTCCGGTCTCACCACCGGAGTTGTGCTGATGGAAGCGGGGCTGATCCACGACTACGGGCACGGAGGCGCTGGGGTGACCTTCTCGTGGGGCTGCGCACAAGAGGTGGCCCGGCTAATCGCCGAAGCGGGTCGGTGAGTTGGTTCCCGGTGTGACCAATCGGAGGCGCCGGTGCGCTGATCCCGCCATGTTGGGGCCATCTCGGTCCCGATTGGGCTGTTGCCCGATCGAAGGCTGGCGCGCAGCTACGATGATTACCCCCCACGTGAACCTCGCAAGTCCGTCTCTCCTGTACCGATGACGAGCACCCGTGCGTCCGCAGTTGCGTGTGTGGGCAGTAGTACCGCTTGCAGTCCTTGCGATGGCGGCGTGTTCTTCCTCCGAGGAATCCTCGACCAAGTCAGGGAAGCCGAGCTCCGAGCATTCTGTGTCCGCGACTCCGCTCACAACCGCGGAGGTGGATGAAGGCTCCGTTTGCGAAGTCGCCCTCACAGAGGCCCAGCAGGAGTCCATCGGTGTCTGGGAGGCCGAGCCGTTGTCCGATGACGGTGAGGTCAGCTGTTACTTCTCCATGACCCCGGACGAGGACAACCCGGCCGGCTACGTGGTCACGCTGTTCGAGAACGAGGACGCCCTGCTGCAGACCGCCGACGCGACGGATCCCAGCCCGACCAAGGCCGTGCCAGCGATGGTCAAGGGACGCATGGCGGCGCGGCAGATCATGTACGGCGACGACTGGCGGGCATCGCTTACGGTGGACATCGGTGAGGGGCGGTTTCTGTACATCGAGAGGTACTCTCCTGCTCACGTCGTGGCAGAGAAGGATCTCAACGCCCAGGCCCACATGGTGACCGAGCAGGTGCTGGGGAACCTGGAGAAGGAAAGTCCGGACAGGGTCTGAGGGGCTTCTTCCAGTTGGCTGCGGTGCTTTGCTGAGGCGGGACCGTCGCGCACCATGGTGAACTCGCCAGGGTCCTCGTCACCCTGGGTGCGCGGCAGGTAGAGTCACTGGAGGCGGCCGGTTACCCGTCGCCTGTGGGCCGAGCAGATCCGCTCTCCTTCAGCCCGCGTCGACCGATACCTCCCATCCTCCGCTCGCGAGATGCATATTGTGCCACCGCCTCCCACAGATCTTCCCTGGTCATATCGGGCCACGGCTTCGCCGTGAAGTTCATTTCGGAAAACGCCATCTGCCACAGGAAGAAGTTCGACGTTCGCATCTCCCCACCGGACCGAATGAATAGGTCAACATCAGGAAGGGCGAATCGATTGAGATAGCGGGTGAAAATAGCCTCATCCATGCTCACGTCAGGCAGGGCTCCGCTACGGGCATCCTCGGCGACTCTGTTGACCGCGTGAAGGATCTCATCCCTTCCGCCGTAGTTGATGCAAAGTGTGAATGTCAGCCCATCATTTCCCTGCGTGATTTCCTGAGCTGATTCGATCTCGCGCACAAGATGCCCCGGCATCCGCTCTGAAGACCCCAACCAGCGTATCCTCACGCCCAGGTCGCGGAGCCTCGACTTGTTTTCGCTGAGGTAGTCCGCATAGACGGCCATGAGATCCTCCACCTCGCTGGCAGGACGCCTCCAGTTTTCCGTCGAGAAAGCATGCAAGCTCAGGAAGGTGATTCCGATTTCGACAGCCCCGCCTATGACATCCTGAAGGGCTCTCCCTCCCTGCCTGTGACCCGCATTGCGGGGCAGTCCCCGCTGTTCAGCCCATCTGCCGTTCCCGTCTGGAGCTATGGCCACATGGTGCGGCAGGAGATCGCTCGGTATGTCTGGCATTAACGGGCGAGGCTCTACTTTGGATTGTCGAATTTCGAGACCACCGGTCATCCCTTGTTCTCTCTTTCCTCGCCTAGGAGTGCTATACGGACTTTTTGGGAGAGGGTAAGAATTTCACCACCGAGGTCAGTTGAGTCCCAAGGATGTGGGCACTTTTCCGCCCTTTGCGCTTGCTCCGCTGGCACGCCCTCGGTCACTCGCGCCAACGCCAGTGGCCCCCTCCCGCGGCCATACTACTGTCAACTCATTTGGTCCAGGAGTGCTGGGAAAGGGAGCAGGAGGGTGAACCGCTCTGCTCGAGGCGCTAGTTACAGCGCTGGCGTTGCCGTAGGTCCGGCATCCCGAGAATACCGAGGGGCGAACGATGCTCAGCCGGGCCTACGGGACGGCTATTGCTGCTGTCCCCTTCATCTTTCGGATCCAGGTAAGCCATCGGACCCAGGAACCTCCCTTCAGTTCCTCCTGGATGAACCGGGGATACAACAGAGCGCCTCATCACGCATCCGAGTTCGCGACCAGTTCCCCGGTGGGCAGCTTCAAGTCGTGGATCAGTTCCTCGCCCAGACTCAGCCCAAGCCTCCGAGCGCGGTCCGCAACGCGGTCCCGAACTGCTGGCACCGCTTCGCCCCACGGCCGTTCCAAGATCGAAAATCTTGCTGCGTGAGGTGGCCTGTGAGTGGGTTGAGCTGGGGACTGGCGGAAGAGGCGAAGCTCCGGTAGCACGGGGTGTCCTACCAAAGACGCCCGAGACCGGAGCTTCGCGTTGCCCCAGTGTGTCACTGCCGCGCTCGATACCGACGAGGATGCGGCCTGGTCGGCGTTGGTATCTACGCTCGAACAAGGACTCGCCGCCGAAGGCGAGTTGGACGGGCCGGATACGGCGCGCGCCCTGCTCGCGCCCTTCCTGTGCATCCCCGACGCGCGTCACGCCGCATGGATGGAGCACCCGTTGGCCGTGGTCCTGGCGCTGGCGGCGGGAGCCGTGGCGGCGGGGATACGGTCCTTCACGGCTGTCGCCGGTTGGGTCGAGGATGCCCCAAGTAACCTGCCGGCCTGGCTGTATGTGCGCTGTGAGTGCGCCGTCCCACTCGGGCCGCCGTCCAGGACCACGCTGTGGCGGCTGGTGACGGGTGTCGACGCCGACGCCCTGGACCTGACCATCGGCGCCTGACTGCTGACCCGCGCCACCGCTCAGCGCGAGGCCGATCCCGTGCCCGGGCCCGTCGCAGACCCGGTGGACGAGCCCGACCCGGCTGATCCCGCCGTGGTGCCACTGGTTCCCCTGGCCGTGGACGGCAAGGCCGTGCGGGGCGCAAAAGGACAAGAACGGCAAGCAGGTCCGCCTGCTCGCCGCGATGCTCCACGACCGGCGGCTGGTCCTCAACCAGGTCGCCGTCGGCGCGAAGACGAACGAGATCCCCATGCTGCAACGCCGGTTGGACCCCCTGGACGTCACCGGCCACGTGATCACCGCCGACTCCCTCCACACCCAACGCAAGTCCGCCTCCCACCTGTACCGACGCGGCGCGCACTTCCTGTTCCAGGTCAAGGGCAACCAACCCACACTCTTCGCCGCCCTGGACGCCCTGCCCTGGCACCGGACCCCGATCGGCCACACCGCCACCACCCGCGGCCGGATCACTACCCGCACCCTGCAAGTACGGCCCGCCCCCCAAGGACTTGAACTTCCCCCACGTCCAGCAGGTCTTCCTCATCGAACGCCAGGTCACCGACCTCAAGGGCAAGCCCCTGTCGAACGTCGCCGTCCTGGGCGTCACCGACCTCACCGCCGTCCAGGTCGGCGCCCCCAAGATCGCTGAGTTCACCCTCGGCCAGTGGGGCCTGGAATCCCTGCACTGGCTCCGCGACACCCTCTACCGCGAGGACGACTCCACCGTCCGCACCCGCAACCGCCCCCGCGCGATGGCCGCCCCGCGCAACCTCGCCATCGGTGCCCACCAGTTCACCGGCCGCACCGACATCACCGAAGCCACCCGCTGGGCCAACCGCGACCGACACCGCCCCTTCACGATCCTCGGACTAGATCACTGATCTTGGAATGACCGTGCGCTTCGACCAGAGGCGGGACGGTGAACGAGTAGGGCGATTCTTCGAGTGGGCGAGACATAGCTGGAAGCTCTCGATGGGCAGGAGCTAGGGCGCCAAGGGGATCTCCTATAAGTGAACGGATCGCTCGCCGACCTCACCGGGCAGCCCCGCAGGGCAACCAGGAGATCCGGAAAGAGCCCGGTAAGTGGCGGATGACCACCATCGGGCACAGGCCGCCCGACTCCCTATTCCTCTGGTGATATCACCAGAGGGATGCCAACGAGACTGCGCCTGCCGCTCGCCTAAGGGCTGTCCCGTGACCAGCAGTTACGGGTCAGCCCTTAGGTAAGGATGGGAAGCGCGGTCAGTCCGCGGACTAGGCGGGTATGCCGCCACTGCAGTTGATCAGGTGGGACGGCAAGCCGGAGCCTGGGGAAGCGGGTCAGAATCGCACGCAGGGCGATGTCGGCTTCGGCTTTGGCCAGCGGAGCACCGACACAGCGGTGGATGCCGTGGCCGAAGGCGAGGTGGCCGGCGGCATCCCGATCCAGGTTGAGCTGGTCTGGTGACGGGAACCGCTCCGGATCGCGGTTGGCGGCTCCAAGAGCGACCAGTACCGGGACACCGGCCGGGATATCAGCACCGCCGAGCGTGACGGCTTCCGTGGTGTACCGGAAGGTGGCCGTGCTGACGGGCGAGTCGAAGCGAAGTAGCTCGTCCAGCGCGGCTGGGATGTCCTCGGGGTTGCTGCGTAGGCGTTCCAGCTCGGCAGGGTGCTGGAGTAGGGCCAGGGCGGCGTTGCCGAGGAAGTTGGTGGTGGTCTCGTGCCCTGCGATGAGCAGCAGCACCGCCAGGGAGACCAGTTCCTCCTCGCTGAGGTGGTCGCTTCCGTCGCGCGCCGAGATCAGGCGGTCGAGGAGTGAGTCACCGGGCTCTAGGCGCTTGGAGGCGATGAGGCCGGTCATGTACTCGGCCATCGCGTGGGAGGCCGCGTCGATGAGGTCGGGCTTCCCGGCGGCGAACAGCTCTGCGGACCAGCGCTGGACCTCGGGTCGGTCGGCCTCCGGTACCCCCAGCAACTTGCAGATCACGATGACCGGTAGGGGTACCGCCAGGCTGGCGACGAAGTCGACCTGCCCGCCGACGGGCCACCGGTCGAGTAGTGCGTCGGTCACCTCGCCGATGAACGGACGCAACTCGGTGACGGCGCCTGTTGTGAACGCCTTGGTTACCAGTTTGCGCAGGCGGGCGTGCTGTGGCGGATCGCTGGCCAGCATGTTGTGCGCTACTGCGGGGTGCAGGCGGCGTCGCGACTCCTTGTCGGCGAAGAAGGCGGCCGTGTTCTTCGAGAGCCGTGGGTCGCCGAGTGCCTGCCTGGCCTCCGCGTACCCGGTGACCAGGTAGCTGCTGTGTCCACCTGAGCCGGTGGGAACGGCTTGCACTGGGCACGCGGACCGCATGGCCGTGTAGGTGGGGTAGGGGTCGTGCAGGAATCGAGGGTCCTTGGTGGGGTCGTTCATGCTGTCAGGCTCCAACTGCTTCCGATTGGCCGCCGCCGGCGACACGCACAGTCTCGCGGTGCGCGTAGGCGTCGGCGATTCGGAGAAGCCACTGAGTCTCCGCACGGAGGTCTCCGGCACGAGAAGAGGGGGCTGTCGTCGGCAGCACGGCGACCTCGTCGGCAGGATCACCGGCCTGCAAAGCAGCCAGTGCCGCTTTGACGACCGCAGCTTGGACGATCGCGGCGCCCTCTTCTGTCCCGGCGTTGGCGGTCCGCTGGGCGGCTTCGTGCACGCTCCGGGAGCGGTACGGGCGCAGAGCGAGCATTCCGTCGCTGATCTCGATGACACGCCGCTGGAGGAGGAAGTCGGAGTTGCTCGCTGCGTCCCCATCGAGGTCTGCGGCCGGCAGGACGATCTCCGGCATCGCGGCCGACAGGTCCTGCCAGAGGGGGCCGAGCGCGTCGAAGGACCGCACTTCCCAGCGGTGGCGACGGGCCTGACTGATTGGATAGACCACGGCGGGCAGCGTGAGGCCGAGACAGATCAGCAGGACCGCAATCGCCGGGGAGGTCACGCTGAAGACGCACGGCGCGGAGACCAGCGAGGAGCACCGCGCGTGGTCGGGCACGAGCTGAAGGCCCAGGCCGAGGGAGAAGAGGACCGTGACCTTGTACGCCGCGTAGACCAGCGCGAACACGCAGCCTACGGCTGCCAGCCGTAGGCCAATCCGAACGCTGTTCCTGCGGGTCGACTTCGACTGCCGCAGGGCCTGCCGCAGGAAGTCGACGATGGCGAAGCTCAGGTAGGAGATGAAAAGGAGCAGGTAGAGCGCGTACACCTGCGACGAGCGGTGCGTCAACTGCTCAAACGTGAGCAGCACCGTCATGCCGAAGACGGAGGCAGCGAGAAGGACGATGCGCAAGCGGATTCGCCGCCGCGCTTCTGCGGGTTCCAGGTTGACCTGGAAGGAGACGGCCAGAACAGAGGTGGCAGCCGCCAGGGAGGCGGAGTTGCTCAGCAGCCGGCCCACATGCGGCACGACCTCCTCGACCGCGTTCTCGAACAGCGGCGCGTAGGAGGCGAAGGCCAGAGCAAAGGAGGCGAGGAGGGCACCCATGGCCCACGTTCCGGCAGGACGAGGGGTACCCCGGCCGAGGACCCAGTAGCCGGCAGCCGCTGCGAGGAGGCCGGCCATGCCAAGGAAAAGGGCATTCATCGTGAACGGAACCGGCCTTTCTTGATGGGCTGTGCGAAGAGTGCGTCCCAGCTATCCGATCCCTTTTCGGGCTGACGGGCAGGGGATTCGCGTTCGCGATAGATACGTTGGCGAATTATGGTCGCCATCATCTCCGCTTCGCGTTCGTCTGCCGTGGAATAGCTCGTACGTCCCGACATACGCATCACCAGTGTGGGATTTACCCCGAGGGCATGCGCCGTAGAGGCGTCGACCTCCAGGCTTCCGGGATGGTCGCAGTACACATGGCACAGCTCGTGGGTGAGGATGTGCCGCTGGTGATGAACCGAGGTCCCCTCCTCGTAGAAGAGGAGGTCGGACTCTGGCGTCTCCAAGCGTATGCCGCACGGCGCGTCGATCGCGCCGAGCGTGCTCAGGGGCTTAAGGATGATGGGTTTCCCGCGAAGCGCCGCTATCGCTTCGCGCAATTCCCGGGTGCTGAAGCGGTATGGCAGACGCAAACGATCGACCTGCTCCTCGCACGATTTGAGCAGTTGGCTTTCATCAATTTCTGGCAAGGGCATGGCAATCCCCCCTCGGCCTGGGCTGTACGCCATCTTGCTGGTGAACGATGACAAGACGATGTCAGGAAGAGGGCGGAACTCGCGCCGCCAGGAACTGGAAGTTCCGGTTACGGGCTGTGAGCCTTTCCGCTGTGCGAAGCGAGGCGGGAGGCGACCTGCTTCGACTCTCGATCTCCGACGGCTTCTCAGAGTTGTGTTGCGTGGCGCAGTTCGGCGAAAGATCAACTATCCTTTATGTCCGACTACGCTGAATGACGATCTCATGATCCTTTGATTGGGTATCAGGGCATGTTGTGAGGCATGTCATGTGATCAGGTGATCTACCATCTCGCTCCATGGACTCCCGGGGTGGGCGTGGCGACGATGACTCGCAGGATGAGTCCCTGTCCGAGTTGCTGCGTTCCTGGCGGAGCCGGTCGGATCCCCGCGCCTTCCCGGGGCTGACGGGGCAGGGGCGGCGGAGCATTGGCCTGTCGCAGCGTGATGTGGCCCGCCTGACGGGCGTGAGTGAGCGCTGGTACGGCTCCCTGGAGCGGGGCAACGAAGCCAACTACTCGGCGGACTTCCTCGACCGCCTGTCGACCGCTCTGCGGCTGAGCCCCGCTGAACGCCACGCCCTGTATCTGAGGGCCATTGGACGACCGCCGGCCCTCGCCGCCGTCCCGGAGACGGATGCTGCCGCCGAAATGGACGAGGTCCTCCAGCAATTCCTCGACAGTCAGTCGCCCAATCCGGCCTACGTGTCGGACCTGGCGTGGAACATGATCGGCCACAACGAGCCGCTGCGCGAGTGGTTCCCCTGGGCTGCCCATCAGGCCAATCTCATGCGGTGGGCATTTCTCAGCCGGGAGGCCCGCGAGCAGCTCGTGAACTGGCGAGAGGACTGGGCTCGGCCATATCTGGGCCAGATTCGCTATGCGCGGGTCCATTATCCAAAAAACGAAGCTCTGCGCCGCCTGGAGCGTGACATCCTCGCGGGTTCCCCGGACTTGCAGGGAATGTGGAATCGCCGTGAGGTCCACGAACATGTCGATGGCAGCCTGCGCAGGCTCAAGCTGCCCTACCATCGAGGTCGGGAAGTTCCTGTTCACATCATCGCTTTGCGGCCCATGCGAAGTGACCGACTTCGCGTGATCGTGCTGATGGAAAGCGACCGAGTAGCCGCCAGCGGCTAAACGGCCTGTGCGGGGCTGGGTCGATCCACGCCGAGGTTCAAGCCGGGGCGTGGGTCATTCGTCGTCAAGAAGCCCGGAGTCGCCCGAGTCATCCGGCATTCCTTCGAGCCGCCGGGCTTGGTCGATCACCGCGTTCAGCATCTGCAGGCTCGACGTGCTGAGCCCGTTGGCGCGCAGGGCGACCCTGCGCACCTCTCGGTCGCGCATCGCCGCGACCACCTGAATCTCGGCACGCGTCCGCTCGGCTACCTCCTCGTCGAAGAAGTAGCCGGGAGGCACGCCGAAGAAGCCGGCCAGCGCCCGGATGGTCTGCATCTTCGGGTTCGTGTTGGTCCCGGTGCGGAGCTGCTGGATGGCGCTTGCCGAGATGGCTACCCCGGAGGTGTCCCGGATGCCCTGTGATACCTCCGCGTACGTGTAGGAGCCGCGCTCCTTCGGGTGTACCTCCCTGAACAGGTAGTCGAGCAGCTCCGCGAAGGCGCGCTCGTGCTTCTCGGTCATCTCCAACCCTTCCTCATGACCACGATCCTATCCACTCCAGTGGTGATCATGTGCCCGCGCGTCTCAGGTGACGACATCGCAGTTGACGGATTGGCGCAATTGCGGTGTACGTTAGCCCCGCATCTCATCCAGTGCAGTGTTCCGTGCCTGGTGGGAGTGGGTGCGAAGAGGCTGGACTTGTGTCAGGGGTCGCCATATGGTTCTGGTCCCGCACAAGTGGATCACCGGCCGCCAGGCGGTCGGGAAGGGAGGGGCGATGCACGCACAGGGGCCATAGCGCCCACCGGGGGCGAAGGAGGCCGGCGCCCGGGAGCTACCAACTCCCAAGCGCCGGGCCGGCACCCCGAAGGGCACCGATTCACATCTCGCGGGCGGCGGGGCTTTTGCACGAGAACCGCCGCACCGCACTCCTACGAACCACGGAGTATCGCATGCTCGCCACGCCGAGCGGAACCCCGGCATGCCCGGACATGGCCCGCCTGCACCGCCTCGCGGCCCAGCTCGCCGACATGATCCCCGGGGCGGCGACCATCCGCGTCAGCCTCACGGACCCGAAGCAGACGTGGCCCCACCCGCACGCCATCGCCAAGGACGCGGCCGGGGAGACGATCGAGCTGAGCCGGACGACCGCCAGGGTCGCAGCCCGGTGGGTCCTGCGGGTCTGGCCGGACGCGGACTGGACCCGGCCCCACACCTTCGACCTCGCCGCCGCGACCCTCACCCGCAGCGACCTCGCCGCTGCCAGTCGGCGCCGCTGACATGGCGCGGATCCGAACCATCAAGCCGGAGGCGTTCGTCTCCGAGTCGCTCGCCGAGGTGAGCGTCGAGGCCGAGCGGAGTTTCTTCGGTCTCCTCACCCAGGCCGACGACTACGGCCGCCACCGTGACAACGCCGCGATCATCGCGGGGCTGCTCTGGCCTCTGAGGGCCGAGCACACCTCGGTCCATGTCGAGGACGACCTCCAGCAACTCGCCAACGCGGGCCTGATCTGCCGGTACACCGGCTGCGACGGCCGCCGCTACCTCCACATCGTGACCTGGTCCGAGCACCAGAAGATCGACAAGCCCAGCCAGTCCCGACTGCCCTCCTGCCCGCAGCACCACCCGGCGGACCGGTGCGGTCCCTGCAAGGGGATCTGCGCCAAGCGCACCGAGGCGTCGCCCACCCCTACCCGAGGGCTCGCCGAGGCTTCGCCGAACGCTCCCCGAGCCCTCGATCTACCCGCGCGGCCCGCTCCGACGCCTCCCGCCCCCCGAAGCGAGGGCCCGACCGCACAACAGGACGCCCTCGTCGGCCTCGCCGGCACCCCTGACCGCCCCGGCGCGAAACCTGCAGGTCAGACGGCATTCCCGGAGGGCTCCCCGAAGCCTCCCCGAAACCTCGGAGAGGGCTCGGCGCCTGGATCTAGGATCTTGGATCCTGGATCTTCATTCCCTACGGGGCGCACAGCGCCCGCCGCCACCGTCTCGGCCAATGACCTGATCGGCGAGTACGTCGCCGCGTGCGACGAGCGACCGCCCAGCGACGTGCTCGGACACCTCGGCCGCATCGCCAAGAAGCTCCTCGGTGAGGGCATCGCCCCGGAGCACGTCCGCGCCGGACTGAAGCGTTTCGCGGAGATCCAGGGCCACCCCAGCCGCCTGCCGAGCCTGGTCAACGACGCGATGAACGCAGGGTCCGCCGGTTTGGCGCGGCCGGGAATCCGGCCTACCGTGCCCGCTCACCAGGCGTGGACCAACCCGGTCGACGCTGCCGCCGCCTACGCCGAGGAGCTGTGATGCGCACCCACACCCGCGACCCGCAGACCCTCGGCGGCGCAGGCACCCTGGACCGGATGGCCCGGATCCTGGCCGCCCGCAACATCGACCCGGCCGCCGTCGCCGCCCTGGCCGACGAGCCCGAGCGCTTCTCCCCGCTGGACGCCCTGTTGGCCGCGATGCCTCCGCGCTACCAGGGCGCGGTCGCCGACCACCCGCAGGTCCTGGACTGGGCCCGGGACGTCGCCCAACAGGCCGTCGCCCCGAGCATCGGAGCCCGGCGGCAGGTCACCACCGGCCCGAGCCTGCTGATGGCCGGGGTGGTCGGCGCGGGCAAGACCCACCAGGCGTACGGCGCGGTCCGACAGCTGGTGAAGACCGGAGTGGGCGTGCGCTGGCGCGCGACCACCGCCGCCGACCTGTACGCCGACCTCCGCCCCCGGCCGGGAGCCGACAGCGAGCGGGAGCTGGCGGCCGTCAGCAGGTGCCCGCTGCTGATCATCGACGACCTCGGCGCGGCCAAGGCGTCCGAGTGGGTCGAGGAAGTGACGTACCGGCTGATCAACCGCCGGTACAACCACATGCTTCCGACGCTGATCACCACCAACCTGGCGATCAAGGACCTCCGGGCCTACCTCGGAGACCGAGTCACCTCCCGACTCGCGCAGATGACCACCCGGGTCGAGTTCGAGCCGGTGGACCGCAGACGCCACCGCCCCGCCGCCTGACCCTCCGCAGGCCGCCATGCCGGGCCGCGCCCCGAGAGCGCGCCGCCCCGTGCACCTCCCGACCCAGCGCACCCCTCCGCCGACGCCCCTGCGCGCGGAGAGCGATCGGAGCAACCCGCATGACCACCACGATGATCAGCCCTGCCCGCCACCGGTCGCTCGGCGATCACACCTGGCAGGACCAGGCCGTCTGCCAGAGCACCGAGTACAACCCGGTGGACCCCGAAATCTTCTTCCCCGAGCCCGACGAGACCACCAAGATCACCGCCGCCAAGTCGCTGTGCGGCCAGTGCCCGGTCCGCCGCACCTGCCTGGACGCCGCCCTGGAGAGCGGCGACACCGACGGCATCCGGGGCGGACTGACCGAGGAGGAGCGCGGGCCGCTGCACGCGAAGCTCGCCCACCGCCTCGACTACAGCCGGGTCAACGCCACCATCGCCGGGCGCGACGTCCACCTCACCAAGGACGAGCGCCGCGCGGTCGTCCACGCCGCCTACCGCCACGGCCTCACCGAACAGCGCCTGGCCTGGCTCCTGAAGATCACCGAGGAGCACGCCCAGAAGCTGTACCGCGAAACCCGCCGAGCCATCCGCAACCGAGACCTGGAGCAGACCACGAAGACCACCTCCACCCCGCCCTCCGCGACCGACGGCGAGCGCCTGGGCCGCGACGACTTCGGGACGACGGCGTGAACATCGCGAGCGCGCCGAGCACGGCGCACGTCACCGGATGGGACCGCGCGGTCGTCATCGCCCTCGGCGGTGCGGGATGCGCCCTGTCCTACGACGCCCTGCAGCAGATGGCCGTCGCCATCCACGTCCGGGGCCTGCTGACCTACCTCTTCCCCTTGGTGATCGACGGGTTCATCGCCTACGGCATCCGCGCTCTGCTGGTCCTGCGCGACGCACCGCTGCGAGCCCGGCTCTACGTCTGGACACTCTTCGGCACGGCCACCGCCGCCAGCATCTGGGCCAACGCGCTGCACGCGGTCAGGCTCAACCAGGAGAACGCCTCGGCCAACGGGCTGCGTCTCTGCGACACGGTGGTCGCCGTGCTGTCCACCATCGCCCCGCTCGCACTGGCCGGAGCGGTCCACCTGTACATCCTCATCGCCCGGGGGCCGGTCAAGGACAGTGACCGAAGTGACCGCGATGACCTCGGTCAGGCCGGTCACCTCGGTCAGCCCGAGCGCATCGCGGTCACGCGGACTGACCGGGCCGGTCAGCAGCAGCCGGAGCCTGGTCAGGTCAGCGCCGGACAGCCGGTAACCGCCCTGACCGACCGGCCCCGCCTGTCCCTGGACAAGCAGACCCCGGACGCCCGGACACTGACCGGGGACAGCGCCCCGACGGGCACCACCCGCCCGGACACCGGTCACCATGACCGGGGGCTCAACGCCGCTGACCTGGGCGGACAACCGGACACCGCCCCGGCGGTCAGTGACCGACAGGCCGTCACCGAGCCGGTCACCGGTCGCCCGGACAACCTCCCGCCAGTCACTGGCCGGCCGGTCATTTCGTCACCGGTCACTGACCGGGACCCCCGGACAACCGGTGACCGGCGACCTGACCCGGACACCGAGGAGCTGCTGGAGATCGCCCGGTCAGCGGTCAGGGCCGAGGACAAGCTGACCCGCAAGGTGGTCGCCCAGGCGATCCGCGGTCAGCAGATCCCGCTGTCCAGCGACACGCTGACCGCCCTGATGGTCCAGCTCCGCCAGCAGCACGGACAGTCGGTCACCACCTCCCGGAACTGACCGCACACCACATGGGGCGGGGGACCGAGCCGGACACCTCGGCCGGTCACCCGCCCCTGGACACGCGCCCCACGACCTCCTGAAGGAACCGGAGAGCACTGCCATGCGTACGAACCCTGCCACGCCGGCCGAGGTGGACTCCTGGCTGACCGTCCTGCACCAGCGTGGCCACCTCCACCGTGCCGAATCCGGTCCCGACAGCACCTGGACCGTGCAACGACGCCGACACAGCCGCCCCTGGACCCTGCACCACCCGGTCCTGGCCATGGACTGGATCGAGGAAGTCGTCCGCGACATCCACGAGCACGACGCGGAGACGGGCCGGTGACCGCCAACGACCCGACGGCCACCACGTCCGGACCGCAGCGTGACCCCAACACGGCTCCTGGCGGAGCAAGTTGTCACATACGACGGTCCTACGGCCCGTCGTACGCACTTGCCCCCGCCCAGGGGGTCGGGGGAAGTCCGGCTGGTCCCCGAGCGAGGGCGCACGGGGACCAGCCGGACTCCCGGCACCAGGGGGCGCCGGTCGTGGGAGGAGAAGCAGACGACCGCGCCCCGCGCGAGCAACAGAGCACGAGCGAACCCGCGTTCCCCGACCGCAAGCCGCGCCGACGCACCCGCAATTCGAGCCAGCGCACGCACAAGACGACCACCCGCCTGTCCGACACCGAGAAGACCGAGATCACCGCCGCCGCCAAGCAGCGCGCCGTCACCGTCGCCCGTTTCCTCGCTGCCGCCGGCCTCGCAGTCGCCCGCGGTTCGACCACTGTGCACACCAACGAACAGCTCGACGCCGCCATCGACGAGCTGGCCGCCCTGCGCACCGCCATCTCCCGTGTCGGCAACAACATCAACCAGATCGCCTTCGTCCACAACGCCGGAGGACGGCCCCGCCCCGGTGAACTCGACCACGCCCTCACGACCTTGACCCGCCTCTTGGCCCGCGTAGACGACGCGGCCGACACGCTGGTGAAGAAGCGCCTCTGATGGTCCCCAAGATTCGACGCGGCTCGCGCACCCACGGCTTGCTCGTCTACCTGTACGGCCCGGGAAAACGCGACGAGCACACCGACCCTCACCTCGTCGGCAGTTGGGACGGCTTCGCCCCCGACCCAGGCCGCGACACCAGCCCCGATCCCGACCCCAAGGTCACGCTGGCCCGGCTCGCCGCAGCCTTGGACCTGCGGGTCAAGCAGGCCGGTACCAAAGCACCCGCCGAGCACGTCTGGCACTGCTCGGTGCGTACCGACCCCGGCGACCGGACCCTGACCGACGCCGAGTGGAACACCGTCGCCCGCCGCCTGGTCCAAGCCGTCAACCTCGCCCCCGAGGGTGATCCGGACGGCTGCCGCTGGGTCGCGGTGCGCCACGCGGACGACCACATCCACATCCTGGCCACCATGGTCCGTGGCGACCTGCGCCGCCCGAGGATGAACTACGACTTCAAGAAGGCCCAGGCCGAATGCCGCCGCATCGAACAGGAGATGGACCTGCGCCGGCTCAAGCCCGGCGACGGCACCGGAGCCAAGACCCCCACCAGCGCCGAGCGCTTCAAAGCCGAGCGCACCGGCCGCCCCGAGACACCGCGCGAGACGCTGCGTGAAGCCGTCCGCCAGGCCGTCGCCGGAGCCGCCAGCGAAGCCGAGTTCTTCACCCGCCTTCGCGAGGCGGGCCTGCGCGTCAAGCTGCGGCACGCCCCCTCCGGGGACGTCCTCGGCTACACGGTCGCACTGCCCGGCGACCGCAACCGCGACCGCGAGCCGGTCTGGTTCGCGGGCTCGACCCTGGCCCCCGACCTTTCCTATCCGAAGATCCAGCGCCGCCTCGCCGACGGAACCGCCGACGAGGTCACGATGCCGGAAGCCGACACCGGCCGGTCGGACTGGTCGTCGTCCGCACGGGGGCGACGCACCGCGACCGGGATCGCCGAGCGCGCCGCGATCCTCCTGGACAGCGACGACGACGATGCCGCAGCCCAACTCGTCGGAGTCGGCGAACTCCTGGACGCGGTCGCCCAGACCTCTCCGGCCGCCACCCGCGCCGAACTTGGTGCCGCCGCTCGCTCCTTCGAACGCGCCACCCGCAGCCACGTCCGCGCCGAACGCGCCGACACCCGGGCGATCCGCTCGGCGGCCCGAGGCATCATCCAGGCCGGCAGCGCGCTCGGCCGAGGAGAGGACGGCGGCACCACCGCCATGCTCGTCTCCACCCTGGTCCTGGTGGCGTTGGCCGCAGCACGCTGGCACTCCGCACGGGGTCACGCCCAACAGGCCGAAGCGTCCCGACAGACCGCGGAGCACCTGCGCGCCGCCTACCGCCAGGCTGCCACCGCACCCATGCAGGCCCTGCGCGACCAAGGCCGAGCCTTGCCCGAAGCCCAGCGCCGCACCTACGAGACCACCATCCGAGCCGCCCTGCCCGAGAACAGCACCCGAGCCGACACGAACACGAAGAACGACGCCCTGGCCGCCACCCTGGCACAGGCCGAGCAGGCAGGCCACGACCCGAAGGCCCTCCTGCAGGAGGCCATCGCCATGCGCGAACTCGACACCGCCGAGGACGTGAACGACGTCCTGGTCTGGCGACTGCGACGCCTCGCCCAGCTCCCCGCGCACCCGGGCGAAGCCACTCGACGCCCACAGGCCGGCACCGGCCGCGCCAAGCCTCCCGCCAACCCGGCCAGCGTCCGGACCGCGCCCCCGGCCTCGCCGAGGCCCGCCGCACCAGACCCGCACAGCCGCCCGCCACGCCGCTGACCAGCAGTCCGGCAAGCCCGCCACCGTCCTGCCGACTGCGCGAAATCCCTGGACAACCGGTTCCACTGGCTGTTACGGATGAAGAGAAGGCCCTCGACCGGGAGATGACGCTCGTGCTCAGAACGACCGACAACCACGTAGAGACGGCCCCCGTCCTGCCCGCCGCCCCCACCGGAAGTGATCCACTGCTGCAACTCCAGTACGAGACGCAGCCGCCCAGCGGACCCGGAGCGACGCGATGCCTCAGCCACCCGCCGGAGCTGGCCCTGCGTGGCATCCCCGTGCTGTGCTCGGGCTGCCGGGCCCGGCGCGACTGGCTGCTCATCAATCACGGCCGCAATGTCTGGGTCCGCTGCCGCTGCGGCAACCAGTGGCTCGAGCCCGAGATCAGCCGCGCCGACTTCGACGCCATGATCGCCATCCCGGACGGGACGACTTACCCCAGCGTCGAACAGGGCCTGATCGCACTCGGCTTCGACGGCGCCTTCGCCGGCACCTACCTGGACTAACGCGCCGAACTGCATCCGTCGCAACAGTTCTCGAAACCGAAACCAACTGCTGTGACCTGTATGGACGTTGGTTCCGAAAGCTCAGCAGTGCTGACGTTCGCCCGTGAGGAGGGCAGCGCGAGCCGCTTCCCGACGGAAGGGGCTGCTCGGCGAATCCGGGCTCGCTGTCACTGGCGGGTGGCATTCTCCGTAACCATGAGCAGAGAAGACAGCGACGAGGCGTACGTACTCGGCATGTGTGACGAGGTTCTCGGGGAAGTCGGCCGACAGGGGCATCGGTTCGATTGGCTGCTTGGAGATCCCGGAGCCACCGGACGGCGAGTGAAGCTGCCAGTCGATTCGTACTGGCCTGGCCACCAACTGGTAGTTGAGTACCGCGAACTCCAGCACGACCAGCCGGTGCCGATCTTCGACAAGCCGGAGATACCGACCATCAGCGGTGTGCACCGCGGCGAACAGCGCGCGTTGTACGACGCCCGTCGAGACACCGAGATTCCCGCGCACGGCCTACGACTCGTGGTGATCTGTCCGGCTGACCTCAATGCTGACGGCAGAGGCCGGTTGCGCAGGACCCGAATATCTGACCTGGAGGCAGTGCGGAACCTCCTGGCGCGGACCAGCGACGAAGACCGCGTGATCGATGCGTTCAGGTGCTGGCTGATCGCCGAAGGCTGGACCCCAGTCACTCCCACCGACAAGTGGACCGACATCGAAGCCCTGCGTGGTGACGAGCGCTTGATCGGGGAGGCCAAGGGGCGCACGAAGGAGAAGGGCATAGACGTCGACATCGCGTACGGGCAGTTCCTGCGTCGGATGACGGACGGGTCCCCGAACACCCGCTACGCCCTGATCGTGCCGACCTCATCCGTAAAGGCTGCCGAGCGGGTTCCGGCCGCTGTTCGACAACTACTCAGGGCTGATCTGTACGAGGTGGCGGACGACGACACCGTGAGCCACCGGGCCTTGTAGGGCACGGAGGCTCGGGACGGCACACGGAGCGCACGAGGAAACCGCGTTCGGCAGACATGCGGTGGACCGAGACGGATGTGTCCCGGGCCTCGTGCTTGTGGTCTGCTGACGGGCGAGAGTCCGCCACTGCAGGTGAGCTGCTCCATCAGCCGCTGGCTTCGCTGAGAGCCACAGCCTGGTCGATCAGGGTGTGATTGCGCTCCCACAGCGCCGTGATTCGCGCGGCTGCTCGATCTGAGTACGTCGCAACGAGATCGTCTTCCTCGCCAGGGGGAGTCAAGTCGAGCTCTTCCCAACGCGGCCACTGATCCCAGAACGGCCGATCTTGCGGGTCGCAGGCGGCTGAGAGGTACTCGTTAACCCTTGGATCCTCGGCACGGATCCCCAGGAAGGGACGCAGATCTCCACCGAAGTCGAAAGGGTCAGGCTCGGCGCGGGTCCCGTAGCCAACGCCGGCCCGAGGGCTGCCGTCGGCAGTACACCATCCTGGCTTGACCAGGAGCACCGCCAACTCGGGGTACGTCCCGAAGTCTCCGCGTATCTTCTTGTGTCCAACTGCCTGGTAGGGAAACGGGCCGACAACCTTCACGGGCTCACTCAGGTCAAGTCGGTTCAGCACCGCCACGACAGCCGTTGGCAGTTGCTTGAGCACGTCGCGTGCTGCGGCCTTGGCACTGGGCAAGTGCTCGCCGTAGGTGAGCCAGATCCGCGCCGCAGCCTGGTCTGTTGGGGCCATGCCGGTCATCCTTTCCAAGGTGTCCAGAAGATCCCCTGCCGTTTCCCTGCCACGGCGCGTATGGGGGGTGAGCGGGGCAGGGGCCTGTTCAAGAGCGCTCCGGAGCAGGCCAGCGAAGGTGCGCAGACTCATCGGTGTAAAGCGTTCGTCCGCCGGGTCGTCACCGTGGAGCGTGAGGAACACCAGTAGGAGTTCCTGCTGCTGAGTGTGGTCGTCGGCAAGGCGTTTCGTCTGCTCACGGCCTTCGTCCGCGTGCACCTTCAGCTCGACTACGAGCTTGAACGCTGAGGTGGAGATGACGACGTCCGCGCGTGAGCCCGGTTTGACGACCTCCAGGTCCACCCGAACCCGAGCGAGTCCCTCGGCGTCGACGAGATGCGCCTTGCCCAGCACCCCCAGCATTCCGGCGAGGACGGCGGTTCCGAGGTCGTGCGGCTGGCGGGGGTCGAGCAGCCAGCCGATCAAGAGTTGATGAGATCTCTCTTTCCTGCTGGTTTGCAGGACATCCATCACAGTCGAGGGACCAGGCATCCAAGAACGAGCCCTACGCTGCCTTTCCAGGTCTGCCCAGACGGCGGACCACCACTGCTCGTTCAGCCGTTCGTCTCCCATGCGAGTGGCTCCCTGCTCAGCCGCGTTTGCTTTGTTTGGGCAGCTCGCCCCGGAAGTCGCAGCCGGGGCACTCGTCCTCGCCCTGGACATGGCCCTCGTACCAGCCGTGGACGGCTGCGTGGAGGATCGCCTCCTCCACTGAGGCTTCGCCGTTCCGGACCGACGCGATGGCGTTGCCGACAATCAGCCGGAGCACGGCGCTGTCGGGCGAGGGGAACGGCGGGGACGGCATCGGTGAGTCGGTCGTCATGGCCGCAGCCTATGGGGCGGCACCGAATGCCGGTCAGCAGGATGCGGTGTCGGCGTGACTGGCGGTGCCGTGCAGGTCGCTGCGGAACCCTCGGCCGACCAGTTGCCAGCCCTCAAGGGTGCCGGGCCTCCAGCGCGGGCAGTCGGGCACGCTGGTGTCGTCGCGCTCCAGCGGAGTGCCGGCTCTACTGGGATTCCTCGGAACCGTCTTGGCTCGCTCCAGCGAGCTTGCCGCCGACGAATACCACGCCCAGCCCGAGGGCGGCTGCACCGGCGGCTGCCACCATCTTCATCCCCGCCCCCAGGAACTGCTTGTTCTCGCTGTCCTTTTCGGATACCTGCCGCAAGTTTTGGTCGAGGCGGTCGTGGAGGGCCTCCCGCTGTGCCCAGCTGAGGTCGTCCCGACCGAGGTCGGCCTGCAGGGCGTCCCGCTGGTCCTGCGAAGCCTTGTAGAAGTCGTTCTGACTGTTCTCGTTGGCTGCGAGCGTGGACTTGTGCGCCTCTGTAACTGCATCGATGTCGGCCTTGCCCAGGTCCTTGAAGGCGGGGAACTGCTCGATGAGCTTGAGCCGCACCTCGGTGGCCATCTCGGGCATCGCTGCCGCGAACTTGAGCACCTTGTCCTTGGACAGGTTCCGCCAGTTCGGGATACCCAACTTCCGCTTGACCGCTGATTCGTTCACGTCGCCCATTCCCTGACTCCGCTCGTCGTCCCGTGAGGCATCCCGGATAGTAGCGGTGCCCGCCGACAAGCCCCTCTTCCTCGTCCTCGGCCTGCTCGCCATGACTCTGTGAGCCGTATTCGGGGGCCAGGTACACCCACTGCGCGTCAGTCAACGGCACGACCGGACCAACGAGCGCATGGTCGGGGCGGCACGACCGCAGGAATCAGCCCATCTCTGAAGGCCGGTCAAGGTGGAGTACCAGGGCCGACCCTAGGTCGAACTCGCAGATCTCCATCCCGGCGAACGAGGCATGATCCCGGTCCGAGGTGTACTCAGCGGCTCGGCGTACTCCCGGTCGATCCGGTCCCGCACCCGGCGCAGCCGAGCTAGGTCGCTCAGCCTCGCCCCGCCGCTACCCGGGCGGGCCGTACGTGATCTCCAGCGAATGCTCCTCCAGGCTACGGAGCGTCAGCTGGTCGTCCCGGGCCTCATTGAGCAGGAAGAGCTCCCGCGTCCGACACTCCTCGCACAGGCTGACGACGGCGAACGGCCAGAGGTCGACCGGAGCCCCGTACGGGGCACTGTCCACGTAGATACGGTCGGGCCGAAGCGGCTGGGTGCTCGACCGCTCGAACGGCTCCCAGCTCGGGTGGCTGCCCCTCAGCCGGAGCCCGACTATCCGGTACGAGCCCTCGTCGAGGTACTCGCACCGCTCCACCCAGTCCCAGGGCGTCCCGGAGAGCCAGCTGACCGCACTGATCGCCCGCACGACGTACGGTTCCAACCGCTCGACGTCCTCCGCCAGCTGATGGCTGGCGCGGACGCCGTGAGCGTGGTGCGAGGTGTTCCTGGAGTCCTTGATGTGGCCCAGGAGGGCGCGTGCGTCGCCCCGGTCGCGCACGGTGGCGAGCTGTTGGATGCGGGGCGCGATTCCCTCCGCCTCCAGCCGGTCGAGGAGCCAGAGCCAGGTGCCGAAGGTGGCGCCGGTCCGGAACTGCTTGCGCAGGTTCCGGGAGAAGCCGTTCGACGCGGCGAGCTCGGTGAGCGCCAGCACACCTAGCACCCGGGCCAAGCCCTCGCCCAGCTTAAGCAGACCGTCCTTCCGCTCCGCCGGGTGCGTGCTGACCCGGTACCGACGGGACAGCGCGGCGGCGTGGTGCGGAAAGCTCCACTCGGCACGCGAGATGGGGTCGTCCAGCGGGCGCACGAGTTCGCCGATCAGGCTGGCCTCGTGGGCGGCGGCCCTGATCTCGTTCCGAACCCCCTGGACGTCCCGTTCGCCGCTGCCGAAGACGTTGGGCAGGATTCCCGACATCGTCGTCCGCAGTGCGCGCCGCCCCTCCTGCACGGTCTCCAGGAGGCTCTCCACCTCGCTGTCGGTCACCAGGTCGACGGGGACGTGCGTGTCCAGCAGATCGCGAGCGCTGGGGTACAGACCGTTGTCCTTGCGGGAGTTCAACCACTCGCAGAGCGCCTGGCCGCTGCCGCGGAGCGGCTGCAGCACGAAGAGCGAGGTCGCCGCCTCGCCGAAGCCCTGCGGTAGCAGGCGCCAGTTCCCCGGCCGTCCGACGAGCATGCCGCCCGAGCACAGGGTCAGCGTCAGCCCGTCCTCCGGCGCGTCGGGGAGCTCAACGGCCGAGTCCGCCTCGTGGAGATCCTGGGCACGCAGGTGCTTGGGCCGGTCGGTGCCGTCCGCCTGCTCCTCGCCGCGCTGCGGCGGGTGAACCCGGGTGGTCTCCAACCTGGCCAGATTGCGCAGCAGTTCGAACTCGCCGTCGAGTTCCGGCCGGTAGAAGAGCGCGGGTGGGATCTCGCAACCCACCCGCGTCCTGCTGTCGTCGATCCAGGCGTCCGGAGCGGTCGGGTGCACTTCGCGTCGGAGGTGGTCGCTCGGATCCACCTGTAGCGGCAGGTGGACGAACTCGCGCAGCTCGGGATCCGGCTCGTACGCCTCGCCGATCCGCTGCGGCTCTCCGTCGCGATCGCGCACGCCGACGGCCTTGCGGACCGCCGCCTCGAAGACCTTCCCGCGCGGCCAGCTCACGTCGGCCGAGACGACCGCCCGGCGCAGCGCCGTGACGGCTTCCTGGCCCCTCGTCCACGTCGAGCCGACCAGCGGACGCAGGGCGGCCACCAGGGCGGCGGGATCACGGGTCTTCTGGATCACGCGCGATTCGGCGAGCTGAGTCAGGACCTCCTCGGACAGCTCGTACCGGAGCCGAAGTGGTTGATCGACCGTGACGCGCTGGTACATCAGTTCGTGGGTGGAGACGACGCGGACCCGGTCGTCCGGCTGCTGGGCGGGGTCGGCGGACAAGGTGTCCAGGTACAGCCCGGTGATCTCGGCGATCTGGTCCGACGTGATGTATTTGCGTTTCGAGCCGATGGAGCGGCGCATCTTTTGCCACTGGTCCTGAGCGTTCAGCAGCAGCACCTGGCCCCTGCGCTGTGCCGGCTTGCGGTTGCTGAGGACCCACAGGTAGGTGCTGATGCCGGTGTTGTGGAAGAGGTGGTCGGGCAGCGCGACCACGGCCTCGAGCCAGTCGTTCTCCACGATCCACCGCCGGATGTCCGATTCGCCGGACCCCGCGCCCCCGACGTACATCGGGGAGCCGTTGAAGATGACCGTGATCCGGCTGCCGCCCTCGCCCGAGGCACTCAACGGCTTCATCTTCGCCAGCATGTGCTGCAGGAACAGCAGTGAGCCGTCGTTGATCCGGGGAAGACCGGCCCCGAAGCGGCCCGCGAAACCGAGCTGCTCGTGTTCCGACCGGACCGCGTACTCGTTCTTCTTCCACTCGACGCCGAACGGCGGATTGGCGAGGAGGTAGTCGAAGGTGGTTCCTTGGTGCCCGTCCTCGGCGAAGACGTTCCCGAAGGCGATCGTCGAGGCCCGACGGCCGCTGGTCATCATGGTGGCACGGGAGATCGCCCATGACTCTCGGTTGATTTCCTGGCCGTACAGCGTGACGTCCGCCCGGGGGTTCATCGACGCGATGTACGAGGCAGCCTCGGTCAGCAGGCCGGCCGTCCCGCAGGCCGGATCCAGGATGGTGCGGACGGCGTGCGGCGACGTCAGGAGGTCCGAGTCGGCGGAGACGAGGAAGCCAGCCATCAGGTGGGCGACGTCCCGGGGGGTGTAGTGCTCCCCGCTCGCCTCGTTGCCGCTCTCCGCGAACCGCCGGACGAGCTCCTCGAAGAGGTTCTCCATGTGGTCGTCGGTGAGCATCTGCCCCAGGTCGATCGAGACGAACTGCGCGACGACGTGGTAGAGGAGTCGGGCCTGGTGCAGGCGGGCGACGGTCCGCTCGAACTCGAAGCCGTCCAGCAGTTCCCTGACGTTCCGGGAGTACCCGTCGACATGGGCCAGGAGCGCCCGGTCGGCGTTCTCCGGATCGCTGAGCACGCTCTCCATGGAGAACCGGCTGGAGTTGTAGAAGGGCCAACCCGAGGCGGCCGTCAGGCGCTGCTCCCGCTCCTGCTGGCCGTCGGTGCGCTCGGCCTCGTCGAGCACCGCCTGCCGGCTCGGGGCCAGCAGGCAGTCCAGTCGGCGCAGCACCGTGAACGGCAGGATCACCCGCCCGTACTCGGAAGGCTTGAAGTCACCGCGCAGCAGGTCGGCCACCGACCAGACGAGCTTGGACAGATGCCCGGTGCTGTCACTCATGCTGTCCTCCGCAGACCGGCGCCTTCCACGGGACTGATCATCCCATGGCGGGCGGCCGGGCCGGGCCCACGAGAAGTACGGAACGCCGACATGCCGGTGGCGGTACCCGAGGACCTGGGTGCTGCCACCGTCGTCGGTCCCTCTGTCGTCAACCGTCGGTCAGCCGACCGGCAGTCAGCCGTCGTTCACTCTCTCCGAGGAGCCGCTCTACCTGCCCAAACTTCATACCTGCAACGTGCTCCGCACCAGACATGAATGCCAGACCTAACGAAGCATTACTAGCCGTCGCCAACGTGCCCCCTCGTTCGTCGGTGATGAGCGTACGTAGCATCCGGATGGGCGGGCGTACGGCAAGGCCGCCCCTGCCGGTCGGCATGGGGCGGGCCTTCTGCGGTTGCGGTCAGACTTCGGCGAGGCGATTGGAGAGGTCCAGGGCGACGGTGGCGACCGCGAGGGCGGCGCACAGGCCGGTCACCTCGTGGAGGGTGGGGCGGACCAGGCGTGGCCAGTCGTTGGGGGCGGCGGGCCAGGAGGCGAGGAGGACCTCGGTGGTGGCCAGGCCGAGGTGGGCGGTGACGTCCCAGCCCGCGCGGGAGGCGGGCTCCCAGTGCAGGCGGATACGGCCGAGCGGGAGTTCAGGGGTGCCCGCCGGGAGCCAGGAGACGTCGAGCGGTCCCTCCGGGAGGGCGGAGACGCGCTGGACCAGTGCGCCGCGCACTCCCGGCGGCATGGGCTGCACGGCGAGGCTGTGCAGCGGGTAGGCGGTGGAAGGGTGGGGTCGCGGTGAGATCGTGGCCTCCTGGACAGGTCCGTACGGCGGGTCAGGCCCAGGCGAGGGCGTTGCGGACCGATGCGGGGAGGTAGCCCTCTTGGCCGTCTTCGGCGATGAACGCCATGCCGTCGCCCACGACGACGTCGGTGCCGAGGTAGTGGGCAAAGGGCCAGTCGGGGTTGACGGCCAGGCGGATCGGCAGGTCGGGGTCGAGGTTCTGAAGTTGGCGGAGCAGGTGGCCGACGGTCAGGTGCTGGGGCAACGGGGAGCCTCCGGGATCGAGGGTGAATCGGTGTGGTGATAGAGCGTCAGGGGTGTTCGAAGCAGAGTTGGTTGCGCAAGACCGGCTGCTGGGTGGTTCAGCGGCTTGCGATGAGCGCGGCGAGGAACCCGGCCACGGCCTCGGAGGGGGTGTCAACGCCGAACTCCTGGATCCAGGGCTCGGCGTCGGAGGGGTGGACCCGTACCTGCCAGACGATGCCGCGCTTCCAGGCGGTGGTGTCCTCGGGGAGCCAGCCGACGTAGACGCGGCCGTCCGGGCTGGTGCAGTGCACGTTGGCCTCCGGGATGTCGACTATCGCCCAGCCGAGCCCGCCGAGCAGTTCGAGTACCGGGCTCGCGCAGTGGTCGCTGGAGAGCCAGGCGCGTTCCTCCACGGCGGGGCGAACGACGGCTGGCAGGAGGGTGCTGGAAGCGTTCACGAGTGGGCGTCTCTTCGTTGACCTGCGGGTTTTCCCGATGTCCGTACGTTGACATGCGGTGTGCCGAAGTACGTAGTCGTTTCCGGGAAGGTGAGGTCTGCCGTGGGCGAACTGGCCGTCGAAGAGGGCGGAGGCCGGCGGGCCGGGGAATGGATCGGCGCGGCCGGTTGTCGTAACCGGGTTGCGGCGCAGGGCCGTACAGAGCAGAAGGGGCAGGCCGTGGCGGAGTCGAGCAGACATTGGGACGGTGCCGGGCTGGAGCGCAAGATCCGTGGCGCCGGGCGGCCGTGGACAGTGGGCGACATAGCGATGGTGGCCGACGGGCAGTGGGCCGTGGGCATCCAGGCCGGGAGGCAGCGTGGCGGGGAAGTCGTGGTGGAGCGTCGGATCTCGGACGGGCGGCGCGTCGAGCTGACGTTGGTGGAGCTGGCCCGCGCGATGGACTCCCGGTTCGGCGCAGCCCATCGCGACGAAGACTCCCGCTGACCGGTTACCGTCCGGGCCCGGTCGTGGCCACCGTGGGGCGGACAGCGGCCGACGGGGCGGGCTGGTCCGGTGGCTGGCCCAGGGCACGCGGAGCGGGCGACAGCGGCCTGGGCCAGGCTGAGCGACGGTGTCCGGTCCGCGGTCACGGCGGCTTCGCGGGCCTCGATCACGTGACTGATCGCCTGCAGGGCTATGCGGCTCTCGGCCTGCGCGACGCGCAGGTCCACCGCCGAGCTGGTGATCCGCTCCAGGTCGTGGAAGGCCGGCACATGACCACGCCGGGTGAGGGCGTGCAAGCGGTCTTGGTGGACGGCGACCGCGTTGTTCGAGACGACGAGGCTCGATCGGATATGCATTGCTGAGCGGAGGAGCGGGTCCTCGACGGGGCGGCGGACGGCGAGGTTCTCCAGCACGTCGATGGGGGCGGCCCAGGCTTTCTCGATCATGGCTGTGGCCTGATCGAGTGCGGTGGCGTCGGGCATGGCGGAACTCCCGGTATTCGGAGGTGCTGCTTCGGTCAGATGCGACGTCTCGGAGGGGCTGGGGGCCGGGAGTCAGCGGCTGTGCCGTGGGGCCGACAGGCTGGCCGGCGGCCTGGCCGCGGCTGCGTGTGCGAGGTTGCCAGACAGATTCTGTGCCGAAGTCGCGGTGCGACTGCGAGCGGCCACCACGCGGAGGTCGGCTGCTGTCTGCGGGGCGCGTGCGGCGCGGTGGACGGCCTGGGCGACAGCGGTGCGGCGCACGTCGAGTGGGGTCGGAGCACGAGAGATCTGAGGATCGGCGGCTTGGCCGACCGGGGCCAGCGTGACCAGGTGCTCCACCTTGCGGTTGATCTGGTGCCGCTCACGAATCGCCGGGGCTGAGTCCGACATGGCGGCTGCGGTCGCCGCGATCAGGTGGGTCGGGGTGCGGGCTGTGAAGACCGCTTCAGCGCGCGTGCCCCAACCAGGAGGACCGGCCCACAGCCTGACGGTTTCGTCGTCCCAGTCAGAGAGGCGGTTGTCGATCAGAACGCCTGCTTGTCCGTCGGGGGCGATGATCTCGACAGTGCCGGGCTGGGCCGCCCCGTCGCGGGTCCAGCCGGCATCGGTCAGCGGCCGGACGGCATCAGCCCAGTACAACGATGGGCTCGTCAAGAAGCGCCCGTTGCCTTCGGCGGCCTCGGCTTCGGCGTAGTCGCGGGCCAGAGCGCTGGTGAGCCCGGCGACGATCTCGGCCGGGGTGACGTGGTTGAAGGTTGCCGTCCAGCGGGGTGCGGAGACGGCGTCCTCGGTGGCAGTGATCTTCCACAGTTCGAAGTCGTCGCCGAACCAGCCGATCCGTATTCGCTGGTCGGGCGAGGTGACGAGGAACTGGCAGGGGCCCTCGTCGAGATAGTGGTGCGGCCAGTGACTGACAGGGGTGAAGCCAGCGTCCCCGGTCCCGTTGGAGCCGGCCAGGTACATGGGGCTGACCAGTACCTGTTGATAGGGATGCTGGTCGGAGGGCTGGGTGTTCACGGTCGGGACTCCGAGGTGTAGGAGGGGAACGCGCCCGCGTGCGCGGAGGAACGAACGGCTGGACTGCACGGGGGCGCCGTGGCAACGGCGTGAAGTGGCTGGCTCTCAGTGCCACCCGGATCACCGGCCCCGGGAGGAGGCCGACTGAGCGGCCACGGCCACCGGCACCCGCGGCTGTGGCTGCGGAGCATGGCTGAACTGGGCGTTCGGCGCGGCGATGCTGCGGCGCAGAGCGGCTGCGGTCCGGATGCCGTCTGACCCTGGCGGGATGCCCGTGTGGGTGCGCGTGACCGCCGTGACCCGGACAGGGGTGGGAGGCGGTGCGGCGATGGGGTTGCTCCAGTGCTCGACGGCTGCGTAGACCGGGCCCAGCGCTTGCGCGGCGTCGGTCAGGACGTACGGATCGCCGTGTCGCGGTCCGGTGCGGGCGACCAGTCCGTCGAGCTGGAGCCGGTTCAGCCGCTGCCGGGTGAAGCCCTTGTCCAGCCCGGCCTCCTCGGCGATGTGGACGAACCGCATGGGCCCGCCCGCGTCGAGGACCTGGATCACGGCGGTCGAGTGGCGAAGGTGCAGACGGCGCACGGCGTCCTCGACGCGCTCGGCACCGGCCACCTTGCCGAGCGGCAGGTGCGCGTGGGACCAGTCGGACAGCGCCTGGTGTACCGGGGACAGTGCGCTGCCGAACCCACTCAGCTGGTACGGGGCACCGTGGCGATCACCGGCTCGGATCACCAGCCTGTCATCGTGCATCTGGGCCAGCCGCTTGCCGACGAACTGCTCGCTGACGAAGGGGAGGCGGGCGGCGACATCACGCACACGCATGGGGCCGTCCTGCTGAGCCAGGGTCTGTGCCGACCAGGTGGTCCACTTCGGCGCTATCAGGGACAGCGCCTCCTCGACGCGCCGGGCGTCGACGAAGCCGATCTGGGAGGTTGCGGGTTGAGCGAGGGCGAACATGGCGGTAACTCCGTTATGACGAAGGGTGAATCGAACGGCGGGGCGCGGATCAGTGGAGGTCGCGCTCGGCGCGGAGACGCTGGAGCACCGTGCCGAGGCGGCGGTTGCTGACGTGGATGCCTCGGTCGCGCAGGCCCTGGCGCAGGGCTTCGCGGTTGAGCCGGGGCAGACGGGCGGCGACCTGGCGGGCGATGGCCATGAGGTCCTCATCGCCGGGCGCGGGTCCGGTTCGCCGAGCCGAAGGCCGGCGGGCGGCAGGCTGGTCCAGCAGGAGGCGGACGTCCAGCAGGTCCCACACCGCCTCGGCTTCCGACTGCTCCTGGCGTTCGAGGTCCAGGACTTCCGCCGCGTACCGCAGCACGAGGTCGTCGAGGGCGTGTTCGCCGGAGCGGCAGCGCTGCCAGGCCGCGTCGAGGTTGCGGCGGGCGGCACGGGCATGAGCGTTCGTCTCGGCCAGACCGCCGAGCCGCCGCAGCACGATCGGCAGAACGGGATCGCCCGAACCGCCATGTGCGCCGTCGCGCCGGAGGTCTTCCAGCGGGCGGCCGTACCGGTGCTCGACCAGGTGGCGGGTGTGGATCACGGTGGACATGGGGGACGTCCTTTCCGGGGGGATCAGCGGGAACGGGAAGGCTTGGTGGCCGCGCTTGTTGCGGGTGTGACAGCTGAATCGGAGACGACGTCGGAGATCGCCGCGGTGTTGCTGCGGCTGAGGGCGGCGGATACTCGCGGCGTGGCCGTACGTGCATCTCGAAGGGCCGCCTCGCCCTGCGGTGTGAGCGAGAGGAGTTGTCCAGGCCGGTACAGTCCCTCGCTGGTGTCCTGGTCCAACAGCCCGTTGGCGACCAGCCGCTGGACGGTTTCGGGCCAGACCTCCGGGTTGGGGCGTTGGCCCCGTCCGTCGGAGAGATAGGTGTAGCCGTAGGCCGCGCTCTGGTGGAATCGAAGCCCGCCCGCCTCCACGGCTTCAAGGGCTCCGAGCTGGCGACCACCCGCGATGGCCCAGTCGTCGTCCCGCCCCGGCGCCTGCTCCGGAGCCAAGTCCCGGCTCTGGCGCGGTGCCTTCGAGGCCGGCTCGGTGTCGGACTCGGGCAGAAGGCGGTGGTACGTGGACACGGCCTGGTTCAGTTGCTCGAATGCCGCACTCCTGCGGGCGGCGAGCAGATCGATCTGCGGACCTGCGGTGCGCAGAATTCCGTCCCAGCCGCGCAGGCCAGCGCTGTCGCCCCGCCCGAAGGGCTCAAGAAGCTCGATCGCGGACTGGGCGGCGCGGGTCAGCTCGCTGTGCAACTCGTCGACATCGCGAGCGGCCTCGGCGACCATCCTGCCGACGAGGTGAAGCGGGTCGCGGGGCGGATGGTCGTCGCTCAGCGCCCAGGGGTCCTCGACACCGAACTCCTCGGCGACCAAGTGCGCGCCGGGCCGTTTCGCCATGTCATGGGAGTTCATTCGGCCGCCTCCATCCGGGCGAGCAGGGAGCGCACCAGGGTGGGCAGGCTGTCGGGGCCCTCACCGATCCAGACGTGGTCGGTCGCCTCGCCAAGGACGTACGCGGCGTCTTCGAGCAGGCCGCTGGAGATCTCCATGCAGGCGTCGGTGATCCGGGAGGCGGCGAGGAGGGACTGCGAGAGCACCTCGACGTAGTCGCCGGGGCTGAGGCCGGCAGCCTCAGCGGCTGTGCGGATGGCGGCCAGTTCCAGCGCGCTGAACGCGAAGTCGAACTCGTCGTCCTGCTCCGCCGGTGAGTGCGCGGCGAAGGCCGGGTCCGGCGGCTCGGCGGGGATGCCGACGCGCGTGCAGATCTGGTCCACGGAGGCGGTCAGCTCGGCGAGGGACTCGGTGAGCCAGCCGAGCGCGGAAGCGTAGGACGCCAGGGTGAACAGACCGGCGGGGGTGGAGGGAAGCGGCTCCTCGATGACGAACCCTTCGAGCCGGTCGTTCAACTCGCAGACCACCAGGGGGCCGGCGGACAGCGCGCCGAGGACGGGATGCAGGTAGGAGCGGCTGGCGGAGGTGGGGTACTCGGTGGTCAGGACCCCGGAGACACTCTGCGCGGCGTCGGTGAGCAGCCCGGCCAGTTCGGTGCGGGCCAGGGGAGTGCGGTCGGCGGTCATCGCAGGAGGGCCTTTCGGGAGGCGGCGGGCGCGGTGGGGCTGGCTGCCGCCGGCGAGGTGGCTGGGAAGGACGCGGTCTGGTCGACCGCGTGGGGGGATCGGGAACGGGCTGCCTGGACTCGCGCCTCGACCGCCGGGTCGGTGTCGGCGGGCCGGTTGAGGTCGGTGCGGTTGGTGCGGAGCTGGGCCGTGCGGTAGACCGCGTAGTCCTCCCGGGCACCGGCCGCGACGAGGTAGATCTCGCGTTTGTAAGTCGAGGTGGGCGGGGCCGGGCGGAACTGGATGACCATCCGATAGGAGACGGCAGGGTCGACGTACACCTTGTGGAAGCCCGCGAGGCGGCCGGTCAGCGGCAGGCAGTCGTCGCTGCCGTGGACCAGGTTCTGCAGTTCCAGCAGCGCCAGGTCGCGGATTTCGTCGGGGAGTTCGCGCAGGTCCGCGATGGCATCCGGGTGCGCGGCGAAGGCGAAGCGGGCGCGGCTCACATGGGCCTCCCAGGGCTCGGGCGCTGGGCCGTTCCTGCCGACGGAGCGTTGCCCGTGTCGAGGCTGGCTTTCGGGATCGCGGAGGCACCCGCTGACCGGGTGAGCGCGGCGCGGGTCAGCCGGGCGGCGGCCTCACCGCGGTAGTCCGGCGGCTGCGGCAGTGGACTGCTGCGGTCTTCCAGCCAGTGCCGGGCGGCGGCCTCATCGGCGAAGGCGCCCTCGCGCATCGTGTACGTGTGGGCGTCGTGGTTCCCCTCTTCGAGGAAGACACGAATCGGTGCTTGAGCGGCGCTGGAGTCACGGGTCAACGTCCACGTCTCGCACGGGGCGAAGTCCGAGGTCCAGCTGTCGAGGACCTTGTAGCGAGAGCCTGACTCCCGGATCTGCTGCTCGATCCAGAGCGTGAGATCGTCGGCGGGCTTCATGAAGTCCCCGCCGGCCTGGGCGATCCGCTCGGGCGGGCAGCCACGCTCGATCAGCCAGTTCTGGGCGAAGGCCAGACTGGAGTGGTTCGCGGTCTCGAAGGTGAACGTGCGCTCGCGTAGGTCCCGCATGATCTTGATGGCAACGAGCTGTGGTTCACCGGGGACGCCCCAGGTCGTCGTCCCGTCGTGGGCGACGAGGTAGCTGTGTGCCCCCTCCGGGGTGGTGTGGTGCTCGGCCAGCACGGTCAGGTCTCCGGCCCAGAGACTGCTCTCGGCGAGTTCGGAGACGGCGTCGGCAGGCTCGAACTCGTCGAGGCGGAAGTCGAGTTCGGTGGTCACTGGGTGGCTCCCGCCAGCTCGGGCGCCGGGGTGGCCAGCACACGGTGGTTGGGCCGGGTCGGGCTCGTCGTGCATGCGGCGAAGGGGCCGTCGGGGGCACGGAGATGAACCAGGGCCTGGTCAAGGTGGTCTCGGTGCCACGTCGAGGGACCGGACAGGCCGGCCTCGGCGTCAGTGAGCTGCTGCCACGCGAGCCAGAGCGCGTGCAGCCGGGCCACAGCCTCGGGATGCTCGTGCCACTGGTCGCACCACGGCCGGGTGGTGCTGATCTCCCGTCCGTAGACGGGCAGGAACAGGTAGTTCACCCAGTCGCTGAGCGCGGCCAGTTCGACGGCGTACGCCTCGCCGCCCAAGGCGAGGATGAACACCGAGGCCGGGACGTCGGCCTTGTCGGCGTCGGCCTTGTCTGCGGTGGGGGTGTCGTCGGCGGGCTGAGGGGTGGAGACGGGCTCGGAGCCGAGGCGGTCGAGGATGACACCGTGCTGGCGTACCTCCGACATGGTCTTGGCGAGGGTGCTCGCGAGATCGTCGAGATCGCCGTCGGGAACGCGGAACGGCTCGGGGGCGGCCTTGCTGGGGTCGGACATGGCGGATCCAAGGGAGTGAGCGAGCAGGGCGGGGGTGAAGTGCGGCGCGCTCTTCTGGAGGTCAGGGCGGTGCTCCGTTCGCAGGTCGGCATGAGCAAGAGGATGCGGAGATTCCGCGATTTGGTCCGGCCGGGGGAAGGCGGTAATGCAGCGCTACGGCGCGGTGCAGCGTGGGCAGCGGGGGAAGGGCGGTGCCAGCAACTGCACGGCGCGGGCGGCCTGTTGGGGGACCACGCCGTTGCCGAGCGCGGTGAGCTGAGCCGGTCGGCCGAGTCCCGGAGTGGCGGTCACCCAGCCAGGGGCCAGGCCCTGCATCCACTCCACGAAGTCGGCGCGCAGGCGTCCGGCAGCGTCGGTGGGCGCCGGGGCGGGACGGGTGAGGTTCTCCCATCGGGCGATGGCGGAGGCGTACGCTCCCCATCGCCCGTCGGTTCCACGGCCTCCGGGGGCGTCTCCGCCCACAACGGCAGCGCCACCGCCGACAGGGGCGGGCGCCAGCCCTTGCCCGGACGACGGCCAGGAGTGCCGGTGTCGCTCGCCCTCGGGGTGGGCAGCAGCGATGCTGCCGCGCTCGGCAGCGTCATGTCCCCGTTGCCGTGCCGCTGGTTCGGCGAGCCCTTGATCCCGTCCGACGCCTTCGGCGTGGGCAGCAGCCACTCCACCTCGTCGGCCAGGTTCGGGCCGTGGCCGCCGCTCTTCCGCTTCGACGGGTGCTGGGAGCCGCCGTTCTTGCCGATGTTGCTCGTCGGGGTCTTGAGCAGGGTGCTCGGCGGGCCAGGCGGTGAGGAAGGTCCGCTCGCGACGATGAGGGGCTCCGACGTCGGAGGCACGAAGCACGAGCCACCTTGCGTCGTACCGGAGATCGGCCAGGGAGCCGAGTACGGCACCAAGTGCCCGCACAGGAGGCTGGGTTGGGTCGTCTCCCAGACACCACGGGCAGAATTCCACGTCGCCAGGGGAACCGGCGGGCGAGGTGAGGAGACCTCGGACATTCTCGATCACCACCAAGCAGGGGCGGAGGGCTTCGACCGCACGGGCGACGTGCAGCCACAGCCCCGAGCGGGTGTGGGGGTTGAGTCCGGCCCGGCGGCCGGCGACGGAGACGTCTTTGACAAGGGAAACCGGCCGTCAGGACACACACCCGAGGCACATCGGCCCAGTTGACGGCGGTGATGTCCTGCAGATTGGGCACGCCGGGCCAGTGCCGGTCCAGGATGCGCGCGGCGTCGGGGTTGATCTCGGCGTGCCAGGCCAGGGTGCCGCCGAGGGCGGTCTGGACCCCGAGGTCCAGACCGCCGTACCCCGAGCAGAGCGAGCCGATCAACGGCCCTCGCGCGGTGGTGGTCTCCATGTCACCGGCCCCGTGCGAGTCGGTCCGAGGAGGACGCCACCACCGTGGTGACTCCGGGAGGCGGCGACCCGGGAGCGGGCATGGCGGTCGTGGACCGGCTGCGGGCAGCCTGGAACCGAACGGACGGGGGAGAGACGGTTGCCGATGCGGAGTGCAGGGAGTTGGCCCCGTCGTGCAGGGCCGCGTCGGCGGTGGCGAGTGCGTCGTCCATCACCCGTACGGCTGCCTCCCGAGCATCCCTGGCGTCGGGCTGGTCGCGCAGACTCTCGGTCTGGCTCAGGAAGGCGAGCTGGTGGGCCACCGCTCCCAAGGCGGAAGCCGCTTCGCCTGCGGGCACGACGGCGGCGGCCAAGCTGGTGATCACCCGAGCGGTGTGGGATGCCTGGTCCTGGTCGGCGGCACGGAAGAGGACCTCGTCGCCCAAGTCAGTGATCAGCTTTCCGAGTTCGGAGACCTGGCGTGCGACGGCGACGGCATCGGGTGAGCGGTGAGGGTCTCCGAACACCGGCAGTTTGCCGCGCTGGGCGTCGAAGGCGGAGGCCGTGGCGCGCAGGGCCAGGGCGTCGGAGATGGGGGTGTTGTCCACGGTGCGTTCCAGATGTGAGAACAGTCGGATGGACTGGGTTGGTGGGTGAGGACGGTTCAGCCGTGGGTGCGCGAGGGCGATCGCGCGGCTGATGGCGTGGAGGCAGAGCCTGGGCGTTCCGAGGGCAGTGCGGCCGGTCGCGGTGTGCTGCGGGCGAGGGCGGCGTGGACCCGCGTCGTCGGGGGTCCCTCGGTCGGCGGCGCGGGGGGCGGCGCCGGAGCGGGGTGGCCGTTCGCGGTCTGCCAGCGGGCGCGCACTTCGTCGAGCGGCCCGAGCGCGTGCAGGGCGTGGTTGATGAGCCGCCCGGGGGCCAGGGTCTCGTTCTCGGCCAGGGCGCGGATGACGCGGGCGGAGGTGGCGGCCGTGCGGGTGACGGAGGAGCGCATGATCTGCTCGCCGAGCCACTCGGCGCTGCCGGCGCCGACGCCGTCGCAGATGGCAGTGAGCTGTTCAGCGGTCAGCGTGCCGTCGGCCAGCAGACCGCGCCGCTGGGCTTCCCACAACGCGGTGATCCGGTCGATGGGCTCGCCACGGTGGTGCAGCGCGCCCAGGCAGCGGTAGAGCTGGCCGTGGGCGGGGTCGGCGAAGTCGCCCGGTCGCAGCCAGCCGACGACCTCGTCCATCGCCTTCGGCCGCTCGACCAGGACCGCCAGCAGGAACCGCTCGTCCTCGGCGACCCGGTCCGCCCGTACCGGCGCCGGCGCAACGGGTGCTGTGGAAGGCGGCGTGGCCGGGGCGACCGGGCTCGGTTCGGACCCCCAGCGGCGCGCGAGGTCGCCGAGCACCCCGGCCAGGACGTCCGCATGGTGCAGCGCTCCCTCCACCTGACCCTGGAGGGCGTCGGCACGGGCTGCCTGATGCAGGCGGATCGCGTGCTCGCTCACGCTGCGATGGATCGCTCCCTCCAGCACCATCCGGCCGTACACCGGGGCGTGCTGGGGGCGCGGGCAGGCCGAGATCAGGATGCTGGCGTATACCGCGGTCAGCCCCCGGACGTGGTGGCTGGCCTCGTCGACCGCGTCGGTCACCCAAGACAGCGGCACCGGTTCCTTGGTCGCCAGGGCAGCGTGGCCGTCGGTCCGGAGCTTGCGCAGGGCGGCGAACAGCGCCTGGTGGACCGGCCGGTAGAAGTGATCCGGGGCGAGCCAGTCGAGGTGCGTGAGCTGGCCGGGGTCGAGCAGCACCGAGCCGAGTACCGCCTGCTCGGCACTCAGCAGCGGGTTCATCGCTGCCGACCGGGGTGGGGAGTCGGCGGATCGTCCTGCTGGGAGCGGAGATCGACGATGGCCTGGTCGGCGGCGGCCATCGCGGCGGCGAAGCGGTCCAGCTCGCCGGTGAATGTCGGATCTGTGGCGAGGATCGAGCCGGAACCGGTGACCAGCCACCACTGGCCGCCGCCCCGGACGACCGGCGACTGGGCGAGGCGTTCGGAGCGCGCCAGAGGGGAGGATGGGGTGCGCGAGGACACGAGGGGACTCCTGAACAGGTAGAAGGGGGAGCGTCAGGCCGTGAGGTCGACATCGGCCTGGACGGGGGCGCCGGAGCGGCAGGACCAGGGCGAGCAGCCGTCCGGCTCGCCGTTCTCCAGTTCGGCGTCCGCGAGCGCGTCGAAGATGTCGCCTTGGCGTCCGGACCACTCGTGGGCGGTGACCCGGTCGATCGGTGCCTGATCCAGAGGCCGGCGACTGCGGTGCAGATACGCCTGCCCGAGCAGCGGCGTGCCCTCCGCGGTCGCCCGCGCGTTGCCCGGCCTGATCGCGGCATCGAACTCCACGACGTCCTGCCACTCCTGGGGCGAGCCGTCGCGCAGTGCTCGCCACTGGGCGTTGCCGTGGTACGGCACCCCAGGCACGCACTTTTCGGCGTCTGGCCGAACCCGCGCGAGCGCAGCAGCCGCAGGCAGTCCGAGCGGGAGAACCCGGTCTCGATCAGCGGGAACCGGTTCTTCATGTAGGCGACGTCCGCGTCCTTCGCCCGGGTGAACTCGTCCACCGAGATACCGATCCACTGCTCGACGAACACCCCGGCGGGGATACGCTGCGGGTAGGGGTAGCCGAGCAGCTCGCGGACCTTCTCCTTTAGCGGCCGGATTTTGTACTGGCCGGTGCACTGGCGTCGTGACATCCCTTCGCTGCCAGTGGAGTTGAGGATGTGCAACGGCATCGAGGCGAAGTGCTTGGAGGGGTCAAGCGCATCGGATCGGATGTTGCCGGAGGACACCCGCAGGACCGGGATGCCGGCGGGCTCGGCGATTTCCCGCTCGATCCGGTCGAGATGGTCGTAGACGGCGCGGGGCTCCCAGCCTGTGTCCGCGAAGATCGCCGCGTCCAGGCCGGGCAGATGGCCCTCGGCGGCCATGAGCAGCAGACATGTCGACTGGACCCCGGCACCGAGCGAGAGCACCTTGAGCGTCGGGGCGCTCATGCCGACAGCCCGAAGTCGTCGCGGCCCAGGGACTTGGCGATGGCCCGCTCGGTGATGGCCTTCGTCGCGCGGGCCGAGGCCGGACCGACCACCTTGGCGGAGGGCTCCTTGTACCAGGGCCGGAGATCGAGCATGGCCACCCGGATGCCGGTGGCGAGCAGCAGCGCCTTCCCCTTGGGGAGCGCGCGGATCGCGTCGGGGGGCAGGATCCGCTCGGTGCGCATGCTCACCGAGGTGGACTTGCCGCCGTCGCTGGTCGACACCGACGTCGTCTGCACGTCGTGGTCACCGACCTGCCTGCTCAGACGGTCGGCGAAGTCGGCGTCGTCGATTCCACTTCCGATGATCTTGATCGTGGCGGCGGACCAGAGCGCGTCCATGCCTGCCTCGCCCCAGCACCGCTGGCCCTGCCGGTAGGACTGCAGGATCGTCATCGGGATCACGCCCCGGCTGCCCAAGTGGCTGTACAGGTCCGGGAGATCCGAGATTTTGCAGACGTTGGCAGCCTCATCGAGGACGCACAGGGCCGGCGGATCGAGACGTCCGCCGGAGCGCTCGGCGATGACCACGGCCGCGCGCATCACCGCATCGGCCGCTGCAGCGATGATCGCCGACGCTGAGCCGCCGCCGTCCTTGCTGAGCAGGTACAACGTGTCGCGGGAGCTGGCGAACGCGGAGGGCCTGAACTCGGGAAGGTGCTTGCTGGGGGTGACCCAGGCGGCGACGTCCGGGTCGAGCAGGCAACTCGCGTACTGCCGCGCGGTCTCATAGATGCCGTCACGGGTTTCCGTGGCCCCGCTGACGGTGCCCTGGAGTTGGGCGGCGACCGCATCGTGGCCGGCATCGGTGAGCAGGTCCACCGGAGTGCGGTCAGCAGGGGAGGCGAGCCAGGCCAGGACATCGGTGATCGGGTGCCGGTGGCTGGCGGCGGCCAGGAACAGCGCGCCCAGCGTGTTGCTCGCGGCGGTGGACCAGAAGTCGGAGCCGCTGGATTCGTCCACGCTGGCGGCGACGAAGTGCCCGGCCAAACGTTTCGCCCCGGCCAGGTCGTGGGCGTCGGCCAGGATGTCCCACCACATCTCGCGCGGGTGATGGGCGATCTGCTGCGGGTCGAGCGTCCAGATCGTGCCGACCTTGGCACGGGCGTCCACCGTCGCGGTGAAGGCATCGTTCGCCGCCTTGTTCGAGGTCAGCAGCACCGGGCCGGGAGCGGCGAGGATCGCGGGGATCGCCAGCCCGGACGTCTTGCCGGATCGCGGGGCCATGATCGCGACGATCACGTCCTCCCAGGAGGCGCGGATCTCGGCCCGGCCTGGGGAGAGCGTGCCGACGAGGATGCCGCGGTCGGCGGGAGCGACCTCTTTCGGTTTGAGATCGGACAGGCTCGGACGCAGGCTCTTCGCCTTTGCGGTGATCTCCTTGTCCAGCAGCGGGGCGAGATCTTGCTTGCGGGCGAGGCCGTTCTTCGCGCCGCCGCGCAGCCGCAGCCATAGGACTAGGCCGGTGATGGTGAGGCCGGCGGAGAGCAGGCCGGGGACGAGTCGCGCGCCGATCAGCAGGGCGGTGGGGCTCAGGTGCGGCCACAGCACGTCGGGGTGTAGCAGCGCGTCGGTGGCCTTGAACGGCACCCAGTGGCCGGTGCCGACGAGGGAGTTGGTGAGGTTGCCGGTCAGCCAGGCGAGGGAGCCGAAGGCGATGGCGGCGCCGAGGACGCCGAACAGGAGGTAGAGGAGCGCGTCGGAGCCGGTGGTGGTCGAGGGCGCGCTGGTACGCGGGGCGGGCATGGCGGATCCAAGGAGGGAGAGCGGACGAGGCGGGGCGGGGCGCGCGGCGCTCTTCTGCTGGTCATCGGGGCAGCTCCTGTTCCGGGAAGGGGGCCGGCGGTCGAGGTCAGGCCGAGGTCATCGGGTGCGCGGCGACCGGGGCGGCGGGGCGCTGGCAGGTGGTTCGGACGTCGCGTCGGCGGAGAGTGCGGTCCGCTGGGTGGCGGCGTGCGGGGAGGATGCGCGGGCGGCTCGCTGGCGGTCCGCTTCCGTGTTCTGGGCGGCGGACGGTTCGGTATCCGCGACCGCGTCGTCGCCGAGGACGTCGCTGAGCAGTTCCCTGGTCCGCAGGGCAGGCATCTCGTCGCGGTACTTGGGGTCGCTGAGTTCCGCAGGGCACGCGGCGATCATGTCCTCGGCGGCCTCCAGCTCCTCCTGGACGTCCCGCAGCATGTGGGTGGCGGCGGCCAGCCGTGTCCACGTATCGAAGGTCGGGTTGTGGTGCGGGTTCTCGAAGGTCAGGCGGGCTCGGGTCCAGTCGGCTGCTGCGGCGACGAGTTCGGTCAGCTGTGGGAGGGCTCCGACCAGGGTGCCGTTGATCTCCTCGATGATTTCGGCGACCTCTTGGGGAGTTGCTGTCTCGGTGAGCCGGGTGATCATCCCCGGGACGGAGTACGGGTCGGCCGACGGGTGGGGCAGGTGTCGGATCTGCAGGGGCGTGTCGGAGCCGGACGCCTCGCCGCCGTGGGCAAGCCGGATGTTGTGCTGCATCGCGGCGCCGATGGCCTCGCCGATGCTCGGGTAGAACTCGGGCACTATTCCTCCTCGGTCGTGGTGTTGGATCGGTGCCACCCAGGTGGATAGGCCCCTCGGCCCTTGGCCGGTCTGATGGCGGATGGAGACAGCGCTCGGTTCACGCCGTGACCGCCAGAGTCAGCCCCTCGGTCAGGGCCTCCAGTTGGTCGTGGGCGGCGGCGGGGCTGTCGGCGGTGACGATGAAGAAACCGACCCGCTTGGTGTCGAGATTTCCCTCCGGTGGCAGGGCGACCCGGTCGCCGATGGCGCGCAGCCAGGTTGCCTGGCGCAGCCACGGGTCATCGGGCTCGACGGACAGGTGCCGTGCGGAGAGGGTGCCGGTGGCTGGGGGATAAAGGATCTTGATCGCGGCGGTGGTGTGCGTCGGGGGCGTGAGGGCGGGCACCTTGCCGCAGGCGACGTCGGCGGCGATCCGGGGCAGGTCGAGGCCGGTGGCCAGGTGGACGAGCTTGCCGATCAGGTCGCCGCCGATACGGGAGTTGACCTCAATGATCCGCGGGCCGGAGGCGGTGAGGCGCATCTCCACGTGCTGTACGCCGTCGGTGACGCCCAGCGCCCGCACCGCCTGGACGGCGACGGGGGCGACCTCGGGCAGGAGCGGGTCTCCGGCAGTGACGGTGTGACCAACCTCCTCGAAGTACGGCGGGAAGGCGACCTCCTTGCGGGTGACGGCCAGCGCCGTCGTGATGCCGTTCTGGGTGACGCACTCCACCGATATCTCCGGCCCGGAGAGGTACTCCTCGACCAGCACACCGCTGCCCTCCGGTCCTTGCTCACCGGCTCCGGCGGAGGCGAACTCCCAGGCAGTGGGCAGCTCCTGCGGATTGTCGACGCGAATCACACCGATGCTGGCCGCGTGTGAGGAGGGCTTGAGGACGACAGGGAAGCCTGTGCGGTGCGCGGCAGCCGTCGCCTGGGCCAGGGTTCCGACACGGGTGGACGTCGCCGACGGCACCTGCTCTTCGGCGAACCGACGGCGGCTGGTCGCCTTGTCCCGACAGGCGTTCATCGACGCCACGCTGTTGCCCGCAAGCCCGAGGCGGGCGACGAGTTCTGCGGACGGGACCAGGGCGTACTCGTCCCAGGTGACGACTCCGGCGATGGGATGGCGCTCGGCCAGGGCCAGGCCAGCGGCGACCACGGCCGCCGGGTCGTGGGTGTCGGCGACCTCGTGGTCGACGACCAGGTGCTGCTGCCAGGTCGGCGGCTTGGCGTCGATCAGCGCGATCGGATATGCGGCAGCGGCCTGCTCGACGCAGTAGCCCCGGTATACGGGGTCGGTCCCGCCGACGACTATCAGCAGCGGATCACCGATACGAGTGGATCGGGACATGGGACAGCCTCCGTAGGGCGGGAGTTGGGTGTGAAGGGGAAGAAAGGTCGAGATTCACCGAGCCGTTGAGCCGCTGGTCACGGTGCGTTCGCTGGCTGGACTGGCTCCTCCTGGAGCACAGGGACCTGCGGGTGGGACCGTTCGCAGGCGGCTCGGTGCCGACGCAGGCTGCCGAAGCACCCGCCCAGTGCCAGCCCCTGCAGGACGGCGCACGCCAGCAACAGGTGCGGAAGTTCAGCGGTGGGAACGGCCGTGATCAGGGATCCGGCCAGGGGAAGGGGCAGCAGCACCAGGATGATCGTCACTGCCAGAGTGGAGCCGAACGCCTGGGCGGGGATGAGGCGGGAGCGCAGCGTACGCAGGATGACGGTCAGCGCGCCGTCGCCAGCCATGACCACCGCCACCGCCGCGGTGTAGGCGGTGAAACTCGGGGCCAGGGCGGTCGCCAGGCAGGCTGCCGTCGAGGCAGCGGCGGCCACCGCGCCTACCGGCCAGACCTGGAAGCGGTCGATCGCCCGGCGGGTGGCCCACACGGCGGTCAGGGAGGCGACGGCTGCCGCGCTCCAGACCGCACCTACGGCGGCGGTGGAGTAGTGGAAGTGGTGGATGACCATGATCGGGGCAGCGGCCTGCAGGACACCGGTGGCCAAGTTGGAGGCGGCCAAACCGCCGACCAGCCAGGAAAGTGCCGGGGTACGGCGCAGGGTCCGCCACCCGGTCAGAAGACTGCTGGGCACCGGGCGGTGATCCGCCACGGTTCCGCCGCTCGGCGTGGTCGCGGCGGCGGTCAGAGCCAATGCCGCGACCAGGGTCAGCAGCACGGTCGGCCCCGCCAACAACAACAGACCACCTAGGAGCGGACCCACGAGCACCGCGCCCTGGTCGATCCCGGTCTGCACGGCCTGGACACGGTGCGCGGCATCGCCCAACCGGCGGCTGGCCTCGGCACCGAGAGTCTCCACCGCGACGAAGGAGACCTCCGCCAGCAGCCCGGAGGCAGCCCCGAACGCCAGGACCACGCAGGTGGTCGCAGCTCCGGCGCCGGGGAGGGCCAGCAGCACCACACCGGCTAGCGCGACCACGGCGGTACGGACAAGGTTGGACGCTCGGAAGACGCGGCCGGCACCCCACCGGTCGACCAGTGATCCGGCGAAGGCGAAGGCGGCCAGGCGCGGCGTCCACTCCAGCAGGAACGCAAGACCGGTCAGAGCGGTGGAGCCGGTGGTGATCAGAACCAGAAGTGGGATCGCGTAGGTGGCCGTCGCGCTGGCCAGAGCGTCGGTGGCCCGCATGAGGTAGGTGCGCGGCAGGCTGGCGGAGGGAGTACGGGAGGAGAGCATCGGGGTCACCGGGTCCGGTGACCGGGGAGCTGCGACGGATGTACGGCCGCGCCGACCTCCGGTGCTCCAGCGCCGAGCGTTGAGGACGCCTTGGCCTTGGCCGCTGCGGGCGACGTGGCGAGAGCCGCACTTCGGGAGCCCGTGGGGGCTGGGGACTCCGCTCGCACCTCCACCTGGTCTTGCTGCGAGTCGCCGACACGGCGCAACTCGGTATCCGATCCGACGAGTTCCGACTGCGCCGAGCTGACGAACTCCGCAGCGAAGCCGAACCGGTCGGCCAGCGCGTACGCCTCGTCGTCGAGGTCGGTGATCTGCTCGCATGCCGTCTCCAGCGCTTCCCGGACGCGTTCCAGGACGCCGTGCTCGGGATGAAGGAGGTGATCGACTGCCTGCGCAAGGCCGGCACCGTTCTCGGCGGCCCTGATCTGGTCGGTCAGCCGCAGGACTTCGGCTCCGGCGATGTAGAGCCCGAGAGGGTTGGCCGGGGTGGTCAACCGGCTGGTGTCGAGGTCGGGGTCCAGGTCGACGTTGTACCGGGCGGCGCGGAGCATCTCGGCTGCGTGGGAGGCGACGGCGGCGCGGTCAGCGGCCGGGGTGGTGGTCGGCAGGCGGTGGCGGCGGCCGTACCAGTCCTCGATCTGCTGGAAACCGGCGTGCTTGAGGAGCGTGGCGGACAAGTCGTCGCTGGCGCCCTTCGCCGAGACACTGCCGCTGGGCTCGGTGTGGATGGTGATGTAGGGGGCAGGCACGTGGCTCTCCTGAGCGCGGGGTGTTGGGCGTGGGGCCGGGGGCAGCTGGCCGAGTTCGGTGGCGATGCGGTGGCACTCGGTCTGCAGGTGGAAGGCATCGCGATAGGCGTTGTGGAGGCTGCCGTCCTCGCGGGCGAGAGTGGCCACGACGTAGACCCGGTGGGGCTGGTTACGCAGGGCGATCCATCGGCAGGCGTCCGGATCGCCGTCCGGGGCGATGCCGGTGACCGCCACCACCCGGCGGGCCACCTCGGCCCACTGAGAGTCGGTCAGGTCGGGGTGTCGGGGGTCGGAGCGGACCGAGCAGACCCACACCGGCCGCTCGGGCGCGCGGGCCCCGAGACGCTCGACGGGTGCGTCGAGGGCGTGGGCGAGGTACGACAGCGCGTCGGGCTGGGCGAGCATCTCGATGGGGGCGCCGTGGCCGTCCCCCGCGATCAGGCGGGGGTTGGTGTGGTTGCCGCGCTCGCCCGGCCCGTACAGATACGTGAGCAGACCAGCGGTGTGGCTGGCGCGCTGCAGGTGGGCGATCACGGCGTCTACCTCGAAGGGGAGTGGCGAACGGGAGCCCGGGTGGCCGGGCCGTCAGGGAGAGAGGATCCGCAGAATCCACGATTTGGCCCGGCCGGAGATGGGTGATAGACGCCTGCGGTCACCGCGGCTCGTCGAGGCCGTGGTCGTAGGCGAAGTCCGCGCAGGCGGAGCGCGCGAAGTACGCGTCGTTGTGCAGCCGGGCCCAGTGGCCGTCCTGGCGGATGACGGTGGCGATGATGTCGAGTCCGTTGGCCTGGTTGCGCAGGGCGGCCCACCGGCAGGCGGCCGGGTCGTCGTCCGGCTCGATGCCGGTGGCGTCGAGGACCTCGCGCGTCAGCTCGAACCAGTCGTCGTCGTTGAGTTCCACGCCGGTGGTGTTGCGGATCGCGCAGTGCCAGGTGATCCGCTGGGACGCGGTGTGTCCGGTCCGTGGTTTCCGCAAGGCGAGGGGCTCGTCGAGCAGCAGCGCCAAGTACGGCAGGACGACGGTGTCCTGGGCGGTCAACTCCGGCGACCAGGCGGTGAGTAGGTAGGGGGCGAAGCCAGGCTCGCTGCGGTGGAGGTCGGCGAGCAGATCGGTGGTGCTCTCGGTGCGCCGCACATCGCAGCGCAGGGGGTACTCGAGCATGGGATATCCGCATCACTGGCAGGGAGAGGGATCCGGTGCCCCGACGGGGCAGGGCACCGGGGTGGTCAGAAGTGGGGGTTCTCGGTGGGCCGGTCGGCTACGGTGGCCGCCTGGAGCAGCTCGGTCAGGTCGCCGGGCTCGGAGGAGCGCTGGTCGATCCACCACCCGGCGCGGGTGATCGTGCGAGCCGTTTCCTCGATCTCCTCCCACTCCGCCTCGCTGCTCTCGCCTTCGAGGACCAGAGCGGTGTAGGCGGCAGCCAGGACCTGGTGGCGGCAGCGCACGCCCCACGCGATGGCGCGCTCGCGGCCTTCGAGGGGCGGCATCCGGTACTGCTCTGACCAGGCATCGGACTCGGCCTGCTCTTCGGCGCGCTTGGCCTCCAGCCAGGCGGCCTTGTCCTGCTCATCGCCCTCCTTTGCGGACCGCCAGCAATCGGTGCACTCCTGCTTGGCGAGCCACTCGGCGAAGCCCGCGCGGCGGTCGGCCGCCCGGTCGGACAGGTCACGGGCGCCGCTGTGCCCGCACGAGAAGTCGATGTGCCAGATGGTTTTCACGGCCATGGGAGCTTTTCCTTACGGGTGTTGGATGTCAGGGGGTGCGGGAGAACGCCACGCGCGGGTCCACCGGGCGGGAAGCCGGGACGGAGGCGGCGGGCGTGGGGACCGGGGGTTTGCCGGGCAGGCTGGCGCGGGCGGGACTGGCGGCGAGCGCGGCGGCGTTCATGACAGGGAACCGGCGGGGGGCGACGTCCGGGCCGCGTTCATGGCGCGCTGCCGCCGACGGTGCGGGCGGGTGGCGTGCGCTGATGTCCCGGGCGAGGGCGGGCTGCACGGCTACCTGGAGGTCGGACCGCTGCATCGCCATGGTGGCCTGAGCTACCTTGCCGAGCGCCTGGCCGCGGTCGGTGGTGATGGGCAGCGTGTAGATGTCCAGGCTCGGGTTATGCCGCCAACCGTGCTCTTCCAGGATGAGTGGGCCGCCGAGAGCGGAGGAACCGTCGGCGGTGGCGGCGACCACGCCGAGCTGCGGATGCTCGGCGAACGCGACGTCCGGCTCAGCGCGCGGGGGCCGGTCGCGGGCGGGCGCTGGTACGGAGGCCAGAGAGGGGTCGAACGCGGCGTCCACATCAACTTGGTAGCCGGCCTTGCGCAGCAGTGCGACGGCCCGTGTGGCGCGGTCCTGCCCATCACGCTGCTGGTTGGCCAGCGCGTACAGGTTGGGATGGTCGGGGACGGGGTGGAAGTCGAATCCCTTCAACATCCAGGTGCTTGCGGCCAGTTGCTTCGGGTTGGAGGCGACGATGCCGAAGTCGGGGTGGCGGCCGACTGCGATGTCGGGAAGCGGGTCGTGCTCGGGGGTGGGCATAGCGGATCCATCCGGTGCGGGCAGGGGGAGAGGGACGGTCGTTGGCGGGGATGGTTCTGCTGGTGCGGGACATGGCGGGCTCCAAGCTGGGCAGCGGTAAGCGACCGGGTGCGGACGAGGGTCGGGCGGGAGGCAGGGCGGGACGTACGGGTGAAGCTGACGGCAGCGCGGCTGGGGTCGTGCGCCGTGCGGTCGGTGAGACCGCGAGAGCGGCGGCGACTCGGGGCGCGGCCGGTTCTTCCGGGGCGACTCGGTCCACCCGGGCCTGGACCCTGTCGGGGTGGTCGGTGTGCCGGTCGGCCAGGTCGCCGCGCATGGACCGAATTTCGAGCGTGTAGGAGTCGAGCTTCTTGGTGATGTAGCGCAGGCGGTTCGCGTAGTGGGGATCGGCGGGTGCGCCCAGGCCCTCCCACCAGTCGGCCGTCGTGTTGAGGGACTCGACGACGCGCTGGAGAACTCCGTCACCGGGAGCGGTCAGCTCGCTCAGTGCGGCGACGGCCTCGCTCGTATGTGCCGCCGACTGGATGGATTGGGTCAGGTGGCCGAGCCGGTCGCCGAGGCTGAGCCCGTGATCGCCAGGGGGCGGCCGGCTGGGGTCGAGCAGGTCGGGGTTGCACGAGACGTCGAAGCCCTCGGCCTGCAGCATGTCGAAGGCCCGGGTCACCATGTGTCGCTGCTCGACCGGGTCGGTCATGGCGGAGGGCAGCCGGTGGAAGCGCTCGCGGAACAGCACGACGGGGACGAAGCCCGCACGATGGAGAACCGCGTCGGCACCGCTCTCCTGGGCAGGTCGCCGCGGTTCCGGTCGGGGCGGCAGGCCGAGCTGATCCAGGCGCGCGTCGATGGCAGCGAGCAGGCGGGGGACGCTGCCGCCATGCCGGGCGTGAGGGCCGTGGGCCTCCGAGTCGTAGATCACCTCGTGGAGCGCGGAGCCATCGGGATGCCCGCGCGTCACCAACCAGCTCTCCGGATACCCGGGCGGGCGGTCGGTGGGCGGTTCCTGGGGCGGAGAGATGATCAGGGCGCTGCCGTCGGGGAGTTCGGCGTGGACGATGTAGTCACTGATGCCGAACTCGACGGTGCAGGCCAGGCCGCGCCGCCGAAGCGGCGTGGTCAAGTGGCTGTACGGGTGGTCATGCTCCGACGTGCCAGCGGCGGCTTCCTGGATGACGGGTTCGCTGGTGCGCGCTGTGATGCGGGTGCCCTCGCGTTGGAGGGTGACCAGTGTCTGATCGGGGCGCATGTGGGCTTCTCCGTGGCCGGCCGTCCCCAGCGGTCGACGACGGCGGGAAGCCGCAGCCGGGCGGGGACTGTAGGGGTAGTGGCGTTCGTTGAGGATCCGGCGATCGGACGGTTTGGCCTCGCCGGAAATCGGTGCTAGAGGCGTCAGCGCGAGCGGCGCACGGCAGGGGGGTCAGACGCCGCCGAGCCGGCCGGCGAAGTGGGAGAGGCACCGCGCTGGCCGGAGGCGGATCGGGCCAGGGCCGCCTGGACACGCCCGGTGTGCGCAGACTGGTCGACGCCGATCCGGTCGGTCAGGTGATCGGCAGCCCTGGCCAACGCCGCTCCGCTGTAGCTGAGTTCGTCGGCGTAGTGCCAGCCTTCGGAGTTGCGGATCTCGCGGGCTCGTTCCTCGTAGAGCTCCCGCGACCCGGGCATGGACCCCTCCATGAGCGCGATGACTTGATCCCACTCGCGGCGGATCTCGCCTGCTCGCTCCAGTACGGAGTCGATCCCCCGCAGGCGCAGTAGGTCGGCGCTGATCGGACCGTCGAGGTAGTCGGTCGGTTGCGCGGCGGCCCGTACACCGGCGAGGACTTCGGGGCCGTGGGTCAGGAAGGTCTCGACGTGCTCCCAGGCGGCGGCGTCCCGGGCCACTTTGCCGTCGGCGTACCCGGTTTCGTCGACGGGCCAGCCGTCTTCGTCGCAGTACGAGTCGGAGACTGCGTCCCACTGGTCCGAAGCCTGCGTGATGCCATCGGCGGCGGAGGCCAGGGCCTGGACGCGCGCCCGCCATACCGCCCGCTCGCTGGCATCTTGCGGCTGGCTGTCAGGGGTGGCGGGGGAGTTAGGAGAGGTGGGCATGGTTGTTCCTCGATCCTGTACGGGTGCCTCACCGCGAACGCGGCAGCGAGCGCGTGGCCGATGGTGGGACCGGAGCAGGAGCGTCGCTCTGCTGGCCGGGGGAAGTCCCCCGGGCCGACGCTGCTGGCGAGAGGCGGGCCGCTGCTGCCGCTTGGTGCGACCGGGAGCAGATCTCGTGGTCGACGTTCTCTGCGACGAGATGCAGCTCCTCGCCGAGGTCGGTCAGCCGGGAGACGATGGCGTCCAACTCGGACGCGCTGCTTCGGGCGCCGTGGGTGCGGCACCACTCGGAGGCGGTTTCGAGCATCTGGTGCAGGCGGGCCACCGCGCCGAAGTCCTCCGTAACGGCCTCGTGGAACAGGCCGGTGAACTCCTCGGTTTGGGCTGCGGCGAGGCGGTCGTTCCAGTCAGTGGCCGGTGAGCCGCTGTCCGGACTCGCGGTCGGGCCCGTCGTGGGGTGGCGCTGGGGCGGGGCGGCGTTCTCGACCACACCGAACCGCAGACCGGGGACAACCCCGGACCGGGAACCCGCGACCCCACGTAGACTCACTGCCGCACCTCCGTGCGCTGCATGGGAATTGAGAAGCGGTCAGTTGCAGTGAACTCGGCGCTTTTGGCGGACATGCGGGCGTCGGTGTCGAACAGCTCGCGCTCGGTTGGATGCAGGATGTGCTGGGTGATGAAGCTCCGACCTGCAACTTTCCACAGGCCTCGGCCCTTGGTCAGGGCGGACACGGCCTGGGTTTCGACGCCGGTCAGGCCGAGCAGCGAGGCGGCGGCGGCGAGTTGGTCGGGCTCCTGGCGGTAGATGATGCGGGTGCTGCAGTCGGCGAGGAGGCCCTCGGCCAGCACCCGGCCGCGCGAGCCGGCGTCGCCCGCGCTCAGTAGGTCGCTGAGGCGGTGGATGACCATCAGGTTGGCGATGCCGAGACCTCGGCTGAGCTTCCACTGGCTCTGCATGCGCTCCAGGAGGCCGACGTGCCTCATCACGCGCCATGCCTCGTCGTAGATCACCCAGCGTCGGCCGCCGTCCGGGTCGGCGAGCGCGGACTCCATCCAGGCGCTCGCGCAGGTCATCGCGAGGACCAGCGCGGTGTCGTCGCCCGAGCCGCCGAGGCGGGAGAGGTCGATCGACAGCATCGGGGTGGTCGGGTCGAAGGCCACGGTCGAGGGCGCGTCGAACATGCCGCTCAAGTCGCCGTGGACCAGACGGCGCAGGGCATGTGCGAGGTCTTGTGCGGCGGGCCCCATGTGCCCGGCCTGGTCGCCGAGGGCCCGGTCGAGGCGCTCGGGCGAGCCGAGGGTGTGCGCGATCTCGCCGAGCAGCGGCACGGTGCCCCTGGCCTCGGCCTCGGTGACGACCAGGTCCAGCGCGAGATCCAGGGCCGTGTGCTCCATCGGCTGGAGATCGCGCTTCAGCACGGTGCGCGCGAGGCCGGCCAGGAGCAGGAGGCGGCGCTTGCGGACCTCGGTCGACCAGTCGTCCTCGCTCACCGAGGCGGGCCGGGCCGGAGCATCCAGGGGGTTCAGCCTGCCCGGGAGGCCTGGTCCGAGCGCGATGCTGTAGCCGCCGAGGGCCTGCGCGACGGCCGTCCACTCGCCCTTGGGATCGCAGGGCACGTAGACCCGGTATCCGTGCGCAATCGCCCGGGTCGCGATGGACTTGGCCAGCGCCGACTTGCCCATGCCGATGATCCCCGCCAGGACCGCGTTGGGATTGGTGAAGCCCTCGATCCGGCCGCTGCTGTACAGCGAGAAAGGGTCGTAGCAGAACGCCGCCTCCGCGTGGACATCGCGACCGATGAAGATGCCTTCCGCGCCCAGTCCGCCTTCCGCGAGGAAGGGATAGGCGCCGCTGACGGTGGCGGTGGTCATCCGGTGGGCGGGCAGGCTGAGCTTGCCGCCGCGTGCCGAGGAGGGGCCGGGGCGTCCGGACGGCGGATAGGTGGGCCGCAGCTCCGGGTCGAGGGTTTCCTCGTTGCGGCGCTTGGGCGGGGCTCCGGCGAGTCGGGCCTGGCGGCGGGCCTCGGCGAAACCGGCGCGGGCGGTTCGCTGCTCGGCACGCGATGCCTTGCGGGGGACGAACAGGTGGGAGGCGCTGGCACGGATGCGGGGCATGAACGTTTCTCCAGACGGAGGGCAGGGTCAGTGGCGGACGAGGCCGGTGAACGGCGCGTGGAGGTCGGCCGGGGTGGTGCGGCGGCGGACCAGGTGCGCGGTGAGTTGGTGGCGCTGGCAGATGGTCAGCTCCGGTGCGCCTTCTGGCAGGCCGGCCTGGCACGCCTCGCGGTCGGGGACCTCGCCGGAGTCCGGCCGAGGTGCCGCGTGGTAAGCGGCGTGGACGTGGTCGGCGGCCTGCCAGATTCGGGTGCGGGCGGCGCGGAGCTGGTCGCCTTCGATCGGCACGAGCTGGCCTGTGCGGGCGGCGTGGGCGTCGAGCAGGCCGTGCAGCGAGATGAGGTGGGCGTGCAGGGCGTCAAGCTCGGCGCGGGTGGTGACGAGCGGACCGCCTGGCACGTTGAGCGCGCGGTGGAAGTCGAGCGCGGCGGTGGCGAAGGGCACGAAGTCCTGCGCGGTCGGGCTGGCGGTGCGGGACATGGGGGTGCTCTTTCGGAAGGGAGGAGGGCCGGCATCAGGCGGCGAGGGCGAGCGGCATGGCGGCGGCGGTGAACGCTTCGGCCTGCTGCCAGGTGAGCGGCCGGAGGTCGATCTGGGCGCCGACCGCCGCGGTCTCCACGACCGCGCAGGCGGACCGCAGCTCCTCCTCGGAGTCGGCCGAGACGGTCAGCAGGCCGGTCAGGGCGACATCCGCGTGGCCCGCGATGAGCTGGCGTTCACGGGACTTGATGTCCTGGTACTCGATCGAGTCCGCTTCGGAGTCGACCTGGCCGCGCCGGGCGCGCTCAGAGGCGTCTGCGATGACCGAAGCCTTCTTGCGCTGGACATCGCGCAGTGCGGCGTCCAGCCCCTTCGGCTCGTACGACAGCGACAGGGTCCGGCGCACCCCGGCGGTGAACAGAAGCTGGTGCAGGAAGCCCGCCGACGTCTCGGTGCGGGGCCAGTTCTCCACCCAGTACGTGGAGTGGACGGCGGAGTCGGTCGCGATGTGGTCCGACTTCTCGACGACCACGACCGGGCCGGCAGCGGCGGGGTCGGCCTCGGGACGCCCGGAGGAGGACCAACGGTCCAGTGCGGCAAGGGCCTTGGGGTCGTATGCCGTTCGCACGACGGCCGCGATCTCGTGGGCGGTGAGCCAGCCGGTGGGGTTGAGCCCGGCGGTGCGCGCGGCCTGGTCGAAGGTCGAGGTCAGCTGCGCCAGGACGCTGAAGGACCCGGTCAGACCGCCTCCGGCCTGGTTGATCAGGCGTCGTGCGGCCTTGGCGTCCAGCGAGACCGCGACGTACGCCTCGTGCGGAGCCGCAGCCGGGCCCGCGCTCTGGATCAGCTCGCTGTAGATCGCGCCGGCCACCGGGGCGTCGGGCTGGCCGTGCTCCTCCCAGTACCGGCGAAGGGCGTCGCCGGAGTCCGGGACGGTGCGCTCGATCACCTGGATGCGGGCGACCTGGCCGGTGCGGGCGAGCGCGGCGAGCGTGCGTCCCCAGCCGTTGACGTTGGCGTTCTGGGTGCCCGGGTCGAGCAGCGCGTAGGCGTGGGAGGACACCTTGACGACGGCGGTCAGCGTGCCGGTGTGGGGGTTGTGGACCGCGCCGTACCGGCGGTCGGGTGCGGTGACCACGCGCAGGCTGGCAGCGGTACCGGGCAGGTGGAGGAGTCCTTCGCGGACCGGGCGGCGGGAGGGCCGGACGAGCCAGATCAACTGGCCCCGCATCCGCCGGAGCACATACCGAGTGACGATCGGAGCCCAGTCGGCCAGGGCTCGGCCTCGGTGGCGAACGAAGACGAGCAGGGCGATGGCGGCCCACAGCGGGATGAGTTCGAGAGCGCCGACCACGCCACGGGCGAGGATCACGGCAAGCAGGAGCAGGCCGGTGAGGCTCACGACGATCAGCTGCGGGGCGGTCAGGCCGAGCAGGATGCCGCGCCTGCTGCGGTGCGGGAACTTCACGGTGGCCGTGGTGGCTTCGGCCTGGGGGTTGTCAGACATGGCGGTTCCAGACGGTGGGAGCGGGCGAGGAGGGGCGGAAGGCGCGGCGCTCTTCTGGAGGTCATGGCAGGACTCCGTTTCGGGTGGTGGGGGGAGGGGGGCGGGCTGGAGGGATGCAGCCCGCCCCTGGGTGGTGGTGGGTCAGGACCCGGACGGTGGCTGGTTGGGGTAGACCCAGCTCGTCGGGGTCGGGGAGCCGGTCGCCGGCGGACCGGTGGAGGGCGGCGGCGGTGCGGCGGGTCCGCTGGGCTGCACGGCGCCTGCGCGGGTCAGGCTGCTGCCCGGAGCCGACGCGCCAGCGGGCTGGGCGGCGGAGGGAGCGCCCCCCTCGGAGCCTTCTGCTTCGGTGTCGGCAGGCCGTGTGATCAGCGCGGGGATGCCGGGGCGCTGGATCAGGGCGCGGCCCTTGTCGCCGGAGGCGTTCGGGTCCTCGCCGTACCGGAAGCTGGTCTGCGGCTTCGGGGGTCCGGCGTCGATGCCCTCCTTGCTCAGGTTGCCGCCGGTGGGGTTGATGCCGGAGGCGACACCGTCGCTGCCCGCGCCGGGTACCTTGCTCGGCCCCTGCGGAGCAGGGGTGCCGGTGCTGGCCTGCATCGCGAGGCTGCCCGCGGTCTTCGCGGCCCCCGCGGCGACCGCCATGCCGGCGACGCCGGTACGGTGCAGGTCGTCGTGTCCGCCGCCGTCACTCGCCCAGTGGACGAACTTGTAGGTGGCGTACGGGCAGAGCAGGACCAGGACCATCACGATGATGCCGGCCATCGCGTCGGACAGGGCGGCCATGCCATCCGTGGCGTCGGACTTGCCCATCGCCGAGACGCCGATCAGGAAGACCACGGTCATCAGCAGTTTCGACACGACGAGGGTGGCGGTGGCCTCGATCCAGCCCCGCCGCCAGCGCTTGGCGACCTCCCAGCCGCCGCCGGATCCGGCGAAGACCGCGAGGGCGACCATGATCAGGACGCCGACCTTGCGGGCGACCATCACGCCCCAGTACATGAACGCGCCGATCGCGCAGCCGATGGCGACCAGGGATGGGACTGTCCAGCCGAGGCCGTACATCGGCCCCAACTGGTTGACCTTGATGACGCGGCGGATCGCGTCGTCCACCGAGCTGTTGGCCGCTTGGAACAGGCCGTCGGACAGAGCGTCGACCACCGTGATGGCCACGGAGGTGAAGGCGACGGCGCAGAAGGAGAAGAGGACGCCGGTCATCGTGCCGATCGCGGCTTGGGCGAGGGCGCGTTCGTCCCGTCGCCAGGCCGCGAACATCAACTGGATGCAGAACGTGCCGACGGTCAAGGCGAGGCCGATGGGCAACAGCAGCTCGTAGTTGTCCCGGAACCATCCGGCGTTGAGATCGATGGCGGTGGTTTCGTTGACGGCCCTGGCTGCGAGGTCGGCCGCGCTGGCGGCCAGCTCACCCGCTGATTTCGCGATCCACGCCCCGATGCCGTCGGTGACGGTCCCGGCGGGGTTGGTGGCGAAGTCGACGGCGCCGCAGACCTTGTCCATCAGCGGAAGGTCGCAGACTCCCATGGCGGTACCTCCTTTCTGGGGTGGGGGTCAGGGCGCGACGGCCGGCAGGACACCGGCCAGGGCACAGGGCTGGGAGGGGCGGCACTGGACCGCGAGGGTGGTGACGCGGTTCTCGGCGCCGCCGCGCGGCGAGCCTTTCCAGGCGATCGACTGTTTGCCGGAGACCGTCACGGCGTAGACGTACGCGGTGGTGATCGCCCCGGGGTCCGCCTGCAGGGCCTGGGTGAACGAGTCGGGGAAGTACGCCTCGTTCACGGTCGCGGTGGCGAACTGGCCGTTGGCGGCCATCTCCTTCCACAGCACGCGCGAGGGGACGAGCGCGTCGACCGAGGCGGTGTCGGCGTACTTCCTCTCGTTGGTCAGCCACCCGTGCAAGGCAGTCAGCAGCTCATGCTGGGAGTACGCGCGGGTGTCGTAGGACCACAGCGCTGCGGCTGCCGCCTTACCGAACTTGATCGGATCGTGCGTGGACGGGGGCACGGGCAGGGTGCTGCGGCTCCCGTGCGGTGGTGACGAGGCGGAAGCAGAAGAGGTCGGGGAGGAGGGGGAAGCCGAACTCACCTGCGGTGCAGGAGCCTTGGAGGAGGTCCTGCCGTCGCGGGTGAGGTAGGCGGCCAGGCCGGCGAGGGCGACGAGCATCACCAGGACAGCGGTGCCTAGCAGCGCCCGGCGGCGCACGCGAGATGCGCCGCCGGGGTTCGTGGAGCGGGGAGACATCAGTGGACCTGCGTCCCAAGCGTGCTGAAGAACGCCACCACACCGTTCGCGGCACCCAGCAGGAGGGCCGCGCCAGCGCTGACCAGCACGCCCTTCTTGCCGCTGGCCTCGGCCTGGTGGCCACCGGAGTGATGGCCCCAGGCCCACACGCCCGCGCTGACGGCGAGCGCGCCGACCACGGCGATGATCCCGAAGAGGTTGATCGAGCCCATCACCTGCTTGAGGACTGCCAAGCCGGGGAGACCACCATCGTTCGGCTTGATCCCGGGGTCGTAGGCGAGCTGGATGACCTTGTCGGCGAGATACATGGAGAACTCCAGTTCGATTTAACGCCCGCCAAAGCCCGAGAGGGCGAAGCGGCGGTGCAAGGAAAGGGGGAGGGGGGAAGCGCCGGTCAGACGACTCGGCGGACCGCGAGAATCTGCGATTTCCAGGAGGCGACGGTCGCGATGCGAACCACATCGCCGGTGCGCGGGGCGTTGATGATCAGCCCCTGGCCGACGACCATCCCGACGTGTTCCGGGACTTCGGCCGTCCCCTCGGTGAAGACGAGGTCACCGGGCTGGAGAGCGTCAACCGATACCGGCTTGCCCTCCTTGACCTGCGTGTACGTCGTCCGCGTGAGGGTGACCCCGGCGGCCTTGTACGACTGCTGCATCAGCGAGGAGCAGTCGCAGCGGCCCATGGGGTCGGGCCCGTGGGAGTCGGTGCAGCTCCCGCCCCACTGGTACGGGGTGCCGAGCTGGCCGAGCGCCCAGCGGATCGCCGTCTGGACCTTCGGCGGAGCGTCTGCCGGGATCTTGTATCCGGCCGGCACCGCGCCGGGCGGGATGGTTCCGAAGTCGGTCCCGTCCCCGCCGCTCGTACAGCCGCCCGCCGTACTCGCCGGAGGACTGCCAGTGCTGCCCGAGCCGGATGGTGAAGGGCTCGGCGACGTGCCGCCGGCCTCCGACAGCAGCGGCTCGATCGCCTGCTGCAAGGCGGTGGCCAGGGGCTCCCACTTCGCGTAAGCCTCGGGGTAGCCGGACTTCTGCACCGTCTGGGCGGCCTGGGTGACGGACAGGGACTGCCAGCCCGAGACCTTCTCCAGCGCCTCGTAGAACTTCGAAGAGGCGTGCACCGGGTCGAGGATCTCGTTCGCGGTGCCCCATCCCTGCGACGGACGCTGCTGGAACAACCCGAGGCTGTCGCGGTCGCCGTAGGTCAGGTTCCGCAGGCCGCTCTCCTGCAAGGCGGTCGCCAGGGCCACGATCTGGCCCCGGGCCGGGATGTTCATCGCGACACCGGTGGCCTGGATGGTTTTGGCGTTGGGCACCTGCTCGGCCGGGTCGTCCAGGCCCGGCACGGAGACCGTGTCCTTGTCGCCGCCGTCCAGGATCGCCTTCACCTGAGCGGCAACGGCCGAGGTATCCACAGCCTGTGCACCGCCGGTCGAGCAGGAGGCCGAGGCACTCCCGGCCGCGATACCGAGGATCGGAACGGCCAGCAGCAGTGGACCGGAGGCGACGAGACCGACGACGGTTCCGGTGGTCTTCTTCATCGCCGCTGCCGTTCGCCGGGGTGGACAGCCCGGCCGGGCAACGGAGTTGGGTCAGGGCGTGGGCGTATCAGGGCGTGCTGCATCGCAGCGGCTCCTCGGGTTCGCAGGAGGCGCGGTGCCGACTTCTCGTGCAAAGCCGTCGGCACCGCGCCGATGTGAATCCGCCTCTCAGGGCGGGCCCGTGTCAGGGGAGTTGGTAGCTCCCGGACGCCGGTCTCAGGTCATGCGCGGCAGCCAGCCGCGCTCGTAATCTCAGGCGGTGCAACGGGTCTCCTCACGGCTTCGGGAACGGGGGGTCAACGGCCCTTCCGGGCCACGTTTTTGGACGCGGCAACACGGATCGGCACAGGTCAGCGTGGGTGGAGCCGGGCTCCGCCTCGGTGACATGGCGAGACAGTAGACCGGGATTCCGGCCGCACCAAACGACCGCCGAACCCGGGCCCGAACCACGGCACAGGCTCGTTATGCGCGGCCGGAAAACGCGGCTAACCTCCGGCGCAACCCCACTCCGAACGGCCGCTGTTGACCGCCGTCCGGAGCTGGCCCAGACCCGTCGTGCCTGAAAGAGGCCCCGCACATGAGCTACACGCTGCACCGAGGCGACGCCCTCACCGTGCTGAAGACCCTCCCCGACGAGAGCGTCAACGCCGTCATCACCGACCCCCCGTACAACTCCGGCGGACGCACCAGCTCGGACCGCACCGGCCGCACCGCCCGCGCCAAGTACGTCACCAGCGGATCGGCGCACGACCTGCAGAACTTCCCCGGAGAGAACCGCGACCAGCGGAGCTACCGAAGCTGGCTGACCGCGCTGCTCACCGAGGCGTACCGGGCCGCGACCGAGCACTCCGTCGCCATGGTCTTCTCCGACTGGCGCCAGGAGCCGACCACCAGCGACGCCCTGCAGATGGCGGGCTGGACCTGGAGCGGCACGATCCCCTGGATCAAGCCCGCCAGCCGGCCCCGCAAGGGCGGGTTCAAGCAGTCGGCCGAGTTCATCACCTGGGGCGTCAAGGGCAGCCTCGACAAGAACCGGGACCTCTACCTGCCCGGCCACTTCATCGCCTCCCAGCCCCGCAAGGACCGCGTCCACATCACCCAGAAGCCGGTCGAGATCATGCAGCAGCTCGTGCAGATCTGCCCCGAAGGCGGCACCGTCCTCGACCCGTTCACCGGCAGCGGCTCGACAGGCGTTGCCGCCCTGCGCGAGGGCCGGCAGTTCGTCGGCGTCGAGCTGTCCTCGCACTACGCCGACGTGGCAGAACAGCGACTGTTGCAGGCAATGCAACCCACTCTGACCCAGGACGACTTCGTACTGGCCGGGCCGGAGGCATAAGCGTGAGAGCGACCCGGCCGGGGTCGACGGACCGCAGACGCCGAAGGGTGGCTGGTGCATCGAGACACCGATGCTCCAGCCGCCGTCCGCTTGCGTCAGGCTGCCTCGAACGCCCGACGGATCAGAGGCCCCGCCTTCTCAAGGTCGGCAGCAGAGGCGATCCGCACCTCCAGGTCGCCCGTCCCGAGGTGACCGATGCCGCGCATGTCGCGGGAGAAGCCCTCATCCAGCTCGACCGTGTCCGGGTCGACCTTGAGATAGACCAGGATCGCCTCGTGCTTCGGGCGGAAGATCACCGAGGCGAGGTTCACCATCCGCCGGTAGGCGATGTAGTGCAGCAGCGGCGCCACCTCCACCTCGCCCCACGCGGTGAGGGCCTCGTCCAGCTCGCCATACAGGTCCCGTAGACAAGCCGGAGCCGCGCCCGTCGCCGACAGCTGGCTTGCCGTCACCGCCGACGGCACCGGCCGCCACCTCCCGCTCCCGACGCTGCCGCCGAGCCGGAGCGGGAGAACCAGGCGTGGACTCGATCAGCAGCAGGCTCAGCAGTCTTCTAGGTCGATCCGCTCGTGCAGACGGTGCACCGCGACCCGGTCGTGGTGCGAGAAGCTGGCCGCGATACAGACCATCCGCGGGTTCCGCCAGTCGATCGATTCAGCCGCCTCGGCACCCAGCTTCTCCTTGACCAGGGCCTCGAACTCGTGATGCGCCGAGTCCAGCCACGACAGCCCATGACCCAGACCGTGAGCGACTACGCTTGATAGGCGTCCCGGACCCTGGCTGGGCGTATGGGCATGTGTGAGGAGTGCTGAACAGAAGATGACGGGGACGCCCGAGCGGATAGGCCGATACACCGTGGCCAAGGAACTGGGCTCGGGCGGCATGGGGGAGGTGTACCTCGCTTACACACCGGGTGGTCAGCCGGTGGCGGTGAAGCTGATCCGGAGCGACAAGCTGGACCCCGTCACGCGGGCCCGCTTCGAAAAGGAAGCGCTGATAGCGCGCACCGTGATCGGTACCAACAGGGTGGCGCGGTTCCTGGAGGCCGACCCGTTCGCGGACCGCCCCTGGCTGGCCATGGAGTACGTGGCCGGACGCACCTTGCTGGCCTGCGTGGACCAGGACGGCGTTCTCCCCTTGCCGCTGGTCGCCAGTCTGGGCGCGTTGCTCGCCGAGGGGCTGAACGCCGTTCACGCCGCGGAGCTGCTCCACCGGGATCTGAAGCCCCAGAACGTCATCATGGGCACAGAAGGCCCCATAATCATCGACTTCGGGCTCGGTGCGTTCATGGATGCCGCGAAGGAGTCCCTGTCCCACAGCGGGATGATCATCGGGACGGTGCGCTGTATGCCGCCGGAGCAGGCGAGCGGGCATCCGAAGGTGACGCCAGCCGCGGACGTGTACGCGCTGGGCACGGTTCTGCTGTATGCGGCGGCGCGCCACTACCCGTACGACGGTGCGGTGTGGGAGGCCGTCGCAGTGCAGGTGGCGAATCCTGACATCGGCCCGGATCTGAGCGGTGTGCCCGGGGGGCTCAAGCCACTGATCGCCTCCATGCTCGCCCACGTTCCCGAGGACAGGCCGACGCTGGATGACGTTTCAAAGGCATGCTCGAAGCTGCTGAAGGCCGCTGGAAAGGCGCCGGCCGACGCACGACTCGCGCTGATCGCGCATACGACCGCGGGCGGTACGCCGGATGCGGCCAAAGAGCCGTTGTCCCCATCGTTCGAGAAGCTGCTTGAGGACCAGGCCGAGATCACTGACGACGCGGGTCTGGACTCGCCGCTCGACAGCCCGCGAGGAACTGCTGAGGCGGAACCGGAGGAGGCGGAGCAGGACGAGCCGCCCCCCGACTCCGCCGAGAAGGCCGTGAAGCCAAAGGCGGAGTCGAAGGCCAGGCCCAAGGCCGTAAAGCCGCCGGCATCGAAGCGGGTCGCGGATGAGCTGAGGGTGGAGTACGCGGCGGATACCGCGCTCTGATGGCCAAACTGTCAGTGCCTGGTGGGAAGCTAGGCGGACGGGCGTATGGGGTCGGCTTGGACGCTGTCCATACGATTCGTGAATGGTGAGCGGTGCGAGGCGCGCCGTGGGTGAGGAATCGGAGCGGACGTGAGCGTCGAGGCGGAAGCCGTGGGCGGGCAGAGCGATACAGCGAGGGACGCCCGGGAGCCAGACGAAGCCTCGTCAGCGAAGCGGCCGACTGACACTGGCGGATACGCAGCGGGCGCACAGGTCCTGATCCGGGACGAGCTGTGGCTGGTGCGCAACTGCAGGGACACCGACCGTGACGGATGGATGGTTGAGGTCACCGGCATCTCGTCGTTCGTCCGCGGGGTCGACGCCACCTTCTACGACCGGCTGGATGTCGTTCAGGAGCTGGACCCGCGCGAGACCGAGCTGGTGGCCGACGACTCTCCGAACCACCGCAGGTCCCGTCTGTTCCTTGAGGCGATCATGCGGAAGACGTTCCTGCCGCAGACCGAGCACGGCCTGGCGCTGGCGGACAACTTCCTCATGGATCAGCAGGTACACCAGCTGCGCCCGGCGGAGCTGGCGCTGTCGATGAAGAACCCGCAGCCGCGGATCCTGATCGCGGACGTGGTGGGTCTCGGTAAGACCCTGGAGATCGGGGTGCTGCTGGCGGAGCTGATCCGGCGGGGGCGCGGCGAGCGGATTCTGGTGGTGACGCCGCAGCACGTGCTGGAGCAGTTCCAGCGCGAGCTGTGGACCCGGTTCGCGATCCCGCTGGTGCGGCTGGACTCGACCGGCATTCAGCGGGTGCAGCAGGACATCCCCGCGGGGCGGAACCCGTTCGCGTACTTCAAGCGCGCGATCATCTCCGTGGACACCCTGAAGAGCGACGTGTACGCCCACCACCTGGACAACACAGACTGGGACGCCGTCGTCATCGACGAGTCCCACAACCTTGTCAACCGCGGCACGAAGAACAACGCGCTCGCCCGTCTACTGGCACGCAAGACCGACGCGCTGGTGCTGGCCTCGGCCACCCCGCACAACGGCGACGCCACCTCCTTTGCCGAGCTTGTCAGGATGCTGGACGAGGCCGCGATCGCCAATCCGTCCCAGTACGAGGTGAAGGACCTCGCGCACCTCTACATCCGCCGCACCAAGACCTCGGCCGAAGTCCGCGAGTCACTCAAAGGGACCTGGGCGGACCGCGGCCCGTCCCTGCCCCTCCACGCTCCGGCCACCGAGAAGGAACGCGCGGTCCTCAAGGAACTGGCCACCCGCTGGATCCCGGCCGACCCGGCGACTCCGTCGGCGAGCCGGCATCAGCTCGTCCCCTACCGGTTGCTGAAGTCGTTCCTCTCCTCGCACAAGGCGCTGTTGGCGACCATCAAGACCCGCATCGGAAACCTCGACAACCCGCCGCCCGACAAGCCCGACAACGGTTCGAAGACGCGGAAGCGGCCGGAGGACCCGGCGGTACGCGAAGCGGCACGCAAGGTCGAGCGGGCAGCCCTGACCGACCTGCAACACCTCGCCGAGCAGATCGAGGACCAGGACTCGGCGAAGCGGGCAGCCCTGCTGGACGAGCTGCGGAAGCTGGGCGTCGGCCCAGGCTCGGACACCCGAGTGGTCGTGTTCTCCGAGAGCATCCCCACCCTGAAGTGGCTGGCGGAGACCGTCCCGGCCGCACTCGGCTTCCGGCACACCACCAGCCCGGACGAGAAGAAGCCCTGGCTGGGATACGGCGGAGCCATACAGGTCATGCACGGCGAGGCCAGCACGGACCAGGAACAGCAGGACATCGTCGAGAAGTTCGGGCTGCGCGACGACCCGGTGCGCATCCTGTTCACCGGCGACGTCGCTTCCGAGGGCGTCAACCTGCATCAGCAGTGCCATCTGCTGATCCACTACGACCTGCCGTGGTCCCTGATCCGCATCGAGCAGCGCAACGGCCGTATCGACCGGTACGGGCAGGAACACCGGCCTGAGTTCCGCGCGCTGATCCTCACCAGTGACATCCAGTGGCGCACGGACGAGACGACCGGACAGCCGCGGACCCTGGATGACCGGCTGGTGGGTGAGAAGCTCCTCAGGCGTGAGGAGGAGGCCCACAAGATCGAAGGTTCAGCTGAGGCTGTGACCGGCCTGTACCGGGCCAAGGAAGAAGAGAACCGCCTCACCCAGGACCTGATCGCCGGCCGCACCGTCGAGGAGTCCATCAAGCAGTCCCAGCAGGGCGGAGCCGCCTTCCTCACCGGGCTGCTCGGCCAGGTGGGCGCAGTCCACGAACACCCCGAAGTGGCCCGCGCCGTCGTACCGAAGCTCTTCCGGTCCACCGCCGACTACTTCGACGAGGCACTGCGGCAGATCTCCCGTCCCAACCCCGAGGACATGCTGTCGTTGCGGCGCGACGACGACGGCACCATCGCCTTCGAGCCACCACGGGACCTGCTGTACCGGCTCAAGGCACTGCCCAAGTCGTACCTGGACGAACAGCAGATCCTGCCGCGCAAGACCGAGCCGGGACGTATGCGCATCACCTTTTCCAAGGACCTCGCCGGCGCACGCCTGAAGGCGGCGAGGGAGACTACCGCGTCCCAGTGGCCGAACGTCTCGTACGTCACCGACGTCCACCCGGTCCTGGACTGGCTCACGGACAAGGTGCTCGTCGAGATCGGGCGTCACAAGGCCCCGGTGCTCGCCGCCACCGTGGACAGCCCGACCTTCCTGGTCCAGGGCATCTACTCCAATGCGTTGGGCAAGCCCACCATCGTCGAGTGGATGGCCGTCTCCGGCCTTCCCGACAGCCCGCATGTCACAGCGCTGACCGCCGACGTACTGGAGAGCTACGGCGTGGGCCCGAACATGCCCGGCCGCGCCACGCCCCGCGACCTGCCGGGCCTCAGTGCGCTCGTGCCCGATGCCATCGATGCCGCACAGCGACAACTGGCCCTCCTTGAAGGCGCGTACCGCGAGCAGATCGAAGAGACCCTTGCTCCCTATCGCAAGAAGGTCACCGACTGGCGGCAGGACGCCCTCTTCGCCAGTGCGCGCCCGAAAGAAGCGGAGCTCGACCGTACGGCCAAGCGTCAGCTGAAGCTGGTCAAGTCCCTGGAGACGGCGGGCGAACCGATGCTGCGCCTGCTGGCCGTCCTCGAACCACAGACCGCCGCTGAAGGAGGCAACGAACGATGAGCACTGACTTCGACTCCTTCGCCAACCGTGGCGAGTATCTCTCCGCGCACTACTTCGCCGACCAGCTCGGCACCGACCTCAAGAAGGGCCTGTTCGCCACCTGGGCGCAGCGCGAGGGCGACGAGAACGACCCGCGCAAGACCCCGCGCGAGCTGCTGCGCACTCTGCGCACCCCCTACCTCGCCGACGAACTGCGAGGCTACTTCGCCAAGACCACCCAGGCCGACGCCGACGACGAAGCCCGCCTCAACACGCACAACAACCCCGAGTGGACCAAGCGCCTCGCAGAGTGGCACCAGATGGTCCTGCGGGCCCTCGGCTACGACACATCCCCGGCCGAGCTCACAGTGCACCGTGCCGGCCGCGACCACACCCTGCCCGTTGCCTATCACGGCCACGGCATCATCGCCCTCGACTGCGGCTGGACCGCTGCCAACGACGACGCCCTCAACCCCGACCGTGCCGGGCGGCTCCTGTCGTCCGTGCGGGTCAGCGCGAGCGAGTCGTACGAGACGGGTGCGGCCCTGGCCTCATGGCTCTTCCAGAGCGAGCTCGGCGAAGTAGGCGGCCCGCACCCCCGCTTCGTCCTGCTGCTGTGCGGCGGCGTCATCCTGCTCGCCGACCGCCAGGCCTGGAGCGAGGGCCGCTACCTCGCGGTGAACCTCGACGCCGCCCTGGAACGCAACGACCGCGCCCAGCAGGGCGAACTCGCCACCATCGCTGCCCTGTTCAGCCTGGACATGCTTCGCCCCGGCGAGAACAACACCAGCCGCGCGATCGACGCTCTGCTTAAGTCCTCCGGTGACAACGCGGCCGGCGTCTCCGGCGAACTGCGCTACGGCCTGCAGCGCTCGGTCGAGATCATCGCCAACGAAGTCCTGTACCGGATGGCCGACCCGAAGAACGACGTCACCCCGGCCGACATCGAAAGCCCCAAGATCCCCTTCGCGCGCGAGCTCACCCGCGAAGCGCTGCGCTACCTCTACCGCGTCCTGTTCTTGCTGTACGCGGAGGCCCGCCCCGAACTCGGCATCCTCCCCGCCGACGACGGGTCGTACGAGGCCGGCTACTCCATGGCCCGCCTGCGTGAACTCGTCGAGCGCGACGAGGAACTCGTCGAGGAGGAGGCCAAGAACGGCTTCCACCTCTTCCAGTCCCTCGATGTCCTCTTCAACAAGGTCAACTTCGGCCACCGCGCGTACGGCACCGAGCCCGACGACGACCAGCCCGGCGACGACGAGGAGACCCGCAAGGCCAAGGAGGCCCGCCGCAGCGAAGACCGCGGCCTGCGCTTCGAGGCCCTGCGCAGCGAACTCTTCGAGCCGACAGCCATTCGCCTCATCGGCACCGGCGTCTTGGACCCGCGCAGCGACGAGGACAACGACCCCCGATGGCTCGACCTGTGTCTGCGTAACGAGGCCCTGCACGAGGTCCTGCGGTTGCTCACCATGAAGAAGGGCAGGCGCGGCGAACGCGGCGGCTTCATCTCCTACCGCAACCTCGGCATCAACCAACTCGGTGCTGTCTACGAGGGTTTGATGTCCTACACCGGCATCATCGCCAAGGATGAGCTGTGCGAGGTGGCCCGAGGCGGTGACCCGGAGCAGGGTTCCTGGCTCGTCCCCTCGCACAAGCAGGACCAGTACCCCGACGAGACCCTCGTCCAGTACGGCGAGGACGATGCCCGCAAGGGCCTGCGCGGCGCCAAGAAGTACGAGAAGGGCTCGTTCGTCTACCGGCTCGCCGGCCGCGACCGGGAGACCTCGGCCTCGTACTACACCCCTGAGTCGCTGACCAAGGTCACCGTCGAGCTCACCCTCAAGCATCGCCTCGACCAGGAGCGGGACGAAGACGGGGGCGTCAAGAAGACGCGGGCGTCGGAGCTGCTGAAGTACAAGATCTGCGAGCCGGCGCTCGGTTCGGGCGCGTTCCTCAACGAGGCCATCAACCAGGTCGCCGACGAATACCTGCGCCGCCGCCAGGACGAGCTCGGCATCACCATCCCCGCGGCCCACGCGATCACCGAGAAGCAGAAGGTCAAGGCGTACATCGCCCTGCACAACGCCTACGGAGTCGACCTCAACGCGACGGGTGTTGAGCTGGCCGAGGTGTCCCTATGGCTCAACACCATGCACCCCGGCATGCGTGCTCCGTGGTTCGGCCTGCATCTGCGCCGGGGCAACTCGCTCATCGGCGGGCGCCGCGCGGTGTATGCGGGCGACGACGTGACGGGCAAGGACAAGGCCTGGCTGAAGGCGAAGGGCGCCCTGGCACCGACACCGCTGCCGTTCCTCAAGGACGGCGAGCCGCAACTGCTGCCCAACGACGCGGTGCACCAGTTCCTGTTGCCGAGCCCGGGCTGGGCCGCGGTCACGGGCTCGAAGGAAGCCAAGGAACTCGCCAAGGAAGGTGTCGAGCAACTTGCCGCCTGGAAGAAGGGGATCCTCCAGCGCCCCAAGCGCAGCACGGCACACCTCAACGCGGATGGCAGCCCCAAACTCAACCCCAAGACTAAGCAGCCGAAGCCGGAAGCACCCTCGCAGTTCACGAAGCTGCGGGACGCCGCACGGCGGGTCGAATTCCTGTGGGCGGCCGTCGTCAAGCGCATGGAACTCTCCGAGCAGGAAATCGCGCGCCGGATCGACCTGTGGCAGGCCTATCCGGCGGATCCCGAATACGCCTTCCTCCAGCACCCCGATCAGGCGGTGCCGAAGGAAAAGGTCCTGGAGGACCTCTTCAATGCCATCGACACTCCATACTGGCGACTGAAGAAGGTCATGGACGCCTGGTGCGCCCTGTGGTTCTGGCCGGTCGACAAGACCGGGTTGTTGGACGGGAGTGACGGCGAGTACGCGGCCCGGACCGTGGTCAGCGACGCGGATGGCCTCAGCGAGGTGCTCGGCGGGGTGCCGCTGACCGGGGAGCAGCCTGAGAGCGAGGCTGCTACCGAGCTGGCGGCCGTTGCCGCGCCGACGCCCGCCCCGCGGTTCGTCGAGGCGACGGCTCTGTTCGCACTGGGGCCTGAGCAGACCTCCTTCGAGGACCTCGAACTGTCCGCGGACGACGACGTGGTCGTGGAAGTGCGACAGGTCGGATCGAAAGGGGTGAAGAAGGGACCGGCCAAGCCGAAGGCGTCGGAACGGCGACCTATCGTCCCGCTTAAGGATCTCGACGACTGGCTGGAGTTCCTGGAAGCCATGCTGGGCACGGCCGACGTGCCCGAAGGCACCCTCATCGACAGTTTCAAGAGCCTCGATGAATTGAAGGGATTCGAAGAGACCCTTCCCGGCTTCATGGGAATGGACATCGATAACCCTGAGGATCGGTTCCCGTGGCTTCGGACGGTGCGCGACATCGCGGAAGAACAGGGCTTCCTGCACTGGGAGTTGGAGTTCGCTCTCATCTTCGCGCGAAGTGGCGGCTTCGATCTGCAGGTGGGTAACCCACCGTGGGTGCGGCCTGAGTGGCGAGAGAGCGTGGTTCTCGCCGAATACGAACCGTGGTTCATGCTCGAGGAGAAACCTTCTGTAGCGGAGAAGGACCGTCGACGAAGCGCTCAGTTGGCTAGTCCCGAGGCACTCAACTACGTACTTGGAGAACTAACCACAACGGCTACCATGGCTGACTATCTATCGGCCTCGCAGACCTACCCGCTTATTACTGGTAGTCAGCCTGACCTCTATCGTGCCTTCATGTGTTGCACCTGGGCGCACGCATCTGATGCTGGTGTCGTTGGGCTCCTCCATCCCGACAGTCACTTCAGCGGAAAGAAGGATGCGAAACTTCGGGTTGCGGCATATGAGAGGCTGCGTGTTCACGGAGGTTTCTTTAACGCTGGAAATCGATTCTTTCCAGCTCCTGTGAGCAGAGCTTGGACCTTCGGTGTGCATATCTATGGGAGCCTTGGCGAGATTGGTTTTGATCACCTCTCATGGCTTTTCTCTGCAGATGCCCTGAGGCTGTCAAGCGTCGACGACGGCACGGCGCCGGATCCGAGTGTGAAGTTCGGCGGTACATGGGATGAGCGTCCTCATCGTAAGCGCGTCGTCCATGTGACTGCTGAAATTCTCGCCCAATGGCAGCGCCTCACTGGAGATTCCGATGACCCCGTTGCCACCCGTTTGCTCTCTCCGGTGAGTACTGCCGAGCTACAGGCTATCGAGGCGCTGGCCACATACCCGCGGCATCTTGATTCGCTCAACCCTCGAATCACGCGTGGCTTTGATGAGAGCGGTGCAAGGAAGTCCGGTCTTATCGACCATGTTCGTGTCGATGACGATGGAACGAGGTTCGCTCCTCCAGTGTGGAGCGAGGTGATCCTTAAAGGGCCGCAGATTGGGGTTGCCAATCCACTATTCAAGACCCCTGTGGGGCGCGCTGAGGAAATGGTTCCGGTTGACCTCGCATCGATGCCAGATGACTATGTTCCGGGAACCGTGTACAGGCGTGTCTGTGAAGAAGTGCCGTACCGGAAGGCCCAGGACCAATGGATCGACCACCAGCTGCTGGATGCCCTACTCAAGGATAACGAGCGAGTTGCGCTGGTGCGCCAATCAATCGCAGCTAAGCAGAATATTCCTGGCGTTCAGGTAGGTGCACATGAGATTAGAGAACATCTGGCGGCAGAGGCCCGCCGTCCTTACACCGACTTCTTCCGGGTTTCCTGGCGAGAGATGATCTCACCCAACAGGGAGCAGGTCTTGTGCGCCGCGCTTGTACCTCCCGGCCCGACACACATTCACGCCGTTCGCAGCGCCGCCCTGGCAGACAATCGACTAACTGCTCTCTGGGCCGGTTTCTGGGCTTCGATGCCGCTCGACTACCTGCTGCGCACCACCGGCGTAGGGCATCTGGATGTTTCGGCTGCGCGCAACCTCCCCGCCCCCGTCCCAGGGCACCCTCTGGCATCCGCTCTATTGCTGCGCGCGCTGCGACTGAACTGCTTGACCGATGCATACACCTCCTTGTGGGCGGAAGTTTACGATCCCTCCTGGTCAGGCAAGGAGCCATGGGCGTACCCCTGGCCAGCCATGCAGCGGCTGGATGACGTTGGGCCTGAGTGGACATCCCGCACGCCAATGCGAACCGAACGGTCCCGGCGGGCTGCACTTGTCGAAATTGATGCGCTGGTTGCCGTATGGATCGGTGTGACTGCGGACGCCTTGGCCACGATGTACAACGCACGACTCTCCATTATGAAGAGCTTCGACACCGTTACTTGGTTCGACGCTAATGAACGCAAGATCGCGGGCGATCGGTATACGTATGGACATGGGCAGACAAAAGAGCACTACGAACAATTCCAAGCTCACCTGAATGCCTCAGGAGATGTTCCTCCCCCCGAGGGGTATGCCGCTCCCTTCTACAAGGCGAACCGAGAGAAGGAGATGCGCGAGGCGCACGCCGTCTTCCAGAAGCGGCTCGACGAGGCGATCGCCAACGGCGAGTGGGACCCGGTCAAGCAGGAGGTGCCGAAGCCGTGAGGCCAACGCTGGAGGCGCGGGGGCTCAAGGAGAGCCTGCTGCAGTATCTGTCGACGACGTATGCGTTGACGGACGAGGGCGCGCGGGAGGCGCTGCACCGGTTCCTGGGAGACGAGACGACGGGGATGTTCCGCGGGCCGTACCTGCGGATCCGCACTCCGTTCACGGCGGCCGGCGAAGGGTGGCGCAACCACCTGGAGTGGCAGCGCGAGGGGTTCACGCCGTACGCGCACCAGGCGGTCGCGTTCGAGCGGCTGACGTCGGCGAACGGGCACACGCCGCAGCCGACCCTCGTCACCACGGGCACGGGATCGGGTAAGACGGAATCGTTCCTCTACCCGGTGCTTGACCACTGCCGCCGGGAGCGAGAGGCGGGGAAGACCGGTGTCAAGGCGGTGTTCCTCTACCCGATGAACGCCCTCGCGACCGACCAGGCGCAGCGCATCAACGACCTGCTCACGCAGAACGACGAGGCGCTCGGCAGGCTCTGGGCGGGGCTGTACATCGGGGACCGGGCGGCGACCCAGTACGAGAAGGTGCGTACGCGGCGTTCCGACATGCAGCTGTCACCGCCGGACATCTTGATCACCAACTACAAGATGCTGGACCTGCTGCTGCAGCGCGAGGACGATGCCCCGCTGTGGCGGGAGGCGGACATCCGGTACGTGGTGGTGGACGAGTTCCACACGTACGACGGTGCGCAGGGCACCGATGTGGCGATGCTCCTGCGACGGCTCGCGTCCGCGGTCGGCATGTCCGAGAAGGGGCGCCCGTTGGGGCGTATCTGCCCGGTGGCCACCTCGGCGACGCTCGCATCGGGAACGGACGAAGACGGGGTGACGAGCCTGCTGGAGGTGGCGAGCGACGTCTTCGGTACGGAGTTCACGACGGAGTCCATCGTCGGGGAGAACCGGCTGTCGGTGGAGGAGTTCATCCCGCTGACGGACGTGAAGATGCAGGGGCTGCCCACCCCTGACGAACTGCTGGCTCTGCCCGATCCCGCTTCCGGTGAGGAGGCAATGCTCGACCTCATCAAAGCGGTGACCACGGTCCGCGATCCAGATCCGTTCCTGCTAGGCGAGAACCTGAAACGGCATCTGTTCACCCGGGCGGTGATGCAGGCGCTGGACGGTGAAGTGAAGACCAGCCCCGAAGTACTGGACGTCATGTGGCGTGCCGGCGCGGCGGGTTGGGCGGAAGCGGTGGCCCGGCAGCCGGAGAAGGCGGCTGAGGCGCTCGCCCGGTTCGTGGCGCTGCTGTCGTACGCACGGGACTCCAAGTCGCCTCCAGGGGAGCCGCGTCCGTTCGTGCACGTAGAGGTGCACCAGTGGGCCCGGTCCGTGTCCCGGCTGCTGCGCGGCGTATTGCCGTGGCCGAAGGCGGAGTTCCGATGGGATGCAGCGGGGATGGCGGACGCGAGCGCCACGGACGGAGGTCGTACGGCGCCGGTGACGACGGCGACATCGGGGCAGAGCGCCAACCTCTTCCTGCCGGCCATCTACTGCCGGGACTGCGGGCGGTCGGGCTGGGCGGTGTTCTCGCCGGAGAGCGATGACCACGACGTCCAGTTCGACACCTTCAAGATCCGTCGCGCCTCCCTCGGCCAGGATAAAGCCAGGGTACGGAACCTGATCGCGGCGACCGAACGGGAGGCGCGCGAGGGCTCCGGAGTGGCGCCAATGACGGCCGGCGGCAGGGGTACGAGCGCGGCATCGCAGGGCTCGGGCGGCTTGCTGATGGTGCTGGACGGCGCGCGCAAGCGGCTGCGGCTGCCGGATCCGCTCAACGACTACGACAAGGACACTAAGGAGCCGCGGCTGACCGCCCGCGACTCGGCGTTCGTGCTGGTCAACTTCGGCGGCACGGTGGCGAACACCGCGGCCAGGGAAGACTGGTGCGCGGCGTGCGGCGAGCGCAACGCCATCCGCTACCTGGGCACCGGGTCGGCCGCGATGGCCGCGGCGTCGATCACGCAGCTGTTCACAGGCGGGGAGCTCGACAAGAAGCTGCACGAGGACAAGACGCTGATGTTCAACGACTCGGTGCAGGATGCAGCGCACCGGGCCGGGTTCGTCGCGAACCGTTCGTACACCTTCTCGCTGCGTGCCCTGCTGGCCAAGCATCTAAGGCACGACCAGCCGACGCCACTCAACGACCTGATCGCGGGCGTGGTTGAGGCCACCACGGACAAGGACACGCTGGCTGCGGTGGTGCCGCCGGATCTGCACGGCTACAAGGGTGTTGATCGGCTGCTGTCCGGCGAGGGGCGTGGCGGGAACCTGCCGACGTGGCGTCTGATCGGGCAGCGCCTCGCGTTCGAGGCACTGATGGAGTTCGGTTTCCGCTCGCGCAACGGCCGCACCCTGGAACTGACCAGGACCGCTGCTGCGCAGGTTCGTATCGACGATGCGGCGGCCGTCGTAGCCCTCGTCAAACGGATCCACGAGGAGTGTGTGCGCGACGGTGTCCCGCTGATCGCTCAGGACGATGCACGCTATCTGGCGTTCGTACGGATCTTCTTGGAACGGCTGCGCACACGGGGTGCAGTGGCGCATAGGTGGTTGAGCAAGTACGTGGACGAGGCGGGTACCAGCCGGTACTTCATCTGGGGCAAGCGGGCGCCTGGCATGCGGGCTTTCCCTAAACGCGTCGCGGCCCCAGTGTTCCTGCTCAGCCAGCCCAAGAACGGCAGCGAGTTCGACTTCGCGACTGGGCGGTTGTCCTGGTACGAGCGGTGGGCAGGCCGCTGCCTCGGTCTCCCGCGCGAAATGGCGCCTGACTTCTGGAGTCGACTGCTGCCAGAGCTGGCCTCGCTCGGCCTGCTCTCGGTCCGTACTCCGACTGACACCTCGGTACGGGTGTACGGGCTGAAGCCGGGCAACATTGAGGCGCAGCTGCTGGACGACGAGCAGGTGCGTCACGCCTACGTGCGCTGCCCGGTGTGTTTCTGGGAGCAGACGGTCCACCCGTCCCTGCTCGACCAGTGGCACGAGCAGCCATGCCCTTCCTACCGCTGCCGCAATGGCCGCCTGGTGGCCGGCGACCGGCCCGAGGGCCTGGGCGTGCACCACCGTGACCGCGACTACACCGACGACTACTACCGGCGTCTGTACCGCGGTGCGGGCACCTATCAGGTGGTCACCGCCGAGCACACCGGGATGCTCTCCCGTCCCGAGCGGGAGAACGTGGAGAAGGCATTCAAGCGCCGGGAGGGTTTCAAGGACCCCAACGTCCTGTCGTGCACCCCGACGCTGGAGATGGGCATCGACATCGGTGACCTGTCGGCGGTCGTGTTGGCCGCGCTGCCGCGTCGCCCTGCCAGCTATGCCCAGCAGGTCGGGCGAGCGGGACGCCGTACGGGCAATGCGTTCTTGCTGACCATCCCCGACCGGCGGCGCCGCGACCTGTATTTCCTGGAGCGGCCCAAGGATCTGATCGCGGGCACGATCGTGCCGCCGGGCTGTCATCTGTCGGCTATCGAGATCCTGCGCCGCCAGTACCTGGCGCACCTGCTGGACCTTGCGGCCGCCGGACGTCTGGTGCGTGCTGATGGCATCGTGCTGCGGGCGCTGCCGCACAAGGCGCCCCGTCTGTTCGGGCCGTCGGGCTACCTGGTCGACCTGGTGGAGCTGGCCATTGCGCAGGGCGAGGAACTGGCGGAGGGATTCCTGGAGCTGTTCCCCTCCGGTGTCAACGACCAGGCCAAGGCTGATCTGCGCGCGTACGCCACCCACGATCTGCGCGGCAAGGTCGAGGAGGCCGAGCGGGAGTGGTTCCGCGGCCAGCAGGCGCTGCGGGCCCGGCTGCGTGAGATCGACGAGGCCCACGAGGACCTGCACGACTCCGATCCGGACCAGGCGCGGCAGAAGGCCGAACTGGACGCCGAACGGCGCGGAGTCGGCCGCCGCCTGATGAACCTGGGCGAGACATCGGCCCAGACCGCCCTGTGTGACCTGGGGCTGTTGCCCAACTACGCGCTGATCGACTCCACGACCATCCTGTCGGCGACGCTGTACGGCGAGGACGGGGTGGACGCCAAGACGGGGCAGGTGAGGTACACCTCCACCACCGACTCCTACGAGAGGCCGCGGCGTATCGCACTGGAGGAGATGGCCCCGGGCAACACCTTCTACGTCAACGGCCACAAGCATCAGATCACCGGTCTGGAGATCGCCACCGGCGGTCGGCAGGAGTGGCGTACCTGGCGTGTATGCCCGGGCTGTGGATACGTGCGTACCGAGGACGCCGCCGAGGACCGGTCACCGTGCCCGCGCTGCAAGACCAGCCATATCGCGGACGACGGCTCCTGCCTGTTCCAGATCGTCGAACCGGCGACCGTGACCTCGCGGGACAAGCGGGAAGACGCCCAGATCCGCGACGACAAGGATGACCGGGACCGCCGCTTCTACACGGTCGTGGACGCGGTCGACATCCCGGTGGAGGCCATCGAGCCGGGCTCCTGGCGGCACGAGAGCCAGACGTTCGGCGTCGACTACTGCCGCAAGGCGATGATCCGCCGGATCAACGTCGGACCGGTCCGCTACGACGCCCCGAACCGCGACGACTTCGCCGGCCACCGGGTGCGCCTGAACCCGTTCCACGTGTGCACGGCCTGCGGCGCGGCCACCGCGGACGGGCAGCCGGTCTTCGACCACGACACCGACGCGCTCGACTCCCTCGCTGCCCGCAGCGGAGCACTCAAGCACCACCGTCCCTGGTGTCCGCTGCGGCGCGGAAAGAAGGACGGCGTCCGGCAGGAACCGGTCCTGCTCGCCCACAAGTTGGAGACCGAAGCTCTGCGGGTCCTCATCCCCGCCGCCACCGCCGACGTCGATTCCAAGGTGCACTCCTTCAGGGCCGCACTTCGCCTCGGAGTGGACCTGCACTTCGGCGGCGACCCGCAGCACCTTGCCACCACCGTCGCCTCCATGCCGGACAACGAGAGCGGAGAGCGCCGCTGGTTCCTCGTACTCTTCGACTCGCTGCCCGGTGGTACCGGCTACCTGGACCGGCTCACCGATCCGATCGCGTTCCGCGACACCCTGGCCAAGGCATACGAGATGCTCAAGGAGTGCCCGTGCGCCGAGGAACAGCGCCGGGCTTGCCACCGCTGCCTTCACCGCTACACCCCGGAGCCGTTCCAGGACATCGTCTCGCGCCAGGCCGCGCTGACGATGCTGGAGTCTCTGCTGTTCAAGCAGGACGGCTCGGACGGCTGGGAATGGAGCGAGGTCGACCACACCGGACTGGTCGGCCTGGACGCCCAGGTCGAATCCGACCTGGAGGCGCGCTTCCTGGCGGCCCTGCGCGACTGGGTAAAGGTCACCGACGACGCCTCCCTCGACGAGGATGGCCACGCGAGCGGGCATCTGCGCTTCACCGACGGCCCCGGCGTCATGCACTGGCGACTGACCGCGCAGCAGCAACTCCGAGGCACCGTCACCGACTTCACCTTCACCCGCATCGACGGACCCGCCCAGAGCGTCAAGGTCTACCTCGAAGGCTTCCGCTTCCACGCGAGCCGCGAGCACAACCAGATCGCTACCGACGCGGCGAAGCGCACTCTCCTGCGCGCCGAAGGAGAGACCGTCTTCCAGATCACCTGGGCGGACATCGATCTTTTCGAGAAGCGCCCCACCCGTACACAGCCCGTGTGGCCGCCGTACCGGGGCACGGCTCAGGAACAGGCCAAGACCGCCTACGAGCAGTACGGCGGGCAGCGCGCACACTTCGCCTCCGCCGTCTTCGCCAACCCCATCGATACCCTGATCGCCTACCTGCGCGATCCGGATGCCGACCGCTGGGCCCGCCGGGCCCGCGCCCTGGTCACCGGACTGACGGCCCAGCCAGGCACGGCCCCGGTCACCGCGACCGGGCGCCGCAGCGAACTGGTGGCAGCCCTGCGCGGCCAACTGGCCACCTTCTCCGCCACCGAGCGCCACGACAAGCCGGTCGTAGCGGATGCCGCCGGCATCGGCCCCGTCCACGTCTTCCGCACGCAGGACGAGACCGGGCTGCCGATCGTGTTCGCCCTGGACGCTGCCGACCCCGAGGCCCTGAAGTGGACAGCCCTCGCCGTGCTCGACGACTCCGAAGCCGTGCTGGACACGGACGAGCACAAGGAGCGCTGGCGGTCCTGGCTGTACTGGACCAACCTCACCCAGTTCCTGTCCCTGGCCGGCGGTGACGGCGTCCAACTTGCCACCAGCAAGGCCGCGGACTTCGAGATCGAGGTCCTCGCGGTCTGCGGCGGGCTCGGCGAACTCGACTCACTGATCGGCGCCCCCGCACCCGTCGTGTCCGAGGCGCCCGTGACCGCGGTCAAGCCCGTCGACCCGGACCCCAGGCACGACTCGGCCGTCGAAGCCGCCGTTGCCCAGGCGCTCCGCGACGCCGTCTGGGACGAGGACATCCTGGAGATCCTGCGCGAAGACGCCGACGAGTGGCCCGACCTGCTCCGCCTCGCCGGGATTCTCGCCGATCGAGGCAAGAAGGCACCTGTCTTCGGCTACGAACTGGGCAGTAGCAGCCGCTGGCCGGCCGACTTCGCCTGGCACACCAACGGCATCAAGATCGCCGTAGTCTCCGCCCACCAGGGCGAGGACGACGACGAGGCACAGCGACGCGACGCCGCGTACGTCGAGGACGGCTGGACAGCACGCACCGCCGCCGAATGGCTCGCCCACCTCGACGAACTGCTCGACCAGCTCCCCGACACGGAAGAAGGCACTCCCCGATGACGGCCCGGCTCAGCCTGTACCGCAAAGCCGAACAGGAGCTGTACAAGCTCGACCGCTCGGTCAAGGCCCAGTTCTACGACTTCTGCCACAGCTTCCGGAACAAGCCCGACCTGCCGGGACTGAGGAAGAAGAAACTCAAGGGCGACTCCCGTATCCACTCGGCCCGTGTCTCCCAGGACTACCGGGCCCTGCTCACGCAGACCGGAGTCGACGCGGACGGCACCGAGAGCTGGCTGGTCATCGCCGTCCGTCACCGCAAGGACGTCTACGAAGAGCTTCAGGTCGCCGTCAACCGCGTCACCGGCGAGATCGAGTTCGTCGACCTCGCCGTCGTCGGCGACAGCGCCCTCCGCCGGGCTGGCATCACCCTCACCCCGTCCGAGCCGGAGGCGCAGGGACCCAAGCCCGCTCCCGAGCCGGAGCCCGAGTCGGCGGCGCCACCGCTGCTGGCCGCGTACGACGCCGAGCAACTGCGCGAACTCGGCGTGGCCGAGCAGCTGATCGAGCTGGCGCTCACGGTGACCATCAGCGCCGAACTCGACCAGCTCGTTGAGGGTGCCCCGCTGCTGTCGAAGGACATCCTGTACGGCCTCGCCGCCGGAATGGGCATCGACGACGTTCGCAAGGAGATCACCGGACCGGTCGAACTCGACCAGCGCCCCGATCCCGACGACTTCGCCACCGCCCTCTCCCGCACCAAGGTCACCACGGTCGACGACGCCGTTCGCGTCGTCATTGAAGAGGGCGACTTCCGTGCGTGGAAGGTCTTCCTCCACCCCACGCAGGAACGCATCGTCCACCGCCACTACAAGGGTCCCGCCCGCGTATCCGGCGGCCCCGGCACCGGCAAGACCATCGTTGCCCTGCACCGCGTCAAGCACCTCGCCGAACAGCTGCCCCCCGGCCACAACAAGCCGATCCTGCTGACCACGTTCACCAAGAACCTCACCACTGATCTGCGGCTGCGGCTCGCCTCCCTCATCGAACCCGACCTCCTTGCCCGCGTCGACATCGCCCACATCGACCAGCTCGCCGCGCGCGTCCTAGGCGAGAACACCGCCCCTGGACGCGGCAAGCAGCGGGTCTACGATCATGTGGCCCTGAACGAGATGCGCCAGCTCCTGGCCGAACTCGACGACCGACGCTTCGAGCCGGAGTTCCTCCTGGAGGAGTGGGAACAGGTCATCCTCGGCCAGTCGGTCCCCACCCGCTCCGACTACTTCAAGGCACGCCGCGCCGGCCGAGGCCGCGCGCTGACCCGCCCCGAGCGCAACCACATCTGGAAGCTCATCGAGCAGTTCACCGCCCGCCTCGACAAGCTCGGCGTCGAAACCTGGGGCCAGGCCGCCGAGCGCGCCGCCCGCTTCGAGATCGAGCGCGCCGCGAAGATCAGGAAACGCCGCGAGTACAAGGAAGAGATCGGCGGCAAGGACCTCATCCACCGCGACGACAGCTCCGGCATGCGCTACATCGGCTACCGCTACCGGCACATCGTCGTCGACGAGGCCCAGGACCTGCGTCCCGCACACTGGAAGATGCTGCGGGCCATGGCCGACCCCGAACAGCCCAACGACATGTTCGTCGCGGGCGACACCCACCAGCGCATCTACGACCACCAGGTCGCTCTCGGCGCCCTCGGCATCCACATCCGAGGCCGAGCCTCACGGCTGACCCTCAGCTACCGCACCACGAAGGAGATCCTCGCCGAGGCCCTCCGCGTCGTCGACCCCAAGAGCAAGAACGAGAAGGTCACTTACGACGACCTCGACGACGGAACCGACACGCTCGCCGGATACCGTTCCGTCCTCCACGGTCCCAAGCCCGACTTCAACCGGTACGACACCTGGGACGACGAACTCGCCGGACTCGCCACCACCCTGAGCACGTGGCGCGAAGAACTGTCCACTGACGACAAGGGCGCCTCCCTCGACCCCAGCGGCCGCATCGCCGTGTGCGTGGCCGACCGCGACATGGTCAGCCAGACCATGTATTACCTGGCCACCAAGGCGGGCATCACCTGCGCCGAACTCACCAAGGACGGCCCCAAGGGCGACGGCGAAGTCCACGTCGGCACCATGCACCGCTTCAAGGGACTCGAATACCAACGGCTTGCCATCGTCGGCGCCAGCGACGGCATCATCCCGCGCAGCAGCGTCATCGAGCGCTATCGCACCGAAGACCCGCCCCGCTATGAACGCGAGCAGCGCAAGGCCCGCTCCCTGCTGTTCGTCGCCACGACCCGAGCCCGCGACGCCCTGAACATCAGCTGGCACGACAAACCCAGTCCGTACCTGCCGATCTGACGCGCCGTACGGCACTCCCGGGCCGGAATTGCCTACGGGGCTCCGGCCCGGGACAGGGAACTCGCCTCATAGCGCAGCTGGTAGGCACGTACGCCGGTGCCGTTCATGCGGTAGAGCGTGATCGCCGACAGGAACTGCTCCTTGACCTCCGCGGTGCGCCGGCGCTCCTTCTCTCCGATGCCGCTGATCCACTCCTCGATGTGCTCCGGGAGCTTGAAGGCCAACTCATAGGCGCCGACCGCGTCCGCGGGTGACAACGTCCACTCCGCCGCGGCCCCCATGCCCCGTCGCTTGATCCGCACCGTATGGTCGGGCTTCGCCTCCGCGTACTCCAGGAACCCTCGGTGATCATTGGCGGCGAGCGGCAGGATGAATGGCGCGGCAGGGAAACCGAGCAGCAGCTCCGCGTCGCTGTGCTGCCGCAGCACAGTGGCGAACTCCTCAACCACGGTGCCGGCCGCCTGCTTGAACTTCCCTTCGGGGATGGAGACCGACGGCAGCAGGTCCAGAGGGGACGTCGCCAGCGCCTTCCGCAGCTCCGCACGCATCCAGTTCAGCGGAAAGGGGGCCGACTTCGGCAGATGCTGCTGTGCCGCGCACAGACTCGTCGCCGTAGCACCGATGTGGCCAAGCAGCCAGGCGAAGGAGGCACCCGACAGGTCCACGAGAGAGATCTGGTGGGCGAGCGCGTACTTTTGGGCATCAGGGGTGAACCCGCTCGCCGAGAACAACGCGTATGAGTACTTGTACCGCTGCCGGGGCCGCGTCCCGGCGCCTGTCATGAAGTTCTCGTTCACGTCGTGCACGACACCGTGGGCGTTCCGGACGACCTCCAACTCGCAGCGTGTCTGGTAGTACTTAGCTTCCAGAAACAGCCGCACCGGCATGGAGAACGCCGGGGTGAAGGCGAACTCCCCGAGAACGTCGACCTGGTGGAACGCGCCCCGCCCTCGAACCCGGAGAGTCTGGCCCTCCGTCACCAACTCGACCGGATCCTGATCTTCGTGGACGAGAAGGCGGTAGCCGCTGAAGCGCAGCAGCCAGGCCAGCGACTCTTCCAGTAAGTAGCCCCGCAACGACGAGTCCTTGAGCACCCTTGTGCTCCCTCCCTCTGAGCCGATCACGCACAGGCAAACGTGATCATCTCATCCGTGCGGCTGGAGGAGACGGTCACGTTATGGGGGCGGTACTGGAATGCACCGGTTGAGCGAAGGCTTCGAGCGGAGTTGACCCAGGATGACTTCGTACTGGCCGGGCCGGAGGCATGAGCATGAGGGCGACCCGGCCGGGGTCGACGGACCGCAGACGCCGAAGGGTGGCTGGTGCATCGAGACACCGATGCTCCAGCCGCCGTCCGCTTGCGTCAGGCTGCCTCGAACGCCCGACGGATCAGAGGCCCCGCCTTCTCAAGGTCGGCAGCAGAGGCGATCCGCACCTCCAGGTCGCCCGTCCCGAGGTGACCGATGCCGCGCATGTCGCGGGAGAAGCCCTCATCCAGCTCGACCGTGTCCGGGTCGACCTTGAGATAGACCAGGATCGCCTTGTGCTTCGGGCGGAAGATCACCGAGGCGAGGTTCACCATCCGCCGGTAGGCGATGTAGTGCAGCAGCGGCGCCACCTCCACCTCGCCCCACGCGGTGAGGGCCTCGTCCAGCTCGCCATACAGGTCCCGTAGGCAAGCGGGAGCCGCGTTCAAGGTCGCCTGGACCGACGGCTTCCCGTCACCGCCGGCGGGACCAGCCGCCACCTCCCGCTCCCGGCTTTGCCGCCGAGCCGGAGCCGGGCTCGCAGACCCAGGGGCGGACTCGATCAGCAACAGGCTCAGCAGCCCGCCGTCGAAGACGCGATAGCGCACCAGGTCGATCCGCTCGTGCAGACGGTGCACCGCGACCCGGTCGTGGTGCGAGAAGCTGGCCGCGATACAGACCATCCGCGGGTTCCGCCAGTCGATCGCCTCGGCGGCCTCGGCACCCAGCTTCTCCTTGACCAGGGCCTCGAACTCGTGCCGTGCGGAGCACAGCCACGACAGGTAAGAGACGGCCTGCGACATGACCCCGCTATCGGCGCCTTTTTTGTATTCGATCACGACGGGCGTGTTGTTCTCGTCGAGCCCGAGCGTGTCGATCCGGCCGCGGTGCCAGGGCCCTGTCGGGTACTCGGACGCCAGGAAGCGGATGCCGAGCATCGCCTCCATCCCCGCCTCGATCCGACGCTGAAGCTCCACCTCCAGCGCTACCGTCGAACCCCGCAGCTCGATGTCCCGGCCATCGGCATCCAGCTGGAACAGCTTCAGGTCGGTCACCAGCGTCCCCCTCCTGCGATCACTACAGGAGGTCAATCGATAGCGGTACCGCACTATTCCGGCCGGAAGGATGAGTGCCCCAGCTCCGTACGCAGGGCGATTTCGCGCAGGTCACGTGGATCGGGCAAAACCTCATGCACCAGCCGTAGTTACCTGGGTAGCATCACGAATCACAAGGAGCGTTCTGCACAGGGAGCATCGGTGGATCCTCATCGTCACATGGCTACCAGTTCGGCCTCTGATGGCGATGGCGCCCGATCCTCGGCCAGCCCCAGCGAACTGAGTCTTCTTACGTACTTGGACCTTGCTGAGGAGAGCAAGATCGTACTGGCTCGTGCGAACAGCCCTCAGAAGAGGAAGGCTTGGGGAAACCTAATCACTCTGATCGAGGGAATCAGAGGAACAGGGAGAACCGATGCATGGGATCCTGCGAGCGGTCTTTCGTGGGACCTAGTTTCGCTGAAGATCGAGGGGTTTCAGGGCGCCACCGTTCCATTTTCCTTTCAGTTTGACCCGACGCCGGGTGTGACCATCGTTCACGGGCCCAACGGATCCGGCAAGTCGAGTATCTCGGATGGAATTCGCACGGCGCTCTCAGGGCGATCCGACTGGTGGGCGGCAGTTACTCCAGCGACCGCGAAAAGCGGGAAGAGTCCGTTGTGGGAGAAAGTGAACTGTGCTCGCGATGCGGAAGTAGCAACGGTTGAAGTCAGGTTGACGCGAGGCGACGAGTCTCTTCGGCTCACAGCTCAAATCGGCAAGGATGGCCAGGTTGGCAACTTCGATTCTCTCCGTGAGCTTCCGAGCGGGGCGACTGAGAGATTCGAGATTTCGGAAACTCCATGGCGTTATGCCGTGGAATCTCACCCGCCGGTATTTTCGTATGCCGATGTAGAGAGGCGTGTACAGCAGCACGAAGATCTGCAGAGGTATATCGAAAACCTGCTCGCGCTCGGTGGCTGCTTCGATCACCTGGAACGTCGTGTTGAGGAGATCAGTTCCTCCGCATCCGCTAGTCGTAAACGTCTCGCAGCCGCACTCAAAAGCGCTAAAGAGAGGGTAGCCAAGGTAGACGCCCACTTCCTGGGCCTCGAACCACAGCATCATCTTCCGGATGTTGCCTGGAATGAAGATATGCGTGATGTGCGGGTCTGGTTGACTGAGAATGGCCTCACCGAAGTCGGAGCAACGCTACCTGAAGTTACGGCGGCTGGAATCGAAAGACTGACAACTTCGCTGCGTGATGTTGATCGTGCTCTGGAGCTGGTGTTGGGGGACGTGCCTACGGTCCACCATCGTTTGGCAGTTCATCTGGCTTCTCTCCATTCGGAGGTCGAGCAGGTTGCCAACATCGGACATATCTGCCCGGTATGTGACAGTGAGGTATCCGATTGGGTGCAGCGCTTGGCTGACAACCTCGCAAATGTTGTCGAGACTGCCCCAAGAAGGAATGCGGCAAACGCCTCGCTGAAGACACTTCGGGGAGCCATTGAGGTCATCCCGACCGTTCTCGATATCGTCTCAGGACTAGAGGAGTTCGACGAAGCTCTGCTCAAGAGTTTTCGATCTGATTACGCGGCTCTGCTGGCAGCGTTCGAGGGGTATGGTGAGCAGCCTGTCGCCCCTGTTGTAAAAGAATTCCTAAGCATTCGTGAGGCACTGTCGGGGGAAGCCTGGAAGGGGATTTTGAGTAAGGCAATCGAGCTGAGTGATATTTCAGCTCAGTGGCGACGGGGCCGTAGGGCGACGCTAGAACTGTACATCGCGTCCTGGGAGCAGGAGCACGAGGAAGCCGAGTCCGCTCCCCTCTGGGAGGCGACGCGCAAGTGTATCGGTGAACTTGAGGACCGCCTGCGTACCGGGCGTACTGTTCGTTTCGAAGGTAAGGCCGGCGTGCAGGTGGAGCGACTCCTGAAGGATGCCGGCATCGTCCTAGAGTCGGTAAGCCTTAAGCGGAAACGGGCTGAGATTTCAGTACAGGGAGCCGACGGAAACAAGCTGGAACTTGCCATGCTGAGTGCAGGACAGAGGAATGCCTTCCTGCTCGCCCCGCTCTTTGCAACAGCTGGTGCTGGGCCGTTCAATTTCCTGATCCTCGATGATCCAGTCCATTCGTTCGATGAAATTAGAGTCGACAGGCTTGCGGCCGTGATTTCCGACCTGGCTAAGGTCAGGCGTGTCATCGTTCTAACTCACGATGAACGCTTGAAAGAGCACCTTTTGGCACGGAGTCAGGTACGTGATGCGTGGGCCGTGAGTCGTGATGGGATCCGGGGGGAGATCTCCGTCGAGAAGACCGACGAACTTTGGCGAGTCCTCATCAAAGATGCCGAGTCGGTATGGCAGTTCTCGCCCAAGGTGTCTTCTACTGGATACCTTAGCGAGGTGCAGATCATTCGAGGATTGCTGCGGCAGGCATTGGATGACGCGCTGAGGCAGTGCGTTGTCCGGTATTCGCTCTGGGCGGGAGAGAATGTGGCTAGGTCGCTGGGTCTTCTGGATGAAGCAATGAAGACCGTCAAGCGACTCGATGCGGCTAAGCAGATTATCTCTTTGGGTCCCGATCTTCCTCACCCTGTGGATAAGGCCAGGCAGGCATGCGGGCATCACGTTGACAAGTGGAACGGTGCTGTGCATGGGAATGAGGAAGCGAAAGCAGATCTGAAATGGGAGATCAGGGCGGGCCTTGATGCGTGTTCGACGCTGGGGGAGTGGGATTTCTGAATGGATGTGGCCGACCTCTCGTTGCGCAGAATCAAGGTTCTGGAGTTGAGGCTGCGAATCGAGAGGGTTTCTTTCGATGCCTATAAGCTGGTGTGCAAGCCGGATCGAACTCCGACTATCTCAAACGGAGCGGACGCTCAGCTAGCCTTTGTGCTCGGCCTTGTGGGGCAGGATAGGTACGGAGAAGTCCTTGGCGTCATCAGGCTGTCTCGTCATATTTACAAGAAGTCATCAGACATTTTGCATGGTCGCTCAGGTCTTTTGAATGCCTCTTCTGTCGTGCTTGATGAGTGGGAATTAGTCGTATCCCGTTTGGAGAGTCTTCTCGACCAGTACGCTGAGGGGCGCGAGGTAGACGAGGAAGCGGCCATCGCTATTCCTGCTCCGGCTGGCGAGGTGAGCGGCCAGGTTGCGTCGAGGTGAACCGCAAGGGCGAGATGCCCCAGAACTGGTACTCCATGACCGCGACCGAGATCTACCCGCTGGCCTGCGCCGAGGGTGTCTCGGCGGAAGCGCTTGCCGTGGCCACCGCAAAACTCTGCCACCAGACCCTCTTCTGGTCCGACCGGGCCCGCTTCCCCGTGCCCTTGCACGCCGCCAGGCAGATGGACCTCGACCACCCGCAGTACCGGCCGCCGCCGAGCCAGGTTCTGACGGCCAGGCATCCGAGCAGTAGAGGCCGGGGAACAGCGGTCTGTGGAGGCGCCGCTCCTCATAAGAGCGGGGCCTCTGATGCGCTTCCGGCATGACCTGGCCCGCTGGCCCTGGGGCTTCCACGCCGAAGCCGCCGATCTCCGACGCCAGGAAGCGGATGCCGAGCATCGACTCCATCCCCGTCTCCTTGGCGGAAATCGCGGCTGCCATCGGCCTGCGGTCGCAGTGCAAGCACGGATCGCGCACCTGGTGTTATGGCGTCAGCGGCACGCCATCGTCCGGGCGGACGAAGACCGCCATGTGTCGCGCTCTTGTGATGGCAACCCGCAGGAGGCGTCGGTTGCCACGGATGCGCTCCTCGTCCCAGTCATTGTCGAGGAGACGGCTGTTGAAAGCTCCTTCGACGATCACAACCCCGTCGAACTCCTTCCCCTTGGAGCGGTGCATGCTCATCAGGCTGACAGGCGCGGTCTGCTGTTCCGCGACGGAAAGCGAATCGGTGGCCAGGACACGGCGCACCGCTGAGGCAGCCTCGGTGTAGGCATTGGTGCCGTTCCACGCTTCAGTCAACGCCAGCGCCAGCGTGTCCGTGGCTTGGAACAGCCGGAGCAGACGTACCTGCTTGAACAGCTCATCGAGTTCGGCCGAGCCGCGCACAAGCCCCCGGGCAATCTGCCAGTCGGCCACGGGTAGGCCTGTGAGAGTAAGGCCCGCCTCCCAGGCACTGATGAGGATCTTCAGCGACTTAGACTTGATCTTGGTGTCCGCGTTGAACGCGGTGATGGCGTTCTCGATGACCTGAATCTTGTTGCGCGCACCGACCGTCCCGCCAGCCAGCTTGCGGCGGTAGAAGTCGACCATCGCCCGCAGCGTCTTCGGCAGAGCCTCCTGGCGGGCCAGGGCGGGCCATTCCAGCAGCGACGCAACGACGAAGCCAGCTGCAGCGGCCAACTCCGGATCCCAATGCAGGTCGTGCTCGACCGGCGGCAGTAGCGTGCCCCGAGCGGTCACGCTCTGCGTGGAGATCGCCTCGGAGATGCGGCCGACGAGTGCGTTGGTGGTGGACAAGACCGCCAGGGTGGGCACGCGCTGCAGCTCGGCCTCCAGATACTGGCGCAGGGCGACGATCGCGTAATGGGTGCGAACCTCGACAGAGTCGGCTCCCCAAGAGCGGGCCGCGTAGGTGACGTTCCTGACACTGCTCGGCAGCGGATGGGCAGTGTTGCGCAACACGGCATTGGCGTAGCTGAGCAGGCCCCCTTCGGGGCTGCGGTAATTGTCCTCGGATAGGTCGAAGGTGGTGGGGGCGAGGTGGGCGACCGCATGCGCGATCCGCTCCTCATCGACGCCGGGGATGTGCCCGAAGATGCGCTGGTCTGGATCGGCCAGGCAGATCACGGTGGATTCCGCAGAGAGCGCCCTGACGGCACGCCACTGATCGATGTTGGTGTCCTGGAACTCGTCCACGATGACGAGTGGGTAGATGCTGCTGTACAGGGCGCGCAACACGGAGCTTGATTCCAAGAGCGTCGCGGCGGTCTCGGCCAGAAGGTCGAAGACGTAGCGGCCCTCGGCGGTGGCCATCCGCTGGCATTCCTTGAGCCAGTCCTCCTTGCTTCCGCCGAAGTCGGCGCGCAACTGGTGTTCATGGTCGGGAGCGATGAACGTCGCGGGCTTCCCAGTCAGGAGCCGACTGTGGCTGCGGACGATGTCCATGAAGAAGGAGTGAAATGTCCGCACCTGCAGTTTGCTGCTTGAGGCACGGTTGAGTAGCCCGCCCATTCGGTCGGTGATCTGTCGTACAGCAGCTCGGGAGAAGCTCAAGAAGAGCACCCGCTGCTCGTCTTCGAGACTGCCCAGAGCCTGGCGGGCCTTGAGCAGGGCGATGGTGGTCTTACCGCAGCCGGGCCCTCCCTCGATCAGGACGTGCCCAGTGCTGTCCAGGATCGCTTGCCGGGGCCCGTCAATCTCCATCGGGCTCATCGCCGACCCCGTCGGCGTCCGTGGAAGTTCCGGCGGCCGAGTCGTCCGTCGGAGGACGCAGGTCGCGGTCGATCTGGAGCAGGAACTCCGCAAGAGAATCAGGAAGTTCGGCCCTGCTCGTGCACGTGGCGATGAGAAGGGCTCCGTAGCCGTCGCCCTTGCGGCCTTTGAGGACATCCCAGGCCAGTTTGCGCACAGCCTGATCGTCCATGTCATCGCGCAGGGTGCCGCACTTGGTCGGGTAGTCCGGGCGCTGGGCGACGGAGGCCAGGAAGCGGAGCAGGACAGCGGGCGCAATCTCCTGGGTGAGCAGGTCCTCGATTCCGCCGTAAGGGATGACCTTGTAACGAGTGAAGTCGGCGGTCTTGGCCGCAACGTCGCTCGTGAAAGGCCGCACGGGGTCGTCGTGGATGCCGTAGACGGGTTTACCCATGGCCTTGAAGACCGGGGCGTACTTCGGCACAGAACTGTCGCCCTCGGCGTCGAAGAAGGTCACACCGGCGAGGTCGGGATGCTGATAGTCCACTGAGAGGTCTTGCTCCAGTACGTCAGCGACCGCCGGCATCACGTCGGCCTCGGTCGCCCCTTCCACGACCAGCACGGCACGGGCGAGAACCGCCTCGGCGAACTGCCGCTGGCGTGCCCGGTACTGCTTGGTCTTGAAGTCTTCTGGCAGGATGACAGCAGAACTGGTCAACGCGCCTGCTATGTCCCGGTCAAGGACCACGATGTGGTCGGGCTCGAACCTCTCGATGACATAGGGCGAGTGCGAGGTGACGATCGTCTGGCCCATATGCCGTACGGCGAAGTCGATCAGCCGACGCTGTGCATGCGGCGGGAGCGCGATCTCCGGCTCCTCCATCGCGAAGATCACCGAGTGATCGCCCTTGAGCTCGGCGATATACATCAGCAGGGCAAACACGAGTAGGTTCAACGAGCCCGTACTCAACCGGTTGAAGGGCACAGGATGCTCACCCGGCTGGGTGGCGATGAACAGGCGCAGAACCTCCCGGAGGTGCTCCCGGGTGAGTTCGGACACCCTCACGTCCACCGGATCGGAGTCGCCAGCCAGGCTGACGAAGCGCTCCACCCGCTGGCGTACCTCACTGCGAATCTTGGCGAAGCCAGAATCGTCGCTGGCGAGGGCGACCGCCGCGACATCGGCTAGGGCCTTCTCCCACAGGGGGCCAGCCCGCTCCGCCTCCAGCCGCACAATGGTGTCCAGCAGCGAGCCCCGCTGGAACGTCAGTGCCCGGTTACCGGTCCGGTTGGGTCGCAGATACAGGAACCCGCAATGCCGCTTGTCCTCCCGCGTGAAGGGCCGCAGCCCCGAACCCAGCTCGGACGTCTCCTCGGTGAAGTCGTCGCTGACCGACTCGGGATGTGCGAAGAACGTGGCGCCGAAGAAGTCGTCCTCCTGCGGGTCGAAGCGGCCAAGGAAGACGACCGGCAAGCACCACTCGCCGGCATCGGGATCAGCCACCCCACCCTCAACCAGGTCAGCGAAATCATGGTGCTCCTCGGACCAGCGCCGAATGTGACTGGCGAAGCGCCGCTCGGCGGCCGACGACAGGTCCGTCAAGACCGCCTCCAGCCGGATCTCCGGTAGGTCGCCGTCCGTCTCCTGGTAACGAGATCCGTAGAAGTCGTGCTCGTCGACGACCGGACGGCGAAACATCCGCTCAGGCCCCAAGACCAGTTCCAGCGCTTCGCATACCGTTGATTTGCCGACGCTGTTCGACCCCACCAGCAGAGAGTGATCCGTCAGGTACACCGTGCCCGCGCGCACACCACGGAAGTTCTGCAAGGTCAACCGTCGTACCTTCACCGTGCCGCCCCTCGTCGACGCACTTCAGGCCGCAGCCACTGAGCGACTGCTCGAACGCCACGCAGACAGTGACTACTCACGAAGAGAGCAGGAACGTGCCAACCAGACGAAAGGCCGTAAATTCAGATTGTAGTACCGCGAGTCGCGGCACCCGTGCCGCCCGAGAGGGCGCCCTCCTCGTCGAAGGGTCGAGAGTCCGACGGGAGCTCAGGGGCCTGCAACGCCTCGCCCCGTCGATCGACAGCTAGCCTCTGCGTTGTGGTGTGCTAGCCGGTGGGGCAGCTCCGGCTGGGGGTTCGCAGAATGGATGGTTGTGGAGGTCCCACAGTGACCTTTGTTGGCCTAGCCGACTCGTCGCCAGCCTCGCTGGCAGGTCGGCGGCAGGCTCCCGGGCGGCCCAGTGGCAGCCCTACCGGTGGACAGCCGGTGGACAGACGCCTTTGGACCGTGCATCACGGGGTAGCACAGGTTAACCAGTCGCACGTAGTCTGATCAGGTAAAACGTCACCACCCAGCACGACGAAGCACCACGCAACACGATCACTCATGGTCTCGTAATGCGTAGGTCTCGGGTTCGAATCCCGAAGGCGGCTCTGTAGAAGCCTCAGGACTCACTCGCCGTGACCTGGGGTTTCTTGTTTTCGTTGACCTTGGAATCTCGGCAAATCGGGCGCTGTCTGTCTGTGCATCGCAATGCGTAGGTCGGCGGTTTGGTTTCTGTGACGAGATCGGCGATCTAGCGCTCTGACCTGGTCCTTTACTTGCTCTTAGAGGATGGATCATGCTTGCGTAAAGGGTTCCGGTGGACAACCGGTGGACAGCCGTGCGTGACACCCCATCAGGAGACTTTCGCTGCCCCTGGGTCGATGGGTGAAATCCACAGGTCTTCGATGGGACGATAGGCGTCGTCGGGACTGTCTGGTCCAGACAGATCTCACCGTTGCCCCGTTCGGCTATTGCCTTGCAGTCACGTCAATCATCGCCAGGACCCGGGCCGAACGCGGGACATCGAGCTGGACTTCCTGCTTGCCACGTGTAGCTGGACCGCATCGGTGCTGGCTGGCGGGGCACCCGCCGAGGGCTGGCGCGCACGGCGGAGAGCGAGGTGTGCCGGGCTGCCGTGATGGCAGGAACGCTCCATCGGCGGCTGGACTCCGTGGACGCGGCGGGCCGCACCGGGTAGCCACGGGTTTTCGAGGACGGGCGGCGCGGCGTCACCTGGAGTGTGTACGGCGGCTACGCCGCCGTGGAGTTCGGCGGTGTGGATGGTCCGTTGCCCTTGCTTCCGTACGGCGAGGAGGTGTCGCACGTCTCGAACCGGCCGCTGCTTGTCCTTCCCCGAGCACGCCCAAGTCGAGGACGAGGGCTTGGGCGTGGACCTCGAACGACGCGCTGGGTGCGGGTTGTGCTTGTGGTGCCGGACGGCGCACCGGATCCCGACTGCCGCCGGTTACCCGTACTGCGCTGTCCCGACAGCGCCTACGAGCTGGATGCGGGTATCGAGGGCAGGCTGCTGACGGCGCAGGTGAGTCGGGCATGAATGAGCATGGAACTTTTCCTACAGGTCGCGCTCGACGGCTACTCGCCAAACTCCAAGGCGCGATCACGGTAGTGCTCAGCCTTGCCCCGGGGCATGCGGCCCTCCGTAGTCCGGCTGGTCGCCCCCGTGAAGGCGATCAGTGGCATCATGTCGCGCCGGTACAGGTCGACAGCGGTGTCGGCGACCCCTTGAAGCCGTACTCCCATGCGAAGCGCGAGGCCGCGTCAGCGCTTCGAGGTCGCTCTGTGCGTGCCCGTTCCGGGCCGTGTCGACCAGGTTGTCGGCCAGCGCCCGGTCCGCCCACGCCAGCGCGTGCACGGACCGGTCGTGCAGGGCGACCGGTCCGTCACGCCAGCCGTACCCCATGTCCTGGCTGCGGCTGCGCGACTTGGTGTAGTTGAGCTACCGCGCCCGCTTCGACTTCGGCAGGGCCGACGCCGCCGTGCGCCGGGGCTGGCCGCGGACGCTGACCTGCGCCATGTCCTCGACGCCCTCGAACGTCTGAGGGCGATCAGCCGCGAGCAGGGCTCGGCAGACCCGGTCTACCTGGCCACGCCCACAGCTCTCCTTCCTTCCCCGCAGCTCCCCGCCGACATGTCGTCCGAGCTCACAGAGCTGCTTGGCGGCGTACTGCCGGAACCGGAGTTTGATCCCGAGGTCGAGGAACGCAGGCGGCAGACGCGGCCCGAGCTGTTGCCGGCCCGGTCGAGCTCATCCGCCTGGCTCGACCTGATCCGAGCCGAGGCCGGACGCCGGAACGTCACCGTGCGTATCGTCATCGACATCATCCAGTGCTCGAATACCTGGGGAGCGTTGCGCACTGCCTGCACCCGGCCGGCGACCTTGCGGTTGAGGCGTGGGGCCGTTGGCCACGCTCGCACCATCCTGGCCGGAGGCGCCGAGCAGGCTGCGGCCTCGATCGGCACCGCCACCGATGCAGCCGGGCTCAGGCTCGGCACGCGCAAGGGCATTGACGACGCCGTCGGCTATCTGAAGAACAAGGCCGCCTGCCTTCGCTTTACCGACTCGTTCCACGCGCTTTTCGCGATCGTCCAGAAACGATCTCCACTCGCGCAGGGATAGATCGGAAAGGCTCGTTGGAGACCTTGCGCGGTCAGCTCGGCGGGGAGCACTACTTGGAGGGTGGACGCCTGATGCTTCCGGGTCTCCAGCGGAGACCGAAGCGGTGAGAGACCCCAACAGCCCCATTTGGCAGGCTTGCTGATGCTTATCCGGTCACACTTTCATCACGTGTAGGTTCATCCCGTGTAACAACCTTCACTCCTGTGTAGGCAACGTCCATAAGTGATCGCTGAGTGATCACTAAGTGACACGGGGGTGGGAAGTTGAGACGTAGGCATCGCGTCAGACACGCGGGTATGGGGTCGATACGCAGTCTGGTGGCTGCCGTCACCGCGACAGCCGTTATGACCGTGCTGCCCGCGATGAGTGCACAGGCGGTTGCGGACGAACCGAGTCCTGGCCTCTCCGAAGGGCAGCGAGCGCTGGCCGAGGCGGAGGAGTCCGGCCAGCGGGTAGAGGTGATCAGCGAGCGTTCGGAACGTACGACGGTCTTCGCCAATCCCGACGGGTACTCCTTCACCCTGGAGGAGTCGTCGATTCCGGTGAGGGTGGCGAAGCCGGGCGGGGGTTGGCAGCAGCCGGACGCGACCCTGGAGCGACGCGAGGACGGCTCTGTCGGCCCGAAGGCCGCCGCGGTACAGATCGACTTCTCCGCCGGCGGCAGCAACGACCCGCTGGTCTCCATCACCGAGCGTGGCAGATCGCTCGCGCTGGACTGGCCAGGGAAACTGCCCGATCCCGAACTGAACGGTTCGAGCGCGCTGTATCGCGAAGTGCTGCCAGATGTGGACCTCACAGTGACGGCGACCGTCGAGGGCTTCCAGCACGTCCTGGTCGTCAAGACGCCCCAGGCAGCCGCGAACAAGGAGCTGAAGAAGCTTACGTTCGGCATGCACAGCACCGGGCTGACGGTCCGCAAGACCCCCACCGGAGCTCTTGCAGCGGTCGACGAGGCCGGACAGACCGTCTTCCGTGCACCCACCGCACAGATGTGGAACTCGGCGGGCCGCGCGGCCGAGGCCGAGCACCTCACCACCGAGAAGTCTGCGACCTCCGCAGAGTCGGCGACACTGGCGGACCCCGCGGAGGCAGCCCCCTCGGGGTCCGGTCTGGAGCCCGGCCAGGGCGACAAGGTCGCCCGGATGGACGTGCAGGTGTCCAAGGACACGCTCTCGGTGGTGCCGGACGCCACCCTGCTCTCCAGCACCGAGGCATCGGACTTCCCCCTCTTTATTGACCCGATCGTGACCTGGGGTGAGTCGGAGCGCACGCTCCTGCGCAGCGACGGCTACGAGTCCTATGGCTGGGGCAACGGCGACGACGATCTGGGTAAGGGGGCCGGCCGCTGCGGTACCTGGAACGGGTACTACTGCGGGCCGGGCTACACGCAGCGGCTCTACTTCGAGTTCTCGCCGGCCAGTCTGAAGGGCAAGCACGTACTGGACGCCACGTTTCGGGTTACCGAGCCCTGGGCGTTCCAATGCGACCCGCGCGTGGTCGACCTCGTACGGACGAACAACATCTCGTCATCCACCACCTGGTCTTCGCGCCCTTCGGAGCTGGACTGGATGGGTGACCGCAATGTCTCGGCAGGCCGCGGCTCGCTGTGCGATCCGGACTCTCCGGACGCCCCGATCGAGTTCAACGACAACCCGGAGGAGACGAACGAGAACCTCACGCCGACGGTGAAGAGCTTCGCCGCAGGCAAGTTCTCCCGTTTGACGCTGGAGATCCGGGCCCACAACGAGTCGGACACCGCCGCGTGGAAGCGGTTCCGTAACGATGCCGTGCTGGCCGTGAAGTTCGTCGGTCTGCCCGACACCCCCACCTCGGTCGGGTTGGTGACCGGTACGGGAACGGTGTGCGCCAGGACGGAGTCGAACCCGGCGATCGTCTCCGACCCGACACCGACGTTGACCGCGACCGCGCAGACCAAGTCGGGTGGTGAGAGCGAGGCACAGCTCCGGGTCGTCTTCGACCTCAACCAGAAGAACACCGACGGTACTTGGGCCGACACAACAGCCGGCAACGGAGATGTGCGGCCTTCCACCGGCTTCGCCAGGGACGGGGCGAAACAGTCGATCTCCTGGTCGACGCTGACCGAGGGCAAGCTCTACCGCTACCGGTCCTGGGTGCGCTCGTACTACGACGATGACACCAACTATCTCGCCGGTCCTTCGAACGCTTCGTCGACGGGCTGGTGCTTCTTCAAGGTCGACCCGACCGCACCGAAGGCACCGACGATCAAATTCGGCAGCCCGTACAGTCTCTGCACCACCAATGCGTGTGCGGCGGCCGGCGGTCCTGGCGTGAAGGGGACCTGGTCGTTCGCCCCAGCCACGGGCGACACCAACAACGTGTCCTACCAGTACACGCTGTCGTCCTGGAACACCTGGCCCACGGCAAGCGGCTCAGCCCCGTCGGTATCCATCACTCCCGTTGCCTCCGGCACCTATACGCTGTTCGTGCGCGCCCTGGACAATGTCGGCCGCTACGGGGCATGGAGCGCGGTGGACTTCCTCGTCGCCGCGGGCTCGGGCCCGGTGGCCAAGTACCACTTCGACGAGGCCAGTGGTGTGGCGGCCGACTCGGCCACGGCGGGATCGATCCGGCACCCCGCGACACTCGGCACCGGAGCGGTACGCGACGACCGCGGCCGCCGCGGTCTGATCACGAACGACGCAGCAGGGGTGCCGCTGGCCACCCCGGTCGCCGACACGGGGATGGCGCTGGACGGCACTGCCGGCTATGCGTCCACGACGGGGCCGGTGCTGGAGACCAGGTCCTCGTACACGGTCTCGGCCTGGGTATGGGTGGATCCGTCCTCGACGAAGACGGTGTCGGTCCTCAGCCAGACTCCGTCCACGGCCAGTCCGTGGACCCAGAAGTACAGCCCGTTCGTCATCTCCTACGGCGGCAAGTGGAGCCTGCGGGTGTTCTCCACGGAAGGCACCTGGGCGCGGGAGGCCGCATCGCCGGTCTCCTCGCCCAAGGGGGTCTGGACGCATGTGGCGGGTGTGTACGACTCGACAGCCAAGAAGGCCTATCTGTATGTGAACGGCAAGCAGGTGGCGTCGGTCGATGCCGGTACTCCCTGGGCAACAGAGGGCAACACGGAGTTTGGGCGGCTGATGTACGCCGACAGCTACGTGGACTATTTCAAGGGCTCCATCGATGAAGTGACCGTGTGGCAGCGCGCTCTGACGCCCAAGGAAGTGGGCGACGAGTCGAAGCTTCTGACGTCCGAGAGCTACGCGGGCCTTGAGCTCGTCGGTGATTGGCAGCCCGCGCAGGGCAGCGGCACCACGATCGCGGACACCACATCGGGCTATGGCAAGAGCCTGACGCTGCAGGGCGGGGCCGCTCTCAGTGACGGGGACATCGTTTTGGACGGTGTCGACGACGCCGCGACGGTCAATGGTCCGCTGGTGGACGGCGCCGGAGCGTTCACCGTGACGACAACCGTGGCGCTGGACGGCGCGAAGCTGGCGACGAAGGCCATCGGATACTCCGGTGGTGTGCTCAGCCAGCAGGGCACCGACGGACTGTCCTGGGGGTTCTGGTACGAGCTGACGGGCAAGGACACCGTGCTCGACGACATCACCCTCGAAGAGCGCACGGTCCCGGTCGGGATATGGCACTTCGGCAGCCTCAACGCGGCCGGCACGTTCAGTTCTGTGGTCTCAGACGAGGTTGCCGCTCTCGACAGCCCGGTGCGGTTGACCGGCGCCTACGATTCGGTGGCCGGGACCATCAGCCTCTACATGGGCCACAACCAGAACGGTGACGCGAAGGAGTTCACCGCGGCCATCGGCTCGGGCACCTTCGCCGTCGGCAAGGGCTACGCGAACTCGGCCTGGGGCCACTATTTGCCGGCGCGGATAGGTGAGGTGCGTCTCTTCGCCGGCGCAGTCGCCAGCTCGGACCAGATCGACACCTATATCGGGGACTGAGCAAGGACAGGGCGGGCCGTGGTCATCACTGCGGCCCGTCCTTCGCTCACAGTCACTCAAAGCCACATTGCCGGCCCCGTCGGGTGACCCGGCCCCTCAACTACGCAGGTGGGGAAGGACAGATATGTCCTGGCGTACAGTTAGAGCAAAATCGTTGAGCATGGCGAGATCCGTTTGTGACGGGGTACGAAGACATCGCGTCCGTACGCTGGTCACTGTGGTGTCGCTGTCGATGGCCGTCCCGGTCGGGCTGGCTCCGATGGCGCAGGCGGCGGACGGCGGTCTCGGCCGACCCGAACTGCCCGACCAGCGGGTCAGCAAGGTCAAGAAGGTCGATGGGCTGGGCGCGAAGAAGGCCAGGGACCAGGTTGCCCAGGACAAGAAGGCCAACGCCGGGCAGGCCGCGCGGGCGCTGCGGGAGCAGCGTTCCGCCTGGCCGAAGAAAGGCTCCGCGACCATCGAGCTGAACGGGTCGGCTCTCGCCAGAGCGGCGCCCGGCGGACTGCCTCTCACCGCCCGTCCGGCAGTCGGCAAGGCTGCCGTCCCGGCAGGGACCGAGCTGCGGTTCACGGTCCTCGACACCGCTTCCTCGGACGCGGCCGGGATCACCGGTGTCCTGTTCACTGCAGACGCGGACGCAGCCGGGCGAGCGGAAGTCGGCGTCGACTACGGGAACTTGGCCGGGGCGATCGGCGGCGGGTGGGCGCAGCGGCTGCACCTGGTCCAACTGCCCGCCTGCGCCCTGACCACCCCCGCCAAGGCGAAGTGCCGCAAGCAGACTCCGCTTCCGTCCGAGAACGACACCACCGAGCAGACGGTCACGGCACCGGTCTCCCTCCCTGCGAACGGCGGGGCCGGCACTCAGCCGGGTGCGGACACCGCCGACGCCTCAGGCGCCTCTGCAGTGACCGTCTTCGCCCTCACCGCCACCGGCACGGGCGAGGGGCAGTCGCCCAACGGCAGCGGTGACTACTCGGCCACCGACCTGGCTGAGTCCTCGTCGTGGGAAGCGGGCGGCAGCTCCGGCTCGTTCACCTGGAAGTACGACTTCACCATGCCGCCCGCGGCTGCCGGACCGTCTCCGCAGCTCTCCCTCGCCTACAGCTCGGGGAGCGTCGACGGCCGTTCCGCCGCCACCAACAACCAGGGCACATCGGCCGGTGAGGGCTTCGGGCTCAGCGAGTCGTTCATCGAGCGCACCTACGGCGGCTGCGACGACGACGGCCACGACGGCATCCACGACCAGTGCTGGAAGTACGACAACGCCAGGCTGGTCCTCAACGGCACATCGAACCTGCTGGTCAAGGACGAGACGAGCGGCAAGTGGCGGCTGGAGAACGACGATGCCTCCACGGTGACCCGTTCCACCGGCGCGGCCAACGGCGACAACAACGGCGAGTACTGGACCGTCATCACCGGTGACGGCACCAAGTACGTCTTCGGACTCGACAAGCTCGACGGCGCCACCACCCAGCGCACCAACTCCACCTGGACCGTGCCGGTCTTCGGCGACGACGAGGGCGAACCCGGGTACTCAGGTGGCACCGCCTTCGCGGACCGGTCCCTGAACCAGGCGTGGCGATGGAACCTCGACTATGTCGAGGACACCTCCGGCAACGCGGCCACGTACTGGTATGCCCAGGAGGGGAACTACTACAAGAAGAACAAGGCCTCCACCGCCAACGCGTCCTACATACGCGGTGGTTATCTCAAGGAGATCAAGTACGGGCTGCGCAAGGGCGCGCTGTTCACGGACGACGCCGACGCCAAGGTCACCTTCGGATACGACGAGCGGTGCACAGCCGCTGACTGCTCGTCCCTGACCGAGGACACTGCCGACAACTGGCCCGACGTGCCGTTCGACGCGATCTGCTCAAGTGGTGACGACGACTGTCTGGCCGTCGGCCCGTCGTTCTTCTCCCGCAAGCGGATGACCTCCGTCGATACTTCCTCCTGGAACGCCACGACGAGCGCCTACGACGCGGTGGACTCCTGGGCGCTGATCCAGCAGTACCTGGACGGCGGGGACATCGGTGACACCTCCGACCAGGTGCTCACCCTGAAGTCCATCAAGCGGACCGGCAAGGCTGGCACCGCCATCGAGACGAACCCGATCTCATTCACCTACCACATGCGTCCCAACCGGGTGGACGGCACGGACGACATCCTGCCGCTGACGCGGCCGCGCATTTCGACCGTCACCTCGGAGACCGGCGCGATCACCACGGTGACCATGTCCCCGGCGGAGTGCGTACGCAGCGAGGTGACCGGCGCGGCACAGGACACCAACACCCGCTCCTGCTACCCGCTGTACTGGAACATCAACGGCGCCGAGAACGCATCCGTGGACTGGTTCCACAAATACCGGGTCCTAGCCGTCACCGTCTCCGATCCGGCAGGTCAGAACGAGGCCGTCGAGCACGCCTACAGCTACAGCGGCGCGGCATGGAACTACAGCGACGACCCCTTCATCCCGAAGGACGAGCGGACGTGGTCCGACTGGCGCGGCTACCGCCAAGTCACCGAGTACAAAGGTGCGTTGGAGACCACCCGCTCCAAGACCGTCTCGCTGTACATGCAGGGCATGGACGGAGACCAGCTGAAGGACGGCACGACCCGCTCGGTCAGCGTCGCTCCGCTCACCGCACCGGACCTGGGCCTCGCCACCCTCAAGGACAGTGACCAGTACGCGGGACATCTGCGCGAGAAGGTCACCTACAGCGGCTCCACCGCCGTCAGCGCCACCTCGAGTGAGCCCTGGTCTGCGGAGACCGCCCGCCAGTCGGCACCCGGCGCCGGGGACGCCGTCGCCCACTTCGTACAGCCCAAGAAGGAGATCACCCACACGTATCTCACCGTGCTGGGCACCTGGCGTTCCCGCACGGTCGAGAAGAGTTACGACAGCTACGGCATGATCTACCAGTCCGAGGACCGCGGCGACGACGCCAAGACCGGCGACGAGACCTGTACCCGTACCTGGTATGCGCGGGACGAGACCCTGGGTCTGATCAGCCAGGTCTCCCGCGAGCGCGTGGTCAGGAAGACCTGCACCGTGGCCGACACCAGCCTGGTCCTGCCCACCTCCACAGCCACTCGCGGCGATGTTCTGTCCGACACCGCCACGGCCTACGACGGCGCCACCTGGTCGACGACGATGAAGCCGACGAAGGGCCTGAGGACCTGGACGGGACGGGCCAAGAGCTACAGCTCCACCGTCCCCGCCTGGCAGATGGTCAACAGCCCCGGTTACGACACCCTCGGACGTGTCACCTCGGTGACCGACGCGCTGGAACGTGTGACCACGACCGCCTACACGCCGATCGCGGCGGGTCCCCTGACCAAGAAGGTCGTCACCAACCACAAGGGGCACGCGCTCACCTCATTCATCGATGCACGGCGCGGCCTCGACCTGCGGACCTACGACGCGAATCTGAAGAAGACCGAGCTCGCGTACGACGCTCTGGGCCGGCTGACCGACGTGTGGCGGCCCAACCGCAACCGCGCGGCTGGCTACAGCCCGACCCAGAAGTTCGGCTACAGCCTCAGCGCCACCAAGCAGTCGTGGGTGTCCTCTGCGTCGCTCAAGGCGGACGGGGAAACGTACAACACCACTTACACGATCTACGATTCGCTGCTGCGCCTCCTCCAGGAGCAGTCACCAAGTCCGAAGGGAGGGCGGCTGCTCAGCGACACCCGATACGACACCCGCGGCCTGGCCTACGAGAAGTTCGAGGAGATCTTCGACACCACTTCCGCGCCGAACTCGACCTACACCAGGGCCGAGTACGGCGAGGCACCGAAGCAGACCGAGACGGTCTTCGACGGGGCCGAACGCACCATGTCCAGCCAGCTCCTCGTGTACGGCGTGGCCAAGTGGACGACCACGACCTCGTACACGGGTGACTCCACGGCGACCTCCGCGCAGCAGGGCGGCATCGCGACCCGGACCATCACCGACGCGCGCGGCCGGGACACCGAGAAGCGCGAGTACGCGGGCTCGAGCCCGGCCGACGCGGAGTTCGGCGGCGGTATCGGCGTCGTCTACAGCGCTACGAAGTTCCAGCACACGCTGGACGACAAGGAGAGTGGCGTCACCGGACCCGACGGAGCGGCGTGGACCTACGGTTTCGACCTGTTTGGTCGGCAGACCACTGTCAGCGACCCTGACAAGGGATCGTCCACGATGGGCTACGACGTCCTCGACCAGCTCACCAAGAGCACGGATTCGCGGGGCAAGTCCATCCTGACCTCGTACGACGAGATGGGCCGGACGACCGGTACCTGGGACGGTACCCAGGACGACGCCCACCAACTGACCGAGTACACCTACGACACCGTGCTCAAGGGTCTGGCGGCCTCGAACACCCGCTATGTAGGAGGCAAGGCCGCCGAGAAGGCTTACACCAAGACGGTCACTGGGTACGACACCCTCGACCGTCCGACGGCCACCACGCTCACACTGCCCCGCACCGATCCGCTGGTCGTCGCGGGCGCACCGGCCACGGTCTCGTTCTCCAGCTCCTACCGCTCCGACGGCACGCTGGCGAACAACGCGGAGCCCGCACTGGGCGGGCTGCCGTCCGAGACGATCGAATACGGCTACACATCCCTGGGCCAGGTCACCTCGATCATCGGCAGTACGGGGTATCTGCTGGACGCCAGCTACTCGGCCCTCGGCCGCGCGCAGCAGTACACGCTGGGAACGGAGAACACCGAGAACGCCAAGAAGATGTACGTCTCCAACACCTTCGAGGAAGGCACCGGCCGCCTCACCCGCACTCATGTCACGGACCAGACGCACTCGTACATGCTGATGGACCTCAACTACACCTTCGACCAGGCTGGCAACATCACGGCCATCTCCGACCCGGCCAACCTCGGCGGCACGAGCTCGGCCGAGACGCAGTGCTTCAGCTACGACGGCAACCGCCGTCTGCAGAGAGCCTGGACGCCGTCCTCGCAGAAGTGTTCCGACGCACCCAGTGCGGGGAGCCTCTCCGGACCCGCGCCCTACTGGACCGACTACACGTACAGCCAGGGCGGCCAGCGCACCGCCGAGACCCAGCACAAGGCGACGGGCGACACCACGACCACCTACTGCTACAAGGAGGGACGGCCGCACGTCCTCTCGGGCACCAGCAAGACCGCGAACTGCAGCACGCCGGACGCCGGATACGGCTACGACACAGCCGGCAACACCACCTCCCGGCCCGGCCCGGCGGCGAGCCAGGCCCTCGTCTGGTCACCGGAGGGGCGGCTCGCCCAGCTCACCGAGAACAGCAAGAAGACCGACTACATCTACGACGCCGAAGGCAAGCTCCTGATCCGGAGCACCGAGGGCGGCGAACGCATCCTTTACACGGGCAACACCGAACTCCACCTGAAGGCGAGCGGCGCCACCTGGGCGCAGCGCACCTACTCCTCGGGCAGCCTGAGCATCGCGGTCCGCAGCAACCAGTCCGGCAGTAACAAGCTCTCCTACCTCGCCGGTGACCAGCAGGGAACCCAGAGCCTGGCGGTGTCCGCGGACAGTGCGCAGACGGTCACCAAGCGCCGGATGACACCGTTCGGCGAGGAACGCGGCATGACCAGCGGTGGCGCATGGCCGGACGACAAGGGGTTCCTCAACAAGACCAATGACACCAACACGGGACTCACGCACGTCGACGCCCGTGAATACGATCCCAAGGTCGGCCAGTTCATCAGCGTCGACCCCAAGCTCAGCACCGATCAGGGCCAGTCCCTGAACGGCTACGCCTACGCCAACAACAATCCCGCCACGTTTGCCGACCCGACCGGTGAGGGCGTCCCCGAATGCCGGGACGGCACCATCGAGTGCCGCAACGGTGTCCCCGTCACCACCGGCGGGGGCGGGGCGCCCTGTCCTAGCCTGATCAACCCGCAGTGCCCGGAGTATCAGGGGGGCGGTGGCGGTGACGGCGCTGGTGGCGGTGGCGGTGGCGGTGGCGGTGACGGCGCTGGTGGCGGTGGCGGTGGCGGTGGCGGCGGTGGCGGCGGAAGTTACGTCGCTGCCAGCTGCGGCATGCCTCCCATGCCGGCCTGCACCGGCCCGGTGTACGGCCCGCCCTCCCAGCCTCCGCTTCTCATGGGTCCTGACCCGATTCCGCTCGTATCCTTCTCGGCCAACTGCGGGATCGAGTCCAGGGTGCAGAACTATGTCTGCAACGCTGGCAACGGGGTCATGACGTCAGGCGCCTACCTTCAGGAAAGCTTCAGCGAGGCGGGCAGTCTGACCAAGGACGCCAAGGCCGCAATGCGGTCCACCCGCCAGTCGTCTCAGATCTTGCAGGCAGTGAGGAACAACCCCGGTCTCGCGCGAGTGGGAGCCATCGGGAACAGCAAGGCGGTGATGTTCGCCAGCAAGGGTCTGCTGGTGGGTGGCATCGGGTTCACCGCGTATTCCAACTACCAGTCCACCGGTGGTGATGTCCCCCTGACGGTCGTGGAGACCGCGGTCGACACCGCCGTGGTCCTAGGCGCGACAAAGGTGGGAGCCACTCTCGGGGCGGCGATCGGCACCGCCATCGCGCCCGGCGTGGGCACCGTCATCGGCGGAGCCATCGGCGCCGGGGCAGGAGCCGTCACCGGCATCTTGGCGACCGGCACCGTCAACAACGCTTTGTCGAAGGGATGGAAGAGCGCAAAGGGCTGGTTCAGCTGACCGCTGGACCGTCAGCAGGGCGCCGGGTGGGCCCGGGGGACGCCACGTACCCTCGGAGCCCGCCTGGCGGCTCCCTCCCAGGAGGGAGGGAGCCGAGCATGAGCAACACATGGAGGGATGACGCAATGCCGTACTTCATCGGACTCTTCTTCCTGGCCGGGTCCGCGTTCATGACCTGGAAGGTCACTCAGCTCTGGCGCGACGCAGACTTGGTCGACCACTTCACGCAGACCTTCTCCTTCATGCCGTTCGGCAAGGAGGTCAAACGAGGAGAGGTACGGTCCTTCGCTCTCACCGTTGCCTCCCTCTGGGGCGTTACGGTCCTGCTATTCCTTGGCCTCCTGGACGTCGACATGACCGGGCCACTGACCGCACTCTTCGCCATCTCGCTGGTCACCGTCCTGCTCAGCCTGATGTGTGAAGTCAGCGTCGTCCTGTTCAACGCCCCGAAGTTCGTCGTACCGCCGCACATGCGTTCCGACCCCGGAGTACTGGCCGCCCGTCGGGCGAACCGGGCAAGGGGGCCGCGGCGGACCAGACCCTGACCTGCCCTTACGCTGCTCCCGTGAACTCCACGCAGACAGCACCGGCCGTGATCCGATCACGGGCGCGGCTCGCGAGCTCCGGTGCCGCTTTCCTCATCCTTTCGCCCTTTGTGGCATGGCTGTTTGCCCTGGCGGGTCTGATTCCGGTCGTCGTGTCCGTGATCTGCGCCCTGATCGGAGGACTCGCCGGTTTCCTCCTGCTACCGGAGCTGTGCCAGGAGACCGGGCTGGTCCGGTGTTCGATGTCTCGCGTGACCGTCCGAACACTGACCGGTGAGCGGTCCGTGGATCTCACGCGCATCAGAGATGTCCGGCTGCTCACCAGCTTCAGCCGTGGCGGCAGGGCTTTTCACGCTGTTGTGGTGCGTGACGGCGACGGTGTGCGCATCGGCCTCACCTCGGTCAGAAGCCAGCGGTCTCTGGCGCGTGCGCTGCAACGCACCGGTGCTGACGCGCACGGTGGGCCGCGCGTCAGCCTGGCCGCTCGGGCTCATCTCGGACTCGGGGAACGTCGGCATCGCACGGTTCACACCGTGATCGCCTTCCTCTTACAGGTGATCTCCATTTCCCTCTACGTGGTGCTCGTCCTCAAACTCGCTGAATTTTAGTGAGCCGTGCTCCTGCGGAGGGCGGCAGAGCCTCCACACCGGCGAGCTGTACGTGGCCGATATCAGCATCCCACCCGCCGTCTACTCCACGTCGGTGTCCGACCTCTCGGACCTGTTCCGGCACAGCCGGTGACACCACCCTCACAAGGTCATCAAAAGAGTCACGGCATTGTCATGCCTTCGGTAGGGGGTACGGTCATGCCGACCCGGAGGCCAGCGGCCCCATTGCAGGACCGCGAGAGTTCTTCTGCGGCCCAGGATGGGTTGCTGCCAGTCTCGGCGCTGATGATTCGGCATGACTCGGGGAGGTAGCGGACAGGGTGGGGAGCTACCGGGGAAGCTCAGGAGGAACCCACTGGTGGATAACTTGTAGAGGTCCCACAGCGACCTCCCCTCGTCTCTCCGGCCGGTCGGCCGCATCGCCGATAGCTCAGGGGTAGTCTCACTGGCGGACCGGTGAGGGCCCGGCCGGTGGACAGTCGCTGGACAGACGCCTTTGGACGGTGCATCACGGGATGGCACGGGTCAATCTGTTGCACGTGCTCTGATCAGGCAGAACGTCACCAAACAGCACGGCGAAACACCACGCAACACGAACCCTCACGGTCTCGTAATGCGTAGGTCTCGGGTTCGAATCCCGAAGGCGGCTCTGGAAGACCCTGGGACTCACTCGCCGTGACCTGGGGTTTTTCCTTTTACCGGACCCGTCGGCGGCGCTGAGCGCGCGCCGCCCTGCGGTCCCTGGTCTCAGTTGCGGTCTCAGTAGTGGGTTCCGACGCCGGTTCTGGCGCGGGCATGAAGTGGTCTCCCATGCGGCGCATCGCGTCCTTGGAGAGGTGGGATCGGCCCTTGACGTACCGCTTGGTCTGGCTGATCTGGGTGTGGCGCAGGATGTCCATGATTGTGGGCATGTCCACCCCGAGTTCGTTGAGGATCGTGCCGGCGGTGTGGCGGCTTCCGTCGTAGAGACGAAGAGCGCGTCGAACTCCTGCCACTCGTCTCCGGCGGCGGCGCGCATCTCTTCCGGCTGCTTCTTGTGCTCGTACAGGTAGGGGATGAACGGCGGCGGGATCGGCACGGGGTTCGTGCTCTTCTTCGTCTTCGGACGGGTGAAAACCAGGCCACCGCCCTTGCGCTCCGGGCAGGTAGTGGCGTGCCGCCGACAGCCCTTCGGGCAACCGCGCGTGTAGTTCCTGTGCGTCCGGTAGTCCGGCGGACACGGCTCGAACCGGTGGAGCCGTTCGCCGCACGCGTTGGAGTCCGTGCAGCCGTGGCGCCAGGTGAGACGTTGAAGCTGCCACTGGGGGTTGAACAGTTCAGCGTCGAAGTCGACGTAGGCCCACCGGAGCCCCAGGGTTTCCCCTTGCTGGAAGCCCATGCCGACGCCCACACACCAGCGCATGAAGGTGGGGCGTTTGGCGGCGGCTTCCAGGAAGGCCTTTGCCTGCTCGGTCGTGAACGGGTTCGCCTCGGTCTCGTCGACCGTGGGCGGGTCTACGAGGGTGGCCACGTTCTCGCCGATGATCCGGCGGCGGTGAGCGATTTTCAGGGCACGGGAGAGGATGCGGTGGACCTTGACCACGTGGGAAGGCGCGTGGCCGTTGTCGAGCATCACGCGGTACATGCGTTCCAGGTGCTCGGGGGCGAGCTTGTCGAGGCGGTGCTTGCCGACGCCGGGGACGATGTCGTTTCGGGTCTTGGACCAGTAGTCGTCAAGAGAGCGCGGCTTGAGTTTCAGGCTCGCGATGTCCGTGAGGTAGGTGGTCATCCACTGTTCGACGGTCGGCTTGCGGCCGGCCTTCGGGGCGCGGCCCTTGTCCCGGAGGTTCTCCAACTCGCGCACCTTGCGGCGCACTTCGGGCTCGGTGCGGGCCCTGCGGTGGCGGCGGTCGGGGCTTCCGTCGTCCTTGACGTCCCCGGCACGACCGTCGTCATGGCGGACGGCATCGAGAAGCCGATCGAGGAGATCGAACCCGGCGACGAGGTGCGGGCGGTGGACCCCGAGTTTGGCGCCACCGAGGCGAAGCCCGTCACCGCCGCCATCACCGGCCACGGCGTGAAGAACCTGGTCGAGATCACCGTCGACACCGACGGCGACCGCGGCGACGCCATGGCGAAGGTGACGGCGACGGACGGCCACCCGTTCTGGGTACCCGAGCTGCACGAGTGGGTCGACGCCAAGGATCTGAAGCCGGGGCAGTCCCTCACCACCGACAAGGGCGTGCGGGTCGAGGTCGTGACCGTCGTCAAGACGGTCCGTACCGCCACTGTGCACAACCTGACGGTCGCCGACATCCACACATACCTGGTCCAGGCCGGCGCGGTGCCGGTGCTGGTGCACAACTGCGGGAACGCGGAGAGGGACCACGGGGTCCAGGGAGCACATCCCAAGGACCACATCGGCAAGACCGACCAGGAACTAAGCAACCGTGCTGCGACCGATCCGACCGCCGGCGGACGGGCCTCGTCCCTGAACGCCGGTGACGCCCAGGCCAACATCGACTCGGCGGTGCAGGCCAACCTGAGCAAGATCAACGACTGGATCCGCAAGCAGTCCACCCCGGTGAGCGCGCGAAAGGAGTTCACCCACGACTTCGGCACGACCGTGATCGGCAGGAAGGCCAACGCGAGCGGAGTCCATGACGCGACCAAACTCACCCTGGTGGTCATGAAGATCAACAAGGGGACGGGTGGCCACAAGGAGGCCTGGGTGTTGTTCACTCTCAAGGCGGACTGACCGCCATCGCTTCCTCGTACCGCCTCGTCGTCCATGAACCCAGGAGCGTCCAAGTGCCCACTGTCGAGCAGCAGTTCGCCGGTTTCCTGCTGTCGCTGGACCGTTTCCAGAAACAGCTCGCCGAGTTCATGCTCGGGACGTTCCTGGCGTTCGACTTCAGCGGCGACTCCGAGGACGGCGAGACGCAGCTCAGCCCGCAGGTCCTGCTCGACGTCGTGGACGGGGTGCCGCAGGTGACCCTCCACCACGGCATTACGTGGATGGACCTGACCCGGGATCCCGAGCCGAACGAGTACCGCCTCGCCGTGACCCTCGCCTTCACCGGGTCGGGGATCGCGGTGGAGGCGTTCGTCCGGCTCGACCTGGAGCGGGGCATGGGTGAGTGGCCGGCCGGGGTCCACACCCCGTACCGGCGCCACGCCGAAGGCCTGGACCTCGACGAGGCCCGGGCCTTCGTCGAGGCCCGGGTCGACGAACTGTGCCAGAGACGCGACGACGCGGCCCGGCTGGGCCTCGCCATGCGGTCCTGACGCCCGAGCCGAGGTCCATGTGAAGCTGCCTGCATGGTGTCCTGGAGCAGGGCGAATGGGCTCTTGCGAGGAGAGGCCTTGACACGGCGCCGGTGTCAGCGGTCGCGTAATGGAACCGGCGACCGACGGGGTCTGCACCGGCCACGCTGGAAGGGGGCCGTCTCTGGAGCGACCTACAGGGAACCCGGCACGCGTACGAAGATTTTGTAGGAGGCCTACCATCTCGATGGCCCTGCTTCTTGCCACCAGTCGGGCCGGCCGGTGGCCGGCCGGTGGCCGGACGCCTTTGGACGGTGCAGCCTCGTGTGGCACGGGTCAACTTCTTGCATGTGCTCTGATCAGGCACAACGTCACCACACGGCACGATGGAACACCATGCAACACGATCCCTCACGGTCTCGTAATGCGTAGGTCTCGGGTTCGAATCCCGAAGGCGGCTCCATAGTGAATCCCGGGTCGTGCCTCTGACCTGGGGTTTCTTGTTTTGGCTGGCCTTGGAATTCGGGCTAATGGGGCACCTGTGGTCTGTACATCGCAATGCGTAGGCCTGAGGTTCACAGTCGGTGGCGGTTTCGCTCTGTAGGGCTGTGAGCTGGCCTTTTGTCTCATGTGGCCACTCTCTTCGGGCTGTTCGGATTGGCGTGGTGCCGTGTGGTGGCCGAGCGTGCAAACCGGCTCTCGGCTAACCGTGAAATTGGTGGTTCGCAGTGAGAGTGATGGTTGTTGCATCTCGACAATCGCGCTCCGTCTGTGGCCCCGTTCGGGCAGCCGCTGGCCCTGACCTGTTGTGGTGGGGTTGGGTGACAGGCAGGGCGTCGGTGTAGTCGTCGGGCGTCCGTTTCGTGATCACGTGAGCTGAAGGAGGGTGAGCGGGCGGTTCCCTGCCCACGGACGTACGCCTCGGAGTTGTTGCGTCTGCCGGCACCGTCAGGTGGAGCGAGCCGACTGTGTTGGAGGATGATCTCCTGCGTGGCTGAAGAGGCAGGTACTGGTGCGGACGACGCTTGTCTATGGGATGAGCGACTGAGTTGGGCGTTCGGACTGATAGCGGATGATCCGGCTGCGAGGACCGCAGCGCTTGCCTATCTGGCTGAGGCACGGAGGCAGGTTGAGGACGCGCTCGGTCGGTTCAACGAGATATGGCGGCTGACGCGGCCCCTGGGGGCGGACGAGCAGTACCGGGAGCCGGCCTTTCTCAAGGCGCGTCGGAGGTATCAGCAGGCGCAGAGACGTTCGCTGCCCGACGGGCTGTGGGATCGCCCTGCGAGCGAGGATCTGGCCTCTTGGCCGGGGTTGCCCTACGCGTTGCTCTTCCTGGAGTGGGAAGCGAGGTTCCCGCAGGACTGGACGCAGCATGCGAAGGCGTGGGGTACGAAGGAGAGCCTGATCCGGGAGGTGGCCCGTGCTCGCCAGGAGGAGGCGATCAAGGCGAAGCTCACCGACCTGGTAGAGATCGTCGTCCATCGTGCGTATCGCTGCAAGGACCGCGAGTACGTGCGGGTTGCCCGGGCTGTCGACAGCGCTGGCCTGCGCGGCAGGCTCGATCGGGCAGCCGATTCCGACAGTCCGTGGGCCCGGTGCCATGCAGGGTATGTGCTCTGGCTCCTTGACCGCCCTGACCTGCCGAATACCCGTCATGTCTGGCAGACCTGGGTGGCAGGCAAGGCTGCGGCGTTGATGTGAGTGCGTTGTGGCAAAGGGAGTCCCTGTTCGATGAGCAGGGGCTTCGTCGTCTGCGGGGCATGATCGCGGAGGGGTAGGGGCAGGCAGCGGACGGCTTGTTGTTGATCGAGGAGGGTGCGATGCCGTCGGTGCTGGGGTTGATGGAACAGCGTGAGGCGCGGGCGAGGCAGGATCTGGAGTCCTGGACGGAGGTCCTGGAGCAGGCTCAGGCGGAGGTGGATGCCGCGCGGGAGCGAGTCGAGCGGGCCCGGGTGGGGCGTGAGGAGCTCGTGTCGGTGCTGGCCGGGGAGAGCCTGGTGAAGACGCCGGTCTCCGTGCCTTCTGATGGTGGGGCGGCTGCTGCTGGGGGATCGGGCGGCCCCGGCGCGGGGCATGGCGAGCGGCCGCCGGTGTGGCGGTCGGGCATGGGCGAGGAGGTGCTCGGCGGCCTGTATCAGGAGGTGTTCGCCGCGGTGGTGGCCGCTTCGGGGCCGGTGAACGGGGTGGAGCTGACGCGGGCGGTGGGCCGGGAGGCGGAGATCAAGAACGAGGTGGAGAAGATCCGTCACCGTGCCTACGTGCTGGAGAAGCGGGGCTGGCTGGTGCGGGCGAAGGACGGACGGTTCATGCCCGCGCCCGGAGCAGTCGGCCGGGGCGTTTCTCCGGCCATCGCGGAGCGTCAGCAGCCAGGCGCCGGGACAGCCTGATCACGGCGGCCCACCACACCATCTGCTGGTGGTGGTCGGGGCGGCGTTCGTGGTCACGGTTGAGGCGGCGTGAGCGGGAGAGCCAGCTCAGCGTGCGCTCCACGACCCACCTGCGGGCCAGTACGACAAATCCGCGTTGCCCGTCGGAGCGGCGCACGACCTCGATGCGGACTCCGTGGCGGGCGAACGCCTTCGCCAGCGCCGGCCCCTGGTAGGCGCTGTCGACCCACACCAGTTTCAGCAGCCGGCCCGGCTGGTCCATGAACGTCTCCAGCAGCGCGGGGGCAGCCTTGGAGTCGTGCACATCGGCCGTGGTCACGGTGACTTCGAGGAGCAGGCCCTCGGTGTCGGTCAGGATGTGGCGCTTGCGCCCGTCACGTGACTTGCCGCCGTCGTATCCGCGGCTATCCTCGCCCACGGTCTCGGAGGCGTCCACCGACTGACTGTCGATGATTGCCGCACTGGGCTCGGCGTTGCGGCCTGAGCGTTCCCTCGCCGAACGTCGCAGGCGTTGGTACAGCTCACGCACGTAGTCGTAGGACCGCCAGCGGCGGAAGAAGTCGTAGACCGCCCGCCAGTACGGGAAATCGACCGGCAGAGCCGCCCACTTCACACCGTTGTCGACCAGATAACGCACAGCGTCGAGTATCTCGCGGTGGCAGTACGCCTCCGGACGCCCGCCCCGCTTGAGGAGCCAGGCCGGCACCGGCACCGCGGAGCGGACCTCGGCCCACTCCGCATCCGTCATGTCACTGGGATAGCAGCGTGCCCGCAGCCCTGGAGCGATCGAACCGAACCGGTGCACGTAGCAGTCACACCCAGGAGTGACCGCGGTGGACGCAGGCACAGAGATGCTGCTCAACTGATCGGGCAACGGGCTTCCTTGGTCGTGCTGGTGTCGTAACCGCGTCACTACCAAGGAGCCCGTTCTTTCATGCCCGCGACCGCACCCGTACCTCTGTCCAGATGATCACCCGCGCCGCACACCTCGAACGAAATCCGGTTAGCCACAACGCACTGACCTGAGGACGATGCCGGGAAGGTCTCGTGATCATGGAGTGCTCTACGCCCTCATGACCTGTCTGGAAGACCGTGCCTGCCGACGCATCATCCGCGATCCCGCTCGCCCTTGACCAGCTCCGAGAGCATCTCGACGTCGGCCCCGGCGAGGTGCCCGGCTTGCTGGAGCGGCTGACCCAGGTGCCGGACCCGCGCGATCCGCGCGGAGTGCGGCACGCCCTGTCCGTCGTCCTTGCGCTGACCGCGTGCGCGGTGCTGGCCGGGGCGACTTCGCTGCTGGCAGTCGGCGGGTGGATCGCGGACGCGCCACCGCAGGTACTGGAGGGACTTGGCGTGTGCCCTGATCCGGTGCTGCCTCGGCGGCAAGGACATCCCGCTCCAAGGCCGCACCCACGGCACAGGCCACGGCCGCGCCGAGATCCGTCGCATCAAGGTCGCCACCGCGGGCAACCTGCGCTTCCCCGGCGCCCGCCAGGCCGTGCAGATCAAGCGCCGACGAACCGACCGCAGGACCGGCAGGACCACCCTCACCACCGTCTACGCGGTCACCAGCCCGACCGCCGAGCAGGGCACTCCCGCCCAGCTCACGAAGTTCATCCGCGACCACTGGAAGATCGAAGTCCTGCACCACGTCCGCGACACCACCTTCGCCGAGGACGCCTCCCAACTGCGGACCGGCAACGCACCCCGCGCCATGGCAACCTGGCGCAACCCTGCCGTCGGCGCCCTGCGAATGAACGGCGTGAAGAACATCGCCTCCGGCCTCCGCCAGAACGCGCGCGACGCCCGCCGACCCCTCGCGCTCCTCGGCCTCGCGTGATCACAAAACGAACGCCCGCCGACTACGCCGAAGCCATGGGGTGACAGGCAGCTGTGTGCGGAAGGCGCCGTCCATGCGGACCAGGGCCCCCTCATCGCCCCTGGTCTCCGAAATGCATCGAGCAATCCCTGGGTCTTCGCCGACGAGCCGTTCACTGCCGCCTTCGGGGTCAGTGGTGCGCCCGGGATGGCGCCGGTAGTGCTTTCTCTGGTCATGGTTCTGCCGTTCTCCGAGAACCTGATCGACCGGCAGGAAGCGGCCTGTGGGGCGGCTCACTCTCGAAATGCCCTTGATTTGGTCAAGGGCGTCCCATACGTTTCTTCCGCCACTGCAATGCGACATGGCCACATCAATTTCATAGCGGGCTCTGGGGAGAGCCTGAGGGGGGAGACAAGGGCATGACCAACCCTTGGTTCCGGCGGCTTCGTGCTGCCCGGACACTCGGCGCCCTGATTTGCGGCGCCGTCGTCATGGGCTCGTTGCCCGCCGTCATCAGTCCGGCCATCGCGGCCGGCAGCACGCTGCCTGCCTCGGCCGAGGCAGGCGCGTTCGCACTGGCCGCGGAGACCGGCGAACCGGTGGAGATCATTCAGCAGCGCACCGAGGACGAGCTCGTCTACGCCAACCCGGACGGCTCGCTGACCAGCGAGACCAGTGTCCAGCCGCAGCGTGTCCAACGGCCCGACGGTAGCTGGGAGAAGGCGGACGCGACTCTCGAACGTCGCCCGGATGGCACGGTCGGCCCCAAGGCCGCCGTCGTCGACCTGGCCTTCGCGGCGGCCGGTTCGTCCGACCTCGTCACGCTCGGCGAGGAGGGGAAATCCTTCACGCTGCGCTGGCCCGCCCCGCTGCCCGAGCCGGTTCTGGACGGGGACACCGCCGAGTACCGCGAAGTGCTGCCCGGCGTGGACCTGCTGGCGACCGCCTCGGTCACCGGCTACTCGTACGTCCTGGAGGTGAAGACCCCGGAGGCGGCCCGTAGTGAGGAGCTGGCCGAACTGCGGCTGCCCGTACGGTCGGAGGGTCTAGAACTCGGCACCAGTCCGACCGGTGGCCTCCAGGCGGTGGACGCCTCGGGGGAGCGGGTCTTCGGCGGGCAGGCACCCAAGATGTGGGACTCCGCCACCGCCGGGGTCCCCGCCGACGCCGTCCCCGCCTCGGGCCCGGACACCCCGGCCCAGGAGGCTCCCGACGCGGGCGCGAAGGTCGTTGACATGACCCTCGACGTCTCCACGACGGCCGTCACCGTCGAGCCCGACCGCGCCCTGCTCACTGCCGCCGACACCGACTTCCCGGTCTACATCGATCCCGAGGCCGGGATGTCGAAGAGCGAGTGGCTGTATGTGTCGAGCTCGCATCCGAGCACGGAGTTCCACAAGTTCAAGGATGAGGAGGGTGTCGGCCGCTGTTCGGCCAAGACCATCGGCGGTATCTACTACGTGTGCAGCGGCTCGCCGTACACGAACCGCATGTACTTCCAGTTCGCCACGAAGGGCTGGCAGAACCGCACCATCTCCAAGGCGGTCTTCGAGGTCTACGAGACCTTCGCCTTTTCCTGTACCAAGAGCGCCGTCAACCTGCACATGGTCGCCGAGGGGGGTGTCGACTCCGCCACCAACTGGAACAACAAGCCCAAGGACGGCGACCTGCTGGTCGACAGGACAGTCGCGTACGGCCGGGGCGACAGCTGCAGCCCGGACGCGCCGGCGAGCTGGGTCGGCTTCGCGGACAACGCCGACGAGAGCAACGAGAACCTCACCGCCTCCGTCCGTAAGAAGGCCGCTGGCGAGGACTCGATCGCCTTCTCGCTGCGCGCCGCCGACGAGGACGACCCCAACTCCTGGAAGCGGTTCCGGGGTGACAACGCCAAGCTCGTCGTCACGTACAACACCCGCCCGGACAAGCCCACCGGTGAGCGGCTGACCAACCCGGACGAGAAGACCTGCACCACCGACAACACCAAGCGGCCGTGGATCCGGGACGCGACCCCTCGCATGTCCGTCACCGGCACCGACGCCGACTCGCACACCGACGGCAGCGGCCAGAACCTGACCGCGACGTTCCAGGTGTGGGACCAGGATACGAGCCGGCCCCTCGTCTACGAGGGCAAGGACGGACCGCAGAACGAGGGCAAGTTCGAGCGGGAGATCCCCGTCAGGGAGCTCAAGCACGGTGGCGGCTACCGCTGGCGCGCGCAGACCTACGACGGTTCCACCGGCAGTCTGAAGAACTCCGGCTACTCCCCGTGGTCCGACTGGTGTGAGTTCGTCGTGGACGTGGAGCGGCCCGACACCGAGCCGCACGTCGAGCCGGTGACAGGCGAGGCCGACCTCCCGGCGGGCACCAAGCGGCATTTCACCTTCTCCGCCAACGGCAACTCCGACTCGGTGTTCAAGAACGACGTCGAGTTCTACGAGTGGGACCTCGGCAACGACACTCCCACCCGCAAGGCTGACCCGACCGCTCTCGGCGGCAAGGCGACCGTCGAGGTCGCGCCGAGCACCTTCGGACCGAACGTGCTCTACGTCCGCAGCGTGGATCGGGCCGGCAACCGGGGGCCGCTGGAGAAGTACTTCTTCACCGTCGACCGCGCCTGCGCCGACGTCCTCGCCGACACCTGCGCCGCCGCCGTCTACGGCCTCGACCAGACCTCAGGCACCACCACACCCGACGCCTCCGGCCACGACCGGGACCTGACGGTCAAGGGAGCCGACTGGGTCGCGGGCAACAACTCCGCGAGCGACCCGGCCGACAAGGCGCTGCGCTTCAACGGCACCACCGACCATGCCACCGCCGCCTCCGCCGTCCACACCGGGCAGGCGTTCACCGTCTCGGCGTGGGTGCGGCCCACGTCGCTGGCCAAGAACATCTCGGTGATCAGCCAGGCGGGCAGCCAGGGCAACGGATTCAACCTCTACTACTCCACCGCCTACAAGCGCTGGATCTTCGGCCGCCACATCAGCGACACGGCGGACTCCGACCTCGTACGCGCCATGGCGTCGAGCGAGCGTCCCGCGACCGTCAACAAGTGGGTCCACTTGGCCGGTACGTACGACCCGGTGGCCCGGAGGTTCACGCTCTTCGTCGACGGCGAGGAGCAGGGCAGCGCCACCGTCACCGACGTCTGGAACGCCACGAAGGGTCTCAACATCGGCCGCGCCCGGTACGGCGCCGACTGGTCCGACCCCTTCGCCGGTGACATCGACGACGTACGCCTCGTCCCCGGCCTGCTGTCGGGGACGGAGATCTTCCGGCTCGCGAACAGCTGACGACTGCTCACAACCACTGACGATTCCTGACCAGAGCCGTCCACCCGGGTGCCCGAACTCCTCGGGCACCCGGGGCACTTTTCCACACCCATACGGGAGGGGGAGCGCGCATGCGCGCATCTCGCAGACACAGAACGCACCCCTGGGCCAAAGCCCTCGGTATCACCCTCACTTCAGCCCTGACTGTCACCCTGCTCCAGGGCACCCCGGCCTTCGGCGACGACTCCGACTATGCCCGGGAGCAGCGGCGTCCGAAGACCCAGGACGTCGCCTCCACCCCGGTCGTCGAGCAGGACGGCGAGGTCACCCCGCTCAAGCACACCAAGGGGTTCGGTCAAGCGCTGAACCCCAAGGCCACCTGGCCGAAGGCGGGCAGCGCGACCGTTGACCTGGCGGGCTCCGGCATGCGGAGCGCGCGGTCGAGCACGAAGGCCGGCTCGCTACCGGTCCGCGTCGGCCCGGCAAAGGGCGTGACCCGCTCAGCGACGGCCGCCGCCACACCGACCCGTGCCAAGGTCGACGTCCTCAGCCACGCCGCCGCCCAGAAGGCGGGCATCGACGGCCTGTTGCTGAAGGTGACCCGCGCCGACGGCCGTACGTCGGTCACGAACGGCAGGGTCTCCGTCGAGGTCGACTACGCGGCCTTTGCCCAGGCCTACGGCGGCGACTGGGCCCAGCGGCTGCGCCTGGTCGAACTCCCCGCCTGCGCGCTGACCACGCCCAAGGCGGACAAGTGCCGCACCAGTATCCCGCTGAGGACCGACAACGACGTGCGCGGGCAGAGGCTCACCGCCGACGTGGCCGCTCTGTCGGCAGCCAAGGCCCCGCTGCTGGCGGTCGCGGCCGGACCGGCGGGCGGTTCCGGCTCGTACGCGGCGACCTCGCTGGCCCCGTCCGCCTCCTGGCAGGTCGCCGCCCAGACCGGCAGCTTCACCTGGCAGTACCCGCTGCGGGTACCGCCTGCGATCGCGGGGCCGTCCCCGCAGCTGGGTCTCGGCTACAACTCGGCGTCCACGGACGGCCGTACGGCCTCCAGCAACAACCAGACCTCCTGGATCGGCGAGGGGTTCGATCTCTCCGCCGGCTACATCGAGCGCTCGTACCAGTCCTGCACGGAGGACGGCCACGACGAGGCCGGGTCGCAGAAGTACGACCTGTGCTGGCACTCCGACAACGCCACCATGAACTTCGGCGGCCGGGCTGGTGAGCTGGTCAAGAAGGCCAAGGACGAGTGGCGTCTGAAGCAGGACGACGGCACCCGTATCGAGCGTAAGTACGACGGCTTCAACTCCGACAACAACGACGAGTACTGGGTCGTCACCACCACCGACGGCACCCGCTACCACTTCGGCAAGGGCAAGCGCGAGTCCGAGGCCGCCGACACAGAGAACACCGGCGCCACCCTCGAAGTCCCGGTATTCGGTGACGACAAGGACGAGCCCTGCCACGCGGACACCTTCAAGGACTCCCGCTGCCAGCAGGCCTGGCGCTGGAACCTCGACTACGTCGTCGACGTGCATGGCAACTCGATGACGTACTACTACGGCACCGAGAGCAACAAGTACGACAGTGTGCGCGGTGACAAGGTCGTCTCCTACGACCGCGGCGGCTGGCTCAAGCGGATCGAGTACGGCGAGCAGCAGGGCAAGGAGAACACCACCGCCGCGCCCTCGCAGGTCGTCTTCGACGTCGCCGAGCGCTGCACGGGCGCGGTCGCTGACTGTGAGCCGGCCGACCTGAAGGAGTCCACGGCCAAGCGCTGGCCGGACGTGCCGTTCGAGCAGATCTGCACCTCCGACACTGAGTGCAAGGACCAGTGGTCCCCGACCTTCTTCTCCCGCAAGCGGCTGGCGAAGGTCACCACGCAGGTCCTGGGCTCCGACGGCAAGACGTACGGGGACGTCGACGAGTGGGACCTGGCGCACAAGTACCAGAGCGCCGACACCACGCACGCGCCGGCCCTGTGGCTGGAGTCGGTCACGCACTCCGGCAAGGACGGGGCGAACAAGCTCCCGAAGGTCACCTTCTACGAGCGGCAGGACGCCAACCGCGTCGACACCGGCTCCGATGACCGGCTGCCCATGTACAAGTGGCGTATCCGGGCCATCCAGTCGGAGACCGGCGGCACGATCTCGGTCAACTACAAGCCGACCGAGTGCACCCCGTCGAACCTCCCGACCCCCGAGACCAACACCAAGCGGTGCATGCCGTCCTTCTGGTCGAAGGAGGGCACGGTCGGGGAGAAGGAGGACTGGTTCCACAAGTTCGTCGTCGACACGGTGATCGAGGACGAGGTCACCGTCACCGGCCCCAACAAGGTCACGTCGTACGACTACGCGGGCGCCGCCTGGGCCTTCGACGACAGCGAGCTGGTCAAGACCAAGAAGAAGACCTGGAATCAGTGGCGCGGCTTCCGCCAGGTCACCATGAAGACCGGTGAGGCGGGCAGCAAGCAGCTCCGCGCGGAGACCACCTACCTCCAGGGCATGGACGGCGACCGGGAGAAGGAGTCCGGCGGCACCAAGTCCGTCACGGTCACCGCCTCCGACGGCACGAAGATCCGTGACGACGCCCGCCACCAAGGCTTCGTCGTGGAGCAGCGGAGCTTCAACGGCGGCGCGGAGGTGACCGGTTCGGTCAGCACGCCCTGGAAGTCCGAGCCCACGGCGACCGAGGGCAGGGACGAGGCGTCCTACGCAGCCGTCAAGTCGGTGAAGACCCGCACCGCCCTCGACGACGGCAAGGTCCGCCGCGCCGCCATCGAGCACTTCTACGACTCGTACGGCATGCTCGTCCGTTCCTCCGACTCCGGCGACCTGGCGGTCGAGGACGACGACACCTGCACGACGAACGAGTACAACCGCAACACCGACGCGAACCTGCTCACCCTGCTCAAGCGCGTCACGGTCGTCCCGGTCAACTGCGACGACGGCGCGCCGACTGAGTACAAGGGCGAGGCGATTTCCGACGTCCGCACCTGGTACGACAACCGTGACACGTACGGGACCACGCCCACCAAGGGCGATGTGGTGCGTAGCGAGAAGGTCAAGGGGTACGCGGACGACGGCACCCCGCAGTACGTGACGACGTCGACAGCCAGGTACGACGTGCACGGCCGTGTCGTGGAATCCGCCGACCAGGCGGGCAACGCGACGAAGACGACGTACACGCCTGTGACGGGTGGGCCGGTCACGGGCATGAAGGTCGAGGACCCGCTCGGCAACACCACGACCTCCGCGGTCGACCGTCGCTGGGGCCTGGTCACGGCCACGGTCGACGCCAACAAGCAGCGCACCGACCTGGAGTACGACGCCCTCGGCCGTCTGCTGAAGGTCTGGCTCCCGGGCCGCGCCAAGGCGACCGACACGGCGAGCCTCGAATACGCCTACCTGGTCCGCAACAACGCGCCCGTCGTCACCACGACGAAGTCGCTGCTGCCGAACGGCTCGGTGGCCACCAGCCATCAGCTCAGCGACGGTCTGATGCGTCCGCGCCAGACGCAGACCCCGGCCGCCAACTCGGGCCGTGTCATCACGACCACCGAGTACGACAGCCGTGGGCTGGCGGTGAAGGAGATCGGCCCGTTCTACAACACGGCGGCTGTCGGTACGACGTTTGTGAACGTGGTGGACGCGTCCGAGGGGACACCTCGGGAGACGGAGACGGTCTACGACGCCGCGGGCCGGGCGACGGACTCGATCTTCCGGGTCGCGGGCACCGAGAAGTGGCGCACGAAGACGGGGTACCACGGCGACCACATGACGGTCGACCCGCCGGCCGGTGCCACGCCCTCCGCGACGTACACCGACGCGCAGGGGCAGACGACCAAGGTCCTGGAGTTCAAGGCCTCGTCGCCCACGGGCGCGGCGGACACGACGTCGTACGACTACGACGCGGCGGGTCGGCTCGCCGAGGTCAAGGACGAGTCGGGCAACGTCTGGTCGTACGGCTATGACGTGCGCGGTCGTCAGACCCAGGCGGTCGACCCGGACGCGGGCACGACGTGGATGACGTTCAACGATCTCGACCAGGTGAAGACGGTCCGCAACCAGCGGGACATCACCCTCACCTTCAACTACGACAAGCTGGGCCGTCAGCGGTCGCTGTACAACGGCGACAAGAAGCTGACGACCTGGGAGTACGACAGCGCCACCGTGCCGAACGGCAAGGGCCGTCTTGCCTCGGCCACCAAGTGGGTGGGGGACAACGGCTACGTCTCGTCGGTCGACGCGTACGACGTGGCGGGCCGCCCGACGAAGACCTCGGTGACCGTCCCCGCCTCCGAGGGCAAGCTGGCCGGGACGTACACGGCGACGGCGTCGTACAAGCCGGACGGCTCGATCGACGACGTCGGGCTCCCGGCGGCCGGCGGTCTCCCGGCGGAGACGATCACCACGGGCTACACGGCGACCGGTCTGCCGTCTTTCACTCTGGGTGGCTCGACGGACTACGCCCGCGAGACCCGTTACTCCAACTACGGCGAGATGCTCCAGTTGACCCTGGGCACCGCCAGCGCGGACAAGTACACCTGGCTGACCAATACCTACGAGGAGGGCACCCGGCGCCTGGAGCGCGCCCGCATCGACCGGGAGATCGTCAAGACTCCGGACTCCGACATCACCTACGGCTACGACGCCACCGGCAACATCCAGAAGATCGCCGACGCACCCGAAGGTAAGACGGCGGACGTCCAGTGCTTCACGTACGACTACCTGCGCCGCCTGACCGAGGCATGGACCCAGACGGCCACCGGCTGCGCGCCGAGCGCCGGTGAGGCGACCGTCGGCGGCGCGGCCCCGTACTGGCACTCCTACGCGTATGACACGGCGGGCAACCGCACCGGCGAGGCCCGCCACGCGACCGGCACGACCGGGGACGCGGCGATCACGCAGACGACGGCGTACGTGCCGAACGGCACGGGGAAGCCGCACGCCCACGGGCTGAAGTCGGCGGAGGTCCGCACGGCCACGTCGGGCTCGTCGGCGAAGGAAGTGACGGCGGCCCAGTCCTTCATGTACGACGAGGCGGGCAACACCGTCCGCCGCACGAAGGCGGCGACGGACCTCTCCCCGGCGGTCGACCAGAAGCTGGACTGGGACGAGGAGGGCCGCCTGGGCGCGGTCACCCCCTACCTGTCCGGCGACACCCTCGACGAGGCGAACAAAACCTCGTACGTGTACGGCCCGGACGGAAGCCGCCTGCTCCGCAAGGAGAAGGGCGCCGTCACGCTGTACCTGGGCAGCCAGGAGATCCGCCTCGACACGGCGAAGAACTCCGTGTCGGGCACGCGCTACTACTCACATGGTGGCCAGAAGATCGCCGTGCGGACGCCGACCGGTGTGACCTGGCTGGTCGGCGGCCAGAACGGCACCGCGGAAATCGCCGTCAAGGCGGCGGACTCGGCGATCACCCAGCGCCGCACCCTGCCCTTCGGTGAAGTGCGGGGAGCCAAGCCGGCGGCGGGTGCGTGGCCCGGTGACAAGTCGTTCGTGGGCGGCACGGCCGACGCGACGACCGGCCTGATCCAACTCGGCGCACGCGCGTACGACCCGGCCGCAGGCCGCTTCGTGTCCGTGGACCCGAAACTCAACCTCGCGGACCCGCAGCACCTCAACGCCTACGCATATGGCCGCAACAACCCGTTGGCCTTCCCGGACCCGACGGGTCTGTACTGGGGGGAGTCCTGGCTCAGCCCGATCGGCCACGGAGGCCTCGACCTCGTGGGCCTGGTGCCCGGCTTCGGTGAGCCGGCCGACCTCCTCAACGGCGTCTGGTACACGGCCGAGGGCAACTACATCGACGCGGGTCTGTCCTACGCTTCGGCGATCCCGATCGCGGGCTACGGCGCGACCGCTGCAAAGGGAGCGCGGTACGTCGACAAGGCCGTGGACGCGGTCGACGCGGCGACGGACACCGTCAAGGCGGCCGAGAAGACGAAGGACGCGGTCAAGAACGCCGAGAACGTAACGCCGCCGTCCACCCCCAAGCCCAAGCCCCCGCCCAAGCCGGCTCCGCCAGCCAAGCCCAAGCCGGCTCCGCCGGCCAAGAAGGCCGACGGTCCGAAGAAGAGCGAGAAGGCGGACGCCGACAAGCCCGCGAGGCCGAAGAAGGACGACGATCCGGACAACGTCTACATCTACAAGGCTCCGTACAAGGGACAGACCAAGAAGATTAAGGAGGAGGGCTTCAAGCCCGAGGATTACCCGGGCAGCAAGGGCCAGAACCCGGACGGCGCCGCCTACTTCGGCCTGGGCGACAGGGGGCTGGGCATCGCGGAGGACTATGCGGGGCGGGGTGCCTACGATGGGACAGTCCTGGAGATCAAGATCCCCAGGGCAGACTTCGACCAGTATTTCGAGAAGTTCGTCGGTTCGTACGATGGAACTCCACGCGCCGAGGTCGGAATCCCCAAGGAGATGTTCGGTCTCCTCAACTCATATCCACTGAGAGTGATGGACGAGCTATGACCAACCCCGAGGTACCCGAGGCCGAGATGCGCCTCATGGGGACCCTCGTCGAGGGAGAGGCCACGGCGGTTTTCCGCTGGGGAGTCATCGTGGACCTGGGCCTGTCACGGGACGGCCTCATCGATGTCCTCTACATCGACGATGACGACAATTACCAGGTGGGAGACCGCGTGTCCTGCTACCTGAGCGTTTTCGACGAGATGAAGAACAAGTTCATCCTGAGGCCCCCGGGGCAGGTACCGGTCGCGGAACGCCTGCGCAGGCGAGGTCTCCTGTCCTGACCTTCCGGAGAACGGCGATCGCCGGGGAGCGCGTACGACGAGCTCCCCGGCGATCGCCGTGTGAGTGGTACCTCAACTCCTACCCCTTGAGAATGATGAAGCGGTGACCGGTGGTGAGGTGAGCGAAACCGAGATGGGTCTCATGGGGACCCTCGTCGAGGGTGAGGCCATCGCCGTCTTCCGCTGGGGAGTCATCGTGGACCTGGGGCTGTCACACGTTGGCCTCATCGACGTCCTCTACATCGAGGATGACGACAACTACCAGGTGGGAGATCGGGTGTCCTGCTATCTGAGTGTCTTCGACGAGATGAAGCGCAAGTTCATCCTGAGGCCCCCGGGACAGGTGCCTGTCGTGGAACGCCTGCGCAGGATCAGGGAACAGCGGGATCTCTCCTCCTGACCTTCCGGACAGCGGCGGTCGCCGGGAAGCATGTGTGACGAGCTTCCCGGCGACCGCCGTGACGCCAACCTGCTGCTGGATGAACGAGCTGAGGAAGGGAGAAGCACTTGTAGGGGATCGGCAACGCTCCTGATCGTCCTGCCAGCCCTCTGGGCAGATAGGGTTGCGCGCTCGTGGCGCTCTTTCTGGCGGCTCTTCAGTAATTCCGCCGGTGGACAGCCGGTGGACAGACGCCTTTGGACGGTGCAACACGAAGGAGCACCGGTCAACCTGCCGCACATGTTCTGATCAGCACAAACGTCACCGGACAGCACGACGGAACACCACGCAACACGATCCCTCACGGTCTCGTAATGCGTAGGTCTCGGGTTCGAATCCCGAAGGCGGCTCCATGGTGGACCCCAGGTCAGGCCTCTGACCTGGGGTTTTTTGTTTTTGTTGACCTTGGAATTCGGTCCGATCGGGCGCGTGCGGTCTGTGCATCGCAATGCGTAGGTCGGACGTTGACGGCCAGTGTCGGAAGCGGATCGCGGGGCTGTGACCTCGGCATTTGTTCATGACTGTCGATTTCCCGGCCCCGTCCGGTTCGAGCTGGTGGCCATTTGGTGGCCAGGCGTGCAGAGGTCGTGCAGATGGATCCTCGGTCAGCCTCGCGGTTTTCGCATGGGAGTTGTGCCATCCAGACAATCGCGCGGCCGGCCGGGTTTCCGTGGGGAGTGGACGACGACGTGCTGCTTCACTATCGGCCGTCCCCGTAGGGCGAACCGAGCTGGATCGCGTCGTCGGTCGGTGCGGCGACCTGCTGCTCGGAGGCTCCGGCGTCCTCGGCCGCCTGCGCGGTCGTGTACGCGTGACCGCCCGCGTCGACCGCGCCGGCGACCGTATTGGCGGCCTCGGCTCCGTCGGCCCTGGACCTCGCGACCTACGACAACAGCCGTGACGGCCGATCCAGCCGGGGCCCAACTGTGCGGCGTCGGTGCACGGTGCGGGATGGCTTGGGCTCGGCGGATACCGGTCAGGGCGCCGTGCTGTCGTGTCCGCTCGACAAGGCGTCATCCGTAGGCGTCCGCGGCGAGGCCGTGACTCCCTTGGCCGTTGGGCGCAGGCCGCGCTCATGGGTGTGGAACCCGTAGTGGTGGAAGACGTGGGAACCGCCTGCGGGTGTGGATCACGACATGCCACAGTCGCGGGTATGCGCGGCGCGGACGGAGTGACGGACGGGGGTGTCCCGGCACAGTCGGGGACGGGCGCGGAAGGGTCCGTGACCGAGGTGGTGCGGCGGCGGTGGGGTGTCGCCCTGGGCGGGGTGCTCCCGGCGCGGTTCTTCGAGCCCGGCTGGGTCTACGAGGAACGGGTGGAGCGCCGTTGTCCCGTCTGCGAGGGGGAGTTGCACGCGCTGCGCAGGCCGTACGAGTCGCGGGGGGCGGGTGTACCGGTATGCCGCGCTGGTCTGTCCGGGCTGCCCCACCGCGTTCAGTCTCGCTGACCTGGGGGTGAAGACGTACGACCAGCTCACGGCCGCGTCTTCGGCGGCCATGGCCGTGTCGCCGGGGTCCTGCCCGAGTGGTCCCGGGGGCAGCGTGACGGCGGTCCGCGTCCCCGGGCAGTTCCCCGGGGCGATGCGCGGGGGACACCCTCCGGCGTGGCCGGACGACCTGGCCGTGCCGGAGCAGGCCGAGAAGCGGGCTCTGTTGTGGTGCAAGGTGACCGATCCGGACTGGCGCCCCACCGAGGAGGCGGTCGCGGCGGCGGAGGACGTGCGGGTGATCCTGCCCGAGGGGCCGGGATATGACGGGCTGCGGGCCTGGCTCGCGGAACGTGGCGTCCCGTACCGGGTCAGCCGCTACTGGGAAGAGGCCGAAGAGATCGGCACGGTCAATGAGTTGGGCGGCCGTACGGATCTGGTCGCGGTCGGTCCGGGTGGCGCTGTCCCGGCCGCGGGTCCCTGGGCGGTGGCGGCCAGGGATGCCTTCGCCGCGCAGTGGGACGGTTTGGGGGAGTTGCCGGAGGACGACGGCGATGCGTACGTGCCCGTTGGGGAGTTGGTGCCCGCCGAGTGGGCCGCGCTGCTGCCGCATCCGTCGTTCAACCCGGCCCAGGCGGCTGCCGTTCCCGTCGTACGGGAGGGCACCGGGCATCTGGTGGTGGTGGCGCCCACCGGCGCGGGCAAGACCCCGATCGGCATGGTCGCGGCGCTGGACGCGCACGCCCGGGGCGAGAAGGCCGCCTGGCTGGTGCCGCAGCGCTCGCTCACCGACGAACTCGACCGGGAGCTCCAGCTGTGGCGGCGCCGGGGTCTGCGCGTGGTGCGGCTGACCGGGGAGGCCGCCGTGGACGCCGGGCTGATCCGGGCGGCCGATGTGTGGGTGGCGACGACGGAGAAGTTCGAGGCGATCTGCCGTGCGGGATCGTTGCGCGACGCGCTCGCCGAGGTGGGCTGTCTGGTCGTCGACGAGATCCATCTCCTCGGTGATCCGGTGCGTGGGGCCGTACTGGAGGCGCTGCTCGCGCGGGTGCGGGAGGACGGTGCGGGCGCGCGGATCGTCGGGCTGTCGGCGACGGTCGCCAACGCGGATGAGGTGGCCGAGTGGCTGGGCGCCCGCCTGGTCCGCACGGCCTGGCGGCCCACCCGGCTGACCTGGCAGTTGCCGGTCCTGCTGACGGCGGACGAGGCGGACTGGGCGGCGAGGGCCGCCGTACGCACCGAGGCCGCCGTACGGATCGCCCGCGGGGTCGGTGCGGACGGCGGCAGCGTGCTGGTGTTCTGCGGCAGCAAGCGCCGGGTGCGGGCGACCGCGCTGGCGCTGGCCGCCGACCGTGGTGCGGCGACCGTCGGCGTGGACGCGGACGACGCCGAACTCGTCGAGCGGCTGTGCACCAAGGCCGGGGTGCGGCTCCACTACCGGGACTGGCCCTACAAGCGGGAGGCCGAGCAGGCCTTCCGTACCCGTGAGGCGGACATCCTGGTTGCCACCTCCACCGTCGCCGCGGGCGTCAACCTCCCCGCCCGGGCCGTGATCGTCGCTGACACCACCATCGGCCTGGACCGCGTCGAGGTGTCCATGGTCCAGCAGATGTTCGGACGGGCCGGCCGCATCGGCGCCGGGGAGCGCGAGGGCTGGGCGTTCCTGCTCGCCGACCCGGGGGAGCGGGCGCACTGGCAGGCCCGGCTCGCCGCCGGATACACGGTGCGGTCACGGCTGGGCGACCACCTGCCCGACCACCTCCTCGCCGAGGCCGTCCAGGAACGGGTGTCCACGGTTGAGGAGGCGGAGCGGTGGTGGGCGGGGACGCTGGCCGCGCACCAGGGACACGCCGGTGTTGAACCCCTGCGTGAGGCGGCGGCGTTCCTCACGACGGCGGGCTGTCTGCGCGCCCCCGCCGGCGAGGACCGTTGGGAGACGAGCCCGCTGGGCAGGCTGACCAGCCGCTTCATGGTGGACGCCGCCCTTGCCGACGACCTGGCCACCGCAGTGCGAGAGGCCCCGGTACCTGAAGATGCCTTCACCGCCGAGCGGTCGCTGGCGGCCCTGCTCAGCACCCGCCTCCCGGTGCTGGAACAGGCACCGTTCACCGACCGGGCCCGCGCGGCGCTGCGCCGCGTCCTGCGCGAGGCGGAGCAGGAACAGGAGCAGCCGCAGGAGACCGACGAGCCTGCGTGGGACGAGCCGAAGCCGGTGCCCGGTGACCTCGCCCGCGCGGTCCTCCACCTCGTCGCCGACCGCCCCGGCCTCTTCCGCGGTCGTCCTGGCTACGTGCTGGGCATCCCCGTCGACTCCATGACCGGCATCCTGGAGGAGGCCCAGCGCTACCTGGCCTGGCTCGGCGCGCAGGGCCCGCTCGGCACGGTTCACCCGTGGGCGGCCGTCGTCGCCGGTGACCTGGCCCAGCGCATCCGGTGGCGCGCACTGGGGCCCGGCCGTGGGGCCGGACGGCTGTTGTGGATGTGCGAGCGGATGGCCACCGCCCCGCTCGCGCCCGATCTCGTTCCCCGGATGTGGCGCGCGGCCCGAGCCCGCGGCGTCGACGCCCCCGACTGGAGTGGGACGACACCGCCGAACGACTGCGCCTTGCCCCCGGACCGTTACCGCGCGCTGCTCGCGGAGCGTGCCACCGGGGTTCGCCTGGACCTGCGGGAGGACGACGGCGAGGTCCGGGTGGCGGCGCCGCCGGGAGCGGTGATCCGGCTGTGGAACGGGGCGACGACCACCCTGCACAGCGGCGACGGCGAGGCGACCACCCTGCTCCTGCCGCCCGACGACCCGTCGGACGACTCGGCCGGCAACAGTGGGGCGGCTGTCTTTACCAGCGGCGGTGACCGGCTGGGGACGGGGTGGCTCGGGGCGTACGCGGCGATCCGCCGCTGAGCCGACCGCAGGGCGGGTTCCTACGGCGGCCACCGCCCGGCAGGGAGCGTGAAACGGGCGCACGGTAGCACAAGTGGCATGGGCCGAGGAGCGGCTCACACGCACCGATCGGGGTGCGGCAGACTGGTGTGGATCGGCCGGTGCACGTCCGGCCGGACGTGCACCGGCCGAAACAGGGGAGAAGGGAAGCCCACGGTTCCGTGAGCGACGAGTTCGACGTCCCGGCCTCCGTCGACGAGGGCGCGTTCGGTATCGACGCGTTCTCCCTCGACGACCGGCTGCGGCTGTTCCACTTCGCCGCCGCCGAGAAGCGTCACGAGTACCTGTGGCTGCTGCGGGCCTTCGACCGCGGACGCGCCAACTACCAGGTACTGCTGCACGCCTCGGACGTGGTGGGGTTGCTGGAGCGGCTCGCCGCCGACCATCCCGCCGCGGGCGCCGTCGGCGGTACAACCGGCGTTCAGCCGTTGCTCGACGCGCTCGCGGAGTGGCAGGTCCTGGACCGGTCGTACGACGGGACGCGCGCCGCGAACCTCGCCGAGTACCGCAACCGCCACTACGTGTACCAGTTCACGCAGGCCGGGTACCGGGCGTACCGGGCCGTGGAGGACGTGCTCGGCGCGAGCCTGGAGGACGCCCAGCTCTCCCGCCTCGTCTTCCCCGACATCCTCGGCGACCTGCGAGCGCTGGCCGAGGCCAACACGGCCGGCGATGGCGAGGAGGTGTACCGCAAGCTCGGCCGTCTCGACTCGGTGCTGAACGAGATGGCGCAGCGTGCCGCCCGTTTCTACCTCATGCTGGGCGACCTGGCGCGCACCAACGACACCCGGCCCGAGGTGTTCCTCGCCCACAAGGACGCGCTCCTCGCGCACATGCGGGAGTTCACCGCCGAACTCGGCCGCTACGCCCCGCTGCTCGCCGAGGCGGTCGAGAAGGCCGCGGCCACCGGTGTGGACCGCATGATCGAGTACGCGGCCGAGGCCGACGAGCGGCTCTTCCGCAGCCCCGCCGAGCGCCTCGCGGACTGGCGGCACCGGTGGGACGGCATCGTCCACTGGTTCGCGGAGCGTGAGCACAGCGAGACCGAGCGGCTGCAGGACGCCACCGTCACCGCGATCCGCTCCGTCCTCGCCCTGCTGCGCCGGGTCACCGAGGCCCGCCGGGGCGGGGTGAGCCGGGAGAGCCAACTGCGCCATCTCGCCCAGTGGTTCACCTCCTGCGAGAGCGACGAGGACGCACACGCCCTCTTCCAGGCGGTCTTCGGGCTCGGCGCGCCCCGCCACATCGCCGTCCCGTACGCCGACCCCGAGCGGATCCCGTCCCGTACGTCCTGGTGGGAGGCCGAGCCGGTCGAACTCGCCCGCACCCTCGTCCAGTCCGGCCGCACCCCCGCCCTGCACGGCCCCGGCCGCATCGAACGCGACGACGAGCGGCGGGCCCTGCTCCGCGCCGAGCAGCTCAAGGAACAGGCCGAGCGCCGCGGTGCCGCGAACTCCCTCGCGTCGGACGGCGTGTACGGCCGGACGCTCGACGAGCCGGAGACGCGGGCCCTGCTCGCCCTGCTGGACGTGACGCTCGCCGCCCGTGTCCCCGCCAGCCGCCGTGTCACCGCCGCCTCCGGCTCTGCCCACGGGGTACGGCTCACACTCACCCCCGCCGAGGGCTTCACCACCGTCGACACGGTGCGCGGCCGTCTCCATCTCGACGGGCTGCGCCTGGAGGTCACCCCGTGAGCGAGGCCGTCGTATGAGCCGTGTTGCCGAGGGCGTCTCTCCGCTTGAACTCGCCGACTACCAGAAGGCGGTCCGGCTCGTACTGCGGCACCCCCTGGTCACGTCCGGGTACCCGGACAGGGCGGCGCTGGCGACCGTGCGCCGCTGGGCCGATCAGCTGCGCACCGACCTGATGGAGGTGCTCGGCTACCGGCTTGTCACCACCGCCGACACCGCCCGGCTCCAGCGCGCCCAGGACGGTCTGGACGCCACCCGTCCGGCCCTCACGCGCGCGGGCCGCCCCTTCGACCGCCGCCGCTACGCCTACCTCGTCCTCACTCTCGCGGCCCTGGGCCGCCACGGCGCGCAGGTGGCGCTGGGCGAACTGGCCGACGCGGTCGCCGCCGACGCCGTACGCATCGACGGGCTCGGCCTCGACACCGCCCGCAAACCCGACCGGGATGCCTTCGTCGACGCCGTCACCTGGCTCACCGAACGCGGCGCGCTCACTCTCGCCGACGGTTCCGCCACCGCCTGGGCAGGCGATCCCGAGCGTGCCGAGGCCCTGTACGACATCGACCGCGAGATCCTCCTCGCCGTCCACCACCCGACCCGCGTGCTCCAGCACCTGACCTCGGTCACCGCGCTCCTCGACTCCTCCGGCGCGCTGGGTCTGTCCGCGGGCCGCGCCGCCCAGCGCCGCGACCAGGCACGTCGGGCCCGCCGCCTCGTGCTGGAGAACCCGGTCGCGTACTACGCCGACGCCGACAGCGAACTCCTGGGCCAGCTGCGGGCCCCGGCCCTCGCCGAGGACCTGGAGCGGCTGACCGGGCTGACGGTGGAGCGGCGGGCGGAGGGCGTGGCGCTCATCGACACCTCCGGCAGGCTGTCCGACGTCCGTTTCCCCGGCGGCGGTACGGTCGCGCAGGCGGCGCTGTTGCTCGCCGCTCGGATCAGCGCCGCCGTGCAGCGTTCCGGACGGCACGCCCTCGAACTGCTGCCCGCACCCACGGCCGCCGAACGCCTCGCGGCCCGCGCCCGGCGGATCGACGGCGCGCTGCCGTCGCGTGGGACGGTCGCCGAACTCACCGAACTCGCCGAGCCCGATGAGGAGTCGGCGTACGAGACGGTCGTCGACGCGGATCACGAGCCGGGCGAGACCCGGTACCCCTTCGTCACGGACTCCTGGCTCCGGGGCAGGCTCAAGGAGATCATCGGCGAGTACGGCGCGGGCTTCGCCGCCGATCTGCGCGGCGACCCGGACCGGCTGCTCGACCAGGCTCTCGACCTGCTGGCCGCCATGTCGCTGATCGTTCGGGTCGACGGCGGGGCCCTCGCGCTGCCTCTGCTTGCCCGCTACCGAGGGGTCACCGCCCGGGTGAAGACCCGTACGGCCCCCCAACCACCCGCCCAGACCGCCCTGTTCGACGACGAAACCGCCAAGGACCCGACTCCGTGAGCACTCCCACTCTCACACCGGCAGCCCGCTACGTCCCCACCCGTGCCGGGATCATCAACCTGTGGGACTACAGGGACGAGGAGTTCTCCTTCGCGGGCGGCTGGCTGGTGCTGCGCGGTCCCAACGGGTCCGGCAAGACCAAGGCGCTGGAGGTGCTGTTCCCGTTCGTCCTCGACGGGCGCATCGACCCCAAGCGGCTCAACCCGTTCGCCGCCGAGGACCGCACGATGAAGTCCAACCTGCTCTTCCGCGGGCAGGACAGCGCGCTCGGCTACGTCTGGATCGAGTTCACCCACCGCGAGACCGGCGAGGCCGTCACCTGCGGCATCGGGCTGCACGCCCAGCGGCACCGCGACACACCCGCCCGGTGGCACTTCGTCGCAGAGGGCCGCGTCGGCGAGGACTTCTCCCTCCTCACCGACGACGACCGGCCGATGACGAGGAAGCAGCTCGCCGCCGAGCTGAGACGCGAGCTGATCGCCTCCACGGCCGACTACCGTGCCGCCGTCGACCAACGCCTGTTCGGCCTCGGCCGGGAGCGGTATGAGCAGCTGCTCACCCTGATCCTCACGTTGCGCCGCCCGCAGCTGGCCAAGAACCTCGACCCGGCCAAGCTCTCCGACACCCTCACCGCGGGCCTGCGCCCGCTCGACGACGACCTGATCGCCGAGGCGGCCCGCTCCTTCGACGACATGGAGTCCGTGCAGCGCACGCTGGAGGGGCTGGCCGCCGCCGACGACGCCACCCGGGCCTTCCTCGCGAGCTACTCCACCTATCTGCGGGTCCACGCCCGCGCCGCCGCGGACCGGCTCACCGCCCGCCGCGCCGAGACCGCCGAGCGCGCCGCCACCCTGCGCACCGCCGCAGCGGACCTGGCGGCGGCCCGCGAGCAGCAGGCCGCCGCCGAGACGCGCGCCGAGTCGGCCGACGCCTCGCTCGCCGCCCAGCGCGCCCGCCTGGACCAGCTGCGTTCCTCCGCCGCCTACCAGGCCGTCGAGCAACTGGCCGACCTGGAACGGCTGGTGCGTACCTGCGAGCAGACCGCCCGGCAGGCGACCGCCGAGCGTGAGCGCCGTACGGCGGCCACCGGCCGCGCCCGAGCCGAGGCCGAACACGCCGCCCGGATCGCCGCCGAACTCGACGCCGCCGTCTCCCGCGATGCCGCTACCGTCGCCGACCACGCCCACACCGCCGGACTCCCCTGGACCCCGGCCGACGCCGAGCCCGCCCGGCTCGCCGACCGCTCCGCCGCGCTCGCCGCGGCCCGCCACGAGGGCGTCCGGGCCGTGCGCGCCGCCCAGCAGGCGGCACGCGGCGCCGAGCAGACCCGTGACCTCGCCCGGGGCTCGCTCGACCGTGCGCAGGAGGCCGTCGCCGCGGCCGAGACCGCCGAAGCCGTTGCCGAGGCGGCCCTCGAATCCGCCCGTGAAGAGGCCCGCACAGTGCTCGGCCGGTGGACGGAAGCACACGGCACGCTCCTGGCCGAGGAGGGTGCCCGCCGACTCGCCGAAGCCCTCGAACTCACCGGCGAGGCCGACGCGGTCACGATCGCCGACGCCTTCACCGATGCCACCGCTCCCGCCGTACAGGAACTGCGCGACGCCCTCGCCGCCCTGCGCGCCCGGCGCACGGATGTCGAGCGCCGCCGCGCCGAGACGGAAGCCGAACGCGACCGGATCGCCGCCGAGTACGACGACGCCCCGCCCTCGGCCCGTGGCCGAACCGCCGAGAGAGCGTCCGGTGACGGCGTGCCCCTGTGGCAGCTCGTTGCTTTCGACAGCGAACTGACTGACCGTCAATGTGCGGATCTGGAAGCGGCGTTGGAGGCATCCGGCCTTCTCGACGCCCTGGTCACCGCCGAGGACATCCCCGTGGCGGCCGGCCACAGCGAGGGCTACCTCCGGGCCGATGCCCCGGTGAACGGCCCGAGCCTCGCCGACCTCCTGCGACCCGAGGCCCCCGAGGGCGACGCCGCGATCCCGGCCGCCCGCATCACCGCCGTACTGCGCTCCGTCGCCGTCACCGGTGACCTCGACACCGGCACCCCGCAGATCAGCCCCGACGGCCGGTACGCGGCCGGTGTCCTGGTCGGTGCCCACACCAAGGAGCACGCCGAGTACGTCGGCGCCACCGCCCGCGCCCGTCGGCGCGCCGCCCGGATCGCCGCCTGCGAGGCGCTGCTGGCCGAACTGGCCGCCGAACTCGACGAGTTGGGGCGCGAACAGTCCCGTACGGACGCCGCTCTCGACGCGTACGCCGCCGCCCGCGCCGCGCTGCCCCGCACCACCGGCATCACGCAGGCCCTGCGCGAACTCGACCGGGCCGCGGCGCGGCTGCGCGCCACCCGTGACGCCGCCGACGCAGCCCAGGGCTCGTACGACGAGTCGGTGGCCGCCTGTTCGGTCGCCGAGCGCGCCCTGCGCCGTACCGCGGCCGAGTACGGCATCGAGACCGAGCGAGTCGACGCCGTGGAGACCGCCACCCGCGCGTTCGAGGCGGCGGTCCGCGAACTCGCCGCCCGCCGTCGCGAACACGCCCGCCAGACCGAGGCCGCCCAGGCGGGCGCCGACCGGCTCACCGCCGCCGCCGAGGACGAGGAGGCGGCGGCGGACACCGAGCGTGCGGCGCGCCGCCGGCACACCGAGGAGGCCGCGGGGCTGGAGGCCCTCCAGGATGCCGTCGGGGCCGAGGCGCAGGAGATGATGCGGCAGGTGCAGGAGGCCGAGGACGGGATCGACGCCCTGGTCCGGGAGGCCGAGGCGGCCCGCACGGCCCAGCACGCCGCGATCGCGGGCACCGCCGCTGGAGAGGCCCGCCGTACGGCCGCCTCCGAGGCCGCCGCGGTCGCCGCGGCGGAGGAGAAGGACACCGCCCGTGGTCTGCGCCCGTACGCCGCCCGCGAACTCCTCGACATCCTGCGCTGCCCGCCCGGCCTCGCCTGGCCCGCCCAGGAGGCCGACTGGGCCGGCGAGGCACTCCCGCCGGCCGTGGCCGCCGTACACGAGGCGATCCTGGCCGCGACCCGCGAACTCACCCCCACCGAGACCAGCCTCAAGCAGTCCGTCACCCGGCTCACCAGGGCCCTGGACGACCTGCAGGCCCAGCTCGCCGCCGCCGGACAGGACTACCGGCCCGAATGGGACGGCTTCGACGGGATCATCGTCGTACGCGTGGCCGACGAGGAGGGTCCGCTGCCCGTCGCCGCCTTCGCCCAGAAAATCTCCTCCCACCGCCGTGACCAGGCCGAACTGCTCTCCGAGTCCGAGCGGCGCATCCTGGAGGACGCCCTGCTCACTCGGCTCGCCCAGCAGATCCACGACCGCACCGTCGACGCCCGCGACCTGATCAGGCGGATGAACTCCGACATGCGTCAGCGCACCATGTCCTCGGGGACGACGGTCGGGGTGAGCTGGCTGCTCGCCGACCACCTCGACGACGAACAGCGTGCCGTCTGCGCCCTCCTCGACGCCGACGCCGCCCGCCTCGGCCCCGACGGGCTCACCCGGGTGCGCACCCACTTTGCCGCGCAGATCAAGACCGCCCGCGCCCGCCACCGTGACCAGCCCTACCGCGAACTGCTCGCCGAGGTCCTCGACTACCGGCGCTGGCGGCAGTTCGCGTTCCAGCTCGTACGCCCCGACAAGAGCGAGGAGAGGCTCACCCGCGCCCGGCACAGCCGGCTGTCGGGCGGTGAGCAGTCTGTGTCACTGCACCTGCCGCTGTTCGCTGCCGCGCACGCCATGCTCAACTCCGCCGACCCGCACGCCCCCCGCCTGCTCGCCCTCGACGAGGCCTTCGCGGGCGTGGACGACACCGGGCGCGGCGAACTCATGTCGCTGGCTGCGCAGTTCGACCTCGACCTGTTCATGACCGGCTACGACCTGTGGGCCGCCCACGCCTCCGTGTCCGCCGCCGCCCACTACGACCTCGCGCACACCGCCGTCGACCACACCGTCTCCGCCCTGCTGCTCGTCTGGGACGGTGCTCGGCTCCTCGCCGACGACACCGGCGATCTCACCACCGCCCTCGGCTCGCCCGGTACCCGGCGCGTTCCGGCGCCCGAGGAGGCCACGGTTGTCGACTGAGCAGCGTGAAGGCCACGGGTACGACGAGTTGCGGGACGAAGGATGGAGGCGGCTGCTCGCCGCCGCCCGCCGTAGGCTGGAGCGCACCGGAGGCGCCCTCGACGGCGACATCGGGCTCGCGGCGCCCAGCGAGGCCGAGCGCCGCACCGTCATCGGGATCACCGGCCGCTACCGGCCCGAGACCGCCAAGCGCCTCGCTGTACCCCTGAGTGATCTGGACGGGTATCTGTACGGCCGCTACGGCACCGGTCTCCTCCAGACCCTCGGCCGTCTCCACGGGCCGCTGCGTGACCGGCCCGCCGAACGGGCCGAAGAGGAAGCACGCCGCGACGACGCCCTGAAGTCGGCCCACTCCAGTCGGCTCGCCGGGCAGGGATGGTTCGCCGCCTGGCTGGACCGGATCGCCGCCGACGGCACGCTCACCCGTCTCGTACGCCGGGGAGACGCGCCGCTCCTCGACTCGGCGGTACGTGTCCTGGAAAGGCTGACCGGTGACGGGGACCGCTCCGCGGGCTCCCCGAAGCGGGTCCCTGGCGTCCTGCCGCTTCCGGTCCTCGCCGAGTGGGCCACCGGCGACACCAAAGCCCTCGTGCCCGGCGCCCCGCTGGAACAGCTCGTCCTGCGGGCCCTCGCCCGGCGCACCGGCGGCGGCTCGGAGGTACCGCCCGACCGGGCCGGGCGGCGCGCCCTGTGGGAGAGCGCCGGCGCCATCGCGGACGACCTCGCCAGCCAGGTACTCGTCCTCAACATCGGCGCCAGCGGCGACACCGTCGTCTGCGACTGGCTGCGTGACGCCGCCGGCTTCGGCATACCCTTCCGGCTCACCCTCCACCAGCTCGCCACCGACCCCGTCGTCCCCGCCGCCCGCACCATCTTCGTCTGCGAGAACCCGGCCGTCCTGCGCGCCGCGGCCGGCGAACTGCAGGACACCGGCGCCGCCCTGGTCTGCACCGAGGGCGTCCCGTCCGCCGCCTGCCACAAACTGCTCGGCGACGCCGTACGCGCGGGAGCCCGGCTGCACTGGCGCGCCGACTTCGACTGGGTCGGCCTGCGTATCACCGCGGACGCCGTGGCCCGCCACGCCGCCCACCCCTGGCGGATGACCGCCACCGACTACAGGGCGGCACTCGGCAAGGGCGAGTCCACGCCGCTCGCGGGACCCCCTGCGGCCAGCCCCTGGGATCCCGCGCTGGCCCTCGTGATGGAGGAATCGGGCAGCGCGGTCATGGAGGAACGCCTCCTGTCCGTACTCCTGTCCGACCTCACCGGTGCCTGACTTGGGTGTGGAACCGCTCAGCAGTGATGTCGACGATCACGTCCTCGCCGAGCGGCTGCCGGGCGCGTCTTCTCAGCGGGTGCCGGTCTCCGGGTCCGGCAGGGGGAGTTCGTCGAGATCGAGGGTGAAGGTGCGGCCGTCGGCGAGGGGGATGGGGAGTTTGCCCGTGCCGTACGCGCGCTTGAGCGCGGTGCTGTAGCCGCTCGCCGTGGGCTCGGTGTGCAGGACGACCTCCCGGGCGTAGGGGTCCACGACCAGGTAGACGGGGATGCCGTAACGGCCGTACTTCGCGGTGCAGTCGTCGTAGTCCTTGCGGGCTGAGGAGGTCGAGACGACCTCGGAGATCAGCAGGACGTCCGCGAAGCCGTACCGCTTGCCCTCCTTGCGCGCGTCCTCGCGCAGGATGGCCAGGTCGGGGGCCGAGTTCTCGTCGGCCGGGAAGTCGATGTAGACGTCAGAGGTGACCTTCGCATGACGGCCGAGGGCGAGAGAGTCGATCTGCATCGACTTGATCGTGCTGGAGTGCTCTTCGCTCTGCGGGGTCATGATGATCTTTCCGTCGGCGCCGAAGAACACCACGTATCCTGCGGGGAACTCGGTGTGCGTGATCGCGTCGACACTCATGGACGGTGCTCCTTCCCGTGTGCCGTCATGATACGGCGGGCAGAGCCGTCCCATGGGGGACATCCGTGGCCTGTGCGCACACCGCAGGGGAGAACCCGTCCGTCGTACGACTGGGTGTTGTGAGACTGGGCGTGCGCTGCGCGTAAGTGACTGGCGCGGGCCGCCCACCAGGCACGATCAGATCATGCACCGGTCACTACCTGAGGTAGACCGCATCCCGGGCATCAAGATCACGATCTACGGCTGGAGTGGTCGGTGGCGGTGGCCTTGGTGTCCAGTGGATTGGGCCTTGTCCGAGTCCGACAACTCACCGATTCGAGACCCGTCGCTTCGGGAGCGCCCGATCCGGTGGCCGCTCGGTGGCCGGACGCCTTTGGACGGGACAGTACGGGGTAGCAGGGGGCAACCTGCCGTAAGCGCTCTGATCAGGCACGACATCACTCGGCGGCATCACGCGGTATCCGGCAACACGATCCCTCACGGTCTCGTAATGCGTAGGTCTCGGGTTCGAATCCCGAAGGCGGCTCTGTAGTGAACCCCAGGTCAGGCCTCTGACCTGGGGTTTCTTGTTTTGGATGACCTTGGAATCCTAGCTAATCGGACATGTGTGGTCCACGCATCGCAATGCGTAGGTCTGAGGTGTGTTTTCTGTAGCGAGATCTGGGTTCTGAGTCTCTGAGCTGTGCATTTGCGGTATCGATGGCTATGGCTGACGTGTGATCAGGAGCCAGGTGCGGCCATTGTGCGGCCATGAGTGCAGGGACAGAGCTGGGGCGGCCGTCGGAGTGGCGTTGCGGGGGGCTGACTGCTGACCGATTCGTTGTACGGATCCGACAGCTGGCAGCGGCTGAACCTTACCGATCTGCTTTCACGGTCGCGCCAGTTCGTACCCGCTGGAGCAGATGTACGGCGACCGCCGCCCCCGCGGCTACGTCCTCCACGCCGAGCAGGACCGCTACATCCACGCCACCCGCGACAAGCGGGCGCGGGCTGCCCCGGTGGCGATGCTGTACGAGCAAGCAATCCCGCGATCAGCCAGGCCGTCGCCCCGCGCCTTCGCCGCGTTCGAGGAGCAGACGACGACCTCAGTCGGTGCCTCCGAGCGCGAGGAGAAGTCCTCCGACCTCCTCGACTCCTGTGTGTGGGCGCACAACGATCTGTTCCTCGACACCTCGGTGTCAGGGGTACCGTCCCGTCCGGCGGCCGCCTTCACGGCCGGCCGTAGGTGATGAGGGAGGGGAGCGGTTGTGAACCCATCTGCCTGTTCAGGCAGTGACAGCGGCGACCCAGTCGGCAGCTCTCACGAGGGTCGGCCCGGTGACCTCGTCGGCGCCGGAGACGTACGCCGCCCAGCGAAGTTCGTCGCACGCGAAGAAGGATTCACCCCAGGTGTCCACCCAGACGCGTGCTGTGTTGCTGCCGGACTGCGTCAGGTCCCACCATGCCCAGCCCCGAAATTCGGATTCGGGATCGAACTGGTACAGCCATTCCTGCAGATCCCACGGCCTTCGACCGAGCGCGGCGGCATAGGGCTCCGTGCCCCGACTCACGAACTCGGGGACCGGCGCCGAGGCTCCTCGGGCGGCGGCGACGAACCAGCCGGGGAGCGTGTCGACCGGGAGATCGCCTCCGTCGAACGGTTGGGAGACCGCCAGATGGAGAGCCGGGGTCAGCACGGACCGCAGTCTTTCCTCGAACTCTGCGACCGAACCGCTCATCCGTACGTCGAAGGTGCACAGGACGGGAGGTGCTTCTTCCGCTGACGGCCGGTGCGACAGTCGGTGTCTCTCCTGCTCGATGTCCTCGATTTCGTGAAACATTTCAGTGGTGCCTCATCAGCCTTCTTTGACTACCCTGCCCGGGTACTTTGCCACTTCTTCCCTGAACTCGTTGAGCATGCCGCTCGGGATCCCGTAGAGGTCATCTCCCATGGTCGGGTCCGAGATCTCGGGACAGATCTTCTTGAGCTTCCTCCACTCCTCCTTGGTGAACCCGAGCCCATCCGGCTGCTCCTGAGGTATCGCGGTTCTTCTGATCTTTTCCCTGAATTCAGCCGAAACCTGGAACTCCACGATCTGTCCGCCCTCGCCACGGAACCGAACCGTGTGGCCGGGGTCTGTCAAACGAGCGGTGTAACTGGGGTTGTTGGAGTTACTGACGGGCTGCCGAGAGGCGGCCGTCGAAGGTGATGTCGAAGGCGTTGAGTGCGGTCTTCCAGCGCATGGTCCAGCGGGCTTGTCCCTTGCCGGTGGGGTCCAGGGACGTGATGGCCATGTAGACGCACTTCAATGCGGCCTGCTCGGTGGGGAAATGTCCGCGGGCTTTGACCGCCCGCCGGATCCTGGCGTTGACGGACTCGATCGCGTTGGTGGTGCAGACGATGCGCCGGATCTCGGTGTCGAAGCGGAGGAACGGGGTGAACTCCTCCCACGCGTTCTCCCAGAGCCGCACGATCGCCGGATACTTCCGGCCCCAGGCATCGGCGAACTCGGCGAACCGCTCGAGTGCGGCCTCCTCGGTCGCCGCGGTGTAGACGGGCTTGAGGACGCGGGCGATCTTGTCCCAGTCCTGGCGGGCGGCATAACGGAATGAGTTCCGCAGCAGGTGCACCACGCAGGTCTGGACCGTGGTGCGGGGCCAGACGGCCTCGACCGCGTCAGGCAGGCCCTTGAGCCCGTCGCAGACCAGCATGAGGACGTCGTTCACACCGCGATTCTTGATCTCGGTGAGGATGTGCATCCAGTGCTTGGCGCCCTCGCCGCCGTCGCCCGCCCACAGCCCGAGGATGTCCCGCCGACCCTCGACAGTGACCGCCAGGGCCACGTAAATGGGCCTGTTGGCAACCGCCCCGTCACGGATCTTCACGTGGATGGCGTCAATGAAGATCACGGGATAGACGGCGTCGAGGGGCCGGTTCTGCCATTCGGCCATCCCGTCGAGAACCTTGTCGGTGATCGTTGAGATCGTCTGCCGGGACACCTCGGCCCCATAGACTTCGGCCAGGTGGGCCTGGACCTCACCGGTCGTCAGGCCCTTCGCCGCGAGCGAGATGACCATCTCGTCCACGCCGGACAGACGCTTCTGCCGCTTCTTGACGATCTTCGGCTCGAAGCTGCCTTCCCGGTCGCGGGGCACGGCTATCTCCACCGGGCCGACATCGGTCAACACGGTCTTGGCCCGGGTGCCGTTCCGTGAGTTGCCGCCGTTCTTCCCGGCCGGATCGTGTTTGTCATAGCCGAGATGGTCGGTGATCTCACCCTCGAGAGCGGACTCCAGGAGCCGCTTGGTCAGCTGCTGGAGCAGCCCGCCCTCGCCGGTCAGCTGAAGGCCCTCGGCCTGAGCCCGGCCCACCAGCTCGTCAATCAGTCGGTTGTCCACAGACTTCGCCGGCGCCTCAGACGGCTCGACGGCCTCGGGCTCAGTCACGTTGTTGCTGGTCATCGATGCATCTTCCATGATCGGGAGTTACACCGAACGTTTTACAGTCCCACTCGCGGGTAAGACTCCGGTCCTCGTTCACAACGCATGCCCCGAGTATGAGAACCCGGGACATCATGATCCGACGGGTGGTCCGAACCCGTATGTTCCGAAGAAGGCGGTGTTGCCGGGTGACGCTGGGGAGCAATTCGCCGACAGCGTCCTTGTCGACGGCACCAGGTGGACCAAGGTCGGTGCCGGCAAGAGTGCCCAGTACTACCGTTACTTCGATGACGGCAACGGCAAGTGGCACTGGAGTGGCAGTACCAGCGGTATGACGAAGTCAGGTACTCCGGTTCCGATTCCTATGAGTCGTGTTCCCATTGAGGTCAAGAGAGGCTAGATATGAGGTTCTTGACCGACGACGGTCGATTCGGATTTCTTGTCGCCCCGTTGAAGGGCCGCGGTATGTTCCGGTTCCAGCTCATCATCGACAGTCAATTGATCGGTGACACCGAACCGTGCATTCTGGGCACAGCCATGGCCAGGCTGGGAGACCTGACGCATCTGGACGACGATCGGCTTGATCTCTTGTTCTCGGACAGGGATGCCGTACTCTCGGCGTTGCTGACTGAGGAGCAGCTCCACGACCGCACAACCCTGTCTATCGCCGAGTCGTTGGATGACTGGTTGATTCACGGATATGTATACAAGGGGAACGTAGTTGTGGTGGCGCGAGGCGACGAGGATGGATCGTTGATGGGCCCTACGCTGGTCGCCGTCATGGCATCTGCCGAGTACGATCCGATCGTCGAGGCGGCTCGCAGTTATTGGTCGAGTGTCAATAGTTCCTCCATTTCGTGATTTGCTGATTGCGAGGGAAGGGATTCACCGCCAGATTACTGGGGGCGGGTGGAATCTCCTGTCGAGCGATCCGGCAGCCTGGTCCCATCGAGATGGGGTCTCCATTCGGGCTGCATGATTTTCCAAGCGCACCTCTGAAGCCCCATCAGCCACGGCTGATGGGGCTTCAGAGGTGTCTGACGGCAGTAGTTGACGGCAACGTGAGGGCTCCAAGTGGAGATTCGGTTGCATGGCTCAGGAGTGACGTGCGAACCCGCCATAGGGACCGGTTCGGCGACTCCTGGCCCTGGGCGAAGGGAGAGGCGTGACGGTGAAGGTCCTGCGCGGGGACTCGACCGGGGAGCTGGAGCTCTCCGGAACCCGCTCCGAACTGCTGGCCCTCGGGCGGGAGTTGCGGAAGGGGTACGGGGAGATTCCGCTGGAGAAGGTTTCCGATCCCTTCCCGTGCAGCAGGTCGTTGTCATGGATGAGTGTCCGGCGAGCGAGCGGGAAGATCCTGACCTCGTCGTCCGGCGACAGCGAATCCCTCGATGTGCGAGGCGGACCGGAGGCTCTGTCTCTCCTCGCCGACAACATCGAGGGCTTCGCATCGGAGGCGGACGTGGACGACCACCTTCACGTGGACTACTACCCGGACCACGACTATCTGGCTGAGGGGTCGGGGTCGATGGTCGTCGCCATCGCGAAGTAGAGGGGTCAGGGTTCGTGTGATCTTGTGACCGGCAAGGGCGCATCAGCCCTCAGTGTGATCTCTCGTTGTATGTAGTGTGCGGAAATGACAAGAAGCGAGCGGCTCGCGGAGCAGTTGGACTGGTATTGGCGCAAGAACCTGCGGCCTCGGCTGGAGGGTCTTACCGATGAGGAGTACTTCTGGGAGCCGGTGCGTGGCTGCTGGAGCGTCCGCCCGCGTGGCACGTCGGCCGCACCGATGTCGGAAGGTTCGGGGGAATGGACGATGGACTCCGCGTCCCCTGACAAGGTGCCGGAGCCCGCGCCGGTGACCACGATTGCCTGGCGGCTGGCGCACATCATCGTCTCTTGCCTTGGCTATCGGGTCGGATGGTATTTCGGCGGGCAGGACGTCGACTCCGAGACATTCGCCTACGCGGGGACCGCGGACGAGGCGCTGAAACAGCTCGATGAGATGTACGGGAGATGGAACGCGGGGGTCCGGGAGCTCTCGGACGCCGACCTGGAGAATCAACCCACGGTGGGCCCCGAGCGGTTGTTTCCCATGGAGAACAGGGTCCTGCACGTCAACAGGGAGCTGATCCATCACGGCGCCGAGATTTCCCTGCTGCGCGACCTCTACCGCTGACAGGACGGGGCCGTGCCGCGCCGCGTATGAGCGCGGACGGCTGACTTCCGCCAGGTTTTGGTGGTGGTCACCGGAGGTGGGCCGTGGGTGACTTGAGACCCTCGACGAAGCGAGTGAAGGCTCCCATGGGGAAGGTGAGGGTGCCGTGGGCGGGGAGCTTGGAGTCTCGTATGGCTACTTGTGAGTGACAGTCTGCTATCTCGACGCAGGAGTCGCCGTCGCCAAAACTTGAGTAGGACGACTTCCGCCACTTGAGTGCGTCCACGAAGGGCGCGAAGGCGCCGGCAGGAAAGGTGAGCGTCGCTCGGGCCGGGGTCTTGGAGTCGCGGACGGCTATGTGGGTGCCCGAACCGACAGCACACCGTGGGGAGAAGTCCAGTGGCCGCCCAGTACTACTGCGCAGACAGCGAAAACGGCGACCACATCGACGACCCGTCCGAGGACGCCCTGTTCGACCTGATCAGCGAACTCAACGACACGGACAACACCTTCGTCGTCATCCAGCCCGACCAGGACGACCCCGGCTGGTTCGCCTCCGTCGCCGTCCTCGACGAGGGCGGCTACGAGATCGTCCGCCGCGACACCACCCGCCGCGAACACCACGTGACCACCGAGAACGACATCGGCCCAATCACGAGCGACCTCATCACCTGGCTCGCCGCCCGCGACTTCCAAAACACGGCCTAGTGCCGGCGCCAGCATCTCGGACAGCTCGAACGTCCCGAGCCGACTGCGCTCGTTGGGATGCACCACCAGAGCCAACTGGTACTCGTCATAAGGGAGATGGGCCGCGAGCTGCGCGGGCAGTTCAGGGCGCCGCCGCAGGATGGACTCGCGTCCCCAGGTCGAGACGAGCGTGAGCAAGGTGCGAGGGCCGGTCCCGAGCGCCGCGCGGTAGTGGTCACGCAGCGGGCGCGAGGCGAGGGCGCGGTCCAGAGCGGGGTCCCCGATCACCTTCGTACGGCGGGCAGCGCGCGTGTCACCGACGGCGAGCCGGGCCACCTGGCTCGGGTGGGCGACGGCGTGCAGGGCTATCGGCGCATCGCCGTCACGGAGGAGCAGCGCCGGGTCGAGTCCGGATGCCGAGTCGGCGCCCTCCCCGGGGATCGACTTGTTGTATCCGGCCCCGTGCGGCAACAGCACGTGCCTGCCGCGAAGCAGGGGCAGGTCACCCTTCGGGCTCGACGTGAGCACCAGGTCGTAGGTGGTCGCGCATGCCTCGTCCCAGGGAACCGTCCGGCCGCCGACGGCCTCGATGGCGGCGAGGGTGTCGACCCCGAAGTCGGAGCCGGGCACCAGCGTGAACAGACGGGCGATCCGGTCGTCGCCGGAGAAGGCGGGCACGACATCGAGCAGCCGATACAGGGCCACCGCCGACCGCGCGGCGAGCAGCACCGCCCGTCGCCCGTCGCCCGTCGCCCGTCGCCCGTCGCCCGTCGCCCGTCGCCCGTCGCCCGTCGCCCGTCGCCCGTCGCCCGTCGCCCGTCGCCCGTCGCCCAACTGTCCACTGTAGTCGGTGAGTTCGGGGGAAGTAGGGTGTTTTCGCTGGTCGGCGTGGGTTCGGCGGCATCGTCCGGCGGCATGACCCGATGGTACCGATCGTGGGATCGGTGCCTGAAGTGACGCATGAGGCGCAGGCAGTGGTGCGGGGGTGCCTTGTCGAGCTCTGTGGGGGATCGGGAGGATGGCGAAATGAGTGAGTGGGCTACGACGCTGATTGCCGCGGGATCGGCGATCGCCGGCGGCATCGTCACGGGTTGGTACACCCGAAGTGCCGGCATCCGGCAAGCCGCGGCGGCCCGCCACGCAGGCGAGCGACAGGCTGACGCGCTGCTCGCATCGGTCCGCATGACCCTTCAGGGCGAAGCCGCACAGCGGGCGCTCGCGCTCAGGCGACAGATCTACGCGGACTTCCTCGGAGCCGCGGAGGCCAGGATTCTGGCCGAGCGCACGGGCCGGGGACAGGCCGACGACGAAGTCCTGTTGCAACGGGCTCTCGGCGGAGTCGTCCTGGAAGGGCCGGCCGAGGTCGCCGACGCGGCCGGCCGTCTCGTGGACGGCCTGCGGCGCCATGAGAGGCCGGACGATCTGCACCGGGCCAAGCTGGCTTTCGTGGAGGAGGCGCAGCGGGCCGCGCAGAGTGGATGACAGCGCCTTCCGGCCCAGCGGCCTCGCCGCGCGGGTACGCGACGCAGCGCTGGGCGATACGTCATAGAATTGCCGATATGCCATCCGCCAGATGGGACGGCCTGCATGATGTTCCCGAGTGACCCGAGTGAGGTGACATCGGACGGAACGCATGGACCGTTCGAGACGGCGAACGTCGCCGCCGCCGTGATCGATGCGAAGGGCACGGTCATCGGCTGGACGGGGGCCGCCGAGCGGCTTCTGGGATACGGCGCGGCGGAGGTGCTCGACCGTCCCGCCGCCACGCTGCTGGCGCGGTCGGAAGACGCGTCCCGGGCGGCCGAGGTCGTCGGGGAGTGCGGAGCCCGGGAGAGCTGGGGCGGCCTGGTGGGCGCCCGGCACCGTGACGGGCGCCGGATCGAGGTCGGGCTGCGGGTGACCGCGATGTCCGACACCGATGACCGCAGGGCCTGGCTCGTGTCGGCGATCGACGTGTCGAAGGCTCCGACCTGGGCGGTCAGCGGAGAGGTGCTGGAAGGATTCCTCACCCGCTCACCGCTCGGCATGGCCGTGCTCGGCCCGGACCTGCGGTACGTGTGGATGAACGACACCCTGGAGCGCTACGGCGGTGTGCCGCGCGACGAGCGGCTCGGGCGCCGGATGTCGGAGTCGTTGCCGGGCCTGAACACCGAGGCGCTCGAAGCGCAGATGCGGTGGGTGCTGGAGACGGGCGTGCCGGTCATCGACTACGAGTACCAGGGCTGGACCTGGGCGGATCCGCACCAGGAACACGCCTACTCGACATCCTTCTTCCGGCTCGACGACCCGGAGGGCAACCCGCTGGGCGTCTGCTACATGGGCATGGACGTCACCGACAGATGGCGGGCCCGGGAGCGGCTGGCCCTCCTCAGCGAGGCCAGCGCCCGTATCGGGGGCACGCTGGACGTGATGGCGACCGCCCAGGAACTGGCCGACTTCTCGGTGCCGAGGCTCGCCGACTTCGTGACCGTCGATCTGCTGGAGGCGGTGCTGCACGGCGACGAACCCGGTTCGGGGCCTGCCGACAGCGCGTATCAGGTACGGCGTGCCGGGCAGCAGTCGATCCACGAGGGCTGCCCGGAGTCGGTGATCGCCACCGGCGACTCCATCGACGCGCCCAGGTCGTCGCCGTACTTCGAGAGCATGGCCAGTGGCACGGCGGTGCTGCAACCGTCCCTGGACCCGGTCACCGCCCCGTGGATCGCACAGGATCCGGCGCGGGCCAGGAGCATCGCGGAATTCGGGATGCACTCGGCGATGTGGGTGCCGCTGTCCGTGCGCGGCACGGTGCTGGGGGTGGCCTCCTTCGTCCGTACGGAGCATCCGCGGCCGTTCGAGGAGGACGATCTGCTGCTCGCCGAGGAGCTGGTCAGCCGGGCCGCGGTGTGGGTGGAGAACGCGCGCCGCTACACCCGGGAGCATGCCGCCGCGCTGGCCCTGCAGCGCAGTCTGCTGCCGCAGGGACTGAACGGGGGCACCGCCATGGAGGTGGCCTCGCGCTATCTGCCGACCGACGCCCGCGAAGGGGTGGGCGGCGACTGGTTCGACGTGATCCAGCTGTCCGGGGCCCGGGTCGCCCTGGTCGTCGGTGACGTCGTCGGGCACGGACTCAACGCCGCGGCGACCATGGGCAGGCTGCGTACGGCCGTACAGACGCTCGCCGACATGGATCTGCCGCCCGACGAGCTGCTGGCCCACCTGGACGACCTGGTGATCCGCCTGACCGAGGAGAAGGGCGGCGACGACGAGCCCATCGCCACCGCCGTACTGGGCGCCACCTGCCTCTACGCCGTCTACGACCCGGTCACCCAGCTGTGCACGATGGCCCGGGCCGGACATCCGCCGCCCGCCGTGGTCACCCCCGGCGGCAAGGTGACCTTTCCCGACCTCCCGTCGGGCCCTCCGCTGGGCCTGGGGTCGCTGCCCTTCGAGTCCGCCGAGATCTCCCTCCCCGAGGGAAGCCTGATCGCCCTCTACACCGACGGCCTCATCGAGACCAGCGACCAGGACATCGACGTAGGGCTGTCCCGTCTCAGCGATGTGCTCGCGCAGTCGGGCCTGCCGCCGGAGGAGCTGTGCTCGGCGGTCGTGAACAACCTGCTGACCGGCCCGCAGACCGATGACGTCGCCCTGCTCCTGGCCCGGCCGCACGCGCTGGGCGCCGACCGGGTCGCCTCGTGGGACCTCCCGACGGATCCGGCGATCGTCGCGAGCGCCAGGGAGCTGGCCGTCCGCCAGCTCCTCGGATGGGGGCTGGAGGATCTGGTGATGACCACGGAGCTGGTGGTCAGCGAGCTGGTCACCAACGCGATCCGGCACGGCACCGGACCCGTCAGGCTGCGCATGATCCGGCACGACAAGCTGATCTGCGAGGTGTCCGACGCCAGCAACACCTCGCCCCGGATGGGCCATGCGCGGACCACCGACGAGGGCGGCCGGGGTTTGTTCCTCGTCGCCCAGCTGACCCGCCGCTGGGGCACGCGCTACACCCGGGCCGGAAAGATCATCTGGGCCGAGCAGGACCTCCCGGGCCGGGCGCGCGCCGGGGCGGCGTAGCGCCGGCGGTACCGGTTACCGCACCTCTGGTCGCACTGGTGTTCGCCCTCGTCAGGAAGGCGCCCGTAGCGCGTCCACCGGTTCCATGCGGGCGGCCCGCAGGGACGGGTAGAGGCCGGCGAGCAGGCCTACAAGGGCTCCGGCGAGTGGGGCGCCGAGGGCCAGGTTCATGTCGAGGACCGGGGTCCACTCCTTGAAGACGGCGACGCCCACCACGACGGCGATACCGAGGGCCGCGCCGACGATGCCGCCGAGCAGGCCGATCATCGTCGATTCGAGGAGGAACTGCCCGGCCACCTGCCGTCGCGAGGCACCCAGCGCGCGGCGCAGGCCGATTTCGCCGACCCGTTCCATCACGGTCACCAGGGTGACGTTGGCGATGCCGATCGCGCCCACTACGAGCGAGACCAGTCCGAGGACGAGGAAGAGGCCGTTGACGTCGCTCTGGACGCCGTCGCGGGCCTTGGACATGTCGGCCGGTGCCACCACGGTGAGGGATTTCTCCTGGCCCGGAGCGAGGGCGATCGGCGCCTGCCGGGCCACCTGCTGGGCCGCGCCGAGCGCGGTGTTGATCAGCACGCGGGTGACGTCATGGAGGCCGAGGCGGTCCGCGGCGGTGGTGGGCGGGAGAATCACGGCGGTGGACAGCCGCTGCTCGCGCTGGATACCGCCGAGGATGCCGATCACGGTGTACGACTGGCCCTGGAAGAAGATCGCCGGGGAGTCCTGCACCCGGCTGATGCCGAGCAGCCGCGCCGCCTGGTCGCCGAGGACCGCGACCTGGGCGCGGCGGCCGATGTCACCGGTGTCGTAGAACCGGCCCGAGGTCATCGCGCCGCGTACCCCGGCGGGCAGGTCGGCCGAGGCGGCCACCACGGCGAGGGTCTGACCCGAGACGTCGCCGGGCGCCTTCACGTCGTTGGACCGCACCTGGACGCTGTTGGTCAGCGGGGAGTCGGCGAGGGTGGCGGCCGAGTCCACGCCGGCCAGCCGTCGGACCGCGTCGGTCTCCGACCAGTCCACCAGCGGCTTGTCGTCCGAACCGGCCGGCACGGGCGGCACGGTCACGGTCACCGAGGTCGCGGTGAGCGCGTCGAACCGGCCGACGATCTGGTTGCCGGCGGTGGAGGCCACCCCGATGGTGATGACCAGCGTAGTGATGCCGAGCACGGTGCCGAGGGTGGTCAGGGCGGACCGTACGGGCCGGGCCAGGACGCCCGCGAGGGCTTCCGTCCACAGGTCCCGGGGGTCCATCCAGGGGCGTTCGACACGCGCCCCAGCCGACGAACCCTCCGTCGCCTCTGTCGCCTCCGTCCCCCCTGCGCCCTCCTTCGGCCTTGTCGACCGCGTCGCGAGTTTCACTCGGTCTCCAGGGTGAGGCGGCCGTCGGTGATGCGGACGCGCCGGCCCGCGCGGCGGCTGACCGTCTCGTCGTGGGTGATGAGCACCAGGGTCATGCCCTGGGCGCACAGGTCGTCGAAGAGTTCCAGTACGGAGAGGGTGTTGTCGCTGTCCAGGTTGCCGGTGGGTTCGTCGCAGAGCAGCAGCGCGGGATCGCTGATCAACGCCCTTGCGATGGCGACGCGTTGACGTTCGCCGCCGGAGAGCCGGTCGGGCCGGAAGCCCGACCGGTGCCCGAGCCCGACCCGGTCCAGCGCCTCCCGGGCCCGGGCGAGGCGGGTACCGCGTCCGCGCCCGGGGCGTGCTCTGCGATACGCCTCGGCCATCATGACGTTCTCGTCGACCGTGCGGTACGGGAGAAGGTGGAAGGCCTGGAAGACGAACCCGATACGGCTGCCGCGCAGTGCGGTGCGTTCGAGGTCGCCCAGCCCGGTGGTCTCGACGCCGTCGAGCCGGTACGTACCGGCGGTGGGCCGGTCGAGCAGGCCGAGCGTGTTGAGGAGCGTCGACTTCCCGGAGCCGGACGGGCCGACGATGGAGAGGTGCTCCCCGCGCCGGACGGTCAGGTTCACGCCGCGCAGTGCGTGCACCGGGGGTTCGGAGGCGAACGTCCGCTCCACATCGGCGAGTTCGATGACGGTGTCCGGGAAGTCGGCGTTGCCGTCGCCGCCGTCCGGCGAGGCGCTGTCGGCCGGCGGGGACATGGTGTCGGCGGGGGCTGGGACCGGGCTGGGGGTCACTCGCCCACCACCACGTTGTCGCCCTGCTCCAACGTGCCGCTCGTCGGCTTCACTTCGACCAGACCGGCCGCGGAGAGCCCGACGGTGACAGGGACGTCGCTCAGCTTGCCGTCGCGCTCGACCTGCACCCGGACCTTTCCGTCGGACGAGGTACGGATCGCGGCGAGCGGTACGACCAGCACCTTGCCGGCCGAGGCGCCGAGCTTGATGGTCACCTTCACCGCGGCCTCGGCCTCGTCGGCCAACTCACCGGAGTCGGGTACGGAGATGCGCAGCTGGACGGGGGCCGAGGCGTCGGAGGCGGACGTACCGGCGGAGTCCGCGCTTCCCTCGCTTCCCGTGCTTCCCTCGCTGTCGCCCGTCGTAGTCGCAGTCGTCGCCGACGACGCGGCGTCGGCGCCCAGTGCGGACACCGTGCCCTTCGCCTTCTTGCCGTCCGTCGTCGTCAGTTCGACGGCCATGCCCTTCCTCAGCAGTTCGGCGTCCGTGCCGGGGACGACCGCCTGCACCTCCAGGTCCGAGCTGGTGACCGTGCCGATGGGGCCGGACGCGGTGTCCCCCGTCTTCACCGTCACCTTGTTCAGCCGTACGGGCAGCTTCGGGAAGAAGACGACCTCGCCGGCCGGGACCTTCGTCCCGTAGGAGGCCTGGAAGGTGCTGAGGGCGGCGTTCGCCATGTTCAGCGACTTCTTCGCGGAATCGAGCTGCAACTGGTGGATCTGTGCGTCGGTGCTGGACTGCGGGCCCGGTGTGCTCGTACCGCCGTCCGTATCGCCGTCGGCGCCGCCGCCCGCACCCGTCTCGTCCCCGGCACCCGAACTGGTGCCAGGACCGGTGCTGTTGGTGGTGAGGAGGGTCTCCTGGGCGGAGGACACCGCCTGCTGCAACTGGCCCAGTTGCTGCTGGTCCTCCGCGCTCGGCTTCTGCGCCTCGTACCCCTTGCTCGTGTACCAGTTGGTGACCGCCGCCGCGGTGCCCTGGCGGTAGTTGCCGCTGATCGAGCCGGGGTCGAACCCGAGCCGCCTGAGCGCCTTCTGGAGCTGCCGCACATCGTCGCCGGAGGCGCCCGGGCCCAACGCGCGGTACATCGGCACGGATCCGCTCAGCGCGAGCACCGGACGGCCGTTGACCGCCATCAGTACGTCCCCCTCCTTGACCTCCTTGCCGGCGACCGGCGCCTTGGTGATCCGCTGCTCCGCGCCCTCGGCGCCCGCGACCGAGGACGCCCCGGTGCCGACGGAGCCGGCCAGCGCGAGCGGGCGCGGCGAGGCGAACTCGACGGACCCCGACGCCACCACGGTCGCGGTGAGGGACTGCCGTTGGACCGCCACGGTCACCGGGCCGGCCTTGGGCGCGTTGTGCGCGGCGGCGGCGTCGGCCGGGGAGCGTACCTGCGTACCGGCGACCCAGCCGCCCGCGCCGACCAGGACCACCACGCCCACCAGCGCGCCCAGTTGTCTGCGGCTGCTGATCCGGCTCACGCGTTGTCCCCCCAGTACGGGTGGGCCTTCAGCTTGGGGAAGTAGGCGGCCCGGAACTTCTTGCCGCACTCCAGGTCCTTCAGGGAGATGCCGATCTCCTTGGTGAGCAGCGGCAGGGCCTCTTCCTTGGTCAGGCTGAAGTGGTTCTCCGACACGTGCTGGTCGAGGCGCACCATGTCGGCCATGCCGGTCGGCTGAGTGGTGCCGACCGGGATGCCCTGCCCCTTCAGGCAGGCGGCGAACTCCTGTGCCAGTTGCACCAGTTGGGCGTCGCCGTTGAGCTCAAGACCGTTCGCGCGGTTCTCTTCCACCTTGGCGTCCCACGCCTTCTTCGCCTCGTCGCGGCTCAGCGCGGGTCCGTTCACCGCCACCGACCCCTCGAGTTCGCAGCCGCCGAGTTCCTCCCTCGCCTTGGACGGGGACGGGGGGCCCGACAACGCCTCCGAGTACGCCTTCTGCTGGGCGGGGGTGAGGCCCTTCTCGTCGTTGTCGACGGGGTCGAGGACCTTTCCTCCCTGCCGTCCTCCCGCGTTGCCGAAGGGGGCCTTGGGGTCGTTGGGGTACACGGTGGCCGCGTAGTTGCCGTACCCGTACTTCGCCCGGGACTTCTTCGCCGCCGCGTAGTCCTCCCCCTCGATCCCGACGAGAGCGTCGTCGCCGTCGGCCGTCGCCACATACGGTGTGTAGCTGAAGCCCGCCTTCTTCATGCAGGCCGCGATGGTGTTCTCGGTGATGTACCGCTTCTTGGTCTCGTCGTCCACGCCGTCGGGGACGGTGAGCTGCACGGCCCCGTCGGCGTTCGTCGTGGTGTCGTTCGCCGCGTTCGCGCCGCTGCCGGACCCGGAACCGGAGTTCGTGCCGGCCGTGTCGCTCGAACCGCCGCAGGCGGCCAGGAGCGGCAACAGTCCGACGGCCAGGGCGGTGGGCACGGAAATCCGGAGCCTCTTGGACATGCTCATGCCGTTCCTCTCACTCGGTGTGCGGTCGTGGTGCCTCAGGCTGGGCGCACGGTGTGATGGGAGCCGGACCGGAGTGTGATGAAACGGCAACAGCCGGTCCGCCGATGAGAGGGCGTCGCCGAGACCCGTCTCACCGGCGGTCCGCGACTATGTGATCGTCGCGTAACAACCCCGGCCTGGCCTGCTGTTGTACGGATACTGAGCACATGCCACGTGTCCTGCTCATCGAAGACGACCGCGCCGTGCGCGAGGGCGTCCAGCTCGCGCTGCGCCGCCAGGGGCACGAGGTCGCCTCCGCCGGGACGGGTGAGGACGGGCTGGAACAGTTGCGGTCGTTCAGGCCGGACGTCGTGGTCCTCGACCTGATGCTGCCCGGCATGTCCGGCCTCGACGTGTGCCGCCGTATCCGCGGGGCCGACAACCAGGTGCCGATCATCATGGCGACGGCCCGGGGCGACGACGTGGACATCGTGGTCGGGCTCGAGGCGGGCGCCGACGACTACGTGGTCAAACCCGTCCAGGCACGGGTGCTCGAAGCCCGTATCCGTGCCGTCCTGCGGCGCACCGGCGCCGGGCCCGCCGACGGAACCACGGCGAAGACCGAGATCCACGGGCAACTGGCCATCGACCGGGCCGCGTTGACCGTCACCCACGAGGGCGCACCGGTCGCCCTCGCCCCCTCCGAACTACGGCTCCTGCTGACCCTCTCCGCCTCGCCCGGCCAGGTGTTCAGCCGGCAGCAACTCCTGGAAGCCGTCTGGGAACACAGCTACCACGGCGACTCACGCCTGGTGGACGCCTGCGTCAAACGGCTGCGCACCAAGATGGGCGAGCCCCCGGGACAGCCCCGCTACATCCAGACCGTGCGCGGCTTCGGCTACCAGTTCAGGCCCCGGTGAAGGCGCCACGGCTGCTGCGGGGCCTGCGCGGCCGACTGCTGGTGGCCTTCCTGCTGGTCGCCGCCGTCGCCACCCTGACCACCGGCACCCTGACCTTCCGGGAGGCACGCAACGGGGTGCTGCAGCAGAGCCAGGACGGTGTGATCGGGCAGTTCCGCGACCATGTCACCACCCTCGCCGCCGACCTCGACTTCCCGCCGAACCAGGACCGACTGGACGCGTTCGCCGTGCGGTTGGCGCGCTCCGAACCGTCGAAAGCCTGGCGTGTGCTGGCCACGTACGGCGACCTGAGCGCCACCTCCGCACCCGAGGACCCGTTCGGCGAGCTGACCTCCGAACTGCGCGCGGCCGTGGCCTCCGACGGGAACACCGTCTTCCAGCGGGTGACGACAGGGGGCCGGCCGGCACTCGTCGTCGGCGTGCCGGTCACCTTCGGCACCGAGGCGGATCCCACGTCCGACCTGTCGGGCCTCGACGTCTTCCTGACGGTGCCGCAGACCGACGAACAGGCCTACGTCCAGGCCCTGGTGCCGGCCGTCGAACGGGCCACGGTGCCCGCGCTGGTCCTGGCCGTCCTGCTCGCGCTGCTCGCCGCCCGAGGTGTACTGCGGCCGGTGCGCGAGCTGCGCCGAGCCACCCGCAGCATTGCCGAGGGCCACCTCGACACCCGGCTCGCCGTCAACGGCTCCGACGAACTCGCCGACCTCTCCCACACGTTCAACGAGACCGCCGCCGCCCTGGAGGAGTCGGTGGCCGAACTGCGCCGCATGGAGGCACGTGCCCGCCGCTTCGCCGCCGACGTCTCGCACGAACTGCGCACCCCGCTGGCCGCCATGTCGGCGGTCACCGACATCCTCGACGAGGACGCGGCCCAACTCACCCCGGACACCGCCACGGCCGTACGGCTGATCAGCGAGGAGACCGTCAAGCTGGCCCGCCTGGTGGAGGACCTGATGGAGATCTCCCGGTTCGACGCGGGCGCGGCCGGCCTGCACCTCGACGAGATCGACCTCGCGGACTCGGTCGTGCGCACCCTCGCCTCCCGCGCCTGGCTGGAGACGGTCGACACCCGGCTGCCGCCGCCCGGCACACTCCGCGGCAGCCTCGACCCGCGCCGTCTCGACGTGATCGTCGCCAACCTGGTCGGCAACGCGCTCCGCCACGGCGGACGTCCCGTGGGGCTGCACCTCTACGCGTGGGAACACCCGGACGACGGACGGCGGGTGGTCATCGAGGTGCGCGACAGCGGACCGGGCATCCCCGAGGACGTCCTGCCCCATGTCTTCGACCGCTTCTACAAGTCGGACTCGGCCCGCACCCGAACCGAGGGCAGCGGCCTCGGACTCGCCATCACCGCGGAGAACGTCCACCTGCACGGCGGCACCGTCCAGGCGGCCAACGGTCCGCACGGCGGCGCCGTCTTCACCGTCGAACTCCCGCTGCCACGGGACGAGTCCCCACCCGAACCGCCCGAGGGAAGCCACACATGAACCCCGTCCACCGGGCCGCCGCCAGGACAGCGCTGCCGGTCGCGGCGGCGCTGCTGCTCGCCGGCTGCGGCATCCCCACCACCGGTGTGGTGGGGTCGGGGGAGCCCGCCACCGGTCTCCGGTCGACCCTCACCCTCTACTTCGGGGGGAAGAGCAGCTTCGTCGCGGTCCAGCGCAGGACCCCGCAACAGGCCGACGCCGAGGCGGCCGTAGGACTGCTCTTCGAGGGCCCGAGCGACTCGGAACAGCGTGCGGGTGTGGTCAGTGGGCTACCGGCGCCGCAACACGAGCCAAAGGTGCGGACCGATGGGACCAGAGTGTCCATCGAGCTCGACTTCGACACCCGGCCGGCGTTCGTGCTCGCTCTCAAGTCACTGGGCGGCCCCGACCTCGAACAGCTGGCCTGTACGGCCTTCAGCGCCCGCCACGCCGAAGACCCGGACGTCCAGTCGGTGGAGATGGTCCTGACGGTCGCCATGAACGGCGTCGAGGAACACCTGAACAGGGAGGCGAGGAAGGCGACCTGCGCCAGGGCGATCCCGTTCACTGAAACCCCCCGGCCCTGACGGTCCTCCCTCGCGGGCCACCCCGGCCGCCCCCTCGCAATAGCCCGGGCGGCCGGCGGACGACAGACGAGGGCGACCAACGACTCCGCGTTGTGCCGCTCCCAGAGTTCCACCTGCCGCTCCGGCTCGGTCCGCGCGGTGGCGAAGCGCCGGGCTCCAGGACTTGCTGCTTGCCGATGTCACTGAACTCATCCTATGTATCGGGCTATTCGGTTCGGATCCTCGAACATGCCTGTCGGCTGCGATTCAGGGATTGATCTGCCATTTCCTGTCACAACTCTAGACACGCTGTCGACCGGTACCCGTTAATACATCCGATGTTGCTGCTCCGGGTGTGCGCTGATGCACGGCCCGTCACGTCGTCACACCGTCACGTCTTCACACCGTCATGCCGTCACCGCGAACAGTTCCGTCGATCCACAGGAGTTGGCCATGTCCTCATCGAGAATGACTCGCCGTGCGTTTCTCGGCGCGGCGGGTGTGGCGAGCGCCGCTACCGCTCTGCCGCTTCTCCCCGGCTTCTCCGGCCTGCTGTCGCGGGCGTCCGCCGCCGACACGCAGAGCAACCTCAGCAGGATGGTCGACATGCGGTTCGGCATGTTCAACCACTTCAGTCTGGGCACGTTCACGAACCAGGAGTGGGCGGAACCCAACCAGAGCCCCACCCTCTTCGCTCCGCCGAGTGTGAACTGCGCGCAGTGGGCCGACGCGGCGGTCGCCGCGAAGATGAGTTACGGCATCCTGACCACCAAGCACCATGACGGCTTCGCCCTGTGGCCGAGCGCCCATGGCACCCAGAACGTCGCGAACAGCTCCTACAAACACGACGTCGTCCAGGCGTACTGCGACGCCTTCCGGGCGAAGGGGCTGAAGGTCGGGCTGTACTACTCGATCTGGGACCGCACCTTCGGCGTCGAGGCGTGGGAGAGCCGGCACCAGGTGAGCGGGCTCGAAGTCACCGACGCCATCCAGCCCGGCGACATGACGTTCATCCTCGGTCAGATCACCGAGCTGCTCACCAACTACGGCACGATCGACATCTTCATGACCGACGGTTATGCCTGGCAGATGGGGCAGCAGGCCGTCTCCTACCAGCGGATCCGCTCACTGGTGAAGGAGCTTCAGCCGGACTGCGTCATGCTCGACATCGGCGGACTGTCGGAGCCCTTCCTCAGCGACGCGATCTTCTTCGAGGAGCCGTTGGGCATCACGGCGCCGGCGGGCAACACCTACGCCGGGATGCAGGGACAGACCATCAGCAACGGCTGGTTCTGGCACCCTTCCACCCCGACCGAGGGCCTGTTGAGCAAGTCCGCGATCCTCTCGCACCTGGCCGACCTGGAACCGAAGTACACCTCGTTCATCCTCAACTGCCCGCCCAACCGCAACGGCCTGCTGGACACCAACGTCGTCAACCGGCTCGCGGAGGTCGGCGCGGCCTGGAGCCCCAACACCTCCAGGCCGCCGCTGCCCACCCAACTGCTGCGCGCCGAGCACCCGGTCACCCCGGTCAACGCGTACGCGACGGGCTTCCACGCAGGTGAGGGGCCGCTCAACGCCATCGACGGACTCAGCGACGTCCGCTACGAGACCTGCTGGTCGACCTGGGGACTGTCCCCGTCCCTGCCTCACTCGATCACGATCGACCTGGGCGGCGTGTGGAGCAACGTCTCCACCCTGGAGTACCTGCCCAAGCAGTGGAGCCGCAACAACTCCACAGACGGCGACATCACCTCGTACACCATCCTGACCAGCACCGACGGGGTCACCTTCACCCAGGTCGCCACGGGTACCTGGGCAGGGAACCAGAAGACCAAGCTGGTCGAGTGGCCCAACCGGAACGTGGGCTTCGTGCGGATCCAGGTCAACGCGGCCACCGGCGGCTACGTCAACGTCAGCGGCGTGCGGATCGGCGGCCGGTCGGTCAAGCCGGCCCTGGTGTCCACCGCGCTGCCCGGTGACAGCACCGTCTACCGGCTGGTCGCCCGGCACAGCGGCAAGGTCGCCGACGTGGAGAACGGGAGCACCGCCGACAACGCCAACGTCCTGCAGTGGCCCTGGCTCGACCGGCCGAACCAGAAGTGGACCTTCACCAGGACCGGCGACGGCTACTACCGGATCAGGGGTGTGGGCAGCGGCAAGCTCCTGGAGGTCGGGGGTCTGTCCCGCGCGGACGGCGGCAACGTCGGCATCTGGACAGACGCCACCGCCCCCCAGCAGCACTGGGCCGTCACACCCACCGGCAACGGGGACTACCTGCTCGTCAACCGCTTCAGCGGGCTCTCCCTCGCCGTCGACGAGGGCAGCACCGCCAACGGGGCCAACATCGAGCAGCAGCCGTACGCGTCGCGGACCGAGCAGCAGTGGCAGATCATCCCCTCCTGATCCACCTCTCCACTTCTCTCATCCGGTGCACGTACGTCTCCAGCCGGCCAGTCAGCCGGTCTCCGCCGCGTCCGTGGAGGGGCCGGGCGTTCGTGCCGCGAGTCCCTGGAGGAGGAGTTCGACCAGGCGCCGTGGGTCGTACCGAGGGTCGCTGTCGTGCCCGATGCAGAGGTTGCCGATGCCGCGCATCAGCTCGTACGCCTGCGTACCGGGCCTGATCTCGTCGGCGTCGGCCGCCGCGTCGAGCAACTGCGCGCAGACCGGCACCAGGCGGTCGAGGAAGTAGGCGTGCAGGGCGTCGAAGCCGCTGGTGTCGGACTGCATCGCGTTGGCGAGGCCGTGCTTGGTGACCAGGAAGTCGACGAACAGGTCGACCCACTGGCGGAGTGCCGCGAGCGGTGAGCCGGCGCCCGCCAGCAGGGTCGGGCCAGCCTCGGCGCAGGCCTCGACCTGGTGACGGTAGACGGCGACGACGAGATCCGCCCGGGTCGGGAAGTGGCGGTAGATCGTCCCCATCCCGACGCCTGCCCTGGCCGCGATCTCACGGATCGGCGCGTCGACGCCGGACGTGACGAACACCGCTGCGGCGGCGGTGAGCAGTGTCTGCTGGTTGCGCTGCGCGTCGGCCCGTTTGCCTCGGGTCGGCAACTCCCCTGGCTTGCCTGCAGAGTTCGCCACGTTCGCCACGCTGTCTTCCTCCGCCTTCTCCGCCTTCTCCGCCTTTGACAAAGCGGAACAGCGCTCCGTATCGTAAGCGGAGCAACGTTCCGCTTTGGCCTTCAGTGTAAGGGAAGTGCGCGTCATGAGGGAAACCCCTGTCCTCTCGATCGCCCCGATAGTGCTGCCGACCCCCGACCGAGCCGTCGACCTGCGGCTACGCGTCTCAGCGCCCGTCACCTCATCCGCCACCGGGAACGACGACCTGCCGGTCGTCCTCCTCTCGCACGGCCAGGGCTACTCGAACAACCTCTCCTCCCTCAACGGTTACGCCCCTCTCGTCAACTACTGGGCGGCACGCGGCTTCGTCGTCATCCAGCCCACCCACCTCAGCTCGACGACGCTGAACCTGCCCGCCGAAACACCCGGTGCGCCCCTCTACTGGCGATCACGCGCCGAGGACATGTCGCGCGTCCTCGACCGGCTCGACGAGATCGAGGCCGCCGTCCCCCAACTCCCCGGCCGCCTGGACCGGGACAGGATCGCCGTCGCCGGGCACTCCATGGGCGGACACACCGCCAGCCTGTTGCTGGGTGCCAGGCTCACCGACCCGCAGAACGGCGAGGAGGTGAACCTCACCGAGCCCAGGATCAGGGCGGGCGTACTGCTCGCCGCGCCCGGCCGGGGAGGCGACGCCCTCACCCCGCACGTCAGGGAGAACTGGCCCTTCTTCTCGACCACCGACTTCTCCCGGATGAGCACACCCACGCTCGTGGTCGCCGGCGAGAAGGACGACTCCGCCCACCTGACCGTCATGGGCCCGGACTGGCACACCGACCCGTACACCCTCGCCCCCGGCCCCAAGTCCCTGCTCACCCTCGTCGACGCGGAGCACGGTCTCGGCGGCATCTCCGGCTACGACGTCGCCGAGACCACGGACGAGAACCCGGCGCGAGTGTCCGCACTCCAGCGGCTCACCTGGGCGTACCTGCGCAGCGAGCTGTACCCCGGCGACCCCGCCTGGCGGACGGCCCGCGACGAACTGACGGCCGACGCCGACCCGCTCGGCCGGGTGGAGTCCAAGTGACCGGGTGACGGCGGACTCCAGGTGACCTGGTCACCGGAGGGTCGCGTGATCAGTACAGGCCCTTGTACGCCTGCCACCCCGTCGCGACCCTCGTACGGGGCCCGAACGACCCCTTCCCGTCACCGGAGTTGCGCCACACGTTGCCGGCCGTGTCACGGGACACGATGTCCGGCCTGGCGTCGCCGGTGAGGTCGCCGACACCGATGACGGCGTTGTAGTTCGAGCCCCAGTTGGCGGCGACCTTCACCCGCGCCCCGAAGCCGCCGGTGCCGGTGCCGTCGTAGCGCCACAGGGTGTTGGACCTGTCCTGGGCCAGGAGATCGCCCCGGCCGTCGCCGTTGAGGTCGCCGACGCCCACGATCCTCTTGTACGCCGACCAGTTCGCGGCGATACGCACCCGTGCCGCGAGCCTGTTCCCGCTGGTCCCCTTGTAGAGGAACACCTCGCCGGTGGACGCCTTGCGCGCGATCAGGTCGGGGCGGCCGTCGCCGGTGATGTCGCCCGGGTAGGTGAGGAGGTCGTACTGGTTCCAGCCGGTACCGAAGGAGGTGTAGCGGGTGCTGGTGGTGAAGGTCTGCGCGTGCGAGGTCCGGTACGCCCGCAGCTCGCCGCTGCTGTACCGGACGAGGATGTCGTTGTCGCGGTCGCCGTTCAGGTCGCCGAACGGGACCAGCGTCACCGTGGAGGGCCAGCCGGGGGCCGACATGGTGCTGCCGAAGGCGCCCTTCCCGTTGCCGGGAACGTAGCTGATGACCCCGGACGGCTTGAGGCCGACGACGTCGCCGATGCCGTCGGGCTCCCAGGAGTTGTTGATGTAGTCGTGGCGGACAGGGGCCGCCGTGGAGATGTTCACCGTGCGCGACACCGTCAGTCCCGCTCCGGAGCCGTCGGCGGGCGAGGCCGTCAGCTTGAACGTGTACGCGCCGTTGGGGACCATGACGCCCGCGGTGTCGCGCAGGTTCCAGTGCACGGTCGGCGCGCTGTCCGCCTCACCACCGGTGAACGTACGGATCAGGGCGCCGGTGGCCTTGCTGGTGATCGTGGCTTTCCAGGAGGTGGCGGGCCTGCTCAGCAGCCCGCGCCACTGCCACCACGGGTTGGTCTCCACGTCGCCGTTGTGCTTGTTGTCGGTCGCCTCGGACTCGACGATGCCGAGCGGCTGGGGAACGACTCCGCTGGGCACCAGATGGATCCGGTTGGCCGCGTCGACGTACGCCGCGGGTCCGCCGAACTTGTCCACGGTCCAACTCACGCCCCGCAGGCTTGAGTTGCCTGCGGCCAGGTCGCCGATCTTCCGGGTCGCCGCGCTGCCGTCGGCGAAGTCGGTCAGGAGCAGAGCCCCGGCCGAGGTGTCGTGGCGTACGAGATAGCCGTCGCCGAGCAGTGCCTCGCCGGACGGGACGGGGATGTTCTTCTTCGTCGTACGGTCCCAGACGCCCGCCGAGGCGGTGGGGCCGCAGGACCAGTAGACCCAGCGGCCGACGGTCTGGAGTTCCTTGGCCACGCAGGGGGCACCGGTGCTGACGGTGTCGGTCGCCTTGCCGGTCTTCAGGTCCCGGGCGGTGACGACACCCTTGGCGGTGCCCGGGGTCCAGAGCCTCGTTCCCCAGACGGAGGCTGCTGTGACGGAGCGGGTGAGGACGGGCTTGAGGTCGGTGTAGACGCCGAGGTCGCCGACGTACTGCTTGGCGGGGGAGGAGCCGTTGACGATCGCGTACCGGCCGGTGATGTCGAGGACGGTTCCGGCGGCCGAGGGGAGAAAGAAGAAGCCCGCGCTGTCGGTGTCGTCGAGGGACTGGACCGACGACCCCGACCCGTCGGGGGCGGAGTCGGGGTAGACCATCACCGTGCGCCCGTCCCCGGCGGAGTACGGGCCCGTCCTCCCGTAGCCTCCGAACATGTGCCAGGTCCGTGTGCCCGCGGAGTAGGTGGTGCCCGCCGTCGAGATCCGCCGGGTGAAGAAGCTCGTGTAGGCGCCGCCGTCGGGCTCCTCGGTGGCCAGGTTGCCGTTCTGCAGCGACAGCCGGTCGATCTTCGCGGCCACCGGCGGAACGGCGGTCACCTCCGTCAGCGTCGGCGCGTCCGCCCCCGTGGCGGAGACCCTCCGTACCGCCCAGTGCTCGGAGTCGGCGCCACCCGCGACCAGCAGGCCGCCGTCGGACGTCGGGGTGACCGACGTGTTCGCGCGCCGGAGGAGGGTGAGCGGGTCGCCGCCCGCCAGCGGGACGGCCATGAGCGGCCGGCCGGCCATGTCGCCCAGGTCGCTGGAAGCCGGCGCGGAACGGGCGACCACCAGCCAGCGCCCGGCGATGCCCAGGTAGGGGTTGCCGCCGGTCCCCGGAACCGTCACGGTCGTCTCGGCGGCGGACAGATCGGCCCGGTCCAGCACATGGGCCTTGGTGCCGGAGGCATACCAGACCACCCGGTCGGCGCTCAGCGCGACGGATGTCGGCGCCGTGGACACGACCACGTCGCCGGTGACCTTCGCGGCGGCCAGGTCCACCAGCGCCAGGTGCCGCTCGCCGCCGAGGGCGTAGCTGATGACGGCGGTGTCGCTGTCGCCGCCCAGGGCCGCGAAGTTGGTGGTGATCCCGGTCGGCCAGCCGGCGACCGTGGTGCCTTCGGCGGGCGCCCCCTCGCCGTACAGCCACAGCGTCCGGTCGCCGCCGGTGTCCCGCGCCTGGGTCAGCACGTGCCTGCCGTACGTGGCCAGGTACGTGCCGTGAGTGAGGGCGACATCAGTGGCCGTACCGGCGGCCATGTCCCGCAGGACGACCTTCCCGGTGGGCGAGACGACATCGGCCACGGTGTCGGACGACGAGCCGAGGTACGCCGGGAGGTCGAGCCGGGAAAGGGCGCCCAGTTCGGTGGTCGCACCGGTGTCGTACGACGTCCACAGGTAGCCCGGCCTGCCTTCCTGGGCGTGCAGATAGCCGCTCGGGCCGGCGACGTACGAGTGGTCCCGGCGCGGTACGTAGCGGTCCGACTGGAAGACGGTGTCCGCTGCCGCCGCGACGGCGGTCTGCGCGCCCGCCGGGACGGAGAGCGGCCCCGGACCGGCGGTCACGGAGAGAACGGCGAGCGCGGCTATGACGCCACGAGCGCAGGTACGACCTGCGGTACGACCAGCGGGACGGCCTGCGGTACGACGGGCCAACGTGGGCCTCCTGGGCAGAAGAAGGTCCAGCCCCCCGGCCGTACCCCAAACGACGGCCCGAGGCTAACAGCCGCCTCTGACACCTCCGTTACCAGGTACGGGTACCGCTGCTGGTCAGGCGCTCCGCTCGACGGTCCGGGCCAGGATTCCCAGGGTGGCCCGCAGCGCCGACTCCTGGAGGATGGGGAAGATCCCGGCGGCCCGGTAGCGCTCGTGGATGCGGCTCCAGTCGTAGTACGAGGTCACCTCGGTGCCTTCCGCCGTGGGGCGGAGCCGGTAGCCGAAGTGGTGGTTGACGGAGGGCTGGAGTTGGGGGGACGTCGGGGTCCACTCGATGAGGGTGTCCTGCTCGAACCGGGTGATCTCCACGGTTACGTCGTACCGGCCCAGCGGCCGGTCGTTCAGCGCCTCGCGGTCCATGTGGACGACGAAGGAGTCCCCGGCCGCGCGTACGGCATCGCCGTCGGCGGCCTGCAGCATGCCCGAACTGTCGATCGCCACATGCCCGTCGGGGTCGCAGAGAAGGCCGAATATCCGGTCCGCCGGCGCCGCGATGGCACGAGTCACCTCGAACCGCTCGACCTGCTCTGCCACCTGTGCCTGGTCCGTCGCCTGTGCCTGGTCAACCTGGTCCGCTGTCATGATTTTCCGCGCTCCGTCTCGTCGCTTCTGGTGGGCGGCCGGAATTCTAGTGCGGCCCTAGCTTCCGGCCCGGCTGTACCGGGCGGCGACCAGCGCGATGTCGTCCTCCGGGTCGGTGGGGGCGACCTGGTCGAGGACCAGGTCGAGCAGTTCCTCGGGGGCCGGGCAGCCCCGGATACGGGTGAGGCGGCGCAGGGAGGCGTCGATGTCCTCGTGGCGGCGTTCGATCAGGCCGTCGGTGTAGAGGAGAAGGGTGTGGCCCGGCTCGCAGGGCGCCGTGAAGGAGACGTAGCGGCTGTGGCCGGTGCCCAGCGGCGGTCCGGGCGGTACCGGGAGGAGTGTGGCCAGGCCGTCGGGGCGGAAGACGACAGGGGGAAGGTGACCGGCACTCGCGTAGGTGCAGATGCCACGACGTGGGTCGGCGATGGCGATCAGACAGGTCGCGGGGCGGTCGGCGCCGGTGGTGTGCAGCAGGTGGTCCAGTTCGAGCAGGATGCGGTCGGGGCCGGGTTCGCGGGCGGCGACCACGCGCAGCATCGCCTGGTAGCGGCTCATCGCGACGGCGGCCTCCAGGCCGTGGCCCATCACGTCGCCGAGGGCCAGCAGCGTACGTCCGTGGTCGAGGGCGACGGTCTCGAACCAGTCCCCGCCGACGAGTACACCCCGTCCGGCGGGCCGGTAACGGTAGGCGACGTCGACGTCGGGGTGCGGCCGGCCCGGCTCGGCCAGGAGGGCGCGCTGCAGCTGGACGACGGCGTCGTGCTCGGTGGTGTAGCGGCGGGCGTTGTCCAGGCTGATGGCGGCCCGCCCGGCCAGGTCCTGGGCGATCACGGCGTCGGTCTCGTCGAACAAGGGCGACTCGCCGGCCCGGATCATGGTGACGGTGCCCACGTCGTGGCCGCGGGCCGTCAGCGGCACGATCAGGGCGGAGTGGATGCCGGCGGCCAGATAGGCGGAGACGTTCCCGGTGTGGGCTCCGGCGCGGCCCATGTCCCCCTCGTCCATCAGGTTGTCGATCACCGGTCGCCCGGCCGCCAGACACCGGACGACGGACGAGGCGGGCTGGTGGTCGACGTACTCGCCGGGCCGGCCCAGCGGCCGCATCACCGTCTCCAGCTCGGGCACCGCCGCGAGTGCGGCCCGGCGCAGCCGCAGCGAGCCGTCGCGGGGCGCCCGGCTGGTGCCGTGCTCGGGGAGGACCTTCACGCTTGCGGCGTCGGCGAGCTTCGCGACCAGGAACTCGGCCAGCTCCTGGCATGTGGTGTCCATGTCCAGGGTGGTGCCGACACGGGTGGCGGCCTCGTCGAGCAGGGCGAGGCGCTCGCGGGCCCGCTCCAGCTCCCGCTGCTCCTGTCGGGCGGCCGAGATCTCCAGCACGATGCCGACGATGCCGAGGGTCCGGCCGTCGTGCCTCAGCCGGTGGTAGGCGCCGTGCCAGTAGCGGCGTTCCAGAGGCGAGTCGGCCTGGGTGTGACCGCTGGAGATCGTCTCGCGCGGGACGCCGTCGTCGATGACGGCCAGCAGTACGTCCTCGCGGGCCTCGACACCCGGGACGACCTCGGCGACGGTACGGCCGATGTGCTCGGCGGCCGGTACGCCGTTCATCTGGGCCATGGTGGCGTTGACGTACCGGAAGCGCAGCTCGGTGTCGAGGACGGCGATGGCGGCGGGCGTCCCGTCGAGAATCTGCCCCAGCAGCTCACGCGCCCGCGCGGACCAGACACGCCAGAAGCCCGGATCGTCCTCCGGCGCCTCCACGCCCAGGCCCTCACCCTCACCTTTGCCCGCGCCCACGTCGCCGGCCCGCTGCCGGTCCACTCCAGCATCCGATCACGAGTCGGGGGTGAGCGCATGTGGAGGGGCGGGAGGGCTCCCGTCCGCGCACACGGGTCGTCGTACGACACCGCGCTCCGGCATCGGCTGATACCGGAGCGCGACGGTCGGTCCTTGTCGGTCCTGGTCGGTCCGCCGGTTCGCCTACCACCAGTCCGTGCACTGCACCGCCTGGCCGCCCCCGCCGCCGCAGGCGCGGAACCGGTAGTTCGGGCTGTTGTCCGTCACCTTCGCGGCGCTGGTCAGCTGATTGCCGTCGCGGCCGGCCTTGAAGGGGCCGCACTGGACGTTGACATCCCTGCCGTTCAGCGTCCAGTCCATCCAGACGTCGTCCCCCGCACGCGGAACCGTGAGCGCGGCGAATCCGTAGACATCACCGTCGATGCGGGCCGCTCGCATACTGATGCGCCCGACGAGCCCCTGCGGGTCGGAGGGTCGCAGTATTTTGTCCCCCGGTCCGGCCGGGACACCCACCAGGCTGTCGGAGATGTCGCGGAAGCCGTTGGCTCCACGCTCGCAGTCCGACCGGGCCGCAAGTGCGGTACCCGGCGCGGCGATGGTGATTCCGCCTGCCAGCAGTACGCCGGCGACGGCAGTGCAGGCTGCTTTGGCAATTGCCCGTCTGGTCATGACGATGCCTTCCCCTTGGACGACGAACAGCGAGTACGGCTGTTAGCCAACCAGCGGGGGACGGCATCGCTCTCCTGGCAGGTGTCAGGTTGTGCTGCAGCGATGGCTGTGCGTGTGCATGACCTTCGGACTCGTTGACGTCAGTTCTGAACTGAGAGCAGCAAGGTCAGCCGCGCTGAGCGGTGTCGTAGACGGCCTGTGCGGTCTTGTCGAACGTCGGCCCGTACATCGGGCTGCCGCCGTGGCCCTCGCCGTGGCTGTTGACCGAGACCACGGTGCCCTTGCCGGTGGCGGAGTCGAAGCCGGCGAGCCAGGGACCGCCGCTCGCGCCGCCGCCGAGGTCGCACGGGACTCGCTGCTCGCCTTCGGGGGCGCTCTGGGTGGTACCGGCGCAGTACAGCAGCTGCTCGCCCCGCTGGGGACTGGTCGCCGGATAGCCGAAGGAGGTGACCTTCAGACCGGCCGGCCGGCCGAAGGCGATCTTCTGCGCCCCCACCGCGTCAGTGAGCTGCTTCCCGTACGCGGGGGTGGCGACGACCATCGCCGCCACGTCGTTGACGGTGTCCTCGGCCCAGGAGCGCGGTGTCACGGTCGTCTTGACGGCGTAACGGCCGTACGGCGTCTTGCCCTTGGCGTAGCCGGGGGCGAACACGATGTCGCTGTGGGTGTTGGCGGGCGACGAGCCGAGGCGCGCGCAGTGCGCGGCGGTCATGATCACCGAGTGGTTGCCGCTGGTGACGGCGCTGGCCGTGCACCAGGTGTCCAGCCCGTCCGAGTCGGTGAAGAAGAGCCGGCCGATGCTGGGGATGCCCTTGCCGGTCCAGGGCTTGCTGAGCGGTCCGGTCGGCCCCAGGTCGACGTCGCGGCTGACCTGCTTCATACGCGCGGGCGTCCAGTACGAAAGGGCGGCGGTCCGCTCCGCCGCCGTATAGGTGACCGTACTGACCTGCGCGGTCGCGGGTGAGGCCGGGGCCGCCAGGGGGCCGGCCAGGGCCAGCAGAGCGACGGCGAGACCGGAAGCAGTTCGGCGCACGTCTCGGGACGGGCTGGGCGACATGGGCGTCCTCTCGGATGATCGGGATCAGGAGATCACCGGGAAGGATGCGATTCCGGCGAGCGGGGTGCACCCACCGTCCGATTTCTTGGCCACGCGGCCACCGGCCGGGGCCATCTCGTCCGGTCCCCCCTTTGGCCCGCGCCGGAGCCGGAAGGCGAGTACGTCCTCCAGGAGTTGGTCCTCAAGAATCTGACCGCGAGCAGACGTGGCGTTGTTGTCAGTGGTGGCGTGCATGATCGGCGTATCACTTCTTCTACGGGGGCGGGGCACATGCCGATCACGAACCAGCAGGCAGCGGGGCACGCGTTTCTCGGGCTGATGTACGAGGACTCGTACTACCCCGACCACGTCGTCGACAAGGGCAGGACGATCCTGGTGCGGCTCTGCGAGCGGATCGAGGCTGAGCAGCCGTCGGATCTGCCGGCCCTGTACGTGCTGACCCAGGCGGCGACGGAGGAGTTCAACCTGCTGGAGGGGGAGTTCGAGGCGGCCGGGAGCGAGATCGAGACGGTTGCCCGCGAGGAGATCGGCGAGAACTTCTGGTTCGTCGCGCAGGCCTACGGGTTCACGGACGCGGACGTGGAGGAGCTGATCGCCACCCGGGAGTGGTGAGGGGCAAGCCGCCCGCAACGGCAGGTTCGTGCGCGGCTACGCTTCACGGCACAGCCGCTGTGGAGCAGGACCGGGGGAGCTACCAGTGAACCGACCACTGCTGTTCCTTGACGTGGACGGGCCGCTCAATCCCTATGCTGCCCAGCCGGAGAGGCGCCCCGACGGCTACATCACTCTCAGAGTGCCCCACGGCGGCGGAACCTCGGACGAACACCGAGGACTTTCGTCCCGGCGGCGCCCCTTGCGGGTCTGGCTCAACCCGGAGCACGGGCGATCACTGCTCCAGCTCGGTTACGAACTGTGCTGGGCCACCACATGGATGGACAAAGCCAACCAGTGGATCGCCCCGGTGCTCGGCCTTCCCGAACTCCCCTTCGTCGACTTCGGCGACGCGCTGTTCCAGGACCGCCCCGACGGGATCCACTGGAAGACAGGCCCCCTCGTGGACTACGCCGACGGCCGTGCCTTCGCCTGGGTGGACGACGAACAGAGCGACCTGGATCAGGCATACGTGGCCGCCCACCACCACGGGCCCGGGCTCCTGCACCACGTGAATCCGCGAATCGGCCTGCTCGAAGACGACTTCCGCACCCTCGCCGACTTCGCTGGGTCCCTGGACACTCCACAGGCCACCGGCTGAGGGAGGCAGGGGTCTTGGCGTCGGCGGTGTCGTCCTTCGTGTCTGCGACGCGGAGGACGACACCGCCGCCGGGGATCCGACAGTCAGACCTTGATCACATGGGCGCTCGTGCCGCACAGCATGAGGAGATCCTCGGGGTCCGAGGTCAGGACGGTCACCGGGGCCGGTGAGGCGAGTGCCGTGGCGGCGACGATCGCGTCGAGGGCGTACTTGTGCCCGTGCAGGCCTGCTGCGGCGAGGAGCCTGCTCGCGTGACGGGCGATGGCCTCGGTGGGCGGGACGATGTTGACGCGGGAGACCGCGTGGTCGAAACGGGCCTGGCTGGTCCTGGGATCGCGGGCCTCGACGAGGGTGACGGAGCTGACGACGACGCGCATGTCCTCGGCTTCGGCAGCGGCGAGCCACTCGGTGAGCTCGGGTGTGCGTCGTACGACACCGGACAGACCCTCGCAGTCCAGCACGAGCGTCCCTGTCACGCGACGTCCGCCGGGTCGGCCGTGCCGCCACGCAGCAGCGCCCGCCTGGCTTCGACGGCGGCCTGATCGACCGGGCCGTGTTCGGCTTCGGCGTCTTCGATGAGTTCGCGCAGCCGCTCCCGTTCCAGCTGGCGCTGGATGAGCGCTTCGACGTACGCGGACATCCCTCGTTTGCCGGTCCGCTCCTTGAGAGCGGCGATGGTGCCCTCATGGAGAGAGACGGAGACGGGGCGGACGGGGCCTTCGCCGGGGGCGGGGGGTGTGGCCATGACGTCACCTTAACAAGAGTTTTGTTATTCAGGTTGGTCGCGCACTCGTGGCGGGCCGTTATGAGGAAGGCTCATCGCACAGAGAGACGGACCCGCAGTCTCCGAATGGATGGTCAGCGCCACTCGGCCGGAATGCCGGCCACCTGCTCCAGCAGGTCCCAGTCCTTCGGGCGGGAGCCCGGTGAGCTCCATGGGGCACCCTGACCGACCCAGTAGCCGCGGTAGTTGCGGAGCCCCATGACACCGATGTCGCTCATGCTCGGCTCGTTGCCGCAGCACGGGCAGATGGCACCCTCATTGGGCCAGCCCTGCTCCCAGAAGGGTTCCACTCCGTCGTCGTATCCACAGACGCGGCAGACGGTCTCCCACTCGGGGCCCGGCGGACTCCCAGGTTCGGACGGCATGCGGTGGCGCCACTCTCTGCTCAGCGGAACTCGTGAACTACCTGGATCTCGCCGACGATGTGGTCATTGAGGTCGTCCAGTTCCTCGGCCGGAATCCAGAGTTCGAGAATCGTCCGCCCGCCGGCCTGCTGGACGGGATACCGGCTCAGGAACTCCGAGTCGACCTCGAACCGGGTGACGAAGCCGGCACCGTCGTGCTTCACGTTCCAGTCGCGCGCGATTTTGATCGCGTAGTCCTCGTTGAGGACCGGGTAGAAGATCGGCTGCTCGGGAAGCCGAGGCGGCCACGCCCGCCAGTTCAGATCGCGGACCAGGTCCAACTCCTTTGGGCCGGTGGGGCGCCAAAGGGTGGTCGTTGCTTGCGGGCTGGTCATGCGCATCGCTTTCTGAACCTCTGAACTTGTGAACCGCCGGGCCGCTGTGGCCTCAACCGCGAGCGACGCGACCGAACTCGCCGACCTTGGCACCGACCAGGAAGGCATGCCAGCCGCCGGGGCCGAAGGTGAGCAGCGGGCCGCCGACGTGGCCCTTGCTGTCGCGTACGGCTCGGCCGCCGGTGGCGGTGTCGGCGACCTCTACGCAGTTGTTCTCCGCACCGGAGAAGGACGACTTTCGGAAGGGGCCCACAACCTCGGTCACTGTGTGTCTTCCTAACTGCTTCGCAGTGCACCCCGGATGAGTTTCGCACTCGCGTCCGGTGCTAGTGCAGACGATCGTAGTAGGTCGTACACATTGGCGTAAGCCGCGAGATCCTCCGCTCCTTCGAGGACCGACGCGCCCCGCAGGTTGTCCAACGTGACCGCTTCGACCGTCGGCTCCGGCTCGAAGCTGAAGGTGGAGAAGGCGGAGGTCGAGGTAGCCAGCGCCCCCGCACTGAACGGCAGTACCTGCACAGTGACGTTCTTCCGCTTTCCGATCTCCAGGATCGCGGACAGTTGCGCCTGGTGGATCTCCACGCTCATCAACGGGTGCGCGATGACCGTCTCCCAGAGGATGGCGGTGTACGTTGCCCCGCCCTCCTCGATCTTCGCCTGCCGTGCCTCTCGCACCTTCACCAACTGGGCAACCCGCCCGGGGTCGATGTAGTTGGGGCTCGCCGCGATGATCGCTTCGGCATAGGCGGCGGTTTGCAGGAGACCAGGGACGAGGGTCGGCTGCCATTCCCGGATGTGCGTCGCGTCGTCCTCCAGCGCGATGTGGTCGAGGTAGTCCGGCCGCAGGTGCTCGGCGTGTTCGAGCCACCAGCCGCGCCGGTGCGACTGCTTGGCCAACCCCTCAAGCCTGTCGCGTACTTCCTGGTCCGTCACGCCGTAGGCATCGAGCAGCAGCCTGACGTCGATGACGCGCGCACTCGTCTGGCCGCTCTCAATACGGCTGATCCTGGCCTGACTTGTGGCGATCACCTCGGCCGCCTCGGGCTGGTCGAGCTTCGCGGCGTGCCGGTACCTCTTGAGCGCTGCGCCCAGGCGCCTGCTGCGCACGGTCGGCCGTCCCCCTGCGGGCATGAGCCCCTCCCCTCCTATCGACGGTCACAGTGCCATACCGGGCATCATCAGTGCCTCCGATTCACACGATAGAGGTAATCGACTGCATGTATTCAGTCGTTCTCATTGTGCAGGTGATGAATGTCCGCCTAGCTTCGTGGCCAAGCGCCGCCGCAGAGCGCGAACTGCACTGCCGTCAGGGGGTACCGCCATGCCCGAACCCACCTCACCCCAGCCCCACCCCCAGCCCCACCAAGCCACCACCTTCCGCGTCCCCAAGCACCTCAGAAACGTCCCCGACGCCCGCGCCCAGGTCCGAAAGGTCCTCGCCGACTGGGGCCTGCCCGCCGAACTCGCCGCCGACGTCGCCCTCGTGGCCACGGAGTTCGTCACCAACTCCGTACGGCACTGCGAGGTGAGTTTCGCGCTGGTCGAGGTGACCCTCGTACTCCACGCCCGCCATGTCCTGCTGGAGGTCTCCGACCCCGACAAGGAGAAGACCCCGACACCCCGCCCCGCCGGTCAACAGGACGAGGACGGGCGCGGGTTGGCCGTCATCGCGGCTCTCGCCGGGCACTGGGGATACGACCTGCGCCGGTTCACCAAGTGCGCCTGGGCCACCTTCCCGATGCCGCGACCGGAAGTCGCACCCGCGTGCTCGGGCTGACGGCACGACTGCTCACCAGGCTGGCGGCCGCACTCCGCCCCCGCCCGCCACGCCCACCAGTCATCCCCGCCCTCACCCGGCCCCCACGCACCCCGGACCCGTACGTCTGGACCCTCCCCAACCCCCACGACGCCCGCTGGCGACGCCGGCACCGCCGTACGCAAAACACCTCACCGGCAGACCGAACCGCCCCCCTCCTGCCCGAAGAGGCCTGCTGGCAGCTGCCGGTACGCAGCTCACCCCGCCCTCCGGAACGCGCGCCGCACGACGACGTCGTACGCCTCTAGGTGATCCAGGCCCTCGGCGAGGAACGGCGCCCTGCGGCAGAGGCGCGGTCGAGGCCGGACCCCTTCGGGCGGGCGGTCGATGTCAGTGGCGGGATTTAGGGTGCGGTCGGGAACCTGGAAGAGCGTGACGCCCTGGCTCGCAGGACGAGCACGACGAGGACAGGAAAGCGGGCCGAGATGGGTTTTGAAGGTCAGGTCTGGCGGCTGCGGCGCGGCGACGACTCGCTCGGCGAGATCGTGATCGCCGAGGCCGACTTCCCCTGGCTGAGCGGCCGTTTTGTACCCGAACCCGCGTTCGCGGAGGTCGAGTCGTGGTTCGTCGAGACGCTCGCCCTCATCGAGGCGGAGCGGTACGACGAGTTCGAGGACGCCTACGACCGCATCGCCCGCGCCCTCACCCTCGTAGCCCCGTCAGGCCCCGTTGCGGAATTCCTTCTGCACATTGAGGGCGACCAGGCCTGGTTCCGCTGGAGTGACGAACGGAGCGACGAACCCTTCGGCGAAGCGTAGGGCGACGGGGCTTCGCACCAACATCAACAGGAACAAAACCTTCCACATCTCGTCGAAACTCGAACCCATCCGCTCTACAACCCTCTATCTGCCCCAGAAGTCTCTGTGCGTGAACCATGAGGTTCTACGGTATTCGCGGGTTTGCCGTGACTGCCGCTGGGCAAGCGCCCGCCGTTCCGCTGTCGGCCGTCGTCGCCGTTCTCGGGGCGTGGTCGGTCGGGGTGGGCGAGCTTTGCGATGGGGGAGATCAGGTGTCGATGCAGGGTGCGGACAGTGGGCCGCCGATGCGCGGGCGGGTCGTGGGCGGGATGCAGAAGGTGATCCCGTCGCCGCGCCAGCCCCTCCCGCTCGCCGCGACCGAGCAGCCGCGCGGGCCCATCGGGACGACGAAGAAGCCCACCCGGACGGCCGCCAAGCACGCCGCCATCCCGGGGCGCGGCGACCGTCGGCTCTACGCCATCGACGGGCTCCGTCTGCTCGCCGCCGTCGTCGTGGCCCTCCACCACTACGCCGGAACCTGGCGGGTCAACCAGCCGGGCAACGTGATCTGGGACCGGCCGGCCTCCGACATCATGCCGACCTGGTTCCGGTTCTCCGCCTACGGCTGGATAGGCGTCGAGATCTTCTTCGTGATCAGCGGGTTCGTCATCTGCATGTCGTGCTGGGGGCGCACCCCTCGGCAGTTCTTCACCTCCCGCGTGATCCGGCTCTACCCGGCGTACTGGTTCGGCATCATCTTCACCTCCGTGGCCCTGATCGCCATGCCCGGTGTGTGGCCGCGGCACCGGGCACGTGACATCCTGCTCAACTTCACGATGATGCAGTCCGGTTCGTTCGCCCCGAACGTCGACAACGTGTACTGGACCCTCTGGTCGGAGCTTCGTTTCTACCTGCTCTTCATGGCCGTCGTCGTGACCGGGCTGACGTATCGCAAGGTCGTGGTGTTCTGCTGCCTCTGGGGCGCCGCCGCGATGATCACGCCGGCGGCCGGCTTCCGCCCGGCGACGCTGATCATCAACCCCGAGGGTGCCTGGTACTTCATCGCCGGCCTCGCCCTCTACCTCATGTACCGCTTCGGCCAGGACCTGCTTCTCTGGTGCATCCTCGGTCTGGCCTGGCTGATGGGGCAGCGGGAACTGGGGCATCGCATAGACACGGTCGAACGGGTCTCCAGCTGGCGCGGAAGCGTGCTGATCTTCACCGTGTTCCTGCTGGTGATGGTCGCCGTCTCGCTCGGCTACACCGACCGTATCCGCTGGAAGTGGCTGGTCACAGCGGGTGCGTTGACCTACCCGTTCTATCTGACGCACTACCTCGTCGGTACGACCCTCATCAACCGGCTGCGCGACACCATGGACGCCCGGCTCCTGGTCGTCTCCGTGATCGCCGGCTTCCTCGTACTGAGCTGGCTGGTGCACAAGCTGGTGGAAGCACCCCTGGCGCGGCTGATGAAACGGGGACTGGACACGTCGTTCGCGCGAATGCGCAACGCCTCGTCGATGTCCTGACCGAGTCGCCGCCCCCCTGCCGAAACCCCGGGTCACCCTCCTGGCCCGGGGTTTCTTCCTGCCGTCGTCCGTCCTGACTGTTCAACCTGCGTGCACAGCAGGGGCGTTGACCCGCCCCCGATGCGCCAGCAGAATGAGCCGCGCGTTCGTGAGAGCGCTCTCAGTTCAGTGGAGGAGACCCATGAACGGCAGAAACGGCAGGTCCGGCGAGCCCGTCAGGTCCGGCGGGTCCGGTAGGTCCGGCGGAGAATCCGACACGGGAGACGCGCCAGGCCCCGCGCTCAGCCGTCGCACTCTCATCGGTGCCGCCGGCCTCGGTGCCGTCGCGCTCACGGCCACCGGCATGGGTGTGGCGGGTGCGGAGGGTGCCGACAACTCCCGTACCGGATACGGGAGTTCCCTCGCGCCCGCCGAGCGCCGCGCCCACTCCTTCCTCGCCGCCGCCATGGACGCCTATCCCGACCACGGCGACATCCGCCTCACCCAGAGCTACACCGACCAGGCGGGCCTCTTCAGCACGGCGTTCACCTACGACAACGCCCTCGCGGTACTCGCCCACCTCGCCACCCGCACCGAGGCCGGCCTGCGCCGGGCCGTCGCCCTCGGGGACGCCCTGCTGTACGCGCAGTCGCACGACCCGGTGTACGACGACGGCAGACTCCGCCAGGCCTACAACGTCGGGCCGTACGTCTTCTTCGACGGGGCCCCGCAGCCCGACGGGTTCGTGCGGGCCGACGGCACCGCCAACGTCGGCACCCAGTTCGGGTTCACCGGAACCGCCGTGGGAGACATGGCCTGGGCCGGGATCGCGCTCGCCGCGCTGGCCCGCCGGACCGGGAAGCGCCGCTTCCTCGACGGCGCCGTACGGATCGGCACCTGGATCCAGGTGAACGCCGGCACCGAACAGCCCCTGGGCGGCTACAAGTTCGGCGTCGACGGTGGCAACGCGAAACTGCCGTTCAGCTCGACCGAGCACAACACCGACCTGGTCGCCCTCTTCGGGCAACTCGCCCTGCTCACCGGGGACCCGGTGTGGCGGCAACGGCGGGCGACGGCACGGGCGTTCGTCGAGAGGATGTGGGAGCCGGCCGGCCCGGCGGGCGCCGGGTTCTTCTACACGGGCACCAACGACGGCGTGACCGTCAACAAGTCCCCGATCCCCGAGGACACCCAGACCTGGACCCACCTCGCCCTCAACTCCCGTAAGTACACGGGGTCGTTGGACTGGGCCGCCACCGAACTGGCCGTCCTGGACCGGGCCGACCGCACCAACAGCACGGTGCCCGCCGGACAGTCGTACGAGGGCGTCACCTTCAGCTCCGCGAGCCTGCTGGCGAACGAGGGCGCTCCCATCGCCGAGTTCCAGCCGAAGCCCGACCGCAACGGCGTCTGGTTCGAGGGGACCGCGCACCTCGTCCTCGCCCTCCGGAACCGCGCCGGACACGGTGACGAGGCGCGCGCCCACCGGCTGATCGCCTCCGTCGAGCGGGCCCAGGAACTCCTCGGCACGGGCCAGACCGTGGGCACCCGGGCCCTGCCCGAACGCGCCGGGGTCGTCTCGGCGAGCAGCCCCCTCGACACGGGCTTCGGCTTCGGCTACTACCCGTACCGCCACACGGGTGCCACCGCCTGGTACCTGCTGGCGGCGACCCGCACGAACCCCCTTCGCGCGTAGTGGCCCCCTACCCGGGGGGCATGGAAAGCGGCGGGGCCGGGAAACCGTAAAGGTCTCCCGGCCCCGCCGCTTTCTGGAAAGGCATTTCCTGGCGTATGCGAGAAGGAATTTACTGAAAGCCGGTTTCCACATTCTTGGCCCGTCGAGTAACGCCCGGAGCGGTGGCTCGCGCCGTCGAGGTGCTGCCGCCGAGCGAACCCGCCACGGCGACACCGAGTCCGGCGAGGGCGAGCGCGGCGCCGACCCACAGCGGGGAGACGAAGCCGTACCCGGCGGCGAGGGTGAGGCCGCCGATCCAGGCGCCGAGCGCGTTGCCGACGTTGAAGGCGGCGATGTTGGCGCCGGAGGCCATGGTGGGCGCGTCCGAGGCGTACTTCATGGCGCGCGCCTGGAGTCCGGGCGCCGCGGAGAGGCCGATGGCGCCCATCAGCAGCAGGGCCACGATCGTCGCGATCTTGTTCTCCGCGGTGACGGCGAAGAGGGCCATGACGACCGCGAGGCCGGCCATGGCGCCGATCAGCGTCTTGTTCAGGGACTTGTCGGCCGCCTTGCCACCCAAGAAGTTGCCGATGAACGTGCCTGCGCCGAACAGGACGAGCAGCCACGGCACGGCGCTGTCGGAGAACCCGCTGACCTCGGTGAGCGTGAAGGCGATGTAGGTGTAGCCGCCGATGACACCGCCGAAGGCGAGGATGCTCAGCGCGATGGAGACCCACACCTGACCGCGCCGGAACACGGCGAGCTCGGTGCGCAGGTCGGTCGGCGCGGAAGCGGTGCTGCGCGGGACCAGGGCCTGGATGCCGGCCAGGGTGACGAAGCCCAGGATCGTGATCGCCCAGAATGTCGAGCGCCAGCCGAGCTGCTGGCCCAGGAAGGTGCCGAGCGGCACGCCGAGCACGTTGGCGGCGGTCAGTCCACCGAACATGAGGGCGATGGCGCTGCCCTTCTTGTTCTCGGTGACCATGTCGGACGCGACGACGGCGCCGACGCTGAAGAAGGCGCCGTGGCAGAGGGCGGCGACGACCCGGCCGACCATGAGCAGGGAGTAGGTCGGGGCGACCGCGGAGATCAGGTTGCCGACGATGAACAGGGTCATCAGCCCGACGAGGACCTTCTTGCGGTCGAAGCGGGCGATCGCGGCGGTGAGCCCGAGGGCGCCGATCGCGACGCTCAGGGCGTAGCCGGAGACCAGATAGCCGGCCACGGACTCGGAGACGCCGAAGTCGTCTGCCACCTCGGGCAGCAGTCCTACGATCCCGAACTCCGTGAGGCCGATACCGAAGCCTCCCAGAGCCAGGGCGATAAGCCCGACAGGCATGAGAAAACCCTCCGTTGCGATGAATGGCTGCGCTGAGACGAGTGGCCGCGCCGAGACGAGTGGCCGCGCCGAACGACGAAGCGTCGACACATCGAAGTATCGCGGAACATCGATATGAACTGTCAAGCCCGCCCGGAGGGGTCTCCGCTGCCGGTGCGGGGCCCCCGGCGACAGGCGGGGGAGGCTCGTCGCAGGTCAGCAAGCACCCGGCGATCGGGTGACGTATCGCTTATCATCGATGGATTAACCGCACAGTCGCACAGCTGCACGGCACGGATCTGCCTCGCACATGCCCCGGCACATGCCCCTGCACGTGCTGCCGCATCAGCCCCGTTTCTGTCCCGCACCAGTCCTACGCCCGGCTCGGAAGGCTCATGACGACTCACGACCTGCCCACGACGGGCGACCTCGCCTCGCTGCTGGAACCCCTCAAGGCGCTCGCCAACCCGGTGCGCCTCCAGGTGCTGCAGTGGCTGCGCGACCCCGAGGACCACTTCCCGGTGAACCCGGAAGTCACCGACCCGCGCAGGGTCGGTGTCTGCGTCAGTCACATCCAGGCCAAGACGGGCCTCGCCCAGTCCACGGTCTCGGCCTACATGGCGTCGCTCGAACGCGCGGGTCTCGTCCGCTCCACGCGCGTCGGCAAGTGGACCCACTACCGGCGCGACGAGGAGAACATCGCCCGGCTCGTCGAACAGCTGCGTGCCGGCGTCGGAAACACCGAGGGTCTCGACCTGCTGGAGACGGTCTCCTGACCCGCGGTTCCTCCCGCGGACTCCTTCGCCGTGGCCTTCGCCACGTCCTCGGGTCCGTCCGTCCTCGGGTCCGTACTCCGGTACGTCCGCCACCGCTCCCCCCAACCGGACGGCGTACCCTGTCGCTCACCTGTGAGTCGCTCACGGACGATCTGCCAGGCATCGTTTTCGGACCGCTGGGTAGCGTGCACTGTTGGTGGGCGTCGCGGACATGGCTGGAGTCCGGGGCTCCGGCCGAAAGCCGTAGGGTTGAAGCCCTAGGGTGTTATGGATAAGAGACGTACTCAATGCGTACTTAATACATCCTTACTGTAAACAGATAGCATCCGACCGCGATCGTGTACGTCGGCGGCCGGAACGAGGTGGGTCTGGTGGGTGGCATGGCGGTGGAACCGCGTATCGCGGTGGCCGTGGTGACCATGGGAAACCGGCCCGTCGCGCTGAACGCGCTGCTGGAGTCGATCGCCAAGCAGGACCTCGCCCCCGACCGCATCGTGCTCGTCGGCAACGGCTGTCCACTGTCCGAACTCCCCGGCCTCTCCGGTGAGGTCACGACCATCGAGGTCGACGAGAACCTCGGCTGCCCGGGCGGCAGAAACGTGGCCCTGGCCCGGCTGCGTGAGTTCGGCGACATCGACGTCGTGGTCGACCTGGACGACGACGGCCTGCTCATCGACCCCGATGTACTCACCCGCGTACGGGACTTGTACGCCGCCGACCCCCGACTCGGCATCGTCGGCTTCCGGATCGCCGACGAGAACGGCGTGACCCAGCGCCGCCACGTCCCCCGGCCCGGCGCGGGCGACCCGATGCTCGGCGGATACGTCACCCAGTTCCTCGGCGGGGGCCACGCTCTGCGCATGGAGATGCTCGACCAGACCGGCGACTGGCCCGCCGCCTTCTTCTTCGCCCACGAGGAGACCGACCTCGCCTGGCGGGCCGTCGACGCCGACTGGAAGATCCTCTACGAACCGCGTCTTCTGCTGCGCCACCCCAGCACCTCGCCCGCCCGGCACGCCATCTATCACCGGGTCACCGCCCGCAACCGGGTCTGGCTGGTCCGCCGCCGGCTCCCGCTGCCGCTGATCCCGATACACCTGGCCGTGTGGATCGCGATCACCGTCCTGCGCGGCGGCTCCACCCGCACCCTGCGAGCCTGGTTCGCCGGCTTCGTCGAGGGGCTGCGCGAACCGGCCGGCGAACGCCGCCCGATGCGCTGGCGAACGGTGTGGACACTGACCCGGCTCGGCCGCCCGCCCATCCTGTGAACCGGGGGCTCTCCGCGAGCCCCCTCACCAGGCATGCGGCACACGGCACGCGATACGAGGGCCCCGGTCGTCACCTCTGGCGACCCGGGCCCTCTCGCGTATCCGGACCCGGCCGCGACGGCGACACTCCCCCGAGCTGCGCGACATACGCGCGCACCCTCGGGCCGGCTCCGTTGAGGTGATCACATCAGGCCACGCCAACAGATCGCTAACATGGGAAGCGGTTGGCGGACGAGAGGGCAGTGAGGCGACGACATGCGGTGCGGTCTGCGGTTCGGGCTGCTCGGCGCGCCCGTCCTCTACGACGGCCACGCCCCCAACACCCCTGCGCGAGAGGGAATCCAGCCGATCCCCGTCCTCGCTCCGGTCCGCCCGATCGGCAGCGTCAAGGTACGGACGCTGCTCGCCGCCCTGCTCCTCGAACCCGGCCGGGTCGTCCCGGTCGAGGCGCTCAAGGACGCGCTGTGGGGCGGGGCGCCGCCGGCGTCGGCGCAGGCCTCGCTGCACAACCACGTGGCCCGGCTGCGCCGCCTCCTCGACGATCCGGCCCGGCTACGAGCGGTGCCGCCCGGCTATCTGCTGCGGGTCGGCCCGGGCGAGCTGGACGTGCACGTCTTCCACGCCCACGTCGAACGGGCGCGGGCCGCCCACGCCAACCAGGACTGGCAGCGCGTCCTGGCCGAGAGCGCGTCGGCCCTCGCCCTGTGGCGCGGCGCCCCACTGACCGGCCTCCCGCCCGAGACCTTCGGCTACGCGTTCACCCAGCGCCTGACGGAGGCCCGTCTGCTCCTGCTGGACTGGCGCTACGACGCCGAGCTGTGCGTCGGCGGCCCTCGACTCCCCTCCCTGATCCCGGAGTTGACGGCCCTGACGGCCGAACACCCGCTGCGCGAGTCATACCACCGCCAGCTGATGCTCGCCCTCCACCGCACCGGCCGCCGAGCCGAGTCCCTCGCCGTCCACCGCGACCTGCGCAACCGCCTCCTCGACGAACTGGGCGTGGAACCGGGCCCGGCGATCCGCGCGGCCCACATGGAGGTACTGAGGCTGCCCGGGGATCTGGGGGATCCCGGGGATGCGGGACCTCAGGCAGCCCCAGCAGATCCAACGGGCCCGAGCGGCCCGGCCGTTTCGTCCGGCCCAGTAGACCCAGCGCGCCCAGTAAGCCCAGTCGGCCCAGCGGGCTTTGTGCGGCTGGGGAGCCACCGGGGACTGACGGCTCATGGGGTCCCGGGTGGCGTCGTGATGCCCACCGCCCTCGCGATATCCACCGACCTCAAGCTCCCCTACGTCCCCGCACAGCCGACGTCGAGTTCGACCCCACGACCGGCCCCCGCCCCTGCCCCCGCCCCCGCGCCGCGACGCGGGCCGTCGGCAGCACAGACCTCCGCGCCACCACCACCCCCCACACCAACAGCACCCTCCACGCCAACTCCATCCGCCGCGTCGGCATCCGCCCCGCCCCCCGTGCCCCGCCCCGCTCAACTCCCGCCACGCCCGGCCCACTTCACCGGCCGTACAGCCGTCGCGGACGACCTGTGCCGGACCCTGGCTCCGCAGGGGCGCTCCGGGGCCGAGGGTGCGACCGGTGCCCCCGTGGTCGTGGTCCACGGGATGCCCGGCGTGGGCAAGAGCGCCCTGGCGCTGCACGTCGCTCACACCCTCCGGGAGCGCTTCCCGGACGGGCAGCTCTACGTCGACCTGCACGGCGGCACCGCCGACGTGCCGCCGCTCGCTCCCGCCCAGGCCCTCGCCGCGCTGCTGCGTGACCTCGGCGCCGATCCACGCAGTGTCCCCGAACAGCCGGACGGGGCAGCCGCGTTACTGCGTTCCCTCCTAGCCCCGACCCGCACACTGCTGGTCCTGGACGACGCCGAGGGCGCCGCGCAGCTACGGCCGTTGCTTCCGGCGGGCCCCGGCTGCGCCGTGATCGTCACCAGCCGTTCGCCGCTGACCGCCCTCGACGGTGCCCGCCGCTTCCCCCTCGCCCCGCTGACCGGCGGGGAGAGCGCCGAGTTGCTGCGCGCGGTCTCCGGACGCGGCGGCCTCGACGCCGGCCACCCCCTCGTCGAGCTCACCGGCCGCCTCCCGCTCGCCCTGCGCGCGGTCGCCGCCCGGCTCGCCGCCCGACGGGCCCTCACTCCTGACCTGCTCGCCGCTCAACTGGCCGCAGGGGAGAGCAGGTTGCCGCAGCTGGAGTACGACGACCTGAGCGTCCGCCGTTCCCTGGCCGGAGCCCACGACGCGCTGCGTGCCTCCGCCCGGGAGACCGACCGGGACGCGGCTCTCGTCCTGCGCCGCATCGGCGCCCTGGACCTCCCCACGTACGACGCCCCGCTCCTGGCCCGCCTCACCGCGACCGACGAACGCCGGGCCGGGGCGGCCCTGGACCGCCTCGTCGACGTATCCCTCGTGGAGGAGACCGCGTACGGCCAGTACGCGCCCCACGACCTGGTCAAGGACTTCGCCCGTGAACTGGCCGTGGCGCAAACGGAAACCGAGGCGGCCGGCCAGGGTTGACGCGCGTCACTTGGCGTCGGCATAACACTCCACCACCGCCGTACTGAACGGAAACCGCACCGGCGTCTCCCCGAACGTCAGCCGCCCCGCCAGTTCCGCCGCCTCCCGGATTGCCGTCACGACCGTCTGAGCCTCCTCCTCGGGACAGTGCACGATCACCTCGTCGTGCTGGAAGAAAACCAGCTCGGCCGCCATCCCGGCACAGCTCCGGCGCAGCGCGGCGAGCAGCAGCAGGGTCCAGTCGGCCGCGCTGCCCTGGACGACGAAGTTGCGCGCGAAGCGGCCCCGGGCACGGGAGTTGGAGGAGGCGTACCCCGGCACCCACTCCTGCGCCCCGGCCGCCCCTCCCGAGCCCCCGGCGAGGTCGACGCCGCCCTCGTCCTCCGAGAGCGGGATGCCGGCCTCCTCCGCCGAGTCGTCGTCGGTGCCGGCCCGCACCGCCGGGGGACACGTACGCCCCAGCCAGGTCCGCACGAGCCGCCCCTCCTCTCCCGCGCGGGCGGCCTCGTCCACGTAGGCCACCGCCTTCGGGAACCGGCGTCTGAGCGCGGCGAGGTTCTTGAGGCCGTCCCCGGAGGTCTGCCCGTACACCGCGCCCAGCACCGCGAGCTTGGCCTGCGCCCGGTCGCCGGAGAACGCGCGCTCGGAGACGGACTGGTAGAGGTCGCTCTCCCGCCCCGCGACCTCCATCAGCCCGGGGTCGCGCGAGATCGCGGCCAGTACCCGCGGCTCCATCTGGTCGGCGTCGGCGACGACGAGCCGCCACCCCGGGTCGGCGACCACGGCCCGCCGGATCACCTTGGGGATCTGCAGTCCGCCCCCGCCGTTGGTGACCCAGCGCCCGGTGACCGTCCCGCCCGCGAGGAACTCGGGCCTGAACCGCCCGTCCCGGACCCAGTCCTGGAGCCAGGACCAGCCGTGCGCGACCCAGATCCGGTACAGCTTCTTGTACTCGATCAGCGGCTCGACGGCCGGGTGATCGATGCTCTGGATCTCCCATCTTCTCGTGGACCGCACCTTGATCCCGGCCTGCGCGAAGGCCTTGACGACATCGGCGGGCAGATCGGGCCGCACCCGGCGGCCGAACGCCGCCGACACCTCGTCCGCCAGCTCGGCGAGCCGCCGGGGCTCACCACCGCCCGCGTACCGATCGCCCAGCAGTTCGTGCAGGAGGTCCCGATGGACGTCCGCGCGCCACGGCAGCCCCGCCGCGTTCATCTCGGCGGCCACCAGCATCCCCGCCGACTCGGCGGCCGTCAGGAGCCGCATCCGGTCCGGGTGCGCGGTCGCGTCGTGCCGCCGCTGCTGGTCCGCGTACACCTCCAGCAGATCGGCCAGGGGCAGGTGCACCGGCCCCGGTTCGAAGAGCGGCGACTGCGCGCCGGGTTCGGCAGACCGCTGCGGCGGATCCGGCGGTACGGGACCACCGCGCAGCCGGGCGAGGGCCGCCGCCGCGGACCGGGGCTCACCGAGCCGCCCCTCGTGGCCTAGCAGGAGTGTCTCGGCGTCCTCGATGTCGTAGCACCGCTCGACTCGCACCCCCGTGGCGAGCAGTCGCGGATAGACGTCGGGGGTGGACCGCCACACCCAGCGCGTGACATCGGGCCGGTCACGGACGGCCGCGCCGAGATCCGCCTCCCGCCGCACCGGCCCGGCGGGCAGCCCGCCGGGACCGAGGGGGGCGACCTCCACGCCGCCGTCCTCGGCCGGAGCGAGCGCCCACCGCTCGACCGTCTCCGCCACGCCTGCCATGTCCGTGAGTGTGGCAGGAGGGTCTGACAACGCCCTTGACCAGCGCGTTCAGTCCACGGCGTTCAGCCCGGCTCTTCAGCTCGACTGCTCGCCCTTCTCCTCGAAGTCCACCTTGATCTTGGCGAGGGCCGCGGCGACGTACTCCTCCGTCGCCGGCTTGGTGAGGCCGAGGCCGGACAGGAGTCCCGCGCCGTTCTCGAACTCCAGCACGGCGAGGAGGATGTGCTCGGTGCCGACGTAGTTGTGGCCCAGGCGCAGGGCCTCGCGGAAGGTGAGTTCGAGGATCTTCTTCGTGTCGGCGTCGAAGGGGATGAGGGCGGGGACCGTCTCGGCACGCGGCGGCAGTCCCGCGGTCGCGGCCTCGCGCACGGTCTCCAGAGAGACGTCCTGTGCGGTGATCGCCTTCGCAGCGAGGGCTTCCGGCTCGGAGAGGAGGCCGAGGATCAGGTGCTCGGTACGGATCTGGTCGTTCTCGGCGGCCCGCGCCCCTTCCTGGGAGACGACCACCACGCTCCTGGCCCGTGGAGTGAATCGGCTGAAGCCCTGGCTCGGGTCGAGGTCCGACTCGCTCTTCGGCACGAACCGCTTCTGCGCGGCCTGCCGGGTGACGCCCATGCTCCTGCCGATGTCGGTCCAGGAGGCACCCGAACGCCGTGCCTGGTCCACGAAGTGGCCGATCAGATGATCCGCCACCTCCCCGAGGTGATCAGCGGCGAGCACCGCGTCCTGGAGCTGTTCGAGGGCGTCGGTGTGCACTTTCTTGATGGCTTCGATGAGGTCGTCGAGGCGTACGGAGGCCCTGACGGGCTGATTGGTCGTCATGTGTCAACCGTAGGTTGTCACTCAGAAGCCTGTCAACCCGAAGTTGACAGTTGATGGTGACGGCATGGCACGATCGACGGGTGACCAGCACGCCCCGCACCCCACCTCCGTCCGACTCGCCCGGCACGGTTGAGCGCGCCTTCGAGGCCGCCCTGTACGCCGACACGGACACCTCCCTCGACACGGGCGCGTCCCTGCTCGCCGCCGACCCGGCCGCCGACCCCGAACTCGCCCGGCGCGGCGCGGAGTTCGTGGCGTCGGCCTGGCGCCGGGGCTGGCAGCCGGCCGACGTCGTACGTCTCGTGCGGCGCGAGCTGGACGACGTACACGTACGCCTGGTGTCGACGCTGATCACCGCTCAGGCGCCGGACGACCGGGCCCGGGACCCCCGCTGGAAGGAACAGCTGACCGAGCTGGCCGCGACCCCCGCCCCACCGCGCGCGGACCGCTTCACGCACGCGACGACGGTCCTGGAGCTGTACCGCCTGCTGCTGGGACTGCCGACCCTGGAGTCCCTGGACGAGCAGCCGACGACACCGGGGGAGAGTGCCCGCCGGGCGCATCCGGAGTCCCGCATGCTGCCGCGTATCCGGGCACTGCTGGCGAAGGCGGAGGCGACCGGGTTCCCCGAGGAGGCCGAGGCGCTGAGCGCGAAGGCCCAGGAACTGATGGCCCGGCACAGCATCGACGAGGCCCTCCTCGCGGCCGGCGCCCCGGCGGCCGACGCCCCGCGCGCGCGGCGCCTCGGTGTGGACGCCCCGTACGAGGAGGCCAAGGCGATCCTCCTGCACGCCGTGGCCGACGCGAACCGCTGCCGGGCGGTGTGGAACGAGGCCCTGGGCTTCTCCACGGTGGTGGGTTTCGAACCCGACCTGGAGGCGGTGGAACTCCTCTACACGTCCCTGCTGGTGCAGGCCACGACGGCGATGACGAAGGCGGAGGCGGCGCAACGGGCCAAGGGCCGCAACCGGACGAAGACCTTCCGCCAGTCCTTCCTGGCCGCCTACGCCCACAAGACGGGCACCCGCCTGGCGCAGGCGGCGGAAGCGGAAACGGCGGACGTGGCGGCGGCGCAGACCACCGCCTCCCTGCTCCCGGTCCTGGCCACCCGTGACCTGGCGGTCACCGCCCACCTGGACCAGATGTTCCCCACGACCACCACAACCCGCCTGCGGGGCGTCACGGACGAGGCGGGCTGGACGGAGGGCACCGCGGCGGCGGACCGGGCCCAGCTGCGGGCCCGCCCCCGACTGAGCGACTGAGCCGCCCGTCAGGAGCCCCGCACGTTCGTCAGGAGCCCAGCGCGCGCGTCAGGACCCCAGCCCCGCCGTCGGCAGCCCCGACGGCAGTGAACCGCCCTGCGCCTTCGTGTACGTCTCCGTGCCCAGGCTGCCGGTCCAGGTGACCTTCATCGACGTCTTGTCGACGGAGGCGACCATCCCCGAGGCCCGGTCGTTGCTCTTGTCGCTGCAGGTGAGGTGGATCATCTGCATCCCCGCCTCCTCGCCCGCCGTACCGCTGCACACGTTCCCCCCGGTGGCGAACAGCCCGGCCTTCGCCCCGGTGATCACCAGCGCCACGGCGCTGCCCTTGCTGGTGGTCAGCCAGCTGCCCGCCAGCTGACTGTCCGCGGCCGGCGTACCGCCACCCCCGCTCGCGTCCCCCGAACCCGAGGGCGAACCCGAGGGCGAATCCGAGGAGGCCGACGAGGAGTCCGCACCGGAACTCGTACTCGCCGCCCCCTTGTCGGACCCTCCGTCGCCACTGCACCCGGTCAGCGCGAGCGCGGCAGCCACCGCGACGACCGAGGCCACACCAGCCCTGCGCGTCAGCACGCGCGCGTACGTCACCGAAGTCACCGGAAGCTCCCAAGCAGTCAGCCGCTGTGCGGTAGCCGTGAGCAGCGGCCATTGGGGCCGCACGACCGCATCAAGCTACCGAACACTTGCCCAGTGCTCCACTCTTCAGGGTGGAGGTGCAGGGCATCCTGCCCGCAGCGGGCAGGATGGGCGCAGCGTCATGGCTAAGATCGCCTTGTCCGACAACGGAGTTGTGGGACCTACCGCCGGACGGGCGGGAAGTCAGGCCTGCGGAGGCCGTGTAAGACCGACCCTCACCGGTCGGCGGTGGCCTGTGAAACAGGAACCCATGGTGGTACCGCGTAGCGGTACGGACCGGAATTTCCTGCCCTCGGGCAGGAGAGGGCGTCAACAGGGTTCCTTGTCAGCGGAGGAGGCGGAGGCCGGAATCCGCTGGCCCCGGCCGGGAGGCGCAGGTCACCAGGACGACTTGCGCACCCCCGGCAGGAACCCGGCATGCGCCTGCTCCCGCAGGCCGACCCGGGACAGTCCGAACGCCCGGAAGTAACCGCGGGGCCGGCCGTCCACCTGGTCCCGGTTGCGCACGCGCGTGGCGCTCGCGTCACGCGGCTGCCGTTCCAGCTCCCGCAGGGCCGCCGCCCGCTCCGCGTCCGTCGAGGCCGGCCGCCGCACGATCTCCTTCAGCTCGGCCCGCCGCGGCGCGTACCGGGCGACGATCTCCCGCCGCTTCTCGTTCTTCGCGATCTTGCTCTTCTTCGCCATGTCGCTCCTGTCTCCCTGTTCCTGGTCCCTGTCTCTCCGTCTCTGGCCCTCGCGGCCTCAGACCCTGACCCCACTGGCCCGGATCCGGGCCACCGCCGCCTCGACGCCGATCGTGTCGACGGTCTTGATCCCCTTAGTGCTCAGCCGCAGCCGGACGTTCCTGCCCTCGCTGGGCAACCAGTACCGCTTGGACTGGATGTTGGGGTTGAAGCGACGGGACGTTCGCCGGTGGGAGTGGCTGATGTTGTTGCCGAAGCCCGGCTGGGCGCCGGTCAGCATGCAGTGGGCGGACAAGGTGACGCACCTCTCTCGGTCAAGCTATGGAAATGGAAGTCGTTTTCAGTAAGATACCAGCATGGCTCGCAACGAACTCCGGCCGGTCGTCAAGCTCCGGTCCACGGCCGGGACCGGTTTCACCTACGTCACCCGCAAGAACCGCCGCAACGACCCGGACCGTATGACCCTGCGCAAGTACGACCCGGTCGCCCGCCGCCACGTCGACTTCCGAGAGGAGCGCTGATCAGCCGCCATGCGTGAAGGAATCCACCCGGCGTACGGGCCTGTCGTCTTCCGCGACCGGGCCGCGAACCACGCCTTCCTCACCCAGTCCACGATGACCAGCGAGAAGACGGTCGACTGGGAGGACGGCAACACCTACCCCGTCGTCGACGTCGAGATCTCGAACGTCAGCCACCCCTTCTACACCGGCACGGCCCGCGTCCTGGATACGGCCGGCCGCGTGGAGCGCTTCGAGCGCCGGTACGGCAAGAACAACTAGCGGGGACTGAGGAAACACACGTGCAGGCGCATGAGCATGAGCATGAGTCCTCCGGGGCGCACGAACTCTCCGTGGCGATCGTCGGCGGGCTGCACGCCGACGCCCGCAAGGCGACCGTGGCGCGGCTGCTCGCCGACGTCCCCGGCAGCGTCGTACTCCACCACGACCTCGCCACGGCCGCGGCCGGCACGGTCGTGCGGACCGTCAGCGACGCCACCGGCATCCTCTCCACGGGCGAGGCGCCCCTGGTCAACGACTGCGCGTGCTGTGCCCTGCGTGAGGACCTCGTGCCGGAGCTGCGGCGGCTCGCGGACGCCGGGCTGACCCGGCTGGCGGTCGTTGAGCTGTGGGACTCCGTCGAGCCCAAGGCGATGGCCGAGGTGGTGACGGCCGGCGGCCTCACGGTCACCGGCGTCATCACCGCCGTCGACCCGGCGCTGCTGCTGCCGTACCTCGGCAACGGCGACGACCTGGCCGAAGGCGGCCTCGCCGCCGCGGCCACCGACCAGCGGACGGTCGCGGACACCTTCGCCCGCCAGCTGGAGTACGCCACCGTCCTCGCCCTCGTCGACTCCCCGGAGGCCGACGACGAGGACCGCGAGCTGCTCGCGCAGCTCCACCCGACAGCCCGCCAGGTCCCCGTCACGGGCGGCCACCCAGGGGACTTGGCGGGCCCCGCCGACGCGTCCGGAAGGCAGCCGGCGCCGCTCTCGGCCCTCGCCTGCGCCGCCGTCGCCGGCTTCGACGTCGAGGCTGCCGCAGCCGCGCAGCACCCGGCGTGCGCGCTGCTGCCCGCCGAGGCCGACGCGCACGGCGTGTCCACCCTCGTGTGGCACCGGCGCCGCCCCTTCCACCCGGAGCGGCTGTATGAGGCGCTGGAGGACCTGACCTGCGCCGCAGCGCGCAGCCGAGGCCGGTTCTGGCTCGCCGACCACCCCGACACGCTGCTCCACTGGGACGCGGCGGGCGGCGCGCTGTGCGTGGAGAGCGCCGGCCCCTGGCTCGCCTCTCTCCCGGACGCGGCCTGGGACATGGTCGAGCCCGTGCGCCGGGCCGCCGCCGCCCTCGACTGGCACCCCGAGCACGGCGACTGCTGCCAGCACCTGGTGTTCACGTCCCCCGGCCTCGACCGCGACGGACTCGAACAGCTTCTGGAGTCCTGCCTGCTCACCGACGCCGAGTACGCCGGCGGACGCACCGCCTGGAAACGCCTGCCGCCCGCCTTCGACACCCTCCTGGAGGTCTGACCCCGCCATGGCCCGCAAGATCGAACGAAAGCCCCTCAAGGCCCGCCCCAACCCGCTGGACGCGGCCAAGATCACATACATCGACTACAAGGACACCGACCTGCTGCGGAAGTTCATCTCCGACCGCGGCAAGATCCGCAGCCGCCGGGTCACCCGGGTCTCGGCCCAGCAGCAGCGGCTGCTCGCCCGTGCGATCAAGAACGCCAGGGAGATGGCACTGCTGCCGTACGTGTCCCGGTAGCCGCCCGCGCCCTGTCCGCGCGCCCCCGCGCAGCCCCTTGACCGCCCCACCCCCGCACCCCCGTCTCCGTGGTCGCAGGAGGCGGGGGTGCGGGCGTGCGGTGGAACGCGCGGGGGCGTGCGTGCGTCAAGGTGAGTAGCGGAGCGAACACCCCGCGTGCACGTGCATCTGCTTGTGCGCATGCCTGTGCATAAGCCCCTGCATCCGTCCACGCGTCTGCACGTGAACAGAGTTATGATCCGGCAGAGTTGACCACTGCACACCACTGCACCAATGGCCTCATCAGCCAGTGCACCACCAGGGAGCGACCTGTGGACCACGACGTGTACGGCGTTGGCACGGCCGATGACTCCGGCGTGTACAACGGCATGGCCGCCGCGCGACTGGAGGTCGCCTGGCAGAAGAGCCGGCACAGCAACTCGCAGGGTTCCTGCGTCGAGTTCGCGCGGCTGCCCGGCGGCGAGGTGGCGGTACGCAACTCGCGCTTCCCCGACGGGCCGGCGCTCGTCTACACGCGCGCGGAGATCGAGGCGATGCTCCTGGGCATCAAGGACGGCGAGTTCGACCACCTGACGTCGAACTGACCGTCTTACCGTCCTTCGGCCGACCAGGCCCGGAGTCGAGGCACGCGGGTCACGCGAGTCACGCAAACCACCTCGCCCACTCCGGGCACCGTGACGCGCGTAGAGCCTCGGCGTGAAGAAACACCGCGGTGCCTCACTCGGCGGAGTGCAGCCCGAACAGCGCCCAGACGACCTTGCCGCCCAGCGCGCCCGAGAGCGGGTGCCAGCCCCAGCTGTCGCTGAACGAGTCGACGAGGAACAGGCCGCGCCCCGACTCCGCCGAGAAGTCCTCCGAGAACTCCTCGGCGTCGTACGCCACCGGACACTCCCGGCTGGGATCGCGCACCGCGCACACCAGCCGCTCGGTCCAGCGCATCAGATGCAGCCGTACGGGCGGCTCCTGGGCCGACGCATGCGGGGGATCCGTGGGCAGCGCGTGCCGCAGGGCATTGGTGACCAGCTCGGAGACGACCAGGCAGACGTCGTCGAAGCGGTCCCCGATGTCCCATTGGGCGAGTGTTCTGCGGCTGAACTGCCGTGCTTCGCGCACCGCTTCGAAGCGGGCTGGCAGTGCGCACGACGCCGCGTTGGACACGGTCGAGGGATCCAGTGGCGGAAGCCCCTGCCTTAACGGCTCGAGCATGGTCGATCCATTCGTCCCCATGCGAGGCACTCCCGGGAGATCGCGGTCGTTGCGATGCAGTCTTTGCGATGCAGCGGTGGCGCGAGACCATGGTTTCCGATGCTCACGGCGGATGCAAGGGCAGATGCACGTGCACGTGCCCCAATTGGACCCTCCCGTACCGCTTCTTGGTCATTTTTTCCGCCAACTTTTCACCAGTGGCCGGTCTTCCCCTTGCCTCTTCCTGTGCGTACGCTCTGACGTCTTCCCATTTGAGTAACCGGACGAGTACTGCTCGGAGTGATTTAGTGGCAGACTGCGGCCCCTGGAGAGGTTGGGGAGGGTGGCGAACGTGAGCGCGGGAGAGCCGGGATCGGTGGTGCGGCGCATGCTGCTCGGATCGCACCTGAGACGACTGCGTGAGGCGAGGGGCATCACGCGAGAGGCGGCGGGTTACTCGATCCGCGCGTCCGAATCGAAGATCAGTCGTATGGAGCTGGGCCGGGTGAGCTTCAAGACACGGGACGTCGAGGACCTGTTGACGCTCTACGGCATCAACGACGAGGCCGAGCGCAACGCTCTCCTCTCGCTGGCCAGGGAGGCCAACGTCGCGGGCTGGTGGCACAGTTACTCGGACGTCCTGCCCAACTGGTTCCCCACCTACGTGGGTCTGGAGGGCGCGGCATCGCTGATCCGTGCCTACGAGGTGCAGTTCGTGCACGGTCTGCTGCAGACCGAGGCGTATGCGAGTGCGGTCGTCGGCCGCGGTATGAAGGGCGCGAGCCCAGCCGACATCGAGCGCCGCGTCGCACTGCGCATGGAGCGGCAGAAGTACCTCCTGTCCACCGGCGGCCCGGAGTTCCACGTCGTCCTGGACGAGGCGGCGCTGCGCAGGCCGTACGGCGACCGCGAGGTGATGCGCGGTCAGCTCCAGCACCTGATCGAGGTCTCCGAGCGGCCCAACGTACGGCTGCAGATCATGCCGTTCGGCTTCGGCGGGCACTCGGGCGAGAGCGGCGCGTTCACGATCCTGAGCTTCCCGGAGTCCGACCTGTCCGACGTGATCTTCCTGGAGCAGCTCACCAGCGCCCTGTACCTGGACAAGGCGGAGGACGTCAGCCAGTACGAGACGGCGATGAAGGAGCTCCAGCAGGACAGCCCCGGGCCGGACGAGAGCCGGGACCTGCTCAGGGGTCTGCTGCAACTCTCGTAACGGCGCCACCCGATGGCCCCCAACTCCCTACGGCCGCACGTACGATGACGTGCGATCAGACCGTGATACGGGATTGAGGGATTGAGGGATCACATGTCAGCGCCCGAGTACTACTTCACCGATCTCGCGCAGCAGTACATAGGCGGTGAGTGGCGCCCGGGCACGGGCTCCTGGGACATCATCGACTTCAACCCGTACGACGGTGAGAAGCTCGCCTCGATCACGATCGCCACGGTGGACGAGGTCGACGAGGCGTACCGTGCCGCCGCCGCGGCCCAGAAGGAGTGGGCGGCGACCAGCCCGTACGTCCGCCGCGCGGTCTTCGAGAAGGCCCTGCGCATCCTCGAGGACAGAGAGCCGGAGATCGCCGCGGCGATCATCGCCGAACTCGGCGGCACCCACCTCAAGGCCGGCTTCGAACTGCACCTCGCCAAGGAGTTCCTGCGCGAGTCGATCCGGCTGGCGCTGACCCCCGAGGGCCAGATCGTCCCGTCGCCGGTCGAGGGCAAGGAGAACCGCGTCTACCGCGTCCCGGTGGGTGTGGTGGGTGTGATCAGCCCCTTCAACTTCCCCTTCCTCCTCTCCCTGAAGTCGGTCGCCCCCGCGCTGGCGCTCGGCAACGGCGTCGTCCTCAAGCCGCACCAGGACACCCCGGTCGTCGGCGGCTCGCTGGTCGCGAAGATCTTCGAGGACGCGGGCCTGCCGCCGGGCCTCCTGAACGTCGTGATCACGGACATCGCCGAGATCGGCGACGCGTTCCTGGAGCACCCGGTTCCGAAGGTCATCTCCTTCACCGGCTCGGACGCGGTCGGCCGGCATGTCGCCGCCGTCTGCGCGCCCCTCTTCAAGAACGTGGTCCTCGAACTCGGCGGCAACAGCGCCCTGGTGGTCCTGGACGACGCGGACATCGACTACGCGGTCGATGCGGCGGTCTTCAGCCGGTACGTCCATCAGGGCCAGGTCTGCATGGCGGCCAACCGTGTCCTGGTGGACCGTTCGATCGCCGACGAGTTCACCGAGAAGTTCGTGACCAAGGTGCGGTCCCTGAAGGTGGGCGACCCGAGCGACCCCGAGACGGTCATCGGCCCGCTGATCAACTCCTCCCAGGCGGACGCGCTTTCGGGCATGGTGCGACGGGCCCTGGCGGAGGGCGCGACGGCACTGCTGCACGGCACGACGACGGACAACCTCGTCGAGCCGTCGGTCCTGACCGACCTCCCCGCCGACTCACCCCTCCTCCACCAGGAGATCTTCGGCCCGGTGGCCCTCCTCGTCCCCTTCGACGGCGAGGAGGAGGCGGTCCGCCTCGTCAACGACACCCCGTACGGCCTCAGCGGCGCTGTCCACACGGCCGACGTGGAACGCGGCATCGCCTTCGCCAAGCAGATCGACACGGGCATGTTCCACGTCAACGACGGCACGGTCCACGACGAGCCCCTGGTCGCCTTCGGCGGCGAGAAGTCCTCGGGCATCGGCCGCCTGAACGGCGAGGCGACGGTGGAGGCGTTCACCACCCGGAAGTGGATCTCGGTGCAGCACGGGCGGAGCGCATTCCCGTTCTAGTTCTGGCTGGTGAGAAAAGTTTCAGAAGCTCTGCCGTGACGGGGGCTTGCGGACAGAACCTGTCCGCAAGCCCCCGTAACTTCGTCGGTGTCAGGCAGGAACGCCCGCACGACCCGATGAAAGGCGGCCCACCATGGTCACCCACGTCCCCTCCGAAGCCCCCGGCGACGAGCGAGGAGCGCTGCTCGCGTTCCTGGAGGAGCAGCGCGGCGGTATCCGGCGGTCCCTGCTCGGGCTGACGGACGAACAGGCCGCCTCGCGCCCCAGCGCCAGCGAGCTGTCCCTCTCCGGGCTGCTCAAGCATGTCGCCGAGGTCGAGCAGGGCTGGATCGCACGGGCCAGAGGGGAGGCGCCGGCCGTCAAGCGGGACCAGTCGAACTGGCACGAGTGCTTCGTCCTCGTCGAGGGGGAGACGGTCGCCTCGCAACTCGCGTACTGGGAGAAGGTCGCCGCCGAGACCGAGGAGTTCCTGCGGTCCGTACCGAGCCTCGACGACACCTTCGATCTGCCGCCGGACCCCTGGTTCCCGCCCCAGGCCAGTGTCTCGATGCGCTGGCTGGCACTGCACCTGATCCGCGAGACCGCCCGGCACGCCGGTCACGCCGACATCGTCCGCGAATCCCTCGACGGCGCCACCGCCTTCGACCTGGTGGCCCGGGAGCGGGCCGCTTGACGCCGAGGCCCTAATGTGGCCCGCATGTCAGCGATCCGTCTCCTCGTGCTCGGCGCGGTCCGTCAGCACGGGCGGGCCCACGGCTACCAGGTGCGCAACGACCTGGAGTACTGGGGCGCGCACGAGTGGTCCAACGCCAAGCCCGGCTCGATCTACCACGCCCTGAAGCAGATGGCCAAGCAGGGCCTGCTGATCGCGCACGAGATCGCCCCCTCCACGGCCGGCGGCCCGCCCCGCACGGAGTACGAGATCACCGGCGAGGGCACCGAGGAGTTCCTGCGGCTGCTGCGCGAGGCGCTGACCTCGTACGACCAGCAGATGGACGTCAAGTCGGCGGCGATCGGCTTCATCGTCGATCTGCCGCGCGCCGAGGCGGTGACCCTCCTGAAGGAACGCACCCGGTGCATCGGCGAGTGGCGGGCCTCGGTCACCGAGCACTACGTACCCGAGGACGGCCCCGAACAGCTCGGCCACATCGGCGAGATCATGAACCTCTGGACCCACACGGCCGACGCCGAGGCCGAGTGGACCCTGGGTCTGATCGCCCGGATCGAGGGCGGCGCGTACACGTTCGCGGGCGAGGGTGAACCGTTCGTCGGCATCCTGGCCGAGGGCGAGGAGAACCCGTACGCGTCGGGGGAGCGGCATCCCGAGGACGCCATCTGACCAAGTGCGACCACGTCGACGCCAACGTGACGTCCGTTTCCTGCCAGCGGGCGCACGTACGTCGCGCCAGCATGGGCACATGACCAGGTACACCGTGCTCCCCCTTGGCACAGCCGTCCTCAAGGAACTGCGGATCGCCGACGACGCGGGCCGTCCCTGCGCCCCGTACATCGCGACCGGCGACGACGTGGGCTCCCCCCTGCGCTGCTGCCTGCACCCCATCACGCTCGGCGAGCGGATCGCCCTGGTTTCGTACGCCCCGTTGCGCCGCTGGGCCGCCGCGAGGAACGCGGATCCGGGCGCGTACGACGAACAGGGGCCCGTCTTCATCCACGCCGATGACTGCGGCGGGTTCACTCAACGCGAGAACTATCCCTTCGATCGGCCCGGCGCCCTGCGTACCGTGCGCCGCTATGACGCCCAGGGCCGCATCGCGGGTGGCCGCCTTCTGGAGATTCCGGCCGACGCCACGGCCGGCTTCGACGCAGCCTTCGATGACGCCTTCAACGACCCGGACGTGGTCCTCGTGCACGTCAGAGCGGTGGAATACGGATGCTTCCACTTCGAGGTGAGACGGCCGCACTGATCGTCTAGTGATGGAATCCGGTGGCCGCGTCCTTGTCGTGGGTGAAGGGGCGCGGCTGCCGGCGCAGTTCGGGCAGCAGTCGTTCCAGGTCCTCCAGGAACAGCTCGGCGAGGTCCGTGGAGAAGCCGTTGCGGCACACGACCCGCAGGACGGACAGGTCCTGCCGGTTCTCCGGGAAGGTGTACGCGGGCACCAGCCAGCCCCGCTCACGCATCCGCCGCGAGACGTCGAAGACGTCGTACGCGCTCACGTCCGCCCCGGTCGTGAAGGCGAAGACCGGCAACTCGTCGCCCCGGGTGAGGAGCCGGAAGTCGCCCAGCTCCTCGATCCGCCCCGCGAGGGAGCGCGCCACGTCCCGCGTGGTCTGCTGCACGGCCCGGTAGCCGTCGCGGCCCAGCCGCAGGAACGTGTAGTACTGCGCGACCACCTGGGCCCCGGGGCGCGAGAAGTTGAGCGCGAACGTCGGCATGTCGCCGCCCAGGTAGTTGACACTGAAGACGAGCTCCTCGGGGAGCGCCTCCCTGTCCCGCCACAGCGCCCAGCCGACGCCCGGGTAGACGAGCCCGTACTTGTGCCCCGAGGTGTTGATCGAGGCCACCCGGGGCAACCGGAAGTCCCACACCAGGTCCTCGTCCAGGAAGGGCGCCACCATGGCCCCTGAGGCCCCGTCGACGTGTACGGGGATGTCGAGCCCGGTCCGCTCCTGCAGGGCGTCCAGGGCCGCGCACAGCTCCGCGACGGGCTCGTAGGACCCGTCGAACGTGGACCCGAGGATCCCGACGACCCCGATGGTGTTCTCGTCGCACAGTTCGGCCGCCGCCTGCGGATCGAGATGGAACCGCTCGCCCTCCATGGGCACCTGCCGCGCCTCCACCTCCCAGAAGTTGCAGAACTTCTCCCAGCAGACCTGCACGTTGACGCCCATGACCAGGTTCGGCCGCACGTCCCGCCCCGGATACCGGTCGGCGTTGCGCGCCGCCCACCGCCGCTTCAGCGCCATCCCGGCGAGCATGCACGCCTCACTCGAACCGGTGGTCGAACAGCCCACGGCGGCATCCGGATCGGGCGCGTTCCACAGATCGGCGAGCATCGCCACGCAGCGCCGCTCCAGCTCGGCCGTACGCGGGTACTCGTCCTTGTCGATCATGTTCTTGTCCCGGCACTCGCTCATCAGGACGTCGGCCTGCGGCTCCATCCAGGTGGTCACGAAGGTGGCCAGGTTGAGCCGCGAGTTGCCGTCGAGCATCAGTTCGTCGTGCACGACCTGGTACGCCGTCGACGGCGGCAGCGGGGCGTCCCCGAGCCGGTGAGTGGGCGGGGCCTCGGTCATACCGCCGACCGGATCGGCCGCCCCGTAGAAAGGATTGACGGAGAGCCTGCGCCCGCCGCCCTTCTCGTCGGATGCTTCGCTGTCCCCGCGGTGCAGTGGCATGTCTACGACGGTAGGCCCGGGTCGCGGGGCTTGCACCTCACGCCGGGTGAGGGAGCAGTTTGAAGCGCGTACCGAGAAAGGGAGCGGAAGTGAGCTACTCCGTAGGACAGGTGGCCGGATTCGCCGGTGTCACGGTGCGCACCCTGCACCACTACGACGAGATCGGCCTCCTCGTGCCCGGCGCCCGCAGCCACGCGGGCCACCGGCGCTACGACGACGCCGACCTCGACCGGCTGCAGCAGATCCTGTTCTACCGGGAGCTCGGCTTCCCGCTCGACGAGGTCGCCGCCCTGCTGGACGACCCGAAGGCGGACCCGCGCGCGCAGTTGCGCCGTCAGCACGAGCTGCTGACCGCCCGGATCGAACGGCTCCAGCAGATGGCGGCGGCCGTGGAGCACGCCATGGAGGCACGCAGAATGGGCATCAACCTCACGCCCGAGGAGAAGTTCGAGGTCTTCGGCGACAAGGACCCGGAGGCACACGCGGAGGAGGCCGAGCGCCGCTGGGGCGGCACGGACACATACGCGGAGTCGCAGCGCCGCGCGGCCTCCTACACGAAGGACGACTGGCAGCGCATGCAGGCCGAGGTGGCCTCCTGGGGCGAGCGTTACGACGCCCTGATGGCCGCCGGCGAGCCTCCGTCCGGCGAGGCGGCCATGTCCATGGCCGAGGAACACCGGCAGCACATCACCAAGTGGTTCTACGAATGCACGTACGAAATCCATCAGGGTCTGGCCGACACGTACGTCTCCGACGAGCGCTTCAAGGAGTTCTACGACTCCATGCGCCCGGGCCTCGCCGAACACCTGCGCGAGGCGGTCACGGCGAACGCGGCCCGGCACACCTCGTAGAGGCGACCTGGTCCGGGGGCGCTGTCGCTCACTCCCGGACCAGGACCACCGCGGTCCCGTACGCGCACACCTCCGTGCCCACGTCCGCGGCCTCGGTCACGTCGAAACGGAACGCCAGCACGGCGTTGGCGCCACGCGCGCGTGCCTGCTCGACAAGACGGTCCATAGCCTGGTTACGGGTCTCGACGAGAGTCTTCGTCAGTCCCTTCAGCTCACCGCCGATCATCGACTTCAGCCCGGCCCCGATCTGGCTGCCGAGATGCCGCGACCGCACGGTCAGCCCGAAGACCTCACCGATGACCTGCTCGACCCGGTGTCCGGGTACGTCGTTCGTCGTCACGACCAGCACATCGGACTGGGGTCCCTGGCCGCCGCCGTACTCCTCGATGCCCATAACCTCACAGGGTGGTCCCAGTTCCCGCACAGCGCACCCCGGAGTGACGCGGGGAAGGTGGGGAACCCGGAGGGGTCACATCGCGTTGATAGCTTTGGCCCCACTCTTCTCTGCCACGTCTTTGCCAAGCCTCAGGAGCCCGGAACAGTGACGACGCTTGCCCTCGGACCGAGCTGGCTGGATCCGGACTACCTGTTGGACCAGTTCGGCATCTGGGGCCTGCTCCTGATCGTGTTCGCCGAGTCCGGTCTACTCATCGGCTTCTTCCTGCCGGGCGACTCGCTGCTGTTCACGGCGGGCCTGCTGATCACCGCGGGCACGCTGGACTTCCCCCTGTGGGCGGCGGTCGCGCTCATCTGCCTCGCCGCGGTTCTCGGCGACCAGGCCGGCTACATGTTCGGCAAGAAGGTCGGCCCGTCGCTCTTCAACCGGCCGGACTCCCGCCTCTTCAAGCAGGAGAACGTCACCAAGGCCCACGAGTTCTTCGAGAAGTACGGCCCGAAGTCCCTGATCCTGGCCCGCTTCGTGCCCATCGTGCGCACGTTCACGCCGATCATCGCCGGCGTCAGCGGAATGAAGTACCGCTCGTTCCTGACCTTCAACGTCATCGGCGGCGTCCTCTGGGGCGCGGGCGTCACCATGCTCGGCTCCTGGCTCGGCAACATCGACTTCGTCAAGAAGAACATCGAACCGATCCTGCTGCTGATCGTCCTCATCTCGGTCGTCCCGATCCTCATCGAGTTCGCCCGAGCCCGCAGCAAGGCCAAGAAGAACCCGCCCCAGCAGCCTCCGGCGCCTCCGGCGCCGATGATGGACGACGCGACGACCCAACTCCGCCGCATCCCCCCGGCCCAGCAGAACGACGACCAGGGCTACGCCCAGCAGCAGTACACGCAGGGCTACCAGCAGCAGCAACAGCCGTACAACCAGGACTACGGCTACCAGCAGCAGTACCCGTACGACAACCAGAACAACGGCTACCGACAAAACTGACGGCAGGGCAGCCCACCTAGGGGCGCGGGGCTGTGTCGATCTGCGGCTCCGCCGCGGGGCGCGACAAGCCACAACGGCACCCGCACCCGCCCCACAACAGAACCCCCCGAGCTCCCAGGCGCCCCACGCCAAGCAAAACGCACCCGGAGCTAGAACCCTCGCGTCCGCTTCGCGGCCCGCCGCCCCCCGGCGGAGCCGCTCGGCACACGCAGGAACAGCCGCGAGATCTCCGACCCCAGATTCACCCCGATGGCAATCGCCATCGCCAGCGCCGCCGCCTTCGACAGCGACACCAACCCCGCGTCCATGTCGTTCTGCGCGATCGACAACAGCCCGAAGTAGGTCGCCGACCCGGGCAACAGGGGCCCGATCGCGGCCGTGGTGTACGGCAGGGCCGACGCGTACCGGTACCGCGACAGCAACTGCCCGAACAGCCCGACCAGTCCGGCCGCGACGGCCGTCGAGGCCACCGCCGAGAAGTCGCCGGCGTAGTGCATCGCGCCGTACACGCTGCACGCCACACCGCCGTTGAGCGTCACGATGAGTACGGTGGAACGTTCCTGCTGAAGCATGATCGCGAAGGTCAGCGACAACAGCATGGACGCGCTGATCTGCCACAGCGGCCGCTGCGCGCTCCCCAACGCCGCGTCCGGATTGAGCTCGGCGCCCAGCTTCACGCCGAAGTACAGGATCAGCAGCACCCCGACGACGATGCCCACGAAGAAGTACAGGACCTCCAGCAGCCGTGCGGACGCGGTGATGTAGAACCCGGTCAGCCCGTCCTGCACCCCGGCGACCAGCGCCCGCCCGGGAAGCAGCGCGAACAGCCCACCGGTGATCACGGCGGACGCCTTCACGTCCACGTGCGCGGCCGTCAGCGCGACCCCTATGGCGGCCGGCGGCATCGCGGCCACCGTGAACTGGTAGAACTCCGGCAGCCCGCGCCCCGCGCACAGCCACGCCAGCCGGTCGCCCAGCATCGCGCCGAGCGCCGCCGCCACGAACACGACCAGGTCACCGCCGACGAGCACGGAGGCGGCGCCCGCGAGCAGCCCGGCGGCCACGGTGAGCCCCCAGCCGGGATACGGGTGCCGGTTGCGCCGGATCTCCGCAAGGCGCCTGTAAGCCTCTTCCAGAGACGTGGCGGTCTCCGAGTCGCTCAGGTCGTCCACAAGCCGGTAGACGGCCGCCAGGCGCGTGTAGTCGGTGCCCCGGCGCCGGACCGTCCGTGATGCCGTCACGGGATCCTCGACGAGCGAGGGCTGGTACGAGATCGACAGCAGGGTGAACGTGACGTTCGGCTCGCAGCGGTCGAGGCCGTAGGACCGGCAGACGGCGAACATGGCCGCCTCCACGTCCTCGGCGCCCTCGCCGCCCGCGAGCAGCAGTTCGCCGATGCGCAGCGTCATGTCGAGCACGCGCGGGACGGCCGGTCCGTCCTCCTCGGCCGCCTTCTGCATCCGTTCCGGCGCGGGCCGCTCGGCCACCGGCATCCGCAGCATCGTGCGCATCCGGTCCTGCCAGGGCACGTCCTTGGTGAGACTCACCACAGGAATGCCCAAGGGCGGCGTGAACGCGGGCGCCCGGTACGTGAGCGGGGTGCTGAAGGCCGACCCCTCGAGATCGCCGCCCGGCGGCTGCGGAACGTCGAGCCCGTCGGGCAGGGCGAACTCGGAGGTGATCTCGGACTCGACGTCGACAGCTCTGGGCGGGGCCATCCCCTCGGGAAGCGCGAACTCGGAGGTGGTGGACGACTCCCCGTCACCACCGCCGGGGCCTCCGCCGACCAGGGGAACCGTGTAGACAGCCCTGGCCTCGTCCGACGCCGGCTTGCGGTCCTCGTCCGTCACTCCGTATCGCTCCCTGCGCGTGCCCCTCCATTACGCCTTTCAGTATGCGCACAGAGACACGAACGGGCCGCACGCGTACGCGTGCGGCCCGCTGAGCACTACGGGATGGGGGAGGCCTCAGTGGCCGCCCTGCTCCTTGAGGCGCTTGTACGACCGCTCGATCTCGGCCTCGGCGTCCGCGCGGCCCACCCAGTTGGCGCCTTCGACGGACTTGCCGGGCTCCAGGTCCTTGTAGACCTCGAAGAAGTGCTGGATCTCCAGACGGTCGAACTCCGACACGTGGTGGATGTCCCGCAGGTGCTCCACGCGCGGGTCGTGCGCGGGCACGCACAGCAGCTTGTCGTCGCCGCCGGCCTCGTCCGTCATCCGGAACATGCCGATCGCGCGGCACTGGATGAGGCAGCCGGGGAAGGTCGGCTCGTCCAGGATGACCAGCGCGTCCAGCGGGTCGCCGTCCTCGCCGAGGGTGTTCTCGACGAAGCCGTAGTCGGCCGGGTAGCTGGTCGAGGTGAAGAGGCGACGGTCCAGACGGATCCGACCGGTCTCGTGGTCCACCTCGTACTTGTTCCGTGAACCCTTCGGAATCTCGATCGTGACGTCGAACTCCACCGGTGGCTCCTCCATGATCAACACATAGTTCTGGTGGTTAAGTGTCCCTCACGCTGGTGTGTGATCGCGAAAGGGGCTGGTGGTCGTGCCGGAGCTGAGGCCTTGGCGGGCCGCGAGGCCGGGGGTGGCGCGGCTCGCCCGCACCGTACGACCCCGTCTCACCAGGGCTGCGGCAACAGTGAAGCCGCAGCTCGGACGGGCCCGAGCGGCCGTGGGACCGCAGGTCGCGCGGATCACACAGGCCGTGGGCCCGAAGCTCGCCGGTCTCCCCAGACCGAACACCCTGAAGATACTGCCGCTGTCGATGCCGAAGACCCTGCGGACCTGGCAGTACACCGCGGGCGCCGCCACCGCCGGACTGGCGCTGACCGCCGGAGTGGTCACCGCCGCGGGCCCCTGGGACTCCTCCGGCCAGCGTACGGCCGAGCGCGACTGGGCCGCCGTCCAGGAGCGATCCGGTGGCACAGATCACGGACGTAATTCCGGTACGTCCGACACCTCCGCCACCTCGGGTACGTCGGCCGGGGCGCCCGCACCCGCGCCGAGCGCCCCCTCCGTGCTGGCCGGCCTCGGCAGCGCCACCGGCACCCTGCGGGCGGCGCCCGCAGGAAGGGCCCTCGCGGCCGTCCTGGACCCGCTCCTGAGGAACCCCGCCCTCGGCACCCGCCAGACGGCCGCCGTCGTCGACATCGCCACCGGGAAGCGCCTGTACGGCCGGGGAGCGGGCCAGGCGCTCGTCCCCGCCTCGACCACGAAGATCGCCACGGCTGTCGCCGCGCTCTCCGCGATGGGCGCCGACCACCGCCTCACCACCCGGGCCGCCCTGGAGCCCGACACCAACGAACTCGTCCTGGTCGGCGGCGGCGACCCCACCCTGACGGCCCGTACGGACCCGGAGGGCTGGGCCAGCCTGCGCACCCTGGCCGACTCGACGGCCACCGCCCTCAAGAAGCGCGGCGTACGCCAGGTGACCCTGTCGTACGACACCACGCTCTACGCCGGCCCGGAACTCCACCCGATCGGGGCCGACAACGGCGGCAACCTCGCCCCGGTCAGCGCCCTGATGGCCGACGAGGCCCGCACGAACGACTCGACCAGTGGAACGGCCGACCGCAGCGCCGAGCCGGCGGCGGACGCCGCCCGCACCTTCGCGGCCCTCCTGGCGAAGCACGGCATCAGAACGACCTCCCCCGGCCCGTCCAAGGCCACGGGCCGCGCGACCACCCTCGCGAAGGTCTCCTCGCCGCCGCTCTCCGCCCTCGTCGAGCGCATGCTGACCAACAGCGACAACGACCTCGCGGAGGCACTCGCCCGCCAGACCGCGCTCGCCACGGGCGTCCGGCCCGACTTCGCGGGGGGCGCGCGGGCCATCCGTACCCAGCTGGGGAAGCTCGGACTGCCCATGTCCGGGGCCCGTTTCGCGGACGGCAGCGGTCTGAACCGCGCCGACCTCCTCACCCCGAACCTCCTCACGGCCCTGCTGGCCAAGGCGGGCGACCCGTCCCACCCCGAACTGCGCGCGGCCCTCACAGGCCTCCCCGTGGCGGGCTTCACCGGCACGCTGAGCACCCGCTACACGGACGGCGCGGCAGGCGTCGTACGGGCCAAGACGGGCACCCTGACGGGCGTGAACGCCCTGGCGGGCACGGTCGTCGACCGGGACGGCCGCCTGCTGGCCTTCGCCTTCCTGGCCGCCGACACCACCGACCGGACGGCGGCCCAGACAGCCCTGGACCGCACGGCGACGGCACTGGCGGCCTGCGGCTGCTGACCGCTCCGCCGGGCTGACGGTGACTTTGTCCGCGGGCCGGTGGGGGCCGGCCGCGCAGTTCCCCGCGTCCCTTCGGGCGCGGTCCCCGCGTCCCTGCCCGCCGTGCCGCCGTGGACAGCCGCTCGTCGGCACCCCCGCTGTGGGCAGGCGTTCCGCAGGGCGGGACGGGTGGGCACAGCCGACAGCGCCGGGTGCCGACCCAACAGAGCCCGGCCTCTGCCGACCTCGCAACCTGCCCTCAAGGGGACCGCTCCCGTACGGTTGACGCATGACGAGCATCGGTGGTGCTGCATCTGCTGGGATGGTCGACTGGAATCTCGCGGTGGCGACCGCGACCCGGCTCGTGAGGCCGGGACCAGAGGTGAGCCGGGACGAGGCCCGGGCCATCGTGTCGGAGCTGCGTCGGCACGCGAAGGCCTCCGAGGAGCACGTCCGGGGCTTCACCCGGATGGGCACGGACACCGCGCACGACACCCCCGTCCTGGTCGTCGACCGGCCGGGCTGGGTACGGGCGAACGTGGCCGGGTTCCGCGAGGTGCTCAGGCCGTTGCTGGACAAGATGGAGGAGCGGCGCGGGAGTTCACCCGGCGGAGCCGTCCTCGGCGCGGTCGGCGGCAAGGTCACCGGCGTCGAACTGGGGATGCTGCTGTCGTTCCTGTCGTCCCGGGTGCTCGGCCAGTACGAGACCTTCGCGCCGTCCACCCGTGAACTGCCGGCCGGTGCGAACGGCGGCGGCCGACTGCTTCTCGTCGCGCCGAACATCGTCCACGTGGAGCGCGAACTCGACGTACAGCCCCATGACTTCCGGCTCTGGGTGTGTCTGCACGAGGAGACGCACCGCACCCAGTTCACGGGCGTGCCCTGGCTGAGGGACCACCTGGAGGGCGAAATCCAGTCGTTCTTGGGGGAGACGGAAGTCGACCCCATGACGTTCCTGGAGCGCATCAGGGAGGCCGCGCAGTCCCTCGCGGGCGGCCGGCCGGAGGGCGAGGAGGACGACGGCGGGCGCTCCCTGGTGGAGTTGGTGCAGACGCCGGCCCAGCGGGAGATCCTCGGCCGCCTCACCGCGGTCATGTCGCTCCTGGAGGGACACGCCGACTTCGTGATGGACGGAGTGGGCCCCGCGGTGGTGCCCTCCGTGGCCGAGATCCGGGAGAAATTCCAGCAACGGCGGGCCAAGGGCGCGTCCCGCCTGGACCTCGCACTGCGCAAGCTCCTCGGTCTGGACGCCAAACTCAAGCAGTACCGGGACGGCGAACGCTTTGTCCGCGCGGTCGTTGACCAGGTCGGCATGGACGGCTTCAACCGCGTGTGGACCTCCCCCAACACCCTCCCGACGAAGGCCGAGATCGCCAAACCGGCGGACTGGGTCGCGCGGGTGCACCGCAAGACGGACTCATGAGCCCCCGGAACCCGGGGTGAACGAATCCGGCCGACGGCAGGTGAACGCCCCTTCAATCACCCGTCCGAGGGACCGTGGGGCATGGGTAGGCGTGCAATGCTCGGGGAACGCCCCGTTTCTGTCACCATCTACACACTCTGAGTGACCGAAATCGGCTCACCCCCCGAAAACTTCATGAAGGGAACCGGACATGGGTCCCCATCCTGCGGTCGCGGCGATACGCCTGGCGGTTCGCCGCGCTCTCCACGACATCCTCATCGCTCACACCCCGTCCCACAGCCTCGTCCCCGGCCCGATCACCCCCGGCGAGTCCCTGCCGCTCGTCCTCGTGGCGTGTTCCGGCGGCGCCGACTCCATGGCGCTCGCCTCCGCCCTCGCGTTCGAAGCGCCCAAACTCGGTCTGCGCGCCGGCGGCGTCACCGTCGACCACGGCCTGCAGCCCGGCTCCGACCTCCGCGCCGACGAGGTCGTCCTGCGCCTGACCGAACTCGGCCTCGCCCCGGTCGAGTCGATCGCCGTCACCGTCGGCCGTGAGGGCGGCCCGGAGGCCGCCGCGCGGGACGCCCGGTACGGGGCCCTGGACGCCGCCGCCGAGCGCCACGGCGCCGCCGCGGTCCTCCTCGGCCACACCCGCGACGACCAGGCCGAGACCGTGCTGCTGGGCCTCGCCCGCGGTTCCGGCATCCGGTCCCTGTCCGGGATGGCCGCCGTCTCGGGTGGGCCCGGAGCCCCCGGCCGGTACCGCAGGCCCTTCCTCCAGGTCGACCGGCAGACCGCCCGCAAGGCGTGCATGGTCCAGGCCCTCCCGGTCTGGGACGACCCGCACAACGCCGACCCGGCCTACACCCGGTCCCGGCTGCGCCACGAAGGCCTGCCCGCCCTGGAGAAGGCCCTCGGCAAAGGCGTGGTCGAGGCACTCGCCCGCACCGCCCAGCTCTCCCGCGACGACGCCGACGCCCTCGACACCTGGGCCCGCCAGGCCGAGGCCTCCGTACGGGACGCGGCGGGTCTCCTGGAGTGCGCCAAGCTGTACGCCCTGCCGCCCGCCGTACGCCGTCGCATCCTGCGCAGTGCCGCCATCGAGGCGGGCGCTCCGGCCGGTTCGCTGTTCGCCCGCCACATCGAGGAAATCGACCGGCTGATCACCGGTTGGCGCGGGCAGGGGGCCATCAATCTCCCCGGCCGGGTCGTCGCCCAGCGGCAGGGTGGCAGACTGGTGATTCGGCAAGGCTGAATCTCACCCCCCTTCGGGGAGGGGTCGGCGAGCCAGGCGAATGGCGACGGGCGACCGAAAGTGATGCGGGTGGACGCGAAAGACATGGGTGCCGACCTCAAGTCGGTACTCATCACCAAGGAAGAGATCGACGCGAAGCTGGTCGAGCTGGCCGCGAAGATCGACGCGGAGTACGCGGGCAAGGATCTGCTGATCGTCGGCGTCCTCAAGGGCGCGGTGATGGTCATGGCCGACCTGGCCCGGGCGCTGTCCACCCCCCTCACCATGGACTGGATGGCCGTGTCGTCGTACGGCGCGGGCACCCAGTCCTCCGGTGTGGTGCGGATCCTCAAGGACCTCGACACCGACATCAAGGGCAAGCACGTCCTCATCGTCGAGGACATCATCGACTCCGGGCTGACCCTGTCCTGGCTGATCTCCAACCTGGGCTCCCGTGAGCCCGAGTCGCTGAAGATCTGCACCCTGCTGCGCAAGCCGGAGGCCGCGAAGGTCGCCATCGACGTGGAGTGGGTCGGCTTCGACATCCCGAACGAGTTCGTGATCGGCTACGGCCTCGACTATGCCGAGAAGTACCGGAACCTCCCGTTCGTCGGTACGCTCGCGCCTCATGTCTACGGCGGCTGAGTCAGGCTGCCGCCGCGGTCTCCAGTGCGGCTGCTGAGCCAAAGGGCCAGTCCTGTGAGAGGTGCGGGAACCCCGGCGGCCTTCCCGCCGTTGGAGCATGCGTGGACGGTATTGACAGCCAGCCCGTGCGCCTTCGGGTGACAATGCTGGGGTACCGTCCGAAGAGCAGTTCTTAGAACAGTCTTTGTCAAACTCACTATGGCAGGAGGGACGGGGCGGCACCGCTCCGTATGGATGGACGTGAAGCGATACTTCCGTGGGCCGGTCATGTGGATCGTGCTGGCCGTCCTTGCCGTGGTCGTGTTGATGCAGGTCGTCGGCTCGTCCGGCGGCTACAAGACGGTGGACACAGGCCAGGTCGTCCAGGCGATCAACGACAACAAGGTCGAGCAGGCCAAGATCACCACCGGTGACGAGCAGGTCATCAAGGTCCAGCTCAAGGACGGTCAGAAAGTCGAGGGCAGCTCGAAGATCCAAGCGAGCTACATCGGCGATCAGGGCGTCAACCTGGCGAACACTCTCCAGGACAAGTTCCAGAACAAGCAGATTCCGGACGGCTACACGGTCTCCCCGACCAAGCAGAACGCTTTCGTCGGCATTCTGTTGTCGCTGCTCCCCTTCGTCCTCATCGTCGTCGTGTTCCTGTTCCTGATGAACCAGATGCAGGGTGGCGGCTCCCGGGTCATGCAGTTCGGGAAGTCCAAGGCCAAGCTCATCACCAAGGACACCCCGAAGACGACGTTCGCGGACGTCGCGGGCTCGGACGAGGCCGTCGAGGAACTCCACGAGATCAAGGAGTTCCTCCAGGAGCCGGCCAAGTTCCAGGCCGTCGGCGCCAAGATCCCCAAGGGTGTGCTCCTCTACGGGCCTCCCGGTACGGGCAAGACGCTGCTCGCGCGTGCTGTCGCGGGCGAGGCGGGCGTTCCGTTCTACTCGATCTCGGGTTCCGACTTCGTCGAGATGTTCGTCGGTGTCGGTGCCTCCCGAGTCCGTGACCTCTTCGAGCAGGCCAAGGCGAACGCCCCGGCGATCGTCTTCGTCGACGAGATCGACGCGGTCGGGCGCCATCGCGGCGCCGGCCTCGGCGGCGGTCACGACGAGCGCGAGCAGACGCTCAACCAGCTGCTCGTCGAGATGGACGGCTTCGACGTCAAGGGCGGTGTGATTCTCATCGCCGCCACGAACCGTCCCGACATCCTCGACCCGGCGCTGCTGCGTCCCGGCCGTTTCGACCGCCAGATCGCGGTCGACCGCCCGGACATGCTCGGCCGACTGGAGATCCTCAAGGTTCACCAGAAGGGCAAGCCGGTCGCTCCGGACGTCGATCTGTCGGCGGTCGCCCGTCGCACGCCGGGCTTCACCGGCGCGGACCTGAGCAACGTCCTCAACGAGGCAGCGCTGCTCACCGCCCGCGGCGACAGGAAGCTGATCGACAACGCGGCGCTCGACGAGGCCATCGACCGCGTCGTGGCGGGCCCGCAGAAGCGGACCCGGATCATGTCGGAGAAGGAAAAGAAGATCACCGCGTACCACGAGGGCGGCCACGCCCTGGTCGCGGCGGCCTCCCCGAACTCCGACCCGGTCCACAAGATCACGATCCTGTCCCGCGGCCGGGCCCTCGGTTACACGATGGTCCTCCCGGAAGAGGACAAGTACTCCACCACTCGTAACGAGATGCTCGACCAGCTGGCGTACATGCTGGGCGGCCGGGCGGCGGAGGAACTGGTCTTCCACGACCCGACGACGGGTGCCGCGAACGACATCGAGAAGGCCACGGCAACGGCCCGCGCGATGGTCACGCAGTACGGCATGACCGAGCGCCTCGGCGCGATCAAGTTCGGCGGCGACAACACCGAGCCCTTCCTGGGCCGGGAGATGTCGCACCCGCGTGACTACTCGGAAGAAGTGGCCGCGCTCGTCGACGAAGAGGTCAAGAAGCTCATCGAGAACGCGCACAACGAGGCCTGGGAGATCCTGGTCGAGAACCGTGACGTGCTCGACGCGCTGGTGCTGCAGCTGCTGGAGAAGGAGACGCTGAGCAAGGAGCAGATCGCCGAGATCTTCACTCCGATCATCAAGCGTCCGGCCCGCCCCGCGTGGACCGGCTCCTCCCGCCGTACGCCGTCCACCCGCCCGCCGGTGCTCTCCCCCAAGGAGCTGTCGCTGACGAACGGGACCAACGGCTCGGCGCCGGCCATCACCGCCAAGGCCGGAGCCACCGAGGCCGTCCCCGCGACGGAGCAGGCACCGGAGGACCGCGGCGAGAGCTGATACCTGATACCGGCTCTCCCGCCCTATTCCGCCCAGTGGGCCCGGAATGGATGCCGCGCCCCCCAGGATCTAGCCTGGGGGGCGCGGCATTTCGGTATGTCCGCACGTGCGACGCGTGGTCCACACGCGTGACAGGGACAGGAACGAGGCACCAGATGACCGACCCCGTGACGCTGGACGGCGAGGGCACGATCGGCGTGTTCGACGAGAAGCGGGCGGAGAGCGCCGTACGCGAACTCCTGATCGCGGTCGGTGAGGACCCGGACCGTGAGGGCCTCAAGGAGACCCCGGGGCGGGTGGCGCGGGCATACCGGGAGATATTCGCGGGACTGTGGCAGCGGCCCGAGGACGTGCTGACGACGACGTTCGACCTGGGGCACGACGAGATGGTGCTGGTGAAGGACATCGAGGTCCTGAGCAGCTGTGAGCACCATCTGGTGCCGTTCGTCGGGGTTGCCCACGTCGGCTACATCCCGTCCGTCGACGGCAAGATCACCGGGCTGTCGAAGCTGGCCCGGCTCGTGGACGTCTACGCCCGTCGACCGCAGGTGCAGGAACGACTCACCACGCAGGTCGCCGACTCGCTGATGAAGATCCTGGAGCCGCGCGGGGTGATCGTCGTCGTCGAGTGCGAGCACATGTGCATGTCGATGCGGGGGGTACGGAAGCCGGGTGCGAAGACCATCACGTCCGCGGTGCGCGGCCAGCTGCGGGATCCGGCGACCCGTAACGAGGCGATGAGCCTGATCATGGCCCGCTGAGTGCTCCGCGGGAAGCGCGGTGCGTTGTCTGCGGGCTCGTTGTGGCTGGTCGCGCCCACGCGGCGGAGCCGCAGAATGACACAGCCCCGCGCCCCTGGGGGCGCCCGCGCCGGCGTTTACGCGGCCGGGGCCGTGCCCGTGCCCGCGTTGGTGTCGTCGTCCTCCGGGAGTTTGCAGACCCGTTCCAGGAAGAAGGCTGCCGCGATGACGGCGATGCCCGCCAGGACCGAGAAGCCGGCGTAGACGGCCTGGTCGCGGCGGGCGGGGATGTCCAGGGACTCCAGGAGGAAGACGCCCGTGCCGCCGTACATCCCGGCGACCAGGGCGGCCACCAGGGCGCTGGCCTGGCCGAAGACGACCGCGCGGGCGGCCATCAGGGGGTCGACGCCCTTGGCGCCGGGGCGCCGGTCGCGCTGGGCCTTGAGGCGGGCGCGCAGCGACAGGGCCGTGGCCAGCAGGACCACGGCGATCAGGGCGAGGACGACGGGCGCGGCCAGCGGGACACTGGGGAGGGTCCCCACCGAGTTCCACAACCGGGCGCCCGCCCAGGAGAGCACTCCGGCCACGACGAACACGCCGGCCAGCATCTTGACGCGCAGCTCTCTCACGGTGCCCCTTCAGCTCCCCTGTTACCGGACCACCGAGCTGTGGCCGTCATGACCTTAACGGCTATTCCGGCAGCTGGAGTTCCAGGTCTGCGCGGGGCGCCACACCGTCCAGGGCGACGGTCTCCAGGAGCCTGGCCACCGAGCCGCGGCCGGGCAGCTGGGCCTCGGGGTCCACGTCGTGCCAGGGGGCGAGGACGAAGGCCCGCTCATGGGCGCGCGGGTGCGGAAGGGTGAGGACCGGGTCGTCGGAGACCTCGTCGGCGTACGCGACGATGTCGACGTCGATCGTGCGGGCGCCCCAGCGCTCCTCCCGGACCCGGTGGAAGGCCTCCTCGACCGCGTGGGCACGCTCCAGGAGCGAGGACGGCGGGAGTGTCGTCTTCAGGACGATCACCGCGTTGAAGTACGAGGGCTGGCTGCCCGCCGGAACGCCCCAGGGCTCGGTCTCGTAGACGGGGGAGACCGCCTTGATGCGGACGCCTGGGGTGTCCTCCAGGGCGTCGATGGCCCCTTGGAGGGTCTCCAGACGGTTGCCGAGGTTCGAGCCGAGGGAGATGACGGCGCGTTTCGGGTTGTGCAGGGTGGTGTCGGCGGCGTCCACCTGCTGCACCACGGAGGCGGGCACCGGCTGGACGGTCGGGTCGCTGTGACTCTCGGTGAACGAGGCGGTCATACTCGGCTCCGGGTGATGGTGATGGTCACGTCGTCGAAGGGGACCGTGATCGGCGCGCCCGGTTTGTGGACGCACACCTCGACCTCCTGAACCCCCTGGTGCTTCAGACAGACCTGCGCGATGCGCTCGGCCAGGGTCTCGATGAGGTCGACGGGCTCACCCTCCACGACGGCCACGACCTCCTCCGCCACGATGCCGTAGTGCACGGTCTTCGCCAGGTCGTCGTCGGCCGCGGCCGGACGGGTGTCCAGGCCGAGCGAGAGGTCCACGACGAACGTCTGGCCCTTCTCCCGCTCCTCCGGGAACACCCCGTGGTGTCCTCGGGCCCTCAGGCCGCGCAGCGCGACACGATCCACGCGAATCACTCCTGCAATCGTCGTTGGCGGCCGCTTCGGACCGGGTGCGATCGGCCCGGCAGCCATTTCGAATCTACCTGCGGACACTGACAGTGCCCGCCCCACGAGAGGCCCGGTCGGATGATGACCAGGAGGGTTCATCGAGTGTTTCCCCGTGGGAACACGGCTGCTCACGGGCTGGTAGCCGCACTTACCCCGTGTTCGTGATTCCAACCACGTTTGCCTGCGTTCGGCCACGATCGGCGGAGTTCGGGCCGGGCGGACGTCAGGAGAGGGTGTCGTCCTCGGTGGTGTCGTCGTCCTCGTCGTTCTCGGCGAGGACCGGGGAGGCGTGGTGCGACCAGAGTTTCCAGCCGACGGGGGTACGGCGGAACACGTTGGTGGCGACGACCAGCTGGCCGACCAGCGGCCCCAGCTCGTCGCTGTCCTCGGGGGACGGGCCGCCGCTGAGGATGTTCTCGGTGCAGGTCACCAGCGCGGTGTCACCGGTGACGGAGACATGCACGTCGGTCAGGAAGAACTGGATGTACTCGGTGTTGGCCATGATCAGCGCGTACGAGCGGAGCACCTCGCCGCGTCCGGTCAGTACCGGCCAGCCCGGGTGCACGCAGGAGATCACCCCGGTGTCCGCCGGGTCGTGGTACTCCTCGTCGACGCCCAGGTCGGTGGGGGTCAGCCAGATCGCCGACAACTCGTCGAAGTCACCCTGTTCCAGCGCCTCGTAGAAGGCTCGGTTGGCGAGTTCGACCTGTTCGACGTCGACGTGGGGCGCGCTCACCGGGTGCCCTCGGCGCTACGGGCCGCTTCCGCGGCGCGGGCCTCCTCGACCGCGCGGGCGACCCGTACGGCGTCGGCGGTGGCGCGGACCTCGTGGACGCGGACCGCCCAGGCGCCCTGGTGGGCGGCGAGCGCGGAGACGGCGGCGGTGGCGGCGTCGCGCTCCCGCGCGGGCGGCGGGGCGCCCTCGGGGCCGGCCAGGACGCGGCCCAGGAACCGCTTCCGGGACGCGGCGACCAGGAGGGGGTGGCCCAGACCGTGCAGCCGGTCGAGGTGGGCCAGGAGGGCCAGGTCGTGATCGGCGTCCTTGGAGTAGCCGAGGCCCGGGTCCACCACGATCCGGTCGGGGGCGACACCGCCCGCCAGTACGGCGTCCACGCGCGCGTGCAGCTCGTCGACGACCTCGGAGACGACGTCCGCGTACACGCCCTTGACGTTGCCGCCCTCCAGGAAGCCACGCCAGTGCATGACGACGAAGGGGGCGCCCGTGGCCGCGACGAGCGGGATCATCGCGGGGTCCGCGAGGCCGCCGCTGACGTCGTTCACGAGGACGGCGCCGGCTGCGAGCGCCTGTTCGGCGACCGAGGCGCGCATGGTGTCGACGGAGACGCTGACGCCCTCGGCGGCGAGGCCGCGGACCACGGGGACGACGCGCTTGAGTTCCTCGGCCTCGTCGACGCGGGTGGCGCCGGGGCGAGTGGACTCGCCGCCGACGTCCACCAGGTCGGCACCCTCGGTGACCAGGTCGAGGCCGTGCTTGACGGCGTTGGTCGTGTCGAACCAGCGGCCCCCGTCGGAGAAGGAGTCCGGGGTCACGTTCACGACGCCCATGACCGCGCAGCGGTCCCAGGCCGGGAGGCCGGTGACCCGGCCGCGTCCGCTGTGGTTGTTCATGCGTTCAGCGTAGGCCCCCGGCGGTTTGGCGGGTTCTGCGGTGCGGGTGCGTTGTGGTTGGGGCGGTTCGTTTCCCGCCCGCCCACCCGTCTCGGTCCGTCGATCGGCTCGGTCGAACAACACCCTCGGCTCGGGTACCTGTGTGCGTCCGCTCACACCGCGCGTACCGTGCTCCTCTCCGCTGTTGCGTGGGCGCATGGGCGGGGGGTCTTGGTGCGGCGGCTGAGGATGCGGGGGAGGGCCAGGGTGACGAAGCCCTCTGCCTGCATGGCGGCGAGGCCAATGCGGGGGAGGTCGCTCGAGGTGCGGTAGACCACGAAGCGCGGTTCCCAGCGGGGGCGGAACTTGGCGTTGAACTTGTACAGGGACTCGATCTGGAACCAGCGGGACAGGAACACCAGCAGGCCGCGCCACGCACGCAGGACCGGTCCGGCGCCGATCTTCTCGCCACGGGCCAGTGCCGAGCGGAACATGGCGAAGTTGAGCGAGACGCGGGCGACGCCCAGGCGGGGGGCGGCCTCCAGGGCGGCCACGATGAGCAGTTCGTTCATGCCGGGGTCGGCCGCGCGGTCGCGCCGCATCAGGTCCAGGGAGACGCCGTCGGGGCCCCAGGGCACGAAGTGCAGGATCGCCTTCAGGTCGCCGTACGGGCCGGGCTGGTCGTCGGCCTTGTGGGCGGTGGCGATCAGACAGTCGCCGTCGTCCGGGTCGCCGATACGGCCCAGTGCCATGGAGAAGCCGCGCTCGGTGTCGGTGCCGCGCCAGGCCTCCGCGGCGAGCCGGATGCGCTCCAGCTCGTTCTCCCCGAGGTCACGGATCCGCCGTACCCGGGTTTCGTAGCCCGCGCGTTCGATGCGCTTGACCATCTGGCGCACGTTGCGCATCGCGCGCCCGGAGAGGGAGAAATCCGCGACGTCCACCACCGCCTCGTCGCCCAGTTCGAGGGCGTCGAGGCCGGTCTCGCGGGTCCAGACCTCGCCGCCGGTCTCGGAGCAGCCCATGACGGCGGGGGTCCAGGAGTGGGCCTTGGCCTCGTCCATGAAGCGTTCGATGGCGCCCGGCCAGGCCTCCACGTCGCCGATCGGGTCGCCGCTGGCCAGCATCACGCCGGAGACGACGCGGTAGGTCACCGCCGCCTTGCCGCTGGGGGAGAAGACGACCGCCTTGTCGCGGCGCAGCGCGAAGTGGCCGAGGGAGTCGCGGCGGCCGTGCTTGTCAAGGAGGACGCGCAGCCGGTCCTCGTCCTCCGGGGTCAGATGTGCGGCCGGGTGTTCGGGCCGGAAGGCGAAGTAGATGGTGGTGAGGGCGGTGAGCAGGCCGAGGGCGCCGAGCGAGAAGCCGACCGTCCAGGAGGTGGGCCCGTCGTAGTCGACGGGGCCCTCGAAGCCGAACAGGCCGTACAGGACGTGGGTGATGCGGTCCGCGAGGCTCGGGTCGCCGTACATACGGTCGCCGTGCGCGCTCACTATGACCAGCCCGAGCGCGAGCGAACCGGCGCTCATCAGCACGAAGTTGGTGAGTGCGCGCCAGCGGCTGCGAGGGTCGGGCAGCGCCTCGAACTCGGTGCGGTGGCGCAGCAGCGTCACCAGCAGGAACACGGAGATGACGAGCCCGACGAGCGAGTGCCGGTAGGTGAACTGGGCCACGGCGCCGGCCGGCAGCAGGGCCACGGCGGCGCGCCATGCCCGGCGTTTGCGGCGCCTGAGGCCGTGTGCGAGCAGCAGCAGGAGGACGCCGGTGCTGAGCGAGAGCGCGGCGGCGAACGGGCCGAGCGCGCCGGGCAGTACTTCGGCGAAGGTGTGCATCCGGCTGTGCCTGAAGCGCGGGAAGACTCCCGCGGCGATGTCGACCAGGCCCACGAGCGCGCAGGCCCGGGCGACGACGGCGGGGACGGCCTCGGGACGCGGACCGCGCAGTACGCGCCGCACTCGATGTGATCGTCCCGGAACCTCGCCCGACATTTCCCCATCTATCCTGACAGACATCGCATCCCGTAGTTCTGCGAGAGACCTGGAATCCGGAGCCAATCCGGCATCCGGCGACATTGCGCCCTCTAGGACGGTGTCTCAGGGGAAGAGGTTCACTCTTCCACGGAAAGCCGTGTCAAAGGACATCCAAAGCCCGGGGCAAGCCGTAGTGAAGGAAACGCGGGGCGCCGCCGGCCGAGAGAGCGGGCAACTGCGGTCATGGGTCTCACGAGCAAGGCGGTGCTGGCGCTGGCGATCCTGGCGGCCACCCTGCTGTTCACCGGCACGATAGTGTTCTGGGCCCGGCTGGCGCGCCGCGACTGGCGGGCGGTCGGCGGCCGGACGCTGCTGCTGTTGGCCACCCAGGTGGCGGTGTTCGCCTCGGTCGGTCTCGCCGTCAACCAGAGTTTCGGTTTTTACGCCTCCTGGGACGACCTCCTGGGCAAGGAGACCGACCAGGGCGTGGTCGTCGAACAGAGCACAGGGCCGCACGGCGGCTTCCAGGTGATGTCCACCCAGTCGGTGAGCGTGCCGGGCGGGCACCTGCCCAGGGTCGGCGGGCAGATCCAGAAGATCGGCGTCGTCGGCAAGAAGACGGGCATCACCTCTCCGGCGTACGTCTATCTGCCGCCGGAGTACTTCCAGCCGCAGTACGCGAAGCGCACCTTCCCGGTGGTCGTCGTGCTCACCGGCTATCCGGGGACCGCCAAGTCCCTCGTCACGAAGCTCGACTTCCCGGACACCGCCCATGAGTTGGCGCGCAAGGGCAGGGCGCAGCCGATGATCCTGGTGATGCTGCGGCCGACCGTGGCGCCGCCCCGGGACACCGAGTGCGTGGACGTGCCGGGCGGGCCGCAGACGGAGACGTTCTTCGCCCGGGACCTGCCCGCGGCCGTCGCCGCCCACTACCGGGTGGGGCCGAGGCCGGGTGCCTGGGGCATCATCGGCGACTCGACGGGCGGCTACTGCGCGCTGAAGCTCGCGATGCACCACCCGCGCGTGTACACGGCGGCGGTGGGTCTGTCGCCGTCCTACAAGGCACCGATCGACGCCACCACGGGAGACCTCTTCCAAGGTGACAAGCAGTTGAAGCACCACGCGGACCTGGAGTGGTACATCAAGCACATGCCGGCGCCGGACGTCTCCCTGCTGGTCACCACCAGCAGGCACGGAGAGGCCAACTACGGCCCGACGATGCGGTTCGTGGACCTGGTCAAAACGAAGTCCCCGACGAGGATCTCGACGATGGTCCTGGAGAGCGGCGGCCACAACTTCAACACCTGGCGGCGGGAGATTCCCGGTTCGCTGGAGTGGCTGAGTCAGCGGCTGACGGAGCGCTGACGTCCGGCGCGGGCCGCGAGGGCGTCGATCCGAGGCGCGCCAAGGGCTGTGAAGGGTTCCGGACTGCTGTGTTTTTACCGGGCGGGGCACCAAGATTCGCCTACGCGCGGTAAGTTTCTGGCCATGCCACGTGGACGTCACCGCCATTCACCACCTCTGCACCGGCTGCTGCCTCCTGCGGCGATCGCGGGCGTCTCGCTCGTCTGCGCCCTGGGGCCATGGGTGTTCACGGATACCGGCGTCCTGCGAGTGGTTGCCGCGTTCGCCGCGGCGATCACGGTCGTGGGCGCGGCCGTCATGCGCCGCTGGGACGGCGAGGCGGGCAAGCAGGTCGCCGACCTCACGCGCGCGCGTGCCGGCGACGACTGGCGCCACGAGGAGCGCGTCGCCGAACTGGAGACCGACCTGGAGGAGTCCCGCGAGCTACGCGTCAAGCTGGAGCAGAAGCTGCGCGCGAAGCGGGCCGAACTCCAGGGCCTGCGCAACGAGCACGCGGCGCTGCTGCGGCGGTACGCCACGGCGGAGACCGAGCGGGCCAGTGCGCTGGAGGGCAGGCGGCTGCTGGAGCTGGAGGCCGCGGTGTCGGACCAGGACGCGGACGGCGACGCCGGCATTGAGACCGACATCGACACCGACGCTGACATCGACGCGAATACGGACGTCGAGGTGAAGGCGGCTGCGGCCAAGGGTTCGGCGGACGTGCTGGACGGCGACGACACGGCGGACTCCGACGCCGCCGCGCTGGACGCGGCGGCGGCCGGGGTGTCGGCGGCGCTGGGCGCGGTCGGCGCGCAGTCCCCGGACGACGCCGACGACGCCGAGTCCTCGGCGCCCGGGGAGGTTCCGGCGGCTTCGGCGATCTTCTCTCCGGAGGGTTCGTCGCTGTTCCTGCGGGCACGGGCGGCGCTGGCCAGGTTCGACGGTGAGGCGCCGGCGAAGGCCGAACCGGCTCTGGCCGCCGCGAAGACGCCCGTGGAGACGTCCTCGAAGACGTCCGGCGAGGCTTCGGGGCCCGCCGCGGTCTCCGACGGTCCCACTGTCGCCGAGGCGGAGGCCGTACGGGAGGACGAGGCGAAGGGGAAGCCCGAGGCGGCCCGCGGCCATTCGCGCGCCGCCGCTTCTCCCGCCGAGACGAAGCCCGCCAAGCCCCTGCGCGCTGCCGGGCACTACACCGTGCCGACCGCCGTGGCCGTCGTACCGGCCAGCGCGCCCGTGCGCAGGCCGACCGCCGAGGGCGGGTTCGACTTCTTCGGTACGCAGAAGGAGACGGCTTCGGCCGCGCTGGAGGCCGTGCAGAACGAGGACCTCGCCGACGTTGTCGGGCAGGAGGCGCTCGCCCTGCACAAGGCGGAGTCCGAGGGCCGGTTCAAGCCCGCGGACGAGGCGTCGCGCGGGGTCGGTATCGGTCAGGTGATCGACTTGACGGCACACGACGAGACCGAGCAGATCGACCTCCAGGGACTGCGCAGCGCGGTTTCCTGACGGCCGGTCACCACCGGCCGCCACCTCCGCGCCTGTTACGCCATCCACCGGTCCGGCAGTGCGTCCCGACGTCCCGTCCGGGACCGCTCCGCCTGCCCGCGCAGCAGCTCCGCGGCCTCCTGGGCGTCCCGTAGACCGGCTGTGACGGTCTTGTTGGCTCCCGTGTCCACATGGACGTCCGCGAGGCCGTGGAAGCGCGCCCAGGGCCCCTGCTCCAGCCGTACGCTCTGGACCTTGGCGTGCGGCACCAGGGACAGGTTGCGGCGCAACAGGCCGTGCCGGGAGACGAAGACGCTGTCGGTGACGGCGATTCCGTAGCCACGCCACCAGAACGGCAGGCACCAGCCCGCCCGGCGCGGCGGACGCGACAGCGCGGCGGGCACCGTCACCCCGGGCAGCACCTGGCCTATCAGCGTCTCCGCGATCTCGCGCGGAGCCACCGGCACCAGCACCGAGTTCGACGAGCCCGCCACGTCCAGTTCCACCCGGACCCAGCCGCGCCGCCGCCACAGCAGCGGCTCCACGATCCGTACGGTCTGCACGCGCCCCGGCGGCACCGTCTCGTGGGTGCGGTCCAGGAGGCCGTGGTCGATGCGCAGTCCGTCCGGGGACTCGCCGACCGTCCAGTCGTACTCGTTGATGAACCGTCCCACGCTGCTCGCGCCCGCCGCGCCGAGCAGCGGGACACCGGTCGCGAGCACTGTCCACAGGCTGTGGGTGGTGAACCAGAGGAACGGCGGTACGACCAGTGCGGCCGCCAGGGAGCCCCAGGTCGCGCCGGTCAGCACCAGGGAAACGGCGAGCACGCGCGCGGGGACGTGCAGCAGCTGCCGGGCCGGCGCCTCGCCCACCTCGTGCGCGGTCTCGGGCGCGAACCCGGCCGCGCGGGCGAGGAGTTCGGCGCGCAGGGCACGCGCGTGCCCCTCACCCAGATACGCCAGCTCGTCCTTCTTGTCCGTCCCCACCACGTCCAGTTTGAGCTTGGCGACGCCCGCTATCCGGGCCAGCAGCGGCTGGGTGATGTCGACGGCCTGGATGCGTTCGAGCCGGATGTGCGCGGTACGCCGGAACAACAGGCCGGTACGGATGCGCAGTTCGTTGTCGGTCACCGCGAAGTGGGTGAACCACCAGGTCAGAAAGCCGTACAGGGCGCCGCCGGCCAGGCACACGGCGAGGCCGAGCAGCAGGGTCGTGGTCGTCAGACGGGTCAGCTGCCGCTGCGCCTGGTCGGGGTCGTGCACGGCCCACCCGATGAGCACGGCGACCGGCGCCCACGCGCGCCGGAGCGGGGTGACGGGATGCAGCCGCTGCTCGACGACCGGCGGTTTGCCGGCCTCGGTCGGTACGTCCGTCTCGGCGTCGGGGGTCGTCACAGCCCCGCCGATCGGGCCTGGCCGAGCTCGGTGAGCCGGTCCCGCAGCCGTTCCGCCTCGGCCGGTTCGAGGCCGGGGATGAGCGCGTCGCTCGCGGCGGCGGCCGTGTGCAACTGCACGCCGGCCAGCCCGAAGTGCCGTGCGACGGGCCCCGACGTCACCTCGACCAGCTGCATTCGCCCGTACGGCACGATCGTCTCCTGGCGCCACAGCACGCCCTTGCTGATCAGCAGGTCGTCGGCGCGCTCGGCGTACCGCCAGGAGGCCCAGTTGCGGCCCAGCATCCGCCAGCCCCACAGCAGCAGGCCGAGCGGCAGCAGCGCGAAGGCCGCCCAGGCGGGCCCGGCGAGCAGGCCGGGCAGCAGCCCGGCACCGAGCGTCAGCGGCACCAGCCAGACCACCAGCAGCAGTCGGCGCATCCGCAGCAGGTCCCTCGGCAGCGCCCTCCACACTGGTTCGTCGTGCGGCGCGTCGTGCGGTTCGCCTCGCGTTTCGCCCGTGGTCTCCGGGCTCCCCGTCTCCATTCCGCAAGCGTACGTACGACAGACTGTGTGCATGAGTCCCACGACGGAGTCCACGGAGCCCACGGAGACCATCGTCGGTATCGGCGGCGCCGCGGAGAGCACCGACATGGTGCTCAACATCGGGCCCCAGCACCCGTCCACGCACGGCGTGCTGCGGCTGCGTCTGGTGCTCGACGGCGAGCGGATCCAGCACGCGGAGCCGGTGATCGGCTATATGCACCGCGGCGCGGAGAAGCTCTTCGAGGCGCGTGACTACCGTCAGATCATCATGCTGGCCAATCGGCACGACTGGCTGTCGGCGTTCTCCAACGAGCTGGGCGTGGTCCTCGCCGTGGAGCGGATGCTCGGTATGGAGGTCCCCACGCGCGCGGTGTGGACGCGCACGCTGCTCGCGGAGCTGAACCGGGTGCTGAACCACCTGATGTTCCTGGGCTCGTATCCGCTGGAGCTGGGCGGGATCACCCCGATCTTCTACGCCTTCACGGAACGCGAGGAACTCCAGCACGTCATGGAGGAGGTCTCCGGCGGGCGTATGCACTACATGTTCAACCGCGTAGGGGGCCTCAAGGAGGACCTGCCCGCGGGATGGGCCACACGCGCGCGTGCGGCCGTCTCCTCCGTGCGATCGCGCATGGACCGGTTCGACGACCTGGTGCTCGGCAACGACATCTTCCGGGGCCGCACGCGCGGCGTGGGCGTGCTCTCGCCGGAGGCCGTGCACGCGTACGGCGTGAGCGGGCCGATCGCGCGCGCCTCGGGCGTCGACTTCGACCTGCGCCGGGACGAGCCGTATCTGGCGTACGGAGAGCTCCAGGACACCCTGAAGGTCGTCACCCGGCAGGAGGGCGACTGCCTCGCCCGCTTCGAGTGCCTCCTCGAGCAGACGTACAACGCGCTCGACCTGGCCGACGCCTGCCTCGACCGCCTCGCCGAACTGCCGCCCGGCCCGATCAACCAGCGGCTGCCGAAGGTCCTGAAGGCGCCCGAGGGGCACACGTACGCGTGGACCGAGAACCCCCTCGGCATCAACGGCTACTACCTCGTCAGCAAGGGCGAGAAGACCCCTCACCGGCTGAAGCTGCGCTCGGCCTCCTACAACAACATCCAGGCGCTGGCCGTACTGCTGCCCGGGACGCTGGTCTCGGACATGGTGGCGATCCTGGGGTCGCTGTTCTTCGTGGTCGGGGACATCGACAAATAGGTGACACACGGGTTCAGAGGAGCGGGTCGGGGATTCCCCTCGGCTCCACCAGCCACCCGAAGTCCCCGAGGCCGCCCGTCGCCGTCAGCTCGGCGGCCTCCCCGGCGCCCGCCAGGGCCCGTACGTACGCGGCGGGGTCCGTGGAGGCCAGGGACAGCGCGGGGCGCCCGCCGGCCACCCCGAGGGCGTGCAGGGCCTCCCGCTGGGTCAGCAGGAGTGCTCCCGGCCCAGCGCAGGCGTCCAGCGCCACATGGGCGGTCAGGTCGCACGAGCCGTCCGGCGCGGGCGCGCTCTCGCGTCCGGCTCGGAAACCGGTGAGCGTCCCGAAGGGCGGCCGGGCGCCGGCCGTGTGCGCGTAGTCGACGGCGACGGCGAGTCCCCGCTCGACGGTGGCCCGGGCGGCGGCCCAGGCGGTGTCCCTGGGGAGCCCGATCTCGGCCCGCAGCCCCGGCTCCGACGGCAACGGCCACCACCGTGCCAGCCACTCCGCGTCGGCGCCGGCTCCGGCGACCGGCTCCCCGAGCCGCTCGGCCCCGTCCCGTCGTACGAGAACCCGGCGCGCCACGCCCGCGGGGTCGACCTCCGCCACCTCCACGGGGACGTTGTCCAGCCACTCGTTGGCGAACAGCAGGCCGGTGAGGCCGGCGGGGGGCTCGGTCAGCCACTCGATCCGGTGATCGAGGTCCGCGGGCCGGTCGGCCAGCTCGACGGCGTACCCGCGCGCGCGGGCGGCCACTTCCGGGGGCAGGGCCGCGAGGACACCGGTCACGAGCTCGCCCCGGCCCGCGCCCATGTCGACGAAGCCGAGCGACGCGGGGCGGCCCAGCGCCTCGTCGACCCGGCACAGCAGCCGCGCCACGGCACCGGCGAAGAGCGCCGAGGCGTGGACGGACGTACGGAAGTGCCCGGCGGGCCCTTCCGGCCTGCGGTAGAACCCCTGTTCGCCGTAGAGCGCCTCCTGTGTCGCCGCCCGCCAGCCACGCCACTCGCCCGCTGTGCCGTCCGCCGCCGCGCCCGCCGTATCTCCTGCCACGAGGTCAGGCTAGGGCCCTGACCCCCGCCACCCAGGGGAGAGAGTCTCCACCTTGCGGAGTACACGGGGCCATTGCGGATCGACCCTCCGGTTGACCCCGGCACGCACAACGCTTCCCTACGCTGGGTTACGTGCAACGCGTCTATGACTTCCTCCGCAGACACCCGACATGGGTCGACGGCTTCTGGGCCGTCTTCCTGTTCGGGATCTCCATGCTGAGCGGAGCCGTCCAGAACGAGACTCCGGGTGCCGGGTCCCCGGCGATGACCGGCGTTCTGACGCTCCTGCTGTGCCTGGTGATCGCCCTGCGCCGGCGTATGCCCGAGCGGATGCTCGTGCTGGCCGCCGCGGTCGGGGCGGCGCAGCTGGCCCTGGACGTCCAGATCGTGCCCGCCGACTTCGCCCTGCTGGTGATCGTCTACACCGTGGCGGTGAGCGGACCCCGCTGGGCCTCACGGTTCGCGCTGATCGGCGGTCTGTGCGCGTCCCCGCTGGCCCAGCTGCGCTGGCCGGAGAAGCAGACGAGCACTGCGGGCAATCTCGCCCTGATGGTCTTCCTGGCGGTTCCGTTCGCCCTCGCCTGGGTGCTCGGCGACTCGTTGCGCACCCGTCGCGCCTACTTCGCCCAGCTGGAGGAGCGGGCCGCCCGCCTGGAGAAGGAGCGCGAGGCGCAGGCCAAGGTCGCGGTCGCCGCCGAGCGAGCCCGGATCGCCCGTGAACTGCACGACGTCGTCGCGCACAACGTCTCCGTGATGGTGGTCCAGGCCGACGGCGCCGCCTACGTCCTCGACACCGCCCCCGAACAGGCGAAGAAGGCCCTGGAGACCATCTCCGGGACCGGCCGCCAGGCCCTCGCCGAGATGCGCCGGCTGCTCGGCGTCCTGCGCACCGGCGAGCACCAGGAGGGCTGCGAGTACGTTCCGCAGCCCGACGTCGAGCAGCTCGACGAGCTGATCGAGCAGTGCCGTACCTCGGGCCTGCCCGTCGACTACAAGGTCGAGGGCACCCCGCGCCCGCTGCCCAGCGGCGTGGAGCTGACGGCGTACCGCATCGTGCAGGAGGCGCTCACCAACACCCGTAAGCACGGCGGTCCGAACACCGGAGCGAGCGTGCGTCTGGTCTACTTCGACGACGGTCTCGGCCTGCTCGTCGAGGACGACGGCAAGGGCGCCCCGCACGAGCACTACGAGGAGGGCGGCGTCGACGGACAGGGACACGGGCTGATCGGTATGCGCGAGCGGGTCGGCATGGTGGGCGGCACCCTGGACGCGGGTCCGCGCCCGGGCGGCGGCTTTCGCATCAGCGCCCTGTTGCCGCTCAAACCCGCTCACTGACACGTGCACGTTCGATCGACGCATTGATGTTCGAGACGTACCGACCGGAGGACCCCGCCATGCACATCCGTGTGATGCTCGTCGACGACCAGGTGCTGCTGCGCACCGGGTTCCGGATGGTGCTCGACGCCCAGCCGGACATGGAGGTCGTGGCCGAGGCGGGCGACGGCGTGGAGGCTCTCCAGGTGCTGCGGGAGACCGAGGTCGACGTGGTGCTGATGGACGTACGCATGCCGAAGCTCGACGGGGTGGAGACCACCCGGCGCATCTGCCAGGGCGACAACCCGCCCAAGGTGCTGATCCTGACCACCTTCGACCTCGACGAGTACGCCTTCTCCGGGCTGAAGGCGGGCGCCTCCGGCTTCATGCTCAAGGACGTGCCGCCCGGCGAACTCCTCACCGCCATCCGCTCCGTGCACAGCGGCGACGCGGTCGTGGCCCCCTCGACGACCCGACGGCTCCTCGACCGCTTCGCGCCCATGCTGCCGAGCACCGGCAAAGAGCCTCAGTACAAGGAGCTGGAACGGCTCACCGGCCGTGAGCGCGAGGTCATGATCCTGGTCGCCCAGGGCCTGTCGAACGGCGAGATCGCGGCCCGGCTGGTGCTGTCGGAGGCGACCGTGAAGACTCATGTGGGCCGCATCCTGACCAAGCTGGGGCTGCGGGACCGGGTCCAGGTGGTCGTCCTCGCCTACGAGACGGGGCTCGTGCGGGCGGGCGGGGCTACCTGAGGATGCCCTCCAGGAAGTCGCTGCCCAGCCGGGCCACCATCGTCACGTCCAGTTGATGCAGGACGTACCGGCCGCGGCGGCGGGTGGTGGTCAGGCCGGCCTTTCTCAGGACGGCGAGATGCCGGGATATCTCGGGTGCCGTCATGTTGTGCGTCCGCGCCAGCTCGGTCGTCGTGAACGAGCTGCGGGCCAGCTGCCGGCACAGCCGCATCCGCACCGGGTGGGACAGCGCGGTCAGGCGCAGGCCGAGCTGCTCGACCGAGGGCGGGGCCGCCAGTTCGGGGGAGCCCGCCGGGTAGTGCAGGACCGGCTGCCAGCCGAACCGGTGCAGGACCATCAGATGCGGCCAGCCCAGGCTCGTCGGGACGAGCAGGAGGCTGCCGGTCGCCGTCGTGTGGCCGTTGCCCAGTTTGTCGACGGTGATCCGGCCCGCCGCCTCGTCGAGCGTGACCGCCGACGACACCGACGCCAGCGCCTCCGGCAGGCCCTTGCGGTGCAGGAGGTCCGTCTTGTGGCGGGCGTCCGCCATGAGCTGCGGCTGCAGCCGGGACCAGGTCTCGGCGAAGAAGGCCTCCTCGCAGTCCACCAGCAGCTGCCGCAGCCAGGCGCGGATCCGGGGCGGGTCGTCCAGCAGGCGCCTGGTGAACCGGAGCTGACGAGGGCCCCGTGAGACGGCCAGATCCAGGGCCCGCCGACGCGCCCCGGGGTCGGTGAGCGCCCCGACGCCCTGCTCGTCGTACGGCAAAGCGCAGGTGAACTCCAGGCAGGCGTCCACGAACTGGTCGTCCGTCAACCGGTCCAGCTGGTCGAGTTCCGCGCTGAGCGTGCCGCCGGGGAGCGTGCCCGCGCCCAGGCCCGCGTACGGCAGGAACAGGTCCGAGAACGTCGAGCGCCACAGGAAGTCGGCATCGCACATCCGGTCGGCCAGATGCGGGTCGAGCCCGGCGGTCACGCCCGTCGCCCAGCCCTGCAGCCGGGGGTGGTGCCCCGGTTCGGTCAGCGCGTGCAGCGCCATGCCGAGCTCGGCCAGCGGGGACGGCACGACGGTGATCCGCTCCCGCCCCAGCCCGCACACGTCGATGCTCACGCTCATGGACACATGGTGCACCCGACCACTGACATCGCCCCCGGCATCCCGGCCACGGGCCCCTACAGCCGCGCCACGAACTCCGCGACCGCCGCCTTCACGTCGTCCGCCGTCCACTCCAGGCCGGCGGCGGCGACGGTGACCTCGGTGACGGCCAGGCCGGGCCCGCCGAGGCCCCAGTTGGCGGCGAACAGACAGGTCCCCGTCTCCTCGGCCTGCCGCACCGCCGCCTCAGCCAGTACCTCGGGGTCGTACGGCAGCCAGACCTGGAACTGATGGGTGTGCGGCTCCTCGGGGTGCACGCGCGCCCACGGCACACCGGCCGCGGCGAAACCCTCCCGCAGCGCAGCGGCCACCACGCGCGCGTGCCGCACGTACTCCGGCAGCCGGGGCAGCTCCCGCTCCAGGCCGACGAGCGACGACAGCACCGTGGGGAACTGCGAGAAGATCATGCCGCCGTACCGGTGCCGCCAGGTCTTCGCCTCCTCCACCAGCGTCTTCGGTCCGGCGAGCGCCGCGCCGCCGAAACCGCCGAGGGACTTGTAGAACGACACGTAGACGCTGTCCGCCAGGGCCGCGATCTCCTCCAGGGGGCGCCCGAAGTGGACGGTGGTCTCCCACAGACGCGCTCCGTCGAAATGCACCACCGCGTCCCGCTCGCGCGCCGCCTCCACGACCTCGGTCAGCTCCTCCCAGGTGGGCAGGACGAACCCGGCGTCCCGGAGCGGCAGCTCGAGCATCAGCGTGCCGAAGGGCTCCTCGAAGTCACGCACCTCGGCCGCGGTGGGCAACCGGGGCTCGCTGGTCAGACGTACCGTACGCAACCCGCTGACCTGGCTGAACGCGTTCCGCTCGTGCACCTCGGGGTGGGCCAGGGCGTGCAGGGCGACCGTGGGGTTGCCGGTTCGGGCCGCCCAGCAGCGCAGGGCCACCTGCTGGGCCATCGTGCCCGTGGGGAAGAACGCGGCGCCCTCCGTGCCCAGCAGGGTGGCGATACGTTCCTCCAGGGCCGCCACGACCCCGTTGCCGTACATGTCCGCGGTCTCGTCGACGTCGTACACCTCGGGCGCCGCCTCCGCCAGCGCCGCGAGCCGCTGCCGGATCGTGCCGGTGAACCCTCCGCGCGACAGGATGCGCTGCGCCTCCCCCAGCACCACCCGGCGCCGCTCCCGCAGCCGGTCCGCCGACTGCTCCACCTGCTGCTCCACCTGCTGTTCCGTCTGTTCTTCCGCCTGCCCAGCTGTATCGCTCATGCCCGGAATCATCCCGCGCGCGGGATTCGGGCGGGCACCCGGGCCCGCGCACGGACGGCGCCCGGGCGCCCACAGCCTGTGGACAACCGGACGCCCGTCGGACCAATCGCGTTAACATGACGAGAAATCGTCCGGTACATCGTCCGGTACCCCGAGCGGACTGGAACGGGAAGGCCGTCGTCGAGTGAGTACATTCCAACAGGCAGACCCCAGGGACCGCCCCGCCCGGCTCACCGTCGGCGTGATCGGCGCCGGACGCGTGGGCCCCGCGCTGGCCGCGTCCCTGCAACTCGCCGGGCACCGTCCGGTGGCCGTCTCCGCGGTCTCCGACGCCTCCGTCCGCAGAGCCGCCGAGCTGCTCCCGGACGTGCCCGTCGTGTCGCCCGCCCAGGTCATGGAGCGCGCCGACCTGGTCCTGCTGACCGTCCCCGACGACGCCCTGCCCGGCCTGGTGGAGGGACTCGCCGAGACCGGCGCCGTACGCCCGGGACAGCTGCTCGTGCACACCTCCGGGCGGTACGGCGCGAAGGTCCTGGACCCCGCCCTGCGGGCCGGCGCGCTGCCCCTGGCCCTGCACCCCGCCATGACGTTCACCGGCACTCCCGTGGACGTCCAGCGGCTCGCCGGGTGCTCCTTCGGGGTCACCGCGCTCCCCGAGCTGCGGCTGGCCGCCGAAGCCCTCGTCATCGAGATGGGCGGCGAGCCCGAATGGATCGCCGAGGAGAGCCGCCCGCTCTACCACGCGGCCCTCGCCCTCGGCGCGAACCACCTGGTGACGCTGGTCGCCGAGTCCATGGACCTGCTGCGCGCGGCCGGCGTCGACGCCCCCGACCGGATGCTGGGCCCACTGCTGGGCGCCGCCCTGGACAACGCGCTGCGCTCCGGGGACGCGGCGCTCACCGGGCCCGTCGCGCGCGGGGACGCGGGCACCGTCGCCGCCCATGTCGCGGAGCTGCGCAAGCACTCCCCGCAGAGCGTCCCCGCCTACCTGGCGATGGCCCGGGCGACCGCCGACCGCGCCCTGGCGCACGGCTTGCTCAAGCCGGAGCTGGCCGAGGACCTCCTCGGGGTACTCGCGGGGAGCACCAGCCCGCCCGCGCACCCCGACAGCACCGACAGCGACGGGGGAGACCGATGAGCAGCCGTTTCTGGGGAATCCTGGCCGACACCGACGGCCTGGCGGACGCCCACGGCCACATCGGGGTGCCGGGGCACAACGCCGTCGTCATGACCATGGGCGCCCTCCACGAAGGCCACGCCACCCTGATCCGGGCCGCCCGCGAACACGTCGGCCCCAAGGGCTTCGTGACCGTCACCGTCTTCGTGAACCCCCTCCAGTTCGGCAAGGGCGAGGACCTCGACCGCTACCCGCGCACCCTCGACGCCGACGTCGAACTCGCCGAACAGGCCGGCGCGGACGCCGTGTTCGCCCCCTCCGTGGAGGAGGTCTACCCCGGCGGCGAACCCCAGGTGCGGATCAGCGCGGGCCCCATGGGGGAACGGCTGGAGGGCGCCACCCGCCCCGGGCACTTCGACGGGGTCCTCACCGTCGTCGGCAAGCTGCTTCACCTCACCCGGCCCGACGTGGCCTTCTTCGGGCAGAAGGACGCCCAGCAGCTCGCGATGATCCGCCGGATGGTCCGCGACCTGAACTTCGGCGTGGAGATCGTCGGCGTCCCGACCGTCCGCGAGGCCGACGGCCTGGCACTGTCCAGCCGTAACCGCTATCTGTCCCCGGAGGAGCGGCGTACGGCGCTCGCGCTCTCCCAGGCACTGTTCGCCGGCAGTGACCGGCACGCCGCCCAGGAGGCGCTGCGCGCGCGGGCCCGCGAAGTGCCCGCCACGCGCGCGCGTGCCCAGGCCCTCAGCGCGATCGGCGAATCCCGCGCCGCCGCCGACGCGCACGCCGTCGCGAAGGTCCCCGGCGGCGGCCCCGCCGCCGTCCGGGCCGCCGCCCGCCTCCTGCTGGACGACGCGGCCCGCCTCCGGCCCCCGCTGGTCCTCGACTACCTCGCCCTGGTCGACCCCGCCGACTTCACCGAGATCCCGGACGACTTCACGGGCGAAGCCGTCCTCGCCGTCGCAGCCAAGGTCGGGACGACCCGGCTGATCGACAACATCCCTCTCCATTTCGGAACCCCCGGAGCCGCCTCGTGAGCACCACAGGCCCCACCGCCGGCCAACGCGCCGACACCTCCACCGGCATACGGCTGCACGCCCCAGCCCCCGGCTGGGCCCTGACCGCGGACGTCGTGGTCGTCGGCTCCGGTGTCGCCGGGCTCACCGCGGCCCTGCGCTGCGACGCGGCCGGTCTCAGGACGGTCGTCGTCACCAAGGCACGCCTCGACGACGGCTCCACCCGCTGGGCCCAGGGCGGCATCGCGGCGGCCCTCGGCGAGGGCGACACACCCGAACAGCACCTGGACGACACCCTGGTGGCCGGCGCGGGCCTGTGCGACGAGGAGGCCGTACGGATCCTCGTCACGGAGGGACCGGACGCCGTACGGCGGCTCATCGAGACCGGCGCCCACTTCGACGAGTCCTCCGAAGGTGGCCTGGAACTGACCCGCGAGGGCGGCCACCACCGCCGCCGGATAGCGCACGCCGGCGGTGACGCGACCGGCGCGGAGATCTCCCGCGCGCTCGTAGAGGCGGTCCGCGCGCGGGGACTGCGCACGGTCGAGAACGCGCTCGTCCTGGACCTCCTGACGGATGCCGACGGCAGTACGGCGGGCGTGACCCTGCACGTCATGGGAGAGGGCCAGCACGACGGCGTGGGAGCCGTCCACGCGCCCGCCGTGGTCCTCGCCACCGGCGGCATGGGCCAGGTCTTCTCGGCGACCACCAACCCGTCCGTGTCGACCGGCGACGGCGTCGCCCTCGCCCTGCGCGCCGGCGCCGAGGTCAGCGACCTGGAGTTCGTCCAGTTCCACCCCACGGTGCTCTTCCTGGGCGCCGACGCCGAGGGCCAGCAGCCGCTCGTCTCCGAGGCGGTACGCGGCGAGGGCGCCCATCTCGTCGACGCCGACGGCGTGCGCTTCATGACCGGCCAGCACGAACTCGGCGAACTCGCGCCCCGGGACATCGTCGCCAAGGGCATCATGCGCCGCATGCAGGAGCAGGGCGCCGAACACATGTTCCTGGACGCCCGGCACTTCGGCGCCCACATGTGGGAGAACCGCTTCCCGACGATCCTCGCCTCCTGCCGCGCCCACGGCATCGACCCGGTCACCGAGCCCGTCCCGGTCGCCCCGGCCGCCCACTACGCCTCCGGCGGCGTCCGCACCGACTCCCGGGGCCGCACGACCGTCCCCGGCCTGTACGCGTGCGGCGAGGTCGCCTGTACCGGCGTCCACGGCGCCAACCGGCTCGCCTCCAACTCCCTCCTGGAGGGACTGGTCTACGCCGAGCGCATCGTCGCCGACATCACCGAGGCCCACGCCGAAAACGGCCTCCACGCGCGTGTGCCCGCACCCGTCCCGCACCCCGAGAAGCCCGCGCACCCGCTGCTCGCGCCCGAGGCCCGCTTCGCGATCCAGCGCATCATGACCGAGGGCGCCGGCGTCCTGCGCTCCGCCGCCTCCCTGGACACCGCCGCGGCGGCGCTCCAGCAGCTCCACGCGGACGCCCGGGACGCCCTCGACGAGAACGGCAAGACCGCCGAGCCCGGCGTCGACACCTGGGAGTCCACCAACCTCCTGTGCGTGGCCCGGGTCCTGGTCGCCGCCGCCCGCCTGCGCGAGGAGACCCGCGGCTGCCACTGGCGCGAGGACCACGCCGAGCGCGACGACACGACCTGGCACCGCCACATCGTCGTACGGCTGAATCCCGACCGGACGCTGGCCGTACACACCACCGACACCGCAGACTTCCCCCCGACCCGGCATCATCAGCCGGAGCACCGTCCCCAGGAGCAGTGACAGAAGTGAGCACCCCCGACCTTCCCCTCGCCCAGAGCGGCGGCTGCGGTGACGGCTGCGCCTGTGGCGCTGCCTCCGACACGGCAGACGAGTACATGGAGTGCGGCCTCGACCCCGCGCTCGCTGCCCTCCTCGCCGACGCCGGCCTTGACCCCCTTGAGGTCGAGGACATCGCCAACGTCGCCATCCAGGAGGACCTCGACCACGGCGTGGACGTGACGACCGTCGCGACCATCTCCGAGGAGGCCCGCGCCACCGCCGACTTCACCGCCCGCGAGGGAGGCGTCGTGGCCGGCCTCAGGATCGCCGAGGCGGTCGTCTCCGTCGTCTGCACCGACGAGTTCGAGGTCGAGCGGCACGTCGAGGACGGCGACCGCGTGGAGGCCGGTCAGAAGCTGCTCAGCGTCACGACCCGCACCCGTGACCTTCTGACGGCCGAGCGCAGCGCCCTCAACCTCCTGTGCCGCCTGTCCGGCATCGCGACCGCCACGCGCGCGTGGGCGGACGTCCTGGAGGGCACCAAGGCGCGGGTCCGCGACACCCGCAAGACGACTCCCGGCCTTCGGTCCCTGGAGAAGTACGCGGTCCGCTGCGGCGGCGGCGTCAACCACCGCATGTCCCTGTCGGACGCGGCGCTCGTCAAGGACAACCACGTGGTGGCCGCCGGCGGCGTCGCCCAGGCCTTCAAGGCCGTACGGGACGCCTTCCCGGAGGTACCGATCGAGGTCGAGGTCGACACGCTGCACCAGCTGCGTGAGGTCGTCGACGCGGGCGCCGACCTGATCCTTCTGGACAACTTCACCCCCGGCGAGTGCGACGAGGCCGTCGCGATCGTCGACGGCCGCGCGGTGCTGGAGGTCTCCGGCCGGCTCATCCTGAAGAACGCCAAGGAATACGCCGACACCGGCGTCGACTACCTGGCGGTCGGCGCCCTCACCCACTCCTCGCCGATCCTCGACATCGGTCTCGACCTGCGAGCGGCGGAGTAGGTACACGGCCATGCTGCTGACCATCGACGTGGGAAACACGCACACCGTCCTAGGGCTCTTCGACGGCGACGAGATCGTCGAGCACTGGCGCATCTCCACGGACGCGCGCCGCACCGCCGACGAGCTCGCGGTCCTCCTCCAGGGCCTCATGGGCATGCACCCCCTCCTCGGGGACGAGCTGGGCGACGGCATCGACGGCATCGCCATCTGCGCGACCGTGCCGTCGGTGCTGCACGAGCTGCGCGAGGTGACGCGGCGGTACTACGGCGACGTGCCGGCGGTGCTGGTCGAACCCGGTGTGAAGACGGGCGTACCGATCCTCACCGACAACCCCAAGGAGGTCGGCGCGGACCGCATCATCAACGCGGTCGCCGCCGTCGAGCTCTACGGCGGCCCCGCGATCGTCGTCGACTTCGGTACGGCGACCACGTTCGACGCGGTGTCCGCGCGCGGGGAGTACGTCGGCGGGGTCATCGCGCCCGGGATCGAGATCTCGGTCGAGGCGCTGGGGGTGAAGGGGGCGCAGCTCCGGAAGATCGAGGTGGCGCGGCCCCGGGCGGTGATCGGCAAGAACACGGTCGAGGCGATGCAGGCGGGCATCATCTACGGGTTCGCCGGTCAGGTGGACGGTGTGGTGACCCGGATGGCGAAGGAGCTGGCCGAGGACCCGGACGACGTGACGGTGATCGCCACGGGCGGCCTGGCGCCGATGGTGCTGGGCGAGGCGTCGGTGATCGACGAGCACGAACCGTGGCTGACGCTGATCGGGCTGCGGCTGGTCTACGAGCGGAACGTGTCCCGTATGTGACCGCGGTGCGGGTCCACGGCAGGTCCCCTGGCGGCTTCACGGCAGGTCCACCCGGGTGGACCCCTGCGCCACGCCCTCTCTCGATGTCGAATTTGTCTGATTAGCGCGTATCGTCGCCGCATGCCCACGCCATTCGGATCTCGCGGCGGCATGGCGTTCGGTGCGGAGGAGCTGCGTGTGCTCCGTCGTGCCCTCGCCCTCGCCCTCCACCCCGGCCCCGTCTCCGCAGAGGACGTCCAGGACTGTCTCCGGCTCGCCGAGTCCGTCGACGAGGCGGCGCACGAGGGGATCAGGCTGCGGGCCTTCCTCGTGGCCGACCTCGCCCGCTACCGCGCCGCCCTGCCCGGAACCGCCGCCGGCTACCTCACGCTCCTGGAGGAGGCGCTGGGTGCCGGGTACCGACCGGACCCGGACGACCTCGCCGCCCTCCGGGCGCTGCGGGGGAACCCGGTCGCCGCCACCCTCCTGGACCGCTGTATGCGGCACGCGGAGCGGGACGTACGGGCCAGGCTGGGTGCCAGAACGGCCGGCCGCGCGCCGGTCACCCCCACGGTGCCCGCCTCCCGTACCCGCCTCCTGGCCCTGCCCGGCGGTCTCGCCGCCCAGGAGCCCGCCAGGAAGCCCGGTGAGAAGCCCGCGGAGAAGCGGCCCCAGGAACGGCCCGCACCAGCGCCGCGGCCCGCGCCCGACGCCCCCAGGCCCGCCCGTCCCGTCCCCACCCCGGGCGAGGTCTTCCCGCGCCGCAAGCCGACACCGCCGGCGAATCCCCCACAGCAACTCGCCGCGGGCTGAGCAGAACCCAGACCACCGAAGGCCCAGAACACCGAGGAACCCAGAACACCGAAAGGCCCGGGCCCCCCTGCCCGGGCCTTTCGTCGGCCCTGGCTACTCTGGTCCCCATGGACTACGTCTCCGCGCTCGTGCCCCCCGTAGTGATGGCCGTGCTCTTCATCGCCGTGATCGTGACGATGGTGAAGAGTCAGGGCGGTGCCAACAAGGCCAAGGAGGACGCCGTCGTCGACGCCACCCTCGCCCGGGCCGAGCAGACCCGGCAGGCCGGACAGGATCGCCCCGTTTCGTAGGTGTTTGACGGTGAAAGCGCACGTCCCTCGCGCTATGCACCGTTTCTCCCACTAGTGTGCTGAGTTGTGCCTCGCCCATTGGGAGAACTCGAAGACGCGGTCATGACGCGGGTGTGGAAGTGGAACCGCCCGGTCACCGTTCGAGAAGTCCTGGAAGACCTTCGGCAGGAACGGTCCATCGCCTACACCACGGTGATGACCGTTTTGGACAATCTCCATCAGAAGGGCTGGGTCCGTCGCGAGGCGGAAGGCCGGGCCTATCGATATGAGGCGGTCTCCACCCGTGCCGCCTACGCCGCCGCGCTGATGAACGACGCGTGGTCGCAGAGTGACAACCCCGCCGCCGCTCTCGTCGCCTTCTTCGGCATGATGAGCGAAGAACAGCGGATCGCCCTCAGGGATGCCGTTCGCATCGTCCAAGGGCCGGAACAGGTCGAACAGCCCCGAGAGCCCGAACAGACGGAACGCGCGGAACAGGCGGAAGCCGCGGAACATACCGCCTACGAGAACCCCGCCTCGGTCCAGGACCCCACCGGGCGATAGCGTCCGCTCATGTCAGCGATCCGTCCCGAAGTCACCGCGAAAGCCATCACCGTCCGGCGGGCCAGGACCAGCGATGTCCAGGCCGTACGCGGACTCCTTGACTCGTTCGTCCGTGGCCGTATCCTGCTCGACAAAGCGACGGTGACCCTTTACGAGGACATCCAGGAGTTCTGGGTCGCGGAACGCGACGACAACGGTGAGGTCGTGGGCTGCGGCGCACTCCACGTCATGTGGGAAGACCTTGCCGAAGTCCGCACTCTTGCCGTGAACCCCGACCTCAGAGGTTCCGGTGTCGGGCATCAGTTGCTGGAGAAGTTGCTGCAGACCGCCCGCTGGCTCGGTGTTCGTCGCGTTTTCTGTCTGACCTTTGAAGTGGACTTCTTCGGGAAGCACGGCTTCGTGGAGATCGGCGAGACACCGGTTGACACCGATGTCTACGCCGAGCTGATGCGTTCCTATGACGAGGGCGTCGCGGAGTTCCTCGGTCTCGAACGAGTGAAACCGAACACCTTGGGCAACAGCCGGATGCTTCTGCATCTGTGATCGGGCATCGGGCAATTCTGTGAGCCGCCCTGCCCGGGTTCCCTATGTCCGAAACGCGCACGTTTCCGGTCCATGGCGGGACGGTCGGTCTCTCCCGGGGGTTTGTGTTTTTCACGCAAAAGCGGTTTGCTTTCCGATGTACTGCAGTACTGCATATAACAGGGGACGCGAATCGGCGGCGCATGCCGCAGGCCGGCTCCCGAGTTATCGATGAAAGGAAATCCGGTGGCACAGAAGGTTCAGGTCCTTCTTGTCGACGACCTCGACGGCGGCGAGGCCGACGAGACCGTGACGTTCGCGTTGGACGGCAAGACGTACGAGATCGACCTCACGACTGCCAATGCCGACAAGCTTCGCGGTCTCCTCGATGCCTACGTCAAGGGCGGCCGTCGTACCGGAGGCCGTGCTTCGGGTGGGCGTGGAAAGGTGCGCGTCGCTACCGGCGGCAGCCAGGACACCGCGCAGATCCGTGCTTGGGCGAAGGAGAACGGTTACGAGGTCAATGACCGTGGCCGTGTTCCCGCGTCCATTCGTGAGGCTTACGAGAAGGCCAACGGCTGAGCGCACGCGCGCCGCAGTCGGATGCGATGGCATTGCGTCGCCAACGTGTCCACCAGCCGTACGAGATCGGGGGCGCCTCCGACGCCCCCCAGGGCCGACATCGTCGGCAGCGGGATTACGGTCCCGCATCCTGTTTCAGGGGGCCGCAGCCAGACAGCGGCCCCCTGCGGTTTTGCGGGGCCCGGGGAATCGCCCGTCTCGGCGAGCCCCGGCAGTGCGGGCAGGCCGGGCGGCGTGGGAAGCCCGGGTGGCACGGGGAATCCGGGTGGCACGGGGAATCCGGGTGGCCGGGGCGCCTCGATACGGCCGCCCGCGCCGATCGCCTTCAGCTCCGGTGTGAGCCCGCCCCACTCCAGCCAGTCCAGCAGCCCCGGCAACTCGTCCGCGCTGCCCGGGGCCACCAGCAGCAGCATCCGCTCCGCCCGCAGGGCCACCGGGGAGACCGGCGCCCGCAACTGCCCCCGGTGGCGCAGCGCCGCGAGGCCCGCTTGTGCCGGCACGTCCAGCACGTCGAAGGACGGGCCCACGGCCAGCAGCAGCGGACATCCGGCACCACCGGAACCGGGCACTGTCGCCCACCCCAGTTCGTTCTCGTACCAACGGCGGACATCACCCGTGTCGTCACTGCTGGTGCCGCGCGTGAGATCACTCGTGGTGTCGTCCGTATCAAGAGGGCGACGAGGAAGGGGAACCGTGGGCGCCATGCCAAAGCCAACCGCCGGGAGAGGCCGCGAGTTACGCTGGGTGTCCCCGTGGGCGCACAGAGTGGCGATTCCGGGGGTGCGCAGAGGAGTTCGGCGGCGCAAGGTTGTTCGCCCGTAGCGGAGGGAACCCGTGCATCCGGCATGGAGTGTCAGTCCGTACGGGTAAGACATCCCTAGTGGGAGGGGGCGACGCGCAGAAAAGGCCGTCTCACGTTCGCCATCGGCGTACTGATAGTGAGGGTAACTGCCTGGCCTGCGGGAACATCGTCTCGCACGATCGGGTTGGAGCATATGTCGGCGTACGGGGTCAGGAGGCTGTGTTGGTTCTCGGTCCGGTGTCGGCAGTTGGAATGAGCGGTCCCCGCTTGCGGGACTAAGCTGCGGAAGGACAGGGAGGGGAGCGTCCCCTTACTGCCTGACCGCTCTGAGGAGCGATTAACGATGTTCGAGAGGTTCACCGACCGCGCGCGGCGGGTTGTCGTCCTGGCTCAGGAAGAAGCCCGGATGCTCAACCACAACTACATCGGCACCGAGCACATCCTCCTGGGCCTGATCCACGAGGGTGAGGGTGTCGCCGCTAAGGCCCTGGAGAGCCTCGGGATTTCGCTCGAGGCGGTCCGCCAGCAGGTGGAGGAGATCATCGGGCAGGGCCAGCAGGCTCCGTCCGGGCACATCCCCTTCACCCCCCGTGCCAAGAAGGTCCTGGAGCTGTCGCTCCGCGAGGCCCTTCAACTGGGCCACAACTACATCGGCACGGAACACATCCTGCTCGGCCTGATCCGCGAGGGCGAGGGCGTCGCCGCCCAGGTCCTCGTCAAGCTGGGCGCAGACCTCAACCGGGTGCGGCAGCAGGTCATCCAGCTGCTCTCCGGTTACCAGGGCAAGGAGACCGCCGGCGCCAGTGGCGGTCCTGCCGAGGGCACCCCCTCGACGTCCCTGGTCCTCGACCAGTTCGGCCGGAACCTCACCCAGGCGGCCCGCGAATCCAAGCTCGACCCGGTCATCGGGCGCGAGAAGGAGATCGAGCGGGTCATGCAGGTGCTGTCCCGCCGTACGAAGAACAACCCGGTCCTCATCGGTGAGCCCGGCGTCGGCAAGACCGCCGTCGTCGAGGGTCTCGCCCAGGCCATCGTCAAGGGCGAAGTGCCCGAGACCCTCAAGGACAAGCACCTCTACACCCTGGACCTCGGCGCGCTCGTCGCCGGCTCCCGGTACCGCGGTGACTTCGAGGAGCGCCTGAAGAAGGTCCTCAAGGAGATCCGCACCCGAGGCGACATCATCCTGTTCATCGACGAGCTGCACACGCTCGTCGGCGCGGGTGCCGCCGAGGGAGCCATCGACGCGGCCTCCATCCTCAAGCCGATGCTGGCCCGTGGTGAGCTCCAGACCATCGGTGCGACCACGCTCGACGAGTACCGCAAGCACCTCGAGAAGGACGCGGCCCTCGAGCGCCGCTTCCAGCCGATCCAGGTGGCGGAGCCTTCCCTCCCCCACACGATCGAGATCCTCAAGGGTCTGCGCGACCGGTACGAGGCGCATCACCGCGTCTCGATCACCGACGAGGCCCTGGTGCAGGCGGCGACGCTCGCCGACCGGTACATCTCGGACCGGTTCCTGCCCGACAAGGCGATCGACCTCATCGACGAGGCCGGTTCCCGGATGCGCATCCGCCGGATGACCGCACCGCCGGACCTGCGCGAGTTCGACGAGAAGATCGCCGGCGTGCGCCGCGACAAGGAGTCCGCGATCGACTCGCAGGACTTCGAGAAGGCCGCCTCTCTCCGTGACAAGGAGAAGCAGCTCCTCGCCGCGAAGGCCAAGCGGGAGAAGGAGTGGAAGGCCGGCGACATGGACGTCGTCGCCGAGGTCGACGGCGAGCTGATCGCCGAGGTCCTGGCGACCGCCACCGGCATCCCGGTCTTCAAGCTGACCGAGGAGGAGTCGAGCCGCCTGCTGCGCATGGAGGACGAGCTCCACAAGCGGGTCATCGGCCAGAAGGACGCCGTCAAGGCACTCTCGAAGGCGATCCGTCGTACGCGTGCCGGTCTGAAGGACCCGAAGCGCCCCGGTGGTTCGTTCATCTTCGCCGGCCCGTCCGGTGTCGGTAAGACCGAGCTGAGCAAGGCCCTGGCCGAGTTCCTCTTCGGTGACGAGGACGCGCTGATCTCCCTCGACATGTCGGAGTTCAGCGAGAAGCACACGGTGTCGCGTCTCTTCGGTTCCCCGCCCGGATACGTGGGTTACGAAGAGGGCGGCCAGCTGACCGAGAAGGTCCGCCGCAAGCCGTTCTCCGTCGTCCTCTTCGACGAGGTCGAGAAGGCCCACCCGGACATCTTCAACTCGCTGCTGCAGATCCTGGAGGACGGTCGGCTGACCGACTCCCAGGGCCGGGTCGTGGACTTCAAGAACACGGTCATCATCATGACGACCAACCTCGGCACGCGGGACATCTCGAAGGGCTTCAACCTGGGCTTCGCGGCCTCCGGTGACAAGAAGTCCAACTACGAGCGCATGAAGAACAAGGTCTCGGACGAGCTCAAGCAGCACTTCCGCCCCGAGTTCCTCAACCGCGTCGACGACGTCGTCGTCTTCCCGCAGCTCACGCAGGCCGACATCCTCGAGATCGTCGACCTGATGGTCGGCAAGGTGGACGAGCGCCTCAAGGACCGGGACATGGGCATCGAGCTCTCCCAGGCCGCCAAGGAGCTGCTGTCCAAGAAGGGTTACGACCCCGTCATGGGCGCCCGCCCGCTGCGTCGCACGATCCAGCGCGAGATCGAGGACACGCTCTCCGAGAAGATCCTCTTCGGTGAGCTGCGCCCCGGTCACATCGTGGTCGTCGACACGGAGGGCGAGGGTGAGACCGCGACCTTCACCTTCCGGGGTGAGGAGAAGTCGGCGCTGCCCGACGTCCCGCCGATCGAGCAGGCGGCCGGCGGTGCCGGACCGAACCTGAGCAAGGAGGCGTGACCCTCCGGGGTTGAGCCGAAGAAGAGGGGCCGGTGCTTCCAGCACCGGCCCCTCTCGCATGCCCTGGTGAGCGACCTACGACAGCTGGCCGTCGTAGTCAGGCAGCTTGTACGTCTTCTCCGCGTGGCCGCCCGACAGGTCGGTGGCACTGTTCCCGATGTTGGCGATGATCGTGTAGCCCTTGGACTCGATGTCGACGCGCTGCGCGGTCTTGTAGTCGGCCACGTTCTTGAAGAGGTCGATCAGATTACGGACGTAGAGCCCGGTCACGTCGTAGCCGACGTGCGTGAGGTTGTACTGCGTGAACGGCTTGATGATGTCCGGGCGCGCGGTGACGAAGAAGAGGGCTACGCCGTGGTCCTGGGCGTACTGGGCCACCTTCAGCACGGGAGCGTTGGCCGGGGACGGGTAGCTGAAGCCGAAGTCGGTCTCCAGGGTGGTGTTGTCGATGTCGAAGACGATCGCCGGCTTCTCACTCGTGGAGGCGGCGGCTATGCGCTGCTTCAGATAGGGCAGCGCCTGGTCCATCACGGCTTGGCAGTCCTGTTGCCAGGTGGCGTAGCTGACGTCCTCGGCAGCGGCTGCCGACGCGGTCGTGGTGGAGGTCGCGGTGGTGGCGGCCTCGGCGGTGCCGGGGCCGGCCAGTGTCACCGCGGCGACCGCGGCGGCAGCGGTCAGACCGATACGGCGGGTCCAGGGCGTCCAGGAGCCTGTTGTCATCGGGATGGGGTCCTCTCACGTAGGGCAGTGCGGTGCCCGGGCATGCACCTGTCAGAGGCATGCTTGCGGGGGTGAGTGGCGCTGACGAGAAGGGCACATTACTCACGGGTAGCGGCGAGGTGCCAGTAGCCGGAGCGGGTTTATTCGGGCGCTCATGGATCTTGCGGGCCGGTGACATGATGCACAGGCGAAATGTCCGTTACTAACGTAATTAGTGGGGGAAGGGGGTGCGGGTGGACGGTGGTTTGTGCGGTGTGACGGCGCCGGTTGCTATGTCAAGAAGTAGGTAAGTTTGAGAGTGTCTACGACCTTGTGTCGTAGATGGGGGGTTTGGGGACAGGCGGGCCTCCGGGTTACCAAGGGATTGCCCATCCGGCGGGATCGCTCGTGCCGGGTGGCTTTTCTGTCCCCGTCCCCATGAGGTCTCGATGTTCCAGCGCGCCACCACCCCGTCCCGTGAGTCCCGTACGGCTCGTGTCTCCCGCGTCTCCCGCGTCTCGGTCCTGGCCGCCGGGCTCGGGGCCTCGGTCGTCCTGGGAGCTGCCGGGGTCGCGGCTGCCGCCGGGACCGGTGTGACCGCCTCGACCGGTGCCGTCCAGGTTCAGGTCGCCGCCAAGAAGGCCGCCTCCTGGGTGGACCCGGTGAAGAAGTACAAGCTCAGCGCCAGCTTCAACCAGGCCGGCACCATGTGGTCGTCCACCCACTCCGGCCAGGACTTCGCCGTGCCGAGCGGTACCAAGGTCGTCGCTGCGCACGGCGGCACGGTCGTCAAGGCCGGCGGCAACGGCGCCGGTGACGGACCGGCGTACGGCAACGCCGTCGTCATCAAGCACGGCAACGGGACCTACTCGCAGTACGCCCATCTCTCGCGGATCAACGTGAAGGTCGGCCAGGTCGTGGCCACCGGGCAGCGCATCGCCCTGTCCGGCAACACGGGCAACTCCAGCGGGCCGCACCTGCACTTCGAGATCCGTACGACCGCGAACTACGGGTCCGCCATCGACCCCGTCGCGTTTCTGCGCGGCAAGGGCGTGACTGTCTGACGCGTGGGGCAGCGCGGCTGTCCAGCGGGTCGTGCGGTTACGAAAGTTGTGCCGCGCCCTCGTGAGCCTGGGTCACCAGGCCGATCGCGACCTCCAGGACCGCCTCGCGCTTCGCGTCGGCGTCGCCCGCGAGGTCCTGGAGTACGAACATCCCGGCGTGCAGCGTGAACATCGCGCTGATGCAGCGGACCTGGTCGACCAGGGGGGCCTCCGGGTCGATGATGATCTCCCGCATACCGAGCATCCGGGACTTGAACATGTCGCCGATGCTCAGGTCCCGTACCGTCGCCTGGTTCTCCTGCATGAAGCGGAAGAGGGGGGCCGCTGCAGTGAGGGCCTCGCTGTAGCGGCGTACGATCTCCTGCTTCATGGCGAGGGTGTGGGGCTGCTGGCGGCCCCACTCGATCAGTTCCTCGATCGGCTTCGTCAGATCCTCGAACAGGCTGACGATAATCTCTTCCTTGGTCTTGAAGTGGTAGTAGAGCGCCGCCTTCGTGACGTCGAGGCGCTCGGCGATCTCACGTAGCGAGGTCTTCTCGTAGCCCTGTTCGGCGAAGAGTTCGAGCGCCACGTCCTGGATGCGCTGGCGGGTGTCCCCGCGACGGCGCTGCTTGGTGCGGTCCATGCCCGTACTCCGGCTTCTGCTTCTGAAGGCCCTCGGGAGTGTCCTCGGAGTGCCCTTGGGAGAAAACTTACTTGACGCCCGGCTAGTTAGGGGTCTAGCTTCCCCAGTGTAGCCAACTTGCCGGTCGGCAAGTAAGTGGGAGTTCGTGGGGGATTGGGTCGGAGACGATGGCGGACAAACGAGCGGTTGTGGACGAACAGACCGGGCAGGGTGAGCATGCTGAGGATGCCGCGCAGGCTGGCCAGGTTGAGCAGGCTGGCCAGGTTGAGGGGCATGGGTCGGGCAAGCAGCCGCGAAGTGTGCGGGTGGTACTGCTCGCGCTCATGATCGCGATGATGCTCGCGATGCTGGACAACATGATCATCGGCACCGCGATGCCGACGATCGTCGGTGAACTGGGCGGGCTCGAGCACCTGGCGTGGGTCGTGACCGCCTACACGCTCGCCACCGCCGCCTCCACCCCCATCTGGGGCAAGCTCGGCGACATGTACGGGCGCAAGGGCGTCTTCATGAGCTCGATCGTGCTCTTCCTGATCGGGTCGGCGCTCAGCGGTATGGCCCAGGACATGGGACAGCTGATCGGCTTCCGCGCCGTGCAGGGGCTCGGTGCGGGCGGCCTGATGGTCGGCGTCATGGCGATCATCGGGGACCTCATTCCGCCGCGTGAGCGTGGCAAGTACCAGGGCATGATGGCCGGCGTGATGGCGCTCGCCATGATCGGCGGACCGCTGGTCGGCGGCGCGCTCACGGACCACCTGGGCTGGCGCTGGTCGTTCTACATCAACCTGCCGCTGGGTGTCGTGGCGCTCGCCGCCATCAGCGCTGTGCTGCACCTGCCGAAGAAGCGGGCGAAGACGCGGATCGACTATCCGGGCGTCGCGCTGCTGACCGTCGGCATCACCTCGATCGTGCTCGTCACCACCTGGGGCGGTTCGGAGTACGCGTGGGGCTCCGCCATGATCATGGAGCTCATCGGGATCGGTGTCGCCTCGCTCGTCGGGTTCGTGTTCTGGCAGACGAAGGCCGCCGAGCCGATCATTCCGCTCCACATCTTCCGCAACCGCAACTTCACGCTGATGTCGATCATCGGCTTCATCACCGGGTTCGCGATGTTCGGCGCCGTGCTGTTCCTGCCGCTGTACCAGCAGGCCGTACAGGGCGCGTCCGCGACCAACTCCGGGCTGCTGCTCCTTCCGATGCTCGCGGCGATGATGGTCGTGTCCATGGTCGCGGGGCGGGTGACGACGGGCAGCGGCAAGTACAAGGTGTTCCCGCTGGCCGGTGGTGTGCTGCTGAGTGTCGGGCTGTACCTGCTCGCGCAGATGGACACGGAGACCTCGCGGGTGACGTCCGGTGTGTACATGGCGGTGGTGGGGGCGGGCCTCGGCTGTCTGATGCAGATCACCATGCTGGTCGCGCAGAACAGCGTCGAGATGAAGGACATGGGCGTGGCGTCCTCCACGACCACGCTGTTCCGTACGCTCGGGTCCTCGTTCGGGGTCGCGATCATGGGGGCGCTGTTCAACAGCCGGGTGCAGGACGTGATGAGCGAGCGGGCCGGGGCGCTGGGGTCCAAAGTGACCGAGTCGTCGGCGCAGCTTGATGCGGCGAGCCTGGCGAAGTTGCCGGCGGCGGCGCGGGAGGCGTACCAGTACGCGGTGTCCTCGGGGACGCACTCGGCGTTCCTGGTGGGGGCTGTGGCGGCGGTCGTGGTGCTGGTGGCGGCGGTGTTCGTGAAGGAGGTTCCGCTGAAGGGGGCGGGGCCGGAGAAGGGTGCGGGTGCCGCGGCTGCGGTCAAGGGTGGGGCTGTGGTTGAGGCGGTTTGATGGCTGCGGGTGCTTTTGAGAGGTGTTGAAGGTCCCCGGGGTGTCCCTGCGCCCCGGGGTGTCCTGCTCCTCCTGGGGGCTGCGCCCCCAGACCCCCGCTCCGGCCCTGAACGGGCCTTGTCCTCAATCGCCGGACGGGCTGGAGATGCGGGCCGGCGCTGAGAAGGCGCCGGGCGGGCTGGATGTGCGGGCCGGCGCTGAGAAGGCGCCGGGCGGGCTGGATGTGCGGGCCTGCGCTGAGAAGGCGCCGGGCGGGCTGGATGTGCGGGCCTGCGCTGAGAGGGCCGCCCGCGCTGGTGAGATGCGGTGAACGGGTGGGACACGCGGCCTGCGCTGAACCAACCTCGCCCTCGGTCCCCGGGCCCGGCCCGGCCAGAACTCCCCGGCCCGCGCTGGACAGATGCGGTGAACGGGTGGGTGGGTGGGAAACACGCGGCCTGGGGAGACAGACGTACCCCTCGGAGAGGCCCCTCAGCTTTTCGTGCGCGGCATCATCGGGTAGCTGCCCGTGTTCGTCGGGGCGTGTTCCGGGAGCCACAGGACTGCTACCGCGCCCTCTGCGGGGACGTCGTCCGGGGCGCCCGGTGGGCGTATGTTGCGGAACGTCAGGCGGGCGCCCAGGACTCGGGCCTGGCCTGCGGCGATGGTGAGGCCCAGACCGTGGCCGTGTCCCGAACGGTCACTGCTCCCCGTACGGAAGCGGCTCGGGCCGTCCGCCAGCAGGTCCTCGGGGAACCCGGCGCCATGGTCGCGTACGCGGATGACCCGGCCCTCGACGGAGACCTCTATGGGCGCCTTGCCGTGCCGTGCCGCGTTGGCCAGCAAGTTGAACAGCACGCGCTCCAGCCGACGCGGATCGGTCGTGACCTCCGACTCGTGCACCACGTGCACGGCGATCTCCGGGTCCTTCGCGAGCACCCGGCGGGCCACGAACTCGCCCAGCATGATGTCCTGCAGCTCGGCCCGCTCCGACGCGCCGTCGAGACGGGCCACCTCCAGGACGTCCTCGACCAGCGTGCGCATGGCCTGCGCCCGGTCCAGGACCAGCTCCGTCGGGCGCCCGGGCGGCAGGAGTTCGGCCGCCGTCAGCAGACCCGTCACCGGCGTACGCAGCTCGTGCGCGATGTCGGCGGTGACCCGCCGTTCCGCCTCCAGCCGCTGCTGCAGGGTGTCCGCCATCGCGTCCACCGCCCGCGCGAGGTCGTCCGTCTCGTCGCGCACGACACCGCCGATGGCGTCCCGCACCCGTACGTCCGTCTCGCCCCTGGCGACCTGGTTCGCGGCGGCCGCCGCCTTGCGCAGCCGGCGCGACAACTGGGCGCCGATGAGCACCCCCAGCGCGCTGCCGCCGAGGACGACGGCGATCGAGCCGATGATCAGCGCCTGGTCGAGGTCGGCCATGATGTCCGTACTGCGGTCGGTGAACCCGGTGTGCAGCGACATGATGTGGCCGTCCTTGAGCGGTACGGCCGCCCAGATGTCCGGCACCCCGTCCGGCCGGTCGGTCACATAGGTCGCCCGGCGGCCCTGCGCGGCCTTCTCCCGCAGTTCCTCGGGCAGGTTCGGGTCGTCGACCTTGATGCCGGGGAAGTTGGGCCGCCCCGACAGGTTGTAGTTGCTCTGCCCGATCAGGACGCGTTCGTCCGCGAGGTCGCGCGCGCTGTCCAGCATCGACACCCGGGCCGCGTTGTGCACGACCAGGCTGAGCGTGACCGCCACGAGCGCGCCGACCAGCGTGATGGCGGCACTCAGCTTCCATCTGAGCCCGGTGTGGATGCCCGTGAACCGAGTGAGTCCGAAGGAGCGCATGGGGCGGCTCAGGCCTTCAACTTGTAGCCGAAGCCGCGGACCGTCTCGATCCGGTCCTGGCCGATCTTCGTACGGAGGCGCTGCACATGGACGTCGACGACGCGGGTGTCACCGCCCCAGCCGTAGTCCCACACGCGTTCGAGGAGTTTGTCGCGGGAGAGGACCGTGCCCGGCGCGGACGAGAACTCCAGCAGCAGCCGCATCTCGGTCGGCGTCAGGGCCACCGGCCGGCCCTCCTTGAGGACCTCCATGCCCTCGGTGTCGATCTCCAGGTCACCGAAGACCAGCACCCCGCCGGTCACGGGCGAGCTGCCCTCCGGGGGCGTCGCGTTCGGGCCGCTCGCATGACCGAAACGACGCAGGACCGCGCGGATCCGAGCGACCAGGACAGCACCGTCGAAGGGCTTCGTGACGTAGTCGTCGGCGCCCGCCTCCAGGCCCAGGACCACGTCGATCGAGTCGGCGCGCGCCGACAGCATGATCACCGGCACGGTGGACTCGTCGCGGATACGGCGGCACAGGCTGACCCCGTCGAGGCCCGGCACCATGACGTCCAGGAGGGCGATGTCGGGGCGGTCCGCGCGGAACGCCTCCAGGCCCGACAGCCCGTCGGGCATCGCCGTGACCGCGAAACCGTCCCGCTCCAGGGCGAGTTGGGTGGCCTCGCGGATGACGTCGTCGTCCTCGACGAAGAGGACGTGGGTCTGGTCTGCCATCCCGGGTGCTCTCAGTTCTCGTCTTGTGTGTGGCGGCGGTACAGCTTGGTCCAGCGGGTGCGGGCGCTGGTGGTGCTGGTTGGTGGGGCGGGTCAGTTCGGGGCCGTCGTCGGTGCGTCGCCGTCGACCGCGCCGCTGTACTCGTTGTGCGTGCGGTACTCCAGGGCGAAGCGGCCGGCCGTCCAGCGATAGGTGATCACATTCTCGCCCGACGGGCTCGTCACCGGGTCGTCCTTCTTGTAGACCTGCTTGGTGACCACCAGGTCGCCGCGGTCTATCTCCGCGTACACCGGGGACTCCTCGGCCCTGAAGACGTTCCGGTACCCGTCACCCGCCTCGCGGTACACGTAGGAACCGACACCGACGGCATCGCTGCAGGTCATGACGTTGACGACGACGTCGTCGGCGGCTCCGTCGGTCAGGTCCCCGTACGAAACGTCGACCGGGTACTCGTCCCCCACGCACGGCTTCAGTGCGCGCTTGACCGAGGCCGCGACCCCCGGATCGTCCTCGACGAGTTTGACGGCGTCCACGTCGTCCGGAGTGGCGTACGCGGAGGCCATGGGGGTGGGGTTCAGCTTGCCCGCGACGGCGTCGGCGCCCGCCGGGCCCTCGTCACGGGCTCCGGTGCCGCCGGTGGCGCAGGCGGAGGCGAAAAGGGCGAGGGCGGCGAGCACGGCCGTCGCCGTGATCACCGCCTGAAAGGCCCGCCGCGCGGGGGCGGACAACGCCGGCCCCATGAGCAGCCCCGCACCATGACCCTGCCACCCCTGGGCGCCCGCACCGGCGCGGCCAGGACCCGGACTCCGGCCCTGATCCTGACCCCGACCCTGGCCCTGATCCTGGCCAGGGGGTGGGGCGGCGCCCGGATCGGTCGCTTGTGGCCGTGTCCCTGCCCCTGTTCCTGTCCCCGCCCGTGGGACCCCGGGACCGGTCGCCCCTGTGCCTAGGCCGCGCAACGCTCCCGCTCCTCATGCTCCAGAGCGCGTGCGTCCAGATCGCGGGCCTCCAGCTCCTCCCGGAGCCGGGCGAGCGCCCGGTGCAGCGTGCTCTTGACCGTTCCGGCCGACATGCCGAGGGCGGCGGCCGTCTCCTCCGTGGACATCTGCTCCCAGTGTCGCAGCACGACGACACTGCGCTGCTTGGGAGCGAGAACCTTCATGACATCCATGAGAAGCGCGCGGTCCGCGTGCTGCTCGGTGGAGTCGTCGACACACGCGTCCGGGAGCTGCTCGGTGGGGACTTCCTCCAGCTTGCGCGCCCGCCACCACTCGGTCCGGGTGTTGATCATCACCCGGCGGAGGTAGGCGTCCGCGAGCCGCTTGTCCGCTATGCCGTCCCAGCGGCCGTACGTCCGCACGAGCGCCGTCTGCAGCAGGTCCTGCGCGTCGACAGGGTCCGGGACCAGTCGACGGGCGCTGCGCAACAGCGCGTCCTGCCGTGTGCGGACGTACTCCTCGAACTCGAGCACCTCGCCCTGCTGCGCCATCCCGACCGCCTCCGTCCCCGTTTCCGACCCGCCCTGCCGGTCGGCCTTCACTGCCCTGTGGTCCGTACAGGGATGAAGCTACGGAGCTGTTGTCACGGGGGTGTCCGAGTCAGCCTTCGGGGAGCGCTCGGCTGTCCGTCGGTTGTGTAACGGAAATAGGGAAGGGGTAAGCGGGCAGGGTAATTGGTGGTTGTTTGGGGCGATTTGGGGGCTGGGTGGGTGTGTCGGGACAGCGGCATCGGGTCGTTACAGGAGGCCGGGCTTGTGACTCGGCTGTGCAGGGCGGCCGGACTGTCTCAGCTGTGCGGCAGCCGGTACAGGCCACCCGGCAGGGGCTCGACCAGACCGTCGGAGACGAGGCCGTCGAGGGCCCGCGCGCGCTGGACCGGCTCGTGCCACACGCTGTCGAGCGCGGCCTGCGGTACGGGGGTGTGGGCTTCGCGGAGTACGGCGAGCAGCTTGCCGCGTACCTGGCGGTCCGTGCCCGCGTACGTCTGACCGCGGCGCGCAGGGCCCTCGTGCTCGGGCTTCCCGGCGAGCCGCCAGGCGCACAGGCCGGCGATCGGACAGCGGTGGCAGGTCTCGTTCCTGGCCGTGCAGACGAGTGCCCCCAGCTCCATGGAGGCCGCGGCCCAGCGGGCGGCCACCGGCTCGTCGTCCGGCAACAGGGCGCGGGCCAGCTTGCGTTCGGCGGCGGTCGTGGCGTTCGGGGGGTACTGGACGCCGGTGACGGCACGGGCGAAGACCCGGCGGACGTTCGTGTCCAGTACGGCGTGCCGCTGGCCGTAGGCGAAGGAGGCGACGGCCGCGGCGGTGTACTCGCCGATGCCGGGCAGGGCGAGCAGCTGGGTGTGGTCGGTGGGTACGTCGCCACCGTGGCGTTCCGTTATGGCGACGGCGGCGCCGTGCAGGCGCAGGGCGCGGCGGGGGTAGCCGAGCCTGCCCCAGGCGCGGACGGCCTCGCCGGAGGGGGCGGCGGCGAGGTCGGCGGGGCGGGGCCAGCGGGCGAGCCACTGCTCGTAGACGGGCAGTACGCGGCCTACGGGGGTCTGCTGCAGCATGAACTCGCTGACCATCACCCCCCAGGGGCCGGCGTCCGGGCGCCGCCAGGGGAGGTCGCGGGCGTGTTCGTCGAACCAGTCGATGACGGGGGAGTGGAGGGGGGTGCCGTCGGCGATGGGGGTGGGGAGGGGTGTGGTGTCGGCGTCGCGGTGCGGGGGTTTCGTGGGCGCAGTCATGGCGGGTCCGATCCTGCCATGTGGGGGTGCGGGGGTGTGCGATGCGGTGCGGTACGGCCGGGTTGTTTCGCCCCCGCCGCCCCTACCCGTCCCATCCCGTTCCTGGGGGCTGTGCCCCCAGACCCCCCTTCGGCCCTGAAGGGGCCTTGTCCTCAAACGCCGGACGGGCTGAGGGTGCGGCCTGGGCTGGACAGAAGCGGTGAACGGGCGGGTGGGTGGGAAACGCGGCCTGCGCCGGACGGGCTGAAGGTGCGGGCCTGCCCTGAAGAGGTGCCGCTGGGGACGCCGGACGGGCCGAGGGTGGGGGCCGGCGCATGAACTGCTCCCCCTCCGGCACCAGTTCACCCATGTCACCCACCCCTGTCGCCGGGATGATGATCCGGAAAAGTTGGCGCACGGCGGCGGGTGGGGCGAGTGAACTGTCCGATCTCTCGTACAGTTTGCGCCGTGGGATCTATGCGCAATCCGGTCGGGCCGCTTCCCTCCTCCATCTACTGGCGACGGAGGGCCGTTCTGCTGTCCGTGCTCGCCCTGTTGATGCTGGTGGTCATCTGGATCGTCGCCTCCGGCGGCGGAGGCGGCAAAAACGGTACGGACGGCGCCAACGGCAAGGATCCCGTGCAGACGATCACCCCGGGACCGTCCGGTTCGGGGCCCGCGATCAGTCAAGCCCCGGGCGGGCGCGACGAGTCGGGGAGCTCTGGGAGTACGGACACCGGCGGCTCGGACTCGGGTTCCGGCTCGGGCGGCTCCGGGAGCTCGGGCGGTTCCGGTGGCTCTGGTGGTGCCGGCGCGTCCGGCGGTGGCAGCGGTTCCGCCGGTACAGGTGGTGGTTCCGCCGGCACCGACGACGGCGTCAACGGCAGCGTAGGCAGCGGAGATACCCTTCCGGCCGGTTCCACCCTGCCCAACTGCACCGCCGGTGTCGTCCAGTTGAGCCTGCGCAGTGTCCAGAACACCTACGCGCCCGACGAGACGCCCACCTTCCAGCTGGTCGCCAGGAACTCCTCCGCCAACGACTGCAAGATCGACCTCGGTCCGAAGACGGCCGTCGTGACGATCACGCAGACGAGCAGCGACGACGACATCTGGTCCTCGGCCGACTGCCCCAAGAACACGGCGGGTCTGCTGTTCCGCGTCTCCGGCGGCGACAGCATCACGTACACCTTCGAGTGGGACCGCAAGGTGTCCGCCCCCGAGTGCGCCACCCCGAAGGCGGGTTCGGCGACGGCCGACACCTACCTCGTGGAGGCACAGGCTCCGGGCTTCCCGAAGGCCCAGACATCCTTCGTACTGGGCAAGGACTGAGCGGGAGTCACCAGGGCTGGGCGGTAGTTACACGTACCGCTCCAGGATCGACGACTCCGCCAGCCTGGACAGCCCCTCCCGTACGCTGCGCGCCCTCGCCTCGCCGACGCCGTCCACCGTCTGGAGGTCGTCGACGCTCGCCGCCAGCAGCTTCTGCAGGCCGCCGAAGTGTTCCACCAGGCGGTCGATGATCGCGCCGGGCAGCCGCGGCACCTTCGCCAGGAGTCGGAAGCCGCGGGGAGAGACCGCCGAGTCGAGGGTCTCCGGTGAGCCGGTGTAGCCCAGGGCCTTGGCCACCGTGGAGAGTTCGAGCAGTTCGGCGTGGCTGAGCGCGTCGAGTTCGGCGAGCGCCTCGTCGACCGTGCGGGAGCGTTTGGCGGTCGGCTCGGGGACGTAGTCCCGGACCACCAGCTCGCGTTCCGGCTCCACGCCCGCGATCAACTCGTCCAGCTGGAGAGTCAGAAGGCGACCGTCGGTGCCCAACTCGAGTACGTACCCGGCGATCTCCGCCGCGATGAGACGGACCATCTCCAGCCGCTGCACCACCGCCGAGACGTCCCGGACCGTCACCAGGTCCTCGATCTCCAGCGCGGAGAGCGTGCCCGCGACCTCGTCGAGGCGGAGCTTGTAGCGCTCCAGGGTCGCCAGGGCCTGGTTCGCGCGGGACAGGATCGCGGCCGAGTCCTCCAGGACACGGCGCTGGCCGTCCACGTACAGCGCGATGAGTCTCATGGACTGGGAGACGGAGACCACCGAGAAGCCCACCTGCTTCGACACACGGTCGGCGGTGCGGTGCCGGGTGCCCGTCTCCTCGGTGGGGATGGTCGGGTCGGGGACCAGCTGTACGCCGGCCCGCAGGATCTTGGACAGGTCCGAGGAGACCACGATGCCGCCGTCGAGCTTGCACAGCTCGCGCAGCCGGGTCGCCGAGAACTCGACGTCCAGGACGAAACCGCCCGTGCACATCGCCTCGACGGTCTTGTCGGAGCCGAGCACGATGAGTCCGCCGGTGTTGCCGCGGAGAATCCGCTCAAGCCCGTCGCGCAGCGCCGTGCCAGGTGCCACGGCGCTCAGTGAGGCGCGCATCAGGCCATCGGCGCCGGAGCTCCCACCGGACTTTCCGGGAGCTGCTGCCCGGTCGTTGGCTGCCACTGCACTCCTCCGGTCGCAGGTTCTTAGGCGCTCCCGTTCGCACACGTTGTTCGTACGGACGGGCGAGACCTGGGCAAAGTCTACCGGCGGTCTTCGTCGTCCCGTGGGGCCTCTCGCCTACGCGACCTCGGAAGCACCCGGAGCGCCTCCCCCATGTCGGCGACTTCGAGGACCTTCATACCGGCGGGGACCTTGCCGGGGTCCGAGGGAACGAGGGCGTGGGTGAAGCCCAGACGGTGTGCTTCGGACAGCCGGCGCTGGACCCCCGTCACCCGTCTGACCTCGCCCGCGAGGCCCACTTCGCCGATCGCGACCAGGTTCTTGGGCAGCGGGGTGTCGCTCGCGGCGGAGGCCAGCGCGAGGGCGATCGCGAGGTCCGCGGACGGCTCGGCGAGCTTCACCCCGCCGACCGTCGCCGAATAGATGTCCCGCTTTCCGAGCGCGCTGATCCTGCCCCGTTGTTCGAGAACCGCGAGCATCATCGAGACCCGGGACGTCTCCAGGCCCGACGTCGTGCGCCTGGGGGAGGGGATCTGCGAGTCGACAGTCAGCGCCTGGACCTCGACGACGAGCGGGCGGCGGCCCTCCAGGGTGACGGTCAGGCAGGTGCCCGGAACCGGCTCGGCGCGCCGGGTCAGGAACAGGCCGCTCGGGTCGGCGAGACCGGTGATGCCCTCGTCGTGCAGTTCGAAGCAGCCGACCTCGTCCGTCGTGCCGTAGCGGTTCTTGACGCCCCGGACGAGCCGGAGGCGGGCGTGCCGGTCGCCCTCGAAGGACAGGACCACGTCCACCAGGTGTTCCAGGAGACGCGGGCCGGCGATCGCGCCGTCCTTGGTGACATGGCCCACCAGGAGCGTCGACATGCCGCGCTCCTTGGAGGCGCGGATCAGCGCCCCGGCGACCTCGCGGACCTGCGCCATGCCGCCCGCCGCGCCGTCGATCTCCGGCGAGGCCACCGTCTGGACGGAGTCGAGGATCAGGAGGGACGGTTTCACGGCGTCCAGATGGCCCAGCACCGCCGCGAGGTCAGTCTCCGCGGCCAGATACAGGTGGTCGTCGATCGCCTTGATGCGGTCGGCGCGCAGCCGGACCTGGCTCGCGGACTCCTCGCCCGTGATGTAGAGCGTGCGGTGCTCGTCGCTCGCCGACTTCGCCGCCACGTCCAGCAGGAGCGTCGACTTGCCCACACCCGGTTCACCGGCCACCAGGACCACGGCACCCGGGACCAGTCCGCCGCCCAGCACGCGGTCCAGTTCGGGCACGCCGGTGCTGCGGGCGGTGGCCTGGCGGACGTCGACCTGGCCGATGGGGACCGCGGAGGTGGTGACGCGGCCGGGTGCCGTCGTACGGACGGCGGGCGCGCCGTACTCCTCGACCGTGCCCCACGCCTGGCACTCGCCGCAGCGGCCGAGCCACTTGACCGTCTGCCAGCCGCACTCGGTGCAGCGGTAGGACGGCCGGTCCTTCGCGGTCTTCGTACGGGCAACCATGGGACGAACCGTAACCGGAACCACTGACATCACCCTCGGCGACCGGTGTCCGAAGCCGCGCATCCGATGTCAATCAGCCATGTCAGGTCGATAACAGGCCACGGAATCCGGGGTTCCTGTCCCCTATTGAGGGATCGTTTCACCCGTACGGATTAAAAGTGCTCAAGGTGGCAGAAGGGGTCGTCGTAAGGCGCCTACGGTCGCACGGGTGATGAGCAGTAGTCCGGACACCCCGACCCGCAGCCCCGGCGCGCACCGGTCGCACCGTGAGGCGCGCGACCGGGCGGCGGGGCGCACTCTGGTCGAGCGTCCGCCCGCGCGCTACGAGCCGTATCTGGACGGCCTGTTCACCTACTGCCTGTCCGTCCTGTGCGACCACGACACGGCCACCGCCGCCCTCGGTGACGTCCTCGCGCTCGCGGAGCGCCGCAGCCCGCGCGGGCCGCGTGTTGCGGAGTCCGGCGGTGACCGCAGGGCCTGGCTGTACGCCCTGGCCCGCTGGGCCTGTCTGCGCAAGCTGGCCGAGGCCAAGCAGAAACGTCAGAGCACCCACGCGGCGGGGCGGCGCGGAAAACGGCAGCCGTCCACCGCCGCGTCCCAGGCCGCCCCCGACGCCGCCGTCCCCGTCTCCGAGGAGGCCCAGGAGGCGCACCGCCGTGAACTGGCCCAGCTGGCCTGGCCGGAGGCCGCCGGCACCACCCCCGAACAGCGCGAGGCACTCGAACTGGCCGTCCGCCACAAGCTCGCCGCCCACGAGGTCGCCGCCGTCCTGGGCCTGGAGGCCGTCGCCGCCCGCGAACTGCTCGCCTCCGCCGCCTGCGAGGTCGAACGCACCCGCGCGGCCCTCGCCGTCGTCGAGACCGGTACCTGTCCGAGCGTCTCCCGTCTCACCGGCGACGACCAGCTGGTGCTCAGCACGGCACTGCGCCGCGAGCTGGTCCGGCATGTCGACGACTGTCCGCGGTGTCGCCGTACCGCCGAGCGGGCCGTCCCCGGCACCTGGCCCGGCACCAGCGTCCCGCCTGCCGAACTGCCCGTCCTGGAGGCGCCCCGCGCGGCCCTGCACCTCGCCATGGCGCACCTCCCGCGCGCGCGGGCCGCGGCGCCGCGCTTCGACCGGCGCGGCTTCCCGATGGACCCCAAGGACCGCGCCGCCCGAAGGGACCGGCTCCGCGCGCGTGCCGTCACGACCACGGTCGTCGCCACTGTCGTCGCCGCTCCGGTGCTCGCCCTGTGGGCGGCCTACCGCGGGGCGCCGACGAGCGGCGAGGGCGGCCCGGCGGACCGGTCGGCCACCGCGAGCGAGGCACAGCGCCACGACATCCTCGACGGTGAGACCGCGGGCGGCGGCTACGAGAACGCGGGCAACGCGGGCAACGTCGGCAGTGGACCCGCCAGCGGCCTCGTCAGGAAGGACCACGGCTCACCGGACGTCTCCGTGGAGGTCGTCAGCGCGGTCCCCGGCGCGAAGGAGAGCCCGGGCCTGCTCACCGTGGAGGCCTCCAGCGACGGCGACACCACACTCATCACCCTCACCGCGTCCGGGCACACACCGGTGCGCTGGACGGCGTCCACCGGGGCGTCCTGGCTGTATCCGAGCCGGTCGTCGGGAACGCTGCGGTCCGGCGAGTCGTTCACGATCAAGGTGTACGTCGATCCGCTGCGCGAGCCGGCCGGTCACTGGAGCGCGCGCGTGTCCATCGCACCGGCGGCAGCCGTCGTCTCCATCGAGGGGTACGGCACCGCGCCCACACCCCCGGACCCGATCCCGGCGAACTCCCCGGCCCCCGGCCCGCCCCGCCCGAGCCCGCCGGCCCCGGACCCCGACCCGACGACCTCGGCGCCCGCGACGCCGCCTCCCAGCGACCCGCCACCGTCCTCGTCGCCGGACCCGGAGCCCACGCCGACCCCCACCCCGACGGCCTCCGTGACCTCGACCCCCGCCGACCCCGGAGGCTCGTCACCGCCCGTCGACAGCGGGGCCCCGCCCCAGGCGCCGGCCTCCTGAGCCCACCGCGCCGGCGGAGACGGGATCAGCGGAGGGGATACGGCGGACCGGGTTCAGGGCACCGGATTCAGCGCACCGGATCAGCCGGATGCGGAGCCAGCAGCGGCAACTGCGACGCCAGCCGCTCCTCACAGAGCTCGACCAGCCGGTCGTACCCCGCCTTGCCCATCAGCTCGATCAGCTCCGGCCGGTACGAGACGTACACCGGATCCCCCGCGCCGTGCGCCGAGGTCGCCGACGTGCACCACCAGTGCAGGTCGTGGCCGCCCGGACCCCAGCCGCGCCGGTCGTACTCACCGATCGACACCTGGAGCACGCGCGTGTCGTCGGGCCGGTCGATCCAGTCGTACGTCCGCCGCACCGGAAGCTGCCAGCAGACGTCCGGCTTGGTCTCCAGCGGCTCCAGGCCCTCCCGCAGCGCCAGGATGTGCAGCGAGCAGCCCGCGCCGCCCGCGAACCCGGGCCGGTTCTGGAAGATGCAGGACCCCTGGTACGGCCGGGTCTGCCGCGAGCCCTCCTCGTCTTCCGAGGTCCAGCCGGACTCGGTGCCGATGTCGTGGTGCTGCCAGATGTCGGGCGTGAGCCGCGCCACAAATCCGGCGACGCGCTTCTCGTCGTCCTCGTCGGAGAAATGGGCGCCCAGCGTGCAGCAACCGTCGTCCGCGCGGCCGGCCTGGATGCCCTGGCAGCCGCTTCCGAAGACGCAGTTCCAGCGCGAGGTCAGCCAGGTCAGATCACAGCGGAAGACCTGCTCGTCGTCCGCCGGATCAGGGAACTCCACCCACGCGCGCGCGAAGTCGAGCCCCTTCTCGTCGCCCACCACCACCGACTTCGGAGGTTTCACGGACTTCGGGGACTTCGTGGACGTCGCGGAGAGGGCTGACGTTGCCGACTTGTCGGCCTTTGCCTTTTTCGTCTTTGGCACGCGTCCAGGGTAAGTCGCCCGGAGCCCCTTCCGGCACCGCTCCGGGGACGGATGCGGGCGCGGCGGGCAGTAGCGTTCCGTCCATGAGACTCGGTGTCCTCGACGTGGGATCGAACACGGTGCATCTGCTGGTGGTGGACGCACACCCCGGCGCGCGCCCGCTGCCCGCGCATTCGCACAAGGTCGAGCTGCGGCTCGCCCAACTCCTCGACGACGCCGGAGCCATCGGCCCCGAGGGGGTCGACAAACTCGTCGCCGTCATCCAGGACGCGCTCCAGGCCGCCGAGGACAAGGGCGTGGTGGACCTGCTGCCGTTCGCCACCTCCGCCGTGCGTGAGGCCAGCAATGCCGACGACGTCCTCGCACGCGTGCAGGCCGAAACAGGCGTGGAGCTCCAGGTCCTGACCGGCTCCGAGGAGGCCCGGCTCACCTTCCTCGCCGCGCGCCGCTGGTTCGGCTGGTCGGCCGGCAAGATCCTCGTCCTCGACATCGGCGGCGGCTCCCTGGAGATCGCCTACGGCATCGACGAGGAACCCGACACCGCCGTCTCCCTCCCCCTCGGCGCCGGCCGCCTGACCGCGGGCTGGCTCCCCGGCGACCCGCCCGACCCCGCGGACATCAAGGCCCTGCGCCGCCATGTCCGCGCCCAGATCGCCCGTACGGTGGGCGAGTTCACCCGCTTCGGGGCCCCCGACCACGTCGTCGCCACGTCGAAGACGTTCAAGCAGCTCGCCCGGCTGGCCGGTGCGGCCCGCTCGACGGACGGTCTCTACGTCCAGCGCGAACTGAAGCGCGAGTCCCTGCAGGCCCTGGTCCCCGAGCTCGCCTCCATGACGACGGCAGAACGAGCGGCCCTCCCCGGCGTCTCCGAAGGCCGGGCCAACCAGCTTGTCGCCGGCGCTCTGGTGGCCGAGGCGGCGATGGACCTCTTCGCCGTGAAAACCCTGGAGGTCTGCCCCTGGGCCCTCCGAGAGGGCGTCATCCTCCGCCGCCTGGACCACATGGGCACCCACATGGGCACGGAGTAGGCCCACTTGGAAGCGACCTGGGCGCCAACCCCCAGGGGCGCGGGGAACTGCGCGACAAGCCACAGCGCACCCGCACCCGCCCGACAACGGAACCCTTACGACGGCCGGGCGCCCCAGGCCCACCCCCACCTACCGCACCCCGTAACCTGTCCTCCATGGCGGAGCCAGTCGTACGCATCCCGGATGCGAAGGTCGCGCTGTCCACGGCCTCCGTGTACCCGGAGTCGACGGCGACGGCCTTCGAGATCGCCGCGCGTCTCGGGTACGACGGTGTCGAGGTCATGGTCTGGACGGACCCCGTCAGCCAGGACATCGAAGCCCTGCGCAGACTGAGCGACTACCACCAGGTTCCCATCCTCGCCGTCCACGCGCCCTGCCTCCTCATCACGCAGCGCGTCTGGTCCACGGACCCCTGGACCAAGCTCCAGCGCGCCCAGGCCGCCGCCGAGAAACTGGGCGCGACGACCGTCGTCGTACACCCGCCCTTCCGCTGGCAGCGCCAGTACGCGCGTGACTTCGTCACCGGCATCTGGCGGATGGCCGACGAGACGGACGTCCGGTTCGGCGTCGAGAACATGTACCCCTGGCGCTACCGCGACCGCGAGATGCTCGCGTACGCCCCCGACTGGGACGTCACGAAGGACGACTACCGGCACTTCACCATCGACCTCAGCCACACCGCGACGGCCCGCAGCGACGCCATGGAGATGGTCGGCCTCATGGGCGACCGCCTCGGCCACGTCCACCTCGCCGACGGCAACGGCTCCAACAAGGACGAGCACCTCGTCCCCGGCCGCGGCACGCAACCCTGCGCCGAACTGCTCGAACGGCTCGCGTTCACCGGTTTCGACGGCCATGTCGTCATCGAGGTCAACACCCGCCGCGCGATGTCCAGCGCCGAGCGCGACGCCGACCTCGCCGAGGCACTCGCCTTCACCCGCCTCCACCTGGCCTCCTCCGTCAGAGCGGTCCCCGGCGGGGGACCGCGGCCATGACCGGCGCAGCCCCGCGGCGCCGGGGACGACCCTCCCGTACGGACTCCGCGGACGCCCCGGCCGCCCGCGACCGCATCCTGGCGGCGGCCCGCGAGGAGTTCGCCGAGCGCGGCTACGAGAAGACGTCCGTACGCGGTATCGCCAAGGCCGCCGAGGTGGACTCGGCCCTGGTGCACCACTACTTCGGCACGAAGGAGCAGGTTTTCGAGGCGTCCGTCGAGGGCGCCGTCGGCCCCCTCCTGAACGCCCCCGGCACGATCGCCGACGGCCCCCTCGACAGCGTGGGGGAGCGGCTGGCCCGTTTCTTCTTCGGGGTCTGGGAGAACCCGGCCACCCGCAAGGCACTGCTCGCGATCGTCCGCTCCGCCGTGAACAACGAGGTCGCGGCCGGAGCCTTCCGCCGCCTGATCTCCGCCCAGCTGCTGCGCCGCGTCGCCGCCCAGCTGAATCTCCCGGACGCCGAACTGCGCGCCGAACTGGCCGCCGCCCAGCTCGTCGGCATCGCGATGCTGCGCTACGTCATCAAGGTCGAACCCCTGGCCTCGGCGAACCCGGACGAGATCATCGCCAGGGTGGCCCCCGTGATCCAGACCCATCTGACAGCTCCGTGAGCCGGGCGCGCCCCGACTAGGGGCGCGGGGAACTGCGCGGCCAGCCCCCACCGAACCCGCACCCGAAAACCGAGACGCTCATCCCGCATTTCGGACGATGTGTCCGCCCACTGGATAACCGGCGTACGCTCGACGGAGTCATAACTCTCCGAAGTAGCGAGGCGAGCGAAGATGCCCGAGCTGAGGTCCCGCACAGTCACCCACGGCCGCAACATGGCGGGCGCCCGCGCCCTTATGCGCGCCTCCGGTGTACCGGGTGCCGACATCGGGCGGAAGCCGATCATCGCGGTCGCGAACAGCTTCACCGAGTTCGTGCCCGGCCACACCCACCTCCAGCCGGTCGGCCGCATCGTCAGCGAGGCCATCACCGCCGCCGGAGGCATCCCGCGCGAGTTCAACACGATCGCCGTCGACGACGGCATCGCGATGGGTCACGGCGGCATGCTGTACTCCCTCCCCTCCCGCGACCTCATCGCGGACTCGGTCGAGTACATGGTCGAGGCCCACTGCGCCGACGCCCTGATCTGCATCTCGAACTGCGACAAGATCACCCCGGGCATGCTGAACGCCGCCCTGCGGCTGAACATCCCCACGGTCTTCGTCTCCGGCGGCCCGATGGAGTCCGGCCGGGCGACCCTCGTCGACGGCACGGTCCGCACGCTCGACCTCGTCGACGCGATCTCCGACGCGGTGAACGAGAACATCTCGGACGAGGACATCCTCCGTATCGAGGAGAACGCCTGTCCGACCTGTGGTTCCTGTTCCGGCATGTTCACGGCCAACTCGATGAACTGCCTCGCGGAGGCCATCGGACTCGCCCTCCCGGGCAACGGCTCGGTCCTGGCAACGCACACGGCCCGCAAGGCCCTGTACGAGAACGCCGGCCGCACGGTGATGGACATCACCCGCCGCTACTACGAGCAGGACGACGAGACGGTCCTGCCGCGCAACGTCGCCACCTTCGCGGCCTTCCAGAACGCCATGGCACTCGACATCGCCATGGGCGGCTCGACCAACACGATCCTGCACCTGCTGGCCGCCGCCCAGGAGGCGGGCGTCCCGTTCGACCTGGACGACATCAACGAGGTCTCGCGCCGCGTGCCGTGCCTCGCGAAGGTCGCGCCGAACGTCGCCAAGGACCGCACGTACTACATGGAGGACGTGCACCGGGCCGGCGGCATCCCCGCCCTCCTCGGCGAACTGCACCGCGCGGGCCTGCTCAACGAGGACGTGAACTCGGTTCACAGCTCGTCCCTCGCGGACTGGCTGAAGAACTGGGACGTCCGCGGCGGCTCACCCTCCGCCGAGGCCCTGGAACTGTGGCACGCGGCGCCCGGCTGCGTCCGCTCCGCCGAGGCCTTCTCCCAGTCGGAGCGCTGGGAGGCCCTGGACACGGACGCCGCCGGCGGCTGCATCCGCAGCGCCGAACACGCGTACTCGAAGGACGGCGGCCTCGCGGTCCTCAAGGGCAACCTCGCGGTCGACGGCTGCGTCGTGAAGACGGCCGGCGTCGACGAGTCGATCTGGACCTTCGAGGGTCCCGCGGTCGTCTGCGAGTCGCAGGAAGAAGCCGTCGAGAAGATCCTCAACAAGCAGATCACGCACGGCGACGTCGTTGTCATCCGCTACGAGGGCCCCAAGGGCGGCCCCGGCATGCAGGAGATGCTCTACCCGACCTCGTTCCTCAAGGGCCGCGGCCTCGGCAAGACCTGCGCCCTGATCACGGACGGCCGCTTCTCCGGCGGCACCTCGGGCCTCTCCATCGGCCACGCCTCCCCCGAGGCGGCCTCCGGCGGCACCATCGCCCTCGTCAACAACGGCGACCGCATCCGCATCGACATCCCGAACCGCACGATCGAGCTCCTGGTCGAGGACGACGAGCTGGCGGCCCGCCGCGACGCCCTGAACGGCGTCTACGCCCCCGTCTCCCGCGAGCGCAAGGTCTCCGCCGCCCTGCGCGCCTACGCGGCGATGGCGACGAGCGCCGACAAGGGCGCGGTCCGGGACGTCTCCAAGCTGGGCTGACCAGCTCCATCCACGCGAAGGGGCCGCTCCCCACCGGAGCGGCCCTTTTCCGCTTTCCGCCTGCTCCTCCACGGGCTTCAGACGGTCTGCATATACGGTCTGCATATACGGGCTTCAGACGCCGTACGTGTCTCAGCCGGCCCGGATCACCAGCGGCCCGGGTCCGCCGCGTCCACGGCGAAGACGGAACCGTCGGGCGCGCTCGCGTAGACGCGTCCGCCGGCGGCGACGGGGGCGGACAGCGAGGCCGTGACCTTGTCCGAGGCAGGTCCGAGCCGCGGCGGTGTCTGCCCCGCGAGCTTCCCCGTACGGGCGTTCACCGCGAGCAGCCGTCCGTCGGCGGCGGTGAAGTACACGTACCGCCCGTCGGTGGCCGGCGCCGAGCCGAGGCTCACGGACGTCTCCAGCCGCCAGAGCTGCTTGCCCGCCTTCAGGTCAACGGCGATCAGCGAACCTCCGCCGCCCGTCAGGTAGACGATGTTCCCGCGCACGACACCATGGGCCCGCTGGAGCGGAAGGGGCACCGCGACCCTGTGGGAGGCGCCGGTCGCCGGGTCGTAGTCGACGACGGCGACCGTGTCGCTGTACACGGTGTCGAGGGCGGCGAAGAAGACGGAGGCGCCCGCGTCGGTGGTGCCGATGGGCTGCAGATACCCGTCCAGCTTCTCCTGCCAGCGCACGTCACCGGAGCCGGGATCCAGCGCGGCGACCCGGGTGCTCGCCCCGTCCTCGCCCGTGTTCGTGGCGTACGCGAGCTGGTCGCCCGCGAAGGAGAACAGCCGGGGGCCGCTGAGGCCGGCGATCCGCCGGTTCCACTTGCTGTCGCCGGAGGCGCTGTCGACGCCGGTGACCTTGCCGTCGGCGCCGGTGAGGAGGGTCATGCCGCCGGCGTACCTGAGGCCGACACGGTCGGAGACGGTCTCCTGCCAGCGGGTGCGGCCCGTGTCGGGGTCGAGCGCCTCCAGCCGGGGGCCGCCGTCCAGCGGGGGGTGCACCAACCCGCCCGACAGATCCGGCGGGCGGTTCGGAATGAGGGTCGCGTCGATCGGGTGGCGCCACAGAACGGTGCCGTCGGTGGGGTCGACGGCGGAGACGAGCCCCTGCTGGGCACAGAACAACTTCCCGCCGCCGTAGGCACATTGGGGCATCCCGGCGTCGCCGTCAGGGTCGGGCCGCGCCGTCCAGGCCCGGAAACCGGCCGCGGCGGCCGTCGTACTGACGCCGGAGGAACCGTCCGCGGGCGGGGCGACCGGATCACCCCCGGCCAACCGCAGCGAGACGACGACACACCCGGCGGCGAGGACCACGGCACCGGCGGCGAGCAGCACGCGCCTGCGCAGCCGTCGCCGACCCGAACGCCCGCCGGGGGAAGGGGAGTCGGAGGAAGAGGGCGCGGGGGAGCGGCCGTCGCCTCCCTGCCGGACGTGCGTCTCCTCGTCCGGAGAGCTCGGGGAACTCGGGAAGCGCGGCTGCTCGGGTTCGAACGACTGGGTGTCGTACGAGGCGGCAACCGACCTGAGTTCCCGCATCAGTTCGTCGGGAGTGGGCCGGTCCTCGGGCTCCTTGGCGAGGCAACGCAGCACCAGCGGGGCGAGGTTTGGCGGTACACCGGTCAAGTCGGGCTCGTCGTGCACGACTTGATAGGCGACGACGTACGGACTGTCGGAGTCGAACGGTCCACGCCCGGTCGACGCGTGCACCATCACCGACCCCAGGGCGAAGATGTCGGCGGCGGGCCCCACCTCGCGTGGCCGCCGGAACTGCTCGGGCGCCATGAACGGCGGCGTACCGATCAACTTGCCGGTCTCGGTCCGCAGTTCGCTGTCCTTCGGCCGAGATATGCCGAAGTCGATGACCTTCGGACCGTCCTCGGCGAGCAGTACGTTGCTGGGCTTCAGATCCCGGTGGACGACTCCGACCCGGTGGATGTCCCGCAGCGCCTCGGCGAGCCCGGCCATCAGCCGCCGCAACTGGCCGGCGCTCATGGACCCGTTCCGCTTCACCTCGTCGGCGAGGGTCGGCCCGGGGATGAACAGGGTGGCCATCCAGGGCCGTTCGGCGTCGGGGTCGGCATCGACGACGGGCGCGGTGAAGGCACCGCTGACGCGCCGGGCGGCGGCGATCTCCTGCCGGAACCGCCCCCTGAACTCGGGGTCCTTGGCGAACTCGCCGTGTACGACCTTGACGGCGAGCTTCATCCCGGAGGTGCTCCGGGCCAGGTGGACCACGCCCATGCCACCGGAGCCCAGCCGTGCGTCCAGACGGTACTGACCGGCGTACTCAGGGAATTCCGCTTCCGCGCCGGACCCGGCGTTCCGCTGTGGCGTCATGGACTCACCCCCGTGCTGTTCGGTCGCTCGCGCGACGCACGGAGCCTAGTCGATGAGGGATACGGGACAGAGGCGGCTTGCTGACGTTGGTGTACGAGTTCCGCACATGTGTTTCATGGCGTGTTTTAGGGGTATCAACGGGACCCCATGGCAGTCATGGGGTCCAACGGGGGAGGTTTTTTCATGTCCACAGACCACATCGCGGAGAGAACGCCCGACGACGCTTCGGGCCGCACGGAGCTGACGATCACGACAGCGGCGGCAGCGACTACGTCTGTCCGCTTCTACTCGGTCGCCCCTGGCTACCGCCTCAACGTCCGCAGCGGTCCCGGTACCAGCTACGCCATCGTCCGTGTACTGGCCGAGGGCGCCAAGATCCCGATCTACTGCCAGCGTCCCGGCGAGGCGATAGCCGGCCCGTACGGTACGTCGAACATCTGGGACAACATCGACAACGGCGAGTACGTCTCGGACGCGTACGTCCTGACGGGCAGCGACGGCTACGTGGCACCGCACTGCTCCTGACCTCGTAACCCACCCGGGCACCGGCACCCGAACCCGAATTCGCATCGTCATTCGGTGCCGGTGCCCGGCTGGTGATAATCGAGGGGTGAGCGACAAGACCGGTACGACAGGCGACGCACGTAAAGACCCCCGCCCGGAGCCCCTCCGCTTCTTCGGCACGACGTGGGTGAACCACGACGCCGGCTACACGGCACGCCGGGTGGGAGTGGCCGCCGGTTCGCTGGCGGCGACGATCGCGTCCTGCTTCATCCTGCGCTTCGCCTACGAGGGCCTGCGGATCGCGGAGGTGGGAGGTGTCGTCACCCTCCTGGTGGTGGTCATGTTCGCGGTGTGCAGCGCACTGGCGTTCGGCCACACCTGGGGCGCCTTCACCACCCATCCGGACCCGGCCCGCCAGGCCTCTCTGCGGGGCCTCCTCACGATCGGCTTCGTAGGCACCCTGACCGCCTACTTCCTCCGCTCCCTGAAAGAGGCCCCCGGCGAGTCCCTCCACCGCCGGGAGTACGAGGCCTCACGCGCCCAACAGACGCGCCGCACAACGCGCCGCACAGGAAACCCGGCAAAGCGGAAAACTCGAGAGGACACCTGAGGATCTGGGCGGGGGACACTCCCAGGTACGGCCACCTACCACCCAACACTTACCCAAACCGCCTCCCCCCACCAACACCCCCGGCCACCATGTCCACATGACGGCTTCCACCCAGCCCCCCACCTCCTCCCGAGCCACCTCCTTCAACGCGGCCGCAGCCCAATACGCGCAGAACCGCCCCTCGTACCCACCCGCCCTCCTGGACACCGTGGAGCACCTGGCCGCCCACCCCCTCACCGGCTCCCGCGTCGCGGACATCGGCGCCGGCACCGGCATATCCACCGCCCTCCTCCACTCCCGAGGCGCCCACGTGATCGCCGTGGAACCCGGCGACGGCATGGCGGCCCAGTTCCGCCGCACCCTCCCGGACGTGCCGATCGTCCGAGGCAACGGCAACGCCCTCCCCCTGGCCGACGCCTCCGTCGACTTCCTCACCTACGCCCAGTCCTGGCACTGGACCGACCCGGACCTCGCCGTCCCGGAGGCCCTCCGGGTCCTGCGCCCAGGCGGCGCACTCGCCCTGTGGTGGAACACGTACGTCCTGGACATCCCCTGGATCGCTGCCCAGGCGAACCGCATCGAGTACTTCTTCGGCGTGGACACGGCCGTGGCGAAGAGCGGGGCCCCCAGCCGCGCCGCCGACCCCTCGGGCCGCCTCGACTTCGCTCGCCGCCAGCTCCGCTGGAGCCGGCAGGTCACGATCGACACCCACCTGGCCAACATCGGCAGCCACTCGGTCTTCCTGGTCCACGACAAGGAGGCCGTCGCCGCCTTCCTGTCGGAGGAACGGAACCTCCTCCTCAAGCTCTTCCCGGCCGAAACGGTCGAGGAGACCTACGACGTAGACCTCCTGGTAGCCAAAACCCCAGCCACCTGACCACCCCCCTCCTTCTCCTTCGCCCTCTCCCTCGTGCGGCGGCCCACCCCTCCAGGGCCGCCGCACACGCATGTCCGCCGCACTTGACGAGCCCCCGGCCCGAGAGCATTATTCATCACATGATGAATTACAGCGATCCCCCTCCTGGAAGGCCCGCCGAACCCGCCGCAACCACCGTTGCCGCAGCTGTCCAAGCCGAAGCCCTCACCGTCGTACGAGGCACCCGCAACGTCCTCCACGGCCTGGACTTCACCGTCCCGCGCGGCCAGATCACCGGCCTGCTCGGACCGTCGGGCTGCGGAAAGTCGACCCTCATGCGGGCGATCGTCGGCACGCAGGCCAAGGTCACCGGCACGCTGGACGTCCTGGGCCACCCCGCCGGCCACGCCACCCTCCGCACGCGCATCGGCTACGTGACCCAGGCCCCCTCGGTCTACGACGACCTGACGGTCCGTCAGAACCTGGCCTACTTCGCCGCGATCCTCGACCCCGGCCGCGCAGCCGCCGAACGCCGCCAGGAGAACGTCACCCGCGCCATCGCCGACGTCGACCTCACCGCCCGCGCCGACGCTCTCGCGGGCAACCTCTCCGGCGGCCAGCGCAGCCGCGTATCCCTGGCGGTGGCACTCCTCGGCACGCCCGAACTCCTGGTCCTGGACGAACCGACGGTAGGCCTGGACCCCGTCCTCCGCCGCGACCTCTGGGCCCTCTTCCACACCATCGCGGCCACCCGCGGAGCGACGCTCCTCATCTCCTCCCACGTCATGGACGAGGCCGAACGCTGCCACCGCCTCCTCCTCATGCGCGAGGGCGAACTCCTCGCCGACGACACCCCGGACGCCCTCCGCACCCGCACAGCGACGGACACGGTGGAGGCGGCGTTCCTCCACCTGGTGGACGAGGCGAAAGACCCGCAGGCAAAGAAGGGGGAGCACGCCAAGTGACCACCACCGCCAACACCGTCCCCACCCCCCTGAACGCCTCCCGAACCATCGCCACCGCGATCCGGGTCCTGGCGCAACTCCGTCACGACCGACGCACCATCGCGATGCTGATCGTGCTCCCGAGCCTGCTCCTCATCCTGCTCCGCTACGTCTTCGACGGCAGCGCGCGCACGTTCGACGGCATCGGCGCATCGCTCCTCGGGATCTTCCCCCTGATCACGATGTTCCTGGTGACCTCGATCGCCACCCTGCGCGAACGCACCTCGGGCACCCTCGAACGCCTCCTCGCCATGCCCCTCGGCAAGGGCGACCTCATCGCCGGCTACGCCCTGGCCTTCGGAATCCTCGCGATCATCCAGTCGGCCCTGGCCACAGGTCTGGCGGTCTGGGTCCTGGGCCTCGACGTCACGGGATCCCCCTGGCTGCTCCTCCTGGTGGCCCTGCTGGACGCCCTCCTGGGTACCGCCCTCGGCCTCTTCGTCTCGGCCTTCGCGTCCTCGGAATTCCAGGCGGTCCAGTTCATGCCGGCGGTGATCTTCCCCCAGCTCCTCCTCTGCGGCCTCTTCACTCCCCGCTCCAACATGCACCCGGTCCTGGAAGCGATCTCCGACGTTCTCCCCATGTCCTACGCGGTGGACGGCATGAACCAGGTCCTCACCCACCCCGACATCACAGCCACGTTCGTACGCGACACCCTGATCGTCGCGTCCTGCGCCCTACTGGTCCTCACCCTGGGCGCGGCAACCCTCCGCCGCCGAACCCAGTGACGAGCACTTCTCCAGCCCCGGCCCGCACCTCCAGCCTGTCCGGCGTTTGAGGACGAGGCCCCTTCAGGGCCGACAGGGGGGTCTGGGTGCGCAGCCCCCGGGAACGGGATGGGACGGGTAGGGGCGGCGGGGGCGAAAACATCCCGCCCACCGGACACACCCTCCACCCACCCGCCCCCGATGCGAGGATGACCCCGGACGACGCAACCCCCGGAGGGCACCCAAACCATGACCCAGAAAGTCGCAGTCCTCGGCACCGGCAAAATCGGCGAAGCCCTGCTCAGCGGAATGATCCGAGCCGGCTGGGCCCCCGCCGACCTCCTGGTCACCGCCCGCCGCCCGGAACGAGCCGAAGAACTCCGCACCCGCTACGGAGTGACCCCGGTCACCAACCCGGAGGCGGCAAAGACCGCCGACACCCTGATCCTCACGGTCAAACCGCAGGACATGGGCACCCTCCTCGACGAACTCGCCCCTCACGTCCCCAACGACCGCCTGGTCATCAGCGGCGCCGCCGGCATCCCGACCTCCTTCTTCGAGGCCCGCCTCACCCCCGGCACCCCGGTCGTCCGCGTCATGACGAACACCCCGGCCCTCGTCGACGAGGCCATGTCGGTCATCTCCGCCGGCAGCCACGCCACCGCCGACCACCTCGCCCACGCCGACGAGATCTTCGGCGCCGTCGGCAAGACGCTCCGCGTCCCCGAGTCCCAGCAGGACGCGTGCACCGCACTCTCCGGCTCCGGCCCGGCGTACTTCTTCTATCTGGTCGAAGCCATGACGGACGCCGGCATCCTCCTCGGCCTGCCCCGAGACAAGGCCCACGACCTGATCGTCCAGTCCGCGATCGGCGCCGCCGTGATGCTCCGCGACAGCGGCGAACACCCCGTGAAGCTCCGCGAGAACGTCACGTCCCCCGCGGGCACCACGATCAGCGCCATCCGTGAACTCGAGAACCACGGCGTACGAGCCGCCCTCATCGCCGCCCTGGAAGCCGCCCGCGACCGCAGCCGAGCCCTGGCCTCCGGCAACACCAGCTGAAGCCGCCCCCCCCACCGCGCATACCGGGCCGTGTCGACCACGGCCCGGGCCCGGGACTCGGAAGCAGCCGGCAGCAGTCCGACAGCCCGACAGGCGGCATCAACAGCCGCCCGCGCCCTCGCCCGAGCTCTCTCCGCCCCTCCCGCAGCACCCACTCCGCAAACCCGGGATCCGCGCACCCACCGCCGGGCGCGTGGCCCGAGGCACCACGAACGTGTGCCCGTACCGCTGGTTGAACCGCACCGCCAGATCCCGGGTCAGCTCGACATGCTGCGTCTGATCGTCCCCGACCGGCACCTCGTCGGCGCCTTACGCCAGGATGTCAACCGCCATCAGTACGGGATACGTCAGCAACGACAGCCGCACACTCCCACCCCGAGCCCGCTCCCGTGCCGCCTTCTCCCTATGACTCTGTACGAAGACGGCGCACAGCTCGGGATCGAGCCCCGACGCCAACAGCAGAGTCGCCGCCTGCCTGCTCAGCCGGCGCACGCGCGCGGGATCGTGGTCCACGGTCAGCGCGTGCAGATCGACGACGCAGAACAGGGAGTCCGCCCGGTGCTGGTCCACGGCGGCCCACCGTCGCATGGCCCCCAGGTGGTTCCCCAGCGTCAGATGTCCGGTCGGCCTGATCCCGCTGAAGACCCGTGTCATCTCCTCTCCACCTCCTGATTGAGCCCACCCCACCCGGCGGGCCAACCCCCTTACCGGCACCGAGTTGACACACCCCAGGGCCATACGTAGTGTTCTCCGAGTTGTTCGACGTGAGCGCCGACCCCGGTCGGTCCCCGGACAGCCACTCCGCAGGTACCCAGCAACGGTCGACGACCTGTCGTCGCGCCGGTGGCATGTCATTGGCATGCGTATTTGTGAAATGAGGAATCCGCGTTCGAAAGGACGCACCCCCCGATTGGCTCGGGAGGCAGGGAATCCGCTAAAGTCTCACTCGTCGGAACGGCCCAACGGCCGGGAGGACAAGCCCCACTGACTGGGAATCAGGCCCGAAAGGATCTGGTAGAGTCGGACTCGCCAGAAAGGGAAACGCGAAAGCGAAAACCTGGAAAGCACCGAGGAAATCGGATACGGAAACGGTCTGATAGAGTCGGAAACGCAAGACAGCAAGACAAAGTTAAACAGTAGGACCGAAGGGAAACTGCCCGGAGGAAAGCCTGAGAGAGTCTCTTGGGTGAGTACGAAGGAAGCGTCCGTTCCTTGAGAACTCAACAGCGTGCCAAAAATCAACGCCAGATTTGTTGATACCCCGGCTCACGGAATGTTCTGTGAGTTCGAGGTTCCTTTGAAGTAACACAAACACAGCGAGGACGCTGTGAACGGTCGGGCTTATTCCGCTTGACTGTTCCGCTCTCGTGTGTGTGCACCGGATATCCGGTAAACATTCACGGAGAGTTTGATCCTGGCTCAGGACGAACGCTGGCGGCGTGCTTAACACATGCAAGTCGAACGATGAAGCCTTTCGGGGTGGATTAGTGGCGAACGGGTGAGTAACACGTGGGCAATCTGCCCTGCACTCTGGGACAAGCCCTGGAAACGGGGTCTAATACCGGATAATACCTTCCCTCGCATGGGGGTGGGTTCAAAGCTCCGGCGGTGCAGGATGAGCCCGCGGCCTATCAGCTTGTTGGTGAGGTAGTGGCTCACCAAGGCGACGACGGGTAGCCGGCCTGAGAGGGCGACCGGCCACACTGGGACTGAGACACGGCCCAGACTCCTACGGGAGGCAGCAGTGGGGAATATTGCACAATGGGCGAAAGCCTGATGCAGCGACGCCGCGTGAGGGATGACGGCCTTCGGGTTGTAAACCTCTTTCAGCAGGGAAGAAGCGAAAGTGACGGTACCTGCAGAAGAAGCGCCGGCTAACTACGTGCCAGCAGCCGCGGTAATACGTAGGGCGCAAGCGTTGTCCGGAATTATTGGGCGTAAAGAGCTCGTAGGCGGTCTGTCGCGTCGGATGTGAAAGCCCGGGGCTTAACCCCGGGTCTGCATTCGATACGGGCAGACTAGAGTGTGGTAGGGGAGATCGGAATTCCTGGTGTAGCGGTGAAATGCGCAGATATCAGGAGGAACACCGGTGGCGAAGGCGGATCTCTGGGCCATTACTGACGCTGAGGAGCGAAAGCGTGGGGAGCGAACAGGATTAGATACCCTGGTAGTCCACGCCGTAAACGGTGGGAACTAGGTGTTGGCGACATTCCACGTCGTCGGTGCCGCAGCTAACGCATTAAGTTCCCCGCCTGGGGAGTACGGCCGCAAGGCTAAAACTCAAAGGAATTGACGGGGGCCCGCACAAGCAGCGGAGCATGTGGCTTAATTCGACGCAACGCGAAGAACCTTACCAAGGCTTGACATACACCGGAAACATCCAGAGATGGGTGCCCCCTTGTGGTCGGTGTACAGGTGGTGCATGGCTGTCGTCAGCTCGTGTCGTGAGATGTTGGGTTAAGTCCCGCAACGAGCGCAACCCTTGTTCTGTGTTGCCAGCATGCCCTTCGGGGTGATGGGGACTCACAGGAGACTGCCGGGGTCAACTCGGAGGAAGGTGGGGACGACGTCAAGTCATCATGCCCCTTATGTCTTGGGCTGCACACGTGCTACAATGGCCGGTACAATGAGCTGCGATGCCGTGAGGCGGAGCGAATCTCAAAAAGCCGGTCTCAGTTCGGATTGGGGTCTGCAACTCGACCCCATGAAGTCGGAGTTGCTAGTAATCGCAGATCAGCATTGCTGCGGTGAATACGTTCCCGGGCCTTGTACACACCGCCCGTCACGTCACGAAAGTCGGTAACACCCGAAGCCGGTGGCCCAACCCCTTACGGGGAGGGAGCTGTCGAAGGTGGGACTGGCGATTGGGACGAAGTCGTAACAAGGTAGCCGTACCGGAAGGTGCGGCTGGATCACCTCCTTTCTAAGGAGCATCTAGGCCGCCAGACATTGTCTGGTGGTCCAGGGCCAGTACATCGGCGCATGTCCGATGCTGGTTGCTCATGGGTGGAACGTTGATTATTCGGCACTCTTGACTGTCTTCTCCTTCCAGTACTGTCCTTCGGGGCGTGGAACGTTGAGGGAAGCGGTGAGAGGGCCGGGCACGCTGTTGGGTGTCTGAGGGTACGGCCGGAAACGGTCGCCTTCAGTGTCGGCCCCAGTGAACTCGCCCGTGTGGGTGGGGTGGTGGGTGGTTGGTCGTTGTTTGAGAACTGCACAGTGGACGCGAGCATCTGTGGCCAAGTTTTTAAGGGCGCACGGTGGATGCCTTGGCACCAGGAACCGATGAAGGACGTGGGAGGCCACGATAGTCCCCGGGGAGTCGTCAACCAGGCTTTGATCCGGGGGTTTCCGAATGGGGAAACCCGGCAGTCGTCATGGGCTGTCACCCACATCTGAACACATAGGGTGTGTGGAGGGAACGCGGGGAAGTGAAACATCTCAGTACCCGCAGGAAGAGAAAACAACCGTGATTCCGGGAGTAGTGGCGAGCGAAACCGGATGAGGCCAAACCGTATACGTGTGAGACCCGGCAGGGGTTGCGTGTGCGGGGTTGTGGGATCTCTCTTTCACAGTCTGCCGGCTGTGAGGCGAGTCAGAAACCGTTGGTGTAGGCGAAGGACATGCGAAAGGTCCGGCGTAGAGGGTAAGACCCCCGTAGTCGAAACATCAGCGGCTCGTTTGAGAGACACCCAAGTAGCACGGGGCCCGAGAAATCCCGTGTGAATCTGGCGGGACCACCCGTTAAGCCTAAATATTCCCTGGTGACCGATAGCGGATAGTACCGTGAGGGAATGGTGAAAAGTACCGCGGGAGCGGAGTGAAATAGTACCTGAAACCGTGTGCCTACAAGCCGTGGGAGCGTCGCGCGCCAAGTTTACTTGGTGCGTCGTGACTGCGTGCCTTTTGAAGAATGAGCCTGCGAGTTTGCGGTGTGTTGCGAGGTTAACCCGTGTGGGGAAGCCGTAGCGAAAGCGAGTCCGAATAGGGCGATTCAGTAGCGCGCTCAAGACCCGAAGCGGAGTGATCTAGCCATGGGCAGGTTGAAGCGGAGGTAAGACTTCGTGGAGGACCGAACCCACCAGGGTTGAAAACCTGGGGGATGACCTGTGGTTAGGGGTGAAAGGCCAATCAAACTCCGTGATAGCTGGTTCTCCCCGAAATGCATTTAGGTGCAGCGTCGTGTGTTTCTTGCCGGAGGTAGAGCACTGGATAGGCGATGGGCCCTACCGGGTTACTGACCTTAGCCAAACTCCGAATGCCGGTAAGTGAGAGCACGGCAGTGAGACTGTGGGGGATAAGCTCCATGGTCGAGAGGGAAACAGCCCAGAGCATCGACTAAGGCCCCTAAGCGTACGCTAAGTGGGAAAGGATGTGGAGTCGCACAGACAACCAGGAGGTTGGCTTAGAAGCAGCCACCCTTGAAAGAGTGCGTAATAGCTCACTGGTCTAGTGATTCCGCGCCGACAATGTAGCGGGGCTCAAGCGTACCGCCGAAGTCGTGTCATTCCAGCAATAGGGCCAACGCCTGCTGGGATGGGTAGGGGAGCGTCGTGTGCCGGGTGAAGCTGCAGCGGAAGCTAGTGGTGGACGGTTCACGAGTGAGAATGCAGGCATGAGTAGCGATACACACGTGGGAAACGTGTGCGCCGATTGACTAAGGGTTCCTGGGTCAAGCTGATCTGCCCAGGGTAAGTCGGGACCTAAGGCGAGGCCGACAGGCGTAGTCGATGGATAACCGGTTGATATTCCGGTACCCGCTGTGAAGCGTCAAACATTGAACCAGGCGATGCTAAGTCCGTGAAGCCGCCCCGGAGCCTTCGGGCAAGGGGGAGTGGTGGAGCCGACGGACCAGACCTGCAGTAGGTGAGTGATGGGGTGACGCAGGAAGGTAGTCCATCCCGGGCGGTGGTTGTCCCGGGGTAAGGGTGTAGGCCGTGCGATAGGCAAATCCGTCGCACATTAAGGCTGAGACCTGATGCCGAGCCGATTGTGGTGAAGTGGATGATCCTATGCTGTCGAGAAAAGCCTCTAGCGAGTTTCATGGCGGCCCGTACCCTAAACCGACTCAGGTGGTCAGGTAGAGAATACCGAGGCGTTCGGGTGAACTATGGTTAAGGAACTCGGCAAAATGCCCCCGTAACTTCGGGAGAAGGGGGGCCATCACCGGTGAGGAAACTTGCTTTCCGAGCTGGGGGTGGCCGCAGAGACCAGCGAGAAGCGACTGTTTACTAAAAACACAGGTCCGTGCGAAGCCGTAAGGCGATGTATACGGACTGACGCCTGCCCGGTGCTGGAACGTTAAGGGGACCGGTTAGTCACATTTCGGTGTGGCGAAGCTGAGAACTTAAGCGCCAGTAAACGGCGGTGGTAACTATAACCATCCTAAGGTAGCGAAATTCCTTGTCGGGTAAGTTCCGACCTGCACGAATGGCGTAACGACTTCTCGACTGTCTCAACCATAGGCCCGGTGAAATTGCACTACGAGTAAAGATGCTCGTTTCGCGCAGCAGGACGGAAAGACCCCGGGACCTTTACTATAGTTTGATATTGGTGTTCGGTTCGGCTTGTGTAGGATAGCTGGGAGACTGTGAAGTGGGCACGCCAGTGTCTGTGGAGTCGTCGTTGAAATACCAGTCTGGTCGTGCTGGATGTCTAACCTGGGTCCGTGATCCGGATCAGGGACAGTGTCTGATGGGTAGTTTAACTGGGGCGGTTGCCTCCTAAAGAGTAACGGAGGCGCCCAAAGGTTCCCTCAGCCTGGTTGGCAATCAGGTGTTGAGTGTAAGTGCACAAGGGAGCTTGACTGTGAGACCGACGGGTCGAGCAGGGACGAAAGTCGGGACTAGTGATCCGGCGGTGGCTTGTGGAAGCGCCGTCGCTCAACGGATAAAAGGTACCCCGGGGATAACAGGCTGATCTTCCCCAAGAGTCCATATCGACGGGATGGTTTGGCACCTCGATGTCGGCTCGTCGCATCCTGGGGCTGGAGTCGGTCCCAAGGGTTGGGCTGTTCGCCCATTAAAGCGGTACGCGAGCTGGGTTTAGAACGTCGTGAGACAGTTCGGTCCCTATCCGCTGCGCGCGCAGGAACATTGAGAAGGGCTGTCCCTAGTACGAGAGGACCGGGACGGACGAACCTCTGGTGTGCCAGTTGTCCTGCCAAGGGCATGGCTGGTTGGCTACGTTCGGGAGGGATAACCGCTGAAAGCATCTAAGCGGGAAGCCTGCTTCGAGATGAGTGTTCCCACCCACTAGATGGGTTAAGGCTCCCAGTAGACGACTGGGTTGATAGGCCAGATCTGGAAGCCCGGTAACGGGTGGAGGTGACTGGTACTAATAGGCCGAGGGCTTGTCCTCAGTTGCTCGCGTCCACTGTGTTGGTTCTGAAACCACGAACAACCCCACCCCCGTTGGTTATGGGGGGTGGTGCGGTTGATATGTGTTTCACCGTGTTTCGGTGGTCATAGCGTGAGGGAAACGCCCGGTTACATTCCGAACCCGGAAGCTAAGCCTCACAGCGCCGATGGTACTGCAGGGGGGACCCTGTGGGAGAGTAGGACACCGCCGAACAAATATTGCGAAAAGCCCCGTACCGGGAAACCGGTCCGGGGCTTTTCTGTGTTTCCGGTCGTTCGGCATTTAGGGTCCAGTTATGCGCTATGACCTTGTCATCTTCGACAACGACGGTGTACTCGTCGACAGTGAGGCGATCTCCAACACGCTTCTGGCCGCCTATCTCACCGAACTCGGGCATCCGACCTCGTACGAGGACTCCCTGCGCGACTACATGGGCTCGGCCATGCACCGTGTACACGATCTGGTGGAAGAGCGCAGCGGGCGGCGGTTGCCGGACGACTTCGATGACGTATTTCACAGTCGGGTGTTCGCCGCCTTCGAGCGGGAGTTGCAGCCGGTGGTCGGCGTGGTGGACGTACTGGAGAAGTTGGTGGCCGACGGAGTCCCGTACTGTGTGGCTTCCTCCGGGAGTCATGAGCGGATTCGGGTGGGGCATCGGACTACCGGGCTCGATCGGTGGTTCGACGCGGAGCGGGTCTTCAGTGCGCAGGACGTGGGGCGGGGCAAGCCGGCGCCCGATCTGTTTCTTCACGCGGCGGAACGCATGGGGGTGGCGGCCGACCGGTGTGTGGTGGTGGAGGACAGTCCGTTGGGGGTGCGGGCCGCTGTGGCCGCCGGGATGGAGGTGCTCGGGTTCACCGCCATGACTCCCGCCGAGCGGCTGGTCGGGGCCACTCAACTCTTCGGCAGCATGTGCGAGTTGGCTGACCTGCTCGTTTGAGGCCGGGCATGCGGTGGCGCTGACAATTGTCATGCCAGGCTCTGGACGTTCGTTTCTGTTGGCGGGGTGGGGGTGACCGCGAGGCTTGAGGCATGACAACAGTGACGACGAACTCGGCCTCCCTTCGACGGAGCCTTCTGCCGCTGGTCCTCGACGTGGCGGTGCCTGTCGGGTCGTACTACGTGTTCAGGAACGGGCTCGGGATGAGCGCCGTCGCCGCCCTCGGGTGGAGCAGTGCAGTTCCGGCGGTGCGGACCGGGTGGAGTGTGGTCCGGCGGCGGACGGTCAACGCGATGGCCGCGCTCATCCTCGTGGTCAATGTCGCGGGGGTGCTGCTCAGCTTTGTCGCCGGGGACGCGCGGCTGATGCTGGTGAAGGACAGCGGGATCAGCAGTGTCATCGGGATCGGCGTGCTGGTGTCGGTCCGGCTGGGGCGGCCGATGATGACCGAGGGGATGAAGCCGTTCCTCCTCAGGGGGGATGCCGAGCGGATCGCCGCCTGGGAGCGGCTGGTCAGTGGGTCCCCCCGGTTTCGGCGGGCCGAGCGGACCTTCTCGGTGGTGTGGGGTGTGGTGCTGCTGGGGGAGTGCGTCGCGCGGATCGTGGGGGTGTACGTCCTCTCCGTCGACACCATGGTCTGGCTCGGCACCGTCGTGATGGTCGGGGCGATGCTGCTGGGAGTTCTCGTCGGCGGTGCGCTCGCTGTCGAGCCCATGAAGCTGATGCTTCGCGCAGAGGTCGCCCGTCAGCGCGAGGGCGGTGGCGACGGCACGGACGCTGGTGTTGAGGCCTGTTCCGGCACCAAGCGTGGTGGTGTCGTGGCTCACCGTGTCCGGATGGATGTCATTGCCGGGTGAGATCAAAGGTGAGCGGAATTCATCTTCGGAATCATCTACCCACGAGTAAGCCGGGGCCCTACGCTCGCCGCCATGACAGATGTGCTGCGGCGCGGTAGGGCCTCGCTGGCGTTCAGCTTTTTTGCTCAGGGCGCCGCCTTCGCGCTGCTCGTGACACGGATCCCGGCCATCCAGGACCGGTACGGCATCTCCGACGCGATGCTGCCGATCTTCCTGGCCGCCGTGCCAGTGCTGGCCGGGGTCGGCAGCGTGTGCTCCGAGCAGGTGGTGAAGCGGGTGCGCCCCAGTCTCGTACTGAGGTGGGCGCAGCCCGTCGTGCTCCTGGCGCTGCTCGCTGTCGGCGCCGGGGACCATGTCGCCGAACTGGCTGTGGCGCTGGGGGCGTTCGGGCTGGCCGTCGGTGGGCTCGACGCCTCGATGAACATGCTCGGGGTGAGTCTGCAGCGGGCGTACGGGCGCAGCATCATGCTGGGGTTCCATGCGGCGTTCAGCCTGGGTGGGATAGTCGGGGCCTCGCTGGCCTGGGTCGGCGCGCACTGGCATCTCGCCCTCTTCGTGTCCTATCTGCCTGTCGTTGCCGTGCTGTTGCCGGCCGCGCTGGTCGGAAGCCGGTGGTATGCCGACGCGCGGGACGGGCAGTCCGACGCGGTGCCGAGTGACGCGCCCCCTGCGGGGGCCGACTCGGGTGCCCTTGTCTTCAGGCTGTTGCTGCCGCTGTGTCTGGTGATGACGTTCGCCTACATCGGGGACTCGACGGTCTCCAACTGGAGTGCGAAGTATCTGCAGGACGTGCTCGGGAGTTCCGAGCAGCTCGCGACCCTTCCGTACAACGTCTACATGGGCACCACGCTCGTCGGGCGGGCCATCGGGGATGTCGGGGTACGGCGGTTCGGGGCCGTGGCCGTCGTGCGGGTGGGGGCGATGCTGGCGGCGCTCGGGTTCGGTGTCGTGGCCGTGGCGCCCGGGGCGTGGGTCGGGATGCTCGGGTTCACGTTGCTGGGGCTCGGGCTGTGTGTGATCGTGCCGCAGACGTTCGCCGCCGCCGGGCGGCTGTTCCCCGGGGCCTCGGACGCGGCCGTGGCGCGACTCAACATCTTCAATTACGTCGGTTTCCTGGTCGGTTCGCCGCTGGTGGGGGCTTTGGGTGATCTGTGGAGCTACCGCGGGGCGATGCTCGTACCGATGGTGTTGGTCCTGGTGACGTTGAAGTACGCGGGGTCGTTCGATCCGGGACTGGCCGGATACGGTGACGGGCATGAGCGGCCGCGCACAGCTGATGTGGGACGAGGCAGTAACGGGCTATGACTTCGGCCCGGATCACCCGATGGATCCGGTCCGGCTCGCCCTGACCCGGCGACTCGTCGACGCCTTCGGGCTCGACCGGGAAGTGGACGTGGTCTCGGCGAAGCCCGCCGGGGAGTCGACCCTGCGGCTTGTGCACCGTGAGGACTACATCGAGGCGGTCAAGGCGGCGTCCGTCGATCCGGGGGCGGCCGACACGGCGTACGGGCTCGGGACCGTCGATGATCCGGCCTTTGCCGGGATGCACGAGGTGTCCGCGCTGATCGCGGGGCAGTCGGTCGGGGCCGCCGAGGCGGTGTGGCGCGGAGAGGCTCTGCACGCCGTCAACTTCGCGGGCGGTCTGCATCACGCGATGCCGGGCGGCGCGTCCGGGTTCTGTATCTACAACGACGCCTCGCTGGCCATCGCCCGGCTGCTGGAGCTGGGGGCCGAGCGCGTCGCCTACGTGGATGTGGACGTGCATCACGGGGACGGGGTCCAGGCCGCGTTCTGGGAGGACCCGCGGGTGCTGACCATCTCGCTGCACGAGCATCCGCGCACACTGTTCCCGCAGACGGGGTGGCCCGAGGAGACGGGGGCGGAAGGCCCGGCCGCGGGGAGCGCGGTCAACGTCGCGTTGCCGGCGGGGACCGGGGACGCCGGGTGGCTGCGGGCCTTTCACGCGGTGGTGCCCGAGCTGATCGCCGACTTCCGGCCGCAGGTGCTGGTCACCCAGCACGGGGCCGACACCCACTTCGAGGACCCGCTCGCGCATCTCGCCGTGTCGTTGGACGCGCAGCGGGCGGTGCAGGTCGCCTGTCACGACCTCGCGCACGAGTACGCCGACGGGAAGTGGGTCGCCCTGGGCGGTGGCGGCTACGCGGTGGTGGAGGTCGTACCGCGGTCCTGGACGCATCTGGTGGCGATCGCGGCGGGTCGGGCCGTCGAGCCGACGGCGATGATCCCGGAGGGGTGGCGGCAGGAAGTGTTCGCGCGTACGCGGCAGTTGGCGCCGGCGCGGATGACGGACGGGCGGTGGCCGGTGGCCTACGCCGACTGGGAGTCGGGGTACGACCCCGCCGACCGTCTCGACCAGGCGGTCGTGGCGGCTCGGCGGGCCGTGTTCCCGCTGCGTGGGCTGCTGGCGTAGGGCGCGGCCCGCCCGGTCGGGTCGGCAGGCGATCAGGCGCAGTAACCGATCTCGCTGTTGTAGTAGATGTCGATCGAGCCGCTCCACTCCAGGCACGGGTCGTTGGCCGTGACGGAGTCCACGTAGACCGGTCCCGCGTACTCCTTGAAGGAGCCGTAGTCCTTCGCGGGGGCTCCGGAGGAGGGCGCGGTGTCGAGGGTGACCTCCATGAACAGGCGGGTGCCCGGCTTGGTGCGGACAAGGACAGCGCAGTGCTTGTGGTCGGTACGGCTGTAGGTGACGTACAGCACGCCGATGACGTTGGTCTGGGACGACTTCACGTCCAGCACGTTCTGGACGCGGTATCCGGTGCCGCAGGCTCCGTTGTAGGCGCCGGGTTCAGCCGCCGCGGAGGCCGGGGCGGTGGCGACGGCCGTGCCTACGAGGCTGAGGGCGGCGAGCGCGGTGGCCGTGGCGGCGGTACGACGGGACAGCTTCATGGTGTTCCCCCTGTGGTGGTGACGGTCGGTGTGTGCGGGGCGTGGATACCGGTGGTCGGCCGGCTGGTGCCGCACACGTGAGATGAGACAAGGGAACGCACAGGACAGTTGCGGTCGTTGTTGTCACGGTCCTGTCATCCGTGTAACAGGCTGTCCGGGGGTGTGGTTCGCGGTATTACGCCAACTGTGCGGTGTTTTCGGCGTTCCCGCCGTGCCCGGTGCCGCCGTCCGTCACCATCGCTTTCGTGTTGAGCGCCGGCGCCCTCCGCGCCCATCTCCTGGCGGCCCGTCTCGCCGGGCCCGTGGCCACCTCGCGGGAGGAGAGTCTGCGGAGCTATCGGCTGTTCGCCGCTCGTGATCCGCGGGCGCTGATCGGACTCGATCCCGAACAGGCTTGGCAGCAACGGGATCTGATCGGTTTGATGGCCGACAGATGTGGGGTTTCGCCCGATCCGCAGTGCGTCTCCGGGTGGGATGTGATCGATCCGGAACGGACCCTCGTCGCCCTCGACGCCTTCGCCGAGCGACTCTCCGCAGTCGCGCGTCGCCGTGCCCCGGTACTCCTGGGCACCGGTCACCCGCACCGACTGCTCGGTTTCTACGCCGCGTTGGCGGACGCTCTGTCGGCGGCGGGATGTGCTGTCCTCACCCCGGCGCAGGGTAGCTCTGTCGACATAACGACCCGGTTCGGTCTACGCACGTACAACCTCGACTACGTACGAGGGGTCGCCCTCGCCCGGGAACCGCGTGCTGGGGCCACCCGGCGTGAGCCCGGCGCACACACGCACTCTCCCCTCCCCGTTCGGACCGCTCTGGCCGCCGCCGCAGAGGCCGGCGGAACGCTCCCGGAGCTGGTGATCGGGGACCACGGATGGGTCTGCGGCGCAGGTCAGTTGGGGTTCGAGGCCATCGGGCTGGCCGATACGGACGATCCCGCACTGTTCGTCGGATGGGCCGAGGGGCGCGTGTCCGTCGTCGTTCCACTTGATGACGCTGTGCGGTCCGATTACTACCGGCCGATTACCCGCTACGTACTCAATCGAGCGTGTCTGTCACAGTAGGCCGCCGATGGGTGCACCTCTTCCCCACTCGCATCACCCGCCCCTACATTGGGGAGTGAGCACGCAGCGACGAAGAGTCACCGGAAGGGGAAGCCGGTGGCCGGGTCGAGTGCGGAAGGTTCAGGTGTGTCATGGCTGCAGCTGGCGAGAGGCCTCTGAACGAGGTTCAGTTCCTTACCGTGGCGGAAGTCGCCTCGGTGATGCGAGTGTCGAAGATGACCGTGTACCGGTTGGTGCACAGCGGTCATCTGCCCGCGATTCGGGTGGGGCGGTCCTTCCGTGTCCCCGAACAAGCGGTTCACGAGTACCTCCGCGAGAGCTATGTGGGGGTGGAGACAGCCTGACGGCGGTCGACAGGGGGCGGATGGGGACCCTCAGGGCTTTACCGGGTCCCTCCTGATCTCGTCCGATCTCCTCGATTGCCCTCGATTACGACCTCAGCGCTCGGACGGGTAGGCTGGCCCCTTGTAGGTCGTATGGGCCCATGGCGCCCAACGCCGAGTGATGAGAAGTGAGCGAGGGTAGTCGTGGGCTCTGTTATCAAGAAGCGGCGCAAGCGGATGGCCAAGAAGAAGCACCGCAAGCTGCTGAAGCGCACGCGTGTTCAGCGTCGCAACAAGAAGTAGGTAGTCGGTCCGGTCGCGAGACCAGGACCGCTACCGCTCCTCGACGCCGCTGAAACGCGAGCGAGAGCGAGTGTGAAGGCTGTGGCCCCCCACCGATATCGGTGGGGGGCCACGGTCGTGTTGATCCGTTTGACCCGTCTGTGTGCGTCCTCGTGACGTCACGCAGCGGGCGGTCATCACAGCGCAACAACAACCCGCTAGGTTGGGCTCCACACACGGGGAACACGGAAGCGGACGCGGACGGGAACATTGCTGGAAGGAAGGCGCTGATCTTGGGCAAGGTCGTGCTCGTGACCGGAGTGGCCCGTCAGCTGGGGGGCCGGTTCGTCCGACGGATCCAGCGTGACCCCCAGGTTGACCGAGTCATCGGCGTGGACGCGGTTCCCCCCGAGCACCATCTGGGCGGCGCCGAATTCGTCCAGGCAGACATCCGGCAGCCCACCATCGCGAGGGTGCTCGCCGAGACGAACGCCGACACGGTCGTCCATCTGGACGTGACGGGCATCGCGCTGGGCAGCGGCAGCCGGGCCATGGTCAAGGAGACCAACGTCATCGGCACCATGCAGTTGCTGGGCGCCTGTCAGAAGTCGCCCACGGTGAAGCGGCTGGTCGTGAAGTCCAGTACGAACGTGTACGGGTCGGCGCCCCGCGATCCGGCGGTCTTCACCGAGAACACCCCGCCCAAGTCGCTGCCCAGCGGCGGCTTCGCGAAGGACGCGGTGGAGGTCGAGGGGTATGTGCGCGGGTTCGCCCGGCGGCGGCCCGACGTCGCGGTGGCGGTGCTGCGCTTCGCCAACATCCTGGGGCCGACCGCGGACTCGCCGCTCGCCCAGTACTTCGCGATGCCGGTCCTGCCGACCGTGTTCGGCTACGACCCGCGGCTCCAGTTCGTGCACGAGGACGACGTGATCGAGGTCCTGCGCATCGCCTCGCACGAGCCGGAACGCGGAACGCTCAACAGCGGCACGTTCAACATCGCCGGCGACGGAGTCCTGCTGCTCTCGCAGTGCTCCCGGCGCCTCGGCCGTCCGACCGTGCCGCTGCTGCTGCCCGCGGTCAACTGGGCCGGCTCGCTGGTACGTACGCTGGGGGTGACGGACTTCTCGCCCGAGCAGATCCGGCTGCTCACGCACGGCCGGGTCGTGGCGACGAACCAGATGCGCGAGACCCTGGGCTATCGGCCGAAGTTCACCACAGCCGGGACGTTCGAGGACTTCGCGCGTGTCCGTGGTCCCGGTCTGCTGCCGCCGGAGGCCCTCGCGGGGGTCGTCGACCGGATCGCCGCGCTGCCGTTCGTCCCCTTCGCGGGCCGCGGCCGTACGCAGGCCACGACAGGCGGGACGGGCACGACGACCGGGACAGCCGCGCAAGCGACCTGACGGAACAGCCCACCGAAGCAGAGCGCCAACCGAGGAGCGCATCAACGATGGCGGATGCCAAGGTCATTCCGTTCGACGACGACAGGTCCCGCACGGGCGCCGTCCCGCGGCCGTCGCGCCGCCGGAGCGGGGGAGGCGGGGGGAGCGGCCGGCGCAAGGGCGAACCGGCGGTGATTCACGAGGTCCAGCCCCTGCCGGGACTGGGCCGCCGGCAGGATGATGTCCATGTGACACGAGACCAACAGCCGCCCCAGGAGCCCCAGAAGTCGCAGGAGCCCCAGGAGTCGCAGGACCAGCCGGGGCACCAGTCCCCGTCGTCCTCCCCGCACGGCGGCGTAGTCGGCGGCCTGGAGCGCCGGATCGCGGGCGGGCTGTCCTTCCTGCGGCGCCGGCTCACCGGCGACTACGAGGTCGACGAGTTCGGCTACGACGCCGAACTCACCGACCAGGTCCTGATGTCGATGGTGCGCCCGCTGTACGAGAAGTACTTCCGGGTCGAGGTCAAGGGCATCGAGAACATCCCCGCCGAGGGCGGTGCCCTGATCGTCGCCAACCACTCCGGGACGCTGCCGCTGGACGGCCTGATGATGCAGGTCGGCGTGCACGACAACCATCCGGCGGGGCGCCATCTCCGGCTGCTCGCGGCGGACCTGGTCTTCATGCTGCCGGTGGTCAACGAACTGGCCCGCAAGGCCGGTCACACGCTGGCCTGCGCCGAGGACGCGGAACGGCTCCTGGAGCGCGGCGAACTGGTCGGGGTGATGCCGGAGGGCTTCAAGGGCATCGGCAAGCCGTTCAGCGAGCGGTACAAGCTGCAGCGCTTCGGGCGTGGCGGCTTCGTGTCGACGGCACTGCGGCAGGGCGCGCCGATCATCCCGTGCTCGATCGTCGGGGCGGAGGAGATCTACCCGATGATCGGCAACGCGAAGACGCTGGCCCGGGTGCTGGGCTTCCCGTACTTCCCGATCACTCCGACGTTCCCGTGGCTGGGCCCGCTGGGCGCGATCCCGCTCCCCACGAAGTGGACGATCCAGTTCGGCGAGCCGATCCGTACGGACGGCTATCCGCCGGAGGCGGCCGAGGACCCGATGCTGATGTTCAACCTGACGGACCAGGTCAGGGAGCAGATCCAGCACACCCTGTACAAGCTGCTGGTGCAGCGGCGGTCGGTCTTCTTCTGACGCCGGTACGCCGGTTCGCCTACGGATGACGGCTGTACGTGTTCGGGGGCGCCCTTCCTGCGAAGGGCGCCCCCGAATCTCGTACGGCTGACCGCGCTAGCCGGCGTCCTCGCTGTCGATGCCCAGGCCGGGCAGCAGGCCCGGGAGGAGCGGCGGGAGCGTGACGTCGGGCTCGGCGTTGGACGGGGTGGTCGGCGACGGGGACGCCGTGCCGTTCTCCTCGGGCGGGTCGAGGAGGCCGCCGGTGTTGCCGCCGAGCAGGCCGTCGTTGTCGGCGCCGGACGCGGACGGCTTGGGCTTGCCGCTGCTGGACTCGCGGCTGTCGGTGGAGTCGCCGCCGGTGTTGCTGGGGGCGGCCGGCCGGTCGGAACCGGACGAGCTCGTGCTCGACCCCGGCCCGGAGCCCTGCCGTTGGCCTCCCCCGCCACCACTGCCGCTTCCGCCGCTCCGGGTGGGGGGCTTCGGAAGCAGGGACTGGAGGGGGGCGACCTCTTGGTCTATGGCGTCGAAGACCGACGACACCTCCTGGCTCACGTCCCCCAGCTGCAGGGGGAGACGGTCGCGCAGGGCGCCCCAGGCCTCGCGGTGCGAGCGGGAGAAGGCGTCCAGGGCCTGGATGGGGCCCAGGGAGTCGGGGTCGTGCTGGTAGGCCTCGTGCAGCAGGCGGTGGCCCTCCGACACGTCGTGCCCCATACCGGAGAGGGCGCGGCGGATCTCGCCGAGCGACTCGTGGTCGAGCTGGCCGGCGCGGTCGCGCTCCATCAGCCGACGGGCCTCGTTGAGCCGTGTCGAGGCCTGGTCGAGGTAGACCTGGCCTCGTTCGCCGGCGCCGTCGGTCAGGTAGTTGAGCTTGATGTCCTCGATGCCGCGCTTGAGGCCGTACAGCGAGTCACCGGGCAGGGCGTCGGAACTGGCAGCGGCGACGCCGCCGAAGGCTCCCGCTGCCACACCCACGCTGAGTCCGCCGGCGGCGAGACCCTTCGTCAGTCGCGTACGGGGTCGCAACTTCCCCAGGCCGCTCGCCCGGTGAGCACCTCCCTTGGCGCGGGAGCGCTGCTCCGGCACCAAAGGGTCCGCCGCCCGGCCGCCCGGTACCGTGCCGTCCCGCAGCATGGCCTCCATCGCGGCCACCAGCTGGGCCCGGTGGACGACCTTGACCGCGGGGTCGAGCACCGGTTTGGGCAGCTCGCCGAGACCGGTCGCGAGGGCCACCAGTCGGCTCGGTTCGGTCTGTTCCGCCCGGTGGTCCGCCTGGTGGTCCGCCCGTTCCGCGGGAGCCAGGGCCGGTTCCGGTGCAGCGTCCGGTGCCGGTCCTTCGGGCTGCTCGGCCGCCGAGTCCCGGTCGGACAGCTGCTCCAGGTCCTGGGCGAAGGCGTTCGCCCGCCGGTGCGCCGAAACGTTCGCGATCACTGGCGGCACCTCCTCTCGTCATGACGGTCGGCTCCCCAGGGGGTCCTGAGGGTTGCACATCCCTGACCGCATCAACTCGATCGGGTGATCGAAGACGGCCAGGGAGTGACCACAGGGAGCCTGTATCCCGCACAACGAGTGGCGCGGCACTTGGGTTACGGACGGCGGATGATCGGACCGCGAACTCAACGGACTTTCACGGAAGGTGAGTTGGTGGTCGCTGAGTGTGCGGTTTCCGGGCAGGCGGAAGCGGGGCGAGTCCGCAGGGTGGGGCGGGGTGGGGCGCTCCCGGTGATCTGCGGGTGCGGGTGCGGGTGTAGTGCGGGGGTGGGGGTGTCCTGGTGGAGATGCGCGGAGTACCTCGTACGGTGCTCAGCGCGCGTCTTCCGGGAGGAGCCGGGCGAGTGTGCGGACGGCGCGGTACTGGAGGGTCTTGATGGCGCCCTCGTTCTTGCCCATCACTCGCGCGGTCTCGGCGACGGACAGCCCCTGGAGGAAGCGCAGGGTCACACACTCCTGCTGCTGGGGGTTGAGACGCTTCACGGCGTCGAGGAGAGCGGCGTTCGAGAGGGACTCCAGGACGGAGTCCTCCGGTGAGCGCTCGACCTCGTTGGCGTCCAGCATCTCGCCGGTGGTCACTTCGAGCCGGAAACGGCTGGACTTGAAGTGGTCGGCGACGAGGTTGCGGGCGATGGTGACCAGCCAGGCGCCGAAGTCGCGGCCCTGCCAGGTGAACGTTCCGATGCGGCGCAGGGCGCGCAGGAACGTCTCGCTCGTCAGGTCCTCGGCGGTGGCCTTTCCGCCCACCCGGTAGTAGATGTACCGGTACACAGTGTCGCTGTACTGGTCGTAAAGGCGGCCGAAAGCGTCGGCCTCACCGGCCTGGGCACGCTCGACAAGGTCCATCATGCGGGCGCTGTCACTGTCCGCCGCGGGGCGGCGAGTAGTGGCGGCGCCGGACGCACGGCCTCGTCTGCCGACCGCGGCGGTGCCGTCGGCCAGTGCGTAGCACGGGCCGAGTGGTGCGGCGGTGGCGAATGCGGGGACGGCGTACGCGGTGGGGACGAAGCCGCGCAACAGGTCTAGGACCGTTGCGCGCAGCGTAGCCAGGCCCGAGGCGTCAACCCCGACGTGTGGGTACACGGGACTCCCAGAGGCAGAGCTTCCATCACGTGCAGTGCGGGACCGTTCACCCGTCGTGGCGACGGAGGGGTACCGGTTTGCGTCTGAGGAGAATAACGCTTCGTACAGGTGCTGCTACACCCGGTTGCTCAAATCATCGATTACGTCGCTTCTGTTACCTATTGGCGCCCGTTCAAGTGCCGCAGAGTGACAGGTTGTTGATCGATTAAGGCCGAGTTGAGCTTCGCTCGGGGCGTGTTGTGGCTGTGTACGGCCAACGGGACTGGTGGCGGGGTTACGGGGGATTGGGGGGCGAACGGATTTTTCTTCGCCCCCGCCGCCCCTACCCGTCCCATCCTGTCCCTGGGGGCTGCGCCCCCAGACCCCCTCCGGCCCTGAAGGGGCCTCGTCCTCAAACGCCGGACGGGCTGGAGGTGCGGGCCGGCGCTGGGGAGGAGGAGGCTCGGGCGGGGTGGGCTCTGTCCTCATGCGCCGGACGGGCTGGAGGTGCGGGCCTGGGCTGGAAGTGCGGCCTTGCTCTGGCGGGGTGCGGCCTGGGCTGTGGACGCGGTGGGGGCGGGTGGGTGGGAAAGAAGGTGGGTCTGAACGGCCCTTGTCCTCGAGCGACGGGCGGGCCGGGGGTGAGCAGTTCAGGGGGTCAGCGGCGGCGGCGGTGGAGGGCGATGGCTGCTGCTGTGCCGCCGGCTACCGCTCCTACGCCGGCTGCTGCCGGGATGCCTACCTTTGCTGCCTTGCGGCCGGTGCGGTAGTCCCGTAGGCGCCAGTCCAGGCGGCGGGCGTGTTTGCGGAGCTTGGTGTCCGGGTTGATCGCGTAGGGGTGGCCCACCAGGGAGAGCATGGGGATGTCGTTGTGCGAGTCGCTGTAGGCCGCGCAGCGGGTGAGGTCCAGGTCCTCCGCCGCGGCCAGGGCGCGTACCGCTTCCGCCTTGGCCGGGCCGTGCAGGGGTTCGCCCACCAGCTTGCCCGTGTACACGCCGTCCACCGACTCGGCGACCGTGCCCAGCGCGCCCGTGAGGCCGAGGCGGCGGGCGATGACCGTGGCGATCTCCACCGGGGCCGCCGTCACCAGCCACACCTTCTGGCCCGCGTCCAGGTGTGCCTGGGCCAGTGCGCGCGTGCCCGGCCAGATGCGTTCGGCCATGTACTCGTCGTAGATCTCCTCGCCGATCGACATCAGCTCGGAGACACGGTGGCCCTTGACGATGGAGAGGGCGGAGTCCCGCGCGTCCTGCATGTGCTCGGGGTCCTCGATGCCGGCCAGCCTGAACCACGCCTGCTGCCAGGCGAACCGGTAGAGGTCGCGGGTCTCGAAGAACTTCCTCTTGTACAGGCCCCGGCCGAAGTGGAAGATCGCGGCGCCCTGCATGACGGTGTTGTCGAGGTCGAAGAACGCGGCGGCACGCACGTCGCCGAGGACGGGGAACGCCGGCTCAGCCGGTTCCTCCTCGGTGCCGGTCGAATCCGGCGCATGCGCCAGTTCCTCCAGCTCCTGGGAGGATTTGCGCGCTGCCTCCGCCGAGGCCTCGCCTGCCAACACGCTCCGCGCCGTGGCGGAGCGCCTACGGGGAGTGAGCCATCCGAGAGCGGCCATGGCGTGAGCATAGCCAGTTTGTTCGGTGCTTCCGGAGTCGAGAGGTTTGGAGGTTGTGAACTCTCCGCGACCGCGCAGTTAAACAACTGCCGTCGGCCCGCCACGAGGTGGGGGATGCCGCGCCGTTCGGCGCTCCCTTCGCCTCTCCGGCGGGCGCGGGACAATGGGTGTATGAGTCCCCTCTTTCGGCGCGTCGACCGTCGTACGTCACAGTCCCGGCTCGTCACGCTCATCCGGAAGCCCGGTTGTCATTTGTGTGATGACGCACAGGGAGTTGTCGAGAAGGTGTGTGCCGATCTTGGGGTTTCCTGGGAACAGAAGGACATCACTCAGGACGAGGAACTCCATCGTGAGTACTGGGAGCAGATCCCGGTCGTGCTCATCGACGGCGCCCAGCACACGTTCTGGCGTGTCAACGAAGAACGTCTTCGCAAAGCCCTCACATAGATTCCCGGTCGATTAACCGGTGGTCCAGTTCTGACCAAGTGCTGACCGAGCAGTCCAGGTGGTCCGGAAAGTCGCTTAGGATCGAGTGCGGTTCAGATCTCGGGGGCGGGATTCATGAGGAGTGTGTGAGGTTTTGCCCCCGAACGGTGCCTGTGACGGCGAGGGAAGACGGTGCCTGTGTGCCGGTTCCGCACGCGTGCGCCGGGGGTGCGTGACCCCGGTCACGTTGGGTGGGCAAATCGGACACCATCTTTGTGCACGCGTTCACAAAGACATAGCCTGCACTCGACGGGGCGGTCCAGGAACGTGTGACCGCCTGCAGCCCCGCGCTACCCGCAGGAGCACCGTGGCAACTGGCCGAACTCACCGAACGGCGACCCGCAGCCGAGGGATTCCCGAGGCCACAGTCGCCAGGCTTCCGCTGTACCTCCGTGCGCTGACCGGACTGTCGGAGCGCTCGGTCCCCACGGTCTCGTCCGAGGAACTGGCGGCCGCCGCGGGGGTCAACTCCGCGAAGCTGCGCAAGGACTTCTCTTACCTGGGTTCTTACGGAACGCGTGGGGTCGGCTACGACGTCGAGTATCTCGTCTATCAGATCTCGCGTGAGCTGGGCCTGACCCAGGACTGGCCGGTAGTGATCGTCGGCATCGGTAATCTCGGCGCCGCCCTCGCGAACTACGGCGGCTTCGCCTCCCGTGGATTCCGGGTGGCCGCCCTCATCGACGCCGATCCCGCCATGGCGGGAAAGCCCGTCGCGGGTATTCCGGTGCAGCACTCGGATGATCTGGAAAGGATCATCGCGGACAACGGTGTGTCCATTGGCGTTATCGCCACCCCCGCCGGTGCCGCTCAGCCCGTGTGCGATCGGCTCGTCGCCGCCGGTGTGACCTCCATTCTCAACTTCGCGCCCACCGTGCTGACCGTCCCGGACGGCGTCGACGTACGCAAGGTCGATCTCAGCATCGAGCTGCAGATCCTCGCTTTCCACGAGCAGCGCAAGGCGGGCGAGGAGGCCGACGCGGCAGCTGCCGCCGCCGACGCTGTCGCAGCGGCCGACGCCGTCGCGGCGGTCGCTGCCAAGGGGCGTGGCCGCAGTGGCGTTAGTGGTGGCGGTAGTGGTGGCGGGCGGGGCGAAGGGCCTGACGGGGACGTTCCCGCCGTGATGCCGGCATGAGTCTCCTTGTCGTCGGGCTGAGCCACCGCAGTGCTCCCGTCAGTGTTCTCGAGCGGGCCGCGCTGTCCCAGGACGCGCAGATCAAGTTGCTTCAGGACACCGTCGCCGCCGAACCGGCCGCCGAGGCCGCGGTGCTCGCCACCTGCAACCGCATCGAGCTGTACGCGGACGTGGACAAGTTCCACGCGGGTGTCGCCGAGCTGTCCACACTGCTCGCCCAGCACAGCGGGGTGGGCCTGGACGAACTCACTCCCTACTTGTACGTGCACTACGAGGACCGGGCCGTCCACCACCTGTTCTCCGTCGCCTGCGGGCTCGACTCCATGGTCGTCGGCGAGGGACAGGTCCTCGGGCAGATCAAGGACTCCCTCGCTCTCACGCAGGACCTGCACACCGCCGGCCGACTGACGAACGACCTGTTCCAGCAGGCGCTGCGGGTCGGCAAGCGTGCCCACTCCGAGACCGGTATCGACCGGGCCGGGCAGTCGCTGGTCACCTTCGGGCTCCAGCAGCTGGCGGGAGGCAAGGGCGCCGGGGTTTCGGTGGAGTCCTGGGCCGTGGGCAAGAAGGCCCTGGTCATCGGTGCCGGGTCCATGTCCTCCCTGGCCGCCGCCACGCTCGCGCGGCTCGGGGTCGCCGAGATCGTCGTCGCCAACCGCACGCCGGACCGCGCCGAGCGGCTCGCGCAGATCATCAACGAGAACCGTGGTCCGAGCGGTGCCGGGGGTGCGGTCGCGTCCGTGGTCGCGCGCGCGGTTCCGATGGAATCGGTGCCGTTCGAGCTGACACGTGCCGATATAGCCGTTTCCTGTACCGGCGCGACCGGGCTCGTCCTCACCGCCGAGGCCATCGCCGCGGCCGTCGAGGGCCGGGTACCGGCGGACGAGGCCGGGCTGTCCCTTCGTACGGTCGCGACGGGTGACGTACCCGGAGTCCTGCCGCCCACCAGCATCGGCACCGACGACGGCTGTCCGCTGGACCTGGCCGCCGTACAGACGAGCCAGACAGGGCAGACCGGCCAGGCCGGGCAGGCTGTGCAGGAGTCGGCCGGGTTCTCGGTGATGGGCGAGGCCGCCGTCGCCGGAATGGACGCGGCGACGCTGGAGCAGCACGCGGCCTGGGTCGACAACGGCACCGTCGACCGGCGGGACGCCGCGCGGCGTACGCCCGACGACGACCGTGAGCTGATCGCCGCGCTCGCCCTGACCGCGGCCACCCTCGGGCGGATTCCCGAGCGGCGGCGCCCCGAGGCGGTGGCCGACGTGGTGCGACCCCCGGCCGTGCTCTCGCTGCTCGACCTCGCGATGCCCCGGGATGTCGACGCCGCCGCGCACCGGCTGCCCGGAGTGCGGCTGGTGGACATCGAGACGCTGGCCGAAGCCTCCGCGGACGTCCCGATGGCGGCCGACGTGGACCAGGTCCGGCGGATCGTCGCCGACGAGGTCGCGGCCTTCGGGGCCGCCCTGCGGGCCGCCCACATCACCCCCACCGTCGTCGCGCTGCGCGCCATGGCCGCCGACGTCGTCGCCGGTGAGATCGCCCGGCTCGACGGACGGCTCCCCGGGCTCGACGAGAAGCACCGGGCCGAGATCACCCAGACCGTGCGGCGCGTGGTCGACAAACTGCTGCACGCGCCGACCGTACGGGTCAAGCAGCTGGCGGCCGAGCCCGGCGGCGCCGGGTACGCGGACGCGCTGCGCACCCTGTTCGACCTCGACCAGGAGACGGTCGCCTCCGTCTCCCGGGCGGAGCGGGCCGACGAGAACACCCCGGCGAACGCCGAGAACCGAGGGCGAGCATGAGTGAGCCAGTACGAGGGCCGGCGCGAGGAGCGCTGAGACTTGGGACCCGGCGGAGTCAACTCGCCCTGGCCCAGTCCGGGCAGGTCGCCGACGCCGTGAACCGGCTCACCGGGCGGCCCGTCGAGCTCGTCGAGATCACGACGTACGGCGATGTGTCCCGTGAGGACCTCGCCCAGATAGGCGGCACGGGCGTCTTCGTGACCGCCCTGCGCGAGGCGCTGCTGCGCGGGGAGGTCGACTTCGCGGTGCACTCGCTGAAGGACCTGCCGACCGCGCAGCCCGACGACCTGGTGCTCGCCGCGATACCGGAGCGCGAGGATCCTCGTGACGTCCTGGTGGCGCGCGGCGACCTCAAGTTCACCGACCTGCCGCCCGGCGCGCGGGTGGGGACGGGTTCGACCCGGCGCACGGCCCAGCTGAACGCGTACGCGCGTGCCCATGGGCTGAGTGTCGAGGTCGTTCCGGTCCGCGGGAACGTCGACACCCGGATCGGGTTCGTGCGCAGCGGTGACCTGGACGCCGTTGTCCTGGCCGCGGCCGGGCTCAACCGCATCGGGCGCGCCGACGAAGTGACCGACTTCCTGTCGGTCGACATGGTTCTGCCTGCCCCTGGCCAAGGGGCCCTGGCGATCGAGTGCAGAGCGGGGAACACCTCCCACGACTCTGACCTGATCGCGGCACTCGGCGAGCTCGACGACCCGGACACCCGGGCCGCCGTGACCGCCGAACGGTCACTGCTCGCCGCCCTGGAGGCCGGTTGCAGCGCCCCTGTGGGGGCGTTGGCCGACCTGCTGGCCGACGGGCAGATTGTCAAGGAGATGCGCCTGCGCGGCGTCGTCGGCACGACCGACGGCTCGACGTTGGTGCAGCTGTCCACCACCGGTCCCGTGCCCGAGACGTACGACCAAGCAATGGCGCTCGGCCGTGAACTCGCAGCCGAGATGCTTGCCAAGGGCGCGGCCGGTCTGATGGGGGAGCGAGCACAGTGAGCCCCACCACCCTTCCCGCCGGTCCGGACCACGGGCACGTCACCTTTCTTGGTGCCGGACCCGGGGATCCGGGACTACTGACTCTGCGCGCCGTCGAGGCGCTGGCCAACGCGGACGTACTGGTCGCCGAGCACGAGGTGCTCGACGTCGTACGCACGCACGCCAGACAAGGCGTAGCCGAGCTCAACACCGAATTGGACACGCCTATTGGCAGCACGTATCCAGGCACAGGCACGCCTCAACTAGCGGTTGTTGACGGCGCGTCAACAAGCGCTGGTGTACCCGCTGTGCGGGATGCCGCACATCTTGTCATGGAGGCCGCGAGGGGTGGCAGGCGGGTCGTGCGTGCGGTGTCCGGGGATCCCGGGCTCGACGCGTACGCCGCCGAGGAGATGCTGGCGTGCGCCCGCGCGGGCGTTCCCTTCGAGGTGGTCCCGGGTGTCGCGGCCGCCGTGGGTGTGCCCGCGTACGCGGGTGTGCCGCTGCGGGACGCGCAGGGCGCGGACGTCCGGTTCGTGGACGCCCGTACGGCCTCGGACCGGTGCTGGACCGAGGTCGGGGCCTCCGACGGGACGGTCGTCGTCTCGACCACCCTGGACTCGGTGGCTGCCGCCGCCGGCGAGCTGGTCGCGGCCGGGCGAAAGCCGGACACCCCGTTGACCGTGACGATCGCCGGGACCACGACGCGTCAGCGGACCTGGTCGGCGACGCTGGGGACCATCGCCCAGACGTTCAAGCAGGGCAAGGTGCTGCCGTCGCCCGACGGTGGCCGGCCCGTGATAGCCGTCGTCGGCGAGCGGTTCGCTGCCGCCCAGCGCGAGCAGCTGTCGTGGTTCGAGAACAAGCCCCTGTTCGGGTGGCGGGTCCTGGTGCCGCGTACGAAGGAACAGTCGGCGTCGCTCTCCGACCAGCTGCGGTCCTACGGGGCCGTGCCGCACGAGGTGCCGACGATCGCCGTCGAGCCGCCTCGGACTCCGCAGCAGATGGAGCGGGCGGTCAAGGGGCTGGTCACGGGGCGTTATGAGTGGATCGCTTTCACGAGCGTGAACGCGGTCAAGGCCGTGCGGGAGAAGTTCGAGGAGTACGGGCTCGATGCTCGTGCCTTCGCCGGGATCAAGGTCGCGGCGGTGGGTGAGCAGACCGCCAAGGCGTTGGTCGCGTTCGGGGTGAAGCCCGATCTGGTGCCGAGTGGTGAGCAGTCCGCTGCCGGGTTGCTGGACGACTGGCCGCCGTACGACCCGGTCTTCGATCCGATCGACCGAGTTTTCCTGCCTCGGGCCGACATCGCCACGGAGACGTTGGTGGCGGGACTCATCGAGCTGGGCTGGGAGGTCGATGACGTCACGGCCTATCGGACGGTGCGGGCGTCGCCGCCGCCGCAGGAGACCCGGGAGGCGATCAAGGGGGGTGGCTTCGATGCCGTTCTCTTCACGTCGTCGTCCACTGTGCGGAACCTGGTTGGTATCGCCGGTAAGCCTCATAACGTGACGGTGATCGCGTGTATTGGGCCGGCCACGGCGAAGACCGCGGAGGAGCATGGGCTGCGGGTTGATGTGATGGCTCCGGAGCCTTCCGTGCTGAAGCTGGCTGAGGCGTTGGCGGACTTCGGGTTGCGGCGGCGTGCTTCCGCTGTGGAGGCGGGGGATCCGGTTACTCGGCCCAGTGAGCGGCGGCCGGGGGCGCGGAGGCGTCGTACGACCACGTAGGTGGGGTGTAGGTGTGGGTGGGGGCGGTGTGGGGTTTTTCGCCCCCGCCGCCCCTACCCGTCCCATCCCGTTCCTGGGGGCTGCGCCCCCAGACCCCCCTGTCGGCCCTGAAGGGGCCTTGTCCTCAAGCGCCGGACGGGCTGGGGGTGCGGGCCGGTGCTGAGGGTGTCGGCCGGGGCTCGAGGGAGCCCGTAGGGGCCCCCGACGTCGCGTCGGTAAAGGGGGGTGTGGGGCGGGCGTAGCGTGTGGGTATGTCGAAGTACGGATCCTTTCCCGGTACGCGTCCTCGGCGGCTGCGTACCTCGCCCGTCATGCGGCGCATGGTCGCCGAGACCCGACTGCACCCGGCCGACTTCATCCTGCCCGCCTTCGTGCGGGAAGGGGTGAGTGAGCCCGTGCCGATCTCCGCCATGCCGGGGGTTGTGCAGCACACGCGGGACAGTCTGAAGAAGGCCGCTCTGGACGCCGTCGCCGCCGGGGTCTCCGGGATCATGCTGTTCGGGGTGCCGGAGGAGGGCAAGAAGGACGCCCTCGGGACTCCTGGCACCGATCCGGACGGGATCCTCCAGGTCGCCATCCGGGATGTGCGGGCCGAGGTGGGGGACGAGCTGCTCGTCATGTCCGATCTCTGTCTCGACGAGACCACCGACCACGGGCACTGCGGGGTACTGGACGCGGAAGGGCGCGTCGACAACGACGCCACCCTGGAGCGGTACGCCGAGATGGCCCAGGTGCAGGCCGACGCGGGGGCCCATGTGGTGGGGCCCAGCGGGATGATGGACGGGCAGATCGGGGTCGTACGGGATGCCCTCGACCAGATCGGGCGTGAAGACGTCGCCATCCTCGCCTACACCGCCAAGTACTCGTCCGCCTTCTACGGGCCCTTCCGGGAAGCCGTCGGTTCCTCGCTGAAGGGGGACCGCAAGACGTATCAGCAGGACCCCGCCAATGTCAGGGAGTCGCTGAGGGAGCTCGCGCTCGACCTGGAGGAGGGCGCCGACATGGTGATGGTGAAGCCGGCCGGGCCCTACCTCGACATCCTCGCCCGGGTCGCCGACGCCGTGGACGTGCCTGTCGCCGCCTATCAGATCTCCGGCGAGTACTCGATGGTCGAGGCCGCGGCGGAGAAGGGCTGGGTCGACCGGGAGCGGGCCATCCTGGAGACCCTGACCGGGATCAAGCGGGCCGGCGCGCAGAACATCCTCACCTACTGGGCCACCGAGGCCGCCCGCATGCTGTGAGCCTGCCCGAGCGCGGGTGTGTGTCCGGGTTCGGGTGCCGACTGTGCCGGTCGGCCGGACGTCGTTGACGGGCCCTCGTCGCGTACGCCCTCTCCGTCCTCGCATGCCGTGAGGGTGGTGAGGGCGACGAGCGCGACCGCCGTGGCGGCGAACAGACGCGTACGGGACCTGCGTACGGACATGGGGGTGCCCTTTCCGGTGCGAGGGGAGGGAAGGGAACGGGGAGCGGCGGGAGGCCGTGCCGTTCGACCGGCTACAGCTTGGGCCGTGAGCCGTCCCAACGCCATGTTTTCCGGCGAATCCGGGACGCCGGTCGGTCCATCGGCGCTCTGACCTGCTGGGATGCCGTCCGGTTCGGGGATGGTCCGGGACGGTGGGAGCTCCTTCCGGGACGGCCGGGAGCGGGGTCCGGGACTCTCCGACGGTCGATTTTCGATTTTCGAACGTCAACTGCGGTCGGCGGCTAGGTTGTTGTCCGTTGAAGAGGTTTGGACCCCAGGCTCCCCAGGGAGAGGCCACATGAGCGGCGATGCTCTCAGTCAGGACCCCGCCGAGCTGCGCAGGAGGATCGACAGCACCAAGGCCCACCCGGCCCGGGTCTACGACGTCTTCCTCGGCGGCAAGGACAACTACCCGGCCGACCGCAACGCGGCGGCCGCGGCGCTCGCCGCCAACCCGCGCGGGTACCTGGACGTCCGGCACAACCGCGACTTCATGCGCCGCGCGGTCACGACGATGGCGGCCGACGAGGGCATCCGGCAGTTCCTGGACATCGGCACCGGACTGCCCACGCAGGACAACGTCCACCAGATCGCCCAGCGCATCGCCCCGGACACCCGGGTCGTGTACGTCGACAACGACCCGATCGTTCTCGCCCATGCGCGCGCCCTGCTCACCAGCGGGCCCGAGGGCCGTACCGACTACGTCGACGCGGACCTCGCCGACCCGGCCCAGATCCTCGACCACGCCCGCAAGACCCTCGACTTCGACCGGCCCATCGCGCTCGTCCTCGCGGCGGTCCTGCACTTCGTGGCGGAGCCGGAGGCGTACGACATCGTGCGTGAGCTGGTCGACGCGCTGCCGTCCGGCAGCCGGCTCGTCCTCAGTCACCTCACCGAGGATCTGAACCCCGAGAACATCCGCGCGGTCCAACGGACGTACACCGAGCGCGGGTTCACCTTCGTGCTCCGCTCCAGGGCCGAGGTGGCGCGCTTCTTCGAGGAGAACGGGCTCACCCTCGACGAGCCGGGCGTCGTGCCCGCCCACCACTGGCGTCCCGACGGCGGAGCCCCGCTGCCGGAGCAGGTCGAGGCCGCGTATCTCGACTCGCTCGACGACATCGAGAAGGTCCGCTACCGCGACATCAACGACGTCACGGACGCCGACATCAACGTGTACGGGGCGAGTGGCCGCAAGGGGTGAGGCGGCCGAGGTTGCGAGGGCTGGGGCCGGTGAGGGCGTCCGGATCGTGAAAAGCGGTTGTAGGCAGCACGTGTTTCCCTAGGGTGTGGGCAGGAGACGTGTCGTCCGCCCGCCTGAAGGAGCCGCACATGACCGCCCCAGTGAGAGCCGCCTCCGCTTCCGTGCCCGCGCTTTCCGCGCGGGCACGGGCGGTTGGCGGGTCGGCCGTACGGGACATCCTGGCCGTCATCGCGCGGCCCGATGTGATCAACTTCGCGGGCGGGCTGCCCGCACCCGAGCTGTTCGACGCGGAGGGCATGGCCGCCGCGTTCCGGGACGTGTTCGCGGACACACCCGCGCGGGCACTGCAGTACGCCACGACCGAGGGCGAGCCGGTACTCCGCGAGGCGCTCGCCCTACGGCACACCCGACGCGGGCTGCCCACCGAGGCCGACGACCTCCTCGTCACCACCGGTTCCCAGCAGGCGCTGTCGCTGCTCACCACCGCGCTGATCGACCCCGGGGACGTCGTTCTCGTCGAAACGCCCTGCTATCTCGCGGCGCTTCAGGTGTTCGGGCTGGCGGGCGCGCGGGTGGTCGCCGTCCCCGGGGACGAGGACGGGATCGCTCCGGAGGCGCTGGCGGAACTCGTCGTCCGTCACCGGCCCAAGCTGCTCTACACCGTGCCCAACTTCCGGAACCCGACCGGGCAGACCATGCCGGGCGAACGCCGGGCCGCCGTGGCGGAAGTGGCCGCGCGGCTCGGGCTGTGGATAGTCGAGGACGATCCGTACGGCGAGCTGCGCTTCGAGGGCGAGCGCGTGCCGTGGATCGCCTCCTTCCCGGGGGCGGAGGATCGCACGGTTCTGCTCGGCTCCTTCTCCAAGGTCATGGCGCCGGGGCTGCGGCTGGGCTGGCTGCGGGCGCCGGCGGCGCTGCTGCGCGCGTGCACCGTCGCCAAGCAGGCCGCCGACCTGCACACCCCGACCGTCAACCAGCTCGCCGCAGCCCGCTATCTGGCCGACCGTGATCTCGACGCCCATGTGCTGCGCGTGGCCCGCGTTTACGGGGAGCGGCGCGACGCCATGCTCGACGGCATCGGGGACGCGCTCCCGGAGGGCTCGGCCTGGAACCGTCCCGAAGGCGGGATGTTCCTCTGGGCCCGGCTTCCGGAGTCGTACGACACCACCGCCTTGCTCCGGGGTGTGGTGGAGCGTGGGGTCGCCTATGTACCGGGGGCGTCCTTCTACGTGGGTAAGGCGGACCGGGCGGGTAGGGCGACCATGCGGTTGTGCTTCGTCACCCAGGCTCCGGACGAGATCGGGGAGGGGCTGCGGCGGTTGGGGGCGGGGCTCCGGTAGTCGGTCCGAACCTCAGGTGGATCAGCCCGCCGACTGGTGGTCAGTCCCACCAGAAGGACCAGGTCTGCTTGGCCAGCAGTTCGTGTTCGGCGTACGCGCGCAGGGTGGTGTGGGTTCCCTGCGTGATGTTGTCCGGGCAGAACGCGAAGTGCTCGGCGGCTGTCGCCTCGGCCTCGGCGAGGGTGGTCGGCGGGGCGGCCACGGACAGCACCAACTGGTTGAAGGTGAGCGACAGGACCCGTATGCCGAAGCGGTCCTCCCAGGAGCGGAGCACCGCGCAGAGGCGGGCGGTGTCGCTCTCGTAGTTCGCGGAGCCCGACCAGCCGATGGCGGCCGGGATGTCGGCGGAGCGGCGGGCGGGGACCAGGGCGAGGCGTGGGTCCTTCAGGGAGGAGCCGGGGGCGAGGAGTGAGTCGGCCAGCCGGGCGGCCAGCGCGTCGGCGGCGGCCTGATGGGCGGCGGGGGTGACGGCGGGGGTGGCGGGCGCGAGGCCGGGCCAGGCCTCGCCCTGGGCCGCGTACTCCTCCCAGAACCCGGTGAGGACCTCTTCGGCGTTGTGGTCCCCGGGGTACGAGGTGTCGGCGGGCATCAACTCCCAGTTCTCCGGCCCGCCTTGACCGTCGCCCACCTCTATGACCACCGGGACGAGCCCGGCGGGCCGGCATGCGTCGTGGAGCGCGGTCCAGTCGCCGGGGGCGGAGGGCGCGTCGGCGTGCCAGAGGAGCGGCTCGTGCCACGCGCCGTCGTCCGTCGCGTCGATCAGCCTCCCGGCGGGGAGAGCGAGGCCGAGTGCGCTGCCGGTCGGGTCGGTCGCGAGGTGGGGCAGCGGGTTGGGAAGTGTCGCCATGCCGGTGACCTTAGGGCCTGCCACTGACAACCGGCCCAGGGAGCCCGCGGGGGAGCCGGAGCGGGCAACGGTTCGAGATCGGTCCGGTGTCGGCGCGGCCTCGAACTTGCGTCGGACTGGCGTAGAACTGGCAATGGAACGGCCATGGTTGGGCAGCCGGATGGTCTCGGCGCCGTGAACTCCCGGTGTCCGGAGCACGGTTCCCGACGATCTTGCGTGGATCTGTCCGGAAATCGATGCCCTGGGGGCGTCCAATATCCCGTGTACCAGGCAAATTGATGCCCCTGACCTGCAACGTCAAACCCTATTGACGAGTTCCCGCCAGTTTCCGTAACTTCTCGCCCTGGCCTGATCCGCTCGGCGGGCTCACATCGTTCCCTGGGGGGATCTCATGAACTACTTCATCGAAGCGCTCAAGAAGTACGCGGTGTTCAGCGGGCGTGCGCGCCGCAAGGAATACTGGATGTTCATCCTGTTCGCTGTCATCGGCTACCTCGCGCTGCTCGGCATCGGCTATGCCATCGACATGGTGTGGATCGCTTTCGTCTTCTACGCGGCGCTTCTGCTGCCCGCCCTGGGTGTGTCCGTCCGTCGCCTGCACGACACCAACCGCTCGGGCTGGTGGTTCTTCTTCGGGCTTGTCCCGCTCGTCGGCGGGATCACGCTGCTGGTCTTCTACTGCCTCGACGGCGACCAGGGCGAGAACAACTACGGCTCCAGCCCGAAGTTCGGCCCCGCGCACGTCTGAGGTACGCACCGTGGGCATCGTCCCCGTGCCCCACGCTTCGGCCGCCCGGATTCTTCCGGGCGGCCTTCGTGCTGTCCGCTGGTTCCGCGGGTCAGCCGGCGAACACCCTGCCCTCCTTCACCACGTAGTGCGTCGCCTCGGAGCAGCCGATGGACGGCGTGATCAGCAGGCTCACGGCCAGCGGCGCGGGCTCCGTACTCGCCGTCGAGAACTCGCAGACGGCACCCTTGCCCGTGAGCGGGAACCAGAACCATCCGTCGACGTGACCCACGGTGACCCGGTCGGACTCCTTCCAGGCGCCGCCGGTCTGCGTGTAGACCTGCAGTCGCACGGAGGCGGCGTACTGGTCCTCCGGTGACCGCAGGGCGGTCAGCGTGATCTTGTAGTCGCTTCCGAGGACGGACGAGGCGATCTGCTTCGTCTGCGGTGCGGCGGGCTTGGTGGCGGCGTCGGAGGCCGTGGCGCCGGCCGTCCCGAGGGCGGTCACCGTCAGGAGAGCCAGGGCCGCGGTCGTGGTGCGACGGCCGCTGTTGCTGTGGCGGTTGCGGTTGCTGATCAGCTTCATTTGTTCCCCCGTGGAACTTTTGTGCCGAAAGGTCTGTTTGGTTCCTACGGTACTCAGGACGCGTGGAACCGCCTCGGGGGTTCCACGCGAGTCCGGGGGAACGACGGAAGCCGGCCACCCCGAGACGAAGGGGAGTGGCCGGCTTCCGGTGCCGTGGTGCCGTGGTGCGGTGGTGTGTCAGAGGCGTTCGGGGGTCCTGATGCCCAGGAGGGCCATGCCCTGGTGCAGGGTCTTCGCCGTCACGTCGCACAGGAACAGGCGGTTCTCCACCTGCTGTGCTGACTCCGCCTTCAGGACCGGGCACTTGTCGTAGAACGTCGTGTACAGCGACGCCAGTTGGTACAGGTACGCCGCCATCTTGTGCGGGGCGTACTCCGTCGCCGAGTCCGCCACCGTCTCCGCGAACGCGTCGATGTGGAGGGCCAACGCCCGCTCCGCGTCGGCCAGTTCGAGTTCCGGGTGCGGCTGCGGGCGTACCTCGCCGGCCTTGCGCAGGATCGACTGGATACGGGCGTACGCGTACTGGAGGTACACGCTCGTGTCGCCGTTCAGCGACACCATCTGGTCCAGGTCGAACTTGTAGTCCCGGTTCGCCGACGTCGACAGGTCCGCGTACTTCACGGCGCCGATGCCCACCTGGGTGCCCCGCTCGGCCACCTCGGCGTCCGACAGCTGCCCCAGGGTGTCCTTCTCCCGTACGACCGCCGTCGCGCGCTCGACCGCCTCGTCCAGCAGGTCCACCAGGCGTACGGTCTCGCCCTCACGCGTCTTGAACGGCTTGCCGTCCTTGCCGAGGACCGTGCCGAAGGCCAGCTGGTACGCCTTGACGTCCTCGTCGTTGAGCCAGCCCGCCCTGCGCGCCGTCTCGAAGACCATCTTGAAGTGCAGGGACTGCCGGGCGTCGACCACGTAGATCAGGTTGTTCGCCTTCAGGTTGAAGACGCGGTCCCTGATCGCCGAGAGGTCCGTAGCCGCGTAGCCGTAACCCCCGTCGGACTTACGGACGATCAGCGGGACCGGGTTGCCCTCCGGACCCTTGATGTCGTCGAAGAAGACGCACAGGGCGCCCTCCGAACGGACCGCGACGCCCGACTCCTCCAGGAGGCGGCACGTCTCGTCCAGCATGTCGTTGTAGCCCGACTCGCCGACGATGTCCGCGTCCCGGATCTCCATGTCCAGCTTCTCGAAGACCGAGAAGAAGTAGATCTTCGACTCGTCCACGAACCGCTGCCAGCTGGCGAGGGTGGCCGGGTCGCCGGCCTGGAGGTCCACGACGCGCAGCCGCGCCCTCGTCTTGAACTCCTCGTCGGAGTCGAAGAGTTTGCGCGCCGTCTTGTAGAGGCGGTCCAGGTTCGACATCGCCTCCTGGCCGCTGGCCTCCGGGTCCGCGTCGGCCGCCTTGTGGTCCAGCTCGTGCGGGTGCTCGTCCAGGTACTGGATGAGCATGCCGAACTGGGTGCCCCAGTCGCCGATGTGGTGCCTGCGGACCACGTTCTCGCCGGTGAACTCCAGGAGTTGGACCACCGCGTCGCCGATCACCGCGGAGCGGAGGTGGCCTACGTGCATCTCCTTCGCCACGTTCGGCTGGGCGTAGTCGATGACCGTCGTGCCGGGGTTGGTGGCCAGCGGTACGCCGAGACGGGCGTCCGGGTCGGCGGACCTGGCCGCGAGGTTCTCGATGATCGCGTTGTCGGTGAGCGTGATGTTCAGGAAGCCGGGGCCGGAGACCTCGATGTCCTTGATCAGGTCGCCGGACACCACGTTCGTGACGACCTGGGTCGCCAGGTCGCGGGGGTTGGCCTTGGCCTTCTTGGCGAGGGCGAGGATGCCGTTCGCCTGGTAGTCCGCACGGTCGCTGCGTCGCAGCAGCGGGTCCGCGGGGGGTGCCTCCGGCAGGGTGGCCGAGAGGGCGTCCGCGAGGCGCTGGTTGACGGTGGCGGTGAGGGACTTGACCGGGGCCATAGGAGTGGGTGCCGTTCTCCTGGTGGGTACGTGTGGATGGGGTCAGTATCCCATGGGGGGTAAAGGGGTTTTTCTGGGTGCGAGAGGTGGGTGCGGGTGGGTTTTCTCGCCCCCGCCGCCCCTACCCGTCCCATCCTGTTCCTGGGGGCTGTGCCCCCAGACCCCCCATCGGCCCTGAAGGGGCCTTGTCCTCAAACGCCGGACGGGCTGGAGGGTGCCGGTCGGGGTTGGAGGGTGCCGGCCGGGGATGGAGGGTGCCGGTCGGGGGTGCGGGGAAGTGCGGGTATTGTGCTTGAGATGTAAAGTATCTTGGGCTGTGTTGCCTACTGGTCGGTCATGTTTTAGGTCTTGGATCATGACACCCCCCACCAAAGCTTTCGCCGTCCTCGCCGTCGCCGCCGGGCTTGTTCTCGGGTTTGCCGGTGCTGCCGGGGCTGCTCCCGGAGGGACTTCCTTCGGGTTCGCGCACCGTGCTGTCGTCGGCTCCGACGGGCAGGTCTTTCGGCTCAAGTTGGCCGCCACTCCCACCGTTCTTCCCGCCGCCGGCGGCACCGTCGACGTCGCCGGGACCGGGTACAACCGGGGGCAGGGGATCTTTCTCGCCTTCTGTGTGATTCCCGACGGCGTCAAGGTCGGGGATCCCTCCACCTACACATCGCTCCCCACGCCCTGTCTGCCCGGGCGGGAGGAGCAGGACGGGTCCTCGCGTCGTATCACCGACAGCGGCACCGGGACTCCGGGGATCACCTTGCCGTACCAGGCCGGGGGGTCCTTCCTCACCACTCTCAACCTGCGGCCCGAGATCAAGGACGGCGTCGTGTGCGACGTCGACGTCAAGTGCGCCATCGTCACCCGTGCCGACTTCACGGCCACCGCCGACCGGTCCTACGACCAGTACATCCCCGTCAGCTTCGCTCGGTAGCGGCGCGCTGAAAAGCCGTTTTCGTGGTTCTGGGCCCGCCTGGGAGAATGGACAGGTCAGCCGTCCGACGTACCGGCCGGCCTTGAGGAACTCTCAGAAAAAGAGGACGTGCCGATCGTGGCTCAGAGCACCGAGACCACCGACTGGGTCTCCCGTTTCGCGGATGAGGTCATCGAGGAGTCGGAGCGCCGAGCCCCGGGCAAACCCGTTGTCGTCGCGTCCGGGCTGTCTCCCTCCGGTCCCATCCACCTGGGGAACCTGCGCGAGGTCATGACCCCGCATCTCGTCGCCGACGAGATCCGGCGCCGGGGGTACCAGGTCCGGCATCTGATCTCCTGGGACGACTACGACCGGTACCGCAAGGTCCCCAACGGGGTCGACGGCGTGGACTCCTCCTGGGCCGAGCACATCGGGCGGCCGCTGACCGCCGTACCGGCGCCCAAGGGGTCCGCGCACGCCTCCTGGGCCGAGCACTTCAAGGCCGCGATGGTCGACGCGCTCGCCGAGCTCGGTGTCGAGTTCGACGGGATCAGCCAGACCGCGCAGTACACCTCGGGTGTCTATCGCGAGCAGATCCTGCACGCCATGAAGCACCGGGGCGACATCGACGCCATCCTCGATCAGTACCGGACCAAGAAGGCCCCCCAGAAGCCTCAGCAGTCTCAGAAGCCTGTCGATGCCGCCGAGGTCGAGGCCGCCGAGGGGTCCGGGGCCGCCGCTGAGGACGACGGGAGTTCCGGGGCCGCCGGCTACTACCCGTACAAGCCCTTCTGCGGTGGCTGCGGCAAGGACCTCACCACCGTCACCGCCTACGACGACGACACCACCGAGCTGACGTACACCTGCACCGCCTGTGGGTTCTCCGAGACCGTGCTGCTGAGCGAGTTCAACCGCGGCAAGCTGGTCTGGAAGGTCGACTGGCCGATGCGTTGGGCCTACGAGGGGGTCGTGTTCGAGCCGAGCGGGGTCGACCACTCCTCTCCCGGGTCCTCGTTCCAGGTCGGCGGGCAGATCGTCGGCAGCATCTTCGGCGGCAAGCAGCCCATCGGGCCCATGTACGCCTTCGTCGGCATCAGCGGCATGGCCAAGATGTCCAGCAGCAAGGGCGGCGTCCCTACGCCCGGCGACGCGCTGAAGATCATGGAGCCGCAGATCCTGCGCTGGCTGTACGCCCGGCGCCGGCCCAACCAGTCCTTCAAGATCGCCTTCGACCAGGAGATCCAGCGGCTCTACGACGAGTGGGACAAGCTCGACGCCAAGGTCGCCGACGGCTCCGCCCTCCCCGCCGACGCCGCCGCGCACTCCCGTGCCGTACGTACCGCAGGGGGCGAACTGCCGCGTACGGCAAGGGCGTTGCCGTACCGGACGCTGGCCTCCGTCGCCGACATCACCGCCGGTGCCGAGGACCAGACGCTGCGGATCCTGGGTGAGCTGGACCCGGCCGACCCGCTGGTCTCCCTCGACGAGGTGCGGCCCCGGCTCGACAAGGCCGAGGCCTGGATCAACACGCAGGTACCGGCCGACCAGCGGACCGTCGTGCGGGACGAACCCGACACCGAGCTGATCAAGTCCCTCGACGAGCAGGGGCGGCAGTCGCTGCGGCTCCTCGTCGACGGCCTCGCCGACAACTGGTCCCTGGACGGCCTCAGCCATCTCGTCTACGGCGTGCCCAAGGTCCAGGCCGGCTTCTCGGCGGACGCCGGGCCGAAGGAACTGCCCGCCGAGATCAAGACGGCCCAGCGGACGTTCTTCGCCCTGCTCTACCACCTGCTCGTCGGGCGGGACACCGGGCCGCGCCTGCCCACGCTGCTGCTCGCGGTGGGGCAGGAGCGGGTGCGGGCCCTGCTCGGGGAGTAGCGGGAAGGGGAGTAACGGCAACACGAGGACGGGGCGCCCGGTGAACTCCGGGCGCCCCGTATCTGGGTCCAGCACGGGATTCGCAGCCGTCCGGGGGCCCGTCTAGTACGACTTCGCCCACATCAGGAACTGGCGCGTCCTCAGCAACGACGAAGTCTCCCGGCCGTCAGCGGGCTCAGTCGATACGGATGACTCCCCGTCCCAGGGCCGCGGTGACGGCGCTGGTGCGGTCGGTGACGTCGAGTTTGGCGTAGATGTGCAGCAGGTGGGTCTTGACCGTGGCCTCGGACAGGCGCAGGGTCCGGGCGATCTGCTTGTTGCTCTGCCCGCGGGCGACGGCGGACAGAACCTCCAGCTCCCGGCCGGAGAGGCCTGCGCCCCGGTCACCGCGCATATGGGCCAGCACCTTGGCGGCCACCGTGGGAGACAGCGCCGCACCGCCCCTGGCAGCTGAGCGGATGCCCGCGCACAACTCCTCCCGCCCGGTGTCCTTGAGCAGGTAGCCGGCCGCGCCGGCGTCGATGGCGGAGGTGATGTCGGCGTCCGTGTCGTAGGTGGTCAACACCAGCACCGCTACGTCGGGGTGAGCGGCGCGGATGGCGGCGGTCGCGGCCGCGCCGTCCATGCCGGGCAGCTGCAGGTCCATCAGGACGATGTCCGGAACCAGCTCGGCGGTCCGGCGCAGTGCCTCGGGACCAGTGGCGGCTTCGCCCACCACCAGGAAGTCGGGCTGGGTGGCGAGCAGGGCGGTGAGTCCGTCGCGGACCACCGGGTGGTCGTCGACGACCAGGACCCGGATCGAGGGAGTGGGAGCGGGAGTCACCGTGCCTGGACCATCCGGTTGGTGTCGGTGTTGGTCTCGGAGCCGGAGCCGGAGCCGGAGCCGGAGCCGGGGGTGGCGGGTGAGGGTGCGACAGCGGGCTCGGGTGCTGCGAGCGGCGCCGTGACCGCGATGGTGGTGCCCTCGCCGGGCGCGCTCTCCACCGTGAACGTGCCGCTCAGGGTGGCGACGCGCTCGCGCATGGAGATCAGCCCGACACCGGCGTAGTGGCGGGCGGTGGGCGTGAAGCCGTTGCCGTCGTCCTGGATGTCGACGGCCAGCACATCGTCGAGATAGGAGAGCGTGACGGACACGCTCGCCGCGTGCGCGTGACGCCGAGCGTTGTTCAGCGCTTCCTGCACCACACGCAGCAACTCGCCCTCCATTCCCGGCGAGAGGGCGGCCGGACGGCCGGTCACCGTCGTGTACGCGTCGATGCCGGTCTCCTCGGCCAGCCGGGCGGTCAGTTCACGGACCGCGTCCCTCAGGTGCATGCCGTCCAGCGGTACCGGGTGCAGGGCGTACACGAGACGGCGGCTTTCGGCGAGGTTGTCCCGGGCCGTCCGCATGGCCTGTTCGACACGGCGTGCGGCGGGCGTGCCGGGCGGAAGGTCGTCCCGTACGGAGTCCAGCAGCATGGCGATGGAGGTGAAGCCCTGGGTCAGGGTGTCGTGGACCTCGCGGGCCAGGCGCTGACGTTCGGCCAGGATGCCGGCCTGGCGCTCCGCCGCGGCTCGCTCGGCCTGTGTGGCGGTCAGCTCGTCCAGCAGGCGTTGGCGCTTGTGGCTCTCGTGGTCGACGGTGGCTATGAAGCCGACCACGGTGACCGCCACGACCATGCCGAGCGAGCAGCCCACGAACTCCGGCATGCCCACGGACCCTTCCCTGGTGAAGCGCTGCCACAACCAGGCCGCGCCCATTGCCAGCACTCCGGCGGCCGACCATCTGGCCCGCCACACGCAGTACGGGACCAGTACGGCCAGGCCCGCCGGCAACAGCGCCGGATCCACCGCGACCATCACCGCCCAACCCACGGCCGCTCCGACCAGGTAGGGCAGCGGCGGGTGGCCGGTACCGCCGCGCAGCACCACCCAGTACCCGTACCAGGCAGCGAGCGCCGCCGCCGGGGCGATGCGCAGCACGACCCCGGCAGGGGGCGTGTCCGTCCCGACCAGGGCACCCATCACGAACAGGACGAGCACGCCGAGGAAGAACGCGTGCCGCCCCAGGGCCGTCCACCGGTCCCACTCCCGCAGCTGTGCCATGCCGCCAGCGTAGGCGCCGTTCCGCGTGAGCGGATCAACCGATCGGTGCGGTCGGCATCCACCGGACGGTTGGCGGGAGAGGCAGCACGTGGTCGATGTGTGGGCCCGACGCGCGGAGAGACGATCGGTCTGTGAACGAGCCCTCGCCGGCCCGGCTCGACGCACCTGTCTCCGTCCCGGGGCCGAGGCGGGCATGCCCCGTGCTCCGCCGAGAACATCCCTTTGACCAATCTGGAGTTGCCATGTCCGTTGTCTCCGAGACGTTGTCGGTCCGCCGTGGTCCGCTTGTCGTGGCGGGAGGTGTGCTCGCCGCCATAGTGGTGTCCTCCTTGGCGAACACGGTCATCAGTGTCCTGGCGCACGAGATCGGCGCGCCCGATGACTTCGCGCCGTTGATGCCGTCCTCGTACGTCTTTCTCACGGCGCTCGGGGCGGTGCTGGGAGCCCTCGGGTGGGGGATCGTCCGCAAGAGCGCCAGGAACCCCGAACGACTGGTCCGATGGCTCGCCCCGGCCGTCGTCGTGGTCTCCTTCGTCCCCGATTTCCTCCTGTACGGCGAAGGCGGGGCGACGGGTGTGGCGGCTCTGCTCCTGATGCACGCCGTGGTCGCAGTGATCCTCGTGATGACGTACCGCAAGGTCATGCCACTGAACTCGGCGCGCTGACCGCGGCGCTCGCTGCGATCCGCAGGTAAGCCGTTGCCGAGGCCCGGGCTCCTGCCCGGGCCTCCTACGCGATGTGGTCTTCCTGCAGCTCCGCCGTGTGGCGGTTGGTGAAACGGTTGACCATGCGCTCGGCCTCGCGCTGCGGGATATTGGTGCCGTACGTGGCCTCCGCGTCGCCCCTGAACTGGCCCGCGCTGGGGTAGCCGCCGTCTATCGACTTCTTGAAGACCAGGTAGTAGTCCTCCTCGGTCGGCTCCGTGCCGCCGCCCGCCCCCATCTCACGGGTGCGGCCCGGGCCGGCCGGGATGGGGAACGTACCGGTGTCCTCCGGCGAGGGCTCCGGCAAGGCCTCCGGGGCGGGTTCGGGAGCGGGCGCCGCCGTCTCCTCGAACCGCTGCCGGAACATCCGCTGCTCGAACCGCTGCTCGTCGAAGCGCTGCTGCTCCTCGAACTGCCGCTGGGCTTCGAACTGCTGCTGAGCCTCGTACTGCTGCTGGGCCTCGTACTGCTCGTACTGCTCGGCCCGCTGCTGCTCCTCGTACCACTGGGCGTCCGCGGTGTCCGGGTTGAACGTCGGGTCGTAGCCGCCCTGGTACGCGATGGCCCGAGGGTCCCGTGCCTGCAGCCACGGGTTCTGGGGCTCGGAGGAGGCGGGCTGCCCGGGCCCGGCGGATGCGCCCTGTGCGCCCTGCGTGCCCTCGGGAGCGGAGGGCTGCCCCTGGGCGGCAGGGGCTCCCTTGGCCAGCGTGGCCTTGTCCAGCATGGCGGGCGCCGCCTCCGGGGTGCGACCGCTAGCGCTCGCACTCGCGTCGGCCGGCTCCAGGGCGGGCTGCGGAGCCGGTGGCAGCAGCGCGGGCTCGATGCCCGCCGCCGCCAGGCCCGAGGGCGCCGTCTCCGCGAGCGGGACGCCGTAACGGGCGAGGCGCAGTGGCATCAGGGACTCCACCGGGGCCTTGCGTCGCCAGGCCCGGCCGAAGCGGGCGTGCAGGCGGGCCTGGTAGACGAGACGTTCCTGCTCCAGCTTGATGACCTGGTCGTAGGAGCGCAGTTCCCACAGCTTCATCCGGCGCCAGAGAAGGAACGTCGGCAGGGGGGAGAGGAGCCAGCGGGTGAGGCGGACGCCTTCCATGTGCTTGTCGGCGGTGATGTCCGCCATCCGGCCGATGGCGTGCCGGGCGGCCTCCACCGCCACCACGAACAGCACCGGGATGACGGCGTGCATGCCCACGCCCAGCGGGTCCGGCCAGGCCGCCGCGCCGTTGAAGGCGATCGTCGCCATCGTCAGCAGCCACGCCGTCTGGCGCAGCAGCGGGAACGGGATCCTGATCCAGGTGAGGAGAAGGTCCAGGGCGAGCAGGACGCAGATGCCCGCGTCGATGCCGATCGGGAAGACGTAACTGAAGTTCCCGAAGCCCTTCTTGATCGCCAGCTCACGGACGGCTGCGTACGATCCCGCGAAGCCGATCCCGGCGATGACGACCGCACCGGCGACGACCACGCCGATGAGAACCCGGTGCATTCTTGTCAGCTGCAGTGGCGCGGCCACCCGTACTCCCCTCCCTGTGCGTGTTGTTGCGCGCAACAGGGTGGCACATGTGTGCGGCGTGCGTGTTGCCGAGACAAGGTCAGTTCTTCTTCGACGCTGAGGGGGAGGCGGACGAGGAAGGTGCCTTCGCAGCCGACTTGGTCGCCGACTCGGACGGGGACGCACTCGGCTTGGCCGACGAACTCGTCGACGCGCTAGGGGAGTTGGTCGGGTCAGGGGTGCCCGAACCGCCCTCGCCGTTCTCCGCCGACACCTTCGTGACGGCCTCCTTGACCGCCTTCACCGCTGCCTTCGCAAGACTGTCCGCGCTCGGCGTCTTCTCGCCCGCGAGCCCGGCACCGTTGTAGTCGAGGGTCACGACGACGTTCTCGACCCGGACCACCACCGTCTGCTGCCGGAAGGCGCCTTCCTTCTTCTTCAGGTCGTAGCGCACCGACGTCGCGTCGTCCCCCGCCCCGGACACCGGCGCCGAACTGACGTTCTTCGCACCCGCCGCCGACTGGGCGTCCTGCACCTGGCTCTCGTAGTACTTCTGCGCCAGCTCGTTGCCGGAACCGCGCGACGCGGTCGACTCGAAGCGCAGCAGCGACACGTTCAGCCAGCGGAACTGGGAACCCTTCACGCCGTTGTTGACGAGGCTCGTCCAGGAGCAACTGCCGCGCGTGGTCGTGTCGTTGGACGACCCTTCCTTGCCCGACTTCACACCCTTCGGGACCAGGTCCTTCAGCGTCTTCGTCGACAGCACCGCGCACGGCTCGGGCAGCTTCTGGTACGCCGCCGCCTGCACGGTCGGCGCCGCGCTCACCGTCTCGCCCGCACCGGGCTCCGTCGTCTTCGCCGCGTTGTCGGTGGAACCCGATCCCGACCCGGAGTCGGATCCCGAGTCGGAGGAGCAGCCGACGGCCGCCAGGAGGAGGACGGGGACGGCGGCGAGGGCTGCGAGGGCGTGCTGCCGTCGCTTCGTCGTCACTACGGCGGTCCGGCTGCGCTGGTCTCGCTGTGCGGGTCGGTGCATGGTTCCTTCACTCATCGCGCTGTGGTTCCTGCGGCTCTCGGTTCCTGCGGTCGGATCGGGTCCGAAGGGGCCACGGTACGCGGTGAGGGGGGCGTGCGGTCCTGCTTCACGCCCTTTCCGGACGGGCCGTACGACAGGGCTCGGGGCGCTTCTCAGTTGAACGCGCCGGCGAGCCGGGAGGCCAGTTTCTGTGCCCTGTCCTGCATTTCCTTGCTGTCCGGCACCGTGCCCGACGTCGTCGGCTGCTCGACGTACTCGATGGTCACGATCACGTTGGACGTGCGGAACGCCACAGTCACCGTCCGCTGCTGGGCCGTTGAACCGGCGCCGCTGAGCGCGTCGTCGAGGAACGCCTCGTCGCCGAGGCCGTCGAGGAGGCGGGGCTGGAGGGCGGCGGCGGACTCGGCGTCGGTGCCGGCGTCCGGGGAGGCGGAGGTCGACGTGGAGGCGGAGGCCGAGGCGGCGTCGGTGGGGGTGGTGGCAGAGGGGGAGGAAGGGGAGTCGGTCGCGGTGGGTGTGGCGGGGGTGGAGACGACGGGCTCGGGAAGGTCGGCGTCCACCACCTTGGTCGCGAAGAGGTCCGTCGCCTGGCTGTCGTCGCTCACGGAGTTGTCGTAGGACACGACCCGTTCGAAGTCGACGAAGAGATGGTCGATGGCGTCCGTGGACTCCACCTTCCAGCGGCAGCCGACCTTCCGGTCCGTGTTGTACGTGAGTGTCGACTCGCCCGCGTACGCCTGCTCGCGCTGGTCCTTGTCCGCGATCTCCTTGATGCCGGGCAGGAGGGAGTCGAGGGCGTCCTGGCCCACCGCGGTGCAGGGCTCGGGGAGTGTGAGGTACCGGCCGGGCTGCGCCGCGGCGGTCGTGGTGCCGGCGTCGCCGGGCTTGGCGTCCGCGGCGGTGTCACCCCCGCCCGAGGTGCCGGTGCAGCCGGCCAGCAGCGCCGCGAGGAGGGCGGCGACGCCGGGTACGTAGGCCTTCCGCTGCACGGTCAGGTTCCTCTCGACGATGACGACGATGTCGACGATGCGGACGATCTTTGTGGGGCGGTGCTCTCACCAGTGTCCCCGCTGCTTAATCGCTTGCCGCACAGGGGCCTCACCGGCAGACAATGTGTATCGCACGCACCACCGTGTTCGCCGGTCCGGCATCCCTTTCGTTGACCTTGGCGCCGGTTTTGCGATTTGGGACTTCTGTTGGTTTTCCGGGGGAATGAGGACGATATGTCGTACGTGGAAGTGCCGGGCGCGCAGGTGCCCATCCGTATGTGGGCCGACCCGGCGTCCGTCGAGGACGTCGCGATGCAGCAGCTGCGGAACGTGTCGACGCTGCCGTGGATCAAGGGTCTGGCGGTCATGCCGGACGTCCACTTCGGCAAGGGGGCGACGGTCGGTTCTGTCATCGCGATGCAGGGTGCGGTGTGCCCGGCGGCGGTGGGGGTCGACATCGGCTGCGGAATGTCCGCCGTGAAGACGTCGCTCACGGCCAACGACCTGCCGGGCGACCTGTCCCGGCTGCGGTCGAAGGTCGAGGAGGCGATTCCGGTGGGGCGCGGGATGCACGACAGCCCCGTCGACCCGGGGCGGCTGTACGGGTTCGCCACCGGGGGGTGGGACGACTTCTGGGGGCGGTTCGACGGGATCGCGGATGCGGTGAAGTTCCGGCGGGAGCGGGCGGCTCTGCAGATGGGCACGCTTGGCGCGGGAAACCACTACATTGAACTGTTGTTCGATTCGGAGGGCTGTGTGTGGCTGACACTTCACTCCGGTTCCCGGAACATCGGTAAGGAGCTGGCTGAATTCCATATCGGTGTGGCCCAGAAGCTTCCGCACAACCAGGGCCTGGTCGACCGCGACCTCGCTGTCTTCGTCTCGGACACTCCGCAGATGGCGGCGTACCGAAACGACCTCTACTGGGCTCAGGAATACGCGAAGCGCAACCGCACGATCATGATGGCGCTCCTGAAGGACGTGATCCGCAAGGAGTTCAAGAAGGCGAAGCCCAACTTCGAGCCTGAGATCTCCTGTCACCACAACTATGTGGCGGAGGAGCGATACGAGGGCATGGACCTGTTGGTCACTCGTAAGGGGGCGATCCGCGCGGGCTCCGGCGAGTACGGAATCATCCCCGGCTCGATGGGGACCAGCTCGTACATCGTGAAGGGTCTCGGCAACGAGAAGGCCTTCAACTCGGCCTCGCACGGCGCCGGTCGGCGCATGAGCCGCGCCGCCGCGAAGCGCCGCTTCTCGACGACGGACCTGGAGGAGCAGACGCGGGGCGTGGAGTGCCGCAAGGACTCCGGGGTCGTGGACGAGATTCCGGGGGCCTACAAGCCGATCGAGCAGGTCATGGGCCAGCAGCGGGATCTTGTCGAGGTCGTGGCGAAGCTGAAGCAGTTCATCTGCGTGAAGGGCTGACAAACAGGCCCCCGGTCGGATACCGGGGGCCTGGCTCAGCTGGTCATCGGCTGATCGGCAGGGGGGTCTTGCCGGTCCTCAGGCGCCAGAGGCGGATGGAGCAGCTCTTCTCCGTTCGACCGAGTTCCTCGGCTGCTGCGGCATCGTTGTTCAGGCGCAGCAGCACACGGTCTTCCTCTGCCGTCCAGCGGCGACGGTCGGGTGCGACCCTCATGCCCGCCGGCCTGACCCATGCGCTCAGAGAGTCGGCGGCGGTCTTCTTGCGCCGGAGGGACAGACAGTCCTTGTAGTAGAGATCGACTGCCAATTTCTGAGCGGCCTCCTTCGTGTACAGGATGTTGTGGATGCCGTCGCGGGCGTTGCGCTTGAGCGTTCGCTCGGCTCCTGTGACCTTTCCTGCGTAGAAGCACAGGTAAGCGGCGACGGCCGTACTGGCTGTGGTCAACGAGACGAAGGGGAAGCCGTGGCCTGTGTAGCCCACGGACCCGTCGGCGTCGATGACACCCCGGAGATAGTCGCGGCGCGAGAACTCGACGCGAGGAGGGCCGATGGTGTTCGACTTGCGGCCGTACGGCAGGCCGAGTTCGTTGAGCCTGGTCCTTGCTTCGAGAGAACACAGGGTCCAGGTGGCTGAGGTGTGGGTCTCGGCGAAGTTCGTCGACCGCGTGCGTTCGGTGACGCTGCTGTAGTACGGCGTCAGTTTCTGGAACTTGTGCAGAAGCTCGATGTCTCGGACGTTGATCTCGACACTCAGCCGGCCTTTCTGGCCGACGCCTTGTTGTAGATGCCCGTCCGCCTGCATGAAACCGAACATGTACGCGTATTCCGGGACCCTGAGGTCCATGAACTGGTGGGCGATAGGCTCGCAGTCGGCCACAGGGAAGCTCCACTTCCGTGCTGGTCGGGCCCTTGGTCGGGAATGGCGTCCCGGCCAGGGGCCGTCTCGTTGACGTTGTGGCGCGAGCCTAGGTCGCCTGTTCAGGCGCCGTTCGGGTGATCGATGATGTTCACCCCTGTGGGTGGCTACTTCGGGGCGTGCGTGACCGCGTAGATCATCACGAAGGCCACGAGGTGGATGCCGAAGAGGAAGTAGCCGAGGTACCACCACATGTAGCGTTCGTTCTTCTTCTCCTCGGCCAGGCGGCGCTGCTCCTGCTCCTGCTCCTGCTCCTGTTTCCGTTCCTCTTCGGGGGTGGCCATCACGCGTCCCGGTGGACCTTTGTGTTCGATGCCTGGGCGCGGGGGCGCAGGACCAGGAGGTCGATGTTGACGTGGCTCGGGCGGGTGACCGTCCAGGTGATCGTTTCCGCCACGTCGTCGGCGGTGAGGGGCTCGGCGACGCCCTCGTAGACCTTGGCTGCCTTCTCCGGGTCGCCGGAGAAGCGGGTCAGGGCGAACTCGTCCGTCTTCACCATGCCCGGCGCGATCTCGATGACCCGGACCGGGGTGCCGACGATCTCCAGGCGCAGTGTCTCGGCGAGGACGTGGGTGCCGTGCTTGGCGGCGACGTAGCCTCCGCCGCCCTCGTACGTGCCGTGGCCCGCGGTGGAGGAGACGACCACGATCGTGCCGTCGCCGCTCGCCGTGAGGGCGGGGAGGAGGGCCTGGGTGAGGTTGAGGGTGCCGATGACGTTCGTCTCGTACATCTGGCGCCAGTCGGCCGGGTCGCCGGTGGCCACCGGGTCGGCGCCGAGTGCACCGCCCGCGTTGTTGACGAGCACGCCGATGGTTTTGAACGCGCTCGCGAACTCGTCCACCGCCGTGCGGTCGGTGACGTCCAGGGGATACGCCGCGGCCTGGCCGCCCGTCGCGTTGATCTCCTCGGCCAGCGCCTCGATCCGGTCCTTGCGGCGGGCCGTCAGGACGACGCGGTAGCCGGCCGCGGCGAGCCGTCGGGCCGTCGCGGCGCCGATTCCGCTGCTCGCGCCGGTGATCACGGCGATGCGGGAGGCGGCGGACGGGGCGGCGGCCATGGGACTGCTCCTCGGGTTGTTCGGGGTGGTCTGGTGGTGGTTGTGCTGCCCAGGATAGGCAGGCGGGTCGTTCCGTACTGCCGTCACCCGTGGGCGGTGGGAAAATGGGGTGGGTGATCCTCGGCACTGGAGGTGTGTGGATCATGGGACAGGCACGTGAGGTCATGGACCGGCTCACGGAGGCGATCACCTCGACGCCCGACCTCAAGGCGGTCGCCGAGCTCTACGCGCCGGACGCGGTCGCCGTCACCCCTGACGGCGGGGAGATCCACGGGCGCGACAACATCGTCGACTACTGGCGGCAGATGACGGACGCGGTTCCCGACGGCACGTACGAGTCGGTGCACGCGTACGAGGTCGGTGACACCGCCATCGACGAGGGTTTCTTCAGCGGGCGGAACACCGGCCCGATCCCGCTGCCCACCGGGGAGCATCTGCCCGCGACGAACAAGGAGATCCACATCCGCGGGGTGGACCTCGCGACGGTCCGGGACGGGCACATCGTCAGCTACCGGCTCTACTTCGACCAGATGGAGTTCCTGGGACAGCTCGGGTTGCTGCCCGACGAGCTCGCCTGACCCGTCGGCATCCGTCGGCATCCGTCGGCATCCGTCGGTCAGTTGCCTCGTGGGGCGTACATGATCACGGCCATCCCTGCGAGGCAGATCAGCGCGCCCGTCACGTCCCAGCGGTCCGGGCGGTAGCCGTCCGCAGCCATGCCCCAGGCCAGTGAGCCGGCGACGAAGACACCGCCGTACGCGGCCAGGATGCGGCCGAACTCCGCGTCGGGCTGGAGGGTGGCGACGAACCCGTACACGCCCAGGGCCAGCACGCCCGCGCCGATCCACACCCAGCCGCGGTGCTCCCGTACGCCCTGCCAGACGAGCCAGGCGCCGCCGATCTCGAACAGGGCGGCGAGGACGAACAGGGCTCCGGAGCGCAGGACCGACATGGGGGCACTTTCGCATGCCCGTTCACGGTCGCCGTCACCGTCACCTGTTGGAGGGCGCCTGCCAGGCGCGTCAGGTGGGATACATCGCTTCGGCAGTCTTCGCGGTCTGCGGCAGTCCTCGGCTGTCTTCGGTGGTCCTCGGTGGTCTTCGGCGGGAGTGAGCATGAGGGTTCGGGTGTGTGGGTTCGTGGTGGGTGCGGTGGCGGTCGGGCTGGTCGGCGGCGGGGGGTTCGCCGGGGCCGACACCGGTGGGCCCGAGGCGGATCTCGCGTATCACGGGGTCGTCTCGCTGGACCGTGGGCGGATCGATCTGCGGGTGACCCCGCGCAACCACGGGCCGTCCGCCGTCGCCGACGCGACCGTGCGGCTGACCTGGTCGGTGCCGCTGGCCGCCCGGCAGCAGTTGCCGGACGGGTGCGCGCGGCTCGGGGCGCGGGTGGTCGTGTGCCGGACGGGCGCGCTGGCCGCCGATGGTGTGGGCGAGCAGATCGGGCTGAGGATGCGCCTTCTGGGTGCGCCCTCCGAGGTGACCCTGGACATCGGTACGGTCTGGAACGGCGGCCTCGTGGACCGCAACCGCGGCAACGACCAGCAGCGCGTGCTCGTGCTGGACACGGGGGACGCGTACTACTTCTGAGGTCCGTGAGGTCGGCCGGCGCGCGGCGTCACCGTCACCTCCGGGATGGTGCCGCCGCAGCGCAGTACGGCGTCCAGGGTGCGGAGGAACTCGGACACGTCGAGCAGGTCGCCGGTCAGATAGCCGCGTTCGCCCCAGAGCGGGACGACCTCGGCGGCGTACGTCATGTCCCAGCCGTTGTTGAACTCGGTGCGGGAGTCGCCGTCGCCGCCCCCGCAGTCCCTGACCACGAACCGGGTGAAGCCGACGGAGGGGTGTTCGACGCGATACGCCTCCACGAGCTTCTCCAGGGCCGCCTTGCTGACGTGGTAGCCCGCGAATCCGGGCCAGGCGGGGGTGAGGGAGGCGCCGACCGTGGAGAGGTAGACGGCGGTGCCGGCGGACGCGGTGAGGTGGGGGAGCGCGGCGTTGGTGACGAGGGCGGCGCCGATCACGTTGGTGTCCATGACCCGGCGCCAGAGGTCCGCGTCGGTCTTCTCGACGGGGGCGAGGGGGCCGATGCCGGTGGTGTAGACGAGGGCGTCGATGCCGCCGAGTCCGTCGGCGGCCTGCTCGATCGCCGCCCGGCACGAGTCCTCGTCGGTGACGTCGCAGGTGATGGCGAGGGCGTCGGGGCCCGCTTCCTTCGCCGCTTCGGCCAGGCGGTCGTGTCTGCGGGCGAGCAGGGCTACGCGCTCGCCCCGGCTGCCGAGGTCGATCCCGACGCAGCGGCCCAGTCCGCTGGACGCGCCGACCACCACGGTTCGCATCGCGCTCATCGTCATTGAAGTAATTGAAGTCATTGAAGAACCTCGTTCTCTTCAGATGAAAATCACCCTCTGATCGCTGGTGGCACTTGTAGCACGAGGTGGCACGCCCCTGGAAGGGGCCGGAATACCTCTGGAGGGGGCGCGGTTGTCGCACTCGGACGCTATAGTTGAATGATTAACAACCTGGAGGGTGAGCGACCATGCAGTTCGGGATCTTCAGCGTCGGCGATGTCACACCGGACCCGACCACGGGACGTACGCCGACCGAACGCGAGCGCATCAAGGCCATGGTCGCCATCGCGCTCAAGGCCGAGGAGGTCGGTCTTGACGTGTTCGCCACGGGTGAGCACCACAACCCGCCGTTCGTGCCGTCGTCCCCGACCACGATGCTCGGCTACATAGCCGCCCAGACGGAGAAGCTGGTCCTCTCCACCTCCACCACCCTCATCACCACCAACGACCCGGTGAAGATCGCGGAGGACTTCGCGATGCTCCAGCACCTGGCCGACGGGCGCGTGGACCTGATGATGGGGCGCGGCAACACCGGCCCGGTGTACCCGTGGTTCGGGCAGGACATCCGGGAGGGCATCAACCTCGCCGTCGAGAACTACGCCCTGCTGCGCCGGCTGTGGCGCGAGGACGTCGTGAACTGGGAGGGGAAGTTCCGGACGCCGTTGCAGGGGTTCACGTCGACACCCCGGCCCCTGGACGACGTACCGCCGTTCGTCTGGCACGGGTCCATCCGCTCGCCCGAGATCGCCGAGCAGGCGGCCTACTACGGCGACGGCTTCTTCCACAACAACATCTTCTGGCCGGCCGACCACACCAAGCGGATGATCGACCTGTACCGGGCCCGGTACGCCCACTACGGGCACGGGACCGCCGAACAGGCCATCGTGGGGCTGGGCGGCCATGTGTTCATGCGGAAGAACTCGCAGGACGCGGTCCGCGAGTTCCGGCCGTACTTCAACGAGGCGCCGGTGTACGGGCACGGGCCCTCGCTGGAGGAGTTCGCCGACCAGACCCCGCTGACCGTCGGGTCGCCGCAGCAGGTCATCGAGAAGACGCTCGCCTTCCGGGAGTACGCCGGTGACTACCAGCGCCAGCTGTTCCTGCTCGACCACGCGGGGCTGCCGCTGAAGACGGTCCTCGAGCAGCTCGACATGCTCGGCGAGGAGGTCGTGCCGGTGCTGCGGGCGGAGTTCGCCAAGGGCCGGGCGGCGGACGTGCCGGACGCGCCGACGCACGCCTCCCTGCTGGCCGCCGCACGCAAGGAGCAGCAGGAGAAGGAGGGGAGCGCCGTATGAAGCTCGTCGTCGTTTCGGCCGGGCTGAGTGTTCCGTCGTCCACCCGGCTGCTGGCCGATCGGCTGGCCGCCGCGGTGGGCCGGAAGGCCGACGCCGATGTCGATCTCGAACTCGATGTTCAGGTCGTGGAGCTGCGCGAGCTGGCCGTGGAGATCGCGCACCACTTCACCAACGGGTTCCCGGGGCGGAAGCTGGCGGACGCGCTCGACGCGGTGACGCGGGCGGACGGGCTGGTCGTCGTGACTCCGGTGTTCTCCGCTTCGTACAGCGGGCTGTTCAAGTCGTTCTTCGACGTGCTGGAGAAGGACGCGCTGGCGGGGAAGCCGGTGCTGGTCGCCGCGACCGGTGGCTCGGCCCGGCACTCGCTGGTGCTGGAGCACGCGATGCGGCCGTTGTTCGCGTATCTGCGGGCAGTGGTCGTGCCGACGGCGGTGTACGCGGCCTCGGAGGACTGGGGCGCGGAGGGGCTGCCGGAGCGGATCGAGCGGGCGGCCGGGGAGCTGGTGGCCCTGATGGCTGGGTTGTCGGCGGCGCGGCTGCCGGCACCGAGGCCCGTGCCGGACGGCGTCGAGGCGGATGGCTCCGAGGCGGACGGCGTCGAGTCGGGCGGGTTCGTGGTCGTCCCGTTCGAGCAGCAGTTGGACGCGCTGCGGCGGTGAGAGCCGGAGGAGCAGGAGTCAGGGCGGGAGCGTGGGTGTGGGCGCGGGGGAGAGTGAGAGGCGAGTAAGAGCTCCCCTTGGCACACTGGGCGGGTGCCCCACACCGTGCTGCTCGCCGAGGACGACCGTGCCATCCGCCACGCCCTGGAGCGGGCCCTGACTCTGGAGGGCTACCGGGTCACCGCGGTCGCCGACGGGGTCGAGGCGCTCGCCCAGGCGCATCGCACACCGCCGGACATTCTCCTCCTCGACGTGATGATGCCCGGCATCGACGGGCTCCAGGTGTGCCGGGTGCTGCGCGCGGAGGGGGACCGTACGCCGATCCTGATGCTCACCGCGCTGGTGGAGACCGCCGACCGGATCGCGGGCCTGGACGCGGGCGCGGACGACTACGTCGTCAAGCCGTTCGACGTCGAGGAGGTCTTCGCCCGGCTCCGCGCGCTGCTGCGGCGCACCGGCACCGGCGAACGCCCTTCCAGGAGTGCCGCGCCCGTCGGCGGACATGCCTCGCACGTGGCGAAGGAACCCGCCCTTCCCGAGCGGCAGCTCACCGCCGCCGGACTGCGGATGGACCTCCAGGCGCGACGGGTGTGGCGCGGGACGCGCGAACTGGAGCTGACCCGCACCGAGTTCGAGCTGCTGGAACTGCTCGTGCGCAACGCCGGGATCGTCCTCGACCACTCCACGATCTACGACCGTATCTGGGGCTACGACTTCGGCCCGGGCTCGAAGAACCTCGCCGTGTACGTCGGTTATCTGCGCCGCAAGCTCGACGAGCCGGGCGCGTCGCAGCTGATCCACACGGTGCGAGGCGTGGGTTACGTCCTCCGGGAGGACTGAGTGGTCCTGCGGAGGGCGGGACTGGCCTCGTTGCGGACCACCTTCGCCGTGTCGTTCGCCGCGGTCGCCGCGGGGGTGACCGTGCTGGTCGGTTTCCTGTCGTACGACGCCGCCGCGCGGCTGGTCCGGGTGGACCAGCAGTCCGCCTTCGCGGAGGTCGTGGAGGACCTCCAGGACGAGGTGCGGCACAACAGGATGACACCGCAGGACTTCTCGTCGTCCGAGCCGGGGCACGACATCGTGCGGCCCAGCCGTACGGATGTGCAGGTGCTCGGGCCGGCCGGCGAGGTGGTCGACGGTGGCAGTCCGGCGCTGCCCGTCACCGCCGAGGACCGTCGTATCGCCGTGTCCCCGGTCGCCGGGCTCGCCGTGCAGCACAAGGACGTCGACGTCGGCCATGACGTCTACCGCATCGCGACCGTCTCCCTGGGCGGCGAGCGGGGCGACGGACAGGGTGCCGGGCGGGGCGCGGTGCAGGTCGCGCAGGAGTTCAGCGATACGGAGGACCTGCTGCGGGAGCTTCAGCAGCGGACGATCCTGCTGGTGGTCGCGGTCGTCGTCGCGGCCGGGTTGTTCGGGTGGTGGCTGGCCCGGCGGATCACGCACCGGCTGCGCATCCTCGCGTCCGCCGCCGAGGACGTCGCCCGTACCCGCAGGCTCGGCATCCAGGTGCCGGTGACCGGGGCCGACGAGGTGGGACGCCTCGGGCGCTCCTTCGACCGCATGCTGGGCCGGCTCGCCCAGTCGGAGGAGGACCAGCGCCGACTGGTCCAGGACGCGGGGCACGAGCTGCGGACTCCGCTCACCTCCCTCCGTACGAACATCTCGCTGTTGCGCCGCATCGACGAACTGCCGCCCGCGACCCGGGAGGACCTGGTCGACGACCTCGCTCTCGAGGCGCGTGAACTCACCGATCTGGTCAACGAGTTGGTGGATCTGGCGGCCGGGCAGTCGGATGCCGAGCCCAAGCAGCGGATCGACCTCGCCGACATCGCGGACGAGGTCGCGGTGGTGGCCCGGCGGCGTACCGGGCGGGAGGTCGTCGTACGGGTGAGCGGCGAGACGACCGCCGACGCCCGTCCCGCCGCGCTCCAGCGTGCGATGTCCAACCTCGTCGAGAACGCGGCCAAGTTCGACCGGGGCGGCACGACGCCGATCGAGATCGCGGTCACCGGGCCGGAGCGGGCGCGGCAGGGCGGGCGGCAGGGGGTGATCCGGGTCGAGGTGCTCGACCGGGGGCCCGGAATCGCCGAGGGCGATCTTGTGCGCCTGTTCGACCGCTTCTACCGCGCCGCCGACGCCCGTAGCCTGCCGGGTTCCGGCCTCGGGTTGTCGATCGTCCGTGAGGTGGCCATCGCACACGGCGGGGCGCCCTTCGCGAACCGGCGGGACGGGGGCGGGGCGGTCATCGGGTTCACGGTGGGTGGGCAGGGGTGAGCGGGCGGGGGTGAGCGGGCAGGGGTGAGCGGGCGGGGCTGAGCGACCGTGCTGGGTCGGCCGGCCCGACGGTCGGCCTACCCAGCGACGGTGTCAGTGGTGTCAGTTCTTGCCGAGGAGGCCGTTCATCTCGGTGATCTCGGCGTTCTGGGTGCGGATGACGTCGTCGGCCATGGAGGTGGCGGGGCCGAACTCGCCCTTGGCCTTCTCGGTGGTGGCCATCGTCACGGCGCCCTTGTGGTGCTCGATCATCATGGTGAGGAAGTTCTTGTCGAACTCCTTGCCGGAGGCGTTGTGGTCCATGCCGGGCATCGACTCCATCCCCGCCGTTCCTTCCATCCCCTCCATGGACTCCATGCCGGGCATCGACTCCGTCGACGTGGGGACGTCCTTGCCCCAGGTCTTCAGCCACCCCGTCATGGTCTCGATCTCCGGGGCCTGGGCCTTCTCGATGCGGGCGGCGAGGGACTTGACCTCGGCCGACGACGCCTTGACGGCCGCTTCCTTCGCCATCATCAGGGCGCCCTGGTGGTGGGGGATCATGCCCTGCGCGAAGGTGACGTCCTGAGCGTTGTAGCCCTCGGCCCCGGCCTTGGCACCACTGCTGGTACCCGTGCTGTTGCTGCTACCGCTGCTGTTGCTGTCGCCGTCGTCGCTGCCGCACGCGGTGAGGGTGACGGCGAGCGTGCCTGCGACGGCCAGGGCGACGAGGGTCTTGCGGGTTGTGCGCATGCTGGAACTCCTGCTGTGCGAGGGGGGATTGAGATACGCGGGCACGCCTGAGACGGAGACGTGCGGGGACCTCTAGATCCGCAGGAGTTGGAGTTCGGCGAGGGAGGGTGGCGCGCGGGCGCCCTCGGGGGACCGGGGCAGCGAACGGTCGGCACGGGCGGCCAGGACCGAGGCACCGGCCGGGTCGGGCGCGAGGGCGGGGAACGTGTGCCCCGCCGGTACGGCGCCGGACGCGCAGGTCGCGTCGGCGTGCTGGGTGTGGCCGCCGTGCGAGCCCATGCAGTAGCAGACGGACTCGTCGGTCTCCGGGGTCGTGCTCATCGCCCTCGTCGCCTGCGAGGCCTGGACGACCCGGTACTCGTGATGGCCACTGTCCGTCATACCGACGGACATGCCACCCGGCCCGAGGCCGTGCATCGCGAGGACGCCTGCCAGCAGCCAGAGCACGCCGAAGGCACGCGCCCACCAGGACGGTGGGTGCGCGCGCTGGTGTCGCTGTGCACGGGCTGTCACTGGGGTCATGCTAGCCGGTGGGGCGGGTACGGATACCGGGTACCCCTATATCCGTACCCCTGTATCCGTACTCTCCTCGCGTCAGGAAGTACGGCCGAAGCAGCGCTCCAGCTCATCCAGGTCGTAGAACTTGCTGCCCTTGGCCACCGGTCGGCAGCCCGCCCTGAAGGCGGTCTCCTTCTCGTTGTAGAGCATGCGTACGAGGGTGGTGTCGCCCTTGCGGAACACGTCCCACTGGATGTTCGAGGCCATCGGCGCCACGGCCGCGCCCCGCCACGGGTTGTCGCCGTACGTGTACGGCCGCTCGGCGGTCACCCCCTGGGTGCTGCCCGGCAGGCCCATCAGCGCGGCCAGCGGGATGATCTCCTCGGCGTGCGTGAAGCGCAGTTCGGCACCGAGCGTGTTGGTGTCGGCGGAGCTGGTGCTGCTGTCCTGTGCGGTCTCGGCCTTCTTGAAGAAGTCGTCGAGCAGGACGTTCGCCATCTTGTAGGTGATGTCGCTGTCGGCGAAGCCGGGGCCCTTCTCGTAGAAGTCCTCGGCGTCGCTCAGGTATCCGAACCAGGCGGCGTCGCGCTGCGAGATGTACCGGTCCATGTGCCAGCCCCTGCCACCGGGGCTCTCGTCGCCCATGGCCGGGGCGATACCGTACAGGTTGTAGACCGCCTCGGCCGCGTCCACCGCACTGCCGACGGAGGAGAACTCACCGTCGACGATCCGCTGCGCGAACGGCCGCTTGAAGATCTTCCGGAGTACGTCGGAGGCGGCGCGGTGCGTGGCCGGCTGCTCGGTGATCGACGTGAGGGTGCCGGCGAGGCGCTGGTCGTTCGCGATGTAGTCGCGGTAGGCGGCGCCGCCCGCGGCCTTGTGGAAGTAGAGCAGGTCCTTGTCGGTGCGGACCGGGCCGATGAGCGGCTTGAGGGCCGGGTCGGTGGCCGCGAGGGTGTCGGCGAAGATCTGCCCGCTGTCGACGGCGCGGCCCTGCCCGGAGCTGACGACGTCGATCTTCTCGCCGTTCCTCGCGATCCCGGCGAAGAGACCCGGCAGCCGCTTCTCCATCCGTACGGCGGTGCCCGCGAGCTCGCTCCGGCCGCGTCCGCTGAGGTTGCCGTAGCCGACCTTGGCCATGGCGTCGAGCAGGGCCCGTACCTTCGGGCCGAACTCCTTGCCGCGCGCGGTGAGTTGGCTCTCGCTCTCGGCCTGGTCCCACAGCTTGAGGATCAGCTCGCCGTCCGAACTGTCGGTCGCGGCCCGCGAGCCGTGTCGGGAGACGTTCTCCGTGAACACCGGGACGAAGCCCTGCGGCGGCTGCTGGTAGCTCCGCAGGCTCTGCTGGGGGGCGTACGAGGCCTTGGTGCCGTAGCTGTCGGCGGAGGCGGAGACCGAGGAGGAGCGGTTCGCCGCCTGGGCGGGGAGTGCGGTGGCCAGCAGGGCGCACAGGGGTGCGGCGAGGGCGAGGGTGGCACGGTTCATGGGCGCATCGTGTGGGGCGGGGGTGAATGCGGGGCGTCCGCCGCATGGAGGCTGAGGAACATCCACGTCAGATCGTGCGCGGAGCCTTCACGGCAGGGCCCGCCTGCCAGTGTGTTGGTCAGCGGCGGGTTTCGACACCACTCGGGTGCACTGCTCTGCCAGTGGCAGAACACCGGCCGGACCGGGCTCGACGATCACTACAGTCCGGTCCCATGGCGACGATTGCGACGCGTGCGGTCGAGTACCCGGCCGACGGTTTGACGATGATCGGGCACCTCGCGCTCCCGGCCGGTGTCGACCGCCGGCCCGCGGTGCTGCTCGGACCAGAGGGGATGGGGCTCAGCGACGTCGAGCGCCGCCGGGCCGACGCTCTCGCCGAGCTGGGATATGTGGCGCTGGCCTTCGACCTGCACGGCGGGCGCTATCTGGGTGACCCCGAGGAGATGCTGGCCCGTTGCCTGCCACTGCTCGCTGATCCCGGCCGGATGCGGGGCATCGGCCATGCGGCGCTCGACGTGCTGCGCACCGAACCGCGGACCGACCCCGACCGGATCGCCGCCGTCGGTTACGGCACCGGGGGCGCCATCGGGCTGGAACTCGGGCGTGCCGGCGTCAGTCTGCGCGCGATCGGGACAGTCAACGCACTGACCACGGGTCGACCGGGCGAGGCGGCGCGCATCCGCTGCCCGGTGTGGGCCGGGGTCGGGTCGGAAGACCCGATCATGCCGCCCGCGCAACGGAACGCGTTCACCGCTGAGATGCAGGCCGCGGGCGTCGACTGGCGCCTCACGGTCTACGGCGGCGCCTTGCACGCCTTCCACCACCCGCCGGTCGACCACCCCACGGTCCCCGGCGTCGGCCACCACCCACGGCACGCGCGGCGCGCCTGGCGCGACGTCGTCGACCTGCTCGCCGAGTGCTTGCACGTGACGGAGGATCTGGGGGCATGACCCAGGTGACACGGCCTCCCGCTACCGCGGTGCGATGGCTTTGACCCAGTCCGCGACGGTGACCACGTCCGCCCACTGTGGGAACAGTTTCTCGGTGAGCATCCGGTGCACCTCGGGGTCGGTGTCGAGGCAGGCATCCGCCAGGACGGTGAGGCCGAAGTCCAGGTCGATGGCGTGCCACAGGGTGGACAGCACCACAGCGCTGGTGGCGATGCCGGTGAGAACGAGGCTGTCGATATCGCGAGCCCTGAGCACCAGGTCGAGGTCGCTGCCCGAGAACGCGCTCCCCCGTCTCTTGGTGACCACGACGTCGCCCTGCTGGGGCGCGACGTCGTCATGGATCTCGGTGCCAGGGGCCCCCTCGGTGAACAGGCCGGCCCGCACGGCGTTTGTCATCACCCTGTTGCGGGGGCTGACTTCCGGATAGCCCGGCCGTAACCCCATCCGCACGTAGATCACGGGGATACCTGCGGCCCGGGCACCGTCGATCGCCCTGCGCAGGCGCGGGAGATATCCGGAACCGTCATCGGCGATGGCCACGACGTCCCGTTGGACGTCCATCACCAGAAGTGCGCTGTTCGACATGCTTGCCGTCCCTTCTCCGCCTTCTCCGCCTTCTCTGCCTTTTCTGCCTTCTCTGTCCGGAAACAGGAGCAAGTCTGGTGGATCGACCGAGTCGCGGTGGAAGTTTCGGAGATCCTCGGTCGGCGGCCGGCTCTCGACCGTCCGCACGGTAAATCTGGTTGTTTGATTCACCTTGTGCTGCAGTTTTGGTGACTTCTATCATCCAAGTATCTGCCCGCGAACCCAGAGGCCCCCGATGAAGTCGATGCAGCAGCAGCCCCGGCACCACCTGCCCGTCGACCTCGACGAAGCCGTCCACCGGTGTCTCGTCGCCGGTTTCGACGGCACCGCCGGTGTCCCGCACACCCTCAGGCGGCTCATCGAGCGCGGCCTCGGCGGGGTCATCCTCTTCACCCGCAACGTGCGCGACGCGGACCAGGTCCGCCGCCTCACCGACGAGCTGCGCGCCCTGCGCCCCGATCTCCTCGTCGCCATCGACAACGAGGGCGGCGGCATCGGCCACCTCGTCGCCGCGGGCGCCCCCGAGGTGCCCGGCTCCTACGCCCTCGGCGTCGTCGACGACCCGGACCTCACCGCCCGCTGCGCCGACGCCCTCGCCGGTCACCTCGCCTCGCTGGGCATCACCGTCTCGTACGCCCCTGTCGCCGACCTCCAGCACCACCCAGACAACCCGATCGTCCGCACCCGCTCCTTCGGTGCCGACCCCGGCCTCGCCGCCCGTCACCTCACCGCCTGGATCACGGCCACCGAGGCGCGCGGTGTCGCCTCCTGCGCCAAGCACTTCCCCGGCCACGGCGGCACGGTGACCGACAGCCACCACGAGATGGCGGTCGACCCGCGGTCGTACGACGAGATCCGCGCCGATGTCGAGCCGTTCCGCGCGGCGGTGGCGGCGGGCGTGCCGATGCTGATGAGCGCGCACGTCGTGTATCCGGCGCTGGATCCGGAACGGCCCGCGACCCTCAGTCGCCGCATCCTGGGCGACCTGCTCCGCCACGACCTCGGCTTCGACGGGGTCCTGGTCAGCGACGCCCTGGAGATGAAGGCGATAGCCGACCGGTACGGCGAGGCGGCCGGCGCCCGGCTCGCTCTCGCGGCGGGCGCCGACCAGGTGATCGTGGCGGTGCCGGACCTGACGACCACCCTGGCCTGCCGGGACGCGGTGATCGACGCGCTGCACGACGGCACGCTCGCGGAGGAGCGGGTACGGGAGGCCGCCGGGCGGGTGCGGAAGCTGGCGGAGCGGTACGCGGTCGCGCCGGAACGGGGCGCTGTCGCGCCGTGGGACACGGGTGCGGGCCTCGACGCGGCTCGGCGGGCGGTGCGGGGCACCCTGGAGGGTGCGCGGGCCGGTGGGTTCGCCCCGGCGTCCGGTGCCTATGTCGTCGACCTGTTTCCGCCGCCGCATCCCGCGCTGAACTGGGGCGGCGAGGATCTGCTGAGCGAAGTGCGCGCACTGGATCCCACGGCCGCGGGCCTGGCGCTGAGCGAGGTTCCGGTGGATCAGCGTGCCATGGTCGAGGGGATTCTGGGCTGGGCGGCCGGGGTGCCGCTGGTGGTCGCCACGTCGGATGCCGGGCTGTATCCGTGGCAGCGGGAGCTGCGGGAGGCGCTGCTGGCCGGGCGTGAGGACGCGGTGGTGGTGGAGACGGGGTTGCCGGATCACGCCGCCGTGCTGTGTTCGTACGGGCGTGGGCGGGTCAACCTGCGGGCGCTGGCCGAGGTGCTGGTGGGAAGCGGCGTCTGACGCTGTTCCCGTTCCTTTTGGTACCGGCGCCGGTACCAAAAGGAACGGGAACAGAGACGGGCGTCTCAGGTGGTCAGGGAGCCAAGGGGCAGGTCGGTCAGCCGGCGCAGAGCGTCAGGTTGATGGTGTCTCCCCTGGAGACGATCTTCGGCTCGTGGGGGTCGACCGCGATGACCGTGCCCGGCTTGCCGTTCTTGCCGCAGTCCGTCTTGCCGACCGTGCCGAGTTCGAGCTGCATCTTCAGGAGCCGCTGCTTGGCGAAGTCCAGGCTCAGGCCCCCGAACTCGTCCTTGAACTTGCTGTCCTCCAGCTGGATCGTGGCGGCCGGGTTGTAGGTCGAGGTGGTCGTGCTGGTGGCGACGGTCGAGGGCTTGGGGGCGTCCGAACCGCCGGTGGCGATGGCTGTGCCGCCACCGGCCACAATGAGGGCGGCGGCGATACCCGCGATGGCCGTGTTCCGCCTGCGACGGGTCTTGCGCACGATGCCGGCGCTGTCGAAGTCGGGTGCGGCGGCGGAGTTCGCGAAGTCGTTCATGGCGTTCACCAGTTCCTCTTCGAAGGGTGTGCCGTCGGTGCAGCGGGAGTGGGTCATCGAGTTCCTCCCATGGATCCCATGGATCCCGTAGATCCCGTAGATCCCGTGGTTCCGGGCTGCTGCGGTGACTGCGACGGCGATGAAGGTGACGGTGAAGGGTCGGAGAGCGCGGGAAACTGGCTTCTGAGCTTGTCGATTCCCCGGGCGAGCTGGGACCGTACGGTGCTCGGCGAGATCCTCAGGTCGGCCGCTATCTCGGCGTCGGAGAGGTCGTGGAAGTACCGCAGCACCACGACCGTGCGCATACGCATCGGCAGCGACTGCAGGGCCCGTACCAACTGGTCCCTGCTGTCGACGCGCCCGTACTCGTCCCCGAGGGCCGCCCTGTCGCCGGTGTCCTGATGCGGAACCGGTGACACCAGCGGGACCATACGGCGGAACCGCCGCCACCGGTCGTTGGCCAGGTTCACCATGATCCGCCGCACATAGGCGTCCGGAGCGTCCTTGGCGGCGATGGTGCGCCACTTGCGGCAGACCCGCTCCAGGGTCTCCTGGACCAGGTCCTCCGCCGCCTCCCGGTTCCCGGTGAGGACAAGGGCGCCACGGAACAAGGACGCCGACCGGGTGGCGACGAACCCGGGGAAATCCATCTCCCCGGACTCGGAGCCGGCCCAGGCTCCGGCCCCGCCGAGGCGGGCGCCGGGCTTCCACTCGGTTGCCAGATCCACACGCTCCTCCCTTCCTGTCACCCCTCCTCGACGTGACAGGCCGCCCAACTGCTGCACGGGCAGGATGTGAGCTGGGTCATAGCGCGCGTTTCAACCGGTCACAGCTCCCGGACGGTCTCCTTGATGCCCCTGGCCGCCAGGTAGGTCTCGTCCTCGGCCCGTTCCGCCAGCACGACCGCCGGGCGCACGCCCTCCGCCCGCAGCCGCATCCATGCCTCGAAGTACGCGCCTCCGGGACCTGAGATCGAACGGTTCCCTGGTGTGCAGTCCAGGACCAGGGCGGTCGTACGGGGTTCTGCCGTACGGGGTTCGGTCCGGCCGGGTTCTGCGCGCAGTTCGGCGACCGTCTCCGCGAGGGCCTCGGCGATGGGTTTGGGGCGGCCCGTGGAGTCGAACAGGCCGAGGGTGTACTCCAGTTCGGGAAAGTCGGCCAGGGAACGGTCGACGTCGTGGGAGCACCACCAGGTGACCCCGTACAGGTTGGCGCAGTCGACGGCGTTGCGTACGGTCGCGCGGGCGAAGTCGGGGGCGTCGGCCGCCGGGATGTGCGGTTCGGGGGCGCCGGTCTCCTGGACCCAGACGGGCCGGGCGGGGTCCTCGGCGTAGGCGGTGGCCAGTTCCACGCCGTACTCCGCGAGATGCCGGACCTGCGGGGAGCGGGGGCCGTAGCGACGGGCGCAGTCGGCCGAGAACACCCAGGGGTGGACGGTCGTCAGGTCGCCCTTGCGGGCCGAGGCCTCCGGCGTGAAGGGGTGGTCGTCGCTGTACCAGGCGGCGTCGTACGCGGAGTGCGTGACCAGGCCCCCGGGCGATCCCAGGCCGGTTCGCGCGGCGGCCAGCAGGGTGTCGAGGTAGTGGTCGATGTCGGCCACCGTCACCGGGTTGTGTTCGACCAGGTTGTTGAGTTCGTTGCCCAGCTGGAGGCCGAGGAGGTTGGGCCGGCCGGCCAGGGCGCCGCCGAGGGCGCGCAGCAGGTTGGCCTGCGCCTCGATCGTCTCCGGGTCCGTGAAGACGTTGCGGTGGTGCCAACTGCGGGTCCACTCCGGGTAGAAGTCGAAGCTGGAGAGGTGGCCCTGCACACCGTCCACCATGACGTCGAGGCCCGCGTCGGCGGCCGCGTCCACGAGCTGCGCCACATGGTCGACGGCGGAGGCGCGGATCAGCGTGCGGTTCGGCTGGAGCAGCGGCCAGAGCGGGAAGATCCGTACGTGGTCCAGGCCCAGCCCGGCGATCTGGTCGAGGTCCTCGCGGGCGAGGGCCGGGTCGAAGTCGTACCAGGAGTGGAACCAGCCCCGGCGCGGCGTGTAGTTGACGCCGAAGCGGGGGCCGGAACGGGGGGCGGGGAGTGTGCTCACGGGTCCTCCTCGGACGTACGTGACTGCGCCGGGCCGCGAGTCGGGTCTTGTCCTCGGCGAATGTATGAACCACCATAGTGCGAGATGAGTAATGAATTGAACCAGGATTTGGATCGGGATTCGGATCAGGATTCCGGCCGGGGTGAGCGCGGCGTTCCGGCGGTCGACGCCCTCGTCGTCGGGCTCGACGCCGGTGGCACCCGTACGCGGGCCGTGCTGGCGTCCGCCGCCGACGGGCGCCCGCTCGGCGAGGGCGTCGCCGGGCCGGGCAACGCCCTCACGGTCCCCGTCGCGCAGCTCACCAAGCACCTCGTCGAGGCCCTCGCGGGTGCGGTGCCGGAAGCGGACCGCCCCCGGGTCGTCGCCGTCGTGGGCGGCTTCGCGGGCGCCGCCGGCACCGCCGACGAACCCGGCCGCGTCAACGCCCTCACCGCGCTGACGGGGGCCCTGCGGCGCCTCGGCATCCCCGCGCACGAGGTCCGGATCTGCAGCGACATCGAGGCCGCCTTCGCCGCCGCCCCGGGCTCCGCCGGTCCTCCCGCGGACGGGCTGGCTCTCGTCGCCGGCACGGGCGCCGTCGCGATGCGTATCGCCGACCGCCACTGCGAGAAGACCGTCGGCGGCGACGGCTGGCTCCTCGGCGACGACGGCGGCGGCTTCTGGATCGGCCGGGAGGCGGTCCGGGTCGCCCTGCGCATGGCGGACCGGCGGGGCGGCGACACGGCGCTGGCGGCGCTGGTGGGACGGGAGTTGGGGGTGCCGGGTGCGGTGCTCCCGTATCCCCCGGGCGAGGCATCGGCGTACGAGGACGGGGAATTGGCGTACGAGGGTGAGGGTGGCCTCGGTCTGCCCTGGCCGCGTGCCGCCCGCGAGGCCTATCGGCGGCACGTCCTGCCCGCCGTCATGGCCCAACCGCCGGTCCGGCTGGCCCGGTTGGCCCCGCTGGTCGCCGAGGCGGCTCGGAAGGGGGACGCCCTGGCGCAGGCGATCCTCGAGGAGGCGGCCGGTCATCTCGCCGACTGCGTCAGGGCACTTGCGCCCACGCCGGGCGAGTCGTTGGTCGCGACGGGCGGCCTGCTCGGCCCCGACGGCCCCCTGACCGGCCCCCTGGACCGGCGCCTGAGTGCCCTGGGCCTGGTGGCCCACTGGGTGCCGGACGGCAGCCGGGGCGCGGTGGCCCTGGCCCGGCACGCCCACAACGCCGGACCCGACACCCACCCGGAGAAGAAGAACCAGTGACCGCGTCCCCCTCTCCCCGCTACCGCGACCCCGCCGCCCCCGTCGACGCCCGCGTGGCCGACCTGCTGGCCCGGATGACCCTGCGCGAGAAGGTCGGTCAGCTCAACCAGCGGATGTACGGCTGGGACGCCTACCGCCGCCGCCCGGACGGCGAGTTCGAGCTGACCCAGGCCCTGTACGACGAGACCGACCGCTTCGAAGGTCTCGGCGCCCTGTACGGACTCCTGCGCGCCGACGCCTGGTCCGGCGTCGACCACTCGACGGGCGCCGACGCCGACGCCGGTCCGGTACTCGCCCACCTGGTCCAGCGCCACGTACTCGAACGCAGCCGCCTCGGCATCCCCGCCCTCTTCGTCGAGGAGGTGCCGCACGGCCTCATGGCCCTCGACGGCACGGTCCTCCCCGTCAACCTGGGGGTCGGTGCGACCTGGGACCCGGACCTGTACGAGCGGGCGGCATCCCACGCCGCCGCCGAACTCCGCGCCAGAGGCGGTCACTTGGCACTCGTCTCGGCGCTGGACATCGCCCGCGACCCACGCTGGGGCCGTACGGAGGAGTGCTTCGGGGAGGACCCGTACCTTGCCGCGCGCCTGACGGAGGCGCTGGTGAGAGGCATGCAGGGTGACGTGGCGGAGCAGGGGAGTTTCTCTTCCGACAAGGCCCCGGTGGTCCTGAAGCACTTCGCCGGTCAGGGGGCGACGGTCGGCGGCCGGAACTCGGCCGAGTCGGAGCTGGGCCCCCGCGAACTCCACGAGATCCACCTCCCGGCAGCCAGAGCCGGCGTACGGGCCGGTGCCGCCGCGGTCATGGCCGCGTACAACGAGGTGGACGGCATCCCGTGCTCGGCCAACGGCCCTTTGCTGAACGGCCTGTTGCGCGGGAGCGGGGAGCGGGGCTGGGGCTTCGAAGGCCTGGTCATGGCGGACGGCCTGGCCGTGGACCGCCTCGCCCGCATCACGGGCGACAAGGTCTCCGCGGGGGCTCTCGCCCTCAACTCCGGTATCGACCTGAGCCTTTGGGACGAGGGCTTCACGCACCTGGCGGAGGCGGTCGAACGAGGCCTGGTGAAGGAGTCGGTGCTCGACGCGGCCGTGTCCCGCGTCCTGACCCTGAAATTCCGCCTCCGCCTCTTCGAACACCCCTATGCAGCCCCGGAGTTGCCGTCCGCGGAGGATGGCCGGGCGCTGAGCACAGCCCTGGCCCGCTCCTCCGTCACCCTTCTCCACAACCGGGCGGGCGCCCTGCCCGTCGACCCGGCGACGGTCTCCCGCATCGCCGTCATCGGCCCGCACTCCGCCACCACGGCCCACCAACTCGGCGACTACACCGCACCCCAGCGCCCCGGCACGGGTACCAGCGTCCTGGCCGCCCTCCGCCACCTGGCCCTCCCGGGAACGGAGGTACGGCACGCCCACGGCTGCGCCCTGACCGGCGACGACCTCTCCGGCATCCCCGAGGCGGTCGCGGCGGCGGCGGCCTCCGACCTGGCCGTACTGGTCCTGGGCGGCAGCAGCGCCCGTACACCCGACACCGAGTTCGACGCCAACGGCGCCGCCCGGACGGTCGTCTCGGAGATGACCTGCGGGGAGGGTGTCGACCTGGCCCACCTGCGCCTGGGCCGGGCCCAGCACACCCTGCTGGACGCGGTGACGGCGACGGGCACCCCCACGGTCGTCGTCCTGATCCAGGGCCGCCCGCACGCGGTCCCCGAGGCGGCGGACCGTGCCGCCGCCCTGCTGACGGCCTGGTACCCGGGCCCCTGGGGCGGCGAGGCGATCGCCGAGATCCTCCTCGGTCACGCCTCCCCGACCGGCCGCCTCCCCGTCTCGGTCCCTCGCTCGGCGGCCCAACTCCCCGTCTACTACAACCACAAGGACACGGAGTACGGGTCGTACGCGGACGAGGACGCCGAACCGCTCTACTCCTTCGGCCACGGCCTGACGTACACGATGTTCGAGTACGGCATCCCGAACATCGGGCGGGACGGCGCCAGTTGCGAGATCGACGTCACCAACACCGGGGAACGGGTGGGGTGGTCGGTCGTCCAGCTGTACATCCGCCCGCTGCGTACGACGGTGTGGCCGCGCACCCTGGAGCTGCGCGCCTTCCGGAGCGTCGATCTGGCCCCGGGGGAGCGCCGTACGGTCACGTTCGCCCTCGGAGCGGAACAACTCGCCCAGGTGGACGGGGACTTGGCGCGAAGGGTGCTGCCGGGGAGCGTGGAGATCCGGGTCGCGGAGTCGGCGCGGGCGGCGCTGGACGCCGTACCGATGGTGCTCGACCTCACGGTCACGGGTTGATCGGTGTGGTCAACGCCGGTGCACGTGGGCGGCGATGGCTCGCGCGCACGCCACGGACTCGGTGTGCGACGTGTCGACCTCCAGGTCATAGACCACGCCCTCGTGCACCACGTCCGCCTGCGCGGCGGCCATTCCCGGGACCCGGTCTCCCCGGGCGGCCTCGCGGTCGGCGGCGACCGCGCTGTCACACCGGACGCCGACCCACAGTACGGGCAGGTCAGCAGCTTCACCGAGGGCCTTCCGCCACCGCTGCTGGGACGCCGCTCCGCCGAGGAACACGTCGTCGATGACGACCCGGGCGCCCGCCCGGACCATCGCCACGATGCCTTCCCGCCAGGCCGCCTCCAGCGCCAGGAAGTCCTCCCCGACGCTCACTCCGCCGTCCGCCGCGATCACGATCCCGTCGTCGTCCGCCTCCCGCATCCTCGCGGGCAGGGAGTCGACGAACGAGTCGCACCCGAACGTCAGCCACGGATCCGGCAGTTCGGCTTGCAGACACCGTACGATCCGGGACTTCCCCGAGCTCGAACCACCGTTGAGAATGATCATCTGGATCGCCATCTCGCCACCCTAGGCGAGGGAGCGACCGCGACCGTCCCGCGGAGCGCTAGCGTCGGACCCATGATCGTATGGCTCAACGGCACCCACGGCGCCGGCAAGACGACGACCAGCACGCTCGTGCAGCAACTGATCCCGGATTCACGGGTGTTCGACGCCGAGAAGGTCGGCGAGACACTGATGGACATCACACCGGGGCTGCCCGGGACGGACAACTTCCAGCACTGGCCGCCGTGGCGACCACTCGTCGTCGAAACCGCCCGCCACGTACTCGACTACACCGGCGGCACGCTGGTGATGCCGATGACCGTCCTGGTCGAGGCCTACTGGCGCGAGATCAGCACCGGCCTCGCCCAACACGCCATTCCGGTACGGCACTTCGTCCTCCACGCCGACCAGGACACCCTCCGAGGCCGGATCGCCGGCGACACCGTTCTCGGCCCCGACTCGCCGTTCCGCCTGAAGTACCTGGAGCCCTACGCCGAGGCGGCCCGCACCTGGCTGCACGCCGAGGGCGAGGTCGTCGACACCTCGCACCTCACCCCCGACGAGGTCGCCCTGCGGATCGCGGAGGCCGTGAAGAGCAGCTGACGCGCCTGCCACCACTGTGCGCCTGGTCGAGAAGGGTCAGCCTTGGCGGCCGGGGAGCATGGCCAGGGCCTGGGAGCGCTGTGCGACGAGGTCGGCATAGGTGCCGTCGCGCTCGGCCCAGCGGTGCATGTGGACGCCCTTCACGAGGACTTCGTAAGGGGTGGGGTCCTGCGAGAGCAGGTGCATGACCTCGGTGGCGAAGTCGTCGAGGGGCAGCGCGTGCGGGTTCACCTTTTCCTGACCCGCTGTGGCGATGGCCGGGGGGACGAGCTCGACGACGCCGACACCGGTTCCGTCGAGCTGCGCGCGCAGTGCCTCGGAGTAGGCGTGCACCGCGGCCTTCGAGGCCGCGTAGCTGGGCATGGGCGGGAACGGCAGGAAGGCGATGCCGGAGGTGACGGTGACGAAGGTGCCGGCGCCCCGCCGGACCAGGTGGGGGGTGAAGGCGTCGATGACCCGGATGGTGCCGAGCAGGTTGGTGTCGATCGTCGTCGCTGCCGCCTCGAAGTGTGCGGGGTCGCGCAGGTCCTCCAGGAGCATGACGCCCGACATGGTCACCACGGTGTCCAGTTCGGGGTACCGGGCGAGCGTCGCGTCACGGGCGGCTGCGACGGAGGCGCTGTCGGTGACGTCGACGCTGATCGTGCCGAAGCCTTCTTCGGCGAGTTCCGAGAGAGCCTCCGGGCTGCGGCCGCCGACGGCCACGGTGCTGCCCGCCGCAGCGAACCGACGGGCCAGCTCCCGCCCGATACCCGAGGTTCCGCCGACGACGAGAACGGTGCGGTTGGAGAGATCCACGGGATCTTCCCTTCAGTCGGTCGAGGACGCCGCAGGCATACAGGCCCGCGGCGCGAACGGTGATTGCTCTCTGTGCGTGTGCCAAAGAGACGTCACCGCAGTGTTGGTCGCATTCACCGGGTGCGGCAGTACCCCCGTCTTCCCTGGTCCTGCCAGGGCCCCCTGTCGAACACGTGCACCGCATTACGGTGTCGGTATGAAGGAGAAGGACGAGGAATCCGGCAACCGGCTCGGCAGCTACCTTCGGGCCCGGCGCGAACTGGTCTCCCCGGCGGAGGCAGGACTCCCACCCGGTGGCAACCGCCGGGTGCCCGGCCTGCGCCGTGAGGAAGTCGCCCTGCTCGCCGGAATCAGCCCCGACTACTACCTGCGCCTGGAACGGGGCCGCGACAACAACCCCTCACCGCAGGTTCTCGAATCACTCGCGCGCGTCCTGCGGCTCGACGACATCGAGCGCACGTATCTGCTCGGCCTCACGGCAGCGCGCCCCAGGGCACCGCGCCGCAAGCGGCCCGAGCACGTACCACCGCGGGTGCACGAACTGCTCGCCCACCTGTCGATCCCCGCGTTCGTCGAGGGGCGCGCGTTCGACGTCCTGGCCTCCAACCCCATGGCCGTCGCGCTCTCCCCCCGGCTGCGGACCGGCCTGAACCGGCTGCGTTCCCTCCTCCTCGACCCCGAGGAACAGGCCTTCCACCAGGACTGGCCCAAAGCCACCGCCGATTTCGTCGCCGCGCTGCGCACCACCATCGGGGACGACACCGACAACCCCCGGTTCGTCGAACTCGTCGGCGAACTCGCACTGTCCAGCCAACGGTTCCGCACCCTGTGGGCCCGCCACGACGTCCGCGGCCTCGACGGAGGCACCACCACGGTCCACCACCCCGTTGTCGGCGAACTACGCCTCCACCGGGACAAACTCCCCATCGACGACGTCATCCTCGTCGTCTACTACCCCGACAAGAACAGCGACAGCGACGAGAAACTCCGCCTCCTCGCCGCCCTCGCACACACCGAGTCCGCCGGCCCGGAAGGCAACAAACCGACAGACAACAAACCGACAGACAACAAACTGCCTACCGGGTGAGTTCGGCCGGTTCGTCGAGCCGCGTCAGCTTCCGCGGATTCCGCACGATGTAGATCCGGCTGACCTGCCCGTTCTCCACCACGACGCTCACCGCGGTCGGCTCGCCGTCCATGTCGATGCGGCCCGCGGGGGCGCCGTTGAGCCACACGGTCGTCATGTCGAACGATGCCGGCACCTGGTTCGCGCGCGCGAGCAGCTTCGCCACCGGTTCGGCTCCGTGGACGGGCGCGAGCACGGCGGCCACGACCCCGCCGCCGTCGGCGACCAGGACCACGTCCGGTGCCATGACGTCCAGCAGTTCCTGCAACTGCCCGGTGTGCAACGCGCGCAGGAAGCGTTCCACGACAGCCCGTTGCTCGGACCGGCTCACCCGCATACGCGGCTGCCGGGCGGCCACATGCTCGCGTGCCCGCCGCGCGACCTGCCGTGCCGTCGCCGCGGACTTCCCGATGGCCTCACCGATCTCGCCGTACGGCATCGCGAAGACCTCCCGCAGCACGAACACCGCCCGTTCGGTGGGCCCGAGGGTTTCGAGGACGGTCAGCATGGCGATCGAGACGCTCTCCGCGAGCTCGACGTCCTCGGCGACATCGGGGCTGGTCAGCAGGGGTTCCGGCAGCCACTCACCCACGTACTCCTCGCGACTGCGGGACAGCGTACGCAGACGGTTGAGCGCCTGCCGGGTGACGGTGCGGACGAGGTACGCACGCGACTCACGCACCTGCGACCGGTCGACGTCGGCCCACCGCAGCCAGGACTCCTGCAGCACGTCCTCCGCGTCGGCCGCCGAGCCGAGCATCTCGTAGGCGACCGTGAAGAGGAGGCTGCGGTGGGTGACGAAGGGATCGACGAGCGGGGCCTCGGTCATATCGTCGTCGTCACCATGCCGGACGTCTCGGTGCCGGACTGCCCGGACTCGGACGTCTCGGGGCGCGAGGCCAGTGGTATCCCGCACGCGTCGGAGAAGCCCTGCGAGGTGATGCCGTGCGCCGAGTTGTTGCGCGTCGCCATGTTGGCGAAGGCGATGGACGCGGTGAGCTCGACCATCGCCGCCGGGCCGAGCCGGTCGAGCAGGCCGGCGTACAGCTCGTCGTCGACGGTCGGCGGGGTGTTGGTCATGGCCTCGGCGTACTCGAGTACGTCCCGCTCCAGGGGCGTGAACACCTCCGACTCGCGCCAGCGCGGCACCTGGCTCGCCCTGGTCAGGTCCAGGTTCTGGTGCAGCGCCTGGAAGTAGTTGATGTCGAGGCACCAACTGCAGCCGACCCGGGCGGCGACCGCCATGTGCGCGAACGTCTTGAGTCCGTCGTCGGCCATGTCCCACTCGCTCACCCTGCTCCCGAGGTCCGAGGAGTCCTGGGCGACCTTGGGGTTGTGCGCCGTCACCTCGAAGGGCTCGGGCACGGCACCGAACTGCTTGACTAGGTTCGCGCTGATCTCGCCGTGGAGCTGTGCCTTCGGAATGCGCAGTGTCACGGTGTTCTCCTTGTCAATTCCCTTGGCCTGTCGGCCTGTTGGACATGAAGACACCACGGGGTTCGGGAACGTGACACCGACACCGACGGTGGGACCGATACCGACAACGTCTATGGCGCGAGGGGGTGTTCGGCCTTCCGGGCGAGGATGGTGGCGAACGTCCTCTTCGCCCCTTCGTCGGGTTCCTGCGTCAGCCGCGCGGTGATCAGGAACCTGGCCCGGATCAGCAACTCGGCGATCCGCTCGACCGGGAGCAGGTGGGACTCGTAGGACACGGGGTGCCCGCCGTAGGCCTGCGCAGGACGCAGATGGAGAGGCTCGTCGGTTGCCGCATGGCCGGCCAGCATCAGAAGGCCACCGGGTGCGAGGGTGCGATGGAACTCGGCGTAGAGGGTGGGTAGTTGCTCTGGTGGGGTGTGATGGGTGGAGTAGTAGGCCAGGATGCCGCCGAGTTCGTCGTCCCGGAGCGGGAGGGCGGTCATCGAGCCCACGGTGAATTTCAGGTCCGGGTAGGCAAATCGGGCCAGCTCGATCATCTTCGGGGACAGATCGATGCCGAACACAGGCACCCCGAGGCCTGCCAGATGCGCGGTGACCTTGCCGGGTCCGCATCCCAGGTCCGCGACCGGGCCGAGATCGACGGCCCGCACGGACTCGGCGAACGCGGCCAGCATCGCGCGTGACAACGGGTCCAACTGCGCCGGATCTTCGACAAGTTGGACGTAGTCGGCGGCGACGGTGTCGTACGAGTCGCGGATCGCGGTGAGGTAGGAGGGGGTGCGGGTCACGCGGGGGACTTTAGGGGAGGGGGCTGACAGTCGGACGAGGTCTCCGGGCCGATCTGTTGGGTTCGACGCCTATGGCCCCCTCTAGCCACCGGCCCTGGAGCGACAACTGGCTCATGGATGCAAGCGCTGTGACCTTACGCGAAGCCCGTGCCCACCTCGCCGACTGCATCAACCGTGCCGAGCAGGGCACCCCGACGGTGATCCCCCGCAACGGCGCTCCGGTGGAAGCTCTCCTGACCATCGACGACTTCAACGCGCTGGAAGACGCGGCCGACGAACTGCTCGCCCGCGAGGCCGAAGCAGTTCTGGCCGAGAGCGGCCCCACCGCAACCATGGCCGAACTCCTTGCCGACCTGTTCACGGAGCGTGGTGAGGTCGCGGAGTGACGTACGCGGGGACGTTGTTCTTCCCGACCAGCACACGGCCCGCCAGGGAGGCCGTCGACCTCGGATAACCAGGTTGAAGCAGGTCGGGACGGGCTCGTAGCCTCTTGGCGTGTCCGTACCCCGAAACGCCGACTCCTGGCAGCAGGTGAGCTCCCGCCAGGACTTCGCCGCTTACCTCCGTCTATTGGCGATCGACTGTGAGCACGCCTGCAACGGGCAGGACCTCAACGAACCTGTGGCACATCGATGGACCAACCGAACGATCTCCGACTTCCTCTGGGGCTGGGTCCGGATCCTGGGCGAGCGAATCGACGGCACTGACCTGCTTCAGGAAGAGGCTCCAGGTCGGCCTGGATGGCAAGGCCTGGCCTTCCAACTGGAAAAGGCCCGCACCTCCCCTCCCGGATTCAACTGCGCTCTGGCCGACTCCGGCACTCAGTCGCACGAGGTGGACACTGCGATCGACCTGCGGTGGTACGCGGCCACCCTCGCCACCGACTTCGCCCGCCACGAGCGGGAACGCCAGGAGGCGAACCGCCGCGGTGAGTGGGTCGGTGACGGAGGGAACTGGGCACAGAGCACCTTGCACGACTGGCTCGATGCCTGGGCCGCCTGGACAGACGCCAACTCACCGCACCACACGCGACTGGAACCAGTCACTTGGCGATCAGTCGCCCTGCAACTTGCAGCGGCCCAGATCTACGAGTAGCTACCTCGGCGGACCAGATCAGCCTGAGACGCTATGCGCGCCCATGGGCCGGACCGTCGTTGCGCATGCGGTCCGGACCGATCCGTAGGGCAGCCCGTTCGTGTCCTCGCTCGGCGTCGATCGTCTCCGCCTTGATGGCATCGATGCGTTCGCGCATTTCGGGGGTGATGTCGGCCGTCAGATCGGCCATGGTGCCGAGGTTCATCTGCCCTACCCTGCCTTTTCGCCTGCTGAAGTGCCTCAAGGCAGGGCTGTGTTCTTGCCGTCCGCCTCTTTGGTCGCCGACAACACTCCGCTCCATCCGGCTGCCGCCCTGGTCCCCGAACATCACACAGCCCACCCCCGAATGCCGAAGAGGTGGGCCGTCGCCCTGTGTGCGGCTCGCTACTCAGGATCGCCGAACCGGCCGGCGGCCACGGCGGAAACGAAGCCGGTCAGCTGGTAGCGGGTGAACAGGAGCGCGGGGCCGTGGGGGGTCTTGCTGTCTCGGACGGCGATTGTCAGGTCGTCGACTATGCCGCACTCGACGCACTGCGCCGCACTGTCGGAGAACGAAGACTTCCACCAGGTCACGGGCAGGGTGGAGGCGTCGTCAACTTGCATCATCCGTGGGTCCTTATCGTCGCGATCAGGTCCGCCGATGCCTCGACCGACTCGGCGGCAGAGGTAATACGTTGCCACGCGCCGGTGGGTGGCGACCTTGTCGTGATCCTCGATATAGAGGGCCGACGTCAGTCCTTCCGTGTGTACGACGTCCAGGTCGGCATGGGGGCCGAATCCCAGGATGGTGAAGGTGCCCGTCTGCCCCACGTGTAGGGGAGCGTCGGACCGGAGCACCTGGATATTGACGTTCGGGCGTTTGCCCATCGAGAGCAACCGTCCCAACTGCTCGTGCATCAAGGTGGGGTCCTCGCTGGTCGAGCGCAGGGCGTGCTCGGCGATGATCGCCCACAGCGCCAACGGGTCGTTCTCGCGGGTGAGGATCGCCTGACGGGCGAGCCGGACCTCGACCAGCGCGTCGACTCGCGCCTCGATCGCCTCGGACATCGCCGACGACGGCCGAACCCGCGTCGAGGTGCACGACCCCGTACGGCGCCACCCCCGAGCGCGGCCTCGGTCCGATCGCCGTGTACGGGGGCGCGGCCTGGTCATCCTTGACGTTCTGTGTCCAGGGCGGTGGGGTGTGACCGACATTCCGTTCGGCAAGGCGGTTTGGGCGGAGGTGGCCTCGACATGATCGTGCCGACCACCGTCACCCCACCGCCCCCGCCCCGGCTTCGTCATCGGCGTAGCCGCCGCGACCGGCGTCCACCGCATACCGGCGTACGCCCTCCCCAAGTTGCTGCTTCTCGGCTGAGGGGTCTGAACGACAGAACGCCTACCGCTCCGCCTTCTCCCACGGTCTGACCCCGAGCTTCCCGGTGGTCCCGAGGTCGAGGTTCGGGGTCACCGTCACCGGGTCGGCGCCGGCCTTTGCCCGGACCTGTACGTAGGGGACGTTCACCGGGGTGCCGGATTGGGTGGTGTTGCGCCAGACCAGGCCGGCGGTTGCCGACTCGCCGGGTGCGAGGGTGACGGGACGAGGCGGATTGTCGGGGCCGGCGCCGGTGGTGATCTCGCCGCTGCCGTCGAGGATCTTGACGCCGTCCACCGGCTTGCGGGCGTCGTCCAGGAGTTCCAGCAGCGGGTAGCCGTCGACCGTGTAGTCGCGCGTACCGCAGTTGTCGAGATGCAGGCCCACGACGCGCAGGCCCATGGCCGCGTCGCCCTCGTCGGCGCTGACCCGGATCCCGGACGCGGGACACGTTCCCAGCGCGGCCGGTGCCTCGCTCGCGGGGACTTTGGTCACCTTGAGCACCTTGGCCTGCGTCACCTGCGGCGTGCTGGGCGGCAGCACCCCGACCCGCACCGTGCCCCGCACGGTCTTACCGGGGCCGACGTCGCGCACGGTCGCGGTCTGGTTGTCCATGGCCCCGCCGTCACGGCTCATGAAGGTGAAGACGATCGAGTAGGTCAGGGTCTCGGTGCCCTTGTTGGTGACCTCGTACTCGGCACTGATGCCCGAGTTCGTGGCGAGGCTGTCGGCGGAGACGGAATAACTGCGGGTGGGAGAGGGGGAGTTCGAGGTCGACGGGAGGGTCAGGGAGGTGATCCGTACGCCGTCCGTGCCCGGATCGTCGACCTGTACAGGGGACGGCGATTCGGCCGCGTCGGCGCCGGTGTTCCCGGCGCCCGCGTGCTCCGTCCCGCAGGCCGTGAGCAGCAGAGTGGTTGCGGCGAGAGCCAGCAGGAGGGGGGCGGTCCTGACGAGAGCCGGGCGGCGGAGGGGGGCACGTCTACGCATCCGGCCATCTGATCAGGGCGTGTACCCCGCGCCTGTGACGGAGGCCATAGCTCCGGTCACGGGGGTGTCACAAGTTCGTTGGCGGGCGGGCGGGTTGGGCCTGTCCGGCTCTCCTTGCAGTGCTGACCGTGCGGACCGTGCGGGTCGGTCGCAGGGATCGGTGATCGCTGCGGTGGACGCGTGGGAATGAGGTGCCACGTCAAGGACGTGTGCGGCGCTCAGGCCCGCAACCCGGGACAACTGGATGTCGGCGTTGAGCGCCGCAGGCGCGCAGCCATGTGCAAGCGCCGCGCCGGCCCCGGATGGGGGCTCCGATTCACCGCGCTTTCCTGAACAGAAGCGCGGAGACGATGTTGACCAGGACGATCCCCAGCCACATGGCGAACACGGTGTTCGAGTCCGCGTCCGCACCGGCCGTCAGCCAGATCGAGCCGCCGACCCCGAAGAGCAGGGAGAAGACCGGCACCGCCAGATGCGAGTTGTCGGGCTGCTGCCCCTGCTGCCCCTGCTGCTTCTGCGGGGCCCCGCCGATCCCTTGCTGTGCCAGCCGGTCGTCCACCCGCTGGTCGATCGATTCCGCGGCGCCGGCCACGAAGGACTCCAGTACGGCGCGCTCGTACTCCGGTCCCAGTTCCTTGCGGGCCAGGTACGCCGCGGTGGCTTCGTCGTGGAGATCGGGAGTTACCATGGCTCGCGCTCCAGCCTTTCCGGTTTCCGGCATCAGACAGTCCGATCGTTCCGGTGGTCCCGAACTTGGGCGAAGGGAGAGTGTACGGCGTACACCTAGTGGTGGGAATACGGTAGGTGGACGCTGTACAGCAGTCAAGGGGGTACGAGAGGGGATGGTGGAGATGGCCACGCAGGCCGACGTCGCCGTGCAGCCCCGTGCACCCCTGAGTAAAGGGCGGGTTCTGGGCGCCGCCGTCACCCTGGCCGACGAAGGCGGGGTCGATGCGCTCAGCATGCGCAAGATTGCGCAGGCGCTCGGTGTCGTGCCCATGGCGCTGTACAAGCACGTGGCCAACAAGAACGAGCTGCTGGACGGCATGATCGACGTCCTCGTCGGCGAGATCGATCCGCCGGCCGCCGATGTCGACTGGAAGACCGCCGTCCGCCGACGGGTGCTGTCGGCCCGCCGTATGCTGCTGCGCCATCCGTGGGCGTCGGGGGTCATCGAGTCGCGGATCAAGGGGCGGGCCACCCCCACCCCTGCGGTGATGGAGTATCTGGACTCGATGATCGGGATCTTCCGGGCCGGGGGGTTCTCGATCGACCTGGTCCATCACGCGATGCACGTGATGGGCAGCCGTCTGCTGGGCTTCTCCCAGGAACTGTTCGAGGACAGCTCCGACCGCGAGCCGGATCCGGACGCGATGCCGCCCGAGGAGATGGCCGCGCGCTACCCCCACATCACCGAACTGGCCATGGCGGTCGCCCACGACAACGAGTCCGTCGTCGGCTCGGGCTGCGACGACCAGTCCGAGTTCGAGTTCGCTCTGGACCTGACATTGGACGGCCTTGAGCGGCTCCGGGGTACGAGCTGACCCGCAGGTGAAGGGTCTGGCGGCACCAGTCCGAGGGCTTCGGTCGTCGTAGCCGCTGCCGTCGCCCACCCCTTCTCCCACCCTTTCTCCCGCCCTGTGCGCCTCGAACTCGTGCCGCTTCGTCCCTTGACGGGTGTACGGCGTACACCTACGTTGCCCATTAGGAGGTGTACGCCGTACACCTCGGTGATGGGGGAAAGCCTATGAAGGCGATCGTTCAGGAGCGGTTCGGCCCACCGGACATCCTGCGACTGGCGGACACCGACCGGCCCGAGGTCGGGGCCAACCAGGTGCTGGTGCGGGTGCGCGCCGCCGCGCTCAACCCGTACGACTGGCACATGATGCGCGGCGACCCGTTCATGGCGCGGCTGACGGGAGCCGTGGGACTGACCCGGCCGAAGTCCCGGGTGGCCGGGATCGACGCGGCCGGACAGGTGGAGGCGGTCGGCGCCGATGTGCGCGGGCTCCAGCCCGGCGACGAGGTCCTGGGCTTCTGTCCGGGCTCCTTCGCCGAGTACGCGGTCACCACCGCGGACCTGCTGGTGCCCAAGCCCGCGACCCTGACCTTCGAGCAGGCCGCAGCAGTGCCGATGGCGGCGGTGACCGCCCTGCGCGGCATCCGGACCGTGGGCCAGGTGCAGGCCGGGCAGCGGGTGCTGGTCAACGGGGCGGCCGGCGGTGTGGGCACGTTCGCCGTACAGATCGCTGCGGCCCTGTCCGCGGAGGTCACCGGGGTGTGCGGCGCCCGCAACGTCGAGTTGGTGCGCTCGTTGGGTGCCGCGCACATCGTCGACCACACCCGGGAGGACTTCACCGACGGGCGCGGGCGCTACGACGTGATCCTGGACAACGTGGGCAACCGCCCGCTGAGCCGGCTGTGTCGGGCGCTCACCCCCGCAGGGACCCTGGTGGCCAACGGCGGCGGCTCGCCCGGCCATGTGTTCGGGGCGATGGGCTCCATGCTGCGACTGATCGCGGTCAACGCGTTCGTCCGGCAGCGGCTCCGCGTGATCCTTCCGGCGGCCCCGGCCGGGCCGACGCACGAGGACCTGCTCGCCGTCACCGCGCTCATCGAGGCCGGCAGGCTCACCCCGGTGGTCGACCGGACCTATCCCCTGACCGACGTGGCCGAGGGCGTGCGCCATGTGGAGCGGGGCCACGCCCGCGGCAAGGCCGTGGTCACCGTGCCGTGAGCGCGCTGTACCGGCTCAGCCCCGCAGTCAACCGCTCAGATCTTCACCGCCCCCGAACCCACCCCCCGGTAGAACCACCGCTGCGTGATCACGAACAGCACCAGCACCGGGATCACGGAGATCACCGAACCGGCCATGACCATCCGCTGGTCGTAGCCGAACGACGACGACTGGAGGCGGGAAAGGCCCAGCGTCAGTGTCATGTTGCTCTCGGAGCGCAGCACGATCAGCGGCCACAGGAAGTCGTCCCAGGCGCTGATGAACGTGTTGATGACGACCACCATGATCGCGCCCCAAGCGGACGGCAGATACAGGTACTTGAAGCGCTGCCACTCGTTCGCGCCGTCCAGCATCGCCGAGTCCTCGATCTCGCGCGGGACCGCGAGGAACGCGCCGCGCATCAGCATGACGTTGATGGCGCCGACGAAACCGGGGAGCCACACACCGGCCAGGCTGTCGACCAGGCCCAGGTCGCGGATGCTGATGAACAGCGAGACCATGATCGACTCGAAGGGGAACATCATCGAGGCGATCAGCACCACCCAGACCGCCTTGCGGCCCTTCCAGGCGGGCTTGGAGAGCATGTAGCCGGCCGTCGTGGAGAAGACCAGCTGGCTGGTGATCGACAGGGCGACCACGATCAGGCTGTTCTTGATGTACGACCACACCGGCACCTGGTCGAAGACCGTCCGGTACGCGCGCAGCGTCGGGTGGTGCGGCAGCAGGGTGGCGTCCGCGCCGAAGACGTCCTCGCTCGTGCTCTTCAGGGAGGCCAGCAGCTGCCACAGCAGTGGGCCCACGGTGAGGCCGAGGACCAGGGTCAACAGCAGGTAGCGGATGAGGAGTTCGCGCGGGCGGCCGTAGTCGCGCCAGCGCGGCATCAGGCGGCGGCGCCTTTCGAGAACCGTGCTCACGACTCGTCCTCCTTGGTCAGACGCTGCGCCAGCAGGGTCAGCCCCAGCGTCAGCGCGAACAGGGCCACGCTGACGGCCGAGCCGTATCCCGCGTTGCCGGTGATCGGGTCCAGGCCGACGTCCCGGATGTAGAACGGCAGGGTGCGGTCGGCGCCGCCGGGGCCGCCGGTGGAGCTGCCGAGCATGTAGATCTCGGTGAAGACCCTGAGTGAGCCGATGCCGGTCAGGGTGCCTACGAGCATCATGGCCGTCCGTACACCGGGGACCGTGATGTTCCAGAAGCGGCGCACGGCACCCGCGCCGTCCATCTGCGCGGCCTCGTGCAGTTCCTTGGGGACGTTCCCGAGGGCGGCCAGATAGAAGACCATGTACCAGCCGAGGCCCTTCCACAGGGTCAGGCCCATCGCGGAGAGCAGGATCAGCCACGAGTCGGAGAGGAAGGGGATCGCCGACCTGATCAGGTGGGCTTTCTCCAGCCAGGTGTTGACCAGGCCGTCGTCTGCGAGCAGCCACTGCCAGCTCAGGCCCACGACCACGCTGGACGCCAGCACCGGTGTGTAGAAGGCGGAGCGGAAGAAGCCGATGCCCGGCAGGTTCTTCTCCACCAGGACGGCCAGCATCAGCGGCAGCAGCACCATCAGCGGCACGACGATCACCGCGTACAGGATGCTGTTGCGGGTCGCGAGCCAGAAGTCGTCGTCCTGGATCATCCGCGTGTAGTTGTCGAGTCCGACGAAACCCGCGGCGCCGCCCAGCGGCTTGGCGTTGGTGAACGACAGCAGGACCGTGTTGAGGAACGGGAACACCCCGAAGACCACCGCGCACACGATCGCGGGTGCGGTCCACAACCACGGCAGCCACCAACGGCGGTACATGGCCGCCCCGTTGGCCCCGGGAGCCGGACCGGGCAGCGTGGCCCTGGCGAGTCGGCGGAGGCGGGACGAGACCGCGGACGTGGCGGCGGCCGGGGCCGAGGCCGGCGTGGAGGTCTTGGCCTCCACGCCGGACACCGGGTTCGTGATCTGTGCCGTCACTGTCAACTGCCCTGCTTCAGCAGCTCGTTCGCCTTCTCCTGGGCGTCCTTCACCGCGTCCGCCGCGCTCTTCTTGCCCTGCATGGCCAGCTGCACCTGGGACACGATGGTGTTCTGCACGGCCGGGGAGAGGTTGGTCTGGTTGGTGGAGGCCGTCTTCAGCTGGTCGGCGACGAGCTTGCGGGCCTGCGAGAACGGGTCGGTGCCGGTGACGTTCTGGAAGAACGGGTCGCTCAGCGACTCGGTGGTGGTCGGGAAGATCACCACGGCCGGGTCCTTGCACCAGGCGGTCTGGTTCTCGGCGTTGGTGAGGAACTCCGCGAACGACAGTGCCACCGGGGCGTGCTTGCTGGTCGCGGCGACCGAGATGTACTGCGGGGCGCCTGCGGAGGCGACGCCGAGGGCGTCGTAGGGCTGCTGGCCGACGGCCGTCTTGGCGTAGACCGACGGGCTGTTCTGCTTGACGAACCGCACGAAGCTCGGGTTCGTCGAGCCGTAGGCCACCTTGCCCTGGCTGTAGAGCGTGGACGGGTCGTTGCTGGAGGACAGCGAGTCCTTCGGCATCGCGCCCTCCTTGTACAGCTTCGCCATCCACGCCACCCACTCGGTGGTGCGCGGGTCGTCGCCGAAGACGGCGGACTTGCCGTCGGAGGAGAGGATCTTGATGCCCATCTGGTCGAAGTCGGAGGGGATGCGCCAGATCGGGTTGGCCATCGTCGCGAAGTACTTGCCGTCGGAGGCCTTGGCGACCTTCTCGTAGTCGGCGAAGAGACCGAAGAGACTGGTCGGCGGCTTGGCCGGGTCGATGCCGGACTTCTTCAGCAGGTCCTTGTTGTACGTCAGGAGGACGCCGCCGGTGTACCAGGGCAGCGTGGTGTGGATCGACTTGCCCGAGGCGTCCGCGAAGGTGGCGGTCTTCCAGAACGACGGGACGAAGGGCTTGGCGGCGTCCGGGTCCTTGGTGCCGAGGTCGAGCAGGTAGCCGGCCTTGGTGAGGGCGGTCGCCGTCGGCGCGTTGACGTTGATGACGTCGGCCATCGTGCAGGCCTGGGCGTCGGCGACGGTCCGGCTGGTGAAGGTGTTGTCGCCGGGGTCGTCGATCCACTTGACCTTGGTGCCGGGGTGGGCCTTCTCGAAGTCGGCGATCACGCCGTTGAAGAAGTCGCCGAAGTCTTTCTTCAGGTTGGTGGTCTGGAAGGTGATGTTGCCCTTGACGTCCCCGGTCAGCTTCCCGGAGCCCACGTTGCCCTTGTCGACCTTGCAGCCACCGGCGGTGGCGCCGCTGTCGTCGGAGCCTCCGGAGAGGCCGCAGCCGGCGGCCGTCAATGTCAGTACGACGAGACAGGACAGGGATCCGGTCAGTCTTCTTGCGCGCATTGCTGCTGCCCTCCTGGATGGGCTGGATGCTGGTTCAATTCACCAACTTCAACGCCGATTGATGAAAATGTGGACCAGAATTCATCGGAGGTCAATGGGGTGCCGTGTTGCTTTTGTGTTCCGGAACGGGTGCGCGCCGCTTCAGTGGCGGTGTTCGTGGTCCGGGTGGGACGGGTCCCCGGGGTGCTCGTGCCCCGGCGCGTACACCACGTCCGCCCGCGCCTCGTCGAGCCACGAGAAGAAGGCGCGCCGGCCCGCCGCCTGTCTCAACTCGCCCTCGATGCCTGCCTTTACGTGCTCGTACGGGAGGAAGTCCGCGTCCGTCGCGGTGCCGAACGGGTCGACGCCGGAGCGTAGGGCGTCCGCCGTCAGGAAGCGGTCCCTGTTGTGCTCGTAGTACTCCCGTGTCGCCCTCTCGGGGATCTCCTGGTCGGCTTCCAGTTGGGTGAGGAGGGTTCGGGCGGCGGGGGAGGAGGCCAGGACTACGGCGACGATGCTGCCGAGGCCTGCGACGTCTGCCTGCGGCACGGCGGTCAGTGGACGTGCTGCGGGGGGTTCCGGGGGCTTCAGGCCTCGTTCCTCGCATGCGCGGCGTGCGAGTACGTCCGCCACGACGATCTGAGTCGCCCAGCGGCGGCGTTGTCGCTCCGCGCTGCGCTCCGCGAGAGGGGTGGTGTTTTGGCTGCGGGTCCGTGGGGGCTGGTCGCGCAGTTCCCCGCGCCCCTGGTACGGCGCGTCCCGTACCGGTACGGCCGCCAGGACCGCCTCCACATGCTCCCGTGGCACGGGTTCGCCGTGTACGACGGCGCAGGCGTCCTCGGGCAGGTGTTCGTTCATGGGGTCACCTCCAGAACCACGGCCTCCGTGTACGCCACGCACCCGTGCCAGCCGGTCTTCGCCATCAGCCAGTACGAACCCGGCGCCAGCGCGGCCCCGTCGACCTCGATCCCGTACTCCACCGACTCCCCGGCCGGTACGGCGAACCCCTGGAAACCGGGCCCGACCCCCGCCCACGTCTCCCACGAGGACACGGCCCACAAGCTGCCGTTGATCTCCCCGAGGGTGGTGTTGCGCAGGCTCACCGGGACTCGTACGCGCTCTCCGCGACGCACGACGACCCGGTCGACCCCCAGCTCTGTCACCAGAGTTGGGCCGGTATGGCCGCCCGGCACGTCCAGGGCCACGGCATCCTCGTACACCTGACCGCCGTAGGGCAGGCGGGCGGTGAGCCAGTGGCGGCCGGGGGGCGCGTCCTTCAGCGGGGTGACGGTGACCTCGGTGAGGGTGAAACCGGCGGGGCCCAGGGCGTACGGCAGCTCGGGCGGTTCGGCGGACCAGCCCGGTGGGACGCCGAGGGCCAGCGTGCCGGAGACGGGGGAGTCCGTCAGCTCGGAGCTGACCCGGACCGTCACCGTGACCGGCCCGGAGGCGGTGAGGGTGGTGGGGGAGAGGTAGACGGCGACGGGCAGGTTTCCGCGCGGGGCGGGGCCGGAGTTGTGCAGCCAGTACCGGGTGGGGACGGGCTGCGCGGGCTCGTACGCGTCGACCCCCACCCCCTCAACAGTCGGCGCGGCAGCGGGAGTTGCCAGGACGGTGGCGACCTCGAAGCCGGTCAGGTGGGCCGAGAGGACGCCGTCCGCGTCCGGGGGCAGCGGCTCCCCCGGCTTCTCCAGGACGTCGGTACGGACGCCGTCCGTCCAGGCCACCGGCCCGCGCACCCGTACCGGCGTCGAGCGGCCGTTGACCTCGTGCATCCGTACGACGACACCGCGCCCCGGGTCGACGGGCGCCACGCTCCCCCGGGCGAGCGGCGAACCGGCGGGCTTGAGGGCGTCGAGGAGCACCTCACCGGCCGGTTCGAGGCTCAACAGGGTTGCCGTACGAGGGAGGTTGCCGTCGCCCGGCGACTGCTGCCGCACGCGCGCCCGCAGTGGGCGGTTGTACGCGTGCCCCGCCTGTGGCAGCCCCAGCTCGCGCCAGTCGCCCGTGCCGCCGAGGACGGCGTACTCGAAGGTGTGGGACCAGCGTTGGAGCTGGAACGCCGAACCGTCGGGGGCCGTGCGGCGCGGTGGGTCGACCCAGATGCCGGACGGCCAGCCGGTGCAGGAGCGCATCAGGGACATGTAGAGGTCGCCGGAGGGTGTGACCACGCAGCCGGGCGTGCCCCGGTTGAGGACGGCGAAGCCGGTGCCGTCCCAGGTGTCGCCCGGCGGCAGCGCCTCTCCGCCACCGGCGGCGGTGGCGTGGACGACCGCGTCGGCCAGGTCGGCGATGAGCGCGTCCACCGCCTTGGCGTCGTCCTGCGGGCCGTTGCCCGCGACCACGAGCAGCGGCAGCCGCTCCAGATCGCGCAGGTCGGCCCCGGGCACCCACTCCTCGCGCAGCCCGGCACGCGGCGCGACCCATACGGCTGCCACGCCCGACTCGGCGAGCTGGCGCCGGAGTTCACGGCCGGCGGCGGGGTCCATGCCGAGGGCCTCGGCGACGATGGAGTTGCGCTCGGGGGCGCCGACGGCGATCCGGATGTCGGGCAGGTTGGAGTCGACCTCGAGGTCGCCGTAGCGCTGCCCGCCCGCGATCGTCGAAGTGGCCGTGACGCCCACCCGTACCAGGGCGGCGGCGAGTTCGGCACCGAGCTCGCCGGCCTCCTGCCATGACGGGTACACCAACTCGGCGACGCCGATGGCCCGTTCGCCGAGGAGTGCGCCGGAGTCGTCGTGCACGGCCACCCGGGCCGTCGTCCCCAGCGCGAACCAGTTGTTGGCCGGGTTGTCGAGCGTCCACGGGAACTGCTCACTGTCCACCTCGACGAACCCGAACCCGCGCCCGATGACCGCGTCGGCCACCTCGTGCACGGGCAGTCCGCCCTGGACGCCTGCGGGCCAGCGCACCCGGATGAGCCGGTCGCTGCCGTCGTAGCCGTCGATGACGGTCGACACGTCCAGCCGGTCGATGCCCTTCCAGAGGGTCAACTGCTGCGTGTAGGTGAAGAGTTCACCGAGGGTGGCGGTGACGGTGATCCGCGATCCGGCGGCCGAGTGCTCGACCCGTACGTCCGTGTCGTCGGCGCCGATGTCACGGCTGCGGGCGGCCGTCGTCCCGGTCGGGGTGAGATGCCAGGGCCCCTCGCCGAAGCGCGGATGCCTCGGATACTCCTCCTGTACGACCAGCTCGTTGCCGATGTCACCGGCGCGCAGCAACTCCCGCCCACCGTCGGCGAGTTGGCGCAGGCTGCTGACGCCGCCGCCGCGCGCGGGGTCGACCGTCACCTCGTAGAACTCGCTGCGGATCGTCAGTCCGTTGGTCAGGCCGTCGTCGGGGGTCCAGCCGGGGACGGACCCGTCCCCGAGCGGCAGGGCCTTCAGGCCCAGCCCGGGTACGTCGGGGACCACGACCCGCAGTTCGCCGTTCCCCTCCCGTACGGCGGGCAGCGGCAGCCCGGTCGTCTCGTCGAGGGGGACGAGGCCGTCGGGGAGGGCGGTGGTGAGGACGTCCCGGCGTTGCCACGTCGCGGAGTTGAGGACGACGAGGTCGGGGCCGCCGCCGGGCAGCGGGGTCACCTGGTCGGCGAGAGCCTGGGTGGCGTCGGCGTGCACGGACTCGGCGAGGTCGTACAGCTCGCGCCAGCCGGTCATCAGGTCGATGTACACCTGGTCGGACTCGGAGCCGGTGACCGCGTCGTGGTGGGCGCCGTAGATCAGCTGCCGCCAGGCCTTGTCGAGCGCGGCGTCGGGATAGGCGTGCCCGGTGGTGAGGGAGGCGAGCGTCGCCCAGGCCTCGGCGTCGGAGAGGACTGTCTCGCCGTACCGCTGGGCCTGCTTGGTGTCGATGTACGAGACGTCCTTGCCGGTGTAGATCGGGTTCATGTCCCGTGTCTGCGGCGAGGCTCTGCGCCCCTCGGCGTCGAGTTCGGCGCGTACGGCGGTGAAGAAGTCGCGGGGGATCGCGGAGACGAAGCGCGGCCAGACGTACCGCTCGTTCCAGTCGCGGTGGATGGCCATGACCCAGCGGCAGGGCGGCGCGTAGTCGCCCCCGACGGGGAGGAGGACGTTGCGGGTGAGCGCGACCTTCTTCAGCCCGGTGAAGAGCTTGAGAGCGGCGGCTTCCGCCTCGGGGAGCGTGGGCGCGTTGTCGATGGCCCAGCCGGCGCCGTAGTGATTGACCATGTACGCGGTCAGTAGCCCGCGTCCGGAGGGGGCGATCCAGTCGAACTCGGCCTGGAACTGCATGCGTTGGGGGTCCCGGGGCTCCTCCCCGAAGACGGAGAGAGTGGGCCCCCACTGGTGGAACGGGCCGCGTGCCCAGGAGCTGGAGGAGAGGCCCGCGTCGGCCATCAGCCCCGGGAACTGGGGGTCGTGGCCGAAGGCGTCGAGCTGCCAGGCGGTGTGCGGGTCGGCGCCGAGGATCCCGCGCTGGAAGCCGTCGCCGTAGAGGGCGTTGCGGACGGTCGCCTCGGCGCCGGTGAGGTTGGTGTTGGGCTCGTTGTACGTCCCGCCCATGATCTCGACGCGCCCGGTGCGCAGCAACTGCCGCAGAAAGGCGCGCTCTTCGGGGAAGGAGTCCCAGTACGGCTTCAGGTAGTCGACCTCGGCGAGCACGAAGGTGTACGCCGGGTCGCGCCGCGCGAGATCGATGTGCGCCCGCACGAGGCTCATCCCGGACTGGCCGCGCGAGTCGAAGGTCCGCGCGGGCAGCCCGGAGGTGGCCGGATCGTCGGCGACGTCCCAGGTCTCGGTGTAGGCGGCCTGGGTGTTCCACCAGACGGGGTCGTAGTGGAAGTGGCTGACCATGAACATGGTCCAGCCGGGCTCGGCGACGAGCAGGCAGCCGGTGAGCGAGGCCTGCAGCGCGGGGTCCGCCGTGTCCTCGGCGGTGACGGTGAGGTGGGTGCGCTCGCCCGGGGGCAGGTCGCAGTCCACGGGTATCTCGGCGCGGAGGGTGCCGTCGTCGCCGACGGTCGCGAGCGTCTCCCCGTCGGCGCGGACGCCGGGGCCCTCGGCGGTCAGCCGGACCGTACGGCCGGCGGTGGCCTGGCCGATCTCGGCGATCACCACCTGACGCGGGTGCTCGGCGCTGCCGACGAACAGCTCGGTCGACTCGACTGAGGTGACGCGCATGGGTCTCCTACGAGGCCTACGGGAAACAGGGGCGGGGCAGCCGGGGAACGGCGCGGCCTATCGTGGCACCGTTCGGATGGTTCAAACAACCATCTTCAAGTTTCCTTGGTGGTTCATCCATGCAAAAGCCGCCTCGGGGTCCATGACCCCGAGGCGGCTTTCGCAGGCCGATTCAGCGCGTGCGGCGGGACCTCACCGCGTGCTCCCTGGCGATGTGGTCGGTGAGGGCGAGGGAGGCGCTGGCGCGCTGGTAGGAGAGCTGGGCGACCCGGACGTACAGGCAGTCGATGAGGACGAGTACGGAGTGGCGGGCGCCGATGCTCTCGGTGCGGAAGCTGGTCTCCGAGGAGGAGGAGATGAGCCGTACGTCGGCCGCGCGGGCCAGCGGGGACTTGGGATCGGCGGTGATGGCCACGGTGGTGGCGCCGCGCTGCTTGGCCAGTTCGAAGGGCTCGATGGTCTCGCGGGTGGAGCCGGAGTGCGAGATGCCGATGGCGACGTCGGCGGGGGTGAGGAGGGCGGCGGAGGTGAGGGCGGCGTGCACCTCGGTCCAGCCGCGCACCGCGCAGCCGATCCGGAAGAGCCGCGTCTCGGTCTCCTGGGCGACGGCTCCGCTGCCGCCGACGCCGTACACGTCGATACGGCGGGCGCGGGCGGCGGCCTGCCCCGCACGCTCGATCGAGTCGAGGTCGATACGGTCGATGGTCTGCTGGATCGCCCGCAGATCGGCGCTGCCGACGACCTGCACGACCCGCTCCAGGCTGTCGTCGGGCGAGATGTCGGGCCCGATCTCGGCGCTGCCCCAGTCGGAGACCTCGCCGCGACCGCGTTCCTGGGCCAGCTCGATGAGCAGATGCTGGTAGGAGTCGAGGCCGATGGCACGGCAGAACCGGGTGACCGTGGCCTGCGAGGTGCCGGTGCGGCGGCCCAGCTCGGCGGCCGAGCAGTGGGTGACGGCGGCGGGGTCCTCGAGGATCAGCTCGCCCACCTTCCGCAGGGAGCCGGCGAGACGCGGCAGCTCCGTACGGATGAGGGTGGTGACGTCGGTCGGGGGCATCCCGTTGCCGGATCCGGTCCGTTCCATGGGGTTACCCGATCTCCTCGGCGCTGTACTGCTGTGCGGCTGGCTGTACTTGATGGTAAGGGGCGAATGTATCAGCCACCGTGTCTGGGACGGACTGAATCCCAGGACCAGGAACGGCCCCTCCGCTCGTCGTCCTGCTCGTGGCCCGTTGCTCACAGCCAGTACTCTGTGATTTATTGATTCACCGATAGAGGTAGAGTGGGTGGTTCAATCCACCGGTGGGGAGAGTCGAGTGTCAGTCGAGTCGGTCAGTGCGGTCAGTGCCCAGGGTTTCGCGCGCGAGAGCCGGGCCGTTCTCGACCGCATCACCGGGTCGGAGGCGGTCCAGGAGTCGGTGACCCGCGCCGCCGGGCTGATCGCGGACTGCATCCGCGCGGACGGCGTGATCCAGGCCTTCGGTACGGGACACTCCCAGGCCCTGGTCCTGGAACTGGCCGGCCGGGCCGGCGGCCTCGTCCCGACCAACCGCCTGAGCATGGCCGACCTCGTCCTCTACGGCGGCGACGCCCCCAGCGCCCTCGACGACCCGCTGCTGGAACGCAAGCCGGGCATCGCCGAGCGGCTCTACGAACTCGCCGAGCCGCAACCCGCCGACCTGTTCGTGATCATCTCCAACTCGGGCGTCAACAACGTCATCGTCGAGATGGCCCTCCACGCCAAGGAACGCGGCCACCGGATCCTCGCGATCACCTCCCTCACCCACACCCGCACGGTCCCGGCGGCCCACACCAGCGGCAGGAAGCTGGCCGACATCGCGGACGTGGTGCTGGACAACGAGGCCCCCACGGGCGACGCGCTGCTGGAGCTGCCGGGCGGGGGCGCGGTGTGCGCGCTGTCCACGCTGACCGGCGTGATGCTGGTGCAGATGGCGGTCGCGGAGACGGCGGCGGTACTGATCGAGGCGGGGGAGCGTCCGCCGGTGTACGTGTCGGCGAACGTGCCGGGGGGCTTCGAGGGGAACCTGGGGCTGGAGCGGCACTACGGGGAGCGCATTCGGCGTCCGGCGAGCTGAGTGGACGTACGCAGGACGGAGCGGACGTACGGAGGACAGAGCGGACGTACGGAAGACGGAGAGGCAACGACGGCCCGCCGGGAGAACCGGCGGGCCGTCGTCACCTCGACCTACGGAAACCTACTGACGTGCCTTCTTCCTGACGGCCCTCAGGACCAGCCAGGCCAGCAGCACCTGGACGATCCCCGCGACGGCGTACACGGACGGTGCGTACGAGTCCGGGCCCGGGCTGTAGTCGTCGAATCCGAAGGCGACCGCGAGCAGCAGGAACACGATGGTCGTCAGGAAGCCCGACGGGAACGTGATGACCGACACGGCCACGGCCGCCGCGTCGACACCTCTCTCCACGCTCAGATAGTCGAGCCCGAACACCACCACCAGGTACACCAGGGCGATGAGCAGCCCGGCCCTGCGGGACAGCGCGAATTTCATGGTTCCTTCTTCTGGGACGGCCATCACGCGTCGCCCATGAGGTTGATGTAGTAGGTCAGGTCCTTGAGGTTGCTCACCAGTTTCGCCCACGTGCTCTTGGCCTTCTTCACGTAGTTGCTCTTGCCGATGAACCAGGCGTCCGCACCGGGCGGAACATTTCCGTGGATGGTGATCCTCATCTGCCCGCTCTTCAGGTGAGTGAAGTAGAAGGAGATGAATCCGGGATAGTCCGGATGTCCCCAACGGGTGTTGAAACGCCAGCCGTTGGACGAGATGCTCTTCACCACGATCGGGAACGCGATCTTGATTCCGGCGATCTTCACCCAGAGGTCCATCTTCTGGCCGACGTGGCTGAGCTTGCTCGCGTGCCCGCCGATCGGGAAGACCCAGTTGAAGTTGTCGCGGAACTTCTTCATGTACCGGTTCGCGGACATGTGCGGGTTGCCGACGTTGTACTTCAGCCAGTAGTCGAACGTACCGGTCGTGTCGGTGCAGTTGACCGGATCGCCCGAGCAGTAGCCGTAGGCGTTGTCGCCGCCGCCGGCCACCGGGTCGTTCTGGAGGAAGGTGCCCGTCGCCGGGTCGTAGCCGCGCGCACCCATAAGCAGCAGGCCGCCCGGGGTGTCCCCGGCGCGCACCGCGGTGCCCAGCCAGCCGTAGCGGGCCGTGGCCGTGGCGGCGTCCCGGGCGCCGTACTCGTCGAAGCGCTGCACTGTCGGCTGTGACCCCGCCGTCAGCGGCAGCTGGACGCTGACGTCGCCGTGCAGGTTGGACAGCTGGAGGACGATGTTGCCGCTCGCCCCGGTGACAGCGGTCAGGCCGCTGGCCAGGTCGCCGACGTTACGGCTGACCGTGGTCGTCGTTCCTGCCGTGGAGCTGGTCCAGGCGGGGGTGTCCGCGCCGGAACGGTAGTGGCTGGTCGTCGTGGAGGTGGTGCTCCACGTGCCGTCCGTGGCCCTGGTCTCGGCGGTGACGGTCGCCTGGCGGTTCGCCGCGTCCAGACCGAAGGTCTGCCGGTCGCTGTCCTTGGTGATCTGACGGATCTGCTCGCCGGTGTAGTAGCCGACGGCGGTCCCGTCCGTGCCGGTGGTACGGCGTCCGAAGGCGTCGTACACCGCCTTGCCGGTGGTGCCCGCGCGGGTGGCCGTGGCCAGCCGGTCCGCGCTGTCGTAGGTGTAGTCGGTCCGCTCGGTGGTGGTGGTCGTGGCGGTGGTGCCGCAGGCCGCGTCGGCGGCGGTGGCCGTCAGCGCGGTGCGGTTGCTGTGGCTGTCGCCGAACGCGTACACGCGGGTGGCGCACGATCCGCCGGTGTCCGTCTGCGCGGACGTCAGCCGGCCCCCGTTGTCGTAGCCGTACCCGCTGACGACCGTGGAGCCGTCGGTCTGGGCGTGCCCGGCCAGCCGACCGGAGACGGTGTAGTCGCCGTGGTCGGCGAGAACCGTGACGTTGTTCGCGTCGGTGTACTCGCGGGCGGTCTCACGGCCGCTGGAGTCGTAGTCGATCGCGAGCGTGGTCCCGCCCGGCAGGGTCTCCTTGACCAGCTGTCCGTCACCGTCGTACGTGCCGCTGACCTTGCCGGCCACCGAGTCGGTGACCGAGGTCGGCAGCCCGCGCGGATCGGCGGTGGTGTCGTAGGCGTACGTCGTGGTGGACGGCGCCGAGTCGGAGATCTGGAGCGCCCGGTTCAGAGGGTCGTACGTGGTCTTCGTCGTGTTGCCGGCTCCGTCGTCGTAGGAGATCTCGCGGCCGAGGCGGTCGACCGTCGAGGTGATCGTCCTGCCGCCCGAGGTGACCTTGGTCTCCAGCCCCGAGTCGTTGTACGACATCGTGGTGGCGGGCAGGGCGGTGCCCGTGCCGCCGGTCACGGTCGTCGAGAGGGGACGGCCCGCGACGTCGTAGCCGGACGTGGTGGTGCGGGTGACGCCGTTCGCGGTCTCGGTGACCGTGGCGGCCTGGCCCCAGCGCCCGTAGGTGAACGACTTCGTCACCAACTGGGCAGGATTGTCACCACCGTTGGTGATCGCGCCGCCCGGCGTGATCGTGCAGACCAGGCCCGCCCACTCGGGGTGCCCGGCGCAGGCGCCGGTGGTCGCCCAGTAGGCCGCGGTCGTCGTACCCGCGCTGCCGTCGGCCGAGCCCGGCAGTGTGGTCTTCACCTGGCGGCCGGCCGAGTCGTAGGAGGCGCTGGTGGTGACGGCCGCGCCGCTCGGGTCGCGGATCTCCTTGGTGGCCAGCCCCGTCGTCCAGTCGAGGACCGTACGCACGGTTTCCGTGTCGGCGTCGGCCGGGTAGCCGTCGATCATGGCTCCGCTGGTCTCGGTGGTGACCTGGTCGGCGACGGGGGAGTCCGCCGGGCGGCCCTCGTCGTAGCTGAGCACGGTGTGCTGCCGGGCGAGTGTCTCGGTGCCGGCCGGCAGGTCGGTGCCCCCGGCGGGCGCGGTGACCTTGTTCTGCAGGGTGACGGTGTGCAGGGGGCCGCTGCTCTCCCGCTCCAGGGACGTGCCACTGGCACCGGTCGCGTACACGCTGGTGTCGGAGAGCAGCAGGGCCGCCTGTGCGGTGCCCTCCGCCGTGGTGGCGGCCTCGGCGCGGACCTTGGCCAGTTCCGCCGCGAGCCGCGGGTCGCTGCTGGTGGCGGAGCCGAGGGCGATCTCGCGGTTGGCCGCGCTCAGATCGCGGATCTGGTTGCCGTCCTCGTCGTACTCGTTGGTGGAGATGTGCCCGCCGGGTTCGGCGACGTTGACCGTGTTCAGCTCGTCGTCGAGGTAGGTGATCGTGGCACGCCGGTAGTCGCCGGAGGCCAGGCTCGCGCCGGTGTTCGCGGCGGGCACCTGGTCGGGCGGGAAGACGGCGGTGGCGCTGGTGGGCAGGTCGCTCTGACCCCAGGCCGCCACGGAGGCGGAGCCCAGCTGGTAGGGCGCGGCGGTGCCGGACACGGGTACGCCGTAGACGACCGAGGTCGTGGCCGTGCCGTTGGTGGTCTCCGAGGAGCCGGGCGTCAGCGTCGGCCGGGACACCTTGAGCAGCTTGCCGGCCGGCCCGTTCGCGTCACCGCCCGCGCTGTAGCCGAACGTCCAGGGCAGTTCGCCCGCGGGCGTGTACGTGGCGAAGCGCTTGGCGCCGTCGTAGGTGTACGTCTCCTTCTGGGCGGTGCTGAGCCGGGGGTCCCACGCCTCGCGAAGCGAGCCGTTGCTGTCGTAGGCGTAGGTGCCGACCACGGTGGCGGTGCCGGACGTGGCGCCCGGATCGGTGGCCCACACCTTCAGCTGTTTGACCTGGTCCTTGAAGTCGCCGAGAGCGCCGACGGTGGCGCTGGTCGAGGTCGCGTACACGAACTCCAGCACCCGGCAGCCGGCCGTGCTCGGGGTGGCCGCGCAGATGGTGTTGTCCTGGTCGACCGCCCTGTTCGGCGAGACGACGTACTTGGGCCGGGCGAGGGTGCGGGTTCCGACGGTGACGGGTTCCGAGACCACGGTGGTGGTGGAGTCGTCGGTCACTTCCTGGCTGGTGCGCAGCGTCCAGGTGGTGGCGCCGGCCGCGGTCCGCCTGAAGGTGGAGGAGGTTCCGGTCGATGTGTTCTTCAGGGTGAACGTGTCCCCGGCCGCGGCGTCGGTCAGGACGCCGGTCAGCGTCAGCTGCTCGGCACCGGGCTCCGGCGTCCAGCTGGTGTCACCGGCGGACGTGAACGCGACCGAACTGCCGTCGGCGTTCAGGAGGGACACAGAGGTGCCGGACGTCTTGGTCAGGCTGCTGTAGCCGACCCCGGTGGTGGCCGTCACGGACGACACCCAGCCCGGCCCGAACACCGCGGCCTGGCCCGCGGCGTCGGTGTCGACTGCGCGCGAGGAGAACGTACGGGACACGGCGGCGTCGAACACCGAGGCGTCGTCGGCCGTCAGAGAGAAGTCGCCGGTCAGCAGGTTGACGCTGCCCGGGCCGATGTTCTGCTGGGGTGCCGAGCCACCGTTGCGGTCGAGGGTGACGGTGACGGGCGTACTGGACGCGCTGGAGCCGCCGCTGTCGGTGTAGACGGCCCGCACCTGCACCGAACCGTCGCCCTCGGCGGCGAGGGTGTCGTCCAGGTGCCAGACCAGCGGTACGGACGCCCCGCCGGTCACGGCGACGGGCCAGGAGGGCACGGTGGTTGAGCCGTTGGAGACGTCGGCGACCGGAACCGGGTGCCAGGAGTCGGCGGAACCGCGCCGGTACTGCCAGCTCGCCCCGGTGAACGAGGTGTTCCCGGTGGCGGTCAGATCGACGTCGGACACGGTCCACGCGCCGTCGCGGGGAGAGGTCACGCCGAGCGACCCGTCCCCCACGCCGAAGGAGTAAGAGGTGGTGGCGGCCGAGAGATTGCCACCGGAGTCCACGGTCCGCGCGCGCAGCACGTGCGGTCCGTTCCCGGGCGTGACGGTGACGGTCTGCGGGTCGCCCCCGCTCCCGTCGGTGGTGTCGAGTGCCCGCTGACCGAGCACGGTCGAGTCGAGGCTCCACTGGTATCCGGCGCCGTCGGTGCTGGAGGTGTCGATGGTGCAGGGCACCCCACCGGCCGCCTTCGGAGTCCAGACCCCCGCCGGGTACGTGGCGCAGGAGATCACGGGGGCGGCGGGCAGCGCGGTGTTCATCACGAACGGGTTGTACGAGGACCACGTCCCGTAGTCCGTTCCGTCGTACCCGCGCACCCGGAACCGCAGGTGTTTGCCGGCCGGCAGCGCGGAGGCGGCGGGCACGGCGAGGGTGGCCATCGCACCTGAGGAAACGTTTCCGCTGATGCCGGTGTACGTGTAGGTCGTGTCGGCGTACGCGGGATCAGGACTGATCTCGAACTGACCCTTGACGCTGGACCCGTCGGCGTCGGAGACCTTCGCGGACAGGGTCGGGGTGAGCGAGGTGGCGTAACGCTTGCCGTTGTACGCGTTCAGCGCGGAGGGCGCGACCGCCGCGGAGGCGGTGGTGGCGTACGAGTTGTACGTCACCGTCAGATGCGGCTCGGTCGAGCCGTCCCCGGAGACGTAGTTGGCCGAGTGGAAGCGCCGCCAGGTGAGGGAGTCGGTCTCGTCGACGCCCGCGATCCGCACACCCTGGTTGGTGGCACCGTCCGCCCACGCCTGCACCATGGCGTCGATGTCGAAGTTCATCGTGCCGGCCGGGCAGGCGGTGCTGTAGCCGAGCGCGGCCTTGTTGGTGACGGCTCCGGTGGCCGTGGTGGCGGGCTGGACGGCCCAGGTGATGTCGGCCGACGTCCAGGTCCCGGTGATCCGCCGCACCTGCGTACCGGTGCCGGTGGTGGCGCAGGTCGAGGAGTAGTACGAGTACAGGGCGAGGTTCGTGTCGGTGATGTGCTTGCCCATGAAGGGCGACACGTCGAACTTCATGTAGGCGCGGGCCTTGGTGGTCCCCGCGTCGTACGTCCCCGACTTCAGCTCGTCCGAGGAGATCTGCGAGTCGGTGTAGTTCGTCGCCACCCAGGTGTCCGTGGTCACGGCGAGCGTCGTGGTCGGGTCCACGGTGACCGGATAGGTCAGCTTGTTGTCGCTGAAGTAGTCCGCGTCGGGAGTGAGAACAAGAGTCTGCACGCCGTCTGCGGCGGTCTCCACCCGGGTGTCGACCCTGGCCTGATGCGCGGACTCCCCGGACCGGCGGTCCTTGGAGGAGTCCCACATCATCGGCGCGGGCGCCTCGGCGACCAGCTTGCCGGCCGTGTCCTTGAGCAGCAGATGCCCGGAGGCGGCCTCGGACACCTTCAGCCCCTTGAGGCGCAGGGGAATGCGCAGCGTCAACGGTCGCGTGGGCGCCTTGTCGAGAAGCAGGTTCTGACTGAACCCCTGCGGCAGCGCGGTGACGGTCAGGGTCTGTCCGTCGCCGAGGTCGTAGGAGGCGGTGTCGTCGTCGACGGAGGGCGTGGGCAGCTTGGCCCCCCAGCCCATCCCGAACGACCTCGCGCCCTTGGTGACGGACGCCAGCGCGGTGTCACCACCGTCGGAGACGGCGATGTCGGCGGCGGCCACGTCCGGTTCCAGGGCGGCCCCGGTGTCGGACAGCGAGGTGTCGATGTCCTGCCACCGCCCGCCGACCCGCTGCCGGATCGGCGCCGCGTACGTCGACGTCTGCAACTGCCCGTCAGGCAGCGCGTACGTCGTCGAGGACGCCGACCGCTCCGACAGCACCTCGATGCTCCGGTGCTGGAGCCGGGCCATCAGCAGCGCGGCGGGCAGTGTGTCCGCCTCGGGGCGACCCTGGGCCCTGCCTGCCTTCTGGCCGACTTGACCGACTTGTGCCGTACGGGATGTCTCCCCGGCCGCGAAGGCGGTGCCGGTGCTCGCCGACAGCAGCGCCGTTTCGGCGGCCAGTGCCACCGCTACCCCCAGGGCGACGCGTCTCAGCGCGCGCTCTCTCACACTCACGTGTTCTCTCTCTCCCACCCAATTGCATGACCTTTGCCAGAACTCCACAGTTGGCAAAGGTTCTCCATCACACAGGAAAGACTCGGTCTGAACAATCGAGTATTTGCAATGTTGTGTGATCGTGATCGAGTTCGACGCAGTGGTTCTGACCAGCAAAAATCAGTGATATGAGCGAATTCGACGATGCCTCAAATATCGCTCCGGCAAACGAAGTTGGGATTGCTGGGAAAACGGGTTGCCGAGCAAACTCCGGTCAAGGACGATCTCGGACCGTGACGACACATGCCGAGAAAGCCCGTCCCGCCCGCCCGCTCGCTGTGGTCACCGGAGTGGGCCGCACCGTCGGGATCGGCGCCGGGATCGCCCGCCGGCTGGCGGCGTCGGGCTGGGACATCGCCTTCACCTACTGGACCCCATACGACACCCGCATGCCCTGGGGCATCGAACCCGGCGCGACCGAGGCGATCACCCGGTCCCTGACCGAGCGGGGCGCCACGAGCACGGCAATCGAGGCCGACCTCGCCGACCCGGACACCCCGGCGCACGTCTTCGACGAGGTCGGACGCAGGATGGGCACCAGCCCCGTCACCGGCACCGGTGTCACCGCGCTGGTGATGTGCCACTGCGAGTCGGTCGACTCCGGCCTGCTGGACACGACCCTGGAGAGCTTCGACCGCCACTTCGCCGTCAACGCACGCGCGACCTGGCTGCTGATCCGGGAGTTCGGACTCCGCTGCACGGCGGCCCCGGGAACCGGCCGGATCGTCAGCCTCACCAGCGACCACACGGTGGGCAACCTGCCGTACGGGGCGAGCAAGGGAGCGCTGGACCGCATCACGTTGGCGGCGGCCCACGAACTCTCCCACCTCGGGGTGACGGCGAACGTCATCAACCCGGGCCCGGTGGACACCGGTTGGATGTCCGAGGAGGCCAGGGAGAACACCGCTCGCCACACACCACTGGGCCGCCTGGGCACACCCCAGGACACCGCCCACCTCGTCGACTTCCTGTGCTCGGAGAAGGGCCAGTGGGTCAACGGACAGCTGCTGCATAGCAACGGGGGCTTCGCGTAGGGAGTTTGCCCGTAGTCGGCTACAGGGAGATCAGTCCTGCGTCTGTCGGCCGGAAACCGCAGACCTCGAAGTAGAAGGGCCGGAGGTGCTCCTCGAAGTCCACGTGCAGCCACTCGCAACCGGCGTCACGGGCATGCCGCGAGGCGGTGGCGACAAGGGCGGCGCCGATGCCCCGGGACCGACAGCCCTGAGCCACGACCGTGTCCAGGACGAAGGCGTGAACTCCGCCGTCCCAGGCGACGTTGACGAATCCGACGAGGGAGCCGCCGTCCCAGGCGCAGACCCATCCGAGGCTGTGACGTCGTAGTCGGGTACGCCAGTCGATGTCACCGGGCGGGCCGCCGAAGCCCTCGGCGTGCAGCGCGTTGAGGGAGGCGTTGTCGAAGTCGGCGCGCCATTCGTAGGTCGTGGTCACATCATCTCGCCTTCACGATTTTTCTGGCCCGGCCCCGCCGGCGGTCGTCGTCGCTACCTGTCTGCGGTGTGCGGTGCGGGGCGGGTGAACAGGTGGGCTTGCCGTACCCCGGCCTTGCGTAGCTCGTCTGCCACGATGCGCAGGGCGGTGCGGGCCATGTGCGGAAACATCCCGCCCTTGCAGTCCATCCATACGCGGGGGACCGTGTCGTCGACGGCGACGTAGTTGGGGCTGTAGAGGTCGGTGTCGTCGTCTTCGGCCTCCTCCGTCGAGAGTTCGCGGCCGTCCTCGAGTACGCACCCCAGGCGGTGTTCCGCAGCGGTGAGCGCCGCGACGGCGCGGGCCGGGTCGTTCGACTCGACGGCGATCTCCCAGTGCTGTTGAAACGCATCGCCGTCGCCGCCGTCGCCGCCGCCCAGGATCGGCAGCGTGCCCGGGTCTACCGTGATGCCGCCCGGCTCGCTCTCCGAAACCACGGCCCGACGCATCCAGAACGCGCTCTCGTCGGTTGCCAGGCACGCCTCGGCCACGCGCCAGAGCATCTGCGGGCCAGAGCCGCGAACCGCCTCCTCGAACAGGCCGCGTGCGCGTTCCCGGTCCCCCGAGCCAATGGCCTGGCAACCGCGTCTGAACGCGATCTCGGCAGGGTGCCCGGCAGAGGGTAGGACGGAGTCAGTGGCATCCACAGCCCATACTTACCACCCTGTTCTGACGTACGGTCACTGAGTGGCAGGTGGTCGAGGGCTTCCAAGCCGTCAAGCCATCAAGCCGCCGCCCTCTCCATCGAGGCCCCCCTGCACTCGCGGCAGCGGGAGTGGCCCATCGTCCGGAACGCCCGTTCGCAGCCGTCGCAGGTCTGCCAGGGGAGGGTGACGGGCGGAGCCGTGTCGGGCGTCAGGGGCCTCGTGGGCGTCGGGAGTGGCGCTTCACGCAGGCGGAACGCCAGTACGCGGGCCGGGCGGGCCCGGAAGTGGTCGGGGAGGTCGTTGGTCAGCGCCCCGGTGATCTCCTCGGGCCGGAGACCTTGCCCGAGCCATTCGGCGACCGCCGGGGCCAGCTCGGCGACCTCGCTACGGGAAAGGATCAGTCGGCGGTCGACGATGCGGAGTGAGGCGAGGATGACGACGGCCTGGGGGTCTGCTTCGGCGAGGCCGAGCGGGGGAGGGGGTGCGGTGGCAACCGGCGGGAGAGGGACGGGAGTTGCTGTCTCTGGTGACACCGGCGGCAGCGGCGTAACGGGCGTCACCGGTGCGGCAGCTTCGGTCCCAGGCGCTGCTGCTCGCTGGTCGTTCTCGACGGGCTCCGGCTTCCTCGGCCCGGTGGGCTGCGGGGGAGGAAGGGTCGGCCGGCCGGAGGCGGCGCGTGGTACGTCGTAGAAGAACGTCTGTGTGCGGACCCGGCCGTCGGCTCCGCGTACCCGGCGTCGTTCCAGATAGCCCGCCGCCTCCAACTCCCGTAGCGCACGCGAGATGAGGATCTCGCCCTCGTCGAAGTGGGCGCAGAGGGCGGCGATGCTGATGCGGGCGCCGTCGGGCACGGAGAGGATGTAGGCGGCGACGCCGATGGTGACCGCGCTGCCGCGTTGCTGGGCGAGGGCGTTGGCGATCACGGTGAAGCCGCCTGCGAGGCGGGTGCGTACGTGGATCACGCCGGAGGGCGGCGCCGGGGGGCGTGATGCTCCCGGAGTGCCGGTGGTGGCGTGGGAGGGCGCGTTAGACTGCGTTTCAGCCATTGGGAAGCGTTCTCTTCCTGAGCGGTCAGGCCCTCGTACAGGATTGCAGTCCTTGCGAGGGCCGACGTTTTGTGGGGTTCTTTCCGGGAACGTAACTCTCCGCACCCACTCACCGCAACCGAGTCACTCCTGAGAGTGAACAATCCAGGTTTCGCGGGGGTCCGCAGGTGACAACGGGCGGGAGGGGGGAGGCGGTTGGTTCTTTACCGAGGTTCTTTAAGGAGGTTGGGCCGTGGCCATCCGCATCCCGGTGCACGAGTACCCGGCGCGACCTCGTCAGTAGTGGTTGGGCCAGTGTGGGTCTTCCCAGCGGGCGGGGCCGGTGAGGCCCAGCAGCCGTATGCCGTGCAGGAGTTCGACCGTCGCCGGGTCTTGGGAACGCAGCCGTACGGGGGCGTGGCGGACCAGCCAGGCCGCGAGCTCGGTGCGCATCTCGTCCGCGTTGTCGCCCTCCCACAACATCCAGGGAAGCTCGTCTCGCAGTAGGTCGCGCTCCCACCGGGTAGCGGCTTCCGCCAAGTGCCGGTCGGCCACCGGGTGATCGAGCGACTCCCAGACCGTGAGCCACGGGCCGACGGTGCCGGAGGCCTCGGCGCACAGTTCGAAGAGCTCGTACGCGGGGGCAACGGGATCCGGGTCGGTGAGGTTGAGCGCCCACCAGGCGTGCAGGAACTCCCACACCGCCGCCCTCTGGTGGACGGGCCACCGGTGCCACTTGCCCTTGGCGAACGAACGTCCCACCTCGTATATGCGGTGCGGCTCCACGCGGCCGCCTACCAGCGCTCTGGTGAACTGGGGCAGGACGCGGCGCAGTACCGCGCCGTGGTCGGCCCAGTCGCAGGCTTGCCAGGTGCGGTAGAGCAGATCCGGATCGAGTTCCACGTCCGGGACCTTGAGCAGCGCGAGTTCTTCCGGTTCGCCCCAAGGCAGTCGCACTGGACCTCGTCGGCGCGGGCGGTCGCACCGCGAAAAGTGACGGCCAGGCTGTCCAGGACGCGGTCGAGCCGGAGTCGGGCGGGAGAGGGAACGGGAGCAGGGGTGTTGTCGACGTTCGTCGTTGCCGGGTTCATCGTGTCGGCACAGCCTCAGGGGACTCCAGCCGGCTTCCGCCGGCCGAAGATTGCGATCCTAGACCTTTTCTACCCCCAGCCCGCCAGTGAAATTAGCGGCCCGCCGTCGAGATAGTGACGCAGGGCCCCCGCGCTCGTGCGTAGGAACTCCCCCGGCGCCTGGGGGAGTTCGTCGACGTCGACCCAGCGGACCTGGGCGTGCTTGGCGGGTTCGCGGTTCTCGGGCTCGCCGGTCCAGTCGTGGGTGGCGAAGACGACGGTCAGGAAACCGCTGGGGGCTACGGCATCCCAGGAGCCGTGGACGACGTGCACGACTCCCAGGGTCTCCGGTCTCACGGTCAGGCCGGTCTCCTCGTACAACTCGCGTACCGCCGTGGCCGTGATGGGCTCGCCCGGTTCGCTCTTGCCCATGGGCAGGTCCCACAAGCCCTGCCCGAACACGGCGCGCGGGCCACGCTGGAGGAGGACGACACGGCCCGCCGACCGGTCGTGGACGATCACGGCGGCGACCAGCACGGTCATGGCACCGAGGGCCGGATTCAGGGTTCTGCTGTGGTCGGTCATGGTGCGCCGGAGTCTAGGGCGACCCACTGACATCACTTCGGGTGTGCCAGCGGCCGTTCCACGAGTGCGTACGACGTGAGGGCCGCCGCGACCGTCGCCACCATGCCCATCGGCAGCAACTGGTCGTCCGGCACGCCGAGGTCGGAGAGGAGGCGGATGGCGGGGTAGTGCCACAGGTACATCCCGTAGCTGAGGTTGCGGCCGACCCAGGCGAGGGCGCCGATCGAGAGGAGGCGGGACGGCCAGGACCGGGGGAGCAGGTCCAGGGTCGCCACCACCGTGGCCGTCAGGACCGCGGCGAACAGGAAACCGACCGTGTACCAGACGGGGTTCCACGCGCTCGCCTCGGCGATCGGGATCTGCCAGGCGACCAGGCCCAGCAGCGCGAGCGCGGGCCAGCACAGGCGGCCCGACCAGCGGCGGAGCAGCTCCAGGCGGGGGTCGTCGGCTCGTAGGCGGGCCAGGGCGACGGCCAGCAGGGCGCCGATGAGGAGCTGGTCGGCGCGGGTGTCGGGGCCGTTGTAGATGCGGTGGGCCGCCTCGGGGTCCCAGAGAGCGAGGCGCCAGAGCAGCGGCAGGACGCACAGGGCCGCGACCCAGGCCAGTACCTTCCGGGCCGTGGTCCGCCGTAGAAGAAGGAGGAGCAGCAGCGGCCAGGCCAGGTAGAACTGCTCCTCCACCCCCAGGGACCAGGTGTGGCTGAGGGGCGAGGTGAGGTCGGAGTACGGGCCGGACTCGCCCGCCCTTACGAGGTTGACGACCGACACCGCCGCCAGCACCGCCGCCGTCCACGCCCCGTCGAACAGCGGCAGCGGAAACGCCAGGGAGAGGAGCGCGGTGACCGCGCACATCGTCAGCATGGCCGGGCCCAGCCGTAGCCACCGGCGTTTGTAGAACGACCGCAGGCCGATGCCGCCGGTGCGGGCGTACTCGGCGATCAGCAGCCGGGTGATGACGAAGCCGCTGAGCGTGAAGAAGACGTCCACGCCGACCGAGCCGCCGGGTACCAGCTCCGGCCGCACGTGGTAGACGATCACCAGTACGACCGCGACCGTCCGCAGTCCGTCCAGCCCTGCCACCCGCCCACCACCACGCAGAGCCGACGGAAAACCCCGTCCGCCACCGGATCTGCGCCGCGCGTCCGTCGCGGGCGCGCCCACGCGACGGGGGCTCGCCTCCACGACCTCGACTGTCGCGATCACAGAGCCCGCTGTGTCCGCCGTATCTGCCGCGTCCGCCGCGTCTGCCGTGCTCCGGTTGGTGGGGGTGCTCATAACGGCCGCGCCTGCCCAGCATCGGCGGAGTCACACAAGGTGTAACGGGTCCCACAGCTTCGGGACCGCTTTCCGGCCCCGTCGTCGCTCCCGCCCCCGTCCCCCCCCCGTCCGCTCAACCCTGCGCGTCTCGCGCCGGTCTACTCTGTCGCCGCGACAGCGGACAGCGGTCAAGCGTGTGAGTGGAGACAAACAGGATGAACAGCCGTACGGGAGCTCCTCGCCGAGTCGGCGGCGGCCGCGACAGACAGCCGGGGCGACGCGGTACGCGGATACACCGGACGCGTACGACCGTACGCACCACCGGCGTCCTCCTGAACCCGCCGGTCCGCGCCGACAACCACAGCGCACCCCTCCTCTCGGGCCCCGCCCGGCGTGTCGCCGCCATGAGCGCGCTGTTGCTGCTGCTCAGTGGCGTGATCACGGTGGGTGTGTGGTTCTGTATCACCTTCCAGACCGTTGTCACACCGGTGCTGCTCGCGCTGCTGCTCTCGGCCCTGCTCGGCCCGCTCTACCGGCGGCTGGTCAGGATGAAGTTCAACAAGTCCCTCGCCGCCGCGCTGACCTGCGCCGCTGTGATCCTGGTCATGGGCGGGGCCGCGTACATCGTGGTGAGCGCCCTCATCGACACCGGTGACCAGATCGTCACGTCCGTGCAGCACGCGGCGAACGACCTCAGCGAGCGCTTCCACGTGGTCGGCACCTCCCTGGACGAACTCGCCACGAACGCCAAGGAACTGTTCTCCAAGTTCGGCGGTACCGCGGTCTCCGGGGTGCTGAGCGGCGTCAGTCTGCTCACCGAGATGATCGCCACCGCGACGCTCGCGATCCTGCTCCTCTTCTTCTTCCTCCGCGACTCCGACCGGGCCGTCGCCTCGCTGCACTCGCTGGCGCCCCGCGGCTCCGGCGCGACCCTGGAGGTCATGGCCCGTCGCGCCTTCCAGGCGATCGAGGGCTTCATGCTGGGTACGACGATCGTCGCGTTCATCGACGCCGTGTGCATCACCGTCGGGCTGCTGATCCTCCAGGTGCCGGGCGCCGTCGGCCTCGGGGCGCTGGTGTTCATAGGGGCGTACATCCCCTACCTGGGCGCGTTCCTCTCGGGCGCGGTGGCGGTCCTGGTCTCGTTCGCGGACGGCGGGCTCACCACCGCGCTGTGGGTCCTCGGCGTGGTCGCTCTCGTCCAGCTGCTGGAGGGCAACGTGTTCCAGCCGATGATCCAGAGCCGTACGCTCCAGATGCACCCGGCGGTGATCCTGGTCGCCCTCACCGCCGGCGCCTCCCTCGCCGGCATCCTCGGCATGCTCCTCTCCGTACCGCTGACGGCGGCCGCGTTCGGCGTGCTCTCGGAGCTTCGGGGGCGGTACGAGGAAGGGGCGGACCGGAGCGCCGAGGCGACGCACTGACCGGACGACTCGCGACGGGAACCGACGAGGGATACGGCGAGAGAATCTCGCGGCACGACGAACTGATCGTCGTGGTGCGCGGTCGAGGTGTGTCAGGCGAGGGCGAGGAAGAGTTTTTCGAGTTCGGCTTCGCTCATCGGCGGTGCGTCCTCGTCGGCGGCGGTCATGCACTGGCGCATGCCGCTGGCGATGATTTTGAAGCCGGCGCGGTCCAGGGCGCGGGAGACCGCGGCGAGCTGAGTGACGACGTCCTTGCAGTCGCGGCCGGCCTCGATCATGGCGATGACACCGGCGAGCTGTCCCTGGGCGCGACGGAGGCGGTTGAGTACGGCGGTGCTGGCTTCCTCGTCGACCTTCACGGGCGGCTCCATCCGGGTGGGTTCCTTACGGTCGATCGTACCCCCTGGGGTATCGGTGGGACCGGGGCCACGGGGCGGGAGCGGGGCCACCGGGGGCGGGGAGTTGTCAGTCGTGGGAGAAACGGACATCGGGCAGGACCCTGCGCAGCCATGCGGGGCTCCACCACGCGGCACGGCCGGTGAGGCGGAGCAGGGCGGGGAGCAGGACGAGTCGGACGAGGAAGGCGTCGAGGAGAACGGCGGTGCCTAGGACGATGCCCATCTCCTTGGGCGGGAGGGGCTCGGCGAGGGCGAAGGTGAAGAAGACGGCGACCATGACGCCCGCTGCCGCGAAGATGACACGGCCGGAGTGGGCGAGGGCGGCCGTCATGGCCTTACGGGGGTCGCCCGTGCGCTCGAAGTGCTCCTTGGCGGAGGAGAGCAGGAAGACGGTGTAGTCCATGGCGATGGCGAAGATCATCGCGAAGAAGAAGACCGGGCCCCAGCCGTCCAGGAATCCCTGGGGGTCGAAGCCGAGCAGCCCGGAGCCGTGGCCGTCCTGGAAGATCAGCCGGGCGACGCCGAAGGCGGCGGCGGTGGCGAGGAGATTGGTGAGCACCCCGAGGGCCGCGATCAGCGGGGCCTGGAGGGCGACGAGCAGCAGGACGAAGCCGAGGGCCAGGATGACGCCGATGACCAGCGGGGCCTTGTCGTCCAGGGCCTGCTTGAGGTCGATGTTCTCCACGGCCGCGCCGCCGACCGATGCCTGGCTCGGGAGTTCGGCCCGGAGGGTCTTGACGGTGTTCCTCAGTGACGCGTCGGAGGGGTCGGCCGACGGCATGGCCTGGATCAGGCTCCAGTGCGAGCCGTCGGCGGCCGGCTGGGCGGGCAGGACGGCGGCGATGCCGTCGGTGGCGGCGAGGGTGCGGGCGGTGGCCTGTGCCTGGGCGGTGGGCGTGACGATCTGGAGCATGCCGGGGGCGCCCTTGCCGAGGGCCTGCTGCACCATCTCGTAGCCCTGCCGTGAGCTGTCGGTGGCGGGGACGACGGTGATGGACGGCATCGCGGTCTTCAGCCCGAACGCCGGGACAGCGACTGCGACCAGGACCAGCACCGCGGGCACCCCGTAGCGCAGCGGGTGACGCCACAACTGCTCGCCCCAGGCGCCGAAGCGCGGGGAGACGACCTGGTCGGTGCGGGTCCGGGGCAGGGCGAGCTTGTTGACGCGCGGGCCCAGCCTGCCGAGGACTGCGGGCAGCAGGGTCAGGGTCGCTGCGAGCACGAAGACGACGGAGAGCATGATGCCGACGGCCATGGTGCGGACCGCCGGGGCGGGCACGAGCATCACGGCGGACAGGCTGACGAGCACGGTCAGCCCGGACAGCAGGACGGCCTTGCCCGCGGTGTCCATGGTCTCCTCCACCGCGCGGCGTGGGTCGCCGTGGCGGGCGAGGGCGCCGCGGAAGCGGATGACGAGGAAGAGCGCGTAGTCGATACCGAGCGCCAGGGCGAACATCAGGGCGAAGTCCATGGCCCAGATGGAGATCGGCGTGACATGGCTGAGCAGGACCAGTGAGCCCACGGAGGCGGCCAGCCCGGCCATGGTGAGCAGCAGGGGCAGGCCGGCGGCGACGAGCGAGCCGAAGGCGATCACGAGGACCACCAGGGTGACCGGCCAGGACAGGATCTCGGCGTGGATCATCGCGTCCAGGTTGGCGGTGTTGAAGTCGCTCCACATGACCGACGCCCCGGTGGCCCGCACGGTGATGCCGCCGGTGGACAGCGCGCGCAGCGGATCCTTGAGGTCGTCGGAGGCTCGCACCATGTCGTCCGGGTCGGCCTTGGCGCCGCCCAGCAGCACGGCGGTCCTGCCGTCCCGGCTGATCGTAGCCCCGGCCCGCGGCTGGACGACCTCGGAGATCCGGTCGTCGGCGGTCAGTAGCTCGGTCGCGTTGGCGAGCACGGTCCGCACGGCGGGGTCGGTGACCGGCCGGTCGGCGTGGACGACGACCTGGATCGCGGTGGAGCCGGTGCCGCCGAAGTGCCGCTGGGCCAGTTCACGGACCGCGACGGACTCCGATCCGTTGCTCTGCCAGCCCGCACCGGAGAGCGCGGTGGTCACCTGCGGCGCGAAGGCACCGAGCACGGCGACCACGATCACCCACCCCGCCAGGACGGTCCTGAAACGGCTCGCCGTCCAGTCGCCGAGGCGCCCCAGCGGGCCGGGTGGGGAGGGTCGGGCTCCGGTCTTCGGGGCGTGGTCGGCGATCGTCATGGAATCCTCCTGAGATACCCCGGGGGGTAATTGCCCTGGCGGCGACGAGCGTACACGATACCCCGGGGGGTATTATTGAGCGCGTTGGCATGCTCGCCCATCACTGGAGAAACCCGTGAGCTACGACCGCACCGTCAGCCTGACCAGCGACTTCGCCGCCACGGTCGACGCCGTACGCGAAGCCCTCGCCGCCCAGGGCTTCGGCGTCCTCACCGAGATCGACGTCACGGCTACCCTCAAGGCCAAGCTCGGCCACGACATGGAGGACTACCTGATTCTCGGCGCCTGCAACCCGGCCCTGGCCCACCGCGCCATCGAAGCCGACCGCGCCATCGGGCTGCTGCTGCCCTGCAACGTCGTCGTACGCCGAGAAGGCGACCACACGCTCGTCCAGGCACTGGACCCGAACACCATGGTCGCCCTCACCGGTCTGCCCGCCCTGCGGCCCGTCGCCCAGGAGGCCGCTGCCAGCCTGGACGCCGCCCTCGCCTCGCTCGCCTGACGACTCCACCGCCCTGATCCGCCGGGAACATCCCGCTTCGAGTGACGTTACCGGCGGATCGGGATCAACTGGTTCAGCCCAGGTCGCGCACCTTGATCGAGTAGATACCGCGGCCGTGCGTGGCCGCGTACAGGGTGCTGCCGTCGGGGCCGAGCTTCAGCTGGAGCACGGCGACGGCCGGGAGGTCACCCACGCGCTGCCATGTCGTTCGGCCCGGTGCGCGGTAGACGACGCCGAGGTCGGTGGCCACGGCCAGGCCGCCGTTCGAGGTGATGACGGCGGAGTCGGCCGGCACGTCCGGGAAGTTCTTGGAGATGTCCGTCCAGGTGGTGCCGCCGTCCTTGGACTCGAAGACATGGCCGACGCCCGCGCCCGGCCCCTCGGTCCAGTGCCGGGAGAAGCCGTTGACCGTGAGGAACACATGGTCGGCGTTCTTCGGGTCGACGGCGAAGCCGCTGAGGTAGCGGTTGGGCACGGTCCCGTCGACGGGCAGTGCGATGTCGTGCCAGCCGGTGCCGTCCGCGTTGCCGACGGAGATGCCGCGCGTGAAGCCCTGGTTGTTGCAGGGGCCGCACCAGGCCGCGTACACCTTGCCGCCGGAGGCCGCGACGGCCGTCGCGGTGTGGCCGGCGCCGAGGTCGTACACGCCGGTCCACTCGTCGCCGCTGCGGATGGCGTACCCGTGGGTCTGCACCCACACGTGACGGCCGCCCGCGATCCATGTCGACGGGCTCTTCGCGTCGGCCGCGAGGGGGGCGATGAAGCGGGCCTCGCCGGTGGCGTTGTCGGCCGGGGCGACGTTGAAGGACGTGACCTCGCCGGAGCCGTCGATCCAACTGCCGTTGTTGACCGCACAGTTCTGGGTGACCTGGATGGACAGGTAGACGTACTCCTCAGCGATGTCACAGCCGTTGGCCGGGTCGGTGAGGGTGTCGCCGCCGTCGCCGCCGAAGTTGGAGCCCATCACCCGGTCGTTGCCGCGCAGCACGGACTGGCCGTTGTCCTGGAGGCCGCCGGTGACGGAGACGCCCCCGTGGTCGAGGTCCTTGCCGATGCCGACCGAGTAGTACTGGAGGGTGTCGATGGTCCCGTCGTTGAGGGAGGTCCAGTCGGTGGCGTGTCCGGCGGCGTCCTGCCGGCCCTGGAGCGGGCGCTTGTAGACGCCGCCGTCGTTGCCGACGTACACGAAGCTCCTGCCGTGGTAGCGGCCGATCGCGACGCCGTGCTGGTCGGAGTGGCTAGTCTGGCTGCAGTCGCCGGTCTGCTTGGCCGGGTCGATGCTCCAGCAGGCGAAGTTGAAGTTCCAGTACGGGCCGACGGTCGACCAGGTGCCGCCGCCGTCCTTGGACTCGTAGACCTCCTCGAGCCCCGCGTACACATGCTGCGGGTCGCTCGGGTCGACGGTCAGGAACTGGTTGTACCAGGCCTGGACGCCGGGCATGTACCCGCTGGACGTCAGCGCCGAACCGGAGGCGGCCAGGCCCTGGTAGTCGGCGATCTTCGTCCAGGGGCCGGTCGGGGAACCGGACTTGGAGACGTAGAAGCCCTCCAGGCCGCTGTCCGGGTTGGTGTTCAGCTGCTCCGGTGACTGGTCGATCGCGTAGTAGCGGGAGCCGTCGGCGGAGCGGGCGAAGGTGACGTTGCCGACGTCGTCCGGGTCGGCCGGGAGGTCGCCCAGACCGCTGGTGATCCGGGTCCAGGTGCCGTCCGCGCCCTTGGTGTAGAAGCCGTTGTAGTCGTCACCGCTGCGCCAACCGACCGCGAGGACCACCTTGTTCGGGTTCTTCGGGTCGATCGCGATGTCGTTGGCGATGTTCTTGTACGGGGCGGCGGGGTCCGCCGCCTCCGAACCACCGGGCAGGAACTCGGGGTTGGGGGCGAACTCCAGCTTCCAGGCGCCCTTCAGCGTCTTCGTGGAGTGGCTCCACACGCCCTTGCTGGTCGCCGCCCACACCTTGCCGCCGCCGAAGCGCAGCTGGTGGACGGTGGTGGACTCCAACTCGTCGCCGCCGACCCGGGCGTGGGAGGAGAACGTGCCGTGGCGCGGGTGGGTCAGGACGTAGACGCCGCTGCCGAGGTAGGCGTCCGCGTTGGTCGTCGCCTCGCCGGTGCCCAGCCACAGACGCCCGGCCCCGTCGAGGGCGAGCGCGCCGGTGGACTGCGCGGGCAGCCGGTCGCTGATGGCCTGCCAGTGCCCGCCACCGGACCTGGACCGCCACACCCCGCCGCCCGCACTGCCGGCGTACACGTACCCGAAGTCGTCGGCGGCCATCGCGGCCATCCGGCCGGTCACATTGCCGGAGCCGCCACTGGAGTTGGAGTCGACGTCCCGGTAGCGCGGATCGTCGGAGTTGTAGGGCAGGTCGGTGACGTTCCGCCAACTCCCCTTGGTGCGCGGCAAGTTGCTCAGACTCTGCCATGCGGCGCCGTACGCGCCCGGTGCGACGACACCGGGTGAGGTGCGGGCCTCGGAGTACTGGTCCGCGCCCTCGGCGATCTCGTCGGCCTCGTTGCCGTCGTCACCGTCACCGTCGTCGCCCTTGAGACTGGGGGTGAGCGCGCCGACCGACTGCTCGCGCTGCGCGGCGAGTTGGCCGAGAACGCGGGGTCCGAAGGGGCTGCCGCCCCCGCCGGGCGCGGCGCCCGCGGGTACCGCGACCAGGGCGGCGGAGGCGGTGACGGCGCAGATCGTGAGCCATCGTCTTCTACGGGTTGGTGCTGACACCGGGTCCTCCCAGAAACGGGGGTTGATTCAGCCACGACAGCCGCAACAGCCGTCGCAGGGACCCGATCACGACCGGAGGAAGAGGCGGCCCGCACTTGGACAGCCTTTGACCAGAACCTGCCGCATCGTGTACAGCACACAGCCGGCTCATGGCATGGCGAGGGAACGACCGCTCGCGGCGAAGGAACGGCTGAAGGAACGGCTGAAGGAACGGCCGCTCGCGGCGAAGGAACGGCCGCTCGCGGCGAAGGAACGGCCGCTCACGCTGAACCCCGAGTCGGCTTCAGTACGGGCTGATCTCGCCCTCGGTCGTCACGCCGAAGGTGTTCAGGAAGTTGCTGACGAGCTGGTAGAAGCCGACCGTGATGACGAGGTCGGAGAGCTGATTCACCGTGAGGAACTCCAGCATCTCCGTGCGCTCGGCGTCGCTCAGGGTGTGCCGGGCGAGCAGGCGGTCGGTGCAGCGCAGGACCGACGCCTCCTCCTTCGACAGTCCCTCGGTGGAACCGGTCGCGGCGGCGGTGAGCGCGGCAGTGCTGAGACCGGCCAGGCGGCCGATGTTCTCGTGGTGGTGAACCTCGTACGGCGCCTGGTAGGCGTGGCCGACCCGCACGATGGCGAGTTCGCGCAGCTGGTCCGGGAGGGAGTTGCCCCGCAGGATCGCGTCGGTCAGTTGGAGGAGGCCGGGGGCGAGTGCGGGCGAGTGCATGATCATGCGGAAGGCGTTGAGCGAACCGTGCTCGGTGACGGCTTCCCGTAGGTCTGCGGGCAGGTCCGACAGGTCTGGGTATTCCACGGCGAACTCCTTCGTGAGGGGCGGCTCGGCCGAGGTCAACCCTCGCCCCCCTGCCGCTCATTGCCCAACTCGGCTCGCCGGGCAGGGCGATCGAGGACCCGGTCGCCGCGAGCGCACGGGGAGGGGCGGATCGTTTCTCCCCGTGCGCTGCCTGTCGGCGGTCAGTTGGCCTGCGTCTCCAGCAGGGTGATGACGCCGGAGAACAGGCACAGGTCGTTCTGTACGAGGGAGACGACCGCGCGGGTCGTACGTCCGTCGGGTGAGTCCAGGAGGCTGGCGTGGACCCAGGTCGGTGCGTCGAACTCGCAGTAGCGGGCGAAGACCGCGTCCATGCCGACGGCCGTCACGGGCCGCGGGTGTGCCAGGGCCTGCGCGGCCTGGCGTGCGGCCTCCAGGACCAGCATGCCCGGCGCGTGGTCGACCGGGTGGTCGAACAGCATGGGGTGCCGGAGGTCGACCCGCAGCCGGCTGCGCCCCGGCACGTCGGAGGCGGACAGGACCACGTCCCCGGGGTGGTCGCGCCCGACGCGGAGGTGCGCCACCGGAGGTGACACGGGGAGTGCGCGGCCGGTGGACCAGGCGATGTCGGCGTAGGGGCCGCGCAGACGCTCGTAGAGGGCCGGTGCGTGGTTGGCGAAGCGGGTCTGGGCGGTTCCCACCGTCATGCCGTCGCGCACGATCTCGAGCTGCATGTTCACCGAGGCGAGCCGGCCGGCCCGGCGTACGACGTCCTGGCAGGCGACGCGGAGTTCGACGGCCGTGTCGCCCTCGCCGACGGCCAGGGCCGTGGGGGTGAGGGCGTAGCTCAGGCTGCTCCACGACTGGCGGTGGCCGAAGGGCACGCCGTAGGCGGCGTGGCTGAGCAGGGGCACCGTCTGGCGGATCGTCTCGGCGAAGAGGAGCGGGTCGTGGAGCCCGTTTCTGGAGCGGTAGAAGCTGTGGTCCTTCGGCCAGTCGGCCAAGATGCGGTACGTGTCGGGCCCCGTCTCCTGCCACTCCGTGAGCAGGACCTCCGACGCGTCCACTTTGTGCACATAGTCACTCGTGACCGGAATGCCGACCACGGCGTCTGGCGGAACCTGAGCGGTAATGGACATGCGAGCTCCCCCTAGCATTGACCAACTCTGACCCGGCCGCGAGGCTGGGTCACATAAACATAAAGATTGCTCTGCTCTCTATGTTCACAGGTAGGTAAAGGGGCCTTCAATAAGACGTCAAGCAAGTGGGCGTCGCTCGGCTCGGACGACCGATGGCTCAGGGTGCATATCGGGCGTTCGTTGGCAAAGCGTAAAAGTTTTCGTCGAGCTTTAGCGTAATGATTATTCTTTTTTGGAGTCGCCATGAGACAGCTGAAGCAGCAACGAGCCGTGGAGACGCGGGAGGCGATCCTCCATGCCGCGGCGGCGGTGTTCGACGAGTGCGGGTACGCCGGCGCGAGCATCAACCGCATCCTCGAGCGGGCGGGCGCGACCTCCGGCGCCCTCTACTTCCACTTCACGTCCAAGGAAGGCCTCGCCCGCGCCGTCATGCAGGCGCAGCCGCGGACGATAATGCCGCTGCTGACCTCCGAGGGACTCCAGCGGCTGGTGGACATCACCATGATCTGGTCCCATCTGCTGCAGACGGACACACTGCTGCGCGCCGGCGTCCGCCTGACGACGGAGCAGAGCGCGTTCGGCATGGAGGGCGCCGCGACTCCCTACCAGGAGTGGGCGGCCATCATGGAGGAGTGCCTGCTCACGGCCGCGGAGCGGGGGGAACTGCAGGCCGGGGTGGACCCGAAGGAGCTGGCCGAGCTCGTGGTCGAGACCTGTACGGGTATGCAGCTCTTCTCCGCCGCCGCCAGCGGGCGAGCGGATCTGCCACAACGCGCCGTCCGTATGTGGAAGTTGGTGCTCCCCGGCGTCGCCGTCCCCGCGCTGGTGGTCCGCATCGTGATCGATCCCGAGCAGGGCAGGGCGGCCGTCTATGGCAGTCTTCCCGCTGCGGGTTCAATGACCTGACCGGGCCCCGCGCGGCGGTGGCCCGGTGATCCGAGTGATCCGGCGTTCCGGTGACTCGGTGATCCACATGATCAGGGCCTGCCGCCTCCGTCCGCCCCGAGCAACGACGCCCGGGCGACTCCCTGCGCGCGCACCAGCTGTGCGCGCGCCCGGAGTCGCCGGACGGCGGGCGCGGGACCTCTGGAGGGGGAACATGAGACGGGAATTCGAAAGACTGCGGCTGGCCGCGCTCAACATCGACGGGGTGCTGCTCAACGACACCTTCAGTCCGGTCATCCACCACTTCGTCGTCAGTCGGGGCGGTGCGTACACGGCCGAGACGGAGCGTGCGATCTTCTCGCAGCCCCAGCACATCGCGGGGCAGCGCATGGCGGAGGCCGTGGGCGGCACCATGTCCGGCGAGGAGGCCCTGGCCGCCTACTTCGAGGAACGTGACCGCCATGTCGCCCGCCATCCCGTCGTGTTGGCGGACGGCGCGGTCGAACTGCTGCGGCTTCTGCGGAGTCTTGGGCTGCGCACCGTCTGCTACGGCGGACTGCCCAAGGCCCACTTCGACCACTTCCTCGGGGCCCACGCCGAACTCTTCGACGGCCCGGGGTACGTGTGCACCAACGACTTCCGGCCCGGGGTCCACGAGATCACCACGGACGTCTTCCAACTGAAGCCCGGCCAGGCCGTGTTCGTGGACGACGTGGCCCGCGTCGCGGAAGCCGCCAAGCTCCTCGGCACCCCCTTCATCGGGCTCCCCAGCCCCTTCGAGCACGGATTCCAGCGTCAGCTGATGGGGGAGGCCGGAGTGCGTCACGTCGTCGACCGCCTCGACCGGATCGACGAGGACCTGCTGCGCCTCGTCGACGCCCAGGCCGCGACCGGCGACGCGTGGGGGGTGTGACCGTGCTGCAGGGAAGAGTCGCCATGATCACCGGGGCCTCCAGCGGCATCGGGGCAGCCGCGGCCCGGCTCTTCGCCGCCGAGGGCGCGGCGGTCGTGCTCACGGCCCGGCGCGCCGAGCCGCTCGAGGCCCTGGCCGAGGAGATACGCGGCCTCGGCGGCCGTGCCCTGGCCGTGCCCGGCGACGTGGCACGGTCCGAGGACATGGCCCGCGTGGTCGAGCGCGCGGTCGACACCTTCGGCCACCTGGACGCCGCCTTCAACAACGCCGGGTACGCCACCGCCGGTCTGCCGCTCCACGAGGTCGACGACGCGACGTACGAGCAGACCATCGACGTCAATCTGCGCGGCGTGTGGAACTGTCTCCGGCATCAGATACCGGCCATGCTCGAGTCCGGCCGGGGCGGGGCCGTGGTCAACACCTCCAGTGTCGCGGGCACCGCGGCGACGGGGGCGTCCGCGGCGTATGTGGCCGCCAAGCACGCGGTGATCGGCCTGACCAAGGCCGCCGCCGCGGACTACGGGGTCCGGGGTATCCGGGTCAACGCCCTGGTGGTGGGCAGCACCCGCACCGAGATGATGGAGCAAGTCCTCAAGCAGGCACCGGAGTTGGAGGAGGCGTTCGCGGCGGCCTCGATCCAGAAGCGGATGGCCGACCCCGTGGAGGTGGCGCGGACCGCCGCCTGGCTCTGCAGTGACCAGGCCTCCTTCGTCACCGGAGCGGCCGTGCCGGTCGACGGGGGTGCGACCGCCACTCACTGATCTGTTCGCGCCGAGAACTCCCCGCCCCGGGCTGGAAAAAAAAGAACGGTCGCTTTGAAAAAGTCCTGCTCGGGAGGTAGTTTCCGCATCGGGGCGGCCGCATGAACCCGGTCGCCCCGACGGTTCCGCCCGGCCGGGCGGAAGCCCCAGGGGAGGGATCGCGGCGGTGCAGGTCAGGGCGGCACATACCCGGGAGCTCCTCATCCGGGGCGCCGCCCTGTGCATGGACGCACAGGGCTACAGAGGGGCCACCCTCGCGGCCATCTCCAAGCTGTGCGACGTCTCCATGGGCGCCCTGACCTTTCATTTCCCCGACAAGACCAGTCTGGCCGCAGCGGTGGTCCACCTGGGCGCCGCGACCGCTCGCGAGGTGATGGAGGCCGTCTCCAAGGAGTACGACTCTCCCCTGCGGGCGGTGGGGCTGCTGCTGCGCACCCTCGTGCGGCTGATCGAGGAGGACGTCGTCGTCCGGGCGACCGCCCTGCTGGCGCGCGAGCGGGCGGACATCGCCGGCGACTGGCAGGAGGCGTGGATGCCGCGCCTCGTCGAACTGGCCGACCAGGCCGACGCGCGCGGCGAACTCGGCCCCGGTGGCGGGCCGTACCTGGTGGCGGCGCTGGTGGGCTGGCTGGTGGCCGGGGTCGAGGCGCATCCGCGCACACCGGCCGGGCGGCGGGCCGATCTCAGCGGCGAACTCGCCCGCGTATGGCCGCTGATCGAGCGGGGGATCGCGGGGGGTGCGCTTTGACGCCCTCTCCTGCCCGAGGGCGGGAGATTCCGGTCCGTACTGCTGCGCGGTACCACCGCGGGTTCCTGTTTCACGGTCCTCTGCCGACCGGTGAGGGTTGGTCTTACGTGGCCTCCGCAGGCCTGACTTCCCGCCCGTCCGGCGGTAGGTCGGACAACTTCGTTGTCGGACAAGGCGATTCCAGCCATGCCGCTGCGGCCCGCCGGGCCGCTATGGGCAGGATGCCCTTCACCTCCACCCTGAAGGGTGGAGCACTGGGCAAGTGTTCGGTAGCGGCGGCGGGGCTGTCGGCCCGGTCGGGCGCGGGCGGCACGGCTGTCGGCCGTAGTCGGGCGCACGGGCGCAGTCGGGCGCCGGTCGGCCGGGAGTCCGCTGCGTGCTCGACCGCGGCGGAGGCTGCCTGATGCCGTCGCCTGTGTTGGCCCCGTCGGCCCGTCGGCCCGTCGGCCCGTCGGTCATCGTCGGTGTGAGCTGGCTCGCGGCCAACCGGGGATGCGAAAACAAAACGAGTATTCTATATTTTCCCCAGGCGGTGCCCTGGCCAGCCGGGCCCGCACGAGATGGGGGAGCTCTATGTACACCGTGGTCCAGCCGGGGCCCGCACGCTCACAGCGCACCAGCACCACCATCAGCCGTGGTCCCGGACGGATCCCGAGCGACCAGCACAGGACCGCCGAGCTGAGACGGCATCGGGAGGAGTTCCTGGAAACGCTCTTCTCCTCCCTCAGCAGACGGGACCAGCGGGTGCGCGGTGAGCACTATCTGCGCGGTCTGCTGCTCGCCGACGGCCGCAAGTCGGTCCGCAACATCGCCCTCTCGCTCGGCTGGCCGGACGAGGAGCAGCGGCTGCACCACTTCATCTGCGGTTCGACCTGGGACTGGAAGCCGATGCGTGCCGCGCACGCCGGTTTCCTCGACCGGCTGTGCCCGCCCCAGGCATGGGTGCTGCACGCCGTGACCATCCCCAAGGACGGCGAGCACACCGTGGGCGTCGACCGGTTCCTCGACCCCCAGGCCGGCCGGTCCGTGAGCGGCCAGCGGGCCTTCGGCGCGTGGTACGCCTCCACGGCCTTCAGCGCGCCCGTCAACTGGAAGCTGTTCATGCCACGGCACTGGATCGACGACGAGGCACTGCGGGGACGTGCCGACATCCCGCCCGCCGTCGCCTACGAGTCGATGGAGCGGTGCGCGGCCGACACGGTGCTGGAGGCGGCACGGGACTGGCCCGTCGCGCCGCGGCCCGTGCTCATGGACCTACGGGCGGACGCCGACTGGCAGTCCGCCCGGCGCCTCGCTGCCGGAGGGCTGCCGGTGGTGGCCAGGATCGCCGCGAGCACCCGGTTCGTCGTGGACGACCCCGCGCTGCCGGGGTTCGACGAGTGGCCCGTGTCGGCGGCGAGCATCCTGGAATCGGCCAGGTTCTCCCGGCGAGCCGTCGACTGGGCCGACCCGGGCGGCTCGGGCAGCGTGCACACGTCGAGCGTGGCCGCCGTCCGGGTCCGGGTGGCGGGAGCCGGACTGGGTCATCAGCGGCCTCTCGTGCTCCTCGGCGAGTGGCGCCACGAGCAGGAAGGTCCCGCCCAGGTGTGGGTGTCCGACCTTGCGGACACCGCTCCGGCGGACCTGCTGAAACTGACCAAGCTGACCCGCAAGGTGGCCCTCGACCGCAGCCTCGGCGCGGACCGCACAGGGACCCGGGACTTCGTCGGCCGGTCGTTCTGCGGCTGGCACCGCCACATGACCCTCGCGTCCGCCGCCCACACCATGCGCCTGCTGGCCCTACGAGGGGGACGCTGAGGCGGCCGTCGCCGGTCACCCGGCAGGCCGTACGGGCTGGGTGGGGAGGCGGGTGTGGTCGCGGCTCGGGGGCGGGCGCGTAGTCGCTCAGCCGATGGCTTCCCGTACCTCAACCGCCGGTATCGCCCGTACGGTTCATGCCGTTCGTACCGCCCGCACTGTCCCTGTCCCTACGGCCCGTGCCCGGCGTTCGTCGTCCCCGGGCGTGGCGCACTCGCTCAGTGGGAGTTCCGGTGGTTCGGGGGCGCCGGGCAGGACGGTCCAGTGGTGGGCCCGGGCGTGCTGATCGAGGCGTGGGTCGCCCGCCACGGCCACGGGTGTGCCCACCGCGTTCAGGATCGGCAGATCGGACAGGTGGTCGCCGTAGGCGGTGCAGTCGGCGAGGTCCGCCCCGTGGACCGAGGCGGCCAGCCGCGCCGCGTCGGCCTTCGCCGCGCCGATCATCGGTGTGCGCAGCACTTCCCCGGTGTAGCGGCCGTGGAGGATCTCGGGGGTGGTGGCCCGGACGTCGGTCACGCCGAGGTGTTCGGCGAGCGGCAGGAGCACGGCAGGGAAGGATCCGGAGACGAGGACGACGGTCTCGCCCCGTGACCTGTGCCGGTGCAGCGCGTCGACGGCACTGGGGTTGAGGAAGCCGCCCTGGTCCAGCTCCCGCTCGAACCAGACCCGGGCCAGGTCGGTCACCGTCGCCGCGTCGGCGTCCCGGAAGTTGGTGAAGTACGCGCGGTTCGTCGCCTCACGGGGCACACCCACGGCCGTCATGGCCTTCAGCCGCTGACGCCGCTGCTCGTACACCTGGGGGCCGTGTCCCCGCGCCACGAGGTAGAAGCGCAGGAAGCGGAAGAGCGTGATGTCCGTGGTGAGGGTTCCGTCGACGTCGAAGAACGCGAGGCGCTGGGGACTCATGGTCTCTCCTGTGAGGCGTTGCGCCCCCGCCCGACGCCGGCGAACGCGGCGTCGGGCGGGGGCGTCGGGCGGGCGGAACCGATCGGGTCAGCCCTGGACGCCCCTGGACTTCAGGAGCTCGGCGGTGGCGGCGATGGTTCCGGCCTCCTGGAGCTCGTGGTCCTCCACGTTGACGTCGAAGCGTCGCGAGAGCGCCACGGCGAACTCGACCAGGACGAGGGAGTCGAACTCGAGGCTCTCGAAGTCGGTGTCGACGTCGGTGTTCTCAGGGACCTCGTAGTCGGAGCGGAGGATGTCGATCAGGACGTCGGCCAGCGGCAGAGTTGAGGTGCTCATGTCAGAATTTGCCTTCCGGGTACGAGGAGAACGGGGAGCTACGTGGGTGATGCCGGGCGGGAACGCTCAGGCGGGCACGATGTCCGGCCAGGTGAGAGCCGCCGCGCCCCAGGTGAGACCGCCGCCGAACGCGGTGAGCAGGACACGCGAGCCCGGGGTGAGCGAGCCGTTCGCGGCGGCGTCGGCGAGGGCGAGCGGAATCGAGGCGGCGGAGGTGTTGCCGACCTTGTCGAGGTTGATGACCGCGCGCTCGGCGGGAATGCCCAGACCGCGGGCGACGGCGTTGAGGATCCGTACGTTGGCCTGGTGGCCCACGAGCCAGTCGACCTCTTCGGCCGTCCAGCCCAGCCGGTCGAGGACGGTCTGTGACGACTCGGTCATGCGGTTGACCGCCTGGGTGAAGACGTGCTTGCCCTGCATGGTGAAGTAGCGGTCGTCGGCGTCGGGCATCGACGTGGTGGCGCGCTGGCGTGAACCACCGCCCGGGATGGTGATCAGGTCCCGTCCGGAGCCGTCGGAGCCCAGGTCGAAGCCGAGCAGCAGACCGGCCCTGTCGTGGTGGTCGTGGTCGTCGTGGTTCGACGCCGCGGAGAGCACGACCGCTCCCGCGCCGTCACCGAAGATCACGTTGGTGGTCCGGTCGGACGGGTTGAGGATGGTGGAGTAGGTCTCGGCCCCGATGACCAGGGCCCGCTGCGCCTGCCCGGCGGCGATGTACGCGGAGGCGGCCGCGAGCGCGTAGAGGAAGCCCGAGCACACCGCCGCGATGTCGTAGGCCGCTACGGGCCCGAGGCCGAGGCGGGAGGCCACGTCGGGTGCGGTGGCGGGGCAGGGGTTGTCGGGTGTGGTGGTGGCCAGTACGACGAGGTCGACCGCGCCGGCGCCGGCCTCGATGCCGGCCGATTTCAGGGCCCGGTGGCCGGCTTCGACGGCGAGATCACCGGTGGCGACGCCGGGTCCGGCCCAGTGCCGGCTACGGATGCCGGTGCGGCTGGTGATCCATTCGTCGGTGGTGTCGAGACGTTCGCAGAGGGCTGCGTTGGTGATGCGCTGCGGGGGCAGATAGCTGCCCAGACCGACCAGCGCGACAGGTGTGGTGTGCACGGCGATCGCTTTCTGGCGGATGGCAGCGGTCAGGGCAGCAGGTGTACGACGTTGCAGGTCAGCCGAGTGCCGCCGAGAGAGGCGGTGATGCGTGCGGTGCGCCAGGTGCCCTCGGCGGTGGGAAGCTGCGCGGTGCGGTCCAGCGCGACGTGGAAACGGCCGCCGGGACCGGCCTCCGACTCAGCCTCGGTCTCGGTGGTGGGCGCGAAGACGGTGCTGCGCATCCACAGCGTGTTGGACTCCGCCCGGGTCAGTCCGTCGAGCTCGTAGAGCAGCACCTGCCCGAGCTGGAGGGCGGAGACGAACAGGTCGATCGCGGTGGGGCCGTGCTCCTTCGCCGTGTCCGCGTCCGTGTCCGTGTCCGTGTCAGCAGGGCCGGGAGTGTCGACGAGGGTGAGCCGGGCGTGCGCCGTGCCGGCGGAGAGGTCCGCCACCACGTCCTCCAGGTACTGCCCGCGGCTGTGGTGCGAGACGCCGAACGCCGTGGAGTTCCAGGGGCCGTCGAGGTCCTCGGCCGTGCTGTAGGAGCCGGACCCGTGGACGGGAGCGTCCGCTGCCGGGTGCTCGGCCTCGATCTGGAGGGTCATGGAGGCCACCGTGCACTCCATGGTGGTGACGCACCGGCCGGCGGTGTCCGGGGAAGCGGTGGTCGAGCGGTGCCGGGCCGTCACGTCGAAGCGCTCGAGGCCCTCTTCGTCGGGGGCGGCACCCGCCTTGATGCGTATGCCCAGCACCCGGAAGGGCGCGTCGGCCGCCAGACGGTGGGTGTGGGCGGCGTACAGACCGGTGAGCCGGGCCGCGAGGAGCATCCCGTCGAGGGTCGACAGGTGCGGTCGCTGGACGGCCTCACCCTTGCGCGACCAGGTGTCGGGCAGGTGGATGCCGGCGGTGGCGCGCACCTCGCCCGGCGTCGAAGGGGTGCCGGTGGTGATGGCGATGTCGGTCAGCGAGTACGTGACCCGCTTGAAACCCTCCCCGAAGAACCGTGCGTGACGGTCCCCCAGAACCTCGTCGACGCTTCTGAGCCGAAGCTCCCGTATTCGTTCGTTGACCTGCATGTGTTCTCCCCCATCAGGATTTGTCGGCTGTCGCCCGCCCCGGCGCGGTGCGCCGGGGCGGGGGCGGACTCAGTGGTCCCCGAGCTGTGCCTGCGCCGCGAACACACCGTGGTGGAAGTACAGCCGCGCCTCGGCGATGAGGCCCTCGTCGTCGAGGCGGAAGACGGAGATACCGGACCAGTTCACGGGGTTGCCGTCGGTGGTCACCACCGCGCCACGCCAGGAGACGGCGGTCTCGCCGCCGGTGGTGTACGCCTCGATCGGGGTGATGCCGATGAACGGGTCGAACAGCGGGATCACCTTGCGCAGCTTGGCGAGGATCGCGTCACGGCCGCGGATCGGCTCGCTGCCGACCGGGTCGTGGAAGAGGGCGTCCTCGGCGAAACCCGCCCCCCACAGCTCGGCGTCGGCGGCCAGCGAACCGGCGTAGAACTGGTGGACTGCCTTGGGCATGGCCGGGAATGACATCGTTCTTCTCTCCTTGGAACTGACGGAACTTCAGCGGGTACGAGATACGAGTACGGGTGCGAGTACGGCTACGGGTACGCGGCCGGTGGGCCGGGTCAGGCGGTGAACGCCTCGTGGATCGCGTAGCTGTCCTCGTACATGTGGTAGCGGACGATGCGGCCGTCGGTGACGGTGAAGTGCAGCGCGTACCGGTTGGTGAACTTCTTTCCGGTGGCGATCACTTCGAAGACGCAGTTGGCGATGACCACGGCGTCCTGGCCCTGCGTGACGCGGGTGGTGATCTCGAACGACTCGGGGCCGCTGAGGAGTTGGGGGAAGAGACCGAAGAACTCGGCGATCTCGTCCTGGGTGGACCGGGAGCCGGCCCAGGGGATGCTCGGGGAGCCCGCGACGTAGAAGTCGACGGTGTCGGCGAACTGGCCCAGCAGGGCCTTGGAGTCCCCGGCGCCGAAGGCGGCGAAGAAGGCGTCGACGGTCTCGTCGGTGGTGTGAGTGGCGGCGGTGGTCATCGGGGGTCCCACTTCTTCTGGGTGGTGGAGGGGTGTGCATCCGGCCGGGCCTGGTCGGATGGTGAAGCAGCCGGGGCGGTCGGGGCCTTCGGGGGCTGTGCCCCCAGCACCCGCGCGACCCGGCGGTCCGGGCGTACGAGGATTCCGCGGGCGTTCGCCGGCGCGGTGACCCGGCCGTGCGTGGGCCGGGGGAGCCGGTGTACCTCCCGTACCGGGGGGATCGACGGCTCGGAGGCGAGGGTCTCGGCAACCGCGTCGTCGAAGTCGTTGGCGTTGGCGTCGGCGTTGTTGACGGGCTTGCCGTCGTCGAACAGCACCAGCGTCGAACCGTCGACGCGGTCGCTCAGCGGAAGGAAGGGGACGGGTCCACCAGTGGTCCGCAGGGCGGTGGGAACCCGCGCTCCGGCTGTCAGCTCGTAGTGGGCGCCGTTCCAGTTCTCGTCGCCCGGATACAGCTGACTCCAGGACAGAGCCAGTCCGTCCAGCTCCTGTTGGACAGCCGTGCCGGTCGTGTCGTCCGTGGCCCGGATCCGCTCGATGAACGGCGCCAGGAATGTCGTCTTCACTACCTTTTCCGCGTAGGAGCGACGTTCCTCATCATATCCCGAAAGCACACTCGAATCGCCATTGTTCAGTGCCAGGAGAATTCTCCAGGCCAGTGCGAAGGCGTCGCCTATTCCGAGATTGAGTCCCTGTCCACCGGCCGGCGTGTTCAAATGCGCGGCATCACCGGCCAGTACGACGTTTCCGGCCACCAGGCGGTCGGCGATCCGCAGATCCACGGAGTACTGGCTCGTGCGAACGGCGTCCGCCAGCCTCAGCCGGCTGCCGAAGCCGAGGGTCTCGATCGCCTCGGCGATCCGGCTCCACGGCAGGTCCACGCCACGTTCCAGAACCAGCCCGGACACCGCCGGACCAGCTACGAGAACCTGGTCGCCGGGGATCGGCATCATGGTGACCATGCCCGCTTCCCCGACGTAGATACCCACTTCGTCCCGGCCGACGAGTTCCCGCTGGATGCCTTCGACGAGCAGATAGCTCGACGTCAGACTCCGGCCGGTCATCGAAATGCCCAGGGACTCGCGCACGGCGCTGCGCGGGCCGTCACTGCCGATCAGGTAGGAACAGCGAATATCCTCATGGCCTTCGAAACGGACCGTTATTCCGGTGTCGGTCGCCTCGTGGGAAAGATAACTGACGCCGTGTTCCGTCTGTGCGCCGAATTCGAGCGCGTATTTCTCGAGCAGCCCTTCCAGAATCGGCTGCGGCATGTTCCGGTAGCCGTCCAGGAAGGTGTCCATTCCGGTCATCTCGGCGGAGTACGTCCCCGCCCCGCTGACCCGGAAGGTGAACCGTTCGAGGGGAATGCTGCGGGCGTACACATCGTCCAGCAGCCCGAAGGAGTCGAGGAGTTCCAGGGTCGGCGCGTGCAGCACGACCGCCTTGGGCCGGTCCCCGCGGTGGAGCCTGCGCTCCGCGACGAAGACCCGCACCCCGGCCCGCGACAGCAGTCCCGCCAGGACCAGCCCGGTCGGCCCGCCGCCGATCACGACGACGTCGTAGTTCTTCATTCCTTCTCCTGCTCTCCCGTTCTCAGGAACAAGCCGCGCCGCGGTCTAGGAGGACGACGCGGCCCGCGCTGTGTCGTCGGCGGAGGGGGCGGTGGGGGCGGTGGGCTTCGCCGGTTCCGGCAGGGGGAAGAAGCGGCCCAGGAGTTTCGGGTTGGCGACCAGGAGGATCGCGCTGAACACGAGCACTCCGCCGAGGGCCTGCAGTGCGGTGAGCCGTTCGCCGACCGCCACCCAGCCGACGATCGCCGCGGTGACCGGGTTCATCAGGGGAAGCGGAGCGGACTGGGAGACCGGCAGCCGCTGGACGCCCGAGAGGAAGAGGGCGAAGCCGAGCGCGCCGACCACGAACGCGGCCCAGGCCAGGCCCGCCAGCTGCCTGCCGGTGAAGCTCGGCGGCGCCCCCTCGAAGATGAGGGAGAGCGGCAGCAGGACGACGGCGGCGCCGAGCAGGGTCCAGCCCGCCGTGGTGAGGCTGTGCACGCCCTCGGGGCGGCCCCACTTACGGGCGAGGACACTGCCGATACCCATGCTGGAGGCGCTGCCGAAGCCGGCCAGGATTCCGATCGCGTCGAGACTCGCCGAGCTGCGCAGCACGAGCAGCGCGACGCCGGTGACACCGACCAGGCAGGCGATGTAGTGGTGCGGCCGGATCTTCTCCTTGAGGACCACCGACGCGACGGCGATGGCCACCAGGCTGGACGTGGAGTTCAGCGTGGCTGCGACGCCGCCGGGCAGCCGCTGCGCCGAGATCAGCAGGAACAGGGTGAACATGCCCATGTTGAGCGTGCCGAGCACGAGCGACTTCCACCACCAGTCGCCGCGGGGCAGGCCGGGGCGGATCGCCAGCAGCAGCAGACCGGCGGGCAGCACCCGCAGGAAGCTGTCCCAGTAGGGGGTGGGGGGCAGATAGTGGCCCGCGACGTAGAAGAGGGTGCCGCCGATCGCCGGACCGAGTGCGGTGCGGGCGAGAAGGGTGGAGTTTTTCATCTGGTGGGCTCCGGGGAGGGGAGGTTGGATGGCACGCGGCGCTCGGGAACGATTGCGGCTCGGTGAGGACCTGCGCGAAGTGGCCCCGGGACAGGGCCGGTTGGCCGCCCCTCCCGATGAGCGGCGTCGTCCGCCGGGTCAGGCGGTGACGCTGAGGGCTTCGCGGCCGGCGAGAACGACGGCGGTGTGCTTGGCGACGCGTTCGCCGAGGTGCTCGGCGGTGGCGATGTCGGCCTTGGAGACGTCCTGCGGGGGGAGGTCGGCGGGCGTGCTGGCGGCGGCGCCGTTGAAGTAGCCGAGGCGGTTGAGGTCGTTCTCGGACTCGGTGCTGGTGTGCCAGCCGGGGTGGAGGCCGAGGTTGATCCAGTTCATCTGGTGCTGGGCGGCGAGGGTGGCGAAGTAGCCGAGGGTGGAGTGCTTGTCGCCGGCCTTGCAGGCGGCGTTGGTGAAGCCGGCGCCGAGCTTGTCCTTCCAGGCGGAAGCGGCCCAGCGCTTGCTGGTGGCCTCGGCGAAGACGTGGAACTTGCCGGCGGCGGAGCCCATGTAGGTGGGGGAGCCGAAGACGATGGCGTCGGCGTTGTCGAGGAGCTGCCACTGCTCGTCGGTGATGGAGTCGACGCGTACGAGGGTGACGTCCGCTCCGGCGGCCTGGGCGCCGCGTTCGACGGCCTGGGCGAGGACGTCGGTGTGGCCGAAGCCGGAGTAGTAGGCGATGACGACGGACGGCTTCTTGGACATGCGGTGTGCCTCCAGGGCGGGAACGGTGCTGTGAACGGGGGCAGTTGGGGCAGATAGGGCAGAGGGACGTGGCGGGGGAGCGGGAGCCGTGGGCGTCGCCGGTCAGGCGGCTGCCGCGACGCGCTCCGTCTCCAGGCGGAAGTCCTGGGCCTCGTAGTCCAGGCGGGAGAGTTCCAGGGCCTCGGCCATGCCCATCACGGGCTTGAGGTCGAACAACTCGCATATCTGCGTGAGACGTTCGGGCATGGTGCCGCGGACGATGTGGTACGGAATCTCCAGCTCGTCCAGCGTCTGCAGCAGCTTCTTGTCGATCGTCGCCCGGAAACCCTCGTTCATCGGCCGGTGGCCGTCGGCGGCGATCGGAAGCTCGTGCTCCAGGTGGACGTACGCGTCGTAGGTGTCCCGCACGTGCTGCTTCAGCGCGATGGCGTACTGGTCGACGACCTTGGCGAAGAACTCCATCTCCGCCTCCGTCACGACCGCGCGCCCGCCCTCGTTGGCCGCGGTGGCGTTCGGGTTCATCCCGTGCATGACGCGGCCCGCGCCGTACAGCCATTCCTGGAGCGAGGAGCCGTCGGAGATGAAGTGATCGCCGAGCACGGCCTCCGCCGCGGCCCGCCCGGTGTGCCGGCGAAGCATCAGCTGGAGGAACTCCGCCGGCGTGACCTCCGCGAGGGCCTTGCCGGGCACGGCCTCGGGGAGGATCTCCCGGATGGTGCGGGCCAGGGTGCGCGGAACCCCGGTGTAGCGGGACAGCGCCATGACCGTCGAGGTCTTGCCGGCCGAGTACGTACCTGAGATTGCGATCTTCACGCGCTTGATGGCCTTTCCGTTGGGACTGGTCGGGACGGTCGGTCGAGACAGGTCGAGACGGGCGCGCTGTTGGGCCCGGACCTGGGGTCTTGCCGTCGGCGACGGTCAAGAGCGACGAGTGCACAGGGAGGCTCCGGCTGCGCCGGCAGAGCCATCCAACCTGTTGGTTGGAAATACTTGCATGTGCATCGAATGCTGTCAACCAACTGGTTGGATTGTTCGGGTAATAGACTGGCCGCATGGCTGGAAGCACCGAAACGACCAAGCGCCGGCTCCTGGACGCCGCACGAGCGGAGTTCAGCAGCTACGGCATCGCCGGAGCGCGGGTGAACCGCATCGCGGAGCGCGCGGGTGTCAACAAGGAACGCATCTATGGGCACTTCGACAGCAAGGAGGGACTGTTCAGAGCTGTCGTCGCCGAGGCGATGAGCGAGCTCGTCCGGGAGGTACGGCCGGGCGAGGGGTCAGTCGGCGACTATGTCGGACGGGTCTTCGACTACCACCGCAACGACCCCACCCTGCTGCGACTGCTCATGTTCGAAGGACTCCAGGACGGACATCTCGGAACCACTGGCGCCTCGGACACCTCTGGCCGGGCCGCGTGGTACTCGCTCGCGGCCAGCTCCCTGGCCAAGAACGCCGACTGTTCCGAGGAGGACAGCGGACGCCTGCTGCTGACCTTGATCGGACTGGGCGCCTGGCCGTTGGTGATGCCTCAGCTCAGTCGGTTGTGCCTGGAGACCAACGGCGAGGCCGCGGACCTGGCGGCGCTGAAGGACTTCATCGTCCTCTTCGCCGAACGCGGTGCCGGAGCCGGTCCCGCACCGAAGGAGGCGTGACGAACACACCCTTCTCAGCCGGCTTGCCTCGCCGCGCCGGCCTCGACGAGGCCTGCGCTCATGATCCTCACCCTCATATCCCCCCACGGAACGCGTCGTTCGGCAGGGAAGCCCGGCGCCGAAACGCCGACGGCCCATCAGAGTCCCGATGGCTGCCGCGAGTTGCTTCGAACTTCCCCCGCCACTTCCCCTCTCACCAACACGATCGACCGTAGTGAGGCCCCACCGTTCCGGCAAGGAACGGCCGCCCTACCTGACGGACTTCCTCCAGGATCGCCCGCACCCACGCCCGGGTTCCGGTGACGAGGTGATTCGGGGTGGCCGCTGTCGCCGTCGTCGTCAGGTCCTGGAGAGCCGGTCCACCAGCAGCTCGACCCGCCGCTCGGTGTCCTCCGGCGGCAGTCGTCCCGTCCGGGTCAGGGTCGTCACCCCGTGCAGGGAAGCCCAGAACACCTCGGTGAACAGCCCTTGGTCGATGCCCTCGCCAGTGACCTCGCCAAGGCACTCCAGCAGCGCGGCGAACGCGTCCTTGAGCGGTTCCGGGGTGTCCTCCTGCGCGTACGGCAGACCGCCGTCGAGCTGGAAGATGGCGTCGTACACCGCCGGGTTGCGGGCGGCGAAGTCGAGGTAGGCGTGGGCGAGGGCGTACACCCGCTCGCGCGGGCCGTCCGCGGCGGCGGTCGCGGCGCGCACCGCACCGGCCAGTTCGGTGGCGCCCTCCAGGGCCACGGCGCCGATGATCTCCCGTTTGCCGCGGAAGTGGCTGTAGAGGACGGGCTGGCTGTACTCGATGCGCTCGGCGAGCCGGCGGGTGGTGACCGCGTCCCAGCCCTGCTGCTCGGCGAGTTCGCGGGCCGACGCCACGATGAGGCGCTCGCGGGCCGCCCGTTCGCGCTCCTTGCGTTCCTGTACCGACATGATCCGATCCTAGCACTGCTAGACATTGGAGCGGCAGTAGGTCTAGCGTTGCCTCATTGCCTGTCAATGCTAGATAACAGGGGGCCGTCAGTCATGCTCAACTCACTCGAGGTCGTCACCACCGTGGTCGTCGGCGTGATGGTGGGGGTGGAGTTCTCCGTCGCCTTCGTCATGAACCCGATCCTCAACGCCCTGCCCGAGGACAGCCGCCAACTCGGCCACGCCCACGGAGGCCGGATGCTCGGCGCCGTGATGCCGGTCTGGTACATCGGCTCGCTGGTCCTCGTCGCGGTCTGGGCCATCGCCGGACGGCACCATCCCGGCACCGGCCTCGTCGTCACCGCCGGCGCGCTGCTGCTGCTCAGCGTGGTCATGTCGGTCCTGCTGCTCGTCCCGATCAACAACCGGAACAAGACGTGGACCCCCGAGAACCGGCCGGAGGACTGGAAGGAGCAGCTGAACCGCTGGGAGCGCTTCCACTACGTCCGTATCGCCGTCATCCTCGCCGCCTTCGCCCTGCTCGCCGCGGCCCTCGCCTGAGCCCACGGTCCGGCTGACGCCACCTCGGCACGCGTCGGTATGCCTGTCACCGCCCGCTGGAAGGAGAGGCGCACGACCTCTTCCAGCGGGCGGCGGCCTGGGCTCGATTGCCGCTGACGACAACGCCGGGCGGCGTTCCAATGTGCTCGTCCTGGGCGCCCCCCTTGCCTACGGGCGGGGCGTATCCGACCACTGAGGCGAACAGTTCGGGAGAGTACGGCCCGGGCTCAGAATTCGACGACAGTCCTGAAGACAGCGGGGTCGGCGGTGACGAAGCCGGGGGAGTCCGAGAGGCCCTGTTGGAAGCGGGCGTCGTCGTCTGCTGTGCGCCATGCGTCGGGGCTGTCCCAGTGCGCGATGTCGACCAGCTGGAAGCGAGTGTCCAGGTCCACCGCACGGTGCAGCCGGTTGTCCCGGAAGCCGGGCGCCTTGCTCGTCAGCTCTGCGCGGCCGAGCCAGTGCGGCAGGAACTCGTCGATCCGCTCGGCGGGCAGCTCGAAGGCGTTGACGAACGTGACTCCCGGCCCTTCGCCCGAACCGCTTCTCGCTGCGTGGAACTCGGCCGCCACGTCATACCATCCGCCGCGCACGGTGGCGTAACTGGTCGCGGTGGCTGCCGATGTGGTGAAGCCGGGATTCGCCAGAGCTTCGTCCCGGGCTTCGACGCTGTCCCAGTGCGCCACATTGACCAGGCCGAGCCGGGACTCCGGCAACAGCCTGCGGTGCAGCCGCGCATCCCGGAAGCCGGGGGCGGTGTGGATGAGCCCGACGCGCTCCTTCCAGCGTGCGATGGACTCGTCGATCCGGTCCTCGGGCAGTTCCCACGCGTCGATCAGGGTGATTCCGTTGTCAGTCACCGCACCATCCTGAAACCTCAACCAGACTTCAGGTCAAGATGACCCTGATCGCCGCTCACTGTCTGTCTCGCACAAAGTCCCGTCGTCGTCCGGGGTTTGGCGAAACATGTCCTCGGAGAGCTCCAGAGGAGCGAGTCGCTCGCTCTGGCAGTGGGCCCGACAAGCCAGCAGCCTCTGGGCAATGAGTAGCTCTGGACCAACAGCCCTCGGAGAGAGGCTGATTGAACATCGACCATCCCCACCACCAGGGCCAGGTCGCACAGCCAAGGTCTCTACGAACTCAGGGGACCGACAGCCAGTGTCCTCAGGACCTTGCGGGCGTCGGCGCGGAAGTGTTCGTCGCCGAGGATGATCTGGTCCTGGAGGCCGGCGCCCACGATGCGCCGGTCGCCGTCCGCAAGACTGCGGATCATGTCGAACTGAGCGTCGGTGAAGGCGGTTGGGCCGAGCGCGACGCAGGCTTTCAGCACGGCCGAGGCGGAGCGCGCGTACGAGCCCGGTCGGGCTGCTGCCAGGACACGGTCGGCCAGGGTGGTCCGGGCGAGCCCGGCGAGTGTGTCGGCCTCGGGAAAAATGCTGGTCAGGACGAGTACGAGGGCAGGGGACAGGTCCGGATCGTCCAGCAGCGGCAGGAGGTGAGGGACGAGCGGCTCGGCCGTGGGACCGAGCAGGCAAGCGACTTCGGCGGCGCGTTTCACTGTCTCCTGACCCCAGGCATGGGAGACCCGGCCGAGGCCCTCCTGAATCACCGGGAGCACCGCCTGCTCATCCCCGGTCAGTTCCCAGACCAGCGCTGCGGCACCGAGGGCTGCCCTGATCATCGGCACGGTCTCACGCGACTGCGGCGGTTCCGCCAGCAGCGTGTGCAGCAGCGGCAGCAAGGGACGAGCGGCCTCCCCCAGCGAGGCGGCCGCGGTGACTGTGTGATCCAGGGTGTTGCCTCGCTTGGCCAGCGGCTCGGAGAGTACGGAGATCAGGGGGTCGGCGTCGCCGGTCAGGGAGTGGAGTGCGCTTGCCGCCGCCTGACGCGTGGTCGACGGTCCCTGTCGGGCTTGGGCTTGAAGCGCCTCGATCACATGGGCGTCGGCCTGGGGATCGGCCACGCCGGCCAGGGCGCGGCTGACCGGGAGCGGATGACGCGGCAGCGCGGCGAGCAGCTCCGGCAGGGCGCTCCTGGCCGACTTGCCCCAGGCGGCCAACAGCCCGCTCAGGTAGACCGGCTCGTTGGCCGCGGCCGCCCCGCCGCCGAAGACCGATCCCCGCTCGTGGGGCGGTTCGACGGCGAGCCGGACACGTATCGCGTCGAGCAGTTCGGGATCGCAGGGCAGCGGCGTCCGGTCCTCGCCGGCCGTGTCGCCACGACTCGGCGTCCGGGTCTCACCGGTCGCGAGGTGGTACGCGGCCTTCAGCGCACGCGGCCGGTCGGCCAGGTGGCGGGCGAGCAGCCAGGTCGCCTCCGGAACTCCCAGGCACACCAGCGCGGCGAGGGCTTCGTCCGCCGATTCGCCATCACCTTGCGCGATGGCAAGCAGGGCCGGAACCGCCGCTGGGGCCGGCTGACACCAGGTTCGCAGCAGCGGGATCACGTCGGCCGCGGTGGCCGGATCGTCGAGCAGCGGGAGCAACTCGGGGAGCAGCCGTGCCGGCGCGGTCCGTGAGCGGCGGGCGAGGGACTCGGCGGCCCAGCGCGCCTCGGTAATGGCGGCCTGCGCATGCTCGCTACCCTGCAGCCGCAGGGCCACGGCCCGTCCCAGCGCGGAGCCGACCACATCGATCGCGGCGTCGACCTCGCCGCGCGTGTGCAGAGCTTTGGCGAGCGCCTGCAGCGGCTCCCGCTCCCACAGAGCGCCGAAACCGTGCCGTTCCAACGGGACCAGTGTCGTGACGCGCGCGGTCGCGTCCCTGTTCCACGGCAGGCCGCAGTCGGCGGTGACCAACAGCGCCGCGACCTGAACCGGCGCCGGCTCGTTTCCGGCGAGCACCGCGGAGCACAGCTCCTCGGCCGCATCGGGATCCAGCAGCGCACAGGCCGTCAGCACGTCCGCGCGCACCGCCGGATCGCTCTCCGCCGCCCAGCGGGCCCGCAGCGCCGTACGCGCGTCGGGGCCGGCAGCCGACCGGCACTGGGCCACCGTCCACACCGTGGTCCGCCGCACCTCGCGATCGTTGTCCGCGAGCAGCGGCAGGAGCAGACCCAGGTGGTCCGCAACGGCGCGGCGGGCCGCGCCGGGCACCGGCAGATCGTGCTCGTCGACGCTCTCGGCGATCACACCGAGCATGCCCACCAACGCGCTTTGGCGCACGCCTTCGACAACGAGTCGCGCCAGAAAGGGCACCGCGACCGCTGTGGCCGTGTAGACCGTGCCCTGGTGGACGATGCTGCTCCACAACTCCTGCTCCGCCTCCGCGGCAGTCTCCTCCACCGCAGACGCGAGATCCCGGAGCAGCGCCGGGACGTCCTCCGCGGAGCCGTAGGCATGGCGAAGCCGCGACCAGTCCATCTGGTCGAGGTCGGCAAGGACGAGGCGGAGATCCATGTCGCGGATCATGCCACCCGACATGGCCGCGCGGACCTGTTTGATCTTCATACGCCAGATAACCAGCGAGGCCGTCGCTATGTCCCCGCACTCACCGACCCAAGACCAGTCGCAGGTCGGCCCATTAGGGTCGGAGACATGACGACACCCCTTGCCACCAGTGCCTTCGACTCGCTCCGCCTCGACGCCGTGCCCGACCAGGAGACGCTGCGCCGGGTCTACGAACTCCCCCAGGACGCGGCATTGCGCAAGCAGATGGCCGAACTCACGGAGCAGACCCGGCGGTTGATCGGCTGCTCATCGCTGGTCCTGATCGCCAGCGCGGATGCCGAGGGCCACTGTGACGTCTCCCCGCGCGGCGGCCCCGCCGGGTTCGTCGCCGTCCTGGACTCACGGACGGTGGCGATACCGGACGCGACCGGCAACAAGCGTCTGGACACCCTGCAGAACGTCATCGCCACCGGACGGGCCGGGCTGCTGTTCCTCGTTCCGGGGCGCACCACGACCCTCAGGGTGAACGGCCGGGCCTGCGTCTCCACCCGCCCGGAACTGCTGTCGCAGCTGACCGCAGTGGGCAAGCCTCCAGCCAGTGCGCTGGTGCTGGGGATCGAGGAGGTCTACCCGCACTGCCCCAAGTCGCTTCTGCGCAGCGGAGCCTGGAAGCCGGAGCAGTGGCTGCCGGCGGACGCCCAGCCAACTTCGGCAGAGGTGACGCTGGCCCAGCTGCGGATGCCGGAGCTGACGATCGCCGACATCGAGCAGGCGGAGGCGGACTCTCTGAAGTACCGGTACGAGTAGGGGGCCGACCTGCGCTTGCTGAACCACCTGACCGGCCCGCCCCGAGATCAATCGCGGGTCAGCCCGTATTTGTCAGTGGTTGTGGTCCGTCGCTGCGGGGGTGTTGTGACCGGGCAGCTCTGCCAGAGCCATGGCGGCGGCTTCGCGGACGTAGTCCGTGGGGTGTTGCCGGTAGGGCTCGATCATCGGGTGGGCGTCGGGGTCACGGGTGGAGCCGAGAATGCCGAGGGCGTGCTCGAGGAGGGGTGCGGTCATCGTGCGGAGCCACGGTGCCAGCCCGGCGACCAGGGGGAGAGGCAGGTCCCGGCGTTCGGAGGCGTTGCCGATGGCGTTGAGGGCACTCTCGCGGACGGCGTCATCCGGGTCTCTGATGGCGGCGGTGAGCAAGCAGGCGACAGTGGCTTCCGTCTCGTCCTGCGTCAGGCTGGGCCCGCGCAGGAGATCGCCGAGCTGCTCTGCGGCGACGTCGCGATCCCCGGGGTTGGGGGCATTCAGGCCGGCGAGGAGGGCGAGGGCCAGATTCATACGGCCACCGTGTCATGCCGGTCGACGAGCTGGCCGCGTTCGAAGTGGGCGCCAGCCCGGACCAGGGCGACGAGGTAGGGTGCGTCGACCGAGCGCCAGCGGGCCTGGGCGAAACCCGAACCCGGGATGACCGTCTTCGACATCCGGCTCGGATTCACCGTTCTCGACGCCATCGGGTCCGCCGAGACTCCTGGCGCGCGCCGGATCGTCGGGGAACTGCACCGCAGGACGACGGACGCCGAAGACGGCTACGCGGCCCGCGAGAACCTGGCGCATCCACTGTTCACCGCGCTCGCCACAGACCGGCAACAGCAGGACTGCCGCGCACTGGTGCGCGCCTGCGCCCTCGGGACACAGACCATCCCGGACGAGCTGCGAGGAAAACTGACGGCGGCTTTGCGTGCCGGAGACCACGTGATCCGGGAATGCCGGCGGCACAGGTAGCCCAGCAGTTCGGGCTGAGCCACCAGCTGCGCAGTATCGAGGGCATCCGCAGAGGCCAGCAGGGCCGTAGGAATCCCCCTCGTTCCCGAGGGGGAGGAAGTCAGGAGTGTGCCGATGGGGCGGCAGCCGGCTCCCCGGGCAAGGCGTCGACGAGACTGAGGAGTCCTCGGAGGGCCGGTGCGGCACCTGCCGGCCGGTGGGCCAGAGCCAGGTCCACCGTGGGCATGGGTGCGGTCACGCGCTTGAGCCGTACTCCTGATATGCGCAGCGCACGGGCGCGTCCTTCGGGCACCGGGGCGATGCCGGCGCCCGAGGCGACGCTGAGGAGGAGTTGTTCGTCGTCGGGCTCTTCCCGCACGATGCGCGGCCCGCTGCCGGGCCACAGCTGCCGGGTGATCAGGTCGTGCATTCCGGGGGCGTTCTCGCGCGGCCAGAGGATCACGGGTTCGGCGGCGATGTGCGCGCGGGTGACCCTTCGTTCGCGGGCGAGGGGATGCTCCGCCGGGACGGCCACGAGTAGTTCCTCGCGGGCGATGTGCCGGCACTCCAGGCCCTCGCCGTCCTCGCCGTCCAGCGGGGGTCGTACGAAGGCGGCGTCCAGCCTCCCGGCCAGCAGTTCGGTGATGTTGTGCGCCGTCCATCCCGTCCGTACGACGAGATCCACGTCCGGATGGAGGGTACGGAACTCGGCGAGGAGGGCGTCGACGGGGCCGCCACGGGCGGAACGGGTCAGGGCCAGGCGCAGCTGTACCCGTCGTCCGCCGACGGCCGCGCGGATCCGTTCCTGTGACGCGTCCGCGTGGGCCAGCAGTTCGCCGGCTTCCCGGGCCACGACCTCGCCGACGGGGGTCAACCGGCAGCCCCGGCTGCCTCGTTCGAGCAATGGAGCGCCGATGTCCCTTTCCAGCGCCCTGATCTGCTGGCTCAGAGCCGGCTGGGCGATGTGCAGGCGGCGGGCGGCCCGGGTGAAGTTCAACTCCTCGGCCAGCACCAGGAAATACCGCAGCCGCCGCAGGTCCATCCTGCAACTATAAGCGGTTCTTATCGCGTTGGACGTGACTGGTCTTGGACACGTTGCCAACTCCCCGCCGACAGTGGGAAACACACCGTTCGGCGATCAGAGGGGGCAGCATGGGTGACAGGTTCGACGCGGTTGTCGTCGGCGCGGGCATCATCGGGCTCACCACCGCACTGCGCCTGCAGCAGGCCGGTGTCCGTGTCGCCGTGCTCACGGCCGAGTCGTCGGCCGAGACGACGTCCTCCGTCGCCGCGGCCGTCTGGTACCCGACCCGCACCCGGTTCGAGCCGCACGTACTGGACTGGGCCGTCCGCACCTACGACGAGTTCACCCGCCAGGCGGCGGACGGCGTGCCCGGCGTGATCATGCGGCCCACCCGGATGCTGCTGCGCGGCGAGGCCCAGGACGTGCCCTGGTGGGCCTCGGCCCTCCCCGACCTCCGCACCCTGCACCGCGACGAGGTACGGGACCCGTTCACCGGGGGCTGGGCGTTCACCGTCCCGTCCGTGGAGATGTCCCGCTACCTGCCCTGGCTCCAGCAGACCTTCGCCGCGGCGGGCGGCACGCTGATCCGTCGCCGTATCGACGCCCTGGAACAGGCGGGCGTATGGGCACCCGCGGTGGTCAACGCCTCCGGTCTGGGCGCCCGCGCCCTGTGTGGCGACGCCGAAGTGCGGCCGGTACGAGGGCAGTTGGTCCTCGTCGCCAACCCTGGGCTGAGCATGTCCGTGCGCGACGAGGACAACTCCGACGGGTACACCTACGTCCACCCCCGCAGTACGGACATCGTCCTCGGCGGCACCTTCGAGATCGGCGAGTGGGACACCACACCGTCCCCGGACACCGCCGCCGCGATCCTGCGCCGCTGCACCGAACTGCTGCCGGAACTGGCCGGCACCCCGGTCCTCGGTCACCAGGTGGGCCTACGGCCCTGGCGTCAAGGCGGCGTCCGCCTGGAAGCCGACCCGCGGCCGCCCGGCCGGGTGCGACGACTGGTGCACAACTACGGCCACGGAGGCGCCGGGGTCACCCTGGCCTGGGGTTGCGCGGACGCCGCAACCGCCCTTGTCGCCGGGGCCGTTCGGCCGGGCTGAGCCTCGCCACTCCCAACTCCCCTTCGTACGCCTCCTACTTGCACCCCCGCACCGCTGCCCCGCTCGTACCGCTCCCTTCTCAAGGACTGAAGGACTGAAGGACTGGGTGTGCGCCAATGGATTCCGTCGAACCCACAGAGATCAACGCTCCCGCCACGACAGTCGGTGAGGCGCCTGCGCAACCCACTGGGCCGCAGGTGAAGCAACCCGCCAAGGTGCGCCGCCGCACGCTCCTGCTCGCCGCGCTCGGACTGACCGCTACGACCGTCACGTTCGCGGAAATCGAGGCGAGAGCGGGTGACGACGATCCCCGCACGGTCGTGTTCACCGTCCCCAGCGGCCACGCCCGCAGCGTGGCGTTCAGCCCGGACGGCAGGACGCTCGTCGCCGGGCTGTCCGGGGTCCAGGGCATCAGCAGCACACTGCGGTCGTGGAACGTGGCCAAGGGCACCGCGACCACCCCCTGGCCCGACCAGGTCGAGGACGTCACCAAGGTGGCCTTCAGCCCGGACGGCAGGACGCTGGCCGTGGCCGGCGGCTTCGAAGTGTTCCTGTGGAACGCGGCGAAACCCGTCGGCGTCGCCCTGCCCCATCCCCAGCCCACCCTGGACCTGGACTTCTCCCGGGACGGCAAGACCCTGGCCACCGGCGGCCGCGACGGCGTGGCCCGACTGTGGGACCTGACCACCGGCACTGTCACCGACACGCTGACGACCCAGGGCATGGCCGTGGTCGACGCGGTGGCGTTCAGCCCGAACGGATACACCGTGGCGACCAGCAGCGAGGACCTCACCGACAGCCGGGTACGGCTGTGGGACCTGCTCACCGTGACCCCTCCCACCGTCCAGCCCACCCTCGAAGCCCCGCACTGGCACGGCTTCAAGCCCCTCGCGTTCGGGCGACTCGACGACCAGTTGGCTACGGGCGGCGCCGACAACATCGTGCGCGTGTGGAACGTGAGCGGCACCGTCAACGCCGCCGTCACCGGCCACACCGGCCCGGTGACGACGGTGGCGTTCAGCCCGGACGGGGACACCCTGGCCACCGGCAGCAAGGACAGGACCGTGCGGTTGTGGGACACCAGCACGCGCGGTGTCTATCCCATCGACACCCTCACCGGCCACACCGCCGAGGTGACATCAGTGGCCTTCAGCCCGGACGGCAGGACCGTGGCCTCGGCCGGCCTCGACGGCACGGTGCGGCTGTGGCTGAACCGATGAACCGGTCCCGACCAACCGGCCCTGACCAACCACAACTCGCCCCGAAGCCGACCCGGTCGACCATGGGAGGTACCCAGGCATGGCTGTCAGAGATGTGGATCCCGCGCCCAAAACGATGCTGCGCGGCAGAGGCGGCACCGCCCGCCTGCAGGACGAGACCGTCATGCTGGATCGGGCAGGCATCCGGCTGATCATCCCTCTCGACGCGATCCGGACCGTCCTTGTGGACCGGAACAAACGCACGACCGCCGAGATCCTGCTGAACTCGGCGGTCGCCGGAGCCGGAGCGAAGGCCAGTGCCCGGGACCGGGCCCGGGCACTGGCCGAATCCACAACCGTCTGCGCGATCAGTTCCCGCAGCACCGAGGCGGTGGAGGCCTTCGCACACGCCGTGAACGCGGCTATCCCGCAACGTGACGAGGCCGAAAGACGCATCGACGGTGCGGCCCTGGTGAAGGCGGAGAAACGCCCCTCCACGTCCGGGAGACCGCGCAGACCGTACCTGTCCACGGGTCAGTGGTGGGCCGTGTCCACGCTCACCTGCCTTTTCACCCTCGGCCTGCTGTTCCCCGTATCGGCGGACGACGGGCGCCTCACCCAGTTGTGGGTGGCCCTCTTCCCGGTGGTCGTCTCCTGCTGCGTCATCGCCTACGGCACGTGGCGGGCCACGGTGACCTGGTGGCTGCTGCACCGTTACGGCGTCACGACCGTGGCCCACAACGTGGGCTACAAGCCCACGGACTACGAAGACGACCCCGGGGTCACCGTGTACTCGTTCACCGACACCGGCGGCACCAGTCACACATTCGACCGCGCGGCGCCGCGGTGGGCGTTCGACATGAGGATCGCGTACGACCCGGCCAGACCCGACTTCGCCAGGGGGCCGGCCCACCCGTGGACCAGAACACTGATCCTGCTGATCCGCCTCCTCCTCGGCGTGCCGATCACCCTCGCCCTGGTGGCCTACCTGCTGTGGTACTTCACCGTCGCGACGCACCCGGAAATCGGCCTCAATACGCCCTGGCCGTCTTACGGCCCCTCCTGGCCCATGACGAGGGCGGGGTCGTAGAAGCCCCGCCCGCAAACCACCGAAACCTCTGCTCAGGGCCAGACAAGGCAATAAGGCTGATGCCCCGCCTCATGCAACCGATGGCTGAAGTCCTGCCATTCGTGCAGCGATTGGTGGCGGGAGGGCGCTGGCCTGGGGTTTCGCAAGGAAATGTGTATTGGCCTGGGAAAACTCCTCTCGGTAGTTCTCACCGGTCAACACCGTTTCCCATGCTCACTCGCGTCTTTGTGTTGGATTCGTCGCAGCGGAGCCGCATCCGGTTCGAATACGAGATCAAGCATCTGCTGGTGGAGGCTACTTGACAGAACCCTACATAGGCGCCCGGGTCGGTGGGGCATCCTGCGGATTCGCTGTCCCAGCCGTGTGCAACGAAGCGGCGAGGATCCGACAAACCTCAACTCGGTGCATCTGGTCGCAGCCCTCCAGAAGTCGCTCCAATCGGCGAAGCACTGCCAGGTCTCGCCCGCAACGTGCGATCACACCCAGGGCCACGCAAGCCGGCACTACCAGCACCATCGCGGACAAGGTCATGAGTCGTAGCCCTTCTTGATGTACTCCACGACATCCCAAGCCTTGTTGCTGTACAGGCATGAACTGTGGCGATTCAAGATCACTGTGCGATCGCCGAGTTGAGCCGAGTGAGGAGAGAGCAACTCGAAAGCGTTCCCCCGTGGCAGGCCGTCAGCGATGCCGTGAGCCAGGAGGTTTGCACAGAGTGCCTCCACGGTGTCGCCGCAGCACCACTCGATGACAAGATCGCCCGAGTGATGCGTGTAACAGTTGGCGAACCCGTGCGGCTCTGCTGTTCGGTTCACCAACCGTGGACAACGCAGAATTCGACTCATCAACAGATCGCGCACTCGTAGGTCCGCGCTGCCTTCCGAGTCGACCCACTCCTCGGCCTCCTGCCTTTCGTCGCGAGAGAGGCCGCCAGGGGCGCGTTTCCAAAGGAGCACCTCACCCTCGCGCGCGGATGGTAGACGCATGCGACCTTGATCGGATCGGGTCACGGTGACTTGCGCCGGGCTGAGGGCGTCGTGGAGAACCACGCGGTCCCTGTTCCCTCGGATGCGAAGTCCGGGGACTCCACGGATGCCTCCGTAGATGTGATCGAACCGTGGCAGGAGCTCACGCAGAACCTCATCCGCCATGTCGGACTCCAGGGTCAGTTCCAAGCGCTGACCGTCTGGCTCCGCTTCACGCGCGCCAAGAAGAGCACCGTTGAGTTGACGGTCCTTGAAGCTGCTTGCCAACACATGGGCCATGTGGGCTTCTAGACGGCGCTGATGAGGATCGGCGGCGTCTGCGACAGGGGATCCGAGATAGGCGTTGGCCTGCCGTGCGAGCCTGGAAGCGGTCGAGAGCGTGAGTGCCGTCTGGCTACGAATCCTCTTGGCCAGACGGTTGGTGTTGCGTGAACTGGACATGCGTCGGCCCTCCTTGTTTGCCGCCCGGCGACGACAAGAAGAGACAGATCGGATGTCCTAAGGCGTACAGACTGCCAACTGCGGGTGACTCTCAAGAGCCCACTGCTCGCTCCGGCGCCGGGACCGGATGTAGCGAGACACGCTGCCGCAGCAGCGCCGCACACAACGTACACCAGGACCTTGCACTCCATCCAGAGAATGGACGAGTGCGAATGCCAGGCGGAGCCACCAGGCGCACTGTCACCGAGCGTACGAGACGCATGATCTGGGTAGTCCAGCCGAAGTGCTCACCGGGCACCCCGACGGTCCTCGCCTCTAGCCGGTCCCAGGAGGAAGAAGTGAATCGCAGTTTGGAGATTCGGGCGTCGAAGATCTTCAAGAAAGGGCAGGGCGAGATTTTATGGCCGTACGGGCTCGCTGTCCCGAACCAGGGACGCAGTCAGCTCAGCCCGGAACAGTACGAGGAGACTGCTGCACACGCGCGCGTGGCTCAACAGGTCATCGTCGATTGGGCAGAAGACCATGGTCTGCGCAGCAGCGAGAGCGGATGCTGCCCGAAGTGGCTGATGCGCAACGCCAGCCGCCAGTGTGAATCCGACGCCTGTGGCAAGTACGGTTCTGGCTCTCGCGACGACGACAGCTGGCTTGATCACCCGGTCTACTGGATAAAGGACGGGCTGCCGGCGGCGATCACGTCCGCGCCGTATTCAGTGAGCGAGGACGACCGACGCCGCATCGAACAGTGGAAGGAATCCGGGCTCATGGCGGCGTTCGGCGAACCGGGTTGGTATGGGTTCGGCACAACACAGATCGTCATGTGGCATCCCAAGCGTCTTACTTCCGTCTACCTGGCAGAAGATGCCGATCGGCTCTTGCGTCACAGCAAGTAGCCGCAGCGAATTGCCCTCCCGGACGTTGTGCAATCCATCCGCGAGGGTGCTGGGCGGACCGATGGTTACGACGACGGGGTGCGCCGAAGCAGGCGGCGATCCGTATCGGCAACGTCCTGGCGATTGTGTCCGGCAGCCCTGGCCTTGTTGATGCTCATCTGGAGAAGGCCGTCGGTAAAGCTCACCACGTGGGTTGAGACCGCTGCCCTCGGGCTATCGCGTGCCATCGGCGCACGCGGCGACCGCTTTCGACAACCCAGCGAAGTCGGTCTTCAGCGGGCTGAGGCGCTCGAGGCTGGACAGCCTGACGGTTCTCTGGGTCGGGCAGCGTTCGTCCAGGACCCAGGTAGGCAGGACAAGGAAGGTCCACTGGCTGAGGTCCAAGGGATCGAGGGTCTGCTTGTCCTGGTGGTGTAGCAGGCAGAACACGTACACGTCCGAGCGGCGCATTACCGCGGCTGAGGTGGCGCCGGTCTGGGCGTCCCAACCGGAAGCCGGCGCGATGCTGAATTCGATCTTCGACAGCTGGGGTTGTGCCCACGACTGCAGGTAAGCCGCTGACTTCACCTCCACGCGCCACTTCTCGGGTGTACGGATGTCAACGGTGTCCCATTCGATGCGTGTGCCGGTCGCGGCGCTCAGTGCCGTGGCCACGAGGTACTCGGCCAGGACGCCGCGCATGGTGTTGTTGGCGAGGTCGGAGCAGGCCCAGCTCCAGAATTCGCCGAGTCTGCCCACCGTTTCGCCGTTGGCCCGTATCAGCTCACTGCTGCTGCGGCGCGTGATGGCCAGCGGACCAAGATCGGTACTCATGTGTCCTCCAGACGACGATGTGGGGCGATGCTGATCCTGACAGGAGGCACAGACACCGGCGTTGGGCTCCTGCCCTTGCACAGGATGCGACGGCTGTAGGCCGCAGGATGAAGACACAGACGGGCCTGACCAAGGATTGCTCGGACCTGTCAGGCATTTGCTGCAAGCTATTCGGACTCACGCAACGGATTCGCCGACCTGGCTTCAGGTGAAGACGAGAGCGCGGAAGGCGTTGCGGACGTCGGTCAGGGGCTGGCGTTCGCGGGGTCAGTTCCAGGGGCGGGGTGCCAGAACAAGCCGCGCACGGGTTCGAGTGTGCCGGTCTGGACGGTCAGTGACTGCCTGGTCCAGGCGGGGCCGAATCCGGCCCGCCCCGGGCTGGTTGAGGTGTCCAGCATGTAGCACAGGAAGACGGCAAGGTCGTTGAGGACGGTGAAGGCGCCGGCGATGCCGCACACTCCGCCCAGGAGCCGGGCGGAGAAGTCGTGGGCGACGCCCTTGAGGTGGGTGTCGATCTCCTGGTCGAGTTCGGTCGGTGCGCATTGTGCGGCGATCTCGGCGGGCAGCGGGCCGAATCGGGTGGAGTCCATGCCCAGCGGCTGTCAGCTCCGCTCCGTGGCAAGCTGGTCGAGGCGCTGACCCGAAAGGTGTTCCGCGAGGTATCCGAGGATGAGGGCAGCCCGGTCGGTGCACTCGACGGCCTCGCCGGGCGGGCGGCGCGCGGCCTCGTGAAGGACGCCGTCGGGGCGACCGCCGCCAGCAGAAACGGCGACCGCGACACCACCCAGGACTTCTTCACCGAAGCCAAGGAAGTCGCTCGCTACGTCTCCTTCGACCGGCCGGACGCATGGGCGAACTTCAGCCCCACCAACGTCGCACTCCACGAGATCAGTGCCGCCGTCTCCTTCGGTGACGTCGGCATCGCCCTGGAAACCGCACGGCCGCTCATGCGGCGGCACATTCCTGTCCCCGAGCGCCGGGCCGCGCTGTGGGTGGAGACCGCCCGCGCCTACAGTCAGCAGGGCAGGCTCGCGGAGGGCTACCAGGCCCTGCGTATCGCCGAGAGCTGCGCGGCACAGGACATCCGCCGCCCGGCCGTACGCGAACTGGTCGCCGACATGGCAGCCCGCGACCGCCGCCGGGCACTGCCCGAGCTGCACCACTTCAGCCGCCAACTGGGAGTGCCCGCGTGAGTGATCAGCCCGACAAGCCGTTCCTCCAGATCGTGGTCTGCGCGTCCGGGGTCGCCGCCGACGTCGGCAAGCTGATCACCGCAGCACATGAACGGCACTGGGACGTCGGCGTCATCGCCACCCCACAAGGACTCGGCTTCCTCGACGCGGAGGCGGTCGAGGCGCAGACCGGCCGCCCCATCCGCTCGGCATGGCGGTCACCAGGTGAACCGCGCCCGACTCGGCCCGCGGACGCGATCGCGGTCGCCCCGGCCAGCTTCAACACCGTCAACAAGTGGGCCGCCGGGATCTCCGACAACCTCGCCCTGGGCATCCTGTGCGAAGCACCCGCCATGGACATCCCGGTCGCCGTGCTGCCGTACCTGAACTCAGCCCAGGCCGCCCACCCTGCGTACCGCCAGAGTCTGGAACGGCTACGCGAGATGGGCGTCCTGATCGGCTCGTACGAACCTCACCGGCCGAAGGCCGGGGGCGGGGCCGACCGCTACCGCTGGGAGGAGGTGCTGGAGCTGCTCACTCCCAGGCTGTCTGCCCGACCGTGATCAGCGGGCACATCAGCGCCCCCAGCAAGACCGATGTGCCCGCATGCGCCCCGGCCGCCCCCGAACGGCCCCTCCCCGGCAATGAAAAAGGCGAGGCCCGAAGACCCCGCCCGAAACCACCGAAACCCCTGCTCAGGGCCAGACAAGGCAATAAGGCTGATGCCCCGCCTCATGCAACCGATGGCTGAAGTCCTGCCACTCGTGCAGCAGTTGGTAGACGTTGAACGCGTCCCGAGGCCCGCCCCGGTCCGGCACCGTCGACCAGATGAACGCCGCTGCGCCGACCGCCTCCTCGCCTATGCCCCGTAGGGGGTCGACCACGGTCATCGGGAGTTTCACGACCGCGTAGTCCGGGTGCAGGACGACGAGTTCCAGCGGGGGCACCTTGTTGAGGGGGACGCCCTCGATGCCCGTGAGGACCATCGCGGCCATCGTCTCGGGCTTGATCTTGGTGAACATGCCGTTCATGCCGAGTTCGTCGCCGCCGAGTTCCTCGGGGCGCATCGAGATCGGGACGCGGGCTGCCGTGGCGCCGTCCGGCGCGCCGAAGTATTTGTACGTCACCCCCACCCGACCACCATTCCCACTCGCTGCCCGGAGTCGCTCGACCCTCCGGTCGAGGCTCTCGGGCACACCGTTCGAAACCGTCGACCCCGGGCTCTGCCCAGGACCGATCGCCTGCCCAGGACCCATCCCGGGGGCCTGCGCCTGTCGTGCCGCTTCTGCCGCTGCCGCTTCCTCCACGTCGCGTCGGTGCCTTCCCCGCCGGGCACGTCGAGGACCCAGGTCGTCAGTCCCCTCGCCCAGTCCGCCACCGCGATGCATATCTCCACCCGACTGCTGTTCTAGGACGCGCGAGCCCCGTCGCGCAACCCGATCATCGTGTCAGTGACCTCCCCCACGTCCGCCCGCCGAAACGTGCGTTGAAACACCTGTCCGCAGGATCTTCGCAGCCTCTGAACACCATCGTCCGCCCATCGTCCGTATGTACGGCTCGATGAGCTGCGTGTCTCTGTGTACCTCGTGTGTGTTCGGTCCCAGTTTCGCAGACGGGTGGGGCCGACGCCCCGCCGTCCGGCCGCCTACCCTGAGGGGGTCACTGGCAACCGGAGTCCGAGAAGTCGGAGAAGTCGCAGGTCATGAGCGAAACGTCAAGCGGGTCAACCAGCGGGGCAGCCGGCGCAGCCGCGAGCGGGTTGCCCTATCCCTATGAAGCGCCCGTCTCTCAGGGACTCTTCGACCGTGCGACGGGAGTCACACCCGGCGGGGTCAACTCGCCGGTGCGCGCCTTCCGCGCCGTGGGCGGTACGCCCCGGTTCATGGTGTCGGGGCGTGGCCCGTATCTCACCGACGCCGACGGGCGCGAGTACGTCGACCTGGTCTGCTCCTGGGGTCCGATGATCCTCGGGCACTCCCGGCCGGAGGTCATCGCCGCCGTCCAGGACGCCGTCTCGCGCGGTACGTCCTTCGGTACGCCGGGGGAGGGCGAGGTGGCGCTCGCCGAGGAGATGGTCGCCCGTATCGACCCCCTCGAGCAGGTGCGGCTCGTGTCCAGCGGGACCGAGGCCACCATGTCGGCGATCCGCCTCGCCCGGGGGTTCACCCGGCGCGCCAAGGTGATCAAGTTCGCCGGGTGTTACCACGGTCACGTCGATTCGCTCCTCGCCGCCGCCGGGAGCGGTGTGGCGACCTTCGCGCTGCCCGACACCCCGGGCGTCACCGGTGCCCAGGCCGGCGACACCATCGTGCTCCCCTACAACGACCTCGACGCCGTGCACGCGGCCTTCGCCGCGCACCCCGGCGAGATCGCCTGCCTGATCACCGAGGCATCCCCGGGCAACATGGGCGTCGTACCGCCGCTGCCCGGGTTCAACCAGGGGCTCAAGGACGCCTGCGCCGCCAATGGCGCGCTCTATGTGTCCGACGAGGTCATGACCGGGTTCCGGACCAGTCGCAGTGGCTGGTTCGGGATCGACGGTGTCCGGCCCGACCTGATGACCTTCGGGAAGGTCATGGGTGGCGGGTTCCCCGCCGCCGCCTTCGGGGGGCGCGCCGACGTCATGGCCCACCTCGCTCCCGCCGGGCCCGTCTACCAGGCCGGCACCCTCTCCGGTAACCCGATCGCGACCGCCGCCGGACTCGCCCAGCTGCGGCTGCTCGACGAGGCCGCGTACGTCACCGTCGACGCCGTGTCCGCGCAGCTCCAGGGGCTGGTCGGCGAGGCGCTGAGCAAGGAGGGCGTCGCGCACACCGTGCAGAACGCCTCCAACATGTTCTCCGTCTTCTTCGCCGACCAGCCGGTGCGCGACTACGAGGGCGCCAAGGCGCAGGAGTCGTTCCGGTTCACCGCGTTCTTCCATTCCCTGCTGGCGAACGGCGTCTATCTCCCGCCGTCGTCCTTCGAGTCCTGGTTCGTCTCCACTGCGCACGACGAGCGGGCCATCCAGAAAATCGCCGACGCCCTTCCGGCGGCGGCCCGTGCGGCGGCGGAGGCCACAGCAGCATGAGCGACAGGAGCGGAATGAGCGACATCGACAGCCAGGCGAACGCCGACATCACCGTCGTACACCTCATGCGGCACGGTGAAGTCGCCAACCCCGACGGGGTGTTGTACGGACGACTCGACGGCTACCACCTCTCCGAGCTGGGCCGGCGGATGGCCGACCGGGTCGCCGAGCACCTCGCCTCGCGCGACGTGACGTACGTCGGCGCCTCCCCGCTGGAGCGGGCGCAGGAGACCGCGACGCCCATCGCCAAGGCGCACGGGCTCGACCTCGCCACCGACGCGCGGCTCATCGAGGCCGAGAACGTCTTCCAGGGGAAGACCTTCGGCGTCGGGGACGGGGCCCTCAAGCGGCCCGAGAACTGGAAGCACCTGGTCAACCCGTTCAAGCCGTCCTGGGGTGAGCCGTACGTCGATCAGGTCGTACGGATGATGGGGGCGCTGGACGCCGCCAAGGACGCCGCCCGTGGGCACGAGGCCGTGCTCGTCAGTCATCAGCTGCCGATCTGGATCGTGCGTAGCTATGCGGAGCGGCGGCGGCTCTGGCACGACCCGCGCAAGCGGCAGTGCACGCTCGCCTCCCTCACCACCTTCACCTACCGCGGCGACCGGATCGTGTCCGTCGGTTACTCCGAGCCCGCCCGTGACCTGGTCCCGGCCCATCTGCTCGCGGGCGCCAAGCCCGTGAAGGGGAAGGACAAGGCCTTCGGGGCGTAGCCGCCCAGGGATGCCGTTGAGTGATTAGTGACACAGTTGTTGCAATTGTTCCGAAGTGCGTGACAATGCGGGGAACCTCCCTGTTCGTCGTCCCCTCTGACTGGGTGACCACCAGTGAGTACGACGAATGGGGACCCCATGCTCGACAAGAACGGTGACGGCGTCGGCGGTTTCAGCCGGCGAGGGGCGCTCGGCCTCGGCCTCGGAGCCGCCGCCGTTCTCGGCAGCGCCGGCTGCGGAACCGTTCTGCAAGAGGGGTCGAACGGCTCCGGAGGTTCCGGAGGGAACGGGAAGACGCGGCCTTCCGGCAAGCCGTCATCCAGCGCCACCCCCACCGTCAGGCCCATAGGCGACGGCTCCACCTCCTTCACCGGCAGGCAGCCCCACCAGCCCGGCAGGCCCGTGCCGCTGGAGCCGGGCCAGACCCCGCCGCAGTTCGTGATCTTCTCCTGGGACGGGGCGGGAGAGGTCGGCAACGGCCTCTTCCCGCGCTTCCTGGAGCTGGCGAAGACGCACCGCGCCCACATGACCTTCTTCCTCTCCGGGCTCTACCTCCTCCCCGAGTCGCAGAAGCGCAGGTACCTCCCGCCGAACAACGCCCCAGGCGCCTCCGACATCGGCTACCTCACCGACGAGCACGTCAAGGCGACCCTCACCAACGTCCGGCAGGCCTGGCTCGACGGGCACGAGATAGGCACCCACTTCAACGGCCACTTCTGCTCCGGCTACGGCTCGGTCGCCAACTGGACGCCGCAGCAGTGGCGCAGCGAGATACAGCAAGCCAAGGGGTTCGTGAAGGAGTGGCGCACCAACACCGGGTGGACCGACCTGCCCGCGCTCCCCTTCGACTACGACCGTGAGCTCATCGGCGGCCGTACGCCCTGTCTCCTCGGCCAGGACAACCTGCTCCCCACCGCCCGCGCCCTCGGCTGGCGCTACGACGCCTCCTCGCCCGGCGGCCGGCAGGTGTGGCCCACGAAGACGAACGGCGTCTGGGACCTGCCCCTCCAGGCGATACCTTTCCCCGGCCGTAAGTTCGAGGTCCTCTCCATGGACTACAACATGCTGGCCAACCAGTCGGTCAACTCGACCAACGCCCCTGCCTACAACTACCCGGCCTGGCGCGAGCAGGCCGCCGGCGCCTACATCGCCGGTTTCCAGCGGGCGTACGAGACGAACCGCGCCCCCTTCTTCGTCGGCAACCACTTCGAGCACTGGAACGGCGGCATCTACATGGACGCCGTCGAGGCGGCCCTCAAGCACATCGCGCGGGAAAAGGAGAAGGGCGAGGACGTCCGGCTCGTCTCCTTCCGGCAGTTCGTCGACTGGATGGACGTACAGAAGCCGGAGGTCCTGGAGAAGCTGCGGACCCTCGACGTCGGGCAGCCGCCGGTCGGGGGCTGGAACGGCTTCCTGGCCGAGACGCCGAAGGCCCCGACCCAGACCCCGACTGCGACTGCGACCGCGTCTGCGCCTGCGACCGGGGGCACGGGAAGCAGCGCGGGATAGGCCACAAAGGCCGCCTGAAATGCGGGTTTCCACCCGCAAGGGGGGTGTGCAAGATCCTCGGAACGGACATGCGAAACTTTTCACATGAGTGCCGACAGCCGCGCCCCCCTGTGCTCGAACCGTCCTCGTGGTCATGCCCGTAGTCGTCGAGCCGCCCTGCTCACCGCCGCTGTCGCCGCCTCCGCGCTGGCCCTGACCGCCTGCGGCTCGGGCGGTACGTCCGGGGGTTCCGGCGACACCAACTTCATCACCGGCAACGACGGCATCGCGCACGTCGCCCAGGGGAAACGGTCCGTCGCGCCCGACCTCTCCGGCGAGACCATCGACGGCAAGCAGCTCGACGTGGCCGACTTCAAGGGCAAGATCGTCGTCATCAACATCTGGGGCTCGTGGTGCGGGCCCTGCCGCCTGGAGGCGAAGAACTTCGTCGCGGTCTCCGCCGACCTCAAGGGCAAGGGCGTCGAGTTCGTCGGCATCAACACCCGCGACACCAGCACCCGCCCGGCGCTCGCCTTCGAGAAGGGGTACGGGGTCACGTACCCGAGTCTGTACGACCCCACGGGCAAGCTGATGCTCCGCTTCAAGAAGGGCACCCTCAACCCGAAGCTGATCCCCTCCACGATCGTCCTCGACCGAGAGGGCAAGATCGCCGCCCGCGCGCTCGAAGCCCTCAGTGAGGACAACCTGCGCAAGATGATCGACCCCGTCCTCACGGAGAAGTGACATGAGCGGGATGTCCCAGGCGCCCGCCCTCGTCACGCTCGCCGCCTCGATCACCGAGCCCAACGAGACCGTGATGAGCGGGGCCCTGATACTGGCCCTGCCGATCGCCCTGCTCGGCGGCCTCGTCTCCTTCTTCTCGCCGTGTGTGCTGCCCCTCGTACCCGGCTATCTGTCGTACGTCACCGGCGTCACCGGTACCGACCTCGGCGAGGCCCGCAAGGGGCGGATGGTCGCCGGGGCCTCGCTCTTCGTCCTCGGGTTCACCGCTGTGTTCGTGTCCACGGGAGCCCTGTTCGGATACTTCGGGCAGACGCTCCAGGAGCACCAGGGCACGCTGTCCAAGGTGCTCGGCGTCCTCATGATCCTCATGGGCGTCTTCTACATGGGCATGATGCCCTGGCTCACCCAGCGCGAGTTCCGCTTCCACAAGAAGCCCGCCGCCGGACTGGTCGGCGCCCCCCTGCTCGGCGCGCTGTTCGGCATCGGCTGGACGCCCTGCATCGGCCCGACCCTCGCCTCCGTCAACAGCCTCGCCTTCGACCAGGCAAGCGCGGGACGCGGAGCCGTACTGACGGTCGCCTACTGCATCGGCCTCGGTGTCCCCTTCGTGCTCGCCGCGGTCGCCTTCCGCAAGGCGCTCGGCGCCTTCGGCTGGGTCAAGCGCCACTATGTCTGGGTCATGCGCATCGGCGGCACGATGATGATCCTTACCGGTGTGCTGCTCCTTACCGGCGCGTGGGACCGTCTGGTGCAGGAGATGCAGACCTGGTCCAACGGCTTCACTGTGGGGATCTGACCGATGAGCAACAGCACCACCACCGGCAGCACGTCTGCCCCCGCTCCCGAGAGCGGTGACGACCAGGACCTCGGCGCCGCCGCCTCCCAACTGTCCACCGCCCCCCAGGAGGACGCGCCGGGCCTGCCGGGCCTGGGTGTCATCGGCTGGGCCCGCTGGTTCTGGCGGCAGCTCACCTCCATGCGGGTCGCCCTGCTGCTGCTGTTCCTGCTGTCGCTCGGGGCCATCCCCGGCTCGCTGATCCCGCAGTCCGGGACGGACGCGACCAAGGTCGCCGCCTTCATGCAGCGGCACAGCTTCCTCGGGCCGCTCTACGAGAAGCTCGGCCTGTTCCACGTCTACAGCTCGGTGTGGTTCTCGGCGATCTACATCCTGCTGTTCATCTCCCTCATCGGCTGCATCGTGCCCCGCACCTGGCAGTTCGTGGGCCAGCTGCGCAGCCGCCCGCCGGGCGCACCCAAGCGCCTGAACCGACTGCCCGCCTACACGACCTGGCGTACGGAGGCCGAGCCCGAGCAGGTCCGCGAGGCAGCCCTCGTACTGCTGAGGAAGCGCCGCTTCCGCGCGCATCCCGCCGGGGACGCGGTCGCCGCCGAGAAGGGCTATCTGCGCGAGGTCGGCAACCTCGCCTTCCACATCGCGCTGATCGTGATGCTGACCTCCTTCGCCTGGGGCCAGCTGTACAAGTCCGAGGGCAACAAGCTGATCCTCGAAGGCGACGGCTTCTCCAACACGCTCACCCAGTACGACGACTTCAAGTCCGGCACCCTCTTCGACACCGACGACCTCGACCCCTTCAGCTTCAACCTGAAGGACTTCAAGGGCACGTACGAGGAGTCGGGGCCCAACCGCGGCACCCCGCGCACCTACGAGGCCGCCATCACCTACAGCGTCGGCGCGTACGGCAAGGGCAAGAAGCGCACCATCAAGGTCAACGAGCCGCTGGTGATCGGCGACTCGAAGGTCTACCTCACCGCCCACGGCTACGCGCCCGTCATCACCGTCCGCGACGGCAAGGGTGACATCGTCTTCGACCAGCCCGTGGCGCTCCTTCCGCTCGACTCCAACGTCACCTCCTCCGGTGCGATCAAGGTCATGGACGGCTACCGCGACCCCAAGGGCGTCGAGGAGCAGCTCGGTATCCAGGCCTTCTTCCTGCCCACCTACGTGCCGGGCAACGAGATCGCCTCGCAGTTCCCCGCACTGGAGAACCCGGTGCTGAACCTGGCGCCCTACCACGGCGATCTCGGGGTCAACGCGGGTCTCCCGCAGAGCGTGTACCAGCTCGACAAGACCCACATGAAGGCCTACAAGGACGCCAAGGGCAAGCAGGTCCGCGAGAACCTGAAGCCCGGCGAGTCCATGCAGCTCCCGGGCGGCGCCGGTTCGATCACCTACGAGGGCACCAAGGAGTGGGCCAACTTCCAGGTCACCCGGCAGCCCGCCGCCGGCTGGGCGCTCGGCGGCGCGATCGTCGCCATCTTCGGCCTCGCCGGCTCCCTGTTCATCCAGCGCCGACGGGTGTGGGTGCGGGCCGTGAAGGGCCCGGACGGCGTCACCGTCGTCGAGATGGGCGGCCTCGGCCGCAGCGAGTCCGCCAAGGTGCCCGAGGAACTCGGCGACCTCGCCGGAACCCTGTACGACCAGGCGTCGCCCGGTGTGCCTGATGCCGGCCCCGGTCCCGATCCCGACCCCGATGCCGGTTCCCGAACCCCCGACCCCGATACTTCTGCCGTACCTGCTGAAGGGGCTGAGAAGTAAATGTCCGCTCTCGCCACCGTGCCCGACCTCGCCCATGTGACGACCCTCGCCACCGCGACCAACGAGCACCTCGCGAACATCAGCAACACGCTGATCTACTCGTCGATGGCCGTCTACACCCTGGCCTTCTTCACCTACATCGCCGAGTGGATCTTCGGCAGCCGCAGCAAGGTCAGCCGGACGGCCGCCGCGCTCACCGCCAAGCCGGCGGCCGGGGCGAAGGCACCGGCGGTGACCGTCAAGAACGCCGGCGGGACCGCTGTGATGGAGCGGCCGAAGGTCGTCGTGCGGGCCGCCGCCGGCGCCCGGGACGTACCGGACGGGCCCGGCGCCCACGGCGGGGACGAGCAGGGCGACCTGTACGGGCGTATCGCCGTGTCCCTCACCGTGGTCGCCTTCCTCGTCGAGTTCGCCGGGGTGCTGTCCCGCGCGCTGTCCGTGGGACGGGCGCCGTGGGGCAACATGTACGAGTTCAACCTCACCTTCTCCACCACCGCCGTGGCCGTGTACCTCGTCTTCCTCGCGCTGAAGAAGGACATCCGCTGGCTCGGCCTCCCCCTGGTCACGACGGTCCTCCTCGACCTCGGGCTCGCCGTCACGGTGCTCTACACGGCCAGTGACCAGCTGGTTCCGGCCCTCCACTCGTACTGGCTGTACATCCACGTCTCCACGGCGATCCTCTGCGGCGCCGTCTTCTACGTGGGCGCGGTCGCCACGATCCTGTACCTCTTCAAGGACTCCTACGAGAACAAGCTCGCGTCCGGCGGCAAGCCCGGCACGTTCGCGACCTCCGTCATGGAGCGCCTGCCCGCCTCGGCGTCCCTCGACAAGTTCTCGTACCGCGTCAACGCGGCCGTCTTCCCGCTGTGGACGTTCACGATCATCGCGGGCGCGATCTGGGCGGGCGACGCGTGGGGCCGCTACTGGGGCTGGGACCCCAAGGAGACCTGGGCGTTCATCACCTGGGTCGCCTACGCCACCTACCTGCACGCCCGAGCCACGGCAGGCTGGAAGGGCCGCAAGGCCGCGTACATCGCCCTGATCGCGTTCGCGTGCTTCCTCTTCAACTACTACGGCGTCAACATCTTCGTCACCGGCAAGCACTCGTACGCGGGCGTGTAGGCAGCCGGAACAGGGCCTACGACGGGGGCAGGCAGTCCTTCTCCGGGGGCCTGCCCGTCGGCCAGGCGATCTCGACGAAGCGGGCGTGCCGTTCGGGGGTCAGTTCCACGATCGGTACGGCCTTGTCGTACGGGTTGCCGTAGTTGTCCAGGCAGATCCAGCCGCTCGCGCCGTTCACCCGGCCCGACGAGCCCTTGATGAGCGTCCACTCGTCGCCCACGTCGGCGAGGGTGGGCGCCGTCCGGCCGCGCGGGGTGGCCTCGCGGATGCCCTCCACGGTGAGCCGCATCGCGTCGTACGCGATGATCAGCTGGCCGTCCTCCAGGTCGATGGTGCCGATCGGTGAGGGCCTGTCGCTCTTGGCCTCCTTGTTGGCCTTGGCGGCGCTCAGCAGTTCGTTCAGCTCCTGGGCGTCCGCCGCCGAACCTCCGGTCTTCGGGGGGTTCTTGAGCCAGGCGTCCGGATGGGCGAGCGCGCTGTAGCGCACCGAGATGCCGTGCTTGAGGGCTTCGGGGTCTAGCTTCCTGTCGCCGGTGAGGTACGAGGCGTCGTCCCCGGTGAGGATGGTGAACTCCCGCTGCTGGCAGCCTCGTTCGCCGAGCGCGTTGATGAACTGGCGCAGCTGCGTGTGGCGTCCGGCGAACAGGATGGTGGTCACGCCGGGCGCGGTGTCGCACACCAGCTCCCTGATCTGCCGGAAGTCGTTGGCGGTGGTGCCCTCCTTGGTGCGGTCGGTGAGCGGGGTGAAGGGCCACGGCTGGTACCGGGAACCGGTCAGCAGCTTCTCGAACGACGCCTGAAGGGTGAGCGTGTACGGGTCGCCCGGATCGTCGTACACCAGCACCGCCCTGTCGGCCGCCACCTTGGCGAAGGAGGCGAGCGCGCGGGCCTCGTCGGTGTTTGTGGGGGCGGTGCGGGCGAGCCCCGGGAAGGGCTCCAGGCCGTGTGCACCGCCCTGCTGGCCGTTGGCGAGGCTGTCGGCGGTGATGGACGTGCCGACGACGGGGACACCGCGCTTCGTCAGCTCCTTCACGGCCCGGGTGTTCTCCTCCGTGCTCAGCCCTATGCCGGTGACCGCGCGCAGCCGGTCCGAGGTCGTCGTCATCCGCTCCAGCTGGTCGACGGTGTGCTCCCAATAGGCGCCCGTACGGCCCGGGTTGGCCAGCACCAGCCGGATCGGCGGACCCTCGCCGTTCGCGTCGTGGTTCACCTTCCACTGGGCGAGGTAGGCGCCCTGCAGCTCGTGCAGCACATCCCCGAGGTTGTCCGCGTCGGTCGCGGTGAACGGCTCGAACAGGGCGACGGTGACGTAGCCGCCCTTGCCATCGGTGCCACCCGTGCCATCCGTGAGGGAGTCGTTCTCGCGGTCGATCGCCCTGATGGTGTCGGCGAGTTGCTTCCGGCCGAAGTCGAAGTCGGTCGCCGAGACGCCCACGCACTCGTCACTGTCCGCCGGACGCACCACCCCGGGCGCGCAGGCACGGTCGTCGTGCGTGAGCGACCTGACCGCGAACCCGGTCCCGGTCACGAGCGCCGCCACGACCAGCAGCGCCAGATACCGGCGCAGCGGGATCGCCCACACCCCCTCGCGCAGCCACGTCCCGGCGCCCCTGAACCCCGTACGAGCCATCACGCGCCTCCGTCGTTACGGTTCCGGTCGTCGGCCGCGTCGTCGGCGTCGTCGCCCGGGGGGTTCAGCGGGTGGCCGGTCAGGGCCGCCTCGGGCCACTCCTGCGAGGCCTGCCACAGCAGCGCGTTGCTGGCGCGCGGGTCGTCGGACAGCTGCACCAGCTCGTAGCGCAGCCGGTCGCACAGTTTCCGGTCGGGCAGCACCAGCGGATCGGTCAACTGCCAGACGGCGTGCAGGAGTCGGCGTACCCGCAGATGCAGTACGGCGTCCACGGCGTCCGGCGGCCGTTGCTCGGCGTCGGTGTGGCCGAAGGCGATCCGGGCGCGCTGGTGGTCACCGCCGACGAAGTCGTGGCCCTCGGCGTCGTGGGCGTGGAAGTAGGGCGCCGAGGCGATGAACAGGAGCGTGTCGAGCCAGGTGCGGGTGTCGAGGGTGTGGAAGGTGTCGCGCAGATACGCGACCGCCGGTCCGGTGTCACCGAGGGCGAGTTCGTGGTGGAGGCGGTAGCGGGCGGCCGACGGTTCGGGTCCGCCGTAGTGCTGGATGAGGGTCTCGTGGACGTCCCGCCACTTGCCGTGGTCGGCGTGCCGGTGGTGCAGGCGCAGCAGAAGCAGGGTGCGGACGAAGGCGTCGCCGACGAACTGCCCCGGTACGGCGGGCAGTCCCTCCGTCACCAGCCGGGTCTCCAGCTCACGGACGCTCGACGGGCCGAAGTCGTCCGGGAGTTGGGAGACGGCGAGCGCGCACGCCGAGTCGTGGTCGTGGGCGGCGGCCAGCACGGTCAGTTCGTCGAGCCGGTCGGCGGGGACGAGCCGGTCGAGGAGTTCGCGGTAGGCGGGCTGGCTCTCGCGGTCCTCGTGCAGGGCGAGTTCGGCGGTGAGCAGGGCGCCGAAGGGCGCGGTGGGCGGCAGCCGGGTCAGGTTCTGCCGGGCCGACTCGGCGACCAGCGCGATGCCCAGCGGGTTCCCGCACGTCAACCGGTGGGTGGCGGGCGGGAGTTCGGCCGGAACGGGGACCGCCGTACCCGTACAGACCGCGTCGACGATGTGCAGGGTGTCGTCGGAGGACAGCGGCGGCAGCGACACCAAGAGGGCCCGGGAGGCGGCGGTGTCGCCCGGTGTCCAGGGGGTGCGCTGGGCCGTCTCGCGCAGGTTCCGGCGTACCGCGCTGCGCAGCGAGGACTGGCCGCTGCCGCCGCGCACGGTGACGATGAACGCGACCTGGTCGACGATGCCCTCGGCGCGGTCGCGCAGCACCTGCTCGGTCAGTTCGCGCCCCGGTGAACCCTGCGCGTTGTCGACCAGGACGAGCGGGCGGCCCAGGCGCTGCAGATGCGCCCGCATCCCGGCGTAGGCGTCGGTGAGGTCGGCGAGCAGGGCCCGTACGAGATGGCGCTCGGCGTGCTCGCGGGAGGTGCCGCCGGCCCTGAAGTGGTCGGAGAGCAGGCGCAGTCCGAGCTCGGCACGGTCACCGGCGTTCGGATACGTCCGGTACCAGGTGGACGCCCTGCGCTGGCGCGCGCCGGCGGAACGTTCCGTCATCGCCTCCAGCGTCGCCTCGATGACCGCCGAGACCAGCGGGTCGTCGCTGATCGCCGCCGCGACCGCCTTCGAGGCCACCCGGCCCGCCCAGCGCGCGGCGAACCCGGTGAACCACGAGGCGCTCTCGTTGAGCAGCAGCATCCGCTGGACCTCCCACCGGATGCGCTCGGTGTCGGCGTCGCCCCAGCCGCCGGCGGCCACCGCGATCAGGCCCGACATCAGCCGGGGGAAGGCGATCCGCCGGGCGCCGGTGACCGGTTCGGCGAGCTGCTCGGCGATCACCAGGAGCGCCTGTGCGAGCGGCGACCAGGCCTGCGCGGGGCGCGTCTCGGGCGCCCGGACGAACTGCGGGTCCTCGCAGTCGATCAGCGCGACCGGGGTGTGCCGCTGGTAGGCGGCGCGCAGCTCACCGAGGACCGCGCTCTTGCCGAGCCCGCGCCCCGCGGTGAGCACGACGAACGGCAGCTCACGGGGATGTTCGAGAGGGGCGGCGATGTGATGGTGCGGTCGCAGTCCGACAAGCCGGGGCGCGAGCCCCGGCGGTTCCGTGTCGAAGAGCGCCCCGCGTCCGTGCAGCCGTCTGAGCACCGCATCCCTCCCCCTAGGGCCTGACCAGCGAGATTCAGTGGACTGTTCAGTCTCCTGTCCACTCTGCTGTGCAGTAGTGCAACACCAGTGTAGGAAGAGGGAGTTGTATCGGACCAGATCGCGTGATGTCCGTTGTGTTACGAAATTATCGGTTGGCTGCCCAACTGTGCGCAGAGCCCTACTCGACCGTGATCGAGTCCAGCTGCCCCCGCAGATAGACGTGCGAGTCGAAGGCCTCGTAGGCGACCCGGCCCACCGGGGCGGGTACCGACTCGACGATCGTGCCCGGGGTGCACTCGCCGAAGTAGACGAGGGACATCAGCTCCTCGGCGGGCGAGTCGGCCGGCGGCGGCAGCACCCGGTGCCGTCCCGAACGCCAGCGGTCGCCGGTCCAACGGGCCATCAGGTCACCGATGTTGATGGTGAACGCCTCGGGATCGAAGGGCGCGTCCTCCCAGCCGCCCTCGTCCGTGTAGACCTGCAGCCCGCCCTTCCCGGCCTGCCGGTCGAGGATGGTGACCGTCCCGAAGTCGGTGTGCGGCCCGATCCGGAACTGCCCCGGCTCCGGCTCGCCGACGACCTCGACCCCCGGATACCAGTTGATGTTGAAGCCGTACGTCGGATGGTCCATGTGCCGTGAGAAGAAGTCGGGTTCGAGCCCGAGAGCGGACCCCAGGAGGGTGAGCAGCTCCTTCTCCAGCTCGCCCATCCGGTCCAGGTACTCCTCGCACAGCCTCCGCAGCTCGGGCGCCTCGGCGGGCCAGACGTTGGGCGCGTACCACTCGGCGTTGACGGCCGGGTCGTCGAACGGCTCGTGCGTCGCGAAGGTCAGCGACTCCTTGAGGTCCGGCGGAGTCTCCGTACCCTCCGAGTACCCGTTGGCCTCGGCTCCAGGACCCAGCCACCCCCGCCCGCCGACCTTCACCGCGTACCGCTCCTTCACCTCGGCGGGCAGCGCGAAGAAGGCGCGGGCGGCCTCCCGGATACCGGTCCGCAGGGCGGGGTCGACGCCGTGCCCGGTGACCAGCAGGAATCCGGCGGTCTGGAGGGCCTCGTCGACGGTACGGGCGATCTCCTTGCGTGTCTCCGCGTCGCCGGCCAGCCAGGGCCGCAGGTCGACCGTCGGAATACGGGGTTCAGTCACCGATGTCCTCGTTCCACAGTTCGGGATTGTTGTTGATGAAGTCGCGCATCAGGCCGACGCACTCGGGATCGTCGAGCAGCACGATCTCGACGCCGTGCTCGGCGAGCCAGTCGTGGCCGCCGTGAAAGGTGACGGCCTCTCCCACGATCACCCGGGAGATACCGAACTGTCGCACCAGACCGGAGCAGTACCAGCAGGGCGAGAGCGTGGTGACCATGGTCGTCCCACGGTACGAGCGCTGCCGTCCCGCGTTCCGGAACGCGGCCGTCTCGCCGTGCGCCGAGGGGTCGCCGTCCTGGACGCGCCGGTTGTGCCCACGCCCGAGCAGCGTGCCGTCGGCCCCGTAGAGCGCGGCGCCGATCGGGATACCGCCCTCGGCGAGCCCGGCCCGGGCCTCCTTGACGGCGACGGCGAGCCACGAGCGTGCCTGGGCCGCTGCTTGTGCCTGATCCACCTGGTCTCCCTGATCCATGGGTTCACTCTCCTTCGACGGAAACACCGGGGCAACGTGCGGAAAGTACTCTCCGGGCATCCCGCAGCAGGACGAAGTGTCAGCGCCCTGGGAGGCACCCGTGTCCGCACTCACCCTCCGTGACGTCATGGCCCTCGACCCGGTCCGTGCCGCCGAGCCCGAACTGCTTACCGGCGAGGCCGCGTTGGACCGCCCGGTGCGCTGGGTGCACTCCAGCGAGGTCTACGAGGGCGCGAACTTCCTCGACGGCGGCGAGCTGCTGCTGACCAACGGCTTCGGTCTCGTCGACGCGGAGGAGGAGGTACGGCGCCGGTACGTCCGCGAGCTGACCGCCCGGGGCGCGGTGGGTCTGGTCGTGGAGATCGGCCGCTCCCTGCCCGCCATGCCGCCCGAGGTGACGGACGAGGCCCGCCGCCTGGGCCTGCCCCTGCTCGCCCTGCGCCGGGTCGTCCCCTTCGTACGCATCACGGAGGCCGCCAACCGCGCGATCGTCGCCCGGAGCCTGTCCGGCCGTACGGTGGTCCGCCCCTGGGGCGACGACCACACCGCCGCACTGCTCGCCGACCTCGCCGACGGCCAGGCCCTCAACCAGCCCGAGGTCGAGGCCCGCGCCGCCCTCGCCGGCTTCCACCCCGGCCCCGGCGCCCGGCTGATCGGCGTCTCCGTGCACGGCACGCGCGACGTCGGCGCGGTGGACCGGGCGGCACGCACCCTCGGCGGGGCGGTGCTGCGGGCCGCCTTCCCGGGGGACGTACTCGCCCTGGTCGCGGTCCCGCCGGGGCCGGGGGCCAAGCCGCTCCGGGACCCGGTACGGGCGGTGCAGGACGCCTTCCGCACGGCAGCCGCCCCGGGCCTCGGCGCGACCGCCCCCGGCGTCACCGTCGCCGTGGGGCACGCCGTCGACGTCGGCAGCGGCTGGCTGCGCTGGAGCGAGACGCTGCGCGCGGCCCGTACGACCCTGGAACTGGCACTGACGGTGCCGCCACCGGAGCCGAACGCCCCGCAGGGCCCCCTGGTGACCTCCTCCCGGGCCCTCGCCCTCGAACGGGAACTGACCCGAGGAGGCGTCGACGCCAACCACGACCGCCTGACCCGTCTGGTCCAGCACGCACTGGGCCCCCTGCTGGCCTGGGAGGCGGCCCACCCCAGCGACCTGGTCCGCACCTTGGAGGTCCATCTCCGCAACGGCTGCTCACCGACGCGCACAGCGAGCCTCCTGCACATCGGCCGCCAGTCCCTCTACCAGCGCCTGGAACGCATCGAATCCCTCCTGGGCCTGGAGATCGACGACCCGGACCTGCTGGGCGAGCTGCTCACGGCGGCCTGCGCGTGGCGGGTGGTCCGGGGTACGGCGGGCGCGAGGGTGGGAATGGCGGCCCTGCGGACGGTCGCGTAGGGGTCAGAAGGGCCGGAGGGTGACGTGACGCGGCGGGTTGTACTCGGACAGCTCCAGCACTGTCTCCGGCGTCCGCACCCCGTCCTCCTCGGCGAAGATCCGCCGGACAGTCTCGAAGGAGACGTCACCGGGGGAGTGGGAGTCAGGGGCGACGACCACTGACACCCGGTCGTACAGCTCCCGGACGGGCTCGGTCATGGTCCGGCCGTCCTCCTCGCCCTCCGTCCCCCAGATGTCCCACAGCAGGGTCTCGACCTTGTTCAGTGCGGCGAGGTCGAGCCGCACGTTGCCGGCCACGAAGAACTCGCCGTTCAGCGGCCCCTCCTCCGGCGGGTGCAGCCCGAAGGCGGCGGGGTCGGCGTCACCGGCCCGGATGTCCCGCCAGGCCCGGCCCGCGACCAGGAAGCGGTCACGCGGTACGTCCATCGGGTCGAAGTCGACGTACCAGGCGGCGGTGATGTCGGGATCGGTGAGCTGCGCGTCGGCGAGGAGCCAGCCGCGCGTCTCGTCCCAGTACTCGGTGACGACGTGGTCGTAGTGGAAGCCGTCCGCCCCGAAGTAGTCGGCGAACCCGGACCGCACCCGGGCGGGAACGCCGCTGTGCCGCAGCAACGAGCAGTACAGCAGCGCGAAGTCCCGGCACACGCCGACGAACCGGTCGCCGGCCGCGCGCCGCCGGGTCAGCGGGGAGCCGTCGCGCGCGATGACGATCCGGAGGATGTCGTCGAGGTACCGGGCGTCGGCGTCGTGGTGGAGCCGGTCGGCGTGATGCGTGTGCCGGAACAGGTCTCCCTCGCCCCGGTGGATCATCAAGTCACGTGCTGTACGGGCGAGTTGCGCGGGGTCGGAGGGAAGGTCGGCGTACAGCCGGGCGAGGTCGCCGGGGTCGGAGAACGTGCTGTGGGTGCGGTAGAAGGCGGCGGCTTCGGGGTCGAGAACGGGACGGGAAGACGGCACGGCGGGGCTCCCTCGGGGTTCGGGGCGGGGCGTAGCGCTCATGACCCGGACAGGTGATCGGTCATACGTTCGAATGCCGGCCGGCGGGCACTACCGTGTCAAAATTCCCCGCACATTGTCCAGACGGACGTACGGATGGGCGGCCGAGGCTAGGGCCGCGCCAGGGTGCCTCTGATCAGTGCGGCGAGGGCGCTCTCCAGGGTGGTGCGCAGGTCCAGGCAGAGTTCGGCCACCGTGGGGTCGATCTCGTAGGCGGCGAGCGCGGTGGCGGAGTGCCGGCAGTGGGCCGACAGGGTGCCGGCCAGGATCATGGTCATCATGGTGACGGTCCGGGCGCCGTCGCCGAGCTCCGGCACGTGACGGCGGAGGAGGTCGGCCGTGGTGGTGATGTTGGCGATGGTGGACCGTTTGTTCTGCAGGACGACCTCGACGGACAGGTTGTGGTCCAGCACGTTGGACTGTGCGTTGAACAGGTCGCACAACACCGTTTGGCGTGCGAGGGACGCACTGAGCACTGTGGCCATCTGGTCGCCGCGCTCGTATGCGGACAGGCAGGGGTCGACGCCTGCGGCGAGCTCGGACGACACGCCGGCCATCCACCTCGTGATGGCGCGGTCCAGCAGTTCGAGCAACACCGCCTCGCGGGATTCGAAGTAGCGCAGCACGTTCGACTTGGCCAGCCCAACCCGTCGGCTCAGCTCATTGAGGCTCGCCTCGGCCACCGGCATCTCCTCGAGCATCGCCGCCGCTGTGTCGAGGATCGCCTCGCGCCGGATCTCCCGCTGTTCCTTGCTGCGTGCTCGTTGGAATGTCATGGCGACAGTTTACGGACCACTGGTCTCTTGACAGTAGACCACTGGTCTCTTAGTGTCGGGTTCGTAAAAGACCGGTGGTCTGAAAGGGGGCGACATGAAGTGGACCGAGCGTGACATACCCGACCAGCAGGGCAGGGTGGCGGTCGTGACCGGTGCCAACGGCGGCCTGGGCTTCGAAACCGCCAGGGCACTGGCAGAACACGGGGCCACGGTTGTCCTGGCCGTGCGGGACGTCGAGAAGGGCAAGAAGGCGGCCGCGCGGATCGCGGGCAATGTCACTGTGCAGGAGTTGGACCTGACGTCGCTGGAGTCGGTCCGTGCCGCCTCGGCCGACCTGCACGGAACGTTCCCGGGCATCGACCTGCTGATCAACAACGCCGGCGTGATGTACCCGCCGAAGCAGACCACCAAGGACGGGTTCGAGCTGCAGTTCGGCACCAACCACCTCGGGCACTTCGCGTTCACCGGACTGGTGCTGGACCTGCTGCTCCCCGCACAGGACTCCCGGGTGGTGACGGTCAGCAGCGTCGCTCACCGCGCCGGGGGTGGCATCCACTTCGACGACCTGCAGTGGGAACGTTCCTACAACCGGAACGCGGCCTACGGGCAGTCCAAGCTCGCGAACCTGATGTTCACCTACGAACTGCAACGCCGGCTCGCGAGGCACGGCACCACCACCGCCGTGGCCGCGCACCCGGGTTTCTCCAACACCGACCTCATGCGCAACTCCCCGGCCGTCATCCGGATAACCGCACCCGTGATCACACCCCTGATCAGCCAGAAGGCGGAAATGGGCGCCCTGCCGACCCTGCGCGCGGCCACCGACCCCGCCGTCCTCGGCGGCCAGTACTACGGCCCGGACCGGCTGGGCGGGACCCGGGGCTACCCGCAGGTCGTCACGTCGAGCCCGGAGTCGTACGACGTGACCGTCCAGCAGCGCCTGTGGGCCGTCTCCGAGGACCTCACGGGCGTGAAGTTCCCCGCCTGAGGGCCGACGGGTGGGTGCTGACTCCTGCCGGTGCCGGAGGTCGCGCTGGCGCGGCACCGCCGGCCGGCGCCGAGGCGATGGTCTACGTACGGGTCGATGACCGGGCTCATGACCCACCAGGTGTTTCGCCTTCGACCGGGGTGCCTCCACCCGCGCCGGCACCCCGTCCATACCGAACGCCGCGGCCATCTCCTGGCAGGCCGACGGCCCTTGATGGAGCTGTGCCCGGTCCGCGAGCGCCTGCGGGATGCGCTGTCAGTCCACCGGCGGCACAGACAGCACCGACCAGGCCGGACCCGCACGCCACACCGGCACCTGCATCTGCGACCTCACCTTCGCCACCCCGGTCGTCTGCGACGACTTCTCGGTCCGCTCCCGGCGGCCGGCACGGCCCGGTCGGCCTGGTCCGCGTCCTCCCCCCATCTCACGACCGGCCGCTACTCCAACGCGGCCTCCGCCCCTCCGCCCGACCAGCGGAAACGCAGTCCCCAAGTCCTACCCGGTCCGGGAATCCAGGACCGCGACGCCGCGAAGGCGGCCAGGAGGTTGAACTCATGACAGAGACGACACAGCGACCGCCGGTCGGCGAGGACTCTCCGACCGGCGAGTCCCAGGCAGTTGACCGCGTCCGTCAGCGGACGGTTCAGGCAGGCGGACTGGAGGTTCCGATCTTCGAGGCCGGCAGCGGGCCGCTGATCCTTCTCCTCCACGGTTTTCCCGACCATGCCGCCAGCTGGAAAGGGTTTCTCGGCCGCCTTGCACAGGAAGGGTATTGGGCGGTCGCGCCCGCACAGCGCGGATACTGGCCCGGTGGCGCGGCGCCCGACGGCTCCTATCGCACGCCGGCGACCGGTCAGGATGTCCTGGACATGATCGAAGCGCTCGGGCGCGAGCAGGCGGATCTCATCGGTCACGACTTCGGTGCCATGGCGGCGTACGCGGCCGCGAGCCTCGACGCGACACGTGTCCGCAAGCTTGTCGGGATGTCGGTTCCCTACGGTCCTCAAGTGGGAACCGCATTCGTCACCAACCCTGAACAGCAGCGCCGCAGCTGGTACATGTTCTTCTTTCACACCGCTATGGCGGAGATGGCCGTCGAGCTCGACGACTTCGCCTTCATCGACCGACTCTGGCGGGAATGGTCACCCGGCTACGAGTTGCCGGAGGCGGAGCGTGCCGCGCTCAAGGACACTCTCCGCGCCGAAGGAGTCCTGACCCAGACCCTGGGGTACCACCGCCAGTTGTTCGCGCCCCCTACGGACGAGGCGGCCCTGGCCCTGGAAGCCCGGGCGAGCGGTGCCATCACCGTTCCGTCGCTCTACCTCCATGGGGCCGACGACAACAGCGTGTCCGTGGAGACGAGCGACGGCATGGAGGCCGTGTTCACGGGCGGCTTCGAACGCATCATCGTGCCCGGCGCAGGGCACTTCCCGCACCTCGAGCAGCCCAAGACGGTCACCGACCACATCCTGGGCTTCCTGAAGAGCTGACCCCCCAACCAGGCAGGGAGTAGCTCCTACTCATGATCATTGATTCTCCGAACAAGGCCACAGCGCTGCGGATCTTCCTGCGTGTCTGCGGTGTACTGATCGTCATACTGTTCAGCCTGTTGTTCGTTGGCGTCGTCGTGCAAGCACCGGTGCTCGTCACCGAGCACGGCGCGTTGCACTGGGCCGGCTGGAACGATGTCCGGTGCGACAACGAGGCCGGAGACGCTGTACTGATGCTGCTGCTGATCTACATCGTCTGGGGCGTGTTCCTGCTTCGTGCCTCAAGGAACCCGCCCGCTTACATGTCGTTCTTGAGCTTCACGATGTGGGCGAACCTTGCGCATGGATTGCTGATGGCGGTGATGGCGGCGATGAGCCTGGACGAGAACTGGAGCAAGTTCTTCTACGACATCCCGTTCGCGCTGATTATTGCGCTGGGCATCTATCTGTTGCGACCGACGCCGACGGTGGAACAGCACTCGCCCGCCACTGAGTCCTTGTGACGGACGGGACGAAACGTAGGGAGCCCTTTCGGAGTGGCCACCGATCGAGTGACGTGGGAACCGCATTCGTCACCAACGGTGAGGTAAATGCCTTTGGACCGGGCCGGGTTGGGACCAGAATGCCTCCGTGAACCATGTCCTGTGCGGGCTCGCCGCCAACACCGCCCTGCCGTCCGAACTGGTCGACCGGCTGATCGAGATCGCGGCTGCCGACGCGGACATGGAGGCCGCCGACGAGAGCGCCGACGTCTACTGGGCCGGTGACTTGGCCGATGAGCTCGCGGACCGCGCGGACCTCAGCCGCGCACAGGCGCTCGCGTTGTACGCACGCGTTCCGGAGGCCGGCGCAGGGCTTGCCCACGAGGGGCGGCTGACCGCTGCCGACATCGATCCCGTGGTCGACCCGGCGACCGCCCTCGTACTGCTCGACAAGGGGCGCGGCGACCCGCAGTGGGCCCGGCTCCTCGCGGCGGACCCGGTGACGTGGCACCGGCAGCGACTGGCCGCCTGCCCCGACCTTCCGCCCGACGTGGTCGAGACGCTGGCCGCCGACCCGGAGGTGCTGGTCGTCGCCGAACTCGCCACGGAGGCGTCCCCGGAGATCGCCGTGAGGCTCGCCGAGCATCCGCATGCCGAGGTTCGCCGGCATGTGGCCTGGAACGAAACGACGCCACCGGCGGTACTGGCGGCGCTGATCAGCGGGAAGGGGCTGTCGCCCGCGCGGAAGTGCGAGGTCTGCGACCGCGAGGAGACGCCGTACACGCACGCCCGGGACTGCGAGCGGACCGACTGCGATCTGCCGCCGGACGCCTCCTGCGACGGCTCCCACGAGTCCGCTGTGCACGGCATCCGGTACGCGGCCCTGCAGAACCCGGCCACACCCACCGAAGCCGCGGTCGCCTTCGCGGAACACCCGTCGACGTTCCTGCGCTGGGCACTCGCCGAGCGCCCCGACCTGCCCCCGGAGGTGAGTCGACGGCTCGCCGTGGATCCCGTGCCGGGTATCCGGGCCGACTTGGCGGAGAACCCGGCGATCGACGACTCCCTGATGCGCGTGCTGGCCGACGACGAGAGCCCCGACGTGCGGCGCAGCCTCGCGCACAACCCCAACGTGCCGCTCGACCTGCTCATCAGCCTGGCCGCCACCACGAAACTCGGCCCGGTCCTGCCTCCGCGCATCGCGACCGCACCCCCGGCCGAGGTCGAGGAACTGGCCCGCTCGACCAACTCGACCGTACGGATGCTGGTGGCCCTGCGACGCGACCTGCCCGCCGGGATCCGCGATGCGCTGGCCACCGACCCCGACGCGAAGGTGCTCAAGTCCGTCGCCCCGCACCCGGGCCTGTCCGAGGCGCAGCTGCGTGCCATGGTCGACCGGCACGGAGTCCGGGTCCTCGCCAAGGTGGCGACCAACCCGGACGCGCCCGGGACGCTCCTGGAGGACCTCACCCGCCACCGGCCCCCGGTCCAGAAGGCGTTCCGCGAGATCGCCCGGCACCACCACGCGACACCGGGGGCCCTGCTCGCGTGTCTGGCGGACGACAGGGCGAGACCCATAGCCGCCGGCCATCCGGCACTCCCGCCCTCGGCCATCGTGGAGTTGCTCACCGACGACGACCGCGCGGTGGCGAAAGCGGCGGCCAGGAATCCGTCGCTGCCGCCTGCGGTGATGCGGGATCTGGTGCCTTAGCTGTTCCAGGCCCGCTCAGGGCAGTCCGTGGAGTCCATGCGGTCCACGTACTCCGCCAGCCGTCCCGCCCCCGCCAGCATCGCCCGCGTACGGCCCGCCAGTGCCTCCCCGCGTGCCGCGACCGCCGCTCGCAGTGCTTCCGTGCCGCCCTCCCGGCGCAGTTCCTCCAGCACGGGTCGGATCTGGTCCAGGGGGTACTGGCTGCGCCGGAGAGTCTGGATCAGACGGGCGTCGCGGACGTCGTCGGGGCCGAACCGCCGGTAGTGCGTGCCGCGTTCGCGGGCCGGGGTGAGCAGCCCCGCTGCCTCCCACACCCGTAGCGCGGACGTCCGTACGCCGAGCAGTGCGGCCACCTCGCCGATCCGCAGGTCGGTCGCGGGGGCCGTCGCCCTCGATGCCCGCCGACCGGCCAGCGCCTCCAGGGCCTCGCGTGTCGCTCGTAGCGCCGTCCGCTGCTCGTGCAGGCCGGCGTGTGCCGCGTCGACGAGCGCGAGGGCACCCGGTACGTCCCCCTCGTGCAGGGTGCGCATGACGGCGGTCGCCGCGAGTGGCCCGTACCCGGGCTGCAGGGCACGGTACGTCAGCAACGCACGGCGGTGTACGTCCCCGAAGACGCGGTATCCGGACTCCGTCCGCGCCGCCGGGGGCAGCACGCCCGCGTCCTCGTAGTTGCGGATCTGCTGCGTCGACAGACCCGACAGCCGGGCGAGATCGACGGGCCGCAGCCGTACCTCATGGTTCGTCACGGATTTGAAGCTTAGAGGCAGTTCAGTCAGAGGTTTACGGCCCAAACCCTCAACAGGAGCTTCAATGAAAAACTTGAAGGTATGGCTGACCGAACTCCAGCGATGCACATCGAAGGCGCCCGTCTCCACAACCTCAAGAACATCTCGCTCACGATCCCGAAGCAGAAGCTCGTCGTCGTGACCGGTCTCTCCGGCTCAGGCAAGTCCACGCTCGCCCTCGACACCCTCCACCGGGAGAGTCACCGCCAGTACATGGAGGCGTGGGGCGCGGCGACCGCCGGTGTCAGCAGGCCCTCCGTCGACTCGATCACCGGTCTGTCCCCGTCCGTCAGCGTCGACCAGCGTCCGGCAGGGCGCGGCCCGCGCTCGACGGTCGGCACGGCGACCGAGGTCTTCACCTACCTGCGGCTGCTGTGGTCCCGGATCGGCGTACGCCCGTGCCCCGCCTGCGGGGAGGAGATCCCCGCGTCGTACGCCCACGACCCGCAGGGCGTCGAGGAGGACCCGGAGACCGAACCGGCGGCGGAGGGCGAGTCCGCGCCCGCCTGCCCGCACTGCTCCGCCCCCGTGCCCGAACTCGTCATGGGCTCCTTCTCCTTCAACAAGCCCGTCGGCGCCTGCCCGTCCTGCACCGGACTCGGCGAGGTGATCCGGGTGAACGTACGGACCCTGGTCGACGAGGAGTTGAGCGTCGCCGCAGGTGCCGTGCGAGGCTGGCCCAGGCAGCTCGTCGACCGCAACCTGCCCTTGCTGCGAGCCGCCGCCCACCACTACGACCTCACCTTCGACACGGACAAGCCGGTGTCCGAACTCGCGGCGGAGATAAGGGACTTGCTCTTCCACGGGGTCGAGTCGCCCGAGTTCCGCGGGCACCTCCCCGCCCTCGGGGTTGTGGGGATCGAGCCCCCGGCCACTGTCTCCGCAGGCCGTTTCGAGGGCGTCGTCACCGCGTTCATGCGGCGCTACGCCGACCGTATCGACGACGCCGACTACCGGCAGAAGGCCGAACGCTCGATGCTGAAGGAGGTCTGCGGGGCGTGCGCGGGGACCCGGCTGCGCGCCGAGAGCCGTGCCGTCACCGTGCACGGGCTCGGCATCGCGGACGCGGCCCGGCTGTCGCTCAGCGAACTCGCCGACTGGACAGCGGAGTTGAGAGCCTTCTCCACCGGGGACGAGTGGCGGTTCGCCGAACCGGTCGTCGCCGACCTGGAGGAGCGGGTACGGCGGCTCGTCGACACCGGGGTGGGCTATCTGACCCTCGCCCAGTCGAGCACCAGCCTCTCCGCGGGTGAGTCCCAGCGGCTTCGTCTGGCCGCGCTGCTCGGCTCAGGCCTCACCGGCATGCTGTACGTCCTCGACGAGCCGACCATCGGACTGCACCCCGCCGACACGGCCCGCCTCATCGACGTACTGCGCCGCCTGCGGGACCTGGGCAACACGGTCCTCGTCATCGAGCACGACCTCGACGTGCTGTGGGCCGCCGACCATGTCGTCGACATCGGTCCGGGTGCGGGCCGTGACGGCGGCCGGGTCGTCGCCGAGGGGACACCGCAAGAGGTGGCGGCGACGGAGGGGTCCGTGACCGGCGCGTATCTGTCGGGCCGGCTCCAGCACCCCGTACCGAAGGAACGCCCCGAGGCGAGCGCGGAGTTGGTGATTCGCGGGGCCCGCGCCCACAACCTCCGGGACGTCACCGTGCGGATTCCGCTGGGGCGGCTGGTGACGGTCACCGGCCCGTCCGGCTCGGGCAAGTCCACCCTGATTCTGGACGTGTTGGGCCGGGCCGCGCATCAACGCCTCGACACGGGTCGGGTGTTGTCGACCGCCATGATGTCCCCGGGGGAGCACGACGGGATCGACGGCTGGGAGCACCTCGACAAGGTCGTGACGATCGACCAGGAGCCGATCAGCCGCCTCCCGCGTTCCAACGCGGCGACGTACGCGGACGTCTTCACCCCGGTCAGGGAACTCTTCGCCGCGCAGGAGGCGGCGCGGTCGAGAGGGCTGACTCCGGCCGCCTTCTCCTTCAACGTGCCCGGCGGGCGCTGCGAGCGGTGCGAGGGCGCCGGTGTGCTCGCCGTGCACATGCACTTCCTGCCCGCGGTGGAGGTGCGGTGCCCGGGCTGCCGTGGCCGCCGGTTCCGGAGCGAGGTGCTGGCGGTGCGCTACGAGGGGTACGACATCGCCGAGGTGCTGGCCGCCACGGTGGACGAGGCGCTCACCGTCTTCCGGGGCGTACGGCAGATCGCCGCGCGGCTGCGACGGCTCTCGGACGTGGGGCTCGGCTACCTCCCCCTGGGGCAGCCGGCCACCACCATCTCCGGCGGTGAGGCCCAACGCCTCAAGCTGGCGAAGGAGTTGGGGCGCCGGGCGACCGGCCGTACCCTCTACCTCCTCGACGAGCCGACCACCGGCCTGCACGCCGCCGACACCGCGCGCCTGCTCGACGTACTCCAACGCCTCGTCGACGCGGGCCACTCGGTCGTGACGATCGAGCACAACGTCGACGTCATGCGCGCCTCCGACTGGATCATCGACCTCGGCCCGGAGGGTGGCGCCGGGGGCGGGCGCGTGATGGCGGAGGGGACGCCGGAGCAGGCCGGGGTGGGTCAGTGGGCCGGGGGTTCCTCGCAGGAATCCCGCTGAAAACCAGTGGAGCGGCGCCGCTGTGCGCCCGTACCGTCTTGCCGGCCAAGTCGTCTGGGCAAGGACGTGCCGTTGTACACCGTGTGAGACCTCCCGAGTGCTGATCTGTCGCGCGTCGCGCAGTTGCGCCGCGCTGCTTTTTGCTGCGGACTTCTCACTGGAAACGGTGTCCTTCTGTGCTCGAAAACTCGGTGGTCATGCCCACCTGCCTGCCGCTCGTCCTCCGCCGCTGCCACGCGTGCGCGTCGGATTGCTTCCGGCCGAACGGCAAGTTCCGTGTCAACGCCAACCACAAGCTGCTCGACGTCTGGCTCCTCGCGCTCTGCACCGGCTGCGGGGAGACCACGAAGCTCACGGTCCTGGAGCGGGCCCACGTGCGCTCCGTACGACCCGAGCTGCTGGACCGGCTGCACGCCAACGACCCCACCCTGGCAGCCGAGTTGCTCCAGGATCCGGTAGTGCGGCGCCGTAACCGCATCGCCCTCGACTGGGCGGGCGCCTGGCGCCTGGACACCGGTGGATCGGATCACCTGGGCAGCGAGGCCGAGACGGAGGTGGAGGTGATCGACGTCCTGGTTCGCTTCGCGGCGCGGATTCCGGTCCGGCCGGTGCGGCTGATCGCTGAAGGGTGCGGTCTGTCACGGGCCGAGGCGGAGAGACTGATCGCGGAGGGGAAGCTCGTGTCGGCTGTCAGGCTGGGCGGCAAGCTCTCCGGCGACTTCACCTTCACCCTCAAACGCTGATCCCTCACATCGCCGGCTCCAGTACGGAGTAGTCGGCGAAGCAGCGGCGGTGCCGTCCTGGACGATGGAGTAGGGCACTTGAGATCAGCTTCGTGGAGGGTGACATCTGAACTGGCTTGCGCTGTAGGGCGGGTGGGAAGGATGTCGCTGTGCCCAAGCCATGTCCGGAAGAGTTCCGCCAGGATGTCGTGCGGGTCGCGAGGAACCGCGGCCCGCGTGACGGTCGAGCAGGTGGCCGCCGACTTCGGAGTTCACGCGATGACGCTGGGGAAATGGATGCGCCGCGCGGAGCCTCAGCCCCAAACAGGGGACCCGCTCAGGCCGCAGATGCCTCGGGCCCCCCACCTCTAGCGGCTGCGCGCGTGCCGGAGAGCGGATCTGATCGTCAGTCGGTCCGCGACACGGCCTCGACCACACAGATCTGATGGATCTTGCGCCGACGCGGGCTGCAGTGGACATCGACGACGTCCCCCACCCGGAACCGGTCCTTGAGCTCCGGGTTCGCTTCGCCTGAGAACATCGGCCGGCTCCACCGGTCGACCTCGAAGGACCAGGCTTTCCGCGTCGCCGGGTCCTCGATGGAGCAGCAGTAGTGCGTGACAAACGTGAACGGGTTGTCGTGGTGAGTGTCGTAGTCCCAGCGCGAGATGACGGCACCGCGAAAGCTCGCCTCGTCGGGAACCGCCAGGACCCGACGGCGGGCCGGCAGCCACAGGGCCCACAGCAGTACGCCGGTGAGCACCGGAGCGGTGTCCCATTCCCAGCGGAGCGGCGGGCGCGCGGTCAGGGTCACCACGACCACGGCGACGAAGGCGGCGCACACGGTCACGGCCAGCACCAAGAACTGCCACAGGTGTCCCCAGCGCGGGGGATCCAGTGGCCCGGCGTCCACGACGTGCCACGATCTGCCGTACGAGGACCAGATCCGCTGCGGCTCGCGTACGGGAAGCGCCGATTCGGGGCCAGCCGCTCCCACCTGGCGTTTGGGCAGCCGATGTTCTCCAGTGCGGTCGTGGGTCCGCCACTCGCGCGCGGCCTGCCGTCCGGCGGCCGTCAACCTGGGCCCGGATTCGAGCGGGACGTCCGACAGCCGCACCAGCCCCAACAGGCTGAGCAGAAGGACCGCTTTGAGGATGATCCGCATCGACTCGGGACCGAACGAAATGCCGGCCCACAGGGGGCCGAACCAGGCCGCGAGGGCCGCACCCCGATACAGCAGCGTCACGTACTTGTTCCGGGCCGGCCGTACGAGGCCAAGAGCGGTCGCCTCGTCGCGGACACTGTCCTGAAAGCCGCGCCACCATACCCAGAACTCGTCGCCGTCGCCCGGCCCGAGGGCGCCTGTCGGCACACGGTCGACACCGCTTCGGCAGCGCCGGCGGATCCGTTCGACCACCAGTTCCTCTACGGGCCGCAGCGGTGCCGAGTCGGCGGTCTGCGGGACGATCCGTACGGTCAACGTACCGTCGGCTTTCTCTTCACCCCGCAGTCGGCCCGTGCGGACCATTTCCAGGGCGGTGGTCTCGATGCCCTTCGGAGTTGTCTCCCCGTCTCCCATGAGCAGGTTCACCACACCCGCGGTCAGCATTCGATATGTCATACGCCCCCCAGAAATGTGACCGAGAAGACTGTAGATCCTCTTGGGGACCAGCGTCTCGGCCAGGCCACTGGCGAGACTCCGTCAGGGCGGGGCCTCGTTACTGTTGGGCCGCCTGCGCAGGTGCGCAGTTGAGGGGCTTCGCCAAGGGGGCACCAGGCATGTCAGAGGGGTTGGCCCAGTGGGGGCCAGAGCTTTTCATGACGCGGGAACGGGAGCTGCGTCGCGGCCTGGCACCCGAGAACGACGTGGGAAGGGACATCGCGCAAGGGGGGTTCGAGCCCTGCCTGCTGACCCTTCTGCGGCTGTCGGTGGGCAGGCACTCGAGCACCGGTCTCACCAGTGGGTGGTTCCCGAGGGCGCTTGCCCGCACCGGCCACCTCGTCCGCGCGGCTGAGCTGGCGTACACGATCAGTGACGAGCTCAAGCAGGGTACGGAACTGCTGGAGCTGGTGCAGGCCGCGGCGGGCGCGGGAGACCTGGACGGCGCTCAGGCGCTGGCCGAGTCGATTCCCCTGCGGCAGGTGCGGGACCAGGCACTGGTCGCCCTCGTGCCGGCGTGGGCCCGTGCCGGTGAGCGTGACCGGGCCGTCGCTCTGGCGGAGAGGATCCGCTACCCGCACAACTGGGGGTGGGCCTGGGCCCTGTTGGCGAAGGCGGTGGCGGACAGTGGCGACATCGATGAGGCGCTCAGGTTCGCCGCTCGCGCCGACGACGTGGTGAGTTCTTACGCCGCCGACGGGACGGAACAGGTGCTCGCCCTCCTTGTGGAGGTGGCCGTCGTGAGCGGCGACCATGACCGGGCCGCTGCACTTGCCGACCGCGTGGAGGACATCACCCGCTCCCGCAACTCGACGGGGTGGTCCGAGCCACGGCCCCTGGCGGTGGTGTTGGCCCGCGAGGCGCTGGCGGGAGACCTTGACCGGCTCGATGCTCTCCTGCGCACCCCGCCCGGACCGGCCGTCGGCGCCGGGGGCACGGTATGCGGGTGGGCGCTCGGCGAAGCCGCCGAACAGGACATGGTGGTCCCGGAAGGAGACCTGGACGAGGCCGCCGTTCGCCCGTTCCCTCCCGGATCCCCGCTCGACGCCTGGGACATGGCCTGTGTGCTGGACGCGGTCGTTCACAGCGCCGACCAGGACGTGGTCCTGGCCCTTGCCGACCGGGCCGAAACACTGCTCGAGACCGGCGACGGCCGTGATCACGACATTCTGCTGAGGTCCGTGACACTCCTGCTGGCCAGGCACGGGCAGGTCGAGCGGGCCATGGCCCTCGCCGGCCGTCTCGACCCCGATCTGTCCGTGGCGCGGCAGGCGGACGTCGTCGGGGAACTGGCCCGGTCCGGTGACACAGGCGGTGCCGAGGCTCTCGCCCGCACGATCAACGACCGCAGGGCACAGGACAGGGCGCTGATCGAAGTGGTCCGGGAGCTGGCCCGGCGTGGCGATCCAGGCGGTGCCGAGGCTCTCGTCCGCTCGATCAACGACCGCTGGGCGCAGGGCGAGGCACTGGTCGCGGTCGTCCGGGAGACGGCCCGGCACGGCGATCACGTCCGGGCCGAGGCTCTCACCCGCTCGATCGCCCACCGCGCGACACGAGCCCGCGCCCTGGCCGCACTCGTGGAGTTGTCCGAGCCGTCCCACGCCCGCAGGCCCGCCGCGCAGGTCGTGATGGTTGCGGGCGACTGGGATCCTGTTCTGCCGGTCCTGGAGCGGATCGTGCCCCGTTCCGTGGCAGTGGTCGCCGATCGGATGATGAGCTGATCCGGCGCAGCCTCCTGATTGTCGGTGGTGCCTGCGAGACTCGTTCCATGATTCCCAAGCTGTCCTTGCACAGCCCTCGTTGGCTTGACCTCGACGGTGTGAAGGTCGAAGAGGTGAAAGCACTTCTGGAGCAGTTGTCCTCCGCGGCTGCCACCGGGAGCGGCGATGGATGGAGGCAGACCTGGACGTACCTGGCCGGCGGCCTGATGGACGACGGGACCGTCTTCGACGGGGCCTATGCCGCTCTGCCGCATCTCGTCGAGGCGGCAGCGGCCCTGCCTCCGGGACAGACCGCGGACTTCTGGGTGGACTTGGGATGCATCGTGACCGCGGAGGACAGGCCCCCCGTCCCGGCCGATCTCGAGACGGGGTTCGGCGCCGCACTGCGTCTGGCCGAGCGGGCGGCCACCCGAAGCCTCCTTGCCGCCGATACCGCCCCGCGGGTCTGCGCCCACCTCGTGCTCGCCTGCGTGGCCTTCGCCGGCCACCACATGGGCGAAGCGCTGTGGCGGTTCCCCGATCCCCGGGAAGGTGACCTCCTGCTGATATGTCCCGAGTGCGGGAGCGATACCGAGATCCCCGACTTCTTCGTGGACCCGGCAGGTCCGCCCGCCGAGGCTCCGGGGCGCCCTGATCCCGCCCATGTCAGGCAGGGAGGACATACCTGGGGCGAGGTCGCTGCCGCATTGCGCGAGGAGGCGGTGGGAGAGGAGTGGGAGCCCTTCCTGCGGGTGGCACGCGACGTCGCGGTGGCAGGGGTACCCCCCGAAACACCGGGGCAGGCCGTCCTGTGTCTGGTCGTCGGCATGGTCGCGGTCGGGGGCACCCCGCGACAGGACGCAAGGGAGTTGGCCCGCCAACTGATGGCGCTCACCGGCGACTTCCGCTGCTGGGACTGCGAGCGGACGTGGACGATCGCCGACGGCCTGGCGGAGAACCCGGACGGTGCGAGCCCCCGGCACCGTCCGACGGAGGCGCGGGCGGACTCCGACGAGTCGGCCGCCATGGTGGAGTCGACGGCGCCCGGACGAACAGGTGAAGCGGCGACTCGGTTCCGGCAGGACGGGAACGAGGTGCTCGCGGCCGACGGCACCCCCTGGGGCCGTATGTCGGTGTTTTCCGATGTGCCGGTGTTCTCCGATTCGGCGCCCGGTTCATCCGGGGGTGTCGACGCGCTGGCGGTGGTGTCCGGCCCGGGTCGGCCGACGCTCGTGGCCGGCGCCGGGGACACGGGCGTGGTGTGTCTGTGGGACGTGGCCGACGCCCGGCTCGTCCATGCCCCGCTGCCAGGACATCGTGACCGTATCCGCTCGATGACGGCCCTGCCCCTGCCCGACGGCCGCGTCCTTCTGGCGAGCGGAGGCGACACCGGGACGATCGCCCTGTGGAACCCCGTCACCGGGCAGCCGGTCCGCGAACCGGCCGGGGACTGGCTTGGCGGGGTGACCGGAATGTGTACCGCGATCGTCCCCGACGGCCGTACCCTGCTCGTCACCGCCACCCCCCGAGGCGCGGTCCGGCTGTGGGATCCGGACACCGGTGAGTGCGTCGGGCGCCTCAACCCCTATGGCAGTCCGATCCAGTCGATCGCCGCCGTCCCGATCTCCGCCGGCCACACACTGATCGCGGCCGCGGATACCGCGGGCCGCCTCCATGTGTGGGACCCGGCCGTCGAGGATCCCTGGGAACGCGGCGCGGCCGTGCAGTTGAGCGCCCGTGCCCTCGCCGATGCCGACCACCGGGTGGCAGCCGTGGCGGCTGTGCCCACACCCGACCGAACCCTGTTGGCCACCGGAGACAACCAGGGCGTGGTCATGCTGTGGGACCTTGCCACCGGTGCCCCGGTCGGCGACGGTCTGCCTGCCTCGACAGGCACCGGGGGCCTGCCGGTCATCACCGCCTCCCCCCTGCACGACGGCCGCACGGTCCTGGTCACCGGCACCCGTCACGGTCACCGGCTGCGGGTATGGGAACCGGAGACCGGCGCGGTGAGGCACATCGCCCTGGATGTGGTGCTCACCTGTCTGGCCACCGCGGGTCCGGACCTGATCGTCGGGCACGACCGAGGGGTCCTCAGCCTCCCGCTCACCAGACGATGAACGCGTTCAGCCGAGACCCGTCTCACCCCGTCGCGCGGAGCCTCGGGGCGGATGCCGAGAACCCGCGCGAGGTACGCGACAGCGGTCGACACACTCGCCTACAGCCCGGACGGCCGGACCCTGGCCACCGGCAGTGAGGACTGGACCGTCCTGCTGTGGGACCCCGACATCGAACGCGTCGCCACCCGGATCTGCGCCACGGCCTTCCCGACGATCACCCGCGCCGAATGGCGCCAGTACTTCCCGCAGTGGAACTACCGTCCGGCTTGCGAGAGTTGAGGGAGCTCGTCGCTTGGCGACCGCCCGTCGACCGCCGGCCGGACAATCAGTCCGGCAGTCCGGCAGTCACGCGGTTCTGCGGGCCACACCCCCGTAGATACCGATCTCCTCGGACCGCTCCGGCGGCGGGGCGGCCGGGCGCCAGAACGGGACCTGGGTCAGGCCCGGGTCGAGCAGTTCGAAGCCGTCGAAGAAGCGCTCCACCTCGGTGCGGGGGCGCAGGTTCAGGCTGGCGGTCGCCTTTCTGCTGTACTCGGCCTGGGCGTCGGTGCGGTCCGCGAAGTCGCCCGTGGCGTGCGAGAGGACCAGGAAGCTGCCGGTCGGCAGTGCGTCGCGCAGGGTGGCGACGATCTCCCCGGGCTTCTCCGCGTCGGCCAGGAAGTGGACGACGGCGACCAGGAGCAGGGCGACCGGCTCGTCGAAGTCGATGACCCGGCGGACGTCGGGGTGGTCCAGGACGGCCCGCGGGTCGCGCAGATCGGCGAGGACGGTGCTGGTCCCGCCGCCGGAGCGGCTCAGCAGCGCGTCGGCGTGCGCTTTCACTATCGGGTCGTTGTCGACGTACGCGACCCGTACCTCCGGCACCAGCTCCTGGGCGACCTCGTGCACATTGGGCGAGGTGGGCAGCCCGGTGCCGATGTCGAGGATCTGACGTACACCGCTGCCGACCACGTGCCGTACGGCGCGCCGCATGAAGGCACGGTTGGCCCGCAGGCCGATCCGCACCTCGGGCGCGGCGGCGGCGAGCGCGTCGCCGGCCTGCTGGTCGACCTCGTAGTTGTCCTTGCCGCCCAGCAGGTAGTCGTAGATCCGGGCAGGGTGCGGCCTACTGGTGTCGATGCCCTCGATACGGACCTGGTCCTGCGTCACCCTGCACCCCTGTCCATCGACTTCCTTTGGGTTCCTTCAACTTCCTTGTCGGTGAGGGTAGTTCACGGAGGGATGTTCACGAGGCTCGGTGCCTGCTCCGCGTACGGGAACGCATACGGGAACGGGAACGCTCGCGCGCCAACGTATTCGGTCGGTGTCGGCACCCGAGGCACCCGTACCGCTCGGACCGGGGTGCCGGTTCGGGCGGCGCCGTGCCAGCCTGCGGCCCCATGCCTGGCCCGGTGCCTCGACACAGCGGTAGCTCAGCACGCACAGCGGCAACAGCACGGCGAAGAAGGCCACTTCGAGTACCGGACTGTTCTGCCGCCAGCGGCCGATCGTGCTGTCGGCGACCGTCAGCAGTACCGGGTGCAGCAAATAGACGGAGTAGCTGATTGTCCCCAGGACGAGGAGCGCGCGAGGTACGCGGCGGTCGCGCAGCGTAAGGCCGGCGCCGAAGGTGAGTACGGCCAGGAGGAACGCCGTGATCCAGGCGCGCCGTGTGAAGTGGTCCCCGTCGCCGTACCCGTACGCGCTCCCCACGGCGCAGGCGACGACCACGACGGCTGTCCCGGCGGCGTACCGCCGGCTGCCGCGACTGTGCTCGGCCCGGTGGACGACCGTGCCGAGGAACATCACGGCGAGGATCACCAGGCCCTCCCACACCGGGACCGTGCCGTTGAAGAGGACCAGCACGAGCGCCAAGGTTCCGGCCAGCACACCCCCGAACGCCCGGAGCCTGGGCGATGCCGCGCTCGTGCAGCAGACGGCGATCACCAGGGCCACCGCGGTGAGCGCGACCAGCCGGCCGGTGCCGACGGCGGCGGAGAGGGCGGAGGGCGGGAGGGTGACCCCCGCTGCCACGCTCAGGGCGGCGAGCACGGCCAGGGTGACGGCGACCGGCGCCGACCGCTCGTGTCGGCGGACCGTGAAGAGGGCGACGACCAGGAGGTAGAACGCCATCTCGTAGGAGAGCGTCCACAGGACCAGGAGGACGCTGGGGGTGCCCAACAGCTCCTGGAACAGGGTGAGATGGGCGACGGCGGTGCTGGCGCTGCCGAGGTCGGTGCGCAACTTTGCGACGCCCAGCAGGTTGAGGACGAGGAGTGCGGTGACGGCGGCCACGCACAGGGGGTAGATGCGGAAGACCCGACCGATCCAGAACGTCCGTACACAGCCCCGGCGTTCCAGCGAGGCCGGGATGATGTACCCGCTCACCAGGAAGAACACCATGATGCCGAACCTGCTGGTGCTGAACTCGGGCATCAGCTCCCGTCGGAACTCCGGGAGGAAGAAGTAGGACGAGTGGTCGAACACGACGACGAGCGCCGCGATCCCGCGCAGGGCGTCCAGCCAGCCCAGTCGGCTCAGGCGTTCCCCTGGGGGGTTCGGCGGGCCGGTCATGGGGTGAGCTTCACGGGGACGCAGGGCTCGGGCCCGGGCTTGGCTGTGGGGGAGCCGACTGTGTCCCGGTCGATTTCGTAGGCGTGGATCGCCCGTGGCTCGGCCCTGCCCTTGCTGTTCTCGAAGACCAGCACATTGCCCCGGCTCAGGGTGACGCGAACGGGCACCTTCCAGGCGTGGGCGGGTTCACTGTCGCCGTCGTGCTTGTCGATCGTGACGAGCTTTTCCCCCTTGGCCGTCACGAGATCGATGGTCGCGACGGTGCCCCACGGCTTGCAGGCGTATCCGGGTCGGAGCGTCGTCACGTCCACCTCGATGCCGTTGCGGCTCAGCTCCCGCGCGATGGCGAGCTGATCGTCGCGGTAGATGTGCGTGCCCTGGAGGGTGAGCGTGACCCTGCCGTCTCCATGGGGCTCGACCGCGAACGCCATCGATTCGGCCGGTGTGCCGGGGACGATCACCACGGCGAGTCCGGCCCCTCGGGGAGCCGTTCGAGCGCGGCCAGGGCCCGTCGCCCGGGGCTCTCCGCGTCGAGCTTGTCCTCGATGCGGACTATGTCGTCGGCCTCCAGCAGCCGCCGCCCGGAGAAGCGCCGGTCGCGCTCGGCCTCCCGGGCGACCCGGCGCCGCTCCGACGACACGACGTTGCGCGCGATGCCGTACAGCCAGGCCGTCTCGCTGCCCAGGCGCGGCCGGTAGGTGTGGGCCGAGTCGAGGACGGCGAGGAAGATCTCGGCCGTCAGGTCGGCCGCCGTGTGGGGGTCGTCGACCCGCCGGGCCACGAAGCGCAGCACCGCGTCCACATGACGCCGGTAGAACGCCTCGAAGAGCGCCGGGTCCCGCACCGCCTCGGCGGGCCCACCCCTCGACCGCTCCTCTTCCGCACCGTCCACTCGCGTCTCCTTCGTGTCCCGTCCGTAGCGTCGCCCGCCCTTCTCCTGTTCTTGGACGGAGACACGAAAAGCGTTACGCGCGCCCCCTCGTCGCGGCACGTTCGGCCCCTCGATCAATCCTGTGGACGACCCCACCCGCAACTCTGGAATCTCTCGTTCCGATTCGCTCTCTCCGGATTCCGCTTAGCGGTCTCCGCCCTTGCCGTCAGGGTCGATTGAGTGTTCGAAGTCGCCCAAATCCTCGCTGTCGCACTTCGGCTGATTCCTGTCTATTAATGCCGCATATTGTCCAATTTCTTAAGTGCTCCTGGTCACTATTGGTTGATGTGCGAATAACAGTGGGCATCTCGATCACCATGACCACGGAGACGCGTACGCCCCATCCAGTTCTTGATCAAGCCGCCGTCACGGGCCTCCTCTTTCAGGACGGCGAGGAGGGAAACACCCTCCACGGCCGGTGGCGGAAGGCAGTCTCGAACGATCTGTTCCGGTATCGACCCGGACTGAGTGCCCCACAACGATGGCGGCTCGCCTACGACAGGCTGCGAGCCCTGAACAAGGAAGTCCCGTCGCCCGAACTCTTCGCCAACGACCCTCGCGGACTCGCGGCGTTGCACGAGTGGACCTGCCCGGTGGACGGCGCCACGGTCACCGTGGCCGGGATCCACTACAACCTCTTTCTCGGCAGCGTCGTCGACGACCAGGTCTCCCCGCAGCGCGAGTTGACGGACTTCGCCACCATGTCCCGTATAGGCACCTTCCTGTGCACCGAGCGCGCGCACGGAAACGACGTGGCCGCGCTGGAGACCGTCGCCCGGTACGACAGGGAGCGCGACGAGTTCGTCCTGCACACCCCCCACCCCGGCGCGCAGAAGTACATGCCCAACACCAGCTCCGCCGGCGGGCCCAAGACCGCGGTGGTCGGCGCCCGGCTGATCGTCGACGACAAGGATCTGGGCGCCTTCCTCTTCCTCACCCCACTGAGCGACGACTACGGCACCCTGCCCGGCATCACCGTCACCCTGCTGCCCGAGCGCGTCGGCGCCTCGGTGGACCACTGCGCCACGAACTTCGACCACGTACGGCTGCCCCGCACCGCCCTCCTCCAGGGCGCCCACGGTCAACTCCTGCCCGACGGAAGCCTCGTGAGCTCGGTCGGCAGTCCGCGCAAGCGGTTCCTGCACGCGATCAGCCGGGTCACGGCAGGCAAGCTGTGCATGAGCGCGAGCGGGCTCGGGGTGGCCCGTACGGCGCTCGCCATCGCCGTCCGGTACTCGTACACCCGGCACATCTCCGGGCCGGTGGCCGGGCAGCGTGTCCCGCTCGCCGCACACCGCAGCCACCACACCCGCCTCCTCGACCACACTGCCACCGCCTACGCCATGACGTTCCTGCACCGCCTGGCCACCGAGCGCTGGGTCAACCACGCGCCCGAGGAACGCGCCGACGCCGAGCGGCTGGTCGCCGTCACCAAGGGGTGGGTCACCTGGCGGTCCCGCGAGATCGCGACCGAGAGTCGCGAACGGTGCGGAGCCCGGGGCCTGTTCGGCGTGAACGGACTCGCCGCCCTGGCCGGCGACATCGACGGCGCGATCACCGCCGAGGGCGACAACCTGGCGATCTGGTGCAAGGCCGGCGCCGAGATGATCTTCGGGCACGATCTGGCGCCGGAACCCCTCCGGCCCACCGGCGACGAGCCGTTGACCGACCCGGGACTGCTGCGCCGCGCCCTCACCACCGCCGAGCGCTACTGGCACACCGCCGCCCGTCGGGACCTGCGGCGCGGTGACAGCGGCGACGCCCTCGGCCGCTGGAACAACGCCTCCGACGCCGCCCTCGCCCTCGTGGAGGTGTACACGGTGGGTCAGGCGGCCGACGCTTTACTCACTGCCTGCGCCAAGGTCTCCGACCCGATCACGCGCGCCGTCCTGGAGGACCTGGCCACGCTCTTCCTCCTCCGTCAGGTCAGTGCCCGCAGTGGCCTGCTGCTCGCCGAACAGGCCCTCACCGCCGACCAGGTACGCGCCCTCCCGGAGACCCTGCACGCCCTCACCACCCGGCTCGCCCCGCACCTCTCCACCCTGACGCAGGCTTTCGACGTCCCGGAGGAGCTCCTGTCGGCGCTGCCGATGCTCTCCGGCGCCTGACCGGTGTGGCGGGTGTCTCGGGTGAGTCGGACGAGGCAATTCTTGACCTAAAGGTGACGTGCACATGACGCTCAATTGATGTGCCCTGACTGACGTAAGCGACAAACGACAAGCGACAAGTGCCGGGCGTGTAGGGGATGTACGCCCGGCCGATCCGCGAACCAGTACCCGAGCCGTTCCGTCGACCGGTACCCGAGCCGATCCGGGATCCGGTCAGTCCGCCCGCCGCAACACCCAGTACAGCCCCGCGCTCACCGCGAACCCCACCAGGCACGTGATGTCGCCGAAGGACGGCCACTGCTGCGGCACCCACCCCACGTACTTCTCCTGGTTCGAGAAGAGCGGCACCGACACCGCGATGCCCGCCAACAGGGCAGCCATTCCGGGCCAGTTGGTGAAGGCCCGGTCGGACAGCCGCGCGCTCAGCGCCTCCACCGGGGTCCGGGCCCGAAGCCACCGCTCCACCAGCACAACCCCCAGCCACGGCCCCACCCAGTACGCGATCACCAGCAGAAACGCCTCGTACGCCTGCCCTGCGTCGGCCAGCGACGACCAGGCCGCCGCCGTACCCGCGAGCCCGCACAGCACCACGATCGCGCCGCGCCCCAGCCACACGGGCAGCCGGAAGCCCAGGGACGTGACCGACATCGCGGAGGAGTAGACGTTCAGGGCGTTCGCCGAGACCGCGCCCAGGATGATCGCCAGCAGCACCAGGTCGCTGAGCCAGCCCGGGAGATGACCCGTGAAGGCCGCCGTCGGGGTCGCGCCCTCGGGAGCGACGATCGTCGCCGAGGCCGCGCCGATCAGCGACACGACGGCCACGGACACGAACAGTCCGACGGCCGGGTAGAGCGCGGTGCGGAAGCGGTTCGCCGTACGCGGAAGGTAGCGGGAGTAGTCGGAGGCCCCCGGGTTCCAGCCGGCCGTGTACCCCCAAGCCGCGCTGAAGGCGAGCAGGAAGCCGCCGATACCGCCGCCGGCGCCGGGCGCGCCCAGGTGCGCCTCCTTGAACGTCCACACGCCGGCCAGCAGGAAGACGACGGCCAGCGCCGGGAACGCGTACTTCTCGAAGGCGTGTACGAAGTTGTGGCCGATGAAGCCGATCACGATCTCCGCCGCCACCACGAGGAGCAGGGAGGGGAGCGGACGCAGACCGGTCAGCGTGTTCAACGCGAAAGCGGCGCTCACACTGTTGACCGCGAACCAACCGACGCCCGCGACAAGGGCGTTCACACCGGCGGGCAGCAGATTCCCCCGGAACCCGAAGGCGAACCGCCCGATCGCCATCTGCGGTACGCCGAAGCGGGGACCGTCCAGCGAGAGGATCCCGTGCGTCAGCGAACCGAGCGCGGTGCCCAGCAGCAGGGCCGCGGACGCCTGCCAGAAGTCGAGGCCGAAGAAGAGGACCGAGATCACGCCGATGTAGACGGTCGCGAACTCGATGTTCGGGGAGGCCCAGGTCCACAGCAACTGGAGCGGGCCGCCGTGCCGTTCGGCGTCCGGAATGGGTTCCGAGCCCGCCGTCTCCACGGCGATGACCTTGTCGCCGTACTCAGGGGCCGGGGTCACGGGGGTACCGGCCGAAGCAGCCGAAGCAGTCGTCATGCGAGGCAAGTGTCCGGTCCGCGCCGGCTCCGGCCCAGGGGCGCGATGTCCGCTTCGGGGGGCTCGCCGGCGTACACCTTGTACGGGGGCAGGCGACCACCCCGTACGCGCGACCCCTTACGCGCTGCCCCGTACCTGGTTACTCCTTGGGGCCTGGTTACTCCTTGGGGTCCTCGCCGCTCTCCCGGCGCTTCAGCTCCTCCTCGCGGCGGCGCAGGTCGGCCTCCCAGTCCCGCAGATGGGTGTCGTCGTCCACCACGGGCTCCGAGTCCTCACCCTTGTCACCCTTCTCGTTCTTCTCGTCCTTGAGGGACTTGAGGAACTCCGGGTTGTCGTCCGGGGCGATCCACTGGCCGCCTGCGCCGCCCAGGCGCTGGGAGGTGGCACGGTCGCGGCCGATGATCAGCCAGGAGACGGAGCCGACCAGCGGGAACAGAAGAATGAGGATGGCCCATACGGGCTTGGGCATGAAGCGGACGTCCTTCTCCTGCGTGGTGACGCAGTCGATGAACGCGTAGATGCTCAGTGCGAGAGGCACCAGGATCATCAGCACCCGGAGCATGTATTCGATCCCCTTGAGTCGCTGTCCGGGCGCGCTGACGGTCGCGTCCGGCCCCCGCTGACCAGTCCAGGGTAGTGCGTGACGGATACTGGAACGCATGGCTTACGACGATCTTCGCTCCCTGCTCAGGGCGCTGGAGCGCGAGGGTGACCTCAAGCGCATCAAGGCCGAGGTGGACCCGTACCTGGAGGTCGGGGAGATCGTCGACCGCGTGCAGAAGGCAGGCGGGCCCGCGCTGCTCTTCGAGAACGTGCGCGGGTCGGCGATGCCGCTGGCCATGAACGTGTTCGGCACCGACCGGCGGCTGCTCAAGTCGCTCGGGCTGAAGTCGTACGCGGACATCAGCGACCGGATCGGCGGGCTGCTGAAGCCCGAGCTGCCCCAGGGGTTCGTGGGTGTGCGCGAGGCCTTCGGCAAGCTCGGATCGATGGTCCACGTACCGCCGAAGAAGGTGAAGTCGGACAACGCGCCGGTCCAGGAGGTCGTCCTCAAGGGTGACGAGGTGGACCTCGACAGCCTCCCGGCGCTCTTCACCTGGCCCGAGGACGGCGGCTCCTTCTTCAACCTGGGGCTGACCCACACCAAGGACCCGGAGTCCGGCGTACGCAACCTCGGTCTCTACCGGCTCCAGCGGCACGACAAGCGCACGATCGGGATGCACTGGCAGATCCACAAGGACAGCCGCAACCACTACCAGGTGGCGGCCAGGAAGGGCGAACGACTCCCGGTCGCCATCGCCTTCGGCTGCCCGCCCGCGGTCACCTACGCGTCGACGGCCCCGCTCCCCGGTGACATCGACGAATACCTGTTCGCCGGGTTCATCGCGGGCAAGCGGATCGAGATGGTCGACTGCGAGACGGTGCCGTTGCAGGTGCCGGCGCAGGCGGAAGTGGTGCTGGAGGGCTGGCTGGAGCCCGGTGAGATGCTCCCCGAGGGCCCCTTCGGCGACCACACGGGCTTCTACACCCCGCAGGAGCCGTTCCCGGCGCTCACGATCGACTGTGTGACGATGCGGCGGCGCCCGCTGCTCCAGTCGATCGTCGTCGGCAGGCCGCCCACGGAGGACGGCCCGCTGGGCCGCGCGACGGAGAGGTTCTTCCTCCCCCTCCTCAAGATCATCGTTCCGGACATCGTGGACTACCACCTCCCCGAGGCCGGCGGCTTCCACAACTGCGCGATCGTCTCGATCGACAAGAAGTACCCCAAGCACGCGCAGAAGGTCATGCACGCCGTCTGGGGCGCCCACATGATGTCCCTGACCAAGCTGATCGTCGTCGTCGACTCGGACTGCGACGTCCACGACCTGCACGAGGTCGCCTGGCGGGCCCTCGGCAACACGGACTACTCCCGCGACCTGAGCATCGTCGAAGGCCCCGTCGACCACCTCGACCACGCCTCCTACCAGCAGTTCTGGGGCGGCAAGGCGGGCATCGACGCGACGAGGAAGTGGCCCGAGGAGGGGTACACGCGGGACGGCGGCTGGCCCGAGATGGTGGTCTCGGACCCGGAGACGGCCGAACGGGTGACGCGACGGTGGAAGGAGTACGGGCTGTGAGGTCCGGGACGAGCATGGGACGCGGCAGCACGGCGGTGTCATCGGCGGGGCTGCTCCGCCGACGCGGAGGTGTTCCGGTCGAGAGACGCTGGAGACGCTGGATGGAGTACGGACTGTGAGTGCCTCTGCCGCCGCGATGCCCCAGCCGGGCCGGACACGCGCCTTCCTGCGCCTGGTGATGATCGAACACTCGGTCTTCGCACTGCCCTTCGCCTATATCGCCGCGCTGACGGCGATGTTCCAGCTGGACGGGAACATCCACTGGAGCCGACTGCTCCTGGTCACCGTCTGCATGGTCGGTCTGCGGACCTTCGCGATGGCGGTCAACCGGATCATCGACCGCGAGATCGACGCCCGTAACCCGCGCACGTCCCACCGCGAACTGGTCACCGGCGCGATGTCGGTCAAGCACGCCTGGACCGGCGCCCTGATCGCCGTCGTCGTCTTCCTCGGCTCGGCGGCCCTTCTGAACCCCCTGTGCCTGGCCCTGGCCCCCGTCGCGGTGATCCCGATGGTGGTGTATCCGTACGGCAAGCGGTTCACGAACTTCCCCCAGGCCATCCTGGGTCTCGCCCAGGCCATGGGCCCGGTCGGCGGCTGGCTGGCGATCACCGGGGAGTGGTCCTGGGACGCGGTGATCCTGGGGCTGGCGGTCGGCATCTGGATCGGCGGCTTCGACCTGATCTACGCCTGCCAGGACGTCGACACGGACCGCGAGACCGGCGTGCTGTCGGTACCGGCCCGCTTCGGCATCCCGGCGGCGGTGTGGAGCGCCCGCGTCTGCCACACCCTGACGACAGCCCTGCTGGTCTGGTACGCGCTGGCCACGGACGCGGGGGCGTTCTTCTGGCTGGGGCTGCTGGTCGTCGCGGGGGCGTTCCTGTACGAGCACACGATCGTGCGACCCGATGATCTGTCGCGACTGAACCGGGCGTTCTTCAGCGTCAACGGGTTCATCGGCATCGCTCTTTTCGGGTGCGCTCTGCTCGACCTGCTCGTCCGTGGGCTCACGGTCTGACCCGATCGGATGATCGGGGATCCGCCGGATCCGGTGGCCCGCTGGTCTGCCGGTCGAGTGAAGGCTCGCCCCGGAGGACACCCCCGGCCGCGCCCCGCTACGGCATGAGCGGCGCAGCCTGACGCACCCGTCGTCGCCGGAACACGAACGCCGCGCCGACCCCCGATATCAGCCCCGCAAGGTGACCCTGCCAGCTGATGCCCGTCTGAGTCGGGGCCAGGCCCGTCAGAATCGAGGTGCCCCAGACCGCCGCCACGAGCAGACCGACCAGGATGCCCGACGGACGGCGCTCCACGAAGCCCGTCACGATCAGGTAGCCGAAGAGGCCGAAGATCAGACCGGAGGCACCCGCCGTGTTGCTGTGCGCGGGCGCCACGAGCCAGACCCCCAACCCGTCGGCGACGATGATCAGCGCGCAGATCGCGGCGAACCGGCGCAGGCCGCCCAGAGCCGCGAGGAAGCCGAGGACCAGCAGGGGGACGCTGTTGGCGGCGACATGGCCGAAGCCGAAGTGGACGAAGGCGGCGGGCACGACATCGACCAGCTCGGAGGCCGTACGGGGTGTGATGCCGAGGCCGTCCAGCGCGTGGCCGCTCACCACGTCGACGACCTCCAGCAGCCACAGCAGCGCCACCCAGCCGAGCATCAGCTTGGCCGCCGCCCTGGCGCGTTCCCTGCCGGACAACAGCGCGCCGGACGCCTCGCCGTCACGCGCGAGCCGGTCGCTTCGCGACGGACCTCGGCCCGCACCGGCCCGGCCCGCTCTCGCAGCGTTCCACTTGTCCCACACGACAGACCCCCGGCCCCCGCCCGTGACGGGCGATTCAAGTCGCCCCCACAGGGAACGCCCGGACGCCCTCGCCCGGTTCCCGCCCCACGATGCCGGATAAGCTCCGTGTCGTGAACCCACTCAAGCCAGGAGAGACGCCCCGCGTGCCTTGGATCGTGGGGGTGTCCGGCGCCTCCGGCACTCCTTACGCCGCCACGGTGCTGCGCGGCCTTCTCGACGCGGGCGAGAGCGTCGACCTGATCGTGTCCCGGGCCTCCCGGCTCACGCTGCTCGACGAGACGGGGATCTCCTTCCGGGACGCCCACTGGCAGGACGACCTGCGGGAATGGCTGGCCCGGGGCGCCGACGGCAAGCCCGGCACCTTCGACGTGGACATCAGCGGCGTACGGCACTGGAGTGCCGGGGATCTGGCGGCCGGGCCCTCCTCCGGGTCGTACGCCACCAAGGGGATGCTGATCGTGCCCGCCTCGACGGCCTGCGTGGCCGGGGTCGCGCTCGGCCTGTCCAAGGACCTGCTGCAGCGGGCGGCCAGCGTGACCCTCAAGGAGCGGCGCGCTCTCGTCGTCGCCGTACGGGAGTCCCCGCTGAACGGGCAGACCCTCCGCCACCTGGTGACCCTGGACGACGCCGGCGCGAGCGTCGTACCGGCGTCGCCCGCCTTCTACGCCGGCGCCACCCACATCCAGGATCTCGTGGACTTCGTCGCCGGGCGCGTGCTCGACGCGGCGGGCGTCCCGCACGGGCTGTACCGCCGCTGGAAGGGTGAACTCGGCGGCGCGGCCGGGACATCCCGTACGTCCCGTACTGATAACGACTGACCCGGCGTACGTATCAGCAACTGGCAGTACCACTCATGACTTTCAGGAACCTCCAGTACGCGCAGCAACCTTCACCCGCAGCATTCTTCACCTTCAGCAATCTTCAGGACTCTCAGCAATCTTCATCGGAAGGCTCGATCGCATGGACGCCGTGGACAGGCAGCTCATCCAGGCCCTGAGGGAGAACGGCCGGGCCTCCTACGCCGAGCTGGGGCGCCTCGTCGGTCTGTCGGGACCCAGCGTCACCGACCGCATCAACCGGCTGGAAGCGGCCGGTGTCATCACCGGGTACCGCGCCACCGTCGACTCCGCCTCGCTCGGCCTGGGAGTCATCGCGCTGATCGGCATCTCACTCTCCGACGCGGCCGACCACGAGGACGTGGCACGCCGGATGCGGGACCTCAGCGAGATCGAGGACTGCTGGTTCATCGCGGGCGACGACTCGTTCATGCTCAAGGTGCGGGCGAGCGATGTCGACGGCCTGGAGAAGACCATCCGGCGGCTCAGCGGGACCCAGGGCGTCTCCAGGACCCGTACGACCATCGTGCTCTCCACGAAGTGGGAGAACAGGGTCGGTGAGCTGCCGGAGGAGCAGTAGGGGCGGGGGCGTACGGTTTACAAAGTTGTACGAAGTCGGTCTGGGAGAGGGATGAGCATGGACGTCGGGCTCAAGCGCGAGCTGGAGGAGAAGGTCAGGGCCGGTGAGCGGCTGACCCGCGAGGACGGCATCGCGCTGTACGAGTCGGACGACCTGGCGTGGCTGGGCGGGCTGGCGCACGAGGTGCGGACCCGTAAGAACGGCGACGTCGTGCACTTCAACGTCAACCGGCACCTCAACATGACGAACGTCTGCACGGCCTCCTGTGCCTACTGCTCGTTCCAGCGCAAGCCGGGCGAGAAGGACGCGTACACGATGCGCATTGAGGAGGCGGTGAAGCTCGCCAAGTCGATGGAGGGCGAGAACCTCACCGAGCTGCACATCGTCAACGGCCTGCACCCGAGCCTCCCGTGGCGCTACTACCCGCGCTCCCTGCGGGAGTTGAAGGCCGCCCTCCCGAGCGTCTCCCTCAAGGCGTTCACGGCGACGGAGATCCACCACTTCGAGACGATCAGCGGTCTGTCGGCGTCCGAGATCCTCGACGAGCTGATCGACGCGGGCCTTGAGTCGCTGACCGGTGGTGGCGCCGAGATCTTCGACTGGGAGGTCCGCGAGCACATCGTCGACCACCGGACGCACTGGGAGGACTGGTCGCGCATCCACCGCCTCGCGCACGAGAAGGGTCTCAAGACCCCGTGCACGATGCTGTACGGCCACATCGAGGAGCCCCGGCACCGGGTGGACCACGTCCTGCGCCTGCGTGAACTCCAGGACGAGACGAACGGCTTCCAGGTCTTCATCCCGCTGCGCTACCAGCACGACTTCGTCGACATGAAGGACGGCAAGGTCAGGAACCGCCTCCAGGCACGCACCCAGATGGCGACCGGCGCCGAGGCCCTGAAGACCTTCGCGGTCTCCCGGCTGCTCTTCGACAACGTCCCGCACGTCAAGGTCTTCTGGGTCATGCACGGCGTCCAGACCGCCCAGCTGGCCCTCCAGCACGGCGCCGACGACATGGACGGCTCGGTCGTCGAGTACAAGATCACCCACGACGCCGACAACTACGGCACCCCCAACAAACTCACCCGCGAGGACCTCCTCGACCTGATCCGGGACGCCGGCTTCCGCCCGGTCGAGCGCAACACGCGCTACGAGATCATCCGCGAGTACGACGGCCCGGACCCGGCCCGACGCGAGTCGCCGCAGCCGATGCGGGTGTGAAGGCCTGACGGACATCAGTGCCCGGAGACCGCACAGCTCGCGGCCGCCGGGCCCGGACCTCGGTCGGGCGACGGGGATCACCGTCGCCCGCCTGGGCGCGAGAGGACGGACTCCTGTCCAGGACCGTGGACGTCGGCTTCTCTTTCGGCGAGCCGATCTCGGTCGCGGACGTGCTGCGCGGTCTGCTGGCCGGCGGGCTCCGTACGCCGCCGGATGACGAGGTGTCGTACCTCATCGACGAGGACGGCATGTTCGAGTGGCGGTCGGCGGCCGCCTCCGACGTGGACGACGTGATCTCCCGGCTGGCGGACAAGCGGTGGGAGGACAGGGTTGTCGGCATGACCCTGCTTCTGCCCGGAGGCCCCCACGGCGGTGATCTCCTGTTCCACCCGGGACGGACCTCGGTCTCGTTCGTGATCGCTGTCCATCCCCGGCTCCTGCCCGGTTCCTCCTGCTTCTGCGACCTGGGCTGGTACTTGGCGAGACTCGTCCCCCTGCTGGAGCCGCTGGGCCTGTCAGAGGTCGAAGCCCTGGACACGACGTAGGTGTGCCGCCTGTGCCGCCCTGTGTGCCAGGTCCCCACCCGGCATCCATGGGTAAGGCTTACGATGCCCAGGTGTCCCTTACCTTCACTCTTGATCCCGCAGTCACCCCCGATCTCCGTGACGGGCTTCTCGATCTGTGGACGGACGTCTCCAATGCGGGTGGTGCCGTCGGGTTCGTCGCTCCGGTGGAGAGGGAGACGGTTCGGCCCGAGTTGGTGAAGCACTTCGCGGCGATGGCGGGTGGGCGTACCCGGCTGCTGGTCGGGCACGACGAGGACGGGCGGGTCGCCGCGAGCGTCTTTCTCGGCTTCAACAGCCACCGGCTCATGACCCACTGGGTGTGGCTGTACACCGTGATGGTGCACCCCCGCCATCAGGGGAAGGGCTACGGCCGCACCCTGCTGGCGGCGGCGGCCGACGCGGCCCGCACCGTCGAGGGCATGGAGGCGATCCGCCTCACCTGCCGAGGCGGCCTCGGCCTGGAGCGTTTCTACGGCTCCTGCGGCTACAAGGAGGTCGGCCGCATACCCGGCGCGATACGGGTCGCGCCCGGCGACGACCGCGACGACGTCATCATGCTGCTGCCCCTGCTGTGAGCCCCTGCTGTGAGGCCCTGGACCCCCGTGCAAGATCGGGACCTCGCCGTGCTTCACTGGACGGTGCCCCTTTTTGGAACCGGAAGAGTGGATTGAGATGCTCCGCTACACGCTGATGCGCCTCGGGATCTTGGTGGCCTGCCTGCTGGTCGTCTGGGGCGCCGTCTACTCGGGTATCGCCCCGCGCGGCCTGGGCGGCTCCAACGGCATGTGGATCATCCTGCTCTCCCTGGTGATCTCCGCCCCGATCAGCTTCGTGGTGCTCCGCAAGGAGCGGGACCGAGCGTCGGTGCAGATCGTCGAGCGGGTCGACCGCGTCAAGGCCAACCTGGACGCGAACCGCAGCCAGGAGGACGAGGCGATCGACGAGGCGGCTGCCCGCACGCAGGCACAGGAGCAGGCGCAGGCCCAGAGCCAGCCCTCCTGACCGACGGCCCACAGGCTCCCGCACCGGCCCGCGCAACTACCCTTGCCCTCATGGGTGCTGTGAAGAACAAGCGGATGCCGCGCGCCGTCCGTGAGCAGCAGATGCTGGACGCCGCCGTACGGACCTTCGGTCAGCGCGGCTACATGGCCGCGTCGATGGACGAGATCGCCGAACTCGCCGGTGTCTCCAAGCCGTTGGTCTATCTGTACCTGAACTCGAAGGAAGATCTCTTCACCGCCTGTATCCGGCGCGAGGCCAGTTCGCTCACCGCGGCGGTGCGCGCCGGCGTCGAACCGGCGCTGCCGGCCGACCGCCAGCTCTGGGACGGCCTGCGCGCGTTCTTCACGCACACCGCCCAGAACCCGGACGGCTGGTCGGTACTGCACCTCCAGGCCCGCACGCACGGCGAGCCGTTCGCGACCGAGGTCGCGGCGATGCGCGAGGAGCTCGTAGCGTTCGTCACGCAGCTGATCGTGGTCGCCGCCCGAGAGGTCCACTCCGACCCCTCGCTGCCCGAGCGGGAGGTCGCCGGCCTCGCCGTGGCCCTGGTCGGCGCCGCCGAGTCCCTCGCGGCCTGGGCGAACACCACCCCGGGCGTCACCGCGAGACAGGCGGCGACAACCCTGATGAACTTCGCCTGGGCAGGCCTGGACAGCATGATGGCGGGCCGCCCTTGGTCCCCCCCACCGGACCCCGAAGCCTGAAGAGGGCCGCAGGCCCCTCCAGGGGCGCGGGGAACTGCGCGACGAGCCACAACGGCGCAGCAGCGACCCGACAACCCCAACACCCCACCCCCCTCACGGCCCCTTGAGCGGAGCGCTCCGCACCTCACCCCGTAGGTGTACGCGTCCCCCGCCCCGCAGTTCGAAGCTCCCGAAGCCGTCCGCCCCGTACTCCACCGTGCCCGGCAGCAGTACCGGCGCCCTGAAGTCGGTGCGGACCAGGGCCGATTCGGGGGTGCCGTGGGCGGCGAGGCAGCGGGCGGCGGTCCACATGCCGTGGGCTATCGCGCGCCGGAAGCCGAAGAGGCGGGCGGCGAGGGCGTGCAGGTGGATGGGGTTGCGGTCGCCGGAGGTGGCGGCGTACCGCCGGCCGATGTCCTCGCCGAGCCGCCACCGGGTGACCAGGGGCAGCGCCGGCGCCTCGGGCTCGTCGCCGCCGCCCCGTGCACCGGCGCCGGGCGCGTCACTCCGGTGCGGCACCGGATGCCGGGCCAGATAGGTGCTCCGCGACTCCCACACCGGTTCCTCGCCCCCACTCTCAAGCTCACCCTCACCCTCCCGTACCTCCGTCCGCACAGACGCTTCGGTGCCGCGCCGGTGGGGCGTCAACTCATCGACGTACACCGAGAGTTCGTAGGTGCCGGTGGCGGCGAGCGGGCGTCGGTGGACGATCTCCACCGAGGTGTGGACCAGCCCGAGCAGCGGGAGCGGGAAGCTGCTCTCGGTCATCAGGAGCATGGCCAGCGGGAAGCCGAGGACGTGCGGATAGGTGACGGGGAGGGCGTCGTCGCCGACGGGGAACCCGCAGACCCGTTCGTAGGCGGCGAGGCGGGCGAGATCGATGCGTACGCCGGGCAGGACGAGGCGGGTTCCCGGGAGGGTGTCGGCGGGGCGGGGTCGGTTGAGTGCGGCCTTCTTGAAAGGGGACGCGAAGGCGCCCCGGGCGAGCAGGGGTGCCAGGGCCGGAGACCGGTCGAGGGTGCGAAGCGCGCGGTCGGGCATGGTCAACTCCCACCTCGATACCTTACTTACCCTAGAGTCAGGTTACCGGAGGTAAGTCCTGGATCACCCCTGGACGAAAGTGTGAAGAAGGGCTGGGAAGGCGCATGGGGCCGGTGCTAACGTGAAAAACGCTCAGGACAGGGCAAGATGACCCATCGGTAACCTGTGTGACACCTGAGCTTGCACATCCCCGCCGCTCCACCGCCCCGGAACCCGCACGACCCCCACACGTGCGAGCCGTACGATCCGGTTTCTGAACAGCGGCACCGCCGAAGTCGTACATCTGTGGTGAACACCGTCAGAGGTGTACACGCCGGAAGGCCGCCGCACGTCACAGGAGCCGCTCGTGTCCTCGTCGTTCCCGTCCTCCCCGACCTCGCCGCAGATCGTGACCGCCGTCGGCTACGACGGCGAACCCCTGCTGGTGGAGCCCGAGATCCGGCGACTGGACGGAGCCGTGCGGGAGGTGTCCGTACCGGCGTTCGTCACGCCCGTGACGTACGGCTCGCTCGCGGACCTTCCCTTCGACAACGCGAACGAGGACCCCGAGGTGAAGGCCCTCAGCCGCCGTACGCCGGACGGCAGTTGGGAGGACGTCACGGCGGCCGAGTTCGCCGCGCAGGTCCTCGCGCTGGCCAAGGGGCTGATAGCCGAGGGCCTGTTGCCCGGCGACCGGCTGGCCATCATGGCGCGGACGACGTACGAGTGGACGCTCATGGACTTCGCCGCGTGGGCGGCGGGACTGGTGACCGTACCCATCTATCCGACGTCCTCCGCCTTCCAGACCCGCTGGATCCTCCAGGACTCCGGCGCCGTGGCCCTCGCCGCCGAGACGATCGCCCAGGCCTCCGCCCTCGGCCCGGAACGCGACCGCATCCCCGACCTCAAGCACATGTGGGTCTTCGAGAAGGGCCACGTGGAGCGGCTCGCGGAGCTCGGCAAGGACGTACCGGACCAGGAAGTCGCCGTACGCCGTGGGGTGTTGGGGCCGGACACCCTCGCCACGCTCATCTACACCTCGGGCACCACCGGCCGCCCGAAGGGCTGCGCGCTCACGCACGGCAACTTCTTCGCCGAGGTCGACAACGCCATCGAACTCCTCTACCCCGTCTTCCGGGAACGGACGAAGGAGGAGGCGTCGGTGCTGCTGTTCCTGCCGATGTCGCACGTCTTCGGCCGGATGGTGGCCATCGCCTGCATACGGGCCGGCGTGCGCCTCGGCCACGCCCCGAGCCTCAGGTCGGAAGACCTGCTGGGGGACCTGGCGGCCTTCCAGCCCACCTGTCTGCTCGCCATCCCGTACATGCTGGAGAAGGTCTTCAACACGGCCCGCGCGAAGGCCGAGACGGGCAAACGGGTCTCGTCCTTCGACCGCGCGGTGAGCGTGGCCCGCCGCTTCAGCGAAGCGGTGGAGGACCAGCGGCACGGCATCGGCAACGGCCCGAGCCGCTCACTGCGCACCGCACGCGCCTTCTACGACCCGCTCGTCTACCGCCGTATCCGCAACGCCATGGGCGGCAGGGTCCGTTACATGATCTGCGGCGGCTCCCCGCTCGGCCGCCCGCTGGCAGGCTTCTTCGCCGGGGCGGGCATCGAGATCTACGAGGGATACGGCCTGACCGAGTCCACCGGCGCGGCCACGGTCACGCCACCGCTCAAACCCCGTGTGGGCACGGTGGGTTGGCCCCTGCCCGGCACCCGGGTCCGGATCGCCGCCGACGGTGAGGTGGAGCTGTCCGGTGAGCAGATCCTGCGCGGCTACTGGGATCCGAGCGCGGGCGGCGTCGTCCCGGCGGCACCGGAGGGCTGGCTCGCGACGGGCGACATCGGCTCCCTCGACGAAGAGGGCTATCTGACGATCACCGGCCGCAAGAAGGAGATCCTGATCACGGCCGGCGGCAAGAGCGTGGCCCCGGCGCCCATGGAGAACTGGCTGCGGGCCCACCCCCTGATCTCCCAGGCGATGGTCCTGGGCGACGGCCGCCCCTACATCTCGGCCCTGATCACCCTCGACGCCCCCGGCCTCACCCACTGGCGCCAGATGCAGGGCAAGCACCCGGTACCGGTCGAACTCCTCATGGACGACGCCGACTTGAGGGCCGTCATCCAACGCGCGGTGGAGGAGGCCAACAAACTCGTCTCCCGCCCGGAGTCGATCCGCCGCTTCACCATCCTCCCCGTCGACTTCACGGAGGAGGCGGGTCATCTGACGCCGTCGATGAAGCTGCGCCGCTTCGAGGTCATGCGGGACTTCGCGGAGGAGGTGGAGGGACTGTACGAGCGCTGACGGGCGCTGACAAGCGCCCCGACAGGGGCGCGGGGAACTGCGCGACAAGCCCCCACGGCCCGCAGCCGACGAACAACCTACCTACGTGCCTACCTGCCGCAACTCTCAGCGACGGTATCCGCAAAAGCCCGGGCAGCCGGACTGAGCGCATCCCACCTCCGCACAGCCCACCCCACCGCCAACGGCCGAAGCGCGGGCAACGGAACAAGCCGCACCGGCCCGCCGGAACCCGGCACCGCCAGGTCAGGCACAGCAGGGACGATGGCGGCCCCGAGCCCCAACTCGGCCAGCAGCAAAGCCGTATCCCAGTCGGCGACACTCGTGTCGAACACCGGCCGCACCCCCACCTCCGCGAACGCCGCGTCCAGCCGGGCGGCAGAAGTGGAGTTGGGCGGCAGCCGTATCAGCCGCAGGTCGCGCAGATCGTCGACCTCGGCGTAGGCCCGCCGGGCGAGAGCCTCACCGGCACCCACAGCCAGCACCCACGGCAACTCCATCACCACCCGCTGCTCGATACCCCGCACCGGCGCCCCGATGGTGACCCACGCGAGGTCCAGCTCACTGTCGGCAAGCGCGGCGAAACATCCCCGGCTGGAGTTCTCCGTACGGAACTCCAGGCTCACCTTGGGGTGTTGACGCCGAAAGGCCACCACCGCGTCAGCCATGAAGTGCCGCACAGTGGTGGCGCCGGTGGCGACCCGCACGGACCCGCTCTCGCCGTCGACGAGCTCCTTGAGCTGTCGCAGAGCGAGGTCCAGCCCGGCTATGCCCTGCGAGGCGGCGGTCTGCAACACCCGTCCGGCCTCGGTCGGTACGACTCCCCGAGCATGCCGCTCCAGCAGGGCGACGCCCGTCTCCCGCTCCAGCCGCTTCACATGCTGACTCACCGCCGACTGTGTACACGCGAGGTCACGGGCGACCGCGCTCAGGCTCCCGGCCCGGCACACGGCGACGAACACACGCAGGTCATCCAGGGTCACAACACCCAAGCTAACACCCAAGCAAACACTTGGAGTTGATGACAGAACCTTAGGATTGACTGGTTGCGGGCGAGTACGTCACGCTCTGGACAGGGCCCAGGCGGCAACCCGTCCCGCGCCCCCGCCGGGGTCCGGACCAAGGGGTGGGGAGCGGACGGGTGCCGACCTTTCGCGCACCGAGAGGACGCCACCCCCATGTCCGCTTCCCTTCCCTCTCCTCCCTCCCCCTCAACTTCTTCTCCTCCCGCTGTCGTCACGTCCACGGCAGCCCAAACCGTGGGGTTTCTACGGCAGTTGGGCGCCGAACAGATAGGGCACCCCGGCGGCACCCTGCTCGCCCACCTCTGCCGGGTCTACCGACTGCTCGCCGCCTGGGAGGCCCGGCCGGCCCTCCGCCTGGCGGGCCTCTGCCACGCCGCCTACGGCACGGACGGCTTCCCCACCGCCCTGCTCTCCCTCGACCGCCGCGTCGAGCTGGCGAGGGTGATCGGCCCGGAGGCGGAGGAGATCGTCCACGTCTACGCCGCCATGGACCGCAAGGCCACCTATCCGGGCCTGGCCCGCCCGAACACGCCGTTCTACGACCGCTTCACCGGCGGCGCCCGAGCCGTGAACCGGAGCCGGCGCGAGGACCTCGCCGAGCTGACGGCCGCGAACGAACTCGACCTGGCCCGCGTGAGCCCGGTGTTCCGCGACCAGTGGGGCCCGGACCTGCTCGCCCTGTTCAGCGGCTTCCGGCCACTGCTGAGCGGACGGGCGTGGGAGGACGTAGAGGCGACGCTGGGTCGCTGAAGGCACCGATCCCGATCCTTCGAGCTCAAACGAGCGGCGGGCGCCCCGCTGGCCTGGACCGGAGTACGGTTGCGATACCGAGCGCACTTCGCACGCCGTCATCCGTTTCGGCGTCGCCCTCGGGGAACGGCAATGCCGGATCGCCTCGCGTCCGGTCGGAAATGAGCCGCCCCACATGAGCCTGATGACTCTCGGAGTACTCGCCTCCTCGCACAAGGAGAACGAGTTCCGTCTGCCGCTGCACCCCAGCCACCTCGACCGGATCGCCCAGGACCTGCGCGACAAGATCTTCCTCGAACAGGGCTACGGCGAGCGGTTCGGCATCGCCGACGACGCGCTGAGCCCCCTGGTGGCCGGGCTGCGCACCCGCGAGCAGCTCCTGGCCGAGTGCGACGTCATGCTGCTGCCCAAGCCCACGCACGAGGACGTCGCCGAGCTGCGCGAGGGCCAGGTGCTGTGGGGGTGGCCGCACTGCGTGCAGGACGAGAAGATGACCCAGCTCGCCATCGACCGACGGCTGACCCTGGTCGCCTGGGAAGCCATGAACCACTGGACCTCGACGGGCGCCTTCAGCGTCCACGTGTTCCACAAGAACAACGAGCTGGCCGGCTACTGCTCTGTCCTGCACGCCCTCCAGCTCGGCGGCCTGACCGGCCACTACGGCCGCCGCCTGCGCGCGGTGGTCATCAGCTTCGGTGCCACGGCGCGCGGAGCGGTCACGGGCCTGGGCGCGATGGGAGTCACCGACGTCACTGTGCTCACCCAGCGCGCTGCGGCGGCGGTGGCCTCGCCGATGCCCTCGGTGGTGATGGCCCACTTCGAGGAGCAGGAGGACGACCCGTCACGCCTGCAGGCCGCCACCCCGGCCGGTCCCGTGCCGCTGGCCGAGTACCTGGCCGGGTTCGACGTCATCGTCAACTGCGTCCTGCAGGACACCGACGCGCCACTCACGTTCGTCACCGACGAGGAACTCGCCCTGTTCCGGCCGGGGACCTTCTTCGTCGACGTCTCCTGCGACGAGGGCATGGGCTTCGAGTGGGCCCACCCGAGCACCTTTGTCGCGCCCATGCACACCGTGGGACCGGGCTGCCACTACTACGCGGTCGACCACAGCCCGTCCCACCTGTGGAACTCCGCCACGTGGGAGATCAGCGAGGCGCTCCTGCCCTACCTGCGCAAGGTCATGAGGGGCCCGGCGGCCTGGGACGCCGACGTCACGGTCCGCAAGGCCGTCGAGATCCGGGACGGCGTCATCCAGAACCCGAAGATCCTGTCCTTCCAGCACCGGTCGGCGGCCTATCCCCATGCTCCCTCGCTGAGCTGAGCGGCCCCCTAGCGGGTTTGCGGGGGGTTGGTCACTGCCCGGCGGAGACCGACCAACGCACGCCGGAGGTGCCGGTGACCTGGAGGTAGGCGTCCGGGTGCGCTTCGCTGACCTCGGTCTCGTTGTAGATGCTGGCGACCTTGCCGGGCACGCATTCCTCGGTGAAGGTCCAGGCGCGGTAGGAGACCTCGACCTTCACCGTGCCCTTGCCCTCGCAGTTGAGGGCGATCCCGAGGGTTCCCTTACGGAGGCCGCCCTTGAAGGGGATGGCACGCCCGAACTGCCCGTTGGCGAACGAGGCGATGGTCTTTCGCTCGATCTTCGGAGCCTTGGTGACGGTCTCGCCGGCGACGACCTGAACGGCGTCGTCGTCGGCGGTGTGGACGGGCTTGGCGGGGGCGGACTTCTTGGCCGAGGTCTTCGGGGCGTCGCCGCTGCCGCTGGTGCAGGCGGTACCGGTCAGCAGTACCGCCGCGCAGAGCGCCGCCGTTGTGGTGGCGCGGGTGATCGTGGTCATGTCCGGATCATCACCGGGAGGGGTCCCGGCGAATCGGCCCCGGCCGGGTGTGCAGCAGGGCTGTTACACAACGGCCTGACGGAGGAAGGTGGCCCACGTGGTGGGGGAGAGGGTGAGGTGCCCTCCGGTGGGGTTCTTGGAGTCACGGAGGTGGATGGCGTGGGCGCAGGTGGCGACCTCGACACATTCGCCGCCCTCGCCGCCGCTGTGGCTGGACTTGCGCCAGGTGTAGGCGGCTTCCAGGCATTCGCCGCCCTCGCCGCTGCTGTAGCTGGACTTGAACCAGTTGAGTACCTCGCTGCTCATAGCTCCTCCAGCTTCTTTTCGATCAACGACCGGGAATCTCGGGGCGAAAGCGCCATCGCTCGCATGATCCCATAGCGGTCGGCAATCATCCTGACCTCCTCCTGTTCGGTGATCAGGCGGGGGTGGCCCTGCGCCTCGGTGTACGCGACCTGTCCGCGACTCTTGGGGGTCACCAGGTTGAACGCGCTGTCCAGGTTGGGGTGTTCCTCCCGGTGGGTGGACATCACCTGGATCTCCACGTTGCGCATGCTGCCCACGCGCAACAGATTCAGCAACTGGTCCTTGAAGATGGCTCGCCCACCGATCGGCCGGTCCAGCATGACCTCTTCGAGTACGTAACTCACGGCGGGCGGCGGCCACCGGTCGAAGACCTGTTGCCTGTCGAGCCTGTCGGTCACCCTCCTCTCGATGGTCTCCTCGCTCAGAAATGGACGCCGGTTGCGGAACACGGCTCGCGCGTAGCCCTCGGTCTGCAAGAGGCCAGGTACGCCTTGATTGGCGTAGAAGTGCAGCTCGATCGCCGTCTTCTCCATCTCGGCGTGGCTCCGATACCACTCGGGATGACGCGTCCGCGCTCTCTTCATCGCCTCCTCGACCTCAGGAATCGCGTCAGTCAACAATCCACCCGCGTTGAGGATTTCGTCCGCGTTCAGAAGCAACTCGGGCCTCGTGATCCGCACCCCCCGCTCCATCGCGGAGATGGCGTCCGGCCCGTACCCCACGATCTCCCCGAACTGCTTCTGCGTCAGTCCAGCCCGTTCCCGCAGACGCTTGAGCATCTTGCCCAGCGCCGTGAACAACCCCGTCGTACCCTCTTCCTCCGCCGGAGTCTCCGGCTTCCGCTCGGCATCCTCGGTCACGTACGCCACCGCCCTCACCTCGTCGTGGTCACGGCCGACAATCCGTACCCCTGACTCACCGCATCCGTACGGATACCCGGAGTCCACCGTCGCCCCTGGTCAGGGTAGGGCGAACCGGCCACGCTCAGTGACGTGAACTCACAAATCTCCACCCCCCTCCCCGCCCCCACCGACGAACTGACCCAGCGCCTCAGCTGCACCCCGCGCGGCGCCCGCCTCGCCAGACGCCTCACCGCTCAGCAACTCGCCGAGTGGGGATACCCGCACGACAGCGACGCGAACGACGCCGCGCAGCACGTCGTCGCCGAACTCGCAGCGAACGCCGTCACGCACGGCCGCGTACCGGGACGGGACTTCGAACTCCGCCTGCTGCTGCTCCCGGAGGCCACCCTGCGTATCGAGGTGAGCGATACGCGAGGTGACCGGCGACTGCGCATGGTGCCCAGATGGGAGGTCGACGAGGGCGGCCGGGGCCTGATCATCGTGTCGGTGCTCGCCCGCACCTGGGGCGTGGCGGAACGGGACGTCGGCAAGACGGTGTGGGCGGAACTGCCCCTCAAGGACAGGTGAGTCGGGACAGGCCGGGACGGGTCACCAGGGTCACCAGGGGACGACGCCGTCGTCCTCGAAGAACGCACCCGTGGGGCCGTCGTCGGGCAGTGTGGCGAGCCGGATCGGTGTGGCCGCGCCCTGCTCGGGAGTGCGGGGTCCGTAGAAGCCGTTGAAGTCGGTCGCGACCAGGCCCGGACAGGCGGCGTTGATCAGGATGTTCGTCCCGGTGAACTGCCGGGCGTACTGCACGGTGACGGCGTTGAGGTACGACTTCGACGGGGCGTAGGCCGCCATGACGGGGCCGATCTGGATGTCCGGGTCCGCCTGCCGGGTCAGGGAGCCGACGGAGCTGGAGACGTTGACGATGCGTGGAGACGCCGAGCGCCGCAGCAGCGGCAGCATCGCGTTGGTCACCCGGATGACACCGAGGACGTTGGTCTCCAGGACGGTACGGACCATGTCGAGGTCGAGGGCGGTCGGGTCCTGTTCCCAACCCGGCCCCGTCTCTCCGGAGATGCCCGCGTTGTTGACCAGGACGTCCAGGCGTCCGGCCTGCCGTTCGACCAGTTCCGCGGCCTCGGTGACGCTCCGGTCGCCGGTCACGTCCAGCGGGACCCCGAAGGCGTCCACTCCTCCGGCGCGCAGCTTCTCGACAGCGGTCGCGCACCGCGCCTCGTCGCGGGCTCCCACGGCCACCCGGTAGCCGAGGGCGCCCAGCCCGCTCGCGATCTCGTACCCGATTCCCTTGTTCGCGCCGGTGATCAGCGCGATCTTCTTTTCACTCATGCCGTTGATGCTCGCTCGCCGACCGGCGGCGCATCCAACACCGATACGGTGGCCTGTGATACCCGGTGAGTATCACGGGCGTACTCTGTGACCGTGGACAGCTTGGAGACCCGCGAACTGAGGTACTTCGTCGCCGTCGCCGAGGAGCAGCACTTCGGTCGTGCCGCCGAGCGCCTGGGCATGGCCCAACCGCCGCTCTCCAGGGCGATCCAGCAGCTCGAACGGCGCCTCGGCGTCTGCCTGTTGGACCGTAACCGCCGCGGAGTCTCGCTGACCGGCGCCGGAGAGGTGCTGTTGCACGAGGGCCGCGCGGCGCTCGACGCGACCGCCGCCGCGGCTCGCCGCGCCCGTCGTGCCGGTGGCGCCGACGGCCCCGGAGGGTCTCGTGAGCGTCTGGTGCTGGCGGTGAAGGCCGCCGCGGCCCACGAACTGCTGCAGAAGCTTCTCGATGCCTACGCGGCCGAGCCGGATGCCGCCGAGGTCGAGGTGCTGCCGTGCGGCTTCTGTGAGCAGGAGGAACTGCTGCGCGACGGCCGTGCCGATGTGGCGCTCATGCACACGCCGTACAACTCCCTTGCCGGGTTCGACAGCGAGGTGCTGATGTCCGAGGGGCAGATCGCGATCCTGCCCGCCGGACACCCCCTTGCCGCGCGCAGGACTCTGACCATGGCCGACATCAGTGACGTCCCCGACCTCCCGCATGCCCGTTGGCCTCGCCACGGCACCTACCCACCCGGCCCGGGCCCCGAGATCCGCGACCAGACGCAGCTGGCCCAGTTGATCGCCCTCGGCCGCACGATGGCCGCCTTCCCCGAATCCGCCCGCGCCTGGCTGTGGGGCGAGCACGCCGCCGTGCCCCTGACCGACGCGCCTCCCGTCGTCACCCACATCGTCTGGCCCGCGCACAGCCGCTCCCTCTCCCTCGCCGGGCTGATCCGTACGGCCGCACGACTGTGACCGCTCGATCAGCCCACCGGTGGCGTACGGTGGGCCGGCTGTGCGAGGCGCCCGCTCACGACCGCCCGCCGAACTGCCAGTTGTGCACCTCGATGTCCGCGTACCGCTCGGGGGTCGTGAGGACGGCGCGTGCCGCGTCCCGGTCCGCTGCCCGCAGGAGTGCCGCCGTGCCCAGCCAGGTGTCGCCGTCGTCGGCGAGCAGCGGGCCGTAGGCGATCAGGTCGCCCAGGTCGACTCGCGCCGGCAGGGCGAGGTCGATCGCCTCGCCTGCGTCGACGCGGTGTCCGAGGCCGATCACCAGGTATCGGTCGCCCTCCGTCGGGCCGCCCGGGAACTCCCACATCGTGCGGCCCAGCGTGTTGCGCCAGCGGCGGAGCATCACGTCCCGGTAGACGCCCGCCTGGTAGCCCGGCTCGTCGAAGGCGAACGCGCGGGCGGTGGCCGGATCCGGCAGGTCGAGGATGTGCACGCTGCCGGTGGCTGTCTCGCGGTCGTCGGTGAGGGTCGGGCCGCGGGCGATCATCTCCTTGGCGTACCCGTCCATGTACGACCAGTGGTCTTCGAGCAGTTCGTCGCGCAAGGCCCCGGAATCGGGGCGGTCACGGTGGTAGCAGAGAAACTCCATGTCCGCAGACCTACCAGGTTTCGCCCGGGCATGCTTCTTGACTTCACAAGACCCAAGTACGACATTCCCGCCCCATGAACCCAGAAACGGACTCAAAGAGACGTACCGAACTCCCTTCCAGGCGAGGCGTGTTGGCCGGAGCCGCCGCTGCCGCCGGTGTCGCGGCGGGTGTCACGGTCGCGGCAGGTGGCACGGCCGAGGCAGCGGCGCCGCCCCTCCTCGGGACGTACGACGTCGTGGTCGTCGGAGCGGGGGCCGCCGGGATGACCGCCGCGCTGACCGCCGCCAAGCAGGGGTTGACCTGCGTTGTCGTCGAGAAGGCGCCCACCTTCGGCGGGTCGGCCGCCCGTTCCGGTGCCGGGATCTGGATCCCGAACAACCCCGTGATCCTGGCGGCCGGGGTGCCGGACACCCCCGCCAAGGCCGCCGCCTATCTCGCGGCGGTCGTCGGGCCGGATGTCCCCGCCGCGCGTCAGCAGGCCTTCCTCGCCCACGGGCCCGCCATGCTCTCCTTCGTCATGGCGAACAGTCCGCTCCGCTTCCGCTGGATGGAGGGATACAGCGACTACTACCCGGAGTTGCCCGGCGGGCTGCCCAACGGGCGTTCCATAGAGCCTGATCAGCTCGACGGGAACGTCCTCGGCGCCGAGCTCGCCCACCTCAACCCGCCCTATCTCGCGGTCCCTTCGGGCATGGTCGTCTTCAGCGCCGACTACAAGTGGCTGGCCCTGGCCGCCGTGAACGCGAAGGGCACGGCCGTCGCCGTGGAGTGCCTGGCGCGCGGCACGAAGGCGGCCCTCAAGGGGCAGACCCCGCTCACCATGGGCCAGGCCCTCGCGGGCGGACTCCGCGCGGGGCTGGCGTCGGCAGGGGTGCCCGTCTGGCTCAACACCCCGCTCACCGACCTCTACTTGGAGTCCGGAGCGGTCACCGGAGCCGTCGTCACCCGGGGCGGCACCGCCGGTCTCCTCCGTGCCCGGCGCGGCGTGATCGTCGGCTCGGGCGGCTTCGAACACAACGCGGCGATGCGTGCCCAGTACCAGCAGCAGCCCATCGGCACGGAGTGGACGGTCGGCGCGAAGGAGAACACCGGGGACGGAATCCGGGCGGGTGAGCGCGCCGGCGGTTCCCTCGCCCTGATGGACGACGCCTGGTGGGGCCCGGCGATCCCGTTCCTCGACGAGCCGTACTTCTGCCTGGCCGAACGCACCCTCCCCGGCGGCCTGTTGGTCAACGCGGCGGGCTCCCGCTTCGTCAACGAGGCCGGGCCCTACAGCGACGTCGTCCACACCATGTACGAGCGGAACGCCGCCGACCCGGACATCCCGGCCTGGCTGATCGTCGACCAGAACTACCGCAACCGCTACCTCTTCAAGGACGTCACCCCGACCTTCGTACTCCCGGCCGAGTGGTACAACTCCGGTGCCGTGTACAAGGCGTGGACGGTCGACGCTCTCGCGACCGCCATCGGCGTTCCGGCCGCCGCCCTCCGTACGACCGTCAGCCGCTTCAACTCCCTTGCCCTGAACGGCGACGACACCGACTTCGGGCGCGGCGACAGCGCGTACGACCACTACTACACGGACCCGGCCGTCCTCCCGAACTCCTGCCTGGCCCCGCTGTGGCTGCCCCCGTACTACGCCTTCCGGATCGTCCCCGGCGACCTCGGCACCAAGGGCGGCCTACGGACCGACGCCCGGGCGCGGGTACTGCGGGCCGACGGTACGGCGATCCCCGGCCTGTACGCCGCAGGCAACGCCAGTGCCGCCGTCATGGGCCACAGTTACGCGGGCGCCGGCTCGACGATCGGCCCGGCGATGACGTTCGGGTATGTGGCGGCACTGGCGGCTGCGGGGGTGATCTGACGGAAGGGGGCCCCGGACGGGATATGCCTGTGCGTTCCGCATGAACATGCCCTAGTGTCACGCTGATTGCTGGGGAGGCAACAGGTGCGTGTGAGGCACGGGGGGCGGTTCGCCGCGTCGAGAAGGACCAGAAGGCCGAGAAGGGTGACGGCGGTCGCTGGGGTCGTCATGGCCGTAGTGGGAATGGCGTTCGTCGCGGGATGCGGGCAGAGATACGGGGATCCGGAGCCGTACGACACTCTGGCGCAGGTGCCGGAGAAGCTCGCGGTGAGCGGGACGACCATCACGGTCGGCGACCCGACAGCCGAGGTCACCGTGCACATGTACGAGGACATGCGCTGCCCGTTCTGCGAGAAGTTCGAGACGGTCGGCGCCGGCCCGGAACTCCAGGCCGCCGTGCTGCGGCGGGAGGTGAAGACCGAGTACACCCTGGCCTCCTTCCTCGACGACCGGCTCGGCGGGAGCGGCTCGAAGAAGGCGGCCAACGCGCTCAGGGCGGCCCTGGACGTCGGCAGGTTCGCCGAGTACCACGACGTGCTGTACGCCAACCAGCCCGAGGAGGAGGACGACGGCTTCACCGACGCGCGCCTCCTCCAACTGGCGGAGAAGGTCGACGGGTTGCGCACCCCCGCCTTCGAGTCGGCGGTGAAGACGATGAAGTACCGCTCCTTCGTGACCGCCTCCGAGGATGCCTACGAACGCGTCGGCACGGCGGAGGAGCGGAGCAAGGGCCAGGGGCCGGGCACACCCACCGCCGTGATCGACGACGTCAAGGTCCCCGCGGAGATCAGCGGGGTGCTGTACGACCCGAAGCTCTTCGCGGAGCTGCTGCAGCTGGTCCAGGACCGCCCCGGAGAGTGGCAGGCGTACAAGGACTACCAGCCGCTTCCGGACCCCGAGGACTACGGATTCTGAGCCGGACGCCCTGACCGTCCCGACCTTAATTGACCCGACCTATCCATCAAGTCCTGTGCCTGTGCGCACCATTGACAGCCCTACACCCCTCCTCAATCATCAAGACACCCGATGATTTGGGAGCCGCCATGAGTACGTATCCACGACGTCATGTCCTGGGCGCCACCGCGGGAGTCGCCGCTTCGGTCGCCCTTCCCCTCGCCGCCACGACGGACGCGCACGCCGCCGAGACGGTCGAGCGACAGACCGGAGCCGGAACGGGAGCAGGCACCGGAGCCGGGACCGGTGTCTGGGTTCCCGTGCCGAGTCCGGTGCCCGTCTCCCTCTCCGGCCTCTACGACAACGACGGCGTGGACACCGCCTCCGCGCGGGGCGGCGACTTCGACGGGTCCGGCTACACCTTCCCGGGCGAGGAACTCCCGTCGGGACAGGTGCGGGTGGAGGGCGTTCCCTTCGACTTCCCCGCCTCCACCGCCGGCGCCAAGAACAACGTCGTGTCGCTCGGGCAGCGCCTCGACATCCCCAAGGGCCGCTACCTGACAGCCCACTTCCTCACCGCCGGGAGCTACGGCAACGCCTCCGGCAAGGCCACGGTCCACTACGCGGACGGCTCGACCACGACGGCCGGCCTCGGCGGGTCCGACTGGTACGCGTCGGGCGGCGCACTGTCCGCCCCGTACCGCTACCGTCCGGACGGCACGAAGGACGAACACAGCGTCGGCATCGGGACGTCGGACCTGTGGATCGACCCACAGCGCGAGGCCGTCGCCATCACCCTGCCGGTCACCAACCCGGCCGAAGCGAACAAGGCCTGCCTGCACGTGTTCGCGCTCTCCCTCCAACCGGTCGCCCAGGGACGGGCGTTGACCCTGCGCGACGCCCACTCCACGAACTCGCTGCTGGAGTCCACCGGAGCCCAGAGCGTCGAGGCCACCGTCGTCAACGCGGGCACCGTCGCCGTCCTGGCCCACGACAACGTCACGGTACGGGTGGACGTGCCCGGCGCCCGCACGGTGGAGCCCGCGCGAGTCCGCCGCCTCGACCCCGGCGAACAGGCCCGCGTCCGGGTCGGCATCCGCAACCGGACAGGCACCGCGCCGGGCACCTTGCAGGAGGGCGTGGTCACGGTCACCGGACGAGGAGCCCAGGCCGCCGCGCAACGCAGCCCGCTCTCCCTCGGCGTCGCCGACTACCGGCCCACCGAGGAATCGCTCTCCGGCCACCAGGCGCCGTACTGGTTCCACAGCGCCAAGTTCGGCATCTTCATCCACTGGGGCGTGTACTCGGTGCCCGCCTGGTCGCCGGTCGGGGAGCAGTACGCCGAGTGGTACTGGAACCACCTCCAGGACCCGAACAACGCCGTGCACGCCTACCACCGGCAGACATACGGCGAGAACTTCGCGTACGACGACTTCATCCCCATGTTCACGGCCCAGCGGTTCGACCCGCGCGCCTGGGTCGAGCTGTTCCGGGACGCCGGCGCCCAGTACCACGTACTGACCTCGAAACACCACGAGGGATACGCGCTGTGGGACACCAAGCTCTCCGACCGGAACTCCGTGAAGACGGGTCCGCGACGGGACCTGGTCAGGGAACTCTTCGAGGCGTCCCGTCGCTACACGCCCGAGCTGCACCGGGGGCTCTACTTCTCGATGCCCGAGTGGTTCAACCCGGACAGCCCGTGGATGGGCCACGCCCCGCGCAACCCGTACACCCTCGACCCGGTGCCGTACACCGGATACACCGCGGGCAAGGACTTCGTGAAGGACTACCAGGCCCCGCAGCTGCTGGAGCTGATCCACGGCTACGAGCCCGAGCTCATCTGGTGCGACATCGGGGGCGCCAACGACAGCCTGCACGTGCTCGCCGAGTACTTCAACAACGCCAAGAACCGCAAGCGCCCCGCCGAGGTCACCGTCAACAACCGCTCAGGCATCGCCTTCCACGACTTCACAACCCCCGAGTACACGACGTACGACAACACGGTCGTCGCCAAATGGGAGTCCAGCCGCGGACTCGACCCGTTCAGCTACGGGTACAACCAGGCGACGCCCGACGGCAAGTACATGACCACGGAGCAGGTCGTGCACAGCCTGGTGGACATCGTCTCCAAGAACGGCAACTTCCTGCTCGACATCGGTCCGCGCGCGGACGGCACCATCCCGGAGATCATGCAGACCCGGCTGCGCGAGACGGGCCGGTGGCTGAGCACCAACGGCGAGGCGATCTACGACACCACGTATTGGTCGAGGATGGCGCAACTGGGCGACGACCTGCGCTTCACGGTCCGCCCCGACCAGGCCTTCTACATCCACTCCCTGGCCGAGCCGGGCGCCCGGCTCACCGTCGAGGCCCCCGTACCCATCCGCAGCGGCGACACGGTGACGATGCTCGGCCACGACCGACCCCTGACCTGGACCGTCAGCAACGGCGCACTACGAATCGACGTCCCCGCGACGGCCCGAAAAGCCGGGCAGCACGCCTGGGTCTTCAAGGTGCACTGGAACTCCTGACCCCGGAAAAGGCAGGAGCTCCGATGCCGTCGAGACGGCTCGGAGCTCCTTGGGGTACTGCACACGTTCCGGATCAGAGCAATCGGCTCAGCTGAGCCGAAGACTTAGATCGGGCTGACGTTCTCCGCCTGCGGGCCCTTCGGACCCTGCGTGACGTCGAAGGAAACCGCCTGGTTCTCTTCGAGAGAGCGGAATCCGCTCGCGTTGATCGCGGAGTAGTGGACGAAGACGTCCGGGCCGCCGCCTTCCTGGGCAATGAAACCAAAGCCCTTTTCGGCGTTGAACCACTTCACGGTTCCGGTAGCCATAAGCCCTCCCTGGGCCCAAAGGGTTGCCCTGCTCCAGAACCTGCAAGGTGTAAACAAAAGCTTGTAAACAACTGCATTCATCTGAATACGACGAGAGCCCGCGGTCACATGCTCCGCAGGCTCTGTACTGCAAGGGAAACCAAACTGCAACTTGCGGCGAGCCTAGCATGCAGGCACCGGAATGCAATAGAGGTCAAGATCACGTCACCCGGACGTTTGAGAGGCGGCGCGCGGCCTTGACAGCCCCCCGGGAGGGCTCATGGTAAGGACGGCCCGTTAGCCTCGCGAGGTGGACAATTCTCGCACCCGGCCGCGCGTCGGCCACATCCAGTTCCTGAACTGCCTGCCCCTGTACTGGGGGCTCGCGAGAACAGGCACGCTCCTCGACTTCGAGCTGACCAAGGACAGCCCTGAGAAGCTCAGCGAGCAGCTGGTGCGCGGCGACCTCGACATCGCGCCCATCACGCTCGTCGAGTTCCTCCGCAACGCCGATGACCTGGTCGCCTTCCCTGACATCGCCGTCGGCTGCGACGGCCCGGTGATGTCGTGCGTACTCGTCTCACAGATCCCCCTGGACCGCCTGGACGGCGCACGGGTGGCACTCGGCTCGACCTCCCGCACCTCCGTACGCCTGGCGCAACTGCTCCTGTCCGAGCGCTACGGCGTACAGCCCGACTACTACACGTGTCCGCCCGATCTCAGCCTGATGATGCAGGAGGCGGACGCGGCGGTGCTGATCGGCGACGCGGCCCTGCGCGCCAACCTCCTGGACGGCCCGCGCTACGGCCTCCAGGTGCACGACCTGGGCACCCTGTGGAAGGAGTGGACGGGGCTGCCGTTCGTCTTCGCGGTGTGGGCGGTCCGTAAGGACTACCTGGCGCGCGAACCGTTCGTGACCCGCAAGGTCCACGAGGCGTTCCTCGCCTCCCGCGACCTCTCCCTGGAAGAGGTCGGCAAGGTCGCCGAGCAGGCGGCCCGCTGGGAGGAGTTCGACGCCCAGGTCCTGGAGCGCTACTTCACGACCCTCGACTTCCGCTTCGGCGGCCCGCAGCTCACGGCCGTACGGGAGTTCGCCCGACGTGTAGGCCCCACAACGGGCTTTCCCGCGGACGTGGAGGTGGACCTGCTGGAGCCGTAGGCTGCTGCTCGTCGCCGGCGGGCGCGGGGTCGGCGTATGAGGTGTGTACGGGGGAGAGGTGGGGGCCATGCAGCCGCTGGACGTCGGTGAGTCGGACGTCGTGGGGCCCTACCGGCTGCTCGGGCGGCTCGGCGCGGGCGGGATGGGCCGGGTCTACCTGGGGCGCAGCACCGGCGGCCGTACCGTCGCGGTCAAGATCGTGCACCCGCACTTCGCGCTCGACGAGGAGTTCCGGGCCCGGTTCCGGCGCGAGGTCGAGGCCGCCCGGCGGGTCGGCGGCGCCTGGACGGCCTCCGTCCTGGACGCGGACCCCGACGCCCCGGTGCCATGGGTGGCGACGGCGTACGCGGCCGGCCCCTCCCTGACGGCGGCGATCACGAACGACGGCCCCTTGCCCCTGAATTCCGTACGGGCACTCGGCGCGGGCCTTGCCGAGGCACTGACCGCCGTCCACGCCCTGAACCTCGTCCACCGCGACGTGAAGCCCTCGAACGTCCTGCTCACCCTCGACGGCCCCCTCCTCATCGACTTCGGCATCGCACGGGCCACCGACGGCACGGCGTCCCTGACGTCGACCGGCGTCTCGGTCGGCTCGCCCGGCTACATGTCCCCGGAACAGATCCTCGGCCATCCGGTCACCGGAGCGGCGGATGTCTTCTCCCTGGGCGCGGTACTGGCGTACGCGGCGACGGGCCGCTCACCTTTCCCCGGCGACTCGTCGGCCGCGCTCCTCTACAAGGTCGTGCACGAGGAGCCCCAGCTGGGCGGTCTTGGTGGTGAGTTGCGGGAGGTGGTCGAAGGCTGCCTGGCGAAGGACCCGGCCACTCGACCGGCCCCCGCCGAGGTGGGCCGGCGGCTCGCCCCTCAGGGGGCGGCACGGCTGGTGGCGGGCGGGTGGCTGCCGGGGGCGGTGGTGGAGCGGGTCAGCCGGGACGCGGTGGCGTTGCTCAACCTGGAGGTCGCGGAGGCGGCGGCTCAGGAGGGCGCGCTGTCCGGGCCGGTGGGGTTCAGTACGCCCATGGTCGCGGGGGCGGGCGTAGGCGCGGGCGAGTTCGGGCCGCCGCCGGTGATGCCGGGGCCCCGGGACGCGGAGCCGGAGCCGGAGCCGTCGGATCGGGTGCCCGGCAAGGTCTCCGTCAGCGTGGCGGCGACCTCCGTACCCGGTGCCGACGGGCGCGGACGGAAGCTGAGCTGCACGGTGGCCCTCGCGGTGGCCGGCGCGCTGGCGGTGGTGACGGTGGGCTCGGCGTTCCTGTTCGACCTGCTGCCGGGCGGGGCCGAGGACAGGGGTACCGACGCGGCAGGGAAGAGTTCTGCGTCGAGTGAGGACTCCGACCGGGCAACGCAGAGTCCGCCACAGAGCACGGTGCCCGGGCCGGCGAGCGGCACGATGACGGTGCCCGCGTCCTACGTCGGCACCTGGGAAGGTCCGGCCGTCGCCCTCGACGGCACGCTGCCGATGGGGACGTTCCGGGTGACGGTCCAACGGGCCGCCGTGGGCGACAAGTTGGGCACCTTCCGGCAGACGGACCAGATCGGCGGCATCTGCGACGACGATCTGTTCCTGAAGGAGGTCACGAAGACCCGGCTCGTCGTCACGTCGATCGCCGACAAGTCGAACAGAAGCGTGTGTACGACGGGCTCGCACAGGGTGCTGCTCACGCCGGTCGGCGACGACCTCAAGTACGAGACGGACAACCCGGAGGCGGGGGATCCGGTGGCTCGGATGTCGCGGGTGGGGTAGGGGTGGGGGCGGGCCGCGTTATCGGCGTCCGGCGTTCACAGGGTGGGGGCGGGTGCAGCTCAGGCCGCGGGTTTCCCGCCCGCCCACCCGTTCGCCGCATGTGTCCAGCGCAGGTCGCGGGTTTCCCGCCCGCCCACCCGTTCAACCGCATCTGTCCAGCCCAGGCCCGCTTTCCAGCCCGTCCGGCGTTTGAGGACAAGGCCCGTTCAGGGCCGGCAGCGGGGTCTGGGGGCGCAGCCCCCAGGTACAGGATGGGACGGGTAGGGGCGGCGGGGGCGAAAACCTCACCGCCCACACACCAACTCACCCAGGAATAACGACCGTCCGCAACTCCCCGTCCCCCAAATGCAACATCCCCTTACCCGGCGCGATCTGCCCACCCACCATGCTCCGGTTGATCCGCACCCCGATCAGATCCCCACTCGAAGACTCCTGCGGAGACAGCAGAATCCCCCGCCGCCCCTTCTTCGCGTCGACCTGCCATCCACTGAACCCACTGCAGACATCTTCCTCGTCACCCGCGATGACCAGCCCGAGCCCCCGCTCCGCCCCCCGCGAGACGATCTTCTTCATCTGGCTCGCGGCATCGCAGTCCTCCAGGATCTCCCCGTCGTCGATGAGGACCACGATCGGCTCCTCCAACGACGCCTGGTCGATGATCTCCTCGAAGTCGTCCTCGTCGATGTCGTCCCCGGTGTACACCTTCAACACGCCATCCGCACCGTCCAGTTGCCGCAACGGCGACTGACGAGGCGCCGCGATGACCAGTCGTACACCCTGGGACAGATACGACTGCGCGAAGTTCATCAGCACCGTCGAGCGGCCCGACTTGGCCGGCCCCGCGATGACGAACGTAGGCACACCGGTCGCGAGATCAGGCCCGAAGCCCGTGATGTCGTCACCGCCGATGCCCACGAGGCCCCACAGACGGGAGCCGGACGTCTCCGGGTCGCGCATGCCCCACGCGTCCGCGAACGAGATCCGCGACGGCAGGCTGTCCACCCTGAACGGGCGCCGGGAGCGCGGGACTTGGGCGTCCCGGGCCGCCGCGGCCTCACCGATCGCCGTGATCGCGGCCGCCTGTCCCTGCCCGGTCGTGTCCTGCGACAGCAGCGCGAACTGGGTCTCGATACCGGACTCGTTCTTGTAGCCACGCCCCGGCGGAATCTCCTCCGGGACCTTGCGGTGCGGGATACCGAGCGCCGAGAAGTCGCTGCGGTCGGCGAGCCGCAGCCCGTACTTGTCCTCGGTGAGGGTGGCGATCCGGCCGACCAGCAGGGTGCGGTCACCGGTCAGGACCAGGTGGATGCCGATGCTCGCACCCTCGCGCATCATCGTCGTCAACTCGTCGGTGAGCGTGCCGTGGTCGATCTCGCCGAGGGTGGGCACCCAGCCCTCCCAGCGGTCCAGCAGCACCACGATGTGCGCCAGGCGCTCCTCCTCCGGAGACGCGGCGCGCTGCTCGCCGATGTCCGCGAACCCCTTCTCCGCCAACAGGTCCTGGCGGCGCGCCATCTCGGCCTTGAGCCGGTTCACCAACCGAATGACCCGCTCGGTCTGGTTACGGCTGACGACAGCACCGCAGTGCGGCAGCCGGGTCAGCGCGTTGAGTGCGCCGTTGCCGCAGTCGATGCCGTACAGGTGGACGTCGGCGGTGGAGTGGGTGCGGGCCAGGGAGGCCGCGATCGTACGCAGGATCTGTGAGCGGCCGCTGCGCGGGGCGCCGCCGATCATGAGATGGCCGAAGGTGGAGAAGTCGACGACGACCGGGCGGCGGGCCTGCGCGGACGGCAGGTCCTCGACGCCGTACGGGACGGGCGCCAGCTTGCCGGTGCCGTGGTCGGCGAAGGCCGGGACCTCGATCTCGTCGAGCAGCAGCGTCTCGGAGAGGGCGGGCAGCCAGGGGCTGTGCTGGGGCGGGATACCGAGCGACCGGTTGGCGTCGCGCACGGCGTCGACGAGCACCTTGAGGTCGGTGATCTCCTCGTCCTCCCGCTTCTCGACCTTGGGCTTCTTCAGCGCGGCCCGGCCCAGGTCCTCCCAGGCCAGCGAGCCGGACCAGGGCATGAGGACCGCGGGGTCCGCCGCTCCGGGCCGGCGTCCACCGACACGTCCGGACTGGAAGGGCACGAGGGAGGCGTGGCCGAGTCGTACGTACGCGCGACCGGGCGTGTTCTTGGAGATGTGCCCGGCCTCGGGCGAGTCGATGACGTCGGACGACTCACCGCCGTCCGTCACGCGCAGCGCGATACGGAGGTTGGTGTTGGCGCGGATCTCGGGGGACACGACACCCGACGGCCGCTGTGTGGCGAGGAGCAGGTGGATGCCGAGGGAGCGGCCTCGCTGGGCGATGTTCACGAGACCGGTGACGAAGTCGGGCAGGTCACGCACCATCGAGGCGAACTCGTCGATGACGATGAGGAGTCGGGGGACGGGGGCATGGGACGGATCCCGACGCACCAGATCCTGGTAGTCCTCGATGTCCTTGGCGTCGGCGTTGGCCAGGATGTGTTCCCGGCGGTGCAGCTCGGCGCCGAGCGATTCGAGGGCGCGCTCGACGAGATGGGCGTCGAGGTCGGTCACCATGCCGACGGTGTGCGGGAGATGCACACAGTCCTTGAAGGCGGCGCCACCCTTGTAGTCCACCAGCACGAATGTCATGTTCTCGGGGGTGTTGGCGACGGCGAGCGCGGCCACGATGGTCTGCAGCAGCTCCGACTTGCCCGAACCGGTCGTACCCGCGATGAGCCCGTGCGGCCCGTCCTTCCGGATATCGATGCCGAACGCCCCGTCGTACGACTCACCGATGACGGCCATCGTCGACTGCCCGCCCATACGCCAGCGCGCGGTGATCGCGTCGGGCGTCGGCGGCTCCAGCTGAAGCACGTCGAGCAGCCGACTCGACCCGGGCAGCGCCGAGTCCTCGGTCTCGCCGCTGATGTCACGCAGCGCGGACAGCGACCGGGCCAGGCGCAGACACCAGGCGGCGGAGACGAAGTCGGGCCGTACGTCCCGTACGCCCTCCGCGCTCTCCTCCTCGACGCGCAGCCGCAGCTTGTCGGCCTGGGCGCGCCGGTCGGGTTCGCTGTCGGCGGCATGCCACGCGTGGAACGACGGGAACCCGCCCGCGACCTGCGGCTGAGCCGGTGTGCTGCTCGCGTACGCCGGGTCGGTGTGTTCCTCGGCCCTGGGCTCGGCGACGACGAAGGCCTGGCACTCGCCGGGCAGGAACCGCTCCTCGGCGTCGAGGCAGAGGGCGTACATCGCCACGGCCGGCCCCTCGCGCAGCAGCTTGACGACACCGGGAAGCGACCGCAGCCGCCGGGACCCGTCCCATACGACGACGATGTCCGGGTCGCTGAACGACGCCCGCTGACCCTTGTTCTGCTCGGCGGCCTTCTTGCGCGCGTCGAGGATCTGGGTCAGCTCGCCGATCCGCGCGCCGACGGTCTCCGCGTCGGTGCCGATGAGGACGTTGACGTCCTGCCCGCCGGACGGCCTGGTGTGCGGCAGCCAGCGGACCCAGTCCCAGCTGTCCTGCGCGGTGCTCTCGCTCAACACGTAGAACTGGACGTCCATCGGGCTCTGCAGCGCGGCGGTCTGGGCGACGGCCCACCGCCCGAGCGCGCGCGCCGAGTCCCCGGGGCCCGCCATACCGATGACCCCGAGCGAGCGCAGCGACAGCGCGACGGGCGCGTCCTCGATCTTCCACGTCACCTGACGCCGGTGCTCGTCCTGTTCCGGGTCGTCGAGCACGACCTCGGACGGCAACTGCCCGGTGCCGACGCGCAGGAGGAGATGGTCGCGGTCGGTGCGTCGGCGCTCCCAGAGTCTCGTACGGGGGCCGGTGCCGAGGGAGAGGACGGTGGCGGGGTCGGGAATGGCGTGCCGTCGGTCCTGCCGCTCGGCGAGCAGGGCGTCCTGCGCGTCCTTCTCGATCCGCTCCTTCTGCTCCTTGTACTCCTTGACCTGCTTGGCATGGGACTTGCGCCCGTGCTTCTTGTCCATGAAGTAGTTGGCGAAGAGCATGATCGGGCTGAGGCCGGCCATGATCAGGTAGTACCAGCGCCCGAAGATGGTCACGGCCACGATCGCACCCACCAGGGGCGTCAGCGCCATCAGCCAGGGCAGCGGCCGGGCCTCGAACTCACGCGGCGGCGACGGCAGCCGGAACTTGGTCTGCCGGTCGGGGGAGCGCAGCCGGGGCGGCCGGTTGTAGTCGAGACCCACGCCGTCCTCGGACCACTTGAGGGCCGCGTTGGGTGGGGTGTAACGGGCCAGCTCGACAAGGGAGTTGCCGACGGCGATCTGCCCACCGAGGGGCCACTCGACCCCCTTGGCGTCTTTGGCCCCGTTGCCGTCTTTGGTGTCCTTGGCGCCCTTGGCATCCTTGGCGGCCTTGACGTCCTTTATCGGTGTGCCGTCGAGGGTGACGTCGTCCGTCTCTCCGTGCACGGTGACCTGGCAGGTTCCGTCGGTTGCAACTGACAACGTGAGGGCGCGCGCGTCGACCTCGGGATCGTCGATCCGGATGTACGAGGCGGGCCCGCTGCCGATGTCGTAGCGCCCCACCCCGAGCCGGTGCACGAACCCGGCGACGGGCCCGCCCACGACCCGCAGCTCGACGAGCCCGGTCGGCTCGCCGGGCAGACACCCGGCGGGATCCTGGAGGCTGACCACGGCGCCTTCGCGCAGGGGCGACCCGCCGACGTTGGCGGACGGGTCGACGGCGTAACCGTCCACATAGACAAGGGGGGAGTTGTTCGCGGGCACCTGCCCGTGGTGCCCGAGCGGAATGATCTGGGCACCGCTGTGGCCGACCTGTTTGGCCAGTTCCTGTGCGATGTCCCCGACGGTGGACTCGGGATCCGCGTCGAGCACGACGTCGGCGGTGCTCCCGCCGAACGGATCGACGACGGTCAGAGTCAGGCGCACGGTTGTCCTCCCCAACGGCCCCCGTGGCCGCTCACGCAACGCCGGCCACCGTACGGAGTGACGATATCCGCTCCATATGACAGAAGGGCAACGGGTGGGCCGGAGAGGCGCTGGGACCCTTTCCTATGGTGAATTGGTGACGGAACGGTGTTGAACGGTCTTGTTCCAGAACCGAGATGTATCCACTCGCGCCACACCCGTAAGCTGCTGCCTCAGCCAGCTGAAACCAGTTGGTACCAGTTGGAACAGGGAAGCCACGGGGGTTGGCCCTGCGGCACTTTGACGAGGGAGCGGCTTCATGGCCAAGGACCTTGATGTCACATATCAGGACATGCGGGATGCTGCCAAGCATGTCGTGAAGGAGAAGGAAAAGCTCCAGGAGAAGCTGGACGGCCTGCGCAAGTACATCGCGAACCTGGTCGAGTCCGGCTATGTCACGAAGAGTTCGTCGAAGGCCTTCGACGAGAACTTCGAGGAGTTCACGCGCGGCGCGAAGGACACGCTGGACGGTCTCGACGGCATGGGTGACTACCTGACCATGGCCGCGGACAAGTTCGAGCAGATCGACGAGGAACTGGCGAAGTCGGCGAAGAAGTAGCAGAAGTAGCCGAGGCGCGGTTCAGCGGCAGAGCCTGCGAGGCGCCCGCTCGGTGCGGCAGTGAACGCCGTACGCACCGGGTGGGCGCCGCCCGCTAGTCGCCGTCGCCGCCCGGAAGGCGCCCTGTTTCGCCGTCAGTTGTCGGACCGGGGCTGCCTGAGTGCGTACATGTGGAGCTCGCTGCGCAGCTCTTCCGTGTCGACTCGCAGCCAGGATCCGTCACGGAAACGGATCAGCAGCATCCTTGTCTCGAACTCCCCGAAGAAGGGGTCGACGAGGGTCGCTTCGGTGGCGGGGATGCGGGCGACGATCTGCATGTGCTTCTCCCGCCCCACGCTGACCCGCTCCGGCGGAGCGGCCAGGACGATCCCGTCCTCGGTGGCGAGCAGCAGTCGCTGGTGGTGGGTGGAGTGGCCGTACCAACGCAGCAGGAACTGCCCGGCGTCGGCGTGCCAGTCCCCGTCGAAGACCTTGTCGAGGCCTTGGGCGGCGATGGTGGCGTCCCGGCGCCTGCCATCCTCCTTCTTGGCTTGCCACCGCTCCTTTTCTTCCTTCGAACCGAGGGAGCGCTCGACGGCTTCCTCCGCGTCCGACAGAAGGCTCAACAGCATGATGAGTGGTATGAAAGGCGCACCGAGCACCGCGCCGACCATGCCCAACGGGGGCAGCCTGGCAGGACGGAGCTGTGGATTGCCCGCAGCCTGGAGCACGTCGGCCGGCGGCTGCGGGATCTTCTCGATCCAGCACCATTCGCCGGCCTCGGCGCGGATGCCGAGGCGGTCCGTTATCAGGCGCTGCTTGCCTCTGGATGTCACGTCGGGACTCTCCTTGCCGATGCGGACGGGACTGGACACCGTCGAGATCCTGTTGTCCCGCGGGCCTGGGAACCGACAGCCCCACCCGTAGGATCCTTGCTCATACGGAAGGCTGAGAGACGCACACGACGCAGCCAGCCATGGAGGTCGCGGGAAGCCGCCTTCGGCTGCGCTACGCGAGCCTCTCGAAGCCTGCTCGATAGGGGGGGCCATGTCGGACCAGACTGCCGATGTCACGCGCATCAAAGAGAGCGCGCGATCACTCTCCAAGATCCATCGGGAGTTTACCCAGAACGCGAATCCGGCCGACGGCCTCGGCGTCGATGTGCTCGGTGACCGGAGTCTGGTCGACACCTTCGATGACTTCGGCGACAACTGGAAGATCCACCGAGAGCGGCTCACGGACGAGATCGAGAAGCTTTCGAAGATCCTCTCCACTGCGGCCCAGGCCTATGAAGACATTGATCACCAACTCGCCGAAGCCCTTCGCGGCACTGACAAACAGGGTCCGAGCGGTAAAGGGGGAGCGAAGTGACGCGCCCTCGGTCTGACGAGTGGGCTGTGATCGGGGAAACGTCGGACCCGATCCCTGGTGATCCCGAGCAGGTTGCTGGGCTCGGCCGTGATTTCCGTAGGACCGCGGAGTCCATCAAGAAGCAGGCGGACGAGATCAAGGCGCTCGCGTCCGTCGAAGCCTGGAAGAGCAAGACGGCTGACGAGTTCCGTACGCAGGCTGAAGGGGCCGAGGGGAAGCTGCGAAAGGCTTTCAAGCGCTACGACGCGGCGGCGGATGCCCTCGGTGAAAAGGTGATCGAAGGCGGCTCGTCGAAGGAGTATGCCTCGGAGTTGCATCACGCCCAGACCATGGCCGACAAGGCACTCCGCGACGCCCAGGACGCGGACACGGACCAGAAGACGAGCACCGGCGCGATCGACGGGCTGCCCAAGGATACGGCGGACGACGATCCCGGCCGGAAGAAGCTGGAGAAGCGCCAGGAAGCGGCGACTTCGGCGATGGAGCGGGCGAAGAGGGACCTTGAGGCTGCCAAGGGCATCCGTGACGCGGCGGTCAAGCGTGCACGCGATGCCATTCGCACCGCGATCGACAACGACGGCCTGAAAGACGGCAACTGGGACAAGTTCAAGGACTGGGTCCACGACAATGCCGGCTGGATCAAGCAATTGGTCGACGTTCTTGGCTGGGTTGCCACTATCTGCGGAGCTTTGTCCCTGGCGGTCGGGTGGATTCCTATTGTCGGTCAGGCGCTTGCGGCGATTCTGGGCACCATCGCGCTTGTCGCTACGCTGATTTCCCTTGTCGGTCATGTTTTGCTTGCCCTCGCGGGCGAGGGTAGCTGGTTCGATGTCGCACTGGATGTGGTGGGGTTGGCCACATTCGGAATCGGCCGGAGTGCTATTGCAGGCGGCCGAGGCGCCGTGACCGCCGCGAAGACCGCTTCCCGTTCGGCCGCTTTTCGGAATGCCATGGCGGGCGTCACGGCAAAGCGGGGCACTGCCGCGTACAACAAGGCTGCCCAGAAAGCATGGAAAGAGGCGAATCGACTGAGCGGCGGTGCTCTGCGAGGAAAGGCGGGCGCAGAGGCATTTTCTGGTGCCCCGAAGGGGTGGTTTCCCGGGGCGGGAAGAATTTCCGAAGCGTTCAACCCTAAGATCATCGGAAAGGAAATGGTCGACAGCGTAAAGGATCTTAGGGCGTTCAAAGATTCTGGAGACCTTTTCAAGGGGAGCACCTGGACCCAGGCGTGGAGGAGTGGAGTTCGGCCCGGAGTGGGGGATGCGACGCTCGACTCGGTGAGTGGAGGGTTCGATGAGATCGCCGAATCCGTTCGTTCCACCAGCGCGGTGTCAGCACTGTCCGACACTTTCCAGACGCAGACACGAATTTGGGCCGGTGCGACCGGGATAGCCTCCTTCACCGATGCTGCGGACAAGGGGCCCATTACCGGAGGGTTGGGGAGCCTGGTCGGCGTCGATGGGCTGGACGACGGGCTCTGGTCGGCAACTGGGATCAAGGATGCGTGGACGACTAGTGATGGCTGAGCAGTCGAAGGGCGAAAAAATGCTTCCGGAGCCGGTGCTGCGTCCCAGCGGTATGCGCTTCCCCACTCTCGATGTCGTACGCAATGCACGCGTCTATGCCGATGAGGAAACGTTGGTTGTCAGGGATCGGCGTGGGCGTGAGAAGCGGTACCCGATTGGTGGTGAGGGAATCCGCGGGGCCATTTTCTTCCCGCCCGCTGATGTGTGGGAGACCACCATGAAGCATCCTGCGGCGCGTTGGGGAGTCCTGATCTTCGTGGATGCGGAAGGGCGCTACGTACTCCAGATTCCGCTCGCCCAATGGCTTCCAGAGGCAGGCGTCATCGGGACAGCGCGGCTGAGGCCACTGGAATGCCTGAGCCGGACAGGGCTGAAACAACTGGTCGACACTCTTGGCGTTCCGATGACTGAGAGTGAGACGCCCTGGGGCCGTGAGGTTTTCACGAGCCCAGGAGGCGGCCGCTATGACTGGGCCGGCAATACGGGCCATATCCTCTGGCACAGTTGGCTCAGAGGCATCGGGATCTTCGGATGGTTCATCGCACTGGTCGTCGCCTTCTCAGGGGGAGACGGCTACGGCTGGGTCTTGCTCGTGGCGGCAGGTGCGCTGTTCCTGGTGCCTGGCAGTGATGTCGTCGTGCGGGCGCTGGCTTGGTGGCGTACCCGGGGTGATGGACAGCTAGCCCGGGCTTGTGTGATCGCACCGTCTCCTGAACCGGGCGCGGGCGCTACACGCCGATTCCGCGAAACAGCGGCTGTGCGGATCCTGCCCGGGGAGGTCGTGCTGACCAACACCTTCGGGGAGGAGCGTTGGTACGCGCTGGGGGGAACTCACGGAATTGCGCGGCTGGTGCGGTTGACGCACCCGAAGACGCGGGCGGACCTGGGCGTCGAACTGCGCGATGGTGACGGCAGGGCACGTGGGTTGCTGCCATGGCGATGGTGGTTCGCCGGCTCGGTTGGTGAACAGCACTGGGCGGAGTTGGTGGAGGCGTTTCAGCTTCCCGTGTCCCAAGAGGCTTTCCGACCGGCGGATAATCCTAGCCATGCGGATAACCCGGACTTCTGGCGGGAGAAGCACGAACTCGGACGCGATGCCGAAAAGATGTCGCCGGTACACGGCAAGGCAGTGCGCAGGGCAACGATCTGGCAGGCCGGGAAGGGTGGGAACGAGCCCCTTTTGATTCCGATCTTCAGTGCGCTCCTCGTGGGCGGACTTTTTGCGGAGTCTGCCTTGGGACGAGCCGTAGGCATCGTCTCTGCTCTCACCATTGTTGCTGTTCTGGGCCCTTCTGTTGTGCATCAGCTCACCAGCCGTCTCTTCTGGGACCGGCCCGATGCCGGGGGGCCGTCGTGACCTCGACAACCCAGGGGGATGCAACGCCGCCGGCGGACTATCAACTGCTCCTACCAGAAGGCTGGTTCAGGGTTCACATCGATCTGGAACGCCGCGAGAAGTCAGTTGATGCCCTCGTGGAGAGGCAGTTCAAGGGCATTGACAACGCGCCCCAGATCAAGGCGCAGCTCAGGCGGGAATTGCTGGCCCAGGCGACCAGCGCCTTCGACGAAGGCGGCATCGAGCTCTATCTCAGTCTCCAGCAGGCAGGCCCGTTCACTGTCCCGGCATCGCTGCTGGTCGCGCTGGGCCTTCCTCCCCAGGGAGGGCGCCTTCCGGCCCTGGACGACATCGCCGGCCGGCTGGCCGCCGAGGGGACAGAAAGCCGGGAGGTGTCGGTCGTCGAACTCGCGGCAGGTCCGGCCCTGCGGGTCCGCGACGAATACGATCCCGCTCGCGCCCGCCCGCCCGTACCGAAGGAGACGGAAGCGGACTACGCGCTGCCTTCCGTCACGTTGGACTACCAGGTGCAGATCCCGAGAGCCCAGGCGATTCTGCTCCTCACCTTCTCCACGCCACTCATCCAGATCGCGGATGCCATGGTCGATCTCTTCGACGCGGTCGCGGGATCTCTCAGTTGGACGGACAGCGCATGAGCGACATTCGGGAATGCGGAATCGTCTGCCCGACGGACTGGGCCGAGCTCGCGATCGAGCCGACCAACAACGTCAAGCGCTGGGCCAGGAGCACGGCAGCCGAACTTCGGGAGCGGAGCCGGGCGGCGGGGTACGACGTAGACGCCAAAGTGTTGGAGAGAGACCTCCGCGCGCGGACGGAGGACAGCCGACGGCGCGACCCCTTCTACGCCTTCGCCCTCTACCCCGACGGCTTCGACAACGCGCTGGCCACCCTGGAAATCGACCTCATCCATCCGGATGCGGCGGTACCCCGGATCACCTTGGACTGGCTGGCCGAGACCTTCAGCGCCCACGACTTCGGCCCACCACTGATCACACCCACCGACATTCCCATCGGCCCCGCCGTACGCATCCGGCAGAACTTCGCCACGGCAGCCACCTCGTCCGGCGACCCAGGCATCCTCCTGGAGACGATCACGTACGGCGTGCTGCCGACGGGTGCCGAGAGCGCGCTGGTCTTCCTCATGTCCTGGACCGTGCCGGGCATCGCCGACGAGATGGAGGAGGCCGCGGCCGACATCGTCAAGACGCTGTCCGTGGCGTTCTGAACCAACCGTTGACGGATCTGCTCCAGTGCACAAGTGCAGGGGATGACATGGCGGCGAGGACGGCGGTGAACGTGTCCCGGACCGAGGTACAGCCAGAGCCTGCGGATGCGGTTTCCCGGTGGCGGATCACGATGATCCGCTGGTCTCTCTGCGCCCTCGCCTGCGCCTGCGCCGGCGGCTCTGCAGGACTGGGCTGGCTGGTGCCCGCGGCACCCCTACGGAACCCGTACGGCGGCGCGGCACTCCTGCTGGCCTGCATCGTGCTGCCGCTCGCGACAGTGCTCGTCCCCCTACTGTGGCTGCGCCGGGTTCCGCTCAGGCAGCGGAAGGTCGCCTGGCAGTTCATCGTGCCCGTCGTCGCGGGGGTGGCACTGGGCGTACTCGGCAAACAGGCGGGCGATCAGGTCGGTCTGGCGGATCGCGGCCGTTGGACCGAGGCCGTGGTCGTACACAAGGAGAAGGGCAAGACCGACAGCTGCCTGATGCGGGCATCCGACGGCCCCGAGATCTGGCCCTCCCTCTCGGAGGGCGACGGCTGCAGGGCGTGGGTGTCGGAGGGGACCACACTGCGCATCCGGTACGACCCCGAGGGTGTCGCCCGACCGGTCGAGCGCACGGACACGACCTCGTACGGGGAGCTGCTCGCGTACCTGATGGTGACGGCCGTGGCGATGGGTACGTGGGGCGGCGTACGGCAGAGCCGATGGGACCGGGAGTACGACGCCGGGGGCGCGCGGGGCTGACGCGTCTGCGACCAACAAGCTAGGCCGCGAGGAGGTCGCCCCATACGTATTTGCCTCGCCGGCCGTGCCTGGTCAGCGGCTGCCAGCCCCAGAGGTCGGCGCAGGAGCTGATCAGGGTGAGGCCGCGTCCGTTCTCCAGGCGCGTGAGCTGCGTCAGCGTCTCCGGGGAGGGTGGCGGTTGGGGTGGTTGGGGGTCGGCGTCCCAGGCTCCGACGCGGAGGTAGCCGTCGCGCATGCGCAGGCGTAGGGCGACGGGGCCCTTGGTGTGGCGTACGGCGTTACTGACCAGTTCGGTGGCGAGGAGTTCGGCGGTGTCGGTGAGGCGGATGAGGCCGTGCATCGTGAGGATGAGTCGGACGGTGCGGCGGCAGACGGTGACGGCGCGGAGGTCGTGGGGGATGTGGAGGACGTACTCCCAGGGCTCGTGCGGGGTGAGGGTGTGTCCTTCGGGTTCGACTTCGCTTTCGGGCATGCGTGAACTCCGTTGGTGGGGAGGGGAGTTGGTGGGCACAGCCAGCGAACGTCGGGTGGTGGCAGTGCCGCAGCCGTCGTGGCACGACGGAGCGGTGCGCTTCCGGAGGGCCCGGGTTCCGCGTTGTGTGCGTTGCGTCACTGAGAGTAGGTCTTAAAATTGCGACCACGCAAGTCGTTCGCGTAATCTGACGCCCGAACGGGGCACCCCCGACGGAGATTTGAGCCAGGGAGCTTGCACATGGCGACACGGCGACACCCGACGGCTCGGCAAGCGCGCCTGGGTGCTGAGCTGCGCAAACTTCGGGAAGCCGCAGGACTGAGGGCCGCCGAGGCCGGGACTCTGCTCGGAGTGAACTCGACTCAGATGAGTCAGATCGAGGCCGGCGTCGCAGGTGTGAGCGAGGAACGCATTCGGCGGCTCGCGGCCAACTATGCGTGTCCGGATGCGGAGTTGATCGATGCGTTGGTGGCGATGACCGCGGATCGGACTCGAGGTTGGTGGGAGGAGTTTCGGGGTGTTCTCCCCGCCGCCTACCTGGACCTTTCCGAACTGGACCACCATGCGACGTTCCGCCACGATGTGGCGGTCATCCACGTGCCCGGCCTCTTCCAGACGGAAGCCTATGCGCACGCACTCTTCTCCTACATGAACCCGGAGTTCCCGGAAGCCGAGTTGAAGCACCGGGTGAGCCACAGGATGAAGCGGAAGGCCGTCATCGAGGGACCCGATCCGATTCCGTACGAGACCGTGATCCACGAAGCAGCGCTCCGCATCAGGGTGGCGGGCCGCGCCGCTTCCCAGACCCAACTGGCCCGGATCCTGGAGCTGTCCGAAGAGGATCACGTAACCGTGCGAGTGATCCCGTTCGGTTTGGACGACTTCGCGGGAGGCGGTAGCACGATGGTGTATTTGGGCGGAGCGGTGCCCAACCTGGACACCGTCGTACGCGATGCCCCGCACAGTACGGCCTTCATCGACTCCCACGCCCAACTGGAACACTTCCGGAAGCTCTTCCGTAGGGTGAAGGGAGCGTCGCTCACCCCCGAACAGTCACGCGACCTCATCCACCAGATGGCCAAGGAACTGTGAGGAACCGTCATGATCACCCCCACCAGGTGGCGAAAGTCGTCCTTCTCCGGTGGCGGTGAGGGCAACGATTGCGTCGAGATAGCGCGCCTCCGCACCCGGGTAGCCATACGCGACTCAAAAGCCCCGGCCGACGCCACGCTCACCTTTCGCCGTGGCGCCTTCGAGGCGTTCGTCGAGGTACTGAGGGCCGACGCAGCACGCACGGATGCCTGACCGCGACCTGCTCGAAACGAGTCTCTCCGGGACCCTGGTCGGTCCGTCACACCCAGCGCAAGGAGCCTGCGATCGCCTCGCAGAGCTCGCCCAGAGGGCTGTCGATCCCGCTCAGCGGAACAGAGAAGGCGAGAAGCAGGTAGCCAACCCCGCCCGGCATCTGGACATAGAGATCCAGCGACGTCGGCGTGACGACACGAACTGTTTCTCCGGCGGGGAGAGATGCCACGGATACCTCTGCGGCGGTTTCCCTGCGAGCCGAAAGCGCCTCGGCGAGTTCCTTCGGTGGTGCGTTCAGGACTCCCCGCAGGGGCAACATCGAGATCAGCAGCGTCGCAGGGGTGGCCACGCCGATAGTGGATTCGGTACGCAGGAAGAGTTCCAGGGCCCCCTGCGCGACACCGCTCTCCGCGGTGTTGCGCAGGGTTGTCCAGAGTTCCTGTTTGGCTTCGGCAGGCATGGGCCGACGAGTGGCCTGCTGATCGACGAACATTTTCAGTTGCGGACGCCAGCGGTCGAGCGTGAGGTCGATCCGGAACCAGTCGCGGGGGACGAGGAGTTGGTAGTCCTCGGGTGCTTCTTGGTGTGTCGGCTCAGTCACGTGCGGGGCCAAGGAGTTTGCCCTGGTCGTCGAAAACGCTCAGGCTCTTGAGGACGCCCGCGAACATGGACGAGAAGACGTCCCAGCCTTCCTGGGACGGCGTCACCATCTCCAGTACGACGACCGTGCCGTTGGGCAGCGGCACGTGCACCTGGATGAACGACGTCCAGAAGGGCTCAGCCTGACCTGACGGTGCGAGGGACGCGTCGATGGTCGCTTGCCGGGCACCGATGCAGGACACGGCCGGGCCGCAGGGCAGACTGATCTCCGCCACCTCGCCCTGACCGAGCGCGCTCAAAGCGTCGGCAGTGGCGCGGACCGGGTTGAACCGGGCCTCCTCCGCGATGTCGTTGATGGATACATGCACCGTGGCTGTGCAGCGGGTTTCCTCGACCTCCGTGACGACGAAACCTGAGTACTGCACGCCCCCTTCGACGAAGGCGTCGTAGTTGCCGGCGCACAGAGCGGCCCACTGGTACTGCATGTCGGGTGTGCCCTTGGGCATCACCTGCTTCGCCAACTCGACAAGCTCGTCGGCGAGTTCATCGATCGATTCCACGTCCATGGGCAGCTCGAAGAAGCCGTCGGGCATGATCCAGCGCACGTGCACGGCCTCGCCGTCCACGACAGAGGCGACTTCGGACTCCGACGCGACTGTGCTCATCGGGTCTCTGCCTCACTGGGCAGTTCGAGGTCCTTGGCGTCGGCGTGGAAATTGGCGGCGAAAGGATACGGGCCGTAGTGCGGGTAGAAACCGGGAAGGTCGACGCCGCCACCAGCGGCGGCATGGGCGAACTTCCGGTACGCGGCTGCCCGAGCCCGGACCTTCTGGCGGGGGCGGCTTCCCCAGTGCCGAGTCAGGGTGATGACGTAGAGAAGAACGATCAGGGCGACCACACCGCCGGCCCCCGCGTAGTAGAGCGTCTGAGACTTCGACGACTCCCAGTACTGGACATATCCGCCCCAGTAGACGAAAAGTCCGGCAAGGGCCAATGCGGACGGAACACCCAACTTCATTCCGGCACTGTGCAACCGGGCCTCATCGAGGTAGCGGAGGCGAAGGAGCTTCAGTACGGCTTCGTCATCGAGAAAATCGAAGTGAAGCCGACGCCCCTCCGACTCGGCCACCTCCCGTGCGGCAGGTACTGAGACCAGAACCTCGCCCGGAACCATTTTCCTGATGATGCTGCCCCTAGCCCGGTACTCACCGGGGCCGGGCTCGCGGTCTTCGTCCGACATCTCTGACGCTCTCCTTTGTGGAGGATCGGGGTTACTACTGGGCCAGGGCAGTATGGAACGGCGCTGACCGAGGCGTGGGCGCCGGCTGAGGAGACGGACTCGGGGTCGCCTTCGGCAGGTCACCAGGGTCGCCGGTCGCCTTACCATTGTGCCCGGAGAAGATCTTTACCATCGCGCTGACGAAACTGCCGGTCTTGATGCCCGCTGTGATCTTCTCGCCCGCGATGGGTGCTTTTCCAGCCTTGACCAGGATCTTGTTCACCGCGTTGACGGCGATCCCGTTGAAGAACTTGAAGCCCACGCCTTCGAGCGCCGCACTGCCACTGAAGCCGATTCCCCGCAGCTTGGACAACCCCTTGAGCCCCTTGATGGCCCGGAAGCCTTTCAGAGCACCCAGTCCAGGCATGACCCCCAGCGCGTCGAAGAAGAGCTTGGACGCGCTGAATTTTCCGCCGCGCGCTGTCATGTCGTAGACGTGCCCGGCAAGGGCGAGGGCACTGGTGACCACAGCCAGGGTCGCGAAGATCGGTGCCAGCGCCTGGAGAGGAGGAACGAACACGCAGATGACGGCCAGGATGGAAAAAATAGCCGACAGGTTGGAGAGTCTGTCCGCCCAGTCCGCCAGGAAGTTCATAATTCCGCCGGGGTCGTGGACGCCATCGTGGTGGACGATGTTCTTGATGTGCTTCGCGGCAGCGCTCGCGGCGTCATCACGAATTATTTTCGCTCGCCCGATTTCGCTGTGACAGTCGCGAATGACGTCCATCGCGGCTTCACGCTTCTTCTCAAGCCGAGTGCGGTCGGTGACGTCGTCGCGGCTCGGAAGTGTGCCTTCGTACTGCTTGAGATCACCGGTGGCACCCTTGACGTCGGTCTCCGCGTCTCGGTATTTCTGCAGAGCCTTGTCCGCGATCAACTGCGCTCGGTGGAGTTCACTCGCATATTCGGAGGACTCACCGCCTCCGTCGACGACCTTGGTCCCGAGAGCCTTGGCCGCCTCGTCGTAGCGCTCGAAGGAACGCTTCAACCGCCCTGACGCGCCGTCGGCTATCTCGTGGAACGCTCGACCAGCGTCGCTGTCCCAGCTCTCGACCGACGCGAGAGCCTTGATGTTTTCAGCTTGCTTGTCGATCTCGTCGGCCATCTTGCGCAACTGCTTGCCGAGCCGCGCGACTTCGTACGGATCGCCGGGTATGGGGTCCCCGTCGTGCAGTGGTTCCCAGTCTCTCGGACGCGGACTCATTTCTTCCCCTTGGCCTGCTTGCGGGAGTCCCGAAGGGCCTTCGCGAGTTCCGCGTCGACATTGTCGTACGTATCAGCGGCGGTCTTGGTGTACTTGGCGAGGTTCTCGATGTCTTCCATCAGCTTCTTGCGAGTTTTCTTCCACGTGTCAGAGAACTCGTCGAAAACATCGCGGAGCTTGTCGCTGCCGAGAGCATTGTCGTAGTCGTCGGCAGGGTTGCCGTTGTCCTTGAACTCGCGATGGATCCTGTACAAGGAGTCCGAGCAGTCCCTGATCAGATCAAGGTCAGCTCTGGTTCTGTCGGCCATGAAAGTCCCCCGTTTATGTTCGGTCTGGCGTGCTGAAATCAGCGGTTGACGGCCTGGATCTCCTGCACGGTGATCGCCTGCTCGCTGCCGAATGTGCCGTCGGGCAGGTCTCCGCCCGCGCCGCCGGTTCCGGTCCAGGCGATGTCCCAGGTGATGGTCGCCCTCAGCTTGTACGTACCGTCGCCCGAGGAGCGGAGGTACTTGAGTCCGCACGGCGGTGTCTGGTTCGACTTGCCCTGGGCGTAGGGCTCGCCGATGGAGCCGTCGGCGTTGATGGCGCACTCGCCGGAGGCCGGGTAGATCTCGGCATCCGCGGTGCCCGGTTCCAGCTTGAGGGACACCGGCTTGGCGGTGGTCGTGGCCTGGATGTTGAAGCCGGGGGCGTTGAGGGCCGCCGTTGCCTGGACCTCGTCGAAGACGGCCTTGTCGAGCCAGGCCCAAGTCGGCAGGTTCACCTTGGTGTTGGCCGCGGGGGCCAACGTGACCTTGGTGTCGGGGAGTTGCATGTGCTGGTAGGCGAGTCCGGCGAGTATCTCCGGGCTGATGGCCTGTTCGTACCGGGCGGGCGGGGTTTCGCCGTTCTCGACCCAGAAGGGCAGGTCGGTGCACGAGGTCCGCTTGAGAACGTCCGGCTCGTTGGGGTTCTCGACGCCGGCCCAGAACATCCCCTCGCCGTCCTTGTCGACGTTGTAGTCCTTGTAGCCCGGGGTGTCGGTCCAGCCGTAGTCGTCCTCGTAGTGGCGCTGTACATCGCCGAGCGCCGAGCCTGCGGTGCCTCCCATGCCGGGCGTGTTCAACGAGTCATCGAGGCTCTTGGACATCTTCGCCTTGAAGTCCTTGGCACCGAGATAGGGGGCGTACCAGCACGGTGGGGGCGTCCAGTTGACGTCGGCCGAGGTCACGTTGCCGGTGCTGCCGCTCTTGGCAACTGAGCCGGAGTACTGGATCTTGGCGGCGGCGTAGATGCCGGTTTTGTCGCTGCCGCCCTGCTGGTTGGTGTCGCTGCCCTTGCCGAAGTTCACGGGTTTCGCTGTGGCGTTGGGGGTCGCGAGGATCAGAGCGCTTACTGCGATGGTCAGGACGGTGCTAGCGCCGAGGGTTGTACGGCGTGACTTCTTCACCGGCACGCCGCTGCCTCTGTCTCGACGATGACGTTGGAGGCCTGCCAGAGCTGATCGCTCGTGGGGAACTTGACCATGACGATCTTGAAGTGGTCGTAGTCCGCGATGCTGGGCGTGCTCGTAAGGATCTTCCCGGTCTTGACTTCCTTGCCGGGAAACTTGCTGGAGTCCGTGCAGAACGCGACCTCGACGGAGTTGCCGTTCGCGGCAGACCGTGTGGTGGCGTCGTAGTGGCGCAGAGTGCCGGAGGCGCTCCAACCGCCCTTGATCCATTCGTTGATCTGTACCTGTGCGTAGTGCAGCCCATTGCCCGTGGAGTACGCGGCCACAGCCGCGTCCTTGCTCGTGCGCTTGTCGACGCCGTGGTAGATGGCGCGGATGTAGTTGGCGGCGTCGTCCATCGCGGCCGCTTCGTTCTTGTTGCTCGGCTTGGTCCAGTCGAAGACCAGGTTGATGTCCTTGGGCAGGGACACGTCCACGCCGTCCGGGTTTTTCTCCGTTGTCGCCGCTGAGGGTTCCGCCGACTTCGTCGGTGTCGCCGTGGTCTGTTCGGCGCCGGCGATCTTGTTGTTGTCGCTGGACTTGTCGTCTCCGCTGCCGCAGGCCGTGAGTAGAAGGGCTGCGGTTGCGGTGAGCGCGGCGGCAACGGGCAAAGAGCGGCGCTTCAAGGTGGGCTCCCCGTGAGATGTCGATACAGCTGAGAGCCCTGACGGTATCTGGGGGGCCTGTGGTCCTGCCAGGCTGGACCGGGTTCACAGCGGAGGTGTTTGTGAATCTATGGGGGCAAAATCGATAGGTCCTGTGTCCTGATCGTGTCCACCCGGAGATGCCCATGGCCTTGGCGGCGGGACAGTATCCGGGACTACGTTGCTTCGTTGGCCTTCGTGGGGCTCTGATCCTGGCTCGCGCCTCCGGGGTGTACGGGGTGCCCGTAGTCGCCCTTGACTCGATCGTCGCCACGAAGTCAGCCGTCAGGAGTTCGGCGCACGTGATCTTCATCGCCGCCTCGGCCGCCTGGAGGTGGGTGACCGTGGCCTCGTTCTGGTGTTCGTGGAAGGTGTACGTGATGCCCCGGTGGTGAATGCGTTCCGTGAACTCCGTCAGTGCCGAGCGGGCTTGACCGAGGACGTTCGGGGGCGTCCAGGCGCAGAAGAGGAGCAGGACCGGCATGCCGTAGAACGGGTCGTCGGTGTTCGTCTTCGACGCGATGGTGCCGGTGAGTAAGGGTCCTACCGGTAGGACGCGGTGCGCGGGGACCACGACGTCACGGGCGACCACGCTGTTGCTTCCGCTGCCGGCCAGCCCCGACACGTACAAATCGTCGAGGATCTCCAGGTCGGTCATCGGGACGGCGACCCAGAGGAGTTCGGGAGGCCCGGGTGGGGCGTTTGACGTACCGGCATCGGGCTCGACGCGGACCGTCAGCAGGTGCCAGTCGGCGTCCCGGCAGCCGGTGGCGAAGGCGGACGTGCCGTTGACGACGTAGCTGCCGGCGGGTCGTGCAACGGCGGTTGCGTCGGGGATCAAGGTGCCGCCGACCCGTACGTCCGGGCTGGTGAAGATCTCGTCCTGGGCCTCGTCGGGGAAGAGCGCCGCGATGTAGGCGCAGTCGGCCTGGATCAGGGCCATGAAGGCGGCCGAGCCGCATGCGGCGGCTACCTCGGACAGGGTGTCGACCTGGGTATGCAGGAGGACCGGTAACAGAGCTCCTGCCGGGGGACGTTCATGCGGTAGATGCCGGGCATCCGTCGGGGCCGCGACCGCCTCGGGTGCCACCCGTCGTCCCTGCTCTATGCGAGTGGCGTGCTTGCGGATGAGGTGGCGCAGGGTCCGTTCGGTCTACAAGGCGATCGGCAGTAGAGGTAGGGCGAGAGGTTGTGGGCGAGGCCGTGGACGGACATACGGGCGCTTCTGGTACTCCGAGCGTGGCGAAGCTCTCGCCGTCGCGAGGGTAGTCACTCAGCCGAGCTGCGTGTTTCCGCTCGAGGGTGCACGGATCGACTCGTAGCGGGCGGTTGGCTCGAAGGCGTTTTTGAGCAGTCGACGATGGGGCAACCTGCGGCGCTTGGCTCATTGGAGAGTGGGGTGATTCATATCCGCAACGGTCGCCCCCACTTCGCCTGCGTATCCACCTTCACGTGAGCAAGAGGTTCATTACTCGGGTTCCATTCAGCGCGCCGCATTGGCTTTGCTTGCCGCAGCTGTCAGAGGGGGTCTCGCCATCACTGGCTCCCCAGCGTTGTTTTGACCCGACGAGGGGCGTAGCCAGCCGGTTATCTCCCGTGCGGCATTTCAGAAATTTAGATAGATAACGAGTTGATAACACCCCTGAACGAATGATGGGCGAGTCGGAGTAAGGGGAACTTTTCGGGCCTTGATCTTGAGTGACATGTACATCAAAGTTCTTCCACAGGTTGTGCGCTGAGTGACCAGCGATGCGCACGATGTATCGGGGGTGGGGGAACTGTGTTGACCTCTGTGTCTTCGCGTGCGCGCATTCTGATCATGGCGTTGGTGCTGTCCGTGGTTGCGGGCGGTGGCTGGCTGAGCCAGGTGGAAGGCGCCGTGTCCGACGGGGGTTTGGCGACCGTCGCGTACCAGGGGCCGCAGCCTGCCGCGCATCAGAAGCCGGTGTCGCTCGCGGAGCGGCGAGAGCAGACGCGGGGCCGGGCGAGGCCGACGAAATCTCACGGTCTGCCGGCCACGCGGAGCAAGCCGGTCACGGCCGAGCAGATCGCGTTGCTCAGGCAGAACCAGCGGCAGTTGCACGCTGTTGGGCCGAAGGCCGCTGGTGTGCCTTCCGGTTCAGGTGGCACGGCCAGTCAGGCTTCCTTCACGACCAGTGCGGCAGACACGGCTGCGGCTTCCTATTCGAGCGGTGCCCTGTATCAGGTGACGGCCGACCCGTTCGGCAGTACCGCAGCGCAGCAGGGCGGGTTCCTGATGTCGCTGGGCAACTACATCGGTGCGGCGGTGCCAGGTGAGCCGTTGCAGATGTCGGCTGCGATATGGCAGGCCGGGGGCACGGACACGGAGGTGCATCCGGTCAAGGTCCGTTGGAAGGTGGACTATTACGGCTGCCGTCTGAGCACCGACGACATGCAGTACGTCGACTTCGGGCAGACGGTGCAGGCGCCGACGCTGAACACCGACAAGGTGTTCCCGGTGGTGAACGCGTCGTTCACAGTGCCGACCACGCAGTGCACGCAGCAGGTCCCGTCTTTCACGGTCTCGGTCTGTACGACGGTGACGGACGATGCCACGGACACGGAGTCCTGTGGCTCGTACAACATGTTCTATATCGTTCCGGCTCTGCCGGACGGAGCCGAGTGTGCCGCGACCTGCGGGGGCGCGAGCGATTCGGCAGGTACGACCGTGATGCGTGCCGACCCGGTCAACACGGCGACGGGGGCGTTTACCGAAGCGTTCACGGACGCCCAGGTGCCGGCACCCGGGGTGCCGCTGACGGTCGGGCGGGTCTACTCCTCGGACAACGCCCTCACCGGTGCGCTGGGCAAGGGCTGGCAGTTGCCGTGGGAGACGCGGCTGCAGTTCGAGTCCGACGGTGACGCGGTGCTGGTGGGTGAGGGCGGTACCCGGCACACGTATGCCAAGAAGTCCGACGGGACGTTCACGGTTCCGGGGGAGTCCCGTTCCAAGCTGGTCGCCGACGGCAGCGGTTACAAGCTGACCACGGCCAACCGCTCGACGTACGGGTTCAACTCCTCGGGTCGGCTGACGGCGCTGAAGGACCGTACGGGCAAGGGCCTGACCCTGACGTACACGGGCAGTCAGCCCACGACGATCACGGATGCGGCTGGGCGCCCGGCCTCCCTGGCCTACACAGGAGACCGGCTGGACAAGCTGACGCTGGCCGACGGTCGGATGGTGGACTACACGTACACCGGTGACCGGCTGACCAGTATGAAGTCGCTGGACGACAGGACAGAGACCTACGGCTACGACACCTCCGGTCGCATCGACAAGGTCACCGATGCCGGCAACAAGGTCGTCACGGCGAACGTCTACGACGCTCAGGGCAGGGTGACGTCCCAGACGGATGGGCGGGACAAGACCACCGGCTTCGTGTACTCGAAGAACGGGCCCTTTGACCAGACCGATGTCACGGCCCCGGACGGGGGTGTGTGGACAGACATCTACTACAAGAACGTCCTGTTCACGCAGATCGATCCGCTGAACAACAAGGTCATTTACCGTTACGACAAGTTCTTCAACCGTACGAGCGTGGTCGACGCGGAGATCCGCAAGACCGACTCGACGTTCGACAGCACGGGCCGCATAACGTCGTGGTCGAACGCAGATGCCGACGCTTCGTGGACGTACGACAGCGCCGGCAATGTGGCCACGTCAACGGACGGCGAGTCCAACAGGACCGTCTACAGCTACAACGCGAACAACCAGCTCGCGACCGTCAAGGACCCGTTGAACAAGACAACGGTGTACGGCTACAACGCCACCACGGCGCTGTTGGAGACGGTCACCACCGCGCGCAACAAGATCACCCGCTATGGGTACGACGCGGACGGCAACTTGGCCTCGGTCACCACGCCCAAGGGCAACAAGACCACATACACGTATGACGCGTCGGGACGGGTGAAGACGGCCGTCGACCCGCGGGGCAACGTCAGCGGCGCCGACCCGGCGACGTACACGACGTCCTACACGTACGACGACGCTGACCGGGTCAAGACGGTCACCGACGCGCGCCGCAATGTCACGACCTACGACTATGACGAGGTCGGCAACCTCACCACGGTCACGGACGCCCTGAAGCGCGTCACTACCTACGGCTACGACGATGCGAACCGCCTGACTTCGATCACGGACCCGGTCCAGAAGCAGACCGTCCTGGAATACGACCCGGCGGGCCGCCTGAGCAAGGAGACCAACCGGCGGGGTGCGAGCACCACGTACCAGTACGACAAGGCGGGCAACCAGATAAAGGTGGTCAGCGCGCGCGGTAATGCGAGCGGCGCGGACGCCTCGAAGTACACCTGGACGATCGGCTACGACAAGGTCGGCAACCGCAAGACAGTCACCGATCCGCTGAGCAAGACGACGGCCTTCACCTGGGACGCCGACAACCGTCCGCTGTCGGTGACCGACCCGCTGAACCACACCCGCAAGGTCACCTACGACGACAACGGCAGCGTCACCCAGACCTCGGACGGGCTGGGCCACGGCAGCACGCTGGCCTATGACGACCTGGGCCGCCTTGCCTCGTCGAAGGACTGGTTCAACAACGCCACCACCTATGAGTACGACGACGACAGCCACCTGACCGCCGAGGTCTCCCCGGAGACCGAGCGCATCACCTACGGCTACGACGACGAAGGCAACCTCGCCACCGCGGTCGACCCCCGTGGCAACGTCTCCGGCGCGGACCCGGCGAAGTACACCTGGGCTTACGGCTACGACCCGGCGGGCCAGCCCACATCCGTCACCGACCCGCTCGGCCACCAGCGCGCGACCGCCTACGACGCCGTCGGCAACGTCTCCTCGGTCACCGACGCCCGCAACAAGCGGACGGCTTATGAGTACGACGAGCTGAACCGTCCCAAGAAGGTCACCGCCCCCGACACCGGTACCACCGGCTTCACCTACAACGCCGCGGGTCTCCTGGAGACCAGCACGGACGCCAACACCCACACCAGCACCTATGGCTACAACCCCGAGGGCCAGCTGGCGTCGGTCAAGAACCCGCTGAACAAGACCGTCGCCTACGAATACGACCTCGACGGCAACCGGACGAAATTCACCAACGCCCGCGCGCAGACCGTCACGACCACGGTCGATGCCCGCAACCTGACCTCGAAGATCGCGTACTCCGACGGCACGGCAGCGGAGACCTACACCTACGACGACGCAAGCCGTCTCACCGGTGTTACCGATGCCACCGGCAGCCGCATCCTGGCCTACGACAACGACGACAAGCTCCTGTCGATCACATCACCGGGCGCGTCCACTCCCTTCAGCTATGTCTGGAACGCGGACGACACCCTCAAGTCGCGTACGTACCCGGACGGCCGGGCCACCAGCTACGCGTACGACAAGGTCGGCCGGATCAAGAGCCAGACCACCAACAGCAAGGCCATCGGCTACGTCTACGACAAGGCCGGCAACCTCACCTCGGTCACGCTGCCCACCACCACGGCACGCACCGAGACCCGCGCCTACGACGAGGCCGGCCGCCTGGCCTCGATGACCACGCCGACCGGCACCAGCACCTACACGTACGACGACAACAACCGCCTGGTAGCCGACAAACTGGGCACCGGCTTCCCGGCCCGCTACGGCTACGACGACGCCGGCCGCATGACCCGGGCCTGCACCGACACCACGGCCACCTCCTGCCTGACCGGTACCACCGGCTCGACCTACACCTACGACAAGGTCGGCAACCTCAAGAGCGACGCCAAGTCCGGTGCTACCACGACCGCGTACGCCTATGACGCCGGCGACCAGCTGAGCACGACCACGGTCGGCACGACGGCCACCAGCTACACCTACGACGCCGACGGCAACCAGACCAAGGACGACGACGGCACCTACGTCTACGGCCCGGCCAACCGCCTCAAGTCCGCCACCATCGGAACCAACAGCTACGCGTTCCTCTACGACGCCGACGGCAACCGCACCACCACCAACACGAACAACGCGCTCGCCGGCACCGCCCGCTGGGACATCGTGGGCGACCTGCCCCAGCTCGCCACCGCCACCAACGCCACCGGCGCCCTGACAGGCGACTACCACTACGACCCCGACGGCACGGCCCGCTCCATGGACCGCACCACCGGCCCCTTCTACTTCACCCAGGACCGCCAGAACTCCACCAGCACCGTCTTTGACGCGGCAGGCGTCGACAACTACCGCTACACCTACGACGCCTGGGGCACCAAGACCGGCAAGGCCACCATCACGGGCGGCCAGCCCACCGTCTTCGGCTACACCGGTCAGTACAACGACCAGTACCTCCCCGACCGTCTCCAGTTGCGCGCCCGCTCCTACGACACCGCCCAGCACCGCTTCACCACCCAGGACCCGGTCCCAGCCAACGCGGACAACCCCAACCAGTCCCCCTACAACTACGCAGACAACGACCCCGCCAATCTCTCCGACCCCTCGGGCAACTGCCCGATGTGCATCGGCGCAGCACTCGGCGGCCTGGTCAGCGGAGGCGTCTACGCCTACCAGCACCAGGACGACTTCGACTGGGGCGACTTCGCTGCTGCCACCGCCACCGGCGCCGTCATCGGAGCAGGCGCAGGCTTCCTCGCCCCGGCCGGCATGGGCCTCGCCGGCACCCTCGGCCTCTCCGGAGGCCGCGCACTCGCTGTCGCAGCAGTCACCGACGCCGGCATCGGTATGGGCTACACCTGGGCCGTCAACACCGCCCTATGCCAGCCCACCACGCCGATGGACCTCCTCATCGGAGCTGTCACAGGCGGACTCGGTGCCTTCGTCAAGCCCGCCTGGGGCGCTCTCAGGGGCATGTTCGGCAAGTCGTCGGCGATCGCAACTCGGTCGCGTGTCGGGCCGGGTGCAGCGCATGCCAGCGACCCGGCCTTGCTGCCCAAGGGTGAAGCCAGTAATCCATTCCTCAACCGGGCGGACGCGGAGGCGGCAGCATTTGATGTGGCCGGGGTGCCGTACGGCACTGTTCCTGACGCTGCTTGGATTGTTACAGGTAACGTAAGATATGCACACGCACCTGGTTATACCTATTCGTCCAACCCTACTCACTGGGGTAATTTCCGACAGTTTGAAACGGCGCAAGGGTCCCGAGTGGTAGTTGAGCATACTTTCGATAAAGCCGGACCGCATTTTCATGCGGGAAAGCCGAAGTATGACTCATTGAGAAACTTCGTTAATTTTGGTTGGGGGAACCAGCGACCGCCAGGATCGATGAACCGCTACGACGCCGAGAAATATGCGAAAATGAACAAACCGGGGGGCGATCATCACTTCTTCTATGAGAATGGGTGGGGCACAGGGAACTGAGTCACAGACAGAGAGAGGGAATGATCGTGATTTCCCATTCGAGTGAGAATCGATCTATTCTGGCTTCTTGTGGTCTAGATCTATATGAAGATGAGGTCATCAAAGATGTACCAGAGACGCTTGCGGTCGTTCAAATTGTTTCGAGCACTCATGTTAGACCAGTTGTATCGATCTCAAAAGGCTTGCCGAATGCGATCGAGGAGCTGAGCAGGCGATGGCATCAGGAAGCCAAAGGGAATCGACTGGCATCTGAGCAAGGAAAATTCTTGCTTATGCCGGCCGGTGAGGGAGCTACCTCTAGAGGGTGGTTCTGCGTAAAGGATTCCTGCGGAGAAGACTTGCCTGCGCGGCTACTAAAAGCCAATGGATCGGTCGAGTTCATTGGGATGTCCTTGGACGGCGAACGCGTTTGTGCCGTAAGCGAGGAGGATGACGAGTACTGGATCGTTGTGGAGAATCTTGATTGAACACCTCTCGGTAAGTGCTGAGGTTGCCATACGGGCGGTTGCATAACTGATGCAATTTCGCTCACGAACTCACCTGATCTTGCGGTCAATCCCTATGGAGCGGCACCACTAGTGATGTGATCGCCATTTACGCGGACTGCGGCACCAGTGAGATTTTCGATGTCGCCAGGAATCGAGAAATTCTTGACGATCCGTACGGTGTATATCACTTCGCAAAACACCTTTACCATTTCGGGTATTGAAGCATTTCTTGAAATGGGAACGGGCGTCGTCCCATGATATGTTATTCTCGATCTGTCAATCTGTTCCTTGGGTGGGAGTGTGGAAATGAATAGATTTCGTGTGATGGTCACCATTGCTACCGCAATGGGAGCCGTGATGGCTCTGGCTGGTGGGGCTCAGGCGGATCCAGGGCGCCCGAACAATTACATCGCGGGTGATGTGGGAAGCGAGGGGTTTTGGGTTAAGTACTCCACTTACCGGACCATTCCGGCGTCTTGGCGCAACGTGGATATCTATTACGATAACAAGCCCGACAGTAAGATCCGGATATACCTTCGACACAGCCTGGACTACAGGCTCACGGATCCCGTTGAGCTCAGTTCAACGTCGAAGACATATCGCCTCGGTACTGGAATGGATGCGGGCACCGAATTCGCCATAACTGCTCAGGCAACCGAGTTTATGTGGAATAATGAGGATCATCACTGGGGTGGGCAGCTTTACTGGTAAAAAGTGAGAAGCTGGAATACTGTGTCCGGTTGAGGCGGATGCTGGGGGCGGGATCAGAAGAGATCCCGCCCCCAGTGCACATTTTAGGAGTGATTGTGAATATAGGTCACAGGCGTCGCATTGGGATGGTGGTCACCTCTGGGGCGATCATGGTCGCTATATCCAGCTGCTCCAGTGCGGATGGATTTACCGGATATGGTCCGGCGGCGGATGAGTACCGTGACGCTGCAGCGAAGCTTACTCTCCCTGGTGGTGTGAAGGGTTTTCCTGGATTGGCTAAGCCTGAGCAGGAGACGATCTATCAGCAGGGTTTTGGTTTGACGCAAGCGCAGTTCTATTGGAGATGCGCGTGGGAAAGGGAATGGCTGGATTCGCAAGGCTCAGATGGGAAACGCGCTAAATCGGCCTTGTTTGAGCTGCAAAAGGCGTCATCTATGGAATTTATGAGTGAGCAGCACTTGGATGACCTGGGGCGATCGAACTTCGACGCATACATGGATCAGGCGAAACTCGGTGACCCGAGTGGGTTCCAGCAGCATTTCCAGGCTAACTGTAAAGGGATGGATCGGCTGTAGAGGTGGCTATGTCATGTATCTAGATATCCTGTACCGTATTACGGTAGAAAGTGACCACCCGTATGCGTAAGAGAAGCATAGCTGCCTTGTTCTGCGGAGTTCTAGTTGTTGCAGGGGTATGGGCTGGAGGCTTCTTGCGGGTCGATTCTCAGGCTACCCCGGCAACTGATCGAGATATGGCAGGGCAGAGCGCTGGGATTGTCTCTGTTACTAAGGGCAGTATTCGAAGTGTGTTGTCATTTGATAGTGAATTGGTGAGCCGTCCCCGTTACGAGGTACTAGCGCCGGACAGTGGAATCTTCGAGTCGAAGACTAGCGTTGGTGAAATCGTTGAGCCCAGAGAAATCCTGGGAATCCTGCGGCGCGGTGTGAAAAGCATTGAAATCGTGGCGGAAACTCGTGCGCGCGTTGACAGTATTGCGGCTCAGAACGGGGAGGACGTTCCATCCGGCATCGCCTTGCTGGAGTTGGAGGCCCGAGGGTTCGCTTTGAAATCTGTAGTCGCTCCGAGCGACCGGTATCGCCTGACTTCCGTAAGCCCTAACAACACCGTGCGAGCATCCATAGACAAGGGACCCGGTCCCTTCGCATGCCCGTTGCTCGGTGGCCCCCAGCGGGGAGAGGGAGGAGAGCTCACCCTCCTGTGCGCTATCCCTAGCAAGCTTAGGGTTTTCGCTGGCCTTCAGGGCATCATGGCCGTCAGCCTGGAGCAGAAGGAGGAAGCCCTGCTACTGCCGATCTCTGCTGTAGCTGGAAGCGCCGACACTGGCCAGGTGAGTCTCATCGATGACTCTGGCAAGATCACGACACGGGACGTGATACTCGGCATAACCGACGGTCTCCGGATTGAAATCCGCTCGGGACTAGTTGCAGGCCAGAAAGTCAGTGGCCAAGCCCCCCTCCTCGGTTCGTCCAAGGGATGATGGTGACGAGCGACGTGGCTCCCCTGCTTGACCTGCGCAACGCGGTACGAGTTTTCCCCGGAGCCAACGGCAAGACCTTGGAAGTACTCCGGGACGTGTCCCTCAGTGTGTACGCAGGTACGAGTCACGCTGTCCTCGGCCGTTCAGGTTCTGGCAAGAGCACCCTGATGTCACTGCTCGGTCTGCTCGACATTCCGGATTCCGGTGCGTACACGATTGCGGGACAAGAGGTAACCGGACTGCGGGACCGCCAACTCGCGCATCTGCGAGGTGAATTCTTCGGCTTCGTCTATCAGCGTTTCCTGTTGCTACCCCACTTGACCGCATTGCAGAACGTCGAACTGGCCCTCGTCCATGGATCTCGGTGGGGTCGGCGTCGGCGCAAACAGGAAGCCATGGCTGCTCTGGAACGGGTCGGACTCCACGATCGCGCCAACCACCGCCCCGCTCAACTCTCCGGCGGCGAGCAGCAGCGTACGGCCATTGCCCGGGCGCTAGCCCGTACCCCTCGGGTCCTCCTCGCTGATGAGCCCACAGGCGCTCTCGATGAAACTACTGCGCAGGAAGTCATGTCGTGGCTGTTGTCGTTGTGCAGTGACGAGGACATTGCTCTCGTCGTGGTCACGCACGACCCACAAGTCGCGGTTCGAATGGACAACACCCATCATTTGCACGAGGGTCGGTGGAAGTGTTGATCCGTGCCATCCGTCGCGCACCGCTTTTCTTCTCCGCAATACAAAGCATGCGGAGCAGAGCAGGCCGCGCGTTGCTTTCCTGCCTGAGCTTGGTCCTCGGGGTTCTAGCCATCGTCATCGTGGAAGTAGCCTCGGCCACCGCCGAACAAGTCATCCTGCAGCCAGCAGAACTCCAGCACGGACGCGCAGGCACTTGGTCGATCTCGGCTGATGGGACCCCCCAGTCCCTGGAAGCCGCCCAGCAGGTCTACAGCCGATGGTCTGGCGACGCCGCACTACTTGTCACGGAACATGGGGCCACAGTGGAAGGCCCCGGTGATCAGCGGATACCCGTGACAGCGTTCGCCGGCTCGCTCCGATCTATTCGTCCGTTTCCTGTAATCAGTGGGGAGTGGCCCACCAACCGTGCCACACTCGTCCCCTCGATTGCGGTGAACCGTGCCGCAGCCCAACTCGGCGTCTTGACGCTTCGTCCTACGCCGGGGGTCGCGCCGATGGCAGTCACCATTGCCGCGGTGGTAGAGGACGGCCAAGAGACGCCGCAGGCCTGGCTGCCCTTGCAACAATTGCGTATCCGCGCTGGTGCAGATCCGGATGCAGCTCTCCAAATCATCGCACGTGACCCAGGGCATGATGAATCCATCGGATCTCGTCTCGACGAGGCCGCGTCACTGTGCGATCTGCGCATCAATGAGGGCGCGCAGCGCGTCGACATCGTCGAGACTCTTGCCAGCACACTCGACACCATGCGTGCCACTTTCCTCGGGGTGGGAGCGGTCACCTTGTTTGTGGGCGTCATCGGCATTCTGAACATCGGACTGGCCACCATCCATGAGCGGGCAGAGGAGTTCTCTCTGCGCCGCTCACTGGGAGCGACGAGACGCGACATAGCGCTTCTTGTACTGGCAGAGTCGATGATGATCGGGCTCTTGGGCGCTTTGGTTGCTTCAGGGGTGTGCTGGGGCCTGTACTCGACAGTGGCTCCTGCCGTTGCTAGTGGTGTGGGCACCGGATCGTTCCCTATCCAGGCCTGTCTCGTAGGTCTTGGAGTCGGGGCAGCCGCAGGTGCACTAGGCGGGGCGATGCCAGCCGTGCGGGCATCACGTCTGCCTATCGCCGTAGTCATGCGTGCCTGACTGAGCCCGGATCCACCGGCTCCGATGCCTGTGGACACATCTTCCGGAAACAAAGAAATGCCTTGTGACATGCGATGATGAGGCTTCTCTAGGACCACATCAGGCACGATCGCCATGGCACTTCCGAGATGCAGTCTTCCCATGCCGCGGCAGCGTTCTCATCCGCGTTCGACGACCCGAACCTGATCGCGTACGGCGGGCTGGAGCCGGTCGTGCGGCTGGCCGAGCAGTGCGGTCTGCCCGCGCTGGTTGGGGAGCAGCCGACGATCGTCAGGTCCGGCGCCGCGTCGTTCTCGACCGGGAAGGTGACCAGGACGTTGCCAAAGAGGCGTTCCCCCGCGGCTCCGGCTTCCCCCGACTTCCTCGAACGAGGGAGTCGGCGCCCGTCCCTGGATGGGCCGGTCAAGGATCATGGCGCGGCTTCTCCGGGGGCAGCCGGGCGTCGCGTGAGCGAATCGTGCAGGCCTCATGGGAGACCCGTGGTGAGGGTGGGGGGCGTGGCCGGAGTTGTCTGGCCTGCAGATGTCGGGTCGGCAACAGCTTCGCGCGTGCACAGCGGGGGCTGCGACCGGATCGCAGCGCTCAACGGGGAACCGTACGGCCGTAGTTGCACGTGAATAACGTTGTGCCCCGTGCCGTTCACGATTCAGAACGCGCCTTGAGGGGCTTATGTGCGGCTGATACGGTGCCATGGCTTGACACTCACTCCAGCGCTGGCTAGTTGGCCAGGTCGGGCGGTACGTCCGGCAAGGGGTGTATCGCGCACTTCGCGAGTGAAGTGTCCTATTTAGCACTTAAATTGGCAGAATTTTTCTTGGGTGTACGGGGAGCTGTTGCGTGAAGATCCAAGAGCGTACGGGTGCGGGCGGCGGCCGTTCCTCGGTGCCCGCTCCGCCGATGTCCGGCGAACGGCTCCCGTCGCCGCCTCGTGAGCGCAAACCAGCTCTCGCCGCTCTCGCGGTGCTGCTGATTCTCGTGGGTGCGCTGGGTGCGACCATGCTCGTGCTGCGGGCCGGGGACCGGATCGAGGTCGTCAAGGTGACCGCCCCCATCCCGGCCGGGGGGTCTGTCAGCAAGGAGAACACGGCGTCTGTCCTGGTCGCGGCCGACAAGAGCATCGACTACATCCGGTGGGAGCAGTTGACCAGCCTGATGAAGCTGAAGGCCGTCAGCGCGATCCCTGCGGGGGTCGTCCCCGTCGGGCAGATGTTCACCGGCGAGACCGGCCTCGGCGCCGGGCAGGCCATCGTCGGGCTCTCCCTCAAGGAGGGGCAGTACCCGAGCAACCTCGAGCAGGGTGACCTCGTCGCCGCCTACCGTGTCACCTCCAACGGCACCGGTACCGGCTCGAGTACGGGTTCCAGTGGCTCCTCCTCGTCCGGCGCCGGCACCAGTCTGATCGTGGACAAGGCGAAGGTCACCGACCTGAAGCGGTCCAAGGACAGCGAGGTAATAAGCAGCACCAACCTCCCCGTCACCCTCACCGTCGACGCCACCAAGGCCGCCGATCTCGCTCAGGCAGCCGCCGCCGGCCAAGTGGCCCTCGTGCTCATCCCCAGCAGCTGAAGGCGGCCCCAGAACCATGGCGCTCATCGTTCTTGCCGCCGACAAGGGCTCACCCGGCGTGACCACCGCGGCCGTCGCGCTCGCGGCGGTCTGGCCTCGGCGGGCTCTGCTTGCCGAGACCGACCCGGCCGGCGGTGATCTCGTCTACCGGAGTGCCGCCGCGCACGGCGGGATGCTCAACCCCAACACCGGCATGCTGTCCATTGCCGCGACCGCTCGGCGCGGGCTCGTTCCCGATCAACTCTGGGATCACGTGCAGCCGTTGAGCGGCGGGCTCGAAGTGCTCGTCGGACTCGGTATCGCCGAGCAGGCCGCCGGGCTCGCCGGGCTCTGGCCCACCCTCGGCAGCGCCTTCGCGCAGCTCGGTGACTCCCCGAACGCGCCCGCCGACGTCATCGCCGACTGCGGACGCATCAGCGGGGACACCCCTGTCGTCGAGCTGTTCCCGCATGCCGCGCTCGTGCTGCTCATCTCGCGTACCGAGCCGGAGGCCATCGCCCGCGTGCGCGACCGGGCCGCCGCTCTCTCGACCAAGCTGCACGGCGGTCCGCGCGGCGCCGCCAGTCTCGCCACACCCCTCATCGGGGTCGTCCTCATCGCCGACCCGAACAACTCGGGCAAGTTGGTCAACCAGGTCAACGACATGCTCGTACACGCGCAGACGGGTGCCCGGGTTGTCGGCACTCTCGCCGAAGACCCGTCCGGGGCCGAGCAGTTGGCCGGGCGTAAGCGCGGGCGGCTCGACAAGTCGATGCTCATCCGGTCGGCCCGCAAGGTGACTTCGGATCTGTATCAGCAGTACGGCGCCGCATGGTCCGTGCCCAGCCAGGTCCAGGTCCAGGGCCAGGGTCACCAGGTCCCGATGCCCGGTCAGCCTGGTCAGCAACACGGCCATGGCGGCGGTCAGTCCGGCTACGCCGGCGGTCAGCCCGGCCATGCCGGAGCCGGGCGATGACCGCTGTCGACCACTCGTTGGTCAAGCGGTTCCGGCAGGACGCCGGTGACCGGATCGCCGAGCAACGTCGACTCGACCAGGCATCCAACGTCACGCCGATGTCCGGCGAGGACGAGCGGCAGTACGCGCGTGCCGTCATAGCCCAGATCCTCGAGGACTACGCCCGGACCGAGATCAACGCCGGGCGTACGCCGCTGGATGCCGAGACCGAGGAGCAGTACGCGGCCGCCGTGCACGCCGCGCTCTTCGGGGTCGGCAGGCTGCAGCCGCTGCTCGACAACGTCGACGTCGAGAACATCGACATCAACGGGTACGACCAGGTCTTCGTCGGGTATTCCGATGGGCGGGAAGTGGCCGGGGATCCCGTTGCCGAGTCCGACGAGGAGCTCATCGAGCTGATCCAGGTGCTCGGCGCCTACTCCGGGCTCTCCTCCCGGCCATTCGACTCCGCCAATCCGCAGCTCGACCTGCGGCTGCCGGACGGGTCGCGTCTGTCGGCCGTCATGGACGTGACTCGGCGCCCGGCGCTCTCCATCCGTCGTGCGCGCATGGGCAAGGTCTTCATCTCCGACCTCGTCGGGAACGGCACCGTGACTCCGGAAGTCGCGCACTTCATGGCCTGTGCCGTGCGCGCCCGGAAGAACATCATGATCGCGGGCGCCACCAACGCCGGTAAGACGACGCTGCTTCGAGCCCTCGCCAACGAGATCCCGCCGCACGAGCGACTCATCACCGTCGAGCGTGCGCTGGAGCTGGGCCTCGACCAGTTTCCCGAACTCCACCCCAACGTCGTGGCGTTCGAGGAGCGACTGCCCAACTCCGAGGGCCAGGGCATGATTTCGATGGCCGAGCTGGTGCGACGCTCGCTGCGTATGAACCCTTCGCGCGTCATCGTCGGTGAGGTCCTCGGCGACGAGATCGTGACGATGCTCAACGCGATGTCGCAGGGCAACGACGGCTCGCTCTCCACGATCCACGCCAACAGCTCGCACGAGGTCTTCAACCGTATTTCCACGTACGCGCTCCAGGCATCGGAGCGGCTGCCCATCGAGGCCAGCCAGATGCTCGTCGCGGGCGCCGTTAACTTCGTCGTCTTCATCACGCGGCGCAACAACTTCCATACGGGCGGCCGGCTCCAGCGCATGGTGACCTCGGTCCGCGAGGTCAACGGCGTGGACGGCCGGGTGCTGTCCAGCGAGGTCTTCGCCGAGACCCCGGACGGCCGCATCGTGCCGCACGCGCCCATTTCCTGCCTCGACGATCTGGTCGCGCACGGGTACCGGTTGCCCGGCGGGAACTGGGGGTGACCATGACGACGTATAACAATGCCTATGACAACGCCCACGTGTACGGGGACATGTACTCGGCGGCGGCCGGTCCGCTCGGCTCCATGGGGGGACTGTTCTCCACCGAGGTCCTGTACTCGCTCGTGGCCGGCGTCACCGTCGGTGGCGGGCTCGCGCTGCTCCTGATCGCGATCCGCGGGCTGCCGGTCAAGCCGGAGCACGAGAAGCAGAAGGCCAGCGAGCGGGCGAACGAACTCATCCGGTTCGCGGGGCAGCGCGGTTCGCTCGCCGCCCTCGTCGGACTCGCAGTGCTGGTGCTCACCCGGTGGGCGGTGGCCGGTATCGCGGCCGGTGTCCTCGTCTTCTTCTGGGACCGTCTCTTCGGCGGCGCGGCGGAGGAACGGGCCGGTATGCGGCGCGTCGAGGCTCTCGCCTCCTGGACGGAGTCGCTGCGCGACACGATCGCCGGCGCTGTCGGCCTGGAGCAGGCGATCCCGGCGTCGGCGCGCGCGGCGGCCCCGGTACTACGTCCGCACCTGGACGCGATGGTCGACCGGCTCCGCTCCCGTACTCCGCTCCCCGAGGCGCTTCAGCAGCTCGCGGACGAGATCAACGACGCGTCCGCCGACATCATCGTCGCGGCGCTCATCCTCAACGCGCGGCTGCGCGGCCCGGGTCTTCGTCAAGTCCTGGGCGCGCTCGCCAAGTCGGCGCGCGAGGAGGTCGACATGCGGCAGCGGGTCATGGCGCAGCGGTCGTCAACTCGTCGGTCCGTACAGATCGTTGTCGTGGTGTCGGTGGGCTTCGTCCTCGGACTCGCCATCTTCAACCGGGAGTTCGTGGAGCCGTACGGCACGCCGATCGGACAGCTCGTACTCGCGTGCGTCTGCGGCCTGTTCGCGCTCGGCTTCTGGTGGCTGCGCAAGCTGTCCACCATCGAGACACCCGAACGCTTCCTGGTACGGGACCAGTCGTCCGTGCAGTTCGTACGGCCGCCCCGGGCGCCCGCACCAGGAACGCAGGGACCGGCACCGTACGGGGCTGCTGCTCCTGGCACCGAAGAGGGGGTACGTCGATGAACGACCTGACCATGCCCGTGCTGGTCGGCGCGACTCTGGGGCTCGGCATCTACGTCCTCGTACGGGCGTTGATGCCGTCGAAGCGGAGTGCGGTCTCGCAGGTCGCGCGCATCGACGCGATGCGGGCGCGGGGAGCGGCGTACGAGTCGGCTCAGCGCACCCAGGACGCAGGTCGGATCGGATCCTTCCGTGCCCAAGTGGGCATCCGGGTCTCGGACTTCTACTTCCAGCAGGGCTGGGAGCAGCGCTCGTTGCGGTCCGACCTTGCTGTCCTGGACCGGAGTTGGGAGAACTTCCTCGCGACGAAGGTGCTGCTGGGGGCGGCCGGTCTGTTCTTCGGCCCGTTCCTCTTCGTCATCGTGCTGACGCTGGGCCTCGGCAGGAGCCCGGCCATCCCGGTCTGGATGGCGCTGCTCTTCGCACTTGTCTTCTTCTTCCTTCCCGACCTCGAGGTCCGGCGGGACGCGGCCGACAAACGGCGTGACCTGCGACGCGTGATCGGGGCGTATCTCGACCTGGTGTCGATGAGCCTGGCCGGCGGCCGGGGGCTGCCCGAGGCGCTGATGGCGGCGGCGGAGGTGTCGGACGGCTGGGCGACCCAGCGCATCCGCAACGCTCTCGCGGACGCCCGTATCACCGGCACCAGCCAGTGGCAGGCGCTCGGTGCGCTGGGTGAGGAACTCGGCATCGAGGAACTCAAGGACCTCTCCGCCTCCCTCGCCCTGGTCGCGGACGACGGCGCCAAGGTGCGCGAGTCGCTCGCCTCCCGTGCGGAGACCATGCGGCACCGCGAGCTGGCCGAGATCGAGGGCAGCGCGGGCGAGAAGTCGCAGTCGATGCTCGTGGCGCAGCTGTTGCTGTGCGCCGGGTTCCTGGTGTTCCTGATCTATCCGGCGGCGATGCGCGTGTTCCAGGTCTGAGTTCGGCGTCCCGCGCCGACAACTACTTTCTTCAACTCCTGAGATTCCTGAGAGGACAACTCACCATGAACGGATTGAACGGGCGGAACTTCCACACCGGGATCCCGGCGATGGACTTCCTGGTCACTTTTCTGCAGGCCCGCGTGCAGCGCGCCCGCTCCGGCGAACTCGACCGCGGTGCGTCGGCGGTCGAGTGGGTCATCATCTCCGCGGTCGTCGTGGCGATCGTCGGCGTGGTCGCCGCGATCATCAACACCGCGCTGAGCGACGGTGCCAACAAGGTCGGTGACTGCATCAAGGGCGCCAAGGCGAGCGGCACCTGCTGATCGCGCGTACGAAAACGGGGTGTACGGGGTCGAGTTGACGGGGTTGTTGCTCGTGGGTGGTGCAGGCAGATGGGTACGCCGCAGGGTGGAGGCCGCACGGAAGTCGGCGTCCGCCTGCGGTGACTCCGGGATGTCGGGCGGCGGCAGGTCCGGCGCCGGCAGCTCGGGCGCCGGCCCAGCTGGCTCCCGTACGGCTGGCTCCCGTACGGCTGGCTCCCGTACGTCTGACTCCCGTACGTCTGACTCCCGTACGTCCGATTCCGGTATGACCGCAATCGAGTTCGTGCTGCTGACGCCCGTACTCTTCTTCATGATCTTCGCGACGGTGCAGTTCGCGCTGTACTTCTTCGCGGACCACGTGGCCCAGGCGGCGGCCCAGGCCGGCGCCCGCAAGGCCCGTGCCATGGCGAACGACCAGCCGGGTGTGTGGCGGGGCGAGGCGCAGGACGTGGTGGACAGCTACATCCAGCAGTTGGGTCCGAGCCTGGTCCTGTCGCCCAACGTGACGATGCTCCAGCCGGAGCAGAACACGGTCGGTGTGGAGATCACGGCACGCGTACCCACGGTGTTCCCCGGGTTCGATCTGACGGTGCACGCGCAGTCGGTCGGGCCGGTGGAGCGGTTTGTGCGGGACGGGGTGAACTGATGAAACCGCCTTCCCGCATGCGGAGTTACGGCGACCGCGGCCTTTCCACCATCGAGGTGGTGATCCTCGCCCCGGTGATGCTCATGTTCATCCTGGTGCTGGTGGCGTTCGGGCAACTGGTCGACGGGCGCGGGGCGCTGGACGGGGCCGCGCGGGACGCGGCTCGGGCCGGGTCGATCCAGAAGGATCACGCGACGGCGATGGCGGAGGCCAGGAAGGCGGCGGAGGCCGACCTCACGGACGTCTGCTCGGGCCCGGTCACCGTCACCCAGACCAGCGCCGGTTTCGAGCCCGACACCATCTTCTCCGTCGAGGTGAGCTGCGAGGTGCGAGGCCTGGCGATGCTCGGCCTGGACATCCCGACGACGCTGACGGCGACCTTCAGTTCACCGCTGGACCCGTTCCGGAGGACAGTGTGACGCTGAGAACGAGGGTGCCCTCTGCAGTACGTGAGTGGTCCGCGCGGCGGTGGGGCCGGCTGGACGACCGCCTGAAGAACCGCTTGGACGACCGCGGCTCGGGCGCCGGTGCCGTGATCATCTTCGCCCTTCTCTTCATCTCCCTCTCCGCCTTCGTGATCGACGGCGGCATGTCCATCTCGAAGCGGGAACGGGCGGCGGACATCGCGGAACAGGCGGCGCGCTATGCCGCCCAGGACATAGACCTCGACGCCCTCTACGGCAACGCGGCGGCCGGCGCCCCCATCAACTTCCAGAACTGCGACGCCCGTGTGAAGGCCTTCGCCCAGGAGATGGACATGTCCGCGGCGGACACGGCGGCCTCCCACTGCGTGGCGGCGAACGCCAACGAGGTGCAGGTCGAGGTCCAGTTGACGTACTCGCCGGTGTTCACGGGGCTGTTCTACGGCGGGGACGTGACGGTACGGGGTGAGGCGGTGGCGGAGAACGAGGTGGGGTGAGCGGCCAACGGCGCGGAGCCAGCGGGTCCGGGGCTCAGCTCACTTGTTGCCGCCGCTGCCGCTGTTGCCACCCCTGGTGTCCTTGGTCGTCATCTTCTCGTTGACCTGCTTGGCCAGTTCGTCGTCCAGCTTCTTGAACTCGCGTACGACGGCGTCCGACATGTCGGCGAGGGCGTCGAGCTGCTGGGTGATGTCCTCGCGGCCGTCCTCCCAGTTGGACTCGAAGTCCTCCAGCGCGTCGTTCACGCTGCCGTCGCCGATGTCGTCCTTGTAGGACTCGAAGAGCTTCTTGGTGTGGTTCAGCCGGCTCTTGACGGAGCGCAGTCGGCTGCCGTAGTCCTCCAGCTCGCTCAGCGGCAGTGTGAGGTCGGATTTGCCCTTGCCCATGTGTGAGTCCCCCAGGAGCGCCTCGTAGTCTGATCGGCGTCTGACCGACGTCTGATCGGCACCGTACAACGGATCGATGCCGATATGGGCGAACGAGTGCCCGAGTGAACGAGTGCTCGGGTGAACAAGCGAACGGGGTGGAGTGCGGACATGGCCCGCTACAGCGAAGCGCAGACGGTCGAGCGAGGCGGGTTCCGGATCAAGGTGCCCGAGTCGTGGTGGGAGTTCGACGTACGCCCAGAGTCACGGGACGACTCCATCCGGCGCATGGTCGACGAACGGGTGCGGCAGCGACCGGAGTTGGCCCCGTACCGCGACACGTACACCACCTTCCTGCGGAAGGCCGCGGCCGACGCGTGGAAGTCGGGCGCGCTGTACTGCGGCTGCATGGCGGAGAGCTTCGGCGGCGACACCCCGATCACCGGCTCGGTGACCGTCTCGATGGTCGGCGGCCGTACGCAGGACGGTACGCCGCTCTCGACCGACCCGGCGGCCATCGCGGCCCAGCTGGCGGTCAAGGAGGCCAAGCGGGAGGGCGACTCCTGGCGCAAGGTCACGACCGTCGACATTCCCGGCGTCGGCCCGGCGGCGCGTACGTACGGCATCGAGGACATCGCCGTACCGGACGACGAACTCGGCCGCACCGTCCGGGCCGTGCTGACGCAGACGTTCATCCCGGTGCCGGGTCAGGAGGGCAAGGTCGCTCTGGTGGCGGGCAGCAGCCAGGTGCTGGACCTGGCGGAGTCCTTCTTCGACATCTTCGACGCGATCACCTCGACGTTCCGGTTCGCGGAGTAGCCGCTTCACATCGAACGACCGTTCCTTGTAGGTTCACGTGTGCACACGGTTGTTGGTGGCGTGTATGTGACGTGTATGCGACGGGGGTTGCGGGATGGCGGGGTACCGGCCGGCGGACTGGCATGTGCTGGACCTGGACAAGGACCCGACGCCGGGGGATCCGGACCGCGTCCGCCAACTGGCCCGTACGCTGCATGACTTCGCGGACGATGTCGCGGATGCGCTGCGCCTGATCAAGGGGATGGCGTCGGAGAACGAGACGCTGGAGTGGGCGGGCAAGACCGCCGAGGTGTTCCAGGACGAGTTCTCGGACGTACCGAAGAACCTGAAGAAGCTGAAGAAGTCGTACGACCTGTGCGGTGACGCGCTCACTGACTACTGGCCGAAGCTGGAGCGTGCGCAGGCCCTCGCCGACAAGGCGCTGGCCAAGGGCAGGGAGGCGCAGGCGGACCTGTCCTCCGCCAAGTCCCGTCTCTCCTCTGCTGATTCGTGGGTGACGCGGGCGGCGAAGGAGTCGGACAAGTACAAGGACGATCCGACGGGCAGCAAGTCGGCGGAGAAGCCGGACGAGGCGAAGGTCCGGGCGGCCACGCGTGACGCCCAGCATGCCAAGTCGGCGCAGAGCAGCGCCCAGTCGGACGTCAGCGGTGCGCAGTCCGCTCTCGACGCGGCGAAGAAGATGGCCGAGGACGCGCGCAAGATGCGTGAGGACGCGGCGGGCGAGGCGAAGCGGAAGATCGACGAGGCCTCCGACGCCGGTATCCAGAACCGGAGTTGGTGGGAGGACGTCGGCGACTGGTTCGTCGACAACTGGGACACCATCGTCGCGGTCTGCAAGATCGTGGTCACGGTGGTCGGGGTTGTCGCGATGATCATCGGGGGGCCGATTCTCGGTGCGATCGTGCTGATCGCGGCCCTGGTCGTGCTCGCGGACACGCTCTACAAGTATTCCAAGGGACAGGCGTCCCTGTGGGATGTCGGTTTCGCCGCGCTGGACTGCATCCCGGGCATGAAGGGTCTGACGACGCTCGGCGGGCTCGCCAAGGGCCTGAAGGTCCTGGGCAAGGGCGGTCTCAAGGCCATGGCGAAGGGGCTCGGGAAGAAGGGCCTGCGCAGGGAGGCCGACAATGCCGTGGCCAAGAGCAAGCCCGCGAAGGGCCGTTGCAAGAACGGCGACCCCATCGACATGGTCTCCGGCGAGATGCTCATGGAGAAGACCGACGTCGAACTGCCGGGCCTGCTCCCGCTGGTCCTGCGACGGACGCACCTGTCGACGTACTTCTCGGGCCGCTGGTTCGGCCCCTCCTGGGCGTCCACGCTGGACGAACGCCTCGAACTCGACCACGAGGGCGCCCTGTTCGCCACCGAGGACGGCATGATCCTCGTCTATCCGGTGCCCGTGCCCGGCACCTCCGTCCTGCCGGTGGCAGGCCCGCGGTGGTCCCTGGACTGGGACGGCACCCCGGGCGCCCCCATCCGCATCACCGACCCGGACAGCGGCCACACCCGCCACTTCGCGCCGACAGGCCGCGCCGCGGCTCCCGACGAGGCGTTCATCATGCCGCTCGCCGCGGTGACCGACCGCAACGGCCATCGCATCGACTTCGACCGCGCCGCCGACGGCACCCCCGTGGCCGTACGCCACTCGGGCGGCTACCACATCGAAGTAGATGTAGAGGTAGATACCGATGCTGACGGGGGCGGTGATGGCGGCCGGGTGTCCGGACTGCGCCTGCGTGACCCCGAGGCCGGGCCGGACGACCCGGCCTCCACGACCCTGCTGCGCTACCGGTACGACGCCGACGGCAATCTGAGCGAGGTCCACAACTCGTCCGGACTGCCCTACCGCCTCGGCTACGACGACCGGGCCCGGGTCACCTCCTGGACCGACCGCAACGACTCCTGGTTCCGCTTCACCTACGACCACGAGGACCGTTGCGTGAGCGGTGAGGGCGCCGACTCCGCCCTCAACTGCGTCATCGGCTACGACCCCGACAACCGCGTCACCCGCTACACCGACTCCCTCGGCCACACCACCGAGTACCACCACGACGAGCGGCTCCATCTCACCCGCGTCGTCGACCCGTTGGGCTTCGCCGTGCACACCGAGTACGACGCCCGCGGCCACCTGCTCTCCCGCACCGACGAGTTGGACCGTACGACCCGCTTCACCCTCGACGGATTCGGCCAGCCGCTGCGCATGGACCGCCCGGACGGCACCAGCGTCCACGTCGAGTACGCGGACGACGTCCTGCCGGTCGCCATCACCGAGGCCGACGGGGCACGTTGGGAGGGCACGTACGACGACCGGGGCAACCTGCTCACCAGCACCGACCCCATGGGCGCGGTGAGTTCGTACGGCTACGACGAACGCGGCTGCCGGATCACCGAGACCGACGCGCTCGGCAACACCGTCCGGTACGACAATGACGGGGCCGGTCTTCCGGTACGCGTCGTCGATCCGCGCGGCAGCGTCGTCACCGTACGCAGGGACGCGTTCGGCCGCGTCGTCGAGATCCACGACGCGGTCGGCGGGACCGTACGCCAGGGCTGGAACACCGAGGGGCTGCTGCTGTGGCGGGAGCGCGCGGACGGCGGCCGGGAGACCTGGTCGTACGACGCGGAGGGAAACGTCACCGAGCACCGCGACGCGGCCGGCTCCACCACGGCATTCGAATACGGGGCGTTCGACCTGCCGAGTGCCAGAACGGACCCGGACGGCACCCGCTACAGCTTCACCCACGACACCGAGCTGCGGCTCACCTCGGTGACCAACCCGCGCGGCGACGACTGGAGTTACCGCTACGACGCCACGGGCGCCCTCGTCGGCGAGACGGACTTCGAGGGCCGCACGCTCAGCTATCTCTGCGACCCGACAGGCCGCCAGATCGAGCGGACCAACGGCACCGGTCAGACGGTACGGGTGACCCGCGATCTCGCGGGCCGCGCGGTGACCTCCCGCACGAACGACGGCACGGTCACCTCGCTCCGCTACGACCCTTCCGGACGCCTCCTGGAGGCCGCGAGCCCCCTCGGCAGCGTCTCGTACGCCTACGACGTGGCCGGCCGGATCGTCGCCGAGACCGTCGACGGCCGCACCGTCACCAGCACGTACGACCCCCTCGGCAGGCGGGTACGCCGGACCACGCCCTCCGGTGCCACCTCGCACTGGTCGTACGACACCGCGGGCCTGCCCACCTCACTGGTCACGGCGGGCGGCGAACTGACCTTCGCGTACGACGCGGCCGGCCGGGAAACCGCCCGGGGCCTGGGCGCCGCTGCCACGCTGACCCAGGCCTGGGACGCCGGACACCGACTCGTCGAACAGATCATCCGGTCGGGCACCACCCACCGAGGCGACCCCGGCGACGTTGACCCGGCTGTCCGGCAGTCCCGCTCGTACTCCTACCGCGCGGACGGATACCTGACCGGGGTCACGGACCTCCTGGCCGGCACCCGCATGTTCGACCTCGACCCCGTGGGCCGCGTCACCCGGGTCTCGGCCCGGACCTGGACCGAGACCTACGCCTACGACGACCTCGGCAACCTCACCGCGACCGGCCACCCGGCGCCCGGCGGACAGGACGCGCAGGGCCCGGCACACCACTCGGACACCAGGGTCACCTCGGCCGGCCGCAGCACGTACGAGCACGACGCCCAGGGGCGCGTGGTCCGCGTGATCCGGCGGACCCTGTCCGGCCTGCGCCGGATCTGGTCGTACGCCTGGGACGCCGAGGACCGGCTCACCGGCGCCGAGACACCTGACAGCGGCATGTGGCACTACCGCTACGACGTACTCGGCCGGCGGACCGCCAAGTCGCGTCTGAACGGCGACGGTTCGGTCGCCGAGGAGATCCTCTTCACCTGGGACGGCGCCACCCTCGCGGAGCAGCAGTCGCTCCGGGACGGCCTGACGGAGACCGACACCTGGGACTGGGAACCGGGCACCCACCGCGCGGCGGCCCAGGTCCGCAGCCGCTGGCGCACCGCCGCCCCGGACGAGATCACCCGGCAGTTCTACGCGATCGTCACCGACCTGGTCGGCACCCCCAGCGAACTCGTCGGCGACGACGGCACCATCGCCTGGCGCTCCGCCACCAGCCTGTGGGGCAGGCCCCTGTCCGGCGAGGCCGGCGGCGGCCTGTGCCCGCTGTCCTTCCCGGGCCAGTACCGCGACCCGGAAACAGGCCTCCACTACAACCTGTCCCGCTACTACGACCCGGACACGGCGAGCTACCTCTCACCCGACCCCCTCGGCCTGATCCCCTCCCCGAACCACCATGCGTACGTCGACAACCCGCTGCGGTGGAGCGACCCGCTGGGGCTGGAGGGGGACAGCACCGATCCGGTCCGTATCTACGATGACTCGGAGTACACGAAGCACGGTTCGGGCAGCAGTTCGTCGGCCAAGGGCGAGGTCAGCCGAGCGCCCGCCAACGGCCAGGCCGCGTTGGATCGGTCCATTCCGTTGGGCGATCCCAATAATCCGGCTTCTTTCCGGCGGATCGGTGTGGATCATGCCAATAACGAGATTGTGGTCCTGGACCGGCACAAGTACTTCACCGACAAGGACGGCAATATCATCAAGGAGATCTACCACGGCCATGTGCAGGGCGCTTACCCGTCGAAGAGTGTTACAGAAGGCGATCTGAATAAACTCAAGAAGGCGGGAATGATCAACAACACCAAGAAACAGCGTGTGCTCCCGCCGCCGTGCGACGGGTGACGGGCCGAAAGGAAGGTTGGCCATGGCATCCGGGTGGGACTGGAAAAGCGGCGAGGGATTGCTGGGACTCGACGACCCCGAGGAGTGGGACGCCGCGTTCGAGCGCGGCGAAGATCATCTCGGTACAGCGGTGATCGGGTTGGCGTTCCAGTGCTCACTGGAGGAGGCGTCGCCCCGGATTGCCAGAGCGATGCGGCTGCCGGACATCGGCCAGCGGGGGTTCGCGTTCACCGCGGCCGGTCACGCCGCTCGGCTCAATGGGGAGTTGACCCCGGAGCTGTACGCGGCCCTGCGCGCCGAGGGGCCTGGCGGCATCGCCGAGCACCCCATCAGAGACACGCTGGGGTTCGTACCGTTTCGGAAGCTGCCCCCGTGGTTCAAGCGGCGGTGGGTGCTTGTGACTGTGCGCAACAAGCTGGAGAGCTGGTGGCTGCGGTCCGGGGAAACGGTCGAAGAAGTTTGGCGGGCCCTGCGCCGTCGTCGCTGATGGAAGGAGAATCGGTCATGGGGTCCGAGTGGAACTCGGTCATGGGGTCCGAGTGGAACTGGGAGAGCGGCGAGGGTCTGCTGCGTCTCAACGACCCCGCCGAGTGGGACGCTGCCTTCGAGCGTGGCGCGGATGGCCTCGGTACGGCGGTGATCGGGTTGGCCTTCAACTGCTCGCTGGAGGAAGTGTCGCCGCGGATTGTCAGGGCGATGCACTTGCCGGACCGAGGGCAGCGGGGGTTCGCGTTCACTGCGGCTGGTGTCGCGGCGCGGCTCAACGGTGAGCTCACCCCCGAGTTGTACGCCGCGCTTCGGGCGGAGGGCCCTGGTCGCAAGAGCATCGCTGTGAACGCTATCGACGACACCCTTGACTACGTGCCGTTCCGGGATCTTCCGCCGTGGCTCAAGAGGTGGAAGGTCGCGTCAAAGGTGCAGGACAAGCTGAAGACCTGGCGGCTGGAGACGCAGTACATGGTCGAAGACGCCTGGCAGGCGCTGCGCGGCCGCCGGTCCTGAGGGAGCGTGAGATTGGGCGGTTGAGGTGGTCAGGGGTACCTGCTGCCCGAGTACTTCGCCGTACTTCGCCGGGGCGTGGTCACTCCGGAGGACGCCCGGCGACCGATCCGTTCTCGGCAGGCGTCCTGGGCGACTTGATCGAGGCCTTCGGTCTGTCGGCTCGCTCGTGACAAGGCACTGTTCGAGAGCCTGCCCTGCGGAGAGTGGGTCCATCGTGAGGACTGAGGAGTTTCTCATCGCGCTCGACGACGGAATGCTCGACTACTTCCGGCAGATCGCAGAGGAGATGGTCAGCCGGTTCGGAATCCCCCGAGCCGAAGCCGTGGCCGGGATCAACTCGACGTACGAGGGCGCCCGGATCGAGCCGTACCCCGACCTCATGTGCCACGAAATGCCGGAGTACTGGGCCTACGGTCTCTACCTCGAGCCACGGGACGGGCAGTTGCCGTACGGCGCGCCTGGCGAGGATCTCTCCGAGTGGGAAGTGCGCTCGGCTCCTTCACCGGACTCGCATGTCTGGACGCTCTGGACGCTCAGGACGTGAGCCCAGAAAGCTCCCGAGGCTGTGCAACAAGTAAGGACGAAGGGTCGGGTGACACGGTGGCTGACGACGTGCTGATGGAGCGTGCGGACGGCATCGTCGCCGGCCGTGGATACGTGGGCCGGGAGAGGGCCACTGAAGTGGCGGTGGCCGTACCCGAGTCGCGCACCCGCATTCTCGACTGGCTACGGAACCTGTCAGCGTCGCCCCCTCACCTCGCCGAATCCGCCTTGAGTACCTCGATGAAGGTGGTGAAGGCCCGGGGCGGGAAGGTGAGGGAGCCGTGGGCCGGGTCTTTGGAGTCGCGTATGGCGATGCGGGTGCGCTGGTCCGCTATCTCCACGCAGGTGTTGCCCTCGGCGCCGCTGGAGTATGTGGACTTCCGCCAGTTCAGGGATTGGGTCATGGGACGCGCCTCACAGATCCTTGGACAGTCGGTGAATGAAGTCCCGGGACGCTGTGGGGTCCAGCGTCGCCTCCTCCACCTTACGGAAAAGCGTTCGAAGCGCACCCAGTTGGGGTTCCCTGTCGATGATCGCGGTGTCGGCTGCGCCGTCCCGGAATCCGGTGTCGAGCTGAGGAACGGGCCCGCCCATGTACATCATCGATGCGCCGGCACCGCCGAAGCCGTCCTGATCGGTAGGGATGACGCGCACGGTGACGTGCTCCCGCTCGATCTGGTCCAGGATCTGCCGGAGTTGGGCGTGGGAGACTCGACGGTCGGCCACGCGGATACGCAGGGCGAACTCGTGGACGATCGTCTCGTACGGGGTGGAGTCGTCGCCCTCGATGACGGCGCGCCGTCGCATGCGGTGCTCCACTCGGGGTGACAACTCGCTCTCCGGCAACTCCGGGCGCATGTATCCGAAGACGGCGCGGGCGTAGTCCGGAGTCTGGAGGAGCCCGGGAACGTGCGTGATGACGATCTCGCGCAGGAATGTCGCGTGGTGCTCCGTCTCAGCCACGTCCAGGTTCACCGGAGGCAGGACTCCCCGGTACTCCTCCCACCAGCCACGCGTGCGATCGGTCGCCATCGCCGCCAGGGCTTCGATCAACGCCTCGTCCGTGCAGGCGTAGTGGGCTGCGAGGCGACGTACGCGTTCGACGCTCACGCCCGCGACTCCGGACTCGATCTGGCTCATCTGGACCGAGTCGGCTCCGAGTAGTGCCGCGGCCTCGCGGGCCTTCATCCCCGTTGCCTCGCGCAGTTTGCGCAGCTCAGTACCCAATCGCACTCTGTGGGCCGTGAGATGCCTCCTCGGCGGCACCGATTCCTCCTCGTTTCAACTGCCCCATGTGTATGCCTCGTTCGGGTGTCAGCGTACGGCAGTGAGTTGCGCATTCCTAAAGTTAGGAAATACCGTCGGTGTCGCGACGCACACGCTGCGGAATCACCGGGACTCCGGAAGCGCACCGCCCCGTCCTGCCATGACGGCTGCGGCACAGCCACCGCCCGTGTCCCCAGCGGTTAATCAACTCCCATCCCCAGCAACGGAGTTAACGCATGCTGTCGGAAACCGAAGGAAACGCCCGCGGCCCTGCCGCACACGAATCCTGGGAGTACGTCCTCCACATCCCCCACGACCTCCGTGCCGTCACCGTCTGCCGCCGCACCGTCCGTCTCATCCTCACGATGCACGGCCTGATCCGCCTCACCGACACCGCCGAACTCCTCGCCACCGAGCTGATTTCCAACTCCGTGCGCCACACCAAGGGCCCCGTCGCACTACGCCTGCGCCTGCGTGACGGCTACCTGCGCATCGGAGCCTGGGACGCCGACCCCGAACCACCCGCGCCCCCGCCCTCGGCAGCAGCGCTCACGCAACTCACCTACCTGGAAGACGGGCGCGGCCTCGCCCTTGTCAGCTCCTGCGCCGACCTCTGGGGCTGGCAGCCGCTGACCAGGCATGGGCGGCCAGGCAAGTACGTCTGGGGTGACCTCGTCGCGGCCTAGCTCGTTGATCGAACCGAACAGACGATGGAATGGAAAGGAGAGCGGATGGTCGGCTCGTCGCATGAGGGCCTGCACCGGATCTGCCAGAAGGACCCGGCGGGTTTCACGCGCACGCTTCAACGCGTGCTGCACATTCCCATCCCCGAGCCCCGTGACTTCGCGGTGCTGAACGCGGATCTGACCGAGATCGAGCGGATCGAGCGACGCGTGGACACGTTGCTGCGGGCGGAGACGGACGAGGGTACGTACCTCTTGATCGTCGAGTCGCAGGGAAAGCCGGACGACAGGAAACGGAGCAGCTGGGCGTTCTATCTCAGCTACCTGTACGCGAAGTACCGTTGGGAGCCGGTGCTGATCGTCCTGACCCAGAGCAGGTCCACGGCTCGCTGGGCTGCACGGCCGATCCGTCTGGGGTTGCCCGGATGGGACTCGCTCACCGTACGGCCGCTCGTGCTCAGCCCGGAGAACGTGCCGCTCATCGCCGACGAGGCCGAGGCCAAACGGGATGTGTTCCTCGCGGCCTTCTCCGCGATGACGCATGGAAAGGGCCCGGGTGCCGCTGCCATACTGAAGCCGCTGGCGGCAGCTCTGGAGACCACCGACACCGAAGGCGCGGGGATGCTCGCGCAGTTCGTCGAGTCCTGTCTGGGCGATGCCCAGGCCAAGCAGATCTGGAAGGAACTGATGATGCCGGTCAACTACTTCTTCCGACACGAGGTCGCCGAGAAGGTTCGCGAAGAGGGCCGCGAAGAGGGCCGCGAAGAGGGCATCGAGCAGGAACGCGCGTCGATGATCCTCCACATCCTCAAGTGGCGCGGCATCAGCATTCCGGACTCCGTACGTGACCGAGTGGAGGCCTGTTCAGACCTGGGGCAGCTCGAAATCTGGGCCCGGCGGGCAGTCAGCGCGACGGACGCGGAGGACCTGTTCGCCGACCGTACGGGCTGATCCGTTCCACCCGTCACGACCTGGCCCGCGTCACCGGTTGACCGCCTGGATCTCCTGGACGTTGATGCCCTGCGTCGTATCGAATGTGCCGTTCGGGAGGTCGCCCCCGGTGCCGTCGCTGCCCTGCCAGGTGATCTGCCAGGTGACGGAGGCCTTCAGCTGGTACGGGCTGCCATCGGTGGCGCGGAGGTAGGTGATCCCGCACGGCGGGCCCTCGGCTGCCCTGCCCGCCGTGTACGGCGTACCGATCGAGCCGTCTTCGTTGATCGTGCAGTCGCCCGAGGCCGGGTAGGCGGTGGCGTCGGGCGTGCCCGGGTCCAGGTGGAGGGCGACCGGTTTGGCGGTCGTCTCCGCCCACAGGGCCGTGTTGGGGAGCTCGGCGCGGACCTTGACCTCCTGGAAGGTGCCCTTGTCCAGCCAGACCCAGGTGGGCAGGTTGACGGTGGACTTGGCCGTCGGCTTCAGCTGGACCTCGGTCTCGGGGACCTTGACCTTGTCGTAGGCGTACTCGGCGAGGGTCTTGGAGGTGGGTGCGTTCGGGACGTCGGGGATCTCACCGGCGTTCTGCCAGAACATGAGGCGACCGCACAGTGACGTGTCGTCGACCTCGTCGATGTGCGGCGCGACTCCGCGCCAGAAGTAGCCGTCCTTGCCGAGGTTGTAGTCCTTGTATCCCGGAACGGTCGACGGGGCGGCGAAGTAGTTGGCGGCGGTTTGCTCGTCCTTGAAATGGTCGGTCCACAGGCGAGTTCCCTGCCACCCCTGGCGAAGGGCGACGTCACCGTTGCCGTTGGTCTCGGAGAAGTTCTTCAGCTGTGCCGGAGTGAAGACGGGTTCGTACCAGCAGGGCGGCGGCTTCCAGTTCACGTCCACCGACGAGAGGGCGCCCCGCTTTCCGCCGGTGGGGCCGCTCACTTGGGCGACCTTGATCCTGGAGCGGGCTGAGGCGGAGATGCCTCCCTGGCTGTCGGTCGACCCGTTGACGCCACCGTCTCCGATGGCGTGGGCCGACGTCGACGCGAGAACGACAGTGACGAGCGACGCAGCTGTCAGAGAGGGCCAACCGCGAAGCGGGCTGGTCACGAGCAGGCGCCCCTCTCCGACCGGAGCGAGACGTTCTGCCAGACGCCCTGTTCGTTCTTGGCCAGGCTGGCCATATAGAAGATCTTGGGGTTCGTCCCAGCGGGATTTCCCGCCACCTCACCGGTCTTGCGGTTCTTCGAGTAGGCCTTGCTCTCGTCGGTGCAGTAGTAGAGGGCCGCCGAGGTCTTGTTCTTGCCGATGGTGACCTTGGGGTCGAATGCGGGCAGCTTGCCGAATACCGTCAGGTTCTTGCCCGTGTACGTCTTGATCCACTGACGGTCCTGCGAAAGACCCGATTTGGTGTCGTAGAAGGCAAGCGCTTCATTGCCATCGGGCTTGTTCGCGATGATCGACGCGTATCCGGCTCGGAGCTGTTCCTTGGCGTCCGTGAGGAGGGTCTGCTTCTCGGGATCGCTGCTCGTCCAGTTCTCGAACGTCAGCTGGAAGTTGTCCGGGAGCGTGACCACCGGCCGCGTGACCCCCGCCGGCGCGGATGCCGACGCCGAAGCAGACGCCGAAGGACTGTTCGCCCCCGAATCCGCCCCCTTGATGTCGTCCGGCGTCGAATCGTCGCCTCCGCCGCATCCGGTGAGCAGGAGCGCCGCTGTCGCGGTGAGCGTGGTGACGGTGATGGACAGCGCGCGGCGGGCCACGGTTGATCTCCCCCGGAGTCGGACTGATGCGTGTGTACGGCAGAGAACGAAGCTATCAGGGGTGCGTAGAGGGCATTTGTGTGCCGCCAGGGGGTTGTGTGGGGACTGTGAGGAGTGTGTCGTGGCGGTTGCGAACGGTCTCTGTGTCGACCGGCACCCGCGTCCGAAATAAGATCCCGATAGGCTCAGCACACCCCCATGTCCCGCTCCCACCCCACACGACACGAACCCAGGACACCCGCCATGCCGCGACGCAGCACATCAAGCCGGACGGGAAGCCGGACGGGCAGCCGGAACGCAGGCTCGGCGGGAGGATCGTCGACGCCGAGGAACCGCACCCCCCAGCCTCTGCCCCGGCGGCGCCGCAGTTTCGGGGACTTCGTCAAGGCGTTTCTCGCGTTCGTCGCCCTCGTCGGGCTGCTCGTCGGGGTGCCCTACGCGCTCGCCGTGAACATCGGCTGGCCGTTCCCGAACGGGTCGCCGTCCCTGGACTGGCTCCAGGAAGAGATCACCGTCAAGACCTTCCTCGGTGTCCTCGGCGTCATCGTGTGGATCGCCTGGGCCCAGTTCACCGCGTGCGTGCTCGTCGAGATAAAGGCCGCGCTGTCCGGGGTCGGGATGCCGGGACGCGTGCCCGGGGCCGGGCCGAGTCAGCTGCTCGCGCGGCAGCTCGTCGCCGCGCTGCTGCTCGTGGGTGCCACGGCCGCCTCCCTCACGCCGGGCCTCTCGCAGCTCGGGCAGCACGGCATGGACGGGAACCAGCAGGGCACCGTCGCCTCCGCCCAGGCCACGCCGGGCGGTTCGCTGAGCGGGATGTTCGCGCAGCAGCAGGAGCAGGCGGCCAACACCGCCGCCGCGCTCGGCCGGCAGGCCGCCGATGCGGCCAGTCACGCGCAGGTCGGGGGGCCATCGGTCAAAGCCGAGGACACCAAGTTCTACCGGATCCAGCCGCCCGAGGGGCGTCACCACGACTCCCTCTGGGAGATAGCGCAACGCCACCTCGGCGACGGGCGCCGGTACGGCGAGATCTACCAGCTCAACAAGGACCGTGTGCAGCCCGACGGTTCGCGGCTCTCCGAGGCCAGTCTGATCCGGCCCGGCTGGATCATGGAGATGCCCGGCGACGCCCGCGGCGGCGACCTCGTCGAGATGCCCAGCACCGGCACCACCCCCACCGCATCCGGCACCAGCGCACCCGACGCCGGTTCCACCGTCACCCCGCAGGTCGCCCAGCAGATCAACCAGTACGCCCAGACCGGCGACCACGCACAACAGGCCGGCGGCGGTCAGCAGGGCGCCGCCGCCTCCCTCGACACCAACACCACCCGCATCAGCCTCCCCCAGCAGCGCCCCGCGACCGGCGCATCCCAGGCCACGCCCGCCGTGCAGCACGAGCAGTACGCGGCGGCGGAGACCGCGACCGCCGCCGAATCCGACGCCGGTTTCTCCTTCGGCCTCCCCGAAGCCCTGGTCGGTGCCCCGCTTCTCGCCGCCGGTCTCCTCGGCGCCCTCGGTCGCCGGCGCCGGCAGGCCCTGTGGCAGTCGGCCCTCGGCGCGGTCGGCGGGCGGCGCGGTATGGAGCCGCCCACGCCGACCGGTGCCGCCGCCGACGCCCAGGACGCGCTCCTCATCGGCGCCGACCCCGACGGCGTACGCCTGCTGGACCGCTCACTGCGCGGCCTCGCCGCCTCCCTCGCCGGCGAGTCCCGCCCGCTCCCCACTGTCTACGCCGCCTGGCTCAGCAACGGTGACCTGCATCTGCAACTGGCCCAGCCGGCCGGGAAGCCGCCCGCCCCGTGGCAGCTCGGGCAGGACCAGACCTTCTGGCTGCTGTCCCGGACCGACGCCGAGCGCTACGAGGATGTCGACACCGCCGCTCCCTACCCGGGCCTCGTCAGCCTCGGGACCATGGACGACTCGCGTCTGCTGCTCAACCTGGAGTCGGTGCCGGGCATCGTCTCGCTCAGCGGCAGCGAGTCCGACCGGGCCGCCGTGTTCGCGTCCGTAGCCGCCGAGTTGGCCACCAACGGGTGGTCGGACCGCATGACCATCACCCTCGTCGGATTCGGCCAGGACCTCACCCCTCTCGCCCCCAACCGGCTGCGCCACCTCGACGACATCGAGGCCCTCGTCGAGACGATGGAGGCCGAGACCCGGCAGCGGCGCGGCGCGCTCGGCGCCGCCGGTCACGACTCGGTCCTCACCGGCCGTACCGGGCCCGCCCAGCACACCCGTTGGGCCCCGCACCTCGTCCTCCTCGCCGCCGAGCCGTCCGCCGACGACGCCGTCAAGCTCGCCGAACTCGCCGCCGACGCAAGCCGGTTGGGCATCGGATACCTCGTCGGCACCGACAGTGGTGATCTGCCGGGCGCCGCCTGGGAGATGGAGATCACCAGCGAGGGCAAGCTCCTCGCGCCCCTCCTCGGCCTCGAACTCGACGCCCAGACGCTGCCCGTCGCCCAACAGCGGGCGATCGTCGAGCTGTTCGTCGACGCCGACCCCGAACACGCCCCGGACGGACCGGCGACGACGCCCCCCTTCCTCGTCGACATCAGCGAGCAGGGGCGCCCGGCGGTGTACGCGCGGCTCGTGGGCCCGTACGAGATCATCGGCCTCGACACACCGGACGGAGAGCGCAGCCCACTCCAACACGAGGCGCTCGCCCTGCTGTTGCTGCACCGCGAGGGTGTCCACCCGCGTGTGCTCGCCTCGGCGCTCTGGCCGCGCGGTGTCACCGACGACGTACGCGAGGCGCTTCTCGAGCGGCTGCGCGTCTGGCTCGGCACCGACCCCGACGGCACCCCCCGTCTGGCTACCGATGCCAACGGGCGGCTCACGCTCGCCAAGTCGGTCGTGTCCGACCTCGATGTGCTGCGCTCCCTCTATCACGAGGCCACGCAGGGCAAGGGCGTCGACAGCCGAGTCGTACGCGGCCGGCTCCTGACCGACGCGCTCGTGCTGGTGCGCGGACCGCTGCTCGCCGACCGTACCGAGGGTCGCTACGGCTGGCTCACGCACGAGATCATCGACGCCCAACTCCCGCTGCTGGTCGCGGACATCGGGCTCGCGCTCGCCGAGTTCCACCTGGTGAAGGACCGCGCCGAGCGGGCCATCGAGGCGCTCACCGCCGCGCTCAACTCCGCCCCCGGTGACGAGCGGCTGTGGCACGAACTCCTGCGCGCAACGCACGCCACCGGCGACACCGGCAAGCTCCAGCAGGTCGCCGCCGACCTGATCGGCCGCAGCGGTGCGCGAGGCCTGCCGCCCCGTACCGAGGCGCTCCTCGACGAGCTGCTGCCGACGTGGCGCGACGGCAGCGCGGCCGTGGGATGAGCCTCGACCAACTGCTCGTCGCCGTCGCCGCGTTGTGGGGTGCGGCGGCCGGGACGCTCGTACCCCGCGCCGCCTACCGGTTCTCCGTCCCGCCCGAGGAGACCTGGCGGGACAGCTGCCCCCAGGGCCACCCCCTGGGCGGCTGGCTGGGCCTGGCCCGGTGCGCGAGCTGTGCTGGTGCGGACACCAAGGGCCGGCCCGACGCCGGGCATGTGACAGTGAACGTGGCCGGCACCCCGTACGACAAAAGGGCGTCGTACGGGCCCAGCACCCCCCTCCTCGCCCTCGCCACCGCGCTCGTGTGTGCCGCGCTCGCCGCCGCGACCGGTACCCGGCCCGAGCTCGGTGCCTGGCTGCTGCTCGCGCCCCTCGGGGTGCTGCTCGCGGTGGTGGACTTCCGGGTGCAGCGGCTGCCCGACCCGCTGACCCTGCCGCTGGCCGCCGCCGCCCTCGTCCTGCTGGGCGTCGCCGCGCTGCTGCCCGAACACGCCGGTGACTGGCTCACCTCCCTGCTGGGCGCCCTGGCACTGGGGGGCGCGTACTTCGTGCTCTTCCTCATCAGTCCCAATGGCATGGGCTTCGGCGATGTGAAGCTCGCCCTCGGACTGGGGGCGATCCTGGGCTGGTACGGCTGGGGGAGTGTCGTGCTCGGCACCTTCGCCGGGTTCCTGTTCGGCGGCCTGTACGGTCTCGCCCTGGTCGTCGCGCGGCGCGCCGGGCGCAAAACGTCCATCCCGTTCGGCCCGTTCCTGATCACGGGCGCGTTCGTCGGGCTGCTGATCGGGGCGTACGCGGCGTGACGCGAACCGCTGCCCGGCGGGCGTACTCGGCCTGACACCAGGCGTGACGGGACGCTGGCGTCAGGCCCGGTGGGACGCTGACGTAGGCTGGAACGGTCCGCCTCACGCCTGCCGAAGGGACGCCCGGTGACCGAGAACGCCGCCCCCATGTCGTTTGATGTCACAGCCGTCCTCGACCGTGCCGCGGCAGGCGAGCGGATCACCCCCGAAGAGGCACTCCACCTCTACCGGGACGCCCCGCTGCACGCGCTCGGCTCGGCCGCCGACACCGTACGCCGCCGCCGGTACGCGGGTACGGAGCACATCGCGACGTACATCATCGAGCGCAACATCAACTACACGAACGTGTGCGTCACGGCGTGCAAGTTCTGCGCGTTCTACGCCGCCCCCAAGGACACCGCCAAGGGCTGGACCCGCGACCTCGACGACATCCTGCGCCGGTGCGCGGAGACCGTCGAACTGGGCGGTACGCAGATCATGTTCCAGGGCGGCCACCACCCGGACTACGGCGTCGAGTACTACGAGAAGCACTTCGCCGCGATCAAGGCGGAGTTCCCGCAGCTCGTCATCCACAGCCTGGGGGCGAGCGAGGTCGAGCACATGGCCCGGATCTCGAAGGTCTCGGTCGAGGAGGCGATCACCCGTATCCACGCGGCCGGTCTCGACTCCTTCGCCGGCGCCGGCGCGGAGCTGCTCCCCGCGCGCCCCCGCAAGGCCATCGCGCCCCTCAAGGAGTCCGGCGAACGCTGGCTGGAGATCATGGAGACCGCGCACGGGCTGGGCGTCGAGTCGACGTCCACCATGCTCATGGGCACCGGCGAGACCAACGCCGAGCGCATCGAGCACCTGCGGATGATCCGTGACGTACAGGACCGGACGGGCGGCTTCCGCGCCTTCATCCCGTACACCTACCAGGCCGAGAACAACCACCTCAAGGGCCGTACGCAGGCCACGATCTTCGAGTACCTGCGCATGATCGCCATCGCGCGTCTCTTCATGGACAACATCGCCCACATCCAGGGCTCGTGGCTCACCACGGGCAAGGAAGCCGGCCAACTGTCCCTGCACTACGGCGCGGACGACCTCGGCTCGATCATGCTGGAGGAGAACGTCGTCTCCAGCGCCGGTGCCAAGCACCGCTCCAACCGCATGGAGATCATCGACCTGATCCGCAAGGCGGGCCGCGTCCCCGCCCAGCGGGCCACGACGTACGAGCACATCGTCGTCCACGACGACCCGGCGAACGACCCGGTCGACGAGCGCGTCATGTCCCACATCTCGTCCACCGCGATCGAGGGCGGCACGGCCCACCCCGAGCTGAAGCTCCTCGCCAGCAACTGAGCGACTGAGCAACTGGCCTTCCTGTGCTGACGATTCACGCCGCCGACGAGGTGCGTACCAACTCGGACGCGGACCCGTTGAAGGACGGCGCCGTCGCGGTCGACGGCAACCGGGTCGCCGCCGTGGGCCCGCTCAGCGAGGTGGCGGAGCGGTTCCCGGGGGCGCGGGTCCGGCACTGGCCGGGCGTGCTGGGCCCGGGGCTCGTCCACGAGGGCCCGCTCCCGGACGCCCCGACCCCGCGCGAACGCGTGCACGCCGTGCTGAAGGGGGGCGCGGTGGCGGTACTGGCGGAGTACGTCACCTCACCGGACCTTCGATCAGCCGCCGCCCGTAACGACGTCGCCGTACTGATGGGGACGGGGACGGGGATGGGGACGGGGGCGCGGCTCCCGGCGATCGTCGAGGGCGAGCGAGCCGACCTGGCCGTTTTCGACGAGGACGGCGCATGCATAGCGACGGTGTGCGCGGGCCGCCTGGTGCACAGACGTCGGTGAGGGCTGTCATTCTCACCCCGTAAACGCCACCCCAAAAGCCCCCGCATCCTGAGAAACCCCACTGCAATTGGTCGCCGCGTCATCAGAAGTGGCAATTCCCTCCTCGCACTCCTGATCCCGAAAAGTCGCCCACATCGAAACCCACGCGACCTCCTTCTCCTCCGCGAATGCGCGCACTTCCGCCGCGTCCGTCAGAGAGAACGTCTCGTTGTCGACGTCATTCACACCGATCATCGACGTCAACGCCATGCCCTGCCACGCCCCCGCCTCCGAGAGCCCGAAGATGTCTGCCAGCTGATCGTGCGTCGCCGCGGCCGATGCGAGCGCGTACTGCCCCATGTCGCCGGCGTACTCGCTGCTGTAGTTCATCGTCATGATGTTGACGGTGGACACCTGTACGGAGTTGTTGTTGGCCGAGTCGAGCAGGGCCACGCTGTCGTCGTCGAGGCCGCTCGGCATGACGGGCAGGGTGAAGGTGACGCTCAGGTCGGTGCGCTCCTTCTGCAGCAGGGCGATCGCCTTCGAACGCAGCTCGACGGAGGCGGAGTCGGTGAGCGTGTCGCCCTCGACGTCGAAGTCGGCCTGGGTCGAACCTGCGGCGTCCAAGGCGTCTCCGTAGGCCTTGGCCAGCGCGGACGCACTGTCGCAGACCTCGGCTAGCTCCTTGCCGGAGGCGCCGCCGAAGGACACGCGGACCGAGCCACCGGTCGCCGTGAGCTTCGCTGTACGGGACTTGACGGCCGAGTCGCCGATGGCCGTCGTACCGTTCCACTTCGGTGTGCAGGTCGTGCCGTCCGAGATGACGAACGCCAGGTTGTACGTCGTCGGCGAGCCCGCGCTGTCGTTGTCGGACGCGTCGGTGGCGCTGACGTACGGGGCGAACTCGGTGGCCGAGGCCGTGCTCGCCGAGGGTGAGGCGCTCGACCGGGCCTGTTGGGAAGGAGTCTCGGAGGCGGCGTCGGAGCCGCCGGCCGCAGCGCTGCCCGCGGCCTTGTCCGTATCGCTGTCCGAGCCCGATGAGCACCCCGCGCAGGTCAGTGCCACCAGACATGTGAATCCGGCGGCCGACCTCAGAAAACGCCTCATCGCGCATGCACCCGCTCTCGTGATGTATGTCCCAGGACGGAAACAAAAGTGCGTTTCCGTAGTGGATTCGGAGTGGAAAGTTCTCACACGAACCTGTCCTCATCGGGAGCGGGTTGCGCAGGCTTCCGGGGAATCTCTCAGAAGATGCACAGGTTAAGGACTTTCTCATGGGCGTCTCACATGAGAATCAGAGTTTCAGTCACATGAAGACCTCCTAATGTCCGGGGAATGCATTCCGAGCCTGCCATCGAAAACCGCGCCGCCGGCCGCGGCCCTGGCCCCGGCCGTCGCCGTAAGAGCGGCAAGGGGTCCGACGGGTCCGCGGACGGCCCCGTGTTCGTGGACAACTCCGGCCGCCGGGCGAAACTGCTCCGCCGGTTCGGCACCCTCGTCGGTGTCGTCTGTCTTGGGTATGCCGTCGTGCTCGGCATGGCCTTCATGGGCTGGGGCACGTCGCTCACTTCGTCCTCGATGCTGCCCTTCGGGCGCGGTGGCCCCGGCGGCAGCCAGCGCCCGGGCACCAACCAGCAGCCGCAGGGCGGCTTCGGTGCGGCCCGGTCGGGCGCGCCCACCGGCGGCGCCACTCCGCCCGCCAGGCCCTCCGGCACTCCGCCGGCGGGCATTGCCACGGGCGAGCCGCCCGCTTCGACACGGACCATCACCGCGACCGCCACTGCGTCCGCTTCCGCGGACGCCAACTGACCGGAACGCAGCCACCACATGACTACGACGACCACCTCGCGCGGCCGCAGGCGCGCCCCCTCGAAGGTGCAGCGGGCCGCCGGCAAGGCCGCGGCGCTGCAGAAACCGCGAGTCATCCTCGCCCTGCTGCTTCTGCTCGCGCTGACCAGCGTGATGCTGCTCGACGGCTATCTGCGCGCGGAGGTCGGCGGCGACCAGCGCGTACGCACCGGGGCCAGCTCGAACGACGTCCCCGACAAGGTCATCGACGGCGGACCGATCCTCAGCTTCCGCAACGGGCAGGCCGTGACCCAGTCCGTGCCGGAGAAGACCATCGCGCTCACCTTCGACGACGGTCCGAACCCCACCTGGACGCCCCAGGTCCTGAAGATCCTTGAGGAGTACGACGTCCCCGGCACGTTCTTCGTCGTCGGGTCGATGGTGTCGCGCTACCCGAGCATCGTCCAGACGATGGTCGACCAGGGCAACGAGATCGGCATCCACACCTTCACGCACGTCGACCTCTCTTATCAGAGCGACGCCCGCGTCAACCGTGAGATGCAGCAGACCCAGCTCGCGCTGGCGGGCGCGGCCGGCATCACGACGACGCTGTTCCGGGCGCCGTACTCGTCGGAGGCGGACGCCATCGACAACTACAGCTGGCCCGTCTACAAGAAGCTCGGCGAGGAGGGCTACACCAGCGTCTTCGTCGACACCGACAGCGACGACTGGAAGCGGCCCGGCGTCTCGGAGATCATCAAGGGGGCCACACCGGAGGACGGCAAGGGCGCCTCGGTGCTCTTCCACGACGCCGGCGGCGAGCGCTCACAGACGATCAAGGCGCTGCCGACGTACATCAAGAAGATGAAGGCCGCCGGCTACACCTTCACCACCATCAGTGGCGCGATCCAGCAGGACGTGAGCACACAGCAGACGGCCACGGCCACCGGGACGGGGACAGGCACTGGTACGGGTGCCACAGCGGGCTCGGATACCGGCACAGGCACCGCCACGGGTGCTCCGGACACCGGCGAGGGCCGGCGCGCCGGCGGTGCACCGACCGGCCGGCAGGGCAACGGCCAGCAGAGCAACGGCCAGCTCGGCAACGGGCAGGCGGGCAACGGCCCCGGAGGCGCGGGGAGGTCGAGTCTCCAGGCCGCCCACCGCACCGCCACCGGCGCGACCCTCTACGAGGGCAAGGCCCTCATCGCGGCCGTGGCGGTCGCCGAATGGGCCGTACCGGGGTTGGCGACCGGACTCGCGGTCGTCGGCTTCGCCGTCATGGGCCGGTTCGGAATGATGGTGCTCCTCGCCCGCCGCCACTACCGGCAACGCAACCGGAAGCGCGGCCGGGGCGGAAAGTTCAGCTGGGGACCGACGGTCACCCGTCCGGTCACCGTGATCGTGCCCGCGTACAACGAGAAGGAGTGCATCGCCAACACCCTTGAGTCGCTGGCGAAGAGCACCCACCCGATCGAGGTCATCGTCGTGGACGACGGCTCCGACGACAACACGTCCCAGATCGCCCGCGACGCCGCCCTCTCCTTCGGTATGACGAACGTCCGGGTCATCCGCCAGGAGAACGCCGGCAAGCCCGCCGCCCTCAACAACGGTGTCCGCAACGCCAGTTACGACATCGTCATCATGATGGACGGCGACACGGTCTTCGAGCCGGACGCCGTGCACCAGCTCGTGCAGCCCTTCGCCGACCCCGAGGTGGGCGCGGTCGCGGGCAACGCGAAGGTCGGCAACCGCAACACGATCATCGGCGCCTGGCAGCACATCGAGTACGTGATGGGCTTCAACCTGGACCGCCGTATGTACGACCTGCTGCGCTGCATGCCCACCATCCCCGGTGCGATCGGCGCGTTCCGCCGTGACGCGGTCCTGGAGGTCGGCGGCATGAGCGAGGACACGCTCGCCGAGGACACCGACATCACCATCGCGATGCACCGCGCGGGCTGGCGGGTCGTCTATCAGGAGCACGCCAAGGCCTGGACGGAGGCGCCGGGTTCGCTGAAGCAGCTGTGGAGCCAGCGCTACCGCTGGTCGTACGGCACGATGCAGGCCCTCTGGAAGCACCGAAAGTCCCTTACGGACAAGGGCCCGTCGGGCCGCTTCGGCCGCGTCGGCATGCCTTTGGTGGTCATCTTCCAGATCATCACGCCGGTCTTCGCCCCGCTGATCGACGTCTTCACGGTCTACTCGATGATCTTCGTCGACTTCCGGGCGGCGATCCTGGCCTGGCTGGCGGTCCTTGGCATCCAACTTGTCTGCGCGGCCTACGCGTTCCGTCTGGACCGGGAGCAGTACCGGTACCTGCTGATGATGCCGCTGCAGCAACTGGCCTACCGCCAGATGATGTACCTCGTCCTCATCCACTCCTGCATCACCGCCCTCACCGGCGGCCGCCTGCGCTGGCAGAAACTGAAGCGCACGGGCGAGGTCGGCACTCCGGCGGGGGCAAGCTGATGAGCTGGGGGACGGATCAGCAGGGTTACGGCCACGGCTACGACAGCAACTACGGATACGGCTACAGCTACGAGTACGCGTACGGGCAACAGCCGTACCCCCAGCAGTACGCCGAACAAGGCCAAGCCGCCTACGAGCAGCAGGAGTACGTGCCGGAGTACGCGGAAGAGCTGAACCCCGCTGCCGAGGACACCAACGTCAGCGACACCAAGGAGACCCAACTCCCGCCGCAGGCGAGGAAGCCGGCGGGTCGCGACCGCTACTTCGACACCCTCCGTGCCGTCGCTCTCGTCCGAGTAGTGACCTACCACACCTTCGGCTGGGCCTGGGCCGGCATGGTGTTCCCGTCGATGGGGATCATGTTCGCCCTCGCCGGCACACTGATGGCGAAGTCCCTGGAACGCCCCGCCCTCAAGGTGATCAGGAGCCGGGTCCGCCGGCTCCTGCCCCCCTTCTGGTTCTGGGGCTTCTTCGTGATCGTCGCGATGATGGTCCACGACTGGATGCCGGGCTGGCAGATCGTCTTCTGGGTCGTGCCGCTCGGCGACCCGCCGGGCAGCGCCTGGGGCGAGCAGGCCTGGGAGATCCTCTGGTACCTGCGCACATACCTCTGGTTCGTCCTGCTGTCCCCGCTGCTGCTGCGGACGTTCCGCCTGGCCCCGGTGGCCGTGCTGCTCCTCTCCCTGGCCCCGATCGTGGCGTTCCACTACCTCTGGGAGCCCCCGGACAACCGCTTCGGCAACGGCGCCACGGACCTGGCCACCTTCCTCTTCTGCTGGGTGCTCGGTTTCGCGCACCGCGAGGGCGTCCTGCAACGGCTCAAGCCGGCGCTGGTGGTCCTGCTCTCCCTGGCCGCCATCGGGTTCGGCGGCTGGTACGCGTTCACTCACCAGGCCGAGACGGGCTCCTACGACCTCGACGACATCCCGCTCGCGCAGGCGTTCTGGTCGGCGGGCTTCGTGACGCTGCTGATGTACGCGAAGGCGCACTTCGAGATCGGCTTCGGGTGGCTCACCCGCTACAAGCGGCTCGACCGCATCGTGACGATCTTCAACGCGCGCGCCGTCACGCTCTATCTCTGGCACGAGATCGCCCTGATCCTGGCCGTCCCCCTGATCGACCAGTTCTGGAACGTCCCTGCCTTCGAGAAGTACCTGCCGCTGGAGAGCCAGTGGTTCATGTTCGGCGTCGGCTGGATCCTGATCGCCGTGTTCATCCTGCTGTGCGGCTGGGTGGAGGACGTCGCCGCCAAGAAGAAACCGACACTGCTCCCGTAGGCGACTGACTGACCGACCGGCCGACTGGTGCGGTGACGGGCCGGGCGCTTCAGGCACGCCCGGGCCGCCCCGGCCGCGCCCGGCCCGCACTCGTGCCGCCGGGAGGCCGTGACGTACGTACTGCCACAATGGGCACGTGACCCGCGCATCCCTGAACAAGCAGCCGCACGAAGTCGCCTCGATGTTCGACGACGTGGCGGAACGGTACGACCTCACGAACGACGTGCTCTCGCTCGGTCAGGACCGAGTGTGGCGCAAGGAGGTCGCGAAGGCGGTCGACGCCCGCCCGGCGCAGAAGATCCTCGACCTGGCCGCCGGTACGGCCACGTCCTCCCTCCCCTTCGCCCGCACGGGCGCGTACGTCGTCCCCTGCGACTTCTCCCTCGGCATGCTCAGGGTCGGCAAGCGGAACAACCCCTGGCTGCCCTTCACGGCGGGCGACGCCACCCGGCTGCCCTTCAAGGACGACACCTTCGACGCGGTGACGATCTCCTTCGGGCTGCGCAACGTCCAGGACACCGGCGCGGCGCTGCGCGAGCTGTACCGGGTCACGCGCCCCGGCGGACGGGTCGTGATCTGCGAGTTCTCGCACCCGACCTGGGCACCCTTCCGCACGGTGTACACGGAGTACCTGATGCGCGCCCTGCCCCCGGTCGCCCGCGCGGTCTCCTCGAACCCCGGCGCGTACGTCTACCTCGCCGAGTCCATCCGCGCCTGGCCCGACCAGCCGGCCCTGGCCGAACTGCTGCGCGACGCGGGCTGGTCGAAGACCGCCTGGCGCAACCTCACGGGCGGCGTCGTGGCCCTGCACCGCGGCTTCAAACAGCCGTAACCGTCGAGGTTCTCTCCCCGCCGGTCATCCGATCACCTCGAACGCGTCCCGGGGCCGGTCCAGTTCGCGCTCCAGCCCGCCCCTTGGCGGCTTCGGCAACCGTGGCTCACGCACCCCCGCGCCACCGCCGCCCTCCCCGTCCCCGAAGTCGAACCACACGGTGACGAAGGCGCCGCGCGGTATCTCGACACCGGGCGGCGGATACTGCCGTACGACGTAGTCGACGACGGTGAGATGGAATTCGGGCCGGTCGGGCGCGGCGAGCAGCACCCCGTGAGCCCTTGCCCTCTCGCGCGCGTCCATGGCCATGAGGCCGACTAGCTTCGGCACACGCACGTCGGGTGTGTTGGGTGTTGTGCGCACAGACGTCACCCCCAGCGGTACGGGCAGGGTAACCCCGGCCGCGTACCGTCCGGAAGCGTTGAGTGATTTTCAGCGCCGAATAACTACCCTCTGCAACCGATGGCGATCACAGATCAAGCCGGTAGCAGTGCCCCTCCTGCTCCAGCGTCGGCGTCGTGAAGACGTCCGTGAGCCGCATGCCCAGCCGTCGGGTGACCGCGATGGACCGCACGTTGCGGGAGAGGACCATCGCGACCACGCTGGACACGCCCGCCGAACGCACCCTGTCCAGCGTCAACCCGGCCGCGGCGGTCGCGTACCCCTGCCCCCAGTAGGCCCGTCCGAGCCGCCAGCCGATCTCGATCTCCCCCTTGGGACCCCAGTCCTGCGGCCACGGCTGGGCGCCCGTGAAGCCGATGACCTGGTCCGACTCGTCGAGCATGGTCCAGAAGCAGAACCCGTACTCGGCGTCGTGCCGGCGCTGGCGGGCGGTGAGTTCCTCGTAGACGGACAGTTCCGCCGACCTGCCCCCGTGGAACTCCATGACATCGGGGTCGTCGAAGACCCGATGCCACGCGAAGGCGTCCTCGTCGGTGGGAACACGGAGGCGTACTACGGGGAGCGCTCGGTTCACGGGGCAGCCCTTCAGCCGGGTGATCAGTACTGCTGAATAGACTGCCCATGTCCAGTGCCGGTCGGCACGCAGATTTGAGAGTCTTGGGGAGAACCCGTCGTGACCGAGCCCCTCTCCGAAAACACCGCCGATGTGATCGTCGTCGGGGCCGGACCAGCCGGTTCCACGACCGCGTACTACCTGGCGAAGGCCGGACTCGACGTACTGCTGCTGGAAAAGACCAGCTTCCCGCGCGAGAAGGTGTGCGGCGACGGCCTCACGCCGCGGGCGACCAAGCAGCTCGTCGCGATGGGCATCGACATCTCCGAGGAGGCCGGCTGGCTGCGGAACAAGGGCCTCCGCATCATCGGCGGCGGTGTCCGCCTCCAGCTCGACTGGCCGGAACTCGCCTCCTTCCCGGACTACGGCCTCGTCCGCAAGCGCGACGACTTCGACGAACAGCTCGCCCGCCAGGCCCAGAAGGCGGGCGCGCGCCTGTACGAACGCTGCAACGTCGGCGCCCCGATCACCGACGACCGCACCGGCCGTATCACCGGCGTGCACGCGAAACTCGGTGAGGACAAGCGCGAGGTCACCTTCCACGCGCCGCTGGTGGTCGCGGCCGACGGCAACTCCACCCGCCTGTCCCTGGCGATGGGGCTGCACCGCCGAGAGGACCGCCCGATGGGCGTCGCGGTCCGTACGTACTTCACCTCTCCGCGCCACGAGGACGACTACCTGGAGTCCTGGCTGGAACTCTGGGACCGGCGAGGGGCCCAGGACCGCCTGCTCCCGGGCTACGGCTGGATCTTCGGCATGGGCGACGGCACGTCCAACGTCGGCCTCGGCGTCCTCAACACCTCGGACGCCTTCAAGGAGCTGGACTGGCGCGAGGTGCTGAAGGCCTGGTGCGCGTCGATGCCGGAGGACTGGGGCTACACCCCCGACAACATGACCGGCCCGATCCGCGGCGCCGCCCTTCCCATGGCCTTCAACCGGCAGCCCCACTACACGAAGGGCCTGCTGCTCGTCGGCGACGCCGGCGGCCTGGTGAACCCCTTCAACGGCGAGGGCATCGCCTACGCCATGGAGTCCGGCCAGATCGCCGCCGACGTCATCGTCCAGGCCCACGCGCGGGCCACACCGGCCCAGCGGGAGATCGCGCTCCAGCGCTACCCGCGCGTGCTCAAGGACACCTACGGCGGCTACTACACGCTGGGCCGCGCCTTCGTGAAGCTCATCGGCAACCCGAAGGTCATGAAGATCGCGGCCGAACGCGGCCTGACCCACCCCCTGTTGATGAAGTTCACCCTGAAGATGCTGGCCAACCTGACCGACCCGACAGGCGGCGACGCGATGGACCGGATCATCAACGGCCTGAGCAAGGTGGCCCCGAAGGCGTGAAGGGCAGCGGCCCTGTCAGGAACTGCGGGAGCTGAGGGTCTCCTGCTTGGCGGCCCGTCGCGCGAACACTTCGTCGCGACGGGCCGCCACCTGCCGCAGCGCGTCCTTCCGCTCCCGCTTGGAGAGCCGGTCCAGATACACGCGTCCGTTCACGTGGTCCGTCTCGTGCTCCAGACACCGGGCGAAGTACCCGGTCCCGTCGACGACAAGAGGTTTCCCGTCCTGGTCGAGCCCGCGCACGGCGGCACGATCCGGACGCGGTACGTCCATCACGGCCCCCGGCACGGACAGACAGCCCTCGCCCTCGTCGAGGAGGCGCCGGTCGCCCGCGTCGAGCGGATCGAGCACCGGGTTGACGATGTGCCCGACATGCCGGACACCGTCGTCGTCCGAGCAGTCGTAAACGAACAGCCGCAGACCGACGCCGACCTGGTTCGCCGCGAGCCCGGCTCCGTCGGCCACGTACATGGTCAGGAACATGTCGTCGATGAGCGCGGCGAGTTCGGGCCCGAACTCGGTCACGTCCCGGCACGGCTTGTGCAGGACCTCTTCGCCCACTTCGGTGATGCGCCGTACGCTCCCACGCTGCGCCTCGGGCGTGAGCCGCGGATACGAGTCGACGGGCCTGCCCTGTACGAAGACACGAGGCATCGCTGTCTCTCCTTCTGCTGTGCGGAGTGCTGAAAGCACCGAGGCCTCAGCCTCACACAGCCACCCCCTCAGGGGACGGAGAAGGGCCGCTGCCCACCAGCGGCAGCGACCCTCACCCGTGAATCCCGTGAATCCTCGACGGTCCGCTCAGAGAACGCGCACCGCGCCCGACGCCGGGTATCCCGAGAGGTCCTGGACGACGACGCCCTTGGACGGGTTGGCCGCGTCCAGGTACTGGCCGTTCCCCACGTACACCCCGACGTGGTACGCCGAACCCTTCGCACCCCAGTACAGGATGTCGCCGACCTGGATGTTCGACAGCGAGACCTCGGTGCCCTGCATCGACTGGTCCTGCGAGACCCGGGGGAGATCCACGCCGACCTGCTTGAACGCGGCCTGGACCAGGGAGGAGCAGTCCCACGCGTTGGGTCCCGTGGCGCCCAGGACGTAGGCGTCGCCCAGCTGCGCGTTGAGGAAGGCGATGACGGTCGCGACGCTGCCACTCGCGGGGGCGGCCACCTGCGACGTCTGAGAGCTCGAGGTCGAACCCGAGGCGGCCAGGGTCGTGCGCTCGGCAGAGCGGGAGACAGCAGCCTCCGCAGCGGCCTTGCGAGCGGCCTCCGCCTTCTCCTTGGCCTCCGCCTTCTGCTTCGCCTCCGCGAGGTCCTTACGGGCCTCCTGGGCGGCCTTGGAGGCCGCGGCGTCACGCTCCGCCTCGAGCTCGTAGTTCGCGGCGGCCTGCTGCGTGGCGTCCGCGGACTCGGCGATCTGAGTAGCCAGGTCGGCCGTGAGGGTGGGCAGTTCGAGTGTCTGCGTCACAGGTTCGGCGGCGTTCGCCGCACTGGACGCACCCGCCACTGCCAGGGTGCTGAGAACGCCACCGGCGACTCCGGCGCGCATCGCCAGCGACGAGGTGCCGGCACGCCGGGGTTTCCGGTGGCTTCGTATGTGAGCGGTAGCGGTGTGGGACATGGGTACTAGCGGTACCAGCGACTCCTCCATACCTTCAAGAAACGTGTGCTGCGCCACAGTTGTTCAATCGAGCCCCCAAATTCCCGGACTGTCACTCTTTATTGACGCCGTAACGGGCATTGCGGACACAGGTGATCATGCCTGTGATCATGCACTTTCGTTGGTACGCCCGAATTGCCCGCTGCTTACCATCGGTTGCGGTCCGTGGCCAACCCCCGATCTTCACAGGCCTTCACAGGTGTGGTGGAGGTCACGGAACGGTCACCGGTCGGGGTGCGTCTCGCGGGGGAACCGCCGATCACGGCCGCTCGTGAACGCGTGCACGCACGGACAGGCGTCCACATTCACCACTTCTTCCCCTCGCGGGTGTGAACGCGCTCCACTATCAAGCGCTCCTGTCCACCGCCAATTTGCATGCAGGGGAAGTCTCTTGATATGGAGACGCCACCTCTGACCAGCGGTAACCGGGGAAAATGTCACCTCTGGTGATCGCGTGGACGCTTCGCGTGTGAAGATCACCGCTCATCCGACTTCATGATCCTTCGTCAGGTGGTGGAGATCACAAAGGTTCGGCAATACCCCGTGTCGCAGATCACAGACCCCCGGGCATAGGATGCGGGGCAGTTGGGCTTGTGACCTGCTTCACATGTTCTCGATCTTCGCCGGGACGGGCGGGGTTCGCAGGGCGGACGAGGCGGCACCGGCCCCAAGCAATCGCCAGCAGTCAGTGCCGACTGAGAGGAGCGAGGAGCGGTGAACGCGTATGCGCCCATCCTCGTACTGGGAGCCCTCGGGGCAGGCTTTGCGATCTTCTCCGTGATCATGGCTTCGCTCATCGGCCCGAAGCGGTACAACCGGGCCAAACTCGAAGCTTATGAATGCGGGATCGAGCCGACACCCACGCCGGTCGGCGGTGGGCGATTCCCCATCAAGTACTACCTGACGGCGATGCTCTTCATCGTCTTCGACATCGAGATCGTCTTCCTCTACCCCTGGGCCGTCACCTTCGACGCCCTGGGTGTTTTCGGGCTCGTGGAGATGTTGCTCTTCGTGCTCACCGTCTTCGTGGCGTACGCGTACGTATGGCGGCGCGGCGGCCTGGAATGGGACTGAGGGGCCTCTAAGACATGGGACTCGAAGAAAAACTGCCGAGCGGATTCCTGCTGACCACCGTCGAGCAGGCCGCGGGCTGGGTGCGCAAGGCGTCCGTCTTCCCCGCCACGTTCGGACTCGCCTGCTGCGCCATCGAGATGATGACCACCGGCGCGGGCCGCTACGACCTGGCGCGCTTCGGCATGGAGGTCTTCCGCGGCTCACCCCGCCAGGCGGACCTGATGATCGTGGCCGGCCGGGTCAGCCAGAAGATGGCCCCGGTGCTGCGGCAGGTCTACGACCAGATGCCCAACCCCAAGTGGGTGATCTCCATGGGGGTCTGCGCCTCGTCGGGCGGCATGTTCAACAACTACGCCATCGTGCAGGGCGTCGACCACATCGTGCCGGTCGACATCTATCTGCCCGGTTGCCCGCCACGGCCCGAAATGCTGATCGACGCGATCCTCAAGCTGCACCAGAAGATCCAGAGCTCCAAGCTCGGGGTGAACGCCGAGGAAGCGGCCCGCGAGGCGGAGGAGGCCGCGCTCAAGGCACTGCCCACGATCGAGATGAAGGGGCTGCTGCGATGAGCGACGCGAACGGCACCGGAGCGGACAGGCCGGCCGAGGGGGTCAACCCCGAGAAGGACCTCGCCGCGTCCAACCTCCCCGGCCAGCGCGGCGACGGCGGCGAGGAGATCCGCGTCCAGCGCGGCATGTTCGGCGCCAACAACGGTGGCGACACCTCCGGTTACGGCGGCCTGGTCCGCTCCGTCCGGCTCCCGGGCGACTCGGCGAGGCCGTACGGCGGCTGGTTCGACGAGGTCGCCGACGAACTCGAGGGCGCCCTGGAGGAACAGGGACTGGTCCCCGAGAACGTGATCGAGAAGACGGTCGTCGACCGTGACGAGCTGACGTTCCACGTCGAACGCGCGTACCTGCTCAGCGTCGCCCAGACCCTGCGCGACGACCCCGCCCTGCGCTTCGAACTCTGCACGGGCGTGAGCGGAGTCCACTACCCGCACGACAAGGGCCGTGAGCTGCACGCCGTCTACCACCTGCGCTCGATCACCCACAACAGGCTGATCCGCCTCGAAGTCAGCGCCCCGGACAGCGACCCGCACGTCCCGTCGCTGGTCTCCGTCTATCCGACGAACGACTGGCACGAACGCGAGACGTACGACTTCTTCGGGATCATCTTCGACGGCCACCCGGCCCTCACGCGGATCATGATGCCGGACGACTGGCCGGGCCATCCGCAGCGCAAGGACTACCCCCTCGGCGGCATCCCCGTCGAGTACAAGGGCGCCCAGATCCCGGCTCCGGACCAGCGGAGGTCGTACTCATGAGCACGCAGCACGCAACTCCGCGCGACACCACCGAGGGCGCCGTATACACGGTCACCGGTGGCGACTGGGACGAGGTCGTCCAGTCCGCGGCCCGTGCCGACGACGAACGCATCGTCGTCAACATGGGTCCGCAGCACCCCTCCACCCACGGAGTGCTCCGCCTCATCCTGGAGATCGACGGAGAGACGGTCACCGAGGCCCGCTGCGGCATCGGCTATCTGCACACCGGTATCGAGAAGAACCTCGAGTTCCGCACGTGGACGCAGGGCACGACCTTCGTCACGCGCATGGATTACCTGACGTCCTTCTTCAACGAGACCGCCTACTGTCTCGCCGTCGAGAAGCTCCTCGGCATCGAGGACCAGATCCCCGACCGCGCCACCCTCATCCGCGTGCTCCTCATGGAGCTCAACCGGCTGTCCTCGCACCTCGTGTGCATCGCCACCGGCGGGATGGAACTCGGCGCCACCACGATCATGATCTACGGATTCCGTGATCGTGAAATGATTCTCGACATCTACGAGCTCATCACGGGCCTGCGGATGAACCACGCGTACATCCGGCCCGGCGGACTCGCCCAGGACCTGCCGCCCGGCGCGGTGGACCACATCCGCGAGTTCGTGAAGAAGATGCGGAAGAACCTCCCCGAATACGACAAGCTCGCCACCGGGAACCCCATCTTCAAGGCCCGTATGCAGAACGTCGGTCACCTCGACCTGGCCGGCTGCATGGCCCTCGGCGCCACCGGCCCGATCCTGCGCTCCACCGGCCTCCCGCACGACCTGCGCAAGTCCCAGCCCTACTGCGGCTACGAGACGTTCGACTTCGACGTCCCCACCGCCGACTCCTGCGACTCCTACGGCCGCTTCCTGATCCGCCTGGAGGAGATGCGCCAGTCGCTCAGGATCGTCGAGCAGTGCCTGGACCGGCTGCAGCCCGGCCCGGTCATGGTCACCGACAAGAAGATCGCCTGGCCTGCCCAGCTCGCCCTGGGACCGGACGGACTGGGCAACTCCCTGGACCACATCAAGAACATCATGGGCACCTCCATGGAGGCCCTGATTCACCACTTCAAGCTGGTGACCGAGGGGTTCCGCGTCCCGCCGGGACAGGCGTACGCGGCTGTCGAGTCACCCAAGGGCGAACTCGGGGTGCACGCCGTTTCCGACGGAGGCACCCGCCCCTTCCGGGTCCACTTCCGGGACCCGTCCTTCACCAATCTGCAGGCCATGGCGGCGATGTGCGAGGGCGGCCAGGTCGCCGACGTCATCGTCGCTGTCGCGTCCATCGACCCCGTGATGGGAGGCGTCGACCGGTGACCACCACCCCCGAGGGCGTCAGCCTGGGCATGCCCCAACTGCCCGCGCCCGACTACCCGGACGATGTTCGAGCCCGACTCGAAGCGGACTCCCGCGAGGTCATCGCCCGCTACCCGGACTCCCGGTCCGCCCTCCTGCCGTTGCTGCATCTCGTGCAGTCGGAGGAGGGCCATGTCACACGCACCGGGATGCGGTTCTGCGCGGACATGCTGGGCCTGACCACGGCCGAGGTCACCGCGGTCGCCACCTTCTACTCCATGTACCGCCGGGGCCCCTCCGGCGACTACCAGGTGGGCGTCTGCACCAACACCCTGTGCGCGGTGCTGGGCGGCGACGCCATCTTCGAGACCCTCCAGGAGCACCTCGGTGTCGCCAACGGCGGGACGACCGAGGACGGCAAGGTCACTCTGGAGCACATCGAGTGCAACGCGGCCTGCGACTTCGCACCCGTCGTGATGGTCAACTGGGAGTTCTTCGACAACCAGACGCCGGCCAGTGCCAAGCGCCTCGTCGACGACCTGCGCGCGGGCGTGGAGGTCGAACCCACGCGCGGTGCCCCCCTGTGCACGTTCAAGGACACCGCCCGCATCCTGGCGGGCTTCCCCGACACCCGGGACGGAGCCGTCGAGGCGAGCGGCAGCGCGGGTCCCGCCTCGCTGACCGGGCTCCGGCTGGCCAAGGGCGAGAGCCCCGCGCGAGTGGTGCACCCCAGGGGCGGCGACTCCAGGGACACGTCACCGCAGGCCTCGTCCTCCGCCGCCGAGCACCTCAGTTCGCACGACGCGCCGCAGGACACGGCGGCGTCCGACCCCTCCCACCCGGCGGGGCCCGTCACCGAGGAGGGGGAGTGATGACAATGGCACCTGCAATCAACGAGACCAGCCCGGAGAAGCTGCTCGCACCCGTGCTGTCGGCCTTCTGGGACGAGGACCGGTCCTGGAGCCTCGACGTCTACCGGAGGCACGAAGGGTACGAGGGACTCCGCAAGGCCCTCGCGATGACCCCGGACGACCTCATCGCGTACGTCAAGGAGTCCGGTCTGCGCGGTCGCGGCGGTGCGGGATTCCCTACGGGAATGAAATGGCAGTTCATTCCTCAGGGTGATGGAAAGCCACACTATCTAGTTGTCAACGCCGACGAATCGGAGCCGGGAACCTGTAAGGACATCCCGCTCCTCTTCGCGAACCCGCATAGCCTCATCGAGGGCATTGTGATCGCGTGTTATGCCATCAGGTCTTCGCATGCCTTCATCTATCTGCGCGGTGAAGTCGTACCAGTGCTGCGGCGGTTGCACGAGGCCGTACGTGAGGCCTATGCGGCGGGCTACCTCGGCAAGGACGCACTCGGCAGCGGACTCGACCTCGAACTCACCGTGCACGCGGGCGCGGGCGCGTACATCTGTGGTGAAGAGACCGCACTGCTCGACTCGCTCGAAGGCCGCCGGGGTCAACCGCGGCTCCGTCCCCCCTTTCCTGCTGTCGCAGGGCTCTATGCGTGCCCAACTGTTGTAAATAACGTCGAGTCGATCGCGTCAGTTCCCGCGATTCTGCAAAAGGGCAAAGAATGGTTCCGCTCGATGGGGAGCGAGAAGTCCCCGGGCTTCACGCTCTACTCGCTCAGCGGCCATGTCACCAATCCGGGCCAGTACGAGGCCCCGCTCGGCATCACGCTCCGCCAACTCCTCGACATGAGCGGCGGGATGCGCTCCGGCCACCGGCTGAAGTTCTGGACACCGGGTGGCTCCTCGACACCGATGTTCACCGACGAGCACCTCGACGTCCCTCTTGACTACGAAGGAGTGGGCGCCGCGGGTTCCATGCTCGGCACAAAAGCACTCCAGTGCTTCGACGAGACCACCTGTGTCGTCCGGGCGGTCACCCGCTGGACCGAGTTCTACGCCCACGAGTCCTGCGGCAAGTGCACGCCCTGCCGTGAAGGAACGTACTGGCTCGTGCAGTTGCTGCGCGACATCGAGGCGGGCAAGGGCGTCATGTCCGACCTCGACAAGCTGAACGACATCGCCGACAACATCAACGGCAAGTCCTTCTGCGCCCTCGGCGACGGCGCCGCCTCGCCGATCTTCTCCTCCCTCAAGTACTTCCGCGAGGAGTACGAGGACCACATCACGGGCCGGGGCTGCCCCTTCGACCCGGCCAAGTCCACGGCCTGGGCCGACCGCACGGAGGTGAACGCATGACGGTGACCACGAGCGCCCCCTCCGGAGGGGGCGACGCGGCGGTCCCGCCGGAAGATCTCGTCTCGCTGAAGATCGACGGCATCGACATCAGCGTGCCCAAGGGCACCCTGGTGATCCGCGCCGCCGAACAACTCGGCATCGAGATCCCGCGCTTCTGCGACCACCCCCTCCTCGACCCGGCCGGCGCGTGCCGCCAGTGCATCGTCGAGGTCGAGGGTCAGCGCAAGCCCATGGCGTCCTGCACGATCACCTGTACGGACGGGATGGTCGTCAAGACTCACCTCACCTCACCTGTGGCCGAAAAGGCCCAGCACGGGGTGATGGAGCTGCTCCTCATCAACCACCCGCTCGACTGCCCGGTCTGCGACAAGGGCGGCGAGTGCCCCCTGCAGAACCAGGCCATGTCCCACGGCCAGTCGGAGTCCCGCTTCGAAGGCAAGAAGCGGACCTACGAGAAGCCGGTACCGATCTCCACGCAGGTGCTGCTCGACCGCGAGCGGTGCGTGCTGTGTGCCCGCTGCACCCGCTTCTCCAACCAGATCGCCGGCGACCCGATGATCGAGCTGATCGAGCGCGGCGCCCTCCAGCAGGTCGGCACCGGTGAGGGCGACCCCTTCGAGTCGTACTTCTCCGGGAACACGATCCAGATCTGCCCGGTCGGCGCGCTGACCTCGGCGGCGTATCGCTTCCGCTCCCGCCCCTTCGACCTCGTCTCCTCACCCTCGGTGTGCGAGCACTGCTCCGGCGGCTGCGCGACCCGCACCGACCACCGGCGCGGCAAGGTCATGCGGCGCCTGGCCGCACCCGACGCCGAGGTCAACGAGGAGTGGCTCTGCGACAAGGGACGCTTCGGCTTCCGGTACGCGCAGAGGCCGGACCGGCTCCAGACGCCCCTGGTACGCAATGCCGACGGCGTCCTGGAGCCCGCCTCCTGGCCCGAGGCGCTGGAAGCGGCGGCACAGGGACTCCTCGCGGCCCGCAGCCGTACGGGCGTTCTCACCGGCGGCCGGCTCACCGTCGAGGACGCCTACGCGTACAGCAAGTTCGCGCGCGTGGCCCTCGACACCAACGACATCGACTTCCGCGCGCGCGTGCACAGCGCCGAGGAGGCCGACTTCCTGGCCGCCAGGGTCGGCGGACGCGGACGCGACCTCGACGGTACGGGTGTCACGTACACCTCCCTGGAGAAGGCGCCCGCGGTCCTGCTGGTCGGGTTCGAGTCCGAGGAGGAGGCACCCGGCGTCTTCCTGCGGCTGCGCAAGGCCTGGCGGGGACACGGACAGCAGGTCTTCTCGCTCGCCACGCACGCGACCCGTGGCCTGAGGAAGGCCGGCGGCACGCTGCTGCCCGCCGCCCCCGGCACCGAGACCGAGTGGCTGGACGCGCTCGGAAGCGGGTTCGGGCTGGAGGAGAGCGGGACGAGGGCCGCCGAGGCGCTGCGCACCGAGGGCGCCGTGATCGTCGTCGGTGAACGGCTTGCCGCAGTGGCGGGCGGGCTCACCGCCGCCGTACGGGCCGCTTCCACGACCGGCGCCCAGCTGGTGTGGATCCCGCGCCGGGCCGGGGAGCGCGGTGCCGTCGAGGCCGGCGCGCTGCCGTCGCTGCTGCCGGGCGGACGTCCGGCGACCGACCCGCGCGCGCGGGACGAGGTCGCCGTCGCCTGGGGTGTGGCCGAGCTTCCCCACCGCTTCGGCCGCGACACCGGTCAGATCGTCGAGGCCGCCGCCGGAGGCGAGCTGCGGGCCCTGGTGGTCGCCGGCGTGGAGGTCGCCGACCTGCCCGATCCGGCACGCGCGCGTGACGCCCTTCACGAAGTGGGCTTCCTGGTGTCGCTGGAACTGCGGCCCAGCGAGGTCACCGAGCACGCGGATGTCGTACTCCCGGTCGCCGCGGTCGCCGAGAAGGCGGGCACCTTCCTCAACTGGGAGGGCCGGGGCCGCCCCTTCGAGGCCGCGCTCAAGCCCGACCAGATGACCCGGCGCCTGGTGCCGTCCGACGCCCGCGTGCTCCAGATGCTGGCCGACGCCATGGACGTACACCTGGGCCTGCCGGATCTGCGCACCGCGCGACTGGAACTCGACCGGCTCGGGGTCTGGGACGGGACGCGGGCCGGCAACCCGCTGGAGATCGGCGCCCAGTTGCCGCGTCCGGCCGCCGGGGAAGCCGTGCTCGCCGGGCACCGCCTGCTGCTCGACCAGGGGCGCCTCCAGGAGGGCGACGACGCCCTCGCCGGGACGCGGCACGCCGCACACGCGCGCGTGTCGGTCGCCACGGCCGCCGAAGCGGGGGTCAAGGACGGCGATCTGCTGGCCGTGACCGGTACCGCCGGGACGGTCGAACTCCCCCTCCTGGTCACCGAGATGCCCGACCGCGTGGTCTGGCTGCCGTTGAACTCCACCGGAGGCGGCGTCGCCTCCGACACCGGGGCGCTGCCCGGCGCACTCGTCCGCATCGGCCCGGCGACCCTCGCCTCCGACGCACCCAAGGAGGTGGAGGCATGAGCCCGTACCTCGCCGCTGAAGACCTCTCCATGTTCGGCACCGACCCCTGGTGGCTGGTCGTCGTCAAGGCGGTCTTCTGCTTCGCCTTCCTGATGATCACCGTGCTGTTCTCCATCGTGTGGGAACGCAAGGTCGTCGCCTGGATGCAGTTGCGCGTCGGCCCCAACAGGCACGGCCCCTGGGGGATGCTCCAGTCGCTCGCCGACGGCGTCAAACTGATGCTCAAGGAAGACCTGATCGTCAAGCGCGCGGACAAGGTGGTGTACATCCTCGCGCCGGTCATCGCGGCCATCCCGGCCTTCATGGCCATCGCGGTGATCCCCTTCGGGCCGGCCGGCAACGAGGTCTCGATCTTCGGCACCCGTACGACGATGCAGCTCACCGACCTGCCGATCGCGATGCTCTACATCCTCGCGGTCGCGTCGGTGGGCATCTACGGCATCGTGCTGGCGGGCTGGAGCTCCGGGTCCACCTACCCTCTGCTGGGCGGTCTGCGGTCCTGCGCCCAGATGATCTCGTACGAGATCGCGATGGGCGCCGCCTTCGCCTCGGTGTTCCTCTACTCGGGGTCGATGTCGACCTCGACCATCGTCGAACAGCAGCACGACCGCTGGTACGTCGTTCTGCTGCCGGTGTCCTTCCTCATCTACATCGTGACGATGATCGGCGAGACCAACCGCGCCCCCTTCGACATGCCGGAGTCCGAGGGCGACCTGGTCGGCGGCTTCAACACCGAGTACTCGTCCATCAAGTTCGCGCTGTTCATGCTCGCCGAGTACGTCAACATGGTGACCGTCTCGGCCGTGTCGGTGACGCTCTTCCTGGGCGGCTGGAGGGCTCCCTGGCCCATCAGCACCTTCTGGGAGGGCGCCAACCACGGCTGGTGGCCGATGGCCTGGTTCGTCATCAAGGTGCAGCTGCTGCTGTTCTTCTTCATCTGGCTGCGCGGCACGCTCCCGCGTGTCCGCTACGACCAGCTGATGAAGCTCGGCTGGAAGGTCCTCATCCCGGTTTCGCTGGTCTGGCTGATGCTGGTCGCGACCGTACGGACCCTGCGCAACGAGAACTACGACTTCGCCGACATCGCCCTCTACGTGGGCGGCGGCGTCCTCGCCCTGCTCCTGCTCTCGTTCGTGGCCGACATCTTCCGCGACAGGGGCAAGGCGCAGCAGACGGCAGCCGCCGAACCCGTCGTGTTCGACCCGATGGCGGGCGGATTCCCCGTACCGCCACTGCCGGGACAGGAGGCGCCGGCGGTGCCGCGCAGGCGTCCGCGCCGGGAGCGCGAGTTGATTGTCAGTGGTGGACCGGATACTGGCAGTGACGGATCTCTGGATGGAAAGGAGGCGTCCGATGGCTGAGGAGCCTAAGGAGACCGGGCAGTCGAAGCCCGGCTTCCAGAACCCCGTGGCCGGCTTCGGCGTGACCTTCAAGGCCATGTTCAAGAAGCGGCTGACCGAGCAGTACCCCGAGCAGCAGAAGACCACCGCTCCCCGGTTCCACGGACGGCACCAGCTCAACCGCCATCCGGACGGCCTGGAGAAGTGCATCGGCTGCGAACTGTGCGCCTGGGCCTGCCCCGCGGACGCCATCTATGTGGAGGGCGCCGACAACACCGACGAGGAGCGCTACTCGCCGGGCGAGCGGTACGGCGCGGTCTACCAGATCAACTACGCCCGCTGCATCCTGTGCGGGCTGTGCATCGAGGCGTGCCCCACGCGCGCGTTGACGATGACAAACGAGTTCGAGCTGGCCGACAGCAGCCGCGCCAACCTCATCTACACCAAGGAACAGCTGCTCGCCGGACTGGACGAGGGCATGGTCGACTCGCCCCACTCGATCTTCCCCGGCACCGACGAGCAGGACTACTACCGGGGGCTGGTCACCGAGGCAGCACCCGGCACGGTCCGCCAGGTCGCCGTCTCCAAGGGCGAGAGGCCCGAGGAAGAGGGGGTGGAGGCATGAGCGCGCAGCTCGCCGCCTACTCCACCTCCACGGGTGAGGCGTTGCAATTCTGGGTGCTGGGCACCGTCGCGGTGGCCGGAGCCCTGTGCACCGTCTTCATGAAGAGGGCCGTGCACAGCGCGCTCTGTCTCGCCGGAACCATGATCATCCTGGCGGTGTTCTACCTGGCCAACGGCGCCTACTTCCTGGGCGTCGTCCAGATCGTCGTCTACACCGGCGCGATCATGATGCTGTTCCTCTTCGTGGTCATGCTCGTCGGTGTCACCGCCGCGGACTCCCTCAAGGAGACCATCAAGGGGCAGCGCTGGCTGGCCCTGGTGTGCGGGCTCGGCTTCGGCGTCCTGCTGGTCGCGGGCGTCGGAAACGCCTCCCTGAAGGAGTTCACCGGTCTCGGTCAGGCGAACGCGAACGGCAACGTGGAGGGCCTGGCCGCCCTCATCTTCACGAAGTACGTGTTCGCCTTCGAGATCACCGGCGCCCTGCTGATCACGGCCGCCGTCGGCGCCATGGTGCTCACGCACCGCGAGCGCACCGAGCGCGCCAAGACCCAGCGCGAGATGGCCGAACAGCGTGTGCGGGAAGGCAAGCACCTGCCGCCGCTGCCCGCCCCCGGTGTGTACGCCCGGCACAACGCGGTGGATGTCGCGGGCCTGCTGCCCGACGGCACCCCGGCCGAGCTGTCGGTCATGCAGACGCTGCGTCAGCGCGGCCAGATCCGCGATGTGTCCGCCGAGGCCATCAATGACCTCAAGGCCCTTGAACAGCGCGCCGAGGACCGTCTGGAGCGCACCAACGTCGGCTCGAACGGTCGCTCGAGCAGTGGGGAGGCGTCCAAGTGAACCCGGTCAACTACCTCTATCTCGCCGCCCTGTTGTTCACGATCGGCGCCACCGGCGTCCTGATCAGGCGCAACGCGATCGTCGTCTTCATGTGCGTCGAGCTGATGCTCAACGCCTGCAACCTCGCGTTCGTCACCTTCTCCCGGATGCACGGCAATCTCGACGGCCAGGTCATCGCCTTCTTCACGATGGTCGTCGCCGCCGCGGAGGTCGTCGTCGGGCTCGCGATCATCGTGTCGCTGTTCCGTTCCCGCCACTCGGCCTCGGTCGACGACGCCAGCCTGATGAAGCTGTAAGGGGTCGCTGAACCGTGAACGCTGAGAATCTGATTGCGCTGCTGGTGGCGGCGCCTCTGCTCGGAGCGGCCGTACTGCTGTGCGGTGGCCGGCGGCTGGACGCCGTCGGCCACTGGATCGGCACGGCCCTCGCCGCCTGCTCCTTCGTGATCGGCGTGATCCTCTTCGCCGACATGCTGGGCAAGGACGCCGAGCACCGCGCCCTGATGCAGCACCTGTTCAGCTGGGTCCCCGTCGAGGGCTTCCAGGCCGACGTCGCCTTCCAGCTCGACCAGCTGTCGATGACGTTCGTCCTGCTGATCACCGGCGTCGGCTCGCTGATCCACGTGTACTCGATCGGGTACATGGAGCACGACGAGCGGCGCCGCCGCTTCTTCGGCTATCTGAACCTGTTCCTCGCGGCGATGCTGCTGCTCGTCCTCGCCGACAACTACCTCCTGCTGTACGTCGGCTGGGAGGGCGTCGGCCTCGCCTCGTACCTCCTGATCGGTTTCTGGCAGCACAAGCCCAGCGCCGCGACCGCCGCGAAGAAGGCCTTCCTGGTCAACCGCGTCGGTGACATGGGCCTGTCGATCGCCATCATGCTGATGTTCACCACCTTCGGGACCTTCGCCTTCGGACCGGTTTTCGAAGCCACCGGCGAGACGGGCGAGGGCAAGCTCACCGCCATCGCGCTGATGCTGCTGCTCGCGGCCTGCGGCAAGTCCGCCCAGGTGCCGCTGCAGTCCTGGCTCGGGGACGCGATGGAGGGCCCGACCCCGGTCTCGGCCCTCATCCACGCGGCGACGATGGTGACCGCCGGTGTGTACCTGATCGTCCGCTCCGGGGAGATCTTCAACGCGGCGCCCGACGCCCAGTTGGTGGTCACCGTGGTCGGCGCCGTCACGCTCCTCTTCGGTGCGATCGTCGGTTGCGCGAAGGACGACATCAAGAAGGCGCTGGCCGGCTCGACCATGTCGCAGATCGGCTACATGATCCTCGCGTCCGGTCTCGGGCCCATCGGCTACGTCTTCGCGATCATGCACCTGGTGACCCACGGCTTCTTCAAGGCCGGACTGTTCCTCGGTGCCGGCTCGGTCATGCACGGGATGAACGACGAGGTCGACATGCGCAAGTACGGCGGCCTCCGCAAGCACATGCCCGTGACCTTCGTGACCTTCGGTCTCGGCTACCTCGCCATCATCGGCTTCCCGGGTCTGTCCGGCTTCTTCTCCAAGGACAAGATCATCGAGGCGGCGTTCGCCAAGGGCGGCGTCGAGGGCTGGATCCTGGGCAGTGTGGCTCTGCTGGGCGCGGCCATCACCGCGTTCTACATGACGCGCGTGATGCTGATGACGTTCTTCGGCGAGAAGCGCTGGCAGCCCGACGAGAACGGCAACGAGCCGCACCCGCACGAGTCCCCGAAGTCCATGACGATCCCCATGATCGTGCTGGCCTTCGGGTCGGTCTTCGCGGGCGGGTTCTTCAGCATCGGCGACCGCTTCCTGAACTGGCTGGAGCCAGTCACCGAGCACTCGCACGGAAATCCGCCGGTCAGCGCCCTCACGGTCACGCTGTCCACCATGGTCGTGCTCGTCATCGGCGTCGGCGTCGCGTACCTCCAGTACGGGCGCCGTCCGGTCCCGGTCGTCGCCCCGCGCGGATCGCTGCTCACCCGGGCCGCCCGCCGCGACCTCCTCCAGGACGACTTCAACCACGTCGTCCTCGTGCGCGGCGGGGAGCACCTCACCCGCTCCCTGGTGTACGTCGACCACACCCTGGTCGACGGGGTCGTCAACGGTACGGCGGCCTCCATGGGCGGCCTCTCCGGACGGCTCCGCAAGCTGCAGAACGGCTACGCGCGCTCGTACGCGGTCTCGATGTTCGGCGGTGCGGCGATCCTCATCGCCGCGACCCTGCTGATGAGGGCGGTCTGATACCGATGTCCTTTCCCCTCCTGACAGCGACGGCGGCGCTCCCGGCCCTCGGAGCGATCGCCACGGCGGCCGTGCCGGCCGCGCGGCGTAACGCCGCCAAGTGGCTCGCGCTGCTGGTCTCGCTCGCCACTCTGGCGCTCGCCGCGATCGTCCTGGTGCGCTTCGACCCGGGCGGTGACCGCTACCAGCTCACCGAATCCCGCGCCTGGATCAAGGACTTCGGGGTGCAGTACGAACTGGGCGTGGACGGCATCGCCGTGGCGCTCATCGCGCTCACCGCACTGCTGATCCCGTTCGTGATCCTGGCCGGCTGGCACGACGCCGACCCCCTGGAGACCGGGAACACGCGGTGGCGGCCCACCCAGGGCTTCTTCGCGCTGATCCTGGCCGTCGAGGCGATGGTGATCATCTCCTTCGAGGCCACCGACGTCTTCCTCTTCTACATCTTCTTCGAAGCCATGCTCATCCCGATGTACTTCCTCATCGGCGGCTTCGGCGACCGTGCCCACGAGCACGGCGAGGAAACGGCGTCCACGCAACGCTCGTACGCGGCGGTGAAGTTCCTCCTCTACAACCTCGTCGGCGGCCTGATCATGCTGGCGGCCGTGATCGGCCTCTATGTGGTGGCGGGGAGCTTCTCGCTCTCGGAGATCGCCGCGGCGCGGGCCAACGGTTCGCTGGACATGGCGACGAACACCGAACGCTGGCTGTTCCTGGGCTTCTTCTTCGCCTTCGCGGTGAAGGCGCCCCTGTGGCCGCTGCACACCTGGCTGCCCAACGCCATGGGGGAGGCCACCACACCGGTCGCCGTGCTGATCACGGCGGTCGTCGACAAGGTGGGCACCTTCGCGATGCTCCGCTTCTGCCTCCAGCTGTTCCCGGAGGCGTCGAAGTGGGCGACGCCCGTCATCCTCGTACTGGCGCTGATCAGCATCATCTACGGGGCGCTGCTCGCCGTCGGGCAGCGGGACATCAAGCGGCTGGTCGCGTACGCGTCGATCTCGCACTTCGGGTTCATCATCCTGGGCATCTTCGCGATGACCAGCCAGGGCCAGTCGGGCGCGACGCTGTACATGGTCAACCACGGGATCTCGACGGCCGCGCTGATGCTGGTGGCCGGCTTCCTGATCTCGCGGCGCGGCTCACGGCTCATCGCCGACTACGGAGGCGTCCAGAAGGTCGCCCCGGTGCTCGCCGGCACGTTCCTGATCGGCGGGCTCGCGACCCTGTCGCTTCCGGGCCTCGCGCCCTTCGTGAGCGAGTTCCTGGTCCTGGTGGGCACGTTCGCGCGCTACCCGGTGGTCGGCATCATCGCCACCTTCGGCATCGTCCTCGCCGCGCTCTACACCCTCGTCCTCTACCAGCGGACGATGACGGGCCCGGTGAAGGCGGAGGTCGCCGAGATGCCGGACCTCAGGGTGCGTGAACTCGTGGTGGTGACACCGCTGATCGTGCTGCTGATCTTCCTGGGCGTCTATCCGAAGCCCTTGACCGACATCGTCAACCCGGCGGTCAAGCAGACCATGTCCGACGTCCAGAAGAAGGACCCCCAGCCCGAGGTGGAGGCGGCCAAGTGAGCGCATCAGCCGTCCACAGCCTGTGGACAACGGCGGCCGACCCGATCTCCAAGATCGACGCGCCGAAGATCGAATACGGGCAATTGTCGCCCACCCTGATCGTCATCGGTGCGGCGGTCGTCGGGATCCTGGTCGAGGCGTTCGTGCCCCGCAAATCCCGCTACTACGTACAGCTGTTCGTGTCCGTCGTCGCTCTTGTCGCCGCGTTCGCCGCGGTCGTGGGGCTCGCGACGAGCGGCTACGGCACCACCAAGGCCGGCATCGCGGCCATGGGCGCGATCGCCGTCGACGGGCCCGCACTGTTCCTGCAGGGCACGATCCTGCTTGCGGGACTGGTCGGGCTGTTCACCTTCGCCGAACGGCGGCTCGACCCCGAGGCGCACGGCAACCGCGTCGACTCGTTCGCCGCGCAGGCCGCGTCCGTACCGGGCAGCGACAGCGAGAAGGCCGCGGTGAAGGCGGGGTTCACCACCACCGAGGTGTTCCCGCTGCTGCTGTTCGCGGTCGGCGGCATGCTGATCTTCCCCTCGGCCAACGACCTGCTGACCCTGTTCGTGGCCCTGGAGATCTTCTCGCTGCCGCTGTACCTGCTGTGCGCCCTGGCCCGCCGCAAGCGGCTCATGTCGCAGGAGGCCGCGGTCAAGTACTTCCTGCTCGGCGCCTTCGCCTCCGCGTTCACCCTGTTCGGCATCGCACTGCTGTACGGCTACGCGGGCTCGGTGTCGTACGGGACGATCGCCCAGGTCGTCGACGGCACCATCAAGAACGTCGACCCGGCACTCGCCGACACCATGGGCAACGACGTGCTGCTGCTCATCGGCGCCGCGATGATCGTCATGGGTCTGCTCTTCAAGGTCGGCGCCGTCCCGTTCCACATGTGGACGCCGGACGTCTACCAGGGCGCGCCCACCCCGGTGACGGGTTTCATGGCGGCGGCGACGAAGGTGGCGGCGTTCGGCGCGCTGCTGCGGCTGCTCTACGTCGTGCTGCCGGGCCTGCGCTGGGACTGGCGGCCGGTCATGATGGGCGTCGCGGTCGTCACCATGCTGGGCGGCGCGATCGTCGCGATCACCCAGACCGACATCAAGCGGCTGCTCGCGTACTCCTCCATCGCGCACGCGGGGTTCATCCTCGCCGGTGTCATTGCCATGACACCGGACGGGGTCTCGTCCGTCCTGTTCTATCTGGGCGCGTACTCGTTCGTGACGATCGGGGCGTTCGCCGTGGTCACCCTGGTGCGGGACGCCGGGGGCGAGGCGACCCACCTGTCCAAGTGGGCGGGGCTCGGACGCCGTTCGCCGCTGGTGGCCGCGGTGTTCGCGGTGTTCCTGCTGGCCTTCGCCGGCATTCCGCTGACCTCCGGTTTCGCCGGGAAGTTCGCCGTGTTCAAGGCGGCGGCCGAGGGCGGGGCGGGAGCGCTGGTCGTGGTCGGTGTGATCTCGTCGGCGATCGCCGCGTTCTTCTACATCCGGGTGATCGTGCTGATGTTCTTCAGCGAGCCGCAGGCCGACGGACCCACCGTCGCCGTGCCCTCGCCGTTGACCATGACGGCGATCGCGGTGGGGGTGGCGGTCACCGTGGTGCTGGGTGTGGCGCCGCAGTACTTCCTCGACCTGGCGAACCAGGCGGGCGTCTTCGTGCGCTGACCAGCGGATTTCACGGATTGCGCCGGGCCCCGGTCCCCTTGTGGGACCGGGGCCCGGCGCGTGTTCACGGCTTCGGGCACGTCACCGTCGGGTTCCAGCGGGCGAACATGCCGCTGGGGTTCTTCTTCCAGAGCCAGACGTGCAGGTCGTAGTGGATCGGCATGCCGGGCTCGTGGCCCAGCATCGGACCGTCGAAGGGCACACCGAACAGGCTGGGGCGATCGTCGGCGGTCGCCAGATTCTGGTCCTTGTCCACCACGATCCACTCCGCGCCGACGAGCCTGCGCGACTCGGTGGCGGCGCTCTGCGCGGTGACAGCGGGGCCGTCCCCGTCCAGGGAGTCGAGGTCGTCGACCCAGCTCGCGTCGGAGGCCTCGTCCATCCAGTCCTCGTTGGCCCCGTTCTCGTACAGCAGAGCGGCCGGTTTCGCCGGATCGAGTGAACCGTAGAGCTTGTCGTTGATGTAGTGGAAGCCCATCCCGCCGAGTGTGGGGTGAGCCCCGCAGAAGGCGGGCTTGTAGCCGGCCGTGACGGCGAACGGGGCGTACTGGTACTTCGCTGTCGCTTCGAGCGCCTTGGCCAGCTCGGTCCAGACCGTGGGGTCGGCGGGGTCGCTCGGCGCCGAGTGTGCGGGCGCGACGGCCAGGGAGAGGGATGCGGCGGCCGTGGCGAGGGCGACGGTGAGCTTGAGTCGGCGGCGGGGCATGTGGGGACTCCTTGAGCGGGAGAGGCACCTGGAGGGGCGCCGGTCCGAGAGGCGCGCGAGGCGCCGGTCCGGTGTGCGGGCCTCCTCTCGTCCCGCCCGAGCAGCGTGTCCCGGGCCGTTCGGGGGCGCCACGCGAAGGGGCCCATTGGGCTGAGCACCCCGCTTCGGCCCAGGGGCCCGGCGACACGGACAAGGTGGGACGGGCGCGGCCTGTGGATAACTCCGGGGCTGTCGGTGCGGGCCCCTATGGTGGACGCAGTGGTCGAGGCGCGACGTACGGGGGACACGACGATGAGCGCGATGAGCGTGATGGGCGGGTCGGGTGTGATGACGGAAGCGGACGAGGGGCTGGGAGCAGTCGCGGTGTCGGCCGCGGCGGAGGACAGCGAGGCGCTGGCCACGCTGCACCGAGTCTTCGGGTACGACTCCTTCCGCGGTGAGCAGGCGGCCGTCATCGAGCATGTGGTGGCGGGCGGCGACGCGGTCGTTCTCATGCCGACCGGCGGCGGAAAGTCGCTGTGCTACCAGATTCCGTCCCTGGTCAGACCGGGTACGGGGATCGTCGTCTCGCCGCTCATCGCGCTGATGCAGGACCAGGTGGACGCACTGCGGGCGCTCGGCGTGCGGGCCGGGTTCATGAACTCCACGCAGGATTTCGACGAGCGGCGGGTGGTCGAGGCCGAGTTCCTCGCCGGTGAGCTGGACCTTCTGTACCTGGCTCCGGAGCGGCTGCGTCTGCAGTCGACCCTTGACCTGCTCTCCCGGGGGAAGATCGCTGTCTTCGCCATCGACGAGGCGCACTGTGTCTCGCAGTGGGGGCACGACTTCCGGCCCGACTACCTGGCGCTGTCGCTGCTGGGCGAGCGCTGGCCGGACGTTCCGCGGATCGCTCTCACGGCGACGGCCACGCACGCGACGCACCAGGAGATCACCGAGCGGCTGGGCATGCCGGACGCCCGTCACTTCGTGGCGAGCTTCGACCGGCCCAACATCCAGTACCGGATCGTGCCCAAGGCCGACCCCAAGAAGCAGCTGCTGTCCTTCCTGAAGGAGGAGCACGCGGGCGACGCCGGCATCGTCTACTGCCTCTCGCGCAACTCGGTGGAACGCACGGCGGAGTTCCTGTCCGCCAACGGTGTGCAGGCGGTGCCGTACCACGCGGGACTGGACGCGGGTACGCGCGCGGCGCACCAGTCTCGCTTCCTGCGGGAGGACGGTCTCGTCGTCGTCGCGACCATCGCCTTCGGGATGGGCATCGACAAACCCGACGTCCGGTTCGTCGCCCACTACGACCTGCCCAAGTCCGTCGAGGGCTACTACCAGGAGACGGGCCGCGCGGGGCGCGACGGACTGCCGTCCACGGCCTGGATGGCGTACGGACTGAACGACGTCATACAGCAACGGAAACTGATCCAGGGCAGTGAGGGTGACGAGGCCCATCGGCGCAGGTCCGCCGCGCACCTGGACGCGATGCTGGCACTGTGCGAGACGGTGCAGTGCCGGCGCAGTCAGCTGCTCGCCTACTTCGGCCAGGACCCGGAGCCGGGCGGCTGCGGCAACTGCGACACCTGCCTGGTGCCGCCCGACACCTGGGACGGCACGGTCGCCGCGCAGAAGGTGCTGTCGACGGTGTGGCGGCTGGAGCGTGAGCGGCGGCAGAAGTTCGGTGCGGTGCAGATCGTGGACATTCTGCTGGGCCGGCGCACCGCGAAGGTGATCCAGTTCGATCACGACCAGCTCTCCGTATTCGGCATCGGGGAGGAGCTGGCGGAAGGCGAATGGCGCGGGGTGGTCCGGCAGATGCTGGCGCAGGGACTCCTCGCGGTCGAGGGGGAGTACGGAACGCTGGTGCTGACCGAGGAGAGCGGGTCGGTACTGCGGCGCGAGCGGGACGTGCCGATGCGGAAGGAACCGAAGAAGACGGCGACCTCGCGGTCGGCCGGTGGCGGCGGCCGGGGTGAGCGGAAGGCGAAGGCGGCCGTGGTCGAGTTGCCCACGGAACTGCAGCCGGCGTTCGAGGCACTGCGGGCCTGGCGGGGTGAACAGGCCCGTGAGCAGGGCGTTCCGGCGTACGTCATCTTCCACGACGCCACGCTCAGGGAGATCGTCAGCGTGTGGCCCGAGTCGGTCGCTGAGCTGGGCGGAATCAGCGGGGTGGGCGAGAAGAAGCTCGTCACGTACGGGGAAGGCGTGCTGAAAACGCTCGCGGAGCTGGGCGGGGCGCCGGAGTTCGGGGCGGGGGCGGCACCCAGCTCCGCGGTCAGTGACGTCGAGGGCGTGAGATCCGGGCCGGGGCCGGACCGTACGGGCCCGGACGACTGGCCCGAGATGGAGATGGAGCCCGAGCCGGAGGACTGGATGTAAGGGGCGAGTCCAGGAGCTGGAGTCCTGGAGGGGCTGCGTGTAAGGGAGGAGACCAGGCGGGCTGCCGAGCCGGGACCGGCATCAGCCCGCGTTGGTTGTCGCCCCTTCGGGCGCCGACGTCTTGCGGGGCTGGGTGCGTCGGCTTCCTCCGGGTCGGCGGCAGGGTGGGTGTCCAGGTCAGCGTCGGACAGCGCGCCCCGCTCGCAGCTCCCCGGCGTTCCGCTCAGCTCGGCGGAGCGATCCTGCCTGTCACCTCGCCCAGGCCTACGCGGGTGCCGTCCGGGCCCGGGGCCCAGGCGGTGAGGGTGACCTCGTCGCCGTCCTCCAGGAAGGTGCGCTTGCCGGTGGGGAGGTCGAGGGGCCGGGTGCCGTTCCAGGTGAGTTCGAGGAGGGAGCCGCGTTCTCGTTCGGTGGGGCCGCTGACCGTGCCCGAGCCGTAGAGGTCACCGGTGCGCAGGGATGCACCGTTGACGGTCATGTGGGCGAGTTGCTGGGCGGCTGTCCAGTACATGGTGGAGAAGGGGGGCTCGGAGACGGTGTGGCCGTTCACGGCGACGGAGATACGCAGGTCGTAGCCGCCGGGCTCTTCCTCGGCGTCGTCGAGGTAGGGAAGCAGCGGGTGGGTGCGGGTGGGCGGGGAGAGCCGGGCATCCTCCAGGGCGTCCAGCGGGGTGATCCACGCCGAGACGGACGTGGCGAAGGACTTGCCGAGGAACGGGCCCAGAGGGACGTACTCCCAGGCCTGGATGTCGCGAGCGGACCAGTCGTTCAGGAGGCAGAGGCCGAAGACGTGGTCCCGGAAGGCGGACAGGGCCACGGGGTTGCCCATGGACGACGGCGTACCCACCACGAAACCGACCTCCGCCTCGATGTCCAGGCGGACCGACGGGCCGAAGAGCGGGGCCGGGTCGGTGGGGGCCTTGCGCTGACCCGAGGGGCGTACGACCTCGGTGCCGGAGACCACGACCGTGCCCGAGCGGCCGTGGTAACCGATCGGCAGGTGCTTCCAGTTGGGGGTCAGGGAGTCCGCGGCGTCGGGGCGGAAGATCTGGCCGACGTTCCGGGCGTGGTTCTCGGAGGCGTAGAAGTCGACGTAGTCCGCGACCTCGAAGGGGAGGTGCAGCGTCACCGAGGAGAGGGGGTGCAGGAGCGGGGCGACGGCGTCCTGGTGGGACGGGACGGTGACCCAGGCGGTGAGGGCACGTCGGATGTCGGACCAGGTCGTGCGGCCGGCGGCGAGAAGGGGGTTGAGAGTCGGGCGGGCCAGTACGGATACATAGGGGGAGCCGAGTGCGGCGGCTGCGGCACCCGCGTCGAGGACGTGGTCGCCGAGCCGGACGCCGACCCGGCGTTCCGTGGAGCCGGCCGGGGAGAACACACCGTACGGAAGGTTGTGCGGGCCGAAAGGGTCGCCCTCGGGGACATCGAAGGGGGGCATGGGGTGCTGCCTCGCTCTCGTGTGGCCATGTGGTCGCGCCACAGGTTACGGGTGAGTCGCCGACTCAGGGCAGTGTTCCCAGTGTCTAAAGAGTTCGTAATGTCCGGATAAGTGTTGTCCGGAGTCGATGATTCCGGCTTAGCGTCCTTTGGGGGGACACGGGCGGGGTGGGTCCGGTCCGTAGGGGGGACACGTGGGGGGACCCGTGGCCAGGAACAGCAGTGTGCCGTTTTCGGCCGACCATGCCGTGCCGGCGCTGATCGTGAAGTTCGGTGACTATCCACTGCACCACGGAGGCGTCGGGGCCATCCGCAGTCTGGGACGGCTGGGCGTTCCGATGTACGCGATCACCGAGGACCCTTACACGCCCGCGGCATCGTCGCGTTATCTGCGGCGTGCGTTCGTCTGGCCGACCACCGGGACCGAGGAACCGGAGCGGCTCGTCGAGGGGTTGCTGCGGATCGGGAAGCGGATCGGGCGTCCCGCTGTCCTCGTTCCCACGGACGAGGAGGCGGCCGTACTGATCGCCGAGCGGCAGGAGGAGCTCGGCGGCGCGTTTCTCTTCCCGCGCGTGGAGGCGGGGCTGCCGCGCCGGCTCGCCAGCAAGCAGGGGCTGCACGAGTTGTGCGTGGAGCACGGCATACCGACTCCGTCCGCCGCCTTTCCGCGGTCGTACGACGACATCGAGCGGTTCGCGCGGACGGCCAGGTTCCCGGTGGTGGCCAAGAACCGGGAGGCGTTCGTGCGGCGCGCCCGGCCTGCCGTCAACGGCACTACCCGCATCGCGAGCCGGGAGGCGCTGCTGTCCCTGGCCCGTGACTGGGGTGAGCGTCCCGGCGTGATCCTTCAGGAGTACCTGCCCCGGGAGGAGGCCGAGGACTGGATCGTCCACGCCTACTTCGACGCGGACTCGAATCCGCGGGCGCTGTTCACGGGGGTGAAGGTCCGTTCCTGGCCGCCGCACGCAGGAATGACGGCAAATGCGTACGTCGTCGACAATCCGGAACTCGCGGACCTCGCCGCACGTTTCATCAAACAGATCGGCTTCACCGGAATCATCGACCTCGACCTGCGCTTCGACCGGCGCGACGGACAGTACAAACTCCTCGACTTCAACCCGCGGATGGGCGCCCAGTTCCGGCTCTTCGAGAGCGAGTCGGGAGTGGACGTCGTGCGGGCCATGCATCTCGATCTGACCGGGCGTGCCGTTCCGGAGGGGGAACAGCGCGCCGGGCACCGGTACATCGTGGAGAACATCGACCTGCCCGCCCTCCTCGCCTACCGACGCAGCGGCTACACGACGCCGCACGCGCCGACCCGGGCGAGCGGGACGGAACTGGCCTGGCTCGCGGGTGACGACCCGCTGCCGTTCCTCACGATGCTCGCCCGGTTCGTGCGGCCGGGCGCGAAGCACCTGTACCAGCTGTGGCGGACCAGCCGCCGTGGCGTCGCCGGTGGCGTCGGCTGAGAGCCGGAGCTGCCGACGGGGGCCGGGGTGCCGGTGCGGTGCGGGCACGGGTGCGGTGCGGTGGCAGTGAGTACAGAACACAGAGCAACACGAAGTGGCGAAGCAGCGTCCTGGGGAGGGACTTCGTGAACCATCCAGTAGCGATTATCGGCGCGGGACCGTTCGGACTGTCCACGGCCGCGCATCTGCGGGCGCGTGGCATCCCGGTGCGGGTGTTCGGCGAGCCCATGGTGAGCTGGCGGGACCACATGCCCGCCGGGATGCTCCTGAAATCCACACCGTCGGCCTCCAGTATCGACGCCCCGCAGCGTGGTCACACCCTGGCGGACTACTGCGACGCGGTGGGGGCGCCCCGGCTGGTCACCGACGAGGACATCATCCCGGTGGAGACGTTCATCGCGTACGGCGAGTGGTTCCAGCAGCGGCTCGTGCCCGAGTTGGAGCGGGTGCGGGTGGTGTCCGTGGACCGGCGCCACAAGGGCACGGGCAGCGGGGGCGGCTTCGAACTCAAGCTGGACTCGGGCGAGTTGTTCACCGCACGGGCGGTCGTGGTGGCCACGGGGCTGTCAGGGCTCGCGCATCTGCCCCCGGAGCTGGCGGCCGCGGCGCCGGACGGGCCCTCGCCCACGGGACCGGTGTCCCACAGTTCGCAGCATCATGACCTGAGCCGATTCGCGGGCAGGGAGCTGATCGTCGTCGGGGCGGGCCAGTCCGCGCTGGAGACGGCGGTACTGGCGGCGGAGGCGGGGGCACGGGTACGGGTGGTGTCGCGGGGGAGCGGTCGCGTCGCCTTCGGTGCGCCCCCTTGGCGGCAGCCCAGGCTGCGACCCGAGTCGCCGTTCGGCAACGCGTGGTCGCTCTGGGCCCTCACCTACTATCCGCACCCCTACCGCTACCTCCCGGCCCGGGCCCGCCACTACCTGGTCCGCCGGGTTCTGGGACCGCTCGGTGCGTGGTGGCTGCGCGACCGGTTCGAGGGCAAGGTGCAGGTGAGCGAGGTCGCACGGATCGTCCGGGCGGGAGTCACCGGAGTAACGGGAGTAATGGGGGCTGTGGAGGTCGCGGGCTCGGCTGAGGCGGAGGGCGCGCAGGGCGCCAAGAGTGCGCCGAAGGGGGACGGTTCGGGGAGCGGGGTGGGCTTCGTCGGGGGGCACCCGGTGCTGACTGTCCAGGAACCCGGCGGCCGTACGCGGGAGTTGTCGGCCGACCATGTGATAGCCGCGACCGGCTACCGCGTCGACATCGCCGCGATGGACTTTCTCGGGCATGAACTGCGTACGGAGCTGGCGGTGAGCCGGGGGACGCCGAGGCTCGGTGCCGGGTATGTGTCCTCGGTGCCCGGGCTGTACTTCACCGGCTTGCCGGCGGCCGCTTCGTACGGCCCGGTGATGCGGTTCGTGTGCGGTACGGAGTTCGCGTCACCGCGGCTGGCGGGGCATCTGGCGGCGGCGCACGGGTAGGGCTCGGGTATGGCTCGGGTTTCTGGTCCCGTGGGTCAATGCGGGGCGCGCTCGATCTTGTGAACCGGCGGCTCGCCGTACCGCGTCGTCGTGTGGCTCCCGTCCCCCTGCGCCAATGCCCGCCCCGTGCCTGCGGCAGGAACTGGCGTAGGCACGGGGGGTGTTGCTGGAGAGAGGCCGAACGTCGTCCGGTTCGGACGGAGACCGATGGGCCGAACGATCCGTATTCTCTGGATCATGGCCGCTCCCACCGCATACGCACTTATCGCCACCGACCTGGACGGAACGCTTCTGCGTGCCGACGACACGCTCTCCGACCGGTCGCGCGCCGCGCTGGCGCTCGCCACGGCCGCCGGCGCCCGGCATCTGGTCGTGACGGGACGGCCGGCGCCGAGAGTCCGGCCGCTGCTCGACGACCTCGGTGCCGGGGGGCTCGCGGTGTGCGGGCAGGGGGCGCAGGTGTACGACGCCGGCGCGGACCGTCTGCTGTGGTCGGTGACCCTGGACCAGGAGCTGGCGGAGACCGCGCTCGGCAAGATCGAGGCCGAGGTCGGGCAGGTGTACGCCGCTGTCGATCAGGACGGTGTGGACGGGCTCACGCTCATCGAGCCGGGCTATCTGATGCCGCACCCGACGCTGCCCGCGGTACGGGTACGGCACCGGGACGACCTGTGGGCCGAGCCCATCAGCAAGGTACTGCTGCGCCACCCGTCCCTGTCCGACGACGAGTTGGCGTCGGCGGCGCGCGGAGCGGTCGGTTCCCTCGCGACGGTCACCATGTCGGGGCCGGGCACGGTCGAACTCCAGCCATGCGGCATCACCAAGGCGACGGGGCTCGCGCTGGCCGCCGAGTATCTCGGGCTGACCTCGGCCGCCACCATCGCCTTCGGTGACATGCCCAATGACATCCCGATGTTCGACTGGGCGGCCCACGGAGTCGCCATGGCCAACGCCCATCCCGAACTCAAGGCCGTGGCGGACGAGGTCACCCTCTCGAACGAGGACGACGGCATCGCGGTGGTGCTGGAGCGGTTGTTCGGGGGCGGGTCGGTCCGGTAGCGCCGGTAGCGCCGGTAGCGCCGGTAGCCCCGGTAGCCCCGGTAGCCCCGGTAGCCCCGGTAGCCCCGGTAGCCCCGGGGCTACCGCCCTCCGGTCCGCCCAGGCCCGGGTCTACCGGACCTGGGCCTGGGCGGCTACTGGTCTTCGGGCGAGCCGGCCCGGGGTCGGACTAGTAGGCCCCGAACACGTTGTCGATCGATCCGTAGCGAGCCGCCGCGTAGTTGCAGGCGGCGGTGATGTTCGCGATCGGGTCGTAGGGATCGAACGAGGTGCCGGCGACGTGGTACGCGGCGAAGGTCGGGTCGATGACCTGGAGGAGGCCCTTGGAGGGGGTGCCGGCTGCCGCGTTCGAGTCCCAGTTGTTGATGGCGTACGGGTTGCCCGACGACTCGCGCATGACGTTGCGGTAGATGCCGTCGTACGTTCCGGGGATGCCGTGCTGGGCCATGATGTCGAGCGACTCGCGGATCCAGCCGTCCAGGTTGTTCGCGTAGTACGTCGTCGTGGACGACGTGGCCGACGGGGCGGCCGATGCCGCCGTCGCGGTCAGGAAGGGGAGGGCCAGGGCTACGGCGGCCGTTCCGGTGATGGCGACGGTGCGCGTGAGCCTGAACGGGCGGCGTGCGGCTCTCGCGGGGTGGTGCTGACCTCGTACGGGCATGGTGGGTCCTCTCCGGCGCCTGCGAGGTGAGCTGTCGGGTTCGGGCGGGAGATGCCCGGCCGGGCGCGCGGTCGGCGCACGGCTTCACCCCGAGCCGGACCGGCGCGAACGCCCGGACCGGCGGCTTACCTGGGTCCCCCGCTCCTGCCTGCGTGAGTCATGTGTGTGGGTGGGTTTGCTGCTCTGCGGGCGGTGGCAGGATTCGGCGGTCCGCCCGGTGTGGCGCGAAACGTATGCGAGAGCACATGGATCGAACAAGGGGCAGAAATGCAGGACTTACCCATTTGGGGTGCTCATTACGGATAAAAGGGGCAAGTGGGAGATGGTGCCTGAGAGGCAACTTGCCTTTAGCGAATGGGTAGTTTGCGAAGTGCGGGCGAAGGGAGGTCGCCGTGGGCGTGACTCGAATCACGGGCCGGGGGTAGTCGTGACACGAGTGGGATGAGCAAGGGGTTTGGGGTATTTGATGCAGCTTGAAGGCTCATGTCCATTGCGTGGTACTGCGACATGTTGCGAGGCGTTGTGGGTGGCGGAACCTCTGGCGCGGTCCGTGACGTTGTTGTGGTGACGGTCGCGGTGAACGGTGGGGATGAGGTGACACATGCGCGTGAGAGCCCGTCGGCGGGGCGCGGGATGCTTATAAATGTCCATGCTTTGGACTGATCAAAAACATTCCGGTCGTGATCCGATAACGCCTGGCCTGGACGGGCGGGCGCTAGCGGTGATCGAAACGTGACCGGATACGCTGACTCGAGTGATGGCAGCGATCTATCGACACACCGTGTGACCGCCAGTAGACACCAGCAGACAGGAGATCCCTCGTGACCGTCGTCGGGCCGTTCGGGCTGAGCGTGCGGGACCAGGCTCTCGAAGCCGATGTCCAGGCCGGATTGGCGGCTGTCGAGGAAGGGTTGCTCGAAGCCACCAAGAGCGAGGTCCCCTTCATCACGGAGGCCGCGCAGCATCTCGTGCGTGCGGGCGGGAAGCGGTTCCGGCCACTCCTCGTGATGCTCGCGGCACAGTTCGGGGACCGGCACGCGCCGGGCATCGTGCCGTCCGCGGTGGTGGTGGAGCTGACCCACCTCGCGACGCTGTATCACGACGACGTCATGGACGAGGCCGAGGTTCGCCGAGGTGTGCCCAGCGCCAACACACGCTGGGGGAACTCCGTCGCGGTCCTCACCGGGGACTTCCTGTTCGCGCGGGCCTCGCACATCCTCGCCGACCTCGGGCCCGAGGCGGTTCGGGTGCAGGCGGAGGCGTTCGAGCGGCTGGTGACCGGGCAGATCCTGGAGACGGCGGGACCGTCGGACGGCCGGGACCCCGTCGAGCACTATCTGGACGTGCTGGGCGGGAAGACCGGGTCGCTGGTGGCCGTGGCCTGCCGGTTCGGGGCGATGATGTCCGGGGCCGACGACAGTGTCGTGGATGTGCTCACCCAGTACGGGGAGCGGCTCGGGGTCGCCTTCCAGCTCGCGGACGACGTGCTGGACATCGCGTCCGACTCCCACGAGTCGGGCAAGACGCCCGGGACGGATCTGCGGGAGGGCATTCCCACGATGCCCGTGCTGCGGTTGCGGGAGCGGGTGGCCCGGCTGGGGCTCGCCGAGGACATCGCGTTGTGCGAGTTGCTGGACTCCGACCTGAGTGACGACGCCCGGCACGCGGAGGCGCTGGCCCGGCTGCGGGCGCATCCGGCGCTGGAGCAGGCCCGGCGGGACACCGTGCGGTACGCGGAGGATGCCCGGGCCGCGTTGGCGCCGCTGGTGGAGTGCGACGCGAAGGCCGCCCTGGTGGAGATGTGCGACGCGGTGGTGCATCGGGCCGGCTGAGGAGTCGGGCCCCGTCGGCCCTCACCGAGCCCTGGCCCCCTAGGGGTCAGGGGAAGCTACGCCTCCTCATGTCATCCCGTAGCAGTACACGGAGTTGAGCCCAAGGTCTGACGATTCCTCCTCGTCGATTTGGTGAGATGGAAACCAACCACTCCTCACCGGTTCGGGTGAGAATGGCGGCTCAGGGTGGACAAGTGTGGGACGGACAGCCGCCGCCGACGACGGAGGTAAGGCACACATGGCACCGTACGAAGAGGCCAAGGCCGGTAACCGGATCGAGGCCGAGATCGAGGCCGAGGACGTGCCGTCCCGGCGCCGCAAGGCCGCGCGGTACGCCGCCCCGGCCGCGGTGATCGGTCTGACGGTCGCGACGATCGGGCTGGTACCGGCGTTCGCCGGCTCCGGTGACCCCGATCTGCCGAAGATCAGCGCGCAGCAGCTCATCGAGAAGATCGCCGCGTCGGACGTACAGCAGTTGTCCGGCACGGTGAAGATCAGTACGGATCTGGGACTGCCCGACCTCGGCGGCCTGGAGAGCGGCCTTCTGTCGGGCGGTGGCCTCGGCGGGGCTTCCGACGGCTCGGGGTCGGCCGCCGATCCGAGCGCCAAGCTCCTCGCACTGGCGTCCGGCACACACACGATCCGCGTCGCCGCGGACGGCCCCGACAAGCAGAAGCTGTCGCTGCTGGAGAAGGCCGCCGAGTACAGCGTGATCCACAACGGCGACGAGGTGTGGGCGTACGACAGCGCGTCGAACGAGGCCTACCACGCCACGGCCCCCGCGTCCGAGAGCGGCAAGGACAAGGGCGACAGCAAGGGCAAGGACCAGCTCCTGCCCGGTGACGACACGGGCGCCACGCCCGGGGAGCTCGCCCAGGAGGCACTGAAGGCGGTCGACGGCACGACCTCAGTGACCGTCGACGGCACCGCCCAGGTCGCCGGCCGTGACGCCTACAAGCTGGTCATCAAGCCGAAGGCGTCCGGGTCCACGGTCGGGGCGATCAGCATCGCGGTCGACTCGAAGACCGGGACCCCGCTGAAGTTCACGCTCACCCCGGCGAGCGGCGGTGCCGCTGTCGTGGACGCCGGTTTCGTCGACGTCGACTTCGCCAAGCCCGCCGCCTCGACCTTCGACTTCACCCCGCCCAAGGGCACGAAGGTCACCGAGGAGGGCGCGGGCAACGCCGAGGAGGCACCGAGCACGGAGCGCGGCAAGGAGTTCGGCAAGGGCTTCGGCAAGGAGTTCGACGGCGACCACAAGGGACCTGAGGGTCACGGGTCGGCGGACGGCCTCGAAGGCGATGGCGGCAAGGTCATCGGCGAGGGCTGGAACTCCATCCTCACGTTCGACTCGGGGGCCGAGAGCGGTGTGCCGTCGGGCGGCGGCTCGTCCGACGCCGGTGCCTTCGGCGGCTTCCTCGACTCCTTCGGCGACAAGGTCACCGGCGACTTCGGCTCGGGCACGGTCTACAAGACCCGCCTGATCAACGCCCTGGTGACGGACGACGGCAAGCTCTACGTCGGCGCCGTCACGAAGGACGCCCTGGTCAAGGCGGCGAACGCAGCCCAGTAACGCCCGTACGGGAACCGTCGTACGCGCTTGACGATTGAGGGAGCCCATGGAGGAACCGTCCGCCACGGAGCCGCAGGAGGTGCCCCCGGGTGACGACGCGGTCATCGTCACCCGGGCCCTCACCAAGCGCTACCGCGGCGGACAGCTCGCCGTCGACGCCCTCGACCTCACCGTGCCGGCGGGCAGCGTCTTCGGCTTCCTCGGGCCCAACGGCTCCGGCAAGACGACGACCATCCGCATGCTGATGGGCCTGATCGAGCCGACGTCGGGTACGGCGCGGGTGCTGGGGCGGCCGATGCCCCGCGCCACCCGCGCCGTCCTGCCCCACGTCGGCGCGCTCATCGAGGGTCCCGCGCTGTACGGCTTTCTCTCCGGCCGCGACAACCTCGTCCGGTACGACGCCGCCGACCCGACCGCCGATCCGCGCACCCGGCGAGCGCGCGTCGCGACGGCGCTGGACCGGGTGGGCCTGACGGCCGCCGCCGGCAAGAAGGCCAAGGCGTACTCGCTGGGCATGAAGCAGCGGCTCGGCCTCGCGGCGGCACTGCTCCAGCCGCGCCGACTGCTCGTCCTCGACGAGCCGACCAACGGGCTCGATCCGCAGGGGATGCGCGAAATCCGCTCCCTGGTACGGGAGCTGGCGTTGGACGGCACCACTGTCTTTCTCTCCTCCCATCTCCTCGACGAGATCGAGCAGGTCTGTACGCACGCGGCCGTGATGGCGCAGGGGCGGCTGATCACCCAGGGCGCGGTGGCCGAGTTGGCCGCCGGGGCCCGTGGCCGACTGGTCGTGACGACGCCCGATCCGGCGGACGCGGCCCGAGTACTCAAGGAACAGGGCGTCGGCGACGTGGTCGTGACCGACGACCGGGTGACCGGCGAGGTGCCGGAACGCGACCGTGAACTGGCCGAGCTGAACGCCGCACTGGTCGGGGCGGGCATCCGCGTCCGGGGCTTCGGTGTAGAACGGGCGTCCCTCGAAGACGCGTTCGTGGCGCTGACGGGGGAGGGCTTCGATGTCGCGGGCTGAGACCGAGACCGAAACCGGGACCGAAACCGGGACCGGGACCGGGACCGAGGCCGAGGCCGAAATCGAGGTGACGCCGCCGCGGGCGCAGAGGGCGCCGTCCCGGCCCAACCTCCTCTGGAGCCTGAGCCTGTTCCGCAGCGAGCTCGTCATCACCTTCCGGCGCTGGCGGACCCTCGCGCTGCTCGCCGTGCTCGCCGCCGTACCGATCGTCGTCGGTATCGCCGTGAAGATCGAGACGAGCGACGGTTCGTCAGCCGTCGGCGGCGGCCCCGGGGGCGGCGGGGGACCGGCATTCATCTCGCAGATCAGCAACAACGGTTTGTTCCTGGTGTTCACCGCACTGGCCGCGACCCTTCCCTTCTTCCTGCCGATGGCCATCGGAGTCATCGCGGGCGACGCGATCGCCGGCGAGTCGAGCGCGGGCACGCTCCGCTATCTCCTGGTCGCCCCGGCCGGCCGCACCCGCCTGCTGCTCACCAAGTACGCGACCACGATGACGTTCTGCCTGGTGGCGACGCTGGTGGTGGCGGTCTCGGCGTTCACGGTCGGCGCGGTCCTCTTCCCGCTCGGCGATGTGATGACGATCTCCGGTACGAGCATCAGCTTCTCGGAGGGACTCGGGCGGGCGCTGCTGATCGCGCTGGTCGTCGCCGCGTCACTGATCGGACTGGCGGCGCTCGGCCTGTTCGTCTCCACTCTGACGACCAGCGGCATCGCGGCGATGGCGACGACCGTCGGGCTGCTCATCACCGTCCAGATCCTCGACCAGATCCCCCAGCTGCACGCACTCCAGCCCTACTTCTTCTCCCACTACTGGCTGTCCTTCGCCGACCTCATGCGCGAACCGGTCTACTGGGACGACCTGGTGAAGAACCTCGGCATCCAGGCCGTGTACGCGGCGGTGTTCGGCTCGGCCGCCTGGGCACGCTTCACGACGAAGGACATCACGGCCTGAACCCCGGCCCCAAAACGTGGCAGACGCCCACGGGGGCGCCCGCCGCGCCGCCCCCTGACCGGGCTCAGCCCTCCACGCGGCCCGAGACCAGAATCCCGCCGCCCTGCATCCAGGTGAGGAAGACACCGGCGCCGGCCGGTGTGTACGCGGGTATCTCGGTCCCGGTCGGCAGGGCCTTCGGAGTGCCCGTCGAGGCCGGGATCTCGACGGCGACGCGCGGGTCCGAGCCGGGGACGGTTCCGTACGCCGTGCCGTCGTCGCGCACGGAGTCGATCACCATGTCCTTGCGACCCTCGTCCCCGCCCACACCCTTGGCGAGACAGGCCGCGCTGCCCTTCTGGATGTCGAAGAGCATCCAGCCGTAGGCGAGATAGCGGCCGCTGGGGGAGACGGACGTCAGGACACTGTCGCCGAGGACGGTGTCATCGCTGTCGAACGTCTGCGTGAGCGTGCGGTCACGGCACTCGGTGCGCAGCAGGACCTTGCCGGTCGCGGCGTCGTGCACGGTCCGCACAGTGTCCTCGGAACCGTCCTCGTTGGCGTCCCCCGAGGGAGCCCAGGAGGCGACCACCTTGCCGTCGGCGACCGTCTCGGCGGTGCCGTTGACCAGCTCAGTGCCGAAACCGCCGGACTGTTCGGCGGCGGCGCCCTCGGGAGCCACATCCCTGCTGGACCAGCCGCCGGGCACGCCGAACCCGCCGCCGGACGCGTTCGCCACGGGCCCCTGCCCGCTCACCCCGACGACTGTGCCCTTGTCGTCGTACGACGTGACCTTGCCGCTCGTGACATCGATCGCCGCGGAGTGGTGGTCGGAGCCGTCGGCCCAGCTGACGAGGGCCTGGCCCGCGCCGCCGTCACGGACGACGGCCTCGCCCTGGGCGGTGCCGTCGTTCGCCGTCACGGGGACGTCGACGGTACGCAGCGGCGCGACCGTGTTCCCGGAGGCGTCGGCCGGGTACACCACGGCCTGGACGATCTCCTTGCCGTCGTGCAACTCGTCCTTGCCGTCCAGCCCGTGTGCCCACGCGACGAAGTACTCGCGCCCGCCCGCGCCGACCGCGGTCACCGAAGCGGGGGCGATGGCTGCGGGGTCGTATCCCGCGGAGTCGTCCAGCGACCCCGGCGGGGTCCAGGGGGCGCTGGTCCACAGCACCTTGCCCGTGGTGACCTTGCGTACCTGCACATACATCTCCGCCTGGTCGGCGACCACGTACGCGACGGTCCCCGAACCGGGTGCGACGGCGACGGGCGCGGTCTCGGAGCCCTCTCGCACCCAGGACAGCTCCTGGTCCCAGCCACGGTCGGCGTCGTAGCCGGCGGGGACGGTCAACTCGACGAGCGAGCCGCCCGGTTGGGCGTCTCCCTCGGCATCACCGGAGCCGCCGGCTCGGTCGGCCCTCTCGGGCTGCGCCGACCCGCCGCAGCCGACGAGGACCAGCCCCGCCACGACGGCCGCGGCCGCAACTCTCGTACCCGTACGCGCACTCGCACGTGAAACGTGCATGGAACGTTCCTTCCCCCGTACCGAATCGACGACCTGCCGGCCTGCCGACCCGCTCACCGATCTTGCCGATCTTGACATCCGTACGATGCCATCGCCAGTGCGGTACGGGGGAGTTGGACCATGAACCATGTGCGCTTTACGCGCTTTACTCCGACAACTCCCACACGGCGTACGCGGCGGCGTCGCTGTTGCGGTCGAGGGCGGTGTCGTTGATGTTGGCCGAGGTGTCGCAGGACGAGTGGTAGCAGCGGTCGAACGCCAGGCCCGACGTACCGCCCCACTTGGTCGCCTGCGCCGCCGTCTTGATGTAGTCGGCGCCGCTGAACAGGCCACCGACGGGGATGCCCACGTTCTTGAAGGGCGCGTGGTCGGAGCGGCCGTCGCCCTCGGTCTCGATCTCGGTCGGGACGCCGATGCCCGCGTAGTAGTCCTTGAAGGTCTGCTCGATGGTCGGGTCGTCGTCGTAGACGAAGTAGCCGGGGTTCGGCGAGCCGATCATGTCGAAGTTCAGATAGCCCTTGATGCGCGAACGGTTCGCGGAGGAGAGGTTGTTGACGTAGTACTTGGACCCGAGCATGCCCAGTTCCTCCGCTCCCCACCAGGCGAATCGCAGGTGCTTGGTCGGCTGGTACTGGGCGCGGGAGACGGCGAGCGCGATCTCCAGAATGCCCGCCGAGCCGCTGCCGTTGTCGTTGATACCGGCGCCGGCGGTCACGCTGTCGAGGTGCGAGCCCGACATGATCACCTGGTTGGTGTCGCCGCCGGGCCAGTCGGCGATCAGGTTGTAGCCGGTACGGCTGGACGCGGTGAACTGCTGGATGGTCGTGGTGAACCCGGCCGCGTCCAGTTTGGCCTTCACGTAGTCGAGCGAGGCGCGGTAGCCGGTTCTGCCGTGCGCCCGGTTGCCGCCGTTGGCGGTGGCTATGGACTGCAACTGGGCCAGATGCGCCTTGACGTTGGCCACGGGCAGGTCGGGTGCGGCGGCGAGGGTGACGGCCGCTGCGGAGTTCGCGGAGTCGGGGGCGGAGACCGCGCCTGCTGCCGTGCCCGTGGTGAGGAGCGCGGTGGAGGCGAGCACGGTGACGGCGACAGCGGTGGCTGCGGCGCGTCCGGGAACCGAGAGCTTCATGTGGGGGGGCTCCGAATTCCTTTGGGAATCACAGGGATTCCACAGTGGATAGGTGCCTGGATGGTGAAGCTCTGGCTAACGGTTCGTCAAGAGCGCTATCTGGACAGCGAGTTCGCATATCGGATGAACATGGACATGACCAGTGTCATGATCGGTGGCATGACCAGCGACATGACTAGTGCACGCAGAATTCGTTCCCCTCCGGATCTCCCAACACTCCGTTCTAGCGGTTCTGGAGTGTCGGCATGGTGGCATCGGTCCTGGTCAAGCCCCGTAGCGGGGAACCGTCCGTCCCTACCGAGGGGATGACGACCACTCGCAACCCCCTAGCCGGGACGGTCTACACCGAGACGCTACGGGGCGTGCGGTGCGTCCGACTCTCGGTACTCACGGACGAGACCACCAGCCCCGAGCGGCAGCGCGAAGCCGACGACATAGCGGCGGGCTCGCTCAATATCGCGTTCGGCGAGGGTGACGGGCTCCGCGAAGCCGTGGACCTTGACGTGTCCGCGAGCAAGGTTTCCCCGTTCGACCGTCCCGCGCTCGGGCAGTGGCTCGCCCGTCCCGACGAGTTCGACGCGCTTGTCTGGTGGCGCTTCGACCGTGCCATCCGGTCCATGAGCGACATGCACGACCTAGCGAAGTGGGCGAAGCAACACCGAAAGATGCTCGTCTTTGCCGAGGGCATCGGCGGGGGTCGGCTGGTGTTCGACTTCCGCAACCCCATGGACCCCATGTCCGAACTCATGATGATGATGCTTGCCTTTGCCGCCCAAGTGGAGTCGCAGAGCATCAGCGACCGAGTAACCGGAGCCATGGCAGCCATGCGCCGGATGCCGCTTCGGTGGCGGGGTGGCGGCAAGCCCCCGTACGGCTGCATGCCCGCCCCCATGCCCAAGGAACACGGCGGGATCGGCTGGACGCTCGTGCCCGACCCGGACGCCGTACTGATCATTGAGCGAATCGTTCGAGAGCTGTTGGAAGGCAAGACCGCTTCCGCCGTGGCAATCGGGCTCAATGAGGACCAGGTCCCGAGCCCGCGTGATCACTGGGCAGTGAAGCAGAACCGTGCCAAGGGTGGACGGCCCGGCGGAGCCAAGGGACTCATCCGAGACGCGTTCAACTGGAACCCCACCGTGCTAACCCGGATGCTCAAGAACCCGACGTTGCTCGGGTGGAAGATGCACCAGGGCAAGCCCGTCCGGGACGACCAGGGCAACCCGATCATGAGCACCGAAACACCGATCATGACCCGCGAGGAGTTCGACCGTATCGGGGCGCTGCTCGGCTCCCGCAGCATCGAGAACGGGGACCGCACGGATACCGACGCGCTTCTGTTGCGCGTGATCCACTGCGACTCGTGCGGGGGCCGCATGTACCTGAACAAGCAGAAGAGCAAGAAGAACCAAGCCCCTGTCTACAAGTGCAACTTTCACGCGCGGGGCGGCAACTGCGACGCTCCCGCGCACATCCGGGGTGACTGGGTGGACGAGCACGTAACCGCCGAGTTCCTGCGACTGGTCGGACCGATCCAGACGAAACACGTAGTCGAGATTCCAGGCTATGACCCCGAGCCCGAGCTACGCGCCACCCTCGCCGAGTTCGAGGAACACCAGAAGCAAGAGGGACGCCAGAAGTCCCGGCACGCGCGGCAGGCATGGCAGGAACGTGCGGACGCGTTGGACAACCGCATAGCCGAGCTGGAGACCCGCGAAAAGGTAGAACCGCGACGCGTCGTGACCCCCACGGGCCGCACGTTCGCGGACGAGTGGACAGCCGCAGACACAGCGAGCCGGCGAGCCATGCTCATTGAAGCGGGGGCGCGGCTGGACGTCCGGCGCGGCACCCGTGGCGGATGGCGGAAGCTGGACACGTCCCGCGTGGACTTCACCATGACGGGCGAACTGGACCCCGCAGCGGAAGGCGTGGCCGTAGCCGCTGCGGACACCGAAGCCGAAGTCAACGGGACTGACGTTCTCCCGGTGCCCGGTTCCGTGGCACGGCTCGCGGAGACCACGGCCGAACCGGTGCACAGCCTCGCCGAGCCCGCTGCCGAGCTGGTGCCCGAGCGGGCTCCGGTCCTCGCGTAAGACCCCTGTACTGCCCTGAGTCAGCCCCGGCAGTCCATGTGACCGCCGGGGCTGACTTGTGCCCGCACTCGGACGCTCGGGGCTCGGGACGGGCAGCGCGACCAGCGGACAGCCCATGACGGTATGACGGATAGACCTACTTTTTTGAATGCACATAGAAAAATAGAGAGAAAACCAAAACGGCATCCGAACCGTCATCCCGTCATAGCCCCGAACGGCGCGGGGAGACCTTCCGTCCTTACTACTCCCGGAAGCAAGTGGACGAGCGGGACCAACGCCCCGAGGGCGGGAGACCTTCCGTCCCTACTACTTCCGAGAGAGGGACCAGGGACTACCGCGCACCCCGCTAGCCCGGAAACGGCGGACCGAGTGCCCACCCTCACCAACAGCTCTGCCCGTGCACCACGCACCCGTTCGGGGTGGCCGCAGGGGTCGTGAGGCAGAGCGCGGGGAGATCACACCGCCCATGAGTAACCGGCTCGTCCGCGAGTCGCTGAAACGGGTTGTAAGCCCGTGTGGTCTCCCCACCTTGTCCGGACCGGTCTCGCCGGCGAGGACGACCAGCCCACTGACCCAACGGTAGAGGTGCGCGGTACCGGCCCCGGATCGGGGATGTCGGCCGCAGAGTTCCCCGGTTCAAGTCCGGGGGTGGGCACGCAACGACGAGCACCAGGACGACGACCAGGGGGTGAGCATGCGGTGTGTTGACTGCACCGAGCCCGCCACTCACCGGGGCCGCTGCGAGGGTCACCACCAGATCTACGAACGGCGTGCTTCGGTACGTGCTCGGCGGGTCCGTCGCGCGGTGCTGGTCCGGGTGTTCTCGGGGGCCGCTCGGCTCCGTGCTCTGGTCGGTGCCCGTGGTGGTGCCCGATGTGCCCGGTGCGGGTCGCTCGTCCTCGCGGACGTGGTGGACGTGGACCATGTACAGCCGCTCGCCCTCGGTGGCGAGGACACGGACACGAACGTTCAACCCCTTTGCCACGGATGCCACTTGGCCAAGACCCGTGAGGACTTCGGGGTCACGTCGCCCCCGTTCTGACACTGCGCCGGATCGCACCGCGATGGAGGCTCGCCCTAACTCCTCAGCACGTGATACGACTTCCGCCCGAAGACCGAGTCTCAAAGGTGGGGGCACACATGAGTACCGCAGCACAGGAAGTGCCATGGACCAGCGTGGTACTTGCCGCAGTGGGGGTGTCCACACTCGTCTCCACACTGGTGGCGCTGTCCTGGCAGTTCGTCATGTGGAGATGGTCCGGGGCGCGCATCGTCCCGACACTGACTCCGCTTACCGCCTACCAAATCGGCGCGAAGCCTGTTCCTGTGATCTCCATTCAGGCAGCCAACAGAGGCCGCGGAGCGTGCGAGGTCACACAGTGGTACTTGGAAGATGGCTCCGACAAGGGCATGGTCATTCTCAATCACGTGATCGGTTCGGCGGAACTTCCGGTGAAGCTGGAAGGGCTGCATTCGCGCTCATGGATGGTGCAGCAAGTGCCCGTCGTTAAGGCACTGAGAGAGGGTGGGAAAGACCGTGTCCGACCGGTTGTGATCATTGGTTCGGGTAAGAGATTCAAGGGTAAATGGGTGGCTGTCAGTGACTTCAAGGAAGTCGATACGGCAACGACAGCTTGATTCCGAGCGCATCAGCCCCGGCTAGTAATGGTAGTCGGGGCTTTTGTGTGCCCACCCCATGCCGCTGGGAAGTGATCCCCCATGCCCCGGAAGCCTCGCCCCCCTTGCTCTGTCCCCGGCTGCCCCGAACTCACCACGGGTGCCCGCTGTGTGCACAGTGCGGGTCGCTCGTCCTCGCCGACGGGGTCGACGTGGACCATGTGCGGCCCCTCGCGATGGGAGGGACCGACACGGACGGCAACGTTCAAGTGCTGTGCCGGGGGTGCCACCAGCTCAAGACCGCAACGGAGTTCGGGCGCGCGGTCTAGCGCTGTACCCACCACATTCCCGCTGACCCGCCGGCTGTGGTGACCAGGGTGACGAGCCACCCGGGGATGCGCTGAACGGTCAATTGCAACACGCCAACACGAAGTTCGAGCGCTGGACGGGGGTCAATCTCGGATTTCATGACGTCCTCTCTCACTGGTCTTGGTCTGACTAAAGCGCAATTCCCTGCATTGTGCAATTTTCTGCATAAAGGTTGCAATGCATCGTGCAATTTTCTGCATAAAGGTTGCAATGGAAGAAGACAATTTCCGGAGGTGTATTAATGCCTCATAAACCCCGCCCCCCGTGCTCGGTACCCGGGTGCCCCGAGTTGACCCGAGCCGGCGGGCGCTGCCCGAAGCACCAGAGGGAAGCGGACAAGGATCGGGCGTCACGTGGTGGCGCTGTCTACACCACGCGGTGGCAGCGCATCCGGAAGGCGTACCTGTACGCCAACCCGTGGTGTGTGCTGTGCGGTCGCGCGGCGAACGTGGCGGACCACTTCCCGCTGTCCCGACGCGAGTTGATTGCGAGGGGCGAGGCGAACCCGGATGCGGCGAGGCATCTTCGCCCTCTGTGCGTGACGTGCCACAACGGCGAGACCGCACGGAACCAGCCCGGTGGGTTCGCTGCTGAGGCTCGGTCTCGGCGTGAGTCGTTCGAGCGTCCGCCGTTCTGACCAGGGGGTGACCCCCGCCCCCTCCGCTAGCTGAGCGGCAGGGAGGCAAAAAACTCGCGCCGCAGCTACCGCCCTTTGCGCGGGGCTCTGCGCTGCCCACATGACCAGCTCACGACCCATGGGAGGGGTGAGGAATGGCAGACCCAACGCGTAAGACACCGCCGTTGCAGGTGATCCGCGAGGGGAACCCCGGCAAGCGCCCCGTTTCCGAGGGGGTGCGGGTTCCGCCCGCCGAGCTGTCCGAGCCCGATTGGCTGGACACGTTCGGGGATGCTGGTGGAGATCAGCGCGCGGTGAACGCCCGGTGCCGGGAAGTCGCTTCCCGCGAGTGGCAACGCGTCGTCCCCGTGCTGGAGTTCACGGCCGGTATCGGCACCGTGGACACCGCCACGCTTACGGACTACTGCATTTGCGTCGCCCGTATCGACCAGTGCGAGCGCGAGATTTCCGCGAACGGGATTCTCATGCAGGGCGAGCGCGGGATGCAGAAGAACGGCGCTACCACGATCGTCGGGCAGTACCGCACTCAGCTTGCCCGGTACATCGGGGAACTCGGCTTGTCCCCGTCGGCCCGTGGCCGGCTGACACCGCCGGATGACCGCGGGGGCGAGGATGACGGGATCTTCGACTGACGCTCTTCCCGTCCCGCTGGACGCTCTGCACGAACTCGGCTTGTCCGAGGACGAGATAGCCGAAGCGCTGGAGTCCCGCCCGCTGGTCGTTGCTCACCAGGCAGCCGACGCACCGGGCGCGTATTTCGACGTGGCAGCCGCTCGGCGAGCCATCGACGCTATCCAGTCGTTCAAGCACACCAAAGGCCGTTGGGGTAACGCGAGGCTGCGGCTAGCACCCTGGCAAGTGGTGTGGGTGATCGCTCCGATCTTCGGTTGGCTCGCCTACGACCCCGAATTGGGGCGCGCGGTGCGGGTCATCCGCTCGGCGTGGATCGAGGTTCCGCGGAAGAACGGCAAGTCCACCTTGTCCAGCGGCATCGGTCTGGTGCTGTTGCTCGCGGATCGGGAGATCGGGGCGGAGGTATACGCGGCTGCCGGATCGCTTCCACAAGCCGAACGTGTCTTTGACGACGCTAAGCGCATGGCGCTGACGTCCCGCGCTGTACGGGGCCGCGTAGAGGTTCTGCGGGGGCTCATCCGTGTTCCGCGGACCGGCGGCATTTTTCGTGCGCTGTCCAAGATTGCCGAGACTGCCCACGGGTTGAACGTGTCCGGGGCGATCGTCGACGAGGTCCACGTGCACAAGCGCCGGGACCTTATCGACGCCATCGAGACCGGTACCGGCGCGCGTGATCAGCCGCTCGTCATCTACATCACGACCGCTGATGAGGGCACCGAAGGCAGCATCTACGACGAGAAACACACGTACACCCGCCGCTGTGCGGACGGCATCGTGTCCGACCCCGGTCACTACGGGGTCATCTGGGCAGCGGAGGAGGCAGACGATCCGTTTGCCGAGAGCACGTGGCGTAAGGCCAACCCCGGATTGGGTGCCTCTCCGTCGCTTGCGTACATGCGCCGTGAGGCCAACAAGGCCCGGAGCACGCCGAGTTACTTCCCCACGTTCTGCCGCTTGTCCCTCAATCGGCGGATGCGGGCCGCTTCACGGTGGCTGCCGCTGTCGCTGTGGGACGAGAACAACGGACGAGTCAACGACACGTCGTTTCGGTACCGCCGGGCATGGGGCGGGGTCGACCTCTCCGCAGTGTCCGACCTGTCTGCGTGGGTGCTCGCGGTCGAATCCCGTGTGCCCGGTGTCGAGTTGGAACTGATCTCGCGGTTCTGGCTGCCCGAGGAACGCGCGGACGAGTTGGAACAACAGCTACAGGTTCCCATCCGGCAGTGGGCTGCCGATGGTCTACTCACCCTCACCGAGGGCGACGCCATCGACTATGACGCCATCGAGAAACAGATCATTGCCGACTGCCGCCGGCTGGACGTCCAGCGCATCAGTTATGACCGGATGTTCGCCGGGCAGCTCGTCCAGCGCATCGAGGCCAAGACGCGCGGGGTCGACGTGGTTCCGATCGCGCAGACCTACTTGGGCATGTCGCCGGGCTGCAAGGAACTTGAACGGCTCTTGCGCGAGGGGCAGATACGTCACGGCGGTAACCCGGTGCTCCGCTGGAACGCGTCAGTGGTGGAGGTCTACCGGGACGGCAACGACAACATGCGACCGGTCAAGCCGGACCGCGGGAAGTCATCCGCCCGTATCGACGGCATCGCCGCTGCGGTGATGGCGCTGGACGGTTACGTACGAAGACCGCTGAAACGTCCTCGTGCTGCGAGTGCCTAAAATTCCGATGGCAGTGCTAAATAGAGAGCGCTACCTAGATCCATGAATACGCTTGACAGCGGAAGCACAGTTATTGTGCGTCCCGGTGGCGGCGCATCCAGGGAGATAATTGGGTCATTCTCTACCATCCACATGACGCGCATAAAATTGGAGGTCGGACTAGGGGGAAGACTCCTTTGTGCGCGTTGAAATGCAGACTCCGCGTCCCTAACTCGGCGCGCGGCTGACCAGCCGTCTTCACCAATTCCTACATAGAGCGCTGCCGCGAGCATGGAAAGGTCAGCCTCTTCCGAAGCCCGTGCACCGTTGCGTGCAGAAATGCGGGCTTCTTCGACTATGGGCATCACAATAGTGAACTTGCTGACGAGTGCAGCCCGACTGCGCACGCAGCCCGCGTCCTGCATTAGTGCCCGTATGGTGTCACGGCGGTCGCGGTTTACCTGCTCTACTGCAGTGGCGGCCGCAGGGGCTATCAGAGCCTGTCCAACCCGAGTAACCAATTGCTGGTTGAACTGCCCCTGCCGCCTGCGATTTTTGAATATTCCGGCGGCCGTGTTGGCTGCCGAGAAAAGTGACTTGGCGATGGCGATAGCCGCAGGTAGAACAAGACTCATGCGCTCAGGGTGACCGACTCGCTAGATTAATTCCAGCCCGGGATCGACCCTTGTTACAAACGGTTACATTCACCTGCGCCCCAATAGTCACAAGTAACTCGAACATGCCACCATGTCAACTTCATGTTGATGCACGTGTTTCGCTAGAGAGGGTCGAGGTGAGTGGAGTTAGTGAGAAGCCGCTACAGATGACGGTCCGGCTCCGCGCGAAGATCGAACGGCGCAAAAACGAAGCCCGCAAGTGGTCGGACGCGTACGAGGGTAGACGGCCGCTGCTGTTCGCGAGTCCCGAGTTCAACGCCCAAGCCGGGGAGCTGTTCAAGGACTTTTCCGATAACTGGTGCGCGACCGTACCGGACGCCACCGTTGAACGGCTTATGCCGATCGGCTTCCGGCTGGAAGACGGGTCCATTGATCATGCTGCGGGGAAGGCGTGGCGACGCTCGGAATGTGATGTTGAGATCGGTCTAGCGCTGTTGGAAGCGCTGATTACCGGTCGGTCCTATGCCCTGGTGTGGAAGCCGGACGGCATCAACACAGAGATCACGTTCGAGCATGCCGCGAATGCGATTGTCGAGTATGTGCCTGGTCGTCGTCGGCTCCGCTCGGCGGGTCTCAAGACGTGGCGTGACGGGCAATGGGAGTTCGCAACGCTGTTCACCCCGGACATGGTGTACCGGTGGCAGCGGCGGGGACGTAGTCAGGAGTGGACGGGCCGCACCGTGGGACTGTCCCGCGGCGAGCCGTCGCACATTCCCAACCGGCTCGGCGTGGTGCCGCTGGTCGAACTCCCCAACCGGGCACGGCTGCACGGAAACCCGCGCTCCGAGCTTGTGACGGTGCTGCCGCTACAGGATGCGGTCAACACCTTGTGGGCCCACCTGATGACCGCGAGCGACTACCTAGCGCTTCCGGCTCGCGCTGTGCTCGGCATGGACCGACCCGTACGGGAGATCGTTGACCCGGAGTCCGGCGAAGTCGTCGGCGAGGAGGACGAGCCGCTAGACCGGTTCCGTTCGGACCGTCTGCTGTGGCTGGAGAAGGACACCGCGCGAATCGCGGAGTTCTCTGCCGCTGATCTCGGCAACTACCTCAAGGTCATTGACGCTGCGGTTGAACACATCGCTTCGCAGACTCGCACCCCCGCCACTTACCTGACGGGGCAGCTCGTCAACGTCTCGGCGGACGCTCTCGCGGCTTCCGAAGCCGGTCTAGTCGCAAAGGTCATGGAGCGCCAACGGCACTTCGGTGCGGGACTCCGCGAGATCATGCGGCTTGAAGCGCTGGCAGCCGGCGAGGACAAGCGCGCGGCTTCCCTCGCGCTCGGCTCTGTGGTGTGGCGTGACCCTCAGTTCCGTTCGGACTCGCAGTACTCGGATGCCCTGGTCAAGTTGAAGTCCATCGGGGTCCCGGACGAAGCGCTGTGGGAGCGGATTCCCGGTGTCACCCCGGACGAGATCGACCGGTGGAAGCGGATGCGCAACGACCAGGCCGCGGCAATTCTCGGCGGAAGCATCGCCGATCTGTACGGCCCGAAGCGCGACCAGGACGAGCCCGCGGACGAGCTGCCGGACGCCGCGTAATGAGCCGTGCGGCAGAGCTAGCGGCAGCCCGGTACGTGGAGACGCAGAGCATTGCGCGGAGCGTTGTGGCAGCCGTGCAAGCCCTTTGGCGGGACGTGACTCCGGACCGCATCTTGTCCGCCATGCAGGGCGAGACCGGACGGCAGATCCTCGCCGCTGTCATGGCGGGGCAGCTCTCCGCAGCACAAGGGGCGCAAGCCTTTGTCACGGCGTCCATGCTCGCCCAAGGTGCGGCAGCCGGACCGGTCGCCATGCTCAATCCGGGGGCTCTGGTCGGTATCGCGTCGGACGCTCGTCCGCTCGCAACTCTGCTGTACCTTCCGGCGATTCGCACCGCGCAAGCCCTCGCGGCGGGACAGTCCGCGGAAGTCGCTTCGCTTGCCGGGCTGAATCAGATCGCAACCATGGTGGGGACGCAGATAGCGGACACCGCGAGGGCGGCAACGTTCGTGTCCATGGCTGCCGAGCCCCGGTGTATCTCGTATGTGCGGGTGGTGAAGCTGCCCGCGTGCGTCCGGTGCATTCTGCTGTCCGGTCGTCAGTACAGCTACTCAACAGGCTTCAAGAGGCATCCCCGCTGTGACTGCGGTATGGAGCCCATGACGGATGCCGAGTGGAAGCAGACGAGCACCCCGGAAGCTCTGGTGCGGCAGATGAGCCCCGAGGAACAGCGGAAGCGGCTCGGACCCGCAGGGGTCAAAGCCCTTGAATCCGGGGCGGACTTGGGGCAGATAGTCAATGCCCGCCGAGGAATGGCTACGGCTGTCACCGGACGGGGACCGCTAAAGGTCACCACGGAAGGCACCACGAAACGCGGGATCGGCGGCAAAGCGCTCAACTCGGGTTTTGAAAAGACCCCCGGCAACCGATACGAGCGGGCTAAGGAAGCCCGGTTGATGCCGGAAACCATCTTCAAACTCGCTGGTGACAACCGCGAGCACCAAATAGCCATGTTGAAGAAACACGGATACATCACATAGGAGGGGCACCCATGCCCAACGACCCGAACCCGAACGGTCCGGAGCCGAAGCCCGGCGAGGGCGACCAGGGCGAGCCCAAGAACGACCAGGGCACCAAGCCCGGCGACCAGGGCGAGCCGAAGCCGAGCGACCAGGGCGGGGACGAGCTGTCCGCCGAGCGCACCGCGCGAACGGCTGCCGAGAAGCGCGCCGAGACCGCCGAAGCGGAAGCAACTCGGCTCCGCCGGTCGAACGCTGCACAGAAGCCGGGCGACCTTGACGCGCTCCGCGAGGAGATCCGAACCGAGTTCACCGGGCAGCTCGTCCGCGCCGAGATTCGAGCGGCTGCCGCTGGTCGGCTCCGTGATCCTGCGGACGCTCTTGCCCTGGTGGACGTGGCCGGACTGGTCGGCGAGGGCGGGGACGTGGACACCGCCGCGGTAACTGCCGCGCTGGACCAGCTCGTCAAGGACAAGCCCTACCTTGCGCTCGCTGCGGACACCGCATCGACGAGCCCGGCCCCGTGGGGTGACGTGGGCTCGGGGCAGCGCGAGAGCACCGAAGCGAAGGACGAGCCCGCCACCCCGTTTGACCGGCTCCGGAACGCGTATGGCGCGGCCGGCTGACCCCGCACCACACCTATTCCAAGGGTCACACGCAACGTGTGCCTCTTTTTTTCATGCCCAAATGGAGGGGTAATCCATGGCGCTTTCGCTCGCCGAGTCCGCCAAGCTCAGCACCACAGATCTTCAGCGCGGTGTCATCGAGACGTTCGTGCAGGAGTCCAGCATTCTGGACCGTATCCCGCTGATGCCGATCGAGGGCAACAGCTACAGCTACAACGAAGAGGCCACGTTGCCGGGCGTGGCTTTCCGAAGCGTCAATGAGGCGTACACCGAGAGCACCGGCACGGTAAACCAGAAGTCGGAAAGCCTGGTCATTCTCGGCGGGGACGCCGACGTTGACCGTTTCATCGTCCAGACCCGCGGCAACCTGAACGACCAGCGAGCCGTACAGACCCGCATGAAGGTCAAGGCAGCCGCGTACAAGTTCCAGGACACGTTTTTCAACGGTGACGTGGCGACGGACGCCAAGTCCTTTGACGGTCTGCGTAAGCGGCTGACCGGTGCTCAGGTTGTCTCCGCGGGCACGAACGGCGCTCCGATCATCGGTGCGGGGGCCGAGGACTCGCACAAGTTCTTCGACCTGATGGACGGTCTCGTTGCCGCTGTGCCTGGTCTGAACAGCTCCAACGGTGCCATCTACGCCAACCGGCTGGTGATCGCCAAGGTACGTTCCGCGGCTCGTCGCATCGGCGGCTTCGAGATGGTCAAGGAAGCGCTGACCGGAAAGCTGGTCGCCACGTACAACGGCATTGCGCTGCTCGACCCCGGCCAGAATGCGGCGGGTGCGGACATCCTTCCGCAGACCGAGACGCAGGGCTCGGCAACGGACGCGTCCAGCATCTACGCCGTGCGCTTCGGCCAGACCGAGGACGACCAGGCCGTGACCGGTCTCACCAACGGCGGGGTCATGGTCGATGACCTCGGGCAGCTTGAGACCAAGCCCGCGTACCGCACCCGCATCGAGTTCTATTGCGGGCTCGCGGTGTTCGGCGGCAAGGGTGCCGCGCGCCTTAACGGCGTTCTCGCCAAGTAGCCGGAAGGGGTTCGGAATTGCCGCCGCGTAAGCGTGCCGCAGCGTCCGCCCCGAAGATCCCGCACACGGATTCGTGCAGCGCCCCGACCCGGATCGAGAGCTTCCCGGTTCTCGACTCGGACGGGGTGGCACGGACCGTCACGCGGTGTCTGGCGTGCGCCGCTCAGACAGTCAAGTAAGAGGGGGCCGGTATGGAACTGCCCGCCCTCGCCACGTCGGACCAGTTGGCCGCGTGGATGCAACGCGAGCCGGACGAGCTGCCCGCGTCGGCTCCGATGGTGCTGGACGTGGCGTCCGCCATCGTGCGCCGCGAAGCCCGGCAGTCGTTCACCAGGGGCACCAGCTCGGCACTGCTGTACCCGCGCGAGGGGTGGGCGGTACTTCCGCAACGTCCCGTGGTCTCCGTACAGGGGGTCACGGTTGCCGGTAAGCCGCTCGCCCCGGACCGGTGGCAGCTCGTCCGGGACCGGTTGCGTGTGCCCGACGACCTACCCGTGACCGTCACCTACACGCACGGGTATGCAGCCGTGCCCGGTGACGTCCTCGCGGTCGTGCTCACCCTCGCCGGCCGAGTGCTCACGAACCCCGCCGATCTCCGTCAAGAGTCGGTCGGCTCCGCGAGCGTCACCTACTCCGCCGAGACCATAGGGGCATCCCTCGCCCCCGCGGACCGGGACCTACTCGCCCGGTACCGCAAGCGCGTATCGGTGGTGGGGCTCCGGTGAGCGTCCACTACTCCCAAACCGTCGTGCTCGTACGCGCGCCGTTCCTGGTGGACCGGTACGGCAACACCACGTCCGTACGTGATTGGGCGAACGCCACCAGGACGACCGTCCGGCGGGTTGCTGTCCAGCCCGATGCGTCCACCGAGGACGGCGGAGATCGCTCCGTTGTGGTCTCCGGATGGCGACTGATCACCCGCCGCGGAGTCGACGTCGACCTAGCACCAGGGGACCGGGTGGTTGCGCTCGGGCGGTTGCTGGACGTGGACGGAGATGTTGCCCGCTGGACGCTCTCGGGCCGACACCACCACACCGAAGCCCGCCTAAAGGAGGTGTCCGGATGAGTCGACGCTTTCGCCCGAACCGGTCCGGGATCAACAGCCTTATGCGCACGCCCGAAACAGGGGCCGAAGTGCGCCGTATCGCCGAGCGCATCGCAGAGTCTGCGGGCTCGGACGGGGGCGACTTCCGCACCGACTCGGCACTAGGCACTCGCCGTTGGCGTGCTGCCGTGATCGGCAACTACGAGAAACAGAACGACGCGGAAGGCACTCGGCGGGCACTGCTCCGCGGGTTGGACGGTGCCGATTGAGCCGCCCCGTCATCGTCATGCCCGACGCCGTGGCCGTGGTGACGGGTTATCTCCGCTCTGCCCTCGCGGCAGCCGGCGACCCCGTCCCCGTGGTGTCCCGCATTCCCTCGCCCCGTCCCTCGCGGTTCGTCCGCGTGGAACGGCTCGGCGGGCTGCAACAGACGGTTGTGTCGGACCGTGCCCGGCTGGACTTCCACGCGTGGGCAGCCACCGAATCGGACGCGCACGACCTTTGCGCCCTGGTGCGCGCCCTGGTCCACGTCATCCCCGGAGTGCGCGGCGGGGTCACGGTCTACCGCGCAACCGAAGTAGGCGGCCCGCAGTGGCTACCAGACGACGAGACTTCACAGCCGCGCTATGCGTGCGCCGCTGAAATCCATATGCGCGGTCGCGTGCACGAAATTCCTATCTCCTGAACCGGCGCCTTGATCCGTCATCGTCTAGGGCTGACTGAGCAGCACTCATGAAGTCCGCAAGGTGCTGAAAAATTTTCTCATTCACATCCGTAACCCATCTGTGAGGGGTTTCGAAATTTGCCTTCGCGCGCTCTCTCACAGTGACCTTGTAAAGGGCGCTCTCGTAATACAGTTTGTCGGCTGGTTTGGCGACCCTTGCGGGGCCTGCTAGCGCTACGTCCACGTACGCTTTCTGAATTCTTAGCAAATATGGTTCCAGCTCCGCATCTTGATTCGGCTCGTCATCGTAGTACTCCCATTCGGCTAAAGCAAGCGCCGCATCAATAAGTTCCTTGTATGCGGCTTGACGGGGATCGCGGCGATTCTTTCGATGCTCTGCTCGGGCCGCGATTTCCGCGCCAGCCCTCTGAGCACGTCCGGCAGCGAAAGCCGCGCCCATAGTCCCTACAGAACCCGCCAACGCGCCGAGAACTGCGGCCATTCCTGCATCCATAGCGGGGACTCTACAGCCACCAGCCAGGCGCCGCGGCTCTTCCACCAAATTACTCCGAGGGGACACCCATGCCTCTAAACGCTAACGCCGTGCGCGTTGCGATTACCGGTGCCGCGTACGTGGCTCCGCTTACCTCCGTCAAGCCGACCGACGCAACAACCGCATGGCCGAGCACCGCAACCGATATCGGCTGGATCTCGGATGACGGAATTACCGAGTCCAACTCTGCCGACACCACGGAAATCAAGGGATGGCAGGGCGGGCAGACCGTCCGAAAGGTCATCAGCTCGTCCGAGATGACTTTTCAGTTCACCGCCATCGAGACGAGCAAGACCGTACTTGAGCTGTACCACAAGGGTTCCAAGGTGGTCACCACGTCCGGCAAGTCCGTGCTTGCGGTCAAGGCACCGGGACCGGACCGGCGACAGTTCGGATTCGACGTGATCGACGGCAATTCGCACGTCCGCATTGTTGTACCGGATGGCGAGGTTACCGAGACCGGCGATATCACGTACAAGGGTGACGAAGCCATTGCGTACGAGCTGACCATTACCGCCTATCCGGGTGCGGATGGCGTGGTGGCAATCAAGTACAGCGATGACCCGTCCTGGGGTGCGGAACCCGAAGCGTAAGCAACCCGCCGAAACGTTCCTTTACCCGTAGGAGAAAAGCACAGTGAGCGACACTTTCAACCTTGACGTATGGATCAGTGAGGCTCGGCGCGAGCCTTTCCGGTTCGAGGTTTCCGGCCGTACCTTCGCGCTTACCCCGGCGGGTGAACTGGACAAGAGCATTCTTAAGAGTGTCAACGTCAGTGCACCGAGCCCCGAGGACATTGAGTCCTTGCTTACGGCGGGTCTCGGTGACCAGTGGGCCCGCTTCGATGAACTGCCCCTTCCCCTCGCTGCACTCGGTGAGCTGTTCCGGCAGTGGCAGAACCATGAGGGTGCCCCGGTGGGGGAATCGCTGGCCTCTGCCGACTCCTGACAGAGCACGGGGAGGCCATAGAAGCCGACTTCCAACGCTACTACCGCACCGATATTCGGGACCTGTTTCGGTCCGATTCCGGGCTCACATGGCGGCGGGTGCGCGCCCTGGTGGTGAACCTTCCCGCCGAGTCTGCTCTAGGTCGGGAAATGGCCGGAGAAGATTCCGGCTGGACCCTGGAAACACAGCTACTCGCCGCGCTGCATGACCGGCTCGCCGAAGCAAATTGGCAGCGAGGGAATGCCGGGGTTAAGTCCCCGAGCCGTCGCCCCCTGCCGATTCCGCGGCCCGGTATCCGTTCTGATCGCATCGGCCGGACCACGCGAAGCCCCCAGGAAGTTGCCGCATATCTCGTGCAGTTCCAGCCGGGAACGGGGGGTGACTAATGGCTGTGGAAGTCGGAATGGGCTATGTGTCGCTCGTTCCGGAAGTGCAGGGATTCGCCGGGGAGCTGCAAAGGCAGGTAACCGGCCCGTCCGAAGCGGCGGGACAAGAGGGCGGGCAGTCAGCCGGCGAGGGCTTCACCGGGAAAATGGGTGGAGTCCTAAAGGGCGGTCTTGCTGCCGTAGGTATCGCCGCTGCGGCAGTCCTCGCAAAAGGGTTCATGGATGCGCTGGACCAGACAGCCATTAACGGCAAGATCCAGGCATCCCTAGGCAGCACACCAGCCGAAGCGAAACGTTACGGCGAAGCCGCGGGACAGCTGTACGCCCATGGCATCACAGATTCCGTGGAGGATGCCGCGGCGGCGGTCTCCGGAATCATGCGAGCGGGCATCCTACCGCCGGAAGCGACTAACGCCCAAATCGAGGAAATCACCGGCAAGGTGTCCAACCTCGCCGACACCTTCGAACTGGACCTAGGGCAGACCAGTAATGCCGTCGGGCAGATCCTTAAGAACGGTCTGGCAAAGGACGGCACGGAAGCCCTGGATATCCTCACGGCGGGGATGCAAAAGATGGGTCCGCGTGCCGATGACATGGCGGACACGTTCAACGAGTACAGCACCAAATTCCGTGATCTCGGGTTGTCCGCTGCGGATGCCGTGGGGCTCATGTCCCAAGGAATGCAGGCGGGTGCGCGGGATACGGATACGATCGCTGACTCGCTGAAGGAATTTCAGATCCGGGCGACGGATGGCAGCGCGTCCAGCACGGCGGCATACGAGGCAATCGGACTTAGTGCCGAGGAAATGACCCGCAAGATAGCCGCGGGTGGTCCCGGTGCCCGCGAGGGATTGCAGCAATTCCTAGACGGCATCAAAGCCATAAAGGACCCCGCCGAAAAGAATGCGGCGGCCGTTGGGCTTTTTGGAACGAAAGCCGAGGATCTTGGGCAAGCCCTTTTTGCTCTGGACCCGTCCACTGCTGTCAAGGCAATGGGTGAAACCGCCGGGGCTGCCGACCGAATGGGTGACGCGCTACACAACAACGCGTCAGCCAAGATTGAACAATTCAAGCGGACTGCCCAAGTTGCTCTGTCGAATTTCATCGGCAACGAAGTATTGCCGCCGCTCATATCCTTTGCGACGACCGCCAGAGATGTACTAGGACCCGCTCTCAGCACCGCAAAGGATGTGGTCGGGGGTTTCCTCGGCTCGTTCGCTTCGGGTGCCGGGGGTGCGTCCATAGCCGGGCTCGGACAGACGGTCATGGGACTCGGTATCTCCATTCGCGATACTCTCGCACCGAGCGTGTCCGCGCTGGTAACGCAATTCCAAACCAGCGTTCTCCCCGCTCTACAGGGCGTTTGGTCCGTCGTGTCCGGGCAGATTATCCCGGCAGTCATGGCACTTTACGGGGCCATTTACGGGGCGCTCGCACCGGTCTTTACGAACCTCGCCCTGATCTTCACACAGTACCTTTACCCCGCCGCTATGCGGATCTATACGGCGATCCTGGAAAACCTACAGCCGATCCTTGTGGCACTGGCCAAATTCGTGACCACACGGGTTGTGCCCGCCGTGCAGATGATCGGCCAGAAGCTTTCTGATCTCGTACAGAAAGCACAGCCCGTCATTGCCGTGATGGCCACGATCATTACGTGGGTCGCACAGCTCGCGGCCAAAATTCTTGGGGCCGCTATTCCGGTCCTGCTGCGGCTCGCCGGCCCGGTGTTCTCAGCGTTGTTCACAGCGTTGGGCACCGGTATCGACTGGATCGGCAACGTCATCGGGTTCGTTGGAAAGCTCGGCACGGCGTTCGTCGACAGCGTTCGTTTCATTGCCGAGTTCGGACGGCAGTCCCGTAAGAAGATCGGGGAGTTCACGGACTATATGCGCGGTCTGCCGGGCCGGATCGGAAAAGCGCTCGGCAGCTTCGGGCGACTCCTGGTCGACCAGGGCGCGGACCTGGTGCGCGGTCTGTGGGAAGGCGTCCGCAACATGGGCGGATGGCTCCGGGACAAGCTGATCTCTTGGGCCAAGTCTTCCATCCCCGGACCGATCGCCGACGCACTTGGAATCAACTCTCCGTCCACGCTCATGCGGGACCAGATCGGAAAGTGGATTCCCGCGGGTGTCATCGACGGAATCGACCAGGGGCAGCGGAAATTGGACGCTCGCGTTCGCATGATGGTGCAAGCCCCGAGCCACTTCCGCGTGCCGAAGTGGACAGCCCCCGCACCGAAGTACGACCCCACGCAGCATGAAGATTTCTGGGACTTCCTGACAGAGGTCAAGAAGCTGAATATGCGGGACATCGTGTTGCGCGTCGGGGAGCAGGAACTAGCCCGCGTTGCGGCGCTCGGAAAACGTCAACTCGACAGGAGGTGAAGGCAGTTGAGTATGTGGATCGGTCGTCCCGGAAGTCTGCGTGAGATCCGGGACGGCGCGTCCAGGTTCGAGCGTTCGCCCGATCTCGGGGTGTCTGAGTTCCGGGCGCTGGGCGGGAGTGTGACCACATGGGTTGCGCCCGTCAAGCCCCGGCGGCTGGTGCTGTCCTGGTCGGCCATGGAAGGGGACGACGTGGCGCACCTTGACCGGCTCGCCCGGCGGATCGGCGGGAACGGTCCGATAGCCGTGCTGGACCCGCTCGCCGCGAATCTGTTCAAGCCCGCTCAGGCGGACGCCACTACGGACGCGTTGATCACGGCGTGGTTCCTGGCGTCCGCTGCGGGAACGGGCTCGGTCGCATTCGACCCCGGGGCGCTGGTGTTCACGTTCAAGCCCACCACGGCAGACGGGTCGGTCGGATGGGCGGGGACCGTGTTCGGCAACTATCCGGCTGCCCCCGGCATGCGGGTCAGTCTCGCGGCTCCGCCCGCCTTTCCTGCCACGTCCGCAGTCAAGATCGATTGGAAGACGAAGAGCGGAACCTACGTCGCCACGTCGTCGGCAGTCGGACGGGTGCTGAACGCGGTTGCCCCCGCGGGGGTGGGCTCGTTCACGCCCGTGGTGGTGCCCGGAGCCGTAGGGACGTACTCGCTCGCGGGTGCGTGTCTGGCCGTCGACAGTACGGCCGTGGCGGGCCGACCGGGCGAGGGCTGCCCCGCCTACAGCATTACCGACTACACCCATGCGGCAACACCGGGGAACGGCGCTTACCGGGACATCGGGCTGACTCTGGTGGAGGTGACCGGTGCGGCCGGCTGACAGTGCACTGATCGCCGCGTTGAAGACGGGCGAGCGGCAGCTAGCACAGCAGACGCGATTGGGCGGCAAGGACATGTCCGCGCAAGTCCAGTCGTGGTCTTTGGAACAGAGCTACGGCACCGATCTGCCCGACGCGATGCGCGCATTCAGCGGCTCGTCCAGCGCGTCACTGTCGCTGACGCTCGCCGGGACCGACACCACCAGTGCACCCGCGCTGTACGGGCCGTGGGCTCCGCGCTCGTCGGGGGATGCGGTGCGCCCGGGACAGTCGGTCGTCCATCGTTGGGGACTCGGGGGCAGCACGATTCCGGGCTTCCGTGGCAGTCTCCGGGCCCGCTCGGCACAGTCCGGATCGGACGCCGTACAGGTGTCTGCGCTGGACGGAGCCGAGCGGCTACGGATGCCCGCACAGCTTCCACGCCCCTCGGGCGGCATCGACTCAGACACGCCGTTCGGGGCGTCAACCAACTGGGTTGCCAGTCCCGGATGGTGCGTGGACCACCTGCTACGCAACGCGGGAATTCACACGTGCCCGCCCCCGCGTACGGGTGCACTGCTGTACGCGAGTCTGCACGGGGGTGCAGCGGCCAACGTCGGCTATCTCAAGAGCCTTTCGGGCGACTGGTCGCAGTGGACCAAGACGAACGCACCGTGGGAGTGCGCCGTACAGGGCTCGTCCGCCGGGACGACCAAGGCGGAGTATGCGCCGCTGGTGCGGGCGGTCAACCGCAACCACACGGACGGCTTCTGGTACGAGGTGTGGATAGACAACACCGGTGTCACGTCCGGAGACCGCAGCATCGACCTTTCTCTGTCGTGGGTGCCCGCCAGCCTGACCCCCGTTTACACCACGCTCCGAGCCGACTTCGCCGCTGGAACGGTGACGTTCTTCAACGGCACCAACGCCACCCCGGCAAGCAACTCGTCAACGACCTGGACGGTTTCCGCGCTGACACAGCAGTCCGGGCGCTGGCACTTCGGAATGTGGCTCACGTTCTCGTCCACGGGCGTTCCCACCGTTGAAGGGACGGTGCAGTACCCGAACGGCAGCGGTCTCATCCTGCTGCCGGGAACCATTGGCAGCGCCGTGCCCGCGGGCACCATGGGAAACGTGATCCTGCGTATCGGCGGGATGCGGGTGGAAGCCCTACAGGTCTCGCAGTTGGCCGCGAAGCCGGCGACGCGTGACGAGATCATGCAGAACGGGACGTGGAAGAAAACGGCGACGCTCGATGCGCCGGACATCCCGTTGCGCGTGGTTCCCGTGATCAGCGGAAGTGCGTGGGAAGCGATCACGTCGATTGCTCGGGCCACGCTGTCCACGGCGGAGTTCGACGGGGACGGCATCTTTCGGTGGCGTAGCCGTAGCCGCTGGTCGACCGCCCCGAGCGCGGAGAACCTCACGGTGACGTCGGAACGCGAGTTGGCGTCACTGACGATCACGGAGGAGATTGACGCGTGCCGTAACCACTGCTCGGTGAAGTGGGCGAACTGGTCCAAGGTCAAGGCCAACAAGTCATGGACCAAGGCAGCCGCGAACGTCGTTCAGATTCCCGCCGGGGGCTCGTTCAGCATCGCGTGGAGCATCGGGGACGACGAGTTGGACACTCCGCCCCCGTTCACGTACACCGATGCACTGCCCGACTGCATCCGGTTCGTCAACGCCAACACCGACACCGCGGCCATGGTCTATGGGGCGGTGGAAGTGGGGACGCGTCGGGAGAACGGCACGCTTGTGCTCTCGATGCGCAACCGCAGTGCGTCCGCGGTGTGGCTGCGGGGAGCGACCAGCGGCGGGGCTTCGGTCGTGCTGCTGACACCGGGCATCGACAGCGGGCAGGCTCCTGCGGACAACTGGTCCGCAGCGTGGAACACGACCAGCCAACAGGTGTACGGGGTGCAGGCATTCGAGCACGACCCCGGCGGTTGGGTGCAGGACTCGGCTTCGGCCGCATCCCTTGCCACGGCGTTGCGCACGGCGGGGGCGTATCCGTATCCGCTGCTCGGCAACGTCGAGATCCTGCCGGACCCCCGGCTACAGCTCGGGGACGTGGTGCGCGTGGTCGACACGACCGGGGCCGCGCTGAACACCCTTGCGTGGGTGATCGGGATACGGACAGCCGGCGAGGGGACCACCGTGCGGCAGACGCTGACGCTGCGGGCAACCGCGTACAACGGGGTTCCCGTGGATGCCGGGCTGACCCCGGACCCGCCCGTTGATCCGGCGGTGACTGTGTAAGGGGGATGGATGACAGAGGAAGAGATAGAGGCACTGGCCCGGCAGATTGCCGCGTTGCTGCCCGGCTATCTGCTGTACCGGGACCCGCCGCAAGTGGCGGTGGGCTCGCCGGAATCGGAAGTTGGGGCGGGTTCCACGGAGATCACGGCCGTGGCCGTGGACCAGGTGGCGCCCGATGAGTGACGACCAGGACGAGCCGCTAGGGGTCCGGATCGGTGCGCGTGAGATCTATGACGAAGTGGTGGGGCTCCGCGAGGACGTGCGTTCTCTCGGGCAGGCAGGGGAGAACGTGACCGAGACGCTAGAGGATCACGAGACGCGGATTCGGGACCTGGAGTCCGAGCGGGGGAAGTTCGTTCTTCCCGTCGCTGTGGTGACCGCCGTTGCGACCGTGGTTGCGGCCGGTCTGACCGTCGCAAAGGCAACCGGCAAGGGCTAGGCAGAGCCCATCATGGAGTGGTGTTCTTCGCTTGACCATTATTTCCGTTCGATGGCCCAATACACGCCAAGATAATCACGTGAATAATTCCCGCGAAGGGCATTACGATCAATCCGGCGATGCTCCAGCATGCATTGGTATTAGATGGCGAGCCCGTAAATAGTGCTCGGAGGCATGCAATTTCCCCTCCGATAGCGGCACCAAGAGTGATTAGCGGAGCAAGCGCCCCGAAGAGAATGACCCACCACAAGTGCGTATTGGCCTTGTGTTTATCAACCATCATTTGGAGAGCATCGATGGCTTTCATGCTGAAGAGATAGGCAATTAGCAGCAGCGGGATGACGCCCGCTGTAGCGAGATAATACTCAACGGTTCCATTTTCGGAGACTGCATTCACTTGGATTCCCCTCACGTGAAAGACGCTCTCCGATCTTTCCGGACCTCGATGTCTTGATCGTTTAGGCGCGCATGCGATTACCGCGCTTGAGTGAACAGTGTGGGCTATTTGGCTCGCATGTCCATCGTTATTCAATACGAACGCAGCCCCGTTCGGGCGATATCCGGGCGGGGCCTTTTTTCATGCCCTGGAGGGGACAGCATGGCCAAGTTTTCGGGTGCCACGTGGCGACCGATTCCCATCAACTACACCGAGGGCGGACAGAGTTCGGTCCGTGGCCTGGTGGTGCACATCATGGCGGGCACCCTCGCCGGAACCGACTTGTGGTTCCGCAACGCCGAGGCGCGCGCGTCCAGCCACTTCGGCACCGGTAAGGCGGGTGCGCTCTATCAGTGGGTGGACACCGCGGACCGGGCTTGGGCTCAGGCGGGCGGCAACACGTCGTGGCTGTCCATCGAGAACGAGGGGCAGGGCGGGGACGCGCTGACGTCCGCGCAGATGGACCGGATTGCGGCGGTGTTCGCATGGGTCCACAAGACGTACGGCGTGCCGCTTCAGGTGGCGTCCGGCCCGAACGGCAAGGGGCTCGGCTACCACGCCATGGGCGGTTCCGCATGGGGCAGTCACCCGAGCTGCCCCGGTAGCCGGATCGTCGCTCAGCTTCCCGAGATCGTGACGCGCGCCAAGCGCATTGCCGCCCCCGCGGCCCCGACGCTCGCCGCGTTCCCCGGTGCTGCGTTCTTCAAGAATGCGCCCCGTTCGGCGCTGATCACGGCCATGGGCAAGCGGCTGGTGGCCGAGGGGTGCGGCAAGTACGCGACCGGTCCCGGTCCGCAGTGGACCGAAGCCGACCGGAAGTCGTACGCGGCTTGGCAGCGCGAGCGCGGGTTCACCGGCTCGGCTGCCGATGGCTGGCCCGGCAAGACCACGTGGGACGCACTGCGGGTTCCGCGCGGCTGACAACTCCCCGTGAGCGGTGCCCCGTCCGGCGGGGACCAGCTCGGGAACGCAAATCCAAAACGTTCACGCACAGCAACAACAGGGGGAACCCATGCCGCAGTTCATCAAGACCCATCCGGCCCGTATCTACGCCGTGTTCGTCGCCGGGCTCGCGCTCGTCGTCCACTACGCGCCGGATCTCCCGTCCGCGCTGATTCTCGGTCTCGCCGCTGCGGTGCTCGGTACCGGTGAGGCTGTCCAGCGCACCGAGGACGCCAAGACCGCCACGGCCGGCGAGCACCAGGACGACGACCAGGCGACCGCCGAGTGACCTACCGCCATGTAGCGCTCATGGGCCGGGCGGGCTCCGGTAAGGACGCCGTGGGGGCTCGGCTCGTCTCGCGGTTCGTGTTCGCTCGCATCGCGTTCGCGGACCCGTTGCGGGACATGGCTCTGTCCGTGGACCCGTTCATTGGTTACGAGCCCACGGGTTACGGGCCACTGCCGATCTGGCTGTCTGACGACGTGCGCCGCCATGGGTGGGACCGAGCCAAGCAACGGCCCGAAGTGCGACGCACGTTGCAGCGGCTCGGGCAGTCCGTCCGGGACCAGGACGAGGATTTTTGGCTTCGGCTCGCCCTCGCGAAAGTGGACGTGGCCGAGCGCTGGAACCTGCCCGTGGTCGTGACGGACTGCCGGTACGAGAACGAAGCCGAAGCGCTCACCGCTCGCGGGTTCCTTCTGGTCCGCGTGGACCGTCCGGGCGAGCACGGACCAGCCGGCGAGGACGAGCGGCAGCACACCAGCGAGACCGAGCTAGCCGACTATCCGGCGGACGCCGTGCTCACCAACGGGGGCACCCTCGCCGAGCTGCACGCACTCGCGGACCAACTCGCAGTTCCCCGCTGACACCAGCGCGAGGGATGACGGGATGACGCTCCGACCCCCTCTTTGGTTTTCTCTCTATTTTTTTAGACGCATACCAAAAAAGGGTCCTAACCGTCATCCGTCATCCCTCGCCGATCACCCACCAGAACGATTACGAGGGGACAGCCATGCCCGGAGCCATCCGGACTATCAAGCGCGGGGGCTCGCGCTTCTACATAAGCCCCGAGACCGCCGAAAAAGTGCCGGGCGTAACGTCCGTGGTCGGAATGCTTCCCAAGCCGTTCCTGACCTTCTGGGCGGCTCGCATGACCGCAGAAACGGCAGTCGAGAACCTGGACGCCGTACGGGCTATCGCCGAGCGTGACCCCGCCGGGGCTGTTGACTTCCTGCGGAACAGTCACACCCGATACACCAATCTGCGGGCAAAGGTCGGCTCGGATGCGCACGACCTTTTCGAGCGCATGATCCGGCTGGAGGAGATCGGCCGAGTCCATCCGGACATGGAGCCGTACCGGCTCGGTTTCGCCGAGTTCCTGCTAGCTGTGCGCCCCGAGCTGATCAGAGCCGAAGACGTGTGCTGGTCGGACGAGCACGGCTACGCGGGCAGCTTTGACGCAATCATTCGGCTACGGCTCGGCGAGGACGGAAAGCCCGACCACGAAAACGGCGAATGGCACACGCTGTTGGTGGACTGGAAGACGAGCAAGAGCGCATATCCGGACGTGGCACTACAGCTCTCCGCGTACGCCCATGCCGACCGGGTCATTTCTGCGGACGGACAGTCCGAGCCCATGCCCAAGGTGGACGGCGCGGCGGTTCTCCACATCACACCGGACGGTTGGGTTTTCAAGCCCGTTCGCATTGACGAGGAAATCTTTAACGTGTTCCTCACGCTGCGGCACGTGTTCCAGTGGGACCGCGAGATCTCCAAGACCGTGTTCGGCAGCCCGATTGCGCAGAGCGTCCGACGACTCATCACGGGAACACAGCGGCGCGGCTAAGACCTACACCAGCACCAGGACGAGCAATCAAACGGCTCGTCCTTTTTTATGCCCAAAATCAGGAGGAATTCACAGTATGGCTATTCGCATCTTCGAGACCGACCCGGACGCACTGCCGAAGGGCACGTTTTCGGATGACACTGTGGGCCGATTCCACTCGGGCCGATCGGTCAACGGTATTCCGGAAGCTCTCGCCGACTGGAAGGTGACGACCGGTGACCCGGACGTTGCCGCGGCTATCGCTCAGCTCATGGGCGGGCAGCCGGAAGAGACGGACAACACGTCGGAAAACTACATCGAGATTCTGACGGGTACGAACCGCGTCAAGGTGGTTCTGTCCGGGGCTTCGGCGGTCTCGTCCGATATGAAGCTCTGGAACGGCAACGTCCTTATCCACCACTGTGACGGGGTGGAGTTCCTTTCCCCGGAGACCGACATGGGTAAGCCGTGCGGTTGCCCGCCGCTCATGGAGGACCGGAAGGCGGCTCACAAGGCAAAGCGGGGTCCGGGGCCGAGCATTTCGGTTCTGTTCCGGCTCGCCGAGGATTACGACCTTGGCCTTTTCCGGTTCCAGACGGGTTCGTGGAAGCTCGCCGAGGTCCTGCACGAAATCGCGAACTCGCTGGACAAGGTGGGCGGTGAAGCCCTCGCCGAACTGTCCATTGAGCTGGTGGAGTACACCACCAAGAAGGGGCGGGACGTCTCGTACTTCAAGCCGGTAATCAAGGTTCTGAAGTCCTGGAACGACGCCATTGCCGAGCCCAAGACGCTCTGACCGGGCGGCCGGCTAGGGGGCTCCGGGACGTTCTCGGGGCCCCTTCAATGGGGGAGAAATCACATAGCAATTCTAGAACTGTGCGCCGGTTACGGCGGGATCGGTCGGGCTGTCGAGGCTCTGACCGGCGACAGGATCAAATACGTTGCGGAAATCGACCCGTACGCGTCCCTGATCCTCGTGACCCGCTACCCGCATGCACCGAACATCGGGGACATTACCGAATTCGACTGGTCCACCCTCGCGGGAAAGGTGGATATCATCACGGCGGGGTTTCCCTGCCAGGACATCAGCAATGCAGGGAAGCGGGCGGGGATTCATGGCGAGAGGTCGGGTATTTGGGAAAGCGTCCTCGGGGCCGTTCGCGTTCTTCGACCACGGCTCCTTTTCTTGGAGAACGTATCCGCCATCCGAAACCGGGGCTTGGCGCACGTACTCGCGGGATTGGCCGCGAGCGGGTACGACGCGCGATGGTGTTGCTTCCGCGCGTCCGCAACTGGAGCCGCCCACCATAGAGATCGATGGTTCTGCATCGCTACCCCTTCTGCCGACTCCGTTGGCATCCGACGCGTCTAAGGGTCCGGATTTCGCGCGAGACGCGAGACAGGGAAGCGGCGGGCAGGATCTCGTTACCGCAGTGGCGAGGCTTTTCGACAAGGACCGTGCAACACGGCTTTTCAAGACACCCACAGCCAATTTGGGAACCAATGGAGCCCCACAGCATCCGGACAAGCGCCGCGAAGGTGGGCACGGGCCGACACTCGATGACGAGGTTTCATTCCTTCTGCCCGTTGACCCGGAAGTTGCCGAGGAAACCCCAGGGGCTTTCCATTCCCCGCCGGAATGGTGGGCCGAGTTTGGGCCCGCAGTACACCGCTGGGAAACCCTCATGGGCTCGCCGGCTCCGATTCCGGTGGAGTTCGGCCCCCGTGGCGGTCGTCGGCTCTCATCTGTTTTCGCGGAATGGCTCATGGGATTGCCGCGGGGCTGGATCACACACATTCCGGGACTCAACCGTGCCAGGCAGCTAAAGGCAGCCGGTAACGGTGTCGTGTCGCAACAGGCTTTCACGGCGTATCTGCATTTGCTGAATCACAAGGAGGGAAAGACAGATGGGTAAGCGGGGGGTCGTTACCGATTACGCGGGCGAGGAGGTTTACCGGGGTGACCTGGTGGCCTACGCGGCACGGCAGGGAAACCGCGTGCGGCTTACGGATGCCGTGGTTGACAAGGTGACTACGCGGCTTGTGGACGGACGCTTGCGCGCCATGCTGCGAGTCCAGCCGACCGGAGTGGAGTCGGGTTTCACCAAGCGTCGCTCTCTCCGTAAGGAGTGGATTTCCGCCGAACACGTCCGGCTCATCATTCCGAGCGTGACGGACGAGCGCGTTTAAGCAACAGACCAGGCGAGGGCCGGGCGACCGATACGGGTTGTCCGGCCCTTTGCTGTGTGGGGGGACCAATGGAACTTGAGATAACTGCCGACCGTGCCCCGGCACTTGGGGACGTGCGGCAGCTCGGGCGGGGCGACACGCTTCGACTCCGGGCCGGATGGATGACTCGGGCGGACTGGCTGCGCTACCTCGCGGCAGCCGCTCACGCCGTGGCACGTGGTGCACGCGTCCACCAGGGGGCCGACCATGGCTAACCCGAACAAGGCGCGCGGGACCATGTGGGAATCCGCCGTGCGGAACTTCCTTAACGCGTTCCTTGACCTGGTCGACAACAACGGGGTGTTCCGCGACCCGTTCGACGGCATGAACGTCCGCAGACCCGCGCAGGAAGGCGCACGCGATATCGGGGACGTGCACGCTGCCCCGTTCATTCTCGAATGTAAGGACGTGCGGAGCCCCGCCGTACCGACGTGGCTTCGGCAAGCCCGAGTGGAAGCCGTGCATGCGGGCTTCCCGTATGGCGTGGTCGTGCACAAGGTGCGCGGGCTCGGTGTCCGCTCGGGACGTGTGCATTTTGACGTACGTACGTGGACCCGGACACGTACAGCGCTCGGGCTGTCCTCGCGGGACATGCACGACCGGTACGGGTTCACCGCTTCGCTGCGGGGTCTCGACTCGGGCCGCTGGTATCTGACGACCGATGTTGAGCGGTTCGCGCGGCTACTCGCCGACATACGGGCGGGGGTGGCTGGTCGTGCTGTTCAATGATCTACTCTCGCGCTTCGGCTCCGCCGACGAGCACCAGGACGGCGGATACTCCGCGCTCTGCCCCGGACACCAGGACTCGCGCCCGAGCTTGCGGATATGGCGCGGCGAGGACAACAAGGTTCGGATCACGTGCCGGGCCGGCTGCCGCACCGAGGACGTCATCACAGCGGTACGGCTGTCCTGGTCCGATCTGTTCGACGTGACCGGCCCCGGTGCCACGGTGTCCGCCGAGCGTCCCGAGCTGGTCCCCGCGCGACTGGTCGCCGGTCTCGCCGCGTACACCGACCGAACGTCGGAAGCTCTCGGGGACTACTCCGCCGAGTGGGCCGGGAAAGCTCGGGCCTACCTCGCCGACCGGTTCGGGCTCGACCTGGAGACCGCCGCAGAGCTTCGGATCGGCGTGGACCCCGGCGACCAGGGCGACGGCTTCCCCTACCTCTCTCGCCAGTACCGGGCACACCCTCGCGTGACCGTGCCCCTGTACGGGTTCGACGGGATAGCGCGAGGGCTACAGGGACGGGACCTTTCCGGGCAGTGCCCGGCACGGTGGCTGTCTCTGATCAATCCACGCGGTCACCGCTGGTCCCCGTTCGGGGTGTTCCGCGGTGCTGGTGGATACGGGACGGTCCTGGTCTGCGAGGGACCGGGGGACGCGCTCACCGCTGTTGCGTGCGGCTACGACGCCGTGGCGATTCGCGGGGCTGCCCTCGCCGGCTCGCCCGAGCTGGTTGCCGAACTCGCCGAGGGTCTGCGGGGCTCGCTCGTCATCCTCGCCGGGGACGCCGATACGGCGGGCAACGGCTTCTCTGCTCGGCTCGCTGCGGGTCTGGCCGAACACGGCGTGCACGCGCTACGGCTCGAACTGCCCCGCGAGGGCGACGACTTGACCGCATGGCGCGAGCGTGACCCCGAGCGGTTCGCGCCCGAGCTGCACCGTGCAGTCAAGGCAGCAAAGCCCGTCCGGGACACCGCCGATGCGGAAGCCGAAGCACGCTCCGCCGAGCTTGCCGAGCGCACCGGGGCCGACACCGTCACGCGCGACCAGGGGGCCGAAGCCGCGGAGATCCTTGCCCGCCTGGTGGGACAGCTCGGCGAGTCCGACGCGATGAACGCTCACGCGCTCGTCGCCTGGTGCGGGGGCCGCATCCGCTACGCCCCGGGGCTCGGCTTCTATTCGTGGGACGGCTCGGTGTGGGTGCGCTCAGACACCCGCGTACGGCAGGAAATCCACCGTATGGGGGCCGCGCTCGTCCTCGCCGGGCAGACGCAAGCCGCCCGCGGGTTCACCATGACGAGCCGAATCGACGCGCTCATGACGGAACTTCGGTCGGTGCCCATGGTCCGTGTGGAAGCCGTGGATTTCGACAACCGGCCCGATCTGCTCGCGTTCCGCAACGGCGTGGTTGATCTCCGCACGGGGCACGTCCGCCCGCACGACATGCGCGACATGCTCACGTACGGACTGGATATCGACTACCGGCCCGAAGCCGCGTGCCCGCGGTGGGAATCCTTCCTCGCCGAGATCTTCCCCGGCATGCCGGACATGCCCGCCTACATTCAGCGGCTCATCGGCTACGGCATCACCGGGCATGTCACGGAACAAGCCTTTGCGGTCATGTGGGGGAAAGGGGCGAACGGTAAGAGCGTTCTGGTGGACACGCTCACGGCCGTGTTCCGGGCTATCAGCAAGACCACGCCGTTCGCCACGTTCGAGGCCAAAGCGAGCGGCGGAATTCCGAACGATATTGCGTCGCTCCGCGGTGCCCGGCTCGTCATGGCGTCCGAGGGTGAGAGCGGGGCACCCATGTCCGAAGCAATCTTGAAGCGGGTCACCGGTAAGGACATGATCAGTGCCCGCTATCTCCGCCGTGAGTTCTTCGAGTTCAAGCCGAGCTTTCTTCTGTTGCTCGCCACGAACCACAAGCCCAAGTTCAAGTCACAGGACGAGGGGCTTTGGCGACGCGTCAAGTTGCTGCCGTTCGTGCGTTTTTTCGCACCCCATGAGCGGGACCACTCGCTAGACGTGCGCCTGTTGGCGGAAGCCGAGGGCATCGCAGCGTGGGCCGTACGCGGCTCCGTCCAATGGTACGCGGGCGGGCTGCAAGACCCGCAGGTCATCACGAGTGCAAGCCGCGAGTACCGCGAGACGTCGGACCAGCTCGCCGGCTTCTTTCCGGGAGTGTTGGAGCGCACCGACGACGACCAGGTGATGAACGGGACCGAAGCGTTTAACACCTATTTGGAGTGGTGCGAAGCCGAGAACCTTCCGGCTCGCGAGCGCTGGACTCGGCGCACCTTTTACGACGCCATGGAAGAGCGCGGGGTGTCCCGAAGAAAGACCATGCGGGGAATCTCTTTGGTCGGTCTCCGCGCTGCCGACGAAAGCCCCGACGTCGCCGGTCCGGGAATCTTCGGAAGCTGATCACTGACCATTAACACGGGTCGTCCACCTATTCCGGTGGGCGGCCCGTTTTGCTTTAGGGGGAGGAATGCGCGAGTTTCGCCATGACATAGCCGGCGAGCGGGTCACGGTCCACGTTCCCGAGGACACCGAGGACCTGAACAAGTTTTGGGAATGGCTGTACCAGGCGCGAGAGCGGGGACCGATCGCGCTGGACACCGAGACAACCGGGCTGGATATCTACTCGCCCGGCTACAGGCTCCGGACCGTCCAGTTCGGGGACGCACACGATGCGTGGGTTCTGCTGTATGAGCGCGGGGGTTACTTCGCGTCGTACGCGCGAGACGCTATCCAGCGTTGCCGTCAAGCGCTCATCCATAACGCCGCGTTCGACTGGTTGGTTTTGGATCGGCACGCGGGCATTCCGCTGGAAGATCTCGCACCGTGGACGGTTGACACCCGCATCTTGGCAAGCCTGGTGGACCCGCGGCAGCCCCAAGAGGGCGGCATAGGAACGGGGTTGAAGCCGCTTTCCGCTCACTGGGTTGACGCTGCGGCCCCGGACACACAGAGCGGGCTCACAGCAGTGTTCCGCTCCCTCGGGCTCACCAAAGAGACAGGGTGGGCGGGCATCCCGCTCACAGAGCCGACGTACCTCCTGTACGCGGGGCTGGACGTGATCCTGACGGCTCGTCTCGAACCGGTGCTACGGCGAGAGCTTGCCCGGCTGGAAGTGCGGGACCAGCTCGTCACATACGAGCACGAGATAGCTCGGCTCTGCGCCGTGATGATGCGCACGGGCCTGGTGCTCGATACGGAGTACACAGCAGACCTTGACCGCCGGCTCGGCGAGGACGCGAGCACGTACGCGGACCGGGCCCGGCGGTACGGAGTCGAGAACGTCAACAGCACGGCCCAACTCGCCGAAGCGTTCGCGGGCATGGGGGAAGTACTCACCGAGCACACCGCGAGCGGGTCCGTGAAGGTGGACAAGAACGTCTTGCTCGCCCTCGCGGACATGTCGTTGCAGTGGCAGCCGCTCGACACCCGCACGCCCAACCCGCTCGCCCTCGCCGTGCTCCGCAGCAAGCGGGCCGGGAAGTGGCGCAAGGCGTACACACGGACGTTCCTGGAGACCGTGGACGGCTCGGGCCGGGTTCACCCGTTCATCAACTCGCTACAGGCGAGGACGGGCCGCATGTCGATCACCCGCCCCGCACTCCAGACCCTTCCGAGTTCCGATTTCATGATCCGTCGGTGTCTGCTCGCCGACCCCGGACACGTGATCGTTTCAACGGACTTCAAGGCTGTTGAAATGCGGGTTCTCGCCGCTCTCGCTGACGTCCGGCGCATGAAAGAGGCAATCGGCAAGGGTGAGGACTTGCATGACTTCACTGCGCGGCTCGTTTTCGGCGAGGGCTTCACCAAGGCTCATCGCAAGCTCTGTAAGGGCGTCGGTCTGTCGAAAATCTACGGTGGCGGAGCCGAGACGACTGCCCGGCAGACGGGTGCACCCATTGAGGACGTGCGAAGCGCGTTCCGGGCGTACGACCGGGTGTATCCGGAGATTCGCCGGGCGGCTTCCCGGTGGCAGCGCGAAGCCTTCCAAACGGGAATGGTGCTGGTGTCTGTCACCGGTCGCCGGCTGCCGTTGGACCGGGACCGCACGTACGCGGTGACGAACTACCTGTGCCAGAGCACCGCGCGGGATGTCCTTGGGCAATCCATGCTGAACATGGAATCGGCCGGTCTGCTCGAATACTGCCGCTTGCCTATTCACGATGAAGTGTTGGCGTCGGTGCCCGAGCGAGAATCCAAAGAGTTTGCCCGCGAGTTCGAGCAAGCTATGACGTTCCCGATCTTCGGAGTCCCGATCGATGCGGAATCTGAGATAGGGGGCCGGTCGTGGGGTTCGCTGTATGGGGCCGACCACTAGTAACACCCCGTGATTTTCCCACGCAGAGTAATCGAGAAAAACCGGCAAGCGACGCGCCCGTTTCCATTTAGTTGCACGCGCATGAATCACGGGAGGGTCACGGTATCCGCGATCCCTTCACAGTCGCGCACTCAGTGCAACCAATTCGAGTAACGGACTGGCCGAGCGTTACGAAACGTTGCGTCTGGTGCGCCAATATCCCAAGTAAGTGCCGATACGAGTAGATACACCCGCCTTATGTGCATTGTTGTGCCGCTGGCATATCCATAAGTTCGTTGCCATGCAGTGATTTGGCAATGCGCAAGCCCCGTCCTGCTTATCCGGGACGGGGCATTTTCATGCCCTTTTGCAAGGCGCATTGCATTCGAGCCGTAGGGCCCTTTGGTGACCCCTCGCGCTCCGTTCCGGGAGACCCTCCGTCCCTACGGAGGGGCAACCAAATCTTCCACCCGGAACGGTGCCCCTTGACTCAGCTCACCCATGACCAGATTTCCGCCGCGAAGGAAAACGACCTTGACGCGGTGACGGCAGTAATACGCGAGACCGAAGCGCTGGTTTCCGCCCGAGGGCGGAAGGTGGCCGGAATAAACGGCGACAGCGATTTGATTGATGATCTGACCCAAACCGGGCGCATCACGGTGTGGCAGGCAATAGGCACCTTTACCGGAACCGAACCTGCACAGTTCATGGCACACATTGACCGTGCCGTAACTCGGTCCATGGAAGATGCCCGACGTGAAGCCATTCGCCCCGGTGTTGCCACTCGCGTTTCCAAGGCTTTCGAGGACGCCATTACAAAGGCTGGTGGTGACCCGTACGACGCCGAGCGAATAGCGACCACGGATGCCATGGGAAGCGACAAGATGAGCCCCGAGCTTGCGCGAGCGGCACGGCTTTCCTGGCTCGGTCTCGATTCGTTGGACCGGCCGTTCAGTGGCCCCCTGTTGGGTCCGGGCGTGACGCTCGGGGACGTGGTGGCGGGCGAGATGGAAGCCCCCGCCGAGTTGGTGAGCGCGTCCGATGTGGCATCGCACCGCCGGGAGGTGATCCGGGACCAGGTGCACCGCTCGTTGGGTCTGCTGTCCGAACGGCAGCGCCACGTACTCAAGGCGGACCACGGCATAACTCCCGTCCCCCACTTCGGGGACGGTCCGGATGCGCTACTTGCCGACGACATGGGTGTGACCGTTGACCAGGTCAAGAAAACCCGTTTCAAGGGCAAGACTCGGTTTGCCGAGCTGTACCGAGCTGGTGCGCGCACATGGTGACCATGACGACCGGCGACGGGGGCACCGTGACCGTGACTCGCTGCGGTGAGCTGGTGGACATCCACGTTCGAGACAGCTCGGGACGGACCGTCGCGACCGTGACCCGCCGAGCCGGCGAGGCTGCGCTACTACTCTCAGGCTCTCGCAGAGAACCCCAAAACCGGCCGATCCCGTGAACGTGTACATGCCCACGGACGGTCACGACTCCGCGCTTCGGAGGGGGCGCCGCCGCGCCCTCCAATATGATTGAGCGACGCAAGTAATGGTTCGCATCGCGGGGCGACCACAACCAAATCGGTGGTCAACGCGTCGCAGTGGGGGCAGAGTTGGCCAAAGTGACGATGTGAACCGACCGGTAGTTTGCCCTTCCTATGCTCGAACGGCTGTACTAATGTGACTACATGGTTACGCACAGCAAGGAGTTCTACGTACGGACGACTGTGATCGTTCCCATGCTTGAGGGGAACAACGGCGGGTGGATGGCTTGTCCTGAGCTGCCCGACGTGTTGGGGGAAGACACCGTGCGGTCATGTGACGACCTGCGGTTGATCGTGGAAACGCAAGGGGGCGTCGTGGCGCGACTGCTACGCGTAATAGCGCAGTACACCGGGTTTCGACTGTTGGTCCGAGACCGCCGCACGGGGGCACTCGCCGGCTCCGTCGAATGGGTACGCAACGACGCAGGGGTATGGGTCCAGTGGGACGAACCCGTGACCGCGTGTGCCTACGGACAGCACCGCCCTCCGGTGCTGCTCGCCGCATGAGTACGAGTGCCCGCAGATTTGTGGACAGCCGCGAGGAACGCGCAGACGCTGACGCGCTTGCCGTCCGCATGGCTGCCGTACTCGTCCGGGCCCAACTCACCGAGCGGTTCGGCGTGTTCGTGCCGCGCATCCCCGTTGCGCGTCTTGAGGAAGGCTGGGGGGTCTACCTCACGGACCGCATGCCCGACCAGGAACCACCCGCAGGGCTGACGTTTCGTGCCCCTACGCGCGTAGTGTCCGACCGCGCTGCCTAACCGCGATAGTTGCCCCGCCATACCTTCCGATCCGGGGGTGTGGCGGGGCTTTCGCCGTTGCTGCGAGAGAACAGCGAAGCCCCACCATGCCGAGCACGATGGGGCTGCCTTGACCGGATCGGGCGGACCGACTTGTCAGACGGCCCCGAACTCTCCAGCTTTGACGCTCGCCACGAAGGAAGCGAACGAGCCGGCGGGGAAATCCAGTACCGGACCAGTCGGGTTCTTGGAGTCACGGACGGGGACCACGCCGCACGTGGCGACGAGGTTTGCGGCGACCTCGATGCACTGGCCGCCGTTGCTGCTGTACGAGGACGTGAACCACTGCGAGTCTTCGGTCGTCACGGGGTGCCCTTTCGTAACTGTTCGATCATGGCCACGGACACCGCCTGTGAAGCGGCTTCGGCCTGTAGCTGATGGTAGGCGGTCAGCATGGGCTGTACGAACCGCATATCCCGCTCTAGTCGCCCTTGCTGGGCAGATTCCGAGTACGCGATTTGGGACCGGTCCGGGAGCGTCAGGAGGGTAACCGGCAGGTCGAACGACCGTCGCTCTCCAAGATCGAACGGGGCGACCTGGAGCACGGTGTTCGGCAGCTCGGCGAAGGCAGCAAGCTTGTCCAACTGGGCGTCCATGGCTTTCGGGCCACCGACGGACCGACGGATGCAACTTTCGTCCAACACGGCGTAGACGAACGGCGGGGGTGTCCGTACTAGCGACGCTTGCCGCTCGGCAAGAAGAGTTAGCCGTTCTTCTGCCTGTTGCTCCGTGATCGCCCCACGCCGTACGGCACCCCGCGCGATAGCTGCCGCGTACTCCGGTGTCTGGAGCAAGCCCGGAACGATCCCGAGTTCAAAGAGTCTGATCTCTGTGGCTCGTACCTCTTGCCTCACGTACTCCGGGAACCCCTCCAGCAGGGCGGTGTTTTGTAGGGCGTGCACCATGCGTTGGAACATGTCGCCCGTCCCGAACGCTCTGTCAGCACTCGTCGCGAAGCGCTCAGTTGGAGGGCGCCGACCAGTTTCGACCGCAGAAATATGCGTCCCGGTGCAGCCCATGCGCGTCCCTAGCTCGTCCTGCGTCCACCCGCGTTCGTCGCGAAGCTGCCGTAGACGCTGGCCGAAGCGTGCGGAGGGGGATTCCTCGGGGTCGAGTTCCTTCCGGTTCACCATGCAGATTCCTAACTCTCCGAGCAAAACGCGCAAGTTGAAGACAGCGCGACACTAGGCCACGCTGGGCCGCCCGAGTAGCCGAAGCGCTACGGAGAGGAGCGGCGGTGTCTGCGCAGAACGTTCCCACAGATGGGCCGGAACCCGTCCACGTTCCAGAGCCCGGCACGCTCATGGTGGACACGCAGGGCCGGATCGGCGAGTTTCGCGGCGCGTGGTGCGGGCTCTGGTCCCTTCGGCCGGTCACGGGCGGTACCGAATGGACCGTGAGCCCTGCGGACGTGGAGCCGGCGGGTCCCCGTCAGCGCTTGCGGGCCGAGACCTCCCGGGCCAACGCGCGAAGCCGGGGTGAGCGGTTGTGACCACTGCGACCGCTCGCCTGTTTCGGCTCGTCCAGTGGACGTTACGCCCCGACCAGGACGACGACGCCCCACCGCTCACGTACGCATTCAGGTGTCTCACTCTTGGAGATGACGACACCAACTGTGGTGCGCGGTCGGAGCGGAGCACGGACCCGATCAACTCGCAGGACTGGGCGTTTGCCCATATGCGCGAGTACCCCGAGCACACCAGCTACGCGGAAGTGATCGAACGCCCGTGGGTGATGTGGCGGGAGGGTTCGACGTGAGAACACCGGTGCTGGCGGACTACCGGTGCGAAGTGCTCGCCGCAGGGCTTGTGTACGGCAAGGGCTTCGAAATGCCCTACGTCTTAGCCGCCTTCCAGACCATTTCACCCGTGCTGGCGCTTCGGTGGCTCCGCGGCGAAGCACTACACATCGCGGACCGACTCGACCCCGACCCGACGCGTTCGGCGTGGGTACAGCCGACCATGCGTCAAGATTCGACGCTCGCCCCGGACTGCCCGACAGAACTCCGCTTCTGGTGCGCAAGCCGTGAACAGCAACGAGCCGCCCGCGAGCGGATCAAGAGTGGCGACCCGTTGTTCGTCGTCGTCCCCGACATGGACTGTCGATTCACGTTTTCTGTGTGGCCTGTCCGGGTGACCCCGCCGGAAAGTTCTCCCCACCAGCCCTCGCCCTGGTCGTACGAGCTATCCAAGGACCGTGCGTGCGGTCTGGCTCCCTCCCCTTCTGCGACCAGGGCGGGTCACCTCTGCGGGGCTCCGCCGCTTTGAGACTCCGCCTCCTGCCATTGACTCGCGCTCTGGGGCAGGAGGCGGGCACTACCCCGGTCGGCTGTCTGTATGACGGCGGCAGCCGGCCGGGCGGTACCAACTCACACCAGCAGACGGAGAACTGAGCCATGGGCAAGGGCAGGACCACCGTTGCCGCTGCAACGGCAGCCATCAAGCGAGACACCGTCAAGAATCCGGCACCCCGCCCCGACCAGACGCAGGGGGCGTTAGCGGATCGCCACATCCGCCATCACACCCCGGACAGCCTGTATGGCGACGACTCGGCAACCGACAACCAGAAGGGAACCGACGCATGACCACGATCATCGAACCGCCCGCCGTATCCCCGCTCGCCGGAATCCAGTCCCTTGAACTGGAGATCACCGGAAAGTGCCAACTCACGTGCACGCACTGTCTGTCCGAGTCCAGCCCGCAAGCCACGCATGGGGTGATGACTCCCGCAGACTGGCGAGCGGTCATCATCGACGCTGCCGGACTCGGCATCCGAACCATCCAGCTCATTGGCGGAGAGCCGACCGTCCACCCGCAGTGGCGCACGTTCGCTGACCTGGCGCTCACGCTCGGGCTGCGTGTGGAGATCTACAGCAACCTTTTCCACGTGCGCGAGGAATGGTGGGACTTGTTCGTTCGCGACGGGGTGACGCTCGCGACGAGCTACTACAGCGACGACCCCGCCGAACACGACGCGATCACCAAACGGGCGGGCAGCTACGTGCGGACCCGGTGCAACATCCGGGAAGCGGTGAACCGTGGGGTCACGCTGCGGGCCGGAATCGTGGACATCCTGCCGGGACAGCGGGTAGCCGAAGCCCGCGCCGAGCTGGAATCCATGGGGGTTCACCGCATCAATACGGACCGGGTGCGGGCGGTCGGTCGGGCCGCATTGCCTGGATGGAAGCCGACCCTTGACGAGATGTGCGGGCGGTGCACGCGGGGGCGAGCGGCAATCCTGCCTAACGGAGATCTCGCCGGCTGCGTGCTCTCGCGTGACTTCCCGGTGGGCAACGTGCGGGAAACCCGGCTTGCTGACCTACTCGGCGGGGACTCTTGGATGCAGCTCGCCGCGAGTGTCCCGCTCCCGGTACAAAATGCGTGCCCGCCCGATGACAGCGGCGATTGCGACCCCGCGAACACACCATCGTGCGACCCGCAGTGACCCCGCGCACTCACAGAAAGGTTGTCGGATGGATTGGCAACAGCATGCGGTACGCCTCGCAGAGCAAGTGACCGACCCGGATTCCCGGTGGCTCACGCCGGTAGCGGCAACCCCACGCCATGAGCTGGTGCCCCGCTGGTGGGTACGGGACGGGTCGGGAGGGTGGCGTTTGCGGGACGGGGCTACCGACCACGCAGCGTGGATGGAAGCCGCGTACTCAGACCGCTCTCTGATCACCCGTGTTGGTCCGCACCATGCCGACCATGCAGAGCCCGGCGACCAGCCAAGCGGGATGCCCACGTCTTCCGCCACGCTGCCTAGCCTGGTGGTGCGGATGCTTCGGCATGGGCGGCTCGGGGACGGTCTGTCCTTCCTGGACTTGGGTACCGGAGCGGGCGGGCTCACCGCGTACGCGGCACGGCGCATCGGGGACCGGAACGTGACGAGCCTGGACGTGGACCCCTATCTGACCAGTGCGGCACAAGACCGGCTCGCGCGGCTCGGACTGCACCCCAAGTTCGTCACCGCGGACGCCACCGATCATGTGCCCGGCAGATACGACCGGATCGTTTCCACGGTCGGGCTGCCCGCCGGTCCGGGGCTCGCTCCCATCGTTGCCGCTCTCGCACCAGGCGGACGGATCGCCACCACCATCGGGCGTACGTGTCTGATCCTCACGGGGTGGAAGCGCGCCAACGGTGACGTGGTCGGGCAGGTGGAACGTGACACCGCCGGGTTCATGCTCACCCGTTCCGGGGACGACTACCCGCCCGCCCTCGCCGAACTGTTCACGCTTGCCCGTGACGGGAAGGGCGAGGACATCAGCACGGGCAACTATCCCGTGGTGGACCTGTCGAACGCATGGGAGTTGAGTTCCATGCTCCAAGTCACGACACCAGGTGTGGAACTCGACTACGAACAGCGCGACCAGACCCGTACCGCCTACATGGTCCATCCGGACGGTTCATGGGCCCGAGCATCCGCCGATGGGACCAACCCGCCAGAAGTCCACCAGGGCGGACCGCAACGTCTGTGGACTGCGCTAGAGCGCATCCGCCACCGGCTCAACGCGGAAGGCTTGTTGCCGTTGCTCGGCGCGCGGGTTCGCATCACGCCCGATGGTGTGTGCCATCTGTCCCGCGGACAGTGGCGCGGGTCCCTGGGCGCGCGATAGTCCACGTGCGCTGAACGTCCCCCCGACCGTTCGGCGCACTTTCCCGGCGACGTCCACGAGCGTCGCCGCCCGCCCCGCTCGTGCGCTGCCCCCTGTGGCGCATGGGCGGGGCTCCCTCTTTTTCTCCCCCTGCCAAGGAAGACCCCGCATGTTGCAGTGCACGGCCGTTGCCGTCATACCGCCCCCGCCTGTCTTTGCCGGAGACCGCTCGGAACCTTCCTATGTCTCGTGTGAGCTTGCGGAAGAGCACGACGAGATGCACGCCAGTTTCTTAGACGACATAGACGGATCGGCAGTGTGGTTCGTGTGGCGGAGTCTCTGCGGGCGGTTTCTGCTCATGCCCTGGTGCGAGGCACCAGCCGAGAACGGCGACGCGTGCACGTTGTACCGAGACCACCCCGCGGGGCACTCGTGGGAAGTGACTGACCCGACGATTGATGCGCTGTGCGACGAGTTGGCGCGCCAACACCCGCACTTGTTCCCCGACCGGGAGACGAACGAGGACTAGCCGTCCTGGTTATTGCCGTCGCCGGACACCGAGCGTTCCACCACGAACGAACCCTTCCCCCACACGGTTTCGACGAGCCCCCGTTCCCGGAGCACCCGCACAGCTCGGCGGGCAGTCTCGCGGGCTACGCCGAACCGCTTGCACAGCTCGGCATCGGACGGGATCGGTTCGCCCGGCCCATATTCCCCCGCCCTGATTTCTGCGGTGAGCGCGTCCAGAACCCGCATGTAGGGGGCGTGCGGGGTGTGCGGGTCAGTCGGTCGCTCAGACATGAGGCAGAGCGTAGACAAGCGGCCAAACTTGGGCGACTTAGACGTGCAGACCAGTTAGACAGGTAGACGAGTTAGACGTGTTGGCTTAGCGTCGTCCCTGAAACAAGAAACGCCCCGACAAACCGCGTAGGACCGGTTCGCCGGGGCTCCGACCGAACAGCTATCTAGGAGCTGAACGACGTATGCGTGACTCTATCGCCCGCGCCCTGGTGTGGGCCCTGCGGCTGCTACTGCCTGCCCGCGGACGCCACAGGACAGCACAGCCCGCCCCTGCGTCCGTCACCGAGCCCGCCCCTACGGAAAACCCGTGGATGAAGCCGTGGACCGGACCGAGTTCCGCCGAAGTCCGCGAGATCTTCCGGGCGGAAGAGACTATGCGGCTCACCCCCGTGCAGCGCGAACGGTCCTGGGCTGCCGAGTTCGCAGCACGCGGAGTTGACTACGACTACCGGTATCCCGGCGACCACTTCGCACAGTTCGGGGTGTCGGCATGACCGCCGAGGAACTGTTCCCGGAAGTCTCGCCCACCCCCTCGGGGGCTCTGTGCTGCCACTGCGGCCGTTGGTCAGTAGCTGCCGTGGCGTGCCGTCATATCGAGCGCGTGAGCGGCCCCGGGGTGACCCTGTACGCCTGCCCCGAGTGTCTGCCGGTCGTCGGCGTAGGCCCCACGGGCAACGACGTGATCCACGGCATCCCATCGCTGCGCAAGCGCACGGCGTGATAGGCAAGTCATGATCGAGACCCTTGGGAGGGGCCGCATGAAGCGGAAGACATGGATCATCACGGGCGTTGCCGTCCTCGCGTTCGGCGGGATGCTCTCGCTGTTCAAGGACGAGCCCGACAAGGCTTCGGCCGAGAACGCGAAGCCGACCGCTACGGCATCGGCAACACAGGACGCGAAGCCGTCGACCAGCACGCCCGAACCGAGTTCGGCGATTCCCTCGCCCGACGCAGCACAGACCGCAACACTCATCCGAGCGTTGAACGCCATAGATCCGGGGTTGGCCGCGAAGGAAGAGAGAGCCGTTAACCGGTCCCGCAACGTGTGCTTAGACGTCAAGGGCGGCAAGGAAGCCGCAACCGTCCAGAGCAACGCCAAAGCCCGTTTCGAGGGTGGCACGGTGCCGAGCCTCACCGACGACCAGGCGGCGGACATCGTGACCGCCGTAAAGTCGTCGTTCTGCAACTGACCAGACAGCAAAACGCCCCGTGCGGCCCAAGTGCCGTGCGGGGCTTCTGTGTTCTCTGACGTGCGCGTATGCTCAGAACTGGTAGTTAGCAGTGTTGGGGTCGGTCATCACCGTCCACTCGCCGCCGGCCTCCCGCACCTCCCGCAGTACGCTCGCCCCCAGCCCCGTCAGCCGCTCGACCTCGGCCGCACGCCGGTCCGGCCCCGGGTGCAGATCGAGATGGAGCCGGTTCTTGCCCGCCTTCGGCTCCGGCACGCGCTGGAACAGCAGCCGCCGCCCGAGCCCGGCCCCGCTCTCCTCCTGGTACGGGTCACCGGGATGCCGTACGGCGGCCAGGTCCCGCCAGGCACGGCGGCCGTGCGACTCGACGGTCAGCTCGGCCGGCACGGCACCGAGGCCCAGCAGACGTTCGACCAGCGCACTGTGGTCCTCGACCGTGTAGGCGAGCGCGTCCGCCCAGAAGCCGGCCTGCGCGTGCGGGTCCGCGCAGTCGATGACCAGCTTCCAGTGCACGGGGGTGGGGGCCTGTTGTGCGGGTGTCTGTGTCATGGAAACCACTTATAACGTGCCGCACTGACAGCGGCCCGCTCCACGCCCGCTCCAAGCCCGCTCCACCGGTCAGTGGCGTACGTCCTCCGTGGCCTCCGCCATGGGCGGTACGAGGACCGGGTCGGCCCCCGCCCTGAGTGCCCGGGCCCCCCGCCGGGCCCCCCGCCGGGCCGCCCGCAGCGCGTCCCACGTCAGCAGGACCAGGGCGAGCCACACCAGCGCGAACCCGGCCCAGCGCTCCGGAGGCATGGGCTCGTGGAAGTAGAAGACGCCCAGGAGGAACTGGAAGACGGGGGCCAGGTACTGGAGCAGGCCCAGCGTCGACAGCGGGACCCGGATCGCCGCCGCGCCGAAGCAGACCAGCGGGAGGGCGGTCACGATGCCGGTCGCCGCGAGCAGGGCCGCGTGCCCGGCGCCGTGTGCGCCGAAGGTCGCGTCGCCCCGGCCGCCCAGCCACAGCAGATACGCCAGCGCGGGCAGGAACTGGACCGCGGTCTCGGCGGCCAGCGACTCCACCCCGCCGAGGTTGACCTTCTTCTTGACCAGGCCGTACGTGGCGAAGGAGAAGGCCAGGCAGAGGGAGATCCAGGGCGGCCGGCCGTAGCCGATCGTCAGGACGAGTACCGCGGTCAGGCAGACGCCGACCGCCGTCCACTGCACCGGCCGCAGTCGTTCCTTCAGCAGGAGTACACCCATGGCGATGGTGACGAGCGGGTTGATGAAGTAGCCGAGCGAGGCCTCGACCACGTGCCCGCTGTTCACGGCCCAGATGTAGACGCCCCAGTTGACCGTGATGAACGCCGCGGCGACCGTGATCAGTGCCAGCCGGCGTGGCTGCCGCAGCAGCTCGCCCGCCCAGGCCCAGCGGCGCAGCGCCAGCAGGGCGACGCCGACGAAGGCCAGGGACCACACCATCCGGTGGGCCAGGATCTCGACCGCTCCGGCCGGCTTCAGCAGCGGCCAGAAGAGCGGGACGAGGCCCCACATCCCGTATGCCGCGAAACCGTTCAGCAGACCTGTGCGCTGCTCGTTCGTCGGCCTGCCGGACACCCGTGTCTCCCCTCGTACCAGCACATCGGCATATGGACGTGCGTCCACGACGGTAACGCCGAGCGCCCCCGCCTGTCATGCTCGTATCGCCATACGGTCATGACAGACGGGGGCGGGCGTCCTCGGGGGCGTGACGGGGGAGTGCGCGCCCCCGAGGGGTATGGGTGGGTCGGGGGTCAGGCCTTGAGCGCGGCGGCGATCGACTCGGCGATCGGCGTGGTGGGGCGGCCGGTCAGGCGGGACAGGTCACCCGGGGTGCCGGCCAGCTGGCCCTGCTCGATGGACACGTCCACGCCCGCGAGGATGGTGGCGAAGCCCTCGGGCAGGCCGACGCCGGTCAGGATGCCGATCAGGACCTCGGCGGAGACGGCGTTGTAGGCGACGTCCTTGCCGGACTGCTTGGACACCTCGGCCGCGTACTCGGCGAAGCTCCAGTTGGTGTCGCCGCTCAGCTCGTACGTCGTGTTCTCGTGGCCCTCGCCGGTCAGCACCGCGACAGCGGCGGCGGCGTAGTCGGCGCGAGAGGCGGAGGCGACGCGGCCCTCGCCGGCGGCCTGGGTGACGCCGTGCTCGAGGGCGACGGCGAGCTGCTCGGTGTAGTTCTCGTTGTACCAGCCGTTGCGCAGCAGCGAGTACGGGACGCCGGACTCGAGGATCGCCGCCTCGGTGCCCTTGTGGTCGTCGGCGAGCGCGGCCGTCAGGGTGCCCGGGGCGCTGGTGTACGCGAGCAGCGCGGCGCCCGCGGCCTTGGCGGCGTCGAGGACGACCTTGTGCTGGCCGACGCGGCCCTTGTCGAACTCGTTGCCGGAGATGAGCAGCACCTTGTCGCCGGCGGCTATGACACCGTCGAAGGTCTCCGGCTGGTTGTAGTCGGCGACCGCGATCTTCACGCCGCGGGCCGCGAAGCCGGAGGCCTTCTCCGCGTCGCGCACGACGGCGGTGATCTGGTCGGCCGGAACCTTCTCCAGCAGCTGCTCGACTACGTGACGACCGAGTTGGCCGGTGGCTCCGGTGACGATGATGCTCATTGCGTATCTCCTAGTGGGGTGCGGGCTGGCACTAACCATAGGGGAAGCGCTAACTTCACGAAAGTACCCACTTTCAGGTAAGGTACTTACATGGGAGTAAGCATGGTAGGAAGCGCGGCAGCGAGCAGGGTCGACGCCGAGGGCATGTGCCCGCACCGCCTGGTCATGGAGCACGTCACGAGCCGTTGGGGTGTGCTCGTGCTCATGGAGCTGCTGGAGCGCCCGTACCGCTTCAGTGAGCTGCGCCGGGCCATCGGCAGGGTCAGCGAGAAGATGCTGACGCAGACCCTCCAGACGCTGGAGCGCGACGGCCTGGTCCACCGGGACGCGAAGCCGGTCATCCCGCCCCGCGTCGACTACTCGCTCACCGACCTCGGCCGTGAGGCCGCCGCCCAGGTCAAGGCCCTGTCCGCCTGGACGACGGAGCGCATGGAGGACGTGGAGGAGGCCCGCCGGGCGTACGACTCGGCCCGGGCTGAAAAGGCCCGGGCCGAGTAGTCACACCCTCGTACGTACCGTTTATCCGACGACGGTCCAGGTGTCCCCGCCGGCGAGCAGCGCGCCGAGGTCGCCCTTGCCGTTCTGGACGATCGCCGTGTCGAGCTGCTCGGCCATCTGTGTGTCGTAGACGGGCCGGTCGACGGAGCGGAAGACGCCGATGGGCGTGTGGTGGAGGGTGTCCGGGTCGGCGAGCCGGGACAGCGCGAACGCCGTGGTCGGGGACGCGGAGCGCGCGTCGTGCACGAGCACCTCGCCCTCGTTCTCGGCGGTGACGGCGACCACCTTCAGGTCGCCGGTCACCCGGTCCCGTACGACCCCCTTGGCACCGTCGGCCCCGAACCGGATCGGCTGCCCGTGCTCCAGCCGGATCACCGCCTCCTCGGCCTGCTGCCTGTCCTTGAGGACCTCGAAGGCGCCGTCGTTGAAGATGTTGCAGTTCTGGTAGATCTCGACAAGCGCCGTACCGGGGTGGGCGGCGGCCTCGCGCAGCACGCTGGTGAGGTGCTTGCGGTCGGAGTCGACGGTCCGGGCGACGAAGGAGGCCTCGGCGCCGATCGCCAGAGAGACGGGGTTGAAGGGCGCGTCCAGCGACCCCATGGGCGTCGACTTGGTGATCTTGCCGACCTCGCTGGTGGGCGAGTACTGGCCCTTGGTCAGCCCGTAGATCCGGTTGTTGAAGAGCAGGATCTTGAGGTTGACGTTGCGTCGCAGGGCGTGGATGAGGTGGTTGCCGCCGATGGAGAGGGCGTCACCGTCACCCGTGACGACCCACACGCTCAGGTCACGCCGGCTGGAGGCGAGCCCGGTGGCGATGGCCGGGGCGCGGCCGTGGATGGAGTGCATCCCGTAGGTGTTCATGTAGTACGGGAAGCGGGAGGAGCACCCGATCCCGGACACGAAGACGATGTTCTCCTTCGCCAGCCCCAGTTCGGGCATGAAGCCCTGCACGGCGGAGAGGACCGCGTAGTCCCCGCAGCCGGGGCACCAGCGCACTTCCTGATCGGACTTGAAGTCCTTCATGGACTGCCTGGCCTCGGCCTTGGGCACCAGAGTGAGTGCCTCGATCGAGCCGGCAGTGGCGCCTTCCGTGGACGTCTCAGCCATCGATGGCCTCCTTGAGAGCCGTGGCGAGCTGTTCGGCCTTGAACGGCATACCGTTGACCTGGTTGTACGAATGGGCGTCCACCAGGTACTTCGCCCGGATCAGCGTGGCGAGCTGGCCGAGGTTCATCTCGGGGATCACGACCTTGTCGTAGCGCCGCAGCACCTCGCCGAGATTCCGGGGGAACGGGTTGAGGTGGCGCAGATGGGCCTGCGCGATCGGCTGCCCGGCCGCCCGCAGCCGGCGTACCGCCGCGGTGATCGGCCCGTAGGTGGAACCCCAGCCCAGAACAAGGGTGTTGGCCGCCCCGGACGGCTCGTCGACCACCAGATCCGGTACGTCGATGCCGTCGATCTTGGCCTGACGGGTACGGACCATCAGGTCGTGGTTGGCCGGGTCGTAGGAGATGTTGCCCGTGCCGTCCTGCTTCTCGATGCCACCGATGCGGTGTTCGAGCCCGGGGGTGCCGGGGATGGCCCAGGGCCGGGCGAGGGTCTGCGGGTCCCGCTTGTAGGGCCAGAAGACCTCGGTGCCGTCGTCGAGGGTGTGATTGGGTCCCTGGGCGAACCGCACCCGCAGGTCGGGGAGTTCGTCGACCTCGGGGACACGCCAGGGCTCGGAGCCGTTGGCGAGGTACCCGTCGGAGAGCAGGAAGACCGGGGTGCGGTAGGTGAGGGCGATCCGTGCCGCTTCCAGCGCCGCGTCGAAGCAGTCGCCGGGGGTGCACGGGGCCACGATCGGGACCGGGGCCTCGCCGTTGCGGCCGAACATGGCCTGCAGCAGATCGGCCTGCTCGGTCTTGGTCGGCAGACCGGTCGAGGGTCCGCCGCGCTGGATGTCGATGACCAGCAACGGCAGTTCCAGCGACACCGCCAGCCCGATCGCCTCGGACTTCAGGGCCACGCCCGGCCCCGAGGTGGTGGTGACGGCCAGCGACCCGCCGAAGGCGGCGCCCAACGCGGCCCCGATACCGGCGATTTCGTCCTCGGCCTGGAAGGTGCGGACACCGAAGTTCTTGTGTCTGCTCAGCTCGTGCAGGATGTCCGAGGCCGGCGTGATCGGGTAGGACCCCAAGTACAGGGGCAGATCGGCCTGTTGGCCGGCCGCGATCAGCCCGTACGAGAGCGCCAGGTTCCCCGAGATGTTGCGATAGGTGCCGGTGGGGAACGCGGTCGAGGCCGGCGCGACCTCGTAACTGACCGCGAAGTCCTCGGTCGTCTCCCCGAAGTTCCAACCGGCCCTGAAAGCCGTCAGGTTGGCGGCGGCGATCTCGGGCTTCTTGGCGAACTTGGTGGCCAGGAACTTCTCGGTGCCCTCGGTCGGCCGGTGGTACATCCAGCTCAACAGGCCCAGCGCGAACATGTTCTTGCTGCGCTCGGCCTCCTTGCGGGAGAGCGAGAAGTCCTTGAGGGCCTCGACGGTCAGGGTGGTCAACGGCACCGGATGCAGGCTGTACCCGTCGAGCGACCCGTCCTCCAGCGGCGAGTCCGCGTACCCCACCTTCTGCATCGCCCGCTTGGTGAACTCGTCCGTGTTGACGATGATCTCCGCGCCGCGCGGCACATCGGCGATGTTCGCCTTCAGCGCGGCCGGATTCATCGCGACAAGCACGTTGGGCGCGTCCCCGGGCGTGAGGATGTCGTGGTCGGCGAAATGCAGCTGGAACGAAGAAACGCCCGGCAGGGTTCCTGCGGGCGCTCGGATCTCGGCGGGGAAGTTCGGCAGTGTGGACAGATCGTTCCCGAAGGACGCCGTCTCGGAGGTGAAGCGGTCCCCCGTGAGCTGCATACCGTCCCCGGAGTCCCCCGCGAACCGAATAATCACCCGATCGAGGCGTCTTACGTCCTTTACGCCCGCCGAATTGCGCTGTTCTCCGACGACGGTTCCGACAGCTCCGATGTCTGAGCCGGCCTTCTCCGCTGAACCGTTCGCTGAGCTGTCCGCTGGACTGCTGACCTGGCTGGTCACTGAACTGGACCTCCTTCGAGGCGGCGGCCTGGGAGCGGCCCTCCCGCGGACCTTCCCAGCATCAACAGTACGTCGGTAAGGGTGGCCTTCCCTGGGCCGATCGCATGATGGACGCCATTTTGAGACGGTTCGACGCCCTGACTTGTCATGATTTCCTGCCCCGACGCTGACAGGGTGACAGGCGGTCAGGTGTTGAGGTAGGTCAGAACGGCCAGAACACGCCGGTGATCGCCGTCGCTGGGGGAGAGCCCCAGCTTCAGGAATATGTTGCTGACGTGCTTCTCCACGGCTCCGTCACTCACGACGAGCTGCCGTGCGATGGCCGAATTGGTCCGGCCCTCCGCCATGAGCCCCAGCACCTCACGCTCCCGGGGAGTGAGCCCGGCCAGCACGTCCTGCTTACGGCTCCGGCCCAGCAGCTGGGCCACGACCTCCGGATCGAGCGCGGTACCCCCCTGGGCCACCCGCACCACGGCGTCCACGAACTCCCGCACCTCGGCGACCCGGTCCTTCAGCAGGTACCCGACGCCCCGGCTCGACCCGGCGAGCAGCTCGGTCGCGTACCGCTCCTCCACGTACTGCGACAGCACGAGCACACCGAGTTCCGGATGCGACTTCCGCAGCTGTACGGCGGCCCGGACCCCTTCGTCGGTATGGGTGGGCGGCATCCGCACATCCGCGACGACGACATCCGGGAGCTCGTCCTGCTCAGCGAGCTCGGTGATGGTCTTGACCAGCGCGACCCCGTCCCCCACCCCGGCGACGACATCATGCCCACGGTCGGTCAACAACCGGGTCAGGCCCTCTCTCAGCAGCACTGAATCCTCGGCAATGACCACCCGCACCCTGTCCTCCACGATTCCCGGCTCCCCACCCCGTCCGAACACCAGGCTCCAGCATCCCAGTATTCGGACGAGGAAGGGGGTTGTTGTCGAGCGATTCCCGACAGCCGGCACCTTTCCGGCGCTGGCCCGCTCTTTCAGCCCGTCCGGCGATTGCGGACAAGGCCCGTTCAGGGCCGGAGGGGGGCCTGGGGGCGCAGCCCCCAGATACAGGATGGGACGGGTAGGGGCGGCGGGGGCGAGAAAAACCCACCCCCCACCCGCCTCACCCCCGCCAGGGCAACTCCGCGGTAACCCGAGTAGGCCCACCCACCGGCGAATCCACCACCAGAATCCCGTCCACCGCATCGAGCCGCCCCGCCAACCCCGCCAACCCCGACCCGCCGGAGGCATCCGCACCCCCCACCCCGTCATCCACAACCTGCAGCATCAGCCGGTTCTCCACCCGCCACACATCCACCGACGCCCCCGTCGCCCGCGCATGCTTGCTGATGTTCTGCAGCAGCTCCGACACCGTGAAGTACGCGATCCCCTCGATCGCCGCCGCCGGCCGCTCCACCAGGTCCACCTCCACCCGCACCGGCACCACACACCGGGACGCCACCGCCGACAGCGCCGCGTCCAGCCCCCGGTCCGTCAGCACCGCCGGGTGAATCCCGCGCGCCAGATCCCGCAGCTCCTGCAGCGCCGTCTTCACCTCACCGTGCGCCTCGTCCACCATCCGCGCCGCGGCCTGCGGGTCCTCCGTGAGCTTCTCCTTCGCGAGCCCCAGATCCATGGCCAGCGCCACCAGCCGCGCCTGCGCCCCGTCATGCAGATCCCGCTCGATCCGCCGCAGATCGGCCGCGGCGGTGTCGACGACGACCCCCCGGTCGGACTCCAGCTCGACGACGCGCGTCGCCAGCCGCGTCGGTCCGAGCAGCCCCCGCACCATCACCCGGTCCACGAGGGTCAGCGCCCGCACGATCCAGGGCGTGGCCATGGTGAACAACAGTCCGACCAGCGCGGTCACGACGATCTCGAACGGGTTGTCGAGGTAGATGCTGTGGGTCTCGTCGCCGTACAGCTGGAGGCCGTCCTGCCCGCCGTACATCGGGAAGAGCCAGAACCACAGCGGGTACGTCAGCAGCGCCCACCCGTACACCCAGAAGATCACCGAGACCCCGAACGAGAACACCGCCCACGGCAGATGCAGCACCGAGTACAGCAGGTGCCGCCACGAGGTGCCGCTCTTGAGCACGGCCCCCATCCAGGCCGCCGCCCCCGGCTTCCGTCCCCGCGCCGGCTCCGGCTCGGCCACGTCGAGCCCGAGCAGCCCACGCGCCATCTTCCGCTCCAGCACCCCGAACCCCCGGCATCCCGCCAGGCCCACGGCCAGCACCGGAATCCCGAGGAAGGTGACCAGGAGACCCGCGCCGGCGGAGGCCATGGTGACCGCGTACGAGAACACCAGCACGCTCATCGGCAGGCTCAGCAGCACATACCCGAACTCCCGCCAACTGCGCGCCTCGACAGGCGCCCGCAACGCGGCCGGCAACCGATGCCGCCGCCCCCGGCCGGTCCCCCCGTCGGCCGTCGGGTGGAATCCGGCCCCGGGGCCGCCCTGCTGCCCGTACCCCTGTCCGTACTCCATGGCCATCGTTCCGTCCGTTCCAGTAGTCGGCTCGTCGGTTCATGAGCTCGTCGGTCTGTCTTCCATCAGCCTGCTCGCACCGAACCGCTCGGACCATGGAGCACGTAGGCGTCTTCCCCCGGGGGTTTTCCCTACCTGAACCCTGGTGTCCGCACCTAGGTACTGCGGCTCGGCACCTACGCCTCGGTCCGTTCCCGCCAGGGCAGTTCGGCCGTGACGGTCGTGGGGCCGCCCTCCGGCGAGTCGATGACGAACAGCCCGTCCACCGCGTCCAGCCGGTCCGCGAGCCCCGCCATCCCCGTACCGCCGTCGAGCCGCGCACCGCCGCGTCCGTCGTCCCAGACCTGGATCAGCAGCCGGTTCTCGGTGCGCCAGACCTCGACCGAGGCGTTCCGCGCCCCGCTGTGCTTGCTGATGTTCTGGAGCAGCTCGGAGACCGTGAAGTAGGCGATGCCCTCGATGGCGGCGGCAGGCCTGGCCGGCAGGTCGGCGGTCACCTTCACCGGCACCGTGCACCGGGACGCCACCGACGACAGCGCCGCGTCCAGCCCGCGGTCGGTCAGGACGGCCGGATGGATCCCGCGCGCCAGATCGCGCAGCTCCTGAAGCGCGAGCTTCACCTCGCCGTGCGCCTCCTCGACCATCGCCGCCACCACGTCGTCGGCCTGGCCTTCCAGAAGCTTCTCCTTGGCCAGCCCGAGCCCCATCGCGAGGTTCACGAGCCGGGCCTGTGCCCCGTCGTGCAGATCGCGCTCGATGCGGCGAAGATCGGCGGCAGCCGTGTCGACCACGACCCCCCGGTCGGACTCCAGTTCGGCGATACGGCGTTCCAACTCGTCGGAGGGGGACAGCAGCCCGCGCACCATCACCCGGTCCACGTTCGTGAGCCCCCGTGCCAGGAACGGCAGCACCGGCCACAGCACGAACAGCGACATGAGCACGACGGAGAAGGTGAAGACACCCCAGGGCAGCCGGATGAGGTCGTACAGGATGGTGCGCCAGCCGACCGGATCCTTCACCGCCAGCATCAACCTGCCGAGGAACCCGAGCTTCTGGCCATGGGCGCCCCGGCTGTCACCCCGAGGCAGCGGACTCGGCTCGTCCACCCGTACCCCGAGCAGCGCCCTGGCCCGCGCCCGCTCGAACCGGCCCAACAGGCGTGCGCCCATCAGCCCGAGGGCGAGAACCGGAAGGCCGATCACCGTGATCGCGAGGCCGGAACCCACGCTCACCACGGTCACGACGTACACGAAACCGAACAACGCCATCGGCAGGTTGGCCAGGAGATGGGCGATCTCCTTCCAGGTGTGCGGTTCGAGGGCGAAACGGACAGGGGGCAGTCGGTCGCCCTCGGTTTCCGCGCTGGTGGCGGCGATACGTGCGGTCATGCCCGCCAGCCTGCCCGGCCGCGCGCCACGACGCCATGAGGTGGACCGCCCGGCGACCCGGGGGAAAACCCCACCATGTGCGGGAACTCGGACATGGCCATGCGTGACGGGCTGCTTACGGTCTCTTTAGCAGGCCCTAGACTCCCGTCCGTACAGATCGCCGAAGACCAGGGGCGAGATCCCACGAGGCCAGGGAGCGAGGGACGGACGTGCCGGTACCGACCGCCGTAGCCGCGACTGCCGTGACATCCGCGACGGAGCGCATCGCGGAGTCGAACGCAGCCGCGTCGAACATCGCAGCGTCGAACATCGCGGCGTCCGATTACTTCCAGTCCTACTCCGTCGTCGGACTGCTCGCCGTCGTCGGCGTGCTCTTCGTCGCGGTCGCCTTCGGAGCGGGCCGCCTGCTGCGCCCCGTGGTCCCGACCCCCGAGAAGCTCCTGACGTACGAGTGCGGTGTCGACCCCGTCGGCGAGGGCTGGGCCCACACCCAGGTCCGCTACTACGTCTACGCCTTCCTCTACGTCATCTTCGCCGTCGACTCGATCTTCCTGTTCCCCTGGGCGACCGTCTTCGCGGCCCCCGGCTACGGCGCGACCACCCTCGTCGAGATGTTCGTCTTCCTCGGCTTCCTGGCCGTGGGCCTGCTCTACGCATACAAGAAGGGCGTCCTGACATGGACGTGACGCCAGAAACGCATCCGTCGCCCACGGCACCCGCACCCGTGCTGTTGCCGGAGCCGAAACGCCTGGGCGCCCTCGCCCGCCTGGCCCCCGAGCCGATGAAGGTGGTCCTGAACTGGGGCCGCCGCTACTCGCTCTGGGTCTTCAACTTCGGCCTCGCCTGCTGCGCGATCGAGTTCATCGCCGCGTCCATGGCCCGCCACGACTTCATCCGCCTCGGCGTGATCCCCTTCGCCCCGGGGCCGCGCCAGGCCGACCTGATGGTGGTCTCGGGCACGGTCACGGACAAGATGGCCCCGGCCGTGCGGCGCCTGTACGAACAGATGCCCGAGCCGAAGTACGTCATCTCCTTCGGCGCGTGCAGCAACTGCGGCGGCCCGTACTGGGACTCCTACTCCGTGACGAAGGGCGTCGACCAGATCATCCCGGTCGACGTGTACGTTCCCGGCTGCCCGCCGCGCCCCGAAGCGCTGCTCCAGGGCATCCTCAAGCTCCAGGAGAAGATCGCCCGGGAGTCCCTGGGCGAGCGCTACGCGTCGGGACAGGCGGCGCGCCCCTCACCGGCCGCGCTCCAGAGCCCCCTGGTACAGCCGCCGACCGCCGGGGAGGGCCGGAGATGACGACAACCGGCTGGCTGCCCGCCCCCACCGAGGACCTCTTCGGTACGGAGGCCACGGCCGAGGAGTCGTACGACGTCCTGACCGTCGACGTACCCCCCACGTCCTGGACCGCGGCGCTGGAGACAGCACGCGACCGCCTCCACTGCACCTACTTCGACTGGCTCAGCGCGGTCGACGAACCGGGCACCGGCTTCCGCGTCGCCGCCCACGTGGTCGCCCTGTCCCCGGTCCGCCGCCTCCTCGTACGGACGACAGTCCCGCACGAGTCCGCCGTACTGCCCTCCCTCGTGGACGTCTACGCGGGCGCCGCCTGGCACGAGCGCGAGACGCACGAAATGTTCGGCGTACTTTTCGAGGGCCACCCGGGCCTGGACCACCTCCTCCTCCCGGAAACCTTCGAGGGCCACCCCCTCCGCAAGGACTTTGTGCTGGCGGCCCGTGTGGCCAAGGCCTGGCCGGGCGCGAAGGAGCCGGGGGAGTCGGAGCACGGGGGACCGAAGCGCCGCCAGATGCTCCCGCCCGGCGTCCCCGACCCCAACGAATGGGGCCCCCTGAAGGGCCAGCTCCCCCCGGCTCCGACCCGCCCGGCCCGAGCCGCCGCCGGCCGCGCGACCGGCGACCGCCCGGTACGCCGCGCCCGCACGGCATCGGAGGGCTCGGCAAGCCAGCTCCCGGGAAGCGAGACCCCGCAAGGCCGGACCCCGGCACCGGAGAGCACCCCCGCCGAGGCCTCGCCGACCCCGCCCACCACACCCCGCCGAACGCGCAGCGCAAGCCAGGGCTCGGCATCGCAGCACCCGCGGACACCGGCGCAGGAGGCACCCCAACCAGGCACGCCGGAAGCGACACGATCACCGGCGACTGAGGCGGCAGGCCCCCAGTCTCCAGACCCACAGTCGCCAGGCCCACAGGCGACGGAGGCGGAAACAGCCGCCGCCGACCCCGCCCCCAAGCCGCCGACCACGGCCCCCCGCGCCACGGACGCCCCCTGGCACCACGCCCGCCCCACCTTCGACGAACCCACGCCGAACGCCGCTGCACCGACCGAACCCCCCGCCCCGGAAGCCCCGACACCGGAAGCCTCACCGCGCGAAGACGCCACCCCCGACGCGCCCGACGACCACCCCACAGGAGGCTCGCAGTGAACGACGCGCTGGACGTCGCCCTGCGGCTCCTGATCGTCTTCGTCGTCTTCCTCACCTTCCCGCTGATCGTCGGTCAGACCGAGCACAAGGTGATGGCCCACATGCAGGGCCGCCTCGGCCCGATGTATGCCGGCGGCTTCCACGGCTGGGCCCAACTGGTCGCGGACGGCGTCAAGTTCGCGCAGAAGGAAGACATCGTCCCGGCCGGAGCCGACCGCCGTATCTTCCAACTCGCCCCCGCGGTGGCCCTCCTCCCGTACCTCCTCGTCCTCCTCGCCATCCCGATCGGCCCGAGCGAGGGCGCAGTCGGCGAGGTCGTCGACGCGGGCATCTTCTTCGTCCTCGCCGTCATGGGCGTCGGCGTCCTCGGCTCGCTCATGGCCGGCTGGGCGTCGGCCAACAAGTTCTCCCTCCTCGGCGGCCTGCGCACCGCCGCCCAACTCCTCGCCTACGAACTCCCGATGCTCCTCACCGCCGCCTCGGTCGCGATGGCGGCGGGCACGGTCTCGCTCCCCGGCATCCTCGACGCCTTCGAGTGGTGGTGGCTGCCCTGGCAGATCGTCGGCGCGATCGTGTTCTTCGTGGCCGGCCTCGCCGAACTCCAACGGCCCCCCTTCGACATGCCGGTGGCCGACTCGGAGATCATCTTCGGCGCCTACACCGAGTACACCGGCCTCCGCTTCGCCCTCTTCCTCCTCGCCGAGTACGCCGGGATCGTCGTCCTGTGCGGTCTGACCACCGTCCTCTTCCTGGGCGGCTGGCACGGACCCTGGGCCGCCGACGGCTTCGGCTGGGTCTGGACCCTCCTGAAGACGGCAGCGCTGGCCTTCGTGGTGATCTGGCTGCGCGTCACCTATCCCCGCCTGCGCGAGGACCAGCTCCAGAAGCTCTCCTGGACCCTCCTCGTCCCCCTCTCCCTCGCCCAGATCGCCCTCACCGGCATCGTGAAGGTGGTGATCTCGTAACCATGGCTGAGCCCCTCCCGCCCACCGGGCCCCGTATCCCCGGCATTGGCCTGGCCAAGGGCCTGGCCGTCACCCTCCGCACGATGACGAAGAAGACCGTCACCGCGCAGTACCCGGACGCCCAGCCCGACCTTCCGCCCCGCAGCCGCGGAGTCATCGGCCTCTTCGAGGAGAACTGCACGGTCTGCATGCTGTGCGCCCGCGAGTGCCCGGACTGGTGCATCTACATCGACTCCCACAAGGAGACGATCCCGGCCGCCGCCCCCGGCGGGCGCGAGCGCAGCCGCAACGTCCTCGACCGCTTCGCCATCGACTTCTCCCTCTGCATGTACTGCGGTATCTGCATCGAGGTGTGCCCCTTCGACGCCCTCTTCTGGTCCCCGGAGTTCGAGTACGCCGAGACCGACATCCACGAACTCACCCACGAACGCGACAAGCTCCGCGAGTGGATGTGGACGGTCCCGGCCCCGCCCGCCCTCGACCCCGCCGCCGAGGAACCGAAGGAGATCGCCGCCGCCCGCAAGACGGCGGAGAAACTTGCGGCCGCCCAGACCGAACCGAACAAACCCCCGGTGTCCCCCGTGTCCCCGGCGGACACCGAGCCGCAGGAGGGAACGTCGTGAGCCTCGCCGCCGCAAGCCCCGGCTTCCTCTCCCCGACCGGCGTCGAGATCGCCTTCCTCCTCGTCGGCCTCGTCACCTTCGGCGCCGCGCTCGTCACCGTCACCACCCGGCAACTGGTGCACGCCGCCCTGTGGCTGGTGGTGACTCTCGGCGGCCTCGCCGTCGAATACCTCCTCCTCACAGCCGAGTTCATCGCCTGGGTACAGGTCCTCATCTACGTCGGCTCCGTCGTCGTCCTCCTCCTCTTCGGCCTGATGCTCACCCGGGCCCCCATCGGCCGCTCCCCGGACGCCGACTCCGGCAACCGGTGGGCCGCCCTCGGCGTGGCCCTCGCCTCGGCCGTCGCCCTGGTCTGGGTCGTCGTCGACGCCTTCCGCACGACCTGGATCGACCTGGACGGCGCCGCCGCGGGCTCCACCGCCGTCACCGGCGCCAGCCTCTTCCAGAACTGGGTCCTCCCCTTCGAGGCCCTCTCCGTCCTCCTCCTCGCCGCCCTGGTCGGCGCGATCGTCCTCTCCCGCAAGGCGAAGGCGAACGCGGCCACGACCAACACCCCGAACATCCCGGGCGCCACCAAGCCCGGCAAGGAAGGTGCCCTCTGATGCACCTCGCCTATCCCGCCGTACTCTCCGCCCTCCTCTTCTGCACCGGCCTCTACGGCGTCCTGGCCCGCCGCAATGCGATCCTGGTCCTGATGTCCGTCGAGCTGATGCTCAACGCCGTCAACCTCAACCTCGTCGCCTTCGACGTCTGGCTCAGCAGGACGGCCCGCGACACCCTGCACTCCGGCCAGGCCCTCACCCTGTTCACCATCGCCATCGCCGCCGCCGAGATCGGCATCGGCCTGGCGATCGTCCTCGCCGTCCACCGCAACCGCGGCACCGCGGACATCGACAAGCTCCGCGACACCGCCGAGCCGCACGGCCCTGACGAAGCCACCGATTCCACCGGGGCCACCCTCACGGAAGACGAGAAGGCTGAGGCCACCGCGTGACCACGACCACCCTCGCCGTCCTCGTCCCCCTCCTCCCGTTCCTGGGCGCTGCGGCCGGCCTGCTCCTGGGCCGCACGGCCCCCGGCTTCGTACGCCCCCTCGCCGTACTGCCGCCCCTCGCGGCGCTGGTCCTCGCAGTGGTCGTCGCCGTACGCCAGGGCGGCGGCCGGGCCGTCGACGCCGCCACCGAGCTCACGCCCACCGGCTCGGTCCCCGTCGAACTCGCCCTGCACATCGACGGCTTCGCCGCCCTCGTCGCCGTCCTGGTCGCCCTGGTCGCGACCTGCGTGCAGATCTACTCGACGGCCTATCTGCGCGACGACCCGCGCTACCCCTCGTACGCCGCTCTCGTCTCCCTCTTCACCTCCGCGATGCTGCTCGTCGTCTACTCCGGCGACCTGATGGTGCTGCTGGTCGGCTGGGAGATCATGGGCATCTGCTCGTACTTCCTGGTCGGCCACTACTGGGAGACCCCGGAAGCCCGCGCCGCCTCCCTCAAGGCCTTCCTCGTCACCAAACTCGGTGATGTCCCTTTCCTGATCGGCCTGTTCGCGCTCGCCACCGACGCCGGGTCCTTCCGGATCACGAAGATCCTCGGCACCGTCGCAAGCGGCGGGCTCGACCACCCGACGCTGGTCGCCCTGCTGCTCCTGGCCGGCGTGGCAGGCAAGTCCGCGCAGTTCCCGCTGCACACCTGGCTCCCCGACGCGATGGCGGGCCCCACGCCCGTCTCCGCGCTGATCCACGCCGCGACGATGGTCGCCGCCGGTGTCTACTTCGTCGCCCGGCTCCTCCCGGTCTTCGCGGCCTCCTCGGCCGCCCTGGTCGTCCTCGCCGTCATGGCCGCCGTCACGATGACCGGCTCCGCCCTGGCCGCCCTCGCCCAGGACGACATCAAACGCGTCCTCGCCTACTCGACGATCGGCCAGCTCGGCTACATGACCGGCGCCCTCGCCGTCGGCGACCGCGGTGCCGCCGTCTTCCACCTCCTCACCCACGGCGCCTTCAAGGCGCTGCTCTTCCTCGCGGCCGGCGTGGTCATCCACGCCGCCGGCACCAACTCACTGGCGGCCATGTCCCGCATGGGCAACCTGCACGCCCGCATCCCCGATGCCTACTGGACGATGACCGTGGCGCTCCTCGCGCTCGCCGCGATCCCGCCGTTCAGCGGCTTCTTCTCCAAGGAGTCCGTCCTCGGAGCCGCCGAGCACGTCACCACCGGCCACACCGAGGGCATCCCCGGTGCCGCCGGCTGGATCGTCCTCGTCGCCGGCCTGGTATCGGCCCTTCTCACCGCCGCCTACGCGACCCGCCTGTGGCTGCTCGCCTTCCGGGGCCGAGGCGCCGACGCCCCCGACCACGGCAGGCAGCCCGTCGCGATGACCACGGTGCTCTGGGTGCTCGCGGTCCCCTCCCTCGCCCTCGGCGGCCTTGCCTACGGCCGACTGCCCGGCTGGTTCGACGGCCACGACCTGAACCCGACGCTCACCACCTCCGTCCTCGGCACGGGAGTGGCCCTCGTCGGCGGCCTCGTCACTTACGGAGCCTGGCGCCACACCACCGCCCTGGCGACCCGCGTTCCGATGGGCGCCGTCGCGGCCCACCCGGACGCCGACGGCGGTGTCGTCGAGGCCGAGGCCATCGCCACCCACACCCCCGCCTACGGAGACATGGCCACCGCACCCGACCCGGCGGACCCCGGCCGGCTCCTGCTCGGCCCGCTGCACCGGCACGCGGCCGTCGGCTTCCACCTGGACGCCCTGTACACGACGCTGTTCGTCCGCCCGGTCCAGGCCGGCGCCACCCTCGTCCGGTTCCTCGACCGTGAGGTCGTCGACACCTACGTACGCGGCGCGAGCGCCGTGCCCCGCCTGCTGGGCGACGCCGTACGGCGCGCTCAGACCGGCAACGTGCAGACCTATGTGAGCGCGCTGCTCGCCGGCACCGTCGTCCTGGTGGTCGCCGTCCTCCTCGTCGCCACGGGAGCGTGAGCAGGCGTGATCGATATCAACGAGTCAGTGATGCAGTTCCTTCTGGCATTCCTCGTCGTGGGCCCGCTGATCGGCGCTGTCGCCGCTCTCCTGCCGGCCCCGCCCGGGCTGAAGGGGAAGTCGCCCGACCAGGCCGTGCTGCGACACGGCGTGACCGTCACCGGCGTCGTGCTCATCGCCGCGATCACCCTCGCGCTCGGCTTCGACCACGACCATCCGTCGAAGATGCAGGCCACGACGGACATCAGCTGGATCCCCGCACTCGACGTGCGGATCCACCTCGGCGTCGACGGCATTTCCCTCCCCCTTCTGGTCCTGAGCGCGCTCCTGACCTTCCTCTGCGCGCTCTACTCCTACTTCAAGCTGCCCGCCGGCCCCTCCCCGAAGGCCTTCGTCGCACTTCTCCTCGTCCTGGAGTCCGGCACCCTCGCGACCTTCGCCGTCCTCGATCTGCTGCTGTTCTTCCTCGCCTTCGAGATGGTGCTCATCCCGATGTACTTCCTCATCGCCCGCTGGGGCGGTGAGCAACGGACCCGGGCGGCCTGGAAGTTCATCCTCTTCACCCTGCTCGGATCCGTCGTCATGCTGCTGGGCCTGCTCCTGATCGGGATCAAAGCGGGCACGTTCGACATCATGGCACTCGCCACTGACAACGGCTCGGGCCTGACCACATCCGTGCAGGTCACCGCCGTTCTGGCGATCGGGATCGGGCTCGCGGTGAAGACGCCGATGTGGCCGCTGCACAGCTGGCTGCCGGACGCCCACACCGCCGCCCCGACCGTCGGCTCGGTCCTGCTGGCGGGCGTCCTGCTCAAGATGGGCACGTACGGGTTCGTGCGCATCCTGTTGCCGGTCACGCCCGACGGATTCCGGACGTTCGCGCCCTACCTCGGCGCGTTCGCCGTCGTCGGGATCATCTACGGCTCCCTGGCCTGTCTGGCCCTCGCCCGGCAGGGCGCGAAGGGCGACCTCAAGCGGCTCATCGCCTACTCCTCCGTCGGCCACATGGGCTTCGTGCTGCTCGGTATCTCGACCATGACCCCGACCGGCGTCAACGGCGCGCTGTTCGCCAACATCGCCCACGGCCTCATCACCGGCCTCCTCTTCTTCCTGGTCGGCGCGCTGAAGGACCGCACGGGCACCACCGATCTCGACACCCTCGCCGACCGCACGGGCGCCGCCCTCTACGGCCGGGCCCCGCGCCTCGGCGGCCTCGTGGCCTTCGCCGCCGTCGCCTCGCTCGGACTGCCGGGCCTCGCCGGGTTCTGGGGCGAGATGCTGGCCCTGTTCGGAGCGTTCGACCCCGCCGACGACCTCAGCCGCCCCGCCTTCCTCACCTTCACGGCGATCGCAGCGTTCGGCACCCTGCTCACCGCCGCGTACATGCTCGTCGTCGTACGCCGTGTCTGCATGGGCGCCGCCCCTCAGCCGGACGCCCCCCAACTCGCCGACGTACAGACGTACGAATTCGCGGCCTGGACCCCGCTCGTCGCCCTCACCGTCATCGCCGGGCTGTGGCCGAGGGCCCTCCTCGGCCTGACCGACCCGGCCGTGCAGCAGCTCCTCTCAGGAGGCCCCCGATGAGCTCCCCGGCCCAGTCCGCAGCTCAGTCCGTCGTCCAGTCGGTCGACTGGCTCGCCATCGCGCCGCCCACCCTCACCGCCGTCGTGGGACTCGTCGTACTGGTCGCCGACCTGTTCATCGGCGACAACAGGAAGGCGCTCCTCGGCTGGATCTCGGTCGCGGGCCTCGCCGCGTCCGGACTCCTGCTGCTGCCCCTCATCCACGGCGAGCGCTCCACCTTCTGTCTGACCGGCAGCACGGACGTCTGCAGCTACACGGCCGACCGATTCACCCTCGTCATCCAGTTCCTCGTGCTCGGCGGCGCGCTCCTCGCCGCCCTCCTCTCGGTCACCGCCCTCAAGGACGCAGACCGAGGACTCCCCGAAGGGGAGTACTGGTTCCTGCTGCTGTCCTCCGCCGCCGGAGCGGCCCTCCTGCCCGCCTCGCGCGACCTCGCGACCCTGATCGTCGCCCTGGAGGTCGCCTCCCTGCCCGCCTTCGCCCTTGTAGGCATCCGGCACGGCGACCGGAAGTCCTCCGAAGCGGCCCTGAAGTTCTTCCTGTCGTCCGTGACGGCGACCGCTGTCGGCCTCATGGGCATCAGCTTCGTGTACGCGTCCACGGGCACCCTCTACCTCACCGAGATCGCCGACCGGATCCAGCACGTCGACCCACAGCTCCACACCCTCGCCCAGGCCGGCGTCGTCCTCAGCCTCATCGGCTTCGCCTTCAAGACAGCCGCCGTGCCCTTCCACTTCTGGGTGCCCGACACCTACGTGGGCGCGCCCCTGCCGATCGCCGCCTATCTGTCGGTAGTCGGCAAGGCCGTCGGCTTCTCCGGCCTGATCCTCGTCACCGTCGTCGCCTTCCCGTCGTACGCCGACGTCTGGGGCCCGGCACTGGCAGCCCTGGCCGCGCTCACCATGACCGTCGGCAACGTCGGCGCCCTCCGCCAGCGGACCACGCGCGCGTACAGCGCGGTACGCCTGCTCGCCTGGTCCTCCGTCGGCCAGGCCGGCTACCTCCTCGTACCGATCGCCGCCGCCGCGTACTCCGACGACGCCCGCAAGTCGATCGGCTCCACCGTCGCGTACGCCCTCATGTACGCCGCCGTGAACCTCGGCGCCTTCGCGGTGGCGGCCCTGGTGGCCCGTACGAAGCCCTTGAACCGCGTCAGCGACTACAGAGGCCTGTACGCCACCCGACCCCTCGCAGCGCTCGTCCTGGGCTTCTTCCTGCTGTGCCTCGCCGGGTTGCCACCGGGCATCATCGGCCTCTTCGCGAAGGTCACCGTCTTCTCCGCGGCCGTCGACGCCGGACTCGGCTGGCTGGCCGTGATCATGGCCGTCAACGTGGTGATCGCCCTCTTCTACTACCTCCAGTGGACGGCCCTGCTGTTCGGCACCCCCGAAGGGGCCGAGGCTCACCACCGCGCCCCGGCCCCCCTCACGGCCGCGATCGCCCTGACCGCCGTCCTCGGTATCGCCCTGTCCGGCGCACCCCAACTGGTGCTGCGCTTCGCCGACACCGGCCTCTTCTGACCCTCCGCGGCGGGCACGCGCGCGTGGACCCCCACCCGGACGGCCCACGCGCGCCCGAGCGCGCGCAAGGGAACTGCGAACCCCCGCCTGGCGTTGACCAGTGCAGAAGGGTCCACTTGACCTGACACCAGGGTTCCCCTGCCGCACCACTAGGAGGGCGTACCGTGCACCGCCGGCACAACGGGCTCAGGACAGCCCTGCTCCTCGGGGGACTGTCCGCACTCATCATCGTCATCGGCAGCTTCTTCGGCCGTATGGGCCTCCTGGTCGCACTCGTCATCGCGATCGGCACAAACGCGTACGCGTACTGGAACAGCGACAAGCTGGCTCTACGCGCGATGCGCGCCCGCCCGGTGAGCGAATTCGAGGCCCCGGCCCTGTATCGCATGGTCCGTGACCTCTCGACCCAGGCCCGTCAGCCGATGCCGCGCCTGTACATCTCGCCGACCGAAGCGCCGAACGCGTTCGCGACGGGCCGCAACCCGCGCAACGCAGCCGTGTGCTGCACCGACGGCATCCTGCGCATCCTGGACGAGCGCGAACTGCGCGGCGTCATCGGCCATGAGCTGAGCCATGTCTACAACCGCGACATCCTCATCTCGTCGGTCGCCGGCGCCCTGGCCTCCGTGATCATGTTCCTGGTCAACTTCGCCTGGCTGATCCCGATCGGCCGCTCCAACGACGACGACGGCCCCGGCATCCTCGGCATGCTGATGATCATGATTCTGGGTCCCCTTGCGGCCAGCCTCATCCAACTCGCCATCAGTCGCTCCAGGGAGTACGAGGCCGACGCGTCGGGCGCCCAGCTCACCGGCGATCCGCTGGCCCTCGCGAGCGCCCTGCGCAAACTGGAAGCGGGCACGAAGCAACTGCCGCTGCCCCCCGAGCCGCGTATCGAGACCGCGAGCCACATGATGATCGCGAACCCCTTCCGCCCGGGCCAGGGACTCTCCAAGATGTTCTCTACGCACCCGCCGATGGCGGAGCGCATCGCCCGGCTCGAAAAGATGGCAGGTCGCCAGCAGTGAAAACAATTCTCAACGTCATTTGGCTCGTCCTGAGCGGCTTCTGGCTGTTCCTCGCCTATCTGGCCGCAGGCGTACTGCTCTGCATCACGATTATCGGAATTCCGTTCGGTATTGCTTCGTTCCGTATCGGCGCGTACGCCCTGTGGCCCTTCGGCCGTACGACGGTCGAGCGGCGCGACGCGGGCGCCCCCTCCTGCATCGGCAACGTTCTGTGGCTGGTTCTCGCAGGCTGGTGGCTCGCCCTGGCCCACGTCGTCACCGGCGTTCTGCTGTGCGTCACGATCATCGGCATTCCGTTCGGCATCGCCAACTTCAAGCTCATCCCCGTCTCGCTGCTGCCGCTGGGCCGGGAAATCGTGCCGACGGACCAGCCGTTCAGCTCACGCTGGTAGGCGGATAAGGGGCGTCCTCGCGCCCGCCCGACTGTTTGTCCACAGCCCGTGGGCGGGATTCATGTCCCCGCCCGCGGGTTATCCACAGGCCGCCGCGATTGTCAGTGGCGGCCTGCATCATGAATCCATGACCGAGACCGAGCAGGTGCTGACACGGGTGGCCTTCGCGGCGCGCAACACCCGTCCGTGGGGCTGGCCTTCACTCCCCGCCCCCGTGGACGCGGCGACGCTCGACCGCGCCGAGACCGCCCTCGGCTTCACCTTGCCACCGCTCCTCGCCGAGCTGTATCTCCGGATAGGAGACGGTGGATTCGGCCCGTCCTACGGCCTGTTGCCCCTACTCGAAGGCCGGCCCGCAGGCGAGCCGCCCGTCGTCGGCCAGTACCTCGCCAACCGCGAGGAGGGCCGCAGGGATCCGGACTGGCCCTGGCCCGAGGGCATCCTGCCGATATCCCACTGGGGCTGCGGGATGTACGCGTGCGTGGACTGCCGTACACCGGAAGGCGCCGTCCTGCTCTTCGAGCCGAACGCCGACGACGCCGAGCACGCGTGGTACACCGACGCCCCCGGCCTCGCGGAGTGGCTGAACACCTGGCTCGACGGCACGGGCTGGTACGAGGAGTCCAACGACGGCCAGGACCTGGAACCCTGGCCCGAATTCCGCATACGTACGGCGACAACGCCGCCGCCGGTCCAAAGCACGTGACGGACGCGACGCTCACGCCCTGTCAGTCGTGAGGCCCGGCTGCCGACCGCGAAGCCGACCACCATCGCCGCACGCCGTACGCGACGGCCCCCACGCCCAGCACGCCCGTGCCTACGACCACCGACACCCCCGGAAGTGCGAACGCCAGCGTCACACAGCCGAGGAGCCCCACCGCCGGCACCACCCGGGGCACCGGAGCCGAACTCAGAGTCCAGGCGGAGGCGTTGGCCACCGCGTAGTAAGCCAGAACCCCGAAGGAGGAGAAACTGATAGCGCCCCGCACATCCACCGTCGCGGCCAGCACCGCGACCACCGCACCCACGGCCAGCTCGGCCCGGTGCGGTACCTGGAAGCGCGGATGCACGGCGGCCAGAGCACCGGGCAGATGACGGTCACGGGCCATGGCCAGCGTCGTCCGTGAGACGCCCAGGATCAGGGCGAGCAGCGAGCCGAGCGCGGCCACGGCGGCACCGGCCCGGACGACAGGCACCAGCCCCGGCACGCCCGCCGCCCGGACCGCGTCGGCCAACGGGGCACTCGCCTGCCCGAGCCCACCCGACCCCAGCACGGAAAGGACAGCCACCGACACCGCCGCGTACACCACCAGCGCGATGCCCAGGGCCGACGGGATCGCGCGCGGAATGGTGCGCGCCGGATCCCGTACCTCCTCACCAAGGGTCGCGATCCGGGCGTACCCGGCGAACGCGAAGAACAGCAGCCCGGCCGCCTGAAGCACTCCGCCCACGCCCCCGGAGGCCCCGACCTCCAGCCGGCCGGCGTCAGAGACATCGGAGCCCAGGCACACCACCACCACGGAAGCGAGGACAGCGAGGACCACTGCCACGATCGCCCGCGTCAGCCAGGCGGACTTCTGGACGCCGCCGTAGTTCACCGCGGTCAGCGCCACCACGGCCGCGACTGCCACGGCATGGGCCTGACCCGGCCAGACGTACGTTCCCACAGTGAGCGCCATCGCCGCGCAGGAGGCGGTTTTCCCGACGACGAACGACCAGCCGGCGAGGTACCCCCAGAAGTGGCCGAGCCGTTCACGCCCGTACACGTAGGTGCCGCCGGAGGCGGGATAGAGGGCGGCAAGTCTGGCGGACGACATGGCGTTGCAGTAGGCGACCACGGCTGCCACGCCGAGCCCGAGGAGCAGCGCGGACCCGGCCGCGCGTGCCGCGGGTCCCAGGGCTGCGAAGACACCGGCTCCGATCATGGAACCGAGCCCGATGACCACGGCGTCCCCGACGCCGAGGGTGCGCCGCAGTTCAGCGTGCGATTCCGCACCGGGCTGTGTCATGCGACGCACCCTACTGACCGGTGCAACCGCCAGGCACCGCGTTGACGTCGTGTACGGCAACACCGAACCAACAACGCACAATTCGAACGCACCGGCATGAGCGTGACCGTCACGACGTCGCAGATCACAGTGCCGGGACAGTTCGAGCACAGCACAGAGGGGCAGGTTCAGGGCATGAGCATCATCGGCTGGATCATCCTGGGGCTGTTGGCCGGGGCCATCGCCAAGTTCCTGCTGCCGGGGCGAGACCCGGGCGGTTTCATCGGCACGACCGTCATCGGCGTCGCCGGAGCGTTCCTCGGCGGCTGGATCTCGGCGCGCTTCCTCGACCACCCCATCAGCAAACAGTTCTACGACGGCACCACCTGGGCGGCCGCGATCGGCGGCTCGCTGGTGCTGCTGATCGCGTATCGCATCCTGTTCGGCAATTCGCGCGACTGAGCGCGTACCTGATCAGCAGCCGGCAGAAGGGAGGGGCGCCCGCCGCGGGGCGCCCCTCCCTCGTCGACAACAGGTGGGCTACCGGTAGTTCACGAACTGCAGCGCGAACTCGAAGTCCTTGCCCTTGAGGAGGGCGATGACGGCCTGAAGATCGTCGCGGTTCTTCGAGCTGACGCGCAGCTCCTCGCCCTGGACCTGAGCCTTCACGCCCTTCGGGCCCTCGTCGCGGATGATCTTCGCGACCTTCTTCGCGTTCTCCTGGGAGATGCCCTCCTCGATCGAGGCGAAGAGCTTGTACTCCTTGCCGGAGAGCTGCGGCTCACCCGCGTCCAGGGACTTCAGCGAGATACCCCGCTTGATCAACTTGGTCTCGAACACATCGAGGACCGCCTTGACCCGGTCCTCGGAGTTCGCCTCCATGAGGATCTTCTCGCCGGACCACGAGATCGAGGCGCCCACGCCCTTGAAGTCGTAGCGCTGGGAGATCTCCTTGGCGGTCTGGTTGAGGGCGTTGTCGACCTCCTGCCGCTCGACCTTCGAGACGATGTCGAAACTGGAGTCGGCCATGTCCTGTGGCTCCTTGTATGGGGTGCTTGTCGGAATCTGCGAGCTGTGTATCGGCATGCGTGACGACAGCAGCCGAGCCCGGCGTACGTCCCGGGCCGCATCCGCATAAGCCTAGCCACCCCCTCCCGTCCGGGCGCCGCTCAATCGGGTGGCGAAGCACCCCGGTCCATCAGGTATCGTTTACGTCGTTGCCAAGGAGGACCGCCGAAAAGCGGTTCGAAGGGCAGTAACCCCAGGCGGTGTGCCCGAGCGGCCAAAGGGAGCAGACTGTAAATCTGCCGGCTCAGCCTACCCAGGTTCGAACCCTGGCGCCGCCACAGGAAAAATGAAGGGCCCGTGACCTGCTGTCATCGCAGGTCACGGGCCCTTTGTCATGCGTCCGTGAGATCAGTGCACTGTCTCGCTCTGTCTCGTGTTCGAACGTTCTCTCTCGGATTTCGCGGACGGGGCGCGGACGGCGGCCGTGGGCCCTCAGCCATGTCGCCCCAAGCGTTCGGAGATCTTGGCGTTCGCGGCCTCATCCCCGTCGCTGAGAAACTTGGCGTATACGCGCAGCAGCACCGCGACGCTGTGGCCGGCGCGCTTCGCCACGAGCTGTGGTTCCACCCCGGAACTGAGCCAGGTGGAAACCGCTGTGTGGCGAAGATCATAAGGACGCTTGGCGAGCGTCGACCCGTACTCGGCAGGAGTCAGGGCACGCGACCGAGCCTCAGCCCAGACTTCGCCGTAGCCGGTGTCCTGGATCAGTCCACCGCGCTGCGTCTGGAAGAGCCGACCATCGGGAGCAGTGCCGTACGCGGTGACGTGCCATCGCAGCAGGGCCACCAGTTCGGGTGGGATCGGGACCGGTCGCACCGCCTTTCGCGGCCGGTGTTTCAGCCCCCGCTTCTCGTGCGGCTTGCCGCTGTCTGTCCATGCTGAGCCCGAACGAGGGCGCGTTTCCCGAATGCGGAGCATGCCCCACCCCCGGCGCGGCAGGTCGCAGTCTGAGAGGTGCAACCCTATGACCTCCGCCGGCCGTGCAGCCGCGTAGTACATGCACCCAAAGAACGCCACCAGACGTCGCCCACGGGGGCTCTGGTCCCGTACGGCGGACAGGAGTTTCGCAGCCTGTCCCGGATTCGGTACACAGGCAGGGTCCACCTCCTCTCCCACCTGCTCCGGGGCTTTCCACTTGATTCGGGTGAGCGGGTTCTCGGTGAGGAGTTCGGCATCCACCGCGTATTCAAGGGAGTTGTGGAAGATGGCGCGCTTCCGCTGGATCGTTGCGGCCGCTGCGGTCTTGCCGTCCAGCTTCTTGGACAGGGCTTTCAGGGCGGCCCGTACGAGCAGACGTTCGGCGAGTGAGGACGTGGGCAGCGACTTCCGCTCGAACCAGTCCAGCACCTTGGCGACATCAGCCGGAATCTCCTCCGTCCAACGGTTCTTGTTGAATGCCCAGCTGTAGAGGGCGGTACGGACGGCGCGCGTGTCGGGCATGCCCTTGGTGTCCTTCACCAGTGCGGGCGTCACGGTCGCCATGGCTTCGGCCAGGGTCCGCCGTGTGGAGCCCGGGGCGTCGTCCCACTTCATCTCGATGTAGTTGCGGGCGTGCTCGTACCAGGTGATGTCCCGTTCCTTGACGACCAGGGACTTGGGGAGCCCGCTTTCCATGTCGAACGGTTCACCTGCGTTGGCTGCGGTGATGAGTTGGGCTTCGAAGCTCTTTGCGAGACCAGATGTGAGGAACGATTCTGAGTGTGAACTCGTGCCCACGAACCAGCGGAGTTGGTACGGCTTGCGGTAGTCGCGCTTCCGGATGGTCCAGAACTTGACGGTGTAGCTCCACTCGGTCACGCAATTTCCATTTCGTCTTTGAACGCGTCCAGGACACTTCGGCGCACACAGATGCGGCCGGACTGCGTGCGGCGCGCTTCCGGCCCGTAGCCGCGATCACGCCACCGGTACCAGGTCGGGCGGGTGATGCCGAGTTCCACCAGGACGTCACTCAGGGGCAACAGTTCGTCTTTCGGCGCGCGGCGCCGATGGGAAGTGGCGGGCATGGGGGTCTCCTTGGAACAGCGAGGGGCGCCACAGAAACCACGAAATACACAGAAACCCTGGATTGGTGGGCTGACCTGCGGCGATGCCGCATGGTGGGGGCTGCCACAGAAATCGCGGGAAGTTCCACAGAAATAGGCGGCCGGACCGGTGGGGTCGGTGCCGGGTTATTTCTGTGGCTTCTCGGTTCGTTTCTGTGGCAGCACACCGTGAGCCCCTGACGCGGCTGTCTGTGCTGGTCAGGGGCTTGCCGGGGGTATTTCTGTGATTCTGTGGTTTCTGTGGCGGGGGTCAGGCGGTCGGGTCGGTCAGGCGGGGGTGGACCAGGTAGCGGGGCGAGGGCGGTCGGCCGCGTCCTCCGGTGCGGTGGACGGTTTGGGCGCGCACGTAGCCGTGGTCTTCGAGCAGGGCCAACACGGGGCCGAGGTCGTTGGCGGTGCGGAACTCGGAGCGGGAGAGCTTGACCATGAGGTCCCGCTTGCTGACCTCTCGCCACCCGTGAGTGCGCAGGGCTTCCAGGACGCTGCGGGCGCGTTCGGCGATGCGGTCGGCGCCCATGGAGTCGAATGCGGCGAGGCTGTGACTGATGAAGTACTCAGCCAGCGCGATCGCGTCGCGCATCGTCGCTTCCGCCACGGGCACCGTGTGCCCTTTGGTGAGGTGTTCGGCGAGGTGCAGCAGGGCCGCCATACGGGCGGCGGCGCCGACCAGCTTGCCGCCCCAGTCGCCGATCTGGCCCATGATGCCGCCGCGCGCTTCCAGCATCGGTTCCACCCGGGCCTGAAAGGCGGTGAGGGCTGCGACGGCTTCGGGGGTGAGCTGGATAACGGCGGGATCGGTCCACTCGGCGAGGAACAGCGTCAGGTCGAGGACGTGGAGCCGGTAGGTCTCCATTACCTGCTCCGGGATGGGGTCCGGTTCAATCTTGCGGCGGCCTACCAGGGACTCGGGAACCGAGTAGAGGAAGCGTCCGAGCAGGCCGCGGCCCTTGAATCCGTCCTGCTTCCCGATGTCGTCCAAGACTTGCGGCTGGACGCACAGGCCCATGGTGAGGGCGGGGTGTTCGATGTATTCCTCTCGGGTCTGCCGGTCGACCTTGAGACGGTCCCCGGCATGGCCTTTGAGGAAGACACCCAGGTTGGGCCCTTTGGAGTAGCGTCCGGCGATGATGTCGAAGATGTCGCCCTCGGCGGACATGACGGCGATCCGGCCGCCCTGTTCCGCCATCCGTGAGGTGACGGTCTCGGCGGTGGTGTCGTCGGCGAGCAGCTGCGGTTTGGCCGGCACCGTGACGCTGTCCGCGGTCTGCGCCAGCGCGATCGCGGTGGCGACCAGTTGATCCCGCTCGTCCCCGCCCGCGGATGACGCTTTGGTGGTGGCCTTGTCGGCGGCTTCCTTGGCGAGGCGGGCGGTCATCTCGGCTTCGACGATGGCCGGTTGAACGAGGGTGCGCAGTTGCTGTTCGGCCTCGTACAGCGGATCGGTGAGCAGGCCGAACACAGCGGATTTGCGGTTGGCGGGCGGGAGCGAGACGACGACGTAGAGGTTGGTCGGCTCGCGCCAGTGCCCGCGCACCTGCACCACCGACCGGCCGCCGGCGGCGGTGGCGAGGACGGACAGGGCGATGCATCCGGCGAGGTCGACGGGGGTCTGTGTCTCCTCGGCGACCGCGGCCACGAACTCCCGCAGCCACCCCGGAAGCGAGCCGACAGGAAAGGCGGTGAGCTTGCGGGGTCCGGCGAGGGGAACGGGGTCTTCCCACACGGGTGCAGGCAGTTCGTCCAGGGAGGGCAGTCCGGCCCACAGGTCGGGACTGTCCACAGGCTGTGGGGTCATGAGACCGCCCTGCCTTCGGTGGGGGCGTCGGTCTGCGGGTAAGGGCCAAGCGCAGTGCGGACGCCTTCGGCGACGTCCTTTCGAACGCCTACGATGCCCTGCGGTGCGGCCTGTGCAGCGTTCTGAGGCTGTTTCAGGGGATTGAAGGGGTTGTAGGTCATGCGGCGCCCCTCTCGGCCGCGCTGAGGCCGTTGGTGACCGCGCGGTGGGCGTAGGGCTCGGGGACACCGACGGAGACGGCTGCGGCGACGATCTGCCGTCCGAGGGTGTCCAGTCCGCACGGTCCGGGGCAGTGCGCGTGCTGCGCTGCCAGGAACCGGGCGACACCGAACGCCTGTGATCCGGCGCCGGATTCAGCGCGGGCGCGTACGAGGGTGAGGCCGCGGTCCAGGCCGGTGCGTACGTACTGCTCGGTGTGGCGGCATCCGGTGGCAACGGTCCGGTCCCAGGTGGCGCGTTCGGGGAGGGAAGAGACCACCTTCCCCCGGGCGGGGGTGGTCTCTTCCCTCACGACCAGGGCGAGGACGGCGGGCGGCAGTGCGGTCATGGTGCCGGTGCCGGGTCCGAGCCAGCGGGCGTACTGCATGAGCGACTTGACGTCGACGTCAGGCCGTACGGCGTTCGCGGACTGCATGGTGCCCTGGTAGATCCAGTGTTCGCCGCGGGTGGTGGGCACGGTCCGGGTGCGGGGCAGTGTGGTCCGGGCCCAGGTGACCGCGTCCGTGTTGTCGAGGTCGACGACGGTCAGTCCGGCGCCGCCGGGGTGGTAGCCGACGGCAGCAGCCTGACGCCATGCCGCGGCCCATGCGGGCGAGTTGATGATGTTCGGGTCGGTGGTCGCGGCGGCCCACGCGTGGCACACCGAGGGGCAGCGGCAGGGACCCGGGCTCTTCATGTTCGGCCGCCCGCCGCAGATGTTCTTGGCGCATGCGCGGCAGTTCCCGAACGGGAGCTTCCCGCCGCGCAGCGGCAGCACCGGCACGCCTGCGGCGGTGAGATCCAGGGCGGTGGCGAAGTGCGGGTTCCCGGCCGGATACACGCCGTATGGCGGCATGGTCGTGCGGTCAGGTGTCATGCTGGGAGTTCTCCTAGTTCTGTTGGAGGGACGTGGAGAACCGGGGCGGCGCGGTCTTGTGGTGAGAGGCGCCGCCCCGGGCACAGCTACAGGTCGTCGTCGGTGTCGTCGATCGGGCCGCAGTAGCCGAGGGGGTTGGCGGCGCTGTGGGCGCGTTCGAGGGCTGCGGTCATCGCGGTGGCGTGCTGCTCGGCTTCGCGCAGGGCCACGGAGACCGCGTCGGTGTGCTGGGTGGGGGTGCCGTGGTCGGCGGTGAGGTGTCCGGCCTGGTGGAGGTCGGCCAGCGCGGTGCCGGTCTGGTCGAAGGCCTGCGGAAGCCGGTGCGCGAGTGTGGCGAACGCGGCGAGCGTCCGGTAGATCGTGCCGGGGTAGGCGAGGGGTGAGTTCCCCCTGCGCAGGGTGGCGCGGTTGAACGCACGGACGGCTTCCGCGGCCTTGTTCGCGTGCTGTACCGGGTCGGTGGTGCGGGCGGGCATGAGGGGTTCCTCTCGGGTCAGAAGGGGGGTTCGTCGCTGTAGCCGCCGGCGCCCCACGGGTCGCGGCCGGTCTCCCGGCGGCCCAGCCGACGGGGCCGACGCGGCAGGGGCAGCAGGACCCAGCGCCGGTCCTCGTTCCAGCAGTCGCAGGGCTCCCATTCGGTGCCCGCGTACTCGCCGTTGTGGTCCCCGTAGTCGTGACCGTGGCCGCCCTCCCCGCCGCAACGCGGGCAGTCGGGACGGGGCGTGTCGGTAAGGATCAGCGTGCGGCGGGTCCAGCCGGTGACCTGGATACGCAGGCGGGGCAGGGTGCGGCGGGTCATACGGTGCCGTCCCTCGTGTCGGCTGCGGGCAGCGCGGGCAGGCCTGCGGATTCCAGGGCGCGCGGGTCGAAGTCGGGGAGGGTGGCGCGGGTGACGAGTGCCTGGGCGAGGGCTTCGGCGTAGGCGGCGCCGCTGCGGGCCACCTCGATCTGTGTCGTGCTGCGGAGGGTTTCGACGCGTTCGACGTGCGCGTACTCCTCGCGCCGCTCGGTCGTGTCCCGTTGGTGGGTGAGGTGTTCGCGGCGGTCGGTGCGCCAGTAGCGGGCGGCGAGGGTGTAGGCGCCGGCGGTGGCCAGCGACCACAGCAGCAGCGGCAGCGGCAGACCGTCGGTGTATCCGGCGACCCCCGCGAAGGCGAGGGCACCGGACGCGGCGAACGCCGTTCCCACGATCACCGTGTCTCCGGTGCTGTTGCCCGCGGCCACCCCTGCGGCGGCGGCACCGAGGGACAGCGCGGTCATCAACGCGGCGTTGCCGACGCTGTGTTCTGCCCCGTTGGCGTTCCAGATCCGGGCCAGCGCGAGCACGGTGGTGGTGGCCAGCGCGGGCGCCGCCTTGGGCGCCACGATGGCGAGCCAGTGCCGGGCGACGATGGGCTCGTTCACGGCGGGTTCTCCTCTCAGTTGCCGAGCTGGGACAGGAAGCGGGCGAAGGATGCGACCAGGTCGTGAATCGGGTCGTAGGCGCCGGTCCCGGCGGTGAAGAACCCGAACAGGAACAGCAGCAGCGCGGCGCCCGCGCCGGTCGACCTGGTCTTGACGGCGACGATGGAGGCGATGCCGAACAGCAGCACCGCGGAGAACGTCAGGGTCATCGCGAACCCTCCGGGCGCGGGGTGTCGACGCCGGCGCGGTAGATGCGGGCCCACCGGTTGTAGAGCCAGCGGCCGACGCGGATGCGCTTGCCGGTCGCCTTGCAGCGACGGCAGTCCTTGCCGCGCTTCTGACGGCCCTTGCGGTCGGTCTTCATCTGGAAGCCCCATCCGTTGCACTTGCGGCAGTTGCCGAACGGCGAGGCAGCACACACAGCGACGTAACACAGAGTAACGCCGAGAAGGAGGGTGATAGCGAGCAGGACAGGGGTCATGAGGGGCCCTCCGGGCCGGTTTCAGGGGTTTGCGCAGGTGGGCCGCTAACTTCTAGCGGCCTGATCAACCATGGTTTGGGGTGCTAGCGGAGCCTCTAGCGCTAGAAGGGCTCACCTCTAGCGCTAGAGGCTCCGACCGGTCAGCTCGCGTCCCGCTTTCCGTCACGCTCCGCAATCGCGGTAGTGATGTGGGCGCGGGTGAAGCCGGTGCGGTTGACGGTCTTGCCGCTGATGCGGCGCCCCACCTGCCCGGTGCTCACGCCGTACGGCTTGAGCGCCGTGGTCAGCTGCGCGGCCCGCTCGGCGGGTTCCAGTTCGGCCCACGGGCCGTAGACCTCCGGGCGCAGTTCGGCGAGCCGGTCGACCGTGACGTCGTTCCACGGCCGGATCTCCTTCTCGGCCACCACGGCGAGGATGTCGGCGAGCAGGTCGTAGCCGGGCCCGGTCACGGACTCCGGTTCCTCCCCGAGCGCGTGCCCGGACAGCAGTCCGGCCGCCTCGCGTGCCTTGCGGGCGCGGGCGGCGATGCTGTCCGCGCCCGGCCCGTCCACGTACACCGAGCCCACGATCCGCGCGTCCGAGCCCTCACCGATGAAGTAGTGAATGCCCTTGTCACCCCAGCTGAACATGGTTGCCCGGACCCCGCGCTTGTACGCGGACGTGCCCAGCACCATGTCGTTCTCCAGTTGGCCCATGACTTTCAGGCACCAACGGGCCGACGCGTTCGCGGAGATGCCCGTGGGCAGTGCCTTGGCGTCGGGTCGCTGGGTGGCGAGCAGCAGCACGATGCCGGTGGCCGGGCCGCGCTTGACCAGGTCGGTGGCGATCTCCTCGAACTCGTCTTTGTGCTTGGGGTGTTCGAACAGGACCTGGCACTCGTCGACCCCGATCACGATCGGGTGCAGACCCAGCGAGCGCTTGTCGGCGAGTTCGCTGGTCACCTTCGACTCCGGGCAGATGTCCCGGGGCAGCGAGCGGATCACCTTGGTACGCCGGCGCAGTTCCTCGCGCAGGGCCCGGAAGTCGGCGAGGGTGTACTCGATGGCTTCGTCGTCGTCACCGGCGGCGTGCCGGTGGGAGACGGCGTTGCCGACCGGGTCCAGGTCGCCGGTGCCCTTCATGTCGTAGGTGTGCAGTTCCGCGCGCGGGTCCAACGCCGCGATCAGGAGCAGCAGACGCAGGAGGAAGGTCTTGCCCATGCGCGGGATGGCGCCGATGATGCCCGCGATGTACATCAGGGTGACCTCGATCCAGCGTCCGCGCTGGTCGGTGCCGTAGGCGACGGGCTTGAACAGGTTCACCGAACCGCTGGTCATCAGCGGCCACTTGGGCTTCTTCGCCGTCGACATGTCCTGGTCACCGACCCACAGCACGAGGTGCCCGGTGTGCTCGTTCGGCACCGCTTCCGGCCACACACAGCCCAGCGGGCGGCGCAGACCGGACGCGAGCCGGTCCCGGCGCTCGATCACGTCCGTCACGGTCACGCCGTAGGGGAGGTTGCCCTCCGCACGCCATCCGGGACCGTCGCGGGTGATCGGGGCGGTGAACTCGAACCCGTCCCGCCCCTTGCCCTGCGCCTGATTGATCGCGGGGATGCCGAGCGCACCGAGGGCGCGCAGCACGATGTCACTGGTGAGCTTGACCGCCTTGGGCAGTTCCACCGCCCGATGCACGACCGGAGCGTCCGCCTTACGGCCGGCGCCCCCGAGCGCCATCACGACCGCGCCGACCGAGACGGCCTGAAGCCAGTCGGGGGCGAGGACGTACAGGGCGAGCGCGGAACCGAGTCCGATGAACATGCCGAGCACGGCCACGAGGGTGCGCATGCGGACCCGTCCGTCTCGCTGCCGCGACAGCTTCAAGTACTCGGCCGCGTCCTCGCGCCGGACCGCGGCGAGCCGGACCGGTTCGCCCTCGCGGTCGGCCACCCACCGCAGCGTGCCGCCCACGAACCGCGCGGCACCGGTCGGCGCCTGGAAGGTGAGGCGAGCGGCGTAGACCGGGGAGCGCAGCGCGTGGTAGCCGACCGCATGGGCGTAGTGCCGGGCCACCCACGCAGACGCGGTGCGCAGTTCCGCCACCGACGTCAGCCAGAGCGGAACGACCGGGCGGCGCTTGGCGGCGAGGAGACGACCGAGGTAGCCCGGACCGGCCGCCTTCACCGTCGGCTGGTCGACCATCCGGCGGGCGGTCGGGTCGCCCGACTCCGTAGCCGACCCATCCGACGCGGAGTCGGGCGACGGGTCGGGGGCGGGTCGGGTGGCCGGGTCGGCCGACTCGATGCGGGCCGACCGTGCCTTGTCGAGGTCGACCACGTCGCCCCCCGAGTCGGCCGACGGGTCGGCGGTCATTTCGGCTTCGAGTCGGTGGAAGAGTTCGTTGTCGTCGTCGGGGTGCTTCACTGAATGTTCCTTCCAAGTCTGTCTGTGGGAGGTGGCCCGGCCGGACGCTGTAGGAGGTGAGCGGCCGGGCCGTTCGTGCGTGCCCCGGGCCGGATCCGATCCGGCGCCCTCACGGCAGAGATGCCGGGGCGGAATGCCGCAGCTACGCGGCAAGAGTGCGGGCGGGGCCGGCGGCCGGTCGGGGCGTCACCACCAACCGGACGACTTCTTCGCCGCCTTGGCCGCGGCGGCCTCGTTCACGATCCGCTGCCGCTCCTTCTCGAACGCGGCGATCTCCGCCATGAGCCGGGTCGCGGCCGAACTCCACGCGGTCTCCAGCTTCCGTTCGGCGCGCGTGGTGCTGAGGCCACGCACGACGCGGACGCTGCCGCCGACCGTGGCACGGATGATCGCGCGCCGTTCCGAGCCGGTCAGCGGCCACATCTCGAACTCACGGACCGCCGTGAGCTTGCGGGTGGCCAGCTGGATTTCGCGGTCAACGCGGCGGGTGTTGGGCTTGCCCATGGTCAGGTGCTCCTCGGGGAATCGCAGGGGGCAGGGTCGGGGTAGGCGCAGGGCACGCAGATGCCGAGCGAGGTGGGGATGACGTATCCGGCATCCGTGCGGCACTGCGGGCAGGTACGGCGAGCACGGTTGGCCTTGTCGAGCGCGGCCCGCTTGGCGGGCGTCATGGGCCGTACCGGCTTGGCCCGGTCGACGCGGTAGAGGTAGGCGACCAGCGGCCCGCGCCGGTAGCGCGGGCGCAGCACCTGCGCCGCTACGGGCTGACCGCCCGGCCGCAGCCCGGCCGCACGCAACTGCCGGCGGGTGGCATAGCCCTCCGGGGCCAGCCGCCACGGGAACGTGGGCACCCCGTGCTGCGTGCCGTTCGGGTCGTAGCACTTGGCGAACGTCAGAGACGTCATGCCGCCACTCCCACAACCGGCACATCGGCACGGGCGCCGCGCCGTCCGGACCGGCGCCCGGCGACGGTGGCGAACAACCTGCCGATCCCCGCCCGGCGCGTCCCGGCACGGCCCTGCTTCGCCGCGTACATCGCCTCATCGGCCCGCCGCAACAGGCCGGACAGATCGTCGGCGGGGAAGTCCGCGGCGCGGGCCCAGCCGAGCGAGACGGTGGTGTGGACGTCCGGGTTCTGACCGTCAACGGGGCGGGCGAGGACGCCGTGCAGTACGGCGAGCAGGTCGGCGGCCGTGCCGTGGGTGTCGAGCAGGACGGCGGCGAACTCATCGCCCCCGAGCCGCCCGGCCACCCCCGTGCGGCCGACGTGGTGGGCGAGCCGGTCCGCGGTCGCCTTCAACAGCACGTCCCCGGCGGCATGCCCGAAGGTGTCGTTGATGTGCTTGAAGCGGTCGACGTCGGCGAGGACGACGACCGCGCGCGGGTCCTTGAGCAGAGCCGTGGCCCGCTGGGTGAACCCGTCGCGGGTCCGTAACCCAGTGAGCGGGTCACGCCGCGCCGTGTTCAGGCAGGCGCGCAGCCACCACACATGGGCCGCCCAACCGGCGGCCAACGGCAGTGCGGACAGCAGGACCGTGGCGAGCGTGTTCATGCCGCCACCCCCGCGCCGCCCTCAGCGTCACCGTCGCCCTCGCCGTCGCCCTCGATGGGGTGCAGGTGCGGGCCGTCGGCGCGTTCGGCAAGCAACAGGTCCCGCAGCACACGGGAGTTGGCCGCCGAGCAGCGCAGCGCGGTACGGAGGGCTTCGGCGTTGACCGCAGCATCCGTCCAATCGGCCGTGACTGTACGGGCTTCGGCGAGCAGCTCCGCAGGAGTCCGCGCCGCCCGTCCGGTCTTGCTCTTGGACGTCTGGGGAGCGCGCTTGCGCGGCGCCTTGGGCGCCTCCTGCTTCGGCTTCTCATGACGGTCGGTCGGGGGCACGGGCGGGAGGTCCTCGCCCTGCGGGGTGAGTTCCCCCAGCTTCAACAGGACCCGCTCGGGGCGCGGGGTCTTGGAACGCCACCGGCGCCCGTGCCGCTCGCGCAGCTGCGCGCGGGCCAACTGCCGCTCCCGCTCACGCCCCAGCGCATCCGCGTAAGAGGTGATCTCCCACAGCGTCATGCGACGCCACAGCGCGAAGGTGGAAGGGAAGGCGAGCAGCCAGCGGGAGAACCGGATCTTCTCCATCCGGCGGCCGGTGGCCGCACCGATCCGCACGGCGTAGACGTGCGCGCCGATCTCGGAGAACACCACCCACAGCAGCGGCATCGTGCCGTGGGCGACCTTCGCCCACATGCCCTGTCCGGCGGCGACGTTGAGTCCGCAGGTGATCAGGGTGAGCAGCCAGGGCACGAACCGCACCCACGCCAACGCCATGTCCATCCGGATCAGCAGCAGGTTGGCCAGCGTGAACACGGGGATAGCCGTGTCGATACCGACGGGCAGCATCCACGGCTCACCAAAACCCCAGCGGGCCGCCGCGGCCGACACCGCGTCGAACGATGCGATCAGTCCCAGCGCACCGACCCCGGCCGCGGCAACCGCACCGAACCCAGCAAGCCCCATCTCCGGGCGCGTGAGCGGCGGCACCCCCGCACGCTCCGCGACGGTCGTCGTCTGCGTGGTGCTCATGCCGCCACTCCCTTCCGGGAGGACCGGCGGCGCCCGGCCGGACGGGCCAGCGGGACGACGTCGAACAGGTCGGGATTGTCCTCGATGATCCGTGCGGCGACGCGGACCAGGTCGTCGGGAAGGTCCGGGTTCTCGGCGAGGATGTCGCGCGCCGCGGCCTCACGGGCGGCGCGTTCGTCGTCGCTCTCGCCGTCGACCCCGAGCCACAGCTCAGGCGGGGTACCGAGCGCGAGTTCCGCGAAGTCAGCGGAGGAAATGGCCTGTTGGCGGCCGATGTAGGTACGCATGAGAAACGCTCCTGAGATGGAGGGACAGGGAGAACCGGCGCGGTCGCGGTAGGCGGTGAGAGGCGACCGAACCGGAGTGCAGAAAGATCCCGGTGCCGTGGTGCGGCAGCGGGCGAGGGTGAGTGCCCCGGCCGGGAGTCGAACCCGGCCTACGACCATCGGGGCGGTTGGTTGTTCAGCGGCCGGTCAGACCGTGTGCGGGTGAGGACGCGGCGGGCGTACCGGGAGCGGAGGCTTGGTCTTCCCGTGCTCGTCGCCGGCCATCAACGGCCGCCCCGGGCACGGGTGTTGTCCTCGCTGCGCTTGTTCGCCTCAGCGGTCTTGCGGGCCAGTTCGGCCCGTTCCGCGTCTGTCAGACTGGTGACCACAGGTGCCTCCACATCAGGCGTCTGTCTGCGGTCCCCCGGGGTACGACCCGGGGGACCGCCCTGGTTTCAGACCGCCCGCAGACTGCGGACAGCCGCGACACTCCCCGACGGGAAGCGCGCCGTGCCCCGGCCGGGAGTCGAACCCAGCCCGTAGACCGTCGGGGCGATGGTGCGAGGGGCGGTCAGCCGTTGCGGCCGTAGGCCTCGTTCAGCTCCGCCACCGCGTCCGTGCACTCGCCGGACGTGATGCGGTCGTAGACCTCCTGACCGCGCTGTACGGACTCGGGGGAGGTCAGGTCGGTGGTGGATTCCTGCGACTTCATGCCGAACATGTGAGGGCTCCTGAGGTGTCGTAGGTGGTGGGCCGTGCCGAACGGATCGGCGGGCCGCGTGCCCCTGCCTGCTTTGCTGCGTACGCCCGTGGCGGCCGGGCAGGGGCTGAGTGATCTCTTTCGGGGACGCGGCTGCCGGATCAAGGAACAGCTCGCTAGGGCCCCGTTGTAGGCAGAGACCTAGACCTCTCGGTCTGCCATCCGGACTGCCAAGGGATCGCCCGCCGTGAAGCGAACGACTGTCCGGTGCCCTCCCCCCGTCCTGTGCGGGGCTCCTGGTCGTGCTTGCACACGGTGAATCGGGAGAGGCTCCGTCATCTGGTGCGCACCAGAAGGAAAGCATCTGGTGCGCACCAGAGTCAAGGACTCTGTCGATTCGGGCGGTGGTTGTCCGCCCTGGTGCATCTCCAGAAGACCCCGCCGGATGGGGGTGCCGGTAGCCAACAGCGCTTCACAGCAGGCCTGTTAAGGAGCTTGTTAAGGCCTGTTGACCTGCGGCGATATGAGGCATGCTGAGTAAGGTCAGTGGGCGGACCCAACGTCGGGCGGTGGCCTGTGAGTTCAGGACTTAAGAGCGCGCGAACGGCGCGTGGTTGGTCTCAGGAGCGACTGGTTCGCGAGATCGAGCAGTACGCCCGACAGCACGTCACCGACGTTGCGACGACCGCGAGTTTGCGGGTGTACGTGTCCGAGTGGGAGAACGGCAAGCGCACCCTGTCGGACCGCTACGCGGCGATACTCCGGCAGCTTCTCGGGGTCACCGACAGCGAGTTGAGGGGTGCCTCGCTCGCCGCCCCTCCGCCGATGGCCGACGGGTACGACGAACTGTTGAGCAGGATCGATTCAGCCACCGCGGTCAGTCAGTCCATGGTGAAGACGTTCAACGACCAGACCGAGATACTGCGCACCATGGACCGCCAGATGGGCGCGGCCGGTCTCGTCGACCAGATGACGGGGCATCTCGCGCGCCTGGAAGACGCGCTGAACTTCGCGGTGCTTCCCACCGCACGCCGGCCGGTGGCACTCGCGCTCGCGGGGGCGTCAACCTTGGCCGCATGGCAGGCGATCGACTCGGGGGCGGTCGAGCGGGCTTGGCGGCACTACGAACTCGCGAAGCATGCCGCCCGCGATGCTGAGGCTCCGATGTACCTAGCTCACGCGATGGCGGAACAGGCATACGTGTTGTGCGAGGCTGGCCGGGCGTCCCTCGGTGTCGACCTGGTACGTGATGCCCAACGCACCGTTGGACAGGCAGGGTCGCCCCGTCTCCGGGCATGGTTGTACGCGGCTGAGGCTGAGATGTGCGCTCACGCTGGAATGCCGGACGATTGCCGGCGCGCCCTCGATGCGGCCCTGGCGAGCATCCCGCCCGGCTCTGAGGACCGAGACCCGGACATGTTGAGCATCTTCCTCAACAGCGCCCACCTCGCTCGGTGGCACGGCAACGTTCTCGCCTTGCTTGGTGACGGCGACGCGGTGACGAGTCTGTACGACGCGTTGGACGTGGTGGACCCCACCTTTGTCCGAGCGCAGGCCGGTCTACACAGCGATCTCGCGCAAGCGCACCTCGCGCGCGCTGAATACGACGATGCGCACACTCATCTGAGGCAGGCACGGCTGTTGGCGAGCCGCACCGGTTCGGTGCGGCAGCGCCGCCGCGTCGACCTGCTCAGTGCGCGGCTGTAAGCCCTTGGTTGCCGCGGCTCGCCAGGATGTGGAGCAGGGCAACGAGGGTGCCGGAACCCATGAGTTCACCGCGCGCCATCAGCCCCGGGACGTCTGCCAACGGCACCCACTCGATGTGGCCAGCCTCTTCGAGATCCGTTGGTGCACCGACCTGGTCGGCCCCGTGGCCTACGAAGATCTCATGCGGCGAGTCGACCATGCCGACCATGGGTTGATAGGTGACCAGGTGCTCGACTGACTTGGGTCGCCATCCGGTCTCTTCGACGACTTCCCGGAGTGCCGTGGTCGCGGGGGTCTCCCCTTTGTCCACGATCCCGCCGGGCAACTCCCAACCCCACTGCTGCGGTACGAAGCGGTACCGCCACATCATCAACACGCGGTCCTGGTCGTCCAAGACAGCAGTGATGGCGACGTGTTGGAGCTTCACCACGTGGTGTTCGAAGCGCTCCACTCCGGGCGGTTCGACGTCCCAGAGTTGGAGCTTCACCCACTCGTTGTCGTAGACGTCACGCTCGCCGTGGATACGCCAGGGCTCCAGCCCCTCGGGGGCCGTGACGCTCACCGCGCCCGGGACGCGGTACGAACTCCGCCCCCGCACTTCCAGCGCGCCCTCGGCTACCAGACGGGCCAGCACTTGCCGAAGCGCGGTCCGGCCGATGCCCAGCTCGTCTACGAGCGTTCGCTCTGACGGAAGTTTGTCGCCGGGGGAGTACTCGCCGGCGGCGAGTCGGGCGCGAAGCGTTTCGTAGACCTTGGCCGTCTTTGGTCCCATTCGCCGGGCACTCTCCGTTCTCAGGTGATGCATCCCAGCGTAGCGGGCAGAGGTCATGCAGACTCCGGTCATGTCTCGGTGGAACCCAGTGGACTCGGCTCGTTCTTGCAAGATGCCGGACGACACACGGACGGGATTCACGCCTTCCGCCCTCAGGTCACGCAAAATGCCAGGTCAGAGGGCCCGCAGGTGCGCGATCTTGAGGGGACTGTAAATCTGCCGGCTCAGCCTACCCAGGTTCGAACCCTGGCGCCGCCACATTGGGGAGGCCCTCTTTTCTCTGCGATTTCGCAGGGGAAAGGGGGCCTTTTTGTTGTGGGCGGACATGGTGGCCATGGGGGAGAGTGGCCCCATGTCATCGCTGTCGCGGTCGTCGTTCGTGTCGTCGTCCCGTCGCCGGAGCTGTCCTGAGTGCCGGCGTGAGATCGCTGTCGTCGCCGGGAGGTTCGCGCGGCACGATCCGCAGGGGGCCCGGGGGAGTGGTGAACTCGTCTCGTGTCCGGGGTCACGGCGGCAGGCGGAACTCGGGGCGGCCCAGCCGTCGTTGGACGGGTACGTCCAACCCGAATTTCCCGGCCAGCTGCCCCTCTTCTAGGCCCGCGGTTGCCCTAGTTCCCCGCCACCGACTTCACCGCCACCGAAACCGGAGTCGAGCCGCTGATCAGCTCCAGTGTCAGGCCCGCGGTCGCCGGAGTGTCCAGGAGCTCCATGAGTACCGCGGCCACGTCGTCGCGGGGGACGGCGCCGCGCCCCGTGTCGGCCTCCAGGCGTACCCGGCCCGTGCCGGCGTCGTTCGTGAGGGCGCCGGGGCGCAGGATCGTCCAGTCGAGCGCGTCCAGGCCGCTGACGTAGGCGTCCGCCTCGCCCTTCGCCCGCTGGTAGACGTCGAACACGCCGTCACCCGGGTGGGCCGGATCGGCGCCCATCGACGACACGACCACATGCCTGCGTACCCCCGCCCGAACCGCCGCGTCGGCGAACAGCACCGCCGCTCCCCGGTCGACCGTGTCCTTGCGGGCCGTGCCGCTGTTCGGGCCCGCGCCCGCCGCGAAGACCGCGGCGTCGGCGCCCCGCAGCAGCGCCGCGACCTCGTCCACCGAGGCCGACTCCAGGTCGCACACGACCGGCTCCGCGCCCGCCGCCCGCAGGTCGTCGCCCTGTTCGGCGCGGCGGATGATGCCCGCGACCTCGTCACCGCGTGCGGCGAGCAGACGCTCCAGCCGCAGCGCGATCTGACCATGTCCTCCAGCGATGACAATGCGCATGCCTTCGACCGTACGCCCCGCCGCACCCGTCCGCCGCACCCGTCCGTCACACCTCTCCGGCGCACAGCCCCCACGACGTCCGCGCGCTCTGCCGACGCGTCACGCCTCCCTCACCTCACGACAGCTCCGTACGCCCCTGTCGCGGCAGGTCCGGCGCTCCCGCCGCAGGGGTGTCGCAGTACTCACGTACCGCGCTCGTACGTGCCACAACGCGCCCCCTGTGCACCACGATCCGGCTGTAGGCGAGCGACAGCGCGCCGGCCAGACGGTCGCCCCGGACCGCAAGCAGCTCCGCCGGGAAGCCCGCCTCCACCCGTACCTCCGGCAGGCCCAGCGCCGCCCGCGCCGACGTGCTCACCGCGTCGTAGGCATCCTCCGAGCGCAGGCCGTGGCGGGAGGCGAGCAGATACGCCGCCTCCAGGGGGTCCCCACGGCCCACCGGGTTCGACACGTCCCGCAGCGCGCCGCTGCCCGCCGCCACCCGCACCCCGGCCGCCCGCAGCAGCCGTACCGGAGCCGTGGCGCGGCGTTCCGCGCCGCCGCAGCCGCCCTGGGGGAGGCAGGTGACCGTCACACCCGCCGCCGCGAGCTGGTCGGCGGCCCGGGAGGCGACCTCGGCGGGCAGGCGGCCGAGGCCGCCGCAGGGGCCGATGGTCACACCGGGGCGCAGACCGCCCGCCATCGCCGCGAGGCGGGCCAGCCGGGCCGGGTCGTCACCGTCCGTGTGCAGGTCGACGGGGCAGCCGTGCTCCGAGGCGACCTCCAGGACCGCCTCCACGTATCCGGTCGGATCGGGGTCGCGGTCCGGGCAGCCGCCCACCACCGACGCGCCCATCTTCACCGCGTCCCGCAGCATCGCCAGCCCGTCCGCCCCGGCGGCCCCGGTCAGCACGCGCGGCATCGCCACCGCCGTCAGCTCGGCGAGGCCGCGCAGCGCCCGCCGGGCCTGCAGTACGGCGGCCAGGGCACCCAGCCCAGGTACATCGCCGATCCGGACGTGCGAGCGCAACGCGGTGGCCCCGTGGCCGAGTTGGAGCAGAGCGGCCTCGGTGGCCCGGCGCTGGACGTCCTGGGGGTCGTAGGAGAGCGGCCCGTCGGTGTCGGCGGACAGGGCCGTGTCGCCATGGGCGTGCGGTTCGGCGGGGGCCGGCAGGAGGAGGTAGCCGCTGAGGTCCACGCGGGTGGCGTACGCACCGAGGCTGCCGACCGTGCCCACCGCCTCGATACGACCGCCACCCAGCCGTACGTCCACGGTCCGGCCGTCGGTGAGCCGCGCCCCGCAGAGCAGGAGGGCGGCCGGGTCCCCGGAGGAATCGGGTGACGACGAGGCGGACGACGAGTGGGGCGGCTGCGGCTGGCTGTCGGGCATCGCGCTCCTGTGGTCGGGGGCGGCTGCGCGGCAAGCGGGGACACAAGATCACGCAGAGTGAGACGAGCCTAGGGCGGCCGTCCACCCCTGTTGCGGAGGAGCGCAATAGTCGTACCGGTGTGGTCCGCCGGATGAGAAAGATCGCTGGCGAGGGGGTGTGAGAGCGGTTGCGGGAGGGGACTTCGAGGCCGCTGGGGGAGGGGATTTCGAGGTGCGGGCGGAGTGCGGAACGAGGGCCGGAACAGGCCGCGGCGGCTGCCGCGAAACGGATTTGGGTGAGGGCGGCCGAGCGTGTAATGTCTTCATCGCTCGCCCCAATAGCTCAGTCGGTAGAGCGTCTCCATGGTAAGGAGAAGGTCTACGGTTCGATTCCGTATTGGGGCTCTGGTGTGAGAGGTCCCCGTCGCAAGACGGGGCCCGATCGCATCGCAGCGGTGTAGCTCAGTCGGTAGAGCAAGCGGCTCATAATCGCTGTGTCACCGGTTCAAGTCCGGTCACCGCTACTGACAGTAGCCGATTGCGGGGTCGGTCCTTCGATCGGCTACTCTGTTATGCGTTCAACGTCCCATCCGTTCGTCAAGGAGCACTCCTGTGGCTGCCACCGACGTCCGCCCGAAGATCACGCTGGCCTGCGTGGAGTGCAAGGAGCGGAACTACATCACCAAGAAGAACCGGCGTAACAACCCGGACCGACTGGAGATGAAGAAGCACTGCCCGCGTTGCAATGCGCACACCGCGCATCGCGAAACGCGATAATTCAGGCTCGTACGTCGAGGCCGTCCCCTGTTGGTTGGGGGGCGGCCTCGCGTCGTTGCCCAGCACACCAGCTGTGAACCACGCGGTCGCGTGACCAGTGCGACTTGCGACTCAGGTGCGATTCAGGAGGTTGCGAGCCCATGGCGCTCGACCAGTCCTTCGTGGGGCGGTCCTATCCGCCCACCGAGCCCTATGAGGTCGGCCGGGAGAAGATCCGCGAGTTCGCGGAGGCGGTGGGGGACACCAACCCCGCGTACACCGACCCCGAGGCCGCCAAGGCCTTCGGTCACGCCGATGTGATCGCCCCGCCCACCTTTGTGTTCGCGATCACATTCAAGGCGGCGGGAGACGTGGTGGCGGACCCGCGGCTCGGCCTGGACTACAGCCGAGTCGTGCACGGCGACCAGAAGTTCGCCTACGTCCGCCCCGTCCGCGCGGGCGACCGGCTCAGCGTCACCTCGACCATCGAGGCCATCAAGTCCATGGCGGGCAACGAGATCATCGACATCCGCGGCGAGGTCCACGACGAGGCCGGCGAGCACGTCGTGACCGCCTGGACCAAGCTCGTCGCCCGCGCGGCCGAGGAGGGCTGACCCATGACGGCCAAATCCGCGAACGATTCCGCGAGGATCACCTACGCCGACGTGGAGGTGGGCACCGAGCTGCCCGCCCAGACCTTTCCCGTGACCCGTGCCACGCTCGTCCAGTACGCGGGCGCCTCCGGGGACTTCAACCCCATCCACTGGAACGAGAAGTTCGCGGTCGAGGTGGGACTGCCCGACGTCATCGCGCACGGCATGTTCACGATGGCCGAGGCGATCCGCGTCGTCACCGACTGGGTCGGCGACCCGGGAGCGGTCGTCGAGTACGGCGTCCGCTTCACCAAGCCGGTCGTCGTCCCCAACGACGGCCAGGGCGCCACCATCGAGGTCAGCGGCAAGGTCGGGGCCAAGCTTGCCGACAACACGGTCCGCGTCGACCTCCTCGCGATGTGCGCGGGACAGAAGGTGCTGGGCATGTCCCGGGCCGTTGTCCGCCTGAGCTGAGAACGCAGGTACACGCGGGTAAGGGGCGTTCGCCAATTGCGAGCGCCCCTTACTCGACTTCTTCTTCAAGAAGGAACAGCCTCCGTTCTTCAACAGGGACTTCAAGTAGGACTTCAAGTAGGACTTCAACAGGGACTTCAAGAAGGAACAGCCTCGGTACGAGCGTGAAGAAGGCCAGCACCGCCAGCAGCTCCACGCCTGCCGCCGTCAGCAGCGCCCCCGGCAGGGACCACGCAGTCAGTGGTCCGGCGAGTCCTGCGCCCACCGCGAACCCGGTGATCTTCAGACTGGCCCCCGTCGTGAAGATCTGCCCGCGCAGCCGCTCCGGCGCCTCCCGGTGACGTACCGCGAACAGAGCGGTGAGCTGCGGCCCCTCGCCGACTCCGGCGAGCAGTACGGCGGCCAGGACGAGGAACGGTCGACCGGTCGCCGCCAGGGCCAGTGCCGCCGCCTGGAGCAGGGCCCCGGCCCAGACGAGCGTGTCCGGCGTGCAGCGGGGCGGGAAACGGGCCAGTACGGCGTTCGTGGCGAGCGCCGAGACGGCTGTGCAGGACAGCAGCATCGTGCCGTGGGCGGCGCCACCGAGCACCCGTTCCCCGAGCAGCGGAACGCAGACGATCAGCATGCCCTGGCCCGTGCAGGAGACGACCGAGGTGAGAGTCACCCGGGCGAGCGGCCGGCTACGAAGGATGTGGCGCGCGCCTGCCAGGAGGTCGGCGGTCACCGAGCCCTCGGTCGCCGCCGCTGATCCGGGGACCGCCGGCAGCCCCCACGCCACCGGCAGCGCCAGCCCGATCAGCGCGACGGACACTGCCAACCCCGTCGGCGGACCAAACAACTGTGCGGCCACTCCGGCCAGCGCGGGTCCGGTGAGGCCGGCGACGCCGTACGTCATCGCGTCGAGGGCGTTCGCGCGGGGCAGGGTCCCGGACGGGGCCACCCGGGGAAGCTGGGCCGTCCAGCCGCCCGACAGCGCCGGTCCGAGGAGGCCCGTGGTCACCGCGACCAGGACGACGAACGGCAGCGGCATCCGGCCCAGCACGGCCAGGACCGTCACCAGGCCGGTCGCGTAGAGGGCCAGCGCGACGGCCAGCAGGCGGCCCGGTCGTACCGCGCGGTCCAGGAGCGCCCCTACCGGCGGGCCGCCGACCGCCGCCGCGATCGTGATGCCCGCGAGCAGCGCCGACGCCTCGGCGGCCGACCCCGTGATCGCGTACCCGGCCAGCAGCAGCGCCGGACCCGACATCTCGTCCCCGGTGCGGGCGGCCGTCGCCCCGGCCAGATACGCCGCTGTCGGCCTGGTCGCGTAAAGCCTCTTCATCCCAGCGACGTTAGGTAGGTAACTCAAAACTCCGCAATATGCGTTACATTCCAGGCGTGCCCGCTCCCGTCTCGCCCCCTGCCGACGCCTCCGATGTCCCCGATGCCTCCGGCGTCTCCGGTGGCCGGTCCACTCGGCACTCCGTACTGGCCAACGCCCGCCGAGCCGCCGCCCTGGTCAACGCCCTGACCAGCGGTGGTCCGGCGTCCCCGGATGCGATCGGCGCCGTGCTCCGGGCGCACGGCGAGCCGGGCCCCCTCGACCTCACCGCCCATGACGTAGGCGAGATGCGTGAGGCGGCGCTCCTCCTTCGTGAGGTCTTCGGTGCCGGGGACGTGGACCGGGCCGCCGGCCTGTTGAACCGGCTGCTGCTCGATCGTGCCGGGCCGCTGCGGCTGACCTCGCACGAAGGCCGCGCGCCCTGGCATCCGCATGTCGACCGGGACGACGACGGGCCCTGGGGGGAGTGGTTTCTCGGCTCCTCCTGTCTCGCGCTGGCAGTGCTCGTCTGGGAGTACCAGCGTCCGCCGGGAGCTGTCTGTGCGTCGATGAGCTGCGAGAACGTGTTCGTCACCCAGGGGCGTGGGCCCGAACGGCACTACTGTTCGCGCCGTTGTGCGACCCGTGAGCGGGTGGCCGCCCATCGCCGGGCCCGTTCCGGGGGCGCGGAGGGTGGGGACGGACCTCTTGACGTAGTTAGTGATTGAGCACTAACTTAGTCGTATGGTCAGGATGAGCGCAGAAGAGCGACGTGAGAGCGTCATTCGTGCGGCGATCGCGGAGTTCGCGCAGAGGGGCTACTACGGCACCTCCACCGAGGCGATCGCCAAGCGGGTGGGTGTCTCGCAGCCGTACCTCTTCCGGCTCTTCCCGGGCAAGAAGGCGATCTTCGCCGCCGCCGCCCAGCGGTGCATGAGCGATGTGTGCCGGGTCCTGGAGGAGGCCGCCGAGGGGCTGGAGGGTGAGCAGGCCCTGCAGTCCATGGCGGACGCGTACGCACGGTTGATCAGTGAGCACCCCGAGCGGCTGCAGATGCAGATGCAGACCTACGTGGCCGTCGCGGCCGCCGAGGCCGAGGGTGACCATGAGTTCGGCGAGGCCGTGCGGGCCGGCTGGATGAAGCTCCAGGACGCTGTCGAGGTGCCCGTCGGGGAGGAGACGACGACCTTCCTGGCGTACGGGATGCTCATCAACACCCTTGCGGCCATGGGGTTTCCGCCCGGGCATCGGGTGTGGGGCGGGATGTGGCCGTCGGCACAGATCAAGAGGCAGGGTGAAGTCTGAGGGTTCCCGAGCGGAGGCTGTGGCTTTCGCATGACCGTCAAAGTTAGTGATCAATAACTAAACGAACATCGAAATCACCGGTAGCGATCATCCCCAGGGGGAGCGATGTCACAGCGGCAGGGCAAGCAGAGCGAGCAGAGCCAACAGAGCGAACAGCGCAAGGTGGGCACACGCGGCGGAGCCGTCTGGGCCTTGGTCATCACCAGCGTCGCCGGATTCATGGCGGCCCTCGACAACCTCGTCGTCACCACCGCGCTGCCCTCCATCCGCAAGGACCTTGGGGGAGCGCTGGACGACCTGGAATGGACCGTGAGCGCCTACACGCTCACCTTCGCCGTCCTGCTGATGTTCGGCGCGGCCCTCGGCGACCGCTTCGGCCGGCGCCGGCTCTTCCTCGCCGGGCTCACCGTCTTCACCGGCGCCTCCGCCGCCGCGGCCATGGCACCCGGCATCGACTCGCTGATCGCGGCCCGCGCGGTCCAGGGCGTCGGCGCGGCCATCATGATGCCGCTGACGCTGACCCTGCTCACCGCAGCGGTCCCGGCCGCCAAACGCGGGATGGCGTTCGGCATCTGGGGCGCCGTCAACGGGCTCGCAGTGGCCTCCGGGCCGCTCATCGGAGGCAGCCTCACCGAGCACATCTCCTGGCACTGGATCTTCTGGCTGAACGTGCCGCTGGGCCTCGCCCTGCTGCCGCTCGCCCGGCTGCGCCTCGCCGAGTCGCACGGCACCGGTGCCCCGCTCGACATCACCGGCACCCTGCTGGCCAGTGGCGGTCTGTTCGGCATCGTCTACGGGCTCGTGCGCGGGCCGGCCGACGGCTGGACCAGCTCCTACGTCCTGACCGGCCTGCTCACGGGCGGCGCGCTCCTCGTCGCCTTCGTCGTCCACGGCACCCGGGCGAAGAACCCGATGCTGCCCATGCGGCTCTTCCGCTCCCGCGCCTTCGCCGGGATCAACGCGGCCTCCCTGCTGATGTTCCTCGGCATGTTCGGGTCGATCTTCCTGCTCAGCCAGTACATGCAGGGCGTGCTCGGCTACTCGCCCACCGAGGCGGGCCTGCGGATGCTGCCCTGGACCGGTATGCCGATGCTCGTCGCCCCGATCGCCGGCATCCTCTCCGACCGGATCGGCGGTCGGCCGGTCGTCGCCGCCGGCCTCTTCCTCCAGGCCGCCGGCCTCGGCTACCTGGCCTTCGTGGTCACCGCGGACGCCTCCTACGCCATCCAGCTGCCCGGCCTGATCATCAGCGGCATCGGCATGGCCCTGTTCTTCGCCCCGGCCGCCAACCTGGTGATGTCCGGCGTCCGCCCGAGCGAACAGGGCATCGCCTCCGGCGCCAACAACGCCCTGCGCGAGGTCGGCGGCGCCCTCGGAATCGCCGTCATGGGATCGATCTTCGCGGCGCAGGGCGGCTACGAGAGCGGCCAGACCTTCGTCGACGGTCTCCGGCCCGCCTTGGTGGTCGGCTCGGCGGTGGTCGCCCTCGCCGGCCTCGCGGCCCTGCTGATCCCGGCCGCCCGCCGCCCCGCCGCGGTGACGGAGTCCGCGGAGCCGGCGCCGGTGCTGGAGACGGCCGCCCACTGAACCCCGTAGGACCACCGCACGCGCGCGTACGGCCCCGATCCTCACCGGCGGGGCCGTACGCGCGCGTGCTGCTTGTCGTCGTGCCGTCGCGTTGCCGGCCGGGGCTGTCAGTGGGGTCTCGTAGTCTTGGCGCGTGCAGGAAATCCACGACGCTCCCCTCGCCCCGCTGACCACCTTCCGGCTCGGCGGTCCCGCGGACCGGCTGATCACGGCGACGACCGACGCCGAGGTGATCGCCGCCGTCCGCGAGGCCGACGACTCCGGGACCCCGCTGCTGGTCATCGGCGGTGGCTCGAACCTGGTCATCGGCGACAAGGGGTTCGCGGGGACGGCTCTGCGGATCGCCACGACCGGAGTCGACCTCGACGGCACGGGCGTGGAGCTGGCCGCCGGCGAGGTGTGGAGCGACGCCGTCGCACGCACGGTCGAGGCCGGCCTCGCCGGGATCGAGTGCCTCGCCGGGATCCCCGGCTCCGCGGGGGCGACGCCCATCCAGAACGTGGGGGCGTATGGGCAGGAGGTGTCCTCGACGATCACCGAGGTCGTCGCCTACGACCGGATCACCCGCGAGACGGTCACCCTTGCCGGCGCCGAGTGCGACTTCTCGTACCGCCACAGCCGCTTCAAGGCCGACCCCGAGCGACATGTCGTCCTGCGCGTCCGCTTCGCCCTGGAGGACGCGGACGGGCTGTCGGCGCCTCTGAAGTACGCCGAGACGGCCCGCGCCCTCGGTGTCGAGCCCGGCGACCGGGTGCCGCTGGACGCGGCCCGCGAAACCGTGCTGAAACTGCGCGCGGGCAAGGGCATGGTCCTGGACCCCGAGGACCACGACACCTGGTCCGCCGGGTCCTTCTTCACCAACCCGATCCTTGACGACGCCGAGTTCGCCGCGTTCCACGCGCGCGTGGCGCAGCGGCTCGGCGCCGATGCCGTACCGCCCGCCTATCCGGCCGGAGAGGGCCGCACCAAGACCTCGGCGGCCTGGCTGATCGACAAGGCCGGCTTCACCAAGGGGTACGGCACCGGCCCCGCCCGGATCTCCACCAAGCACACCCTGGCCCTCACCAACCGCGGCCGGGCCACCACGGAGGACCTGCTCGCCCTCGCCCGCGAGGTCGTCGCCGGTGTCCAGGACGCCTTCGGGGTCACCCTGGTCAACGAACCGGTGACGGTCGGCGTCAGCCTCTGAGGCAACCGGCCGAGACCGCTCAGGCGGCCAGCCAGTCGTCGATCCCCGCCAGCAGCTTCGCCCGCACGTCCTCCGGCGCCGCCGAACCCCGCACCGACTGCCGGGCCAGTTCGGCCAGTTCCGCGTCCGTGAAGGCGTGGTACTCGCGGGCGATCTCGTACTGGGCGGCCAGACGGGAACCGAAGAGGAGCGGGTCGTCGGCGCCCAGCGCCAGCGGGACACCCGCCTCGAAGAGCTTGCGCAGCGGCACGTCCTCGGGCTTCTCGTACACCCCCAGGGCGACGTTCGAGGCCGGGCACACCTCGCACGTGATCTGACGGTCCGCGAGGCGCTTCAACAGGCGTGGGTCCTCGGCAGCCCGCACACCGTGACCGATCCGGGACGCGTGCAGGTCGTCCAGACAGTCGCGGACCGACGACGGGCCCGTCAGCTCACCGCCGTGCGGGGCCGACAGCAGACCGCCCTCACGCGCGATGGCAAAGGCCCGGTCGAAGTCCCGGGCCATACCCCGCCGTTCGTCGTTGGAGAGCCCGAAGCCCACCACCCCCCGGTCCGCGTACCGCACGGCCAGGCGGGCCAGCGTGCGTGCGTCCAGAGGGTGCTTCATACGGTTCGCGGCCACCAGGACCCGCATCCCGATCCCGGTCTCCCGGCCGGCCGTCTCCACCGCGTCCAGGATGATCTCCAGCGCCGGGATGAGACCGCCCAGACGGGGGGCGTACGACGTCGGGTCGACCTGGATCTCCAGCCAGCCGGAGCCGTCCTTCGCATCCTCCTCGGCGGCCTCGCGGACCAGCCGCTGGATGTCCTCGGGCTCCCGCAGACAGGACCGGGCCGCGTCGTACAGGCGCTGGAAACGGAACCAGCCCCGCTCGTCGGTCGCCCTGAGTTTCGGCGGCTCGCCACTGGTGAGAGCGTCGGTCAGCGCCTCGGGCAGCCGCACACCGTACTTGTCGGCCAGTTCCAGCAGGGTCGCTGACCGCATCGACCCGGTGAAGTGCAGATGCAGATGGGCTTTCGGCAGTTCAGAGACATCACGTACGTGCTCCATTCTCGGATCCTGCCGTACGTCCGGCTCGTATCGGTAGCGCTTTCCCTGAACGTGGTCTTGCTCGCACTGAGAGACGAAAGAGGCCGCTTCCCTTCGGGAAGCGGCCTCTTGGTGTCGCAGGGGTCAGTCCTTCGCCTCGGCCAGCAGCTTCTGTACGCGGCTGATGCCCTCGACGAGGTCCTCGTCGCCCAGCGCGTACGACAGGCGCAGGTAGCCCGGTGTGCCGAACGCCTCACCGGGGACGACGGCCACCTCGACCTCGTCCAGGATCAGGGCGGCCAGCTCGACCGAGTCCTGCGGGCGCTTGCCGCGGATCTCCTTGCCCAGCAGCGCCTTCACCGACGGGTAGACGTAGAAGGCGCCCTCGGGCTCCGGGCAGACCACGCCGTCGATCTCGTTGAGCATGCGCACGATCGTGTGGCGGCGGCGGTCGAAGGCCACACGCATCTCCGCGACGGCGTCCAGGTTCCCCGAGACGGCGGCGAGGGCGGCGATCTGCGCCACGTTCGACACGTTGGACGTGGCGTGCGACTGGAGGTTGGTCGCGGCCTTGACGACGTCCTTCGGGCCGATGATCCAGCCGACCCGCCAGCCCGTCATGGCGTACGTCTTCGCGACGCCGTTGACCACGATGCACTTGTCGCGCAGCTCGGGGAGGATCGCGGGCAGCGAGGTGAACTTCGCGTCGCCGTAGACGAGGTGCTCGTAGATCTCGTCCGTCAGCACCCACAGGCCGTGCTCCACGGCCCAGCGGCCGATCGCCTCGGTGTCCTCGGGGCTGTAGACCGCGCCGGTCGGGTTGGACGGGGAGACGAACAGGACGACCTTCGTCCGCTCGGTGCGGGCCGCCTCCAGCTGCTCCACGCTGACCCGGTAGCCGGTGGTCTCGTCCGCGACGACCTCGACCGGGACACCGCCGGCGAGACGGATGGACTCCGGGTACGTGGTCCAGTACGGGGCCGGGACGATGACCTCGTCGCCCGGGTCGAGGATCGCGGCGAACGCCTCGTAGATGGCCTGCTTGCCGCCGTTGGTCACCAGGACCTGGGAGGCGTCCACCTCGTAGTTCGAGTCGCGGAGCGTCTTGGCGACGATCGCGGCCTTCAGCTCGGGCAGACCGCCGGCGGGCGTGTAGCGGTGGTACTTCGGGTTGGAGCAGGCCTCGATGGCGGCCTGGACGATGTAGTCCGGGGTGGGGAAGTCCGGCTCACCGGCGCCGAAGCCGATCACCGGGCGCCCGGCGGCCTTCAGGGCCTTGGCCTTGGCGTCCACGGCGAGGGTGGCGGACTCGGAGATCGCGCCGACTCGGGCGGAGACCCGGCGCGCGGTGGAAGGGGTTGCAGCGCTCATGGGGCCCATCGTTTCAGACCGGAAACGTCCCCGGCACACGGGTTTCACCCATTGGTCAGACCGGACCGCGGGAAGGGCGTCGGACGGGCACCCTGCCGACGGACGGCTGAACAAGCGTCCGGATCCGGCGCCTGGGCTGGGCGATCTTCCGTCGACAACGGTCCAGCGGCCGCTTTCTGTTCGACGACCGGCTCCGGAGCACGTACACTCTCACCTCGTTGGCCTTCAGCGGCCCGCGCTTATCCGGTGCACACCGAGCATCCGGACGAGTACGGTACGTTGGAGTAACCACAAAGGGTCGTAGCTCAATTGGTAGAGCACTGGTCTCCAAAACCAGCGGTTGGGGGTTCAAGTCCCTCCGGCCCTGCTACACACGGCTGTCACCAGGCTGTGTGCGCATGTACGTACTGCAATGCACCGCCGTGCGGCTCGGACCGGGCGCGGCACGGCCACGACCCGGGAACAGGTGAGGACGAATGGCGGATGCCGTGGGCTCCATCGATATGCCTGATGCCCAGGATGAGGCGCCCGAGTCGGACAAGAAGACTCGTAAGGGCGGTAAGCGCGCCAAGAAGGGCCCGCTGAAGCGTCTCGCGGTTTTCTACCGTCAGATCGTCGCGGAGCTCCGCAAGGTCGTCTGGCCGACGCGTAACCAGCTGACGACGTACACGAGCGTGGTGATCGTCTTTGTGATCGTCATGATCGGCCTGGTGACTGTGATTGACTTTGGACTCAACAAAGCCGCCAAGTACGTCTTCGGCTGAGCCAAGAGCGAAGGGCGCCGGGTGCGGCGCCCCTTTCGCATGTTCCACCCACATGTATCCAGGAAGAAGCAGCCACCGTGTCTGACCCGAACCTGAACGACGCCATCGTGCCGGACGAGTCCGTCGATGACGAGCTCGACATCGTCGAGGGCGTTGACGAGGTCGAGGACGAGGTCGACGCTGCGGACGCCGCCGTGGGAGAGCCCGCCGAGGAAGACGCCATCCACATCGAGGACGATGAGGATGAGGACGGCGATGTGGTCGAGGCCGACGCCGACACCGACGAGGACGAAGAACTCGTCGAGGACGACGTCGAAGCCGAGGCTGACGCCGAGGTCGAGGAAGCCGAAGAAGAGGCCGCCGAGCCCGTCGACCCCGTCGAGGCCCTCCGCGAGGAACTGCGCACGCTCCCCGGTGAGTGGTACGTCATCCACACGTACGCCGGTTACGAGAACCGTGTGAAGACCAACCTCGAACAGCGTGCCGTTTCTCTGAACGTCGAGGACTTCATCTTCGCGGCCGAGGTGCCGCAGGAAGAGGTCGCGCAGATCAAGAACGGCGAGCGCAAGACGGTCCGTCAGAACAAGCTTCCCGGGTACGTTCTCGTCCGCATGGACCTGACGAACGAGTCCTGGGGCGTCGTCCGCAACACCCCCGGTGTCACCGGCTTCGTGGGCAACGCGTACGACCCGTACCCGCTGACCCTGGACGAGATCGTCAAGATGCTCGCTCCGGAGGCCGAGGAGAAGGCCGCCCGTGAGCTCGCCGAGGCCGAGGGCAGGCCGGCTCCGGCCCGCAAGCTCGAGGTCCAGGTGCTGGACTTCGAGGTCGGCGACTCGGTCACCGTCACCGACGGCCCGTTCGCGACGCTGCAGGCGACGATCAACGAGATCAACGCCGACTCGAAGAAGGTCAAGGGCCTCGTCGAGATCTTCGGCCGCGAGACCCCGGTCGAGCTGTCGTTCGACCAGATCCAGAAGAACTAGTACGCCACATAGCTTCCGTCCAGGTCAGGTCGGCTCTCGGAGCTGGCCTGACCTGCTCGGTTTCACGCCTCGCCACGATGTCCCTTATCGTGGTGCGGTTGCCCGGTTTCTGTCGGGCACAGCGAAGACCGAAGAAAAACGAAGATAGAGGACCCGGAATGCCTCCCAAGAAGAAGAAGGTCACGGGGCTCATCAAGCTCCAGATCAACGCCGGTGCGGCTAACCCCGCTCCGCCGGTCGGCCCCGCGCTCGGTCAGCACGGCGTCAACATCATGGAGTTCTGCAAGGCCTACAACGCCGCGACCGAGTCGCAGCGTGGCTGGGTGATCCCGGTGGAGATCACGGTCTACGAAGACCGCTCCTTCACCTTCATCACCAAGACGCCGCCGGCCGCGAAGATGATCCTCAAGGCCGCAGGTGTCGAGAAGGGCTCCGGCGAGCCGCACAAGACCAAGGTCGCCAAGATCACCCAGGCGCAGGTCCGCGAGATCGCCACGACCAAGCTTCCCGACCTGAACGCCAACGACCTCGACGCCGCGTCGAAGATCATCGCTGGCACCGCCCGTTCGATGGGCATCACGGTCGAGGGCTGAGCCCCACCCCGTAAGTCTTCAGCAGTACGTGGCAGGGCCTGCTCGGTCCGTTACCACGACTCCTCAGAACAACATCAGGAGCAGTAGTGAGCAAGCGCAGCAAGTCTCTCCGCGCTGCGGACGCCAAGGTCGACCGGGACAAGCTCTACGCCCCGCTCGAGGCCGTCCGTCTCGCCAAGGAGACCTCCACCAGCAAGTTCGACGGCACCGTCGAGGTCGCCTTCCGCCTGGGTGTCGACCCGCGCAAGGCCGACCAGATGGTCCGTGGCACCGTGAACCTCCCGCACGGCACCGGTAAGACCGCCCGGGTCCTGGTCTTCGCGACCGGTGACCGTGCCGAGGCCGCGACCGCCGCGGGCGCCGACATCGTCGGCTCCGACGAACTGATCGACGAGGTGGCGAAGGGCCGTCTGGACTTCGACGCCGTCGTCGCCACCCCGGACCTCATGGGCAAGGTCGGCCGCCTCGGCCGCGTCCTCGGCCCGCGTGGTCTGATGCCGAACCCGAAGACGGGCACCGTGACCCCGGACGTGGCCAAGGCCGTGACCGAGATCAAGGGTGGCAAGATCGAGTTCCGCGTCGACAAGCACTCGAACCTGCACTTCATCATCGGCAAGACGTCCTTCGAGGACGACAAGCTGGTCGAGAACTACGGCGCCGCGCTGGAGGAGATCCTCCGTCTGAAGCCGTCCGCCGCCAAGGGTCGCTACATCAAGAAGGCCGCCGTCAGCACGACGATCGGCCCCGGCATTCCGGTCGACCCCAACCGCACCCGCAACCTCCTCGTCGAGGAGGACCCGGCCGCCGTCTGAGCCAACGCTCACTCCGGCAGCCGCGCGTTCGCGTTCGTACGACGGGCCCCGCAACCTTTCGAGGTGCGGGGCCCGTTGTCGTACCGAAGGGTTAGCGTGAAGATCACGGGGTGCACGAGGGGTGGGGGACCGGATGAGGGACAGCGGCGTACGGGGCATACGGGGCCTGCGGCGAGTAGGCCGGCCGGTCGCGGTGACCGCCGCGCTGGTCGTGGCGGGCGTGGCGATGTCGGCGTGCAGTTTCTCGGGGGGATCCGACGACGACGAGGGTGCCGAGCCGACACCGGGCGCGAGCCGCCTCGACGCCCGTACGGCCGCCGCGCTGGACGCCGTGGAGAAGGCCACCGACCGGGCCGGCTCCGCCCGGGTCAGCTCCTCCTCCGTCATGGGCGACCTGCTCTCCATGCGGACGGCCGGCGTCCTCGGCTGGGCCGGCGAGCCGGTCGGCAGGCTCAGCATCACCTACACCGGTGGAGAGCTGGCCGAGTCCATGCGGGCGCTCAACAGCTCGTCCATGGAGGCCAGGCTGCTGCCCGACGCCTACTACGCCAAGGTCGGCGACAAGTTCGCCGCCCAGATGCACGGCAAGCACTGGATCAGGTACGCCTACGACGACCTGGCGGACCTGCCGGGCGGCTCGGGGACGTATCTGAAGGACCAGCTGCACAACACCGCACCCGTCCAGCCGGTCAAGCTGTTGCTCGCCTCCGGTGACGTCCGCGGGGCGGGGACGGAGACGGTGCGTGGCGAACGTACGACGCGGTACTCGGGCACGGTCGAGGTGGCCGCCCTCGCCGACTCGGCCCTCAAGGACCAGCTCGTCCAGGCCGGCGTCACCACCGAGACGGTCGACATCTGGGTCAACGACCAGAACCTGCTGGTCAAGAAGGTCGAGCGGGGCGAACTGGCGAGCGGGCGGATGTCGTCGACGGCGTACTACAGCGCGTACGGAGTGAAGGCCGCGGTCGCGGCGCCGGGGGGCGGGGACACCGTGGACTTCAAGGACCTGTTGGGGAATTCGGAGGCCTCGTCCGCCCCACCGGGTTAGGCTCACGTTCGTTTCTGTGAATCGACCGTGTGTTCACAATGTTCCTTGGGGGGAATCATGGGTGCTTCTGCTGTGCGTGCGGGACGTGTAGGCCTCGCAGTGCTGCTTCTCGGTACCGGCGCTGTCGCCTGTTCCAAGGGCGCGTCGGAGGAGTCGCCGAAGATGACGCCGGCAGCGGCTGTCGCCAAGGCGGCGAAGAACGTGGAGGACATCACCTCCCTCAGCTACCGGATGACCGGCAAGGTGCCCGGGGAGGGCCGCGTCCAGGCCGACGCCAAGATGCGCCTCAAGCCCGACGTCGCGATGAGCATGAAGATCACCGCTCCCGACAAGGGCGCCGACGGCACCGCCGAGATCCGTCTCGTCGACAAGGCGATGTTCATAGGCGGGGGCGCTGCCGCCGCCAAGGAGATGGACGGCAAGAGCTGGATCAAGTTCGACATGAAAGCGTTGGGCGCCGCCGGTGAGTCCCTCGGGGCGGCCGGGCAGGCCGACAAGAACCCCGCGCAGGAGTCCACCTTCCTCACCGGCTCCAAGGACGTGAAAGAGGTCGGGGAGGAGACCGTGGACGGGGTGAAGACCACCCACTACCAGGGCACGGTCACCCTCGACCAGTTCCGGGCCTCCCTCAAGTCCCAGAGCAAGGTGACGCGCGAGCAGCGCGAGAAGAGCCTTGAGCAGTACGAGAAGCTGGGGATCGACAAGTTCACGATGGACATGTGGATCGGCGAGGGTGACATCACCAAGCAGTTCCGGATGCGCGGCGCGGCCGACAAGGGCCCCCTCGACATGACGATCACCTTCGACGACTTCAACAAGCCGGTGAGTATTGCTGCGCCGGCTGCGGAGGATGTCGCGGACCTGGCGGAGATGATGAAGGGTGCGCAGGACGGCTGAGCGCCTTTCGGTAGTGCGTTCACTGCGGGTCTGTGGGGGGCTGGTCGCGCAGTTCCCCGCGCCCCTTGCAGGGCGCGGCCCCTTGCAGGGGGGCGGATTTGCTTGACGGGGACGCCCTCACGTACTCTCGTCCAGAAGCCAAAGACCGCTGGTCGTTGCCTTGTCCTCGTAAGAGGGCTCGGTGACCGAAGGATCCGCTGAATTGCGGACGACCCGCGTAGGTGACTGTGGAAGTGCTCCCGGACGGACTCCGCTCACGGATTCCGGTTGGTCGAGCTCACGCCCCGTGCGCCTGCGCCGGGGCGTTTCGTTTTCCCAGTCTCCTTTTGAGCGGTCCTCATCACCCGGAAGGAGGCCACGCTTATGGCAAGGCCCGACAAGGCTGCCGCGGTAGCCGAGCTCGCGGACCAGTTCCGTAGCTCGAACGCCGCAGTGCTGACCGAGTACCGGGGTCTCACCGTGGCGCAGCTCAAGACGCTGCGTCGTTCGCTCGGTGAAGACGCCCAGTACGCCGTGGTGAAGAACACGCTGACCAAGATCGCGGCCAACGAGGCCGGGATCTCGACGCTCGACGACCTGTTCAACGGTCCGACGGCGGTTGCCTTCATCACCGGTGACCCGGTGACGTCGGCGAAGGGTCTTCGTGACTTCGCCAAGGACAACCCGAACCTCGTCATCAAGGGCGGTGTCCTTGACGGTAAGGCGCTGTCCGCCGACGAGATCAAGAAGCTTGCGGACCTCGAGTCCCGCGAGGTTCTGCTCAGCAAGCTGGCCGGTGCCTTCAAGGGCAAGCAGTCTCAGACTGCCTCGCTCCTCCAGGCGCTGCCGTCGAAGTTCGTCCGCACCGCGGAAGCGCTTCGCGTCAAGCTCGCCGAGCAGGGCGGTGCCGAGTAATTCGGCTCGCACTTTGACCGCCGCCTGACGCGGTGGTCGACGCGGGCCGAATGTACGCCCGCCGACACTTACATCGGCACCTGCCGAATTGACTGGAAGGATCGCCCATCATGGCGACGAAGCTGTCCCAGGAAGAGCTGCTCGCGCAGTTCGAGACCCTCACCCTCATCGAGCTCTCCGAGTTCGTCAAGGCCTTCGAGGAGAAGTTCGACGTCACCGCCGCCGCCGCGGTCGCCGCTGCCCCGGCCGGCCCCGCCGCCGCCGCTGAGGTTGCCGAGGAGCAGGACGAGTTCGACGTCATCCTCACCGGTGCCGGCGAGAAGAAGATCCAGGTCATCAAGGTCGTGCGTGAGCTGACCTCCCTGGGTCTCAAGGAGGCCAAGGACCTCGTGGACGGCGCCCCGAAGCCCGTTCTCGAGAAGGTCACCAAGGAGGCCGCCGAGAAGGCTGCCGAGTCCCTCAAGGCCGCCGGCGCCGGCGTCGAGGTCAAGTAACTCGACTCGCGGTGACACAGGGCTTCTCATAGCCCTGTAACGCTGACGCAGTGAAGAGCGATCATCCATCTGGGTGGTCGCTCTTCGGCGTTCGAGGGGTCGGGTCGTGGCTGCCTTGCAGGCTCGGTGACGGCGAGTAAGGTGATCTTCGTCCTGCCTCCGAACGCCCCTGATGCTGTGCCGCACGTGACGATGGCAGCACCGGGTTCGGGCTTGGAGGCCTTGACGAACCGCACGGGGCGCGCAATTCTCAGGACGCGTCGTCACAAGGATCCGAATCCGAGGTTGGATCGGTGGCGAAGAGGGCAGTATCGATGTGGCATCGAGGCGTGGCTTGCAGCAGGGGTTGAGAGCAACGAGGGTCTTCAAAAACCCGCACTGGACATCAGTGAGCCTAGTGGCTACACTGACCCTTTGCGCTGCCTGTTAGCTGCCTCCTGCCCGTCACCAGGGGCATGCCCTCGCTTGAGCACCGACGATCGGACCTTCTCCGACCTGGCCTTTTCCGGCTGGTCGTGGAATGCCCGTCTCTGTGCCCCTGTGGGGGGCCGGTACGCGCGTAGTGAGTCCGAGCCCTCGGAAGGACCCCCTCTTGGCCGCCTCGCGCACTGCCTCCGCGAATACGAACCATGGCGCCAGCACTGCCCCGCTGCGCATCTCTTTTGCAAAGATCAAGGAGCCCCTCGAGGTTCCGAACCTTCTTGCGCTGCAAACCGAGAGCTTCGACTGGTTGCTCGGTAACGCCGCATGGAAGGCTCGCGTCGAGGCGGCTCTCGACAGCGGACAGGACGTCCCCACCAAGTCGGGTCTGGAGGAGATCTTCGAGGAGATCTCCCCGATCGAGGACTTCTCCGGGTCGATGTCCCTGACGTTCCGCGACCACCGCTTCGAGCCTCCGAAGAACTCGATCGACGAGTGCAAGGACCGTGACTTCACGTACTCCGCGCCCCTCTTCGTCACGGCCGAGTTCACCAACAACGAGACCGGCGAGATCAAGTCCCAGACGGTCTTCATGGGCGACTTCCCGCTCATGACGAACAAGGGCACCTTCGTCATCAACGGCACCGAGCGTGTCGTCGTGTCGCAGCTGGTCCGATCGCCGGGTGTCTACTTCGACTCCTCCATCGACAAGACGTCCGACAAGGACATCTTCGCGTCCAAGGTGATCCCCTCCCGGGGTGCCTGGCTGGAGATGGAGATCGACAAGCGCGACATGGTCGGTGTCCGCATCGACCGCAAGCGCAAGCAGTCCGTCACCGTCCTCCTCAAGGCTCTCGGCTGGACGACCGAGCAGATCCTCGAGGAGTTCGGCGAGTACGAGTCGATGCGCGCCACCCTGGAGAAGGACCACACCCAGGGCCAGGACGACGCGCTGCTCGACATCTACCGCAAGCTCCGTCCCGGCGAGCCGCCGACCCGTGAGGCCGCGCAGACGCTTCTGGAGAACCTCTACTTCAACCCGAAGCGTTACGACCTCGCCAAGGTCGGCCGTTACAAGGTCAACAAGAAGCTGGGTGGCGAGGCCCCGCTGAACGCCGGTGTGCTGACCGTCGAGGACATCATCTCGACGATCAAGTACCTGGTGAAGCTGCACGCCGGTGAGACCGAGACCGTTGGCGACAACGGCACGACGATCGTCGTCGAGACCGACGACATCGACCACTTCGGCAACCGTCGTCTGCGCAACGTCGGCGAGCTCATCCAGAACCAGGTCCGTACGGGTCTGGCGCGTATGGAGCGTGTCGTCCGCGAGCGCATGACGACTCAGGACGTCGAGGCGATCACGCCGCAGACCCTGATCAACATCCGGCCGGTCGTCGCCTCCATCAAGGAGTTCTTCGGCACCAGCCAGCTGTCGCAGTTCATGGACCAGAACAACCCGCTGTCGGGTCTCACCCACAAGCGCCGTCTGTCGGCGCTTGGCCCGGGTGGTCTCTCCCGTGAGCGGGCCGGCTTCGAGGTCCGTGACGTGCACCCCTCGCACTACGGCCGCATGTGTCCGATCGAGACCCCTGAAGGCCCGAACATCGGTCTGATCGGCTCGCTCGCCTCCTACGGCAGGGTCAACGCCTTCGGCTTCGTCGAGACCCCGTACCGCAAGGTCGTCGCGGGTGTCGTCACCGACGACGTCGACTACCTCACGGCCGACGAAGAGGACCGGTTCGTGATCGCCCAGGCGAACGCGATCCTCTCCGAGGACATGCGCTTCGAGGAGTCCCGCGTTCTCGTCCGCCGCCGTGGCGGCGAGATCGACTACATCCCCGGCGACGACGTCGACTACATGGACGTCTCCCCGCGCCAGATGGTGTCCGTCGCGACCGCGATGATCCCCTTCCTGGAGCACGACGACGCCAACCGTGCCCTCATGGGCGCGAACATGATGCGCCAGGCCGTGCCGCTGATCACCGCCGAGGCTCCCCTCGTCGGTACGGGCATGGAGTACCGCTGCGCCGTCGACGCCGGCGACGTCATCAAGGCCGAGAAGGCGGGTGTGGTCCAGGAGGTCTCCGCGGACTACGTCACCGTCGCCAACGACGACGGCACGTACACCACGTACCGCATCGCGAAGTTCTCGCGCTCCAACCAGGGCACCTCGGTCAACCAGAAGGTTGTCGTCAACGAGGGCGACCGGGTCGTCGAGCACCAGGTGCTCGCCGACGGTCCGGCCACCCAGGAAGGCGAGATGGCGCTGGGCAAGAACCTGCTCGTCGCCTTCATGCCGTGGGAGGGTCACAACTACGAGGACGCGATCATCCTGTCGCAGCGCCTCGTGCAGGACGACGTCCTCTCCTCGATCCACATCGAGGAGCACGAGGTCGACGCCCGTGACACCAAGCTCGGCCCCGAGGAGATCACCCGGGACATCCCGAACGTCTCCGAGGAGGTCCTCGCCGACCTCGACGAGCGCGGCATCATCCGCATCGGTGCCGAGGTCGTCGCCGGCGACATCCTCGTCGGCAAGGTCACGCCCAAGGGTGAGACCGAGCTGACCCCCGAGGAGCGCCTGCTCCGCGCGATCTTCGGTGAGAAGGCGCGCGAGGTGCGCGACACCTCGCTGAAGGTGCCGCACGGTGAGATCGGCAAGGTCATCGGCGTCCGCGTCTTCGACCGTGAGGAGGGCGACGAGCTGCCGCCGGGCGTGAACCAGCTGGTTCGGGTCTACGTGGCGCAGAAGCGCAAGATCACGGACGGTGACAAGCTCGCCGGCCGCCACGGCAACAAGGGTGTTATTTCGAAGATCCTTCCGATCGAGGACATGCCGTTCCTCGAGGACGGAACTCCGGTCGACATCATCCTCAACCCGCTGGGTGTGCCGTCCCGAATGAACCCGGGACAGGTGCTGGAGATCCACCTCGGCTGGCTCGCCAGTCGCGGCTGGGACGTCTCCGGCCTCGCGGACGACTGGGCGCAGCGACTCCAGGCCATCGAGGCCGACGTCGTCGCCCCCGGCACCAACGTCGCCACCCCCGTCTTCGACGGTGCGCGTGAGGACGAGCTGGCCGGTCTGCTGAACCACACGATCCCGAACCGCGACGGATCGCGCATGGTGCTCCCGACCGGTAAGGCGCCGCTGTTCGACGGCCGCTCCGGAGAGCCGTTCCCGGAGCCCGTCTCCGTCGGCTACATGTACATCCTCAAGCTCCACCACCTGGTCGACGACAAGCTCCACGCCCGTTCGACCGGCCCGTACTCGATGATCACCCAGCAGCCGCTGGGTGGTAAGGCCCAGTTCGGTGGCCAGCGATTCGGTGAGATGGAGGTGTGGGCGCTGGAGGCATACGGCGCCGCGTACGCCCTCCAGGAGCTGCTGACCATCAAGTCCGACGACGTGACCGGCCGCGTGAAGGTCTACGAGGCCATCGTCAAGGGCGAGAACATCCCCGAGCCCGGCATCCCCGAGTCCTTCAAGGTGCTCATCAAGGAGATGCAGTCTCTCTGCCTCAACGTGGAGGTGCTGTCCAGTGACGGTATGTCCATCGAAATGCGTGACACCGACGAGGACGTCTTCCGCGCGGCGGAGGAACTCGGCATCGACCTGTCCCGGCGTGAGCCGAGCAGCGTCGAAGAGGTCTGACGGGAGTTCGGAGGCCTTCGTGACGAAGGCCTCCGGCCCCAGGACCCCCGTATCAGACCCCATGACTTACAACCCTGAGAGGGATTGACGCATAGTGCTCGACGTCAACTTCTTCGACGAGCTCCGGATCGGTCTGGCCACCGCTGACGACATCCGTCAGTGGAGCCACGGCGAGGTCAAGAAGCCCGAGACGATCAACTACCGCACGCTCAAGCCCGAAAAGGACGGACTCTTCTGCGAGAAGATCTTCGGTCCGACCCGGGACTGGGAGTGCTACTGCGGCAAGTACAAGCGCGTCCGCTTCAAGGGCATCATCTGTGAGCGCTGTGGCGTCGAGGTCACTCGCGCCAAGGTGCGTCGTGAGCGGATGGGCCACATCGAGCTCGCCGCTCCCGTCACCCACATCTGGTACTTCAAGGGCGTTCCGTCGCGTCTTGGCTACCTGCTCGACCTCGCCCCGAAGGACCTCGAGAAGGTCATCTACTTCGCGGCGTACATGATCACGTACGTCGACGACGAGCGTCGTACGCGTGACCTGCCCTCCCTGGAGGCGCATGTCTCCGTCGAGCGGCAGCAGGTCGAGAACCGCCGTGACTCCGACCTCGAAGCCCGCGCCAAGAAGCTGGAAAGCGACCTGGCCGAGCTGGAGGCCGAGGGCGCCAAGGCCGACGTACGCCGCAAGGTGCGCGAAGGTGCCGAGCGGGAGATGAAGCAGCTGCGGGACCGTTCGCAGCGCGAGATCGACCGGCTCGACGAGGTGTGGACCCGGTTCAAGAACCTCAAGGTCCAGGACCTGGAGGGCGACGAGCTGCTCTACCGCGAGCTGCGCGACCGCTTCGGGACCTACTTCGACGGCTCGATGGGTGCGGCTGCTCTGCAGAAGCGCCTGGAGTCGTTCGACCTGGACGAAGAGGCCGAGCGGCTTCGCGAGATCATCCGTACCGGCAAGGGCCAGAAGAAGACCCGTGCGCTGAAGCGGCTGAAGGTCGTGTCTGCCTTCCTGCAGACCTCCAACAGCCCCAAGGGCATGGTTCTCGACTGCGTCCCGGTCATCCCGCCGGACCTTCGCCCGATGGTGCAGCTGGACGGTGGCCGCTTCGCGACCTCCGACCTGAACGACCTGTACCGCCGTGTGATCAACCGGAACAACCGTCTGAAGCGGCTTCTCGACCTCGGTGCTCCCGAGATCATCGTGAACAACGAGAAGCGCATGCTCCAGGAGGCCGTCGACGCGCTGTTCGACAACGGCCGTCGTGGCCGTCCGGTCACCGGTCCCGGTAACCGCCCGCTGAAGTCCCTGAGCGACATGCTCAAGGGCAAGCAGGGTCGTTTCCGTCAGAACCTGCTCGGCAAGCGTGTGGACTACTCCGCGCGTTCCGTGATCGTCGTCGGTCCGCAGCTGAAGCTGCACCAGTGCGGTCTGCCGAAGGCGATGGCGCTGGAGCTCTTCAAGCCGTTCGTGATGAAGCGGCTCGTCGACCTCAATCACGCTCAGAACATCAAGAGCGCGAAGAGGATGGTCGAGCGCGGCCGGACCGTCGTCTACGACGTTCTGGAAGAGGTCATCGCGGAGCACCCGGTTCTCCTGAACCGTGCGCCCACGCTGCACCGCCTCGGCATCCAGGCCTTCGAGCCGCAGCTCGTCGAGGGCAAGGCCATCCAGATCCACCCGCTCGTCTGCACCGCGTTCAACGCGGACTTCGACGGTGACCAGATGGCCGTCCACCTGCCGCTCTCCGCGGAGGCGCAGGCCGAGGCCCGCATCCTGATGCTGTCCTCGAACAACATCCTCAAGCCCGCCGACGGCCGTCCGGTGACGATGCCGACCCAGGACATGGTCCTCGGTCTGTTCTTCCTCACCACCGACGGTGAACTGCGTGACGTCAAGGGCGAGGGCCGTGCGTTCGGCTCCACGGCCGAGGCGACCATGGCGTTCGACAACGGCGAGCTCGCGCTGCAGTCGGCGATCGACATCCGCTTCCCGGTGGGCACCATCCCGCCGCGCGGCTGGACCCCGCCGGCCCGCGACGAGAACGAGCCCGAGTGGCAGCAGGGGGACACCTTCCGCCTGCGTACCACCCTGGGCCGCGCGCTCTTCAACGAGCTGCTGCCCGAGGACTACCCGTTCGTCGACTACTCGGTGGGCAAGAAGCAGCTCGGCGAGATCGTCAACGACCTCGCTGAGCGCTACCCCAAGGTCATCGTGGCGGCGACGCTCGACAACCTGAAGGCGGCCGGCTTCTACTGGGGCACGCGCTCCGGTGTCACCGTGGCCATCTCCGACGTCGTCGTGCCCGAGGCCAAGAAGGCCATCGTCAGGGGCTACGAGGAGCTGGACGAGAAGGTCCAGAAGCAGTACGAGCGCGGTCTGATCACCAAGGACGAGCGCACGCAGGAGCTCATCGCGATCTGGACCAAGGCGACCAACGAGGTTGCCGAGGCGATGAACGCGAACTTCCCCAAGACGAACCCCATCTTCATGATGGTTGACTCGGGTGCCCGAGGAAACATGATGCAGATGCGACAGATCGCCGGTATGCGTGGTCTGGTGTCGAACGCGAAGAACGAGACGATCCCGCGTCCGATCAAGGCGTCCTTCCGTGAGGGCCTGTCCGTGCTGGAGTACTTCATCTCCACCCACGGTGCCCGTAAGGGTCTCGCGGACACCGCCCTGCGTACCGCCGACTCGGGTTACCTCACCCGTCGTCTGGTGGACGTCTCGCAGGACGTCATCATCCGCGAGGAGGACTGCGGCACCGACCGTGGCCTCAAGCTGGCGATCGCCGAGCGCGACGAAGCCGGTGTGCTGCGCAAGACCGAGAACGTCGAGACGTCGGTGTACGCCCGTGCGCTGGCCGAGGACATCACCATCGACGGACGTGTGCTGGCCCCGGCCAACACCGACCTCGGTGACGTGCTCATCGACGAGCTGGTCCGGCACGGCGTCGAGGAGGTCAAGACCCGCTCGGTCCTGACCTGCGAGTCCGCCGTCGGCACCTGCGCCATGTGCTACGGCCGTTCGCTGGCCACCGGCAAGCTGGTCGACATCGGTGAGGCGGTCGGCATCATCGCCGCCCAGTCCATCGGTGAGCCCGGTACCCAGCTGACGATGCGTACCTTCCACACCGGTGGTGTGGCCGGTGACGACATCACCCAGGGTCTGCCCCGTGTCGTCGAGCTCTTCGAGGCTCGTACGCCCAAGGGTGTCGCCCCGATCTCGGAGGCGGCCGGCCGCGTCCGTATCGAGGAGACCGAGAAGACCAAGAAGATCGTCATCACCCCGGACGACGGCAGCGACGAGACGGCGTTCCCGATCTCGAAGCGCGCCAAGGTCATGGTGCGTGAGGGTGACCACGTCGAGGTGGGCCAGAAGCTCACCTTCGGTGCCACCAACCCGCACGACGTGCTGCGGATCCTCGGCCAGCGCGCGGTCCAGGTCCACCTGGTCGGCGAGGTCCAGAAGGTCTACAACAGCCAGGGTGTGTCGATCCACGACAAGCACATCGAGATCATCATCCGGCAGATGCTCCGCCGTGTGACGATCATCGAGTCCGGCGACGCCGAGCTGCTGCCCGGCGAGCTGGTCGAGCGTGGCAAGTTCGAGACCGAGAACCGTCGTGTGGTCCAGGAAGGCGGCCACCCGGCCTCCGGCCGTCCGCAGCTGATGGGTATCACCAAGGCCTCGCTGGCGACGGAGTCCTGGCTGTCGGCCGCCTCCTTCCAGGAGACGACCCGAGTGCTGACTGACGCGGCGATCAACGCCAAGTCCGACAGCCTCATCGGCCTCAAGGAGAACGTCATCATCGGTAAGCTCATCCCGGCCGGTACGGGTCTGTCCCGCTACCGCAACATCCGGGTGGAGCCGACCGAGGAAGCGAAGGCCGCGATGTACTCGGCCGTCGGCTACGACGACATCGACTACTCGCCGTTCGGCACGGGCTCCGGCCAGGCCGTTCCGCTGGAGGACTACGACTACGGTCCGTACAACCAGTAAGGCGTACGTCTGAAGTACTGAAGGGCGGCCACTCCGTTTCGTACGGGGTGGCCGCCCTTCGGCGTTGCCGGTGGTCGTCAGTTCCCAAGGCCGTACATCAGCTGCGGCTGGGCGTAGACCGTGCCGGAGGCGCTGGTGACCGTCGCCTGGATCTCGACCCTGAGCAGGTTGCCGAGGTCCGCGTCGAAGTCGTCGGTCACGGTGGCGGTGCGGTCGAGGTCCGTGCCCGCGGGGACCGGGTCGCCCCACTCGGCGCCGTCCACCAGCACCCGGACCGAACCGGTGGCGCCCGCACTGGCACTGGACCGCACCTGGAGACGCATACTCGGCTGCCACAGCGGGTTCTGCGACACCGCGATCGTCGTCCAGGCGGTCGCGGTGGTCTGCGGCCAGCGGGCGACAGTGGTGTCCTGCGGCGGCAGCATCGCCAGCCAGGGCCGAGCCAGGCCTGCCGCGCCGACCGAGAAGACGGCCGAGCCGCCCGACGAAGGCAGTACGTGGAGCCAGCCTCCGTCGGTGATCTCCACCCCGCCACCGGCCACCCTGTTGAGCGCGGGCCGGGAGTTGACGGCCGTCGACAGCTGCTGGATACGGCGTTCCATCGCGGTGAGCCGGTCGATGATGTCCTCGGGCAGCTGGGGCATCAGGGTTCCTCCAGATAGAGCTCGGCGGTGTCGGGGCGGCCGCGCTGCGCCGGGCTGACCTTGACGCCGATGATCCGGTAACGGACGTCCAGGCCCTCGGGCCACCACTCGTCGGTGATGCGGATACGGACGGTCCGGCCGAGCAGCGCGGGCGGCACCATGTCGTCGAGGCGGACGCTGATCTCGGGGATCACCACGGCGCCGGCGGCCGAGGCCAGTTCGGCGGTGGCCAGGGACGTAAGGGTGGCGAGGTCGGTGACCGTGTTGTGGTCCGAGGTCAGGTCGATGAGCGGGTAACCGGCGTTGATCAGGGCGGTGGCCGGCGGGGCGTCCGCGTACAGCGGTCGGGACTCCTCGGCCTGGTTGTCGTTGACCGAGGCGCCGCGTGCACGGGCGGTGGTGCCGCCGCGGGTGGCGTCGCGCGGGAAGGAGTACGACAGGATCGTGCCCGGCCGGTCCATCACCAGGTCGGTCGTGCCGGTGCGGATCCTGGGGCTGCCCAGGCGCAGCCGGCGGACCCGAGCTCCGGTGGCCGGGTCGCGGTAGACGGCGATGTGGTGCTCGAAGCCGTTGTCCAGGGCGGCCAGGGCGTCGAGTGCCTCGGAGTAGACGATCTCGTCGCCGTCGCGGTAGGAGACCGTCCGGGTCGCCGAGGAGGTCTCGGTGCCGTAGGTGACGCGGATGTCGCCGCCCGCGAGCGACTCCTGCATGTGCCGCCACAGGCCGCGTGCCAGGGCCAGCTGCTCGGTGTCCTGGAAGGTGAGGTCGGCGCGGATCCGGCGGCGGCCCGCGTACGAGTCGAAGGTCGCCGCCTGGATGCCGAGGGTGAGGACGCCGCGTTCGTCGCTCTGCAGGGTGCTGGTCCAGATGATGCCGCCCCACCACAGGTCTCCGCCGCGCTCCAGATAGACCGCGGTGCGGCCCTCCTCGATACGGCGGACCCGGGCGGCGAGGGCGGCGGTGGGCACGGGGATGGTGCCCGAGAACGAGCCGGCCTTGCCGATGTAGTCGTCGACGGTGACGTCCCGTACGGGCAGGATGTCGATGGTGCGGTCGGTGCGCAGGTCGCAGAAGATCGCGCGGTACGGGGTGGTCATGGTGGCCATACGGCGGTCAACTCCTGTGTCGCGGTGGGGTGTTCAGGCCGGCGGACCAGCAGGCGACGCCCCCGTCCCGGGAACGGGGGTCAGGACGCGGACTGGTAGGTGCCCGAGAACGACAGGACGGAGCCGGAGACCCAGGGGAAGGGGATGGCCTTGTTCCACGCGACGCCGGAGGCGCCCAGCGTGGTGGTGAATCGCGTCGCCATGCCGACGCCGTCGGCGTTGGTGGCCAGCTGACAGGTGCCCTGGAGGAACTTGAAGCCGTCGGAGTTGAAACCGACCACGTTGAACACGATGTCGGTCGTCCAGCCGAGGGCCGGGGGAGTGGGCAGGGAGAAGGACCACGTGGCGGCGGCGTCCTGGGCCGCGATGTTGGTCGTCGTCCCGATCTGCAGACGGAGACGGAGATGGACGACCGTGCCGATCTTGGCGTAGTTGGCGTTCAGGGCGCCGTTGCCGATGGCCGGGGCGACACCTGAGCTGGCGTACCAGATGGGCGTGTAGTCCTGCCAGGTGGGGACCTGCTGGTAGGAGACCCAGGCGCTGCCGTTCCAGCGCTGGAGCAGGCCGCTCGGGCCGTCGCGGTACTGGCCGACATAGCCGCCGTTGCCGATGGCGCCGTTGGGGGCGATGCCGCCGATGTCCTTCGGGTAGGCGACCCAGGCGGTGCCGTTCCAGCGCTGGAGGGTGTTGCTGGTGTCGCGGTACTGGCCGGGGTAGGCGCCGGTGCGGGAGTCGTTGTCCGTCGGAAGGATGCCCCCGACGGCCACGACACTGGCGCGCAGGTCGGTGACGCTGGCGGCGGAAGCCCAGGTGATGCCTCCGTTGCCGGCGCTGGCGTTCGCCGGGACCGTGACGGTGTACAGGGGCAGAGCTGCGGCGGGGGTCGCGGGCGGGGCCGGGTCGGTGGCGGAGGCGGTGCCCTTGACGATCTCGACCACGGCTTGGGTGCGGCCCGAGGAGTCGTACTGGTCGTCGTAGATCCGCAGGACGACGAGATCCTTGCGGGCGTACTCCTGTCCGTCGCCGAACGTGAGGGTGATCGGCTCCGTGACGGCCACCGGATAGGCGCCGCGGCTGTCCTCGGCCTGTACGACGGCCCGGCCGACCCCCACGGTGGCGGTCATGCGGCCGGTGGTGCCGGTCAGCGCGAAGCCCGTGATCCGGAAGGCCCCGTCGGGGGACCCCGGGAAGATGCCGGAGCGGCCCCGGATGCCGGTGGCGGGGGTGACGGCGCCGGTCTGGGCGACGCGGGTGTCCTCGCGGGTCTGGCCGTTCGGGGACAGCCAGGCGGAGCGTGCGTTCATGCCAAGCCCTTCTGTGGATCCTGTGGTCGGGAGAGTTCCGGGAGCCCGGGGAGTTCCGTGAATCCGGGGAGCGGTGCGCCGTCACCACTCCGCGCTGCGCCAGCGGACCGACATCTGGGCGCCGGAGCCGAAGTCGTCCGGGCGGAACGCCAGTTGGGCGCCGCCAGGCGCGAGCGCGAACAGTTCCTCCGGACCGCTGTCCGGGGCGGCGGTGTGCCTGCGGGAGGCGGTGCCGTTGAGGGTGACCGTGCCGGCGCCGGTGTCCACGACGAGCTGGTCACCGGCGGCGAGCCGGATCGTGTAGCGCAGTCGGCGGTCCGTGGTGCGGTCGGTCACCGTGGGGTTGACGCAGGGGCCGCTGAAGGTGATCACCGGGTGGGTGGGCGCGGAGCCGTCGTTCGCGGCGACGACATCGCCGGTGGAGACGGTCTGGCCCCAGTACAGCGGCCACGTCAGCGGCCAGCTCAGTCCGCTCTCCGGCTGCGGGGGCCCGGTGACCGCGGTCTGCTCGCCGACCAGGTAGCGGCGCGGGTCGGTGGCGTACCACTGCACGGCCGCCTTGGAGACGCCCTGGGTCGCGTACACGCGGTCGGCGGCCAGGACGCGCTGGCTGACCCGGGCCCGTACGGCCAGCGTCTCGCCGTGCAGTCTGACCGCAAGCCAGCGCTCCTCGTCGGCGAGCAGCAGGGCCTGACGCAGGACACGGGTCGCGGTCAGCGCGGACCGGGGGCTGCTCGTCGTCTCCGGCAGGGTCCACACCGTGACGCCGATCCTGCGGGGCTTGGCGTAGCGGGCGCCCGCCCAGGCGCCGTGGGCGGTGGGGTGGTCGGCGTCGCCGGTGTCGAAGTCGGGGAGGTCCTCCCAGCCGGTGAGTCCGCCGCGGTCGATCTCGTACGCCGTGCCGGGGCCCATCAGCAGCCCGGCCCACTGGAGCTGCCCGTCGCGGGTGATGAGCGAGCCGGGGGGCGGGTCCGGGTCCGGGGTGGAGTCGGCGTACGCGGTTGGCTGGGCCGGTGTCTGGGCGGTTGTCTCGGCCATGGGGGCCGTCACCTCACTGTCAGGGGCCGGGTCAGGGGCGTCACGGGTATGCGTGGGCCGAGGAGAGGAAGAGCAGGTCCTCGGCGGTGGCCCGGGGGCCCGCGCCCTCGGACTCGCGGAACTCGGCCATCCGGTACGGCGAGGCCGACGGGGTCCGGCGTCTGCTCGCGAGGGCCCGTTGCCGCTCCAGGGCCGTGAGGGGCAGTACCTTGCCCGCGCGGCGGGCGATTCCGGGTACGGCGACACCGCCCTCGGCGAGCATCGGGATCTTGGGGATGTTGATGCCGAACGTCTTGCCGAGGATGGAGAAGCTCAGCGAGTTGAGGCCGTCGATGATCCAGTTGGCGAAGGCGATCAGGCCGTTGATCGGCGCCTTGACCAGGCCGGCGACCATCTCGACGCCCGTACTGAGGAACCTGCCGATCCCGCCGAGCGTGCTCGACATGGCGCCCTTGATCCGCTGGAACATGTCCGGGACGGTCTGGGTGATCCAGTTGGCGGCGGACTCCAGGACGCCTTTGAAGCCGCGCCACACGGAGTCGACTCTCTGGCGCAGCGCCTTGGTGTTTCCGGTGGTGAGCGCGTTCAGGACGGCGAAGCCGGTGCCGATGACGGAGCCGAGGACGGACAGGACGGTCGTGACGACGGTGAGGATCGCGCCGAAGTAGGTGCTCACCAGGTTCCCGATGATCTGCAGGACCGGGGTGATGACAACGAGGTATCCCTCGACGTACTGGAGCACGATCGTCGCGAGCAGCTCGATGAACCGCTGCCCGGCCTCGGAGTTCACGGCGAGGTCGATCAGCCAGCCGGCGACGGGCAGGAGCAGGCCCGCGACGAAGCCGATCGGGTTGGCGCGGGTGAGGAGGTTGATGACCGTCATCACCCCGGCGCCGATGGTCATGGCCAGGCCGAAGGCGCCCATCAGGTCGCCCACGGCGCCCATGGTGCCGAGGCCGGCGAGAAGCGTGGCCACGGTGGCGAGGCCGGACTTGAGCAGGCCGACGGCCCTGGTGGCGCCCCTGGCCCTGTCGCCGACCGACTTGACGCCGGTCGCGGCGGTCGTGGCCGACTGGCCGGTCCTGGTGACGGAGCGGGCGGTGGTTTCGGCGCCCGACTTGAACTGGCTCACCGCCGGGCTGCTCTGGGTGACGGCGGTGCCTATGCCGTCGGTGGCGGTGGCGGCGCTCTTGATTCGGCCGACGAGCCCTCGCACAGCGCCAGTGCCCTGCCTCAGCTGTGTCTGAAAGGTGCGCAGTACGGGCGTGACCCCGGCCAACAGATCGGCCGGCGTTGTGCCGGCTCCCGCCGCCATGGCGCTCATCCGCGCCACCCGCGTGCCTTGGCCAGGAACATCAGCGCGTCGGCGGTGTGCTGCGGGTCACTGGAGGAAGCCGCGTAGTAGTTCTCGATCTGCAGGGCACCGCCCGAGCCGGTGGCCCCGTCGCCGCCGATCCGGCCCTGCGCGGCAGCGTTCCTGAGCATCCGGTCCAGCTTGCTCAGCGGCAGCACGGCCTCCGCCTCCCCGGCCTCCGCGAGGAGCGCCGGTACGCCGCCGGATCGGGGCAGGACGACACCGCCGGTGGCGAGGGTGGGGATCTGCGGAAGGCTCAGCCCGAAGGTCTTGCCACCGACGAACGGCACCCAGCCAGGGATCGACACCCTGATGCTGTTGAGCTTGCCGATCGCGGAGTTGATGAGGCCGATGACCGCGTTGATCGGCGCCTTCACGGCGTTCTTGATTCCGTCGAAGGCGCGGCCCGCTATGTCCTTGAGGCCGTTCCAGGCGCTGGAGAGTTTGTCCTTGACGGCCTGGAAGGCGTTCGGGATGACGGACGTGATCCAGTTGACCACGGGGGTGATCACGGCCTTTATGCCGTTCCACACGCCACTGACCACGCTCTTGATCGCGTTGAGGACGGTGGTGATGATGGTCTTCCAGATGTTGAAGTACGTCCGGATGACCGTGGCCACGGCCTGTACGACGGCCGAGATCGCCGTTTTGATCCCTTCCCAGATCTTCTTGATCAGGTCCGCCGCGGTTTTCATGATCGGCCCGATGGCCTTCATGACGTTGCCTATGACGGATTTGATGACCTCGAACGCTGTCTTCAGGATCTTCTGCATGGTCTTCGACTGGGTTGCCATGTCGATGACCTTCTGAATGAGCGGCGCGAGCAGGCTCATGAGCATGCCGAAGAGGTTGCCCTTCATCGACTTGTTCATTTTCTCCTGGCCTTTGGCGGCTTTGCCGGTGCCGGACTCGTATTTGCTGAGATCGGTACCGGCGGTCTGGCCTGCCCTGCCTGTTTTGGTGAGGGATTTCTCGGCGTGGTCGGACGCGGTCTTCATGTTCTTCAGGGCGGTTGTCGAGCCCTGGGCCGCGGAACGGAGGTTGGCTATTCCGCTCTGCCCGGAGGCTGCCGCACGGCCGATGCTCTGTGTGGCGGTTGCAGCGGCGGAGACCTGACTCTTGAATCGCTGCAGTGAGCCGGCCGACCGGTTCACTGCTGAGGTCAGTGACATCATTCACTCCGTTACTAGAATGCCGCAGAGAGTTCGTCGAGAGCGGCACGCAGGATCTTCACGTCGGCGACCACACCCTTTACAAGCGGTCTGGGCGTATCGATCCCGCGCTCGGTCCTCTTCGTGGGGTCGGTTTGCCGTTCAGTGCTGGCCTCGCCGATTTTTGTGAGTCTTCTCTTGATTTCGGCGACCGTTTTCTTGATTTCGTCAGTCTCTGCGCGAGCCGTTTTCTGGTCCTTCGACTCGACGATTTTTTGGAGTTTGTCTATCTGCTTCTTCCACGGGAACTCTCGGGTTGCGCCCAGTATGGTGATCCCTTTTTCGTCGACCTTGAAAATGGAGAGTCCGACGCTGAGGAGGGTGAAGCTGGCGGCCAATCCGACCAGGCTGTTAGTGTGGAGGGTTATGCTGTTGGTCATCCAGGCGAATGAGTTTGATATTCCGCTCTGGGAGGTTCGGATGTCCTTGTAGGTCTTGTTGAGCTTGTCGAATTCTTCTGTGTTCTTCTGTTGGATCGAGGAAATGCTGGCGTCGATGCGTGCGGTGTTTTGCAGAGTGCTTGTCTGGAGACTCGTCAGTTCTGTGTCCAGCTGCGTGAGATCTCGTGGCACGGACGCTTCCCTTCTCGTGATGTCCGGGGGTGAGACGCGGACGTGGTGAAGCGATGAAGAACCTGTCGGGGTTTCGGGTCACGATCCGGCTGCGATGCGGCGCGGCTGAGCGGTCGGTGAACTACCGTGCTAGTGAAGGGACTTGACGTACGAGAGCAAGGCCAATGGGGTGGACAGGGAAGCGAGCAGAGTTCGGCACGACCATGTGATCGACTGGCTCGACCAGTCGAAGGACCTGGCCCATCTGATCGCCCGAGTGACCGAACTCGTCCTCCGGCAGGGCTACGACCCCGAAGACCTCGTCGTCATGCCCCGAGCCGAGCTCGACCGGCGTGAACTCACCGCCTACAGCGCGGGCTGGGCAGACGTGGTCTCCGAGCAGTTGCCCGGGATACGGCACGAGTACGAGGTCCGGATCACCGCCGCCTATCTCCAGGGCCAGGAGGACGCGCGGATCGGGCGCCGGCCCCGCCGGACGGGACCGTCGAAGAGGCCCGACGGGGAGCGCGACGGCGAGGTCATTCCGTTGCCGTACGTTCAGTTGCTCGAACCGCCGCCCGCCGTGACCGGCGTGGAGCAGCGGGGGGAACGGGAGCGGGCCGTGGCCGACGGAGGAACGGACGCCTCCCCCGACCCCGAGCCCGACATCCTGCTCTCCGCCCGCGAGGTACGGGAGCGGCGCGCCGCACCGGACCGGCGCAGAGTGGTCCGGCGCAAGGGGCGGCCCAGCGTGCCTCCGCTCGACGACGGGCCGGCCGGGGTGTCTCGTGGGCCGGATCAGGAGGCAGCTCCGGAGGTCCCCCCGGACGCGCCCGAACCTGCCTGAAGGCGACCCGGATCACCCGAAGAAGCGGGCGACCTGGGACGGTGTCGCCGTCGTCCCCGTCGTCCCCGTCGTCGACGACGGTGGCTGTGGGGTCCCCGGCCCGCCGTCCTCGTCGTCGGCCTCGTCCTCGAACCCGTCCCCGAATCCGTCCCGGTACGCGGACCCGTACCGCTCCTCGCCCGCTCTCCCCAACCTTCCGTCCTCCGGCCTTGGTACCGGCACCGGCAGCTCGGGCGGATCCGCGTCCTCCGCCGAGTTGACCGACGCGAACATCCAGTTGGCGGCGGCCAGATGGTCCACGGTGGCGGCCAGCAGATGCTCGGCGATCGACCACTCGGCGGCCTCGCCGTGCAGTTCACGGTTCAGGGCGCAGTCGCGCGGCAGGTGTTTGACCAGCACCGCGAGCCGACGGGAGGAGAGCCGGCCGCGGTGCCAGTCGAGCAGGTCGGTGCCGTAGAAACGGAGCAGGTCCGCCTCCAGTGCCTCGGCGTGTTCGTCGACGAACACGCCGAGGCTCAGCCTTCCCCCAGGCCGAGCCCGGTCTCCTTGCCGTACGCCTCCAGGATCGCGGCGATGTCCTGCATGGTGACCTCGTGCCGTTCGAAGCGGGCGAACTGCTCCTCGCCCATGAGCAGTTCGAGCAGCCCGTCCACGTCGTTGTCGTCGAGCTTGCGCAGGGCCTTGGCGGTGGCGCGGGACAGCTCGGTCGGCAGGGTGTAGGTGTCGCCGTCCAGGTTGAAGGACCAGCTGCGGCCGAGGGCTTCGAGGCGCTGGGCGCGGGCGGCGTTGACGTCGAAAGAGGACATCGCGGTCGTACTCCTTGTCAGAGGCGGTGGGGCGGTGGGGCGAGGGGCCGGACACCGGCGGCGGAGGGCGGACGCCCCGGTGTCCGGCGGGTGGAGCGGGTCAGACCGCGTACGCCGCGTCCTTCATGACGAAACCGCCCAGGGAGTCGCCCTCGGCGGAGGCGAGGGCCTGGAAGGTGATGCCGAGCTGGGCCGGGGCCTTGCGGCCCAGCTTGATGTCGTCGGACGCCGTGACCTGGCCGCGCGGGATGCCGAAGCGGTACGTCACCACCGAGCCGTCGCTCGCCCGCACGTCCGTGAACTCCAGCCCGAGCGCACGGATGTCGGCGTACGCGCGGTCCGCGATCTTGTACTCGAAGACACCCGTGCCACCCTCCACGGGCTTGACGGAGCCGCCGCCCATGAAGAACGGCAGCGTGTCCTCGTTGAACTGGAGCAGCGTGAACTTCAGCGTCAGGTCCCGGTCGGAGTAGACGAAGTGCACCGGGCTGATCGTCTGCCAGCTGTCGACGGCTTCCAGCTTGTCCTTCTTGCTGAAGGTGACCCCCTCACCGGAGGTGTAGCCCAGGTTCTTCCAGGCGGCCCCCCAGTCGGCGGTCGGGGTGTCGGAGAAGGCGGTCGGTACGGCCGTGCCGGCGGCGGCGACGTAGAGGCGGCCGTTTCCCGCGATACGGATCTCTGAGGTGTTGCTACCTGCCATTGCTGGTTCTCCTCGACTAAGGGACAGAACTGAGGGACAGGGCTGACGGACAAGGGGGTGCGAGGGGGTTTTGGGGGGCTTGGGGGGGGTGGAGGTGTCGAGGTGCCTTTCGGTGGTCAGTAGACGTTCACGGACACCTTGAGGACGCACACGTACCGGTTGGCCGCCCGGTAGAGGTAGTCGGGCAGCCAGCGCGGGCCGTCCTCCTCGACGACGTCGGTGATCAGATTCGTGCCGTACGTCCGTCCGGCCGCGGCGAGTACGGCGCGGCGGCCCGCGTTGGCCAGGGTGTGGGCGGCGGCCTTGGTCGGCCCGTACACCTCCAGCTCGATGAGCGGTTCGTCGACGTGCAGATCCCCGATCCAGGCGCCGCCCCGCCGGTTGACGAGAACGGCGGAGGCGGTGCCGTCGAAGCCGGCGGGCGGCTCGACCGCGACGAGGGCGGTGGAGAGGGCCGGGTCGGCTTCGAGGATGTCGACGACCAGCGCTTCGACTTCGAGAAAGGTCTCTGGGGGAGGTACGGGTGAGGTCATGCCGGATCCCCTCGGGCTGCTGGCTTGCTGGGTGGCTGGACGACTGGGCGAGCTGGACGGGGGCACGAAAAAGGGGTTCCTGAGAGATCAGGAACCCCGGGTAGCCGGTAAGCGGACACAGCTGTGGTGCTGCGTCAACTGTGACAGATTGCTTGCTCGCGCGCAACTTGCGAAACTGGGCCCCTTGGAGGGAGGGTGGTGAGTGGTGGGACCGGGGTCAGTGGGAGGCGAGTGGTGTGCCTGTGTCCGCCGTCGGCAGGAGAGGCTCCACCGCTCTGGCGAACCGCTCGCGCCGGTCCGTCGGTACGCCGAGGAGTTCTGCGGCCTCGGCGACGGTGATTCGACGCATCGGGGTGGGGGTCGGGGGTGAGGTGGGCAGGTGTGCGAGGGGTTCGGTCAGTTCCTCGGCGGTCAGCCGGCCGGAGCGGATGAGCATCTCGCGGACCGACACGTCCAGTACGCGGGCGAGCCGTCTGGTCGTCTCCAGGTCCGGCATGCTCTGCCGGTGCAGCAACCGTGTCACGGCGGCCCGGTGGACGCCCGCCTCGTCTGCAATGCGTGACTTGCCACCGCCGCGGGGGCTGTCGATGTCGTAGCCGCGCCTGCGCATCAACCCTTCGACCCATGCCGCGAACACGTCAAGCTCGGGGGTGGTCATGGCGCTACTCGCTTTCTTCGGGGGTGGCGCGAGTTTAGCTTGATTGCGCGCGCGGAATTACGAGCTTGCGGCATTGTGGCGCAAGGGTACGGGGGAGAGGTTCGGGGTATGCGGGGTTCGTTTGGCGTATGGCGCGTGAGGGCTGCTTGTTGCGTGCGCGCTCGAAATCTGTCGATGTCGAAATGCGGGATCGGGCCCTGCCTCGGAGGTTCCGATGGCTGACCGGCCGACCGCGTACGCCGCTCTATGGATCGGCGTTCTGATGCAGCAATTCCCCGAACTGGCCGAGGAGTTGACCCCCGGCCGGGGCCGCATGCCCGGCCGCCGGGGCCGTACGGCGTCCCAACCCTCGGCGGAACCGGGTACTCGTCTCCGCCAGGAGCGCGAGGAGGCCCTGCTCTTGCAGCAGCACCAGGGTCTGGCGGTCCCCGGACCCCGGACGGCTCCCCTGCGCCTGCACATCTCCGACGCCATCCGTGACATCGCGGACGGGGTGGTGGAATTGGAGGAGGCCGTACGGGACGGGCTCGGGCTGTCCAGGCCGGACCGCGCTCCCGTGCCGGAGCGGCTGCGCCGTATCGGTGCCCTGCTCGACGAGATCGCCATGGACCCCGTCCTGGCAGCACACGTACGCGACGAGACCCGCCGGATGGCCCGCCGCTGCGCCCGCGCGCTGGGCGACACCGAGATGGTCGTACGGATGTCGGGCCGCTGCCCCTGGTGCGACTCGGTCTCGCTGCGGGCCTTCCCCGACCGTCAGGCGGTCCTCTGCATCAACCCCGCGTGCCGTTGTGCCGACACGGACTGCGGCTGCCACCACGACCCCGGGCACCGGCACAGGTGGCCGGAAGGGGAGTGGGAGGAGCGGATCGCCGTTGGGGGCCAGGTCATGGGGAGCAGCCGATGAACACACGTACGAGCACTCCGTGGGACGGCCAGGCCACCCTCATCACCGGCGAGCTGGCCGCCCGTGAGATCGGTGTGGCCCCTGCCACCATTCGCAAATGGGTTCAGCTGGGCCGACTCACCGCCGCGGGCCGGGCAGGCCGGGCCCTGCTCTTCCGGCTGGAGGACGTGTTCGCGGCGGAGCGCGCGACACGGGCGGCGGCACGGCGATCCCGGGAACGCTGAAAGGTGGTCACCCCGGTTGCGGGGTGACCACCTTCCCTTCGTCGTGTCCTGTCCTCAGCGCTGCTGCTGGAGGTACGGCTGCAGGTGGTGCAGCCGGGTGTGGTAGTCCGGGTGCGAGGAGAGCAGCTTGCTCAGCGGGCTCTCCTCCGGCGCCACGCCGTTGTTGAGCGCGGCGAGCGCGGCCGTCTGCCGCTGCTCCTCCTGGTGGAGCTTGCCGAGTACGGAGGCCAGCATCGGGGCGAAGCCGAGGGCCGCCGCGTGTTCGTCGGCGCGCAGTTCGGCTCGGCGGCCGACCGCGGCCAGGGCGTACGGCACGCCGAGGATCAGCAGGGGCAGGCCGTACAGCGTGCTGATGGTGGCCAGGGCGATGCTGCCGAGGACGAGTACGACGAAGCCGACGCCGAAGCAGGAGAAGGCGCGGGACACCTTGAAGACGAATCCCGAGAAGGCGCGCAGGAAGCGCCAGGCGATCCGGCCGGGCTGCGCGTACCAGTAGCCGAGGAGCCCCGACCAGGCGTGGCCGCCGACGTGGTGGCCCAGCTCGTGTGCCATGACGGCGGCGAGTTCGCCGTTGGGCAGCTCGTTCATGGCGTAGCGGGTGACACCGACGATGTGGCCGGCGGCGGCGACGGCGTTCAGGCCGTCGCTGTCCTCGACCCAGAGTTCGTAGTTGCGGCCCTCGACACCCGCGCGGGCGGTGACCTCACGCCAGACCGGTTCGAGTTTGGCTCGTTCTTGCGGCGTGGGGTAGCGCAGGTGGAGCAAACGGCGCGCGAGGGCGCTTTCGGTGGGCCGGTGGAAGACGAGTGCGCCGCTCAGTATCCAGGCGATGATCACGAGGAACGCGAGGTCGCCGAAGAAGAGGGAGAACATGCTGACGACGAGGAGGCTGCAGAGGAAGTTCGGGAGGTAGAGGAGGAGGTTGCCCACGGCGGTGGCGTCGGTACGGCGCTGGTGGGCGGAGATGTGGACGCGCTGGCGGTCGGTGGAGATGTGGTGGGGGTGCTCGGTGGGGGGTGCCTGCGGCGCGGGTGCGGTGGGCGCCGTGGGCGCCGTGGGCGCGGTGGGTGTGGTGGGTGTGGTGGGGGCTTGCTGAGGGGGCCCGTACTGCGGGGGGATGGGCTGGGCGGTGGCCTGGGGGTAGGGCGGGGGCTGGGCGGGAGCGGCGCCCGGGTAGGCGGGGGGCGGGGTCGGGGATGCGCCCGGGTAGGTCGGGGTTTGGGCGGCATTCGGGTACTGGGGTTGCTGGGGCTGTTGGGGTGCTCCCGGGTAGGCCGGGGGCTGGGCCGCGTTCGGGTACTGGGGCTCGCCTGGGTAGGTCGGGGGCGCCGCGTTCGGGTGCTGGGACTGCCGGCCCGCGTCCGGGTAGGTCGGAGGCTCGGCGAAGCTCAGGTGGTCGGTGCGTTGAGCCGCGTTCGGGTGTTGCTGCTGCTGGGGTGCCCCGGGATAGGCCGGAGGTTCCGCGAAGCCGGGGTAGTCGGGGCGTTGGGTGGTGTTCGGGGCCTGGGATCGCGGGGTCGCGTCCGGGTAGGCCGGGGGTTCGGCGAAGCTCAGGTGGTCGGTGCGCTGGGCCGGGTTGGGCTGCTGGGGTGCGCCGGGGTAGGTCGGGGGCGCCGTGTTCGGGTGCTGGGACTGCCGGCCCGCGTCCGGGTACGTCGGGGGTTCGGCGAAGCCCGGGTGGTCGGGGCGTCGGGGCGTGGCCCCGTGTTGGGGTTGTTGGGGTGGGGTCGGGTACTGGGGTGGGGGTTGTGTGGCCCGGGGGTACGGGGGTGCGGGCTGGTCGGGGTAGGGCGGCTCGGCTGAGGGGCGGGGTGCCTTCTGCTCGGGGTACGTCGGCGGGTACAGGGGCTGCTCGGAGGGCTCGGGGTTGTCCGGTGGGGACGAGGGTGGCTTGGTCATGGTCTTCCTTCACATGCGGGGACGGTGACTGAGCGGTCCGGTGCGGTGTGTTCAGCCGATGAGCAGTGAGGCGGGAAGGAGGAGCGTGCCGGTGCAGAAGGAGATCAGCCCGGTACGGATCCACTGGTGCTTGCGTGCGGCGATACGGCTTGTCTCGGTGAGCGCCGAGGTGAGCGCGGCCGTGGGGTCGCGCACGGTGTCCGCGAGTGCCGCCTCCAACCCGCCGAGCCGTACGGCCTGTTGGATGTCGCCGAAGTAGGAGAGGGGCTGGCCCGGAGCCCACGGTTCGGAGCGGTAGCGGGGCAGCACGGCGAGGAGCAGGGAGAACAGGGACAGCACCAGGGACGCGGCCCCGAGGGCCCAGAGGACGGTGCCGAAGGCGCTGAGCGCGGCCGGGTTCCAGTTCCGCCCGGCGAGCAGTCCGCTGAACACACCGGCGGTCATCCCCAGCGCGGCGACCAGGACGGACGCCTTGCTGTCGGCGCGGGCGATCTCGGTACGGAGGTCCGCGAGGAGGCGCTCGCAGAGCTGGGTGTGATCGGCGGGAGTGCCCGGCGGGGGCGGTGCCGGGGTGGGGCGGGGGTCGAGCGTCGTCATGTGCCGCTGCCCGCCCTGTCCTCCTTGGCCGCGTCGTCGGGGCCCTCGGCAGGCTCGTCCGCCGCCGCGTTCTGCTGGTCCGGGACGGTCGGGGTGCTGCCGTAGCCCGGGGGTGGCTGCCAGGCGGGGGCGGCCGGAGTTCCGTAGGCGCCCGGCGGCTGCGGAGCGGTGTACGGCGGCTGGTACGGCGGCTGGTGCGGCGGGGGAGTGGGCGGAGTGTAGGAGGGGAAGCCGGCGGGGCAGGGAGCGCCGCCGTACGCGGGAGCGGCTCCGTAGGGGCCCGCGGAGCCCGGCGCGGCTGCGGGGGGCTGCGGGGCGCCCGGGTACGGGCTGGTCGTCGGCCGGGCGGCCTGCGGCTGGGCCTGGGGCGGGCCGCTCGGGGGCGCGTCGTTGGGCTCGGGAGCGGGGCGGCCGGGCTGCGCGTACGCGGAGTCGAGTTGGCCGGGGACCCCCTGGCCGTACCCCGGCTGCGCCGGCACCCCCGGGGCTCCCTGGCCGTACCCCGCGTACGGGTCGCCCGGGGCCGGGTCGCCGCCCGGGAGCGGGGGAGGGGTCTGGGGGACGCCCGGGAGGCGCTGGTTGAGGATGTCGCTCACCGTGCGCAGGGCCAGTTGCTTGGGGCCCTCCAGCTCGAACTTCTCCGCGGTGTCGCCGTGCAGCAGGTCCTTCACCAGGTCCATCTGGGCCTGGATCATGCGGAGTTGGTCCTCCCGCATGCTGCTCATGACCATCCGGGAGTCCTCGGGGTGCTGGGAGAGGTGGAGGGCCCAGGCCTGCACGCCGCCCTGTTGCAGGTGGTACTGGTAGAAGGCGATCTTCTGCGCCTCTATCTGCTGCAACTCCAGTTCCTGATGGCCCTGCTGGATGGAGAGCTGGTGCTGCTGGCTGCTCTGCAGGGCTGCCTGCTCGTAGTCCCAGCGCTGTTGCTGGAGGGCCAGGTGCTGCTGCTGGGTGCCGTACGACATCGAGCGCTCGATCTGGAGGGCGTCCTGCGCGCGGTTGCGGCGGTCCACCTCCACGTCGATCTCGGAGCCGCGCTGGGCCACCCGTACCTGCTCGGTCGCCGAGTGGTCGATGGCCTGCAGACGGCGCTGGTGGTCGATGTTCTCCTGGTCGCGGCGCAGACGCAGGGTCCAGGTGGTCTGGAGGCCGGCGGGGGCGCCCAGCGGGCCCAGGACGTTGATCGCCTGGAGGAGTTCCCCCTCCGCCGCCGCGCTGTCCGCGATCGGGAAGCGCCGGCTCACCGGGCGGGCCGCGCGCTGGAGTTCGCCGATGAGCAGGCCGGGTACGTCCCGGTGGCCGCTGCCCACGAACCGGGCCGGGTCGACGACCTGCCAGGACATGTCGAGCTCGGCCGAGAACTCGAAGGCGTCGTTGTCACTGGGGAGCGTGAGCGTGCCGGAGAAGGGGTGCACGCCCATGTCGACCTCGTACACCGCGGTGTAGTGCCGGGCCGCGATGTCGCTGCGCGTCGGTCGGCGGGGCGGGAGGTAGGCCTCGTAGCCGCCCTTGGCGGTCGCGAAGACGAGCGCGTGGTCGATGCGGACCGTCGACTTCAGGGAGAGTTCGAAGCGCGACAGCTGGCGCACGGTGAGCACCGGGTCGATCAGCTGGGTGTGCCGGTCTGCGGACTGCTGCCACTCCGGCGGGCGGTGGAAGGCGGACATCGTGCGTTGCTCCTCGGTGAGCGATGCGGTGAGCAGGGATGTGTGTCTGGCCGGCTAGCGGACGGGGAGTGTCGTCAGGAGTCGGGCGGCCACCTCGGGTGGTTTCGCGCCGTCCTCGCCCGGCATCGTCCGCAGGAGGTGGCCCAGGCGCTGGTACTCCGCCGGGGTGGTGACCAGGGTCGGGAGCAGGGCCGCCAGGGCCCACTCCGGGGCCGTCGAGCGGTCGGCGATGAGGACCCACTCGCGCAGGACGTCCAGGGCGTGCCGGGTCGCGTTCGGGTCGTTCAGGGCCGCCCGCCACAGGAACGGGATGCCGTGGGCGGCGGCCGAGCCCTCGGTGGCGGACCGCGCGTACCAGGCGAGGACCAGCGGATGGCCGTACCGCTCGTCGTCCTGGGTGTGGCGGCAGGCGCTGACGAAGCCGCCGATGGTCAGGTCCTCCACCGGGCGGTCGTCGTGGAGGTGCAGGCGCAGTTCGGCGAGGACCTGGTCGCTGGCCTCGGAGAGGAGCAACAGGGCGACGGCCTCGCCGAGTTCGCGGGCCATCTCGCGGTCGAAGTCGTCCGGGTCGGCGAGGTCCCGGTACAGGCTGCGGGCCGCGGTGCGCAGGGCGGCCAGGGCCTGTTCGGGGCGTTCGGCGCCGATCAGCGCGTACGCCCGTACGGCCACCCAGCGCAGCCGCCGGTCCTCGCCCTTGGACCACTCGTCGAGGATGCGCGGGATGTTCGGCGTGTCCAGGAGATGGGCGAGGGTGAGCGCGTTGACGGCCACCAGGCGGTGCCGGAAGCGGTTGGAGGTCGCCCAGGGCTGGATGACCAGGGCCATGGCCGAGGGCAGGTCCGTACGGGCCAGGACGGCCACGGTGGACGCGGCCCGGGTACGGACGAGAGGGCGGCCGTCGTCGGCCAGCCGGCGCAGCCAGTCGATCAGCGCGGGGCGCGCGGAGGGGTGGCCCGTCCAGACCTCGCGCAGGAGGACGAGGGAGGCGCGGTCGTCGACGAACCGGGCCTTCTGCTGGGTCACCGGGCCCCATTCGGTGTGCTCGTCGTCCTCGTACCGCTCGGCGCGGGCCAGTTGGAGGCGCTTGCCGATGTGGGTGCCGAAGACGGGGACCTCGGGGACGCCCACCGGGTTCTGGGTCTGCTGGAGGAAGCGGTAGAGCAGATCGCTGAGTTCGGCGGTGAGGGCGTAGGGGCCGTCGTCGAACGCGGCCAGCGCCACCAGGAACGCCTTGTCGCGCAGATGGATCGACGACTCGTCCTCCTCGAACCACTCCTGGACCTGGTTCTCCAGGGAGACCAGGGAGAACTGGGCGACGTCGCTCTCGGTGACCTCACCGGCCGCGTACCGGCCGAGCAACTGGGCGAACGCGGCGACCTCGCGCAGCTGGTGACTGCGGCTCAGGAACTCCGTGACGTCCGGGAGTTCGAGCAGCTTCGCCACCGTCGCCGCCCTGTCGTCCTGGGCCGCCACGCGGGTGCGGAGGTGGGCGGCCAGGACGTCCGCCGGGTCCGGCGGCTGCCAGGTGACGACCGGTACGTCCTCCAGGACGGCGGTCGGACCCACCGTGACGACGAGATACGCGTTCTGCTCGGTGAGACGGGCGCAGGCGGCGAGGAGGTGGTGCTCGCGGAGAGGACGGTCGCGGCGGGTGACGAGGTCGGCGAGGACGTAGCCGCGGGGGTGGGCCGGGGTTCCTCCGGCTGTATCTCCTGTGGCTGCGGTGGCTGTCGGTCCGTCGGAGGCCGCGTCCGGCGCCGTGACCTTGTCCGCCAGGGTGCTCGGGTTCGTGTCGCGGTCGAGCGTGTGTACGGAGGCCGCGCCGAGCCGGTGCAGCAGCATCAGGGCGGCCGTGTGTCTGCCGGTGAAGCGGGCGCCCGACAGGACGAGGACGCGGTCGCGGCGCAGCCGGACGAGCAGGGCCTCGACGGTCTCCTCGGCGGTCACGAACGAGGCGGCGAGCCGGTCCAGCGTGCTCTGCGGGACCTCGCCCGACGCGGAGGCGGACGGGGCGGAGAACCCGGGTATCGCCCACTGGTGGATCTCCGTCTTGCTGCCCATGATCACGTCACCGGCGACCTGGCCGCCGCTGACGCCGTGCTGGCTGCCGCCGACCATGCTGCCGCCGAAGCGGGCCCGGTCGCCGAGGTTCATGGACCGGGGGCTGTGGTCGATCAGGTCACGCCGGGCCGACCAGGCGGTCTGGGGCTGCTCGTGCTCCTCCGACCCCTCCGAGCCCTCGGCCTCCTTGGACTCCTTCGCCTCCTTGGAGTCCTTCGCGGCGCCGTCTCTGCCGTCCTTGCCGTCGGCGGCGGCGGACGGGTCCTCGGCGGGTAAGGGGCGGGCGGCCTCCGCCACGTCCGGGGTGTTCATGAGCCGTCACCCCCGTTGCGGCCGCCCATGTTGACGTCCCCGGTTACCTGGCCGCCGCTCACGCCGTGCTGGTCGCCGGCCACCACGCTGCCGCCGATGTTCACGGCGCCGTTGAAGTTGAAGACGGGGCCCGGGGCGGGGCGGCTCTCGGGTGAGGTGCCCTGCGCGGGGACTCTCGGCGCCTCCCCCGCCCCCGTGCCACGGTGGTCCTGGTCGGCCGTGCCGGCCGTGCCGATGCTGCCGACGGTGCCCGTCGGGGCCGTCTCGTGGCCGCTGGGCAGCGGGCCGTGCAGCCAGGCCCGCATCGGGCCGTTCTTGGTGTCCACCCCGACCGGATGGAACTCGTCGGCCGGGATGCCGGGGTGGTCGTGCCGTACGACGCCGGTGTACAGGGCGTCCGAGACCATCAGCGCGAAGTCGTGCGGGCGTTCGCTCAGGGCGGCCCGCAGCAGCTGGGCGTCCAGCAGCCGGCAGGCGTTGTTGAGGTCGGTGCCGACCCAGCCGTCGTGCTTGTCCACGGCCACGTAACCGGTGGCGAGGACCCCTCGCAGGCGGATCTGGGCCGAGCTGGACGCCATGCGGTTGACGGCGCGCAACTGCGCGGGGACGTCCACAAGGAGGGCGCGCAGCAGGGCGGTGACCGGGGCGTTCGCGTCGATGAGCTCCATCACGGAGTCTCCGCGGTCGGCGCGCAGGCGGCGGGTCTCGTCGATGCCGGCGCGTTCCAGTGTGCGGTCGGTGATGTCGTAGAGCATGCGCCGCAGGTACGCCTGCTCCACGTCGTCCCGGTCGCTGAACCTCTCTATGTCCAGCAGCAGGATCGTGCGGCTCACGGGGTCGGTCATGATCGCCCTTCGACATGTGGGGGTTGCTTGCAGCAGCGTGGCGGGTGTGGGCGGTGTGCAGTGAGGGCGGATGACGCAGTCGGAGTGTGACGGAGTACACGTACGGGGGTGTTCGAGGCTGGGGGTGGCTGTCGTTGCCGTCGCTGGGGGCTGCGCCCCCAGACCCCCGCTTCGGCCCTGAAGGGGCCTCGTCCTCAAACGCCGGACGGGCTGGAAATGCGGGCCGGCGTCAGTCGTCAGCCGTCCGATGCCGCTATCTGCCGGAGAATGTCCGGCCGGCGTATCAGCAGTGCTCGTCTCCCCGTTTCCACCGCCTCCTTCTCGCGCAGTTCCCTCAGCAGTCGCTGGACCATCTCCCTCGACGCGCCCACCGAGCCCGCCAGTTCCTGTTTGCTCAGGGGGACAGAAAGTTCGATTCCCTCGGGGGTGCGGCGGCCGTGGGTGCGGGCCAGGTCGAGGAGGAGGATCGCGAAGCGTTCCCGCACGTTCATGGAGGCGAACTCCAGGCGGCGGCGGTCCGCGGCCCGGGTGCGGTCGGCGGTGAGGCCCAGCAGGGCGAACGAAACAGCTGGTGAACGGCCCAGGAAGTCCTTGAAGCGTTCGTGCTCGACCGCCACCGCCCGCACCGCCTCCAGCGCGGTCACCGTGGCCGACCGGGGGCGGCCGGTGAGCGCCGACGACTCGCCGACGATGTCGCCGGGGCCGCGCAGCGCGAGAAGTGCCTCGTAGCCGTTGGCGGCCGACGCGGTGACCTTCGTCCAGCCCTGGATCAGGAAGAGGACGTGCGCGGAGGGCTCGCTCTGGTGGATCAGGGCCACCCGGGTGGCGAAATTCAGCTCGCGGCCCAGGGACAGGAGGGCCGTGCGGTCCTCTTGTTCAAGGCGGGCGAGAAAGGGCACCCGGTCGTCCAGGCCCCCGTCGTCCAGTGAGTACGCGGCCGTCCTGATCACGCTCTGCCCCCGAATCGTCGCAGCGGACGGATCAAGGTACTGAACGGGCAGGCCCGCGGGGCTGTAAAGGGCGCGATTCAGCCACCTTGGCGCGCAAGCAGCCAAAAGCAGGCGCAAGCTGCCGCAAGCTGTCAAAGGAGGGCTCGTGGGCCGCCCGAAGCCCGGCGTGTTGTACCGGCCTCCATTTGTTTTGACCGAAGTCGTTGAGGTAGGTACGCTCAGACCTTGTGCCTGGGGTGTGCCCTGGCCCTCGTGTGTGCCTTCGAACCGCACGCGGAGCCGTAAGCGACCACCGCAATCTGCGCCCTTCCCGCCTCACGGCGGGGATCTGCAGTATTCGACACACCCGACCGCGTGGGTCGGTGACGTTCCAGGTTAGCTCCACCATCGGCACACAGAAACCGGAGAAGTAGTGCCTACGATCCAGCAGCTGGTCCGGAAGGGCCGGCAGGACAAGGTCGAGAAGAACAAGACGCCCGCGCTCGAGGGTTCGCCCCAGCGCCGCGGTGTCTGCACGCGTGTGTTCACGACCACCCCGAAGAAGCCGAACTCGGCCCTGCGTAAGGTCGCGCGTGTGCGTCTGACCAGCGGGATCGAGGTCACTGCTTACATTCCCGGTGAGGGACACAACCTGCAGGAGCACTCGATCGTGCTCGTGCGTGGTGGCCGTGTGAAGGACCTGCCCGGTGTTCGCTACAAGATCATCCGCGGCTCCCTCGACACCCAGGGTGTCAAGAACCGCAAGCAGGCCCGCAGCCGCTACGGCGCCAAGAAGGAGAAGTAAGAATGCCTCGTAAGGGCCCCGCCCCGAAGCGCCCGGTCATCATCGACCCGGTCTACAGCTCTCCTCTTGTCACGTCGCTGATCAACAAGATCCTGATGAACGGCAAGCGTTCCACCGCCGAGCGCATCGTGTACGGCGCCATGGAGGGCCTGCGCGAGAAGACCAGCAATGACCCGGTCATCACGCTGAAGCGCGCGCTGGAGAACATCAAGCCGACCCTCGAGGTCAAGTCCCGCCGTGTCGGTGGTGCGACGTACCAGGTTCCGATCGAGGTCAAGCCCGGTCGCGCCAACACGCTCGCGCTGCGCTGGCTGGTCGGTTACTCCCGTGCCCGTCGCGAGAAGACGATGACCGAGCGTCTGCTCAACGAGCTTCTCGACGCCTCGAACGGCCTCGGTGCGGCCGTGAAGAAGCGCGAGGACACCCACAAGATGGCCGAGTCCAACAAGGCCTTCGCGCACTACCGCTGGTAGTCGCAGCCCACATCGAGACCGAGAGAAGACCGAAGCCTTATGGCTACCACTTCACTTGACCTGGCCACGGTCCGCAACATCGGGATCATGGCCCATATCGACGCGGGTAAGACGACCACCACTGAGCGGATCCTCTTCTACACCGGCGTCAGCTACAAGATCGGTGAGGTCCACGACGGCGCCGCGACCATGGACTGGATGGAGCAGGAGCAGGAGCGTGGCATCACGATCACCTCTGCTGCGACCACCTGTCACTGGCCGCTGGACGACGTCGACCACACGATCAACATCATCGACACCCCCGGGCACGTCGACTTCACCGTCGAGGTGGAGCGTTCGCTCCGCGTCCTCGACGGTGCCGTCACCGTGTTCGACGGCGTCGCCGGTGTCGAGCCGCAGTCCGAGACGGTGTGGCGTCAGGCCGACCGTTACGGCGTGCCGCGCATCTGCTTCGTCAACAAGCTCGACCGGACCGGCGCGGAGTTCCACCGCTGCGTCGACATGATCAAGGACCGGCTCGGTGCCGTTCCGATCATCATGCAGCTGCCGATCGGTTCCGAGATGGACTTCAAGGGCGTTGTGGACCTGGTCCGCATGAAGGCGCTCGTGTGGTCCGCCGAGGCGGCGAAGGGCGAGATGTACGACGTCGTCGACATCCCGGCCACGCACACCGAGGCTGCTGAGCTGTACCGCGGTCAGCTGGTCGAGACGGTCGCGGAGCACGACGACGAGATCATGGAGCTGTTCCTGGAGGGCCAGGAGCCCACCGAGGAGCAGCTGTACGCCGCGGTCCGTCGTGTCACCATCGCGTCCGGCAAGTCCGAGGGCATCACGGTCACCCCGGTGTTCTGTGGCACCGCGTTCAAGAACAAGGGCGTCCAGCCCCTGCTCGACGCGGTCGTGCGCTACCTGCCGACCCCCCTCGACGTCGAGGCCATCGAAGGCCACGACGTCAAGGACCCCGAGGTCGTCGTCAAGCGCAAGCCGTCCGTGGACGAGCCGCTGTCCGCGCTCGCGTTCAAGATCATGAGCGACCCGCACCTGGGCAAGCTCACCTTCGTCCGGGTGTACTCGGGCCGCCTGGAGACCGGCACTGCCGTGCTGAACTCCGTCAAGGGCAAGAAGGAGCGCATCGGCAAGATCTACCGCATGCACGCGAACAAGCGTGAGGAGATCGAAGCGGTGGGCGCCGGCGACATCGTCGCCGTGATGGGTCTGAAGCAGACCACGACCGGTGAGACGCTGTGCGACGACAAGCAGCCGGTGATCCTGGAGTCCATGGACTTCCCGGCGCCGGTCATCCAGGTCGCGATCGAGCCCAAGTCCAAGGGTGACCAGGAGAAGCTGGGTGTAGCCATCCAGCGTCTCGCGGAGGAGGACCCCTCCTTCCACGTTCACTCGGACGAGGAGACGGGTCAGACCATCCTCGGCGGTATGGGCGAGCTGCACCTCGAGGTGCTGGTCGACCGTATGAAGCGCGAGTTCCGGGTTGAGGCCAACGTCGGCAAGCCGCAGGTCGCGTACCGCGAGACGATCCGCAAGGCCGTCGAGCGTCATGACTACACCCACAAGAAGCAGACCGGTGGTACCGGTCAGTTCGCCAAGGTGCAGATCGCGATCGAGCCCATCACCGAGTCCGACGGCCCGGCGTACGAGTTCGTGAACAAGGTCACCGGTGGCCGTATCCCGCGGGAGTACATCCCGTCGGTGGACGCCGGTGCGCAGGAGGCCATGCAGTTCGGCATCCTGGCCGGGTACGAGATGACGGGCGTCCGCGTCATTCTTCTCGACGGTGGCTACCACGAGGTCGACTCCTCCGAACTGGCGTTCAAGATCGCCGGTTCGCAGGCCTTCAAGGAGGCCGCGCGCAAGGCTTCTCCCGTGCTCCTGGAGCCGATGATGGCCGTTGAGGTCACCACGCCCGAGGAGTCGATGGGCGATGTCATCGGCGACCTCAACTCCCGCCGTGGCCAGATCCAGGCCATGGAGGAGCGCAGCGGCGCCCGCGTCGTGAAGGGCCTCGTGCCCCTCTCGGAGATGTTCGGCTACGTCGGCGACCTCCGCAGCAAGACCTCGGGTCGCGCAAGCTACTCGATGCAGTTCGACTCCTACGCCGAGGTTCCCCGGAACGTCGCCGAGGAGATCATCGCGAAGGCCAAGGGCGAGTAACACACCCCTGTCGCACGCCTTAGGCTTGACACCGACCGCCGGGGGAGACCCGGGAGGGAAAACCCCGGCGGGCGGCATCCCAGCAAAGATCACCTGGCGCCGATGAGTAAGGCGTACCAGAACCACTCCGCAGGAGGACCCCAGTGGCGAAGGCAAAGTTCGAGCGGACTAAGCCGCACGTCAACATCGGCACCATCGGTCACATCGACCACGGTAAGACGACCCTCACGGCCGCCATTACCAAGGTGCTGCACGACAAGTACCCCGACCTGAACGAGGCCTCGGCCTTCGACCAGATCGACAAGGCTCCTGAAGAGCGTCAGCGCGGTATCACGATCTCGATCGCCCACGTGGAGTACCAGACGGAGGGTCGTCACTACGCCCACGTCGACTGCCCCGGTCACGCGGACTACATCAAGAACATGATCACCGGTGCCGCCCAGATGGACGGCGCGATCCTGGTCGTCGCCGCCACCGACGGCCCGATGCCGCAGACCAAGGAGCACGTGCTCCTGGCCCGCCAGGTCGGCGTGCCGTACATCGTCGTCGCCCTGAACAAGGCCGACATGGTGGACGACGAGGAGATCCTGGAGCTCGTCGAGCTCGAGGTCCGTGAGCTCCTCTCCGAGTACGAGTTCCCGGGCGACGACCTGCCGGTCGTCAAGGTCTCGGCGCTCAAGGCGCTCGAGGGCGACGCCGAGTGGGGCAAGTCGGTTCTCGACCTCATGGCCGCCGTCGACGAGGCGATCCCGACCCCCGAGCGTGACGTCGACAAGCCGTTCCTCATGCCCGTCGAGGACGTCTTCACGATCACCGGTCGCGGTACGGTCGTCACCGGCCGTATCGAGCGTGGTGTCCTGAAGGTCAACGAGACCGTTGACATCATCGGCATCAAGCAGGAGAAGACCACCACCACGGTCACCGGCATCGAGATGTTCCGCAAGCTGCTCGACGAGGGCCAGGCGGGCGAGAACGTCGGTCTGCTCCTCCGTGGCATCAAGCGCGAGGACGTCGAGCGCGGCCAGGTCATCATCAAGCCCGGCTCGGTCACCCCGCACACCTCGTTCGAGGCGCAGGCCTACATCCTGTCCAAGGACGAGGGCGGCCGTCACACGCCGTTCTTCAACAACTACCGCCCCCAGTTCTACTTCCGTACCACGGACGTGACCGGTGTCGTTACCCTCCCCGAGGGCACCGAGATGGTCATGCCGGGCGACAACACTGAGATGACCGTTGAGCTCATCCAGCCCATCGCCATGGAAGAGGGCCTGAAGTTCGCCATCCGTGAGGGTGGCCGGACCGTGGGCGCCGGCCAGGTCATCAAGATCAACAAGTAGTTCTTGTTGGCTTGACAGCCTGATCTGGTAGTTCGCCAGTTCGTCAGAGAGGCCCGTACGACTTCGGTCGTACGGGCCTCTTTGCTGTTACGAAACTATTCGTCGTGTACGACCCGTTCCCCCCGCTGGTCACTCCCTCCACTATTTGTCATGCCACTGACCAAATTCGGCGGAGGGGTGGGGTACGTCATGTCTGGGTCCGTCAGCCGCAGGGCTGTGCTCGGTGTCGGTGCCGGTCTCGCGGCGGTGCCGGTGCTGTCGGGGGTCGCGCGGGCCGGGGAGGACGCGGCCCGCCGCACGGATTCCGGCGCGTACATCTCCTTCACCGGCGGCGCGTTCTCGCTCGTCGGCGCCCCGGTCGTGGTCAGCGCCGAGGACCACCCCGGAGTCGTACGGGTCGCCGCTGACCTGCGCGGCGACATCGAACGCGTCACGGGTGTACGTCCGGCCGCGACCGTCGCCCGCGAGGTGATCCTCGTCGGCACGATCGGCCGCAGCCCGCTGATCGACGGTCTGATCCGCACCGGCAAGCTGGACGTCACGGGCATCGCCGGCCGCTGGGAGACCTCGCTCCAGACGGTCGTGGAGCGCCCGATGCCGGGCGTCGACCGGGCGTTCGTCATCGCGGGCAGCGACCAGCGCGGCACGATCTTCGGGGCGTACGACGTCTCGTACGGCATCGGCGTCTCGCCCTGGTACTGGTGGGACGACGTACCGCCGGTCCACCGGGACGCGGTGTACGTGCTGCCGGGCAGGCACACCCAGGGCACCCCCGCCGTGAAGTACCGCGGGATCTTCGTCAACGACGAGAACCCGGCGCTCGGCACCTGGGCCCCGCGCTTCTTCGGCCCCGGAAAGGCGCCGGGCCACCCCGGAGGCTTCAACGCCGCCTTCTTCGAGCGGGTCTTCGAGGTGCTGCTGCGCCTGAAGGCGAACTACCTCTGGCCGGCCGTCTGGGGCCGGGCGTTCGCCGAGGACGACCCGGAGAACCACGCCCGGGCGAAGGCGTACGGCATCGTCGTGGGCACGTCCCACGAGGCGCCCATGATGCGGGGCATCGAGGAGTGGAACCGGCACGCGGTCCCGGCGGTCCGCGACAGCGCGGGGAACATCGTGACCCCGGGCCGCGACCCCTACGGGGGCACGGGGGAGTGGTCGTACCGGCGGAACGCGGCGGCCGTCCGGGAGTACTGGCGCGACGGCATCCGGCGGATGGTCGACGAGGACTTCGAGGGCGTCGTCACCCTGGGCATGCGCGGCAACGGCGACACGAGCCTGCCGGACGGCGACGGCATCGAGCTGATGCGGGAGATCATCGAGACACAGCGCGGGATCATCGCGGAGGTGACCGGGAAGCCCGTAGGGGAAACCCCGCAGGTATGGACCCTGTACAAGGAGGTCCAGCGCTACTGGGACCGCGGGCTGCGAGTCCCCCGCGATGTCACGGTCGTCCTGACGGACGACAACTGGGGCAACATCCGCAAGCACCCGGACCCGGCGGAGCCGACGAGGAGCGGCGGCTACGGCCTCTACTACCACTTCGACTACGTGGGCGTCGGCCGCAACTACAAGTGGGTGGACACCACCAACCTCCAGAACCTCTGGGACCAGCTCCACCAGGCCCACGCGTACGGCAACCACGGCCTGTGGGTGACCAACGTCGGCGACCTCAAGGGAAACGAACTCCCCACCGAGTTCTTCCTGAACTACGCCTGGAATCCGGCCCGTTGGGACCTCGCGAACCTGGCGGAGTGGGAACGCCGGTACGCCCGCCAGAACTTCGGCGCCGAACACGCGGCGGCCGTCGCGTCCGTCCTCGCCGAGTACGGGCAGCTGCAGGCCCGCCGCAAGCCGGAGTTGCTGAACCGCCGCATCACCCTGGACCCGGCGAAGGACCCGACGAAGGACGAGTCGGCGATCGTGTACGACGACCAGGAGACGCCTTTCCACTTCGCCCACCGGGAGTTGGAGCGCGCCACGGAGGACTGGCGGCGGCTGGGGAAGGAGGCGGAGCGGGTACGCAGGCGGCTGCCCGCCCGGGTGTGGGACGCCTGGTACGAACTGGTCGGGTACGAGGTGGCGGCGACCGCCAACCTGTACGCCCTGCGCGAGGCCGAGTTCGAGAACCTCCTGTACGCCGCCCAGGGCCGCGCGGCGACCAACGACCGCGCGACGGAGGCCGAAGCGGGCCTGGAGCGGGACTTCGCACTCGCCGACCGATTCGACCACGGTGTGGCGGGCGGCAAGTGGGAGGGTTTCCAGACCCAGCCGCACATCGACTACGGGGACATCGAACGGTACGGGCCCAACGCGCCCTGGCAGCAGCCCGAGAAGGACAACGTGGCGTTGCCTGATGTGCTGTTCCCGGCCGTGCGGCGGCTGGAGCTGCCGCTGGCCGGGGAGTTGGGGGTGGCGGTCGACGGGGCCGAGGACTCGGGGGAGTGGTGGCCGAAGGGCTCCTCCCGTTCGGCCGTGCTACCGGTGTTCAGCCCGTATCAGACGCGCCCGGACCAGTACGTCGAGGTGTTCAACCGGGGGCGTACGCCCTTCGAGTACCGGGTCGAGCCGTCGGAGCCGTGGCTGGTGGTGGACCGGCCGAGGGGGCGGGTCGGGCAGCAGGTGCGCCTGACGGTGACGGTGGACTGGGCTCGGGTGCCGGACGGCCGTACGGACGCCTCGTTGACGGTGTCGGGCGCGGGGGCGTCGGTGACCGTCGGGTGCGTTGCCGAGAGGCCGACGAGGAGGGTGCGGCGGGGACTGCGGGGGTTCGTGGAGGCGGGCGGTTACGTCGCGATCGACGCGGACAACTACGCGCGGGCGGTGGGTGGTTGGCGGCGGCTGGACCGTATCGGCCGCACCGGCGCCGGGATGACCTCGTGGCCGGTGACGGCTGCGCGCCGCACACCGGGTGGGGCCTCGGCACGGCTGGAGTACGAGGTCGGCCTGCTGTCGGCGGGTGAGGTGACGGTGTGGGCGTATCTGTCGCCGCGCAACCCCACGCTCCCGACGGGCGGCCTGCGTTACGCGGTCTCGTTCGACGAGGCCGAGCCGCAGCAGGTCGACATCCACGCGGTCACGGGTGCGGACGACGGCCGGATGAACAAGCAGTGGGCCAGGCACACGTCCGACAACGTGAACCGGACGGCGACCAGCCACACGGTGACCGCGGCGGGCGTCCACCGGCTGAAGTTCTGGGTGGTCGACCCGACGGTGGTGGTGCAGCGGCTGGTGATCGACACGGGCGGGCTGACACCGACGTATCTGGGGCCGCTGGAGAGCCGTCGCATCCGCTGACTGAGCACGTACAGGCAACACATCAAGTGAGGGGACCGTACATGAACGTCTTCCGCATGCCCGTTTCCGTGGCGTCCGTGGCGGTACTGGGCGCGACGGTGATGATCACCGGCGCGGGTACGCAACCGGCGCGGGCGCACCCGAACCCCGCCGCGCTGAGGACGTTGGCGGCAGGCACCGGCGTACGCGTCGGCACGGCCGTGGACATGGCGGCGCTGGCCGACGACACCACGTACCGCACGACGACCGCACGGGAGTTCAATTCCGTGACCGCCGAGAACGCCATGAAGTGGGAGTCGGTGGAGCCGAGCCGGGGGACGTACGACTGGCGACAGGCTGACGACCTGGTCCGTTTCGCCCGGGCGCACGGGCAGGCGGTACGCGGTCACACGCTGGTGTGGCACAACCAGCTGCCGGGCTGGCTGACGGCGGGGGTCGCGGACGGCTCGATCGGGGCGACCGAGCTGCGGGCTGTACTGCGGGACCACATCACCAAGGAGGTGAAGCGGTACAAGGGCCGGATCTACCAATGGGACGTGGTGAACGAGGTCTTCGAGGACGACGGTTCGCTGCGGAACTCGATCTGGCTGCAGCAGTTGGGCCCGTCCTACATCGAGGACGCCTTCCGCTGGGCCCACGCGGCCGACCCCAAGGCGAAGCTCTTCCTGAACGACTACAACGTCGAGGGCGTCAACGCGAAGTCGACGGCCTACTACGACCTGGCGAAGCGGCTGCGGGCCAAGAAGGTCCCGGTCCAGGGCTTCGGCATCCAGGGGCACCTGGCCATCCAGTACGGCTTCCCGGGGCAGGTCGCCGAGAACCTCGCCCGCTTCGAGAAGCTGGGCATGCAGACGGCGTTCACTGAGGTCGACGTACGCATGATCCTGCCCGTGGACGACACGAAACTGGCGACGCAGGCCGCGTACTTCCGGGGACTGCTGGACGCGTGCGTCCAGGCGCGGCGGTGCACCTCGTTCACGGTGTGGGGGTTCAGCGACAAGTACTCCTGGGTGCCCGGGGTCTTCGCCGGCCAGGGCGCGGCGACGCTGATGGACGAGGAGTTCGGGCGGAAGCCGGCGTTCGGGGCGGTGGGAGAGGGGCTGGCGGCGGGGTGACGGCTCGGCGTCTCAGCGTCCGGGCTCGTAGGTGAGCTGCTTGATCTGGCGGAGGGTGAGGGCCGTTTCGACTGCCTGGACGCCGTCGAGGACGCTGATCCGCTCGGTGAGATACGTGTAGAGGCTGCCCGTGCTGTGGCTGCTGACAGCCGCGACGATGTTCGACTGGCCGCTGGTGGCCGCCGCGAAACGTACCTCGGGGTGTTCCGCGAGTGCCCGTCCGACCGCGTCGAGGGCGGACGGTGTCACGGTCAGCCACAGCATCGCGTTGACGCTCTGGCCGAGGGGCGCGCTGTCGTGCTGCACGTCGAAGTACAGGACGCCGGTGGAGCGCAGCCGTTCCAGCCGCCGCCTGACGACCGACTCCGACTGGCCGGTGGCGGTCTGCAGCTCGGCGAACGTCGCCCGCCCGTCCTGTCGCAGTACGGAGAGCAGCGCTTCGTCGGTCTCGTCGAGCTGCGGGGGCGTCTTCGTCGGCTCGACCGGGGGCGGGCGGAGGGCCTCCTCCTGCTCGGGCTCCAGGGCCTGGGTCTTGTTCAGCCAGCTCAGGGGGCCGCCGTAGAAGATGTGCAGCAGACAGTGGGCGCTGATGGAGACGATCCGGGGCGTGCGCGGGAGGCGGTCGAGGAGCAGCTCGTCGCGGTCCTTCTGGCTGCGGGGCCGCATCGCGCACAGCACCTCGGTACCGCCCGAGACCAGGTCGATGTACGAGGTGTCGGGGCGCCGGGCCAGGGCGTTCGCGAGCTGTTCGGCGACGTCGGGGGTGCAGCGCAGCCGCACGATCCAGCTGACCCCGCCGAGCACGGTCGCGTCGGTCATGCCCAGCACCCGAAGACCAGCCGTCGTACGCAGCCGCCGGACGCGCCGGGCCACGGTCTGGTCGGACACCCCGAGGACCTCGGCGATACGGCTGAACGGGGCCCGTCCGTCGATCTGGAGCGCGTGGAGCAGCTTGAGGTCGAGGGCGTCGAGGGCGTCGAGGGGGCGGGGCTCCACCGGGTCTCTCCTGCGGGGTGGGGGGTGATGGCCGGAGTGAGGGCTCTCAGCGTATGCCGGTCGGTCTGTCCCGTCCGACGTCCGGTGCCCGGCGGCTGTCTGCCGCCGGGCGAGGGTGGGGCTGGGGGTTGGGGGTGCGGGTACGGGTGGCTGTGATGCGTTCAGCTGTCGCCGGCGGGGACGGTTGCCGGGGTCCTGGTCGCGGTTGGGTCCGGCTGCCGGTTGGAGGCGTGCGGGACATGCCCGTGGGCGGGGGTGCCCCGGCCGGCGGTCGGCGGTGTCGTGTGCTGCGGGCGGCGCAGCAGGACGGCTCCCACAACCGCGGCCAGCAGGACCAGCGCGGCCGACACGATCAGGCAGAGCCGGAGTCCGTCGACGAACGCCTCGGACAGGGCGGCCATGACCCGGGGTGTGTCCACGCCCAGGTCGAGTCCGCCGACCGCGCTCAGCCCGCCGGAGTCCGCGACCGCGGTGACGTGCCGGACTGTTGTCCCGGTCAGACCCGCGTCACGAAGGTGGCCGGGCAGGACGTCGACCGCCCTGGCGGACAGAAGGGTGCCCAGTACGGCGGGGCCGAGGGCGCCGCCGACCTGGCGGAGGGCGTTGTTGCCGGCCGCGGCCATGCCGGCCTGGTGGAACGGCACCGAACTGACGGCTGTGGCGGTCATCGGTGTGATGACGAGGGCCAGGCCGAAGCCGAGCAGGGCCAGCCGCCAGGAGAGCGAGCCGAACGACGTGTCCGTACCGATGGCGGTGAGCGACAGCAGCGCACCGGAGCTGATCACCAGGCCGCCGGGGATCAGTACCCGGGGGGATACGTGGTGCATCAGACGTCCGACCGGGGCGCCGAGCAGCAGCGGCATCATGGTCACCATCAGCAGCCGGTAGCCCGCTTCGAGGGTGCTGAGCTGCTGCACTATGCCGAAGTAGAGACTGAGGGCGAAGAAGAAGCCGATCAGGCCGAGGAAGCTGATCATGGCGATGAGGGTGGTGGCGGTGAAGGCCGGGCTGCGGAACAGCGTCAGGTCCAGCATCGGGTCGGCGCTGTGCCGCTCCACCATGACGAACGCGACCGCGCCGACCAGAGCGGTGGACAGCGCCACCATGACCTTCGGGTCGGTGAAGGACGTGACGCCGCCCTCGATGATCCCGTACACCAGCGCGGTGATCGTCAGCGCGGCGGTGGCCTGGCCGGGCCAGTCCAGGCGGCGTGTGCCCGGGGCGCGGGAGTCGGTCAGCAGCTTCGCGGCGAAGGCCATCGCGAGCAGCGAGGCCGGGATGGGCAGCAGATAGATCCAGCGCCAGCCGAAGTGTTCGAGGATGACCCCGCCGATGAGGGGGCCGAGGGCCAGCGCCGCCATGAGCGCGGTCGCCCACAGGCCGATGAACTTCCCGCGCTCACGCGGGTCGGGGACGGCGTGGCTGATCAGCGCCAGTGTCGTGGGCAGCAGCGCGGCGGCCCCCAGTCCGGCGAACGCCTGCCCGACCCAGACGACCTCGACCGACTGCGCGCACAGCGCGATCAGGGCGCCCAGGGCGCTGAAGGCCAGACCGGCCTGGAACACCTTCTTCCGGCCGTGTACGTCCCCGAACACACCGGCGGTCAGGATGAGGGCGGCCATGGGCAGCACGAACGCGTCGGACACCCAGGACAACTGGGAGGTCGAGGTGTCCAGGGCTCGCTGGATCGCGGGCAGACTCGCAGAGACGGTGGTCACCGGCAGATAGGCGACGAACACACCGACGCAGGCCATGACGAGCGTGACGGCCCGCCGTTCCTGCGGTGCGTTCGCCGTGGTGGTGACGGACACGGGCTTTCCCCCTTGATACGCCGGGCGATGGGCGCCGGGCGCGGCGGTGGCTGGTTGGCTTTCGGCCGCAACCTTCCGTCCGGCGGGGGCGTGGATCCAGCCAGGAACGCCGGATCGCGGAATTTCGACATCGAGGAGAGGGGGGAGGGGGATTCTCGACATGGGTGGCGTGGGCGCCGGCGGACGCTGGAGCAGGGGAGGCGCATCGCTCTTCGGTGGACCCGCGCTGGACGCACTTGATGTGTTGGATGTGCTGGATGCAACGCGCCACCAAATTCCCGGCAATGATTCACAATCCCCTCCCCTGTGGAGCCGCTTCTGTGTGGCGGAGGCGTCGGCCGCCCCGATAAGTTCGGCCTTTTGATCGCACTGTTGTTTCACGGGGGAACCACGATGAGTGACCTGCGCCTCGACGACACGATATTCGCGGACCTCAAGAAGACCTTTTCGTCCATAAGTGACCGCATGGAGGCGACCCGGCGCAGCCTGCGCAGCGCGGACGCCTCGTGCGTCGGGGAGAGCGGGCTCGTCGAGGACGTACAGGACTTCGCCGACGACTGGGGCTACGGCATCAAGCAGCTCGGCAAGCACACCCAGGGTGCCGTGAAGATGATCGACAAGATCGCCGAGACCTTCGACGGGCTCGACCTGCAGCTCGCCGAGTCCCTCAAGGCCGCCAAGGCATCCAAGAAGGGCAAGTGACGTGACGGGCCAGCGGACAGTCCCGCCGAGCATAGGTTGGGACCCCACTCCGGGGGATGTCGAGGACACCCGGGAACTCGCCAGGCGGCTCGGCAAGCTGGCGAGCGAACTGAGCACGGCACTGGGGGAGCTGGAGCGCATCGAGTGCGGCGCCTGGAAGGGCAAGACCGCGGTCGCCTTCACCGAGTACATAGGCGAGGACGTCACCCCGCTCATCCGCAAGAGTCACGACTCCTTCGACAAGGCCTCGCGCGCTCTGCACAAGTGGGCGGGCGAACTCCAGGACTTCCAGGAGGAGACGGACCGCCTGGACAAGTCAGCCAAGGAGAAACTCGACGCCCAGACGCAGGCCAAGGAAGGCACCGACGAGTACGGCAAGGCCTCCGGCGACGTCAACGGGGTCATCCAGAAGGTCCACCAACTCGAAGAGCGCTACCGCCGGGCCGCCGGCCACATCAGCCACGAGCTGGACAAGGCCGCCGACATAGCCCCCGACGAGCCCGGCTTCTGGGACAAGCTCGGCACGGGGATCGCGGATGCGTGGGATGCCACGGGTGACTGGCTGAAAGAGCACGCGGACCTGATCAAGGCGATCGGTGACGTACTGAGCGACATCACCGCGGTCCTGGGCGTGCTGGCCATCGTCACGCTTCCCTTCCCGCCCCTCGCGGCCATCTTCGGCACGGCCGCGCTCATCGGGGCGGGGCTCACGCTGGCGGCTCACGGCATTGCCAAGGCTGCGGGTGCGGACGTGAGCTGGATGCAGGTGGGGCTTGATGCTGTGGGGTTGCTGCCAGGGATCGGGATGTTCGGGAAAGGGGTCAAGGTGGTCGGTGCGGCCAAGGCCGCAGCCACGGCAAGCAGGTTGGGGAAGGGGTTCCAGGCAACCAAGATCGCTGGTGAGTCGCGAGTCCTCCTGGCCTTCGGTAAGGAAGCCCAGGGCATCACTGGCGGGCTTGGCAAAGCCGGCCTGGTGAAGATCGGGGGCACCTCCCGTCAGGTCTACGAGGTCGCGCACGCAGGCAGCGGGTTGATGTCCCGTATGGGCGGGCTCGCTGTCGCTGGTTATCACCAGGGCCAGTTGATCGGTACGAAGGGGGCTGGCCTTCTCGGCGCGAACATCAGTCCGTTCGGGGCCGGCGGTATTGCCCTGGACGCGGGTCTGAAGATCGCGCCCAAGATCTACGCGCACGTGACCGGTGACTAGCGCCTTGTGCGTCGCGTGGCAGGGTGACGGGTGGAAGCGGCGTCCCAGTGGTCACATCGAGGGAGGATTCGCACAGATATGAGCATCTGGCAGCCCGAAGCGGACGAGGCACTGATTGCCCGTGCGCCGGTGACCTTCGCGACCGGCGCGGCCACGCCTGTCAGCGGGATGCGCTGGTTTCGCGACACCCAGCGCAACGACATCCAGGACGAACTCGCTGGTTGGCCCGCAGGGCCCACGTACAAGTACCGCTCCGTCGGTGACACCGTGGCCCGGAACACCGCCAAGGGTCTCCTGGTGGCCGTAGGTTCCGGCATCAGGGGCTTTCTCTCCGCCCACGGAGGAGCTATCGGTGGCACCCCCGGTCTTGGGGACAAGGGTACGAACGTCTCGCACGACTACGCGGATGAAGTCGACGACTTCCCCGTCATGTGGGCCGCACCGGGCACGATCGCTCGCACCCTGCCCTGGCAGCTGGACCCTGCTCGCTCCTCGGAGAAGCTCTACCGGACACACGCGGTCATCACCGACCGTCGGCTCGCGATCGTGGGTTTCCCTTACGTCAAGGGCAACGACATGCTCATTGACGACGAACTGCTCTGGGAAACGCCTCGGTCGAGCATCGAGAGAGTCGAGCTGCGAGATTTCAAGTACGGGTGCGACGCGAAGGTTTTCTTCGTTGATGGTTCGTGGTGCAGGCTGGCAAGCATCAACCGGGAGCGGCTCACTCGGTACCTGATCGAACCTCTCGACTTCATTCCGCTGGAGTCCCTCACCCCGGCACAGCGGAACACCGCCGAAGCCTTCGCGGTGGCCCAGGCACCGGATGCCGAACTGCCGCTGGTGAAACGGAATCCCTGCGGCTGCCTCCGAGTCGAGGTGGTGGCGCTGAGCACGGTTCACGCGTTCTTCGGCCACACCGGTCTGGACATGGTCATGGACACGAACGGCACCGAACTCAAGCTCACGGAGTATCACCCGGAAGACTTCCTGACCTGACGCCCGCGCTGCACCCGACCAGAACGGCCCACCCCACCCCATGCCCCCCGCTACCGACTCCTCGAACGCCCTGAATGTCAGCGCAGCCGACGGTGACCTCCCGCCCCTATGGTTTCTGGCCCCCGAGGGCTTCTTCGCCCTCCCGGTCGCGGCCACCCCCGAGGAGCGGGCCGCCCGCGCCCACTCCTTCGTGCGGGAGCTGTACTCCCGGGGTGACGAGAACATCTGGGAGCCAGCAGCCCCGTACTACGAGGCGATAGCGGAGATGATGGGGAACACCGGCGTCTCGTACGCCGCGATGGGTCTGTTCTCCACGGCGGAGGAGGACGACGACGCCGACGAGTCGACCCGGTACGAGCCCTCAGAGGGCGTCGCCCAATGCGCACTCACCGTGGCCATCGCCCCCACCGACCAGGTCACCGTCGACACCGACGTTGTAGCCCAGGGCATCCTCGCGACGCTCTCCGGCGACCCGTTGAACGACGCCATCTGGCTCGACCTGCCGTGTGGGCCGGCGGTCTCCTGCATCACGGTGCGCGAGTACGACCTCAACCCGGAGATGACGGCCGACGCGGAGGAGACGAAGCTCCTCACCGGGCAGATACAGGTCCATGTTCCCTTCCCCACGGGCCCGTTTACCGCGGTATTCACCCTCTACACGGCTTCCATGGACCACTGGGCCCAGATCTACGGACTGATGACGGCCATCCTGCAGACCCTCTCGTTCGTCGACCCTGTCGAGGAACTGGTCGAGGAGCCGGTGGGGAAGGGATGACGGATCCGATGGACTGGAATCCCGCCGCCGGTGAAGACCAGCTCTTCCGTATCACCGTCAAATTCGCGACCGGTATGGCTCCCGCCGTCTCTGGCAGCAGATGGTTCCGGGACACCGAGCGCAACGACATCCAGGGTGAGCTGACCGGATGGCCTGCCGGCCCTGTCTTCGCTCCGCGCACGCCGGGCGATCAGGTCGCGCGCCGCGTCGGCCGTGGGTTCCTCTCCGCCATCCCGGTGATCGCGAACATCATTGCCAACATCGGCGGAGCCGGCGGGTCCCCCTTCGGCAGCGGTGCCGGATCGGGCAAGCCGGAGGAACCGGAGAACGAGGTCGACGACTTCCCCGTGATGTGGGCCGCCCCCGGCACCCTCGCCCGTACGGTGCCGTGGGAGCTCGATCCCGGGCGCAGCCCCGAGGGGTACGTCACCGACCTCGTGCTGACCAGTCGACGACTGCTCTTCCTCGACGAAGTCGGTGTCCTGGCGGAGTTTCCACGGGAGTCCATCGCCGGGGCCCGGCAAATGGAGTTCAGTCGGATCGGTGCGGATATGCGCATCACGTTTGTCGATGACTCCTGGATTCGCCTCTTCACGGGTAGCCCGACAAACGCTGAGAGGCTCGCCGGGATTCTCAGTGGATCCGTACAGGCGGTTCCCGAAAGCGCCCTCACGGAGGCACAGCGCGAGCGGGTGTCCCGCCTGATGGCCAGCCTGCGCGGCGCCACACAGCCGCCCGTGTTCACCAGGTACCCGAGCGGAATCGTCCGCGTGGAAGTCTGCCTTCGTTCCAAGGGCGGAAAGGATCTCGTCGACGTGGCGGGGATCCTGATGGACGACGAGGGCGAACCGGCTCCCCCGAAACCAGGCGACCTGTAGGCCCTCACCCCACCCCGCACTCCGCCCAGACCGTCTTCCGAGGACGCGGCCCCAGCCCCACCCCCCACCGGTCCGCCAACGCCTCGACGATCACCAGCCCGCGCCCCGACTCGCTGTCCGGCGCAGCCTCCCGAACCCCCGGCAGCAGGTCGTCCCGCGTGTCCGTCACCTCGATGGGGTGAACCGTCTGTTGAAGCCGCGCCATGTGTGTGCGGCTTCAACAGACGGCGAGCTGAGCTCGGCCGGACTTCGGTTACCGGTCCGCGAAGATCTCCGCTGCGGAGGTGGCAGTGAGGGCGTGGGTGAGCCAGGTGCGCAGTGTCTCAGTGTCGTCGCAGCCGGTGATCCGCTCACGGATCTCGTCGGTCACGTCGAGGCCGCGCTGCTCCAGGACGAGCAGTATGGCGTCGGCCTGGCCCTCCGCCCGGCCCTTGTCGCGGCCCTGTGCTCGGCCCTCGTCGCGGATCTCTTCCGCGATGTAGGACTTGTAGAAGGAGAGGTCCACGGCCACCAGTTTCCTCCAGTACTGCCTGGCCGGGCGGTCGCCCAGGCCTTGTGTGATGAATTTTCCTTGGAAGAGCGCCGAGCCGTCCTGAGCACACACCGGCAGGTGGAGGCGAGTTGTAGGGACCTGCGGGGCTGTGCAGCCCCCGGGTTTCACGCTTTCCCTCGTCCCCACCATCTGGGCCGAGTTCATCTCGTACGCTTCCGGCAGTTGATCGAGCAGCTACCGGAAGAGGGTGTGTATGAACGCAGGTATACGGGGCCGAAGACGTACCGCCGCCGTGATCGCGACGGCCGGAGCCCTCGCGCTCTCGGTGCTCAACGCGCCGGCCGCGCAGGCGAAGGACACGGGAATCGTCGTGTCGGACCTGGTCATCAACAACGGCAAGCCGGTGGTTGTCGGCACGTCGCGGGTGGTGGAACCGTCCTTCACCTTCGATATCGCTCTGCCTCCGGGGTACGACACGAATCACCCGTTCCGCTATGACGCGCAACCCTTCCTGTACCAGCGAAGCGTTCTGTTTCCCGAGATAGAGATGGGCATCAGGACCTGCTTCGAGCTCAGCCTCAAGAAGGCCCATTGCGAGGGCTCGCTGTCCATCGACCCCGATCCGTCGCAGGAGCAGATCGTCTCCAACAGCGACGCCACCACGTGGAAGATCGGTGTGGCGCTCGCGCTGTTCAAGGACAACGGTGATCTCGTCGCCCAGGAGTTCGAGACAAGGCCCGGAGGCGTCTCCCTCCGCCGCGCCGCGAAGCTCTCCGTCGCCGACGCCACCCCCGAGCCGGTCGCCAAGGGCAAGAAGCTCACCCTCACGAGCAAGCTCACCCGGGCGAACTGGACCACCCACAAGAACGGCCCCTACGCCGGCAGCACGGTGAGCCTGCAGTTCCGTGCCAAGAACGCCGCCACCTTCAAGACGCTCAAGAAGGTCACCACCAACACCGCGGGCGGCCTCCGCACCACCGTCACCGCCTCCGCCGACGGGTTCTTCCGGTGGGTGTACTACGGCAACACGACGACCGGTACCGCGACCAGCGGCCAGGACTACGTCGACGTGCGCTGACCTGACCGGTCAGTGTGTGAGCCGTGTTCCCAGCAGCGGTAGCAGTCGCTCCCGTAGCAGTCGGCGGGCCGGGTCCCAGTTCGTCCACAGGAGTTTGTGACGGGTGCCGTTCGTCATGACCACCTCCAGGCCGGAGGTGGTCAACCCGCCGTGCAGGCGTGCTGTGGCCATTTCCGCGAACGGGATCAGCTTGTTCGTGGGGTGCGCCGCCAGGATCGTCGCCGGGTCGTACGTGAGGGGCCGGTACGGGTCCTCGGCCGTCAGGCCGGAGCTGAAACCGTTCGCCAGCGTCGGCATGAGGTCGCCGCGGATACGCAGCAGGCCCTCGGGGAGCAGCCACAGGCTGCCGTGGATCCAGTCCAGCCAGCCCGTCGTGCAGGTGCTGGTCAGCAGGCGGGCCTGGGCATGGCGTACGCGCGCCGCTCGGGCCACCGCCCCCGTCAGCACCGTGCTCCACTCGTCCAGGGACGAGACCTGGTGACGTTCCTCGATGGTCTCGGCCGCCGAGAGGAACAGGGCACGGGCCAGGCCGGACTCGTACAGCTGTATGACGGTGAGCGGGATCTGCCAGGACGGGGACGCGATCCTTACCTCCACCACGTGTGCGTCCGCTGCCCACAGGGGGTCCGAGACCTGCATGCCCTCCGCCCGCCAGCCCGGTATGTGCGACTGCAGGCGGGCCGCCGCCGTGTTCAGGTGCATGTCATGCGTCACACCGGGATCATGGCTGATGGGTCCGACCGGGGGACATGCCGCGTCCGGGTTTGACCTTCGTCACCCTGCGGGTATTGTCTCCGGCCCGATTGGCGGAGGCCCTGCCCCGTATGGCAGACTGTCGGAGTTGCTCGGTCGAGCGCCGATGCTGCGCGCCTCCCGTCGGGAGGACCGGAAGCGAGTCCCACAGTACTCGTCGCCTCAACTGCCGTAAGGCAGCGCTGGGGCGGACGTACGGGAATCTTTCGGGAAGTGTCAGCGGGGTGCAGATCAGGCACCCGGTGGGTGTTCCAGCCCCCGGTCCTGCGGTTGCTTTCGGGCGGGCCGCGTCCCTCGTAGGGAAATCCGTGACGGATATCCATGCGGCAGGAGCGCGACACACCCGACCGCGTGGGTCGGAGGACGGGACGCGAACCCCAGGGTTCCAGAGCGTTTCACTAGACAAAGGACTACTGAGTAGCCATGGCGGGACAGAAGATCCGCATCCGGCTCAAGGCCTACGACCACGAGGTCATCGATTCCTCGGCGAAGAAGATCGTCGAGACGGTGACGCGAACTGGTGCGTCGGTCGCGGGCCCGGTGCCGCTGCCCACTGAGAAGAACGTGTACTGCGTCATCAAGTCGCCGCACAAGTACAAGGACTCTCGCGAGCACTTCGAGATGCGCACGCACAAGCGCCTGATCGACATTCTCGACCCCACGCCCAAGACCGTTGACTCTCTGATGCGACTCGACCTCCCGGCCGGTGTCGACATCGAGATCAAGCTCTAGGGGACGGTGATCTGAGAATGGCTAAGCAGATCAAGGGCATCCTGGGCGAGAAGCTCGGCATGACGCAGGTGTGGGACGAGAACAACCGTGTTGTTCCCGTCACCGTCGTCAAGGCCGGTCCGAACGTCGTGACCCAGGTCCGTACGAATGACTCCGACGGCTACGAGTCGGTCCAGATCGCCTTCGGCGAGATCGACCCTCGCAAGGTGAACAAGCCCCTCAAGGGTCACTTCGCCAAGGCCGACGTCACCCCCCGCCGCCACCTCGTCGAGATCCGCACCGCGGACGCCTCCGAGTACACGCTGGGTCAGGAGATCTCTGCCGAGGTCTTCGAGGCCGGCGTGAAGGTGGACGTGACCGGCAAGAGCAAGGGCAAGGGCTTCGCCGGTGTCATGAAGCGTCACAACTTCAAGGGACTCGGCGCCGGCCACGGTGTCCAGCGCAAGCACCGCTCTCCCGGCTCGATCGGTGGCTGTGCCACCCCCGGCCGTGTGTTCAAGGGCGTCCGCATGGCGGGCCGCATGGGCAACGAGCGGGTCACCACCCAGAACCTGACCGTCCACGCCGTTGACGCGGAGAAGGGTCTGCTGCTCATCAAGGGCGCGATTCCTGGTCCGAACGGCGGCCTCGTCCTGGTCCGCACCGCGGCCAAGGGGGCCTGAGGTACCGATGAGCACTGTTGACATCCTTTCGCCCGCTGGCGAGAAGGCCGGAAGCGTCGAGCTCCCCGCGGAGATCTTCGACGTAGAGAAGATCAGCATCCCGCTGCTTCACCAGGTCGTCGTCGCACAGCTGGCCGCTGCCCGTCAGGGCACGCACAAGACCAAGACCCGCGCCGAGGTCCGTGGTGGCGGTAGGAAGCCCTACCGTCAGAAGGGCACCGGCCGCGCCCGTCAGGGTTCGACCCGTGCGCCGCAGTTCGCGGGCGGTGGCGTCGTACACGGCCCCACCCCGCGTGACTACTCGCAGCGGACCCCGAAGAAGATGAAGGCCGCGGCCCTGCGCCACGCCCTCACCGACCGGGCCCGCAACGCTCGAATCCACGTCATCACCGGCGTGATCGAGGGCGACACCCCCTCCACCAAGGCCGCGAAGAGCTTCCTCAACAAGGTCAGCGAGCGCAAGAACGTGCTCCTGGTCATCGAGCGCTCCGACGAGGCCGGGCTGCTTTCCGCCCGCAACCTGCCCCAGGTGCACATCCTGGACCCGGGCCAGCTGAACACGTACGACGTTCTCGTCTCGGACGACGTGGTCTTCACCCAGGCCGCTTTCGAGTCCTTCGTGTCCGGCCCCAAGGCCACTGACACCGAAGGGAGCGAGGTCTGATGGCGATCCGTCACCCCGCCATTGCCTCCAAGGCGGCCAAGGCCGCCAAGGCCGCGCGCGTCGCCAAGGCGAAGCGCCACGAGGCCGAGGGCAAGAACACCGTCGTCACGCCGATCAGCAAGTCGTTCACGGACCACCGTGACGTCCTGCTGAAGCCGGTCGTGTCGGAGAAGAGCTACGCGCTCATCGACGAGAACAAGTACACGTTCATCGTCGCTCCCGGCAGCAACAAGACCCAGATCAAGCAGGCCGTCCAGGCGGTCTTCTCGGTCAAGGTCACCGGGGTCAACACGATCAACCGCATCGGCAAGCGCAAGCGCACCAAGAGCGGTTTCGGTAAGCGAGCTGACACCAAGCGCGCGATCGTGACCCTCGCCGAGGGCGACCGTATCGACATCTTCGGCGGTCCGGCCGCGTAAGCGGGTCGGATCGTCCGATATCGGACGAGGACTGAGAAATGGGAATCCGCAAGTACAAGCCGACTACGCCGGGCCGCCGTGGCTCCAGCGTCGCCGACTTCGTCGAGGTCACGCGGTCCACGCCGGAGAAGTCGCTGGTTCGCCCCCTGCACAGCAAGGGCGGCCGTAACAATTCCGGTCGTGTGACCGTTCGCCACCAGGGTGGCGGACACAAGCGCGCCTACCGCGTGATCGACTTCCGTCGTCACGACAAGGACGGCGTGCCGGCGAAGGTCGCGCACATCGAGTACGACCCCAACCGCACCGCGCGCATCGCGCTGCTGCACTACGCGGACGGCGAGAAGCGCTACATCCTCGCCCCCCGCAACCTGTCGCAGGGTGACCGCGTCGAGAACGGTCCTGGGGCCGACATCAAGCCGGGCAACAACCTGGCGCTCCGCAACATCCCGGTCGGTACCACGATCCACGCGATCGAGATCCGTCCCGGTGGCGGCGCCAAGTTCGCCCGCTCCGCCGGTGCCTCGGTGCAGCTGCTGGCGAAGGAGGGCACGATGGCCCACCTTCGTATGCCCTCCGGTGAGATCCGCCTGGTCGACCAGCGCTGCCGCGCCACGGTCGGCGAGGTCGGCAACGCCGAGCAGAGCAACATCAACTGGGGCAAGGCCGGCCGCAAGCGCTGGCTTGGCGTCCGTCCGACCGTTCGCGGTGTGGCGATGAACCCGGTTGACCACCCGCACGGTGGTGGTGAAGGCAAGACCTCCGGTGGACGTCACCCGGTCTCGCCGTGGGGTCAGAAGGAGGGTCGTACTCGTTCGCCGAAGAAGGCTTCGAACAAGTACATCGTCCGCCGCCGCAAGACGAACAAGAAGCGCTAGGAGCGGGTTTAGATGCCGCGTAGTCTCAAGAAGGGGCCCTTCGTCGACGACCACCTCATCAAGAAGGTGGACGTACAGAACGAAGCCGGTTCCAAGAACGTCATCAAGACCTGGTCCCGTCGCTCGATGATCATCCCGGCCATGCTCGGCCACACGATCGCGGTGCACAACGGCAAGACCCACATTCCGGTGTTTGTCACCGAGTCGATGGTCGGCCACAAGCTCGGCGAGTTCTCGCCGACGCGCACCTTCCGGGGTCACGTCAAGGACGACCGGAAGTCGAAGCGCCGCTAACGCGGGGTGGAATCGACCATGACAGACACTGGAAGGACAACCATGGAAGCCAGGGCCCAGGCGCGGTACATCCGCGTCACGCCCATGAAGGCCCGCCGAGTGGTGGACCTTATCCGTGGCATGGATGCCACGGAGGCTCAGGCGGTCCTGCGTTTCGCCCCGCAGGCCGCGAGCGTGCCGGTCGGCAAGGTGCTTGACAGCGCCATCGCCAACGCCGCACACAACTACGACCACACCGACGCCGACAGCCTCGTCATCACTGAGGCGTACGTCGACGAGGGTCCGACCCTGAAGCGGTTCCGTCCGCGTGCCCAGGGCCGCGCCTACCGGATCCGCAAGCGGACCAGCCACATCACCGTGGTCGTCAGCAGCAAGGAAGGTTCCCGGTAATGGGCCAGAAGGTAAACCCGCACGGGTTCCGACTCGGCATCACCACCGACTTCAAGTCGCGTTGGTACGCCGACAAGCTGTACAAGGACTACGTCGGTGAAGACGTCGCCATCCGTCGGATGATGACGTCCGGCATGGAGCGCGCCGGCATCTCGAAGGTTGAGATCGAGCGCACCCGTGACCGCGTCCGCGTCGACATCCACACCGCGCGTCCGGGCATCGTCATCGGCCGCCGCGGCGCCGAGGCCGACCGTATTCGCGGCGACCTGGAGAAGCTGACCAAGAAGCAGGTCCAGCTCAACATCCTCGAGGTCAAGAACCCCGAGCTCGACGCTCAGCTGGTCGCTCAGGCTGTTGCCGAGCAGCTGTCCTCCCGCGTCTCCTTCCGGCGTGCCATGCGTAAGAGCATGCAGTCGTCGATGAAGGCCGGCGCCAAGGGCATCAAGATCCAGTGCGGTGGCCGTCTCGGCGGCGCCGAGATGTCCCGCTCGGAGTTCTACCGCGAGGGCCGTGTGCCCCTGCACACCCTGCGTGCGAACGTCGACTACGGCTTCTTCGAGGCCAAGACGACCTTCGGCCGTATCGGTGTGAAGGTCTGGATCTACAAGGGCGACGTCAAGAACATCGCCGAGGTCCGCGCCGAGAACGCTGCAGCCCGTGCGGGTAACCGCCCGGCCCGCGGCGGTGCCGGTGGCGGCAGCGACCGTCCGGCCCGTGGTGGTGGCCGTGGTGGCGAGCGTGGCGGCCGCGGCCGCAAGCCGCAGCAGGCTCCCGCTGCCGAGGCCCCCAAGGCCGAGGCTCCGGCGGCTGCCGCTCCGGCTGCTGAAAGCACCGGAACGGAGGCCTGACCGAAATGCTGATCCCCCGTAGGGTCAAGCACCGCAAGCAGCACCACCCGAAGCGTCGTGGCATGTCCAAGGGCGGTACGCAGGTTTCGTTCGGCGAGTACGGCATTCAGGCCGTCACGCCGGCGTACGTGACGAACCGTCAGATCGAGGCCGCACGTATCGCGATGACCCGCCACATCAAGCGTGGCGGCAAGGTCTGGATCAACATCTACCCGGACCGCCCCCTGACGAAGAAGCCTGCCGAGACCCGCATGGGTTCCGGTAAGGGTTCTCCCGAGTGGTGGATCGCGAACGTGCACCCGGGCCGGGTCATGTTCGAACTGTCATACCCCAACGAGAAAATCGCTCGTGAGGCCCTCACTCGCGCAGCCCACAAGCTGCCGATGAAGTGCCGGATCGTCAAGCGCGAGGCAGGTGAAGCGTGATGTCGGCCGGTACCAAGGCGTCCGAGCTGCGCGAACTGGGTGACGAGGAGCTTCTCGCGAAGCTCGTCGAAGCCAAGGAAGAGCTGTTCAACCTCCGCTTCCAGGCGGCGACCGGTCAGCTCGAGAACCACGGTCGGCTCAAGGCCGTCCGCAAGGACATCGCGCGGATCTACACCCTGATGCGTGAGCGCGAGCTGGGCATCGAAACGGTGGAGAGCGCCTGATGAGCGAGAGCAACGTGACTGAAGAGACCAAGACGAGCCGCGGTTTCCGCAAGACCCGTGAGGGTCTGGTCGTCAGCGACAAGATGGACAAGACCGTCGTCGTCGCCGTCGAGGACCGCGTCAAGCACGCGCTGTACGGCAAGGTCATCCGTCGTACGAACAAGCTCAAGGCTCACGACGAGCAGAACGCTGCCGGCGTCGGCGACCGGGTTGTCATCATGGAGACCCGTCCGCTGTCCGCCACGAAGCGCTGGCGCATCGTCGAGATCCTCGAGAAGGCCAAGTAAGTCCTCCTGCGGGCATCCTCGCAGGGAAGTTCCGCCAGGCTCGGTGAGCTCCGTAGGACAACACCTGCGGAGCTCGCCGGGAACCGGCAGACAATCAGGAGATAGACGTGATCCAGCAGGAGTCGCGACTGCGTGTCGCCGACAACACTGGTGCGAAGGAAATCCTTTGCATCCGTGTCCTCGGTGGCTCCGGTCGCCGCTACGCGGGCATCGGCGACGTCATCGTCGCCACCGTCAAGGACGCGATCCCCGGCGGCAACGTGAAGAAGGGTGACGTCATCAAGGCGGTCATCGTTCGCACCGTCAAGGAACGCCGCCGTCCCGACGGCTCGTACATCCGCTTCGACGAGAACGCCGCCGTTGTTCTCAAGAACGACGGCGACCCTCGTGGCACCCGTATCTTCGGCCCGGTGGGCCGGGAGCTGCGCGAGAAGAAGTTCATGAAGATCATCTCGCTCGCGCCGGAGGTGCTGTAAGCATGAAGATCAAGAAGGGCGACCTGGTTCAGGTCATCACCGGTAAGGACAAGGGCAAGCAGGGCAAGGTCATCGCGGCCTTCCCCCGCGAGGACCGCGTCCTGGTCGAGGGTGTCAACCGGGTCAAGAAGCACACCAAGGCCGGTCCGACCGCTCGCGGTTCGCAGGCCGGCGGCATCGTCACGACCGAGGCGCCCGTCCACGTCTCCAACGTCCAGCTGGTCGTTGAGAAGGACGGCAACAAGGTTGTCACGCGTGTCGGTTACCGCTTCGACGACGAGGGCAACAAGATCCGCGTTGCCAAGCGGACGGGTGAGGACATCTGATGACTACCACCACGACTCCGCGTCTCAAGACGAAGTACCGCGAGGACATCGCGGGCAAGCTGCGTGAGGAGTTCTCCTACGAGAACGTCATGCAGATCCCCGGCCTCGTCAAGATCGTGGTCAACATGGGTGTGGGCGACGCCGCCCGCGACTCCAAGCTGATCGAGGGCGCCATCCGCGACCTCACCACGATCACCGGTCAGAAGCCGGCCGTCACCAAGGCCCGCAAGTCCATCGCGCAGTTCAAGCTGCGTGAGGGTCAGCCGATCGGTGCCCACGTCACGCTTCGTGGCGACCGCATGTGGGAGTTCCTGGACCGCACCCTGTCGCTCGCGCTGCCGCGCATCCGCGACTTCCGTGGTCTGTCTCCCAAGCAGTTCGACGGCCGTGGCAACTACACCTTCGGTCTCACCGAGCAGGTCATGTTCCACGAGATCGACCAGGACAAGATCGACCGCACCCGGGGTATGGACATCACCGTGGTGACCACGGCGACCAACGACGCTGAGGGCCGCGCGCTCCTCCGTCACCTCGGCTTCCCCTTCAAGGAGGCGTAAGCGAGATGGCGAAGAAGGCTCTGATTGCCAAGGCTGCTCGTAAGCCCAAGTTCGGTGTACGTGGCTACACGCGCTGCCAGCGCTGCGGCCGTCCGCACTCCGTGTACCGCAAGTTCGGCCTCTGCCGCGTGTGCCTTCGTGAGATGGCTCACCGTGGCGAGCTGCCGGGCGTGACCAAGAGCTCCTGGTAATCCCCTAATTCGGGATTCCGGAAGCTCTCGGTAAGCAAATGGGTTGGTCAGGTGCCCGCCCCTCCATGGCTTAGGCTAGGAGGGTTGGGCGCCTGACGCCCGTACGACTTACTACGCCGTAGGTCCCCCGCACCGCACCCGTCCCGCCACTGAAGTGAGTGGGGAGAGGGATGGCGCATCCAGGAAACCCCGGCGAGAGAGGCCGAAGGCCAATTCATGACCATGACTGATCCGATCGCGGACATGCTGACTCGTCTGCGTAACGCGAACTCGGCATACCACGACGACGTCGCGATGCCGCACAGCAAGATCAAGTCGCACATCGCGGAGATCCTCCAGCAGGAGGGCTTCATCACGGGCTGGAAGGTCGAGGACGCCGAGGTCGGCAAGAAGCTCGTCCTCGAGCTGAAGTTCGGTCCGAACCGTGAGCGCTCCATCGCGGGCATCAAGCGGATCTCCAAGCCCGGTCTCCGGGTTTACGCGAAGTCCACCAACCTGCCGAAGGTGCTCGGCGGCCTGGGCGTGGCGATCATCTCCACGTCGCACGGTCTCCTCACCGACAAGCAGGCCGGCAAGAAGGGCGTAGGCGGAGAAGTCCTCGCCTACGTCTGGTAGAAGGGAAACGGAGGAAACAGCTATGTCACGTATTGGCAAGCTCCCCATCACGGTTCCCGCCGGCGTGGACGTCACCATCGATGGCCGCACGGTCCAGGTGAAGGGCCCCAAGGGCTCCCTCTCCCACACCGTCGCTGCGCCGATCGACATCGCCAAGGGTGAGGACGGCGTTCTCAACGTCACCCGCCCCAACGACGAGCGTCAGAACAAGGCCCTGCACGGCCTGTCCCGCACGCTGGTGGCGAACATGATCACCGGCGTGACCACGGGTTACGTGAAGAAGCTCGAGATCAGCGGTGTCGGTTACCGCGTGGCGGCGAAGGGCTCGAACCTCGAGTTCGCGCTCGGCTACAGCCACTCGATCACGGTCGAGGCGCCCGAGGGCATCTCGTTCAAGGTCGAGAACCCGACCCACTTCTCGGTCGAGGGAATCGACAAGCAGAAGGTCGGCGAGGTTGCGGCCAACATCCGCAAGCTGCGCAAGCCTGACCCGTACAAGGCCAAGGGCGTCAAGTACGAGGGCGAAGTCATCCGCCGCAAGGTCGGAAAGGCGGGTAAGTAAGCCATGGCATACGGTACGAAGATCGCTAAGGGCGACGCTTACAAGCGTGCTGCCATCAAGCGGCGTCACATCCGGATCCGTAAGAAGGTCAACGGAACGGCTGAGCGTCCCCGCCTGGTTGTAACCCGCTCGAACCGCCACATCGTGGCCCAGGTCATCGACGACATCCAGGGTCACACCCTGGCGTCGGCGTCGACCCTGGACGCTTCGATCCGCGGTAACGAGGGCGAAGACAAGTCGGCGCAGGCGGGCAAGGTCGGCGCACTCGTCGCCGAGCGTGCCAAGGCCGCCGGTGTCGAGGCCGTCGTGTTCGACCGTGGTGGCAGCCGGTACGCCGGGCGTATCGCCGCCCTGGCCGACGCCGCCCGCGAAGCCGGGCTCAAGTTCTGAGCCGCCCGTCGCGCTCGCGGCTTAACCGCCGCAGCGCAGCGTAGCTAGCGGAAAAAGAGAGAGGTAATCCAATGGCTGGACCCCAGCGCCGCGGAAGCGGTGCCGGTGGCGGCGAGCGGCGGGACCGGAAGGGCCGTGACGGCGGCGCTGCTGCCGCCGAGAAGACCGCGTACGTTGAGCGCGTTGTCGCGATCAACCGCGTCGCCAAGGTTGTGAAGGGTGGTCGTCGCTTCAGCTTCACTGCGCTCGTCGTAGTGGGCGATGGCGATGGCACCGTCGGTGTCGGTTACGGCAAGGCCAAGGAGGTGCCGGCCGCGATCGCCAAGGGTGTTGAAGAGGCCAAGAAGCACTTCTTCAAGGTCCCCCGTATCCAGGGCACCATCCCGCACCCGATCACGGGCGAGAAGGCCGCGGGCGTCGTCCTGCTCAAGCCTGCTTCCCCCGGTACCGGCGTTATCGCCGGTGGCCCGGTGCGTGCTGTCCTGGAGTGCGCCGGCGTTCACGACATCCTGTCGAAGTCGCTCGGCTCGTCCAACGCGATCAACATCGTGCACGCGACCGTGGCGGCCCTCAAGGGCCTGCAGCGTCCCGAGGAGATCGCGGCTCGCCGTGGTCTGCCCCTCGAGGACGTCGCCCCCGCGGCTCTGCTCCGTGCGCGTGCGGGAGCGGGTGCGTAATGGCTCGCCTCAAGGTCACGCAGACGAAGTCGTACATCGGCAGCAAGCAGAACCACCGTGACACCCTGCGGTCCCTTGGTCTCAAGGGGATCAACACCGTGGTCGTCAAGGAGGACCGCCCCGAGTTCCGCGGAATGGTTCACACCGTCCGCCACCTCGTGACGGTTGAGGAGGTCGACTGATCATGGCGGAGAACAACCCGCTCAAGATCCACAACCTCCGTCCTGCCCCGGGCGCCAAGACCGCCAAGACCCGTGTGGGTCGTGGTGAGGCGTCGAAGGGTAAGACGGCTGGACGTGGTACCAAGGGCACGAAGGCCCGTTACCAGGTTCCGGAGCGCTTCGAGGGTGGCCAGATGCCCCTCCACATGCGTCTCCCGAAGCTCAAGGGCTTCAAGAACCCGTTCAAGACCGAGTACCAGGTCGTGAACCTCGACAAGCTGGGCGCGCTGTACCCGGAGGGTGGCGAGGTCACCGTCGAGGGTCTCGTCGCCAAGGGTGCCGTTCGCAAGAACAGCCTCGTCAAGGTCCTCGGCCAGGGCGAGATCTCCGTGTCGCTGCAGGTGACGGTTGACGCCGTCTCCGGCTCCGCCAAGGAGAAGATCACCGCCGCCGGCGGTACCGTCACCGAGCTGCTCTGAACACCACAGGCGTCTCGATGACTTGAGCGATCCCTACCGGGGATACCCCACAAATGGGGTATCCCCGGTTGGTCGTTCCTAGGAAGCTTGGTCGCCGGTAAGGTGGCCAGCACTGTCAAGTTGAGTCCGCTGTGTTCATGAGGAACTCCGGACCCCTCTCGGCTGTTAGTTATCTGTCAACGTATTCGTCGAACCTCAAAACCGTCACCTCTACGCAGTAGCGCGGGGGTCGCAGGAGGCACCGTGCTCACCGCGTTCGCCCGGGCGTTCAAGACGCCCGACCTGCGCAAGAAGCTGCTCTTCACGCTCGGCATCATCGTGGTCTATCGGGTGGGCACGCACATCCCGATCCCAGGTGTCGACTATCAGAACGTCCAGACGTGTATCGACGTCGCGAAGGGCGGAAGCCAGGGCCTGTTCGGTCTGGTCAACATGTTCAGCGGCGGGGCACTGCTGCAGATCACGATCTTCGCGCTGGGCATCATGCCGTACATCACGGCGAGCATCATCCTGCAGCTGCTGACGGTGGTGATCCCGCGTCTGGAAGCCCTCAAGAAGGAGGGCCAGGCGGGCACAGCGAAGATCACGCAGTACACCCGTTACCTGACGGTGGCTCTCGCGATCCTCCAGGGCACCGGTCTGGTCGCCACCGCGCGCAGCGGTGCGCTCTTCAGCGGCTGCCAGGTCGCCAGCGAGATCGTCCCGGACCAGTCGATCTTCGTGACCATCACGATGGTCATCACGATGACCGCCGGTACCGCCATGGTCATGTGGCTCGGTGAGCTCATCACCGACCGCGGCATCGGCAACGGCATGTCCATCCTGATGTTCATCTCGATCGCCGCCACCTTCCCGTCGGCGCTGTGGGCCATCAAGACCCAGGGCGACCTGGCGGACGGCTGGATCGAGTTCGGCACGGTCATCGCCGTCGGTCTCGTCATGGTCGCGCTGGTGGTCTTCGTCGAGCAGGCTCAGCGCCGCATTCCGGTCCAGTACGCGAAGCGCATGATCGGCCGCCGGTCCTACGGCGGCACGTCGACGTACATTCCGCTCAAGGTCAACCAGGCCGGCATCATCCCTGTGATCTTTGCCTCCTCGCTGCTCTACATTCCCGCGCTGGTCGCGCAGTTCTCCGGCGGAAACTCCAGCTGGAAGACGTGGATCGAGCAGAACCTGACCAAGGGTGACCACCCGATTTACATCGCCACCTACTTCACGCTCATCGTTTTCTTCGCGTTCTTCTATGTGGCCATCTCCTTCAACCCCGAAGAAGTAGCCGACAACATGAAGAAGTATGGTGGCTTCATCCCGGGCATCCGGGCTGGTCGGCCGACTGCTGAGTACCTGAGCTACGTACTCAACCGGATCACCTGGCCGGGTTCGCTGTACCTGGGTCTGATCGCTCTCGTACCGACGATGGCGTTGGTAGGTTTCGGGGCAAACCAGAACTTCCCGTTCGGCGGGACCAGCATCCTCATCATCGTGGGTGTCGGTCTTGAGACCGTGAAGCAGATTGAGAGCCAGCTCCAGCAGCGCAATTACGAAGGGTTCCTCCGCTGATGCGAATCGTCCTCGTCGGGCCTCCTGGTGCCGGGAAGGGAACGCAGGCCGCGTTCCTTGCCAAGAACCTGTCGATCCCGCACATCTCCACGGGCGACCTGTTCCGGGCCAACATCAGCAAGCAGACGGATCTCGGGAAACTCGCGAAGTCCTACATGGACGCGGGCAACCTGGTGCCGGACGAGGTCACGATCGCCATGGCCAAGGACCGCATGGAGCAGTCCGACGCGGTGAACGGCTTCCTGCTGGACGGCTTCCCGCGGAACGTCTCGCAGGCCGAGGCGCTGGACGAGATGCTCAAGGCCGAGTCCATGAAGCTGGACGCGGTGCTCGACCTGGAGGTCCCCGAGGACGAGGTGGTCAAGCGCATCGCCGGCCGCCGCATCTGCCGTAACGACTCGGCGCACGTCTTCCACGTGACGTACCAGCAGCCGAAGGCCGAGGGCGTCTGTGACGTCTGCGGCGGCGAGCTGTACCAGCGGGACGACGACTCCGAGGAGACGGTCCGCAAGCGGCTGGAGGTCTACCACACCCAGACCGAGCCGATCATCGACTACTACAAGGTCCAGGGCCTTGTGGTGACGATCTCGGCGCTGGGCAAGGTGGAGGACGTCACCGGTAAGGCGATGGCCGCGCTGAAGGGTGACGGCGAGGGCGAGTAGTTCCGGTAGTTGCTTGGCTTTACGTCGGTCAGCCGCGGTTTCCTGTCAGGGGACCGCGGCTGCTGCGTTGGGGTGGGGCGCCGTATCGTTGGCTCGTTGGTTCCCTCGTTGGTTCCTTGGCTGTTGTGTGTTCGTTCGCTTCCCCGACTGGTCGGTTCAGGAAAGGCCGTAGTTCCCATGGTGCAGATCAAGACCCCCGAGCAGATCGCCAAGATGCGCGAGGCGGGGCTTGTCGTCGCCGCCATCCACGCGGCCACTCGTGAGGCGGCCGTGCCGGGCGCCACGACGAAGGATCTGGACCAGGTCGCGCGGAAGGTGCTCGCGGATCACGGCGCGAAGCCGAACTTCCTCGGGTACGGCGGGTTCCCGGCCACGATCTGCACCTCCGTCAACGAGGTCGTCGTCCACGGCATCCCGTCCGACGAGGTCGTGCTGAAGGACGGGGACATCATCTCCATCGACTGCGGCGCGATCGTCGACGGCTGGCACGGGGACGCGGCGTACACGGCGTTCGTGGGGTCGGGGCACGCTCCGGAGCTGATCGAGCTGTCGCGGGTGACGGAGGGGTCGATGTGGGCGGGGATCGCCGCAATGAAGCTGGGGAACCGGCTGGTCGACATCTCGCGTGCGATCGAGACGTACATCCGGCGTCAGCCCAAGGCGGGTGGCGGGCGGTACGGGATCGTCGAGGACTACGGCGGGCATGGCATCGGTACGGAGATGCACATGGACCCGCATCTGCTGAACTACGTCGAGCGGCGGCGGGGGAAGGGGCCGAAGCTGGTCCCCGGGTTCTGTCTGGCGATCGAGCCGATGGTGTCGCTGGGTACGCCGAAGACAGAGGTGCTCGCGGACGACTGGACGGTCATCACGACGGACGGGACGTGGTCGTCGCACTGGGAGCATTCGGTGGCGTTGACTGAGGCGGGGCCGTTGGTGCTTACGTCTCCCGACGGGGGGGCGGCGAAGTTGGCTGAGCTTGGGGTGACTGCGGCGCCGGATCCGCTGGCGTAGGGGGTTTCCTCGCCCCCGCCGCCCCTACCCGTCCCATCCCCAGGGGCTCCGCCCCTTCAACCCCGCCCAGAGGGCTCCGCCCCCTGGCCCCCGGGCGGGGACTGCGTCCCCTGCACCCCGCTTGGGTGTGGTTCTGCGTCCCGGTGGGGCTGGGTTCCTAGGGTTCCGGGTGGGGCTCCGCCCCCTGCACCCCGGGCGGGGGTTGCGCCCCATGGGCCCCGTGTGCCCTCTTGGGGGTGCGGCCTCTGCACCCCGGTGGGGTGCGGTCTCCTGCACTGCCTCCATGCTCCCCGCTCGGGTGTGGCCCTGCGGTCCGGCGGGGGCTGCCCCTCTTCGGGTCCAGGCGGGCCGTAGGGCCTGCGTGCGCCTCTTGGGGCTCCGTTCCTGCACCCCGGCGGGGACTGCATCCCCTTCACCCCGCTGGGGATGTGGCCCTGCACCTCGACCGGGGCACCAGCGGGGCCGAGGGCCTGGGGTTGGACCCTGTCCGTGGGGTCGTTTTGGGGGCTCCGGGGGGTGTCCTGGTTAAGGATCACCGGTGTGGGGCATTCTTCCTCGATTCGTCTTTCCGGGTGTGCTGACGTAGACTGACTCGTCGGCTCTCGTGCACCCGCATGTCCGCATGCGCCCCTCTGGGGAACGCAAGGGAGTCGATCAAGGTAGTCGATTCGAAGGGCGAAGCGTGGCCAAGAAGCAAGGTGCCATCGAGATCGAGGGCACTGTCGTCGAGTCTCTTCCGAACGCCATGTTCAAGGTTGAGCTCCAGAACGGCCACCAGGTCCTGGCACACATCAGCGGCAAGATGCGGATGCACTACATCCGTATCCTCCCTGACGACAGGGTCGTGGTGGAGCTGTCTCCGTACGACCTGACGCGTGGCCGCATCGTCTACCGATACAAGTAGATCTTGCCCACGTCCCGCACCAGCGGGGCCGCCGGCAACTGACCCGGAGAACCTCACCCCATGAAGGTCAAGCCGAGCGTCAAGAAGATCTGCGACAAGTGCAGGGTGATCCGCCGTCACGGTCGGGTCATGGTCATCTGCGAGAACCCGCGCCACAAGCAGCGCCAGGGCTGACGCACGACCCACCCTCTGCACCCGCAGAGATTCGCGCGACGCGAGCAGTACATGTTCATACGCAGGGCCCAGGTCTTGAGATTTCGAGAGATCTGATACCCCCGGTCGGAGGCCGGGGACCCGGTTCGTACCTCGTACGGCGAGCTGGGAAGCGGCTTTGTGGAAGACCTCCGAACGACAACTGGAGCCATTGAATGGCACGCGTTTCCGGTGTTGACATCCCGCGCGAAAAGCGTGTGGAGGTCGCCCTCACCTACGTGTTCGGCATTGGCCGGACCCTTTCCCAGCTGACGCTGGCGGAGACGGGCATCGACCCGAACACCCGTGTTCGGGACCTCTCCGAGGAGCAGCTCGTCGCGATCCGCGAGTACGTGGACGCCAACATCAAGACCGAGGGTGACCTCCGTCGCGAGATCCAGGGCGACATTCGCCGGAAGATCGAGATCGGCTGCTACCAGGGTATTCGCCACCGCCGTGGCCTGCCCGTTCACGGTCAGCGCACCAGCACGAACGCTCGTACCCGCAAGGGCCCGCGTCGCGCCATCGCCGGCAAGAAGAAGCCGGGCAAGAAGTAGTCCTCAGCGGACAACGCTTCATCAGCGGTCTTCGCTGTAGGACCGACCACCTCCCTGTAGGAGATTTAGATGCCCCCCAAGGGTCGTCAGGGCGCTGCCAAGAAGGTGCGCCGCAAGGAAAAGAAGAACGTCGCTCATGGGCACGCCCACATCAAGAGCACGTTCAACAACACCATCGTCTCGATCACGGACCCCGCGGGCAACGTGATCTCCTGGGCCTCCGCCGGCCACGTCGGCTTCAAGGGCTCGCGCAAGTCCACCCCCTTCGCCGCGCAGATGGCCGCCGAGTCGGCCGCCCGCCGCGCGCAGGAGCACGGCATGCGCAAGGTTGACGTCTTCGTCAAGGGCCCGGGTTCGGGTCGTGAGACCGCGATCCGTTCGCTCCAGGCCACTGGTCTTGAGGTCGGCTCCATCCAGGACGTCACCCCCACCCCGCACAACGGTTGCCGTCCGCCCAAGCGCCGTCGCGTCTGACGCACGGGCGTTTGTCGGTTCGTCGGTTTGAGGTTTCGGGCGGTATGGCTCCCTTGGATTTCCGTGGAGCCGTATCGCCCGTACCCTTGTAGTACTAGTCGGGCATCAAATAGCGGGTGTCCATGACTGAAGGATTTCCACATGCTGATCGCTCAGCGTCCGTCCCTGACCGAAGAGGTCGTTGACGAGTTCCGCTCCCGGTTCGTCATCGAGCCGCTGGAGCCGGGCTTCGGCTACACCCTCGGCAACTCCCTCCGCCGGACTCTGCTGTCCTCGATCCCGGGTGCGGCTGTCACCAGCATCCGTGTCGACGGCGTTCTGCACGAGTTCACCACCGTGCCGGGTGTCAAGGAAGACGTCACCGACCTCATCCTCAACATCAAGCAGCTGGTCGTCAGCAGCGAGCACGATGAGCCGGTCGTCATGTACCTGCGCAAGCAGGGGCCGGGTCTCGTCACCGCCGCCGACATCGCGCCGCCGGCCGGTGTCGAGGTGCACAACCCCGACCTGGTCCTCGCCACGCTCAACGGCAAGGGCAAGCTGGAGGTGGAGCTGACCGTCGAGCGCGGTCGCGGCTACGTCTCCGCCGTGCAGAACAAGCAGGTGGGTCAGGAGATCGGTCGTATCCCGATCGACTCGATCTACTCGCCGGTTCTCAAGGTCACGTACAAGGTCGAGGCCACGCGTGTCGAGCAGCGCACCGACTTCGACAAGCTGATCGTCGACGTCGAGACCAAGCAGGCCATGCGTCCCCGTGACGCGATGGCTTCTGCCGGTAAGACGCTCGTGGAGCTGTTCGGGCTCGCCCGTGAGCTCAACGTCGACGCCGAGGGCATCGACATGGGTCCGTCCCCGACGGACGCCGCCCTCGCCGCTGATCTCGCGCTGCCGATCGAGGAGCTGGAGCTCACCGTTCGGTCGTACAACTGCCTGAAGCGTGAGGGCATCCACTCCGTGGGTGAGCTCGTGGCTCGGTCCGAGGCCGACCTGCTGGACATCCGCAACTTCGGTGCGAAGTCCATCGACGAGGTCAAGGCGAAGCTGGCGGGGATGGGTCTCGCGCTCAAGGACTCGCCTCCCGGGTTCGACCCGACCGCCGCGGTGGACGCCTTTGGCGCGGATGATGATGTGGATGCAGGGTTTGTGGAGACCGAGCAGTACTAAGGGCTCGGGACTCACGGTTTAAGGTTTGGGTGCGGGTGCGCTGTGGCTTGTCGCGCAGTTCCTCGCGCCCCTAGTCCGAGCAATGCTCGGATCTTCGACGGGCAGCCGCCCGCTCGGATACTGACCTCGGTACCTGATACGGCCGGGGCAGACAACAAGGAGAAAGATCATGCCGAAGCCCGCCAAGGGTGCCCGTCTGGGCGGCAGTGCCGCGCACGAGAAGCTGCTTCTTGCGAACCTCGCGAAGTCGCTCTTCGAGCACGGCAAGATCACGACCACCGAGGCGAAGGCGCGCCGGCTGCGTCCGTACGCCGAGCGTCTGGTTACCAAGGCGAAGAAGGGCGACCTTCACAACCGCCGTCAGGTGCTCCAGGTCATCACGGACAAGAGCATCGTGCACACGCTCTTCACCGAGATCGGCCCGCGCTACGAGAACCGCCCGGGTGGTTACACCCGTATCACCAAGATCGGTAACCGTCGTGGCGACAACGCGCCCATGGCTGTCATCGAGCTGGTGGAGGCTCTGACCGTGGCCCAGCAGGCCACCGGTGAGGCCGAGGCGGCGACCAAGCGTGCCGTCAAGGAAGACACCCTCAAGAAGGACGAGGCCGTCGAGGCCAAGTCCGACGAGGTCGTCGAGGACGCGGCTCCGGCCGAGGAGTCGGCCGAGGAGTCGAAGGACGCGTAAGCGTTCGTCTCGTAAAAGCGGGTCCGTTCCTTCGGGGCGGGCCCGCTTTTGTGTTGCTGAGAGGATCTCTGTGTGAGCGACGACGTAGAGCCCGGGTTCGTGCGGGTGCGGCTGGACCTTTCCTACGACGGCACCGCGTTCTCCGGGTGGGCCAGGCAGGCCGGCGGACGCAGGACCGTACAGGGGGAGATCGAGGAGGCCCTGCGGACGGTGACCCGGTCGGGGGAGACCTCGTACGACCTGACCGTGGCGGGGCGTACCGATTCCGGCGTGCATGCGCGGGGGCAGGTCGCCCATGTCGATCTGCCGGTGAGGGTGTGGGACGAGCACCGGGAGAAGCTGCTCAAGCGGCTTGCCGGGCGGCTTCCCAAGGACGTGCGGGTGTGGCGGGCCGCCGAGGCGCCGGGCGGGTTCAACGCGCGGTTCGCCGCTCTGTGGCGGCGTTACGTCTACCGGGTCGGCGACCGGCCCGGCGGGGTGGACCCGCTGCTGCGCAACCATGTCCTGTGGCACGACTGGGAGTTGGACGTCGACATCATGGACGCCGCCGCCAAGTCCCTGATCGGTGAGCACGACTTCGCCGCGTACGCGAAGAAGCGCGAGGGAGCCTCGACGGTCCGCGAGGTCCTCGACTTCGGGGTACGCCGGCGGCTGGACGGCATCGTCGAGATCGAGGTCCGCGCCGACGCCTTCTGCCACAACCAGGTGCGGTCCATGGTCGGCGCGCTGCTGTTCGTGGGCGACGGGCACCGGGGCGTGGAGTGGCCGCGGCGGGTGCTCGACGCGCGGGTGCGTGACAGTGCCGTGCATGTCGTACGGCCGTACGGGCTGACCCTGGAAGAGGTCGCCTATCCGGCGGACGAGTTGCTTGCCGAGCGGCAGCTGCAGGCCCGGCGGGTGCGGGGCGAGGTGCACTGACGTGACCACCTGGGCCAGGTGGCCCACGCGCAGCGATGGCCGACGATCAGTGATCGTCGGCCATCGAGGGGCAGGAGGAAACTCCGGGGCGTGCCGGGCGTACCGGGCGGGCTACTGGCTGGCCGCCGAAGCCTGGGCCTCGCCGCGGCGCCTGATCTGGCGGAAGGCGAACTCGCCGAGGTCGTCGCCCGTGGTGAAGACGGCCGTGCTCTTCGTCGTCACGTCCTTGCCGTCGGTGAAGCCGGCGATCGTGAAGTAGGCGTAGCGGCCGTACGAGTTGGTGGTCGAGCGGCAGATCGCCGCGCGGCAGAACGTCGGGACGCCGCCGCCGGAGAGGGACTCGACGATGCTCTTCTTGTCCGCCGTGGCCTTGACCTTCGTGGCCTGGGCCTCGGTGTCGAAGACGGCCACGCCGACCGTCACCGCGACGCCGTCCTTGCTGTACGTGACGCGCAGGAAGCGCGTGCACTTGTTGTCCTTGAGGATCTTCGGAAGCGTGTTCTTCGCCGCCGACGCGCAGTTCGCCGTGTCCGCGGTCGGGCCCTTCTTGTAGAGGCGCTCGCCCATCGTCAGCTGTGTGCCGGGGAAGAGGGTGTCCGGGCTCAGCGCCGCCGTGTCCTTCTTCGCACTGGATATGAAGTCCTTCGGATCCAGCGGCGGCGGCGCGCTCGTCGGCGCGAACGAGGGCACCGTCGAGGCGGTGTCGCTGGGGATGTCCGCGGTGGCGGGCAGCCCGGAGGTCGGCCTGTTGGAGGCCTGGTTGTTGCCGTCGGCATTGACCACGGCCATGGCGACGGCCGTGCCCACGCCGACGGTGGCCACGGCGGCCGTGACGATCAGCAGGAGTCTGCGGCGTCTGTTACGGGTCTCGGACGCGTCGGCGAGCGCCGCCCAGTCGGGGGCCTGGCCGCCGCTCTGGCCGCCCCACGGCTGCTGCGGGGCCCGGCCGCTCTGGTCGTCCCACGGTTGTTGCGGGGTATTCGGTTTCCAGGGATCCCACTGAGGTCCCCCCTGCCCAAAGCTCATGGGCGCATCTTAGACGCCGTGCAACCCGTGTGCCGATGCGTCTCAGACGCTTCTCATGGGCCACGGGAGCAACGGAGTCGGGGTTCTGGGCGGTTTCTCACACACCGGCCCGGACTGTCCCCCCGCGCCCTCCGCGCCTCCCCCGCGCCCGGCGATCCCGACCCCGTTTTGACCCGTCCGGGGCAGCGCGGGTAGCCTTGGCGTTTGTTATGCGTATGGGCTTGGTCGTTCTCAGACGAGAAGCCCTTACGTAGGTTCCCTGGAGCAGTTTCCAGTGGGCGGCATACGGGCGGTGTTCCCGGCGATTGTCGTCCCCAGCTGCACGATCGCTTCAGTGATGCCATGAGTCAGGCCCTATCCACTGAAGAAGCGAAGGCTACGAAGTGCGTACGTTCAGCCCTAAGCCCGGCGACATCACTCGCCAGTGGTACGTCATCGACGCCCAGGATGTCGTCCTGGGCCGTCTGGCCACCACCGCCGCGAACATCCTGCGCGGCAAGCACAAGCCGATTTACGCGCCCCACGTCGACGCTGGTGACTTCGTCATCATCATCAACGCCGACAAGGTGCACCTCTCCGGCAACAAGAAGACCCAGAAGATGGCGTACCGCCACTCCGGCTACCCGGGTGGTCTGCGCTCCGTCCGTTACGACGAGCTTCTGGCGAAGAACCCCGAGAAGGCCGTCGAGAAGGCCATCAAGGGCATGATCCCCAAGAACACCCTGGGCCGTCAGTGCCTCTCGAAGCTGAAGGTCTACTCGGGCGACCAGCACCCCCACGCTGCCCAGCAGCCGGTGCCGTTCGAGATCACCCAGGTCGCGCAGTAGTTCCGGCCACCCCCTAAGACGTAGAGAATTCTGAGGAGAATCGTGGCCGAGACCACTGTCGAGCAACCGCTCGACGAGAACGCTGACGCCGAGTTCGAGAACGCCGACGTCGAGAGCTACACCACCGAGTCCGAGGCCCCCGTGGCCGAGGGCGAGTACGCGGAGGCCCTTGACGGCCGCTTCGGCGACCCGCAGCCGGCCGCCGGCCTGGGCCGTCGCAAGAACGCCATCGCCCGCGTCCGGATCGTCCCGGGCACCGGCAAGTGGAAGATCAACGGTCGCACCCTTGAGGACTACTTCCCCAACAAGGTGCACCAGCAGGAAGTCAACGAGCCCTTCAAGGTGCTCGAGCTCGACAACCGCTACGACGTTGTCGCCCGCATCACGGGTGGCGGTGTCTCCGGTCAGGCCGGTGCCCTGCGCCTCGGCGTGGCCCGTGCGCTGAACGAGGCCGACGTGGACAACAACCGCGGCGCCCTCAAGAAGGCCGGCTTCCTCCGTCGTGACGACCGTGCGGTCGAGCGCAAGAAGGCCGGTCTCAAGAAGGCCCGCAAGGCCCCGCAGTACAGCAAGCGTTAATCGCTCCGCTGTTCGCGGACGTCTCGCACGTATCGGACGTCCTGTACGTATCGCCCCGGCGGCACTCTTCGTGCTGTCGGGGCGGTTCGTTTACCGGGGCCATTGCTTATCAGAGGCTTACGGCACAGGTTTGAGGAACGCTCCCTACAGCCTGAAAAAAGGCACAGGGGATATACGTAGCCAGGTCCGGCATGGACACTCGGCACGAGCCGCACATTCCCAGCATCTTCGGAGGACACCAGTGGGACGACTCTTCGGCACGGACGGCGTGCGCGGTGTCGCCAACGCGGACCTGACAGCCGAGCTGGCTCTCGGCCTGTCCGTAGCGGCGGCCCACGTACTCGCCGAGGCGGGTTCCTTCGAGGGCCACCGGCCGGTGGCCGTGGTCGGACGGGACCCACGTGCGTCAGGAGAGTTCCTGGAGGCCGCCGTGGTCGCGGGCCTCGCCAGCGCGGGCGTCGACGTCCTGCTGGTCGGCGTGCTGCCCACCCCGGCGGTGGCGTTCCTCACCGCCGAACTGGGCGCCGACCTCGGTGTGATGCTCTCGGCCAGCCACAACGCCATGCCGGACAACGGCGTCAAGTTCCTGGCCCGCGGGGGCCACAAGCTCGACGACGAGCTGGAGGAGCGGATCGAGGCCGTGTACGAGGAGCACCGCACCGGCGCTCCCTGGGACCGTCCTACGGGCGGCGGCGTGGGCCGTGTGCGGTCGTACGACGAGGGCTTCGAGCGGTACGTCACCCATCTCGTCGGGGTCCTGCCGAACCGACTGGACGGTCTGAAGGTGGTGCTGGACGAGGCGCACGGCGCTGCCAGCCTGGTCTCGCCCGAGGCGTTCACGCGGGCCGGCGCCGAGATCGTCACCATCGGTGCGGAGCCGGACGGCCTCAACATCAACGACGGCTGCGGTTCCACCCACCTCGGCAAGCTCCAGGCCGCCGTCCTCGAACACGGGGCCGACCTCGGCATCGCCCATGACGGTGACGCGGACCGCTGCCTCGCCGTCGACCACACCGGTGCGGAGGTGGACGGCGACCAGATCATGGCCGTACTCGCGCTGGCGATGCGGGAGCGGGGTGTGCTGCGTGCGGACACCGTTGTCGCCACGGTGATGTCGAACCTGGGCTTCAAGCTGGCGATGGAGCGGGAGGGGCTGTCGCTGATCCAGGCGGCGGTCGGTGACCGGTATGTGCTGGAGGAGATGAAGGAGCACGGGTACGCGCTGGGCGGCGAGCAGTCCGGGCACGTGATCATCTCCGACCACGCGACGACGGGCGACGGGACGCTGACGGGGCTGCTGCTGGCGGCTCGGGTCGCGCAGACCGGTCGTACGCTGCGGGATCTTGCGTCGGTGATGGTGCGGTTGCCGCAGGTGCTGGTGAATGTGCCGGACGTTGATCGGACTCGGGTGGGGTCTTCCGCGGAGCTGGCGGCTGCGGTGGCGGAGGCCGAGCGGGAACTTGGGGCTACGGGGCGGGTGTTGTTGCGGCCTTCCGGGACCGAGCCGTTGGTTCGGGTGATGGTTGAGGCTGCTGATATTGATCAGGCTCGGTCTGTGGCTGGGCGGTTGGCGGATGTCGTGAAGTCGGCGCTGGGGTAGTAGTTGCCGGGTTTGGGGTGGGGGGTGCTGTTTGTTGCGGGCTGCCGGCTCGTTGTGGCTTGTCGCGCAGTTCCCCGCGCCCCTATGGGGCGCTCGGCCGTGTTCTCTGGGTGCTCCATAGCCATTTCTGGGCCAGGAGGGTGAGGGTGGCGGCCAGGAGGATGCCCAGGAGGTTCAGGAGGAGCTGTTTCGTGGAGCCCCAGGTCTGGCCCATGTCGCCGTAGCTCAGTGCCACGGCGGCGTTGGCCGCGGCGGGGACGGTGGTCACGGAGATGGCCACACCCACCAGGGCGCCGGACTTCGCCGAGGTCAGGGAGAGTGTGCCGGCGATGCCTGCGAGGACCGCGACGACGAACGAGAACCAGTCGGGGGCGTAGACGAAGCCGGTGTTGGGGCGCGTGGCTTCCAGTTTCGTCTCGGTGAACAGGCCGACGGCGTCCATGAAGACGCTGAAGCCGACCGTCACCGCCATCGCCGCCGCGAAGCCCACCAGCAAGGCGATCAGGGAGCGGGCCGCCAGTCTCGGGTGGCGTTGGACGAGGGCGGTGCTCAGGCCGGCCAGGGGGCCGAACTCCGGGCCCACCGCCATCGCGCCGACGATCAGGATCGCGTTGTCGAGGACCACACCGCAGGCCGCGATCATCGTGGCGAGCGTGATGAAGGCGACGTAGGTGATCGACAGCGTCGACTCCTCGTGGGTCGCCTCCGCGAGGTGCTCCCACAGGACCGCGTCCGCGCCCTCGCCGGGCGCCTCCTCCTCCGCCTTGTCGGCGCGCTTGGAGAGCGACAGGTCGATGTTCTCGACGGCGATCGAACCGGTCGCGTCGAGGCCCAGCTCCCGTAGCCCGGCGATGAGTTCGTCGCCCGCCTCCCTGGCCACGTCACACATCACGACGTCACCGGCGGGGTTGCGGGCGGCGCCGGGGAGGACGACGAGGTGGGTGGTGCCGACCGTCTTCTCGATCAGGCGGACCACGTCGTCGGTGCCGACGGCCGGGGTGATGAGGCGTAGGTGGAGCATGGGGGCAGGGTAACCGGCGTGTGGGTGCCTGGGGTTGCGGCGGGTCGCTTCGCTGCAGCTACAGCTTGCGCAGGCTGAGGCGTTGCACCTTGTGGTCCGGGCCCTTGCGGATGATGAGGGTGGCGCGGCCGCGCGTGGGGGCCACGTTCTCCAGGAGATTCACCTTGTTGATGGTGCGCCAGGTGGTGCGGGCGTAGTCCAGGGCCTCTTCCTCCGACACCTGGGTGTACTTGCGGAAGTACGAGGACGGCTTCTGGAACGCCGTCTCGCGCAGGCGGCGGAAGCGGTTGAGGTACCAGCGCTCGATGTCCTCGGGGCGGGCGTCGACGTACACGCTGAAGTCGAAGTAGTCGGCGAGGCCGACGCGGGTGCGGCCGTCGCTGCCGGGGAGGGCGGGCTGCAGGACGTTCAGGCCCTCGACGATCAGGATGTCGGGGCGGCGGACCGTGAGCTTCTCGCCGGGGACGATGTCGTAGATGAGGTGGGAGTAGACGGGTGCCGTGACCTCGTCCTTGCCCGCCTTGATGTCCGCCACGAAGCGGGTGAGGGCCCGGCGGTCGTACGACTCGGGGAAGCCCTTGCGGGACATCAGGCCACGGGACGTCAGCTCCTCGGTCGGGAGCAGGAAGCCGTCGGTGGTCACCAGTTCCACGCGCGGGTGTTCGGGCCAGCGGGAGAGCAGCGCCTGGAGGAGACGGGCGACGGTCGACTTGCCCACGGCCACCGAGCCCGCGACCCCTATGACGAACGGGGTGCCGGTCTGGGTGCCCTGTTCGCCCAGGAAGGTGTTCAGGGCGCCTCTCAGTCCGTCCGTGGCGCCGATGTAGAGGTTGAGGAGGCGGGACAGCGGGAGGTAGATGTCCCGCACCTCGTCGAGGTCGATGACATCGCCCAGACCGCGCAGCTTCTCGACCTCCTCGGCGGTGAGCGGGAGGGGCGTCTTGTCGCGCAGCGCACTCCACTCGGTACGGGTGAGATCGACGTAGGGAGTCGCCTCCGGCCGCTGCCGGTGGGCGCTCCGGGGCATCGGGGAGACCGGAGAGATCACAGTCCATTGTTACGGGAGTGTGGACGGGGTGGGGGGTGGAGTGCGTCACGCCGGGGCGGGGCACGACATGTCACGAGTGGGTTTCGAATGTGGGTTCGATGATCTTTCTGTGGATCTCGTCAGTAAAGTGCGCGTAAAGCGCATCTCCCGAAAAGCCCAAAGAGAAAGAGCTTTCTCCCTTGAGGACCTCCGTAGTTCGCCGTTCCGCCCTCGCTGCCTCCGCCGCGGCTCTCGCTCTTCTCGTCACCGCCTGCGGTGACGAGAAGAGCGACGAGGACAAGAACGGCGACAGTACGACCGCCCAGGCCGACAAGCCCGCCGCCAAGGCGCTCACCGCCGCCGAGTTGGCGAAGGTCGCTCTCGTGCAGGCGGACGTCAAGAGCGGGACGCTCACCGAGAAGGTGCCGGCGAAGGACGACATCGCGCAGGCCAAGGTGACGACGGAGGACGCGGCGTGCGCACCGCTGGCGTACCTCCAGTCCGCCACCTACGTCGGCAAGCCGGCGGCCGTGGTGAAGCGGACCTGGAAGGGCGACGCCGCGAAGCCGGCCGCCGGGGCGAGCGACGAGGACCAGTTCCTCGCCAAGCTGGATGTCCCGCAGGCCGTCATCACGCTGGCCTCCTACGAGGACGGCGGCGCCGAGCAGGCCATGAAGGACCTGAACACCTCCGTCGAGAAGTGCGCCGCCGGGTTCTCCTACACCGTGACCGGTACCAAGAGCGACGCCCTCAAGGTGACCAGGACCCCCGCGCCCGAGGGAGCGGACGAGGCGCTCGCCCTGACGGTGACCGTGGACGCCGGTCTGAAGGCGCCGATGAAGGCCGTCGTCGTCCGCAAGGGCAGCACCGTCGCGTACGTCCCCGCCGTCAACTTCGCCTCGGCCTCCTCCGGCAAGGACTACGCCTTCCCGACGGAGATCGTCGACGCGCAGCTGACCAAGCTGGGCTGAGCAATCTCGGTTGGGCAAGCTCGGTTGAGCGTCTCCCTGTCGGACCCGTTCCCGTCGGGGGCTTCGTGCTCCCGGCGGGAATTTCCGATATCGGGCACGCGGTGCCCGGATGTGGCGCGTGTTCGATCGTAGGCTGCGCGACATGTGCGGAATCGTGGGTTATGTGGGGTCTCAGTCGGCTCTCGATGTCGTGATGGCCGGGCTGAAGCGGCTGGAGTACCGGGGGTACGACTCGGCCGGGGTGGCTGTGCTGGCCGACGGCGGGCTGGCCGGGGCCAAGAAGGCCGGGAAGCTCGTCAACCTGGAGAAGGAACTCGTCGAGCGGCCGTTGCCGGCCGGGGGTACGGCGGTCGGGCACACCCGGTGGGCCACCCACGGCGGGCCGACCGACGCCAACGCGCATCCGCATTTCGACAACGCCGGGCGCGTCGCCGTCGTCCACAACGGGATCATCGAGAACTTCGCCTGTCTGCGGGCGGAGCTGGCCGAGCGGGGACACGTACTCGCCTCCGAGACCGACACCGAGGTCGTCGCCCATCTGCTCGCCGAGGAGTTCTCCGCGTGTGCTGATCTCGCCGAGGCCATGCGGCTCGTGTGCCGTCGGCTCGAGGGTGCGTTCACACTGGTCGCCGTGCACGCCGACGAGCCCGATGTCGTCGTCGGGGCGCGGCGGAACTCGCCGCTGGTGGTGGGCGTCGGAGAGGGCGAGGCCTTTCTCGCCTCGGACGTCGCCGCGTTCATCGCCCACACGCGGTCGGCGATCGAGCTGGGTCAGGACCAGGTCGTGGAGCTGCGCCGGGACGGGGTCACGGTGACGGGCTTCGACGGCGCTCCGGGGGACGCCCGGTCCTATCACGTCGACTGGGACGTGTCGGCCGCCGAAAAGGGGGGCCATGACTACTTCATGCTCAAGGAGATCGCCGAGCAGCCCAAGGCCGTCGCCGACACCCTGCTGGGCCGTATCGACGCGGCCGGATCACTGACCCTCGACGAGGTGCGGATTCCCGTGGGTGCGCTGCGGGAGGTCGAGAAGGTCGTGGTCGTGGCCTGCGGTACGGCCTTCCACGCCGGGTTGATCGCCAAGTACGCCATCGAGCACTGGACGCGCATCCCGTGCGAGGTGGAACTGGCGAGCGAGTTCCGGTACCGGGATCCGATCCTCGACGCGCGGACCCTCGTCATCGCCATCTCCCAGTCCGGCGAGACCATGGACACCCTGATGGCGCTGCGGCACGCCCGTGAGCAGGGTGCCAGGGTGCTGGCCATCTGCAACACCAACGGCTCGACGATCCCACGCGAGTCGGACGCGGTGCTGTACACGCATGCGGGGCCCGAGGTCGCCGTCGCGTCCACCAAGGCGTTTCTCACGCAGTTGGTGGCCTGCTATCTGGTCGCCCTGTATCTGGGGCAGGTGCGCGGCACGAAGTGGGGCGACGAGATCCGGGCCGTCGTGCGGGACCTCGCGGAGATCTCCGGGGCGGTCGAGCGGGTGCTGGAGACCATGGAGCCCGTACGTGAGCTGGCGCGTTCGCTCGCCGACAAGAAGACGGTGCTGTTCCTGGGGCGGCACGTGGGGTATCCGGTGGCGCTGGAAGGCGCGCTGAAGTTGAAGGAACTCGCCTACATGCACGCCGAGGGGTTCGCGGCGGGTGAGCTGAAGCACGGGCCGATCGCGTTGATCGAGGACGACGTGCCTGTGGTTGTCGTGGTGCCGTCGGCGCGTGGACGGTCCGTCCTCCACGACAAGATCGTGTCCAACATCCAGGAGATCCGGGCCCGGGGTGCGCGGACCATCGTCATCGCGGAGGAGGGGGATGAGGCGGTGGTGCCGTACGCGGACCACCTGATCCGCGTTCCGGCCACGCCGACCCTGCTGCAGCCGCTCGTTGCCACGGTGCCGTTGCAGGTCTTCGCCTGTGAGTTGGCCACGGCTCGGGGTAATGAGGTGGATCAGCCGCGGAACCTGGCGAAGTCGGTGACGGTGGAGTAGGTGGGGTGCGTTTCGCCGTCGGGGGCCGGTGGTTGGGCGAGTGCGGGTCCGTGGGGGCTGGTCGCGCAGTTCCCCGCGCCCCTGGGTAGGTGGAGGTGCGGGGAGTTGGGAAGTGCCGGGAGTTGTCGGGGGTTTGCGCGCCCGGTGCTGGTCACGGTGCCGCTCGGGCCACCGTGCTTGCGCGTTCTGTCAGGTGGGGTGGGAGGAGGGTGGCCTCTGGGGTGTGGCCCGTGCCGTTCAGCTTTTTCATCAGCAGGTCTACGGCCCGCGCCCCGACCTCCGCCGACGGGATGGCGACCGATGTGACCGGCACGGGCAGGTTCTCGGCCAGGTCGTCCGGGCAGATCGCGGTGACGGAGAGGTCGCCGGGGACCCGTAGGCCGAGGTGTTCGAAGGCGTCGATCAGGGGTTCCAGGATCGCCTCGTTGTGGACGACGACCCCCGTCAACGCCGGGTGCTCGCGCAGGAGTTGTTCCGCCACCAGCCTCGCCGCCGCCGGGGTCGCCTCGCAGGGGTGGACCGAGGACGACAGCCCGCCCCGGTCCGCCGCCGCCGTGAACCCCTGGACCACGCGCTGGGCGAACGCGGTCCGGCGTACGTACACCTCGGGCGGTGAGCCGACCAGGGCGACGACCCGGTGGCCGAGGGCCGCCAGGCGCTCCACGCACAGTTCGCCCGCCGCCTTGAAGTCCAGGTCGATACAGGTCAGGCCGGCCGGTTCGGAGGGGAAGCCGATCAGGACCGACGGCAGGTCCAGTGTGCGCAGCAACGGCAGCCGGGGGTCCTGGAGTTGGACGTCCATCACGATCAGCGCGTCCACGAGGGCCGTGTCCGCCACCCGGCGCAGACCCGCCTCGCCCTCCTCCTGGGTGAGGAGCAGGACGTCGTGGTCGTGGCTGCGCGCGGCCGTGACCACCGACACCGCGAACCGCATCGCGACCGGGACGTGGATGCCGGTCCGTAACGGGATCACCAGTGCCAGTACGTTCGAGCGGCTGCTCGCCAGCGCCCTCGCGCCCGCGTGGGGGCGGTAGCCGAGTTCGTGGATGGAGCGTTCGACGCGCTGCCGGGTCTCCTCGGAGATCGGGCGCTTGCCGCTGAGGGCGTACGACACCGTGCTCGGGGAGACCCCGGCGTGCCGTGCCACATCGGTGATCTTCACCATCACTCGCCTCCCGATTCGTCCGGCCCCGACGTGCCCGGCCCCAGCTCCAGCGTCAGGAAGCCGGTGCCCGCCTTCGCCCGTACCTCGCGTCTGCCCGCCGACAGTCCCCACGGCACCGACGGATCGCCGCACGAGGCCCGCAGTGTGTCGCCCTCGCGGACCACCGTGAACGTCACGTCCCCCACCGGGACCGTCACCTGGGCGCCGCGCTCCAGGCCGTACGTGTGCAGCGTGACCCCGTCGGCGTACGCGTAGTCCGGGCGGTCGTCCACCGCGCCGACCGGGATCACCGACCCGGGACGCACCAGCAGCGGCACACTGTCGAAGCCGTGGCGCTCCCGTACCCAGCGGGGGCCGGTCACCGTGCGGCCGGTGAGGAAGTGGGTCCACTCGCCCTCGGGGACGTAGTACGAGACGTCGCCCTCGTCGCTGAACACCGGCGCGACCAGCAGGTCCGGGCCGAGCATGAACTGCCGTTCCAGGTGGGCGCAGCCGGGGTCGTCCGGGAACTCCAGGACCATCGCCCGCATCATCGGGACGCCCTCGGTGTGGGCGGCGCGGGCGGCCTCGTACAGATACGGCATGAGGCGGAGCTTCAGCCGGGTGAACAGTCGCAGTACGTCCACGGCCTCCTCGTCGAACAGCCACGGCACCCGGTAGGACGAACTGCCGTGCAGGCGGCTGTGCGAGGAGAGGAGCCCGAACGCCGTCCAGCGTTTGAACAGGGCCGGGCTCGGGGTGCCCTCGAAGCCGCCGATGTCGTGGCTCCAGTAGCCGAAGCCGGAGAGCCCGAGGGAGAGTCCGCCGCGCAGTGACTCCGCCATCGACTCGTAGGTCGCCTCGCAGTCGCCGCCCCAGTGGACCGGGAACTGCTGGCTGCCGGCCGTCGCCGAACGCGCGAACACGACCGCCTCGCCCTCGCCGCGGTGCTTGCGCAGCACGTCGAAGACGGTCCTGTTGTAGAGGTACGTGTAGTAGTTGTGCATCCGCTCCGGGTCCGAGCCGTCGGCGAACTCCACGTCCAGCGGCACCCGTTCACCGAAGTCGGTCTTGAAGCAGTCGACGCCCTGGGCGAGCAGCGCCTCCAGTTTCGAGGCGTACCAGTCGCGGGCTTCCGGGCTGGTGAAGTCGACCAGGGCCATCCCGGGCTGCCACATGTCCCACTGCCACACGCTGCCGTCCGGCCGGCGCAGCAGATGGCCGAGTGCCTTGCCTTCGGCGAAGAGCGGTGACCGCTGGGCGATGTACGGGTTGATCCAGACGCTGATGTGCAGGCCCTTCGCCTTCAGCCGCTGGAGCATGCCTTCGGGGTCGGGGAACACCCGCGGGTCCCACCGGAAGTCGCACCAGTTGAACTCGCGCATCCAGAAACAGTCGAAGTGGAAGACGGAGAGGGGGAGTTCACGCTCCCGCATGCCCTCGATGAACGACGTCACCGTCTCCTCGTCGTAGGAGGTGGTGAAGGACGTCGACAGCCACAGGCCGAACGACCACGGTGGCGGGAGGGCCGGCCGGCCGGTCAGGGCCGTGTACTTGCGGAGGATGTCCTTCGGGGTCGGGCCGTGGATGACGTAGTACGTCAACTGCTGTGTCTCGGCGCTGAACTGGACCCGGGACACCGTCTCCGAGGCGACCTCGAAGGACACCCGGCCGGGGTGGTCGACGAAGACTCCGTAGCCCGCGTCGGTGAGGTAGAACGGGACGTTCTTGTAGGCCTGTTCGGTCGCCGTGCCGCCGTCGGCGTTCCACATGTCGACGACCTGGCCGTTCTTGACCAGCGGGCCGAAGCGTTCGCCGAGGCCGTACACGCTCGTCCCCACGCCCAACCCCAGCTGCTCACGCAGGTAGTGGGCGCCGGTCGCGCTGTCCCGCATGATGCCCATGCCCTTGGGGCCGCTGCTGGTGAGGACGCGGCCGTTGGCGAGGAAGTCGACGTGCCAGGGGCTGCTGCGGCTGACCCGGACGGAGAGGGTGCCGGAGGTCAGGGTCGCGTGCTCCTCGTCGTACTCCGTGTGAGCCGTCAAGTCCTGTCGTCGCAGCTCGAATTGGGGGCTCTGTGGCTGCTCGCCCTCGAAGTGCGTGAACGTGACGCCGATGACGTCGGGCATCGGGGCGTGGGCGCTGATCGTCACGACCGGTCCCTTCAGCAGGTCGCCGCGTCGGCGGATGGGATGGGTCGGCGCGTGGATGTCCAACGTGCCTTCGATGTCCGTCACATCGAGGACCTCGACCGGGTGGGCGGCGGTGACGCCCTCGCGCAGCAGCCAGTAGCCGTCGGTGAACTTCACAACCCGAACCCCTTTACTTGACCGCGCCCACGGCGATGCCGCGTGTGAGCGTTCGCTGGAAGACGAGGAAGAAGACGAGGGCCGGCAACACACCCAGCAGGGCAGCCGCGTTGGTCATCGTGGCGTCCATCAGGCGCTGGCCCTGGAGGACACCGAGGGCCACCGACACCGTCTGGTTGTCGTTGGAGATCAGCATCACCAGGGGGAGCAGGAACTCGTTCCAGGTCCAGATGAAGAAGAAGACGAGGAGCACACCGAGGGTGGGGCGGCTGACCGGGACGACGATCCGCCACAGCACCTGCCACTTGTTCGCGCCGTCGATCCGCGCGGCCTCGATGATCTCCCGGGGGAACTGGCCCAGCACCGAGGAGAGGAGGTACGTACCGAAGGCCGCCTGGATCACCGTGAAGACGATGATCACGCTCAACCGGGTGTCGTACAGGCCGACTTGCTTGCTCAGGTAGTACACCGGGTAGACCAGCGCCTCCTGCGGCAGCATGTTCGCGAGGACGAAGAAGGCCAGCACCCAGGTGCGGCCCCTGATCCGGCCGATACCGATCGCGTAGGCGTTCAGCACGGACAGGACGACCGCCAGGACGGCCACCGACCCGCTGATCAGAGTCGAGTTGACGAGTTTCTGGCCGAAGTCGACCCGTGTCCAGAAGTCCTTCACGCCGTCCAGGTAGAGGCCCTCGGGGAGACTGAGCGGGCCGTTCGCGGAGTACTCGGCGGGCGACTTCACGGCGTTGACCGCGACGATCACGAACGGCACGACCATGAACAGGGCGGCGAGGACGAGGGCGATGAGCACCGGGTAGCGGCGCAGGGCGGCGGTCGTCATGCCCGTACTCCTTCTTCGGCGTCCTCGGCCCGGGTCTGGAGCTTCAGGCCGACGAGCGAGACGGCGAGGATGATCACCGTCAGGACGGTGGAGACGGCCGCGCCGTAGCCGACCTGGGTCTTCTCGAAGAACGTGGTGAAGGAGAAGTACGACGGGACGTTGGTCGCGCCGCCCGGGCCGCCCTTCGTCAGGACGTACACCGCGCCGAACACCTTCAGCGCGGCGATCGTGCACCAGGTGAGGACGACGTAGATCTCGGGCCGGATCTGGGGGAGTGTGATGTGCCGGAAGCGGCGCCACCAGCCGGCGCCGTCCAGTTCGGCGGCCTCGTAGAGCTGCGGGTCGACGCGTTGCAGGCCTGCCATGAAGACGACCAGCGGGAAGCCGAGCTGCACCCAGACCATCACGCCCATCACGCTGTAGAGCGCGATGTCCGGGTCGCCGAGCCAGTCCTGCTGCCAGGAGCCGAGCCCGACGGCGCTCAGCAACTCGTTCAGTGAGCCGTTGTCGGGCGCGAGGATCCAGCTCCAGACGATGCCGGCGACCGCGATCGGCAGCACCTGGGGGAGGTAGAAGCAGGCGCGGAGCACGGCCGCCCAGCGACTTCCGAAGTGCTTGCCGACGTAGTCGAACAGGGCGGCGGCGAGGACGAGTCCGACCGCGGTGGGTACGGCCGCCATCGCCACCACCATGAACAGGCTGTGCCGGAACGACGCCCAGAACTCCGAATCGTCCATCAGGGCCCGGTAGTTGGCGAGCCCCGACCACTCCGGGGAACCCACACCCCGCCAGTCAGTGAAGCTCACCCCGGTGTTCATCAGGAACGGCACGACGATCACGGCGAGGAAGGCGAGCGCGCCGGGGAGGAGGAAGAGGGTGTACGAGTCCTTGCGGCGGCGCGAACTTCCGGGTGGCCCGGTGTCCTTGGCGACCCGGGCCCGTTCGACGGTGACCGTCATGACTTCGGTACGCCCTTGTCGTACGCCTCCTGCAACGAGTCGAGGACCGCGTCCGGTTTCGCGCTGCCCGTGATCAGCTTCTGGACCTCGGAGACGAGGACGTCGTAGAAGCCGGGCACCGGCCAGTCGGGGTAGAAGGCGAGGCCGTCCCGGTCGGAGAGGGTGTTGAAGTCGGCGATGAGGGACTTGGCCTGGGGGTCGGTGATGGCGGCCGGGTCGGCGGCCACCGGGACCCCGCCCTTGTTGCCGAGCAGGTTCTGGATCTTCTTCGATATGGTGATGTCGATGAAGTCGTAGGCGAGTTCCTTGTTCTTCGCGCCCTTGGGGACGACCCACAGGTTGCCACCGGAGCCGAGGGTGAGACCGCTGTCGGGCCACAGGAACGTGCCCCAGTCGAACTTCGCCTCGCTCTTGAAGCGGCCGTACCACCAACTGCCCGAGAAGAGGATGGGGTTCTTGCCCTGGATGAAGGAGACCCCGGCGTCCTCCGCCTTGAGGCCGCTGGAGTTCTTGCCGAAGTACCCCTTCTTCACCCAGTCGGCGAAGGTCTCGGCGCCGTACGTCCAGGCGGCGTCGTGGAAGTCCGTCTTCCCCTTGTACAGCTCGTACTTGTCGACCCAGGCGCGGTCCGCCTTCGACAGGGCGAGCTGGTACAGGTACTGCTGGGCCGGGTATTCGGCGCCCGCGCTCGCCAGTGGGGTGATGCCCTCGGCGGTGAACTTGTCCATGGCGGCGGTGAGTTCGTCGAACGAGGTCGGCACGGCGATCTTGTGCTGCTTGAAGAGGTCCTTGTTGTAGTACACCATCGTGTACTCGGCGTAGTTGGGCACGCCGTACCAACTGCCGGAACCCATCACGCCGTTGGTGTCGTACTGGCTGGTGGTACGGGCACCGGAGCCGATCTTCTTGTCCCAGCCGCGCTTGGTCACCTCGGCGCTCAGGTCGGTGAGCAGGCCCTGCGTGGAGAGCAGGCCGGCCGTCGCGTTGCCCTTGTTGTACTCCATCAGGTCGGGCGCGTCGGAGGAGTTGAGGACCATCGGGGCGGTCTTCTGGATCTGTTCGAAGCCCTTCTCCTCGAACTCCACTTTGACGCCCGGATGCGTCGCCTCGAACTCCTCGACGGCCGCCTTCCAGGCCATGCCCATCGCGCCGTTGGGGGCCTCGTAGTGCCACAGGCGCAGGGTCTTCCCGTCGCCCGATCCACTGTCCGAGTTGCCGCAGGAGGCTGTCAGCAGCGCTCCTACCAGGGCAGCGACCGTAATCGCCATGCACCTGCCATGCCTTCTTGCCGTGAACATCCACTGCCTCCAGGGGAGTCGGATGGATCTCGGTCACCCGTCACGCAGGGGTCGTCGAACTGATTCGACGGGGGTCGTCGAAGCGCTTCGACGGGCGAAGGTATGTGTGGCGTGTGAACGAGTCAATGGGGTGCGCACGAATTGGCTCCGCCGGTTGGGCGGGGCGTCGGCTCGTGCGGGTGTCGGGTTCTGGGCTCGTGTGGGCGTCGGGGTGCCGGCTCGTGCGGGTGTCGGGGCTCAGGGGCGTGTGGGTGCCGGGGCCAGGCTCGGGTGGGGTGTCGAGGGTTAGTTCGTGTGGGTGTTCGGGGCCCGGCTTGTGCGGGGGGCCAGGTCCGGGCTCCCCGCAGCGTCTGGGGTTCGGCTCCTGCCGGTGAGTAGTGACAGGAGTAGGGCGGCGGCCGCTGCCGTGAGCGGGACGCCGTATGCCGCTGTGGGGGACACGTGGTCCGCCGTCCAGCCGCCGGCTGCCGAGCCGCAGGCTATGCCGCCGAGGAGGCCTGTCACCGCGAGGGTCATGCCCTCGTTCAGGTGGCCCTCGGGAGTGCGGGTCTGGATCAGGGTCATGTTCGTGATCATGGTGGGCGCGGTCGCCGTCCCGGCCACGAGCAGTGCGCCCGCGAGGACGAGGAGCGAGCCGGTCAGGGCCGCGGCCAGCAGGGGCAGCGTCATCAGTGCCGTCATCGCGGCCAGGCACCAGGGGTGGCGCCGCTCGGCGGGTCCGGCCGGCCGCAGCGCCCCGTACAGCAGTCCGGCCGCGCACGATCCGGCTGCCTGGAGGGCGAGGACGGCACCGGCCGCCGCCTGGTGTCCCCGCTCGTCGGCGAAGGCGATCGTGACGATCTCCATCGACCCGAACACGGCGCCCGTAGCCAGGCATACGGCGAGCAGCGGGCGCATTCCCGGGGCGCGCAGCGGGGACGTACCCCGCGTATCCCGGGTACCCCGCGTGTGAAGCCCTTCCACGCGAGGCCGGACGGGCGGCTCGGTCGACCGCTGGGCGGCGAAGAGGAGCACGCCGGTCATCATCAGGACCGCCCCGACCAGCGTGCCCGCCTCCGGGAACAACGCCCCGCAGAGGAAGGCCGCGAGGACCGGGCCGAGCATGAAGCAGAGCTCGTCGGCGGCCTGTTCGAAGGAGTTGGCGGTGTGCAGGGCCTCCTTGTCGCCGTCCAGGAGATGGGCCCAGCGGGCGCGTGACATGCCGCCGGTGTTGGGGGTCGTGGCGGTGGCGGCGTAGGCGGCGAAGAGGGTCCAGTCGGGGGCGCCGTAGTGCGCGCAGAGCAGCAGCACGAGGGAGCCGAGCGCGGCAAGTGCCGTGGCCGGTACGGCGATTCGGGCCTGGCCGTACCGGTCGACGAGCCGTGCGGTCCAGGGTCCGACCACGCCCGTCGTGGCGAGCCCGGTCGCGGTGACGGCTCCGGCGAGGGCGTACGAGCCACGCGACCCGGCGATCATGATGACCGCGCTCACGCTGAACATGCCCATGGGGAGCCGGGCGATCAGGTTCCCGACGGTGAACGCACGTGCGCCGGGGACGGCGAGGAGGCGGCGGTAGGGGCCGGGCGGACGGTGGCCGTCCGTCGTACGGGCCCGGCCGCGCGGGCCGAAGTCGGCGATGACCAGGGTGTCCTGGGTGACGGCGGGGAGGGGCCGGGGGAGTGGGCGGGAGCGGGAGTGCGGTCGGTAGTGCGGCCCGGAGTGCGGTCGGGGCGGTGGCTGCGGCATGGATCCACCGTCGCCCGGCGTCGATCACGGGGTCCAACACCTGATCCCCGGCTATTCACGCACTCTCGTTGTAAGTTCGCCGGATGTCTGCCCCGAACCACCTCGACCCCCGTCTCCTGCGTGCCTTCGTCGCCGTGGCCGAGGAGCTGCACTTCACCCGGGCCGCCGCCCGCCTCTACGTGGCGCAGCAGGCGCTGAGCCGGGACATCCGGCGCCTGGAAAGGGAGTTGGGCGCCGATCTCTTCGTACGGTCGACCCGGCGGGTGGCCCTGTCGGCCGACGGCGAGCGCCTACTGCCGTATGCCCGGCGGGTGTTGGCGGCCCACGACGAACTGCTCACCGCGTTCGGGGAGATACGGCCGCTGCTGGTGGACCTCAACTCGCCGGGGCTCTCGACCGGACGGCGGGTGCTGCACCGGGCGCGTGAACTCGCCCCGGAGTGCGAGCTGATGGCCCGGTTCGAGAGCGGACTCACCTTCGCCGCAGGCGAGTTGCTCGCGGGTCGGCTCGACGCGTCGTTCGGACGGTTCGCGGGCCTGGACCCGGGGGTGCGGGCCCGGCTGGAGCAACAGCTCGTGCGCTACGAGCCGATGGCGGTCGTCCTGCCCGAGGACCACCGGCTGGCCGCGCTGCCCGAGGTGCCGTTGGCGGCGCTGGCGGGGGAGAGCGTGTACGCCGGTGCGGGCAATCCCCGGACCCCGGAGTGGACCGATCTCGCGCGCCAGCTGTTCGAGGGGCGCGGCATCGGGATCGCGCCGCCCGCGCCACTCGCCGTGGGCGACGAGGAGTTCCAGCGGCTCATGGCCAAGCTGCGGACCCCGGTCCTCGCCGTGGTGGATTTCCCGGCCCTGCCGGGGACGGTGGTGCGACCCCTGGTCGATCCCGTGCCGCTGTCGCCCGTGTCCCTGGTGTGGCGGAGGGGCCTGTCGCACCCGGGATTTAACGCTCTGCGACGGGCCGCGGCCCAGCTCGCGGGGGAGGAGGGGTGGCTTCGGGGGCCTGGGGACGGGTGGATTCCGGCCAGGGACAACGACATCATTTGGGTTCACAAGTAACACATGGCGAACACGGGTCCTCCATGTGCGCTACATTCGTGGCCCGGATGCAGTGTGATAAATGGGGCGCTCGGGTCGGATGGGGGTCCGATTCGAACATCGGTAGTACGAAAATCCGGGAATCGTACATGCGCCCGAAACGCTCCCATGGGGGGATGTACGTGCGTACGAATAAGTGGCGTGAAGACGCCCAACCGAATCGGTCCGACGCCGAGAGTGTGACCGCGTCAGGGACCCAACAGCTACCCGGAGTTACCGCAGGTGGCCCCGGTCCTGTGCCCCGCCAGAGGCATGCCGGAGCACCGGTGCGCCCCGGGCGGTCCGGAGGCAGAGGCGCGCACGCCCAGTCGCGCTCGAGCGGAACGGGAGCGCCTGGATCAACCGGGACGATCCCCGGCGGTCCGTGGGAGAACTCGGCGGAGTTCGGTCACACGCACGACCCGCACGAGGTGACGGTCCAGCTCGACGGAGTGGGCCGCCAGGTGGAGGAACTCCTCGTACGGCAGGCCAAGGAGGGCGCGGACGCCGGTGCCGGTGACGGCCCCGTCTTCGTCGACGAGACCGGACGCCGCAGCCGCCGATACCGCCGGATCGGCATCGTCGTCGGCACCGCCTGCGCCGTGTACGCCGTCGTCATCGTCGCCACCCTCCTCTCCGGCAACTCGGACGCGCCCTGGCTGCCGGTACCGGGTCAGGCGGACGAGCAGCCGGCGGGCAAGGTCGACACCTCGCCGCTGCCCGCCGAGTCGGTGCTGCCGTCGGACTCGGCCGGGGTCGCACCGGCCCCGGGGACGTCGGTGAGCGCGGGAGTCACTCCGTCGCGGGGAGCCGCTGCCGCCACCGCCACGGCGGACGCCTCGGCCGGCGCCTCGCAGAAACCGGGTCCGGCCGGTCCGTCGGTAGCGGCCAGGCCCTCGGCCGGCGTCGGCAAGCCCGACCCGGGGACCAGCACTCCCGGCCCGGACCCCGAGCCCTCCGTGTCGGTGTCCGACTCGGCGGCGCCGAGCCCGTCGGAGAGCGTCGCTCCCTCACCCGAGCCGTCTCCGACCCCGACCGGTGACGGCGGCACGGTCGCCGGTGGTCCGAGCGACCCGACCCCGATCGCCGAGGGCTCGGCCGAACCGAGTGCCACCGGCGACCCGGTCTCCCCGCCGACGTCGCCCGGCGTAACGGCGTAACGGCGTAATGGCGGGACGGAGTGCCGGCGTAACGGTGTGACGGCGTAGAGCCACCCGAGGCATCTCGCCGCGCCACCGGCCTCCGTGGCCGCGGCCGTGGCTGGCCCGCTCATTCCGCTCGACCTGTTCCTGACCCGCTCGGCCAGCTCCCGAACCGCTCCTGAATAGCTCGCGAACCGCTCCCGAACCACTTCCGAACCGCTCGTCCCGCTCAGCAGAACATCCGTCGACTCGACTCCACCGCGTCGACTCCGTTCTGATCCGTTCTGATCTCCTCGTCCCCGGAGAACGACCTCTGATGGCATCCCGCACCCGCCGCCACGGCGCCCCGAACGGCGCCGGGGGCGCCGCCCGGCGCCGACGGCTGCCCATGCGCCTGCTGCTTCCCTCGCTCATCCTGGTCGCCCTGATGGCGATGCTGATGCTGCGCGGGTACGTGCACAGCGAAATCCTCGCCGACCACCGCATCCAGCCCGAGGCCTCCGCGGACCGGGTACCGGAGAAGATCCTGGAGGGCGGCCCGGTCATCGACACCAGAAGCGGCCAGACCACCAGCCTCCGGCTGCCCGCCCACCGGATCGTCCTCACGTTCGACGACGGCCCGGACCCCAAGTGGACCCCCAAGGTCCTGGACGTCCTCAAGAAGCACCACGCGCACGCGGTCTTCTTCGTCACCGGCACCATGTCCTCGCGCTACCCGGAGCTCGTACGACGCATGGTGGACGAGGGCCACGAGGTGGGGCTGCACACCTTCAACCACCCCGACCTCTCCTTCCAGTCGAAGAAACGAATCGACTGGGAGCTGTCCCAGAACCAGTTGGCGCTCGCCGGTGCCGCGGGCATCCGTACCTCGCTGTTCCGGCCGCCGTACTCCTCCTCCGCCGACGCCATGGACAACAAGTCGTGGCCGGTCACGGAGTACATCGGCAAGCGCGGCTACATCACCGTCGTCAACGACACGGACAGCGAGGACTGGCGCAAGCCGGGCGTCGACGCGATCATCCGCGAGGCCACCCCCAAGGGCGGCAAGGGCGCGATCGTCCTCATGCACGACTCCGGCGGCGACCGCCACCAGACCGTCGAGGCCCTCGACCGCTTCCTGCCCGACATGAAGAAGCAGGGATACACCTTCCAGAACCTCACCGAGGCCCTCGACGCGCCCAGCGCGCACACCCCGGTCGCCGGCGTCGAACTGGCGAAGGGCAGGGCGTGGACCTTCCTGGTCCAGGCCTCCGACGAGATCACCGACGTCCTGGTCGTCTGTCTCGCGATCATCGGCGTCCTGGTGTTCACCCGCTTCGGCCTGATGCTGCTGCTCTCCGTCTTCCACGCCCGCCGCACCCGGCGTCCCGACTTCAGCTGGGGCTCGCCGATCACCGAACCGGTGTCGGTGCTCGTCCCGGCGTACAACGAGGCCAAGTGCATCGAGGCCACCGTGCGTTCACTGATGCGGAGCGAGCATCCCATCGAGGTGATCGTCATCGACGACGGGTCGAGCGACGGCACGGCCCGCATCGTCGAGGACATGGGCGTGCCGAACGTACGCGTCGTGCGCCAGGTCAACGCGGGCAAGCCCGCCGCCCTCAACAGGGGTGTGGCGAACGCCCGTTACAACCTGATCGTCATGATGGACGGCGACACCGTCTTCGAGCCGGGCACCGTCGGCGAACTCGTCCAGCCCTTCGGCGACGCGCGCGTGGGCGCCGTCGCCGGCAACGCCAAGGTCGGCAACAAGGACTCCCTGATCGGCGCCTGGCAGCACATCGAGTACGTGATGGGCTTCAACCTGGACCGCCGTATGTACGACGTCCTGGGCTGCATGCCGACGATCCCCGGCGCGGTGGGCGCCTTCCGCCGCAGTGCCCTGAAGCGGGTCGGCGGGATGAGCGACGACACGCTCGCCGAGGACACCGACATCACGATGGCTCTGCACCGCGACGGCTGGAAGGTCGTGTACGCGGAGAACGCCCGCGCCTGGACCGAGGCCCCGGAATCCGTCCAGCAGCTGTGGTCCCAGCGCTACCGCTGGTCGTACGGCACCATGCAGGCGATCTGGAAGCACCGCCGCTCGGTGATCGAACGGGGTCCGTCGGGCCGCTTCGGCCGTGTCGGCCTGCCCTTCGTGTCGCTGTTCATGGTGGTTGCGCCACTCCTCGCCCCCCTGATCGACGTGTTCCTGCTCTACGGGCTGGTGTTCGGCCCGACCGAGAAGACCGTGCTCGCCTGGCTGGGCGTCCTCGCCATCCAACTGATCTGCGCGGCCTACGCGTTCCGTCTCGACCGAGAGAAGATGACCCACCTGATCTCGCTGCCCCTGCAACAGGTCCTCTACCGCCAGCTCATGTACGTCGTGCTGCTGCAGTCCTGGATCACCGCGCTCACCGGCGGCCGGCTGCGCTGGCAGAAACTCCGGCGCACCGGAGTCGTCGGCTCGGCGCCGGAAGCCGTACCGGCCGCCCGGACGAGCGGCAGTGACAACAGGAGGCCCGTGGGATGACCCAGCGACCTACGGCCGCCACGACGCCGGCCGACCCGAAGCCCACACCCGCGTACGGCGTTCCGCTGCAACCGGTCGACGCCTCGGTTCACGCCCCGGGCCACGCCTCGGTCCATGACGAGCCGCCCGCCGAGCCCAGGGCGGCGAAGCCGGGCCGGGACCGCTATCTCGACCTGCTCCGCAGCATCGCCCTGGTCCGGGTCGTGGTGTACCACCTGTTCGGCTGGGCCTGGCTGACCGTGCTGTTCCCGTCCATGGGCGTGATGTTCGCCCTGGCGGGCTCCCTGATGGCCCGTTCCCTGAAGCGCCCGGCGCTCGGGGTGATCCGGGGCCGGATCCGGCGCCTGCTGCCCCCGCTGTGGGCGTTCAGCGCGGTGGCGCTGACGCTGATGTTCCTGGGCGGCTGGGACCTGGGCAAGGATCCCGACCACGGCGGCACCTGGGGCCTGCTCGACCTCCTCAACTACGTCGTCCCGATCGGCGCCCCGCCCTTCCCCTGGAGCGTCGGCTCCAAGTCCGGGCTCCTGGAGAACACCTGGGCGGTCCAGGCCGCCGGCCCGCTCTGGTATCTGCGGGCCTACCTGTGGTTCGTGTTCGCCTCGCCGCTGCTGCTGTGGGCGTTCCGCCGGGTCCCGTGGGTGACGCTGCTCGCCCCGCTGGCCCTGACGGCGGTCGTCGGCACCGGCCTGGTGACGATCCCCGGTGAGACGGGCAACGCGGTGTCCGACTTCGCGGTGTACGGCGGCTGCTGGGTACTGGGCTTCGCCCACCACGAGGGCCTGCTGAAGAAGATCCCGCGCTATGTCGCCGTGTCCTGTTCGGCCCTGCTGATGGCCTTCGGCATCTGGTGGGCCTCGGGTCACCAGGGCCCCGACGGCTGGGACCTGAACGACATTCCGCTGGCCCAGGCGACCTGGTCGTTCGGGTTCGTGGTGATCCTGCTCCAGTACTCCCCGTCGTGGCAGGAACTGCCGGGCCGCCTGGCCAGGTGGGACAGGCTGATCACCCTCTCCAACAACCGAGCGGTCACGATCTATCTCTGGCACAACTTCCTGATCATGGCCACGGTCCCCCTGATCGACCTCTTGTACGACCTCCCGTTCATGTCCGACGGATGGGTGTCCGCGCTGGACACGACGTACAACCTCTGGATGTTCGTCCTGGTCTGGCCCCTGATCGGCCTGACGATCCTGGCCCTGGGCTGGATCGAGGACGTCGCGGCGAAGCGAAGCCCACGGCTGTGGCCGGACGGGGCGAAGCGCGGGAGCGCGCGACGGCGGGGGTGACGTGGCCCGACGCGCGGGGACGAGGCAACACGGCACGGCCCGACACCACCAGGGTGCCGGGCCGTGGTGGCCTTCTGGTCCTGGCCTTTCGACGCGCACCAAGCAGGTCGGTACGGACACCGCCTGTGCGAGGCCGGCCGGTCCTATGCACGGACCGTGGGAACCCTTCGGGTAAAGGGCAGCCCATGATTCGCTCTGGTATCTGCCCCTCGTGCCCCGCTACCGTGATGCTGCCCCCGGCTTGACCGCCCCGCAAGATCAGCCGATCGCCTTACGTGAGAGAACGAAGCTTGAGCAAGGCACCGACAGCTCAGTCGTCCCCCGGACGCGCGCCGGTCTTCGGACTGATCACGCCCGAGGCCAGACCTTCGACGAGGTCGACCTCCCGCTGGGGCCGGCACTGCGTGTGCACCGTATGGAACCCACGGCCCCGAGGCGGACAGTGGCGAGATCGTGGAAGGAGTGGCCCACTATGTCCTCCCGCACAGCTACCCCATCGCTCTGGAGTGCCGGCTGCTGTGGGCGTCCCTCGGCCTGGGCGAGGAGTTGGGCAGGATGGCCGACGAACTGGCGGAGTCACTCCGCCTGAGATGACCCCGGGCGCACACGTGTCGTGATCCGCCTGCCGACCACGTCCCCGAGTCCGAGCTTCTCCCAGGGCAGCATCGCCAGCGGCATCCAACTGAACCCGACGGCGAAGACGCCGACGATGTTGACGATGCTCTGGGGGAGGAACCGGCCGAGCTGGGCGACGAGGAAGGCGACGAGAAGCACGTAGGCGCTGAAGACGAGTACGGCGAGAATCCTCCGTACGGCGGCCACCGGTCCGACTCTGGGCTCCTTCTCGTTCCCCTTGGCCATCGCGAAAACAGTCAGCGGCACCATCATTCCGGTGACACCGCCGACCACGATTCCCCCGATGACCAGGGCGATCCGCCCGTTCTCGGGCACCAGAGCCGACAGCGACGAGTTGTCCGCCGCCTTCAGGAGAAGGGCCACACAAGCGAACGCCCCGCCCAGGGCCGTGGCGGCGACAACGAGGAACGCCGCCGTGAAGAGCACGTTTGCGGCGAAGGAACGCCGAGCAGGTGGTGTCCTGGCTCTGTCGGACCCGGACTCGGCGGACATGAACCCTCCCCTTCCCTGTGTGGAGTCCGGTGGAGGGTAGCTGGATTTGGTGGCCCTCAAGAGAACGCCGCCGTGCCCTGGCCGTTACCTCCCTCTGCGTAACCTCTCATCCCGCCTCCTCGCGGGGTGAGAGCAACGTTCCCTTCCGGTCACCCACAGCCACAGCGTGGAAACGCGCCCTCTCTACCTTCGGGACTCATCACCGCTCAGCACCCCGCAAAGAACCACCCGAGCCCCGGACCACCGTGGAGGCGTCATGACAGCCCCTAGTTCAGCCCCCGCACCCGGCAGGGGAGGCCGCTGGATCGAGCACTGGGATCCCGAGAACGAGGCCTTCTGGAACGCGACCGGTGAGAAGGTCGCCCGCCGCAACCTGTTCTTCTCCGTGCTCTCCGAGCACATCGGCTTCTCCATCTGGACGCTGTGGTCCGTGATGGTGCTGTTCATGGGACCGGAGTACGGGCTCACCCCGGCCGACAAGTTCTTCATCGTGTCGATGGCCACGGCCGTCGGCGCCGTCGTCCGCGTCCCCTACACCTTCGCCGTCGCACTCTTCGGTGGCCGGAACTGGACCATCGTCTCCGCGTCGCTCCTGCTCATCCCGACGATCGCGGCGTTCGTCGTCATGGAGCCGGGGACGTCCTTCAACACGTTCCTCGCCTGCGCCATGCTCGCCGGTATCGGCGGCGGCAACTTCGCCTCCAGCATGACCAACATCAACGCCTTCTTCCCGCTCAGGAAGAAGGGGTGGGCTCTCGGGCTCAACGCCGGTGGCGGCAACATCGGTGTCCCGGTCGTGCAGCTCATCGGCCTCGCCGTCATCGGGGCGAGCGGCGGGCCCCGGGTGCTCCTGGGGATCTACATCCCCCTCATCGTCATCGCCGCAGGCCTCGCCGCGTTCTACATGGACAACATCACGTCCCTGAAGAACGACACCGGCGCCGCCAAGGACGCCGTCAAGGACGCGCACACCTGGATCATGTCCTTCCTCTACGTCGGGACGTTCGGGTCGTTCATCGGCTACAGCTTCGCCTTCGGGCTCGTCCTGCAGACCCAGTTCGGCCGTACGCCGCTCCAGTCCGCGTACGTCACCTTCATCGGCCCGCTGCTGGGCTCGCTGATCCGGCCCGTGGGCGGTGCGCTCGCCGACCGCTTCGGCGGGGCGAAGATCACGCTGTGGAACTACGTCGCCATGGCCGGAGCCACCGGTGTCATCGTCCTCGCATCCACGCAGAAGTCGCTGCCCCTCTTCACCACGGCCTTCATCGCCCTGTTCGTCCTCACCGGTGTCGGCAACGGCTCGACGTTCAAGATGATCCCCGGCATCTTCCACGCCAAGGCCCTCGCCAAGGGACTGGAGGGCGACGAGGCCGCGGCCTACGGCCGCCGTCTGTCCGGCGCCTCCATGGGGCTCATCGGTGCGGTGGGCGCGCTCGGCGGCCTCGGAATCAACCTCGCCTTCCGCCAGTCCTTCCTGAGCGTGGGCTCCGGAACCGGTGCCTTCGTCGCCTTCCTCGCCTTCTACGGGCTCTGCTTCCTGGTCACCTGGGCCGTATACCTTCGCCGCCCGGTGGGTGCGCAGGCCACGGAAACCACGGCCTCCGAAGCGAAGTCGCAGCTCAGCTACGCCGAGGTGTGACCTTGAGCCGAAGCGGCTTAAGTAACACCAGCGACATGAAGCCGAACCGAGCCTGTCACGCGCTGTTGACAGGCTCGTTCGGCACCCTTGTGCAGATGTGACCCCGACTGCGGGACGAGAGCCATGTACGACGAACAGCAGCGACCGGAACGACCGGAGCACGGCCCGGCGGACCACGGCCCCCTCGCGGGGTTCACCGTGGGCGTCACGGCCGCGCGTCGGGCCGACGAACTCGGGGCTCTCCTCCAGCGGCGGGGAGCCGCTGTCGTCCACGCCCCCGCTCTGCGGATCGTGCAGCTCGCCGACGACAGCGAACTGCTCGCGGCCACCAAGCAGCTGATCGCCCAGGCCCCGGACATCGTCATCGCCACCACCGCCATCGGCTTCCGTGGCTGGATCGAGGCCGCCGACGGCTGGGGGCTCGGCGCCGACCTGCTCGCCTGCCTCGGCGGGGTGGAACTGCTGGCCCGTGGGCCCAAGGTCAAGGGATCCGTCCGGGCCGCCGGGCTCACGGAGGACTGGTCACCGTCCTCCGAGTCCATGGCCGAGGTGCTCGACCGGCTCCTGGAGGAGGGCGTCGAGGGGCGCCGTATCGCCATCCAGCTGCACGGCGAGCCCGTGCCCGGCTTCGTCGAGTCGCTGCGTGCTGCGGGCGCCGAGGTCGTCGGGGTGCCCGTCTACCGGTGGATGCCGCCGGAGGACATCGGCCCCGTCGACCGGCTCCTCGACGCCACCGTCTCGCGCGGCCTGGACGCGCTCACCTTCACCAGCGCGCCCGCCGCCGCCTCCCTCCTCTCCCGCGCCGAGGAACGGGGGCTGCTTCCGGAACTCCTCGGCGCCCTGAACCACGACGTCCTGCCCGCCTGTGTCGGCCCGGTCACCGCGCTGCCGCTCCAGGCCCACGGCGTCGACACGGTGTCCCCCGAGCGCTTCCGGCTCGGCCCCCTCGTACAGCTCCTCTGCCAGGAACTCCCGTCCCGCGCGCGGGCGTTGCCCATCGCCGGGCACCGGGTCGAGATCCGCGGGCACGCCGTCATCGTCGACGGCGCCCTGCGGCCCGTCCCGCCGGCCGGCATGTCCCTGATGCGTGCGCTGTCCCGGCGGCCCGGCTGGGTCGTCGCCCGCGGCGACCTGCTGCGCGCACTGCCGGGCGCCGGCCGCGACGAGCACGCCGTGGAGACGGCGATGGCCCGTCTGCGCACGGCCCTCGGCGCCCCCAAACTGATCCAGACAGTCGTCAAACGCGGCTACCGCCTCGCCCTGGACCCAGCAGCCGACGCCAAGTACGCCGACACGTAGCCGCTGCCGCGGGTGGACCGGCCCCGTTCGCCGAGGCCACGGGCGCCGCGCGTACCGCTCAGGGCACGCCCGCCCCCGGTTCCCGGTCGTCGCCGGGCGGAGTGGCGCCCCCTAAGGGGCGCGGGGAACTGCGCGCCCAGCCCCCACCGGCCCGCACCCGACGAACGGCGTGCTCGCGCGGAGTGGGTCCTCACCGGACGGACCAGCACGTTCGTCGCCGGGCGGAGTGGCGCCCCCCAAGGGGCGCGGGGAACTGCGCGCCCAGCCCCCACGGACCCGCACCCGACGAACGGCGTGCTCGCGCGGAGTGGGTCCTCACCGGACGGACCAGCACGTTCGTCGCCGGGCGGAGTGGCGCCCCCTAAGGGGCGCGGGGAACTGCGCGCCCAGCCCCCACCGGCCCGCACCCAACGAACGGCGTGCCCCGCGGAGCGACCCGCACCCAACGAACCGCGTGCCCCCGCAGGGCGGCCCCGTCACCGGCCCCTGGGCGAACGAACCGCCTATCCGGCCCAGGGGGTTCCGGCCGGGAGGGCGGACAGGCACTGTAGAGGGAACGGTTCCCCGGACCCCCTCGTACGGTGGCGACTCCTAGGCGGTGACAGGCACATGGCATCGGAGACGACCGTGGCCACAGCCTCGTACGAGCTGCGTTTCGACGCCGGGCGGATCTGCCTGGACCTGCTGGCCACCACCCACCCCTGCGAACGGCTCGGCGCCGCAGAACCGCTCCGCGCCTGGATCGCCGCGTCCGGACTGGTCCCGGCGGGCACGCCCCTGCGTCACGCCGACGCCTCCTGGGCCGCGCGCTTCCGTGAACTGCGGGACCTGACCGGCCGGTTGGTGCACAGCCCTCCGGCCACCGACCCCCGCCGCCTCGACCACGCCCTGGCCCGCCTCAACGAGCTCGCCCGCCCGGCGCCCCCGGCCCCCCGCGCGGTCCTCGGCGAGGACGGCACGCTCGTACGGGAGTTGCACGGGCCGCCCGACTGCGCGGCCCTGCTCGGGGCGGTCGCCCGGGACGCCGTGGACCTGCTCACCGACCCCGTGGCGCGTGCGTGTCTGCGCCAGTGCGAGGGGGACAGCTGCCCGATCGTCTACCTCGACACCTCCCGGGGCCGGCGGCGCAGATGGTGCTCCAGCGAGATCTGCGGCAACCGCGAACGGGTCGCGAGACATCGCCGACGGGCCGCCCTGGCGCGCGCGTAGACCGTTCCCGAACCCCTCCACAGATTCCCCCATAGCGGGCGTGCGTGGCGGAATCGGGCCTATCAACTCTCGTGGGTTGCAGTGACCTTGGTTACACGTGTGTTTCCCGTCTAATGGTTGGGGGCATCGCCCCGATCTTGCCAATGTGGCGAAAATGTAAAGCACTTGCGGCAGGAATGTGCTCCCTTGTCCCTCACGTCGGGCCCGGATAAAGAAAGTTGTGGTCGCGCGTTGAACATCCCACGGTCCCCTTCCGTACTTCGGGGGGAGCGACCGGCCGGGGGAACCCGGGACAGCGGAGGTGGGCGTGCGCAAGGATTCCGTCGTGGCCAATGAACAAGGACCGAGGGCCCGACATCGCATGTCCCAGCCCTCGGAACCCGACGAGGACCTGATGCGTGCGCTGTACCGAGAGCACGCAGGGCCCCTTCTGGCGTACGTCCTCAGGCTGGTGGCCGGTGACCGGCAACGAGCCGAGGACGTCGTGCAGGAGACGCTTATCCGTGCCTGGAAGAACGCCGGTCAGCTCAATCGGGCAACCGGTTCGGTACGCCCCTGGCTGGTGACGGTCGCCCGGCGCATCGTCATCGACGGGCACCGCAGCCGGCAGGCCCGGCCGCAGGAGGTGGACCCGTCGCCGCTGGAGGTCATCCCCGCGGAGGACGAGATCGACAAGGCGCTGTGGCTGATGACGTTGTCGGACGCGCTCGACGACCTGACCCCCGCCCACCGGGAGGTCCTGGTCGAGACCTATTTCAAGGGGCGTACGGTGAACGAAGCCGCCGAAACGCTGGGCATACCCAGCGGAACGGTGCGCTCACGTGTCTTCTATGCCTTGCGCTCGATGAAGCTCGCACTTGAGGAGCGGGGGGTGACGGCATGAGCATTTACGGGGGTTTCGGAGCGGGTAGTCCTGGTTCCATGCGAGGAATGCAGGGTTCCCAGGGCCCGAACGAACACGAGACCGTAGGCGCCTACGCCCTCGGCATCCTCGACGACGCGGAGGCCACGGCCTTCGAGGCGCATCTCGCGGGCTGCGAGTGGTGCGCCCAGCAGCTCGACGAGCTGGCCGGGATGGAACCGATGCTGGCCGCTCTCGCGGACCTGCCCGGTGCCCAGGGGACGCCCGCCATCGGCGAGTCCCTCTCCGCCCGCCCGAGTCCACAGCTCGCCACGCGGCTGGTCGACGAGGTCGCGGAACGGCGAGCGAGCAGGCGTCGGCGCAGCTTCTACATGGTGGCCGCCGCGGCCGCCCTGATCATCGGCGGCCCCACCGCGGTGTTCGCGACGACGGGCAACGACACGTCCAGCGTGGCAAGCCCCTCGCCGACGGTCACGACGAAGGTCACCGGCTCCGCCAAGGACGCCTTCGGTCTCATGAGCGACAAGGTCTCCGCCACCGACCCCACCACCAAGGTCACCGCGACCGTGGCGATGGAGCCGAAGGCCTGGGGCGTCAGCGCGGTCCTGGAGCTGGGCGGCGTCAAGGGTCCGCTGAAGTGCTCCCTGATCGTCGTCGGCAAGGACGGCTCGCGCGAGACCATGTCCAACTGGTCCGTCCCGACGCCCGGCTACGGGATCAAGGACGCCACGACGGAAACGGCCCGCAACCCGCTCTACATCCACGGCGGAACCGCGTTCAGCGCCGACGAGATCGACCACTACGAGGTCGTCACCTCCACCGGCAAGCAGCTCGTCGAGGTCGACGCCTGATCCCGCTCGCACCGCCGCGGTAGTCCCTTGCCGCAGCAGTCCCCAGCACCTCCACAATCGCTCAGCGACCGCCCCAGGACGCCCTGTACGAAGACTCGTACGGTGTCCTGGGGCGGTCGCGTAGCATCACGGCCTCTTTTTCGCGTACGGTTGACGGCTGCCCAGCATGTAAGAAGGGGGCCCGGTGGCCGCTCAGGCTCAGCAGGAAACGGCGCTCGTACCGGTCGAGGACTCCTCAGTACAGGACTCCGTCCGCGACCGTGAGATCAGCGTCGAACAGGAACACCTGGACCGGGTGTACCGGCGTCTCGAGGAGAAGATCGACGAGGCCGAGTTCCTCATGCACGACGCCGCCAAACGCGGCCAGGTCGGCACACCCGGCGCGCTCGCCGAACGGGACGCCCAGGTGTTCCGGGCCGGCATCCACCTCAACAGGCTGAACAACGAGTTCGAGGACTTCCTCTTCGGCCGTATCGACCTGCTGGCGGGCATGGACGGCAAGAAGGGCCCGGACGGCGCCTACACGGCCGTGGAGCCCGCGGAGGGGGCCGTACGCCCCGACAGCACCGCCGACATCGCCGAGACCCTCCACATCGGCCGTATCGGCGTCCTCGACGAGAGCTACTCGCCCCTCGTCATCGACTGGCGCGCCCCGGCCGCCGCGCCCTTCTACCGCTCGACCCCGGTCGACCCGGGCCGCGTGGTCCGGCGCCGCGTCATCCGCTCCAAGGGCCGGCGTGTCCTCGGCGTCGAGGACGACCTGATGCGCCCCGAGCTGACGGCGTCCCTGGACGGCCAGGAACTCGCGGTGATCGGCGACGGCGCCCTGATGGCGGCCCTCGGCCAGGCCCGCAGCCACACCATGCGGGACATCGTGTCGTCCATCCAGGCCGAACAGGACCTGGTGATCCGCGCCCCCGCCGCCTCCGTGACGTACGTCGAGGGCGGCCCGGGCACCGGCAAGACGGCCGTCGCCCTGCACCGCGCCGCCTACCTCCTCTACCAGGACCGGCGCCGGTACGCGGGCGGCATCCTGATCGTCTCCCCGACGCCCCTCCTGGTGGCGTACACGGAGGGCGTTCTGCCCTCCCTCGGCGAGGAGGGCCAGGTCGCCATCCGGGCCATCGGCTCCCTCGTCGACGGCGCGGAGGCCACCCTGTACGACGCCCCGGCCGTGGCCCGCGCCAAGGGCTCGTACCGCATGCTCGCGGTGCTGCGGAAGGCCGCGCGAGGCGCCCTGGAGCAGTACGAGTCGCCGACGGACACCAGCCGTCTGAGGGTCGTCGTCTTCGGCCGCCGTATCGAACTGGAAGCCCCTGAGCTGGCCCGCATCCGCGAGTCGGCGCTCAGCGGCACGGCCCCCGTCAACCTGCTGCGCCCCCGCGCCCGCAAACTGCTCCTGGACGCCCTGTGGGCCCGCTCGGGTTCGCAGAGCCGCCACACGGACCCGGAACTGGCCGCGGAACTGCGCTCCTCCTTCGACGAGGACGTCACGACCGAGGACGACTTCATCGCGTTCCTGGACGCCTGGTGGCCGGAACTGACCCCCGCGTCGGTCCTCGCCGCCATGTCCGACGAACGCCGCCTCGGCCGCTGGGCCCGCCGCATCCTGAACCCGGGCGAGGTCCGCCGGGTCGCCCGCGCCCTCAAGCGCGACGGCCTCTCGGTGCACGACGTCGCCATGCTGGACGAGCTCAACGCGATCCTCGGCACCCCGGCCCGCCCCCGCAAGAAGCGCGACCGGGACCCCCTGGACCAGCTCAGCGGCCTCGAGGAGCTGATGCCGGTACGGGAGGAGACGCAGCGCGAACGCGCCGAGCGGCTCGCCCAGGAGCGCACCGAGTACGCCCACGTCATCGTCGACGAGGCTCAGGACCTCACCCCGATGCAGTGGCGCATGGTCGGCCGCCGCGGCCGGCACGCCACCTGGACGGTCGTCGGCGACCCGGCCCAGTCATCCTGGTCCGACCCCGACGAGGCGGCCCAGGCCCGTGACGAGGCCCTGGGCACCCGCCCGCGCCGCCGGTTCACCCTCACCGTCAACTACCGCAACCCGGCCGAGATCGCCGAACTGGCGGCCAAGGTCCTCGCCCTCGCGATGCCGGGCTCGGAATCCCCGAGGGCGGTCCGCTCGACGGGCGTGGAGCCCCGTTTCGTGGGAACGAACAATGGGCACAGCGTTGCCGTACGGGACTCCCTGGCCCAGTCGACCCGCGAGGAGGCCGCCCGGCTCCTGGACCTCGTGGACGGCACGGTCGGCGTCGTCGTGGCCATGAACCGCCGCGAGGAGGCGGCGCGTTGGCTGGAGGGCCTCGGTGACCGCGTGGTGGCCCTCGGCAGCCTGGAGGCCAAGGGCCTGGAGTACGACGCCACAGTGGTCGTCTCCCCGGCGGAGATCGCCGACGAGAGCCCCGCCGGCCTGCGGGTTCTCTACGTCGCCCTGACCCGGGCCACCCAACAGCTCACGGTCGTCTCGGCGGACCGCGACGAGCCCGACGCGCAAGGGGTGCCGGACCTTCTACGGGACTGAGGCGAAGACCGGCAAAGACAGAGCCCGTAGGGAATTGCCTTACGGGGATCGTTTGTTACCTTTGACGTGGCACCGGCTCGATCCAAGCCCCCGGGCCCAACCTTCGTCGCTACGAGCGACCACTTGCCGCGAGGCGAGCATGGCGGGTCGGTGCCACTGAACGGAGAAGTGCGAAGAGGTCCACGTCACCTGGTGACGTGGACCTCTTCGTCTTCAGGAACTTATTGAGAACAAAACGTTCGCAATCGAGGCCCCGTTACCAGCTACTCCACGGTAGGTGCGACGATCGGACGGCAAACCAAGCATCAGGGTGAAAGCAGAGGAAGTCGGCCATGGCAACGGCGCCCAGCGTCTCCTACTCGATCACGGTCCGGTTGGAGGTGCCCGCGAGCGGAACCGCGGTCTCCCAGATCACCACCGCCGTGGAGTCCTCCGGAGGCTCGGTGACCGGCCTCGACGTCACCGCCTCCGGCCACGAACTGCTCCGGATCGACGTCACGATCGCGGCGACCTCGACCGCGCACGCCGACGAGATCGTGCAGAAGCTCCGCGGCATCGAGGGCGTCAGCCTCGGCAAGGTCTCGGACCGTACGTTCCTCATGCACCTCGGCGGCAAGATCGAGATGGCGTCCAAGCACCCCATCCGCAACCGTGACGACCTCTCGATGATCTACACCCCGGGCGTGGCCCGTGTGTGCATGGCGATCGCCGAGAACCCCGAGGACGCCCGCCGTCTCACCATCAAGCGCAACACCGTCGCGGTCGTGACGGACGGCTCGGCGGTGCTGGGCCTCGGCAACATCGGCCCGATGGCCGCCATGCCGGTCATGGAGGGCAAGGCGGCCCTCTTCAAGCGCTTCGCCGACATCGACGCCTGGCCGCTGTGCCTGGACACCCAGGACACGGACGAGATCGTCGCGATCGTCAAGGCGATCGCCCCGGGCTTCGCCGGCATCAACCTGGAGGACATCTCGGCGCCGCGCTGCTTCGAGATCGAGGCCCGGCTGCGCGAGGCCCTCGACATCCCCGTCTTCCACGACGACCAGCACGGCACCGCGATCGTCGTCCTCGCCGCCCTCACCAACGCCCTGCGCGTCACGAACAAGTCGATCGGTGACATCCGGGTCGTCATGTCCGGCGCCGGCGCTGCCGGTACGGCCATCCTCAAGCTGCTGATCGCGGCCGGCGTCAAGCAGGCGGTCGTCGCCGACATCCAGGGCGTCGTCCACGCGGGCCGTGCAGACCTGGTGAACGCCGAGCCGGACTCCCCGCTGCGCTGGATCGCCGACAACACCAACCTCGACGGCCTCACCGGCACCCTCAAGGAGGCCGTGCGCGGCGCCGACGTCTTCATCGGCGTCTCGGCCCCGAACGTCCTCGACGGCGACGACGTGGCCGCGATGGCCGACGGCTCGATCGTGTTCGCGCTCGCGAATCCCGACCCCGAGATCGACCCGGCGATCGCCCGCCAGACGGCCGCGGTCGTGGCCACCGGCCGCTCGGACTTCCCGAACCAGATCAACAACGTGCTGGTCTTCCCGGGTGTCTTCCGCGGTCTCCTGGACGCGCAGTCCCGCACGGTCAACACCGAGATGATGCTCGCGGCGGCGACCGCACTCGCGAACGTCGTCTCCGAGGACGAGCTGAACCCGAACTACATCGTGCCGAGCGTCTTCAACGACAAGGTCGCGGGCGCGGTGGCCGGCGCGGTGCGGGACGCCGCGAAGGCTGCGGCCGCCACCGAGTAGGGGCCCGCATGGGGCGACGCGCCCCATGTGTGACGGTTGCCACGGGCCCCCGTACCGGCGCGTCGGGGGCGCCAGGCCCCCGGGCGCCTCTAGGGTGGCGGCCAGGTTCAGCCTGTCGGCCCCGGCCGCTGACGTTTTCCGTCCGACTCCCAAGGGTGTTCGTCTGACTCCCGGGGGTGCCGGATTGGCTTTCCCGCCGCAGGTGGGGGCAGGATGCGTCTTCGGGCGTGAGGGTCCGACGGCGGACCCGGGTCCGGGGACCCACCGAGGACCCTGGCAGCATCGGCTTCGCTGTGCCCCCCATGCGGCTCCACCGCGGGGCACGCCTCAACAGCAAGAAGAACACGGGAGTAACAACATGAACCGCAGTGAGCTGGTGGCCGCCCTGGCCGACCGCGCCGAGGTCACCCGCAAGGACGCCGACGCCGTTCTGGCCGCGTTCGCCGAGACCGTCGGTGAGATCGTCGCCAAGGGCGACGAGAAGGTCACCATCCCCGGCTTCCTGACCTTCGAGCGCACCCACCGTGCCGCTCGCACCGCGCGCAACCCGCAGACCGGCGACCCGATCGACATCCCCGCCGGCTTCAGCGTCAAGGTTTCCGCGGGCTCCAAGCTCAAGGAAGCAGCCAAGGGCAAGTAAGGCGCCTGTTCGCCGTTGTGGCTTGGTGCCGCGGGCGACTGCCGGCCTCCAGTGGCTGGTCGCGCAGTTCCCCGCGCCCCTTTCGGGGCGCTCAGCACAACGCCGATGGGGCGGTCACCCGAGTCCGGGTGACCGCCCCATCGGCGTTCGTACGACTGGCTGCTGACTGGCTGACTACCCGAGCGCCTTGCCCGGCAGCTCCACCTTCGCGCCCAGTTCGACGAGCTTCTCCATGAAGTTCTCGTAGCCCCGGTTGATCAGGTCGATGCCGTGCACCCTGGACGTCCCCTGGGCGGCCAGGGCGGCGATGAGGTACGAGAAGCCGCCCCGGAGGTCCGGGATGACCAGGTCGGCGCCCTGGAGGCGCGTGGGGCCCGACACGACCGCCGAATGGAGGAAGTTGCGCTGTCCGAAGCGGCAGTGGGAGCCGCCGAGGCACTCGCGGTAGAGCTGGATGTGCGCACCCATCTGGTTGAGCGCGGAGGTGAAGCCGAGGCGCGACTCGTACACCGTCTCGTGGACGATGGACAGGCCGGTGGCCTGCGTCAACGCGACGACCAGCGGCTGCTGCCAGTCCGTCTGGAAACCGGGGTGTACGTCCGTCTCCAGGGCGATCGACTTCAACTGGCCGCCGGGGTGCCAGAAGCGGATGCCCTCGTCGTCGATCTCGAAGGCACCGCCCACCTTCCGGTAGGTGTTCAGGAACGTCATCATCGACCGCTGCTGGGCGCCGCGGACGTAGATGTTGCCCTCGGTCGCCAGCGCCGCCGACGCCCACGACGCGGCCTCCAGACGGTCCGGGAGGGCCGCGTGGGTGTAACCGCCGAGCGAGTCCACGCCGGTGACGCGGATCGTGCGGTCGGTGTCCATGGCGATGATCGCGCCCATCTTCTGCAGTACGCAGATGAGGTCCTCGATCTCGGGCTCCACGGCCGCGTTGGACAGCTCGGTGACGCCCTCCGCCAGCACGGCCGTCAGCAGCACCTGCTCGGTCGCGCCCACGGACGGGTACGGCAGCTGGATCTTCGTACCGCGCAGCCGCTGCGGAGCCTCCAGGTACTGCCCGTCCGCGCGCTTCTCGATCGTCGCGCCGAACTTCCGCAGCACCTCGAAGTGGAAGTCGATCGGCCGGCCGCCGATGTCGCAGCCGCCGAGACCCGGGATGAAGGCGTGGCCGAGGCGGTGCAGAAGGGGGCCGCAGAGCAGGATCGGGATCCGGCTCGAACCCGCGTGCGCGTCGATGTCGGCGACGTTGGCGCTCTCCACGTGCGACGGGTCCATGATCAGCTCGCCGGGCTCCTCACCCGGCCGGACCGTCACCCCGTGCAGCTGCAGCAGCCCGCGTACGACCCGGACGTCACGGATGTCGGGGACGTTGCGCAGTCGACTTGGCCCGCTGCCCAGCAGGGCGGCGACCATGGCCTTCGGTACGAGGTTCTTCGCACCGCGGACACGGATCTCGCCCTCCAGCGGGGTGCCGCCGTGGACAATCAGTACGTCGTCTGTGCCGTTGACCGTCATGTATCTCGCGTTCCGGTGAGTTGGGCGGGGGGTGTTGGCGGGCCCGTCGTGCAGGACGCGGTCGTAGAGGCACGCGCCGGAGCCGAAGAGCAAGGGTAATCGCCGCACACCCCCCTTCCGTAAGCCCAAGCGCCGCCCAGCCGTGTCATAGGTTTGCCACAACACGAACCGTTCGCCACCGGGCACATGCGGTCACCGGTGCCGACGCGCGCCCTGTCCCGCTTCCGTACCCCTGACCTGCCTTGCTCCCGGTACCCCGATTGGCTCCCCGCGCGGAGGGAAGATGCGAGATCATGTCTGGCATGACCGAGGTGTCCTCGCTCACAGGGCGACTGCTCGTGGCAACGCCCGCCCTGGCGGACCCGAACTTCGACCGCGCGGTGGTGCTTCTTCTCGACCACGACGAGAAGGGTTCCGTCGGAGTGGTCCTCAACCGTCCGACGCCGGTGGACGTCGGCGACATCCTGGAGGGCTGGGCCGAACTCGCGGGTGAACCGGGGGTCGTCTTCCAGGGCGGCCCGGTCTCCCTCGACTCGGCCCTCGGTGTCGCGGTCATCCCCGGCGGCGGCGGATCCGGCGAGCGCACCCCGCTCGGCTGGCGGCGCGTGCACGGCGCGATCGGCGTCGTCGACCTGGAGGCGCCGCCGGAGCTGCTCGCGAAGGCGCTCGGGTCGCTGCGTATCTTCGCCGGGTACTCGGGCTGGGGTCCCGGGCAGCTGGAGGACGAGCTGGGGGACGGCGCCTGGTACGTCGTCGAGTCGGAGCCCGGCGACGTCTCCTCTCCGGCGCCGGAACGCCTGTGGCGCGAGGTTCTCAGGCGCCAGCGCAGCGAGCTGGCGATGGTCGCCACCTACGCGGACGACCCTTCGCTCAACTGACGGGTGTGACCTTCAGTACCCTTGCGTTTATGAGCACTCTTGAGCCTGAGATCCAGCCCCAGCGCGGGACTGGTACGGGGACCCTCGTCGAGCCCGCGCCGCAGACCTCGCACGGCGACGGCGACCACGAGCGCTTCGCCCACTACGTCCAGAAGGACAAGATCATGGCGAGCGCCCTCGACGGGACTCCCGTCGTGGCGCTGTGCGGCAAGGTGTGGGTACCGGGCCGCGACCCGAAGAAGTACCCGGTGTGTCCCATGTGCAAGGAGATCTACGAGTCCATGGGCGCCGGCGGCGACGAGGGCAAGGGCGACGGCAAGAAGTAGGGCCGTACCGGTGGCTGTTCGCTAGGCCGGTAGTCCGGTAGATCAGCTGTTCGGTGGGCCGGTAGCCCGGTCGCGTGGTGGTCCGAGGTCCTCAGGGTGCGATTTGGCGCGCCCTGGGGACCTTTGTGCTGTCTGCCGTTGCACGGAATGCGTCGGCCGGTCACAGAGTGGTGGAGACGTGGTCAAGACCTCTTGTGGCCATGTCCCCGAAGTCCATAGCCTCCGTGGTGTTGTGCAGAGCGAAACATCCATTGCGTATGTTGCAACGCTTTCACCGGAGGAACCGTCAGATGAACCTCTCTGTCCGATCTGCCCGACTGGCCGCCTCCGTGGTCGCCCTGACCCTCGCCGGGTTCACCGCCACCGCTTGTGCCCCCGAGACGGCCGACAACACCGACAACTCCTCCTCCGGCAAGGACGAGCAGACCGGCACCCTGCGCGTGTGGCTCTTCCAGGAGGTCGGCAACGCCCCGAAGGAGAAGGTCGTCACCTCGGCCGTCGACGCCTTCGAGAAGGCCCACAAGGGCGCCGACGTCAAGGTCGAGTACATCCCCGTCGAGACCCGCGCCCAGCGCATCAAGGCCGCCTTCAACGACCCGAAGAGCGCCCCCGACGTCATCGAGTACGGCAACACGGACACCGCCGGTTACGTCGCCGACGGCGGACTCCTCGACGTCAGCAAGGAGTTCGCGGCCTGGGGCGAGGCGAAGGACACCGACCCGACCGCCCGTCAGTCGGTCACCGTCGACGGCAAGGTCTACGGCGCCCCCTTCTTCGTGGGCGTTCGCGCCCTGTACTACCGCACCGACATCTTCAGGGAACTCGGCCTCAAGGTCCCGAAGACCATGGCCGAGCTGACGACCACCGCGCACGCGATCCGGGCGGCGAAGCCCGACCTGTACGGCCTCGCGGTCGGCGGCGCCTTCACCTACGGCGCGATGCCCTTCATCTGGGCCAACGGCGGCGAACTCGCCACCGGCCGGGGCGGTTCGTACGCCTCCGCCATCGACAGCGCCGCCGCCCAGAAGGGCATCAAGGCCTACACCTCCCTCTTCGGCGACGACAACTGCCCGGCCGCCAAGTGCGCCGGCATGGGCGGCAACGACACCATCACCGCGTTCGCCGCGGGCAAGGCCGGCATGGCGATCGGCGGCGACTTCAACCACACGGCCGTCGAGGCGGGCAAGGCCAAGGGCGACTACGCGGTCGTACCCCTGCCGGGCGTCACGGCCGGCTCGGTGGCACCGGCGTTCGCGGGCGGAAACAACCTCGGTGTGCTGAACAGCACTTCGCACCGCACGCTCGCCGTCGCCCTGATGGAACAGCTCGCCTCGAAGCGGACGCAGACCGAACTCTTCGACGCCATGGGCTTCCTGCCGACGTTCGCCGACACGCGCGACACGGTCGCCGAGAAGCAGCCGTACGTCGCGCCCTTCGTGAAGACCCTCGCCGCGGGCACCAAGTTCGTGCCGGCGTCGCCCGCCTGGTCCCAGATCGACTCCTCGCTGGTCCTGCCGACGATGTTCCAGGAGATCGTCAGCGGCAAGAAGGATGTCGCGGCGGCTTCGGCGGAGGCGGCTCAGAAGATGGACGATGCGTTCGGCTCCGCCGGGTGAGGCAGGTGACAGCGCCTAGTGGGGTGGGGGTTGGTGAGCGTCGGCGGGTGCGGGTGGGGCGTGGCTTGTCGCGCAGTTCCTCGCGCCCCTATTCAGCTACCCCCTGGCTCTATCTCGCGCCTGCTCTTGTCGTCCTTGGTGGGTTGCTTCTCTATCCCATCTATCAGCTTGGGCTGATCTCGTTTTTTCAGTACACCCAGGCTCAGGTCAGTGGTGGTGTGCCGACCACCTTCGAGGGGTTCGGCAACTACCGGGAGATCTTCTCCGACTCCCAGTTCTGGCAGGTGCTGCTCGCGACGGTCGTCTTCGCGGCGGCCTGTGTGGTCTCCACGCTCTCCGTCGGCTGTGCCCTCGCCGTCCTGCTCACCCGCGTTCGCGCTCTGCCCCGCCTCGCGTTGATGCTGGCGGCGCTCGGCGCGTGGGCGACCCCGGCGGTCACCGGCTCCACGGTCTGGCTGCTGCTCTTCGACCCCGACTTCGGCCCGGTCAACCGGGTGCTGGGCCTCGGCGACCACTCATGGACGTACGGCCGGCTCAGCGCCTTCTTCCTGGTGCTGCTCGAAGTGGTCTGGTGTTCCTTCCCGTTCGTGATGGTCACGGTGTACGCCGGCATCCGCGCCGTACCGGCCGAGGTGCTGGAGGCGGCGGCTCTCGACGGCGCCTCCCAACTGCGCATCTGGCGCTCGGTGCTGGCGCCGATGCTCCGCCCGATCCTGGTGGTCGTCACCATCCAGTCGGTCATCTGGGACTTCAAGGTCTTCACCCAGATCTACGTGATGACGAACGGGGGCGGCATCGCGGGCCAGAACCTCACCCTCAACGTGTACGCCTACCAACAGGCCTTCGCCTCCTCCCGGTACAGCCTGGGCTCGGCGATCGGGATCGTGATGCTGCTGATCCTGCTCGCCGTGACCCTCGTGTACCTGCGGCTGCTGCGCAGGCAGGGGGAGGAGCTGTGATGTCCGGCAACGTTGTCCAAGGCGCCTGGGGTGTCCGGAAGTTCGTCCGGCGGCCCTGGCGGCTGGCCGCCGAGGTGTCGGCGCTGCTGATCGCGGCCCTCGTCGCCTTCCCCCTCTACTGGATGGTGCTCAGCGCCTTCAAACCGGCCGGCGAGATCGAGTCGACCGAGCCGCGCCCCTGGACACTCGACCCTTCCCTCGACTCCTTCCGGCGTGTCTTCGGGCAGCAGGAATTCGGCCGGTACTTTCTCAACAGCCTGGTGGTCGCCTGTTCCGTGGTCGTCGTCTCGGCGCTGATCGCCTTTCTCGCGGCGACCGCCGTGACCCGATTCCGGTTCCGTTTCCGGACCACCCTGCTGATCATGTTCCTGGTGGCCCAGATGGTGCCCGTGGAGGCGCTCACGATCCCGCTGTTCTTCCTCATGCGGGACTTCGGACAGCTGAACACGCTGGGCGCCCTGATCCTGCCGCACATCGCCTTCTCGCTGCCCTTCGCGATCTGGATGCTGCGGGGTTTTGTGAAGGCGGTTCCCCAGGCGCTGGAGGAGGCCGCGTACATCGACGGGGCGAGCCGGTCGCGATTCCTCTGGCAGATCCTTTTCCCGCTGGTCTTCCCGGGGTTGGTGGCCACCAGCGTGTTCTCCTTCATCTCGGCCTGGAACGACTTCCTGTTCGCCAAGTCGTTCATCATCAGTGACACCTCCCAGTCGACGCTGCCGATGGCCCTGCTGGTCTTCTACAAGCCCGACGACCCGGACTGGGGTGGCGTGATGGCCGCCTCGACGGTGATGACGATTCCGGTGCTGGTGTTCTTCGTACTCGTGCAGCGCCGACTGGTGTCGGGGCTCGGTGGAGCGGTTAAGGACTGACTGACGTGACTGAACTGATTCCGGCGCCCCGCAGCGCCGTCAACGGTTTCGGCGAGGTGCGGCTGACGGCGCACTCCCGGATCTACGCCGGCAGCGGGATGGAGGGCGTCGGCCACTGGCTGCGCACCGTCCTGTGGCAGGCCACCGGGCTGCCGTTTCGTGAGGGGCGGGAACTCGACGACACCGACGAGGACGGCATCGGGCTCCAACTCGACCTCGGACTCGGCCCCGAGGAGTACCGCCTCGTCAGCGACCCGTCCGGGGTCCTCATCGAGGGCGGCAGTGCGGCAGGTGTCTTCTGGGGCGCGCAGACACTCCGTCAACTCCTCGGTCCCGAGGCGTACCGGAAGGCCCCCCTCGACCGCGCCCGCACCTGGACCGTGCCCCACGTCACCGTCGAGGACACCCCCCGCTTCCGCTGGCGCGGACTCATGCTCGACGTCGCCCGGCACTTCATGCCCAAGGAAGGCGTCCTGCGCTACCTGGACCTGATGGCGGCGCACAAACTCAACGTCTTCCACTTCCATCTGACGGACGACCAGGGCTGGCGCGTCGAGATCAAGCGGTATCCGAGGCTGACGGAGGTGGGTTCCTGGCGGGCCCGGACCAAATTCGGCCACCGTGCCTCACCGCTCTGGGAGGAGAAGCCGCACGGGGGCTTCTACACCCAGGACGACATCCGCGAGATCGTCGCCTACGCCGCCGAGCGGCATATCAGCGTGGTCCCCGAAATCGACGTACCGGGGCACTCGCAGGCCGCGATCGCCGCGTATCCGGAACTCGGCAACACCGACGTCATCGACACGACCTCCCTCTCCGTCTGGGGCAACTGGGGCGTCAGTCACAACGTACTCGCCCCCACTGACAACACCCTGCGCTTCTACGAGGGCGTCTTCGAGGAAGTCCTCGGTCTGTTCCCGGGGGAGTTCATCCACATCGGCGGCGACGAGTGCGCGAAGGAACAGTGGCGGGAATCGCCCACCGCGCAGGCCCGCATCGAGGAACTCGGGGCAGGCGACGAGGACGGGCTCCAGTCGTGGTTCGTACGGCACTTCGACACCTGGCTCACCGCGCGCGGGCGTCGGCTCATCGGCTGGGACGAGATCCTGGAGGGCGGTCTCGCACCGGGCGCCGCCGTCTCCTCCTGGCGCGGATACGCGGGCGGCATCACTGCCGCGCGCGCGGGTCACGACGTCGTCATGTGCCCCGAGCAGCAGGTGTACCTGGACCACCGTCAGCACGACGGCCCGGACGAACCGGTCCCCATCGGGTACGTCCGCACACTTGAGGATGTCTTCCGTTTCGAGCCGGTTCCCCCGGAGTTGGGCCCGAAGGAGGTGCCGCACGTCCTCGGCACCCAGGCCAACCTGTGGACCGAGGTGATGGAGGACGAGGGGCGCGTGGACTACCAGGCCTTTCCTCGGCTGGCCGCCTTCGCCGAGGTCGCCTGGAGCGCCCTGCCCGCCCCCGCCGAACGGGACTTCGCCGACTTCGAACGCCGGATGACCGCCCATTACGGGCGACTTGACGCCCTCGGTGTCGGCTACCGGCCGCCGACCGGGCCGCGTCCGTGGCAACAGCGGCCCGGCGTTCTCGGACGCCCGATCGAGGGAACGCCCCCGAACGTGTGAGGCGGCAAGGGGAACCGGTGTGTCGCCGTACGCGGGGCACCGGGACTTCGAAAACCCGTCCCCCTGTGAGGAGAAACGCACACAACGGGCACCGAAGGGAACAATCGGAACTGATTGGTGATGCCGTGCGAAAACGGACCATCCCTCTGACGAGAGGGGCGAATGCCTCCTAGCGGACCCCCGCGTTCGGGTCTCGCGAGAATGTGCCAGAGTTGCCACGTCCGCCCTGTCAGCACGTACCGTACGGCAACACAGGCGGGACCAGGTGGGGCAGCGGGAAGGGGCAGCCGGTTTGACCACGCACGCACCGCAGGCGGCGCAGGCCGTGACGCTGCCCGCCTCGCTGGACGAGGCTGTCGCGGCGCTCGCCGCCATGCCGACGGCCGTCCCCGTGGCGGGCGGTACCGACCTCATGGCCACCGTCAACTCCGGGCAGCTCAGGCCCGCCGCACTCGTCGGCCTCGGCCGGATCAGCGAGATCCGCGGCTGGCAGTACCAGGACGGCCACGCCCTGCTCGGCGCCGGACTCACCCACGCGCGGATGGGCCGCCCCGACTTCGCCGCCCTGATCCCGGCCCTGGCCGCCTCCGCGCGTGCCGCGGGCCCGCCGCAGATCCGTAACGCGGGCACCCTCGGCGGCAACATCGCGACAGCCGCCCCTACGGGGGACGCGCTTCCCGTGCTGGCCGCCCTGGAGGCGACGCTGATCATCGCGGGCCCCGGTGGCGCCCGCCGGGAGATCCCGGTGTCGCACCTGCTGGCCGGTGTGGAACTGCTGCGCGCCGGTGAACTGATCGGCTTCGTGCGCGTGCCCCTGCTGCACGCGCCCCAGGTCTTCCTGAAGGCCACCGGACGCACCGGCCCCGGCCGTGCCCTCGCGTCCGTCGCGCTCGTCCTCGACCCCGCCCGGCGCGGAGTCAGATGCGCGGTGGGCGCCATAGCTCCGATGCCGCTGCGACCCCTGGACGCCGAGCAGTGGGTCGCCCGGCTCATCGACTGGGACAACAACCGGACGATCGTCCCGGAGGCACTGGGTGCCTTCGGCGAGTACGTCGCGGCGGCCTGCATTCCCGACCCGGTTCCGGCCGAGGACGGCTCCGTACCACCGCTTCCGCCCGCGGTCCTGCATCTGCGGCGCACCGTCGCCGCGCTGGCCCGACGAGCACTGGGGAGGGCACTGTCGTGACCGACGACCAGTACGGCGACGACCAGTACGGAGACCGGCACGGGAGTCAGCAACGGGAGCAGCCCGGGGATCAGCGCGCGGAAGGCGCTCCCCGTGGCGGCGGCCGCTGGGACCCGCTGCCCCAGGGCGACTACGACGACGGTGCCACCGCCTTCGTGAAGCTCCCCGAAGGGGGCATCGACGCGTTCCTGGCTTCCGTGGACAGCCCGCTCGCCGCGCCCGGCCACGGCTACGTACCCCCGCAGATCGCTGCGGCGCCGGGGTCCGAGGGTGGCTCCCCGGGCGCGCCGGACGCGTGGGGCATGCCGCCCGCGCCCCCCGGGGGTGCCCAGTGGCCGGACCCGAACGCCGTGCCCCAGGAGGCCGCGCGGCAGGACGGGTTCGGCTACGACCAGAGCTCCACCGGCCAGTGGGCCTTCGAGCAGGGAGCCGGCGCGCCGGACGCCGCGGCTCCCGGAGTCGCGGGCCGCGAGGTCACCGGAGAGTGGCGGATCCCCGTCGCCGGGGGCGACCTTCCGGACGAATCGGGCGAGTTCAGTGCGTCGGCACTGGTCGAGCAGTGGGGCGGCACACCGCCCGCCACGCTCCCCGGTGGCGCGCCCGCGCCCTGGGCCACGGAGGGGGCGGGCCAGCCCTGGGCGGCCGGACTCGACCCCGAGCCGGGATCCGACGGCACGATGGGCGCGGGAACGACGTACGCGCCCGAAACCGGGCACGAAACCGAGCGCCGAACGGGCGACTCCGGTCGTACGGCCGACGGGATCGGTCACCCGGCCGACGGATCCGGTCACGCCGGTACCGAAGCCGGTCACGCGGCCGGCGACGAGGATCATGGCCCCGCCGAGGTCCCGCACGACCCCGCTGAAGGGCCTGGCGGCCCCGCAGAAGCCGCCGCGGAGCCTGAGCCTGCTCCCGGGCCGGAAAGCTCGCCGGAGGCCGCTGAGGAGGCCGTGGCGGGCGAGCCGGACGCGGTCACCGAGGCATCCGGTGCCACCGCGACCGACGCGGAGCCCGCCACAGAGCCCGACACCGCCGACGCGCCCCCCGGACTTCCCGGCGAGGAACACCCCCTCGCCTCCTACGTCCTGCGCGTCAACGGCTCCGACCGGCCCGTCACCGACGCCTGGATCGGCGAGTCGCTGCTCTACGTCCTGCGCGAGCGCCTGGGCCTCGCCGGCGCCAAGGACGGCTGCTCCCAGGGCGAGTGCGGGGCCTGCAACGTCCAGGTGGACGGACGGCTCGTCGCCTCCTGCCTGGTGCCCTCGGTCACCGCCGCCGGCAGCGAGGTGCGCACGGTGGAGGGCCTCGCCACCGAGGGCCGCCCCTCGGACGTGCAGCGGGCGCTCGCCAAGTGCGGTGCCGTGCAGTGCGGTTTCTGCGTCCCCGGGATGGCGATGACCGTGCACGACCTCCTGGAGGGCAACCCCGCCCCGACCGAACTGGAGACGCGCCAGGCGCTGTGCGGCAACCTGTGCCGCTGCTCGGGCTACCGGGGCGTCCTGGAGGCCGTCCGCGAGGTCGTCGCCGAACGCGAGGCGCACGCCGCCGACGCCGACGGGGACGACGGCGAGGCCCGCATCCCGCACCAGGCCGGACCGGGCGGCGGCGGGGTCAACCCCTCCGCGTTCGACGCCCCGGGCTTCGAACCCGCCCGCAACCACGACTCCCACGCGTATGACCAGGCTCACGGCCAGGACGGAGGCGAGACGTGAGCAACGAAGCCGCCACCGCCACCACGGCCGCGGAGTCCGCCCCCGACGCGGAGGCACTCCCGCACGGCCTCGGCGTGTCCCTGCCGGCCGCCGACGCTCGCGCCAAGACGGAGGGCACGTTCCCGTACGCGGCCGACCTGTGGGCCGAGGGCCTGCTGTGGGCCGCCGTACTGCGCTCACCGCACCCGCACGCGCGCATCCTCTCCATCGACACGACCCACGCGCGCGAGATGCCCGGCGTACGGGCCGTCGTGACCCACGAGGACGTGCCGGGGACCGAACTGCACGGCCGCGGCAGGGCCGACCGCCCGATGTTCGCCTCAGAGGTCGTACGCCACCACGGGGAACCCATCGCCGCCGTCGCGGCCGACCACCCGGACACCGCGCGCATGGCGGCGGCGGCCGTCATCGTCGAGTACGAAGTACTCGAACCGGTGACCGACCCCGAGCAGGCCTTCGAGGCCGAGGCGCTGCACCCCGACGGCAACCTGATCCGGCACATCCCGCTGCGGCACGGCGACCCGGACGCGATCGGCGAGATCGTCGTCGAGGGCCTCTACCGGATCGGCCGCCAGGACCCGGCCCCCATCGGCGCCGAGGCGGGCCTCGCGGTACCGCGCCCGGACGGCGGTGTGGAGCTGTACCTCGCCTCCACGGACCCGCACGCGGACCGCGACGCGGCCGCCGCCTGCTACGGCCTGGAACCGGAGCGGGTGAAGGTGGTTGTCACGGGAGTCCCCGGCGCCACCGCCGACCGCGAGGACCAGGGCTTCCAGCTCCCCCTCGGCCTGCTGGCGCTCAAAACGGGCTGCCCGGTGAAACTGACGGCGACCCGCGAAGAGTCCTTCCTGGGCCACGTCCACAGACACCCCACCCTCCTGCGCTACCGCCACCACGCGGACGCCGACGGCAAGCTCGTCAAGGTCGAGGCACAGATCCTGCTCGACGCGGGCGCGTACGCGGACACCTCAGGGGAGGCCCTCGCGGCGGCGGTCTCCTTCGCCTGCGGCCCGTACGTCGTCCCCAACGCCTTCATCGAGGGCTGGGCGGTGCGCACCAACAACCCCCCCTCGGGCCATGTGCGCGGCGAGGGCGCCATGCAGGTCTGCGCGGCCTACGAGGCCCAGATGGACAAGCTGGCGAAGAAACTGGGCGCCGACCCGGCCGAGCTGCGCCTGCGCAACGTGATGGCCACCGGGGACGTACTCCCGACCGGCCAGTCCGTCACCTGCCCCGCCCCGGTCGCCGAACTCCTCCAGGCGGTACGGGACTTCCCGCTTCCGCCGCTCCCCAAGGACACCCCCGAGGACGAGTGGCTGCTCCCGGGCGGCCCCGAGGGCGCGGGCGAACCGGGCGCGGTCCGCAGGGGCGTCGGGTACGGCCTGGGCATGGTCCACATGCTCGGCGCCGAGGGCGCGGACGAGGTCTCGACGGCCACCGTCAAGGTCCACGACGGCATCGCCACGGTCCTGTGCGCCGCCGTGGAGACAGGCCAGGGCTTCACCACCCTGGCCCGCCAGATCGTCCAGGAGACGCTGGGCATCGACGAGGTCCAGGTGGCCCCCGTCGACACCGACCAGCCCCCGGCCGGCCCGGGCGCCCGGGGCCGTCACACCTGGGTCTCCGGCGGCGCGGTGGAACGGGCCGCGAAAATGGTCCGCACCCAGCTCCTCCAGCCCCTCGCGCACAAGTTCGGCATGTCCACGGAGCTGCTCCAGATCACCGACGGCAAGATCACCTCGTACGACGGTGTCCTGTCGACCACGGTGACGGAGGCGCTGGACGGCAAGGAACTGTGGGCCACGGCACAGTGCCGCCCGCACCCCACGGAACCCCTCGACGAGGCGGGCCAGGGCGACGCCTATGTGGGCCTCGCCTTCTGCGCGATCCGCGCGGTGGTGGACGTCGACATCGAACTCGGCTCGGTACGCGTGGTGGAACTGGCGCTGGCCCAGGACGTCGGCCGTGTCCTCAACCCGGCGCAGCTGGCAGCCCGTATCGAGGCGGGCGTCACCCAGGGCGTGGGCATCGCCCTCACGGAGAACCTGCGCTCCGCGCGCGGGCTGATCCGCCACCCCGACCTCACGGGCTACGCCCTGCCGACCGCGCTGGACGTCCCGGACATCCGCATCGTCAAGCTGGTCGAGGAGCGGGACGTGGTCGCCCCCTTCGGCGCGAAGGCGGCGAGCGCGGTTCCGGTGGTGACATCCCCCGCGGCCATCGCGTCGGCGGTACGCGCGGCGACGGGCCGCCCGGTGAACCGCCTGCCGATCCGCCCGCAGGCAGCGGTGGTGACGACGCCGTGACGAATCCGACGCCGACACCGACACCGTCTCCGGAAGAGGAGCCGCGCTACGAACCCGGGCCGACGCCCGGCAAGGTGCTGGCGTGGGTGCTGCTGTTCCTGGTGGCGGCGGTTGTCGTGGTCGTGGGTGGCGTGTACTTCGGCTGAGATCGGGTTTGATCCCAGGTCAGAGGCTGTTGTCAGTGGTGCCGCGTAGTGTTCTGGGCAGTGGGAGGGCCTGCCGGGCAGCGGACGTTTTCGACGTCGCGTCCGGGGGACCGAGAACAACCATGCGCGGGGGAAACCATGAGCACGACGATCACGCCGACCAGGGGCGAACTGCTGACGCGCGTGGGCCTGCCGGCCGGCAAGGGCCAGGTGAGGCTCGGCGCACTGCGCACCGGGACCGTACGCACGGGGACCGTACGTACCGAGGCCGTACGGAGCGGCGCGGTGCGGGCCGGAGCCCTGCGGACGGTGGCGGACCCGACACCCGCCCGCCCCGCCCCGCTGGACCGGCGCTCGCCGGGTTCCCCGCTGGAAGTCCTGCGACGGTTCGCGGCGGCGACCGAGGAGATGGCAGCCGCGCGAGGCCAACTGGCCTTCTGTGCCGACAGCTTCGGCCCGCGGACGCTGGCGGAGACCTCCCGGCACCTGCTGATGGTGTTCGCCCAGGGCGCCGGCTGCGATGTGCTGCCGTACTGGAAGATGGCCGCCCTGATCCGCCCGCTGGCCCGGATCGCCGCCTCCGGCGCGGAGTCGGGCCTCGCCCTCGACCTGCCCGCCCGGCTCCTTGAGCAGGAGTTCGGCCACTCCAAGGTGGCCCGCTTCGAGGACGTCGACTTCCCGGCCCCGCTCACCCACGAGCCGACCCGCCGCTTCCTGAGCGGCACGGGACTCCCGGAGGACGGTGCCCACTTCGACCCGGACACCGACATACCGCTGCCGACCCTCGCGGAGTACTGCGCGGACGAGGACACGGCGACCGAACTCCCTGCAGGCGCAGGCGACTTGATCCGCCTGGGCCACCTGTCCGGGAGCAACAGCCTGGTCCTGGACGGCAGAACGGGCGCGGTCCTCACCTGGAACGAGGCAGCGGCCACCCTGCACCGCCTCAACACGGACGTCTCGACCCTCGCCTTCACGCTGTGGCTGCTGCGCCGCGCGAAGACGATCGACTTCGACGGCGAGGCGGGCAGGGTGCTCTGAGGCGGGGTGCGCGCGGTACCGAACCCCCCGTCTCGCGTCAGCTGGTCGGCCGCACGGGTGTACTGCCGCGCCCGTGCCGGCGACCGCTGAGCTCGGCGTCGAAAGTCTCCTGGGACACGCGCATGGCCTCGGCGTACACAGGGTCCTGCAGCCGCTTCCACATCTCCTCCTCGGAGACGTCCTCGACGCGGCTGACCACCCACCAGATGTTGCCGAAGGGGTCCCTGACACGGCCTCCGCGCTGGCCGAAGGCCTGGGTCGCCACGGGGGTGACAACCCGGCCGCCCGCAGCCAGGGCCTGTGCGAACGCCTTGTCCGCGTCGGCGACGAACACACGCAGCAGACTCGGCATGACGGGCCAGTCCGCACTCCGGTCGAAGGCCAGGACGACGGTGTCGCCGACCCGGATCTCACCGTGTCCGACGGAGCCGTGCTCCGTCAGCACCCGTCCCAACTCCTCGCCGTCGAACGCCTGGGTGACGAAGTCGAGGAACGCCCCGGTGTCGTCGGTGACGACCCAGGGCGCGACGGTGGTGTAGCCCGCAGGGGCGGCACTGGTCTGCTCGGTCATCGTGATCATGGTCCTCTCGTCGATGCTGAACGGCGGCACGACGCTAGGTGAGATGTAGGTCTGGTTCTGTCCCAGATGTGGGAGATGCGGTGAAGCCCAGGACGAGATGAACGGCAGCTGGGGCGGCCCTCTCCAGGAGGGCCGCCCCAGTTGTGCGCGACGGTCGGGCTGTTTGAGGCCGTGGCGGGAATCGAACCCGCGTAATTCGCTTTGCAGGCGAATCCCTGAACCACTCGGGCACACGGCCAGGTCGGGGGGCGGAGGGCGGGCGCGGTCCTGGTGGCCGTTCCCTTGTCCGGTCCGAACTTGGTGACTTGACCGTAGGGGCGGGGAGCGGGCGGGAACAAGGGAACCGGGCGGGCTGCAACGGGACTGCCACACGCCGTTCATGAACGGGGGCGCGGGGAGAGAGGCAGGGGAGGAGGGACGGCGCCGGTGGGCGTACGACCAAGGTCCCGGAGTGGCTCCTACCTCCGACAGGGGTCAACGTCAGTGGTGACCCTTACGCTGGCCTGCATGACCACCCTGGAACCGGGCGACACTGGCGTCGCATCCGACATCGCCGACGCGGACATCCCTACGGCCGCTCCGGCCGCCGTACCCGGTGAAGGTGAGGGGGTGCTGGGGCGTTCCTATCGGGCGCTCAGTATCGGGATCGTGTCCGTCGTGCTGCTGATCGCCTTCGAGGCGACTGCCGTGGGGACGGCCATGCCCGTCGCCGCGCGGGAGCTGGACGGGGTGTCGCTGTACGCGTTCGCCTTCTCCGGGTACTTCACGACCAGCCTCTTCGGCATGGTGCTCGCCGGGCAGTGGTCCGACCGCAGGGGGCCGTTGGGCGCGCTGACCACGGGCATCGCCGCCTTCGCCGCCGGGCTGCTGCTCTCCGGGACCGCCGGGGTCATGTGGCTGTTCATCGCCGGGCGGGCCGTGCAGGGGCTGGGGGGTGGGCTGGTGATCGTCTCCCTGTACGTGGTGGTCGGGCGGGCCTATCCGGAGCGGTTGCGGGCCTCGATCATGGCCGCGTTCGCCGCCAGTTGGGTGGTGCCGTCGGTCGTCGGGCCCCTGGCCGCCGGTGCCGTCACCGAGCAGCTCGGCTGGCGGTGGGTGTTCGTGGGGATTCCGATACTTGTGGTGTTTCCGCTGGCCCTCGCGCTGCCTCAGATACAGCGGCTGGCGGGCGGGCCCGTGAAGGCGGGGGAGCGGGATGAGCAGGAGGATCGGCGGCGTATTCGGCTTGCCCTCGGAATCTCGCTCGGTGCGGGGCTGCTTCAGTACGCCGCCCAGGACTTGCGGTGGGTCTCGGTCGTTCCCGGGCTCCTCGGAGTCTCGTTGCTCGTACCCGCCGTGCGCGGGCTGCTTCCCCGGGGGACCTATCGGGCCGCGCGCGGGCTGCCGTCCGTCGTGTTGTTGCGTGGCGTGGCCGCGGGGTCCTTCATCGCCGCCGAGTCCTTCATCCCCTTGATGCTCGTCACGCAGCGGGGGCTCTCGCCGACGATGGCCGGGTTCTCGCTCGCGGCGGGGGGCGCTACCTGGGCGCTGGGGTCGTCCGTGCAGGCGCGGGCGCGGATGGAGCCGTACCGGGAGCGGATGATGACGGTCGGGATGGTCGTCGTCGCCGCCGCCATCGCCGGGGCGCCCGCCGTGCTGATCGACGCGGTGCCGGTGTGGACCCTTGCCGTGGTGTGGGGGTTCGGGTGCTTCGGGATGGGGCTGGTCTTCGCCGGCACCAGCGTGCTGCTGCTGCGACTTTCCGCGCCCGAGGAGGCCGGCTCCAACTCCGCCGCCCTGCAGATATCCGACGGGCTCTCCAACGTGGTGCTGCTGGCAGCCGGGGGTGCGGCGTTCGCCGCGCTGGGCGGGGGGTCGGTGGCTGCTCATGCCTCCGCCGCGTCCGCCGGCGGCTCCCATCCGGGTGCCTTCGCGGCGGTGTTTCTGCCGATGGCGGGGGTGGCGTTGGTGGGGGCCTGGGTTACTACGCGGGTGCGGGCGGAATCTCGGTGACACCAGCTGGTACCGCGTAGTACCATCGGGGCATGGCTGGACTGAACCTGCGGTTTTCGGACGATGAGCTCGACGCGCTGCGTGAACGTGCCGCAGCGGAGGGGCGCAGCATGCAGGCGTTCGCGCACGACGCCGTGATCGCGGCCATAAACGAGCATTCGAGACTGTTCAACGAGGCCGCTGATCACGTACTGAAGGCCAGCGCCGAGCTGAACCGGAGGCTCGCCTGATGCAGTACCTGACCCTCCCCGAGTCGCTGAACCTCGCGAAGCGGCTCGGGGCGGACGACGTGCGCGACTTCGGACTCCTGGACTCGGCCCTCGTGCGCCCTCAGTCGAGTGTGTTCGGGCAGGACGCCTATCCCGACGTCTGGCAGAAGGCCGCGGCGCTGATGGAGTCCCTCGCTCGCAACCACGCACTCATCGACGGGAACAAGCGCATCGCCTGGTACACGACCTGGGTTTTCCTGCACATGAACGGACATCCACTGGACGCGGAGTTCGACGTGGACGAGGCCGAGGCGTTTGTCCTGGACGTCTGCCAAGGCGCCCTGGACGTGCCGAAGATCGCCTCCCAGTTGCCGCGCTTCGCGCGCTGACCCTTCCAGATGTGAGCTGAGTCCCATCCCCGGGTCCCCCCGCGGCGTACGCACGTTGACAGGCCCGGGCCGCCGGTAGGGTGGCCCGGTTGTCATACGCAGCCTCAGCCGTCGCTGGGGCTTCAGCCGCCGCAGAGCCGCCCGACCCACACCCCGGAGACCGTGACTACCACCGCCGCTTCAGCCGGTACCGCAGCCAATCATCACCTCTCGCCCGCCTATCCCGGCCGTGCCCCCTGGGGTACCGCCGGCAAGCTGCGTGCCTGGCAGCAGGGGGCGATGGAGAGGTATCTCAAGGAGCAGCCGCGCGACTTCCTCGCCGTCGCCACCCCCGGCGCCGGCAAGACGACGTTCGCGCTGACGCTCGCCTCCTGGCTGCTGCACCACCATGTCGTGCAGCAGGTGACCGTGGTCGCGCCCACCGAGCACCTGAAGAAGCAGTGGGCCGAGGCGGCGGCACGGATAGGGATCAAGCTCGACCCCGAGTACAGCGCCGGGCCGCTCAGCAAGGAGTACCAGGGCGTCGCCGTGACGTACGCCGGTGTCGGGGTGCGGCCCATGCTGCACCGCAACCGCTGCGAACAGCGCAAGACGCTCGTCATCCTCGACGAGATCCACCACGCCGGGGACAGCAAGTCCTGGGGCGAGGCCTGCCTGGAAGCCTTCGAGCCCGCCACCCGGCGCCTCGCGCTCACCGGTACGCCGTTCCGCTCCGACACCAACCCCATCCCCTTCGTCACGTACGAGGAGGGGAACGACGGGATCCGACGATCCTCCGCCGACTACACCTACGGCTACGGCAACGCGCTGGCCGACCACGTCGTGCGGCCCGTCATCTTCCTCTCCTACAGCGGGCAGATGCGGTGGCGGACGAAGGCCGGTGACGAAATCGCCGCCCGGCTCGGCGAGCCGATGACCAAGGACGCGATCTCGCAGGCCTGGCGTACGGCCCTCGACCCGCGCGGCGAGTGGATGCCCAGCGTGCTGCGCGCCGCCGACAAGCGGCTGACCGAGGTGCGCAAGGGCATCCCGGACGCGGGGGCGCTCGTCATCGCCTCCGACCAGGAGTCCGCCCGCGCCTACGCCAAGCTGATCCGCGACATCACGGGAACCCGGGCCACCGTCGTCCTCTCCGACGACACCGGCGCCTCCAACCGCATCGACGAGTTCGCGAACAACGACTCCCGCTGGATGGTCGCCGTCCGCATGGTGTCCGAGGGCGTCGACGTGCCACGGCTGGCCGTCGGGGTCTACGCCACCACCATCTCCACGCCTCTCTTCTTCGCCCAGGCCGTCGGGCGCTTCGTGCGCTCCCGGCGGCGCGGCGAGACGGCCTCCGTCTTCCTGCCGACCGTCCCCGACCTCCTCACCTTCGCCAACGAGATGGAGGTCGAGCGCGACCACGCCCTCGACAAGCCCAAGAAGGAGGGCGAGGAGGACCCGTACGCCGAATCCGAGAAGGAGATGGAGGAGGCGAACCGGGAGGAGGACGAGGACACCGGGGAGCAGGAGCAGTTCTCCTTCGAGGCGCTGGAGTCCGACGCCGTCTTCGACCGGGTGCTGTACGACGGTGCCGAGTTCGGCATGCAGGCGCACCCGGGGAGCGAGGAGGAGCAGGACTACCTCGGGATTCCCGGGCTCCTCGAACCCGATCAGGTGCAGTTGCTGCTGCAGAAGCGGCAGGCCCGGCAGATCGCGCACAGCCGTAAGAAGCCCGACGACGAGGCAGACCTCCTCGAACTGCCCGCCGAGCGGCGGCCCGTGGTCTCCCACAAGGAGATGCTGGAGCTGCGGAAGCAGCTCAACACCATGGTCGGCGCGTACGTCCATCAGACGGGCAAGCCGCACGGGGTGATCCACACCGAGCTGCGCCGCACCTGCGGCGGGCCGCCGAGCGCGGAGGCGACCGCGGGACAGTTGCGACAGCGCATCGCCAAAGTGCAGGAATGGGCGACCCGGATGCGGTGACGGCGCCGGCCGGGCCTCACATCCGCCCGGCCTGTCCGGTGAGGGGCGTGTGCGGCCATGCACACGCCGTGCATATCGGGAGGAAGGGCGCCAGTCCGTACCGCGGAGTGACCGGATTCTGGACGGAGCCTTCCGCTGAGCGAACCGCCTTCGCTACTGTCCCCGCAACGCACACGCCCCGTGGCAGCGACGCCGCGGAGCGCAGTCGTGAAGCGACAGCGCCCGGGAGAGCCCGGGCCGCCGCCGATCGGCCGCCTCTGACGCGCGTCGCCCACGGGACCGGCGACGCATCCGCCGTCAGGGAGCTGCCGACCTCACCACGTGAAGGAGTGGGCGTCGTGACCGCGGAGACCTCCCAGACGCTCGACCGGGGACTGCGCGTCCTCAAGCTGCTCGCCGACACCGACCACGGTCTGACGGTCACCGAACTGTCGACCCGGCTCGGCGTGAACCGGACCGTCGTGTACCGCCTGCTGGCCACCCTGGAACAGCACGCGCTCGTACGGCGTGATCTGGGCGGCCGGGCCCGCGTCGGGCTGGGGGTGCTGCGCCTCGGCAGCCAGGTGCATCCCCTCGTACGGGAGGCCGCGCTGCCCGCGCTCAGGTCGCTGGCCGAGGACATAGGCGCCACGGCCCACCTGACCCTGGTCGACGGGACGGAGGCGCTCGCGGTCGCCGTCGTCGAGCCGACCTGGACCGACTACCACGTGGCCTACCGGGCCGGATTCCGCCACCCCCTGGAGCGCGGCGCGGCCGGCAAGGCCATCCTCGCCGCCCGGCAGCAGCCCCCCACCACCCCCGGATACACCCTCACGCACGGCGAGCTGGAGGCCGGCGCGAGCGGGGCCGCGGCTCCGCTGATCGGCGTGACCGGCGTCGAGGGGAGCGTCGGGGTCGTGATGCTCGCCGACGCGGTGCCCGAGCGGGTGGGGCCGCGGGTCATGGACGCGGCCCGGGAAGTCTCCGAGGCGCTGCGCTGACCGGCCACCCTTCACCGGGCCTTCCTCGGCCTTCCGCCGACGAGGGCACGGCAGCCGCCCCCGGCCGGGAAACGCTCCCACGTTAGATTGACCTCGTGCTCTCTCGCCTCACGCGCCCCTGGGCCGTCGCCGTCTGTGCCCTGCCTGTCGTGGCCCTGCTCGCCACGGCCGCGTTCGCGCCGCTGCCGTTCACCCTGGCGCAGCCCGGCCTGACGGCGAACGTCCTCGGCGAGAACAAGGGCGACCCGGTCATCACGATCACCGGCGGGACGCCCCGCAAGACCCGCGGCGAGCTGCGGATGACGACGATCGAGGCGACCGGCCCCGACACCCACGTGAGCCTCGGTGACGTACTCGACGGCTGGTTCAGTACCGACCAGGCAGTGATGCCGCGCGACTCGGTCTATCCGAGCGGGAACAGCACCAAGGAGATCGAGGAGCACAACACCGCCGAGATGAAGCAGTCGCAGGACGCGGCGGCCGAGGCGGCCCTGAAGTACCTGGACGAGGACTCCGGCAGGATCAAGGTCACCCTGAAGCTCGCCGACGTCGGCGGCCCCAGCGCCGGGCTCCTCTTCTCCCTCGGCATCGTCGACAAGCTGGACGGCGACGGCAAGGGCGGAGACCTCACCGGCGGTCGCACCGTCGCCGGTACGGGGACGATCGACGCGGACGGCACGGTCGGCGCGGTGGGCGGGGTGGCCCTGAAGACGCAGGCCGCGCGTCGCGACGGCGCGACCGTCTTCCTGGTGCCCGAGGCGGAGTGCTCGGACGCCAAGTCGGAGCTTCCCAAGGGGCTGCGGCTGATCCCGGTGACGACTCTCAAGGGTGCCGTCGGAGCGCTGGTGGCGTTGGAGACAGGACAAGGGGATGTGCCGAGCTGTTAGCTCCGCGCATCCCCTGCCCACTTCACACCGCTGCCGACCTCACCTCACGTCGGCTCACTTGACCAGTTTCCAGTCCTGCGAGCCGTCCGTCGCCGCGTTCTGCAAGGTCAGCGGGGCTCCGGCGGACGCGCCGGTCAGGTACAGGGCCGTGTTCTTGAGCGACTGGAGTCGGTAGTAGCCGTCGGCCGTCTTGATCAGGTCCCAGCTGCCCGTCGAGCTGTTGTCGACCCACTGGCCGACACGCTGGCCGACCGTCGCGTTGCCGGTCCAGATGGCCGCCGAGCGACCGCCCGACCTGTTCAGCAGGGTCGTACCACCCTTCGGCTCGGTCACCACGTGCCAGGACTGGGTGTCGGGGTTCGCCGCCGCCCCGGCGTCCTCGAGGACCACGTCAGGTGTGTCCCCGTTGCCGAGGTTGGCGTCGTTGGTCTTGTTGCCGGTGCCGATCACCTGGCCGGTCTTGCGGTTCAGCAGCTGGTAGTAGGTGCCGGCGGAGTCGCCGAGGTCGACCTCGGCGTAGGCGATCGTGGACGTGCCCTGGTTGTTGAGGATCGCGACGCGTCCGGTGGAGTCGACGTACTGCAGGCTGCGGCTGTAGCCGGCCGGCGAGGTCGTCTGGTACTCCGTCCACACCCCGTCGCTGCGCCCGCTCTCGTTGACCCAGACGTCGCCGCTGTTCGAGGCGTTGTACACCAGGCGTCCGTCGGGAATCCGGATGAGGACCGGGCTGCCGCCCTGCGAGAGGGGCCGGGAACCGGCGACGACCGGCAGCGTGCCGACGGACATGCCGGTCTGGGAGCCGCGGAAGAACTTCAGCGGGCTGTCGGCGATCACATAGCGGGTGTTGGCCCCGCCGCCCCAGTACTCGAACGTGAGCAGCCACCGGCCGTCCGACGTGGCGACGACGTTGGTCATGCCCGGCCGTCCACCGCCGATCTCCGTCTTGCCGCCGCCCATGTCCTGCGTGGCACCGGCGACGTCGACGACCGGGACGCTCCACGCGGTGGCGCTGCCGTCCCAGGTCCGGTGGGCGAGGATCTGGCCGTGCGAGTCGGTGGCCGTGTCGTTCGCGGGGTCGAGGATCGGGACGCCGGTGACCGGGTCGAAGCCCGTGTAGTCGTTCTCGTCGGAGTAGAAGCAGACCAGCTTGCCGCCGTAGACCATCAGGTACGGCTCCCAGAGGGGGTCCACCTGCTTGTTCGTGTTCGCCGCCGCGATGTTCTGGCCGACCGCGCCCGCGCTGCCGCCCTGCCAGCCCGCGGACGCGATGACGTTGACGACCTTCCAGCTCCTGCCCTCGTCGACGCTGGAGTACAGGGCGATCGCCAGATCCTTGCGGTCACCGTCGTTGTTCGGCGTCCAGCTGGGGTCGGCGGCCTTGTGCTCCTTGTAGTAGTAGTCGTCCCCCGACACGACACTCGCCAGCAGCAGGGTGCCCTTCTTCAGCGCACCGACGTTCTGCGGAAGGACGTAGAGGTACGGGTTGGTCCAGTTGCTCGTGTACTTGGCGTACCTGGGGTCCGTGGAGAGGTACGCCGGGGCCTTGACCTCGGACAGCGGCTGCCAGCTCGTGCCGGCGTCGTCGCTCTTGTAGACCGGGAGGGTCTGGCCGTCGGCGCTGCCCGACTGCGTCACGACGGTGGACTTCTCGAACGACGCGACCAGCCGCCCGCCGGGCAGCTCGGCCGACTTCGGGTAGATCGCGCAGTTGCCCCGGCCCTTCAGGCACGGCTCGTTGCCGAGCTGGTAGAGGATCCCGCCGGTCGGGTCGTAGGCCTGCGCACTGGCCATGGGCACCGCCAGCAGCGCGCCGGCCGCGAGGAGACTCCCCAGCGCCTTCGTCAGCTTTCCTCTACTCTGCGTTCTCCGCATCACCGCTCCGATCGCTGTGCCCCGACTGCACGCATGACTGCGTAGTCAGGCCGGATTCTGTTGCCCGGATCGAGCCGCCGTCAATACTTGTGTCGCAGCTGTTTCCCGCTGTTTCCTGCGGATTACGGCTTCGATTGACGATTTCGAGGACCGGGCCGCACACTGTTCGCGACGGTTTTCTGACAGCGCAGTCCTGTAAAGGCAGTCCTGAGAAGAGGGAGCTTCGGTGGCTGGCACCCAAGGTCGTGAAGGCCGTGACGGAGTCTCGCGGCCACCGGCGACGAGCACCGATGTCGCACGGCTCGCCGGCGTCTCCCAGAAGACGGTCTCGCGTGTCATGAACAACGAGCCGTACGTCCGCGAGGAGCTCCGGGAGCGGGTTCTGCGGGCGGCCCAGCAACTCGGGTACCGGCCCAACGGTGCGGCGCGCAGCCTCACTTCGGGCCGGAGCCGCAGGCTTGGCGTGATCTCCCTCGGGGCCCGGCTCTACGGACCCATGACCATGCTCGTCGCGATAGAGCGCTCGGCGCGCCGGCTCGGCTACTCGGTGAGCGTCGCCCACACCACCGAGGACGACGAGCACAGCATCGCCGAGGCCATCGACAGCCTCCTCGAACAGGGCGTCGACGGCATCGTGCTGTCGGAGGCGATCGACGAGGGGAGCCCCGTCAAGGTCTGGCTGGACGTCCCCATCCTCACCATCGGCCGCTTTCCCGGTCTGGTCGCCGCGCGGCGGATCCGTTCGGCGGAGAAGTCGGACCGCAGCGGGTATGTGGCGACCAGGCACCTCATCGACCTGGGGCACACCGAGATCCGGCATGTGTCGGGGCCGGGCCAGTGGTGGGCGTCCCGTGACCGTGCGGACGGCTGGCGCTCGGCGCTGACCGAGGTGGGCCTCCCGGTGGCCGAGCCCGTCGCGGGGGACTGGTCCTGCGCGAGCGGTTACGAGGCGGGCCTTCGGCTGGCGGACGACGAGGCGATGACCGCGGTCTTCGTGGCGAACGACGACATGGCGATCGGCCTGGTCAGGGCGTTGCACGAGCGGGGGCGCCGGGTTCCGGACGAGGTGAGTGTCGTCGGGATGGACGACATCCCCGCCGCCCGCTTCCAGCAGCCCGCGCTGACCACGGTGGCGCAGGACTTCGACTCGGTGGCGACCGAGGGCATCGGCTTCCTGGTCGACGAGATCACGAACCCCGGCTCGACGGAACGCGTCCTGCACGAGGTGGACCCGCCGCTGGTGGTACGGGAGTCGAGCGGGCCTCCGCCGGGGAGGGGCCTGGGTTCGGCCTAGGTTTCGGTCGGGCCCTGGTTTCCCGAGGGCGCTGGCTTCGGACGGGCTCTGATTTGGTCAGGTCCTGGTTCCGGGCGGGCCCTGTATTTGCTCGGGCCCTGGATTCGGTCGGCCCCCGGTTTCAGGCGAGCCGGGGCTTCGGCGGCGCGGAGGCCAGACGCAGGCCGACCTCTACGAGGGTCCAGCCGACGCGGGTGCGGAGGTCCCGCGGGGGGCGCTTGGCGGCGAGGGCGAGACGGTGGGCGTCGGCGTCCGCGCGGAGGTCGGCGGCGCGGAGGGTGTGCGGGGCGAGGTAGGTCTCGGAGTTCATCGGGCTTCAGCCTCTCAAGTCAGGGCAAGTCGTTTCAGGGCAGGTTGAGTCAGTTCAAGTCAGTTCAAGTCAGGGCGGGGCAGGGCAGGGCGGATCAGGTCGTGCGGGTCGGGAAGACGTGGGTGTGGACGCGGACCGTCTCGGCCTCCGGGGTGCCTTCGGCCGGGGCCTGGGCGCGGTAGCTGTCGACGAGTTCGTGCATCCGGTGGATCAGTTCGAGGGCCGTCTCGGGTGTCAGCCGTAGCGTCATGTCGCTCATGTCCGAGGAGCGCTGCCAGGCGTCCGACCAGTCGTTCGCGTTGCCGAGCCAGGTCGAGATCTCCCGGGTGTGGCTGTTCGCGACCTCGTGGATGAACAGGTCGGCGGCGCCGCGGACGGCCGGGTCGGGGTCCTTGAGCAGGGCGTCGTCGAACTGCACAGCTTCGTGGGCGGCCCGCCACCAGCGCTCCCGCCCCTTGCCGTGCTCGGGCGCGTCCTCGACGAAGCCGTGCGCGGCGAGCTGACGCAGGTGGTAGCTGGTCGCCCCGCTCGACTCGCCCAGTTTCGCGGCCAGTTGAGAAGCGGTTGCGGGACCGCCACGGCGGATTGCGGTCAGAAGCTGCATCCGCAGGGGATGGGCGAGACCGCGCAGTGAACGGGCGTCGAGTACGTGGGGTGTGAGTTCTTCGGGCTGCTCCGGCATGAGTACAAAGGTAGCGTTGCAAAGAAGTACTTGCAAGGGTTTCTTTGCAACTACTTCTTTGGAACTCCCGTCACCCGCCGTGCTCCGACGCCGCCTGTTCCACCAGCGGGATGATCCGCAGGGGGACGGGGTTCTCCATCACGATCGCCGTGGCGGCCCGGACGATGCCGTCGAAACCGACGACCCGGTCGATCACCCGCTGGAGATCGGCGTTCGAGCGGGCCACCAGCCGGCACAGCATGTCCCCGTTGCCGGTGGTCGTGAGCAGCTCCAGCACCTCCGGCACGGACGCCAGGTGGGCCCGTACGTCCGGCCCCTGTCCCTGCCGGATCTGGAGCGTCGCGAAGGCGGTGACCGGGTAGCCGAGCGCCGCCGGGTCCACCTGCGGCCCGAACCCCCGGATGACGCCGTTCGACTGAAGCCGGTCGAGGCGCGCCTGCGCCGTCCCCCGTGCCACACCGAGCCGCCGGGACATCTCCAGCACGCCGATCCGCGGCTCCCGCGCCAGCAGCACGATGATCCGCCCGTCCAGCTCGTCGATCGCCACAGCGGCCTCCCTGATCCCTCTCGCGTCCTCGGTGCGGATGGTCACCCTGGTCATCCTGTACAGAAGAGCCGCCCAGTCCCGCACTCTCCTGAACAAAATGCCCACTCAACACGCGAACTATTGCGCACCTTGCAAACCCGGCGCGACCCTTCACCCATGACGCAGACCACACACCACACTCCCGACACCGCCCGGCAGGCAGACCCCTTCCCGGTCAAGGGAATGGACGCCGTCGTCTTCGCCGTGGGCAACGCCAAGCAGGCGGCGCACTACTACTCCACGGCCTTCGGCATGCGGCTCGTCGCCTACTCCGGACCGGAGACGGGCAGCCGCGAGACCGCGTCGTACGTCCTGGAGAACGGCTCCGCCCGGTTCGTGTTCACCTCCGTCGTCAAGCCCGCCACCACCTGGGGCCACTTCCTCGCCGGCCATGTCGCCGAGCACGGCGACGGCGTCGTCGACCTCGCCATCGAGGTCCCGGACGCCCGCGCCGCACACGCGTACGCCGTCGAGCACGGCGCCCGCTCGCTGGCCGAGCCGTACGAGCTGAAGGACGAGCACGGCACGGTCGTCCTCGCCGTGATCGCCACCTACGGCCAGACCCGCCACACCCTCGTCGAACGCACGGGCTACGACGGTCCCTACCTCCCGGGGTTCGCCGCCGCCGCCCCGCTCGTCGAACCGCCCGCCCGGCGCACCTTCCAGGCGATCGACCACTGCGTGGGCAACGTCGAGCTCGGCCACATGAACGAATGGGTCGGCTTCTACAACAAGGTCATGGGCTTCACGAACATGAAGGAGTTCGTGGGCGACGACATCGCCACCGAGTACAGCGCGCTGATGTCGAAGGTCGTCGCCGACGGCACCCTCAAGGTCAAGTTCCCGATCAACGAGCCCGCCCTCGCCAAGAAGAAGTCCCAGATCGACGAGTACCTGGAGTTCTACGGCGGTGCGGGCGTCCAGCACATCGCCCTCAACAGCAACGACATCGTCGAGACCGTACGGACCATGCGGGCGGCCGGCGTCCAGTTCCTCGACACGCCCGACTCCTACTACGACACCCTGGGGGAGTGGGTCGGTGACACCCGCGTCCCCGTCGAGACCCTCCGCGACCTGAAGATCCTCGCCGACCGCGACGAGGACGGCTATCTGCTGCAGATCTTCACCAAGCCGGTCCAGGACCGTCCGACCGTCTTCTTCGAGATCATCGAACGGCACGGCTCCATGGGCTTCGGCAAGGGCAACTTCAAGGCCCTCTTCGAGGCGATCGAACGGGAGCAGGACAAGCGCGGCAACCTGTAGGACCGGTGGTCGGCCGGCCGGGCGGGCCGTAGGTCACGGCTCGCCCAGTTCCGACAGTGCCTCCTTCGCCGCCCGCGCCCCCGCCGGTGAGAAGTACGGGTTGATCCGCAGCGCCTCCTCCAGATGCCGGCGCGCCGGCCCCGTCAGCCCCAACTCCCGCTCGATCATGCCCCGGTGGTACGCGTACAGCGCGCTGCGCACCTCGGCGCCGTGCTCCTTGTCGGTCGCCCGTCTCGCCCAGCCCAGCGCCTCCTCGCTCTTGCCCGACCGGTGCAGTGCCCAGCCCAGCGCGTCCGCCGCGTCGAGCCCCGGCTGCCGCGCCCACTCCGCCCGCAGCCGCCGTGCCGCCGACGCCGCGTCCCCGTGGTCCGCCTCGAACCGGCCGAGCAGCAACTCCTCGTCGACACCGCCCAGTTGTTCCTTCGCGACCCGCGCCCGCAGTGCCGCGTACTGAGCCCGCGCCTCCTCCGGACGGCCCAGTGAGTCGTACAACTCGCCCAGCTCCAGCGCGTATTGGGGCGATGGCTGTTCGACCAGGGCCGCCCGGTAGGCGGTGAGAGCCTCCGTCGGCCGGTCCAGGGCCGCCAACGCCCGTCCCTCGCCCGCCCGAGCGGAACCCAGCCCGGGATCGAGACGCAGGGCCGCCCCGAAATGCCGTAGCGCGTCGGCCGGTTCGCCGCGTTCCCAGGCCAACTCGCCCGCCCGGTACTGCCATTCGGCCTCCTCGGCCGGGCTCGTGGCCCGCGCCGCCGCGTCCGAGAGGGCCGCCTGCGCGTCCTCGCGGCGGCCCTGGTCCCGGTACACGCCCGCCGTCCGCGCCAGCACCGCCGGGACCGAAGCCGCAGAAGGCAGCTCCCGCAGCCGCTCCAGCGTCCGCCGGACCGCCTTGTAGTCGCCGAGGCCCGTGTACGCGTCCAGCAGCGCCGGGTACGACGTCCAGCGCTTCGGCGCCCGGCGCAGCGCCTCCTCGCCCCACTTCCGGGCGGCCGGGAAGTCGCGGCGCGCGTTCGCCAGCGCGGCCATGCCCACCAGACCCTCGGCGTTCCCCGCCCCGCTCGCCGGGCGCACCCTCAGTGACGTACGCAGCGCCCGTTCCGCCCTCGGGAAGTCCCCGGCGTCCGACGTCCGCAGCCCGCGCTCCACATAGGCCGAGCCGAGCTGCGCCCAGGCCTGTCCGTCACGCGCGTGCGTGCGGACGTACGCCTCGCGGTCGCCGATGAACACCCGCAGGTCGGGCAGTGCCGCGGGCGCCCCGCCGGTCACCGCCCGTTCCGCCCGGCCCCCCGGACCCGGCGCGGACCCGGCGGACGGACGGTCCGGGGGCAGCATCATCAGGGCGCCGCCGAGCACCGCACACCCCGCGAGTGCGGCGATCAACGGACGCGGGAGGACCTGACCCCGGACACGAGCACGGACATGCGCACGGACTTTCTCCATCTCCATGGCGTCACTGTGCGTCAGTACGACGACCGGATTCCCGTACCGAAAGCCCCTCGCGGACGGGGTTCACACCGATGGCCCCGAGTGCGAACCTGTGATCATGAGCCGTATCCAAGCCGCACCCGACGAAGCCCAGGGCAACCTCACGGACCGGCTGCTCGCGGAGCTGCCGGCCGAGGCCGTGCTCACCGATCCGGACGTCACCGCCGCCTACGCCAACGACATGGCGAGCTTCTGCGAGGCGGGCAGCCCGGCCGTCGTGGTCCTGCCGCGCACCGTCGAACAGGTCCAGCACGTCATGCGCGTCGCCACCGAACTGCGCGTCCCGGTCGTCCCCCAGGGCGCCCGCACCGGACTGTCGGGCGCGGCCAACGCCTCCGAGGGCTGCGTCGTGCTGTCGCTCGTGAAGATGGACCGCATCCTGGAGATCAACCCGGTCGACCGCATCGCCGTCGTCGAGCCCGGCGTCGTCAACGCCACGCTCTCCCGCGCGGTCAACGAACACGGCCTGTACTACCCCCCGGACCCCTCCAGCTGGGAGATGTGCACGATCGGCGGCAACATCGGCACCGCGTCCGGCGGGCTGTGCTGCGTGAAGTACGGCGTCACCGCCGAGTACGTCCTCGGGCTGGACGTCGTGCTGGCCGACGGGCGGCTCATGTCCACCGGGCGGCGGACCGCGAAGGGTGTCGCCGGGTACGACCTCACCCGGCTGTTCGTGGGCTCGGAGGGCTCGCTCGGCATCGTCGTACGGGCGGTGCTGGCGCTCCGGCCGCAGCCGCCCGGGCAGCTCGTACTGGCCGCCGAGTTCGCCTCGGCCGCCGCTGCCTGCGACGCGGTGTGCCGGATTATGGAGGGCGGTCACGTCCCGTCCCTCCTCGAACTGATGGACCGTACGACCGTCAAGGCCGTCAACGACCTGGCGAACATGGGGCTGCCGGAGACCACCGAGGCCCTCCTGCTCTGCGCCTTCGACACCCACGACCCCGCCGCCGACCTGGCAGCCGTCGGCGTGATCTGCGAGGCGGCCGGAGCGACGCAGGTGGTTCCCGCCGACGACGCCGCCGAGTCCGAACTGCTCCTCCAGGCACGGCGGTTGTGCCTCGTCGCGCTCGAAGCGGTCAAGGGCACGACGATGATCGACGACGTGTGCGTACCCCGGTCCCGGCTCGCCGAGCTGCTGGAAGGCGTCGAGCGCATCGCCGAGAAGTACCAGCTGACCATCGGGGTGTGCGCCCACGCGGGCGACGGCAACACCCACCCCACGGTCTGCTTCGACGCCCAGAACGCCGAGGAGTCCCGGCGGGCCCGCGAGTCCTTCGACGAGATCATGGCCCTCGGCCTGGAGCTGGGCGGCACGATCACCGGGGAGCACGGCGTCGGCATCCTCAAGAAGGAGTGGCTGGCGCGCGAGCTGGGCCCGGTGGGCCTGGAGATGCAGCGGGCGGTCAAGGCGGCCTTCGACCCGCTGGGCATCCTGAACCCGGGCAAGCTCTTCTGAACGACCCGGGGCGCGTGTCATACGTAGCCCTCCCCTTCCTGGGACTCGTCCGAGGGCCACGGGTCGCGCAGCCACAGCTCGTCGTGACAGCCGGTGGTGGGCGCGAGCAGCTCGGCGAGGCCGTCGTCGATACCGAGCTGCGCGGCCTCAGAGCCCGGGGGGACCGCCCTCAGGGTGCGCTCCAGCCATGCCGACACCTGGGGGATGGGCGCCTCCAGCAGGGCGTCCCCGTCGGGTGAACTCAGCGCCATCAGGACGACACTGCGTCCGTCGACCTTCGTCGGCCACACCCGGACATCACCGTGACCGCACGGCCTGAACACCCCCTCGACCAGGAGCTCACGGGCGAACGTCCAGTTCACGGGGTTCTCGGTGCCGATGTGGAAGGCGATGTGGACGGCGAACGGATCGTTGGTGCGGTAGGTGAGCCTGGCGGGCACGGGGATGCTCCGCTCCGGCGACAGGATGAGTTTCAGCTCCAGTTCCCGTTCCACCACGGTGTTCATCGCGTGGTTCATGGCGGGCACTTCCTCTCTCGTCGAGCGTGTCGGACGCGTCGTGCGGGGCCCTGCGGTGGCCCCGTACGAGGAGAGAGCGTGCGGAGGCGTCAGCATTACGCGGGTTCCGAGAGGTTTTTCGGAGAAGTTTTTTGCGAACGGTGTCGGAGCGGTCGCGACTGATGGCAGAAGCTGTCACGAAGGGAGTAGGTACGGCCGGAGGGGCAGTAGGGTGTGCGCCGGTCTGATAGATGTGGGGCACCCCAAATGACCCCCGAGCAGATACGGGACGACGGACATGAGCGCCCCAACCCCGGCCCCCGGTGACGACAGGCCCCGCGAAGGGTATTACCCGGACCCGTCCATTCCTGGATATGTCCGGTTCTGGAACGGCACCTCCTGGGTGCCGGGCACCAGCCGCCCGGCGCAGTCCGACGGCGCGCCCGCCGCGGCGCGGGTCGAGGAGACCGGGCCGCACTTCTTCGACCAGGACCCGACCGGCCAGGCCGCCGAGCCGCGCCGGGCGACCCCGGCCGAGGCCCAGCACGGCAGCCGGCCGGAACCGGCGTCCGCCTGGGGCGCCGACCGCTCGCACCAGTCCGGGTTCGGCGGCGACCGGGACCGCCATGTCTCCTGGGGCTCACCGGCGCAGGCGGCCGACCCGAGGACGGCCGACCCCAGGGCGGCGCACGAGCCCCCGGTCCAGCCGGACGGGCGGTCGGCCAGTACGGACGGTTCCGCGACGATCCCGCCGATGGAGCCGGACGTCGGCGACATGCCCGAGTCGGGCACGTTCGTGTTCCGCCGGCCCATCCCGGGACCGGCCGCCACCGGAGCGGAGGGAGGCGTCCCCGGCACCCGTGGCCCCGTGCCTTCCGAGGGCACCATGACCTTCCGTGCGCTCTCCCCGCGCACGGGGCGCGAAGACGGGGCGGGCGGCGCGCAGCCGGGGAGCACGGGCTCGCCGCAGGGCGCGCAGGGCCCCGTGACGGCACCCGCTCCCGCACCTGCTCCCGCTCCCGCGTCCGGCCGTGGCTTCGGCGCCGGGAAGGCCGCGGCGGCCCGTGCGGCGGCGGCCCAGGGCGCCAACCCCGCCCTGCTGCCCGCGACCCCGGCCGTCCCCCAGCAGAACATTCCCGGCGCCGGCGCGCCGATGGCCCACGGCGTCGGCGGCGGCCAGCCGTCCTGGGCCATGCAGGCGCCCCGCCCGGGCGGGGCCGAGGAGGGCGGGGAGCAGCGCCTCGCGCCCTGGAAGCCGCCCGTCGAGGACGTGTTCCAGGCGGCCGCCCGACGACAGGCCTCGGCCCGTCCGGCGAACCTCGGCAAGAGGCTGGTAGCCCGGTTCGTGGACACCCTCGTCCTCGGCGCCCTCACCGCCGTGGCCGCCGTACCGCTGGGCACCATGGCCCTCGACCACGTCAACGAGAAGATCGACGCGGCCAAGCTCTCCGGCGAGACCGTGACCGTATGGCTGCTCGACGGCACGACCGGGCTGTACCTGGGCATCGTGCTGGCCGTACTGCTGCTGGCCGGGGTCCTGACCGAGGCGTGGCCCACCGCCAGGTGGGGCCGCACGCTCGGCAAGAAGCTGCTCGGCCTGGAGGTCCGGGACATCGAGGGCCACGAGCCCCCGTCCTTCGGCGCGGCCCTGCGCCGCTGGCTCGTCTACGGCGTCCCCGGGCTGCTCGGTATCGGTGTCGTGGGCGTCCTGTGGTGCCTGTTCGACCGCCCGTGGCACCAGTGCTGGCACGACAAGGCGGCGCACACCTTCGTGGCGGGCTGACCACGGACGACCGGGCGTACGGCTCCAACACGGCCGGACGTTCGACACGGGTCGGCCCGCTACGGCGTACGCCCCAGCCGATCCGGTACCCCGGACGGCCGCTCGCCGGATGCGGGCCCGGGCGGTTCGCGGTCCACTCGGGCCATGAGCAGCGAACCGCCCCCCGGCTCCGGTCAGCAGCCACCGGACGACGACCCGTTCAGGAAGCAGCCACCGCCCCCGTCGTACGGCTCAGGCGACCCCTACGGCGGCTCGGGCGCCGCCGGCGGAGGCTCGCCGTACGGGGGCGGTGGTGCGCCGTACGGCGGAGCCGGCGGGCCGTACGGAGGCGGCGGCGGTGATCCCTACGGCGGGGCCGCCGACCCCCTCGCGGGCATGCCCCCGCTCGCTGACAGCGGCCGACGGGTGCTCGCGCGGATCGTCGACATGATCCTCGTCGGTGTCGTCGTCTGGCTGCTCACCCTGGGCTTCAACGTCAACGAGTACGACGTCAACGGCGACAAGATCGAGTACGGCCGCTCGATCGGCCAGTCGGTCATCGCCGCCGTGCTCTACATCGCGTACGACACGATCCTGATGTCCCGGACCGGGCAGACCCTCGGCAAGAAATGGCTCCGGCTGCGGGTGGCCAACCTCGACAACGGCGCCACGCCCTCCGTGCAGAGCGCGTTCGTCCGGTCGCTCGTGCTGTGGATCCCGTTCGCCTTCTGCTGCGCCTGCATCTGGACGGCGATCTCGGGCGGCTGGAGCTTCTTCGACAAGCCGTACAAGCAGGGCCTGCACGACAAGGCGGCCAAGACGGTGGTGGTCAGCACCGGTTGAGCGTGAACCGGCGCGGGGGGACGGCAACGGCGGTCGGGTGGTGCCCGTATGACGCGGGCGCCGCCCAACCGCCGTTGGCGTAAGGGGGGTTCGGTCCTGAGGTGGTCAGTAGGTGGGTCAGTCCTGCTGGGCCGAGGAGGCCTGCACCGGGACGCGTTCGCGAGGTGCCGGGGCGACGACCGCCGGGGCGGCCGACGAGGCGACGATCTGGGAGGCCGTGCGGGCCGGCCTGTGCCGGGGCACGGTCATGGCGACGAGCAGTCCCAGGACGAGTCCCACCAGGGCGATCAGTGCGACCCCCGGGCCCGAATCCGTCTGAGACAGCAGCAGCATGGCGAGCGTCGAGAGAATCACGGTGCACGAACCGTAGGTGAGCTGTGCGACGGTCGGACGAGGCGCGGTCTGACGAGGCATGGCAATCGAGTCCTCGTGGATTCGGGGGTGAGGGGAGCGTGTCGGCCTGGCTTTCCACCGGATATCCGGCGTCCGCCGACCGACTCTAATCGCGTGCATGCCCGACTGGAACGCGCGGTAAGCGTGACCTAACACACGGCTCCGGAGCACAGGGGGCGCACGGAGTCATCACGTCCACCAAGTGGACGCGCCCGCGCGCCGGTCGGGCGACACGTATGGGAAGTATCAAGCCCACATAATGCACTTGACCTGTCCAAGTCAAGGTCTGTCTTTTCTTCTAAACCTCTAGTCAAATTACGTCACTTGACTACACGCGTATACCGCCCGCGGACAGCTTCCGAACCAGGAACCCCCCATCCGCGGCGACGGACGCGGGGGAGGACCCTCAAGTGACCAGCAGACCCTGGACGTTCAGAACGGCGGCCGTGGGCGTGGCACTCGCCACAGCCGCCGCCACCTTCTCCACCTTCGCCATCGCCGAGGCCGACTCGGGCTCAGGCAAGGCGAGTTCGACCGTGCCGGCCGTGAACCGGCACGACCCGGCGGAGCAACAGCACGCCGACCACGACCTCGACGGGCCGCTCAGCCAGACCCAGGAGGCCCAGCGCGAGGAAGCCCTCCGGCAGGTCATCTCGGGCGAGTCCAAGGCCCAGAACCGCAACGGCTCACAGGTCGTGCAGCTGAAGAGCGGCAAGGGCAAGGGCAAGTACGTCGAGCTCGGCCGCGAGCGGACCGACAAGATCTTCACGATCCTCGTCGAGTTCGGCGACCAGGTCGACAGCCGCTATGGCGGCACGCCCGGCCCGCTGCACAACCAGATAGCCGCTCCGGACCGTGCCAAGGACAACAGCACGGCCTGGCAGGCGGACTACAACACCGAGCACTTCAAGCAGCTCTACTTCGGCACCGGCAAGAACGTCGAGTCGATGACGAAGTACTACGAGAAGCAGTCCTCGGGCCGCTACTCGGTCGAGGGCACGGTCTCGGACTGGGTCAAGGTCCCCTACAACGAGGCCCGTTACGGTTCCAACAGCTGCGATCCCGACAACTGCGCCTGGTACGCCGTGCAGGACGGGGTCGCCGCATGGGTCGCGGCGCAGAAGGCGGCCGGCGCGACCGACGCGGCGATCAAGGCCCAGCTGGCCGCGTACGACCAGTGGGACCGCAACGACTTCGACGGCGACGGCAACTTCAACGAACCCGACGGCTACATCGACCACTTCCAGATCGTGCACGCCGGTGAGGACGAGTCCGCCGGAGGCGGCGCGCAGGGCGAGGACGCCATCTGGGCGCACCGCTGGTTCGCGTTCGGCAGCGACAAGGGCGCGACCGGCCCCGCGGGCAACCTCAACGGCGGCACCGAGATCGGTGACTCCGGCATCTGGGTCGGCGACTACACGATCCAGCCGGAGAACGGTGGACTCGGGGTCTTCGCCCACGAGTACGGCCACGACCTCGGCCTGCCGGACCACTACGACACCACCAACACCGGTGAGAACTCGACCGGTTACTGGACCCTGATGTCGTCCGGCTCCTGGCTCGGCACCGGCGGCGACAACATCGGCAACCTGCCCGGCGACATGACCGCCTGGGACAAGCTCCAGCTGGGCTGGCTCAAGTACGACACGGCGAAGGCCGGGAAGAAGTCGAGCCACAAGCTGGGCGTCTCCGAGTACAACACGAAGAACGCCCAGGCGCTCGTCGTCCAGCTGCCGGACAAGACGGTCACCACCGAGGTCGTCCCCCCGGCGCAGGGCGCGACCCAGTGGTGGAGCGGCAGCGCCAACGACCTCAACAACACGCTGACCCGTTCGGTCGACCTCACCGGCAAGTCCTCGGCCACCCTCACCCTGGACGGCTGGTACGACATCGAGGCCGACTACGACTACCTCTACACCGAGGTCTCCACCGACGGCGGCGCGACCTTCACGCCCGTCGACGGCACGGTCGACGGCGCTGCCATCCCGCGTGACGGCAGCGGCAACCCGGCGCTCACCGGCACCGTGGACGCGTACAAGAAGCTCTCGTACTCCCTGGACGCCTACGCGGGCAAGAAGTTCGACCTGCGCTTCCGCTACTCGTCCGACGGCGGTGTCTCCCAGAAGGGCTTCGCGGCCGACGAGATCACCCTCACGGCCGACGGCGCCACCCTCTTCGCCGACAACGCGGAGAGCGCGGACGCGGCCTGGAAGACGAAGGGCTTCTCGCGCATCGGCGCGTCCTTCACGGACAGTTACCCGCAGTACTACATCGCCGAGAACCGCCAGTACGTGTCGTACGACAAGACCCTCAAGGTCGGCCCGTACAACTTCGGCTTCTCGACGACCCGTCCGGACTGGGTCGAGCACTTCCCGTACCAGAACGGCCTGTTGATCTGGAAGTGGGACACCTCCCAGAACGACAACAACGTGACCGCGCACCCGGGTCTCGGCAAGATCCTTCCGGTGGACGCGCACCCGACCCCGCTGAAGTGGGCGGACGGCACCGTGATGCGCAACCGCATCCAGTCCTACGACTCCCCGTTCAGCCTGTACCGCACGGACGCCCTCCGGCTCCACAAGGCGGACGTCCTCACGAAGGTCGCCTCCCAGAAGGGCGTGCCGGTCTTCAACGACCGGACCTCCACGTACTACGACGCGGCGACCCCGCTCGCGGGCGTGAAGATCACTGACACCAACACCAAGATCAAGATCGTCAAGGAGGCCAAGGACGGCTCCACGATCTCGATCCAGGTCGGTCCCGCAGTGAAGTAATTCGTATAACCGCAGCTCAGAGCATGATCGGCCGTGACCCCCTGGCGGGTCGCGGCCGATCGTGTTTAGGTGCCTCCTGTGCCTTTCTTATTGACACCGAGTCCCACGGGGGGTGTGACCGCATGGCCGCAGGAGGTTTCTGCAAGCTGCCCAGTGGCAGCGTGGTGGTGGCGCTGAATCTGCCCAGCCCCACCGCCCCGACCGGCAGACCCACGGGCGTGGGCCTGGACGACGTACGCGTCCTGGTGCTCGCCCAGAACCGCGCCAGGGCACTGACCCGCCTGCGCAACCTCGGCCTGCGAGCGGTCTACCTCCGGGGCAACGCGGAGCCGCCCAGCCCCGACGAGATCACGGCCGTCCTCCACCACCCCGACGGCCTGATATGGCGCACGGCCCCGGCCAACAGCGTCCCCTCGATTCCGGAGCGCACGGAGCTGTGGCACCCGATCAGGTCGCTGCTGCGGAGGCCGCCGGCCCGGGTGTGAGACGGGTGCGGGATGGGGTGTGAGACGGGTGGGACCGCCCTCCGGGGGCCTCGGCCTTTCGGCCTAGTCCCATCGCACGATGTGACCGGGCGGGTGTACGCCGTAATCTCGCCGCATGACGGCAGCTGACTCTTCCCCCGGCGGACCCCGCAGCATCGAGCAGCGCGGACGAGAAGCACTGGAACGGCTCACGCGGGACACCGACGCATGGGTCGCCACGGCCGACGCCACCGGCGAGCCGACCCTCGTACCGCTGACCTTCTGGTGGGACGGCGAGACGGTGTGGCTGGCCACCCGCGACACCAACCCGACCGGCCGCAACCTGCGCACCTCCGGCCGGGTGCGGCTCTCCTTCGGCCACACCCGGGACGTGGTCCTGATACAGGGGACCGCCCGCAGACTGACCAGCGAGGAGCTGCCGGCCTCCGTGGGCGACGCCTTCGCCGCGAAGGACGGCTGGGACCCCCGGGGGAGCGGCCCCTCGTACGTCTGGTTCCAGATCACCCCGGAGGTGATCCAGGCATGGGGAACCGTGCCCGAGATGGCCGACCGGGACCTCATGCGCGACGGCAAGTGGCTGGTCCGGGGCGACTGAGCCAGGGGCGGCCCGAGGCGGGGGGAACAGCGGCGTACGGGCTACCTACCGGACCCACCGGACCTACGGGAGGCGCCGGACGCAGTCAGACGACAGGCTTCCCCGACAGCTCCACGCCCGCCGCCCGCAGCTCCTCCAGGGCCCGCTCCGTCGACTCCTCGGCAACCCCGGCGGTCAGGTCCAGCAGGACCTGCGTGCGGAAGCCCTCGCGGGCCGCGTCCAGAGCCGTGGCCCTGACACAGTGGTCGGTCGCGATACCGACCACGTCCACCTCGTCGATCTCACGGGCCCGCAGCCAGTCACCCAGCCCGACGCCGTTCTCGTCGGCGCCCTCGAAGCCGCTGTAGGCCGCCGCGTACGCGCCCTTGTCGAAGACGGCGTCGATCGCGCCGGAGGCGACCGCCGGGGCGAAGTTCGGGTGGAAGCCCACGCCCTCCGTGCCGGCCACGCAGTGCGCGGGCCAGGAGCGCTGGAAGTCGGGGTTGTCGGCGAAGTGTCCGCCCGGGGCGATGTGGTGGTCGCGGGTCGCCACGACATGGCGGTAACCGGCGGGGGCCTGCCCGATCAGCTCGGTGATCGCGGCGGCGACATCGGCACCCCCGGCCACCGCGAGACTGCCTCCCTCGCAGAAGTCGTTCTGCACGTCTACGACGATCAGGGCGCGGCGCATGGGCGGTGTCCTTCGAGTGTCAGGGGTGCGGGCCCGGGGGCCTGGTCGGTGTGAACATGTGAACTTCCGAGCCTAGAGACTTCCGCTCCACTTCGGGAGGGGGCATTCGGGGCAACCGGCGGGCACGGACGCCTGTTGCCCCTGTGCAGCGGGGGTGTCAGCCCTGCACGGGCAGGTACTCCGTCGGAATGACGGCCTCCCCGCGCGACAGCTGGGTCGCCGACAGCGGCAGATTGGCCCGCGCGCCGGCATGCCGGTCCCGTACGACGTCCAGCGCCTCCCGGGCGACGACCCGACCGCCCTTCACCAGCTCGACCAGCAGCTGCCGGTCCGCCAGCTCGGCCGGCACCGGTCCCGTACCGATCACCTCGGCCTCCGCGAACCCGTCCCGGTCGAGCCGCCGGGCCGCCCACTTCCGGCCCCCGATCGAGGTCTTCCCACCGCTCGACTTCTTCGCCACCGGGGCCAGCGGAGCCTTCGGGTCCGCCGACTCGGCGCGGGCCACCAACTTGTAGACCATCGAGCACGTCGGGTGGCCGGAACCCGTCACCAGCTGGGTGCCGACCCCGTACGCGTCCACGGGCGCCGCCGCCAGCGAGGCGATCGCGTACTCGTCGAGGTCCGAGGTCACGACGATCCGCGTCCCGTGCGCCCCCAGCTCGTCCAGCTGCTGCCGCACCCGGTGCGCGACCAGGAGCAGGTCCCCGGAGTCGATGCGCACCGCACCGAGTTCCGGCCCGGCGACCTCCACCGCCGCCCGTACCGCCTCGGCGACGTCGTACGTGTCCACCAGCAGCGTCGTGTCACGGCCCAGCGAGTCCACCTGGGCTTGGAAGGCGTCCCGCTCGCGGTCGTGGAGCAGGGTGAACGCGTGGGCGCTCGTCCCGACGGTCGGGATGCCGTAGCGGAAACCGGCGGCCAGGTCGGACGTGCTCGTGAAGCCGCCGACGTACGCGGCGCGGGAGGCGGCCACCGCGGCCAGCTCGTGCGTGCGCCGGGCGCCCATCTCGATCAGCGGGCGGTCACCGGCGGCCGAGGCCATCCGGGACGCGGCGGCCGCGATCGCCGAGTCGTGGTTGAGGATCGAGAGGATCACCGTCTCCAGCAGCACACACTCCGCGAAGGAGCCCTCGACGCGCAGGATCGGCGAGCCCGGGAAGTAGACCTCGCCCTCGGGATAGCCCCAGACGTCCCCGGCGAACCGGTACGAGGCCAGCCACTGCAGGGTCTCCTCGTTGACGATCCGGCGCTCGCGCAGGAAGTCGAGGACGGCCGTGTCGAAACGGAAGTTCTCCACCGCGTCGAGCACCCGTCCGGTGCCCGCGACGACGCCGTAGCGCCGGCCCTCCGGCAGCCGCCGCGTGAAGACCTCGAAGACCGACCGCCGGTCGGCGGTGCCCGCCTTGAGGGCTGCCTGGAGCATCGTCAGCTCGTAGTGATCCGTGAAGAGCGCCGTCGAGGGGACGTCCACCGGCAGCCCAAGGTCCGCTGTGTTCATGGACGGGATGCTACCCCCATCTCGTCACTTTGACGATTTCCAGGGTGATTTGGCCGGTGACCCCCTTCTGGTGGCAGCATGGCCTTGTGACGTCACCCGCTCCCGTAGAGATCGAACGCACCGAACCGGCGGAGGAGACCTTCGCCGTACCCGAGCCGGACGTCCCCTGGGTCACCATCGTCCACAACGACCCGGTCAACCTCATGAGCTACGTGACCTACGTCTTCCAGACGTACTTCGGCTACCCGAAGGACAAGGCCACCAAGCTGATGATGGACGTCCACCACAAGGGCCGGGCGGTCGTCTCCAGCGGCAGCCGCGAAGAGATGGAACGCGACGTACAGGCCATGCACGGCTACGGTCTGTGGGCCACCCTCCAGCAGGACCGGAAGTAGCGAACTCACTCCATGCCAGGACACTTCGAACCGCTCCCCGGCGGCGGCGCGGCCGTCGCGCTCGACGACGTCGAGATCTCCATCATCCGGTCGCTGGCCGTCCAGCTCCTGGAGCTGATCGGACCCGGCCCCGCCGAGGACGCCCCCGACGACCCGCTCGCCGAGCTGTTCGCCGAGGGCCCGAGCGAGCCCCCCTCCGACCCGGTGCTCAAACGCCTGTTCCCGGACGCCTACAGCGACCCCGTCGACGTACCGTCGTCACCGGAACAGGCCGAGGAACAGCGGGAGTACTCCTCCGAGTTCCGCCGGTTCACCGAGAACGACCTGCGGACCGGCAAGCGGGAGAGCGCCCTCACGGTGATCCGCTCACTGGACGCGCTGGCGCCGGCCGGCGACGGGGGCGCCGTGCTCAAGCTGACGCACGAGGAGTCCCGGCAGTGGCTGGGCGCGCTCAACGACCTGCGTCTGGCGATCGGCGCCCGGCTCGACGTCATCGACGAGGAGGACACCGACCTCCTCTACCGGCTCCCGGACGAGGACCCGCGCAAGCCGATGGTGATGGCGTACCTGTGGCTGGGCGGCCTGCAGGAGACCCTCGTCACCACGCTGATGCCCTGAGGAGCCGCCGCGGATTCCGGCATGTGGGCCGTCCCGTACCAACCCTCGGTACGGCACGGCCCCTCTGCTTATCCTGGCCAGCATGCTGACCATCACCCAGGCCCTCGTCGACCAGATCGTCGCGCACGCACGCAAGGACCACCCAGACGAGGCGTGCGGCGTCGTCGCCGGCCCGGCGGGCTCCGACCGGCCCGAGCGCTTCATCCCGATGCTGAACGCGGCCATGTCGCCCACGTTCTACGAGTTCGACTCCGGGGACCTGCTCAAGCTGTACCGGGAGATGGACGACCGCGACGAGGAGCCGGTGGTCATCTACCACTCCCACACGGCGACCGAGGCCCACCCCTCCCGCACGGACATCTCCTACGCCAACGAACCCGGCGCCCACTACGTCCTCGTGTCCACGGCCGACACCGACGGCCTCGGCGAGTTCCAGTTCCGCTCGTTCCGGATCGTCGAGGGAGAGGTGACGGAGGAGGAGGTCAGCGTCGTGGAGGCGTACTGATCTCCCGCAGATCTCCCGCCGAACGCCCGCCCATCTCATCCATCGGCCCGAAAATGTCCACAGTGCGGGACGGGCCTCCAGGATCCGGACCGGGAATCGATACGATGAGCGCATGGTTTCCTACGACGTGAGCGAGAAGACGCCGGGCACCCCGCTGCTCGTGGCGCGGCTGCACGTCGACCTGTGCAGGCTGGCCAGCGCCATCTGTTGACGCTGTCCCCTGCCGCCGTACGGCCGTGAGCCGCGGCGCCTCACACGCATGACCTGCACGAACCAGCTTTTCGCGCCGCCGCGCGCCCATCGACCTACCACTCCCGACAGGAGCCCCGAGCCATGGCCATCGAGGTCCGCATCCCGACCATCCTCCGCACCTACACCGACGGCGAGAAGGCCGTCCCCGGTGCCGGAGAGACCCTCGCCGAGCTCCTCGCCGACCTCGAAACCCGGCACACGGGCGTCCAGGCCCGCATCGTGGACGACGGCAAGCTGCGCCGCTTCGTCAACGTCTACCTCAACGACGAGGACGTCCGCTTCCTCGACGGCATCAACACCAAGCTCGCCGACGGCGACACCGTGACGATCCTGCCGGCCGTCGCCGGCGGCATGGTCTGATCGGCCCCTGGCACCCATGCGCTACGACTCGCCGCTGGCCGCGGTAGGCAACACCCCCCTGGTGCGCCTGCCGCGGCTCTCGCCGTCCGCCGACGTACGGATCTGGGCGAAGCTGGAGGACCGCAACCCCACCGGCTCGGTCAAGGACCGCCCCGCCCTGCACATGGTCGAGCAGGCCGAGAAGGACGGCCGGCTCACCCCCGGCTGCACCATCCTGGAGCCCACCTCCGGCAACACCGGCATCTCGCTCGCCATGGCCGCCAAGCTCAAGGGCTACCGCATGGTCTGCGTGATGCCCGAGAACACCTCGCAGGAACGCCGCGAGCTGCTCGCCATGTGGGGCGCCGAGATCATCCCCAGCCCCGCCGCCGGCGGCTCCAACACGGCCGTACGGGTCGCCAAGGAGCTCGCCGCCGAGCACCCGGACTGGGTGATGCTCTACCAGTACGGCAACCCCGACAACGCGGGCGCCCACTACGCCACCACAGGCCCGGAGATCCTCACAGACCTCCCCTCCATCACCCACTTCGTGGCCGGCCTCGGCACCACGGGCACGCTGATGGGCGTCGGCCGCTACCTCCGCGAGCACAAGCCGGACGTGAAGATCGTCGCCGCCGAGCCGCGCTACGACGACCTCGTGTACGGCCTGCGCAACCTCGACGAGGGCTTCGTACCCGAGCTGTACGACGCCTCCGTCCTCACCACCCGCTTCTCCGTCGGCTCGGCGGACGCGGTCACCCGCACCCGGGAACTCCTCCAGCAGGAGGGCATCTTCGCGGGCGTCTCCACCGGCGCCGCCCTGCACGCCGCGATCGGCGTCGGCAACAAGGCCGTCAAGGCGGGCGAGAGCGCGGACATCGTCTTCGTCGTCGCCGACGGTGGCTGGAAATACCTCTCGACAGGCGTCTACACGGCGGCCACGACAGAGGAAGCCATCAAGACACTGCAGGGCCAGCTCTGGGCGTGAGCCCCTGACCGGCCCATCGCGAACCTGTTCGGGTTCCGCACTACGACGCGAGGTGTCGGACCTGGTCCCACAGGGCCGGGTCCACCACCCCCACCCGCCGCCGGAACTCATGAACGGGCAGGTCACGCAGCTCGTCCGTCTCCAGGAAACTCGGCCGGCCCTGGGCGTCACCCACCGCCCCGGGCGGCAACGGGATCACCCCGGGCCGCTCGTCGTGGTACTTGCTGGTGATCTTCGCGACCGTCGCGCGCCGCCCGCGCACCGCGAGCACCAGACACGGCCGGTCCTTGCCCCCGGGACCGTCCTCGAAGGGCACGTTCGCCCACCAGATCTCCGCGGGCCGGGGCCGCGCGGACCGCCCCCGCTGCCCCTTCGGCTCCCCGGGCCGACCCGGCGGCCTGCCCCCGCGCCTCGGGTGCCGATGCCCGCGCCCCCAGCCGTCCACCAGCGCCGCGACCAGCGCGAGCAGCACGACGGCCGCCAGGGCGAGCCACCATGACGTGTCCATACGGAAGACGGTACCGGCGCACTCCGCACGCCGCCCGCCCTACCGGCGCTTCACGTCCAGCCGAACCGGTGACAGCACAGGTGAGTTCGCCCACAACAGCCCTTGACGGAGGAGCGACGGGGGGTTTTGCGCCTTACGCTCGACAGCACCGCAAGAACCCCGTCACGTTCGTTTTGACGCTCCCCGCCAGCGGAGGTTTCTGCTTTATGAAGCTCACCGTCGTCGGCTGCTCAGGGTCGTTCCCGTCCGCGGAATCGGCCTGTTCGAGCTACCTCGTAGAGGCCGACGGCTTCCGGCTGCTTCTCGACATGGGCAACGGTGCCCTTGGCGAGTTGCAGCGCCACTGCGGTCTCTACGACCTCGACGCGATCTTTCTCAGCCATCTGCACGCCGATCACTGCATCGACATGTGCGCGTACTTCGTCGCACGGTACTACCGCCACGAGGGCGGGCGCTGCGATCCGATCCCGGTCTACGGCCCCGAAGGCACCGAGCACCGTCTCACCACCGCCTACGCCGACACCCCCACCGCCTCCTCCATGAGCGAGGTCTTCGACTTCCACACGGTCAAGCCGAGCACGTTCGACATCGGCCCCTTCACCGTCCACACCGAGCGGGTGCGGCACCCGGTGGAGGCGTACGGCATCCGCATCGAGCACGCCGGGAAGTCCCTGACGTACTCCGGGGACACCGGCGTCAGCGACACGCTGGAGCAACTCGCCCGGAACACCGACCTGTTCCTCTGCGAGGCCGCGTTCACGCACGGCAAGGAGAACATCCCGGACCTGCACCTCAACGGCCGCGAGGCGGGCCAGACGGCGAAACGCGCGGGCGCGCACAAGCTCGTCCTGACCCACATCCCCCCGTGGACCGACCCGCAGGTCAACCTGGCCGACGCCCGCGAGGTGTTCCGGGGACCGGTGGAACTGGCGACGCCACGGGTGACGTACGAGATCTGACGCCGCGTAGGCGCACGGAGGCCCCGGAACCGACTCGGTTCCGGGGCCTCCGTCATACATGGCTCACGCCTTGGTGAGGTCCTCGATCTCCTCCTCGGGCTCGCGGCCGGGGGTGGGGAGGTTGTACTTCGTGATGGCGAAGCGGAAGACGAAGTAGTAGACGGCACCGAAGACCAGGCCGACCGGGATCAGCAGCCAGGGCTTGGTGGAGATGCCCCAGTTGATGAAGACGTCGATGAACCCGGCCGAGAAGCTGAAGCCCATGTGCATGCCCAAGGCCCAGGTCACGGCCATCGAGATCGCGGTGAGGACCGCGTGGATGGCGTACAGCACCGGGGCGATGAACATGAAGGTGAACTCGATCGGCTCGGTGACACCCGTGACGAACGAGGTCAGCGCCATCGACATCATCATGCCCAGCACGGCCTTGCGACGCTCGGGCCGGGCGGAGTGCGCGATCGCGAGGGCGGCGGCCGGCAGACCGAACATCATGATCGGGAAGAAGCCGGTCATGAACATACCGGCGGACGGGTCGCCGCCGAAGAATCGCGGCAGGTCGCCGTGGAAGACCGTGCCGGCGGAGTTGGTGAAGTCGCCGATCTGGAACCAGGCCACCGAGTTCACGAACTGGTGCATGCCGATCGGGATCAGCGCGCGGTTGATGAGGCCGAAGAGCGCGGCGCCGAACGAACCCAGACCGGTCATCCATTCGCCGAAGTTGGTGATGACATCACCGATGGGCTGCCAGCCCACAACGACCAGGACACCGAGCACCGTTCCGAGGGCGGCCGTGATGATCGGCACAAGCCGCCGGCCGTTGAAGAAGCCGAGCCAGTCGACGAGCTGCTTGCGGTGGTAGCGCTGCCAGAGCACCGCCGTCAGGAGGCCAAGGATGATGCCGCCCAGCACACCCGGGTTCTCGAAGGTCGCGGTCTGGGCAGCCTCCGTGCCCTTCTGCCAGAAGCCGCCGCCGAGTCCGGTCCCGGTGTAGGTGGCGCCGTCGTGGCCGTCCTTGATCGGGTACTGGTGGATCACCGCGTAGTAGGTGAGGAACCCGACCACGGCGGCCAGCGCCGTCGAGCCGTCGGACTTCTTCGCGAAGCCGATGGCCACGCCTATACAGAACAGCAGGGGCAGACCGAAGGAACCGTCCAGCAGGGCGCCGCCGGCTCCGGCGAACACCTTCGCCACATCGGCGGGGATATGGAACCTCTGCTGGGAGTCCGCTTGACCGAGGCGGAGCAGAAGCCCCGCCGCCGGAAGTACGGCGATCGGCAACTGCAGGCTGCGGCCGACCTTCTGCAGGCCCTGGAACAGGCCGGATCCCCTCTTCTTCGCGGGGACCGCCGCGGCGGTGGCGGTGCTCATACATCCTCCAACGGGTGAACGTGGTCTACACCAGTCAGTGGTGTAGACCATGTTGTAGCACGGTGAAGGCCGCATAAGGAACCCACGATTTCACAATGAATGGGAACTGGTGTAGACCAGTCGGCGAACAGTGCGCGGATCGCTCGCGAAGATCGGTCAACTGTGGGTTACTGCGACAAAGCGGCTCGGACCAGGGAGTACGACATGTCCACCAAGGCAGAGAAGATCGTCGCCGGCCTCGGCGGCCTCGACAACATCGAAGAGGTCGAAGGCTGCATCACCCGCCTCCGCTGCGAGGTCATCGACCCCGCACTGGTCGACGACGCCGCCCTCAAGGCCGCCGGCGCCCACGGCGTGGTCAAGATGGGCACCGCCATCCAGGTCGTCATCGGCACGGACGCCGACCCCATCGCGGCAGACATCGAAGACATGATGTAACCCGGGAACCGAACCCCCGTACCCAGTACGGACGTTCACCCCCGCAGGGGCCCTTCCCCACCACGGGAAGGGCCCCATCCCCGTTCCCGCTAGGCTCGTCGCCATGTCACGTATCGACGGCCGCACCCCTGAACAGCTCCGCCCCGTCACCATCGAACGCGGATGGAGCAAGCACGCCGAGGGCTCCGTCCTCGTCTCCTTCGGCGACACGAAGGTCTTCTGCACCGCCTCCGTCACCGAGGGCGTCCCGCGCTGGCGCAAGGGCAGCGGCGAGGGCTGGGTCACCGCCGAATACTCGATGCTCCCGCGCGCCACCAACACCCGCGGCGACCGCGAATCCGTACGCGGCAAGATCGGCGGCCGTACGCACGAGATCAGCCGCCTCATCGGCCGCTCCCTGCGCGCCGTCATCGACTACAAGGCGCTCGGCGAGAACACCATCGTCCTCGACTGCGACGTCCTCCAGGCCGACGGCGGCACCCGCACGGCCGCCATCACCGGCGCGTACGTCGCCCTCGCCGACGCCATCACCTGGGCCCAGGGCCGGAAACTGATCCGGGCCAACCGCCAGCCCCTCACCGGCACGGTCAGCGCGGTGTCGGTCGGCATCGTCGGCGGAGTGCCCCTGCTGGACCTCTGCTACGAGGAAGACGTCCGCGCCGAGACCGACATGAACGTCGTCTGCACCGGAGACGGCCGCTTCGTCGAGGTCCAGGGCACCGCCGAAGCCGAACCGTTCGCCCGCGACGAGCTGAACTCCATCCTCGACCTCGCGGTCGCCGGCTGCACCGACCTGGCCGCCCTCCAGCGCAAGGCACTGGAAACGACGCTGGAAAGGTAAAGGGCGCACCAAGTAGGGTGCCGGTCGCGGGCAACCGCACCGCCAACCATCACGTCTTCATCGGTACGGGCGTACGGCACACCGCCGTGCGCCCGGCCAGCTGTCAGGGGGCGTACGCACCGGCTGAACCGAGCCGCACCGAGCCGCATCGACGTACCGCGCCCCGTTCTCGAACGAGAGGAACCATCACCATGGCCGTGAGCCGCCGACCCGGCCACCGCACCGCCGCCATCGCCGCAACCCTGGCCGCCGTCGCGCTGACCGCCGGTCTCACCACCGGCTGCGACGCCGTCAACAAGGCCCTGGACTGCGTCCAGACCGCCGACGCCGTCGCCACCAGCGTCTCCAACCTCCAGAACGCCGTCGAGAACGCGGCGAACGACCCGACCCAGGCGGACGAGGCCCTCGCGTCGATCGACAAGAGCCTCGACGACCTCGGCGACAAGACGGACAACACCGATGTCAACAAGGCGGTCGACGACCTCAACAAGGCCGTGGACAACGTCCGTTCGGCCATCAAGAACGGTGACGCGACCCCGGACGTCAGCGGCGTCACGGACGCGGCGGGCGAACTGACGAAGGTCTGCACGTCGTAGCTCGGCGTGGGTGACAGGACAGCAAGAGCGCCCGCGATACTGGACGCCATGACACGCCTGATCCTCGCCACCCGTAACGCCGGAAAGATCACCGAGCTGCGGCAGATCCTCGCCGACGCGGCCCTCCCCATGGACCTGGTCGGCGCGGAGGCCTACCCCGACATCCCCGACGTCAAGGAAACAGGCGTCACCTTCGCCGAGAACGCCCTCCTCAAGGCCCACGCCCTGGCCCAGGCAACCGGCCTCCCGGCGGTGGCCGACGACTCGGGCCTGTGCGTGGATGTCCTGAACGGCGCCCCGGGCATCTTCTCGGCCCGCTGGTCGGGCCGACACGGCGACGACCAAGCGAACCTGGACCTCCTGCTGGCCCAGCTCTCGGACATCGCGGACGAACACCGGGGCGCCCACTTCGCCTGCGCGGCGGCGCTGGCTCTGCCGGACGGCAGGGAGCGAGTGGTCGAGGGCCGGCTGCGGGGAGTGCTGCGGCACGCTCCGGTGGGCACGGGCGGCTTCGGCTACGACCCGATCCTCCAGCCGGAGGGCGAGACGCGGACCTGCGCGGAGTTGAGCGCGGCGGAGAAGAACGCGATCAGCCATCGGGGGCAGGCGTTCCGGGGGTTGGTGCCGGTGGTTCGGGAGTTGTTGGGCTGAGGAGTGCCAGAGGGGCCGCCCAATGGGCAGCCCCTCTTTGTGTGTGCGGCCGGTGGGACTCGAACCCACACGGGCTTTCGCCCATTGCGCCCTAAACGCAACTCGGCTGCCAATTACGACACGGCCGCCCAAAACGGTCAATTTACTCAACCGCCAGCAATCAGTCTAAGGGGATGGGCGTCAGCTGGCGAGAGGCACCCTCTCCTTTTTGCGGCACCAGGTCTCCGTCAGCGCATGACAGTTGGGGCAGAGGTATCGCAGGTTCTCCTGGCGATTGTCCCGCCAGTCCCCGTTGATGTGGTCGATCTGCAAGGTGATGGGTCGGCCCAGCCACTCTCCGGTGTTGCCGCAGCTTTCGCATGCGTACGGCACTCCGACCTCGTTCAGGGCCCGGTGCAGCTGAGTCCTGTTGGTCCGGCCCGCGTGGTCGGGTAGAACAGCCAGCACTCGGTGTGCTGTGGGCGCGGGCGCCGGGCGATCAGGTCGTCCCCAGGCTCGACGCTTGAAGTGGGTTGTGTCGAGGTCGAGGCGGGTTGCCGCGCGACGGACCCGCCGATGGTTGACGTCGTTGACGTCCAGGCCGAGGCCGCGCATCACGTCGGCATAGCTCGCGGAGCGCGGCACGAGGTCGCGAAGACTGTCTTCCGAGATGGTCGCGCGTTGATGCGAGAGATGCTCCGCACTGATGCCTTCCGCACGCAACATGCGGCTCAGCGTCGCACGGGACCGACTGTCGTCCGGTATGCCCAGAGCGCGCGCCACTCCCCGCACGCTCGTGGCTCCTGCTGCCGCCGCTTGCAGTTCCTCGGGGGTGAAGGGCAGGTCCACCTCCGCCCGATTCACCCCGGGGAAGTGACTGATGTCGATTCCTGCGGCATCGATACGACGCCTGATGTGGGAAAGGGTTCCGGTGGCCGGGGTGGCGCCCAGCTTCAGCGCTACCTCGCGCAGCGACGAGGACGAAGTCGCGGCTTCCGCGATGGCGGCGTCAGGGTATTTACGCCATGGGCTGCGCTTTGCGAAGTGGCTGGTGTCCAGCCCATGGCCGGCGACTTTCTCCTGGAGCACGCGGCGCTGACCTCCGCTGGGTCGAAGTCCGAGCCGCCGCATCAGGTCCGTCCAGTTGCGTGCCTCGCTGACTGCGGGTGTGAGCCGTTCCTTTTCGTACGGATCAGAAGGCGTCGTCGCCGGAGTCGGTGCGCTCTGCATGCTTGTTTGACCCTCCGTTCCGGCCGCGCGTTCGCAGCCCGTACGGAGTAACGAACAGTTCATCGGGCAGTCACGCCCGAAAAGTAAAGCGGCCCGCGCGAGGTCATCCCGTACGAGCCGCTCAGTCAGTAGGAAACAGGCCCTCAGACGCCCAGGTCCTTGATGATCTTGGCTACGTGGCCGGTTGCCCGGACGTTGTACAGGGCCCGTTCGACCTTGCCCTCCTCGTCCACCACGATGGTGGAGCGGATGACGCCCATGTACGTCTTGCCGTAGTTCACCTTCTCGCCGAAGGCGGCGTACGCCTCCAGGACCGTCTTGTCGGTGTCGCCGAGCAGGGTGACCTTCAGGTTCTCCTTCTCGCGGAACTTCGCGAGCTTCTCCGGCTTGTCGGGGGAGATGCCGATCACGTCGTACCCGGCGCCGGCCAGCAGTTCCAGGTTGTCCGTGAAGTCGCAGGCCTGCTTGGTGCAGCCGGGGGTCAGGGCGGCCGGGTAGAAGTAGACGATGACCTTGCGGCCCTTGTGGTCGGCCAGCGACACCTCGTTGCCGTCGGCGTCGGGCAGGGTGAAGGCGGGGGCCACATCACCGGGCTGGAGTCGCTCGCTCATCCGTCTGGTCTCCTCGTACGTCCTTGTGCGTCCACGTGCACCCTTGAAGGGTGCCTGTCCGAGCCTAACCGGGGGTGCTGACAGTGCGGTCCGAGGCGGAACTGACAGACTGTCCGGAGCAATGCATCCAGCGGACTTCGGAGGGCGTACGGTGGCGGACACCTCGGACAGCAGCAGAACCCCGGCGCAGATCGAGGCGGACATCAAGCGCCGGCGCGAGACGTTGGCCGAGACGCTCGACGAGATCGGGGTGCGGGTGCACCCGAAGACGATCGTCGGCGATGCCAAGGCCAAGGTCGTCTCCAGCGTTGATCACACCCTCGGGCGCGCCTATGTCGGCGTCAACCGTGTCGTCGGCGACGTCAAGGGACAGTTCGTCGACGAGGAGGGTGCTCCGAGGCTGGAGCGGATCGTGCCCGTCGCCCTCGTCGTCGTGGGGCTTGTCGGGCTGCTGACTCTCGGGACCCGGCGGCGCAGGGGCTGACGGGACAGGTAGGTTCGGAGGGTGAGCGCCAAAAGCAGTGAGAAGAGCATCCATCACGACAAGCTGCCCATCCGGATGCTGCACGACCGTGTGCTCGTGCGGCAGGACGCCAGCGAGGGTGAGCGGCGTTCCGGTGGCGGGATCCTGATTCCCGCCACCGCTGCCGTCGGGCGCAGGCTGGCCTGGGCGGAGGTCGTCGCGGTCGGGCAGAACGTCCGGACGGTGGAGCCGGGTGACCGTGTGCTGTACGACCCGGAGGATCTCGCCGAGGTCGAGGTGCGCGGGGTGGCCTACGTGCTGATGCGCGAGCGCGATCTGCATGCCGTCGCGGCGGACCGGTTCGAGGGGTCCGAGGACTCGACCGGGCTGTATCTGTAGGACAGGGAATCCAGGCAATCCCGGGGCTGGTGACCATCGTCACCAGCCCCTTTCCCGTTCTACGGCTTCCCGTTCTACGGCTTCCCGTTCTGCGGCGGGCTTCTCAGTCCCGTCGTGCCGAGGTCAGTGCCCCGGTGGTCACCCCCGGTGTCGTCCCTCCCGTGTCGCCGCCCGAGTCCGACGTGCCGCCGGTGCCGGTGGTGCCGCCGTCGGTCGTCGTGCCCCCGGTGCCCCCGGTGCCGGTGGTGCCGCCGCCCGTGGTGGTGGTCCCGCCGGTGTTCGTCGTGCCGCCGGTCGTGGTGGTCCCGCCGGTGTCGGTCGTACCGCCGGTCGTCGTCGTGCCGCCGGTGGTCGGGGTCCCGCCGGTGGTCGCGCCGCCGGTCGTCGGGGTGGCCCCGGTCGTCGCGCCGGTCGTCGCGCCCGGGGTTTCCGTGGTGCCGCCGTCCGTGGTGCCGCCGTTGTCCTGGCCGGCGTCGGTGCCGGGCTCGGGGTTCGGGTCGACGGGCGGGGCCTGCTCCTCGTCGGCGCCCTCCTGGAGCTGGAGGTCGAAGTCCTTCGCCTCCTTGCCCTTCAGGGCGTCCTTCGTGAACTGGGCCCAGATCTCGGCGGGGGCACCGCCACCGTTGACGCGCTGGAGGCCCATCGCGCCGTACAGCGACCTGTGCTTGCCGGTGACCGGGTCCTGGCCCATGACCGAGACGACCGTCGCGAGGTCGGGGGTGTAGCCCGCGAACCAGGCCGCCGTGTCCTCCTCGGCCGTGCCGGTCTTGCCGGCCACCGGGCGGTCGGCCTCCTGGGCCGCGGTCGCCGTGCCCTCCTCGACCACGCTCTGCAGGACCGCCGTGGTCGTGTCGGCGGCCTCCCGTGACACGACCTGCTTGGTCTTCTGCTTGGGGAGCGTCACCGTCCCCGTCTGGCCGTCCTTCGTGATCTTCTCGATGATCGTGTACGTGCCGTGCTTGCCGTGGTTGGCGAGTGTGGCGTACGCCTCCGTCATGTCGAGGACGCTGGCCGTCGACGTGCCGAGGGCGATGGACGGGTACGGGTTGAGGTCGGGGGTGTCGGAGGGGAGGCCCAGGTCGATCGCCGTCTGCTTGACCTTGGCCGGGCCCACGTCCACGGCCATCTGTGCGTACACCGCGTTCACGGACTTGTTCGTGGCCGTGCGGACGGTGATGTTGCCGTACGAGTTCTGGTCCTCGTTCTCGGGGGCGTACTCGCCGCCGCTCCAGCCCTGGACCGGGCGCTTGTTGGTGCCGTCGTAGTACGTGTTCGGGGTGATCGTCTGGCCGTCCTGGGTCACCGAGCCGTTCTGGACGGCCGAGGTGAACACGAACGGCTTGAAGGTGGAGCCGTCCTGGTAGTCACGGCGGGTCGCGTTGTTGACGTACTGCTTGGTGTAGTCGATGCCGCCGTACATCGCGAGGACCTTGCCGGTGGCCGGGTCGATGGCGACGCCGCCCGCGCGGACGTAGTTGTCGACCTTGTTGTTCTTCTTGTCGAGCTTCTTCATCACCTTGTCGTTGACGGCCTTCACGAAGGCGTCCTGCTTCGGCTTCTGCAGGGTGGTGGTGATGCGGTAGCCGCCGGCCTGGAGCTGGTCCTCGGTGAGGATCTTGTTGTCGAAGAGGTAGTCGTTGACGGCCTTGACCAGGTAGCCGCGCTGGCCGGACATGCCGGTCGAGACGATGGACTGCCTGGGCTCCGGGAACTTGATGGCCTTGCGCGCGGACTCGGTCAGCCAGCCCTTCGTGACCATGCCGTCGAGGACGTAGTTCCAGCGGGCGAGTGCGGCCGGCCTGTTCTCGGGGTGGGCGATCACGTCGTACTCGCTGGGCGCGTTGAGCAGCGCGGCGAGGTAGGCGCCCTGGCCGGCGGTCAGGTCCACGGCGTCGACGCCGTAGTAGGCCTGGGCGGCTGCCTGGAGGCCGTACGAGTTGCGGCCGGCGTAGCTGGTGTTGAGGTAGCCCTCGAGGATCTCGTCCTTCGATTTCACCCGGTCCAGCTTGATGGAGATGAAGAACTCCTTCACCTTTCGGGTGACGGTCTGCTCCTGTGCGAGGTAGTAGTTCTTCACGTACTGCTGGGTGATCGTGGAGCCGGACTGCTTGCCCTTGCCGGTCACCGTGTTCCAGGCGGCGCGGATCATCGCCTTGGGGTCGATCGCGGACTCGGTGTAGAAGTCGCGGTCCTCGGCGGCCAGTACTGCGTGCTGGGCGTCCTTGGAGATCTGCGACAGGTTGACGTTCTCCCGGTTGACCTCGCCGTCGCGGGCGAGCTGGCTGCCGTCGGCGTAGAGGTAGACGTTGCTCTGCTTCATGGCCGCGGCGTTCGCCGCCGGGATGTTCACCATGTAGTAGCCGAGCGCGAACAGGCCGATGACCAGCAAGATCCCGAGCAGGAACGTGCCGAGCACGAACCGCCAGGTCGGGATCAGCCGCCGCCATCCGGTGCGCCGGGGACGCTTGGGCTTCTTGCCGTTCGCGGCTGTCTCGGGTGTCCCGCCTGCTGCGCCTGCGGCCGCGGCTTCGGGTCGCACGTCGTCGGCTCGCACGGCGGGCTGCACGACGGTCTGTTCGCGTTGCGCGACGGGTTCCCTGACGGGGGGCTGCGCGACGGTTCGCTCGCGGTCCGCGTCAGGTTCCGGGGCGGGGTCCACGGAGGGCTCCGCGACCGGCTGCGCGACGGTTTGCGCGCCGTCCGCGTCGCGGTCCACTTCGGGCTCCACGTCAGGCTCCGTAACGGGCCTTGTGACGGGCTCCGTCACGGGCTCCGCGGCGGTTGGTTCGGGTTTCGCGTCGGGCTGCACGGCGGGTTCTTTGGGTGCCGAGCCCTGCTTCGGCTGCTGCGGCTCTGGCTGGTCGGTCATGTCGTGCACGGACTCCTGTTTCGCGTCGCACGTTGCCGTACGACCTCATTCACCACTTCAAACGTTTTCTGCGCCCCCTCTTGAAGACTGTCGCACCCGGCGATCAGTTCCCTGACCCAGGCACGTGTCCTGCCCGAAAACGCGTGGCGGGTGGGCAGGAGGGCGGACTAGGCTCCTGCGCTTCGGTCCGGATGCGTTGGGGAAGGCTGGTGTCGTGGGTTCTGGGCGGTTGTACGCGGCCGTCGCGGCGGGGGGTTTCCGACGGTATGCCACCTATCGGGTGGCCACGCTGGCGGGGGTGCTGACCAACACCGTCTTCGGCGTGATTCTGGCCTACACGTACATCGCCCTGTGGGACGAGAGACCGCACCTGGGCGGGTACGACCAGTCCCAGGCTCTCACCTATGTGTGGCTGGGCCAGGCACTGCTGATGACCATGTGCGTGATGGGTACGGGCTTCGAGGGGGAGCTGATCGAACGTATCCGTACGGGTGACATCGCGATCGACCTTTACCGGCCGGCCGACCTCCAGCTGTGGTGGCTGGCCCAGGACATGGGGCGGGCCCTGTTCCACCTGCTGGGCAGGGGGCTGGTTCCGGTGGCGATCGGCGCGTGGATCTTCGACCTGTCGCTCCCGGCCTCGCCGTCGACCTGGCTGGCGTTCCTGGGCGCGGTCGTGCTGGGGATACTGGTCAGCTTCTCGTTCCGCTTCCTGGTGGCGCTGGCCGCGTTCTGGCTCCTCGATGGCGCGGGCATCATCCAGATGGCGTGGCTCGCGGGTGTCTTCTGCTCGGGCATGGTGCTGCCGCTGAACGTGTTCCCGGGGCTGCTCGGCGAGATCGTACGGGCCCTGCCGTGGGCGGCGCTGATCCAGGCGCCGGCGGACATCCTGCTGGGCGAGGCGGATCCGGTGGGGACGTACGCCTTCCAGGCCGGGTGGGCGGTGGCGCTGCTGGGGGTGGGGCGTCTGGTCCAGGCGGCCGCTACTCGGCGGGTGGTGGTTCAGGGTGGATGACGCGGAGGTCGGCGGGGCTGGTGGTGTCGCCGGGGTGGTGGAGACCGGGGCGCGGGGTGAGCGGCGGCCGGACGACGGCGGCGGGACCGATGAGGCAGGCCGAGCAGGCCGAGCCCACGGATTCGTTGGGGCAGGCGGGGCCGGTGGCTGGGACGACGGGCCGCTGAGCCGTACCAGCCGGGTGCTCGACGGTGTGCGGGCCTATCGGATGATCGCCGCGATGTGGATCCGGTCGACGATGGCCTACCGGGTGTCCTTCGCGATGACGACGCTCGGGAACTTCGTGGCGACCGGCCTCGACTTCCTGGCGATCGTGCTGATGTTCTCCCAGATCGACCGGCTCGGCGGCTACTCGCTGCCCGAGATCGCGTTTCTGTACGGGCTGTCGTCGATCGCGTTCGGGATCGCCGACCTGGTCGTCGGGTCGATGGACCGGCTGGGCAGCCGGGTCCGCGACGGCACCCTGGACACGCTGCTCGTGCGGCCGGTGCCGGTGCTCGCGCAGGTCGCCGCGGATCGGTTCGCGCTGCGCCGCCTCGGCCGGATCACCCAGGGCCTGGTGGTGTTCGGCTACTCCCTCGTGGCCCTGGACGACGTCCACTGGACGGCGCTCAAGGTGCTGCTGCTGCCGGTGATGTTGCTCAGTGGCGGGGCGATCTTCTGCGCGGTGTTCGTCGGGGGCGGGGCCTTCCAGTTCGTGGCGCGGGACGCCTCCGAGGTGCAGAACGCCTTCACGTACGGCGGTGCCACGCTGTTGCAGTATCCGCCGGGTCTGTTCGCGCAGGACCTGGTGCGCGGGGTGACGTTCGTCGTCCCGCTGGCCTTCGTCAACTGGCTGCCCGCGCTGTACGTGCTGGGCCGCCCCTACCCGCTCGACCTGCCGGAGTGGGTGGCGTTCCTGCCGCCGCTGGTGGCGTTGGGCTGCTGCGCGCTCGCCGGGCTGGCCTGGCGGGCGGGACTTCTTTCGTACCGGAGCACGGGGAGTTAGGGCGCGTGGACAGCAGTCATCTCACAGACGGTTCCTACGATGAGTCGCTCGGCAAGTCGATCGACGAGTCGCCCGCCGAATCCCTCGACGAGGCGTTCAACGAGTCGTTCATTCAGCTGGACGGTGTCGAGAAGGTCTTCGACGTGCGCAAGAAGACCGGGTTCATGAGGAGTGAGCGGCGCGAGGTGCGGGCCGTCGACTCGATCTCCTTCCGGGTGGCGCGCGGGGAGATGGTCGGCTACATCGGCCCGAACGGCGCCGGGAAGTCGACGACGATCAAGATGCTGACGGGCATCCTCACGCCCAGCGGCGGCCGGCTGCGCGTCGCCGGTATCGACCCGTCCCGTGAGCGCACCCGTCTCGCGCGGCGCATCGGGGTGGTGTTCGGGCAGCGTACGACGCTGTGGTGGGACCTCCCGCTGATCGACTCGTACAGCCTGATGCACCGCATGTACCGCATCCCGGACGCCCGTTACCGGGAGAACCTCGACCGGTGTGTCGAACTCCTCGAACTGGGCGACCTGTTGGACGTCCCGGTCCGTCAACTGTCCCTGGGGCAGCGGATGCGCGGCGACATCGCGGCGGCTCTGCTGCACGATCCCGAGGTGCTGTACCTCGACGAGCCGACGATCGGCCTGGACGTCATCTCCAAGGCCCGGGTGCGCGAGTTCCTGCGCGACCTGAACGCCGAGCGCCGTACGACGGTCCTGCTCACCACGCACGACCTCCAGGACATCGAGCAGCTGTGCTCGCGGGTCATGGTCATCGACCACGGCCGGCTGATGTACGACGGTCCGCTGACCGGGCTGCACGAGGTGGGCGACAGCGAGCGGACCCTCGTCGTGGACCTGGAGCGTGAGCTGCCGCCGATCGAGGTGCCGTCGGCCCGGGTCGTACGGGTGGAGGGTCCGCGTCAGTGGCTGGCGTTCCCGGCGTCGGAGTCGGCGGCTCCGCTGGTCGCGCGGATCGCGGCGGAGTATCCGCTGGTGGACCTGTCGGTGCGGGAGCCGGACATCGAGGCCGTGATCGCCAAGATGTACGCCGAGCAGGCCGGGAAAACGGGGTCGAAGTCGGGGGAGAAGTCGGGACGCGCGGTCTCATAGCCTCCCTCGCGGGGACCTCGTAGGCTGCGTGCATGACGGACGACCTTCCGGAGCTGCGCGCTTCCGACGCCGATCGTGAACGAGTCGCCGAGATCCTGCGGGACGCCCTCGCGGAGGGGCGGCTCGACATGGCGGAGTTCGAGGAGAGGCTCGACGCGACCTACCAGGCGCGTACGTACGGCGAGTTGACGCCGATCACCCGTGACCTGCCCGTGGCCGGGGTGAGCGCACCCGCCGTGAGCATGGTCAAGCAGCCTGCGGGGAGCGGGAGTTGGCCGGACCGGATCGTCGGGGGCGAGGGTTCCTCGCGGTGGGGCATCGCCATCATGGGCGGGTTTCAGCGCGGGGGTCGCTGGACGATGCCGCGGCAGTTCAACGCGTTCACGTTCTGGGGCGGCGGTGAACTCGACCTGCGTGAGGCGAACTTCGCCGACCGTGAGGTGGTCGTCAACTGCGTCGCGATCATGGGCGGCATGAACGTCGTAGTGCCGCCCGGCGTCGAGGTCGTCGTGCGCGGCATCGGCATCATGGGCGGCTTCGACCACAGCCAGGAGGGGGTCCTGGGCGACCCCGGCGCCCCCCGAGTGATCATCCAGGGCTTCGCCTTCTGGGGCGGAGTAGGCGTAACCCGCAAACTCCCAAAGGCAGAACGCCAACGCCTGAAACAGGAACGCCGCCAGGAGAAACTGGAAAAGCGCAGAGACGCAGACTGACCCGTCTCAGCGACGCGGGGACATCTAGGTGTGCGGTGCGGTGCCCAAGTGCCTTTAGGGGCGCGGGGAACTGCGCGACCAGCCCCCACGGGCCCGCACCCAACAACGCACGCGGTGCCCGAGTGCTTTTAGGGGCGCGGGGAACTGCACGACCAGCCCCCACGGGCCCGCACCCGACAACGCACCCCGAACCCCAAAACAACACCCCGCCCCCCTAAAGCCGCGCGGGCGCAACCCCCTTCAACTCCTCCAAGTCGAACACCGCAGCCATCCGCGCATACCCCTTGTCACTGGGATGCAGATGATCCCCGGAGTCGTACTCCGCCCGAAACCGCCGGGGATCGTACGGATCCCGCAACGCCTTGTCGAAGTCCGCGTACGCGTCGAACACCCGCCCACCCCGGATCTCCGCGTTCACCGCCTGCCGCAGCGCCTCCGTGCTCGCCGAGTACCCGTGGAACCCCCCGAACGGCATCAGCGTCGCCCCCACCACCGTCAGACCCCGCCCATGCGCCTCGGCCACCAGCTCACGCAGCCCGGCGACGATCGTGGACGCGTTCAGGTCGCGGGGGTCGCGGGCACGCAGGATGTCGTTGACGCCCAGGTCGATGACAACGGCCTTGACGTTGGTACGGCCGAGGGCGTCCCGTCCGAACCGGGTCAGTCCGCTCGCGTTGGGCGCGGGCGTGCCCCTGCCGCCGGGCCGCAGGACGCGGTTGCCGCCGATGCCCTGGTTGACGACGCTGTAGCGGGGCACGTCCGCGCCGGCCTCGGCAGCCGCGTGCAGCCGGTCGGCGAGGATGTCGGTCCAGCGGCTGTTCGCGCCCACGGTCGACGTGCTGCCGGCGGTGAGCGAGTCGCCGAGGGCGACGATCGTGCCGTTGGCCTGGTTGCTGAGGACGTCCAGGGCGGTGACGTACCGCCAGGCCTCGATCCGCTCGGTGTACGCCGTGGCGTGCGGGTCCTCGGTGCGGTCGCCGACGGCGGCGTACGAGATCTGCCGGGACCGCGGATGGTAGGTGACCGGGCCGGAGGGGAGGGCGACGTACGTCGTCACCAGGACGTCGCTGTCGCGCGGGACCGCGACACGTACCGCGTCGCTGACGATCTGCCGTCCGGGCGCGACGGTCACCGAGGGGCTGCCGCCGAAGGTGAGCCGGCGCATGGTGGCGGCGTCGGCGGCGGCGCTGTTCTCGGCGGCGGCGACGGCGATCGAGGCGTGGTCGATGGTCAGGGGCTGCTCGCCGTACAGGTTGGAGAGCGTGACGCGGGCACTCGTACCGCCGGCCGCCGTGTGCACGACATTGCGCAGGGAGCGGCCGGCCAGGCCCTGTGTCTCGGTGCCAGGCTCGCCCTGGACGGGGGAGGCGGACCAGCTGCCGACCCAGGCGCCGACGGACGCGGGGGAGACGTCGTTGCCCGAGTCGCCGCGGGCCTGGGTGACGGACCTTGTGTGCCGGTTGCCGTCGTCGAGGGTCGCCCCGACGTATATGGCGGCCGACACGGCCACGACGAGCGTGATCATCGCGGCGAGCAGGCCATAACCGTGGCGCCTGGTCATGGGATGCGGGACTCCTTGTACGGCGGGGAGCGTGGGGCTCCGGTGGGCTGTGCCAATGATGCGGGATCGGCCTGTGCGAGCCGGCCCGAACAGTTGGGATCGGCTCATCCGGGTATACGTGGGGAACTCTTGTTCCGTTCCAGGAGTCGGTCAGGAAGGGACAATGTGTGAGGGATCACTGAACGGTGGAGCGAATGGAACGGACGAGAACGGGATCGGAATCGGGATCGGGTTCGGACGGCGGTTCCGAGGAGACCGACGGGTCTGCCGGGACCGACGGCGGGCAGCGGCAGACCCGTGCCGCGCCCGCCGCGTCCGTCACCCCCGCCGGTACGGTCCCGGGTCGCGCCATGACCTCCTTCAGCCCCGCCGACGAGGAGCGCATGCGCGGGGTGCGCCGGATGAAGCTCACGGCGACCGGGCTGCTGCTCTTCGTCGCACTGGTGTACGTCCTCGCCAAGTGGGCCGGTGAGCAGGGCGCCGGTGCCTGGACGGGCTACGTCGCCGCGGCGGCCGAGGCGGGCATGGTCGGTGCGCTGGCCGACTGGTTCGCGGTCACCGCTCTCTTCCGTCATCCCCTCGGCCTGCCCATCCCGCACACCGCGATCATCCCCACCAAGAAGGACCAACTCGGCGTCTCCCTCGGCGAGTTCGTCGGTGAGAACTTCCTCTCCCAGGATGTCGTACGGCAGCGGCTGCGCGCCGTGGGTATCGGCAGCCGCCTCGGTACGTGGCTCGCCGAGCCGGAGCACGCCGACCGCGTCACGGCGGAGCTGTCGGCGGCCCTGCGCGGGGCGCTCACGGTCCTGCGCGACTCCGACGTCCAGGCGGTGGTCGGCGAGGCCATCACCCGGCGGGCCGACGCCCAGGAGATCGCCCCCGGTATCGGCAAGATGCTGGAGAAGGTCGTCGTCGACGGCGGTCACCGGAGGGTCGTCGACCTGGTCTGCGTACGCGCGCACGACTGGCTGGTGCTGCACGAGGAGGAGGTCATGGGCGCCGTGCAGGGCGGCGCGCCCGGCTGGACGCCCAAGTTCGTCGACAAGAAGGTCGGCGAGCGCGTCTACAAGGAGCTGCTGCGCTTCGTCACCGAGATGCGTGACGCGCCCTCCCACCCGGCGCGCGGGGCTCTGGACCGCTTCCTCACCGACTTCGCCTCCGACCTCCAGTCCGACACGGACACGCGCGCGCGTGTCGAGCGGCTGAAGACCGAGGTCCTGGGGCGCGGCGAGGTCCAGGACCTGATCGCGTCCGCCTGGACGGCCGTACGCTCGATGATCGTTTCGGCGGCGGAGGACGAGCGCAGTGAGCTGCGGCTGCGCGTACGGGCGTCGCTGTTGTCGCTGGGGTCGCGGATGGCGGTCGACTCCGGGGTGCAGCACAAGGTGGACGGCTGGGTGGAGGGCGCGGCGGTGTACGTCGTGACGACCTACCAGGGCGAGATCACCTCCCTGATCACGGACACGGTCGCGGGCTGGGACGCCGAGCACACGACGAAGAAGATCGAGGCGCACATCGGTCGTGACCTGCAGTTCATCCGTATCAACGGCACGGTGGTCGGCTCACTGGCGGGCCTGCTGATCTATGTGGTGTCGCGGGCGGCGGGGGTCTAGCCGGGGCGCGGCTCGCCGCCGAGTGTCCGTGCCTGAGTACGGATACCTGAGTACGCGTACTCTGTCGGACCGTCTCCGGACAGGTGACCCTCGTACGTATGACCGAGATTACGGGGAACGGCACCACCGGCAACACCGGGAAGCTGCTCGGGCCGCTGCGGACGCGTCCCTGGGTCGAGCGCTGGCTCACACGCGCGTTCGGCGCGGCCGTCGCTTCGGCGTCGTACGTCGTCTGCGTCCCCTGGGATCTGCGCAACCGGGCGGAGGACTCGGGCTCGACGCAGGAGACGACCCCGGTGACGGGCGTCGGGGTCGCCGCCCTGGGCGTCCTGCTGCTGCTCCTGGCCGCATACTTCGGCCACCGGGACCGCAGGGGCTGGCCGCTGCTTCTGATCGCGGTCCCCCCGGCGGCGCTCATGTACGTCTCCCTGAGCACCCAACCCGGCCCACCCGACGGCTTCGCCAACGCCTGGCCTCTGACCTGGGCGTTCTTCACGCTGGTCATCGCGGCGGGGGTGCTGGTCGCGGCAGAGGTGGGACGGGCGTACCGCGTGGAGGAGGAGTCACTGGAGGGCTTGGTGTCAGCCGCCCAGAGGTGAGGGCCGTAGGCCCCTCACAGGGGCGCGGGGAACTGCGCGACCAGCCACAACGGCGCCGCAGCAACCCACAACACCCACAACACCCCCGGCACCTCAGCGGAGAGCCTAGTGACGGTCGGCGACCGCCCACGAGGCGAGCGCGACCGCTCCGGCGACCCCGAACACGGCGGGCCAGGCACCCACCTTCTTCGCCAGCGGGTGCGACCCGGCGAAGGCACCGACGTACGCGACGGTCAGCGCCGCGGCAGCGGTCACGCCCGCTTCCTCCCGCCACCGCTGCGCGGCGACGGTTCCCGCGACGGCCAGCACGGTCCCGCCGAGCTGCCGGTTCCGGCTCCAGCGGGCGACGGCGTAGCCGCCGACGAGCCCGGTGGCGGCCACGAGTGCCGTGGGAACCTTGGTCTGCGCCAGAGCCATGGTGGTCTGCCTCCCGCTAAGTCGAGTTGTGTTGGGCCGAGTCGTATCGGAGTCGTACGGGGCGAGGCTAACCCGTGGAGCTGGGTTTCCCGTTCGGCAGGTCGTCGTCCACCCCGTGGTGGTGAGGGTCCGTCCGCGATGGCGGCTGTGAAAATCGCTGTCCGATTGTCGGAACGCGGTGATAGAGATTCGGGGTGACGACGACACTCGAGTTCCCTGTTCTGCTGCGGCTGATCGACGAACGGTCGACTGCGTTCCGTGCCACGATCGCCTCCGCGCCCAGCCTCGACGTACAGGTGCCGACCTGCCCCGAGTGGACGTTGTTCGATCTGGCGCAGCACATCGGCGAGGGGCGCCGCGACTGGGCCGTCACCGTCGCCGCGGGGCCCGCTCCGGCCAAGTCGGCGGCGGAGGGCGCCCCGGCCGCGCCTCGGGAGCGCGAGGCCCTGCTGGCCTGGTTGGCGGAGTCCACGGAGCAACTGCTGGACGCCTTGCGGAAGGCCGGCCCGGATCGCGGTTGCTGGACCTGGTGGGGTGACTCGCAGTCGCCGCAGACCTCCGGTGCCGTAGCCCGGCACCAGCTCCAGCAGCTGGCGGTGCACGCGTACGACGCCCAGCTCACCGTAGGCGCCCCGCAGCCGCTGCCGGCCGAGGTGGCGCTCGACGGTGTCGACGAGTTCCTGTCCACCTGCGTCGCGACGACAAGTGCCTGGCCGCACGAGCCCGCCACCATCGACTTCCACGCCTCCGAGGGCCACTCCTGGCGCCTCTCGCTCTCCGCCGACGGCGCACGGACCACCCGCCTCCCCGAGCCCGGCACCATTCCGGCCACCGCCTTCGCCTCCGCTCGGGGCACGGCAAGCGAGCTGGTCTTCATCCTGTACGACCGAATCCCGTTCAACGCCCTGAAGCTCGACGGCGACGAACGTCTCTTCGACCAGCTCAGCGCCTGGGACCCGACTGAGTAGCCCGGATGACCAGGCCGTGACGACGCGTCACCTCGCAGGCTCGACCGCTGGTCCCGGGTCGCTATCCGCCCGGTGTCACCAGGCCCGACTCGTAGGCCACGACCACCGCCTGGGCCCTGCTGCCCAGGTCCAGCTTGGTCATCGTGCGGTTGAGGTGGGTCTTGACGGTCGCCTCGCTGATGTACAGGCGGTCGGCGATCTCCGGGTTGGACAGGCCCCGCGCGATCAGCTTCAGGACCTCCAGCTCACGGGAGGTCAACGCGTCCAGGTCGACGGGCTGTTCGACGGTGGTCCGGCGGGCGTACGCCTCGACCAGGCGGCGGGTGACGCTGGGCGCGAAGAGCGCGTCACCGCCGTCGACCGCGGCCACCGCGGCGAGCAGCCGTTCCGGGCCGGAGTCCTTGAGCAGAAACCCGGAGGCCCCGGCGCGCAGCACCCCGTACACGTACTCGTCGAGGTCGAAGGTGGTCAGCACCAGGATCCGGGGCGGGGGGTCGGCGGCCTGGGCGAGGATGCGCTCGGTGGCCTCGATGCCGTTCATGCCGGGCATGCGGATGTCCATGAGGATCACGTCGGGTGCGGTCTCGGCGGCCAGCGCCACGGCTTCCGCGCCGTCGCTCGCCTCGCCGACCACGTCGATGCCGGGCGCGGCGCGCAGCAGCGCCACCAGTCCGGCCCGGATGAGGAACTGGTCGTCGACGACGAGCACTCTGGTCATGGTGTGGCGTCGTCCCCCCGGACGATCGGCCGCGCGGAGGTCGGCAGGGTCAGCCGCACAGCGAAGCCACCTGAAGTCTGCGGGCCGATGTTGATCTGCCCGCTGTAGAGTTTCGCCCGCTCCCGCATACCAAGCAAGCCGTGTCCGCCGCCGACTCGTACTCTGTCTGGAATCACCCCCTCCCCGTCGTCCGTGACCGAAACCGTCACCTGATGCGGCTCGTACCTCAGCCGTACCTCCGCGCTGGCGCCGGGCGCGTGCTTCATGACGTTGGTGAGCGACTCCTGCACGACCCGGTACGCGCACAGCCCGACGCCGGGGGCGAGCGGGCGCGGAGTGCCCTCGACGATCAGCGCGACCGGGACGCCCCCGGCGCGGACGCGTTCGGCCATCTCGTCGAGGTGGGCCAGGCCCGGCATCGGGCCCGCCGGGGCACCGTCGTCGTCGGCGGCGCGCAGCACCAACAGCATGCGGCGCAGCTCGTCGAGGGCCTCCTTGCCGGTGGCCTCGATGGTGTCGAGCGCGGCACGCGCGGTGTCCCGGTCGGTGTCGAAGACGAACCGGGCGAGACCAGTCTGCACCGAGATCACGGACATGTGGTGGGCGACCACGTCGTGCAGTTCACGGGCGATCCGGCCGCGTTCCTCGGCCACCTCGCGCCGGGCCCGCTCGGCCTGCTCCCGGCGCAACTGCCGGGTCAGTTCGCCCAGTCGGCGGGCGACGACGCCGAACCGCCACAGGATCGCCGGGTAGACCACGGCCTGTGCGACGACGGACGGCCAGCCGTCGGTGTGGCCCACCGCGCCCGCGTACACCCAGGTCGCACCCATCAGCGCGGCGCACGGCGCGGAGACGCGCGTGGGACGCACGGAGGCGACGGTGTAGACGCCGAGCATGGGGCCGAAACTGCACACCACGGGCCAGTAGCCGGCGGTGATGAACACCAGCCAGATCGCGTGCACCAGGCAGCAGACCGCCACGGGTGCCCGGCCGCGGAGCACGAGCGGCAGATGGACCAGGACGACCAGCGCGTACGCCGTCGCGTCGAGCGGGTTGTGCCCCTGACGCGCCGCCTCCGGTCCCAGCAGCAGGGCCACACCGGTCAGCGCCGCCGTGAGAAGCGTGTCGACGGCGAGGGGGCGGGTCCTCATCGCAGCAGAGTAAGGCCTGTTCAGGCGGATGGTCGTCAACCGTCCGCTGTACCGCGGAAGTTGTAGGACCCGGACGGCTACCGCGTTGGTACGAAGGGGAGTTCAACCCCGCGTGGGACGCCGGCCGCACAGGCCCGACCGTACGTTCTGGGGGCACCAGGGCGCCGGACGATCACCGGTACCGCACTGGAAGTCCACATCCCGCATCCCGCACACCACATCTCGTATCTCGTATCCCATATCCCGTGTCATCAGCCAGGGAGTACTCATGCGCAATCGCACCATCGCCATGCTCGCCGCCACAGCCGGGCTCGTCGGGTCCGGGCTCGCCATAGCCCCCGCCGCCCAGGCCGTCCCCTCGGGATGCAGCTCCGGCGCGCTGTGTGCGTACGCCACCGCCAACTACGGCGGCGGCACCCCGCAGCGGGTCTGGGAGGACAACGCCGACCTCACGCAGTACGGCTACTTCTACTACATCCAGGGCGGCTCGCTGTTCAACAACGGCAACGACTGCAACGTGAACGTCTACACCGGGAAGAGCGGCACCGGGTCCGGCTTCAAGCTCAACCGCGGCACCGGCTGGGCGAACATCGGCTCCAACCTGCCGCACATCTCGTCCAACTACTGGTGCCGCTGACCAGCACGCGCCCCCGCCACCCACGATGAGAAACGGAACCCGCAAGGCGCTCGCAGCGCTGCTCTTCGGGGTCGTAGGGGTCCTCGGTGCCGCCGGCTGTACGCAGTCCGGCGGCACCACCCCCGACCCCGCGCTGCCGCGCCCCTTCGCCAAGGCCCTTTTCTACGACCAGCAGGAGAGGCAGGTCCTCCACACCGCGGACGAGCGTCTCGTCGCCGACTGCATGCGGCGGCGCGGGCTGCACTACGATCCGCAGCCCCTCGCGACCGGCGGCACCGACCCGCAGGACGTCAACCCGTACGGCCTGCTGACCGTCACCCAGGCCCGTCAGGACGGCTACGGCATCACCAGCGCACGCCTGGCCGCCCGCCCCCTCGACACCAACGGGGACCACGCCCGCGAGCCCCGGTGGAGCCACGCGCTTCTCGGCACCAAGAGCCATGAGGTCCGCCTCCACCTGCCCGGCGGGGTCGAGTTCCTCTACAACAGCGACGCGTGCGTCACCCAGGCCCGCCAGACGCTGTACGGGGCCGACTACGACCGGTTGTCCAGCCGGTACCAGGTGCTGTCCAACCAGGTCGTCACAGCCGTACTCAAGGACCCGCGTTATCTGCGCGCCCAGCACCGGTGGGCTGTGTGCATGCGTGCGGCGGGGCTCGCAGTGACGACCTCGGACGACCCGCGCGGCCTCGTCGAGCAACGGCTGGAACGGGCCACGGGCGCCCGGCCGGCGCAACCGCACGACGTGGCCAGGTACGAGCTGAAGGTGGCCGGCCAAGACGCCGACTGCCAACGAACGACCGACCTGCCCCACACGGTCACCGAGGCCCAGTCCCGTGCGGAGACCGCCGTCGCGGGCGCCCACCCAACCGACCTGTCCCGCCTGACCGAGCTCCGGTCGGCTGCGGTGGAGCGGGCGACGGCGCCATCGGGCGGGTAGGGCCCGTCCCGTTCGGAGGGAGGGCGCGCTGGGACCCACAGGCGGGCCTGTTGGCGACGCACGAACTCAACTCCTGTGTCAGACCCTGCTGTTACGGTCCCAGGCCATGGCAGAGAACGATGGAATCGCATGGCTCGGTGAGCGGTGGACGAGCGACCGTTACGACCCCCTCCTCGGGGACCAGGCAGGTCTCGTGTTCGCGGAAGGTATCGCGCCGCAGGACCTGGCGGTGGTCTTCGGAGCCGCCCCCTGGGAGATCCCCGAGCCGGTGGGCGCGGAGGCCAAGGCCGTCTACGACCGGACCCACCCCGACGCACGAATCCCCGGCGAACCCCAGGCAGCCGCCTACGGCAAGGAAGGCCGCTGGTCCTTCCTCGCCGGGAACTTCGACTTCCTGATCCACTTCAAAGAGGGCTTCGCGCTGCCGCAGGGAACCGGCCGGGTCGTCCTCCTCTACAACATCTCCGCCAAGGGCATGTACTTGATGCTCTACTTCGAAGACGGCCAACTGGTCTGGAACGGCGAGATCTACGGCTACTTCGACGAGGAGACGAAACGGACCGGCGGACACTACTTCGACTACGCGCCGAAGATGTCCTTCCTCAACTGGGCCATGCACGACGCGGGTTGCCGCCCAGACGTCCGCTACGTCGACGGCCGTCCGGACTTCGAGGACGAGGGCTGGATACCCGACTGGAAGCGGCGTTTCCTCAAGGGCCTGGAGATCGCCTTCGACATCTCGGTGAACCAGGAAACCTACGTCGCGGGGGGATACCCGCTGGCCAGTTTTGACTGGGCCTGATCAGCGACCTGGGCCTCACGCGGCTCACTGGGCTTGTGGGGAGGCGGGGCCCGTGGTGGCCTCCGTCGGCCGCGATACGTGGGCGACGAGGAAGAGCAGCACGCCACAGGTGGAGACCAGGATCCAGCCCGGGCGGGACGCGTGTGCGAGCTCCATCGGGCTCGTGGCCGTGACCAGGCCGCCGGCGAGAGCGATGCCGAGGGCGGAGCCGAGTTGCCGTGCGGTGGAGGTGATCGCCCCGGCCACGCCGGCACGCGCGAGTGGCAGTCCATTGACCGCGGTGTTGGTGATCGGGGCGTTGGCGAAGCCGAACCCGATGCCGATGAGCGAGTATGCGGCCAGCAGCAGGAGCACGCTCGTGTGCGGGGTGAGCCGGACCATGCAGAGCCCGCCGACCGTGATGAAACCACCGGCAAGGAGCAGCGGCAGCCTCGGTCCAGTGCGGCCGACCATGCGGCCGGACCAGGGGGCGCAGACGGTCGCTCCGACGGCCAAGGGCAGGGTCGCCACGCCGGCGGCCAGCGGCGTCCATCCCCGGGTGTGCTGCAGGTAGAGGGTGTTCAGCAGCAGGGTCATGCTCAGGGTGACAAAGACCGCCACCGCGCCCACGACGGCACCGCTGAAGACCGGGCTCCGGAAGAGCCGCAGATCCATCAGCGGCTCACGTCGGCGGGACTCGACCCACACGAATCCGGCTGTCGCCACGGCAGCCCATGCGTATCCCGCCAGCGCCGCAGGCGACGTCCAGCCGATGTGCGGCCCTTCGATCAGGACGCCGACCACGACTGCGAGGACCATGGTCAGCAGGACCTGGCCGGGCAGGTCGAGCGGCCGGGCCCGCTGTGCCCGGGACTCCGGCACGAACACCGCACTGAGCAGCAGAGCGGCCGCGATGACGGGTGCGTTGATCCAGAACAGGGCCCTCCAGTCGAGCCCTGCGAGCAGCGCGCCGCCCGTGACGGGTCCGGCGGCCATGCTCAGTCCGAACACTGACGCCCAGATGCCGATCGCCTGCGCCCGTTCCTTCGGGTCCGGCATCGCGTTCACCACGATCGCGAGCGCCACGGGGCTGAGCATCGAGGCGCCGATGCCCTGCAGGGCGCGGGCCACGATGAGTACGCCCGCCGACGGGGCGAGCGCGCAGAGGAGTGACGCCGCGCCGAACACGGCCAGCCCGCACTGGAACACCCGGCGGCGTCCGAAGCGATCTGCCAGTGCGCCGGAGGAGATCAGGAGACTGGCCAGGACGAGGGTGTAGGCGTCCACGATCCATTCGAGACCGCGCGTATCGACATCCAGGCCGCGCCCGATGGCCGGCAGACCCACATTGACGATGGTGGTGTCCAGGCCCACCAGGAACATGCTCAGGCAGCAGACGGCCAGTACCGTCCAGCGTCTGCGCGCACTCAGCATGGGTTGAACAGGGTGTGTCGTCGCGGTCACGGTCTACCTCTGATGTCCGGGAACAGTGCCCGGCAAGGCTCGGCCAGGGCGACGGCCGCAGCCCATCAATTTTGCGAACACTGCAAAACTGGATCCATGAGCACAGGAACCAGGAACGCGGAGCTGGAGCAGATCCTTGATGGCATCGGGCCCCGGCTGCGCAGGCTGCGCCAGGAACGGGGACTGACACTCGAGGCACTCGCGGCCACGACCGGGATCTCGGTCAGCACACTGTCCCGGGTGGAATCGGGCATTCGGCGCCCGACTCTGGACCTGCTCATCCCGCTGGCACAGGCACACCACGTCGCACTCGACCAGCTGGTGGCGGCGCCGGCCAGCGGTGACCCTCGGGTACACCTCCGGCCCCTGCACAAGGAGCGCGGGAGCGTCCTCGTGCCTCTGACGCAGTACCCGGGCCGAGTGCAGGTCTTCAAGCAGGTACTGGCACCCCGCCAGCCGGAACTGGTCACCCACGAGGGCTACGAATGGCTCTACGTCCTCGCCGGTCGGCTACGCCTCATCCTCGGTGCGCAGGACTTCACGCTACGGCCCGGCGAAGTGGCCGAGTTCGACACCACCGAACCCCACTGGTTCGGCCCCGCGGACACGAGCGCCGTGGAGATCCTCCACCTGTTCGGTCCACGAGGAGACCAAGCCACCGTCCGCGCCAGACCGTCCACAACCGATCCCGCCCCGCCGACCACGCCAAAACCACCGTCAACGACGTCATGACCCTCAACAGGTAGCTGGAACGGCGAGATCCACGGCTACTTCGACGAGGAGACGAAACGGACCGGCGGACACTACTTCGACTACGCGCCGAAGATGTCCTTCCTCAACTGGGCCATGCACGACGCGGGTTGCCGCCCAGGCGTCCGCTACGTCGACGGCCGTCCGGACTTCGAGAACGAGGGCTGGATACCCGACTGGAAGCGGCGCTTCCTCAAGGGCCTGGAGATCGCCTTCAACATCTCGGTGAACCAGGAAACCTACGACACGGAGGGATACCCGCTGGCCAGCGTCTACTGGGCCTGATTCCCCGGCTCAGAGTTTGGGCCCCCGACGTTCATGTACAGGGCCTGTTCGCCGAGGATCACGTCGAAGCGGTGCTCGCCTTCGTACGTGACCTGTGGGTGCACCGATATGACGGTTGTTCATGATCGGAAAGGTGAGGGCGAGAAGTCATCCTTACTGGACCGCGGGCAGGCCTGATCAACTTGCGGTGACGTCATGGCGGGAGCAGCCTGATGAATGAGAAATCTCTCGCTCCATCGCAACTGCTGCAAGTGGATCCCTATCCTGACTCCCCGTCGGGAAATGATTGAGGATCTCGCTTTGTCGCACCTTCAGCGCCGAATCCATCCAGCCAAAGATCGCATCTCGATGTACTTCGGTCGGAAGTCTGAGAGATGCCGATGGATGTGGAAAATGGTGGCGCAGAATTGATGAAAGCGCATGGAAGGAAGCTGCCATGAGTCGCTCGATTCGTATCCTTTACCGAGGTCAGAAGGGTACTATCCGCAAGAACTGGAACTGGGACGCCATCAATCTGGACACGGCAGTCCTGGTTACGGCTGCGGAGTTCGCACCGGACGAGGGCATGCAATTTCCTGGCGTCTTCAAGACACAGGGGCGGCCGCTTCTCGGTGCTGCCAACGTGTACGCCACCAATATCGGCCCTCACGGCAACGGGGCCGAGGCGGGAGGGGTGGAGTTCCTGCTGCACGTCGACTGGGAAAGTCCGCTGAACGTCGTCGTGACGATCACTGCGTTGGACCAGATCGAAGTCTTCGAGAAGCCGTAACGTCCAGTTCCGGCCCAAGTGTGAGCCGGAGCCCCGAGGTTGGGAGCGGGCTCGCGAATGAGCTCACTCCCGTCCGCCGACGCTGTGCCGGATGGTTGCCTTGCCGGTCACGTACCCGATGTGCCGGGGCTCGTCCGACAGAAGACCTGACTCAGGTGAACTCGTTGGTGCCCGCCGTATTGATGAGATGGCCGTTAGGCGGAATGTCACGGTGCTACGGTCGCGCGTATGACGCTCTCGGCATCAACAACTCGTGCCGTCGACCTGCGGGTTGAGCCCGTTGACGAGGTCCTTGATCACGTGGAGAGGTCGCTTCAGACGCGCTTGGAACGGGCCACGGCGGTGCGCAAGCGCCGCTCGGTCGGGGCTCGCACGGACCGCGAAACGTGGGTACGTATCGAGCGGCGGGGGCTCGACAGGATCGGCGTCCAGGGGTGGAACGGTACGGAGTGCGCCGCGCGTCTGGAGGGCATCGCTCAGCCCGCGTGGCAGGGATCGGTCGTCTGGCGGGACCAGGACGAGATGGTGATGTGGCGGGCCGACGAGACCGAACTCCTGCCGGGAACGCAGATCGGCACTGCCGTGCTGAGTGACGACCCGATGCTGTCCGATGAGTGGTGGCAGGCGTTCAACACCTCGCTGGACGCGCTCGCGTCGCAGGAGACGAGGCGTATTGCCACGCCGGATACCGTCACCATCACGCAGGCCCTCGTCACTGAGTCCATCCGTAGTGCGTTCTCCGGCGATTTCGACACGACTGTTGAACGGTGGGTTCCGGCCCACGCGGACCTGAACTGGGCCAACATGACCGCGCCGACGTTCCACCTCTTCGACTGGGAGGACTGGGGCAACGCGCCCCAAGGGTTGGACTCCGCCTCGCTGTGGGGGAGTTCCCTTGCCGTCCCCGCTCTGGCGGATCGCGTACGGCGGGAGCGGCGCCTCGACCTCGAGAGCGGGGACGGCAAGCTGATGACGCTGTTCGTGTGCTCGAAGATCCTCGGGCCTGACGCGCATCCTGAAGACCCTCGATTGCGGCCTGCCCGGCGTATGGCGGAGCTGATCGTCGCGGAACTTCAGAAGTGCTGACTCTCTGACCGGGCTCGGAGGAGGCTGCGGTACTGGTGGATGGCCCGCTCATCGACCGTGCTGTCGAGGGCGTTGATGAGTTCGCTCAGATGGGCGGGTTCGTTGGTGCCCACGGCGACTGCGCCGACCTGCGGGAGTCGGTAGGCGGCCCGGAAAGCGGCCTGTACTCGGGAGAGCCCGTCGCCGTCTCGGATGAAGACGCGGGGATCGATCTTGTCCCACACGGGTGCATGCGTACTGCCTGCGAACGGGCTCATGCCCCACACCTTTCCTGAGTTCAGTAGCTGTTGTCGTTCCGATCTTGAGGGGTGTGCGTCGAACGGGAGTCTCGATCGGGTGGTTGGCGCCGGCTGCGGGCATGAAGGCAGGGCCTCTTGGTAGCTCGGGGTTGCGAAGCCAACCGAGATCCAGGAGACCCTGTTGCCGCAGTTGTACGTGCACACGCCGGTGGAGTTCAACTCGGCTGCACCGACGTGTGATTGTGTCGCCCACCGGTTCGGAAACGCAGCCGATCACCCGGAACGTGTTCGGCGGTATCCCTCGGACATGACGGACGCGGAGTGGACCGTGGCCCGGCCGCTGCTGCCCGTGCCGGGCTGGCTGCGCGGCCGGGGCGGACAGCCGGAGGCGTACTGCCACCGGGCAATACTCGACGCGATCCGCTACCTGGTCGACAACGGCATCAAGTGGCGGGCCATGCCCGCCGACTTCCCGCCGTGGGACCGGGTCTACGCGTTCTTCCGCCGCTGGCGCGACCACTGGCTGGTCAAGGAGTTCCACGACCGGCTGCGCGCAAGGATCCGCGAAAGGGACGGGCGCGACACGGAGCCGACGGCTGGCGTGATCGACTCGCAGTCCGTCAAGGCGGACGCCGTCGTCGGTGCGGACAGCCGCGGCTTCGACGGCGGAAAGCTGGTCAACGGGCGCAAGCGGCACGTCGTGGTCGACACGCTCGGCCTGCTGCTGGGCGTGATGGTCACCGCCGCGGACACCGGCGACCGCGCCGCCGCCCAGGTCCTGCTGCGGCAGGTCGCCGACGCCCACCACCGGCTGGAGCTGGTCTGGGCCGACGGCGGCTACACCGGCAGCCTCGTCGAGCGCTGCCTCACCGTGCTCGCCCTGGTCCTCGCGATCGTCAGACGCAGCGACGACATGCGCGGCTTCGTGGTCCTGCCCAAACGGTGGATCGTCGAGCGCCTCTTCGCCCACCTGATGCGCACCCGCCGCCTGGCACGCGACTACGAACGCCGCACCACCAGCGCCGAAGCGATGATCTACTGGTCGATGACCCTGCTCATGACCCGCCGCCTCGCCCGGCCACACCCGCAGCGAGCGTGAACCGTCCCGGCTGCCCCTCGGCCAGCCAGCCCCGCGCGACCAGTCGCTTCGCCTTCGACCGCAGCGCCTCCACCTTGGCCGGCACCACGTCAAGACCGAACAACACGGCCAACTCCTGGCAGGTCAGCGGACCTTGACGGAGCCGGTCCCGGTCCGCGAGCGCGGTGAGGATGCGCTGATAGTCCACCGACAGCACCGACCAGGCCAGCCCCTCACGCCACATCGGAACCTGCGACTTCCTCTTCGCTGCCTCCGGCACCTGCGGCGTCTTTCCGGTCTGCTCCCCGGCGGCTGGCGCGGTCCCCTCGGCCCGGGCGGGGTCCTGCCCGCTCTCGTCCACGGGGGCCAGCACCTCGCCGACCCGCGAGCAGGCGATGGCCCACTCCCTCCATTCCCGCTCGGCCACGGCCAACTCGGCCTGGACACGGTCGGCTTCCTCCCGCAGCTCGTCAACACGACGGCGAGCACCCAGCTCACGCTGTTCCAACAGCCCAACCACCGACGGCATCCACGACCTCCCGGGCAGCGACAACACGACAGGCCACAACTCCCACGGGATCGCCGACCCTACGCCTGACCAGCGGAAACGCAGTCCTCAAGTCCGGAAAGACAACAGCTTCTGAGACCGAGGCCGAGCTGGAGACAGTTCAGGAGGATCTGACCGAACTCCTCCTGGGCATCCCGAACCTGCCGTCGGACGACGCCCCAGAGGGTGATTCCGAGGAGTTCGCCGTCGAGCAGCGCAGGGTTGGCAGCCCTCCGGAGTTCGCTTTCGAGCCCAAGGACCACGTGGACCTCGGTGAGAGCCTGGGCATCCTGGACTTCGGCCGTGCCACAAAGCTGTCGGGCCCGCGCTTCAGCGTCCTGCGCGGCGCTGGAGCGGCCTTGGAGCGAGCCCTTGCGACCCTGTTCCTGGACCTGCACACTCGCCGCCACGGCTACACCGAGCACTCGGTGCCCTTCCTCGTCACCCGCAAGACGATGACCGGCACGGGTCAGCTGCCGAAGTTCGAGGAAGACCTGTTCAAGACGAGCGTCGCGGACCGGGACCTGTTCCTGATCCCGACCGCCGAGGTCCCCCTCACCAACCTCTACGCCGACGAGATCATCCCGCTCGCCGAACTGCCGGTCGCTCTGACCGCGCACACCCCGTGCTTCCGCTCGGAGGCCGGCTCGTACGGCCGGGACACCCGCGGCCTGATCCGCCAGCACCAGTTCTCCAAGGTGGAGATGGTCCGTATCACGACCGCCGACCAGGCGCGGGCGGAGATGGAGAACATGGTCGGCCACGCAGAGGCATGCCTGAAGGAACTGGACCTGGCCTACCGGGTCGTCACGCTCGCCGCCGGGGACACCGGCTTCTCGGCGCGGCTCACGTACGACCTGGAGGTCTGGCTGCCCAGCCAGGGGACCTATCGCGAGATCTCCTCGGTCTCCGACTTCGGTACCTTCCAGGGCCGCCGCGCCGGCATCCGCACCCGCGACGAGAACGGCAGGCCCACCCCGGCCGCCACCGTCAACGGTTCCGGCCTGCCCATCGGCCGCACCCTGGCCGCCGTACTCGAACAGCACCAGCAGGCGGATGGGTCTGTGCTGCTGCCCGAGGCTCTCGTCAAGTACCTGGGGTTCCGCCGGATCTTGGCGGACGGGACGCCTTCGGAGGAGTAGGCGCTGGGCGGTGGTTACGGGTTTCGGTCCAGGACGCGTTGGTGGAGTGCCGCCGTGCAGCTCACGGTCCGCATCAGTCTTCCTCGATCAGCAAACCCGCCAGCTTAAGCATGACGTCCACCCTGTCGTCACGCCCCAAGCGAAGCCACTCGGCAAAAACCACGTCGACTTCGTCGCGCTCTGGCCGCCCGGACTGCATAAGTCGGTACAGCCGACGCTTCTTGTCGCGGCTGCTGAGAGCGGTCGCGTGCGTCAGCACCTCGCCAAGTGTCGGCAATGCCCTGCCTGCGCCTCGGATTCCTGCGTTGCATCGGTGACATTCCACTCGAAGGTTCGAGGGGTCCGTGCTAATCGGCTGGGCCGGGTCGATGAGGTGAACGATGAGCGTCGCCCTCTGGTCCTCGTCGTCTGCGTAGGTTTCACCAGCTCTGGTGCCGCAGGTCTGGCAGACGAAATCGGCCCTTTCCAGAGCTTCGCGGCGGCGGGCGCCGGAGATCCGAGGACGTAGAGATTCCTTGGGCCTTTCTCCCAGGTCGATGCGGATGCCGGTTGCCGTGAGCCGGTATTCGTCAGGCTGGAGGCGAGGATCTGTCTTGTAGTTGTCGATCTGCCAGCCCAGCTCACGAAGGTCGCGCATACGGCGATCTGCTTGGGCGACGCCTGGAACGCCTTGAAAGAGCTGCAGTTTTGTGAAGACGTTGCCTTCGCCCACTGTGGCTAGAAACTCGGCAACCCTCACCTTCGACGACCGCCGCACGGGACGTTCTTCCGTCATCGTCTCCTCCTTGTCAGATGTGAGCCGCCGTACCCCGTGGCGGCGACGGCTCGAACTACTGTACCGTCGGCGAAACGATTCTGGTGGCCGTCAGCGTCCGGCGGCGTCCGGCAAGTTCTGATCAGGGAGGTCAGGCGGTACTGATGGAAACGGTTGGCTGGGCCACTGCAGCGGTCTCCGTGGTCTGGGGCGGAGTCCTCGTGGTCGGCTATGTCCTCGACCAGATCCCTGCTTTGTCGGCCAAGGCGGAGAAGGCCATCACCGCACTGCGTCGTCTGCGGGCTGCCTGGCGCGATAGCGAGGAAGGGCGGCAGCTGGAACGGCCGGCGCTGGAGGAGGGTAAGGGGGATGCGCGGCGCAGTAGACGCTGACGACGCCTGCTGTGCCGGGCGCCACTATCCGGCATGGTTGCGGACTTTCGGGGGAGCGGTTGCTGAGCCCTGCCCTCACCAAGCGCGATGCATGCCGGTCAAGAAGTCGGCCCAGGCCCGCGCCTGTACGACGACATGGCGGCGCTCCGGTTGCTTGGAGTCCCGTATGAGAACCGCAGACGGGGAGAAAGCGGCCTCTAGGCACTCAGTCGTGTTGCCGCCGCTGTGCGACGACTTGAACCAGGCGTAGTTGGGGGCAAGCGGAGAAGCGGCGGGCATCTAGAGCTCCTTGCGGGCGCGATGGATCATGGAAGAGGAGGCTTCCATGTCCAACGCTTGTGCGCGAAGGTACTCGAACGCAAGCCGGTATCGCTCTAGTTCTTCCTCCTTCTCCAGGAAGAGGGAGCCCGTGTGGAAGTCGACATAGACGACATCAAGGGCTTGCTCGGTGCCGCCGATGATCACAAAGCTGCCGAGAGCTGCGGAGTGCGCTCCCTTGGCGAAGGGCAGTACCTGGAGAGTGATGTTGGAAGACTCGTTCGCTTCAAGAAGCCGTTCGAGTTGCTGCTTCATGGTCTCGGGGGACCCGACGACGCGGCGGATCACGGACTCGTCGAGGATCGCCCACAGGCGCGGCGGCTTCGGACGGTCGAGTACCTCTTGGCGCTTCATTCGGATGTCTACAAGCCGATCGATCTCGGCTGGTTCAAGAGGTACTTCATTGGCTCGCTGCAGTGCTGTGCTGTATGCGCGAGTCTGCAGGAGGCCCGGCACGTAGACGCAGGAGAAGTGATCCTCGCGTACGGCCTCGTCCTCAAGAGTGAGGAGCAAGTTCATGCTCTCAGGGATGGAGTCGGCGAATGAACTCCACCAGCCCTGCTGCTTGGCGTCCTTCGCCAGGACGACAACCGCGTTTCGCTCGGCTTCAGTAGCCCCGTACTCGCGGCACAGCGCATCGACCACGATCCATTTGACCGGTCCGGCCTGGGTTTCATACCGGCTCACCGTTGCCTTGGACACGTCTACGAGCCTTCCGGCCTCCTCAAGGGTCAGTCCCTTTCTGGCGCGCAACTTGCGCATCATCGCGCCGAGTTGGCGGCGTCGCGTCGTGGTGCGTGCGGACATGCGGCTCCTTGGGGCTGGACCGGGCGCAAGCCCGGGGACCTGCCCAGGCTAGGCAGCGTGGAAGTCGCTCCACTACCAGATTCACCCGATAGGTTCCCGTGAGAAGTTACATGGTGAGAGTTCTCTGTGCCATGCTCGATCGCAGACCGCTACGCAATGCAGCCGTACGGATACGGCAGGCGCAGCATGTGCGTGGCCAGGGAGAGAGAAGTCTCCATGCTCGGCTGCGAAGTCACCGAATCCCGACCGCGCTGTGTCCTGCCGTTCGAGGCAGCGCCGGCGGAAGTCCGACTGCTCCGGAGAGCCGCCATCGCGCAGCTCGGCCAGTGGGGGATGCCGGTTGCTGCTGAGGAAGTGGCGTTGCTTGTCACGGAGCTGGCCACGAACGTCATCAAGCATGTCGGCGAAGGGGTGGCGGCGACCTTGATCCTTGAGTGGCGTGGCGAGCGCCTGAGGGTGGAAGTGCACGATAAGAGCCGTGTGGCCCCGTCGCTGAGTGCTGGAGGTTGTCAGGACGAGTGCGGGCGTGGTCTGCATCTGATCGGAGGTCTGGCAGTGGACTGGGGGACGGTGCTGATGGCGGCCGGCAAAGCCGTCTGGTGCGAAATCCTGCTTGAGCAGGGCGGTGCATGTCGGCGCGTTGAACGAGCTCTGGGTGCACTGGAGGGATACCGGGCGGGACGCCCGGTCATGGCTGCGCAAGGGCGCAGTAGGGCGGTTCTTCTTGAGGAGTCCGCGGTTGAGCTGATCGCGGACTTGCTGCACTGGACCGCCGCCCAGGGGCAAGACCCAGATGATGTCCTGGACCGGGCCCAGACGCATTACGAAGCCGAGGCGGCTGCCGCTGCCTGACCGTCGGCTCATTTGGCCCTGGTTTCAGGGTCTCTCTGTCCGAGTCGACAGGGCTGCTTGCAGGAGGGCGGCGGCATCGTCCGGTGCTCCGTGTTGGTGGAGCTGGGCCGCAGCCTGCATTACGTCAAGACTGGGGTTGTCCCGTCCGTAGATATGGATCAACGTGCCTGCTAGTTCGTCTAGTTGGCCCTCCCGCAAGACGTACACGAGGGTTGCTGTCTCTACAGGGCTGAGCACTTCTGCGGAGTGGCGCAGTAGGGCCAGAGCTCCCTCTTGCCGGCCGCCGTTCTGCAAGGCTTCGGCCTGACGGGCGACGCCAAGTGCGGCTCTCTTCTCGGGATTGCTCTGCTGCCGGTCCCCCCTCCGAGGGGGGACCGGCAGCAGAGCTGCGTCACGCCGTGCAGTCAGACGCTGCCGCTGGCCGGCCCGAATAGCGCGTCTGGCAGTGGTCTTGAGTGCGCGGCCTTCCCGGGCCTTCAGTGCCTGCACCTCATGCTTCAAGGCCGCAGCCCCCTCCCGCAAGGCTGCGGCCTCCTTCTCGATAGTGCCGAGTTCGACCCGGGCGCCGCTGAGTTCAGCGGCGGTCTCGCTGGCCTGCTGCCGCAGCACCTCCGACTCGCCGCGCAAGCTCACGCAACTGCGGCATTGCTCGGCAGAGGCTGTGAAGTGCAACTCCTCCAGGCGGGCGAGCGTGATGCCCGCCTTCTCCGCGCTGCCCGCGTCGGCGCTTGCGAGCATGTGAAGACGCCTGACGATGCCCATGTCCGGCAGGTAAATGGCGCACAAGTATCTGGACAGTGACGCCTCGCCGATGTGCAGCCGGTCGGCTGCCTGCTTCTGAGTGGGAGCGCTGCCGTCGGGTTGCAAGGCCAGCAGGCGGCAGAGTTTCTGCAGTTCGGCAGCAAGCGCGCGTTTCCCTGGCGGAACGTCACTGCCGATCTTCTTCGCTGTCCAGCGGTAAGGAGTATTAGTCCCTCTAGCTCGTGGCATATCACTCACATCGCTTTCCGGGCTATGCGTAGCGAATCATCGCAAATCGGCCTGCCGTTGACGGGCTTTGTCGACATCGTGGCCGCGTAGGGCGCAGGTCGGGCCAATTGTGCACGATGGAAGGCGAGTTGTGCTCTTGCTACCTGTTGCGCAAGTGTTCCAGTGGGGACTGGTTTTCGGCTTTCGATGGAACACTGTGGATCAGCCGCTCATGGAGTGGGGGGTGGCCAAGGTGTCTGTGCTGCCGTGTGGCTTACGTCTGCACGCATACTGCGCCTTTGCTGACATGCGTGCGATTTTCGACATCAGGAGTGACAAATGGCGCTGCCGTCCTGGCGGGACGCGAATATGGGGAGCATGGCTCGGGCCGCACTGTGGCTTGTGCAGGAAGTGGGAGAAGACGAGATCTTCACGAAGGCCGAACTGCGCGAGGCGTTCCCGGACGTCGCCCAGATCGACCGGCGCATGCGCGACCTGCGTGACCACGACTGGAAGATCTCGACTAGCCGTGAGGACCCCACGCTCCGTCAGCAGGAACAGCGGTTCGTTGCCCGGGGAGCGGAGGTGTGGATCCCTGGGAAGTCGAAGGCGCCGAAGCACAAGGCGAGCCTTACTGCTGCTCAGCGCGCCAAGGTGCTGGACGAGGACGGTTACCTGTGCCGCACGTGTGGGATCGCGGCCGGTGAGGCGTACGAGGAGGGGATCGAGCAGGCCGTGCTCAACGTCGCCCGCCGCCAGGTGATCCAGCCTGGAGGCGGTGTCGCTTACCAGTTGGTCACCGAGTGCAAGCGGTGCGGTGTCGGTAGTTCGGGCCGGCAGGCCGACCTGGGGCGCCTCCTGGAGCAGGCGGCTGCCCTGTCACCCATGGAGCAGCGGGTTCTCAGCGCCTGGATTGGTGCGGACCGACGCCCCCTGAGTCTGGTGGACAAGCTCTGGGGCCAGTACCGGACGCTCCCGGAGACCTCCCGCAAGGCTGTGGCGGATGCACTCGCCGGCGCGAACGACTAGGAGAGGACGGACCGGAGAATGATGCGAGAACTTCCCGCTCCGCCGCTGGCGGACGAACTGAGTGAGCTGATCAAGAAGAAGCTCGCGGAAGCGCAGACGGCGGGCGGCACCCGCGAGACGGTGACCGTGGACTGGAACGAGCAGAAGGCGCACGTCGACGTGATCGACCTTCCGCTCAGCAAGCTCTACTTCAATCCCAGTACCCACCGCATCCGGGCCCAGCGGAGCCACGATGCCGCAAAGGACGTGGAGCTGGACCAGAACCCGTGGAGCGAGGAGAGCCAGACCTACCTCCGCTTCCTGCTCCAGGCATCGCCGACCGATACCAATCTGCGCGATGTCGAGTTCGATGCCCTCAAGGACAGCCTCGAAGAGTTTGGCCAGAACGACCCCGGGCTGGTCACCCATCAGGGCATCGTGGTCAACGGCAACACCCGGGCGGCCGCCCTGAAGCTGCTTGGCGTGCAGTCGATGCGTGTGGGCGTGCTGCCCGAGTCGTTCACCTGGGCAGACATCAATGCCGTGGAGCTGTCTTTGCAGCTCCGCCGGGACCACCGGCGTGACTACTCCTACGTCAACCGCATCATCGCCATGGAGGAGCAGGCGGCCCTGGGGCGTACGCCCGAGCAGATCGCGAAGGAGTTCCGGATCCAGGTCCGGACGTACCACCAGGAACGCTGGATCCTCGCCACGATCCGCGAGCTGATCAAGCGTAGCCAGGACGCCCGCGGCGGCGGACTCCGGCTGGTCGACTGGGAAGGCGCTCAGGAGCGACTCAAGGAACTTCAGCGCTTGTATGTGAAGTTGGAAACGCTTGACCGCGACCAGGCGGACATTCTCAAGGAACTGCGTCTGGCCGCCATCCTGCTCAACTTCTCCAAGACCGACGTACGGCACATCAACGAGGACTTCCTCAAGGAAGGGCTGGAGCAGAAGCTGCTTTCTGCTGGTCCGGCGATTGAGGACCGTTCTGAGACCAAGCCGACGGGTGTCATGATCCCTGGGCTCGGGGTAGAGGTGCCGCCCGCCTCGTCCGCGGTGGCTGAGATGAAGGCACTCAACGACCGTCTGCTGCGTGCCGCCGCTGTCGTGCGCAGTAGGAGCGAGGCCGATCTCGGTAACGAGGCGAAGGAACAGGCCCAGAGCATTCTGGACGACGCACAGAAGACCTTCGATGAGGCCATCGAGGCCGCTGGCCGCAGTGCGCGGCTGCGAAAGCGCAAGCAGCTCGCGCCGGCCCGGCTCGCGGAGGCGTGCGCCAGCATCGACCAGTGCGTGAGTGATCTGGTGCAGGCCCGTACCTCTCGCAGCCTTGATGAGGAAGCTTTCGATGACGCGGTGATCAAGCTCCGTGGCAGCCTGTTGAAGCTTGCCAAGCAGGCCAGTCGCGGTCTCCAGGATCCAGGCGACGGTGTGGCCTGGCTGATGGACGCCGTCGCCACGGAAGGCCGACAGTGACGAACGAGTCGAGCGAAACGTCTCTGCACCTTGGGTTTGACGAGACACACACGCGTGTCGTGCTCCGGACCACAGAGCACCATCAGCCGGACTTGGTCCAGTTGGCCGCCCGTTTCCGGACGGGAGGCCAACTCGGCCTGCTCAGCGCTTCTGTTGCCCTTGATGACTTCCTGGCCAACCTACAGATCCTTGGTGACTGGTCCGACCCCACCGGTGTGGAGTGGTCTTCTGCCCTGAGGAAGCTGGCGACTGGTGTCCTCCAGGACGCGCGGACCGTCGAAACCAGGCTGGCGGGCACGAGGTCCTCCGGCGAGGTCGACGCGGACGATGTTCTGAGCCTGCTTGGCGACAACTGGAAGGGTGAGCTGAGTGCCTTCCAGCGCAGGGACATCGCGAAGCTGCTGTCCCTCCAGCACGGTGCCAACTTCAGCGTGCCCGGTGCCGGCAAGACGCGTGTGGCGCTTGCTGTGTATGCGGCTCAGAAAGCCGCCGGCCATGCGCGGAGGCTCCTGGTCGTTTGCCCGAAGTCGGCCTACGACTCATGGCGTTTCGAGACGGCGGAGTGTCTGACGCACGCGCTGCGCGTCAACGTCTTGGACGGGTCTCTGGACCAATGGGCGGAGGTGCTCGTTGTCAATTACGAACGGCTGGACCGTTCACTGTCGATGCTGACTTCTTGGCTGGCAGCTCAGCCCTCCATGATCATTCTGGATGAGGCGCACCGGATGAAGCTTGGATCCCGGGGCACCTACGGTGCCGCGTGCATGGCTCTCGGGCCGCATGCGGACCGGCGCCTGATTCTCACGGGTACGCCGGCTCCCAACGGTTCCAAGGATCTGGAAAACCTCTTGGGCTTCGTGTGGCCTGGCCACGGACAGCAGACCGTTGTGCGTGCCGTGGCTGGGGGAGACCTGCGCCATGCAAGTACGGTGCTGCGGCCGTTGTTCACGCGGACGACCAAGCAGGAACTCGGTCTGCCTCCTGTCGACCTGAGTATCCGCTACGTGGACATGCCGCCTCTGCATGACGAGATCTATAGCTCCCTGGTCAGTGGGATGAGCAACGGCGCGGCCAGGGAGGATCTCAGCGCGCTTGGCAAGACGGCTCTGCGGCTCCTCATGGCCGCGACGAGCCCGGCCCTGCTCTTGGAGGGAGCTACCAAGTACGAGCCGCTGGCCTATCAGTTGCCTCCGTTGGAACCACCCCCGGGGGGCTCCCTGTACTCGAACTTGCAGAATCTTCCTGATTACGAGCTGTCACCGAAGTACAAGGAAGCCGTTGCGATAATCGCCGCGAACGCGGCGGTAGGTCGTAAGACGCTGGTCTGGACGACGTTCGTCCGAAGTCTGACGACGCTGGAGCACATGCTGGAGAAGTTCAGCCCGGCTGTGGTTTACGGGGGAACCCCCGACCGGGAGGAACAGCTCCGTCGGTTCCGGGAAGACCCGGCCTGTATGGTGCTCATCTCCAATCCGGCAACCTTGGGCGAGGGCATCAGCCTGCACCACGTCTGTCATGACGCGGTCTACGTGGACCGTGACTTCATGGCCGGGCGGTTCCTGCAGAGCCTGGACCGTATCCACCGTCTTGGGCTCGCGCCCGACACCGAAACGCGGGTCACGGTTCTCGCGGTGCGCAACTCAATCGACGAAGTTGTAGCCGCACGGCTGGAGCAGAAACTGACCTTCATGGGGCAGATCCTGGACGATCCCACGGTCCAGCAACTTGCTGACCTGGAGGAGGAGCCGGCGGTGGCGGCCGGTCTGGCGCCGAGCGACATCGAAGCGCTGCTGAGCCACCTGGGGGGCAACCGGTAAGGGCTGCGTACGGCGGACGCGGCGCACTACGCTCGCCTTGTGTCCTCCGAAGCCGATTGGACAGCCCCGGAAGGTTCCTGGGCTTCGTCCGCCGCCCGCCGCCGCAACATGCAGGCGATCCGCAGCCGCGATACAAAGCCGGAATGGCTGATCCGGCGTCTGGTGCACGCCCGAGGGCTCCGCTACCGGGTGGCAGCACGTCCCCTGCCTGACCTTCGCCGGACGGCCGACCTGGTATTCCGTCCGGCAAAGGTGGCGGTATTTATAGACGGCTGCTACTGGCACGGATGCCCTGAACACTATGTGCCGCCTAGAACGAACTCCGGCTATTGGTCAGAGAAGGTAGTGCGTAATGTGAAGCGGGACCGGGATACAGATCATCGGCTCGTTGAGGCGGGCTGGCTTGTGCTCCGTTTCTGGGAGCACGAGCCGTCAGTGATTTGTGCCGACAAGATTGCCGAGATGGTCCTGGCGCGCCGGAGCGTGAGCGGTTCCCGATGAAACTGAGATTTCCAGCTGATGTGGCCTGTCATCCAAGGCGGCGGTGCCTGAGGAATCGATGCTGTATTCGCGGAGGAGTTCTTCCCGGTGATCTGGTCGTAGAACCGCGGCGATTGAGCGGCCGACAGCTTCGGCAACTGGTGGCGGAAAAGCGTTGCCTACCTGTCGGTACCTTGCAGTCTTTTTCCCCTGGAACCGCCAGTCCCGCGGAAACCCCTGGATCATGGCGGCTTGCTCAACGGTGAGCATAGGGCCGTTCTCCCTGAACAGGTCCCGCTCCGGGTCGCATGTGTCCGGATCGTTGGCCACCCCCATGGCGTCAACTCCCATAGCTTCCCAGGCCCTCTTCGCTCGGGTGGGCCCGAGGTCGGCGCCGCCATGTTTCCTGGACCCACCTACCAAGGTGGGGGCTACGCCACGCCCAGCGGCTACGGACTTCTGAGCGGCGTCAAGCCAGTCGTTGTAGACATCCTCCCCCGTCCGCTCGCCAGGCTTGGCCAACTCGCCCCGCTTGTTCTTGTCCCAGTACTGGCGGCACCGCTCCCGCATGGTCTTTCGGAGAGTCTCAGCGACGGTTGCTTCGTCGTCCCTGATTCCCACCGGCCAGCTGAATTCATTTACGCCGGGCTTTGAGTAGTCCTCGCGGATCGCGACCAGGATGGCTCTGGGGCGCAGTTGAGGGACACCGAAATCCTTCGCGTCGAGTCGACGCCAAACCTTGCGCATCTCAAGGTCCTGAGCTGCTGCAGAAAGTGACGTATCAATAGAGGGGATTGTGTAGCCAGCACGGCGCAATCGATCGAGAATATTGGCTCGATATTCGATGAAAACCTCCGGAGGCTCAAGGATGCCTCGGACGTTTTCGATCATGATCGCTTTTGGGGTCAGTTCTTCAATGATGCTCAGCGCGGCTGGGAAAAGGTCACGCTCGTCGTCCGCTCCCAACCTTTTCCCGGCTAGTGAAAATGGGGGGCAGGGAACTCCGCCTGCGAAGAGGTCGAGAGTGTCGCCCTTGAGGTCGAGGGCCTTGCGTACATCCGATGCAAGAAAGTCGTTGACGTCCATCGGAGCGAGATCCCGGGCCTTTTGGGGTGTCCACCCCGGCCAGCGTCCAACGTTGGCCCGCAGAGTGCTGACCGCATGTTGGTCCCACTCGACAAGTGCCAAGTGATCAAATCCGGCATTGTGCAGCCCCACGGCTTGACCGCCGGCTCCCGCACAGATCTCGATCGAGGTCAGTGGCGTGGTGAACTGCGGTCGCTTCTGGCCGCTGGGGGGCATGCCGCTCCTTCTAGATTTAGCCATCGTGCTGAGGAGAGTCCGCGTCGTCGTCGGTCGCTCCGAACCAAGAGTCTCGCACTTACCAGGCTGTACATAGGTATCAGCAGGCGATCTGTGCAAGAGGAGTCTCTGACCAGTGGGAATGAAGGCTCGCAGGCAGGAGGCGTTCTGTTGGTTGAGACGGTCTGTAAGACGGCTGTGGACAGGCGAAGCTCGCCGTCGGGGGTCACCGTGCTGCCCACCGTGGGTTTGCCACCTGCTCTGAGCTTGAGCTTCATCCCGGCTGGCGCAGCAACTGATCGACGCTGGCGAAGCAGACGCGCTGCCCTTGTCTGTCGGCTGGTTGGGCGATTCAGCAGGCCGTCGCGCGGACGAGAACGAGTTCGGTGCTCGCCTTGCGGCGAGTGGGTCTGTGGCCTCGGCGTAGGTGAACACGTCCTCCAAGGTGCGCAGTCGCAGCCCGGGTTGGTTGGGGACGGTGGTAGGCCGGATCTCGACGATCGCCCGGCCGGTGGTGGACGAACTCACCTCGTAGACCAGACGCGGGCAGTCCCCTCGTTGAACGTTGCCGACACAGCCCCACCCTTCTGTTCAGCACTCCGGGTTTGTTCACTGTTGATGCCGAACAGGCATGAAGATCGGATTCTTCCCGCCCCAGGGCCCAGGGCTGCCGACCTCAGGCACAGCCCCGGACCTCGCTGGCACCGCAGACGGCGCTGAGACGAGTGAGGCCGCCGCTGATGATCGCGCATTGTGCGGACTGGTGAAAAGACGCTGACGGCGGGCCCGGCAGAGATCCTTTCCGTCGGTAGGAGATGTTCGACGCTCTGAAGGGGCTGTATTGCGGGTCAGCCCGTAAGTCTGTCTCCGACGCGGTCCGGTCTGACCACCAGACCGCCCCCTGAGGCCTCGCCGCATCATGTACGCATGATCACCATTCACCTGAAGTACGAGATTGACGCCGACAAGATCGACGACTTCGAGGACTACGGGCGCCGCTGGGTCGGCCTCGTCAACCGGTTCGGTGGGACCCATCACGGCTACTTCCTGCCCAGTGAGGGCGACAGTGACATCGCCTACGCCCTCTTCTCGTTTCCCAGTTTCGCCGCCTACGAGCAGTACCGCACCGACAGCGTGTCTGACCCGGAGTGTCAGGAGGCGTTCGAGTCGGCTCGGCGTACGCGTTGCATCAAGCGGTATGAACGCCGCTTCCTCCGGCCGCTCGACGGCGTTTCCTAGGCCTGGGCCAAGTTATGAGCCCGGGTCTGGGTCTGGGGCGGGGTCTGGGACATGGAAAGACCTACAGCCGAGCGCAGCGCCGCGACCATCGCGGTGGTCGTGGGGTTCGTGGTGTCCGTGTGGCGGGTTGCGGCGAACAGTTGGCGGTGGATCGGGTGGTCCTCGATGGGGGACGTGTGGATTCCCGGTGTGGTCGGGTCGATGGCCGTCCGGGGGATGAGTGCCGTGGCGAGGCCGGCGCGGGCGAGGGTGAGTTGGGCCGTGATGTCGGCGGTGACGTAGGGCGTCGACGGTGTGAAACCGGCCTGGTGAAAGGCGTGTTGGATGGCTTGTCCGCAGTCCGTCGTCGGGGGCGGTACGACCAGGCGGTGGGTGGTCAGGTCCCGGAGGGATACGGGGCGTTCGCCGGGGTGGTCCGTCGCGGTGACGATCAGCAGGGGATCGTCGAGCAGCCGGTGGGTGACGACGCCCCGGGGCGTGGCGTCGGGCAGGTGGTGGTACCGCTGGCCGAGCACGACATCGACGGTGCCGAGCGGGAGTTCCCGTAGCTGCGCCTGATCGGTGATCAGGCAGGTGACGGTGAGCTGGGGGTGCTGTACGGCCAGTGCGGTCAGGGCGGGGGCCACGATGCGGGCGACTGTCGACGGCAGCGCGGCGAAGGTGACGGTGTCGCCGACCGTGCCCCTGGCAGCGGCGACGGCGCTCTCGGCCTCCCGTACGGCGTCGAAGATGCGGTCGGCGTGTTCGACGAGCACTCGGCCCGCCTCGGTCAGCGCCACCGTGCGTCCGTCGGGGCGTAGTAGGTCGACCCCGAGTTCACGCCGTAGTGCGGTCAGCTGTTGGGAGACGGCCCCGGCGGACAGGGCCAGTGACTGCGCGGCCGCGGCGATGGAGCCGCGTGCGACGACGGTCTTGAGCATGTGCAGGCGGCGGATGTCCAACATGACTCGATAGGTTATCTAAAGGGTTGGAGGAGGAAACATCTCCTTGTCCTATTGGGTTCTGGTGCGTGACCTTTGGTCCATGGAGATCTTCGACTGCATCAATGTCGTGGCCCGGCCCATCCATGACTTCGGTGACGAGTTCATGTCCGACGAGGCAACCAGCGCCGTAGGCCTGCGCGCCGGGTTTCCGCCAGGGCGCGGGTTCTACTGCCGGGGCCGGTTCGGGGTGCTCGGCGAAGTGCCGGTCGCCGTGGTCCAGGCGGTCCAGGGGTTCCTCGGCCCCGGTCTGGTTTCCCCGGGCTGGCTGGCGGGACGGGCCGTGATGCCGGCCGGGGATGCCGCCGCCTGCTACGCCCAGGCCATCGGGCAGTGGGGGCGCGCTCACATCCCCGGCGACGTCGACGTGGAGCACTTCAACCGGCTGGCGCAGCAACTGATCGACGCCGCCGACGCGGACGCCCTGCCCTTGTTCGCAGGCTGGCGCGCGCAGCCGTACCCCGGCGAGGACCCGGTCGGCGCGGCCATGCAGCGCGTGCACGTGCTACGAGAGCATCGAGGCGCCTGCCACCTGGCTGCCGTGCGCCTGTGCGGGCTGACCGCCCAGGAGGCCATGGTCATCAACCTCGGCGCCGAGCAGGCGGCCCACTATGGCTGGGAGCCACCGCACCCCGTAGCCGCGACCCTGCTCCCTCGATGGCAGCGCGCCGAACGCCTCACCACAGAGTTGCAGGCACCGCTCTACGCCACCCTGACCGCCCGCCAGCGCAGCGAATTCGCCCAGCTCATCGGCGAGTTGACCGCCACGCCGGTCAGGTTGGCGGGACATGCATCGAGCTCGAACACCGTCGCGCTGTCCGGCGTCACCCTCGGCGTCGGGTCCGATGGGCACGCGGACTGGCGTGCCGACGGGGTTCAGGGCGAGGGGCGATGAGCGGCACCCGGTTCCACCTCACCAGCCACCAGCCACCAGTGACCCGGCACCGGCCACCCGGCACCGGCCCACCGCGCCCCACCCCCACCCCTACCGCGCCGCAACCGCCCCGTCGTACACATTCCCCGGCGTAACAACCCCGGTAACCGCCCGCGCCAACAGCGTGGACGGCTCCTGGCCCCCGCTCGTGATGTCCGTGTTGATCATGATGACCAGGGTGGCCTTCTGCGACGGCAGATAGACCGTCACCGTCTCGTAGCCCGGGATGGAGCCGTTGTGGCCGATCCAGCCGTTGGCGTTGAAGATGCCGAGGCCGTAGCTGAGGCCGGGGTGGCCGGTCGGCAGGGTCTTGAGGCGTTCGGCCTGGGTCTGGGGGGTGAGCAGAGTCCCGGTGGCGACGATGGGTGCCCAGCGGCGCAGGTCGTGCAGGTTGGAGATCATCGCGCCGGCCGCCCAGGCCCAACTCGGGTTCCAGTCCGTGGCGTCGGCGACCGCGCCGGTCAGCGTCTGGTTCGTGTAGCCGCGCGGATGCGGCTCGGGGAACTCGGCGCCCTGCGGGAACAGCGTGTCGTGCAGCCGAGCCGGGTGCAGCACCCGCGCGTCGATGAAGTCTGCGAGCCGCTGACCGCTGACCTTCTCGATCACCAGGCCGAGGAGGATGAGGTTGGAGTTGGAGTACTGGAACTGCGTCCCGGGCGCGAAGGTGTTCGGGTGCCGGAAGCCGTACGCGAGGACTTCCCGCGGGGTGAAGGAGCGCTGCGGGTCGCTCAGCAGGTCATGGGCGAAGTCCGGGTCGGCGCTGTAGGGGAACAGGCCGCTGCGCATCTCGGCCAGGTGGCGCAGGGTGATCCGGTGACCGTTCGGTACGCCGTGGACGTAGCGGGAGATGGGGTCGTCCAGGCGGATCCGGTGGTCGTCGACGAGTTCGAGCAGCGCGGTGACCGTGAAGGTCTTGGTCTCGCTGCCGATCCGTACGTAGGAGTCGGCGGTCATCGGCCGGCGGGTGGCGGTGTCGGCGACTCCGGTCGCGCGGACGTAGCTGCCCTTGCCGGGCATCCACAGGCCGACGACGACACCGGGGATGTCGGCCTGGCGTCGGACGTCCTCGATCGCCTTGTCCAGGCGGGCGGTCACCTCGGGGCCGAGACCGCCCGGCGGGCAGTCGTCCAGGTGGTGCCGGGTGTGCAGGTCGTGGCGGTCGTGGTCGTCGGCCCTCGCGGACTGGACGGCCGCGGCGGGAGCCGCTGCCGTCGGGATCAGGGCTGCGCAGGCCGCGAACAGGGTCGCGGCGAGCATCCGGCGGTGGGGGGTACGTCGCATCTGGGGGTGCCTCTTCCGGTCACGGGCTCGGGTTCGGGATCGGGTCCGGGCTTGGGCTCGGACGGCAACATCACCATCGGTGACCCGTCGCGAAGGGCCCCTCGTGATCGCGTACCGGCGAGTCCACTCGTTCGGCACGTTCGGCACGTTCGGTACTCGCACTGGATCGTGAAGACGCGGGCGGGCGGGTGCCCCGAATGGCTCGTCGATGCGACACGTGCCGGGGCAGGGCCTTCACTGAGAAGCATGTCCTGCCTTGATCACGCGCCCGCTTGGCGCCTTCGCTCCGCTGCGATACTGGGCCTGATCGCGGCCCTGACCTGCGGCGGCTGTACTGGTACGGGTACCGATACGGGTGCCGACACCTCCGCCACCGTCCGTAGGGCGGCCGCGCGCACGTCGCCGCTGCCCACCGCCCCGCCGGCCCAGCCGCCGCCGAGGATCACCCGGGCCCAGGTCGACGCCGCGGTGGAACGGCTCGACGGCGTCGTACGGGACGTCATGCGCAGGACCGGTGTGCCGGGGGTCGCCGTCGGTGTGGTCCATGACGACAAGGTGCTGTACCTGAAGGGCTTCGGGGAGCGAAAGGCCGGCTCGAAGGGCCGGGTCGGGCCCGACACCGTCTTCCAGCTCGCCTCGGTCTCCAAGCCGGTGGCGTCGACGGTGGTCGCCGCCACCGTGGGTGACAAGACCGTCGGCTGGGACGACCCGGTGGTCAAGCACAGTCCCGGCTTCGCCCTCAAGGATCCCTGGGTCACCGGCCACGTCACGCTCGCCGACCTGTTCTCGCACCGCAGCGGGCTGCCCGACCACGCCGGGGACATCCTTGAGGACCTCGGCTACGACCGCTCGTACATCCTCGAACATCTGCGGTACGAACCCCTGGATCCGTTCCGGGCCAGCTACGCGTACACCAACTTCGGGCTGACCGAGGCCGCGGAGGCCGTCGCGCGGGCGGCGGGCACCAGCTGGGAGAAGCTGTCCGCCGACAAGCTGTACCGGCCGCTCGGCATGGACTCCACCAGCTCGTCCTTCGCCGACTACGAGAAGGCCGCGAACAAGGCCGTCACCCATGTGAAGCAGGGCGGCACCTGGCGGGCCGAGTTCGTACGGGACGCGGACGCGCAGAGCCCGGCGGGCGGGGCCAGTTCCACCGTCCGGGACATGACGAAGTGGCTGCGACTGCAGCTCGGCAACGGGGAGTTCGAGGGACGGCAGGTCGTCGACGGCGCCGCCCTGGACACGACCCACCTGCCGCACATCGTCTCTGGGCCACCGCACACGCCGGCGGGCAGGGCCGGGTTCTACGGGCTTGGCTGGAACGTCGGTTACGACGACGAGGGCCGGCTGAAGCTGGGCCACTCCGGGGCCTTCGCGATGGGCGCGGCCACCAACGTGACGCTGCTGCCCCTGGAGAACCTCGGCATCGTCGTCCTCACCAACGGCGAGCCCATCGGCGTACCGGAGGCTATCGCCACCACGTTCCTCGACATCGCGGAGACGGGCGAGCCCACTGTCGACTGGCTGACGTTCCTCGGCCCGATCATCAAACAGGCGGCTGCGGGCGAGCGTTCCGAGACCGACTACAGCAAGCCTCCGGGCCGGCCCGCATCGGCCCGGGCGAACGGGGCCTACACCGGAACGTACGCCAACGACTTCTACGGGCCGATGAGCGTGAGCGCCCAGGGCGACGACCTCGTGATGCAACTGGGGCCGAAGAAGCAGAAGTTCACCCTGCGGCACTACGACGGCGACACCTTCAGCTACGCCACCACGGGCGAGAACGCCGTCGGCCTGTCCGGAGTGACCTTCACCGTCGGGGCCGACAAACGCGCCGACAAGGTCCGGGTCGAGAACCTCGACACGAGCGGCCTCGGCACCTTCACCCGGCGATAGCCGGCGACCGAGGGGGTACGGCTATGGGGTGATGGCACCGTTCACCGCCATGTCGAAGCGGCCCTGGGTCTTGCCGTTGACCTTGAGGTGCTTGAGCCAGCGCTTCGACAGGTCGTGCAGGTGGATGTGCTGCCCCTCCCAGGGCATCGAGTGGCCGGCGCACTTCGCCGTGACCAGGATCTTGTGAGCCCCCGTGATGGCGTCATAGAGCGCGGGGACGTGGAAGTCGAGCGGGGAACCGGGGACGGGCGGTGTTGTGTTGGCGGTCGTGTCGTTCTCGCCGTGAATGATCAGCACGGGCACGCTTCCGCCCAGGACGCCATCCTGGCCCGCGGTGTCCTTGTTCCAGCCCCCCGACACGAAGTTCCGGTACCGGTTGGCTCCCGCCGGCTTGCCGTTCGGCTGCAGCTTGCCCCAGGTGCGGCCGATCGGGTCGTTTTCCATGAGGGCTTCCCAAACGAAGTCGAGGATGCCGGGTTCACGCTGGCTCGTACAGGTCACCGGCACCTCTTTGGCCCAGGCACTGTCGAAGCCGGCGTACGTGAAGACGTGGGTGGGGAAGCCGGACACCGGCAGCGGCGGAGGGACGGCGAGACCGGCGGGCGGGAAGATCGGCGCGAGCAGGAACAGGCTCTCCACCTTCCCCGGATTCTTGATCGCGTACGGTCCCATCGCGAACGCGGCCGCCGACCAGCCGATGAACGCGACCTTGTAGACGTTGCGCAGGCTCCGGATGTAGTCGACCACCGTGCCCAACTCGTCTTGGTCGGTCTGGGAGTTGCTCAGTACGTAGGGGTAGGTCGCGGTGCGCGCGGGCGGGTACGCAAGCGGGGGAGAGATATCGGCCTGCTGCTTGGGATTGACGTTGCACGGGTCCTCCATGCGGGGGCGCGGCGACCGGCCCGAGCCCTGGAGGTCCATCATGAAGACGTCGTACCCGTCCTGGGCGAGCGCCTGGGCCCAGCTGTACGTGGTGTGCTGGAAGTCGTAGCCGGCCAGCACCGGCACGCTTCTGCCGTGCAGCATGAGGACGACCTTGCGGTTCGCGGGGGGACCGGAGGAGCCGTCGCGTTCGCGTACGAAGAGCTCGACCAGTTCGTCCTTGTTGGCGTCCAAGGTCGACTTGTGCTTGACCCAGTGGTCCTTCGCTTCGACGAACATGAGGGATCCTTCCGTTGGCTCGGGCAACGGGTCGGGTGGGCGGTAGCCGTTGTGGAGAGCGTCTGTCGCTCGGATCTCACTGGCGATGGGTGTGCCTACGCGTATGGGTGTGCGTGTGCGTCTACCGGTGAACGGGCTTACGGCTGCCGCTGTTCACAGACGGGACGCTCGGCTCCAGGAAGGTTCTGCACAGCTCTCTCCCACTTTGCACCCGCACCGCGGATATCGCATCCGTACGGAGGACGCGTGAGGCAAAGGCGAGGGCGACCGGGACCGGGCCAACAGCCGCTGCTCTTACCCCCGGCGGCTACCTTGTCCGCCATGACGAGCACACCCGGGAGCGACCGGTCGCCCCGCATCTCCGACCAGCTCCACTCCCTCACCGGCAAGGTCGTCGTGATAACCGGCGCGGCCCGAGGTCAAGGTGCCGCCGAGGCACGGGCGTTGGCCCGAGCCGGAGCCACGGTGATCGCAACCGACGTACACCCGGACGGAGTTGAGGACTGCCGGAAGCTGGACGTCTCCGACGAGGCCGACTGGGCGGCTCTGGCCGCCGAACTCCGTGAGACGTACGGGCACATCCACGGGCTGGTCAACAACGCCGGTGTCATCCAGCGGGACCGGCTCGGCACGGTCCGCCCGGAGGACTTCGCCTACGTGCAGTCGGTGAACACCACCGGGCCGCTGCTCGGCATCCAGCACCTCACGCCCCTGATGCCGCCGGGTTCGTCGATCGTGAACGTCGGATCCTCCGCCGCGCTCACCGCGTACTACCCGGTGGCGTACACGGCCAGCAAGTGGGCACTGCGCGGGGTGTCGAAGATCGCGGCAACGGAGTTGGGGCCGCGAGGCATCCGGGTCAACACGGTGCACCCGGGCTACATCGAGACGGAGATGACCGCGGCCGCCACCCCGGAGTTCCGAGAGGCGATGTTCCGTGAGACACCACTCGGCCGCAGCGGCACCGTCGACGACATAGCCCCCCTCGTCGTCTTCCTCCTCTCCGACGCGTCCTCCTTCATCACCGGCACGGAGATCCCCGTGGACGGCGGCCTCACCGCGCACGGCGGGGTCAAGTCCATCTCCGACGCGATGAGATCGTAGGCGTCAACCGTGTCGAAGGCGCCGGCCGGGGAAAGGGGGGCCTCTGCGGCAGCAGGGCAGGTCGGCCCCCACGCGCAGAGAAATCGGGGACTTCGCGGCCGATCAGGATGGGGGCGTACGCGGCCCCGGCGACCCCCGGGCGGGGCTCTGGGCACAGTTCGCGACCCCCTGGTCGGCAGCCTCCGGGTAGGCGCTCAGTCACCCGCCCAGCCCCTCGGTAAAGAGCCTCTGACCTGGTGTTTTCTATGAACTCGCCTACGCTGGGGGTGTTCTGCGGGGCACCAGTGGGAGGGGACATCGTGAGTGAGGAATTCGCCGAGTACGACGCCAGCCACATCCAGCTACTGGAGGGGTGGGAGGCCGTCCGGAAGCGGCCCGGCATGTACATCGGCTCGTCGGGTGAGCGTGGGCTGCTCAACATGGTGTTCGAGGTCGCCGACCGGGCGGTGAACGAGTTGCTGGCAGGCCGTGCCAGCTCCGTCGAGGTCACTCTCACGCCCGACGGCGGCGTGCGTGTCGCCGATGACGGGCCAGAAACACCAATCGACGAGGCGGGAGGCACTGGTGGTCCCGAACTCGAGGCCCTGCTGACCCAGATACAAGCAGCAACAGGACCCAGCGGCCGCCATGACGTGGCGCTCAGCCCCTTCGGTGTGGGGCCCTTCGTCGTCAACGCCCTGTCGCGCCGGATGACGGCCGAGGTGCGGCGCGAGGGTGTCCGCTGGGTTCAGGAGTATGCGCGCGGCGTGGCCGTCACCGAGCTCAGTGAGGCGGGTACAGCAACCGGCAGCGGGACGACCATCGCCTTCTGGCCCGACACCGACATCTTCGAAACTGGCGAATTCTCGTTCGACGCACTGGCGGCGCGCTTCAGGGAACTGGCCTTTCTGAACCGGGCGTTGGACATCTCGCTCATCGACCGGCGTCGGCCGGACGAGTCCCGGTCGGCCCGGTTCCGGTTCCCGGGCGGTGCCCGGGACTTCGTCGCCTTCCTCGACACCGGGACAGCGGCGCCTGTCCTCACGGAGACCATCGCCTTCGAGCTTGAGGACCCGAGGATGGCGGGAACGGTGGAGGTGGCCCTGCGTTGGTGTGACTCTCATGAGGAGCGGCTCCGTAGCTTCGCCAACAGCCGGCCCACTGCCGGGGGCACGCACGAACTGGGTTTCCGCGACGGGGTGGTGGCGGCGGTCAACGCGTACGCGCGTGAGCGGCTGCTGACAGATACGGAACCCGGGCTCGACGCCGATCGGATCGGCGAGGGACTGACAGCCGTCGTGTCGGTGAAGCTGGACCATCCCGAATTCGAAGGCTCCACCCGCGGCGTATTGGGCAACCCACAGGTACGGACCTGCGTGGGGCAAGCAGTCCAGGAACACTTCGGTACGTGGCTGGAGGAGCACCCGGAACAGGCCTCGGCCCTCGTCGGTCGAATGCAGGGCACCCGCCGACACTGAGCGAGCGGACCACCCGCGCCGCTGACCGGCGATGATTGACGCGTGCGGGCTGGACAGTGGCGTTCGGCGGGTTCTCGGGGGTGGGGCATTGACGGAGGTCAGGTCAGGCAAGCAGGGCGCGTTCAACGTGAACAGGGTCGGCATGGAGTGCCGGCCGGTCCCGTTGAGCTTCAGCGTGCGCGAAGTCGAGGGGCTGTGGCGGGTGAGCTGCGGCGCGGCCCAGGCGGGCGAGCTGGCCGACCTGCTCGTGTCCGTGGCGAACGACGCGGTCGCGGTGGTGTCGTTGGAGACCAACTCCTACCTGGACGAGGACTGGCATCCGCTGCGGCCCTCGCTGATCGCGGCCGACCTCGGCGTGCCGTGCACGGTCCACCCCCTCGGATCCTGGGCGGCCGGCACGAACGGACTCGCGGAGGAGGTTTTGGTGCTGGACCGCGACCTCCTGCCCCGTCTCCTCGACGGCACGTGGTCGCCGTACGAGCTGACGCTGATCGACGTGCCCGCCGACGTGACCCCGGAGCAGCTCGACGAGCTCGCCCTCGTGCTCGGCACGACCGGCATTGACGAGCCGCTCCTGAGTCGCCTGGGAGACTCCCGGGTCTGGTTCTCGGGCCACGACGACCGCTACGTGTTGTTGGAGACCCGCGACCCCGCCCTGCCGGCCGCGGTCCTGGCACGGCTGCTGACCTTGCTGGCCGGCTCCGCCCTCGCTGAACTCACCGAACATGCCGAACTCGCCGAGGAGCCTCTGTCGCGCGTTCCCGAGCCCGGACCCTGGCTGCCCGAGCAGCTGATCGCCACCGCACCTCATTGGATCGGGGCCCTGGGCGACGTCACCAAGGATCTGGTCACCGTCAGGCTGGCTGCCCTGCCGGGCCCGTGGCGGCTGGGAGTCTCGTTCCCGGAGCGGGCCGACCTCACCGCGACGCTCGACGTACGCCACGACACCTGGCGGATCTCGCCCGCCGAATAGCGCGAGGAGTCCTCCCGGGCGAGGGTGCCGGGTGTCAGACGCTGATGCCTGGTGCTCTGGGGCCCCCGAGGCATTTTCCGTGTGGCCACGGCCCAGCGGAACCGGGTGGCGTCCCTGCGTTCGACTTACCGTTCGAGGCGGGCATTCGGGTGATTCTGTGCGATCAAAGATTTTAGGCTATTTAGTATCTTGTTCCGTGACAGACGGGAAGGGCCGGCGGCGACCGGTCGACCACGTGACCGGTGTGATCGTCCTTGGGGCCGGACCCGCCGGCCTGGTGCTCGGCAACATCCTGGTGGACCAGGGGGTCGACTGCGTCGTCCTGGAACGGGCCGAGCGCGCGTACGTGGAGACGCGGGCGCGTGCCGGGTTCCTGGCCGCGGGCACCGTGCGGATCCTGGAGCGGCACGGCCTCGCCGAGGGGCTGCGCCGGCGCGGGCAGCCCCACAGCACCTGTGAGTTCCGTACCGAGGACGGCCGTTTCCGGCTGGACTACAGCGGGCTCGGACAGGGGGAACAGCACACCGTCTACCCCCAACAGGAGCTGGTGACCGACCTGTTGGCGCGGTTCCTGGAACGCGGCGGACAGATCCGGTTCGGCACCGAGGCCACCGCCGTACGCGGCGCCGACAGCGAGCGGCCCGAGGTGGCCGTGCGTGAGGCCGACGGGCGGCCCGGCCTGTGGCGGGCGCGGTACGTGGCCGGCTGCGACGGGCGGCACGGCGCCGCCCGGCGTTCACTGTCGGCCGGCACGGTCCGCCACCACCGCGATCACGGCGTCACCTGGCTCGGTCTGCTCGCCGAGGCGCCGCCCAGTCTGGACGCCGTCGGCTACGCGGTCCACGCGCGCGGGTTCGCCGGGCACATGGCCCGCACCAGCGAGGTCACCCGCTACTACCTGCAGTGCGAGCGCGGGACCCAGGCCGAGGACTGGTCCGAGGACCGGATCTGGGACGAGCTGGAGCTGCGGATGCGGGCGCGGGAGTACGGCCCGCTGCGCCGCGGGCGCGTCGTGCAGCGGGCCGTCGTGGACCTGGAGTCCGACGTGCTCGAACCACTGCGCCACGGCGCGCTGTTCCTCGCGGGCGACGCCGCCGGTCTGATCAGCCCGTCCGCCGCGAAGGGCGCCAATCTCGCGGTCCTGGAAGCGTCGCTCCTGGCCCGCGCCCTGATCGACGACCTCACCGCCGGGAACCCCGAGGGCCTCGACGCCTACTCGGCGCGGTGTCTGGCCCACATCTGGCGGGCGCAGGAGTTCTCGCACTGGATGATCGGGCTGCTGCACGGCCCCTCCGGCGCGGACGGCGAGTCGCTGTTCCACAACTCCCTGCGCCGCTCCCGTCTCACCTCGCTGCGCACCTCGCGCAGCCACCAGGACTGGTTCGCCGAGCACTACGTCGGCGTGTAACCCACGGCCGGCCCAGCACCCACAAGCTCAGCCCCCTCCCACGGACACGCCAACAAGCCCCGCACCCGCGTACATGTGCGATGCGTGCACATGTACGCGTATACGCACGTCCATCGGAGCGCACACGCCGGCGCAAATCCACCGGCGCACAACACCGGCGTGCATCCACATGCGTATCTCCCCGTCTCCCCATGCGTACATCCGTACGCGTGCGTCCGAACCCCGGAATGAGGATCTCCCCGTAATGATCACGGCATTGGCGGGCGACACGTCCCGCCTGCGCGAGACGGTCGACTTCGTCAAGGAACAGGACACCGCCACGCTGCTCCGGCTGGTGCTTCCCGGGCTCGACGGCCCGGAGTTGCGGAGCCTGGTGGAGCGCTGCGCGTTCTCGCACGCGGCGCTGCTCGTCTTCCCGCCCGACCAGGCGGCGCTGGACGCCACGCTCGCCGACTGCGGGCTTGTCGCGGACGCGCCGCAGCGGCCGAGCGTCGTCGTGCGCGAGCGTCTCGCCGTACGGCACAAGCGGAGTGCGGCGGAGCTCGACATCGGCGTGCTGCGCCCAGCGGTGGAGTGCGCGGACGGGGTACGGCGCATGGTCGAGCTGTTCGCGCTGACCGTGCCGCCCGGGTCGGACCTCGAAACGGTCGCCGCGCACGAGCGGGAGCGACAGCACGAGGCTCATGTCGCCTTCGAGGTCGAGGCACCGGACCCGTTGGTGCTGCGCGGCCTGTGCGCGGCCTTCGCACGGTACGGAGCCACCCCCGACGGCGGCGGCTACAACCCGCACGAGGACGGCACGGTGTTCTACTTCGCCGCGCCGGCCGAGGCCAAGGCCGGCTACCGTCGAGTGGAGCTGTACGTCCCCGGCGACCACCGTGACCTCCTCGACGCCCACCTCGACGAGCACCGTGGGCGCCGGCCCGCCGAGACCCTGCTGCGGATGCTCACCGGGGCGTGGACGACACAGGCCCTGGCCGCGTTCGTACGGCTGGAGGTGGCCGACGCGATGGACGAGACGCGGGGCGTCGACGTGGCCGAACTGGCCCGGGACATCGGTGCCTTCGCGCCGAACCTGGCCACCCTGCTGCGCTACCTCACCATGCTCGGCGTGGTGACCGAGGACCGCGACGGTTTCCGGCTCACGGACACCGGCGCTCTGCTGCGCGCGGACGCCGAGGGGTCGATGCGGTCGCTGGCGCTGATGTACGGGGGGCCGTTCTACGAGTCCTTCGCCGGGCTCGGGCACACCGTGCGCACCGGACAGGTCGCCTTCGAGCAGCGCTTCGGCGAGAACCACTTCGACCACTTCGCCCGCGATCCCGAACTCGCCGAACTCTTCGACCAGTCGATGGCCGCCGGTTCCCGGATGTTCGACCCGCTGCCGACCCACCCCGTCCTCACCGGGGCGCCCGAAGGGGCCACCGTGGTCGACATCGCGGGCGGCAACGGCGAGTTGCTCGGCCGGATCCTCTCCGCGCACCCCCGTCTGCGCGGCCTCCTGCTGGAGCGCCCGCACACCGTCGAGACCGCCCGCCGGCTCCTCGGCGCGGCCGGTCACACGGCCCGGTGCACCTTCTCCGTGGGCGACTTCGCGGACGTACCCGCGGGCGGCGACGTCTACGTCCTGTCGCGCGTCCTGCACGACTGGGACGACGACCGCTGCCGCGAGATCCTGCGCCACTGCGCCCGTGCCATGTCCGACGACGCCGATCTGCTCGTTGTCGAACGCGTTCTGCCCGCCGACGGCTCGGCCTCGCTGGCCACGGCCTGGGACCTGCACATGATGTGCAACGTCGGCGGCCGGGAACGGCGTGCCGACCACTACGCCCAGCTGTTCGCCGAAGCGGGCCTCACCCTGGCGGGCCTGGCACCGCTGCCCCTGGACGGCAGCGTGCTGCACGTCCGCAAGGCCGCCCGGTGAACCCTGTCGTCACTAGTCACAGTCACACCACGCCCGCATTCGGAGCGCGGTGAGGGCGGTGTGGACCTCGTACGACCAGGGCCATCAAGGCCGCGACGAGGCAGATCGCGGCCAGTGCGGTCCAGACGACGTCGTACGTGCCGAACAGGTCGCGGGCGGTGGCGCCGAGGAAGGCCGAAGCGCCCGCCCCCACTTGGTGAGCGGCGTTGGTCCAGCCGAAGACGATGGGACCGTCCTCGCCGTAGCAGCGCTGGGTGAGCGCGATGACCGGCGGGACGGTCGCGACGTCGACGAGACCGTAGACGACGGCGAAAACCATCAAGGAAGGCCCGATGGTGGACGTGAGCACCATCGGCAGGGTCAACAGGGTGAGCGCGCGGACGGTGAAGTAGACGGCCAGCAGACGACGGGGCTCGAAGCGGTCGGTGAGCCAGCCGGAGACAACAGCGCCCAGGGAGGAGAAGACGCCGATCAGGGACAGCGCCGAGGCGGCGGCGGTCGCGTGCATACCGTGGTCGTGGGCGGCGGGCACCCAGTTGCTCCACGCCTACGAGGACTACGAGCAACGGGAGCCGGCCTTGTCCGCGCCGCTCGCCGAGGCGTTCGCCCGCATTCGCCCCGGCACCCGTGTCGCCTCCATCTGCACGGGCGCCTTCGTGCTCGCGTCCGCCGGGCTGCTCGACGGGCGGACCGCGACGACGCACTGGAGGTACGCCGACCAGTTCGCCCGGCTGCTCCCCAAGGTCGAGCTGGACGCGGGCGTGCTGTACACCGACGGCGGCGTGCTCACCTCGGCGGGGTGCGCCTCCGGGATCGACGCTGCTGCTCATCATCGCAAGGTGATCGCGGATGTGGTCGAGACTCTTGAGGTGTTCCACGTTGTCGTGGAGGGAGTCGGGGGTGTGGCCGGCGAACTCCGAGACGAGTCTGACAGCCGCGGCTCGGCTCTCCTCCAACTGTTGCTGCTGCGCGGCGACTTCCGCCTGTTTTCGGGCCAGCAGGAGGTGTCTCAGCACTCAGCTTGATCTTCGAGTTGATCTTCGAGCCGAGCACCGAGGCCTTCCCGCCTCGGCTTGGGAAGGCCTCAGGCACCGCACGAGCCGTAAGGGCCCGACCAGCTTCCTACCCGTCTACGCCCCTACCCGCCTACAGGTAAGGGCGGGTGATCAGCTCGATCGCATGGCCGCCGGGGTCCTTGAAGTACACGCCCCGGCCGCCGTGCTCGGTGTTGGTCTCGCCCGGGCGTCGCATCTGGGGGTCGGCCCAGTGCACGACGCCGTTGTCGCAGAGCCGCTGGTACGCGCGGTCGAACAGCTCCTCGTCGATCAGGAAGGCGTAGTGCTGCATCTGGATCTCCACCGGCGGCTCGGCGAACTGCAGCAACACCCCGTCGGGGAGCTGGATGTTGATGAACGGGCCCCAGGAAGGCGCTTCCGGCAGCTCCAGCAGTTCCCGGAAGAAGCGGGCCGACTCCTGGCGGTCCTTGGAGGCGATGATGGTGTGGTTGAACGCGACTGTCATTCGGCTGACCTCTGTACTTGTTCGGCACGAAAAGGGACTCGTGGTGCACAAGTACCGGGAGGTCCGCGTGCCGAATGGTCTGCCGAACCGAGCGGATGCCGATGCCGCATCCGCCGCGCGATCAGCTCTCCACCGGATAGCCAATCCGTGCGTGGCGCCGCAGCGCCGGTCCGGTGTTCATGTCGGGTGACGCTACCGAACGCCTGCCCAGCGCTCAACCCCTACCGAGGACCGACCGTCGGGTGAGACCTCCCCCGGACCTGCTCCCCGGCTGCCCCACCCGACCTCACCTGCCGTGCCCTCGTTCTCTCTACGCCCCGATACCGCTATACCGCGACCCGCCCGTGACACCCCTCGTAGGCCGACCCCGACCCGCACCAGCACTCGGCGCCCCGCTGCGGAGGCCACACCACGGCCAGCCCTCGGGCGGCCAGAGTGGTCGCGTACTGCGGCAACAACGCCACCTCCCCGGGAGAGGCCTGCTCCGACGCCGCGAACGCCTCGTACGAGGGCACCGTCCCGGTCACGATCCCCAGGTTCGCCGTGCCGGACGCCGCCAGCTCACGCAGGGACGCCTCTATCGTCGCGAGGTGCTCCTCATGGGAGAGGTACTCGTCTGCCAGGCCCGGATACGCGGCGACCAGCTCCGCCAGTTCCGCCGCCGGCCAGTGCAGTACCGCCACCGGGAACGGGCGGGACAGCGCCTCTCTGAACGCGCCCAGCTCGGCCCGCAGACGCGAGATCTCCGCCTCCAGCTCCGCCGGGTTGTCCGAGCCCAGGGACCAGACGCGCTTGGGGTCGTGGAGCTCGTCCAGCGACACCGACGACGAGTGGAGCGTGTCCGCGAGCCGGTCCCAGTCGTCGTGGGCCACGCCCAGCATCCGGCGGACGCGGTGACGGCCGTAGAGAAGGGGATGGGTCGAGTACGGGGGTTCCTGCGCGTCCGAGATCAGGAGGCGGGCCGCCTCCGTGAACGTCTCCTGGGCCGCCTCCAGCTCGTCGTGGGACTCCAGGGACTCCGCGATGATCACCCAGGGGGCCGGGTCGCGCGGGGCCTCGGCGCGGACGCCGTCGATGATCGCCCGGGCCTCGGCCTCGTGGCCGTACTCCCACAGGTTCGACGCCTTGAGGGCCCGTACGAGATGGGGGCTCTCCAGGGTGATCGGGGACTGGAGCAGACGGTCGTACAGGGCGGTCGCGGCGGGGCGGTCGCCGGCCAGTTCCAGGTGGGCCGAGGCCTGCACGAGCAGGTGTTCGGCGTCCTCGGGGTAGAGGCCGGCGGTCCGCTCCAGGCGGGCCGCTTCGGCGACGTGGTCGACGTTTTCCGGAGGCGTGTCGGGGCGCATGAGATCACCGTACTGCCGACGCCCGTCAAAGAAGAGGGGCGTCCATGAGAGTGGTCACCGGGGAGTCAGCGGGGAGGGGAGGCGACCCGGCCCGGCGACGCCTCCCCTCCCCGCTGACTCCTCACTGACTCCCCGGTTACGTCCGGGTCACTCCTCAGCGACCCAGAAGCGACTCAGATGGTCACCCCGTCCACCTGCAACGTCTGCACCGCGCCCGCCGCGAACGGCACCGCCACCGTCTTGCCGCTCAGGAACCTGTCCGAGCGGGCCGTGTAGAGGTCACCGCCGCCGCCCGTCACCGTGTTCCAGCGGGGGACCACTCCACCCGAACCACCGGTCACCGTGGTGAAGTTGCCGAGGTTGAAGGTCAGGGTCTGGGCCGAGGTGGAGGTGTTCAGAGCGACGATCACCAGGCGCTTCGCGCTCGCGTCGTACGCCGCCACCGCGTAGTCGACGCCCGTGTCGAGGATCGTCATGCCGGGGCGGATGTGGCGGCTGAACTGGGCCATCACGTAGTGCTTCGTCTGGACGGTCGTCGGCTGGAGCGTGTTCTCGTCGTAGGCGACCATCGCCCAGCCCGCCGTCGGGTCCATGACCTGCCAGTACACCCAGGCCGTGGGGTGCAGCCAGCGGAAGTCCAGGAGGAGGTTCGACGCCAGGGTCCGGCCGGTCCCGTCCTTGTCGCCCGTCTCCGAGTTCCACAGCTTCTTGCCGGACGTCGTCACCACGTCCGTGTAGAGGAGGTCGCGGCGGCCCCCGGAACCCTGGTAGCCGTGCACGTTGACCTGGTTGACCAGCGCCTTCGTCGACGAACCGAAGGCCGCCCAGGTCGAGCGGGCCACGTCGTAGTTGGTCTCGTCGGAGGCCGAGATCTTGATCCCGGTCAGGCCACGGGTGTCCAACTCGCTTCTCATGTACGGGAGTACGGCGGCCTGGACCGAGGCGTCCATGTGGCAGCCCTCCTGCGTACCGGTGGCCGTCCACCAGTTCGCCGAGGGCTCGTTGAACGGGTCCACCGTCGCGAAGTTCACGCCCCAGTTGTTCTTGGCGTACAGGGCCACGGCGGCCAGGTGGGAGGCGTGCTGGCGGTAGTTCCAGGTCTGGAGGTTGTTGCCGCCGCCCGCGGCGCCCGACGGGTTGTGGTTCGAACACATCCACCACATGGGCGAGTTGGCGAACAGCTCCGTCGTCGCCCCTCGCGACACCGCCTTCGTCAGCATCGCCCGCTGCTTCGCGTCCGCCGACCAGTTCCAGGCCGAGGACGTGGGGTCCTCGTTGTTCCAGTCCTGCCAGTAGCCCTCGATCTGCTTGTACGCCGGGATGTTCGCCGACGCCGTCATGGTCGTGCCGCCCACGCTGTTCCAGCTGGACGCGCCGAGGTTGTAGCGGGCGATGTTCAGGCCCAGACCGGGCAGCGAGGTCCCGTTGTACGTCACCGACTTGGTGGTGAAGAAGAGGTCCGCGAAGTCGTCCCGGGCGCCGAACACGTTCGCCCACCAGGCGAGCGAGGTGCCCCAGCCTTCCCAAGTCCCGTACTTCGTCGCCGGGTTGACCGTGATGGTCGCGTCGGCCCGCGCGGTGCCGGTCGCCAGAGCGCTGCCGAGGACAGTGCCCCCTGCCGCGGCCAGCAGAGATCTGCGTCGGATCATGGCTTCTCCTGTCCGGAAATGACCTGCCCCGTTCATGCCAGGGGAAGCATCAGGTGTGGTGGGTGGGGTTGTCGAGAGTTATGACAGCGCTTTCTAAAACCACTGGACGAAGGGGCTGCCAAAAAGCGGACGGACAGGGTCCGCGGCGGGGGAGGGGCAACCTGGTCAGGGGACAGACCTGGTTACTTGGCGAGGTCTGCCCTATCGTGCGGCCCGGCGTCCCCGTGAGCGGGCGGCGAAGGAGGCGTACGCATGCGGGCTCGGGCTCCTGTGATACGGCACCGGACACTCCGCCGGCGTGCCCTTCGTCGCCGTGCGCTGTGGAGCTGCGGCGAACTCCTCGTCACCGTCGGCACGGTCCTCGCCCTTCTCGTCGTCCACCAGCTGTGGTGGACCAACCGCCAGGCCGAGCAGGGCGCCCAGCGCGAGGTGCGAGCCCTGGAGAAGGAGTGGGGGAACCCCGCCGGTCCGGAGGATCCGGCGAACCCGGGAAGCGGCTCCGGGTCCGGGGCCGGCTCCGACAGCCGGGCCGAGACTTCCGCCACCGCCGGCCGGAACGGCACCCGCGTCACCAACTCCAGCTCGTCCAGCCCAAGTTGGTCGCAGGCGTACGCCATCCTCAGCATCCCCCGGCTCGGTCTGCGCGTCCCCGTCGCCGAGGGCGTCAGCAAGCCGGACGTCCTCAACAAGGGGTACGTCGGCCACTACCCCGGTACCCAGCAGCCGGGCCAGGCCGGGAACTTCGCCCTCGCCGGGCACCGCAACACCCACGGCGAACCCTTCCGGTACATCAACCGGCTGCGGCGCGGTGACGCCGTCCGGGTCGAGACGGCCGACGCGGTGTACTCGTACACCGTCGACCGGACACTTCCGCAGACCTCCGCCCGCGACGACGGCGTGATCAGGACCGTCCCCCGCTCCACCGTCAGGCCGGCCTACGGATACCGCACCCCCGGCCACTACCTCACGCTCACCACCTGCACCCCGGAGTACACGTCCCGTTACCGTCTGGTCGTCTGGGGCACGCTCACGTCGATGCGACCCCGCTGAGCCGAGCCGGTCATCCGGATCGGGCATCCTGTATAACGAACGAACGAGCGCACGAACGACAGATGCGAGAACAGCTGTGAGAGGGGGCGTGGGCATGATCCGGAGCTGGAGTCCGGTCCGGGTGAACCCGCGTACCGCCGCCGCGCTGTTCCTTCTCCTCATCGAGGTCGCGCTGCTCGACGCCGGCACCCTCTCCGCCGCCGTCGCCCTCGCGGCGACCGCCGCGGCCGGGTCCGCGTTCGCCGCCTGCTCGCTCATCGTCTCGCGCTGCGCCCCCGCCGCGCCGCCCACCCGGGTCCGTACGGCCATCCGCGACCGCGCCCGCCGTACGGCCTTCCTGCCGCAACGGGACCCCGACGCCCGTGGCCGCACCCGCCCCCGCGCCCCCGGACTCGCCCTCCGGACGACCACCGCGTAGGGCGCAGCATCGAGCGCAGTACCGACAGCTGACATCCCCGCGCGGGTCGTCATACCGAGCTACACCGATCTCCGCATCCACGGAATCTCCGGTACGACGAGACCCTCGGAGGGCTCACTCACCCATGTCCACGTTCCTGTCCGCCTTCGCGGACCTGGTCGGCCGTCTCGCCGACCTGCTCCAGCCCCTCTTCCACAACTCCTCGGCGGCCGTCGCGATCATCCTGTTCACGGCGTTCGTACGACTCCTCGTGCACCCGCTCTCCCGTGCGGCGGCGCGGGGCCAGAAGGCGCGTGCCGCGCTGCAGCCCAAGGTCGCCGAGCTGCGGAAACGGCACGCGAAGGACCCCAAGAAGATGCAGCAGGCCGTCATGGCACTGCATGCCGAGGAGAAGGTCTCACCACTGTCGGGATGCTTCCCGAGTCTGTTCCAGCTGCCCGCGTTCTTCCTGCTCTACCACCTCTTCTCCAACGCGGAGATCGGCGGCCGGACCAACAACCTCCTCACCCACAAGCTGTTCGCCGCGCCGCTAGGCGACCGCTGGGCAGACGCGCTCGGCGGGGACGGGATTTTCGGGGCCGCCGGGCTCGTCTACCTCGGTCTGTTCGTGCTCGTCGCCGCCGTGGCCACCTTCAACTACCGCCGCATGAAGCTGGTGATGGCGGCCAACCCGATGTCGGTCACCACCGGCGGTGGTGAGGCGGTGCCCGGGGTCGCGTCCGCCGCCAAGCTCGCGCCCTTCATGTCCTTCCTCACGCTCTTCTCCGTGGCCGTGATGCCCCTGGCCGCCGCGCTCTACATGGTGACCAGCACCACCTGGAGCGCGGTCGAGCGGGCGGTCCTCTACCGCTGGCAGCTCGCGCCGCAGGCCGGTGCACAGGCCGGTGCACAGGCCGATGCGCAGGCCGGTGGACTGTCCGGTTCGTCGCCCACCGCCCAGTCCAGTACGTGAACCGGGTATTGCGGACCGGACGGCCAGCTTGGACGATCGACCAGTCCTCCGATGAATGACCTAGGGAGAGAGCGACCATGAAGCTGCTGCGAGTCGGTACGGCGGGGTCGGAGCGGCCCGCGCTGCTCGACGCCGAGGGAACCCTGCGGGACCTGTCGGGGGTCGTCCCGGACATCGACGGAGCGCTGCTCGCCGACGACGCGGCGCTCGGCCGGATCAGGGCCGCCGCCGACGCCGGTGAGCTGCCCGAGCTGGACGCCACCGGGCTGCGGATCGGGCCGCCGCTGACCGGCGTCGGCAAGATCGTGTGCATCGGGCTCAACTACCACGACCACGCCCGCGAGACCGGCGCCGAGCCGCCCGCCGAGCCGGTGATCTTCTTCAAGGCCGCGGACACGGTCGTCGGACCGTTCGACACGGTGCTCGTCCCGCGCGAGTCGACGAAGACCGACTGGGAGGTGGAACTCGCGGTCGTCATCGGACGTACGGCCCGCTACCTCGGCTCGCACGAGGAGGCGCTCGCGCATGTCGCCGGGTACGCGGTCGCGCACGACGTGTCCGAGCGCGAGTTCCAGCTGGAGCGGGGCGGCACCTGGGACAAGGGGAAGAACTGCGAGACGTTCAACCCCCTCGGGCCCTGGCTGGTGACCGCGGACGAGGTGCCGGACCCGCAGGGGCTCGGCCTGCGGCTGTGGGTGAACGGCGAGCTGAAGCAGAACGGCACGACGGCGGAGCAGATCTTCGGGGTCGCCGAAGTCGTGCGCTACGTCAGCCAGTTCATGACCCTGTACCCGGGTGACGTCATCAACACGGGTACGCCGGCGGGGGTCGCGCTGGGCGCGCCCGAGCCCAAGCCGTTCCTTCGGGCGGGCGATGTGGTCGAGCTGGAGATCGACGGGCTCGGGCGGCAGCGTCAGTCGTTCAAGGACGCGTGAGCGCTCCGCTTGGGGCGGGGGAAATTGCTGCGGGTTGGGTGGGGGCTGGTCGCGCAGTTCCCCGCGCCCCTGGAGGGGCGCTTCGCGCCCTCTCAGGGGCCGTCCCCTGCGCCACCGAGGTGATCAGCTCCCGCAGCCTTGCCACGTACAGGCGCATGTTCTTGTGCGCCACGTCCGTGTCGGGGTAGCGGGCCGCGAACTGGAGGCCCTCGTGGAGGCGGGTGATCCAGGCGCACACCTGGTCGCCATACGAGACCCGGATCAGCCCGTACGCCTTCAGGTCATCCCACCTCTCCGAGCCCGCGATGTCCCGGGTGTCGACGAACGAGACGATCGAGTACAGGTCCGGTGAGGTGGGCCGGAAGTCGGAGCCCAGCAGCTTCAGCACCCGGGCGATGGGCATCCTCGACAGGGGCCGCTTGGCCCGCAGCGCGGTGCGGACCAGGTCGAGCGCGCCGTCGAAGTCCGAGACCTCGCCCACCGGGATCTCCAGCGGCGCGCCGCCCACGTACCAGCCGACCGAGTCCGACCACTCCGACCTGGCTCGGGTGTGGAACGGCACGACGGTGCGGTACACCTGCTGCCCGCTGATCTCGCGCACGATGAGGGCGGTGGCCGCGAGGATGCCGACCATGCTGCCGCCGTACGGACGGCAGTACGCCTCGAACGCCGCCGCGTCCGCGTCGTCCGTGAGCCAGTCCCGCATCAACTTCTGCGTGGGCAGCGGCCCTTCGGGGTCGAGCCCGAGGTCGACGGGGAAGTTGGGCAGCCTGCCGTCGCACCGGGCGATGAACTTCCGCCACTCGGCGACGATCGAGTGCGTCTCGTCGATCCCGTCGGCGTGCGTACGCTCGCTCGCGCAGAAGTCGACGTAACTGGCGACCGGCGCCGCTTCCACGGTCCTGCCGTCGAGGCCGGCCGTGTAGAGCTGGTGGATCTCGTGGACGATGCGGAAGATCGAGTACGAGTCGACGTTGGTGTGGTCGAACGCGAGGTAGACGCTGGTGGTGTCGTCCCTGACGACCGCGCTGTAGATGAAGTTCGGCCAGGTCAGCGCGTCCGCCGCGATGTCGAACCGATCCTGCAGATAGCGCGACAGCGTCGCCCCGTCCCGGAAGTCGCCGACGTCCTCACGGTGCAGGACGACGGAGTCGGGCGCGAGGGTGAAGCGCCGCAGTTCGTCGTCGGGGGACCCGGGCGGCCCGTCCGCCCACCGGAAACCGCTGCGCAGCGTCTCGTGCCGCAGCGTCCAGATGCGCAACGCGTCCTGGAGGACGTCGAGATCGACCCGTCCGGGGATGTCGAAGGCCGTGCCGAGCCAGGTCGGTACGAACAGGCCGTCCTCACGCACCGTTCGCGCGGTCCGGACATGGGCTTCCTGCACATACGCGGGTGGTCGGGTGTCATCCGGCAGTTGGGCCACGCCTTCGACGGCCGTCGGATGCAGGGTCCAGGTCACGAGCCGTCCGGGCCGGATCTCGCAACGGTGGATATCGGTCAATCGCACGGGACTTCTCCGTTCGCATGCGTGTCACCGGGCTCCTGGATCCCGCCCGATGACACGTGCAGACCAACGACCGGATGCGTCCGGAGGAAACGCCGCCCCTTCAGGACCCCTTCAATGCGTCAGAGGTTCAGGGCTTCAGCAGCTGGGCCAGGCGGCGCCAGCCGTCGCGGGGGAGGGTGCCCCTGGCCCCGTCCTCGACGACCTGGAGGGTGACGTGGTCCGCGCCCGCCGTGTGGAAGGCGTCGATCCGCTCACGGATCCGGTCCTCGCTGCCCCAGGCGAACACCGCGTCGACCAGCCGGTCGCTGCCGCCGTCCGCGAGGTCGTCCTCGGTGAAGCCGATGCGCAGGAAGTTGTTGGTGTAGTTCGGCAGGGTCAGATACACGGCGAGGGAGCCGCGGGCGGTCGCGCGGGCCCGGTCCGGGTCCGAGTCCAGGACGACCTTCAACTCCGGCGCCAGCAGCGGGGCTTCACCCATCGCCGCACGGGCCTGCGCGGTGTGTTCGGGGGTGACGAGATACGGGTGCGAGCCGGCGGCGCGGTCCCGGGAGAGCTCCAGCATCTTCGGGCCGAGCGCGGCCAGCAACCGGCGTTCGGCGGGCTGTCCGGCCGCGTCCAGAGCGTCCAGGTACTCGACCATGGCGGCGTAAGGGCGCCGGTAGCGTTCCGTCTGCCCGGCGTGACTCACGCCGAGGCCGAGCAGGAAGCGGCCGGGGTGGGACGCCTCCAACTCCGCGAACAGGGACGCCGTTTCGGCCGCCTCGTACTGCCAGATGCTCTGGATGCCGGTCGCCACGACGAGCCGCGAGGTCGCCTCGACGAGCGGAACGGCGTGCCGTACACCCGGGCTGCCGCCCAACCAGAGGGCGCCGAAGCCCAGTTCCTCCAGTTCGGCGGCGGCCTCGGCGCGCTCGGTGAGCCCCTCGGGGTCCTCCGAACGCAGCCCGAAACTCCAGATGCCGTACCGCCCGACGGTCTCCTTGAGCGAGTCCACCTGTGAGGAGCTGACCTGGTTCATCGGTTCGGTTCCCTCCGAGTCCGGATGCCGTGCCTGGCTCCCGACTCAAACGGAGGGTGCCTCGGGATAATTCCCGGGCGCGCCCCACTGAGTGCTCTGTCTGCTCTGTCCGCTCCCGCCCGGACAGGTCCTAGACCTTCAGGAAGATCTCCAGCGCCTCTACGACCATCCGGTGGTCCTGGAGCTGGGGCAGCCCCGACACCGTCACCGACCCGATCACGCCGGCGCCCTCGACCGTGATCGGGAACGAGCCGCCGTGGGCCGCGTAGGTGTCGGGGTCGAGACGCGAGTCGTCCTCGAACGTCGTGCCCTTGGCGCGGAACCGGGCGCCCACCAGATAGGAGGCGGCGCCGTAACGCTCCACCACCCGGCGCTTGCGGTCGATCCAGGCGTCGTTGTCGGGGGTCGAGCCGGGCAGGGCGGCGTGGAAGAGCTGCTGGCCAGCCCGGTGGATGTCGACGGCCACCGGCGCCTGCCGCTCCCGCGCCAGCTCCACCAGCAGCGATCCCAGCGCCCACGCGTCCTCGTGCGTGAACTGGCGGAACACCAAGTGCCGCTGCTGCGCTTCGAGTTCGTCGATGCTCGGGGTGAGTTCGGGCGCGATGCGCGGCCCGAGCGAAGGCTGTCCGGTCGCCTTGTGGCCGAGGTGCTGGCCGGTCTTCTGGCTGGTCATCGCAGGGTCACCGTCACCTTCTCGTTCGCGGAACGCCGAGCCGCTTCCAGTACGTCGAGCGCGGCTGCCGCCTCCAGCGCGGTCACCGGGTTGGGGCCGCCGTCGCGCAGGGCCGCGGCGATCGCAGAGTAGTACTTCTCGTAGGCCCCGGGCAGTGTCGGCTCCGGCCGGCCGCCACCCGTGAGCGGGGACTCTCCGGACCCGACCCGGCCCCACATGCTCTCGGCTTCGAGCCCCCAGCCGGTGTCCCCGGGCCGGCCGCCCGCCTTCAGGGCGTCCTCCTGCGGGTCGAGGCCGTACTTCACGTACCCGGCCCGTGAGCCCAGCACCCGGAAGCGCGGCCCGAGTTGGGCGGTGGTGGCGGAGACGTACAGGTGCGTGCGGACGCCGCTCGTGTGGGTGAGCGCGATGAACGTGTCGTCGTCGGTCTCGGCGCCCTGGCGGCGGATGTCCGTCTCCGCGTACACGGAGTCGACGGGGCCGAAGAGGACCAGAGCCTGGTCGACGACGTGACTGCCGAGGTCGTACAGCAGTCCGCCGAACTCCGCCGGGTCGCCGGACTCGCGCCAGCCGCCCTTGGTCTGCGGGCGCCACCGCTCGAACCGTGACTCGAACCGGTACACGTCACCCAGTTCGCCCTCCGCGAGCAGCTTGCGCAGCGTGCGGAAGTCGTGGTCCCAGCGGCGGTTCTGGAAGACGGAGAGAAGCAGTCCCCGCTGGTCGGCGAGGTCGGCGAGGTCACGCGCCTCGGCCGCCGTGCCCGCGACCGGCTTGTCGACCACGACCGGCAGGCCGGCCTTGAGAGCGGCGGTCGCGAGCGGGACGTGCGTCTTGTTCGGGGACGCGATGACGACCAGGTCCAGCTCGTCGGCGCGGGCGAACAGCTCGTCCGGGGTCGCGGCGACCCGTACGGCCGGGTGTTCGGTGCGGGCCTGCGCCTGGCGCTGGGGGTTCGCCGTGACGACGGTGTCGAGGACGAGGCCCTCGGTGGCGGCGATCAGCGGGGCGTGGAAGACGGACCCCGCGAGGCCGTAGCCGACGAGGCCGAGGCGGAGGGGGCCACCGGACGTGCCGGTCATTCCAGTCGTACCAGTCGTACCAGTCATGCCGTCCACTTTCGCAACGCTGTTGCCAAAGTGCAAGCAGCGGGGACAATGACTCGGGTGAACAGGACGAACGCCAATGCCGCGACGAACGCCATCGCCGCGACGACCACCGGCGCCCCGGTTCCCGGGGTGAACCTGTTGGCCCTGCGCAGCCACAACGCCGCGCTCGTCCTCGACCTCCTGCGCACGGCCGGCGCCGAGGGCATCAGCCGCCTCGAACTGGCCGAGCGGACCGGCCTGACCCCCCAGGCGGTCAGCAAGATCACCGCCCGACTGCGCACGGAGGGCCTCGCGGCCCAGGCAGGCCACCGAGCCTCGACGGGCGGTAAGCCCCGCACCCTCCTGCGCCTGGTGCGGGGGGCGGGCCACGCGGTGGGCGTCCACCTGGACCGGGACGAGGTGCGAGCGGTACTGGTGGACCTCACGGGGGCGGTGGTGGCGGAGCGCGGTGCCCCACTGGACCTCGGCGCGGGGTCGCAGGCGGTGGTCGAGGGGACGGCGGGGGTGGTGGAGGCGCTGCTCGGCGGGGGGCCGGGGGAGGGCGAGTTCTTGCTCGGGCGGAGGACGGGAGGGGTTCCCGGGGCGCCCGGAGGTCTCGGCGACGCACACGGCCCGCTGCCCGCCGAGGGGCCCGGGGAGGTTGGTGCGCTGCCTGGTCAGGAATCCGGGGAGACCGGTGTGCTGCCTGTTCAGGGACCCGGGGAGGCCAGAGCGTCACTCGGCCAACGTCCCGGGGAGGCCGGTGTGCTGCACGTCGAAGGGTCTGGGCCTGAGTCTGGGCGGGAGGCTGGGGGTTCCGGTGAGTCCGGTGTGGCGGGCGGGTCGGGAATGGGGGGTGTCGGTGTCCTCGGGGTCGGTGTTGCCCTTCCCGGGCCCCTTGATCACGTCAGGGGCGTCCTGCATCGGGTCACCGGGTTTCCCGAGTGGGACGGGTTTCCGTTGCGGGATGCGTTGGCGCGGCGGCTCGGGGTGCCGGTGGCCGTCGACAAGGACACCAACGCCGCCGCGTTCGGGCTGGCGCTCGGCGGCGAGGGCGGGTCCTTCGCCTACCTCCATCTCGGTACGGGGCTGGGGGCCGGCCTGGTGATCGGCGGGACTCTGCACCGGGGGACCAGGACCGGGGCGGGCGAGTTCGGGCATCAGGTCGTTCAGCTGGACGGACCCCCCTGCGGCTGCGGCGACCGTGGCTGTATCGAGGCGCTGTGTCTCGGCGCGGTGGCTCGCGGCGACCTGGACGAGGCGGCGCGGGTGCTCGGCGTCGGCGCCGCGAACCTCGTGGGGCTGCTGGACATCGACCGGGTCCTGCTGGGCGGCCGTACCGTCGCCGCCGACCCTGACCGCTTCGTACGAGGGGTCGCCACCGTCCTCGCCGAACGCGCCCGGCGCGAGGGCGCCGACCAGCCGGTGCCCGTACGGGTCGCCCCCGGAGGGGCGCGCGCGGTCGCCGAGGGCGCGGCCCAACTGCTCCTCGCGCCGCTGTTCGGACGCGCGGAGGGATAAGGGACAAGGGATAGGCGGAGGGAACTCTCCGTGGAAAAACTCCGTGGGATCAGCCGCCCCGCCCTGCGATCCTTCGCCCATGACCGCACGCAACCGGCGCAGACGCCCCCGCCGCAGACTTCCCCCGCACCGGGCCTGGCCGCTGACCACCACCGACGTCAACGAGTCCCTCGGTGAACTCGCCGCCGACATAAGGGAGTTGCGCTTCCTCACCGGATCCGACAGCGGGGCGGTCGTGCTCGGAGCCCGCTGGCTCGCCCCCGCGTCCCCCAACTACGGCCGAGGCATCCACCCGGACGACGTCGGTTTCTCCGTCGACGTCCACCCGGTCGACGCGGCCGAGCGCGCCGCCATCCGTACCGTCCTGAAGGAAACCGCCCTCCCACAGCTCCACGCCTGGATCACCCAGGGCCTCGCCGCCCCCGAGACCTGGCGCCAGACCTCCCACCTCCACTACTGGCGCCTCGCCGACGGCAACCTCACCCACACCGACGAAGAGACCTGAACCGCCGACCGAACCCGTGTCGCCGCGTCCGCCGATCGGGCGCATGTGCGAGCCCGTTCGGGGCGTGCCCCCGCATCGCCCGGAGCGGTGCCGCTCGACGACCCCACCGGCCCGGCATGGTCATGTGTTCATGCGACTGTGTACCCGCGTGACCGCGACCGTGACCGCCCCCCTCACCGCTGCCGCCGCCCTCCTCGCCGCCTTCCTCGCTGTCCCCGGAGCCCTGACCGCCCCGGCGTACGCGGCCGGCTGCGCCACCGCCCCCGGCGACCGCGCCTTCCCCCTCACGACCCGCATCCACGGCGGGCCCGCCACCTACGAAGCCGGTGGCGAGCACCAGACCTGGCGCCTCGACCTCATCAACAACACCGCGCTCACCTGCACGGACATCCACCCCGTCCTCGTACTCGTCGACGAGCGCCGTGCCCTGACGACGGCTCAGCCGAGCCTGGAGTTCTACGACGGACACCGCGCCCGCCCCTATCCCGTACGGTTCGAGGCCACCGACGCCGACGAGACCATCGGGGTGTTCGACGGTGACGGGTTCCCCGGATTCACCGTCGGGCCCGGGCAGAGCGTCTCCGTGAAGGTGCGGCTCGCGATCGGCGCCGACGCGGTGGCCAACGAGGTCGTCGCCAACGCGGCCGTGGTCCAGCGGCACGACAACGACGGCGACTGGGTCGGCGAGTCCAACGACTACCGCTTCCGCGTCGTCCCCGACACCGACCCGGCGTCGGCCGCACCCGTACCGCCACCGACACCGCCCACGTCCGCCCCTGCTCCCGTCCCCGGCGTACGGGAACCGGGACTGCCGACCGGCGCCGGTGAGCTCGCCGGCACCGGTCGACGCGACACCGCCCTCCGCCTCTCGGGCATCGCGCTCACCCTGATGCTGACCGGCGCCGGAGTCATGCTGCTCGCCCGGGTCCGAGGTGTGGGACGGACCTGAATCGGCCATTCCCCCAAGATCCGGCCTGTGACAGGCTGGGCGCACGCGGCACCTCGTACGCGCGTACGGCAATGCCCAACGGAAGGCCCCGCAGGGCAACGCAAACGCAACGCGACACCACATGCAGTGCAGGAGCAGGAGACCGGACATGGCAGACCGCAAGCCCATCGACTCGTGGCTCACCGACATGGACGGTGTGCTCATCCACGAGGGCGTGCCGATCCCCGGCGCCGATGCCTTCATCAAGAAGCTGCGCGAGTCGGGCAAGCCCTTCCTGGTGCTCACCAACAACTCGATCTACACCCCCCGGGACCTGCACGCCCGGCTGCGCCGCATGGGCCTGGAGGTGCCCGTCGACAACATCTGGACCTCGGCGCTCGCCACCGCCAAGTTCCTCGACGACCAGCGCCCCGGCGGGACCGCCTACGTCATCGGCGAGGCCGGCCTGACCACCGCCCTGCACGACATCGGGTACATCCTCACGGACCACGAGCCCGACTACGTCGTCCTCGGCGAGACGCGCACCTATTCCTTCGAGGCCATGACCAAGGCCGTACGCCTGATCGAGGGCGGCGCCCGTTTCATCGCCACCAACCCGGACGAGACCGGCCCCTCCGCCGAGGGCCCGCTGCCCGCGACCGGTGCCGTGGCCGCGCTGATCACCAAGGCGACCGGCAGGAAGCCGTACTTCGCGGGCAAGCCGAACCCCCTGATGATGCGGACCGGGCTGAACGCGATCGGCGCCCACTCCGAGACCAGCGCGATGATCGGCGACCGTATGGACACCGACGTTCTCGCGGGCATCGAGGCCGGGATGCAGACCTTCCTGGTGCTCACCGGCCTGACCGGGCCCGACCAGGTCGAGAACTTCCCGTACCGCCCGTCCAAGATCGTCGACTCCATCGCGGACCTCGTCGACCGCGTCTGAGCCGCCCGCTCGACAGGAACCCGAGGCCCTCCAAACCCCTCGCGACCCGTACGGAGCAGTCGTACCCGCTCCGGAGATGCGAACCGGCCGCGGGAGGAGGAGTCTCCAGGTGTCTGGAGGTTCACGATGGGTTCCATGCGGCTCACTCTCTGTGCCGGCGCCGTGGTCGCCGCCGCTCTCACTTCCCTGCCCGTGGCGTACGCCGCCGACGGGGGCATCTCGGTGACACCGGCGTCCCCGGTCCCCGGCAGCGACGTACAGCTGGTCGTGCGCGGCTGTGCGGGGAAGACGGGCACCGTGAAGTCGGAGGCGTTCGTCGCCGACGCGCTGCTCGCGAGGCAGGGGCAGGACGGGGCGCTCGTCGGCGGGTCCCGCGTCCGCTCCTCGCTCACGCCGGGCACGTACGACGTCACGGTCGGCTGCGACGGACAGCACGGCAAGGTCAGGAGCGCGATCACCGTGGCCGTACGGGGTGAGGGTGAGGGCGACAGCGAGGGTGCGGGTACGGGGTCGGCGGGTGTGGGGGAGCGGCAGCCGTCCTCGCCCGAGCCCTCCCGTACGACGGCCGCCTCGCCCTTCGCTCCCGTGCCCGCCGGCGGTGGCGGTGCGGCGGACGAGCTGGCCGCCGACGCGCGGGGCACCGGTCCCGGTACCGGGCAGGCGGTGGTCGGTCTGGTCCTCGCGGGTGTGGCGGCGGTCGTCGTCGCCGTGCGCGGGGTCCGCCGGGGCCGTGGGACGGACTGAACGCCATGTCCGACGACTACCGCGAACGACCCCCCGGCACCAGCACCAGTACCGGCACCGGACGCCTGACCATGGGCGTGGCCTGGGCGCTGCTGCTGCTCGGCCTGTGGACGTGGGGCCGCGAGGTGACCGACGTACGCCATGGCATATCCGCGCCGACCACCGGTGACATCGCCGCGGTCGGCCGCCCCCCTGACCCCGAACTCCCGCCCGCGCACGAGCCGTTGGGCGGCGCCGTGCCGCAGCGTGTGGACATACCCGAACTGGGCGTGCAGGCCCCGGTGGTGGCCCGCGGCCTCGACCGGCGCGGCGCGATCGACCCACCGCCCTACGACCAGGCGGGCGTCGTGGGCTGGTACGGATCCGGCACCCGGCCCGGCGCCGCCGGAACCGCGCTCCTCGTCGGGCACGTGGACACCGAGACCAGGCCCGCCGTCTTCTACAAGGTCAGCACCCTGCGGCCGGGTGCGACGATCCGGGTCACCCGAGCCGACGGCAAGGTCGCCGAGTTCACCGTCGACGACGTCCGGGTCCTGCCCCGCGACCGCTTCGACGCCCAACAGGCGTACGGCACCCGGCAGTCGGGCCGCGCGGAACTCCGGCTCATCACCTGCGGCGGTACGTTCGACCGGGTCTCCCACACCTACACGGCGAACGTGGTCGTGTCGGCGTACCTGACGGGCGAGACCGCCTGACGCCAAGCCTTCGGTGAGTGCGCCCCCTGCGTCTGACTCCGCGTCTCACCCTGCCCGGTCGACGACCCGCTCCCCCCAAGAGCCGCCGACCGGGCTGGTCCTCGACCGCGCGCGCACGGGCTGCGGGAGTAACCCGGCGTCCGGCGCGGGAGGTTCGGTGCCCGTCCCCGAGAACGCGGACGGTGAACTGTTGGCCTGTGCTGGGGCCGTCTGAGACGACTGTAGAACGGATGAGCGCCCAGGCCTAGACATGAATGACGCCAAGTCCCCGGCCAGTGGCTCTGAGTTATCCACGCAGGTAGTAGATAGTTCTACGAGCTGTCCCGTCGGCGCCGCCCAGGCCCCTCTGTTCAGGCCCGGAGGTACGGGAGTACCACGCCCGAACACGCTGTAACAGGTAGCCGACAAGGATCTGGCGACCTCGTGGGCGCCCGGCCACCTATGTCAGGATTGAGGCATACGACACTGCATCCAGGGGGGCCAGGACAGTGCATCCGAGGGGGAGTTCGATGTTCGGCAGTAGGGGGGCGACCTGCGGGAGGGCGTCCGTGGCGGTGCTGGGGGCGGCACTGCTGTTCACGGGGTGTTCCGCGTCCTCCGACAAGGGGGACGACGACGGGCCGGCCAAGGGGGCGGAAGCCCGGATCACCCAACAGCCCAAGGGGACCAACCCGTTCTGGGTGAACCCCGACGGCAACGCGGCGGAACAGGTCGCCGCGTACGTCAAGGACGACAAGACCACCGACGCCGAGCAGATCCGGAAGATCGCCGAGCAGCCGACCGGCGAGTGGATCAGCCCGGAGAACCCGGAGGCGGAGGCGCGCGGCTTCACGGAGGCCGCGCAGAAGGCGGACCGGTCCGCCCTCCTCGTCCTCTACAACATCCCGCACCGCGACTGCGGCCAGTACTCCAGCGGAGGCGCCGCCGACGGCGACAGTTACCGTGCCTGGATCGACGGCGTCGCCAAGGGCATCGGTGACCGCGCGGCCACGGTCATCCTGGAACCGGACGCGATCCTCCACCTCGTGGACGGCTGCACCCAGGACGAGTTCCACGAGGAGCGGTACGACCTGTTGAGCGGCGCGGTCGAGACGCTGTCGGCGCTGAAGAACACGAAGGTGTACCTGGACGCGGGGAACGCGGGGTGGACGCATCCCGACCAGATCTTCGAGCCGCTCAAGTGGGCGGGCATCGACAAGGCGGACGGGTTCTCCGTCAACGTGTCCAACTTCTACTCGACGGCCGAGTCCATCGCGTACGGCAAGGAGTTGTCGGCGAAGGTGGGCGGCAAGCATTTCGTGGTGGACACGAGCCGTAACGGCAACGGGCCGTACACCGGGGGCGATGCGGACGAGAAATGGTGTAACCCTCCCGGGAGGGCGCTGGGGGAGGCTCCTACCGTGAAGACGGCGGATCCGTTGGTTGACGCGTATCTGTGGGTCAAGCGGCCGGGGGAGTCGGACGGGGAGTGCAAGGGGGGGCCGAAGGCCGGGCAGTGGTGGGCTTCTTATGCGTTGAAGCTTGCGAAGAGCAGTGGGTGAGTAAGGGGGTGCGTTGTTGGCTGCCGGCCGATGGGGGCTGGTCGCGCAGTTCCCCGCGCCCCTAAAAGCAAAAGCCGACGGCGCCCCTCTCAACGAGGGGCGCCGTCGGCATACCTAGGGGCGCGGGGCTGTATCCGATTTGCGGCTACCGCCGCGTGGGCGCGACCAGCCCCCACCGGCCGGTAGCCGACAACGCACCCTTCAGCTCAACCTCAAGGCACCTTCACCCACTGAGCCTTGCTGGGTGTGCCCTGGTCGTCTGTGACGAAGAGCATGTACCAGCCCGACTCCACCAGGTTCCGGTTTTTCGGGACCGTCACCGTGATGCTGTCCTTCGTCTTCTTCAGGTCGAGGGCGATGGAGCGCTGGTCGACGTCCGTGACGTGGGTCGAGGCGCTCGGGCGGATCAGCCGCGCCGACAGAATCGTGGCCGCGTGCTGCGACGTGAAGGTGCCCGACGCACCGCGTGCGATCGTCTGCGGGCCCCCCGACAGTGAGGGCTGCGCGTCGCCGTACAGGTACGGCGGCGTGTAGATCTCGATGCGCTGCTCGAACTTGCCCGGCTTGGTGTTGGCCTTGTCCGCGTACAGCGAGTCCGAGCCGAAGAACATCAGGCGGCCGTCGGGCAGCAGGATCGAGCCCGAGTGGTAGTTCCGGCCCACCAGCGGGTCGGCGACCCGTCTCAGCTTGCCGGTCTTCACGTCGTACATATGGGCCTGGAGGATGTTCGAGTCACCACGGCCCCGGTAGTCCTCCGAGCCGCCCGAGATCATCACCGTGTCGTCGGGCAGGATCGAGTACTGCGGGTAGCGCGTGCCCTTCTCCAGGGACGGGCCGTCCGTGAACCTGGGGTTGTCCGCCAGGAGGTCGATCAGGCGGGTCTTCCTGCTGGAGAGCTTGGACTCGCCGACCCCGCCCCCGCCGATGACCATGTACTTCTCGTCCTGCGCCGGCGGCAGCAGTACCGTGCCGGCGGTCTCCAGCATGTTGGGGTCGCTCAGACCCTTCAGCTTGGTGAACTTGTCGGTCGCCACGTCCCAGACGCCCGGGTCACGGCCGACGTCGTCGGGGCCGTAGCCCGCGTTCGCGCCCGAGTAGAACATCTCGCCGTTCTGCATCAGGGAGATCGCCGGGTACGTCGGGAACTGGCGCGTGTGGCTCGTGTACGTCCACTTCTTGGTCTTCGGGTCGTACACCTCGTTCTTGCCCGGCACCAGCTGGCCGATGTCGTCCAGGCCGGAGAGGCTGAGGATCTTGCCGTCCGACATGGTGGTGAGCGTGGGGTACCAGCGGGCCTCGTTCATCGGGTCGACCTTGATGTACTTCTCGGCGACCGGGTCGAACTCGTAGGCGTCCCGGATGCCCTGGAAGTCCTTCTTGTCCAGGGCGAGCTTCTCGGCGATGCCGTACGTGTTGCGGGAGTCGGTGCCCGACAGGCCCTGCACGCGGTAGTTGTCCTGCGTACCGGTCTCGTACTTGGCGCCCTTCTTCTGCGCCTCGACGTAGATCCGGCCGAGCCCCGGATCGTTGCGCAGGAACGCGCCCGTCGCCTTGTCGAAGACCTTCGTCGCGCGCTCCACGACGACCGGGTCCTTCGACACGAACGTCTTGCCGCTCTCCTTGCCGGTGAACTTGGTGCCCGCCGGCAGGGTGATCGGCTTGTCCGGGTTCTCGTTGTGGACGACCATCAGGCCGCCCGCCTTGGTGACGTCGCCCTTGAGCTTCTCGTACCGCTTCGTGCCGCCCGCGATCAGCAGATTGCCGTTGGAGAGCTGTGTGTGCCCGGTGCAGAACAGGTCGGCGGGCGTCGGGATCTTCTTGATCGTGCCCTTCACCGGGTCCCAGATACGCGTGTCGAACTTCTTCGCGTCGAAGTTGTCCGCGTTGTTGCCGGAGCCCGCGACGAGCAGCACCTTGCCGGTGTGCAGCAGGGCCGCGTGGATGGTGTTCTGCCGGTACTCCTCAGGGAAGTTCACCACCTCCCACTTGCCGTTCGCGGCCTTGTACTCCGGCTTGTTGATCTTGTAGTCGTGGTACTTCTCGGTGCTGAAGCGGTACACCCACGGCCCGTTCATCCCCGCCAACGCGAGGACCACCGCCGTGCCTATCGCGAGGCGACGGGCGCGGCGGCGGCCTGCACTGTCTGTCATTCCTTACGTCCCCCATGTCCACCAAGGGCGATCTGCATGGTCTGGTCGTTGCCCTCGTCCCCTACGCTGCCCCCGCCCGTCCCGCCCGACGCTGCCCACCGGGGCTTGTGCTGCGGCGCATGGGTGGAGTGGGGGGCGTGAGGGGCGTGCGACGGCTGTGAACCGTGCGGCGCCTGTGGCGTCGGCTGGGTCGGTACGAACGGCTGCGGCACGGGCACGGCGTCCTGCGGTTCGGCCGGGCCGGCGGCGAGCTTCTTCTTCTCCTGGCGCAGCATCAGCCGCCAGACGACGATCGGCGTCGCGGTGATTCCCGTGGCGAACGTCGCCCAGATGATCATCGCGGGGTGCGAGTGCCCGAAGACGAAGCCGGCCGCGATCGAGCCGCCGAAGATCAGGATGAAGTACCAGTGGTACCGGAACGTCCCGAACCAGCGGTCCGGGCTCGCCGAGTCGCCCTTGGGTGTGACCACGAACTTGCTCTTGCGTCGCAGCGCGGCGTCGATCAGGGCCTTGGCGTAGAGCGGCGCCGACAGTGCCGACATGACCATGCCCGCCACACCGCCCGAACCCTCGGGCTCGTGCGGGGAGACGTTGTGCCGGCGGTTCCAGATGTACAGGCCGATCTGCAGCGCCGAGGCGTTGCCGTAGAGCATCAGCCACACGGTCGGGTCGATGTTCACACCCGAGGCGCCCAGGCCCAGGAACAGCGCGCAACTCAGCGCCGCCAGGATCCAGTTGAGGGCGGACATCGGGTAGAAGATGATCATCATCGTGTAGTTGAAGAGCTTGCTCGGCGGCAGCGAGTACCAGCCCTTCCAGTACTGCTTGAGGATCGTCTCGTACGTCCCCCGCGACCAGCGCATCTGCTGGGTGAAGAAGTCCGTCCAGGCGCTCGGCCCCTCGCCGACCGCGAGCACGTCCGGTGTGTAGACCGAGCGCCACTTCTTCCCCGTCGCCGGGTTCTTGTGGCGGTGGATCTCGAAGCCGGTCGCCATGTCCTCGGTGATCGAGTCGTACAGCCCGCCGATCTGCTTCAGCGCGCTGATGCGTACGGCGTTGCTGGTCCCCACGAACATCGGCGAGCCGTAGCGGTTGCCGGCCCGCTGGATCAGGGCGTGGAAGAGGAACTGCTGCGACTCGGCGGCCTTGGTGACGAAGTTGTCGTAGTTCCCGTAGACCTGCGGGCCGATGACGAAGCCGATGTTCGGGTCCCGGAAGAAGCCGAGCATCCGCTCCAGGTAGTTGGGCATCGGTACGTGGTCGGTGTCGACGGAGGCGAAGAAGTCGTAGTCGTCGCCGTGCGCGTCGAGCCAGGCGTTGTAGTTGCCGTGCTTGGTCTTGGCGCGGTGCGGGCCCCTGGGCTGGTTCCACTTCGCGATGCCCTTGCGGGAGAAGTGGTGCACTCCGAGGCGTGCGCAGACCGCCCTCACATCGGGGTCGTCGCCCTCGTCGAGCAGCCAGACATGCATGAGGCCGCGGTGCCGGATTCTCACCGCGGCTTCGAGCGTCTTCGTCACCATCTCCAGCGGCTCCTTGCCGGGCACGAAGGAGGTGAGGAAGGCGACTCTCGTGCCGGTCTCGGGCACCACCGGGATCGGGTCGCGGGCGACCAGCGTCGCGTGTGCGTTCGACAACACGTTAAGACAGCGGAAGAGCTCGATCAGACCGATCGCGACGAGCATCACGATGTCGAGCGCCGGCAGGAAGTCGTAGGCCGGGTAGTCGCGTTCCGTCCAGTGCCCGGGCTGCAGCAGCCAGACCAGCAGGACGATGGACAGCAGCGGCGCGGCGCCCAGCATCAGTGCGGCCCGTATCCGGTGCGGTTCCTGCGAGAGCAGGGACCGGTACTTGACCGTGTACGGCTTGGTCGGGTCGGGCTGTGTGAGGGGTCCGGCCAGTCGGCTGTAGTGCTCGTAGTCGTACTTCGGCAAGCTCTTCTTGATCCGGCGGAACCCGCCGGTCCGGTTCGACGGCAGCCTGAGTTGGGCTGTTTGAGACCCGTCGAAGTTGTGCCGGGCGCCCGTCGGCGTCGACGTCATGAGTCATCCCCCCACACGCGAGTCATCGCGTGTTTGTCGGTTCCTTGCGTCTGCTCGGCCCCCCTCGGCCTTCACAAACGCATCAGCAAAGGACCACTGCCCCCACGTCATCCACACTCTATAGACATGGAAGAGTGCCCTTCCGGTTGCATGATGCCCCCCTCGGCATCCGTTCATGAGCGGGGCCCCATCCCCGCGCCGACGCAACCGGTCCCGCCCCCAATTGCCGCGAAACCGCGGCATCCTGCGCCCAGGGTTCTACGGCGTTCAGCATGATCGCAAGACGCGAAACATGGTGTTTACCGGTCATACGCGCCCATTGTGACGTCTGTTGAGTCGGATTGGTGCATTAGGGACCGCTTGTGCACGGATGGTTCCGAAGTGTTTGCGTACCGTTTCGGCCGATCTCCGAGGCCCACGTGAGGGCCCCTGTGAAGGCCCACGCGAACAGGCCCCCCGCGTCAGCGGAGGGCCTGTCGTTTGTCTGTGCGCCGCCAGGGACTCGAACCCCGGACCCGCTGATTAAGAGTCAGCTGCTCTAACCAACTGAGCTAGCGGCGCGCGGTGACGTCGACAACTCTACCCGACCCCGGTGAGTGGTCCGGACCGCCGGGGCGTGCGGCGGACGTGTACATCATTCGGACCGTCAACATGCGACAGCCGGTGACAGTTGAGAAGCTGCGATGGTGCAGAAGCGCGCAAGTCATCGCCTGGGACGTGAGGGGAATCGTATGGCGACTCCGGTATTCGAGGAATTCGATCCCGCGAGCGACTGCGAATGCCCCGGATGTGTTCACCGGCGCCGGTCGGCACCGTATTCCGGACCGGTGTCGGGAACGGGCCCCGGACCCGCCCGTACGGTGGTCCGCCGGACCCTCGTCGTCGCCGCGACCGCCTCGACGGTGCTGGGCGCCGGGCACGCCCTGCCGGCCGCGGCAGCCCCGCACGCCCCCCGGCTCCCGGGCGTACCCGCAGGTGACGAGCCCGACACCCCGCAGGGCGGCAAGGCCCCGCTGCACGGCCCGCCCGGGAAACCGGCGGCGGGCAAACTCCGGGTCACCACCCGGTCGGAGATCATCAACCGGGCCAGGACCTGGGTCGCCGCGCGGGTTCCGTACAGCATGAGCACGTATTGGGGAGACGGTTACCGACAGGACTGCTCGGGCTTCGTCTCCATGGCCTGGAACCTCGCCGGCAACGAATGGACGGGCAGCCTCGACAGGTACGGCGTACGCATTCCCAAGGAGGATCTGCAACCCGGCGACATTCTCCTGTTCCACAATCCGTCGGACCCGGAGAAGGGTTCACACGTCGTCATTTTCGGCGGCTGGACGGACTACACGCACACCTATTACACCGCCTACGAGGAGACCCGCCCGTACGCCCGCAGGCAGGCCACTCCGTTCGCCTACTGGAGCCACTCGGACCGTTATCAGGCCTACCGCTACAAGGGCCTCGCCGCGAACCCGGGCGGCACCTCGGACCCGGACGACCCCGGCGGTACGGAGGACCCGGGCGGTACGGGTGATCCGGACGGTACGGGGGGCGCGGCGCCCGGCGCCTCCCCGGACGCGGCGGCCCGCTTCCCGGGGCGGACGTACTTCGGTCCCGGCGCCAACAACAAGTACGTCACCCAGCTCGGCCGGATGCTCGTGGCGCGCGGCGGTGCCCGCTACTACACCTCGGGTCCAGGTCCGCGCTGGTCGGCCGCGGACGGCCACGCGACCCGGGCGTTCCAGCAGGCCCAGGGCTGGCAGGGCTCGGCGGCGGACGGACTGCCGGGGCCGCGCACCTGGGCGCTGCTGGTGAGCGGGACGGGCAACGACATCGGAGCCCGGCCGAGCGGACCGCCCACCGGGACGGACCCCACAACCGTGCCTGGAACCACACCCGGTACAGCGCCGGGAACCGGTCCCGGAACGCCTTCCGAGGAGGTCCCCGGCGCGGCCGGTCCGCCCTCCGCCGGGAAGGTGGTCCCAGAGTTCCCCGGGCGGGGGCTGTTCCGGCCCGGCTCCAGCAGCCCGCACATCACCCTGCTCGGAAAGCAGCTGGTGAAGAAGGGGTTCGGCCGCTTCTACCCGACCCGGCCCGACGCCCGCTGGAACGAGGCGGACCGCCGAGCGGTGGAGGCATTCCAGCGCACTCAGGGCTGGCGGGGCGGCGCGGCCGACGGCTACCCGGGGCCGGAGACCTGGCGCCGCCTCTTCTCCTCGTGACGCACACGAGGGTTGGCCGGTAACCACCGCCGAACCGACCCACGCAGGCACGAACACGGCAGTCGTGAACGCAGCAGTGATCAACACAGCAGTCGTGAACACAGCGGTCCTGAACGCATCTGGCGCGGAGGCTGGAGGCACAAATGAGTACGACCACCGAACACACACCTGAGCCCGACGGACCCCCGGACGGCGGACCCAGGCCCGCCCGGCTCATCCAGAACGAGGCGACCACCGAGATCCCCGTCCACCTGCTGTTCCGCGACGAACCCGACCCGGTGTCGGTACCGCTGAGGCCGGCCGTCGTGGGGCGCAGGCAGGGTACGGGCGAGCAGCCACGCATCCGCAGGCCCGCCCCGGCCACCCCGCGCCCGGCGGTGCCGACGGTCGACCCCGACCTGGTGGAGCGCACGGCACGGGTGCTGCCCGGCGCGGTGGGCGTGTTCGCCGGTGCCTGCGGGCTGGCCGGGGGCGTGCTCACCTCCTGGTGGGCGGGGGTGCTGCCGCCCCTCGCGGTGGAGGCGCTCCGGCTGCCGGTGACGTACGGGGGCGCCGGTCTCGGTCCGGCCCAGTGGGCGGCGTATGCCGGTGCGGGCGCCCTCGGGCTGTTCGGGTTCGGCGGGCTGGCGCGCGGGCGGACCGGGCGGGCCTGGGTGCTCGGCCTGTTCGGCCGCTACCGGGGGACCGTCCGGCGCACCGGGCTGCTGTGGGTCAACCCGCTGCTGCTGCGCGCCCGGGTCGACGTACGGCTGCGGCACTGGCGCGGCGAGCCGATGCCGGCGGCCGACGCGAACGGGGTCGCACTGCGGGTCGTCGTCCTCGTGGTGTGGCGGGTGCGGGACACCGCGCGGGCCACGCTCAGCGTCGAGGACCACGAGACCTACCTGCGCGAGTGCGTCGAGGCGGCGCTCGTCCGGGTGCCGGTGGAGATGCCGGGCGCGGGCCGGCGGGCGATGGAGACGGCCGGGGAGGCGCTGACCCGGGCGGTCGCGACGGACACGGCGCCGGTCGGCCTGGAGGTGTTCTCGGTACTGCCGGTCCGGGTCGAGTACGCCCCCGAGGTCGCCGCCGCGATGACCCGCCGCCGTATCGCCGCCCTGGACGCACAGCACCGGGCCGCCGCGCTCAACTCGGTCGTCGACTCGGTGGAGGACACGGTGACCCGGCTGACGCTGCGCGGTCTGGTCGAACTGGACGACTACGAACGCAAGGCACTGGTGAAGGATCTGACGGTCGCGTTCTGCGCGGGGCGGAGCGAGCCGGGCCCGTGATTGGTCTGGACCCCTCTTTGATATGGACACAGCCAAGGGGCGGTAATAATCTGGGACTTGGTCTAGACCTGCACGGCTCACATGAACCTCCCCCACGTTCAGCAGGAGCGGCAGCATGCGCGAAAAGACCAGAACGACCAGGAAAACCAGGGTGTACGCATCCGTAGTGGGCCTGGCCACCACCGGCGCCCTCGTCCTCACCACCGGAGGCGCCAGCGGCCACGGCTACACCGACCTCCCCATCAGCAGGCAGAAGCTCTGCCAGAACGGCACCGTGACGGGCTGCGGCGACATCCAGTGGGAGCCGCAGAGCGTCGAGGGCCCCAAGGGCTTCCCGGCCGCCGGACCCGCCGACGGCCAGATCTGCTCGGCGAACCACGGCAACTTCGGCGCGCTCGACCAGCCGAAGACCCCGTCCGGCGGCACCTGGCCGGCGACAGCGGTGACGGGCGGTCAGAGCTACACGTTCCGCTGGCAGTTCACCGCCATGCACGCCACGACCGACTTCAAGTACTACGTCACGAAGCCGGGCTGGAACCAGAACCACGCCCTCACCCGTTCGGACCTCAACCTCACCCCGTTCCTCACGGTCCCCTACAACGGCCAGCGCCCGCCGGCCACGCTCTCCCACACGGGCACCCTGCCGTCCGGGCTCAGCGGCCGGCAAGTGATCGTCGCCGTGTGGACGATCGCGGACACGGCCAACGCGTTCTACGCCTGCTCGGACGTCAGGTTCTGAGCATTCCTTGAGTAAAACCACGACCCCCCACGGGTACGTTCCCCGTACGCCCCCAGGACCAGGTGAGGCGGCGTACGGGGAGCCGTACTGAAGAGAGACCGGGGGAACGGCCATGGACATCATGTTCTACGGGGTGCCGACGCTCATGATCGCGGCGGTCGTCGGGGTGGCGGTGTTCGTTATCCGCCGGGCGCTGCGGATGCGCAGCGCCTGGAACAGCGGCCTGACGGCGGAGGCGCGCTGCCTGCGGACGTACACGACCACGAGCGGCGGCTCGGGCGACTCCTCCGTGCACTCGACGCTGCACCACGTGTACGAGTTCGTCGCCCGCGACGGCCGCACCGTCCGCTTCGAGGAGTCGGGCGGCTCGGGCACGATCCTCGAGGGCGACTTCGTGACCGTCTTCTACAGCGAGGGCCAGGGCGAGCGCGTCAACGCCACGGCACACCGCCCGAGCCCGGTCCGGCAAGGTCTGGCCCTGGCCGGCATCCTCGGATTCCTCGGGGTGTTCGTGGTGTTCTGCATCGGGTTCATGGTGACGTACAGCCAGGTCTTCGAGCCGTTCGGCGACATGTTCTTCGGCGGCGACAGCGGCTACAGCAGCACCGACACCGGCACGGGCGACGGATTCCCCGAGGGCTGGGACGTGAGCACCGACACGCCGTGAGTCTCCACATCTGACGGTACGTCAACTACCGTGCGCACTCATGGAGTTCAAGGAGCGCAACGGGACCGGCAGGAGCACGGTCGCGGAACTCGTGGCGGCACGGTGGGGCGACCACCGTCCGGGGCTGTGGTGCGAGGACCGGACGCTCACGCATCACGAGGTGGCCACGGGCGCGGCGGCCAGAGCCGCACTCCTGACGGACCTGCTGCCGCCCGGCGCCGAGCCGCATGTGGGCGTCCTGCTCGACAACACCCCTGAATATCCCCTGTGGTTGAGCGCGGCGGCCCTCGCGGGCGCCGCCGTCGCGGGCATCAACCCCACCCGCCGGGGCCCCGAACTGGCCCGGGACATCCTGCACACCGAGTGCCCGGTCCTCATCACCGCGCGCACCCACCTCCCCCTCCTCTCCGGCCTGGAACTCCCCGGCGTACGCCTTCTGTTGACCGACTCGGAGGAGTACGAGGCCCTCCTGGCCCCCTACGCGGACGCGATCCCGGACTCCTCCCGCGCCACGCCCGCCGACCGCCTCCTCCTCTACTTCACCTCGGGCTCGACCGGTGCCCCCAAGGCCGCGATCTGCACCCAGGGCAGGCTCGCCGCCGCCGGACGGACACTGGCCGAAACCTTCGCCGTCGGCCCGGACGACGTGCACTACGTCTGCATGCCGATGTTCCACGGCAACGCGGTGATCGCGGACTGGGCCCCGGCCCTGGCGGCGGGCGCCGGGGTCGCACTGCGCGCCCGCTTCTCCGCCTCCGGTTTCCTGACGGACGTACGCCGTTACGGGGCGACCTACTTCACGTACGTGGGCCGGGCGGTCCAGTACCTGCTGGCGACGCCCGCCCGGCCCGACGACCGGGACAACCCCCTGCGCCTGGGCTTTGGCACGGAGGCGGGCGCGGTGGACGCGGCGGCATTCCAACGCCGGTTCGGAGTACGGCTGGTGGAGGGGTACGGCTCCTCGGAGGGCGGGGCGGCGGTGCGCTGGACGCCCGGGACACCGGACGGCGCCGTGGGCCGGGCGGCACCGTCCGACGACCTCGCGGTGGTCGACCCGGCGACCGGTGCGGAGTGCCCGCCGGCCGACCTGGACGCCTCGGGCCGACTGCTCAACGGGACTGAGGCGATAGGGGAGTTGGTGAACCGGGGCCCGAACCCCTTCGAGGGCTACTGGCGCAACCCGGAGGCGGAGTCGGCCCGCCGCAGGGGAGGCTGGTACTGGACGGGCGACCTCTTCTACCGTGACCCGGACGGCTTCCTCTACTTCGCGGGCCGCGCCGACGACCGACTGCGCGTCGACAGCGAGAACCTGGCCGCCGCGACGATCGAGAACATCCTCGCCCGCTACGAGGGCGCGGTGGCCGTCGCCGTGTACGCGGTACCGGACCCGGTGGCCGGCGACCAGGTGATGGCAACCCTGGCCGGCACCTTCGACCCGTCCACCTTCTCCACCTTCCTGGCCGCACAACCCGACCTGGGCACGAAGATGGCCCCCCGCTTCGTACGCGTCGTACACCGCATGCCGGTCACAGCGACCAACAAGATCCACCGGGCGGGACTCCGGCGCGAGGGCTTCCTCTGCGCGGACCCGGTGTGGTGGCAGCCCCCGGGCGAGCAGACGTACCGCCCCCTGACGGCCACTGACGTGGCGGAACTGCTGACCCGGTACCGGCAACGGGGGCGGGGGGAACTGCTGAGCAGATAGACGACGAAAGGGCCCCGCGCGGCTGCGAGAGCCTCTTCCCTGTCCGTACGCGGACACACGAAGTAGCCTCACCACGAGGCGATGAGGGCACGACGGGGACCCGGTTGAGGGGGGCGGATGCGATCCAGAGGCGTACTACTCCTCCTGTTAGCGCTTCCACTGGAGTTCGCCCGAGAACTGGAACGCCGGTCCGTCCACCGTTATGGAGCCTGGCTGGCGCTGTACGGCGTAGTGGGCCTGGGCGTAGCCCTCGTGGTCACGCGGGGGCGTAGGTCTGCCGATTGAGCAGCCATCCGTCCATCGGCGCCCTGTTCGACTAGACAGGCCCAAAACCGGGAACGGACTCGGCAGACAGTCACCACCGGCTGCGGTACCTGGCGAGAGGACGTCACGCTGTGAGGGAGGGGGCGCGGGGACGCACCATCGGGGGACCGAATGGGTAACCACGCTGCGGCGAGACCCGGCCGTACCGGTCGACAACTGGACGGTGTGGTGGACGTGCTGGTGGCCGTCGCGCCCGATCCTGAGCTGGATGCGGAGGCCGGGGAACGGACGGCGCGGCAACTCCGCGCCGAGATTGCCGAGTTGGACATCGAATCGGTCCGTGCGGTTGCCGCCGGACCAGCGCCCGACGGGGCGAAGGGCGCCGACGCGGTGACCGTCGGGGCCATCGTGGTCGCGGTGAGCGCGTCCGGCGGGCTGCTCACCACGCTGGTCGGGACGGTGCGTGACTGGCTGAGCCGGTCTGCGGCACGGCACCGCGTCTCACTGACCATCGACGGCGACACGATCGACCTGGAGCGGGCAACCGCCGACGAGCGCCGTGAGCTCATCGAGGCGTACATCCGTCGGCACACGGGCGATTAGCGATGGGACGCCGGCTGGCGCTGCTGATCGCCACGTACAGCTACCAGGACGCCGGACTGCGGCGGTTGACCGCTCCGGCACATGACGCGGAGGCGTTCGCCGCCGTGTTGCGGGACCCTGACATCGCGGGGTTCGAGGTCACCGTCCTGATCAACCAGCCGCACCATGTCGTCGGCGAGGCCATCGGCGACTTCTACCGCGATCGGCGCCGCGACGACCTCACCCTGCTGTACTTCACGGGCCACGGTCTCAAGGACGACGGCGGGCGCCTGTATCTGGCGATGACCAACACCCGCCGCGACAGCCTCCTGTTCACCGCGCTGTCGGCCGAGCACATCGACCAGGCCATGGAGAGCTGCGTATCACGGCAGAAGGTACTCATCCTCGACTGCTGTTACAGCGGGGCCTTCCCGGCCGGCCGGATCTCCAAGGGCGACCCCGAAGTGCATGCGCTGGAGCGTTTCCAAGGTCGGGGCCGGACCGTGCTGACCGCGTCGGACGCGACCCAGTACTCGTTCGAAGGCGACCAGACACACGGTCACGCATCACAGTCCGTGTTCACCCGCCACCTCGTGGCCGGCCTTCGCGACGGAAGCGCGGATCTCGACGGCGACGGCGACATCACCCTCGACGAGCTGTACGGCTACGCCCACGACCGCGTGGTCGACGAAATGCCGCAGCAGCGGCCGAAGAAGCTCGACAGCGTCGAGGGCCGCATCATCATCGCCCGGAACATCAACTGGACCATTCCCGCCCACCTGCGCAACTCCATCGGCAGCCCCATCGCCGCCGAACGGTTGGCCGCCCTCGACGGACTCACCCACCTCCACCGCATCGGCAACGACGTCGTACGGGGCTGCGTCATCGAGGAGATCCGCCAACTCGCCGAGGACGACAGCAGACTTGTGTCCACCGCGGCCGCGGCGCACCTGCGGTCCCTTTCTCCGCAAGCGCTCGAACCACCGCCGGAGCCACCACCGGAGCCGCTGCCGACACCGGCATCAGCACCAGCAGCACCATCGGCGGCACCAGAGGCCGTGGCCCAGGGCCCTGCCGCGTTCCTCCCCGAGCCTCCTGCCGCGCCATCGAGTGCATCGAGTGATCGAACGTGCCCGATGCCGGACGAAGCCCTCGCCGCGCCGCCCAGTCCTCATCCCGGTACCGCTGCCCCCGGCCCCGCCCGTAGATCTCGCCTGTTCCCCCGCACCCGCCGAGCCAAGGCACTCACCGTCGGGGTTACGGCCCTTGCACTGGCAGCGGCCGTCGTCGGGGCGCTGCTCACGTCCAGGGGGACGGGGAACGAAGGCCACTGCCCCCGCACGATCCCGTCCCCGTACGTCCTGCGTGACGCCGGTTCATATGTGGCGTTCAGTCCGGACGGGACAACCTTGGCCACGTTCACGGTGAGCTCGGATGACACCTCCGTCCGGCTGTGGGACCTGCCCACCCACAAGACCACCGCCACCATCCAGCGGCGAACCCTCCTGAACAACGGAGAGGCGTTCAGCCCCGACGGGCGGTTTCTCGTCACCCAGGACCAGTACGTTGCGGTTCAGCTGCGGAACACATCCACCGGCGAGACCACCACGATCAACACGGGCCAGAAGGACGTCGTCAGCGCGGCCGTCAGCCCGGACGGGAAAACCGTCGCCATCGCCAGGGCCTCCCATCCCGACGAGGCATACCCCAACCCGGTGGGCCTGTGGGACACCGAATCCGGCAAGAGGACCGCGACTCTCCCCGGTCACACCAACGGAGTCGGGTACATGGCGTTCAGCCCCGACGGGGAAACCCTCGCCACCGGCAGCAACGACAAGTCGGTGCGGCTGTGGGACGTACGCACCGCCAAGTCCACTGCCACGATCACCGACGCCTACGGCGGGATGTTCAGCCCCGACGGCAAGACCTTCGCGGTGATGAAGGGCGACGGCCCCGTGCGGCTGTGGGACGTGCGTACCCGCAAGGCCACCACCACCCTCGCCAACACCCCGTACGGGTGGTTCAGCCGCGATGGCAAGACCTTTGTCGGTGTGAGCGGGGCCTCGACCCTGCGGCTCTGGGACGTCAACAGTGGCAAGAGCGTCGCCGTCTTCGACCCCGGCGGACAACTGATGGGGTTCAGCCCCAGCAGCGATGCCTTCGCCATCGAGACCAAGGACAAAACGGTACAGCTGTGGGATCTGGCAACCCGCAAGCCTGTCACCACCATCACTGGGGTCAGTCCCAAGGACAGGCGCCCGGCCTTCAGCCCCGACGGCAAGATCTTCGCCGGAGCGGGCGCGGACGGAACGGTACGGCTCTGGGACATCGCTGGTTGCCCGTGACCTGCCTGGGCCAAGTGCCGACCGAAGTTCGCCGCAGACGGCAAGGCGGACATTCGGAAACGATCAAGGGCACCCTTCCGAGGGAGGATGCCCTTGGTCACACACAGTGTGTCGTGGCCGCCGGGACCTGTTGCGCGAGCCTCAGGACACCACCCCCGCCGCGCCTGCCGAAGCCCTGGAAAGGTGGACCTCGACTCGGGTCCCCCCACGGAGCGGCGGACCACCGGCCGGCTGTCCCATCTGCATAGGCCAAAGGCCCCCGCATCCACAGTGAAAAGGGCATCCGCTGGGGCGGACGCTCCCTTGCCACCGCAGCCTGAACGACCCCGGCGAACCTGTGCGGTCAGAGCACTAGTGGGTCGGAAGCCCTGCGGTACGAGGTCGGTAGAGCCTTCGCCGCCTCGGTTGAGTGCCCAACGACGGGGTAGTCCCCTCGGGTCGCTATATGTGGGCAGATAGTACATATCTCTGATTCGATGACTGGTGGCCAGCGGACGCTCGCAGAGACACCGCACCCGCTCTGACTGGTCCGCGGTGCCGTGTGCGAGCCGTTCTCCTTCTCCGCGAAAGGACGTCTCCCTTTCATGCCCACCAACAACAAAAGCACCGCGTCGGCGCCCAGAAGGGCAGCCTCCTCCTCCGAGGGCAAGCTGATCGACTCCTTGAAGCAGTACATCCGCGTACAGGGGCCGGATCTGCTCAAAGACCCAAACGTGTCATCCGTCGGCATTGGCCAAAAGATCACGGGCGGCGCACGAGGGAAGCAGGTCGTGCTGCAGTTCACGGTCAAGAGCAAGGCTGAGCCGGAAGCACTCGAAGCCCTGGGCACGACCCGAATCCCGGCAACCATCACTGTCGACGGCAACGAAGTGCCGACCGACGTCATCGAACGGCGCTACGAGGCCCACTTCCGGCTGGTGGCCGAGGTCGCAAAGCCGGAGCGGAAGACCCACCTCAACCCGATCGCCCCGGGTGCGAGCGTTGGGGGCGTGACCGTCACGGCCGGCACCATCGGCTGCAAGGTGTTCGACAAGGCCGACGGCACCCCGTACGTACTGAGTAACTGGCACGTACTGCAGGGCCCGGACGGTGAGCCGGGCGAAGAAATCGTTCAGCCTGGTCGTTTCGACGACAACCAGATCTCTCGCAACCACCTCGGTGTACTGAGGCGATCCCACCTCGGTCCCGCTGGTGACTGCGCCGTAGCCACCATCGACAAGGGCCGTACTTTCGACCCCAAGATCTTGGAACTCGGCGTGGCACCAGAGGCGTTGGGCGAGCCGGACCTGGGCGACAAGGTCATAAAGAGCGGACGCACGACGGGCGTGACTCACGGGATCGTCCGCCGCATCCACACCATGGCCAAGATCGACTATGGGGGTGACGTCGGCGAGAAAACCATCGGCTGCTTTGAGATCGGGCCTGACGACGCGAACCCAGCGGCGGACAAGCAGATCAGCATGGGCGGCGACTCAGGTGCGGTCTGGCTGTTCAAGCAGAACGGCAAGCCGAGCAAGGTCATTGCAGGACTCCACTTTGGTGGTGAAAGCGCCGGCGACCCCGACGACCATGCGCTGGCCTGTCTGTCGAGCTCGGTGTTCGAGAAACTCGGCATCACCCTGGAGCAGCCGTCTCCCGAAGAAGTGCAGCCCCTTCAGGGCTACAACCCCGACTTCCTCGGCGAGCAGATCGACATTCCGCAGCTCACCGCGGAGGTCAACGGCGACGCCGTGAAGCTGAACGGCTCCGAGGTCGTCCCCTATACGCACTTCTCGCTGGCGCTCAGCAAGAAGCGACACTTCCCGTTCTGGGTGGGCTGGAACATCGACGGTGGCAGCCTCAAGAGGCTCAGCCGGTCCGGCATACCGTTCACGAAGGACCCACGGCTCCCCGCGAACGCCCAGGTTGGGAACGAGCTGTACGAAGCCAACCGGCTGGACCGCGGCCACATAGCCCGCCGCGCCGACCTGCTGTGGGGCAGCCTGCCAGAAGCCGAGAAGGCCAACACCGACTCGTTCTTCTACACCAACATCACCCCGCAGATGGACGACTTCAACCAGAGTGCCAAAAACGGGCTATGGGGTGAGCTCGAAGACGCCATCTTCGCCGACGTCGACGTCGACGACCTCAAGGTCAGTGTCTTCGGTGGACCGGTCTTCCAGGACGACGACCGCGTTTTTCGGGGGGTGAGGATCCCCCGCGAGTTCTGGAAGGTCATTGCCTTCGTCGAGCGGGGCGAACTGAAGGCCAAGGCGTTCCTGCTCACGCAGAACCTGGATCAGCTCGAATCCCTGGACCTCGATGAGTTCCGCGTCTTCCAGGTCACCCTCGATGAAATCGAGGAGCGAGCACACATTCGCTTCCCCACCTCCCTCCACAAGGGCGACCACCTGCTCGTGCCCGAGTCGGTGGCCGATCGGATGCCGCTGACGAATCTGGGCGACATTCACTGGGATTGATCTGCCAGCTCCAACCAGAAAGCTTGGATGCCGGCATCGGTGTACTCCGTCTGATCTGAGTGGCGGGGTACACCGATATGGCCAGGTCGTATGCGACGTCAGGGCTCTGTCGTTCTCGCGATCCGTGCCCGTCACGGGCCGCCCACCATCGCCGACTTGGGGTATTCGGCCCATGCCGCAACAGCGGGGCCGTCCGAGAGAACGACGGAGGCCTGGGTGCGCGGTACCGAGATCCAGTCCGCCCTTGGCGACCGGGCTGGTGACGGTGACGGATGGGGCGCTGCGGCGGGGGCGGCAGTACGGAGTTCGTCCCACAGCCCCCTCATCCAGAGGCGGCCCCTTCCCGAAGCGGCTGACCAGCTCCCACTTCCGAGGACAAACTGGGCTCATGAACGAGTGGGTGCTGCTCAGGACGGTCGCTGGAACGGCATTACAGAAGGCTGGCCGATTTCTCTCCGACGAGTCAGCGCAACGGGTGCGCGAGATTCTCGAAACACTGGCCGAGACCGAGATCAAGGCAGCGGGCCTTGCGTTGGTCGACGCGACGAAAAGTTGAAGCGGATACAGCAGAGGTCGACCAATTGGCATAAGAATCCAGAACGAGCTGTACGACTTCTACGTCTCCAACAGCCGCTATGCGCCCGATCCCATGGGTGAGCGACCCGACATCGACGTTCTCTTCGAGGCTTCCGTGTCGGACTGTGAAAAGGACGCTTACAGATTGCAAAGCTCTGCCGAGGTATGCCAGACATCCTTGCTGCTTGCCACTTCGAGGTGCCCATTTTTATAGACCCACGTATCATGCGCGCGAACCGTCGGAAGCAGCGTGTCCTGGTTGCCAGCCAGCCGCATTCGTTGAATCGAACCATCCTTTCAGAAGGGGCGTAGACCTTCTGGGATCTGCACACTGATGGTGGCCCGCTTCTCTGTAGCGGTTTCCCCCTGACGGGAGGCCCAGGGTTCGTCAGAGCGCATCCAGGCCGGCAGGCCTGGTGGCAGGTCGACTTCGGGGATGGTTCCGAGGTCGGCGTCCGTGAGGGTGTCACCGTACGGCGTGAAGGGACGCTCGACGTCTGGGGTAACCGTGTTGCGCAGGACGTTCAGGGCCTTGTTCCAGTTCGTCGTGAGTTGCTTCATGACGGTCGTGGCGTCGGCACCCGAGGCTGCGGCGCTGTCGGGGTAGGTGGGGTGCAGGAGGTGTTGGTAGGCGCCGTTGTAAGCAGCGCTGGTGGGTGCTTCGCGCCAAGCGTGGAAGGCGTGGTCCGCTAGACCGCCGAGGGTGATGACGGCTTCGATGGAGTTGTTGGTGACCAGGGCGTCGAGCCAGGCGTGGCGGTAGCGAGCGATATCGGGGTCGTGGGCGTGGGCAGTGCCGCCGTGTTGGCCGTAGACGCTGTACAGGTAGGTATTGACCAGGACGTAGCTGCTGTCGATGCCGAGCTTGTTGAGGAATCCCTGGAACCGACGGCCGGCGGTACCAACCAGGATTCGGCGAGCGATGCTCTCGTGGGCGGCGGGGTCTTGACCGAGGACGAGCACCCGGGCCGTGCCGTCCAGCCGTCCGCGGTGGAAGATCGGGCCCCATTCGATGCGGAAGTGGTTGGGCGGGTAGGTCTCCGCGCCGGGGTAGTCGCTGACAAGGCCGACGTATGGGGTGTGGGCGTAGCCGGGGTCGAATGAATGCATGCCGGGCTCCTGGTTTTGCCTCATCAAGCCAGAGGAAATTCGCTACTGCTCGGTGTGCTCATCTCAACTACCGGGGGCGTAACTTAATGAGTGTGGACGCGGCTCGTCATGCCCGGGTGCCGATCCGAGCACTCGAACTGAACAGGTTCGGACGCGTACCACAACGACACCAGGGCCTCCCGGCACTGCTCGGTCAGATTCGCATCCCCGAGCTATCGAGAGGCCCTGCTTCCTACCCACGCGTGTGCATCGCGCTCGATCTGGGCGGGGTGTTCGGCCCCGCCCGTCCTCATGCGCTGGCTCAGGCGTCGCGTTTGACCGCGAGGAAGCTGGCGGTCTGGCCGGCTCGGGCCAGGGCGGGCCCGCTTCCGTGGTCCGCCGCGCGCAGGACCGTCCCCGCCAGGGTCTGGCGCTGGTCGATCCCCGTGGGCCAGTGGGGCAGGACGATGCCGTCGTACTCGTAGTGGAAGTCCGAGACGGGAGTGCCCGGCTGCCCGCGGCCCGAAAGGGTGAAGTGCACGCCGGGTCCGTTCGTGGCCTTCCCGGTCATGTCCATCGCTAGGGGTTCCTCGCCAGGGTCCGCGGGGAAGACCAGGGCTCCGCTGATCGCCCCACCCGGCTCGACCGAGAGCCGCAGCTCCAGTTGCGCGAAGCGGAGCCTGTTGAAGTCGTCAACCGGTTCGGGACGGTCGAGGAAGCTTCGGTAGGTGTACGTGCCGGCCAGGTCAGCTGTGTCCATCGCCGCCTCCGTATCTCGATGCGTTGGTGCCTCGTGGCCTCAGGCGTCTCGAACGAGGCCTTGCCTAGGGTTCGGTGGTGATCAGGGATACGTTGCCGATGCGGGGACGGGAGCCGGACGGGACCGTCGGCATGACCGAGCGGGTGCGCGCTTCCGGTCCGGCGTCGGGCGGCGCACCGAGCGGGGCCGGCGTCACCACGACGGGCGGAATGCCCTCGCCGTCCCACCGGCCCAGTTGGCGCAGCTCGGTCAGGTGGTCGGTGACGTCGAACTTGAAGCTGAGCCCAGAACTCCCGTGCCCGTGGTCGTGGGCGTTGCCGCCGACCGCGCCGAAGAAGTGGAGGTGGCCGATGAAGTAAGGCCCTTCCGGGTCGAGATCCTCTTCGTGGTCCGGGCGGGCGCCGAGGTAGACGCGGTAGTTCGTTCCGGGCGGCGTGTCGGCGCGTACCTCGTCGATGGCGAGGATGGCGCGGGTCGGGGTCTCCGGTGAGGCGGCCTCCGTCAGGGCTGAGGCGCGGGCCGTGGGCTCCGGGCTCAGGGGGACGGTGACGCTCTCGGTGCCCAGGCCGGTCGGGCCGGTGGTGGCCACGACCGTCTCCGGCGGGGGATTGGCGCCGGCGGCCAACATGGCGACGAGCCGCTCGGGGGGCTTGAGGCCGACCCCTTCAGTCAGGGATTCGTACTTGTATCCGAGCTGGTGTTCGTCGACGAGGTCCTGGGACGCGAACCCCACCTGGTTGCCCTGCGCATTGCGGAAGTGGTGGGTGAATCCGAGCCAGTCCGGGTCCGTCGGGTTCTGGTGGTCGGGGTTGGTGCGCCAGGCGCTCCAGAGGCGGTCGATGTTGGCGTGGTGGAGCCAGAAGACCGGGTCGCGGGGCGAGAACATCTGAGACATCACACCGCCCACGAAGCCGTGGATGAGGTTGTGGGGCTGCATCTCCAGTTGACCGGTCCCGCCGTTGTTCAGGTGGATCAGCTGACTGTCCGTGTCTGCGCTGCCGAACTGTGTCACGCCGGTGAAGTGCGGTGCCTGCATGGCGTTGTGCGGGTTGACCTCCGGCCACTGGATGGAATGCCCGGTCGCGGCATCCTTGTCGCGATCGGGAACTGCCAGGAACAGCGGGTTGTCCCCGTTCCCGTCGGGCCAGTCAGGGGTCAGGAACTCGATCGGCAGGCGACGGCATGCCTGGGACTCCGGGCTGTTCGGATCTCCGTTCGTGACGCGGGTGTAGTTCCAGTACGGCAGGGCCCAGTCGTCGGGACCGTTTAGCTCGTCCTTGATGACGTGGCGCACGATCTCCTCGAAGCAGAGGATGTAGGCGCGGTGCCAGGGCAGGAAGAACCAGCCGCCGTGTGGGCAGTTGTTCCACTCCGGGTTGTCGCTGGCGCTGCTCGTACCGTGGATGTTGGCCTGGAAGAGCCAGCTCGTCGGATCCGTCTCTTCCTTGCCCTCCATCGCCCGTACCGCTCGGGCGTACCACCGAAGCTGGTCATCCCAGACTTCCGTCATTTTCGTCGTGTCACGACGTACTCGAACCACTCCGGCCATGGCTGTGCCCTCCTGGGTGAGGTGCGGAGGAAAGACGCGGCAACGAATGCCGCTGGGGGGTGCATGCCGCTGAGGGACATGTCACGCATACCGCTACGAGAGGTATCCACTTCCAGCGTCGCATCGACTCACGCGGATGCAACTCGAAGGGTTCGAGGGGCCGCGGCACGAGGTCAGCGCACGATCTGCACAGCCGTCGCGGTGACGACTATCGCCGAGCCGAGCGCCAGGAAAAGGGACGATCCCGCCAACTCCCCGGTGACCTGTCGGTGCTGAGCCACCGCCAAGGCTGTCAGCGCGCCCCGCAACAACACGCCCGCGACCAGCGCGAGCAGCAGCACATCCACCCACTCCGGCGGGTGTGCCGCCTCGGTGACCCAGCCGCCGACGAGCGGGCTCAGACAGCCGACGACTAGCCACGGGCTCAGGCGCCGCTGGCCTCGCGCCTCCAACACCGCCGTGAGCGCGAGTCCCTCGCTGACCGAGTGCACGAAGATCGCGGCCACCACGGGGACCGAGGGCAGCAAGACCACGGACATGCCCTCCACGAAACGGTGCAGTACGAGGGCCACGGCCATCCCGCCGCACGCGAGGCGCCCGGGTTCACCCGGCCGGCCCCTCCAGCGCCCGACCGACAGGAGCACGAAGGTGGCCACGACGACGATCGGCACCACCCAGCCGGGCACCCCCACCTCCTTCGCGTGTTCCAGGGCGTGCGGCACGATGTCGGCCCCGGCCACGGCCAGCAGCGCACCCGACGCGGCCCCGAGCAGCACCGTCGACCGATGCGACCAGCGCCGCTCCAGCCAGGCCCCGGCCAGGGTCCCCACCGTGATCAGTACGAGCCCCACGTACTGACCGCGATCGAACTCCCCCCACGACAGCACGACCGCCGCCCCCGGATCTGCCACCGCACCCATCGCGGTTCACCTTTCGTGGAGCGAGTGCACCAGGACGCCCCTGCGACGCTGTCACGTGTCCCACCCGCCCGCATCCCCGAGGGGCATGGGCGTGGCATTGGGACGGCATGGGAAAGCCGTTCGGGTGAAGCCCTACCTCGCGGTCCCCGATCCACCGGGCCCCGTAGTCCTAGGGGCCCTGCTGGATGTCGCGCTCGCAGTCGCGCTGGGCGGGGACTGCCTCGCCGATGTCGCCATGCTGCGGGCTGCGCCCGACATGTTCGGCCAGGTGGCATCGGACCCCACGGTCTCCCGGCATCGATACCCTCGCCTCAGACGGGCCGAAAGCACTCACCGAGATCCGCACGGCACGAGCCGAAGTACTACCTTGGCAACGTCAAGCTGCCTCCCAATAGCTGAAGCCGAGCGACGTCAGCCCTTCGGACCGGAAGAGGCGATCGGAAGAGCCTCCGACCTCCGTTTGAAGGAGCTGGTAGGCGGCGCCGTGGGTCTGTGCCCAATGCATCGCGGCACGCCAGAGCAGACGTCCTAGTCCCTTGCCGCGATGCTCCTGGACGACGCCGAAGTATTGCGGCATCAGTTGAGGGGTGCCGATCGCGTCAGGGCGGATCTCCATGGGGCCGATGGCGCCGGCGACTCGGCCGCTCAGGACTGCGGTCAGTTCCAACAGTTTGTACGCCTGACGGAACAGGTCCATGACTTCGTCATCGTCGTCCGCGCCCAGGTCTTCAGCCAGGAGCAGGCTGAGGAAACCGACGACCCTCGTCGTCTTGAAATCGATGTCCTCTCTGGTCGACGTGCTCAGCTCCATCCTCAGTACGTCATCCGTGATGTCCGAGATCAGCTCGACATCGATAGGCAGGCTGTCGGCGCCGGCCAGGGGTTCCTCGGTCACGCTCGCCACCACGCTTCTCCCTTCGATCCGCCTGCGAGGACTTGGGTTGCAGAACGAACGTAGAGCAGCCAACGGTCAACTCCCAGGCAGATTGCGCGAGTTTGCAGCAAGTCACTTGACCACACTGAATAGGCCTTCGACCATCAGCGTGTCGCGCAATTCTGCGCAAGGCAGCGGACGGGAGAGCAACCATGAAGCTGCGGTTCCTTGGTAAGAACTCCACCCCCGGAGACAGCCCCACTCTGTACGCCAGCGACCAGGACAGCTACGTCATCCAAGGCTGGAAGGTCTTCGCCAACGAACAGCTCATGCAGCTCGACATGCCGGAAGGACAGACCGCCATCGAGGTGCCGACCGAGCTGTTCGAGCATCTGACCAAGGACGGCCAAGTGTCCGGCGAGATCCGGAAGTTCACGGCCCCGATCATGCTCGTCACGGAACAGGGCACATGCGTGCTCCAGGGCCCGGAAATGCACGATCCTGAAGCCCTGAGCCAGATGCACATGCCCGACTACGAGACCTGCATCGAGGTCCCCAAGTCCTCGATCATGGCCCTGCTGGAGGAAGACAGTGGACCTGATCACCCCCGCACAGCGTGACGAGCTGTTCAACACCTTCGAACGCGACGCCTTCCACCTGGAGTTGAGGGACGACTACGGGTCTCCCATCGAGGACACGCCTTATGCCCGATGGCAGAGGGGTGAGCCGGACGACTACGCCTGGCTCGATACGTGGATGACGCTGATGAAGCGCGTCACGGGTGAAGGCAAGAGGGTCCGCCGCGTGCGGGTGATCTCGGAGCCGCACTCTCAGTACGTCGGGTGGGAGCACTCGCTGACCCACCTCAACATCGAGGCCGGCGAGGACATCTGCTGGCTCCCTCGGCACCAGCTACCTGAAGGCATCTCGTTCCCTGTGGGTGGCAACGACTGGTGGCTCTACGACGACCGGCTCCTGGCCGTCGGCCACTTCGATCCCGTAGGTCGCGTCCTGGGCACGGAGATAATCGAGGACCCCGACACCGTCGCCGAGTGCGTTCGTGTGCGCGACCTGCTCTGGGTCGACGCCATCCCCCACACCGAGTACAAGCTCTGACCCGTCAGTGAGTAACCGAGCGCAAGAAGCACGAGAGGCACTGGGTGTCCGGCTGCGCGGCTTTCGCAAGGACGCGGGCTTCGCGAGCGGCCGGGCATTCGCCCTGGCCACGGGGTGGGCAGAGTCCAAGGTGTCCCGGCTTGAGAACGGCAGGCAGAACCCCAGCGAGGATGACATCCGCGTCTGGTGCACCAAGACTGACAGGCAAGAGCACCTCGCCGACTTGATCGCTACGGTGCGCCACATCGACGAGCTGTGGCTTGAGTGGCGCCGGCAGCTCCAGACCGGAGCAGAGCATCGGCAGAAGAAGGCGCTGCCGGTCTACGCCAAGACCAAGGTCTTCCGCATCTGGCACCCGACCCTCGTGTGGGGAACGCTCCAGGCGGCGGAGTACGCGGCCGAGACCTTCAAGCAGGTTGTTGACTACTACGAGATCCCCGACGACGCGGAAGCCGCCACGGCCAAGCGGCTTGAACGCCAAAAGTTCCTGTACCGAGGCAACCGGATCTTCAACGTTGTGCTTGGGGAACAGGCGCTCTACACGAATTTCGGAGGCCCGGAGGTGATGAAGGGGCAGCTCGACCGGTTGCTGGCGGTGATGCGGCTGCCCCGGTTGAGCCTGGGGATCATTCCGCGCTCCGCACCCATCGGTATCTGGCCCGGAAACTCCTTCTCGATGTTCGACGACAAGCTCGTCCTCGTCGAGACCTACGCGGCGGAGTTCTCCGTCACGCAGCCCCGAGAGATCGAGCTGTACAACAAGGCCTTCGCCCTCTTGAAGCAGTCAGCGGTCTACGGCACCGCTGTCCGAGGTCTCATCCTCGCTGCTGTCCAACACTTCGATCAGATGCCGAGCGAATAGGGGAGCCCCCTGCAGCCCGTGGCCCTGAGGAAGGAGTGTGGCCGCGGAACTCTGGCCGTACGACTGGCTGGGTACCTCAACCACCCGCCGTGCAGCGCAACGACAAGGGCGTCAGCCCCTCGGTTCGCTAGCTCCCGACCCCGAAAACCACCTAGGGCACCCTTCCGATAAGAAGGATGCCCTAGGTCACACACTGTGCGCCGCCAGGGACTCGAACCCCGGACCCGCTGATTAAGAGTCAGCTGCTCTAACCAACTGAGCTAGCGGCGCATGACTCTCGCCGACCGCTCTCGCGGCTGGCGACAAGAAAAATACTACCTGGTCCGGGAGGGTGCTCCGGACCAGGTAGGAGCACGCCTCAGATGGCCAGTGAGAGCAGTACCGGTCCCGCGCTCCGGTTCAGGCGGTCCGCCGCCTGGCGTAGGCGGTGGGCGTGGCGGAGGGGGAGGGACAGGGCGAGGCAGCCGACCGTGGCGCCGGCCGTGATCGGGACCGCCGCGCACACCGTGCCGACCGCGTACTCCTGGAGGTCGAGGACCGGCACCGTGGGCGGCTGGGTCTCCAGGCGGGAGAGCAGGAGCCGCTCGTTGGTGATCGTGTGCGAGGTGAGGCGGGCCAGTTTGTGGCGGGCGAGATGGTCGCGGCGGCTGTTGTGGTCGAGCTGGCCCAGCAGGCTCTTGCCGATCGCGCTGGCGTGCGCGGCCGAGCGGAAGTCGACCCACTCGTTGACCGCGGGCGTCGCCGCGCTGTCGGCGCACTGGGTGATGTGGATCTCGCCGTCGACGTACCGGCTCATGTAGATGGCCGCGCCCACCGAGTCGCGCAGCCGGTCGAGGGTGTGCTGGAGCTGGGTGCGCAGGGCCTGGTCGTGGCCGTGCGTGGAGCCGAGGCTACTGAGGGCGGTGCCGGTGACGTACGAACCGTCGGCGGCCTGTTCGACGTACCCCTCGCGGCGCAGCATGCGCAGGAGGGGAGTGAGCCGGTCCGTGCCGAGGCGGGTCTGGCGTGCGATTTCGGCGTCGGTGACACCGGCGGAGTGTCGCGCCACCGTTTCCAGGACGCGCAGGGCGTCCTGGGTCGAGTGATGCGGCGCGGTCGGCTCGTGCTTGAGAGCCACGGTGTTCCCCCTGGCTTGCTTTTAGCCGTGATCCGGACAGCCAATCCCCTCCACGATAGCCGCCAAGGGGGCTACGCGGAGGGGGCGTTGACGAGATTGTCGCCGGGGTCGTGGCCTCCTAGCAGGGGAGTGTTCATCTGGCATATGACAGAGGCATGGAAAGGGTGACTTTCGTCCCTCCCCGGCACGGTCAATGCACGGTCAGAGCATCGCGCTCAGGAATTCGCGTGTTCTGTCCTGCTCCGGATCGCCGAAAATCTGCTCCGGCGGGCCGGACTCGATCACATGGCCAGAATCGAACATCAGCACTTGGTCGGAGATGTCCCGGGCGAACCCCATCTCATGGGTCACGCAGAGCATCGTGATGTCGGTGGTGCGGGCGATGTCCCGCAGCACGTCGAGGACGCCTGCGACCAGCTCGGGGTCGAGCGCGGAGGTCACCTCGTCGAGCAGCAGTACCTGCGGGCGCATGGCCAGGGCCCGCGCGATCGCCACCCGTTGCTGCTGCCCGCCCGACAGCCGGGACGGACGCTCGTCGCACTTGTCGGCGAGGCCCACCAGTTCCAGCAGGTCGCGTCCGCGCGCCTCCGCCTCCTCCTTCGAGAGGCCCAGGACGGTGACGGGCGCCTCGGTGATGTTGCGCAGCACGCTCATGTTCGGGAAGAGGTTGAAGTGCTGGAACACCATCCCGATCTTCTTCCGCACCTCCCGGACCTGCTTCTCGGGCGCCGGGAACAGCGCCTCCCCGTCGACGGTGATCGTGCCCTCGTCGGGCTTGGCCAGGGTCATCAGCATCCGCAGGATCGTCGTCTTGCCGGACCCGGACGGGCCGATGAGCGTGACATGCCGCCCCGCCTCGACGGAGAGGCTCAGCTTGTCGAGAACGGTCTGCTCACCGAACCGCTTGGTGACCCGGTCCAGCCGGACCAGCTCCGTAGGCGTGTCCGCGACCGGGCTCTCGTCAGGGTTCTGTTCATGGTTCTTGTCCGTGTCAACTGGCAAGGCGTCGCTCCAGAGCTCGTACGAGGAGGGAGGCGGGGAAGGAGATGAGGATGAAGGCGACGCCGATCACGGTCAGCGGCTCGGTGAACTGGAAGTGCTCCTGGGAGAAGAGCCGCGCCTGACCGAGCATCTCCAGCACGGTGATCGTCATCAGCAGCGGCGTGTCCTTGAGCATCGCGATCACGTAGTTGCCGAGCGCCGGGACGACCCGGCGCACCGCCTGCGGCAGGATCACGGCCGTCCAGGTGCGCCGCAGGGGCAGGCTGAGCGCGGTGGCCGCCTCCCACTGGCCCGGCGGCACGCCCTCGATGCCGGCGCGGTAGACCTGCATCGTGTACGTCGAGTAGTGCAGCCCGATCGCGAGGACACCGGTGGTCAGCGCGGAGGCGGTGATGCCCCACTCGGGGAGCACGTAGAAGAGGAAGAACAGCTGCACGAGCAGCGGGGTGTCCCGCACGAACTCCGTGACCACCCCGACCGGCCAGCGCACCCAGCGCGTCGGCGTCCGCATCAGCAGCGCCCAGAGAAGCCCCAGCGCGAACGAGATCGGCGACCCGAGGGCCAGCGCCTGGAGGGTGACGAGCAGTCCGTCCCAGAACTGCGGCATGAACTCGCGTACGGCGCCCCAGTCCCACGTCACGCGACACCGCCCTTCAGCCGCTTCTCCAGCCCGCGCATGAGCCGGGTGAGGAGGAAGGCGATCACGAAGTAGATCAGCAGGATGTACGTGTAGATCTCCGCGCTCTCCTGCAGCGCGAGCCGCACCAGGTTGCCGCTGAAGGCCAGGTCACCCATGCCCATGACGGAGACGAGCGCGGTGCCCTTGAGCAGCTCGATCAGCAGGTTGCCGAAGGAGGGGATCATCTCCGGCACCGCCTGCGGCAGCAGGATCAGCCGCATCCGCTGCCAGGGCGTGAACCCGAGTGCGATCCCGCCCTCACGCTGAGCGGGGTCGACGGCGTTCAGCGCGCCGCGCACGATCTCCGTGCCGTACGCCCCGTAGGTCAGCCCGAGCGCGAGCGTGCCCGCCCACATGGGCACCAGCTGCCAGCCGAAGGCGGGCGGCAGCACGAAGTACACCCAGAAGATCATCACGAGTGCCGAGGTGCCGCGGAAGACCTCGGTGTAGCAGCCGGCGAGGAAGCGGACGGACCGCAGCCGGTGGGTTCGCGCGATCCCTACGGTGAAGGCGACGACGCCGCCCAACAGGGCGCTGAAGAGGAGGAGTTGGAGGGTGACCCAGACTCCCTTGAGGACTATCTCCCAGAGTCCGGAGGTCATGCGTCGCACAACTCCTTCGCCGTGAGATCGGTCATCTCGTCCTGTGTGAAGCCGAACGGCCGCAGGATGCGGAACACCTCGCCGCTCTTCTTCATCTTGTGCAGCTCCACGTTGAAGGCGTCCCGGAGCTTCGTCTCGGGCAGCCGGAACGCGAAGGCGCCGCCGTCGATGTGCGGCTTGCCGCCGACGAGCGGGGCGAACGCCTTGGTGGCCTCCGTCTTGCGAGACTTCTTCACGACCAGACGGGTGGTGACCGCCGTACCGGCGAAAGCGTCGACGCGCCCGGCCTCGACGGCGTTCAGCCCGGCCACCTGGTCGGGCACGATGAGCAGATCGCTCTCCTTGTATCCTGCCTCGACCGCGTACTGGATCTCGGCATAACCGGTACCGGTCGCGAGTTTGGCCTTCTTCTCGACAATGTCCCGGTAATTGTGAAGATCCTTGGGGTTTCCCTTGCGGACAATGAAGGAATCGAGCATCTGGTAGTCGGGATCGGCGAAGATCACCTGTTCACAGCGTTCCGGATTGACATACATCCCGGCGGCCACGACATCGAACTGCTGTGAATTCAGCCCCGGAATGAGCGAGCCGAACTCGGTGGGCACGGGCTGGACCCGGTCCACCCCCAGCCGCTTGAAGATGATCCGCGCCAGCTCGGGCGCCTCGCCGGTCAGCTCGCCGTTCTTGTCGATGAATCCCTGGGGAATCTCACCGGCGATACCGAGCCGTACGACGCCCTGCGCCCGGAGCCGGTCGAGGAGGTCACCGCCCGGGACACCGGAGTCGGCGGCCACCCGGCTGCACCCGGTGCCGAGCGAACCGACCGTACCGAGCGTGCCGAGCGCCGCCACCCCTGCGAACAGCGACCGGCGTCTGAGACCTGGTGGTGCGAGTGCTGGTGAGAGTGATGCGCTTGATGGAGCCATGGCCGCGCGGCTACCCGAGAGCACACGAGTTATGCATCCGGGAATGCGGGGAACGCATGGGAGGCATGGAACACAAGGGTGATGACCGATACATCGAAGTGTCACTGACCGTCCGGAAAATCCACTGCACGGTGAAACTCCTGACCGACCGGGCCCCGATCACCTGCGAAACCGTGTGGAACGCCCTGCCGTTGTCCGGTGACGTCTACCACGCCAAGTACGCACGCAACGAGATATACGCACTCTTCGCCCCCTTCGGAGAATCGCAACCGCCGCTGGAGAATCCGACAGTCACCCCGATCCCGGGAGATCTCTGCTATTTCGCGTTCGCCGGAGCCGAGCTGGGAACGAAGGCGTACGGCTACGACCGCGAGGTCGGGCAGGACACGACGCTGGTCGACCTCGCCCTGTTCTACGAGCGCAACAACCTGCTGCTGAACGGCGATGTGGGCTGGGTGCCGGGCACGGTGTGGGGCGAGGTCGTCGAGGGCCTGCCGGAGATGGCGGAGGCCTGCAACGACCTGTGGCGGTCGGGCGCGGCGGGGGAGACGCTCAGCTTCCGACGGGCCTGATTCCGCCGCTCCCGGGTCCGGCGGGTCTGAGGGCCTCCTCCAGCGCGCGCGCGGCCCGCAGTACCAGGTCGTCCCGGTGCCGGGCCGCGACGAGCTGCAACCCCACCGGCAGCCCGTCCCCGTCGACCCCCACGGGGAGGGTCGCGGCGGGCTGCTGCGTCATGTTGAACGGGTACGTGAACGGAGTCCACCCCGTCCAGCGCCGCAGTCCCGAACCGCCGGGCACCTCAACTCCCGCCTCGAACGCGGTGATCGGCAGAGTGGGAGTCACCAACAGGTCGTACGACTCGTGGAACAGGCCCATCCGGCGCCCGAGTTCCATCCGGACGTCGACCGCCGCCAGATAGTCGAGGGCGCTGATCCGGCCCCCCAGCTCCCGGATCTCCCGCAGCCCGGGATCGAGCAACTCGACGTCCCGCGAGCCGAGTCGCTGGGTGACCCGGGCCGCCCCGCTGAACCACAGGGTCTGGAAGGCGTCCACCGGATCGGTGAAGTCGGGGTCGGTCTCGGTGACGTGCGCGCCGAGTTCCGCTAGCCGCTCCACCGCCCGCCGGACCGCTCCGGCGACGGCCGGACGCACCGGGACCTGACCGCCGAAGGACGCCGAGTAGGCCACCCGCAGCCCCCGGACCCCGCCGGACAGGGAGTCCGCGTACGAATCGGGGACGGGCGGCCCGAGCGCCGACCAGTCACGGGAGTCGGGCCGGCTGATCACGTCCATCAGCAGTGCCGCGTCCGCCACGGTCCTGGTCATCGGCCCGACGTGCGCGAGGGTCCCGAAGGCGCTGGCGGGATAGAGCGGGACACGGCCGTACGTCGGCTTCAGCGCGAAGATCCCGCAGAACGCCGCCGGGATACGGACACTGCCCCCGCCGTCCGTCCCGAGCGACAGCGGCCCGGCGCCGAGGGCCACGGCGGCGGCGCTCCCGCCGCTCGATCCACCGGCGGTGCGCGAGCTGTCGTACGGGTTGCGGGTCACGCCGGTCAGCGGCGAATCGGTGACACCCTTCCAGCCGTACTCGGGGGTGGTCGTCTTGCCGAGGAAGACCGCGCCGTGCTCGCGCAGCCGGGCGGTGGAAGGCGCGTCCTCGCTCCAACTGCCCGCGCTGTCAACGGTTTTGGAGCCACGGAGGGTGGGCGTACCGCGCAGCAGGATGATGTCCTTCACGGTCGTGGGTACGCCGTCCACGAGCCCCGCCGGCTCACCGCGCCGCCACCGGTCGGCCGATTCAGCTGCCTGGGCGAGCGCCGCCTCGGCGTCGATCCGTACGAACGCGTTGACCACGGGCTGGAGTTGCTCGGCGCGTTCCAGTGCGGCGCGGGTGGCGTCGACGGGGCTGAACTCGCCCTTGCGGTAGCCGTCCAGGAGTTGGGTGGCGGTGAGTTGGGCCAGTTCGGCAAGCTCGGTCATCGTTCGCCCCTCCGGTTCGGGTCAGTGCCCCGGTACGTACCCGCGCTGATTGTCGACGACGTTCGTCAGTGGCTTCCCCGCGTCCCATCGCTCGTACAACTCAAGGAACTGCGCTCCGAGTTCATCGCGCCAGCCGACCGTGTCGCCGCTCATGTGCGGGGAGACGATCAGCCCGGGCACCTCCCACAGGGGGCTGTCCGGCGTGAGCGGCTCGTGCTCGAACACGTCGAGGGCGGCGCCCGCGATCCACCGCTTCGACAGCGCCTCGGCGAGCGCGGCCTCGTCGACGAGCTGTCCGCGGCCGACGTTGACGAAACGCGCCGAGGGCTGCATGACGCCGAAGCGGCGGGCGTCGAACATGTGGTGCGTGTCGGCGGTGAGGGGAGCGGCGGCGATCACCCAGTCGGCGCGCGCCATCAGCCGGTTGAGGTCGGCGGGTCCGTGGATACCGGTTCGTGGAGTACGTCCGACGATCGCCGGTGTCACACCAAGTCCCTTGAGATACCGGGCGATCGCCCGCCCGATCGGGCCCGACCCGACGACACAGGCCTTCGTCCCGGCGACCCGCTGCGACTCCCGGTGCCGCCACTCGTGCCGCTCCTGGAGGCGCAGGGTCGTCGGCAGGTCCTTGGCCATCGCGAGGACCAGGGCGGCGACGTACTCGGCGATGGGCTGGTCGAACACGCCCCGCGCGTTGGTCACCACGGTGTCGGACGCGGCGAGTTCGGGACACATCAGATGGTCCACACCGGCGCTCGCGGTGTGCACCCAGCGCGGACGCGCCCCCTCGCCCGGCCAGGCGGCCCGCACGGCGCGCGAGGCGAAGTCCCAGACGAGCAGGACGTCGGCGTAAGGGAGTTGCCCGGCGAGAGTGGCCTCGTCGGCGTGCACGATCCGGGCCCGCCCGGTGAGCCGGCCCAGACGGGGCGGCGGATCGGCGTCCAGGACGAGGAGCGTGGGGAGCGCGGGCATCGGGAGCCGTTTCCGATCAGGGGGCTGGACGACGGGACGACGGGGGCGGCGGGGGCGGCGGGGACGACGGGAAGGCGGGAGAAAGGGGGAGACGGGGTGGCTGAACGACCTGGTGTCCGAGTGTCTGACATGCGCGGATTGACCACGCTCGCACTCGAACCTACCTTCGTCAACACGGGCGAGCGTACGGTCCGTTGCCCCGTCGCTCCTCACTGTGAGGCCGGTGCCTGTCATGGATGTGTCGTTTCTCGGTGGACCACGGCCACAACGCGGTGTCGGCGTCGTCGCCCCGTTCGACTTCGCTCTGGACCGCGAGCTCTGGCGCTGGGTCCCCGACGAGGTGTCCCTGCACCTCACCCGCACCCCGTTCGTCCCCGTGGAGGTCAGCCTCGACCTGGCCCGTCTGGTCAGCGAACACGAGACCCTCGGCGACGCGGTACGCACCCTGAACGTCATCGCCCCCGAGATCGTCGCCTACGCCTGCACCTCGGGCAGCTTCGTCGGCGGTGTCGCCGGGGAGCGGGCGATGTGCGAGGCGATGACCCGCGCGGGCGAGGTCCCCTCGGTGACGACCTCGGGAGCGCTCCTGGAAGCCCTCGCGGAGCTGTCCGTACGCCGGGTGGCCCTCGTCACGCCCTACACGGAGTCGGTGACGCGGGCCCTGGAGGAGTACGTCGCCGAGGCGGGCGTCACGGTCACGGGATGCGCGTACATGGGCCTGACCCGGCACATCTGGAAGGTCCCGTACCGCGCCGTGGCGGACATGGCCCGGCGGGCGACGGAGGGGACGCGGCCCGAGGCGCTGTTCATCAGCTGCACGAACCTCCCCACGTACGACGTGATCGCGCAACTGGAGGCGGAACTGCGCATCCCGGTGATCTCGGCCAACCAGGTCACGATCTGGGCGGCGCTGCGTCGACTGGGTACCCGAGCCGTGGGGCCCTACCAGGCGCTGCTCGACGAGTCGGCGCGCGCCTGGCCCCCGGTGCTGCCGGAAGAACGGCAGGAGCAGCAGGAACACCAGGATCAGCGCAGGCTGGGAACGTAAGGCAAGCAGGAAGGCTGGATCATGACGGCACTCGGATTCCTCTACCCGGGCCACTCCGCCGAGGACGACTACCAGCGCGTCGAGCAGCTTCTCGGCAGCGACATCCGGCTGGATCTCGTCCATACGGACATCGGTGAGGACGCGCACCGGGTGGACGCCCTCCTGGAGATGGGCTCGCCCGACCGCCTCGCGGCGGGCGTGGAGGAGCTGCGGCTGTCCGGCGCGGAGTCGGTGGTGTGGGCCTGCACCAGCGGCAGCTTCGTGTACGGCTGGGAGGGCGCCCACGAGCAGGTACGCGCCCTCGCCCGGGCCGCGGGCCTGCCGGCGTCGTCGACATCCTTCGCCTTCGTGCACGCGGTGCGGGAGCTGGGAGTGCGGAAGGTGGCGGTCGGGGCGACGTATCCGGCGGACGTGACGGAACTGTTCGCGGAGTTCCTGAGGGCGGCGGGGATCGAGGTGACGGCGGTCCACAGTGCCGGGATCGTCACGGCGGCGGAGGTGGGGGAGTGGGGCGAGGAGGAGCTGACGGCGCTGGCCCGCGAGGCCGACCACGCGGGCGCGGAGGCCCTGCTCCTCCCGGACACGGCACTGCACACGGCGTCGCACATCGCGACCCTGGAGAAACAGCTGGTCAAGCCCGTCCTCACCGCGAACCAGGTCTCCGTGTGGGAGGCCCTGCGGCTGGCGACCCGCAAGGTGAACGCACCCTCCCTGGGCACCCTGTTCGACAAGGAGCCGCTGGTACAGGTCTGACGCGACCGCCCGGAATAAAGCGGAGTCCGCCTCCTGTTGCCCGGTTGAGGACAGCGCACGGCACCAGACAGCAGCAGGAGGCACCCACCGTGACCGCAGACGCGACGGCACATGTGACGGCAGACGGGAACCCGGAGGCGACGGCGGACGCGACGCCGGAGGCCACGGCGGACGGGATCCGGGGCGAGACACGGGGCACCGCACCCGTCCCCCTCTCCGTCCTCGACCTGGTCACCGTGGGCTCCGGCCACACCGCCACCGAGGCCCTGCGCGCCAGCGTCGCCATCTCCCGCCTCACGGAATCCCGCGGCTTCCACCGCTACTGGGTCGCCGAGCACCACTCCATGCCCGGCGTGGCCTCCTCCTCGCCCGCCGTGATCCTCGCCCACCTCGCCGCGCACACCCAGCGCATCCGGCTGGGCTCCGGCGGCGTCATGCTCCCCAACCACGCCCCCCTGGTCATCGCCGAACAGTTCGGCACCCTCGAAGCCATGGCGCCGGGCCGCATCGACCTCGGCCTCGGCCGGGCCCCCGGAACGGACGGCGCCACCGCCGCGGCCCTCCGTCGCGCGGAACGGCTGAACGAGGGCGCCGACGACTTCCCCCAGCAACTCGCCGAGCTGACCCGCTTCCTGGACGACGACTTCCCCGACGGCCACCCCTACAGCCGTATCCACGCCATCCCCGGCCCGGTCCAGTCGACGTCCCCGGGCGGAGTCCAGTCCCCCCACCGGCCGCCCATCTGGCTGCTCGGCTCCTCCGGCTTCAGCGCCCGCCTCGCCGGCGTGCTGGGCCTCCCCTTCGCCTTCGCGCACCACTTCTCCGCGCAGAACACCGTCCCGGCCCTGGACCTCTACCGGCAGTCCTTCCAGCCCTCCGCCGTCCTCGACGCCCCGTACGCCCTCATCGGCGTCTCCGCCCTCGCCACCGACGACGAGAACGAGGCCCGTCGGCAGGTCCTCGCGATGGGCCTCAACATGGCCCGTCTGCGCTCCGGCCGCCCGGGCCTGTTCCCGACGCCGGAGGAGGCGGAGGCCTACGAATTCAGCCCGATGGAGCGGGAGTTCATCAGCTCCTGGATGTCGAACATCATCCACGGCTCGGCGGACGAGGTCCGCACAGGCCTGGACGACCTCCAAAAGCGCACGGGAGCCGACGAGTTGATGCTCGTCTCCCACGCCCACCGGGGCGACATGCGCCTGCGCTCGTACGAACTCATCGCGGACGCCTACGGATTGCCCACGGTCGCGAGTACGGGCACAGTCGCGGGTTGATGGAGTGACGGTGTGTCGGCAGATCACCCCTGCCGACACGCACTGCCCCCCATCAGCAAGGAGATCCGGTCCGCTCCCACCGGCCGCGAGTAGAGCCAGCCCTGCCCCGTGTCGCACCCGATACGGCGCAGGCGGCCGGCCTGGGCCGCCGTCTCCACGCACTCCGCGGTCACCGTCAGCCCCAGCCGGTGCGCGAGTTGGATCATCGCCTCGACGACGATCTCGTCGGCCGGGTTCGGCGCGACGCCCTCACCCTCGTACTGGAAGCCCCGGACGAAAGAACCGTCCAGTTTCAGTACTGACACGGGCAGCCGGCTGAGGTAGGCGAGGTTCGAATACCCGGTGCCGAAGTCGTCGATCGCGATGCCCACACCCATGTCACTGAGTGCCTGGAGCGCCTGGAGGGGCCGGCCGGCGGAGCCCATGACCGCCGACTCCGTCAGTTCCAGCTGCAGCAGACGCGCCGGCAGGCCGGTCTCCGCGAGGATCTCCGCGACGTCCGCCACCAGATCCGAGTCCCAGACCTGACGTACGGCGACGTTGACGCTCACGAAGATCGGCGGCTGGTCGGGGCGTTCGAGCTGCCAGCGGCGGGCCTGGCGGCAGGCCGTGGCGAGGACCCAGCGCCCCAGCTGCACGATCGAACCGTCCTCCTCGGCCAGTCCGATGAACCGGTTCGGCGTCAACGTACCGAACTGGGGGTGATGCCAGCGCACCAGCGCCTCGACACCGTGCACCCGGCCGTCCGCCATACCCACCAACGGCTGGTAGTCCAGGGCGAATTCACCCCGCTCGATGGCCGGCCGGAGGGTGGACGACAGGGCCTGACGGGTCATCCGGTGGGCGTTGCGCTCGGGATCGAAGAGCGTCCACCGGGACTTGCCGTCGGCCTTGGCCCAGTACAGCGTCGTGTCCGCGGCCTGCATCAGACCCGTGGGAGTCGTGCCCGCCGCGTGCCGTTCGACGACGCCGATGGAGGCGGAGACGGACATCCGCTGACCTGCGAGGTCGAAGGGGAGCTGGAGCGCTTTCAGCACCGACTCGGCCAGGTCCGCCAGTTGGTCGGTGCCCGTCGAGTCCTCGATCAGCAGCGCGAACTCGTCGCCGCCCAGCCTCGCGACCAGCGGTGCGACGGCGCCGGGGTTCCGCCGGGCCAGTCCCGCCTCCTCCGCACACCGGGTGAGACGCTCGGCCACGGCGGCGAGCAGCCGGTCGCCGACGCGGTGGCCGAGGGTGTCGTTGATGGCCTTGAAGCCGTCAAGGTCCAGGTAGCACAGGCCGATTCGGCCCGTCCCGCTGCGCTCGTACGACTCCGCCTCCAGCGCCGCCGACAGCCGCTCGAAGAACAACGTGCGGTTGGGCAGGCGCGTCACCGGATCGTGCATCTGCAAGTGCCGCAGCCGCGCCTGGAGTTCACGGCGCGCACTGACGTCGGCCACGGACAGCAGCACGCCCGGCGCCGCCCCGGAGGCCTCCTTCGGCAGTGGTGTGACCCTTACCTGGGCCCACAGGGAGTGCCCGTCAGGGTGTTTGAGGCGGCGTGTGCAGCGCAGCCGTGCCGGTCGGCCGCGCAGCACCTCGCGGTACGCGTGCCACGCGCGGGTGTCGGACGCCAGGTCGACCAGGTCGGCGGCCACCTTGCCGGCCAGCACCTCCGGGTCGATGCCCAGCAGTTCGCCCAGGGACTGGTTCGCCGTGACGACCAGGCCCTCCCGGTCCACCACGGCCATCGCCAGCGGCGCCGCCGCGAACGCGCCGTCCATCAGGGCGGGGCGAGCCGGGGCAGGGGAAGTGGGCGTGGACGACGTAGAAGCCGTAGAAGCCGTGGTCGACGTGGTGGAGGCCGTGGATGAGGTAGAAGACGACGTGTCGGAGTTACTCTCTGTGACGGCCGGCCGGATGAGATCTACCGCGGGCGCCGGCCCTTCGGACGTTCCGCTCACCGCTCGCTCCCGCAGTGCACTCGGTCTTGATATGGATCCCGTCGGGCGGCCGACCGGGCGGCAAACCGCCGCCCTGGCGTCGTCCGTGCAGGAAAGTGTCAGGGAAGTGCCAGGAAAGTGTGCCGATCATAGAGGCTGGCCCGAAGCCCTTCCAGCCACTGTCCAGTGTCCATGAACGACCGGTGGTTCTGACAGATCGTTTCTGCCCGCGCCTGGACAGGTTCCTTCACCCTCGATCGCTTGTGACGTTCCGTGAGTGTTTCGGGGTGTCGCTCCACAAAGGGTGAGCCCTCGCATGCTTGGCCGTTTACCAGGCCGGCCCGCATAGCCCCTGGTCACCTGCCTGATCGTTCGCCGGTCACCCTTCTGGTGCAGACAAACAAGGCATATAAACGCAAGATCACACAGGCTGGGTGGCGGTGTCCCCGATCCCGAATCCGGAGGTCTGCGTGCCGCGTCAGCTTCCCCTCAGGGGGCTCACCCGTGATGCCCTGGCGGGATTCAGAGGGCTCGCGTGCGTCGGCGCGAGCCCCCGCTTGCGCAGTACGGCCGCCGTTCTCACCACCATGACGGCCCTGGCCGCCACCTCCCTCATCGCCGGCCCCTCCGTCGCCGAGCCCTTCTCGGTGCGGTCCTGCGCCCTCCAGCGCACCGACGCCCACCACTCGGAGGGCCTCGACACCTGGAACGCGGCCTATCCGCGTCCCTCCCGCGCGCTCGACGCCGTGATGGTCTTCCTCTCGTTCCCGGACTCACGCCCGCGAACCACCCCCGGTGAACTGGCCGCCGACCATTTCCCGGCCACCAGCGACTTCTTCGCCCGCGCCTCGTACGGCAGGTTCACCCTGCGCCCGCACCCGCTCAGGAACTGGCTGCGGATGCCACGGCCGTCCACCGCGTACGCCATACAGCGGGACTGGAGCGCCGCCCACCGTGCCGACTATCTGCGCGACGCGCTCGCCGCCGCCGACCGCGACGTCGACTTCTCGCGCTACGACATCGTCTACTTCGTGGCCGACCCGGACGCGCCCGGCGTCGACTCCGATGCGACGAAGGTCGTCAACCTGGACGTCCCGCTGCGGGCCGACGGCACGGACATCCGTCGCGTCGTCACCGTCTTCGAGAAGCATCCGCCGGACCGGCTCGTCCTCGCCCACGAGACGGGTCATGTCTTCGACCTGCCCGACCTCTACCACCGGCCCGTGGACGGAAAGGGCGACTGGGACACGTATGTCGGCGACTGGGACCTGATGGGCAGTCAGTTCGGCTTGGCACCGGACCTGTTCGCCTGGCACAAGTGGAAACTCGGGTGGCTGGATCCACGCCAGGTGGTGTGTGTGCGCGGCGGAGGTTCGACCCGGCTGACCCTGGAATCACTGGAGGCGCGGCCGGCCGCGACCGCGTACGCGCGTGGGGATGCGAGGGCGGGCGCGGATGCGTTCGGCGGCGGCGGGGGTACGGGGGCCGGTGCGCCGGTCTTCGGGCAGGGGGACGGGGTGAAGCTGGCCGTCGTACGGACCGGGGCCGACCGGGCGCTCGCCTTCGAGGCGCGGGGAGCGACGGGCAACGACAGCGCGACCTGCACGCAGGGGGTGCTCGTCTACCGGGTGCGCGGCGGGGCCGAGTCGGGCGGTGGTCCGGTCGAAGTGGTCGACGCCCATCCGCGTACCGAGGCCTGCTGGGAGGACTCGGTCTACCCGCCCCTCGCGGACGCGCCCGTCGCCCTGGGCGAGAGCTTCACCGTGCCCGGCGAGAACGTCCGCGTCGAGGTGGAGGGCCGCACGCCCTCAGGGGCGTGGACGGTGCAGATCACGAACGCCGGGTAAGGGGTCCGGAAACGACGTTGGCGAGGCTGTTCGAAAACAGCCTCGCCAATCGACAACGTGCGCCGCCAGGGACTCGAACCCCGGACCCGCTGATTAAGAGTCAGCTGCTCTAACCAACTGAGCTAGCGGCGCTTGCTGACGTCGTAGACCTTAGCACCCTGATCGGCGGGAGGAAAAATCGATATCCGCACCCCGTCGGAGGCCGCGGAACGGGCCGCTCGGACGGCCGCCCAGAGCAGGATTTCCGGGCCCGGAAGCCAGGGACGACTGGTGTCGGGGGCGACGACCCAGCGGGACTCGGGCCGGGGATCATCCTCGGCGCCGTCGCCGTTCCTGTCGCCGTTCCCGTCTCCGGTCTCGTCGTTCAGCAGGGCGGGGACCGTCACCGCGTCGCCGCGGCCGTGACAGAGGAGTGGCGGGACCGCGTGGCGGCGTCCGGTGCCGCCCTCGCCGGCCGAGCCCCACTCCTCCCACCTCAGGAGCGACGGCAGCCGCTGGGCCGTGCCCAGTGCCGCGAACAGAAGGATCCGGCCCCGGTAGGCCGCCACTGGGCCCGAACCCGGTCCGCCGTCCCAGAGTCGGTCGAGCATCCTGCGGCCGAAGACGGCGGGCACGTTGACGACGTCGAACGCGGTGCCGCAGGGCAGGACGAGCGGGGCGGTGGGCCGCTCGGCCCAGAGTGAGAGCGTGCTGCGCGGATACGTTCCTGCGGAGGCGAGCCAGGCGGCTCCCTCCGAGGTGACTCCCGAGATGTCCGTGTGTGGGCTGCTCATGGCATATAGGTCTACCGGCGGTGACCGGTCGGTCTCCGAGGGTTGCCGGAAACCGGGACGAGAGGGGGCGAGGTGGAGTACCTTGCCCTCCTGAATATGCCGCCCGGGCTTTCCGGACCCGAACAGACGGAAACTGATCGAATCCGACCGAACGGGAACGGGTAGGGCCCGCGTGGATCAGACCGGGTCGACGTGGTCGTGACCGTGACCGTGCTCGCCGAGGCCGCTTCTGTCGGTTCCGCCGGTCCCGTCGATCCCGCCGGTCCTGCCGTCTCCGCCGCTGGTGTTCTCCCCGCCGTCGCGCAGCAGCTCACGGCCGTACTCGACCATCTTCCGCGCGTAGTCCTCGGTCCACTCGGCCTGCTCCGCGATGTCGGCCGGCGTCAGCCGGTCGAAGCGGCGTGGGTCGGCGAGCTGGGCCGCCGCCATCGCCTGGAACTCGACAGCGCGGTCGGTCGCGGCACGGAACGCGAGGGTCAGCTCCGTGGCGCGGGTCAGCAGCGCGCGGGGGTCGTCTATCGACTCCAGGTCGAAGAAGTGCTCGGGGTCGTCGGCCACCTGCGTGGGCTCGAAGAGCAGGGGCGCGGGGCGTAGCCGCGGTTCATTGCGACGCGGCGTGGGCTCCGCCATGTCTTCTCCTCCTCGTACGGTCCGCACCGTTCCTACGTACCCTCCACGCACCACGGCATGTACGGCACACGGTCGAAAAGGCCCCGCAATCGAGCCGGGCCACCGTCCATTGTCCCCTGCCCGCGCAAGTGGGACCGGGGGTTCGCCCCAGCACGCCCCTGATCTGCCCCTAGGGACGCCAGGCCACCCGGTGCTCCGCCAGGTGAGAGAGCACCGCGTGGTTCGCCTCCCAGCCGTCCGGGCTGTTGCCATTGGCCGCCTCCGGCGGCGTGCCGGACTCCGTCCGGCGGTTTGGGCGGCGCCGTGCTGATCGCGTGACGGGCAGGTGACGTGAGGACGGTCAGGGACGCCAGGCCACCCGGTGCTCCGCCAGGTGAGAGAGCACCGCGTGGTTCGCCTCCCAGCCGTCCGGGAACTTCACCGTCACGCCCAGCTGTACCGGTTCCGTCGACGGATGGTCGTCCAGGAGTTCGGTCACGCCCGCCCGGCACACCACCACGCACGCGTGCCGGTGTCTGGAGGCGAGGACACAGAGGCGGCCCGTCTCCAGGTGGAAGGCGGTGGCGTCGGGGCGGCCGGAGAGGGGGTGCAGGACCACCGTCACGTCGAACTCCCGGCCCTGGAGCCGGTTCGCCGTGTCCACGGTGACGTCCGGGACCCCCAGCTCGGCCAGCGCCGCACGCACCGCCGCCGCCTGGTCCCGGTGCGCCGTGCCGACCGCGATCCGGTCGGCCGTGAGGGGCGTCGGCTCGGGTCCGCGTTCCGACGTGGCCGCGCCGCCCCGGTCCAGCATGCGGCGTACGACCATGGCGACCGCGCGGACCGCCTCGGGATCCGTACGAGGGGTGTGCCGGGCGGGGAGTTCCAGCAGGCCCCAGCCCGATTCGGCGGCCTCGTCGAGGACCCGGTCCGGGGCCGAGCCGTCCGACGGGACCGCGAAGGCGAGCCGTCGGTCGCCGTGGCCGGTGCCGCTGCGGAACGGGGTGTACGGGTAGAAGGCGGCCGAGACGAGGGGCGCGGCCGAGGCCGGGAGCCGCCAGGACACCGGCAGCCGGTGCTGCGGCAGCTCGGGATTGTGGGCCAGCAGAGTCGTGACCGCTGAGGCCGACGGGTCGTACGACAGGCCCGCCCACTGTTCCGCGCCGACGATCGAGAAGGGGGCCAACTGCCCCGGGTCACCCACGAACAGGGCCCGCTCGAACAGTCCCGCGACGGCGAGCAGCGCGTCCGAGCGCATCTGGTACGCCTCGTCCACGATCGCGTGCCGCCACGGCTCGTCGACCTTGACGTGGGCCCACTTGGCCGCCGTGGAGATGACCACGTCCAGTCCGGCCAACTCGGCGGCCTTCGCGGACTTCCGTACGTTCGGCAGGTCGTCCAGCGCCTTGTCGTACGGGTCGGTGTCACTGCTGTGCAGACGGCCCACCGGCAGCTCGGGGTTCTTCTCGGCGAGCCGGACGACGAGGTCGTCGACCTGGGCGTTCGTCTGCGCGATGACCATCAACGGGCGCCCGGCGTCGGCCAGTTCGAGCGCGGCCCGGACCACGAGGGTGGACTTCCCGGCCCCGGGCGGCGAGTCGACGACGACTCCGCGATGCGTGCCGTGCAGCGTGTCGCGGAGGATCGCGTCGGTGGCCCGACCGGCGGCTGCTCCGGGGTCGAAGGCGGCTGCCTGAGCGCGAGCGGTCACTGCGAGTGCCGTTCGGGCAACGGGTGGTAGCCTCGCGGTGTGCTGAGCGAGAACCAAGCTGGCACAGCAACCTCCAATCTCTGGGGAAACCGGGCTGGTTCCAACCCGGCTGGTGCTGATCGCGGAAGACCTGATCGCTCGCTGAGCGACCGGGCAGCGTGAGCCAGGAATCCCGCTCGTTCGCGAGGGGGAGGGTTCAAAACACGTCCTCTTCGGTCACCGGGTCGGCCTCCGGCAGGGTCGGCGTCGGTTCCTCACCCGGAGGGCCGCCGTGGGTCCACGGTGTCTGGTCCGCGTCGGGGAGCTTCGCGCCGCCCCGCTGCTCGTGCTCGAAGAGCGTGAAGCAGACCAGGTCCCCCTTCTCGGGCACCGACCCGGCCTCCGGCTCCTTGCCCCGGCCCATCTTGTCGACCACCCGCAGCACGATCACCGAACCCTCGTCGCCCGGACCGTCCTCAAGGCCCACGAACTCCGCCGCCTGCGGCTTGCCGCCCAGGGAGCGGTACACCTTCACCCGCCCCCCGAGCTGCGGCCGGTCGTCCGTGCGGACGGTGACCAGCGGGCGCGGGCTCGGGCGCTTACCCTCGCTGTACGTCATGACGACATCCGTGACCTCGCCCGCGAACGCCTCCCCGGCCAGCCGCCGGCCCGCCATCACCAGCGGGTCGTCCAGGGCTTCCTGGGCCTCCAGACGGGCCTGTTCGCGCTCCCGCGTGGCCAGCTTGTTCGCCGCCGTCACCGCGTCGTCGCGGCGCGGCTGCGGGGGCTCGCCCGCGGTGACCCGGTCGCGGTGGCCGGTGAACGACCAGCGGTCGCGAGTCCACCGGTCGGCCGCGTGGGCGCCCTCCGGCAGCGCCCGCAGCAGGTCGAGGCCGCGCCACACCGCGTCCCAGGTGGGCCGCGTACGGCTCTCGACGAGGGCGCGGATGTCCCGCTCGGCGGCGGTGAGTTCACCGAGCCGGTCGTCCGCCGACTCGCCGTCCTCGGCGGCGGCGAGCGCCGTCCGCACGCGGTTGTAGTTCTCGATCGCGGGGGCGAGCAGCTTGTTGTCGAACGCGGGGTCGGTCGCCGGACCGGCCGGCGGACACAGCAGCTGCCCCTTCGCGTCCCGCGCCAACTCGGCCCGCAGCGCCGCCTCGGCGCCCGACACACCGTCCGGCGGGTCGATCCAGGCGAGCAGCGCCCCCAGGTGCTGGTCCTCCAGCGTGGACTGCCCGGTCGCCCAGTGTCGCGACAGCACGTCCGTCAGCGACAGGAGGAGAGCGGAACCGGGGACCCGGGCCCGCTCCCCGTAGTGCGTGAACCAACGGCCGAGCAACGGCACCCGGGGCGGCGCGGGATGCGGCGTCTCCGGGTCCTGTTCCGCCGTACGCCGAAAGCGCGTCGAGCGCCCCAGCAGCCGTACGAGGTCGATGCCGGCGCGGCTGGGGACGATCAACTGGGGTGCGTCCGTGCACAGTTCGACCTCGACCTTGACCCGCTTGCCGGTCTCCGGGTCGGTCTCGCTGCGCTCCGCGGCCTCCACGGCGTCGGCGTGGGAGTCGATGAACGGCAGGACGACGTCGGCCAGTTCGGCGAGGAACGCGAACCTGAGGTCGCGGTCGCGCGGCTGCGGGACGACGAGCAGCCGCGGCGCGTCCCGGTCGTCGCCGACCAGCGCGCCCAGCGGGGCCCCGGCCTCACCGGCGGTGATGAGCGGCACGAGGACGAGGGGCCGCTCGGACAAGTGACGGTGCCGGACGGTGGCGGCGGGCTGGGCGCGACCGGTGCTGACGGCTTCGAGGCGGGCGAGGGTGGCGATCAACGACATACGGCGCCCTCCGGCTCCGGTTCCGGAGAGGTGAGTTCGGCGTCGCGCAGTGCCTCGGCGCGCAGGGCCGCCGCTCTGCGCAGCGCGGCCACCGTCGGGTCCTCGGGGTCACCGGACCGGCCGTGGGCCGCCGACAGGACGTCGTCGACCGTGGTCAGGGCGCCCAGTTCGGCCCGTACCGAGCGGCCCAGCGAGGTCACCGCGCCCTGCGCGCGGGAACGGTCACGGCAGTGGAAGGCCAGCTCGCACGTGGACAGGCACTCCGGCGCGTACTCCGCGGGCACCGACTCGACCGCCGCGGTCAGTTCGGCGGTGGGCAGGTCGGGGGCGAAGCACGTGCCCTCGGGGAGGGTGTCGGCGATGTCCTCGATACGGGTCAGCCGGGACAGCTGGCGGCCGGTCACCGCGCGCTGTTTACGGACATCGACAGCGGATGCCGCCGGAAGGTTGGAGAAGTCCTTCGGGCAGACCAGCAGCACGCGATGGCGCACGACCGGCGCCGGATCGCTGCCCTGCGTGAGCCGGGCGGCGACCTCCTCCAGCGCCAGCACGTACACCGCGGCCTGACGGGCCGCCGCGCCGACCTTCGCGGGGTCCGCCGAACCGTCCAGCATCGGGAAGGACTTGATCTCCACGACCGTCCAGCTGCCGTCCGGGTGCACGACCACCGCGTCCGGCTCCAGGAAGGCCGGGGAGCCGGCGACGTCGAGGGCGAGCATGGGGTGGTCGAGGAACGTCCAGCCGCCGGCACCGGTGCCGGCCCTCGCTGTCGTGGCGTCGCGCAGGGCGAGTGCCGTCCGCGCGGTACGGCCCTCCGGTCCGGTCGCCGTGAGGTCGGGGACCTCGGCCTCCACCGGCGCAGGGGCGGCCGGGTCCAGTTTCTCGTGCACCAGCCGGAGCAGCTCCGAGCCCCCGTCGGCCTTGACCCGGGCCTCGAAGGTGTTGCCGCGCGCCAGGGCGAACTGGGACTGGCCGAAGGCGGACGGTGAGCCCAGCGCGCTCGCCAGCGTCGCCTTGTTCACCCCCGCGCCGTCCAGGATCGCGCGCCTCTTGCACCCGGGGTTGGCGGCGAGGGCCGCGAGGGCACGCGCGTCCAGTGCCTTCGGCGGGACCGAGGGACCGCGCAGCTCAGCGAGCCGCTGCCGCAGCGCCGTCCCCCGCGTCCGCGGGAGCGGCACCCGGCTCGGCCCCTGGTCCGGGAACCGGCCCGAAGACGGACTCGCGCTGCCTTGGAATTCGCTCACGCGGGGAAGTCTGGCATTCACCACTGACAATCGGGGCCTCCGCGCCACGAGAGCGCGTTGTGACGGGTGCGACGCGAGCCGTGATCCACACCCTCGCCCGGTCCGCGTTCCGCATGACGAGCGGTGCCAGCAGCAGCCCGAGGCCCATCACGGCCGCACCCGCGACCGCGTCGAGGAAGTAGTGGTTCGCGGTGCCCATCACCACGATCGTGGTGATCAGCGGATAGGCGACGGCCAGGACCTTGGTGGTGCGCGTACGGCCGTACCGCCACAGCATCACCCCGCACCACAGGGACCAGCCGACGTGCAGGCTCGGCATCGCCGCGTACTGGTTCGTCATACCGCCGAGCCCGCGCGGGGCACTCGCCTGGCCGCCCCACCAGCCGTACGAGCTGTACTGGGCCATCGTGTCGACGAAGCCGTGGCCGGCGTCCAGCAGCCGGGGTGGACAGGTGGGCAGCAGGGTGAAGCCGACCAGGCCGATGAACGTCGAGGCCATCAGCCAGGTGCGGGCCGCCCGGTAGCGCACGGCATGGGACCGGAAGAGCCAGATCAGGACGGCCGGGGTGACGAGGTAGTGCAGCGACGCGTACCAGAAGTCCGCGGGTACGCCGATCCAGGACTCGCTCGTGAACAGGCGGTTGAGCGGGTGCTCGGCGTTCAGCCGCAGCGCCTTCTCGAACCGGAGGATCGCCAGGCCGTGCTCCACGGCGGTCGACTCGTTGCCCCGCACCAGCAGGCGTCCGGCCGAATAGCACGCGTAGACGAGCAGGAGCAGTGGCAGCTCGGTCCACCAGCGGAGCCGGGAGGGTGGGTCCGTCTCGGTCCGTGCACTATCGGTCCGCGGCATCCGATCGTCTCTCCCACTCTGTGTTCCCGTTGAGCTGCGCCTCCGGTCGTCGGTGGCCTGCGGTTCGTCCGATTTTACGGTGTACGTGAACGCGCCGGGGCGGCGCCCCTGTCGCAAGACGCAAAGATCGACCCCCCGGTTGCCCTCCGACAGGGTGCGCGATGATGGAGGGGTTCCGCCTTGCTTTTCCGCCATTCGGTACCCCTGATTTGCTTCGTCGCCCCCTTTCGTTCGTCTCTCGCCTCATTTGCCACGCTCACCGTCTCCCCCCGGAAGGGGCCCTCATGGCATCGCGCATCCTGCTGGCCCGGCACGGTCAGACGGAGTGGTCGCTGTCCGGCAAGCACACCGGCAGGACCGACGTCCCCCTCCTCGAAGAGGGGCGGCGCGGTGCCAAGCTGCTCGGCGAACGGCTGCACCGGGCGCCCCTCGACGGGCTGCCCGGGGTCGAGGTGCGCACGAGTCCGCTGGCACGCGCGCGTGAGACGTGCGAGATCGCCGGGTTCGCCGAGCGTGCGACCGAGTGGGACACGCTCATGGAGTGGGACTACGGGGCGTACGAGGGCATGACCCCGGCCCAGATCCAGGCCGTGCGGCCCGGGTGGCTGATCTGGCGGGACGGGGTCCCCGGGGGCGAGAGCCTGGAGACGGTCACCGCGCGCGCGGACGAGGTGGTCGCGTGGGCACGGTCGGCCGAGCGCGACGTGCTGGTGTTCGCCCACGGCCACATACTGCGCTCGATCGGAGCGCGCTGGCTGGGCCTGCCGATCGACTTCGCGGCCCGCATCAGACTGAACCCGACGTCCCTGTCGGTACTGGGCTGGGCCTACGGCGAGCCGGCCATAGAAACCTGGAACGACCTGGGCCACCTGCCCGGCTAGCCGAACCCCCTCAAGAACCCGAGCAACTCGAACTCCGCGCGGCGAGAACGCCGCCAAGGGGCGCGCCTATGGCACCGGGGGCGGCGACAGCGCCGTGAAGGGGCGCGGGGAACTGCGCGATCAGCCCCCACCGGGCCGGCGGCCGGGCAGGTGGGACCGGCCCATGGTCGTGCGAGGTCGGGACGGGGGGCGCCTATGGCACCGGGGGCGGCGACAGCGCCGTGAAAGGGCGCGGGGAACTGCGCGATCAGCCCCCACCGGGCCGGCAGCCGGGCAGGTGGGACCGGCCCGCGGTCGTGCGAGGTCGGGACGGGGGGCGCCTATGGCACCGGGGGCGGCGAGAACGCCGTGAAGGGGCGCGGGGAACTGCGCGATCAGCCCCCACCGGGCCCGCAGCCAGGCAGGTCGGACCGGGCCCGGAAGGCCGGGCCGACCCAGGCCGCGAGACCGCCCGCAAGCTATGCCGTGCGCGGCAGACTCGCATGCCTCTCCAGGAACGCCGAGACCCCCGAAGCCCGCCGGTGCGGCAACAGCACCCTCGCCGTGGCCGCCAGCATCGTCTGGATGCGGGAGGACTGGACCTCGTCCAGCAGGTCCAGTACACGCATACCTGCCACCGCCGCCTCGTCCGGGTGGCCCCCGCGCGCCAGGTCGTCGGTGAGTTCGGCCGTGTACAGAGCGATGTTCCTGGTGAAGTGCGGGTCCTGGAGATGGGCCGCGCGGCGGGCGTGCCGGGCCGCGCGGCGCCAGTCGCCCAGCGTCGACCAGCACTGCGCCTCCAGGCCCTCCAGCTCGGCCTCGCCGTAGAAGCTCATCCACTCGGGATCGGCCTCCGAGGGGCCGCGTTCGAACAGCGACTGGGCCCGCGCCAGCGCCTGTTCGCAGCCCGCGCGGTCGGCGAGGCCCGCCCAGCCGCCCGCCTCGCGCAGCGCGAGCAGCGACATCAGGCGGGGCGAGCCCAGCGGTCGGGCCACGCGCTGCGCGGCCTGCGCGGCTCTGACCGCCTCGCGCGGACGCCCCGAGTCACGCGCGAGGAACGCGGTGTTGCAGAAGGCGTGCGCCTCCAGGCCCGCGTCGCCGGACACCCGGGCGGTCGCCAGCGCCTCCGCGTAGTGCGAGCGCGCGTCGTCGAAGCGGCCCGAGTCGTGCGCCAGCCAGCCCACGGAGATGGCGAGTTCACCGGCGCCCGAGTGCAGCCGGTCGGCGGTGGCCTGCCGTACCGCGCCCGCGTCGAGCAGTTCGTAGGCGGCCCGCAGTGGTGCCGCCGCGCGCCGGTAGAGGCCGTCGGCGCCGTGTCGGTCGTCGAGCAGTCTGATGCGGCGGACGGCCTCTTCCAAGGCCCCCGCCTCGCCGGCTCCGACACGGCGCGCGCGACGGTCCGGCGTCGAGGCCGAGGCCTCGTAGGTGAACCCGAAGGGGCTCAGGGAGACGGCTGCCGCGGTGGCACCGCTCGTCATGAATGCGCGACGCAGCACGTCGCTCTCCTCGTAGTCGTCGTGCGTTTCGTACGGGTCCTGCGCGTTCTGCATGTCATACGGCTCATACGCCCCCGGCGTCTCACTGCCGGTGTACGTCGGGCTCGCGGGGTGCACGGGGGGCGTGTCCTCCGTGTCGCGCGCCCCGCGTCCGCGTACCGACGAGCGGGGCGCGAACCCCAGGTCGGCCAGTGTCCGGCCGGGGAACATGTGCAGGAACACCCGTTCGTACGCGTAGTTGGGGCAGCGGATCTCACCCGCCTCGACCCGACCGACGTAACGCGCGTCACAGCTGACCCGCTCTCCGATCTCGCGGGCGGCCCGCCGTACCGCCGCGGCGAACTCGCCCGGAGAGCGCTGCCCGCGCAACTGCCGAAAGGCGAGGTTCGGCCGTGGCGGCCGGGGGGACTCCGACGAGGTCACTGCTGACGACGTCATGGCCGGGCCCTCTCTGCGAACCGTCGAACCGTGCCGGATTCCTGACGAGTTGGAACAGTTATCCATCGGACGTCCTGTTTCCGGCGGGCAAGAACGTACCCGCTGTGCACGACCCGCCATGCGGGGTTTGGCTACAAACCGGATATCTCATCCACGATCTGCCATGAACTGCCATCCTTTGCAGCGGTCTTGTGCCGTAGCCGTTGACGCGGTGGCGCGTTGAACCGGATGGACCGGGAGCCACCCGAACTCCCGACCCGTTCGTTTCAGGAGGGGTTCCGTGGTGGAGGCCGGGATGGAGATCAGCCCAAGCATCGATCCGTGTACGCCGTTCAGCGCGCGTACATCAATCGCGTTGCCCGCATCGTCCGCGTCAAACGTGGCACCCAACTGTGATCTGGTGACGGTTCCGGCACGGCAGGGGCTGGAGGCGGTCGACATCCTGCGCCGGGGAGCCGGTGACGCGGTCGGTCCCGTACTGCACGACGACGGCTGCGACACCCTCGGCTTCCTCGTCCCGCCGGGCACCGCCGCCGCCTGGGACGTCCCCGGCAGCACCTGCACGGAGACCAATGGGCGTGGCCTGAGCCTCGCGGTCCCCGATCCCGCACCCCCCGTCGAGGGCTCGGACTGGTTGCTCCCGCCCGGGGACGCGGACCTGGCCACCGACCCGGCGGTGCTCCGCGCGGCCCTCGGCGAGGCGGCCCGGCTCATCGAGGCCGCCGACAACCGCCGCTGACCTCGCGCGACCGTCGTACGACCCAGGCCTTCACCCACCCCGATAATGGGGGAATGGGAAAGTCCAGAAACGCGCGGCGCGGCCAGTCGGCCGCCGAGGCCGTCGTCGAGACGGTCGACGGCGGGCTCGCCGAGCTGATCCCCGACCGGGACCGGGCGCGCGCCTGGACACTGCTCATCGACGGCGCCCCGCAGTCCCACGTCGACCTCGACGACCCGGCGTACCTCTCCTTCGAGTACCAGCGCCGCCTCGGCCATGTGATCGACCTCGTCGCCCCGCCCGGCAAGCCCGTGCAGGTCGTGCACCTCGGCGGCGGCGCCCTCACCCTCGCCCGGTACGTCGCCGCGACCCGCCCCCGGTCCACCCAGCAGGCCGTCGAACGGGACGCGGCCCTCGTCCAACTGGTCCGCCGAGAGCTGCCGTTGGACCCGAACGCCCGGATCCGGGTGCGCTCCACCGACGCCCGCGAAGGTCTCGCGAAGATCCCCGACGGCTGGGCCGACCTGGTCATCGCGGACGTGTTCAGCGGGGCGCGCACCCCGGCCCATCTGACGTCGGTCGAGTTCCTGACCGACGTACGCAGGGTCTTGAACGACGCCGGCTGTTACGCCGCCAACCTCGCCGACGGACCGCCGCTCGCCCATCTGCGCGGCCAGATCGCCACCGCGGGTGCCGTCTTCCCCGAGCTGGCCCTGATCGCCGACCCGACGGTGCTGCGGGGGAAACGGTTCGGCAACGCGGTGCTCGTCGGCTCCGCGCACCCGTTGCCCATCGCCGAGCTGACCCGCCGTACCGCCTCCGACCCGCACCCCGCCCGCCTCGAACACGGCCGCGCCCTCGCCGACTTCACCGGCGGGGCCGTACCGGTCACGGACGCGGCGGCGGTCGCCTCACCGGCACCGCCACCGTCGGTGTTCCGCTGATCCGGGCGGCCGATCAGCGGCTTCAGCAAGTCGTCAGTAAGTGAGGACCTGTACGTGCGGTGGGCCGTCGTGCCAGGTGCAGAACACCGACACCCGGTCCGCGCCCGCGCCGAAGTCCACCCGGATCCACGTCTCCGTCTTCCACACCTGCATCGACCAGCCCGCCGCGGGCGTCGCCGACACGAGCGTCGCGTAGTCCGTACCGAGGTCGAAGGCCGCCCGCCCACCCTCGGTGTCGTACGCCTTCACCGTGGATTTGGAGGTGGAGGTGGATGGGGATGGGGACTTGGCGGGGGCCGGGGTCTCACTCGGGGTGGCTGTCGGCGTCGGCGAGGCGGTCGCGGTGGGCGTCGCGGGCGGCGTCGAACGGGTGGGCGCCGGGCTCACCGACGGGGGCGGCGGCTCCGGCTGCCGCGATACCGACTGCTGCCGGGCCGTGTCGGCCGCCGTGATGGGGAGGGCGCGGGGCGGGTCGTACGCCGTTCCCGCCATCACCGTGTGGACACCCCACCACGTCATCGTGGCCGCCGCGCCCGTGGCCAGCGTCCACGCGAGAAGGTGTACGAGTCCTCTGCGCATCGCCGGTCATACTGCCTCACGCGCCCCACAGGTGTCGCCTGCCGGGGTCCGGGCGCGGTCGCCGCGGAGTTGTCCACAGGCGCCGGACCCGACTCGCCGGATTGGCGTACGGTGCGGCGCATGGCAAGTGTGCTCGTGGTCGAGGACGACCAGTTCGTGCGCTCCGCCCTCATCCGGCAGCTGACCGATGCCGCGCACCTCGTGCGCAGTGTCGGCACCGCCCTTGAGGCGCTGCGCGAGGTCGCCCACTTCCGATTCGACGTGGTGATCCTGGACCTCGGTCTGCCCGATCTCGACGGGTCCGAGGCCCTCAAGATGCTGCGCGGAATCACGGACGTGCCGGTGATCGTCGCCACCGCACGCGACGAGGAGTCGGAGATCGTCCGCCTCCTGAACGCGGGCGCGGACGACTACCTCACCAAACCGTTCTCGGTCGAACACCTGTCGGCCCGCATGGCCGCCGTACTGCGCCGCTCCCGCACCGCGCCCGTGGACACCCCGCCGTCCTCGGTCCTCCGCGTCGGCGGCCTCGCCATCGACCCGCTGCGCCGACAGGCCGAACTGGACGGCGTACGACTGGACCTGACCCGCCGCGAGTTCGACCTGCTCGCCTTCCTCGCCCACCGCCCGGGTGTCGTCGTCGCGCGCCGGGAGCTGCTCGCGGAGGTGTGGCAGCAGTCGTACGGCGACGACCAGACCATCGACGTCCATCTGTCGTGGCTGCGGCGGAAGTTGGGCGAGACCGCGGCCCGGCCCCGCTATCTGCACACCCTGCGGGGCGTCGGGGTGAAGCTCGTGCCGCCCGGAGCGGAGCCGCCGCTGTGAGGGGGGACGGGGACAGCATGAGGTGGGCGCTGGTCAAGGTCTGCGTGGCGGTCACGACCATGGTCGTGGTGGCCTTCGCCGTGCCGCTCGGGCTGGTCATCAAGGAGATGGCCCGCGACCGCGCCTTCTCCAACGCCGAGCGGGAGGCCGCGGCCGTCGCCCCCGCCCTCTCCATCACCACCGACCGCGACCAGCTGGAGCGGGTCGTCGCCGCCGCCGGATCGGATGCCGGCCTGGCCGTGCACATCCCCGCGAGCGGCGGCTCGACCGCGGTCGACCTCGGACGACGGCGCGCCCTCGACACCGACATCGCGGCAGTCCGCAGACTCGGCCGCGTCTCCACCACCGAGGTGTCCGGCGGCTCCACCCTCCTGCAGCCCGTCGCGCTCAGCTCCGGTGACATAGCCGTCGTCGAGGTGTACGTCCCCGAGGCCGAGGTGGGCAACGGCGTCGGCCTCGCCTGGGCGGTGCTCGCGGGCGTCGGCGCCGTCCTCGTCGTCGGTTCGGTCGCCGTCGCCGACCGGCTGGGCGTGCGCATGGTGCGACCCGCCAAGCGCCTCGTCGAGGGCGCGTACGAACTGGGGGAGGGGAAGCTGGGCGCCAGAGTGCCCGAGGAAGGGCCGGCCGAACTGCGCCTCGCGGCGGTCGCGTTCAACTCCATGGCCGACCAGGTCGTACAACTGCTCGCCAACGAAAGGGAGTTGGCGGCCGATCTGTCCCACCGGCTGCGGACGCCGCTGACCGTGCTGCGGCTGAACGCCGCCTCGCTCGGAGACGGTCCGGCCGCCGAGCAGACCCGGGCCGCGGTCGCCCAGCTGGAGCACGAGGTCGACACGATCATCCGTACCGCCCGTGAGGCCAAACCGAGAACGACGGCTCCCGGGCCGGGCGCCGGCTGCGACGCGGCCGAGGTCGTACGCGAGCGGATGGCCTTCTGGTCGGCGCTCGCGGAGGACGAGGGGAGGAAGGTGCGGGTGGCCGGTGCGGAGGGGCCGGTGCGCGTACCCGTGGCCCGCGCCGACCTGGCCGCCGCTCTCGACGCCCTGCTCGGCAACGTCTTCCGGCACACCCCGGAGGGCACCGCCTTCGCGGTCGACGTGCACAACGGCGACGACGCGGTGATCGTGCTGGTGTCGGACGCGGGGCCCGGGATCACCGACCCCGAGGCCGCCATGGCCAGGGGGCGCGGCTCCGGGAACGCCGGGTCGACCGGCCTGGGCCTGGACATCGTGCGCCGGCTCGCGGAGTCGACGGGCGGGGACGTACGGATCGGCTCGTCGGTACTCGGCGGCACGGAGGTGCGGATCTGGATCCAGCTGGACGGTCGGGCCCCGGTGCGGCGCGGCCACCGGGACCGGAGAGCGGGGAGACCCTGGCCGGTTTCGATGTCGGGTGCGGGCCGGTGGGGCTTCTCGCGCAGTTCCCCGCGCCCCTGAAAAGCAGGGGCTGCGCCCCGTGCTTTTCGACCCGCAGGGCCGTGTCTGTTAGGGGCGCGGGGAACTGCGCGACCAGCCCCCACTCACCCGCACCCGACAACGCACCCGACCGCCGGGGCGCGGCACCCCCCTCCGGTGCCGCGCCCCGTCCCCGCCCCCGATCGGAGCCCCCCGATCACAGTCGCCGCGCGGCTACTCGCCGTTCGCCGGAGGCAACGTCCCGCTGCGGGCCGCGCGGCCGTACCAGAGGGCGCTCGACTTCGGCGTGCGGGCCAGGGTCGCGTAGTCGACGTACACCGCGCCGAAGCGCTTGCCGTAGCCGTACGCCCACTCGAAGTTGTCCAGCAGGGACCACAGGTAGTAGCCCCGGACGTCCGCGCCCTCGGCGATCGCGCGTCGGACCGCCCGCAGATGGCCGTGCAGGTAGGCGATCCGCTCGGGATCGTGGACGCGGCCGTCGGACTCGGGCTTGTCGTCGTAGGCGGCGCCGTTCTCCGTGACGTAGATCGGCAGCCCCGGAGCCTCCTTCGTGTACCGCATGATCAGGTCGTGCAGGCCCGTCGGGTCGATCGACCAGCCCATCTCCGTGCGCTCGCCCGGCGACTGGTGGAAGAGGACCTCGTCCGCCCCCGGCCACGGCGAGAAGTCGCTCGCCCCGTGACCGTCGGCGCGCGGACCGCTCGGCTGCTCCTCGGCCGCCGACACCAGCGTCGGCGTGTAGTAGTTGAGGCCCAGCGCGTCCAGCGGCTGGTTGATCAGCGCGAGGTCGCCGTCGAGGACGTACGACCAGTCCGTGATCGACGAGGTGGCGGCGAGCAGGGTCTCCGGGTAGGCGCCGTGCAGCATCGGGCCGTGGAAGACACCGTTGGCCAGGTCGTCGATCTTCCGGACCGCGGCCAGGTCCTCCGGGGTCTGCGAAAGCGGCCTGACCACCGAGGAGTTGAGGCTCACCGCGACCGTGTTGCGGGCCGGCATCGCCGCCCGCAGGGCCGAAGCGCCCAGCCCGTGCGCCAGGTTGAGGTGATGCGCCGCCCGGAGGGAGGCCAGCGGCTCGGTCCGGCCCGGGGCGTGCACACCCGAGGCGTAACCCAGGAACGCGCTGCACCAGGGCTCGTTGAGCGTGATCCACTGCTCGACGCGGTCACCCAGAGCCTCGCCCATGATCTGGGCGTACTCGGCGAAACGCAGCGCGGTCTCCCGCTCGGGCCAGCCGCCCGCGTCCTCCAGTTCCTGCGGGAGGTCCCAGTGGTAGAGGGTGACCGCCGGTTTGATGTCGTGTTCGAGCAGTTCGTCGACGAGGCGCCGGTAGAAGTCCAGACCGCGCTGGACCGCGGGGCCCCGGCCGGTCGGCTGCACCCGCGACCAGGAGACGGAGAAGCGGTACGCCGTCAGGCCGAGGTCGGCCATCAACTGCACGTCGTCGCGGTACCGGTGGTAGTGGTCGACAGCGATGTCACCGTGCTCGCCGCCGGCCGTTTTGCCCGGCGTATGGCTGAACGTGTCCCAGATCGAGGGGGTGCGGCCGTCCTCCCGCACCGCCCCCTCGATCTGGTACGCGGAGGTCGCCGCGCCCCAGAGGAAGGCGGGAGGAAAGGTCACAGGGGTAACGGGTTCAGACATGGAAGCGCTCCCAGAGGAGGTCGTGGAGACCGACGGGTAGGAGGAGAGGGAAGTGGGGGGAGGTACGAGGGGGCCGAGGCGGCGGTGACCCGGCCCCCACGAGAGTTCCCGTGAAGAAGTCCTTGTTGCGCGTCAGCGGATCTGCGGATCTGCGGATCAGCGGGTGGGCGGGTCGGCGCGTCAGCGGGCGACGGACAACTGCTCAGCCCTTGACGGCGCCCTGCATGATCCCGCCCACGATCTGCTTGCCGAAGATCGAGAAGACGATCAGCAGCGGCAGCGTGCCGAGCAGAGCGCCCGCCATGATCAGGGACTGGTCGGGGGTGAAACCACGCCCCAGACCCGCGACCGCGACCTGCACGGTCGGGCTGCCGGTCTGCGTCAGAACCAGGAACGGCCACAGGAAGTCGTTCCAGGTCTGTACGAACATCAGCATGCCGAGCACGGCCATCGCGGGCCGCGCCGCCGGGAACACCACGTGCCAGACCACGCGCCAACTGCTCGCGCCGTCCACCCGGGCCGCCTCGATGACCTCGTCCGGCAGCGCCTGGACCAGGTACTGCCGCATGAAGAACACCCCGAAGGCGTTCACCAGCGACGGCAGGATCACGGCCTGGAGCTGGTCGGTCCAGCCGAGCTCGGCGACCACCATGTAGAGCGGGATGATCATGAGCTGCGGCGGCACCATCATCGTGCCGATCACGATCAGCAGCATCGCGCCCCGCCCTCTGAAGCGCAGCTTGGCGAAGGCGAACCCGGCGATCGTGGACAGGAACACGATGGTGATCGCCGAAGTTCCGGCCACCAGCGTGGTGTTGACCATCGCCTCGCCCATGTTGGCGTTGTCCCAGGCGAGTTCGAGCTTGTCGAACAGGCCACCGCCGAACCAGAACGGCGGCGGGGTCTGCGCGAGCCGGTTGTTGTCCCGCGAGGCGGCGATCGCCGTCCACACCAGTGGGAACAGCGAGCCGATGGTGAACAGGGCGAGGATGATGTACGCGATCGGTCCGGCGTGCATGTGCCCGCCGGCGCGCTGGGCCTTGGAAAGTCGCCGCCTGGTGGGCGCGTCCTCGGGGACGGGCGGCTTCGTCAGTGTCGTCGTCACGGCCGGTTCTCCTTAACTACTGCCGCGCAGCCGGCGCGAGATGACGTAGTTGATGACTCCGATCACGATGAGGATCAGGAACATCGTCCAGGCGATGGCGGAGGCCCGGCCCAGGTGCAGGTTGACCCAGCCCTGCTCGTACAGATAGAGCCCAAGCGTCTGGAACTCGTGCTCGGGACCGCCGGACGCCCCCTTGTTGGGGTCGAACAGCAGTGGCTCACCGAAGAGCTGGGTCGCACCGATGGTCGACACGACCACGGTGAAGAGGATCGTCGGGCGCAGCGAGGGCAGCGTCACATGGAGGAACTGCCGCCAGCGCGAGGCGCCGTCGAGGGCCGCGGACTCGTACAGGTCCTGCGGGATGGCCTGCATCGCGGCCAGGTAGATCAGTGTGTTGTAGCCGGTCCAGCGCCAGATGACGATCGTCGAGACCGCGAACTGCGAGGGCCACTTGTCGCTCTGCCAGTCGACGTTGTCGATGCCGATGGCGTTCAGCGCCCAGTTGATCATGCCGTAGTCGCGGCCGAAGAGCAGGACGAAGACGAGGGAGGCGGCGGCGATCGACGTCGCGTACGGCGCGAGCATCGCCACCCGGAAGAAGGTCGAGGCACGCAGCTTGTAGTTGAGGATGTGGGCCAGGCCCATCGCCATCAGCAACTGCGGGACCGTCGAGATGATGCCGATCGTCAGGGTGTTCTTCGCCGCGTTCCAGAAGAACTCGTCCTCGAACAGGCGGGTGTAGTTGCGCAGCCCCACCCACTCCATGTCGTTGGGCGCCGTCAGCTCCACCGAGTGCAGCGAGGCCCAGGCCGTGTAGAGCAGCGGGAAGAGCCCGAAGGCGAGGAAGAGCAGGAAGAACGGCGAGACGAACGCGTACGGGCTCCAGCGCAGGTCCCGCTGCCAGCGGCGCGAGAGCCGGTCCCGGCGGCGCTTGTCCGCGTCGGGAGCCTCGGTGGCGGGCGGACGGGCCGGGGCCGCGCCCCCCTCCTTGGCGGGGGGCGCGGCGGTGTCGTGCCGGGCGGACATACCGGTCACTTCTCCAGGTTGTTGTCGATGGTCTTGGTGGCCGTGTCCCAGGCTTCCTTGGCCGACTTGCCCTTGGTCACCAGGATCACGCCGTTGTCGCTCAGACCCTGCATGATGATCTGGTCCTTCGGGCCGATGACCTGGACCGGGATCGCCTTGGCCGCCTCGCCGAAGATCGTGCCGATGGGGGCGTCACCCGTCATCTCGTTCTTCGCGCCGGTGACCTGGGGCAGCGTGTACGCGGCGGGCGTGCTCGGGAAGTTGCCCTGCACGCTGAAGAGCTTCGCCTGCTGCTCGGGAGCGGTCAGCCAGGTGATGAGCTTCGTCGCCTCCGTCACGTGCTTGCCCGACTTGGGCACGGTGAGGAAGGTGCCGCCCCAGTTGCCGGCCTTCGGCGGCACGGCCACGTCCCACTTGCCCGCGGAGTCCGGCTTCGACTTGGCCTTGATGGTGCCGAGCATCCACGGCGGGCAGGAGATCGCGGCGAACTTGCTGTTGGCGATCGTCGTGTCCCAGGCGGGCTGGAACTGCGTCTGCTTGCCGAGCAGTCCGTCCTTCGCGGCCTTGGCGGTCAGGTCGAAGCCGGCCTTGATCGCCGGGTTCGTCTTGTAGATGACCTCGCCGGACTCGTCGTAGAACTTCTTGCTCTCACTGCCGAGGATGGCGTTCAGCAGACCGCCGGGCGAGTCCATGAAGGTGGTGCCCGCCGGTGCCTTCGCCTTGTAGTCCTGACCGACCTGGACGAACTTGTCCCAGCTGCCCGCCCACAGCTTGCCCACTTCCTCGCGGTCGGTGGGCAGACCGGCCTCCTTGAAGAGGTCCTTGCGGTAGCAGATGGCCATCGGGCCGACGTCGGTGCCGAGTCCGACGGTCTGGCCGTCCGTGGTGGTGGCCTGCTTCCACTTCCAGTCCAGCCAGGTGCTCGCCTGGACGCCCGGGGCCTTGGACAGGTCCGTCAGCTTCGCGGCCTGCGTGCTCACGATCTCGGCGATGTTGGCCACTTCGACGGCCTGGACGTCCTGGAGGCCGCTGTTGGTGGCGAGGTGGTTGAGGAGCGGCGGGTAGTAGTTCTCGTTCCGCTCGATGACGTTCTCAGCGATCTTGATCTTCGGGTTGAGCTTCTCGTACTCGGCATAGAGACCGGCTTCCTTGAAGCCCATCGTGCCGAAGAGCCCCAGCGTGATCGTGGTCTTACCGCTGCCGCCGCTGTCCGGCGACGAGGTGTCGTCGCCGCCGTCGTCGGCACAGCCGGCCAGCAGCCCGGCGCCCAGCGACGCTACGGCCGCGAGGACCACCACCCTGCGGGTGGTTCGGGTACGTGCTCGCATTGCGTCCTCCTGTTGCCCTGACGTGCCGACCCCCCGGCCAACTGCATTGTTGGGCCCGTTCGTTCGTCTTGATTCAGCGCTGCGGCTCGGGCGGGGAACGTGCGGGATGTGTATGTGTCAGGTACCGTGGGAGCGCTCCCATCGGTGATGTGTTGAAGGTTCGTCGGTCCGGGCGGGGGTGTCAAGGGTGATGACGGGAGGAAGTGTCTTCAGTTATCTGCCTGTTAACTAATTCGGCAGGACGGTACGAACGGGACGCGGACCGATGAAGATCGGCCAGTGCGAGGCCGATGCGAGGCCAGTGCGCAAGCCGGCACCGGGGTGCCCCTGGTGGTGGCGGGCGTGCCGGAGAGGGCTGTTAGATTCCAGGCCAGGGTGTTGACAGGGAAGGGCGGAGCCAGATGGCAAGCCACGGAGCGCGGGGCCGCAGCGGCGGCCGGCCGACCCTCGAAGAGGTCGCCGCGCGCGCCGGAGTGGGCCGTGGCACGGTCTCCCGGGTGATCAACGGCTCACCGAGGGTCAGTGACGTGACCCGGGCGGCGGTCGAGGCGGCGGTCGCGGAACTGGGCTACGTCCCGAACACCGCGGCCCGCGCCCTCGCGGCGAACCGCACGGACGCGATAGCGCTCGTCGTCCCCGAGCCGGAGACCCGCTTCTTCGCGGAACCGTACTTCTCGGACATGCTGCGCGGTGTGGGCGCGGCGATCTCGGACACGGAGATGCAGCTCCTGCTGATCTTCGCGGGCAGCGACCGGGAGCGTCAGCGCCTCGCCCAGTATCTGGCCGCCCACCGGGTCGACGGCGTCCTCCTGGTCTCGACCCACGCGGACGACCCGCTTCCCGACCTGCTGGCCCAGCTGGAGATCCCGGCGGTGATCAGCGGCCCGAGGTCGGCGGCGGAAACCCTCACCTCGGTCGACTCCGACAACTACGGAGGCGGCCGGCAGGCAGTCGAGCACCTCCTCTCCCGGGGCCGCCGCAAGGTCGCCCACATCACGGGCCGGCTGGACGTGTACGGCGCCCAGCGCCGCGTCGACGGCTACCGCGAGGCCCTGGAGGCGGCGGGCCACGAGGTGGACGAGGACCTGATCGAACCGGGCGACTTCACCGAGGAGGGCGGCCGCAGGGCGATGACCCGCCTCCTGTCCCGCTGCCCCGACCTGGACGCGGTCTTCGCCGGCTCCGACGTGACGGCGGCGGGCGCCCGCCAGGTCCTGCGCGAACAGGGGCTCCGCATCCCGGAGGACGTGGCCCTCGTCGGCTACGACGACTCGGCCATCGCCCGTCACATGGACCCGCCCCTGACCAGCGTCCGCCAGCCGATCGTGGAGATGGGCCGGGCCATGATCGACCTCCTCCTGGAGGAGGTCGCGGACCGCCGCCCGACGGCATCCCGGGTACTGGAACGCCGCCAGGTGGTGCTACCGACGGAGCTGATGACTCGTACGTCGTCCTGAGGGTGTTTCCGGGAGTTGGGACACGACTGAGGGGCTGATCCGTTTTCACGGGTCAGCCCCTCAGTCGATCAGGGTGAGTGACGGGACTTGAACCCGCGGCATCCTGGACCACAACCAGGTGCTCTACCAGCTGAGCTACACCCACCATGACCGGCTTGGGAAGTCCGAGTGGTCTTCCTGACCGGCCGAGAAAAAGTGTACAGGGTCCGAAGGGGTGCTCGCGCCCGGCTTTCTCGGGGCTGTCGCGAGCACAGTCGTAGGCGCTGTCGCAGGCGTTGTCGTACGGCTAACGCGCCGCAGGCAGGACGTGCTTCGCGGCGATCGTGCGGGCCGTGTCCGAGTCCGGGCCGGGCTGCGGTACGAAGATCGCCTCGCGGTAGTAGCGCAGCTCGGCGATCGACTCGCGGATGTCGGCGAGGGCGCGGTGGTTGCCGTTCTTGTCGGGGCTGTTGAAGTACGCCCGCGGGTACCAGCGGCGGGCCAGCTCCTTCACCGAACTGACGTCCACGATCCGGTAGTGGAGGTACGCCTCCAGGGTGGACATGTCGCGCAGCAGGAAGCCGCGGTCCGTGCCGACCGTGTTGCCGCACAGCGGGGCCTTGCCCGGCTCCTTGACGTGCTCGCGCACATACGCCAGGACCTGTGCCTCGGCGTCGGCCAGCGTCGTGCCGCCGGCCAGCTCGTCGAGGAGACCGGACGAGGTGTGCATCTGCCGCACCACCTCCGGCATCGTCTCCAGCGCCGAGTCGGGCGGACGGATGACGATGTCCACCCCCTCGCCGAGTACGTTCAGCTCGGAGTCGGTGACCAGTGCGGCCACCTCGATGAGCGCGTCGTCGGACAACGAGAGACCGGTCATCTCGCAGTCGATCCACACCATGCGATCGTTCATGCGTCTCACCTTACGGGGAGGGGGCGCGCGGCGAACCAGTGGTGCGGTGGGGTTGTGCGGGGGGTTGGTGTGGGCGTCGCTGGGGGCTGCCGCCCCCAGGCCCCCGCTTCGGCCCTGAAGGGGCCTTGTCCTCAAACGCCGGACGGGCTGGAGATGCCCGTCCGGCGTTCGCAGGTGACCCTCTGCGCTCTACGCGCCGCTCCGCTGGCTCGGCAGGCTTGCGCGGTTTCCGACGTACGGGTCCCGGCTGTGGTCCGCCGACAGGCCTACCGAGCTCGCCGTGCGGCGGGCCTGGATCGGGACCGGGCTGTCCGGGTGCAGGGTGCGGTCGTGGCCGCCCTGGCCGTGGCCCGGGCCGTGCTGACCGTGGCCCTGGCCCGCCGTGGTCGGCGTACCCATGCCCCCGGGGCCACCCTGCGCCCCGGTCACCGCTCCGTCCGGCTCCTGCACCCGCTCACTCTGCGGCCTGCGTGCCCGGTACGCCGCGCGGTACGCGGCCGGGGACGAGCCCAACTGGCGGCGGAAGTGGCCGCGCAGGGCCACCGGGGAACGGAAGCCGCAGCGGCCCGCGACCTCGTCCACCGAGTAGTCCGACGTCTCCAGGAGACGCTGGGCCTGCAGGACGCGTTGCGTGATCAGCCACTGAAGCGGCGCGCTTCCCGTGAGCGAGCGGAAGCGGCGGTCGAACGTACGACGGGACATGTACGCGCGTGCCGCCAGCGTCTCCACGTCGAACTGCTCGTGGAGGTGCTCCAGCGCCCAGGCGACGACCTCGGCGAGCGGGTCGGCGCCGATCTCCTCTGGTAAAGACCGATCGAGGTAGCGCTCCTGGCCGCCCGATCGGCGCGGCGGGACCACCAGTCGGCGGGCCAGCGCACCGGCCGCCTCGTTGCCGTGGTCCGTCCGCACGATGTGCAGGCACAGGTCGATGCCTGCCGCCGTACCGGCGCTGGTCAGTACGTCGCCGTCGTCCACGAAGAGTTCGCGTGGGTCGACATGGACGGACGGATAGCGCTTCGCCAGCGTCGGTGCGTACATCCAGTGAGTCGTGGCCGGCCGGCCGTCCAGCAGGCCCGCCGCCGCGAGGACGAACGCGCCTGTGCACAGGCCTACGATCCGCGCACCTTCTTCATGGGCCCGGCGCAGTGCGTCGAGCGCTTCCTCCGGCGGCGGCGCGGTGATCGAACGCCAGGCGGGCACGACGACCGTGCCTGCCCGTGCGATCGCTTCCAGGCCGTTCGGCGCGGTCAGTTCCAGCCCGCCGGTGGTCCGCAGCGGGCCCTCTTCTCCGCCGCACACCAACAGTCGGTAGCGCGGAACGCCGGCGTCCTGGCGGTCAATCCCGAACACCGACAGTGGAATGGAACTCTCGAAGATGGGGCCGCCGCTGAACAGCAGCACCGCGACGATCTCCTTGCGGCGTCGCCCGGAAAGTTTCCGGGCCGCGGCTTCCGGCGCGGCAGTGGAGTCGTGGCTCATACTGCTAAGCCCCCCTCGGTGGTCGCGTCGCCCCTATCTTGTCGGGCCTGTCGCTCCAACACGTTTCCCCTCGGTCCTGCACGAGTCCCCCGCCGTAGACAGTCAAGATCGAATCTACTGTGTCCCATGATGCCGAGGTGACCAGTTGGTCACTCGACAGATTGTCGACTTGGCAACTTGGCGTAAAGCATTCGATCACGAAGCGTTGCACTCGTGGGGCGTGCAGGGAAGTGCGCCTCGTCTCAGTGGCCAATCCGCGTAGGGTGCGCGGCCCTGCCTGGACCCTTTCAGTGCAGGTGGAACAGGGGTTTGGGGGTTGTTCGGCCAAGGGGTGCACGGTTACCGGAAGTTGGCTGAAAACCATCGGGCGCGTGCGCTAAAACAGGTCAGTCGACCGGTGTACTTCCGCCGGAGTGTCGACCGCCCCTGTGGGGACCGGAACCGGTCCTCCCGTGCCGCCCCCGGGAAGGGGCGCCCTCCTCGGCGGGCCGCCCCCGGGCCGGGGCGCTCTCCTCGGCCGGCAGGCGGGCCGCACATCGCTCGGACTGCCTCAGCAGCACCCGGCACACCCCCGTCACGGCCGCCAGGCCCAGGGCCGTACCGGCCGCGCCGCCCAGCGAGGTGCCGTAGAGGACGAGCACCACGGGGACCAGAACGCAGCTGAAGGCCGCCCAGCGGACGAGGTCGGTCGCGGAGTCCTGGGTCGGTGAGGTCATGGCTGCTCCCTGTGACGAAGGGTCACCGGGTTCAACGCCTGTTCGAGCGGTCGGTCACTGGTCATGATGTCCGGAAGATGTGCGCGAACGCGATCGGCGTAGGCGAGATGTAGGCGAACCCTGTGGAAACAGCCTGTACGTGGCAGCAACCATTGCGTTACGGGCACCCCCTCGTGCATGCTCCCTGGAACCCGTCCGGAGCATGTGCGGGCTATGGGCTACGGAGGCGTGCAGCCGTACCCTTGGGGGTATGGGGTTGGGAAGATGATTCCCGGACACAGCTCCGCCGCACACTGTCGTCCCCATCACGTTGTCCCACCACGAGGATCAAAACGCCGAGAATCCCATGGCCGGTCACGAATTCCTGGAACCCGCGGACCGCAAGCGCCCCGTCGCCGATCACACGGCGGCCGAGCCCTTGGCGGCGGAAGAACCACGTCAGTCCTGCGACCCCGCGTTCAAGCACGGTGTCGTCGTCGGTTTCGACGGCTCGACGTCGAGCGAGCGCGCCCTCGCGTACGCCATCGGCATGGCCCACCGTTCAGGTTCGGGTCTGATCATCGTGCACGTCGCCAACCGGCTGCCCACCACGGTGTGGGCAGGCTGTGAGCCGCCCGTCTTCGTCGACGTGCCGGACCACAGAACCGAGGTCCTCGGGCTCGAACTCGCGTGCGCGGACTATCTGGCCGAGGTGCCCTGGATTCTTGTCGAGCGTGGTGGTGACATCTGCCACGAACTCGAAGAGGTGGGGCGGGAGTACGAGGCCGATGCGATTGTGGTCGGTTCGACCCATGGCATCGTCGGGCGCATCTTCGGGTCGGTGGCCGGGCGGCTGGCGAAGCGGGCTCAGCGGCCGGTTGTTGTCATTCCGTAGCTCTTCGGCGCCGCTCTTCTTCGTCCCCGAACTCCCTTGTGGTACGCCTTTTTACGCTGGGCGAACCTACCCGCGCGTAGAAGTGTTTGTGCGCTTGTGAAGGGTATATGCCGGTCACCGCGCCCGGGGTGTGACGGCCACGGATAGCTGCGCAGGCTGGGGGTTGGGCGACTCCCGGCGAATATGGGCGAGCCCCCCGTGGGTGGTGGCATCACGGGGGGTTCGTTCTGTTCGTTGGCCTCTGCGGGCTGGTGGGGGCTTGTCGCGCAGTTCCCCGCGCCCCTGGCGGGCGCCCCTTCGGGGCGGCCCTTCAGCGGGGGCCGGCTACTCCACCGTTACCGACTTTGCGAGGTTCCTCGGCTTGTCGATGTCTCGGCCCAGGGTCAATGCCGTGTGGTAGGCGAGGAGTTGGAGGGGGATGCCCAGCAGGATCGGGTCCAGCTCGTCCTCGTTCTTCGGGACGATGATCGTCTCGTCGGCCTTCTCCTGGTTCTGGTGGGCCACCGCGAGGATTCGGCCGCTGCGGGCCTTGATCTCCTCCAGGGCGGCGCGGTTCTTCTCCAGGAGGTCGTCGTTCGGGACGATCGCGACCGTGGGCAGCGCGGGCTCGATGAGGGCCAGCGGGCCGTGCTTCAACTCCGAGGCGGGGTAGGCCTCGGCGTGGATGTACGAGACCTCTTTGAGCTTCAGGGAGGCCTCACGGGCCACCGGGTAGCCCCGGACGCGGCCGATGAAGAGCATCGAGCGGGCCTCGGCGTACTGCTCGGCCAGCTTCTTGATCTCCTCCTCCTGCGCCAGGATCTCGGAGATCTGCCCGGGCAGCCTGCGCAGGCCCTCGATGATCCGCTTGCCGTCCCGGACCGACAGGTCACGGGTGCGGCCCAGGTGCAGGGCGAGGAGCGCGAAGGCGACGGTGGTGTTGGTGAAGCACTTCGTCGAGACGACGCAGACCTCGGGGCCCGCGTGCACGTACATGCCGCCGTCCGCCTCGCGGGCGATCGCCGAACCGACCACGTTGACGATTCCCAGGACCCGCGCGCCCTTGCGCTTCAGCTCCTGTACGGCGGCCAGCACGTCGTACGTCTCACCGGACTGGGAGACGGCCACGTACAGGGTGTCGGGGTCGACGACCGCGTTGCGGTAGCGGAACTCGGAGGCCGGCTCGGCGTCGGCCGGGATACGGGCCAGCTCCTCGATCATCTGGGCGCCGATCATGCCCGCGTGGTACGAGGTGCCGCAGCCGAGGATCTTGACGCGCCGCACGGCACGCGCCTCGCGGGCGTCCAGGTTGAGGCCGCCGAGGTGGACCGTGGAGAAACGGTCGTCGATCCGGCCGCGCAGGACGCGGTCGACGGCCTCGGGCTGCTCGTGGATCTCCTTGTGCATGTACGTGTCGTGGCCGCCCATGTCGTAGGAGGCGGCCTCCCACTCCACCGTGGTCGGCTCCGCCGTGGTGCGGGTGCCTTCCGTGGTGTAGGTGCGGAAGTCGTCGGCCTTGAGAGTGGCCATCTCGCCGTCGTCCAGTGTCACTATCTGCCGCGTGTGGGTGACCAGCGCGGCGATGTCGGAGGCGACGAACATCTCCTTCTCGCCGATACCGAGCACGACCGGCGAGCCGTTGCGGGCCGTCACGATGCGGTCCGGGAAGTCGGCGTGCATGACGGCGATGCCGTACGTGCCCTCGATCACATGCAGCGCCTGGCGGACCTTCTCCTCCAGGGTGTCCGCCTGGGAGCGGGCGATGAGGTGGGTGAGGACCTCGGTGTCCGTCTCGGAGAGGAACTCGACGCCGTCGGCCTCCAGCTTCTTGCGCAGTTCGGAGGCGTTGTCGATGATCCCGTTGTGGACGACGGCGACCTTGTTGTCGGCCGACATGTGCGGGTGCGCGTTGTGGTCGGAGGGGGCGCCGTGCGTGGCCCAGCGGGTGTGGGCGATGCCGGTGGTGCCGGCGAAGCGCTTGGGGACCTTGGCCTCCAGGTCCCGGACCCGGCCCTTGGCCTTGACCATCTTCAGGCCCGTCGCCTTCGGCGAGGTCACGACGATGCCCGCCGAGTCGTAGCCGCGGTACTCCAGGCGCTGCAGGCCTTCGAGGAGCAGCGGAGCCACGTCACGCCTGCCGATGTATCCGACAATCCCGCACATATATGAGTGTCCCTGTCCCTGTCGTAGTCGTACGTGGTTGTACTTAGTCGTACGTGGTCGTTGCTTGGGTGAGCTAGCCGTAGACGATGCGGCGTAGCTGCCGGAGGGTGAGCTCCGGCGGTGCGACCGCGCGGTGTCGCAGCTCCGCCTCGATCCGGTCGAAGATCTCCGTGTTCACCAGTCCCTGGCCCTGGAGTTCACGGTGGCGGCGACGGACATGATCCTCGGTTGTCTCGTCGAAGTAGGCGAGAACGTCCTGAATCACCCGCAGTGCCTCGCCCCGGGAGAGGGGTGTGGTACGTGTCAGATGATCAACGAGTTCGTCGTGCACCCGACGATCCTGAGGTAAAGCGTCGGCAATCGCAAGAATCCTGCCCGATATCGGGCAACGGTCTGTTGAAACTCTCATGGGACCCTGTTCGGTGCCTGTTCACCCTGTGTCCTGCGTGGCGATGGGTACCCAGAGCACCGTTTTCAGCCATGGACACTCCTCGCATGGGCGTACCCGAGCAGCTCGCCGACCGCATGAGCATGGCTGAGCAGCACGAGTACCTTCGCGCCAAGTTCTCGCGGCGCACGATGATCAGAAGCGGTGCCGTCACCGTCGGCGCCGTCGCGGGCGGAGCGTTCGTGCCGGGCGCAGCCCAGGCCGCGACACGGACCTCCGTACCGACGCAGACGCACACACAGCCCGAGAAGGTCGACGGCGCGCTCGTCGCCCCCTTCGGCCGTCACCTCGCCTGGGGCAACGACCCCCGCACGGAGATCACCGTCTCCTGGCAGGTCCCGGTCGCGGTGAAGAAGCCCTTCATCCGGATCGGCGCCCACCCGTGGGACCTCTCCCGCAAGATCGAGGCCGAGGTCCGCACCCTCTACACCCCGGCCGGTATCGGCGCCAGCGGCGACCACACCCAGTACTACCTGCACGCCAAGCTCAGCCACCTGCGCCCGGGGAAGACCTACTACTACGGCGTCGGCCACGCGGGCTTCGACCCGGCCGAGGCGCACCTGCTGGGCACGCTCGGCACCTTCACCACCGCCCCCGACCACAAGAAGCCGTTCACCTTCACGGCCTTCGGCGACGAGGGCGTCAGCTACCACGCCCTCGCCAACAACAGCCTGCTCCTCGGCCAGAACCCGGCCTTCCACCTGCACGCCGGCGACATCGCGTACGGCGACCCGGCCGGACAGGGCAAGGCCTCCGACACCGGCTTCGACTCGCGTGTGTGGGACCAGTTCCTCGCGCAGACCGAGTCGGTCGCCAAGTCCGTGCCGTGGATGCCGGCCTACGGCAACCACGACATGGAGGCCTGGTACTCGCCCAACGGCTACGGCGGCGAGGACGCCCGCTGGAACCTTCCCGACAACGGCCCGGACAAGAAGAACCTCCCCGGCGTCTACTCCTTCGTCTACGGCAACACGGCGGTCATCTCGCTCGACGCCAACGACATCTCCTTCGAGATCCCGGCCAACCTCGGTATCTCGGGCGGTACGCAGACCAAGTGGCTGGAGGCGCAGCTCAAGAAGTTCCGCGCCTCGAAGGAAGTCGACTTCGTCGTGATCTTCTTCCACCACTGCGCCTACTGCACCTCCACCGCGCACGCCTCGGAGGGGGGCGTGCGCCAGGAGTGGGTGCCGCTGTTCGAGAAGTACACGGTCGACCTGGTCATCAACGGCCACAACCACCAGTACGAGCGCACCGACGTCATCAAGGGCGGCGCGGTCACCAAGAAGCTCCCGATCGGCGGCACTTCGTACCCCGAGACCGAGGGCGTCGTCTACGTGACGGCGGGCGCGGCCGGCCGCAGCCTGTACGCGTTCACCGCCCCGCTCTCCTACGAGGGCCACGAGAACGAGGTCGACTCGGTCGCCTCCTTCATCAACACCAAGGACGGCAAGGTCAACGAGACGGTCACCTGGTCGCGCGTGCGCTACCTCGACTACTCGTTCCTCCGCGTCGACGTCACCCCCGCGTCCAAGGGCCGCCTCGCCACGCTGAGGGTGCGCGGTATCGCGGAGACGGGCGAGGAGGTCGACCACTTCACGGTCGCCCGCCGCGTACCCTGATCATGCGCGTATGCCCGGAAGGCAGGGCGTACGAGTGAGTTACGAGTGACACCGACAGGCGGTTCTCCGGCGCGTGTTCCTACATGCGCTTGAGGACCGCCTGTTTGGCGTGCGCGAACTCGTCGTCCGTGAGTACGCCGGTCTGGTGCAGCTCACCGAGTTCGCGCAGCCGTCGGAGGTGGGCGTCGTGGTCGTGTTCGGCCGACGGCGTGTTGTCGGCCGTGGGCCCGGTGATCTCCTTCCGCCGCTGCGACGGTACGTCCGTCACGGGCGTGGCCGGATGCGGCAGCCGGGCCTGGACGGCCGCCGCGACCAACGCCATCAGCGGGTCCTTCTTGAAACCCCACAGCTCGACGGAGTTGGGGTCGTACTTCGGCGGGGCCTTGGTCGGCGCGTTGCGCACACCGAAGCGCAGGTGGCCGTTCTCCAGGCCCACCGCCGGATGCCACTCTACGGCGACGATGTCGGCGACGGCCAGGGAACGGGGGCCGGCGGCGGCCTTCGCGTCCTCCGTCTTCCAGTTCCACTCCAGCCGGACGTGCTCACCGTCGAAGGCGGCGGTGCCGTCCCCGGCCGACACGGACAGCGGTACGGCGGGCCCGGGCAGCAGATACCGGTCCACGGCACCGGACGGCACCTCGTCGAGCAGCAGCGCGTTACGCACCTCGTCCACGAAGTACTCGGCGACGCCGTAGCGGTCGGACTCCACGTTCAGCTGGTACGGGTCGTCGGTCTCCGTCAGTTTGCCGCCGGTGGCCTGGAGCAGCGGGTCGGCGCCGTCGCGCAGCCGGAGCCTGAGGCGTCCCGCCTTTCTGCCCTGCTCGAAGGAGACTCCGGCCAACGCGTGCAGGGGGACGGTGAGTTCGCCCAGATCCTTGCGGAGCAGGCTGAGGTTCCTGTCGCGCCCCGGGGTGAGCCGGAGGGCGTCACCGTCGAAGACCCAGGTGCCGTCCTTCTGGATGATTTCCGCCATGGGGCTGATTGTTCCCGATGCCGCCCGCGATCGGGTTCTTCAGGTTGCCGATCAGCTGGAGGGCGCCTGCCGGATCCGCCAGATCCACCATCTGCTTGTTGTTGCGCAGCTGCAGCCGGTTGAGGCAGGACAGGGCGAACTCGGGGGCGAACATGTCGTACTGTCGGAATTTGTCGGCCAGTTGGGGGTTCGCCTCCTGGTAGGCATGGGTGACCTCGGCGACCGTTCGCCAGAAGTCGTCCTCCGTCAGGACGCCTTCGGTGGCGAGGTTCGCGGCCAGGAAGCGGAAGAAGCAGTCGAAGACGTCCGTGAAGACGGAGAGGAGCTTCTTCTCCTCCGGGACGTCCACCCGCAGTCGCTCGACCGTCGGCGGCAGTACCGCGTCCGGGTCCATGACGGCGATCTCCTCCGCGATGTCCTTGTAGATCGCGCGCTGGACCGCGCCGGCCCGCAGGACGAGGATGACGTTCTCGCCGTGCGGCATGTAGACCAGGTCGTAGGCGTAGAAGCTGTGCAGGAGCGGGGTGAAGTAGGCGCGGAGGTAGCTGCCCAGCCACTCCTTCGGGGGCAGGCCCGACTGCTCGACGAGCGCCGCCGCGAAGGAGCGGCCCTCGTGGTCGACGTGGAGCAGGGAGGCCATCGTCGCGAGCGACTCGCCCTCCCCGAGGGACGGCACCGGGCTCTCGCGCCAGAGCGCGGCCAGCATTTTGCGGTAGGGGGAGTAGCGGTCGGTGGCGGCCTCGTACTCCAGGTGGCGGTAGCCGACGGCAGCGCGCTCCCGGATGATCGACAGACCTGTCGACTTCAACACCGGGTCGTTGTCGATGAGCCCGGCGAGCCAGTCGTTGATGGCCGGGGTCGCCTCCATGTAGGCGGCCGAAAGCCCGCGCATGAACCCCATGTTGAGGACCGAGAGAGCTGTTTTGACGTAGTGCTTCTCAGGGTCGGTCCGGTTGAAGAAGGTCCGGATGGACTGCTGGGCGAGGTACTCGTCGTCGCCCTCGCCCAGGCAGACCAGGTGCCGCTGGGCGATCTCGGCGGCGAAGGTGACGCTGAGCTTGTTCCACCACTGCCATGGGTGCACCGGGATGAAGAGGTACTCGGTGGGGTCGAGGCCCTGGTCGGACAGTTTCGTACGGAAGCGGACGACCGTCTCCTGCCCCAACTCGGCGCGCAGGAAGGCCTCGTACTCGATGCCGACGCCCGCCGTGAACGCGGCGCGGGAGCGGTGCGCGGCCAGCCACACCAGCCGGACCGGGCTCGCGGTCTCGGGTGCGTACGAGAGGTACTCGTGCACGCCGAATCCCAGTCGGCCGTTGTTGGCGACGAAGCAGGGGTGACCCTCGGTCATCCCGGTCTCGATCTCCTGGAAGCCGCTGGTCACGAGCTCGGCGACGGGGATCTGCGGCTTGGCGAGCTTGTAGCAGGTGCCGGAGAGGGTGGAGGAGATCTCCTCCAGGTACACGGGCAGGACCTCGTCGCTCAGGCCGAGCGATTTCCGCAGCTCGATGAAGAAGTCGAGGGCGGCGAGCGGGAGTTGGGCCCCGTTGCGTTGCCGGGTGATGGAGTCGGCGTCGACCTGCCAGTGGTCGAGGGCGTGGCGGGTGGCGGTGAAGCGGTAGCGGGTCAGGCCGTCGTCGCCGAGTACGACGTACCGGTTCCCGTTCTCGGCCTGCTCGGGTTCGGGGGTGATCAGGCGTTCGTGCGCGAACTCGGCGAGGGCCTTGCGGATGAGGAGGCGGTTGGCCTGCTCCCAGCGTTCGGGGGAGAGGTGGGCCGTGGCGTCGACGAGGCTCATACGGACATCGCCTTCCCCGTGGTCTTCCTTGCGGCCTTCTTCGTCGCCTTCTCGAACTGCTCGCGGGTGCAGAAACTCAGCAACGCCTTCTTCTCCGGCTTCTGTATCTCTCGCTCGGGCACGAACCCGACGGCTTCGTTGAGGGCATGCACGGCCGTGTTGGTCACATCCGGCTCGACGACGACGCGGGCGGTGCGCGGGTCCTCGAAGAGGTGTGCCATCACGGTGGTGATGACGGCCCTGGTGAACCCGGGCACAGGTGTGTCGGTCGCCGGCACCAGGAAGTGCATGCCGACATCACCGGGCTCGGGCTCGTACAGACCGACCAGCTCGCGGTGGACCGGGTCGTACCGCTCCATCAGGAAGGCGGGTTCGCCGTCCCGGAGACCGAGAAGGGCCTCCTGGTGCTCGTCGGCGGCGACCTCCATATAGGCCCGCTCGACGTCTTCGAGCCGGGCGTCCAGCATCATCCAGTAGGCCGCCTTGGGGTGCGTGAGCCAGCTGTGCAGCAGCTCGGCGTCCCGGAGCGGGTCGAGCAGGCGAACGGTCAGGCTGCCTACGGCGGTTGAGGTGCTCATACGGCGAACTCCTGGAAGGCGATGGTCTTCTCGACCGGGTAGTACTCGCTGCCGAGCAGCTCGCCGATGATGAAGCTGTTGCGGTACGCGCCCATGCCCAGGTCGGGCGACGTGATCGAGTGCGTGTGGACACCGGAGTTCTGCAGGAAGATCCCGCGTCCGGTCGTGTCGATCGTGTAGTTGCGGGCGATGTCGAAGTTGCCCTGGGTGTCGTAGCGCAGCCGGTCGCGGACGGGCCCCAGGAACTCGGGCTCGGCGTACTTGTAGCCGGTGGCGAGGATCAGGCCCTGGGTGTCCAGGGTGTAGTCCTTCTCCTGCTCCTCCTGGCGCAGCCCGAGCGTGTAGGTCCCGCTGCTGTTCTCGCTGCCACTGCTACTTCCGCTGGCGCTTTCGTAAGTCACCGTGTTCAGTGCGGAGTTGGTGAGCAGACGGGTGGGGACCGGGCCGCCGAGGTTCTTCCGGTAGAGCAGGTCGAAGATCTCGTTGATCAGCTCGCCGTCGATCCCCTTGAACAGGCCCTTCTGCTCCTGCGTGAGGCGGTAACGGGTCCGCTCGGGCAGCGCGCGGAAGTAGTCGACGTACTCCGGGGAGGTCATCTCCAGCGTCAGCTTGGTGTATTCGAGCGGGAAGAAACGCGGCGAACGCGTCACCCAGTTGAGCCGGTAGCCGTGTACGTCGATCTCGCTGAGGAGGTCGTAGTAGATCTCGGCGGCGGACTGACCACTGCCGACGAGCGTGATCGACTCCTTGGCCTGCAACTCCCGCTTGTGCCGCATGTACTGGGAGTTGTGGATGAAGTCGCCGGCCAGGTCCGCGCACGGCTCCGGGATGTACGGGGGAGTGCCGGTGCCGAGGACGAGCTTGCGCGCCCGGTGCACATCACCGGCGACCGTGCGAACGACGTACAGCTCGTCCTCGTCCGCGTAAGTCACCTCCGCGACCGTGGTGTTGAAGCGGACGCTGCGGAGTTTGTGGGCGGCCCAGCGGCAGTAGTCATCGTACTCGACGCGCAGGGGGTAGAAGTTCTCGCGGATGTAGAACGAGTAGAGACGGCCCGATTCCTTCAGGTAGTTGAGGAAGGAGTACGGGGAGGTCGGATCGGCGAGGGTGACGAGGTCCGACATGAACGGCGTCTGGAGATGGGCGCCGTCGAGGAACATTCCCGAATGCCATTCGAAGTCGGGCTTCGATTCCAGGAAGAGGCCGTCGAGTTCGTCGATCGGCTCGGTGAGACAGGCGAGTCCGAGATTGAAGGGACCGAGACCGATCCCTATGAAGTCGTAGGTCTTGCGCACTGCTTCGGTCCTTTTCATGGCTTCGGCTTCAGGAAGCGACGGAAGTGAAGGAAGTGACGGAAGCAACGCGGTCAACGCATTCTCCGAGGTACTGCTCGGCATGGCCGGCGATCAGATCGAGTACGGCGGTGATGTCGTCCGTCGTGGTCTCGGGGTTGAGCAGGGTGAGCTTGAGGTAGTGCCGTCCGCCGACCTTCGTCCCGGCGACCACGGCCGCACCGGAGGCGAACAGGGCCTTGCGGGCGTACAGGTTGGCGCGGTCGATGTCCGCGGGGTCGGTGACGGCGGCGGGGATGTAGCGGAAGACGAGGGTGGAGAGGGAGGGCTCGACGACCACGTCGTAGCGCGGGTCGGCGGCCAGGATCTCCCAGCCCTCCTGGGCCAGGTCGCACACCTCGTCGAAGAGTTCGCCGATGCCGTCGGCGCCCATCACGCGCAGGGTCATCCACAGCTTGAGCGCGTCGAAACGACGGGTCGTCTGCAGGGACTTGTCCACCTGGTTGGGGATGCGCTCCTGCACCATGCGGCGCGGGTTGAGGTACTCCGCGTGATAGGTGGCGTGCCGGAGCGTGGCCGCGTCCCGGACCAGTACCGCGCTCGAACTCACGGGCTGGAAGAAGGACTTGTGGTAGTCGACGGTGACCGAGTCGGCGCGCTCGATGCCGGTGAGGAGGTCCCGGCGCCTGACCGAGGCGAGCAGTCCGCAGCCGTAGGCGGCGTCGACGTGCAGCCAGGTGCCGTACTGGGCACAGAGTTCGGCGATCTCGGGCAGCGGGTCGATGGAGCCGAAGTCGGTGGTGCCGGCGGTGGCGACGACGGCCATGGCGACCAGCCCGTCGCGCTGGCAGCGCTCCAACTCGTGGGCGAGGGCGACGGTTTGCATCCGCTTGTCGTGGCCGACGGGGATGGAGACGACCGCGTCGGGGCTCAGCCCGAGGAGCTTCGCGGACTTCTTCACGCTGAAGTGGCTGACCTCGGAGGCGAAGATCCGCAGGTCGGCGGCGGACTCGCTCTTCGCCTCCTCCCGGGCCAGCAGCAGCGCCTGGAGGTTGGACTGGCTGCCGCCGCTGGTGAAGACGCCGTCGGCGGCGGGGCCGAGGCCGATGCGCTCGTTGGTCCAGTCGATCAGTTTGCGCTCGATGAGGGTGCCGCCGGCCGACTGGTCCCAGGTGTCGAGGGAGGAGTTGACGGCGGAGAGGATCGCCTCGCCGAGCACCGCGGGTATGACGACCGGGCAGTTGAGGTGGGCGAGGTAGCGCGGGTGGTGGAAGTACACCGCGTCGTGCAGATAGACCTCTTCGAGCTCGTCGAGGGCGGCGGCCTCGTCGAGGAGGGGCCGGTCCAGGTCGATCCGGTCGATGCGGGGTGCGAGGGCGTCGACCGTGACGCCGGTGAACGGACGGTCCGTGGTGGCGAGTTTCGCCGCCACCCGCTCGACTCCTTCGGTCACGGAACGGCGGTACCGCTCCGCCGTCGTGTCATTGAGCAGGTGCGAGCGCATCGGGGGAGCCTCCGGAGGGACAGAGAGGGCAGGTGCGGGTCCGGCGTACCGAACGATCAACTTAGGTTAGCCTAACCTAAGTTTCCGTGAATCATCGGCCCCACCGTCACGGCTGTGAGCTGGGTCTTTCCCGTCATCGGCCTCTCCCGTCATTCGGACCGCTCGCGCAGCTGCTCCTCGCTCAGCCCGCGCCGCCAGTAACCGACGAACGTGACGGCCCGACGGTCGAGTCCGCGCTCCCGTACGAGATGCCGGCGCAGCTCCTTCACGGCGGACGACTCGCCCGCTATCCAGGCGTACGGCCACTCGGCGGAGGGGAGTTGGGCGGCTCGGATCGCTTCCAGGGCGGTGGGGGCGCCTACGCCCACGCCGGCACCGGTGGCCGCGCCGCGCACGAGCCAGGTGATCTCGGCGTCGGCGGCGGTCACCAGATCCTGGATGTCCCCGGCGTGCCCTGCCTCCAGCCAGACCTGGGCCCGGGTGCCGGCGGGCAGTGATTCGAGGATCGCGGAGGCTGCCGGTACGGCGGTCTCGTCCGCCCAGATGACGACGAGATCGGTGCCGGTCGGCGGGCGGAAGCGGATCGCGCGGTTGTCGGCGACCGCCGGCCCGAGCAGGAGGACCCGGTCCCCGGCGCCGGCCCGGGAGGCCCAGCGGGAGGCGGGCCCGGCGGGGGCGACGGCACCGGGCCCGACGCCGTGCAGAACGAAGTCGATGTCGATCTCCGTCGTACGGCCGTGAGCGTCGGCGCGCAGCGCGCGGAGTGTGTACGAGCGCATCACCGCCCGTACGTCGTCCGGGAGTTCACGCCACCCCTGCCACCACCCGTCGCCCAGCTCGACGGGCACGGCGGGGGCGTCCTGTCCCGGGTGCGGAAGGAAGAGGGACAGGCTCTGGTCGCGTCCGTCGGAGAAGAAGGCCGACAGATCGTCCCCGGCGAAGGTGATCCGGACGAGGGAGGGGCCGAGGCGTGCGGTGCGAATTACCTGGAGCGCGAAGAATCGGAAGGGGGCGGCGACGGCGGTGGTCATGCGAACTCCTGATGGTTGTCAGGGGCGCAGAAAACGCGCCCCGAAAGGGGCGCGGGGAACTGCGCGACCAGCCACGACGGGCCCGCAGTTCCCCACCACCGATGAAGCTTCTGACTCTTAACCGACCTTCTTCGCCTTCTCGATCGCCTCGGCGAGCGAAGTGAGAAGCGGCGTGCACTTGTCGTACGAAAGAATCGGCTCGGGATTGCGCGCGATCACCTGACCGGCCTTCACGGCAGGCAGCTGCTTCCAGGTCGCCTCGGTGATGTCGGCGGGCTGGATGGCCGACGTACGGTTGTCCATCATGATCACGTCGGCCTGGTACTTGTCGACGTTCTCCCAGCTCAGGCTCTCGTACCAGCCGCCGCTCGCCTTCAGGACATCGGCGGCGGGCTCGACGAAGTTCACGCCGAGTGCCTTGAAGTACTCCAGGTCGATGGAGAGGTTGGAGCCGGACACGTAGAAGATGTCCTGGCTCGCGGAACCGACCAGCACCCTGACGTCCGGCTTGGCCTTAGTGGCGGCGCGCAGTCGGGCGGCGGCGTCCTCGAAGGCCTTCTTCGCGGCGGTCACCTTCGCGGAGGCGGTGTCCGCGCCGAGGGTTTTGGCCAGCTCCAGCATGCGCTGCAGCGGCTGGTCGAGCTGGATGTCGAACACGGAGATGCCGACGGTCGGGGCGCCGACGGCGAGGATCTTCTCCTTGGACTCCTCGGGGACGTACCAGAGGGTGCCCGCACTGTCGAACATCGTGGTGACGAGGAGGTCCGGGGCGAGGGCCGCGTACTTCTCGATGTTGAACTGGCCCCACTCGTTGCCGAGGACGGTCACCTTCGTGACGTCCATGTCGCCGGCCTGGACATCTGCCTTGCCGTCCTTGGTCGTGGTCGGACCGAACACGCCCTTGACCTCGACGCCGTAGTCGTGGAGCGCGGCGGCGACACCGGTGAACGCGACGATGCCGGTCGGCACCTTGTCGGCCTTGGCGGTCTGGCCGCGGTCGTCCTTGAACGACCAGGGCCCGGCGGGAGGAGTCGCGGCGGCCTTCGACGTGTCAGCGCCCGCGCCCGCTCCACCGCTTTTCGCGTCCTCGTCCCCGCAGGCGGCGAGGACGGCCCCGAGGCCGAGGGCGCCGCCTGCGGCGAGGATGCCGCGGCGGGAGAGGTGGGTGGCACGGGCGTTGGACATGAGGTGGCTGCTTTCGAACAGGGCGGTTCGGCCCGTCGGACAATTCGCTAGGAAGGTTAGCCTAACCTCACCTGATGTCCGGTGGTCGGTCCGGTCCACCTCCTCCGTTGCTGTCGCCTTCGTGGTGAAGGGTGACGGTGAATCGATTCGGCAGACGATTGCCCCTTGTGTGTAGGAAGTGTGTTCTTGATGTGTTTGAATCAAGTGCAACTCGGCCAGGTGGCTTGAACTGTCCGCCAGGTTCCCCGTGCCCTGCTCCCCAGCAGGGTTGCCGTGCGTGCTGGTTCCAGCCACTTGGCCGAGCCGCCGGCAACAGCGTGTCGGCACACCGCTTTTGTGGTGCCGACTGCCGTGCACGCACGCGAAGGGAACCCGTATGACCGCCACCGTCTCCAACTTCTACTACGGAGCCGTGACCCTGATCGCCGCCTACCTGATGGCCTGCCTCGGCGCCGGGCTCGGGCTGCGGTGCACTACGCGGTCTCTGCGGCGCCCGCAGCGCAGGACGGGGTGGCTGGCGCTGGGCGCCGTGTCGATCGGCTGCGGTATCTGGACCATGCACTTCATCGCCATGATCGGCTTCAGCGTCCAAGGCGCGCTGGTCCACTACGACATGACGAAAACGCTGCTCAGTCTTGTCGTCGCCATCGCCGTGGTCGCCGTCGGCGTGTTCCTTGTCGGGTACCGGGGCGCGTCCCCCCTCAATCTGGCAACCGCGGGTACGGTCACCGGGCTCGGGGTCGCGGTCATGCACTACGTCGGTATGGCCGCCATCCACACCAACGGCACCATCGGCTACGACGCGCCGACCGTGATCCTGTCCGTCGTCATCGCCGTCGCGGCCGCCACGGCGGCACTGTGGGCGGCGGTCTCCATCCACACCCTGTGGGCCAGCCTCGGCGCGAGCCTGGTGATGGGTGTGGCCGTGACCGGCATGCACTACACCGGCATGGCCGCCGTCTCCGTCCATCTCACCGGCGTCACCGAGACCGCCCAGTCGTCGACCGACCTGCTGTCGTTCCTCCTGGTCATGCTCGCCGGCCCGCTCACCGTCCTCCTGATCTCCGCCGTCATCGTCATGTTCGACCCCGACATGATGCTCAACGAGGACAGCTGGGACGGGACATCACCGGCGGTGCTGCAGGGGACCGGCCCCGACAATCGGGTGCGGCAGGCGTCCCGGTCTGTGTAGGTCCGGGGCGGGGGTGGACGTGAGGTGGTCCCTCGTCTGCCCCCGACGGGGGATGATCAGCGGGTGACCGAGCACTGCTGTACGGAGATGGCCCGCCGCGTGGACCCGCACTGTGACGTCCATGCCGATCCGTACGCCTGCCCGGACGCGCTCGTCGGCTTTGTCGCGAAGTTCCAGGAGTACGGGCTGGTCGTCCACGACGGTGGTACCGCCATGATCGGCATCCTCTTCTGTCCGTGGTGCGGCCGGCGGTTGCCCGAGTCGCAGCGGGACCGGTGGTTCGACGAGCTGGAGGCTCTGGGCGTCGACCCGGGGGAGGACGACGTGCCCGTGGAGTTCGAGGACGGCAGCTGGCTCAGTGGGCCCACTGGCTGATTTTCGCCGCATCGGCCATCCTCGTGTCCTCGAACTCCCTTGCGAAATATGCCAGTTGCGATCACGCTTCTGCAGTCGACGGGGGTCGGGGGCGGGAGCCGGAAGTGGAGGCTGGGGCGGGGATGAGTGCTACGGAGAAGGCCGTTGACGCGGCTGGGGGAGCGGTGGACGCGGCGGACGCGGTAGCGGGGGTGGTGCGGAGTGACGCTGCTCTGCTGGAGGACGATCTGGCCGAGTTCCTCGCGTCGTTGACCGCTCCTGCGGCGGTCCCGGCGCAGTCCGTCTACGAGGCCGCCCTGCGGCGCTCCCTCTATGAGCCCGTCGCCGACGCCGTCGGCTCCAAGGTGGGCCAGGAGGCGCTGCCGCCGACCGCCGGGGCGCCCGGCGGCAACCGGGCCCCGCTGCGGCCGTCGATGGTGTACTGGGCCTACCGCAACTACCGGGGCTTCCCCGACGAGACCGGGAACGGGACCGGGGGCGACGATTCCGCGGCCGACCTGGCCGTCGTCCGGCGGGCCGCGGTTGCCGTGCGGGTCATGCTGAAGGCATTCGTCGCCATCGACGACATCCAGGACGGCAGCGACGTCCGCTACGGCGAACCCGCCCTCCACGTCACCCATGGCGTGCCCCTCGCGCTCAACACCGGGTCCTGGCTGATCGCGGCCGTCCTGCGGCACGCCGCTGACCCCGCTGTCGTGGACAGCCTCGCGCGGGCCGTCGAGAGCGGCTTCACCGGGCAGGCCGTCGACCTGTCCACGCGTACGGCCGAGACCCGCGCCGAGTTGCTGGCCGCGCCCCTCGAAGAGCGCGTGGCCTACTGGGAGTCGCTCGCCGCCCTCAAGACCGGCACGTTGTTCCGGATGCCGCTCGACTCCGCCCTCGCGGCCTTGCGTGTCGTCGAGGACGAGCAGTACGTCCTGGACGCCGCGATGCGCCAACTGGGCCTGGCGAGCCAGCTGTTCAACGACCTCACCGACTTCGTACCCGAGTTCGGCGGGGGGCGGATCCATGAGGACTACGACGGGCTCAGCAACCGGGTCTTCCTCGAACTGATCGAACCGGACTCCTCGCCTATGGCCGGGGAGCAGCTGAAGTCGTACGTCCTCGGGCATCCGAAACTGGAGCCGACGCTTCTCTCGCTCGCCGCCGAAGCGGTCCGGCTGAAGCGTGAGGCCAAGGAGAGCGTGTACCGGGTGTGCCGGTCCGACCGCAGCGCCGCCTACTTCGACCTCACGATCGAGCGCAAGGGCTATCTCATCGACCGTCTCCACCAGACACTCCAGCAGCGGAGCGGCGCGTGACGGCGGCGCCGGCCACGATGGTTGAGCGGCTGCGTACGAGCACACGCGACTGGCACGACGCCCTGGAGGCCACCCCTTTCGCGAGCGCGATGATCGCCGGGAACCTTCCTCTGGAGCGGTACGTCGGCCAACTTGCCGCCTATCGGTCGGTGTTGGGAGCGCTGGAAGGCGAACTCTCCCGCGTCACCGCCCCGGTCGCCGATGACCCGGTGTGGTCACCGGACCTTGGCAAACTCCCGCTCGTGGAGCGCGACTTGGCCTACTTCGCGAACCTCGGCACCGCGCCCGGCCCCTCGGCCGCCGTGGAGACGGAGGCGTTCGCGGCGGAGATCCGGCAGCGGGCCGCCGAGTCCGACCTCCCTGCCCTCCTCGGGTTCCTCTACGTCATGGAGGGCTCGACGCTAGGCGCCCTCTTCCTCCACCCGTACATCACCGCCACCTACCAACTGCCCGGCACGGACGGCGTCGCCTACTACACCAGCGGCGACCGCGACCGCTGGACCCGCTTCACCGCCCGAATGAACCAGGCGTTCGCCGAACCCGAGGCCCAGGACGCCGTCGTCGCGGCCGCCCGCCAGGCCTACGGCCACGTGGCCGCGATCACCAACGCCCTGTCCGAAGGCCTCGTCCCGGCCACCAGATGAACGCCGAGCCCCTGAAGCGGAGCGGGTGGTGCCGCCGGTGAACCCGCCGACACCACCCGGTATCGGCTCGGGGGACTGCACCTCCCCCTTGGTGAAGCAGTCAAGCTGGTGTCAGTGTGAGCTCAGCTCGCCAACCCCGCCCTCGGTCCCGCCCCCGTGCCCGACTTCTCGTCCGCCCCCAAGCCCAACTCCCGTGCGATCAGCATCCGTTGCACCTCACTCGTGCCCTCCCCGATCTCCAGGATCTTTGAGTCGCGCCACATTCGGGCCACCGGGTACTCGTTCATGAAGCCGTAGCCGCCGTGGATCTGGGTCGCGTCGCGGGCGTTGTCCACCGCGATCGTGGACGAGTACAGCTTGGCCAGGGCGGCTTCCTTCTTGAAGGGCTCGCCCGTTACCAGGCGGGAGGCCGCGTCGCGCCAGGCCAGGCGGGAGGTGTGGGCCTTCATCTCCATGTCCGCGATCTTGAACTGGATCGCCTGGTTCGCGCCGATCGGGCGCCCGAACGCCTGCCGTTCCTTGGCGTACTTCACCGACTCGTCCACGCAGCCCTGGGCCAAGCCGGTCGCCAGCGCCGCGATCGCGATGCGCCCCTCGTCGAGGATGCGCAGGAACTGGGCGTAGCCGCGCCCCTCCTCGCCGACCAGGTTCGCGGCCGGGACGCGTACGTCGGCGAAGGACAACTCCCTGGTGTCCGAGGCGTTCCAGCCGACCTTGGAGTACGGCGCCGCGACCGTGAAGCCCGGCGTGCCGGAGGGGACGAGGATCGCGGAGATGAGCGGCCTGCCGTCCGGCTTGCGGCCCGTCACCGCCGTCACCGTCACGAAGCCCGTGATGTCCGTACCCGAGTTGGTGATGAAGCACTTCGTACCGTTGATCACCCACTCGTCGGTGTCGGTGTCCAGGCGGGCCGTCGTCCGAGTCGCGCCCGCGTCCGAGCCGCCGTCCGGTTCCGTCAGGCCGAACGCACCCAGGATCTCGCCGGCGCAGAGACGCGGGAGCCACTCACGCTTCTGTGCCTCCGTGCCGAAGAGGTGGATGGGCATCGCGCCCAGCGAGACCCCCGCCTCCAGGGTGATCGCCACCGACGAGTCGACCCGCGCCAGTTCCTCCAGCGCGATGCCCAGCGCCAGATAGTCGCCGCCCATCCCGCCGTACTCCTCGGGGAACGGCAGTCCGAACAGGCCCATCCTGCCCATCTCGCGGACGATCTCGTACGGGAACTCGTGCCGCTCGTAGAAGTCGCCGATCTTCGGGGCCACGACGTCGTGCGCGAACTGCTCGACGGTACGGCGGAGTTCTTCCAGTTCGGGGGAGAGCTTGTGGTCCATGGTCCTTCACTGCTCCTGGGATTCCGTCGATTCCGCGGATTGCTCGGAATCCTTGTGGGAAAGGGCGCGTACGGTGCGGGACGGGCTCGGCCGGCCCAGCTGGTCGGCCATCCAGGTGCTCGTGGCGACGAGGCTGCCGAGGTCTACGCCGGTCTCGATGCCGAGGCCCTGGAGCATCCACACCAGGTCCTCGGTGGCCAGGTTGCCGGTCGCCGACTTGGCGAACGGGCAGCCGCCGAGACCGCCCGCGGATGCGTCGACCGTGGTGACGCCGTGCTGGAGCGCGGCCAGGGTGTTGGCGAGCGCCTGGCCGTAGGTGTCGTGGAAGTGCACGCCGAGCACGTTCGTCGGCACGCCCTGTTCGTTGAGGGAGGAGAGCAGCTCCAGGACATGTCCGGGGGTGGCGACGCCGATCGTGTCGCCCAGGCTCAGCTCGTCGCAGCCCATGTCCCGCAGCGCCGTGCAGACCCGCGCCACCTGGTGCACGGGGACCGCACCCTCCCAGGGGTCGCCGAAGCACATCGACAGATAGCCGCGTACGTGCGCGCCCTGGTCCTTCGCCCGCCGGACCACCGGCTCGAACATCGCGAGCGCCTCGTCGACCGTCCGGTTGAGGTTGGCCTTCGCGAAGGACTCCGTGGCGCTGGCGAAGACGGCGACCTGGCGTGCGCCGAGCGACAGGGCCCGGTCCAGGCCGCGTTCGTTCGGTACCAAAACCGGCAGCGCCACCCTCGGATCACTCTGCTTGCTCAGATCGCTGACGAGCGGGAACAGCTCTTCCGCGTCCGCCAGTTGGGGCACCCACTTGGGGTGGACGAAGCTGGTCGCCTCGATCGTCGTCAGGCCCGCGGCGGCCAGCCGGCGGATGAACTGCGCCTTCACCTCCGTCGGGACGGTCGTCTTCTCGTTCTGCAGACCGTCACGCGCGCCCACCTCGTGGATCCTGACCCGCGCGGGCAGATCCGGGGCCGGTACGACCATGGGAAGCGTCATTTCTCCTCCTCCGCCAAGGGCTCTGCTGGCTCTGTCGGGGGCTCTGTCGGGGCCTCTACGGGGGTGATCACGGCGAGTACCTGGTCCATCGCGACCGTTGTCCCCGGGGTGACGTCCAGCTCGGCGACCGTGCCCGCGTGCGGGGCGGCGATGACGTGCTCCATCTTCATCGCCTCGACCACCAACAGGCTCTGGCCGGCGGCCACTTCGTCCCCGACCGCCACCTTCACCACCGTCACAGTGCCGGGCATCGGCGCGGTCAGCGAGTCGGCTCCCGCGTGCGCGGCGCCGGTGAGCGAGGCCGCCACCGGGTCGTGGTCGCGCACCTGCCACGCGTCGCCGTCCCGGCCGAGCCAGTCGGCGGCGCGGTGGAAGGTGTGGCGGACGCCGTCCAGGACGACGGACACCTGGGCGTCGGTGACCGTGTGGGTGCCCCGGGGGACGTACTCCACGGGGTCCTGCACCCGCAGCCAGAAGGCCGCCGGCTTCGGTGTGCCCCCCAGCCGCCAACCGCTCGGCACGGAGAAGGGATCCGTCCAGCCGCCCTCCGTCGCCTTCGGCCGCAGCGCCTCCTGTCGTACGGCCGCCGCCGCCTCGTAGACCTCCTCCGGCACGCCGTCCGGGACGAGGGAGTCGACCTCACGTTCCACCAGCCCCGTGTCCAACTCGCCCGCCACGACCGCCGGATGGGCGAGCAGCCGGCGCAGGAAACCGGCGTTCGTCGGCACGCCCAGCGTGACCGTGTCCGCGAGGGCCGCCCGGAGTTTCCGGAGCGCCGTCGCGCGGTCGGGGCCGTACGCGATCACCTTGGAGAGCATCGGGTCGTACAGCGAACCGACCTCCGTGCCCTCGCTCAGCCCTGAGTCGGTGCGGACGCCGTCACCGGAGGGTTCGCGCAGGGCGAGCACCGTGCCGCCGGACGGCAGGAAGCCGCGCGCACCCGCCCGTACGGAGACGGTCTCCGCGCAGATCCGGGCCTCCACGGCGTGTCCGGTCAGCCGTACGTCCTCCTGCGTGAAGCCGAGCGGCTCGCCCGACGCCACCAGCAGCTGCCACTCCACCAGGTCGAGGCCGGTGACCAGCTCCGTCACCGGGTGTTCGACCTGGAGGCGGGTGTTCATCTCCATGAAGTAGTAGGAGGAGGGGTCGCTCCCCGGGACGATGAACTCGACAGTGCCCGCGCCCTCGTACCCGCACGAGCGGGCCGCCTGGACCGCCGCCTCGCCCATCGCCGCACGGGTCTCCTCGTCCAGGAGGACGGACGGCGCCTCCTCGATGAGCTTCTGGTGGCGCCGCTGGAGCGAACACTCACGCTCGCCCAGGTGTACGACGTTTCCGTGGGCGTCGGCCAGGACCTGGATCTCGATGTGCCGGGGCCGGTCCACCCACCGTTCGACGAGGAGCGTGTCGTCGCCGAAGGAGGCGCGGGCCTCGCGCCGCGCGGCGGCGATCTCCTCGGGCAGGCCGGCTGCGTCCCTGACGAGCCGCATGCCCTTGCCGCCGCCGCCCGCGCTCGGCTTGAGCAGCACGGGCATGCCGATCTCCCGTGCCGCGTCGGCCAGTTCGGCGTCCGTGAGGCCGCTGCCGCTCGACCCGGGGACCACCGGGACCCCGGCCGCGCGGACCGTCTCCTTGGCGCGGATCTTGTCGCCCATGAGGGCGATCGCGTCCGCCGGGGGACCGATGAACGCCAGCCCCGCCTCGGTGCACGCGCTCGCGAAGGCGGCGTTCTCGGCGAGGAAGCCGTACCCGGGGTGCACCGCCTGCGCGCCGGTGCGGGCGGCGGCTTCGAGGAGGCGGGGGACGGACAGATAGCTCTCCGCCGCTGCCGCCGGCCCGATCCGTACCGCCGTGTCGGCCGCGCGAACGTGCCGGGCGTCCGCGTCGGCGTCGGAGTGGACGGCGACCGAGCGCACCCCGAGGGAGCGCAGCGTACGGATGACGCGTACGGCGATCTCGCCCCGGTTGGCCACAAGTACCGTGTCGAACATGGACGTTCCCCTCACATCCGGAAGACGCCGAACTGGGGGTCGCCCAGTGGCGCGTTGGCGCAGGCGGTGAGCGCGAGACCCAGTACCTGGCGGGTTTCGAGGGGGTCGATGACTCCGTCGTCCCACAGGCGGGCGGTCGCGTAGTAGGCGTTGCCCTGGCGCTCGTACTGCGCGCGGATCGGGTCCTTGAAGGCGTCCTCGTCGGCAGCCGGCCAGGTCTCCCCGCGGGCTTCCAACTGGTCCCGCTTGACGGTCGCGAGGACGGACGCGGCCTGTTCGCCGCCCATGACCGAGATCTTGGCGCCGGGCCACATCCACAGGAAGCGCGGCGAGTACGCCCGGCCGCACATCGAGTAGTTGCCGGCGCCGTACGACCCGCCGACCACGACGGTCAGCTTGGGCACGCGCGTGCAGGCCACGGCGGTGACCATCTTGGCGCCGTGCTTGGCGATGCCACCCGCCTCGTAGTCCCGGCCCACCATGAAGCCGGAGATGTTCTGGAGGAACACCAGGGGGATGCCGCGCTGGTCGCACAGTTCGATGAAGTGGGCGCCCTTCTGGGCGGATTCGGAGAACAGGATGCCGTTGTTGGCGACGATCCCGACCGGGTGCCCGTGGATACGGGCGAAGCCGGTGACGAGGGTCTGCCCGAACTCGGCCTTGAACTCCGAGAAACCGGAACCGTCGACCACGCGCGCGATGATCTCCCGTACGTCATAGGGGGTGCGGGAGTCGACGGGCACGGCGCCGTAGAGCCCGTGGGGGTCGACCTTGGGTTCGACGGAGGGCCGGACGTCCCAGGGCAGTGGCCCGCGCGCGGGGAGGGTGGCGGCGATGTTGCGGACGATGCGCAGGGCGTGCGCGTCGTCCTCGGCGAGATGGTCGGTGACGCCTGACACGCGCGCGTGGACGTCCCCTCCGCCCAGTTCCTCGGCGGTGACGACCTCGCCCGTGGCGGCCTTCACGAGTGGGGGGCCGCCCAGGAAGATGGTCCCCTGGTTGCGGACGATGACGGCTTCGTCGCTCATTGCGGGAACGTAGGCACCACCGGCGGTGCAGGACCCCAGCACGGCGGCGATCTGCGGAATGCCGGCGCCGGACATCCGCGCCTGGTTGAAGAAGATCCGCCCGAAGTGGTCACGGTCGGGGAAGACCTCGTCCTGCATGGGCAGGAAGGCGCCCCCGGAGTCCACGAGGTAGACACAGGGAAGCCGGTTGTCGAGGGCGACCTCCTGCGCGCGCAGATGCTTCTTGACGGTCATCGGGTAGTACGTGCCGCCCTTGACGGTGGCGTCATTGGCGACGATCACGCACTCCCGGCCGCTGACCCGGCCGATCCCGGCGATGACACCGGCGGCGGGCGCCTGTCCCTCGTACATCCCGTCGGCGGCGAGGGGAGCGAGTTCCAGGAAGGGCGACCCGGGGTCGAGGAGCCGGTCGACGCGCTCCCGGGGGAGCAGCTTCCCGCGCGCGGTGTGCCTCGCCCGGGCCTTCTCGCCCCCGCCCAGCCGGGCCGCGGCCAGCTTTCCGCGCAGTTCCTCGACCAGGGCGCGGTGAGCCGTCTCGTTGGCCCGCCAGGCCTCCGACGCGGGGTCCGCCGCGCTGTGGAGCTCCGGTGCCTCCTGCATCCTGCGGTCCCCTTACCCAGGTCACCCAGTGGTTGGCTGATGGTCGACAAGTTAATGAGCGTTAACCCAACCCCTTCAGGTTAACGACCGCTAACCTCCGTGTCTAGAATCATTTGCATGGCCACGAGAACCGACGCCCCGACCCGCCGCGAACAGATCCTCAAGGAGGCCGCGAGGCTCTTCGCCGAGCGCGGTTTCCACGGTGTGGGCGTGGACGAGATAGGGGCGGCCGTGGGCATCAGCGGCCCCGGCCTCTACCGCCACTTCCCGGGCAAGGACGCGATGCTCGCCGAGCTGCTGGTGGGCATCAGCGGCCAGCTCCTGACCGGCGGCAAGCGACGGGTCGCGGAGGCCGGCGGGGACTCCGGGGCACTCCTCGACTCCCTCATCGAGGGCCACATCGACTTCGCCCTCGACGACCGCCCCCTGATCACCCTCCACGACCGCGAACTGGACCGCCTGCGCGACAGTGACCGCAAGCTGGTGCGCCAGCTCCAGCGGCAGTACGTCGAGCTGTGGGTGGAGGTGGTGCGCGAGGTGTACCCGGAGCTGGCCGAACCGGCCGCCCGCTCGGCCGTCCACTCGGTCTTCGGCCTGCTGAACTCGACCCCCCACCTGGGCCGCCCGGGAGCCCTTCCGGGCCGGGCCGTCACGGCCGGTCTGCTGCACCGGATGGCGCGGGGCGCGTTCGCCGCCGCGGGGGAGTGATGAGCGTTACGGCGCGACTCCTCTGGACGGCGATTCGTACTCGCGGGTACGGTTGATCTGAGCAAGCGCTTAGCGTCGGGAAGCGACTGGAAGAGAGAGGTGCGGGCCGTGCGCCGTACTGTGTTCAACGAGGACCACGAGGCGTTCCGGGAGACTCTGCGCGCCTTCATCGAGGCCGAGGTCGTTCCCGTCTACGACGAGTGGTTCGCCGCCGGTCAGGCGCCGCGTGACTTCTACTACAAGCTCGCCGAGCTGGGCGTCTTCGGCATCCGCGTCGACGAGGAGTACGGCGGCGCCGGCATCGACTCGTACAAGTTCGAGGCCATCCTCTACGAAGAGACCGCGCGCGCGGGTGTGTCCTTCGGCGGCTCCGGTGTCCACGTGCTGCTCGGTCTGCCGTACGTCAAACTGCTCGCCAACGAGGAGCAGAAGAAGCGCTACCTGCCGAAGTTCGTCTCCGGTGAGGAGATGTGGGCGATCGCGATGACCGAGCCGGGCACCGGCTCCGACCTCGCGGGCATGAAGACCACCGCCAAGCTGAGCGAGGACGGCACGCACTACGTCCTCAACGGCTCCAAGACCTTCATCACCGGTGGTGTGCACGCCGACCAGATGATCGTCTGTGCCCGCACCGACTCGCCCAGCGCCGAGGACCGCCGCCACGGCATATCCCTCCTCGTGGTGGACACCAAGTCCGAGGGCTACTCGATCGGCCGCAAGCTGGACAAGCTCGGCCTGAAGACCTCGGACACGGCCGAGCTGGCGTTCGTCGACGTCAAGGTGCCCGTCGAGAACCTCCTCGGTGAGGAGAACAAGGGCTTCTACTACCTCGGCCACAACCTCGCCTCCGAGCGCTGGGGCATCGCCTACGGCGCCTACGCGCAGGCCAAGGCCGCCGTCCGGTTCGCCCAGCAGTACGTCCAGGAGCGCGTCGTCTTCGGCAAGCCGGTCGCGCACTTCCAGAACACCAAGTTCGAGCTGGCCGCCTGCAAGGCCGAGGTGGACGCCGCCGAGGCCGTCGCCGACCGCGCCACGGAAGCGCTGGACGCGGGCGAGCTGACCCCGGCCGAGGCCGCCAGCGCCAAGCTGTTCTGCACCGAGGTCGCGCACCGCGTGATCGACCGCTGCCTCCAGCTGCACGGCGGCTACGGCTTCATGAACGAGTACCCCATCGCCCGTCTGTACGCCGACAACCGCGTCAACCGGATCTACGGCGGCACCAGCGAGATCATGAAGTCGATCATCGCGAAGGACATGGGTCTCTGACCAACTGGCGGGTCTCTGGCCAGGACACGGACCCGTAAGGTCCCGGAAACCGCTGACCAGTAGAAATGACCCCATGAGTCAGGCACTTCAGTCCCTCCTCGATCTGCTCGACCTCGAGCAGATCGAGGAGAACATCTTCCGCGGCCGGTCCAGGCCCGCCATCGTCCCGCGCGTCTTCGGCGGGCAGGTGGCGGCCCAGGCACTCGTCGCAGCCGGGCGCACGGTCCCCCCGGACCGCCCCGCGCACTCGCTCCACTCGTACTTCCTGCGCCCCGGCGACCCCGGCGTGCCGATCGTCTACACCGTCGACCGCATCCGCGACGGCCGTTCCTTCACCACCCGCCGGGTCGTCGCGATCCAGCACGGGCAGCCGATCTTCCACCTCTCGGCGTCTTTCCAGGCGCACGAGGAGGGCCTCGACCACCAGGCCCCCATGCCCGCCGCCCCCGACCCGGCGACCCTCCCCACGGCCGAAGAACAGCTCCCCCGGTACGCGCACCTGGACCCGGCGGTCGTCGAGAGGTTCCTGCAGTCCCGCGAGGCCGTCGACATCCGCTACGTCGACGACCCGCCCTACGGCAGGTACGGCGAGCCCCGCGAACCGCGCTCCCAGGTCTGGTTCCGTACGAACGGCAAGCTCGGCGGCGCCGTCGACGAACCGCTGCTCCACGTCTGCCTCGCCACGTACGTCTCCGACTACACGCTGCTCGACTCCATCCTGCTCGCGCACGGACGGGGCGGCTGGGCGGTCAACGACGTGGTCGGCGCCTCCCTGGACCACGCGATGTGGTTCCACCGCCCGTTCCGCGCCGACGAATGGCTGCTGTACGACCAGGAGTCACCCTCCGCGTCCGGCGGCCGGGGTCTCGGCCAGGGCCGCATCTACACGCAGGACGGACAGCTGGCCATCACGGTCATCCAGGAGGGCGTGATCAGGGTCCCCCGCACCCCCTGACCTGCGTTTCTAGTCCTCGCTGAGCAGCTCGGCCTCGTTCAGCAGGAACGCCGTCAGCGGGTCGTAGAAGCGCGGGCTCGTCACATGGTCGTCGAGCGGAACGGCCACCTGGAGGGTGCCCTCCGCCTCGGCCAGGAACAGCGCCGGGTCGTTGCAGTCGGCGTACCCCACCGAGTCGATGCCGTGCTGTCCCGCGTACCCCGCCCAGCCGTGGTCGGCGACGACCAGGTCGGGCAGCGGGCGGCCCTCGCGCTCCATTGCCGTCAGGATCGCGCGCATCGGCTCGCCGGAGTGCGTGTGCCACAGCGAGGCCCCGTGCTCCAGCACCGCCACGTCCGCGAACTGGAACACGTACCCCTCGTCCGTCGTCAGACCGTCCGGGATGACGACGATCTCGCAGCCGGCGGCCCGCAGCGCCTGGGCCGTGGCGCGGTGCACATCGAGCAGGCCGCCCGGGTGGCCGGTCGCGAACAGCACCCGCTGCTGTCCGTCGGCCGCCTTGCGCAGCCGGGCCGCCAGCCGCTCCAGCCCGGCGATCGTCAGCTCGGGGTCGATGGTGTCCTGGCCGTACCGGTGTTCGGGATCGTCGTTCACGCCGACCCGCTCGGCCATCACGGCGAGCACGTCCTGCTCGTCGGTCCAGCGGTCGCCCAGCTCCAGCCCGAGCCAGTAGTGCCGTTCGCCGTTCGCCAGCTTGCGGTAGTGGGAGAGGTTGTTCTCGCGGGGCGTGGCGACATCACCCGCGATGCGGGTTCTGACGAGGTGATCGACAAGCTCGGAGCGGCTGGGAATCCCGGGTATCGGCATGCCTCCCATTGTGAGGCAGACGACACCGCGAGCACCCGGACGTCCCGGCCGCTGGGACGCAGGTCACGCGGCCTGACCACGGCGACCGCCGCGGCTGCCGACGCCCCCGGCACCCGGCCGCGCACCTTCCCCGCCCGACCACCATCTACGCTGGCGCGAGCGACTCGCCGGGCGCACCATCGAACTCATACCCGAACCCGTATCCGCGGATCCGAATCCACATCCAGACGGGCCCCGAGGCGCAGGAAAGAAGGCAGAACAGCATGACCAGCAGTTACGAGACGTCCGCGACGCCCCGCGGCCCCGTCGACTCGTCGCGCATTCCGAGGTACGCCGGTCCCGCGACCTTCGCGCGGCTGCCGCGCCTCGACGAGGTCGGCGGACGGACGGATGTCGCCGTGGTCGGGGTGCCGTTCGACTCGGGCGTCTCGTACCGGCCGGGCGCACGCTTCGGCGGCAACGCGATCCGCGAGGCGTCGCGGCTGCTGCGGCCGTACAACCCGGCGCAGGACGCGTCTCCGTTCGCCCTCGCGCAGGTTGCGGACGCCGGGGACATCGCCGTCAACCCGTTCGACATCAACGAGGCCGTGGAGACGGTGGAGGCGGCGGCCGACGACCTGCTGGCGACGGGGGCGAGACTGATGACCCTCGGCGGCGACCACACGATCGCGCTTCCCCTGCTGCGCTCGGTGGCGAAGAAGCACGGCCCGGTGGCGCTGCTCCACTTCGACGCGCACCTCGACACCTGGGACACCTACTTCGGCGCCGAGTACACGCACGGGACGCCGTTCCGCCGGGCGGTGGAGGAAGGCATCCTCGACACCTCCGCCCTCTCGCACGTCGGCACCCGCGGCCCGCTGTACGGCAAGCAGGACCTGGACGACGACGCGAAGATGGGCTTCGGCATCGTCACGTCGGCGGACGTCATGCGACGCGGTGTCGACGAGGTCGCCGACCAGCTCCGCCAACGCATCGGGGACCGCCCGCTGTACATCTCGATCGACATCGACTGCCTCGACCCGGCCTTCGCCCCCGGCACGGGCACGCCCGAGGCGGGCGGTATGACGTCGCGGGAGCTGCTGGAGATCCTGCGGGGCCTGGTGTCCTGCAACCTGGTCTCCGCGGACGTCGTCGAAGTCGCCCCCGCGTACGATCACGCCGAGATCACGTCGGTCGCGGCGTCGCACACGGCGTACGAACTGACGACGATCATGTCTCGTCAGATCGCCGAGGCGAGGGCTCAGGAAAAGGCGGCGAAGTGACCCACGACCACGACCTGGTGCTGAAGCCGACCGCCGCCCAGACGGAGGCCGCGCTGAACCCGCCCGCCGGCCGCACCGGCGGCGACCTGGTCGTGGAGACGCTGGCCGGCCTGGGCACGACGACGGTCTTCGGCCTGCCCGGCCAGCACGCCCTGGGCCTGTTCGACGCGCTGCGCCGCTCGGACCTCCGGTACATCGGCCTACGGGTGGAGAACAACGCGGGGTTCGCGGCGGACGCGTACGGCAGGATGACGGGCGAGGCGGCGCCGCTGCTGCTGTCGACCGGCCCCGGCGCGCTGACGTCACTGGCGGCACTCCAGGAGGCGGCGGCGGCCTCGGCCCCCGTCCTGGCGATCAGCAGCCAGATCCCGACGGCCGGGCTGGGCGGCGGCCGACACGGCTACCTCCACGAACTCCCGGACCAGCAGGCGTCCTTCAGGGCTGTGGTGAAGTCGGTCCACACGGTCCGTACGCAGTCCCAGATCCCCTCGGCGATCGCCGACGCCTGGAAATCGGCGCTCACGGCCCCGCACGGCCCGGTGTGGGTGGAGATCCCGCAGGACGTACTGACGGCCAGGACACTGATCCCGGTGGTGACGGGCGGCGACGCCTTCCCTGAGGAACTGCCCCCACGCCCCGAACTGACGGCGCTGGCAGCCCACTTGCTCTCGAACGCCGAGCGCCCGGCGATCATCGCGGGCGGCGGAGTCGTACGGGCGGACGCGTCGGGCAAGCTGCGGGCGCTGGCGGAGCGTCTCCGGGCGCCGGTGGTGACGACGTACGGCGGCAAGGGCGCGTTTCCGTGGACGCATCCCCTCTCCCTCCAGTCCTGGCTGGAGGACCGGCACATGACCGACTTCCTGGAGGACGCGGACGTCCTGCTGGTCGTCGGCTCGGGTCTGGGGGAACTCTCCTCCAACTACCACACGTTCAGGCCGCGCGGCCGCATCGTCCAAGTCGAGGCGGACCTCGGCAAGTTGGAGTCCAACCACCCGGCACTGGGCATCCACGCGGACGCCCGACTGGCGCTGATGGGGTTGCTGGAGGCGCTGGAGGACACGACCGGCTCCCAGGTGGACGGCACGGCGGCGGAGCAGCGGGTGCGCGAGGTGCTCGACCGGGTGCGTACGCGCCTCGAAGGGCAGCAACTAACCCTGGAACAGGGCCTGTTGACCTCGATCAGGGCAGCGTTGCCACCCCGCTCCCCGTCCTTCTGGGACATGACGATCCTGTCCTACTGGGCCTGGTCGGCCTTCGACCCGCGCGGCACCAACACCATGCACTCGGCCCAGGGCGCGGGCGGCCTCGGCTACGCCTTCCCGGCGGCCCTGGGAGCAGCGGTGGCCGACCCGACGTACCCCGTGCTCGCGGTCTCGGGCGACGGCGGCGCCCTGTACGGCATCGCGGAGTTGGCGACGGCCCGGCAGTACGACCTGAACGTCACCTGGCTGATCGTGGACGACGGGGGGTACGGCATCCTGCGCGAGTACATGACGGACACGTTCGGCGAGACGACGGGCACGGAGTTGGCGCGCCCGGACTTCGTGGCGCTGGCCGAGTCGTTCGGGGTCCCGGCGGTACGAACGTCACCGGAGACACTGGAGACGGACCTCGCGAAGGCGCTGGGGGAGGCGGGGCCTTCGGTGGTGGTGCTTCCGGCGGTGTTGCGGATGTTCGCGGCTACGCACTCGGGGTGACGGGGTGACAGGGTGAGGGGAGCGGGTGCTATCCGCGAACCGGGAGTGCAAGCAAGGGCTTCTTGGCTGCAGTGCGAGGTTGCTTAGGGCCCAGTTCACCGCCCTGCGCTACTTCACCCTCGACGCCACCGACCACGCCAGCCACAAGGAGCAGGGCAGCATGATCCGCCGCTACATCATCTGGCGGAACAACCATGCCCAGGACGAGCGCCTACGCGCGGTCGTGAACAGGGCGAACGTCGCCTGACGCAGCCGCACCCCGACGGAACAACGCGGTCCACAGGAACGTCGCGCCGAACAGCGCTGACTCGGGCGACTCCTCCCGCATGCGGCGCAGTTCGACCTCTGCCAGATCAGAGAAGATCCAGCGCAGCGATTCGGGTGTGTAGGCGAGGCCACCCTGCAACTCGCGTTCACGGTAGAGGTCCGCGTCGGCCAGCTCCGACCCCATTCCCGCCTCGCCGGCGGCGAAGCTGGTCAGTGCGAGATGGCCGCCAGGTGCGAGAACCCGGTCGAGGAGGGCCAGGTAGCTGACGCGGCGGTGCGGCGGTAGGTGGTGGAAGCACCCCGAGTCGACGACCAGGTCGTAAGGGCGGCTCAACTCGGTGGCAGGGAGAGCGAAAGCGTCACCACACAGGAAGCGGACGTCGACTCCAGCCTTGTGAGCCCGATCCTCACCCCAGGCGACGGCCACCGGGGAGAGGTCGACGGCGTCCACCTCGAAGCCGCGCGATGCAAGGTACACGGCATTGCGGCCCGGCCCGCACCCCAAATCCAGGGCCCGCCCGGGAGCGATCAGGCCCTGGTCGAGGTAGGCGGCCAAGTTCTCGTCCGGCTTCGCCACGAAGAACGGGACCGGCCTCGACCGGTCGGCATAGAAGCGGTCCCAGAAGCCCTTGCCGTCGCCCGTCGCCAAGCGGCCGGCCTCGGATTCAGATGCGAAGAGCCCGTCCAAGAGCGCAAGAACGTCCTCGACGGTGCGTACGGTCCGGTCCATCCGGCCCCCTTTCGACCGACGTCGATCATAGGAGGGAGGATAATAAAAGGCCAGGTCAGACGGCGTTTAGCCACAGCTGGAATGGGCTGCTGCGGGCCCCGAAGAAGACAGGTAAGCAACCCACTTCAGACCCCGACCCCGCGTCCGCCAGCCACCCATCAAGGGCCGGAAAGGGACCATCCTCGGCCGCGCCGGGGAGACAATTTCGACGAGTTTTCCAGCGGTGCTAAAGGGCGAACGTTGTCTGATGCGGGAGCAACTGCTGCACCTGGTTGAGTTGGCCCAGCTTCCCACAGTGCGGGCCGTGCAGCAGGTTAAGATAAACCCAGATATAATAAGTGTACCTATATATGCGAGAGTGTGCTGTGGACAAGCCTTCCGAGATGTTCGCCCGTGACTTCGAGTGGGCCGAGCTGACCCGGTTCGCAGCCCTGCCCGGTCCGCGTGCCACGCTCGGGGTGGTCTCCGGTCGTCGTCGTCAGGGCAAGACCTTTCTGCTTGACGCGGTCTCCCGGGCCGGCGGCGGCTTCATGTTCACCGCCACCGAGACGACTGAGGCCGATGCCCTGCGACAGTTCGGCGAGGCCCTCGCCCGGTACCGAGGACAGCCCACCCCGTTCCGTTTCACCCACTGGGACGAGGCTGTCACCGAGCTCATGCGCATCGCTGTCGCGGGCGAGCCCACTGTCGCGGTCATCGACGAGTTCCCCTTCCTTGCCAAGGCTTCCCCCTCTCTTCCATCGATCATCCAGCGCGCTCTCGACCCCGCCGCCCAGCACACGAACACTCCCGTACGCCTGCTCCTGTGCGGTTCCGCAGTGTCCTTCATGGGCGGGTTGCTGTCCGGAAGCGCGCCCCTGCGTGGCCGCGCCGGCCTCGAACTCATCGTCCCCACGCTGGACTTTCGGCTCGCCGCCGAGTTCTGGCAGATCACCGACCCGCGCACAGCCCTGCTGACCAATGCCGTCGTCGGCGGCACACCTGCCTACCGTCGTGAGTTCACCCAGGGCGACACGCCCTCCGGTGCTGATGACTTCGATGCCTGGGTCACCCGGGCCGTCCTCAACCCGGCCCGTCCGCTCTTTCGTGAGGCCCGCTATCTGCTCGCCGAAGAGCCAGACCTCCACGACACGGCGCTGTACCACTCCGTGCTGGCCGCCATCGCCGCGGGCAATGCCGCCCGTGGCGGCATCGCCGACTATCTCGGCCGCAAATCCACCGACCTCGCTCACCCGCTGACCGTCCTCCAGGACGTCGGCATGATCACCCACGAAGCGGACGCGTTTCGCCGAAACCGCTCCGCCTACCGCATCGCCGAGCCACTCGTCACCTTCTACCACGCGGTCATGCGTCCGGCTTGGGGCGACCTGGAACGCCCCGGGCGGGCACCCGACGTATGGCGTCGTGCCCAGGCCACGTTCCGCAGCAAAGTCGTCGGCCCGCACTTCGAGCAGGTCTGCCGGGAATGGGCCCGCTGGCACGCCGCGTCCGAAACCCACGGCGGACAGGTGACGCGTGTCGCAGGCGGCACGGTCAACGATCCTGCCGCCAAGACCAGCCATGAAGTCGACGTCGCCGTCCACGGGGAAGCCGGCGACGGTCGCGAAACGCTGCTCTCCATCGGCGAAGCAAAGTGGAACGAGGTGATGGGCAGCGGCCACCTGGAGCGCCTGAAGCACATCCGTACCCTGCTCACCTCGCGAGGCACCGCCACTGAGGCGACCCGGCTGCACTGTTACAGCGGCGCCGGTTTCACCGAAGAGCTGCACCATCTGGCCAAGAGTGACCCCGCGATCCAGCTGATCGACCTGCCTCGCCTCTACCACGGCGAATGAAGGCCGGTCCTGGAGCCAGGTCTCGTCGCGCAGGGGGGACATGACGATCCCCTCTGGGGCGGTAGACCCCTACCCCCCACGGCTTGGCCACTCAACCCGGTGAACCTTCCTGGTCACAGCACAAGCCGCGGCCGGAACGTGACGGAGCCCGGGAGCATGTCCAGCTCCCGGGCTCCAGCTTGCCACCCATTTGCGCACACCGACGGCGTTTAAGAACCGCGGGTCATATTGAGATCGACGTGTTCTGCCTTTGAACTACAGCGCCACGAGAGAGGCGCCGGGGGGACTTGAACCCCCATCCGTCGATGTTCGCCCACGTTCGGTCGATCCGGTGTTCGGCGGCGAATACTGAGACTGGAGCGAGAATCTGAGTTTCACGGGGCCGCCTCTGCCAGGCTTGGGCCACCCCCGCACGTGGTGCGGGGAGAGGGATTCGAACCCCCAACTGACACCCCTTTATCAGCTTCAACATCAGTTTCAGCTTGCGCTCATCGCGCACCCTCCGCTCGCGACGGAGGGCGTATGTGGGGGCTACCGGAAGAGGTAGCCGAATACCGCGTCGCCGACCCGCTGGTCGGTGACCTCGGTGTTGTTCGCCTCCTCACGCGCGAACTTGACGGCCTGCTGGAGCTTCTCGACTCGGTCGAGCAGCTCGTTGACCCGTCGGGCGGGCAGCGCGCCGGAGAACTTCACCGTGGTCCAGTAACCGACCGGGACGTCCTCGTAGTACACCTCGACCTGCGCCGGGTGCTTCTCCGTGGCCTCGGCCTTCACGTGGTTGCGCGGAACCTTCTTCGTGCGGATGGTCCGCACCGGGTCCGTCTTCCACGAGTCCGTCGAGGGGTCCAGGTTCCACGACTCGGAGGCGTCGAGCACCGGCAGCTTGCGAACGAAGGTGTGCAGGTCGGTGAGTTGCTTCTCCAGGAACAACAGGTACGGGACGGGCACCTGGGGCAACAGCACCGTACCGTCGACCACCACGTCCGCGACCGCGGACCGGTTCGCCCAGTCCTTCGTCGCGGTCACGTCGAAGAGCCGCGTCAGCGTCCCGGCGGTCGCCCGCAGAGCGTCCTCGGCCTTGATCTGCACTCGAGTGGACTCGGGCGGCAGCTGCTCGCCCTCCTCGTCCTTGGGCTGGTAGGTCCGGGAGATGCCGGCCAGCAGGGCGGGCTTCTGCACGTCCTGGTGAGCCTGGGTGAGCTCCTGGAGAGCCTTGGACTTGACGCCCTTTTCGACTGCGATGATCTGATTCAGCTTCGGCACACGCCGAACCTAACAACTCCGCGCCCCACGCACATCCGATTAAACGCCCGCCCTGTCGTTCCGTCCCTGGGAGGCGGTTCGGCGTGCGGCGTCCCGCAGCGACTCCCCAAGTTTTAGTGCCGCCGGCAGCGGGGCGGCGGGCAGGGCCATGTGGACCGTGCGGCGCAGCGCCGGGTCGGCGACTCGGCACAGGGCGAGTTCGGCCGGGAGCGCCCAGGTCGCCAGCGACGGGACGAGGGCCACCCCCAGGCCGGCGGCGACGTACCCGAACTTGCCTGTCCACTCCGCGATTCTGATGATTTTGCGTGGGGTGAAGCCGGCCCGGGCGCAGGCGTCGGCGAGCATGGTGGGACGGTCGCCGTACGTGTCCTGGAGCCAGGCCTCGTCGCGCAGGTCGCGCAGGTCGATCGACTCCGCTGCTGCCAGGGGGTGTTCGCGGTGGAGGGCGACGAACAGCTCGTCCGCCAGCAGTACGGCCGTCGTGATGCCGTCGGCCGAGGGCAGGCCGGAGGGGTAGTCGCTGACCACGGCCAAGTCGAGTGAGCCCTCCGCGAGTTGCTCCACCAACGTGGCGCTCCGGCCTTCGACCGCGACGATCTCGACGTCAGGTCTCGCCTGGCTGAACTCCCGCAGGGCGGCCGGTACCAGCGAGATGTTGGCGGTGGCGAAGGCTCCCACGCGGAGCATCCCGCCCTGGCCCGCGTGGATCACGGTCAGCTCCTGCTCCGCCCGCGACAGACGTTCCAGTACGTCCACGGCGTGCCGGTGCAGCGCCCGGCCTGCGGGGTTCAGGCGTACGCCCCTGGGGAGCCGTTCGAAGAGGGGGCCGCCTGCTTGTTGTTCGAGGGTGGCGATCCGTCTGGACACCGCGGACTGCGTGTAGTTGAGCTGGATCGCCGCAGCGGTGAACGATCCGGTCTCCGCCACGGTCACCAGCAGGCGTAGCGCGTCGGTCTCGAACACGTTCCCTTCCCCCCGCCCCGTATCTCTCCTGTGCGTTCTCCGTACGCATTCCTTGGCTGCATGGCTTCCATGCAATCTAGTCGCTGGTGGAATGTCACGCCCCCTCATAACGTCTCATCACGTCGCCAATTCGCAATCCGAGGGGGAAACGTGATCGCTCTGCCCGCGATGCTTGCCGATCTTGAGGAACTCGTGCTCTGCGAGTCCTTCTCCGCCGATCATGCCGCCGTCGCTCGCAGCGCCCGCGTGGTCGGCGCGCTCGGTGCGAGGCTGCTGGGCGCGGTGCCGGAGACGATCGTGGTCGGTGGGGTGACCCATCTGCGGTGGACCTTCGGCACCCCGTGTGTGCTGCTGGTGGGGCATCACGACACGGTGTGGCCCGGTGGTTCGCTGGAAAGTCATCCCTGGTCGGTGGCCGACGGGATCGCCCGGGGGCCGGGGGTTCTGGACATGAAGGCGGGGCTGGTGCAGATGTTCCACGCGCTGGCCTCCCTGCCGTCGCCGGAAGGTGTGTGCGTGCTGGTCACCGGGGACGAGGAGGTCGGTTCCCCGACCTCCCGGGAGTTGATCGAGGAGTCCGCGCGGGGCCTCGCCGCCGCCTTTGTGCTGGAGGCGTCCGCAGACGGGGCGGGCGCACTCAAGACCGCCCGCAAGGGCACCTCACGCTACGAGGTCGTGGTGCACGGCAAGGCCGCCCACGCCGGGCTGGAACCGCACCGGGGGATCAACGCGGCGGTCGAGGCAGCTCACCAGGTGCTGGCCATCGCCGGACTCGGCGCCTCGGCGGCCGGAGACACCGGCGACCCCGGAGACACCGGCGACCCCGGTGGCACCGGCGACCCCGGTGGCACAGGCGACCTCGGCGATCCCGGTGACACCGGCAACCCCGTTGATTCCGCCGGGACTTCGCCCGCCCTCGGGGCCCTCACCATCACGCCCACCCTGATGTCGGCCGGCAGCACGCTCAACACCGTGCCCGCGCAGGCGAAAATCTCGGTGGACGTACGTGCGCCGACCGTGGCGGCGCAGGACCGCACGGACGAGCTCATGCGGGGGCTCACCGCCCGGACCCCCGGCGCCCGGATCACGGTGCTGGGCGGCAGGCAACGGCCGCCCATGGAACCCGGTTCCTCCGCCGGACTGTTCGCCCTGGCCTCTCGCATCGCGTCGGAGCTGGGCCAGGAACCGCTGAAGGGGGTCGCCGTCGGCGGTGCCTCGGACGGCAACTACACGGCGGCCGTCGGCTGCCCGACGCTGGACGGGCTCGGCGGCGTCGGCAGCGGCGCCCACGCGGACACCGAGCATGTGCGCATCGCGGCGATGGTCCCCCGTACGCGACTTCTCGCCGAACTCATCGCCCGGACACGGACGTAGCTGATCGCCGGCGCCTACCCGCGCCGTCACCTTCCCGAAGTCACCCCTACGTGAAGCAGAGGCTCATGACCACACAGACGCCCCAACCACCCTCACCCGAGGCCGCCGCGCTGGCCGCTCGTCATCAACTCGGCCTTCTTGAGGGCTCGTTCGCTCCCAAGCGGCTCGGCATACTGATGTTCGTCGTCTACCTCAACATGCTTTTCGTGTCCTCGGCGTTCTTCCTGGTGCCCGGGCTCGTGTGCTTCTGGTGGCTGCGCCGCTTCCCGAACTTCAGCAGGAAGCAGGCCGCCAAGCGTCTCCACCTGTTCGAGCACGGCATGATCGTGCAACCGCAGTTCGGGGACGGTATGACCGCCATCCGCTGGGATTCCGCGAAGCTCTACCAGGACATCACCCAGTTGTTCATCAACGGCGCCCCCGCTCCTATCAAGTACGTCTACTCCATCTCCGCCCCGAGCTTCGGCGGTGCGGAGATCACGGAGTTCTACGAGAGACCCGAGGCGTGGGGACCCTGGATGCAGGAATCGATACTTCGAGCCCAGGGGCAGGCGGTCCTGGACTCGGTGCTGGAGGGCGGGAAGGCCGACTTCGGTTCATTCTCGGTCTCGCGTACCGGCGTGGCCACCGGTGGGAAGAAAGCTCTGCCGTGGTCCGAGGTTCACGACATCCAGGTCCGAGGAGGCTCGGTCCACGTCATGAAGTACGGCACGTCCAGCCCATGGTTCACCGTCACGGCCAGCGGTGTCGTGAATCTCCACCTCTTCCTGACCATCGCCGGAAGCCTCTACCGGAAGAAGTAGCCGGTACCGGTCGGTGACGCGCTGAACGCCCCGTGGGTGACGGGGCGTTCAGTGTGAGGCGGTGAGGCAAGGAACTGCTACCAGATCGCTTCGACCCACTCCGGGTGGTCGATGAACGGGTTGCTGCCGTTGCCGACCTTCTCGTTGGGCTCCAGGTCGGCCCAGCCGTCGTCGCCCTCGTAGCGGAGGGCCATACGGCGGAAAGGGCGCGTTCCCCTGGACGCACCCGCTCTCCCTCCAGCCCTGGCTGGAGGACCGGCACATGACCGACTTCCTTCAGGACGCGGACGTCCTGTTGGTTGTCGGCTCGGGCCTGGGTGAACTCTCCTCCAACTACCACACGTTCAGGCCGCGCGGCCGGGTCGTCCAAGTTGAGGCGGACCTCGGCAAGTTGGAGTCCAACCACCCGGCACTGGGCATCCACGCGGACGCCCGACTGGCGCTGATGGGGTTGCTGGAGACGGTGTCGGCGAGGGAGGAGGAGAGCGCGGGGGAGCGGGTGCGGGGGGTGCTGGACCGGGTGGCCGCGCGCCTCTGCGACCAGGAACTCGCTCTGGAACAGGGCTTGTTGATGTTGATCAGGGCGGCGTTGTCACCCCGCGCACGGTCCTTCTGGGACATGACGATCCTTCGTACTGGGCACGGTCGGCCTTCGACCCGCGCGGCAAAAACACCACCTGATCGTGGACGACGGGGGTTACGGCATCCTGCGCGAGGACATGACCGACACGTTCGGGGAGGCGACGGGGACGGAGCTGGCCCGCCCGGACTTCGTGGCGCTGGCCGAGTCGTTCGGGGTACCGGGGATAAGGACGACGCCGGAGACACTGGCGACGGACCTCGCGAGGGCGCTGGGGGAGCCTGGGCCGTCGGTGGTGGTGCTTCCGGCGGTGCTGCGGATGTTCGCGGCTTCCAGACCGGCTTCGTCAACACTCGTGGTTCCCATACGACGGTTCGAGTGCAGACGCCCTGGGCTTCGCTTGCCTTCGTGCTTGCTGCGATCACCGCGTTCCCGGCCCATCCGCGTTTGCTCACCCGAGGTTGGCTTCCCGGACTTCGACGAACGGTGTGTCCGAGCAGGCCGTCCATGCCGTCCCGCTGCGCAACTCGCTCTGCGTGCGAGGGGTGTCTAGCAGGCGCTCGCTGAACTCGGCGCACTGCAAAAGGACTGCGACAGTGAGAGTCCTTACGATGGCGGGCGGGGCGGAGCCGTAGCGCAGAGGTCGTCGCGCGCGGTCTCCAAAATCGCGAGGACGCCGGTTCGAATCCGGCTGGCTCTGCCTCCTCGCCGTATCCGGCGCGGCTGCCGCGTACAGGACGGTACCGGTGTCGGTTCGGCGTGGGGGCCTCCAATCATTCGTCTCGGGCGAGGATCAGGCTGGCCGAGCCCTCTTCGAGATGAGGCAGGGGCGCACGCTGAACGAACGCTGAGACGCTGTGACGAGCCTATGACCGGAGGGGTGGCTTCCGTCACAGCTCGGCCGGCCCTGCATCTGACGTGCTGCTGTGCGCCAGGCTCACAATCCGCACCGCCAACCCGTTTCCGACGAGGGGGTGGCTCGGGTGTCAAGGGACATGGATCGACGCGGTGAGCTGCTTGCCGCGCTGCATCGAGCGGGCCGTGAGCACAGCAACGCCGCAGTGACGTTCCATGCCGCTGTCGGGGCCCGGACGGGGTTGGGCCTCACCGAGGAGAAGACTCTCGACCTGCTGGAGCGCAAGGGGTTCGTCCGTCGGGTGCGTGACCGCGACGACGGCCGCCGGGTGATCGTCGAGATCGAACGTGAACACGTGGCGAGCTTCGGCGGTCTGTTCGCGGGATTCGTGGCCGGGCTGGAAGCCCTGTGCGCCGGCTACTCCGACGAGCAGCTCGAAGTGATTCTCGACTTCATGGTGATGGGCTGATGGCGACGAGTTCGATCTCGAAGCCGTCGTCGTTCTCCAGGTAGGCGGCGTAGTGCTGCGCGCCCCCGGCGTGCGGATGCTGGTCGGGGAACATCAGGTGCCAGCCGTGCCGGGTCGCGTCGGTGGCCAACTGGTCGACCGCAGTGGTGTCTTCGACGTGGAAGGCCAGGTGGTTCAGCCCTGGTCGGCAGCGGTCGTGCCGGTCGGCGGTGAGGGCCGGGGACTGCTCGAGGACCAGGTAGGTGTGGCCGAGCCGCCAGCTGCGTCCGTTGGTCCAGTTCTGGAAGAGGGTGTGGCCCAGGGACTCCAGCAGCCAGCCGAGAGAGGTGACCGCGCGGTCGAGGTCCGGCACCCACAGCTCGATGTGGTGCAGCGTGCCATGGGCGGGGCGGTGCACGCTGACTTCACGTCGCACTGGGTGTGCCTTCCCGACCGACGCGGCGAACGTCGGCCTGCTCGATGACCGTCAGAGGGTCATTCCAAATCGCCCTCGGCGCAACCCTGTTGATGTTCCTGGCGGCGTTCTTCCAGATTTTGGCCGCACAGAGGCCGCATAGAGTACGACGACATTCTGAAGATCGATCCGTGGAGCGCACTGTGAACATCATGCTGACCGTAGTGGTTGTAGTGGCCTTTGCCGTGCTCTACCTGCTGCCGTCGTACCTGGCGTTCGCGCGTGATGCGAAGGACCGGTGGCTGATCCTCATCATCAACGTGTTCCTCGGTGGATCGGTCATCGGGTGGGGTGTTGCCCTCTACATGGCGACCCGTACGCCCAAGAAGGCCAAGGGAGCGGCGGAGACGCTCGCGTAGGTGTCGCGCAGCCTTCCTGACCGTCGCCGAATACCTCGACGGGACACAGCAGAAGCCCTGAACTCCCCTTGGATCATGGGGAGTTCAGGGCTTGGCGGCGAGGCGTATGAGCCTGCTTGCTGCCGGATCGCCTACCAGATCGCCTCGACCCACTCCGGGTGGTCGATGAACGGGTTGCGGTTGTGCTGGTAGGTGTCGTAGATGACCTGGTTGCGCTTCTCCTCGAAGGCGCTGGGCGGGTCCGCCTCGCTCCACGCCTTGAGGACGGAGAGCTTGCCCATGAACGGGTTGCTGCCGTTGCCGACCTTCTCGTTGGGCTCCAGGTCGGCCCAGCCGTCGTCGCCCTCGTAGCGGACGGCCATGTAGAGGATCATGCGGGCCACGTCGCCCCGGTCCGCGGCGCGCGGCGCGAAGGAGTCGGAGTCGACGGTGCTGCCGCCGCCGTTGGTGACCGCGCTGCCGCCGTTGTCGAAGTCCAGGTTGCCGCGGATGCTGTTGACCTGGACGTCGGCCGGGCGCAGGTGGTGCAGGTCCGTGCCGGGGCCGGTCGCCTCGCCGAAGTCGCCGTGGGACTTGGCCCACACGTGCTCGCGGTTCCAGTCGCCGACGTCGCCGCCGTTGAGGGACTTGGCGCGGGAGACACCGCTGTACAGCAGGATCACGTTGCTGCTGTTGTTCGGGTCCTGGTCGGTGACCTTGAGCGCGTCCCAGACCGCCGAGTACGAGATCTTCGTCTGGCTGCTGATGATCGTGTGCAGCGAGGACTTGAGGCTCGTGCCGGTCTTGCCGATCGCGTCCTTGTAGTACGTCGAGTCGTACGCGGTCGTCGTCGCGCCGGCCGGGGTGGCGGTCATCGTGGGGATGGCGATGGCTGCCAGGACGGTCGCTGTGGCGAGTGCCACGGTCTTCCAGCGGCGGGTGCGTATGAGCGTCGCGGGCATCGGGGGTGTCCGTTCTACGCGTGTCGAATGGGGGAGACATCCGGGAGCGTGACATGGACATGCGTTTCAGGCAATGAACTGCACGTGTCTGTTCGGTGACTTAAAGCGGCAACTCGGTTGATTTTGGCGTCATTTGACGCGCGTAGAACCAAGAAGGAGCCAAGCGGTGGCCGAGAAACGGTCCAGCAGGCGGAAAGGGGAGTGCCCCTGACCGGCGTTACGGTCAGGGGCCACTCAGGGTCGTTCGCGGGCTCAGCTGACGTCCGACGCGTCCAGACGGTAGATCGTCGATGTCGTCGACGTCGCCGTGCTCGACGAGTTGGCCGTCTCCGTCGTCGCACCGGCGCTGTAGTCGCTCTCCTTCACCACCGTGCCGTACTTCTGCACCCAGGTGGTGAGTTCCTGATCGCCGCCGCCCATGCCGCCCATGCCGCCGCCGAGCTGGATGTAGTGCAGCTCGCCGTTCTTCACCAGTTCCTTGAGCCTGGCCAGGGTCATCGCCTTGTCCTGACCGGTGAAGCCGAACATCGAGATGACGGGCTTGTGAGTACTGAGGATCAGCTGGCCGGCGCTCTGCGAGTTGGACACCGCGAGCAGCCACTTGGCGCCGTCCTGGTGCTTCTCCAGGTACGAGACCAGCTCGTTGCTGACGCTGCCGCCCCTACCGCCGCCGCCCATGCCGCCACCGCCGCCGGGAGCCGTACCGGTCTCGCTGTTCTGGCCGCCGGTCGTGCCGCTGCCGGGAGCTGTGCCGCCGCCCGGGGACCCGCCGTTCGTGCCACCGGGTGCGCCGCCGCCCTGCGGGAGTTCACCGTTGCCGCCATCCGGCCGCATCTGGCCGTTGCCACCGCCGGGGAACTCCCCGGTCGCCCGGCCGCCCTGCTGGGTGCCGCTCGGTCGGCCGCCGTTGCCGCCGCCGAAGCCCCCGCCGCCGGGACCGCCCATGCCGCCGCCGCTCGACGGACCCGCGGTCGGGTTGGTGCCGCTCATGCCGCCGCCGGTGGAGGAGAGGGCGGGCGAGACGGCGTAGGCCGTCGGACCCGCGAGGGCCGCCACGATCGCCGCGACGACGGAGGCGCCGAGCAGCCGGACCCTCGTACCGGAGCTCGCGGTCCGCAGGACGAACAGGCCCGCGATCGCGAGGACCATGAGGACGGCGACCGTCGGCCACAGCCAGGTGTTCCAGCCGGTAGCCCGGCGCAGGACCACGATCGCCCAGACGCCGGTGACCGCGAGGCCGGCCGGCAGGACCCAGGACCAGCGGGCGTCACCGCTGCGGAAGGCGCCCCACAGCATGACGCCGCCCGCGCCGGTCAGCGCCGCGATGCCGGGGGCGAGCGCGGTCGTGTAGTACGGGTGCATGGTGCCCTCGGCCATGGCGAAGGTCACGTAGTGCAGTGCGAGCCAGCCGCCCCACAGGACGAGCGCGGCGCGCGTCAGGTCGGTGCGCGGGGCTCGTCCGCGCAGCACGAGGCCGGCGGCGAGCGCGAGGAACGCGAAGGGGATCAGCCAGGAGATCTGGCCGCCGAGGATGTCGTTGAACATCCGGCCGATGCCCGCGGTGCCGGCGAAGGTGCCGCCCCCGCCTCCGCCCCCGCCGCCTCCGCCGTTGCCCTCGCCGCCGAGGACGCGGCCCAGGCCGTTGTAACCCATGATCAGGTTCCAGGCGGAGCCGTCGGTCGAGCCGCCGATGTACGGGCGGTCGTCGGCCGGGACGAGCGAGACCGCCGTGGCCCACCAGAAGCTGGAGACGGCCAGGGCGACCGCGGCCAGGGCCAGGTGGACGGCCTTCTTCTTCCAGCCGAGCTTCGACGCGTACACGTACACGGCGAAGACGGCGGGCAGGGCGATGTAGCCCTGGAGCATCTTGGTGTTGAAAGCGAGCCCGAAGAGGACCGCGGAGCCGATGAGCGGCAGCAGCCTGTCGTTGTGCACGGCGCGCAGGGCGAGGGCCGCGCCGCCGACCATCAGCAGGACGAGGATGGTGTCGGGGTTGTTGTCGCGGTTGATCGCGACGGTGATCGGGGTGAGCGCGAGGACGAGCGCGGCGATCGTGGCCGCCACATGCCCGAAGACCCGCTTCACGGAGGAGTGCAGGATCCAGATCGTGCCGACGCCGGCCCCGACCTCGGGCACCATCATCTGCCAGGTCCCGAAGCCGAAGACGCGGCACGACAGGCCCATGAGCATCATCGCGAACGGCGGCTTGTCGACGGTGATGAAGCTGCCCGCGTCGAGCGAGCCGAAGAACCACGCCTTCCAGCTCTGCGTACCGCTGTAGATCGCGGCGCTGTAGAAGCTGTTGAGGCTGGAGGCGGAGAGGTTCCAGGAATACAGGACCCCGGCCAGCAGCATGATCGCGAGCAGCGCGGGGAGCGACCAGCGCGGCGCTTTCTCGGGCGTGTCTGTCGCGGCGGGGGCCGGGGGAGTCACGGGAGTCACAGGGGTCGCGGGATCGGCGGAACCGGCCGAACCGGCGGCTACGGGTGTCTCCGGAGCGTGGGGGCTTGGGTTGGTGGCAGAGGTCACCAGCGAATCGTGCGGACCTGGGATGGGTGCGCGCTGTGGCGTGACTGGGGGGCACCTGTGAATCGCGACAACAGTGCGTAAACGCGCGGTGCGGGTTTTCCCCAAGAAAAATCCGAAAGGCAGTGCGACGTAACGTACAACCATTCGTATATGTGCGTGGTCTGAAAAAGACCAGCGTGCCGGGGGCGCGTTGACGCCGTTCACGGGGATGGGGAACCACCATGACTCACCACATATCCAGATCCGCGCGTGCCCGCATACTTGGCGGCGCCGCCGTCTGCGCCGCCACCGTGCTGTCGCTCGTGGCCACCGCGACACCCGCCAACGCGGCTGCGGCGGCCGTCAGTTGTACGTCGGCCAAGCCCGCCCTCGCCACCAAGCTGAAGCGGGACATCACCACCGCTCTCTCCGGGCGCCGGGGCTCCATCAGTGTCGGCGTCTTCGACCGGGCCACCAAGACGACCTGCGTGTACCGGGCGCAGACCGCCTACGACTCCGCCAGCGTCGTCAAGGTGACCGTCCTGGCGACCCTGCTCTGGGACGCGCAGAAGCACAACCGTGCTCTGACGGCCACCGAGAAGAGCCTCGCCAAGGCCATGATCACCAAGTCGGACAACGGCTCGACCACGAAGCTGTGGAACCAGCTCGGCCTGACGAAGATCAGGAACTTCGTCGCGGCCGCCGGTATGACCCAGACCAAGCCCGGCACGAACGGCTACTGGGGGCTCACCCAGATCACCGCCCGTGACGAGCAGAAGCTCCTGGCGCTCACCACCATCACCAACACGGTTCTGACCGACAACTCCCGTGCCTACATCCAGCAGTTGATGAGTGAGGTCATCTCCTCCCAGCGCTGGGGCACCCCGAAGGGCGCGCCCGCGGGTGTCTCCGTGCACGTCAAGAACGGCTGGCTGCAGCGCGCGACGAACGGCTGGCGGGTGCACAGCGTCGGCACCTTCAAGGGCGGCGGCCACGACTACATGATCACGGTGCTCACCCAGGGCAACAGCACCTGGAACTATGGCATCGCGACCATCGAGGGCGTCGCCAAGGTCGTCCACCGGGACCTCGCCGCCAGTTGATCGCGGGCTGATCGCCAACTGTCGCGAACGGTTCACCGGCTGCCCGCGAACCGACTTCACCGCAGCGCCTCCCGGCCGTCACCGACCCGATCTACGGTGACGGCCATGCGCCTGCGACCCCAGCGATCTCTGTCACCTCTGCGAACCCTGCTCACCACGGTCACCGCCGGTCTGGCGGTGGCCGGTTGTCTGACCGCCGCCGGACCGGCGAACGCCAACTCCCTCACCGGCAGAGCGAGTAGCGCCACCGGCGTCAGTCACGCCTGCTCGCCCACCGTCTCCCTCGACCGCTTCTCCGACGCGCTCGACAAGACGACGTACGACGGCACCTTCGTCGGCAACCTCTCCGCGCTCGCCGTGGACCGGAACGGCGACCTCGCCGCGCTCTCCGACCGCTCGTCCCTCTTCACTCTCGACCGGCGGACCCTGAGCCCGACGAGCGTCGTCCCCCTCGCCGACGAGACCGGCGCCGCGCTCGACTCCGAGGGCCTGGTCGTCGACTGGGACGGCACCCGCCTCGTCTCCTCCGAGACGGAACCCTCCGTACGCCGCTACTCCCGCGACGGCCGCATCCTCGACCGGCTCCCGGTGCCGGACGCGCTCCGCGTCACCCCGGCCGGCCGCGCCACCGCCAACCAGACCTTCGAGGGGCTCACCCTCCTCCCCGGCGGCCGTACGCTCCTGGCGTCCATGGAGTACGCGATCTCCGGCGACTCCACGGGCATCGTCCGCTGGCAGACCTGGGATCGCCGAGGCAGCCATTTCGTGCTGGGCGCCCAGTACGCCTATCGCACCGACGCCGGTCTCGGGGTGCCCGAGGTCGCCGCGACCCCCGACGGTCGGCTCCTCGTCCTGGAGCGCGGTTTCACCGCCGGTGTCGGCAACACGGTCCGCCTCTACCTGGCCGACCCGCGCCACGCCACGGACACGAGCGGCGTCGAGAACCTCCCCGGCCAGGACAACGGCGTACGCCTGGTCAAGAAGACCCTCCTCGCCGACATCGTGAACTGCCCGTCACTGGGAGCGACCGCGAAGCAGCCCCAGCCGAACCCCCTTCTCGACAACATCGAGGGCATGGTCGTCACCGGCCGTACCCATGGGGCCCTGCGCGTCCTGCTGGTCAGCGACGACAACCAGAACGCCGTACAGACGACCCGCTTCTACTTCCTGCGGGTGCGCACCTGACAACCGTCTGACCGCCGTCCGAACACCGCCCGATCGCCCGCGCGATTTGTTGCGGAGGGATGAAATCCCCTTCCGTCCGTGTTGGTGCTTACCGGCGGAGTGCGGAATCGCGGATCTACGAAGGGCGCCGGAGTGGCAGAGCAGCGGGGGCGTAAGCCGGGACACGAACCGGAACCCGAAACGGCACCGGTACCGGCATCGGCACAGGTGACGGCCCAGGTACCGGCGCCGGGATGGGCCCGGCGGCTCGTCGGATACGCCTGGCGGTATCCGAAGGACGTCGTGCTCTCGCTCGGCTCGTCCCTCGGCGGTATGGCCCTCATGGCGCTGGTCCCGCTGATCACCAAGGTGATCATCGACGACGTGATCGGCGACAAGACAAGGTCCATGGCGCCCTGGGCGGGCGCGCTCGTCGTGGCCGCCGCGCTCGTCTACGTCCTCACCTACATCCGCCGCTACTACGGCGGCCGGCTCGCCCTCGACGTCCAGCACGACCTGCGGACGGAGATGTTCGAGACGATCACCCGGCTCGACGGGCGCCGCCAGGACGCGCTGTCGACCGGGCAGATCGTCGGACGGGCCACCAGCGACCTCCAGCTGATCCAGAGCCTCTTCTACATGCTCCCGATGACCCTCGGGAACGTGGTGCTCTTCGTGATCTCCCTGGCGATCATGGCCTGGCTGTCCATCCCGCTCACCCTGGTCGCCCTCGCCGTCGCCCCCGCCCTCTGGATCGTCGCCAAGCGCAGCCGTACGAAGCTCCACCCGGCCACCTGGTACGCGCAGGCCCAGGCCGCCGCCGTCGCCGGTGTCGTGGACGGGGCCGTGACCGGCGTACGCGTGGTGAAGGGGTTCGGGCAGGAGGACCAGGAGACCGGGAAGCTCAGGGAGGTCGGGCGGCGGCTCTTCGCGGGGCGGCTGCGGACCATCCGGTTCAACTCCGTCTACACCCCGGCCCTTCAGGCGGTGCCCGTGCTCGGGCAGGTCGCCATGCTCGCCGTGGGCGGCTGGCTGGCCGTGGGCGGACACATCACGCTCGGTACGTTCGTCGCCTTCTCCACCTATCTCGCCCAGCTCGTCGGACCCGTGCGCATGCTCGCCATGGTGCTGACCGTCGGACAGCAGGCGCGGGCCGGTACCGAGCGTGTCCTCGAGCTCATCGACACCAAGCCGTCCATGGCCGACGGGCACAAGGACCTGCCCGCCGACGCCCCGGCCACCGTCGAGTTCGACGACGTGTCGTTCGGGTACGACCCCGAGCACCCCGTCCTCGACGGGCTCAGCTTCGAGATCCGGCCCGGCGAGACCCTCGCCGTCGTCGGCTCCTCCGGCTCCGGAAAGTCGACCGTCTCGCTCCTCCTGCCGCGCTTCTACGACGTGACACGCGGTGCGGTCCTCATCGGCGGGCACGACGTCCGCGAGCTGACCCACGACTCGCTGCGGGCCGCGATCGGGCTGGTCCCCGAGGACTCGTTCCTCTTCTCCGACACCGTCCGCAACAACATCGCGTACGGCCGACCGGACGCCACCGACGAACAGATCCTCACCGCCGCGCGCGCCGCCCAGGCGGACCGTTTCATCGCCGAGCTGCCGAACGGCTACGACACCAAGGTCGGCGAGCACGGCCTCACCCTCTCCGGCGGCCAGCGTCAGCGCGTCGCCCTCGCCCGCGCGATCCTCACCGACCCCCGGCTCCTCGTCCTCGACGACGCCACCTCCGCCGTGGACGCGCGCGTCGAGCACGAGATCCACGAGGCCCTGGGGCAGGTCATGCAGGGCCGGACGACCCTCCTCATCGCCCACCGCCGCTCCACCCTCGGCCTCGCCGACCGCATCGCCGTCCTCGACGGCGGACGCCTCGCCGACCTCGGCACCCACGACGAACTCCAGGCCCGCAGCGCCCTGTACCGGCGGCTGCTGACCGACCCGGACGAGCTGGGCGGCGTCTCACCCGGCCGCGCCCTGCCCACCCTCGCGCCCGAGGACACCTCCGTACGGGAGGAGCTGGACGCCGAGTTCGACGCCGAGCGCGGAGTCACGCCGAGGCTGTGGAACGGCGACCGCGACCCCAAGGACACCGCGTTCGACGGGATGCCGGCCACGCCCGAACTCCTCGCCCAGGTCGAGGCGTTGCCCCCGGCCGCCGACACCCCGGGCATCGACGAGGCACGCGCGGTCAGGCCCGAGGAGTCGTACGGGCTGAAGCGGCTGCTGCGCGGCTTCGGGAGGCCGCTGCTGGTGAGCCTCGCGCTGGTCGCCGTGGACGCCGGGATGGGGCTGCTGCTGCCGATCCTGATCCGGCACGGCATCGACTCGGGTGTCTCCCAACTCGCCCTGGGTGCCGTGTGGGTGGCCGCCGGGCTCGCGCTGGTGTCCGTCGTCGTCCAGTGGGCGGCGCAGATCGGCGAGATGCGGATGACCGGCCGTACCGGCGAACGCGTGCTGTACGCACTCCGGTTGAAGATCTTCGCCCAGCTGCAGCGCCTCGGACTCGACTACTACGAACGGGAGTTGACCGGGCGGATCATGACCCGGATGACGACCGACGTCGACGCCCTCTCCACGTTCCTGCAGACCGGGCTGGTCACCGCGTTCGTCTCCGTCGTCACCTTCTTCGGCATCATGGTCGCCCTGTTGGTGCTCGACGTACAGCTCGCGCTCGTCGTGTTCGTCACCATCCCGGTGCTGGTCGTCGGCACGTTCTACTTCCGCCGGGCGAGCGTGAAGGCGTACGAACTCGCCCGTGAGCGCGTGTCGTCGGTCAACGCAGACCTCCAGGAGTCGGTGTCCGGGCTGCGGATCGTGCAGGCCTTCCGGGGCGAGCGGACAGGTGCCGAGCGGTTCGCGCAGGGCAGCGACAGCTACCGCCAGGCGCGCGTGCGGGGGCAGTGGCTGATCTCCGTGTACTTCCCCTTCGTACAGCTGCTGGCCTCGGTCGCGGCGGCGGCGGTGCTGGTCGTGGGCGCGGGGCGGATCGACGACGGGACGCTGACGACCGGTGCGCTGGTCGCCTACCTCCTCTACATCGACCTGTTCTTCGCTCCCGTGCAGCAGCTCTCGCAGGTCTTCGACGGCTACCAGCAGGCGACCGTCTCGCTGGGCAGGATCCAGGAACTCCTCCAGGAGCGGACCTCGACGGAGGCCGCCGAGGAGCCGATGGAGGTCATCTCCCTGCGGGGCGACATCGCCTTCGAGGGCGTGGACTTCGCATACGGGTCCGGCGACGACGCCGAAGAGGCCCTGAGCGGCGTCCGGTTGACGATTCCGGCCGGGCAGACCGTCGCCTTCGTCGGCGAGACGGGCGCCGGCAAGTCGACGCTCGTGAAGCTGGTCGCCCGCTTCTACGACCCGACCGGCGGCCGGGTCACCGTCGACGGCACCGATCTGCGTGCCCTCGACATCACCTCGTACCGGCATCGCCTCGGGGTCGTGCCGCAGGAGGCGTATCTGTTCCAGGGGACCGTGCGGGACGCCATCGCGTACGGGCGGCCGGACGCCACCGACGCCCAGGTGGAGGCGGCGGCCCGGGCGGTCGGGGCGCACGACATGATCGCCACGCTGGAGGGCGGCTACCTGCACGAGGTCGCCGAGCGCGGACGCAACCTCTCGGCGGGCCAGCGCCAGCTGATCGCGCTGGCCCGCGCCGAGCTGGTCGACCCGGACATCCTGCTCCTCGACGAGGCGACCGCCGCCCTGGACCTGGCCACCGAGGCCCAGGTCAACCAGGCGACCGACCGTCTCGCAGGCCGCCGTACGACCCTCGTGGTCGCCCACCGCCTCACCACCGCCGCCCGCGCCGACCGGGTCGTCCTGATGGACCACGGTCGGGTCGCGGAGGACGGCACCCACGAGGAACTGCTCCAACTCGACGGCCAGTACGCCGAGTTGTGGCGCACGTTCGTGGGCGCGGCGGAGCCCGAGGAGCCGGTCACGTCTTCATCCCGCTGAGTGAACGCGCCCCAAAGGGGCGCGGGGAACTGCGCGGCCAGCCACGGACGGCCCGCAGCCGAACACCGCACTTCCCGCAGAGCGTCTAGCGCAACCGTTCGACAGGTGCCGTGCGTCCGTACATCAGTACGGACGCACGGCTAAGGTCGTCGGTGGCAGCTGGAGGGGGAGACGGTGAGTGGTGGTTCGGTACGGAGGCGGGTGGCGCTCGGTCTGGCCGTGCTGACCGCGTCCGGGATGCTCTCCCTCGCGAGCCCGGCCGCGGCCGAGGCGGCCTCCGCCGCCTCCACCTCAGCCTCCTCCGAGGTCTCCGCGTGCTCCGGCCGCAAGGCGCGGACCCTGACCTTCTCCACCGGCGTCGTGAACATCTACCGGCGCAACGGCTACGTCTGCGCGGTGACCGTGCCCAAGCGGGCGGGCGCCCGTCAGTGGATGTCGGTGAGCGTACGGGCGCGGGGCGGACGGCCGGTCGTCGACGAGGGACTGTTCTCGAAGCGGGCCGGACCGGTGACCGTGCACGCGGGACGGCGGCAGGTGTGGATCAAGGGGGCGGTAGGGCGAGGATCGGTCAGTTCTGGCTGGATCCGGTGTTGAGCCCGGTGTTGAGCCTCGTCACGGACCCTATGCACTGACCCACTGCCCGAGGGATTTCCCTATCGCCCCTGGTGCGCCGCCCAGTTGCTCCGATAGCTTCCGGCGCACAGATGTCTCACAGGGGAGGGTGCATGCGCAAGGCGCTCAGATGGCTGCTCGCGCTCGCCGTGCTCATAGGCACGTTGAGTACGGCGGGAGCGGCGACCGCCGCTCAGCCGGAGGCCACCAGCACCACGCGAACGACCAGCAGTGCGGACATCAAGGACCAGCTCCTCGCGATCCCGGGCATGAGCCTGATCCAGGAGAAGCCGTACACCGGCTACCGGTACTTCGTCCTCAACTACACCCAGCCGATCGACCACCGGCACCCGTCCAAGGGCACGTTCCAGCAGCGGATCACCGTCCTGCACAAGGACGTCGCGCGGCCGACGGTCTTCTTCACCAGCGGGTACTTCGTCAACACGAACCCGAGTCGCAGTGAGCCGACGCGGATCGTCGACGGCAACCAGGTCTCCCTGGAGTACCGCTTCTTCACTCCGTCCAGGCCCGACCCGGCCAACTGGTCGAAGCTGGACATCTGGCAGGCGGCCAGCGACCAGCACCGCGTCTTCACGGCGCTGAAGAAGATCTACACCAAGAAGTGGCTGTCCACGGGCGGTTCGAAGGGCGGCATGACCGCCACGTACTACGAGCGCTTCTACCACCGCGACATGGACGGCGTCATCGCGTACGTCGCCCCCAACGACGTGGTGAACAACGAGGACTCGGCCTACGACCGGTTCTTCGCGAGCGTCGGCACCAAGGAGTGCCGCGACCGGCTGAACGCCGTACAGCGCGAGGCGCTCGTCCGCCGGGAGCCGCTGGAGAAGAAGTACGCGGAGGTCGCCGCCACCGAGGGCTACACCTTCGACACCATCGGCAGCCTCGACCGGGCGTACGAGGCCGTCGTCCTCGACTACGTCTGGGGCTTCTGGCAGTACAGCCTGCTCGCCGACTGCGAGTCCATCCCGGCGGACGCGAAGAACGCGGCCGACGACGACATCTGGACCTCGATCGACACGATCTCCGGGTTCTCCGCCTACACCGACCAGGGCCTGGAGCCGTACACGCCGTACTACTACCAGGCGGGCACCCAACTCGGCGCGCCCAACATCAAGTTCCCGCACATCGAGAAGAAGTACATCCGCTACGGCTACCAGCCGCCGCGCAACTTCGTCCCCCGGGACATCCCGATGAAGTTCCAGTCGTGGGCGATGCGTGACGTCGACAACTGGATCCAGCGCCGCGCCCAGCACATGCTGTTCGTGTACGGGCAGAACGACCCGTGGGGCGCCGAGCGGTTCCGTCTCGGCAAGGGCGCGAAGGACTCGTACGTCTTCGCCGCTCCCGGCCTGAACCACGGCGCGAACGTCGCGGGTCTGGTCCCCGAGCAGAAGGCGCTCGCCACGGCCCGCATCCTGGAGTGGGCCGGCGTCGCGACGACCGCCGTCCAGTCGAACCCGTCGGTGGCCAGGCCGCTGGCGACGTACGACGCACGGCTCGACAAGCGGAACATCGAGCGCGAGCCCACACTGCGCCCGTAGCCACCTGAGGCTGCCTGCTCAGACGGGCTGCTCACGCGGGTTGTTCAGACCGTCACGACGGCCGACCGGTTCACATTCCGGTCGGCCGTTCTGGCATTCACCGGCGGTGTGTGTAGTCCCGCCCCCACGGAATCCGTCATACCGGTTTCGCGCATCCCACCGGCCGCTCCCCGCCCAGCTGCACGTAAAGGGCGGTGGAGGTCGGGCAGTTGAAGCGTTTGGTGACGGCCTCGGTCACCCGGTACTCCGGCTTCTTCTCGCCCTTCCCGTCGCACGCCGTCTCGCGCACCTCTCCGCGCCCGGCGCTGTACACGCAGTCGCCGACGATCGTGCGCGGGCCTCCGCCGCCGCCGGGGTCGCCGGGGTGCGGAGCCTGGAGGTTGCGCATACAGGCGTAGCCCTGGGGGACGGCCCCGTCGCCGTCCTCGTCGGCGGCGGGTCGCTGTTCGCTGATGTGCAGCACGAAGTCGGTGGTCGCCGGGCACGTCGGACCCTCGGTCACCGTGCCGTCGTACCGGGCCACGACCCGGGCCGCTGCGCGCTCGCTGGTGCAGGGCACCTCGGTGAAGCTGGTGGTGCCGAAGGAGCTGCACTCGTCGATGGAGAGGAAGACGGTGCCGTAGCCGGTGGGCCGGGGCGACACCGGCCGCTGGCCGACCACCGTGCCGGCGGCGGCCCCGGAGGCACCCGCCGACGAGCCGCCCACCGCCCCCTTCCCGTCCTCCGCCGAACCGCCCGACGACAGTTGGCAGCCGGTCGCCGTGAACACCGCGACCAGCATCAGCAGCACGCAGGCGAGCACCCGCACGCACGCCACCGCACCGGATCCCGCAGACCCCACAGGCCCCACGGATCGTTTTCCGTACATCGCATCCCCCAGAGTTCCCCCGCCCAGCCTGGCCCGCGACGCCAGGGATACGCCGGAAGTTCAGCGGATTTGCGCCTATTGGGGGTGGTGCGCCGGTTGTGCGACGTACGCCGTGTACGCCTCCCTACCTCCTGCTCCTAGTACGACAGTCCGTGACCGATCGGATACAGCACGCTCGTCGGATCGTCCGCGCGCAGCACCGGTACCGGCAGCTTTCCGCGCGGCCGGACCCGCCCCGCGATCACCCGCGCGGCGGCCCGGAGTTCGACGTCGGTCCAGGAGTAGGTGGCCAAGTAGGCCTGTACATCCGGAAGTTGGGCCACGTCGTAGGGGTTGCGGACGGCGACGCACACCACGGGCCGTCCGGTGGCGAGGAGTTGGGCGACGAGGGTCCGCTGGCTGCTTGCGCCGCTGAGGTTGTACGTCCCGACCACCACCGCGTCCACCTCCCCGGCGGCGGCGACCGCCCGGGCGATGACGGCGGCCGAGGGGGCGGTGCCGGTCGACAACGCGGTTGCGGTGAAGCCCAGTTCGGTGAGAGCGGCGGCCAGCACGGAGGTGGGCGGCCCGGTGGTACCGGACGGCGAGGCGGGATCGGCCCCGACGACGAGCACCCGCTTGTGGGTCACCCGGGAAAGAGGCAGCAGCTTCCCCTCGTTGACGAGCAGGGTGGTGGTCCGCTCGGCGATCCGGTCGGCGGCCAGAAGATGGCCACGGACACCGACCGCACGGTCGACCCCGTCATGGGTGACGTACGGCCGGTCCAGCAGCCCGAGCCGGTTCTTGAGCCGGAGGATGCGCAGGACGGACGTGTCGAGCCGCTCCTCGGTCAACTCCCCCTGCCGTACTGCCTCGAGGACGGCGTTCCAGGCGATGTCGATCGACGGCGGGTTGAGCAGCTGGTCGACCCCGGCCTTCAGCGCGAGCACCGGAACACGGTCGTCGCCGTACTTCTCCCGTACGCCCTGCATGCCCAGCGAGTCGGTGACCACGACCCCGTCGTAACCGAGTTGCCCGCGCAGGATGCCGGTGAGGATCGGGTGGGAGAGCGTGGCGGGGTCGCCGGAGTCGTCGAGGGCCGGGACCATGATGTGCGCGGTCATGATCGAGTCGATGCCGGCGCGGATCGCGGCACGGAAGGGCGGCGCGTCGACGGTGTTCCACTGCTCGCGCGTGTGCTCGATGACCGGGAAGCCGTAGTGGCTGTCGACGGCGGTGTCCCCGTGCCCCGGGAAATGCTTTGCGGTGGCGGCGACGGAGGACCGCTGGTACCCCATGACCTGTGCGGCGACCAGCCCGGCGACGGCCTTCGGGTCGGCGCCGAACGACCGTACGCCGATCACCGGATTGGCGGGGTTGACGTTCACGTCGGCCACCGGCGCGTAGTCCTGGCGGATACCGAGGGCGCGCAGCTCGGCGCCGCTGATCCGGCCGGCGGTACGCGCGTCGGTGCGGGAGCCGTTCGCGCCGAGGGCCATGGCCCCGGGGAGGAGGGTGGCGGGTCTGCCGACGCGGGCGACGATCCCGTGCTCCTGGTCGGTGGAGATGAGAACCGGCAGACCGCGGCTGAGCGAGAGGGAGGCCTTCTGGATGCCGTTGCTGAGGTCGGCGATCTGATGCGGGTCCCGGGTGTTGTGCGCCCAGGTGAAGTAGATGATCCCGCCGACCCGGTACCTGGCGACGAGCTCGGCCGCCGTCCGTACGCCGATCTCGGCGAGGTTGGCGTCGATGTCGGCCTGGTCGGGCGCGGTGGCGGAGTGCCCGTAGACCCGCATGACGAACAGCTGGCCGACCTTCTCCTCCAGGGTCATGCCGGAGACGATCCGGCGCAGGCGCGCGTCACTGTCGTACGAGTGCGCCTCACCCCCGAGAGCGAGCGCGGCGCCGGTGCCGGCGGTCGCGGCGAGGAGGGCGCGTCTGGAAGGGCGGGTACTGATCCCGTTCTGTTCAGCTGGGTCGCGCACGAAGGCGCTCCTTCCCTCGTGAAGGAAACTTCCGAGAAGTCACGAATAACCGGGAAGTTTCTTCCAGTCAAGGGTGCGCACGCTAACGCGAGATGGCCGATTGTCCCCGTAAAGGCCCCGGAAAGGGGCCGTCACCGGCGCATCGGAGGGGGCGCGCCGGTGACGGCGGGCTGCCGGCCGCAGGCGGTTCGGAGAGGGTGCGTCAGCGTTCGCAGCCAGCAGCGAGGCCGACACCGCGCAGCGGTGACTCATCCGGCAGTCGTGTCGGTTGGACGGGGCGGGGCGGCGACGGGTTCCCGGATCGTGGCCGATTCCGCGAAGTCGGTGTGGGAGTGGGTGGAGGGGCGGGTGTGAGGGCTGCGCACGGATACCCGCACGTCGGCGCCCCGACACGCGCAATCACGTCAACTATCTTATTTTCCAAGCCAGTTGCGGGATGATCCCAGTATTGCCCTGCGTCTCTCACGGCAGCCGCGCCTGTCGAGGGACCGGCCAGGGGGAAGCCGAGACACAGGAGGCGCGAGATGGCCACGAAGTCAGGACCACAGCGATACCCCGGCGCCAGCCGGGCGAACTGGTACCAGGACGATCACCCGGGCGACCCGATGCAGGTCGACGTCGTCGTCCTGCACACCACCGAGGGGCGCACCCTGCCCACGTACAGCGGTGGCTCGATAGCGCCCAACCTGACGGCGGTGCCGGACTTCACCGCGAAGAAGCTGAAGTGGTACCAGCACTTCGACATAGAGACCTCGTCCCGGGCCCTCGCCAACCAGCGGGGCGGCGTCGAGACCAACACGCTCAACGTCACCCAGGTCGAACTGGTCGGCACCTGCGACCCCAAGACCCACAAGAAGTGGACGGCGGAGGGCCACGCGCACATCTACTGGCCCGACGCCCCCGACTGGGCGCTCAAGTCGGTCGCGCGGTTCCTGGCCTGGATGCACGAGGAGCACGGCGTGCCGCTGGCCGGCCCGAAGTCCTGGCCGGCCTACCCGACCTCGTACGGCGACGGCGGCGGCCAGCGGCTGTCGTTCACCGACTGGAAGGCGTTCAAGGGCGTGTGCGGCCACATGCACGTCCCGGAGAACGACCACGGCGACCCGGGCGCGATCGACTTCGCCACGCTTGTCAAGTACGCCAAGGCCGAGCTGGACGTGGACGACTCCACCGACGAGCACACCCCGCCGCAGAGCACACCCAAGCCGAAGGTGCCCGCCTACCCGGGCCGCAAGTACTTCAAGGAGGGCGCCGTCAACCCACACGTCCTCAAGCTCGGCAAGCAACTCGTCAAGCGAGGCTTCGGCGACCACTACAAGGTCGGCCCGAGCCGCAGCTGGGGAGAGGCCGACCGCCTCAACGTCCGCGACTTCCAGAAGTCCCAGAAGGACCTACGCGGCGACGCAGACGGCTACCCGGGCCCCCTGACCTGGCGCCTACTGTTCTCCTGACCTTATGGGGGGGGCCGCTGCCAAAGGCAGCGCCCCCCTTAAGGGGCGCGAGGAACTGCGCGACAAGCCACAACGGCGCCGCAGCGCACCGAAAACCCTGCCCCGGTAAGGGGCGCGAGGAACTGCGCGACAAGCCACAACGGCGCCGCAGCTCACCGACAACCCCTGGCTCCACCTCCGGAGGAAAACGCACCGTTCATGGTCCATTTCGCGGACGTTCCGGCGCCCGCGGCGCGGAGCGGGCGAGCATAGGGACATGGCCGTCGTAGAGATTCCCGGTTCAAAGTCCATCACCGCGCGCGCCCTCTTCCTCGCCGCGGCAGCCGACGGGGTCACCACCCTCGTACGCCCCCTGCGCTCGGACGACTCGGAAGGCTTCGCCGAGGGCCTGGTCGGCCTCGGCTACCGGGTCGGACGGACCCCCGGCGCCTGGCAGATCGACGGCCGCCCCCAGGGCCCGGCGGCCACCGAGGCCGATATCCACTGCCGCGACGGCGCCACGACCGCCCGCTTCCTCCCGACCCTCGCCGCCACCGGCCACGGCACCTACCGCTTCGACGCCTCTCCCCAGATGCGCCGCCGCCCCCTCGCCCCCCTCACCCGCGCCCTGCGCGACCTGGGCGTGGACCTGCGGCACGAGGAGGCGGAGGGGCACCACCCGCTGACCGTCGAGGCGGCGGGCGTGGAGGGTGGAAACGTCACCCTCGACGCCGGGCAGTCCTCCCAGTACCTCACCGCGCTGCTCCTCCTGGGCCCCCTGACCCGCAAGGGCCTGCGCATCCACGTCACCGACCTCGTCTCGGCCCCCTACGTGGACATCACCATGGCGATGATGCGGGAGTTCGGGGCGGAGGTACGTCAGGACGGCGACGTCTTCGTGGTCCCGCCCGGCGGCTACCGGGCCACCACCTACGCCATCGAGCCCGACGCCTCGACTTCCAGCTACTTCTTCGCGGCAGCGGCCCTCACCGGCGGCGAGGTGACGGTCCCGGGCCTCGGCACCGGCGCGCTCCAGGGCGACCTGGCCTTCGTCGACGTACTGCGCCGGATGGGCGCCCGGGTGGAGATCGCCGAGGACCGCACGACGGTCACCGGAACCGGTGAACTCCGGGGCCTGACAGTCAACATGAGGGACATCTCCGACACCATGCCCACCCTGGCGGCGCTCGCCCCCTTCGCCTCCGGCCCCGTACGCATCGAGGACGTGGCCAACACACGCGTGAAGGAGTGCGACCGCCTGGAAGCCTGCGCGGAGAACCTCCGACGGCTGGGGGTACGGGTGGAGACGGGCGAGGACTGGATCGAGATCCACCCCGGCGCGCCCGGTACGGCCCTCACCCCGGGCACGGACATCAAGTCGTACGGCGACCACCGCATCGTCATGTCCTTCGCGGTGACCGGCCTGCGCGCACCCGGGATCACCTTCGACGACCCGGGGTGCGTACGCAAGACGTTCCCCGGGTTCCACGAGGCGTTCGGAGAGCTGAGGCAACTGCTCCGCTAGGCCGACTCGTTGAGGAGCCGGGCGAGGTGCTCGCGGCCGGCGCTCAGCAGGCCCTCCAGGGGTTCGGCGGCCTCGTACCACCGCTTCTCGTACTCCCAGCACAGCCAGCCGTCCCAGCTGTGCCGGGTGAGGACCTCGACGCACTCGGCGAGCGGCAGAACGCCGGCGCCCAGGGCGACCGGGGTGGTGTCCTCGGCCGAGGCGATGTCCTTGACCTGCACGTATCCGAGGTGCGGGGCGAGGGCCAGATAGCTGTCCGTCGGCTGCTCGCCGCCGAGCCAGGTGTGCATGACGTCCCAGAGCGCGCCCGCCTGACGGTGACCGACGGGGCCCAGGACGCGGATCGCGTCGGCGCCGGTGCGGTGCGAGTCGTGGGTCTCCAGCAGGATGCGTACGCCGATGTCGGCCGCGTACTCGGCGGCGCTGCCGAGCCTCCGGGCCGCCGTCGCGTCGGCCTCCTCGGGGCTCTGGTCGGTGCCGCCGCCGGGGAAGACGCGCACGAAGGGGGACCCGAGGTCGCGGGCCAGCTCGAGCAGCGCCCGCAGCTCGGTGAGCACGGGTTCGTCGTCGCCGGGGGCCGCGACCCGCACGTACCCGGCGAGACCCAGGAGCTCGACGCCGGACGCCTTGAACTCGGCGGCCACATCGGCCCGTTCGGCGAGGGTGAGACCGAGGTGGACGGGCTCTTCGGGGTGCGTGCGCAGTTCGACGCCGTGGTAGCCGTGGGTGGTCGCGAGCCGCAGGACCTCGGGGAGGGGGAGACCGGGCACGCCGAGGGTGGAGAACGCCAGTTTCATACGAGGGACCCTATCCGTCACTCCACTTTTCAGTCGTGCTGTGGAGATCCAGTCGCCAGTCCTGGCCGACCAGGTCCCTGCCGAAGGAGCGGTGGGGCTTCTCGGCGGAGAGGACGAAGCCGTGCCGCTGGTAGATGCGCCGGGCGGCGCCGAGTACGTCGTTGGTCCACAGGACGAGGTCGCGGTAGCCGACCTCGCGTGCGAAGCCGATGACGGCGCCGACGAGCCGGTCACCGATCCCGAGCCCGCGCGCCTCCGGCTCGACGAGCAGCAGCCGCAGCCGGGCCGTCCCCGGCGCCTCGTCCCGTACGCACATCACGCACCCGACCGGCCGACCGTCCAGCTCGGCGATCCACACCCGCTCCAGATGAGGATCGTGATCCTCCGCGAAGTCGGCGACGATCCTCGCCACCAGCCCCTCGTAGTCGATGTTGAAGCCGTACTCGGCCGCGTAGAGCGCCGCGTTGCGCTGCACGATCCAGCCGAGGTCACCGGGGTCGGGCTCACGCAGCACGACGTCCTCGCGGCGCGGGGACCGGCTGTCGGAGAGAAGCGAACGGACCGTGCGCAGCGCCTCCGCGAGCCGGGGCCGGTCGGCGGCGGGCACGCCGGCGAGCAGCGAGGAGATGGCCTCCGTGGACCGCTCGTCCAACAGCCCGGCGGTCTCCCGCCCCGCCTCGGTGAGCGTGACCCGCCGCCGCCGGGGATCCCGCTCGGAGGGCGCCCGCTCGATCAGCCCGTCCTGCTCGAACTTGTTGAGGATACGGCTCAAGTACCCGGCATCCAGGCTGAGTTCGGCACGGAGATCGGCGGCGTCGGTACGGGCGGAGTGGGCCAGCTCGTAGAGGACGCGGGCCTCGGTGAGGGTGTAGGGGGCGTAGAGGCGGGTGCTGTAGTCGAGGGCGCCGATGACGTTCGTGTAGAAGCGGTTGAAGGAGCGGATGTCCTGCACGGTCATGGAACGGACCACCTCGCGGATGCCTGGAGCGCAGGGACAGCTGACTCAGATGGTTGACTCAGTCAGAGATATCGCTGCCACGAGGGTAGGACGCGGACGAGGTGTTCCTCAAGGCCCGGCAGCACTCCGGTCCTCGCCGCGATCCGGACACGGCGGAAGCCGACCCCCGACGCGCTGTCTCAGGCCCAGAACTCGTTGCTGCTGTCGATGTCCTCGACGCACTCGTCGAGGTCGGTGATCTTGTCCCCGACGATCCGGAAGACGAGGGCACCGGTCGCGTCGATCGACCTGCCCCGGCGCTCACCGGTGTAGCGGTGTGTGGAAACCACGTGCCCCCGGCCGTCGACGAGGACGTTCAGCGGTACGACGCGCAGGGTCCCGTCCGTCTCCTCGCCGAGCCGGCGGTACATGTCGATGATCGCGTCCTGCCCCTTGAAGTCCCCGGAGAGGGAGTGGCTGCCGGGGACGTGATGCGTGGCGTCCCCCGCCAGCAGAGTGCGCATGGTGTCCATGTCACCGCGCGAGAACGCGTCGTAGCCCTTGCGTATGAGGGCCGCGTGCGGGTGCTCAGTCATGATGATCGCCACCTTTCGGAGTGTGGGCGATGTCCGACCGACGAACCCCATTGTCCTCGGGTTCGGGGCACCACGCAGGTCAGGCACGGAGCCCGCCCTGGACGGAATCCAGGGCGGGTGGCGCGGGTGATGGCCGCCGTCGGCTTCGGAAACGGTCGGGTCATCACCGACAACGACCTCACGACCTCACCTCTTCACTGACAGGAGATGTCAGTGAACCTCCGGATAGTGGGTGCCATGATCCTCAGCCACCACTCCGGCCGGGCAGAGCGGCTGCTTGTGCCCGCTGCTTTCGCCACCGCTCTCGGCAACAACGTCCAACTCATCGTCGGTGCACTGCTGGTGATCAGGGAGCAGCAGACCATGATGGCCGTCGGCTGGCTCTTCATCGCGGTCGCCGGGCCGCAAGCGTTGTTGTCGCCCTTCTTCGGACGGGTGGCCGACCGCTTCGACCGGCGGACCCTGTGGATCTGCTGCGATGTCACCAGTGCGGCGCTGGCCCTCGGGCTGCCGCTGTGGCTGGCCTGCGGAGGCTCCCCCGAGCCCGGGATCTACGGCGCCAATCTGGCGCTCGCCGTGGTCGGTGCCCTGTTCTTCCCGGCAAGCTCCGCGCTGATCAAGGAACGGGTCCCGGCGGACCGGCTACGGCGGTTCAACGCCCGCTACGAGATGGGGACCCAGGCGGGGATGCTGCTGTCGGCGACGATCGGCGGGCTGTCCGTCCAGGCGTTCGGTGCCGTGCCGCTGCTGGTGTTCAACGCCGGGACCTTCATCGTCTCGGCGCTCTGCGTCGCCGCGGTGGGGCGTCATCCGGACCGGACGACGACGGCCACTGCTGCCGGGGCGCCGGCGCCGGCGTCTGCGGCGCCGAGCGGGCCGTTGCGCATGCGCCGCTTCATCCTCCTCTACGCCCAGGGGAGTGTGGTCGTCACGGTCTTCAACGCTCTGCTGCCAACCGCCGTCATTGGCGAACTCCACCTGGGGGCCGCGACGTTCGGTGCCGTGGACGCCCTCGGGGGCCTCGGTTTCCTGGCGGCCACCGGCGCCTACCGGATCGTCAGCAGACGCAGTCCGGACCTTCGCATCGCCGTCGTGGGATTTCTGCTCTGCGCTGTTGGCCTGGTACTGCAGAGCCAGTTCGGGATCGTCGGCTATCTCGTCGGGGTGCCGCTGGGTGCGTTCTTCTTCGGGCAGGCCAGGATCGCTTCCCGGACCATGCTGATGACGTCGGCCGACGAGGCTTCGGTGGGCAGGGTCTTCGGGCTGGCGAACGGTGGCGGGCTTGCGGCCACGGTCGGGGTGATGTTGCTGATCGCGACGGTCACCGACCACAGTGACACGCGCTACGGCTTCGGGGTCCTCGCTGCCCTTGCGCTGCTGGCGACCCTGTCCGCCGGACTGCTGCTGAGGTCGCCGACCCCCGCCCGGCCTGGTATCTCCGCCGGCCGGTACCGGTCGAGCACGGCCGCCGCCCTCTCCGTGATCTCGCGGCGCAGTTCCTCGGGAGCCAGCACCTCTATGTCCGGCCCCAGCGACAGCAGCGTCGGCACCGCCAGCTCGACCGACTCCAGCGGTACCGTCGCCGTCACCCAGCCGTCTGCTTCCGGCGGGCCCGCCGAGGCTTCGACGGCTCGGACCAGTGCCGCGTCCAGGCGGTCCGGCAGCGCGGACAGCAGCGCGGGAGCAATCCGGACGGAGGCCTGAAGCCGCAGTCTGCGGGCGTCGTAGACGGTGAGGTAGTCCTGCCAGTGGGCGGCCAGGTCGAAGCCGTCGGGGCGCTCGAAGACGTCCTCCCCGACGTCCAGACGGAGGATCGACGACACCCGGTAGGTCCGCACCGCGCCGTCCACCGCTGCGACGAGGTACCAGACGCCCGCCTTGAGGACCAGCCCGTAGGGGTCGAGCTCACGCTCGACTTCCTGCGGTTCGGCCCAGCGGCGGTAGCGCACCTGGATCCGCCGCTGGTTCCACACGGCATTGGCGAGCGACACGAGAAGGGGCGCGGAGTCCTGTTCCCGGTACCAGCCGAGCGCGTCGAGGTGGAACCGCTCTCGGACCCGGCCGGCTCGGTCCCGCAGCGGAGTCGGCAGCGCCGCAGTCAGTTTCAGCTGTGCCGCCGCCAGCACCTCGCCCAGTCCCAGGTCGTCCGCCGCACCGGGCAGCCCGGCCAGGAACAGGGACTCGGCCTCGTCGGCGTGCAGTCCGGTGAGCCGGGTCCGGTAGCCGCCGAGCAGCTCGTAACCGCCGTGGTGCCCGGCGTCCCCGTACACCGGAATGCCCGCGCCGCTCAGTGAGTCGATGTCCCGGTAGACGGTCCGTACCGAGACCCCCAGCTCTTCAGCGAGCTCACCGGCCGTCAGCCTGCCCCGGTTCTGCAGCAGGAGGACGAGGGAGAGGAGCCGGGCCGCGCGCATGAACCGATCACTCCCTGTCCGGGCCCGAGTCGGGTTCGTTCGGCCCGTATCCCATCCCAACACGCGCTCATGGCCTCGCCGCGAACATCGGCCTCAGCAGCCTCCCATCGACCCGTGGAACCCCCTCACCACGGCCACCGACCGCCTTACGGGCCTTCCTGGACCAGGACGGCATCCCCCGATCGAAGTCCTGGCGAACACCGGGCAGTTGACCTTGCCGGCGCCCCAGGTCCCCGACCGCGAGGACCTCACCCCACCCACCGCACCCGTCCCCGCCCGGACGCCCCCTGCCTTTTTCCTATCCCGCTTTTTCCTACCTCCGAGGCACCCCCGAAGACCCCCGAACCATCAACTCCCCCCGAACCGTGGCGATCCCCCCGGGCGGCGGCTCCTCACGCCCCATCGCGATCCGCCCCGCCCGGGCCCCCGCCTCCGACAACGGCAACCGCACCGTCGTCAGCGAAGGCACCGCGTCCACGCTGAACGGCAGGTCGTCGAACCCGGCGACGGACACGTCGTCCGGAATCCGCCGCCCCGACTCCCGCAGCGCGGCGCACGCCCCGATCGCGACGGAGTCGTTCGCCGCGACCACAGCCGTGAGCGACGGGTCCCGGCGCAGCAGCTCCAGCGTGGCCTCGTACCCCGACCGCCGGTCGTACCGCCCATGGACGGTCCACCGGGGGTCCTCCTCGATCCCGTGGACCGCCAGCGCCGCCCGGTGCCCCTCCAGCCGGTGCCGGGTCGTCGTCCGTTCCTCCGGGCCCGCGATGTACCCCAGGCGCCGGTGCCCGAGCCCGATCAGGTGCTCGGTCAGCTCCTGCCCGCCCCCGCGGTTGTCGAAGGTCAGTGCGATCGCCGAGGTGTCCGGCGCCGGCGGGCGCCCGCACAGGACCACCCTCGTACCCGCGTCCGCGAGCCGGCGCAGCTTGGCCGAGACCGCCGCGAGGTGCGGCGGGTTCTCCACCGCGCCGCCGGTCAGTACGACCGCCGCCGCGCGCTGCCGCTGCAGCAGGGTGAGGTACGTCAGCTCGCGTTCCGGAGAGCCGCCCGTGTTGCACACGACCGCCAGCCGTTCGCCGCCCGCGCGCCCTCCCGGGCCCGAGACCTCCGACTGGATCGCGCTCGCCATGATCCCGAAGAAGGGGTCGGCGATGTCGTTGACGAGAATCCCGACCAGGTCGGAGGTGGCCGCCGCGAGCGCGCTCGCGGGGCCGTTGAGCACGTAGTCCAGGTCGTCCACGGCGCGCAGCACCCGCTCGCGGGTCGTTGCGGCCACGGGATAGTTCCCGTTCAGTACGCGCGACACCGTCGCGGGCGAGACCTGCGCGCGGGCCGCCACGTCCGCCAGGGTCACCGTCATCTCGTCGTCCTCCGGTCGCGCGACTTGTCGCCTATCGCGTTGCTGTAAGTTGTCGTAATTTGCGTCTTCAGGTCCATACCGATGCAGACCCTATGACCTTTAGCCCTCCCTGTTCGCCCCCTCGAACAATTCGGCGTCTCTGTGCTCTTGTCCAGACCGCTGCACAGAGGCTAGCTTCTCCCTAGATAGAAAGCGCTTGCTGCATCGCTTGCCAGTAGGGCCGCCGGAGGCAGCTCTCCAGCCGGGCGTACGCGGCGCGGAACCGCGTACCCCGCCCCTGTGGCACCTACGAAGGGAAAGACGTGACACGCAAGACGGTGCGTATCGCCATGAACGGCGTGACCGGGCGCATGGGCTACCGCCAGCACCTGGTCCGCTCGATCCTCGCTCTGCGCGAGCAGGGCGGTCTCGACCTCGGTGACGGAACCGTGCTGTGGCCGGAACCGATCCTGGTCGGCCGCCGTGAGCACGCGCTGAAGGCGCTCGCCGAGCAGCACGGCCTGGACCCGGAGAACGTCTCCACGAACGTGGACGAGGTCCTCGCCGACCCGACCGTCGACATCTACTTCGACGCGCAGGTCACCTCCGCGCGCGAGGAGTCGATCCGGAAGGCGATCGCGGCGGGCAAGCACATCTACACGGAGAAGCCCACCTCCACCGGCCTCGAAGGCGCCCTTGAGCTGGCCCGCCTCGCGAACGCGGCCGGTGTGCGCCACGGCGTCGTCCAGGACAAACTGTTCCTCCCGGGCCTGCTGAAGCTCAAGCGCCTCATCGACGGCGGCTTCTTCGGCCGCATCCTCTCCATCCGGGGCGAGTTCGGCTACTGGGTCTTCGAGGGCGACTGGCAGAGCGCCCAGCGTCCGAGCTGGAACTATCGCGCCGAGGACGGCGGTGGCATCGTTGTCGACATGTTCCCGCACTGGGAGTACGTGCTGCACGAGCTGTTCGGCCGGGTGAAGACCGTCCAGGCCCTCACCGCCACCCACATCCCGCAGCGCTGGGACGAGAACGGCAAGCCGTACGACGCCACGGCCGACGACGCCGCCTACGGCATCTTCGAGCTGGAGGGCGGCGCCATCGCCCAGTTCAACTCGTCCTGGACCGTACGGGTCAACCGCGACGAACTCGTCGAGTTCCAGGTCGACGGGACGGAGGGATCGGCCGTCGCGGGTCTCCGCAACTGCCGCGTCCAGCACCGCAGTTCGACTCCGAAGCCGGTCTGGAACCCGGACATCCCGGCGACCTACTCCTTCCGCGACCAGTGGCAGGAGATCCCGGACAACACCGAGTTCGACAACGGCTTCAAGGCGCAGTGGGAGCTGTTCCTGAAGCACGTCTACGCCGACGCGCCCTACCAGTGGGACCTGCTGGCCGGCGCCCGTGGTGTCCAGCTCGCAGAACTGGGCCTGAAGTCCTCGGCGGAGGGCGTCCGTCTCGACGTACCGGAGATTCAGCTGTGACCATCCAACTCCCGGACGCTACGGGGTTGTTGCGGGCGTACGAGCCTCGCGCGACCCCCCTCGCCGTCACCCCCGGCACCCCCTTCACCTCCCGTACGGTCTACTCGGCGGCCCACGTCGTCGCCGACCCGTACGCGGACGTGTCCCCGGACTCCCCGGCCGCCGTCGACTGGGACGCGACCCTCGCCTTCCGCCGCCACCTGTGGTCCCACGGGCTCGGCGTGGCGGAGGCCATGGACACCGCCCAGCGCGGCATGGGCCTGGACTGGGCGGGCGCGGCGGAGCTGATCCGCCGGTCGGCCGCCGAGGCCAAAACGGTGGGCGGCCTCATTGCCTGCGGCGTCGGCACCGACCAACTCACCACCCCCGGCGCCTCCTTGGCCGACATCCGCAAGGCGTACGAGGAGCAGCTCGCCCTCGTCGAGGAGGCGGGCGCCAAGACGATCCTGATGGCGTCCCGCGCTCTCGCCGCCGCCGCGAAGGGCCCCGAGGACTACCTCGACATCTACGGCCACCTCCTGCGCCAGTCCGCCGAGCCGGTGATCCTGCACTGGCTCGGCCCGATGTTCGACCCGGCGCTGGAGGGCTACTGGGGGTCGAGCGACCTCGACGCGGCGACCGACACCTTCCTCGAGGTCATCGCCGCCCACCCCGACAAGGTCGACGGCATCAAGGTGTCCCTCCTCGACGCCCAGCGCGAGATCGACATCCGCCGGCGTCTCCCGCAGGGCGTGCGCTGCTACACGGGCGACGACTTCAACTACCCCGAGCTGATCGCGGGCGACGAGCAGGGCTTCAGTCACGCCCTCCTCGGCATCTTCGACCCGCTGGGCCCGCTGGCCGCGCAGGCGGTACGCGTCCTCGACACCGGCGACACGGCCGGCTTCCGTGAACTCCTCGACCCCACGGTCGAGTTGTCCCGCCATCTCTTCCAGACACCCACCCGCTTCTACAAGACGGGCGTGGTGTTCCTGGCCTGGCTGGCCGGTCACCAGTCGCACTTCACCATGGTCGGCGGGCTGCAGTCGGCCCGCTCCCTCCCGCACTTCGCCCGCGCCTACCGACTCGCCGACGGCCTGGGCCTGTTCCCGGACCCGAAACTGGCCCAGGAGCGGATGAGGAACCTGCTGTCCCTGTACGGAGTGGCCCAGTGACCGCCGCCGACCTCGCGCGCTTCAGCATCAACCAGATGACGGTCAAGCAGCTCAGCCTGCCCGAACTGGTCGACGTCTGCCTGGAGTTGGGCGTCCCCGGTGTCGGCCTCTGGCGTGCTCCGGTCCAGGAGTACGGCGTCGAGGCGACGGCGAAACTGCTCCGCGACGCGGGCCTCGCCGTCACCACCCTCTGCCGGGGCGGCTTCTTCACCGCGATCGACCCGGCGGAGCGCGCGGAGGCCCTGGCCGACAACCGCCGGGCGATCGACGAGGCGGCCACGCTCGGCACGGACACCCTCGTCCTGGTGTCGGGCGGCCTGCCGGCCGGCTCGAAGGACCTGTACGGCGCCCGGGAGCGCATCGCCGACGCCCTCACCGAGCTGGGCCCGTACGCCGAGAAGAACGGCGTACGGCTGGCCATCGAGCCGCTCCACCCCATGTACGCGTCCGACCGCTGCGTGGTCTCGACGCTCACCCAGGCCCTCGACCTGGCGGAGCGGTTCCCCGCCCACCAGGTCGGCGTCGCGGTGGACACATACCACATCTGGTGGGACGACAACGCGCCCGCGCAGATCGCCCGCGCCGGTGCCGGCGGCCGGATCCACACCTTCCAACTCGCCGACTGGACAACCCCGTTGCCGGAGGGCGTCCTCAACGGACGCGGTCAGATCGGTGACGGTTCGATCGACATGCGGGAGTGGCGGACGTACGTCGAGGCGGCCGGCTACACCGGTCCCATCGAGGTCGAACTGTTCAACGACGCGCTGTGGGCCCGGGACGGACGCGAGGTGCTGGCGGAGACCGCGGCGCGGTTCGTGGAGCACGCGGCGTAACGGCCGCCCGGCGGCAGAACCGTCCGTATCCGGTGGGACGCCGGGTGCGGACGGTTCCCTGTTTCCGGCCGTCGCGGAAATGCGGGAGATGCGGAAATACCGGATCGAGGGACGCGGGCGCGGAACCGTACGGATCCCTCCCGCCCGTAGGATCGAACGGGCGGTTCCCGTCCCGCGCAGCCCCAGATTCCAGCCCCCGACTCGAAGTCCCGAAGTCCCGAAGACCCGAACGAACGGACATCGACCCCATGTACGTCAGCCGGATCTCCGTACAGGACATCAAGTCCTTTCACGGACCCCGTCAGGTCGATCTGACGTTGACCCGACCCGACGGCAGTCACGCCGGCTGGACGGTTCTCGCCGGCCGTAACGGATCCGGGAAGACGACACTGCTGCGAGCCATGGCGCTCGCGCTCAGCGGGCCGGTGGTGGCGCGCAGTCTGGTGCCGGGGTTCGAGAACTGGGTGGCACAGGGGTCCGGATGGGGCGAGGTCCAGGTCGAGCTCACCCGGAACTCGCCGTACGACCGTTTCTCGCAGGGCCGGCCGCCCAAGGGCTCCTTCAAGGCGGGGCTCGTCTGGAGAGTGCCCCCCAAAGGCGCACAACCCGTACTGCAGGAGGTCCGCTACACCAGGGGCCCGACCAGCATCGCTCGCCGGGGCCCTTGGTCGGACAACCCGGAGGGCTGGTTCTGCGCGGCGTACGGGCCGTTCCGGCGCATGGCCGGAGGCTCCGGTGAGGTGCAGCGGCTGATGCTGGCGTCCGGCCCGGTGGCCCGGCAGGCGAGCCTCTTCCACGAGGACGCCTCACTCTCGGAGGGCGTCGCCTGGCTGATCGAACAGCATCTGCGGGCGCTCGAAGGCAGGGCGGGCGCCGCCGGGCTGAAGGCGTTCGCGCTCGCGCTTCTCCGGGACGGACTGCTGCCGGACGGCTACCGGATCATCGACGTCGACTCCGAGGGGCTGTGGGTCGAGCGGGACGGCAGCCGCTTCCCGCTGCGCGAGATGAGCGACGGATTCCGTACCGTCGCGGCCCTGGTGGTGGACATCCTGAAGCAGTTGTACGACGCGTTCGGCGCACACGCGTTCAGCGCCGACGCGTTCAAGGCCGGCCTCGGGGAGTCCGAACTCTGGAAGGCCAGAGGGGAGTCGATCGCTCTCCTGACACCCGGCGTCGTCATCATCGACGAGATCGACGCACACCTCCATGTCTCCTGGCAGCGTCGCATCGGCCCCTGGCTGACCGAACACTTCCCCCGCATCCAGTTCATCGTCACCACACACAGCCCGTACATCTGCCAGGCCGCCGACCCCGGCGGGCTGATCCGGCTGCCCGGCGTGGACGAGCAACGACCTCCCGAAGTCGTCGACCAGGACCTCTACGAGCGGGTGGTGTACGGCAGCGGCGACGACGCCGTGCTCTCCGACCTGTTCGGCCTCGACACGCCGTACTCCGAGCGGGCCGAGCAAGTCCGGGCGGAGTTCGTGGAGTTGGAGGAGCGGATCTACGAGGGTGACATCGAGCCCGAGTCGCTGGCCCGCTACCAGGAGCTCAAGGGCCTGCTCACCAGTTCACCGACAGCCCGCCTCGACGAGATGACCGCCCATCTGCAACGCCTCGCGGAAGAGATCGCCGACGGCGAGGAGAGCGGGGAGCACGAGGGGAGTGGGGTCGGGTGATCCGGCTTCGGCGCGCGGTCCTGCCGCCGGAAACCGTGATCCGGTTAGGGGAGTACACCGAGGACATCCGTCAACAGCCCTCGGAAGCGGAGCGCAGGGCCAGGGCGAAGAACCTCTGGGCCGCCAGCTCGGTCCGTCGGCGGGTCCGCCCGGCGCTCGTCGCGGGCCTGGCGGAGATGGCACCCGGCCATGAGCGCTGCATGTACTGCGGTGACAGCCAGGGAACGGACGTCGACCACTTCGAGCCGAAGAGCCTCACTCCGCTCCGCACCTTCGACTGGTTCAACCATCTGCTCGCCTGTTCGTACTGCAACAGCAACCAGAAGGGGAACCGCTTCCCGACCGCCCCCGACGGCACCGCGCTCCTCGTCGACCCGTCGGCCGAGGATCCCCTGGACCACCTCCGTCTGGTGCTCACACTGGGAACGTACAAGGCGCTGACGGACCGGGGCCGTTCCTGTATCGAGGTGTTCGGCCTCAACCGCAGACCGGTCCTGGTCAAGGGACGCAGGGACGCGTACGCGACGGCCAGGCACTCCATCGAGCTGTGGCGCCTGGCCATGGACAAGGGGCAGACCGGCAAGGCCAGGGAGATCGTCCGGGTGGCCTGGAACCGCCCCCTCGTCGACGTCCTCGTCGCCATGTTCCACCAGTCCGAACACCCGGCCGCCGAAGCCCTGTTCGCCAACGAGGCCGACATCCTTAGCCTGCTGCGCGACCCGGAACTGCGCGCCGCGTTCATGCACCTGGGCCGACGGTGACGTATCTCGGGCGGTAGGGCCTCCGACCGGCGGGCGACACCGCCTCCGGTTACCTTGAGGTCCTGGAAGTAATCGGTGAAGCTCGACACCCCCAGCCGCAGGAACGGAGACGCCAGTCATGTCCCTCGTCCGCGTCCACAACTTCTCGATCTCGCTCGACGGCTTCGGCACCGGTGAGGGGCTGACCCTCGACGCGCCGTTCGGCCACGCGGGCGAGGAACTGCACCAGTGGATGTTCACCACCCGGTTCTGGCACGAGATGACCGGCGGGACGGGCGGCACCGCCGGCCTCGACGACGCCTTCGCGCGCCAGTTCACGCCCGGGATCGGCGCCGAGATCATGGGCGCCGGGAAGTTCGGCCCGCCCGGCTGGCACGAGGACCCGGAGTGGAAGGGGTGGTGGGGGCCCAACCCGCCTTTCCACACACCGACGTTCGTCCTCACCCACCACCCGCGCCCGTCGATCGAGATGGAGGGTGGCACCACGTTCCACTTCCTCGACACGTCCCCCGCCAAGGCGCTCGACGCGGCCCGCGAAGCAGCGGGCGGCCAGGACGTCCGCATCGGCGGTGGGCCCACCGTGGTCCGCGACTTCCTCGCCGCCGGACTCGTCGACCACCTGCACACCGTGGTCGTCCCGATCCTGCTCGGCCGAGGCGTACGCCTCTGGGAGGGACTGGAGGGCGTGGAGAAGGACTACACCGTCGAGACCGCCTCCTCGCCCACCGGAGTCACCCATGTGACGTTCACCCGTACGGGTCTCTGAAGCCGTGATTCTCTGAAGGCGTGGGCCTCTGAAGCCCTACGCCCGCCGAGTCCGGCTCACAAGCCCACCGAGCCCGCCTCAGAAAAAGACCCCGCACCGCAGCAGAACGTTCGCGTACGGCCTGGCCTCCCCGGTCCGTACGACCAGCCGCGCCCCCGCCGACAGCTCCTTGAGCCGCTCGTGCGGGACAAGGGTGAGGCCGGGGCCGGGAAAGTGCCCGTCCAGCAGCTTCGCGGCCCCCGGATTGGCCTCCCGTACCTCCGTCGCCGCCGTGGCACCCTCCACGACCAGCTCGGCGAGCAGCCCCTCGACCACCTCGGCGAACGAAGGCACCCCGGCCCGGAAGGCCAGGTCGACGACGCGCGGCCCGGCCGGGATCGGCATCCCGGCGTCACATATCAGCACCCCGTCGCCGTGGCCCAACTCGGCCAGCGCGCCCGCGAGATGACGGTTCAGGATCCCGCCCCGCTTCACTGGGTTCCTCCGAGGATGCCTTGGCCTTCAGGGCGGGGAGGAATCGGACTCCTGCGGAGCAGGGCAGGGAGCGGGATTTCGCCCCAAAGGCGAAACATCGTCCACCTGAGCGGGTAGGCTGCACGCCGTGCGTTGCGAGAACCAAGCGCGTACGCCGTGCTGATCGAGAGCCAAGACAGCACATGCACCTCCAAGCTTTGCCGTATCAGACCGGGCTGGTTTCAACCCGGCTGGTGTTGATCGTGGAAGACCTGTTGGGTCGCTGACCTGCAGGCAGCGTGAGCCAGGAATCCCCCTGCTTCAGCTGGGGGAGGATTCAATGGGACCCACCTCGCACGGCCGCGCCGGTACCGCCCAGCGCCTCGACCTCCTCGGCCGTGGGGAAGGAGTCCTGGGCCCCCGCCCGGGTGACCGCGGCCGCGCCCACCCGCGCCGCGTACGCCGCCGCCAGGGCCAACGACTCGCCCGCGCCCAGCCGCCACGCCAGCGCGGCGGTGAACGCGTCGCCCGCCCCCGTCGTGTCCACGGCGTCCACCGGCACCGAGGGCACCCGTACCCGCTCCCCGGCCCGTACGGCGACCAGCGCGCCCTCGGCGCCGAGGGTGATGACGACCGAGCGCGGCCCGAGCGCGAGCAGCGTCTTCGCCCAGTCCTCCGGCGAGTCGCCCAGCTCGGCGTCCGCACCGGCGATCACCCGGGCCTCGTGCTCGTTCACGATCAGCGGATCGCAGGCGGCCAGGACCTCACGCGGCAACGGGCGCGGAGGGGACGGGTTCAGGACGAACCGGCTCTCGGGAGCCAGGTTCCGTACGACCTCCACGACCGACTCGAGCGGAATCTCCAGCTGCGCCGACACCACCCGCGCCGCCTGGAACAGGCTCCCCGCGGCCTGGATGTCCTCGGGCGTCAGCCGCCCGTTCGCACCCGGCGACACCACGATGCTGTTGTCGCCGGACGGGTCCACGGTGATCAGCGCGACCCCCGTCGGCGCCCCGCCGACCAGGACGCCCACCGTGTCGACGCCGGCGTCCACCAGCGAGTCGAGCAGCAGGCGGCCGTGGCCGTCGTTGCCGACCCGCGCCAGCAGCGCCGTACGGGCTCCCAGTCGGGCGGCGGCGACCGCCTGGTTGGCGCCCTTGCCGCCCGGGTGGACGACCAGGTCGGATCCGAGCACCGTCTCACCGGCCGCGGGCCGCCGCTCGACCACGGTGACCAGGTCGGCGTTGGCCGATCCCACGACCAGCAGGTCGTAGTCGTACATGAACAGTCTCCCCATACAGATCAGTTGTACCGGCTGACAGTCGGTCAGACGGCCAAATGCCCAGTTCGGTCGGTCCACCGGTCGGTCAGTGGGCAGGCCGGGCGCCTCGACAAGAGGCGCCCGGCCGTTCCCGCTCTCCAGTTGTGAGCCTGCTCAGCTTCCAGCCGCAAGCCTGCTCAGTCTCCCGCCGAGAGCCCGCTCAGCCGCCGAACGCCGCCACGTTCTCCTTCGTGACCACCTTCACCGGCACCATCACCGTCTTCTCGACGCCCTTGTCCTCGGCGACCCGCAGCGCGTTCTGCACCGCGATCCTCCCGAGTTCCTTGGGCTGCTGGGCGACCGACGCGTACAGCGAACCGTCCGCGACCGCCTTCAGCCCGTCCGGCGTACCGTCGAAGCCGATCACCTGCACCGACGTGCCGGCCTTGCTGCCCAGCGCCTTGATCGCGCCGAGGGCCATCTCGTCGTTCTCGGCGAAGACACCGCTGATGCCGGAGTTGGCCTGGAGGAGGTTGGTCATGACGTCGAGGCCCTTGGTGCGGTCCCAGTCTGCGGGCTGCTTGGCGACGACCTTGATGCCCGGGTAGGCCTTCAGCCCCTCGGTGAAGCCGGCGCCGCGCTCACGGCTCGCGGAGGTGCCCGCCTGGCCCTGGAGGACGACGATCGTGCCCGTGCCGCCCAGCTTCTCGGCCAGCGCCTTCGCGGCCAGCCTGCCGCCGGCCGTGTTGTCGGAGGCGACGAGGGTGGCGGTGTCCGCGTTGTTGACAGAGCGGTCGACCGCGACGAGCGGGATACCGGACTTGTTGACGGCCCGCGCGGCAGGCCCCGTCGCGTCCGAGTCCACCGGGTTGACGATGATCGCCCCGAGACCCGAACTGGTGAAGTTCTGCAACTGGTTGGCCTGCTGGGAGGCGTCGTTCTGGGCGTCGGTGACGGTCAGGTCCACGCCCAGCTTCTTGGCCTCGGCCTGGGCACCGGCCCGGATCTGCACGAAGAAGGGGTTGTTCAGCGTCGACAGGGACAGACCCACCTTCTGGCTGGTCGCGGACGACGAGCCACTGTGCAGCAGCGAGGTCGCACCCACGACCGCCGTCGCGACCACGGCGGCCAGCACGTACGTCAGTGCCTGCTTGCGCCGGTCCCCGCCACCGGCAGCCCCGGCGGGCGTCACCGAGGCGCCGCTCTTCCTGCGCACGGTGTCGAACAGCACCGCCAGCGCGATCACGACACCGATGACGACCTGCTGCCAGAAGGCGGACACCGAGAGCAGGTTGAGGCCGTTCCTGAGCACCGCCAGGATCAGCGCGCCGATCAGCGTCCCGGACGCCTTGCCGGTACCGCCCGCCAGACTCGCCCCACCGATGACCACCGCCGCGATGGCGTCCAGCTCGTACCCCTGCGCGGCCTGCGGCTGCGCGGAGGACAGCCGCGACGCGAGCACGATGCCCGCGGCGGCGGCGAACAGCCCGGACAGCGCGTAGATCGCCAGCTTCTGCCGCTTCACCCGCAGCCCGGACAGCCGGGCCGCCTCCTCGTTGCCGCCGATCGCGTACATGGAGCGACCCAGGTACGTACGGCCGAGAACGAACGCGGTGACGAGCCCCATGGCCACCATCACCAGCACGGGCACCGGCAGCCAGCCGCCCAGCGTGTCACCGAGGTGCGAGACCGAGTCGGGGAACGCGATCGGCGAACCCTGCGAGATCACCAGGGAGAGCCCACGCCCCACCGACAGCATGGCGAGCGTCGCGATGAACGGCGGCAGTTTGCCGTACGAGATCAGGAAGCCGTTGACCAGGCCGCACGCGATGCCGGTGAGGACGGCCAGCACGACCGCGATCGCGACCGGCACGCCCTCCGAAGTCGCCGCCCAGGCAAGGACGGTGGCCGACAGCGCGGCGACGGAACCGACCGACAGGTCGATGCCCGCCGAGACGATCACGAAGGTGACACCGAAGGCGAGGACGGCCGTCACGGCCGCCTGGACGCCCACGTTGAGCAGGTTGTCCGTCGTCAGGAAGTCGCCGGACAGCGCCGACATCGCGATGACGAGGACGATGAGCGCGGTCAGCGCCCCGTTGTCGAGCAGGATGCGACGCAGGCCGCTCGTGGCGGCACTCGCGCCACTCGCGCCCGTCGTTCCCTTGAGCGTGTCAGTGGCCACGGGAGCCCTCCACAGCAGTCGTTCCCTTGTTGGTGTTCATGGTGTTGTTGCTGACGTTCGTGCTGACGGCGAGCGCCATCACGGAGTCCTGGGTGGCCTCGGCGGCCGTGAGTTCACCGGCGATCCGGCCCTGCGCCATGACCAGCACCCGGTCGCTCATCCCGAGCACCTCGGGCAGATCGCTGGAGATCATCAGTACGGCGGCACCGGCGGCCGTCAGCTCGTTGATCAGCTGGTAGATCTCGACCTTGGCGCCGACGTCGATACCCCGGGTCGGCTCGTCGAGGATCAGCACCCGGGTGTCCGCGAGCAGCCACTTGCCGATGACGACCTTCTGCTGGTTGCCCCCGGAGAGGGTGCGCACCTGCTGGCCGAGCCCGGCCATCCGTACGCCCAGCTGCTCGGCGACCTTCGCGGCTGCGGCCCGCTGCCCCTTGAGGTCGACCAGCCCGCCCCTGGTGGCGGCCCGCAGGGTGACCAGGCCGAGGTTCTCCTCGACGGAGGCGTCGAGGACCAGCCCCTGCCCCTTGCGGTCCTCGGGCACGAGCCCGATCCCGGCGGCCATGGCGGCCCCGACATCGCTCCCGCGCACCTCGGCGCCCGCGACGGACACGGACCCCTGGTCGTACGGATCGGCGCCGAACACCGCGCGCGCGACCTCGGTACGCCCGGCCCCGACCAGCCCCGCGATGCCGACGACCTCACCGGCCCGCACCTCGAAGCTCACGTCGTGGAAGACGCCGTCCCGGCTGAGCCCCTTCACCGTGAGAAGCGCGGTGCCCGCCTCGGTGGCCTCCCTCGGGTACTGCTGTTCGATCGACCGTCCGACCATGAGCCGTACGAGCTCGTCCTCGGGCGTGTCGGCGGGCACCTGCCCGACGCTCTTCCCGTCCCGGATCACCGTCACCCGGTCCCCGAGGGCGGCGATCTCGTCCAGGTGATGGGTGATGAAGACGATCCCGACCCCGTCCTCGCGCAGCGTGCGCACGATCGAGAACAGCTTCTCGACCTCTTCGGAGGTGAGGACGGCGGTCGGCTCGTCCATGATCAGCACGCGTGCGTTCAGGCTCAGCGCCTTCGCGATCTCGACCATCTGGAGCCGCGCGATACCGAGTTCACGCACCCGCGCGCGTGGAGACACGTTCACACCCACGCGCTCCAACAGCACGGCCGCGTCGGCCTCCATCCGCTTGCGGTCGATCATCCCGTAGCGGCGCGGCTGCCGCCCCAGGAAGATGTTCTCGGCGACCGTCAGATCGGGGACGAGGTTGAACTCCTGGTAGATGGTGGCGATCCCGAGCCGTTCGGAATCCTGCGCACCATGGATACGGGTCTCCTCGCCGTCGACGAGGACACGGCCGGCATCGGGGCGGTAGGCGCCGGAGAGCATCTTGATGAGGGTGCTCTTGCCCGCGCCGTTCTCGCCGAGCAGTACGTGCACCTCGCCGCGCCGCAGCTCGAAGTCGACGCCGTCGAGCGCGACCACGCCGGGAAAGGACTTCCGTATGCCTTCGATGCGCAGCAACTCGTCCTGGTTGCTCACGGCTGACTCCTGTTCGTCACGGGGGGCTGTGCGGGGGTCTGTACAGAGGGAGTTGGGGGAGTCGGCTCACCGCACGAGCGTCGTACGACGAGGTGCGCGGCCAGCGTCACGGACTGCGGAGGGCGGCCCTCGATCATGTCGACCAGCGCCCGGACGGCGGCCCGCCCCAGTTCGCCGGTCGGCTGCGCGATGGCCGTGACGGGCGGATCGGTGTGCACGAACCACGGGATGTCGTCGAAGGCCGCGAGCGCGATGTCCCGCGGAACACGCATCCCACGCGCGCGTACGGCGTCCAGCGCGCCCAGCGCCATCAGGTTGTCGGCCGCGAACACGACCTCGGGCGGCTCGGCCAGATCGAGGAAGGCGTCCGTCACCCGGCGCCCGCTCTCGGCCTGGAAGTCGCCCTGCCCGATGTAGGCGTCGGGGAGCGGCAGCCCGTACTCGGCCAGGGCCTCTCTGAAGGCCTCCACGCGCTCACTGCCGGTGGTGGTGGCCGCCGGGCCCGCGATGATCGCGAGCCGCCGGTGCCCGAGCCTGTACAGGTGGGACACGAGCTCCCGGACCGCCGTCCGCCCGTCCGCCCGTACGACCGGCACGTCCACGCCCGGGATCCAGCGGTCCACGAAGACCATCGGGGTGCCCCCGCGCGCGGTGTCCAGCATCAGCGGGGAGCCGCCGTCGGTGGGGGAGACGAGGAGGCCGTCGATACGGCGGTCCAGCAGGGTCCGTACGTGGTGGTCCTGGAGGTCGGGGCGTTCGTCGGCGTTGCCGATGATCACGCTGTAGCCGAGGGCGCGCGCCTCCTCCTCGACCGAGCGGGCCAGGGTCGTGAAGTAGGGGTTCAGCACGTCGCTGATGACCAGGCCGAGGGTGCGGGTCTGGTCGGTGCGCAGGGAGCGGGCGACGGCGTTCGGGCGGTAGCCCAGCGCCTCGACGGCGGCCAGTACGCGTGCGCGTGCGTCCGCGCTGACCGACGGATGGTCGTTCAGGACCCGCGACACCGTGGCGACGGACACGCCCGCCTCGGCGGCGACGTCCTTGATGCTCGCCATCGCCGGACCACCTCCTTGTGGTTCCGTAGCCGCGTGGAATCGTTTACACGGCTGACCGGAGACCGATGGAATCGATTACACGCACATAAATCAAGCCCCTGGCCGGTTCTCGATACCGGATCGTGATGGAGGGAGCGTGAGCGCTTCTGTGAGCAGTCTCAGGATGTGATCAAGGCGTGTTCAATTCCCGAAGGCACATGTCGATCATCGCCGCACATCTTGTCAATGAACGAACGGATCCTTACAGTCCACCGACAAGTGGAGCGTGGAAGCGCTCCCAACCCCCCACGTTCATCCAAGCAATGGAGCTGCGATGACCTCCACACCGCGCATGCCGAGCCGTAGACGCATACTCGGCGCAGGCCTGGCCGTACCGCCCGCACTCATCCTGGGTGCGCAGACCGCACGCGCCGCTTCCTGGGGCAGTCCGGTGACTGTCAACTCCTGGAACAAGATCAACGCCAGGTGGACGCCCAACAACGAGCTGGAGACGTATCGGCCGGACTGCGTCTGGTACGAGGGCAACACGCTGGTGATCAAGGCGTACAACGCCGGAGGCGGGGTCTACTACTCGGGCCGCGTGGAGTCGACGGCGCAGTACGGATACGGCACGTACAGCTTCACCGCGAACATGCCCAACGGGCGGGGCCTGCTGCCGGCGGTCTGGGCGGCGGCCCTCAACCCCTGGCTCCCGGAGTTCGACGCCGCGGAGATCGTGGGACAGAACCCCAATGTCGTCTACCAGACGTCCCACGACATGAACAACAACCAGCAGCAGTTCTCGAAGACGAACTCGTCGGGCTGGACGAACGCGTACCACCGGTACTCGTTCAGTTGGTTCCCGGACCACATCGACTACGCCGTGGACGGCGTCACCACGGGCACCACCTGGTACCGGACCCCGGCCGGGACGAGCCTGCGCTTCATCGTCAACCTCGCGGTCGGCGGTGACTGGCCCGGCAACCCGGACTCCTCCACCTGGGCCACCTCCGACGGCGCCCGCTACCTCAAGGTCTCCTCCATCACCCACACGCCGTACTTCCCCTGAGGTGACCCGCGGGTGACAGCCCCGGCCCCGGTCGACAGGCCCGGGCTGTCACACCCGCCCGGTACCGTCGGATCATGTCGAAGCAGACGGGGAACTCCACGGGGGAACGGCATTTGGCCGTCCTCGAAGGCGTCCTGGAGCGGATCACGTACGCCAACGAGGAGAACGGCTACACGGTCGCCCGCGTCGACACCGGGCGCGGCGCCGGTGACCTCCTCACGGTCGTGGGCGCGCTGCTCGGCGCCCAGGCCGGCGAGTCGCTGCGTATGGAGGGCCGTTGGGGCTCGCATCAGCAGTACGGCAAGCAGTTCACCGTCGAGAACTACACGACCGTCCTGCCCGCCACCATCCAGGGCATCCGCCGCTATCTCGGCTCGGGACTGGTCAAGGGCATCGGCCCGGTCTTCGCCGACCGGATCACCCAGCACTTCGGCCTGGACACCCTCCGGATCATCGAGGAGGAGCCCAAGCGGCTCATCGAGGTGCCGGGCCTCGGCCCCAAGCGCACCGCGAAGATCGCCGACGCCTGGGAGGAGCAGAAGGCGATCAAGGAGGTCATGCTCTTCCTGCAGAGCGTGGAGGTCTCCACGTCCATCGCCGTGCGCATCTACAAGAAGTACGGCGACGCCTCGATCTCGGTCGTCAAGAACCAGCCCTACCGCCTCGCCTCCGACGTCTGGGGCATCGGCTTCCTCACCGCCGACAAGATCGCCCAGTCCGTCGGCATCCCGCACGACAGCCCCGAGCGCGTCAAGGCGGGCCTCCAGTATGCCCTTTCGCAGGCCACCGACCAGGGCAACTGCTACCTCCCCGAGGAACGGCTGATCGCGGACGCGGTGAAGCTCCTCCAGGTCGACACGGGCCTCGTCATCGAGTGCCTTGCCGAACTCGCGGCCCCCCCGGAGGAAGGGGAGGACCCTGGTGTCGTCCGGGAGAAGGTCCCCGGCCCCGACGGAGACTCGGAACCCGTGACAGCGGTCTACCTGGTCCCCTTCCACCGCGCCGAACTCTCCCTCTCCGCCCAGCTGTTGCGCCTGCTGCGCACCGGTGAGGACCGGATGCCCGCCTTCCACGACGTGGCCTGGGACAAGGCGCTGAGCTGGCTCCAGGGGCGTACGGGGGCTGATCTCGCCCCCGAGCAGGAAGCTGCCGTCCGGCTCGCGCTGACGGAGAAGGTCGCCGTCCTCACCGGCGGACCCGGCTGCGGCAAGTCCTTCACGGTCCGCTCCATCGTGGAGCTGGCCCGCGCCAAGAAGGCCAAGGTCGTCCTCGCCGCCCCGACGGGCCGCGCCGCCAAACGCCTCGCCGAACTCACCGGCGCTGAGGCCTCCACCGTCCACCGTCTCCTCGAACTGAAACCCGGCGGTGACGCGGCCTACGACAGGGACCGTCCCCTGGACGCCGACCTGGTGGTGGTGGACGAGGCCTCGATGCTGGACCTGCTGCTCGCCAACAAACTGGCGAAGGCGGTCGCGCCGGGCGCGCATCTGCTGTTCGTCGGGGACGTGGACCAACTCCCCAGCGTCGGCGCCGGGGAGGTCCTGCGGGACCTGCTCGCCGACGGCAGCCCGGTCCCCGCCGTCCGGCTCACCAAGGTCTTCCGACAGGCCCAGCAGTCGGGCGTCGTGACGAACGCGCACCGGATCAACGCAGGGCAGCATCCGGTCACCGACGGCATGAAGGACTTCTTCCTCTTCGTCGAGGACGACACGGAGGAGGCCGGCCGGCTCACCGTCGATGTGGCCGCACGGCGAATTCCGGCCAAGTTCGGCCTGGATCCCCGGCGGGACGTCCAGGTGCTCGCCCCGATGCACCGGGGCCCGGCGGGCGCCGGAAACCTCAACGGGCTGCTCCAGCAGGCGATCACACCGGGGCGCCCGGACCTCCCCGAGAAGCGGTTCGGCGGCCGGGTCTTCCGGATCGGCGACAAGGTCACGCAGATCCGCAACAACTACGACAAGGGCGAGAACGGCGTCTTCAACGGCACCGTCGGCGTCGTCACCTCCCTCGACGAGGTGGAACAGCGCCTCACCGTGTTGACGGACGAGGACGAGGAAGTGCCGTACGACTTCGATGAGCTGGACGAACTCGCCCACGCGTACGCGGTGACCATCCACCGCTCCCAGGGCAGCGAGTACCCGGCGGTGGTCATCCCGGTCACCACGGGCGCGTGGATGATGCTCCAGCGCAACCTCTTGTATACGGCCGTCACCCGGGCGAAGAAGCTGGTCGTCCTGGTCGGTTCACGCAAGGCGATCGGCCAGGCGGTGCGCACGGTGTCGGCAGGTCGGCGCTGCACGGCACTGGATCACAGACTGCGGTCGTGACCGGCGCGACCGTGGTGACCTCGCGGCGCCGGCAGAAAAATGATCGATCAAATGAGTCACAAAGCTCACAGGGCACTTCCGGAACCAGGGCGAAGGGGGGCAGGATGAGTAGCTTGGCGGCACTCAGTGCCGCCAATAGGCCCAATGGTCGACCCCGAGTGCACTCTCCTGCGCCAAATGGGGGATGGTAGAGACAGTCAGGGCACCTCGAAGAAGAGGCACAACGTCGGTGAGGGATGACGTGAGCGAGCACACCAACAACGCTGTAGTACTGCGGTTCGGCGACGGCGAGTACACCTACCCGGTGATCGACAGCACCGTCGGCGACAAGGGCTTCGACATCGGGAAGCTCCGCGCTCAGACCGGTCTCGTAACTCTGGACAGCGGCTACGGCAACACCGCCGCCTATAAATCCGCGGTCACCTACCTCGACGGCGAGCAGGGCATCCTTCGGTACCGCGGGTACCCGATCGAGCAGCTCGCCGAGCGCTCCACCTTCCTCGAGGTGGCGTTCCTGCTGATCAACGGCGAGCTTCCGACCGTGGACGAGCTCTCCGTCTTCAAGAACGAGATCACGCAGCACACCCTGCTGCACGAGGACGTCAAGAACTTCTACCGTGGCTTCCCGCGCGACGCGCACCCGATGGCGATGCTGTCGTCGGTCGTCTCCGCGCTGTCGACCTTCTACCAGGACAGCCACAACCCGTTCGACGAGAACCAGCGCAACCTCTCGACGATCCGGCTGCTCGCCAAGCTTCCGACCATCGCCGCGTACGCGTACAAGAAGTCGATCGGTCACCCGTTCGTCTACCCGCGCAACGACCTCGGTTACGTCGAGAACTTCCTCCGTATGACGTTCTCGGTGCCGGCGCAGGAGTACGACCTCGACCCGGTCGTCGTCTCCGCCCTCGACAAGCTGCTGATTCTGCACGCCGACCACGAGCAGAACTGTTCGACGTCGACGGTCCGTCTGGTCGGCTCCTCGCAGGCCAACATGTTCGCGTCGATCTCGGCCGGTATCTCCGCGCTCTGGGGCCCGCTGCACGGCGGCGCCAACCAGTCCGTGCTGGAGATGCTGGAGGGCATCAAGGCGAACGGCGGCGACGTCGACTCCTTCATCCGCAAGGTGAAGAACAAGGAGGACGGCGTCCGCCTGATGGGCTTCGGCCACCGGGTGTACAAGTCCTTCGACCCGCGCGCGAAGATCATCAAGGCTGCCGCGCACGACGTCCTCTCGGCCCTCGGCAAGTCCGACGAGCTGCTGGACATCGCGCTGAAGCTGGAGGAGCACGCGCTCTCCGACGACTACTTCGTCTCGCGCAACCTCTACCCGAACGTCGACTTCTACACCGGCCTCATCTACCGCGCGATGGGCTTCCCGACCGAGATGTTCACGGTCCTGTTCGCCCTCGGCCGCCTGCCGGGCTGGATCGCCCAGTGGCACGAGATGATCAAGGAGCCGGGGTCGCGTATCGGCCGTCCGCGCCAGATCTACACGGGTGTGGTGGAGCGGGACTTCGTGCCGGTCGAGCAGCGCTAGGCGCTCCGCGCGGCGGGCGGGACTTTGGCTGCCGGTTCGTTGTGGCTTGTCGCGCAGTTCCCCGCGCCCCTTCGGGGGCGCGGGTGAGCCCGCGCCCGAACTCCGCGCGAGGGGTTCGTTAGGACGAAAAAGCGGAAGGCGCCCTGCCGACGGTCCCCCCACGGGCCGGCGTACAGGGCGCCTTCCCATGTCCCGGTGCGGATTCCCCCCACGGGATCCGGCCGGGCGTTTCGGAGGACAGCGCCTGAATTCGCTATCACTGGTGTGCAGGCCGCCGAGGCGGCCGTTGTGTTGAGCAAAACGAGCAAAACTCGTCGTACTCCTGCTGTGTGCGGTCTGCCGGGACGCGCACGCTGGGGTGGGCCGCTCAAGCTTCCCGGTGTACGTGTCCCGGCAACGCATCTCCGAGGACGTCCCCCAAGACATCCTCAGACGCCAGCCCGCGCCCCCCAAGACGCTGGTCTGACATCGCCAACTTAGACCTTCGAAGCCCTTCGATGGTTACGTTCACAGCAGTGTGATCTGCGTCTCTCGCATAAGCCTTTAGGTACGCCAGATCCCGGTTGTCGCGACCGGGACCCCAGCGTAAGGATGATGCGGGAGCCTTGTGAAGAGCTTATGTGAGGCTCGCGTCGGACTCCATAGGGACTATGACACCGACTTGTGCGTACTGGCGGTAACTTCGGCCGGTCAGGGCCCGATCTCAGCGGAAAGTGCGCAGTCGGAGGCTGTTGGTGACGACGAACACCGAGGAGAAGGCCATCGCGGCCCCCGCGATCATCGGATTCAGCAGTCCGGCCGCGGCCAGCGGCAGTGCGGCCACGTTGTAGCCGAAGGCCCACACCAGGTTGCCCTTGATGGTCGCGAGCGTCTTCCGGGACAGCCGGATGGCGTCGGCGGCCACGCGCAGGTCCCCGCGTACCAGTGTCAGATCGCTCGCCTCGATCGCCGCGTCCGTGCCGGTACCCATCGCCAGGCCCAGATCGGCGGTGGCCAGCGCCGCCGCGTCGTTCACGCCGTCGCCGACCATCGCGACGGTCCGCCCCTCGCGCTGGAGCCGCCGTACGGCGTCGACCTTCTCCTCGGGCAGGACGTCCGCGATCACCTGGTCGATCCCGACGGCCGCCGCCACCGAGTCCGCCACCGCCCGGTTGTCCCCGGTCAGCAGCACCGGAGTCAGCCCCAGTGCCCGCAGTTCGCGCACGGCCTCGGCGCTGGTCTCCTTGACCGCGTCGGCGACGGTGACGACACCGCGTGCCATCCCGTCCCAGGCGACCACGACGGCCGTACGTCCGCCGCTCTCGGCCTGGGCCTTCGCGTGGGCCAACTCCTGGGGGAGCGGCCCCGACAGCCCGTCCGTGAGCCGTCCGACGGCCACCTCGTGCCCGTCCACGCGCCCGCGTACGCCCCTCCCGGCCACGTTCTCGAAGGCCTCGGCCTCCGGGAGTGTCCCGACCCGCTCCACCGCCCCGGCGGCGACAGCTCGGGCGACCGGATGCTCGGAGGCGTGTTCGAGGGCGCCCGCGAGCCGCAGTACCTGCTTCTCGTCCTCGCCCTCGGCGACGTACACCTCCTGGAGGGTCATCCGGCCCGTGGTGACCGTGCCCGTCTTGTCCAGGACGATCGTGTCGACGCGGCGCGTGGACTCCAGGACCTCGGGGCCCTTGATGAGGATGCCGAGCTGCGCCCCGCGCCCGGTGCCGACCATCAGTGCGGTCGGGGTGGCCAGGCCCAGCGCACAGGGGCAGGCGATGATCAGGACGGCGACGGCGGCGGTGAAGGCGGCGACCGTGTCGCCCGTGACGCCGAGCCAGGCGCCGAACGTACCGAGCGCGATCAGCAGCACCACGGGCACGAAGATCCCGGAGATCCGGTCGGCGAGCCGCTGCACCTCGGCCTTGCCGTTCTGCGCGTCCTCCACCAGCCGGGCCATCCGCGCGAGCTGGGTGTCCGAGCCGACCCGGGTGGCCTCGACGACCAGCCGGCCCCCCGCGTTCACGGTCGCGCCCGTGACGGCGTCCCCGGCCCCCACGTCGACCGGCACGGACTCGCCGGTCAGCATCGACGCGTCGACCGCCGAGGCACCCTCGACGACGGTGCCGTCGGTGGCGATCTTCTCCCCGGGCCGTACGACGAACCGGTCCCCGATCGCCAACTCGCCGACGGGAACGCGCACTTCACGCCCTCCGCGCAGCACGGAGACGTCCTTGGCGCCCAGTTCCATGAGGGCCCGCAGTGCCGCACCCGAGCGGCGCTTGGCGCGGGCCTCCAGATAGCGCCCGAGGAGGATGAACGCGATGACCCCGGCGGCGACTTCGAGGTAGATCTCGGAGGTGTCGCCCGTACGGGAGGCGGTGAACGAGAAGCTTTCCCGTATCCCCATCCCCTCCATCCCCGGCATCGCGGGCCTGCCCGCGTCGCCCCAGAACAGGGCCCACAGGGACCAGCCGTACGCGGCGAGCGTGCCGACCGACACCAGGGTGTCCATGGTGGCCGCGCCGTGCCGGGCGTTGGTGAACGCGGCCCGGTGGAACGGCAGTCCGCCCCAGACGACGACCGGGGAGGCGAGCGTCAGCGCGAGCCATCGCCAGTTGTCGAACTGGAGCGCGGGAACCATGGACATCAGGACGACGGGCGCGGCGAGCAGCACGGAGACGACGAGCCGCTGCCGCAGACCGGCCAGTTCGGGGTCGGCGTCCCGCTCGGTGGCGGGTGCCTCCGTCACAGCCGGCGGAGGCGGCTCCTCGGCCGTGTACCCCGTCTTCACGACGGTGGCGATCAGGTCGTCGACCGCCACGCCGTCGGCGTACGCGACCTTCGCCTTCTCCGTCGCGTAGTTGACCGTGGCGAGGACGCCGTCCATCCGGTTGAGCTTCTTCTCGACGCGGGACGCGCAGCTGGCACACGTCATCCCGCCGATGGTCAGCTCGACCTCGTGGGGCGTGACTATCGGGGTCTCGGTGCTGGTACTGATACCGGTGCTGGTCATGGTCGCCGCGTCCCTGTGGTCAGGCCCGGCCGGCCAGCTCGAAGCCCGCTTCGTCGACCGCGGCGCGCACGGCGGCCTCGTCGAGCGGGGCCTCGGAGACCACCGTGACCACGCCGGTGGCGGCGACGGCCTGCACCGAGGTGACGCCTGTGAGCTCGGAGATCTCAGCCGAGACCGAGCCCTCGCAGTGCCCGCAGCTCATGCCGGTCACCTGGTAGACGGCGGTGACGGAACCCGGGGTGTCGGTCTGCGCGGTCATGTCGTTGCTCCTCTTCGGATCTTCGAGGCGTCTGTCGTGGGGCGTCGCCGTGACGGACGAGCCCCGTGAGTCTCACCCTACTATACCCCTGGGGGGTACTTGACGGACGCTCGTGGCAAGATCTTCGGCACGCGCGGCTGTGGCCGCGGCTACGACGGTGAGGGCGAGGGCGTATGCGTGCGGTGGTGTTCGAGCGGTACGGGGAGCCGGCCGAGGTGCGAGAGGTGCCGGACCCCGTACCCGCGCCGCACGGCGTCGTGGTGCGCGTCGAGGCCACCGGGCTGTGCCGGAGCGACTGGCACGGCTGGATGGGCCACGACCCCGACATCGCCCTGCCGCACGTGCCCGGCCATGAACTCGCCGGTGTCGTCGAGGCGGTCGGCGCCCGGGTGACCGGCTGGCGGGCCGGGGACCGGGTGACGGTGCCCTTCGTCTGCGCCTGCGGGAACTGCCCGTCCTGCATGGCCGGTGACCAGCAGGTGTGCGAGCGGCAGACTCAGCCGGGGTTCACGCACTGGGGTTCGTTCGCGGAGTTCGTGGCGCTGGACCACGCCGACGTGAACCTCGTCGCCGTACCGGAGGGGATGTCCTTCGGGACGGCGGCCTCCCTGGGCTGCCGGTTCGCGACGGCGTACCGGGCGGTGGTCCAGCAGGGGCGGGTGGCGGCGGGGGAGTGGGTCGCGGTGCACGGGTGCGGCGGTGTCGGCCTGTCCGCCGTGATGATCGCGGCGGCCTCCGGTGCCCGGGTCGTCGCGGTCGACGTGTCCCCCGGAGCACTGGAACTGGCGCGGAAGTTCGGCGCGGCGGGGTGCGTGAACGCGGCCACGACCGACGACACGGCAGCGGCCGTACGTGAACTGACGGGCGGCGGCGCCCAGTTGTCGCTGGACGCGCTCGGCTCACCGGTCACCTGCGCGGCCTCGGTGAACGGCCTGCGCCGCCGGGGCCGGCACGTCCAGGTCGGCCTGCTCCCGTCGTCCACCGGTTCGACACCCGTCCCGATGGCCCGCGTCATCGCCCTGGAACTCGAACTCCTGGGCAGCCACGGCATGGCCGCCCACACCTACCCGCCGATGCTCGAACTCGTCCGGGCGGGCATCCTCCGACCGGACCTGCTGGTCACGTCCACCATCCCGCTGACGGAGTCGCCGCCCGCGCTGGCGGCGATGGGGGCGGCGCCGGGGGCGGGCGTGACCGTCATCGAACCGTGGCGCTGATCCCGGCGAGGTCGGGATACCCCTGGTGGGCGGCCCATTCGGGGGCGAGGACGGACATGCGTAGGGCATCGATCCATTCGCCCGCGTGCAGCAGGGTCTGGCGTTCGACGCCCTCGGCCACGAAGCCGGCCTTCTCGTAGGCGCGGCGCGCCCGGGGGTTGAAGGCGAAGACGTGCAACGACACGCGGTGCAGGCCCAGTTGCTCGAAGGCGTGCCCGACGATCAGCCGGACGGCCTCGGTGCCGAGACCCCGGTCGCGGCCACCCGGGCCGATCAGGATGCGGAAGCTGCAGTTCTGGTTGTCCTCGTCCCACTCGTTCAGGACCGCCTCGCCGACGAGTTCCCCGCTCGCCCGGTCCACTATGCCCAGATCGAGCCGGTCGGCCTGGGCGCTGCGGGTGGTGTACCAGGAGCGCAGCCGGTCCGGGTCGAGGGGTTCGGCGGGGCTGCCGGTGAGCCTGATCACCTCGGGATCGGCCAGGATCCCGGCCATCACGGGGACGTCGTCCTCGGTGAACGGCCGCAGCACGGCCCTCTCGCCGGTGAGGACGGGTTTGTGGGAGAAGTCGACAGGGTTGTTCATGTGGCGCACTGTGCCCCACCCGCGAGCGGGGCACAGGTGAATATCTGGTCGGGCGTCGCTAGTCGTCTCTCCGGCCGCGGTTGCCCGGTCGGGCCGCGACCCACGCTCGTACGGTGTCGGCGTACCAGTAGGGCTTACCGCTCTCCACGTGGTCGGGCGCGGGCAGCAGACCGTGTTTGCGGTACGACCGCACGGTGTCCGGCTGGACACGGATGTGTGCGGCGATCTCTTTGTACGACCAGAGCCGTCGGTCGGTCATCGGTGCACCTCCCTGCGCGTGCGCCACGGGGCCGGCCAGGGTGGGCCGTCGGGGGAGCCGGACGCTGCGCTTGGCGATCACAAAGCCATTGCCCGTTGAACGACCTCTGTGACCCTGGGTCGGTGTCTGTTGACACGGTGTGACGCAGAACCCGCGTACGTTCGACATGCGTGACAGAAAGGTGGCTTTTGTGACACAAGTGACGCAGAGGCGTACGCCCGCACATCGGAGTGGCAACTTGCCCTGAGGGGCGCACGCCGATAGGCGGCGCCCCCCAGGGGCGCGGGGAACGGCGCGACAAGCCCCCACCGGGCCGCGGGCAGAACAACCGCTCAGCCGGCGGAGCTACGCCCCGCAGGAGCGGAGGAACGCCCGGGTCCGCTGCGCGATCGGCAGCGGCTTGTCCGGCTCGCACGGGTACATGTCCTGCTCGACGATCGCGAACAGATCCACGTCCAGCTTCTGGGCGGCGGCCAGGACCGGCCCCAACTCCGGTACACCGGCCGGGGGTTCGCACATGACACCGCGTGCCACCGCCGGGCCGAACGGAACCTCGTTCGCCTTGACGTCCGCCAGGATCTCGGGGTCGACCTGCTTGAGGTGCAGGTAGCCGATCCGCTCGCCGTAGGTCTCGATCAGCTTGACGCTGTCACCGCCGCAGTAGGCGTAGTGGCCCGTGTCCAGGCAGAGCGAGACGAGCGAGGAGTCGGTGCCGTCGAGGAAGCGTGTGACGTTCACCTCGCTGTCGATGTGCGTGTCGGCGTGCGGGTGGACGACGATCTGGAGGCCGTACCGCTCCCGCACCTCGTGGCCGAGGCGCTCGGTCAGTGTGGTCAGGTTGCGCCACTGCTCGGGCGTCAGGGTGTCGGACTCCAGCACCACACCGGTCTTGTCGTCCCGCCAGAAGGACGGGATGACCACCAGATGGGACGCGCCCATGGCCTGGGCCAGCACCGCGTTGTCCGCGACATGCGCCCAGGTCTTCTCCCAGACGGATTCGCCGTGGTGAAGCCCGGTGAAGACGGTGCCCGCGGACACCTTCAGGCCGCGCTTGGTGGTCTCCTCGGTGAGGACGGCCGGGTCGGTCGGCAGGTACCCGTAGGGGCCCAGCTCGATCCACTCGTAGCCCGACTGCGAGACCTCGTCGAGGAAGCGCTGCCAGGGAACCTGCTTGGGGTCGTCCGGGAACCACACGCCCCAGGAGTCGGGCGCCGACCCGACTCGGATGCGTGACAGCGGGGACCCTGACTGGGAGGAAGCGGAGGAAGGGGACGACGTAGTCATGAGCGTCAGCTTCAGCTCACGCCGGGACGCGTGTCAAGGTCTGGTCCGAATGTCCGGACAAACTATTGACAGGGCTCCGTGAGGCGGGCTAGACCTGAGGGCGAGCCGCTGTGCGAGTCGTCGTGCGAGCCGCGTGAGCCGAAGAAAAGCGAAGGGAACTCGATGGCGTACGACCTGATCACCATGGGGCGGATCGGAGTGGACCTCTATCCACTGCAGACCGGTGTGCCACTCGCCCAGGTGACCACCTTCGGAAAGTTCCTCGGCGGCTCGGCGACCAACGTCGCGGTCGCCGCGTCCCGCCTCGGGCACAGCACCGCGGTGATCACGCGGACCGGCGACGACGCCTTCGGGCGCTATCTGCACGACGCCCTGCGCGACTTCGGCGTCGACGACCGCTGGGTCACCTCGGTGCCCGGCCTCAACACCCCGGTCACCTTCTGCGAGGTGTTCCCGCCGGACGACTTCCCGCTGTACTTCTACCGGCAGCCCAAGGCGCCGGATCTTGAGATCGACGCCCACGAGCTGGACCTGGGCGCGGTCCGCGAGGCGGGCATCTTCTGGATCACGGGCACCGGCCTGAGCGAGGAGCCGAGCCGCACGGCGACTCTGGCCGCCCTCGCCCACCGCGCCAAGTCCGGTACGACGGTCTTCGACCTCGACTGGCGCCCCATGTTCTGGAAGGACCCCGCGTCGGCGCGCCCCTTCTACACCGAGGCCCTGCGCCACACCACCGTCGCCGTCGGCAACCTCGACGAGGTGGAGGTGGCGACCGGCGTACGCGAGCCGCACGCCGCCGCCCGCGCCCTTCTGGACGCCGGAGTCGAACTGGCGGTCGTCAAGCAGGGCCCGAAGGGCGTCCTCGCCGTCAACAGCAAGGGCGAGACGGCCGAGGTGCCCCCGCTCCCCGTGAACGTCCTCAACGGCCTCGGCGCCGGTGACGCCTTCGGCGGCTCCCTCTGCCACGGCCTCCTCGAAGGCTGGGACCTGGAGCGCATCATGCGGCACGCCAACGCGGCCGGCGCGATCGTCGCCTCCCGCCTGGAGTGCTCGTCGGCGATGCCCACCCCGGCCGAGGTCGAGGCGGCACTCGCGGCAGGAGCGGTGCGATGACCTCTGTGACCTCCGCCGCCCTGACCGGCGACGCCGCCAGACCCGTCGCCCCCCTCGCCCCCGTCGACATCTCCGCCCTCGCCGCCACCCGCGCGCGGCACCCCGAGGCGGTCGCGGAAGCCGCCGCCCGCCGTACCCGGCGGCCCCTCCTCGGGGACTCCGGCCGGCTGATGATCGTCGCCGCCGACCACCCCGCCCGGGGCGCCCTCGGCGTCGGCAACCGCAAGCTGGCCATGGCCAACCGGGCCGACCTGCTCGAACGGCTGTGCCTCGCCCTCTCCCGTCCCGGTGTCGACGGCGTCCTCGCGACCGCCGACATCCTGGACGACCTGCTCCTGCTCGGCGCCCTGGACGGCAAGGTCGTCATGGGGTCGATGAACCGCGGCGGCCTCTCCGGCGCCACCTTCGAACTCGACGACCGCTTCACCGGCCACCGCCCCGAGGACATGGCCCGCTTCGGCTTCGACGCCGGCAAGCTGCTCGTACGCATCGACTACGACGACCCGGGCTCCCTCACCACCCTGGAGTCCACGGCCCACGCCATCGACGCGATGGCCGAGCGGAAACTCCCGCTCTTCGTCGAGCCGTTCATCAGCAGGCGCGGCCCCGACGGCAAGCTCCGCAACGACCTCTCCGCCGAGGCCGTCACCAAGTCCATCGCCATCGCGTCCGGCCTGGGCGGCAGTTCGGCGTACACCTGGCTCAAGGTGCCCGTCACCGAGAACCCGGACGACATGGCCGAGGTCATGCAGACCTCCACCCTGCCCGCCGTACTGCTCGGCGGCGAGGTCGGCGACGACCAGGACGGCGCGTACGAGAAGTGGCGCGGCGCGCTCCAACTCCCCACCGTCCAGGGCCTCGTGGTCGGCCGCTCGCTGCTGTACCCGGCGGACGGCGATGTGTCCGCCGCCGTGGACACCGCCGTCGGGCTGCTGTGAGGCGTGCGATGACCGGGATGACAGAGACGACCGAGGGGTACGGCAGCTGTACCGTGCGGGCGGAGTACGGCACCGCTACGCACGACAAGATCCAACTCCTGGGCGGGGAAAGGGTGTTCGCGTCGGTCGCCGACCGCGCGCACGCACCCCGGGCCGCCCGGGCACTGATCGCCTCCGGCGCGGGAGGCCGCTTCGCCCTGGCAGGAGCGAAGTGTGGGCGACGACTCCCCGCTCGCTACGGCCCCGCGCCGGAGGTCCACTTGGCACACCCGCACACCACGGGGGAGCACCGATGACCCCGCCCACCACCGCACCCGGCTCCACGACGAGGCTCACGGTCGCGCAGGCGCTCGTCCGCTTCCTGGCCGCCCAGTACACCGAGCGGGACGGCGTCCGCCGCCGGCTGATCGAGGCCACCTGGGGCATCTTCGGCCACGGGAACGTCGCCGGCCTGGGCCAGGCGCTCGTCGAGTACGCCGACGACATGCCGTTCCACCAGGGTCGCAACGAACAGTCCATGGTGCACGCGGCAGTTGGTTATGCCCGTCAGTCCAACCGGCTCTCCGCGCACGCCGTGACGACGTCTATCGGCCCGGGCGCCACCAACCTCGTCACCGGCGCCGCGCTGGCCACGATCAACCACCTCCCGGTACTGCTCCTCCCCGGCGACACCTTCGCGACCCGCCCGGCGGACCCGGTCCTCCAGCAGCTCGAAGTCCCGTACGCCGGTGACGTGTCGGTCAACGACTGTCTGCGCCCGGTGTCCAGGTACTTCGACCGCGTCACGCGCCCCGAGGCGCTGATCCCGGCGGCGCTGCACGCGATGCGGGTCCTCACCGACCCCGTCGAGACGGGTGCCGTAACTCTCGCTCTCCCGCAGGACGTTCAGGCCGAGGCGTACGACTGGCCCGACGAGTTCTTCGCCGACCGCGTGTGGCACGTACGCCGCCCGGTGGCCGACCCCGACGAACTGACGGAGGCGGTACGGCTGATCCGTACCGCCCGCCGTCCCCTGATCGTCGCGGGCGGCGGAGTCCACCACAGCCGTGCGGAGGAGGCGCTGGCGGAGTTCGCCTCGGCGACCCGCATCCCCGTCGCCTCCACCCAGGCCGGCAAGGGCTCCCTGCGCCACGACCACCCCCAGGACGTGGGCGGCGTCGGCCACACCGGAACGGCGACGGCGGACGAACTCGCGCGCCTGGCAGACCTGGTGATAGGCGTCGGCACCCGTTACACGGACTTCACCACGGCCTCGCACACCCTCTTCGCGTCGCCGGACGTCCGCTTCCTGAACCTCAACATCGCCCCGTACGACGGCCACAAGCTGTCCGCCACCCCGCTGATCGCGGACGCCCGCAGCGCCCTGGAACAGCTGACGGAGGCACTGGCGCTCCACGAGCACGGGGTCACGGACGAGTACGCCCGCGAGTACACCGAGGACAAGGAACGCTGGGAACAGCGCGTCGACGCCGCCTACGAGGCCGACGAACCGGACGTACGCCCGACGCAGCCGCAGGTACTGGGCGCGCTGGACGAGATCGCCGACGAGTCGGACGTCCTCATCAACGCGGCCGGCTCGCTCCCCGGCGACCTGCACAAACTCTGGCGCGCGCGGTCGCAGGACCAGTACCACCTCGAATACGGCTATTCCTGCATGGGATACGAGATACCGGCCGCGATCGGTGTGAAACTGGCGGCGCCCGAGCGTCCCGTATGGGCGCTGGTGGGCGACGGCACGTACCTGATGATGCCGACGGAGATCGTGACAGCCGTACAGGAGGGGATCGCCATCAAGCTCCTCCTGATCCAGAACCACGGCTACGCGTCCATCGGCGGTCTGTCGGAGTCGGTGGGCGGCGAGCGCTTCGGCACCGCCTACCGCTACCAGGCGGACGACGGAACCTACACGGGCGCCCCCCTGCCCGTGGACCTGGCCGCCAACGTGGCGAGCCTGGGCATGCGCGTCCTGCGCGCGAAGACGGTACGGGAGCTGCGGGCGGCGCTCGCCGAGGCTCGTGCCGCCGACACTCCCACTTGTGTCTACGTCGAGACCCAAACGACAGACACAGTGTCGGGCGCGCCCCCGGCGCAGGCCTGGTGGGATGTTCCTGTGGCCGAGACCGCGACCCGCCCGTCAGCGGTCAAGGCACGTGAGCTGTACGAACGGCACGTCTCTACCCGACGCCGCCATCTGTGAAGGAGAACCTGGGCATGACGAAGATCGTCAACCACTGGATCGGCGGCAAGACCGTCGAAGGCGCGTCGGGCACGTACGGGCCGGTCACCGACCCCGCGACCGGCGCGGTCACCACGAACGTCGCCTTCGCGACCGTCGACGAGGTCGACGCCGCGGTCGCCGCGGCCAAGGACGCGTACGCGACCTGGGGCAAGGCGTCGCTCGCCAAGAGGAGCACCATCCTCTTCAAGTTCCGCGCGCTGCTGGACGCCAACCGCGACGCGATCGCCGAGCTGATCACGGCGGAGCACGGCAAGGTCCACTCCGACGCGCTCGGTGAGGTCGCCCGCGGCCTGGAGATCGTCGAACTCGCGTGCGGTATCACCGTGCAGCTGAAGGGCGAGCTGTCGACGGAGGTGGCGAGCCGTGTCGACGTCTCGTCGATCCGCCAGCCGCTGGGCGTCGTCGCCGGCATCACGCCGTTCAACTTCCCGGCCATGGTGCCGATGTGGATGTTCCCGATCGCCATCGCGTGCGGCAACACCTTCGTGCTGAAGCCGTCCGAGAAGGACCCGTCGGCGGCCATGAAGATCGCCGAACTGCTGGCCGAGGCCGGCCTGCCCGACGGTGTCTTCAACGTCGTCCACGGCGACAAGGTGGCGGTCGACCGCCTCCTGGAGCACCCGGACGTCAAGGCGGTGTCGTTCGTCGGTTCGACTCCCATCGCCCGCTACATCCACACCACGGCCTCGGCGAACGGCAAGCGCGTCCAGGCCCTGGGCGGCGCCAAGAACCACATGCTGGTCCTCCCGGACGCGGACCTGGACGCGGCGGCCGACGCCGCCGTCTCCGCCGCGTACGGCTCGGCGGGCGAGCGCTGTATGGCGATCTCGGCGGTCGTCGCGGTCGGCGCGATCGGCGACGAGCTGGTGGACAAGATCCGCGAGCGCGCCGAGAAGATCAAGATCGGCCCCGGCAACGACCCCACCTCCGAGATGGGCCCGCTCATCACGAAGGTCCACCGCGACAAGGTGGCCTCGTACGTCACGGGCGCGGCGGCCGAGGGTGCGGAGGTCGTCCTCGACGGCAGTGGCTTCACGGTCGACGGCTTCGAGGACGGCCACTGGATCGGCATCTCCCTCCTCGACAAGGTGCCGACGACGGCGAAGGCCTACCAGGACGAGATCTTCGGCCCGGTCCTGACGGTCCTGCGCGTCGACACGTACGAGGAGGGCCTGGCGCTGATCAACGCCTCCCCCTTCGGCAACGGCACCGCGATCTTCACCCGGGACGGCGGCGCGGCCCGCCGCTTCCAGCTGGAGGTCGAGGCCGGCATGGTCGGCGTCAACGTCCCGATCCCCGTCCCGGTGGGCTACCACTCGTTCGGCGGCTGGAAGGACTCCCTCTTCGGGGACCACCACATCTACGGCAACGACGGCACCCACTTCTACACCCGCGGCAAGGTCGTCACGACCCGCTGGCCGGACCCGGCCGACGGCCCGTCGGGCGTGGACCTCGGGTTCCCGCGCAACCACTGAGCAATCCGCAACTGTGCCCGCTGACCTGGACTTTTCAGGTGGGCGGGCATACGCGTTCCGGTTCGTGTTCTTGTTCGTATTCGTATTCGTGTCAGGCGGTCACCGGTAGATCTTGCCGGGTTCGGCCTTCGCCGGAGCGAGGAGCTGGCTGACGGTCACGAACGTGTAACCCTGCTGGCTGAGCGACTTCAGGATGGCGGGCATGGCGGGCACGGTGCCCTTGTGCAGCGGGTGGAGCAGGATGATTCCGTCGCGGCCGGCGCCATCGAGGATGCGCTTGGTGATCAGCGCGGAGTCGTCCGTCGCGTAGTCCTTCGCGGTCACGGTCCACAGAACCTGCGCCAGGCCCAGCTCCTTGGCGACCTTGGACACGCGGTCGTCGGTGGCGCCCCCGGGCGGACGCATCAGCGTCGGCTCACTGCCGGTGAGCGCGGTGATCGCTCGTCCCGTGCGTTCCAGCTCGGCTCGGATCCGCGCGTCGGAGACATCCTTCAGCACGGGGTGCGTCCAGGTGTGGTTCCCGATCTCATGGCCGTCCGTGGCGATCCGCCGCACCACCTCCGGGAACTTGTGGATGCGCCGGCCCTCGAGGAAGAACGTCGAGGGCGCCTTGTACTCCTTCAGGAGGTCCAACAGCCGGTCGGTGGGTTCACCCGGGTTGCCGTCGAAGGTGAGCGCGATGCACTTGGCCTTCTGGCAGTCCACCTGCCCAGACGGTACGCCTGCCTCCGACGCGGCCCGGTCGCGTTCCGCGCGCGGGGACAGGGTCTCCAACCTGTACGCCTGGATGACCATGACGACGGTCACGGTCACAGCCGCCACCACGGCCACGGTCAGGGGTATGAGCAGGCGAAGCCGTCTCTTCAGGAAATTCACGCCCAGGGAGAGGACCGTTGACGCCGGGGAGTTGCCTGGCCGCCTCGATTGTGAGCTGCCACACGTGAGTGCCACCCGCTCGCCCCTGCCCGGATCTCCGGGGGCCCGTTCGTACCACGGCTGGAGTACGCCCACCCCGTGCCGTACGCCTGCGGGATGGCGGGAGGTTCCGACCGCTGGCTGCCCCGGATGTCAGTGGCGGCCCGTACCGTTGACGTATGGATCTTCGAATGCCCGGACTGCGGGGAGCGCGGCCCCGGCGGCCACGACGGCTGATCGCCGGCGTGGCCGCCGTCGTAGTCGTGCTCGCCGGCGCCGGTACGTGGACGGCCGTCGCCTCTGACGACGCGCCCGCGGTGCACCGCGCCGACCGGGTCATGGACGTCGGAGGCGGGGTGCGGATCGACACCTCGTTCTTCACAGCGGGGTCGGACACGTCCCGCCGCCCCGCCGTCCTCCTCGGCCACGGCTTCGGCGGCAGCAAGGACGACGTACGGTCCCAGGCCCAGGACCTCGCCCGCGACGGGTACGCGGTGCTGACCTGGTCCGCCCGTGGCTTCGGCAGATCGACCGGCAAGATCGGGCTGAACGACCCGAAGGCCGAGGTCGCCGACGTCTCGAAACTCTTCGACTGGCTCGCCACGCGCCCCGAGGTCCAGCTCGACAAGAGCGGCGACCCGCGCGTGGGCATGGCCGGCGGTTCCTACGGCGGCGCGATCGCCCTCCTCGCCGCCGGGTACGACGACCGGGTCGACGCCATCGCGCCCGCGATCACCTACTGGAACCTCGCGGACGCCCTCTTCCCCAATGGCGTCTTCAAGAAGCAGTGGGCCGGCATCTTCATCAACAGTGGCGGCGGCTGCGACAAGTTCGAGGCCACGCTGTGCCGGATGTACGACCGGGTCGCCGAGGCCGGCGAGCCGGACACGGCGGCCACCGACCTCCTCACCGAACGGTCGCCGTCCGCCGTCGGCGACCGCATCAAGGTGCCCACCCTGCTGATCCAGGGCCAGACGGACTCCCTCTTCCCGCTCGGCCAGGCCGACGCCGCCGCGAAGGCGATCCGCGCCAACGGCGCCCCCGTGGACGTCGACTGGATCGCGGGCGGCCACGACGGCGGCGACATGGAGACCAGCCGCGTCGAGTCCCGGGTCACCTCCTGGTTCGACCGCTACCTGAAGGGCGACAAGGCCACCGACACCGGCCCCGCCTTCCGCGTCACCCGCACCGGCGGCATCGACTCCACCGACGGTGCGGCGACCCTGCGCGGCGCCACCTCGAACACCTACCCGGGCCTGGAGAGCGGGCAGCGCGCGTTCCCCCTCACCGGCAAGGAACAGTCGTTCGACAACCCGGCCGGCGCCGCCCCGCCCGCCGTCTCCGCCCTGCCCGGCCTCGGCGCGGCGGGCGGCCTCTCCCAGCTCTCCTCCCTCGGAGTCGGCGTCTCACTCGACTTCCCGGGCCAGAACGCGCACTTCGATTCCGCGCCGGTCGCCGACGACGTACGGATCACCGGTTCCCCCACGGTCACCGTCCACGTGAAGTCGACCACCGAGGACGCCGTCCTCTTCGCCAAGGTGTACGACGTCTCCGAGAACGGCAGGCAGCAGGTGCTGCCCGGCCAGCTCGTCACCCCCCTCAGGGTCGACGGCGCCAAGGCGGGCAAGGACGTCACGATCACCCTCCCGGCCATCGACCACGAGGTCGAACAGGGCCACCGCCTCCGCCTGGTCCTCGCCTCCACGGACCTCGGGTACGCCTCCCCGGCCGCCCCGGCCACATACACCGTCTCCGTCGGCAGCGACCTCAAGGTCCCCACCGCCCCCGGCGTCACCACGGCCTCGGCCGGACTGCCCGCCTGGGTGTGGTGGCTGCCCCTCGCGGGCGCCGCGATCGCCCTGGCCCTGCTGCTGTCCGGCCGCCGCCGTACGGCACCGTCCGCCCCGGACCCCGAACTGGCCGAAGTCCCGCTCCAGATCACCGACCTGAGCAAGCGGTACGCGAAGTCGTCCGACCGGTATGCCGTCCGGGACGTGTCCTTCCGCGTCGAGAAGGGCCAGGTCCTCGGACTCCTCGGCCCCAACGGCGCCGGCAAGACGACCACCCTGCGCATGCTGATGGGCCTCATCAAGCCGGACGCCGGCGAGATCCGCGTCTTCGGGCACGCCATCCGCCCCGGCGCCCCAGTCCTCTCCCGTGTCGGCGCCTTCGTCGAGGGCTCGGGCTTCCTCCCGCACCTCTCCGGCCGCGAGAACCTGGAGCTGTACTGGCAGGCGACGGGCCGCCCGGCCGAGGACGCCCACATGGAGGAGGCCCTGGAGATCGCGGGCCTCGGCGACGCACTCGCGCGCGCGGTGCGCACGTACTCCCAGGGCATGCGCCAGCGCCTGGCCATCGCCCAGGCCATGCTCGGCCTGCCCGACCTCCTCATCCTCGACGAACCCACCAACGGCCTCGACCCGCCCCAGATCCGCGAGATGCGCGGGGTCATGATCCGGTACGCGGAGGCCGGCCGCACGGTCATCGTCTCCAGCCACCTCCTGGCGGAGGTCGAGCAGTCCTGCACCCACCTCGTCGTCATGGACCGCGGCAAGCTGGTCCAGGCGGGCCCGGTCAGCGAGATCATCGGCTCCGGCGACACCCTGCTCGTCGGCACCACGACCCCCGTGGAGGAGCCGGTCGTCGAGAAGGTGGCCGCCCTGCCGGGCATCGTCTCCGCCGTACGCACCGACGACGGCCTCCTGGTCCGCCTCGCCCCCGAAGACGGCAGCGCCCAACGCCTCGTCGTCGAACTCGTCCGCCTCGAAGTGCCCGTGGAGTCGGTGGGCCCCCACCGCCGCCTCGAAGACGCCTTCCTCACCCTGATCGGAGGTTCCGCATGACCACGACGAACACGACCAGTACGTCCAACACGACGAGCACGCTCGTGGAGCGGGCGGAGACGGCCGACGGGTACCGCGCCCGGCGGACACTGCCCCTGCGCGTCGAGCTGGTCCGCCAGCTCAAGCGCCGCCGCACGCTTGTCATGGGCGGCATCCTCGCCGCGCTGCCGTTCATCCTCGTCATCGCGTTCGCGATCGGCGGCGAGCCCGGCGGGCGCAACGGCCAGGTCACCCTGATGGACACGGCCACCGCGTCCGGCGCCAACTTCGTCGCCGTCAACCTCTTCGTCTCCGCGGGCTTCCTGCTCGTCATCCCCGTCGCCCTGTTCTGCGGGGACACGGTCGCCTCGGAGGCCAGCTGGTCCTCCCTGCGCTATCTGCTCGCGGCCCCCGTGCCACGCGCCCGCCTCCTGTGGTCCAAGCTCTCCGTCGCCCTCGGCATGAGCCTCGGCGCGATGCTGCTGTTGCCGGTCGTGGCCCTCGTGGTCGGCACGGCGGCCTACGGCTGGGGCCCACTGGAGATCCCCACCGGCGGCTCGCTCGCCGCGGGCACGGCGGCCCAGCGCCTGCTGGTCGTCGTGGGATACCTCTTCGTGTCCCAACTGGTCACCGCGGGACTGGCGTTCTGGCTGTCGACGAGGACGGACGCCCCGCTGGGAGCGGTCGGCGGCGCCGTCGGCCTGACCATCGTCGGCAACGTCCTGGACGCCGTGACGGCCCTAGGCGACTGGCGCGACTTCCTGCCGGCGCACTGGCAGTTCGCGTGGGCCGACGCCATCCAGCCCCGCCCGGAGTGGGGCGGCATGATCCAGGGGACGGCCGTCTCGATAACGTACGCCCTCGTCCTGTTCGCCCTGGCCTTCCGGGGTTTCGCCCGCAAGGACGTCGTCTCCTAGGTCACCGGAGGATCACCTACCGGTCTCGACAGCCGCCCCTCGTGGCCACTTCGAGATCCATCCGCAACACCCCGTACCGCACATTCCGGCCCCCTCCGCCGTCACAGTCACAGAAGTTGACGTCGTCCGGCGTCAACGGACGGAGGGGACACGGCAGATGAAGCGGACCCGGATCCACCGAGCACGACGCCTGCGCGGCACGCTGATCGCGCTGACGGCCGCGAGCGGTCTGCTGCTCACCGGCTGCAGCGGTGACGCCGGTGACAGCGGCCAGAGCAGCAAGGCGGACAGCCGGCAGAACTCCGGCGGCGGCTCGGGTTACGCACCCGCACCCGCCCAGAGCAACGGCTCCGGCGAACAGCAGGACGGCCGAACGGACAGCGAGGGCGAACAGGGAGACACCGAAGGCGACTTCGCCCCGCCCCCCGACTACCTCTCCACCTTCGCCCTCGACGTCGACACCGCCTCGTACGGCTACGCCCGCCGCACCCTCGCCGACGGACACCTCCCCGACCCGTCCACGGTCCGGCCCGAGGAGTTCGTCAACAGCTTCCGCCAGGACTACGAACGCCCCGACGGCAACGGCTTCTCGGTCACCGTCGACGGCGCCCGCACCGACCGCGAGGACTGGTCCCTGGTCCGCGTGGGCCTCGCCACCCGCACCGCCGAGCAGGACGGCGAACGCCCGCCGGCCGCCCTCACCTTCGTCATCGACATCTCCGGTTCCATGGCCGAGCCCGGCCGTCTCGACCTCGCCAAGGACTCCCTCGGCGTGATGACGGACCGGCTGCGCGACGACGACTCGGTGGCGATCGTCACCTTCAGCGACGAGGCCGAGACCGTCCTGCCGATGACCCGCCTCGACGACCACAGAGACCGCGTCCACGACGCGATCGACGAACTGGAACCGACCGACTCGACCAACCTCGGCGCAGGCGTACGCACCGGCTACGCCACCGCCGTGAAGGGCCTGCGCGAGGGCGCCACCAACCGGGTCGTGCTCGTCTCGGACGCCCTGGCCAACACGGGCGACACCGAAGCCGACTCCATCCTCGACCGCATCTCCGACGCCCGCCGCGAACACGGCATCACCCTCTTCGGCGTCGGTGTCGGCAGCGACTACGGCGACGCCCTGATGGAACAACTCGCCGACAAGGGCGACGGCAACACCACCTACGTCTCGAACGAGAGCGACGCCCGCAAGGTGTTCTGCGAGCAGCTCCCGCGCAACGTCGACCTCACGGCCCGCGACGCCAAGGCCCAGGTCGCCTTCGACCCGGAGACGGTCGCCGAGTTCCGCCTGATCGGCTACGACAACCGCCGCGTCGCCGACGACGACTTCCGCGACGACCGGGTGGACGGGGGAGAGGTGGGCCCCGGCCACACGGTCACCGCTCTCTACGCGGTCCGCACCAAGCAGTCCGCCTCGGGCCATCTGGCCACGGCCACGGTCCGCTGGCTCGACCCCGAGACCCGCGAACCCCACGAGGAATCGGGCCAGTTGGAGTCGGGCTCGCTGAACGAGGCCCTCTGGGACGCCCCGTCCCGCCTCCAGGTAACCGCCGTCGCCGCCTACTTCGCCGACGCCCTACGCAAGGGCGACGACGACTGGACCACCCTGCCCGGCGCCCCCACCCTGGGTGAACTCGCCGAGCGAGCCGACAAGTTGGCGGACACGACCGAAGACAAGGCGGTCCACCAACTGGCCGAGGCGATAAACCAGGCACGCCGCTATCAGGACTGAACGGTGCGAGGGACGCCCCTTTTAGGGGCGCGGGGAACTGCGCGCCCAGCCCCACGGCCCCGCGGCCAACAACCCACGGAACCAGGGAAGCTATCCGCACACAGACGTAACAGCCCGCCCCAGCCCCTCCAAGTGCAACCCGTCCAACCGGTACCCCCAAGCGGAGCGCCCCGCAGCAAGCCAAAGCCGAGGCTCACACCCGTACCCCGCCCGAACCCCCTGCGTCTCCTTCAACGCGTCCAGCAACTCGGTGGTGATCCGATCCAGGATCGGCCGCACCTCCTTCACCAGATCAGGCCGCTCGGTCGGCCGCAGCTCGGGATGCGCGTCCCAACGGGCGTACAGCCCACGCTGGACCACCTTGTTCGCCTCGATCTGGTCCCGGAACACGGCAGCCACCGCCGCCGGGTCGAGACCGAGCCCGACGGCCCGCGCCGAGACATCGTCCAGGATCTGCTGCTCACGCACCGGGTCGTCGATCGGCTTGTCGGTGCCGTACTTGGCGGCGGCGACCTTGTCGGCGACCAGCAGCCGCTCGGCGAACAGATCGGTCAGAGAGGACAGAGACGACGGGGCAGGGGAGGGGGAGAGGGCGACACTGCTCACTCGTACCGGAGTTGACGAGTGAGCCACGGCAGGCGCCGCGCCGGATACGGCGAGGACGGCCGACGCGCACACGGCGAGAAGAACGGACCGCACGAGGGTTCCTTTCGGTGGGGGGAGGCCAAACCGACGCCGGACCGAAGCCCCGCGCCGGTCAGCAAAATATCCGCCCCGGATGATCTACTTGCGCGCGACCCATTGAACTTTCCCTACGCATCGGTAATTTGACTCGGAATCAGAAGCGGGACCAGTCACCGGGAGCGAGTGTCATGGGCGTACGCAGGGATCTGAAGCGGGCGAAGCGACGCACCGATCTGGCGGCTCGCCACCGGATCGAGCTGATCCGCGACGAGAAGAGCGGCGCCGTCCGCGAGGCCCGCGCCGCGCCCGTCGTGGCGATCCCCACCACGGGCAGCACCGCCGACCTGCCCTACACCAACGCGGCCGAAGCCCCCGACGCGGTGATCCTGCGCCGCCGTACGGACGACGGCACCTGGCGCCCGATCACTGCCGCCGCCTTCGCAGCCGAAGTCACCGCCACAGCCAAGGGGTTGATAGCGGCCGGCCTCGAACCGGGCGGCCGGGTCGCGGTGATGTCCCGTACCCGCTACGAGTGGACGGTCCTGGACTTCGCGATCTGGGCGGCGGGCGGCCAGACCGTCCCCGTCTACGCCACCTCGTCCGCAGCCCAAGTGGACTGGATCGTAAGGGACTCGGGAGCCCGTCTGGTCGTCACGGAAACGCCGGACAACACGGCCACCGTCACCACCGGCACGGCCACCCACCCCGAACCCCCGCGAGTCCTCACCCTGGACGAGGGCGCGATGACCGAACTCACCACCCTGGGCCGGGAGGTGTCGGACGAGGAGGTGACCAAGCGACGCACCGCCCTGACCCCCGACACCACCGCGACGATCTGCTACACCTCCGGCACCACCGGACAACCCAAGGGTTGCGTCCTCACCCACGCGAACCTGCACGCCGAGGCCGCCAACGTCGTCGAGCTGCTGCACCCGATCTTCAAAGAGGTCACCGGCCAGACCGCCTCGACCCTCCTCTTCCTCCCCCTCGCCCACATCATGGGCCGGGCCCTTCAGATCGGCTGTCTGATGGCCCGTATCGAGATCGGCCACTTCCCGAGCATCAAGCCCGACGAACTCCGCCCGATGCTGCGGGAGTTCAGACCGACGTTCCTGGTCGGGGTCCCGTACCTCTTCGAGCGGATCCACGCCACCGGCCGCGCGACCGCCGAGAAGATGGGCCGCGCCGCCTCCTTCGACCGAGCCCACCGCATAGGCGTCCGCTTCGCCGAGGCGTACCTGGAGAAGTTCCTCGGAACCGGAACCGGTAGCGCCAAGGGCCCGGGCCTCGGCCTCTACGCAGCCTGGGCCCTGTACGACCTGCTCGTGTACCGCCGGATCCGCAACGAACTGGGCGGGCGCATGCACTACGCCATCAGCGGAGGCTCCCCGCTCGACCGCGACCTCAGCCTCTTCTTCTACGCCGCCGGAATCATCGTCTACGAGGGCTACGGTCTGACGGAGACGACCTCCGCCGCCACCCTCGTGCCGCCCCTGGCACCCCGCCCCGGCACGGTCGGCCAACCCGTCCCCGGCACCGCGGTCCGGATCGCCGACGACGGCGAGGTTCTCCTCAAGGGCGCGGTCGTCTTCGAGGCCTACTGGAACAACCCGGCGGCGACGGACGCGGTACTGAGCGACGGCTGGTTCGCCACCGGCGACCTCGGCGCCCTCGACGACGACGGCTACCTCACCATCACCGGCCGCAAGAAGGACATCATCGTCACCTCCGGCGGCAAGAACGTCGCCCCGGCCGTCCTGGAGGACCGGCTGCGCAGCCGTGCGCCGGTCGCCCAGTGCATGGTCGTCGGCGACAACCGTCCCTTCGTCGCCGCCCTGATCACCCTCGCCCCCGATTCCGTCGCCCACTGGCTGTCGGTCCGGGGGCTGCCCGCCGACACACCGATGGCAGAGGTGATCCGCGACCACCGGATGCGCGCCGACGTCCAGCGGGCCGTGGACCACGCCAACGCGGCGGTCTCCCGGGCCGAGTCGATCCGCGCCTTCACCCTGGTCGAGGGCGAGTTCACCGAGGACAACGGCATGCTCACCCCGTCCCTCAAGGTCAAGCGTCATGCCGTACGGGAGGCGTACGCGGCCGAGATCGAGGCGCTGTACAGCAAGTGAGCCCGAAGCAGTAGCGCCCCGAACGCCGAACGGCGGGCCACCGGAGAACCGGTGACCCGCCGCCGCAACCGAGCGGGGAGGCTCAGTTGTTGTGGGCGCCGTTGCTGGACAGGATCGGGATGTCGCTGAGGATGTGCGACAGCGGCTCGTCACCCTTGGCCTGCGTCGAGTTCTCGACACACTGCTGGTTCTGCGGAGCCGACAGGATCGGGATGTCCTGGACGGCGATCGGCACCGCGCCGGCGATGGAACCGAGGTTGAGCTTGGCAGGGAGGCCGACACACGGCTTGTTCAGCGAACCCTGGATGAGCGAGAGCTGCGGGCTCATGTCACCGAACGTGGCCGAGTTGCCGAACTCCTGCTCGGCGCCGTTGCCGCTGATGGAGGTCGTGCCTCCGTCGTTGGCGGTCGCCAGCGCCTGGGGCGCCGCCACGGCGGAGATACCGGCGACGGAGGCGGCGAGGGCCGCGGTTGCCCACAGCTTCTTCATGTTCATTCCCTTCGAAAAGCGGACTCCGGTGAGGAGCTGCGTGATCGTCAACGGCCCAACCCCCGGCGGGGTTGCGATGATTGCCCCGTTTGGCCCAGTGAGTGAGGTGTACAGGCGGCCGTACGAGGGAAACGGGGCGTCATGGGCACGCCAGCCGATTGCCGCGCACCGGCACGTCCTTCCCGAACACCGGCGGATCGCCGGGCTTGGGATCCGTACCCACCGCGATCAGCGGTCGGTCCTCGCGCACCTTGGTGAACATCGCTTTGGCCTTCGTGGCGTCCCAGCGCAGAGTCGAGCCGATGCCCGTCTTCGGCGGGTTGAACCCGGCGACCGGCACCGTGGCGAACTCCGTCCGGGTGGCCGGCACCTTGCTCAACGCCGCCGCAAGCGTGACGAGCGCCTTCACGCCGTCCTTCCCGAAACCCTGCTGGACCTTGGCCGGACCGAGCAGCGTCCGGGCCACCCGGCCCATGAGGACGGGGTCGGTGAGCACTTTCCGGGCGGTCAGCTGCTGCAGGGCCGCGACCAGGAACCGCTGCTGCCGCTGGATCCGCCCCAGGTCGGCACTCTGGTCGACATGCCGCGAGCGGACGTACTGCAGGGACTGACCGCCCTTGAGCAGATGCCGTCCCGGCGCCAGGTTCAGCTTGGTCTTCGAGTCCTTGAGGCGCCGTTTCGTGCACACCTCGACCCCGCCGACCTGGTTGACGGCGTCGATGAACCGCCGGAAGTCGAGCTGCAGATACTGCTCGACACTCACGCCCGTCGCCGCCTCCACCGTCCGCTCCAGGAGCGTCGCACCGCCCTCCGCGTACGCGCCGTTGAGCTTCGCGGGATGAGCGGGGCGTTGTTTCGCCGACGCCTTGGGTTTGTACGCCGGGATCGTGGCGAGGGAGTCGCGCGGCAGGCTGATCACGCTGACGCGGTCGCGCTTGGCGGACACATGGACGAGCATCATCACGTCCGCGCAGTTGCAGGCGAAGCCGCCCGCGTGGAACTTGCGGCGCTCCTGCTCGGTGATGGTGCCGCGGCCGTCCGTGCCCAGCAGCAGGATGTCGGTTCCCTTGGCGGGGGCGGCGCCACCCGTGGGTCTCAGGGGTGGCTGCTGGGGCACGCCACAGCCGATCGCTGTCGCAGCACACAGCAGCGCGACGCCGCACAGGCGGGAAAGACGGGCAAACCGGAACAAAGCGTGTCTCGTCGTCACCCGACGCAACGTAGGCCAGCGGGCCGCCGAGAGTTCGACGGCCCGCTGGTGAAGGCTCGAATTGAGCCCGGACGTACGCCCGGCTCAGTCGTCGCCGGTGGTACAGGTACTGCCGGTCAGTTGTTGCCCAGGCCGTTGCTGGACAGGATCGGGATGTCGCTGAGGATGTGCGACAGGGGCTCGTCACCCTTGGCCTGCGTCGAGTTCTCGACACACTGCTGGTTCTGCGGGGCCGACAGGATCGGGATGTCCTGGACGGCGATCGGCACGGCGCCAAGAACGGAACCGGCGTTGATCTTGGCGGGCAGGCCGATGCAGGGCTTGTTGAGGGAGCCCTGGATGAGCGCCATCTGGGGGCTCATGTTGCCGTACGTGGCCGAGTTGCCGTACTTCTGGGTGGCGCCGTTGCCGCTGATGGAGGTCGTGCCACCGTCGTTGGCGGTCGCCATGGCCTGCGGCGCGACCGCAGCGGAGGCACCGATGACGGAAGCGGCGACTGCGGCGGCAGCCATAACCTTCTTGATCACTTGCTGTGTCCCTTCGGAAGAAACCCCGTCCACCGGAGCGCTCTGATCAACTGCCTTGAGCGCGCATAGTTGCTCCGGTTCACTCCGATGGCCCATAGAGAGCGCTGTTCCCCGAGGGGGCCTGGAGCGGGCCAATCGGGTGAAGAGGCGAAACCAATCCCCGCACATCCGGTTGATGCGAGAGCAGGAACATGTGTCTCTGCCAGGAAAGGAAAGCAAAATGCTGAAGAAGGCAATGGCCGCGGCGGCGGTAGCGGTATCTGTCGTCGGAATCTCGGCGGCGGCCGCCCCTCAGGCGCTTGCCACAGCGGACGACGGCGGCACGACGTCCGTCAGCGGGAACGGGGCGGTCTCGAAGTTCGGCAACTCCCTGACCAAGGGCGACATGAGCCCTCAGATGAGCCTCGCGCAGGGCACGCTCAACAAGCTCTGTATCGGTCTGCCCGTCAAGGTCAACGCCGGTTCCATCGTCGGCGCGGTGCCGATCGCCGTTCAGGACATTCCGATCCTGTCCGCGCCGCAGAACCAGCAGTGCGCCGAGAACTCGACGCAGGCCAAGGGCGACGAGCCCCTGTCGCACATCCTCAGCGACATCCCGGTCCTGTCCAGCAACGGCATCGGCAACAACTGACCTGCCGCGACCGGCTGACACGTCGTCAACGGTCGTCCGGTCACTCGTAAACGCAGCTCGGACAGCCTCCGCACACGGTGTGGGGGCTGTCCGCGTTTCGTTGTCTGGCCGCATTTCTTCAGCCATTCGTGTGCATTGGGTTTTCTGGCGCTTCGGGGCGTTCGAGTGAATTAACCGTGGGACCACGTTCCGTAGTTTCTTCGGCTGTCTATCTCTCGTTTTACAACTGCCGGTCATGGTGCGAGCCGTCCATGTTGCGCTCGCTCGGCCTTCGGCCGACACAGGGCATGACCGCAGAGAAGGGAAACTTCATGAAGAAGAGCGTTGCTGTCATCGCCGGCGCGATCATGGCGCTCGGAATGGCCGTCCCGGCCTTCGCGGACGCCGAGGCCGAGGGCTTCGCCGCCAACTCCCCGGGTGTGCTCTCCGGCAACGTGATCCAGGTTCCCATCCACGTTCCGATCAACGTGTGCGGAAACTCGATCAACATCATCGCGCTGCTGAACCCGGCGATCGGCAACACCTGCATCAACGACTGACGTATAGCACCAGCCGTTAGGCGGTGTCTGGGCCGGTCTTGGAAAACCTTTCGGTGCCAAGGCCGGCTTTTTCTCACCTCTCCCAGCAGGAAGATAATCAGAATGCGACAGCCTCTGAGCAGGGGGATGGTCGTGGCGGCCGCCGCGACGAGCATCTTGTCCCTGTACGGCATCACCGCCCTCGCGGACGCGGACGCGGGCGGGACGGCAAAGAGCTCCGGTTCACACGGAGCCCCGGGCACCCCACATGACGACCCCGGCTACGGGCACGGCAACAGCAACAGCAACAGCAACGGGCACGGGCACGGGCACGGGCACGGGCACGGGCACGGCAACAGCAACAGCAACGGGCACGGGCACGGGCACGGGAACAGCAACGGTCACGGGAACGGCTACGGCGACACGCCGCCCGGCGGCTACGGCGACACCCCGTCGACGAAGCCGCCCACGAAGCCGCCGACCAAGCCTCCGACCAAGCCCCCCACGAAGCCGCCCACGAAGCCCCCGACGAAGCCGCCCACCAAGCCTCCGACGAAGCCGCCCACGAAGCCTCCGACCAAGCCGCCCACGAAGCCGCCGACGAAGCCCCCGACGAAGCCGCCCACGAAGCCGCCGACGAAGCCCCCGACGAAGCCCCCGACGAAGCCGCCGACCAAGCCGCCGACGAAGCCGCCGACGAAGCCCCCCACGAAGCCGCCGACGAAGCCGCCGACGAAGCCCCCCACGAAGCCGCCGACCAAGCCGCCCACGAAGCCCCCGACGAAGCCCCCCACTAAGCCCCCGACCAAGCCCCCCACGGGCCCGCCGACGACCACGCCCCCCGTCCACCCGCCGACGAAGCCGCCGCATCTGCCGCCGACCGGTAGTCATGAGGAGTTGATCGCGGCCTCGGCCGTCAGCGTCGCGCTGATCGCCGGTGGTGTCGTCCTGTACCGCCGGGGCAGGCGTGGGGAGCCCGGCGCCCACGAGTGAGGCGCGGGTAGGACCCAGGCGCCCGGACGAGCCACGCGCCCCGCAAGGGGCGCGTGGCCGTACCGGCCCGGGCGCGACCAGCCCTCACCCTCACCGGGGTCGGGGCAACGAACCGCTACCGCGCGGAGCGAACCCCCTCGCGCCGCCCCTGCCCCGGCACCGTCGCCCTGCCGGTCGGGGCGCCCGCCCGCAGCCGGCGCCGTACCCCTCGTACGAGCGTCTCCGCGGTGAATGTCGCGCCGTGTACGAAGCGCATCGCCGGGCCGAAGCCGGACGCCGTCACCAGGCCCGCCAGGAACAGGCCGGGGTACGAGGACTCGAAGTGTTGCCCGACCGCCGGGGAACCGTCTCCCAACGCAGCCAGGCTGCCGCCGAGTCGGGGGTGCAGCAGGCTCAGCCGGTCGCAGGTCGCCCTGAACCCCGTTGCCGCGATGACGTGTTCGGTCTCCAGGGAGCGCCGCTCGCCGGACCGGGTGACCGTGTCCAGCCGTACGCCGCCGCCGGAACCAGTCAACTCCCTTGCGTTCGCCACCTCCTGGCCGACGAGCACCTCCACCGCCGGTTCCACGCGGTCGCGGACCCACCAGGCGCCCGCCGGGCCCAGGGCCGTGGCGGCGATCCGGGCGCGGGTCGGTTCCGGGAGGCGGTGGAAGAGGCCGGGGCGTTCCGCGTAGAACCAGTTGCGCCAGCCGCAGCCCAGGCCGCTGTGCGGGGCGCGGGCCGAGCGCCACCAGGGGCGCTCCCACGGCGGCGGTACGTCGTTCCAGTTCAGCTGCTCCGCACGGGCCAACACCCTTACCCGCGTTCCCTGTTCGGCGAGCAGTGCGGCCGTCTCCAGGGCTGCCTGGCCACCGCCGATCACCGTGACGTCCCGGCCCCGGAAGCGGTCGAGGTCGCTGTGGTGGCTGCTGTGCGAGACCAGGTCGGGGCCGAGGCCGCGCAGCGCGCCGGGGATCTCGACGAAGGGCAGGACACCGACGGCCAGGGCGACGGTCCGGGCGCGCACCGTCTCGCCGTCCTCCGCCACCGCCTCGAAGCCCCCGGCGACGGGCGTCACCCGGGTCACCGTCCGTTCGTCGACCTCGGGGACGGCGTTGCGGGCGAACCACTGGCCGTACGCGGCGAACATCTCCAGCGGGATCGGCTGCCCGTGCCGTGCCTCGACGCCCTGACCGGCGCAGTACGTGTCCAGGCGCCAGCGGTCGTCGGGGTCGGACAGGTTCGACGCCCACGGCTCCGACTTGAGGTACATGCCCCGGGGCATGTGGTCGCGCCACGAGGCCATGGGCCGGCCGAGGACGCGCAGCCGCAGCCCGGCGCCGGCGGCGTGGGAGGCGATGGACAGGCCGTAGGGGCCCGCGCCCACCACCAGCAGGTCGTACATCAGTAACTCTTCGCTTTCTCGTCGTCTGTCAGGGAGTTGTCGGCCAGGGAGCTGTCGGTCACCGGCTGCGGCGCGTCGGCCACCGCCTGCCGGACCACGCGGGCCCGGGGGTCGTCCGGTCCGGGGCGCTCGCACAGCCGGCGCAGCCGGGTCGGCAGCCGGCGGGCGGCGTGCCGGGCCCACAGGGCCCACATCGCCCAGCCGGGCGCGAGGTCGTCCGGGGCGTGCCAGGCCAGTTCGCGGCCGGCCGGGGCCGGACGCAGTGCGCTGAACGGCGCGTAGTTCTCGACCACGAACGCTCGCCCGGGCCGGGCCACCCCCTCGGGCAGCGGACGGTGGGTCAGGTCGAGGTGCTGGGCGCGTACGACGTCCAATCCGGCCGAGTCGGTGAAGAGCCGGAACTGGGCGCCGGGGCGCGGGTTGAAGTCGAGCAGGTGGTAGGCGCCGGTCGTGGCGCAGCGGCGGAAGTCGAGGTCGAAGATGCCCCGGTAGCCGAGTTCGCCGATCAGGCGTTCGGTGAGCGCCTGCACCGACGCGTTCGGCGTCCAGTGGCCCACCGCGGTCAGCCCGGCGCCGCGCGGCCAGGCGTGCAGCTTGCGGCCGGGGCCGCCGCCGCGCACGGTCCCGGTGCGGTCGGCGTAGCCGTGGCAGAACCAGTCGAGGTCGGGGCCCGGGGGCAGGAACGCCTGGAGCAGCAGTCGGCTGCCCGCCTCCTCCGTCCGCAGATACAGCTCGCGTGCCTGCCGGGCCGAGCGCACGACGACCGTGCTGCGCAGGTCGCTGTCGGGCGGAAGCAGCCAGGGCCGGCTCCACTTCGCCACGGCTGGAAGCCCGAGGTGCCAGGCGGTGGCGGCGGCGTCGGCCGCGCTGTCCGGGATCAGTGTCAGCGGGTGCGGTACGTCCACGGCCGCGCACAGGGCGGCCAGTTCGGCTTTGTCGGCCACCCGTTCGGCCAGCGCGCCGGGCTGCTCCGGCAGCAGAAAGGCGGGCGCCAGCTCGGCCCGGGCGCGGCCCACCGCGACGGCGCTCGCGTCGTCGAGCGGGATCAGCACGGCGGGCCGCGCGATCTGGGAGGCGACCCGCAGCAGGGTGCGGGCGATGTCGGCGGGGGCGGCGCCGGGCGGCGGCGGATGCAGTTGGCGTACGAAGCGGGATCTGCGTACGGGACTTCCGGCGACGTCGGCGATCAGGTGGACGTCGACGCCCGCCCGGCCGAGTGAGCGTACGGCGCCCAGTGTTCCGTGGTGAAAGGGATTCCGGTCGGTCCGCACCAGGACGGCGGGGACGCGGGTGTCAAGCAGCGACACGGACATGTGTTTTCGGGTTTCCTTCGGGTCGGTTCACTCGTGCGGGCGAGCGGAACACTCGAAAGTCTCAAGCGCGGTGGCGGAATTCATACTCATATGACTGAGTGTCAGTAGGTGAAAAGACAGGACGAGAACAGGCAGTGCGGAAAGCAGTGCGAAAACAGGCAGTGTGAGAACAGGGAGTACGCGCGTGGAGGAAGGAGCAGGCATGGCCCCACACAAGCGACGGGCCCGCACCGGACGGCTGGCGTTCCTGGCGGCCGCGGTCGCCGCGTCGGCCGTCCTGGCAACGGGGCCGGGACACGCCGTGGGCGCGGGGGTGGCCGATCCTCCCGTCCCCGCACCGGACACGGTCACGCAGCCGGCACCGCCCACCGGGGTCGTGGCGCCGATCGCGCCCGTGACCCCCGAACCCCCGGTGGCTCCCGACCCCCCCAACCCGGAGCTGCCGCAGCCCCCCGAGCCCCCGGAACCGCCCCGGCTCCCGGCCTTCGGCGCCTACGTCGACTACGACGGCGCCCGGGGCGCGGCCAGGATCGCCGAGCTCAGCCGCTGGCTGGGCGGTGCCGATCTCAAGGTCGGGCACACCTACCTGCCGGGTGACCGGTGGAGCAACATCGAGGGGTCGCCCGGATTCCTCGACGTGTGGGCGGACTGGCGGCGGGCCGAGGAGGACCGGCTGTTCGTCCTCAACGTGCCCATGCAGGAGCGCAACGAGGAAGGCCTCTCCAATCGTCAGGTCCAGGTGCAGCTGAGGCGCGGCGCGGCCGGTCTCTACGATCACCACTTCCGCGCCCTGGCCGAGCGGCTGGTCGAGCTGAAGATCCCGGACACGGTGATCGTGCTCGGCTGGGAGATGAACGGCATCACGTACACCCATCGCTGCGGGCCGGACCCGGAGGCCTGGAAGAGGTACTGGAACAGGATCGTCACCACCATGCGGGCGGTGCCGGGCCAGAAATTCCGGTTCGATTTCAATCCGACCCGGGGCAAGGACGCCATTGCCTGGACGCAGTGCTATCCGGGGGACGACACGGTCGACATCATCGGCATGGACGCCTATGACCAGCCCCGGGGACTGTCATTCGACGAGCAGGTGAGCGAACCGTACGGACTTCAGGCGCATGTGGATTTCGCCAAGGCGCACGGAAAGCCCATTTCCTATCCGGAATGGGGACTGTTCCGTAACGGCGACAATCCGGAGTACATGCGGCGCATGCTCGCGTGGATGGACGAGCACAAGCCGCTGTACAACACGCTGACCGACTACTGCCCGCACGGCGTGTGGCAGTGCGGGAGCAATCCGAAGGCGTCCGAGGTGTACCGCCAGATCCTGACGGGCCGTAAGGACACCGAGCCGACTGTGCCGACACCGGTGCCGCCGGTGCCGACGCCGGTACCGACCCCCGAGCCGCCGAAGCCCACGGACCCGGTCACCCCGCCCGTGCCGCTGCCGCCGCCCAACTGCTCGCCGCTGGACCTGGGCGACTGGGTGGAGTACTGGATGGGCGGGAAGCTCTGCCTGAAGTTCGACTGGTTCTCGCGCAACCGGTGACCGCCCGGTGGCGGCGGGTCGTTCACGATCCGCCGCCACCGTCGTCGCCGCTGTTTCTGTTACCGGTTCCGTTTCCGTCGCGTTCCCGCAGCCGGCGCAGGAGTTCCTTGCCCCGGCTGCGGGCGGCGACATCGCAGACGACCGCCGACATCAGCGGTGCCGTCAGCCGCCGGGCCAGCAACAGCCGTTGGTTGACGACGGGTTCGGGGCGCCAGTGGTGCTTGTACGGCTCGTCACCGCGCAGCAGGCTCAGCGTGGCGTGTTCGCCGGACCCGGTGTGCTGGGCGCAGGCGTCGAGCAGCATCACGGCGACGTCCGCCTTCCGTTTCCGCAGGCCCGGATGGGCGCCGTACAGATAGCCGCCCGCGAGGCGCCCGGACAGCAGCGTCAGATCGACGGCGACCACACTGTCGTCGAGGCGGAACTCGGTGACCACTGCGTCCCCGGAGCGCACCATCGGCCCGACCGACCGGGCGAGGTGCTCACGGAACCGGGGCTGGAGATGCTCCGACGTCACCTTCCGTCCCTGCCACTGGAGTTGGTGCAGTTCGAGCAGACGGGCCAGGGCCGCGTCGACCTCGTCGGGGCGTACGACGCGGCGCTCGACGCCGAGCGCGGTCAGCTTGCGCAGCTTGGCGCGGACCCGCTGGGCCTTCGAGGAGGGGAGGCGGGAGACCAGGCCGTCCATCGAGACGGCGGGCAGCTCCAGACACACGGAGTCCCTGACCTGGCGGCGCGGACCACGCCAGCGCTCGTACACGCGTTCCGCCGCGCCGCCCGGCCGGACCTCGCGGAGGTCGATCAGCGCGGTACGGGCGGCGGCGGACAGGCCCTCGGCCAGGGCGGCGGCGGCCTCGTCGGCAGTCTCGTCGTCGAGGAGCACGTCACCGTAGTCGGAGATCGCGCCGCCGAGCGGCACGAGCGCGGGCAGCGGGCGGTGTACGCGCATCAGCGGGGCGGCGGCGAGGAGTTCGCCCTCCGGATCGCGGACCACGACGATCCGCAGCCGGCCCGGGACGCCGTACGACAGCCACCACGAGTGCAGCCAGGCATGGCTCTGGAACGGGGTCGCCGCGCCGCACCGCCGGTACAACCTCCCCCAGGCCGGGGCGAGTTCGGCGAAAGCGGTCTCGTCGCTGACGACTTCGGTGCGCAGGGCGCCCGTGGCCGTGACCGTCACAGCTGGCCATGTGCGTCGGCGGCGACGGCCGGGCCCGGTACGGAGGCGGCGAGTGCCGGTTCCTCCGTGCGTCGCCGGGGCCGTACCAACAGCACCAGTCCGCCGAGCAGCCCGCCCGCGCTCGCGCCGACCAGCCCGGTCACCGCGGCCGGGGCCGAGGACGGCTCGGCCGGCTTGACCGCGCGCGAGAACTGGAGCAGCTCCACGTGCGTGGACTGCTTGGTGTCGTTGGCGTGCCGGGTCAGAGAGCGGGCCACGGCGTTCGCCATGTCGGCGGCGAGGTCGCGGCGCGTGGAGGTGGCCGAGACGGCGACCATGGGCGCGTCCGGCGAGGTCGCCGTCTGCACGCTCGACCGCAGCGTCGACACCGGCACGCCCGCCCACACCTGGGCGTCCCCGAGCACCGCGAGCTGCGTGGCGACCCGGCCGTAGGCCTGGGCGAAACCGAGCGCGGACGCCGGGTCGGACTTCTCGGTCGGGACGGCGACGACGTAGCTGGTGGCCGTGTAGGTGGGCGCCTTGAGGGTGCCGTACGCGCCGCCGAGGAGGCCGCCGAGTACCGCGCCGGCCACGAGGAGGGACCAGGGGGGCAGGGCGCGGGTGCGCGAGCGGGGGGTGAGGTGGGGGACTCTGCTGGCGTTCTCGGTCATGAGGATGGGGCTCCCTGGGATGACGGGGACGGGTTGAGGGCAGGAGCGGTCGCCGCGTACACGTTCATGAGCTGGGCGGCGCTGCGGGTGATGTCGTAGTGGTGGGCCGCCGCGGGAGGCGTGCGGTCCCGTGGGCCCAGCGCGCGGGCCTCGGCGAGGGCGCGCGCGAAGGAGTCCGCGCCCCCGGGTACGCGCCGGGCGTTCTCGGCGGCCTCCGGGGGCAGGTCCTCGACCGCCGGGCAGGAGACGTACCGGACGGGCAGCCCGGCGGCCAGTGCCTCCACGACCGCGAGGCCGAAGGCCTCCTCCGGGCACGGCGAGGCGAGGACGTCCATCGCGGAGGTGAGGGAGGGCAGATCGGGGCCGGGGGTGCCGTCCGGTACGCAGGGCCGCTCGCCGGTGAACAGCACCCGGTCGGCCACGCCGGCCTCGCGCGCGGTGCGCCGCAGCGCGTGCTCCTCTGGGCCGCCGCCGACGAGCAACAGCCAGTAGTCGCCCGGGAGTTGGGCCAGGGCTTCGATGACGTCACCGAAGCGCTTGCCCGGCGCGAGCCGGCCGATGCCGCCGACGACGTACGCACCCTCGGGCAGCCCGAGCTGTTCGCGGGTGCGGCGGCGGGCGTCCGGGTCGAAGCGGAAGCGGGCCAGGTCGATGCCGTTGGGGACGACCTCGATTCGCGGCGCGGGTACACCCCAGCGGCGGAGCCGCTCCGCGACCGTGGGGGACACGGCGACGGTGGTACGGCCGAGCCGCTCACCGGCGAGATACAGCGCACGGACCCCGGCGGTGAGCCGCCGCCCCTCCATCTGGGAGTCGCCCAGGGAGTGTTCGGTGGCGACGATCGCCCGTACGCCCGCGAGCCGCGCGGCGATCCTGCCGTAGACGCAGGCCCGGTAGAGGTGGGTGTGCACGAGGTCGTAGCCGCCCGAGCGGATGACGTCGACCAGACGGGGCAGGGCGGCGAGATCCCGGTTGCCGGCCATGCCGAGGTGGACGACCCGGACGCCGTCGGCGACCAGACCGTCGGCGACCGAGCCCGGGTTGGTGAGCGTCACGACATCGCAGTCGACCGGCAAGTGCCGCAGCAGCAACCGCAGTTGCTGCTCGGCGCCGCCGACTCCGAGGCCGGTGATGATGTGCAGTGCCTTCACCGCCGTCACACTCCCTCGACCGGTCGGCGCCGCAACCGGTGCAGCCGGTACTTGAGCTGGAGGCGTACGGCGGTGTCGTTCTCGCCGATGTGGACGCGGGGGAGGGTATGGACGCTGCCCAGCTGCCCGGGGTCGATCGCGCAGCCGTATCCGTACCCGGCCGCCCGTACGGCATCGGCGGCCCGCTGGTCGACCGTCCCGTACGGATAGCAGAACCCCGCGACCGGAGCGCCGCTCAACTCCGCGAGCAGCGCTCTGCTTTCGGTGACCTCGGCGCGCAGCAGCTCGTCGTCCGCCTTCGTCAGGTCGACGTGCGTCAGCCCGTGCGAGCCGAGCTCGATCCCGGCCCCGGCGACGGCACGGATACCGTCCGCCGTCAGCAGCGGCTTGCGCGGGCCCAGCGGATCCCAGGCGTTCTCCCCGCCGAGCCGTCCCGGCAGCACGAACAGGGTGGCGCCGCACTTCCAACGCCTCAGTACGGGAAGGGCGTTGGTGACGAAGTCGGCGTATCCGTCGTCGAAGGTGAGCCCGACGAGCCCGCGTCCCTCGCCCCGGGAACGGGCGGCGAGCAGCTCGGCCACGCCCACACCCCGCAGCCCGCGTCGGTGCAGCCACCTCAGCTGGGCGTCGAGACGCTCGGGCGTGACCGTGACGCGGTACGGGTCGTCCGAGCAGTCGCCCACCGAGTGGTACATCGCCACCCAGGGGACGGAACCGGCGCGGGCGGCTCTTCGGGCGCGGTCAGCGGACCCGGTCGCGACGGCTGGGACGGGGGCGGGCGTGGGCGCGGGTGCGCTTGCGGACATACGGAAGCCTCCGGGTCATGGAGCGTGCGGAACGGAGTGCGAGGACGAAGCTCTGCACGGCCTGGGCCCGCATGAGCCGGCCGAGCAGGAAGTAGACGACGGCCACGGTCGCCGTACCGGCGGCGAGTCCCGCCACCGGCCCGTCGATCCGGCTGGTCACGAACGCCCCGGCGGCCGTCGCGCACAGCGCCGCGCGCACCGGCTTGCTCAGCTCGACGAGCACGTGCCGGGTCCGGATCGGCACACTGCGCGGGCCCATCCCGTACAGCAGCAGCGCCGCCGACAGCGTGATCCCGGCGGCGTTGGCCGCGGCGATCCCGCAGACACCCCACGGACCGACCGTCCAGGCCCCGATCCACGAGGTCGTGATGATGCCCGCGGTCATCGCGGCCAACGGGTACCAGGTGGGCCGGTTGGAGGAGAAGTACGAGCGGATGAGCGCGCCGACCAGGGTGTGTCCGAGCAGCCCGAGCGCGTACACCCGCATCACGGCGGCGGTCGCCTCGGTGTCCGCGGCGGTGAACGCACCGCGTTGGAAGAGGACTTCGATGATCTGCGGCGCACAGGCGATCACCGTGCCCGCGCCCAGCAGCACCACCCAGGCGGCCAGCGCGAGATCCCGCTCCACCCGGCTGCGGGCCCGCTCGGTGTCGCCCTCCGCGATGGCCCGCGCGACCACCGGGAAGGTGACCGTGCACAGCATCAGCGACAGCGTCATCGGGATCTGCGCCACCTTCTGCGCGTAGTTCAGGTGCGAGATGGCCCCGGCGGGAAGGGTGGAGGCGAGGAACCGCTCGACGAGCACCTGCGACTGCCGGGTCAGCGCGAAGAGCAGCACCGGCGCGACGAGCGCGAACGCCATCGGCGCCGCGGACGTCTCCTCCACCCCGACCTCGTCCGGCACGGCCGACCGGCGGCGCCGCAACTGCCGTAGCACGGAGGGCAGCTGGGTGACGACCATCAGCGCGCCGCCGACCGCCACCCCGACCGCCGCCGAGCGCACCCCCACGCTCGGGCCCAGCACGAACATCGCCGCGATGATGCCGGTGTTGTAGGCCACGTAGATCGCCGCCGGGGCCAGGAACCGCCGGTGTGCGCGCAGGGCCGCGCTGCAGTACCCGGCGAGGCCGAAGCTGAGGACGCAGGTGGCGGTGAGGCGGGTGCAGTCCACGGCGAGCGACGGGTCGGGCAGGCCTGGGGCGAGCGCCTCCACCAGGTAGGGAGCGGTGGCGATGAGCAGCGCGCCGACCGCCGCGAAAGCGAGCGTGAGCCGGGGCAGCGTCGTGGCGACCAGCGCCCGCACCGGGTCGCCCGGGGCACCGTGGGCGCGCCGGGCCAGCGCCATGCTGAACGCCGGGATGAGGATGAAGGCCAGCCCGTCCTCGATGAGTAGCGTCGACGCGAACTCCGGCACGGTCCACGCGACCAGGAAGGCGTCCGTGTCACTGCCGGCCCCGAACAGGCGGGCCAGCGACTGGTCCCGGACCAGCCCGAGCAGGGCCCCCGCGACCGAGAGCACGGCGGTGATGAGCGTGGCCTGGGCAAGGAACTTCCGTGAAACAGGGGCGAGTTCGGCGGGATCACCGCCGGCGTCGTGATCCCCTCCGTCTCCGTCCCCGTCTCTGCTGCCCTTCGGGACCGGCGCAGCGGCGCGTGCCGCGGGCAGCGTCACCCTGGTCTCTCCCTCGGCCCGAGGCGGCGTCGCGTTCATCGTGCGGAGGCCTCGGGGACGTCGTCGCTGCCGACGAGGGCCCACCAGGCGACGAGCCCGAAGAGGACGGCGGTCAGTACGGTCGCGGGTCCGCCGATGTCGGCGTACAGGAAGTCGATCAACTGCCAGATCAGCAGCCCGCAGGCGACGAGGGCGCAGTCGAGCCCGCTACCGGACGTCCACCGCCGGGTCCGCGCCAGCCCCCGCAGGCCGCACACCAGCAGCGCCAGCCAGCTGCCCCCGAGGGCCAGCAGCCCGACGAGCCCCTGCTCGCTCAGCACCAGCAAGTACATGTTGTGCGGGGACAGCAGCGGCTGCCTGCGGAACGCGGCGCCCGCGCCCTCCGTGTCGCTGCCCGAGGACAGGGCCAACGAGGCGTGTCCGTCGCGGTGTTCGGGGAAGCCCTTCAACCCGACGCCGGTGAGCGGGTGTTCGCTCCACATGTCGGTGGCCGCCGCCCACATCGTGTACCGGTCGGTGACCGACTGGTCGGGGGCGTCGGTGACCTGGGTGATGCTGCTGATCCGCTCCTGGAGCATCGCCGAGCCGAGGCCGAGGCCGCCGACGAGGATCACGGCCGTGGCGGCCACCACGGCGCCCACCTTCAGTGCGCGCCGCATCCCGGCCAGCATCAACTGCACTGCGCAGGCCGCCGCCGTGGCGATCCAGGCGCCCCGGCTGAAGGACAGGGCGAGCGGGGCGAGGAGCGCCAGGGCGCAGCCGGCGGCAACGGCCCGCTGCCGGGCGTCGGCCGACCCCAGGGCCAGTGCCAGCGCGCACATCAGCCCGAAGGCCACCACGGTCGCCATGCCCATCACGTCGGCGGGCCCGAAGGTGCCCACCGCGCGGATCTCCTCGCCCTGGTAGGAGGCGCCGGTCCCGGTCACGAACTGGTGCACCCCGACCGCCCCCTGGAACAGGGCGAAGGCGACGAACGCCCAGGCCAGCACCCGGAAGTCGCGCTTGTCCCGGATGAGCAGCACCACAGCTGCCGGGACCAGGACGAAGATCTGGAGGTAGCGCCCCAGGCCCCCGATCCCGGCCGCCGGCGAGGAGGCCCCGACGGCCGCGACCGCGAGCCCGACCACCGGCAGCCCGAGCACCACGGCCGCCGTACGGGACAGAGGGCGCCGCCGCTCCCGTACGAGCCGGATCGCGCAGTACAGGACCACCAGCCCGGAGACGGCGTCGGCCGGGGTCGCCCCGCCGTCGGTGCCCTGCGCGGCCGGCAGGGCGAGCAGGGCGACCACCAGGAGCACGGGCAGGAGCGGAGCGAACGACGCGAGGTGTGCGAAGGGCACTCGGCGCGGCAATGGCAGCGCGGGGCTGTGGCTCACTGCGCTCAACTTCCTGTCGGGCGGACGAGCGTGGCGGCGGTGCGGAGCAGGATGCAGATGTCCTGCCACAGCGACCAGTTGTCGATGTAGGCGTTGTCGAACCGGCAGCGGTCCTCGATCGAGGTGTCCCCGCGCAGCCCGTGGATCTGGGCGAGCCCGGTGATCCCGGTCTGCATCCGGTGGCGGGCCGCGTAGCCGGGATAGGTCTGGCTGAACTTGCCCACGAAGTACGGGCGTTCGGGCCTCGGCCCGACCAGGCTCATATCGCCCCAGAGGACGTTCCACAGCTGGAGGAGCTCGTCCATCGAGGTGCGGCGCAGGAGACGGCAGAACCAGTTCATGCGCTGCTCGTCGGCGACGCTCCAGCGGGTCGCCGCCTCCATCTCGTTCGCCGGGCGGTGGGTGCGGAACTTGAGGAGGGTGAAGGGCCGCCCGTCCTTGCCGATGCGCTCCTGCCGGAAGACGACGCCCCGCCCGCCGGTCAGCCGCAGCACCACCGCGCAGAGCAGCAGCAGCGGCGAGAACAGCAGCAGCAGCGTCCCGGAGACCGTCACGTCGAGCAGCCGTTTGCCGAGGCTGCCCGGCCGGTCGGGGCCCATGGCGAGCCGCCGGCAGGAGAACCCGGCGAGCCGCTCCGCGCTCTCGTACGAGGGCGACTCGGCGTCGATCTCCCACAGCGTGCAGCCCGACTCGGCCAACGCCCGCAGCAGGGGCCCCTGTTCGGCCCGTACGGAGGGATGGACGGTCAGCACGGCGCGTACGCCGTTCTGGATCAGCGCCCGCTGGACCTCCTCGCCGGTGGTCAGCACGGGCAGGCCCCCCACGCCGTCCGGATGGTCGGTGACCAGTCCCACCGGCCGTACTCCGCACGCCGGGTGGCGCAGGAACGCGGTGGCCACCCGCCGGGCGGTGCCGGCCGGTCCGATGACGAGGGCGGTGTGCGGGCGCCGCAGCAGTGCCCGGCGCCGCCGCCAGTGGATGGTCGCGCGGCCCGCCGCACTCGCCGCCGTCTGTACCGCCCAGCCCAGGACGAGGGTTTTCGCGGACAGCGGGTCGACGGGCTCGATCGCCCCGACCAGGGCCGCGAGGGCCAGCCAGCCCAGCGCGATCCGGCCACAGACGGCGGGCAGTTCGTCGAGGAACGCCGGCACGGACTCCGGCCGGTACAGCGAGGCCCGCGCGTTCAGCGCGACCACACCGATCAGCAGCGCGCCGACGATGACCGGGTGGCGCTGCGGTCCGGTGAGCGCCAGGACGCCGAGCAGGGCGGCGGTGCCGTCCGCGGCGAGCAGCGGCAGCGGGGAGGCCGGCCGGAGCGCGGGACGCCGGCCGGCCGGGAATCTGAAGCCGCCGACCGACTCACGGGGCGGGATGACCGAGACGGCCGACACTGTCGAGAACCTGTGCTCCCGCGGCCCTCCGCCGGGGGAAGGGACGGTACTTTCCGCAGTCACGAGTGGATGGACTCCCTGTACTCGGCGCGCACGGGCCGCACGGCGTGCGCGGTGATCAGCTCGCGGTACACGCCCGCGACGGCCTCGGCGGTGTGCCGTACGTCGTGCGCGGACAGGATGTGCCGACGCCCCAGCTGCCCCAGCGACTCACGCAGCGGGGGATCGAGCAGCAGTTCGGAGACGGTCCCGGCGAGCGCGGCGGGGTCCTCGGCCGGTACCAGACAGCGCGGTGCGAGAGCGGCGGGCAGACTCTCGCGCCCGCCGTCCACGTCGGTGACGACGACCGGACGCCCACAAGCCATCGCCTCCAGCGGCGCCAGCGCCATGCCCTCCCACCGCGATGGCAGGACGACCAGATCGGCGGCCCGGTACCAGGGGACGGCATCGGCCACGGCCCCCGCGAACAGCACCGAGTCGGGGGCGAGAGCCCGCAGCCGCCCGGCGTCCGGCCCGTCACCGACGAGCACGAGCCGGGCCCCCGGCACCCGCCGCGCCACCTCGCCCCACGCCCGGAGCAGCACGTCCTGCCCCTTCTGCCGGCACAGCCGCCCCACGCACACGACCAGCGGAGCGGCCGGATCGACCGACGCGAGCAACGGGATCCCGGCCCGTACGGAGTCCACGGGAGCCGGGTGGAAGCGCTCGGTGTCGATCCCGTTCGGGATCACCCGCCACTGACCGGCGATCCCGGCACGGACCCCGGTCGCCCGTTCGGCGTCGCTCACGCACACCACCCGGGAGGCCCAACGCGCCCCCCACCGCTCCCACTTCAGAGCCAGCGCCGCGGTGGGGCCGCCGACCGCCTCGAACGACCAGGCGTGCGGCTGGAACACCGTCGCCACCCGCCCCCGTACCGCCGTCCGGGCGGCGAGCCCGGCCTTCGCACTGTGCGCGTGCACGACATCCGGCCGCACCTCCCCGACCACCCGCCGAAGCCGCCGCACCTCCCCGACGAGCGAGGGCCCCGGCGCGCGCGTCGCGTGCCAGGGGCGTACGTCGGCGCCGAGCGCCCTCAGTCGCGCGGCGAGGTCACCGCCGTCCGGGCAGGCGACCGTTACGTGCAGACCGGCGGCGAGCTGGGCCCGCGCCAGGTCCGTCACGACCCGGGCCACCCCGCCGTCCACCGGCTGGGTGACGTGCAGGACCCGTGGCCGGGGGTCCGGTGCGATCAGTTGCATGCGCGGTTTCCTCGCTCAGGGATGGCGGTGCCGGACGCACCTCGGCTACTGCCGGGCGTCGACGGCCACGAAAAGTGCGCCGGCCCACGCCGCGTCCCGCTGGGAAACGAGCCGGAAGGCCAGCTGGTCACCACCCCGCCGTAGCGCCGTATCCAGTTCGAACACGTCCGAGTCGTAGCCGAGAGTGTTCGTGTACGCCGGAACGCGCTCCGGGACGGGCTTGCCGATGGTCGAATTCAGCACGTCGTCGAGGGGGTTGGCCGCGTCCCCCAGCGCCGTCGTACGCCCCGCGACCGACACTGTCAGGGAGTCTCCGGCGCTGCCGCGGTCTCCGTCGTAGGCGACCAGACCCGCGCGTCCGTTCGCGCCCGCCGGGAACGGCAGTTCGGCCAACCGGACCAACGGGGCGTCACCCGTCCGGTCCCGCAGCGCGTCGAACCCGTCCCACACGGCGAGGTGCCGCAGCGGCTCCGCAGCGTTCTCGTACGCGACGACCAACGTCCAGCCGCCCCATGCCCCGGCCGCCGACTTCCCCATCGCGACATTGAGCTGCGCGACGGTGTACAGCCCCGAACCGCTCTCCCGGACCAGCTTCGTGACATCGGCGGAGGCCTGGTACGCGTCGGCGCCGTGTGCCACCCGGTGCCCGACGACCGTGTCCGCGAGCAGCTCCTTGTACTGGCCGCCGGGCTCGGCGATCAGCACCCGCCCGTTGTCCTTCGGCGGCTTCTGCTCACCGACCTTGAGATTGCCGCCCCAGTACAGCCGCGCGTAGGTGGCCCGGCCGCCCTTCGGCATCCGGACCTCGGCCCGGCTGGAGTTGTAGGTGTTCGGGTCGCTGTCGACATCGACGTAGAACATGTCGAGGTCACCGTTGACCGCCGCCCGGCTGCCGCCGCCCGTTCCCGTCGCGAGGATCTCGCCCCCGCGGATGCCCGCGCAGGTCGCGAGGGTGGCGCGGCAGCTGATGGACGCGTTGGCCGCGCGGACGATCCCGCCGTGCTGGAGCACGCGGTAGCGCTGGGCGAACGGGAGTCGCACCGCCTCCTGGGCGGGCTCCTTGGATTCCCCGCCGACGGGCGGCGCGGCCGTCGACGTACCTCCCGGAGTCCAGATCGCGGCGAGGGCAAAGACGCTCACCATCGCACGGCGCAGCGGAAGACCCGGGGAGATACGCATGACCGGCGTTGCCCTTTCGGGAAAGAGGTCGTGGACCGTTGGACGGCTGGCGGTCGACCTTTTGGGTGGGTCTGGGGCGGCTGGCGGAAGGTGGGTAACTCTAGCCGCTATGCGTATTTATTGGTGATACATGCCTTCTGTGTCGGAATCGCGCGGTCGGACGATTCGAAGGATCACCCCATTGGCGGCACAACCAGGGGGCGCGCCACGCGTTGACACAGCGCTGGGCATTTCCGCCCGGACGTTTGTGACAACTCCCAAGGAGCACTTCTCCATGTCGCGTATCGCGAAGGGCCTCGCCCTTTCCACCGTTGCCGTCGCCGCCGTGGCGGGTACCGCCGGTGTCGCCGCCGCCGACAGCGACGCGCACGCCGTCGCTGCCCACTCCCCGGGTGTCCTCTCGGGCAACGTCCTCCAGGTTCCGGTCCACATCCCGGTCAACGTCTGCGGCAACACCGTCAACATCATCGGTCTGCTGAACCCGGCGTTCGGCAACACCTGCGTCAACGACTGACGTAAGTCGGCGCGGACCCTTCTGCCGGCCGCTCTCCCTTCGGGGAGGGCGGCCGGTTCGCGTTTGCCGGGTGGCTGCCCCGAATGGCGGGCCGGGCGGCCAACTCGCGAGGCGGGCTTGACACATGCCCTCACCAGCGATGACGCATGGAACCCTGCCGACGGACAGTCACTTTGCGTGCGCGACCGGTTGCGAATGGTGACGGTGGATCTGACGGTGGATCCGACAGCCCCTCACCGAAAGGAATCCTCCCCATGCGTGCTCTGCCCGCACGGCGTATCGCGTCGACCGCACTCTGCGCCACCCTCCTGCTCGGCATAGGCGCACCGGCCGCCCTGGCGGCGCACGGCGACACGGCCCGCGAGCGCGGTCACGCGGCTTCACAGGCACCCGTCCCCAACGCCGACGCGCTCCTCGCGCAGGTGGATTCGCTGGGCGACCTGGGCGGCGTACTGAACCCCGTCACCGATCTCCTGACCGCCGTACTCAAGGCGGACAACGGCCAGCTGCCGCTGGACGAGGCGACGAAGCTGGGCGACGGAGTGAAGACGGCCATCACCGCGGCCACGGCGCCGGCCCCGGCCACTCCGCCGGTCTCCCTCCCGGCGACCCCGGAGGCCCCGGCGGCTCCGGCGCTTCCCACGACCCCGGCGCTGCCGACCGCTCCGGCACTGCCGACGGCCCCTGCCCTCCCGGCGAAGCCCGCACTGCCCGCCGCCTCCACGCTCCCGGCGCCCGTCAAGGACGCCAGGGCGACCAAGGGCCCGCTCGACATCAAGGGGGACGCGCTCGCCGCGCTCCAGAAGTCGGTCGACACGCTGGTCACGGCGGCCACGTCCGGCGATGTCGCCAACGTCGTCCCGGCCGTCACCGGCGTGTTGACGAGTGTCGTCGGCTTCGTCGCCGCCACCCTGCTCGGCGGCGGCCTGCCGGCGCCGGAACTGGCGGGCCTGCCGCCGCTGCCGAAGCTGCCGGCGGCGGTGCCGCCGCTGCCGGTCCCGGTGTCGCCCCTGCCGACCCGCTAGGTCCCGGCCGTGGTGCCGACCGGTGGGGCCACCGGTCGGCACCACGGGTGTTCTTCCGCCCTTCTGCCGGGGCGTCAATTTCCATTTGTGCGTCAGTCTTCTGAGCCACATTCGTGTTCGCAATCACATGCACCGCAGAAATTTTCTGCTTACGGAGTTTCCGTCGCGACCAGGGATCGTTAGGCACGGCGACAGAATTCGCTCTGGTGACATGAGTTGCCGAAGAAAGGAACACGATGAAGTCCCTGAAGGCTGCCGCTGTTGTTGCCGGTTCCATGGTCATCGCCGGGGTCGCCGCGCCCGCGTTCGCCTACGAGACCGCCGACCTCACGCCCACCAGCCTCAACGGCGCCGTCAACACGCTCACCAAGGGCCCCCTCGACGTAGAGCAGCTGCAGCCGCTTCAGCACCAGTCGAACGCGCTCGACACCGAGAACAAGGACTCGATGCTCAGCACGGTCAAGGGCGCGACGACCGCCCTCAACTCGAGCGGCGGGCTGCTCGGCGGCCTCCCCCTCCAGGGCTGACACGAGTGTCGAAAGGACCGATTCCGCCGCGCGGAATCGGTCCTTCGTGCTGTTCGAAGCCTGTCCCTCTTTCGTGTGGATACCGGCGGGAAATCCCCCGGTCGAGTGAGAACGCGGCCGGACCCGTCGAATTCCGCCGATAGGGTTCCGCGGTGACCTCAACCTCAAGCGAAACGCGCCCTTTCCGCATCTCCGACCTGGGCACGCTCGTCGTGATGGCCTGGAGCGGTGAGGCCCCCGACGGCGACATGCCCTACCTCCTCGCCTACTCCCTCGGGGACGGCGAGGGCGGCCCGGAGGCCTCGACCGTCGCCGTCGAGCAGCTCCTCGCCAACACCGGTCTGCCGGTCGGCGGCGACATCGTCGACGGTTCCACCCGCCCGAGCCTGCCGGTAACCCTGCTCGTCGAGTCCGGTTCGGCCGTCGTCAACATGCCGCAGCTCAACGCCCAGTGCACGCCGCCCCCGGAGTGGCTCACCGCGGTCGCCGAACGGGGCTTCGCCTACCTGGTGTTCACCACCCGCCCCTGGCCCGAGGGCCAGCCCGGCAAGCCCATCGAGCCGGAGGCGCTGGCCGCATTCGCGGGCGCCGACGAGACCCTGACGGCCGCGGCCCACGTCATCCTCCCGGCCCGCAGCCTGCGCTGACGGCCGGGCCGGCTGTTCGAGCCGGTTCGCTCCTCCGGGCTGATCGGACGACTAATGCACCACTCGGGGGAATCTTGAGCTGATGCGGTTCCCAGGATCGTTACGCGATACGGACGTACACCCCCGATTCCTGTAAAGGACCGCACCTGCCATGAAGTCGACCACTCGAATCCTTGCCGCCGCTGTTCTCACCGGCGTGGCGGCGGCGGTGGGCTCCGCGGCCCCCGCCGTCGCGGCCGGCACGGTCCCCGTACCCGTACCGCTGGACGGCGTCGAGAAGTCCCTCAACGTGAGCCTGCCCAAGGTCGGCGGCGAACTGCCGCTGCTGACGCCGGGCGTGCCCCAGGGGCCGCGGTACGTCGAGGGGCAGATGATCCCGGCCAGCGCGCTGCCGCAGGTGCCGATGGGTGCGGCGCTGCCCGGTCTGTCGGCCCAGGCGCCGCTGCCGCAGGTGCTCGGCAAGGGCTTCGACGAGGCCGGCGTCAGCGTCCCCGCGGCCGACCTGCGGACCCTGACCCCCGGCCTGTCCGTCGACACCCCGCTGACCGCGCCCAACCCCGAGGTGTTCGGCCTGCCCATGCTCAAGCAGCCGCAGGCCGCCGTACTGACCCCGCTGCTGCAGACGTCCCCCACGGGCGTCCTGGGGCTCGGCTCCATGTAGCCAGGGCGGTCACGGAACCTGACGAACTGGACCCTCTGGACCCGGAGTCGACAGCCGGGCCCGGTCTCCGGGCGGTCGCCGCAAACGAACGAACCCGAACGAGGAGATGGGGAGAGAGTGTTGTTCGTCAGAAGAGAACCACGGGGCCCGGCAGGGCCCCGTGCCTGTTCCGGGACGCGGCGGGAGGCGCTGCGTGCCCTGTGCGTGTCGGCCCTCGCCCTGGCCGTCGTCCCGGTCGTCGCCGCCGCGTGGCCCCGGGGGAAGCCGGACGGTGACGAGGCGTCGTCCTTCGACGAGACGTACCGGGGCCGCCGACTGCGCGGTCTGAAGACCGACGCCGGGGGCGCGGATCACCTCGACCACATGGCGCAGGCGATGCGCGCGCCGGGCGAGGGGCGGTGGCACGTCACCGTGGACGGGCGGCCACTGCATCTGATGCGGCGCGCGGACGGGACGTATCTGAGCATGGTCGACCACTACCGCTCGTACCCCACGGCCCTGGAGGCGGCCCGCGCCGCCGTCGACGAGCTGGGGCCCGGGCGGCAGTTGACGGTCGCCGGCGGGGGAGAGGTCGGTCATGGCGTACACGCGTAAGGACGTCAGCACGCTGACGCGCGGTGAGCGGCGGCGGTTCGTCGGGGCGCTGATGGAGATCAAACGGCGGGGCGAGTACGACGAATTCGTGCGCACGCACATCGAGTACTACGTCTCCGACGGCGAGAAGGGCCTGCGTACGGCCCACATGGCGCCGTCCTTCCTGCCCTGGCACCGGCAGTTCCTGCTGGACTTGGAGCAGGCGTTGCAGCGCGTGGACCCGTCGGTGACGCTGCCCTACTGGGACTGGACCCGGGACCGGACGGCCGCCGGGTCCCCCTGGAGCGAGGATCTGCTCGGCGGTACCGGGCGCTTCTCGGACCAGCGGGTGATGACCGGGCCGTTCGCCTACGACCAGGGTGACTGGACCATCAACGAGAGCGTCACCGACGGCGAGTTCCTCACCCGGGATCTCGGCCGGGTCCGGGAGCCGATCGCGCTGCCGACCCGGCAGGACCTGGAGTCGGCCCTCGCCGATCCCGTGTACGACGTGTCGCCGTGGAACTCGACGTCCACGAAGGGGTTCCGCAACAGGCTCGAAGGGTGGGGGAGCGGGCGGGGCCCCGGCTCGTGGCGCAACCACAACCGCGTCCACCGCTGGGTCGGCGGGCACATGGTCGGCGGTGCCTCCGTCAATGACCCCGTCTTCTGGCTGCACCACGCCTTCGTCGACCTGTGCTGGTCGCGCTGGCAGCTCCGGCACGGGGCCGCTACCCGCTATCTGCCCGACCGGCCGCCAAGGGTCGGCGACCCCCAGCGCGGCCGGGTCGTCGCCCGGCACGAGAAACTGCCGCCGTGGGACCTGACCCCGGACGAGCTGGAGGACCACAGCGGCATCTACCGGTACGCCTAGGTCATGAGGTACGGATGCGGAAGAGCCCCGACGGTGGGTCCGTCGGGGCTCTTCCGGTGTGTGCCGTACGGCGTGTCAGCTGCCGTATCCGCCGGGGCCGGGGTTGCCCTTGTGGCCGTCGTGGTCGCTGACGTTGACGCAGGTGTTGCCGAAGGCCGGGTTCAGCAGGCCGATCACGCTGACCGAGTTGCCGCACACGTTGACGGGCACGTGGATCGGGACCTGCAGGACGTTGCCGGACAGGACGCCGGGCGAGTCGACGGCCGCGGCCTGGGCACCGGCGTCAGCCGTGGCCATACCGGCACCGCCGAGCACCACGGCACCGGTGCCGAGCGCGGCGACGGCTGCCTTCGCGATGCGAGACATCACGTTCTCCTTTGGTTCGATGAGTGCGGACGCTCGACTCGCGCCCGCACTTCCCCTACAACGCGCCCGCTCACGCCTGGTAACGGCGTTCCGCCCGGTGTCACCCTTTTCGAAGAGCGATCAGGAGAGCGGTCCGGGGAACGGTCCGGAGCGCGGGCGGGAAAAGGTGACGGGAAAAGTGGTGGGAGGCCGTCCGTGCACGCGTTAGCCTCGCGGGCATGGCATCCGAGCAAGCAGAGCAGTACGAGCGGCAGCAGATCGAGAACGTGTTGCGGACCTTCGTACGGGAGGACGGCTCACTCGTGCGGCTGCCCGCCCGCTGGAGCCGGAAGCTGATCGTGCTCCGGCACATCGCCGAGGAGACCTTCGAGCCCGGCATCGAGTACGCGGAGCGGCTCGTCGACGAGCGGCTGCGGGTGTGGTGCGAGGGCGCGAGCCGTATCGACCATGTGACGCTGCGCCGCTATCTGGTGGACCTGCAGCACCTGCGGCGCAGCGAGGGCGTCTACTGGCGGCCCGCCGAGGGCGGTTCAAGCGTCGCCGACGCCGCCTGAGAGCACGTACGGAGGGCCCGCTCCCCGGGAAACCGGGGAGCGGGCCCTCCGCGCGTCCGGGTGCCGTCGGGGTCCTGACCGTCGTGGGCCCGTTCGCGAATCCCTTGTGAAGGTCTCCAAGTAAGCGTAAGCGGAACCTTTTTGACGGTTACTTGACTGATAAGATCATCCCACTTTCAGTAGGCTGAGGCGCGCCACGCGCACGGGGGACAGTCTCTAAGGGCCCCCATCGCGAAGGAGTAGCTGAGTTGGTCCGCCGGTAAGGTTCGCCACCGGGCGGGGCCCTAGTTACGGGCCAGGACCCATCGGACTGCAACTGCTCCTGTCGCAAGGCGACTTGAAGAGAGTCTCATGACGTCATTGATCCAGGATCCACTGCTGTGGATCTTGCTCGTGGTCCTGGTCGCTGCGGTCGTCGCAGTGATGCGGGCCCGGAGAACCAACATGGCGCTCCGCAGGAAGAGCAACGACCTGCAGAGCGCCCGCGACGCCGCACAGAGTGAACGCGACCGCCTCTATGCGGAATACACCCAACTGAACGCACAGCACGCCGGCGACCTCGCGGCCGTGCGCAAGGACGCGGAGGTAGACACCAAGGCAGTCCTGAAGTCCGCGATGCGGACCCTCCAGGTACTCGCCGACGAACAGCAGCTCATCATCGAGAAGTCGCAGCGCCGTTACGGCGACGACGAACAGGTCCTCGGCGACCTGATGATGATCGACCACACCAACAGCCAGTTCGGCCGGCGTGCCCAGGGCATCGCCGTGCTGTGCGGCGGCTGGCTCGGCCGACGCGAGACCACCGCCTCCGTGTACGACGTGGCCCGCAGTGCCCAGGGCCGTATCAAGCACTTCGACCGCGTCACCATCAACACCCAGGTGAACGTCACGGTGGCCAGCCGGGCCGTCGAGCCCATCGCGGTCGTCCTCGCCGAACTGCTGGCCAACGCCACCAACTACAGCGCGCCCGGCACCCGCGTCGACGTCAACATCCAGGCAGTGCCCACCGGTGTCTGCCTGATCGTCGACGACGCCGGACTCGGTATGAACACGGAGGAGAAGGCACGCGCCACCGTCCTTCTCTCCCCGCAGGCACCGGTCGACCTCACGAGCCTCGGCGACCCGCCGAAGTTCGGCTTCGCCGTGTCCGGGATGCTCGCCACCCGGTACGGCTTCAAGGTGTCGGTCGATTCGGTGTCCCCCTACGGCGGCGTACGGGCGGTGATTCTCTTGCCAGAGAACCTGTTGACGACGGACGTTCCAGAGCCCGAACCCAGGGCCGCCGAGGCTGAGCCCAGGGCCGAGGTCCCGGTCGCCCCGCAGCGGCTGACCCCGGTCGCCACCCCCGGCGGACCACCGCGTCCGATCGGGACGACGGCGGGCGGCCTGCCCAAGCGGCGGCGGCGCGGCAGCCCGGTCGCGGTGGTGCCACCGCCGGCGGAACCGGCCCAGCCGGAGCACAACACAGAGGTGACGGCCTCACGTATCGGTGCGTTCCAGCGCGGAACGCTGCTCGGGCGGGACACGACGACCATGGAAGGACCACAGGACCAGTGAATCCCGATCTGTCGTGGGTGCTGAACGACGTGCTGCAGGTGCGCGGCGCCCGTCACGCGATCCTCGTCTCGGCCGACGGCCTCCTGCTGGAGCGGTCCAGTGACATCGAGCGCGACGCGGCGGAGACCAACGCCGCCGCCATGAGCTCGATGCAGTCCCTGAGCCGGGCCGTCGCCCCCTTCGTCGGCTTCGGACTCGGTCTGTGGAAGCAGACGCTCATCGAGTACGACGGCGGCTGGATCTTCCTGATAGCCGCGGGCAGCGGCGCCTACCTCGCCGTGTCGGCGGCGCTGGACGTCGACATGGAGGCCATGTCGTTCCGGATGCAGCAGCAGGTCGGGGCGCTCGGCAAGGCCATGACCACCCCGCCGCGTCAGAACGCCGGTGCGGACGCATGAACGCGCCCGGCGAGGAAGCTCCGGTCACGGTCACCAGCGACTTCGTCCGCTCGTACGTCATCACGGGCGGGCGACGGCTGCCGACCGCCGACGATCTGTCCCTGCACACCCTGGTCACACTGGCTCCCGACCGGGAGGTGCCGCTCGGCGCCAGCCCCGAGGTACGGGCCATCTGGGACCTGTGCGGCGGTGGCTACCTCTCCGTCGCGGAGGTCGCCGCACACCTGTCGCTGCCGGTGGGTGTCGCCCGACTCCTGCTGACAGATTTATTCGAACAGGGTCATCTCCTGCGCCGTGCCGCGCCCCCACGCGCCCAGTCCGTCGACAGAGGAATCATCGAAAAGGTGCTGCATGGACTCGAATCGCTCTACGGCTGAGACGATCTACGTCTCAGACGCGGTCACCACCACCGCGAAGATCCTTGTCGTAGGGCACTTCGCCGTGGGCAAGACCACGTACATCGGCTCGCTGTCGGAGATCGCCCCGCTGCGCACCGAGGAGAAGATGACCCAGGCGTCCGCCCACGTGGACGACCTGAAGGGTGCGCCGGACAAGCAGACGACCACGGTCGCGCTGGACTTCGGACGGCTCACGCTGAGCGACGAACTGGTGCTGTACCTGTTCGGTACGCCCGGTCAGCAGCGCTTCATGCAGCTGTGGGAGGACATGGCCCGCGGCGCGCTCGGAGCCCTGCTCCTGGTCGACCCGTCACGGCTGGCCGAAACGTTTCCGGTGATCGACCTGGTCGAGAAGTACGGCCTGGAGTACGCCATCGCCGTCAACACCTTCGACCCGGCGGGCGGCGACTTCGACGAGGACGAGATCCGCGAGGCGCTCGATCTGCTGCCCGACACCCCGGTCGTCTACTGCGACGCCCGGGACCAGACGTCCTCGGCGAGAGCGCTGATCGCCCTCGTCCAGCACCTGCTCACGCGCGCGGCCTGAGCACCGGTTCCTCTCTGTCGGTCCCCTCCCCGCACGGGGGGTCCGGACAGAGGGTCCGGCCAGGGGCCCGGACCATCCGGCACAGGGCCCCGCACAAGGTTTTTCCTCACCCCCGTCCCCCGCCCCCAGGCGTGGGGAACCCTAAGGAACCTCCATGGACACACAGCACGCGGGTGCCACGCCGAGCGCGCCCGCCAGATGCCCCATGCACGGCGCCGACTTCGCCGCCGAACCGCACCGCATCTACGACCAGTTGCGCACCAACGGCCCGGCGGCACCCGTCGAACTCGCCCCCGGTGTGGACGCCACGCTCGTCGTCCAGCACGAGATGGCCCTCAGGGTGCTCCAGAACACCACCCTGTTCTCCCGCGACTCACGCCGCTGGGCCGCGCTCAACGAGGGCCGTATCTCCCTCGACAGCCCGGTCCTGCCGATGATGATGTACCGGCCCAACGTCCTGTTCACGGACGGCGCGGTGCACCTGCGGCTGCGCAAGGCCGTCACCGAGAGCCTGGCCAAGCTGAGCATCAGCCGGATCCGGCGGGATGTCGAACCCATCGCCGACTACCTGATCGACCAGTTCAGCGAGCGGGGGCGGGCCGACCTCCTCAACGACTACGCCAAGCTGATCCCGCTCCTGCTGTTCAACAAGATCTTCGGCTGCCCGGCGGACATCGGCGACCGCCTCACCACCGGCATGGCCGCCATGTTCGACGGCCAGGACGACGCCATCAAGGGCATCGAACAGGTCGCCACCTGCCTCCAGGAGCTGATCACGCTCAAGCGCCGCGAGCCCGGCGACGACGTGACCTCCTGGCTCATCCAGCACCCGGCGGGCCTCAACGACGAGGAGCTGCGGGACCAGCTGATCGTGACGATGGGCGCGGGCCTGGAACCCCAGCGCAACCTGATAGCCAGCGCCCTGCTCCTGCTGCTGTCCGACGGCACCTCCGAGCGGGGCAGCGGCATGCTGGTCGAGGAAGCCATCGAGCACGTGCTGTGGAACAACCCGCCCATCGCCAACTACGCGACGCACTACGCGCTGCAGGATGTCGACCTCGGTGGCGTACCGGTCGAGGCGAACAGCCCGGTCGTCATCAGCTTCGCCGCCGCCAACAGCGACCCGGCGCTGAGCGAGGCCCGGCAGGTGGCCAGCAAGGGCGCGCACCTGGCCTTCGGCGCGGGCCCGCACGCCTGCCCCGCCAAGGACCCGGCCCAGGTCATCGCGCTCACGGCGATCGAGAGGATCCTCAACGCGCTGCCCGACCTGACCCTCGCGGTCCCGCAGGACAGCCTGCTGTGGCGTCCGGGCCCCTTCCACCGCGCGCTCGCCGCACTCCCGGTGCGGTTCAGCCCGACGCCGGCCACCCGCATGGCCGCGGCCCTGCGCAACCTGGCGCCGATGCCGGCGGCCGAACCGGCCCCCCGTCCGGTGCCGCAGCAGGCCCCGGCTCCGGCGGCCCGTCAGGAACCGCGCAAGAAGGGTTTCTGGAGCTCCTTCCTGGACGTTTTCCGGATCTGAGTGTTCTGAGTCGAGTGGTCTGGGTGCCCTGAGCGCCCTGTGTCCGAGGTGAGGTCGGCCTCGGGCGCGGGGCGCTCAGCCGTTTTCGCCGGGCAGCTGCTCGAACTCGGCCAGGGCGTGCGTGAGCCACTGGGTCCAGAAGGTCTCCAGGTCGATGCCCGCCCGCAGGACCAGGTGCCGCAGGCGGTCCTGGGGGGCGTCGCGGGCGGGCTGGAAATCGCGCTTCTCGATCTCCTCGTACTCGGCCAACTGGCTCTGGTGCAGGGCGAGATGGCGGCGCAGGTCGGCCTCGATGCCCTCGGTGCCGACGACCGCCGACGCGCGCAGCCGCAGCAGCATCGTGTCGCGGTACGGCTTCGGGTCCTGGGACGCGGAGGTCCAGCGGGCCAGTTCGGCGCGGCCCGCGGGCAGGACCTCGTAGCTCTTCTTCTGCCCGCGGGTCGGCTGCTCGGTGGGCAGGGCGCGGATGTGCCCGTCGGCCTCGAGTTTTCCCAGCTCGCGATAGATCTGCTGATGCGTGGCCGACCAGAAGTAGCCGATCGACCGGTCGAACCGGCGGGTCAACTCCAGCCCCGAGGACGGCTTTTCGAGCAGGGCGGTGAGGATCGCGTGCGGGAGGGACATGGCTCAATCCTAGGGAGCGGAGAGTTACCTGTGCGGGTGTCAGAGCGCCGCCGCCACCTCGGTGCCCTGCTTGATGGCGCGTTTGGCGTCCAGTTCCGCCGCCACGTCGGCGCCGCCGATCAGGTGCACGCTGCGACCGGCGGCGAGCAGCGCGTCGTACAGGTCGCGGCGCGGGTCCTGGCCGGTGCACAGGACGACGGTGTCGACCGGCAGGACGGTCGAGGTGCCGTCGACGGTGACATGCAGACCGGCGTCGTCGATCCGGTCGTACCGGACGCCCGGGACCATGGTGACGCCCCGGTGCTTGAGTTCGGTGCGGTGGATCCAGCCTGTGGTCTTGCCGAGTCCGGCGCCGACCTTGGTCGCCTTGCGCTGGAGCAGGTGGACGCTGCGGGGAGGGGTGGGGCGTTCGGGTGCGGCCAGTCCGCCCGGGGTGCGGTAGTCCGTGTCGACGCCCCAGGCGCGGAAGTACGCCGCCGGGTCCTCGCTCGCCTTGTCGCCGCCGTCGGTGAGGAACTCGGCGACGTCGAAGCCGATGCCGCCCGCGCCGAGGATCGCGACGCGGTCGCCGACGGGCGCGTTGTCGCGCAGTACGTCGAGGTAGCCGACGACGCTCGGGTGGTCGATGCCGGGGATGTCGGGGGTGCGGGGGCTGACGCCGGTGGCGACGACGATCTCGTCGAAGTTCGCGGCAGCCTCGTGGTTCGCCAGGTCGGCCGCTGTCACCGGGGTGTTGAGGCGTACGTCCACGCCGTGGGCGTCGAGCTGGTGGCGGAAGTAGCGCAGGGTCTCGTCGAACTCCTGCTTGCCGGGGACCTTGCGGGCCACGTTCAGCTGGCCGCCGATCTCGGGCGCCGCGTCGAAGAGGGTGACCTCGTGGCCGCGTTCGGCGGCGGAGACGGCACAGGCGAGGCCGGCGGGGCCGGCGCCGATGACGGCGACCCGCTTGCGGAGGCGGGTGGGGGTGAGGAGCAGTTCCGTCTCGTGGCAGGCGCGTGGGTTGACCAGGCAGGAGGTGATCTTCCCGCTGAAGGTGTGGTCCAGGCATGCCTGGTTGCAGCCGATGCAGGTGTTGATCGCCTCGGGACGCCCCTCGCGTGCCTTGGCGACGAAGAAGGGGTCGGCGAGCATCGGGCGGGCCATCGACACCATGTCCGCGAAGCCGTCGGCGAGCAACTCCTCGGCGACTTCGGGGGTGTTGATGCGGTTGGTGGTCACGAGGGGGATGCCGACCTCGCCCATGAGCTTCTTCGTCACCCAGGTGTACGCGCCGCGCGGCACCGAGGTGGCGATGGTGGGGATCCGGGCCTCGTGCCAGCCGATGCCGGTGTTGATGATGGTCGCGCCGGCCGACTCGACGGCCTTGGCGAGGGTGACCACCTCGTCGAACGTGGAGCCGCCCGGGACCAGGTCCAGCATCGACAGACGGTAGATGAGGATGAAGTCCTCGCCGACCGCTTCGCGTACGCGGCGGACTGTTTCGAGCGGGAAGCGCGTGCGGTTCTCGTAGGAGCCGCCCCAGCGGTCGGTGCGGTGGTTGGTGCCGGCGGCGATGAACTCGTTGATCAGATAGCCCTCGGAGCCCATGATCTCCACGCCGTCGTAGCCGGCCCGGCGGGCGAGGAGGGCGGCGTGGGCGTAGTCGTCGATGGTCTGCTCGACCTCGGCGTCGGTGAGTTCGTGGGGGGTGAAGGGGCTGATCGGGGCCTGGAGGGGGCTCGGGGCGACCAGGTTCTGGTGGTAGGCGTACCGGCCGAAGTGCAGGATCTGCATCGCGATCCTGCCGCCCTCGCGGTGTACGGCGTCGGTGATCGTCCGGTGCTGGTCGGCTTCGGCGTCGGTGGTGAGCTTGGCTCCGCCCTCGGCCGGGCGGCCGGCGTCGTTGGGGGCGATGCCGCCGGTGACGATGAGGCCTACGCCGCCGCGGGCTCGGGTTGCGTAGAACTCGGCCATGCGTTCGAAGCCTTGGTCGGCCTCTTCGAGGCCTATGTGCATGGAGCCCATGAGGACGCGGTTGGGGAGGGTGGTGAAGCCGAGGTTCAGGGGGGCCAGAAGGTGGGGGTAGTGGCTCATGGGGCTGCCTCCGGGGGCGGGGTCGTTGTTGCCCTTTGTGCCTTTGTAGAGGACGGGGATGGGGTTGTGCAACTAGTTGCATAATGGTGTGCGGCACATTGGGGGGTGTTGTTTCGCCCCCGCCGCCCCTACCCGTCCCGTCCTGTTCCTGGGGGCTGTGCCCCCAGACCCCCCATCGGCCCTGAAGGGGCCTCGTCCTCAAACGCCGGACGGGCTGGAGGGGCGGGCCGGCGCTGAGAGGGTGCCGGACGGGCTGAAGGTGCGGGACGGCACTGAGAGGGTGGCGGACGGGCTGAAGGTGCGGGGCGGCGCTGAAGAGGTGCCCGGTGGCGTGGCTCTCCTGGGATTTACTTGGACGTCCTAGTATCCTATTTACTAGGACGTCCAAGTAAATCCATGTCGCGCTCCCGGGCGCGTTTTGGGAAGGCCCCCATGACCGTGAACGATCTCCACCGTCCCGTGCATCCGGTTCGCCTGGTCACAGCGTCCGCGCTGTTCGACGGGCATGACGCCTCGATCAACATCATGCGGCGGATCTTCCAGTCCCAGGGGGCCGAGGTGATCCACCTGGGGCACAACCGGTCGGTGCGGGAGGTCGTGGACGCGGCGTTGGAGGAGGACGCGCACGGCGTGGCCGTCTCGTCGTACCAGGGCGGGCATGTCGAGTACTTCGAGTATCTGGTCGAGTCGCTGCGCGGGCAGGGTGCCGAGCACATCCAGGTGGTCGGGGGTGGCGGCGGGGTCATCGTGCCCGAGGAGATCGCCCGGCTGCGCCGCAGCGGCGTGACCATCTTCTCGCCCGAGGACGGGCAGCGGATGGGTCTCGCCGGGATGGTCAACTCGGTCGTGAAGGACTGCGACTTCGATCTCTGGGACAGCAAGGCCGTTGACGCCTCCGCTGTGCTCACCGGCGATCGGTTCGCCATCGCCCGCGCCATCACCGGTGCCGAACTGGGCAAGCTGCCACAGGAGTTGCTCAGTCAGGTGCGTGCCGCCGCTGCCGCGCGGGTCACGCCGGTGCTCGGTATCACCGGGACCGGCGGCTCCGGGAAGTCGTCGCTCACCGACGAACTCGTACGGCGGTTCCGGGTCGACCAGCAGGACAAGCTGCGGATCGCCGTGATCGCCGTCGACCCGACCCGGCGCCGGGGTGGCGGGGCGCTGCTCGGTGACCGCATCCGGATGAACTCCCTGGACGGCAGTCGGGTCTTCTTCCGGAGCCTGGCCACGCGTGGGAGCCGTGAGCTGCCCGAGCACCTGTCCGACGTGATCGATGTCGTCAAGGCCGCCGGGTTCGACCTGGTGATTGTGGAGACGCCCGGAATCGGGCAAGGTGACGCCGCCATCGTGCCGTACGTCGACACCTCGATGTACGTGATGACGCCGGAGTTCGGTGCCGCCTCGCAGTTGGAGAAGATCGACATGCTCGACTTCGCCGACGTCGTGGCGATCAACAAGTTCGAGCGGCGCGGTGCCAAGGACGCGATGCGTGACGTGGGGCGTCAACTCGTCCGTAACCGTGAGGCGTTCGGGCAGAAGCCCGAGGACATGCCGGTGTTCGGCACCTCCGCCGCCACCTTCAACGATGACGGTGTCACCGCGCTCTACCAGCATCTGCGGGCCGGTCTGGCCGAGCGGGGGCTGCCGCTGGTCGACGGCGCCCTGGCGCCCGTCGCCGTACGGCACTCCTCCGGCATCCGGCGGGTGGTGCCCGCCGAGCGGGTGCGCTACCTCGCCGAGATCACGGAGGCGGTACGGGCGTATCACGACCGGACCGAGGTGCTTGCCGACGCGGCCCGGCGGGTGCAGCGGCTGGACGCCGTCCGGGGCGAGCTGGTCGAGGCGGGAGCGGATGCGGGAGGCGTGGAGGCGCTGCTCGCCGATGCCCGGCGCGGTCTCCCGCACGAGATCGGGGACCAGATCCAGAACTGGCCGGCGGTCGTGGCGTCGTACTCCGGCGAGGAGCAGGTGGTGAAGGTGCGGGACCGGGAGATCCGTACCCAGCTCAGTCGGGAGTCTCTCTCGGGGAATCGGATTCCGCGTGTCGCGCTGCCCGCCTTCACCGACCACGGTGAGCTGGTGCGGTTCTGGCGTCGGGAGAACCTGCCCGGCCTCTTCCCGTTCACCGCCGGGGTGTTCCCCTTCAAGCGCGACGGCGAGGACCCGGCGCGGATGTTCGCCGGGGAGGGGGACCCGTTCCGTACGAACCGGCGCTTCAAGCTGCTGTCGGAGGGCCAGCCAGCCACCCGGCTGTCCACCGCCTTCGACTCCGTCACCCTCTACGGCCGTGACCCCGACGAACGCCCCGACATCTACGGCAAGGTCGGCACGTCCGGCGTCTCCGTGGCCACCCTCGACGACATGAAGGCGCTCTACGACGGGTTCGACCTCGTCGCGCCGACGACCTCGGTGTCGATGACGATCAACGGCCCGGCGCCGACCGTGCTGGCGTTCTTCCTCAACACCGTCATCGACCAGCAGGAAGCGAAGTTCCGGGAGGCGGAGGGGCGCGATCCGTCGCCGGAGGAGGCCGCCGAGCTGCGGGCGTACGCGCTCGCGAACGTGCGCGGCACCGTGCAGGCCGACATCCTGAAGGAGGACCAGGGGCAGAACACCTGTCTGTTCTCCACCGAGTTCTCGCTGCGGATGATGGCCGACATCCAGGAGTGGTTCATCGAGCAGAAGGTCCGCAACTTCTACTCCGTGTCCATCTCCGGCTACCACATCGCCGAGGCCGGGGCGAACCCGATCAGCCAGCTCGCCTTCACCCTCGCGAACGGGTTCACGTACGTCGAGGCCTATCTCGCGCGCGGGATGGCCATCGACGACTTCGCGCCCAATCTCTCCTTCTTCTTCTCCAACGGGATGGACCCGGAGTACTCCGTCCTCGGCCGGGTCGCGCGCCGGATCTGGGCCGTCGCCATGAAGGAGCGGTACGGGGCGGGGGAGCGCAGCCAGAAGCTGAAGTACCACGTACAGACCTCGGGGCGCTCCCTGCACGCCCAGGAGATGGACTTCAACGACATCCGCACCACTCTGCAGGGGCTCATCGCCATCTACGACAACGCCAACTCGCTCCACACCAACGCCTACGACGAGGCCGTCACGACCCCGTCCGAGGAGTCGGTGCGGCGGGCGCTGGCGATCCAGCTGATCATCAACCGGGAATGGGGGCTCGCCATGAACGAGAACCCGCTCCAGGGGTCGTTCATCATCGACCAGCTCACCGACCTGGTCGAGGAGGCCGTGCTCGCCGAGTTCGATCGCATCAACGAGCGGGGTGGAGTGCTGGGCGCCATGGAGACCGGCTACCAGCGCGGACGCATCCAGGACGAGTCGATGCTGTACGAGCAGCGCAAGCACGACGGCACGCTGCCGATCATCGGCGTCAACACCTTCCGCCGTCCCGGCGGCGAGGGGGCGCCCCACGAGGTCGAGCTCGCCCGTGCCACGGAGACGGAGAAGGAGTCCCAGCTCGCGCGCGTCCGCGACTTCCAGAACGCGCACGGAGCGGAGGCCGCGCAGGCGCTCGCCCGGCTGAAGGAGGCCGCCGTGGGCGGCGAGAACGCCTTCGAGGCACTGATGGGCGCGGCCAGGGTGTGCACGCTGCGCCAGGTCACCGAGGCGTTCTTCGAGATCGGGGGTCAGTATCGGAGGAACGTCTGAGCAGCCTCCAGCTCCTTGACCGTGGCCCGGCGCTCCCCGATGCTGTGTTGCGACAGATGAGATGCGTGCCGTAATGAGCAACGTAATGCAGCAAGGTACGGCTCGGATCTCTCGTTCCAGTCGAGGAGTGGTCATGACTCACCAGGTCCGTGCTGTCGTCGCGCGGGGCAAGGGTGCCCCCGTCAGCCTGGAGACGATCCTCGTGCCGGACCCCGGTCCGGGCGAGGCGCTGGTCCGGATCCAGGCCTGCGGGGTGTGCCACACCGACCTGCACTACCGCGAGGGCGGGATCAACGACGACTTCCCCTTCCTGCTCGGCCATGAGGCCGCCGGGGTCGTGGAGTCGGTGGGCGAGGGGGTCACGGACGTGGCTCCCGGTGACTTCGTGATCCTCAACTAGCGTGCTGTGTGCGGGAGTTGTCGGGCATGTCTGCGTGGGCGCCCGTGGTACTGCTTCAACACGCACAACGCCAAGCAGAAGATGACCCTGCTCGACGGCACGGAGCTGTCGCCGGCCCTCGGTATCGGCGCCTTCGCCGAGAAGACCCTGGTCGCGGCCGGGCAGTGCACCAAGGTCGACCCGGCCGCCTCGTCCGCTGTCGCCGGGCTGCTGGGGTGCGGGGTGATGGCCGGGATCGGCGCCGCCATCAACACCGGGAACGTCGGTCGCGGCGACTCCGTCGCGGTCATCGGCTGCGGTGGGGTCGGGGACGCGGCCGTCGTCGGGTCGAACCTGGCCGGCGCCGCGAAGATCATCGCCGTCGACATCGACGACAACAAGCTCGCGACGGCCCGCAAACTGGGCGCCACGCACACGGTCAACTCCAGGGAGACCGACGCCGTCGAGGCGATCCGCGAGCTGACCGGCGGCAACGGCGCCGATGTCGTCATCGAGGCGGTCGGCCGCCCGGAGACGTACAAGCAGGCCTTCTACGCCCGTGACCTCGCCGGGACGGTGGTCCTGGTCGGCGTGCCGACGCCGGAGATGAAGCTGGAGCTGCCGCTGATCGACGTCTTCGGGCGCGGTGGCTCGCTGAAGTCGTCCTGGTACGGCGACTGCCTGCCCTCCCGCGACTTCCCGATGCTCATCGACCTCTATCTCCAGGGGCGCCTTCCCCTGGACGCCTTCGTGACCGAGACCATCGCGCTCGACGAGGTCGAGAAGGCGTTCGAGCGGATGCACGGCGGCGACGTACTGCGCTCGGTGGTGGTGCTGTGACGGCCGGCGGCGCTCGTATCGACCGGCTGATCACCTCGGGCACGTTCTCGCTCGACGGCGGCACCTGGGACGTCGACAACAACGTGTGGATCATCGGGGACGAGAGCGAGGCGGTCGTCATCGACGCCGCCCATGACGCCGACGCCATCGCGGCGGCTCTCGGCGGGCGCGCCCTGCGGGCCATCGTGTGCACCCACGCCCACAACGACCACATCGACGCCGCGCCCGCGCTCGCCGCGCGCACCGGCGCCCCGATCCTGCTCCACGGCGACGATCTGCCGCTGTGGAAGCAGACCCACCCGGAGCGGGAACCCGACGCCACGCTGACCGACGGCCAGGTGCTGACCGTCGCCGGGATCGAGCTGACGGTGCTGCACACGCCCGGCCACGCGCCGGGCGCGGTCTGCCTGTACGCACCCGCCCTGAGCGCCCTCTTCGGCGGCGACACGCTCTTCGCGGGTGGCCCCGGGGCCACCGGCCGCTCCTACTCCCACTTCCCGACCATCGTCGACTCGATCCGCGACCGGCTGCTGACCCTGCCCGCCGACACCGTCGTATACACGGGGCACGGGGACACCACCACCGTCGCCGCCGAGGCCCCGCACCTCCAGGAGTGGATCGACCGGGGTTTCTGACCCCTGACGTCTGCCTGATGTCCGCTGATGCCTGCCTGATGCCTGCCCGATGTCTGTCCGAGCTGCTTCGACGCGCTCGGTCCGGCATCGGGCTCGCTTGGTCTCACGTTGTGCAATGTGCGCGAAGTTGTTCATGGCGCAACTCGCGCCTTGGGCTCATCCCGGTCTCTGGACTTCTTGACAAGGGTTCTGGGCGCCCTCAAACTGACGTTGCGCTTACCGCAATCCGTTTCGCTATACGCACCGAGGTGTCATGATGATTCCCGCGTGCCGTCTCGCGGATCTCCCGCGAGGTGAGGCTCTCCGGCTCGACATCGACCCGCCCGTCTCGGTGTTCCACACCGACGACGGCGAGGTCTTCGCCATCGACGACACCTGCACCCACCAGGATGCCTCGCTCGCCGACGGCTGGCTCGAGGGCTGCGAGGTGGAATGCCCGCTGCACGCCTCGAAGTTCGACCTGCGCACCGGCGCCGTCGACTCCCCGCCGGCCAAGCTGCCGGTGCGGACGCACGAGGTCGTCGTCGAGGACGGCATGATCTACGTCCAGGTGTCCACGGACGCCCCCAACCTGCCCCCCTGTGTCGCGGCCCGGCTCGCCGGGGGTCCCGCGTGAGGACGGTGGCCGTGGTGGGCGCCTCGCTGGCCGGACTGTCGGCGGCGCGCTCCCTGCGCAAGCAGGGCTATGACGGACGGCTGGTGCTGATCGGCGACGAGGCCCATCGCCCGTACGACAGACCGCCGTTGTCCAAGGAGTTCCTGGCCGGAACCCTCGGCGAGGCGGAGCTCGGACTGGAGGCGGACGGCGAGGACCTGGGCGCGGAGTGGCTGCTCGGCACCCGCGCGATCGGCCTCGACCGCACCGACCGGTCCGTCCGCCTCGCCGACGGCCGGGGCGTACGCGCCGACGGCATCGTCATCGCCACCGGCGCCGCCGCCCGCACCCTGCCGGGCGCCGACGGCCTGACCGGCGTGCACACCCTGCGCACCCTCGACGACGCCCGCGCCCTGCGCGACGAACTGGCCCTCGGCGGACGGCTGGTGGTGATCGGCGGCGGCTTCATCGGCGCCGAGGTCGCCTCCACCGCGTACGCCCTCGGCCTCGACGTGACGGTCGTCGAGGCCGCGCCGACACCGCTCGCCGGACCACTCGGCGAGACCATGGGCGCCGTCGTCTCCGGCCTGCACGCCGATCACGGCGTACGGCTGCTGTGCGGGACCGGGGTCAAGGGGCTGAGCGGGGAGCGGCGGGTCGAGGCCGTGCTGCTGGCCGACGGGCGCAGCGTGCCTGCCGACATCGTCGTCGTCGGGGTGGGTGCCCGGCCCTGCGTCGACTGGCTGGCGGGGTCCGGCGTGGCCCTGGAGAACGGCGTCAAGTGCGGCGCGGACGGTCGCACCAGCCTGGCCGGTGTGGTCGCGGTCGGCGACTGCGCCAACTGGTACGACCCCCGGGTGGGCGCGCATCGACGCGTCGAGCACTGGACAGGGGCGCTTGAGCGTCCCGCTGCTGCCGTGGCTGCCTTGTTGGCCGGGGGGGCGGTGGAGCCGGGTGTGCCTCGGCCGCCGTATTTCTGGTCCGATCAGTACGGGGTGAAGATCCAGTTCGTGGGTTACTCGGGCGGCGCGGACAGTGTGACGGTGGAGGAGGGGGCTGTCGGTGACCGTAACGTCCTTGCCGTTTATCGGCGGGGCGGGGAGCCGGTTGCCGCTCTTGGGATGAATCAGCCCCGGCTGTTTGTGCGGTGGCGGAAGCAGTTGGCTGCGCCGGCGGTGCGGTGATTCGTCTGCGGGCCCGTGGGGGCTGGGCGCGCAGTTCCCCGCGCCCCTAGCTGGTGCGCCCCTGCGGGGCGCTACCCGCCAGGCGCGCTGCGCCATATCTAGTTGACCGGATTTATACGACGACGTTCTCCGAGGAGTGCACTGTGACCTCGACCGGCCTGCCCGACAGTCTGATCGCCACCCTGCCCGGCTCCTCCTACACGGATGCGGGGATCTTCGCCCAGGAGCAGGAGCGCATATTCGAGAACATGTGGTTCTGTGTCGCGCGCGCCTCCGAACTGGCGAAGCCCGGCGCCTTCAGGACCGTTGACGTGGGCCGCGAGAGCATCCTCGTGACACGGGCGCGGGACAACTCGATCCGCGCCTACTTCAACGTCTGCCGGCACCGTGGCGCCAAGCTCTGCACGGAGGAGACCGGCGAGGTCAAGCGGGCCTTCCAGTGCCCGTACCACGCCTGGACGTACGGCCTGGACGGCAAGCTCGTCGCCGCGCCCAACCTCACCAAGATGCCCGACGTCGGCCGCACCGAGTACGGCCTGGTCAGCGTGGCCGTACGGGAGTGGCTCGGCTATGTCTGGGTCTGCCTCGCGGAGAACCCGCCCTCCTTCGAAGAGGACGTCATCGGCGAGGTCATCGGCCGGCTCGGTGACGTCGAGTCGATCGAGCACTACGACATCGACAACCTCTCGGTCGGCAAGCGGATCGTCTACGACGTGAAGGCCAACTGGAAGCTCATCATCGAGAACTTCATGGAGTGCTACCACTGCGCCACGATCCACCCCGAACTCACCGAGGTGCTCCCCGAGTTCGCCGACGGCTACGCAGCCCAGTACTACGTCGGCCACGGCGCCGAGTTCGGTGACGAGGTGCAGGGGTTCACGGTCGACGGCTCCGAGGGGCTGGACCGTATCCCCGGGGTCGCCGAGGAGCAGGACCGCCGCTACTACGCGATCACCATCAGGCCGCAGGTGTTCATCAACCTCGTACCCGACCATGTGATCTTCCACCGCATGTACCCGGTGGCCGCCGACCGCACGATCGTCGAGTGCGACTGGCTGTATCTCCCGCACGTCGTCGAGAGCGGCAAGGACGTCAGCCGGTCCGTGGAACTCTTCGACCGAGTCAACCGCCAGGACTTCGAGGCCTGCGAGCGCACCCAGCCCGGGATGCACTCCCGCCTCTACGCGAAGGGCGGCGTCCTCGTCCCCAGCGAGCACCACATCGGCGCCTTCCACGACTGGGTCAACGAGCGACTGGGGGCGCGGTAGCGCCCCTCAGGGGCGCGGGGAACTGCGCGACAAGCCCCCCACGGGCCGGCAGCCAACGAACTCACCCCAGATACCCCATCCGATGACTGATCTCCGCAGCCCCCTTGACCAACAGCGGCGACATCTCGTGCAACCGCTCCGTGGTGAACCGGTAAGAAGGCCCCGACGCACTCACCGCCGCGACCACCGCTCCGGTGTGGTCGCGGATCGGCGCCGCCATCGCGTGCAGCCCGATCTCCAGCTCCTCCTGCGTCCACGCGTACCCCCGCTCCCGCGCCTCCGCGAGGTCCTTCTCCAGCTTCGTCTTCGCGGTGATGGTGTGCGGGGTGACCTTCTTCAGGCCGGCCCCGTTCAGCAGCGCGGCGCGCTCCTTCGCGGGCAGGTGGGCCAGCAGGATCTTGCCGCTGGAGGTGGCGTGCAGCGGGGTCAGCTGGCCGACCCAGTTGTACGCGCTGACGGCCCCGGGGCCGCGTGCCTCGAACAGGTTGACGGCGTAGTGCTCCTGCATCACGGCGATGTTGACGGTCTCGCCGATCTCCTCGGCGAGCTGCTCGCAGACCGGGCGGCCCTGCTGCGTGATGTCGATACTGCCGGTGACCGCGCCGGCGAGGCGGACGATGCCGAAGCCGAGACGGTACTTGCCGCGCTCGCCCGCCTGTTCCACCAGCCCGCGTGCCTCCAGCGCGCCGAGCAGCCGGAAAGCGGTGGATTTGTGAACATCTATCTCGGCCGCGACCTCGCTGACGCCTGCCTCGCCGCGCTGGGCCAGGATTTCCAGAACGCTGATCGCGCGGTCGACCGACTGCACTCCGCCGGCCTGTGTACTGGACGTTTCGGTGTCTGTGCTGTGGTTGCTCACAGCGAAACTATACGCGCAGTAAACAACACCCTTGCAAGTAACAACTCCGAAACCAAGACCTTGCATGTTGCGCGTCCCGCAACCTGGTGCGTATAGCGCTACTCGATTAGCATGCCTCGCGTATCTACGGCGCGAGCGAGACGAGAGATCATGGCTCCCCTGCAATACGACTTCGTCATCGTCGGCGGCGGATCGGCCGGCAGCGCACTTGCGAACAGGCTCTCCGCGGACCCTGCGAACCAGGTGCTCGTCCTGGAGGCCGGCCGGCCCGACTACCCGTGGGACGTCTTCATCCACATGCCCGCGGCCCTGACCTATCCCATCGGCAGCCGCTTCTACGACTGGAAGTACGAGTCCGAGCCAGAGCCCCACATGGGCGGCCGGCGTATCTACCACGCCCGCGGCAAGGTGCTCGGCGGGTCCAGCAGCATCAACGGCATGATCTTCCAGCGCGGAAACCCCCTGGACTACGAGCGCTGGGCTGCCGACGCCGGCATGGAGAGCTGGGACTACGCGCACTGTCTGCCGTACTTCCGGCGGATGGAGAACTGTCTCGCCGCCGACCCGGACGACGAGTTCCGCGGCCACGACGGTCCCCTCGTCCTCGAACGCGGCCCGGCCACCAACCCCCTCTTCGGCGCCTTCCTCAAGGCCACCGAGGAAGCGGGGTACGCGCCCACCGACGACGTCAACGGGTACCGGCAGGAGGGCTTCGCCAAGTTCGACCGCAACGTCAGCCGGGGGCGCCGACTCTCGGCCTCCAAGGCGTACCTCAAGCCCGTCCGCAAGCGGCCCAACCTCACGGTGAAGACCCGCGCGCTGGTCACCCGGGTCCTCTTCGAGGGCAAGCGGGCCGTCGGCGTCGAGTACCAGCGCGGCAAGGGGGCGCTCCAGCAGGTCCGCGCCAAGGAGGTCATCCTCTGCGGCGGCGCCATCAACTCCCCGCAGCTGCTCCAGCTTTCGGGCGTGGGCAACGCGGAGGAGCTGAGCGCCCTCGGTGTCGACGTAGTCCACGACCTCCCGGGCGTCGGCGAGAACATGCAGGACCACCTTGAGGTGTACATCCAGTACGCCTGCAAGCAGCCGGTGTCCATGCAGCCGTACCTGGCGAAGTGGCGCGCCCCCTTCATCGGGCTCCAGTGGCTGTTCCGCAAGGGACCGGCGTCTACGAACCACTTCGAGGCCGGCGGCTTCGCCCGCAGCAACGAGGATGTCGCCTACCCCAACCTGATGTTCCACTTCCTGCCCATCGCCGTCCGCTACGACGGCTCGTCCCCGGCAGGCGGCCACGGCTACCAGGTGCACGTGGGCCCCATGTACTCCGACGCCATCGGCTCGGTGAAGATCAAGAGCAAGGACCCGCGCGACCATCCGGCGCTGCGCTTCAACTACCTCTCCACCGAGCAGGACCGGCGGGAGTGGGTCGAGGCGGTCCACGTCGCGCGGGGGCTCCTCAACCAGCCCGCCCTCGCCCCCTACAACGACGGCGAGGTCTCGCCGGGCGAGAAGGTGGCGTCGGACGAGGAGATCCTCGACTGGGTCGCCAAGGAGGGCGAGACGGCTCTGCACCCGTCCTGCACCTGCAAGATGGGGCCCGAGACGGACGAGATGGCCGTCGTCGACCCGGAGAGTCTGCGGGTGCACGGGGTGGAGGGGCTGCGGGTCGTCGACGCGTCCGTCATGCCGTACGTCACCAACGGCAACATCTACGCGCCGGTGATGATGATCGCGGAGAAGGCCGCCGACCTCATCCTCGGCAAGGAGCCGCTGCCCGCCTCCAAGGCCGCGTACTACCGCCACGGCGACGCCGACGCCCCGCAGGCCGGGTAGCGGGTGGGCGCCACGGGACTGAGGGCGCTGCTGGAGCGCGTCCGCTACGAGGTGCTGCCCGCGAAGGCGACCGAGGAGAAGGTCCTGGCCCACCTGCCGCGCGATGCCGTCGTCACGGTGACGGCATCGCCGGTCAAGGGCCTGGAACCGACTCTCGACCTGGTCGGCCGACTGGCGTCGCACGGATACCGCGTCGTCCCGCACGTACCGGCCCGGCTGCTACGGGACGACGCCCACCTCAAGGACGTCGTCGACCGGCTGCGCGAGGTCGGGGTGGACGACGTCTTCGTACCGGCGGGCGACGCGGATCCGCCCGCCGGGTCCTACGAGGGTGCCTTGCCGGTGCTGCGCAGGCTCGGTGAGCTGGGCGGCCCGTTCACGCACGTCGGTGTCACCGGATACCCCGAGAGCCATCCGCTCATCCACGACGACATCACCGTCCAGGCCATGTGGGACAAGCGCGAGCACGCCACGTACATCGTCAGCAACCTGTGCTTCGACGCGCGTGTGCTGGGGGAGTGGGTCGGGCGGGTGCGACGCCGGGAGGTCGCCCTGCCGGTGTACGTGGGTGTCGCGGGCCCGGTGCAGCGGGCCAAGCTGCTCTCCATGGCGACGAAGATCGGGGTGGGCGAGTCGACGCGCTTCCTGACCCGGCACCCCCTGTGGTTCCTGCGGTTCGCGGCGCCCGGGGGGTACTCGCCGGAGCGGCTGCTCTCGCGGGCGGAGGGCGCGTTGACGGCACCCGGGGCGGGGGTGGCGGGGCTCCACCTGTTCACGTTCAACCAGGTGGAGGAGACAGAGCGGTGGCGGCGGGCGTTGCTGGAGCGGCTGGGTGGGTGAGGGGGCCTTGGGGGCGCCAACTCCTGCACGCGGTCCCGGTGACCCGACCCGACCCTGACTCTCACTGGGACAGTCAGGGGCCACCGACCGTGTCAACGAGTCTCCAGCCGTCATGGGGCCCTGTCCTGGGACCTCGGTGAGAGCCCAGGCAGTATGGGTCCATGATTACGCTCACGAAGGAAGACGGCCCGGCGGACCTGGACGGGGTGACCCATCTGTCCATCGGGGCCTCCTGGGACCCCACCTCCGGCGCGAGCGGCGGAGTGATGGGCAAACTCCGCCGCAAGACCGGCACCGACCTCGACCTGATCGCCATCGCCCTGCACGACGGCGACCCGGTGCGCCTGGCGGGTCTCGACTCGCTCGACCCCATCGGCAACGGCTCCCTGCGCCACAGCGGGGACAACCAGACGGGGCACGGGGACGGCGACGACGAGACCGTCACGGTCGAGTTCGCGAAGATCCCGCCCCACATCACCTCGATCGTGTTCGTCGCCGCCGCCTACAAGAAGGGCAGTTCCTTCCAGAAGGCGCGCAACATCAGTTTCAAGGTGTACGACGCGAGTGGCGGCAGCACCCAGCAGGTCGCCGACATCTGGCCCAGCATGCTCACCACGGACAACGGCTGCGCCGTCGCCAAGGCCGTGCGGTCCGGCTCCGCCTGGAAGCTTGAGGTGATCAACGTGACGGGGAAGATCAAGCAGGGCGACGAACTCGCCCTGATGCGCTTCGCCGCAAGCAAGTAGACGTACATCGCAGGGAGTGAGGGGTCGTCGGCCTGTCGTCGGCGACCTCCCTGCGGACGCTTCACTCCGGCTGATCACACCGTCAGAAGCGGCGTATCACGAGTACGAGGTGGACGGACCGGGTTGTGAGGCGTCTGGCGCTGTAAACGGACGCGTACCCCTCGTACGGTGGCGCCTAGCTGTGCGACCGGAACAACGGCGGCGCGTTCCTGCACCATGTCCCGCTCGTCGACAACGCGTGCCGTACATGGCCGCCGCCACCAACCACTTCGAGGCAGCTCAGGGGTGCCCGGGCGTGGGGAGCGTACTGGGGTCGCCCACGAACAGCGCGACCGGATCCGCACGGCCTACCTGGTCCACGTCGACGGTTCATGGGCCCGGCGCCCGCCGAGTGGACCGACCCGCCGGAAGTCCACCAGGGCGGACCACAACGGCTCCGGACCGCGCTGGAACGCATCCGCAACCGCCTCAACGCGGAAGGGTCGTTGCCACTGCTCGGCGCCCAGGTCCGCATCACTCCTGACGGGGTGTGCCATCTGTCCCGCGGAACGTGGAGCGCTGCTGTGGGTGCCCGATAGGGCCCGGGCGGACTGGAGGGTCGGAAGGCTGCTGAAAATCCCGGGTTCTGGCCCCGGCTCGGGCGAGCTGTGGTGGAAAGCGGGATGGGGCGATTGTTCGGGGCCTACGCTCGGACGATGTTCGCGCAGCGCACGTGGAGCCCGGCTGTTCGCAGGGTCTTCCCGCAGGTGGTAGACCTCGTCTACGCGGTGGTGTCGGTCTGGCTGTCGAGCACCGCGCTGCGTACCTGGTCCGACCCGCACGGCTACTGGCGGCACACGGATGTATGGGCCTACGTGCTGATCGCCCTGGTCTATATGCCGTTGGTCTTGCGTCGCCGGGCTCCCCTGACCGTGTTCATCGGCACGGTGGCTTGCGTGCTGTGTTACTTCACCCTGGCCTACTACCACGTGGTCGTTGTCAGCGGACTGTGCCTGGCGTTCTACACCGTCGCGGCGCGGTGCCCGCGCAGGGTCGCCGCGAAGTGTGCGGCCGTGTCGCTGGTCGTGCTGCTGTGGGGCGCGCGGCTGGCCCAGCCCGGGAGCGGCCTGTTCAGTGTGGCCTTCGTGACCGTGATGGTCGCCGTCACCTGGGTGACCGGCGACCGGTTCCGCAGGCTCGCGGAGCGCGGCGAACGGCTCGCGGTGCTCACCGAGCAACTGCGCCTGGAGCAGGAGGAGAAGGCGCAGCGGGCCGTCATCGCTGAGCGGATGAAGATCGCCCGTGAACTGCACGACGTGATCGCCCACCACGTGTCCGTGATCTCCGTCCAGACGGGCCTGGCCGACTACGTCTTCATCTCCGACCCGAGGACGGCCCGTGCGGCGCTGAAGATCATCGCGGGCAGTGCTCACGAGGCCATGGCGGAGATGCGCCGCATGCTGGTCGTCCTCAGGGAAGGGACCGAGCGTGCCCAGGAGGAAGAGGATGGCGACCACACCCCCGCCCCCGGACTCGGGCGGCTGGACCAGCTGGCCCGGCGCGTCGAAGCCGCAGGCGTCCCCGTCGCCGTCCGGATCACGGGCGCCCCGTTCGCGCTGCCGCCAGGTGCCGACCTGTGCGTCTACCGGGTCATCCAGGAAGCTCTCACCAATGTCATAAAGCACGCGCCGACGGCGAACGCGAGCGTCGCGGTGCACTACGACGAGGCCGCGGTCCGTGTCCGGGTGGCCGACGACGGACAGGCAACTCCCGTCGCCACCACCCCGGGACCCGCCGGCCATGGCCTGGTCGGGATGCGTGAGCGGGCCGTTATCTACGGCGGGACGGTGACCGCCGGCCCCGGCCCGCAGGGCGGCTTCGAAGTCGAACTGATGGTTCCGGTGTCCCGCGACAGGTGAACAAGCGTCTCGGCACCCGGCCGGGCAGCCGCGAGGAAGGCGACGCCACGCCTGCCCACAGTGCTCGTCGATCCGCGCGGAGAGCGGAGATCCGTGACCACGAGTCGTCCGAGCCGACCTCCGGCCAGGGAAACGCGCAGGTCAGTCTTCGCCGCTAGACGGCCAGGAGCTCCAGGAAGGCCATCCGGTCGCCCAGTGAATGCCGGGAGCCCGCCCGGAGCGGTTGGCGGTGTACCACCTGAGGTGTAGCTGTGGTGGAAAGCGGGGTGGGGCGATTGTTCGGGGCCTACGCTCGGACGATGTTCGCGCAGCGCACGTGGAGCCCGGCTGTTCGCAGGGTCTTCCCGCAGGTGGCAGACATCGTCTACGCGGTGGTGTCGCTCGGCATCATGGGCGCCATGCTGCACAACTGGCCCGACCGGCAGGGCAACTGGCGGCACACCGATGTGTGGGCCTACGTGCTGATCGCCCTGGTCTATCTGCCGCTGGCCGTGCGCCGCCGGGCTCCCCTGACCGTACTCGTCAGTACGGCGGCCTGCGCGCTGTGCTATCTCACCCTGAGCTACTACCACCCGGCCGTCTTCTGCGGAATGTGCCTGGCGTTCTACACCGTCGCGGCGCGGGGCCCGCGCAGGCTCGTGGCGAAGTGCGCTGCGGGGTCGCTGGTCGTGCTGCTGTGGGGCACGCGGCTCGCCGGGCCCGGGATCCGCCCGCAGAGTGTGGTCTTCGTGACCGTGACGGTCGCCGTCCTGTGGGTGACCGGCGACCGGTCCCGCAGGCTCGCGGAGCGCGGCGAGCGCCTCGCGGTGCTCAGTGAGCAACTGCGCCTGGAGCAGGAGGAGAAGGCGCAGCGGGCCGTCATCGCCGAGCGCATGAACATAGCCCGTGAACTGCACGACGTGGTCGCCCACCACGTGTCTGCGATCTCCGTCCAGACGGGCCTGGCCGACTACGTCTTCGTCTCCGACCCGAGGACGGCCCGTGCGGCGCTGGAGACCATCGCGGGCAGTGCTCACGAGGCCATGGCGGAGATGCGCCGCATGCTGGTCGTGCTTAAGGAGGGGACCGGGCGTGCACGGGAGGAGGGAGCGGGCGACCATGACGCGGCCCCTGGACTCGGGCGGCTGGACCAGCTGGCCCGGCGCGTCGAAGCCGCGGGTGTCTCCGTCGCCGTCCGGATCACGGGTGCGCCGTTCGCGCTGCCGCCGGGCGTCGATCTGTGTGTCTTCCGGGTCATCCAGGAAGCTCTCACCAATGTCATAAAGCACGCGCCGACGGCGAACGCGAGCGTCGCGGTGCACTACGACGAGGCCGCGGTCCGTGTCCGGGTGGCCGACGACGGACAGGCAACTCCCGTCGCCACCACCCCGGGACCCGCCGGCCATGGCCTGGTCGGGATGCGTGAGCGGGCCGTTATCTACGGCGGGACGGTGACCGCCGGCCCCGGCCCGCAGGGCGGCTTCGAAGTCGAACTGATGGTTCCGGTGTCCCGCGACAGGTGAACAAGCGTCTCGGCTCCCGGTGTATGGACACCACCTGAGGTGGGGGAACGGCCATGTCGGCAAAGGCGCCAGGGAGCGAAAAAGGGGCGCGACCGCCGCCCGGCCCTCGCGGCCCGGCGCGGCGAGTGGGAGATGACCGAAGCCGTCGCAGCGGGGCCCGGCGCCGCGAGGACCCGACCGGTGGGACAAGCGCGGGACCTGGGCCGCACTCACCCGGCCCGTATACGACAGCCTCAGCGGAAGACCACCGTCCGGCTTCCCTCCACCATCACCCTGCTCTCGCTGTGCCACTTCACCGCGTGGGCCAGGACCTGGGCCTCCACGTCCCGGCCCACTGTCACCAGCTCGCCGGGGTCGAGTGAGTGGTCCACTCGTACGACGTCCTGTTCGATGATCTGGCCCTCGTCCAGTTCGGATGTCACATAGTGCGCCGTCGCGCCGACCAGCTTCACTCCACGGTCGTACGCCTGCTCGTAGGGGCGTGCGCCCTTGAAGCTGGGGAGGAAGGAGTGGTGGATGTTGATCGCCCGGCCCTCCAGTTCCTTGCACAGGTCGTCGGAGAGGACCTGCATGTAGCGGGCCAGTACCACCAGGTCGATGTCCAGGTCGCGGACGAGTTCCAGCAGCCGTGCCTCCGCTTCCGGCTTGGTGTCCCGGGTCACCGGGATGTGGTGGAAGGGGATGCCGTAGCTCTCCGCCAGGCTCTCGAAGTCACGGTGGTTGGAGACGATCGCCGGGATCTCGATGTTCAGGCCACCGGTGTGGCGGCGGAACAGGAGGTCGTTCAGGCAGCCTCGACAGCCGCGGCCAACTGGAAGACGGTCGCCGGATGGGGCAGGCTGCCCAGCGAAGCGACGACCCTGCTGCTGGCGAACTCTCGCTGGGCGGCGGTCACGCTGGGGTCGATGGCGCACTCGGCCTGTACGTAGACGAAGTTCAGGTCCGTTGCGAACAGCATCGAGAATGACTGCGGGCCTTTGACGGCGGCACGTCCTCCGGCGTTCCGATAGGCAGCGTCGAACTTCGCGCGGATGAGACGGTCCATGTCGTCGGGCAACTGACCATCCGGGGCATCAGCAGGCCGCTGTCCCTCACCGCCCGTCTGGTCGGCGTCGACGCCGCCGACGCGCTCACCCTGGACGCCGAATTCCCCGTGGACCGCGCCCAGTTCGGCGTGGACTGGAACCTGCTCGGCATGATCCGCGGCCACGCCACGATCACCGCCACCCTCAGGTTCGTGCGAACGGCGGTCTGAACAGTCCCCGGGGTGAGGTGCGGTTGGTCAGACGCCGGACGGGCTGGTACCGCGAGGCGTGCCGTGCCAACGCCACTTGGTGAGGCGGGGGTGGCCGGGGAGTTCCGTGCGGCCGGTGGCCCAGAGGAGGGTGGGCCAGCGGTCCGTGTCGGTCGGGGCGTCGGGGAAGAGGCGGGCCAGTACGCGGTCGCACAGGTCGGCGGGCGGTGTCCAGGCGGCGCCCAGGCCCTCGGCGACGTCGTGGGTGTGGACCAGGGTCTCGACGATGCCCATCGCGGCGAAGCCCTCGGGGTCGGCCTGGCCGAAGATGTGGTGCGCCCGGACCGTGGGCGGCGTCGTACGGACGATCGCCGTCAGCAGGGCGCCGCTGGCATCCAGTACCTGCAGCAGACCGGCCGGGCCGGCCTCACGGTCCGCGAAGACGGCGTTCGCCGGGCCGCCCGGCCGCTTGCGGCTCCACGCGAAGGGGACGTGGGTGTCCAATGGCGGGTTCGCCGGGCCCAGTTGGACGGCGTAGGAGAACAGGTCGTCGGCGAGGTGCTCGACGGTCTCCCAACAGTCCCACTCGAGGGAACCGGCCTTGACACTCCAGTCCGGCGCGTTCGCCCCGCGCAGCGACATGAGCGCCAGGCGGACGGCGTGTTCGACGTCGTCGGCGGTGACCGGGGCGGTCGTTGGTCCCTGTGCTTCAGTCATTGCGGGACCGTATCAATGATCGTCTGAGGTCTCTGTGGTCTCTGCGGTGTCTCAGGCTGCAAGGAGGCAGTTGATCGGCTGCCGTAATCTCCTGCCGTGGCGAACTGGTGGCGGTCTCTCGGCAGGGCGTTCTGGGCTGTGGACGCGGTCTTGGGAGGGCAGCGACTTCCGACTCGGACGCAGAAATGGGTGGCTCGGCATCCGGTCGACCTCGGTTTCTGCGTGGCCGTTCCCTTGACGCTCTTCCTCTTGGCGCTGTCACGTGAGGAGGAGCCCGACGATCCTGTGTTCGCTGTGTTCGGCGGGCTGGCCATGGGACTTGTCTTCGCGCTCACCGCCGTTGTGGAGCGGCTCCGGCAGCGCCGGCTCAAGCGGTTGGGGATCTGGGACGGATCGTGAAGGTCGGCGAAAGGTTCCATCGGTGAACGGGGTTACCGCTGCGCGTCGGCTTGTGCGCGGGCGCGTTCGATGTCGGGGACGTGGCTCTCGGCCCATTCCCGGACGGCACGCAGGGGCGCCAGCAGTGACCGGCCGAGGTCGGTGAGGGCGTACTCGACATGCGGGGGATTCGCGGGAATCTCCGTGCGGGAGATCAGACCGTCGTACTCCATCGCTCGAAGCGTCTCGGTGAGCGCCTTCGGTGTGATCCCCCGGATGTGCGCCTTGAGCTCGGTGAATCGCATAGGCCCGTTGTCCAGCGCGTTGACGATGAACACCGTCCAGCGCGCCCCGATCCGGTGCAGAACTGTGCGACTGGGGCAGGTCGCGGCCATGACGTTGTAGGCGTTACCCATGCACGACTCCCGGTAGCGTTGTAGATACCGGTATAGAATCTATACCTTCTCGGTCGTGTCCATTCCTGATTTCGCGGTCCGTCCCTCGACAGCCAGGCACGGCCGTTTCGTCGCGGCGATCGTCATCGACTCGATCGGCACCGGTGTCTTCATCCCCGTGACGATGCTGTACTTCCTGGCCACGACGTCGCTGTCGCTGGTGCAGGTGGGCGCGGCACTGACGACGGCCGGGCTGCTGGCGCTCCCGGCGGGTCCACTGGTCGGAGGACTCGTCGACCGGTACGGCGCCAAGCCGGTACTGCAGGCGGCGAACCTGGCCCAGGCGCTCGGCTTCGCCGGGTATCTCGTCGTGGGCCAGGCATGGCAGATCGCCGTCTGCGCCTGGTTGAACAGTGCAGGGCGGGCGGTGTTCTTCAGCTGCTACGGCGTGACTGTCACGGAGTTGGCCGCGCCCGGCCAACGCGAGCGCTGGTTCGGTCTGCTGGGATCGGTACGCAACCTCGGCTACGCGCTCGGCGGGCTCCTCTCCGCCGTCGCCGTCAGCTTCGGCACTCACGGCGTCTACGCCGGGATCGTGGTCGTCAACGCCCTGTCCTATGTCACCGCCTACTTTCTGATGCGGGCCGTGCCGAACGTCCGTCCCGAGGCGGGCCAGGACACCGCCGGCGGCTGGGGGCGCGTACTCCGGGACCGGCGGTATCTGTCACTGGTCGCGCATCAACTGTGCTTCGCGATCTCCTTGTTCGCCCTCAACGTCGCGATACCGGTCTACGCCGTCGACGTGCTGGGACTGCCCGGCTGGACTGCCGGCGCGGTCTTCGTGCTCAACACCCTGATGGTCGGCTTCGGACAAGGCATCGTCGTCGGGTGGCTCGGCGGGCGGATCCGCAGCCGCGTCCTCGTCGCCGGACACGTCTGCTTCGCGGTCGGCTACTTCCTCTTCCTCGCCGCCGACCGCCTGACCGCGCTCACCCTCGCGGTCGGCGTCGTGCTGCTCGGTGCGGGCACCTACACCGTCGGTGAGATCCTCTGCGCCCCCATCACGTCGACTCTCGCCGCGGAGAGCGCCCCGGACGCTCTCCGGGGCCGGTACCTGGCCCTCAACCAGCTCGCAGTGACTGTCGCGGGAGCGGTCGCTCCGGCCGCGCTCTCCGGGTTGCTGTCCACCGGGGCCGCCGCGATCTGGCTCACCCTGGTCGGCATCAGCATCCTCGGAGTCACGCTCGCCATCACCGTCGGCAGAGCGGTGCCGGCGGCGCGGAGCCGCATCGGTGGTGTCCAGCGCGGTGACCGCGTCGGTTCGCCGCGGTGGCGGTCAGGGCGGCCATGAGCCGCACGCCCTCGGCCGACCTCAGGTATGGGGGTCGATCTCGGCTGTGGTCAGGTCCGCGAGTCGTTGTGCGGTGTTGAAATGGGGGGTGAGACGGGTCTTGGTCAGGGCGAAGGAAGTGCCGGTGGCCGTGTCGGCATAGACGTAGCTGCCGCCGCCACCGACCCAGCCGAACGTGGTGGGTGCTTCGTCCGGCGGAGTGCCGATGCGGCCGAGTGGATAGCCCAGGGCCAGCCGCGCATGGTTGCCGAAGACCTGGTCGGTGCCCTCGAAGGCCACCGCCGTCAACTCCTCGAGCTGGTGTGAGTCGATGAGCCGGCCGTCGAGGACCGCGGCGTTCATGGCGGCGATTCCTCGCGCGGTGAAGGTGGCGACCGACGGGATGTCCGCCTGCCGGATCTCGTGGCTGTTGCCCATGGCCGCGGTCGGTTGCCGTTCCCAGGGCGCGAGAACGGCATCGTCGTCAGGTGGGCCGACCGGGGGCGGTTCGGCGTCTTCGAGTCGCGCCAGCCGGGCCAGGTCGGTTCGGGGCACAGCGAAGTACAGGTCACCGTCGATGCCCAGGGGCAGGGTGACCCATTCGCGTAGGAGCTGCCGCATCGGTTTGCCCGTGGCCCGGCGTGCGATCTCCCCGACGAGGAAGCCGAAGGTGAACGAGTGGTACCCCGTCCTGGTCCCGGGTCGCCACCGCGGCTCGGCGTCGGCGATCGCGCCGCAGACCCGCGCCCAGTCGGTCAGGTCGGCGGGGCCGATGCCACGAGGCATCGCCGGCACGCCGACCGAGTGTGTCAGCACATGTCGAAGAGTCGCGGTCTCCTTGCCGTGGGTACCGAACTCCGGCCACAGGTCGACCACCGGTGTGTCGTAGCCGACGGCACCGGTCCTGACGAGCAGGTGGGCGATCAGCGACGTCATGACTTTGCCGGCTGAGAAGCTGAAGAACGGCGTGTCCGGGGTCGCCCTGCGCCCGGTCCGGCCGTCGGCGACTCCGGCGACGGCGTCGGCGACAAGAGCACCGCGGTGGTAGACGGCAACCTGCAGGCCGGTCTCGGCTCCGGTGTCGACGAGTTCGTCGAGGACGCCTTGGACCTTGTGCTGCAGTGCGGGCATCGTTGTCACCGGCTCGGCCACGTGTAGCGGGTCTGGCTGGACGTAGGCAGCTTGCCGAAGGCGAATCCGCCGGTCGGCGCGACTCGGTACAGCCTGACGTCGCCGGCGATGACAGCCTCGCCGAGCCGGTACCAGGCACCCTCGGGGCTGGTCAGATGCGGGCCGTACTTCCGCTCGAAGTCGGCGGCAGCCTCCTCACGCTCGGAGCGCTCGTCCACCAGGGACGCGACGCCCTCGATGACGACGTCCACACCGGTCAGAGCATTCGTGCCGGTCGTCAGCACACAGCGGGGATTGTGCTCGAGATTCCGCGCCTTGCGCTCCTGGCCGCCAGTGGTGAAGCACATGCCACCCAGGCTCCAGGCCGCCAACAACGGCGTCACGTGCGGTTGCCCGTCAGGCCGCACCGTTGAAAGCCAGAACACCTCGGCCTCGCCGAGGACCGCCAACGCCGACGCCCATGGCGTCGCCTGCGCGCCCGGAGACGAGTACGGTCCCAGCACGGCATCCGGTTCGTCGGCCAACATGTCGCATCCCTAGGTCAATGAGGCATGCTCGGCCAACTGGTACTGGTGAAGCAGTGACGGCGAGCCGAGCCATCATGCCCTCCGGTAGATACGTGCCGTCGGGATGATGACCCGAACGCGCCGAGAAACTCATCGGTCTGCGCGCGTATTCCGGAGCGCCTTCGGCACCCGCCGCGGCTGCGTCCCGGCGGATGCGCCCGCCGCAACGGCCGGTCGGCCCGTATACGACAGCCTCAGCGGAAGACCACCGTCCGGCTTCCCTCCACCATCACCCTGCTCTCGCTGTGCCACTTCACCGCGTGGGCCAGGACCTGGGCCTCCACGTCCCGGCCCACTGTCACCAGCTCGCCGGGGTCGAGTGAGTGGTCCACTCGTACGACGTCCTGTTCGATGATCTGGCCCTCGTCCAGTTCGGATGTCACATAGTGCGCCGTCGCGCCGACCAGCTTGACCCCGCGGTCGTACGCCTGCTCGTAGGGGCGTGCGCCCTTGAAGCTGGGGAGGAAGGAGTGGTGGATGTTGATGGCCCGGCCCTCCAGTTCCTTGCACAGGTCGTCGGAGAGGACCTGCATGTAGCGGGCCAGTACCACCAGGTCGATGTCCAGGTCGCGGACGAGTTCCAGCAGCCGTGCCTCCGCTTCCGGCTTGGTGTCCCGGGTCACCGGGATGTGGTGGAAGGGGATGCCGTAGCTCTCCGCCAGGCTCTCGAAGTCACGGTGGTTGGAGACGATCGCCGGGATCTCGATGTTCAGGCCACCGGTGTGGCGGCGGAACAGGAGGTCGTTCAGGCAGTGGCCGAACTTCGACACCATGATCAGGGTCCGGGTCGGGGTCGACGCGTCCCGCAGGGTCCACGAGATGCCGTAGGCCTCGGCGACGGGGCCGAATCGGTAACGCAGGATTTCCAGGTCCGCGTTCGGATCGGAAACATCGAAGTGGACCCTCATGAAGAAACGGCCCTGGAGACGATCATCGAACTGCTGGCTCTCCAGGATGTTTCCCGAGTTCCGGACGAGAAAGCCGCTCACGGCGTGGACCAGCCCCGAGCTGTCGGGGCACGAGAGGGTGAGGACGTACTCACTGCCGGTTACGGGGCGAGGAAACTTGGGGGACACGTCGGCCTCCGTTGGTGCGTATTGCACAACATGGTGAGCGATACGCAACATGGTCGGCGCGGTGGCCCCTCCGGTCAAGGGTGGAGTCCCGCGACGGGGTGCGGCGCGGGCCGCTGGTGAGTCGCTGACGGATCACTGTTGGATCACTGTCGAAATCGTCATCCGCCAACCACTTGACGTATGTCTGCACATTCGCGAGGGTGTTCCACCACAAGCAATTGGGTGCACGATGCGCAACGAATTTCTGTTGAAAGGCTTGGCGCGTGGCAGACCTGTATGTGGACGGTGAATGGCGGGAGCCGGTGGCCGGTGGCCGCCGCGAAATCCGATGTCCCGCTGACGGCAGGCTCGCCGCGACCGTTTCGGAGGGGACACGTCCCGACGCCGAGGCCGCGATAGCCGCCGCCCGCCGTGCCTTCGACACAGGACCCTGGCCGCGTACCCCCGAGCGGGAGCGCGGCCAACTGCTGCTGCGCACCGCCGACATCATGGAGCGCGACGCCAAGGAGTTCGCCCGCGCCGAGTCGCTGGACACCGGCAAGCGGCTGGTGGAGAGCGAGTACGACATCGCCGACGTCGTCTCCTGTTTCCGCCACTACGGCGGGATCGGGGGCACGGACGCCGGGCGCGTGATCGACACCGGGCGGGATGACGCCGTCAGCCGGGTCGTGTACGAGCCCGTTGGTGTCTGTGGGCTGATCACCCCCTGGAACTATCCACTCCTGCAAGCCAGTTGGAAGGTCGCTCCGGCCCTGCTCGCCGGTAACACCTTCGTCCTCAAGCCCAGTGAGCTCACCCCCTCCACCTCCATCCTGCTGATGAAGGCGTTGGCGGAGGCCGGGCTCCCCGCCGGCGTCGCCAACCTCGTCCTCGGGGCCGGGCCCGAGGTCGGGGCGCCGCTCTCCGAGGATCCCGCCGTCGACATGGTCTCCTTCACCGGGGGCCTGGAGACCGGCAAGCGTGTCATGGCCACCGCCGCCGCGGGCGTGAAGAAGGTGGCCCTGGAACTCGGCGGCAAGAACCCCAACGTCGTCTTCGCCGACGCCGACTTCGAGGCGGCCGTCGACTTCGCCCTCACCGCCGTCTTCCTGCACTCCGGGCAGGTCTGCTCCGCCGGTGCGCGGCTCATCGTCGAGGACTCCCTGCACGACCGGTTCGTGGACGAGGTCGTCCGGCGGGCGCGGCAGATCCGGCTCGGCGGGCCCTTCGACGCCGAGGCCGAGACCGGCGCGCTGATCTCGGCCCAGCACCTGGCGAAGGTCGAGGCGTATGTCGCCGCCGGCCTCGCCGAGGGTGCCGTACTGCGCTGCGGCGGTGAGCGGCCGGACGATCCCGCGCTCGCCGGCGGCCACTACTACCCGCCCACCGTGCTCGACGAGTGCACGCAGGCCATGCGCGTGGTGCACGAGGAGTCCTTCGGGCCCGTGCTCACCGTCGAGCGCTTCAGGAACGGGGACGAGGACGACGCCGTACGCATCGCCAACGACACCGAGTACGGACTGGCGGGCGCCGTCTGGACGCAGGACGCCGGGAAGGCCCAGCGGGTCGCCCGGGCGCTGCGCCACGGCACCGTATGGATCAACGACTACCACCCCTATGTGCCGCAGGCGGAATGGGGTGGTTTCGGACACTCGGGCGTGGGTCGGGAGCTGGGACCGAGCGGCCTGGACGAGTACCGAGAGCCCAAGCACATCTGGCAGAACATCCAACCCCGGCCGCAGCACTGGTTCCGCGGCTGAACGCCGAAAAGAGGTCGATCGTGACCCCAGTACAGACCGAGGTGCCGCAGCGGCGCGGCACGCCCCAGGATTCGGACGGCACGCCGGTCATCTCCGTGCGCGGCCTGTGGAAGGTGTTCGGGCCGAAGGCCGAGCGGGTGCCGGAGTCGGAGGAGCTGTGCGGGCTCACCCGGCGCGAGCTCATGGACCGTACGGGATGCACCGCCGCCGTACGGGACATCGACTTCGACGTGGCGCCCGGCGAGGTGTTCGTGGTCATGGGTCTGTCGGGTTCCGGCAAGTCGACCCTGGTGCGATGTCTCACCCGGCTGATCGAACCCACCGCCGGTGAGATCGTCTTCGAGGGCGAGAACATCCGCGACGCCGACGAAAAACGGCTGCGTGAGCTGCGCCGCCAGAAGTTCTCCATGGTCTTCCAGCACTTCGGGCTGCTGCCGCACCGGCGGGTCGTCGACAACGTCGCCTTCGGGCTCGAGATACGCGGGATGGGCCGGGCCGAGCGCATGAAGCGGGCGCTGGAGGTCGTGGAGCTGGTCGGGCTCTCCGGGTACGAGAACTCCTACCCGGACCAGCTCTCCGGCGGTATGCAGCAACGCGTGGGCCTGGCACGGGCGTTGGCCGGTGATCCGGAGGTTCTCCTCTTCGACGAGCCGTTCTCGGCGCTCGACCCGCTGATCCGGCGCGACATGCAGAACGAGGTCATCCGGCTGCACCACGAGGTCGGCAAGACGATGGTGTTCATCACCCACGACCTCTCCGAGGCCCTCAAACTCGGCGACCGCATCCTCATCATGCGCGACGGCAAGATGGTCCAGTGCGGGACGGGCGACGAGCTGGTGGGCGCTCCCGCCGACGACTACGTACGCGAGTTCGTGAAGGACGTGCCGCGCGCCGACGTCCTCACCCTGCGCTGGATCATGCGCCCGCCGGTGGACGGCGACGCTCTCGACGGCCCCGAGCTGGGTCCGGACGTCGTCGTACGGGAGGCCACCCGGGCTGTCCTCGCCGCCGAGAAGCCGGTCAAGGTCGTCGAGAACGGCAAGCTGCTCGGCATCGTCGGCGACGAGGAGATCCTCGCGGTGGTCGCCGGACAGGAACCGGAAGGCGGCGACGTGCGATGACCGTCGCCATGGAGAAACCTCCGACGCCGGAGGCGCCCGAGCCCGCGGACGCGGTGCCCGAGGCCGCCGCGCCCGTCGCGGCCGTACGCCGGGTCAGCAGGCGCATGGCGGTCGGGGCGATCCTGCTCGTCTGGCTGGTGCTGTTCGCCGTACTGCGCGGCACGAACACCCTCACCCTCGCGGCGGCGGACCTCACCGACCTGCACCGGTGGCTGAACGACGTCTACGACTCGATCGGCGCCAACCGCAACTCCAACCCGCTCTTCCTCTACTTCTTCAACGAGATCCGCCTGGTCATCGACAACCTGACGACCTTCGTCCAGCACCTGATCTCCCAGCCGTCCGACTCGCGGCCGCTGCCGCAGATCGGGTGGCTCGGGGTCGTCGGGATCGCCGGGTTCGTGTCCTGGGCCGTGGGCAACTGGCGGGTGGCGCTGCTGACCGTCGCCGGGTTCGTCTTCTTCGGGCTGCAGGGGCTGTGGCAGGAGAGCATGGACACGCTCGCCCTGACGCTGTCGGCGGTGTTCGTGGCGCTGCTGTTCGCGATCCCGCTGGGCGTGTGGGCGGGGCTGTCCGACCGGGGCAACAAGGTCATGACGCCGTTCCTGGACTTCATGCAGACGATGCCCACCATGGTCTACCTCGCCCCGCTCACCCTGTTCTTCCTGATCGGCGGCGCCTCCGCCGTCATCGCCACCGTCATCTACGCGGCCCCGCCAACGATCCGGATCACCGCGCACGCCATCCGGTCCGTACCGGAGACCACCGTCGAGGCGGCCGACTCGCTGGGCGCGACCCGGTGGCAGTCGCTGCTGAAGGTCCTGCTGCCGATGTCGAAGCGGACCGTGGTCATGGGGGTCAACCAGACCATCATGGCCGCCCTGGCCATGGTGACCATCGCCGCCCTGATCGATGCGCCCGGCCTCGGCAAGACCGTCATGCAGGCCCTCGAGTCGCTCGACGTGGGTACGGCCTTCAACGCGGGTCTCGCGATCGTCGTCCTGGCCATCGTCCTCGACCGGGTCACGACCGCGGCGAGCGGACGTGCGGAGGCGGCCCGGCGCTCGGGCGGCCGACTCCTCGCCTGGCGGCGGCAGTTGGTGGTGGCGGGAGCGGTTGTCGCCGCCGTCCTCGTCTATCTGTCGCACACCTACGTGTGGGCGGCGAAGTTCCCCGGCGAGGGCAGTGTCGGCAGTTCCGTCGCGAGCGGCGCCGACACCGCGAGCACCTGGGTGCAGGACAACCTGTCGGGCCTCACCAACGCCTTCCGCGACGCCCTCACCAACGGCCTGCTGAACCCCTTCCAGACCCTGCTCACCGACTCGCCCTGGTGGCTCGTCGGCGCGGTCCTGGTCGGGATCGGGTCGGTACTGGGCGGATGGCGGTCCGGGGTCACCACGGCCGTGTGCGTGGGGCTGCTGGTCGCCACCGGTGTCTGGTCGGACAGCATGACGACGCTGGCGTCCACGCTCGTCGCCACGGTCATGACGATGCTGCTGGCCGTCCTCGTCGGTGTGTGGATGGGACGCAGCACGCTCGCCGACCGGCTGATCCGGCCCACCCTGGACGCGGCGCAGGTCATGCCGCCGTTCGTCTACCTCGTACCGTTCCTCGCGCTGTTCGGCGCGACCCGCTTCACGGCGATCGTCGCGGCCATCGTCTACGCGGCCCCCGTCGCCATGAAGATCATCGCGGACGGGATACGGAACGTGCCCGAGACGACCGTGGAGGCGGCCACCTCCGCCGGGTGCAACACCTGGCAGATCATCACCAAAGTCCAGCTGCCGATGGCACGCGGAGCCCTGACCCTGGCCACCAACCAGGGTCTGATCTACGTGCTGTCGATGGTTGTTGTGGGCGGCCTGGTAGGCGCGGGCGCCCTCGGCTACGACGTCGTGGCCGGCTTCTCGCAGGGGCAGCTGTGGGGGAAGGGGCTGGCGGCGGGGCTGGCCATCGTCCTTCTCGGAGTCATGTTCGACCGGATCACTCAGGCAGCGGCGCGGCGTGCAGGCGCGTAAGGAGCTAACCACCATGGCAAGGCAAGCAACACAGTGGAGAGTCGGCGCGGCCGGCATGGCCGTCCTCGCTCTCACCCTTACCGCCTGCGGCGGCGCGAAGGTCGGCGACGACTCCGCGGGCTCGGGCTCCGACACCTCTTCCGGGTCCTCCGCGAAGTGCGGGACCTTCAACCTCGCGGTCAACCCGTGGGTCGGCTACGAGGCGAACGCGGCGGTCGTCGCGTACGTCGCGGAGCAGGACCTCGGCTGCAAGGTCACCAAGAAGGACCTGAAGGAAGAGATCGCCTGGCAGGGCTTCGGGACGGGCGAGGTGGACGCCGTCATCGAGAACTGGGGCCACGACGACCTGAAGAAGAAGTACATCACCGGCCAGAAGACCGCTGTCGAGGTCGGCGCGACCGGCAACGAAGGCCTGATCGGCTGGTACGTGCCGCCGTGGCTCGCCAAGGCCCACCCGGACATCCTCGACTGGAACAACCTCGACAAGTACGCGGCGAAGTTCAAGACCTCCGAGTCGGGCGGCAAGGGCCAGCTCCTCGACGGCGACCCGTCGTTCGTCACCAACGACGAAGCGCTGGTCAAGAACCTGAAGCTGGACTTCAAGGTGGTGTACGCGGGCAGCGAGACCGCCCTCATCCAGGCCTTCCGCAAGGCGGAGAGGGACAAGGAATGGGTGATCGGCTACTTCTACGAGCCCCAGTGGTTCATGTCCGAGGTGCCCCTCGTCAAGGTCAAGCTGCCCGACTACAAGGCGGGTTGTGACGCCGACGCGGAGAAGATCGCCTGCGACTACCCCGTGTACAAGCTCGACAAGATCGTCAGCGCGAAGTTCGCCAAGTCGGGCAGCCCGGCGTACAACCTGGTCAAGAACTTCACCTGGACGAACGACGACCAGAACACCGTGGCCAAGTACATAGCCGAGGACAAGATGACCCCGGAGGCGGCGGCGAAGAAGTGGGTCGACGCGAACAAGGCGAAGGTCGACGCCTGGATCAATTGACTTGCTCCGCGGGTTGAAGCCCGCGGATTGTGGCTTTCTCGTCCGGATCCTGTGCTGCTACGCGGCACGGGGTCTGGTCGGGATTCCATGGCTTCCTGTTTCTTCGCGCTGTGCCAGGACGAGTCCTGGTCCTACCGGCGCTCGACAGGCTGCTACCGCCAGTCCGGCGGCCGTTTTGACGTTGATCGCGGCGTTGTGGTCCCGGTCGTGAACCGCGCCGCAGGCGGTGCAGGTCCACTCCCTCACGTGCAGGGGTTTGGGGCCGTCCTTGACGCCGCAGGTGGAGCAGGTCTGGGAGGTCGGTTCGAACCGGCCGATCTTGATGAGAGTGCGCCCGTACCGGGTGGCCTTGTACTCCAGCATGTGCACGAACTGTGCCCAGCCGGCGTCGTGCACGCTCTTGGCCAGTCGGGTGCGCGTGAGTCCTTTGACCGCCAGGGTCTCCACGCCGATCGCTTGGTTGTCGCGGATCAGCTGTGTGGAGAGCTGGTGGTGGAACTCGCGGCGCGCGTCGGCCACCTTCGCGTGCGCGCGGGCGACCTTCAAGGGGGCCTTCTCACGGTTCTTCGACCCCTTCTGCTTGCGGGACAGGTCTCGCTGGGCCTTCTTCAGTTTCTTCTCCGCCCGGCGCAGGAACCGCGGGGAGTCGATCTTCGTGCCGTCGGAGAGGACGGCGAAGTGTGTCAGCCCCAGGTCGATGCCGACCGTCTGGGCGGTATCGGGCATCCGGTGGGCGTCGGCGGCGGGGTCGGTGTCGATCACGAACGAGGCGAAGTACCGTCCGGCTGCGTCCTTGATCATGGTGACGGAGGTCGGGGTGGCGGGCAGGGTGCGGGACCACTTCACCTTCACCGCGCCGATCTTCGGGAGGTTCAGCCTCCCGGAAGCGGTGATCGACCAGTGGGCGTTGGCCGTGAAGCGGATCGACTGACGGCTGTCCTTGCGGGACTTGAAGCGGGGCGTACCCACCCGCGTGCCCTTCCGCTCGCCCTTGAGGGACGCGAAGAAGTTCCGGTACGCGGATTCGACGTCACGCAGGGACTGCTGGAGCACGACCGCGGAGACCTCACCCAGCCAGGACCGTTCCACCGTCCGTTTCGCCTCGGTGATCAGACGCTTGGACAGCTCCCCGGCCTTCGGGAACGGCAAGCCCGCCGCGCGGGCGTCCTCCCGGGCGCGCACGGCATCGTTGTACACGACGCGGGCGCACCCGAACGCCTGGGCCAGCGCGAGGCGTTGGCGCGGTTCCGGGTACACCCTGAAGGCGTACCGAAGCTGCATGCGGTGATCGTACGAACGAGCACTCCCCATCACCAGAGGGAACATATGTACGGCCGGTACCCCTTGAGTCGGGGGAACGGAACAGGCCGAACGGGACAGGCGTCACCTGGTCAGGCCCGAGTCCTGTCGAGTACGGCTGCCCGGTGGGCGGCGCGCGAACGTGCGCGCCGCCTGCCGGGCATTGCTGTGTTTCGCCCCCGCCATCCTCGGGGGCGCTGCCCCCCGAACCCCCTTTGTCGCGCTGAACGCGCTCGTCCTCAAACGCCGGACAGGCTGAATACCCAGCCCGTCCGGCGTTTGAGGACAAGGCCCGTTCAGGGCCGTAGCGGGGGTCTGGGGGCGCAGCCCCCAGAGATGGGAACGGGTAGGGGCGGCGGGGGCGAGAACCTCTTGACACCCACCTGCACGACAGGCACATTGAGTTGCGCAACCTGAGTCATGTTGCGTAGACAGCAACCGGAGGTGCGGCGATGGCGGGACCCCGAGTGGTCATCATCGGAGCGGGCGTCGTAGGCGCGGCACTCGCTGACGAGATCTCCGCACGAGGCTGGACCGAAGTGACCGTGGTCGACCAGGGGCCGTTGCCCGCCACCGGGGGATCGTCGTCGCACGCGCCCGGCCTGGTCTTCCAGACGAACTCGTCCAAGACGATGACCGAGCTGGCCCGCTACACCGTCGAGAAGTTCTGCTCCCTGGACGTCGACGGCCAGCCCTGCTTCCTCCAGGTCGGCGGCCTCGAAGTGGCCACGACCCCCGAGCGCCTCACCGAACTGCACCGCCGCCACGGCTGGATCACCTCCTGGGGCGTCGAGTCCCGCCTGCTGACCCCCGAGGAGTGCGCGGAGCAGCACCCGCTGCTCAACCCCGACCGGGTCCTGGGCGGCCTCCTGGTCCCCACGGACGGCCTCGCGAAGGCCGTCCTCGCCGTGGAAGCCCAGATCCGCCGGGCCACCGAACGAGGCGTGACCTTCCTGCCCCGCCACGAGGTACTGGACGTCCAGCAGACCGACGGCCGCGTCACCGGCGTCGTCACGGACCAGGGCGAGATCCCGGCCGACATCGTCGTGTGCTGCGCCGGCATCTGGGGCCCGAAGATCGCCCGCATGGCCGGTCTCAACCTCCCCCTCACGCCCCTGGCCCACCAACTGGCCTGGACCGGCCCGGTCCCCGCCCTCGCCGGCCAGACCCAGGAGGCGGTCCGCCCGATCCTGCGTCACCAGGACGCCGACCTCTACTACCGCGACCGCTACGACGCCATCGGCATCGGCTACTACGGCCACCGCCCGATGCCGATCTCGGCCGACGACATCCTCTCGTTCGGCGAGGCGGACGCGGCCGGCGGAATGCCCTCGGTCCTGAAGTTCACCGAGGACGACTTCGCGGAAGCCTGGACGGAGACGCAGTCCCTGCTCCCCTCCACCAAGGACGCGAAGGTCGAGGAGGGCATCAACGGCCTGTTCTCCTTCACCACCGACAACTTCCCGCTGCTGGGCGAGTCCCCGGACGTCAAGGGCTTCTGGGTCGCCGAGGCGGTATGGGTGACCCACTCGGCGGGCGTGGGCCGGGCGATGGCCGAGCTGCTGGTCGACGGTTTCTGCTCGTCCTTCGACCTGCACGAGTGCGACCTCAACCGCTTCGAGCCGCACCAGCTCGCCCCCGAGTACGTCCTGGCCCGCGACTGCCAGAACTTCGTCGAGGTCTACGACATCCTGCATCCCCTCCAGCCGTCGGGGGACCCGCGCCCGATCCGCACCAGCCCCTTCCATACCCGGCAGAAGGAACTGGGCGCCTTCTTCCTGGAGGCGAACGGCTGGGAGCGCCCGCAGTGGTACGAGGCCAACGCGCCCCTGGTGGAAGGCCGTTCGGTCCCGACCCCCAACGACTGGGCGGCGCAGTACTGGTCGCCGATCGTCGGCGCCGAGGCCCAGGCGACCCGCGAGACGGTCGCGATGTACGACATGACGGCCCTGAAGCGCCTGGAGGTGGCCGGCCCCGGCGCCGGCGCGTTCCTCGAAGGCCTAACCACCAGCAAGGTCGCCAAGTCGGTCGGCTCGGTGACGTACACCCTGCTGCTCGACCACGACGGCGGCATCCGCAGCGACGTCACGGTGGCCCGCCTCGGCCGCGACCTCTTCCAGGTCGGCGCCAACGGCAACCTCGACCTCGACTGGTTCACCCGCCACCTCCCGGCCGACGGCACGGTCCAGGTCCGCGACATCACCCCCGGCACCTGCTGCATCGGCCTGTGGGGACCGCTGGCCCGCAAGGTCCTCCAGCCCCTGACGGACGAGGACTTCTCGAACGACGGCCTGAAGTACTTCCGCGCCAAGCGCGCCTACATCGGCAGCGTCCCGGTGACGGCGATGCGCCTGTCGTACGTCGGCGAACTCGGCTGGGAGCTCTACACCACCGCCGACCAGGGCCAGAAGCTGTGGGACACCCTGTGGCGGGCGGCGCAGCCGCTGGGCGGCATCGTGGCGGGCCGAGGCGCCTTCAACAGCCTCCGCCTGGAGAAGGGTTACCGCTCCTTCGGCACCGACATGACGTACGAGCACGACCCGTACGAGGCCGGCGTCGGCTTCGCGGTGAAGCTCGACAAGGGCGACTTCGTCGGCAAGGCGGCACTGGAACGCCGTAAGGACGATGTACGCCGGAAGCTCACCTGCCTGACCATCGAGGACCCGAGGTCGGTGGTGATGGGCAAGGAGCCGGTCTACGAGGGTGACCGTGCCGTCGGCTACGTCACCAGCGCCGCCTACGGCTACACGATCGGCAAGGGCATCGCCTACGCCTGGCTCCCGGCCGAACTGGCCACGCCTGGACGGGAGTTGCACATCGGCTACTTCGACCAGCGGGTGGCGGCAGTGGTCGCTGAGGAGCCCCTGTTCGACCCGACGATGTCCCGCCTCCGTGGGTAGGGCTGTTCCGACCTCCGGTCGACTCACCGCAGAAGACGTGGATGACGTAGAAGACGCAGAAGGCGGAGACGCGCGATGAGCCCCCGTAACCCCCGTACCCCCGGCGCCGAGTTGCCGGAGCATCCCGACTGGCTGTGGCGTACGCCCGAGCCGAAGCGGTCGTACGACGTGATCGTCGTGGGCGGCGGCGGACACGGGCTCGCCACCGCGCACTATCTGGCGAAGAACCACGGCATCACCAACGTCGCCGTGCTGGAGAAGGGGTGGCTGGCGGGCGGCAACATGGCCCGCAACACCACGATCATCCGTTCCAACTACCTGTGGGACGAGAGCGCCGGCATCTACGAGCACGCGCTGAAGCTGTGGGAGGGCCTGGAGGGGGAGCTGGACTACCCCATCCTCTTCTCCCAGCGCGGCGTGCTGAACCTCGCCCACAGTCTCCAGGACGTCCGCGACAGTGTGCGCCGGGTGGAGGCGAACCGCCTGAACGGCGTCGACGCGGAGTGGCTCGACGCGGACCGGGTCAAGGAGGTCTGCCCGATCGTCAACACCTCACCGGACGTGCGCTATCCGGTGCTGGGCGGCACCTACCAGCCGCGCGCGGGCATCGCCAAGCACGACCACGTGGCGTGGGGCCTGGCCCGCTCGGCGGACGCGGCGGGCATCGACATCATCCAGAACTGCGAGGTGACCGGCCTGGACGTGGTCGGCGGCCGGGTGGTCGGGGTCCAGACGACCCTGGGTCCGATCGCGGCGGGCAAGGTGGCCCTGTGCTCGGCGGGCCACACATCGGTCCTGGCGGCGATGGCGGGCATCGAACTCCCGCTCCAGAGCCACCCGTTGCAGGCGCTGGTCTCCGAACTCCTCGAACCCGTGCACCCGACCGTGGTGATGTCCAACGCGGTCCACGTGTACGTCAGCCAGGCGCACAAGGGCGAGTTGGTGATGGGCGCGGGCATCGACTCGTACAACTCGTACACGCAGCGCGGGGCGTTCCACATCATCGAGGAACAGATGTCGGCGGCCCTGGAACTCTTCCCGGTCTTCGCGCGGGCCCATGTGCTGCGTACGTGGGGAGGCATCGTGGACGTGAGCCCCGACGCCTCGCCCATCGTGGGCCTCTCCCCGGTGGACAACCTCTACCTCAACTGCGGCTGGGGGACCGGGGGCTTCAAAGCCACCCCGGGCGTCGGCTGGGTCTACGCCCACACCATCGCCCACGACAGCCCCCACCCCCTCAACGCCCCCTTCTCGCTCGACCGTTTCACCACCGGCGCGCTCGTCGACGAGCACGGCGCGGCCGCGGTGGCCCACTAGGGATCCCCAAGGGAGCCGAACGACATGCTGCTCATCCCCTGCCCGTGGTGCGGGCCCCGCGACGAGGCCGAGTTCCACTACGGCGGCCAGGCACATGTGCCGTACCCGCAGGACCCGTCGGCCCTCACCGACGAGGAGTGGGCCCGGTACCTGTTCTTCCGCGACAACCCGAAGGGCCCCTTCGCCGAACGCTGGAACCACGGCGCGGGCTGCCGCCGCTGGTTCAACGCGGTCCGGGACACGGGGACCAACGAGATCCTGGCGGTGTACCGGGCGGGTGAGGAACGCCCGGTCATAGAGGAGGCGCGGCGCACGCAAACTACGGCTTCGGCTGTTGCTTCGCCTCGGCCGGCACCCTCTGTGCCTACGGCAACTGTCGAACCCCGGCCGGCACCTCCAGCCCGTCCGGCGTTTGAGGACGAGGCCCCTTCAGGGCCGACCGGGGGCCTGGGGGCAGAGCCCCCAGAACTTTCGGGAAGGGGTGGGGTGGGGGAAGAGACCCAGCCGTTCCGCCTCCCCACAGCCGGCCGAATCAACAGAAACACCCACCTCACCTTCACCTTCGACGGCACCGAATACCAGGGCTACCAAGGCGACACCCTCGCCTCAGCCCTCCTCGCCAACGGCATCATCCAAACCGGCACCAGCATCAAACTCGGCCGCCCCCGAGGCATCTTCTCCGCAGGCCCGGAAGAGCCCAACGCCGTCATCCAGATCGAGGCCCCGTTCCCCGAGCCGATGCTCCCCGCCACCACCGTGGAGCTGTACGACGGCCTGGTGGCAACCAGCCTCCCCGGCCAGGGCCGCCTGGCGACCACGCCCGACCCCGCCCGCTACGACGCCGTACACGCCCACTGTGACCTGCTGATCGTCGGCGCGGGCCCCGCAGGCCTCGCAGCCGCGGCCGCCGCCGCCCGTACGGGTGCCCGGGTCATCCTCGCCGACGACCGCCCGGAGCCGGGCGGCAGCCTCCTGGGCACGGGCGAACACCTCGACTGGGTGGCGGAGACCACGGGCCGTCTCGAAGCGGCCCCGGACGTACGGGTCCTGTCCCGCACCACGGTCTTCGGCTACTACGACGACAACCACCTCCTCGCCGTGGAACGCCGCACCAACCACCTCGGCGCGGCCGCCCCCGAGAACGTCTCCCGCGAACGCGTCTGGCGCATCCGCGCCCGCCGGGTCGTCCTCGCGACCGGCGCCCACGAACGCTCCCTGGCCTTCGCGGACAACGACCGCCCCGGCGTGATGCTGGCCGCCTCGGCGCGTACGTACGTGAACCGGCACGGCGTCCTGCCCGGCCGCAGGGCGGTCGTGTTCACGACGAACGACAGCGCGTACGCGGCCGCACTCGACCTCGCTGCGGCGGGCGTCGAGGTGCCGGCGATCGTCGACACCCGCCCCTACCCGGGGGAGTGGGCCGAGCGGGCGAGGGCCGCCGGCATCGAGGTCCTGCCGGGCCACGCCGTGATCGGCACGAAAGCCGACACGACAGGCGACGCGACACCCGATGCGACAGCCGACACGCGCCTGACCGCCGTAAGGGTTGCCCCGTACGAGGGCGAGCCCACAGAGTCCGGCGGAAGCGCGGAGTCCGGCGCAAGCGCGGGCCGGCGGGAGTTCGCCGCCGACCTGCTCCTCGTCTCGGGCGGCTGGAACCCGGTGGCCCACCTGTTCAGCCAGGCGGGCGGCAAGCTCCGCTACGACAACGCGCTCGGCACCTTCGTCCCCGACAGCTGCCGTCAGGCCGTCGAGGTCGCGGGCAGCGCGGCCGGAGCCCTGGACCTGCCCTCGGTCCTCGCCCAGGGCGTGAGCGCGGCCTCCAACGCACTCGCGGCGGAGGGCTACACCCCCGAGGCATCCCACCTCCCCACCCCGGCCGCCGTACCGCCCACCACCCCGCCCATGCACGTGTACGCCATCCCCGACGCCTCCGACACGCACTCCTTCGTCGACCTCCAGCGTGACGTCAGCGTGGACGACCTGGCCCGGGCGACCGGCGCCGGTATGCGGTCGGTCGAGCACACCAAGCGCTACACGACCGCGGGCACCGCCAACGACCAGGGCAAGACGTCCGGCGTGCTGGCCAGCGGTATCGTCGCCGCGCTGCTCGGCGTCGACATCTCGGCGCTCGGCACGACCACGTTCCGGCCGCCGTACACGCCCGTCTCCTTCGCCACCCTCGCGGGCCGCGACCGGGGCGCGCTGCACGACCCGATCCGGACGACCGCACTGCACGCCTGGCACGTCGAGCACGGCGCGCTCTTCGAGAACGTCGGCCAGTGGAAGCGCCCCTGGTACTACCCCCGGGCCGGCGAGGACATGGAGGCGGCCGTCCTGCGCGAGTGCGCCGCCGCCCGCGACAGCGTCGCCTTCATGGACGCCTCCACCCTCGGCAAGATCGACGTCCAGGGCCCGGACGCGGGCGCCTTCCTCGACCTGCTCTACACCAACATGATGAGCACCCTGAAGGTCGGCATGATCCGCTACGGCGTGATGTGCCGCCCGGACGGCATGGTCTTCGACGACGGAACCGTCATCCGGGTCGCCCCCGACCGCTTCCTGGTCACCACGACGACGGGCAACGCCGCCGCCGTACTGGACTGGATGGAGGAGTGGTCCCAGACCGAGTGGCCGGACCTGCGCGTCCACTGCACGTCCGTCACCGAACAGTGGGCCACGGTGGCTCTCGTCGGCCCGCGCTCCCGGGACGTCCTCGGCTCCCTCGCGCCCCAACTGGCCGTGGAGAACGCCGACTTCCCGTTCATGGCGTGGCGCGAGACGCCGGTCGCGGGCATCGACGCCCGGGTCTGCAGGATCAGCTTCTCCGGCGAACTGGCCTACGAGATCAACGTGTCGCCGTGGGAGGCCCGCGCCCTCTGGGAAGCGCTGTACGAGGCCGGCGCCCCGTACGGCATCACCCCCTACGGCACGGAGACCATGCACGTCCTGCGCGCCGAGAAGGGCTACCCGATCATCGGCCAGGACACCGACGGCACCGTCACCCCGCAGGACCTCGGCATGAGCTGGGTGGTGTCGAAGAAGAAGCCCGACTTCATCGGCAAGCGGTCGTACGCCCGTGCCGACGCCGTCCGCCCCGACCGCAAGCACCTGGTCGGCCTGCTCCCGGACGACCCCGGCGCCTTCCTCCCCGAGGGCACACAGCTGGTTGCCGACAGCGAGCTGCCCGCGCCGCCCGTGCCGATGCTCGGCCATGTGACCTCCAGCTACCGCAGCGCGGCCCTCGGCCGGACCTTCGCGCTCGCCCTGATCAAGGGCGGCCGGGAACGCGTCGGCGAACGCCTGTACGCACCCGTGGGTGACCGGCTGGTCCCGGTGACCGTCGCGAGCCCTGTCCTCTACGACCCCGAGGGAGCCCGCCGAGATGGCTGACACCACCACCCTGAGCGCCGCCCGGCCCTCCTTGTCCGCCCCGTCCCCCCTGTCCGCCGTGTCGCCGGTGTCACCTCTGGCCGACGCCGCCGACCGGCTGGCTGCCGCGACCCGCGCCTCCGGGGGTGCGATCCGGCTGGCGGAACTCCCCTTCCTGACCCAGCTCGACGTGCGCCTCGACGCCAAGGGCGCGGCGGCGGACGCCATCGGGCTCGCGCTGGACCTCCCGCTGCCCCCTGCCCCCAACACCGTCGTCCACGCGGGGGAGTTGGTCGCCCTGTGGCTGGGCCCGGACGAGTGGCTGCTCGTGGGCCCGCCCGGCGGCGAACGGGACCTGGAGAGCCGTGTCAGAGAGGCGGCCGGAGACGAGCCGGTCTCCGTCGTCGACGTCTCCGCCCAGCGCACCACCCTCCTCGTCACGGGCCCCCGAGCCCGCGATCTGCTGGCCCATGGCTGCGCCCTGGACCTCCACCCGCGTGCCTTCGGACCCGGCCGCTGTGCCCAGACGACGCTGGGCCGCACCCAGGTGGTACTGGTCGCCCGGGACGAGGCCAGGGCCGGATTCTGGGTGCTGGTCCGCTCGTCCTTCGCCGGCTACCTGACGGACTGGCTGCTCGACGCGGCCATGGAGTACGTGGGGACGTAGTATGCGGGGCCGGTTCGTGGGGCCGGAGTTCATGGATCGACGCGGCGCACGCAGACCGCCGGGTGGCGCGGGGCGGGGCCCGCTGGCGTACCGCGGGCGGGCTGGGGCGTCGGAGCGGCGCGGTGGAGGCGGTGCCGTCGACGGCGGCGCCGATCGTCGCCGACCTGGCCTCGCGGGCACCGGAGTTGCAATACCAGGTGCGCCTCAGCTTGTTCTTGCGAGGAACCCCAGGGCTTCAGCCCTGGGAGGAACCGCATCCTCGTGTTCGCGGCGCGGAGCGCCGCGGTACCCGTGCATGTTTGGCGGCGAAGCGGCTGAGCATCGTGTCCGGCGGAGCCGGTACTGCGTCCATGTGGTGGCGGGTTCACTCGGTCGGGTGATGCATGGTGAACGCACGGTGGGCAGTCGTACACATATATAGATTAGTGATCGTGAAGCTGGTGGTGCAGATCAGGCTGTTGCCGACGCCGGGGCAGGCGGCGGCACCTGAGGCGACCCTGCGCGCCTGCAACGAGGCGGCCACCTGGGCCAGTGAAGTCGCGTTCGAGAAGGATGTGAAGCGGAACTTCGCGCTGCGTGAACACACCTACGGCGAGATCAAGGCTCGCTGGGGACTGGGCGCGCAGGCCGCCCAACACGTCGTGAAGAAGACGTGCGATGCGTATGCCACGCTCAAGGCCAACCTCAAGGCCGGGAACCTCGGCAGGCGCGGCTCGAAGCGCTACCGCCGGGCCACCGAGAAACCGATCGCCTTCCGTCCGGAAGGGGCGCAGCCGTACGACGACCGAATGCTGTCCTGGCAGGTTCCCGAGCGGCGGATCTCGATCTGGACCGTCTGCGGACGGGTCAAGGACGTCGCGTTCACCGCCTCACCGGAGCAGCTGGCCACCCTGGCCCTGTACCGCAAGGGCGAATCGGACCTGCTGTGCCGGGACGGCATGTGGTTCCTGAACGCCACCTGCGAGGTGCCCGAAGCCCCACCGAACACCGAACCGCATGACTTCCTCGGTATCGACCTGGGCATCGTCAACATCGCCACCACCAGTGACGGCGAGATCATGGCAGGGCGCGACCTCAACCGCATCCGCACCCGGGAGCGGAAGCTGCGCACCAAGCTGCAGAAGAAGAACACCCCGTCCGCCAGGCGCCGGCTGAAGAAACGGCGCCGCAAAGAGGCGCGGCGGGCACGGGACATCAACCACAAGATCGCGAAACATGTGGTGGCCGAGGCAGAACGCACCGGTCGCGGAATCGCCCTGGAGAACCTGACGGGCATCCACGAGCGGGTACGGCTTCGCAAGCCCCAACGGGCCACCCACTCCAGCTGGGCCTTCGCCCAGCTCGGCAGCTTCATCGCGTACAAGGCCCGCAAGGCCGGGGTGCCGGTGGTGCACGTCGATCCGGCGTACACCTCGCGCACCTGCGCCGAGTGCGGCCACATCGACAAGGCGAACCGGGTCTCCCAGGCCTGGTTCGCGTGCCGGTCCTGCGGATTCGTTGATCACGCGGACCGGAACGGCTCCCGCAACATCCGCGCGAGAGCGTGGGAGTTGTGGCGACGCGGGGCGCAGTCAACCGCCCCAGGCCCACCCCCGGAACCGAGGCGTGGGACAGGACGCAAACGCAGCGCCACAGCCAGTGACGCCCGTTGTGCAAGCCCCGGACTTTAGTCCTGGGTCGTTGACCAGTACCGGGACCTTCCCGGTCACCGTCTTCCGGCTGCCGTCGCTCGACGAGCGGGGGCAGCGGCGGCTGGCGGTGTCGCTCGACGACCAGCCGGTGACGGTCCTGTCCGGACAGTCCGTCGCCACCGGAAACCGGGGCGACGCCTGGGCCCGCAACGTGGAGGACGGCGTCGAGAGACTCACGGCCACGGTGACCGTCACCGAACCCGGCGAGCGCGAACTGCGCCTCTTCATGGTCGATGCGGCGATCGCCGTGGACCAGGTCGTCATCGACACGGGAGGCCTGCCGGTCAGCTATCTGGCTCCGCCGGAGAGCTGGCACCCTGTGTTCAGCCCCGGTCCGCGAGTGGAGTAGCCGGACAGCGAGCCGGGCAGCGGGCTGGCGTACATCGGATCTATCTTCGGCTTGACCTTTATATTGACGCACCCATGGTCTAGTCCTACGCTCCACCCGGAAGATAGATCCGATGAATCGCCATTCCCGGAAAGGTCATTTGGCATGCCCATGACCCCATCGAGGCGCACGGTTCTGACGGCCGGAGGCTTACTCGCCTCGGGCGCGTTCTGGTCGACGACCGGATCGACGGCCTCCGCGACTCCTGCGGCCGTCACTGCGTCCCCCACGGACGGCTGGACGAAGACGGCGTTCACGTACGCCATGCAGAAGCCGTGGAACCTGGACCTGAGCGACCGCTACAGCAACAGCGGCGGTGTCCACCGCATGTGGGTGTACGACACCGACGAGCCCCTCTCGCAGGGCAGTTCCACCGACCCGCGCACCGAGATGCGCTGGCAGCAGCAGTACACCTCCGGCCGGCACATGTGGGACGCCGACGTGTACCTCCCGGCCGGTACGAACGGCGCGACCTTCGTGCAGATCCTCCGCGTGATCCACCCCGACGGCACCCCGGCCACGGACTTCATGCTCAACGCGTACAGCGCGAACGGCGGCACCGTACGGGCGTACGACAGCACGGTCCTCAGGACCGGCGCGTACGACACCTGGTTCAACGTCAAGCTCGCGCACGACGCCTCGGCCGGCAGCGTCAAGGTCTACTTCGACGACGCGCTGGTGCTGACCCGGGATGATCGCGGCCCGGCCACCCGCCACTTCAAGAACGGCGTCTACCACCACGGCAGCGGCCGGGCCGAGGCCCGCTTCCGCAACATCACCTACTGGACCCGGTGAGTGCCGTGCGGAGACGAACGGCACTCACCGCGCTCGGCGGGCTCGGCCTCGCCGCCGTCCTGCCCGGGCAGGCCAGGGCCGCCGACGAGGTCCTCTTCCAGAACCGCGGCAGCGTCGAGGGCTGGGACTACGCCTACACCCAGAAGGCCGGCACCATCGAGACCGTCGACTCGCCCACGTACAAAGGCGCGAACGCGCTCGCGGCGACCCAGACCTACGTCGACGAGACCGGCGGCTACCACTCCGAGGTGATCCGGCGCGGCGCGCAGAGCGTCGGCGAGGACCGGTACTACGGCCAGGCGATCCGCCTCGGGTCCGGCTGGACCTTCCACGACCAGAACGTCACCTTCCAGCAGTGGTCGCCCGAAGACCCGGAAGGGCCCTGGCTGTTGATGTTCGTCATCGGCTCGGAGATCCGGTTCGGCGGTTCCGGGGGCATCAAGGGCACCGCCGGGTCGATCAGCGGCCTGCGGGACACCTGGATCCGCGTCGTCACCCGGCTGAAGCTCGACGGCGACGGCCGGGGCGCCTTCGAGGTGTGGCTGAACGGTACGAGGACGGTGAGCCGGACCGGCATCACCGTGCTGCCGTCCACCTCGCAGACGATCCGCTGGTCCAACGGGATCTACTGCACCGCCTGGCGCGACGGCACACCAAGCGGCCCGCGGACCCTGACGATCCTGCACGACAACCACCGGATCGCCTCGACCTACGCCCTGGCCGAACCGGCCAACTGGTCCTGACGCAGCCCCATCGCCCCACTCCTCCCTCCCTCCCCCACTCACCTTCTGGAGGTACCCGCATGACCTCTCGTAGAGCAGTGCTCGGCTCGGCACTGGGCGGTACGACGCTTGCCGCCCTGCCCGGAGTCGCCCAGGCCGGAGTCGCCCAAGCCGCTCCCGCCGGTCCGGCAGGGGCTGCCGCCGTCCGTCGCCCCTGGAAGCTCCGCAACCGCATGGACTCGGACACGGCCTGGTCCGGCTTCCTGCGCAAGCAGGACCTGCTGTGGCGCCGGCTGCCCACGCTGTGGCACGAGGGACCGTTCCTGGGGGACGGGCGCCTCGGCAGCATGGTGTACCAGGAGCCGGGCGTGAACGCGATCCGCTTCACCGTCCAGCACGGCGAAGTCCAGGACCACCGACCGGAGTTCGGCAGCGGCTGGGGCACCTGCCGGCTCCCCGTGGGACACCTGACCCTGGACCCGGTCGGCACCATCACCGCCGTGGACTGGCGGCTGAGCCTGTGGAACGCCGAACTGACCGGCACGATCTCCACGGACAAGGGCACCCTGACCCTCGCCGCCCTCATCCACGACGGCGTGCTGGCCGCCCGTGTCACGGCCGCCGGCGACGAGAAGGTCCACTGGACGTTCCACCCGGAGGAGGCGATCAGCCCCCGCAAGATCAGCGAGGCCCCACCGGCGGACTACGTCGCGAACCCGCCCTGGACCACCGGGACCACCGGCGGCGTCGAGCAGGTCCTCCAGCCCCTGACCGGCGGTGGCCAGACCGCCACGGCGTACCGACGCTCGGGCGACACCCTCCTGCTCACCGTCGCCCACAGCCACCCCTCGAACACCAGGGCGGGGGAGGACTCGCTGAAGAAGATCCAGAAGATTCCGACGATCCGGCAGGCCCTGGGAATCGCCCCGTACACAGCCCTGCGCACCTCGCACACCCGCGCCTGGCACGCGTACTACCGCAAGAGCTTCGTCTCGTTCCCCGACGAGCGGCTGCAGAGCTTCCACTGGATCCAGCTCTACAAGGTCGCGTCGGCGAGTGTCGCGGGCGGCCCGCCGATGGCCACCTGCGGCCCCTGGCTGGAGCCCACGCCCTGGCCGGCGGTGTGGTGGAACCTCAACATCCAGCTGGAGTACTGGCTGATCCACGGCTCCAACCACCTGGAACTCGACTCGCTGGCCACCACCGTCCGCCAGAACCAGGAACAGCTCACCACGAACGTGGCCGCCGCCTACCGCTCGGACAGCGCCGGAGTGGGCCGCAGCTCCGACATGTTCGCCAACCGGAGCGTGGGCAGGCCCGGCACGGGCGCCGAAGTGGGCGACCTGACCTGGGCCCTGCACAACGTGTGGCTGAGCTACCGCCACAGCATGGACGAGAAGCTGCTGCGCGACACCGTCTTCCCCGTGCTCCGCCGAGCGGTCAACTACTACCTGCACTTCCTTGAGCCAGGAGACGACGGCAAGCTGCACCTTCCGTCGACGCTCTCCCCGGAGTACCCGGTGGTCCCCCCGCAGGACACCAACTACGACCTGGCGCTCATCCGTTGGGGCTGCACCACACTCCTGGAGGCGGCCGAGCGCCTGGGCGTCGACGACCCCCTCGCCCCGCGCTGGCAGGAGACCCTGGCCAGGCTGACGCCGTACCCGGTGGACGGCAACGGCTTCATGATCGGCGCCGACACCCCGTACGCGCAGTCCCATCGCCACTACTCCCACCTGCTGATGGTGTACCCGCTGTACCAGGTCAACTGGGACCAGCCGGAGCAGCGCGAGCTGATCGAGAAGTCGGTCGTCCGCTGGCACGCGCTGACCGGCGCCCACCGCGGCTACAGCTACACGGGCGCCGCGTCGATCTACGCGATGATGGGCCGCGGCGACACGGCCCTGACCTACCTGAAGAAGTTCTTCGACCCCACGACGCGCTACCCGTGCCGGGCCAACACCCACTACACGGAGGCCGGCCCGGTCATCGAGACCCCGCTGTCGGCGTCCCAGTCCCTGCACGACATGCTCTGCCAGAGCTGGGGAGGCGTCGTACGGATCTTCCCGGCCGTCCCGCCCACCTGGCCGGACGTCACCCTCCACGACTTCCGCACCCAGGGCGCCTTCCTGGTCAGCGCGGCCCGTAAGGGGGGCGCCACGCGCTTCATCCGGATCCGGAGCCTGGCCGGGGAACCGCTGCGCCTGCGCCACGACCTGTCCGGCGGCCCGCTGACAGCCCTCCTGGACGACGGCACCCCGGCCCACACCCACACCTCGGAGGACGGCACCCTCACGATCGACCTGGCCAAGGGCCGGGAGGTCCTGCTGTACGCGGGTGAGCGCCCCGACCTGGTGATCGACGCGGTGCCGCTGGTGGAGCGGGGGGAGGCTTGGGGGCTGCCGTAGGCCCGGCACCGGCCCCGGCACCGGTGAGCCGCCGGTCCGTCCCTGTCATCGAGGAGTGCCAAGGCCCTCTCCTCGATGACAGGGACGTCGCTCACCGTCTGCCGGTGGCCCGACAGCCTGGCGTCACTTCAGGTGTCGGGTGAAGAACTGGGCCGCGGCGTCGCCCGCGAACTGCGGGACGCCGGTGTGCCCGCCCATGTTGGCGTGCAGCGTCTTCTCCTTGGAGCCGAAGGCGTCGAACAGGTCCAGGGCCGCCTGGCGCTCGTTGCCTTCGTCGTCCCACTGCAGCAGGACGTGCAGAGGAATGGTTACCTGCCGGGCCTCCTCGAACATGACGCGAGGGACGAAACTCCCGGCGAACAGAACAGCGGCCGAGATGCGCGGCTCGACCACCGCCAGCCGGGTCCCGATGGAGATCACTCCCCCCGAGTACCCGACCGGGCCGCTGACGTCGGGCAGAGCGAGGAGTGCGTCCAGGGCGGCCTGCCATTCCGGGACGGCCTTTTCGACCAGCGGGAGGACGAGGGCGTCGACGATCTCGTCGCTCACCCGCTCGCCGGCCTCCATCGCCCGGCGCAGGTCGGCGCGGGCCTCCTCGAGGGCGGGCCAACGGGGCCGGTCGCCGTTTCCCGGGAGCTCGATGGTCGCCGTGGCGAAGCCGTCCGCCGCGGCCTGCCGGGCGCGGGCCGACAGCCGGGGGTACATCTTGCGCAGCCCGAGAGGAGGGTGGCCGAGCAGGATCAGCGGCGCCGGTGCGGACGTGGATGCGGAGCCGGGCGTCCACAGGATGCCGGGAATCTCGCCGAGGGTGAATTCGCGTTCGAGGACACCGTCGTCGAGACGCTGTTCGGAAGTGAATCGCATGGTCGTGCCTTTCGGGAGTTCGCTTGAACGGCGCTCCCGGACGACGACCTATCGCCCGACCGTGACCCCGGAGGGGAGCACCCATGTAGATACAGCGTTCACGGGTACCACCTCCTCGTTCTCTCGCACGGCCACCGGAAAGGTAGCAGCGGCCACCGCGGCCCGCCAACGGGTTTTCGTCAGCTGACACGCGGCCCCGCACCGCGCCCCTCGTCCGGTCGCCTGGATTCCGTGACGGGCGCGGCGGGCGTGGCCGGTGTGGTGGGCGCGGTGGTGACCGGAGTGACCGTCTCGCCCTGGATGACTCGGGGAGCCGAGCCCGTCTCCGGCCCCTCCTCCTTCTCGTCGTCCTTCGCGGCGCGTGCCTCGGCCTTGAGGATCCGGGCCGACTTCCCTGCCGAGCGGGCCAGTTCAGGGAGTTTCTTCGCCGCGAGGACGGCTATGACGACGATGAGGATGACGGCCAGTTCGCTCAGTCCGAACACTGGGTTCCTGTTCCTGGGGAGGGCCGGAGGCGGGCGGCGAGTGCCGGCCTCGGTCAGATGCTGACGCCGAAGTCGGAGGCGATCCCGGCCAGTCCGGAGGCGTAACCCTGGCCGACCGCGCGGAACTTCCACTCGGCACCGTTGCGGTACAGCTCGCCGAAGACCATCGCGGTCTCGGAGGAGGCGTCCTCGGACAGGTCGTAACGCGCGATCTCCTGCCCGCCGGCCTGGTTGACGACCCGGATGAAGGCACCCCGGACCTGGCCGAAGCTCTGGCCGCGGTTGTCGGCGTCGTGGATGGAGACCGGGAAGACGATCCGGTCGACCTCGGAGGGTACGCCCGCCAGGTTCACCTTGATCGACTCGTCGTCGCCCTCGCCCTCACCCGTGAGGTTGTCCCCCGTGTGCTCGACGGACCCGTCCGGGCTGGTGAGGTTGTTGTAGAAGACGAAGTGCCGGTCCGAGAGGACCTTGCCGGAGGCGTCCAGGAGCAGGGCGGAGGCGTCGAGGTCGAAGTCGGTGCCGGTGGTCGTCCGGACGTCCCAGCCCAGGCCGACCAGTACGGCGGTCAAGCCCGGAGCCTCCTTGCTGAGCGAGACGTTGCCGCCCTTGGACAGGGAAACTCCCATGGTTTTCCTCCTGGTTGAGATCCTGGGGGTGCGGTCGCATGTGCGGTTGCCCCGGAACGCAATCTACATCACTGTAGAAACAGTGCGAGGTGCGATTGCGGGTGCGAGGCCCCGGGTGGCCTTGCGTCCTGGCGGCCTTACGCCCGGGTGTCCTTACGATGGAGCGCCCGTGAAGTACGCGGCAGCGGAAGGGAGACAGGGCGTGACGAATCACCGGCAGCCTCCCCGGCGACGGGGACAGGGTGAACTGGAGGCGTTGGTGCTGTCCGCGCTGCGCGAGGCGGACGGACCGGCGACGGCGGGCTGGGTGCGGGAGCGCCTGGGCAGTGGCCTCGCCTATACGACCGTCATCACGATCCTCACGCGGCTGCTGACCAAGGGGGCGGTCACCCGCGAACGGGCCGGCCGGTCCTTCGCCTGGCTGCCCGTGGCGGACCAGGCCGGCCTGGCCGCCCACAAGATGCGCCGGGTGCTGGACAACGAGGGCGACAGACAGGCCGTGCTGGCGAGTTTCGTCACCGGTCTCGGTCCCGACGACGAGCGACTGCTGCGCGAACTTCTGGGCCGGTCCCCTGACAGTCGGGGAGACTGACACTTCATGGGGGTCTTCGTCTTTCTGCCGTTGGTGCTGCCGCTGACGGCATGGCCGGTCGCCCGCCTCGCCGAGCAGCACCTCCATCCGCGTACCGCGACCCGGCTGCTGACCGGCGTGGCCGCAGTGATGGCCGTGTGCAGCACGGTGTGCCTGGCGCTGCTGATGGTGGTCGGCACCGCCCAACTCCCCGGCAACCCGCTGCCCGACGGCTGGTCGGACCCCGAGGTGCGCGAAGCCGTCCCCTACGACGAGGTCGTCGGCAAGGCGGCCATCCCCGCCCTGTGCGCGGTAGCTCTGGCCTGTACCCGGACCCTGTGGCGGCACCGCCGGACCCGCCGTCGAGCTCACCGTGCTCTGGCCGGGCTGCCGGCCACGGAGGTCGCGGTCCTGCCCGACACGGCTCCCTACGCGTACGCACTGCCCGGCGGCGGTCGCGACCGGATCGTCGTGACCACCGCGCTGCTCGACTCCCTGGAACCGGCCGAGCGCCGAGCCCTGTTCGCCCACGAGCGCGCCCACCTCGCCGCCCGCCACCACCGCCACCTGCTCGCCGTACAACTGGCCGCCCGCGCCAACCCGTTCCTGCAGCCCCTGCGTACGGCCGTGTCGTACACGGCGGAGCGATGGGCCGACGAGGACGCGGCACACGTGGTCGGCAGCCGTCGTGACGTGGCGCGGGCGATCGGCAAGGCCGCGCTGGTCGCCGGTTCCCGTGGCACACCTCTGGCCACGCTCGCCGGCTTCGCCGCGCCGGGGCCGGTGCCGCGCAGGGTGGCGGCCCTGCTCGGACCCGCACCAGTGGGGCGCCGCTGGCCGTCGGTGTTCACCACGGTCGGCCTGGCGACCTGGGGTGCTGCGGCGGGTACGGCCGTTTCGGCGATGTCGTCCGCGAACTCCGCCGTGACCATGATCTTCATCCTCCACGCGGCCACGCCCCTCTGACCCGCCGGGTGCGGGCCGTGCCGCTCGGAGGTGGAACCAGAGGTCGGATCAGAGGTCGAACTCGTGCGGCGGCAGGTCCAGGGAGAAGCACGCCTCGCGTACGACGGCCTGCTCGGTCTTGTCGAAGTCGCCGTCCGCGCCACCGATGACGATGCCGATCTGGATCACGGCACGAGCCTCGGCCGGCTTCTTCTTGGCCTTGGCGATCTCCTGGAGCACGCTCACCTTGCCGAACGCGAAGTCGGCGGTCAGCTTGTTGAGGTTCTCGTCGAAGCGCCGCTGCAGGTCCATCGCGTCGAAGTTCTGCAGCACCTCGTTGGTGGCGATCAGCTGAGCCACCCGCTGGCGCTCCGAGGGGTCGATGCTGCCGTCGGCGGCGGCGACCAGGGCGCACATCGCCATGCTCGCGTCGCGGAAGGCACCGCTCTTGAGGTCGTTCTTCTTCGCCACGAGCTGAGTCTGCATCGTCGACGCGGACTCCTTGAAGCGGTCCCACAGGGCCATGAGAACTCCAGGGTGTCAAAATGGATCAAGATCAACAGCACGGTATACAGCGCGGTTCTACAGCACGGTCTACAGCAACGTAGAAACTAACCGCCGGGCGGATAAGTTCCGCCGAGCCCCGTCATTTCTCCCGCTGCTCTTCCGGCTCCTCCCGCTCTCCTCCCTACCCCTCTTCCTCTTCCTCGTCGCCCTCGAAGAAGTCCCCGACCTCGTCCACGACTTCGGCCGCGACCATCCCGCCGACCACGCCGACGGCGAGGCCGGCCGCGCCCGCCGCGACGACGGTTCCCATGCCGGGGCCGGAACGGTGGCTGCCGTGATGGTCGTCGTAGCCGTGGTGTCCGCCGTGCTCGCCGTGACCGGCGTACGGGTCGCTGTGGCCGTAGGCGCCCTGAGAGCCGTACGACGCCCGGTGCTCGACCAACTGACGGATCCAGCCGTCGACTTCGGTGTTCCAGTCGCGGACGTCGTGATGGCCGACCGTGAACCGGGTGACCGCGTCATGGCCCTCGGAGAAGAAGCCGCCGCGCTTGTCGGCCTCCAGCACCACCTCCATGCCGCCCGGGCCCGCGAGGAAGGTCAGCTCGATCTCGTTGACCTGGTGGGCGTACTGCGGGGCCGGGGTGAGTTCGAGCTCCTGGTAGAAGGGGAGCTGCTGGCCGGTGCCGTGAACGCGCCCGTATTCGAGGTCGGCCGACTTGAAGCCGAACCCGAGTTGGCCGAGAGCTTCGAGGATTGCCTCCTGGGCCGGGAGCGGTGCGACGGTCAGCTGGTCCAGGTCGCCCTTGTCCTTGGCGCCGGCGACCGCCAGCTCGGTACGCGCGCCGAGGACGATGCCCAGGCCCTGCCCGTACAACTCGGTGACGGGGGTCTCCCACGGCAGCACCACGGTGAAGGGCACGCTGCGTGTTTCGCCCTCGCCGAGCCGGAAGCCGCCGCCGACGGTGAAACGGGAGAAGACGACGACGCCCTCGCTCTCGCCCTCCTCGTGCTCGGCCTCGACCCGTGCCACCAGCTCAAGGGTGATGTGGTCGATGTCGAAGTCGGCGTTGCCACCCTTGAGGTGGACCTGGCCGGTGAGAGTGGAGCCGGGCCGGGCGGGGGCGGGGTCGAGGACCGTGTCGACCGTGGGGCCGCCCACGCCGAGCGAGCCGAGCAGTCGTTTGAACACCATCGGGGCGTTCACTCCTTCACATGCGTTCGTTCGCTGGTTCGTTCCGGGCCCGAGGCCCTTCTACAGTCACGTAGAAGGATAGGGTCGGCGGCGCGAGGGGCGAGTGCGCTCAAGGTCCGAGACGTGGAAACGGCCGAAAACCGGTTCTCCGTATCGTGACCCTGGCGGACGCGGTCCCGCCGTGCCGGGGAACGCCGATGTGGTCAGAATCGTTGCCAAGGTGAACGTTCTAGTGAAGGAGCATCCTTGTCCGCCAGCTCGACGGACTCCGCGGGGCATGATCCCCGGCCACCCTCCCGCCAGGTCTGTCCTGAGCGCGGCGCGCAGTGGGGCGCTTACTCCGGGCTGAGGCGTCGATGAGCGCCCTGGAAGCCTGGCTCGGTCTGCTCGCCGTACTGCTGCTGACCGTGGGCACCGGCTATTTCGTCGCCCAGGAATTCGCGTACGTGTCCGTCGACCGGCTGGCCCTGGCCCGTGCGGCCGAGGCCGGTGACCGGTAGGCCGCCCGCGCGCTGAAGGTCCTGGAACGCCTGTCCTTCATGCTGTCCGGCGCCCAGCTCGGCATCACCGTCACCGGCCTGGTCGTCGGTTTCATCGCCGAGCCGTCGGTTTCCGCGCTGCTCAAGCCCGTCCTGACCGGCATCGGTGTCCCTGACGGGGCGGTCGGCGGCATCTCCGTCGTGCTCGCGTTCGTCCTGGCCACGGTCGTGCAGATGGTGATCGGCGAACTGGCCCCGAAGAACCTCGCCATCGCCGTCCCCGAACGACTGGCGAAGTCGCTGGCCTCCTCCACACTGGCGTACCTGAAGATCGTCGGCCCACTCGTGCGCGTTTTCGACGGCGCGGCCAACAAGCTCCTGCGCAAGGTCGGTATCGAGCCGGTCGAGGAGCTCCACCACGGCGCCACCCTGGAAGAACTCGGCCACCTGATCGGCGAGTCCCACGAGCAGGGCCAACTGCCCAAGGACACCGCCGCACTCCTCGACCACGCCCTGGAGTTCTCCGATCGCACCCTGGACGAAGTGATGGTGCCGCGCGTGGAGGCCGTTTTCGTCCGCAGCGACGCGAGCCTCGCCGATGCGGTCGAGCTGATCGCCAAGCACGGCCACTCCAACTACCCCGTCCTGGGCGACCATCCGGACGACGTCAGCGGAGTGCTCGGCGTCCGCGAGCTCATGGCCCTGCCCGCCGACGGCTTCACGGACACCACGGCCGCCCAGGCCGCCCGTCGGCCCCTTCTGCTGCCGGACACCCTCCCCCTGCCGGACGCGGTGGAACAGATGCGGTTCCCAGGGCGACGAGTTCGCGGTCGTCCTGGACGAACACGGAGGTGTGGCGGGCATCGTCACGTACGAGGACATCGCCGAGGAACTGGTGGGTGACATCGCCGACGAGTCCGACCTCATAACCGAGATCGCGGTCGCGGACGGCACCGGCTGGCTGGTGGACGCGGGCCGCCGCCTGGACGAGGTGGCCGAGGCCACCGGCGTAGACCTGCCCGCGGACGAGGACTACGACACCGTGGCCGGCCTGATCGTCGACCGGCTGAGCCGCTTCCCGACCATCGGGGACAGCCTCACGGTCGACCTGCCCGGCGGGGGCCGCGCACTGATCGACGTACGCACCCTCGACCGGCACGTGCCGGACCGCGTGCGCATGGAACGACTGGCCGAGCAGACGGAGGAGCAGGCATGAGTTTCCCCATGGCGCTCTTCGTCACCGTCCTGCTGCTCATCGGCAGCGGGTTCTTCGTCGCCGCCGAGTTCGCCCTCGTCGCCGCCAAACGGCACCGCATGGAGAAGGCCGCCGCCGAGGGACAGCGCGGCGCGGGCGCGGCCCTGGCCGGTATGCGTGAGCTGTCGCTGATGCTGGCCGGCGCCCAACTGGGCATCACCGTCTGCACACTGGGCCTGGGCTCGCTGTCCAAGCCCGCGATCTCCCACGAACTCGACCCGCTGCTGCACGACCTGGGCCTGCCCAGCGCGCTCAGCTACGGAGTCGCGTTCGCCGTGGCGATGATCGTCGTCGTGTTCCTGCACATGGTGGTCGGCGAGATGGCCCCCAAGTCCTGGGCGATCGCCCACCCCGAGCGTTCGGCGATGCTGCTCTCCCCGGCCTTCCGGGGCGTGGTCAAGGTGGTCCGCCCGCTGATCGCCGTACTCAACCGGATCAGCAACGCGCTCGTACGACTGTGCCGGGTCACCCCGCGCGACGAGCTGACCTCCGTCCACAACCGCGAGCAGCTCACCCACCTCGTCGAGGAGTCCGAACGGCTGGGCCTGATCAGCAAGGACGACTCCGAGTTGATCACCAACTCGCTCACCGAGCCCCAGACACCGGTCGGCGAACTCCAGGTGCCCGTCGAGCGGATCATCTCCGTGCCGGCCGAAGCGGGCGTGGCTCAGATCCTCGCGCTCGCGACCGAGCACGACCGCAGCCGCCTGCTGGTGCGCGACGGTGAGACGGTCGTCGGCTCCGTCCACGCCCGCGACGCCCTGGTCGCCAGGGCCCGGCGCCGAGCCGTCACTGCCCGGCACCTGGCGCGCCCGGTGCCCGAACTGACCGTGCGGAACACCGTCGGCGACGCCATCGAACAACTGCGCCGCCGCCGCGCCTCACTCGCCGTCGTCCGCGACGACACGGGCAGCCTCACGGGCCTGGTCACCCTGGACGACCTGCTCGCACGGCTCCTACATCCCCAGGCACCCTGAGCCGCCCAGTAGGGGACAGAGAACACGGGACGGAGAACACGGACCAGAGACCAGCGGTTCACCCGCGGCCTCTCAGTCGATACAGAACTCGTTGCCCTCGATGTCCAGCATCGGGATGCACGAATCATTGCCGTCATACAGCGTTTGCACGTGTACCGCGCCGAGCGGGACCAGCCGCGCGCATTCGGCCTCAAGTGCGGCGAGGCGCTCCTCGCCCACGAGTCCGGTGCCGACCCGCACATCAAGATGCACCCGGTTCTTGGCTGCCTTCCCCTCGGGGACGCGCTGGAAGTACAGCCGCGGGCCCACACCTGAAGGATCAATGCAGGCGAACCAGGAATCCCGCTGCTCAGGTGACTGAGAGTTCTGGAAATCGTCCCAGGTGGCAAACCCCTCCGGTGGCGGAGGTATGACGTATCCCAGCACCACGCACCAGAAACGAGCGAGCCGCTCAGGTTCTGCGCAGTCGAAGGTGACTTGGAACTTCTTGATCGACGTCATCGGGCAACTGTACGGGCGCCTGTACGGACGCCTGTTGGCACCGAGACTCCGGGCGCCGGCGTCGAGCAGGGCGTTCAGGGCGCTACAGGCGTTCACGCTCGTCGCGGTCTGTATCGCCTTCTCGATCATCGCCCACAGTTCCACGGACGTCCCGATCGCGCGTGCCTTCGACGTCGACGAACTCGTCGGCATCCCGGACAAGGACCAGCCCGGTACCGTCCCGCGAGAGGGGGGGTCGCCTTGACGCTCGTGCTTGACCTGGCCCACCCCTGTCCGACGGTGCGGGTCGACGGCGACGCCCAGGAGGCGGCGTGGCTGCTGGTACGCGAACGGCTGCCGGCCCTGCTGGTTCTCGACCAGGTGGAGTGCCCCTACGCGATCGTCCCCGCCGCCCAGCTGCCCACCGCACCGGTGCCCGAACACGACCGTCAGGATCTGCTGCCGGCCCTGATCGGTGATCGCTTCGACGACGACGTCCGAGGGGTACTGTCCGGACGGCCCGTGGCCGACTGGCTGCCCCGGCGCACGCTGCTCGGCGCGATCACCGCGGACGTCTTGTCGGAGCACTTCATCGGAGGACCTTGAACGACTGGCAGAGCTGGGCGGCGGTCGTCGTCTTCGTCGGCGCGTACGCCCTGATCATCAGCGAGAAGATCCACCGTGTCGCCGTCGCCCTCGGCGGTGCCGGGCTGATGCTGGCGATCGGGGCGACCGACGACAAGTCGGCGTTCTACTCCGAGCACAGCGGGATCGACTGGAACGTCATCTTCCTGCTCATGGGCATGATGATGATCGTCGGTGTGCTGAAGAAGACCGGAATGTTCGAGTATCTGGCGATCTGGTCGGTGAAGAGGGCCAGGGCGAAGCCCTGACGCAAGCACTGCGGCCCACAGCAGGGTCGTGTCCATGGAAGTGGCGTACGGGTTCGACCTGATCCGGGGGTTTGCTTCGGCGCCAGGGCGGGGCCGTCTGACGCCCCGTCACCCTTCCAAGGGGTGGCGGGGCGCCGCATGTCCTTGGCCGGGTCGGCGACGGCCGACCACAGATGTTGGTACGGCAGCCTGGTCAGGCTTGTGGGGCGGAGCCCATCTCGCCGCTGAAGGCCAACGGTTCGCTGTCGAAGCCTCGGATCGATTCGCGGAACTCCCAGGTCCCGGAGGCGTTCCTGGTGAACTCCGCGACCGTCGCGGCGGTGCATCCGGCGATCTGCGCGAAGTCGTCTTTCAGTAGCTCCGTGTACCCGTCGACGACCAGAACTCCGGCGTTCGAAATGTCCCCGAAGAACTTGGGTCCGGTGACCTGGTGGATCGCCACCCCCACGACCACCCGGGCGAACGAGGGCGCGAGACGATCGAGTTCGAGGGTCATCGCTTCGACGTAGCCGAACCCCTGGCCGGTCTGGCTGTGCCGGCTCATGTTGATGGTGCCGTCCGGTGAGCGGCTGTCGAAGTGGACCGTGTACACAGGCCGTCCGTAAGGGGCGTCCGCCGAGTAGGTCGTGGCGATGATGTCCAGGTGATGGGGCGGCTGACCCAGGGAACTGGGGTCCCATTTGAGCCGCACCTCGACCTTCCCCACTTCCTTATGACCGTTGCTCACCGGATTGCTGCCTCTCTCGTCGCCGAGCCGCCGCGGGGCGATCCCCGCATGTCAAGTATGGCTTGCCGGCGCTCCGGTGAAGAGTGCGGAACTCCGATTCGACTGTCGGCGGATTCTGTCCATGTCCTCGGGCTTCAGGGCGGCAGGCGGGCGCACGACGGCGTCGGATGCCGGCGGAAAGCACCATGCGCCGGTGCGGCGTAGCGGGACAACGCAGGCGTTCCGCGAGACGCTGCCGCCGGGACGGCGCGAAGGCGTCGTCTCCGCGCCCCTGTCCGATCTCCCTCCGGAGCCCGCCATGGCAGCACCGACCGCCTCGTCCCCTGATGACAGTTACCGCTTCGATGACTTGCGTGCACTCTTCATCAACTGCACGCTCAAGCCGTCCCCCCAGCTCAGCCACACCCAGGGACTCATCGACAAGAGCCGGGCGATCATGGAGGCGCGGGGAGTGACCACGGACGAGATCCGTGCCGTCGACCACGACATCGCGCCCGGCGTCTATCCGGACATGACCGAGCACGGCTTCGCCACAGATGCCTGGCCCGCACTGTACGAGCAGGTGATGGCCGCGGACATCCTGGTACTGGCCGGACCCATCTGGCTGGGCGACAACAGCTCGGTCACCAAACAGACCATTGAGCGGCTCTACAGCTGTTCCAGCCTCCTCAACTCCCAGGGCCAGTACGCCTATTACGGGCGTGTCGGCGGGTGTCTGATCACCGGCAACGAGGACGGCGTGAAGCACTGCGCCATGAACGTCCTCTACAGCCTCCAGCACCTCGGCTACACGATCCCGCCGCAGGCCGACGCGGGCTGGATCGGCCCCGCTGGGCCTGGTCCGTCGTACCTGGACCCCGGCTCCGGAGGCCCGGAGAACGACTTCACCAACCGCAACACCAGCTTCATGACCTGGAACCTCATGCACCTGGCAGCTCTGCTCAAACGCGCCGGAGGAATCCCCGCCCACGGCAACCAGCGCACGGAGTGGGACGCCGGCTGCCGGCCGGGGGCGGACAACCCCGAACACCGCTGAGCCGGACCGGTAATCCCGGGGCTCTTGCATTGCATGACCCGGTGGATGGTGTGCCCGGAGGCAGACCTTACGAGTGCCTGACGTGGTGGGGTCAGCTCTCGTGTCCCGCCCGTCCCGTAGGCAACTCTGGTGCTGCGCGCCGCCGTTCGGTGGCGGCGAAGGCCCGAGGAGCAACGCATGAGCAGGCACACCAGGCGCAGGTCGTCGCTGCAGGTCCGGCTGACCGTCGCCGGAGCCGGGATCCTTGCCGCGGTGGCGGCCGTCACCACGGTGAACTTCGCCTCGGCCGGGGAACCCCAGCGGTCCGGGCGCACGGCCAAGGCGGGCCACGCGGTCTTCGTGCAGGGCAACGAGCTCGCCGGTAACACCATCCACACCTTCGAGCGCGGTGACGACGGCGCGCTGAGTGCCGCGGGCAGCTTCGCGACCGGCGGCAAGGGAGGGGACCAGGTCGACGCGCCCACCGACTCGCTCGCGTCCCAGGACTCCCTCGTCTACGACGACAGGTCGGGCTTACTGCTGGCGGTCAACGCGGGCAGTGGCACCGTGACGTCGTTCCGGGTCCGGGGGCAGAAGTTGACAGACCGTCACATTGTTTCCTCCGGCGGGGACTTCCCCGCATCCATCGCCGTCTACGGCACGCTGGCGTACGTCATGAACGCGGGCGGGGAAGGCAGCGTCCAGGGATTCCGGATCACCGCGAAGGGCCTGGTGGCGTTGAGCGGTTCCCATCGCTCGCTGGGGCTGGACAACGAGAAGGTGCCGCTGTTCAGCAGCTCGCCCGGCCAGGTCGCGTTCACGCCGGACGGCCGTGCGCTGGTCGTCACCACCAAGTCGGCGAACACCGTCGAGGTCTTCCCGATGCGGCGCGACGGACGTCCCGCCCATCGGCCGGTGGTGAACGACTCGGCCGGCGGTGTGCCGTTCGCGATCACCTTCGACAAGGGCGGCCGGATGCTGGTGGCCGAGGCCGAGAAATCGACGGTCAGCACCTACAGGGTCCGCGCCGACGGAACCCTCAAGGTCGTCCAGCAGCCTCTGCCCAACGGCCAGAACACGCTGTGCTGGCTGGAGCGGGCCGGCGACTTCTTCTACGGCGGCAACACCGGCAACTCCACCGTCACTGGCTACCGCACCGACCGGCACGGACAGCTCGCGCTCACCAACGACGTCGGCATCGCCACCCCGCCCTCGGCCATGTCGCAGGGTGTGATCGACCTGGCGGTGACCCGGGACGAGAAGTTCCTGTACGTGCAGAACGCGGTCTCCGGCACGGTCGACGGCTTCCGCGTCGGCAGGAACGGCTCGCTCACCAAGATCACCACCGTCACAGGACTGCCCGCCTTCGCCGAGTCCGGCATGGAGGGCATCGTCGCGGTGTAAGAAAGCGGCCACCGCGGCCCGACGCCCCGGACGTCCTTGTCCGGGGCGTCACGCGTGCGAGCCTCCAGGCCGGCAGTCTCCGGCAAGCCCTGCTACCTGAGCACCGACGACAGGGGCGGCTACATGTCGCGCTTGGCCGACAACATCGAATCGGCGCAACTCGGGACGGCGGCCGAACTGCTGCAGCAGGCCGCGGAAACCCTTGGCGACGAGCACGCTTGCTTGGAGGATATGCAGCTTCTGAGCCTTTTCCAACCTCAGGCTGACGTCGCCAGACGCAGGGCGAGGACGGCCTTCACCAGGTCGGTGATGCGAGTGGTACCGCAGCGAAGCTCGCGCAGCAGGCGCCAGGACTTCAGGCTGGCCATCGCCTGCTCGCCGACCGCGCAGATCCTGGCGTGGGAGACGTTGACGGCTTGCCGGCCCGCGGAGATGTTCTCCCAGCGGGCACGGTAGGGGACGCGCACGGTGCCGCCGGCACCCTGGTATCCCCTTATCGGCCCAGCAGCGCACGCCGGCATCGGCCAGGGCATCGACGATGCCGTGGGTGCGGTAGCCGATATTCATCTTTTTCACTCCGCCTTCGGCTATCCTCCGAAGGATTCCCCAGGGCTGGGCAGGACCCGCCGGAGCTGGCTTCGCCCCAGGGCCCGGCGACAACTCGCCGGGCGGAGTCCCGTGTTCTCCTCCCCGTCCCCCGATCGTGCCCGACGGCCTTCCCGGATTCTCGAAGGAGCACGAAGTGCGTGTGAATGTGCGTGTTCGACGGCGCCCGCAACTGACGGGGTTTCGCGCGGTAGCAACAGTGGTGGTGTCCGCGGCCCTCGTCGTGCCCCTCGCTGCGACCCCGTCGAGTGCGAACACGGTCCACGAGAGTGCGGCGGTCCGCGAGAGTGCGGCCGTCGGCCCTCGGACGCTCTCGGCGGTCCGACAGGACGGCACTGCGGAGACACGCAATCACCTGCGGGAGTTAGCGCGGAAGTTGGTGGAAGAAGGAGTGCCCCTGGTGATCGTGCGGGTGGACGACGGTCACGGCAGGCCCATCGAGATCTCCGAGCAGGCCGCCTGGACGAAGAAGGACCACCGGCTCAGGGCGGACGACGAGGTGCGAGAAGCGTCCAACACCAAGACGGTGATGGCCACCCTCGTCCTGCAACTGGTCGCCGAGCACAGACTCGCCCTCACCGACCCGGTCGACAAGTGGCTGCCCGGCCAGGTGCGCAACGGCAGAGCGATCACCCTGCGCATGCTGCTCAACCACACCAGTGGGTTGTTCGACTACACCGAGGACCCCGCCCTCGCACCGGCCCTCACTGGCCGGGACTCCCACGTATGGACGTCGACGGAAATCCTGAGCCTGGTGAGCAGACACCCGGCACTGTTCGAGCCCGGCACCGAGTGGTCGTACAGCAACACCAACTACATCGCGATCGGCGCCGTCCTGGAGAAGGCCACCGGTAAGAACCTTGCGGCGCTGGTACGGGACCGGATCGCCGGACCCCTCGGGCTCCGGCACACCTTCTACGCCACCGGCTCCGCCTGGCACGACCGGCACGCGCACGGCTACGAACCTGACGCCGCCCACATGCCACCGGACGTCCCCGACGAGTTCAGGAACTACGCCGGACCGCAGCACGACGACCACGTGGACGTCACCGGCGACTACGTCACCGCGAGCGGAGCGGATGCCGCGATCGTGTCCACCGCCGGTGACTGGTCCCGTTTCTACGGCGCGCTGATGTCGGGCGGCCTGCTGCCCGCCGCCCAACTGGCCGAGATGCGCACCACCGTGCCGGAGGACGGGCCGGAGGACCCGGACGAGCTCGGCTACGGGTTGGGCATCGAGACGGCGAAGACCGACTGTGGCACGGTCTGGGACCACGTCGGCGTCGTCCCGGGCTATGCGACCTACAACGTCACCGACTCCACCGGCCATCGCACGGCCGCCTTCTTCTTTGCCACGTCCACTCTCAGCAGGCAGGCGCACCAGACCGGCGCGGCCCTGATGGACGCGGTCAACTGCGCCATGTTCGACTGACCAGCGCGTTTCCGTGGGAGCCGCCTCCGGATCACGACCTACCGTGCCCGCTGGGAGAACATCTCCGCGGGTCGGCAAGCCGTCAACGTCTCCCACGCCAGGATCCGCGCGGTCGGCGAGCAGGCGATGGCCACCCTGAAGGACTGGCGTCTCCTACGAAAGCTCCGTTGCAGCACCAACCGCATCACCGCGATCGTCCAAGCCGTCCTCATCCTTCAACACGCCTCCGCGTGAGGTTGGAAAGGGCTCACTGGCGAAGGAACTGACCGGAGCCCTGCGAGACGTCCTCCGCGTAGCCACCAGCCGTGGTCACCTCCTGGAGGTGAGCGAACCTCACTGCATCTGAGGAGGACGGCCGGCAAGCAGGTACCGGGGCAACCTTCCGTTCAACCCGCGCTGGGAGAGGGACTTGGACAAGGATCCGGGTCCCTCTGCCTGTTGCGTCATGTCGGTCGGGCTAACGACTTCGTGCCGTCCTCTCAGGTGTCTGCACCGTTGGTGGTACCTAGGAGTGCGGCCAATTCGGCGTCGTCCGGGCGGTGGACCGCCTTGGCCGCCTTACGCAGAATGGCGCGGTCGACCTTGTCCGCGTCGGCGATTAGATGAATCACCACGCCGCCGTCGGGCACCGCGTATTCGTGGCTGTCACCTGCCTTGCGATACCACGCGTCGCCGTCGTGCTCACAGGTGACAGCCTTGTCCGACACCTCGCCCAGCGGCTGCTTGGGGCAGCTCTCCGCTGTCAGCGTCCCGCGACCTACGAAGAGGCCGAACTTGGCGGCACCCTTCTCGGACCGATACGCGGCGGCGAACTCGTCTTCGTACTCGCCGACCGACTGCTGGAACACGGTGTAGCCGGAGACCTTGGTGACATAGACGAGTTCCGGCGCGACACCCCAGCCGCGCGCGGCGGCGTCAAGGTCGGCGCTGTCGGCGGCCGTCCCGCCGTTCTTGTCCGCGTCACATCCTGTGAGGAGAACTGGCAGCAGGAGAAGGGGGAACAGTGCACGCGCGGGTCGCATCATGCTCACATCCTTTCGCATGACCATGCCAAAGGCGTAAATGATAAGTGGGTGTCCGCCATTGTCATTCAATTAGACACTCACGGAAGACCACGTACACGGTGCGTTGGGTGGTTGCGGACAAGCGCTGGCGCGAACCCTTCGGCACCGTTGCGCTTGCCGAGGGCTTCCGCTCCGAGCGGATCCGGGCCACGGGGAAGGGCGAGGCCTTCGTCATCGCCACCGGGCTGCCGGTGTCCCACCGCTCCAAGTCGGCTTCCATGAGCGGGTACACGTTCGCCGTCGAGTACGTGGATGCCCGTTGGCCGGAGCTCGGCGGCAACAGCCGTAAGAACACCGCCAAGACCCTGACGGCGGTCTCCATCGCACTGCTGCGAGCCCAACCGACCCAGTTCGCCCCGGTGGCCGTGCGGACCGCTCTGCGCGAATGGGTGTTCAACGCGACCCGTCGTGCGGATGCCCCGCGAGACGTAGTGACCATCTTGAGGTGGGTGGAGCGCAACTCCCTGCCGGTCTCGGCCTGGGAGGAGGAAGAGAGGGTCGATGAGGTCCTATGAGCCGTCGACACGCGCCTCGACGGCAAGCAGGCGGCGGCCTGGTCGAAGAAGCGTCACCGCCGGATCCTCAACGTCGTCATGAAGCACGCGGTGCGGCGCCGCGTCCTGCGGACGAACCCCCTCCCCAAGGGGAAGGAGTCGACGGCTGTCACCAAGACCACCAACGCCGTGGACAAGCGGTCCTTGATGAATGCGGACCAGGCGGCGGCACTCCTCGACTGGATCCGGCGCCGGCCCCGTGGAGGAAAGCGGCTGCACGCGTGCTTCGCCACGCTGTACTACTGCGCTCTGTGACCGGAGGAAGCCATAGCCATGCGAGTCCAGGACGTGATGCTTCCCGGCCCCGACGCCGGGGGCCAATGGTGTGAGCTGCTGATCCGCACGGCGACCCCGGAGGTCGGCAAGCAGTGGACCGATACCGGAGAGATCCACGAGGAACGCGACCTGAAGGGCCGTGCCGAGGGCGGGACACGCACCGTGCCGGGGCATCCCGCCCTGACACGCATCCTGCGGCAGCACATCGAGGACGAAGAGCTCAAGCCCGGTGATCTGCTGTTCCAGGGGGAGGCGGGCGGCATCCTCGCGGGTTCGGTCATCCGCCGGGCCTGGCGCAGTGCACGTAAGGCGGTCCTGCCCCCGCACGTCTTCGAGTCGCCCACGGGCAGGCGGGTGTACGACAACCGGCACACGCGCCTCACGAAGTGGCTCAATGACGGGATCCCGCCCGCCCAGGTGGCCGAATGGGCCGGAAACAGCGTGCCGGTGCTGCTGGCCACTTACGCTCGGTGCGTCGAGGGGCAGTTGCCTGACCTGAAAAGGCGCCTGGAGGCTGCGGGGGATCTCCCCGAGCTGCCCGACGTCGGCTGAGGTTTCTCGCCGAGAACTTCGACACGTATTCGACACGGCCACCCGCGAAAACCCGGTGACAGCCGGACAGCCCCGGAACCTGCCCCTTGATCGTCGGGGGAGTGTCCGGGGCTGTGGCGTACGAGTGAAACCCGATCTGACCAGCAAAAAGGCCCTCCCAAAGGAGAGCTGAGACTTGCGCCCCCGGCAGGACTCGAACCTGCGGCCAAGCGCTTAGAAGGCGCCTGCTCTATCCACTGAGCTACGGGGGCCGGGTGTGGTGGCCTCAGTCGTGGTGGGCCCGGGTGTGGGCCGGTCCTTGACGTTGCCGGGGACAAGGATAGGGCTCCTGCGGCCTTGTCCTGGTTGCTTCACCTCCGTGGCTCAATGTGGAGGTTCAGTGAAGCGGTCCTGATAATCGCAGGCAGGTACGAATCGTGCACCGCTTTTGCCCTCTCGCGCATCGGGTGTTGTGCACTCGTTATGCCTGGACTGCGCCTACGTCCTAGACGTCCCTTCCGTCCCTTGTGTTCTGTCGGCGCGCAGACATGCTCATATGCTTCAGAATTCCCCTAAAATTGGGCATTCTTCACATGTGGTGACCTTGGACGTACGGCCTCAGCTGCTCGACGCACTCTCCGCCCTGCGCGACCGTGTCGCCGCCGCACGCTTCCCGCTGCCCCTGCCGGGAGCGCCACGCGCGCGTGCCAACCGCGACGAACTGCTCGCGCAACTCGACGACTACTTGGTGCCCCGACTGAGGGAACCTGAAGCGCCCTTGCTCGCCGTTGTGGGCGGGTCCACAGGGGCCGGCAAGTCGACCCTCGTCAACTCCCTTGTGGGGCGCCGGGTCAGCGAGGCCGGCGTACTGCGGCCCACGACCCGGACACCGGTGCTGGTCTGCCATCCCGAGGACCATCACTGGTTCAGCGGGATGCGGGTGCTGCCCGACCTCACGCGCGTGTGGGTGCCCCACCACGATCCGGGGCAGGACTCCGGCGACGATCTGCTGCTTCCCGGCGAGGACGGGGCACGGGTCCTGCGGGTCGAGACCGCCGAGAGCCTGCCGCGCGGACTCGCCCTCCTCGACGCCCCCGACGTGGACTCCCTCGTCGCCGACAACCGCGTCCTCGCCGCCGAACTGATCTGCGCCGCCGACATCTGGATCATGGTCACCACGGCCGCCCGGTACGCCGACGCCGTCCCCTGGCATCTCCTGCGTACCGCCAAGGACTACCAGGCCTCCCTGGTCACCGTCCTCGACCGGGTGCCCCACCAGGTGGTGTCCGAGGTGTCCCGGCAGTACGGCGCCCTCCTCACCAAGGCCGGCCTCGGCGACGTACCGCGCTTCACCGTGCCCGAACTGCCCGAGTCCGCCTGGGGCGGTGGGCTACTTCCGGCCACCGCCGTGGCGCCGCTGCGTGCCTGGCTCATCCAGCAGGCGCAGGACCCCGCCAGTCGGCAGCAAGCCATGGCCCGTACGGCGTACGGCGTCCTCGACTCCCTCAAGTCCCGTATGCCCGAGCTGGCCGGCGCCGCCGCGGCGCAGTACTCGGCCTCCCTGCGGCTCACCGCGGCCGTCGACGGGGCCTACGACAGCGAGCACGCGCGCGTGCGGGGGCGTTTGCAGGCCGGCGCCGTCCTCGCCGGTGACGCGTTGAAGCGGTGGCGCGCCTTCCCGCTCGACTGCTCCGCGGGCGAACTCCTCGACGCCCTCGTGGAGAGCCTCTGCGCCCTCCTGCTCTGCTCCGTCACCGCCGCCGACGAACGCGTGGACGACGCCTGGCGCCGCGAACCCGCCGCCGACGCCCCGGGACTGACGGGACGCGACCCGTCCCAGGAGACCGTCGAACACCGCGTCGGGATGGCCGTACGGCGATGGCGGCGCGAGCTGGAGGAGTACGCCGAGGAGGAGCTGCGCGACCTCGACCGGAGTGCCGCCCCGGACGTCGAGGCGGTCGCCGCGCTGGTCGCCACCGCACTGCTGGGCGGCCGACGGGCCCGCTCCGCCGGCGAGGGGCTGGCCGAGCGCATCGGCGCCCATGGCGCCCTGCGGTTGCGTGACCGCGGCGGACGGCTGCTCGCCGATCACCTGGACCGGGTCATGCACACCGAACGCGAGCGCCGCCTGGCCCCGCTCGACGCACTCGAAGTCCATCCGGAGCCCCAGGCCGAACTCATCGCCGCGCTGTCCGTACTGCAGAAGGAGAGGTGACCGCCGTGACCGCAGTCACTGACCACGACCACCACGACGCCTCGGCCGAAAACGCGCCTCCACAGGAGAGCCTTTCCGACCCCGACAAAGCCGAGAAGAACGACGAGAACGACACGAGGGAAGAGGTGAAGCAGGAAGCGGTAAAGCAGCAGGAGGACGAAAAGAAGGACGGTACGGAGAAGGACAGCGACGGCGGGGCGCCCGAAAGCGACACCCCCGGGGAGGCCCCTTCCGCCAGTGGTGATGGTGATTGCGACGGCGATTCCGCCCCTGCCCCTGCCTCCGCCTCTCCCGCCAGCCCCAAGAGCCCCTCCAAGAGCCCCCCTGAGGACACCCCCAAGAACACCCGCCCGGACCCCCGCCCGGAATCCGAGTCCTCCGGCGCCTGGGACGACGGCCTGATCGCTCGTCGCGTGTCCGAGACGGACCCCCCGCCCGCGCGCGAGACGGTCGTTGAGCCCCGGGTCTCCAGCAGCGTCCCCCAGCCCGTGATGCCCCTGGCGTACGACGGGCCGCTGCGCTCCCGGCTCGACGCGCTCCGGGAGCTCGTGGGGCTGTCCCGTACCCGGCTGGACAGCGGAACCCTCGCCGAGGCCGGCCGGGTGCTCGACGAGGCGGCTGCCCGGCGCAGGCTCTCCGGGCAGCACACCGTCGTCGCCATCGCGGGCGCCACCGGCAGCGGCAAGTCCCAGCTGTTCAACGCCCTCGCCGGAGTGGCCATTTCGGAGACCGGAGTACGCCGGCCGACCACCAGCGCGCCCATCGCCTGCAGCTGGAGCGACGGCGCGGCCACCCTCATCGACCGGCTCGGCATCCCCGGACGTCTGCGCCGGCGCCCCCTGCAGAGCGCGGAGGCGGAGGCCCAGCTGCGCGGTCTGGTCCTGGTCGATCTGCCCGACCACGACTCGGCGGCCGTTCAGCACCGCGAACAGGTGGACCGCGTACTGGCCCTGGTCGACGCGGTCATCTGGGTCGTCGATCCGGAGAAGTACGCGGACGCCGTGCTCCACGAGCGCTATCTGCGGCCCATGGCCGGGCACGCGGAGGTCATGTTCGTCGTCCTCAACCAGGTGGACCGCCTCCCCGGCGAGGCCGCCCACCAGGTCCTCGACGACCTGCGGCGACTGCTCGACGAGGACGGCATCGCCCTGGGGGAGTACGGCGAACCGGGCGCCACCGTACTGGCGCTGTCCGCGCTCACCGGGCACGGCATCGGCGAACTGCGTGAGGCGCTCGGACAGTTCGTGGGCGAGCGCGGGGCCGCGGCACGCCGGATCTCGGCCGACCTCGACGCCGCCGCATGGCAGCTGCGGCCCGTCTACGCGACCGGACGGCGCGCCGGGCTCAGCGAACGGGCCCGGGACGAGTTCTCCGACCGGCTCGCCGACGCGGTGGGCGCCACCGCCGCCGGCCAGGCCGCCGAACGGGTCTGGCTGCGCAACGCCAACCGTGCCTGCGGGACCCCGTGGCTGCGGCTGTGGCGGTGGTGTCAGGACCGGCGCGAACCCTCCACCGGCCGTTTCGCCGTACGCGAGCAACCGGACGAGGAGGCCACGGCCCGCCAACGTGTCGAGCAGGCGGTGCGTACGGTCGCGGAGCGGGCGTCCGCCGGACTTCCCGCGCCGTGGGCGCTGGCGGTGCGCGAGGCGGCCGTACGGGGGGCACAGGGCCTGTCCGAGGCGCTGGACGAGCTGGCGACCCGCGCCGGGACCCCGTCGGGACGGCCGCCCCGGCCGGGCTGGTGGCCGGTCGCGGTGCTCGCGCAGGCCTCCATGACGATCCTTCAGATCGTGGGCGGGCTGTGGCTGGTGGGTCAGATCGTCGGGGTCATGGCGCCGAACCTGGGTGTGCCGGTGCTGCTGATGTCGGTGGGCATCGTCGGCGGTCCGGGCGTGGAGTGGAGCTGCAGACTGGCGGCTCGCGGCCCGGCCCGCCGGTACGGCCTGGAGGCGGAACGGCGGCTGCGGGAAGCGGCGGCCGGCTGCGGCCGGGCCCGGGTCCTGGATCCGGTGGCGGCGGAACTGCTGCGGTATCGCGAGGTACGGGAGCAGTACGGGCGGGTCACGGGGGCTCGGGCGGTGGTCGGGTGAGCGCGCGACGGATGTTCGACCGGAGGGGCGTCGACCGGAGGGGTTGCGACTGGACGGGGTTTCGACCGAAGGGGTCCGGACGGGGCAGGAAGGGTGGGGAACCCGCAGGCCGCAAGGCCTGAACCCCGGATGAGTGACGGGCAAACGGGACAGCGGTCCCCCGGTCGGGTGACGGAGTTTTCCACAACCGGCCGGTAGTCCACAGGGCTCAGCGGGCTCGGACCGACGGATGCATTCTGGCTTCGCGGCGATCACGACGGATGTGATCGGCGCGCAGCGGCGACCGGAGCAGTTCTCGCGGTCGCCGTGTCGGAGACAGCCGTAACGGGACGGGCCCGTACGGGTATCCGCCCGGCGCGAGTGCGCCGGAGCCGGGAGGGGTGGTTCGCGTGAACGAGACGATGGTGTGCGCGGTGGGCAATGTGGCGACGCAGCCGGTGTACCGAGACCTGGCGTCGGGGGCGTCGGCGAGGTTCCGCCTCGCGGTGACCTCGCGCTACTGGGACCGCGAGAAGAACACGTGGACGGACGGACACACCAACTTCTTCACGGTGTGGGCGAATCGGGCCCTGGCGACGAACGTCGGGGCATCGCTGTCGCTGGGCGAACCGGTGATCGTGCAGGGCCGGTTGAGGGTGCGCACGGAGATGCGCGACGGGCAGAGCTGGACGTCGGCGGACATCGACGCCGTGGCGATCGGCCACGATCTCGCGCGGGGTACCTCGGCCTTCCGGCGCTCCGCCGGCCCGCTCAAGGGCGAGGCCTCGGCGACGCCACGTCCTGAACCCAGTTGGGAGACACCCGTGGCCGACGAGGGCGGAGGCGGGGCGCGACAACGGCGGGAGCCCGCGGCGGTGACGTGACACCGGTCCGGGGTCGGCGTCGACGCCGACCGAACTGAGGCTTATCGGTGAACTGACCGGCATACGGATGATCTTGGCGATAACGATTCCGAGTCGGATCGGTCACTCGATGACAGGACTGGAAAGTGCGGTCCGCCACGTCCCTAGGATGCCCGGCATAGCTCACTGGGCTTCTGATGCTGCTGGTGGGACCGCACCCCCCACGTCAACGGGTCCTGCTCGAAGGGGAATTCTGTGTTTTCTTCGTTCTCCGCGCTGTCCGGGCGCGGGCGAGCGGCGGCGGCCCGGCTCGCCGCCGCGACCATGGTGTCCGGTCTCGCCGTCACCGGCGCGCTGGTCACCGCGGGTACCGCCGTCGCGGACGCGACCCCGCAGCAGCAGGGCGGGGCGACCGCCACCATAGGCGGGCTGAAGACGTACGGCACGGCCGTCGTCCACGGGGACGACGGTGACCAGCAGCTGTCCGCCGGCCTGTTCGAGATGTCCGTCGACAACGGGGGCACGCTGCAGACGTACTGCGTCGACCTGAACAACCCGACACAGAAGGACGCCAAGTACCAGGAGACGTCCTGGAGCGGCACCTCGCTGAGCGGCAACAAGGACGCCGGCCGGATTCGCTGGATCCTGCAGAACTCCTATCCACAGGTGAACGACCTCGCGGCGCTGGCAGCCCGGGCGGGCGCCGCCGGACTCACCGAGCAGGACGCGGCGGCCGGCACCCAGGTGGCCATCTGGCGCTACTCGGACGGCGCCGACGTGGACGCGGTCGACCCGCAGGCCGAGAAGCTTGCGGACTATCTGGAGAAGAGCGCGCAGAACCTCGCGGAGCCCGACGCTTCGCTGACCCTCGACCCGCCCGCGGTCTCCGGCCACCCCGGGGAGCGGCTCGGGCCGGTCACGGTGCACACCGACGCGGACAGCGTCACGGTGATACCGCCCGCCGACGCCGCGACGAGCGGGGTACGGGTCGTCGACCAGGACGGCCGGGCCGTCACGTCCGTGGTCGACGGCGGCCAGATGTTCTTCGAGGTGCCCGGGAAGGCGCTGGACGGTTCGGCCGCGCTGAGCGTCCAGGCCTCGACCAGTGTGCCGGTCGGCCGCGCCTTCACCTCCGACAGCAGAAGCCAGACCCAGATCCTCGCCGGCTCCAGCGAGTCCACGGTCTCGGCGACGGCGACCGCGAACTGGGCCGCCACCGGTCCCGTCCCCGCGCTGTCGGCGCGGAAGAACTGCGCGAAGAACGGTGTGGACATCACGGCCGCCAACAAGGGCGACGAGGCGTTCACCTTCCAGCTGATGGGCTTCGAGCACACCGTCGCGGCCGGGGAGTCACGAACGGTGACGATCCCCCTGCAGGAGGACCAGCCGTACGACTTCACGATTCTGGGGCCGAACGGCTTCGGGCAGCGGTTCGCGGGCGTCCTCGACTGCGCGACCCAGAGCGGCGCCGGCGGGGACGAAGTGCAGACGCTCAGTGAACCGAGCCCGGCCCTGGCGGGCGACACCTCCGCCGACGGCGTCAACCTGGCCGAGACCGGCAGCTCCGGCGCGACGCCGATGATCGCCGGCGTAGCGATCGTCCTGCTGGCGATCGGCGGCGGCGTGGTGCTCCTCGTCGGCAAGAAGGAGCCGCACGGGGCAGGTCGTCGGAAGTGAGCGCGAGCGCGAGCGCGAGTGTGAGTGACATCGCACCTTGACAACTCAACAGTGTGTGACCGCACGGTGACCCACCGGACCACGCGGCCCCGGCCCCGCCCGCTTGGCGCCCGGGGCCGCTGACGTACTCGTTTCCCCGCAAGGGTGGCCGTACGGCAAGATGGGGTGTAACCCCACCACTGCCTGATTTCAAGCTGCCGGACGGTTTCTCTTGGCTGAGTACATTTACACGATGCGCAAGACGCGCAAGGCTCACGGCGACAAGGTCATCCTTGACGACGTGACGCTGAGCTTCCTGCCCGGCGCGAAGATCGGTGTGGTCGGCCCGAACGGTGCCGGTAAGTCCACCGTTCTCAAGATCATGGCGGGTCTGGAGCAGCCGTCCAACGGTGACGCGTTCCTGTCGCCGGGCTTCAGCGTCGGCATCCTCATGCAGGAGCCGAAGCTCGACGAGTCCAAGACCGTCCTGGAGAACGTCCAGGACGGCGCCGCCGAGATCATGGGCAAGCTCAAGCGCTTCAACGAGGTCGCCGAGCTCATGGCGACGGACTACTCGGACGCGCTGCTGGACGAGATGGGCAAGCTCCAGGAGGACCTGGACCACGCCAACGCCTGGGACCTGGACGCTCAGCTGGAGCAGGCCATGGAGGCGCTGGGCTGCCCGCCCGGCGACTGGCCCGTCACCAACCTCTCCGGTGGCGAGAAGCGCCGTGTCGCCCTCTGCAAGCTGCTGATCGAGGCCCCGGACCTGCTCCTCCTCGACGAGCCCACCAACCACCTCGACGCCGAGTCGGTGAACTGGCTGGAGCAGCACCTCTCGAAGTACCCGGGCGCTGTCGTCGCCGTCACTCACGACCGGTACTTCCTGAACAACGTCGCCGAGTGGATCCTCGAACTGGACCGCGGTCGCGCGATCCCCTACGAGGGCAACTACTCCACGTACCTGGAGAAGAAGGCCGCTCGTCTCAAGGTCGAGGGCCGCAAGGACGAGAAGCGCGCCAAGCGCCTCAAGGAAGAGCTGGAGTGGGTCCGCTCCAACGCCAAGGGCCGCCAGACCAAGTCCAAGGCCCGCCTGGCTCGCTACGAGGAAATGGCGGCCGAGGCGGACAAGATGCGGAAGCTGGACTTCGAGGAGATCCAGATCCCGCCGGGCCCGCGTCTGGGCTCGATCGTCGTCGAGGTCAGCAACCTGTCGAAGGCGTTCGGCGACAAGGTCCTGGTCGACGACCTCTCCTTCACGCTGCCGCGCAACGGCATCGTCGGCATCATCGGCCCGAACGGCGCGGGCAAGACCACGCTGTTCAAGATGATCCAGGGTCTCGAGCCCGCGGACTCGGGTTCGGTCAAGATCGGTGACACGGTCAAGATCAGCTACGTCGACCAGAGCCGCGCCAACATCGACCCCAAGAAGACCCTCTGGGCCGTGGTGTCGGACGAGCTGGACTACATCAACGTGGGCCAGGTCGAGATGCCGTCGCGGGCCTACGTCTCCGCCTTCGGCTTCAAGGGCCCGGACCAGCAGAAGCCGGCCGGCGTCCTGTCCGGTGGTGAGCGCAACCGCCTGAACCTGGCGCTCACGCTCAAGGAGGGCGGCAACCTGCTGCTCCTCGACGAGCCCACCAACGACCTCGACGTCGAGACCCTGTCGTCGCTCGAGAACGCCCTGCTCGAGTTCCCGGGCGCGGCTGTGGTCATCTCCCACGACCGCTGGTTCCTGGACCGGGTCGCGACCCACATCCTCGCGTACGAGGGTGACTCCAAGTGGTACTGGTTCGAGGGCAACTTCGAGTCGTACGAGAAGAACAAGGTCGAGCGGCTCGGTGCCGACGCGGCCCGTCCGCACCGCGCCACCTACAAGAAGCTGACCCGGGGCTGATCTTGCGGCACATCTACCGCTGCCCGCTGCGCTGGGCGGACATGGACGCGTACGGCCACGTCAACAACGTGGTCTTCCTCCGCTACCTGGAGGAAGCCCGTATCGACTTCCTGTTCCGCCCGGACAAGGATTTCCAGCAGGGGTCCGTGGTGGCGCGCCATGAGATCGACTACAAGCGGCAACTGGTCCACCGGCACACGCCCGTGGACATCGAGTTGTGGGTCACGCGGATAAGAGCGGCGTCGTTCACGCTCACCTACGAGGTCAAGGACCCGGACCAGGTGTACGTCCGGGCCTCGACCGTCGTCGTGCCGTTCGACTTCGCGACGCAGCGTCCGCGCCGCATCACCTCCGAGGAACGGGAGTTCCTGGAGGAGTACATGGACGCTGACAAAGCCGAAGCCAAGGCCGAGGTCAAGGTCGAAGCCACGGCCGACGAAGAGGGCGGGGCCGTCGCCGCATGACGGTCCTGCACCTCGCCGACGAGGGGGAGACGGCGGACCTCGCCGCCTTCCTCGCCCGGCTGCTCCACTACGACCGTGGGGCAGCGGTACGCCTCCAGGTGTCCGGGACCACGCTTGCCGTGTTCGGGCGGCCCCCGTCCTTCGAGGTCCTCGCCATCCGGACGGCCCGGCTCACCAAGCCCTACGAGAACGGGCTGGACGTCGCCCTCGACGTCACCGTGTCGGCCGGTGAACTCCTGGAGACGGCGGACGAGTCGGCCGCCACCCTCACCGTCCCCGGCGCCGTGACCGGCCCGCCCTGGGCCGGGGTGCTGCCCCCGCGCGGCGGCTGGCGACCGGAGCCCGGCCTGCCCGAACCGGACGCGCTGCGCGCCATGGTCGCCGCGGCGGTCGCCGAATTCCGGTCCCGTACGCAGGAGTTGCCGGACGAGCTGCGTACCCGCGCCGAACTCGACCGGATCGGACGCGAGATCTGGACCCGGACGGTGGGGGACACCCCCCTGCCGGTGCGGGCCGTCCACGCGGCGCAGTCCCTGGGCTTCCTGCGGCCGGCACAGGTCGGTCAGCCAGCCGCGGAGGCGCCGCTCGCGCTGGTCTCGGCGGGGGCCTGGCTGCGCCTGCGCACCCCGTACGGCTCGATCGCCGTACGCAGGGCTGGACTCGGGTCACTGGACGTCAGCGTCCGCTGAAGGCTCGCTCAGCCCCTCAGCCCCTCAGCCCGGTCAGTCCGTCAGCCCTCGGTGTTCACCATCGAGGCCGCCGCGTACGTCAGGTAGTTCCACAGCGTCCGCTCGTGCTCCTCCGAGAGGCCGAGCTCCTCGACGGCGACGCGCATGTGCTTGAGCCACGCGTCGTGCGCAGCCCGGTCGACGGCGAAGGGGGCGTGGCGCATCCGCAGCCGGGGATGGCCGCGGTTCTCGCTGTACGTCGTGGGGCCGCCCCAGTACTGGATCAGGAACAGTGTGAACCGCTCCTCGGCCGGGCCCAGGTCCTCCTCCGGATACATGGGCCGCAGCAGCGGGTCCTCGGCGACACCCTCGTAGAACCGGTGCACGAGGCGACGGAAGGTCTCGTCGCCGCCGACCTGCTCGTAGAAGGTCTGCTCCTGAAGCGTGCCGCGCGGAATCTCTTTCACGTCACCCATGGTCTCAGACTGACCGGCCGAGGACTCAAGGCCTAGGACCACCCCCTCGTGGCCACACCGGGCGCCCGGTTCCGCTTCGGCCGGGATCGGCGCTCGCGCCCCGGCCCCGGGCGCAGGACAGTGGACGTATGAGCGCGCACGCTGTCCACGAGGGCGGGGACGACGGCCTCGGCGATCTCGGTGATCTCGACGACCTGGCCGCTTCGGCGCGGGCGGAACTCGTGCGGGTGATCGAGGCGAGCGGGGCCTGGGCCGGTGATCCGGCCTGGCGGGAGGCGTTCGAGGCGGTGCCTCGGCATCTGTTCGTGCCGTACTACTACGCCGGTGCCGTGTCCGGACGGCAGCGGCTGTGGGGCGAGAGTCCTGACCGGCGGACACGTGAGCGCTGGTTGCGTGGCGCCTACGCGGACGTGCCGCTCGCGACCCGGGTACGCGACGGCGAGCTGGTCTCCTCCAGCAGTCAGCCCTCACTCATGGCCATGATGCTCACCGAGCTGGAGGTCGAGGACGGGCACCGTGTCCTGGAGATCGGCGCCGGTACGGGATACAACGCGGCGCTGCTCGCCCACCGCCTCGGCGACGCGTACGTCACGACGGTTGATCTGGACCCGGAGATCACCGAGTCGGCCCGGCGGCATCTGGCCGCCGCCGGTCACCATCCGGTCGTCGTCACCGGCGACGGCGCCCGCGGAGTGCCCGAGCGGGCTCCCTTCGACCGGATCATCGCGACCTGCACACTCAGCTCGGTCCCGCGCGCGTGGCTCGCCCAGTGCCGCCCCGGCGCCCGTGTTCTGACGCCGTTCGCCACCGGCCTGGCCGCCCTCACGGTCCTCGACGAGGAGCACGCCGAGGGTCGCTTCCTGCACACGTCCGCCTACTTCGTGCCGTTGCGCGGCGAGAGCCGGCCCGAGCCGGACATCCCGCACCTGGGCGCACTCCCGGCCCGGACGCGCGAGCACGAACTGTTCCGGTTCCTGCTGGCGCTCACCCGGGGCAGCCTCGACCCGCAGGAGGCCTACGCGCTGTGGGAACGCGAGGACCGTCCGGTACGGGAGCGGTACGGGATCACCGTCAGCGGCGACCAGGAGTGGGCCTGGCTCGACGAACCCACGGGTCCGTACGCCTGGCCCCTTCCCGTCTGACCGCGGCCGCTCCGCCCTGTTGCCGGCCTATCCCCGGCGGATCGTGATCGTCGTCCACGCGCCCACGTGCACCCGGTCGCCGTCCTGCAGCGGTACGGGGACGAAGGGCTGGATGGGCTCCTCGGAGTTGTTGACCGTCGTGCCGTTGGTCGAGTTCTGGTCGACGACCGCCCAGCTGCCGTCGGGTTGCTGGACCAGCACCGCGTGCTGGTGCGAGACGCCCGGGTCCTCCGGCGGCACCGCCAGGTCGATGTCCGGGGACTCGCCCGTGGAGTGACGGCGGCGGCCGATGGTGATCTGGTTGCCGGTGAGCGGGCGCTGCTGCTCCGGCGAGTACGCGGGCAGGTTCAGCCCCGCAGCCTCGGGGCCGGAGCGCTGCATCATCGCCATGAAGTACTCGCGGTCCGGGCCGATCGTCGCGGACCAGGTCAGCGGCCGCTGTTGTTGCTGCTGCCCGTAGCCGTAGCCGCCGCCCGGAGAGGGCGGGGCCTGGGTGGGGCCGGGCTGCGGATAGCCGTAGCCGCCGCCGGCCGGTGCGGGCGGGCCGGACTGTCCACCCGGGCCGCCGGAGGGCGGGGAGATCACCCAGTCGTCGTCACCGCCGCCGAAGCCGCCACCGGGACCGGACGGCGAACCGCCGGGCCGGCCCGTCTCCTGCGGGAACGCGGGCGGGAAGGGCGGACCGGACGGCTGGAAAGCCTGCGGAGCACCACCGGGCGGCTGGTATCCCTGGGGCCCGCCGGAGGTGGGTGCGGGACCGGACGGGGGGTATCCCTGCGATCCGCCGGGTCCGCCGGGCTGGTAACCCTGCGGGCCACCCGGGGACGTACTGCCGGGGCCGCCGGGGGTCGGGCCGGGCGGCGGGGGGACCGGGCGGGACGGGTCGCCGCCGAAGGGCGGGATCGGTTCGGCGGGGCGGTTGATCTGCGACGGGCGCGAGCTCTGGTAGTCGTACCCGTCACCGCCGCCGTAGGACGGTCCCGACTGGCTGGGCGGCGGAGGCTGGAAGCGCTGGCCGGGGCCCGCGCCACCGGGGCCCCCTCCGTACCCCTGGCCCGGTCCGGGCGCCGGCGGGCGCGGGGCGGCCGGGGTGTACGAGGTCGCCGTGTTCGTCAGGAAGTTCCACCGGCACTCCTCGCAGAACGGAGCGCCCCCCTCACGCGGGGTGCGGCACTGCGGGCACAGCTCCTGCTCGGCGTCCGGTACGGCGGACAGGTGCGAGCGGCTGCCGGGCGCCCCGGTGGCGGAACCGGGCGGCGGATAGGCGTAACCGGGCGCCGGTGGTGGCGGCGGGGGCGGGGGCACGGCACCGGCCATGCGGTGACCGCAGACCTCGCACCAGTCGTCGGAACCCGACTGGTGTCCGTTCGGGCAGGTCGGCATGTCGGCTCTTCCCCCTCTCCTCTTCGCTTCTTCTTCGCTGCGTTTTGTGCGGTTACTTCTTTACACGAACAGTCTTTGTGGACCGTGTTTCGAGTGTCATCTCGTCGGCCTCCTCGACCTTCGCCTTCAGTCGCACAGTACCTGCCGCGGCGTCGACCACGTCCACCACCTTCGCAAGCAGTTTCGCAGTATCCGCGTTTCCGGAGGCGCTGGCGAGCTGAACGGCTCGTCCCAGCTTGGCCGTTGCACCGTCGATATCCCCCGCTTTGCGGGCATCCAGACCCTGCTGGATGACTTCCGCCAGTTCGGCCTGACCTGTGTAGTGCGCGACCTGCGGATTGATCGACGTCGAGGCCGCCATGTCGTCGGTCCACACAGCCCGTACGAGGCCCTGTGCGCCGAGGTTCTGGGCGCTGCCGTCGGGCTGCGGGATCACCAGGGAGACACGGGCGGCCAGCATCTCCTGGCCAAGGCCGGCGGAGGGCACCTCGACGCACACGTGGTAGTCGCGCGACTCGTCCCCCCAGGAGCCGGTGGGGTAGTCACCGGCGCGCGGACCGGCCTCCGTGCGGCGGTCGGTCAACTCCTCGACGGTGGGCGCCACCTGCTTGACGAACTTGATCTCCGTGCCGACCGGGGTCCACAGCCGGAGGGCGACGTCCGCGACCTCCTTGCCCATCGCCGTCTCCATCATCTGCGTGAAGTCGGCGGCGAGGCCGGCCGGGTCGGCGACGATGTCGGAGGTGCCGAGCAGCGCGGAGGCGATCGCGGTGACCTCCTTGACCTCCCAGTCGGTGCCCACACCGCGTGCGTCACAGGTGAAGCGGCCGGCGCAGGAGTCCAGGGCGGCCTTCAGGTCCTCCGGCGACTCGTGCTCGTTGCGGCCGTCGGTGAGGAGGATGCCGTGCCGGATGGCGACCTCGGACGAGGACAGCAGCCGGTCGGCGAGGCGCAGCCAGGTGCCGATGGCCGTGCCGCCGCCCGCGGTCAGCCGGCGCAGCGCCTGCTTGGCCTGCTCACGGGTGGTGGCGTCGGCGATCGCGAGCCGCCCGCCGCCCGGATAGACCTCCCTGGCGACGTGTGTGCCGTCGATCACCGTGAAGTGCACACCGTCGCGTACCGCGTCGATCGCGGCGGCCGTCGCCTCCCGGGCGCCCCGCATCTTGGTCGGCGGGTAGTCCATCGAGCCGGAGCAGTCGACCATGATCGCCACGGCCGCGTCCGGGCTCTGGCCCGGTGAGTAGACGTGGGGTGCCGCAACCGCGGTGCCGACCGTGCCGCCACCGGTCGCGGTGACCGTCACGATCGCGCTGACCTCACGCCCGCCGTCGGGCAGGTACTCGTTCTGGTAGACGTCCACCGAGAACTGCGGCACGTTCGACTTCGAGAAATTGGCCATGCCTGCTTCGCTCCCCCTCGAAAACCCCACATCCGTGGAGCAGTGACTTTATGCGGACCGGTCCCCTCCGGTCCTTCTGGGGGCACCCCCGTGTCAGTGCCCTCAGGCCGATCCTGCCCCCTGCGAGGGGGCGGGGAACGGCACGACGGCCACTGTTACGTTGTCGTGGCCCCCACCGTCCAGGGCGTGGCCGAGCAGAACCCGGGCGGCGTGCAGCGGACGCGACGCGGCGTCCGGCGGGAGAACCTCGGCCAACTCGTCCGCGGCCTCCGCGTAGTTCCACAGCCCGTCCGTGCACACCACCACCACACCGGGCCGGTCCGGCTTGAAGGAAGCGGTGTGCGGCTCCAGTTCGTACGCGTCCGCGCCGAGCCAGCCCGTGATGGCGTGGGCACGCTCGTCGGCGTACGCCTCCGCCTCGTTCATCAGGCCCGCCGCGACCATCTGCGCGGCCCACGAGTCGTCCTCGGTGAGCCGGGCCGGGGCGGTGGAGCGGTCCAGCGGGACCCAGTAGGCGCGGCTGTCGCCGACCCAGCCGACGACCAGCAGGGACGGGGTGACGACGCAGCCCACCAGGGTGCAGGCCGGCGAGTTCTGGTGCGGGGCGTGCTCGCGGGCCCCGGCGGGCTCGTCCGCCAGCGCGTTCACGGCGTGCGAGGCGGCGAGGATCGCCTCGTGCATCGCCTGCTGCGGATGGGCGCCCTGGGGCAGGGCGGCCATCAGCGAGTCGCCGGCCGCCCGGGACGCGGCCAGCGAGGCCTCGTCGGGGCGGGTCGCCGAGGAGACGCCGTCGCAGACGATCGCGACCAGCGCGGGTGTGCGGTTCGGCAGCGTGGTGTGGGAGATCGCGTACGCGTCCTCGTTGCGATGGTGGCGCAGACCCCGGTCGGTGACCGCGGCGAGGGGACCGACCTCGTCCTCCATGTGGTCGCGCTCGCGCGGCTGGGCGTGCCCGCAGTTCTCGCAGTAGCCGTCGTTGTCGACCCGCCCCGCCCGGCAGGCCACGCACACCTTGGTGCCGGCCGGCGGGGTGGGGGCCTCCGCGGAGCGCGGGGCGGGCGCCTGGAGCGGGTACTCGTCGGGCTCACCGCCGGCGGCCCGGTCAAACCGGACGCCCGTGGCAGGCGAGACCGGCGACCCGGTGGGCGGCGGCCCGGGCATCGGCGGCCGGCCCGGAACCGGCGGGAGCGGGTTCTCGCCCGAGTCGATGCCCCGGAGGTCGGCCGCCAGGTGAACCGGCGCCGGCGTGCCGGAGCTGCTGGACTCGGGAGCGTGGGGCCAGTCCACGGAAGCGGCCTCCGGAGGCGGGTGCGGTGCGGACGCGAGGGCGCCGCTCAGGGTGAGCGTCGGAAAGTCACCGGGGCGCGGGGGCACGGCCGACAGGTCGTACCCGCACGCGCCACAGAACCGGTCGTCGGATTCGATCGGCTCCTCACAGCTCGGGCACCGGGTCAGGGCGGTCGGCCGGGGTGGCTCGGGCATCTGGGACATCAACTACACCCACGTCCGGGGGCGGTAACGGTTGGCACGTTCCACCAGGTCGATCCTCTCCTCGCCGCCCTGCGCGAGCCGGGCAAGCGTCCGGTACGAGCGCTCCAGCCCGAAACGCAGACCACGCTCGTCCAGGTCGCTGCCGAGCAGCACCCGCCCCCCGACGGCCGGGGGGGCGGAAACCTGGTCCTGGGAGAGTATCCAGTCCAGCGCGCAGCCGAGGACTTCCGCCGACAGCTGCTCCCGCCGGACCGCGTCCAGGCCGTATCCGGCGAGCGCTTCCACCTGCCCGGCGGACGCGATCAGATCGTCCAGGAACGGTGCGTCCGCGGCGACGGCCGTCCGCTGCCGCAACCGCGCCCGCACGGCGGCCACGCGGGCCGCCGTGTAGTGGATCGAGGACTCCGGAACCGACTCCAGCGTCTTCACGGCACTACGGCGGTCGCCCGCCGCCAACTGGACGCGGGCCAGCCCGAACGCGGCGCTCACATAGCTCGGGTCGGTCGTCCACACCAGCCGGTAGTACTCGGCGGCGTTGTCGAGCTGCCCCAGGACCTCCGCGCACAGCCCGAGGGCCAGCTTGGGCGGACTCTCGCCCGGGAAGGCGTCGTAGATCGCGTCGAAGGACAGCGCGGCACTCTCGTGATCGCCCGTCACCAGCGCGGCCACGCCCTGGTACCAGACCACCCGCCAGTCGTCGGGGCGCTCCTCCTCCAGCTGGACCAGCGACTCCAGGGCGGTCGCCGAGTCGCCGTTCTCCAGCCGGGCCCGCACCTCCCGCAGCCGGGTCTCCGTCGACTGCGCCGGCGCCACCGCGAGGGCGGCTATCAGCTCCCCGGCGGCCGACGCCAACAGCCCCGCCAGGAAGCCCGCGTTGGGGTCGGTCGGGTCGACGCGGGGCACGGGCAGCGCGAGCGCGGCGGCGGCGGCGTCGATGGCCTTCACGAGACGCGGGGTCCCGCCGAGCGCCCTGGTGGCGCCTTCGGGGGCGGAAGGGGCCTGCGCCGAGGATTTCTTCCGGGGCGCTGTCACTCGGGCCCCCAGCCGCGACACCTCCCCGTCCAGCGCGCCGAACAACTCCGCGTCCGTGACCTTCACCTCGGGCCCGAACAGCGTCGACAGCGCGGGCCTGGCCCGGCCCGTCTGGAGGGACACGACCTCGCGCAGTACGCCCGTCAGCTGCTCGGACATCTCCTGCGCGGACGCGAACCGGCGGGCCGGGTCGGGATCGGTGGCGCGGACCAGGAGCCGGTAGAACGACTCGTACTGGCGGAAGACCTCGATGTGGTCGGGGTCGGGCAGGGAGTCCACGAACACGTTCGTGTAGCCCTGGAAGTCGAACGTCATGACGGCGAGCGTGCGCGCGACCGTGTACAGGTCGGACGCCACCGACGGGCCGACCTCCGCGACCTCCGGCGCCTGGTAGCCGACCGTGCCGTAGATGGCCGACTCGTCGTCGTCCACTCTGCGGACCGCGCCCATGTCGATCAGCTTCAGCTGGTCCTCGGTCTGGATCGCGTTGTCGACCTTGAAGTCGCAGTACAGCAGGTTGCGGCTGTGCAGATAACCGAGCGCCTCAAGCGCCTCGATGCCGTACGCGCACGCCTGCTCCACCGGCAGTGGGTCCCGCTTGCCGTCCGGGGTACGGCGGTCGTTGGCGATCTCCTTCAGCGACTTGCCGCCGACGTACTCCATGACGATGTAGCCGTCGAGCGAGCCCGTGCGCTGGTCCAGGTGCTCGACGAAGTTGTAGATCCGCACGATGTTGGCGTGCACGGTCTCCGCGAGGAAGCGCCGCTCGGAGATCGCCGCCGCCATCGCGTCCTGGTCACCGGTGTCCAGCAGCCCCTTCAGGACCACCCACTGGTCCGACACCGCGCGGTCCACGGCGAGGTAGACCCAGCCGAGGCCGCCGTGCGCCAGACAGCCCACCACCTCGTACTGGCCGCGCACGATGTCACCGGTGTGCAGCTTGGGCGCGAACGAATACGGGTGCCCGCACTTCGTGCAGAAGCCCTCCGTACGCCCCGGCCGCCCCTCGCCGCGCGCCCGTCCCACCGGCACCCCGCAGTCGGAGCGCGAGCAGAACCGCTTGCGCTCGGGCACCTCCGGGTTCTCCAGCACCATCGACCGCGGATCGGGCCGCGGCACCCCCGGCACATCGACCAGGCCCGCACCGAGCCGGCCGCGCCCGGTCGACCCGGCGGTCGAACCCGAGCTGCGCACCGACACCGAGCGGCCCGTCGACTTCCCCGACAGGGACCGCGACAACCGGCCGGACACCGAGCGGCGGGACTGCGAGGAACGGGAGGTGCGGGACGTACGGGCGGAGGCACGCGAACTGTTCGAGGACGAACTCCCGCCCCCCGAGCCCCGTCTGCCGCTCCCGGCGACCCCGGTGGACGGTGAACCGACCATGCCGCCGGACACGACCGGCGCGAGTCCGCACGTGTCGCAGTACAGCTCACCGCCGCCCATGTCCTCGTAACTGCCCTCGCAGTCGGGCCGCTGGCACTTCTGCTGTTCGGACTCGGTCATCAGTAGTCCCCCCTCCGGTCACTGGGTCCGGCCTGGCCGGGCACCCGCGGGCCGCCGAAGAACTCGGCGGCGGCCTGCTGGTAACGCAGCACGGCCTGCTCCGCGACCCGCAGGTCGCAGGGCGCGCTCCACAGCATGCGGCGCGCGGCGTCGTACCGCTCGATCAGCAGCGGATCCTCCGCGAGGCCGTGCCGGGCGACCTTCGCCTTGTACGCGTCGAGCCGGCCGCGCAGCTCCGCGCGGACCGCCAGCGGCTGGGTGACAGCCGTCAACGACTCGCGGGCACGCATCAGTTCGTCCTCCGCCTTGGCCTCCAGCGACTCCAGGAGCGGCGAGAGCCGGTGCCACTGGGCATGTCTGCGGTACTCGGAGGCCATCGACAGCTGCTCCTGCAACGCCGTGGGCGGCCCGCTCACGGCAGGCACCTCCGACGCGGCGATCTTCGCCAGCACCTCACCGCGCGCGCTGCGCGCCTCGGCGAGGGTGCGGTCCGCCCGGGACAGCACGTCACGCAGCTTCACGAGCCGCGCCTCCGCGTCCTGGCGGACCGTCAGCACGGCGTCGATCTCCCTGCGTACGTCCTCCAGAGCGCGCGCCTCACGGTCGTACACCGTGGTGTCCGGACGGCCGCCGCCGGGCGCCGAACTGCCCTGCGCGGGCAGCCAGAACGCCAGGGGGTCGGAGATCACCCGCTCGCGCAGGGCGGTCAGGGTGCGGGTGATGCGCTCCAGGTCGTCGCCCGCCGGGTGCTCGCCGGGGCGTACGCCCACGGAGTGCGCCAGCTGGCGGGTGCGCTGCAGCTCCGCGGCCAGTAAATCTATCCGCGCGGGCAGGGCCGACCAGACCGCGTCGGAGGTGACGACCATGTCCAGCGACGTCGCGTACAGCTCGTTCATCCGCTCCACCAGGCCGGCCAGCGAGTACAGCTGGCTGAGCTTCCCGGTGCCGTGCAGGGTGGGCGCGTTGGCCGTCGCCGTGGCGCTGCCCGCGACCGTGACGCACTCGCCGCGCAGCAGCTCCGTCAGCTCCACCAGGTCCTCGCGGCTGGACCAGCGGCGACGCGAACGGATGTCACGGGCGGAGCGGAACGTGTCCGAGTACGCGTCGAAGTACGCCCACAGCAGCGTGATCGACGCGTCAGCGGCCGTCCAGCGCTCCTTGGTCGTGCCGGTGAGCTCGGCGCCTTCGAGGAGTCTGCGGCCCGCGTGGTCCTGAAGGGCGAGGAGCGAGGTCTCGATCGCCTCGTGCTCCGCGCCGAGCCGCGCCAGCGCACGGTCCACCTCGTCCCGGTCCATCACCGGCCCGGTGGCTCCCGTGACGCCCATCGATCACCTCGACTACTCGTGTGTTTGCTCGTTCGGTCGGCTCTTCGGTCAGCTTTTCGGTCGGTCGGTGAACGTCACTTGTAGCGGGGCACCGGCGGCTTCGCCGACTCCGAGCCGCTGCCCAGGGTCGGGGACAGCCACTTGTCGTACGACGCCTGCCAGCCGCCGTCCTGGCGGTACTGCTCCAGTATGCGATTGACCCGTGCGGCCAGGTCGTTCGCACCCTTCTTCACCGCCACGCCGTAGTAGTCGGTGGTGAACGTGCCGCCCTTCAGCTCCACCGTCGGGTCCTGTGCCGCCTGGCTCGCGGCGAGCGCGCCGTCGGTCACCACCGCGTCCACCTCGCCGAGTTGGAGACGGACGAGACAGTCGAGCTGGCTGGGGACGGTCGTCGAGATGTCGGCGGTGGCGACCGCGGCCTTCTTCGCCGCCTTGTCGTCCGTCAGCTTCTCGAGCGCGGTGGAGCCCTCCGCCGAGCAGATCCGCTTGCCGTCGAGCGTCTTGTCGTACCCCTTGATCGTGGAGATCTTGGGTGCGAGGACCTGCTGCCCGGTGAGGAAGTACGGCGCGGAGAACGACACGTCGTCCAGCCGCTTGCAGGTGATCGTCATCGTGCGGACGATCATGTCGACGCGGCCGTCCTGGATGGCCGGGATGCGCTGGTTGGTCGGGATGGCCTTGAACTGGACGGCGTCCTCGTTGCCGAGGATGTCCTTGGCGATCCGGTGGACCAGATCGATGTCGAAGCCCTCCAGCTCCGCCTTCGGGCCGCCGTTCGGATCGCGGTAGCCCCAGCGGTAGCTGTTCTGGTCGACGCCGACGATCAGCCGCCGGTCCTTGCGGGCCTTGATCTTCTCGATCGTCGTCCCGTCCAGCGAGGACGGTGCCGGGCTCCGGTCCTGCGGGTTCACGCAGTCCGCCGCGGCCCTCGCCTGAATGCCCTCGGCCACCCCCTGGCCGCCCGTGCCCGCACTGCCGTCGCCGTGCGACTGCGTCAACGGGAGCAGCAGTGCGAAGGCCACCGCGAGGGCGCAGACGGCCGCCATCGCCCCCACACCGCCCCAGCCCCGCAGTCCGGCCCGCAGAGTCCGGAGACCGGCCCGCAAGGCCTGGAGGCCGGTGCGCGCACCGCGCGCAAGCCACCGAGCGTTCATCGTCACGCCCCCTCTCTTCGCCCTCATCGCCCGAACTCCCTTGCCGCCGAACTCCCTTGTACCGCTTCGCACCGCATCAGCGGTACTCCGACAGCCTGCGCCCGATGCCGAGCACCGCGCCCGCCGCGCCCAGTACGGCGAGGCCCGCGGCGCCCCCCGGGAGGCCGGCCATCGCGTCCCGGCCGTTCACGGCCGCCTGTTGGAACTCCGTCTGCTCATGGCCGATGGCGGTCCTCAGCGCCTTGTCCACGCTGTCGAAGCACTCGCCGGTCGGCTTGTCCTTCTTGTCCCCTATGACACGGGCGAGCGCCTGCTGGAAGTCACCCGACTCGTACTCCTCCTGCGCCTCGTTGTGGCGGGTCTTCCACTCCTTCATACCGCCGACTGCCGACGTGACCGGCGTCTTGCCCGCCTGGTCGTCGGCGAGCCGCTCGGCCTGGGCCAGACCCTTGCCGAGCGCGCTCATGTCGCCCTCGAAGTCGTGGTCGTACGCGTCGACGACCTTGCCGTCGGAGAGTTCGACCGTCTCCGCGCCGCGCGCCACCAGCGTCAGGTTCTCGTTGCCGCGCGCCTTGAGGGAGGCGATCCGGGCGTCGTGCAGCACGTTCAGTGAGCGGATGCCGTGGTCGTAGGAGTCGTTGAGCCCGGAGCGGGCGAGGCTCTGCCCGGCGACCAGCCACAGCAGGACGATCGTCGCGGTGGCCGTCGCCGCGACCAGACCGTGGTTCAGTACCCGGTTCGTACGCCGGTAGTTGCGCCGCTGGGTCCACACGAGGGCGCCGAGCACGACGACGCCGAGACCGATCGCCGCCCATGGGTACGAGGTCGCGTCCGCGTAGTCGGAGCCGAGCCGCTGGTTCTCCTTGGCGTAGAGCTTCTCCGCCTGCGGGAGCATCTGGTCCTGCATCGTCTCGTTCGCCAGCCGCAGGTACGAGCCGCCGACCGGGAAGCCCAGCCGGTTGTTGGCGCGGGCCCGCTCGATGTACCCCGTGTACTCCGACAGGAGCTTGTTGAGGTTGGCGATCGTCGTCGCGGCCTCGGAGTCCGGCTCGGAGTTGGTCGCGGCGGCGGAGAGCTTGGCGGCGGCGTTGCTGATGTCCTCCTGGTAGCGCTTGCGGGAGGTCGCCGTCTCGTCACCACCGGCCAGGAAACCGCTGGAGGCGGCGGTGTTGGCGTCCGCGAGGGAGCTGTAGATGTCCGCCGCCGCGGAACTGAGGGGCTGGCTGTTGTGCAGCACGTCGTCCGCGGCGGACGACCGGTCGGTCATTTGCCAGGCGGTGACGGCACCGAACGCGACGACGAGCGCGGCGAGGAGGGCGCCGATGATCCGCAGCCGCCCGGGCTCGGTGGTCGCGGCGGCCCGCAACTGGTCGACGCCCTCGGCGAAGGCCGTGCGGCGCGGAGGCTGGGGGACGCCGGGAGCGGAACCCCTGCCTCCCTGCGAGGGGATGCCGGGCAGGGCCGAGGCCGCGGGCGTCCCGGACACGCCTGACGTGCCGGGTCCCCCCGGCGAGTCGGGCGTCGGTGGTGCCGCACTGCTCGTAGCTGTCACTGTGACCTCCCCCATGGTCATCCGTCACCGCCAGTATCGCCCCCGGCACTGACAATCCGCACCGACCTTGACTGGATCTTGATCGGATCGCAAAGCGGCAGCGTTGTGTCGCAGTGCGGTGGTGTGGTGCCGGGTCGCGCTGCCCTGCATTCGGACATACCCGCGCCCCCCGCACCACCCCTCTGCCCATGAATACGCCGGAGGAATCTGTTCGGTTCCCGTACGAAGCTGGTCAGACCTCGTAGAAGCGTCGTACGCGCGCGTGCGCCTCCGCCGGGGCGTCCGTGTGATCGAGGCCCAGCAGCGCCGCCCCCAGTACGGGCCGTGCCGTCACCACCTGGGCCACCGCCTTGGGCGCCCGGGCGGCGAGCAGCTCGGTGATGCGGTCCGTCAACCGGGCGTGCCGGGCCGCCAGTACACCCCCGCCGAGCAGCACCGGGGTCTCCTCTTCGAGGAGACCGAGGCGGCCGAGCGCGACCGTGGCCATGGCCACCACCTCGTCGGCCAGCCGGTCCACCAGCGCGCACGCCACCGGGTCACCGTCCGCCGCCGTGGCGAACAGCACCGGCGTCAGCTCGTGGCGCCGCGCGTTGTCGACGCCCCCCAGATGCAGGGCCTCGATGAGCGCGTACATGGAGGTGAGCCCGAAGTGGGCGGGCAGGGCGGACATCAGGGCCGTCGGACCGCCCCGACCGTCCTCCGCCCGTGCCGCGTGCCACATGGCCTCCTCCGCCAGACCCCAGCCCCCGCCCCAGTCGCCGGAGACCCGCCCCAGCGCGGGGAAGCGGGCGGTGCGGCCGTCCGGGGTCATCCCCACGCAGTTGATGCCGGCGCCGCAGACGACGGCGACCCCGCGCGGCTCGGTGATCCCGGCCCGCAGGATCGCGAAGGTGTCGTTGCGTACGTCGACACTCGCGCCCCACGCGCGCGCGTGCAGCGCGGCGGCGAACTGCCGCTCCTCCACGGGGAAGTCGGCGTTCGCCAGACACGCCGAGACCCGGTCGACGGCGGTGACCCCGGCGGCGGTGAAGGCCTCGGCGACGGCGGCGGCCAGCCCGGAGACCGCGACGTCCAGTCCGTCGGTCGGCGGCCGGAACCCCCCGCCCCGCGCGGTGGCCAGCACCTCCCCGTCGGCCGCGACCACCGCCACGTCGGTCTTGCTGTTGCCGGCGTCGACGGCGAGGACGTGTGCGGTCATGCCCACGCGAGATGCTCCCGGTTGTGCGCGATCAGGGTGTCGGTCAGGGTGTCGGCGTACTCGTACTGGCCGACCAGCGGATGCGCGAGCAGCGCCCGGAACACTCGGTTCCGCCCGCCGTGCAGCGCGGCCTCCAGGGCCAGTTCCTCGTAGGCGGTGACGTTGGCGATCAGCCCCGCGTACAGGGGGTCGACAGCCGGGACGGCCAGGGGAGTGGCCCCCGTCCGGCCCACCGCGGCCTGGGTCTCGATGACCGCGTCGTCCGGCAGGAAGGGCAGCGTTCCCCTGTTGTACGTGTTCACCACCTGGTAGGGACTGCCGCCCCCGCCCAGCAGCGACGCGGCGAGATCCACCGCCGCCTCCGAGTAGAAGGCGCCCCCGCGCTTGGCGAGCAGCTCCGGTTTCTCGTCCAGGGCCGGATCGCCGTACATGCGCAGCAGTTCCGCCTCCATCGCCGCGACCTCGGCCGCCCGGGAGGGCTTGGTGCGTAGTTCGCGTACGACGCTGTCGTGGGCGTAGTAGTAGCGCAGGTAGTAGGACGGGACCGTCTCCAGACGGTCGAGGACCGTACGCGGAAGACGGAGGTCGTCGGAGATCCGGTCGCCGTACTCGCCGAGCAGCCGGGGGAGGACGTCCTCGCCCTCGGGGCCGCCAAGCCGGACGCCTGTCTCCCAGGTGAGGTGGTTGAGGCCCACGTGGTCCAGGTGGATGTCGGCCGGGGTCACTCCCAGCAGCGCGGCGAACTTCCGCTGGAAGCCGATCGCCACGTTGCACAGGCCGACCGCCTTGTGGCCGGCCTCCAGGAGGGCGCGGGTGACGATGCCCACCGGGTTGGTGAAGTCGATGATCCAGGCGTTCGGGTTGGTCCGCCGGACGCGCTCGGCGATGTCCAGGACGACCGGCACCGTGCGCAGCGCCTTGGCGAGGCCGCCCGCGCCGGTCGTCTCCTGGCCCACGCAGCCGCACTCCAGCGGCCAGGTCTCGTCCTGCTGCCTGGCCGCCTGGCCGCCGACGCGCAGTTGCAGCAGGACGGCGTCGGCGCCCTCGACACCCGCGTCGAGGTCGTCGGTGGTGACGATCTTTCCGTTGTGACCCTGCTTGGCGAAGATCCGCCGGGCGAGCCCGCCGACCAGCTCCAGCCGTTCGGCGGCCGGGTCGACGAGCACCAGCTCCTCTATGGGCAGGGTGTCCCGCAACCGGGCGAAACCGTCGATGAGTTCGGGGGTGTAGGTCGAACCGCCGCCGACCACGGTGAGTTTCATATGCGGATCAACCCTTTACGCCGGTGAGAGTGACGCCTTCGACGAACGCCTTCTGGGCGAAGAAGAACACGATGAGCACGGGGGCCAGGACGAGCATGGTGGCCGCCATGGTGAGGTTCCAGTCGGTGTGGTGGGCGCCCTTGAAGGACTCCAGGCCGTAACTCAGCGTCCAGGCGCCCGGGTTCTCGGATGCGTAGATCTGGGGGCCGAAGTAGTCGTTCCAGGCGTTGAAGAACTGGAAGAGGGCGATGGCGGCGATCCCGGGCTTCGCCATCGGCAGGATGACCTTCAGCAGGGTCCGCAGATCCCCGCAGCCGTCCACCTTCGCCGCGTCCACGTACTCGTTCGGGATGGTCATCAGGAACTGGCGCAGCAGGAAGATCGAGAACGCGTCGCCGAACGCCAGCGGGATGATCATCGGCCACAGTGTGCCGGACAGGTCCAGCTGCTTCGCCCAGAACAGGTACATCGGGATGACGACCACCTGGGGAGGCAGCATCATCATCGAGATCACCAGCATGAGCGTCAGATTCCGGCCCCGGAAGCGGAACTTGGCGAGCGCGTACGCCACGGGGACCGACGACACGACGGTCAGGACGGTGCCCAGTCCGGCGTAGATCAGGGTGTTCTTCCACCAGGTGAGGAAGCCGGGGGTGTCGAAGACCTTGCGGTAGTTGGACCACTCCCAGGTGTGCGGGATCAGGTCCCGGCTGAGCGCCTGCGAGTCGCTCATCAGCGACGTCAGGAACACGAACACGAAGGGCAGGGTGAAGAAGAGGGCCGCCGCGACACCGAGGGAGTGGACCGCGATCCACTCCAGGAGTGCCCTGCGGCGGGCCGTGCGCTCGGCGGGGGAGGCGGGGGCCTTCAACTCCACCGGCCGTTCCAGTACTTGAGCCATGTCCTGGGCCATGTCAGTCACCTGCCTGGATGAGACCGCCCCGGCGCCGCATCAGCAGCGCGGTGAACGCCATCGACATGGCGAACAGCACCAGGGCGACAACGCACGCGGAGCCGTAGTCGAAGCGCTGGAAGCCGAGGTTGTAGACGAGTTGGGGGAGGGTGAGCGTGGAGTGCTCGGGATAGCCGGGCTCGAAGTTGGTGCCCGCGCCCTGGATCACGCCCGAGGCGACCTTCCCGGCCACCAGTGGCTGCGTGTAGTACTGCATCGCCCCGATGACGCCGGTCACGACGGCGAACATGATGATCGGCGAGATGTTCGGCAGCGTCACGTACCGGAACCGCTGCCAGGGCGTCGCGCCGTCCAGCTCGGCCGCCTCGTACTGCTCCCTCGGTACGTCGAGCAGCGCGGCCATGAAGATCACCATCAGGTCGCCGATGCCCCACAGGGCCAGCATGGTGAGCGCCGGCTTGGACCAGGTGGGGTCGTTGAACCAGCCCGGCGCCGGGATGCCGATCTTCTCCAGGATCGAGTTGACCGGTCCCGTACCGGGGTTGAGGAGGAACGCGAACGCCATGGTCGCGGCCACCGGCGGGGCGAGGTAGGGCAGGTAGAAGAGGGTGCGGAAGATCCCCGTACCCGTCTTGATCTTCGTGATGAGCATGCCGATCCCGAGTCCGAACAGGACACGGAGGGTCACCATGATCACGACCAGCCACAGGGTGTTGCGCAGGGCGGGCCAGAAGAAGGGATAGGACTCGAAGACGTACTTCCAGTTCTTCGTCCCGCTCCAGGTCGGCGGCTTGAAGCCGTCGTAGTGCATGAACGAGAAGTAGACCGTCGAGATCATCGGGTACGCGAAGAAGACCGTGAAACCGATCAGCCAGGGCGAGAGGAAGGCGAGGGTGCGCAGCCTCGAACGCCTGTGCTTCGCCCGCAGGGTGTAGATGGCGGCCATGGTCACTTCGCCTGCGCGATGTCCGTGTCGATCTGCGCCGCCGCCTTCTTCAGGCCCGCCTTCAGGTCGGTGACCTTGCCGCTCTCGTAGTCGTAGCCGAGCTGCTGGATGGTGGTGAGGTAGACGCCGCCGTTGATCGAGGCGGGCGAGGTGGTCGAGTTGGGGTTCGCGGCGATGTCGAGGAAGGTCTTGAAGCGCGGGTCGTACTTCAGCTTCGGGGACTTCAGCGCCGCGAGCGTCGAGGGCACGTTGTGGATCGCGTTGGAGAAGCCGACCACCGCGTCCGTGTCCGTGGTGATGTACTTGACCAGCTCCCAGGCCGCGTTCTGCTTCTTGCTGGTGGCGGCGATACCGGCGATGGTGCCGGTGATGTAGCCCTTGCCGTACTGGTCGGCCTGGTCGTCGGGCACGGGCAGCGGGGCGACGCCGATCTCGAAGTCGGGCTTCGCGTCCAGCGCCATCCCCAGACGCCACTCGCCGTCCATCTGCATGGCCACCTGGCCGGTCTGGAAGGGGTGCTTGGGGCCCCACTCGTCACCGAGCCCGGAGCGGAACTTCTCCAGCTTCCTGAAGCCGCCGAGGTCGTCGACGAGCTTCTTCTGCACGGCGAAGGCACCGGCGACGGCCGGGTCGGTGGCGATCGTCGACTTGCCGGACGCGTCGAAGTACGTCGGCCCGAACTGGCCCATGTAGTGCTCGGTGGTCGTCTCCCAGCCGTGGTAGTCCGGCATGAAACCGAGCTGCTTGTACGTGTCGCCCTGGGGGATCGTCAGCTTCTTGGCGTCGGCCTCGAACTCGGACCAGGTCTTTGGCGGAGTGGTGATCCCGGCCGTCTTGAAGGCGGTCTTGTTGTAGTAGAGGCCGTACGCGTCGCCGAGCAGCGGGACGGCGCAGCGGTTGCCGTCGTACTGGGTGTACTGGCTCATCGCCTTCGGGAAGGTCGCCGCCGGGTCGATGCCCGCCTTCTTGAAGAACGGGTTCAGGTCGACCAGCGCGCCCGACGAGCAGAACTTGCCGACGCCGTTGGTGGTGAACGACGAGATCACGTCGGGGGCCTTGCTGCCGCCCGCGCGCAGCGCCTGGTTCATCTTGTCGTCGGTCATGTTGCCGACGACGTTGACGTGGATGTTCGGGTGGGCCTTCTCGAAGCCGGCGACCAGCGCCTTCACTCCCGCCACCTCGTTCGGCGCGCTCCAGGCGTGCCAGAAGGTGATGGTGGTGTCCTTCGAGGCGTCGTCTTGGGTGCCGGCCGCCGATTCCGGCTGGCCGGTACAGGCCGTGGCGAGGAGGGCCGTCGAGGCGGAAACGGCGAGTGCGGCGACGACTTTTCTTGACATTCCGGGCATGGCGAGGTCTCCCAGGGAAGGGCGTGGCGGGGCAGGGGACTTGCGAGGGTGAATGAGGGCGAAATGTGCGGGTGAATCAGGGAGTGCGGGTGCTCAGCGGGAGGTGTCGAAGACCTCGTCGCGGGTGGTCGCGAGGGCGCTCTCCAACGCGCCCCGCAGCACGGGGTGTTCGCGTACGTCGCCCACGAGCAGCCGGGGCCGGGCCGCGGCCAGTTCCTCCAGCTCGGCCTGGACCAGACCGCGCAGGGGTTCGCCGCCCGCAGTCAGGGAGGCGCCGCTGAGGACGACGAGTTCGGGGTCGAGGACGGAGACGAGCGAGGCCAGACCGGTGGCCAGGCCGGTCGCGTACGTTTCGAGGAGCCGCCGGTGGGGGCCGGCGTTGATGTCGGCGGCCTGGGCGACGAGGGCGGCGGCGACCTCGGCGTACGGGCCCTCGGGGACGGGGCTGATGCCCAGCTCGCGGGCGAGCCGGGGGATGACCTGTGAACCGGCCAGCTCCTGGTAGCCGCCGCTGCCGGCCCTGCTGACCTGCCGGACGAGGGGTGTGCCCGGCACGGGCAGGAAGCCGACCTCGCCGGCGCCGCCGGTCCAGCCGCGGTGCAGTCGGCCGCCGAGGACGAGCGCGGCACCGAGTCCGCCCTCGTTCCACAGGAGCACGAAGTCGTCGTGCCCTCTGGCGGCGCCGAGGCGCTGCTCGGCGATGGCGGCGAGGTTCACGTCGTTCTCGTACTCCACCGGCATCGGGAGCGCGGCGGCGAGTTCGTCGAGGAGGGCCGGGGAGTGCCAGCCCGGGAGGTGGGAGGCGTAGCGCAGCCGGCCGGTGCCCGGGTCGAAGGCGCCCGGCGTCCCGATGACGAGCCGCCGGAGATCGGCGCGGGCCAGCCCCGCCGCCTTGACGGCACCGTCCAGGGCGTCGGTGACCTGCTGGACGACGGGCCGGGCGGGGCGCTTGCCGGGGGTGGGCAGTTCGTACTCGCCCACGGTCCGACCGGTGATGTCGGCGACCGCGGCCAGGACGCGTTCGGGGGTGACGTCGAGCCCGGCGGCGTACGCGGCGGTCGCGTTGACCTCGTACAGCTGGGCGTTCGGGCCGGGCCGGCCCTCGGTGGTGCCGGTCGCCAGCACGAGTCCGGCCGCTTCCAGACGGGCGAGCAGCTGTGAGGCGGTCGGCTTGGAGAGGCCGGTGAGTTTGCCGATCCGGGTGCGGGACAGGGGGCCGTGCTCCAGAAGGAGGTCCAGGGCCGCCCGGTCGTTCATGGCGCGCAGGACGCGGGGAGTGCCGGGCGTGCCTGCGGTTCCTGCGGTTCCTGCCATGAGTCTCTGCACCTGCCTTTCCGTGCCTTAGCTTTTCACAACGCGGATGACTGTTAGGAAGGTTTCCTATCGGATGGCGAGAAGATAGAACCGGACCAAGGGGGACGTCAAGGGGCAATGACGGGGCAACGAGAGAGACGGCGCCCCCGATTCGGGAACGCCGCCTCTCTCGTACAGGCCGCCGGGTGGCTCGTACGGCCTACCGGACCGGCCGTGCCGGTGCGATCGGGGACGCCGCCTCCACCTGGGGGGAGTCGGCGTTCGAGTACGCCGAGGGGGCCGCGACCGCCGCTGTCGGGCCCGCGTCCGGGTCCTCCTCCGGGATGACCGTGGTGCCGCCGACGACGCGGATGCCCGCCGCGTCCAGGGCCCGCTTGGCGCGCCAGCGCAGTTCGCGCTCCACCGTCAGGGACTTGCCCGGCATCGTCTTCGCCGTCAGGCGGACGACCATCGAGTCCAGCAGCACGCTGTCCAGGCCCAGGCTCTCGATCGGACCCCACAGCAGCTCGTTCCAGGGCTCTTCCCGGCTCATCTTCTCGCCGACCTCGTCGAGCGTCGCCTTCAGCCGCTCCAGGTCCACGTCCGCGCTCACGGTCACGTCCACGCCGGCCGTGGCCCAGCCCTGGGAGAGGTTGCCGATGCGCTTGACCTCGCCGTTTCGGACGTACCAGATCTCACCCTGGTCGCCGCGCAGCTTCGTCACCCGCAGGCCCACCTCGATCACCTCGCCCGACGCGACCCCCGCGTCGATCGTGTCCCCGACGCCGTACTGGTCCTCGAGGATCATGAACACGCCGGAGAGGAAGTCCGTCACCAGGTTGCGGGCGCCGAAACCGATCGCCACGCCCGCGACACCGGCGGAGGCGAGCAGCGGGGCCAGGTTGATCTGGAACGCGGAGAGCACCATCAGGGCCGCGGTGCCCAGGATGATGAAGCTTGCCACCGAGCGCAGCACCGAGCCGATCGCCTGGGAACGCTGACGCCGCCGCTCGACATTGACCAGCAGGCTGCCGAGGGCCGTGCCGCCGGACGGGCCGTCGGCCCCCTGGACCGTGCGGTTCATCCGGTCTATCAGCTTGGTGATGGCCCGCCGCACCACCGCTCTCAGCACGATCGCGATCACCAGGATCAGCAGAACCTTGAGGCCGATGGCCAGCCAGGTGGACCAGTTCTGCTCGACCCAGCTGGCGGCGTTCGTCGCACTCTCCTGGGCGTCCTGGAGCGACGGGACCAACGCGGTCGGTGACTCCGAGGGAGTCGGCGACGGCGACGGGCCGGCGGCGAGTAGGACGGCGGACAAGGACACGGGGGGTACCTCCAAAGCGGCCTGCCCCCGGTACGGATGGTTACGGCGTTCGGCTCGACGGTGAGCTCGTCATCAGGTCACGGAAAGGTCACCGGAAGGGCAGAACCACCACACTAACGGGGCAACGTGTGTGGATCGGCGCCATGTTCGAGGGAGAGACCGTGCTCACCTGGGGATGAAGAGGGTGTGGTCCCGGGGCATGAACGCAAGGTGTGGTCGAAAACACTCCCAGCCCGTTACCGGGACGTGGTGGCGCAGCCGCCGGGCGAGAGGGGAGACTGACTACAGATCGTCCCGGCGCGAGCCACGCGCCGCCGACGCCCAAGGAGGCATCCGTGCCGCATGTCCTGGTACTCAACGCGTCGTACGAGCCACTCGGCGTCGTACCGCTCCGACGCGCGCTCGTCCTCGTCCTGGAGAACAAGGCTGTCTCCCTCGAGGAATCGGGCGCCTTCCTGCACAGCGCGACCGTTACTGTCCCCGCACCCAGCGTGGTCCGGCTGAAGAGGTTCGTCCGGGTTCCCTACCGGGGGCCCGTTCCACTGACCCGTAGGGCGCTGTTCGCCCGCGACGGCGGCCGGTGCATGTACTGCGGCGCCGCCGCGACCAGCGTCGATCATGTCATCCCGCGTTCCCGTGGCGGTCAGCACCGCTGGGACAACGTGGTGGCGTCGTGCCGTCGCTGCAACCACACCAAGGCAGACCGCCATCTCATCGAGATCGGCTGGCGGCTGCGCCACAAACCCGCCCCGCCCACCGGTCTCGCCTGGCGCATCATCGGCACCGGGCACAGGGACCCGCGCTGGCTGCCGTACCTGCAGCCGTACGGCGCGGACGACGCGATGGCCCGGATCGACGGCATCTCAGCCTGACGTCCGGGCTTTCACATACCTGAATACACGTACGTGAATGCAACACGGATGCGATCCGGCCCTGGGAACCCCCGTTCCCCAGGGCCGGATCACTCATGCCCGGCCGCTCAGACGTACCTGAGCTCCGCCGGGCGCACCGAACGGCGCAGCAACGGCCAAGAGGTGGCGGCGGCGAGCAGGCAGGACACGTACACCGCCGGTGGCACCAGCAGCGTCGTGTACGGCACCGTGCGGCTGCCGTCCTGGGCGATGCCCCCGAACAGAACGCCGATCAGCAGCCCCCCGGCGCCCGCCAGCAGCATCGCCGGCGCGAGCGGCAGGGCCGTCTCCAGGAGCAGGGCCCGGCCGAGCACCGCGCGCGGCACCCCGGCGGCGGCCTGCGCGGCCAGCCCCCGGCGGCGGGCCGCCACCGACTCGGCGGTGCCCACACCGAGCCCGCAGAGCGTGATCACCAGGGCGACCAGCACGGCGGCACCGGTCAGGTCGACGCCGGTGGTGTAGAAGGACAGGGGCGCGGCCAGCATGTCCTCCCCGCGGTCGCGGAGCGACGTGAGGAGCACCTCCCGGACGCCGACGAACCCGGTGCCCACGGTGGTCACCAGCAGCACCGCCGCATGGGTGCGGGCGGCGGCCCACGGGTCGTCGCGCAGCCGTTCCGCCGCGATCAGCGTCGCCGGATCGGAGGTACGGGCCGCGAGGAACCGCCCCGTGATCCGGGCGGTGGCGCCGGTCAGCCACAGGGCACCCACCCCGGTGACGATCACCACGGAGAACACCAGCACGGGGGCGGTCTCGTACCCGCCGAACGTGTCCGGGGCCACCAGCAGCCCCACCAACAGCAGCCCCAGAGCCGCCGCCGGGACGGGCATCCGCGGGCCACGGCCCTCGCGCGGCGGCACCCGCCGGACCCGGCCCAGCGGCGAGGCGACGACGCGCCGCAGTGCCATGACGCTCACCAGCGCGCCCAGCACCGGCACGGCCACCGCGACCAGCGCCGTCCCGAACCAGACGAGAACCGGCGGCTGGTGCCACGCGCCCAGCAGGAGCAGCACGGAGACCGCAGTGGCGAGTACCGCCCCGAGCAGACAGGCGATCCCCGTCTCCAGCGCCGCGATCCGCCGCACCTGCGCCGGGCCGGCCCCCGCCAGCCGCAGCGCGGCCAGCCGCCGGTCCCGGTGGACCGCCCCGACCCGCGCGCACTGCCCGAGGAACCCGAGCACGGGCACGAGCAGCAGCACGAGGGCGAGGACGATGCCGGAGCGTTCCCCCTGGTGGTTCAGGAGTCCGGAGCCGAACGACACGTGGTACTGCCCGCGTATCGAGGCGACGGCCACGGCGGCCAGCGCGAACCCGGTGGCGAGCGCCGCGCCGACCACCGTGAGCCCGACCCGCCACCACTCCCGCCGGTCGGAACCCCGGGTGAGCAGCCAGGCGAGCCGCAGATCGGCCCGCAGGACGACCTTGCCGGCGGTCACGCCGTCACCTCCGCCGAGGTCACGGCGCCGTCGCTCAACCGCAGTTCGCGGTCCGCGTACGCCGCCACCTGGGCGTCGTGCGTGATCAGCAGGACCGCCGTGCCGGACTCGCGGGCCGTGTGTGTCAGGGCCACCATCACCTGCTCGCCCGCGAGGGAGTCCAGCGCGCCGGTCGGCTCGTCGGCGAAGACCACCTTCGGGCCGGTGACCAGGGCGCGGGCCAGTGAGACGCGCTGCGCCTGGCCGCCGCTCAGCTCGCCCGGTCGCAGCAGCTGCTGCCCGAGCACCCCGAACCGCTCCAGCCACTCGCCCGCCCGCTCGTGCGCCGCCGCGCGCGTGGTCCCGGCGAGCAGCAGGGGCAGTGCCACGTTGTCCAGGACGGTCAGCTCGGGAATCAGCTGGCCGAACTGGAAGACGACCCCGAACTCCGTGCGCCGCAGCTCGCTCAGCCGCCGCTCGGGCAGCGTGTCGAGCCGCTCCCCGGCGTACTCGACGATGCCCGCGTCCGGCCGGACGATCCCCGCCAGACAGTGCAGCAGCGTCGACTTCCCGCTGCCGCTCGCACCCGTGACGGCCAGGATCTCACCGGCCCGCAGCGCGACCGACGCACCGCGCAGCGCGGGCGTCCGGCCGTGCGCCTTGGACAGGCGGTGGGCCGAGAGCAACGGTGGCGCGGTGTCCCCGCTGGATGTGTCCCCGTTGGTGGTGGTCATGCCGTTTCGACCTCCGTGGTCAGTGTGGTGAGCCGGGCCATCGTCGTGGTCATCCAACGGAGGTCGGCGTCGAGGTGGTTGAGGGCGTAGTCCGCCGAGAGCACGGTCGAGAGGTCCGAGGCCGGCGAGGTCTTGACCGCCGTCAGCTCCCGCATCCGCGCCATGTGCGCGGCACGCTGGTCCAGCAGATACCCGGCCGGGTCCCCGCCGGTGAGGATCGCGACGACGACCTTGGCGAAGATCTCGTTGGTGACGTGCGGCGCGGGTGCGCTGATCTGCCGTACCCAGTCGGCGAGTTCACGCTCGCCGGCATCGGTCGCCCGGTACTTGGTCCGCTCCGGTCCGCCGTCCGCGTCGGTGCCGTCGACCTCCGCGAGTCCGTCGCGCACCAGGCGCTGCAGGGTCGTGTAGACCTGGCCATAGGCCAGCGGGCGGGCCTGCGGGAAGCGTTCGTCGTGCCGTCGCTTGAGGTCGTAGCCATGACTGGGCCCCCCGGCGAGCAGCCCCAGAAGGATGTGGCGGGTGCTCATGCCGAGCATTATGCACTGGGTACATGTACTGAGTGAATAGTGGAGCGGGGTGGGACGAGATCGGCGCAAGCAGTTGGACGGCTCGTGCAGCAGGCCCCGCCTCTCCACTGCTCCGACCGCATGGGTTCACCGGGTTGGTGTCTCCCGGGTTCCGCGACGTTTTCAGGGAGCGATCGTGGACGCCCAGGTTCGGAACAGGGTGAGGGCCTCGGCGAGGTTTCCGGGGCCGCACGCGGCGTGGAAGGTCCTCTCAGCGGTCCAGGCATGGCAGGAGATGTAAACGGGCGGCGCGGGGGCTCGGGCGCGGCAGCTTGTGCGCCGGCAGCAGCACCAGCTCGGTGCGCCACCGCCGCGCGACGATGCTGCCGGCGCCCGCCGGCGGGAATCGGATGCCGGTCATCGCCCAGCTCGTGGCGGCCGATGAGGTCAGTGCATCCAGTAGGAAGGTGGCTGTCCCCGCGGCCCCGTCGGGATCAGCCACCGTACGAGTTCCGGCCGGTGCAGGTCTCTGTCGCACCGCTCACTTGGCTAGCACAACAGGCTCGGCCAACCTGGGACGCATCCACGGGTACGGATCGGTGATCGCGGAACGCTTTGCGCGGACGTCGGCGCGGGCTTCCAGGATCGAGCCGGCGGCCGTGTAGTACCTTCCACGTCCCGACCCGTGTGCGGCCAGGAGACCGACGGCAACCAGGTGAGCAAGGTCTCGGGTGGCCATCTGGCCTTCGATCTCGGCGCGCTTCATGTAGCCGCTGCGTCGGATCCGGTAGCCGAGGACCGCGTCGAACAACAGGTCCATCACGCGCTCCGGAAGCGAGTGGCGCTCGACCAAGGCATCGAGATGGGCCCAATAACGGCTGGCATCCTCGAAGCGTCGGGCCATCGTCTGAGCCTGCATGTGATGGGCGCGCAGGCAGAACGAAAGCCAAAGGTGAGCGTCAGGACGTGGCGCCCACACACCATGCCCGGTGTGACCGAGTGCGGCGTAGTAGTCGAGCGTGTTCGCAGTGACCCCAAGCCACTCTTCGATGGAGGAAAAGGCCGGGTCTCCGATGTCCGAACGGGTCAGCACGAGCGTCGCGACGGCGCGAGCCATACGTCCGTTGCCGTCTCGGAACGGATGGATCATGACCAGGTTGAGGTGTGCCATCGCAGAGCGGACGACGGGGTCGTGATCGTGGGCAGTGCGGAGATGTTCGACCAGCACGTCTATGAGGTCGGGCACGAGCTCGTTGTCGGGCCCCTCGTACACCTGCTCGTCGGTGGCCTCGTTGTGGACGTAGATCGGCCCCTTGCGGAATCGCCCTGGAGACTTGGACGGCTCGTGCTGCAGCATCATGAAGTGCATGGCCCGCAGCTCAGTGGTGTCATACGTGGCGAGGCTGTCGCCGCCCACCGCGAGCACGTAGCTCATGGCTCGCTGGTAGCCCTTGATCTCCTCGAAGGTTTTCTCATCGGCGCTCATGGGCTCGTCGTCATCGAGTGCCGCGAGAGCGTCATCTTCTTCAACGACATAGCCCTCGATGCTGTTCGAGCCCTGGATGGCCTTGGCGAGGACAGAACGGCGCAGGCCGCCTTCCCAGCGTCGGGGGGTGCGCAGTGCGTGTCGCATGTCCTTGCGCATCCGGTGGATCTCGCCCAGGACGGCTTTGTCCTCGCTGCTCAGGGAGGGGACCGTGTAGAGATCGATGCGAGATGATTGCTTCATGTAGTCACGGTAACTGTTCTTTGACTACTTTAACTAGTCAAGCCTTCGCGCCGGTCAGTCCACACTGTTGGACTGGCAGCCGGTGTCTATGTCCGACCGCAGTCCTCGCTGTCTGCTGCTCGCCGGAGGCCGGATCCGAAGCGGGCCATGGCATCAAGCTGGGAGGTCTTGCGCGTGTGCGCTCTGCAACTGGCGCACTGCCACTACGGCGACACCCCGGGAAGCTGGTCCTCGAACGTGGTGGAGACCTACCAGCGGGCCGAGAAGGACGGGCTGCTTCCCGCCGGCGTCACCGCTGTCGCCAACGCCATCCACTACCGCCACGTCGAATCCCAATTCCCCGACAACGATCTGCCGACCACGGCCGAACTTTTCCAGATCATCGTCCTCGCCTACCGACTGGCCTGGCAGGCGCGCACCGTGGTCGAGTCCTACGTGGAGACCGGCAAGCCCCGCACGTAGCGGCTCGACCTGGTGCACCACGACGTACAGCCAACACAACGACACGGGCCCCGGCTCCCCCTCACCCGCACGCCCGACTTCTGCGCCACGCGCACTCGCGGGGCGGCAGTAAGGGGGAGTCGACCGGCGGCGCCGATCGCGTCACCGCACCAGACCAGCCTCACCCGCGTGATGGACCTCGACGAGCGCCGCCTCGCGATCCTCCTGCGCGCCATGATCAGCCTGTCAGGGGTCGACACACTCGCCGTGGGCACACGCCTCTGAACTCCCGCCCCTCGCGCGCGGCGCGACGAGAGTGGCCGATGTGCTGGATCTGCCCCAGCCTGGAGGGTGCCGTGCGTGGGGGAGAAGTGAGCGCAGAGAGACGGAAGGGGTACGGGAGGTGGCGGAAAGGCGGCGGATGTCGGCAGGGGGCGACGGAAGAATCGCGGAATGTGACCGGCGGTACCGTGGTTCGTCCTTTCATACACGTCTGCGGTCGCGTCCACTGGGTAGGGCTGCGGATGAAACCCGCCAACCGCCGTCAGCCGTCGTACGCGACAAGGAGGCCTCCGTGGCCGTACCGGCCCATATCTTCAGCGCCGAGAGTGCCGCCGCCGAGGCGCCGCTCACCAGCGAGCCGCCGCTGCCCGCCGCCGAGCCCCTCACCAGTGAGCCCCCGCTCGCCGACGCGGAGGCGATGACGAGCGAGCACGCCGACGTCGAGGCGGACCCCACGGGGCTGTACGAGGGTCCGGTCCCGGCGCTGTCGGACCTCGCGGGGCTGTAGATGTCCGTACCCGGGTCGGCCGAACCCGTCGAGGCCCACGAGAGCGGGGAGAGCCGGGCCGGGGAACGCCTCGCGCTCGCCCGTCTCGCCGAGCTGTACGGCGTCGCCCCCTCCTTCCGCCCCTCACCGGACCGTACGGTCGCCGCCTCCGACTCCGCGCTCGTCGCCGTCCTGGCCGCCCTCGGCGTCGACGCGACCACCCCGGAGACCGTCCGGGCCGCCCTCGCCGCCCGGGAACGGGAACTGGCGGCGCGGCTGCTGCCACCCACGGTGGTGTGCGGCGCCGACGGTACGGCGACCGCGCTGGCCCAGCTGCCCGAGGGCACCCGACTGCGGATCCGCACCGAACAGGGCGAGATCTGCGACTCCGTCGACCAACTCCCGCCCGGAATGCATGAGTTGGATGCCGTCGCGCCCGACGGGCGGGCCGCCCGCGCCCACCTCGTCGTCGCCCCGGCCCGGCTGCCCACGCCCACCGGACGCTCGTACGGACTCCTCGTCCAGCTGTACTCCCTTCTCTCCCGGCGCTCCTGGGGCATGGGCGACCTCGGTGATCTCGGCGAGCTGAGCGCCTGGGCCGGACGGGCGCTGGGTGCCGGATTCGTACAGGTCAACCCCCTGCACGCGGCCGTCCCCGGGGCGCCGACCGACCCGTCCCCGTACCGGCCGTCCTCCCGGCGCTTCCCCGATCCCGTGCATCTGCGGGTCGAGGCCGTCCCGGAGTTCGCGTACGTCCGGGCGGTCGAGGACCGTGAGCGGGTGCGCGGGCTGCTGGAGCGGGCCGGGCGGCTGCGGGAGTCGGTGCTGGACAAGGGTGAGCTCATCGACCGGGACGCCGTGTGGGAACTCAAGCGCGAGGCCCTGGAGCTGGTGTGTGCCGTACCGCTCGGGCCCGGGCGGCAGGCCGCGTACTCCGACTTCCTCGCCCGGGCCGGCGAGCCGCTGGAGGACCACGCCACCTGGTGCGCTCTGGCCGAGGCGCACGGCTCGGACTGGTCGCGCTGGCCGGCCGGCCTCCAGGACCCCCGGTCGGCCGAAACCGCCCGCGCCCGGGGCGAGTTGATGGACCGCGTCGACTTCCACTCCCGGCTCGCCTGGCTCACCGACACCCAGCTCGCCGACGCCCAGCGGGCGGCACGCGAGGCGGGCATGCCGGTCGGGATCGTGCACGACCTCGCCGTCGGGGTGCATCCCGGGGGCGCCGACGCCTGGGCGCAGCAGGAGTACTTCGCGGCCGGCATGTCGGTCGGCGCACCCCCGGACGCGTTCAACGCGCGCGGCCAGGACTGGGGCCTGCCGCCCTGGCGGCCGGACCGGCTGGCCGAGTCCGGCTACGCCCCGTACCGCCAGCTGCTGCGGTCCCTCTTCGGCTACGCGGGCGCCCTGCGCATCGACCACGTCATGGGCCTGTTCCGGCTCTGGTGGGTGCCCCAGGGGCTGGCGCCGACGGAGGGGGCGTACGTCCGGTACGACGCCGAGGCCATGCTCGCCGTCCTCGCGCTGGAGGCCTCGCGGGCCGGGGCGGTCGTGATCGGCGAGGACCTGGGGACCGTGGAGCCGGGGGTGCGGGAGACCCTGCACGAACGCGGGGTGCTCGGCACGTCCGTGCTGTGGTTCGAACGGGACTGGGACGGCGACGGACGCCCGCTGCCCCCCGACCACTGGCGCGCCGACTGTCTCGCCACCGTCACCACCCACGACCTGCCGCCCACCGCCGCCCGCCTCACCGGCGAGCACGTCGAACTCCGCGACCGGCTGGGCCTGTTGACCGTCCCGGCGGAGCAGGAGCGGGCCGTCGCCGCCGCCGACACGAACGAGTGGCTGACCCTGCTGGCCCGCCTCGGCCTGCTCCAGGGCGGCGGCGGTCCCTCGGGTACGGCGGAGGAGGCCGAGATCCAGGCCGTCCACCGCTATCTGCTGCGCACACCCGCCCGCATGATCGGCGTCTGGCTCCCGGACTGCGTCGGCGACCGGCGCCCGCAGAACCTCCCGGGTACGTGGGACCAGTACCCGAACTGGCGGCTGCCCGTCGCCGACGCGGAGGGTCGTCCGGTGACGCTGGAGGAGCTGGCGGGGTCGGCGCGGCTGTGGGCGCTGATGGGGGTGTTGCGGGAGGGCGGGTGAAGGCCGGGCCCTTCGTGGGGCGCCGAACCCCTCATACGGCACCCCGGGCGCGCGGCCCCGCCAGGCGTTCGCTACTTTTGCACCGTGGACAAGACGAACGCCCTGCGCGCCGGCGCCCTGGTGGCCGGTACGACGCTGATGATGCTGCTCATGACGTCTCCCGCGCTCGCGCTCACCCGCGACGACGGTGACGACCCCGGCCCCGGCCTGAGCGTCATCGAGACGCTGGGCCTCTATGTTGCCGCCCCGATCGGTCTGTTCGCGATCATCGCGGGTCTGGTGCTGATCCTGGACAAGTCCTCGGACCGCGCCCCCAAGTCCGTCAAGCCCAAGCCCGCCAAGGCGAAGGCCTGACCTGACCTGGGTTGACCTGGGTTGATCTGAGCAGTTGTTCCGAGGGCGCCGTTCGCACCCCCTGAGTCATGGGGTGCGAACGGCGCCCTCGGCGTGTTCTCAGCCGTCCGTCGCCGCCAGCAGTTCCCGCAGCAGGCCGGCCAGTTGCCCGGCCTGCTCGGCGTTGAGGGCGGCCAGGGCCTCCGTCTGCGCGGCGAGACCGACGCCGACCGCCTGGTCCACGCGGGTCAGCCCCTCCTCGGTCAGGGTGACCTGGAGGCCGCGCCGGTCATGGGGGTCGGGGGAGCGGCGTACCAGCCCGGCCCGCTCCAGCTTGTCGAGACGGCCGGTCATCCCGCCGGTGGTGAGCATCAGCGTCGACGACAGCTGACGCGGCGAGAGCGTGTACGGCTCGCCCGCCCGGCGCAGGGTCGCGAGCACGTCGAACTCGCCGCGTGCGATCCCGAACCGGGCGTACGCCTTCTCCGTGCGGTCGGCCATGGCACGCGCGAGCCGGTAGACGCGGCCGAACACCTCCATCGCGGCGGTGTCGAGATCGGGCCGCACCACCGCCCACTGGTCGATGATCGCGTCGACGGGGTCCCTGCGCTGCGGCGGCTGTGCGCTTGCACTCATGGGCCGAGTATCGCCGAAAAGGGAGCCGGAAGGTCACTCGCGAGAAAGCAGCTTGACGGAAAGTTGCTTAGCGCTAAGCTACTTATCGCTGACCTAATTCGCAGGAATCCGAAGGACCCCGAAGGGTGCGCTCATGCCCGCCAGCCGCTCGGCCCTCGTCCCCACCATCGCCCTCACCGCCCTGGCGCCCATCTCCTGGGGCACCACGTACGCGGTCACCACCGAGTTCCTCCCGCCCGACCGCCCCCTCTTCACCGCCCTCCTGCGCGCCCTGCCCGCCGGTCTCGTGCTGCTCGCGCTGACCCGGGTGCTGCCGCGCGGGGCCTGGTGGTGGAAGGCGACGGTCCTCGGCGCGCTCAACATCGGCGCCTTCTTCCCGCTGCTGTTCCTGTCCGCGTACCGGCTGCCGGGCGGTATGGCGGCGGTCGTCGGGTCGGTCGGCCCGCTGTTCGTCGCCGGGCTCGCGACGCTGCTCCTGGGTGAGCGTCCGACCGTACGCACCCTGCTCACCGGGATCGCGGCGGCGCTCGGCGTCAGTCTGGTCGTCCTGAAGGCGGCCGGGGCGCTGGACGCCGTGGGTGTGCTGGCCGCCCTCGCCTCCACCGCGTCGATGTCGACGGGCACCGTACTGACGAAGCGCTGGGGCCGCCCGGACGGCGTCGGCCCGCTCGCCCTCACCGGCTGGCAACTGACCGCCGGCGGGCTGCTCATCGCGCCGCTCGCCGTACTCGTCGAGGGTGCTCCGCCCGCGCTGGACGGCCGGGCCGCCGCCGGGTACCTCTACCTCGCCCTGGCGAACACGGCGGTGGCGTACTGGCTCTGGTTCCGCGGCATCGGCCGGCTCACCGCGACCCAGGTCACCTTCCTCGGCCCGCTGTCCCCGCTCACCGCCGCGATCGTCGGCTGGGCGGCCCTCGGCCAGGCGCTGACACCGCTCCAACTGGCAGGCATGGGCCTGGCGTTCGGGGCGACGGTGGCGGGGCAACTGGGGGCGCGTGGAGTGTCGGCCCCCGGGAGTCGTCCCGTGGCGAGGAAGGGGCGGCTTCCCGTCCTGGTGGCGCGCCGCTGATCGGTAGGCCGAAACGCCGAACGGCGCGCCCCGGCAGATCGGGGCGCGCCGTTCGACAGAGGCGCTCGGCAGGACGAGCCGGTGACCTACGAGGCCGCCGCGTCCGCCGCCTGCGCCTTGAGGGCGCGCTCGACACCGGAACGGGACTCCGAGACGAGCCGGCGCAGAGCGGCGTTCGGCTCGGCGGAGGTCAGCCAGGCGTCCGTCTTCGCCAGGGTCTCCTCGGACACCTGGACGGCCGGGTAGAAGCCGATGGCGATCTGCTGGGCGATCTCGTGCGAGCGCGAGTCCCAGACCTCCTTGACCGCCGCGAAGTACTTGTCGGTGTACGGCTCCAGGAGCTCGCGCTGGTCGGTCTGGACGAAGCCCCCGATCACCGCCTCCTGGACGGCGTTCGGCAGCTTGTCGGACTCGATGACCGACGCCCAGGCCTCCGCCTTGGCCTCCGGCGTCGGACGGGCGGCCCGGGCGGTGGCGGCGTGCCGTTCACCGGCGGCCGTCTTGTCGCGCGCGTACTCGCCCGCGATCTCCTCCTCGTCGAAGCGCCCGACGGCCGCCAGCCGCTGCACGAACGACCAGCGCAGCTCGGTGTCGACGGCGAGGCCCTCGATGGTCTGCGTGCCCTCCAGCAGGGCGTCCAGAAGGTCCAGCTGCTCCGGCGTACGGGCTGTCGCCGCGAACGCGCGGGCCCAGGCCAGCTGGTGGTCGGAGCCCGCCTCGGCCGCGCGGAGGTGGGCCAGCGTGGCGTCCGTCCAGCGGGTCAGCAGGGCCTCGCGGGCGGCCGGGTCGGCGTACAGGTCGATCGCCAGCTTCACCTGCCGGTGGAGCGACTGCACGACGCCGATGTCCGACTCCTTGCCGATGCCCGACAGGACGAGGGAGAGGTAGTCGCGGGCGGCCAGTTCGGCGTCGCGGGTCATGTCCCAGGCGGAGGCCCAGCACAGCGCGCGCGGGAGGGACGCCTCGAAGTCGCCCAGGTGTTCGGTGACGAAGGCGAGGGACGCCTCGTCGAGGCGGACCTTGGAGTACGACAGGTCGTCGTCGTTGAGCAGGATCACGGCCGGACGACGCCTGCCGACCAGCTGCGGTACGGCCGTCAGCTCGCCGTCGACGTCCAGCTCGATCCGACCGTTCTCGTCGTCGCGCAGCAGCTTGCCGCTCTCGTCGTCGAGGTCGTACAGGCCGACGGCGATCCGGTGCGGCCGGAGCGTCGACTCACCCTTGGCGCCGGCGGGCAGCGCCGGGGCCTCCTGGCGGATGGCGAAGGAGGTGATGACCCCGTCCGCGTCCGTCTCGATCTCGGGACGCAGGATGTTGATGCCGGCCGTCTCCAGCCACGACTTCGACCAGGCCTTCAGGTCGCGCCCGGAGGTCTTCTCCAGGGCGCCCAGCAGGTCGCTGAGCCGCGTGTTGCCGTACGCGTGCTGCTTGAAGTAGGCCTGCACGCCCGCGAAGAACGCGTCCATGCCGACATACGCGACGAGCTGCTTCAGTACGGAGGCGCCCTTGGCGTACGTGATGCCGTCGAAGTTGACGAGCACGTCGTCGAGGTCGCCGATGTCGGCCATGATCGGGTGGGTGGACGGCAGCTGGTCCTGGCGGTAGGCCCACGTCTTCATGGAGTTGGCGAACGTGGTCCAGCTGTGCGGCCAGCGCGACTGCGGGGCGTACGCCTGGCACGCGGCCTCGGCGTAGGTGGCGAACGACTCGTTCAGCCACAGGTCGTTCCACCACTCCATGGTGACCAGGTTGCCGAACCACATGTGGGCCAGCTCGTGCAGGATCGTGGCGGCCCGCGTCTCGTACGCGGCGTCGGTCACCTTCGAGCGGAACACGTACTGGTCGCGGAAGGTGACCGCGCCCGCGTTCTCCATGGCACCGGCGTTGAACTCGGGAACGAACAACTGGTCGTACTTCTTGAACGGGTACGCGTAGTCGAACTTCTCCTGGAACCACTCGAAGCCCTGCCGAGTGACCTCGAAGATGGCGTCCGAGTCGAGGAACTCGGCGAGCGAGGGCCGGCAGTAGATGCCGAGCGGGACCGACTGCCCGTCCTTCTCGTACACGCTGTGCACCGAGTGGTACGGGCCCAGGATGAGCGCCGTGATGTACGTGGAGATACGGGGCGTCGGCTCGAAGACCCAGATGTCGTCCTTGGGCTCCGGCGTCGGCGAGTTGGAGATGACGGTCCAGCCGGTGGGCGCCTTCACGGTGAACTGGAAGGTCGCCTTGAGGTCAGGCTGCTCGAACGAGGCGAACACGCGCCGGGCGTCCGGCACCTCGAACTGGGTGTAGAGGTAGGCCTGCTGGTCGACGGGGTCGACGAAGCGGTGCAGGCCCTCACCGGTGTTGGTGTAGGCGGCGTCGGCGACGACGCGGAGCACGTTGCGGCCGGACAGCAGTCCCGGCAGCGCGATCCGGGAATCCTTGAAGACCTCGTCGGGGTCGAGCGCGTCCCCGTTGAGGGTGACCTCCAGTACGGCCGGGGCCACCAGGTCGATGAAGGACTCCGCGCCGGTCTCGGCGGAGTCGAAGCGCACCGTGGTCACGGACCTGTAGGTGCCGCCCTCCTGTGCGCCGGAGAGATCGAGCTCGATCTCGTACGAGTCAACGGTGAGCAGCTTCGCCCGCGCTTGCGCCTCTTCGCGGGTCAGGTTTGTGCCAGGCACGCGGTCATCTCCTCGTATGTGTGGGTTGCGCCATCCTTCCATGGGACCCAGGGCCGACGCGATGCCCGGAACCCGCCGCTGAGCGGGGTGGACAGCCCGTCGACCCGATGATCCTCAAGTGGCCGCGTTGTGCTGACGATGGGCGGGCCGAGTTGGTTCCCCTCCAGCCCCGGCCGGCACCATCCAGCCCGTCCCCCGCACCCATCCAGCCCAGGCCCGCATCTTCAGCCCGTCCGGCGTTTGAGGACGAGGCCCCTTCAGGGCCGATGGGGGGGTCTGGGGGCGCAGCCCCCAGGTTCAGGATGGGACGGGTAGGGGCGGCGGGGGCGAGGAAACGACTGCCTACCGCTGCAACTCCACCGCCACCAACTCCGCAATCTGCACGGCGTTCAGCGCCGCACCCTTCCTCAGGTTGTCGTTGGAGACGAAGAACGCCAGCCCGTTCTCCACCGTCTCGTCCACCCGGATCCGCCCCACGAACGACGCGTCCTGACCGGCCGCCTCAAGAGGCGTCGGGATCTCGGAGAGGACGACACCCGGCGCCCCAGCCAGCAGCTCCGTCGCCCGCTCCACCGACAGCGGGCGCGCGAACCGCGCGTTCACCTGCAGCGAGTGCCCCGAGAACACCGGCACGCGGACACACGTACCGGAGACCTTCAGCTCCGGGATCTCCAGGATCTTGCGGGACTCGTTGCGGAGCTTCTGCTCCTCGTCCGTCTCGAACGAACCGTCGTCCACCACATTGCCCGCCAGCGGCAGCACGTTGAACGCGATCGGCCGCTTGTAGACCTGCGGCTCGGGGAAGTCGACCGCCGAACCGTCGTGCGTCAGCTTGTCCGCGTCGGCGACCACCTTCAGCGCCTGCCCGTGCAGCTCCGCCACACCCGCCACACCCGAACCGGACACCGCCTGGTACGTCGCGACGACCAGCGCGTCGAGGCCCGCCTCCGTGTGCAGCGGCCGCAGGACCGGCATCGCGGCCATCGTCGTGCAGTTCGGGTTGGCGATGATGCCCTTGGGACGGTCGACGATCGCGTGCGGGTTCACCTCGGAGACGACCAGGGGCACGTCCGGGTCCCGGCGCCACGCCGACGAGTTGTCGATCACTACGGCACCCTGCGAGGCGACCTTCTCCGCGAGCGCCTTCGAGGTCGCGCCGCCCGCCGAGAACAGCACGATGTCGAGGCCGGTGTAGTCGGCCGTCGCCGCGTCCTCCACCGTGACGCCGTCGAGGACCGACCCGGCGGACCGCGCCGACGCGAACAGTCGCAGCTCGGTGACCGGGAACTCGCGCTCGACGAGGATCCTGCGCATGACCGTGCCGACCTGCCCGGTGGCTCCGACGATTCCGACCCTCACGGCGACTCCTTCTGTATGGCGCTGTATCGCGCGACCGATTGCGTGACCGGCGCATTTCCATCATGCGTCTCACCCGGGGCAACATGTCCAATCCTTTGCCCGGCATGCCCGAGGACTGGGACAGGACACGCGCCGCGAACGGCCGCGATATTCCGGCGGCACCTCTGCCGAGCTGGAGAAACCGGCTTTACGGGGACGGCGCGGCGCAAGCTGTACGGGCCCGGCCGGACGGGGACGGGCGGGCCGATCGTCTCGCTTCGATAACGGTGTGACGTACGTCTCCGCCGAGGTCGAACGTTTCGGGCGCCCTCGGCGTCGTAGAGAAAACGCGGCGAGGGGGAGGGTGCTTGTGCTGCGCAGAAAGGCCCGGCGCGTCCAGGAGGACGAACACGGCGACCCGCTGGACCCGGCGCAGGAGCGCAGGGTCCGAGCGGTGCTCGCGCTCGGCGGCGTGCCGCAGGCGGACCTGCTGGACGGGGTACAGCAGGTCCGCCTGCGGCTGCTGGAACGCACCGCGAACGGACACGAGGCACCGCGTGACGTCTCGGCGTGGGCGGCGGTCGTCGCCTCCAACCTCGCCATGGACTGGCACCGGTCGAAGCGCCGCCAGGAACGGCTGGGGGAGCGGCTGGCCTCCCTGCGCCAGCCGGTGGCCCACCCCTCCGGCGAGGAGACGAGCCTGCTCTCCCTCGCCGTCGCCCGAGGACTCGACGACCTGCCCGACTCCCAGCGCCAGGTAGTGGTCCTGCGCTTCTTCGCCGACCTGCCGGTACGCGGGATCGCCGAGGAACTGGGCATCCCGGAGGGCACGGTCAAGAGCAGGCTGCACACGGCGGTACGGGCATTGCGTGCCCGCCTGCACGAGGACGAGGTGGTGTGACATGGCCGCCGAACACAACGGCGTGGACGCGCTGATGGCCGCGCTGACGGACGACCCGCTGCCCGAAGGGGCCTTGACGGACGCCGACTTCATGGCCGAGCACTGGTCGGCGGCAGCCGATGTGGCGCTGCTGCGCGAGCAGTTGGGGCTCATCGGGGACGCGCTGGCGACCCAGGAACACGGCACGGAGACCGCACAGGAGCCCGTGCGAAAGCCGGTCCGGGCTCCGGTGCGAGTTCCGGTACGGGAACGGCGGTACTGGCGTCCTCTGCGCACCCTCGCCCTCGGTGTCGCCGGTGTTACCGCGGCGGGGGCCATGGTCACGGGGTCGGTGTGGATCCTGTCGCAGGCCGGGAAGGGCGTCGAGGACTCGGGGACGGCCTCGTCGTCCGGCTCCGGCCCGCACGATGTCAGCGGCGGGGGCACCAAGGACGGGGGCGGCCCGGCCAAGCTGAGTCACGAGGGATATCTCGCCTGCGCCCGTCTGCTCGTCGAGGGCACGGTCACCGCGGTCGACCCCGGACCCGGCGCCGACCAGGACCGGATCACCCTGCGCGTGACTCGGTACTACAAGCCGGACAAGGGCCCGGCCGAGGTGACGTTCGTGATGGACCAGGAGGTCGACCCCCGGTTGGCCGTGGGCGACCACACGCTGATCGGGATCCCCACGGGCGCCGGGTCCCCCGACATCTGGAGCACCGACGAGCGGCAGATCGCCGCCGAACGGGCCTGGATCACGGCCACGCTGCCGGAGTCGCGCACCCTGCCGTGCCCGTGAACCAAAACGAGGCGGGCGTCCGGTACCAGGTACCGGACGCCCGCCCTGTTGGTCGTACCTACCGTTACGGCGTGACCTTCTCGATCTTCACGTTGCCGATACCGGCGGCCGTGCCGTGCGCGTTCACCAGGGCCACCTGGCCGAAGAACTCGCGGCCGGCGGGTGCCGGGGCGTTGGCGACGATGTTGCCGGAGACGGTCGCCGAGGCGCCCGTGCCGAGCTTCACCGGGGTGCCGGCGACCTGGATGGAGCCCAGGGCGGCCGAGTAGAAGACGTCCTGGTAGTCGTACGCGGTCGTACCGGCCGGGATCGCGTAGCCGATGACCTGGACGGTGTACGTGCCGGCGGCGGGCGAGGCGATGGAGACCGCCTCCTCCGAGTCGCCGTCGGCGGAGTTGGCGACCTCGTTGCCGGCCGCGTCGTACACGAACAGGTCGAGGTCGGCGGCGGTGTCCGAGACGTTGCCGATGGCGACGTCCAGGGACGCGGCGCCCGCGGGCACCTCGACCGTGGTCGTCTGGGTCTCACCGTTGGCGATGGTCGGACGGGCGTTCAGCGCAGAGCCGAGCGGACCGCCGGCCAGCTTGCCGTCGACCGGGGCCAGGTTGTTCGTCACCTTCCAGGAGGCGGCGATCGGCGTACCGACCTTGGCCTCGGGGACGGTCACGACATCCGGGTCGAAGGTCGCGCCCAGGACGGTGGCGTCCAGCTTGTACGGGTTGTCGAGCAGCGGCGACGTACGACGCGACTCGACCTCGACCTCCCAGACACCGGCCTGCGGGTTCGGGTACGAACGCACGTCGGGCGCACAGCCGTTGGTGTTCGGGTAGTTGCTGTAGCAGTACGGCGTGCCCGTGTCCTCGACCGGGACACCGTACGGGTGGATCGAGATGAACCGGGTCTGGCTGGTGGCGGCCAGTCCGCTGATCGCGACCTCAAGGGTCTTGGCGCCCTCGGGCACGGTCAGGAAGTAGGACCGGGTGCTGTTGCGCTGCACCGAACCCGACGCGGAGAACGTGTACTTGAGCGGCGTCGAGACCACGACAGTGGTCAGGATCTGCTTGTCGACGCCGTCGGTCCTCGGGTCGTCGACCTCAAGGATGGCGCTCTTGATGCCGGCCGTGTCCGACTCCGCGGTGACCTTGATGGTGACCGGCTTGTTCAGCTCCAGCTTGACGTGCTCGGAGCCGGCGATCTCGAAGGTGCCACCGGCGTTGTTCTTGAAGTGCAGATCGTGCCGGATCGCCTTGGCGGGACCGGACGTACGCGTCACGGTGATGTCGTACGACTTCTCGACGCCGGCCTTGAGGCCGCCCTCGCGGTCGTACAGGCCGGTGCCGAAGCCCGGGGTCTTCAGCGCGAAGTCGATCGCGGTGTCGACCGGGGCCTTGACCGTGTAGTCGTGGGCGGCGTCGTCGACCTTGGCGGAGCTGATCGCCCGCCACGCGTCCACGATGTTGATGAGGCCCGCGCCCTCCTCGTACGCCTGCACACCTGGGATGTGGTCGGCGTGCGTGACCAGGGCCGTGCGGAGGAGCGCCGGGGTGAGGGCGATGTGCCTCTGCTTGGCGGCCGAGAGCAGCAGCGCCGAGGCGCCGGCGGCCTGCGGGGACGCCATCGAGGTGCCCTGCAGCATCGAGTAGCCGGCCGGGAGGGTGTAGCCCGCCTGGGCGACCGGGGAGCCGGGCAGCCAGGTCTGCGTGGTGTTGATCGAGGCGCCGGGCGCGCTGAGCGTCGGCGTGAAGCCACCGTCCTCACGCGGACCGCGCGAGGAGAACGGCATCATCGCGTACTTCTTCGTCACGACGGAGCCGTAGTTGGACGCCCAGGTCTCCTTGGAGATGGCCGCGCCGACCGAGATGACCTTGTCGGCCAGACCGGGGTCACCGATCGTGTTGGCACCGGGGCCGGAGTTGCCCGCGGAGATCACGAGCTGCACGCCGTACGTGTCGATCAGCCGCGTGTACAGCTCGGCGCGCGCGTTGTTGCCGTCGTTCAGCGCCGGGAGGCCGCCGATCGACATGTTGACGATGTCGACGCCACGGTTGACGACGAGGTCGATCATGCCCTCGGTCAGCGCGATGTTGGTGCAGCCCGCGGCGAAGAGGCAGGCGCGGGACGACACGATCTTGGCGCCGGGCGCGGCACCGTTCATCTTGCCGCCGAACAGGCTGTTCGCCGAGGTGATACCGGCGACGTGGGTGCCGTGCTCGGACGAGATGATGCCGATGTTCGCGTAGTCGGCCTTGGCGCCGGCCGCGTTGTAGACGACGTCCTTGCGGATCTCGACGACGAACGGGATGCGCTCGACGACGTCGGTCGCCGGGTTGTCCGTCCCGAAGTAGCCGATCTGGTAGCCGTCCTTGTACGGCTTCATCGGGGTGTCGTCGGTGAAGTCGTGGTTGTCGTTCACGTCGACGGTGACCGTGCCGGCGGCGGCGTTGTACAGCACGCCCCAGACGTCGGTCTTGTCGCCGTCGCGGTTGACGTCGCCGGCCTCGTCACCACCGGCGGTGACGGCCTCGGAGAAGTAGCTGAACTTGTAGTCGCCGACCGGCGCCGTGAAGTTCTCGGTGCCCTGGCTGGCCGTGGTGATGGCGAAGGCCGGACCGGCGACCGCCCTCGTCTGCCGCAGCCAGCTGCCGTCGCCGTCGGAGACCGGGTCGGTGGACGTCACCCAGTCGACGACCTTGCGCTCGCCGGTGGTGGTCTTCTGCAGCGCGGGGTGCCCGAGGTCCACACCGGAGTCGAGGATGCCGATGGTGATGCCCCGGCCGTCCGCCTTCGGGTTCTTCTTCACGAAGTCGACGGCGCCCGTCTCGAAGGACGGGTTGTAGGGGTTCGCGGCGGGCGTGTTCTTGTCCGGCGCGGCGTAGGTCTTGGTGGCGGCACCCGCCTGGGGGGCGGAGGCGGTGTCGGCACTCGGGGTCGGGTCGTCCAGCGGGATGTCCTGGCGCAGGTCGATCCCCTGTACGGAGGAGAGCTTCGCGGCGGCCTTGATGGCCGCGTCGGCCTTCGCGGTCGGGACGGTGGCCCGGACGTAGCCGACCTTGTCGAAGGTCCGGCCCACGAGGCCGCCCTGGACCGCGTCCAGCTGCGCGGCGACCTGCTCGGTCTGGCCCGGAGCGGTGGCGATCATCATCGTGACGGTCTTGTCGCCGTCGGCCTTGGCCTCGGAGAGGAGCTCGGCGTCGTCGGAGCCGAGCTTGTCGTGCGCCGACTTGACGGTGCCGTCGGCCGGGGCCGCCTCCGTCGCAGTGTCCGCGGAGAAGGCCATGGGTATGGGCCCCGCCCCGGAGAGCGCGGCCACCAGTCCGGCGGCCACGGCTATGCGTGCCAGGCGTCTCGCGCTCGTTATCGGTTCGCGCTCGGGCGTGAAGGTCATCGGCATCCCTTGTAGGTAAAGGAACGTGCGTCGAGCGACCGGGTCGATCGACCCTGGTCGCGATCGTCCGGATACGACCCCGGATGATCGCCCAGCTTTACTCAAGGGGCAGATGTTTGGGGAAGGTTGACCGAAACGATATGGATGGATGGGGAAAACCCGCGATCTGCCATGAGGAGATATGGCCAAAAAGGTGAACTTTCACACCTTGTGTGGCCCGGTCGGGTAGGGGTGAAGCGAGGGGTGGGTTCTGCTGCGGCGCGGCACCGGTCCGCCGCCGCGAACGGCTCTCCGCCACCGCCCACGGCTCTCTGCCACTGCCCACGGCTCGATGCGGACCCTGGCCGGATAATCCGCCCACCGGTTCCAGCCGAGCACGTTAACTTCGTTGTGTGCGAACGACCTTGAGGGTGGCGGCCTACGCCGTCTGTGTCCGGAACGGCCAGATTCTGCTCGCCCGCAGCCCCGACGGCCGGGGCGGCCACGAGTGGGTACTGCCGGGCGGCGGCATGGAACACGGCGAGGACCCGTACGACACGGTCCGCCGCGAGCTCACGGAGGAGACGGGCTACCGCATCGACGTGACCGGCCTGCTGGGCATCGACTCCGTCCGCCACACGCTGACCCACCGCTGGCGGCGCCCGAGGGACCACCACGGCGTACGACTGGTGTACGAGGGTCTGATCACCGGCGGCGAACTCCGCCCGGAGACGAACGGCTCCACGGACCTGGCCGCCTGGCACGACCTGGGCGCGGTGGCGGGGCTGCAGAAGGTGCGGCTGGTGGATGTCGGGCTGGAACTGTGGCTGGAACGGCCGGTCACGGGACGCGCCTCGAAGGCCCGGCAGTAACCCTCGGGAAAGGGTTCAGTACCCCGGAAAGTGAACGCGGAGTGACCGGCTCCGGGCCGTTCGCCGTGCGGTCGTGAACGGGCGAGGTGGCCCAAGATCCACGTACGGAGATCGGCGTCGCGCGTTGCTGCCTCGTTCACGCGCAGGTCATCCCCGATGCCAAGCATCCAGAGTGAGCGGGACGTTCGCACTTGCGATGGCCCGTGACCACTTCCGACGCGTTCGCACTCGGGGAGACCGCGCCATGTCGCGCACACGCTCTGTCGCAAGCCCCACGCCGGGACTCAATCGACGTTCACTGCTCGCCACGGCCGGGGCGGTGTCCGTCTCGGCGGGCCTCGGCTACGGGCTGCGGCCCAGTGACAGCCAGGCCGCCACGGCAGCCGCCGCCGAGGCGCCGGCGGCCGGGTCCGGTCAGGCGCAGGCCGCGCCGGCCGCGCTCGCCCCCTTCACCCGGGGCACCACACTCAACACGGTCTCCGCGCCCCTCGGCTCGGGCGGCTACCGGCGCCTCGGCGAGGGCACGGCGTGGGGGCGGGTGGTTCGTGCGGAGCTGGCGTCGCCGAAGTCGGGCCGCGCCGCCCGCCGGACCACGATGGCGGCCTTCGTCCAGTTCACGGACCTGCACCTGACCGACGTACAGCACCCGCTGCGCCTGGAGTACATGCGTTCGGCCGACCGGCACGCCTGGCGCCCGCACGAGGCACTGACGGTGCAGGGCGCGACCTCGCTGGTCGAGCGGATCAACGCACTGCGCGGGGCGCCGGTCACCGGCTCGCCGCTGCACTTCGTGATGACCACGGGCGACAACACGGACAACAACGCGCACTCCGAGCTGGAGTGGTTCATGAAGGTGATGAGCGGCGGGCGCATGACGCCGAACACCGGTGACCCCCGCCACTACGAGGGCGTCCAGAACAGCGGCCTCCCGCTCTACTGGCAGCCGGACTCCGCCACCCGCGACTCCGACAAGCAGGACGGCTTCCCGCACATCGAGGGCTTCCTCGAGGCGGCGATCCGGGAGGTGCGCAGCCCCGGCCTGAACCTCCCCTGGTACTCGACGGTCGGCAACCACGACTCCCTGCCCCTCGGCTGCTACGCCTCCCACAGCGACCCCTTCCTCACCGACTTCGCGGTCGGCGGCAAGAAGCTGATGGATCTGCCGACGGCCCGCAGCAAGGCGCTCCAGGACCAGATCAGAAGCTCCGACGACCCGAGGGGCATCCGCTTCCGGGAGCTGATCCAGGCCCACACCCGCGACCTGCGCTCGGTCACCCCGGACGAGAAGAGGGCCCCGTTCACCCGGGCGGACTATCTGAAGGCGCACCTGGACCCGGCGTACGCGGGCGTGGGCCCGGTCGGTCACGGCTACTCGGCGGCCAACCTGGAATCCGGAACCCAGTACTACACCTTCCGGATCTCGGACGACGTCGTCGGCATCAGCATCGACACCACCGACCCGGGCGGCCACTACCAGGGCTCGATCGGCGCGGCCCAAGTGCGCTGGCTGGACCGGACGTTGAAGGAACACGCGAAGGCAGGCTCGTACGCCGTCGTCTTCAGCCACCACACCAGCGAGTCGATGACCAACACCCACCGCGACCCGGCCCACCCGGACGAACACCGCTACAACGGCGCGGACCTCGTGGCGCTGCTCGCCAGTCACCGCAATGTCCTCGCCTGGGTGAACGGCCACATCCACCGCAACGTCATCACCGCGCACTCGGCCCCGGACAACCGCTCGTTCTGGGAGATCTCGACCGCGTCACACGTCGACTTCCCCCAACTGGCCCGCATCATCGAGCTGGTGGACAACAACGACGGCACCCTCTCGCTGTTCACCACCCTGGTCGAATCGGCGGCCCCCCACCGCACGGACTACACGGACCTCTCCCAGACGGGCCTTGCGGCCCTGTACCGGGAGCTGTCGTTCAACGCGCCGGGGGCGAACATGGACCTTTCGGGGGACGCGGGGGACCGGAACGTGGAGCTGGTGCTGAAGAAGGGGTGAGCTCCGGGGACCCGGTTCGGAGCGCCACCGTATTTCCGGCGTCACCGTATTTCCACTAGGTACCTTCCAATAGCTGGATCACCGGCTTGGGGAGGCATCAGCACCATGGACGAGCGACAGCCGCTCACCGACGACTCACTGGACGAAGCCGCCGACGCGTTCCAACGGCTTCGTCCACGGCTGTTCGGCATCGCCTACCGCATCCTGGGCAGCGTGTCGGAGGCGGAGGACGTGGTCCAGGACGTCTGGGTGCGATGGCAGGGCGCGGACCGGGGCGCGGTGCTGGATCCCGGGGCCTTCCTGGCGAAGATCGCCACCCGCCTGGCGATCAACGTGGCTCAGTCGGCGCGGGTTCGCCGTGAGGCCTACGTGGGACCGTGGCTGCCGGAGCCCGTCGACACAAGCCTGGATCCGCAGGTCGGCGCGGAGCGCGGCGAGGCGCTGGAGCTGGCCGTGCTGCTGGTCCTGGAAAGGCTGAATCCCGTGGAGCGGGCGGCCTACGTGCTCCGGGAGGCGTTCGACTACACGTACCCCGAGATCGCGAGCATGCTCCAGCTGAACCAGGCGAATGTGCGTCAGCTCGTCAGCAGGGCCCGCAAGCACCTGTCCACCGAGCGTCGTGAACCCGTCGACACGGCACAGCACCGGCGCCTGCTCGAGGCCTTCGTCGCCGCCGCGCGGCTCGGTGACGTCGCCGCACTGGAGAACGTGCTGTCGGACGACGTCGTCGCCTACGCGGACGGGAACGGCATGCGCGGCGTGGCACGACTGGCGGTCATGGGGGCCGGCCGGGTGGCCCGGATCACTGCCTTCGCCAGGAAGGTCTTCCCCGGCGCGGAGTACGACGTGGTCGAGGCCAACGGACGGCCCGGCCTGATGCTGGTCAAGGACGGTGTCGCTGTCGCCCTGGTGAACGTCACGGCGGGGCCGGACGGTATCGACGGGCTCTACTGGATCCTGGCCCCGGACAAGCTGAGGGCGTACGAGCGTTCGACACGCAGGCTCACCGGCCGCCCGTAAGCCCGTAGGGCCGTAGCGAGGAGAGGGCGCCTGCCCGCAGCGCAGAGTGCTCTCTCCTCGCTCACCCGGTCGGTCAGTTCTGCCTGAGCCAGTCCTCGTAGCGGGTGGACGCGATGTACGCCGTGTCGTCGCCGACGAGAACCCCGTCGGGCCAGCCCGCGAACAGCCCGGCGACGTCGTCGGTGACGACGGAACGGCCGTCCGGCTTCGCCGCCAGGGTGATCTCGCCGAGCCGGTCGAGTCGGTGGACCTCGGGGCCCGCGATGTTGCGCACGCCGTTCGACGGTTCACCCTGAGCCGCGTCGGCGACGGCGGCGGCGACCTCGGCGGAGGCGATCGGACGCAGCAGCGTGGAAGCCATGTGCACCTCCGCACCCTGGGTGGACATGCCCATCACCGGGGCGATGAACTCGAAGAACTGGGTGGCGCGCACGATGCTGTAGGGAACGCCGCCGCCGCGCACGCCTTCCTCCTGGGCGACCTTGGCCAGGTAGTAACCGTAGTCGGGTACCTGGTCGACGCCGACGATGGAGAGCGCGACGTGGTGACGCACCCCCGCCTCCTTCTCGGCCGCAGTCATGTTCCGCCCCGAGCGGGTGAAGAAGTCCAGCGCCGCCTCGGTTTCGAAGGACGGGGAGTTCGTCACGTCCACCACCACGTCCGCGCCCTTGAAGGCCTGTGCCAGGCCCTCGCCCGTGAGGGTGTCGACGCCCGTGGAGGGAGAGGCCGCCACGGCGTCGTGACCGCTGCCCCGCAGCAGCGCGACCACTTGCGAGCCGATGAGCCCCGTACCTCCGACGACCACGATCTTCATCACTGTCTCCATTCGCTGGTCCGGCTTCCCGACGGGCCCGACGACACTCCGCCCGACCCGGTGCGCCAAGGCGCACAACTACAGGACAGGACAGCTGCGGGATCTGTGACTCACTCCCCGGACTGACTGAAACACGCCCAACCATCACCCCCCTCTCAACCTCCCGCTCATCCGTCGTGTCACTCCTGCCGACGCTCATGAACAGGACGAGCAAGGTCGAGCAATTGACTAGCAAGGACACGCAAGGTCGAGCAGGGAAGAACAAGGGGGAATGGATGTCAGTCAGCAAGAGGCTGGTCGGGATGGCTGCGGCGCTCGCCGTCGCGGCAGGCGCGTTCGCCGCACCCGCTGTGGCGTCGGCGGCTGCGCCGGCCGAACGGGGCGGCGGTCACGAAGGCACCCGTGCCGCCATGAACGCCGCCGTCCAGGACGGCGTACCCGGCGTGGCCCTCCAGACCAAGGACGGCCACGGCGTCTGGAAGGCGACCGCCGGTGTCGGTAACCGCAGGACCGGTGCGCCGCGCAGCGCCCAGGACAACTTCCGGGCCGGCAGCATCACGAAGACGTTCATCGCGACCGTCCTGCTCCAGCTGGAGGCCGAGGGGCGGGTGTCGCTCGACGACACGGTCGACAAGTGGCTGCCGGGAGTCGTCAGCGGCAACGGCCACGACGGACGGAAGATCACCCTCCGCCAGCTCCTCAACCACACCAGCGGCATCTTCAACTACACCGAGGACGAGGACTTCCAGCGCGAGGTCTTCCTCGCGGAGGGCTTCTTCAAGAACCGGTACCGCACCTGGACCCCGAAGGAGATCGTCGGGATCGCCATGGCTCACCAGCCCGAGTTCGCCCCGGGCGCGGGCTGGAGCTACTCCAACACCAACTACACGATCGCCGGGATGGTCATCAAGAAGGTGACCGGCAACTCGTACGGCGACGAGGTCCGGCGGCGCGTCATCGAGCCGCTGGGCCTGCACGGCACGTACATGCCGGGTACGAGCGCCAAGGTGCCGCAGACCAGCAGCCGCGCCTACTCGACGCTCGCAGCCACCCCCACCGGAAGGATCTACGACGTCACCGAGCTCAACCCCTCCGTCGCCAACTCCGCCGGCGAGATCATCTCCAACTCCGGTGACCTGAACCGGTTCTACTCGGCGCTCCTGCGCGGCAAGGTGCTGCCCGCGAAGCAACTCGCCGAGATGAAGACGACCGTCCCCGCCGGCCAGGTCGACGGGCGTTACGGACTCGGGCTCATCGAGAACGAGCTGAGCTGCGGGGTCACCGTCTGGGGCCACAGCGGTGGCATCCACGGCTCCACCTCCATGGCCGTCACCACGGCCGACGGCAAGCACTCCCTCTCCTTCAACTTCAACGGCGACTGGAGCGGCGACTCGGCGAAGATCGTCGAGGCGGAGTACTGCGGGACCGAGTAGCGAGGCGCCAGGAAACGCGAGCAGACACGAGGAGGGGCCCCCGGTCGCCCGGCGGCCCCTCCTCTCCCCTCCCGGTGCTGCCCGGTCCGTCACTACCTGGGCAGAACCACGACATACGCCGCCGGCTCGCGGTCCCCCGACGCCATCAGAGCCGTGCGTACGACAGTTGCCTGCTGCGCGATCGCCTCGCGCAGCTTGCGCGGCGTGATGTGGACGACCGTGATGCCCAGCCGCTCCAGATGCTCCCGCTTACGGGCGTACTCCGACCAGAGCGCGTCGTCCTCCTGCCGGTGGCCCGGGCGCGGGGCGCGCGTGTCGAGCTCCACCGCCACCGCCTGGTCGGGCCAGTAGGCGTCGAGGCCGCCGAGGCACGGGCCGCCCGGCAGGCGCAGATCGACGTTCCAGACGGGTTCCGGAAGGCCGTGGTCGCGGACCATCCGGTACAGCTGGTCCTCCGCGATCGCCCGGCCCTCCGCAAGCAGGGAGTCGACGGCGTCCACGACATGCGGTCGGCCCAGCAGCCGCCCTTGGCTCAGCTCCCGTACCACCGACGCCGGTTCACAGTGGCCGCCGCGCACCGCGTCGGTCAGCAGCCGGCGTACGGCGTCGGCGTCCGTGAGTCCGGCCACCGCGTCGGCGAGGGCGCGGGGAACCGGCGCGACCGGGAGCCCTTCGATCAGCTCGGGCGTGGGCAGGGCCGAGGAGCGGACAATGCGGACGCAGCCCGTCGACCGGAGCCGGCGCAGCCGGGGGACCAGGACGTCGACGGTGCCGAGGGACAGCAGCGGAGGTGCGGACGAGAAGCCGTGCAGGGCGAGCGCGGCGAGGCCGGTGATCATGGCCTCGGCGTAGACCGGGCGGCCTCGCTCCCGGTAGGGCTCCTCGGAGTCGGGCTGGGCCGGGATCCCCGTCGCCGGCCGCTCCTTCGCCGCGTACAGAAGTGCTGCGTGCAGCCGCTCCTCGCTGGTGGGCGGGCCCGGGTGCAGCAGGAACACGCCCGGCAGGATCTGCTGCCAGGGTCCGCCGGACCGGCACTGCTCGTTGGCCTCGGCGGGCGCGACGCCGTTCGCCCGCAGTTGCGCGGCGGTCAGTACCCGGCGCTGTACGTGGGACAGGCGGCGGAGGGGGCGGGTGCTCGGGGAGAGCGGGGTGTTGTGGGTCATGACTCCGGCATTCCCGTGTCCGATCCGCCCCCTAACCGCTGTTACAGGCCTGTCGACAATTCCGGACAAGCTCGCCCTAAAGTGCAAGCGTTCGAGTGCCGAAACACGCTGGTCCCTCCGGGGGTTACGGGGGCGAGTGACCGGGTTCGGTAACGGTGGGCCGGTGACGGGGTGGGGTGCGTTGTCGGGTGCGGGCCCGTGGGGCTTCTCGCGCAGTTCCCCGCGCCCCTGACAGACACGGCCCTGCGGCCCGAAAAGCACGGGGCGCAGCCCCTGCTTTTCAGGGGCGCGGGGAACTGCGCGACCAGCCACGACGCACCCGCACCCGACAACGCACCCGGAGCCCTTACCTCGCCGCCGCTCCGTCGCAGGCCTGCGCCCGCAGCGCCCGTGCCAGGTCGTCCCGGGACTCCAGGACCAGGCGCCGCAGGGCCGGCGCCGCGTCCGCGTGGGTCGTCAGCCACGCGTCGGTCGCCGCCAACGTCTCCGGCGAGTCCTGCAACGACGGGAACAGGCCCCGTACGACGTCCATCCCGATCTGGATCGAGCGGTCGGCCCACGTCCGCTCGATCACCTCGAAGTACTTCTCCGCGTACGGCGCGAGAAGCTCCCGCTGCGAAGCCTGCACGAAGCCCGAGATGGTGGCCTCGACAAGGGCGTTGGACAGCGCGTCCGACTCGACGACCTGGGCCCACGCCTGCGCCTTGACGGCGGCCGACGGGCGCCCGGCGAGACAGCGGACCTGGTGGCGCTTGCCGGACGCCGTGTCGTCGCGGGCGAGTTCGGCCGCGAGGGCCTTCTCGTCGGCGACGCCGTGCGAGGTGAGCGGTTCCAGGAACGCCCACCGCAGCTCCTGGTCGACGTCGAGGCCGTCGATCTTCGCCGTGCCCTCCAACAGCCCCTGGAGCAGCTGGAGATCGGCCTCGCTGCTCGCCACGGCCGCGAGGAAGCGGGCCCACGTCAACTGGTGCTGGCTGCCCGGCTCGGCGAGCCGCAGTTCCTTCAACGCGCCCTCGGCGAGCAGCCGTTCACCGGTCGCCCGCCAGTCGGGAGCCGCGTAGTGGGTGAGCGCGGAGCCGGCCCACGCGTGCAGCATCTGCAGCACGCCGATGTCCGACTCGCGCCCAGCGAACCGCAGCACCAGGTCGACGAAGTCCCGGGCCGGCATCAGCGCGTCCCGCGTGAGGTTCCACAGCGCGGACCAGCACAGGGCGCGGGCGAGCGGGTCGGTGATCTCGCCGAGGTGTGCCCGCAGCGTCGCCAACGAGCCTTCGTCGAACCGGATCTTGCAGTACGTCAGGTCGTCGTCGTTGACGAGCACGAGGTCGGGGGCCTCGCTCCCGACCAGCTCACCGACGATGGTGCGGGGCCCGTCGACATCGACCTCGGCACGCGCGTACCGCTCCAACACCCCGTCCACGGAACGCCGGTAGAGGCCGACGGCCACCCGGTGCGGGCGCAGTTCGGGGTGCGACTCGGCGGCCTCCTGGATCACGGCCAGCTCGGTGATCAGCCCGTCCGCGCTCAACAGCACAGCCGGGGTGAGGGAGTTGACCCCGGCGGTCTGCAGCCACGCCCGCGACCAGGACGCCATGTCCCGCCCGCTGGTCTCCTCCAGCACCGACAGCAGATCGCCGAGGCGCGTGTTGCCGTACGCGTGCCGCTTGAAGTACCGCTGCGCACCTTCGAGGAACGCCTCCGGACCCACGTAGGCGACGAGCTGCTTGAGTACGGAGGCGCCCTTGGCGTAGGTGATGCCGTCGAAGTTGAGCTTGGCGTCCTCCAGGTCACGGATGTCGGCCGTGACGGGGTGCGTGGAGGGGAGCTGGTCGGCGCGGTAGGCCCAGGCCTTGCGGTTGTTGGCGAAGGTGACCCAGCCGCTGGTGAAACGGGTCGCCTCGACGAGCGAGAAGGAGCCCATGAAGTCGGCGAAGGACTCCTTGAGCCACAGGTCGTCCCACCACTCCATGGTGACGAGGTCGCCGAACCACATGTGGGCCATCTCGTGCAGGACGACGTTCGCCCGCCGCTCGTACGCCGCCTGCGTCACCTTCCCGCGGAAGATGAACTCCTCACGGAAGGTGACCAGCCCCGGGTTCTCCATCGCGCCGAGGTTGTACTCGGGCACGAACGCCTGGTCGTACTTCCCGAAGGGGTACGGGTAGTCGAAGTGGTCGTGGAAGAAGTCCAGCCCCTGCTTGGTGACGAGGAAGACGTCGTCGGAGTCGAAGTAGGGGGCGAGACCCTTGCGGCACATGGCGCCGAGGGGGATGTCGAGGGTCGTACCGTCGGCGAACGTACGGGAGTACGAGTCGGTGACGTAGTGGTAGGGCCCCGCGAGGATGGTGGTGATGTAGGTGGAGATGGGCTTGGTCTCGGCGAACCGCCACACACCGTCGACGAGCTCCCCGACCCCGTTGCTCCACGCGACCCACTCCTCGGGCGCCCGCACCTCGAAGCGGAAGGGGGCCTTCAGGTCGGGCTGCTCGAAGTTGGCGAAGACACGGCGGGAGTCGGCGGGCTCGTACTGCGTGTACAGGTACACCTCGCCGTCCTCGGGGTCGACGAAGCGGTGCAGGCCCTCGCCGGTACGGGAGTAGGCGCACTGGGCGTCGACCACCAGCTCGTTGTCGGCGGCGAGGTCCTCCAGCAGGATGCGCGTGCCGTCGAAGACGGCCCCCGGGTCGAGGTCCCGGCCGTTGAGGGAGACGGCGGTCACACTCGGCGCGATGAGATCCGCGAAGCTGGCGGCACCGGGCTCGGCACACCGGAACCGGATCGTGGTCACGGACCGAAAGGTCCGGGCCTCGGTCCCGCTACCTTTGTCGCCCAGGGCGGACCGCACGTCGAGGAACACCTCGTACCCGTCGACGGACAGCAGGGCGGCCCGCTCCCGGGCCTCGTCGCGGGACAGATTCTCACCGGGCACGGAGCACTCCCTCGATTGTCATCAGTACGGCCGACCAGCACCGATCCTGCCACGCGCCACTGACACCGGGCACCCGGGAATGCGACGCTGCCGGGGATGTGTTCCATGTTTAAAGTGCATCTTTCTCTAGGAGACCCATGTCCGAGACGAGTTCGACCAAGACCCCCGTCGACTTCTGGTTCGACCCGCTCTGTCCCTGGGCCTGGATGACCTCCCGGTGGGTCCTGGAGGTCGAGAAGGTCCGTGACATCGAGGTCCGCTGGCACGTCATGAGCCTGGCGGTGCTCAACGAGGACAAGCTCGACCAGCTGCCCGACGAGTACCGCGAGATGCTCGCGGTGAAGGCGTGGCTGGGCGTGAAGGTCGTGACGGCGGCCGCGCAGAAGCACGGCGCCGACGTCCTCGGCCCCCTCTACACGGCCCTGGGCACGCGCATCCACAACAAGGACGAGGGCCTGACCCTGGAGTCGATCGCCGGCGCCCTGTCCGACGTCGGCCTCCCCGCCGACCTGATCGACTACGCCGAGCAGCAGGACTTCGAGTTCGAGGCCGAGCTGCGCGCCTCCCACAAGGAGGGCATCAGCAAGGTCGGCCAGGACGTCGGCACCCCCGTGATCGCGGTCCCCGGCGCCGACGGCGAGCAGATCGCCTTCTTCGGCCCGGTCGTCACCCCGGCCCCGAAGGGCGAGGAGGCCGCCAAGCTGTGGGACGGCACTCTGCTCGTCGCCTCGGTCCCCGGCTTCTACGAGATCAAGCGCTCGCGGACGGCCGGCCCGGACTTCAGCAACCTGTAGAACGACCGGCCCTTCAGCCCTTGGCTTCCAGCTCGGATTCCTTGCTGGAAGCCTCGGTCTCCGGCTTGGGGAAGGAGCCGCCGTCCTTGTGGTTCCCCAGCCGCTGGAAGCGCAGGCAGCCGTCGCGGGCGCAGCGGTAGTAGGCGCCCAGGCGGGTGTGTTTCGGCTTCTGCCCCGCGACGTACGTCTTCTCGTCGTCGGTGAGTCTGCGGAAATCCTGGACCGTGCCTGCGCAGTTCACGCACCGCATCGACAGCATGTGATCCTCCCGGTGTGGCGGGCTCCGGTGGACTGATGTCCCGGACCCACGAGAGTAGGTCCGCGCGGGGGACGTAGGGAATGGGGCGGCCCCCGCGAGTCATGTCGGTAACGTCCTCGCGGGGGACCGGGCGGTCTACGACTGGGCGACAGGCGTGTAGTGCGAGGCGTCCCCCGCGATCGAGTAGCTCTCCTTGCCCTCGATGCCGACCGGGATGTCACCAGCGATGGTCACCCGGTGCAGACGGCGCGGCAGGCCGTTGTAGTTGTCGATGGCGTAGTGCTGGGTGATGCGGTTGTCGAAGAGGACGAGCTGGTTCGGCGACCAGCGGTGGCGCAGGATGTTCTCCGGGCGGGTGACGTACGCCTGGAGCAGATCCAGGATCTTGCGGGACTCGGCGACCGACAGACCGACGATCCGCTGCGCGAACCCGCCGATGAACAGCCCGCGTTCGCCGGTCAACGGGTGGACACGGACGACCGGGTGGGCCGTACGGAACGTGATGGACGTGAACTGGGCTCGCTGGGCGGCCAGTTCCTCGTCGAGGGTCTCGTCCGCAACCGCGTAGTCGTAGTCGTTGGTGTGCTCGGCCCACAGGTTGTCGGCCAACTTCCGCAGGGGTTCGGGCAGATCACGGTAGGCGGCGGCCGAACTGGCGATCAGGGTCTCGCCGCCGTGCGGCGGGACCGTGATGCTGCGCAGGGTGCTGGCCTGCGGCGGGTTGAGGACGAAGGTGACGTCCGTGTGCCAGTGGTTGGCGGCGCGGCCCCGCTCGCTGTCGACGGGCAGGACGTTCGCGGCGCCGTCGATGGACGGCACGGTCGGATGGGCGGTGGTCAGTTCGCCGAAGTGGCGTACGAAGGCCTGCTGGCCCTCGTCGTCGAGGTTCACGTCGTCGAAGACCAGCGCCTTGTGGACGCCCAGAGCCTCGCGGAGCGTGGCGACCTGCTCCTCGTCGAGCGGCTTGGAGATGTCCACGCCGGACACTCGGGCGCCGATGTTCGCGGTGACCTTCTGGATTTCGATGCCGGACATGTGCGGGTTCCCTTCGGGGTTCGTCAGACGAGGGCGGGTGCGGATGCGGGGCTGACGTGCTGGTTGGCGGGGCGCGGGAGGCCGTATCTCTCGCGCAGGGTCTGGCGCGGCCCGTACTCACCGCGGAGCAGACCGCGGGCGCGCAGGATCGGGACGACGTGGTCGACGAAGGCTTCGAGACCGGACGGCAGGACCGCGGGCATGATGTTGAAGCCGTCGGCGGCACCCCGCGTGAACCAGGTCTCGATCTCGTCGGCGACCTGCTCTGGCGTACCGGCGAAGGTGAGATGCCCGCGCCCGCCGCCGAGCCGCCCGATGAGCTGTCGCACGGTGAGGCGCTCGCGCCGGGCCAGCTCGACGACGAGCGTGTAGCGGCTCTTGGCGCCCTCGATGGCGCTCTCGGGCGGCAGATCAGCCGGCAACTGGGCATCCAACTCCAGTGTCCCAGCGGGGAGTTTGAGCAGGTTCTCCAGATTGCCCACGCCGTGCGTGTACACGATGTGGTCCTCCAGGATCTGCTCGTTCGCCAGGGCCTCGGCCTCCGTGGAGCCGAGCACCGGGACGATGCCGGGCAGCACCTTGATGTGCTCGGGGTCCCGACCGCCCGCCGCTGTACGGGACTTGAGGTCCGCGTAGAAGGCCTGCGCGTCCTCGATGGTCTGCTGGGCGGTGAACACGGCTTCCGCGTACCGGGCCGCGAACGCCTTGCCGTCCTCGCTCGATCCCGCCTGCACCAGCAGCGGGTAACCCTGGGGCGAGCGCGGCACGTTGAGGGCGCCCTCGACGCTGAAGTACGTCCCCTGGTGGCGCGGCGGATGGACCTTCGTGTCGTCGCCCCAGACACCGGCCGCCTTGTCGGCGACGATCGCGTCGTCCTCCCAGCTGTCCCAGAGCTTGAGAGCCACGTCGAGGAACTCGGCGGCCCGGGCGTACCGCTGGGCATGGGCGGGCTCCGCGTCGAGCCCGAAGTTACGGGCGGCCTCGGCGCCGGCGGTGGTGACGATGTTCCAGCCGGCCCGGCCCCCGCTGATGATGTCGAGCGAGGCGAACTTGCGGGCCAGGTTGTAGGGGGAGTTGTAGGACGTGGAGGCGGTGGCGATCAGCCCGATGTGCGTGGTCGCCGTCGCCAGGGCGGTCAACAGGGTGAGCGGTTCCAGGGCACCCGCGGGACGCTGCGCCACACTGCCCCACAACTGGGGGCTGTCGGCCAGAAACAGTGAGTCGAAGGTCCCACGCTCGGCGATCCGGGCGAGCCGCACGTAGTGGTCCAGCTCGACGTGCGCGTACGGGTCGCTTTCGGGGAGCCGCCACGAGGCTTCGTGATGTCCGGTGGTCATGAGGAAGGCGTTGAGGTGGAGTTGGCGGGTCATGGGTGTTTCCTTTGCTTGCGAGTGCCGGTGCGGAATCCCGGTCTGTAGCTTCTGGGCGGTGCTTTTTGTCGCCGGTCAGGGGGCATCTCCAGCCCGTCCGGCGATTGAGGACGAGGCCCCTTCAGGGCCGAAGCGGGGGCCTGGGGGCGGCAGCCCCCAGCAGACGGTCACCCCCACCGACGCTCACCGGACGTCCGACGTCACGCCCAACGCCCCGAGCAACAACCCCCTGTACTCACCACGAGCCGCCGCCTCCCGATCGATCGCCAGGTCGAGCCCGATCCGCCCCTCCTCCAGCACCAGCACCCGCTCGGCCAGAGCCACCGCCTCGTCCACGTCATGCGTGACGAGGAGAACGGACGGCCGATGCCGCTCCCACAGCTCCCGCAGCAGACCGTGCATCCTGATCCGCGTGAGCGCGTCCAACGCCCCGAACGGCTCGTCGGCAAGCAGTAGTTCGGGCTCTCGGACCAACGACCGTGCCAGCGCGGCCCGTTGCGCCTCGCCGCCGGACAGCTCGTTGGGCCAGGCACGCTCGCGCCCCTTCAGCCCCACCTCGGCGAGAGCCTCCCGGCCCTTCGCCGCCGCCTCCCTGCCTTCGGTCCCCAGGAGTACGTTGTCCAGCACCCGGCGCCACGGCAGCAGCCGCGAGTCCTGGAAGACCACCGACACCCGCTCGGGGGCGGTGAGTCGACCGCTGCCCTCGACCTCGTGATCGAGGCCCGCGACCGCCCGCAGCAAGGTGCTCTTGCCGGAGCCGCTGTGCCCGAGCAGGGCCGTGAACTGTCCGGCCGGAATGTCGAGGTCGATGCCGTCGAGGACCTTGCGCCCGCCGAACGACCGGGTCAGGTCCCGGAGCCGGACTGCGGACCGGGTCAGTTGCTCAGTGTGCGTCGCCATGACAGCACCCTCCGTTCGATGAGACGGACCGCGCTGTCGGACACCAGGCCGAAGATTCCGTAGACGACCAGGCCGACGAGGATGACGTCGCTCTGGCCGTAGTTCTGGGCCTGGAACATCATGTAGCCGAGTCCGCTGGTGGCGTTGATCTGCTCCAGGACGACCAGTCCGAGCCAGGAGCCGGTCACGCCGAGCCGGAGTCCCACGAAGAATCCGGGCAGCGCACCGGGAACGACGATCTGCCGGACGAACTGGAACCTCGACAGCCCCTGCACCTCGGCGAGTTCGACGAAGCGGCTGTCGATTCCGGACAGCGCGGCGTGCGTGTTGAGGTAGATCGGGATGTAGACGACGATGGCGATGATCGCGATCTTGAACGTCTCGCCGATGCCCAGCCAGAGGATGAACAGCGGGATCAGCCCCAGGGCCGGGATGGCCCGGTTGAGTTGGACCGTCCCGTCGATCAGGGCCTCACCGACCCGGCTGAGCCCGGCGGCCAGGGCGAGAAGGACGCCGCCGACCAGCCCGATCGCGAAGCCGGAGGCGGCCCGCCGCAGCGAGGTCAGGATGTCGGACGGCAGGGTCCCGTCGGTCCACAGCCGCCCACCGGTCCTGAGCACGGTCCAGGGCGCCGGGATCGCGGCCGGGTCCAACTGCCCGGCGGCGGAGGCGCCGGCCCACAGGGCGATGACGAGGGCCGGGCCGATGAGTGGAGCCGCGGGCAGCCGCTTGCCGGGGGAGAGCCGACGGCGCCTGCGAACCTGGGATCCGCTCTCCTCGGCGACGACGGACGCGGGGACCTCGGCGGCGGCATCAGCGACGCCGGAGGCGCTTGTGGTCACGGCGGTCACGGCGGTCACCTCCGGTATTCCGCAGCTACGGACTTCGCGGCGATGCCCTCGAAGCGGTGGTCGAAGAGCGAGCTCACGTCGAACTTCTTCACGAAGCCGCCCTCCGCGAGCAGATCGGCGGTCTCCTGCTCCCACTTGATGGCCTCGGCCCAACTCGGCGGGAACAGCGGCTTGTTGGCGAGCTTGGTGATCGCCTGCGCCTGGGGGAGGGTCAGGTTCTGCGTCTTGACGTAGAACTCCTCGTTCCAGCTGTCGGGGTTCTCGTACGCCCACACCAGGCCCTTGGCCCAGTACGGGATGTACGCGGCGACCGCGGCGGCCTTCGCGGGGTCGTTCAGCACGGAGACCGGCGCCCACAGCACGCTGAGCAGGTCGACCACGTCCGTGTCGATACTGCGGGCGCCCTTACCTCCGTACTGCTGGAAGTACGCGGGCGCCTGGGCGATGGCCAGTGGCGCGACGTCCACCTGGCCCGACTGCAGGGCGGTGAAGAACTGGTTGCTGGTCAGCGGGACGAGCTTGACCTCGTCGTACGCGAGCCCGGCCTTCTGCAGCGCCCGCAGGAGTACGACGCCCTGGGCCTGCCCCTGCGAGAAGGCGAGCCTCTTGCCCTTGAAGTCCGCGACCGTCCGGATGTCGCTGCCGGGCTTGGTGGCGAAGAGATAGTTCGGTTTGCGGGTGACGTTGATCGCGACGATTTTCGCGTCGTAACCCTGGAAGTGCGCCTGGATCGGCGGAATGCCCGCGTTGTTGGCGAGGTCCAGAGAGCCCGAACGGAAGGCGTTGATGACATCGGGTCCGGCGGCGATGTTCTCCCAGCTCGACACCTTGAAGGGCAGCTCGCCCAACTTGGCCAGTTTGAACTGGAGTTGCTGAGTGCCCGAATACGAGGAGATCTTCAGGCTCGTACCGGTCGGGATCCTGTCGGCGAGCGGAGCGGTCGAGGCGCCCTTGGAGTCGGCGGCGGCACTGCTGTTCGCGCAGCCGCTCAACCCGGCGATGCCGGCGGCGGCGCCGAGCAGGGAGGTGAGGAAGAGCCGTCGGTCGACACCCGGCACGGGAGAAGAAGGCATGGCAGGACTCCGTGAGTTCGGAAGGCGGAAACGCATGCGGAATTCACGGCACGAGGCGGCCCGGGAAGCAGAATTCACGCAAGAAAGAACAGAGAGCGCAGAGTCGCGCAGAATCGTGCAGAAAGAAATGAGCACTTCACACGCGGCAACGTGTCAGCAACAGGGGCGACGTGTCAGCAACAAAGGGTGCGACAGCTCACGAACGGGCTCATGAACAGGATGTTCCCGGTCATGCACGGCCCCTGTCAACATTCGGAGTTTCTGAATTAAGTACCCTCAGGTCAAGCAGCCAGCGGATCCCGGTACACCACGTCGAGTGCCACCGAACCACCCGCCACGGCGAGTACGGAATCCGGGAAACTCGTCGGCACGACAGAGTCCGCGCGATCGGCGCCGACCCCGTCGCGCAATGCGGTGAGGCAGTCATCGCGGTAGATGACCCCGATCTCGGTCACCACCACGGTCTCCGGATTCAGCACGTCGAGCAGCAGTCGCGCGGCCCGCCCCACGGCACCCGCCCGCCGCACCAGCAGCCCTACGGCGACCGGATCGCCCCCGGCCGCCGCCGCGACCACGTGCATGGGGTTCGTGCCCTTGCCGATGCCCGCCTCCCGGGCTCGCCGGCACAGCGTCCGCTCGCTCAACTCGGCCTGGAGGCAGCCCGTACGCCCGCACTCGCAGACCTCACTACCGCCCGGCACCGGCAGATGGGCGATGTCGCCGGCCCGGGAGCGCGGCCCGTGGTGCACCTCGTCGTTGGTGGCGAACGCCGCGTCGACCATGTTGCCGACGAACAGATGCAGCACGCTTCCGCTGCCCCGCGCCGGCCCGAACAGCCGTTCAGCGTTGACCAACGCCCGCGCGTGTCCGTCCACATGGACCGGCAGCCCGGTGCGGGCACCGAGGATCTCGCGCACCGCCACGTCCCGCCAGCCCAGCATGGGGTGCTCGACGACGGTCCCGGACTCCCGGTCCACCCAGCCGCCCACCGCCACGCCGACACCGAGGGCCCGGCAGCCGGGCAGGTCGTCCAACAACGCCTGCAGCCCGTCCGCGGCCCGGGCCAGCACCCACCCCGGATCGGTGTGTTCGTGCTTCAGCTCACGCCGGGCGACCACCCGGCCGCGCAGATCCAGCAGCGCGACCGTCGTGTACGGCACGGCTACATGCACCCCGGCGACCACGAACCGCGAGGCGTCCAGGACGACGGGGACGTGCGGGCGCCCCACCCCGTTCGACTGCCGGGGCGCGGCCTCCTCGCGGATCAGACCGAGTTCCGCGAACCGCGCGCAGTAGTCCGTCACCGACGCCGGCGACAGCCCGGTCAGCCGGGCGATGGTGCTGCGCGCCACGGGTCCGTGCTCGAGCACGGACCGCAGGACGACACTCGCGCTCGTCCTGCGCCGATCGGAATCGGCGGCACGAGGCACCCGCGACGACGAGAGACGGGAAGGAGAAGCGGTGGGAGAGGGAGAAGGAGAGAGGGAAAGGGAGGGAGAGGTAAGGGTGGGTGCCGCGGCACGGGGCATGGCGATCATCCTCGGGGAACGGGTCCGACACTGCGCCGTCTCATGAGGACTCGGGGAGCCGTGAAGACTCGGGAGTCCTGTGGAGCGAGACGCGCCGGAGCCGCCTCACCCGGGGCGGCGACAGGTGGCCGTGCCCACGCGTCGCAGGTCGACATAGCGACGCGACGAGAAGTACCGGGACTGGGCGACCATGTGCTCGAAGCTAGCAAAACGGCCCGCCCCTGCACAGATGGCGACCGACGGGCGAGACGGCACCCGTCCAGCGTCGTCTCCGCGCGCCGGCCCGATTGGCGGAACCATACAGAGCGCGCCCTCCGCGCCTCCGTAGCCCACACCACCTCACCACCGTGACCGGCATCACGCTGTACCAGGTGTATCGCCCACCGTTTGTCCGGAGCCCACCAAGTCGCCGCCGCCCCCTTTGTCGAGCGCTGACGGTGATCGGCCCGAGGACGCTGGGATAGCGTCGCGATGTCCCTTGCCGCCCACATCCTCGCGGAGTCCCCATGGCAACCGCCGTCGCCCTCGCCCGCCCCGGCCAGGTCCTTGCCGACCTGCTCCCCGCCTCCCGCGTCCGGGACGCCGCGCTCGTGCTCGGCGGTGCCGCGCTCACCGGGATCGCCGCCCAGATCGCCGTCCCCGTGCCCGGCTCGCCGGTACCGGTGACCGGCCAGACCTTCGCCGCGCTCCTCGTCGGCACCGCACTCGGCGCCGGCCGCGGCCTCGCCGCCCTCGTCGTCTACGCCCTGGCCGGTCTCGCGGGCGTGCCGTGGTTCGCGGAGGGCGGCTCGGGCACGTCGGTGTCCTTCGGCTACATCCTCGGCATGCTGCTCGCGTCGGCCGCCGTGGGCGCGCTGGCCCGCCGCGGCGCGGACCGCTCGATGCCGCGCATGGCGGGCGCGATGCTCCTCGGCGAGGCGATCATCTACGCGATCGGCGTCCCGTACCTCGCGCTGGCCGCCGACATGAGCATGAGCGCGGCGATCGCCGCCGGCCTCACGCCGTTCCTGATCGGCGACGCCCTGAAGGCGGCCCTGGCAATGGGCATCCTGCCGACGGCCTGGAAGCTCGTGGACAAGGACTGAGCCGGGAGACTGATCCGAGAGAGGGTGAGGGGAGGGAAGCACGGATTCCGTGCTTCCCTCCCCTCACCCGTTCCCCGGTTGCCGGTCAGGGCTCGGCGATCAGCCCCGCTGCTGCTGGGGCCGCCGCTGCGACCACCACATGCCCGCCGCCCCGGCGGACAGCAGCGCCGCGCCGACCGCGCCGAGCGGGAGCAGCTCGCGCGCAGGGCCGGTCCTCGGCAGTTCGTCGCCGCCGGGCGCCACCGGCTTGTTGTCGGTACCGAGCAGCAACGGCGTGGCCGGAGCGTTCGGCGCCGGGTTGGTCGTACCGAACGGGACCGGGCCCTGCTGCCAGAACGTCTTCGACCCGTCGGCGGTCTGGACGGGCAGGCAGATCTTGCCGGTCTTGCCCAGATCGAACGTCGCGTCGACGTCGTACGACTTCGACTTGCCGGCCGCGAGATTTCCGACGGCGCAGCTGAAACCGCTGTTCGATCCCGCCGGTAGATCTCCTTCGGCGATTTCCGAGCAGCCCTGAACGTTCTTGACCGTCAGGCCGTCGAATCCCACGACCAAAAGCCTGATGTCACCGCTGTCCTTGCTCCCCTCGTTCTTTACGGTGGCGGTGAGCGCCGTTTCCTTCGAACTGTTGTCGACCGAGATGCTTTCGGGCAACTGTGTGGTCAACTTGACGCCTGCCGGCGCCGCGTCAACGGCCTTTCCCCCCTTGCTGCTTCCGGGCCCCTGGTCATCCGCGCTGGCGGTGAAGGAAAGGATCATCACGGCCGAGAAAGATGCCGTGAGCAGCGATCCCGCGATGACCGTCGTGCGACCAGAACTCATGTTCGTCCCCCTTGGATCCCCCTGGACTGCGCCTGAATTCGCAGTCCATGAAGAGGTACCACAAGATTTCTCGCCACTATGCTGGTACGGCACGAAGTGTGACCATTGTGGTTCTGGTGGGGCGTGCGTTGAGGGGGTGCAGGGGATTGCCGGGGAATATGGGCGGCGGGGTTCCGGGGCTGGTGGTGACGGGTCGATATCGGCTGGTCGAAAGTATCGGTCAGGGGGGAATGGGGCGGGTGTGGCGGGCCGTCGACGAAATGCTCGACAGGCCGGTGGCGGTCAAGGAAATGCGCATTGACGGACTCGACGCGGAGGACACCCGTACCCGTCGCGAACGCACGCTCCGCGAGGCCAGGGCGGCGGCCCGGATCGACCACCCGAACGTCGTGCGGGTGTACGACGTCGTGGACGAGGGCGAGCGGCTGTGGATCGTCATGGAACTGGTCGACGGCCGCTCACTCGAACAACTTCTTGTCACGGACGGCCCGTTGGGCCCGGGTGACACGGCTCGCCTCGGCCTCAGCCTGGTCTCGGCGCTGCGCCAGGTGCATGCCGGGGGCGTACTGCACCGCGACATCAAACCCGGCAACGTCCTCCTGGAACGACGCGACGGGCGAGTCGTCCTCACCGACTTCGGTATCGCCGCCATCCAGGACGCGAAGGCCCTCACCATGGTCGGGATGCTCGTGGGATCCCCCGACTACATGGCACCGGAGCGGGTGTCGGGCCAGCACCAGGGCCCGCCGTCCGACGTGTGGTCCCTCGGCGCGACACTCTGCGCGGCGCTGGGAGGCCGCTCCCCGTTCTCCCGCGAAACCACCCTGGCGACCCTGCACGCGGTCCTGTACGAGGACCCCGAACTCCCCGCCGCCGCAGGCCCGTTGCACGACACCCTGGCCGCCCTCCTGGAGAAGGAACCCTCGGCCAGGCCCGCACTGGAGGACGTGGAACGGGCACTGAGGCCGGTGGCGTTCCCGGAGCCGGAGCCGGAGCCGGAGCCGACCACGGAAGGGGAGCAGGGGGAAGGAACGGCGGGGAGTGAGCCGGCGCCCCCAACTCCCGTACAGGCGACCGCGGATGCGCCGACCCCCGCATACCTGGACGCGTCCCTCGTACGGGCTGTACGACCGAGAGACGCGATACCCGTAGCGCGCACGATCGCCACCCCGGTCCTGGGAACCCCGTCCCCCGAGGCGTCCAACGCCTCCACCGAGGTCCCCTCCGAGATACGGTCCGAGGCCGGTTCGGCGATCCCCACGCACAGCGCAGGGGTCTCACTGATCCGAGCCAAGACGCACACGCAAGCGGTGGCCCAAGCACAGGCACAGGCGTTGACGGAGAAGCGACCGCCGGAACAGCCCCCGCAAACCCCGCACCCAGGTCGCCGCCGTCTGGGCATGCTGGCCGCCGGGGTGGTCACCGTGGGGGCGGTGGTGGGGTTGGTCCTGGCAGCGACGGCAGGCTCACCCGACGACAAGAACACAGCGAGCCCCGGGTCGTCGAGTGATACCTCGCCCTCGCCCTCACCGTCGGCCTCGCCCACGCAGCCCGCCACCCCCACCGAGACCTCCCCCGAACCCACCGTCGAAGGCACCTCCCGCCCGCGCAGCCTGCCGCCCGGCGCGCACGAGGAGGCGGGCGGATACGCGTGGGCGCCGCCCAGGGGCTGGCGCCGGGACGTGAAGACGGGCGCCGAGGTGCACTACACGTCTCCCGACGGCCGGCAGGAGCTGCTGGCCAAGTCCTCCCTCGCGCGGGGCGAGTTGCTGGAGACCTGGGAGCAGTCGGAACGCAACGCCCGGCAGGGCCAGGACTACACGAAGATCAGCCTGGGGGAGACGACGTACCAGGATCACCCGGCCGTCGTCTGGGAGTACACCTTCACCCTGGACGGCACCCCCTGGCACGCCAGGCTGCTCGGCTTCGACGTGGAGGGGAAGTCGTACCAGATCAGCACCTGGTACCACCCGGAGATCGAGGAGCAGGCGGTACGGACGTACGAACGGGTGAAGGGTTCGTTCACAGTGCTGTGAACGAACCCTTCACTCAACGAGGGCCAACGCGGATCAGTCCTGAACTAGCCGACCTTGACGACGTCCTCGACATCGTCGCCGTCATCGACGACACGCGTGTCCGGGCCACCGTCGACGACCACGGACCCGCGCCCGGTCTTCTGCCGGACGACGGCGATGGCGAGCACAACGGCCGCGACCAGCAGCGAGAGCAGTACCGTCTCGCGGCCGTCGTGCTCGGTGTCGGTGAGCATGTAGCCGAGGACGAACACGATGAGGGCGGCGGTCGCCCAGGTCAGATACGGGTACAGCCACATCCGCACGACGAGCTTCTCGGGGGACTCGCGCTCGATGATCTTCCGCATGCGCAGCTGCGAGAAGCAGATGACCAGCCAGACGAACAGGGCGACGGCGCCGGAGGAGTTGACGAGGAAGAGGAAGACCGAGTCGGGGAACTTGTAGTTGAAGAAGACGGCGACGAAGCCGAAGACGACCGAGGCGACGATCGCCGTGAGCGGCACACCGCGGGACGTGGTTCGCGCGAAGGCCTTGGGCGCGTCACCGCGCTGCCCGAGCGAGAACGCCATGCGGGAGGCCGTGTAGAGGCCGGAGTTGAGGCAGGACAGCACCGAGGTCAGCACGATGAAGTTCATGATCTGACCGGCGTGCGCGATACCCAGGGAGTCGAGGGCGGCGACGTACGAGCCCTTCTCCTTGATCGAGGGATCGTTCCACGGCAGCAGCGTGACGACGACGAAGATCGACCCGAGATAGAAGACGCCGACTCGCCAGATGATGCTGTTGGTGGACTTGGTGACGGCCCGCTGCGGGTCCTCGGACTCCCCGGCGGCCAGCGTGGCGATCTCGCTCCCCATGAAGGAGAAGACGACGAGCAGCACGCCGGTGAGAATGGCGCCGGGCCCGTTGGGCAGGAACCCGCCGGAGTCGGTGAGATTGGAGAGCCCGGCCTTGTCGCTGTCGACCCCGGGAAGCACACCGAACACGGCAAGCCCACCAATGATCACGAAAGCACTGATGGCGACGACCTTGATACCGGCGAACCAGAACTCGAACTCGCCGTAGGAACCGACCGAGACGAGGTTGGTCGCGGTCAGCACCATCATCACGATGAGCGCCCAGGCCCACTGGGGTACGGAGGGAATCCACCCTTCGAGGATGGTGGCCCCGGCGGTCGCCTCGACGGCGAGCACGACGACCCAGAAGAACCAGTACAGCCACCCGATGGAGAACCCGGCCCAGCGCCCGAGTGCCCGGTCGGCGTGCGCGGAGAACGAACCGGAGGTCGGATTGGCGGCGGACATCTCGCCGAGCATCCGCATCACCAGCACGACGAGCGTGCCGACGAGGGCGTACGAGAGAAGGATGCCCGGGCCGGCGGTACGGATACCGGAGCTGGACCCGACGAAGAGTCCGGCGCCGATGACACCGCCGATGGCGATCATCGACAGATGTCGGTTCTTGAGCCCGGCCTGAAGACCGGAGGACGGCTGCGAGGTCATGGGGGAATTCCTTTGCGCCGGGTGAACGGGGATAGCGCGCCGGTTGGGGACGGCGTTAAACGTTCGGTCCAGTGAATCGGAGGTGAAGGGATTCTTGAACCTTTGAATCCAGATCGTTACTTGAGGTTTTCTTGAGGTTTCGCAGGATTGCCATATGATTTCGGGATCAGCCCCCGGCGCTGCTTCCCCGAAACAGACATGTCACACTCGGACCATGCGCGTGTATCTCGGCTCCGACCATGCGGGCTTCGAACTCAAGAACCACCTCGTCGAGTGGCTCAGGGAGGCCGGCCACGACCCCGTGGACTGCGGCCCCCACATCTATGACGCCGTCGACGACTACCCGCCCTTCTGCCTCCGCGCCGCGGAGCGCACGGCTGCGGACCCCGGCGCCCTCGGCATCGTGATCGGCGGCTCCGGCAACGGCGAGCAGATCGCGGCGAACAAGGTGAAGGGCGTGCGCGCGGCGCTGGCCTGGAGCGAGGAGACCGCGTCGCTGGGCCGCCAGCACAACAACGCCAACGTGGTCGCGGTGGGCTCCCGCATGCACACGCAGGACGAGGCGACGAAGTTCGTGGAGACCTTCCTGGCGACGCCGTTCTCGGAGGACACCCGCCACATCCGCCGCATCGACATGCTGACGGCGTACGAGACGACGGGCGAACTCCCGGAAATCCCGCCCCACCACCCGCAGAGCTAGCACCGACCCGCATCTCCAGCCCGTCCGGCGTTTGAGGACGAGGCCGTTCAGGCCGATGGGGGGTCTGGGGGCACAGCCCCCAGAACGAGGGTGCCTCCTCAACAGGCCGAGACGGGCGGGCGGGTGGGCAAAACACCACGAAAGGAACCCGCACCGTGCCGGAAGGGCACACGATCCACCGCCTGGCCCAGGACTACGCCGCCCGCTTCGCCGGCCGACCCGCCACCGTAAGCAGCCCGCAGGGCAAGTTCACCGACGCCGCAGCCCTCCTCACCGGCGCCCCCCTCAACGCCGCCGACGCCCACGGCAAACACCTCTTCCTCCGCTTCCGCGAAGCCGACTGGGTCCACATCCACCTGGGCCTCTTCGGCAAGGTCAACTTCGGCGACGCCCCCGCCCCGCCTCCCACGGACACGGTCCGTCTGCGCCTCGCCAACAGCACCTCGTACGTGGACCTCCGGGGCCCCACCACCTGTGCGCTCATCACGGACACCGAGAAGCAGGCGATACACGACCGCCTGGGCCCCGACCCCCTGCGCCCGGACGCCGACCACCAGGCCGCCTACGCCCGCGTCAGCCGCAGTCGTACGACCATCGCCGCCCTGCTCATGGACCAGAAACTCATCGCGGGCGTGGGCAACGTCTACCGGGCCGAGGTCCTGTTCCGGCACGGCATCGACCCGTACCGCCCCGGCAGGGACATCACGCCCGCCGAGTGGGACGCCCTCTGGAAGGACCTGGTCGCCCTCATGCGCGAGGGCGTACGACACAACCGCATCGACACCGTCCGCCCGGAACACACCCCGGAGGCAATGGGCCGCCCGCCGCGCGTCGACGACCACGGCGGCGAGGTCTACGTCTACCGCAGGGCCAACCTGCCCTGCCACCTCTGTGGCGGCGAGATCCGCACCGCCGACCTCGCCGCCCGCAACCTCTTCTGGTGCCCCACCTGCCAACGCGCCTGAAAAGCGACCAGGCACCCCGGACGCAGAACCCGCGGACTAGAACCCGTGGGACAACCAGGGCTCCACCACTGACCCGAACGCCACCGAGGCCTCGGCCAACGCCCCCTGCCGGATCTCCCGCACCCGCCCGGCAGCCGCCAGCCCGGCCAACGGCACACCGCCCAGATAGGCGGCCCCCAACTCCCGTACGGACAGGGCGAGATCAGCCGCGTCCTCGGTACGCCGGCACACGGCCCCCTTGGCGTCGCCCGTCAGCCGCCACCGCCCGGAGTTCCACGGACAGAACGCGTCCTCGACATCGAGCACGACATCCACGGGCGTCTGATAGGTCCGCGCCTCCAACGCGGCCCCCACGTCCACCAGTCGTACGTACAGCGCGTCCCGTCTGCGCAGCGCGCACCGCCGGATGTCCGTCACCATGTGATGCCATGGCTCCTCGACCGGCCGCCCGCGCGAGACGATCTTCGACGTCAGGTCGATGCCGAACAGGAACCGCCACAACGCGCCCTGGGAAGCCGCATCGAGAGCCTCCACGTCCTCGACGACGACCGCGCTGTTGGATCCGGTGAAATCCCAGTCGGGCTTGATCCGGAACCGCGCGAACCCCACCACCTCCGCGCCCCGCTCGGCGACCACGCACTGCAACGGCGACGCCCCGTCCCGCTCGCTCTCCGGATCGAGCACCACGACCCGCTCCCAGCCGGGCATCCGCGCCAGCATCCCGGGCCGCTCCGGCACCCGCCGCGCGTACACCGCCTCGCAGACATCAAGGGCCTCGGCCGGTACGGCATACCGCAGCCGTACGTCGTCGGCGCCGGCCGGCGCCTCCAGGCGTACCCGCGTCGTGTCGATCTCGAAGGTCAGCGAGTGAGTGGCGGCCCCGTACCCGAACCGCCCGTAGATGGCGGGCTCGGACGCCGTGAGCACGGCCAGCGGCTCGCCCCAGCTGCGTACGTCGTCCAGCTGGCGCCGCATCATCGACGTCAGCACCCCGCGCCTACGGTGCGTGCCGGCGACGCCCACCATCGTGACGCCCGCCGCCCGCACGGAGGCACCACCCGGTACGGTTACCTGGAAAGTGAAGGCACCCGCACTGCCCACACACGCCTCACCGTCCCAGACGCCCACAAATCGGTCGTACTCGGTGAGTGATTTCCACAACTCCCGTTCCTCGGCGGACTCCGGCATCCCACCGAAGGCGCGGATCAGGTTGTCGTACCACTGATCCCAGTCTTCGGGCCGCAGCACACGCAGGTCGGTCGTGCCGGAGGTCCTGGAGGTCGTCATGGACCATGAGTACCAGGGCAGTGCGGGACGAGCGAGGGAATTTTCCCCTCGGGGCCTCGGACCGGCCCTCGGTGGGTTTCACTGTGAAGTTGAACCTCGGACGGGGGACAAGTGGGACCTCCCGTGCCAAGCAGCTGGTCCGATGGATAGGGTCCCGAACTAATGGCAGCAGGACGAGAGCGGCGCGCGGAAGCCGAGACGTTCACGGCCCGGTTGAAGAAGCAGGCTCACCGGGTCCGCACCGGCCTGCGCAGATCCGCCGTGGACTACTTCCGGGGCGACGGCTCGGACTGGATCGCGCTCGCCGGACTGCTCATCATGATCCCGGTCATCGCGGCCATGACCCTCGCCAACTCGGTGTGGTGCTCCCCGGCCCTGCTCGTCCTCCCGATCGTCGCCGGCGGTCTCCTCCTGCGCCCGGCCAGCCTGCTCGGCCTGTACGCGGCGTCGGCGACGGCACTGATCGTGGAGTCGGTGAAACTGGGCCCGTACACGGAGGGCCCCTCCAGGGTCACCCCGGGTGTGGTCCTCGTCGTGGCGGCCTGCGGGTTCTTCGGCCTGCTCATCGCCCAGTTCCGCAGCAGGGTGGGCGTGCCCTGGCGGCGCGGCGGCACGATGCTGTTCGACCTGCGTGAACGCATCCGCGTCCAGAGCAAGTTGCCCCAGCTGCCGCAGGGCTGGCACCGGGAGATGGCGCTGCGTCCGGCGGGCGGCCAGTCGTTCTCGGGCGACTTCGTGGTTGCGGCCCGTACGAACGGGGGCCGCACGATGGAGGTCGTCCTGACGGACGTCTCCGGCAAGGGCATGGACGCGGGCTCAAGAGCCCTGTTGCTCTCAGGAGCCTTCGGCGGCCTGCTGGGCTCACTTCCGCCGCACGCCTTCCTCCCGGCGGCGAACGGCTACCTCCTGCGCCAGGACTGGGACGAGGGCTTCGCGACCTCGATCCACCTGGTCCTGGACCTGGACTCCGGCGACTACGAACTCTTCTCGGCAGGACACCCGCCGGGCCTCCAGCTCAGCGCGGGCACCGGCCGCTGGGAGGAAAAGGCGGCGGAGGGACCGCTGTTGGGCGTGTACGACGGAGCCCAGTTCGACCCCGTGAAGGGATCACTGCGCCCGGGAGACGTCCTGATGCTGTTCACGGACGGCCTGGTGGAAACGTCGGAACGGGACATCGTCGAAGGCATCGACCGCCTGACCGGCGAGGCCGACCGCTATGTGGCCGGCGGCTTCCACGGCGCGGCCTGGCACCTCATCGAGGCGGTCGCCAAGGACGTCAACGACGACAGGGCCCTCCTCCTGGTCTGCCGAGAGGGCCCCACAGCCCAGGCGACGATCTGACCGGTCTTCGCCAATACTGGGCAGGTGAACGAAACCCCCGCACACCCCCCGGCCTCCCCAACTCCCCTGACCCTGGCCGAAGTAGAGACCATGGCCCGAGCCGCACACGCGGCGCAGACGGACAAGGCGGGCCGCCCCTACGCGGAGCACCTCCAGGCCGTCGCGGAGGGCGTACGCGCGCGTGGGGGCGACGACGAGCAGATCGCGGCGGCCTGGCTGCACGACGCCGTGGAGGACGACGTACTGCCCGAACGCGACCTGGAGGAGGCCGCGTTGACCCGCCGTACGAAGGACATCGTGCTGGCCGTCACCAAGCGTGCGGGGGAGGCCCCCGAGGAGTACGCCCGGCGCATCCTCGACACCTCGGGCGCGCTGCTGGTCAAGGAAGCGGACCTCGCGCACAACGCGGACCCGGCCCGCCTGGCCGTACTGGACGACCCGACCCGCGCTCGCCTCGCCCGGAAATACGCCAGGATGCGGACGCTTCTCGGCCTCCGGAGAGGTGAATATCAGCGCAAGCACCCATAAGGAACGCATTTCTGTGCCCTTTGTCTATCTATGGCGACAAAACGATCCGCTGGGACCGATGATGCGTCACCGGCCGCATACGGTGGCCTCGTTGGTGGCACGATGGATCTGGCGGGGGTGCGAGGGAAAGCATCCCTGGGCCGGTAGTGCGAACCGACCATAGGGTGTGATCAGTGTGGCCATTTCGTTGTCAGTGGTGCTGATGTTGGGAATCATCCTCGTGGTGCTGATTCGCGGAGGCACGATCAAGGCGGGTCCGGCGGTCGTCGCCATCCTCTTCGGCTTCTTCCTCGCCTCGACCGGCATGGCCGACGACATCCAACGCTTCCTGAACTCGATAGCGGACACGATCAACGAGATCCAGTTCTGACCGGGCCACCCGGCCGGGCCGTCCGGCCACAGGGTCCGACCGCCGGGGGGAAACGCGACCGGCCCGGTTCCAGGGAACCGGGCCGGCGGCGAGAACAGAGCGGGCGACGGGAATCGAACCCGCGTAGCTAGTTTGGAAGACTAGGGCTCTACCATTGAGCTACGCCCGCACACGTGCGCCGCAGGTCAGCTGACCGCGGCACAGAAACCATCGTAGCGGTTCGGGGCCCCTCGACGCACACCGCGTTTCCAGTCCTGAAATGCGGCAACCCCACGGCCTGCGGGCATGTACCCTACGTGTCGCACCAGACGGGGTGTGGCGCAGCTTGGTAGCGCGTCCGCTTTGGGAGCGGAAGGCCGTGGGTTCAAATCCCGCCACCCCGACCATCGTGCCGGACCACCGGCAGGATCATCTTCAACATCACCTTTTGGGGCGTGTACCGCCTGCGGCTACTATGCAGACTGCGCGCCCGTGTGTCTGCGTTGTTTACGTCCCTCAAGGGCCGCGAATCCGCTGAGGCTCCGCCGCGTCCCACGCAGGACAATCAGCAGAACCCGCAGCAGAACCCCAAGAAGTCAGCCCCCAAGGAGACCGAACCGTGAAGAGCGCCGTGGAGACCCTGAACCCGACCCGGGTTCGGCTCAGCATCGAGGTGCCCTTCGAGGAGCTCAAGGACAGCCTCGACGCGGCGTACAAGAAGATCAACCAGCAGGTCACGGTGAAGGGCTTCCGGAAGGGCAAGATCCCGGCGCGCATCATCGACCAGCGGTTCGGCCGCGGTGCGGTCCTGGAGGAGGCGGTCAACGACGCGCTCCCGAAGTTCTACACCGAAGCGGTCAACGAGGCCGAGCTCAACGTCCTGGGCCAGCCCGAGGTCGACATCACGGAGCTGAAGGACGGCGAGACGCTGAACTTCACCGCCGAGGTCGACGTCCGCCCGACCATCGAGATCCCGGACTACTCCGGCATCGAGGTCGAGGTCGACGCCATCGAGGTCAGCGACGAGGACATCGACAAGGCCGTCGAGGAGCTGCGCGAGCGCTTCGCCTCCACCTCCCCGGTCGAGCGTGCCGCCACTGACGGCGACGTCGTGACGCTGGACCTGGAGGCCAAGGTCGACGGCGAGGTGCTGGAGGACGGCATCGCGACCGGCCTGTCCTACACCATCGGCTCCGGCGAGCTGCTGGACGGCGTCGACGAGGCCGTGACGGGCGTGGAGGCCGGTGGCGAGGCCACCTTCACCTCCGAGCTCAAGGGCGGCTCGGCGGCCGGCAAGGAGGCCGAGGTCACCGTCAAGGTCACCCAGGTCGCCGCCCGCGAACTCCCGGCCCTGGACGACGAGTTCGCCCAGCTCGCCTCCGAGTTCGACACCCTGGAGGAGCTGCGCGCGGACAGCCGCAAGCGCCTCGAGAACATGAAGCAGTACGACCAGGCCACGCAGGCCCAGGAGCGCGTCCTGGAGAAGCTGCTGGAGCTCGTCGAGGTGCCCGTCCCCGAGAAGCTTCTCGAGGAAGAGGTCAACACCCGCAAGCACAACCTGGAGCACCACCAGCTCGGCCAGATGGGCCTCGACCTCGAGAAGTACCTCGAGATCCAGGGCAAGACGGCCGAGGAGTTCGACACCGAGACCAAGGAAGCCGCGGTCAAGGGCATCAAGACCCAGTTCGTCCTCGACGAGCTGGTCAACAAGGAGAAGCTGAACGTCAACCAGGAGGAGCTCACCGAGCACCTCATGCGGCGCGCGGCCTCCTCCGGCATGTCCCCCGACCAGTTCGCCCAGGCGGTCGTCGAGGGCGGTCAGGTCCCGATGCTGGTCGGCGAGGTCGCCCGCGGCAAGGCCCTCGCGGTCGTCGTCGAGGCCGCCACGGTCAAGGACACCAACGGCGAGATCATCGACCTCGACGACGAGGAAGAGGACGAGACCACGGAGGCCACCTCCGAGGAGACCCCGGCCGCAGAGGCCGAGGCCACCGAGGCCTGACAGCCCCGGCACCTCTGATTCGCACATAAGCACACCGAACAGGCCCCCGGGGACTCAGATCCCCGGGGGCCTGTCCGCGCCCGGAAGAGGCGCCCCAAAGGGGCGCCCCTTTGGGGGCGCGGGGAACTGCGCGAACGGCCCCCACGCACCCGCAGGGCCTCACCCTCCGGCGGACCCACGGCGAAGATCCGGGGGCCCGGGGCACAGCCCCGCGACGCCCACCCCGACCCCGCCCCCGCACCCACCCGCCCCGCCCCGGAAACCCTGCTCAACCCAGCGGAGCGCATGCGCTCACAGCGAACAGTTCCCTTCCCGGGATTCCCCGGAGGGACCCGCGCGTTAGGGTCCATGAGAGCGAGGGCAGGGGAGTCCCCGATAACCGTCGGGCGGCTCCACGCCCCGGCAGAACACGTGAGACGGCCCGGCGCCGTCGCAAGACGAGCAGGTGGACACGACGTGACGAATCTGATGCCTTCCGCCGCCGGCGAGCCTTCCATCGGCGGTGGCCTCGGCGACCAGGTCTACAACCGGCTGCTCAACGAGCGGATCATCTTCCTCGGCCAGCCGGTCGACGACGACATCGCGAACAAGATCACCGCGCAGCTGCTGCTCCTCGCGGCGGCTGACCCGGACAAGGACATCAACCTCTACATCAACAGCCCCGGCGGCTCGATCACGGCCGGCATGGCGATCTACGACACCATGCAGTTCATCAAGAACGACGTGATGACCATCGCCATGGGTCTCGCCGCTTCCATGGGCCAGTTCCTGCTCAGCGCGGGTACGCCCGGCAAGCGCTTCGCCCTGCCGAACGCCGAGATCCTGATCCACCAGCCCTCCGCGGGCCTCGCGGGTTCGGCCTCGGACATCAAGATCCACGCCGAGCGGCTGCTGCACACCAAGAAGCGTATGGCCGAGCTCACGGCGCAGCACACGGGCCAGACCGTCGAGCAGGTCACCCGGGACTCGGACCGCGACCGCTGGTTCGACCCCGAGGAGGCCAAGGCGTACGGCCTCATCGACGACGTCATCGCCACGGCCGCAGGCATCCCGGGCGGCGGCGGCACAGGGGCGTAAGTGCCCTCAACGCCCTTCAGCCCCCGCCTAAGCCCCTTTCAGGAGACACCGTGAACGACTTCCCCGGCAGCGGCCTCTACGACCGCACGAGGGCCGCCCAGGCCGCTCAGGCCCAGTACACCGGCCCCGCCGCCGAATCCCGCTACGTCATCCCGCGCTTCGTCGAGCGCACCTCGCAGGGCGTGCGTGAGTACGACCCGTACGCGAAGCTCTTCGAGGAGCGCGTGATCTTCCTCGGCGTGCAGATCGACGACGCCTCCGCCAACGACGTCATGGCACAGCTGCTGTGCCTGGAGTCGATGGACCCCGACCGGGACATCTCGGTCTACATCAACAGCCCCGGCGGCTCCTTCACGGCGCTCACTGCGATTTACGACACGATGCAGTTCGTGAAGCCGGACGTCCAGACGGTCTGCATGGGCCAGGCGGCCTCCGCCGCCGCGATCCTCCTCGCGGCCGGTACGCCGGGCAAGCGCATGGCGCTGCCCAACGCGCGCGTGCTGATCCACCAGCCGTACAGCGAGACCGGTCGCGGGCAGGTCTCCGACCTGGAGATCGCGGCCAACGAGATCCTCCGGATGCGTGCCCAGCTGGAGGACATGCTGGCCAAGCACTCCACCACGCCGATCGAGAAGATCCGCGAGGACATCGAGCGCGACAAGATCCTCACGGCCGAGGACGCCCTGTCGTACGGACTGATCGACCAGATCATTTCCACCCGGAAGATGAACAACGCCAGCGTCCGCTGACGTACTCGTAGGCGTACTGGTAGGCGGAGAAGCTGTATCGTCTGCCGCCCCTTGGCACGGTTCGACTCGGCGCACGTCGAAGTGAACCGCGCCAAGGGGGGCCCGAACGAGGGGCCCGGCAAGGTACCGTCGACATAAGGCAGCACCAGGAGCCGCTGTACCTAGGCGTCTCCCAGGCGAAGGGGAAGCACACCGTGGCACGCATCGGTGACGGCGGCGATCTGCTCAAGTGCTCGTTCTGTGGCAAGAGCCAGAAGCAGGTCAAGAAGCTCATCGCAGGCCCCGGTGTGTACATCTGCGACGAGTGCATCGATCTCTGCAACGAGATCATCGAGGAAGAGCTCGCCGAGACGAGTGAGGTCCGGTGGGAGGAACTCCCCAAGCCTCGCGAGATCTACGAGTTCCTCGAGGGGTACGTAGTCGGTCAGGAGTCGGCCAAGAAGGCCCTGTCCGTCGCGGTGTACAACCACTACAAGCGGGTCCAGGCCGGTGAGAACGGCGGCGGTCAAAGCCGTGACGACGCCATCGAGTTGGCGAAGTCGAACATCCTGCTGCTGGGCCCCACGGGCTCCGGCAAGACCCTCCTCGCGCAGACCCTGGCGCGCATGCTGAACGTCCCGTTCGCCATCGCCGACGCGACGGCGCTGACGGAGGCCGGGTATGTCGGCGAGGACGTCGAGAACATCCTGTTGAAGCTGATCCAGGCGGCGGACTACGACGTCAAGAAGGCCGAAACCGGAATCATCTACATCGACGAGATCGACAAGGTCGCGCGGAAGAGTGAAAACCCGTCGATCACGCGTGACGTGTCCGGCGAGGGCGTCCAGCAGGCACTGCTGAAGATCCTCGAAGGCACGACGGCCTCCGTCCCGCCGCAGGGCGGACGCAAGCACCCGCACCAGGAGTTCATCCAGATCGACACGACGAACGTGCTGTTCATCGTGGGCGGTGCCTTCGCGGGCCTGGAGAAGCTGGTGGAGTCCCGCGCGGGTGCCAAGGGCATCGGCTTCGGCGCCACGATCCGCTCCAAGAAGGAGCTGGAGGCGAAGGACCGCTTCGAGGACGTCATGCCCGAGGACCTGGTGAAGTTCGGCATGATCCCCGAGTTCATCGGCCGCCTCCCGGTCATCACCTCGGTCCACAACCTCGACCGTGAGGCCCTCCTCCAGATCCTGGTGGAGCCGCGCAACGCCCTCGTCAAGCAGTACCAGCGCCTCTTCGAACTGGACGGCGTGGAGCTGGACTTCGAGCGCGAGGCCCTGGAGGCCATCGCCGACCAGGCGATCCTGCGCCAGACCGGCGCGCGTGGCCTGCGCGCCATCATGGAAGAGGTCCTCCAGGCGGTGATGTACGAGGTCCCGTCCCGCAAGGACGTGGCCCGCGTCGTCATCACGGTGGACGTCGTCCTGAAGAACGTGAACCCGACCCTGATCCCGAGGGACGCGCGCGGCCGCGGCCCGGGCGAGCAGAAGACGGCGTAACGGCCGACCAGTTACGTACGACGGCGGAGGGGCCCCGGTCAACAGACCGGGGCCCCTCCGCCGTTGAGGTTCAGTCGAGGCGTGTCAGGCCTTGACGCGCACGTCGTTGCGCAGCTTGGCCGCGAGCGCGGACGCGTCCTCCAGCGAACCGCCCCCGCCTGTGGCCAGGGCGGCGAGGTCGTACGAGACGACGTAGCTGACGGTGCTGTGGTCACCCCAGACGCAGAACGGCATCCGCGTCGTCTTCCCGGCGTCGGTGCTCTCGACGAACTGGCACTTCATGACGCCGTTGTCGAAACCCGAGGGCGTGAACTCCTCAGGGCTGCCCACGAGTTTGCCGTCGCCGGAGGTGTCCTTGGCGGACTCCGACTTCATCTTGGCGAACATGGCGTCGACGACCTTCTCCGGGTCGTCGATCGTGCCGTACACACCGGAGAACGTGATGTTCTTGGTGGTGAATCCCGACCCCGCGACATAACTCGCGCTGACGTCCTTGGGGTTCCGCACCCCCCACGACTCGGCGTCCTTGATGTCGCTCGCGCTCATCCCGCCGGTCTCGGAGTCCCCGCTCTTCTTGTACGTGCCGTCGAGCACGGTCGCCGGGGTCGCCAGCTTGTGCGCGCCGTCGTCGGTGACGCCGGAGCTGCTCCCACCGCTGAGCGCGAAGTACGCGCCCACGGCGATGGCGGCCACGACAGCCACCGCCCCGATGACGATCCCCGTCTTCTTCCCGCCCCCGCTCGGCGCCGGCGGCTGCGGAACCCCGTACGGGGCCTGGCCGTACGCGTCGGGCTGCTGCGGATAGCCGTAGCCGGGTTGCGGGGGAGGAGCCTGCTGGGGGTAGCCGTAGCCGGGCTGGGGAGCCGTCGGAGGGGCCTGGGGCGGCTGACCGTACGGACCGGGCTGACCGTACGGAGCCGGCTGGCCGTAGGGACCCGGCTGACCGTACGGGCCGGGCTGGGCCGGCGGTCCGTACGGTCCGGGCTGCTGCGGTGGTCCGCCGTACGGGCCCGGCTGGTTGTGGCTCATCTCTGGGTTCCCCTCCAGATACTTATGTGTTCCTGACATCCTCGCGCAGGCCAGGAGCCCGAGTTGCCCCGCGTGTGCCACCGTTACGAAAGAAACGTGTTTCGGGACACGGTGGTGACGCCTCTAAACTGACCGGGTGACCGAGAACGCTCAGCAGCAGCCAACAGCGCCCATCACCGAACTGCCGACCCAGTACGCGCCGGCCGAGGTAGAGGGGAAGCTGTACGAGCGCTGGGTGGACCGGGGATACTTCGCCGCCGACGCGAAGAGCGACAAGCCCGCCTATACCATCGTCATCCCGCCGCCGAACGTCACGGGCTCCCTCCACCTGGGCCACGCCTTCCAGCACACGCTCATGGACGCCCTGACCCGCCGCAAGCGCATGCAGGGCTACGAGTCGCTCTGGCTCCCCGGCATGGACCACGCCGGCATCGCCACCCAGAACAAGGTCGAGCAGCAGCTTGCCGAGGAGGGCAAGTCGCGCCACGACCTCGGGCGCGAGGAGTTCGTCGAGCGGGTCTGGCAGTGGAAGGAGGAGTACGGCGGCCGGATCCTGGGCCAGATGCGACGCCTCGGCGACGGCGTCGACTGGTCGCGCGAGCGCTTCACCATGGACGAGGGGCTGTCCAAGGCCGTCCAGACGATCTTCAAGCGGCTCTTCGACGACGAGCTGATCTACCGCGCCGAGCGCATCATCAACTGGTGTCCGCGCTGTCTGACGGCCATCTCGGACATCGAGGTGGAGTATCAGGACGACGCGGGCGAGCTCGTTTCGATCCGGTACGGCGAGGGCGAGGACAGCCTGGTCGTCGCCACCACCCGCGCCGAGACGATGCTCGGTGACACCGCCGTCGCCGTCCACCCCGACGACGAGCGCTACAAGCACCTCGTCGGCAAGCAGATCAAACTGCCGCTGACGGACCGCACCATCCCCGTCGTCGCCGACACGCATGTCGACCCGGAGTTCGGCACCGGCGCGGTCAAGGTGACGCCGGCCCACGACCCGAACGACTTCGCCATCGGGCAGCGCCACAACCTGCCCAACATGACGATCATGGACGAGCACGGTGTCATCACCGTCCACGGCCCCTTCCTCGGCCTGGACCGCTTCGAGGCGCGCTCCGCCGTCGTCGGCGCCCTGCGCGGACAGGGCCGGATCGTCGCCGAGAAGCGCCCGTACACGCACTCGGTCGGGCACTGCTCCCGTTGCTCCACCACCATCGAGCCGCGTCTGTCCCTCCAGTGGTGGGTCAAGGTCGAGACGCTCGCCAAGGCCGCCGGTGACGCGGTCCGCGACGGCCGGGTCTCGATCCACCCCGAGGAGATGTCCAAGCGCTACTTCGACTGGGTCGACAACCTCAACGACTGGTGCATCTCACGCCAGTTGTGGTGGGGGCACCGCATCCCGGTCTGGTACGGCCCGGACGGCGAGGTCGTCTGCGTCGGCCCGGACGACGAGACGCCGACCGGCGAGGGCTGGACCCAGGACACCGATGTCCTCGACACCTGGTTCTCCTCCGGCCTGTGGCCGTTCTCCACCCTCGGCTGGCCCGAACAGACCCCGGACCTGGAGAAGTTCTACTCGACCGACGTCCTGCTGACCGGCCACGACATCATCTTCTTCTGGGTCGCCCGGATGATGATGTTCGGCCTGTACGCCATGGACGGCGAGGCTCCCTTCAAGACCATCGCGCTGACCGGCCTGGTCCGCGACGAGCGCGGCAAGAAGATGTCGAAGTCCTTCGGCAACGTCGTCGACCCGCTCGACTGGATGGACAAGTACGGCTCCGACGCCGTCCGCTTCACCCTGGCCAAGGGCGCCAACCCCGGCACCGACGTCCCGATCGGCGAGGACTGGGTCCAGGCGTCCAGCAAGTTCGCCAACAAGATCTGGAACGCCACGCGCTTCGCCCTGATGAACGGCGCGACCATCGAGGGCGATCTCCCGGCCGCCGAGCGACTGACCGCGACCGACCGCTGGATCCTCTCCCGCCTGAACAAGACGGTCGCGCAGGTCGACGCGTACTACGACGACTTCCAGTTCGCGAAGCTCAGTGACGCGCTGTACCACTTCGCGTGGGACGAGGTTTTCGACTGGTACGTGGAACTGTCGAAGACGACCTTCTTCGCGGGCGGCGAGCAGGCAAAGGTCTCCGGCCGGGTCCTCGGCGAGGTCATCGACGTCATGCTGCGGCTGCTCCACCCGGTCGTCCCCTTCGTCACCGAGACGCTGTGGACGACACTGACCGGCCGCGAGTCCCTCGTCATCGCCGAGTGGCCCAAGGACAGTGGCTTCCGCGACGAGGCCGCCGAGGCCGAGATCGGTACCGTCCAGGCCGTCGTCACCGAGGTCCGCCGCTTCCGTAAGGAGCAGGGACTGCAGGACGGCCAGAAGGTCCCGGCCCGCCTCACCCTCGACGGCACGGCCCTGGCCGCGCACGAGGCGGCCATCCGCCAGCTGCTCCGCCTTCAGCCGGAGGAGGACGGCTTCCACGCCACCGCGACCCTCCCGGTCGCCGGTGCCACGGTCGCCCTCGACCTCTCCGGCACGATCGACGTCGCCGCGGAGCGGAAGCGGCTGGCGAAGGATCTCGCCGCCGCGGAGAAGGAGAAGGCCCAGGCGCTGGCCAAGCTCGGCAACGAGGCGTTCCTGGCGAAGGCCCCGGACAACGTCGTGGACAAGATCCGAGGCCGCCTCACCAAGGCGGACGAGGACATCACCCGCATCCAGACCCAGCTGGACGGCTTGCCGCAGGCGTAGCCGGCCGGTTTTCTCGCCCCCGCCGCCCCTACCCGTCCCATCCTCGGGGGCGCTACCCCCGAACCCCCGCTCCTCAAACGCCGGAGGGGCTGATTTTCAGCCCGTCCGGCGTTTGAGGACGAGGCCCCTTCAGGGCCGTAGCGGGGGTCTGGGGGCGCAGCCCCCAGGGATGGGACGGGTAGGGGCGGCGGGGGCGAGGCTGCTCCGTAGACTGGACCCGTGAGTGACCCCTTCGACGAGATCGTCGCGACCGAGACCGACCGAGACCCCGACCTCGCGGTGATCGAGGCCGGCAGCCGTACCCTGCGCACCCAGGGCGGAGCCCCGGACGGGGATCTGCCGGGCCGGCCCCGGGACCCCGAGGTCGACAAGGCCCTCCGCGCGGTCGAGGCGGACCTCGCCACCCGCTGGGGCGAGACCAAGCTGGAGCCGTCCGTCAGCCGTATCGCCGCGCTGATGGACGTCCTCGGGGAGCCGCAGCGCGCGTACCCCTCGATCCACATCACCGGCACCAACGGCAAGACCTCCACCGCCCGCATGATCGAGACCCTCCTCGGCGCCTTCGACCTGCGCACCGGGCGGTACACCTCGCCCCACGTCCAGTCGATCACCGAGCGGATCACTCTCGACGGGGCGCCGATCTCCGCCGAGCGGTTCGTCGAGACGTACGACGACATCAAGGCGTACGTCGAGATGGTCGACGCCCAGCAGGACTACCGGCTCTCCTTCTTCGAGGTCCTGACCGGCATGGCGTACGCCGCCTTCGCGGACGCCCCGGTCGATGTCGCCGTCGTCGAGGTCGGGATGGGGGGCAGCTGGGACGCCACCAACGTCATCGACGGTGACGTGGCCGTCGTGACGCCCATCGACCTCGACCACACCGACCGGCTCGGCGAGACCCCTGGTGAGATCGCCGTCGAGAAGGGCGGGATCATCAAGCAGGACGCGACCGTCATCCTCGCCCAGCAGCCCGTCGACGCGGCCCAGGTGCTGCTGAAGAAGGCCGTCGAGGTGGACGCCACGGTGGCCAGGGAAGGGCTGGAGTTCGGCGTCGTCAGCAGGCAGGTCGCCGTCGGCGGGCAGATGCTGACGCTGCGCGGGCTCGGCGGGGAGTACGAGGAGATCTTCCTGCCCCTGCACGGCGGCTACCAGGCCCACAACGCGGCCGTCGCCCTCGCCGCCGTCGAGGCGTTCTTCGGCGTGGGCACCCAGCGGCCCGAGCCCCTGGACGTCGACACCGTGCGCAAGGCGTTCGCCGCGGTGACGTCCCCGGGGCGGCTGGAGATCGTACGGCGCTCTCCCACCGTCGTACTCGACGCCGCGCACAACCCGGCGGGCGCCCGGGCCACGGCCGAGGCCGTGGGCGAGGCCTTCGACTTCAGCCGGCTCATCGGGGTGGTCGGGGCGAGCGGCGACAAGAACGTGCGCGGGGTCCTCGAGGCCTTCGAGCCGGTCTTCGCCGAGGTCGTGATCACCCAGAACACCAGCCATCGCGCCATGGGCGCCGACGAACTGGCCGCCGTCGCCGTCGAGGTCTTCGGCGACGACCGGGTCCAGGTCGAGCCGCGGCTCGACGACGCCCTGGAGGCCGCCATCACCCTCGCCGAGGAGGACGGGGAGTTCTCGGGCGGCGGTGTGCTCGTCACCGGCTCCGTCATCACCGTCGGCGAGGCCCGACTGCTTCTGGGAAGGGGCTGACCTTCCGTGCGTACGCTCTGCGCTTCGACCCTGATCGGCGAGGTCTTCCTGATCGGCTTCGCCGGTCTCGTCGCCATGAAGGACCCCGACCTGTCCATGTCGACGGTGTGGACGGTCAGCGGCATCGCCATGCTGCTGTGCGTGCTGCTCTGCGGTGTGATCACCCGGCCCGGCGGGGTGCAGCTCGGCTGGGCCCTGCAGATCGCGCTCATCGCGTCCGGCTTCATCATGCCGACCATGTTCTTCATGGGCGCGATGTTCGCCGCGCTGTGGTGGGCGTCCGTGCACTACGGCCGGAAGATCGACGAGGCGAAGGCCCGCTTCGCGGCGCAGGCCGCGGGGACCAGTCCTGACGCTGCGTGACACCCGCCCGGACCGGCCCTGTAGCCTCTGACCACCGCACACACGTGACCCGAATGGAGCCACCCTCGTGACTCAGCGCACCCTCGTCCTGCTCAAGCCCGACGCCGTCCGTCGCGGCCTGACCGGCGAGATCATCGGCCGGATCGAGCGCAAGGCCGGCTGGCGGATCACCGCGCTGGAGCTGCGTACGCTGGACCAGGACACGCTGGAGCAGCACTACGGCGAGCACAAGGGCAAGGTCTTCTACGAGCCGCTCGTCGAGTTCATGGCCTCCGGCCCCGTCGTCGCGCTCGTCGTCGAGGGCGAGCGGGTCATCGAGGGTGTCCGCGCGCTCGCCGGACCCACCGACCCGATCGCCGCCGCCCCCGGTTCCATCCGCGGCGACTACGGCGTGATCGTGCGCGAGAACCTCATCCACGCCTCCGACTCCGAGGAGTCCGCCGAGCGCGAGCTGAAGATCTTCTTCCCCGGCCGCGACTGAGCCGTCGTCCCGATCACCGGCTGAGGGATCGTCACCTCACCCGGATGTCGACCGATGCTGACCTGGGACGGCCGCGGAAAACCGGTCGTCCTGCGGCATATGCGCGCCGATCGGGGGAACGCCTACCCCCGAACGCTCGTCTCCAGAAGCGAGACGGCACATCGCATGCTGACAATGGCGAAGACCCTCGCGTGGTGTTCGTGCAGGCGCGACTACGATGTAAGCCTTGCAAGCCTGTTCGTCACCGCACCCACTTCGCCGTCCCGAACCAGAGCCATCACACGCTTCACTTGGGAAGGCCAGTCGAATCCTGATGGGGAACTCAATGTCGTTCATCGGCCGTGACATGGCTGTCGACCTCGGGACCGCCAACACGCTGGTGTACGTCAGGGGTCGCGGGATCGTACTCAACGAGCCGTCCGTCGTCGCGATCAACACCAACACCGGTGGCATTCTCGCGGTCGGATCGGAAGCGAAGAAGATGATCGGTCGGACGCCCGGCAACATCGTTGCCGTGCGCCCGCTCAAGGACGGCGTCATCGCCGACTTCGAGATCACCGAGCGGATGCTCCGCTACTTCATTCTGAAGATTCACAAGCGGCGGTATCTCGCCCGTCCCCGTGTCGTCGTCTGTGTGCCCTCGGGCATCACGGGCGTCGAGCGCCGCGCCGTCATCGAGGCCTCGTCCCAGGCCGGCGCGCGCCAGGTGCACATCATCGAGGAGCCCATGGCCGCGGCCATCGGCTCCGGCCTGCCGGTCCACGAGGCCACGGGCAACATGGTGGTGGACATCGGCGGCGGCACCACGGAGGTCGCGGTCATCTCCCTCGGCGGCATCGTCACCGCCCAGTCCATCCGTGTCGCTGGTGACGAGCTGGACAGCTCGATCATCCAGCACATCAAGAAGGAGTACTCGCTCCTGCTGGGTGAGCGGACTGCCGAACAGATCAAGATCACGATCGGTTCGGCGTACGACCTCGACAATGACGAACACACCGAAATCCGAGGCCGGGACCTTGTCTCCGGCCTGCCCAAGACCGTCGTGATCTCCGCGGCCGAAGTGCGCAAGGCGATCGAAGAACCCGTCAACGCGATCGTCGACGCCGTGAAGACCACCCTCGACAAGTGCCCGCCCGAGCTGTCCGGCGACATCATGGACCGCGGAATCGTTCTGACCGGTGGCGGGGCCCTGCTCCGCGGACTCGACGAACGGCTGCGCCGTGAGACCGGCATGCCCATCCACATCGCCGAGGACCCGCTGGACAGCGTGGCGCTCGGCTCCGGCAAGTGCGTGGAGGAGTTCGAGGCGCTCCAGCAGGTGCTGGACGCCTCGCCGCGCAGATGACGTAACTCTTCGATTCCGCCGTACGAGATGATCCCCTCTCGTGCGGCGGATCGTTGGTATAGAGGCATAAGCTCCCACAAACAACTCTTCTTGGCTCAACTCCCTTCTTTAACTCCTTTCTTTCCCAACTCTTCTGCCCCGAAAAAACTCTCTTGAGGAAGGCACGCCGCCGCACGTGAGGGACACACGAGAGAGCCGGCTGCTCCTGGTGCTGCTGATCGCCATCGCGTTCGCGCTGATCACGGTGGACATCCGCGGTGGGGAGGACTCACCGGTCGACGGTGCCCGGCAGGCCGCGGCAGCCGTCTTCGGCCCGGTCGAGGACGGGGTGGCCACCGTGGTCGACCCGGTCGGCGATGCCGTCTCGGCGGTACGCGACTCCGGTGACCGCCACGACCGGCTCGCCACGCTGGAGAAGGAGAACGCGGCGCTCAAGGCCCGCCTCGGCAGCGACGACCGCAACCGCAGCCGCCTCGGCCAGCTCAACAGGATGCTGAAGACGGCCGGCGCCGGCCAGTACGGCATCAAGGGCGCCGAGGTCATCGCCATAGGAGCGGCCCAGGGCTTCTCCTGGACGGTCACCATCGACATCGGCGCGGGCGACGGCGTCAAGCGCGACATGACCGTCCTCAACGGCGACGGACTCGTCGGCCGCGTCACCACCGTGGGCCCCGGCACCTCGACCGTGCTGCTCGCCAACGACCCGGACTTCACCGTGGGGACGCGGATGGAGGGCAGCGACGAACTGGGCTTCGCCTCCGGGCAGGGCGACCGGCCGCTGCGCGTCCAGCTCCTCAACGGCAAGGCCAAGGTCAGCAAGGGCGACCGGCTGGTCACCTTCGGCTCGCAGGCCGACAAGCCGTTCGTGCCCGGCGTACCCGTCGGCTTCGTGTCCCGGGTCGACCCCTCGGGCGGCGACCTGACCCGCACGATCTACGTCACGCCGTTCGTCGGCTTCACCAAGCTCGACATCGTCGGTGTCGTCGTCGAGGCCCCGCGCACCGACCCGCGCGACACCGTCCTCCCGGCCAAGCCGAAGCCGACGCCCACGCCGACGGTCACCGTGACGGTGACACCGTCCCCGTCCGCATCCGACGGCCAGTACCAGCAATAGCAGTAGGAGCTGAACTCCCCCATGCCTTTCAACCGGATGCTCCTCTCCACCGCCCTGGTGGTCGTCGCCATGGTGATCCAGGTGAGTGTCCTCGCCCGCCTCCACCTCCCGGGCGCCGTCCCCGACCTGCTGCTGCTGACCGTCCTCGGCCTCGCCCTGGTGTACGGCCATGTCGGCGGCGCCCTCGTCGGCTTCGGCGCCGGACTCCTCGCCGACCTCGCCCCGCCCGCCGACCACGCGGCCGGCCGCTACGCCCTGGTGCTGTGTCTCATCGGCTATCTGGCCGGTCTCGTCAAACCCGAGAACGGCCGGCTCAGGTCGGCCACCGGCCCGATGGCCGTCGTGGTCGCCGCTGCCGTCGGCACGACCCTCCTCTACGCCGGTGTCGGCGCCCTCGTCGGCGACACCGCGGCCCGCCATGTCGGCCTCCCCAGCCTGCTGTTCACGGCGGCGCTGTACGACCTGCTGCTGGCGCCCTTCGTGGTGCCCGGCATCATGTTCCTGGCCCGCAGAGCGGAGAACGACCCGCTCGCCGAGGCCAACTCCGCGGCCAAGAAGACCGACATCTCCTCCGGCTGGCTGTCCTCCGGCACCGGCCTGCGCATCGGCAGCCAGCGCGGCGGCCTCAAGGTGAAGGCGGCCCGCTCGAAGGCCGCCCGCGCCGGCCGCATCAAGGGGGTCAAGCGCCTGTGAACGCCCACGAGTCGAACCCCGACACCCACGCCCACAGCTTGCTCGTGTACTCGTATGCCTCGTACGTCCGCGTCCCGCACGCGCACTGAGAGGCGGAGGCAGCACCAGTGACCAACATTCCCGAGACCGGCCGGACGCCACGCGTCCAGATCCGTCTCGTCGTCATCCAGATCCTCGTCCTCTCCCTCCTCGGCACCCTCGGGGGCCGGCTGTGGTACCTCCAGATCCGCGAGGGGGACGCCTACGCCAAGGAGGCGTCCGGCAACCACGTACAGCAGGTCGTGCAGCCCGCCGTACGCGGCTCGATCCTCGACGCGCGCGGGGTGCCGATCGCGGACAACGAGACGCGTCTCGTCGTCTCCGCCTCCCGCACCGACCTGCTGAAGATGAAGGACGACGGTGACGCCGTCCTCACCAAGCTCGCCGGGGTCCTGGGCCTGAAGCCCAAGGAGGTCAAGGACAAGGTCCGGCTGTGTGACGCCAAGACGCCGCAGCCCTGCTGGAACGGCTCGCCGTACCAGCCGATCCCCATCACCGACGAGGCCACCGCCCGCCAGGCGCTCCAGATCCGCGAGCGCTCCGAGGACTTCCCCGGCATCACCGCCGAACCCGCCGCCGTGCGCCGCTACGCGGGCCCCGGCGGGTCCAACACCGCCCAGGTCCTCGGCTACCTCTCCCCGGTCACCGACGAGGAGATCACCAAGGCGCGGGACACCGACTCGCCCTACCTCCGCTCCGACCAGGTCGGCCGGTCCGGCCTCGAGCGGGAGTACGACAAGGAACTGCGCGGCAAGGCCGGCGTCACCCGCTACGAGGTCGACAACCTCGGCCGCGTCATCGGCACCGCCGAGGCGGACCCCGCCCAGTCCGGCTCCAACCTCGTCACCAGCATCGACGCGCGCGTCCAGCGGGTCGCCGAGTACGAGCTGAACAACGCGATGAAGCTGGCCCGCAAGGAGCACGACGACAACACCGGCGAGAACTACAAGGCCGACGCGGGCGCGGTCGTCGTCATGGAGGCCAAGACGGGCCGGGTCGTCGCCATGGCGTCCAACCCGACCTACGACCCGAACGCCTGGGTCGGCGGCATCTCCGCCAAGGACTACGCCAAGCTGACCGGCAAGAACTCCAACTACCCGCTGCTCAACCGGGCGATCCAGGGCCAGGCGGCCCCCGGCTCGATCTTCAAGGCCATCTCCACCGCGGCCGCCGTCGACGCCGGCTACCCCTTCGACGGAAACTACGACTGCTCCAGCTCGTACTCCATCGGCGGCCAGGTCTTCAAGAACTACGAGTCCAAGGGGTACGGCCCGATCAGCCTCGGCCGCGCCATCGAGGTCTCCTGCGACACCGTCTTCTACCGTCTCGCCCACCAGGAGTGGGTGAAGGACGGCGGCCTCAAGCCGAAGAAGACCGCGAAGAACTGGTTCTACACCACCGCCCACAAGTTCGGCCTCGGCGCCGTGACCGGCATCGACCTGCCCAACGAGGTCTCCGGCCGCGTCCCCGACCGCAAGTGGAAGCAGGACTACTGGAAGGCCAACAAGGCCTCCTGGTGCAAGTACGGCAAGAAGGGCGGCTCGTACGCCCAGCAGATCGCGTACGAGAACTGCCTCGAAGGCAACCTGATGCGCGCCGGTGACTCCGTCAACTACTCGATCGGACAGGGCGACATCCTCGTCACGCCGATACAGATGGCGACGATCTACTCGGCGGTCTCCAACGGCGGCACCCTCTACGACCCGACCGTCGGCAAGGCGATCGTCAGCGCCGACGGCAAGTCCGTGCAGGCGATCGCGCCCAGGTCGCACGGCAGACTGCCGGTCACCCCGGCGACGCTGAAGGACATGAACGCCGCCTTCGAGGGCGTCGTCACCCGCGGTTCGGCGGCCTGGCGGTTCGGCGGCTGGCCGCAGGACAAGATCCAGATGCACGCCAAGACGGGTACGGCCGAGGTCTACGGCAAGCAGACCACCTCGTGGTTCGCGACGTACACCAAGGACTACACGATCGTCATGACGATCTCCCAGGGTGGTACGGGCTCCGGAGCCTCCGGCCCGGCCGTCCGCAAGATATACGAGGCTCTGTACGGCGTCTCCCCGGACGGCAAGATCGACAACAGGAAGGCGCTGCTGCCCACCCCGCAGAAGGGCCTCCCGAAGATCGAGGCGGACGGCTCGATCGACGCCCCGAAGATCAAGCCGTACGTGCCGCCGAAGGAGGCCACCGAGGAGACGCTCGCCCTCGCGGGCGGCCAGCTCCCGCCGGCCACCGTCGCGACCGAACGGACGGGCACCAACCGGGCCCACCGCAGGCGCAGGCCCGGTAAGCGCAGTACGCGAAGGACGACGACATGACCGGCGCGAACACCTTCTCCGTCTCCGGCTACGGCCCCGAACGCTCGTCCATGTCCCGTCTGCTGGCCCGCGACTCGCTGGCCCGCAGGCTGGACTGGCCGATACTGCTGTCCGCGCTCGCGCTGTCCTTCATGGGTGCGATCCTGGTCTACTCGGCGACCCGCAACCGCACCGAGATCAACCAGGGCGACCAGTACTACTTCCTGATCCGGCACCTCATGAACACCGGCATCGGGTTCTGTCTGATGATCGGCACGGTCTGGCTCGGCCACCGCAACCTGCGCACCGCGGTGCCGATCCTGTACGGCCTCTCCGTCCTCCTGATCCTCATGGTGCTGACCCCGCTCGGCGCGACCGTCAACGGCGCCCACGCGTGGATCGTGTTCGGCGGCGGCTTCTCGCTCCAGCCCTCGGAGTTCGTGAAGATCACGATCATCCTGGGCATGGCCATGCTCCTGGCCGCCCGGGTCGACGCGGGCGACAAGCCCTACCCCGACCACCGCACGGTCCTCCAGGCACTGGGCCTGGCCGCCGTACCGATGATGGTCGTCATGCTGATGCCCGACCTCGGGTCGGTCATGGTCATGGTCATCATCGTGCTCGGCGTGCTGCTCGCCTCCGGCGCCTCCAACCGCTGGATCTTCGGCCTGCTCGGCACGGGCGCCCTCGGCGCCGTCCTGATCTGGCAGCTCGGCGTCCTGGACGAGTACCAGATCAACCGCTTCGCCGCCTTCGCCAACCCCGAACTCGACCCGTCCGGCGTCGGCTACAACACCAACCAGGCGCGCATCGCGATCGGTTCCGGCGGCCTCACCGGCACCGGCCTGTTCCACGGCTCCCAGACCACGGGCCAGTTCGTCCCGGAGCAGCAGACCGACTTCGTGTTCACGGTCGCGGGGGAGGAACTGGGCTTCGTCGGCGCGGGCCTGATCATCCTGCTCCTGGGCGTCGTCCTGTGGCGCGCCTGCCGCATCGCCCGCGAGACGACCGAGCTGTACGGCACGATCGTCGCCGCCGGCATCATCGCGTGGTTCGCCTTCCAGGCGTTCGAGAACATCGGGATGACCCTGGGGATCATGCCGGTCGCCGGTCTGCCACTGCCCTTCGTGTCGTACGGAGGATCGTCGATGTTCGCCGTGTGGGTGGCGGTGGGGCTGTTGCAGTCGATCAGGGTGGAGCGGCCGATGTCGGCGTAGCGCTCCGCTGGACGGGGGGTTCTATGGCCGCGGGCCCGGTGGGGGCTGGTCGCGCAGTTCCCCGCGCCCCTGGCCTGGGGCGCGGTTGGGCACCGGGATGACCTGCGGGGGTTGTTCCGGTGAACGGGGAATGTGTCCCGGATGACCAATAAGCACCCTTGAGGGCTGCCGTCGACGCCGGATCGTGACTAGATTCGATTCATGGCGGACACAAAGCGGGAAATCGAGCGGAAGTATGAATCCGACGACAGCGGACTGCCCGACCTGACCGGCGTCGCCGGGGTCGCGGACATCCTCGACAAGGGCACCGCCGAACTCGACGCGACCTACTACGACACCTCGGACCTGCGGCTGGCCGCGGCCTCGATCACGCTGCGCCGCCGCACCGGCGGCTCGGACGCCGGCTGGCACCTGAAACTCCCGGTCGCCCCAGGCGTGCGGGACGAGATCCAGGTCCCGCTCTCCGACACCGTCCCCGACGAACTGACCGGCCTGGTCCGCGCCCGAGTCCGCGAGGGCCAGCTCGTGCCGGTCGTGCGGCTGCGCTCCACCCGCGACCTGCGCGACCTCGTCGGCACCGACGGCCGCCGGCTCGCCGAGGTCGGCGTGGACACCGTACGGGCGGAGCGGCTGTTCGGGGGTGAGGGCACCGCCCAGTGGACCGAGATCGAGGTGGAGCTCGCCGACGGCGACGACCAGCGCTTCCTGGACAAGGTGGAGAAACGCCTGCGCAAGTCGGGCGTACGGCCTTCGAAGTCCACGTCGAAGCTGGCCCGGGCGCTGGCGGAGACCAAGGGCGGGCAGCCCCGGCCGAAGGACGAACCCGCCGAACCCGTCACCGCCGGCGACCACGTCCTCGCCTACGTCCGCGCCCAGCGGGACGCCGTCCTCGACCTCGACCCGGCCGTGCGCCAGGACGCCGAGGAGGCGGTGCACGACATGCGGGTCGCCACCCGCCGACTGCGCAGCACGTTCAAGTCCTTCCCCGAGATCCTCGACCGGAAGGTCACCGACCCGATCGGTGACGAGCTGAAGTGGCTCGCCGGCGAACTGGGCGTCGGCCGAGACCAGGAGGTCCTGGCCGAACGGCTGAGCGAGGCCCTCGACGAACTGGCCCCCACTCTCCTCCACGGGCCCGTCCGGGACCGGCTGGGCGCCTGGTCCAGGGCCGAGCACGGCGGAGCGCGGCGCCGACTGCTCGGCGTGCTGGACTCCCCGCGCTATCTGACGCTCCTCGACACCCTGGACGCCGTGGTCGCCGACCCGCCGGTCCTCAAGGCGGCGGCGAAGAAGCCGGACAAGGGGCTCGCCAAGGCCGTACGCAAGGACTTCGCGAAGGTGTCCGCGCTGGTCGAGGAGGCTCTGGAACAGCCGCCCGGCGCCGACCGCGACCTCGGGCTGCACGAGGCCCGCAAGAAGGCCAAGCGCACCCGCTACGCCGCCGAGGCGGCCACCCCCGCCCTGGGCGGTCCGGCCAAGGCGCTCACCAAGTCGATGAAGTCCCTCCAGAGCCTGCTCGGCGACCACCAGGACAGCGTCATGGTCCGCACCACGCTGGGCGAGCTGTCCGCCGTGGCGCACGCGGCGGGGGAGAACACCTTCACGTACGGGCTGCTGTACGGGCGCGAGGAGCGGCGGGCCACGAGGGTGGAGGAGGCGCTGCCCGGCGAGTGGCGGGCAATTCGGGGCGCGATGGAGGTCTAGCACCCGGTTTCACACCGGTTTCGCCCCGCTTCGGCGCCGGTTTTCACGCGGGCGGGGGAGTCCTCCGGGCGGGTTACGCTTGGTGGTCATCCCCGTCAGCTCACGAAGGTAACGCCGCGATGTCTGCCGAGTCGGTTTTCCCGCAGCTCGAAGCCCTGCTCCCGCATGTGCAGAAGCCGATCCAGTACGTGGGCGGCGAGCTCAACTCCACGGTCAAGCCCTGGGAGGACTGTGACGTCCGCTGGGCGCTCATGTACCCGGACGCGTACGAGGTCGGGCTGCCCAACCAGGGCGTCATGATCCTCTACGAGGTGCTGAACGAACGCGAGGGCGTCCTCGCCGAGCGCACGTACAGCGTCTGGCCCGACCTCGAGGCGCTGATGCGGGAGCACGGCGTCCCGCAGTTCACCGTGGACAGCCACCGGCCCGTGAAGGGCTTCGACGTGTTCGGGCTGTCCTTCTCCACGGAGCTGGGCTACACGAACATGCTGACGGCCCTGGACCTGGCGGGCATCCCGCTGGAGTCCAAGGACCGCGGCCTGGACGACCCGATCGTGCTGGCCGGCGGCCACGCGGCCTTCAACCCCGAGCCGATCGCGGACTTCATCGACGCGGTGATCATCGGCGACGGCGAGCAGGCCGTCCTCGACATGACGGACATCATCCGCGCCTGGAAGGCGGAGGGCCGTCCGGGCGGACGCGAGGAGGTCCTGCTCCGCCTCGCGAAGACCGGCAGCGTCTACATCCCGGGGTTCTACGACGTCGAGTACCTGGCGGACGGTCGGATCGCCCGCGTCGTACCCAACAGGTCGGGTGTCCCGTGGCGGGTGTCCAAGCACACGGTCATGGACCTGGACGAGTGGCCCTATCCCAAGCAGCCCCTGGTCCCGCTCGCGGAGACCGTCCACGAGCGCATGTCGGTCGAGATCTTCCGCGGCTGCACACGCGGCTGCCGCTTCTGCCAGGCCGGCATGATCACCCGCCCGGTCCGTGAACGCTCCATCACGGGCATCGGCGAGATGGTCGAGAAGGGCCTGAAGGCGACCGGCTTCGAGGAGGTCGGCCTGCTCTCCCTGTCCTCGGCGGACCACTCGGAGATCGGCGACATCGCGAAGGGCCTCGCGGACCGCTACACCGACGACAAGATCGGCCTGTCGCTCCCCTCCACCCGCGTGGACGCCTTCAACGTGGACCTCGCCAACGAGCTGACCAGGAACGGCCGCAGGTCGGGTCTGACCTTCGCGCCCGAGGGCGGCTCGGAACGCATGCGCAAGGTCATCAACAAGATGGTGTCCGAGGAGGACCTCATCCGGACCGTCTCCACGGCGTACGGCAACGGCTGGCGCCAGGTGAAGCTGTACTTCATGGTCGGCCTGCCGACGGAGACCGACGAGGACGTCCTCCAGATCGCCGACATGGCGACGAACGTGATCGCCGAGGGCCGCAGGGTCTCCGGCCAGAACGACATCCGCTGTACGGTCTCGATCGGCGGCTTCGTACCCAAGCCGCACACCCCGTTCCAGTGGGCCCCGCAGCTCTCCGCCGAGGAGACGGACGCGCGCCTGACGAAGCTCCGGGACAAGATCCGCGGCGACAAGAAGTACGGCCGCTCGATCGGCTTCCGCTACCACGACGGCAAGCCCGGCATCGTCGAGGGCCTGCTGTCCCGAGGTGACCGGCGCATCGGCGCGGTCATCCGCGCGGTGTACGAGGACGGCGGCCGCTTCGACGGCTGGCGCGAGCACTTCTCGTACGACCGCTGGATGGCCTGCGCGGAGAAGACGCTGCCCGACTTCGGCGTCGACGTCGCCTGGTACACGACCCGTGAGCGCACCTACGAGGAGGTCCTCCCGTGGGACCACCTCGACTCGGGCCTCGACAAGGACTGGCTGTGGGAGGACTGGCAGGACTCCCTCGACGAGACAGAGGTCGAGGACTGCCGGTGGACTCCGTGCTTCGACTGTGGGGTGTGTCCTCAGATGGACACTAGTATTCAAATCGGACCAACGGGCAAGAAGTTGCTGCCGCTGACGGTCAAGCAGGACGCTGCGGCCGGCGGACATGTGCACTGACTGACGTGAGTGAGGCGTCGGGGGCGCAGGCCCCCGCGCCTGGCAGGGGGTCAGGTCGTGAGGTGGTGGGTCCTGGCGGCCGGGGTGGTGTTCTTGCGCAGTTTGGCGCGGGCGAAGTCCCTGTTCGCGAGGGTTCGTTGGCGGTGCTCCTCGGGGAGCGCTGTTCCGTCCAGCAGTTTTTCGCAGCACTCCAGTGACTCGCGGTACTCGCCCATCCAGTACGACGACACGGCCAGCTCGTCCAGCGCCCGCCAGTCGTACCAGCCGTCCTCGACGAACAGGATGTCGTTCGGCCGCGGGATCTCCGCCGCGCGTCGCGCGAACATGTAGGCGAGCGGCCAGCGCTCCCCGTTCACCCTGTACAGGTGTGCGAGCTCGCCGAGCGGTTCGGCGCGGGTGGGGCGGTACTCGTGCGCGTCCAGGAACCGGGCCGTGACCTCGGGCATCCGGCGTCTGGTCGCCGATGCGAGCCGCGCCGCGTAGAGGCGCGCGCAGAACGCCTCCTCCTCGAAGCCGCCCATGGCCGCACGCCGGTCGTACGCGGCGAGTGCCTTCGCGGGTTCGTCGGCGTCGCGCCAGCTCTGGGCCAGGTAGAAGGCGTAGCGGGCGTTGCCCGGTTCTTTCGCGAGCCCTTCCTTGAGGACGGCGGCGTCGCGCAGGTACTTCTTCCGCTCGCTGCCCTGGAGGCGTCCGCCGCCGCCCATGATGACCATGCGCGCGCCCTCGAAGGTCGCCCGGCTGAAGGCCGTGCCGCACTCCAGGTACTCGTGCAGTACTCCGACGTACCGCCAGGGGAGGCGGGTCGACACCATCGTCGGGCGCCAGTGGACGACGGGGCCGTGGCGCACCTCGAAGTCGTAGCAGTCGTGGGTCGGTTCCGGCATCGTGAACCCGGGGCCGGTCTCCATCACGTCGTCCGCGTCGATGAAGAGGAGGTAGTCCGCGTGGTCCCGTGCGAGGTCGATGGCCTCGGTGCGGCTCAGGTCGAAGCCCTTCCAGGGGCTCTCGTGCAGCACGCCGGGCAGGTCGGCGAGAGTTTCACGGATGACGTCCTGGGTGCCGTCGGTGGAGCCCGTATCGAGGATCACCCAGGTGTTGACAAGGGGACGCACGGATTCGAGACAGCGGCGAATCACATGCGCCTCGTTCTTGACGATCATATTGAGGCAGACCGTTTTCATGACTTTTGAATTTAGTGAGTTGTAGAACCCCGTGCAAGAACCGCCACCGGTATAAGTGGGCAGTCCTGCTGCATGGCATGGGAGATTTTCATGGTATTCACCGCGCCGCTTCCCCTTCCACGCGAAGAAACCCGGACGGCTGAGACGGCCGATCCCGGAAACCGTCGGCCGGGGCTCTGGCTGTGGCCGTTCGTCCTTGCCGTCGGCCTGGTCGGCTACGGTATGACGGACCCTCTGCTCGGCCGCGACGAGCTGGTCACCTGGGACATGGTGAACCGGAGCACCGGCCAGATCCTCGCCACTCTCCAGAATGTCGACGCCGTGCACGGCGCGTATTATCTGCTGATGCACATGTGGGTGGGGATCTTCGGTGATTCCGTCTTTTCCCTGCGGCTCCCCACCGTATTGTCCATGGCTGCAGCGGCGTCCGTGGTGAGCCTCATCGGCAACCGGCTCTTCGGATACCGCGCGGGAATGTGCGCCGGAATTCTCTTCGCGCTGGTGCCGGCGGTGAGCCGTTATGGCCAGGAAGCCCGCAGCTACGCTCTGGTGGTTCTCGCCGTCGCTGTCGCGTCGCTGCTGCTGCTCCGGGTGCTGGACGATCCCCGCAGCTTCCGGCGATGGGCCGCGTACTCGCTCACGCTGACGTTCGTCGGACTTCTCCACCTGATCGCGCTGTCCGTCGTGCTCGCCCATGTCTGTGTGTTCGTGGCCCGTGCGCGGCAGCACCGCTCCCTGTGGTGGAAGTCCGCCCTCGCCCTCCTGGCCACCGCCGCCTGTGTCACCCCGGTCGCCCTGCTCGGCCGTTCACAGGCCCGACGGCAGCTGTACTGGGTTCCGGAACCCGACGGCTGGGCGCTGCTGTCCCTTGTGCGTGACGTGTTCGCCTCCACCCTGTGCGCCGGGGCGTTGGTCACGCTCGCGCTGCTGGCCCGCTCGCCACGCAGGGTGCCCCTGTTGCTGTGCGGCGTCTGGGCGCTTGTGCCACCCGTCCTGGTCTGGCTCGCCTCGCACGGCGAGGTCTCGTACTTCCGCCTCGTCTACGTCCTGTTCACGCTGCCTGCCTGGGCTCTCCTGGCCGGCGCGGGCCTCGACGCGGTCTCCCGTTCCCGGAAGGCCACCGCCGTGCTGCTGGCGGCGCTGGTCGTGCTCGTGCTGCCCGACCAGAAGCAGCTGCGGCAGCCGTTCGAGCACGATGTGCCGGTGCCTCTCGACTACGCGGCGGCGGCCGATGTGATCAGGCAGCACCACCGGCCCGGAGACGCCGTCGTCTACGACCGCGAGAACACGTGGAAGCTGGACAGCGGGGTGCAGTACTACCTGCCCCGCGCGTTGAGGATGCGGGACGTGTTCCTGGCCGAGGACCCCGTCGGGATCGATGACCTCTACCCGCTGCAGTGCGCTGTTCCGGATCTCTGCCTCGACCGGGAGCGGCGGCTCTGGCTGGTGACCCAGGGGCCCGACCTCCCCTTCGACGCGATCGATCGGCAGCAGGTGAACGCGCTGCGAAGCCGGTACGACATGTCCTCGAGCGAGTCGGTGACGGGGATGACCGTGAGCCTGCTCGTACGCAGGGGGGAACGTTGACGGCCCGAGTTCCCTCCGGGCGGGGAGGGAACTCGGGCCGGGCGTCACCGGGGGCCGGTCATCCCGCCGGGGCACCGCCGTTGGCGGCGCCGGTGACGGGCTGGAGCGTCACCTGGCTCCAGGGGTAGGGATTGCCGTTGGCGTCGTTGCAGTTCAGCGTCGCCGGGTTGGTGCTGTTGACCTCGTTGCACCGGGTCTCGTAGACACGACCGGTGTCGGTGATGACGTCGAACCTGACGCCGAGTGAGGTCTGGTGCTCGGCGATGGCGACCCCGCACGGGGTGCCGATCGGGCGGTTCTGTCCGTCCGTGCCGCCTGCCGGGTAGCCGGGGTGGGTGGTGAGGTCCGTCCACAGGAAGGAGGGGTTGGGGTTGTTCCCGCTGTAGTCGCGGATGCCCGCGTACGTCCGTCCGGCGGCCAGCGCGACCCGGAACTCCAGGTTGCCCTGGGGGTGGAAGGCGTCGATGTCGGCGCACACCCCGGTCGCGCCCGTGGCGCCCGTGGCGCCGGTGGCACCCGTCGCGCCTGTTGCACCGGTTGCCCCGTCGGAGGGGCCGGTCGCGCCAGGCGCGCCCGTGGCTCCGGTCGAGCCCGTTGCCCCGGTCGCACCCGTCCCGGTGGCACCTGTTGCCCCGGTCGCGCCCGTGGCGCCGGTCGCGCCCTTCGGCCCGGTCGCCCCGGTGGCGCCCTTGCACTCGTTCTTGTTCGTCTTGTGGGGTTTGCCCTGCTTCTTACACTTGTCGTTTCCGCCGGAGAGCCTTGTCGTGGCCTCGTGGTCGCTCACGCTGCGCGCTGTCGCGGCGGCGGGGCCGACCACGCCGGTCGCCAGGACCAGGGTGAGCGAGGCCAGCATTCCGGCCTTCTTGAACCCGTCCCGCGCCAGCGGCCCGAGAAGTGAACGCGTCCTGTACTCAGGACTCATGGATGTGCTCCTTGCGTCGACTTGCCTTGACCTGTTCTTGACCTGCTTCGACCGGTTCGGGTGATGGCTCGAACCTGAGCGCGAGCTTGACCTGAGTGCGATACGTAAAGCGGTAACAAGTCCGGCAAGGCGTGTGTTTATCAACGCATAGGACTAATCAGTACATTCGGATGGGCTACGGGTACACCCGGTCACCCTTCCGGGTGGGCGCTGAGCCGGCACGGGTGTGCGAGGAGGTTGCCCAGCAGGCCTTCCGTGTCGCCACCGGGCTTGTGGGCCCGTGCCACGCCTCTGAGGCTGCCGTTGTCGTGGTGGAGGTGGAGTGACAGGGACGGGCTGTTGAGCCGGGCGTCCGCCGTGGGGAGTTGCAGAGGGAAAGCCGCCTGGAAGGCATAGGTCTGCGACGCGCTCGCCGGAGCTTCCGCACTCTCGCCGTTCAGGTGCAGACGGGCCCGGTCGTTCTCCGGGGAGAGCGTCAGCGACACCGGGATGTCTCCCTCGGGGGTGCTGATCGTGCCGCGCCAGTCGGTTGCCGGGAGGTTCGTGGGGCGTGCCGGGTCGGCGGTGAAGGGGGAGATCGACTCGGAGGTGAAGCCGGGGACGAGGGTGGCGAGGATGTGGTGGGTGATCCGGTCGCGGGCTGTCTTGTCGGTGCTGTTGGTCAGTACCGACACCGACAGGCGCTGTTCGGGCACGGTCACGACGATCGCCGCCACTCCGCCCATGCCGCCACCGTGGCTCTGCACCAGCGGGCCGGCACCGCGTGACAGGCACCAGCCGAGCCCGTATCCGAGGCCCGGGTTGACCGGGCGGGCCTCGCGGACGGCCGCCGCCGTCTCCGGTTTCAGCAGACGGTCGTACGACTGGGCGAAGAGCGCCAGTTGGGCGGCCGGGGCCCAGCCGAGGGTCGCGCCGGGGTGACTGGTGTCGCAGTACGGCGGGTAGGGGCGGCCGTCGGGGGTGTAGCGCGTCGCCCGGGGAGCAGGGCCGGGGTAGGTGGGGCCCAGGTGGAGGGCGGCGAGACCCAGCGGCTCGAACACCTGCTCCCGTACGAAGTCCGCGAGGCTCTGGCCCGTCGCCTCCTCCAGCAGGTTGCCCAGGGCTCGGTAGCCGAGGTTGGCGTACTCGAAGGCGGTGTCCGGGGCGCGGTGCGGTACGGCGTACGGGGTCGCGTCGATGCGTTCGCCGTCCCCGGGGTCGCCGTAGTGGAAGTCGTAGTGGGCGCCGAACCCGCCTCGGTGCCGAAGGAGATGGCGGGCGGTCGGGGCAGGCCATCCCTGGTCGCACGCTGTGAACGCGGAGACGGGGGCGTCCAGGTCCAGCAGGCCCTGGTCGGCCGCGACGCAGATCGCCGTCGCCGTCATCGGCTTGGTGATCGAGGCGAGCGCGTAGGCCGTCTCGGGGGTGGCCGGGCGGCCCGAGGCGATGTCCGCGAGGCCGTGGGCCTCGGCCAGAACCACTTCGCCGTGCTCCACGACCGCCGTCGAGACCGAGGGGCAGTGGTGCTCCTCGATGGTCGAAGCGCAGTACTCGGCCAGCCCGTTCAACCCGTTCAGCCCGTTCAACCCGCTCAGCGCGCTCGGTGCGTTCGGCATCCACGCATTCTGGCAGGGGCCAAAGTCGTATGTTTACGGCCGATGTCCCTCGTCCTGGTCACTTTTCGGATACACCGCATCCGGACGGGGGGTTGGCGCGTCTACGTCGGTATGGATCTGGAGAAACCGGCCGCCGAGGCACGGCGGCCCGAGCGGCAGCCCGAAGGGTGTCTCGTCGTTGCGATTCGCCTCCCTGTGCGGATCGTCGTGCTTGTGCTGGTCGTGCCGGTACGGATGGTGTGGGACGCGCTGGTCGCCGGCTGGCGCCTCCTCACGGACACGGTGCTGCGGCCCCTCGGGCGGGCGCTGGCCTGGGTCGCGCGGGCCGTCCTGATCTGGCCGTTCGTCGGGCTGTGGCGGTACGTCGTCGTGCCCCTGGGCACGGCGCTCGGCTGGCTCGGGAAGGTGCTCGTCGTCCTGCCGCTGGTGTGGCTCTTCCGGCACGTGCTGACGCCTCTGGGGCAGGGGATCGTCTGGGTGCTCCGGGGGATCGGCGCCGGGCTCGTATGGGTCTACGCACGCGTGCTCACGCCTGTGGGACACGGCGTGCTGTGGGTGTTCCGGGGGATCGGCGCAGGGTTCGCGTGGGTCTACGCGCGCGTGCTCACGCCCGGCGGACACGGGCTGCTGTGGGCGCTCAGGGGGATCGGGGCGGGCATCGCCGCCGTCGGGCTCGGCCTGTACGCCGTCGTCGCGTGGCTCGCGCGGTACCTGGTCGTCGTACCCGCGAAGTGGCTGTACGAGTGGGTCCTCACGCCGGTCGGCAGGGCCGTCGCCTGGTGTGCCCAGGGGCTTCAGTGGCTCGTGAGCATGGGGTTCATGGGGATCGGGTTCGTCCTCCACTGGGTGCTGCGGCTGCTCCTGGTGCTGCCCGCGCTCGCCCTGTGGCGCTGGGTCCTGGCACCTCTCGGGCGCGCCCTCGCCGTGATCGGGCGCGAGGTCGGGACCGCGCTCGGACATGCCTGGCGCATCGCCGGGCACATCTCGCTCGCCGTCGGACGGTTCCTGGGGACCCTCCTTCGGTGGATCTTCGTGGAGCCCGTGCGCTGGGCCTACCAGGTGGTGCTGACGCCCGTCGGACACTTCGTCCGGGACGCCGTTCTGCGGCCCGCCGCCGAGGCCGCGCGCAGTGTGGGCCGGGTCACCCGGCAGGCGCTGGCCACGGCGCGCGACTCGGCCCGGCAGGCACGCGCCGACTTCCGCCGGATGCTCTTCGGGGAGTCGAAGGAGGAACGCCCGCAGGCGGTCCCCGCGCCCCGGCGGGAACCAGGAAGCGCCGACGGACGTACTCTAGGTAGCAGTACGACCGCACTCACGAAGGACTGAACGACACTGGGCAAGCGACAGCCCGAAGGCCCGCCGCCCGCACTCGCGGTGCAGCGCATCCGACTGCGCTACACCAAGCGTGGCCGCCTCCGGTTCACCAGCCACCGTGATTTCCAGCGCGCTTTCGAGCGTGCGCTGCGCCGTGCCGAGGTGCCGATGGCCTACTCGGCGGGGTTCACGCCGCATCCGAAGGTGTCGTACGCCAATGCCGCACCCACCGGCACGGGCAGTGAGGCGGAGTATCTGGAGATCGCGCTCGCCGAAGCGCGCGATCCCGGCAAGCTGCGTGAGCTGCTCGACGAGTCGCTGCCCACCGGCCTCGACATCGTCGACGCGGTCGAGGCCCGGACCTCCGGGCTCGCCGACCGGCTCACGGCTTCCGTATGGGAGCTGCGACTGGAGGGTGTGGCGCCCGACGACGCGCGCCGCGCCGTCGACACCTTCAACGCCGCCGAGACCGTCGAGGTCCAGCGCCTCGCCAAGAACGGCATGCGAACCTTCGACGCCCGAGGCTCGGTAGCGCACCTCGAGGTACGCGAAGCGGGCGTCGGGGCACGTGTCGAAACCCATTTTGAGACGTACAGTCCACAAGCTGATAGGCCGACCGACCAGCCCTGTGCGATACTGCGGCTGGTTGTTCGGCACGTGACGCCTGCTGTTCGACCCGACGACGTCCTGTCCGGTCTTCGCGCCGTGGCCGACCTCGCGCCGCCGGTCCCCGCTGAGGTGACCAGGCTGGCGCAGGGGCTGTTCGATGAAGAGACCGGCACGGTGACCGACCCGCTCGCGCCCGACCGCGAGGCAGCGGTGGCCCTCTCCATGGCCACTCCGACTGCCGCCGCGTCGCAGGCGCCGGCGTAAGGAAGGTCCCGCGAAGGGACGCACGTCGTAGCGTCGCCCTCGTACTCGGGAGCCACCTGGGTCGGGCAGCGCACAGACCACAAGACTTTCGCCAGGCCGTACGCAACATGGCGTACGGAACCGGCGAGACAGGACACAGAGAGCTCCCGTGCGGCGCCCGCGCCCCGGACGGCGGCACCGCGCACTGCGCGAGCCGCGGACGTCACCGGCACCCAAGCCGGACCGGGCGCGGCGCCCGGGAGCCTGACGGGAGAACTGCCCGCATGCTCGAACCGACCGAACCCGCTTCGGAGCCCACCGAGGGTTCCGCACACGACACCCCCAGCGACACACTGCCGCCGCGCCGACGGCGCCGCGCAGCGTCCCGCCCCGCGGGACCGCCTGTCGCCGGAACCGAGGCCGCCGCCGCGGCCGAGACCACCGCGCCGGCCATACCGGCCGCGGAGGTCGACCAGGTCGCCGTGGCCGATCAGGCCGCCGAGACCGAGCGAGCCGCGGAGGAAGAGGCCGCGCCCGCTCCTCGTGCGCGTCGTCGGGCCACCCGGCGCGCGTCAGCGCCCGCCAAGGCTGCTGAGGCTGCCGTTGACGAACCGGCCGTGACCGCCGTATCCGCCCCGACTGCCGAGGAGAGCGGCGAGCAGGGCGAGAAGAGTGACGAGGAGAGCGCGGCCGTCGAGGCGCCCCCCGTCGTGGAGGAGGCCGCCCCCGCTCCACGTACGCGTCGTCGGGCCACGCGCCGCGTCTCCGCGCCCGCCGCCGTCGAGACCGAGGAAGCAGCCGCCCCGGAAGCTCCCGCGGCAGCGGCGCCCGCAGTAGTCGCCGAGGCTCCGGCCGAGGTGGAGGCCCAGCCCGAGACGCAGCCCGAGACCGAGCCCGCCGCTGAGGACGCCGCGCCGCGTCGTGGGCGTCGTCGGGTCGCCCGCAAGGCCGCTGTCGGGTTCTCCGCGCCCGCGCCCGCCGTCAAGAACGGCGAGAGCGAGGGCGGACGGCGTCCCGCGCGTCCCGCGGTCGCCGTGTTCCAGGCGCCCGTCTTCACCGAGCCGATGTTCCAGACGCCCGAGCGGGCCGCCGCAGCGGCTGCCGCCGAGGCGGCCGAAGACGTCGAGGAAATCGCGGTCGAGGAAGAGGTCGTCGAGGCCGCTCCGGCCGCCGAGGCCGTCGAGGAGCACGCACCGCGCCGCCGGCGCCGTCGTCGCGGTGGCGACGAGGAGCCCGTGGCCGCCGCGCCCGTCGTGGTCGAGGAGCCGGAGTCCCCGGAGTACACGGAAAGCGTCGACGACGCCGACGAGTCCGCCGAGGACAGCGTCGACCAGGACGACGACGGCGACGACGAAGGCGCCGGTTCGCGTCGGCGCCGCCGCCGCGGTGGCCGTCGTAGGCGCCGTGGTGAGTCCGCCGACTCCGAGGGCGAGTCCGGTGACGACGACTACGCCGCCGAGCAGGCCGCGCGTGGCGACGAGGACGCTGCGGACACCGCCGACCAGGTGGACGAGGACGCCGAGGAGGACGAGCGCGACGAGCCGGGCGGTTCCGGTTCCGCCAGCAGCCGTCGCCGGCGCCGTCGGCGTCGTCGTGCCGGTGACTCCTCCGGCGAGAGCGAGCCGGTGCTGGGTGACAGCGACCCCGAGCGCACGGTCGTCAAGGTCCGTGAGCCGCGCCCCAAGAGGGACGAGCACCCGAGCGACGAGGTGCAGTCCATCAAGGGCTCGACGCGCCTGGAAGCCAAGAAGCAGCGCCGCCGGGAAGGCCGTGAGCAGGGACGCCGACGCGTTCCGATCATCACCGAGGCCGAGTTCCTGGCCCGCCGCGAGGCCGTCGAACGCGTGATGGTCGTACGCCAGTACGGCGACCGCACGCAGATCGGTGTCCTTGAGGACAACGTGCTCGTCGAGCACTACGTCAACAAGGAGCAGTCGACCTCGTACGTCGGCAACGTGTACCTGGGCAAGGTCCAGAACGTGCTGCCCTCCATGGAGGCCGCGTTCATCGACATCGGCAAGGGGCGCAACGCCGTCCTGTACGCCGGTGAGGTCAACTTCGAGGCGCTGGGCATGGCCCACGGGCCGCGGCGCATCGAGAGCGCGCTGAAGTCCGGCCAGTCGGTGCTCGTGCAGGTCACGAAGGACCCGATCGGCCACAAGGGTGCCCGTCTGACGAGCCAGGTCTCGCTGCCGGGCCGCTACCTGGTCTACGTCCCCGAGGGGTCGATGACCGGCATCAGCCGCAAGCTGCCCGACACCGAGCGCGCGCGTCTGAAGACCATCCTCAAGAAGATCGTCCCCGAGGACGCGGGCGTCATCGTGCGCACCGCCGCGGAGGGCGCGAGCGAGGACGAGCTGCGCCGTGACGTCGAGCGGCTCCAGGCGCAGTGGGAGGACATCGAGAAGAAGTCGAAGGGCGGCAACGCGCCGACCCTGCTGTACGGCGAGCCGGACATGACCGTCCGCGTCGTGCGCGACATCTTCAACGAGGACTTCACCAAGGTCATCGTCAGCGGAGACGAGGCCTGGCAGACCATCCACGGTTACGTGTCCCACGTGGCCCCGGACCTGGTCGACCGGCTGTCGAAGTGGACCTCCGAGGTCGACGTCTTCGCGACGTACCGCATCGACGAGCAGCTCGCCAAGGCGCTCGACCGCAAGGTGTGGCTGCCCAGCGGGGGCTCGCTGGTGATCGACAAGACCGAGGCGATGATCGTCGTCGACGTCAACACCGGCAAGTTCACCGGCCAGGGCGGCAACCTGGAGGAGACGGTCACCAGGAACAACCTGGAGGCGGCCGAGGAGATCGTGCGCCAGCTGCGGCTGCGCGACCTGGGCGGCATCGTCGTCATCGACTTCATCGACATGGTCCTGGAGTCGAACCGGGATCTGGTGCTGCGGCGTCTGCTGGAGTGCCTGGGCCGTGACCGTACGAAGCACCAGGTGGCCGAGGTCACGTCGCTGGGGCTCGTGCAGATGACCCGTAAGCGGGTCGGGCAGGGCCTCCTGGAGTCGTTCTCCGAGACCTGCGTCCACTGCAACGGCCGCGGTGTCATCGTGCACATGGAGCAGCCGACCTCCGCCGGAGGCGGCGGCAAGCGCAGGAAGCGCGGCCGTGGCGGTGCCGAGGGCGAGCACACCCACGAGCACGATGTGCTGGTCGACGGGGCCGAGGAAGAGGCCGACGCCTTCGAGGAGACGGAGGCGGAGGTCGCCGCCGAGGTCGCGGCTCCCGTCGCGCTGTCGGCGCCCGCCTTCGTGCCCGACGAGGAGCTGTACAACAGCGCTGCCGAGGCGGAGGCCGCGGCCGGCCGCGGCGGCCGTTCGAGGCGGCGCGCGAGCAGGCGGGCCTCGGCTCCGGCCGGAGCGCCGCGGGCGGAGACCCGCCGTGCCGACGGGCGTTCGTCGCAGGGACGTGGCTCGGACGCTGTCACGGCCGAGTCCGTCGTCGCCGAGGCTCCGGTGGAAGCGGACGTGGTGCCGGAGGTGACCCCGGTCGTGGTTCCCGAGGCCGTGGCTCACGCCGAGCCCGTGGCCGTCGAGGACCCGGTGGTCGAGGCGCCGGTCGCCGAAACGCCGGTCGCGGTGCAGGACGACGCGGCTCCCAGGGGCCGTACGCGTCGGCGGGCCACCCGCAAGGTGTCGGCGCCGGCCGGTTCGCCGAAGGCGGCCGACGAGGCCGCTGCCGAGACCGTGGTGACGGCCGTCGTCGAGGCGGTCGCGGAGCCCGTGGCGGCTCCGGCTCCGGTCGAGGCTCCCGTGGTGACCGAGAGCGCTGCTCCGGCCCGGCCGCGGCGACGTGCCGTGCGCAAGGCCACCGCGCCCACCTCCTCCGCGGAGGCGGCCGTCATGGTCGTCCCGGCGGCGGTCACCGAGCCTTCGGCGCCCGCTGACGCAGCCGAGGCCGAGGATGCGGTTCCCGCCAAGAAGACGGCGCGCAAGACCGCCGCCAAGAAGGCGACCACGGCCAAGAAGGCCGCCGTGAAGAAGACCGCGGCGGTGAAGAAGACGGCCGCCAAGAAGACGACGACGGCCGCCAAGAAGGCCACGGCGAAGAAGACGGTGTCGAAGAGGACGGCTGCCGCGACCGAGCAGTCGGCCGAGGCGTCCGTCTCGGCGACCACGGAGGACTGACTTCCTGAGTCAGTGGTACGAGCGGTAGTGGTACGGCGGTCCGTCCGGGTTCCTCCGGGCGGGCCGCCGTCGTCGTCGGGGGGTTTGCGAGCCTCGTGAGCGGGGAAATGGGGCTCAGTTTGACCCGTTCAGGTCGGGCCCGTAATCTTGAGCGTCGGCGTGTCCATAGTTTGTCCATGGCGCGCTACATCCCCGTAAACCTCATCCTCCTGAACACCGGGCATTTTCGGTGCGGCGGGAGAGGCCGTTCGCCTCTGTCGGGCGGCTGGACTGCGGGGGTGCCGTTCCCGAGCGAGAGAGTGAGATCCGCGTGTACGCCATCGTGCGCAGCGGTGGTCGCCAGCACAAGGTTGCTGTCGGCGACATCGTTGAGGTTGACAAGATTTCCACTGCCAAGGTTGGCGACACGGTCGAGCTCTCGACCCTGCTCGTTGTCGACGGCGACGCCGTGACCAGCGACCCCTGGGTGCTGGCCGGGATCAAGGTCCAGGCCGAGATCGTGGACCACCACAAGGGCGTCAAGATCGACATCCTTCGCTACAAGAACAAGACCGGTTACCGCCGTCGTCAGGGCCACCGCCAGCAGTACACGGCGATCAAGGTCACTGAGATCCCCGCGGCTGCGAAGTAAGGGACTGAGGAGAGATGGCACACAAGAAGGGCGCATCGTCCACCCGGAACGGTCGCGACTCCAATGCTCAGCGGCTCGGCGTGAAGCGCTTCGGCGGTCAGGTCGTCAACGCCGGTGAGATCCTGGTCCGCCAGCGTGGCACCCACTTCCACCCCGGCGCGAGCGTCGGCCGTGGCAAGGACGACACGCTGTTCGCGCTGGCCGCCGGTGCGGTGGAGTTCGGTACCCACCGTGGTCGCAAGGTCGTGAACATCGTTCCGGTCGCCTGATCGGTTCTTTCGCGAGGCGGACCTCACTTCCCCTACGGGAAGCGGGTCCGCCTTTCGCGTGTTTTACCTGTGCGGAGAACTCGTGGTTCTCTGCCCGAAGACTTTCGTACGTAACTGGAGGCACATCCCATGACCACCTTCGTGGACCGCGTCGAGCTGCATGTCGCCGCGGGTAGCGGAGGTCACGGCTGTGCCTCCGTCCACCGTGAGAAGTTCAAGCCGCTCGGCGGGCCCGACGGCGGCAACGGCGGACACGGCGGTGACGTGATCCTCACCGTCGACCAGTCCGTCACCACGCTGATCGACTACCACCACTCCCCGCACCGCAAGGCCACCAGTGGCAAGCCCGGCGAGGGCGGTAACCGGTCCGGCAAGGACGGGCAGGACCTGGTGCTGGCGGTGCCCGACGGGACCGTCGTCCTCGACAAGGAGGGCAACGTGCTCGCCGACCTGGTCGGGCACGGGACCTCGTACGTCGCCGCCGAGGGCGGGCGCGGTGGGCTCGGCAACGCCGCGCTGTCCTCGGCCCGGCGCAAGGCGCCCGGTTTCGCGCTGCTCGGCGTACCCGGAGGGCTGCGGGACATCGTCCTGGAGCTGAAGACCGTCGCCGACGTGGCGCTGGTGGGATACCCGAGCGCCGGCAAGTCGTCGCTGATCTCGGTGCTCAGCGCCGCCAAGCCGAAGATCGCCGACTACCCGTTCACGACGCTGGTGCCCAACCTGGGTGTCGTCACGGCCGGGGCCACTGTCTACACCATCGCCGACGTGCCCGGGCTCATCCCCGGTGCCAGTCAGGGCAAGGGACTTGGGCTGGAGTTCCTGCGGCACGTGGAGCGGTGCAGTGTGCTCGTGCACGTGCTCGACACGGCGACGCTGGAGTCCGAGCGGGATCCCGTCTCCGACCTCGACATGATCGAGGAGGAGCTGAAGCAGTACGGGGGGCTGGGGAACCGGCCGCGCATCGTGGTCCTGAACAAGGTCGACGTGCCGGACGGTCTGGACCTCGCCGAGATGGTGCGGCCCGAGCTCGAGGCCCGCGGATACAAGGTGTACGAGGTGTCCGCCGTCGCCCATATCGGGCTGAAGGAGCTGTCGTTCGCGCTCGCCGAGGTCGTCGGGCAGGCGCGGGCCGCCAAGCCCAAGGACGAGGAGACCCGGATCGTCATCCGGCCGAAGGCCGTCGACGACGCGGGCTTCACCGTCGTCCAGGAGGAGGACGGACTCTTCCGCGTGCGGGGCGAGAAGCCCGAACGCTGGGTGCGCCAGACCGACTTCAGCAACGACGAGGCGGTCGGCTATCTCGCGGACCGGCTCAACCGGCTGGGTGTCGAGGAGAAGCTGATGAAGGCGGGTGCCCGGGCCGGGGACGGCGTTGCCATCGGTCCCGAGGACAACGCGGTGGTGTTCGACTGGGAGCCGACGGTCATGGCCGGGGCGGAGATGCTCGGGCGGCGTGGGGAGGACCATCGGCTGGAGGAGCCGAGGCCTGCTGCGCAGCGGCGGCGGGATCGGCAGGCGGAGCGGGACGAAGCGCAGCAGGAGTTTGACGACTTCGAGCCGTTCTAAGGGTGCGGTGGGGGTGGGTGGGGTGTTTTCGCCCCCGCCGCCCCTACCCGTCCCATCCTGTTCCTGGGGGCTGCGCCCCCAGACCCCCCTCCGGCCCTGAACGGGCCTTGTCCTCAAGCGCCGGACGGGCTGGGGGGTGCGGGCCTGCGGTGAAGAGGTGCCGCTGAGGCGGTGGGGGGCGGGTCCTCAAGCGCCTGACGGGCTGGAACTACGGGCCGGTGTCGAGAGGTGCTGTAAGCGCACCCCGCCTGTGGGTTCGTAAAAGTCGTTTTCTATGATCACCCCCTGTTCATTTCTCAGGGGTCTCCTGTTTGTCCGTGTACTCGCGCTGCCATGGGAGCTTCCGTAGGTCCAAGAGGCCTTCCAGGCAACGGAGTTCGACGATGAGTGGAGTCGTTTCGCCCGGCAGACGCCGGTTTCTGACCGTCGGTGCAGCCGCTGTCGGGGCCGCCGCGTCCGGGCAGCTGTTGCTGGCCGGGACCGCCCGGGCCGCGCAGACCCCGTTGCCTGCCGGGGTGTTCAGCCTCGGGGTCGCCTCCGGGGATCCTCTGCCCGACGGCGTCGTCCTGTGGACCCGGCTCGCTCCCGACTCGCTCAACGGTGGCGGAATGCCCGACCGGGCCGTGGTCGTGGAGTGGCAGATCTCCGAGGACTCCCGGTTCCGGCGCAAGGTGAAGCGCGGATACGCCTGGGCGAGGCCCGAGTTGGGGCACAGCGTGCACGCCGACGTACGGGGACTGCTCCCCGACCGGCACTACTGGTACCGGTTCCGGACCAGTGGGCAGCTCTCGCCGGTGGGCCGTACTCGTACCGCTCCCCGGCAGCTCGTCTCCGGCAGCCATCTGCGGCTCGCGCTCGCCTCCTGCCAGAACTGGCAGCACGGCTACTTCACTCCGTACGCCGACATGCTCGCCCAGGACCCGGACGTCGTCGTCTTCGTCGGCGACTACATCTACGAGTCCACATCCGCGATCACCGGCGTACGCCAGCACGAGGGCACCGGTGAGCCGTTCAGCCTCGTCCAGTACCGGAACAGGTACGCCCAGTACCACAGCGACCCGCACCTCAAGGCGATGCACGCCGCCGCGCCCTTCGTCGTCACCTTCGACGACCACGAGGTGGACAACGACTTCGCCGGTGACGTGCCGCAGGACCCCGACAAGCAGTCCCCCGAGGCGTTCGCCGCGCGGCTCACCGCCGCCTACCAGGCCTACTACGAGCACATGCCCGTGCGCGCCACGGCCGTGCCCAACGGCCCCCACATACGGATGCACCGGCGGCTCGACTTCGGGCGGCTCGTGCGCCTCAACATCCTCGACACCCGGCAGTTCCGCAGCGACCAGGCCACCAGTCAGGCCGGCGCCCAGGACCCGGCGATGACCATGCTCGGCGCCGCGCAGAAGCAGTGGCTGCTCAGCAGCCTGCACGGGTCGCAGGCGCGCTGGAACCTCATCGCCTCGCAGATCATGATGGCCGAGACCGACCTCAAGATCGGTGACGGCAAGCTCTGGTACTACGACGCCTGGGACGGCTACCAGGTCGAACGCAACGCGCTGCTCGCCGAGTTCGGACACGTGCGTAACCCCGTCGTCCTCTCCGGCGACCGTCACCTCACCATGATCAGCGACCTGAAGCGTGACTTCGCCGACCCGGGCTCGGCGGTCGTCGGTTCCGAGTTCGTCGGTACGTCGATATCGAGCGGCGGGGACCAGGACCCCGTCGCCTTCCACAAGGAGTGGGACGCGCGGCTGGGTGACAATCCGCACTGGAAGGTCATCGACAACCACCGCGGCTATCACCTCTTCGACATCCGGCGCGCGGGTATCGACGCCCAGGTCCGGATCGCGGACACCGTGACCAGCTCCACCTCCGCCTCCCGGACTCTCGCGAAGCTTCATGTGGAGTCCGGAAAGCCGGGGGTACAGAAGGTCTGACGGGGAAAGGGCCACGGGCGGCCGTCCGCGGAATCGCCGACGCAATTTCTGTGCCATTACTCACAGCCATTCGGGTGGTGCCGGATGAATGACAGGTTGCGCGCGCATATGCGGCGGAGGGCGCTCACCTTGCACTGCGGTAACGGCAGGTGGGACGATTTCAGGGTTCTCCGTTGCCCCGAGGTAGGTCGCCCGTGTCCCAGCACAAAGCCAAGCCCCGCACCACCGCCGTCGTCCTCGCGGGCGGCACCGGTCAGCGGGTGGGTCTGTCGATTCCGAAGCAGTTGCTGAAGATCGCGGGCAAGGCGGTCATCGAGCACACCCTCAGCACCTTCGAGCACGCGGACTCGATCGACGACGTGATCGTCCTGATGGCCCCGGGCTATGTGCCGGACGTCGAGAAGATCGTCGCCAAGGCCGGATTCAAGAAGGTCACCCGGATCATCGAGGGTGGTGCCACCCGCAACGACACCACCGAGGCCGCCATCGCGGCCCTGGGGGAGGGGCTCGCCGAGGGTGAGGACCGCAACGTCCTGTTCCACGACGCCGTACGGCCGCTGCTGTCCCAGCGGGTCATCAACGACTGTGTGATCGCCCTGGAGCGTTACCAGGCCGTCGACGTCGCCATTCCCTCCGCCGACACGATCATCGTCACGCGCACGCACGGCGAGGACGGTGAGTTCATCACCGAGATTCCCGACCGCTCACGGCTGCGGCGCGGTCAGACGCCCCAGGCGTTCAAGCTGTCGACCATCCGGCGGGCCTACGAGGTCGCGGCCGGCGACCCCAACTTCCAGGCCACGGACGACTGTTCGGTCGTACTCCGGTATCTGCCGGACGTACCGATCCATGTCGTCGCGGGCGACGAGTACAACATGAAGGTCACCCAGCCCGTCGACGTCTTCATCGCCGACAAGCTCTTCCAGCTCGCCTCCGCCGCCACGCCTGAACAGATGAGCGAGGAGGCCTACCGTGAGCTGCTCACCGGCAGGACGCTCGTCGTCTTCGGCGGGTCCTACGGCATCGGCAAGGACATCGCCGTGCTGGCCGAGGGGTACGGGGCCAAGGTGTACGCCCTCGGGCGCTCCACCACGGGCACGCACGTCGAGAACCCGGAGGAGGTCGACGACGCGCTGTCCAAGGCGTACTCCGAGACCGGGCGCATCGACTACGTCATCAACACGGCCGGCGTGCTGCGGATCGGCAAGCTCGCCGAGACCGACAACGCGACCATCGAGGAAGCGCTGAAGGTCAACTACCTCGCCCCCGTGCAGATCGCCCGTTCGGCCTACAAGTACCTCGCCGAGACCAAGGGGCAGCTGCTGCTCTACACCTCCAGCAGCTACACGCGCGGCCGGGCCGAGTACAGCCTCTACTCCTCCACCAAGGCCGCGATGGTGAACCTCACCCAGGCCCTGTCCGACGAATGGGCAGGTGATGGGGTCCGCGTCAACTGCGTCAACCCGGAGCGCACGGCCACGCCGATGCGCACCAAGGCCTTCGGCCAGGAGCCCGCGGGTTCGCTGCTGTCCTCCGAGGCGGTGGCCCGTACCTCGCTGGACGTGCTGCTGTCCGAGCTGACCGGGCATGTCATCGACGTCCGCCAGCAGGACCCGACAGCCGCGGCCGGCCGGGCCTCCGGCTTCGAACAGGCACTCGCCGGCGTCCTCGACCGGCAGAACGACGACCTGGCGTAAATTCCACACCGTATTCACAACAACCGCCGGACCGTCACCCAGCAAATTCCTGATTACTTCCCGAGCAATTCCCAGATTTTCCCGGGACTTTCCCAGATACAGGTTCTCCTTGATCTCCACTGCTATTCGCGTCGCCCGGGTGGGCAGCCCGGCCGAGTTGGCCGCGGCGGTCCTCATGATGCTGGGCTTCCCCTGTCTCATGCTGGCCGCGCTCCTCCCGAGCGTGCCCGCCTTCGCCGTCGCCGCCGCAGTGACCTATCTGGCGGACCACTATCTCCACCGTCGGGGCAGCTATCTGGTCAACCGCCTCAGCAAGGTGCGGGCGGGAGTCTCCATCCGGTTCCTGCTACGGGAACTGCTGGTGCTGTTGCTGCTGGCCCGCGCGGACCTCTCGCGAAGCATGATCTTCTACGCGGCGATCGCCTGCTTCATCGCCTTCTACGGCTTCCAGGCCCCGCACGGCGCCCTGATCACGCTGATCCGCAACCGCCGCCGGATGCCGGTCGCCACCCGCAACGTCGACCTGGCCTCGCGCATCGCCATCCCCGACGCCCCGCCGCGCTTCCTGCTGGACCGTTCCACCGAGAAGATGCTCCACCTCGACCTGGCCGCGCTGACCGGCATCCTCATCACCACCGAGACCGGCTCGACGGTGTTCGGCATGACCGGCGTCGGCGTCACCCTCGGACTGGCGTTCCTGTACGTCGTCGCCCTCGCACCCTACGTCCGGGGGCGCCGCATCCCGCCGGACGCGGAGACGGTGCTGGCGGCGACGGACGCGTGGCTGCGCGAGTACCGGCCGCAGACGGTGCTGTACTTCTCCGGCTCCAAGGACTCGGCGTACCAGGTCAACATGTGGCTGGAGACGATGGAGCAGCTGGACACCCGGCCGCTGATCGTCCTCAGGGAACGCGTCATACTGCAGAACCTCGCGCCCACGACCGTCCCCGTCATCTGTGTGCCCGGCGGCATCCATCTGATGAACCTGGACCTGCGCACGGTCCGGGTCGCGCTCTACGCGGCGAACGTCGGCAAGAACATCCACCTGCTGCGCGTACCGACCATGAAGCACGTCTTCATCGGGCACGGCGACAGCGACAAGATCGCCAGCGTGAACCCGTTCAGCAAGGCCTACGACGAGGTGTGGGTCGCCGGGCGAGCCGGGCGCGACCGGTACGCGATCGCCGACGTGGGGGTCAGGGACGAGGACATCGTCGAGGTCGGGCGACCCCAACTGGCGCCCATCCGCGGGTCGCAGGGGGCGCCCGGAGCCCGTATCCCGACCGTCCTGTACGCGCCCACCTGGGAGGGCTGGGACGACGATCCCGGCAACACCTCCCTCCTGCTCGCCGGTGAGAACATCGTGCGCGAGCTGGTGTGGGCGGACCCGCCGGTCCGGGTGCTGTACAAGCCGCACCCCTTCACCGGCACCCGCAGCGACGAGGCCAGGGCCGCGCACGAGCGGATCACCGCGCTCGTCGAGAAGGCCGCGGTGGAGCGGGCCGCCGACCCGCGCTTCCTGGGCGACCTCGGCGAGCAGACGGGCGCCAAGGCCGACCTCGCCCGTATCGAGGCACGGCTCGCCGAGCTGGCCGGGCCCGCCGGTGAGAAGGGCGACGAGGCGGAGGCGACCCGGGACGGGGTGGTCGACGTGGAGCGGCACGAGGAGATCGCGAAGCTGCGCACCGAGTGGAACGACGCGTACTGGCGTTCGTTCGGCGCCGGGGAGCACCGGGTCGTCACGGGCGCCGAGCCACGGCTGTACGACTGCTTCAACGTGTCCGACGCGATGGTCTCCGACATCTCCAGCGTGGTCTCCGACTTCATCGCCAGCGGCAAGCCGTACGCCGTGTCGGACTCGGCGGCGCTGGGCGCGGAGGAGTTCAAGCGGCAGAACACCGCCGTACGAGCCGCCGTGATCCTCTCCAACAGCGCCGCGGAACTGGGGCAGTTGCTGGACGCGGTGCGCGACCCGGCGGCCGATCCGCTGGCCGGTGAGCGGGCGGAGCTCAAGCGGTATCTGCTCGGGCCCGACGAGCCGCCGTCCATCGAGCAGTTCAACACCGCGACGGCGGACCTCGCGGTGAAGGCCGAGACACGCAACGCGGGGCAGAAGCGGCAGGCGGCGGCGACCGCGCGCACCTGAGGGGGCGCGAGCGCCGGGGCGCGGCCCCTGCGCGCGCGGGCCGGCAGGGCGCGCAGGCCCACGGCGCCCGGTCGGGTGGGCGGGCTCCGGTCCACGCTCGGGCCGCCGATGTCCCCGCAGGCACTGCGACCGGGGGTGATGCGGGGAGATGCCCTCCGCGGACGGGGCCCCGGCAGGCGCGGATCGGCGGTGAGATCCGCCGTCCGCCCACTGGACCGACGCACACCCCCGCTCCTGTTCGCGTAAATTGCGCGTCAGCGCAGCCGGACGATCCGCGCCGGACGACCGAGGGGACAGCACGCAGGTGGCAGGGGCAAGGCAGGCCGTCGCAGGGGCTCACAGGATTGTCGTCAAGGTGGGTTCCTCGTCGTTGACCACGGCGGCCGGCGGCCTCGACGCCGACCGGGTCGACGCGCTCGTCGACGTCCTCGCCACCAGCCGCAGCGGCGGTGAGAAGGAGATCGTTCTCGTCTCCTCCGGCGCCATCGCCGCCGGCCTCGCCCCGCTCGGTCTGCGTCGGCGCCCCAAGGACCTGGCCCGTCAGCAGGCCGCCGCCAGCGTCGGGCAGGGGCTCCTCATCGCCCGCTACACCGCCTCCTGCGCCCGGCACGGCATCCGGGTCGGCCAGGTGCTCCTGACCTCCGACGACACCAGCCGCCGCGCCCACCACCGCAACGCCTCGCGCACCCTCGACAAGCTCCTCGCGATGGGCGCCCTCCCGGTCGTCAACGAGAACGACACCGTCGCCACGGACGAGATCCGCTTCGGCGACAACGACCGCCTCGCGGCCCTTGTCGCCCACCTCGTACGGGCCGACCTTCTCGTGCTGCTGTCCGACATCGACGGTGTGTACGACGGCGACCCCAGCAAACCCGGCACGTCACGGATCGCCGAGGTGCGGAGCCCGGCGGACCTCGCCCAGGTCGACATCGGCAGTGCGGGCAAGGCCGGCGTCGGCACCGGCGGCATGGTCACCAAGGTCGAGGCCGCCCGGATCGCCGCCGCCGCCGGTATCCCGGTGGTCCTGACCAGCGCGGTGCACGCCGCCGACGCCCTCGCCGGCCGGGACACGGGCACCTACTTCCACGCCACCGGCAGGCGCTCCGCCGACCGGTTGCTCTGGCTCCAGCACGCCTCCACCCCGCAGGGCTCGCTCAGCCTCGACGACGGCGCCGTGCGCGCGGTCGTCCAGGGGCGGAAGTCGCTGCTGCCGGCCGGGATCGCCGCCGTCGAGGGCGAGTTCGTCGCCGGTGACCCGGTCGAGCTGTGCGACAGCGCGGGCCGCGCCGTCGCACGCGGGCTCGTCAACTTCGACGCCAAGGAGATCCCGCAGCTGATCGGCCGCTCGACGCGCGAACTGGCCCGCGAACTGGGCCCCGCGTACGAGCGCGAGGTCGTGCACCGGGACGACCTGGTCATCCTGAACCCCTGAGCCCTGCAGCCCTGCAGCCCTGCAGCCCTGGGGCGCGTCGGCCGTCTCCTTTCACCTCCTTTTACTTCAGTCCCGCAAAGGCCGAAAACAGGGGGAACGCCCCGCAAATCCGCCCGCCGTGAGGTGGACGTTCCGCAAAAGTGCCCCATGAAGCGTGCGCACCTGCTTCTCTCTGTTTCAGGGAGATTCCGCACGACCATCGGGTAAAGGAGGCCGCCGTGAGACGAGTGCGCCCTGGGGCGGCGACGTCCCGCGGTGGAAGCGCCTCCCGCAAGGTGGGCGAGGAGCGCGCCCTGACCAGCGTCGCGGCGGGCGCCCACTTCGAGGAGGCGTTCGAGGAGCCGAAGGACATGCCGCGTCTGTGGCATGTGACGCTCAGCGTCTCCGGCGCCGAGGCTCCGCTGAAGGAGGTCCGGCGCGGTCTGGAACAGCTCGCCCACGACCACCCCTTCCTGCTGACCAGCAGATACGCCAACGACCACGCGGAGATCCGCTACTGGGAGGAGGCCCGCGATCTGCACGACGCCGCGGCCGTCGCCCTGCGGCTGTGGGGCGAGCACCGCCAGACCGCGAAGCTGCCGCCCTGGGAGATCGTCGGCCTGGAAGTCATCGACCGTGAGACCTACCACTACCGCATCGCCGAGGGCTTCGGCCCCCTGCCGGCGACCCCGGTGGGCGTCCACCCCTTCTAGGGGCCGTCCGGCGGATTTGAGGGGTCTCCTTGCGGGGTCTCGGGGGCCTGTCTCGGGGTTTGGGATAGCCGCTGGACGGTTCCGCCCGGCGCACTACGCTTTCCTCATGCCCACGCTTTCGCCGTACGACTCGATGTCCCCGGTCACACAGGCCGCCTACCGTGCCAAGTCCGCCGCCGCTGACCTCGCCCCCCTGCCGCGGGCCGAGAAGGACGACGCGCTCCTCGCCGTCGCGGACGCGCTGGAGGTCCGTACGAGCGAAATCGTCGAGGCCAACGCCAAGGACATCGCCCGCGCGCGGGAGGCCGGCACCAGCGAGACGGTCATCGACCGGCTGACGCTCACCCCGGAGCGGGTGCGCGCGATCGCCTCCGACGTCCGGGACGTGGTGGCGCTGCCCGACCCGGTCGGCGAGGTCGTCCGCGGGTCCACGCTCCCCAACGGCATCGACCTGCGCCAGGTCCGCGTCCCGCTGGGCGTCGTCGGCATCATCTACGAGGCCCGCCCGAACGTGACGGTCGACGCCGCCGCCCTCTGCCTGAAGTCCGGCAACGCGGTGCTGCTGCGCGGCTCGTCCTCGGCGCACGAGTCGAACACCGCCCTGGTCCGGGTGCTGCGCGACGCCGTCGGCGGAGCCGGCCTGCCCGCCGACGCCGTGCAGCTCGTACCCGGCGAGGGCCGCGAATCCGTACGGGAACTGATGCGCGCCCGTGGCCTGGTCGACGTACTCATCCCGCGCGGCGGCGCCTCCCTGATCCGGACCGTCGTCCAGGAGTCGACCGTCCCCGTCATCGAGACCGGCACGGGCAACTGCCATGTGTACGTGGACGCGCAGGCCGACATCGACATGGCGATCGAGATCCTGATCAACTCCAAGGCCCAGCGCCCGAGCGTCTGCAACTCCGCCGAGACCCTCCTCGTCCACCAGGACATCGCCCCCGAGTTCCTGCCGCGCGCCCTGGACGCGCTGGCGGAGGCCGGGGTCACCGTGCACGCCGACGAGCGGGTGCTGGCGTACGCGAAGGACTCGAAGGCCACGGTGGTCGAGGCGACCCTGGAGGACTGGGAGACCGAGTACCTGTCGTACGACATCGCCGCAGCCGTCGTCGACTCGCTGGAGCGGGCCGTCGACCACATCCGGCTGTGGACCTCCGGGCACACCGAGGCGATCGTGACGACCTCGCAGCAGGCCGCCCGCCGCTTCACCCAGCTGGTCGACTCGACGACGGTCGCCGTCAACGCCTCGACGCGCTTCACCGACGGCGGTCAGTTCGGTTTCGGCGCGGAGATCGGCATCTCGACGCAGAAGCTGCACGCGCGCGGCCCGATGGGGCTGCCGGAGCTGACCAGCACCAAGTACATCGTCACCGGCGACGGGCATATCCGCCGCTGAGAGGCATGGTCGCGGGTCGTCCGCCGGGGCGCCCGGCGGACGGCGGGCGTACGCCCGGCGCTGTGCCCCGGCGGGCCGGCGCGGGCGACGGCGGCCGACGACGAATGAAACGCATCTCATCCAGTAGCTGAATTTCCCTACCGTCTGCCCAAATTGACACCCCCGGTCTACTCTGGATCCGTGCCGGAGGACGTGGGGGGCACGCCGTTCTTCCCTGACGGCTGGGAGCCCGACGACGACCACGACCGCGGGGTGTCGGACGAAGAGTTCGCCTCCGTGGTCTTCGACGAGGCCTTCGTACAGGCGGCCGTGGTGCACGAGCCGACCGCCGTCGAACGCCTCCTTGCCGCCGCGCAGGCGAGAGCGGAGGCCTCCGAGGCCGAGGCCCGCCGGGCGCACGCCAGAGGCCTCAGAGACGAGCGCCACGACGACTCCTTCGGGCCCGACGACCCCGCCTACTACGGCCACGGCCGGGATCTCCACGACCTGGACGACGCCGACATCCTGGAGGGCCGCTACGGCGCTCCGGGCACGCACGGCAAACAGGTCTCCCGCTGGCACCGCCCCGTGGCCTGGATGCTCGCCCTCGTGATGGGGATCGGCATGGTCGCGCTGGCCTTCACGGCGGTCTACCGGGGGGCGTCCTCCAGCCGCGAGGAGCAGGTGCCGCCGCCCGCCTCGACCAATCTCGAGCAGGGCGGAAAGACGACACCTTCGGCCTCGGCCGACTACTCCCGGCCGGCCGTGTCCGCGTTCCCCCGCACTCCCTGACCCGAATGCACCCGCGCCCTGTCCCTTCCTGGTGGGAACCTGTCAGAACTGTCGAGCAGCGGCGCGTTTACCGAGGCTTCGGGAGACCTACTCTGAAGGTATGGGCGGACCAGGAGACCCACCTGAGGGGACACCCGAGGCTGCCCCTGGTGGCGGCGAGGACGAGTACCGATCCGTCGTCTTCGACGAGTCGTTCGTCCGCGCTGCCCGGCTCCAGGAGTTCTCCGCGCAGGAGCGTCTGGACGACCACGCACCGGCCGTACGCCGTCGCCAGCCCCGGCACCGGGGGCTGTCCTGGCAGGCGCTGACCCTCGTGCTGTTGATCGCCGTCGCCTTCGGCACCGCGATCTACATGGGCGTACGGAATCCTTACCAGAGCCCGGTCGCCGAGTCGGCCCCGGAGCCGCTGCGGATGACCGTCATCCCCCTCGCGCCGCAGGGCGCCGTGCCCGGCGCCACCGATCCTGAACAACTGTTCGAGCACAGTCCGGCGGCCCAGTTCGGCATAGGCGCCGAGGGCATCTCACTGCCCGCCACGCGACGCACCGAGCACTTCTCGGACAGTCAGGTCGTGACCGCCCTGACCGCCGCCAAGGACTATCTGGTCGAGTCCTCGCTCTATCCGGAGGTGCTCGCCGGCGGCGAGGTCCGAGCCGTGCGGGTGATGCTCGATCCCGACCAACTCGACCAGTTCGACCAGAGTTTCGATCAGCCGACCGCCGACGGCAGGCACGCGCCCACCGGCTGGCTGGTCCGCTTCGACCCCTCCCGCGCCCAGCTGGCCGACGACAGGATCCGCGTACGGGGCACCCTGCGGGCCACCGAGACCGACTCGGCGACCCTGGAGGTCGTGGCCGACCACACCTTCGTGTACGCGGTGCGCCCGACCGGCGCCGGGGAGCGGGCGAAGGCGTCCCTGTTCACCGTCCGGCGCGAGCTGCACTTCAGCTTCGACCGCGACGACCTGCGCATGCACCAGGTCCGGCTGGTCGTCTCCTACGTCCAGGCCGGACCGCTGTCCTGCGCCGAGGACTCCTCGAACCACTTCCGCCCGCTGCTGGCCGGCCAGACCGCCAAGGCGGGCGGGCCCGCCGGCACGGATCCGTACGCGACGGGCGGTGCGACGGCGCTGTGCGGCTCACTGGCGGCAGGAGCGCAGCCGAAGGTGTGACCGGTCAGGCCGGCGGCCGGCGAGCCTCCTGGAGCGCTTGTCAGGCGTCGTCGCGAGGGGGCTGGTCGTTGGGCGGGGTGGAGTCGCCGGGCGCCGGGTTGCCTTGTCCGCCGAAGCCGCGCCGGACCCGCCCGCCGAGGTCGCCCGCCCCGCCGGCGATGTCGGAGACCAGCTTCATCAGCGGGTCCTTCGAGTTCTTGACGTTGCTCGCGTAGCTCGCCGCCGACTCACGGAAGGAGCCGGACACCGAGGTGTCCTTGTCCTCCGTGCGGCGCGGGTAGTGGCCGTCCATGATCCGCTGGAAGTCGCGGGACTCCGCCCACTTCTTCAACTCGGCGGCGCGCACGGTGGTGAAGGGATGAGTACGGGGCAGGACGTTGAGGATCTTCAGCACGGAGTCGCGCAGGTCGCCCCCCGCCTCGTACTCCTCCGCCTGGGCGAGGAACGCGTCCACGTTCATCTCGTGCAGATGGTTGCCGCCGGCGATCTTCATCAGGCCGCGCATGGACGCCTTGAGGTCCTGGCCGACGAGCAGTCCCGCGCGGTCGGCGGACAGCTCCGACTTGCGGAACCACTCGCGCAGAGCGGTGACGATCGCCATGATCGCGAGGTTGCCGAGCGGGATCCAGGCGACGCGGACGGCCAGGTTGGTCAGGAAGAGCAGGATGGTCCGGTAGACGGAGTGCCCGGAGAGGGCGTGTCCGACCTCGTGCCCGATGACCGCCCGCATCTCCTCCTCGTCGAGCAGTTCGACGAGGCCGGTCGTGACGACGATGATCGGATCGTCCAGACCGATGCACATCGCGTTGGGCTGCGGGTCCTGGTTGACGTACATCGGCGGGACCTTCTCCAGGTCCAGGATCTGGCAGGCATCCCGCAGCATGGCGTCGAGATGGACGAACTGCTGGTCCGAGACGCGCACGGAGTCGGACAGGAACAGCAGCCGCAGACTGCGCTCCGGAAGCAGCGCGCTGAGCGCCTTGAAGACGGTGTCGAACCCGCTCAGCTTGCGCAGGGCGACCAGGGCGGAGCGGTCGGCCGGGTGTTCGTAGGCCCGCGAGGAGATCCCCGGGAAGCGGGTGCGCTGTCTCCCGGGCACGTTCTCGTGGCCCTCGGGCCCCTGACTGTTGCTGTCACGGCTGTCGTCGGACATGTGTTCCCCCACGCGTCTGATTGCCCTATGTGCCCCCCGAAGCGGAGTCCAGCCTAGGCGGAGATACCGTGGCGGGGCAGCACACCCTAAGGAGCGATCCGATGGACCACACCCCCGTAACCGACTGGATCACCGAGGCCGCGAGCGCCGCCGAGAAGCAGGGATCCGGCGATCTGCTCCGGGTCGTGCTGATCGTGATGTTCTTCGGCTGCATCCTGACCGCGTGGTTCCTGCTGCGGGGGTACAGGCAGAAGGACGACTGAGACGGGCCGGAAGTTCCCCCGCCGGCCCCTCCCCGGGCCTGTCGGCGGAGTCGGCGTGATCCTCGTCGCAGGGCACGCTTACCATGAGCCGACGTCGTTATCCCGCCCTCACCGGATAGGTCCTGCCGAAGATGAGCCTCCACAGCACCGCAGCCCAGTTGGTCACCCTCGCAGCCGAGGGCGAGGAGCACGGCGGCAACCACGAGAGCCTCAGCCCCTACCTCACCGGTGGCGGCGCCCTCTTCATCCTGCTGCTCCTGCTGTGGGTCACCACCCGCTTCAACCGCGACCGCTGAGTCGGTTCCGGGAGGGTTCGGACACCGCGGCCGGTGCCCTCGGGCCGGGCCGGTAGGGTCTGCCGCATGGGAGAGCAGGACATGCCTACCGGTCCGGCGGACAACGCCGGCGACCGTCCGGCGCACGACGCGAAGAGCCGTCCGGGGCTCCGGCGCGTGCTCGGCAACGGTCCGTCGAGCCCCGGCAAGCGCCGCCTCGGTGTCATGGGCGGGACATTCGATCCGATCCACCACGGACACCTCGTGGCGGCCAGTGAGGTCGCCGCGCAGTTCCACCTCGACGAGGTGGTGTTCGTACCGACCGGACAGCCGTGGCAGAAGACCGACCGCAGTGTGTCGCCGGCCGAGGACCGCTATCTGATGACGGTCATCGCGACCGCCGAGAACCCGCAGTTCTCGGTCAGCCGCATCGACCTCGACCGCGGTGGGCCGACGTACACCACGGACACCCTGCGCGACCTGCGCGCGCTCAACCCCGAGTCGGACTTGTTCTTCATCACGGGCGCCGACGCGCTCGGCCAGATCCTCACCTGGCGCGATGCCGACGAACTGTTCTCCCTCGCGCACTTCATCGGAGTCACCCGGCCCGGCCACACCCTGACCGACCCCGGACTCCCGGAGGGCGGTGTCTCGCTCGTCGAGGTTCCCGCCCTGGCCATCTCGTCCACAGACTGCCGTGCGAGGGTCGCCAAGGGCGACCCGGTCTGGTATCTGGTTCCGGACGGTGTGGTGCGCTACATCGACAAGCGCGAGCTGTACCGCGGCGACTGAGCCGAGAGGGGCACCGGTGAACGACCGACACGACTCGGGGTACGACGGCGACCAGCAGTACGAGCTCGCCGGCTACGACGACTACGGCCGGCCTGTGTACCAGCAGGTGCCGCCACCCCAGCAGCAGTACCAGCAACAGCAGCAGGCACAGCCGAACCCGCAGCCGTACGACCCGTACGCGCAGCCGACCCCACAGCAGCAGGGATACGAGGGGTACGGCTACGACCCGTACGCGACCGGGCAGCAGCAGCCCACCCCGTCCTACGACCCGTACGGCGCCGGGAACCCGGCCACGGCCACCGGGTACGACCCCTACGGGCAGCCGGCGAACAGCGGGCAGCAGCCCCGGGTCGCCGAGCAGGCACCGCCGTCGGTGCCGACGGCCCGGACCGCGCAGGCAGCACCGACCGCCTACGTCCCGCAGCAGGGCGGTCCGGCGGACGGGGACCTGCCACGGGTCCAGGGGGCCCAGGACGCCTCGCAGGACCAGGGTGAAGGCGCCTACAGCACCCAGCAGTTCGCCTTCGTCGAGGAGCCCACCGGTGACTCCGAGGACGTCATCGATTGGCTGGACTTCACCGAGAACCGCAGCGAGCGCCGCGAGGAGGCCAAGCGCCGCGCCCGCGGTCGCGCCATCGCCCTGATCGTCGTCCTCGCCCTGGTGGCGGTGGGCGGGGTCGGCTACCTCTGGTACGCCGGGAAGCTGCCGGGGGCATCGTCCACGGACAGCGGGACCGGCGGGGCCACCACCGCGGGGCCCCAGAAACGGGACGTCGTCGTCGTCCACCTGCACAACACCAAGAAGGGCGGCACCTCCACGGTGCTGCTCGTCGACAACGCCACCACCAAGCAGGGCACCACGGTCCTGCTGCCCAACTCGCTCGCTCTGACCGACGACGACGGCACCACGACGACGCTCGCCAAGTCCGTCGACGACGACGGCTCCTCCGGGACACGCGACGCGCTCGACACCGTCCTCGGCACCGACATCGAGGGCACCTGGCGGCTCGACACCCCCTACCTGCAGAACCTCGTCGAACTGGTCGGCAACATCGACATCGACACCAACACGGACGTACCCGACCCGGCTGCCAAGAAGGGCGAGGCGCCCCTGGTGAAGAAGGGCGAGGCCCAGACCCTCAGCGGCAAGATGGCCGTCGCCTACGCCACCTACCTCGCCCCCGGCGAGGCCCAGGACGCCCAACTGGAGCGGTTCGGGCAGGTCATACAGGGAGTGCTGCGCAAGCTCTCCTCCGACGCGCAGGCGGCGACGGTCACCGTGCAGACGCTGGCGCAGATCCTCGACCCCTCGCTGACCGACAAGGACCTCGGCAGCTTCCTCGCCAGGCTCGCCGACCTCGCCAAGGGCGGCGACTACAAGACAGCGCTGCTGCCGGTCAAGGGCGACGGCACCCTGAGCGCCCAGGCCGACTCCTCGGTCGTGAAGACCGTGCTCGGCGGCACCGCCAAGAGCCCCGACAAGGACGCCGCGGTCCGGGTCTCCGTCCAGAACGCCACCGGCGACAAGGGCGACACCGAGAAGGCCCGCGTGATCCTCCTGAACGGTGGCTTCACCTTCCTGGAGGCCGGTACGGCCGACACCGCGCGCGCCACCTCCCTGGTCACCTATGGCGACGCCGCCGACAAGGAGAACGCCGTCGAGACCGCCAAGACCCTGGGGCTGCCCACGAGCGCGGTCAAGAAGGGCACCGTCTCCTCGAACGCGGACGTCTCCGTGATCCTCGGCCAGGACTACAAGCCGACCTCGTGACCGCGCACACCCCGGGCCCTCATTGGGTGCCCGGGGTGTGATCCCGTAATGACGTGGGGTGGCGTCGGCGGTCCGTGAGACCCTTGGGTAAACCCGTACGGGTTCCCGACCGCCGACCGAAAGCCTTGTAGTGACCGCCACTGACCGTTCCATCGAGCTCATCTCCGCCGCCGCGCAGGCGGCTGCCGACAAGCTCGCGCACGACATCATCGCCTACGACGTCAGCGACGTGCTGTCGATCACGGACGCCTTCCTGCTGGCCTCCGCACCCAACGACCGCCAGGTCAAGTCGATCGTCGACGAGATCGAGGAGCGGCTCGGCAAGGAACTCGGCATCAAGCCGGTCCGCCGCGAGGGTGACCGCGAGGCCCGCTGGGTGCTCCTGGACTACGTCGACATCGTCGTCCACGTCCAGCACAGCGAGGAGCGCGTCTTCTACGCCCTGGAGCGGCTCTGGAAGGACTGCCCCGAGCTGGAACTGCCCGCCGACGCCAAGGCCACCCGCGGCAAGGCCGCCGAGCACGCCAAGCTCCAGGCCGAGGAGGACCCCGCCGACTTCGGAGGTCTGCGGTGACCGCACCCTCGTCCACTGGGACCGGCCGCAAGCCGGGCCAGGGCCGACGCCTCATCCTGTGGCGCCACGGCCAGACGTCGTGGAACGTGGAGCGGCGCTTCCAGGGCACCACCGACGTCGAGCTCACCGAGACCGGCATCGGTCAGGCGCGCCGCGCCGCCCGGCTGCTCGCCTCCCTGAAGCCCGACGCGATCGTCGCCTCCGACCTCCGGCGCGCGGCCGACACGGCGCGCGAACTCGCCGAGCTCACCGACCTCACGGTGACGCACGACGAGGGCCTGCGGGAGACGTACGCGGGCGTCTGGCAGGGGCTGACGCACGAGGAGATCATCGGCCGCCACGGCGACGAGTACGCCGCGTGGAAGCGTGGTGAGCCGATCCGCCGAGGCGGCGGTGAACTGGAGACCGAGGTCGCCGACCGTGCCGCCCCCGTGGTGCTGCGGCACGCCGAGAAAATCCCCGAGAACGGCACCCTTGTGGTCGTCAGTCACGGTGGCACCATCCGGACCACCATTGGGCGCCTGCTCGGCCTGGAATCCCGCCATTGGGAGAGCCTCGGCGGTCTCTCCAACTGCTGCTGGTCCGTCCTCGGCGAGGGCGCCCGCGGCTGGCGTCTGCTCGAGCACAACGCCGGCACACTGCCCGAGCCGGTGCTCGGTGACGACGACTGACCCGGATTTCACTTTCCGGCAGGCCGCAGGCTAAAGTTCTTCTTGTTCGCCCCGCCGGGCGGGAAGAACAGACGGGGCTATAGCTCAGTTGGTAGAGCGCCTGCATGGCATGCAGGAGGTCAGGAGTTCAATTCTCCTTAGCTCCACAGTAGATGGTCGGTTGATCAAGGTCCCGCCCCCTCCGGGGGGCGGGATTTTTCGTTCGCCCTGCTTGAGTCACTTGGGGGCCCGGAGGCGTATACCTCTCCGGAAGCTCTACTTGTGTGCGCGTTCGCACCGGCTCCGACGGCCTCGGTGGGTGCCGTGTCCGGACTGGTACGAAGGCGTCGCTGACCGTATTGGCCCGGCCGTGGCAGAATCAAACGGCCGGAAGGGGGCGCGGCCCGACGGGAGGGAGTTGCGATGCCTGCGAGCATCCTCAGGGAGGTCGGTCACCTCCCTGATGCGGCGGTCATACGGGGCAGAAGAACCCGTCTCAGCTGTCCTTCCTGCGGTTCCGGCCATGTCGCCCAGGTGCTCGGTGACAACGGTGGCGTTTCCTACGTGTGCACGGCCTGCGGCCACAGCTGGAGCTGATCGATGGGTGCACACAGGAGGAAATGCGACTGGTGCGGCAGTGGTACGCCCATCGTCCGTGACATGGAGCCGGTGAACCACGACTACCAGTACTGGTGCGAGGAATGCGCGCGGGCGCTGATCATAAAAGGCGACCCGATCGAGACCTACCGTGAGCTGGAGGGCGAGCCGATCTACGGGCGGCTCCTCGAGGAGCACTGCACCCTCAAACGGTTCTACTCGTTCGTCACGGCCTGACCCCCGGCACCCCTGCCGGGGGACGACGGGGGGGCGACGGAAACGATTTGGTGCTGCACCGGGGGACCGGTAATGTTGGCGTCGCCGCCGGGGAAACCTGGCGGAACACCGCGAGGGGCTATAGCTCAGTTGGTAGAGCGCCTGCATGGCATGCAGGAGGTCAGGAGTTCAATTCTCCTTAGCTCCACAGAAGTCGAAGGCGGGTCATCCGAACAGGATGGCCCGCCTTCGTCGTTGTGCGTACGCAGAGTGCACGGGGAACTCGAACGGCGGGCGACTCGACCGATCCGAGTGGCCCGCCGTGGTTGCTCTCGCGTGTCTCCGGGTGTCTCCCGCGTGTCTCAGCGACCGCTGCCGAGGGCGCGGCGGCCCCTGCCACCGCGCTGGGAGAGGACCGGCAGCCGGTCCGGGGCCGAGGCCTTGGTGTCCTCCTCAAGACGCAGCGCCAGCGCCGGGCAGCGACGCACGGCGCGGAGCGCCTTCGCCTCCGCGTACCGGGGCACCTTCGCCTGCGCGACGGTCGGGAAGCCGTCGGCGCCCAGTTCGAAGACCTCCGGGAGGATGTCGGCGCACAGGCCGTGGCCCCGGCAGAGGGTCCAGTCGACGTAGATCTTCTGACGGCTGGGGCCGCTCTCCTCCTCCGCCTGGCCGCCCGGGATGCCCGTGGGGGTCTGACCGCCCTCGAAGAGCGGCAGAACGCCCTCTACGGGCCTTCCGCAGCCGTTTCCGAGGACATGGGCGGCGAGGTCGTCCGTGAACGCCTTGATGGTCGATTCCAGGAACATCGCCGAGCCGTCCGGATGCGAGCACGCGCCGCGCCGCTTCACGGACTTGGCGACCTGCTTGACGGCCTCCAGGGCGGCCGGGCCGCCGCCGTTGAGGATGTCCGCCATACCGCGCGCCGCGGCGGGCAGACCGAGGTAGCAGGGGCCGCACTGCCCGGCGCTCTCCTCGGCCAGCCACTGGGCCACGCGCAGGGACTCGCCCAGCGGGCAGGTGTCCTGGCTGATCGGCAGGATCGCGCCGGCGCCGAGCGCACCGCCCACCGCGTCCAGGGAGTTGCGCGAGACGATCGCCTCGTTGACCGTCGCTGCGTCGATCCACTTGCCGTGGTAGCCGCCGGTCAGCACCCCCTGCGGGACCGGCGGGGCGCCGGCGAGCTGGAGGACGTAGCGCAGCGGGACGCCCGTCGGCACCTCGATCACCATGGGGCGGGCGACCGCTCCGGAGACCGTGAGCATGACCGTGCCCGGCTCGTCGTACAGGCCGGTGTTGCAGTAGCGCTCGGCCCCCATGCGGGCGGCGATCGCCAGCTGGGCGTACGTCTCGGCGTTGGACAGCAGGGTGGGTGCGCCGCCGACGCCGCTCTGCGAGGCGCTGATCTTGCGGCCGGGCGGGATCGCCGGGCCGCCGTCGATGGAACGGATCAGTGAGGCGGCGGCGCCGGTGACCATGCGGATGGGATTGCGCTGCACGCGCGCGCGGAGGGCCGATCGGCGGCCGTTGTTCAGGCCGCGCTCGGCGAGCGCGGCCTCCATGGAACGCTGGGTGGATTCACGTGTCACCCCGATGACGAGGGTGCGGGCGCCCATGGCTTCCGCGCACAGCAGGGCGCCGTCCAGGATCAGGTGCGGGGCACGGTTGACCAGCACCGTGTCCTTGCGGCAGGCGGGCTCGTCCTCGCTCGCGTTGACGACGACGACCGGCCGCACACCGCGGCGGATCGCCGTCTCGGCGACCGACCGCAGCTTCTTGTGGAAGGGGAAACCCGCGCCGCCGCGGCCCTTGAGGGAAATACGTTCGGCGAGCTGCGCGAGCTGCTCGCCGCCCATCGGTTCGAGCGGCCCATGCACCTTGAGGTGCATGGGCAGGTCAAGTCTCTCGACAAGGTCGAAACCCGACGTGAGCTGGGGAAGCCCGACCACGCGGACTTCGGGTACGTCGGGCAGAGCCTCGTTCACTTAAAGCCTCCGGAAGGCGCGTTCCAAGGTTCGCCCGAACCCGGTGCGTCGAAGTCATAGGAAGCACCGGGGTTTGCATCAGTGGCGGGACCGCTGTTGTACGTGTCGTTCGCGTTGTACGTGCCATAGGCGGCATTCGACTCACCGGTGTTGTACATATCACTCGTGCCGTACGCGGCCGTGCCCGGATTGCCGTAGGCCGGGATGTTGTATCCGGTGTCGGCCATGGGGTCGTACGCCGACACGGGAGCCTCGCCGACGGGCGGCGGGGACGGGATCGGCCAGCTGCCCGACGTACTGCCGTCCATCCGCGGCATCGCCTCGGTGGCCTGGATGTCCATGCGCGCGGTCTGGTCCATGTACGAGTCCTGCGCGCTCGGGGGCGTCTGGGTGCGGTAGGCCGCCGCGAACCCGTCCTGCGAGGGTTCGGGGGTCATGGTGCGGCTGGTCGGAGCGTCGTAGAACGGCGACGCGGCGGGGGGCGCGCTGCGCTGCGGGGGCACCCCGGAGTCCCCGCGCGCGGGCCTCCCGGCGGACTGGTTCTCGTAGCCCGCCAGGGTGGACTCCCCGAGGCGAGCCCGGCTCGCGTCCAGGCCCTCGCGGCCCGGTCGCTCCTGGGAACCCAGGATCGCCATGATCTGGGCGGCCACCCTGCGCTTGAACGGGCGGGGCGCCGAGCGCAGTGCCAGGGCCGCGATGACCGCCAGCAGGCACAGGCCGTAGAGGATCGTGAAGATCGGCTTCGCCTGGCGTCCCGCGTACAGCCCGTGGACCAGCGCGAAGCACCAGGCCGGGTAGGCCAGCATGTGCATCGCGCGCCAGCGGGCCGCGACCGGTGCCGGGGAGGCGAACCGGCTGCGCAGGGCGCCGGTGACGGCCGTGAAGATCATGAGCAGGCCGGCCATCGAGCCCATGCCGATGAGACCTGAGGTGCCGGTGACGCCCAGGCTGAAGGGGATCAGCGCGGCGATCAGGGTGACGTGGTCGAGTGCCAGCTTGACCGAGACGTGCAGCAGGAGGAAGGCGACCGAGGAGACGGCGGTCGTCCGGTGCACGGCCTGTGCGATCAGTCGCTGACGGGTGTTCAGGAATACCCGGTCGGTTGCGACCAGGCCCCAGATCACCGAGCAGGAGAGGGCGACCAGCGACAGGACGCCGGCACCGAAGTTGAGGAAGTCCTGGACCGAGTCACCGCCGACCAGCACGATCACCGGTATGAGCAGCAGCATGGCAGCCGTCGCCATCCCGGAGACCGAACGGCCGGTCGCGGGAAGCGAACTGTTACTACGAGGGTTCATGGGGGCAACTCCGAGCGGTTCGGGAAGGCGGTCCCGCGTCGAACTCTAAGTCGAGACATACCGAGGAGTACGAGGTTTGAGTTATTGCGCTGTTACCAAAGGGCTACGAGGCCGTTGTGATGTCCCATAGGGGTTGTTACGCGAAGTAATTTTTGAACCTGGTTCAGGTATTGCTGTGTGGCGACTCACGTTTCCCACTGAGGCACGCGGGTGAGGTGTGGGGGTCCTGTGGGGACTTCCGGGACTCGTTCCAGGTATGGCACCCGGTGCCACGCACCCGGTGAACTCCGTCGCGGCACGCTCGACGGCTGCGGTACCCTGACGCCATGCGTGCCGTACGCCTTCTGCTTAGTGAGCCGCGCTGATCAGTCCCGACCACTGAAGAATCGTGGTCGGCATCGGCGCGGCGTCCCCTCCTGTGCGAGGGGATTTTTCATTTCCAGCCGCTGGCAGAGACGATCGATGGAGCTTTGAACACCATGAGCGAGACGAACCCCGCTGCCGCCGAGGTCGCAGCGCCGCACCGCTACACGGCTGCCATGGCGGCCGACATCGAGGCACGCTGGCAGGACTTCTGGGACGCCGAGGGCACGTACTCCGCCCCGAACCCGAGCGGAGATCTGGCGGACGACCCGGAACTGGCCGCCAGGCCCAAGAAGTTCATCATGGACATGTTCCCGTACCCCTCCGGTGCGGGTCTGCACGTCGGCCATCCGCTGGGCTACATCGCGACCGACGTGTACGCCCGCTTCCAGCGCATGACCGGCCACAACGTCCTGCACACCCTGGGTTTCGACGCCTTCGGCCTGCCCGCCGAGCAGTACGCCGTGCAGACCGGCACGCACCCTCGGGTGTCCACCGAAGCCAACATCGAGAACATGAAGGTCCAGCTGCGCCGGCTGGGTCTGGGCCACGACAAGCGCCGGTCCTTCGCCACGATCGACCCGGACTACTACAAGTGGACCCAGTGGATCTTCCTGCAGATCTTCAACTCCTGGTACGACGAGGAGGCGGACAGTGCCCGTCCCGTCGCCGACCTGATCGCCCAGTTCGAGAGCGGCGAGCGCGCCGTACCGGGTGACCACGCGCGCGCGTGGAACGAGCTGACCGCCGCCGAGCGCGCGGACGTCCTGAGCGAGTACCGCCTGGCGTACGCCTCGGAGGCGCCCGTCAACTGGTGTCCGGGACTGGGCACCGTACTGGCGAACGAGGAGGTCACCGCCGACGGCCGTTCCGAGCGGGGCAACTTCCCCGTCTTCAAGGCCAAGCTGCGCCAGTGGAACATGCGCATCACCGCCTACGCCGACCGGCTGCTGAACGACCTGGACGCGCTGGACTGGCCCGAGGCCATCAAGCTGCAGCAGCGCAACTGGATCGGCCGCTCCGAGGGCGCCCGCGTCGACTTCCCCGCGGGCGCCGAGGCCATCACGGTCTTCACCACCCGCCCGGACACCCTGTTCGGCGCCAGCTACATGGTCCTGGCACCCGAGCACCCGCTGGTCGAGAAGCTGACCCCGGCCGCCTGGCCCGAGGGCACCCACGACGTCTGGACGGGCGGCCACGCGACGCCCACCGAGGCCGTCGCCGCCTACCGCGCCCAGGCCGCCTCGAAGTCGGACGTCGAGCGGCAGGCCGAGGCCAAGGACAAGACCGGTGTCTTCATCGGCTCGTACGCGACCAACCCGGTCAACGGCGAGAAGGTCCCCGTCTTCATCGCCGACTACGTCCTGATGGGGTACGGCACCGGCGCGATCATGGCCGTACCGGCGGGCGACCAGCGCGACTTCGAGTTCGCACGCGCCTTCGAGCTGCCGATCCCCTGCATCGTCGAGCCGACCGACGGACGCGGCACCGAAACCTCGACGTGGGACAACGCCTTCGGCGCGTACGACGCGAAGATCATCAACTCGGCCAACGACGACATCTCGCTGGACGGGCTGGCCGTCGCCGACGCCAAGGCGCGCATCACCGAGTGGCTGGAGAGCAAGGGGATCGGTCGCGGGACCGTCAACTTCCGGCTGCGCGACTGGCTGTTCAGCCGCCAGCGCTACTGGGGCGAGCCCTTCCCCATCGTCTACGACGAGGACGGCGTCGCCCACTCGCTGCCCGAGTCGATGCTGCCCCTGGAACTGCCCGAGGTCGAGGACTACTCGCCGCGCACCTTCGACGCCGACGACGCGAACACCTCTCCGGAGACCCCGCTGTCCCGCGACGCGGACTGGGTCAACGTCACCCTGGACCTGGGTGACGGCCGCGGCCCGCGGAAGTACCGCCGCGAGACCAACACCATGCCCAACTGGGCCGGTTCCTGCTGGTACGAGCTGCGCTACCTGGATCCGCACAACAGCGAGAAGCTGGTCGACCCGGCCATCGAGCAGTACTGGATGGGCCCCCGGGAGGGGCAGCCCCACGGCGGCGTCGACCTGTACGTCGGCGGCGCCGAGCACGCCGTGCTGCATCTGCTGTACGCGCGCTTCTGGTCCAAGGTCCTGTTCGACCTGGGGCACGTCTCCTCGGTCGAGCCGTTCCACCGGCTGTTCAACCAGGGCATGATCCAGGCCTTCGTGTACCGCGACAGCCGTGGCATCGCCGTCCCGGCCGCCGAGGTGGAGGAGCGCGACGGCGCCTTCTTCCACAACGGCGAGAAGGTCTCCCGGCTGCTGGGCAAGATGGGCAAGTCCCTGAAGAACGCGGTCACTCCGGACGAGGTCAGCGCCGAGTACGGGGCCGACACGCTGCGCCTGTACGAGATGGCCATGGGTCCCCTGGACGTGTCGCGGCCGTGGGACACGCGCGCGGTGGTGGGCCAGTACCGGCTGCTGCAGCGGCTGTGGCGCAACGTCGTCGACGAGGAGAGCGGCGAGGTCACCGTCGTCGACACCGAGGCCGACGAGACGACCCTGCGTGCCCTGCACAAGGCGATCGACGGCGTCCGCCAGGACCTGGAGGGCCTGCGGTTCAACACCGCAATCGCCAAGGTCACCGAGCTGAACAACCACCTGACCAAGGTGGGCGGTCCGGTCGCGCGCCCCGTGGCCGAGGCCCTGGTGCTGCTGGTCGCGCCGCTGGCCCCGCACATCGCCGAGGAACTGTGGCGCAGGCTGGGCCACCACGACTCGGTCGTCCACCAGGACTTCCCGGTCGCGGACCCCGCGTACGTCGTGGACGAGAGCGTGACCTGCGTCGTGCAGATCAAGGGCAAGGTCAAGGCCCGCCTGGAGGTCTCGCCGTCGATCACCGACGACGAGCTGGAGAAGGTGGCGCTGAGTGACGACAAGGTCGTCGAGGCGCTGGCCGGAGCGGGGATCCGCAAGGTGATCGTGCGGGCGCCGAAGCTGGTCAACATCGTCACGGCGTAGGCGCAGGTGTTGGTGCGGGCATCGGCGCAGACGTCGGCGTGAGTGCGGGTGGCTCGTCCGGCTCTTCCGGGTAGTCCCCTACGGGCAGGTTCGGGGTTCTTTTGGAACTCCGGACCTGCCCTTTGCGTTTACCGTTGAAGAGCGGCTCGAAGGCCGCGACCGGTAGGAGGAGGAGCGTCGTGGAAGCCGCTGTCGCAGTTGTCGCCCTGCTCTTTCTGCTGTTCGTGGTGCTGGGCGTGTACGCGACCGTGAAGGTGGTCGGCGCGGCCAAGAGAGGCGTGGACCGGACGATCTCGCAGGCCCGCCGCACGGTCGAGGACACCACGCTGCGCGCCAAGACCTACGCCCAGCCCGGCCCGGCCGGCGAGCTGGCCCAGCTCAGGCTGAAGCTGCGCACCTCGATGCGGGCCACACAGGACGCGCTGCACGCCGGAGTCGGCGAGGACGAGTCCCTCAAGGAGTCGCTCGGCCTCTTCGAGCGGCTCAGCTCGCACGGCCACGAGCTGGACGCGGAACTCAAGAGGCTGGAGTCCGAGCCCGACCGGGCGAGGCTCGTCGCGCGACTGCCCGCCCTGCGCGAGCGCACCGATCAGATCACGCAGGCGGCCGACTCGCTGCGCTGGGCGGCCCGGGACCGGGCGACGCGTTTCGCGGACGACGACCTGGACGCCCTGAGGACCCAGATAGACGTCGAGGCGGGCGCCCTGCGGCACTGGACGACGGCGGAGCCCACGCCTGCCGCGCCCCCTGCACAGACCCCCACCCCTGCCTCCGCTCCGGCGCCGTGGCCAGAGGCCCCGGCCCCCGACGGCGTGACGGCGCAACAGACCTGGCCGGACAACCCCGACGCGCGCCGGGCCACCGAACCGACCCGGCCGGCGATCACCCCGCCGGTCCAGCAGCCCGTCTACCCCTGGCAGAAGAAACCCCGTCCCGAGAGCACGACTTGATCCTGCGGCACGACTCCGGTCCCGCCGCAGGTGAAAGGGGCGGGCTGCCGCCCACCACCTACGGCAGGTAACCTCCAGATCATGTCCCGCCATGTCGCGATCGTCACCGATTCAACGGCCTACCTGCCGCCGCTGACGATGGAGCGCCACGGCATCATCGCGGTGCCGCTGACCGTGGTCCTCGGTGACCAGGCCCTCGAAGAGGGCACCGAGATCTCGGCCCGTTCCCTGGCCCAGGCACTCCAGAAGCGCCGGCCCGTCACCACCTCCCGTCCCAGCCCGCAGCTCTTCGCGGAGACCTATCGCAAGCTCGCCGAGTCCGGCGCCACCGGCATCGTCTCGCTGCACCTCTCCGCCGAGTTCTCGGGCACGTACGACGCCGCGGTGCTGGCGGCCCGTGAGGCGCCGGTGCCCGTGCGGGTGGTGGACACCGGCGTGGTCGCGATGGCCCTCGGGTTCTGCGCACTTTCGGCGGCCGAGGTGGCGGAAGCGGGCGGCACGGTGGACGAGGCAGTCGCCGCCGCGGAGAAGCGGGCCGCCGGTACGTCCGCGTACTTCTACGTCGACACGCTCGACTATCTGCGCCGCGGCGGTCGGATAGGCGCCGCGCAGGCACTCCTCGGCTCCGCCCTCGCCGTGAAGCCGCTGCTGCAGCTGGACGGGGGCCGCATCGAGCTGCGGGAGAAGGTCCGGACGGCGTCCAAGGCGATCGCCCGGCTGGAGGAGATCGCCGCCGATCAGGCGGGCAGCGCGCAGGTCGACATCGCCGTTCACCATCTGGCTGCCCCCGACAGGGCGGCGGCCCTCGCGGACCGATTGCGGCTACGGGTGCCGGGGCTGGCCGAGTTGCATGTGAGCGAGGTCGGGGCGGTGATCGGGGCGCATACGGGGCCCGGGTTGCTGGGAGTGGTCGTCTCGCCTCGGTAAGGGGTGTCGCAGGCTCTGATGACAGGGTTTTGCCTGTGCGCGGGACCCGTGTGGGTGACGGAGTTATCCACAACCGGCGGGTAATCCACCGAAATTGAGCAAGATCATCGCGAGTCGGAGGATTCCTCCATCCTCGGCGCATGGCACTTCGATCACGTTCACACGCAACCACTCCGACCAGTGGCCCGGGCCGCGGCCCGATGTCCGACGGCCGCGTCCGGCACAGCCATCGACGACGTCCGCACGGCCGGTCCCGGCAGCGGCAGGCCTCTGCCGACGAGATCCGCCGCCGGGCGGAGGTGCTCTTCGGCGAACAGGCGCTGCGACGAAGGGAGTCGGGGAACGGGCCGCCGGGCGGTGAGCGGGATGCGGAGGCGGGGGACCACGAGGAGAGGGTGCGGGGCGTCACTCCGACGGTGCGTCTTGACACCCCGGTTCACATCCCAGCCGATGTTCCGGTCGCAGTTCCGGCGGCTGATGTGCCGGTCGCGTTTCCTCGTGGACGGGCGGGCGTCACCAGGGACGCGCCTCGTGCGGCGGAAGTGCCGGAAACCGCGGAAATTCCGGTAGCGGTGGGCAGTGGTGTCGGTGGCCGTGCTGTGGGTGGTCGGGCTGTCGGGGCCTGGCAGGAGCGGGCCGGGCTCGCGATGCGGGAGCGGATGCCTGTCTGGTTGCAGGTGCGGTGCGGTCTGGAGCGGCGGAGCGTGCTGGCGCTCACGGTGGTGCTGGTCGCTGCCGCGGTGCTCGCCACGCAGCACTTCTGGACGGGGCGTGCCCAGTCCGTTCGGGCGCCGGAGGTCGTGCGGGCGGCGGCGCCGGTGGGGGCGGTGCGGGCGGGGGCGGGTGGTACGGCCGTGCCCCGGGGTGTCGCGGGGGCGGCAGGGGCCCAGATCGTGGTGGACGTCAGCGGCAAGGTGCGTGAGCCGGGAGTGCATCGGCTGCCGGCCGGGTCCAGGGTCACCGACGCCCTGCGAGCCGCAGGTGGGGTGCGTCCGGGTACGAAGACGGACGGGCTCAACCGCGCGCGCTTCCTGGTGGACGGCGAACAGGTGGTGGTCGGTGGGCCTGCGCCCGTACCGGGAGCCGTCTTGAGCGGTACGGGTGGCTCGGGTGGTGGGGGAGCGGGCGGTGCCATGGGCGGTCCGGCGGTTGGACCGGCGGCGCCTGTCCCGTTGAACACGGCCACGGTGGATCAGCTCGACACCTTGCCGGGGGTCGGCCCTGTGCTGGCCCAGCACATCATCGACTACCGCACCCAGCACGGCGGATACCGGTCCGTGGACGAACTGCGCGACGTGAACGGCATCGGTGACCGGCGCTTCGCCGACCTGCGAAATCTCGTGCAGCCATGAACCGGGTACCGCCTGTCTCGGAGCCCGAAGGGCCGCCCGGTCGTGCGGTGGCCGGGGCCGCGCACGAGGAGCCCCGCCCACACGATGACCCGGGCGCCCCCGCTCAGCGAACACCCCGCGCACGTGGGTCCGTGCACGCGGCCTCGGGGAAACGCCTGGGGGCGGCCAATCCCCGACAGGAAGGGCCGACGGACCTGCGGTTGGTGCCGCCCGCACTGGCGGCCTGGGCGACGGCGGCACTGGCGCTGGACGTCCCGCCCGGCTGGGTCACCGGCGGTGCGGTCGTCTGTTCGGTCGTGGCGGGTCTGCTCCTGCTGGCCCGACGCACTTCCGGGGAGCCCGGTCTCCCGTCGGCCGGACAGCCCCGGCGGGGCAGCTGGTCGCGGGTCTCCGTGGCCGCTGTGCTGCTCTGTGTCGCCGCCGCCGCGGTCTCCGCCGGGCTGCACGGGGCCGATCTGCGGCGGGGACCGGTGCCAGGGCTGGCTCGGCAGTATGCCGGTGTGACGGCCGAGTTGGAGGTCACCTCGGATCCGCGACTCACCCGGCCCCGTGTCCAGGGCGCCCATGCCCTGCCGTCCGCCGTACTGATCGAGGCCGACGTCCGGCGAGTCGAGAAGGCGGACGGGAGTGTGGTGGCGACGCGGACGCCGGTGCTGGTGACCGTCGACATGGGCGGGAAGCCGAGGAGGACGGGACCGTTCCGCCGGGCGGCGAACGCGGTGAACGCGGTGAACGCGGCGGAGTCGGTGAACGTGGGTAACGCGGCGGGCGCGGGTAAGTCGGCGGACGGGCCGGAGAGTTCGCCCTGGCTCGGGCTGCTGCCGTCCACACGGTTGCGGGTGACCGGGCGGCTCGTGCCCGCGCTGACGGGAGGCGACCGGGTCGCGGCCGTGCTGAGGGTACGGGACAGGGCCGCACCGGAGGTGGTGGGGCAGCCGTCGGCGGCGCAGCGGTTCGCGGGGCGACTGCGCGCGGGGCTGCGGGACGCCACCGAGGACCTGCCGGAGGACGCCCGGGCGCTGCTGCCCGGGCTGGTGGTCGGAGACACCTCCCGTGTCACACCCGAGCTGGACGAGGCGTTCAAGGAGACCGACCTCACGCACCTTATGGCTGTCAGCGGTGCGAACTTCACGATTCTGCTCGCCCTGCTCATCGGCCCGCCCGCCCTTGCCCAGCAGGTCGAACGGCGGGGCCTCGCACCGCGCCTGGGCCTCTCCCTCAGGGCGACCGCGCTGCTCGGCGGCGCGCTCACCCTGGGATTCGTCGTCGTGTGCCGACCCGACCCGAGTGTGCTGCGGGCCGCGGCCTGCGGATCCGTCGCGCTGCTCGCTCTCGCGACCGGGCGTCGCCGGTCACTGATCCCGGCGCTGGCGACAGCGGTTCTGCTCCTGGTGCTGTACGACCCCTGGCTGGCGCGGAGTTACGGCTTCCTGCTCTCCGTCCTGGCCACCGGAGCGCTCCTCACCATCGCGCCCCGCTGGAGCCCGGCGTTGCGCAGGCGCGGGGTGCCGCCACGGCTGGCGGAGGCGCTGGCCGCGGCCGGTGCGGCGCAGGCCTTGTGCGCGCCGGTTGTGGCCGTGCTGTCGGCAAGGGTGAGCCTGGTGGCGGTGCCGTGCAACCTGCTCGCGGAGTTCGCCGTCGCCCCGGCCACCGTGCTGGGCTTCGCGGCACTGGCCTCGGCGCAGGTCGCGATGCCGGTGGCCAGGATGCTGGCCTGGGGTGCGAGTTGGCCCGCGGGATGGATCGTCGACATCGCCCGTACGGGAGCGGCCCTGCCCGGCGGGGGAGTGGACTGGCCGGGGAGCTGGACGGGCGCGCTGCTGCTGGGGCTGTGCATGGTGCTCGTGGTGTTCGCCGGCGCGCGACTGCTCAGGCATCCGTGGTGGTGCGCGGCCTGCGGTGTGCTGTTGCTCCTGGTCGTGGTCCGGCCGGCACCGCTGACCAGGGTGATCACGGGGTGGCCGCCGCCGGGGTGGCGGTTCGTCATGTGCGACGTGGGGCAGGGGGACGCGACCGTGCTCGCGGCGGGGGAAGGCACCGGTGTGGTCGTGGACGCCGGACCCGACCCGGTACTGGTCGACCACTGTCTGCGCGAACTCGGCATCACCAAGGTGCCCCTCGTGATCCTCACCCACTTCCATGCCGACCATGTCGCGGGGCTGCCCGGCGTACTGCGCGGGCGCTCGGTGGGCGCGATCGAGACGACAGGGTTCGAGGAGCCCGAGGACCAGGCCGAGTTCGTGCTCAGAGAGGCGGTGGCCCGGGGCGTCCCGGTGACGCGTGCCGTCGCCGGTGAGCGGCGGCGGACGGGGGACCTCGACTGGGAGGTGCTGTGGCCGAGACCGGCGCCGGCCCCTGAACCGGAGGGCGCCAACGACGCCAGTGTCACCCTGCTCGTACGGTCGGCCGGACTGCGCCTGCTGCTCCTCGGGGACCTCGAACCTCCGGCCCAGCGCGCGCTGTTGAGTTCACCGGCCGCCGCTCAGGTGCGTGCCGTGGACGTCCTCAAGGTCGCCCATCACGGGTCGGCCTATCAGGACCCGGACCTCATACGGGCGGCTGCTCCACGGCTGGCGCTCATCTCGTGCGGCGCGGAGAACACGTACGGGCATCCGGCTCCCAGCACGGTGGCGGCGCTCAGGGAGGGTGGTGCTGTGGTGCTGCGGACGGACGAGGACGGGGCCCTGGCGGTCGTCGGTGCGGGCCGGGAGCTGCGGGTGGCGGGAAACTGAGGCCATGTATTCCGAACAGGCTGATGCCTACCTCCGCCGGTTGGGCGCCGAGCGTCCCGCGTCGCCCAGCTTCGACGTGTTGCGCGAGCTGCAACTGCGGCACCTGGTGTCGGTGCCCTTCGAGAACCTCTCGATCCATCTGGGCGAGGACATCGTTCTGGACGAGAACCGGCTGTTCGACAAGGTGGTGAACGCCCGTCGGGGCGGGTTCTGCTACGAACTCAACGGTCTCTTCGGAGCGTTGCTCACGGCACTGGGCTTCGACGTCACATTGCTGGCGGCGCGGGTGTACGGCGACGAGGACCGGCTCGGCATTCCCTACGACCATCTCGCGCTGCGGGTGCGGACGGCGGACGGCGGCGACTGGCTGGTCGACGTGGGCTTCGGGGCGCACAGCCACTGGCCGCTGGCCATCGGACGTCGGCAGGAACAGGAGGATCCGGGCGGTACGTTCCGGGTCGTCGAGGCGGGGCCGGACGCGGCGGGAGCACGAGGGGGCGGGGCCGACGCGGGCCTGGGTGACCTGGACGTGGTCCGGGACGGCGTGCGCCGGTACCGGCTGGAGCTGCGGCCCCGTGTGCTCGGGGACTTCGTCGCCGGGGCCTGGTGGCACAGCACCTCGCCGGAGTCGCACTTCACGCGCTCCCTGGTCTGTTCGCGGGTCACGGAGGAAGGAGGGAGGATCACGCTCAGCGGCCGGAGTCTCACGGTGACGGCGCCGGGCGGGGAACGGGAGGTGCGGGAGCTGGAGACGGACAGCGAGGTGCTCTCCGTGTACCGGGAGCGGTTCGGGATCGAGGTGTCGGGTGTGCCGACGGTAGGGGGAACCGGTGGGGCGGCTGAGGCCACCGGGGTGGCTGGGTGACTGGGCGACTGGGGGAGGCCGGGATGAGCGTAGCGAGGGGATCGGGGCTCGGGGTGGCGGAAAATGTATCCGTGAACGATGTGAGACATGTGCTGGTGCTGCCCGACCGTGATGCTGCCGAGGACGTGGTGGAGGCGCTGCGTGACCGGTTCGGTATCGGTGAGGAGCCGCAGCTCGTACGGGATGCCCTGGCCGGTGAGGACGACGCCGAGGACGCGCAGTGGCTCGTGGTGCTGCGGGACGAGGCGGGGCGGCTGGATCCGAAGGAGCTGGACGATTTCGCGGGGGAGTGGGAAGGGTGGCGGGAGGAGCCGTAGCCGGTGAGCGGGAGGGCGGGGCTGCGGGCGGGCCGCGTTGTCAGTGGCTCGTGGGATGCTTTCCCCGATGGCCAAGAAGACCGCACATGACGACCCTCTCGCCCCTGTCACGCTTGCCGTGGGCCAGGAGGACCTCCTGCTCGACCGTGCCGTGCAGGAGGTGGTGGCCGCCGCTCGGGCCGCCGACGCCGACACGGACGTACGAGACCTGACCTCGGACCAGTTGCAGCCGGGCACGCTGGCTGAGCTGACCAGTCCGTCGCTCTTCTCTGAGCGCAAGGTCGTGGTCGTACGCAACGCGCAGGATCTCTCGGCCGACACGGTCAAGGATGTGAAGGCGTACTTCGGGGCGCCCGCGGAGGAGATCACCCTCGTGCTGCTGCACGCGGGGGGAGTCAAGGGCAAGGGGTTGCTCGACGCGGCGCGCAAGGCGGGGGCGCGGGAGGTGGCGTGTCCCAAGATGACCAAGCCGGCGGATCGGCTGGCGTTCGTGCGGTCGGAGTTCCGGGTGACAGGGAGATCGGCCACACCGGAGGCGTGCCAGGCGCTCGTCGACTCGATCGGCAGTGATCTGCGGGAGCTGGCGTCCGCGGTGACTCAGCTCGTCGCGGATGTCGAGGGGACGATCGACGGGGCGGTGGTCGGGCGGTACTACACGGGGCGGGCCGAGGCGTCGAGCTTCGAGGTCGCCGACCGGGCTGTCGAGGGGCGGGCGGCGGAGGCGCTGGAGGCGTTGCGGTGGTCGTTGTCCACCGGGGTGGCGCCGGTGCTGATCACCAGTGCGTTGGCGCAGGGGGTGCGGGCGATCGGGAAGCTGTCCTCCGCGCGGGGGGGCGGTCGGCCGGCGGATCTCGCGCGGGAGCTGGGGATGCCGCCGTGGAAGATCGACCGGGTGCGGCAGCAGATGCGGGGGTGGACTCCGGATGGGGTTGCTGAGGCGTTGCGGGCGGTGGCTGAGGCTGATGCGGGGGTGAAGGGGGGCGGGGATGATCCCGAGTACGCGTTGGAGAAGGCGGTTGTGGTGATTGCCCGGGCGGCTCGGTCTCGGGGGCGCGGGTAGGGGGTGGGGTGGTTTCGCCCCCGCCGCCCTTACCCGTCCCATCCTGTTCCTGGGGGCTGCGCCCCCAGACCCCCCTGTCGGCCCTGAAGAGGCCTCGTCCTCAAACTCCCCCAGAGGGGGGACCCCCAACGGGCTGAGGGCGCGGGCCTGCGTTGGAAAGGTGCGGCCGGGGCTGGTTAGGCCTTGTCCTCGAGCGCCGGACGGGCTGAGGGTGCGGGCCTGGGCTGGAAAGGTGCGGCCGGGGCTGGAGGGTGATGCCTGGCTCTGGAGAGGTGCCGGTCGCGCTGGAGCGGTACCGCCCGTGCCGGAGAGGTATCGGTATCGCCTCGCTGTTGAAGCGTTGTCGTTCATGCCGAAGGCCCCGGCAGTCGTCCTGGGGAGGACGGTGGTCGGGGCCTTCGGGGCAATCGTCTTCTGGTGCTGCTGGTGGCCTCACGCCCGCGTGGCGAACGCAGATCGTGCGTGGGGCCGGGGTGCCGGGTGGGGGCGGGAGAGAGGGCCCGCTCTGGTCCTCCGGCGGTTGGATCAGATCAAGGAAAGAGAGGTTCAGCCCTTGAGGGTGGCGACCTTGGAAGCAAGCGCCGACTTCTTGTTGGCGGCCTGGTTCTTGTGGATGACGCCCTTCGAGACGGCCTTGTCGAGCTGGCGCGCGGCAGCGCGCTGAGCCTCGGTCGCCTTCGCGACGTCACCCGCGGCAGCGGCCTCGCGGGCCTTGCGGATCGCGGTCTTCAGGGAGGACTTGACGGCCTTGTTGCGCAGCCGGGCCTTCTCGTTGGTCTTGATCCGCTTGATCTGGGACTTGATGTTCGCCACGAATGAGCCTTTTCAGGTTCAGGCGCACGAGGACATGCCTCACGCGCCGTTTGATTGCTTCTTGGTTTTCACTGCACGTGTGTCTCCTGCTGAGAGGGCATGAGACACAACGGCCCAGGCTACCAGTCACCCTCAGGACAGCCCAATCCGGTAGCCGGGGCCCGGCGAACCCGCCCAAACCGGTCCCCGCTCCCCGCCCGTGGGACCATGAAGCCTACGTATAGATCCGACCCGAGACCGCAGACACTGCGGACGCCTCAAGAATCAGGACCCTGCGTGCCCGCGATCCCTAGCCATGTGCCCGAGCCGAGCCGTACCGACCCGGCTCTGATCCGCAACTTCTGCATCATCGCGCACATCGACCACGGCAAGTCCACCCTCGCCGACCGGATGCTCCAGCTGACCGGAGTGGTCGACCAGCGGCAGATGCGCGCCCAGTACCTCGACCGCATGGACATCGAGCGCGAGCGCGGCATCACGATCAAGTCCCAGGCGGTGCGTCTGCCATGGGCCCCGACCGACGGTGACGGGGGCGGTCAGGGCAGGACTCACATCCTGAACATGATCGACACCCCGGGACACGTCGACTTCACGTACGAGGTCTCGCGGTCGCTCGCGGCCTGTGAGGGGACCGTCCTCCTCGTCGACGCCGCCCAGGGCATCGAGGCCCAGACCCTCGCCAACCTGTACCTGGCGATGGAGAACGAGCTCACCATCGTTCCGGTGCTGAACAAGATCGACCTGCCGGCCGCACAGCCGGAGAAGTTCTCCGAGGAACTCGCCAACCTCATCGGCTGCCAGCCCGAGGACGTGCTCAAGGTCTCGGCGAAGACCGGCGTCGGTGTGGACGCGCTCCTGGACCGGGTCGTCCGCGACGTTCCGGCCCCGGTCGGCGTCAAGGACGCCCCCGCCCGCGCGATGATCTTCGACTCGGTCTACGACTCCTACCGGGGCGTGGTCACGTACGTCCGTGTCATCGACGGCCAGCTCAACAAGCGCGAGCGCATCAAGATGATGTCGACCGGCGCCACCCACGAGCTCCTTGAGATCGGCGTCTCCTCTCCTGAGATGACACCGGCCGACGGCATCGGCGTCGGCGAGGTGGGCTACATCATCACCGGCGTGAAGGACGTCCGTCAGTCCAAGGTCGGTGACACCATCACCAGCAAGGAGAAGGGCGCCACCGAGGCCCTCGGCGGGTACAAGGACCCCAAGCCGATGGTCTTCTCGGGCCTCTACCCCCTGGACGGCTCGGACTACCCCGACCTCCGCGAGGCGCTGGACAAGCTCCAGCTCAACGACGCCGCCCTGGTCTACGAGCCGGAGACCTCCGCGGCCCTCGGTTTCGGCTTCCGTGTCGGCTTCCTCGGCCTGCTGCACCTCGACGTCATCCGTGAGCGCCTGGAGCGCGAGTTCAACCTCGAACTCATCGCCACCGCGCCCAACGTGGTCTACCGCGTGATCATGGAGGACGGGAAGGAGCACACGGTCACCAACCCGAGCGAGTTCCCCGAGGGCAAGATCGACAAGGTCTTCGAGCCGGTCGTCCGGGCCACGATCCTCGCTCCCAGCGAGTTCATCGGCTCGATCATGGAGCTCTGCCAGACCCGCCGGGGCACCCTTCTCGGCATGGACTACCTCTCCGAGGACCGGGTGGAGATCCGTTACACGCTCCCCCTCGCCGAGATCGTCTTCGACTTCTTCGACAACCTGAAGTCCAAGACCCGCGGCTACGCCTCCCTGGACTACGAGCCCACCGGAGAGCAGGACGCCCAGCTGGTCAAGGTCGACATCCTGCTGCACGGCGACCGCGTCGACGCCTTCTCCGCCGTCACCCACAAGGACGCGGCCTACGCGTACGGCGTACGGCTCGTCGCCAAGCTGCGCGAGCTGATCCCGCGCCAGGCCTTCGAGATCCCGATCCAGGCCGCCATCGGGTCGCGGGTCATCGCCCGCGAGACCATCCGCGCGATTCGCAAGGACGTTCTCGCCAAGTGCTACGGCGGTGACATCTCGCGAAAGCGGAAGCTGCTGGAGAAGCAGAAGGAGGGCAAGAAGCGGATGAAGATGGTGGGCTCTGTGGAGGTTCCGCAGGAGGCCTTCATCGCCGTCTTGTCGAGCGACGACAACGCCGGGTCGGGCAAGGGCAAGAAGTAGCCGACACCGATCCGTGGGAACCGGGAGAATGGGGGCTCGTCGCGTAGGAACGCGGTGGGCCCCCGTCGCGTACGTACCGTCGAGCCTGTAGGAAGCGAACAGTCGCTCTCTGCGGGAAGTGACAGGCCGTCGCCCCTTACGCGTCGGGCGGTCGCGCCTTACTCTGATCTCTGCTCGGTAGTTACTCGCGAGTCACTCAGGTTTCGCCTCGTGATGTGCAGGCCGGTCAAGCCCTGCTGACCTGCTTGTCTGCTGGGGGTCTGGGGGCCGTCCCCCGATAAGACGCGAAGACGCAGTAACAACAGCCGCAAATGAGCCAGCCGCCGCACTGCCGCGGGCCCCGGAGGATGTCGTGAGCGACACACAGACCTTGATCGAGAACCGTCCGCCGTCCGTCGCCGGTCTTTTCCTGGACCGCGTGGCCGCCACGCCGGACGCCGAGGCCTACCGCTACCCGGTGCCCCCGGCCGCCGGTGAGGGCCCCGACGACTGGAAGTCACTGACCTGGGCGCAGGCCGCCGAGCGGGTCTACGCCATCGCGGCCGGTCTGATCGAACTGGGGGTAGAGCCGGAGCAGCGCGTCGCGCTCGCCTCCGCCACCCGCGTCGAGTGGATCCTCGGTGACCTGGGCATCATGTGCGCCGGCGCCGCCACGACCACGGTGTACCCGCAGACCAACGCCGACGAGTCGGCCTTCATCCTCGCCGACTCCGCCAGCAAGGTGCTGATCGCCGAGGACGCGGCCCAGCTCGCCAAGGCCCAGGAGAAGCGCGCCGACCTCCCCGAACTCACCCATGTCGTGGTCATCGACCCGGCCGGCGTCGAGAGCGGCGAGGGGGTGCTCACCCTCGCCGAGCTGGAGAAACGCGGTGCCGCGTACCTGGAGGAGCACCCGAACCTGATCAAGGAGCGGGTCGGGGCCATCACCAAGGACCAGCTCGCGACCCTCATCTACACGTCCGGCACGACGGGCCGCCCCAAGGGGGTCCGGCTGCCGCACGACAACTGGGCGTACATGGCGAAGGCGACCGCCGCGACCGGCCTGATCAGCGCCGACGACGTCCAGTACCTGTGGCTGCCGCTTGCGCACGTCTTCGGCAAGGTGCTCACCTCCGGCCAGATCGAGGTCGGGCACGTCACCGCCGTCGACGGCCGGGTCGACAAGATCATCGAGAATCTGCCGGTCGTCGAGCCGACGTACATGGCCGCCGTGCCGCGCATCTTCGAGAAGGTCTACAACGGGGTCGCGGCCAAGGCGCGGGCCGGTGGCAGCGCCAAGTACAAGATCTTCCAGTGGGCCTCCGAGGTCGCCCGCGAGTACGCCAAGGCCAGCCAGGACAACTTCCGGCGCACCGGTACCGCCTCCGTGCCCTTCGGTCTCGCCGCGAAGCACAAGGTCGCCGACGCGCTCGTCTTCTCGAAGATCCGCGAGGCCTTCGGCGGCAACCTGCGCGCGTGTGTCTCCGGATCGGCCGCCCTCGCCCCAGAGATCGGCTTCTTCTTCTCCGGCGTCGGCATCCACATCCTGGAGGGCTACGGCCTCACCGAGTCCTCCGCCGCCTCCTTCGTCAACCCCGGCGAGGCCTACCGCACCGGCACGGTCGGCAAGCCGCTGCCCGGCACGGAGGTGCGCATCGCGGACGACGGCGAGATCCTGCTGCGCGGGCCCGGGATCATGGAGGGGTACCACGGGCTGCCCGAGAAGACCGCCGAGGTGCTGGAGTCCGACGGCTGGTTCCACACCGGTGACATCGGTGAGCTGTCGCCCGACGGGTATCTGCGCATCACCGACCGCAAGAAGGACCTCATCAAAACGTCCGGCGGCAAGTACATCGCGCCCGCCGAGGTCGAGGGACAGTTCAAGGCGGTCTGCCCGTACGTCTCGAACATCCTGGTGCACGGCGCCGACCGGAACTTCTGCACCGCCCTCATCGCGCTCGACGAGCCGTCGATCCTGGGCTGGGCGAAGGACAACGGGCTCGACGGGAAGTCGTACGCGGAGGTGGTGGCCGCGCCGGCGACGGTGGCTCTCATCGAGGGGTACGTCAAGGAGCTCAACGGGGGGCTTCAGCGGTGGCAGACCATCAAGAAGTTCCGGTTGCTGCCGCGGGATCTCGATGTTGAGCACGGGGAGATCACGCCGAGCCTGAAGTTGAAGCGGCCGGTTGTCGAGCGGGAGTACAAGCACTTGATCGACGAGATGTATGCGGGGTCTCGGGAGGCGTAGCGCGGGAGGGGAGGGGCGGGGGACCGGCTGCGGCTGCGGCTGCGGGCGCGGGTGCGTTGTGGCTGGTCGCGCCCGCGCGGCGGAGCCGTACATCGACGCAGCCCCCGCGCTCGCTCCTGGGCTAGAACTCATGGCCCTTGTTCAGTAGTTGGCGGAGTCCTCGGATCCGCCTCAGCAGCGCCTCGGTGCTCGGAGGGCTGTCGCCTGACAACTGGTACTCCAGCTCTGCCGGTTGGGCGCTGACCTGGCTGTCGTTGGCGTGCTCGCGGGTCAGTACGCGTTCCAGTCGCTGGTCGAGGTCGTCGCGGCGAGTAGCGGACGCGGATCGGATTGACGCAGATCGGATTGACGCGGATCGGATGCCCGAATCTGTCCGTCTCTGAGCACTTGCGTAGCACTGTTCTCACTCATGGTGGCCCACTTCGGTAACTCGGCGCTTATGGGCGTGGTCGGTCTGTCACTCTGTCCGCGTCCACTGAGGTGTATTCGTACGATCTGCTCGGGAGCTGCTGATGGGGGCCATTCCGACGCAACGGGAGACCGTGCCCCGTGTGCCGTCCCGTGCGCCCGGCGCGCCAGGTGTGCCCGCGCGCCGGGGTGCGGGTCGGCGTGCGGTGGCCCACGCCACGCTCGGCGGCGGCCCTCTCGCGCCCGGCGCCGCACGTGGACTCGTCCGCGGCGCCCTGGCCGAATGGGCCCAACTCGGCCTGACCGGCGCCGCGTCACTGCCCGACCGGCTCATCGACGACGCCATGGTGGTCGTCAGTGAACTCGTCACCAACGCCGTCGTCCACGCGGGAACGGACGTGGAGCTGCAGTGCCGCCTGGAGACGCCGGGGGAGTGGGGGGAACCGGGCGAGCTGGGCGAGTCGGAGGGCGACGGGCGTGACGAAGGGGAGGAGGAGGGGGAGGGGGTGGCCGGCGTCGCGCTTGTCGTCGAGGTGTCCGATCACCATCCCTCCCGCGCACCTCGGGACGGCGGTGCCGAACTCCCGTACGACATACCGGAGTACGGGCGTGGCCTGCGCCTAGTCTCCGTGCTCTCCGAGGCCTGGGGGGTCACCTACCGCACCGGCATCAAGACCGTGTGGGCGCGGATCCCCGCCGACGGCATGACGGTCGACGACGACCTCGACCCGTACGCCGGTACTCAGACGCTCGGGCAGGGGTTACGGGTCGCCGAGATCCTCGCCCCCGAGCCGCAGCGCGACCCGCACGACCAGGAGTGGCTCAACCACGGCGCCCTCTCCTTCCTTGCCGAGGCCTCCGACCTGCTCGCCGGACAGCTCGACGAGGACCTCGTCGCCGCGCTCACCGGACAGCTCCTCGTGCCGCGCCTCGCCGACTGGTGCGCGGTGTGGCTGGAGGACGAGTCCATGGGGCGCGGGAGCTGGGGCGACGGAGGCGGAGGTGGCGACGGGGACGGTGGTTACACCGGGCCCGGGCCACGGCTCGCCGGGGTCTGGCACGGCAGCGAGGACTCTATCGAGGAGCTGCGCCGCGCCCTGGAGAAGGACCCGCCGCGCCCGCCCGACACCACCAGAACGGGGCCGGTCACCGTGCCCTGGCCCGGCGAGGCGCTCGACGGGCACGGGGAGATCGGCTCCGCGCTCGCCTACCGGCTGGTTGCGGGCGGCCGACCGCTGGGCACGCTGGTCATCGGGCGGGCCGGGACGATCCGCTTCCCCGACGAGGTCACCGGCCTCGTCGAGGATCTCAGCCGCCGCGTGGCCCTCGCCATCGGCGCCGCCCGCCAGTACGCCCGCCAGGCCACCATCAGCCGCATCCTCCAGCGCGGGCTGCTGCCCGGCGCCGTCGCCGAGATCCCCGGCGTCAGCAGCGCCCTCGTCTACGAACCCTGCGACAAGGGCGGCCCCAGCGGCGACTTCTACGACCTCTTCCCGGCCGGCGACGGCCGCTGGTGCTTCGCCGTCGGCGACGTCCAGGGGAAGGGGCCGGAGGCGGCCGTGGTGATCGGGCTGGCACGGCCGTGGCTGCGGCTGCTCGCCCGTGAGGGGTATCGGGTCGCCGATGTCCTCGACCGGCTCAACCAACTGCTCCTCGACGACGCCACCGAGACGGCGGACGCGGCGGCCCGCGCGCTGGTCGCGGCGGACGGGCGGGCTGCGGCGCCAGTGGGTTCGGGCGGTTCGGTGGGTTCGGGCGGTTCAGGGGGGTCGGGGGGGTCGGGGGGTTCCGGCGGTCCCCTCGAACCGGCCGCGGTACGGCAGGGCGAGGGTCCGCAGACCCGTTTCCTCTCGCTTCTCTACGGTGAGCTCGCGCCCTTCGACGGGGGCGTGCGCTGCACCCTCGCCTCGGCCGGGCATCCGCTGCCGCTGGTGCTCCGGGCGAGCGGTGAGGTCCTTACGGCCGCCGAGCCGCAGACCCTGCTCGGGGTCGTCGAGGACGAGACGTACACGAGCGGAAGCTTCGAGCTGTGGCCGGGTGACAGCCTGCTGTGTGTCACCGACGGGGTCACCGAGCGGCGCTGCGGGCCCCGACAGTTCGACGACGGCGACGGGCTGGCGAGCGCCCTCGCCGGCTGCGCCGGGCTGGACGCGCAGCTGATCGCGGAACGTATCCGCCGACTCGTGCACGAGTTCGGGGAGAAGCCGCCCGAGGACGATCTGGCGCTGCTGGTGCTGCAGACCGACTGACGCGCCGGGGTGGTGAGCGGGACTTACGTGCCTGGATGGCCGCGCCCCGGTAGTGCCCATGTCATCTGTGGGGCGGGTTGTCGTGGCGGTGCTGGACAATGGAAGGCATGCCCTCCGCACTCCCCGACGGCGAACCCGTCCCCGACGACGGCGCCCTGCCCGCCCCCGCTCTCGCCGGGGCCGCGGACCGTCCCCTCGGGTTCTACCTCCACGTCCCGTACTGCGCGACCCGCTGCGGCTACTGCGACTTCAACACCTACACGGCGACCGAGCTGCGCGGCACGGGCGGTGTCCTGGCCTCCCGCGACAACTACGCGGACACGCTCATCGACGAGGTCCGGCTCGCGCGGAAGGTGCTGGGCGACGACCCCCGCGAGGTTCGCACGGTGTTCGTGGGAGGCGGTACGCCGACGCTTCTGGCCGCCGACGATCTTGTACGGATGCTGCGCTCGATCCGTGACGAGTTCGGCCTCGCGGCGGACGCGGAGGTGACGACGGAGGCGAACCCGGAATCGGTGGACGAGCGGTATCTGGCCACCCTGCGCGAGGGCGGCTTCAACCGGATCTCGTTCGGGATGCAGAGCGCGAAGCAGCACGTGCTGAAGGTGCTGGACCGTACGCACACGCCGGGGCGGCCCGAGGCGTGTGTCGCGGAGGCGCGGGCGGTGGGGTTCGACCATGTGAACCTCGACCTGATCTACGGCACGCCCGGTGAGTCGGACGACGACTGGCGGGCCTCGCTGGACGCCGTGCTCGGCGCGGGGCCGGACCATGTGAGCGCCTACGCGCTGATCGTGGAGGAGGGTACGCAGCTGGCTCGGCGTATCCGCCGGGGCGAGGTTCCGATGACCGACGACGATGTGCACGCGGACCGGTATCTGATCGCCGACGAGGTGCTGGGGGCGGCGGGCTACGACTGGTACGAGGTGTCCAACTGGGCGACCTCTGAGGCTGCCCGGTGCCTGCACAACGAGCTGTACTGGCGCGGCGCCGACTGGTGGGGCGCGGGGCCCGGGGCGCACAGCCATGTGGGGGGCGTGCGGTGGTGGAACGTCAAGCATCCCGGGGCGTACGCGGGGGCGCTGGCGGCGGGGCGGTCGCCGGGGGCGGGGCGTGAGGTGCTGTCGGAGGAGGATCGGCGGGTCGAGCGGATTCTGCTGGAGCTGAGGTTGCGGGAGGGGGTGCCGTTGGCGTTGCTGCGGGAGGAGGGGCTGGGGGCTGCGGGGCGGGCGTTGGGGGAGGGGTTGTTGGAGGCGGGGCCGTATGGGGAGGGGCGGGCGGTGTTGACGTTGCGGGGGCGGTTGTTGGCCGATGCGGTGGTTCGGGACCTGGTGGACTGAGGTGGGGGTGGGGTGTTTTCGCCCCCGCCGCCCCTACCCGTCCCATCCTGTTCCTGGGGGCTGCGCCCCCAGACCCCCGCTCCGGCCCTGAACGGGCCTTGTCCTCAAGCGCCGGACGGGCTGGGGGTGCGGGCCGGGGCTGGAGGGGTGCGGCCTGGGCTGTAGAAGCGGTGGGGGCGGGTGGGTGGGAAAGAAGTCGGCCCTGAACGGGCCTTGTCCTCAAACGCCGGACGGGCTGGGGGTGCGGGCCTGGGCTGGAGGCGTGGCCCGGCTCTGGAGGGGTGCGGCCTGGGCTGTAGATGCGGTAAGGGCGGGTGGGTGGGAGAGGAAGGTTGCGCTTAACCGGCTCTCACGTGTCCGTCGGTGCTGTGACGAAGTCGATCAGTTCCTCCACGCGGCCCAGGAGCTCCGGCTCCAGGTCCCTGTACGTTCGTACGCGGGCCAGGATCGCCTGCCACACCGCCCCCGTGTTCTCCGGCCAGCCCAGTTCCCGGCACACGCCCGTCTTCCAGTCCTGTCCGTGGGGGATCCGGGGCCAGCCGGGGATGCCCAGTGACGCGGGCTTCACCGCCTCCCACACGTCGATGTACGGGTGCCCGACCACCAGCGCGTGTTCGCTCGTCACCGACCGCGCGATCCGGAACTCCTTGGTGCCCGGGACCAGGTGGTCCACCAGGATGCCCAGGCGGGCGTCCGGGCCCGGGGCGAACTCGGTCACGATCGCGGGGAGGTCGTTGATGCCCTCCAGGTACTCGACGACCACGCCCTCGACCCGCAGGTCGTCTCCCCACACCTTCTCGACCAGTTCGGCGTCGTGCCGGCCCTCCACGTAGATCCGCCCCGCCCGGGCCACCCGCGCGCGGGCACCGGGAACCGCCACCGAACCGGAAGCGGTACGGGACGGACGTACCGCAGACGCGGCCGGTGACCCGGTGGGGCGGACCAGGGTCACCACCTTGCCCTCCAGCAGGAAGCCGCTCGGCTCCAGCGGGAACACCCGGTGTTTGCCGAAGCGGTCCTCCAGGGTGACCGTGCCCGCCTCGCAGCGGATCACCGCGCCGCAGAAGCCCGTACTCGGCTCCTCGACCACCAGGCCGGGGTCCGCCGGGACCTGCGGTACGGGCTTGGGCTTCTTCCACGGTGGGGTCAGGTCCGGAGAGTACTGGCGCATTCGGATGACGATAGGAGAAGCGGTCGCGCCGTCAGGCCACCGGCTCCCGCGACACGCCGAAACGCCTTGCCAGGGCGTCCCGTTGGGCCCGTACGAACGCCGCGTCCACCACCGCGCCGTGGCCGGGTACGTACAGCGCGTCCTCGCCGCCCAGGGCGAGGAGGCGGTCGAGGGCCGCCGGCCAGTGCGACGGTACGGCGTCGGGGCCCGCCTGCGGTTCGCCCGACTCCTCGACCAGGTCGCCGCAGAAGACGATCGTCGGGTTGGTGGTGGGGGTGGTGGGTACTACGACCGCCAGGTCGGTTCGGGTGTGGCCCGGGCCCACGTTCCAGAGGGTGGCTTGAGGGCCGCCGGGCAGTTCTATGGTGAGGCTTTTTTGGATCTGCTGACGTGGAACGACCAGGGTGTCCGCCGCCTCCTCCGCCGCGCGGACGTCCAGACCGTTGCGTACCGCGTCCGCGCGCAACGCCTCGCGCCCCAATGGCCCGAATTCGCTTCCTGAGCCGTCCTCGCCCCCTGCCGCCAGGACATGCGCACCCGCGAACGCCGCCGCCCCGAAAACGTGATCGAAATGGGGGTGCGTCAGTGCGAGAAAGTCCACACGGCGACCGGCTAGCGACTGGGCCTCCAGGCGCAGCCGTGCGCCCTCCGCGAGGCTTGATCCGGCGTCGATCAGCAGCGCGCCGCCCGGGCCGGTCACCAGTCCCACCGTGCAGTCCCAGACCGGCAGGCGGCACCGCCCCACCCCGGGGGCCAGGCGCTCCCAACCCAGGTCGCCCCACCTCGGCTCTTCCCAAGTCACCTTCATGCGGCGACGCTAGCCGCAGCAGGCGGAAGCGGGCGGAAGCAGAGGGAAGTCGTGGCGCCGAGCGGTTGCCGCGGACACGACATCGCAGGACAGGTCGGTACAGGTCGGCAGGTCGGCGCGGGCCGCCCTTGCCGGGGGTGTACCCGGCAGCCGTACACTGGGCCGGGGAAGTCTGGCACTCGGGCACGAAGAGTGCCAGGGAAGGCCAATGGAGAGCCGAAGAGACGTGCAGGTCGGTGCGGAAGCCCGGTTACCGGGGTAGGCACTCAGGGGACGACAGCTGGAGGTGTGCGCGATGCTCAGTGAACGCAGGCTCGAAGTGCTGCGCGCCATCGTCCAGGACTATGTCGGCACCGAGGAGCCGGTCGGGTCCAAGGCGCTCACCGAGCGGCACAACCTCGGGGTCTCACCGGCGACCGTCCGTAACGACATGGCGGCGCTGGAGGACGAGGGCTTCATCGCCCAACCTCACACCAGTGCCGGGCGTATCCCGACCGAGAAGGGCTACCGGCTCTTCGTCGACAGGCTCGCCGGCGTCAAGCCGATGACCGCGCCCGAGCGGCGTGCCATCCAGAACTTCCTGGACGGCGCCGTCGATCTCGACGATGTGGTGGGGCGTACGGTTCGGCTGCTTGCCCAGCTCACGCGGCAGGTCGCCGTCGTGCAGTATCCGTCGCTCACCCGGTCCACCGTGCGGCACGTGGAGCTGCTCTCGCTCGCTCCCGCGCGCCTGATGCTCGTGCTGATCACGGACACGGGCCGGGTGGAGCAGCGGATGATCGACTGCCCGGCGCCCTTCGGGGAGACCTCGCTGGCGGATCTGCGCGCGCGGCTCAACAGCCGGGTCGCGGGCCGCCGGTTCGCGGACGTGCCGCAGCTTGTGCAGGACCTCCCGGACGCCTTCGAGGTGGAGGACCGGGGCACGGTCACGACGGTGCTCTCCACCCTTCTGGAGACGCTTGTCGAGGAGGCCGAGGAGCGGCTGATGATCGGCGGAACCGCCAATCTGACCCGCTTCGGGCATGACTTTCCCCTCACTATCCGACCCGTTCTGGAAGCCCTGGAGGAACAGGTCGTACTTCTCAAACTCCTTGGTGAGGCCGGGGATTCGAGCATGACCGTACGAATCGGTCACGAAAACAAATACGAGGGACTCAACTCCACGTCCGTCGTGTCGGTCGGTTACGGTTCGGGCGGCGAGGCAGTGGCCAAGCTCGGCGTGGTCGGACCGACCCGCATGGACTACCCGGGAACGATGGGAGCGGTACGCGCAGTGGCACGGTACGTCGGACAGATCCTGGCGGAGTCTTAAGTGGCCACGGACTACTACGCCGTACTCGGCGTGCGCCGCGACGCGTCCCAGGACGAGATCAAGAAGGCGTTCAGGAGGCTCGCCCGCGAGCTGCACCCGGACGTCAACCCCGATCCGAAGACGCAGGAGCGGTTCAAGGAGATCAACGCCGCGTACGAGGTGTTGTCGGACCCGCAGAAGAAGCAGGTCTACGACCTCGGTGGCGACCCCCTCTCGCAGGCGGGCGGCGGAGGCGCGGGCGGCTTCGGCGCCGGTGGCTTCGGGAACTTCTCGGACATCATGGACGCGTTCTTCGGAACGGCGTCCCAGCGGGGGCCGAGGTCGCGTACGCGGCGCGGCCAGGACGCGATGATCCGGCTCGACATCGAGCTGGACGAGGCCGCCTTCGGGACCACCAAGGACATCCAGGTCGACACGGCCGTGGTGTGCGCCACCTGCAGTGGTGAGGGCGCGGCGCCCGGGACCTCCGCCCAGACCTGCGACATGTGTCGCGGCCGGGGCGAGGTGTCCCAGGTGACGCGGTCCTTCCTGGGCCAGGTCATGACGTCACGGCCCTGCCCGCAGTGCCAGGGGTTCGGGACGGTCGTTCCGACCCCGTGCCCCGAGTGCGCCGGTGACGGGCGGGTGCGGTCGCGTCGGACGCTGACCGTGAAGATCCCCGCGGGTGTCGACAACGGTACGAGGATCCAGCTCGCCGGAGAGGGCGAGGTGGGGCCCGGTGGCGGTCCCGCCGGTGACCTGTACGTCGAGATCCATGAGCTGCCGCACTCGCAGTTCCAGCGGCGCGGCGACGATCTGCACTGCACGGTGACTCTGCCGATGACGGCGGCGTCGCTGGGCACGAAGGTGCCGCTGGAGACTCTCGACGGGCTGGAGGAGGTCGACATCCGTCCGGGCACGCAGTCCGGGCAGTCGATTCCGCTGCACGGGCGCGGTGTCACGCACCTGCGGGGCGGGGGACGCGGTGACCTCATCGTCCATGTCGAGGTCATGACTCCTTCGAAGCTTGATCCCGAGCAGGAGAGGTTGCTGCGCGAGCTGGCGCTGCTGCGGGGCGAGGAGCGGCCCACAGGGCAGTTCCAGCCTGGGCAGCAGGGGCTGTTCTCGCGGTTGAAGGACGCGTTCAACGGTCGCTGAGCGAAGGTTCCGGCAAGGGTTCCGGCCTGATTCGGACTTGTGCGGAGGACGTGACAACATGCCGTCATGTCCTCCGCACTGACCGATCTTTTCCCTCACCCGATCGTGCAGGCACCCATGGCGGGCGGCGTCTCCGTCCCGCGGCTCGCCGGTGCCGTCGCCGATGCGGGCGGGCTCGGGTTCCTCGCCGGCGGGTACAAGACCGCGGACGGCATGTACCAGGAGATCAAGCAGCTGCGCGGGCTCACCGGACGCCCCTTCGGCGTGAACCTCTTCATGCCGCAGCCCGAGTATGCCGACCCCGCCGCCGTCGAGGTCTACGCCCATCAGCTCGCCGGTGAGGCGACCTGGTACGACACCGAGCTGGGCGACCCGGACAGCGGACGTGACGACGGCTACGACGCCAAGCTCGCAGTGCTCCTCGACAACCCGGTCCCGGTCGTCTCCTTCCACTTCGGGTTGCCCAGCAGCGACGTACTGGACTCCCTGCGGCGAGCAGGCACCCTCACCCTGGTCACCGCGACCACCGCCGAAGAGGCTCTCGCCGTGCAGCGGGCCGGTGCCGACGCGGTGATCGTGCAGGGCGTCGAGGCCGGTGGCCATCAGGGCACCCATCGTGACAACCCCGAGGCGGACGGGTCCGCCGTCGGGCTGCTCTCCCTCGTCGCCCAGGTCCGCGAGACCGTCGACCTCCCCCTCGTCGCCGCCGGCGGGCTCATGCGCGGCAGCCAGATCGCCGCCGTCCTCGCCGCGGGCGCGAGCGCCGCCCAGCTCGGCACCGCCTTCCTCGCCACCCCGGAGTCCGGCGCCCACGCCCTGCACAAGCAGGCGCTGACCAACCCGCTCTTCGTCCGTACGGAGCTGACGCGCGCGTTCTCCGGCCGGCCCGCCCGGGGTCTGGTGAACCGTTTCCTGCGCGAGCACGGCCCGTACGCGCCCGCCGCCTATCCCGAGGTCCACCACCTCACCTCGCCAGTCCGCAAGAAGGCCGCCGCGGCCGACGACGCGCAGGGCATGGCGCTGTGGGCGGGACAGGGGCACCGGCTGGCCCGTGAGCTTCCGGCCGGGGAACTGGTGAGGGTGCTGGTGGACGAGATCGAGTCCGCGCGGGCCGCGCTGCTGGGCGGGGGTGAGCGTTCGTGACCGCTCCCGTGTTCGTCGTCGAGCAGTTGCCCGATGTCCGCCAGTACGTTCTCGACGGGCCCGAGGGGCGCCACGCCGTCTCCGTGAAGCGGCTGCGGGCCGGTGAGAGCGTCGTCCTCACCGACGGCGCCGGGCGCTGGGCCGAGGGCGAGGTCGTCGCCGCCGAGGGCAAGGACCAGCTGGTGCTGCGGCTCGGGCCGGTCGTCGAGGAGGCCGCCCAGTCTCCTCGTATCACCGTCGTCCAGGCTCTTCCCAAGGGCGACCGGGGCGAGTTGGCCGTCGAGACGATGACCGAGACCGGCGTCGATGCCATCGTTCCCTGGGCCGCCTCGCGGTGCGTCACGCAGTGGCGGGGGGATCGTGGGCTGAAGGCGCTCGCCAAGTGGCGGGCCACCGCCCGGGAATCCGGCAAGCAGTCGCGCCGGGTGCGGTTCCCGGAGGTCGCGGACGCCGCGTCGAGCAAGCAGGTCGCCGCGCTGCTCGCCGAAGCCGACTTCGCCGCCGTACTGCACGAGGACCGCGAGTACGGCAGCGCCGCGCTGGCGACCGCCGAACTCCCCTCCACCGGTGACATCGTGCTGGTCGTCGGGCCCGAAGGCGGCGTCTCCCCCGAGGAGTTGGCCCTCTTCGAGGAGGCGGGGGCAAAGGCGTACCGGCTCGGGGCCAGTGTGCTGCGTACCTCCACCGCCGGGACCGCCGCGACGGCGCTGCTGCTCGGCCGCACCGGACGCTGGTCCTAGGGCCTTAGCGTCCTGGTTGTTGGGGGCGGAGGCCGACGCCTGTCCGTATCCGCTCTTCCGTGTCGGCGACTGCGGTGGCAGGCTGCCTTTCATGGGGGCATTGAGGCGGATTTGGCATCGGCCGAGCAGACACCGCAGGGTGGTCGCGGTGGCCGGACTCGTGGTGGCCGTCGGGGGTGGAGTCGTCGCCTGTGATCCCGGTGGGCTCAGCTCGGCCTCCGTGGCCTTCACCACCGACCGGACGGCGACCAAGGAGCTGGAGCGGCGGGACGTCGACGTCCAGTGGCTCACCTGCACGGCCTCGGTCGGCGGCGGCAACGGCAACAAGGCGTCCACGTCCAGGAGTTCGCCTTCGCCGAGTGAGGCCACCGTCGCCGACGTCGACTGCCGGGGCAGGACCACGGACGGCAAGGACATCACCGTCACCGGCAAGGTGACACGCGCCGTCGACGGCAGGTGCGTACGCGGGAACCTCGTCGCCAAGGTCGCCGGCAAGCAGCGGTTCCGCGTCAGCGGCCTCGGCGACTGCGACGCGCCCAGCACCCCGACGCGCACCACACCCGCCACCTGGCAGCCGCCGGACAACGGGCGGCCCGCGCCGACCGTCACTGTCACCGTGACGAGGACCATCTGGTGCCAGAAGGACCCGAACTGCCAGCCCGTCGAGGGCAAATGAAGAGGCGAAGAGAGCGCCGGGGTCGTGGTGGATTGCGTATGAAGTGATCCAAGCCCCTGTCAGCGGGCGTGATCGTTGCCTAGGGTGATCGGGTGACTCAGCCCTCTTCGCCTGCGTATCTCCGGTTTCCGCATCTGCACGGCGACTCGGTCGCCTTCACCGCCGAGGACGACGTCTGGGTCGCCCCGCTCGACGGCGGCCGGGCCTGGCGCGTCAGCGCCGACAACGTGCCGGTGAACCATCCCCGTTTCTCCCCGGACGGCACCCGTCTCGCCTGGACCTCCACCCGCGACGGCGCACCCGAGGTGCATGTCGCCCCGATCGACGGCGGGTCGACCAGGCGGCTCACCTACTGGGGCAGTTGGCGGACCCAGGTGCGCGGCTGGACCCCGGACGGGCTGGTCCTCGCCATCAGCACCCAGGGGCAGGCCAGCCTGCGCCGCTCCTGGGCGAGGGCCGTGCCGCTCGACGGCGGACCGGCAACCGTGCTGCCGTACGGGCCCGTTGGTGATGTCGCCCAGGGTCCGGCGACCGTTCTCCTCTCCGCTCCCATGGGACGCGAGGCCGCCTGGTGGAAGCGTTACCGGGGCGGTACGGCGGGCAAGCTGTGGATCGACCGGGACAGTCAAGAGGGCGAAGGCGCCGGGGAGTTCGTCCGGCTCCATGCCGACCTCGACGGGAACATCGAGTATCCGGTGTGGGTGGGGGAGCGCATCGCGTTCCTCTCCGATCACGAGGGTGTCGGGGCGCTGTACTCCTCCCTGGCCGACGGCTCCGACCTGCGACGGCACACCCCGGGTGGGGGCACCTCCCGTTCGAGCGAAGCCGAGAATGGGGGAGGTTTCTACGCCCGGCACGCCGCGAGCGACGGCAGCCGTGTCGTCTACTCCTCCGCCGGTGAACTGTGGCTCCTGGACGACCTGGACGGGTCCGAGCCGCGGCGGCTCGACATCCGGCTCGGCGGGCAGCGCGCCGATCTCCAGCCCCGTCCGGTGAGCGCCTCGCGCTGGTTCGGGTCCGGAGCGCCCGACCACACCGGGCGTGGCAGCGCCATCGGTGTGCGCGGCTCCGTGCACTGGGTCACCCACCGGTCCGGTCCGGCCCGGGTGCTCGCCTCGGGGCACGGTGTACGGGCCCGGCTGCCCCGCGCCTTCCGCGTGGACGGCGAGGAGTGGGCCGTGTGGGTGACGGACGCGGAGGGCGACGACGCACTGGAGTTCGCCCCGGCGACCGGCACCGCACCGGGGGCCACACCGCGCCGGCTCGCCGCCGGACAGCTCGGCCGGGTTCTCGGCCTGGCCATGGCGCCCGACGGCAGCCGGGCCGCCGTCGCCTCCCACGACGGGCGCGTGCTGCTCGTCGAGCGTGAGTCGGGGGAGGTGCGCGAGGTGGACAGCAGCGGCGACGGTGATGCGTCCGGGCTCGTCTTCTCGCCCGACTCCGCCTGGCTCGCCTGGTCCCACCCCGGGCCGAGTCCGCTGCGTCAGCTCAAGCTCGCCAACACCACCGACCTGTCGGTGACCGAGGCGACTCCGCTGCGGTTCCGGGACTACTCACCCGCGTTCACCGCCGACGGCAAGCACCTGGTGTTCCTGTCGGCGCGGTCCTTCGACCCCGTCTATGACGAGCACGTGTTCGACCTGGCCTTCGTCGGCGGCTCGCGCCCCCACCTCATCACCCTCGCCGCGACCACGCCCTCGCCCTTCGGGCCCCAGCGGCACGGGCGGCCCTTCGAGGCACCGGACAAGGACGAGACGCCCGACAGCGAGGGGGCGCCGGCGACCCGTATCGACCTCGACGGGCTGGCCGACCGTATCGTCCCGTTCCCCGTCGAGGCCGCCCGCTACTCCAACCTGCGGGCCGCCAAGGACGGCGTGCTGTGGCTGCGCCACCCCGTGCGGGGGGTTCTGGGCTCCTCCCGGGCCACGCCGGACGACCCCGACCCGAAGACCGAACTGGAGCGGTACGACCTCGCCCAGAACCGTATCGAGCACCTCGCCGGGGACGCCGACCACTTCGCCGTCAGCGGCGACGGCAAGCGCGTCCTGCTGTGGACCGACGGCAAACTGAAGGTCGTACCCAGCGACCGGCGCGCCTCGAACGACGACGAGAGCGACACCAACATCACCGTCGACCTTTCGCGCGTACGGCAGAGCGTCGACCCGGTCGTCGAATGGCGGCAGATGTACGCCGAGAACGGCCGCATCATGCGCGACAACTTCTGGCGCGCGGACATGAACGGCACCGACTGGGACGGCGTCCTCGACCGCTACCGCCCCCTCCTCGAACGCGTCGCCACCCATGACGACCTCGTCGACCTTCTCTGGGAGGTCCAGGGCGAGTTGGGCACCTCGCACGCCTACGTCACCCCGAGAGGCGGGTACGGCAGCGGCGAACGGCAGGGGCTGCTCGGCGCCGACATCTCCCGTCACACGGACGGCCCCCAGGACACCCCGCTCTGGCGCGTCGACCGCATCCTGCCCGCCGAGACCTCCGACCCCGACGGCGTCTCCCCGCTCGCCGCACCCGGCGTCGCGGTGCGCCCGGGCGACGCGATCCTGGCGATCGCCGGACAGCCCGTCGACCCGGTGACCGGCCCCGGCCCCCTGCTCGTCGGTACGGCGGGCAAGCCCATCGAGCTGACCGTCTCGCCGTCCGGCGGCGGCGACGCGCGGCACGTGGTCGTCGTACCGCTGGCCGACGAGGAGCCGCTGCGCTACCACGCGTGGGTCAACGACCGTCGGGCGTACGTCACCGAGAGGTCCGGCGGGCGGCTCGGCTATCTGCATGTTCCCGACATGCAGGCGCCCGGCTGGGCCCAGATCCACCGCGACCTGCGGATCGAGGTCGCGAAGGAGGGCCTGATCGTCGACGTCCGCGAGAACCGGGGCGGCCACACGTCCCAGCTGATCGTCGAGAAGCTGGCGCGCCGGATCGCCGGCTGGAACCTGCCGCGCGGGCTACGGCCGTACAGCTACCCGGAGGACGCGCCGCGCGGGCCCGTCGTCGCCGTCGCCAACGAGTTCTCCGGCTCGGACGGGGACATCGTCAACGCGGCGATCAAGGCGCTGGGCATCGGCCCCGTGGTCGGTACGCGCACGTGGGGCGGCGTCATCGGCATCGACAACCGCTACCGGCTCGTCGACGGGACCCGGGTCACGCAGCCCAAGTACGCCTTCTGGCTGGAGGGTTACGGCTGGGACGTCGAGAACCACGGCGTCGATCCGGATGTCGAGGTCGTGCAGACCCCGCAGGACCACGCGGCCGGGCGGGACGTCCAGCTGGACGAGGCGATCCGGCTGGCGCTGGAGTCGCTGGCGGAACGGCCGGCGAAGACGGCGCCGGGGTTGCCGGAGGTGTAAGGGGCCTTGAATCGAAGCCCAGTTGACTAGGCGGTCCTCGCTGCGACGCGTTGCAGAGAGGACCGCGAGGGGTATCGGCTAAGGGTGGGTGATCGTGGTCACGCCGATGAAGACCACCACTGCCCACACGGTCACGAGCGCAGTGGTGAAGGCGACCGACTTCCACTGCTTCCGGCGGGCCGGGAAACAAGCTGAGACGCCGTCACGGGATTTCACGTGCTTGCCTCCCTGCATACTGGTCGGCGCGGGCAGTGGCAGACACACGCGCACACCAGGTATCGCAGACCCGCTACGCCGCTTTCACGGTGTTCGCCGTCTCGGCACCGGTCGTGGGTGCCGATGGTGCAGGAGCCGGACAGGTAAGAGGGGTCCGGCGCCCAGGCCTGGTCGTGGGCGTTGCTCACTCGACTGTCTCCCCGACGGTGTTGGTCGCCGGGTAGAGCGGGATCAGGTTCCATGCGCCGCCCCGCGAGCCCCGGTGGTCACCAGCGTGCTCTTTGACAAGCACGCACGCGCCGCTCTCGCTGAAGATCGGTGCGCGGTACAGCAGCGAGGCGCGGACTGTGCCGCACGTGTCTGTGTTCGTCCCCGGCGTGGTCATCGGACCCCGCTCGCGAACGGAACCGTGTTGCTGTTGCGGTTGTCGAGGTGGAAGTGGGCAGCCAGGACTAGAACGTGCCGCCGCCTCCATCGCAGCACGCGTTCGCGTGCTGTCCAGCCGGGCCGTACCCGCGCGGTACGCGGTGCTGCAATCGTCTCTGGAATTTGGTCGTCGAGAGCGGGCAAGTACGGCCGTGACAGACGGGATGCGGAACCGTCCAGCGTTCCCCGGTCCGTGCTGTACGGCGACCGGCGCAGGGCCGGTACTTGCGCCGCCAGGTGCGCCCGATCTCTTGCCTTTCTGTCTGCGTGATTGCTGGACATGCCAGTTCGGTTCGGTTCTGGGTGCGTCTGCCGCCGCTTACCGGTGGCTGGGAGCACCCAGCGCAACAGGGGCAGCAGCGCCGCCCCGATCAATACAGCCGCGCTACGCTCGCGCATGTCGTCAACCTCCCAGGGTTGGTGGCCATGCCCCGGGGGTCCTGACCGACTCGCCGGGGTCTTCTGGTGGCAGCTGACTGTACGCCAACTTGGCACGTCTTGGTACGTCTCTACTCGTGATATGTCGACCTATGCTGACCCGAGTTGACCTCTTACGCTCCAACCATGATCGAGATCGACCGGGAGAGCATCACCCCGATGTACTTGCAGTTGGCATCCGTCCTGCGCGAACGCATCCGACGCGGCGTCATTCCGGTCGGCCGACGCATCCCCTCTCACTATGAGTTGGAACAGGAGACGGGTGGGGCGGTAAGTCGCCGCACCATCAAGTCGGCTATCGAAGTGCTTGCGGCAGAGGGGGTCGTTCGAGGTGTCCAAGGTAAAGGCGTGTTTGTCATCGCGAAGCCCGGGCCGCCCCGGTCGGTCGGTGGATCCGAGGGAGGGGAGTCCATCGGTTGACCTCCTGACGGCCAGCTGAAGTCGGTGCTTCAGTGCCCCAGTTGTGAGTCGTCGAGGCGGTCCATGATTCCGCCATATGAGATGTGGCGTCTCGAATCATGTATCGCAGCCGCATTATGTAGCGAAATTGAGAAAGTGATCAAAGTCACATTTGCTTGACGTGAAGGTTTGGGAAAATTCAAGATCGCCCCTTGTCTGTGAAAAATAAGTGAGACTCGGGGGTGGGGGCGGTGTCGGCTGAGGTGTGGCGTCGAATACGTCACAGCGTTTACGGAGCGGCGGTCGTGGCGTCGCTCATCACAGCCGTCCCGGTTCTCGGGGGACCGGCTTCAGCGCATGCGCCAGCTGGTTTGACTGCGCCATCCGAAGAGCTCTCTCCGGAGTCCAGAGCCGCTGAGTTGGCAGCCGAATCCGGTGAGCGGGTAGAGATCGCCCCGGAAACTACCGAGGTCTCTCAGATTTTCGCGAATCCTGACGGCACTTTCACCCAGGAGACGAGCGCCGCACCGGTACGTGCGAAGCAAGGTGACGGTTCCTGGGCTGACATCGATACCACCCTCGTGCGCGCCGTAGACGGCACGATCAGGCCCCGCTCCACAGCGACTCAGGTCGAGTTCTCTGGCGGCGGCGCTGGCAGCGAGATGGTTACCTTGGACAACCATGGCCGTGAACTGGCCTTTGGCTGGCCGACAGCGCTTCCGGAACCGCAACTTGACGGCAGTGTTGCGACGTACGCCGAAGTGCTCCCTGGTGTGGACCTCAAGCTGACTGCCGTCAGCAGAGGGTTCACCCTAGGTTCTGGTCGTCAAGAATGCTGAGGCCGCGACCAATCCCGCGTTGACGAATCTTCAAATCACCACTGAGGGCGAGGGCTTGAGCCTGGTGCCGGGAGCTGACGGTGGGTTTGTCGCACGCGACGAGAACGGGGCGAAAGTCTTCGAAGGCCCCGCCGGGCGTATGTGGGACTCCGCCGGGGACGCAGCGCAACGCACGGCTCCTGCCGTCACGCGCATGCGTGCGGCTGCAGTGTCAACTAGCCCTGAACCGCGGGGAGACGGCGGCCCGAACGATCCCGCAGCCGGGCCGGGGCCAGGGGACACGAGCGCGGACGTTGCGCTGAAGATCAAGGGTGACACCCTGGAACTCGCCCCGGACCTGTCGCTCCTCCGGGGCAAGGACACCGTCTACCCCCTGTATGTAGATCCGCCGACAAAGGGCGTCGTGCGGGGTGACTGGACCGCTCTCTCCTCTGACGGGGACAAGTTCTGGGAGTGGGACGGGGACAAGGGAACCGGCCGCTGCTCCAACTACGACGGTTATCTCTGCTCTTCCTCCCCGTACACCCAGCGTCTCTACTTCGAGTACCCGCTTTCCTCGCTCTACGGCAAGAAGGTTCTTGACGTCACGTTCTCGGCCTATCAGACGTGGACCTTCACGTGTGATCCGCGGTGGTACGACCTGAGTCTTGTCAACAAGGACATCTCTTCTTCCACCACGTGGTCGGGCCGTCCGGTTGCCAGCGACCTCATGGGTGATCGCAATGTCTCCTACGGCCGTGGTGGGCTGTGCAGCCCGTCGCAGCCGGCGAACTGGGTGCGTTTCAGCGACAACGTGGCCGATGAAGCGGACGAGAACCTCACCTTGAAGGTCCGCGAGTACGTGGAAGCGAAGAAGGCTGCCATCACGTTCTCCCTGACCGCTCACGACGAGTCGAACGCCGCCGCCTGGGCACGTTTTCGGGACGACGCCCAGCTCTCGGTGACCTATGTCTCGTATCCGGGCAAGCCGACGACGGTCGGTGTCCAGCAGGGCAATGCGGGCCAGGCCTGCAACACGTCCACGCTTCCGCTCGCCACGAGTGACACCACGCCGAAGATGATCGCCACCGTGCAGTCGGCGGACGGCTCCAATTCCCAGCTCCGTGCGGCGTTCGAGGTATGGAAGGCGGACGGCTCCAGCCGCGCCTGGTCTGCGGCTTCTCCCAGTGAGGCGTGGGTGGCCGATAACGCCAAACGCGATGCCTCCCCGACAACCGCGCTGGCTCCGCAGTCCGACTACCGGATGCGCGTGAAGACCCAGGCGTACTTCAAGTCGGACCGTGGCAGCACCGGCGTTCTGGATTCGGCTTGGTCCTCCTGGTGTTACTTCCGGGTGGACACCGACCAGCCGCCACCGCCCATCGTGACCAGCGCGGACGGTCTTTACCAGCCGAGCGAAACCAATCCGGCGTCAGGAGCGGTGGGCACCGCTGGCAGGTTCACGTTCACCCCGGCCGACACGAACGCGAGCACGGCCGGTATCCAGTCCGATGTCGTGACGTACAAGTGGCGCCTGAACAGCGGCGCTGTCTCCAGCCCGATCAACGTGGCCAAGGGCGCATCGACGACGGTCTCGATCACTCCGAACCAGGCCGGTGAGAGCACCATCCAGGTATGGGGATACGACGCCGCCATGCACAGCTCGGATACCGGCTCCTACAGTTTCCTGGTCAACGATGCGGAGAAACCCACGGGAATCTGGCACCTGGACAACAGCGGTGCGGACAGTACGACGGCGACGCAGCACCCACTCACTCTGTCCTCGGCCTCTTCTGGATCCGGGTACTCACTTCTGGAACGGGGTGGAACACGCTCGCTGAGGATCGACGGTTCCACGAGTTTCGCCCAGACGCCGACGGCTGTCCTGGACACGTCGAAGTCGTTCTCCGCCTCGGTCTGGGTGCGTCTGCAGGACACCGCGCGCAACTACACCGTGCTGACCCAGGCGGGCACGAATGCTTCTGGTTTCCAGCTGTCGTATTCGTCGGCGCACAACGCCTGGGTCTTCAGTCGGCACGGAAGCGACATCAGTAGCGCGACGGTCACTCGTTCCATTGCCACCAAGCCGCCGGTGTTGAACGCATGGACCCATCTCACCGGGGTCTACGACGCCGCCGATCACACCATTCAGCTCTACGTCAACGGGCGCGCGCAGGGTGAGCCGGTCAAGTTCACCACCCCGTGGACGGCGAGCGGGGCGCTCCAGGTAGGCAGGCTCCGTTACGACGGCACCTGGGGTGAGTACTTCAACGGCCGCATCGACGAGGTCAAGGTCTGGGCCCGTGCCTTGGCCGACACCGAGGTTGTTCAGGATGCCCGTCTGGAGGACGAGGACATCAGCGACGACACGGCAGGCGACCCGATCACCACGCTGCTCGGGGAATGGGACGCGACCGACACCACCCGCGCTCAGGGAACGACGATCACCGACCGTTCCGAATACATCCGCCCCATGACCCTGAGCGGCACGACTCTGGGCATTGACCCGGACACGGCCGACAACGCGGACCTGGGACTGCCCACCCGTCAGGTGATGACCCTGAACGGAACGAGTTCCTACGCCACGACCGACGGCCCCCTGGTCGACGACACGGGCTCCTTCACCGCCACGGCCTGGGTCCGGCTCGACGGCACCAAGCTGTCCGACACCACCAAGGCCTACTCGCTCCAGGTCTTCGGCCAGCCGGGAGCCACCCAGTCCTCCTGGGGCCTGTGGTACGAGCAGCCAGCAGGAGATAGCGCCGGCAGGTGGAAGTTCGGCCGTCCCAGCAAGGACGGCACGGGGGCCACCTGGACCACCCAGGACTCGGCTGTCGCACAGAAGAACACGTGGGTCCGGCTGACCGTCGTGTACGACGCGCAGTACGCCAGCGATGACGACGCGGATTCCACGAAACGTGGCGCGATCCTGCTCTATGTCGACAGCGGGCGAGTGGCCAGCGAGGACGGCAGCGCCTACATCGCCCCATGGCAGGGGACAGGAAAGTTCGAAGTGGGACGTGGCCGGATCGACGGCGCCGCATCCCGCTACTTCCCTGGCCATATCGCCAACGTGCGGGTCTGGGCCGGGGCGATGGACGACGGCACGATCGCCGATCTCTACAACGCCGAGCAGTGACCAGCGGCGGTGTCCGGGCGTCCGCCCGGGCACCGATCGGCTCCCCACCTCTTCATCCATTCCGCCAGGGATACCTCCCACGTCCGGAAACGGAAACCCACCGTGTCTGCCTCATCCCTCTCCCGCGTGCGGAGACCGAGCCCTCCGCTGTCGCGCTGGCTCGGCCGTGGCGCGCTCGTAGTCTCCCTCTCCGTCCTTCCCCAAGTCGTCGTTCCCTCGGGCTACGACGTGGCCGCTCAGGCCCAATCCCAATCAGCGCGTAGGCAGTTGGAGGACCAGGCCGAGGCGAAGATCGACAAGGTGGGCGTGCTTAAGCCCGGCACGTCCAAGGCCCCGAAGGACAAAGCCCCACCGGCGTCCCGCGAGACCCTTGAGCGGTTGAAGAAGGCCGCCTGGCCAGAGGCTGGGACGGTCACTGCTGAGGTGGAGGCGACCCGCGAGGCCGCTGTCACCGTCGGCGGGCTCAGCGTGAAGTTGGCCCAACAGCCCGCCACCGTTGGGGCCAAGGCACCGAAGAGCAAGGCAGCGGCGAAGGGCACCGGCCCGACCGAGAAGGTGGGGCTCCGCCTCCACTCTCAGGCAGCGGCGAAGAAGGCAGGCGTCAACGGCGTCCTACTCACCGTCGCCCCGGCGGGAACCGCATCCGGAAAGCCCTCCACTGACACCGACAAGCTCCGGGTCTCCTTGGACTACTCCTCCTTCAAGGATGTCTACGGCGGCAACTTCGGCCCCCGCCTGCGCCTGGTGACACTCCCGGCCTGTGCGCTGACCACCCCGGAGAAGAAGTCCTGCCGTACCCAGCGACCAGTGACGGGCGCGGACAACGACGCGAAGTCCCAGACGCTCACAGGCACCGTCTCCGCCCGTACCCTCGCGGCCGGCACCCCGATGGTGCTGGCGGCAGCGGCCGACAGCTCGGGCGGCGGCGGTGACTACGGCGCCACTCCGCTGTCCCCGACCGCGACCTGGGAGGCCGGCGGCAGTACGGGCGACTTCACATGGAACTACCCGCTACGGGTCCCCCCGGCCACAGCCGGTCCGGCCCCGAATCTTTCGATCTCCTACAACTCCGCCTCGGTGGACGGACGTACAGCCGGAGAGAACAACCAGACCTCCGTGATCGGCGAAGGCTTCTCGATCACCGAGTCCTACATCGAACGCAAGTACGGCTCCTGCAAGGACGACGGCCAGTCCGGCAAGGGAGACCTGTGCTGGAAGTACGCCAACGCCACCCTGGTCCTCAACGGCAAGGCGGTCGAACTGGTCAACGCTTGCACCGACAAGACGGCCTGTGACACCGCGGCCCTGTCGCAGGCGTCCGGTGGTTCGTGGAAGGTGAAGAACGAGGACGGCACCCGCGTCGAGCACCTGACCGGAGCCACCGGCAACGGCGACGACAACACCGAGTACTGGAAGGTCACGGACGCCTCCGGCATTCAGTACTTCTTCGGCAAGCACCGGATGCCCGCTTGGAGCGACAACGGCACCGCCGCCGACGACGCGGTCACCAACTCCGTGTGGACCGTGCCGGTCTTTGGCGATGACTCCGGCGAGCCCTGCTACAAGTCCACCGGCTTCGCCGACTCCTCCTGCGCCCAGGCCTGGCGCTGGAACCTGGACTACGCCGTAGACCCTCACGGCAACGCTTCCACCTACTGGTACACCAGGGACCCGAACTACTACTCCAAGAACGCTGACACCACCGTCAACGGCACGCTCTACTACCGGGGCGGCTACCTCAACCGCATCGACTACGGCCTGCGCAGCGACCTGATCTACAGCAAGCCCGCAGCCCAGCAGGTCAGCTTCGCTTACGCCGAACGCTGTGTTGTCTCGGGCGGCTGCTCCAGCCTTACGGCAGATACCAAGGCCAACTGGCCCGACGTGCCCTTCGACATGATCTGCGCGGCCAACACCAAGTGCACCACCCAGATCGGCCCGGCCTTCTTCACCCGCAAGCGCCTCACCGACATCACCACCTCTGTGTGGACCGGCACCGGCACCACCCAGCGGGACGTGGACACCTGGCACCTGGAGCAGAGCTTCCCCGACCCCGGTGATGCCTCTTCGGCGAGCCTGTGGCTGAAGTCCATCCAGAACACAGGCAAGGCCAACACCACCACGGCTGCCATGCCGCCGATCATCTTCGGCGGTATCCAGCTGTCCAACCACGTCGAGGGCAGCGGCCCGGACACCCTTCGCTACATCAAGTGGCGGGTGCGCACCATCAAGTCCGAGACTGGCTCCACCCTCACCGCCAATTATTCCGACCCAGACTGCATCTGGGGCACCAGCATGCCGACTGTCGTCGACAAGAACACGCGCCGCTGCTTTCCGGTCAAGTGGTCCCAGTCCGGGGCAACTCCGGTCACCGACTGGTTCCATAAGTATGTCGTCACGTCCGTCTTCCAGGACGACCCCTACGGTCACGGCGACACCGGCGAGAAGTACTACGACTACCAGGGCGGCGCAGGCTGGGCGTATGCCGACGACGAGGGCCTGACCAAGCCGTCCAACCGAACATGGTCGCAGTGGCGCGGCTACGGCAAGGTCGTGGAGACCTCCGGCGACTCGGAGGGCCCGCGCAGCAAGAAGTCGACGCTCTACATGCGCGGCCTGAACGGCGAGAAGGAACTCGACGGCACAGCCCGGGTGGAGAAGGTCACTGATTCCACCGGCACCGCCATCGACGACTCCCGCCAGTACGCCGGCTTCGTCCGCGAGACCATCGTCTACAACGGCACCGAAGAGCTCAGCGGAACCATCAACACCCCCTGGTCCTACAAGACCGGCAGCCACACCTACAGCTGGGGTACCACCGAGTCCCGGATCGTCCAGGCCGACGAGACCACCACCCGCACCAAGACCTCCACCGGTACTCGCACGGTCAAGCAGAAGACCACGTACGACACCACGTACGGCATGCCGATGACGGTTGAGGACAGCGGCGACGCCACCAAGACCGGCGACGAGTCGTGCGTGCGCACCAGCTACGCCCGCAACACCTCGGCCTGGCTGGTCAACACGGTCTCACGCACCGAGACCTACTCGGTTCCCTGCACGACCACCCCGGCGATCCCCGACAACGTCGTCTCCGACATCACCACGGCCTACGACAACCAAGCTGTCGGGGTGGCACCCACCAAGGGTGAGATCACCGCGTCCTACCGGGTGTCCGACTACAACGCAGTGGACAAGACCCCCGTCTACCAACAGGTCTCCAGCTCCACCTTCGACAAGCTGGGCCGCCCGCTCACCGCGACCGACGCCCTCAACCACACGATCAAGACCACCTACATCCCTGACGACACCGGCTACGGCCCCCTGACGTCCAAGATGTCCGTCAACCCTGACCCCAAGCTCTTCACCTACACCACCGAGGTGGATCCGGCCTGGGGTACGGCCACCAAGACCACCGACCCCAACGGCAATGTCACCGAGTGGTCCTTCGACGCGCTCGGCCGCCTCCAGTCGGTCTGGATGCCGAATCGTTCCCGAGGGCTCGGTGATGTTGCCAGCATCGTCTACGCCTACAGCATCAACGACAACAAGGAGACCTGGGTCCGCACTGATGCCCTCAAGGCGGACGGGAAAATGTACAACAGCTCCTATGAGATCTTCGACGGCCTGCTGCGGTCCCGTCAGAAGCAGGCTCCCGCCCCGAACGGCGGCCGGGTGATCTCCGAAACCCTCTATGACGACCGCGGCTTGGCTTACATCTCCAATGGCCAGATCCACGACAACAACGCGCCCTCGGGCACCCTAGCCAATACCTTCCAAGGCTCCGTCCCCGCCTCCACCGAGACTGTCTTCGACGCCGCCGGCCGAGCCACCGAATCGATCTTCAGGGTCTACGACCAAGAGAAGTGGCGGACCAAGACCGACGAGCAGGGTGACCGCACCGCTGCCACCGCCGCCGCAGGCGGTACCGGTACCCTGACGATGATCGACGCCCGTGGTCGGATCACCGAGCGCCGTGAATACGGCGGCCCCGTCCCGACCGGCACGGACTACACCCGCACGTTGTACGACTACACCCCCGGCGGCCAGCTCAAGAAGATGACCGGACCGGACGGGGCGGTCTGGACGTACGGATACGACCTGCGCGGCCGCAAGATCACCTCGACCGATCCCGACAAGGGCAAAGTCGACACCACCTACAACGATCTCGACCAGCCTCTGACGGCCACCACAACTCTCGACGGAGTCTCCCGCACACTGATAACCGATTACGACGAACTCGGCCGCAAGACCGGAACCTGGGACGGGGCGAAGGACAACACCCACCAGCTGACCAAGTTCACCTACGACTCGCTGGCCAAGGGACAGCCGACAGCCTCGATCCGGTACGTCGGAGGTACCACCGGCAAGATCTATTACCAGATCGTCACCGGCTACGACACCCTCGGCCGTCCCAAGGGCACCAGGACCGGCATCGCCGCCGCCGACGACCTGGTTGTCAACGCTGGCGCACCGCAGACGTTCACCACGTCCACCGCCTACAACATCGACGGCACTGTCCAGTCCACCTCGATGCCTGAAGTGGCTGGCCTGCCGGCCGAGACCGTCACCAACAGCTACAACAACCTCGGCATGCTCACCGGCACTGACGGCATGACCGACTACGTCCAGAACATCGGCTACTCCCCGTACGGCGAGATCGAGGAGACCCGCCTGGGCACCTCCACCGGTGCCAAGCAGCTCCAGATCCTCAACCGCTACGAAGACGGCACCCGCCGCCTGGCCAACACGCACACCGTCGACCAGACCAACACCGGCTACACCAGCGACCTCGACTACATCTACGACACCACCGGCAACGTCAAGTCGATCACCGACAACGCCAACGGCAAGGACACCCAGTGCTTCGCCTACGACGGCTACCGTCGCCTGACCGAAGCCTGGACCCCGTCTTCCAACGACTGTGCTACCGCCCGCTCGGCGAGCACTCTCGGCGGGCCGGCTCCGTACTGGACCAGCTGGACCTTCAAGCCCGGCGGCCTGCGCGACACCCAGACCGAACACAAGGCCATCAGTGACATCACGACTGGCTATGGCTACCCCCCCGTCAACGCCGTCGGCGCAGGCCAGCCTCACACTCTGACCTCAGTCACTGTTAACGGCGGCACCGCCAAGGCGTACACCTACGACGAGCAGGGCAACACCACCGAACGCTACGGCACCACCGGCACCGCGCAGAGTCTCGTGTGGGACATCGAAGGGGAACTCAGCCGCCTCACCGAAGGTACCAAGACCACCGACTACCTTTATGACGCCAACGGGGAACTCCTGATCCGCCGCAGCCCCGGCAAGACTGTCCTCTACCTGGCAGGTCAGGAACTCCACTACGACACGGCGGCCAAAAAGTTCACCGCCCAACGTTACTACCCGGCCGGTGACGCCACCGCAGTCCGGACTGAGTCCAGCCTGTCCTGGATGGTCGACGACCACCACGGCACCGCCTCGATGACGGTGGACGCAACCACCCAGGCCGTCACCCGCCGCTACACCAAGCCCTTCGGTGAGGCTCGTGGCGTCACCCCGTCTGCCTGGCCCGACGACAAGGGTTTCCTTGGTAAACCCGCCGACGCCGATACCGGACTCACCCACGTGGGGGCCCGCGAGTACGACCCGGCCACCGGACGCTTCCTGTCCGTCGACCCCGTCCTCGCCCCCGAAGACCACGAATCCCTCAACGGCTACGCCTACGCCAACAACACCCCCGTCACCATGTCCGACCCCACCGGCTTGCGGCCAATCACGGACTGCGAGCGCGGGTGCAGCGACGGCAAGGGGGGCCGATACCACGACTACATGACGATGGGCTCCAACGGCACCTGGGTCTACCACTCCACCCAGACCTACACGCAGACCGTCCAATACCAGAAGCCGGGTGGTGGCACCGGCAGTGGCACTATGACGATCACCATCCGCACGGACGGGGGCCACAAATCGGCGCAGATCGCATTCAAGAAGGGTCCTGACCCGAAGCCCGAGCGACGAGACGGATCGCAGTGCAGATCTTGCTGGGCCATGGGAACGAATCCCTATTACGACCGAAATGCAGACGATCTGCCAGATACGCCGAAGCATGCAACCTGGGTGAATGTCGTGGTGGGCGTCGTCGTGGGCGTGGCGGCGGCGATAGTCGCCGCCCCGGTCATTGCAGCTGTCGCTCCAGAAATCAGCGCAGCGTGCCTGGCGAACCCTGCAGGTTGCACTGAGGTCATAGCCGAAATGGGAACAGGTGGCGCCGCAGGTGGAAGCATGCCATCTGGTGCAGCATATGGGGGCGCAGCGAATTACTCTAATGGCGCCCGGCTTGCAAAGCAGCTAGAGTATGAGGTCGACGCTGCTGCAGCGGCCAAGATGTTCACCACGAACGGCGACCTTACCGCGGAAACCATCGCACGTTCCACGAAAATTCAAGAGGGCTCCAAGATGAAGAACGCCCACCTGAAGGAATACTTCGCGGCACACGGTGGTGCTGCTCAGTGGGGCAAGTATGCAACTCCGCGAAGCAACATCCCGGGCGGCGAGGGAACTCTGGAGGTTCATTTCTATAGAAATGAAGTGAGTGGAGAAGTTTACTACTATGACTACAAGGTGAAGCTGGGCGGAGGTCAGAGAAAGTGAGAGTTCGTTATCTGGGCGCCCCGGAAGCGTCTCCCAGCCCTGTTGATGGCAGATACCATTTCAGTCCAGGGCAGGAGTGCGTCGTACTCGAACTGCATGTACGGAGTGACGGTTCTTCTTCCCTGCGAATTGAGCACTCGGCTGGGGAACTCGCCGGGCTGTACAGCGGGAAGTGCTTTGAGCAGGTGTCTGATTTCGTCCCTTCCCAGTGGAGTGTGGAGATCTATCGGCGAGGCGGACTGAGCATGGGGCCGAAAGAATGGATCGCAGGAGATTTCTGGGAGCGCATGATGGAGCGTGATCCGGAAGCGGAAGCTGCCTTCGAGGTGACACGCGACGCGATCATGGCCGAGGATCCTGTGGCCTGATCCAGGTTGTGTCGTCAATCTGAAAAGATCCGTGGCACTCGCTGAAAACGAAGGCCCTGGCGTGGCGGGCGACGGATGTGAGTGCCCAGGCAGCCCGAGGTATCCGGTGCGAACCTCCCTTTCCCGGGCAGTGCTCGCGCCGGGCGCACGGGTATTTTCTGTCTTCTTGGGGTGGGCGGAGACAAACCATTGCCAGGAAAGGCAGCGTCAGCCTGACGGAGGCGGGGCGGCCGTGGGGTGCAGGCCGTCGGGTTCGACGACTCTGGTGGCGCAGGCAGTCGGTGTCGAGACCTCGACCGGGCGGGCACGAAGCTGAGGGCGCAAACGCGGTATCCGCGGCGAACGACAAGGGAAGGGAGGCGTGGGTGCACAGCGTTGAGGCACTCGACGTCGAAGCGGGGGCAGGCGGTAGTGCGCGCTGGACGCTCAGCGCCAAATCGTATCTGTCGGGGGCCGATACGATGCCGACGTACTGATCGGCAAGCGTGAGGAGGCACACGCATGCGAGACGAGAGCGAGAGCGGGACACCGCAGGACGACTGTCTGTTCTGCAAGATTGTCGCGAAGCTCATCCCGGCGACGATCGTCCAGGAGACGGACACCACCGTCGCCTTCCGGGACATCAACCCCCAGGCGCCGACGCACATCCTGGTGATCCCCAAGGTCCACCACCCCGACGCGGCCTCCCTCGCCGCCGCCGAACCCGGCATCACCGCCGATGTGCTGCGCCACGCCGGTGAGATCGCGGCCGAGGAGAAGCTGGACAGCTACCGCATCGTCTTCAACACGGGCAGCGGCGCCGGCCAGACCGTCTTCCACGCCCACGCGCACATCCTCGGCGGGCGTGGCCTGCAGTGGCCCCCGGGATAGCCGGGCCGAGCGAACCGAGAACGGTAACTTCCCTTGTCCGCACGTGAACTGGTGGTCCTCGGCACCGCCAGCCAGGTACCCACCCGGCACCGCAACCACAACGGCTACCTCCTCCACTGGGACGGCGAGGGCCTCCTCTTCGATCCCGGCGAGGGCACGCAGCGCCAGATGCTGCGTGCCGGGGTCGCCGCCCACGACATCAACCGGATCTGCGTCACGCACTTCCACGGGGACCACTCGCTCGGGCTCGCCGGGGTCGTCCAGCGCATCAACCTCGACCGCGTCCCGCACGAGGTGACCGCGCACTACCCGCGCTCCGGGCAGAAGTTCTTCGACCGGCTGCGGTACGCCACCGCCTACCGCGAGACCGTCCAGATCGGTCAGGTGCCGGTGTCGGGGGAGGGCGGGGTGCTGGCGGCCACGGCCGGTTACCGCCTCGAAGCCCGCAGGCTCTCCCATCCCGTCGAGTCGTACGGCTATCTCCTCGTCGAGCCCGACGGACGCCGCATGCTGCCCGAGCTGCTCGCCGAGCACGGCATCAAGGGGCCGGACGTCGGGCGGCTGCAGCGGGAGGGTTCTCTCGGTTCCGTCACCCTCGACGAGGTCAGCGAGGTGCGGCACGGACAGCGGTTCGCCTTTGTGATGGACACCCGGTTGTGCGACGGCGTGCACGCGCTCGCCGAGGGGTGCGACCTGCTCGTTATCGAGTCGACCTTCCTTGACGAGGATCTCCAACTCGCCGTCGACCATGGGCACTTGACCGCAGGGCAGGCGGGGGCGGTCGCCCGGGACGCCGGTGTGCGGCATCTCGTCCTCACCCACTTCAGCCAGCGCTACTCCGACCCGGCCGAGTTCGAGCGGCAGGCGCGGGCCGCCGGGTACGAGGGCGAGCTGACCGTCGCGTACGACCTGCTGAGGGTGCCGGTTCCGAAACGGCGGTAAACCGGTCGTACGATTCTTTGATGTCCCTCCCCAAAGCCGAACTGCACCTCCACATCGAAGGCACCCTCGAACCCGAGCTGGCCTTCGCGCTCGCCGCGCGCAACGGCGTGTCGCTGCCGTACGCCGACACCGAAGAGCTGCGGAAGGCGTATCTCTTCGACGACCTGCAGTCCTTCCTGAACCTGTACTACGAGCTCATGGCCGTCCTGCGCACCGAACAGGACTTCGAGGACCTCGCCATCGCCTATCTCGCGCGGGCCGCCGCGCAGGGCGTGCGGCACGCGGAGATCTTCTTCGATCCGCAGGCCCACCTCGCCCGGGGCGTGAGCATGGGGACGGTCGTCGAGGGGCTGTGGCGGGCGCTCGGCGACAGCGAGGCGGCGCACGGCGTCTCCACGCAGCTCATCATGTGCTTCCTGCGCGACGAGTCCGCCGAGTCGGCCATGGAGACGCTGGAGGCGGCGAAACCGTACCTCGACCGGATCGCCGGAGTCGGGCTCGACTCCGCCGAGGTCGGGCATCCGCCGGTCAAGTTCCGCGAGGTGTACGAGGCCGCCGCCGGGCTGGGGCTGCGGCGCGTCGCGCACGCGGGCGAGGAGGGGCCGCCCGAGTACATCACCGAGGCCCTCGACGTCCTCGGCGTCGAGCGGATCGACCACGGGCTGCGCTGCATGGAGGACCCGGAACTGGTCGCGCGGCTCGTCCGGGACCGGGTGCCGCTGACCCTGTGCCCGCTGTCCAACGTACGGCTGCGGGCTGTGGACGTACTGGCCGAGCACCCGCTGCCGGCGATGCTCGACGCGGGACTTCTCTGCACCGTCAACTCCGACGACCCCGCGTACTTCGGCGGCTACGTCGGTGACAACTTCGGGGCGGTGCGCGAAGCCCTGGGGCTGGGTGAGGAGCGGCTGCGGGAGCTGGCGCGGAACTCGTTCCTCGCGTCGTTCCTGGACCACGACGAGGAGCGGCGGGCCCGGTATCTCGCCGAGGTGGAGGCGTACGAGTTCACGCGGTGACCCGAGGTCTCCGCAGAGGTTCCGGGGGCGTACCCGGAGTGGAGTGACGGCCCGTTGTCAGTGGTGTGGTGCAGACTGGCCTGAATCCGCACCATCGTCAGGGAGCGCACCGTGATCGCGTCCACCGCGTCCACCGGAGAGGGATCGTCCGACCGTCAGGCCCAGGTCGATCCCCTGGCCGCCCTGCGCGCGCCCGACGAACCTCCGTGGGACGTGTATCTGACGGGCACCGTCTTCCTCGACATCATCTTCACCGGCCTCGACAGCGCCCCGGTGCGCGGCACCGAGTCCTGGGCGCGCGGGATGGGGTCCAGCCCCGGCGGGGTCGCCAACATGGCCACCGCGCTCGCCCGGCTCGGCCTGCGGACCTCCCTCGCCGCCGCGTTCGGCGACGACCACTACGGCGAGTACTGCTGGGACGCCCTCGAACAGGGCGAGCACATCGACCTCTCCACGTCACGCACGGTCCCCGGCTGGCACTCCCCGGTCACCGTCTCCATGGCGTACGAGGGCGAGCGCACGATGGTCTCCCACGGCCACGAGGCACCCCCGGAGGAACCGACCCCCGAGTGCCCGCCGCACTCCCGCGCCGCCGTCGCCTCCCTCACCCCGGGCGTCCGCGCCCCCTGGATCGCCCAGGCCGCCCGCAAGGGTGCCCGTATCTTCGGCGACGTCGGCTGGGACGACACCGGCCGCTGGGACCTCGCCGGCCTCGCCGACCTGGAGCACTGCGAGGCCTTCCTGCCCAACGCCGAGGAGGCGATGCGCTACACGCGCACCGACTGCCCCCGCCAGGCCGCCCACGCCCTCACCGACCACGTACCGCTCGCCGTCGTCACCCTCGGCGCCGAGGGTGCGTACGCGGTGGACGGGCGTACGGGGGAGACGGCGGAGGTGCCGGCCATCGCCGTCGAGGCCCTCGACCCGACCGGCGCCGGTGATGTCTTCGTCGCGGGCTTCGTCACCGGCACCCTCGCGAACTGGCCGCTCGCCGACCGCCTCGCCTTCGCCGGCCTCACCGCCGCCCTTTCCGTCCAGGACTTCGGCGGCTCCCTCTCCGCCCCCGGCTGGTCCGAGATCGGGGCCTGGTGGCGCGAGATCCAGTCGTACGAGCACCAGGACCCGGCGGCCCTCCGGCGGTACGCGTTCCTCGCGGACCTGGTGCCCAGGAGCGCCAGACCGCGCCCGTGGCCGCTGCGGCGGGCCGTTCCGACGATCGGTTTCCGCAGATCCGCCTGAGCGTGTGCGGCGGGCCTTGCGGTACGTACACCGGACCGTGAGCTAAAAGCCCTACGGCGTTGTCAGTGCACCGTCGTAGGCTTGGAGTGGAAGGCTACCCACGTGGTTAGCGTGCCCCATTGAGGAGGTCGTGCAGGCCTACAGGGCCGGCCCATGACTCAGACACCCACAGCTCAGCCCCCTGCGCGGGGGCAGGCACGAGCGCAGTTCACCGTTCCGGCCGCGCACCCCATGGTGACCGTGCTGGGTTCCAGCGACAGTCTGCTGCGCGCGATCGAGAAGGCCTTCCCGGCGGTCGACATCCATGTCCGGGGCAATGAAGTCAGCGCCGTGGGCGAAGCGGTCGAGGTCGCCCTCGTCCAGCGCCTGTTCGACGAGATGATGCTGGTGCTCCGCACCGGACAGCCGATGACGGAGGACGCAGTGGAACGCTCGATCGCCATGCTCAGAGCGAGCGGGAACGGGGAGGGCGACGGCCAGGAGACCCCGGCCGAGGTCCTCACGCAGAACATCCTGTCCTCGCGGGGCCGCACCATCCGTCCCAAGACCCTCAACCAGAAGCGCTACGTCGACGCCATCGACAAGAACACCATCGTCTTCGGCATCGGCCCGGCCGGTACCGGCAAGACGTATCTCGCCATGGCGAAGGCCGTCCAGGCCCTCCAGTCCAAGCAGGTCAGCCGGATCATCCTGACCCGCCCGGCGGTGGAGGCGGGCGAGCGGCTCGGCTTCCTCCCGGGCACGCTGTACGAGAAGATCGACCCGTATCTGCGCCCGCTGTACGACGCGCTGCACGACATGCTCGACCCCGACTCGATCCCGAAGCTGATGGCCTCGGGGGTCATCGAGGTGGCGCCGCTGGCGTACATGCGCGGCAGGACCCTCAACGACGCCTTCATCATCCTGGACGAGGCGCAGAACACCAGCGCCGAGCAGATGAAGATGTTCCTCACCCGCCTCGGCTTCGAGTCGAAGATCGTGATCACGGGTGACGTGACGCAGGTCGACCTCCCGTCCGGGACGAAGTCCGGTCTGCGGCAGGTGCAGGACATCCTCGAAGGCCTCGAAGACGTCCACTTCTCGCGGCTCACCTCCCACGATGTCGTCCGGCACAAGCTGGTCGGCCGTATCGTCGACGCGTACGAGAAGTACGACAACGAGAACGGCACGGAGAACGGCACCCACAAGGGTGTCCGGGACAGCCGCAACAAACGGAAGTAGACAGACCAGCACCATGTCGATCGACGTCAACAACGAGTCCGGAACCGAGGTCGACGAGCAGGCGATCCTCGACATCGCCCGCTACGCGCTCGCGCGGATGCGCATCCACCCGCTCTCCGAGCTCTCGGTGATCGTCGTGGACGCCGACGCCATGGAGCAACTGCACATCCAGTGGATGGACCTGCCCGGTCCGACCGACGTCATGTCCTTCCCCATGGACGAGCTGCGCCCGCCGTCGAAGGACGACGACGAGCCGCCGCAGGGGCTTCTCGGTGACATCGTGCTCTGCCCCGAGGTCGCCGAGAAGCAGGGCAAGGAGGCCGAGACGCAGCACTCCATGGACGAGGAACTCCAACTCCTCACCGTCCACGGCGTGTTGCACCTCCTCGGCTACGACCACGAGGAAGCGGACGAGAAGGCCGAGATGTTCGGCCTCCAGGCCGCCATCGTCGACGGCTGGCGCGGCGAGCAGGGGATGACCGGCCCGTCGCCCGCCCCGACGGTGTCATGACCCCCCAACTCGTCACCGGTGCCATAGCGCTGGTCGTCGTCGCCTGGCTCGCCGCCTGCGCGGAGGCGGGCCTCGCGCGTGTCTCCAGCTTCCGCGCCGAGGAGGCCGTCCGCAGCGGCCGGCGCGGCAGCGCCAAGCTCGCGCAGATCGCCGCCGACCCGACCCGCTATCTCAACGTGGCACTGCTGGTGCGCGTGGTCTGCGAGATGGCCGCCGCCGCGCTCGTCACCTACGCCTGCCTGCAGAAGTTCGACCGGACCTGGCAGGCTCTCGCCGTCGCCATCGGCGTGATGGTGCTCGTCAGTTACGTCGCGGTCGGCGTCTCGCCGCGCACGATCGGGCGTCAGCACCCCCTCAACACGGCCACGGCAGCCGCGTACGTCCTGCTGCCACTGGCCCGCGTCATGGGGCCGATCCCCTCCCTCCTCATCCTCATCGGCAACGCCCTCACCCCCGGAAAGGGCTTCAGGCGCGGCCCGTTCGCCTCCGAGGCGGAGCTGCGCGCGCTGGTCGACCTGGCCGAGAAGGAGTCCCTGATCGAGGACGACGAGCGCCGCATGGTGCACTCCGTCTTCGAGTTGGGCGACACCCTCGTACGGGAGGTCATGGTCCCTCGTACGGATCTGGTGGTCATCGAGCGGTACAAGACGATCCGGCAGGCCCTCACCCTCGCGCTGCGCTCCGGGTTCTCGCGCATTCCGGTCACCGGGGAGAACGAGGACGACGTCGTCGGGATCGTGTATCTGAAGGACCTCGTCCGCAAGACGCACATCAGCCGGGACGCGGAGAGCGAGCTCGTCTCGACGGCGATGCGGGCCGCCGCCTTCGTGCCCGACACGAAGAACGCCGGTGACCTGCTCCGCGAGATGCAGCGCGACCGCAACCACGTCGCCGTCGTCATCGACGAGTACGGCGGCACGGCCGGCATCGTGACCATCGAGGACATCCTCGAGGAGATCGTCGGCGAGATCACCGACGAGTACGACCGTGAACTCCCGCCCGTCGAGGAGCTGGGCGACGAACGTCACCGGGTCACGGCCCGCCTCGACATCACCGACCTCGGCGAGCTGTACGGCCTGGAGGAGTACGACGACGAGGACGTGGAGACGGTGGGCGGCCTGCTGGCGAAGGCGCTGGGCAGGGTACCGATCGCCGGGGCCTCAGCTGTCGTCGAACTGCCCGACGGACGCGAACTGCGGCTCACGGCCGAGGCCGCGGCCGGACGCCGGAACAAGATCGTGACGGTGCTCGTGGAGCCGCTCGACCACACCGGGGCACTGGAGAAGGAGAAGGAGGGGAACGAGGCGTGACTCCGCAGGAGCTGCGTGCCTTCTGTCTGTCCTTCAACGCGGCTGTCGAGGACTTCCCCTTCAGCCCGGAGGTCTCGGTCTTCAAGGTGCTGGGCAAGCTCTTCGCCCTGTCCTGGCTGGACAACCAGCCCCTGACGGTCAACCTGAAGTGCGTCCCGGAGGACGCGATCCGGCTGCGCGCCGATCATCCGGGGCTGATCATCCCCGGCTACCACATGAACAAGCGGCACTGGAACACCGTGACGGTCGACGGGGAGTTGCCTGATCAGCTTGTACGGGAGCTGATCGAGGACTCGTACGACCTGGTGGTGGCCGGTCTGCCGCGCGCGGAGCGGTTGCGGCTCGACCGGCCTTGACACTTACTGCGAACGAGTGCTGCGAACAGGCCTCAGTACGGCAGGATGCGGCCCGACGGGGTCCTGCGGTCGATGGGGAGGTCGCGGGGGGAAGGAGCGCTGGGCCGACGGATGACGCGGATGCGGGTCTGGCGGTTCATAACGCCTCCTCAGGGCTCGCGGTTCCTGGGTCATGCCCTGATCGCCCGTACCTGATACCTGTTCTTGTGTGACTTCCTTGTGTCATGAAGCCTCAGGTGGCCTCAGCAGGGGACAAACCGCGTAAGTATGCTCTTGGCATGACCGACAGCAACGCGCTCGACCTCGATCCCGAGGACCGCAAGATCGTCACCCTGGCCCGCTCCGCCCGGGCCCGCAACGGGGTCCCCGAGGGGGCGGCGGTACGGGACGAGACGGGACGTACGTATGTCGCCGGCACGGTCTCCCTCGACTCGCTGAAACTGAGCGCACTGCAAACGGCGGTGGCCATGGCGGTGGCGTCGGGCGCGAGTTCGCTGGAGGCGGCGGCGGTCGTGACCGGCGCGGAGGCGGTATCCGCGGCCGACCTGGCGGCCGTACGGGATCTGGGCGGGCCCGCGACCCCGGTGCACGTGGCCGCGCCGGACGGGGTGGTCCGGCTGACGGTGTCCGCCGGTTGAGGTGAGTCCGGGAGCCCGTGCGAGGTGAAACCGGGGAGCCCCTGCGAGGGTTGGTCTTCGGCCACTTTCGTGGTCTCCCGGAGATTTCGCAAAGTGTCTCTTGTAATCGCGAGCAACCCACGCATCAATGGAACCCGCTCTTCCGACGGACCGTCAGATTCCCCCGCGCGGCGCCCCGCACCCGCCCCGCGGCTGACCGCACCCGGCCGCCGTACCCCCCACATCGCAATTCCCCACATGGCAATTCCCGTACCAGGGAAGGGAATCCGATCGATGAGAAGCACGTCAGTACGCCTGCCTGAAGGCAGGCGACTTGGTATCGGTGCGGTACTCGCGGCGGGCACGCTCGCCGTCACCGGTCTGGCCTTCGCGCCGGCCGCTGCGGCCGTCGCCCCCACCAGCGCGACAGTCTCCTACAACTGCGGTCTGTTCGGCGGAGGTTCGACCGTACTCACCGCGACGCAGTCCGGCACCTCGGCCACCATCACGGTCACCTCGAACATCAACGCCCCCCTCGCCCTCGCCGCCGACTCGATAGCCTCCACGCTGACCTTGGGCAAGGCCGGCGGCGGGACCACCGCCTTCACCGGCACCAAGAACCCGGCCACGGCCAGCGGAACCCCGGTCGTCGTCGGTCCACTGTCCGGCACCGTCGCCTCCGGTGACAGCCTGGACGCCGGCGGTGGCACCCTCAAGATGGTGCTCTTCGGCATCACCGTGACCTGTACCCCGACCGGAAACCAGTCCCCGGGACCGTTCGTCTACGAGTGACGGTCCGCCTCCCCGCACCCTTCTGAAGTGCGGCCGGCGTCGCTCCCTTCGCAGCGGCGCCGGCCGTTTCCGTCCGGAAAGCCGGGAAGTGACAGGAACTGATGGACCGTCAGTTCACTTTGGGCGAGGCCCCGTTATTTGGTGAGATGGCATTGACTTCTCACACAACCTGCACATCAATGGCCCCCTGTCGGCGCAGACGAGCCGCTGCGCCCGCATCCCTCAGAGGGGGCAACCATGGCCAATTCGGCATCCATGGGTTCGACCGGTCGAAGACGACGACGCCTGGCCGCGCTGCTCGGGGCGACCGCACTCGCGGTCACCGCGGGCGGTGCGCTGGCCGTCCCGGCCGGAGCGGCCGCCACGGCGTCCGTCGCCGTCGACTTCGCCACGCACTGCGTACCGCCGCCGATCGCGGGCCTCCCGCCCATCGACGGCACCACCACCGCGCAGATCACGGTGGACAACGCCACACCCAAGGTCGGCGACACCGTCACCGCGACGTACACGGTGGTCAAGCCGGCCGCGAGCAATCCCACCGATCTCGCCCTGCCCGCCGACATCATGACGCCCACCGGAAAGGTCAGCCTGAGCGGAGCGCAGACCGGCGACTTCACCGTCGCGGGGCCCAAGAAGAACGACCCTGTGCCCGGCAAGGGCGTTTTCCCGTCCTTCTCGATGACCGGCACCTTCACGGTCACCGCGCCCGGCGAGATCACCCTCTCGCCCGGCGACTACAACATCCACACCAGCTACATCCTTGAGCTGGACACCCCGTGCACGGTCATCACCCCGCCCGCGCCCGGATCCGTGACGATCACGGCGACGGACGGGACCCAGACCAACACCCGTGCCATCACGCTGGGTTCGGCCTCCGGAGCACCTGGGGCCGGGGTCACCGTGAACGGCGCACACTTCACGCCCGGTGCGACGGTCACACTCGCCGGCCGGTCCGGGGCCACCCAGACCGCCGACAACGCGACCGTGACGGCCGACGCCCAGGGCGCCTTCAGCGGCACCCTCGCCGTCAGCGACAAGACGACGACCGGGGTCGTGGCGTACGAGGGCAGCGCGTGGAGCGACAGCAAGGGGGCCGGTCCGGCCGCCTATGTCGTCATCGACGACACGCCCATTCCCGACAACAGCCAGAAGATCACCACCACGGTCAAGGCCGGTGATCTGTCGATGACCCAGGCGGGGGACTCCGTCCAGCTGTCGACGGTCGACTTCGGCAAGGGCGGCGCCTCGAAGGGCCCGCTGCAGACGGTGACCGTCAAGGACTTCCGCGGCGGACCCGCGGGCTGGTCCCTGACGGGCAAGGTCACCGACTTCAGCGGGCCCGGCGCCAAGATCGGTGCCGACAAGCTCAGTTGGACCCCGGCCTGCACCACCAAGGCCGGCAGCCCCAGCACCTGCCGGCCCGGGTCCCCGGGTGTGGTGGGCGGTACGGGAGCCACCCTGGCCTCCACACCTGACGGAGCGGTCACCGGCGGCGAGTTCACCGTCGACGCCGGACTGTCGCTGGACGTACCGGCGTTCACCCCGCCGGGCACCTACTCCGGCGTACTCACCCTCACCCTCACCTGAGCGACGTCCACCCGGACAACGCTCAGCCGATCAACCGGCAGTTGAACTACCAGCACACGAACCACCAGTACCTGAACGGCCGTTCGTCATCCGGTGGCCGGGCGCGCACCCGCCCGCCACCTACCTCGTCCGTGGGGGTCCGCACCCATGCGTAAGCCGTACGTCCTTCTCGCGCTCCCCATGTTCCTGCTGGCAGCGCTCGGCACGTCACTCCTGACGTCCGCCCCCGCCCGAGCCGCCGACAACGGCAGCTGGTCGGTCTTCCCCGTCGCCTCCGCGGTGGCGCAGCGCCCGTACTTCTACCTCTCCGCCGATCCCGGTACGTCCGTCAAGGACAAGGTGGCAGTCACCAACAAGACCGGCAAGCCGCTCACCTTCCGGCTGTACGCGGCCGACGCCTACAACACCGTCCGCGACGGCGGGTTCGCCGTACGCACCCGCACCGAGAAGCAGCGCGGCGTCGGCGCCTGGGCGCGGCCCGTGAAGTCCCGGGTCATCGTGCCCCCGCACAGGTCGATCACCGTGCCGTTCACCCTCAAGGTGCCCGAGGGCGCCGAACCCGGAGACCACGTGGGTGCGTTGGTCGCCCTCGACGAACGGATCGACACCGGCGACGGTTCCCTCGCACTCGGGGTGCAGCGGGCGGTCGGGGCGCGGATCTACCTGCGGGTGAACGGGCCGGCCGTCTCCGCGATCGCCGTCGAGGGGGTCAGGATCAGCCACCACCAGCCCCTCGTGCCCGGCCTCGGCGACAGCACCGCGACGATCTCCTACACCCTCCACAACACCGGGAACGTCACCCTCGACCCCCGGGTGGAGGTGCGGGCACAGGGCCTGTTCGGCCGTACGCTGCTCGCCCGCGACCTCACGAGAATCCCCTCCGAGCTGCTGCCCGGCCAACGCGTCAGACTCACCGAACCCTGGCGCGACGCCCCCCAACTCGACTGGGGCGACGTCACGTTGACGGCGTCGGCCAAGGACACCCGCGAGTCGGCGAGCGTGTCCTTCTTCGCGCTGCCGTGGCTCATGGCGGTGGTCGTGGTGGTGTTCGGTGCGCTGGGGTCGGTGCTGGGGGTCAGATGGTTCAGAGGGCGTCGGGACCGCGCTCGCCCGTCCGAACCCGGACCACCGTCTCCACCGGAAGAACCCACACCTTCCCGTCCCCGATCTTTCCCGTTCGCGCGGCCTTGACGACGGCGTCCAGCGCGGCGTCGGCGTCCCCGTCGTCGACGACGACCTCGATACGGACCTTCGGGACCAGGTCGACCTGGTACTCGGCGCCGCGGTACACCTCGGTGTGGCCGCGCTGACGGCCGTAGCCGCTGGCCTCGGTGACGGTCAGACCCTGTACGCCGAGTTCCTGGAGCGCGGTCTTGACCTCGTCGAGGCGGTACGGCTTGACGATCGCGGTGATGAGCTTCATGCCTGGCTCTTGACCTTCTGCGCGGAGGAGTGGGAGGAGTGGGACGCGTGTGCGGCGGAGGAGACCGGGGCGCCGTGGCCCAGGACGCCGTGATCGTATGCCGTCTCGGCGTGCACCGTAAGGTCGAGACCGGTGTGCTCCTCGTCCTCGCTCGCCCGGAACCCCATGATCCTGTCGATCGCCTTTCCGATGCCGTACGTGACGGCGAAGGCGTACGCGCCCACGGTCACCACGGCGACGGCCTGCCTGCCCAGCTGCCCGAGCCCGCCCCCGTACAGCAGCCCCTCGGCCCCGCCGGTCATGGACTCGGTGGCGAACACGCCGATCAGTAGTGTGCCGATGACTCCGCCGACCAGGTGCACGCCGACGACGTCGAGGGAGTCGTCGTAGTTCAGCCGGAACTTCCATCCGACGGCGTACGAGCAGACGACACCGGCGGCGAGCCCGACGACCAGCGCGCCGAGGAGGGAGACCGATCCGCAGGAGGGCGTGACGGCCACCAGACCGGCGACCGCGCCGGAGGCCGCGCCCAGGGTCGTGGGGTGACCGGCACGGCGCTGTTCGACGAAGAGCCAGCCGAGGAGGCCGGTGCAGCCGGCGGTGAGGGTGTTGAGGAAGGCGGCGGCGGCCAGCCAGTTGGCGCCGAGCGCGGAACCCGCGTTGAACCCGAACCAGCCGAACCAGAGCAGACCGGCGCCCAGCATGACCATGGGTAGGTTGTGCGGTCGCATGGCATCCCGCTTGAAGCCGAGGCGCGGGCCGAGGACCAGGCAGAGGGCGAGTCCGGAGGCGCCGGAGGTGATCTCGACGGGCAGGCCGCCGGCGAAGTCGAGGGCGCCCAGGTGGTCGAGAATCCAGCCGCCCGGGCCCCACACCCAGTGCGCGACGGGAACGTATACGAGCAGCGCCCACACGGGTACGAAGACCAGCCACGCCCCGAACTTCGCCCGGTCGGCGACCGCGCCGCTGACCAGGGCGGCGGTGATGACCGCGAAGGTGAGCTGGAAGGTGGCGAAGAGGAGGGTGGGCACGGTGCCCTGCACACTGTCGGGCCCGAGCCCGGCCATCCCCGCGTGCTTCAGCCCACCGATCAGCCCGCCGCCGACGTCGTCCCCGAAGGCGAGGGAGTAGCCGGCGGCCAGCCACACCACCGTGACCAGGGCGATCGACACGAAACTCATCATCAGCATGTTGAGAACGCTCTTCGTACGGACCATGCCGCCGTAGAAGAGCGCCAGGCCCGGGGTCATGAGGAGCACGAGGGCGGTGGCGGCGAGCAGCCAGGCGGTGTCGCCGGTGTCGATCCGGGCAGCGGCCAGGTTCACGGTGGTCTCGGTGGGCACAGTGTCTCCGGTCTCTCCAACGGGGGCGGGGGCTCGTCAGAGGGTCACCGGTGTGCGTTTCGAGTTCCGTACGGGGGTGTTTCCGGCGCGTTTCGTGTTGCGTGGGGGTTTCCGGAAGCTCACCGGTCACTCCGGCGGGCCGGCCCCGCCGGGTGTCCTGGAGGTGCCCTGGAGGTGCCTGGCGGGGCCCGGCGGGGCCTCGGCGTGCGGTGTGTCTCCGTGGATCAGGGACAATGGGCGCCATGAGTGTCCGTACCCCGTCATCCGAGCCGTCCGAGCAGTCCGTCGCGTCGCAGTCCTCGGCCGCGCACCGCGCCGGTTTCGCCTGCTTCGTGGGCCGCCCCAACGCGGGCAAGTCCACCCTCACGAACGCTCTGGTCGGCCAGAAGGTGGCGATCACCGCGGACCAGCCGCAGACCACGCGGCACACGGTACGGGGCATCGTGCACCGGCCGGACGCGCAGCTGATCCTGGTCGACACCCCCGGGCTGCACAAGCCGCGCACACTGCTGGGCGAGCGCCTGAACGACGTGGTGCGGACGACGTGGGCCGAGGTCGACGTCATCGGCTTCTGCCTCCCGGCGAACGAGAAGCTCGGCCCCGGTGACCGGTTCATCGCCAAGGAACTCGCGGCGATCAAGAAGACGCCGAAGATCGCGATCGTGACGAAGACCGACCTGGTCGAGGGCAAGGCGCTGGCTGAGCAGCTCATCGCGATCGACCAGCTCGGCCGGGAGCTGGGGTTCGAGTGGGCGGAGATCGTGCCGGTCTCGGCGGTCGCCGACAAGCAGGTGGACCTGCTGGCCGACCTGCTCGTCCCGCTGCTGCCCGAGGGGCCGGCGCTGTATCCGGAGGGTGACCTCACGGACGAGCCGGAGCAGGTCATGATCGCGGAGCTGATCCGGGAGGCGGCGCTGGAGGGGGTACGCGACGAGCTTCCCCACTCGATCGCGGTCGTGGTCGAGGAGATGATCCCTCGCGAGGACCGGCCCGCCGACAAGCCGCTGCTCGACATCCACGCGTTCGTCTACATCGAGCGGCCCAGCCAGAAGGGCATCATCATCGGGCCGAAGGGCAAGCGGCTCAAGGATGTCGGCATCAAGAGCCGCAAGCAGATCGAGGCGCTGCTGGGTACGCCGGTCTTCCTGGACCTTCACGTGAAGGTCGCGAAGGACTGGCAGCGGGATCCTCGTCAGCTGCGGAAGCTGGGGTTCTGAGCGCGGGGTCATCTGGGCCGGTGTTTTCGGGGTACCGCTGCTGCCGCTCGGGCCCTTTTTCCCACCCACCCACCCGTTTACCGCCTGATATCCACTTCACCTTCCGTGGGGTGACAAGTCCTGGGTTCCCACCACCCTCAGCAGTCGCAGGCGCTCGTACGACTCCGTGCCCGGGCGGGCTGTGTGGACGATCAGCAGCTGGCGGTGGTCGTGGGCCAGCATGATCTCGCAGTCGAGTTCCAGCACCCCCACCACGGGATGCACGAACCGCTTCGTCGCAGACCGCCGCACCTCCACCTCGTGCGCCTCCCACAGGCGCGCGAACTCCTCGCTCCCCGCCCGCAGTTCGGCCACCAGCGCCCTCGGCACCGGATCGTCGGGCCGGGCCGCGGCGACCGCCCGCAGGTTCGCCACGTGGGCGCGGGCGTGCTCGGCGAAGTCCTCCGGCGGGAACAGTGTCCGGGCCGCCGGGTCCAGGAAGAACCGGCGCAGCAGGTTCCGCTCCCGTGGCGGGCGGGCCGACACGTCCCCCGTCAACGCGCTCGCCATCGCGTTCTGCGCCAGCACCTCCCCGCAGTCGGTGACCACCTGGGCCGGGGTGTCGTGCAGCCGGTCGAGGATCAGCAGCAGCCCCGGCCGCACATGCTGTGGCACGCTCTCGCGCCGGGGCGGCTCCTCGCCCGCCAGGTGGAAGAGGTGGTCCCGTTCGTCGTCGGTGAGGCGCAGGGCCCTGGCCAGGGCGGTCAGCATCTGGCGGGACGGGCGCGGACCCCGGGACTGCTCCAGACGCGTGTAGTAGTCCACCGACATGCCGGCCAGCGACGCCACCTCCTCGCGGCGCAGACCGGGCGTACGGCGGCGGGCGCCGGGCGCGAGTCCCACCGCCGAGGGCTCCAGACGGGAGCGGCCATGACGCAGGAAGTCGGCGAGTTCGGCTCGGTTCACCCGTCCAGGATGTCGCCGCCCGCCCGGCTTATCCAGGGACTGCCGATCCCCTGATCCACGGGTCTCTCCCGCCGACCCCTCCACCGTCCGACGCTGGTGTCACCACTTGGACAAGTCGAACCAAGTCGAACGATGAGGAGCGGATCATGCTGACACTGGTGACGGGTACGACAGGGCAGGTCGGCCGGCGCTTCGTGCCGAGGCTGCTGGCGCAGAGCAGGCCGGGGGAGCGGGTACGGATCCTGGTGCGGGACGCGGCGCGGGCGGAGCGGTTCGCCGAGCTGGGCGCCGAGGTCGTGGTCGGGGACCTGCGCGACCCGGAGGCGCTCGGCAAGGCGGTCGCCGGGGTGGACTCGGTCGTGAACGTCGCCGCGTCCTTCCGGGGGGTACCGGACGAGGATGCGTGGGCCGTCAACCGGGACGCGGCGGTGGAGCTGGGCCGCGCCGCGCTGGCTTCGGGGGTGGGGCGGTTCGTGCAGGTCAGCACGCAGCTGGTGTACGGCACCGGACGGGGGCGCCCGTTGACCGAGGAGGACGAGAGCCGGCCCGGCGGCGAGATGTGGGGCGCCTACTGCGAGTCGAAGGTGGCCGCCGAACGGGAACTGCTCGCGCTGGAGGGCATGGACGTGCTCGTCGGCCGGCTCCCCTTCGTCTACGGCGAGGGCGATCCGCATCTCGCCCAGTCACTGATGTGGGCCCGGAACTGGGCGCCGGCCCAGCGGCTGCAGCTGGCCCACCACGCGGACGTCGCCCAGGGCCTGCTGCGCCTCCTGCACGCGCCGGGCGTCGCCGGCCGGATCTACAACATCGGCGACGACGCCCCCGTCACGGCGGTCGAGCTGCACCAGCTCAACGGGGCCGAGGTCCCCGCCGAACTCCACGAACACACCGACCCCGACCCGTGGTTCGGGATCGTCTCCACCGAGCGGATCCGCCGCGAACTCGGCTACCGCCCCCTCTACCCGACCGTCTGGGCGGCCCGGGACGCGGGCGCCCTGTAAGGCTGGCCCTGAGCTAGTCGACCCCCTTGATCCGCCCCACCAGCACCGCCCCCGCCAGTCCGATCACCGCGGACACCAGATACAGCACCGGGTAACCGCCCAGGTACGTCACGATCGGCGCCGCGAGGACCGGTGCCGTGACCTGGGGCAGGGCGTTGGCCACGTTGATGACGCCCAGGTCCTTGCCCCGGTCCAGCGCCTTCGGCAGCACGTCCGTCATCAGGGCGAAGTCGACCGACGTGAAGACGCCGAACCCGACGCCGAGCACCGCCGACGCGACGATCGCCCCCGGCCAGGTCTGCCACACCGCCAGCGCGGCCGTCGCCACCGCCATCAGCACCCCCGACCAGATCACGAACGGTTTGCGTCGGCCCACCCGGTCCGACCAGACCCCGCCGACGACCACCGTGGCGACCAGCGTCACGCTGTTCACCGCCGTCAGGATCAGGACTCCGCCCTCGGGGTCGGCGTAGTCGAGGCGGTCGCGCAGGTAGTACAGCAGGTACAGCAGCACCAGCGCGTTGCTCAGATTGATCAGGAAACGGGTCAGCCACGCCCACCCGAGGTCCGGATACCGGCGCGGGCTCAGCCAGAACCCGGCCAGGAAGGTCCGCCAGGACCACACCGGCCGGTCCTGGGCCGCGAGCCGCAGATCCTTGTGCCGCAGCACGTACGGCAGCACGCCCAGCAGCGTGAACGCGGCGCACGCCGCATATCCCGCGCCCACCCCGCCCGCCACCGTCGCCAGACCCGTCCCGCCGACCACACCGACAATCTGCGCGGCGCCCAACCAGCCGCCCACAGAGCCCCGTTGAAGCCTCGGAACGCGGTCGGGCACGGCCGCCGTGACGGCGGCGAAAGCAGCGTTCAGGGTCAGCTGGACCAGGCACCACCCCGCCACCATCGTCCACAGCCCACTCGCCCCCGCCAGCAGCAGCAGCGACAGCGCACCGCCCGCCGCGCCGGCCACGATCCACGGCGTACGGCGCCCCCACCGCGACGTCGTACGGTCCGACAGCGCGCCGAAGAACGGGTTCGCCGCCAGCGACACCAGGGCGCCCGCGGCCGCCACCCAGGCCAGCAGGGTCTCCTTCGACATCCCGGTGCCGGGCGCGAAGTCCTCGGCCTGGGAGGCGAGCAGGATCTGCAGCGGCCCGAACCAGCCCACCCAGATCGCCCCGTTGGCGAGCGAGAGCGAGGCGGTCCACCCCCGCCCGACCCGCTCCACGGGCTCGGCGAGCGCCGCCGGGGAAGGGCGGGACACGTCAGTCATCGCTGGTCCCTAGTCTCTCTGCGCCCGGAGCAGGTCCCTGAACCAGCCGTACGAGGCCTTGGGTGTCCGCTTGAGGGTCGTGCCGTCCTCGAAGTCCACGTGGACCAGCCCGAACCGTCGCGCGTACCCCTCCGCCCACTCGAAGTTGTCCAGCAGCGACCACACGAAGTAGCCGCGGACGTCCACCCCCGCCTCCACCGCCCGGTGCAGCGCCCGGACATGACCGTCCAGGTAGGTGATCCGGTCCTGGTCGTCGAGCCCCTCGTACGAGCAGCCGTTCTCGGTGATGACGACGGGCGGCAGCCGGTCGCCGTAGCGGCCCTGGAAGGTGGTGAGCAGCTCCGTGAGGCCCTCCGGTACGACGGGCCAGCCGAAGTCCGTCACCGGCACGCCCTCGATCTCCTGGACGGAGAAGGGGAGTTCGGCCGGGATCGTCAGTCCGCCGAACTCGATGTCGGCGCCCTGCGGCGCGCCCACCTTCGTCGGGGAGTAGTAGTTGACGCCGTAGAAGTCGAGGGGCTCCCCGATCACCTTCAGGTCGGCCTCCACGTCGCCCGGCATCAACTCGCCGAGCCCGTCGGGGTATTCGCCCAGCAGGATCGGGTCGGCGAACAGCCGGTTGAGGAGGAGGTCGTAGAAGCCGGCCGCCTCCAGGTCCGCCGGTTCCTGCGACGCCGGCCAGGTCGGTCCGTGGGAGTTGGCGATCCCGATGTCCGTGGCACCGGCGGCGCGCAGGGCCCGAACGGCCAGTCCGTGGCCGAGGAGTTGGTGGTGGGCGGCCGGGAGCGCGTCGAACATCAGCTGCTTGCCGGGTGCGTGCGCGCCCAACGCATGCCCGAACAGGGTGTGTTCGGCGGGCTCGTTGAGCGTGATCCACTTCTGTACGCGGTCGCCGAGCCGCTCGGCCACGACGGCCACGTACTCGGCGAACCGGGACGCCGTGTCCCGCTCCAGCCAGCCGCCCTTCTCCTGGAGGCGGGCCGGCAGGTCCCAGTGGAAGAGGGTCGGGACGGGACGTACGCCCGCCGAGCACAGCTCGTCCACCAGCCGGTCGTAGAAGTCGAGGCCGCCGGGGGAGTTCACGCGGGGCCAGGAGACGGAGAAGCGGTACGCGTCGACGCCGAGGCCGGCCAGCAGGGCCACGTCCTCGGGGTAGCGGTGGAAGTGGTCGCAGGCCACCTCGGCCGTCGAGCCGTCCTTCACGCGCCCGGGCTCGGCCGTGAAGGTGTCCCATACGGATGCTTCGCGCTGGTCCACCGCGCCCTCGATCTGGTGCGCCGAGGTGGACACGCCCCACAGGAAGCCGGCCGGGAACTGGGGTATCGGGTTGGTCGCCATGCGCCGGATCATGGGTACCGGGGGTAACGGGTGTCAACGGGCCGCTGTGAAATAGCCGTTACGCGCTGCTCGTCGGCACCCGCGGTATCCGCAATACCCGTTACGCCCCCTCCTTCAACACCCTTGAGATCAGCTTCCGTTGCTCGTCGGTGAGTCGGGGATCGGCGCAGTACACCGTCTTCCCGTCCACCGTGATCTCGTAGCCGAAGCCGTCCGGAACCCCGTTCGGAGGGGTGCCCTGGCCGCCGGCCACTGCCTGGTCGGCCAGGGCGTGCCACTCGGGGGCGTCGGGCCGCCCCGAGGTGTCCACCTCGGCGTGCCGCTCGATGCCCGCGAATCCGCCCGTACGTGTCACCTGAATACGCATGGGTCCCTGTCTAGTACGAGAACGGCTCCAGTACGAGTGTCACGTGACGGGCGCGGCCCGTACCGCTACAGGCCGTACCCCTGCAAGCCGTACCGCTACAGGCGGGGCCGGGGCGTGACGGGTACGCCGACGCGCTCCCACGCCTTCAGTACGGCCTGGAGCTCCTCGCCGTCGCCGTAGCGTTCGCTCGCGGTGGCGACGGTCAGCTGGGCGAAGTCGTCGAAGAACGCCCTCTCCTTCAGGTCGCCGCCGGTCAGCACGTCGTACCAGATCTGCCCGGCCCGCTCCCAGGCGTTGCCGCCGAGGGCGGTGGCGACGAGGTAGAAGGCGTGGTTGGGGATGCCGCTGTTGATGTGGACGCCGCCGTTGTCGCGGCCGGTGCGGACATAGCCGTCCATGGTCGCGGGCTGCGGGTCCTTGCCGAGCACGTCGTCGTCGTACGCGGTGCCCGGTTCCTTCATGGAACGCAGGGCGGAGCCGGTGACGCTCGGGGCGAGCAGGCCCGCGCCGATCAGCCAGTCGGCCTCGGCGGCGGTCTGGCCGAGCGAGTACTGCTTGATGAGCGAGCCGAAGACGTCCGACATCGACTCGTTGAGCGCGCCCGGCTGCCCGTAGTACGTGAGGTTCGCGGTGTGCTGGGTGACACCGTGCGTGAGCTCGTGGCCGATGACGTCGACGGAGTTGGTGAAGTCGACGAAGATCTCGCCGTCACCGTCGCCGAACACCATCTGCTTGCCGTCCCAGAAGGCGTTGTTGTAGCCCTCGTCGTAGTGGACGCTCGCGTCGAGGGGCAGGCCGTCGCCGTCGATCGAGTGGCGCTGGTAGGCCTTGAGGTAGAGGTCGAAGGTGGCGCCGAGGCCGGCGTAGGCGCGGTTGACGGTGGCGTCCTGGCCGGGTTCCGAGCCCTCGGCGCGCACCTTCGTGCCGGGCAGCGTGGTGCGGTGCTCGGCGTCGTAGATCGTGCGCAGCGGCTGGTCGGAGGGCGCCTTCACGGCTGCGGCGGCGGCCAGGCCGAACTCGGCGGTGATGCTGCGTTCGGCTCGTTTCCCGGCGTCGAGCAGCAGGGTGTGCTGTGCGGGGCCGGAGATGGCCGGGTCCTCGTGACGGGCGAGCGTGTGGAGGATGTGCGGTGGGACGATGGTGCAGAAGACGGGCTCAAAGCCCCCGTTTGTCGTCATGCCCGGCACCCTTGCACCGAGTCATTCGGCTGTCACTACACGCAACCATGATTGGTGAAATACCGGGACAAGGACCCCTCGCTCGGTGACTGAGTGGTATGAGCCGAGTCGAGCTGGGTGACGTCGAGTGGGATGGCGCACTTTTTGCCCCTTTTGCTCTCCCGCTCTCGCATACTGGTGGTCCCGCATAGTGATACAGACCCGCGCGTCCGGCGCGGCTCGGCTACAGTGCGGAGCATCATGCGTATCGGGCTGCTCCTCCTTAGCTGCCGCGGCGAGGGCCTGTAAGTAGAGGCCGACCCCCTCCCCGCGGAGTCTGGCGTTGCGCCGTCGGCCGTCCTTCAGGACACCACGAGGAGCCCACGCATCATGGCCCACAGCGCCAATCGCCAGCAGCCCAGTTCCATGCCGATCCACAAGTACGGCCAGTACGAGCAGGTCGACATCGCCGACCGCACCTGGCCCGGAAACCGGATCACCACCGCTCCCCGCTGGCTCTCCACGGACCTGCGTGACGGCAACCAGTCCCTGATCGACCCGATGTCCCCCGCCCGCAAGCGCGCGATGTTCGACCTGCTGGTGAAGATGGGCTACAAGGAGATCGAGGTCGGCTTCCCGGCCTCCGGGCAGACGGACTTCGACTTCGTCCGCTCGATCATCGAGGAGCCGGGCGCGATCCCGGACGACGTCACCATCTCCGTGCTGACCCAGGCCCGCGAGGACCTGATCGAGCGCACGGTGGAGTCCCTGAAGGGTGCCAAGCGGGCCACCGTGCACCTGTACAACGCCACCGCGCCCGTCTTCCGCCGGGTCGTCTTCCGCGGCTCCAAGGACCAGATCAAGCAGATCGCCGTCGACGGCACCCGGCTGGTCATGGAGTACGCCGAGAAGCTGCTGGGCCCGGAGACCGAGTTCGGGTACCAGTACTCGCCCGAGATCTTCACGGACACCGAGCTGGACTTCGCCCTGGAGGTCTGCGAGGCGGTCATGGACGTCTGGCAGCCCGGCCCGGGCCGCGAGATCATCCTCAACCTGCCTGCCACGGTGGAGCGTTCGACCCCGTCGACGCACGCGGACCGCTTCGAGTGGATGGGCCGCAACCTGACCCGCCGCGAGCACGTCGTCCTCTCCATCCACCCCCACAACGACCGTGGCACGGCCGTCGCCGCCGCCGAACTGGCGCTGATGGCCGGCGCCGACCGCGTCGAGGGCTGTCTGTTCGGCCAGGGCGAGCGCACTGGCAACGTCGACCTGGTCACCCTGGGCATGAACCTGTTCTCGCAGGGCGTCGACCCGCAGATCGACTTCTCCGACATCGACGAGATCCGTCGTACGTGGGAGTACTGCAACCAGATGGAGGTCCACCCGCGCCACCCGTACGTGGGCGACCTGGTCTACACGTCCTTCTCCGGCTCCCACCAGGACGCCATCAAGAAGGGCTTCGACGCCATGGAGGCCGACGCGGCCGCCAAGGGCGTCACCGTCGACGACATCGAGTGGGCGGTCCCGTACCTGCCCATCGACCCGAAGGACGTCGGCCGGTCCTACGAGGCCGTCATCCGGGTCAACTCGCAGTCCGGCAAGGGCGGAATCGCGTACGTCCTGAAGAACGACCACAAGCTGGACCTGCCGCGCCGGATGCAGATCGAGTTCTCCAAGCTGATCCAGGCGAAGACGGACGCCGAGGGCGGCGAGGTCACCCCGAAGGACATCTGGGCGGCCTTCCGGGACGAGTACCTGCCGAACCCCGAGAACCCCTGGGGGCGGATCCAGGTCAGTACCGGCCAGTCGACCACCGACAAGGACGGCGTGGACACCCTCACCGTCGAGGCCGAGGTCGACGGCGTCGAGACCACCCTGGTCGGCTCCGGCAACGGCCCGATCTCGGCGTTCTTCGACGCCCTGCAGGGGCTGGACATCGACGCCCGTCTCCTGGACTACACCGAGCACACGATGAGCGAGGGTGCCTCCGCGCAGGCCGCCTCCTACATCGAGGTCGCCATCGGTGACAAGGTCCTGTGGGGCATCGGCATCGACGCCAACACCACCCGCGCCTCCCTGAAGGCGGTCGTCTCCGCCGTCAACCGCGCGGGCCGCTGACTCACCCGACCGACTGGTTTCACGCCCCGTCCGCCCTCTGTGGCGGACGGGGCGGCCGTCGTTTACCGGCCAAACCAAGGTCCGGTCACCGGTAGGTCTGGTCCTGGGTACTGACTCCGCATCAACAATGTGGCTAACATCACGCCAGCGCGGCAGTGTTGCCGGTGGGGGTAACTCTCGCGCCCTGCAACAGGCAGTGGGGGAGTTACCGGAGGTGCTACGTGCTCTCAGGACAGGGGCGAGACAGCCGAGACGGCCGAGTCGTGCGCGGAGGCCGGACGGCACGCGTCCTGGGCTCCCGTACGGTCTGGGCCGGGGTCGGTGACGGCGAGTTCTTCTGCCCGAGCTGCGGCGGAGACCGCAACTACCAGCGCCTGACGGGCCGCCGCCGCTTCACGTTTCTCGGCCTACCGATTCTGCCGCGCGGCGAGACCGGCCCCGTCGTCGAATGCGCTGCCTGCCAGAGCCACTTCGGCATGGACGTCCTCGACCACCCCACCACCACCCGCTTCTCCGCGATGCTCCGCGACGCGGTCCACACGGTCGCCCTCGCGGTCCTCGCCGCCGGCGGCACCCACGCCCGCCTCACCCTGGAGACGGCGGCGACCGGCGTCCGCGCGGCAGGCTTCGACGACTGTACGGAGGACCAGCTGGAGGCCCTGGTGGAGGCCCTGGCCGCCGACACGGGCCGTCTCTTCGGCCCGCCGTGCGGCCCCGGCCTCGCCATAGAGCTCCACGAGGCACTGGACCCGCTGGCCCCCCACCTCGCCGCCCCCGGCCGCGAATCGATCCTGCTCCAGGGCGCCCGCATCGCGCTGGCCGACGGCCCGTACACACCGGCGGAACGCGATGTGCTCGCGACGGTCGGCGCGGCGCTGACGATCTGCGGGGACGACGTGACCCGGCTGCTGGCGGCCGCGCGTGCACATTCCTAGGTTCCTCTGCATCCCGTCGGTACTCCCCGGGGAGTAGTCCGGCCCCCGGGTCACCCCCGGGAGTAACCCCGAACTCGCCCTCCCGCGCGACGAATTGGCCCCTGCCCGACGGAATTCTGGTGAGCGTCATCCATCCATCCACCAGACATCCGGACGAGGGGAGGGCCTCAGCATGGAGGCCAAGGGGGCCAAAGGGGCCGACAGGTCCAAGGGGGCCGAGAGGACAGCGGCGGGCGCACGGCGTCGCAGACGAGCCGTGCCCTGGCTCGTGCTCGGGCTGTGGGTCGGGGTGCTCGCGATCGTGGGACCGTTCGCGGCGAAGCTCTCCGAGGTCCAGCACGACCGGATCACCGACTATCTGCCCGCGAACGCCGACTCGACCCAAGTAGCCCGCATCCAGGACCAGTTGCCCGGCGGCGAGACCACCCAGCTGGTCCTCGTCTACCACCGCGACGGCGGACTCACCCCAACGGACAAGGTGACGGCCGCCGAACAGGTCGACCGGATCGCCGGCGCGCACGTCCTGACCGCCGCCCCGAAGGGCGTACCCTCCGCCGACGGCGCCACCCTCATGTACCCGGTGAGCAGCAACGAGCCCGGCACCGACGAGAAGAAACGGGACGCCCTCGTCCACGACGTCCGCGAAGTCGCCCACAGCGACGGCGGGTTGAGCGTCGAGGTCGGCGGCCCGGGAGCGCTGGCCACCGACGCCGCCGAGGTCTACGACTCACTCGGCGGCCCCCTGCTCTACACCACCGTCGCCGTGGTCGCCGTCCTGCTGATCCTCATCTACCGCAGCCCGGTGCTGTGGCTGCTCCCGCTCGTCGTCGCGGGTATCGCCGACTACCTGTCGATGGGAGTCGCCTACGGCCTCAACCACGCCTTCGGCACCACGGTCTCGGGCCAGAGCTCGGCCATCATGACGATCCTCGTCTTCGGCGCCGGCACGGACTACGCCCTGCTCCTCGTCTCCCGCTACCGCGAGGAACTGCGGCACGTCGAGCGGCCGTACGACGCCATGGCCGCCGCCCTGCGCGGCTGCGGACCCGCCGTCCTCGCCTCCTCCGGCACGGTCGCCGTCGGGGTGCTGTGCCTGCTCGCCGCCGACCTCAACTCCAGCCGCAGCATGGGCCCGTTGGGCACGGTGGGCGTGCTGTGCGCGCTCGTCGCCATGCTCACGCTGCTCCCCGCGATCCTCGTCCTCCTCGGCCGCCGGGTGTTCTGGCCGCTCGTCCCCGCGTACGGCAGTACGCCCAAGGTGCGCCGGCTGTCGCTGTTCGCCGCGATGGGCAGCTCCGCCGGCCGCCGCCCCCTGGTGGTCCTCGCCGGCGGCGCCGTCCTGCTCGGCGTCCTCGCCCTGGGCGTGCTGAACCTGCCCGGGCCGGTCAAGGAGGAGGACGCCTTCGTCAAGAAGCCGGAAGCCGTCACCGCGATGCAGACCCTGGCCAGGGCCTACCCCGACCAGGGCACCCAGCCCATCACCGTCATCACCCCGGCCGGACAGGCGGACCGGACGCTCACGACGATCCGGGCCACCGACGGGGTCGGCGACGCGCAGAAGGGACGTACGGGCAAGGGAAGCACGGGAGCGGGCTGGACCGAGATCGACGTCTTCGCGAAGGACGCGCCCCAGTCGGCCGCCGAGACCGCGACCATCGAGCGGCTCAGGACGGAGCTGAAGGGCTCCTACGTCGGCGGCCCGAGCGCCCAGCAGATCGACCTCGTCGACACCAACGCGCGGGACGTGTGGGTCGTCGTCCCGATCGTGCTCCTCTCCGTGCTGCTGATCCTGATCGCGCTGCTGCGCTCGCTGGTCGCACCGCTGATGCTGGTGGTCGCCGTGATCGCGGTGTGGGGGGCCTCGCTCGGCATCGGCGGACTGGTGTTCGGCCCGCTGTTCGGCTTCGAGGGCACCGACCCCGGACTCGGCCTGCTGTCCTTCGTGTTCCTCGTCGCGCTCGGCGTCGACTACGGCATCTTCCTCATGCACCGGATGCGCGAGGAGGCGCTCCGGGGCGCGGAACCGGTGGCGGCGGCTCTCACGGCGCTGCGCACGACGGGCGGGGTCATCGCCTCCGCCGGGCTGGTCCTCGCCGCGACCTTCGCGGTGCTGACGAACATGGGCCTCGTCCAACTCGTCGAACTGGGCTTCGTGATCGCCGTCGGCGTGCTCCTGGACACGTTCCTCGTCCGGACGTACCTGGTGACGAGCGCGAGCGTGGCGCTGGGCCGGCGGGTCTGGTGGCCGGGCGCCCTGTCCCGCGGGTCGGACCCGGACGCCGTACGACCGGAACGGCAGCCGGAAACCGTATGACCTCCGTCGCACCAGTGAGCGGGCGTCGCGCCAAGCAGGCGCGGCGCCCGCCGACGGACAATGGTCGCGTGCAGTCGACGACAACCACCGGAAGAGCCAAGCCCGTTGGCTGGGGCGAGCGGATCATGGCGGCGATCACCCGTGACCCGCGCAGCGCCCCGCACGGGCTCCGCAACGACGTGCTGCTCGCGCTGGCCGGCGCCGCGATCGCCGTCGCCCTCGTCCTGTCCACCGACGGGGACGGCGGTTGGCCGGACACCCTCGACGACGGCGGGCGGCCGGGCGCGCTCGGCTGGGTGCTGCTGCTCGGCGCGTACGTGCCGATCGTGTGGCGGCGGCGCCGTCCGATGCCGGTGCTCGTCGCGGTGGTGGCGCTCGTCGTGCCGTACCACGCGCTCGACTACAACCACGGCGCGCCGACCCCGGCCGCGTACGTCGCGCTGTACACGGTCGCCGTCACCGGGCGCCCCCTGCGTACGATCGTGACCGGGGTCGTGGTCCTCGGCATCGCCATGAGCGTGATGCTCACCGTGAGCATGCACCAGGCCGTCGAGCTGCTGCAGACCTCCGGCTGGATCGTCGCGGTGCTCTTCCTCGGCATCGACGTCCGCTTCTACCGCCAGTACGTCTCGGCCATCGTCGAACGCGCCGAACGGGCCGAACGCACGCGCGAGGAGGAGGCCCGCCGCCGTGTCGCCGAGGAACGGCTGCGCGTCGCCCGCGACCTGCACGACCTGCTGGCCCACACCATCACCCTCGTCGGCGTCCAGACCTCCGTGGCCGCACACGTCCTGGCCGCCGACCCGGACCGCCTGGACCGCGCGGCGGTGGCCAGATCCCTGGACGACATCGCCGACACCTGCCGCACGGCACGCGCCGAACTGCGGACGACGCTGGAGGTGCTGCGGGAGGGCCAGGGGACGTCGACGGCCGACGGGCGCGGCCCCCTCCCCGGCCTGGCCGGCCTGCCCGACCTCGCGGAGACGGCGCGCGCGTCGGGCGCGAGGGTCGAACTGACCGTACGTGATCCCCAAGCGGCGGAAACGGTCCCCCCAGCCGTGGGCGCGGCCGCCTACCGGATCGTCCAGGAGGCGCTCACGAACGCCGTACGGCACGGGGGACGGAAGGATCTGACGGTACGGGTGCTGCTGTACGGGGGTGCGGGCGCGCTGCGGGTCGAGGTGGCGGACGACGGCGTCGGGGAGTGCGCCGCCGGCGCGTCCGACACGTCCGACGGCGGCTTCGGGCTGGTCGGGATGCGGGAACGGGCGCGGAGCGTCGGCGGCACACTGGACGCCGGACCGGGGGAGGACGGGGGGTTCACGGTGAGCGCGGTGCTTCCGTTGCCGGCCGCCCGGAAAGGGGAGGAGACCAGGTGACCGCCATTCGTGTGCTGCTGGCCGACGACCAGACGCTGGTACGGGAGGCGTTCGCGATGCTCGTCGAATCGGCGCCGGGGATGGAGGTGGTGGGGCAGGCGGGTACGGGCCGTCAGGCCGTCGAACTGGCCCGGAGCGCCCGTGCCGACCTGGTCGTCATGGACCTCCGCATGCCCGACCTGGACGGCATCGAGGCCACCCGGCTGATCGCCGCCGACGAGGATCTGGCAGGCGTGAAGGTGCTGGTCCTGACGACGTACGACACGGACGAGCACGTGGTGGAGGCGCTGCGCGCGGGCGCCTCCGGGTTCCTGGTCAAGGACACGAGGCCCGCGGAACTCCTGGACGCGATCCGCACGGTGGCGGCGGGCGAGGCCCTGCTGTCCCCCGGCCCGACGGCCCGCCTGATCGCCCGTCTGCTGCGCAGCGCCGAGGCCCCGGCGCCGACGGGCGGGCCCGAATGCCTGTCGGAACGGGAGCGCGGGGTGCTGAGACTGGTCGCGCGGGGCCTCAACAACACGGAGATCGCGGAGACGCTGGGCCTGAGCCCGCTGACCGCGAAGACCTACGTCAGCCGGATCATGGGGAAGCTGGGGGCGCGGGACCGGGCGCAACTGGTGATCGTGGCGTACGAGTCGGGGTTGGTGACGCCGGGGTCGGGGTGAGGGGTGGGGTGAGGCCGGGGGGAACGGCGCAACGGGGGTGGTGGTCGCGCGGGCACGTATGTTCCGTACGCACCCCGTGTGGTGACAATCCGTCAACGGAGTTACTGTCACCTCCTGTCACGTCATGCTCCCGTTGTACCGGCACCCTGGCGCCCTGGCACCCGCACGTCCCTACCCCCACTCCGCAAGGGAGAGCGATGACGCCCCTGAGCCGTATCCTGCTCGCCGCCACCACCGGCGCGGCCCTGATCACCGGCACCGGTATCGGCACCGACCTCACCGCGACGAAGGCCCAGGCGTCCACCGCCCGTTCGTACTGCACCTCGTCCGTCCCGTACACCGCGGGCAAGGGCGGCTACGACACCTATCGCATCCCCGCCACCGTCCGGACCCGCAAGGGCACCCTCCTGGCCTTCGCCGAGGGCAGACATGGCGGTACTGGGGACAGCGGCAACATCGACGTGGTCCTGCGCCGCTCCACGGACGGCGGCTGCACCTGGGGCCCGCTGTCGGTGGTCGCGGCCGGGCGCGGTGACACGCGGGGCAATCCGGCGCCGGTGGTGGACGAGAGGACGGGCGGCATCGTCCTGGTGACGTCGTACAACGACGGCGCGGTGACAGAGGCCCAGATCATGCGCGGCGAGGCGACGCCGCAACAGAGTCGCCGGGTCTTCGTCCAGACCAGCTCCGGCACGAACGACGGCCGCCGCTTCACGCCCCCGCGCGACATCACGGCCCAGGTGAAACTCCCGAACTGGCGCTGGTACGCGACGGGTCCGGGGCACGCCGTCTATCTGTCACGGGGTCCGCACGCCGGCCGGATCGTGATCCCGTCCAACCACTCGACGGCCCCACCCGTGGGCTCACCGGACACCGGCCAGGAGTCCAGGTACTACGGCGGCCACGCGATCTACAGCGACAACGGGGGCCGCACCTGGCACCTGGGCTTCGTGGACGACTCGTACGACGGCATCGAGAACGCCAATGAGACGAGCGCCGCCCAACTCCCGGACGGCAGACTGTACTTCTCGTCCAGAGACCAGAACGGCCTGATGCCCGGCAACCGGCTGGACGCGTACTCGAGCGACGGCGCGAAGTCCCTGGACCGCCCGTACGCCATCCAGCCGACGCTGAACGACGTCCCGGTGGTGCAGGGCAGCGTGCTCCAACTGTCGGGCATCTCGGACGCGTTGCTGTTCTCGGGTCCCTCGGAACCCACGGCGCGACGGTCGATGGCGATCTGGCGGAGCGAGGACGGTGGACAGACGTTCACGAAGGCCCTGACGCTGTCGAACCGGAGGGCGGCGTACTCGGACTTGGTGCGGGTGGACCGGCGGGTGGTGGGGGTGCTGTACGAGACGGGGACTGCGGGGACTTACGAGTCGATCGAGTTTCGGCGGTTGGGGCCGGTGGATCAGGGCTAGGTGGCGGGGACGCCACCTTCCTTGTGATGGCCGCTTTCCAAACGTCGATGGTATTGCCGCCGAGCTCGAAGACTCATCGCATGGTGAGAGCTACGTGCCTCCGCCTCGAAATCGGCGCCAGGCATCACGTACTCGCCCAGCGGATTCGATCACGTCGGGCATCTGATCCAGGAGCCCCTTCAAGGCGAAGAGGAGTACAGAGATCACGCCAGCCATGGCGAGAACTAAGAGGATGGCTGTGCCGTCCACCGATCCGCACCTTCCATGTCATGGCTCGGACCGAATGAGCAGCAGCCTCGACCGAACCCCCGCGTTGCCAACCAGGCTTCTGCGCATCAGATCTGATGGACCGACTCGTACTTGTCCAGGATCTTTTCCGCTTGGCCCAACATCCGGTCCTTGGCCCGATTTTGGGCGATCTCCGCGATCTCGGCCGGAGAGAACCCCAGCTTGCGCAGCGTGTTGAGCGCAATGCTGACCACGTCCACCATCTCGCGTGCTGCCGCCTCGCGATCCCCTGCGTCGAGGTGATCTCTGAGCTCGGAGAACTGGATCTGGACGGCCTGCTCGAAGTGGGAGATCGGTTTGCGTTCGATCTGTTCCTGGACTTCCACCCAGGCGTCCCAGACACCTTGAAACGGCCCCAGTTCGTCCGGCATTTCGCGACCTCCCGGCCATCCCGTGTCCCAGGTGACTCCGCACCGGCTTTCGCCCCCTGGGGCAGGCCGTGGCAGCACCGCCGCCGCACCGCGCTAGCGAAGGACACCTATGTGTAATAATACGCATAAGAGAGCGAGAGTCTACTGCTACTCAGATGCAAGAATGCGCAGTCCCTCCAGGTTCAACACGGTCAACCTCTGCCGACCTGTCGCGACCAGTCCTTGTTCACGCAACTTGCGCAGAGCGAGGGCGGCTGCTTCCCGAGAGGCGCCGACTCGGCTGCCCAGCTCCTGCTGGGACAGCGCCAAGTCGATCTCCCAGTGGCCGTCGACTTCTTTGCCGGTCTCCTGGGCCAGGTCGAGCAGCATGCGGGCAAAACGGCGGGTGATCGTGAGGCGAGCGAGCGAGGCTCGCTCATCGTCCGACTCGCGCCGACGGTGGATCGCGCTTCGGTAAATTTGCGGCCACAGGTGATTACGGTCAATGAATCCCAAGAGGTCTTCTGCCGTGACGTCCAGGCCTGCGACATCGCTCACGGCCCTGACAGTGGCTGACCTCGGCTCCCCCATCAAGGCGCCCTCGTCGCCCATCAACTCGCCGGGACCGCGGACAGCGAGTAGCACCTCCGAGTCGTCTGGTGCCGTCTGCATCACCGCAACGTTCCCTTCGTGAATGATCAGGACGGAACGCGACGGCTGTCCCTCCCAGAAGATCACGTGGTTGGAGGGGAACCGCACCCGGGTTCCCAGAGCCTCCAACTCCTGCCGCTGCTCCGCCGTCATTGCGGCCATCACGTCGCTCTGCATGTAGCTGAGTGTAGTTCTACGCAGAGAAACGTGCTGAAATGCTCAGCGTGATCGGAAGTCGAGGCGAGCGGCGATCCTCACCGGAAGCGTCGCTTGTCTATCCCCCTACAGCAACCCCGCCCCCGCCAAGAACTTCCCCACCCGCTCCACCTCGTCCTCCGACAGCGGGATCTGCGGATCGGCCGTGACTGGGCAGTCGATCACGCCCCGCAGGTACAGCGCCGCCTTGAACGCCCCCAGCCCCGCCGAACTGCCCCCCATTCGCATCGGATCCCCCGCCGCCACCATCCCGAACAGCACGCACAACCGTTCCTGCTCGGCTCGGGCCCGCCCCCAGTCGCCCGCGCGGCAGAAACGGTCCAGCCGTACGTAGCCGGCCGGGTCGACGTTCGCGAGGCCGGGTACCGCGCCGTCCGCGCCCAGGGCCAGTGCCGAGTCGACCAGCAGTTCGCTTCCCGTCAGGACGCTGAACCCGCTGATCCCGGGGTGTTCCCGCGCCCCCGTCACCACCGACCGGAACGACGCGAGGTCGCCGCTGGAGTCCTTCAGGCCTGCCAGGACGCCGTCCGCCGCCAGTTCCAGGACCAGGCCGGGGGGCAGCTTGCTGTGGACGGAGGCCGGGAGGTCGTACGCGACCACCGGGACCGGGCTGCCCGAGGACACGAGGCGGAAGTGGCGGGCGATCTCCGAGGGGTGGGTGCGGGTGTAGAAGGGGGCCGTGACCACGACCGCGTCCGCGCCCGCCGCCGAGACCGACCGTACGTGGTCCAGGACCCGCGGGGTCGTCATGTCGATCGCGCCCGCCAGGACAGGTAGCTGGCCGGCTACGTGGCCCACCACCGTCTCCACCACCAGCCTGCGCTGGTCGTCCGTCAGATACGCCGCCTCCGACGACGAACCGAGCACGAACAGGCCGTCCACGCCCGCCTCCACCAGGTGGTCGACCAGCCTGACGAGCGAGCGTACGTCCACCCCGCGGTCCGGTGTCAGCGGAGTGCAGACGGGAGGGACGACACCGGTCAGCGGGGTGGGGAAGGTCATCAGGGCTCCCTGGGGTCTTTCGGGGTGTGCGGTGGTGCGGGTGCGGCCGTTGCGGGGGGTTTTTGCAGGTCGGAGGGCATCTCGGGCGCGGCAGTGGACGCCTGGGCGACCAGGTCCCGCGTCGCCCGGCCCTCCTCCACAGGGTGATGGCAGCGGAAACGTTGACCCGGCATTGACGCGGCCGTGAACTCCGGCATCACCTCCGCGCACACCTCGGTCGCCTTCCAGCAGCGGGTGCGGAACGGGCAGCCGGAGGGTGGACGCGTCGCCGACGGGACCGGGCCGACCAACGGGATCGGGTCGATCGGGTCCAGCAGGCCCGGCGTCGCCGAGAACAGCGCCCGGGTGTACGGGTGACGCGCCCTGTCCGTCACCTCGTCCGCCGGGGACTCCTCCACGATCCGGCCCAGGTACATCGTGATCACCCGGTCGCTCATCCGCCGTACCGTCTGGATGTCGTGCGAGACGAAGACCAGGGCCAGGTTCAGGCGCTCCTTGAGGTCCAGGAGGAGGTTCAGGATCTGGGCGCGGACCGAGACGTCCAGGGCGCTGGTCGGCTCGTCCGCCACCACCAGGTCGGGGTCAAGGGCCAACGCCCGGGCAATCGCGACTCGTTGGCGCTGGCCGCCCGACAACTGGCCCGGCAGGCCGTCCGCCAGGGCTCGTGGGAGGCCCACCAGGGACATCAACTCCCTTACCCGTTCCTCCCGTTCCTTTGTCGTGCCGCGCCGGTGCACGTCCAGTGGGTCGCGGAGAATCTGGCGGATCGTGAGGCGACGGTTGAGGGCCGTCGACGGGTCCTGGAAGATCATGCCGGTGCCCGTGCCGATGGCCGACCGACGCTCCGCCGGCTTCATAGTCCACAAGTCGTCGCCACGGAACGACACTTGGCCCGACGTCGGTGGCTGTACGCCCACCAGCACCTTCGCCAGCGTCGACTTGCCGCAGCCCGACTCGCCCACCACGCCCACCGTCTCACCGGGCGCCACCGTGAAGTCGGCGGCTGTCAGGGCGTACACGCGGTCACGGGTGAACAGACCGCCGCTGCGGGCCTTGTGCACCACGTGTGTGTCGGACAGTTCGACGATCGGGCCCGGCACGGGAGTTGAGGTACTGCTCACTTCGCGATCTCGCTTCCCGTCGGCTCCGGCGTCGTCAGGTCGATCGCCGGGTGGTGGCAGGCCGCCAAGTGGGTTGCGGCGCCCAGGAGATCGGGGGCCGTCGAACGGCACACCTCCGCCGCCATCGGGCAACGGTCCGCGAAGCGGCAGCCCTTGGGGAAGTCGGCGGGGGAGGGGACGGTGCCCTTGATCTGGGTCATGCGGCTCGCCGCCGACTCCAGGGACAGCACGCTGCCCAGCAGGCCTCGGGTGTAGTGGTGGGACGGGGCGCCGACCAGGTCCGCCGTGACTCCCGTCTCGACGATCTGCCCGCCGTACATCACCACCACGCGGTCCGTCACGGCCGCCACCAACGCCAGGTCGTGTGACACCAGGATCAGGGCGAAGTCCAGCTCCTCGCGCAGGCGGAGGAGGAGTTCGATGATCTGGGCCTGGACCGTGACGTCCAGGGCCGTCGTCGGCTCGTCCGCGACGATCAGTTTCGGGTCACGGGACAGGGCCATGGCGATGAGGACGCGTTGGCGCTGGCCGCCCGACAGTTCGTGCGGGTAGCTGCGCAGGGTGCGGTCCGGGTCCAGGCCCACCAGGCCCAGGAGTTCCTCCGGTGTGCGGTGGCCTCCGCGGCGTACCACCTGCTTCAGCTGCGAGCGGATCGTCATCGCCGGGTTCAGGGACGACAGTGCGTCCTGGTAGATCATCGCCATCTCGTGGCCCAGCAGCCTGCGGCGTACGCGCATCGGTTCCGTGAGCAGGTTCCGCTGGTGGAAGCGGACTTGGCCGGTCACCCGGGCGCCCTTCGGTTCCAGGCCCATCACCGTCAGTGCCGTGAGCGACTTGCCGCAGCCCGACTCGCCCACCAGGCCCAGGACTTCGCCCGGGTGAACCTCGAAGCTGATGCCGTCGACGATGTTCACGCCCGAGTGGCGCGCGGCGAAGCCGATCGTCAGGTTCTCGACCGCCAGGACCGGTAGGCCCGTGGGGACCGGGCGAGCCCTCGCCCGCAGGCGCTCGGCCGCCTCCGTCAGGCCCGGCAGGGCCAGCACCTCGCCCGTCCCCGGCTCGGGCGCCTCCAGACGGTCCTCGTCCTCCCGTACCTCCACGTCCCGCGCGGCCGGTGCCGCCCAGGCGTCCGACACGCCCTCGGAGAGGACGTTCAGGGAGAGGACCGTGATCAGCATCAGCAGGCCGGGGAACACCGTCGCCCACCAACCGCCCGTCAGGACCATGTTCTTGCCGTCCGCGATGACGCTTCCCCAGGACGGGTCCGGCGGTCGTACGCCCGCGCCGATGAACGACAGCGACGCCTCGAAGACGATCGCCTCCGCCACCTGCACCGTGCAGAACACCAGCACAGGCGCCGCGCAGTTGATCGCGACGTGGCGAAGGACGATGTGGGGCGTGCGGGCGCCGATCACCCGTTCCGCCGTCACGTAGTCCTCGCCGTACTGGTCCAGGACGTTCGCCCGCACCACCCGCGCCACCGGCGGGGTGAACAGGAAGGCGATCGCGCAGATCAGGACGGTGATGCCGCCGCCGAAGACCGCTACGAGTACGGCGGCCAGCGCGATGCCCGGGAACGCCATCACGACGTCCAGGCAGCGCATGAGCGTCTCGTCGAGCGCCTTGCGCGAGGTCGCCGCGACCGCGCCGATCAGCGCGCCGACGGTGAGGGCGAGTGCGGTGGCGCCCAGGCCGATCATCAGCGACCAGCGGGCTCCGTACATCAGCCGGCTCATGATGTCGCGGCCCAGGCTGTCCTGGCCCATCCAGTGCTCGGCGGAGGGGGCTCCCGTGCCGCCGATCAGGGGCTGTTGGTCCAGGGGGTCGTGGGGGGAGACGAGGGGGGCGAAGACGGCCACGAACACCACCAGCGCCAGGAAGCAGACCGCGATCCGGGAGAGGACCGGGAGCCGGCGCCACCCGCGCAGGCGGATGCCCGGGCGGGACAGGAGGGCGGCCAGGCGCCCCCGTTCGAACATCATGAACATCAGGCCGCATCCCTCAGTCGCGGGTTGACCAGGAGGTAGAGGATGTCGATGACCAGGTTCACGACCACGAAGCCGGTCGCCGTCGTCAGGACCACTCCCTGGACGACCGCCGGGTCGCCGTTCTTCACGGCGTCGATCATCAGCTTGCCCATGCCGGGGAGCGAGAAGATCGTCTCGATCACGACCGCGCCGCCGAGCAGGTAACCGACGCGCAGGCCGAGCACCGTGAGCGGGTTGATGAGCGCGTTGCGCAGCACGTTGCGGCCCACCACCACTCTCGGTGGCAGGCCGCTGCCGATCGCCGTACGGACGTAGTCCTTGTCCAGCTCCTCGACCACCGCCGTACGGACGATGCGCGTGAGCTGCGCCGCGACCGGGAGGGAGAGTGCGAGGGCCGGGAGCGTCATCGTCTTCAGCCAGCCGGTGAAGGAGTCGGCCGGGTTGATGTAGCCGCCGGTCGGGAACCAGCCCAGGTCGACGGCCAGGTACTGGATCATCAGCAGCGCCAGCCAGAAGCCCGGCGCCGCGACACCCGTCAGCGACACGACGCGGATGATCTGGTCGGGGAGACGGTCCCGGTAGATGGCCGCGGTGACGCCGCCCAGCAGGGACAGGACCACCGCGATGGCCAGGCCCAGGAAGGTGAGTTGGAGGGTGAGCGGCAGCGCGGTGGCGATCTGGTCGAGCACCGGCGCGCGGGTCAGCGCGCTGATGCCCATGTCGCCGTGGAGCAGGTCGCCGATGAAGTGGAAGTAGCGGACGACGAACGGATCGAGCAGGCCGTTCTGTTCGCGGAAGTCGTGCAGTTGCTGCGGGGTCGGGTTGGCGCCCTGGAAGAACGCGGAGGCCGGGTCGACGTCCGAGAACCGCATGACGAGGAACACGAACATCACGATGCCGAGCATCAGCGGGATGAGCAGGATGATCCTGCGGGCCAGGATCCTGGCGATGGCGACCACGTACGTACTCCCGAACTCCCGTACGGCTAGGGCTGTTTGGTGGCGACCAGACCCACGCCTAGACCCACTTGGCCTGGAGGAGGTTGATGCCCGGGTACGGCTGTGCCCTTATGCCGGTGAGCTTCTTCGGGTCCCAGGCCGTCATCAGCTCGTTGTGGACGACCGGGTAGAGCACGGCCTCCTCGGCGACGATGTCGATGTAGTCCTGGATCATCGCCTTCTTCTTGTCCGGGTCGGGCTCCTGTGTCGCCTGGTCCATGTCCTTGAAGAGCTGCTTGGCCACGGAGTTGTCGGCCCAACGGGCGTAGCCCATCCAGAGGTTCTGCGGCCCGTAGTTGTAGTGCATGATCAGGTCCGCGTCGAGGCCGAACTGGTTGGGGTTCGAGGCCGCCGACACGACCTGGTAGTCCTGCTTCTGGTCCATCTTCGTGAACACCGCGGTGGTTTCCTGCGGGTTCAGGGTCGTGTCGACGCCGATCGCGTCCCAGGACGCCTTGATGGTGGGCAGGCAGTCGACGATCCAGCTGACGTTCACCGAGAGGATCTCGATCTTCAGCCCGCTGACCCCGGCCTCCTTCAGGAGCGCCTTCGCCTTCTCCGGGTCGTAGTCGTAGACCGTCTTCGCGGGCCGGTAGCTGGGGTTGCCTTCGTTGAGGAAGGACGAGGACGGCTTGCCGTGGCCCTTGAGAGCCACTTCGACCATCTTCTCCGTGTCGATGGCGTAGTGCAGCGCCTGGCGGACCCGTACGTCGTCGAAGGGCTTGCGCTTGGTGTTGAACATCAGGAACAGGTTGTTCATCCCCGCCCCGCCCTGGACGTCCATCCCTCCGCTCTTGAGCTGCTGGATGTTCGCGTACGGGATGTTGTCGGCGATCTGCGCGCCGGCACTGGACCCCGAGATCTTGGCGACGCGGGGCGCGGCATCCACTATCGTCATCCAGTTCATCTTCTTGAACGCGGCTTTGCGCGGCCCGTTGTAGGCGGCGAACGCCTCGAACGTCGTGTTCGACTTCGGGTGGTGCGCGGTCTGTCGGTACGGCCCCGAGCCGATCGCCTTTCCCTTGATCGCGTCGTCCCAGCCGCCCGGCAGCGAGAAGACGTGCTTAGGCATGATCTTCGCCAGGGTGAGCCGGGAAACCCCTTCGGGGAAGGGGAACTTCAGCACCAGCTCGACATTCTGCGCGTCGACTTTTTTCACTTCTTTCAGCCAACTGGCGAAAAACCCCTTGGCGAGTGTCTGCGTGTTCGGATCGAGGATTCGATCGAATACGAAGACCACGTCGTCGGCGGTGACCGGCTTTCCGTCGTGGAAGGTCGCCCCGGCCCGCAACGAGAACTTCCACGAGGTACTGCTGAGATCGCCGGGGACCGCTGTGGCGAGCGCGGCGTACGGCTCGCGGGAGATCGGGTCGGTGTCGAGCAGGCCCTCGTAGATGTGGTTGTTGGCCGCCATGGAGAAGGCGGAGGCCGTCTGTGTGGGGTCCCAGCTGCCGTCGTTGCCGTAGCCGATCACGGCCGTGAGCGTGCTGTTCGCGCCTCCGCCGCCGCCCCCGGTGTCATTGGTGGACTCGGGCCCGGACGAGCAGGCCGACAGCGAGGAGGAAATGGCGGCGGCGGCACCCAGCGCGCCGGTGTACTTCAGAAACGACCGGCGGTGCGGGGCGGTCGATACAGCGGCGGTTACGTCGCGGGTCACGTCGCGCACGATTCCTCCAGCGGGGTGGGGTCCGAAAAGGTGAGGAGATACGACGTCCTACGTCATAGGGGGCAGCGCGACCATAAGAGGGGCGGTGGGGCCGGTCAAGAGATCGCACACGAATGGCGTATCTGCCAGAGGTGCGACCAATGACGATATGAAATTCGACCAGCCTGTCGTCAGGTGTCGTCAGGGTTCGTTGAATTCACGGCAGTTGGATTCTGATATGCCTGGAGGTGGGACGTGGGATGTCCGGCGAGCGTACGATGCGCCGCATGTCTCAGGAGTCCGGGAAGCGACGCCGGCCCGAGCGGCGGGTGAGCGGCCAGGTCCAGCGCGAGGTCATGCAGCTGATCCTCGACCGCAAACTCCGGGCGGGCGCACCGCTGCCCACCGAGGTCGAACTGATGCGGGCCCTCGGCGTCAGCCGCAACTCCGTCCGGGAGGCCCTCAAGGCGCTCCAGGCCCTCGACATCGTGGAGATCAGGCACGGCTACGGCACATACGTCGGACAGGCGTCGTTGACGCCGCTGGTTGACGGACTGACGTTCCGTACGCTCGCCCGGCACGACGGGGACGGAGCCGCGCTCGCCGAGATCCTCCAGGTCAGAGAGGTGCTGGAGGACGGGCTCATCCGGCGGGTCGCGGCCGTGCTGTCCGACGCGGAGTTGACCCGGCTGGAGTCGGTTGTCACCCGGATGGAGGAGGCGGGACGCGCGGGCCGGCGCTTTCCCGAGCTCGACCGCGATTTCCACGAGGCGCTGTACGGCCCCCTCGGCAACGCCCTCGTGCCGCAGCTGCTCGGCGCCTTCTGGACGGTGTTCCGCCGCGTCTCGGGCGCCCGGGGCTGGCACGACGACCCCGAGCCGGAGCTGACGGCCCGTAGGCACCGGGACATCGTGACGGCGCTGCGCGCCCACGACGTCGAGGGCGCGCAGCGTGCGCTGGCCGTCCACTTCCGGGGGATCGAGGCGCGGGCGGCGCAGGAGTCACGGGGCGTGGGGTGAGTGACCGGGGGCGCCGACCCCTGTGCGGCGCCCCCGGTCACTTCCCCGTCGCCCCGCCGCCCCGCCGCCCCGTCTCTCAGTGGCTGCGGCTGCGGCTGCGGCTGTGGTTTCGGCCTACGGGAGCGTCTTCTCGTACCCCGCGTCGTCGTCCGAGTCGTAGACGACCTTGCCCGTGTTGTCGTAGCCCTTGACGTGCGGAGCGAGGGTGACCTGCTGGTTGAGGGTGCCGGAGGCGACGAACCAGCCGTGGTCCAGGGCGGCCTCGCTGGTGCTGCCGCCGTAGGAGACGGTCACGCGGGTCACGTTGGACTCGACCCGGCCGATGGAGCCCCAGCGGAAGGGTAGCTTCCAGTTGCCCTTGTCCATGAACGACTGCCGGTCGAGCTTGCCGTTGTCGTCGGGCATGACCGGGCCGCCGTTGTCGAACTTCAGGCCGCCGGAACTGCTGTTGAGGCCACTCGCCTTGCCGTCCTTGATGTTGCAGACCAACCGGACCAGTTGCGGCTGCTTCCTCTGCTGCTTGACGGCGACGACGAAGTAGCCGTCGCCGACGGCGTTGGAGTCGCCCGTGCTGTTCATGGCCAGGATGATCCGGTAGTCGGCGGCGTCGCCCAGATCGCTCCCCCGCATCTTGGGGGGCAGGGTCTTCTCGCTCTCACGGTTGTCCGCGAGGCACTTCTCCAGGCCGTCCGACGCCTGCGCCAGCGTGATCCCGTCGAGGAGTTGCCCCGGCGTCGCCGGTCCGGCCGGTCCGGTCGGTGCAACGGGCTTGGACTGTACGGGGGTTGGTGCTGCCCCCTGCGAGGAGCTGGTCGAGGGCAGTGGTGCAGCCGTGTTGACGGTGTCGTCGCTGCCGCCGTTCCCGTTCAGCGCGTACGCACCCACAGGCGCCGCGGCCAGCGCGACCAGGACCGCGCCGGCCGCCGCCACCCGCCGGCGCCGCTCGATCAGGCCCTTGCGGCGGATCGCCGGATACGGCGCCGACGAGGGCCGGATGGTGTAGGCGTCCTCCGCCATCATCTCGCGCACCTGTGCCTCGAAGTCCTTCCCCTGTTCGTTTCCCACGTGCTGTCCTGCTTCTCGTGACCGTTCCGCCCGCTCAGGCTGTTCCGGCTGCTCCGGCAGCTGTTTCTCGTTCACCGGACGCCTTCCCGCGCGGGTGACGCGTGACTTTGCTCGGGGCGGCCCACGACCTGTGCCAGCCCCGGATATGTACGCAACTTCGCCAGCCCCTTGGACGCCTGGCTCTTGACCGTGCCCTGGGAGCAGCCGAGGGTGTCGGCGACCTCGCCCTCGGACAGGTCCTCCCAGTAGCGCAGGACCACCACCGCCCGTTGCTTCGGCGGAAGTTGGGCGAGAGCACCAAGCAGGGCGCTGCGTTCGTCGGCCCACGAGACGGCCTCGTCGCGGCCCACCACGTCGGGCGGGGCGTCGGTCAGAGCCTCGCGTACGCGCCGCTTGCGGAACCGGTCACTGTTGCAAGTGACCAGCATCCGGCGGACGTACGCCTCCGGACTGTCGGTGCGCGAGACCCGCCGCCAGGAGCGGTACGCCTTCGCCAGCGCCGTCTGCGTCAGATCCTCGGCGTGATGGGCGTCGCCGGTCAGCAGATACGCGGTGCGCACCAGGTGGGACCACCGCGCTCTGACGAATTCATGGAACTGGGCCTCTTGTTCGGCCTGCATCGAGTACCCCCTCGCCCACCAGACCACCGTTTCACCGGAATCGGTTGCCCGGGTTCCTGGCCTGCGTTCGAATGTACGGATGGGCGAGCAGGGAGACGTGAGGATGGGGGAGCGGGCCGACGGGGGATGGGGTGAGGGAGACGCGGGTGTCCTGAGGCTGCCGTCCGGCCGCCTGGTCAGAGGGCGCGGCCTGCGCCACCCTCTCGATCCGACGGCGCCGGTCCCCTCGTACGCCCTCTACCTCCTCGGCAGCCAACCCCCAGCGGTTTCCTGGGAGTTCCGCTGGCTGCGGTGGCCCGACTTCCGGCTCCCGAAGGATCACGCGGACGCCCGCGCGGCCCTGGTCGAGGCGTGGGAGCGGGCGGCGGACGAGCGGGTGGAGGTCGCCTGCGGTGGCGGGCGGGGGCGTACGGGGACGGCGCTCGCGTGTCTCGCGGTGCTGGACGGGGTGCCGGCGGGGGAGGCGGTGGCGTTCGTGCGCGCCCACTACGACCGGCATGCGGTGGAGACGCCCTGGCAGCGGCGGTACGTGCGGCGGTTCGGGTGAGGTGGCCGACAGGGGCGTCTCACAGATGCAGCGTCATGACGAGGCGGTCGGCATTCGGCCCGAAATAGTCCTTGCGTGGGGCGGATTCAGCCGCGAAGCCGAGTGACTTGTACAGCTCTATCGCGGTGATGTTGCTCGGCTCGACCGTTAACAGCACCTCGCGCACGGCGTCGTCGCGCAGCTGGCGCAGCACGGCCGCCATCAGCTGCCGGCCGTACCCGCGCCCGCGCCGGTCTCGGGTGACTCCGAGGCTCAGTATCCAGCAGCGGTGGGCGTCCCGCGGCATGCCGACCAGGACGTAACCGTGCAGGCCGTTCTCGCCGCCGTCGAGGACGAGCATGTGGTCGGGGTACAGGTCGAAGAGCTGGCGGAGCGTGAAGAAGGGGTACGGGCCTTCGGGGAACGCCTCCTCGTCCAGCCGGACCAGTTCGGGCAGGTCGGTCTCCTCGACCTGGCGGATGAGCGACGATCCGTTCGCGGTGGGTGTCCGGAAATCATCTGCCGGAAGAGTGCTCATGCTTCCCCCTGTGGCGCGAAGTAAAGACACGTTGACACCCGTACGGGTGGTACGGGTGGGACGGTGCGTTCTCTGCGGTTCGCCTGCGTTTCGCCTACGTTCGGCAGGTGATCGATGGATTCCGACCAGCATTACGCGATCTGATCCGGTCGCTCAAGGCGCATTCAGGTCCAACGTAAGGTCACAGTTATATCGAGGGTCGTTCACGTTCTGTCAGAGGGGATCCGTAGTGCCCGTGATGTTGATAGCGTGAACCATGGACTTGGGAACGCCGGGCGAAAAAGACGAGCCAGTGGTGCTCAATGAGCAGGCTCCTTGGTCAGAATTTGACTCGGATGCCTACGTCGCCGGCAACTACCACGAGTTGCAGCCCGCGGACGCCGAGATCATCTCGATCATGCGTGATCACTTCGGTGGCTACTTCCGTGAGCATGCCGATCCGGTGATCGGCATCGACGTGGGAGCGGGTGCGAACCTCTACCCCGCGCTCGCCATGCTGCCGTGGTGCAAGGAGATCACTCTCTTCGAGCGCTCGCCCCGGAACCTGACCTATCTGAGAAGACAGCTGAAGGCGAAGTCGTACGACGGGAACTGGGACCAGTTCTGGGAAGCGCTGTGCAAGAACTCGGAATACGGCGAGTTCAAGGGGGACCCGAGGGAGAGGTTCCGCGAGGTCGTCCGGGTCGCGCCCGGCAACATCCTCGCCTCCGACCTCGGTGAACAGCTTGGCGAGAAGCGGGACTCCTGGTCGATCGGGACCATGTTCTTCGTCGCCGAGTCGATGACCACCTCGGAGGAGGAGTTCCAGCGCGGCGTGGCGTGCTTCATGCGTGCGCTCGCGCCCGGAGCTCCTTTCTTCGCGGCGTTCATGGAACATTCTGAGGGGTATCACGTGGGTGATGCGTTCTTCCCCGCGTACGACGTGGGCAGGTCTGAGGTGCTGGAAAGTCTGGAACCGTTCGCCGGTAAGAGTGGCACACTCCGGGTCGAGCGCCTCAAGACTCCGGTAAAAGTGCGGGCCGGATATTCGGGCATGATCGTTGCCTATGGCTGCCGAAATTCGGAAGACGATATTCCTGGATTCCAGGCAGGTAGCCGTACCTGAGCACGGCCTGTAGTAACTCCCAACAAAACATGGCAGCGCGGCCTGGTGAGGGGCAGGGGCATGCAGATCAAGCCACGCCAGCATCTGCTGGATGTCTGGCAGGCGGTTGGCCGGTACTCGTTCGACAGTGACGGCTGGGCCTGGGGCAAGTGGGGTGGGCAGAGCAGTGTGGCCGATGCCGAACGGCTGCTGTGTCTGCTCTACCCGGCCACCGAGATTCCGGCGTTCCGGATCGACGACCCGGACACGACACAGGACGACGTCCAGAAGGCGCTCCGGAAGGCCGGAGGCCGGCTGGAGATCCCGGTGAACATGCTGACGGCGACGGCCGAGTTCATGCGCAACCACACCGGGGACGACAAGAGACCGACCTTCGCGGGCGGTTACTACTTCCACTCCCGCGACAGCGCCCAGGACCTCACTCCCGAACAGCGTGAACTCGGCGTGGTGGACAGCTACTCGATGTCGGTCACCCTCTGCCTCGCCACCCTCGGCTTCCTCAAGATCTACGAGACGAAGACGCGCCGCACCGAGGTGCTGGAACTCATCCAGGAACTTCGGACGGCCACCAGTGTCAGGCTGACGGCGGCCATGGTGAGTCTGCTGCGTTCGTTCACCGTCAACGTCTTCGACATGGACTCCTCGCAGGGCCGAACGCTCTCCGAACTCCTCGGCCAGGGGCGGCTGTCCCAGCGGATGGTCCTGCAGAAGTTCCAGCGCCGCTTCGAGGCCCTGCGCGCCATCGTCAGCGAGAGCCTCGTCCTCGGTGTCGACGTCGAGGAAGGCCTCGCGGACCAGAACCAGCTCTTCGAGTGCGGCTGGGCCTGGAGCCTCGTCAAGGACGCGCCCGAGGTCGAGACCGAGGAAGAGATCGGTCCCCAGCCGGCCGGGGTGGCCAACGCCGTGCCCTACCTCTATTTCACCGTCGTCGCCCTCGACGGCATCGCGGACCTCTTCTCCGACCGCACCCTGACCCTGGGCCTGCTCAACGCCGAACAGCAGAAGCTCGCCGAGGCGTTACGACTGCGCTGGGAGATCACCCAGCAGTACTGGTCTGCCATCGCCCGCTTCGACGCCGACAACTGGCCCCTGGAGGACATCCCCTGGCGTACGACAGGGCAGAAGCTGGAGTCCGAGTACTTCTCGCTCTCCGTCGCCGCCATCCTCGTACACGACCTGGTCCGCCGCCGTGCCACCGACGACGATCTGACCCGCACGGTCGGCATCATGGAGCGGCTCGCAGAGCGCGGGCGCATCACCAGCCGGATGACCGGTACCGACAAGGCCGTTGAACTGCACAACCCGGGAATCATCCTGCCGCTCCAGGGCAGTGAACGCATAGGGCCGCCCATGCAGTGGCGGATGAACGACTTCTCCGCTCAACTCCTCAAGCGGACCATTCAGTTGTGCGCGCTCTCCCGCAACCTCGTCTCGCACGACCGGCTGCTGCGGCTGGCCGAGGACATCTTCGGGCACATGTGGAAGCGCCGGATCGGCGACGGCGACGGCGTCGACCTCTGGGACAACGTGCATGCCGTCTATCCCGGATCGCCCGCCTCCGACCGCCCGGTGTCCTGGAGCGTCACCGAGCGCGTCACCGAATGCCTGGTCAGCGCCCACCAGTTGTACCGGCAGCCGCCGATTCGCAGCGCCGAACTCGGTGTCCTGGCACGGGCGTTGCTCAGCGAGTCGACCCATCTGCTGGGCAACGAACAGATGGAGCCGGCGCCCGCCGCAGACGGCAGGCGTGGCATGGACCTCAAGGGCATCGAGGTCAAACTGCGCCGCGCCCGGCAGCTCATCGACGAACAGCCCGGCACCGCCTGCGCGTTGACCCTCGACGTGCTCGGACAGCTCGACGCCCTCGCCCGGGCCCGCGACGCGGCGACCCAGGGGGCGTGAAGCATGCTCATCTTCGCCGCCTCCGACAAGGGAGGCACGGGCCGCTCGGTCACCAGCGCCAACCTCGCCTACCACCGGGCGATCGCCGGTGACGACGTCTGCTACCTGGACTTCGACTTCGGCTCACCCACCGCAGCCGCCGTCTTCGACGTCGACACAGCGCAGCGCGAGGCGGGGAACCGGGGCCTGCACTCCTATCTGGAGGGCGACGTCGGTGAACCCGCACGCGTCGACGTCTGGGCGGAGACCGAACACCGGGTGCTGACCAACCGGCCGCCCGGCTCGGGCCGCCTCGTGCTCATGCCCGGTGACCTGGGCGGCGGCGAGTTCTCCACCACCGGCGAGAACCTGCGCCGCTGCGTCGACCTGCTGCTGCGGCTCAACAGCGAGTTCGACCTGATCATCGTCGACCTGAGCGCCGGCCGTAGCTACGCCGTCGAAATGGCCCTCAAAGCCACCGCGGAACCGCAGTTACGCGGCATAGAGGCCCGCTGGCTGGTCTTCCACCGCTGGACCCGCCAGCATGTGATGGCCGCCGCCGGACTGGTCTTCGGCCCGCGCGGCATCATGGCCGGAGGTATCGCCCGTGGCCACACGGAAGAGGCGCTGCGCGGCGCCATCCGCTTCGTACGGGCCGCCGTACCCGACCCGGAGTCGTCCCTGTGGTCGCAGGTGGCGCCCACCCAGTCGGCGTGGATGCGCGAGTGCGACGCCGACCTCCAGTCGCTCGCCTCCAACCGCGGTATCGGATACACGCAAGTGCTGGGCTCCGTACCGCTGGAGCCCGTCCTGCAGTGGCGCGAGCAGCTCATCACCGACGAGGACGTCCTCGACAGCCAGATCGCCAACATGGAGACCTGGCAGGCGATGAGCGACCTCGCCGGCCGGCTCACCGACGACAAGTACTGGGGGCAGCCGTGACCGGCCCGGTGTTCCGCGAGACCGCGGCCGAACCCCGTACCCAGTCCCTACCGCTGTCCCATCTCTCCCTGGAACTGGGCCACTTGTACATGGAGGACTTCGCGTCCGGCCCCGAGCGGCTGCGTGAGCACTTCGCGGAGGTACGGATCTGGGTGGACGCCGCCAAAGCGTCCGCGGCTCGGCGGCTGGGCGGCAGACGGCCCCGGATCAGCACCTGTTTCCTCATCGACGACTACTTCACCCGCTTCTCCACCCCCGCCGAACTGATCCCGCAGGTCCTCGCCGAGGCCGACCGGGCCGGACTCGCCATCGACTACCTGGCCCGCGAGTCGGGCTGCGCCGTCGCCGACAAGGTCGAGCTGGCCGAGTCCGTGATGCACCGCCTCGTCGAGTCCCCGCCGCCGGGCACCTACGGCTCCCGCCCGCCGGTCGGTGACACCGGCTGGCTCGCCAACGGACATCGCTCCCCCGGCTCGCGCACCGCCATGGCCGAAGTCACCGAGTGGCAGCCGCCGCACGAGACCGCGGCCCGTGTCCACTCCGTCTTCATGGACGTCGAGTTGTGGTCGGAGCGGAACGGCGGGCGCCTGTGGTCCTGCCCGTTCCTCGCCGCCGTCTGGCAGCTGGCCCGCCTCGGGCTGCTGCGCCACGGCGGGGAACCCGTGCTGGTCCCGCGCACCCGGCCCACCGGAGGCTTCCCCCACGACTGGGACGAACTGCCGCCGCTGCTCCAACTCACCGACTCCGCGCCGCCGTTCAGCGCGTACCGCACCTGCACGCTGGTGGGCAACCGGTTCCTGCCAGTCGAGGACGCCGTCCGGCTCATCCTCGACCAGGTCGAGGTGGACGCCGGCGCCCTGGCCCAGGCCGACGAGCGCTCCGCCCGTGAGGGCACGCCGGTGCCGGAGGCGGTCGCCCAGCGTGTCACGTACGTCTTCTACGAGGAGCCCTGACATGCGGCCCCGTACGGAGACCGCGACCCCCGTCCTCGCCTGCGGCGAGGTGCGCACCTGTCTGCTGCCCGCCTTCCAGGCCCTGGACAGCCGCACCGCCGCCCAACTGCTCCGGCTGCGCGCCGACGAACGCGTCCTCGTCTCCGAGCGACCCAACCTGTACGCGCTCTCACCGGACGTGCTGACCGGCGTCGACTGCCCGCTGCCCACCGCCAACGGTGCCAGGGTCCGGGCCGTCGGTACGGTGGCCACCCGCGCCGCGCTCACCGAGGGCCGGGTCCTGCAGGCCACGGCCTATTTCCGGATCCCGGCCACGGGACCCGACGTACGCCGGCCGTGGGGGCACTACCTCGTACGGCCCGGCGTGCTCGAGCCCTTCGGAAAACTGCCTGAACAGGCCGTCGTGGAAGGAGTTCTGAGAGACAGTCAGCGTGGCGCCCTGGACCTTGGGATGATCGCCGAGAGCCTGCTCGCCCAACTGCTGAGGCACCCGCTGCTCGACCAGAAGGCTCCTTTCAAGTCCCGGCGAACACACCTGCGTTGGGCGGCACTGCGGGCTCCGGGCGGCGCGGGGGCGTCGATCGAGAGCTTCGTGGTGTCCGAAGAGGGCCTGCGGACCGTGCGGTTGCGGGTGCCGGACGGTACGGAGGCGGCCGCGGTAGCAGGACTCTGCGAGGACTTCGCGCTGCACGACTGGCTGCTCACGACCGTGGTCCGCATGCTCGACCGCAGCCGGACCGGACCGGTGGACGGGCCGGAGGCGATCCTCGCGCTCCGTCCCGCCGTCGATCATCTGCTGCACGTGTGGATGCCGCGCGCGCGAGTGGATCGGGACCTCGGCCACCTGTGGGACGTACTCGAACAGGAGCCGGGTTTCACCCGCCAGTGGCAGACCCTGGTCCAGCGCATCCGCGATCAACTTGCTGTCCAGGCAATTCCGTTACTGCACAAGGCGTTGGCCATGAGCTGACGCTGACACATTGGAACACCCGACGGGGGAGGTTGAGGTGAACGGAGCACAGCAGGCACGACTAGCACAGCAGGCCCAGCAAGCACAGCAGGCGCAACAGGCACAGTTACAGGCCGTGGCAGGGCGACAGGAGCGCAACTCCAAGATGCTGCGCAAGACCCTGATCACGGCCCTGGTGTCCGCGAGCACCTACGTACTCACCAACGTGCTCAACCGGAACGCGGACGAACTCTGGAAGCTGACCGTGACCTTCCTCATCGGCAGCGCGGCCCTGATCGTCCAGTACCTGGTGGACTTCGAGGAGCGGCTCAACTCGATGGAGCAGAGCCTCTCCGCGCACCACGGAGAACTGCGGGCCGCGGTCGAGAAGAGCTTCGCGGGGATCAACGAGGCGACCGAACTCTTCAGCCAGGTGGACCGTTCGGTGCTCCGCTCCGACGGGGTAACCCGACTGGCGCGCGCCTACACGCAGTTGGGGCACCAGGAGTCCCAACTGGTGAAGACCTTCTCGCAGGAGGAGATCGGCCGTCTCGCCACCCAGATGGAGAGCCTCAGTTCCGGCAGCGTGACCTGTATGGGCGAGAACAACGACTGGCTGATCGACCTCACCACCTGTGTAGGGACGTCGATCTACGCCACCAGCACGGACGTCGACCGGCAGTTCTGGTACAGCGAGGCAGCGACCCGCTATCTGAAGGCGCAGGAGGACGCGCACCGGCACCGGAACGTGACGGTGCGGCGGCTGTTCCTCGTACGGACCCAGGCGGAGGTCACCGAGGAACTGGAACATCTCTGTGAGAGCCACCGGGCCCTGGGGATCGAGACGCGCATCGCCGTCCGGGAGTCGCTGGCGCCCAGTGCCCGGCTCCGTATGACGAACGACTTCATCGTCTTCGACGGTGAACTCTGCTACGAAACGACGCCGGACATGGACCAGAAGCCGGCCGAGACCACCCTCAAGACCGACAAGGAGCACATAGAGGAGCGGGTCAACCGGTTCGACGTCATCTGGGACGCCACGGAACCGGTCAGCCCGCCCGGCACGGCCCCCAGCGCCTCAGGGTCCGGCTCGAGCGCCTAGGAACCCACCGGGCTGAGGGCTGCGAGCTGTACGGTCCTCAGCCCAGCGCGTCCGCCAGCACAGCCGCCGTCTCCGCGACCAACGGATGGTCGGCGGCCGCGTCCTGGGCGGGCTTCGTCGTCTGGACGGCGAGGACGAGTGGGGTGCCGTTCTGGGTCCAGGCAATGCCCACGTTGTTGTTGGTGCCGTAGGCGCCGGCGCCCGTCTTGTCGGCGATCGTCCAGGTCGGGGGCAGGATCAGGCGGAAACGGTTGCCGCTGGTCGTGTTGGTCAGCAGCCAGTGGGTGAGGAGTTCACGGTCCGGACGGTTCAGCACGTCGCCGAGGACCAGCCGGGCGTACGTCCGGCCGATGGCGTACGGCGTCGTCGTGTCCGTGTGGCGCCACGGTTCCGCCGAGTTGAGCTCGGTCTCCCAGCGGTCGAGGCGGGTTGCCCGGTCGCCGACGGAGCGGGCGAAGCGGGTGATCGCGGTGGGGCCGCCCAGTTCGCGCAGGAGCAGGTTGCCGGCCGTGTTGTCGCTGAACCGGATGGCCACGTCGGCGAGTTCGGCCACCGTCATGCCCTCGGCGAGGTGCTTCTCGGTCTCTGCCGAGCCGTCGACCAGGTCATCGGCCGTGTAGTGCACGCGCTTTGACAGGACTTCGCCGCCGAGGTCCAGGTCGCGCAGTACGGCTGCCGCCGCGAGGGTCTTGAACAGCGAGCAGACCGGGAAGCGTTCGTCGGCGCGGTGGCGGATCGTCTGCCTCGTGCCCAGGTTGTGCGCGAACACGCCTACTCGGGCGCCGTGTTGGACCTCAAGGGCCCGCAGTCGGGCGGTGATGTCGGGGTGGTGGCCGGTGGCCGAGGCGTGCGAGGGTGCGGCCGAAGTCAGCACGGCTGTGGCGGTCGCGGCGCCGGCGGTGAGGAGGGTGCGGCGCGTCGGCCGGGAGTTCGCGGGGCCCAAGATCTCGGTTCTCCTTCGGTCGGGTTCGGATGACGATCCATCCATGTAGTGATCGACCCATGTAGTGATCGACGTGCCCTTCTCATACCTTGGTTGCGGTGCCGTAGACCTTCGGGGGACGGCGGGTTCTTCCCGGGCTCGACACAGTGAGGGCATGGAGAAGACCAGGAGCACAGAGGTCAGCGGGGGCAGCGGAATCAGCCGGGCGCGGTTTCTGGCCGGTAGCGCGGCTGTTGGGCTCACCGGAGCGTTGCTTCCGGCGGCCGGAGCGCGGGCGGCGGAGTTGCCCGGCACGGCAACCAGCCGTCGCGGCCGGGGTGGTGGCCTGACCCGTCACGGTGTCGTCTACACCCTCGTCGACGGCGAGACCCCCGCCACCGGCTTCAGTCCCGCCCGTATGCGCGCCGACATCCGCACGATCCGCAGGGATCTGCACGCCGACACCGTCGAGGTCACCGGCGACGGGGTCGAGCGGCTGAACGCGACCGCCGCCGAGGTCGCCGAACGCGGCATGCACGTCTGGCTGCAACCCACCCTCGGGGACGTGCCGGAACGGGACATCCTCGAACACCTCGCGGAGACCGGGCGGCACGCGGAGCGGTTGCGACGGCAGGGGGCGAGTGTCGAGTTCAGCGTGGGCTGCGAGTTCTGGCTGTTCGTGCCGGGCATCGTCCCCGGAGAGACCGTCATGGAGCGGATCGAGAACCTGCTCAACGGCACTGTGGACTGGGAGAAGATGCAGCGCCGGCTCGACCGGTTCACCGCCAAGGCGGCGGCCGTCGGGCGGTCGGTCTTCCATGGTCGGCTGAGTTACGCCGCCGGCCAGGACGACAAGGTCGACTGGAACCTCTTCGACGTCGTAGGCATCGACTACTACTCCTACTTCCCCAACCGGCGCGACTACGTACGTGAGTTGAGGAGGTACCTGCGCTGGGGCAAGCCGCTGGCCATCACCGAGTTCGGCACCTGTACGTACGAGGGGGCGCCCCAGGCGGGCGGTATGGGATGGAACGTCGTCGACTACGGCAAGGTCCCGCCGGAGATCAAGGGCGACCTCGTACGCAGCGAGCGCACCCAAGCCGCCTATCTGACCGACCTGTTGGGCGCCTTCGAGTCCATGGGGCTGTACGCGGCCATGGCCTTCGAGTTCGGAACCGCCGACGCCGAACACCGCCCCGACAACCCCCTCTACGACATCGACATGGCGAGCTACGGCATCGAGAAGGCCGTCAAGGACCGTCCGGGCGACCCCAGTTCGCCCTGGCACTGGGAGCCCAAGGAGGCGTTCCACGCGCTCGCCCGACGGTATGCCTGCCGGTAGGAGGAGATCCCGGCAGGCGCCTCCCGGCGGAGTCGACGGGCAGGGCAACCGATGGGGCGGAATCCGCTCGTCAGACGTCCCGCCGGTCCACGACCACCACCGCCACGATCCCCGCGACCACCGCCCACGCCCCGAAAGCCACCCAACTGCCCGTCACGGTCTCCGGATAGAAGCGGGGATAGATGATGTGCGCGTTGTGCCCGTACGACATGTCCACCAGGCGGGCCCACGCGTTGAACGGCAGCACGTCACGGACGGCGGCCGCCCAGCGGTAGCGGTCGGTGATGAAGGCGGGCAGGAGCAGCAGCAGGCCGGTGATGGCCACCATCGTCGTCGCGCTGTGCCGGATCACCGCGCCCAGGCACATACCGGCCAGCGCGCAGACCGGAGCCAGCAGGGCCGATGCGACGACCACCCGCCAGGCGCCCGGGTACGAGAGGGGCACGTCCGCGTTCCGGCCGGACAGGATGGCCTGCGTCGCCGCGAACGAGGCCCCGGCGACGAACGCTCCGTACACCGTCATGACCGCCGTCACGACCGTCAGTTTCGCCGTCACCAGTGCACGGCGGGCCGGCACCGCCGCGAACGTCGTACGGATCAGGCCCGTCCCGTACTCGCCGACGAGCGTGATCGCGCCGATGCTCGCCGCCGCTAGGATGAGGACCATCGCGGAGCCCGAGGTGAAGGCGTCCCGCAGGGCCAGATCGGCATTGGCATCCCGCATCACGGGCGTCATGCGCTCATAGTTGGCGAAGTGGACGCGGGCCGAGTTGGCGTTGAAGGCGATGATGGCGAGGGCGCTGGCGCCGAGTGCCCAGTAGGTCGAGCGCAGCGACCAGAGTTTGATCCACTCGGCGCCGAGCAGGTCCCTGAAACGGGCGTCCGCCCTGGTCGTCATCGACATGGTGCTCCGGTTCATCGGTGGTCTCCGGCCAGGAACTCGGCGCTTTCGGCGGTCAGTTCCATGAAGGCGGCCTCCAAGGAGGCGTTCTGCGGGGTCAGTTCGTGGATCGGCAGGCGGTGGCGCAGAGCCAGGTCGCCGATGAGTTCAGGGCCGACCCCCGACACGGCGAGGCCCTGTTCGCCGTACGACGTCACCTCGGCGCCCTCCGCGACGAGCACCTTCTCCAGTGCCCCGGGGTCGGGTGTCCGGACGTGCACGGATGTGCGGGTGCCGCGTGCCGCGAACGTCTTCAGGGGCTCGGCGGCGATCAGGCGACCTCGGCCGATCACCACCAACTCGTCGGCGGTGTGCTCCATCTCGGACATGAGGTGGCTGGAGACGAAGACGGTGCGCCCTTCCGAGGCGAGGCGCCGGAACAGTCGGCGCACCCACAACACGCCTTCCGGATCAAGGCCGTTGAGGGGTTCGTCGAACAGCAGGACCGACGGGTCGCCGAGCAGGGCGGTGGCGATGCCGAGGCGTTGTCGCATGCCCAGCGAGTAGCCGCCGACCCGGCGCCGGGCCGCCGAACCAGCCAGTCCCACCTCCTCCAGAACCTCCTCGACCCGCCCCCGTGGGATGCGGTTGCCGCGTGCGAGGGACGCCAGATGGGCCCGCGCTGTGCGTCCGCCGTGCACATCGCCCGCGTCGAGGAGCGCGCCGACGTGACGCAGCCCGCGCGGATGCCGGCGGAAGGGCTCCCCGCCCACGGTGGCGGTTCCGCCGCTCGGCTCGATCAGGCCCAGCAGCATGCGCAGGGTCGTGGTCTTGCCGGCGCCGTTCGGGCCGAGGAAGCCCGTGACGTGCCCCGGACGGACGGTGAAGGAGAGGTGGTCGACGGCGGTCGTCGTCCCGTAACGCTTCGTGAGTTCTTCGACTTCGATCACCGGAACAACGTCCCGCAGCCGTCCCCCTCACGGCATCGCTCCGGGGCCGACACTCCAGCTCGACCGCTGTCGACCCAGGTTGTACGTCCACGGTCCGATGCCCGGCCCCGACCACGCGCCTACGATCGACACATGCCCGCCGACTCGCCGCCGCCCCTTCTCAAACGCGTCCCACCGAGCGCCTGGACGGCGTTCGCCTGGTGCGCGGGCACGCTGTTCACGCACCTCACGCGCGTCCGGCTGCCCGGCGAGTTGGAGCCCGATCACTTGCCGGCCGCCCAGCTCTACCGCTGGGACGGTCTGGTGCTCCTGGTCCTGGCCACCGCCCTCGCGCTCGTCGGCGCCGCCCTTCTGCCCCGCCGTCCGCTGACGGCCGTGTGCCTGCTCCTGACCGCGGCTGTCTTCGAGACGACCAACCTGGGGGTGGGGGAGATTCCGCTGGCCCAGTTCCTGGCCGTGCAGACCGCCGTGTACTTCATCGCCGCCGGCCGCCCCCGCCGTACCGGAGCCGTCGCCGTCACCCTCTCGGTCGGTCTGCTCGTGGTCTATCTGGCCATACGCGTCAGCGCGGGCTGGGTCGTCGGTACCTCGGCCGAACTGGCCGTCGCCCTGGTGACGTTGATCGCCTGGCTGCTCGGCGACGCGGCTCACCGCAGCCGCGCGCACGCCGAACAGCTCGCCGCCCGCACCGCCGAGCAGGCGGTGACCGCCGAACGCCTGCGCATAGCGAGGGAGATGCACGACACAGTTGCCCACAGCATCGGCATCATCGCCCTCCAGGCCGGCGCGGCGGCGCGGGTGGTGGCGACCCGGCCCGAGGCCGCGCGGGAGGCGATGTCGGCGGTCGAGCGCGAGGGCCGGGACACCCTGGCGGGCCTGCGCCGCATGCTGGTCGCACTGCGGCACGCCGATCAGGAGGACGGCGGCGGTCAGCAGGCCTTGCCGGCAGCCGGGTTGGCCGACGTCGAGCGGCTCGCCGCAGTGACGAGCGCCGCCGGTGTGCGCGTACACCTGCGGTGGGAGGGTGAACGGCGTGAACTGCCCCCGGACGTCGACCTGTCGGCGTTCCGTATCGTGCAGGAGTCGGTGACCAACGTCGTACGCCATGCCGATGCCCGGTCCTGCCGGGTCACCCTCGACTACCGGGCCGACGACGCCCTCGCCATCGACGTCACCGACGACGGACGGGGCCGGGGGAGCGCCACCGACACCGGGTTCGGGCTGGCCGGTATGCGTGAGCGAGTCGCCTTGCTGGACGGGGAGTTCGAGGCCGGACCGCGCCCCGAGGGTGGCTTCCGGGTGGCCGCCCGGCTGCCGGTTCCCCGCACCGTCACGCTTCAGGCGGCGGGCCGATGACCATCCGGGTTCTGCTCGCCGACGACCAGCAGCTGATCCGTACAGCGCTGAGCATGGTCATCGCCGACCTGCCGGACATCGAGGTGGTGGGCGAGGCCGCCGACGGCGAGGAAGCGGTCGCGCTCGTCGGCCAACTCGCCCCGGACGTGGTGGTGATGGACCTCCGTATGCCGGGCATGGACGGCATCGAGGCGACCCGCCGCATCACCCGGGGGGCCGGGACGGAAGGCACCCGGATCGTCGTCCTCACCACCTTCGACGACGACGATCACGTCTACGGGGCGCTGCGCGCGGGCGCGTCCGGGTTCCTGGTCAAGGACATGGCCCTGGACGACATCCTCGCGGCGATCCGCTGCGTGGCCGCCGGGGACGCCCTGATCGCGCCCAGCGTGACCCGCCGCCTGATCCAGGACTTTGTCGCGAGTCGTCAACAGTCCATCCAGCAGGCAGAGTTGAGGGCGATCACCGACCGCGAACGTGAGGTGCTCACGCTCGTCGGCAGGGGACTGTCCAACACGGAGATCGCCGCCGAGCTGTGCATCAGCGTGGCCACGGCGAAGACGTACATCACCCGCCTGCTCGCCAAGCTGGACGCCCGCGACCGCGTCCAGCTGGTGATCATCGCCTACGAGGCGGGGCTGGTGTCCGCCACCGAGCGCAGGTAGGCGCCCAGTCGGGCGATCGCCGACGGATTGCGCGGGCTTTCGACGAGGTCGGCGTAGTCGAGGACGAAGACGCGCTTGTGTTTGACGGCGGAGACGTTCTTCAAGGGGCCGTAGGAGAGCAGGAACTCGCGCTTCTGCTCCGCGCTGACGTCCCCGTAGTCGCAGATGACGATGACGTCGGGGTCGCGCTCGACCACCGTCTCCCAGCCCACCGTCGTCCAGGAGTCGTCGAGGTCGTTCATGATGTTGACGCCACCGGCCTTGCTGATGACCTCCTCGGGAGCGGCGTAACGCCCGCTGGTGAAGGGCGAGTCCGTGCCGCTGTCGTAGAGGAACACCTTGGGCTTCTTCGCGGGCGCCTCGGCCTGCACGGCCGCGACCTGCTTCCTGAAGCCCGCGATCAGGGTGGCAGCGCGCTGCTCGACGCCGAAGAGCTTTCCGAGGTTGGTGAGGTCGGTGTAGAGGGCGTCCAGCGGTGGCATGATGCCGCGCGAGGTCTTCGTACGGCCGTTGCGGCAGGACTCGGTGAGGATGTACGACGGGATGCCGAGCTTCTTCAACGCGTCGGGCGTGAAGCCGTTGTCGTCGCGGAAACCGTAGTTCCAGCCGGCGAAGACCCAGTCGCCACGGGCGTCGAGGACGTTCTCCTTGGTGAGTTGCTGCTTGGACAGCCACTTCACCCTGTCGTAGCCGTCCTTCCAGGGCACGCCGGTCAGATCGCCCTTGTCGTCGGGCATGGCGAACCCTGCCATCCGGTCCTCCAGGCCGAGCGCGAACATCAGCTCGGTGATCCCGACGTCGTTCGTGACAACCCGCTCCGGAACCCTGTCGTAGGTCACCGGCCGGCCGCAGTTGGTGAGGGTGACGGCGGACGAGGACGCCTTCGCCGACGACTGCTTCTCCACGGTGGCGCCGCATCCGGTGGCGAGAAGAGAGAGGAGGGCGGCGGCCGCAACTGGCTTGCGCATACAGGTGGTTCCTTACCGGGAGGTCTCGCGCGAGGCGGGAAGCAGATCGAAGAGCAGCTGTACGGCGCCCGTCTCCGGATGCCGTACGGGATGGGCGCGCACCCCGAACACCGACGCCAGCAGCTCGGGTTGGAGCACCTCGTGCGGCGGACCCGACGCGACGACCCGGCCCCCGGCGATCACGTACAGCAGATCGCAGTGGGCGGCGGCGAGGTTGAGGTCGTGCAGGGCGGCCAGCGCGGTCAGGCCGCTGGCCCGGACCAGGGACAGGACGTCCAACTGGTGGGCGATGTCGAGGTGGTTGGTCGGCTCGTCGAGGACCAGGACGCGCGGCTGCTGGGCCAACGCCCTCGCGATGAGCACGCGTTGCCTCTCGCCGCCGGACAGGGCGAGGAAGCCGCGGTCGGCGAGGTGCGTGACGCCGGTGCGTTCCATCGCGGTGGAGCAGATGTCCCGGTCCCCGGCCGCCGTACGCCCCCGGTGCGGCAGCCGCCCCATCGCGACCACCTCCGCGACGGTGAAGTCGAACTCGGCGGACGACTCCTGGGGCAGCGCGGCCAGCACCCGGGCGGCGGCCCGGGGTTCCATGCCGTGGACCTCCACCCCGTCCAGCAGCACCGCGCCCTCCGTCGGCCGCAGCGCCCGGTACACGCACCGCAACAGGGTCGACTTTCCGCTCCCGTTGGGCCCGACGAGCCCCACGAACGCTCCGCTGTCCACCCGCATGGTGATGTCCTCGACGAGCCGTGCGGCCCCGGCGTCGACCGACACACCCTCCACATCGAGCCGCATCGCTCACCGCCCCCCGAAGGCGTAGCCGCCGCGTCGCATCAGCAGCAGGAACGCAGGCACGCCGACCACTGCGGTGATCACCCCGACGGGCAGCTCGGCCGGCGCGAGCAGCAGCCGGGACAGTACGTCCGCCCACACCAGCAGCACGGCCCCGGCGAGCGGCGCGACCGCCAGTACCCGCCGGTGATCCGCGCCCACGAGCATCCGTACGACATGCGGGACCATGAGCCCGACGAAGCCGATGGCCCCGCTGACGGCGACGACGGTGCCGGTCACGGCGGCGGTGACCAGGAACAACTCCCGTCGCAGCCCGGTCGGTCGGACCCCGAGGGCGGCGGCCGTCTCGTCCCCCATGGCGAGCGCGTTGAGCGACTCCGCGCGCCGGGCGAGCCACGCCCACCCGGCGAGGACGGTCACGGCGGCGATCGGCACCTGCGCCCAGGTGGCCCCGCCCAGACTCCCCAGCAGCCACATCATCGCCGACCTGGCCGCCTCACCCCGGGCCGCCCCGAACACCATCACCGTCGTGACGGCCTCGAAGCCGTACGCCAGCGCGGTCCCGGTGAGGATCAGCCGCAGCGGGGTGAGCCCGTGATCGGCGGACCGGGCAACCGCGTAGACGAGCACCATGGCGGCGAGCGCCGAGGCGAAGGCGGACACGGACAGCGCCCACACCCCGAGCCCGGCGAACGCCCCCAGCAGGATCACGGCGTTGGCCCCCACGGCGGCACCGGACGAGATCCCCAGGACGAACGGATCGGCGAGCGCGTTGCGCACCATGGCCTGCACGGCCACCCCGACGGCCGCGAGCCCCGCCCCGACGACGGCGGCGAGCACCACCCGGGGCAGCCGCAGTTCCCAGATGATCGTGTAGGAGGCGACATCCTTGGCCCGGATGGTCCCTCCGGTGATCCCGGCCCACAGGAACCGGAACACCTGCCCCCAGCCGATCCCGGACGCACCCAGCCCGACCCCGCACAGCAGGGAGAGGAAGAGGAGCAGAGTGAGCCAGGCAGCCAGCGGCAGGACGGGTATTCGGCGCACGGTCGGCGATCCTTCGCCTCGGCTCGCAGTCCGCGGCGAGCGGTCACAGGGGCACGCGCACCGTGGGTAATCGGGCTCGCACGCCGCAGTCCTGGCCGGACAGGGGGCGTGCATACCGTTGCGGGCCAGCGCCGGAGTCTCACCGGACTTCCCCCATGGGACGCGCCGCGAGCGTAGCAAACGCACCCGGACCGGCCGATTCCCGGGCGCCTTCGTGGGCGGCGGGGAAACTTTTGGCAACCGACCGGTGTGGATCACAACCGTTCGAGCGGCCCGACCGTCTGTGATGAGCGTGAAGACGCGAACAGGCATGCGAGTACTTACGCGGCCGACCACGGAACCGCCCACGCCACCGAGCACGCAACCGCCCACGCAACCGACCGGAGGTCCCGCGCCACGGCTCGACATCCAGGGGCTGCGTGCCGTGGCCGTGTCGCTCGTCGTCCTCAGCCATGCGGGCATGCGCGGGTTCGGTGGCGGCTATGTCGGCGTCGACGTCTTCTTCGTCATCTCGGGATTCCTCATCACCTCCCTGCTGATACGGGAGTTGGCCAAGAGCAGCGGACTGTCGATCCGCAGGTTCTACGCCCGCCGCGCGCTCCGGCTCCTCCCCGCGTCCACGCTCGTCGTCGTCACCACCCTCATCGGCTCCTGGCTGTTCCTGTCGAGGGTCCGCTTCGAGGAGTACGCCGGAGACGCGCTGAGCAGCGCGCTCTACGCGGTGAACCTCCGGCTGGCCGCGGGCGGCACGGACTACCTGGCGGAGGGGAGCCCACCGTCCCCCTTCCAGCACTTCTGGTCGCTGGCGGTGGAGGAGCAGTTCTATCTGCTGTGGCCGCTGCTGCTCCTCCTCACCTGGCGGCTGGTGCGCGGCAGGCGCCGGCTGGTGGCGATCCCCCTCGCCGCGCTCTGTCTGCTGTCCTTCGGCCTGAGCGTCGAGGTGACGCGGAGCAGCCCGTCCTGGGCGTACTTCGGCTCGCACACCCGGTTCTGGGAACTCGGCGCCGGCGCCCTCCTCGCCCTGTCCGCCGAGCGACTCCACGCACTGCCCGCCAGACTGGCGGCGCCGATGACCTGGACCGGCCTGGCCTGCATAGCCGTCTCGGCGACCAGCTACGGCAACGACACCCCGTTCCCCGGGTACTACGCGCTGCTGCCGGTGCTCGGAGCGGTCCTGGTCCTGGCGGGCGGCTGCGCTCCCTCGCGCCTTGGCGCCCAACTGCTCCTGTCCAGGCGGCCGTTGGTCTGGCTGGGCGGCCTGTCGTACGGCTGGTATCTGTGGCACTGGCCGCTGCTGCTCATCGGCCCCGTGGCACTGGGCAGACTCCCCGAGACGACCAGCGTGCGGCTCTCCCTGCTGTTCTGCGCGATCGCCCTCCTGCCGGCCTGGGCGACCCTGCGCCTGGTGGAGAACCCCGTACGCTTCCACCCCGCGTTCCGTGGCCGCCCCGGCCGCGCGCTGCGGCTCGGGGCGGCGCTGTCGGCGAGCGCGGCGCTGATCGCCGTAACGGGGTACGCGTTCCCGCCGGCGATCGACTCCGGCAGCCCCGCACTCCGGCTGCGGCAGGAGATGGCCACCGCGCCGGACCCCCAACTCCGGCTGAGCCGGCTCCTGGAGACCTCGGGCACCAGCCTGCCCAGCAATCTCGCCCCGCCCCTCCCCGAGATCAAGTCGACACGGTCGGCGGTCTACCGGGACGGCTGCCATGTGGCGTACGAGAGCACGAGCGCCCCGCCGTGCGAGTACGGGAACCCGGCCTCGGACAAGGTCGTCGTCCTGTTCGGCGACTCCCACGCGGCCCAGTGGTTCCCGGCGCTCAACCGCCTTGCCCGGGAGCGTGGTTGGAAGCTGGTGTCGCTGACGAAGGCGTCGTGCAAGGCGGCGGAGGTGACCCTGCGCCGGTCCGGCGGTCCGTACGCGGCCTGCGACACCTGGCGGGCCAGGGCGATCACCAGGATCACCGCACTGCGCCCCGACCTGGTGATCGTCTCGTCCTCGGACGCGGGCGACCCGATGTATCCGGAGTCCGACCTCGTCCAGCAGTGGACCGACGGCTTCCGCAAGACCTTCGGCACCCTCGCGCGATCCGGTGCCCGGGTGGCCGCCCTGCTCGACACCCCCTGGCCCAAGACGGACGCCGTGGACTGCGCCGCGCTCTACTCCCTGCGCCTGGACCGGTGCGCGAATCACCTTCCCGACGCGGTCCGGGACCCGTCCAGGCGCCAGTCGATCAAGGCCGCGGCGAAGGCCTCCGGCCCCTCCGTCTCGGTGATCGACCCCACCCCCTGGCTGTGCACCGGCACCGGCGACTGCCCCGTCCTCGTGGCGGACACCGTGGTCTACCGCGACAACAGCCACCTCGCCGAGGCGTACGCCGAGAGCATCGCGCCGGTGTTCGGGGACCGGCTGGACGAGGTCATGGCCGGGGAGTACCAGCCACGAGGCTGACGGGGCATGAGGTCCTCGGATTCGCAAGGGGGATCTCGCAGTACCTGGATCATCAGGGTCTCCCAGGCGTCCCAAACGCCTGTCAGCCTGTTCGAGTCGTAAGCGCCGACAGCACTGCATGGACGCGCATTCTTCCGCGACAGAAAAGACGGAGACCAATGACGGACAATCAATTCACCACTCATAAAGAGCTTTTCGATCTGAGTGGGAAGTACGCCCTTGTCACTGGCGGCACCAGGGGAATTGGAATGATGATCGCGCGCGGCCTTCTCCAGGCGGGCGCCCGCGTCGTCATCAGCTCACGCAAGGCAGACGCGTGCGCGGAGGCACAGCATCTACTGTCCGAATTCGGCGACGTTCGAGCAATTCCCGCCGACCTGTCCAGGCGCGACGAGTGTCAGCGCCTCGCTGATCTTGTCAACGTCGACTCGGAACGCCTGGACATCCTCGTCAACAACGCGGGAGCGATGTGGCGCGAGCCGCTGGCGACGTTCCCGGACGAGGCCTGGGACACAGTGATCGACCTCAACCTCAAGTCGCCGTTCTGGCTCGTGCAGGCGCTGCTCCCCGCACTTCGCAGGGCGGGCACCGCCGATGATCCCGCGCGGATCATCAACATCGGCAGTATCGCCGCCATCCACGTCGCCCAGTCGCCCAACTACTCGTACGCCAGCAGCAAGGCGGCACTCCATCAACTCACCCGAGTGCTTGCCAGGGAGCTGGGCCCACAGCACGTCACGGTGAACGCGGTGGCACCGGGGGTGTTCCCGTCGCAGATGATGGCGTCCACGCTCGATGCCATCGGCGACACGATCGCGGCGGCGGCCCCTCTGCGCCGGCTCGGCCGCGACGACGACATGGCGTGTATCGCCGTGTTTCTCGCCAGCAGGGCTGGGTCCTACCTCACGGGCGCCATCGTCCCGGTGGACGGCGGCGTTGCGACAACCGCGACGGGTACCCCTTAGGCAGCGGGACAGGCTTACGGTGAGGGGATGGTCATGATGGATCCACGCACCGAGATCCGGGAGTTCCTCAGCTCGCGTCGGGCCCGCATCGCACCCGAGCGGGCGGGCCTGCCCGCTTACGGCGGCAACCGTAGGGTCAAAGGTCTGCGCCGCGAGGAGGTGGCGCTACTGGCGGGAGTATCGGTCGACTACTACGTGCGCATGGAGCGTGGCAGTCTCGCCGGTGCCTCCGACAGCGTGCTCGACGCGTTGGCCTCCGCCTTGCAACTCGACGAGGCCGAGCGCGACCACCTGTTCCACCTCGCGCGCCAGTCCAGAGCGCCCAGCGGCCCACGCCGGCGCAGGTCTGCCGTGACGGTGCGCTCGACACTGCAGCAGGTGCTCGACGCGATCTCCGATGCGCCGGCCTGGGTCGGCAGCGGCCGTTATGACGTGCTCGCCATGAATCACCTTGCTCGCGCGCTGTATTCACCGGTGCTGGCCGACCCGCGACGGCCCGCGAACACAGCGCGGTTCGTCTATCTGAATCCCGAGGCGGCCAGGGATTTCTTTGTCGACTACGACCGGATCGCCGGTGACGTGGCCGCGAAGCTACGCATGGAAGCCGGCCGCAATCCGCATGACGAGGAGCTGATCGCCCTGGTCGGCGAACTGTCGACGTGCAGTGAGCTGTTTCGGCAGCGGTGGGCATCGCAGGACGTGCGGCTGCGCCGGTCCGGCCGCAAGCGTCTGCGCCATCCGATCGTGGGCCGGCTCGACCTGGACGTCGAGTCCCTGGCACTGCCCGCCGAACCCGGCCTGCACCTCAACATCTACACCGCACCCGCGGCCACACCGACCGCCGACAATTTGGCGCTCCTGGCGTCGTGGGTGGCCACCCAACAGACCCTGGCGACCGAGCTCGAAGCAGACAACGGATAGTGCGACCGTTCCTGTGGGCTGAGCGGGGGTGAGTCCGTTCAGCCGCGCGCCCCGAACGGTCTTGGGCGAGCTGGTCCCCGGCGTACTCGACCCGAGGCGGCGACACGCATCGTGTGCGTGGTCCGGGCCCTCCGATCATGAGACCTCGGTCACAGCCTCCACCTGGGGCCTATGGTCCGATGGATACTGTTAAGTAGCTTAGAGGTGGCTGTGTCTGTTCCATCGCCCTGAGTGCCGCATGCCGGAGTTGTCGCCGACGACCACTTCGTGTCAGTTGCGGACGGAGAGTGACATGACCGCACCCCAACGGCCCGCGACAACCGCGCTGTCAGCGAAGACAGACGTCTTTGATGATTCAGCACGGCTGCGAGCCGTTGGAAGGCGACAAGACGCGTGACCATCGAGATATCAGAGGTGGGGAATCTGCCCGCCGCCCTGACCACGTTCGTGGGCAGGCACCGGGAACTGGCCGAGGTGCGCCGAGGTCTGGGGACGACGCGGCTGCTGACGCTCACCGGTGCGGGCGGGATGGGCAAGACCCGGCTCGCGCTGGAGGTGGCCGCCGCGTCGGCGACGGACTTCGCGGACGGGGTCTGGCTGGTGGATCTGGCACCGGTGACGGACCCCTCGTTGACGGCGAACGCCATGGCGACCGCGCTGGGCGTGCCGGACCTGGGCACCAGACCGGTCATCGACCAGCTCGCCGCCTTTCTCGCCCACCGCGCTCCACTGGTCGTGCTGGACAACTGCGAGCACCTCGTCGACGCCTGCGCCGAGCTGGCACACACGCTGCTGTCGGCCTCCCCCGGGCTGCGCATCCTGGCGACCAGCCGCCGTACGCTGGGAATCCCCAGCGAGCGAGTCTTCACCGTCCCTCCGCTGGCACCGGACGACGCGGTGGCGCTGCTGCTGGACCGGACCACCGCCGTGCGCCCGGAGTTCCGGATCACCGACGGCAACCGCGCCCAGGTCCGCCAGTTGTGCGACGGCCTGGACAGGCTGCCGCTCGCCATCAAACTGGCCGCGTCCCGGCTGCGAACCCTCACCGTCGACGAGGCGTTGCACCGGCTGGAGGACCGCTTCAGGCTGCTCACGAGCGGCAGCCCGGTCGCCCGCCCGCACCAGCGGACGCTGCGTGCGTTGATCGACTGGAGCCATGAGCTGTGCACCCCGGCCGAGCGGCTGCTGTGGCACCGGCTGTCGGTCTTCGCCGGCGGCTTCGGCCTGGACGCGGCCGAGGCCGTCTGCGCGGGCGACGGCATCGACGGGGACGAGGTGCTCGATCTCCTGGACCGGCTGGTGGTCCAGTCCGTCGTGCTGGCCACCGAGCACGAGGGCCGGCCGCGCTATCGGCTGCTGGAGACGATCCGCCAGTACGGACGGGAGCGGCTCGCCGAGTCGGGTGAGGAGGAAGGGCTGCTGCGGCGGCACCGTGACTTCTTCCTCGCCCTCGCCGAGCGCCTCGCCGACCGCTGGTTCGGCCCCGGCCAGCAGGAGGGCCTGGTCCGGCTGCGGGTCGAACACGCCAATCTGCGAGCCGCACTGGACTGCGGCGGTGATCCGCAGGCCGCGCTGGCGCTGGCTGCGGCGCTGCGCTACCACTGGTGCGTCGGCGGGTTCCTCGGGGAGGGGCGCCGCCAGTTCGACCGGGTGCTCGCCGCCGCACCCGAGCCCACCCCGGCTAGGGCCAGGGCGCTGTGGGCCGCCGCCTGGGTGGCGGGGCTGCAGGGCGACCTGGGGGCTGTCCACCGCTGGCTGGACGAGGCCGGAGAGCTGGGAGAGCGGCTGGACGACCCGGTGGTACGCGCGTATGTCCAGAGCCTGCGCGGCACCTCCGCGTACTTCCGGGGGCAGATGGAGGAAGCCGTGCCGATGTTCGAGGGCGCGGTGACCGCCCACGCGGCGCTGGACGAGGGAGCCGGAACGGTCTTCACGCTGTTCCTGCTGACCGCCGCCCACACGGCCAACGGGGACCCGCGGGCCGCGGAGACCGGCAGGCAGGCGGTCGCCCTCGCCGAGGCGCACGGGGAGCGGTGGGGCCGCGCGCAGGCATTGTGGGCGCTGGGTCACGCTGCCTGGGCACGCGGCGACGGGGAAGAGGCAATTGCGCTGACCCGGCTCGCACTCGAGGCTCAGCGGGGCTTCAACGAATACGTCGGGACCGCGCTGGCCCTTGAGCTGCTCGCCTGGCCCACCGCCGCCGGCGGTGACCACCAGCGGGCCGGACGGCTGTTGGGCGCCGTGCGCTCTCTGTTTCGGGACATCGGGACGAGCCTGGAGGCGTTCGGTCCGTATGGGGCCGAACAGCACGCGCGCTGCGAGGAAGCCGTCGTACGGGCCCTGGGCCCGGCAGCGTACGAGAACGCCCTCGCGGAGGGCGGCAGCCACCGCGGTCCCGACGAGGCCATCGCCTTCGCCCTGCGCACCGAGCCCGAGCCGATCGCCGCGATCCCGGCGCCCGCGCCCGCACCGAGCCCGCTGACCCTCCGGGAGCGGGAAGTGGCCGAGCTGGTGGCCAAAGGCATGAGCAACCGGCAGATCGCCTCCGCGCTCGGACGCTCCCCGCGCACGGTCGACGGCCATGTCGAGAACATCCTGGCCAAGTTCGGCTTCGTCTGCCGCGCCCAGATCGCGGCCTGGTGGACAGCGAACCAGGCACCCACCGCGTAGCACAACCCCGTAGAACCACCCGGGTACCGGGCAGTGCCCGACCCCGTAGAACCACCCATGGTCCCTGGGCGGACCCCGCGGCGATCCTTCCGGCATGACGCACGACATGGCTTGCCCTCCTGCGCCGCGGGTCTCGTATCCGCGGCGCAGGAACGCGCCCGACCGATGTCAGTCACCGCTTCCGTGCCCCGTCGCGAACGGCACCCGGAAGCTACAGCCGGCCGGGGCCGCCAGCAGTGCGTGAGCGCCCCCATGCCGGCATGAAGGACACCGTCAAGATCGGCAACCGCCGCACGCCGCAATCCAGCCAATGGGTCGCTTACAAGAAGGAACTCAAGTGACGAACACAGAGCGGGGCCTTTCCCGTAGATCATTCCTGTCCGCTGCGACGGCCGTTGCGGCCGCCGGCGCTCTGGCCGGCGGCGTGGTGATGGCCGGCGCCTCCAGCGCCGGCGCCGCGACCGGCGCTGACGTCGAGTGGCGGATCAGCATGGTTGCAGGCAGCGGCCCGGGCACCGCTCAGCAGGGCTACGCCGCCATGCTCAACGGGATCAGGACGGCGATGGGCGCCAGGATCCCCATCGAGGGTGCTCTCCCGATCGACGTCACCGACATCAACGGGGCCCGCCGGTACATCGCCGTCGACCTGCACGCCTATGACAGTTCCCAGTTCATCCGGGTGTTCCTGCGCCGGTCGGACGCCTACTTCATGGGATGGCGGGCGGGCAACGAGAACGGTGGTGCTGTCACCTGGGGCCGCTTCTTCACACTGGAGGACACGGCGGAGGCAGGCGGGGCCTCGGCGCTGCCGGATGCCACGATCGCGAACACGGACACGCAGTACAACGGGCAGGCGGGCTACGACTCCCTGAGAGGACAGGGCGCATCCCGCGAGACCATGCAGATCTCTCCCGTCAGGCTCAACCAAGCCGTGCTGGACCTCCATAACGGTGCCGGGATCGACTCCAGGACCGCGGCAGGGTCAATCCTGCAGATCATCGTGGCGGTCGCCGAAGCCACCCGGATGCGGCAGCAAGCGAGGGACACCGCGAGGGCGTTCTACCTCGGCCAGGCGTTCGCCCTCACCACGGCACACATAGCGTTCCACAACAACTGGGGCAGGCTCAGCAGGGCGATGCTGCTGGCGGTCATGGCGGGCACCGCCGTCTTGGCGGCTCCTGTCGAGATCGCCGGCATCGTCATCGCGACCGTGGCGGTTGGCGCGACGTACCTCATGACGGTCCACCACTCGGACCAGGACACCAGCGGCAAACACCTGCTCGAGGGCAGCCTGCTGGCCGTCTCGCCGTACGGCGACGGCGATCACTGGACCGTGCAGGCCGCGATCGACCACGTTCCCAGCAGCGGGGCGAACACCATCGTCATCGAGAAGGGTGTCTACCACGAGGTCATCAGCGTCCCGAAGAGCAAGAGCTGGCTGACGATCAAGGGCGTCACCGGCAACCGCGCGGACGTCGTCATCTACAACACCAGATGCCACGGGATGATCAACCCGGCGACCGGCGCGCAGTGGGGCACCCAGGGCAGTGCCGTGGCCACCTTCAGGCCGCCCAACCTGACCGTCCAGGACCTCACGATCTCCAACACGTTCGACCGCGCTGCCCACCCGGAGATCAGCCCGTACGAGACACAGGCCGTCGCTGTCGCCGCCATGGGCGACCGGCAGACGTACCGCAACGTGGCGATCTGGAGCCATCAGGACACCCTGCTCGTCAAGGGGGAGACGCCCACGACCCAGGCCCGGCAGTGGTTCGTCAACTGCCACATCCGGGGCGACGTGGACTTCATCTTCGGCAGCGCCACCGCGGTGATCGACCGATCCACGATCCAGTGTCTCCCGTGGCCCAACGGCACGGTACTGGCGCCGAACACCGACCAGAGCAATGGTGACGGGATCCTGATCTCCAGTTGCACGATCAAGACCGACGGTGTGCCGAACGGCACGATGCACCTCGGCCGACCGTGGCTCAGCACCGCGGAGGCATATCCCCGGGCGACAGTGCGCAACTGCGATATCGGCCCGGGCATCGACGCCAACTCACCCTGGGTCGACATGATCCCCGGCCAACCTTGGACGTACAGGACAAACTTTCAGCAATACCAGAACTTCGGCCCTGGAACCAACAACTCACCGCCACTGTATGAAGGCTATGCGAACGTTTACACCGTCCAGAAGTTCCTGGCCGGCACCGACGGATGGAACCCGACCTGATGACCACAGCCGAGGTGACAGGCCCAGTGTCCGTCGGCACACTCACCGCCCTCGCGGCGCGGTGAACCACGGCGGGGCCGGGACGGCACGACGTCCCGGCCCCGCCGCCGCGTCAGGCCCGCGTCAGCCGAAGTAGTGCCCCGCCGCCAAGTCCGTTACCAGTCCGGGCTCTACGGGGTTCCAGTCGAGGCCCTCGCGGGTCAGAGCGCTGCTCGCCGGAAGGTCGAGGGCGAAGAAGGTGCCCAGCCAGCCGAAGTGGTCCTCGGTCTCCTCGGCCGGAACCGACCTCACCGGCACCCCCAGCCCCCGCCCGATCGCCTCGGCGATCTCACGCACCGGGACGCCCTCCTCGGCGACCGCGTGCAGCCGGGTGCCCGCCGGCGCCGACTCCAGCGCCAGCCGGAACAGCCGGGCGACGTCGAAACGGTGGGCGGTGGCCCAGCGGTTGGTGCCGTCGCCCGGGTAGGCCGAGACGCCCTTGTCGCGGGCGATGTCGACGAGGCGCGGTACGAAGCCGCCGTCCCCCTCGCCGTGCACGGACGGCGGCAGCCGCACGATCGACGTCCGCACCCCACGCTCGGCGAGCCGCATCATCGCCGTCTCGGAGGCGAGCCGGTACATGTGGGACTTCGTGGGGTCGCCCGGGTTGTCCTCCGTCGCGAGGACGCCCGGCGAGAAGGCGGTTCCGGAGCAGATGAGAAGGGGCCGGCCGGAGTCCACCAGCGCCTCGCCCAGCGTCTCCACGGCCCGCAGGTCGGTCCGGGCGGCGTCCGCCATGTCCTTGAAGTCATGGACGTACGCGGTGTGGATCACGCCCTCCGAGTCCGCCGCCCCCGCCCGCAGACTGTCGAGGTCGGCCAGGTCACCCCGGTAGACCTCGGCCCCGGTCTCCTTCAGCAAGGCGGCGGACTTGTCCGAGCGGACCATCCCGACCACCTCGTGCCCCGCGCCGAGCAACTCCCGTACGACGGCGGACCCGACGAACCCGCCCGCGCCGGTGACGAACACACGCATGATGAACTCCCCTTGACTGCCGACCTGTTGATGTCGGCCGGTGTGCTTTCAGCGTGCGCGCGGGGTCCGTTCGGTGTCCAAGACCTGTTCCGGAACGCGCAATGCGTATCAGGCATCACGGCAGCTCAGAGTGTTCGTACGGGGCTACGGTGCCCAACTACCCGATTACGCTGGGCACATGACCGACTCGCCGCCCGCACAACCGCCCGCCCCACCACCCGCCTCGCCGCCCGGAGGGCAAGGCCCCGATCTCGATCTGCGCCTCGTGCGCTACTTCACCGTGGTCGCCGAGCACCTGCACTTCGGACGCGCCGCCGAGGCCCTGCGCATCGCCCAGCCGTCCCTGAGCCGCCAAATCCGGAGCTTGGAGAAGGAGTTGGGCGCCCGGCTCCTGGACCGCACCCCGCAGGGCAGCCGTCTCACCGAGGCCGGTGAGGTGTTCCTGCCGCATGCCAGGGCGCTGCTCCGTACGGCCACCCGGGCCGCCTCCCAGACCCGCGCCGCCGCGCAGCCCAGCCGGCTCGTCGTCGGCTACACGTCGAACCTGATCGTCACCCCGGCCGTACGGGAGCTGCGGCGCCGGCATCCGGACGCCGACGTACGGGCCCTGCACCTGAACTGGGACGAGCCGAGCACCGCGCTGCTGGACCACAGGGTCGACGTCGTGATCACCCGACTCCCGCTCTCCACAGCCGAGTTGGAGGTGACCGTCCTCTACGAGGAAGCCCGGGTCCTGGTCGTCCCGCTCGACCATCGTCTCGTGGGCAAGGAGTCCGTCACCCTCGACGACATCGCCGACGAGCCGATGCCCCGGGTGCGGGAGGACGGGGCCTGGAACGCCTTCTGGCGTATCGATCCGCGTCCGGACGGCAGCCGGGCACCGGACGGGCCGCTGGTCGGGGCACTGGAGGACAAGTTCGAACTCATCGCGTCCGGGCAGGCGGTGGCCATCGTTCCGGGAGGTCTGGGCATGGAGCGGCTCCGCCCCGACCTCACCACGGTCCCGCTGGACGGCATCGACCCGAGCCATGTCGTCCTCGCCACCAGGGCGGACGACCGCAGCCGTCTGCTCGCCGCCTTCCGGAAGGTGGCGCGGGCCCTGCTGACCGGCGGCGCCACCTGAACTCAGGCCGCCGGCCACCCCGGTACCGTCGGCAGCACCTGATCGGCGAGCCAGACCAGTACGTCGCCGTTGGGGGGCAGGTCGTCCTGGCGCCAGATGGAGATCTCGTACGTACCGCCGCCGTCCTTGGGGTCCTTGGCGACCATGAGGTTGCGGGAGACGCCGCCGGGGCCCGAGGAGCCCTTGCCGTCCTTGAAGACGATTCCGAGGGTTCGGCCCGAGTAGAGGAACGCGGGGTGGCCCCGGACCTTTGTCCGCTCGCCCGATATGGACAGGAACTCGGAGTCGACCATGTCGGAGACCGAGATGTCCTCGGACTCCGTGAGCTTGATCGAGTAGCCCTCCAGCTGGACGGTGGCCTCGGGGTCGGTCGTCATGACGTCGGGATCCTTGCTGACCCGGCGTTCGTTGCTGTAGGCGCCCAGCGCGTGGTCGTTGGGTGTGGCGAGAAGCGCCGGCAGGTCCGGGCGGTTGAGCGCCTCGCACAGTTGCACACCTGAGACGGGCTTCGAGAGCGGCTCGTCGTCGTCCGAGCGGGAGCATGAAACCGGCGTCTTGTCGTCGGAGTCGGGCTGGTACTTCGCCATCACCCAGAAGCCCACCGCGAGGCATGCGACCACGATCAGAGCCGCCGCGACCTGCGCGCCCTCACGCATGCCCTTCTCGGCCCCGGCCGGTCCAGCCCCCGCTCCGGCCGCGGCTTCAGCCGACTTGGCCGATTCGCCCGATCCAGCCGATTCGGCGGATCTGGGTACGTCGATGTCGTTGGTCATGTTCCCCACCCCGTATGTCCCCCACCCCACGCGTTCGCGCCCGATGCGGCGCGCGCCGGGGGAGCCTAACCGTGCGATCTCCGGTTTTGGAAGCTCCGGAAGCGCTCCCGCGGCCGAAAACATGCGCTCGACCGGATGGATCCCAGCTGAGCATGACCATTTCAAGCCGTTGTTTTGGCATTCTCATGACAATGCGAGGCACGCAGTGCCACGCTTCTGCGCAAGTTCACCATTCCTTCACACCCGCACCTCCTTGCACCCGCCTGTCGTGCAGCGCTCCGGACCGGCCTCATCCCGTCGGTCCGACCCCCCACGTCGGTCCCCACCACAGGCCGACCGTCGCACAGAAGGAGAACCCGTTGCCCCGGCGACACCACCCCACCCTCGGGCGCAGACGCGCCACCGCCGCCCTCGCGATGACGACCATCGGGACCCTGCTCGCCCTGGGAGCTCCCGCCGGCTCCGCGACCGCGGCCCCGGCCCCGGTCGGCAAGGGCCCGGCCAAGATCATCGCCGTGCCTCGCGCAGGAGCCGCCGCCACGCCACTCTCGGCGGCCCGCCGTGCCTCGCTGATCAAGACCGCGCAGACCACCTCAGGCGCCACGGCCCGTCAACTCGCCCTCGGCGCCCAGGAGAAGCTCGTCGTCAAGGACGTCGTCCAGGACGTCGACGGCACCACCCACACCCGCTACGAACGCACCTACGCGGGGCTGCCCGTCCTCGGCGGCGACCTGGTCGTCCACCTCAAGAGCAACCGGACCACCGTCTCCAAGGCGAGCGGGGCGACCCTCACGCTGCCGACCCTCACCCCGAAGCTCTCCGCGGCCAACGCCGGCGGCAAGGCTCTCGCGGCCGCGAAGGGCGCCGACGTCACCGGCACCGCGGCCGAGCGCGCGCCCCGCCTCGTCGTCTGGGCCGGCACCACCAAGCCCGTCCTGGCCTGGGAGACCGTGGTCAAGGGTACGCAGCCGGACGGCACGCCCAGCGAACTCCAGGTCGTCACCGACGCGAGCACCGGCAAGCAGATCCTTGCGGCCGAGAAGGTGCACACCGGCGAAGGCACCGGCCAGTACGTCGGCACGGTTCCCGTCGGCAGCACCCTCTCGGGGACGACGTACCAGCTCACCGACGGCGGCCGCGCCGGGCACAAGACGTACGACCTGAACCAGGGCACCTCCGGCACCGGCACCCTCTTCACGGACGACAACGATGTCTGGGGCAACGGTCTGCCGTCCAACCGCCAGACGGCCGGTGTCGACGTGGCCTACGGTGCGGCAGCGACCTGGGACTACTACAAGGACGTGTACGGCCGCAACGGCATCCGCAACGACGGTGTCGCCGCCTACAGCCGGGCCCACTACGGCAGCAGCTACGTGAACGCCTTCTGGCAGGACAGCTGCTTCTGCATGACCTACGGCGACGGCTCGGGCAACACGCACCCGCTGACCGCCCTCGACGTGGCCGCCCACGAGATGAGCCACGGCGTCACCGCCGCCACCGCCAACCTGACCTACTCGGGCGAGTCCGGCGGTCTCAACGAGGCGACCTCCGACATCTTCGCCGCGGCCGTCGAGTTCCACTCGAACCTCGCCGCCGACCCCGGTGACTACTTCGTCGGCGAGAAGATCGACATCAACGGCAACGGCACCCCGCTGCGTTACATGGACAAGCCCTCCAAGGACGGCGCCTCCCGCGACAGTTGGAGCTCGACCCTGGGTGGCCTCGACGTCCACTACTCCTCGGGTCCCGCCAACCACTTCTTCTACCTGCTCTCCGAGGGCAGCGGCGCCAAGACCGTCAACGGTGTCGCCTACGACAGCCCGACCTCCGACGGTCAGGCCGTCACCGGCATCGGCATCGAGAACGCCGCCGCCGTCTGGTACCGGGCGCTGACGACGTACATGACCTCGTCGACCAACTACGCGGGCGCCCGTACCGCCACCCTCCAGGCGGCCGGTGACCTGTTCGGCGCCTACAGCCCCACCTACCTCGCGGTCGCCGACGCCTGGGCCGGCATCAACGTCGGCGGCCGGATAGCCCTCGGCGTCAACGTCGCCCCGATCGCCGACCAGACCAGCGGCGTCGGCCAGGCGGTCAGCCTCCAGGTGGACGCGTACACCACCAACTCCGGTTCGGATCTGACCTATGCGGCCACCGGCCTGCCCGACGGCCTCACCCTCAGCCCGAGCGGTCTGATCTCCGGGACACCGACCACCGTCGGCTCCAGTGACGTCGCCATCACGGTCACCGACGCCACGGGTGCGACGGTCACGGACACCTTCACCTGGCGGATCGCGTACATCTACGCCACCAGCACCCGCGTCGACATTCCTGACAACGGTCCCGCCGTGGAGTCCCCCATCACCATCGCGGGCCGCGACGGCAACGCGTCGGCCACCACCTCGGTCTACGTCAACATCGTCCACACCTACCGCGGTGACCTGACCGTCGACCTGGTCGGCCCCAACGGCACCGTCTACTCGCTCCTCAACCAGAGCGGCGGCTCCGCCGACAACGTCGACCAGACCTTCACGATCAACGCCTCGGCCCAGCCCATCAACGGCACGTGGAAGCTGCGCGTGCAGGACCGGGCGTCGATCGACGTCGGGTACATCCAGAACTGGCAGCTCACTCCCTGACCAGATCACTGCCTGACTTACGGCAGGCCGGTACCAGCATCAGCGCTGGTACCGGCCTGCTGCCGTCAGACGACGGCGCCGACGAACTCGGCCCAGGCGAGCGCCCCGACGAGGAGCACGGGGCCGTCCGTGACCTTGCTGTCCCGGACGGGCACGATGCCGGGGACTCCGTCGGCCCGGACGTAACGCCCAGTCCGATCGAGGGCGTCCTCGCGGAGATGGCCGCGGAGCATGCCCGGTCCGTGCGCTGAAGACCCGACTGCGCACTCGTCTCACGACGGGACCAGGTGGTCGTCACCGCCGATCAGGGCGAGGCCCAGCTCGGTGAGAGTGTGCAGAGTCGCGTTGCGATGCCGGTGGCTGGAGATCAGGGCCGCGTCGCGCAGTGCGGTGATGTGCCGGCTGGCGTTGGGTGCGGTGGTGCCGGCCCGGCGGGCGAGTTCGCCGGTTGTCGCGGTCCCGTCGGCGGCGGCGTGCAACAGGATGGCCCTGGTCGGACCGACGAGTGCGGCGAGGGCCCGGCCGTCGGCCGGACCGGCCTGTGGTGACGCCCAGTTGACCTGGTGCTCGATCGGATAGACCAGGACCGGAGGCAACGCCGGGTCGGCGAAGGCGGTCGGCGCGCGGCGGCAGAAGAAGGACGGCTGGAGCAGCAGACCACGTCCCTCGAGACGCAGCTCCTGGTCGACGGGGTAGTCGACCTGGAGCACCGGGTACTCCCAGCGTGCCGACGGATGCAGTGTGCTGAGTACGGCGTCCCAGCCCCCGCCCGCGAGCGTCGTGGACCGGCGCGACCGGTCCCGGCTCACTTGGGCCCGTATACGGTCCCAGTACGGTGCGAGGACGGCGCCGAAGTAGTCGGCCGAGGCGTCGGCCAGCCGACCGAGCGCCGACGCCTCGCCGGCCACCAGTTCGCGGCACCACGACGGAAGCCGCCGGGTGGGGTTGCGTCTGCCGAACTCCCGTAGATCCGTGTGGATCTGAGGAGCGGAGTGGCGCGCAGGGCTTCGATCCGTCCCTCGACGCCGCCACTGCCCACGGCGGGTGTGAGGAAGTCCACCGAGTAGCCGACGGGTGGCGCCAGCGCGGTCAGAAGCCGGGTCGTGGCCGGTACGCGGGGCAGCGTGTCCCGCATCCAGGAGCCGTAGACCACTCCCGCGTCCCGTCTGCGCAGCCGGTTCAGGCTGATCAGCAGCTCCCAGAGCGGGTCGGGCTCAGCGGCGATCCGGATGCGGGCCAGATCCTCGCCCGTGAAGTGGATTCGCAGCATCTCAGGCCACCTGAGCTGGGCAATTGCGTGCCAGCGCACACAAGTTCATGAAACTTCCCCCGTACTCGCAGACTCAGGACATCGGGTTCCTGGTCGAGTCCTGACCAGGTCATTTCCATGCGGAGTCCCAGTTGTGCAACCCGATGATGATATGTCATGTCCCCGTAATTACGTAAAGGTTGTCCTTTCATGCAGATGTCCGTCGTCAAGAAGTCGCTCGCCGTGGTGACCGCTTCGATCGCCCTCGCCGTCGGATTCTCCGGGAGCGCCGGCGCTGCCGCCTACGACAACCAGGACCCGATCGCCAGCGGCTGTGCGAACACCGCCATCACCGCGAGGTCGACCGCGATCTACGTCGGCAGCACCCGGGTCGGCACGATCGAGCTGCGCTACAGCACCGCCTGCCGCACCGTGTGGGGCCGGGTGCTCTCGACCGGTCCCTACGGCACCGCCAAGGTCAGCCGTACCTCGGACTGGGAGTGGAACGACTGCGCCAGCCTGTCGTGGAACTCCTCCCTGGGCCAGTACACCTGCTACACCGCGATGCTGAACGACGCGGGCGTCGAGTCCTACGCCATGGGCTCCGCCTCGGCGTCCAACGGCTTCAACTCGGACAACTTCGAGACCGGCCGCTACTGAGCCCGGCCGGGCTCCCGCTCCCGCGACTCCATCGACTCCCGCGTGCGCACGCGACCAACACGAGAAGGACATCAGGGATGAACCTCAAGAAGATCGCCGGCGCTGCCCTCGGCGTGGCCATGTTCGCAAGCCTCGGCACCGTGGCCATCGCCCCGACCGCGTCGGCGAACAGTAATTGCTACTTCATCCAGTACCACAACTCGGACCTCGCCCCGCACAGCTACTGGGTCCCCGACCACAACCTCTCCTACTCCCCCAGCAATCATGACGGCTGCGTCGTCATCCTGCAGCAGGAGCTGAACCAGGCCTACGGGGCCGGCCTCGCGACTGACGGCTACTTCGGCCGGAAGACCCTGGACTGGGTCAACAGGTTCCAGGGCGACTTCCACTGTGCCGGTGGTGTCGACGGCATCGTCGGGGCGAACACCTTCAGCTGCCTGAACTGGGTCACCGACAATTACCAGGCTTCCTAGGCTCGACCCGGAGTAGTGCCGTGTCGTCGGGGGGGGGCGGGAGTCAGCGCACGGCCGTGACGAACTCCGCCCAGGCGCCCGCCCCGACGAGCAGCACGGGCCCGTCCGAGACCTTGCTGTCCCGGACAGGCACGATGCCAGGGACTCCGTCGGCCACTTCGACGCAGTTTCCGCCGTTGCCGTCGCTGTAGGTGCTTTTGCGCCAGTGGGCGTTGCTCAGGTCGTACTCGCGCATCGTCTGTGATCCTCCGCCGCCGATTCGATCAGGGCCAGGGACGCCTCCGGCGACAGCGCGGCGGCCCTGATCAGATCGTATGACGCCTGCGCGCGCTTCACCACAGCCGGATCGTCCAGCAGATTCCCCGAATACACGGCTTCTGTATAGGCGGTTGGGGGAGCGTCCGCGAACTCCATGAGCCGCAGGTCTCCGGTCATGATGGCGTACGCCCCAGCTGAGTACGGCAGCACCTGGACCAGCACTGTCCGCTCCCGTGCGAGTGCCGCGATGTGCTCCAGCTGCTCGGCCATGACGGCGTGCCCGCCGACCGGAATCCGCAGCGTGTTCTCGTGCAGGATCGCCCAATACACGGGCCGTGTAGCGTCCTTGAGGATCTTCGCGCGCTCCAGTCGGCCGGACACCTTTTCCTCGATGTACTCGTCCGGCGCGAGCGGGTTCATGGCGATCGTGACCGCGCGTGCGTACGCGGCGGTCTGCAACAGCCCTGGCACCAGCGCGGGCGCGAACTCGGAGATCTCCGTCGCCAGCGCCTCAAGCTCCGCAGCCTTCGCGAAGTAATCCGCGTAGCGCTTGTCGTCGATGAGCTTGCGCCACGTGCGCTCGAAAATACCGTCGGTTTGCAGTACGTCGTCGAGCCGCATCGCCACATCCAACTGCGGCTTCCGAATCGCCTGCTCGAACTGTCCGATGTAGCCCCCGGAGACGAAAACCAGCGCCCCCAACTCCACTTGGGTTAATCCGGCCTCCTCCCTCCGCCGCTTCAACTCCGTCCCGAAGAACTCCCAAGCCGCCTGTCGCTGTGAACCATTGGCCATAACCGAACCGAACCCCCTTCGACTGCACCGCCGTTGCTGCGCCCAGAGCCTTCCGAGTGTAGGCACAGCACGTCATCGTAGAAGTGCGAAGAGTGAAACTCGATAAGTCAGGGGAGCACGGTGACGGCACGACAGACGGCACACTCGGCGGGCTGCGTCGAAGAGGCGGAGGAAATTGTGAAGGAATTGCGGATGGCGTTGAAAAACGCCGGGATTACCTTGCCGTCGCTCCGATTGGACGCGGCGAGTGTGGCCCGGGAAGCGCCCTGTCCGCTCATCGAATTGGGGCGCTGCAACGTCGAGACGGCGGCCCGGATCGCGGCGGCGCTGCGATGAACGACATGAAGCCGGCGGCACGGTCGGGGAAACCGGGGCAGCCGGAGATCGGGGAGTACGTCATGGACGGCCACACCGGGAAGGTCGGCGTCGTCATGGGGCACGAGGGGCCCTACGTCCAGCTCAGATCGTACGGCGGCGGCCGGGAGTGGGACGCGGCCCCGGACGGACTCCGGCCCGCCACCCCGGCGGAACGCCTCAGCGCGGCCACGGCGTACGCGAACGCCCGCAGCCGCGGTGAGGTTCCCTGACGGGGCCTGGCGGGTGAGGCCGGTCACCTCAGGACGTAGGACTCGTCCCCGAAGTCGGCGACGATCTTCAACCGTCCGCCGAGGGCCTGTACGTAGGCTGCGAGCGTATCCACCTCACTCCGCTCCAGCTCACCGCGCTCGATACGGGACACGAGGTGCTGGGTGACGCCCATGATCTGGGCGACCTCGGCTGCGGCCAGGCCGGCCCTGATCTTCGCAGCGCGTTCAGGGGTCGTACGTTCGGGGTCCATACCCAGAGCCTCGTCTGCGGGCAGCCCGCCGCCAGGCGAATCCGACCACGTTCACTGCCAAGGAGTACGGCCCCGTCCGAGGCCGCCGTTCCGTACGCGACAATGACCCCATGAGCCTGTTCCGTGACGACGGTGTCGTGCTGCGTACCCAGAAGCTGGGGGAAGCCGACCGGATCATCACGCTGCTCACACGCGGTCACGGGCGGGTACGGGCCGTGGCCCGGGGGGTCCGGCGGACCAAGTCGAAGTTCGGGGCCCGGCTCGAACCGTTCTCCCATGTCGACGTGCAGTTCTTCTCGCGGGGGAGTGAGCTGGTCGGGCGCGGGCTGCCCCTCTGCACCCAGAGCGAGACCATCGCTCCGTACGGTGGCGGGATCGTCACCGACTACGCCCGGTACACCGCCGGGACGGCCATGCTGGAGACGGCGGAACGGTTCACCGACCACGAGGGTGAGCCCGCTGTGCAGCAGTATCTGCTGCTCGTCGGCGGCCTGCGCACCCTCGCCCGCGCCGAGCACGAGCCCCACCTCATCCTCGACGCCTTCCTCCTGCGCTCCCTCGCCGTCAACGGGTACGCGCCCTCCTTCGGCGACTGCGCGAAGTGCGGCATGGCAGGGCCGAACCGCTTCTTCTCGGTGGCCGCCGGAGGCTCCGTCTGCGTCGACTGCCGGGTGGCCGGCAGCGTCGTACCCTCTCCTCAGGCCCTCGAACTGCTCGGCGCGCTGCTGACGGGCGACTGGGCGACCGCGGACGCGTGCGAGCCGCGGCACGTCAGGGAGGGAAGCGGACTGGTGTCCGCCTATCTGCACTGGCACCTGGAGCGCGGGCTGCGCTCCCTGCGCTATGTAGAGAAGCAGTAGCTAGCAATCACCGTAGGAAAGAGACGAGAGACTCATGGCCGTACGCGGAATCCTGGGGCGCCAGCGCCGCGAGTACAAGACGCCGGAACCGCACCCCTCCGGCGCCACCGCGCCGAAGCTCCCCGGCGAGCTCGTACCCAACCATGTGGCGATCGTCATGGACGGCAACGGGCGGTGGGCCAAAGAGCGCGGGCTGCCGCGTACCGAGGGTCACAAGGTCGGCGAAGGCACCGTCCTCGACGTCCTCAAGGGCTGCCTGGAACTCGGCGTCAGGAATCTCTCCCTCTACGCCTTCTCCACCGAGAACTGGAAGCGGTCACCGGAAGAGGTCCGCTTCCTCATGAACTTCAACCGTGACGTCATCCGGCGCAGGCGCGACGAGATGGACGAACTCGGTATCCGCATTCGCTGGGTCGGGCGTATGCCCAAGATGTGGAAGTCCGTCGTACAGGAACTCCAGGTCGCCCAGGAGCAGACCAAGAACAACGACGCCATGACGCTCTACTTCTGCGTCAATTACGGCGGCCGAGCCGAACTCGCCGACGCCGCAAAGGCGATGGCCCGGGATGTGGCACTCGGCAAGCTCGACCCCGACAAGGTCTCCGAGAAGACCATCCAGAAGTACCTCTACTACCCGGACATGCCGGACGTCGACCTTTTCCTCCGGCCCAGTGGAGAACAACGCACCTCCAACTACCTGATCTGGCAGTCGAGTTACGCCGAGATGGTGTTCCAGGACGTTCTCTGGCCGGACTTCGACCGCCGCGACCTGTGGCGCGCCTGCGTCGAATTCGCCTCCCGCGACCGGCGGTTCGGCGGCGCCGTCCCGAATGAACAACTGCTGGAAATGCAGCGGGACATGAAGGGCAACACGGGGGTCTGAACGTTCGGTGGGTCAGGGGATGAGCGTGAAACTCGCCCGGTAGACATAGCCCGGCATGGGGGTGCCCCACGCGAACCCGTGCCCCATGGTGAGGGTGCCTGTGTATCCGTCGGGATGGTCCACGCCGTTCATGACGTAACTGATGGTGTACGAGACCGTGGCCGGTGTCGAGCCGGACCACTCGTAGCAGGTGAGGATCTCCGGGAGCTCGTTGAAGTCCCTGGTGCCCGTGGGATTGTCCGCGTTGAGGAAGATGTGGCGGATGTACTGCGGGTACGCGGACCAGTCCTGGCACATGACCTCGGTTGTCGGGACGGCGGCCGAGGCGGCGGGGGTCGGCGCCGTTAGCGGAATGCCGAGGGCGGCGGCAACGGCCAGCAGGGCGGCGGATCTACGCATGGTCAGCTCCATGGGCAGGTTGGGTTGACGGGCCACTCATTGTGACAACGGCCGTCACCTTCCACAGGGCGGATTCGAGCCCTCTCGACAACGCCCGACAACGCCCAGCGGCACCCGGCGCCGAGAAAGGCGCCGGGTGCCGCTGTCGTACCCGTGGGGGGTTGGTCGGTGCGGGGTGGTCAGCTGGTCGTGACCGCCGTGTCGTCGATCACGAAGCTCGTCTGGAGGGACGTGTCCTCGACGCCCGTGAACTTCAGGGCGACCGTCGTGCCGGCGTAGGCCGACAGGCTGATCGTCTTCAGGACGTAACCGCTGGCCGCGTTCAGGTTGGAGTAGGTCGCCAGGGTCGTCGAACCGGCGGTGACCGTCAGCTTGTCGTACTGCGAGCTGGTGGTGGTCTCAGCCGTGTCGATGTGGACGTAGAAGGTGAGCTTGGTGCCCGTGCAGCCGCTGGGGATCGTCACCGACTGGGACAGGGTGTCGGTGTGGGTGGCGCCGTAGCCGTCGAGCCAGGCCTTGTAGGAGCCGGTGCGGGCCGCCTGGCTGGTCGAGTTGGTGATGACGCCGCTGGACGCGGTCCAGGTCGTGTTGCCGGACTCGAAGCCCGCGTTGCCCAGCAGTTGCGCCGAGGTGCAGGAGCCGCCGCCGGTCGCGCTGACCGTCCAGGTGAAGGACGCCGTACCGGTGGCGCCCGTGCTGTCGGTCACCGTGACCACGCTGCTGTAGGTGCCCGCTGTCGTCGGGGTGCCGGAGATGGCGCCCGTCGAGCTGCTGATCGACAGGCCGGTCGGCAGACCGGTCGCCGCGTAGGTCAGCGAGCCGCTGTTGGTGCTGCTGGCCGTGATCGCCAGGCTCACCGCCGTACCGACCGTCGACGACTGGCTGCCCGGGTTGGTGACCGAGACACCCGCGGTCGGCGGGGTGATGTGGCTGCCGACGGCGATGCCGGCGAAGGCGTTGCCCACACCCGCGTACTGGGTGGAGCTGGCGCCGTAGAGCGACGATGCGGCGTTCAGCGCGGCGGTGCGCGCCTGGGCGTACGTGGTGCTGGACGTCATGTACGTCGTCAGCGCCTTGTACCAGATCTGCAGCGCGGCGGCCCGGCCGATGCCCGCGACGGCGACACCGTCGGACGTCGAGCTGTTGTACGTGACGCCGTTGATGGTCTTGGAGCCGCTGCCCTCCGACAGCAGGTAGAACATGTGGTTCGCCGGGCCGGACGAGTAGTGCACGTCCAGGTTGCCGACGCCCGAGTACCAACTGTCCGCCGAGCCGCCGTCCTTGCTCGGCTTGTCCATGTAACGCAGCGGCGTACCGTCGCCGTTGATGTCGATCTTCTCGCCGATGAGGTAGTCACCGACGTCGGTGGAGTTGTTCGCGTAGAACTCGACACCCGTGCCGAAGATGTCGGAGGTCGCCTCGTTCAACCCGCCTGACTCGCCGGAGTAGGTGAGGTTCGCGGTGTTGGAGGTGACGCCGTGCGTCATCTCGTGCCCGGCCACGTCCAGCGAGGTGAGCGCGTGCGTGCTGCTCGTGCCGTCGCCGTACGTCATGCAGAAGCAGGAGTCGTCCCAGAACGCGTTCACGTACGCCGTGCTGTAGTGCACGCGCGAGTAGGCGGCGACCCCGTCGTTCTTGATGCCGCTGCGCCCGAACGTGTTCTTGTAGAAGTCCCACGTCATCTGGGCGCCGTAGTGCGCGTCCACGCCGGCGGTCTGCGTGTTGGACCCGGCGCCGGTGCCCCAGGTGTCGTCGGCGTCCGTCATCAGGGTGCCGGTGCCCGACGTGCCGTTGGCGAGCGTGTACGTCTTGTGGGTGCCGCGTGTGGTGTCGTTCAACTGGTACGTCGAACCGGACAGCGTCGTCCCGATGGTGACCGTGCCGCTGTACTGGCTGTTGCCGGTGCCGGTCTTGATCGCCTGGAACTGGTACAGCTTGGCGCCGGTCTGCGCGTCTGTGATGACGTGCAGCTGGCTCGGCGTGCCGTCGTCCTGGAAGCCGCCGATCACCGTCTCCCAGGCCAGCTTCGGCGTACCGCTGCCGGCCCAGATCACCTTGCGGGCGCTGTCGGTGGTGGCCTTCTCGGCGTCCAGCGCCTTGGCCGCGCCGAGCGCCTTCGTCTCGGCGGCCGACTTGGCGAACGTGGGGGTCGTGGACGCGACCGAGATGGTCCGCCGCGAGTTGAACGTGCTGCTCACCGTGCCCGAGGCCTTGGAGGCGGGCGGGGTGTGCACGACGAGGTCGCCGCCGAGAACCGGCAGACCGGCGTAGGTGCGCTCGTAGCGGGTGTGCAGGGTGCCGTCGGCGTCCTTGCTGACGTCCTTGACGACCAGCTTCTCCTTGGCGCCGAGGCCCAGGGTGCCGGCGGTCTGCGTGGTGTGCTGCGCCGCGGTCCTGATCAGCGCCGTGCGCTGGGCGGGGGTGAGCTTCGCCGGGACGGCGCCCGCGCGCAGCGGGCTGGGGGCCGGTGCGGCGGGCTTGGCGGCGGCGGGGACCGTCTGCACGCCGACGGCCAGGAGTGTGGCGGTGGCGAGCAGTGCGCCGGCCGCGGTGGCCTTGTTGGTGCGGCCGGATCTGTGGGGGGTGGTGCTGGACTTTCGTCTCACTCGAGACTCCTCCTGCGACGGCCGCGCCTTCTGCGGCCGGAAACAGAACCGGGCGAACGGGGGTGTGCGGCCCGGGATGAGCTGAGCAGTGCGTGATGTGCGCGATGTGCACGAGACGTGGGGGATGACTGCCGGAAGAGTGGCAGCATTGAGGAGTGCATGTCAGCAAAAAATAAGAGGTCGAGGGTTATCCCTGTGCGTGAGAACGCCCCTCAGTCCCGAGTGCGGGGCAGCAGCAGCGGAGTCGCGAGGATCAGGACGCCCGCGGCGCCGACGGCCGTCAGGGGAGTGGTGAGCGCCGCGAGCAGTCCCCACAGCGCGGTCAGCGCGGCGATCGTCAGCTTGCTGGACACCGACCAGGCGGAGAGGGTGCGGGCGACCCGGTCGGCCGGAGTGTGCTGGAGCCGGTAGGTGGCGTACACCGGGTTGAACACCCCCATGCTGGTGATCAGCCCGAGTTGCACGACCATCACCAGGACGAGCCCTGACGTGCCGCCGTGCAGGAACACCATTCCGACCGGCCAGCACACCCGCAGTGTTCCGAAGACGCGCATGATCCCGCGCTGCCCGTACCGCGCCACGAGCGGCCGGGACAGGCGCGAACCGATGAGGCCGCCGGTGCAGGGCACGGCGAAGGCGAGGGCGTACTGCCAGGGCGCGAACCCGAACCGCCCGAGCATGAGGACGGCGACCAGGGGAGCCGTCGCCATGATCAGCCCGCTGACCAGCACGGTGTTGAGGAACAGGGGCCGTAGTGCCGGATCGGCCAGGATGAACCGCCACCCGTCGACCAGATCACCGGCGCGCACCCGTGTCCGGGGTCCCCTTTCCGGACGGGCTTCCGGTGGGCCGCCCATCGCGCGGATACCGGCCGCCGACAGCAGAAAGCTCACCGCGTTCGCGACGACGGTGGTCACCGGGCCGAGCAGCGCGATGGCGGCCCCGCCCAGCGGCGGCCCGAGCACGCTCGCCGTCCACATGGTCGACTCGAACCGCCCGTTGGCGACGAGGAGTTGGGACGGCGGGAGAAGCGCCTTGAGGCAGGCCCCGCTGGCGGCGGTGAAGGTGATGTCGGCGGCGGCGACCACGACGGCCACCACCACGAGCTGCCCGAACGAGAGCGCGCCGAGCGCGTAGGCGAGGGGAACGGTGAGGAGCGCCCCGAACCGGACGAGATCCATCGCGACCATCACCGGCCGCTTGCGCCTGAACTCCACCCAGGGCCCGAGCGGCACCGCCACCACCGCCCCGACGGCCAGCCCGGCCGCCGCCAGCAACGACACCTGCGCGGGCCCCACATGCAGCACCAGAACGGCGATCAACGGAAACGAGTCGAACGCCAGCCAGGTCCCGGCCAGACTGGTGGCATAAGCAGCCCACAACCACCGAAACCCCCGCCCCAGAGAGGCAGAGCTCAACTGATCATCTTTTTCCCTGAGATCGCCCACCGCGAGAAGCTATCGGACCCAGGGGTAGCGGGCGCTTGCAGGGGCGCGGGGAACTGCGCGACAAGCCACAGCGAGCCGGCAGCCGAAGTACCGCCGAACCTACTCCCGCGAAACCGCAGAGCACTCCGCACAGGTACCGAAGATCTCCACCGTATGAGCGACGTTCACAAACCCGTGCTCGGCGGCGATCGCCTCCGCCCACTTCTCCACCGCGGGCCCCTCGACCTCCACCGCCTTGCCGCAGACACGGCAGACAAGGTGGTGATGGTGATCGCCCGTCGAGCACCGGCGATACACCGACTCGCCGTCCGACGTCCGCAGGACATCGACCTCGCCCGCGTCCGCCAGGGTCTGCAGCGTGCGGTAGACGGTGGTCAGCCCCACCGAGTCGCCCTTGTGCTTGAGCATGTCGTGGAGTTCCTGGGCACTGCGGAACTCGTCGACCTCGTCCAGCGCCGCCGCCACAGCGGCACGCTGGCGGGTGGATCGTCCCTTAACGGGCGGACCGGCCGTCGTCACCGTTGTTCTCCTCACGTCTGCGCTTGCCGGGCCATTGTGCCAGCCCGGACCGTGCGCGGTCAGACGCCCGCCTTGCCGGCGGCCTCTCTGCTGGCCGGAATCACACACTCCGCCGGGTCCCCGGCCGCCTGCGCGGCGGTCGCGGCACGGGCTCGGCGACGGGCCAGCGGGGTCGCCAGAGCGGTCAGCGCGATGAACGCGCCGATGGTCAGCAGGACGATCGTCGCACCGGGCGGGACATCCTGGTAGTACGACGTCACGGTCCCGCCGATCGTCACGGAAACCCCGATCGCCACCGCGATGGCGAACGTCGCCGCGAAGCTCCGGCTGAGCTGCTGGGCCGCCGCCACCGGCACCACCATCAGGGCGCTGACCAGCAGCAACCCGACCACCCGCATGGCGACCGTCACCGTGACGGCGGCCGTGATCGCCGTGAGGAGGTTGAGCGCGCGGACCGGCAGCCCCGTCACCCGGGCGAACTCCTCGTCCTGGCTGACCGCGAAGAGCTGCCGGCGCAGACCGACGGTGACCAGCACCACGAACGCCGCGAGCACACAGATCGCCGTCACGTCGGACTCGCTGACCGTCGAGAGCGAGCCGAACAGATACGAGGTCAGGTTGGCGTTCGAGCCCGTCGGCGCGAGGTTGATGAACATCACGCCGCCGGCCATACCGCCGTAGAACAGCATCGCGAGGGCGATGTCGCCGCGGGTCTTGCCGTACCAGCGGATGAGTTCCATCATCACCGCGCCGACGACCGAGACGCCCGTAGCCATCCACACCGGTGAGGTGTTCAGCAGGAAACCGAGGCCGACGCCGGTCATGGCGACATGGCCGATACCGTCGCCCATCAGCGCCTGACGCCGCTGGACCAGGTAGATGCCGATCGCGGGGGCCGTGATGCCGACGAGTACGGCGGCCAGCAGGGCCCGCTGCATGAAGGCGTAGTCGAGGAAGTCCATCAGCTCAGCAGTCCCGTCCGGATCGGTTCGGCGTCGTGAGCCGCGTGCGGGTGTACGTGGTCGTGGCCGGGCAGGGCGTGCTGTCCGACCGCCTGCGGGGGCGGCCCGTCGTGCATCACGCAGCCGTCGCGCAGCACCACCGCCCGGTCGATCAGCGGTTCCAGCGGCCCGAGTTCATGCAGCACGAGCAGCACCGTCGTACCGGCCGCGACCTGCTCCCGCAGGGTCCGCGCCAGCACCTCCTGGCTCGCCAGGTCGACGCCGGCCATCGGCTCGTCCATGATCAGCAGCTCGGGTTCGGAGGCAAGGGCGCGGGCGATCAGTACACGCTGGTGCTGGCCGCCCGACAGCGCGTTCACCGAGTCCTTGGCCCGGTCCGCGAGCCCCACGAGGCCGATGGCCCGCCGTACGGCCTCGTGGTCGGCCTTGCGCAGCACGCCGAAGCGGGCGCGGGAGAGCCGGCCCGACGCGACGATCTCCGTGATCGTCGCGGGCACACCACCGGCCGCGGTCGTCCGCTGCGGTACGTAGCCCACGCGCCGCCAGTCCGTGAAGCGGCGGCGCGGGATGCCGAAGAGCTCGATCTCGCCCGCGCTGACCGGGACCTGGCCGATGACCGTACGGATCGCGGTCGACTTGCCCGAGCCGTTGGCGCCGAGCAGCGCGACGACCTCACCGCGGCCCACGGTGAGGTCGATTCCGCGCAGGACCGGGCGTGAGCCCAGCTCGGCGCGTACACCGCGCAGCGAAATGACGGGCTCGCCCATGCCTGCATCCTCCGTGACGATCATCGGTTACCGCTCACTCGTACCGCTCACCTGGCGCCCAGAGCCGTCCGCAGGGCCTTGAGGTTGGACTCCATGACCGCGATGTAGTCGCTGCCCCGGGACTTCTCGGTGATGCCCTCCAGCGGATCGAGGACGTCCGTCGTGAGGTTCGCGTCCTCGGCGAGGGTCTTCGCGGTCTTGTCGGAGACGAGTGTCTCGTAGAAGACGGTGGTCACTCCGTCCGCCTTCGCCTCCTGCTGCAGTTCCTTCATCCGCGCGGCACTCGGCTCGCTCTCCGGGTCGACACCGGTGATGGCCTCCTGGGTCAGGCCGTAGCGCTCGGCGAGGTAGCCGAAGGCCGCGTGGTTGGTGAAGAACACCTTGGTCGCCGTGTTCTTCAGGCCGGCCTCGAACGAGGTGTTGAGCGAGGTCAGCTTCGCGGTCAACGCCCCGGTGTTCTTCTTGTATTCCGCCGCGTTGGCCGGATCGGCCTTCTGGAAGGCGGCGCTCACACCGTCGGCGATCTGGGCGTACCTCACCGGATCGAGCCAGACGTGCGGGTCGAGGCCGGAGGAGTCCTCCCCGGACTTCTCGGAGTGCGCTTCCTCACCCTCGTGGCTGTGCCCGGTGCCGGTGTGCTTCTCGAGGGTGGTGAGGGCCGCCGCGTCGATCTTCGTCTTCGCCTCGGACTGCGCCACCGCCTCGTCGACGGCGGGCTGGAGGCCCTTGAGGTACAGGACCGCGTCGGCCTTCTGCAGGTCCACGGTCTGCTTGGCGCTGATCTCCAGGTCGTGCGGCTCCTGGCCGGGCTCGGTCAGTGTGCTGACGGAGACGTGGGTGCCGCCTATCTGCTCGGCGAGGTACTGCATCGGATAGAACGACGCCACGACGTCGAGCTTCCCGCCGCTGTTCCCGTCGGCGGCGCTCGAATCCGAGGAACAGGCGGACAGGGCGCCGAGGCCGAGCGCGGTGGCCGCCGCGATCGCGGTGCCCGATATGAGTCGTCGTACGTTCATGACAGTCATTTTCAATGATTCTGGAAACGATTGTCAACAAGCGGGCTTTTGGGGCATGAGCGCGGCCCTCTACCCGGCCCTCTACCGGAACCGATTTGATTGGGGGGCGGGCCCCGCCGGTAACCTGAGTCATTCGCTCTGAAGCGCGTCCGCGTCCGCCCGTCCGAACGCGTCCGCTTCATCGCCCGTCGTCGTAAATCGTCGTAATGAAGAGAGCACCGTGGCCGCCGACAAGATCGACACCATCGTCAGCCTGAGCAAGCGCCGTGGCTTCGTATTCCCCTGCAGTGAGATCTACGGAGGCCAGAAGGCCGCCTGGGACTACGGGCCGCTGGGTGTCGAGCTCAAGGAGAACCTCAAGCGCCAGTGGTGGCGCTACATGGTGACGTCGCGCGAGGACGTCGTCGGTCTCGACTCGTCCGTGATCCTCGCGCCCGAGGTCTGGGTGGCCTCCGGCCATGTCGCGACCTTCTCCGACCCGCTCACCGAGTGCACCTCCTGTCACAAGCGCTACCGCGCCGACCACCTGGAGGAGGCGTACGAGGCCAAGCATGGCCGTACGCCGGCCAACGGCCTGGCCGACATCAACTGCCCGAACTGTGGCAACAAGGGCCAGTTCACCGAGCCCAAGCAGTTCTCCGGTCTGCTCTCGACGCACCTCGGCCCGACCCAGGACTCCGGTTCGGTCGCCTACCTGCGCCCCGAGACCGCCCAGGGCATCTTCACCAACTTCGCCCAGGTGCAGACCACTTCGCGCCGCAAGCCGCCGTTCGGCATCGCCCAGATGGGCAAGTCGTTCCGCAACGAGATCACGCCCGGCAACTTCATCTTCCGCACCCGCGAGTTCGAGCAGATGGAGATGGAGTTCTTCGTCAAGCCGGGCGAGGACGAGAAGTGGCAGGAGTACTGGATGCAGGAGCGCTGGAACTGGTACACCGGCCTCGGTCTCCGCGAGGAGAACATGCGCTGGTACGACCACCCGGCCGAGAAGCTCTCGCACTACTCGAAGCGCACCGCCGACATCGAGTACCGCTTCCAGTTCGGTGGCAACGAGTGGGGTGAGCTGGAGGGCGTCGCCAACCGCACCGACTACGACCTCAACGCCCACTCCAAGGCCTCCGGCCAGGACCTCTCCTTCTTCGACCAGGAGGCCGGCGAGCGCTGGACGCCGTACGTCATCGAGCCCGCCGCCGGTGTCGGCCGCGCGATGCTGGCGTTCCTCCTCGACGCGTACATCGAGGACGAGGCGCCCAACGCCAAGGGCAAGATGGAGAAGCGCACGGTGCTGCGCCTCGACCCGCGCCTGGCGCCGGTCAAGGTCGCGGTCCTGCCGCTGTCCCGCAACCCCGAGCTGTCCCCGAAGGCCAAGGGGTTGGCGACCGCCCTGCGCCAGAACTGGAACATCGAGTTCGACGACGCGGGCGCGATCGGCCGCCGCTACCGGCGCCAGGACGAGATCGGTACGCCGTTCTGCGTGACGGTCGACTTCGACACGCTCGACGACAACGCGGTGACGGTGCGCGAGCGCGACACGATGAAGCAGGAGCGCGTGTCGCTGGACCAGATCGAGGGGTACCTGGCTCAGCGTCTCGTCGGCTGCTGAGGTAGGTATGTACCGGTGCCGGGTCCCCTCGGAGGGGGCCCGGCATTGTCGTACCCGTTTCGGCGGCGGTTACAGGTCGACGTCCGCGTACAGCGCCGCGTGGTCGGAGGCCTCGTCCGCCTTCGACGTCACCGTGTCGAAGGACTTGAACGAATTCGGCGCCCACACCCCGCGCCGCTCCACGTCCACGTGCTGGATCTTGCTGAACAGCTCCGGCGAGAAGAGCAGGTAGTCGATCTTCTGGTCCAGTGAGTGGCCCGTCCCGTACGTGCCGGGGTCGCCCGTGTACGAGGGGTGGCTCATCGCGTCCCGAGCGCCGGTGACCAGCAGTTTCTTGACCGCTTCGCTGTCCGGCGAGTCGTTGAGGTCGCCGGCGACAAGGACGTGCGGGGAGCGTTCGAGGGCGGCGTCGTAGAGCTCCGCCGTCCGCTTGCCCTGAGCCAGACGCCGGGGGCCGCCGCCGCCCCGCTTGCTCTTGAAGTGGTTGCCGAGGACCCACAGGGGTGTGCCGTTCAGCTCGATCTCGTACTCGGGGCAGTCCCGGCTGTACAGCGGCTTGCCGTCGGCGCCCAGGTCCGCGATGTGCGACCGGATGGAACGGATCGGGTGGCGGCTGAGGATGCCGACGTCGATGCCGCGGCTGTCGTTGCCGTCGATCAGCAGGTTGTACCGGTACGGCTCCATGCCCCAGGCACCGCCCAGGACCTGGGTGTTGAACCGGTCCAGGGTGAGCCGGTCCTCGACCTCGACCGTGAGCAGGATGTCGGCGTTGATCTCTTTGATCACCCGGCCGGTGTTCCGCACCACGTCCCGGTCCAGGTCGCCGCGCACCAGCTCGGCCCAACCGGTCCACTTCTTACGGCCCTTGGCGACGACCTTGATCTCGGGATCGTTCTCCGACCCGTGCGTTTCGAAGAGGTCGGCGGAGCCGCCGCGGGTCTGGTTGATGAAGAACGGCGGGGGCTCGTGCGCCGGATTGGTGTCGTAGGCCCGGTGCTCCTTGATGAGCTGGGCGATCCGCGCCTGGTCCGTGGCGTCGTAGACCGGCTTGTCGAGCAGTGAGATCAGCTCGTTGAAGTGCTCGAGGACCAGCTCCCGCTCGGCGTCCGGGAGTTCGAAGACCCCGGGCCGGCGGAACAGGTTCTCCGTGTTGTAGGTGGCTATACGGACACTCATGGCGGCCTCCATGGGCGGCGCGGGAATGCCGCTGGGCCGGTGGCAGGCGCCGCCGAGGTGACTGCACGCCGACATATCTCATTGTCCTCGGGGTGCCCGGCCTGTCGACCGGAGGATGGCGGCACCACCGGCCCCCAGGTCTCCGCCCTCGGCCTCGGCTGCATGGGCATGTCCCCGATGTACGGCGACGTGGACCGGGCCGAGTCGATCGCGACGATCCACGCGGCCCTGAAAGCAGGCGTGACCCTGCTGGACACCGGCGACTTCTACGGCATGGGCCACAACGAGCTGCGGCTTGCTCGGCGTGAACCGATCTCTGAAACCCCGGCTCCGTTACGTCCGTAACGGAGCCGGGGTTTTTCAGCCCGCCGTCGGGTCCACCGTCGCCTGGTGTTCCTCGGCGAGGTGTTCCTCCGCCTTCAGCCAGGGCAGGAACTGCACCTTCTTCTTCCAGCCGCACGTGTCGCAGCTCATGACGCGGTGCGCGCCGGTGCGCTGGACATGGACCACGTGCTCGCGACCGTGCTGGTCCCAGCGGCTCACCTTGCTCGTGTTGATCTGCAACATGACCTCTCCGCCGTCCAGGGGATGCGTGCGGGCGTGCAGCTAGGAGTGTGCAGCAAGAGCAACATCAACAGGGGGCGACTGTGTGAAGAGTTGAGACATCCGCCGGGTGCTCAGGCGCCGCTCCCGCCCCAGGGGCGCGAGGGACTGCGCGACAAGCCCTGGCAGACCCGCACTCGCAGTCGATGGGTAGGCCCCGAGCGCTGGGGCGCTCTTTTCAGGGGCGCGGGGAACTGCGCGACAGGCCACGACGGACCGGCACCCGCTCTTTCAGGGGCGCGGGGAACTGCGCGACAAGCCACAACGCACCCGCACCCACAAGCGAACCCTCAGCCAATCCTCCGCGGCAACCGCAGGCTAAGCACCGTCGTCAGCGCGACACCCCCCAGCTGCACCACCAACGTCGTCACCAACGCATCCCGCATACCCATCCCAGGCGTCAACGAGAGAAACAGCGTGCCCAACGTCGCCACCCCCAGCGCCAGCGCCGACTGCTGCGTGGTGACCATGACACCGCCGCCCACACCCGCCCGCGCCGGCTCGATCTCCGAGAGGATGATCCGGAAGAGAACGGGAAGCTGAAGCGCCTGCCCCGCCCCCGCGACCGCCGCTCCCGGCAGCAACTGCACCAGACCCAGGTCCGGCCAGGAACGCCACACCGCGACGGCGATGAGCCCCACGCCCACCCCCTGGATCAGGCCCCCGACGGTCACGACCCGGGTGCCGTACCGGGCGACCAGGCGCGGCCCGGCGAGAGAGACGGCGAAGAACGCCACGGCCATCGGGGCCAGCGCCATCCCCGCCTGCACGGGCCCCAGACCCGCACCCCGCTGCAGGGCCACCGCGATCACGAACATGAACCCGCTGAAGCCGATCGAGAACGGCACGATCATCACCAGACCGCGTCGCAGTGACGTCAGCGCGAAAAGGGTCGGCGGTACGAGCGGAGTGCGCCCCTTGCGGTCCGCGCCACGCTCGGTCGCCCAGAACGCCGCCGCCGCGAAGGGGAACGCGGCCAGCGACAGCCACGTCCACAGCGGCCAGCCCGCCGCCCGGCCCTCGGTGAGCGGGGCCAGCAGCGTGATCAGGGAGACCCCCAGCAGGACCGTCCCGGGGACGTCCACCGGCTCCGGGTGCTGCGAGCGGGTCTCCGGGACCGAACGGGCGGCCAGGATCAGGCCGAGCAGCACCACCGGCACGTTCACCAGGAACACCGAGCGCCAGCCCGTGCCCGCGATGTCGGCGGCCACCAGTACGCCGCCGAGGATCTGGCCCGCCACCATCGACAGGCCCGCCGTCGCGCCGTACAGGCCCATCGCCCTCGCGCGGCGCGGTCCCGCCGTCGCCGACTGGATCGTCGCGAGCACCTGCGGCAGCATCGCCGCCGACGCCGCGCCCTGCGCGATACGGGCCACCACCAGCGTCCACGCCGTCGGCGCCAGACCGCAGGCCAGCGAGGTGACGGCGAAGGCCGCCATGCCGCCCAGGAAGAGCCGGCGCCGGCCGAAGAGGTCGCCGAGCCGCCCACCGAGGACGAGCAGGACGGCGTACGAGACCCCGTACCCGGCGACCACCAGTTCGAGGACGGCCTCGCTCGCCGAGAGATCCCGGCCGATGGTGGGCAGGGCGACGTTGACGATGAAGAAGTCGATGAGCGGGAGCGCCGCCCCGAGCAGCACGGTGAACAGGCCGAGCCCGCCGAGTACGGGTGGGTCGGCGGGGGAGCGGACGGTGGCGGTGGGTGGGGTGCTTGTGTTGGTCACGTCGACCAGCCTGCGCCGTCTCTGAGGGGGGTACCAGAGTGTCTTTATCCTGGTAGTAGGAGTACCTGGAAACAGGGTCGGGACGGACGACAAGTGGAGAGAGAGTGGGGACTGTGACCACCACCGCCCAGGAAACCACGGCCCAGCAAAGGCAGCAGGACCAGCCGGGCTCGCAGCAGCGAGAACCGCTGCAGCGAGAACCGCAGCGGCCCGGCGGGCGCGGCTCGGAGATCAGGCGCCACGAGCTCGCCGTCTTCCTGCGCAGCCGCCGCGAGCGCATCACCCCCGAGCAGGTCGGGCTGCCGCGCGGCCGACGCCGCCGTACGCCGGGTCTGCGCCGGGAGGAGGTCGCCCAGCTCTCCGCCGTGGGCGTCACCTGGTACACCTGGCTCGAACAGGCCCGCGCGATCCAGGTGTCCGAACAGGTGCTGGACGCCCTCGCCCGCACCCTCCTGCTCGACCCGAGCGAACGCACCCACCTCTTCCAGCTGGCCGGAGCCGTCGACCCCACCCCCGCCGCCAGCTGCCCGACGATCACCCCGGCCATCCGCGAACTGCTGCGCGCCCTCGACCCCGTTCCGGCCTGTATCCAGAACAGCCGGTACGACATCCAGGCGTACAACCGCACGTACAGCCGTCTCATGGGCGACCTGGACGCCGTACCGCCCGAGGACCGCAACCTCATGCTCCTCGTCTACACGAACGAGGAGTGGCGCTCGTCGGTCGTGCTGCTCGAAGAGACGATGCGGGTGATGGCGGCCAAACTCCGGGTTCAGCAGGCCGCCCATCTCGGCGACCCCGCCTGGAAGTTGATGCTCAAGCGGCTGCGTACCCGGTCCCCGGAGTTCTGTGCGATCTGGGAGCGGTACGAGGTGGTCGCCGCCCGCGGCAAGACCAAGCAGTTCCGCAATCCGTACGTCGGCCTGCTCACCGTCGACCACACCGACCTGTGGCTCGCCCCGGAACTGGGCACCCGCCTGGTGACGCTCGTCCCGACGGACGAGGAGACCCGCGAGCGCCTGGAGAAGCTGTACGCGATGGCCTTGAGCGAAGGTTGGGGAGAAGGCGCAGGGGAGTAGGGGAGTAGTCGGGAAGGGTCGACAGCCGGTCGAGTTCGGGTCGGGTTCGGTCGGAAGGCCAACCACTGTTGGTCAATTCTGCTCTCCGTGAGGGGTGTTGGGGGTGGCGGCAACGCCTGGCCGCAGTCGGTTCCCTAACGTCGTCGGGAGTTGATCATCAACGCCCGGAAAGGCGCCCTCGATGACCGAACACGCACCTGAGCATGCCCAAGGGCATACGCAAGGGCACGCGGACTCGACAGCCCGAAGCGTTCCCGTTCAGGCGCTGCGCCCCGGCGACCACGCCTGCCTGGACGTGCCCGACGCCCACGCCCACTGGCAGGTACTGACCGCCTACACCCGCACCGGACTGACCCGTGGCGAGAAGGTGATGGTCGTCCTCGACCCGGCCGACGTGGGCGACGACGACGCCCTCGCCCGTCTCGACACCGGCACCGGACAGGCCGAAGCCGCATGGCGCAGTGGCCAGTTGGAGATCGTACGCAACAGCGCTGTCTACGTCCCTGATGGCAGCTTCTCCATGGAGCGCCAATTCCGCCTCTACTCCGACGAGTTGGAGCGGACGCGAACCGACGGCTGGACCGGGCTGCGGGTCGGGGCGGACATGGCCTGGGGGCAGCGGGCCGGCGTCAGCGACGACCGACTCCTCGACTACGAGGCGTTCATGCGACCGCTCTTCGTGGATCCGCGCCTCACCGCGATGTGCTGGTACAGCCGTCACCAGTACACCGACCACCTGGTGGCCGCGATGCGGACGGTCCACCCGCTGCGGGTGATGACCCATCTCGACGCCCTCGAAGTGATCCGTACCGACGGCTCCGGCCCCTTCCGGTACGCACTTGACCTGACCGGCCTGTTCTACATGGAGGCGCACGCCGCCTGGCAGCTCATCGGCTTCGCCCGGGAACTGCCCGACGGCGACACCCTCGACGTCCGCTGCGACCCGATCCTCGAAGCGGTCCTCCGAGGCCTGGGCTCCGACGACGTAAGGCAGTTGAGGCTCCGCACGGAATCAGAGCCAGAGCCAGAGCCAGAGGTATAGGTGGGGGGAGAGCGGACCGGTCAGCGGGGCAATCCGCTGAACCAGGCCGCCACCTGGCTCCGGGCCGCGAAACCCAGCTTGGCGAGGATGCGTTCGGCATGTCCCTCGGCCGTGCGCCGGGAGATCACCAGCCGCTCCGCGATCTGCCGGTTCGTCAGGCCCGACGCGATCAGCGCGGCCACCTCCAACTCGCGCCGGGTGAGCCCGGTGTCGGGCACCGGCGGTGCGGGCCGCGCGGCGCGCCCGGCGGCGGTGCGCGGGTCGCCCAGCGCGTAGGCGAGGGCCTCGTGTGCCGACAGTTCGTAACCGCGCCGATGGGCCTCGCCGCACGGGCCGTCGACGGCCGTCGGGACGTGGCCGAGGTCGCGGCGGATACGGTGCGCCGCACCCCGCAGCACGGCCGCCCGCTCGGTGTCGCCCCGGGCGGCGGTGACGACGGCCAGTATCTCCAGGGCGCCGCAGACGGCGTGCGGCTCGCCGCTGACGTACGGCAGCCGCAGACAGTGCCGGGCACTCTCGGCGGCTGCCTCGTGCTCACCCAGTGCCCAGCGGGCGGTGGCGAGCGTGCCCAGGACGTATGAGCGGACCCACTGCTCGCCGTATGTCTCACACACAGCGAGGGCGTCCACGCAGAGCGGCACGGCACGTTCGGGGCGGCCGTGGAAGGTGAGCGTGGCCGCCAACTCGACGCGGCTGAGGAGGTGGAAGGCGAGCAGCCGCCTCTCGTCGTCGTGGTCGCCGTCGTCGCCGCGTCCCGATTGCCGGCGCAGGACGTCGGCCAGCGGTCTGACGTCCGGTATCTCGTGCGGGGCCAGTGTCGGGGGGTGCGGGGCGCCGGTCAGGAGCACGGCGTTCGTCCGGCTGCGGACCAGCGGGATCAGGGCGGCGGCCCAGTGCGCGCGGGTCAGTTCGGGTGCGGGACGGCGTCGGCCGCCGCGCAGGAGGAGCCGTTGCCACCAGTGCCGCAGTTCCGCCCAGGCGCCGCGCGCGATCCAGTAGAACCACAGGCTGCCGATCAGCCGCAGCCCGCGCGGGGTCTCGCCGGGGGTGGTGAGACAGAAGTCGAGCACCGCGCGCAGATTGTCGTGTTCGGCGCGCAGCCCGGCCAGAGTGCCCGGCTGATCCGGCCCGAACCAGCTCCGCTCATGCTCCTCCGCGACCCGCACGAAGTGCGCGCACAACCGCCGCCGGGTGTCCCCGGCCACCCCGAGCGCCTCCAGCTTCTCCAGCCCGTACTCGCGAAGAAGCCCGAGCATCCGATACCGCGCGCCACCCCCGCTTCCCGCCCCGTTTCCGGTCCCACTGTCGGTCTCGCATCCCTCCCTCACCAGCACGGACTTCTCCACGAGGCCGACCACGGCATCCAGCACGGCGACTCGGAGGGAGCCGAAGGCGTCGCCGCACACCGCCTCCGCGCCCCCCAGGTCGAAGCTGCCGGTGAACACCGACAGGTGGGCCCAGGCGAGTTGCTCCGCAGGGGTGCACAGGTCGTGGCTCCAGTCCACGGCCGAGCGGAGGGTCTGGTGGCGGGGTGGGGCGGCCGGGCTGCCACAGGTCAGGAGGCGGAAGCGGTCGCCCAGCCGGTCGCCGAGGCGTTCGTCGAGTTGCTCCACTCCCAGGGCGTGTATCCGTACGGCCGCCAGCTCGATGGCCAGCGGGAGGCCGTCCAGGCGGTGACAGAGACGGGCCACGGCCGCCCGGTTGTGGTCGGTGATCGCGAAGCCGGGCACCACGGCCGCCGCCCGGTCGGCGAACAGTCGCAGCGCGGGGAACTCCGCCCCGGGGCGGCCCTCGCCGGGGGACGGGGTGGCCAGCGGGGCCACCGGGAGCAGCTGTTCCTCGGTGAGGCCGAGCCGGTGGCGGCTGGTGGCCAGTACGCGGACCCCCTCGGTCGCCCCGAGCACCGAGGCCACCAGTGAGGCGCAGGCGTCCGCCAGGTGCTCGCAGTTGTCCAGGACCAGAAGCAACCGCCTGCCGCGCAGCTGCTCGACGACCGCGTCCAGCGGTGCCCGGCCCGTCTCGTCCCGGATACCGAGCGCGTCCGCCACCGCGTGCGGCACCAGCGCGCCGTCCCGCACGGCGGCCAGCGGCACCAGCCGGACCCCGTCCGGGAACCTCCGTACGGCTCCCTCCGCCACCCGCGCCGCGAGCCGGGTCTTGCCGACCCCGCCGGGGCCGGTGAGCGTCAGCAGCCGGGTGGTGGTCAACAGCCGTCTGGCCCGCGTCAGTTCATGGCGTCGGCCGACGAAACTCGTCCCCGGCACGGGGAATCCGACCGTCCGCCGAGACCCGGCTGCCCCCACGATCAGCCACACCCTCTTCGCGTTCGACGAGTTGATGGTGCCCTTGCGTCATCCCAACGGTGATCATCGGCAATGGGTTACACCAACGGCTCACTTCGCGGTACGCGCCCCCGCCGCACCTCGCGCGCCGGTCTCCCCGCCCCCACGCCCGTCGCGGTCGCCGTCGGCACGCGAGTCACCCGCACTCTCACTCCCGCCGACCCCGCCCCCGCCGGCTTCGTCCTCCAGGCGCCCGGCGGCCCGCTCCGCCGTCTTCCGGGCCCAGCCGCCGGTCGTGACGGCACCCAGCACCAGTACGGCCAGCCCGCAGCCCGCGATGATCCACCAGCCGGGCCGCGACGCGGAGACGAACACCTCCTTGTACGGGCCCGCCCCGATGCCCGACGCCAGCACCGCGCCGATCACCGCGACCCCCAGCGTGCCGCCGGTCTGGCGGCTGGTGGAGGCGACCGCGGCGGCCACCCCGGCCTGGGCCCGGGGCATGCCCGAGACGGCCGTGTTGGTGATGGGCGCGTTGACGAAGCCGAAGCCGAGGCCGAACAGGAAGTACCCGATGACCAGCGTCACGTTCGACGACTCCGCGTCGAACCCGGCGAACAGGACGCCGCTCGCGGTGATCGCCACCCCGGCCGTCAGGAGCGGGACGCGCGGGCCCCGGCTGCCGACCAGGCGCCCCGAGATCGGCGCGCAGACGAAGCACATCACCGCCATCGGCAGCATCCACAGCCCCGCGTGCAGCGCTGACAGCCCCCGCACGTTCTGCAGGTACAGCGTCGACAGGAACAGGAACCCGCTCAGCGCAGCGAACGCGCTGACCGCGACCACGGTCGCCCCGCTGAACGGCACCGACCGGAAGAACCGCAGGTCGATGAGGGGTTCGGTGCGCCGGGGCTCGTAGTACAGCAGTCCGAGCAGCGCGGCCAGGGCGACCGCACCGAAGGCGAGCGTGTGCGAGACCGGCGAATCGGGCGCCTCGATGATCGCGTACGTCAGTGAGCCCAGCAGCGCGATGACCAGGACCTGGCCGACCGGGTCCGGACGGCGGGCCTTCGGCGCCCGGGACTCCGGGACGTACCGCAGGGTCAGCAGGAGCGCGGCGAGGCCCACCGGCAGGTTGATCCAGAAGATCGAGCGCCAGCCGACGGAGTCCACGAGCGCGCCGCCGACGATCGGGCCGGCGGCCATGGATATGCCGACCACCGCACCCCACACACCGATCGCCCGGGCCCGCTCGCGCGGGTCGGTGAAGGTGTTGGTGATGATCGACATGGCGACCGGGTTGAGCATCGAACCGCCGACCGCCTGGATCATGCGGAACACGATGAGCGAGTCGAGGTTCGGGGCGAGCGAACAGAGCACCGAGCCGAGGGTGAACAGCACCAGCCCGGTCAGGAAGACCTTGCGGCGGCCGATCCGGTCGGCGGTCGAACCCGCCAGCATCAGCAGCGAGGCCAGCACGAGTGTGTACGCGTCGAGCGCCCACTGCATACCGGCCACACTCGCGCCCAGGTCCTTCTCCATGGCGGGCAGCGCGACATTGAGCACGGTGACGTCGAGGCTCACGATCAGCAGGCTCATACAGCAGATCGCGAGCACCAGCATGCGGCGGCGGGGACTCAGCTCGGACATGCGGTCCATAGTACGCCTAACTAACGACTTTGGCTGTACTCCGTTCGGTGCGCGAGAATGGCCGGATGTCCACGCCCGTCGCCACGCCCGTCGCCGCCCCCGCGAGCCTCCTCCGGATCGGCCCGCACGCCGTCCAGCCGCCCGTCGTCCTCGCCCCCATGGCGGGGATCACGAACGCGCCCTTCCGCACCCTGTGCAGGGAGTTCAGCGGAGGTAAAGGCCTGTTCGTCAGCGAGATGATCACGACCCGGGCGCTGGTCGAACGCAACGAGAAGACCATGCAGCTGATCCGCTTCGACGCGACCGAGAAGCCGCGCTCGATCCAGCTGTACGGCGTCGACCCGGCGACCGTCGGCAAGGCCGTCCGCATGATCGCGGAGGAGGGCCTCGCCGACCACATCGACCTCAACTTCGGGTGCCCCGTCCCGAAGGTGACGAGGAAGGGCGGCGGCTCGGCCCTCCCGTACAAGCGGCACCTGCTGCGCGCGATCCTGCGTGAGGCGGTCTCCGGCGCCGGGGACCTCCCCGTCACGATGAAGATGCGCAAGGGCATCGACGACGACCACATCACCTACCTCGACGCCGGCCGTATCGCGGTGGAGGAGGGCGTGACAGCCATCGCGCTGCACGGCCGCACCGCCGCCCAGCACTACGGCGGCACGGCCGACTGGGAGGCGATCGCCCGTCTCAAGGAGCACGTGCCGGAGATCCCCGTCCTTGGCAACGGCGACATCTGGTCGGCCGAGGACGCGCTGCGGATGGTCCGGGAGACCGGCTGCGACGGGGTCGTGGTCGGCCGCGGCTGCCTCGGCCGGCCGTGGCTGTTCGCGGACCTCGTGGCCGCCTTCGAGGGGCGTACGGAGGATCTCGCGCGTCCGTCACTCCGTGAGGTCGCCGATGTCATGGTCCGGCACGCCACGCTGCTGGGTGAGTGGATCGGGGACGAGGCGCGTGGGGTCATCGACTTCCGTAAGCATGTCGCCTGGTACCTGAAGGGTTTCGCGGTGGGCTCCGAGATGCGGAAGCGCCTTGCGATCACGTCGTCACTGGTCGAACTCCGTTCCGGGCTGGACGAGTTGGACCTCGACCAGGCGTGGCCCGTCGGTGCCGACGGGCCACGGGGGCGTACGTCCGGCAACAACCGGGTGGTGTTGCCGGAGGGGTGGTTGAAGGATCCGTACGACTGTGCGGGTGTGAGTGAGGACGCGGAGTTGGATACCTCTGGGGGCTGAGTTTTCGGCTGCGGGTTCGTTGTGGCTGGTCGCGCAGTTCCCCGCGCCCCTGATTGTCGGGGCTTCGCCCCTGACAATCAGCGGTCCCGATCGTTTACGGGTGAGGCGTTGAGCCGTAGGCCGTGAGGAACTTGTCGCGGAAGGCGCTCATCTTCCAGACCGGGGCGTTGTGGGCGGGGCGCAGGCCGTCCGTCCAGTTCCAGTCGGCGATCTTGTCGAGGATCTTCGGGTCCTTGGCCACCACCGACACCGGAACGTCACGGCTGGCATTGCTGCCGCTGACCCGGGACATGGGCTGGTGGTCGCCGAGGAAGACGAGGACGGTGTCGTCGGTGCCGTACCGGGTGAGCCAGTCGATGAGACTGGTGACCGAGTACTGGATCGACTTGCCGTACTCCGCCTTGGCCTCGGGGCCGTTGTAGAGGACGTCCTTGGGGTCCTTGCCCGCCTTCTGGATCGCGTCGAACACCGTGCCGTCGCCGAGCTGGTCCTGCGGGACCGTCTTCGGAAGCGGCGCCCAGGGCTGGTGGCTCGACGTCAGGATGATCTCCGACATCAGAGGCTTGGCCTGCTTCTTCCCGTGCTCCATGCGCTGGTAGGCCTCCAGCGTGTACTGGTCCGGCATGGTCGACCAGCTGAACTTCGGCCCCTTGTAACCGAGATCCTTCGACGAGTAGTTCTTCTCCAGGCCGTAGAACTTCGACTCGGGCCAGCTCTTCTGCACGCCCGGCATGACCCCGACCGTCCGCCAGTCGCCGGTGCGCCGGAACACCTCGGGGAGCGTGAGGCGGTCGCTGTTGACGAGGGTGCGGTAGCGCTGCTGGTTGTTGATCCACAGGCCCGACAGGAACGTGGAGTGACCGAGCCAGCTGTTGCCGCCGTACGTCGCCGAGGTCAGCCAGCCGCTCTTCGCGGCGAACCCGGCGTCCGTCAGGGCCTGGGTCTTGTCGGCAAGCGTCTGGTCCACGCCGGGCGACATGATCGGGTCCTCGATCGCGCTGCGGCCGTAGCTCTCGATGAACGTGAAGATGACGTCCTTGCCGCGCAGGTCGGGCACCAGCTGGTCACCGGGCGTCTTCGCGAACGGGTCGTTCTTCGCCAGCTCCTTGAACGCCGCCTCGTCGTGCAGCGTGTCGCTCACCCGCCGCGCGTGCACCTTGACGACCCCGGCGGTGTGGTCGGAGGCGATCGGCACCCCGGCGATCGTCAGGCCGAGGGACATGCAGGTGATCCAGACGGTGCCGGCGATGAGCGTCGCCTTGGTGGCGACCGCGTTGTGCCGGGCGAGCAGGTTGCTGAGCCGCACGGTCGCGAAGGCCGTCGCGACGAGCAGGAACAGCACGAGGAGGATCACCGCGAGGGTGGCGGCGAGCGAACCGGCCGTGCCGAAGGAGTCGGTGAGGTACGACTGCGCGTCGCTCAGCAGCACCCAGTCGAGCAGGATGTTGAAGTGCCGGCCGAGGAACTCGACGAACCCCATGTCCAGCAGGTTCACGATGGTGACCGCACCGAGGAAGGCGCCGATGGCCGCCGACGTGATCACCCGCGGCCGGCGCGGCATCGAGAGCAGCACGACCGACGCGACGATCGCCTCCGCCGGGAGCCGGAGGAACTCGGAGATCCGCAGGTTGCCGAAGGTGTTCGGCATCTGCAGCGAGACGAGTACGAGGAGCACGGAGAGGGCGGTCGCCGCCCAGCTGACGTTACGGGCGGCGATGGGCCGCCGGGCACGCCAGTCGACCTTGGGAGCCGCAGCAGCATCCTCGGCCTCGGTGGCCTCGGTGGCCTCGGTGGCCTCGGTGGCCTCGGTGGCCTTGGTGGGTGCTTCTGGCGCTTCAGGCGCCTCGGTGGGCTTGTCGGGTGCTTCGGTGGCCGTGGCCGGCTCGTGGGCGGGCTCGGCGTCCTCGGCGGGACTCTCGGCGGATGCGGTCGGGGTTTCGGCCGCCGGTTCACCCCCCGCCTTCGGCGCCGGTTCGGTGCGGGGCGACGGTGTCACGGCCGCCGTATCCGCCGCAGCCGCAGCCGTGTCCGGAGGCGCAGTCTCCGCCGAAGACACCTCCGCCGACACCTCTGATGGCGCGTCGGACGGTGCCTCGGAAGGTCCCTCGGGGGTGGCGTCCGTCGATGGGTTGGTGCTGGTGAACTGAGGCACCCCGGAGGTCCTTCCGTGTGAAGCCGTGCAGGAAGCGGCGGACCCGGCGCGGGAGCCGAGGTCCGCCGCCATCCGGTACGGCGGGCCCTCGGCCTCCGTTCACCCTTCGCGTCCAAGCACCCGGCAAACACCCGGCAAACGCCTCACCAAGCTGCCGGTCACACGCCCCCCGCACCTGCGGTCAGGCGCCCCCGACCGCCGTGAGCAGCGCCAGGGGGGCCGCCGCCGACCGGGATTCCCGTACGCACGCGTGCGGGTAGGGCACCGGTTCGCCGTGGGTGTCGCGGCCGTAGCCGGCGAGGACCTCGGGGAGGCGGTGGCCGGTGGCGGTCGCCGCGTCGACGAGGGCGTGGGCGACCGTACGGGCCTCGTCATGCAGGCCGTACCGGGCGAGGCCCAGGGTGATCAGGGCGTTGTCGTGGGGCCAGACCGAGCCCCGGTGGTAGGAGAGGGGATGGTAGGCGGGCTGGCCCGACGCCAGCGTCCGTACGCCCCAGCCGGAGAAGAAGTCCGGTTCGACCAGGCGCCGGCCGACCTTCTCGCCGTACTCCTTGTCGAGCAGCCCCGACCAGAGAAGGTGTCCCGCGTCGGAGGCCAGCGCGTCGACCTGGTTGCCCTCGCCGTCGAGAGCGAGAGCCGGGAAGGAGTGCTCCGGCATCCAGAAGTCCCGCTGGAAACGGTCCCGGAGGTCGGCCGCCGCCTGTTCGAGGAGAGCGGCGTACACCTCGTCGTCCCATACCGTGCGGGCGAGGTGGGCGGTACGGCGCAGGGCGTCGTACGCGTAGCCCTGGGCCCCCGCCGCCATCACCGGGCCGCTTGCGCGGGTGCCGTCGGCCGAGCAGATGGCGCCGGGGGAGTCCTTCCAGTTCTGGTTGGCGAGGCCGCCCTCGTCGGCCCGGTAGACCAGATAGCCGCGGGACGTCAGCCCGCTGTGGTCCAGCATCCAGCCGATCGCCGCGCGGGCGTTGGCTTCGAGGCGGCGGGCCAGAGCCGTGTCGCCGGTCTGCTCGACGTACGCGCCGAGGAGCACCAGGAACAGCGGTGTCGCGTCGACAGAGCCGTAGTAACGCCCGAACGGCACCTGCCCGAAGTGCGCCAGCTCGCCGTGCCGCACCTCGTGCACGATCTTGCCCGGCTGGGCCACGGAGTCGGGGCCCACCTCGGTCGCCTGGGTCGCGGCGAGCGCCGGGAGGGTGGCGGCGGCGAGTTGGGGGCGGTAGGGGAGCGCGAAGAGGGAGGTGAGGAGTGCGTCGCGGCCGAGAAGGGTGAGGAACCAGGGTGCGCCGGCGGCCGGTACGCGCAGCTCCTCGCCGTCCGGTCCCGTCGCGGGGACCTGCAGCGACGCCAGGTCGCAGAGGCCGCGCGCGCAGGCCGCCGCCAGCTCCGGCCAGCCGGTGGGGAAGGCGACACCCTCGACGAACTCCCCTTCCAGAGCGAGGAGTTGATCGTTCGCGGCGGTGGGGGAGGAGGGAACCAGGGGTTCCTTCGGCGCGCCGTGCGGACGGGCGGCGACGCGCAGCGTCAGTTCCGCCGAACCGTGCGCTTCGAGGTCCAGGGTCCATACGAGGCGCCGGGCGCCGGTGCCGGTCTCCTCGACACCGTCGGGGGCGGGCTCGGCGGTGACTCTCGTGGAGGACCGCCATTCACCGCGCCGGTAGCTGAACTCGACGCCGTCGTCGAGGACTTCACGTTTGCGGACGACGCCGGGCTTGACGTACGTACGGTGGTCGGAGCGCAGCTCGAACTGGTCGGTGAAGTCGGCGTCGGCGGTGACCGCGATCCGGACCGTCACCGGTACCGGACGGTTGCTGGTCACCCGCAGCGACTCGACGAACGCGCCGTCCCCGAGGGCCTGTTCACGGAAGAGCGTGTAGGCGGGCGGCTCCTGACGGCCCCCGCGCGGGACGAGAACACAGCGTGCGGTGTCCCCGTCGGCGACCGGGCTGAGCGTCTCGGGCAGGGCGCCGTCGACGGTGAGCTGCCAGCGGCTCAAGTGCCGTGCGTCGCGCACGAACAACCCGTCGGGCTGGCTGCCCCCGCGTACCCCGCTGATGTCCCCGCCGTCACCCACGGCCGCGAACGTCCCGCCGTGCACGAGCAGATGATGCCGGTCCGTCATCGCCGTTCCCCTCCCTGGTCACTCATGCCGAACACGTTGCTGATGTCATGGTCGTCAAAGGGCTGTTGGTGGAGCAGGTCGAGCGTGAGCGCGGCGGTCCAGCCGAAGCCGAGCGCCCCGCAGGCCTCGCCGGTGTACGGGTCCACGTACTCCGCGAAGTCGGTCGCGTCGGCGGTCTCCAGCAGTGCCGTGCGCAGGGTGTCGGCGTGCGCCCGCTCGCCGTGCTGCCGCAGCCCGCGCTCCACCAGCCACCCCGTGTTGAACCAGGCCGGCCCGCGCCAGTAGCGGTGCGGGTCGAAGGCCTCGCCGAGCAGGTCGTAGGACGGTACGAGACGGGCGGCTCCGCCCACCTCGAAGTGCGGTCCGCGCGCGGTACGGACGAGGGTGGCGGCGATGTCACGGGGGAGCGTGGGCAGGAGCAGGGGGATGAGCCCGGAGACGCTCCGCTCGGGGACGAGGGCGCCCGCGCGGACATCGCGGCAGAAGAACATCCCCTCCGCCGGGTCCCACAGCCGCTCCACCAGCGCCGCCGTCAGCCGTTCCGCGCGGGCGTTCCTCGCCGTCGCCGTCGCGCCCAGCTCCTGGGCGATCCGGGCCAGGGCGTGCTCCGACGCGATCAGCAGCGCGTTGAAGGAGGGGTCCTCGACGGCGAACTCGCCGGTGCCGTCCGCGTAGTCGCCGTCCCGGTAGTCCGTGGCCAGCCGGACGTACCGCCCGTAGTCCAGGTCGGTCGGCCGGTCCTCGGCGGCTCCGTGGTCGAGGTCGGCGCGGCGGAAGGAGCGGGCCGGGGCCGGGGTGACGCGGCTGAGCGGGGCGTCCCAGGTGGGGCTGTTGTCCATACCCTGTTCCCAGGGGTGCACGACCGACGCGAGGCCGCCCCCGCCCAGGTCGCGGCGGTGCAGCAGATAGCGGTGCCAGGCGGCGAGCCGGGGGTAGGCACGGGCGAGGAAGCCCCGGGAGCGGGACAGGCCGGGGTCAGCCTGGTGCACCAGCCAGACGGCCAGCGCGTGCACCGGTGGCTGCACGATGCCGGACGTCTGTACGGTGCGCGGGGCGCCCGCAGCGCGCCCCGCGGTCGAGGAGCGCCAGAAGTCGGGGCTCGGGAAGTACGCGTCGAGCGGGACGGAAGGGTTGAACACGATGTGCGGGATCCGGCCGTCGCCCCACTGGGCGGAGAGCAGCGTCTCCAGCTCCGTCTGGGCGCGCAGGGGCGACAGATGGCGCAGGCCGATCGCGATGAACGCGGAGTCCCAGGACCACTGGTGCGGATACAGGCCGCGCGAGGGAACCGTCGACGTGCCGGTCCAGTTGGCCGCCAGCACGTCGGCCGCCCTGGTGTGGAGGGCCTGGCCGGCATGTGGGGCGCGCAGGGTGCGCTGGACCTGCTGGGAATGTGTCGGCATGTCCGGTTCGTATACGACGGAGTACGCCGTGGCGTGTGCACGGGAGGTCAGCTGGGCACTGCGATCCACTCGGTCTCCCCGAAGACGTTCGGCCCGACCGGTTCGGTCGAGCCACCTTAGAGTTACGTCTATTTAACACGCATAACTCAATATGTAATGCAAGCTTGAGAAACACAAGGGGGTGCGCATGGGCGGTCGTACGAGTGGTCGCGCTCAGGCGAGCGCCGGAGATCTGCTCGAACTGGTACGCAGTGGACGCGCCACGACACGTGGTGCCCTGCAACAGGTGACGGGTCTCTCACGCGCGACGGTCGGCCACCGCCTGGACCGGCTGTTCCGCGCGGGCTGGCTGCGCGAGGGGGCCTCGGGCCCGGTCGACTCGCCGCTCGGCGGGCGCCCGTCGATCACTCTGGAGTTCGACGACGCCCATGCCGTCGTCCTCGCCGCCGACCTCGACACCCGTCATGCCCGCGCCGCCGTTCTCACCCTCACGGGTGAACTTCTCGCGGAACACTCGGGCACGCTGGCGGTGGACGACGGTCCCGACGCCGTGCTCGGCGAGCTCGGCCGCTGGTTGGCGGAGCTTCTGACGAAGGCCGGCCACAGCCCGTCCGAGGTGTGCGGCATAGGCCTCGCGGTACCGGGCCCGGTCGACATGGACACCGGCCGCGTCGTCCAGCCGCCGATCATGCCCGGCTGGGACGGCTACGACATCAGAACCCGTCTGGCCCGAGCCCTTGCCGAACACACGGACGAGCCGACCGCGGCGCTGATCCCGGTGCTGGTGGACAACGACGCCAACCTCATGGCGTACGGCGAACAGCGCACCGGACACCCTGACTGCTCGGCCTTCGTCCTGGTGAAGGTCTCGACAGGTATCGGCGCGGGCGTGGTGGTCGGCGGCTCGGTCTTCCGGGGCATCGACGGCGGCGCCGGGGACATCGGGCACATCCGCGTCCCGCAGGGCGCCGAGGCGCTGTGCCGGTGCGGGTCGTACGGCTGTCTCGCCGCCGTCGCGAGCGGGGGCGCCGTCGCCCGCCGCCTCGCCGAGACCGGGGTGCCGGCGGCGTCCGGCTCGGACGTACGGGACCTGCTCGCGGCCGGGCACCCGGAGGCGCTCGCGCTCGCGCGGGAGGCGGGCCGGAGCGTGGGGGACGTACTGGCGACGGTGGTGACGCTGCTCAACCCGGGCGTGCTGATGATCGCGGGAGACCTGGCGGGCACGCCGTTCCTGACCGGCGTACGGGAACTGCTGTACCAGCGGGCGCTGCCGCGCTCGACCGCTCATCTGGACGTGGTGACGTCGAGGCTGGGGGAGCGGGCGGGGCTGGTGGGAGCCGGGGCGATGGTCGTCGAGTACCTGTACGCGCCGGAGCGGGTGGAGGAACGGTTGTCGGCGCTCGGGGTGTGAGCGTGTGACACGGGTGTTTCCCCCCGTTGTCGGCGTCCGCATGCTGAAATCCCGGCGCCCGTGAGTGCGTGATTCTCGCCACCCTTGATAGGGGTTGCGCTCAGATGAGCGAATCGACGGCGACTGCATTTCTCAAAGGGTGGCACTCAGTGCCACCCTTTGATCGTTCATCGATAGAACTCAGGCGTGTTGCGTGCCGCTCAAGTGAGCGACAAAATGGACGTGGAGTCATGGTTGTCTTCAAGAAGTGAAAACACGCCACTCCTGCTGCTTGCCAAGCTTTGACTTTGGATCTGGTGGCGGACGGCTGGTTACAGGCACATGACGCGCAAGTGGACGTACCCAGACGCCTTCGATCTGGGTATGTTCCTGGCCGTCAGGGCAGCCACCGCGTCCCGAGGGAGTCGAGACCCGTGTCGGAAAACAAAGAGTCCCACGTAGCCAAGTTCGTTTACGACTTCACCGAGGGAAACAAGGACCTCAAGGATCTCCTCGGTGGCAAGGGCGCGAACCTCGCCGAGATGACCAACCTGGGACTCCCCGTTCCCCCCGGCTTCACCATCACGACGGAGGCCTGCAAGGTCTACCTCGACAGTGGCGACGAGCCGGCGGCACTGCGTGACGAGGTGAGTGCGCACCTCGACGCCCTCGAAGCGACCATGGGCAAGAAGCTCGGCCAGGCCGACGACCCCCTCCTGGTGTCCGTCCGCTCCGGGGCGAAGTTCTCGATGCCCGGCATGATGGACACGGTGCTGAACATCGGCCTCTCCGACAAGTCGGTCCAGGGCCTCGCCAAGCAGGCCGGCGACGAGCGCTTCGCCTGGGACTCGTACCGCCGCCTCATCCAGATGTTCGGCAAGACGGTGCTCGGCGTCGAGGGCGAGCTGTTCGAGGACGCGCTGGAGGCGGCGAAGACGGCCAAGAAGGTCGCGGTCGACACGGAGCTGGAGGCCGCCGACCTCAAGAAGCTGGTCACCAAGTTCAAGAAGATCGTCAAGACCGAGGCCGGCCGCGACTTCCCGCAGGACCCGCGCGAGCAGATGGACCTCGCGATCCACGCGGTCTTCGACTCCTGGAACACCGACCGGGCGAAGCTCTACCGCCGCCAGGAACGCATCCCCGGCGACCTCGGCACGGCGGTCAACGTCTGTTCGATGGTCTTCGGCAACCTCGGGCCCGACTCGGGCACGGGTGTGGCATTCACGCGCGACCCCGCCTCCGGCCACCAGGGCGTGTACGGCGACTACCTGCAGAACGCCCAGGGCGAGGACGTCGTGGCGGGCATCCGCAACACGGTCCCGCTCGCCGAGCTGGAGCAGATCGACAAGAAGTCGTACGACCAGCTGATGCAGATCATGTCGACCCTGGAGAACCACTACAAGGATCTCTGCGACATCGAGTTCACCATCGAGCGCGGCCAGTTGTGGATGCTCCAGACACGCGTCGGCAAGCGCACGGCGGGCGCGGCCTTCCGTATCGCCACCCAGCTCGTCGACCAGGGCCTCATCGACGAGGCCGAGGCGCTCCAGCGCGTCACCGGCGCCCAGCTCGCCCAGCTGATGTTCCCCAAGTTCGACGAGGACACGAAGGTCGCCACGGTCGGCCGTGGCATCGCCGCCTCACCGGGCGCGGCGGTCGGCAAGGCGGTCTTCGACTCGTACACCGCGGTGAAGTGGTCGCGGTCGGGGGAGAAGGTCATCCTGGTCCGCCGGGAGACCAACCCCGACGACCTCGACGGCATGATCGCCGCCGAGGGCATCCTGACCTCGCGGGGCGGCAAGACGTCCCACGCGGCCGTCGTGGCACGCGGCATGGGCAAGACGTGCGTGTGCGGCGCCGAGGAGCTCGAGGTCGACACCAAGCGGCGCCGGATGACGGTGCCGGGCGGGCACGTGGTGGAGGAGGGCGACCTCATCTCCATCGACGGTTCGAGCGGCAAGGTGTACCTGGGCGAGGTCCCGGTCGTGCCGTCACCGGTCGTGGAGTACTTCGAGGGCCGGATGCACGCGGGAGCCAACGACGCCGACGAACTGGTCGAGGCCGTCCACCGCATCATGGCGTTCGCCGACCGCAAGCGCCGCCTCCGGGTCCGCGCCAACGCGGACAACGCCGAGGACGCGCTGCGCGCACGCCGCTTCGGCGCCCAGGGCATCGGGCTGTGCCGTACGGAGCACATGTTCCTCGGCGACCGCCGTGAGCTGGTCGAGCGGCTGATCCTGGCCGACACGGAGACCGAGCGCGAGGAGTCGCTCAAGGGGCTGCTCCCCCTCCAGCGGCAGGACTTCGTCGAGCTGTTCTCGGCGATGGACGGCCTGCCGGTGACAGTCCGCCTCCTCGACCCGCCGCTGCACGAGTTCCTGCCGGACATCACCGAGCTGTCGGTCCGCGTCGCCTTGGCGGAGTCCCGCCAGGAGCCGCACGAGAACGAACTGCGGCTGCTCCAGGCCGTCCACCGGCTGCACGAGCAGAACCCGATGCTGGGCCTGCGCGGCGTACGTCTCGGCCTGGTCATCCCCGGTCTGTTCACGATGCAGGTCCGCGCCATCGCGGAGGCCGCGGCGGAGCGCAAGAACGCCAAGTGCGACCCGCGCGCCGAGATCATGATCCCGCTGGTCGGTACGGTCCAGGAGCTGGAGATCGTCCGCGAGGAGGCCGACCAGGTCATCGCGGAGGTCGAGGCCGCGACCGGCACGTCGCTCAAGCTGTCGATCGGCACGATGATCGAGCTCCCGCGCGCCGCCCTCACGGCCGGTCAGATCGCGGAGGCGGCGGAGTTCTTCTCGTTCGGCACGAACGACCTCACCCAGACGGTGTGGGGCTTCAGCCGGGACGACGTCGAAGCCTCGTTCTTCACCGCGTACCTCGAGAAGGGCATCTTCGGCGTCTCCCCGTTCGAGACGATCGACAAGGACGGCGTCGGCTCCCTGGTGAAGCTCGCCGCCGAGGCCGGCCGCGCCACCCGCCCCGACCTCAAGCTCGGTGTCTGCGGCGAACACGGCGGCGACCCTGAGTCGGTGCACTTCTTCCACGAGGTGGGCCTGGACTACGTCAGCTGCTCGCCGTTCCGCATCCCGGTGGCCAGGCTGGAGGCGGGGCGGGCGGCTTCGTCGGCGGCGGGGAGCGATCACCGGTAGCCGACGTGAACACCGCCAGGCCGTAGGCCTGTTGATCTCCGGAGCCGCCGTCGGTCACCCCGACCCTCAACGACCTGACGGCGACTCCGGTGCACGAGAAGAGGCGGCACCCCTGTGCGGGGGGTGCCGCCTCTTCGCTCGGCTTGGTGGCTTCGTTCACTCCTGGGCACAGGTCCCGAGAACTGGTCGCAGGACGGTAGTCGCCGGAGGTGCTCTCCGATAGCGTACCGACCAGACGGTACGAACGGGTGTGCCCCGCGCGCCGTCGTGTGCTCGATGAACAGCGGCACTTCATCCACCACAGGACGGCGAACCTCTGATGACACAGAACACGGACCACGACAGCCTGGTCTTCGCGCGCCAGACCTGGAGGACTCTCGAGCCCTACCACGGGGCTGTCTACTTCTCGCCCGAAGCCGCAAGCCAGTACGCCGAGTTGGGCGTGGACGCCAGGACGGGATACTTCGCGTCCCGCTCCGCCGCGCTCGGCACCGCTCCCGCGGGTCTGGTCATCGCCACGTTCAACAACTTCAATCCCCGACTCGTGCGCCGAGCCATACCCGCCGCATGGGAAGTCGCCACGCCGCAGCAGTTCACCGCCGCCCGCCTCGCCGGGATCGACGCCACGCTCCGCCGCATCCTCGGCGAGGACATCTCCTCACCGGCGCTGGCCCGCGCGGCGGAACTGGCCCGCACCGCCGCTGAAGTGACTGTGAGTCATCTACACGGCCGCCCCCTCTTCGCCGCGCACGCCGCGCTGCCGTGGCCGGACGCACCCCACCTCGTGCTCTGGCACGCGCAGACCCTGTTGCGGGAGTTCCGTGGCGACGGCCACGTGGCGGCACTGCTGACTGCCGGACTCAGCGGGCTCGAGGCCCTCGTCACGCACGCCGCCACCGGCGAGATCAGTGCGGCGGCGCTGCGCGACTCGCGGGCATGGACGGAGGAGCAGTGGGAGCAGGCCGTGCGGGACCTGCGTGAGCGCGGATGGCTCGACGAGGGACCCCAGCCGGCCCTGACCGAGGACGGTACGCGGCGCAGGGCGGAGATCGAGCACAACACCGACAGGCTGGCCGCCCTCCCTTACGTCACGCTCGGTCCTGCCGCTTGCGCCGAACTCCGTTCATTGGTGAGGCCGTTCAGCCTCGCGGTGGCCAAAGAGCTCATGCCGTGGGCGGTCGACCGGCTCAGCGAAGAGAGCACAGGAGTGAGGGGTACGACAGGCTTCAGCAGTAGGTGACCGGGCACCCCCGTCGCAGCGAGTGCTGTGCCGCGCGCAGGTAGAGGGCGACATAGAAGGACGCGTCGAGATCCTCGCTCCACGGGCCCGGCGCGGTGGTCGCCACCTTCTCCGCCTCGCCGTCCAGGAACCACATGGTCAGGTCCAGGTTGTCGCACATCTCCGGGACCCCGGGCGGCAGTTCGACCGCGGCCGCCAGCTTCTCGGCGATCGAGAGGACTTGCGGGGCGCCTGCGATCACCGTCACGTCGGAGTACGAGGACTCCACCGGCAACTCGATCTCCTCGGCCAGGGAAACCGGCACCAGGACCGACCAGCCGAGGAGCGTCTCCGTCGCCGCCGCCGAGAGATGCGCCCGGCACAGCGCCATCAGGCCGTCCATCGGCGGGACCAGTTTCTCCTCGAAGGACCGGCCGGAACCGCGCACGAAGCCCGCTGCCTCGGGCACGGTCTCGTACGGGGGCAGGCCACGCCGTGCCAGTACCGCGTTCAGGCCGGCCGCGATCTCCGCCCTCCCCTCCTCGCCCTCACCGAACCACCCCTCCGTATCGACATCGACCAGATATACGCCCATGACCGCAACGTACTGCGCACCACTGACATCGACGCCGGTGCGCAGTACGGACGTATGACGGGGCTGTGCGGGAAACGGCCCGGCACTCCCCGGTGGCCGTTCGAATGGCCGGAATGCTCTGGTGCCTGGTCGTGGATCTTCCCAACTTCCCCTTGGATACGACGAGTTCACCTACGTTGGTGCGCAAATGATCAGCACCGAACACACAGGAGGCTCCGCCGTGCCGTACGACGACCCCACCCCCTCGGTCGGTACCGGCGCCCGCGCGCGGGTGCACATCGACACCTCCAAGCCGCACTCGGCCCGCTTCTGGAACTACTTCGTCGGCGGCAAGGACAACTACGAGGTCGACCGGGAGATCGGGGACCACATCAAGGAGATCTTCCCCGGCCTCGTCGACGTGGCCGTCACGAGCCGGCACTTCTTAGGACGCGCCGTCCGCCACCTGGCCGACGAGCAGGGCGTACGCCAGTTCCTGGACGTCGGCACCGGGCTCCCGACCGCCGACAACACCCACGAGGTCGCACAGCGCGCCGCCCCGGACGCCCGGATCGTGTACGTCGACAACGACCCCGTCGTGCTGGCCCACGCGGACGCCCTGCTCGGCAGCACCCCCGAAGGCCGGACCGTCTATCTGAACGCCGACCTGTACGCCCCCGAGACCATCCTCGAAGCCGCGGCCGACACCCTCGACCTCTCCCAACCGGTCGCCCTGATGATCCTCAACACGCTCGGCCATGTCGCCGACCACGACCAGGCGCGCGACCTGGTGAGCCGGCTGATGGCGGGCCTGCCGTCGGGCAGTCACCTCGTGGTCAGCGACAGCACCGCCACCAGCGAGGGCATGATCGCCGCGTCGGACGCCTACAACTCGAGCGGCGCCGTCCCGTACTACGTACGGAGCCTCGGAGAGATCGCCGCCTTCTTCGACGGCCTCGACCTGCTGGACCCGGGCGTGGTCCAGGTGCCGCAGTGGCGCCCCGACCTCCGGGGCCCGGCCGGTCCCGCCACGGCCGTCGACGCGTACTGCGGGGTGGGCCGCAAGCCCTGACACGCGGCGCCGCAGAGCGTAGAACTGGCCATGGGGGCCGATCCGGCGCAGTCCGGACGCGGATCCGGACACCCGCCCGGATCCGCCGGAGCCGCCCGACTCGTCGCCCATGGAGGTCACCCGAACATGCCCGGCTGGAACACGCAGGACATCCCCGACCAGAGCGGCCGTATCGCCGTCGTCACCGGTGCCAACAGCGGTCTCGGGTACGTCACCGCGCGGGAGTTGGCGCGCAAGGGGGCGCGGGTGGTGCTCGCCTGCCGGAGCGAGGCGCGCGGGAACGAGGCCGTCGGGCGGCTGCTGGCCGAAGTGCCGGACGCCATCGCCGAGTTCTGGCCGTTGGACCTCGGAGACCTGGGCTCCGTAAGGGAGTTCGCAGACGAGCTGCCGTACGAGCGGATCGACCTCCTCGTCAACAACGCGGGCGTGATGGCGATGCCGTACGGCACGACGGCGGACGGGTTCGAGACGCAGTTCGGGGTCAACCACCTCGGCCACTTCGCGCTCACCGGGCTGCTGTTCCCGGCGCTGCTCGGTACGCCCGGCGCCCGGATCGTGAACCTCTCCAGCGGGGCCCACGCTCTCGGCAACATCGACATCGACGACCTCAACAGCGAGCGCAACTACCGGCGTTGGATCGCGTACGGCCGTTCCAAGACCGCCAACCTGCTGTTCACGCACGAGCTGGCGCGCAGGCTGGCCGCCGTCGGCTCCGGTGTCGTGGCCGCCGCCGCGCACCCCGGGTACGCCGCCACCAACCTGCAGACCGCCGCCGCGAAGATGCAGGGCCGCAGGGGCGCCGAGCGGTTCATGGAGATCGGCAACCGCGTCTTCGCCCAGTCCGCCGACGCGGGCGCCCTGCCCACCCTGTACGCGGCCACCGCTACCGACGTACGGCCCGACGCGTTCATCGGCCCGAGGATCCTGGGCTGGCGCGGTGCGCCCGCCAAGTCGTGGCGGGCTTCCTGGACGCTCAACGACCAAGCGGGAGACCGGCTTTGGGCCGCCTCCGAGCAGCTCACCGGAGTGACGTACGAGGGTCTCAAGGCGTGAACGCGAGCGGCGCCCCGGACGACGGTGTCCGGGGCGCCGCTCACGATCGGCATCATCGGTGGGTGGGTGCGTCAGGCGGCGGTACGCACCTCGTAGGCCGTCACAGCGACCGTCTCGTCGTCCAGGCAGCGGCCCGACTCCAGGTCGAAGCGCTGCTTGAGGAGCGGGGAGGCGACGTAGGGGCGGCCCTGGTGGGTGCCGGTCAGGCCGCGGGAGAGGACCGCCGCGCCGCCGAACGGATCGCGGTTGTCGATGGCGTACAGGTTGCCGGCGCGGTCGCGGAAGACGGCGGCCTGGCGGCCGTCCGGCAGCAGGGCCGCCACCCCGCGGCCGGGCAGCAGGACGCTCAGGTCGCAGACCGTGAACCAACTGTCGTCCGTGTCCGTGCTGTTGTCGATGCGCAGCTGGATCTTCAGGTCGGTCGTCTCGGGTGCCAGGGTCATCGCTGGGCACTTCCTTCCAGGACGTCGTCGGCGGGGCGCAGGCCGATGGACAGCAGCGGCAGGTCGGGCTTGATCTGGTCGCGCTCGGGGACGAAGCCGACGACCGGGTCCGGGGTGTCCGGCGCGTTCACGAAGGACACGAACCGGGCGAGCTTCTCGGGGTCGTTGATGGTGTCGGCCCACTCGTCGCGGTAGTGGGCTACGTGATCGGTCATCAGCGACTCCAGCTCCTCGCAGATGCCGAGGGAGTCCTCCACGACCACATCGCGTACGTGGTCCAGGCCGCCGGGGATCCGCTCCAGCCAGGTCGACGTACGCTCAAGCCGGTCCGCCGTGCGGATGTAGAACATCAGGAACCGGTCGATCAGCTTGATGAGTTCGGCGTCGTTCAGGTCCTGGGCCAGCAGGTCCGCGTGGCGCGGGGTGGCGCCGCCGTTGCCGCCGACGTACAGGTTCCAGCCGCCCGAGGTGGCGATGATGCCGAAGTCCTTGGACTGGGCCTCGGCGCACTCGCGGGCACAGCCGGAGACGGCGGACTTGAGCTTGTGCGGGGACCGCAGTCCCCGGTAGCGCAGCTCCAGGTCGATCGCCATCCGGACGGAGTCCTGGACGCCGTAACGGCACCAGGTCTGGCCGACACAGGACTTCACCGTACGCAGCGACTTGCCGTACGCGTGGCCGGACTCGAAGCCGGCGTCCACCAACCGGGTCCAGATCAGCGGGAGTTGCTCGACCCGCGCACCGAACATATCGATCCGCTGACCGCCGGTGATCTTCGTGTAGAGACCGAAGTCGCGGGCGATCTCCCCGATGACGATCAGGCCCTCGGGGGTGATCTCACCGCCGGGGATGCGGGGGACGACCGAGTACGAGCCGTTCTTCTGCAGGTTGGCGAGGAAGTGGTCGTTGGTCTCCTGCAGCGCCGCCTGCTCGCCGTCGAGGACGTAGCCGCTCGCGCCGATGGTCGGGGCGAGGGACGCGATGATCGAGGCGACCGCCGGCTTGCAGACGTCGCAGCCGTCACCGCCCTTGGCGTGGTCGCGGCCGTAGCGGTCCAGCAGATCCTGGTAGGTGTTGACGCGCAGGGCGAGGACGATCTCGTACAGCTCCTCGCGGGTCTGCGAGAAGCAGCCGCACAGGCCCTTGTCGACGACTACACCGCTCGCCTCCAGCTCGGCGGTGACGAGCTGGCCGAGGACCTTGACGCAACTCCCGCACGTCGTACCGGCCTTGGTGCACTTCTTCACCTCGGGCACGGTGGTGCAGTTGTGCTCGGTGACCGCGCCGCGGATCGTGCCCTTGGTGACGTTGTTGCAGGAGCAGATGATCGCGGCGTCCGGCAGCGCGGTCGGGCCGAGCTGGACCGGGCCGCCCGCGCCGGCCGGGAGCACCAGCGACTCGGGGGAGACCGGCGGGACCGTACCGGTGAACGCGCGCAGCGTGCCGTAGGCCTCCGCGTCGCCGACGAGGATGCCGCCGAGCAGCTTGCCGTCGCGGCCGATGACGAGCTTCTTGTACAGGCCCGAGCGGGAGTCGGAGTAGACGACGTCGAGGGAGTCGGCGGTGGCGCCGTGCGCGTCGCCGAAGGACGCGACGTCCACGCCGAGCAGCTTCAGCTTGGTGGAGAGGTCGGCGCCGGTGAACGTCAGCTCCTCGGCCTCCTCGTCCGCCGCGATGGCGGCGGCGGCGGTCTCCGCCTGCTCGTAACCGGGGGCGACCAGGCCGTACACCCGGCCGTCGGAGGCCAGCGCGCACTCGCCGATCGCGAAGACATGCGGGTCGTTGACCGTACGGCACTGCTCGTCGACCGCGATGCCGCCGCGCTCACCGACCGTGAGGCCGGACTCGCGGGCCAGCTGGTCCCTCGGCCGGACACCGGCACTGAACACCACCAGGTCGGTGGCGAGTTCGCTGCCGTCGGACAGCTTCATCCCGGTGACCGCGCCGTCCTCACCGACGACGATCTCCTGCGTACCCACACCCGTGTGGACTGACAGGCCCATGTCCTCGATGGTGCGCAGCAGCGCCGCGCCGCCGCCGTCGTCGACCTGCACCGGCATCAGGCGCGGCGCGAACTCGACGATGTGAGAGGTGAGTCCGAGGCCCTTGAGCGCACCGGCCGCCTCAAGTCCGAGCAGACCACCGCCGACCACGGCACCCGTCGTACGGGTACTCGCGTACTCCTCGATGGCGAGGAGGTCCTCGATGGTGCGGTAGACGAAGCAGCCCTGGGCGTCCTTGTTGGGGACCGGCGGGACGAACGGGTAGGAGCCGGTGGCCAGGACCAGGACGTCGTAGTCGACGACCAGACCCGAGCGGGCGGTCACCCGCTTCGCCTCCCGGTCGATGGTCTCGGCCGGGTCACCGATGTGCAGCTCGATGCCCTCCTTCTCGATGAACGCCATGTCCGTCATCGAGAGGTCCTCGGGCGTCTTGCCCGAGAAGTACGAGGTCAGCGCGACGCGGTCGTACGCCGGACGTGGCTCCTCGCACAGCACGACCACGCGGTGCGCGGCGGTCAGGCCGCGCTCGGCGAGCGCTTCGAGGAAGCGCTGGCCGACCATGCCGTGGCCGACGAGGACGATCGTGGGGGTGGCCCCATCAGTGGCGGTCATTAGGAGCCTCCATCGTTGGTGAGCAGGTGGAGCAGCGGGCCGCCGTCAGTGGGGAGCGGCTCTGCTCCCTCCCAGGCGCGCGCGAGGGCGCCGACGGTGCCGAGTTCGCCGACGAGCACCCCGCCGACCAGCCGGTCGTCACGGACGACGACCTTGCGATACGTGCCCCGGGTGGCGTCGGCGAGCTGGATGACGTCGTCGCCGGGGCGGGCGGTCGGCTCGCCGAACGCGGCGAGATCGAAGGGGTTGCCGGTGTCGGCGGTGAAGTCGGTGAGCGTGAGCCGGGTGAGGGCACGGGTGCCGGTGTAACGGACGCCCGCCGTCCCTTCCTTGTCGGCGATCAACTCGGCCAGTACGTCGGCCTGTTCGAGGGCGGGGGTGGCCAGACCGTAGATCGTCCCCTGGTGCTGGGAGCAGTCCCCGAGGGCCCTGATGTGCGGGTCGGAGGTGCGCAGTTCGTCGTCGACGAGGATGCCCTTGTGCACGGCGAGCCCCGCGTCGCGCGCGAGCCCCACCTTCGGGTGGACACCGCAGGCCAGTACGACGAGGTCCGCGTCGAGGGCGTAGTGGTCGGCCAGCTCGACCGACCGGACCCTGCCACCCACGCAGCGCACGTCCCGCACCCGGCACTCGGTGTGCACCTCGACGCCCAGGTCGTTGAGGTGCCGCAGCACCAAAGCCGAGGCACCCGGGTCAAGTTGACGTTCCATCAGGCGCTCGGCCTGCTGGGCGAGAACGACCTGCGCACCGCGTACGGCCAGCGCGCGGGCGGCGGACACACCGAGCAGCCCGCCGCCGATGACGACGGCCTTCGCTCCGGGACGCACCGCCTTGGACAGGCCGAGGCAGTCGTCCATGGTGCGGAACGCGTGGACGCCTTCGGGGAGTTCGTGATCCGGGGTGAACAGCCCACGCAGGGGCGGGAGTACGGGGTTGGAGCCCGTCGCCAGCACCAGCGTTTCGTACGCGATCGAGGAACCGTCGGAGCAGTGCACGATCCGCTCGGCCCGGTCGATCCGCTCGGCCCGCGCCCGGACCAGCCGGTCCGGCGTCGGCAGGGCGATCACCTCGGGGGCGTACCGCCCGGCGAGGACCTCGGCGAGCAGCACCCTGTTGTACGGGCGGTGCTCCTCCTCGCCGACGAGCACGACGTCCGAGGCGGACAGGCCGAGCTCGCCGAGCCGCCGGGCGAGCCGTACGCCCGCGAGCCCGGCGCCGATCACCACCACACGCGCATTCGAGGTCATGTACTGCAGCGTGCGTTGCCGGTGTTACCCGACCGCATCACGTCTGTTTCCCGGGAGGCACGCTTCCCTCAGCGGAGACCTGGATGAGGTGTGAGGGTTCAGTGGGGGCGAGCCGGGCGGCTGTGAGGTGCAGGAACGATACGGCAACAACTTAGGATCGCGACCATGCCCGAGATAACCCTGCCCATGATCGCCGCCCTCTGCGCCGCCGCTCTCGCGGCCGGCTGGATCGACGCGGTGGTGGGCGGGGGCGGCCTGCTCATGATGCCCGTACTGCTGCTCGGCCTCCCGGACACCTCCTCGGCGGCGCAGTACGCGCTCGGCACCAACAAGGCCATGGCGATCGTCGGCACCACGGGCGCGGCCGTGACGTATACACGCAAGGCGCCGGTGGACGTACGCCTCGCGGTACGCATCGGGCTCGCGGCGGTCGCCGGCTCGACGGCCGGGGCGTTCGTCGCGGCCGGCATGAGCACGGACACCCTGAAGCCGGTCATCATGGTCGTCCTGCTCGGCGTGGGCGCCTTCGTGATCTTCAGGCCCGCCTTCGGTACGGCCCCGGCGACCACCCCGGTCTCCGCGCGCCGCGTCCTCGCCGCGATCGGACTCGCGGGCCTGGGCATCGGCTTCTACGACGGCCTCATCGGCCCCGGCACGGGCACGTTCCTCGTCCTCGCGCTCACCGCGCTGCTCCACCTCGACCTGGTGACCGCCTCCGCCACGGCCAAGGTCGTCAACTGCTGTACCAACGCGGGCGCCCTCGCGATCTTCGCCTGGCAGGGCACGGTCTACTGGGAGCTGGGCGCGCTGCTGGCCGCGTTCAACCTGGTCGGCGGGATGCTGGGGGCGCATACGGCGCTGAAGAAGGGGAGCGGCTTCGTACGGGGGGTGCTGCTCGTGGTCGTGTTCACGCTGGTGGCGAATCTGGCGTACCAGCAGTGGATCGCGTAAGGACACTCGGCGGGCGTCGGCTGCTGCTTCTGCTGCTGCCGGTCAGGTGGGCGAAGACGACGACGTTCCCCTGATAGCCCGTACGGGGTGAGTAGCCGCCGCCGCAGGTGATGACGCGCAGCTCGGGCCGGGGTGCGGCGCCGTACACCTTGTCGTCCGGGAAGCGGTCCTTGTCGTACACCTCGACGGCGTCGACGGTGAAGAGGGCGGTGGTCCCGTCACCCCGCTCGACCCCTATGCCGTTGCCCTTCCGCAGGGCGCCGAGGCGGTAGAAGACGGAGGGTCCGTCGGCGTTGTCGACATGCCCGGCGACGATCGCGGTGCCCGTCTCACCGGGCACGGTGCCGTCCTCGTACCAGCCGGCCAGGTCCTCACGCTCGGCGGGCGGTACGTCCAGACTGCCGGTGGCGGTGAGGCCGAGGCCCATCAGCGGGGCGTTCACGCGGATGGCGGGGATGCGGATACGGAGGGGCGGGGAGGGCGGGAGTACGGGCGATTCCGGGTTGGCGGACTCCGGGTGGGTGGGCTGCGTACGGGCCTGGGCGGCGGACGGCTGCGGCGGGGCGTGGGTCTCGCCGCCGCTGCGGACCAGCCAGGCGCCGGAGCAGAGGGCGGCGACGGTGAGGGCGGCTATGAGGATGTCGGTGAATCTGCGCACGTGAACCACCTCCTGGACACCCTTGTTTCCCCCTGACGGTTCACCCCGGCCCCCCTCCGGGCCGCGAGGGGCGTCGGGCCCGGAGGGGAGGGGGACATGCGGTACCGGCCGACGGACGGCGGAGGGTGTCCGTCAGATCCCGTCGCCTCTCGCCCGGCGATGCAGGAGCCAGGTACCGCCCACGGCGGCGACGGCGAGAGCCGCCACACCGGCCGTGGTCTGCACGGGGTCGGGACCGAGCGCGCCACCGACCCCCGTCTTCACACTCCCCCTGGGCTGCACAGGAGGCTGCACGGGCGGTCGGGTCGAGGTCAGCGTGACGACGAGATCGCCACTGACCTGCCGCGCATCCGCCTTGCCGGCGCACCGGGCGACGATCTCGTACGTCCCGGGCTGCGCACCCGGCGGCACCCGGAACTGTCCGACGGCGACTTCCTTGTGCGTGGTCGGCGCGAGCACGAAGCTCCCGGCGCCCACCGCACTGGCGTCCCCGGCGGCCGTACCACCGCTTCCGCAGGCGGTCGTGTTGACGGTGACCCGGGTGCCGGGGGTGACGGTCGCCGGGTACACCTCCAGCGTCCCGCCGCCGCTTGCGTGGGCGGGCGCGGCGAGGGCGACGGTGAGGACCACTGCCGGTCCGGCGAGGGCGAGGGCGAGCGCGGTACCGGTCAGCGGACGGGCGGCGGCGGTACGTCGCATCGGACTTGCTCCTCCGGGATCCGAGAACTTGCGAACGAGGTGGTCTGCTACCGAGGTAAGTGGCAGGGGCCGGGACGCGCTCTCTGATGGTCCGTCAGAAATACGGTGAACGGGTGGCGCGGAACGCCCGAACGGCAGCCCCGTGTCGACGTTCCGGCAGGTCATCGCCGTACTGCGGACGCGTCGGGCAAGAGAACCCGACAGGCGGAGGCGGGGGGTGTGAACGGGTGACCCGGAGGGAGGGGGCAGTCGGCTTGACCTCAAGAGAGCTTGAGGTACGAGGCTGTGACGCATGCAGACACCGACTGAATCTGTCGAGCCCGTACGTGTCACCGTCGTCGTGGGCAGCAACCGTGAAGGCCGCTTCGGCCCGGTCGTGGCCGCCTGGCTACTGGACCGGATCGGCGAACGCGACGACCTGACGGCGGAGGTCGTGGACGTCGCGGACACCGCCCTCCCGACGACGTTCGCGACCGACGCCGACGCGAAGGCCCAGCTGGCGGGGATCACCCCGAAACTCTCGTCCGCCGACGCGTTCGTCGTCCTGACCCCCGAGTACAACCACTCCTACCCGGCCGGCCTCAAGAACCTCATCGACTGGCACTACACGGAATGGCAGGCCAAGCCGGTCGCCTTCGTCTCCTACGGCGGCGTCTCCGGAGGCCTCCGCGCGGTCGAACACCTCCGCCAGGTCTTCGCGGAACTCCACGCGACGACGGTCCGGGACACGGTCTCCTTCCACAACGCCGGCGCCGCCTTCGACGACGAGGGCCGCCTGAAGGACGCGGGCGGCCCGGACGGGGCGGCGAAGGTGATGCTGGACCAACTGGTGTGGTGGGGCCAGGCGTTGAGGGAGGGACGGGCGGTACGGGCGTACGGGGGGTAACGCGGACTGGGGTAGCGCATACAGGGGGTAACGCGGACGCGGAGGTTTCGGGACGCCACCGCATCCGACGCCGCGTACCCGACGGCCTGACCAGCGACAATGCCGGTCAGGCACACCATCGTCGAGATTCACGTACCTCTCCAGGAGTCCTCCGGCGGGCCCGAGGGCTCCTACCCCTTCCCCTTTATCGACCGAATCGAGGACTTCCTGGCCGACCTGGAGGAAACGGGTGATGCAGGGGGGAGCGCTCGCGGTGGTGCCGGACGAGGGGGTGGAGGAGATCGGGGTGGGGCGGCGGGTGGAGCTGAACACGCGCAGGTAGCCCCCGGGTTCAGCTCTACGACGTGGATGGCAGCGTGGGCGGGAGCGGAGGCGCCGTCGCAGGATCGGCGGAACGCTTGCACTTGCCTGATGCTCCGAAGGCGAGGGCTCCGGTGTAAGGGGCCGACTGTTCCTTGGCCTGGTCGGGCACGGCCCCGACTCCCAGGATGACCGACCACTCGCCCGATTCGAGGTAGGTTCCCTCCGCCATGGATATGGGGCCGTCCAGACGCCATCCACGCTTTTCCAACTTGCTTACAGTGGCCACCAGTTCACCTTTCCCGGGGATACCTGTGGACAGGGCGGTGGCGTAGACGACACAGTCACGCTTGTAGGGGTCCTTCGCGAGTCTCAGGCCCCCGTCGAAGCCCGTTGTTGCGAACCGGGCGTCACTCACCACGTCTGCCTGAGTCTTTCCGACGGCCGCAGACGATGCCGCCGGCCGCGCCGACACGGCTGCCTCGGGTGATGCCGACGCGGCCACATCGCCGCTCCCCTGGCAGCCCGAGATCAGCGGGACTGCGACAACAGCCGCTGTGGCAACAAGGCGTCTGAGCCTGGTCATTTGGATCTGTCCTCCCCGAAACGAACCCGGCGTTGAGGGCCGGGTCTGTGCGCGGAGTCTGTCATGACCGTGCCCGAGTGAGTGGGGGAGGGCAATCAGTCGCCGGAGTGGACTCGGCGTACAGCCGGAGGTATCCGTCGCCGTATCGATGCGCTGTCCTCGTCTGCCCACGGTGTGGAAGACAGGAAGACAGGAAGGCAGGGTGGCCGACCTGGGGTGGAGAAGGGCAGGGGGTGCGCGAGGCCCCGACCTGATGGCCGGGGCCTCGTCGAAATGATTCCTATCGACCCGTACTACTTGCCGTCGCCGGATTCCCGCTCACGTAGGTATTCCTCGACGACGTCAGGGTGTCGGCGCATGGCGGCGAGCAGTTGAGTCCGCCGATACCGATTCCGCCCCTCCTCCAGCTTTTTCTCCCAGCCTTCGCGGCCCTCGGCGAGCCGCTCCGTGATCAAGAACTCGATGACGTCCTCAATGCAGGGACGAAATCGCTTCCCGCCCACCGGGATGTGGAGTTTCTCCAGCGGGCGCTTTCGGTCGTCGCCCTCGTTCAGTGACTCCAGGGCCGGTGAAGTGCCGTAGACCTGGACGTGGGCGCTCGGGTAGCGATCCTTCTCGCGTTCAAAATCCCAGTGACACAGGCACGTCTTCAATTCCTCGTCTGTAAAGATCCCGCAGTACGACGAATGGACCGTGAGGAATTTGTTTTCGGTGTCCATTCGTACCTGGAATGAAAGATTCATCCAGGCGCGGGGCTTCTTCGGGCTGATGCTCAGCGGAAATGGTTTCGGCTGAGTGGGGTTCTGTCTTGTCAGGCCGTGGCCAACGGTGAACACGACGCCCGCTGTGGAATACGGGCGGAGTGCGGCTCGCATGCGGACATGCTGGGTCACTGTCCCGTTGAGGGTGTCGGTGAGCTCTTGAGCTAACTTGCCGGCCTGACTGGGCAGGTCAGAGGTCAACCGTGCTGCCGATGGAAACCCAGAGCGCGTGGGCCTGCGATGAGGTGAAGTCGCCGTCGTGGGCCTGCTCTTCGAGCTCGGCGTAGGTGAGTCCGAGCTCGTCGAGCGCGCGCTGGGCGGCATGCTGGAAGTCGTCGGCGGACATGACGATCACGGTGTCGTCTTCGTGATCTGTCGTTGCGTGTTCGCTGAAGGTCACACTCATCGTCTACCCCCTGGACGGTGCATGGTGTGGTTCGTACCACCACAGCATTGCGTAATCATCCGCTCGCGTGTAGTGACATACCCCAAATGGCTGATCCCTTACCGTCCAACCAGTGACCAGCCGCAACCCTGACCGAAATTGACGGCCCGTAACCAACTAGACGCGGCCGAGTCGTCCATGGTTCAACGAATAACACGATCCAGTCCGTGAGCTTTGCCACTCCGCCAGTCGTCGCCCCCGCGCCTGGCGATCTGGGTGTCACCGGGCCCTCCTGTCCCGCCGGTCCCCGCGAGCCTTGGGTTTCCCACGTCGGTGAGCAGTAGGTGGGCGTCATCTGCTGGCCGTATCGAGGCGCGCTCGGTCCGAAGTGGTTGCCGTGGTCCCTGGCTGCGGCTTACAGCGTCAGGGGAACGGCGGTGTCGTTGGGGCGTCTCGTCTCGGCAGTGGCCACAGCCTTCCTGGAGCTGTTCAATTTCTTTTACGACGGCGACAGTTGGCCTCGACCGTGGCAGCCCAGCTGGCGGGATTGCTGCTGCGGCTGCTACAGCCCGCTCCGGCTACAAGGCCACAACAAGGGCGCAACGGGTGGGTGGCGGCACCGACGCTCGACCCGGAGCGTCCCTACCCTCTGGCGTACAGGGGTACGAATAGTGACCCCGGCTCAGGGGGCACCGTGCACTCGACAGTTTCGTGGCCGTTGGTCCGGCGCTTCGTCGGCGCCCTCGCGGCCTGCGCCGCCCTGGCCGCAACCTCGGGGTGCATGGTCCCGGTTGACGCCGTCGCCGGCATCTCGGTGACCGACGACGGTCAGCTGGTCGGCGTCATGCTGGTCTGCGGACATCACATCGATGGCGCGACTCTCTACGTGGACAGCGATGACGCCGACAAGCAGGTGAACGTCGGCTCATGGACCGCCGCGCAACCGCTCAAGGCCGGCCTCTCCACGTGGACCCTAGACACTCCTGCCACCGGCTGGACCGCGACCACACCGCTCAAACCGCTCACCGCCAAGACCGCCTACACGCTCTACGGCTGGACGAAGGACAACTCGTGGTCGTCGAGCAGCGTTTCCTTCACCCTGCCCGACCGGGACCGACTCACCCCGGGAGTGGTCCGCTACGAGGGTGACGAATCCGCGGTCACTGTCCCCGTGGCGCAGTTCAAAGCCAAGGCTTGCGAGGGCGGTTGACGCCGGACAGCTCGCTCGCGCCACGACCGTGTCACCGGCGTCGCGCCCGGTGGAACAGGCTGGACACCGGCTACCAGCGCCCTTGACCGGGCTCGCTCTCGCTAGAAGAGGCCCGCGCGTATGTACTGGGTGAGGTTCTCGGGGCTCTCGCGCAGCCAGGGACTGCGGACGTCCGGCAGCCGCACCAGGGTGTGCTGAAATACGCGCAGATCGGCCTGGAACAAGGAATGGGGGCGGGGTGCGGGCGGGTCGTCGCGGAGGACGCCGTCGGGCAGGCCGCCCGACGCGGGAACCGGCAGGTGCGGTTTGGGGAAGGCCAGGCCCAGCCGCACTCCGAACGGCAGCGGCACCGGGTGGGCCGTGCTGGCCGAGCCGACCGGTGTCCAGGTTTCTCCGGTCTGCGGATGGGTCGGCACGAGGACGATGTCGGTGTCCGGCTCGGGGACGGGCTGTCCGGGTCCGGCGAGAACGGCGTGCTGTGTCGGTGGACCCGTGGGCAGCATGGCGTCGAGGGCGCGTTGGAACACTCGTTTGCTCAGACCGTCCGGGACGGTCACCGGCCGGCCCTGCGAGGCTGCCAGCAGGTGAGCGAGCGCCCGGCCGACCGCGGCCTCCCACTGCGGGCTCCAGGACCAGAAGTGGCTTGTCCCCAGCAGCGATCCCCATGTGGCAATCGGCTCGAACAGAGGCGTGGACCTCCCTTCCTTCACCAGCTCTGCCCAGGAGAGCGGTGCGGGGTCCGGATCACCGACGATCAGGCGGCGCACGGCGTCGGGCGCGAGCCGTACCGCCTGCCAGAGTGAGCAGTCGTCGATCCGGCTCGCCACGGGCAGGCCGCACGCCTCGCAGGCCATGTTGGGGCCGTCTGCTCCGTCGACGCCGCAACAGCAACCGGCGGCCCTATCCGGGATCAGCAGGGTGCCGCGAGCGTCACCGGGTGCGATGACGATCGATCCGGGCGCGCCGTCGGACAGGGCGTGGACCGGCGCGTGGACACCGCGGGCCACCGCCTCGTCCGGAGGGATCTCCTCCCAGCTGCGCCACGGCGGCCCCCAGGGCTCCGGGTCCTCGGCGAAAGTGCCCGACTCCATGAGCGCCGGGAGCTGCAGCCCGTTCCCGTACTCCTGACGAGCGTGCACCGGCAGAGCGACCCGGGACAGCGGGGCGGTCAACTCGGCGCCGCATCCCCCACACACGAAAACGAACAAATGCCCTCCGTCAGAGAATCGGAGGGCATCGTCGCAGCTCCGCCACCACCGGCCAACTGGTTTCGGATCAGGGGGCGTCGAGAACGCCATCCTCTTGGACGGGCACGTCAATCGCCTGCGGTGTCTCGGCCTCCCAGCGCAGCAGGTCGCCCGGCTGGCACTCGAGCACCTCGCAGAGCGCGGCGAGCGTCGCGAAGCGCACCGCCTTGGCGCGGCCGTTCTTGAGTACCGCCAGGTTGGCGGGGGTGATCCCCACGCGATCCGCGAGCTCGCCCACGGACATCTTCCGCCGGGCCAGCATCACGTCGATGTCGACGGCGATCGGCATCAGATCACCTCGTCCAACTCGGCCTGCATCCGCGCCGCTTCGACGTCGCGCGCGACGGCCTGGGTGAGCAGCATCCGCAGCACGAGCACGATGAGGGCGACCCCCAGGATGGCCAGGCCGACCCCGCCCATGATGACGGTGACGCCCGGGTCGTCCCGCTGGCCCGGCGCGTTGACGGCCGTGACCGTGAACCACAGGAGGGCAGCCGCCACGATCGCGCCGATCACGCCGTCCACGTACCGGAAGGCGGCGTGGGAGAAGACGGTGCCGCGTCGCACCATCGTCACCAGCCGCCATACGCAGACCAGAGCGACCTGGGCCGACAGCATGCCCAGGATCGTGATCACGCGCAGCGCGGTCAGGGGGAGCGAGCCGTCCTCCGGGTCGCGCCCGCTGACCAGAGTCCACACCATCAATGCCTGCACGAACACGGTGCCGACGAGCACCACCACGAGCAGGGCGCGCAGCGCACGCACGGCCAGCTTTCCCATGGCCCATCCTTCCATCGAATCGCGATGGGAATCTATCGAAATTCGATAGATGAGGCAAGGTTGGAGATGGAGACGGGGGTGTGGGGGTGGGTGTGGGGATGGACGTCGTTACGCGGCGCGGGTCAGGCGACGAGCCGGCGGGAATCGCGCCCCGGCCCCACCGCCGCCCTCACGCGAACCGCACACCCCCCTGCGGCAAGATGGACCGCATGAGCATCGTGAAGATCAACGTCCTCGAGGTCCCCGAAGAGCAGCGCGAGACGCTCGAGAAGCGGTTCGCGTCGCGGGCCGGTGCTGTCGAGGGGTCGGACGGGTTCGAGTGGTTCGAGCTGCTTCGGCCTGTCGAGGGCACCGACAGCTACCTGGTGTACACGCGGTGGCGCAGCGAGGAGGACTTCCAGGCCTGGATGGCGGGCCCGATGCAGTCGGCGCACCGCCCCGCGTCCCCGGGCGGGGAGCGGCCCAAGCCCGCCTCCTCCGCATCGACGCTCTGGTCGTTCGAAGTGGTCCAGCAGGCAGCCCCCAAGCAGGGCTGAGCCCGCCGTTCTGGCGCGCCGAGCAGCAGCCGCAGCAGCAGCCGAACTCGGCGCGCCGTAACGCGTACGGACCCTGGGTCAGGGCTTGCGCCCCACCCCGCCGTGCTGCCCGATCGCCGGCGCCGCCACCCCGGACGCGCTCGCCTCCGGCCGCCACAGGGGCACCGAGACCACCCCGGGCGCCACCAGGTCGAGCCCCTCGAAGTACGCCTCGATCTGCTCCACCGGCCGCAGGAAATACGGCACCGCGCCCGTCTCGTTGTACGCGTCCTGCGCCTGTTCGTAGGCGGGGTCGGTGCCGCGCGAGCCTTCGTTCAGCGACAGGTAACTGCCGGACGGCAGGCCCGCCATCAGGTCGCGGACGATTCCGCGCGCCGTCTCGAACTCCGTCACGTGCCCCAGGATGCCGCTCAGGATCAGCGCCGTCGGGCGGGTGAGGTCCAGCGTCTTCGCCGCCGCCTCCAGGATGCGCTCCGTGTCGTACAACTCGGCGTCCACGTAGTCCGTCGCGCCCTCGGGAGTCGACGTCAGCAGGGCCCGGGCGTGGGTCAGGACCAGCGGGTCGTGGTCCACGTAGACGATGCGCGCGTCGGGGGCCACCGACTGGGCCACCTCGTGCGTGTTGTCCACCGTCGGCAGGCCCGTGCCGACGTCCAGGAACTGGCGGATGCCCGCCTCGCCGGCCAGGTGGCGGATCGTACGGCCGAGGAACGCCCGGCTGCTGCGCGCGATCGTGACGATGCCGGGGAACACGGCCGTGTACGCGTCACCGGCCGCCTCGTCGACGGGGTAGTTGTCCTTGCCGCCCAGCCAGTAGTTCCAGATGCGGGCGGAGTGCGGTACCGAAGTGTCGATCTTCTGTTCGGATTTGGGCATGCCGACATCGTCTCCTCGGCTGTAACGGACGCCTTCGTGCAAGGTTCAACTTAACGCCCGAGCACCCGAGTCAACGATACGTATGCCGCCTCGTACGTGTCACCGCTGCGTCCGTGTCACCGAGTCCGCGAGCGACGCGGTGGCCACCCCGGGTCCTTCCGGGGTGGCCACCGGTCACACGCCCTGGACTACGGCCGTCAGCCCACCGACACCGCACTCCACGCCGCGCCCACCGCGGCGTACTCCGTGCTGCCCGCCCCGTACAGGTCCCGCGCCGCGTTCAGCGTGGCCGTGCGCGCGCCCGCGTAGTTCGTCGAGGACGTCATGTACGTGGTCAGGGCCTTGTACCAGATCGCGCCCAGCTTGGCCTGGCCGATGCCCGCGACCGTCGAGCCGTTGCACGTAGGGGAGTTGTAGTCGACGCCGTTCAGCGACTTGGCGCCGCTGCCCTCCGCGAGGAGGTATGCGAAGTGGTTCGCCACGCCCGAGGAGTAGTGGACGTCCAGGTTCCCGACCCCCGAACTCCAGCAGTTGGCCGAGTTCCCGTCCTTCGACGGCTGGTCCATGTAGCGAAGCGCCGTACGGCCGAAGCCCGACTTGACGATCTTCTCGCCGATCAAGTAGTCCCCGAGATCAGTGGAGTTGGCCGCGCTGAACTCCACCAGGGTGCCGAAGATGTCCGACGTCGCCTCGTTGAGGCCGCCCGACTCGCCCGAGTACGTCAGATTGGCCGTCGACGCCGTCACGCCGTGCGTCATCTCGTGGCCGGCCACGTCCAGCGCGACCAGCGGGCCGAACGTCGTGCCGTCGCCGTCGCCGTACGTCATGCAGAAGCAGGTGTTGTCCCAGAAGGCGTTGTTGTAGTTGCTGCCGTAGTGCACACGGTTGTACGAGCCGACCCCGTTGCCCTTGATGCCGCTGCGCCCGAACGTGTTCTTGTAGTAGTCCCAGGTCTTGTCGGTGCCGTACTGCGCGTCCACCGCCGCCGAGGCCCGGTCCGCCGTCGCGCCCGTGCCCCAGTGGTTGTCCGCGTCCGTGAAGAGCGTGGCGGGGGCGCGGACGATGCAGATGCCGAAGATGCACAGGTCGGTGCCGTTCGCGGCGTCGCCCGTGTACGTGTTGCCGCGCGTCGGGTCCTTCAGCTGGTACGTCGATCCGGAGAGCGTCGTCTCCAGCGGGACGGTGCCGCCGTACAGGGACTTGCCGTCGCCCGTCGCCGTCTCGATGCTGTCCCAGGCGTCGAGCTGGGCGCCCGTGCGCGCGTCGGTCACCACGGTGCGGGCGACCGGGTTGCCGGCCGAGTCCAGCGCCGCCACGTTCGTCTGCCAGGCGAGCTTGGGGGTGCCGTGCAGGGCGTCAACCACCAACTGGGGCTTGGAGGTTGCCTTCTTCAGCGCCTCGCCCCGGTTGGCCGCGCGCAGCGCCGACACCGCGAGGTCTGCGGCCTTCGGGGCCGACACCGCCGGGCTGATCGTGCTCAGGGATATCGGGCGGGTCGTGGCGCGGCTCGCGCTGCGGTAGGTGCCACTTGGGGTCAGGTGGACCACGAAATCGCCGCCGAGGACGGGGAGTTGGCGGTAGGTCCGGTCGTAACGGACGTGCTGGCTGCCGTCCTTGTCGACGATGACGTCCCGGACTTTGGCGCTCTGCAGGGAGGTCAGGCCCAGATGGGTGGCCTGGTCGGCGAGTGCCGTGGCCGCGTTCTTGATCGCGGTGTTCCTGGTCGGTCTGTCGGCCGCGTCGGCGGCGGGGGAGAGCGCGGCGGCCAACAGGGCCGCGACGCCGACCGTGGTGCCCGCCGCGGCGAGACGGGAACCTCGGATGCGCTGAACGTGGGGGGTGCGCTGTGTCCGACTCATCGGTCTCCTCGGGCTTGTTCGAGCGGGTGGGAGGACGCGCGACAGGACGTGGAGGGAGGCTGGGCAGGGACCGGTGACGTCCAACGCGCGTTGGGGACGCGGATGTTGTCTGAGATTTAAGTGTCCATGACATGGCGTGTCCATAGCGCCTTGTGTGTTCCCTGTGCGCTCTCCGCATGTGTCCGGATGTATCCGGCCAGGTCTTCCGCCGGTTGTGGCTGCCTGTCGCCGAACTGTGAAGTCCCTGTCAATGCCGTGCTGTTGTCACGTTCGTCACAAGAATCAACATCCACTTACGCCATTGGCTTTCACGCAATTTCGGCAATGATGTAGCCATGAGTGACCGGAAATCATTCCCCCCCGCCGGTTCCCTAGAACCCTCACCAGCCCTGCACATGGTCAAATCCCAACCACCCACACTTTCCGATCTGTTGAGCCTTGTCCGAGCTCCGGCCGCGCTCAGTGTCCCCGGCGACATCCTGGCGGGCGCGACAGCGGCAGGTCGCCCCCTCGGCGCTCGGACGGTCGGCGCGATGGCCTCCTCCGTCTGTCTCTACTGGGCCGGCATGGCCCTCAACGACTACGCCGACGCCGCCGTCGACTCGGTCGAGCGGCCCGCCCGTCCGGTGCCCTCCGGCCGCGTACCCCGCCGGACCGCGCTGACCGTCGCCACCGGCCTGACCGGCGCCGGCCTCGGCCTCGCCGCGGTGTCGGGCGGCCGACGCGGACTCGCCGTCGCCCTGCCGCTGACGGCGCTGATCTGGGCGTACGACCTGAAGTTGAAGTCCACTCCGGCCGGTCCGGCGGCGATGGCGGGCGCCCGTGCGCTCGACGTGCTGGCCGGTGCGGTCGCGGGCGGCGGCAGCCCACCGGCACACGGGTCCCGTGGCGGCGGCACGGCCGTCGCGCTAGCTCGCGGCGCCGTCCCCGCCCTTCTCACCGGGGTGCACACCTACACACTCACCGCCCTCAGCCGCCACGAGATCTCCGGCGCGCCCGCGCGGCTGCCCGCCACGACGCTCGCCGTGTCGTCGGCCACGGCACTGTCGACGGTGCTGCCTTCCGTACTCCCGGCGATCCTGCCGCGCCGGCGAGCCGTGCCCCGCGAGGAGATCGCCCGAACCGCCGTCGCCTCCGCCGGAGTTGTCGCCTACCTGGGGACGTACGGCTGGGCGCAGGCGCGTGCCGTACGCGACCCGAGCGGGAGTTCCGTACGGCGTGCGGTGGGGGCGGGCATCCTCGCCATGGTCCCCCTGCAGGCAGCGCTCACGGCGCGTGCGGGGGCGCCTGTCGCCGCCGCGCTCCTGGGTGCCGTGCACCCGGTGGCGCAGCGCCTGGCGAGACGGGTGTCCCCGACATGAGCAACTCGACGAAGGCGAAGGGCGCACCATGGGCCTGAGATTCGGCTACGGCACCAACGGGTTCACCCATCACCGCCTCTCCGACGTCCTCGGGATCCTCGCCGACCTGGGCTACGACGGCGTCGCCCTCACCCTCGACCACAACCACCTCGACCCGTACGCCGACGACCTGAACCACCAGGTCGACCGAGTGCGCACGCAGTTGGCGCAGCTCGGGCTGACCGTCACCGTTGAGACCGGGGCGCCCTACTTCCTCGACCCCTGGGCCAAGCACCAGCCGACGCTGATGTCCGGCCAACCGGACCGCCGTGTCGACCTGTTGCGGCGTGCCGTACGCATCGCCGCCGAACTCGGCTCGCCCACCGTCCAGTTGTGCAGCGGACCGGCCCCGGACGACATACCGGAGACGGAGGCCTGGCGGCGGCTGGCCGCCGGCGTCGGGGCGGCGCTGGAGACGGCGGAGGCGTACGGGGTCGCGCTGGCCTTCGAACCCGAGCCGCACATGTTCGTCGACACGGTCGCGAAGTGTCTGAGACTGCGTGAACTGCTCGGCGGGCACGAGCTGTTGGGCGTGACCCTCGACCTGGGACACGCCCACTGCGTGGAGGAGCCGTCGCTGCTCGACTGCGTCGGCCTGGCCGCGCCGCACCTGCTGAACGTCCAGATCGAGGACATGGTCCGTGGGGTCCACCGGCATCTGGAGTTCGGTGCGGGCGAGATCGACTTCCCGCCGGTCCTGGCGGCGCTGACCGATCTGGGCCACCGTGGTCTGGTGTCCGTCGAGATCCAGGGCGGCGCTCTGGACGCCCCCGACATCGCCCGCAGCTCCCTGGAATTCCTGCGCAGAGCCGAGGCCCGGAGCCTGCTCCCTTCCTGAGCGGTCAACCGACCGGCTGTTCACCAGCGTTCGGCATCACCTTTCCGACATTCCCGGGTACCCCTTTCTCTCTTCGCTCCCCACTACCTGGAAAGCCGTATGCCTCTTTCCGACACAGACCCCCTCGCCCTCACCCCCGAGGCCCGCGCCTGGCTCGACACGGCCCTGGCCGCAGTCGCCGCCGACCCCACCACCGTCCGAGCCCTCTTCCCCGCCGTCCGCCGCAACTGCGGCCGGGCCTTGCTTCCCGACGGCCGGACCGTCGACGAGACCGCCCGTGCCCTGCTCCTGGCCGCCCTGCCTCTGCACGGCCAGGCACTCGTCGACGAGGTGACAGCGCTCCACCGCTACGGCGACCCCGCTGAACAACGGGCCGTCCTACGGGCGTTGCCCCAGCTCGACCGGGAAGGGACCGGCGGGTTCCTGGACCTCGTACGACAGACCCTGCGTGGCAACGACACCACGCTGATCGAGGCCGCCCTCGGCCCGTACGCGGCGGTTCACCTCCCCGCGGACGAGTACCGCCAGGCCGTCCTGAAGTGCGTGTTCTGCGAGATCCCGCTGGCCCGCGTCGCCGGACTCGACGCCCGAGCCGACGCCGAACTCGCCCGCATGCTCACCGACTTCGCCCGCGAGCGGACAGCGGCCGGACGCCCCGTACCCGAGGACATCGGCCCGCTCGTACGCCCCTTCGCCACCACTGCCCGCAGCGCCAGTGACCCCACCACCACCGACTTCACCGCCCTCGCCTTCGACCCCACCGACGAAACCGTGTGAGCATGCGCATCTTCGACCCCCACATCCACATGTCCTCCCGCACCACCGACGACTACGAGGCGATGTACTCGGCCGGGGTCCGGGCCGTGGTCGAGCCCGCCTTCTGGCTCGGCCAGCCCCGCACCTCGCCCGACACCTTCTACGACTACTTCGACTCGCTGCTCGGCTGGGAGCCGTACCGGGCAGCCCAGTTCGGCATCCAGCACTTCTGCACGATCGCGCTCAACCCGAAGGAGGCGAACGACCCACGCTGCCTTCCCGTCCTCGATGAACTGCCCCGCTACCTCGCCAAGGACCGGGTCGTCGCCGTCGGTGAGATCGGCTACGACTCGATGACGAAGGAGGAGGACGAAGTCCTCGCCCGTCAGCTCCAACTCGCCGTCGAGCACGGCCTGCCCGCCCTCGTCCACACCCCGCACCGAGACAAGGCGGCCGGGACCAGGCGGACCCTGGACGTCGTACGGGAGTCGGGCATCGCCCCCGAACTCGTCGTCCTGGACCATCTGAACGAGCTGACGGTAGGCATGGTCCTCGACAGCGGCTGCTGGGCGGGGTTCTCCGTCTACCCGAGGACGAAGATGAGCGAGGACCGCATGGTCCGCATACTCCAGGAGCACGGGCTTGACCGGGTCATGGTCAACTCGGCTGCGGACTGGGGGAGTTCGGACCCGCTGAAGACCCGCAAGACCGGCGACGCCATGCTCGCCGACGGCTTCACGGACGACGACGTCGACCGCGTCCTGTGGCGCAACCCCTTCGCCTTCTACGGCCAGAGCGGACGCCTCGACCTGGACGACACCGACGGTGTGGCGAAGCCCGACGAGACGTCGTCGTTCGAGGGCAACTCCATCCGGCGCGGGGGAGAGTGAGCCGCCCGTGCGCTTCCGCCACCCCGACGGCACCCCCGTCCACCTCGCGTACTGCAGCAACGTCCACCAGGCCGAGGACCTCGCCGGGATCATCGCCCAGCTCGGCGCCCACGCCGAACCCGTACGGGAACGGCTCGGCGTCGGCCGGCTCGGCATCGGCCTGTGGCTGGCCCGTACCGCGGTCACCGAACTCGCCTCCGACGAGCGGGCGTTGACGTCCCTCAAGGCCGAACTCGCGGCGCGCGGCCTGGAGACGGTCACCCTCAACGCCTTCCCGTACGAGGGGTTCCACCGCGAGGTCGTCAAGAAGGACGTCTACCTCCCGGACTGGGCCGACCCGGCTCGCCTGGCCTACACCCTCGACTGCGCCCGGGTCCTCGCGGCCCTCCTCCCCGACGACGCCCGACGCGGCAGCGTCTCCACCCTCCCGCTCGGCTGGCGCACCCCGTGGCCGACGGGGCGCGCGGACACGGCACGTTATGCGCTGGACCAACTGGCGGCAGGACTGGCCGAGTTGGAGTCGAGCACCGGGCGCCGTATCCGAGTCGGCTTCGAACCGGAACCGGGGTGCGTCGTGGAGACCACCACCCAGGCGGTACGGGAGTTCGCCGACGTCGACCACGACTACCTCGGCGTCTGTCTGGACGCCTGCCATCTCGCCGTCCAGTTCGAGGAGCCCGGTGAGGCCCTCGGGCGGCTCGCCGACGCCGGTCTGCCGGTCGTCAAGCTCCAGGCGTCCTGCGCGGTCGAGGCCCCCGACCCCACCGACCCGCGCGCCCGCGCCGCCCTGCGTGAACTGGCCGAACGACGGTTCCTGCACCAGACCCGAACGGTCGTCGAGGGCACGGTGGTCGGTGTCGACGACCTGCCGGACGCCCTGGACGGCGACACGCTTCCGGCCTCGGGCGCCGACAACCCCAACCCTTGGCGCACCCACTTCCACGCCCCGCTGCACGCGGATCCCGAGCCACCCCTCCGTACCACCGCCGACCAACTCACCACCGTCCTGGACGGACTGCTCGGCGGTCCGAGCGCCGTGTGTGACCACATCGAGGTCGAGACCTACACCTGGTCCGTCCTGCCCCGCCCACCCGCCGACCTCGCCGCCGGCATAGCCGCCGAACTCGCCTGGGCCCGCGACCGGTTGACCGGCCTCGGCCTAAAGGAGGAGCACTCATGACCGTCTCAAGGAACTGCTCATGACCGAGATCCCGAACACCAACCGACTCGTCGTCCTCGACATCGTCGGCCTCACCCCCGCCCTCCTGCGGCACATGCCCGCTGTCGCCGCGCTCGGCGACCGCGGCTTCCAGGCGCCCCTCGGCACCACACTCCCGGCCGTCACCTGCACCGCCCAGTCGACCTTCCTCACCGGCGAACTCCCCTCCACGCACGGCGCGGTGGCCAACGGGTGGTACTTCCGCGACCTCGGCGAAGTCCTCCTCTGGCGGCAGCACAACGCGCTGGTCGGCGGCGAGAAGATCTGGGACGCGGCCCGAAAGCGGTCGCCCGGCTACAAGGTCGCCAACATCTGCTGGTGGTACGCCATGGGCGCCGACGTCGACTGGACGGTGACCCCGCGCCCGATCTACTACTCCGACGGCCGCAAGGAACCCGACTGCTACACCTGGCCGCCCTCCCTGCACGACGAACTCACCGAACGCCTCGGCCCCTTCCCCCTGTTCACCTTCTGGGGCCCGAACGCCGGCATGCCGTCCACCCAGTGGATCCTGGGCGCCGCCCGCCAGGTATTCGACGAACACGAGCCCGACCTGACCCTGGTCTACATCCCGCAGATGGACTACGAACCCCAGCGATCCGGCCCCCAGTCCGACGAATCCATCCGCGCCGCCCGCCAACTCGACGACGCTCTGCGCCCGTTGATCGAACACTTCCTGGCCGCCGGCGCCACGGTGGTGGCCCTGAGCGAGTACGGCATCACCCCGGTGTCCCGCCCCGTGGACATCAACCGGGCCCTGCGCCGGGCCGGACTGCTGGAGGTGCACACCCAGGACGGTATGGAGTACCTCGACCCCTGGACCTCCCGCGCCTTCGCGGTCGCCGACCACCAGGTGGCCCATGTCTATGTCCGGGACCCGGCCGACATACGCGAAGTCGCCAAGATCGTCGGTGAACTCGACGGTGTGGAGGAGGTGTTGGGCGAAATGGGCAAAGCGGCGCAGGGCCTGGACCATGAGCGCTCGGGGGAGCTGGTCGCGGTGGCGGACGCCGACGCCTGGTTCACGTACTACTACTGGCTCGACGACGACCGGGCTCCCGACTTCGCCCGCCAGGTCGAGATCCACCGCAAGCCCGGCTACGATCCGGCCGAACTGCTGTGGGACGACACCGTCCCGACGGTGAAACTGAAAGCAGCCGGTCAACTCGCCCGCAAGAAGCTCGGGTTCCGCTACCGCCTGCAGACGGTTCCGCTGGACCCCTCGGGCGTCCGCGGCAGCCACGGCCGCCTCCCGAGCGACCCCGACCACGGCCCCGTATTCCTGTGCTCCGAACCCGAGCACAGCACCGAGGCCGTCGCGGCGACCGAGGTCAAGGGCCTCCTTCTGAAACTCGCCGGCCTGCCACCGACCACACCCACCGACGACGCCTAGGGACGGTCGGCGCCTGCGCAAGGGCCTCACCGCAGGCACAGGCACAGGCGCAGACACGGGAGCGGGCACAGGCGCAGCCACAGGCGCGGGCGCAGGCACAGCCAGTTGCCCTGCGCCCGACGGCAGCGCCCCGCACGGGCACCACCCCACGCCTCCACCCCCCTTCCCCTCTGCCGCACCCCCAGCCCCCAGTTCCCAGCCCCCGGCCCCCGACCCCCACCACGCGGAGACCCCCACCATGTCCGAGACCCCCACCACGTCTGAGACCACCTACCCCCCGCTGCCCATGCGGCGCACGGCCCTGCTCGATCCCCCCGCCGAATACGCCCTGTTGCGCGAGCAGAGCCGGCTCAGCCGTATCACGCTCTGGGGCGGGAACACCCCCTGGCTGGTCACCCGGCACGAGGACGCGCGTGCCGTTCTGGCGGACGCCCGTTTCAGCTCGGAGAACCACCGGGAGGGTTTCCCCGGCCTGCAGCCGACTCCGCCGCCGCCCACCCCCGGCCAGCTCTTCGCCATGGACGCGCCCGACCACACCCGGCTGCGCCGACTGCTGATCCCGGACTTCACCTTCCGCCGCGCGGAGGAACTGCGGCCGTCGATCCAGCAGTTGACGGACCGGCTCATCGACGACCTGGTGACCAAGGGGCCGGACGTCGATCTGGTGGAGCAGTTCACCCTGCCGCTCCCGCTGCTCGTCATCTGTGAACTCCTCGGAGTGCCGTACGCGGACCGGGAGTTCATCCATCGCCATGCTGCCGCCTTCGCCACCGTGACCGACGGACCCGAGGCAATGCGGGCGGGCTGGGGCGCGCTCTTCGGCTACCTCATGGAGCTGCTCGCGACCAAGACCGCCGACCCCGGCGACGACCTGCTCAGCAGGCTCGCGTCCGAACGTGTCGCCACCGGCGAGGCAGCCCCCGCCGAGGCGGCCGGACTTGCGGTGATGCTGCTCATCGCGGGACACGAGACGACGGCGAGCATGCTGTCGCTCGGCGCGGTGACTCTGCTGTCCCACCCCACCCAACTCGCCGCCCTGCAGGCCGATCCGGAGCTGGTTCCGGGGGCGATCGAGGAACTCCTGCGCTACCTCGCGGTCGTTCACATCGGGATACGGCGCATCGCCACCCAAGACGTGGAGATCGGCGGTGTCACCGTACGGGCCGGTGAAGGTGTCGTCGTCTCGCTCCAGGCGGCCAATCGCGATCCGCGCGCCTTCGCCGACCCGGACACCTTCGACATCACCCGGGACACCCAGCACCACCTGACGTTCGGCCACGGCCTGCACAACTGCCTCGGCCAGGCCCTGGCCCGCGCCGAACTCCAGATCGCCCTGCCCACCCTGTTCCGCCGCCTGCCGACCCTACGGCTGGCGGCCCCGGCGGAGGAGAACTCCCACGAGGGACGCGCGGTCCACGGCGTACGCAGCCTCCCGGTCACCTGGTAGCACGCCGCCCCAACTCACCTGCCGTTCAAGGCCGTACGGTCTCCAGCCGTACCGCGCACGCCTTGAACTCCGGCATCCGTGAAGTCGGGTCGAGGGCCGGATTGGTCAGCGTGTTGGCCCGGCCCTCGCCCGGCCAGTGGAAGGGCATGAAGACGGTGTCGGGGCGGATCGAGGTGGTGATCCGCGCCGGCGCGACGGCCCGCCCACGCCGGGACACGACGGCGATGGCGTCCCCCTCGCCGGCCCCCAACCGCGCGGCGAGCCGGGGATGCAGCTCCACGAACGGCCCGGGCGCGGCGGCGTTCAGCTCGTCGACACGCCGAGTCTGGGCCCCGGACTGGTACTGAGCGACGACCCGCCCGGTGGTCAGCAGCACCGGGTACTCGGCGTCCGGCTCCTCGGCGATCGCCCGGTACGTCACGGGCGCGAACCGGGCCCGCCCGTCCTCGGTGGCGAACCGGTCGAGGAAGAGACGAGGAGAACCGGGATGCGGCGCCGCCGACGCCCGGTCGTTCCGCTCCTGAGGCTGACCGTCCCGCCCGTCCGGCTGCTCGTCCAGCGCCGGGCACGGCCAGAAGACGCCGTTATCCTCGGCGAGCCGCCGGTAGGTGATCCCCGAGTAGTCGGCGATCCCGCCCGCGCTGGCCCGGCGCAACTCCTCGAAAACCTCCTCGGGGTCGACCGGGAACCCCTTCTCCACCCCGGCGCGGGCGGCGAGTTGGTGCAGGACGTACAGGTCGCTGCGGACACCGTCCGGGGGAGAGACGGCCTGTCGGCGCAGCAGCACCCGACCCTCCAGACTGGTGGTCGTCCCCGTCTCCTCCGCCCACTGGGTCACGGGCAGGACGACATCGGCGAGCGCGGCCGTCTCGGACAGCACGACATCCGCGACGGCGAGGAAGTCCAGCGATTCCAGGCGCTGTTGGATGTGCGCGGCCCGGGGCGCGGACACCACCGGGTTGGACCCCATCAGCAGCAGCGAGCGAATGTCGGAGCCGAGTGCGTCGAGCAGCTCGTACGCGCTCAGCCCGGGCCCGGGCAACGAGTCGGGGTCGACGCCCCACACGCCGGCCACATGGCGCCGCGCCTCCGGGTCGGTCAGCTTGCGATAGCCGGGCAACTGGTCGGCCTTCTGGCCGTGTTCACGCCCGCCCTGCCCGTTGCCCTGCCCGGTCAGGCATCCGTAGCCGGAGTACGGTCGCCCCGCGCGCCCGGTCGCCAGGCACAGGTTGATCCACGCGCCGACCGTGTCAGTCCCCTTGGACTGCTGCTCGGGCCCACGCGCCGTGAGCACCATCGCAGTGGCAGGCTCGCAGAACATCCGTACGGCGTCCCGGAGTTGGGGCACGGGCACGCCGGTGATCCGTTCCACGTACTCGGGCCAGTGGGCCATCGCGGCAGCCCGAGTCTCCTCCCACCCGCTGGTCCGTGCCTCGATGAACGCCTCGTCGGTGCGCCCTTGCGAGACGACCAAGTGCAACAGACCCAGGGCGAGGGCGAGATCGGTGCCGGGACGCGGTGCGAGATGCAGATCGGCCTGCTCTGCGGTACGGGTCCGACGCGGATCGATGACGATGAACGTGCCCCCGTTCTCCTTGAGTTCGGTGAAGTAGCGGAGGGCGGGAGGCATGGTCTCGGCGAGGTTGGAGCCGACGAGGATGACACAGCCTGTCCTGGGAATGTCCTCCATCGGGAAGGGCAGCCCACGGTCGATCCCGAACGCCTTGTTCCCGGCGGCGGCAGCGGACGACATGCAGAAACGCCCGTTGTAGTCGATCTGGGAGGTCCCGAGAACGACCCGCGCGAACTTGCCGAGCGCGTAGGCCTTCTCGTTCGTCAGCCCACCCCCGCCGAAGACACCGCACGCGTCCGGACCATGTTCCGTACGCGTGCGGGTCAGTCCTTCGGCGACCCGGTCCAGCGCCTCCTCCCAGGAGGCGGGCACGAGGACCCCGTCCCGCCGGACGAGCGGCTCGGTCAGCCGCAGCGCCGGCGACAGCAGCGCGGGCGCGGTGCGTCCCTTGCCGCACAGCGCGCCCCGGTTCACCGGAAAGTCGACGCGCTCGGTGACCGTGACGCCCCCGCCCGCGACCGGCGTGAGGTTCATACCGCACTGCAGGGCGCAGTACGGGCAGTGCGTGGGCGTCACGGAGGTCTCCATACCGCCCAGCGTGCGGCGCCCGTGTTACACCCCGGAACGCCCCCCGTTACACAGCAGGCACGGGGACCTCCCGGGGGACCGGGAGGGCCGGTGAGGTTGCCCGCACCCTCCAGCCCGTCCGCCGCTTGAGGACGAGCGTGCTCAACACGGGGCGTCACGTATTCAGCGCAGGCCCGCACCTCCAGCCCGTCCGGCGTTTGAGGACGAGGCCCCTTCAGGGCCGGAGGGGGGTCTGGGGGCGCAGCCCCCAGGTACAGGATGGGACGGGTAGGGGCGGCGGGGGCGAAACCCTCACCCGGCATCCCCCCGCAACGCCCGCTGAACCCCCACCTCCACCGGCCCCAGGAAATGCGGATCAGGCTCGAACACCGCGTCCAACGCCGCCTTACCCGCCGCGAGGATCTCCCGAGCCCCGCCGTAGTACCAGGTCACATCATGCTTGGCCTCGACCCCGACCCCGTACGACTCCACCCCCGCCGCCTCGCACAAAGCGACCGCACGACGAATATGAAACCCCTGACTGATCAGCACAGCCCGGTCGACCCCGAAGATCTTCTTCGCCCGGACACACGAGTCCCAGGTGTCGAACCCGGCATAGTCGCTCACGATCCGCCCGTCCGGCACCCCGTGCCGCGTCAGATACGCCCGCATGGCGTCCGGCTCGTCGTAGTCCTCCCGGCTGTTGTCCCCGGTGACGAGGACCACCCTGATCCGCCCGGCCCGGTACAGCTCCGCCGCCGCGTCCAACCGATGCGCGAGATACGGAGACGGCTCCCCGTCCCACAACCCGGCACCGAATACGACGGCGACATCGGTACGCGGCGCGTCCGACACCTCGCGCAGCCGGTCACCGGTGGCGACGAACATCCACGTGGACGGGAGCAACGCCAGCACGCACAGCGACGCCACGACCTGCACGGCCCGCCGCTGACCGGCCCGCGTACGAGGCACCCGAACCCGCACGCGAACCCGACCCCACACAAGCCGCGCCCAGGCAGGCGACAACCACGATCTGCGCGCCTTAGGACTGCTCACCGAACTGCTCGGCGGACTGCTCATCGGACGGGTCCTCCCAGGTGGCCTTCGATCAAGGAAGACGCCCCCGACCCCGCCCCGGTTCGCCGCCCACGGCGTGACCAGCTTCACTCGCCCGCAGGAAACCGCAGGTCAATCCACCTCACACACCCCTTGCCCCGCACCGTGAACCCCCGGAAAAGACCCGTCATCACTGCGCAACGGCGTGGCAACCTCGTACCGTCACGATCGGTACATGACGGCCTCGCTCCCTCCACACGACGAGTCCCAGCAGCTCCCGCAGAGCCTCCGGCACCCCGGAGGCGTCCACCTCGACAGTTCGGCGCACACCATGGACCGGATCACCAGCCGGCTCGGCGGCCGACTCAGCTTCGTGCCGCTCGACGGCAGCCGTCGCCCCGCCCCGCCCGCCCTCGTCCTCGTGGGCCACGGCAGCCGCGACCCGCGCGCCCTGAGCACCGTCGGCGCGCTCGCCGAACGCGTCCGCGCGCTGCGCCCCGACCTGCCCGTGCACCTGGGGCACATCGAGCTGAACGCGCCCCTGCTCCCGGACACGCTCGCGGGACTCGGCACCGCTCAGGCCGTTCTCGTACCGCTGCTGCTCAGCCGCGGCTACCACGTCAAGCAGGACATCCCGGAGATGGCCGCGGCGGCATCGGCACGCACGCGCGTGGCCACCCCCCTCGGTCCGCACCCCCTCCTCGTCGAGACCCTGCACGCCCGTCTCGTCGAGGCAGGCTGGCGCACCCGGATGAGCAAGGAGCAGCGCCGGTCGAGCGCGGTCGTCCTCGCCGCCGCTGGTTCCCGCGACCCCGACTCGGACATCGACACCCACCGCACCGCCCGGCTCCTCGCCGAGCGCCTGGGCGTGCCCGTCGTACCCGCGTACGCCACCACGGCCGCACCGAACGTCCCCGCCGCCGTACGCGCCCTGGCCGCCCGAGGCCGCCACCGGGTCGCCGTGGCCTCGTACTTCACGGCTCCGGGCCGCTTCGCCACGGAGTGCGCGGAGGCCGCCCCCTGGATCGCCGCGGCCCCCTTGGGCGCCCACCCGGCCATGGCCGACCTCATCCTCCACCGCTACGACCAGACAGTGGCGACCCCGGAAACACCCACAACGAGAGAACTGGCCGCGGCACTATAGGGGCGCGGGGAACGGCGCGACAAGCCACAACGGACCCGCACCCGCAAACGAATCAGCACCCGGCAGACGCGCAGGCGCACACACGCCCAATAGGGGCGCGGGGCTGTATCGATTTGCGGCTCCGCCGCGTGGGCGCGACAAGCCACAACGGACCCGCACCCGCAAACGAATCAGCACCCGGCAGACGCGCAGGCGCACACACACGCCCAAATTGTCAGTACCTGCGCTTACTGTCGAACCATGGAAGGCACACGCACCAACACGACCCACACCCCCCAACCCCCCGATAACGACACCACCCCCACCGCCTACGCCCCGACGGCAGTCGCCCGCTGGGCTGCCGAGCCCGACAAGCGCCCGGGCCGCACCGCCTTCCAGCGTGACCGCGCCCGCGTACTGCACTCCTCCGCCCTACGACGGCTCGCCGGCAAGACCCAGGTGGTGACCCCCGGCACCCGCAGCCAGATCTGGGACGCCAGCCCCCGCACCCGCCTCACGCACTCCCTGGAATGCGCCCAGGTCGGTCGCGAACTGGGCGCCGCCCTCGGCTGCGATCCCGACCTCGTCGAAGCGGCCTGTCTCTCGCACGACCTCGGCCACCCGCCCTTCGGGCACAACGGCGAACAGGCGCTCAACGAGTTCGCGGCGGACTGCGGCGGCTTCGAGGGCAACGCCCAGTCGCTCAGACTCCTCACCCGGATCGAACCGAAACGCTTCGTGAACCGCGAACGGCTCGAAACCACGGGCGAATCCGGAACCACCGGTGACCTGGTCAGCGTGGGCCTCAACCTCACCCGGGCCACCCTCGACGCCGCCACCAAGTACCCCTGGCCGCGCGGCGCGCACCCCACCGACCCGGCGTCCCCGAAGTTCGGTGTCTACGACGACGACCGGCCGGTCTTCGACTGGGTCCGCCAGGGTGCCCCCGGTACGCGTACGACCTTCGAGGCCCAGGTCATGGACTGGGCGGACGACGTGGCGTACTCGGTGCACGACGTCGAGGACGGCCTCCACGCCGGGCACATCGACCCCAACTGCCTGCACGCGGAGCCCGAACGCCAGGAGATCTTCCGGGTCGCCACCGGCCGGTACGTGGCCGCCGACACCGACCCCGCCGAACTCGCCGAGGCCCTCGACCGCCTCCTCGACCAGGAGTGGTGGCCGCACGGCTACGACGGCACGGCCGTCGCCCAGGCCCGGCTGAAGGACGCCACCAGCCAGCTCATCGGCCGCTTCTGCCTGGCCGCGGAGGGCGCCACGCGCGCGGCGTACGGTGGCGGCAGGCTCACGCGGTACGCGGCGGAACTGGCCGTCCCGCGCGCGGCGCGGTTGGAGTGCGCCGTCCTCAAGGCGGTCGCCGACCGCTATGTGATGCAGCGCGCCGAACAGGAACTGCTCCGCGCGGACCAGCGTGTCGTCGTCGCCGAACTCGCCGAGGCCCTCACCGCCCGCGCCCCGGAAGGCCTGGACCCCCAGTTCCGCGCGCTGTTCGACGACGCGGCCGACGACCGGGCGCGCAAGCGGGTGATCGTCGACCAGATCGCGTCCCTCACCGACGCGTCGGCGCGTTCGCTGCACGCGCATCTGAAAGGCCGGGGCCGCATATGACCCGCATATGACCAATATGCGTGCCATATGCGGGTCATATGACACGAATGTGACCCTCCGTGGCCTGATCGGGCCACACCCTCTTCCCCCATCACACTGCGTGCGGGACGCTCGCACATGGCGGCATCGTTACAAGGAGGAATCAAGTGGTCGACGCGGATCAGACATTCGTCATCGTCGGAGGCGGACTGGCCGGCGCCAAGGCGGCCGAGACGCTTCGGACGGAGGGCTTCACCGGCCGCGTGATACTGATCTGCGACGAACGCGACCACCCGTACGAGCGGCCCCCGCTCTCCAAGGGCTACCTCCTCGGCAAGGAGGAGCGCGACAGCGTCTTCGTCCACGAACCCGCCTGGTACGCGCGCAACGACATCGAACTCCACCTCGGCCAGACCGTCGACGCCATCGACCGTACGGCGAAGACGGTCCGGTTCGGAGACGACGGCACCCTCGTCCACTACGACAAACTGCTCATCGCCACCGGCGCCGAGCCGCGCCGCCTCGACATCCCCGGGACGGACCTGGCCGGCGTCCACCATCTGCGCCGCCTCGCGCACGCCGAGCGCCTCAAGGGCGTCCTGGCCGCCCTGGGCCGCGACAACGGCCACATCGTGATCGCCGGCGCCGGCTGGATCGGCCTGGAGGTCGCGGCGGCGGCGCGGGAGTACGGCGCAGAGGTGACCGTCGTCGAGCCGTCCTCGACCCCGCTGCACTCGGTCCTCGGCCCCGAGCTGGGCAACATCTTCGCCGAGCTGCACCGCGAGCACGGGGTCCGATTCCACTTCGGCGCCCGCCTCACGGAGATCGTCGGCCAGGACGGCATGGTCCTCGCGGCCCGTACCGACGACGGCGAGGAGCACCCGGCCCACGACGTCCTGGCGGCCATCGGGGCGGCGCCCCGCACGGGACTGGCGGAGGCGGCCGGCCTGACCCTCGCCGACCGCGCGTACGGCGGCGGCATCGAGGTCGACGAACACCTGGGCACCTCCGACCCCGACATCTACGCGGCCGGTGACGTGGCCGCCTTCCACCACACCCTGTTCGACACCAGGCTGCGGGTCGAGCACTGGGCCAACGCCCTCAACGGCGGCCCGGCGGCGGCCCGCTCGATGCTGGGCCGCGAATCGACGTACGACCGCGTGCCCTATTTCTTCTCCGACCAGTACGACATGGGCATGGAGTACTCGGGCTGGGCGCCCCCGGGCTCGTACGACCAGGTGGTGATCCGGGGAGACGCGGGCAAGCGCGAGTTCATCGCCTTCTGGGTGAAGGACGGCCGGGTGCTTGCCGGGATGAACGTGAACGTGTGGGACGTCACAGAGCCCATCCAGCAGCTCATCCGATCCCGGGCCCAGGTGGACACGGAGGCCCTCGCGGACCCGCGCGTACCGCTGGACACCCTCGTCCCGTAGCCGTGGCGGGGCCCGGGACTGTCACGGGACTGTCGGTCCGCCACCGTAGAATCACTGCGTGGCCGGAAGGATCAACGACGAGGACGTGAAGGCGGTTCGGGACGCGGTCCCGATCGACGCCGTGGTGTCCGAGTACCTCCAGCTGCGCAACGCGGGCGGCGGCAACCTCAAGGGCCTGTGCCCCTTCCACGACGAGAAGTCACCGTCCTTCCAGGTCAGCCCGAGCAAGGGACTGTTCCACTGCTTCGGCTGCCAGGAAGGCGGCGACACCATCACGTTCGTGATGAAGGTCGACCACCTCTCCTTCTCCGAGTCGGTCGAGCGCCTGGCCGGCCAGGCCGGCATCACCCTGCGGTACGAGGAGGGTGGCTACAACCCCACCCACCAGCGCGGCGAGCGCATCCGCCTGGTCGAGGCCCACAAGATCGCCGCGCAGTGGTACGCGGAGCAGCTGGCCACCAGCTCCGAGGCTGACGCGGGCCGCAAGTTCCTCGCCGAGCGGGGCTTCGACCAGTCGGCCGCCGAGCACTTCTCCGTCGGCTACAGCCCCCAGGGCTGGGACCACCTCACCCGCTACCTCCGCGGCAAGGGCTTCTCGGACAAGGAACTCCTGCTGTCCGGCATCGCCCAGGAAGGCCGCCGCGGCCCCATCGACCGCTTCCGAGGCCGTCTGATGTGGCCGATCCGCGACATCGGCGGCGAGGTCGTCGGCTTCGGCGCGCGAAAGCTGTACGAGGCGGACACGGGCCCCAAGTACCTGAACACACCCGACACGGCGATCTACCGCAAATCCCAGGTCCTGTACGGCATCGACCTCGCCAAGAAGGACATCGCGAAGACGAGCCGCGCGGTCGTCGTCGAGGGCTACACGGACGTCATGGCCTGCCACCTGGCCGGCGTGACGACGGCGATCGCGACCTGCGGTACGGCCTTCGGCACCGACCACATCAAGATCCTCCGCCGGCTGCTGATGGACAACGGCTCGGCCCGTGTGATCTTCACCTTCGACGGCGACGCGGCCGGCCAGAAGGCCGCGCTGCGCGCCTTCGAGGACGACCAGAAGTTCGCCGCCGAGACCTACATCGCGATCGCGCCCGACGGTATGGACCCCTGCGACCTGCGCCTCGCCAAGGGCGACCAGGCCGTCGCCGACCTCGCCGAACCCCGCACCCCCCTCTTCGAGTTCGCCCTGCGCCAGATCGCCGTGCGCTACGACCTGGAGACCCCGGCGGGCCGCGCGGCGGCGCTGGACGAGGCGGCCCCGATCGTTGCCCGCATCAAGAACACCGGCGCACAGCACGAGGTGGCCGTCCAGCTCGCCGGCATGCTCGGCATCCTGGATACCCAGTTCGTCGTCAAAAGGGTGGCCCAGCTGGCCCGTTGGGCCCGGGACCGCGGCGGCAAGGGCCCGGCCCCCACCGGCGGGCAACGCCAGTCCCAGCCGTACGAGCAGACCTCCGCACGATCCGGCGGCCCCTCCGGCCCCGCCCTGAACCTCCGCAACCCGGTCTACGCCACCGAACGCGAACTCCTCAAACTGGCCCTCCAGCGCCCCGACCTGGTCTCCCCGGCCTTCGACGCCTACGGCATCGACGAGTTCACGGCAGCCCCCTACGCGGCCGTACGCCAGGCGATCATGGAAGCGGGCGGCGCGGAGTACGGCGCCGCCGACCCGCAGGAGTACCTGGTCCGCGTCCGTGAGATTGCCCCGGACAACACGGTCCGTGCCATGGTGACGGAGCTGGCGGTCGAGGCGATCATGCGCCGAACCGTCGACGACGTGTACGCGAGCGACCAGTTGGTCATGGTCCGCCGCAGAGCGGTGGAACGCCGCATCCAGGAGGTCCAGGTCACCCACACCCGCCTGGCCACCCACGGCGACCCGGCCGAACTGGCCGCCGTACAGAACGAGTTGTGGGTACTCCAGCAGTACGACCAGGCCCTGCGGGAGAGGGGCGCGGCAGCGCTCTGAGCCTCGGCAGCGGTTTCGCGGCGGACGGTGACACGCTTTCCGTACACGTGAGTTGAGCAGCGGGACCCGAGACGCACCGATCGTGCCAGGTCGGACCCCGAACGGGCACTCGACTTCGCGGCGACGGTAACCACTCGGTCACACACCGGACGCAGAAAGTCCTCGCACGCCCCTCGTGGCAGCGATGTGTCGTACTCCACACTGGGTTCCGGTGCCTGAGTCCTCGGAGCGCGGCCGACCCGTCCCCAACGGGTCCGACACCCCCGCGATTCCGCTCAACGCGTACGGGACGGACAGCGGCGAGGCCGCCCCCTCCGCCCCCCGAGTACCGCTGCCGTACGCCTCAGCAGCGATCATCCTGGAGGTCGCCCCCGTGCAGACCCAGACCCTCACCCAGACCGACAGCAGTACCGCCGAGGCGGAGTCCGGCGCCGCCGAGACAGAGACCGGCCCCGAGAGCGCGAACGTCACCGACGTCATCGGGGCCGTGCCTCCGCAGAGCCGCGCCGCGCACCACCCGGAGACGGCCGAGCCGGACGAACCCCCGGCGGACGTGGTGGAGCCGGCGGAACCGGTCGAGCTCGCCGAACCAGTCGAGCTCGCCGAACCGGTCGAGCCCGTTGAACTGCTCGATCCGGTCGATCCGGTCGATCCCGTCGAGCCGGCCGAACGGCTCCGCGCCCGCGCCCCGGCCCGCGGTCCCTCCCGCGCCGACACCAGCGGACCCTCCTCCGACCTGTTCCGCCAGTATCTGCGCGAGATCGGCCGCATCCCGCTGCTCACCGCCGCCGAGGAGGTGGACCTCGCCCGCCGGGTCGAGGCCGGCCTGTTCGCCGAGGAGAAACTCCGGCTCGCCTCCGACCTGGACAGCCAACTGGCCCTGGACCTCGACCGGTTGGTCGTCATGGGCCGGATGGCCAAGCGCCGTCTGATCGAGGCGAACCTCCGCCTGGTCGTGTCGGTGGCGAAACGGTACGTGGGCCGCGGCCTGACCATGCTGGACCTCGTCCAGGAGGGAAACCTGGGCCTGATCCGCGCCGTCGAGAAGTTCGACTACGCGCGCGGCTACAAGTTCTCGACGTACGCGACCTGGTGGATCCGCCAGGCCATGTCCCGCGCCCTCGCCGACCAGGCCCGGACGATCCGTGTCCCCGTACACGTGGTCGAACTGATCAACCGGGTCGTCCGCGTCCAGCGCCGGATGCTCCAGGAGCGCGGCTACGAGCCGACGCCCGAGGAGGTCGCCGCCCACCTGGACCTGCTGCCCGAACGCGTCAGCGAGGTGCTGCGCCTGGCCCAGGAACCGGTGTCGCTGCACGCACCGGTGGGCGAGGAGGACGATGTGGCCCTCGGTGACCTCATCGAGGACGGCGACGCCGCGTCACCGGTCGAGTCGGCGGCGTTCCTGCTGCTGCGGGAGCACCTGGAGGCGGTCCTGTCGACGCTGGGGGAGCGGGAGCGGAAGGTCGTCCAACTCCGCTACGGCCTGGCGGACGGACGCCCGCGCACGCTGGAGGAGATCGGCCGGATCTTCGGCGTCACCCGGGAGCGCATCCGCCAGATCGAGTCCAAGACCCTGAACAAACTCCGCGACCACGCCTTCGCGGACCAGCTGAGGGGCTACCTGGACTGAACCCCCGCTCCTCAAACGCCGGACGGGCTGACATACCAGCCCGTCCGGCGTTTGAGGACGAGGCCCCTTCAGGGCCGATAGCGGGGGTCTGGGGGCAGAGCCCCCAGGGATGGGACGGGTAAGGGCGGCGGGGGCGAGATCAATCCACCTCGGCCACCGCCTCCGCGAACTGCGCCTTGTACAGCCGCGCATAGGCCCCGTCCGCCCCCAACAGCTCCCCGTGGGCCCCCTGTTCGACGATCGCCCCGTTCTCCATCACCAGAATCGTGTCCGCGTCCCGAATCGTCGACAGCCGATGCGCGATCACGAACGACGTCCGCCCGTGCGCCAGTTTGGCCATCGCCTTCTGGATGAGAACCTCCGTCCGCGTGTCCACGGAACTCGTCGCCTCGTCCAGCACCAGGATCACCGGATCGGACAGAAACGCCCGCGCGATGGTGATCAGCTGCTTCTCACCCGCGCTGACCCCCGTCCCCTCGTCGTCGATCACGGTGTCGTACCCGTCCGGCAAGGTACGGATGAACCGGTCGGCGTGCGCGGCCCGCGCAGCCTCCTCGATCTCCCCGCGCGTCACCTCGCGCTCCCGTGCCGCCCCGTACGCGATGTTCTCCGCGATGGACCCACCGAACAGCCAGGTGTCCTGGAGGACCATCCCGATCCCGGCCCGGAGCTCGTCCCGGGACATCGACGCGATGTCCACCCCGTCGAGAGTGATCCGCCCCCCGGAAACCTCGTAGAACCGCATCAGCAGATTCACCAGGGTCGTCTTCCCCGCCCCCGTGGGCCCGACGATCGCGACCGTGTGCCCCGGCTCCACCGACAGCGACAGATCCTCGATCAGCGGCTTCTCCGGCTCGTACCGGAACGACACATGCTCCAGCGAGACCAGCCCACGCAGCTCGTCCGGCCGTACCCCCGGCACCGGATCGGCCTGCTGCTCCTCCGCGTCCAGCAGTTCGAAGATCCGCTCGGCCGAGGCCACCCCGGACTGCACCAGGTTCGCCATCGACGCGACCTGCGTCAGCGGCATGGAGAACTGACGCGAATACTGGATGAAAGCCTGCACATCCCCGATCGACAGCGCGCCCGAGGCGACCCGCAGCCCGCCCACGACGGCCACCAGCACGTAGTTGATGTTCGACACGAACATCATCAGCGGCTGCATGATCCCGCTGTTGAACTGGGCCTTGAACCCGGCCTCGTACAGCGCGTCGTTCTGCTCGGCGAACTGCTGCGCCGACTCGTCCTGCCGCCCGAACACCTTCACCAGGGTGTGCCCGGTGTACATCTCCTCGATGTGGGCGTTCAGCTTGCCGGTGGTCCGCCACTGCTGCACGAAGTGCGGCTGCGACCGCTTGCCGACGCGCGTGGCGATGTAGAACGACAGCGGAACGGTCACCAGCGCGACCAGCGCCAGCAGCCAGGACACCCAGAACATCATCGCCAGCACGCCGATGATCGTGAGGAGGGAGTTGATGAGCTGCCCCATCGACTGCTGGAGCGTCTGCCCGATGTTGTCGATGTCGTTCGTCGCGCGGGACAGCACCTCACCACGCTGCCGCTTGTCGAAGTACGACAGCGGCAGCCGCGACAGCTTCGCCTGAAGATCCGCGCGCATCCGGTACACGGTCCGGTTGACCGACCGGTTCACCAGCCGCGTGGCCACCAGCATCAGCAGCCCCGCGAACACGAACACCACCAGGGCGAGCCCCAGCACCTCGCCCACCGCGCCGAAGTCGATGCCCTTGCCCGGTGTGAAGTCCGTACCGGAGAGCATGTCGGCCATGCCGTCCTCGCCGCGCTTCCGCATACCGGCGAGAACCTCGGCCTTCGTACTGCCACTCTCGAACTGCCGTCCGATGATGCCGGAGAAGACCAGGTCGGTCGCCCGCCCCAGGATCTTCGGGCCCACCACCGACAGGCCCACGCTCACGAACACCGCGCACAGCATCACGTACATCGTGGCCCGTTCGGGCCTGAACTGGGAGAGGAGCCGTTTGCCGGACTCCTTGAAGTCCAGCGACTGCTGGTCGGGGCCGCCCCCGGCCATCATGCGCCCCATGGGCCCGGCCATCAGGCGGCCTCCGCTTCCGTGAGCTGGGAGAGCACGATCTCCCGATAGGTCTGGTTGTCCGCCATCAGCTCGTGATGGCGGCCGGTGCCGACGACCCGGCCCTCGTCGAGGACGATGATCCGGTCGGCCTCCCTGATCGTCGACACCCGCTGGGCGACGATCACGACGGTCGCCTCGGCGGTCTCGCGCGCGAGCGCCGTCCGCAGGGCCGCGTCCGTGGCGTAGTCGAGCGCGGAGAAGGAGTCGTCGAAGAGGTAGATCTCGGGCCGCTGGACCAGCGTCCGCGCGATCGCGAGCCGCTGCCGCTGACCGCCCGACACATTCGTCCCGCCCTGCGCGATCGGCGCGTCGAGCCCGCCCTCCAGCCGCTCGACGAACCCCTTGCCCTGCGCGACCTCCAGCGCCCGCCACAGCTCCTCGTCGGTGGCGTCCGGATTGCCGTAGCGCAGATTGCTCGCCACGGTCCCGGCGAACAGATACGGCTTCTGCGGCACCAGCCCCACCGTCCTGGCCAGCAGCCTCGGCTCCACCGTCGCCACGTCCACGCCGTCGACGAGCACCTCTCCGGCGGTCGCGTCGAACAGCCGCGGTACGAGCCCGAGCAGCGTCGACTTCCCGCTGCCCGTGGACCCGATCACCGCGGTCACCTCACCGGGCCGCGCCACCAGGTCGACGGCCTTCAGCACCGGCTCCTCGGCACCCGGGTAGTGGAACCCGGCCCCGCGGATCTCCAGATGCCCGTGCCGCCGCAGCTCCACCACGGGAGCGGTCGGCGGGACGACGCTCGACGACGTCGCGAGGACCTCCTCGATGCGCTCGGCGCACACCTCCGCGCGCGGCACCATCATGAACATGAAGGTGGCCATCATCACGGACATGACGATCTGCATCAGATAGGCGAGGAACGCGGTCAGCGCGCCGATCTCCATACCGCCGCTGTCGATGCGATGCGCGCCGAACCACACCACGGCGATCGACGAGATGTTGACGACGGTCATGACGATCGGGAACATCAGTGCGAGCAGCCGCCCGGTGCCCAGCGACACCTCGGTCAGCTCGTGGTTCGCCTTCCCGAACCGCTCCTTCTCGTACTCGTCCCGCACGAAGGCACGGATCACCCGGTTGCCGGTGATCTGCTCGCGCAGCACCCGGTTGACCGTGTCGAGCCGTACCTGCATCGTCCGGAACAGCGGCCGCAGCCGCCGCACGATCAACGTCACGCAGATGCCCAGCACCGGGACGACGGCGACGAGCACGCCCGACAGCGGCACATCCAGCCCCAGCGCGAGCACGATGCCGCCCACGCACATGATCGGCGCCGACACCATCAGCGTGAACGTCATCAGCGCGAGCATCTGCACCTGCTGGACGTCATTGGTCGTACGCGTGATCAGCGAGGGCGCGCCGAACTGCCCGACCTCGCGCGCCGAGAACGACTGCACGCGGTCGAAGACGGCGGCACGTACGTCCCGGCCGAGCGCCGACGCCGTACGGGCGCCGTAGTACACGGCGCCGATGTTGCAGACGACCTGCACCAGCGAGATACCGATCATCACGGCACCGGAGAGCAGGATGTAGCCGGTGTCGCCCTTCACCACACCCTTGTCGATGATGTCCGCGTTGAGCGTGGGCAGGTACAGGGTGGCGCAGGTCTGCAGGAGCTGCAGCAGCACCAGCAGCCCGATGGGTTTCTTGTAGGGCCTCAGATAAGTGCGCAGAAGTCGTATGAGCACGCTGAATCTCTCGGAGTCGGCGGTTTGTCCGTGACGGACGATGGGGAGTGCCCCACGCACCCATCGTCTGACACTCCACCCGTGTTACTTCAAGCGATTAATCCAACAGCGGACGAAGAAACCGACCCGCGCGAGGGCCACCCCGGACTCCACGGTCCCGAATCAGCCACACACCGGTCGGCCGTCAGCCACGCGTCAGCCAGGCTTGAGCCACGCGCGTAGCTCAAGCGTCAGCCACGCATCGCTAGCTGCGAAATGCCCCAGGATGCGTCTGCTCCCGCACGGACACGTACTGCTGCCGCACCGCCTGTCCCACCGCCAGCTCCTCGCCGGGCTCCAGCACCTGGGCGGATGCCCCCTGCCAGGCCGGCGGGGTCCGCGGGTCGAGCGTGCCCTGCGACACCCCGAGCGCCCAGGCGGCCTGCCGCGCGGCGCCGATCGCCGCGTAGTCGGCGGGCTGCGGTACGACGACCTGCGCCCCGAACAGCGGCGGCGCCGCGGCCTGTACGGCGGGCAGCTCGGCGGCGGACCCGAGCAGGAAGACGCGCTGTACGTCGACCCCGCGCCCCCGCAGCACGTCCAGCGCGTCGGCGAGCCCGCACAGCATCCCCTCGAAGGCGGCCCGCGCCAGATGCTCGGCCTTCATGGACTCCCGCCGCAGCCCGGCGAGCGTCCCGGCGGTGTGCGGCAGATTGGGCGTCCGCTCACCTTCCAGATAGGGCAGCATGACCAGCCCGTGCGCACCCGGGGTCGACTTCATCGCGAGATCGGACAGGCTCTCCAGATCACTGAGCCCCAGCAGCTCCGCCGTCCCCCGCAGCGTCCGTACGGCGTTCAGCGTCGTGACGACGGGCAGGTGCAGCCCGGTCGCGTCGGCCAGCGAGGTGATCATCCCGGTCGAGTCGAAGAGCGCCTCGGGGTGTACGGCCATCACGGACCCGGAGGCCCCGAGCGACACCACGACGTCCCCGAGCCCCAGCCCGAGCCCGAAGGCGGCGGCCATGGTCTCCCCGGTCCCGGCGGAGATGAGCAGCCCCTCGGGCGTCGTACCGGCGGCGTCGGACGGACCGAGCACCTCGGGCAGCATCGCCTGCCGCCCGAGCGCGAGTTCGACGAGGTCGCCGCGATAGGCGCCCATGGCGGCGGACCAGTACCCGGTCCCGGAAGCCCCGCCCCGGTCGGTGGTCCGTCTGACCGGCCGCCCGAGGAGCTGCCACACCAGCCAGTCGTGCGCCTGCATCAGTACGGCGGTCCGCTGCGCCGCGTCCGGCTCGTTCCGGGCCAGCCAGCGCAGCTTGGTCACCGGCTGCGCGGCCTGCGGCACACACCCCACGGCCTGCGCCCACGCCTCACGTCCGCCGAGCGCGTCGATCAGATCGGCCGCCGCGACCTGCGCCCGCTTGTCCCCGCCGACCATCGCCGGTCGCACGGTGTTGCCCTGCGCGTCGACCGGCACGAGGGCGTTCTGCTGCGCGGACACCCCGATGGCCTGCACACCTTCGAGCAGGCCGCCGCCGGCCGCCTCACCGAGGGAGAGCAGCCAGGCCTGCGGATCGACATCGGAGGGCCGTCCGCCGCCCCCGCCCTCGGGGCCTTCCACCGGATGCGGCGCATAGCCCTGCCGCAGCACGGACCCCGTGTCCGCGTCGCAGACGACGATACGAGTGAAATCGGGCGAACTGTCCAACCCGGCGACTATCCCCATGGCCAAAATTCTGCCGTACGCGGAGAGGTGAACGCGCCGGGTCGGACTTCCGTTGGTGAAGAGCCGCGCGTTGTCCGTGACCAGGGGCGTGCGGGTGCCGCAGATGTGTCCATGCCGACACCCTGTCTCTCAGGTGTTACTGGTGCCCCAGTCGTCCTCACCACCTCCCGAGCCGTTGCGCTCACGCAGGGAGCGAACCCGGCCGGCCACGGAGTCCGGAACCCGGTCGCCGACCTTCTCGCTCACGGTGTGGAACGCCTTGCCGGCGAACTCCCGCCCCTGCAGCGCGGCGGACTCGGCGGTGTTGCGGACGGCGGGGTTCCGCGCGATCCGCTGCCCGGACTTCTTCAACTGTTCGTAGCGCTCGCGCCCGGCCCGTGTGCCCAGCACGTAACCCAGGGCCAGTCCGGCGACGAACGTGAGCCGGTAACGCATGACGGCCACCTTTCCTTGACGTGTGTCGTGTGTCGAGTGAGGAGCGACGGGCGGTGAGTGAGGCGACGGACGGGCGACGGCTGGTGGACGAGGGGTGCCGGGTGCACCGGGTGCGAGGCACGCGGAACCGATTGGCGGAGCACCCCCCTGCTTGCGCTAATGTATGTGTCGCAGCGACCGCACGCCCCCTGGCGAATACCCAGGGAGGTACGTTCGATGCAACGAGGCAATCCCCTGTAGCTCAATTGGCAGAGCAGCCGACTGTTAATCGGCAGGTTACTGGTTCAAGTCCAGTCGGGGGAGCTTCGATCTTCCGTAGCTCAATTGGCAGAGCAGCCGGCTGTTAACCGGCAGGTTACTGGTTCGAGTCCAGTCGGGAGAGCGCTTGAACGAGGACCCCGTTGGGGTCCTTTTTCATGCCCGGGGGAACCGCGCGATCCGCGCCGATGTCCTCATGGTCATGCGAAGTCGACCATCCGAAGCAGGAGATCGTATGAGCGGCTATGCTGCGGCAGACGGCGCGCACAAATGTGCGCGACGCGCCGTAATGGGGCGGTAGCTCAGCCGGTTAGAGCAGCGGACTCATAATCCGTCGGCCGTGGGTTCGAGTCCCACCCGCCCCACCTGCGCAGGTTTCTGACCTGCGGAAACGTTCATTTTGTCCTGTCGGGGTGTCAACTTTCCCTGAACGGACTGAATCCGCTGCTCGTGAGTTTGATGCCACGTTGGTCTGCTTCGGCTGATGACTCTCTGACCTGCATGGACGTGCAATCGCTGAGACGGGTTCTGCTCGGCTCTGCTGCGGCAAAGCATGTATTGAGGCCCTCCTGAGGCCGGAGGTGCCCGTGAAGTGCGCCGGATGCGTTGTCCGACAAGTCGTCTGCGGGTGACTCAGGGCGTTTTGTGTGACGGCCGGGGCCTGCGGCTTCCGGGCAGTAGGTCTGGCGAGGGTCCAAGGAAACTGCCCCAACAGGAAACGGCCCGGAACGCAGGTGTAGCGGCCTTAGCCTCGATCTTGCATGACGGTCCGTCGGTTTCTCCGGCGGGCCGTTTCTCTGTTGTCGGTTGGTCGTGGGCAGGTTGATGGCCCGGCTGTCGCGTCGGGGGGCGCCGGGTTCCACTGCTCCGGTGGGGTGATGCTGTCCGCCGGGTTGATCTTGCTACGTTCGCCTACAACTCAAACGTCAGCTGCCCGCCGTTTCGAGCGCGGTATGCCGGGTCTGGGCCCGGATGCGGGCGTGGTGGTTACAGTCGTAGTGCAGGTGGCAGCCCTGGCATGGCTTTGAGGTTGGCCGGGTGACAGTTCTCCGGCGTGTAGTCGAGGTGCGCGCTCTCGTCGTCAGGATGGCCCGCGAACCGGTGCCGTACACGGGCTGTCCGGGCCGGTTGGGACACCGGCCGGGGTGACTGCCGCGTCCGCACTCGCCTTCACACTCGCACCGCCAGCCGGCGCGTTCGTTGATGGCGTTGGAGATGTCCGGCCAGTCGGCGGGACAACGCTCGCGGTCCTAGGGACGGATCGGCACGTGGGGTCACCGTTCCGCAGCGTCGAGCTGGTGGGGGACGGCGGAGGCGCGCAGGTCTTGGAGGTCGGGGATGTGGTTGTAGAGGGTGCCCGGGGAGATGCCCAGCATTTTGGCGATCGAGGTGATGGAGCGGCCGGGGTCGGGCAGCAGGTCGCGGGCGGCGCGGATGACTTCCTCGGTAGCGACGGTGGGGCGCCCTCCGACCCGGCCGCGGGCGCGGGCAGCGGCCAGGCCCTCGCGAGTGCCCTGGACGATGAGTTCGCGGATGAACTCCGCCAGAGCGGCGAAGACGTGGAAGACGAGTCGGCCGCCGGGGGTGGTGGTGTCGAGGTTCTCGTGCAGCGAGGTGAAGCCGATCCCGCGCGTCCGGAGTTCGGCGACCATGTTGATGAGGTCCTGGAGGCTGCGGCCGTAGCGGTCGAGCGACGGGACGACGAGGGTGTCGCCAGCGTCGAGAAAGGCGTGGCACGCCTTCAATTCCGGGCGGAGGGCGTTCTTTCCGGACTTCTTGTCCGAGAAGATCTTCCGGCATCCGGCGGTGGTGAGGGCGTCGATCTGCCGGTCGAGCTTCTGTCCGCCGCTGGACACCCGGGCGTACCCGATCTTGATCTCGGTGCAGACAAGCGGTTCGGCAACGAGGAGTTCGGGGTGGCCGGACGGCTCCGGAGTGTCACTCATGACCCCGGATCATGTCAGAAAACGGTGGTCGAGGGTTCTTGAATGACCCAGGTTTTTGAAGGGTTTTTTGAAGAGGCTGCGGGGTGTGCGGACCCCCGCACGGTGATCTTCAGAAAACGTTCGTTTTTTGAAGGCGAGGCTCGTCGACCCGCATCGTCTTCTTTGTTGGATGGGAGTGTCGCAGTAAGGGCGGTTGGTGCGATGCCGGGCCCTCATCAGCACCCCGGGCGAGACTATGACGGCACGGTCGGCGGCAGCCCGGCGGGGACGCAATGGGTCATCCCGGTTTCTGATCGATCTCGGCGAGTTGCGCCTCCACCTGGTCTCCCAATTCGATCAGCAGGTCCATCTGCGCAGGGGTCACGTGGTCGATCAGCACATTGCGCACGTCAGCCAGGTGGAGCGGGGCGGCTGCCTCGACGAGGGTGCGGCCCTGTTCGGTGATGACCACGACGGCCCCTCGCTGGTCGGTCGCGCATCGCTCGCGGCGGATGAGGTTGCGGTTCTGCATGCGGGTCAGATGCTGCGACAGACGGCTCTTCTCCCATTGCAGCGCATCTCCGAGTGCGAACGACCGCAGGCGTCCCTCGGGCGCCTCAGACAGGTGCGCCAGCACCTGGTAGTCGGCGGTGGACAGCCCGCTGTGGGTGCGCAGCTGCCGCTCGATGTATTCGGACAGGCCGGCCTGCATCTTCATGAGGCTGCGCCAAGCCCGCTGTTCACGCTCGTCCAGCCATCGCGGTTCGTCCATGAAGCCCATCCTACCGCTTTGGTTGACATGTTAACCAGTCCGTCGTACGGTTTGGTTAACACCTCAACCAAATGGACTTGCGGAGGTCGGAGCCGCCTACAGAAACGCGGCGACGACAGGCCGGACGACGAAGCCGCTCTGCCGCCTCGACAGCCTTCAGCAATTACTGGAACAGGGAGCACTCATGTCTGCAGACACCCGCTACGCCATCGTGGGCACCGGAAACATCGGTTCGGCGCTGGCGCGTCTCTTCGCCCGGGCCGGAGTCGAGGTCAGCATCGCCAACACCCGCGGACCGGGCTCGATCAGCGAACTCGCCGCCTCCTGGGGTTCCACGGTCCGGGCCGTGACGCTCACCGAGGCACTGGCGAGCGACGTCATCTTCATGGCCATCCCGTTCGGCGCAGTCGAGACGTTCGGCAACGCCCTGCCCGACTGGAACGGGAAGATCGTCGTCGACACCACCAACGCGCACTACGCGCCCAACGCGGGCGACATCCTCAAGGGTCGGCTCTCCTCGCAGTACGCGGCCGAGGTCCTGCCCGGCGCCCAGATCGTGAAGGGCTTCAACCACCTTCCCGCCCAGACGCTCGCCGCCGAAGTGCCCTCCGGCCAGGGCAAGCGCGTGGTCTTCGTCTCCAGCGACTCCGGGGAGGCTAGCTCCCAGATCGCCGAGCTCGCCCGCACGCTCGGCCTGTCGCCGGTGGAACTCGGCAGGATCGACGAAGGCGGACGCCTCATCGAGGTTCCCGGCGCACTGGTGCTCAGGAACTTCACCGAACAGCCCCTCACCTGATCGGCCGCGTTCCGCCTTCCACAGGCGGTGCGGCCGGCGCCGACGAGCCGTCCTGCCTCAGCGTCTGCCGTCACCGGCCGCACCGCGGCGGCCGGCGCCCGGCCCGCGGCCGGGTTGCCGCGCAGCAGCGCTCTCCATCGATGAGACCGCACTTCAGCAACGCTCACGCGTGAGCAGCAAAACCCGCCGGCACACCCATCCTCCACGGATGCCGGTCCCTCACAGCTCGGGCGGTCCGAATCACTCTCCAGAAAGGCATGACCCGTGTTTGTCTTCGCCGCCGTACTGAGCGTTCTGCTCGCCGTTGTCGGGCTGGCCGCCGGACTACCGAAAGCCCTGCTCAAGGGCAGCATTCCAGCCCAGTTGCAGTCTCCCGGAGGCTTCAGCGCCCCGCTGGTCCGGTTCATCGGGCTGGCCGAGCTGGCCGCAGCCGCAGGGCTCATCGCCGGTCTCTTCTGGCAGCCCATCGGCGTTGCCGCCGCCCTGGGATTCGCAGTCCTGCTCGTCGGAGCCGTCGGCTTCCACGCCAAGTCCGGCGACTACGCCAACCCCGAGACCCGCGGCAACGCGATGGCACCCATCATCCTCACCGTCATCGCGATCGCTGCCGCCGCCACGCTCGTCCTCGCCTCCTGACCAGCGCCTGAATCCGAGGCGCCACAGCTCACCTTCCGCCCGGCAAACCCGCCGGGTGATCGCGAGACGCCCTCGCCACGCGGACCGTCACCGATCATCCGCATTCCCGACCACTGCTACACCTGAGGAACATCCCATGGCCACTCTTCTGCATCTCGATTCCTCGCTGTTTTCCGGCGACGCCTCCTCCTCCCGCGCCGTGACCGCCGCCTTCCGCCGGACCTGGCAGGAGCACCACCCCGAGGGCACGGTCATCTACCGTGACCTCGCCACGAACCCCGTACCGCACCTCACCGCCGACGCCCACACCGCCGGCCAGACCGACCCGGCCACGCACACCCCCGCCCAGGCCGCCGCCCTCGCCCACCGGCTGACGCTGATCGACGAGCTGGAGAACGCCGACGCCATACTGATCGGCGCTCCGATGTACAACTACTCGATTCCTTCGACCCTCAAGGCGTGGCTCGACAACATCGTCCTCGTCGGCCGCACCGCCGGCGTGGAAAGCTCCAGGCTCAAGGGCACCCCCGTCACCGTCGTCGCCAGCCGCGGCGGCTCCTACGCCCCGGGCACGCCCCGCGAGGGCTACGAATACGTGCAGAACTACCTCACGGCCGTTCTGGCCGACGCGCTCGCCCTGGACGTGAACTTCATCGTCCCGGAACTCACGATGGCCGTACACAACCCGGCGATGTCCCAGCTGATCCCCCTCTTCGAAGCCTCCCGCCAGCAGGCACTGGACGACGCAGCCTCCACGGCCAAGGCGATAGCCCACCGCATCGCCGCCTAGAAACAGCGCCCTCCGGACGGCGGCCGTGAAGCACGCTTCACGGCCGCCGTGGGCGAACTCCAGCGGGGACAGGCGGCTGGCTGCCCTCGAAGGAATTTCTCGCCCCGGAGGAGCTGGACGACGCGAACCGGCGAATCGGCGAGGCGGCCGGCGCTGCCGGGCGGGACCCGAGCCGGACCAACCGGGTCTACAACCTGGTCGGTGACCGTTCGACTACGCAGCGGGTCGACCTGCTGACGAGCTGGCCGGTCGAGCACGGCATGAACGGCTACATCTTCAGCGGCCCGGTCGACGAGTCCGCGCTGCGCCCCATCATCGAGAAGGTCGCGCCCGCCGTGCGCGAGGCAGTCGCAAAGGAGCATCGATGATGACACAGCCGCAGGCGGGAACTGTCGCCGGCCGCCAGATGATGCAGCAGCTGCTGATGGCGCATGCGCCGCTGCGCAGCGACGTCGCCGCCCTGCGCAAGGGGCTTGAGGTGCTCGATGCGGCGACCACACGCGCAGAGGACATTGAGGAGCTGCTAAGGGATCAGAAGCAGGACCGGCCAGGCTCATTCTCCCAGGCGGTCACCCCGAGCGCGATGTGCAACCGCAGCTCTCACCCTCAGATCCTTGGAGGACGTTGCTATCGTGGGATTGGGTAGTCCGGCTTCGAGAGGGATTCGCTGATGGAGCCATCCCACACCCGGATCCTGGTCGAGGCGGCCTACGCAGCCGGAGCCGGTGACCGGCGCGAGGCCGCGATGACGGTGCTGAGCCTGCTTGAGCCGGTGACCCATCACGACGCCGGCGCCCTCATGCTCTGGGACCCGATGGCCCGTGCGCACCGCGCACTCGCTGTGGTCGCCTACGGTGATGAAACGGTTGCCGCACTGGGTGACCGCTATGCGGCAAGTACCGAGAACCGGCTGGTCCGGGAGCGGCGCCTGCCGATGCGGATCGACGACGTGCCGGGCGACTACCGACGGTCCCCGATGTACCGAGAGGTGCTCGGACCTGCCGGCTTCGCAGACGGCATGACCACCTGCCTCTTCTCGGACAGCGGTGTGTACACGGGCATGCTGCACTTCTCCGCGGCGGGGCGCGGCGCGTTCCGTGATGATGCGGCCGAACTCCTCAAGGCCCTGGTGCCCGCGCTGGCGCGGATGTGCGACGTGGCTCGGCGGCAGACCACCGGATGCGCCATACCGCCGGGAGCGAACGCCACCCTGATCGACTACACCGGCCGTGCCTGGGCCGTCGAGTCGTGCGCCCCGGCGCTCGCGCCCACGCAGCCCGAGTTCACCGGCTTTCTGCGTCGCTTCATGGCCTCGGCGCAGGTTGCCGCGACCGGGCTGCAGGCGTCGAGCGAAGGGTGGCTCGCGCTGCAGGTCCTGAAGGTGGCCGATCCGCTGGGACGGCCGGAACCGGCCGCACTGGTGCAGGAGCTTCCGACGGTCGGCCTGCCCTATTCACTCTCGCCGCGCGAGTACGACATCCTGAACGGGATGGCGGCGGGGTTCTCGAACCAGCAGCTGGCATCGCAGCGAGACGTCTCCCTGCGCACGGTGACCACGCACGTGGAGCGGATCCTCCACAAGATGGAGCAGCCGTCGCGAGCCGGCGCGGTGGCGTCGGCGCTGCGCGACGGGATTCTCAGCTTGAACCGCTGACCGCCGCTGTCGGTAGGAATGCGTATTGAGGCGCAAGGTGGCCGAGCGCCATATTCGAGGTGAAGACAAGCCCGCGCTGTAGGCGGTCCTCACCCGCCGAGCCGGCTGTTGCCGACCCCGCGTCTTCCCCTGCTGTCGCCGCTCACGGCACCGACAGCCGACCGGGGCTCGTTCATCCCTCAGGAGGCCCGGCCATGAACGTTCCAGAAGCTCGCCAAACAGTGCCCGAAAGACCTGGCGGCGCGGACGACCACCGCGACCGGCTGCACGAGCTCGGTTATGAGCAGGAGCTCGCCCGCACGCTCAGCCTGGCCGACGTCGTCATTTACGGCCTGATCTACATGGTGCCGCTCGCCCCCGTCGCGGTGTTCGGCATCGTCTACAACATGTCCGCCGGCGCCGTCGCCGCGGTGTACGTGGTGGCCGCCATCGCGATGCTGTTCAGTGCCATCAGCTACAAGGAGATGGCAGTCCGGTTCCCGGTCGCCGGCTCCGTGTACAGCTACGTGCGGCTAGGCAGCAACCGCTTCCTCGGGTTCGTCTCCGGGTGGGCCATCCTGCTCGACTACCTGCTGCTGCCCGCGCTGCTGTGCGTCTTCGCGGCCAGCGCGATGACCGGAGTGGTCTCCTGGGTGCCCGCCTGGATCTGGGTGGTGATCTTCGTCGCCGCGACCGCCCTGATCAACATCATGGGCATCAGCGTCACCGCGACGATGAACAAGATCTTCCTCTACATCCAGCTGGTCGTGCTGGCCGTGTTCCTGGTCTGGGCGGCCGTGCTCCTCCTCCAGGGTCGGGCCCATCTGTCGCTCAGCCCGTTCGTCCCCGCCGACGGCGGCTCCTGGTCCCTGGTCCTCGGTGCAGTTCCGGTCGCCGCGCTGAGTTTCATCGGGTTCGACGCGATCTCGACACTGAACGAGGAAGCCGAGGGCGGGGGCAGGACCGTCTCCAAGGCCACCATGATTGTCCTCTACCAGGTGACCGCGCTGTTCGTCGTACAGGTCTTCGTGGCGGGCATCCTGGTCCCGAGCGGGACGGAATTCGCCGACGGTGACCCGGTCAACAACGCCTTCTACAACGTGGTGGGCACGGCCATGGCGGGCTGGTTCAAGACGGTCCTCCTGCTGACCGCTGCCCTGATCGCGATCTTCGCCAACACCATCGCCTCCAACGCCACCTCCGCCCGCCTGGTCTTCAGCATGGCCCGCGACGGGCAGCTGCCGAAGTTCCTGTCGCGGGTCAGCGACAGACACCAGGTCCCCCTCAACGCGATGATCTTCATCGCAGTCCTGTCGGTGGGGGTCGGCATCCTCGGAGTGGAGCAGTCGGGACTGCTGACCACCCTGGTGACCTTCGGCGCGATCACCGCGTACGTCCTCCTCCACGTCAGCGTCTTCACCCACTTCGTCGTCCGAGGCGGCAGCTGCCGCTTCTTTGTCCACTGGGTCTCCCCGATCCTCGGCGGCGCACTCCTCCTGGTCGCGCTGTGGAACGCGGACTCCAACGCCAAGATCGTCGGCTCGTGCTGGCTCGTCATCGGCCTCGGCGTGGCGGCGTACTTCAAGCTCACCGGCCGTTCGCTCGCCAGCTCCGACGCCTGACCGCGCTCCCGCACACCGCCGGGCAGCACTCGGCATCGGCCCGAGACACCGTCGCCTGAGGCACAGTCCCCAGCCGCCGCCCGGCGCTCGCGAGCCCCTTCAACATGAGAGAGGCACCCTCCCGTGAGCCCATCGCCCTTGCCCCGCCGCACCGCAACGGTGTCCCAGCAGCAAGAGGTGCACTGATGCGCACCAGTGCAGACCGCTCATCCGAGCTGCTCGAAGTGTTCCGTCTGCGCAGCGAAGAACGCCTGCGCAAGGAGTGCACCGACGAGGTCGTCGCTGCCCATGACGCGGCTCCGCTGGGACTGCACGACGACCGCACTCAACGCGTGCTGCGGGCGCTGCGCAGCCTGCCCGTCTCGGGCAAGCACATCATCTTCTCCGAAGGACCCGACGGCCCCTGGCGCGTGGCGCAGATCGCCCTGGGCATGCCGGGCAACCTGCTCCTGACCGAGCAGTCCTTCGAGGACTACGAAGACGCCATGCGGCACATCTTCACCGCGCGCCGTGCGCAACTGCTGCAGAACTAGTAAGAAACGAGGAGCTCATGGCACTCTCGAGCGGCCGCACGACGACCCAGAACGTCTTCGGCTACACCGATCGCTTCTCCGCCCGCCCCGGCGAGCAACTGTCGTTCCACATCAGCTGTGAAGGCCCACCGGCCTACGACGCCGCCCTGGTGCGCCTGCGACACGGCTACGACGGGCAGGCGGGGCCGGGCTTCCTGGAGGACGAAGTCCCCTCCGCCATCGACGGGACGTATCCGGGGCAGTACCACACCTGCCAGCCTGGCTCGTACGTCGAAGTCCCCGACCCAAAGGGCCTGCTGGCGAACCCTGACGCGCTGGTCATCCGCGCCGCCGTCTTCCCGACCCTTCCGCGCGACAACCGCTCGGGGAGCCTGGGCGCCTATCGGGTCAGCCAGAGCTCGGTCGGCTTCACCGGCGAGCGCCAGGCGGTCATGGGTACCTGGGACGCGGCGACCATGACCGGCTGGGCCCTGCTGCTCGATGACGGCAAGCCGTCCTTCGTATGGAGCGAGGGCGGTCAGCGGCGGACCCTCACCCTGGAACAGGAGCTGACGGCCCACCAGTGGTACCGGCTCGAGGTCGAACTGCCACGGTCGGCGGGGCAGATCACCCTGCGGCAGGCCCCGCTGGACCACTGCGCGGACCGGGTGGCCCCGGCCGCCGCAGCCGCCGTACCCGAGCAGGCGAGCGCAACCGCCTCGGCGGTCTGGACGGCTTCCTCGATGCCGTTCCGTATCGGCGCGCTGGCTCGCAGAGCCGATGACCGGCTGCTCGCGGCAACCGCGTTCAACGGGAAGATCGGTGGCATCCGTATCGAACGGGCCATCGACGACGTCTCCACGGCGCGCGAGCCGGTGGCTGCCTGGCACTTCGGCCGTAGTCGGCGCCCCGACGGGCTGCTGCTGTGGGATGTGGTCGACGAGGGGCCTCACATGCTGCACGGCCGCTGCGTCAACGCGCCCGTCCGGGGCGTCACCGGGCCCGAGTTCCAAGGTGTCGTGGAGGACTTCCGGCTTGCGCCCGACGAGTTCGACGCCATCCACTTCCACGACGACGACATCGCTGATGCTCAGTGGCCTGCGGCGTTCACCTTCGAGGTGCCCGAGGACCTGCCCAGTGGCGTCTACGCGGTGCGGCTGCGGGCCGAGGGCATCGAGCAGCACGTGCCCTTCCTCGTTGGGCCGGGCCGTCGGCGCAAGGACGTCGCTGTCCTGTTCCCCACGGCGACCTACTTGGCGTATGCCAACGACCGGATCGCGTTCGAGGCGGACGGCATGGAGATGCTCCTCGGGCACACGCCCATCGTCCACAAGGAAGACCTGGTCCTGCAGGACCACCCCGAGTTCGGCCGCTCCCTGTACGAAATCCACAACGACGGGTCCGGCGTGGTGTTCGGGAGCGTCCGCCGCCCGCTGATCAGCCTGCAGCCGCGTTACCGCGCCTCGTTCATGAGCGAAGGCCCCTGGGGTCTGCCCGCCGACCTGTCCCTCGTGCACTGGCTGGAGACCGCTGAGTGCGAGTTCGACGCCCTCACCGACGAGGATCTCGATCGGGAAGGCCATGACCTGCTGCGCGACTACCGTGTCGTGATCACCGGAAGCCACCCCGAATACGTCACGCGGCGCGAGCTCGACGCCCTCGAGGAGTTCACCGCGAACGGCGGCCGGCTGATGTACCTGGGCGGCAACGGATTCTTCGCGACCGTCTCCTACGACCCCGACGCCCCGCACCTGATGGAACTGCGCCGGGCCGACGGCGGCACCCGCCCCCACCAGTCACCCTTCGCCGAACGCCGCCACACCACCTCGGGCGAGGCCAGTGGCCTGTGGCGCAACAAGGGCAAAGCACCACAGCGTCTGGTGGGAGTCGGCATGGTGGCCCAGGGCTTCGACCGCTGCACCTACTACGAGCGCCTTGCGGACAGCCAGGATCCGCGGGCGGCCTTCATCTTCGAAGGCGTCGGCGAGAACGAGCTCCTGGGCGACTTCGGCATCATCGGCGGCGCGGCCGGTGCCGAGATCGACTGCTGGAACCCGGCGCTCGGCTCGCCGCCCGGAACCCTGGTCCTGGCCACCTCCGGACCGTTCTCCGACAACTACCTGCTGGTGACCGAGGAGATCTTCGAAATGCTCCCGGGGATGGGCGGAACCGAGCAGCCGGCGGTCCGCGCGGACATGGTCTACTGCGCGCTGGAGGGCGGCGGCGGATTCTTCTCGGTCGGATCCATCGCCTGGACCGGGTCGCTGTCCCACAACGGGTACGACAACAACATCGCGAAGATCACCGGCAACGTGCTGCGGCGCTTCCGCGACGAGAAGCCGCTGGACTAGGCCACCCCCTGTTGCCCAAGGCGAGCAGCTCTGCCGGCGGAGCAGCTCGCCTTACGCCATCCGGCTGCGCAGACCGGCACTTGGCCCAGGGGCGTAGTCCCCGCTCTGCGGCGGCTTCCGCGCACCCCGGTACCCGGCACCGAGTCGGTGCCCGATCGGAGTCGGGGCACGTGGGAATTCACGGCACTGGCACCTGGTCCATGTCGGCACCGTGCTGGTGCTGCTGCTGTCCTCATCCCTGTCCACGTGGCCCAGCGGCTGCCGTCCGACATCACCCTCGACAACCGGACCCGAAATAACACGCGAGGAACCACCTATGTGCCAACTGGAGACCCAGTGACCACCGTTCTGCGCACGCTGCGAAACTACATCGGCGGCGAGTCCCTGGACGCCGCCGACGGGCAGACCATCGAGATCGTCAACCCGGTGACTGGCGAGTCCTACGCGACCTCGCCGCTGTCCGGCCGGGAGGACGTCGACGCCGCCATGGGCGCCGCCGCGGCCGCGTTCCCGGCGTGGCGCGACACCACCCCGGCCGAGCGACAGCGCCTGCTACTGAAGATCGCGGACGCTTTCGAGGCGAGGACCGGGGAACTCGTCGCCGTCGAGTCCGAGAACACCGGCAAGCCCCTGGAGCTGACGGCGAGCGAAGAGGTGCCACCGATGGTGGACCAGATCCGCTTTTTCGCCGGCGCCGCGCGCCTGCTCGAGGGCCGATCGGCCGGTGAGTACATGGACGGCATGACCTCCATCGTCAGGCGTGAGCCCGTCGGGGTCTGCGCGCAGGTCGCACCGTGGAACTACCCGATGCTGATGGCGGTCTGGAAGTTCGCCCCGGCGCTGGCCGCGGGCAACACCGTGGTCCTGAAGCCGTCGGACACCACCCCGGCCTCCACCCTGCTGATGGCCGCGATCATTGGGTCCATCCTTCCCAAGGGCGTTTTCAACGTCATCTGCGGTGACCGCGACACCGGGCGCCTGATGGTCGAACACCCCACTCCGGCGATGGCCTCCATCACCGGCTCCGTACGGGCTGGCAAGCAAGTCGCCGGGTCCGCGGCCAAAGACGTCAAGCGCGTCCACCTGGAGTTGGGCGGCAAGGCCCCCGTCGTCGTCTTCGCCGACGCTGACATAACCCAGGCCGTCGAGGGCATCTCGGTGGCCGGTTTCTTCAACGCCGGCCAGGACTGCACGGCCGCGACCCGCGTCCTCGTACAGGAGTCGGTCCACGACGAGTTCGTGACGGCGCTGGCGAGGGCCGCCACAGGCACGAAGACCGGTCGGCCCGACGATCCGGATGTGCTGTATGGACCGCTCAATAATGCCAACCAGCTCACGCAGGTCTCCGGCTTCATCGAGCGGCTGCCCGCCCACGCCAAGATCGAGGCAGGCGGCCACCGCGTCGGCGAGAAGGGCTACTTCTACGCCCCCACCGTCGTCTCCGGCCTCAAGCAGGACGACGAGATCATCCAGAACGAGGTGTTCGGCCCGGTCATCACCGTCCAGTCCTTCACGGACGAGGAGCAGGCCGTGGAGTGGGCCAACGGCGTGGACTACGCCCTGGCCTCGTCGGTGTGGACCAAGGACCACGCACGCGCGATGCGCATGTCCAAGAAGCTGGACTTCGGCTGCGTGTGGATCAACACCCACATCCCACTGGTCGCCGAGATGCCCCACGGCGGCTTCAAACAATCCGGCTACGGCAAGGATCTGTCCGCGTACGGCTTCGAGGACTACACCCGTATCAAGCACGTCATGACGTCACTGGACGCGTGACGCTCGCGCCGACGCCAGTGCCAGTGGGATCGCCCCGCAGGGGCCCCGACATCCGCCCGAAGTGAGGAAGGGATCCGCTGCGGAGGAGTTCGAGAACCCCTCTGAACTGGAGCAGTATCCGGGGAGTCGGGTTCTCCTCGTCCATCCTGGACGCGTTCGGGACGCAAGGATAGAAGCAGACCGATCTCCAGCCAGATCTGGTTCGGGGAGAAGTCGTGCAGGGGGAGGTTGCGCAGGCCGGTGGCACGGGCGTTGCGGATGCGGTCCTCACAGCGGGCGCGCGGACGGTGGCTCAGTTTGAGGCCGGCATCGCCCCGGGGATGTTGGTAGCAACAGGCGAAACGCATACGCTTGGCTGCAGCGGCACCCCGTCGAAGCGGCCGAGCTGGACGCGGACTGATTCCGGTCCTGTAGCTCGGGCTCTGTGTATACGCGTTGCTCGGTGAAAGTGCTCCCAGAGGCTCCGCCCTGGCGCCCTGGGGTGGAGTCTCTGTGCGTTGGAAGGGGAATCCGCTGCGGGCGAGTTCGAGGCGCACTTCTGAGCTGGGGCGATCGTCTCGGAATCCGGTTGGGCTGTCCTCCAGGACGCGTTCTGGACGCAGGTTGGACACAAGGATCGGAAAGACTGAGAGCGTTGTGGTGAACCGCGCTGCTGATCGATGACCTGTGCGTTTCTCCATTCGGTGGTTCTGCCGGGCAGCCAGCTGACGCATGGTGTTTCGTCTACTGGTTGGTTTGCTTGGTGTTGGGTCGCCGCCGCCCGCGGGTAGTGCGCGGTCCGGCAAAACAATGCGGCCGGAAGTGTTACCCGGCCGCCGCGCAGCCGTCACCTATACATCGAGGCGGACCGGGCGCGCGCGGGCGCCCGGCCGGTGAGCGAAGGAGTGCGGATGCGGGTTGCAGAGCGGGACGGGCGTGCAGATCAGGACTTGGTGGTGGCGGCGCAGGGCGGGGACCGCCAAGCCCTGGACGAGTTGATGGCCGCGTATCTGCCGCTGGTCTACAACATCGTCGGGCGGGCGCTGGACGGACACGTCGATGTGGACGACGTGGTCCAGGAGACGCTGATGCGCGCGGTGGACCGGATCGGGGATTTGCGCGACCCTACGGCGTTCCGAGCCTGGGTGGTGGCGATCGCGGTGCGCCAGGTGCGCGACCGGTGGCGGCGCCACCAGACGCAGCCCTCGGCGGCGCACGGCTGGGGCTTCGAGCTCGCGCCGGACGCGGCCGATCCCGGCGCGGACTTCGTGGACCTGACGATCCTTCAACTGGAGCTGTCGGGCCAGAGGCGCGAGACGGCTCTGGCGACGCGCTGGCTGGAGGAGGGTGACCGCGAACTGCTGGCGCTGTGGTGGCTGGAGGCGGCGGGCGAGCTGGACCGGGCGGAGCTGGCCGGGGCGCTGGGCATCGAGCCGGGACACGCGGCGGTGCGGGTGCAGCGGCTCAAGGCCAGGCTGGACGCCGCCCGCACGGTGGTGCGGGCGCTGGACGCCGCGCCCCGGTGCGCTGAGCTCTCCCAGATAGCGACCCGGTGGGACGGGTGGGCGGCCCCGTCGTGGCGCAAGCAGTTCGCGCGGCACGTACGCGAATGCGTAGCCTGCGTCGCGTCCTGGCAGGACCTGGTGCCCGCCGAGCGGCTGCTGGCGGGCTCGGCCCTGGTACCGGTACCCGCACTGCTCGCGGCCACATGGCTGCGGCACGCCCTGCCCCCGTCCGCGCCGAGCGCGCAGGCCGCCGCGGCGAAAGGGGTCGCGGGGAAAGGCAAGGCCGCGAAGCGGTTGCGCCACGGCAGCCACGGCAGCAGATCGGGCGGGCTGGCCGCGCACGTGTCCGCGAAACTCGTCGCGGCCGCGGTAGCTGCCGCCGTAGCCGTCGGCGCGGGCGTCGTCTACGCGGCCACCAGCCACCAGCCACAGGGTTCCCCTTCCGCCACGGCGGGGGCGCCGGGCGCTGCGGATGTCGCGGCGACCGTGGCGAGCGGTTCGGCCTCAGCCTCGGTGAGCGCGTCGGCGTCGGTGAGCGCGTCGGCGTCGGCGAGCGCCAAGGCAGCAGCGTCGTCGGCGTCGTCTCCTGCGGCCGATGGCGCCAGCTCGACGATACGTTTCATGGGCAAGAGCACGGTGTTGATCGGAAGAATATCGAATGATAAACCTTCGGTTGCCGCACCATTCGACGCTCAGTACCAATACGTCGTCAGTCCGCCTGCACCGTCGAGCAACGTGTACACGGCGAAGTCCTGCCCGAATGGGACGAACTGGTGGGGATGCGTATGGGGTGGGCGCGGAGGGCTCGTCCCCCATATGCAAGCCCGCGCTGCACAGGCCACCTATAAGGGTCAACCGCATCCGCAGACGATGATGTGGTCGTGGTTTGAACTCCCCCACCTCACCCCCAATGCGACGTGGCAGGACGAGGTGAAGGCGGTCAACCGGGTCGACCTCCTCACCAGGTACCTGAACGACTACCGTTTCTTCGTCCAGAAGATCGGCACCTCGCACGACATGATCGATCTCGAAGCTGATTTCTGGGGATTCGCCCGAGGGATGGGCGATGTGAACAAGGTCCCGGCGCAGGTGACTGCGGCGGCTCCGCACGAATGCGGAAATCAGGCGAACACTGTGGCGGGTCTGGCCCGCTGCCTGATCTCAATGACCCGCAAGTACGCTCCTAACGCGACCGTCGGCCTGCACCTCACCTGCTGGGACTGGCCGGGCAACGAGAAGAAATGCGCCAAGGATTACGTGGCCCTCGGGGCAAAAAATGCGGACTTCCTGGTCGGGGAGGTCGAAGCTGTGGACGCCGGCCTCAATGCCTTGCCGGAGAATGGCGGACACAACTCATTCTGGAGCGAAAAGAAGTGGACCGCGCAGCTCGCGTATTGGAAGACGATGGCGGACGCGTCCGGCAAACCGATCGTGGTCTGGCAGATCCCGGTCGGCAACATGCGACAGAACAACACCCCGTACCACTACAAGGACGACAAGGTGGACTGGCTGTTCTCGCACATGGACCAGGTCGCGAGCGCCCATGTCGCGGCTCTGATGTTCGGCCAAGGATCGGACAAGTCGACCACGATTGAAACCGACGGCGGCAACCTGTTCGCGAAGACGATCGCCTACCGAAACTCGGGTGGCACGCCGCTCAAATAGCGTGAGAAGGCTGCTGCCTTCACGGTCGGCATGTCGTTCAGCACGATCGGCCCGGTCCTGCGCGGCGTGATCCTGGCCGCCCGCGGGACGTCGGTGACGTCCGCGAGCTGCTGCCGTCGATGATGTCGGGTAGCCGGAGCACATTGCTGTGCCCCGGCTACCCGACCGTGGGCAATGTGAGCAAGGTCCAGGCGCAGGTGACTGCTGCGGCCCCGAACGACTGCGCAAATCAGGCGAACAGTGTGGCGGGTCTGGCCCACTGCCTGATCGCAATGACCCGCAAGTACGCTCCTCACGCGGCCGTCGGTATGCACCTCACCTGCTGGGACTGGCAGGGCAACACGCAGGCCTGCGCCAAGGATTACGCGATCCTCGGGGCGCAGAACGCCGACTTCCTGGTCGCCGACGTGTCGGACCGCGACGCGGGCTGGTACGCCGAGCCGGCGCACGGGAGCCGCGACATGTTCTGGACGGACCAGAAGGCCGCCGCCGAGCTGGGGGTCTGGAAGACGATGGCCGAGTCCGTGGGCAAGCCGGTGGTCCTGTGGCAGATCCCTGTGGGCAACATGGCGCAGAACAACACCCTCAACCACTACCAGGACGACAAGGTGGACTGGCTCTTCGCGCACATGGACCAGGTGGCGAACGCGCACATCGCCGGCCTGCTGTTCGGCGCGGGGCAGCAGGAACTGTGAGCGGTCGCGCAATTCGGCTCTGTCGACGATCTTGTGATGCTGTCCGGCTGAGCTGGGCATCTACTGGGTGTGCGGTTCAGGGGTTTTGGGGCGATTGCTGCCGCATTTAGCTGGTGTGGTCGTGGAGTCCGTCGAGCGGGTGGCCGGGGCGGTCACGTTTCGTACATCATGCCGGACGCTCCCAGCGAGATGTACGTCCTGTGCGATGCCTTCCTGGCGGGTGCACGGGCGATACCGGCGCCGCCTCGTTGACGCACCCATCGGTGCGGCCCCCGTTGTGATCGAGTTCTCGGTGCGGCGCTTCAAGTGCGTCAACTCCCGTTGCCCGGCGGTGACATTCGTCGTGCAGATTCAAGGGCTGACCAGCCCGCACGCCCGCTACACCCCACTGCTTCGAACGGTGCTCACCTCGATCGCCCTGACGCTGGCGAGCCGTCCCGGGGCGCGTCTTGCCGGCGCGTTGAGCATCAGCGTTGCGAAGGACACCCTCCTGCATCTCCTTCGCGCTGTCCTCAAGTCGCCTCCGGCCCAGGTCAGAGTGCTGGGCGTGGACGATTTCGCTTTACGCAAGGGCGATTCGTACGCCACCATCCTCATCGACCTGGAGGCCCGCCGGCCGCTCGATGTGCTGCCCGGCCGGGACGCCGCACCGCTGGCCGACTGGCTGCGCGGTCACCCCGAGGTGGAGATCATCTGCCGGGACCGGTCCGGCGCCTACGCCGAGGGCGCCCGTACCGGCGCCCCGCAGGAGACGCAGATCGCGGACGGGTGGCATCTGTGGCGGAACCTTGCCGAGGCCCTGGAGAGGACGGTCGGCGCCCACCACAGCTGCATCCGGGCCGCATTCGCGACCCTCCCTGGTCACCAAGGTGGACGCCGCCGGGGATCTGGTCACCGAGGAGCCGTCCACTGCGGAGAGCATCCCGTTCGTTCCGCCGGACGGGACGCTCGACTTCGCGGGCCGCCCGCGGTGCCTGGTGGCCCGCACCACCGAACGCTACGAGGCGGTGCAGGAGCGGCTGCCCGAGGGCAAGATCCTGGCCGTGATCCGCTGTGAACTGCGGCTAGGCCACTCCACCGTGCGCCGCTTCGCCCGCGCCCGCAGCCTCGACGAACTCCTGGTCAAAGCCACCAACCGCGCCACCCTCCTCGACGAGTACAAGCCCTACCTGCACCAGCGGTGGACCGACGGCTGCCACAGCATTCCCCAACGGGTGTGGCTCGCCTGAAGTGACCTGCTGATCTGCTGACCTGTCAAGCCGTCCTTAACGTCCGCGCCATGCGCAACAACGGCGACTTCGACACCCACTTGCGTTACCACCTCACTCGCGAACTTGAACGCCTCTACCAACCAGCTGGCCAGAGCGAATACACCCCCAGTGCCTGACCAGCACCCCACTCAAGACGAGCCGCACCCATCCCAATCCGCCTGTGGACAAGGCGATTTCCAGCAGTTCGTACCGCTCGCCCTCGAACGCGTTGAGGATGCGCCATTCTTCGCTGCTGAGATCCGCCGGGGCTGCACAGGGTGCCGAACGGCAGATGCTCCTGTCGAAGGTGCAGGCCGCCGAAGACGCCGCCGGCCGAATCGACTGGGATGTGTCCGTGGACTCCACCGCGGTCCGTGCCCACCAGCACGCCGCGGGCGCACGCCAGACAGCACCCGCCGCGGCCCTGCAAAAAAGGGGGGTGCCGCTGTCAGCGCGATCAAGGCAGGTAGATCGTTCTATCTCTGTGCCGGGATCGTTTGACCGTTGTGTCGGAGGTCGGGGGGCTTGTTGATCCAGGCGGCCCCGGGGAGTTTCGGTGGTTCGGGTGCCCCGCGGACGAATCGTTCGGGGTGCTGGCGGTAGACGCTCGTGAGGACGTCGGCGTGCATCTCGCGGAGCTGGTCGGCGAGGCCGAAGTGCACGTCGAAGGGGGTATGCATGGCTATTCCGGAGTGCCGGTGGGCGACGTTGTACCAGTCAGCCGCAGCCTGCCCGTTCCCATCAACCCGCTCTGGAAGAAGGCGACTGAGCCGGATAAGCTCACGAGGCGGCGTCTGGCCTATGAAAACAGCCACAGAGGCTTCTGCCCCGAGCAGAGGGCGGAGCCTCTCCGTGTTGGAAGGAGAATCCGCTGCGCGCGGGTTCGATCCCCGTCCTTGAGCTGGCGCGATCGTCTCCTGTGTCTTCAGCGCGTTTCTGTCGGGCCTCATTGAGGCCGAGTTGAGGCCGCAAGGACAGGAACAGACTGACAAGGGCTGACTAACCTCCACACGGATTACCGCATCTGACCTGCGAAAACGTCAAAGATGAGCGTGGATCGGCAAGGACCGCCAAGATCCTCAAAGGACTCATAATCCGTCGGCCGTGGGTTCGAGTCCCACCCGCCCCACCTGTGCAGGCTCTTGACCTGCGGAAACGTTCGTTTTTGGGTGTCGGGGCGTCAACTTCGCTTGGACGGACTGGATCCGCTGCTCGCGGGTTTGGAGTCGGGCGGTGTTCGGGGGAGCTCCCACCCCTCTGACCTGCGGCTGAGTGGATGGTCGAGGGTGTCGCTCGCGGTCGGGGTGACTGCTCTGAGGGTCGATGCCAAGACCCAGGGGCCGTACAGGGGCCGGGGCGGCGCAGACGTGTCCAGGCCGGCGGTGTCTCGGGGTCGATCCGTTGTCCCATTTGGTGGTGGCGCTGCTGGCGCAGCCATCCACGGGACGGCCGGTTGAGCACCGGGCCGGTGGCGGAGGCGGTGCTGATACCGGCGCGGCCAGTGCGCGGACGCGGGTGGGGCGACGTCGGCTGGTATCTGCGCTGTGGAGAGCCTGTCGCTGCTGAGGAAGTGTCCCGGCGACGGCCGAGGGGCAAGGAAACGGCCCGAAGAGGAAACGGCCCCGATGGGGTTATTCGACCCTCTCTCGTATGGCCCCCTAGCCCCAATGCCGTTGCGTTACGGGATTGCGGGTTGGGGTCGTTGAATGGTGATGGCCCGGGTGCCGGTGCGGGTGGGTTGGGGCCACGTGTGGTGTTCGGCCCGTTTGAGCCGGTAGTTGGACATCTTGCGTTTGACGACGCGGGGCTGGCTGCGCAGGCGTCTGAGCGGCAGGAGTCGTTCCAGCAGGTCCTGCTGGAGCAGGACGAGGGTTCTGACCAGGAGGTCAGGGGGAAAAACTGCCCGGCGTGACAGTCACACTGCGTCGGGCGGAGCGCAGGGTCTCGGTGAAGGAGATCCGGTCGGGGTCCAGGCACCGGGTCGCGGCCGTTCTCACCATCAGCTCGCGCAGGGCGCGGTGGACCAGCAGGTGGGCCCAGATCTGCTGCAGGACGCCGTCGGGGGTCTTGCTGCTGAGGACGACGTGGGCTCCGCGTTGATGGGTCTTGATCTCCGCGAAGACGCTCTCCACTTCCCATCGCTCCTGGTAGAGCGCGGCCAGCTGGCGGGCGGGATATCGGCGGGCATCCAGCAGGCTGGTCACCAGCCGGTAGCCCTCGGCGGCATGACCGGTGCCGTCCAGCTGGTAGGCCATCACCCGCACGGTGACCGGGTCGGTGTGGGCGGGATCGGTGTGGGCGTGGATGCGGGAGAGCCAGGATCCGTCCCGCAACTGTCGGTCGACGGGCAGGATCCGGTTGGCGGGCACCCGCCACAGCAGGTGGGCGCCGGTGGCGGTGAAGGACCGCCACAACGGCACACCGAGGAACTCACGGTCGGCCAGGACCAGTTGACCGGGGCCGCAGGAACGGGGCAGACGGCTCACCAACGTCACTTCCCCGGTGCGGCAGCCGGCGAGTTCCGCGTCGAGTACGAGGTGCGTGCCGACCTCCACCAGGCAGGCCATCCGCACCTGGGGAAAGCTGGACTTGTCGGGGCCGCGGCTGTTTCCGGGGCGTGCGAAGGCAGCCTCATTGGCCGGGCTGTCGGCGACGTCCCAGCAGGTCCCGTCCACCGCCAGCAGCCGCAGCCCGCGCCAGAAGGAGCCCGGGGTGGCTTCGGTACCCATCGGTTTCGCGGTCGTCGTGAACAGCACCCGCAGCGGCTCCGGGCCCAGCCGCTGCCTGGCCCTGAACAGCGACGACTTCGCCGGGACATGCCAGGCGCCCAACAGCCCCAGGCCCCGCAGCCCCTCGACCAGATGCCGCATCACGTCCAGATACGGAGCCGGCGAGAACAAGGCCAGCCCCAGCACGAAATACACCACCAGCCGGGCCGGAAGCAGGCGCTTGCGTTGCTCCGCACGACCGCACGCCGCCACCACCCGATCCACCAGACCCGGCGGATACACCCAGGTCAGCAGGCCCAAACCTGATAACTCAGAGACACTTGCAGCCACCCGAACCACCCCCGGGACACTGCACAGCAGCGTACGCCCGCAAGCTAACGCAACGGCATTGCCCCTAGCCCCGGGCGGCGGGACCGGCATGCGGGCCCGTCACCGGTGCTGCGCCATGCCCAGCTCGTCGGTGTACCGGCCGAGGCCGTCCTCGGCGGTGAGAGCGGGGGCGAACAGCTGCTCCTGGCGGCGGGGGTCGGCGACGTAGCGGCCGATGTCGAACCAGCTGAACATCGAGTCCCTGCCGGTGTACGTCGATGTCTTCGCCGGTCATCGAGGACTACAGCCAGACCGGTTTCGGGGCACGGTCGCCGGGCAGGCGATCAGCCTTCAGCCGGATCAACGTGCCGTGGATCAGCGGAGTTCGCCGCCGTGCTGGAGCCAGGGGCCGTGTGCCGCCAGGCGCGGGTGCATCCGGTGCTGGGACACGCCGTCCATGGACGGTCCTGTGCCCGAGACCTGGCTAGTGCTGTGACCGCATAGGTTCGCCGGGTCGGCGGTCGTGGCGGTTGCATGTGCGGTGACATCCGATCCGACCGCTGCAGGCGCGGTGGCCGAGCCCGTCCGTGTGCGCAGACTGACCGACCACGAGGGGCAGAAGCTGCAGCAGATCGTGCGCCGGGGCAGCACGAGTTCGGTGCGCTACCGGCGGGCGATGATGCTGATGGCCTCCGCTGGAGGGGGCCCGGCAGCGGATGCTCAGGCGGAGCCTGGCCGACTCGCGGAGCGGGTATGTGCGGCGCTGATGTGTCCTCAGACGCCCGCTTCCACCAGGTCATCGGTATGGAAGGTGCGGCGGTAGGAGGCGGGTGAGACACCGAAGGCGGTGCGCATGTGGGCGCGCAGGGAGTTGGCGGAGCCGAAGCCGCAGCGGTGGGCGACCAGGTCGATGGACAGGTCGGTGGTCTCCAGCAACTGCTTGGCCAGTTCCAGGCGTTGCGCGGTGAGCCACTGCACGGGGGTCATGCCGACCTCGTCGCGGAAGCGGCGGGTGAAGGAGCGCAGGCTCATCCGGGCGTGTTCGGCCAGGCGGTTCAGGGAGAGGGGTTCGCCGAGGTGTTCCAGGGCCCAGGCGCGGGTGGCGGTGGTGGTGGCGACGGTGGGTTCGGGCACCGGGCGGTCGATGTACTGGGCCTGGCCGCCGTCCCGCCAGGGCGGGACGACGCACGCGCGGGCGGCGCGGTTGGCGGCGGCGGCGCCGTGGTCGCGGCGGATCATGTGCAGGCACAGGTCGATGCCGGCGGCGACGCCCGCGGAGGTCAGGACGTCGCCGTCGTCGACGAAGAGGACCTCCTCGTCGACCTTGACGCGGGGGTAGGCGCGGCGGAACTCGGGGGCGAGGTGCCAGTGGGTGGTGGCGGGCCGGCCGTCGAGGAGGCCCGCGGCGGCCAGGACGTAGGAGCCGGCGCAGATGGACACCAGGCGGGTGCCGGGCCGGATGCCGGCGATGGCCGCGGTGACCTCGGGCGGCAGCGGGCCGCCGCGGCCCAGCTCGGGCATGGCGTGCGTGGGCGGGACGATCACGGTGTCCGCGGCGGCCAGGGCCTCGGGACCGGCCGCGGGCTGCACGGTGAACCCGGCGTCGCTGAGGACCGGGGCGCCGTCGGCGGTGCAGATGGTGACCTCGTACAGCGGGCGTGAGTCGGCGTCCATGACGCTGCCGAAGACGCGGGAGGGGATGCCGAGCTCGAAGGGCGGGACGCCGGGCAGGGCGAGGACGGCGATGCGGTGCCGCCCGGCCGCGTCGGCGCTCGGGTCGGTGTATGGCCACGGCATCTCACTCATGGCCAGATCCTGTCACATAGTGGCCAGACGGCCAACGCCATGGTGGGGGCGGATGCCGGATCGTGGACTGCGTCGCGCCGGGAAGGGCCCGGGCGGCCGGTATCCGATCAAGACAAGAAAGAGTGAGGCGGACAACATGCGTGCGGTAGTCGTGGAGCAGTGGGGCGGACCGGAAGTGCTCGTGGAGCGTGAGGTCGCCCGGCCCGAGCCGGGAGTGAACGAGGTCCTGGTGCGGGTCCACGCGGCCGGTGTGAACCCGGTGGACTTCAAGACCCGGGCCAGCGGGGCCATGGTCGCGTGGGGCGAGATCCCGGTGGTCGGCTGGGACGTCTCCGGCACCGTGGAGGCCGTCGGACCGGGCGTGGGGATGTTCCGCCCCGGGGACGAGGTGTACGGCATGCCGCTGTTCCCGCGGCAGGCCGGCGCCTACGCCGAGTACGTCGTCGCCCCGGCCCGCCACCTCGCGCCCAAGCCGGCGAACCTCACCCACGTGCAGGCGGCGGCGCTGCCGCTGGCCGGACTGACCGCCTGGCAGGCCCTGGTGGACACCGCCGAGGTGCGCGCCGGTGAGCGGGTGCTGGTGCACGCGGCGGCCGGCGGGGTCGGCCACCTGGCCGTGCAGATCGCCAAGGCCCGCGGCGCGTACGTAATCGGCACGGCCAGCGCCGGCAAGCACGACCTGCTGCGGCAGCTGGGCGCGGACGAGGTGATCGACTACCGCACGGTCCGCTTCGAGGACGCCGTCGGGGACGTGGACGTGGTGCTGGACGGGCTCGGCGGCCAGAACGCCGAGCGGTCCCTGACGGTGCTGCGCCCGGGCGGCCGGCTGATCACCCTGCCCGGCCCCGCCGACGTCCCCGCCGACGTCCCCGGCCACGTGCGGGCGGTGTGGATTCTGGTCGAGCCCGACCACCTGGGTCTGCGCGAGATCGCCGCCCTGGCCGAGCAGGGTGCGCTCACGCCCGTGGTCGAGACCGTCGTCCCGCTGGCCGAGGCCGCGAAGGCGCACGAGATCGGCGAGCAGGGCCGCACCACCGGGAAGATCGTCCTGAGCGTCGCCTGACGCCGGCCGCCCCGGCCGGGTCGGCTGCGGGCAGGTGGAGCGGGACTGGAGCCCCGGGACCGACCGGTCCTGATCTGACCTCACACCTGGATAAATCGGATGAAGACAAGGAGTAGTGCCCCATGAGAGCGTTCGTCGTCACCAAGTACAAGGAGCCGCTGCGGGAGGCGGACGTCCCCGAGCCCACCGTGGGGGAGCACGACGTGCTCATCCGGGTGGAGGCTGCCGGGCTGAATCAGCTGGATGAGAAGATCCGCGCCGGTGAGTTGAAGCAGATCCTGCCCTACAAGCTGCCGCTGATCCTGGGCAACGATGTCGCGGGCACCGTCATCAGCGTCGGGACGGCGGTTCGCGGCTTCAAGCCCGGAGACGAGGTCTACGGTCGGCCCGACCAGGACCGCATCGGCACCTTCGCCGAGCGCATCGCCGTCGCGGAGGGCGACCTGGCGCTCAAGCCCGCCTCGATCAGCATGGAAGAGGCGGGCTCGCTGCCGCTGGTGGCGCTCACGGCGTGGCAGGCGCTGGTGGAGCGCGGGAAGGTGCGGCCCGGGCACAAGGTTCTCATCCACGCCGGGGCCGGCGGGCTCGGTTCGATCGCGATCCAGCTCGCCGCACACCTCGGCGCGAGCGTCGCCACGACCGCCAGCGGTTCCAACGCGGACTTCGTGCGCGCGCTCGGCGCGGACACGGTGATCGATTACCGCAGCCAGGACTTCGAGCAGCTCCTGACCGGCTACGACCTGGTGTTGGACAGCCTCGGTGGGGAGACTCTCGAGAAGTCCCTGCGGGTGCTCAAGCCCGGCGGCAAGGCCATCGAGATCGCTGGTCCCCCGGAGCCCACTTTCGCGCGCGAGGCCAGCCTCAACCCGCTGCTGCGCCTGGGGGTCGCCGTCCTGAGCCGCAAGATCCGCAGGCAGGCGAAGAAGCTCGGCGTGACGTACGAGTTCATGCTCATGCACGCCAGCGGCGACCAGCTCCGCCAGATCACCACCCTCGTCGACCAGGGCGTGGTGCGTCCGGTCGTGGGAAAGGTGGTCGGCTTCGACCAGACTCCGCAGACGCTGCAGTCCCTGTCCCAGGGCGGCATCCGCGGCAAGGCCGTCATCGGCAGCAGCTGACCCGCCGCAACCGCGACGGGCGACACAGAACGTACGAGACACCACCCATGTCTGTCGCCTCCCGGTCGGTCGGACGGCGCGAGCGGAACAAGCAGGAGAAACTCGACCGCATCGTCGCTGCCGCCAGTGAACTGTTCGCCGAACACGGCGTCGATGAGGTCACGACCCAGCAGATCGCCGACAAGGCCGACATCGGCACCGGGACGCTGTTCCTCTATGCCAAGACCAAGGGCGAACTCCTCCTCCTTGTCCAGAACGCCAAGTACGTCGAAGCACTTGAGCAGGGCCGGGCGGACGCCGAGACCGTCCCGGGCGTGCTGGACGCGGTGCTGGCGATCGTCCGGCCGATCGTCGAGTGCAACCGCGTCCAGATCGACAACGGACGCACCTACCTGCGAGAGATGGTCTTCGGCGACCCCGAGGAGCCCCGGCACGGCGCAGCACTCGCCATCGTCGCGCAGACCGAGGAGGCCGTCGCCGCCGTGCTGCGCCGAGACGAACGGGTCGCAGAGGGCGACGCCGCGACGCTGGCACACATCGTGTCCGCCGTGATGTTCCTCAGCATGGCGGTGAGCGTGAACATCGCCTTGAGCGTCGAGGAGATCGTGCAGGACATCCGGAGGCAGGTCGAGGTCCTGCTGCCTCGCTGAAGCGCGGCCAGCCTCAGGCCCAGGCGACCATCCGGGTAGTCCTCGGCTGCGGCATGGCCCGAATCCCCAAATGACAGGTCATCCGGCCGTTGCTGCCCATACCGGCATGACTGGGCGGGTGGGGCGGCCGGCCGGAGGGCTACCGCCACCGCGTGCTGCTGGGATTCCGGAGATTGCCCACCTACGTGGCGTCGAGTCCCCCGTCGCACAGTCCCTGTCCGCAGGATTCCGGGTCGGGGCCCGTGTGGTGCGGTCAGGGCTTTGTGGGTCGATTCAGCAGTTCTAGGGCGCCCTGATGTGGTCGATGGGCGCGCCCAATGTTGGTGATGTATCTTGGGTACATACATTGTGGATGTTGGAGGTGTCCGATGTCCGTCACGCAGATTGATCTCGATGACGAGGCGCTGGCCGAGGCCATGCGGCTGATGGGTGTCACGACGAAGAAGGAGACCGTGAACGCGGCCCTTCGGGACTACGTGGCGCGGATCAAGCGGCTTGAGGCTGCGGAGAAGTTGGCCGCGCGGGGTGCGCGTGGTGAGTTCGAGCAAGCCGCGGCGGCGCATGACGCGGAGAAGCGTGCGCGGCGCGAGGCCTTCGAGTGATCACGTATCTGGTGGACACCTCGGCTCTGTGGCACCTGTTTCGCACCCCAGGTGCGTTGCGTCCCTGGGAGGGACACATTGCCGCCGGGGTGTTCCACCTCTGCGAGCCGACGCGTGCCGAATTTCTCTACTCGGCAACCAGCCCGTCCCATCGGGATGAGCTCGCAGAGGAACTGGATGCGCTCTGCTTGCTCTCGCCGGTTCCGAAGAACGCCTGGCGTTGGGTCGACACCGCCCAGTACAAACTGACCCAGCGGGGCCAGCATCGCGCGGCTGGAGCGATCGACCTGTTGGTGTGTGCGACAGCTGTACACCACGGGCACACCGTTCTCCACGTGGACAACGACTTCGCGACGGTGGCCGGAGTGCTCAAGGAAGTTCAGCAGCGGGACGTACGAGCCTGATCTTCTGGAGCAGCCGGTTCACGTTGTCGGTCCGTTGGCTTCTGGATGACCGATGCCCAAGTCACTGCCCTAGAATTGTGAACCTGGTCCGTCCTCTGAGCGCGGCCGCCGCACCGTCCAGATCCGCGAGCCGTGCGGCGAGGGTGGCCTCCGCGAGCCGGGTCGGCAGTGCCGCGCTGAACTTGAGGCCGTTCAGCGCACGCGCGTCCACTGTGGGAAGGCACAGTTGATCTGTTGCTTCCGCGATGGCCTTCCTCCATTCTGCGGGCGCCACGTCCTCGCGAAGTCGGATGCAGGTGTCTGTCGGCCTCTGGAGGGGATTGGCGATCGTGGTGAGTGCGGCGGCCGGGGTGGCGTTGGCCCGGTAGCCGGCCCAGGTCCACACCAGACCCGTGACCAGCAACTTCAGCTTGCACACCGCTCAGTGGTGCGGTGAGGTGAGGATGCCCTGGGAGAGAGCGAGGGTGACCGCTGCGGTGCGGTCGTTGACGCTCAGCTTGACGAACGTTCGCAGTAGGTGTGTCTTCACCGTCGCTTCGCCGATGTACAACTGCCGACCGATCTCGCTGTTGGACAGACCGCGCGCGACGAGGCCGAGTACCTGAACCTCGCGGGGGGTCAACTGCTCCCCGGACGGCGCCTGCATGTGGGTCACCAGCCGGGTGGCCACCGGCGGGGCGAGGACGGTTTCGCCGCGGGCGGCCGCCCGGATGGCGTCGGTCAGGGTGCCGATCGGGGTGTCCTTGAGCAGGTACCCGGTGGCGCCGGCCTCGATCGCCGGCAGGATGTCGGCGTCGCCTTCGTAGGTGGTCAGCACGAGCACGCGAATGCCGGGGTGGTCCTGGCGGATGCGCGCCGTCGCGGTGGCGCCGTCGGTACCCGGCATCCGCAGGTCCATCAGGACGACGTGCGGGCGCGTTGCGGCGGCGAGGACGATCGCCTCGTCGCCGGAGCCGGCCTCGCCGACGACCCGCAGGTCGTCGTAGGCCTCAAGCATGCCGCGGAGGCCGAAGCGTACGACGGGATGGTCGTCGACGATCAGGATGTGGACAGTCATCGAGCTGGTTCCGCCCGCTCAGTGGTCGGGTGTGGGGCCGAGATCATGTAGTAGCTGCAGGCTACGCGCCGCCTGCTCGGCCGGGGTCAGCGGCAGCTCGACCCGCACTGTGGTGCCTTGGCCAGGAGTCGATTGCACCGTGCAGGTTCCGCCGAGGCTGGAGGCGCGGGTGCGAATGCCGAGCAGGCCGTATCCACCCCCGATGACGGCCGGTGCGAAGCCCTGGCCGTCATCGGTCACTGCCAGTGCCACGAGGCCGTGGTAATGGCGTAGTTCGATCCGTACTTTCGTGGCGTCGGCATGCTTGCCGACGTTGGTCAGGGCCTCCTGCGCAGTGCGCAGCAGGGCGATGTCGGTGCCGGTGGGCGCGCCGGACCGCTCGCCGACGATCGACACCTCGACGTGCGTCCCCGTGTCGCGGGTGTGCCGGGCGGCGAGCCGGTCCAGGGCATCCGCGAGGCCGCGGCCGGTCAGATCGACCGGGGCCAACGCGGCGATCAGCGAACGTGCTTCCGCGAGGTTCTCGCGGGCGGTTTTCTCCAGGATGTCGAGCTGACCGTCCGCGGCTGTCGCATCACGGAACAGGGTCGTCCGCGCGGCCTGGGCGAGCATGAGGACGCTGGTGAAGCCCTGTGCCAGGGTGTCGTGGATCTCGGCGGCCAGGCGTTCACGTTCGGCATGGACGCCGGCCTCGTGGCCCGCGCGTTCCAGTGCGGCCCGGGTCCGGGTCAGTTCCTCGATCAGCTCGGCCCGTTTGCGGTTCTGCTCGCGGATGCCGGTCAGATAGGCGCCCGCGAGGATCGTCACGGTCATGGGTACGAGAACGGTCACGCCGGCCATCGCCAGCGTGTAGCGGCTGATGCCGACCCTCGCCAGCATGGCCCAGGCGAGTTCGGCGTAGAGGATCGACAGCAGTGGCAGGCGTACGCGCCACCTCGCGACCATCACGAACAGCTGCGGGCAGAGCGCGAACAGCAGTGCGCCACCGATCGGGGCGATGGCGAGCAGGAGCGGGAACGCGACCGCCAGGGCAGCGAAATAGACCGCGCCCCAACGCTCGTCGCGGTTCTCCATGGCATGCGGAGCGACCAGGGCGTACCAGGCGACGATGACGGCGAGCGTGATGAGAGCGAGCATGCGTTGCCCGAGCGCCACGGTGACGTCGGCCGCGATGGCGACGGCAAGAGGTATCGCGACGGCGCCGACGAGGACATGCCATCCGACGCGGTAGCGGAACCCGAAGTCGACGATATTGCGCACTGCCACCTCCTGCCCACCTTCGCTCGCCGTGATCCGGCCGCCAGTCTACGAACACCCATGTTCAAGGTGCCCTGTTCGGCGCCGGGGAACGTCCACGCACCGGTGGAGCCGTGCGTACGTCGATCGGTGGACAACGGGGTCCAACCAAGCGTTGTCGCCGCGGCGGCCACAGAACCGTCACGCTCGTTGTAGAGAACCCCGGTCCGCATCTGGAGGTACCCCATGAAGAAGAACTGGCTCGTCCTCGTCCTCGGCGTCCTGCTGTTTTTTTTCGGCGTGACCTGGACCTTGCAGGGAATTGACGTCATGAAGGGCTCGGCGATGAGCGGCGTGACGCTGTGGGCGGTCGTCGGGCCGATCGTGGCGCTCGTCGGTCTGGTCGTGCTGGGTGTCGGCATCGCCCGGCGACGCCGGGTCGGCCGATGAGCGCCAAACAGCTGTCCGGCGCCGGCGCGGAGGCTCAGGAGGCAGGTCTGCCGGCCCCGGAACGACCACTCAAACAGTGGTACGGCGAGCTTGCCGGCGTCGCGGCCACCGCGCTCGCCCTGGGCGTCGGTGAGCTGGTGGCGGCCGCGACGGGTGGGCCCTCAGCGCCCCTCGTGGCGGTGGGTGGCGTCGCCGTGGACGCCGCGCCGACTCCCGTCAAGGAGTTCGCGGTCACGGTGTTCTACACGTACGACAAGCTGGCGCTGCAGGCGGGAATCGTGCTGGTGCTGGCGGTCTTCGCCGCGATCATCGGTGTCATGGCCATGCGCCGGCTCGGGTACGGGTTGGCCGGGGTCGCTGTGTTCGGGACGATCGGCGTACTCGCGTCAGCGACCCGCTCCAGCGCCACGTGGGCGTACCCGCTGCCGTCGGTGGCCGGTGCACTGGCTGCCGCCGGCCTTCTGGCACTGCTGCGTCGCACCCTGCCGCGCCGTGCGGTGGTGTCGGCGCGGGACCTGAGCGACGAGACCGGCCCGGACGGGGGCGGGGCGGCGCAGGAAGTCCCCGCCCCCGTGCAGGGCGTCCGTCTGCCGTCGTCGGATACCGGCGTCCCGGTGGTGGACGGTGTGGGACAGCCACCGGGCCGGAGACGGTTTCTCGTGCTGGCGTACGGGGCGATCGGTGCGGCTGCGGTGGCCGTACCGGGCGGACGTCGGCTCTGGGCACAGCGTGTGGCCGCGGCCCGGGCCGCGGTGGTTCTTCCGTCCCCGTCGAGCCCGGCACCGCTCTTGCCCGCCAAGGTCTCCGCCGGCGTGCCCGGAGTGACGAAGTTCGTGACCGCGAATGCGGACTTCTACCGGATCGACACCGCGTTGACGGTGCCCCAGATGGAACCGAAGGACTGGCGGCTGAGGATTCATGGCCGGGTGAAACGGCCGCTGACGTTGACGTACGAACAACTGCTGGCACGGCCGATGGTGGAGCGGTACATCACACTGTCATGTGTGTCCAATGAGGTCGGTGGCGAGTTGGTCGGCAACGCGCGGTGGTTGGGGGTGTCGATCAAGGATCTGCTGGACGAAGTCGAGCCGGATGACGGGGCGGACCAGGTGGTGAGCCGTTCCGTGGACGGCTATACGGCCGGTACGCCGACGGCGGCGTTGCGTGACGGGCGGGACGCGTTGCTGGCGGTCGGGATGAACGGGGAGCCACTGCCCGTCGAACACGGGTTTCCGGTCCGGATGGTGGTGCCCGGGCTGTACGGATACGTATCGGCGACGAAGTGGCTGACGGAGCTGGAGCTGAGCAGCTTCTCGGACTTCAGCGCCTATTGGGTACGGCGGGATTACGCGGCGCTGGCTCCGGTGAAGACACAGTCGCGGATCGACACACCGACCGCGGGCAAGCGGCTGGAGCGGGGTCCGGCAATGGTGGCCGGAGTGGCGTGGGCGCAGCATCATGGCGTGAGCGCGGTGGAGGTCCGTGTGGATGACGGGCCATGGCAGCAAGCAATGCTCGCAGCCGTGCCGTCGGTGGACACCTGGCGGCAGTGGAGCTGGCCGTGGCAGGCGACGCCCGGCAAGCATCGGCTGCAAGTACGCGCCATCGACCACACCGGCCAGGTGCAGACAGGGCAGGCACACAAGCCGCTTCCCGACGGGGCAACCGGCTGGCACACGATCAAGGTCACGGTCACCTGAGCAAGGTCCGCCGACGAACCTGCCGGATAGATCGCGAAACCAGACTGGAGTATTGGTACTGCGTGGGGCTTCACCATTCCCGCTGGTCAGGAGCGTAGTTTCGAGCCTGGCGGGCTGACGGGGCGTCAGGGGGCAGTTCGGGTAGGGCGGCCGGTACGGCTGCAGAGGTCGCACACGATCGCCAGGATCTTGCGACAGCCGCCGGGCGGCGCGCCCTCGTCGGCCGCGTCGCTGCGGTGCGGGATGAGCAGGACTGCCCGCCCCGGAGGCGGACCGCCTGCTGCGCGCGCTGCTCGTCTTCGCGGAGAGTTTCATCAACGGACCTGAGCAGGCCGACAGCGAGATGACGCTGGCCGACGCAGTTCAAGGTCTTGTAGCCGTTGTCGGCCCAGGTTTTGGTGATGGTGGGGTGGTGCTCGCGGACTTTGCTCAGGAATGGGTGCCGGCGGCGGAGTCGTGGACCCTGGCGGCGGTGACGGTGACGGTGACGGTGACGGTGACGGTGACGGCGACGGCGACGGCGAGGAGGAAACCGAGCGTGTCGCCGAAGCACCTCTGCACATCAACCCGTACGCACCTCTGCACCTGAGCCCGTACGCCGACACCAAGCCCTCCTTCGGCGACGGACGCTAGTTCAGCACGATGCGCCAGCGGTTGTCGGTGGTGCCGTCGTCCGCGTCCTGGACCGCGAACGCGCCGACCGCGGTGGAGTTGCCCGCGATGGCGAGCAGCTTGCCGCTGTTCACGTTGCGGATCTTGTAGGTCCCGTCGCCCTGGTCGAGGAGGGTCCATTTGTGATCGGCGGTGCCGCTGTCCGACCACTGCAGAACGGTCGCGCCGTCTGCCGTGTCCATGTTCAGGACGCCGAGCATCTTGCCGCTGTTGGCGTTGCGGAAGCGGACCGCGCTTCCATCAGTGATCATTTCCCAGTTGTGGTCGGCGGTGCCGTTGTCCGTCCATTGCAGAGCGCGGCCGCCGTTGGACGTGGACATGTTCTGAATGCCCAGCAGGAGACCGCTGCTCGCGTTGACGAGACGGACGGTATTGCCGGTGGTGTTCCAGTAGACGGTGTAGTTGAAGCCGTGCGCGTCGTAGAACGGGCCCAGGTTGATGGTGGAGCCGCTGGAGGTGGCGGTGAAGGCGAGTGAACTGCTGCTGGTCCGTTTGATCGAGGACGTGGTCAGCGCAGGGAGGGAGCTGAGCGTGGAGTCACCGTAGTTGCCTGACAGGACCACCGGGCCGTAGGTGATCGCGGCGACGTTCGCGTTGTCGTTGGCCGGTCGGATGCCGATCCGCATGGGCAGGCGGACGGTGATCGTGTCGCCGGAGGTCCACGAGCGGTTCAGGGTGGCGTAACTGCCGGGCGTGGTGGTGATGTTCTGCGCGACTCCGTTGACGCTGATGGTGGCCCCGGTGGTCCAGCTCGGTATACGGATGCGCATGGCCCACGTTCCGCTGACGCTGCCGGTGACCTGAAGGGTCGTCGTGTCGCTGACAGGGTAGGTCGTCGTCTGGGTGACGGTGATACCGCGCTCCGTCCAGGTGAGCACCGACGGCACGAACATGTTCACGGTCAGCGTGGTGTCGTTGTGGAAGTAGATGGAGTCCATCAGCCGGGTGTGCATCTCCAGGCCGGTGCCCTGGCAGCACCAGAAGGTGCCGTAGTCGGTGCTCCAGGTGCCGCCGCCCAGCGCCGGGCCGACACCGCGGCGGCCCCCCGGCTTGAGGGGGGTGAAGTAGGTGACGTGGCCGTGGTCGTCGTCCGGGTTCTGCTGGCCGATGATCTGGTTCAGCCACGCCTGCTCGTAGTAGTCGAACAGTGCGACGCGGTTCGGGTCGAGTGTGAACAGCTCCCGGGTGAGGGTGAGCATGTTGATGGTGTTGCAGCTTTCGCACGTGTCGTTGGTCAGATAGCCGGCGATGGCGTTCGGGGCGCGGAAGTGCTCCGCCTGGCTGTTGCCGCCGATGGCGTAGGTGTGCGCGTTAAGGGTGATGTTCCAGGCGTTGGTGGCGATGTCCCGGTAGCGGGTGGTGCCGGTGGCCTTGTACTCCCGGGCGGCCCCGATCCACTTGGGGACCTGGGTGTTGGCGTGAATTCCGTTGAGCTGGTCCTGGTTGGCCGCCAGCGGGTCGAACACCGCGGCGTGGTCGAACCGCTGGGCGGCGGTGAGCCACCGCGCGTCGCCTGTCTGCTGGTAGAGATCGGTCAGCACGGCGTTCATGCCGCCGAACTCGACGCGCAGCATGGTCTGCATCTGTTGGGTGGTCAGCCGGCCGGTGCGCCAGTCGACCCATCCGGCCAGGGCGAGGAGCACGTCCCGGGCTTGTGTGCTGCCGATGTGGCGCCATACGTCCAGCAGGCCGGTGAGGGTCTTGTGGATGGTGTAGTACAGCACCTCGCCACTGGTTCCCTGCTCGAGAGCAGTGAAGTTGGACTCGGGGTAGCCGGAGAGGTATCCGGGGTTGAAACCGGCGGCGCTGTTGTTGGCCTGGCACTTGGCCAGTTCCGCGACCATGTAGGTGGCCTTGTCCCGGCAGGTGGTGTCCCCGGTCACGGCGTACGACTGTGACCATGCTGTGAGGAAGTGCCCCTGGATGTGGGTGCGGAAGCCGAAGTTCGGCGCGTCCCAGCCGCCGTTGGCGGTCGCGCCGTTGGTGGACAGCTTGTGGGTGGCGCGGAAGTTGTACAGCAGCCGGTCGACATCGATGAACCGCAGGTAGTTCTGGGTGCGGTTCTGGTTGTCCAGCCACCGGCTCGCACTGAGTCGGACCTGGCCGAGTGCGAAGGGGTGCGCCAAGACCCCGATGTCGGTCCTCGCGGGGACCACGGCCGCTTGGGCGGAAGACGCGCCGATGAAGGATCCGGTGGCAGAGCCGGCCACGGTGGCCCCGGCCAGTTGCAGGAGACGACGCCTGCTGACGGAGGAAGACATCTTGAGCCTTTCGATACGGCAGAGCGACTGCTTGGACTCCTGACGTGCCGGCTCACACGTCCGACGGTCGGGCGTGGCGCGTCACGGACTTGTGTGCTTCCGACGTGGCGCCCTATGGCCGACAGGCCGACCACACCTTCCTCACGTGGTTCGACTTTTCAAACGTCGTCCGAAATATGGAACGGATCTTCGCTGACACATGGGATGGATTAACGGATATGGACGCTGCTTGTGTCTAGCCGTGTGACACAAATTCTTACCGGCTGTCGGTTCGTCCCGTAGTCCTGCGGCTACGTGCTGCGGGGGCGCAGTTCCGTGCCCCGGTACACGATGACCTGCGGACGGGCCATGTACCGCTCTGCGAATGCGGGTTGGCGGCCGTCGTCCTCCCGGAAGCGGACGGGGTGTATCTCGTATGAACCGGGCCAGGGGGCTGGGGGAGTGCCGGATCGCTCATCTGTGCGTTCGGTGGATCGGATGTGTCGGATGTATTGACGCGCCCTCTTTTTCGGATTTAGCCTCTGCCCGATTTCACGAACAGTGTTCGATATGTCGTTCAACGTGCCTGATTGGACAGTGAGTCGGTCATGAAGCCTTCCGGTCGAAGCGCCGCCCACCTGAAACGCCTTCACGGGCGCTGAGAAGCACAGACACCCGGCCATGTCGCAACCCCCCCACCTGGGTGGACGCACGGCTCGCACGGCCTGACCCGCCGTCACCACGGCGTCCTGGGCGAAACGGTGAAACACCGCCGTTTGGATCCCCCCTTCCGGCCGGCGCGGTGTCCGGGTCCTGTCCCGTCCACTCCGAGACCAAGTTCCCCCCCGTCACCCCGCTCCCCCTTCGCCCGGCGGTGGCGCCCGCACATGACAGGAGATCCGATGTCTGCGCTCCGCGCCCGGCTGACGGTGATATTGCTCGCCGTCTGCCTCCTCTTCACGGGCCAAGCCCTCACCACACCCCAGCGTGCGGCCGCCGCCGATCCCGGCTACCTGATGGTGCACTTCACCGGCGACTCCGCGACCGGTCAGCAGCTCTACGTCGCGCACAGCGCGGACGGCCTGCACTGGAACGACCTCAACGGCGGACAGCCGGTCCTCAACTCGAAGATCGGCACGAAGGGCGTGCGCGACCCCGCACTGGTGCGCTCCCAGGACGGCAGCAAGTACTGGATCATCGCCACCGACCTGTGCATCAACTGCGGCTCGACGTACGCCAACGGCAGCCCCAACTTCGTGGTGTGGGAGTCGACCGACCTGGTGAACTGGTCGGACCCGTGGCTGCTCCCCGCCGCCTCACTGGTCCCCGGCGGAAAGAACGCGTGGGCGCCGGAGGCGATCTGGAACCCCGAGACCAATGACTACGTCCTGTACTGGGCGACGAACGCCACGCTGAACGGCATCAACAAGTACCGCATCTACGCCGCCCGCACCACGGACTTCCACACCCTCACCACCACCCCGCAGATCTGGATCGACCCGCCCGGCACCACCGCGGTCGTCGACACCCAGATGACCGAGGTGCCCGCAGGTACCGGCCCCTACCGCTACCTGAGGGCCTCCGGCGACGGCAAGAACAACATCGAGGGCAGCAACTCGATCCTCGGGACGTGGACCAACCTCGCCAGCATCGGCCTCACCGGCAACGTGGTCGAAGGCCCGGTCTGGATGAAGTTCCAGAACACCAATCAGTGGGCCCTCTACATCGACTACAACAGCCCCCAGGGCGTACGCGAATACCGGCCGATCCTGACGACCAACCCGTTCGACGTCAGCACCTACCAGCTCCAGCCGGCGGCCAACTACGACATGGGCGGCACCGCCAAGCGCCACGGCGCGATCATGGCCCTCACCTCCGCCGAGGAGAGCCGCGTCCTCGCACGCTGGCCCAACACCCCGGCACAGCGGCTCCAGTCGTACAACTTCCAGGACCGGTACGTGCGCCAGACCAACTTCGACGTGCGCATCGACCCGAACGTCACCCCCGTTCAGGACTCCCAGTTCCGGCCGCGGCCCGGCCTGGTAGGCACCGGCACCGTCTCCTTCGAGTCGGTGAACTACCCCGGCTACTACCTGCGCCACCAGAACTACGACTTCCAGCTCGTCCGCAACGACGGCTCCGCCCAGTTCGCCGCCGACGCCACCTTCAACAAGGTCGCCGGCCTCGCCGACCCGACCTGGTCGTCCTTCGAGTCGTACAACCACCCCGGCTACTACATCCGCCACTACGCCTTCCAGCTCCGCCTCGACCCGATCACCACCGCGACGGGACGCGGCGACGCCACCTTCCGCGTGACGAGCTGACCCGACCGTCTCACAGAGCGCTCTGCGGAATCCGCCGCTCCTCCGACGGACCCAACGCACTCCGGCGACGGCGCCCGCCGCCCTGGCCGGCCCCCGGAGCTAGCAGCCGGGCCGGGCTGCCGCCGTGATGGCGGCACCCGGGAGTTCCACTCACCTTCCGCTCCACTCTGCGTAGGAGTTCTTCATGATCAAGAATCAGTGGATACGAGGCGCCAGACGCGCGCTGCTGGCGGCAGGAGCCACCGCCGCCCTCACCGCCGGCCTGCTCACCGCCACTGCCGCCCCCTCGCAGGCCGCCACCCAGGGACCGTGCGACATCTACGCCGCGGGCAACACCCCCTGCGTCGCCGCGCACAGCACCACCCGCGCCCTGTACGGGGCGTACAACGGCCCGCTTTACCAGGTCAAGCGCGCCTCCGACAACGCGACCAAGGACATCGGCCTGCTGAGCGCGGGCGGATACGCCGACGCCGCGCAGCAGGACTCCTTCTGCGCGAACACCAGTTGCGTCATCACCGTCATCTACGACCAGTCGCCCAAGGGCAACAACCTCACCCAGGCACCCGGGGGCGGAGCCGCCGGCGGGCCGGACAACCTCGCCAACGCCGTAGAGGCGCCGGTCACCGTCGGCGGACACAAGGCGTACGGCGTCTACATCGCCCCCGGCACCGGCTACCGCAACAACAACACCAACGGCATCGCCACCGGCGACCAGCCCGAGGGCATGTACGCGATCTTCAACGGCAAGCACTTCAACGACGGCTGCTGCTTCGATTACGGCAACGCCGAGACCAACAACCTGGACACCGGCAACGGCCACATGGAGGCCCTCTACTTCGGCAACAACAAGGGCTGGGGCTGGGGCAGCGGCAACGGCCCCTGGGTCATGGCCGACCTGGAGAACGGTCTCTTCTCCGGGGTCAACCGCGGATTCAACGCCAATAACCCGAGCGTCGACCACCGGTTCCTGACTGCCATGCTCAAGGGCGGCGCGAACCAGTGGGCCCTGCGCGGCGGCGACGCCCAGTCGGGCGGCCTGTCCACCTTCTACAACGGAATACGCCCCACCGCCTCCGGCTACAACCCGATGCACAAGGAAGGCGCGATCATCCTCGGCATCGGAGGTGACAACAGCAAGTGGGCCCAAGGCACCTTCTACGAAGGCGTCATGACCCAGGGCTACCCCTCGGACACCACCGAGAACGCCGTCCAGGCCAACATCACCGCGGCCGGCTACAACAGCGGCTCGACCAGCACCGGCTCACTGACCCCCGGCTCCCGGATCTCCCTGCAGGCCACGACCTCGCCCTGCTGCACCTCGCACTACCTGCGTCACAACGACGCCGACACCAAGGTCGTCATCTCCAACATCACCGCCGGCAGCTCGGCCACCGACAAGGCTGACGCCACCTGGATCGTCCGCGCCGGCCTGGCCAACACCTCCTGCCTGTCGTTCGAGTCCGTCGACAAGCCCGGCCAGTTCCTGCGCCACTACAACTACCAGCTCAACCTGAACTTCGACGACGGCGGCAGCGCGTTCGCCAAGGACGCCACCTTCTGCCCCACCGCGGGCAACAGCGGCGTCGGCACCTCCTTCCAGTCCGCCAACTTCCCGACGAAGTACCTCCGCCACTACAACTACACGGTCTACATCGCCGGCAACGGCGGCTCCAACGCCTGGGACTCCACGACGTCATGGGCCCAGGACACCAGCTGGCTCACCGCGGCTCCCTGGAGCTGACGAGGGACCGAACCCGTGGGCGGCTCCGGGCCGGGGCCGCCCACGGGTTCTCCGTCCGCCCGCACCTTCCTGCGCCCCGGAGGCACCAGATGAGCGCAACCCCCCTCCCGTCGCGCCGGCTGTTCCTCGGCATGGCCGCGGCCGTGCCGCTGTCCACGACCGGCTTGCTGACCCTCGGCAGCGAGTCCGCGAGCGCCGCGACGACGTCCCCGTACGTGATGGCCTACTTCACCCAGTCACCGAGAAACCTCGGTACGGACTACGGCCTGCACCTCGCCGTCAGCACCGACGCGCTGCAGTGGATGCCGCTGAACCAGAACAACCCCGTCGTCACCCCGACCGCAGGCGACGGCGGTCTGCGCGACCCCGTCATCCTGCCCAAGCAGGACGGCACTTACGTCGTCATGGCGACCAATCTGAAGGGCCGACTGGACCAAGAAGAGCCCGTACATCCACGTCTGGGACTCCGCCGACCTGCGCTCCTTCGACAACTACCGCCTGCTGAAACTGCACGACATGGCCACTCACACCTGGGCGCCCGACGCCTTCTGGGACCCCTCCCGCGGCCAGTACGCCATCATCTACTCGGCCGTCAACAGCAGCGGCCACAACGTGATCATGGTGAACTACACGACGGACTTCCAGACCGTGACGGCACCGCAGGTCTTCTTCGACCCCGGTTACGACATCATCGACGCCACCCTGGCGAAGGACGTGAACGGCGTCAACTACCTGTACTACAAAGGCCACAACAGCCTCACGGGTGCGAAGTCCACCTCGCTCGATCCCGGCAGCTTCACCCAGTTCACCTCGGGCCTGGCACCTCAGGGAGGCATCGAGGGCCCGATCCTCGCCGAGGCCGCCGGCACCTGGTACCTGTGGGGCGACGCCAACGCGCTGTTCTACACCTGGCAGACCAGCGACCTCTCCACCGGCACCTGGACCGCCACCGACCGGCGCGTCTACACCCAGCCGCTGAACTCCAAGCACGCCGACATCAAGCCGATCCCCCAGACGGTGTACGACAACATGGTCGCCAAGTGGGGAAAGCCGGCCTGGAACCGGCTGAAGTCCTACAACTTCCCGGACCGATACTGGCGGCAGGTCGACTCCCTCGGCCGCATCGACCCGTACCCCTTCGACCCCTACACCGACTCGCAATGGAAGTTGGTGCCCGGACTGGCCGACTCCTCCGGCGTCTCCTTCCAGTCCGTCACCGACCCGACCCGCTACCTGCGGCACGCCTACTTCCAGCTGCGACTGGACGCCAACGACGGCACCGCGAAGTTCGCCCAGGACGCCACCTTCCACAAGACCGCTGGGCTCGCCGACCCGTCCTGGTCCTCGTTCCGCTCCCACAACTACCCGGACCGCTACATCCGGCACTACGACTACGTGCTGCGCATCGACCCGATCTCCAACGCCACCGGCAGAGCCGACGCCACGTTCTCCGTCTGGTACTGAGCTTGGCGGGTGTGTCACGTTGGTGATCTCCAGGTGCTCAAGTCTCGGCAGAGTTGCCGGAATTTGCTGACTGGCCCGGCTCGAGCCGATGGTTCACTGTCAGGCCAGCTGGACTGGCTGAGTCTGATGATGTTGGCTCCGGTGGCGGACCTACTGCCACGTGGCCTTGCCGTGGAGCCCGAGCCTTGTGATCGTGCGGCGGAGTGCGGTGCGGATCGCCTGCGTCGTCGACGGGTCGAGTGGGGTGGAGAGGTGGTCGAGTTCCAGCCCCGCCATGACCGAGAGGATGATGTCCGCGTCCGTCTCGGGATCGTCCGAGCCGAGTCGGCTCTGCCGTGCCGAGGACCGTGCTGCTCTTACCAGCCGTCACCGGGGCGGTAGGGAGATGTCGCGGGGAGGGCGTGGGTATGCAGGAGCTGGAGCGGATCACAAGCTCGCCGGACTGAACTGGACATGCTGGCAGAGGAGTTGGCCATGCAGCTGCAGGAGGTCCAGGCCGAGTGGAGGAACTGGTGATCGCGGAGTGGGTGCTGAACCGGTTGGCCGAGTACCTCACCTGCCAGCTCTGCCCGGCGAGGAGCAGCCGCCGAGGCCCCACCACCTCTTCGGTCAGCAGCGTGGATTGGTTGTGCCGATCTCGGTACGTCCCGAGAGCACCGTGAATTCCGGAGCCGTGGTGAACACCGCGGTGAGGTCCATGAAGTGCCGGTAGCCGAAGCGGCGTTCCGTCTCGGGGCCGATGAACAGCATCCCTCCGTCCTGGTCCAGGAATCCCTCCTCGACCAGCGGCGGCGTTTCGTGATCACAGGCCGGACGGCGGGAGTTCATCAGTCATCCGAATCTGCGCCCTGTGTCGTCCGAGAACAAGGCGTGCCGTAGAGGCCATGGCCTCGTCGACCATCTCGCCTTGGAAGGTCACAGCGCCCCTCCCGTCCTCCTGTGCCGCCTCGACGGCCGCTATCAGCTCTGCGCAGCGGTCCAGTTCGTCGGGGCTGGGAGAGAACACCTGGTTGATCACGGGGACATGGGAAGGGTGGATCGCCATCATCCCCTCGTAGCCGAGGGAGCGGTTCTGTTCGGCGAAGGCGCGGAGCCCCGGCAGGTCGGTGATGCGCGTCCACAGTCCGCTGACCGGGCACGGTACCTCGGCCGCCCGGGCGTCCAGCAGAACGCGGGAGCGCAGTGCCACCGTTTCGGTTCCCCCAGGGCTCCAGCGGTAACCGACGGCGCGTTCCACGTCGCCGCCGGGTGGGGTGAGAGCGCCCAAGTAGGCGATACGCGGGACGGCTCGGGCGATGTCGTAGGCCTCACGCAATCCACGGGCCGTCTCCAGCAGGGGCACCAGGGCGACCTGTCCCGGGGACAGGCCCTGTTCCTGTTCGCACCAGCCCAGCAGCCGGTCGGCAAGCTTCACGTCCTGGGCGGAGCGGACTTTGGGGAGCACGATACCGGCGAGCCCGCGCCGTACGACCGCCCGCAGTTCCTCGGCCCCCGCCCAACCGTCCAGGGGGTTGACACGGACGAACAGCGCCATCCGTCCCGCCTGATCCGCCGGCGCGGCGGCGGCCCGCGCGATGGCGTCGGCCACCTGTGCACGGGCGGCGAGCTTGCCGGTGGCGGGCACCGCGTCCTCCAGGTCGAGGATGGCCGCGTCGGCGCCCGCCGCCCGGGCCTTGGGCAGCCAGTCGGTTCTGGTGCCGGGGACGAAGAGCAGGGAGCGCAGCGGGGGCCGGTCGACCGCTGCCGCGTCCACCCCGGCAAACCTCTTCGAAGACGCTTCAGATGACATCGCTCTTCTCCAGGTCGGCCAGCTCGTTCTCGCTGAGTCCGAGCCACTGCCCGTAGACGAGGTGGTTGTCCTGCCCGAGGGCGGGACCCGTCCGCCAGACCCGGCCGGGCCGCTGCCGGAAGTGCGGGATCACCGCCTGCATGCGCACCGGACCGAGGTCGGGGTCGTCGACGGTGATGATGTCTTCGCGTTCGGCGTACACGGGGTCGGCGGCGATGTCCGCGGCGTCGAACACCCGTGAGGCCACGACTTCGGCGCGGGCGAACTCCTCGAGGCACTGGCCGGTGCCTCGCTCCGCCACCCAGTTGCGCAGGTTCTCGTCCAACTGCTCGCGTCGGTCGTACTGTTGCTGAGCTGTGGCGAACTCCTCCTCGGGGAGATCCAGCAGGCGGGCGATGTTGCGGACCGAGCGCAGCGTCGCGGAGGTCACTGTGATCCAATCGCCGTCTCGGGAGAGGTAGGTGTTGATCACGGCCGCGGGGGCGACCGCCAGCTGGTTGCCGGAGCGTTCGGGCACTCGTCCCAACTGGTCGTGGACGATGACCTGCCACTCGACGAGACGGAACAGGGACTCGAAGAGAGCGAGGTCGATCCACTCGCCGTCGAAATCGGGGTCGTGGTCACGGCGGTGCAGGGCGGCCAGGACGGCGTAGGCGCCCATCAGGCCGGTCACGGCGTCGCCGTGCGAGAAGCCGGTGTGGACGGGCGGGCCGTCGGGAAAGCCGGTCAGGTGGACGACTCCGCTGCGCGCCTCACCCATCTTGCCGAAGCCTGGGGCGTCCGCCTGTGATGAGGTGGCGCCGAAGCCGGAGATCTGCAGTAGTACGGCCCGGGGGTTGATCCGGTGCACGGAGTCCCAGTCGAGTCCCCAGCTGCGCAGGCGTCCGGCGCGCAGGGTGACGATGACGACGTCAGCCCAGGCGACGAGTCGGCGGGCGACGGTCCGGCCGGCCTCGTGATGCAGATCGAGGGTGACCGAGCGTTTGTTACGGCCGGCGACCTTGAACCACAGGGGGACACCGTCACGTTGCGGCCCCATGGCGCGGGCCGCGTCTCCGGTGCCGGGGGGTTCCACGTGTACGACGTCGGCCCCTTGGTCGGCGAGCATCGAGCCCGCCAGCGGCCCGGCCACCACATGGGCGAACTCGACCACTTTCAGCCCGCGCAACTGGCCGCTTCCGGTGGTGTTCCGCTCGTCGTCCGACACTGCTGAACTCCCTTGCCCTGCCGTTCGCGTGGGTTCCCGACAGCTCGGTCCGCGTCGGTGCGGCGCGGCCGTCGGCGTCTTCAGACTGCCGGAGCGCGGAAATGCCTGTCGAGCAATAAATGGCCATCAATCGATGCGAAAAACGCATGAATCACGGAAGGCCGGTACCGGTACCGGTACGCGGCCTCACGCCCACGAAACCCCGGGCGGAAGTGGACGCGCCTGGAGACGGAACTCCTCGAGCGTCTCCAGGAACCGCTCCGTCACGGTCGGGAGCGTTCGCCGAGCGCGCAGCGCGATGTCCAGGCGCCGGTGCACCACGGGGTCCACCAGAGGACGGCAGACGACGGGCCCGGCACCCATCAGCGGGAGCACGAGGGCGGGCATCGCCGACACCCCCAGGCCGGCGGCCACCAGTCCGCCCACCGTCGCGATACTGCCCGCCTCGGCCGCCGGTACCGCATGTACGTCGATCTGGGCGAACGCCGCATCGGTGAGGCGACGCACGCTGGAGTCGCGCCCGACGGCCAGGAACGGCTGACGAGCCAGGTCGTCCCAGGCGATCTCGGGACGGTCGGCGAGCGGGTGGTCTTCCGGCAGCACCGCGACGAAGCGGTCCCTGACCAGGGGGCGGTGCTCCAACTGCTCGGGCGGGTCTCCGACGGTGGTGATCGCGAAGTCGGCGTCACCGGACAGGACCCGGTCCAGTACCAGCCGCTCCAGGCCGTCGAGGAGGCGTACCGCCACCTGCGGCCGACGCTCGCGGAAGTCGGAGATCACCTGCGGCAGGAGTACCGCGGCAACCGAGGGAAGGGTCGCCACGGCGACTGTTCCCGACTCGCCGAGCAGGAATCGCCTGAGCTCCTTCATGCCCGCCCGGTGAGCGTTGACGATCTGCTCGGCGATACGCAGGGCTTCGACGCCCGCCGCGGTCAACTGCACGTTACGGGTGTCCCGTTCGAGGAGTTGGACGCCGAGCAGTCGCTCCAGGTCCGCGACCGCGCGGCTGAGCGAGGACTGGGACACGTGCATCTCCGCGGCTGCCGCGGTGAAGCTCGCGGCCCGGGCGACGGCCGTGTACGCCGCCAGTTGACGCAGGGTGGTGGACTCCATGGCCCACGAGCGTAGGGCGCACCCGCTTGAATTGATGCGCTTATCGCATGAACAGATCTCGGTTTGATGCTGGACACCGAGTCGTCAGTGCTTCGAAACTCTCGCGTAACACCTCGGTCTGTCCCCGCCCAGCCCCGCCCACCGCCGCCGAGGGCCGTCCCCGAGAAAGCGAGCGCCGCCATGCTGGCAGCCCTGGGCTTCGCCACGATCGCCGTCATACTGCTGCTCACCATGACCAAACGCGCCTCGGTACTGGTCGCTCTGATCCTGCTTCCGGTGCTGGCGGCGCTCATCGGCGGCTTCGCGGGCGATCTGGGCGAGCTGGTTCTCGGCGGGCTGTCCAAGGTGGCCCCCACCGGCATCATGATCGCCTTCGCGGTCCTGTACTTCAGCCTGATGGTGGACGCCGGGCTCTTCGATCCCCTGATCCGCGGTCTGCTGCGCGTGGCGCGGGGCGACCCGTTGCGGATCACCGTCGCCACGGCCGTCCTCACGCTGTGCGTGGCCCTGGACGGAGACGGCGCCTCCACCTTCCTCATCACCGTTTCCGCGCTGCTGCCGGTCTACAAGAGACTCGGTATGAACCCCCTGGTGCTGTCCGGAGTGGTCTGCCTGGGCGCGGGCGTGATGAACATGATCCCCTGGGGTGGCCCGACCGTACGCGCCATGGCGGCGCTGAAGCTGGACAGTTCCGAGGTCTTCAACCCCGTGCTGCCCGCGATGGGCTTCGGCGTCGCCTGGGTGCTGGTGGCCTCCTACCTGCTCGGCCGCCGGGAGCGCAACCGGCTCGGCGCGCTGTCCCCGCGGGGTCCGGTCACGGACGTGCGCAAGGACGAGGACGAGTGGGACGACCGTGAACCCGCCGCTTCGACGGCTGCCACGACTGCCGCGGCTGCCGAGTCGAGGGGGCAGGCCACTCCCACGACGGCCGAGGGGCACGAGCGGCAGGCCCTCCGATCCCCCGGGGACGGGCCCGGCACCGTCCGGGTCCCGCCGCTGCCGCGTACCTGGCTGAACATCTTCAATCTCCTGCTCACCATCGCCCTCGTGGTCTGCCTGATTCAGGAAGTGCTGCCGCTTCCGGTGCTGTTCGTCCTCGGGTTCGCCATCGCGGTGCTGGTCAACCACCCCACCTGGGAACAGCAACAGGCGCTGCTCGACAAGCACGCCAAGAGCGTGGTCCTGGTCACCACGATGATCTTCGCGGCCGGCGTCCTCACCGGGATCCTCAGCGGCACCAAGATGCTCGACGAGATGGCCGAGGCGCTCGTCTCCGTCGTCCCCGACTCCTTCGGGTCGCACCTGCCTGTCGCGGTGGCCGTCACCGGCATGCCGCTGAGCCTGCTCTTCACCCCGGACGCCTACTACTTCGGCGTACTGCCCGTACTCGCCGAGACCGCGAACGGGTTCGGCACGGACCCGGCCGAGGTAGCCCGGGCCGCCATCCTCGGCCAGATGACCACGGGGTTCCCGCTCAGCCCGCTCACCGCGTCCACGTTCATCCTGGTCGGCATGAGCGGTGTGTCCCTCGGCGAACATCAGCGCTTCATCTTCCGCTGGGCCTTCGCCACCACCCTCGTCATGACTGTCGGCGCCCTGATAACCGGCGCCTTCTCCCTGTGACCGGCGTCCCGGGCCCGAGCGGAGCCGCCGCCGGCCGCGGACTCCCGGCAGCCACCGCACATGCAGCTCAGGCCCACAACATGCCGCCCGCTTCCGGGAGTCCGGAGCCGGGCGACCGGATCCACACAGAGGCACCTGGTCCGGGTGCCCCACCGACTGAGACGAGGACCCATGAGAGGGATCACCAGACGCACGGTGCTCACCGCCACGGCAGGTGCGGTCACGGCGCCGGCCGTGAGCACGGCGACCGCCGCGGCCGCCGACACCACGACAGCCACATCCGAAGGACGACAGGCGGCCTCCGGACTCAATCCGGTCGTGCGAACGGATCTCGTCACGCGGGTGACGCCGAGGAACAACTGGCTGGTGACAGCCGTCGCCATCCAGTACGCGCATCGCATCGACTTACGCGGCGGGGTGATCCCGCCCTCCGCCTTCCAGGTGAAGGCCACTGTGGGCGGGCAGACAGCGGCTCGCACGGTGACCCGGGTCTACTCCAACACCGCCGCCGAAGTGGACGACCGATCCGATCCCGGACGGCCGGGGGACCGTCTGATCGTCGAGCTCGACCCGAACGACTCCAATGCGCGGGCCGCCGGCACCGATCCCCTTCCGCTCGACCGCGCCTACTCCGTCAGACAGGTCGCGGACGTGCGCACACCGGGAGGTGAACCGGTGCTCAAGGCCAGCCCGTTCGCGAGCCGGAACAACGACATCATCACTCCCGTGGTCGACGACTTCGCCGCCGGTTCCTTCACCGACTCCGCGGGTTTCGAACTGGACTTCCGGCTGTACCAGCCCGAGGGATTCGTACGCAATCCTCAGACGCACACGCGGTACCCGCTCGTCGTCACCCTGCACGGCGGTGGCGAAGTCGCGGACAACAACATGACCCAGCTCACTGCCAGCCGGATCGCGGTCACGTTCGCCAAACCGGAACGACAGCGCCGCAACCCCGCGTTCGTCCTCTCCCCGCAGATCCCCCTGCCCCGTCCCATGGACGGACCCGACGGCACGGACTGGACCGACGTCAAGGTCCAGGCCGCGCTGATCGAACTCATCGACACCTTCGTGAGCGAGCACTTCCGCAACGTGGACACAGACCGGCTCTACGTCGTCGGCCTGTCCTCAGGCGGGCGTGGCATCTACAGCCTGCTGGCGAAGCGACCCGAGGTGTTCGCGGCCGCCCTGCCCACGGCCGGCTGGGGCGACGCGGCCACCATGGAGAGGATCACGCACATTCCGATGTGGGCCGACCACTCCGTCGACGACCCGGTCGTCCCTTACCGGGAGGGCCGGTTCGGCAAACCCGGCACCTGGACACTGATGAACGCGCTGGAGACCGCCGGTGCACCGGTCAGCCGCGGAGAGTGGGCCAACGATCTGCCGAAGGCGCAATTCGAGGCCCGGTCGCGGGAGCTCCTACGGCAGGCCCGGGCCGCGCGCAGTCACGTCCTGTTCACGAGCTACACGCCCGGAACGACACCGGTGAGCCCCCACTTCGCATGGGCCCAGACGTACGAGAACGACGTGGTCATCGACTGGCTCTTCGAACAGTCCCGGTAGCCGGCCGCACGCGGCGGTCACCCGGTCCACCACCGTGGCGGACACAACCCGGTCACGTCCTCCCACGCCTGGGTGTTCGGCACCGGGCACCGGGAGGTGTGGGTCGGCTCCTCGTCGCGGACGCTCCCCCTGCACGGCGGCGTCGACGTCACCCGCTGACCGCCCGGCTCGCACCATCGGCCGGGTGACGAGCCGCGTCTGATGCCGGGCCGGCCCCGGCCCGGCTCCATCCCCCCACCACCAAGGGCGTCGGCCGCACTGCCGCGGCCGGCACCCGACCAGAGAGGTTCCCATCCATGACTGCCAGCAGAATCCGTACTGTCCTGGGCGGCGCGTTGGTCATGTCCCTCGCCGTCGTCGGGCTGCTGCCCGCGACGGCGTCCGCGACTGCGCCGACCGTGGTGCCCACCGACAAGGGCGCTGTGGGCGGCGCCACCTCGAAGGGCGTCGAGAGGTTCCTCGGCATCCCGTACGCGGCGGCACCCACCGGCTCCCTGCGCTGGAAGCCGCCGCGGCCCGCGGCGCGGTGGACCGGCGTTCGCGAGGCGGCCGACTTCGGCAATCCCTGCCCCGTACTGCCCAGCGGCAACGGACCACGCAGCGAGACCGAGGACTGCCTCGACGTCAACGTGTGGCGGCCGTCGGGCGTGCGGGCCGGCGCCCGTCTTCCGGTGCACGTCTTCATCCACGGCGGTGGCCTGACCAACGGCAGCGGCTCACAGAACGACGAGTCGAAGCTCGTCAAGGAGACGGGTGTCATCGGCGTCTCGCTCAACTACCGACTCGGCGCCTTCGGTTTCCTCGGCCTGCCCGCCCTCACCGAGGAGGGCGGCGAGTCCGGCAACTACGGGTTCATGGACCAGCAGGCCGCGCTGCGCTGGGTGCAGCGCAACATCGCCGCCTTCGGCGGGAACCCCGGTGAGGTCACCATCGACGGCGAGTCCGCGGGCGGCTGGTCCGTCTGCGGTCATCTGGTGTCGCCCGGCTCGCGCGGGCTGTTCGCCCGCGCCATGATCCAGAGCGGTTCCTGTCCCAGCGGGCCGCAGGCCCGGGCGGAGGCCGCCGGGACGGCGTTCGCCCGGCAGGCGGGCTGCGACGGCACGGCTCAGGCGGCCGTCCTCGACTGTCTGCGCTCATCTTCGGTGGGTACGCTCCTCGACGCGAGCCGGACCTTCTCGGCCGGCTTCGTCGACGGGACTCCGACGTTCCCGACGGGAGCGAGCGAGGCGCTGGACAGCGGGAGGTTCGCCCGTGTGCCCGTGGTCGTCGGTGCCACCCGTGACGAGGGCCGCACCTTCGCCGCGGGCTACATAGGCGCGGGCAAGGAGGCCTACCTCGCCTTCGTCCAGGGCACCGCCGGCGCCCGCGCCGACGAGGTCCTCGCCCGTTACCCCTGGCCCGATACGTCCGACCGGTACACCGCGGCGTACCTCATCGGCGGGATCATGACCGACTCGGGGATGATCTCGGGGATCGGAGGGTGCGGGCTCCGCACGCTCGCCCGGACCCTCGAGCGGTACACCCCCACCTATGCGTACGAGTTCGACCACCGGACCGGCCCTGGCCTGACGCAGATCCCCGGCTACGTCTGGGGGGCCGGCCACGCCGCGGAACTCGCCTACATCTGGCCCAGCTTCCACAACGGCACACCCATCGCCCCGCTGTTCAACGCCGACGAGCGCCGGCTCGCCCGCGAGATGACGCGGTACTGGGGCGCGTTCACGAAGACCGGCCGGCCGGCCGTCGCCGGGCAGACGGTCTGGCCCGGCTATCACAGGGGCAAGGGCCTGACGCTGTCGCTGCGGGCGGGGGGCAGGAGTGCCCTGATTGACGACGACCGGTACTCGACGGAACACCAGTGCGCGTTCTGGGACACGATGCCGGGCACACAGCACTCCTGAGTAGCTACAACCTGCCGCCCGTCACCGCCTACGACGTGCAGGTGTACGACAGCAGCGACAACCTGGTGCGCACGACCCCGGAGTCGCTGTGGGCCATGATCCCGCCGCGCCGCGAACAGTGGGGCGAGACCCAGTACGGCCTGACCGCCGAGGCGATCGAGCTGCGCGGCAAGGGAGTCATCACCGCCGAGGAGGCCCCCGGCATCGTGATCATCCTGCAAGATCCCGAGCACGGCCCGATCCGACTGGAAGCGGGGGAGGAGGTTCCCGAGCGGCTCGCCCCGCTCATTCCGAACTCGGTCGCATGGTCAGGGGAGGTTCACTCTGCGGCGGAGGAGAAGGACGCCCCTGGCTCGATCGGCACGGACAGGGAGGCGGAAGACACACCGACCGTGGCGGATCCTGCCTCGGAGCCGGAGCCGGAGCCGGAGCCGGAGCCGGAGCCGGAGCCGGAGCCGGAGCCGGAGCCGGAGCCGCGACGACGCGCCGCGAAGACGGCGGGCGCAGGTGTGTAGGTAGCGGCACATCACCAGTGAGGCTCGGCACCGCCACGGTGTCGGGCCTCACTTCGTACGACAGGAGCATCTTGTGGACGTTGCTGTACGCGCCTGGCTGCTGGCTCAGTTGGGCCCCACCACTGACCCCTCTGACCTGGATGCACGCTACGCGCGGCTGGACTCCGCCCGCGCTGTCGCGAACGAGGTCCTGGCCGAGCGGCGCGCGAAGCTGCTCGCCGAACCGCTCCGCATGACCGTGGACGGCGTCGTCACCGTCGACCAGTCCAACAACCTGACCGGCCTGGAGAGACAGATCGCCCATGGAGGACGTGCCCGCGCTTGACGATCCAACTGGCGGGGACACGCTGGTTATTGCCCCGCTGAAGCCCGCTCATCTCCGGTACCACCACGGGCGGCGGTAGTGGCCTACGCTTTCCCGCCGCTGCCCCCTGGGGACGTGGCCACCGTGGCGGCGCGTGTGTCGCCGCAGTGCTGGAAGATGCCTGGCAGCGCCTCGCCGCCGAGCAGACCGCCGTGATCGACGCGATAGGTAACAACGCCACTCCCGGATGGTCACGGCCCTCCTCGCCCAGTTCCAGGTCGCCATCACGGACTTCCAGCGGCGCGTCGATGCCGAGGCGAGAGCGTTCGTTGCCGGGCAGTTGTCCCACCTGTACGAGGAGGGGGCGCGCGCTGCGGCCCGCGCCGTCGGCGGGGACTTCTCGTGGACGCTCATCCACCGTGAGGCCCTGCAGTCGCTGGCCTCGGACTCCTACGCAGATTTCCTGCGCCGCTCCGAGGAGGAGCAGCGCAGGGCCACCCAGTTCTTCGGGCAGTCGGGAGGCGATGGACGTGTAAATCGCGCCCAAATGCGACCTGCGGACCCGCCCAAGATCGGCAAAAGACTATCCCAAGGCGTATGAGTCTGATTGCGGCTATTACATCGAGTATGCGACTACCTCTTTGTCATGCGACAGCAAAGTAAACATGGAGCCGATCGCGGAATGGAGGGACAAATAGGTATATAAGAAAAGCATCATTGTTCAAGTGTCGACCATGGAAAGGGTCATGACAGATTGTGATTTGCGTGTGAAGATCGCCGACTGGCGAGGCGATTGCGCCGGAAAGGACTTCACATGCCATCCCTGTTTCACAGACCCACGCGGCACAGGGCCGCAGGGTCTGAGCAGCCCTACCTGCAGGTATCCCCCTTGCAACGTCTGCGCCCGATCGCTGCGGCGCTGACTTTGCTGATGGCCGTCGAGGCTGCCGTGGTCATCGAATCGACGGGCCAAGCCGTCGCTCTGCCGCAGCAAACGAACGTCAAGAGCGCAACGGCCTCCGGTAAGAAACCGAAGAAGCTGGGTCCCGCCACTGCGGCCTCCGTTGCCGCTGCGCGGCTGAAGGCCAAGATTCAGAACCGCCGTATCGAGGCCACCGACGCTCGCACGGAGACCTCGACCACCTACGTGAACCCGGACGGTACGGTCACGGAGGAGGCGTACGCCGGACCGATCCGCTTCAAGGGCGACGACGGCTCCTGGCACAGCGTCGACCCGTCGTTGGAACAGGCTAGTGACGGTTCGATCAGGGCGAAGGGACACCCCCAGGGGCTGGTTCTCGCCGGAAAGCATGCCGCGCCCAAGGGGCTGAAGGCCGCTGGCGAGAAGAGTGCATCCGCCTCGGTGCCGCTTGCCACGGTGGAGGATCGTGCCGGTCGGCAACTTCAACTTGGCTGGTACGGGGCCCTGCCGCAGCCCACCATCGAGGGGACTGATGACACGGTCGCCCGCTACAAGGACGCGCTGCCGGCCACCGACCTGCTCATCGAGTCCACGCGGACCGGCTATGAGCAGTTCCTCGAGCTCAAGAATCGATCTGCCGTCGACTCCACCGGTGACGTCACCTACAGCCTGAAGGCTGAGGGGCTGACCGCGAAAGCGCATGCGGACGGATCGGTCACCTTCACCGACGCCAAGGGCAAGAGCGCGGGGGTTTTGCCCTCTCCGGTGATGTGGGATGCCCAAACGGACAAGAACTCCGGGGAACACACCCATCAGGCGAAGGTGGGGGTGAAGGTCGCACAGGACGGCGACGCCATCACCATCACGCTGACCCCGGACGCCGGGTTCCTTGGTGATGACAAGACGCAGTTCCCGGTCACCATCGACCCGTCCATCAACGTCGGCAGCAGTTTCGACACGTTTGTCGAGCAGGGTTACACCACCGACGAGTCGGCCGCGACCGAACTGAAGATCGGCAACAACGGCTCCAGCCAGGTAGCCCGTTCGTTCCTGTCGTTCCCGATGAAGAACATCACTGGGAAGCAGATCACCGCGGCGAAGCTGAACCTGTACGAGTTCCACTCCTGGTCGTGCACGGCCAAGGGCTGGGACGTGTACGGCACGGGGGCGGCCTCCACGAGCACCCGCTGGACGAGCCAGCCGAGTTGGGGCTCGAAGTACGCCACGAGCACGCAGACCAAGGGCTTCTCCAGCTCCTGCAACGACGGCTGGGTCAACGCGGATGTGACCTCGCTGGTGAAGGTGTGGGCCGGCAACGGCAACAGCACCAACAACCTGGGGCTGCAAGCCTCGGACGAAACTGACCCGTATGGCTGGAAGCGGTTCAACTCCGGCAACGCCGCCTCCAACACGCCCTACGTGTCAGTGACCTACAACTCCATCCCTGACGTCCCCACCCTGATATCGCCGGCCGACAAGGGGGCCACCAACGACACCACGCCGACCCTGTCGGCGAAGGCGCTCGACGGTGACGGCTCGCAGGTCACGCTGGATTACGAGGTCTGGGCGTCCAACGGCACCTCGGCGCTGCAGTCCGGCTCCAGCAGCAGCGTCGCCTCGGGCGCGACGGCCACCTGGACGCCGGCGGCTCTGGCGCAGGGCACCTACAAGTGGCGGGCACGATCCGGGGACGGCTCGGCGAACAGCGCCTGGTCAGCCTTCCGCACCCTCACGGTCGACACGACGGCGCCGGCGACGACCACGGCCTCCTCCACCGACTTCCCGGCCGGTCAGTGGTCGGGTACAGCGGACGCCAACGGCGACTTCACCGGCTCGTTCACCTTCACCCCGCCGACCAGCGATGTGAAGGAAGCCCAGTGGAACCTGGACGGCGGCACCTGGCAGTCGGTGGCCACCACCGGCGGCGCGGTCACCGCCAAGCCGGTCTTCCGCGCGGGCAAGCACACCCTGACTGTGCGCACCAAGGACGCGGCGGGCAACGTGTCCACGGGGAGTGCTTATATCTTCTATGCCGGTTCCGGCGCTGCCCTGCTGACCCCCGGCGCCGGGGACCGTCCCGCGCGGCGTACCGACCTGACAGGTCAGGGGAAGACGAGCGACACCGGAGTGCGCTACCAGTACCGGCGGGGCGAGACCGATACCTGGCAGGACATCCCCACAGCGGACATCCGCCGCAAGAGTGACGGCTCGACCCCGACTGCCTGGCCGGCGACCGTCACCGGCGGCAATGCCGAGGCCCTGGTCTGGAACATCACCGACACCCTCAGTGAAGACGGACCGGTCGACGTCCGCGCGGTGTTCACCGACGGCACGACCACAGACGTCTCCCCGGCCACCCGGATCACGGTGGACCGCAACGCAGGCCAAGCACCCAATGAGAAGGTCGGTCCGGGCAGTGTGAACACGCTGACCGGTGACTTCGGCCTGTCGGTCACCGATGCCTCTGCGTTCGACCTGTCGGTGACCCGGTCCTCCTCTTCTCGGCGCCCCGCCAACGGCACCCAGCAGGAGGGGCAGGTCGCGATCTTCGGACCGCAGTGGACTGCCGGCACGATCGCGGAGATCTCCGACAGCGACTGGGCATACGTGCGCAAGACGTCGGCCTCTTCGGTGGCGGTAGTGGACGTGGACGGCGACGAGACCGGCTTCACCGCGACCAGCAGTGGCGGCTGGAAGCCGGAGACAGGGGCGGAGGACCTGACGCTGACCGGCTCGCTGACGGGCTCCTTCACCCTGAAGGACACCGAGGGCACCACGTCGGTGTTCAGCAAGGTCGACTCCACCGCCACCACCTGGCAGTTGGCCACCACGTTCCTGCCGACGGACCAGTCAACCACCACGGTGATCTCGGAGAAGACCACGGTGGGCGGCAAGACGCTGGCCCGGCCGAAGTACGTGATCGCTCCCACCTCGGCGGTGTCGGCCGGCACCTGTGCGGCCACGCCGTCGACCAAGGGTTGCCGGATGCTGGAGTACGTGTACGCGACCTCCACCACCGCCACGAGTTCCGCTTTCGGCGACTACAACGGACAGGTGAAGCAGGTCCGTCTGTGGGCCACCGACCCCGGTGCCTCGGCCGCGACGGCCACGGTCGTCTCCCAGTACACCTACGACACCCAGGGGTTCCTGCGTGAGCAGTGGGACCCGCGCATCTCCCCAGTACTGAAGACGGCCTACGGCTACGACTCCGCTGGGCGTGTCACGGCGCTCACCTCTCCAGGTGAGCTGCCGTGGACCTTCGAGTACGGCAAGGCGGGCAGCAGTTCAGTGGCCGGCGACGGGATGCTGCTGTCGGCTTCCCGCCCGACCTTGAAGGCGGGCAGCAAGGACGAGCAGGACGGCGGCAAGGCTACGACCTCCGTCGTCTACGAGGTGCCGCTGTCCGGCGACAAGGCCCCCAACCAGGTCTCGCCCGGCGACGCCACCACGTGGGGCCAGACGGACGCACCCACGGACGCCGCTGCCATTTTCCCCGCCGACCAGGTTCCCTCCTCGCATACCGGAAGCGATCTGGGCGCGGCCGACTACGACAAGGCGACCGTCACCTACACCGATGCCTCCGGGCGCGAGGTCAACACCGGCCTGCCAGGCCGGCATCTGACCACCAAGCAGTACGACCGGTTCGGCAACACCGTCTTCGACCTGACCGCAACCAACCGTGAACTGGCCCTGGGCAGCGCGGACTACCAGGTCAGCACACAGAGCGAACTCGGCATCCTGTCCGACTCCACATCTGAGCGGGCCCGCCAGCTGGGCACCGTCTCGGTCTACTCGACCGACGGCAAGCGGCAGCTGGAGGAGTCCGGGCCACTGCACCTGGCCACTCTCACCAAGGCCCTCACCGGCGACGCGGACAGCCCCGACCTCCCGGCCGGAGTCCAGGTCGCGGCGCGTGAGCACACCGTCAACAGCTACGACGAAGGCCGCCCCACCGACGGCACCGCCACGGTGACCGACCAGGTGACCACCACCAATGTGGGCGCCACGATCGACGGCTACCCGACGGACGGCGACGTACGCACCACGGCCACCGGCTACGACTGGGTCAAGGGACTGACCACCAGTGTCGACACCGATCCCAACGGGCTGAAGCTGACCAAGACCACCAGCTACGACGCCCAGGGACGGGTCACCAAGACCACACTGCCCAAGTCCACCGGCACCGACGCCGGCGCCACGGTGACCAGCTACTGGTCAGCCACCGGAACCGGCACATGCGCCGGCCGCCCGGAATGGGCGGACCTCGTCTGCTCCACGGGCCCAGTCGCCGCAATCACCGGCGGCGGCTCCAACCCCACCGAACTGCCGGTCAAGACCACGGAGTACGACCGCTGGGGCAACCCTGCCAAGGTAAGCGAAACGGCCAACAGCGTCACCCGCACCACGACCAACACCTACGATGCCGCAGGCCGCTTGAAGCAAACACAGGTCACTGGCGGAGTCGGAACCGCGGTTCCGACCCAGACGACCACATACGACTCGACGAGCGGTGACGTAGCAACCGTCTCCAATGGCACGGCCACCATCACCCACACCACCGACCAACTCGGTCGGGAGATCGCCTACGACGACGGCGCGGGCAACGTCACCCGGACCGAGTACGACACCCGCGACCGCAGGACCCGGGTCACCGACTCGGCGCCTTCGACCGTCACCTACGACTACGACAACCCCGCCGGCCTGCCCAGCCGTATCCACGACTCGGTGATGGGCACCATCGGTGACGTCACCGGCTCCTACGACTCCGACGGCCGCCTGTACAAGGAAGTGTTGCCGTGGAACATGAACGTCGAGTTCGACCTCGACCCCACCGGCAATGAAACCTCCCGCTACTGGCACTGGGAATCCGGCTGGACCGTCCAGGGCGAATCCACCAGTGAGAACATCCACGACCAGGTCGTCAGCCGCACCGTCTACACCGGCGGAGGCGCCTACCAGGACTACGGCTACGACGCGGCGGGTCGCCTGACCAAGGTCGACGACTCCGAAGGCGGCGTCACCACCCATCGGGCCTACGCGTTCGACGACAACACCAACCGCAACTCGCTGACCACGACGGTCGACGACGTCGACGGCGGCACTCCCACCACCAACACCGTCAATTACACCTACGACAGCGCCGACCGGCTGATCGCCTCCGGCACCGTGTACGACGCCTTCGGCCGTACCACCGCACAAGCCAGCGGCGCCCAGAACGCCTACTACGCCAACGACCTCGTCCGCCAGATCACCGCGAGCGACAAGCGCACGACCTGGAACCTGGACGCGTCCGGACGACTCGCCTCCTCAACCACCGAAAGGCAGGCTGAAGACGGCACCTGGAGCACGGACACCACCCAGACCAGTCACTACGGCCGCGACGGCGACAGTCCGGACTGGACGGAGGAGGGCAACGGCGCCATCAGCCGAAGCCTGGAGGACCTGACCGGCAGCCTGATCGCCACCACCAGCGCGACCGGTGACGCCGTCCTGCAACTCGCCAACCTCCACGGCGACATCGCCACCCAGATCCCGCTCGTGGACAACACCACACCGGTCGTCAACACCTACGACGAATACGGCAACCTGCTACCCGGCACCGACCCCACTCGCTACGGCTGGCTCGGCGGCAAACAACGTTCCACGGAAACCCCCGACAACGTGACCCTCATGGGCGTCCGCCTCTACGACGCAACCACCGGACGTTTCCTGTCCGTCGACCCCGTCCCTGGCGGCAGCGCCAACGCCTACGACTACGGCTACGGCGACCCGCTCAACCACTACGACCTCGACGGACGCTGGTGGTGGGGGCACCACTATTGGCACCGTGTACACCGACGGATCAGTCACTGGGCGAGACGCCACCCGTTCGTGCGTCACACCTATTATGCTCTCCGGCACTGGGGCGGCCGCGTGTTGCGCAATCACTATGTCAGACAGTGCGGGTGGTGGGGCGGAGGCGCAGGTGGAGCGACTCTCGCGTATGGCTGGTGGGCTGGGCCGGTCGACTGGGCCGCGGCCGGGTTCAACGGCGCCTTCGGCTGCGTAGCCGGAATGGGCAGTTACCGATGGGGCTGAAAAGGAGCACAAATGCAATCCCCGGATCGTAAACCCGACCGTATCGGGTCTATCATCGCGGCCGTCGCAAGTGTGAGCAGTATCTACCTGGCTCATCTCGCAGCACCAAAGTTGCCACTCGGGTTCCTGGTCATCCCTGGAATCATCGTCGGGACAGCTATAGCAATCGCTGTACGCAAACCACGTCGAACGAGATAGTCGACGACTGCACGATAGCTGCGTAGCAAAGGGCACCCACCCGGAGAATCCATAATTTGGGAGCAGGATCTTCTCGGCCCCGCCAAGCTTAGGCTCGGCGGGGCCGAGAACTGCGAGCGAACAGTTGCGGGCACCTGTAACTCGCTGCACCCGGCGGAGGCAGAACACACCGCCGCAGAGGTGCGTCGATCATCATGGGCGCAACGTGAGGCACTTGATCGGACAGTCTCAAAAGCAGGGTCTGCGTCGGCATTGCTGATGGCAAAAATAAGGCATGGTGAAGTAAAGCGTCGCTGAGCAGGTCGACATGGAAAGGGCTTTCGTCGATACTTCAAGTATCGAGTTTGCGGGGCCGAGAGGCGCTGGAATATGGGCTTCGGGATCCTGGGCGAGTCCGTCGCGAATAGCAGGTGCTTTTCGGGAGCGATGTCAAGGTGTCCGCGATTATCGGTGTGCAACCCTATATCGTCAGTCTCCTGCGGCAAGGGGGATTTGAATGAGACTTCAGTGACCCGCCGCAGGCCCTTCCGGGAGTACCTTTTGATACGTCGTAGGAAACGCGATGAATCTCAGTCGCCATCGAATTCTCCGACCCCCGTGAAGGCTATTCAGATTGCCATTCCAGAGTTGATTTCCCTTGTTGGGGTTATTGAGCATGCTCAAGAAAGAATTGCCCAACTGAGCGATGCTGACGGCGGCACTATCGCCCGCGCCAGCGGAACCGCACTCGTGCCATCACTGTATGCGCGAGCGGGGTTGGCCTTGGTGAAAGGTGTTGACAGCATCCCCTTGCTTGCCGACGAGGTCGGCCTTCTTGAGGCCGCAGTAATCAATCTGGAGTCGTATCAGGGAAATGAAGTCGTCTTGTGTGCTGGCTATCAATTGTTGAATGATTTCGCGAATCGAGATGATGACTCCTATCCGTTGTGCTCCGTGCATGGAATCCTGATCTTCGCCGGAGATGCAGAGGATCCTGCCAGCGACCCGGCGAAACCTTCCCTGATGTGAGACGGGATTGATGCGCCGGTAAACGGGAACGTGGCGTCGTTACTGACCTTTTCGGCTTGCCTTCGGGTGGTGACGTTGGGTGATCCCTGCGGTGTGCCGGTGTTGTGCGGTACGCGGATGGTGGGGGCCTGACTGCTGAGAGGCGGGCCGTGCGTGAAGGGATCCGGCTGGGGGCCGGGCAGAGGTTCGCATGTGGCGACAGGACGTCGGACATCGCCAAGGACCTGCGGGTGAGTGAGCGTTCGGTGGAGCAATGGCGCCGGGCCTGGCGTGAGGGCGGCGTGGAGGGTCTGAAGTCGAAGGGGCCCGCGAAGCTGCCGAAGCTGTCGGACGTACGGTTCGCCCTGCTGGAACAGGAGCTGGCCAAAGGGCCGGCCGCGCATGGCTGGGAAGATCAGCGGTGGACGCTGGAACGCGTCAGAGTACTGATCGGCCGCCAGTTCGAGGTCAGTTGCTCGATCGCGGGAGTGTGGCGGCTCCTGCACCGCCACGGCTGGTCCTGGCAGAGCCCGGCCCGTCGCGCACTGGAACGCGACGACCATGCGGTCGAGCTCTGGAAGAAGGACGTGTGGCCGCAGGTGGAAGGACCGCGGCGGCGCTCGATGCCTGGGTCGTCTTCGAGGACGAGGCCGGGTTCGCGATGACGCCGCCACGGGCCCGCACGTGGGGCCGGCGCGGGCAGACTCCTGTGGTGAGAGTGCGGGGACGGTCCCGGCGACGGATCTCGGTCGCCGCGATGTGCTGCTGCCGGCCTGGCGAAAGGTCCCGGCTGATCTACCGGCCCCGCTTCCACTCGCTCCTCAAAGGAGCACGCAAGAGCTTCGCCTGGCAGGACTACCGCGACCTCCTGGTCCGCGCGCACCTGCAACTCGGCGCCCCGATCATCGTCGTCTGGGACAATCTGAACACTCATCGCACCGCCGGACTGCGCGCCTACGCCGCTGGCCATAACTGGCTCACGGTCAGTCAACTTCCTTCCTACAGCCTGGACTTGAATCCGGTGGAAGGCGTCTGGTCCCCTGTTACAGCGAGGGCCGACGGCCAACACCGCATTCACCGATCCCGACCACCTCCCCCGCACCCTCCGCCGAGGCCTCGCCCACATCCAGCGGCATCCCGGACTCGTCGACGGCTGCCTCACCGAGACCGGGCTGGCCCTCACTCCAGACCACCCGAAGCTAATGAGACAAGGTCAGTAGGTGTAGCGGGCCCAATGCGCTCGCCGAGCGTGCGTCCGGATGAACCACGCAAGTAAGTACCCGACGATTCACAGGAGATGACATGAGTCCCCGCATCGAGCACAGCACGAAGGCGACCCAGCTGGAACGCGCGGCCGAATTTTCGTGCACGAGCTGACCGGAATTTCCTGGGTGTCAGTCGCCACGCGATGCGAGAGATGGGGCCGATTATGGGTCCCAACTTCGTAAACCTGGGTCAGTGAGCGATGGCCTTGGCGATTGACGTCATTCGATTCGGGCTGCACCGGGACCTGCGGAAGATGCGCCAGGACTTCAAGCGGGCGATGCCGCGCTCGACTGGCGCTCGTGCAGCGGCCAGTGCCCGGTTGAGGGTCTTCTCTGTGGGGGTGAGTTCCTGCAGGGGCTTGCGTTTGATGCCGGTGGTCAGCCACGGGCCGGCGCCCTGGTAGGCGAGATCGGCCAGGATGGGAACGCCCTGGCGCTCGCAGATACGGATGATCCGGTGAGTGCGGGCCGCGGTCAGGTCGTGAGTGCGGCCCGGCAGAGCGGGCGAAAGCCACAGCAGCCGGCCGCCGGGGTCGGTGACGACCTGCACGTTCACGCCGTGGCGCCGGTGTTTGTGGGAATAGTCGGCCCGGCCGTCGCCGACCCGGTCGCACTCCGCGAGGGTTCCGTCCAGCAGGACGAAGTCCGCCTCGGTCTCGCGCAGGACCTTCAGCAGGCCCGGTGCTCGTTCGGCGAGCAGGTCGACGACCGCGCTGGTGTAGGCGTGGGCGGTGGACTCGCTGATCCCGAACCCGGCGGCGATCTTCGCCAGGGTGGTGTGCTCGCGCAGGTACACCAGTGCCACCATCGCGCGTTGGGACGGGCGGAGCTTGCAGCGGCGGTCACCTTCACGGGTGACGATCAGCATGGTGACCCACTCCACGAGTGCATGCGGCAGGTCGAGTGCGGCAGGATGGACGACCAACGAGGCCCCCGAGCAACGTGATTGAGACGTCAGACATCTCGATCAACAGCCCGGGGGCCTCGCTCGTTGCGCTTCACGCCCCAGCAGCCGAAGCACGGTAGTTGTCACCGGTAAGGCTGGCTGAACTGGTGAATACGACCGATCGAAGCAGCCTGGTTGTCACCTGCGAGGCATACGGCTTGTCACTTGTCACCAGTAAGCAAGATCGAAAGTGCCTGGCCGTCTGAGGCGGGATCCATCCGGTGACACTTCACAACCGTGGCGACCTCCCGAGCGTCCAAGTACTGAGCGCGTCGGCAGGAGCCGGCCACGGGGGGAACGGAACGCGAGTCATGCGGAAATACGCGGTCGATCCGCGCGTCACACGGTTTTTCTGGATTCCGCGAGGTGTAAGACGACAGCCACCCACGCCCGTCAGGCGGTTGGTAGGACTCTGGCTGGCGATGTTTGCTCTCGGCGCCGGATTCACCGCATTCGGCTGGGACGATGAACTAGGGGGCTCCCACCCCATGGCGGTGATGCTCCTTTTCCATGTCGTCGACGACATCATCGAAGGGGTACGGCACCGCTGGCCGGCCGCACTGGCGGCAGTGGCGCTCATGTGGGGAGCGAGCCGACTCACCAACATGGTCCTGCCCGGCTCCCTCGACGCGGCTTGGGCGGCAACCCTCGCCGCCGCCGTCGGTGTCACGCTCGGGTTGGCTGTGGCTGCAATGATCACACGGTTCCCGGAGCGTCGACTGCGTTGGCCCGTCAAAGGCCACTCCCGATTTGATGGCGGGCGCTCTTAGTAGACAAGACGTGCGGAACATAACGAACTTAAGTTCGCGCTGAGCCCGGTCGAAGACCGTCGCTCATGTACCGGGGAGGAACCATGGCCGAAGGCCAGAGCGACCAAGGAACGAACCATGCGGAAGCCTCTGACAATGTCGTGGATGAACGGACCGTAGTTGAACTGGCGTATCGACCCCAGTCCGCCGACACTCTGGTCGGCCTGCAGGTCCGTGAGCGGATCAAGAGGACCGGGCTACTACTGCGGGGAGCATCTTTCCTCCTGGGAGTAGGCCAATGGTTGGTCTCCACCGTCGTCCGCGGCAGTGTCGACGTGTTCTCGACGGCTGTGCTCCTGCTGGTCGTCTTGATGCTGTGGGGTTATCCGCGGCTGCAAGCCGCCCAGGTGCAGCGGCTCGTCGGATGGCAGGGCGAGTACCGTGTCACCGTGTCTCCGGCCGGGATCACCTGCCGTAACGACCACGCCACACTGATCCAGAAATGGCCCTTTTTCCAGGGTTACCGGGAAACGTCAGGTCACTTTGTCCTGCTCAGCCGGGATCCCAACATCATGTGCCTCGATGTCTTGCCCAAGCGGGGCGCCCATGACGCTAGGGACCTTGAGCGGCTACGGGCGATCCTGGACCAGTACACCCCTCGCGTGTGACAGATGTCCGCCGTGGTGACGACAGGCGCGTCTATGCGGTAACCGTTGTGCTTGGGCTCGCCCCTTGTGCCGACGCACGATAGTCGTCACTCCTAATTTGGGCCCCATGCGGAGGATGCGCGGTTGTGTATCGACGACTCTCAAGACCCCTTCGGCGTCGGGGGCGGTGACTTGGGTACTGAGATGTTGGAGTTCAGGGGCCATGGTGCCCTCAGCCCTCAGGCGTGCCCGCGGGACGAAGTAGAGCGACGCACCATGATCTTGGTGATAGCCGGCCTGCTTATGTGACAACTATCGTGCTTAGGCTCACCCCATCACCTGATCGGTGGCCAACTCGAAGAAGCTCAGTCAAAGAGGGCAACGACTCCATTTACCCAGATCGCGAGGAACGCAAGAACCCCAACCAGGCAGCCGACCCCCGCCAGCACACCGACGACCGTCCACGGCTCGGAGGGTGCTTCCTCGTACGCCTCCTCAAGGCCGTCCCGGTAGGAGGCGGGGTCGTCCCAGTCGACGGGGTGCCCCAGTTCCTCGCCGCAGGCGGTCCGTACCGCGACCAGCTGCGCCTCCGCGAAGGAATTGGCAGCCATCGTCTCGGGGCCGCACCAGGCGAGGGCCTTCATGCGCCACCCGGGAGACCCGTACCGCGCCTCGAAGGCGGCGGTCTCGTCGGCGTTGCGGTCCTCTTCGAGGTACATCCAGCGTCCGGCCTCGGCGGAGTCGCCGTAGAGTCGGTACACCTCGGCCAGACGTCGACGGAGCGTCAGGTCGTACGGGAAGGACGAGACGAGACCGCGCAAACGCTGACGCGCGACGGGAACCCGGCCGGCGGCCAGGTCCGCATCGACTCGGGCAAGGGTCTCTCTCAGAGGCATGAACGCATGATCGGTTACCGCACCGATCCGCGTCGACCTGGTTTCTCGCTCAGTGCTCACTCGCTCTCAACGGCATCGACCGAACCGCACTGAGACGGGACGCGCGAGAACAATCGAGATCAGGACGGCGCTTCATCTGTATCAGTGGGCGCATCGACTTGACTGAGTCCGAGCATAGCTGCTTCGTAGTACTGGGACATCCCTTGCAGAGCGAGGTAAAGAGCTTCCCGCGGAGGGGCTGGGGCGCTCAGTTCGCCTACAGAACCGACAGGCTCAACGGAGTATCCGACCCGTTTCGCTCCACCTTGTTGCTGCTGTTCTTTTCCGCTCTGCCGCAACTGGCTGCGTTCATGGAACCATCGAGTGACAGAGCCGATCAGTTTTTCCTCCCCGGCGACCTTCGGAGATTTTTTTTCTGGCTCTCCTTCTGCGGTTTCGTTGTTCCCTGCCATAACTTTTGCTCCTTGTTTCACATTCACTGTCCCCCCATGGCTCGCGCGAAGTGACTTGCTTTTTTACTGTTCCCTTTCAGCGAGGAATTTAAACGTCGCCGTATGCATGAGCCACTTGTAGATGATCCATGCGGCGTTGATGACCGATACAGCCACCAAGAACATCCACGGGAGGCGGCTAACTCCCAGGAACTCGAACCCCCATGTGTTCGGGTGTATCGGGAGCCTAACGTTTGAAACATTGATCATATATAGGCCGCTAGCAGCCATTGATACGGCTGTGGTGACGAAAAGAGAGACACGCGCCGTCAACGTTCCCTCGAAGAGCCTATTTGGCCTCGAATCGAATCCCAGCCAACTTGCCGCCACGCCAGGGAAAACCAGCAAGAATGCGGGAGCGTCTGTGCCAGGATCCCCCTTGATTGATATGACAAGGCCGATTGCCCATACAAGCCAGAAGCATGTGGCTGCCGCGATGGCAGCTCGGAATGAAGACCCTGGTGGAGTCTCGAAGAAGTGGAACGTGAGTGTCGGGGCTTGTTCTGGATTTTTCGGCTCAGGGAAGAACCGGCCATAGAAGTGAGCGTACGGCTGTCCGAGCCTGCGTCGAAACCTGTAATGAGGTGGGGTAGGGGCGTTGTATTGCACTTTGGTGAGATATTCCTCCCCTTCTTTGCCTGGAAGGAATTCCTGATGGGCAAGGTAGAGCCCCTCTGGACTTTGCACGCGGAGGTGGAAACTCTGGCAGGTACTCGCATTGTCGAGGGGTATCTTCAGGCTGACCGGTCGCGTACCCAGAAGGGCACGCAGCAACGCCTTGAGGCGTCTCTTGATGCCCACTCCCCAATCGCCGAATATGCTCGTGATCTTTTCTGGCACGAGATCGAGTTTGGGGATGGTGGTTTCCTCGTACCGGATGACGAAGCGTCCGTCTTGTGGAAGAGGGACGGACGCGATGAGTGCGTAGTTCTTGGCGAGTTTCTCTACCAGGCGAACGGCCAGATCGCGGTAGGCCGGATTGTGAATACCTTGCATCTTTAGCAGTTCTTCGCGTCCGCGTAGGGCTGCCTCGCTCTCATCGGAATTAGCGGCCCGGGGGATATCAGGATTATTGCGCTCGATAATCGACACAAGGGCGAGACGCTCGGCTTCGGCGACTTTCGGGCTCAATTTCTGCTCTTTTGACTGTAGTGCGCCGAGTATGAGAACGCGTAATACGGCGGCGCTGATAATCAAGGATTCTCGGTATGACAGAACTCCGAGCTTCTTGCCGCTCCCGTCGGTAACCTCGAGGTTGTCCAGGTACTTTCCTTTGCTGGCAAAGACGAAAGGTATGAAGACTCGCTGCTCTTTCGAGCTGGTTTTGCCGGGATCGGGCAATAGCTCAGGAGGAATTTGAAATTCGACAGTGACCGCTCGTTGAAGTGTACGCTTTTTGGGTATGTAAACTTCATCCACTCTTTGTCTCAGCTCGACTGGCTGCGTAACCGCGAGGGTGAAGATCTCGGACTGGAATACGTCAGTGTATCGGCCGGTCCCTGCGAGTTTCTGAAGTGTCTTTGCCCGGCTTTCAGGGACGGATTCATAGAACTTTCGCGCCTTAATTGAATTCTTAAGTTTCTTCACCTGATACCGCTGTCCTGCCCGGCAGACGCAGATGAAGATGGCTGCCGCGGCAAGGCTGCGTATGGCTGGTGCGTCCCAGGTCCACCCCAGTGCGCTGAGGGGGAAAAACGCGACTAGGGCGAAAGCGAGCAATGTGAGGATCAGAGTTTTCATGTCGTCCCCCTGCTGTGCTATGCCGTGGCGAGCGCCTCAGTATGCGGGTGGTCGCAGCAGCGCCGCTGGCACTTTGCCACCCCTTGGAAGAGGGTGCCGCGTTTCCGTCTGGTCGAACGCGAGATCCTCACCGACATTTATGAAGGGCACGGCGGGATCTTCCCCAAAGGTGATCCACGTATCGTCCTGCACCTGGAAAGCTAGGCGTACGTCGACGACTCCACCTCGAAGTACAAGCTGATCACGCCGCTAGACGCCCCGGTGGCTTCGCGCGAGGACACGGTGGGCGTCGTCAACGCCGCCGACCCGGCAGTGACCGTCACGACCTCATGGTCGGTCGCCCGCACGAGCTGACCCGCGCCATGCTCGCCCTGCTCCGGGAATGGGCCCTCGGCCAGTGGGGCGAGCCAGAGCCGGAAGACGGTGCATCCGCGCCAGTTCCGCGACCTCCTGCCGGTCCCACTGCGCGAACTGACTGACGTACCGCGCCCGCCGCGCCTCCCGCATCCTGCCGACCCGGCTGCGCCCCTCCTCCGTGAGGTGGACCAGCCAGGCCCGCCCGTCGGCGGGGTCCGGTTCGCGGGCGACCAGACCCGGTCCTCCAGCGCACGCAGCTGACGGGACATGGTGGCCTGCCGATGCCGATGCCGATGTAGACGGCGAGGTCGGTGGCGCTCCTGCGGCAGCCGGGGTGTCCACGCCGTGGCCGGACGGGGGTGACAGGCCGACGGTCTGTGAAGTCCGGTTGAGCAGTGCCGTGAACGGCGTGTGGTCCGGGACGACTGGCTGGTCAGCCCCTCGGGAGCCGATGGGCCTCTTTCGTCTCCGGTGATCGTTAGCGCAGTCGAAGTTAGGCCGATGGGATCGTCGCTGAACTCGTGTCCGAAGTGGACGGTCAGGTGTTGGGGACCCGTAGCTTGTCCCAACTGGTTTTACCGGGGATGCCGTTGGCGTCGTTGCCTTTAAAGCCGAGCTTTTGCTGCCAGGCGGCGAAGGACTTCACGTCGCCCGGGCCCCATACGTCGGCGTTGGCGCTCGACTCGTACCGGTTGCAGCCTTCGGTGACGAGTCGGTGGTGCATTGCGGCGATGATCGGTGACTTCTTTCCGGTGTGGAAGAACGACGCACCGGGGAACGGCTCGAATTTGGCGGGGCCGGCGGGCCCGCCATCCATGAACTGCTTGTAGGCCCCGTTCACGAACGTGGACCACTGCTTCCAGTTGTGTGCGTCCTTGATGGCCTTTGCCGTCTTGGCGTTGTAGACCGGGTCCTTGAGCTTTGCCGCAACCCTGAGTGTGTCCGGCTGGGAGAACTGCCCTGGATGCTTGAGGGAGCGTATCTGGAAGAGACCAATGGACGGCCCCCACTTGTGGTCGACCACATCCTGGTCTCCGATGATCCCTGGGTCGCCTTTGGACTCTGCCATGGCCACGGCCGCCGCGATTTTGACGTCATTGCCGGTGAACCCTGCCTGTGTGGCGAGGGCGCGCAGCTCGGTCAGGCTCATCTTCATTTTCCGACACCCCTCTAACGACCGGGAGGGTAAGGGATATCGCAGATCCTCTTAGCTGCACCTCCGTGGAATGCGAGGCGGCTTTGTGAGGCGCGAAGGATAAGTGATTTCCAGCGTATGGCGAGGTCAGGGATCGTGCAAACGGAGCGCCGACAAGCTCCAGCTCGTGCACAAACATGCGGCTTCAGTCGTTCTGGAGGCATCGACTGACAGTTGTGGCACCGAAGTTGACGGCGGACTCTACTGGAGAGCGGTTGCGAAGTCCGTCTGAATGCCCAGGTGCCCGTACGGCCCCTCCCTGCCGAACTCGTGGAACAGGAGGACTCGGTGAGGGCGTGGCTGGAGGAGCGCGTCCAGGGCATCGAGCGGTCGGTAGGTGTGTGATGTACCGAACGGTCCCCCAACTTGACTCGCTGACCCCGCTGCTCGCCACGTGGTTCCCGCAACTCTGCACGAGGACCCGACTACCCGAGGTCTCTGTCCAGGGTCACCCGGTGTTCGCCCTGCGGTTGCGGGGTCGGCTTGGCGCTGAAGAGCCCGGCATGCGGGCGGCATTTTGATGACTTAGCATGGAATTGCATGCTTGGTCAGTCGATTACTGCTCGGGCGGGAAAGCAGGGTCACATCATGTACATGCTTCGCGAGGTATACCAAGCTGAGCGCGGGAAGGCGCCGGAGATCGTGGCGGCGTTCAAGACCCTCACCAAGGTGTTTGAAGAGGCCGGGTTCGCGAATCGGCGAATCTACGTCGATTACGCAGGTCCCATGGATACGGTCGTCGGTCAATGGGAATTCGACAGCCTCGACCAGTACCTCACCATGGAGCGAGCGTTCTTCGTGAATCCGGATGAGAACGCCCAGTCACTGATCGACGCGTTCAACAGCAACGCGGTATCCGGCTACAAGGAGATCTACGAGGTCATCCAGTAGCGGATCACCTGGGCGACAGAGGCCGCCACCGTCACCCGCGCGTTCCCGGACCACGACCGGCTGCACCACTCAGCGGGACACCATCCTCAAGGCGGTTTATGCTCCGTGTAGACGTCTTGACCAACGACACCGGTCTAAAAGGCTCCACCCCAACTGCCGGGGTGGAGCCTTCGTGCGTTGGAAGGGGAATCCGCTATGAGGTCGTAACACGATCTTGTTGAAGTGGCCTGGTTGGGCGCGACCAACTGCACCGCATCCTGCTCGCCGAACTCAACGCGGCCGGCGAACTCCGGTCGCCGGTCGACCGGCGGAAATCCGGCAGCAAACACCATCTGATCTGCGACGGCCGCGGCACCCCGCTCAAAGGCATCACTACTGCGGGCCGACGTCAACGACGTCACCCAGACCCTCGCTCTCGTCGATGGCATCCCGCCCGTGGCCGAACGGCCCGGCCGCCCGCGCCGCCGTGCCCGACTCACTTCTCGGCGACAAGGGCTACGACTCCAACCCCAACCGGCGTGAGCTGCGCAAGCGGCGGATTCTGCCCGTCATCTCACGCAAGAGCGCCCCGAACATCAAGGGCCTGGGCAAACCCCGCTACGTCGTCGAGCAGACCTTCGCCCTGCTCCACCAGTTCAAGCGCCTCGCCGTCCGCTGGGAACACCGAACCGAACTCCGCGACCCCTTCGTCTCGTTGGCCTGCATCCTCATCTGCTGCAGACGTCTCACGAAGGCCCGCAGCATTTCAGAAGGGCAGCGGCTCGGAACTGAGTGACTCGGTGTACCCCAGGGACCACCGCCCGGGAACGGCGGCGCAGATCGCATCCAAATCGGCGCGGGTCCGGCCCCGGACGTGAAGCCAGCTGTGGACGCCCAGGCCGTCCTGGCGCAGCAACCTGCCCGGGGCAGAGAACCAACGCACCGGGAATTCCTCCGGACCCGTCCACATCGGGTAGTCCGGCAGTGGGACCCGCTGAAAGTGTTCGGGCACCGCACCAAGCAGGTCCGCGGGCAGCTCGCACGCGTTGTACAGCCGTCCCCCGCCGCCGAACAGCGCCTCACTCAGGACGAGTTCCACACAGGCCAAGGACACCCGGTCCAAGAACGGCACCCAGCCGTGCCGCGCCTGAACGAGCACCGGAGGATCGTCCCGGTCAAGGTCGGCAAGGCGCACCCCCCCCAGAAGGCACAGCCCTGGTTCTCACTGCGGAAGACGAGGACGCCGCCGCACTCGTCATGCACGAACACCTCGTGAGGCGGCAGCAGCGGATCCTGGTTGGCGACCAGGTCGGGCCGGCCACCCACGAGCGTATAGAACTCGTGCAGCGCAGTCGGCAGGGAGCAGCCGAGCATCGCCTCAGCCTGGGCCAACTCTGGACTGGGCGTGCCGTCATCCTCGGCCAGCGCATCGCCCCAAGCAGCAGCAAAGCCGCGGATAAATGTCCAGGCCCGCTCCCGATCAGGAATGCCGCCCTCCAGGGCGCGGGCCACGTCGAAGCTGCCACTCATGCCACGAAACGTATCGGAAGCCCGAACCGCATCACCAAGAGACCATCAAGCCGCCAGAGAGAGCCGCCCTCCAGGACCAGTCCGCAGTTTCGGCAACTCGCTAGAGGCCCAGCAGGGATCCAACAAACGCCATGCCTCGATGACACCACCACGATCGTGTTACGAGCTCTTAGTGGGATTTTTGTGAACCACGCGCACGGTCATGCTTTCCCACGGGGAGGGCGGTTGCGAGTCGATGCCCAAGGGCAGGGAAAGGCCCAACCCCGCCTCTCCCTGCCCTTCACATGAACCTGCCCTTCATATGAACAGCGGGTCGACCGGCGGCCATGGGTAGCCCAGTTGCTCAGCGTCATGCGAACCTCCCCAGACCTCGGCGGTGGCACGGGGATCGCCTGAGGTCAGCCGCGCTTCAAGGCGCTCGGCTTGATCCGATGGGGCGTCCGCGTCGATCGGGAGGGTCATCCCGAACTGGAGCCAGGGCAGATCTGCGTCGGCCCCGTTACGGGGATGCCTCAGGACGACGTGGATTCGATCGGGTTCCTTGCGGGAGGCCCAGACGCCTTCCAACTCGCAGTCCCACCTCACGAGCCAGTCCCCGTGTCCCCTCAGCGCCGTCTCGAGCAGCCGCGCAACCGCTCCTGCCGGCCACTCCCAGCTGCGGTCCTCTCCCGCTCGCAGGACCTCGGCCTCGTACTGACCTGCGGTGAACCTGAACCGTAGCTCCGGCAGGTCGAGGTCCTGATTGGCCAGGTCGCGCCAGCCTGCCCAGACAACGTGATCCCTGTTGCGCGTGACCGTCATGTACAGCGCGCCACAGCACTCCTCCACCCCGCACCCGGACCAAGCGAGACGAACCTCGTGGGGCGTCGCCGTGGCATGCAACGGCCCGTCCTGGCCCAGCAGATCCCTGGGGTCCACTCCCAGGTACCGGGAGCCTCCCACGCCACGGGGGAGCACCTCGGCCAGAAGATCCCGGCCATTGACGATCGGGCGGACCTCCACACTGCCCTCGTCGGGTGGAGGGCACGCGATGCTCAGACTGAGAAAGTCCGGTCTCGTGGTCATCGGCCGATGAGCGCTGAGCTGGCTCGCAACTGTCATGTGAATTCGCGTGGCCTCCGCTCAGGGCGGTAGTTCGGGCCGCTCTCCGGCACGCTGGCCTCGAATACCCATCCGGAACGACAGAATGGCAGCCTGGGGAATCACGGGCTCTGTCGAGGATCTTGTGACGGGCGGGGTGCTCAAAAAAAGAGGTGGACGCCCCCGGGATACTGGTTGCCATGGCCGTCACGCAGCAGCTTGCCCGAGTCTCTGCGGAGTATCTCGCCGCCTGCCGGACACGCGCCGAGGAGTCCTCCGATGGCTTTCACCAGTGGGATCCGCCGGAGGCTGACTGCCTCGACCTGGACTGGGCCCCAGCCTTGCTTGAACGTGCGTGCGAGATAGCCGGAGTCAGCGAAGTGCACCTCGCCGCGCTCGGGCAGGCCACGGAAGGCGGTGTGGCGATGGATGTCCGTTTCCTCAACGCTCATCCCCATGCCATCGGGCCCTTCGGGCCTGCACCAGCGGCACTTGAACCGTTGGCAGTCAGGCAGGTCTCCGGTCTGCTCGGGGAGATCGACGTCCAGGCCGTTCTGGCGGTGCTGCCACTCGACGTCCGTGAGGCAGGAACGCTGATCGGCCACGGAGCCGAAGGACTCGTCGACGGGCCCAGAACGTATCTGATGGGCCATTTCGAGGCCTTGCGAGGGTTCTATGCGGAAGCCTCGCAGCGGGGCTTTGCTGTCGTCTCATGGTGGGACTGACGTCCCGAGGCGGGCTGTTGGTCGCCGTGGCGGACTCGGGTGTGGGTAAGGGTTGGGCAGTCGTCTTCGCGGCGCTTTCGATCTCGGTCACCGGGGCAACCTTGTCGAGGCGGGGGCGGTCGACCGTCCGTCGGGCTTCAGGAGGTCCCTCGCCGGTCGTCCGGCGTGGCCCCCTCCGATCGGCGGCGGCCCGGTCTTGGTCGTACAGGAGCGCCCGACGGCGGGCTGACGTCCGAACTCGCGTCGGAACGGCATCCGTGGGAAGTGACCCAGCCCGGTGCGTCCTATCGGATGCGGTGGGCCAGTTCGGTCGCCCCGCCCATCAGCCATTCGAGCGGCCCTCGCTGGAAGAAGCGGGACCAGAGGGTGGCGAGGACGGTGACCGACGCGATGAAGCCGAGCAGGATGTGCAGGGGCGGGACGGCCGATGTCTCGGGGTCCAGGAGCCAGATGGCGGCGATGTGGTAGACGTACGCCGTCAGTGACATCGAGCCGACCGCGATGACGGGCCCTGCCAGGCGGCGCAGCCTGGGGAAGGCGTCCGTGGCGGCCAGGCACGCGGTGATCACCAGGATCGCCACACCCGTGGCGGCCACGATGGACAGGGTCGCCTCGCTGTGCGGGGCTGAGGCCAGCATCCCGGCGGGCGTGTCGCCGAAGATGCCGATGCTGTCGGGTGATACGGACGACATGGACGCCACGGACGACGTGCCCGGCCCCTGTTCGGCTTTCCGGACTGCTTCGGCCGCACCGGGTATGAGCCGCACCGCAAGCCAGGAGCCGCCGTAGCCGGTGATGGCGAGGGCGACGCCGGTGAGCGCGAGGCGTATCCGGACGGACGTGGCAGCCAGGTCGCAGCGGGCGACAGCCATACCGGCGATCACGAACGGGACCCAGGTCAGGGCCGGATAACCGCCGGTGAAGAACAGTGAGACGGGGCCGTCGGCCTGGCCGTAGGAGAGGAACACGCGGCCGCCGAACACCGGCTTCAGCGCGTACAGCAGCTGCGGGCCCACCAGGGCCCAGCCCACCGCGATCAGCGCCAGTGGCTTGGCGCCCAGCCGGTACAGCGGCAGCACGAGCAGGAAGAACAGTCCGTAGAAGGCGAGGATCGGCACGACCGGGGTTCCGGTCAGGGTCAGGGCCGTGCCCAGGGCCAGGAGGATCGCCGCCCGGATGACCACCTTGGCGACGGCCTGGCGGCCGGCCACGCCGGTCTTCGGTGTGCGGCGGCCGGTGATGAGGGCGACCGCGAAGCCGGCCAGGACGGCGAACAGGGCGGATGAGCGGCCTTGCGCCAGTTCCATGAGGAAGCCGATGACCCCGCCCTGGCCGGGGGCGGGGCCTACGTGGACCGCGTACATGCCGAAGACGGCCAGGCCGCGGGCCAGGTCCAGCCCGATCAGCCGCCCCACGCCGGGCGTGCCGGGCGTGCCCGGCGGGGGCTCACTGCGCTCGGGGTCGGGGGACGGCGCGTCGGCCGTAAGCGGCGGGGAGTCCGGGTGATGGGTCATGGCCCTCAGAGTGGAGACCCGGGCCGATCATGGGCTATCCGGCAGAAGGCTGCCGTGTCCCTGCCGAGTGGTGGGTGCTACCCCGCCGTGTGGCTGGAGCTGCCGTCCGCCGGGTGGCAAGAGCTCTACGTGGCTCTATGGTCGAGTCGGCATGGGCCGGAGACGGCATGAACAAAGGTGAGGCGGAGCGCGTGATCCGGGTAGTGGTGGTCGACGACGAGGCACTGGTCCGCTCGGGCTTCGAACTCATTCTGGGCGCGTCCGAGGACATCGAGGTCGTCGCGACCGCGAGCGGCGGCGACGCGGTGGAGACCGTCCGGCGGGAGCGGCCGGACGTGGTGCTGCTGGACATCCGGATGCCGGACGTCGACGGGCTCACCGTCCTGCGCGAGCTGCGGATGATGCCTGACGCTCCGGTGGTGGCGATGCTGACGACGTTCGACGCCGACGAGTACATCCTGACCGCGCTGAACTCCGGTGCGGCCGGTTTCCTGCTCAAGGACACCGAGCCGGAGCAGCTTGCCCACCTGGTGCGGACCCTGGTCGCGGGCGGTGTGGTGCTGTCGCCCAAGGCGTCGCGGACGCTGCTGCACGGCCACCCCGGCACCGAGGTGGCCGTCGACGAGGAGGCCGCGCGGGTCCGGCTGCTCACCGCGCGGGAGCGTGATGTCCTCGTCCTGGTGGCGGAGGGGCTGTCGAACGCCGACATCGGGGCGCGCATCCACCTGGGGGCGGGCACGGTGAAGGACCACGTCAGCGCGATCCTCACGAAGCTGCGGGTGACGAGCCGGGTGCAGGCCGCGCTGCTGGCGCAGCGGGCCGGGCTGCTCGACGAGCCCCCGCGGTCCGAGGCCGGCCGATGAGCCGTGCACGTGCCGTGTGGCAGCGGGTTCCCGAGCCGGTCGTCGACATCGTCGTGGTGGCGGTGGCGGCCATGGACGTGCTGGTGGTGAACATGGGGGAGTACACGCGCCCCGGGGCCGCGCTGGCCGCGGTCGGCTGCGCCGCGCTGGCGTTCCGGCGCCGGTTCCCGCTCGGCGTCTTCCTGCTCACCCTGCCCATCGTGCTGATGCAGGATGTCGCCGTCGCCATGCTCGCGGCGCTGTTCACGCTGGCCGAACGCTCCCGCGACCGCCGTCTCCTCGCGGTGTGCGTCGTCCTGGCCGCCGTCGCGAGCAGCGTGCCGTGGCCCCTGGCCGCCGAGGACCGGACCATGACGCTGGTCTTCTTCGTGTACGGCCTGGCAACCAGCGTCACCCCGGTCCTGTTCGGCCAGCTCGTCCAGGCACGACGGGACCTGGCGCGGCGGCTGGCCGAGGTCGAGGAGGCCAGGGAGCACGAACGGACCCTGCACGCCCAGGCCGTGCTCGCCCGTGAACGCGCCCAGCTGGCCCGCGAGATGCACGACGTGGTCTCCCACCAGGTCAGCCTGATCGCCGTACGGGCCGGGGCGTTGCAGGTCGCCGCCAAGGACGAGGACGCCAAGGAGGCCGCCCGCACGATCCGTTCGCTGAGCGTCACCACCCTCGACGAGCTGCGCACCATGGTCACCCTGCTGCGCGCCTCCGGCGGCAACGCCACCGAGCTGACTCCGCAGCCCACCCTGGCCGACCTGCGCAAACTGGTGGAGTCCAGCGGCACTCACGCGGAGCTGACGGGTGAGCTGCCGCCCACCGTGGGCACACCCGCCCAACGCGCCCTCTACCGCACGGTTCAGGAGGCGCTGACCAACGTCCGCAAGCACGCCCCCGGTGCCGACGCGCGCGTCGAGCTGTGGCAGGACGGGGACGGTGTCGGAGTGACCGTCACCAACACCCCTCCCACGCGCCCCTCCCTCTCCTTGCCCGGTTCGCAGCAGGGCCTGGTCGGTCTGCGGGAACGGGCCGAGATCCTGCACGGCACCCTGGACGCGGGCCCGACCGCGCAGGGCGGCTACCGGGTGCGGCTGAGGGTTCCCCTCAGCGCGGACTGACGTTCTGTTCCGTCGGCTTGCGGCTCACGAGGCTCACACGTGAGCCTCGGCCGGCGGGCGCCGACGCCCCTGGTGCCGTGTCAGCCCGGTGAGGATCCCGAACCCGTGGACCGGGCCCGCGCTGGCCGTGTTCGGCATGTACGTCGTGCACATCGGCCCCCCGCTGTCCGCCACGACCGGCGTCGCCGGCTGGATCGGGTACCTGGCGGACGGCCACTCGTCGGTCCTGTTCGCCACCCTCGCCGCTGCCGCCTACGGCATGTCCCAGCTGCTCGCCGGCTCGGGTGCGTTGCGGAGCACGGCGGAAGGTGGGCCGTCGTCCGGCGGCTCCGGTTCGATGCCACTCGACAGCGTATGACCGCCGGCGAGAGGGCGGCGAGCACGATGCCGGGCATCGAGTGTTCGGCTTTGCCTGTCCCGGTCAGCGCACGGACGGAGTCGACCGTGACGAACGCGGCGAGGGCAAAGAAGTCGACAGCGATGATCCGTAGCGTGCGCTTTTCCCGGGCCTCTCGGGTGGCGTGGTCGCGGGCGGAGAAACTGCCAGGCGACGGCTGCGGCGGAGGAGACCTCGATGCCTGAGTCGAGGCCGAAGCCGATCAGCGCCGTGGAGGAGGCGAGGGTGCCCGCGGTGAGGGCGACGATCGCTTCGATGGTGTTGCAGGCGATGGTCGCGGCAACCAGCAGGGATATCCGGCGGGTCAGTTCAGAAATTTATGGATTATGGGTGGGCGGGGGCGAGCCGGTGTTCTTCGCTCGCCCCCGCCCCTGGACTGGTTCGGTCAGACCACGGCAGGTTCGGGGTCAGCGGCGACGGGTGCCAGACGGCCGCCACGGTGCAGCCCGTACAGGGATCCGGCGCAGGCCATCCCCAGGACGAGCAGCGCCAGCCACGGCAGTGCGGACATGCCGGCCGCCCGGGCGGTGTCCAGGGCCGCTCCGGTGGCCAGGTTGCCCAACGTGATGCCGATGCCGCAGATGGTGTTGTAGAGCCCGTAGTGGGTGGCGACGAGGCGGTCGCCGGAGAGCCGGACGATCGTGTCCATCTCGAACGGGTACGCGATCATCGTGCCCAGCGCCAGCAGCAGTGCGGCCAGGATCGGCGGCACGGCGGCGAGCAGCCGGCGCCCGATTCCCTCATCCGGTACGGGCAGGGCCGTCACCGCGAGCAGCGGCACGAACGCGAGGCCCATGCTCAACAGCCCCCAGGCCAGGGCCTGTCCGGGTTCCAGCCGCGCCTTGCACCACGCGGTCACCCGGGTCTGGCCGAAGATCGTGGCAAGCCCTGAGGCGGCGAACAGCAGCGCCACGGCCGCGGTCCCGAACTCCCCGTCGCCGCCGAGGCGCCGCACCTCCAGCGGAAGCGCCAGATAGACCTGGAAGGTCAGGACGTACGAGCCGATCATGGCCGTGGCGAAGAGCAGGAACGCGCGGTTGCGCAGGATGCCCCGCCACTGCGTCAGCACACTCTTCTTCTCACCCGTTTCCGTGTCCTTGGTCCGGTCCGCCCGGCGGGCCGGCAGCGACCGGATCTGTACGACGCTCAGCAGCGCGAAGATCGCCGCTGAGACGAGGCAGGTGATGCGGAAGTCGAAGCCGGTCAGCAGCATCCCCACCAGTGGGCCGAGCAGGATGCCCGCCTGGTAGAAGACGTTGAACAGGGCGAAGGCCTCGACGCGGCGCTCTCCGGCGTCGGCCGCGAGGTAGGCCCGTACGGCCGGGTTGAACAGTGCTCCCGCGAAGCCGGTGGCAGCTGAGGCGGCGAGCAGCCCCGGGACCGAGTCGACCAGGCCGAGCGCGGCGAAGCCGACGGTGCGCAGGACGCATCCGGCGACGATCAGCGGCTTGTAGCCGAGCCGGTCGGCGAGGGTGCCGCCGACGAGGAACATGCCCTGCTGGCTGAAGTTCCGTACGCCCAGGACGAGTCCGACCAGCCAGCCGGCCAGGCCGAGGGTGCCGGACAGGTGGGCGGCCAGGTACGGCATGAGCATGTAGAAGCCGAGGTTGATGGTGAACTGGTTCACCAGGAGCAGTTGGACGCTCCGCTCGTAGGAGCGGATCTGCGTGAGCATCGCCTTCACTTCTCGCTGCCCTCCGCACCGGCTGTCTCGGCCATCAGGGAGAGCGGGTCGCTCACCGTCGCGCAGCGGGTCCAGCGGGTGACCTCCTTCTCGTCGGGGCGGCCGACGACCTCCGGCTCGGCTGCCGGTGTCATGCCCAGCAGCCCGTGTTCGGCGCAGTACTGGTCGTCGTACACGGTCTCCAGATATCGCTGCGGTCCGTCGGGGAAGATCGCCAGGATGCGGGTGCTCACGGGGTTCGTACGGGCGAGCCAGCCGGCCACGAGCGCGACCGCGCCGACGCTCCAGCCGCCCGTGGCGTAGTGCGAAGCGGCCAACTGCCTGCAGGCCCAGACCGATTCGCCGGGTGCCACCCAGTGCACCTCGCTGAAGTTCTCGTAGGCGACGTTGCGTGGGTAGATGCTGGAGCCGAGGCCGCGCATGAGGCGGGGCCGGGCGGGCTGGCCGAAGATGGTCGAGCCGACGGTGTCGACGCCCACCAGCCGCATGCCGGGGTACAGCTGGCGCAGGACGCGCGAGATGCCGGCCGAGTGGCCTCCGGTGCCGACGCTGCAGACGAGGACGTCGATGTGGCCCAGCTGGGAGGCGAGTTCGAGGGCGAGCGGGGTGTAGGCGGCGACGTTGTCGGGGTTGTTGTACTGGTCGGGGCACCAGGCACCGGGGCTCCGAGCCAGCAGTTCGGCGACACGCTCGCGGCGCGCCTCCTGCCAGCCCCCGGTCGGATGCGGCTCGGTCACCATGTCGACGGTCGCCCCGTAGGCGGCGAGCAGACGGTTCATCGACGGTTCGAGGCCCGGGTCGGTGACGAGCGTGACGGGGTGGCCGTAGACCATCCCGGCCAGGGCGAGGCCGAGGCCGAGAGTGCCGCTGGTCGATTCGACGATCGGACGGCCGGGCTGCAACTCACCGCGGGTCCGGGCCCGTTCGACCATGTGCAGGGCCGGGCGATCCTTGATTCCGCCGGGGTTGAAGCCTTCGAGCTTGGCCCAGAACCCGCGCTCGGGCGGAGTGAAGGGCTGGGAGACGTGCAGGACGGGGGTGTTGCCGACGAGCCCTTGGAGGGTGGAGCCGGCGGGGGTGAAGTCACTCGTGGTCAGGGAGTGCATGTCTTTTCTTCGCTCTCGTTCGGTAGGGACGCGTGCGGATGCTCGTCGCGTGCGGCGCACAAGGCGCGACGCGCGGCAGGTCGGCCGAGGCCGACCTGCGGGCGGCACCTATATGCGCCACCGGCAGAGGGCGGCGAGAGCGGACCGGCCGCCGCTTTGCGGCAGTCTTCGCGCGGCATCGGCGAGTTCGGTCGAGGAGCTGTCCGTCGTGTCCGTCGGTGGCGACGTGGTGACGGCGGGCGGCGGGACATGAGCCGACGACTGCGGGAGCGCGACGGTCACGCCGCGGAAGCCGAAGCAGCGGTCCGGGGACTCGGGTGCGCCGAGGATCTCGCCGTCGGGATTGCCCTCGGGACTGCCTTCGGGCAGGGGCGCTTCACTCGACGTGACGGCTAAACGGCCGTATGGCTGCTCCGGGCCGTGGAGCCGGTCGCCGAGACACGCCAGCAGCAGGAACAGCAGGGCGTACAGCGTGCTCCGGGCAAGCCGGCTCCTGCGGAGCGAACGCACCCGTGAGACACGGGCGCTGGGGATGAAAAGGGTAGGCGGCACACGTCCTCCGCGCGGCTGCTGCCCTCGCCGGAACACTCTCTCGGCAGGGACAGAGATCAGTGGGGGGTGATGGGAGAAGTCGTCGACCATCGCCGCGCCGCACTGTGGAACGCCGTGCGCAGGGGGTCAGACGCCGTGAACCGGTCGCGGAGGGGAAGGACGGCCACGGCCTTGGGCCGAGTCCGAGAAGTCCTCTGGAGACGTCAACCGGTCCGGGAAGCCTGACCTAGATTCGAAGAACCGCCGAGTCCGCCGCATGCGCTGTCGGGGCCATCGCATCTCGTGCCGCGGAGTGGCGGGGCTGCACCCGCCGGGGCGCGGCGCCGCCGTCACCTGTCTTCGCATACAGCGGAGACAGGCAGGGCACAGCCACAGCGGGGCCCTGGGGAGGTTGTCCGAGCGCGCAGTCCTCGCCGGTGTGCTGCTGCCCATGGCCGTCGTGATGGCCGGCCGGTCGCTCGTCCGCGGGCTGCGCCGAGGTGGCACTCGCAACGCGTTCGACTTCGGCAGTGGGCTCGAAATGAGCGCCGGAAGCCGAGACACTCCCGTCGGCCGCGAGATGACTCACCGTCGCATCGGGGCTGACGGCATGCGTATACAGCAGACCGCAGAGGAACAGGCCCAGCCCCAGCACGCGCCACAGAACCGCTGATGAGCGGTTCCACTGCGCGCCGGAAGGAGACCAGGCCGTAATCACGCCGTGATCCTAACCCTGCGCGGCAGCCCTGGCATTCCGGGCTGAGGCAACAGCGCGTGAACAAGCCACATGCCGACACCGCCACCACCCCATAGGCCCAATCCCATGGAAAGGCCGGGCACTTCACGGATCGCAAACGGTCCGATCCGCCCTCTGCGGGGACATGGAAAACGGTGTGGCCGACGGCGATCCATCCTGGGCACGGACCATCAGCCTCTTGCCTCTCAGGCACGGAAGAACCCGGTGGCCCGTAGCCGGACAGGGCAGGCGCCTACTATGGCCTTGCGTATTCGGCGGCGAAAAGGGAGTCGGGGCCATGCGGCGGCTGGGGGAACTCGAGGCAGAGATCATGGATCGTTTCTGGACGTGGAACCGTCCGGCGACGGTGCGCGAGATAGTGGACGACATCAACAGGATCCGCCCCGTCGCGTACACCACGGTGATGACCGTCACCAACATCCTTTACGGCAAGGGCTGGCTGCTGCGCGGCAAGCACGGCCGGGCCTGGCTGTACTCGCCGGTCCGCAGCCGCGAGGCGTACGCCGCCGCACTCATGGAGGACGGTTTGGGACAGAGCAAGGACCGCCCGACCGCACTCGTCCACTTCGTCGAGAACATGTCCGAGGAAGAGGTGGCCGCCCTGCGCAGGGCCCTGCGGAATGTGAACCGGCAGGCGAAGGCGGAGTCGTGAACGCGGCTCCGGCGCTGGTCGGATACACGGCAGCAGTCGGCTTCGTCGCTCCCCGACTCCTGCTGCGCAGCGGCTGGCCGCACCGGGCTCCGGCGCTGGCGGCGGCGGTGTGGCACGCCCTGGCGGTTTCGTTCTCCATCGGAGTCGCGCTCTCCGCGGCCAGCCTGGCCGCGCCGACGGAGCACCTGCACGCGGGACTGGTGGGCCTGCTGCACACCTGCGGGCTGACCGTCGGCGCGGGGCAGCCCGACGCCGATCTGGCGGATCGCCTGGCCGTCGGCCTCCCCGCCGTGATCGGGGTCGCCCTCGTCGCGAGCTTCGCCTTTCACGTCGTTCGCGCCCATCGAGCGCGCGCAGAGCACCGGGAAGCTGTTGACCTGGTCGGTCGCCGCTCGGCCCGGTTGTGCGCCACCGTGCTGCCGTACGACACTCCCGCCGCCTACTGTCTCCCCGGCCGCCACGCCCGGATCGTGATCAGCGACGCGGCCGTACGCCGGCTGACCCCGGAGCAGCTCGGCGCCGTACTGGAGCATGAGCAGGCCCATATCGCGGGTCGGCACCACCTGGTCCTGGCCACCGCGGAGGCGTTCCACTCGGTCTTCCGGCGGGTGCCACTGGCCCGCCACGCGCGGGAGCAGACCGCGTTGCTGCTGGAGATGGTCGCGGACGACCGGGCGCTGCGCAGCCACTCCCACGAGGCCCTGGCCACCGCGATGTACGAGATGGCCGCGGCCCGCACCCCGAAGGGCGCGCTGGCGGCGGGCGGTCCGAACGCTCTCATCCGCCTGAAGCGGGTCCTCGGTCCGCGCAAGGCTCCGCACCCCGCCCTGTGGGGCTCGGTCGCCGCGGCTGCCCTGGCGGTGCCTTTGCTGCCGCTCCTGGTCGCCTGCCCGCCCGGCCTCGGCTGAACATTCCCGGTGAGGCCCGCGTAGTCGGGACTCGCTTGCGAGGAGATCTACGAATCTACTAAGTTTTTACTCGCCTGCCCCGGCCGTTGCCGCGGCACTGATCCGACGGTCACAGCCCGTCGCTCGGTCCACAGACGCGCTAAGGAGTCCCCCCACGATGGGAACGCACCGCCGGCCGAAGCCGCCCAGCCGCGCCCGGATAGCCACCCTCGGCATGGCGGCCGGCGCGGTCGGTCTCCTTCCGGCGCAGAGCCAGGCGGCGCCGAACCCCTCGGTTGACGGGGTGCGCGAGCAGGTGGAGGAGCTCTACGAGGAGGCCGAGGCCCCCACCGAGGAGTACAACAGCGTCCTGGAGAAGCAGCGGAAGCTGCAGCGCGAAGTCGACAGCGCGCAGGACCGACTGGCCCGCAAGCAGCAGGAGATCAACGAACTGCGCGAGAAGATGGGCCCGTTGGCAGCTGAGCAGTATCGCACCGGCGCCATTGACCCCACTGTGCGGCTGTTCCTCTCCAGTGATCCGGACGACTACCTCGACAAGGCGCAGACGCTCGGCCGCACCAGTGACCGGCAGGCCGCCGCTCTACGGGCGTTGGAGGGCAAGCAGCGGGAGCTCGCCCAGGAACGCGCCGGCGCCGCGGAGCGGCTGAAGTCCCTGCGAGAGACGCGCATGAAGGCCAAGGAGAAGAAGGACGAGGTCCAGGCCAAACTCACCGAGGCGCGCGAGCTCCTGAACAGCCTGACCGCCGCGCAGCGAGCCCGGATGGAAGCCGCCCAGGAGCGCGAGGACGCCGCCGCCGGCTCCAGTGACGCACCCTCGAGCTACAACGGTCCGGCCAGCGGTCGCGCGAAGGCGGCCATCGAGTTCGCGTACGCCCAGCTCGGCAAACCGTACGAATGGGGTTCGACCGGCCCCGACTCCTACGACTGCTCGGGCCTGGTGGGCGCGGCCTGGCGCTCGGCGGGCGTCTCCCTGCCCCGCACCGTCAAGCAGATGTACGACGCCGGGCGCAAGGTTTCCCAGGCGGACCTGCAGCCCGGCGACATCATCTACTGGTACAACGACACCCAGCACAACGGCATCTACATCGGCGACGGCAAGGCCATCCACGCCCCGCGCACCGGCAAGAACATCGAGATCACCCAGGTGAGCTACATGCCGTTCTACACCGCGAGCAGGCCCTGAGCGTCGAGGCCCTGGCGAGCGACCTGAGCTGAGCCGGTTCGGCGGTGCCTCGCCGACGTGAGCGCCGCCGATGGTCAAGACTCTGTCATGTGCCACCAGTGGCTGAACGGGCCCGACGCTACCCGACGTACTAAGGAAGTAAGTAGAACGACTTCCGCCGAAGGGAAACTCCGTGTTCCGGCAACGCATCGTCCTCACTGCGGCCGCAGGGCTCGCCTCCACGCTCCTGCTGGCCGCCTGCGGCTCCTCGACGGACACCGCCTCCGACACGAGCCCCGGGAACGCCGCTCCCGTGGCCACGGCCAGCTCGGATCCCGCGACGTCCGCACCGGCTGACGGTGGTGACTCCGGCAGCGGGGACATGGCCACGACCACCATGCTGATGGCCAAGGAGATTCAGGGCATGGGGAGCGTCGTCACCGACGACAAGGGAATGACGCTCTACCGCTCCGACATGGACCAGGCAACCCCGTCCATGTCGATGTGTACCGGCGACTGCGCGAAGACCTGGATGCCGGTCATGGCGCAGGACTCCGTTCAGGCCATGGGTGTCGAGGAGAGCCTCCTCGGCTCGGTCGACCGCTCGGACGGCATGAAGCAGCTCACGCTCGGCGGCTGGCCGCTGTATCGGTACATGGGCGACACGAAGGCCGGGCAGATGAACGGCCAGGCCAAGGAAAAGATGTGGTACGCCGTCACCCCGTCCGGCAAGAAGTCCACCATGGCGGGCTGAGCGGAGTTTCGCGGCCGTCGGCGCCGTCGGCGCCGTCGCAGGGCGGTGTCAGCGACCGTCGGGCCGGGACGGCGGGGACCGCCTTGACTGCGTGGCGATGCCGTGTCCGCGACTCGCGCTGCCTGACAGTCACGAGTACTACTAGGCACCTAAGAGTCTTAGGGGGCGAGGTCGGGGCGTTCGGGACACCGCTCACGGACGTGCCCACCGAAACCGGCGGGCCCGTCCGTGAGGCGTACGGAACCTCAGGCCTTGTAGGCGACGTTCGCCATCATCCCGGCCTCGCCGTGGTACGCGTTGTGGCAGTGCAGCATCCACTGGCCCGGGTTGTCGGCGTCGAAGAAGACGGACAGCCTCTTCTTCGGCAGCACGATCGCGGTGTCCTTGCGCGGCCCCGAGTCACCGAGCTGGTACGTGTGACCGTGCAGGTGCATCGGGTGCCACATGTCGGTGTCGTTGAAGAAGTCCAGCCGCACGCGCCGGCCCTCTTCGACGACGATGGGGCTCGCCTCGGGATTCCTCATGTCGAACGGCGTGCCGTTGATGGCCCAGTTGTACTTGCCCATGCCGCCGGTCAGCCTGATCTGGTGCGTGATGTCGGTCCTGGCCGACTTCAGACGCACGCCGTCGGTGGCGCGCAGCTGGGACGCCGCCATGATCATGCCGTTGAGTTCCTCCGGGCGGACCGTCGCGGACGGCTTGCCGCCCGAGCCCGTGCGTACCAGAGCCAGGCCGTTCGCGTTCTTGCCCTCGGCCAGGGCGACCAGCGGGAAGACCCCGTCGCCCAGGGTGACGAGGACGTCGTACCGTTCGCCCATGCCGACGAGCAGGGCGTCCACCTCTTCGTGCTGGACCGGGAAGCCGTCGGTGTGGGTGATGGTCAACTTGTGTCCGCCGAGGGCGACCCGGTAGGCGGTGTCGCCACCCGCGTTGATGATGCGCAGCCGCACCTTGTCGCCTGGCTTGCCGGTGTAGACGTCCGGGTCGGTGGCGACCCGGCCGTTGATCAGGTGGTGCGGGTACCTCACGTCGCCTGCGTCGCCGCCGAGCAGTTCGCTCTCGGAGCCCGTGAGCATGAACTGCGTCGGCATTCCGTCGGACGAGGCGGAGGCGGAGGCGGAGGCGGACGGGGACGCCGAGTCGCCACCCATGTCCATCCCGCCCATGTCTCCCATGTCGTCACTGTCCGAGCTGCCGGAGCTTGAGCCGGTGCCCATGTGCATGCCGCCCATGCCCTGCTTGAGCTCGGCGAAGACCTCGTCAGGGGTGCCGGTGACGCCATCGACCCAGTCGTCGAGCAGGACGACCCACTCGCTGTCGTAGTCGAGGGTCTCCTTGGGGTCTTCGACGATCAGCGGTGCGTACAGGCCGCGGTCGAGCTGGACGCCGACGTGCGGGTGGAAGAAGTACGTGCCGGGGGTGTCGGCGATGAATTCGTAGGTGTAGGTGGAGCCGGCCCGGACGGCGGTCTGGACCGCAGGCGGTACGCCGTCCATGTCGTTGCGCAGTGCGATGCCGTGCCAGTGGATGGACGTGGTGGTCTTGTTCGGGAGCTGGTTGGACAGTTCGGCGACCAGGGTGTCCCCGACGGAGAGGCGGACCTCCTTGCCCGGGGTGCGGCCGTCGAAGGCCCAGGTCCTGGGCATGACGCCGCCGCCCAGGTCGATCATGGCGGGCGCCGCGGTCAGGGTGAGTTTCTGCTGCCGTCCCGTGCTCTTGCGCTTCTTCTCGGCGGCGGCGACCGCCGAGCCGGAGGGGTTGATCAGAGCGTTGGCGCTGCCGGAGCCGCTCTCACTGCTGCACGCGGCGAGCGCGCCGACGCCGGCGGCTCCCAGTCCGGCGAGCAGGACGGAGCGACGGTTGATGCTGGGCATGGGGTTGTGTCCTCTGGTCTCGTAACTGCCGATGTGGTCACGGAGGGACGGCACATCACGCGCCGTCCGGCGCGGCCTATCTGCGCAGTTGCGAGAGGACGTACAGGTCGGGCGGGGCGCGGCCGACAGTACTGGCGGGTGCGCGACCTGCCGCGGCCTCACGAAGATCCGCGAACAGCTTGGACTCGTTCTCGGCGGGGACGGCGAGCTGTACGGAGTCCACACTCGCCGCTGCGCAGTGCTGCATGCCCGGTGTCGCACAACCGCCGATGTCGACGGTGTTCGGCGAGGAGGGTTCCCAGGAGGCAGGCGTCCCCTTATCCGGTATGACGTGGCCGGTATGCGCGGCACCCGTCATGAGTGAGGCGCCCATGGCGGACATGGACGAGGCGTCCATCGTGGACGAAGCACCCGGCACAGGGGCAGTGCGCATCGCGGCAGTCTCGTGATGGACGAGCACGGCCAGCGCGGCGCACAGGGCGACGAACACCCCGTACACCCAGCGGACGGTCGTACCGCCGCCGCGAGCTGTCCGTATCGTCATGGGCTCACCTGTCATGTGCCTTCGCCGAAGTCGCCACTATACCCCCGATGGGTATGTGGGGGTCGGCCGACTGATGCGGTGCCTACCTGGCCGGCAGCCCTCCGCACGAGTGCGGACCTGTGAGGCGGATGTTGACGCCGGCCAAGTGGTTCTACGACCAGGTCAACCTCGGCGACCCGGTCACAGTCGTCGACTCCGTCGACACCGTGGCCACCAACAACGGCTACGGGGACTGGAACGTCGACTGGGCCGCATGGAAGAAGGGCAGCGCCCTGGACTGACCACACCGGTTTCCCTATACCCCTAGGGGGTATATTCTCGCCGCATCGGCCATCACCGACCATGAAGGCAGGCGGGACCATGAACCGGCTCATCACCGCGGCGGCCGGCGGGCTGCTGGCGCTGTTCGCGATGTACTGGGACGACTCGCTCCACACGGCCCTCTACTCCCGAAGCTGACGCGAAGTGACAAGTAGCTCTCTGTAGCCGATGTGACGGCCTGTTGTCCCGGTTTCCATGGATGTGACACAGGGCGCCGACCGCCGGAACTGGATCAGGTTCCCGCAGGTCGCCCTGTCTCAGAAGCTGGTGTCATAAGTCTTGGTCAAAACCCTCGTCACGGCGTCAAGTTATGGGACAGTCGCGGGATGGATCTTGCGTACTGCCGTGTGAGCACGACCGCTCAGGACCTCGACCGGCAGATCGACGCGGTCCGAGATGCGGGCGTCGCCGAGGAACACATCTACGTCGACAAGCGCACCGGCGCGAACATGGACCGCGAGGGACTGAAAGCCATCCTCGGCTTCGCCCGCCCTGGGGACCGGATCAACGTCCTCACCCTGGACCGGCTGGGCCGCAACATGCGCGAAACCCTCAACCTCGTGCACGACCTCACCGAGCGCGGCGTCTTCCTGCGCACGCTCGGCGACAAACTCGCCGTCGACACCAGCGAACCGGGGCCAGGAACGGACATGGCCATCGCGCTGCTGGCGATGTTCGCGCAGATGGAACGGATCTACATGCTGGAGCGCGCCGCCGGCGCCCGCGCCTCCAAAGAGGCCCGCGGTCTGCCGACCGGCCGCCCCGCGAAACTCAACGCGACCACCCGCGCCGGAGCCGCCCAACGGATCAAGGACGGCGCGATCCCCGAACAAGTCGCCGCCGAACTCGGCGTCAGCCGCTCCACGCTCTACCGGGAACTGCGCAAGCACCGCGAAGGAGCCACTGCCGAACCCGTCGGGCAGGAAGGCTGATCAGCGAGCCAGACGACATCCGCGCAGGCCAGCGATATTCGTTGTTTTTTCGGCGATTACTACGGGGACCCCTACAAGGCAGCCAAGTTGGCCGCCGGTGCCGCCCCGGGAGGACCGGCGTTCCTGCCCGTCGACCAGTGGGGCAACCAGGGCATCGCGCGCCTGTCTCCGGACGGCGTCGGCCGGGCGCTCGCACGCTGCGCGAAGTACGCAGGCCTGACCGGGCGCCGGATCACCGGGCACTCCGCCCGTCGCGGTCTGGTCACCACCGGGCGCAAGAGGGGCAAGCGCGCCGAGAAGCTGCGCCTCCAGGGCGGCTGGTCGCCCAACAGCCCGGTGTTCTGGGAGTACGTGGACGAGGGTGAGGCGTTCGAGGACGCCGTGACCGAGGGGCTCGGCCTGTGACCGCGACGCCCGCCACGAAGGAGAGGACCGGAAACCAATGACCGACCCCGCCAAGCCCGCCGCGTCCGGCGAGCCGACCCCCGCTGAGCTCCGCGCCCTGCTGGCCGAGGCGACTGTCCTCCAAGGGCGCATCAATGACATCCAGCAGCGGCTGAGAGCCAGCGAGGAGACCCAGTACACCGCCTTCCGCCTGGACGACGCCGCCGGATGGGTCGCGCAGGCCGGACGGGCACTCGGCGCCACCGCAAGCGACCTCGCCCGTACGCGGGCCGCCCGCGACCCGATCCTGTGCGACATCCCCTGGGGGGTGTGCCCGGTGCACGGCAACACGCTGCGCGGAACCGGCGGCCGCACCTGGTGCACCGACCCGACCTGCGGCAGGTCCTGGGGCCGCGGGTGGCCGTCAGTCGACGGAAGCCATGACGTTGAGCATCCTGCGGTTGATCTCCTGCGCGTGGTCGATCCGCGGTCCATGGCCCGTGCTGGAGAGGTTCGGGGAGCGGGTCTCCGCCCGTGTGCGGACCGCCGGGGACGGCGCCGGTCCGTGAAACGACGGTGGAGGCGCTGCTGATGGCGGCCCTGCCGACGGACGACGAGAGCCGCACCTTCCACCACCTCTACACCTCGTACGCCGTTCTGGCCGTGACCGACCGGGCGCTCGCGGACCAGCCCTTCATCAGGCGGAAGAAGCAGGTCATCTGAACCGAATCCTCCGCGCCGGTGACGCGGCTGGTGACGGACGGCCGCACACCCCGGTCGAGCCGATCTCATCACCGAGGCGTAGCCATCATGCATGCGCGTGGCCACCGCCGGCGGCTTGTCGGCCCTAAAAGTCCAAGCCCCGTGACAACAACGGCAGATGACGCTCATACAGGGCCGCGAGGTCCTCCTTTCCATCGCCCTCCACCCAGTGCCGTACGAGCGTGGTGAACACGGCGATGATGGCCGCTGCCGCACATCTGACCTCGAGGTCGGTCGGCTCACGACCGGTGCGTTCGGCGATGATGGCGGCGATGGCGTCCTCGCTGCGCTGCTGTTCGGCGACGTTGCGGGCCCGGATCGCGGGATCGTTGAAGGTGAGGCGGCTGCGCAGCAGAAGGTCTTCTCGGTCCTGCTGGAGCATCTGGCCCATAGGGCCCTTCAGGCAGTTGACGATCGCGTCCACGATGGGCTCGTCGGCCGGTCTGCCGCGCAGGGCCTCGGCGAGTGCGGGGTCGTACTCGTCCTGGATGACCACGTCCTCCTTGGTCGGGAAGTACCGGAAGAACGTGCTCGACGAGACCTCTGCCGCCTCCGCGATCTGGTCGACCGTGGTCGCCTCGTACCCGTGCTCGGCGAAGAGGCGGTAGGCCTCGCGCCGGATGCGCTCGCGGGTCTTCTGCTTCTTGCGCTCCCGCAGACCGAGGGGCGCGGCGGAGGTCTCGTGCATCGTCATGCCACCGATTCTGCGTGCTGGGCGGTGGACCGGGCCACCGTCCGGGAGCAGGTGGAGCGGCCCGGCATGAAGAGCGCGGCCAGGACGGCGGCCAGCAGGGCGATCACCCCGCAGGCCACGAGCACCAGGTCCATGCCGTGTACGAAGGCCTGGTGGGCGTGGGCCGCAAGGCCCGGGTCGTGCAGTCGGGCGGCTACCGCGTCGGCGCCGGAGACCGAGTCGCGGGCCGCGTGCGCCGCGGGGCCGGGCAGGCCGTCGGTGTGCACGCGGGCCAGATAGCCGTAGCCCAGCAGGCTGCCGAGGCCGGCGACGCCGAGGACCGAGCCGAGCTGCGGGACGGTCTCCAGAAGGCTGGTTCCCGAGCCTGTGTTGCCCTCGGGCAGTGAGCCCATCACGAGGCTGGTCGCCGGTACGACCGCGAGGCCGAAGCCGAGGCCGGTCAGCGCGAGCCACAGCGCGGTGAAGGCGTAGCCGTCGGAGGTGTCGGTGGTGGCGCCGAGCAGAACGCCCGCGGCCATCACCAGCATGCCCAACGGAACGACCGTACGGGCGCCGAGGCGCGGTACGACCGATTCGCTCGCCGTGGCCGCCGCCATCAGGCCGCCGATCAGGGGCAGGACGCGGATGCCGGTGCCGAAGGAGTCGTTGCCGAGGACGGCCTCGAGGTACTGCGGGACGACGAACAGGATGCCCATCACCGCGAAGTTGACGAAGACTGCGATCAACGTGCCCCACAGGAAACGCCGGTCGGCGAAGAGCTTCAGGTCGACGATCGGGTGCGCGGTACGGCGCTCGCGCAGGACGAAGCCGGTCAGCAGGACGACTGCCGCGACGAGGGAGGCAAGGGCCGGGGCGGACGTCCAGCCGTCTGCGGGGATCACGATCGTGCCGTAGACGAGCGCGACGATTCCGAGGCCGCCGAGGACGGTGCCGAGGGCGTCGAACGGGGCGGTGGTCGTGCGGTGTTCGTCGCGCGGCAGCAGCCACAGGCCGGCGAGCAGGGCCAGGACGGCGACCGGCAGGTTGAACAGGAACACCGAGCCCCACCAGAAGTGGTCGAGCAGCCAGCCGCCGACGACCGGCCCGACCGGCATGCCGAGCGCGGTGGCCGCGGTCCAGACGGCGATCGCCTTGGGCAGTTCGTCCTTGGCGAAGACGCGCGGAAGGATCGCCATCGACAGCGGCATGATCGCGGCGGCCCCGAGGCCCAGGACGGCCCGGGCCGCGATGACCTGGGCGGGTGAGCCGGCGAGCGCGCCGCCCAGCGAGGCGAGCCCGAAGAGGGTGATGCCCGACAGCAGCAGGCGCTTGTGGCCGTAGCGGTCGCCGAGCAGGCCGACCGGGAGCATCGCGACGGACAGGGCGAGCAGGTAGCCACCGCCGATCCACTGCAACTGGGAGCTGTCGGCGCCGAGTTGGCCCGCGATGGTGGGCAGGGCGACGTTGATGACGGTGCCGTCGAGGCCGACGATCAGCACGCTCAGGGTGAGCGCGGCAAGGGCGAGCCAGCGGCGGGGGGACGGGCTCGGAGCGAGTGCGGTCATGTGGACCTCCACTAGGAAGCAGCCTATAGCGAGAGACTACTCCCAAATGGGAGTGCACTGTCAATATATAACTGGCTAGCGAATGGGAGTCGACTGTCATAATGTGCCGTCCGGGCATGACTGCGAGGCGAGCGAGCCGAAAGGAGGGCCGACCACCGGGTACAGGAGGCGAGTGTCGACGGCGTCTGAACTCCCGTGCGGGGACAGGGCGTTCGCGCGGACCACACCTCGTGGAGGGGCCCCGGGTCGTGTTGTACCGGGCAGTCAGCGCAGCCCGCATCGCGATGGCCGCCGAGTCCTCGCCCTCCGGCACAAGCGAAACCACCAGCGCGGCCGCACTCATCACCGCGGCCCGGGGCGCGACCTCCTCCACCGCCCGCCACAGTGCCGCCGCGTCCAGATCCGCGCCGTGGCTCTCGACCAGCTCCAGTTCCTCGAACAGCACCTTCGCCGCCCGCGCCAGGGTCCGCGACGCCTTCTCCAACTGGGGCAGCGTCGAGAGCCGTTCCTTGTCGGTGGCCCTCTTCGCCGTGCTGATCAGCCTCGTCGCCATCAGCACCGAGAACAGGTCTAGCGCCTCATCGATCGCCTTGGCCTCAAGGTGGCGCATCACCGCGGTGAGCATCGCCGTGCGCTTGGGCTCCGCGGCCCGCCCCAGACTCGCGGCCTTGGACCCCAGCCCGTACCGGGCCAGCACCGCCAGCCGGTTCGGCGGGATCTGGGACAGCTTCAACCGACCCAGCTGGAACGCACCGATCTCATCGACTCGCTCCAGCGACCGCGCGAACGCCGTACCCGTCGTCCTCGTCGGCGGCCGGCGCAGCCGCTCCAACTCCGAGTACCGGCCGCCCTCAGGAGTCACCAGCGTGGCCACCAGGTCCGCGGGCAGCGCCGGGTCCGCGCGGTGAGCCGCCCTGGCCACGGTGGCGTACAGCCGCTTCTCCGCGGTCGTGCGAACCTCCGATACCTGCCGGGCCAGCACCGAGACACCCGGCAGCAGCACCCGGTTCCGCCGCAACCAGCCCACCGCCTGGTTGAACAGTGCGACCGGCCCCTCCGCGTGCGTCCACGCCCGGCCGTGCAGAAATGTCCGGAACTTCCGCCCCCACTCCGCGTCTTCGTACGGGTGGTAGCCGTAGGCGTCCCGGATCTCCCACGCGTGCTCATATGCCGTCTTCGGCCGCTCGGTGCACCGCTTCGCGCACGAGGGGTCCTCGATGCCGAGTTGTACGGCCAAGGCCTCCTTGCGGGAGAGCGCGAACTCCTTGAGTGCCTCGACCGTGAGGGTCGTCAGCGGCACCGGATGCAGGCTGTGGCCGTCGAGCGAGCCGTCCTCCAGTGGAGAGGCGGTGTACCCGACCTTCCGCATCGCCCGTTCGGTGAACTCGTCCGTGTCGACGATGATCTCCGCGCCGCGCGGCACATCGGCGATGTTCGCCTTCAAAGCGGCCGGGTTCATGGCCACGAGCACGTTCGGCGCGTCGCCCGGAGTGAGGATGTCGTGGTCGGCGAAGTGCAGTTGGAAGGACGAAACACCTGGCAGGGTTCCGGCGGGGGCCCGGATCTCGGCGGGGAAGTTCGGCAGTGTCGACAGGTCGTTCCCGAAGGATGCCGTCTCCGAGGTGAAGCGGTCACCGGTGAGCTGCATACCGTCGCCGGAGTCTCCCGCGAACCTGATGACCACCCGGTCCAGACGCACGCTCTCCTTGGTGTTCGTCACTGAGCCCCGCCTCCCCTGTGCGTCGGCCCCGGTGCGGAGTCGGCGTACGGGCAGTGGCCGCGTCCACGTTCTCGGGCCTCGGAGTCGAGGTAGAAGTTGGGGCGCTGGTCGGCCTGGTCGTAGTAGCGGTGGAAGACCGGGGTGATGCCGCCGGAGACCGGGGGCACGATCCAGCTCCAGTCGGCCGGGACGGACCGGCCGGCGCGCTCCTCCTTCGCCACGTGCGTCAGGAAGCGGCGGGATTCGGTGTGGTGGTCGCTGATCTTCACGTCCGCCTCGGTGAAGGAGTGCAGGACGGCGACGTTGAGTTCGACCAGGGCGCGGTCGCGCCACAGAGTGGTCTCGCTGCCGGTGTCCAGCCCGAGGCGGGCGGCGATCAGCGGCAGCAGGTCGTACCGGTCCGCGTCGACGAAGTTGCGGGCGCCGATCTCGGTGCCCATGTACCAGCCGTTGAAGGGGGCCAGCGGGTAGTCGATGCCGCCGATGCGCAGCCGCATGTTGGAGATGGCGGGGACAGCGTGCCAGCGCAGTCCCAGGTCGGCGAACCACTCGTGTTCGGGGTGGCGCAGCGGGACTTCGAGCACGGCGTCGGTGGGAACGTCGAAGAGCTGGGGTTTGGTGTCGTGGGTGCTGATGACCAGGGGCAGGACGTCGAAGGGGCCGCCTGGGGCGTTCCAGCCCATCGTGCGGACGAGTTCGGTGAAGTCCACGTATGCGGGGTCGCCGACCGCGCTGCCGTCGCTCTGTCGGTATCCGGCGTACCGGATGAGCTGTTCGTTCCAGACCCGGGGGCCGGGGCCGGTGGGGTTGTCGGGGGCGAAGACGGAGATGGTGGGGCGGATGCGGCCGCCGTTGGTGGCCTCGCGCAGGTGCGCGATCAGGTGTTGGTGGATCCCCTCGGGTGTGGTGGCGTCGCGCCGGTCCAGGACGCGGAGGCTGTTCCAGTACAGGCGGCCGATGCAGCGGCTGCTGTTGCGCCAGGCCACGCGGGCGCCGAAGGCGAGTTCCTCGGAGGTGTGCCGGTAGGTGCCGGTCTCATGGATCTGCCGGCGGATCTCCAGCAGGCGGGTGAGGAGGGACTGCGGCTGGTCGGGGTGTTCACGGTGATGAAGGCGTACGAAGTCCTCGGCCTCGGCGAGGTCGGCCCGGCCCGTGTCGGTGGCGACGGGAGGCGGGGCAGGGCGGTCGTACAGGGATGTGGTGGCGGAACGGAGCTGCGCGAGGGGCTCCGTCAGGGTGTCGGAAGTGTTCATGGCCTCGTCCTCGGAAGGGGCAGGCGCAGCCCGGGGCGACGATGGGGAAGCGCGGCGGCGGACGGCCGACTCGCAGGGGTGTTGCGTGGGCGCCCGCGCCCCGTGACCGGATCCGGGGCACCGACGACAGGTCGCGGTTCCGGCACGAGGGTGGGCGCCCACGCGGCTGGAAGGGGCGGGCGGTCTCAGGCGGCGCGGCCGGAGGCGGCTGCCCTGTCGGACTGCCCGCCGCGGGGCAGGCGGGCGATGGAGGTACCGAACAGCTCGTCCCAGTACGGGGCGCTGATGCCGAACCCCCTGGTGTCGTCCCGGAAGTGATGGCGCATGTGGTACTCGCGCAGGGTGCGCAGCAGCCGGTTCCTGGGCTTGCCGTGGTGCAGGTAGAGATGGAACAGGTCGTAGGCGAGGTAGCCGACCGTGTAGCCGGCGCCGAAGGCCAGCGGCAGGCCGCCCAGCACGCTGGAGAGGTAGAAGGTCCCGCCGACCATGGGGATGCTGAGCAGCGGGCTGAGGATGGAACGGCGGGCGTCCTGGGGGTAGTCGTGGTGGACGCCGTGCAGGATGTAGTGGAGTTTGGCGCCGAAGCCGCGCTCGGGTTCGTAGTGCAGGATGATCCGGTGGCCCCAGTACTCCGAGAGGGTCCAGGCCGCGTATCCGGCCAGGCCCCAGCCGGCGAGCGACCAGCCGCCTCCGCTCGTGACAGCGAGCGCGGTGGCCGCCGCGGCGACCGGCGTGAAGAGGACGGACGTGGTGACCGGGTGGACGTGGATGAGCCGGTCCAGCAGGGCGCTGCCGGTGACGGAGGGGGCGTTGCCGCGTCGGACCGCGCCCTTGGCGGCCGAGGACTGCCCGGTGGTGGACCGCTTGGAGCGTCGAGGCCCGTTGGTGAAGGATCGTCGGGTCGGGGTGGTCACAGGGCCGCCTCCCGGCGCTTCGTGCTGTGGCCGAGCCGGGCCTCGTAGCCGGTGCGGGCCTGGAAGTCGGTGGTGCGCAGCAGCTGGTCGGCCTTGAGGAGACGGCCCATGGCGTCGCGCCACGACTGGGGCAGCAGGAAGAGGGAGCGGGTGACGGGGTTGGTCCAGCCGGGCACGTAGCGGTTGTAGACGGGGCGGCGTGCGGTGCGTACGACGGCCTTGGCGATGTCCTGCACGGTGAGCAGGGGGACGAAGCGGCCCTTGCCGACGCCCGAGGTCAGCTCCGTCTGGGCGGGAATGGGCAGGACGATCGACAGGTCCACGCCGGTGCCGCGCAGTTCGGCGCGTACGGCTTCGGAGAGGCCGACGACGCCGTGCTTGGCGGCCGAGTAGGTGGCGCAGCCGGGCAGGCCGACCATGCCGACGGCGGAGACCATGTTGATGATGTGGCCGTGGCCGCGCTCGCTCATCGGGGCGATGGCGGCCTTCATGCCGTTGAGGGTGCCGAGCAGGTTGACCTGGATCTGGTGGAGCGTGGCCTCGTCGGACTCGTGCTCCAGCCTGCTGACGATCATTTCGCCCGCGTTGTTGACGAGGATGTCGATCGGGCCGAGTTCTGCTTCGACCATCTTCCAGAACTGCTGGACGGAGGCCGGGACGGTCACGTCGAGCTGGTAGGCGCGAGCGCCGATGGCGTCGGCGACCTTGGCGGCGAAGTCGAGGTTGCGGGCGCCGATAGCGACCTTGGCGCCCTGGTGGATGAACAGTTCGGCGGTGGCGCGGCCGATGCCGCGGCTGCCGCCGGTGATGGCGACGACCTTGCCGGTGAGATTCCGGGACACGTGTCCTCCTGTGGTGGAACGGGGGTTGTTCTCGGTTTCTGAGCGTGCTGAGCGGGGCGGTTGGTGGTCAGGCCAGGCTGTGGAAGCGGCGCGCGTACCAGATCAGGGGCCGGCTGTGGGCGTGGGCGAGGTCCTGGACGCGTCCGGTGACGATCGTGTGGTCGCCGCCGGGGTAGGTCTCCTGGACCGCACAGGAGAGCCAGGCCAGCGCGTCGTCGAGGATGAGCGCCCCGTCCGCCTCACGCCGGTGGGACACCCCGGCGAATCGGTTGTGCTGACCGGTGTCGGGATCGGCGAAGGCACTGGCGATGTCCGCCTGGTCCTGGCGCAGCACGTTGACGGCGAACGTGCCATGGTCCAGCAGACGGGCCAGCGTGCGGCTGCGATTGGCGACGCAGACCAGCACCAGGGGCGGGTCCATGGACAGGGAGCACACAGCGCTGGCGGTCATGCCGGCGGGGCCGTGGGGACCGTCCGTGGTGATGACGCTGACACCCGCCGGAAGGTGGGCCAGCACGTCCCGGAACGCCTGCGCGGTCGGGCGGGGGCAGACAGCTGTGGGCGCGTCGGTCAGGCCGGGGAGTGCGGGCAGGCCGACTGGGACACGCCAGGTCATGGCCGGCCGCCTGCACCGCCGGCGCCCACGGCGAGGGGCTCCGGCTCGTGCAGGGTGACACCGGCGCCGAACAGCCCGCGCGCGATCAGCCCGATCGTGTCGAGGAGCGTGGCGGCGGCGATGGGGTCGATGAGGGCGGCGAGGCTGGGGATGCCCAGGTCGAACACGGCGGTGAACCGGATCGTGGTGGCGATGCCGTCCTGCCGGACGTACCAGCCGCCGTCGAACTGTTCGAAGTCGCCGTCGGTCTGGGTGAACTCGATGGTGAGGCCGACGGGGTCGATGCGGTCGCGTTCGCTCCAGCACAGCACGCCGTTGCGGAAGTTGGCCGTCCACTTCGAGTCGATCGTGTTCTCGTCCACCTCGGTGACGCGGACCTCACGGATGGCGTCGGTGTACTCGGGGTAGGCGGCGAAGTCGCGCAGCCGGTCGAAGACCTTGTCGGCCGGGCTGTCGGGCACATGGATGTCGAGGGTCACTTCGGGCATGTCGGTCCCTTCGCGATGGCGTTGGCCGCGGTGGCGAACGCCGTGGAGATCTGGGCCAGGTCGAACGGGGTGAGGACGGCCGGAGGGGTCAGGCGCACGACCCTGTGGGCGTTGAGGGAGTGGTTGACGAGCAGTCCGGCCTCCAGCAGGTGGAGGACGAGTTCGCCGGCGAGGCGCTCGTCGCGCATCTCGATGCCGATGAGCAGGCCGCGACCGCGGATGTCGGTGACCGCGTCACCCAGGGGTGCGAGCGTTTCCCGGACGCGGTCGAGGATGTCCGCTCCCAGCAGGCGGGCCCGTTCCACGAGGCCTTCTTCGGCGATGGTCTGTACGGCGGCGCGTGCGGCGGCCATGGCGACGGGGGCGCCGGCGAAGGTGGAGGTGTGCAGGTAGGGGTCGCGGTCGAAGGGCGCGTACGCCTCGGCGGTGGCGACCGCGGCCGCGACGGGGATCACGCCGCCGCTGAGGTTCTTGCCGACGAGGAGGACGTCCGGCCGTACGTCCTCGGGGTCGGCGCCCCACCAGGTGCCCAGGCGGCCGAGGCCGGTCTGGATCTCGTCGAGGACGAAGAACGCTCCGTACTGGACGCAGAGCAGCTGGACGTCGCGGAGGTAGCCCGCAGGCGGCAGGACGACTCCGCCCTCGCCCTGGACGGGTTCGATGACGACGCAGGCCGGGGGCCCGGCGGCGAGGGCCGAAGCCAGGGCTTCGGCGTCTCCGTAGGGGATGTGTTCGGCCGGCAGCAGCGGGCGGAAGGGGTCCTGGTAGAACGGCTTGGCGGTCAGCGCGAGGGCACCGGTGGTCTTGCCGTGGTAGCCGCCGACGGTGGAGATGAGCCGCTTCAGTCCATGGGCGCGGGCCAGCTTGATGGCCGTCTCGGTCGCCTCCGCGCCGGAGTTGACGAAGTGGACGTAGTCCAGACCCGGCGGGGTCACCTCGGCCAGTGCCGAGGCCGCGCCGGCCGCGACCGGTTCCAGCAGCAGGCGGGTGGCCAGCGGGTGACGGCACACCTGCTCGGTGACGGCCTCGACGACCCGGGGGTGGCAGTGGCCGAGCAGGAAGACGCCGTAGCCGCCGCAGTCGACGTACTCCTTGCCGTCGGCGTCGAAGACCCGGGCACCATAGGAGGCGATCTCCATCACCCCGCCGGTCAGCGAGGCCAGCCGGGCTCGGCCGCGGCCGAGGTGCTTGCGGTAGGCGGCGAGGACGTCGGCCGCCATCTCCTGCGATGTCGCACGGCGCAGGGTCGGGGCGGTCATGCGGGCACCCCCTCGGGTACGGGCCCCAGTGGCGCGCGGCTGGAGGCGGTGCCCAGGCGCTTGGTCCGCGCGAGATGGCGGATGGTCTGGCGCAGCGCGTCCTCCAGCTGCGCGCGGGTCAGCGGGGGCGGACCCTCGGACACCTGGCCCAGCGAGGTGGGGAAGACGGGGGCGTCGGCGAACAGGGCCGTCATGGCGAGCATGTCGTCGAAGCGGCGCAGGGTGCGCTCGGGCAGTCCGTCGGCCAGGAAGGCCGGGCGGATGAGCCGGTCGACCATGTCGGGACCGACGAACCGGGGCCGGGCCGGGCTCAGTCCGAGTTCCGCGCACTCGTCGAAGACCGTCTCCATGACCTGGTCCGCGCGCAGTGCCTCGGGCCCCGAGGTCACCCACACCTCGCCCTCGCGCCGGCCCTCGAAGATCAGTGCGGCGATCGTGCGGGCCACCACGTCCTGCGGCACGAAGTCGATGAGGGAGCCGCGGGGCAGCGGGACCAGTGGCATCATCCCGCGCATCAGCATCTGCAGGATGCTGTGCAGCCCCTGGAAGGCGGAGATCTCCCCGGTGCGGGAGTCGCCGATGACGATCGACGGCCGGACGATCACCGAGGGCAGACCGGAGGAGCGGACGACGTTCTCGGCGGCCCGTTTGGAGTCCAGGTAGTCCTCCGGACGGGCACCGGCCGAACCGCTGTCGCGGCCCAGCCGTGAGCGGGTCAGCTCGTTGCGGGCGACGAACGCGGTGGACACGTGGTAGAGGGTGGCCCCGGCGTCGGCGGCGAACTCGGCCACGGCACGGGTGCCGGCCTCGTTCGTCGCGTGGGCGGCCTCCGGGCCGCTGGTGAAGTCGGTGACCGCGGCGCAGTGCACGACGGCGTCCACATTGCGGGCCAGGGCGCGGTACGTCTCGCGGTCCAGTCCCAGCCCGGGAGCGGTGAGATCGCCGCGGAGCTGGTCGTCGGCCGCCTGGCAGGGGCAGCGGTGGATCAGGGCGGTCACCCAGCAGCTGGCGGAGAGTTCGGCCAGGAGGGCGGTGCCGAGCACGCCCGAGGCTCCGGTGAGCAGGACGGTGGGAGGGGAAGAAGACACGATGGTGCACCTCGGGAGTCGGTCGACAGGGACGAAGCGCGACGAGGGCGCCGTGCGAGCGGATGCGGCATCACGTCGGGATGCGACGGCCGGCACTCCGCGGAGACAGCAACTGCGTGGACGCAGCGGGGTCGTTCGTTGTGGGCGTTGCTTCGGAAGCGCAACTGCCTTGTGCGGCGGGGCTGTTCAGGAAGAGCAATTGTCAATAGTTGTGGATCAGTTCGCTTCTTGACCATTCGTAGGACTGGTGGCCTCCAGCTGTTGGCGCAGACGCCTGATTTCGGCGACGAGGCGGGGGACGGTGCCGCGGGTGGCCGCGATGAAGTGCGCGTTCTCGTCCCATCGCTCATCGACGGCATCGACGTAGCGGGGTTGTTGGATGAGGGTCGCCGCCACGATTTCGCGGTGGTCGAAGCCCGGCCACCGCTCGCCGAGGCCGGTGTCGGGCACTGTGCTCACGGCGACAAGGCTCATGGCGTCGGCATCGTCGAGGCTGCGGACGAACCACGGGCCCGGAGTCGCGGCCCCTGCCAGCTCGTCGAGTTCGTCCAGTTCCTCGTCGGTGAGGGGATCCAGGGCGGTCATCAGGCCGCGACCTCGTTTCGCTCCACGAGCTGGCCATTCTCGAACCTCGCGCCCGCGCGGACCAGCGGGACCAGGTGTGCGCCGGTGATCGCCCGCCAGCGGGCCTGGGCGGACTCCACGAGCTTGAACACCATGGCGAGGGCCGCGGCTGGGCTGCCAGCGCCGCGAGTGACCTTGGTGCGGAGCTTGACCGTGGAGAACGTGGACTCGATCGGATTTGTGGTCCGCAGATGGATCCAGTGCTCGGCCGGGAAGTCGTAGAACGCCAGCAGTTCCTCCCGGTCGTCGAGGATCTTCGCGACGGCCTTGGGCCACTTCTGCCCGTAGGTCTTCGCGAACGCGTCGATTGCCTTCTCGGCGTGCGTGCGGTCCTCGGCGTTGTAGATCTCCTGCATCGCCTTCGTCGCGCCCGGCTGCGCGGACTTCGGCAGGGCGTTCGTGACATTTCGAGCCTTGTGAACCCAGCACCTCTGATGCCTGGCTGCGGGGAAGACCTCGGCCAGGGCCCGCCACAGCCCCATCGCGCCGTCACCGACCACCAGCTCCGGGTCGCGCATGCCGCGCCGGCGGCAATCGCGCAGCAGGTCGGCCCACGACTCCGTGGACTCACGCAGCCCCTCCGCGATCGCGATCAGCTCCTTCGTGCCGTCGACGCGCACCCCGAGCAGGACCAGGACGCATGAGTGCGCCTGCCCGAGCCGGACCTTGGGGTGCACCCCGTCAGCCCACACGTAGACGAAGTCCCGGTCGGACAGGTCACGGGCCTGGAAGGCGGCGTGGTCGTCGCCCCACTGCTTCGTCAGCCGGGTCACGGTGGCCGACGACAGTCCGGCGGCCGAGCCGAGGAACTGCTCCAGCGCCGGCACGAAGTCCCCAGAGGACAGTCCGTGCAGGTAGAGCAGCGGCAGCACCTCGCTGACCTTGGGCGACTTGCGGCACCACGGCGCAAGGATCTTCGACGAGAACCGCTTGCGCTCACCGGTGGCCTCGTCCACTCGACGGTCGTTCACCCGAGGCGCGGTGACCTCGACCGGCCCGGCTGCGGTGACCACGGTCCGGGGCCGGTGATGACCGTTGCGGACCACGAGCCGACGCCCCCGCTCGTCGGTCTCGGTCGTCAACTCGGCTATGTACTGGTTGACTTCGGCCTCCAAGGCGGCGGCCAGCATCCGGCGGGCGCCCTCGCGGACGATCTCGTCGATCAGGGAGCCGGTCTCGGTCGAGCCATCGGCGTTCACTACGCTGAGCACGGGCGTGCCTTCCCGACCCGCGCTGCGAACGCGGGCCTACTCGGTGACCATCAAAGGATCATTCGGGAAGGTACGCCCTTCGCACGCCCTCCCGGAACCGATCCACAAGTCCTGAGCATTGCTCGTTCAGGAAGGGATGCGGAGCGGTTCGCCGGTGAAGTACGCGGCCAGCGGTTCCGCCATGCGGGTACGGGACGGCGGATGGAAGGACAGTGCGCGACAGGCCGAGTTCAGGTAGGCGATGTCGCCGGAGGAGACGAAGGCCATGCCTCCGAGTGCCTCGACACACAGCTCCAGTACGCGGACGATCGCGTCCTGGGCGGCGTACCGGCAGACCAGGGCGCGGGCGAGGACGTCGTCCCCGATCTGTCCCTCGGCCGCCTCCGCGGCCAGTCCTTCGAGCATCAGGGCCACGGATTCCACGGCGGTGACGGCCTGGGCACGGACCGACGGTGCCGTCCGCGGGTCGGCCAGGGTCCGTTCGACGAGAGCGGAGGCGGCACCCAGGTAGCTCGCGGTCATCAGCGCCTCGAACCAGACGAACCCGACCGTGTTGAGGTGGTCGAGCCCGCCATCGGCGGTGACGTCGGTGCGGACGAGCAGGTCGGCGGGTACCTCGACGTCGGACAGCACCACCTCGTCGCTCTCCGCGCCGGCCAGGACGGGGCTCTTCCAGAAGGGCCGCCGTTCCAGCCCGGGGGCGTCGGCCGGGACGACCGCGACGGCCAGCCGCAGTGTGCCGTCCTCGTCCGGGAGGGCGACAGACGTGGTGAGCAGGTTCATGGACCAGGCGAGGCTGCAGGGCTTCTTCGAACCCGTCAGCCAGACCTTGTCGCCTTCCACCCGTGCGGTGATCGCGGGATCGAGGATGCCCTGGCCGGTGCGGCCCTCGGCGAAGCCCGAGGCGAGCAGCAGGTTCTCCTCGGCGATCGCCGCCAGGAGCATCCACTCCATGCCGTTGCCGTGGGCGGCGGTCTCCACCAGGGAGGCCGTGGAGAAGTGGTGCATGGTGGTGGCGACCGCCAGGGAGGGCGAGCGCGAGCCCACCGCCCGCTGTACGCGGACCGCGGTCAGCAGGTTCGCTCCTTTGCCGCCGTGTTCGGCGGGTACCAGCAGAGCGGGCCCGCCGGCCTTCCGGAATTCCTCGATTCCCGGATTCCCGGGCGTCTCCCATGTTTGCAGGGGGGACGAGGCCAGAGTCTTGTCGAGCCCCGGAAGGAGATCATCGAGGACTGTGCGTTCGTGTTCCAGGAATGTCATGTCCGCGAGTCCTCACATCATGTAGGCAAGATCGCAGGATCTCTCTGAACGCTGGGCGATGAGGAGAACGTCTCCTGCGCCGTTGCGACGAACCACACGCTATGTATCCGTGGTGCAGCGGCAGTGCAGACGAACGGCAGGAAGATGTCAGGGCATGTCTTATGGGGATTGCACTTGCCTGAGGTCTTCTTGAAGATGCAGGCAGCAGTTCTGCAGGACGCGGACAGGAGAAGAAGACACCGCGCGCGGCACACAGCCGCAGCGGGGCGGGCACCGAGGCCACGGCTTGCGGACAGACGGGTGACGTCGCGAAACGACGGCGAACTCAGCCTGACTGCGCCGGCTTTTCCGCCGCTGACTTGAGCTGCATCAGGGTGAGATCGATGTTGCGCCGGTTGCGCGTGTCACGGTCGACGACCCCTGTGACCGCGACGGAGAGCAGACACATGGCCTTGCCTCGCATGTCGCGCGTGCTCTCGGTGACGCGGCTGCCGCGTTCGGTGGGAACGATGTCGTAGCGCCAGGCGGAGACCGGCCTGCCGAAGCTCTTCACCTCGAAGGCGAGCGTCCGGAACGGCTCGGCGTGCAGCACCGTGGTGGTCGTACGCCACATCCACAGACCGTTGCGGTTCCACGCGTGGAACGTCGTCCCGGGAACGAGTTCACGGGGAAGGGCACCGCGCGGTATCCGTGTCTCGACGACGAAACTGTGCCAGGAGGAGAGATCCGTGATCAGGCCGTACACCGTGGCCGGCAAGGCCGCGATCTCGATGCTCCTCACGATTGCCGACTGGCGCATGCCGCTCCTTCCGAGGCCGGTCACTCGCCTTGCCGCCCGAAGACCCGGGCTCAGGATTCCGTGGGGCGACACCGCGTCGGAAAAACCCCTTGGGCACGGTCCGTGCTCCCGGTCGCAGAGCACCACTGCGGCCACCGACCCGGCCGGCGCTGCCCGGAATGGACCGACCCCCTTTGAATCGAAGTCAGCGCGTGCGGTGGTCGGAGGGAACTCTACTGACCTGAAATGCAGGGAATTTGCAGCTCGAGTTCAAGCGCACGACAGGTAACTTTCAGTGTGTGTCGCGCAGTTGTACGACTATGCTCGCCCCCGTCGGGTTCCGCGCTTCGCCAACCCTTCATGGGGGGTTCCATGCGTGTACTGCTGGTCGAGGACGACGAGCATGTGGCCGATGCGCTGGGCACGGCACTGCGCCAACAGGGCCACGACATCGTGCCCGTGTGCACCGGGGCTGCCGCACTGGCCGGGATGGAGGGCATCGAGCTGGTTCTCCTGGATCTGGGGCTGCCCGATCTCGACGGCCTTGAGGTGTGCAAGCGGATCCGGGCCATGAGTCCCGTGCCGATCATCGTCCTCACGGCGAGGACCGATGAGATCGACCGGGTGCTGGGCCTGCACGCGGGTGCCGACGACTACGTGCTCAAACCGTATTCGGTGCACGAACTACGTGCGCGGATGGAGGCCGTGACCCGCCGGGTCTGCCGGTGCGGGATCGCCTCCTCCGGTCACCAGGCGTCCTGCCACGGCACCCAGGAGATCGTCGCCTTCGGCCCTCTATCTATTAATCTACGTAGCAGAGACGTATTGCTGAGGGACCGGCCGCTCCAGCTGACGCGCAAGGAGTTCGACCTGCTCGCGATGCTGATGGAGGAGCCCGAGAAGGTGCACACCCGCGAGGACATCATCTCCCGGGTGTGGGACGAGAACTGGTTCGGTTCGACGCGCACGCTGGACGTCCACATCGGTGCGCTGCGGCAGAAGCTCGGGGCGTACGAGTGGATCGAGACCTCACGCGGGGTCGGCTTCCGCCTCGGCACCCCGCCGGAGGAGTCATGACCGTACCCGCCGGGAGACGCCTGTCGTGCGCCGCCGTCTACTGATCACCTACCTGGCCTTCACCGCGGTGTTGCTGCTGGGCACGGAGATCCCGCTCGGCTTCAACCTGGCCATGAACGACTACCACCACCTGGTGATCCGCCAGGTCTCGGAGACGTCCGCGCTCGCCTCCGCCGCGGAGGTCGACTCGCCCGCGGAGGATCTCCAGGTGAGTGCGGCGTGGCGGACCAGGGCCGACGCCTACGGCCGGAAGGGCAACGCGACGGTAGTGCTGTTCGACGCCCGAGGCCGGCAGGTGTACAGCACGCGCCCCGGCACACGGGCGGACCAGGAGACGGAGTGGAAGACGGTCCTGGAGCAGGCCCTGGCGGGCGAGAGCAGCGTGCCGCTGGACTACCCGTTCAACGTCAGCGCACGGCCGCTGTTCGTGGCCGAGCCGGTCCTGCAGCACGGGAAGGCGGTCGGAGCGTTGGCCACCATCACTCCGACCCGGTCCCTGCGCTCGCAGGTGGCGTCCGACGCGCTGCTCCTCCTGGCGGTCGGTCTGGCCGCCCTGCTCACGTCCGCCCTCATCGGAATCCCTCTCGTGCGGTGGTCGCTCGGCCCGGCCCATCAGCTTCAGGCCGCCGTCCGCAAGATCTCCCGGGGCGAGTACTCGGTGCGTGCCCCGGCCGACCGCGGACCAGTCGAACTGCGTGAACTCGCCAATGCCGTCAATGGGATGACGGACCGTCTGGTTTCGGTCCTGGAGGCACAGCGCAGCTTCGTCGCCGACGCCTCCCACCAGATGCGCAATCCTCTGACCGCGCTGCGCGTACGCGTGGAGGGTCTGGAGGCCGTCGTGCCGCCCGAGGGGCAGGAGAACCTGGCGGTGGCCCTCGCCGAGGCCGACCGCCTCAGCCGCATCCTCGATGAACTCCTGACGCTTGCCAACGCCTCGGCCGGCGACTCCGACACCGCCACCGTGGAGGTCCGCTCCGTGGTGGAGGCACGTGCCCAGGCGTGGAGCGACCAAGCGGCCCGGGCCGACGTCACCATCGCGGTCCAGGGCAGGCGGGCCGCCGCGACCTCCCTGCCCGGCGCCCTGGACCAGGTCCTCGATGTTCTGCTGGACAACGCCATCGGCTTCTCTCCGCCCGGTGGACGCGTCACCGTACGGACCCGCTCCGACGACACATGGGTCTATGTGGAGGTCGAGGACGAAGGCCCCGGCCTGCCGGACGCTGAAAAGGACCGGGCGACCGACAGGTTCTGGCAGGGACGGCAGCCCGCCGGCCGGAAGGGGTCCGGTCTCGGACTGGCCATCGCCACGGCCCTGTTGACCGCCGGCGGCGCCCGGCTGGAGATGGAGGACGCCCAGCCCCACGGCCTGATAGCGCGTACGGTGCTGCCCCGGCTCGTGCCGGCCTCGGCGACCGCGCGCGGCACCGAGGCCGGTCGGGAGCCCGGCGATCGTCCTTCGGAGGGCCCCGATGTCACTGCCGCCGGTCGGCGGCACCAGGGTTGACGGCGGCTCCCGCCGCCAGCAGTTCCTCCAACTCGGCGGCCGCCGCTTCGGCGCCGCCCGCACTGAGCAGCCGGGCCGCGACGCGCTCGGCCTCCGGCTTCTTCACGACCGCCGCACGCACCGCCTGACGCAGCCGTGCGGCATTCAGCCGCCCGGCGAGCAGTCGCGTTCCGGCCCCGGCGAGCTCGACCCGGCGCGCGACCTCCAACTGGTCCCGGCCGAAGGGCACGATGCACACGGGCACCCCGGCCAGCAGTGACTTCTGAGTGATCCCCATACCGCCGTGGCACACCACGGCGGCGGCCTTCCGCAGCACCTGGCTGTGCGGAACGAACCGGAACAGGTGGGCGTTGGCCGGTGCACGGAAGCTCGTGGGGTCGATCGACGCCGTGGTGACGACGACGTCGTACGGCTCGTCGGCCAGCGCGTCAAGGGCGACCTGGATGAGCTTGGCGTCGTCCTGGAACACCGTGGAGACCGTCACCAGGAGGATCGGCCGCTCGATACGGGCCAGCCACTCCGGCTCGTCCTCGTCCTGGGCGGGGTCCCAGCTGCTCGGGCCGACGAAGCGTACCGACGGCGGGAGTTCGGTGCGCGGGTACTCCAGCGGTTCCGCGGTGTACGACAGGACCAGCGGCGCCGTCATGTACAGATCCGGTACGTGCTTCACCTTCGGCAGCCCCAGACCCCTCCGCAGCCTGTTCACCGGCGGGAGCGCTATGTCGAACAGCGGGACCGCGCCCTGCCGCAGCACCTCGTCCCGCAGCCTGCCCGGCCAGCCGGCCGCGGGCTTCAGCCCCAGCCCGAACGGCGGCGCGTCCCGGGTGGTCAACGGCAGCAGGAAGGTGGCCAGTTGCGCCCAGGGCAGGCCTGACGCCGCGGCGGCGGCGGCCGCTCCCCAGCAGTTGTTGTCCAGGGCGATGATGTCCGGCCGTACCTCCGCGATCGCGGCCTGTACGTCGGTGACCTCGTGCCGCGCCCGGTCGACGTACATCGCCACCGAGCGCCGCAGCGCACCGATGGGGGTCCTGGCCTTCCAGGTGTCGTCCTCGCGCCGCTCGATCTCCTTGTGGATGGGCAGCGCCGTGAAGCCCTGCTTCCGCAGGGTCTCCAGCAGTGGCTCCTCGGCGCAGACGACGGCCTCGTGGCCGCGGCGCCGCAGTTCGTGGAGCGTGGGGATCAGCGGGTACACGTGGCCGCTGCCTGGTGCGGTGTAGAAGAGAAAACGGCTCATTGCGGGAGACCTCTCTGTGCGTCGCTCGTGGTCCGACGGGCTGGTGTGTTCCACCCCGGCCGGGCGTACTCGTTCACCGGTTCCGGCAGCGGGGTCCGGCTCAGTGCGCGGGCACCTGTACGGCGGGCTGGTCCGGGTCCGGGTTCTCCTTGGGGAAGTCGCGCCGGCGCATGAGGGCGAAGCCGAGTGCGCCGCCCACGATCGCGACGATCCCGCCGACGCGCATCACGAGGTCGAGGCCCGCCACGAAGGCGTCGTTGGCGGTGGCGGCCACCACGGCACGCTGGGCGGGAGGCACCGCGCCCGCCACCTCGGTCAGCCGACCCGCGGACACCATCGAGGCGAGCCGGTCCGCGGCGTCGCCGGAGAACTGTCCCGAGGCGGTCACCGCGGCCGAGAAGTCCTCGCTCATCCTGCTGTGCGCCACCGAGCCGAGCGCGGCGACCCCCAGGACGACGCCACCCTGCTGGAAGGTCTCGCTCATGCCGGAGGACATCCCCGCCTTCGACACCGGCACCAGCGCCACGGCGGCAGCAGCCCGTACGGGGTTGAACACGCCCATGCCGAACCCCGCGAGCAGCATGCCCGGAAGGAGGTCGGTCCACGGGGAGTCGGCGGTGACACTGTCGGCGGCGAGCATGCCCAGGCCCAACGCCGCACAGCCGACGCCGACGAGCAGTCTGGCGGGGATACGGTCCCCGAAGGTGCCCGAGACCGCGGCTGCGACGAACACCGCGAGGGTGAGCGGGAGATAGCGCAGCCCGGTGCCGTACGCGGAGAAGCCCAGGACGTACTGCATGTACAGAACCTGGAACAGGATCGCCGTCATCAGGGCCGCGTTGGCCGCCACGGTCGCGATGGCCAGACCGTTGAAGGAGCGGATGCGGAACAGACCGAGGTCGAGCATCGGGTCGCGCCGCTTCCGCTCGATCAGCACGAAGACAGGCAGCAGCACACCGGCACCGGCGAACAGCCCCAGGATGAGCGGATCGGTCCAGCCCTGCGCCTCGCCGCGAATGAGCGCGAAGACGAGCATGCTCAGCGCGGCCGAGAACACGGCGAGACCGGGCCAGTCGGTGCGCCTGCGCACCGGGTCCCGGGACTCGGCGACCCGGGTGAGCATGACGACGGTGACCAGGATGCCGATCGGTACGTTCAGCAGGAAGATCCACCGCCAGCTCACGGCGGTGAGGGCACCTCCCAGCAGCGGCCCGACCGCGACGGCCAGACCGGTGACACCGCCGGAGATGCCGAAGGCGACGGCGCGCTGCCTGCCGTGGAAGTCGTTGGCGATCAGCGCGGGTGCGACGGCGTACATCACCGCGCCACCGACCCCTTCCACTCCGCGCGCGAGATTCAGCATCAGGGGTGTGGTCGCCAGGCCGCAGAGCATCGACGCGACCGTGAAGACCGCGAGCCCGACGACGAAGACACGCCGTCGGCCGAGCTGGTCGGCGAGGGTACCGGCGGCGAGCAGGAAGACGGCGAGGGTCAGGGCGTAGGAGTCGATGACCCACTGCAGGTCGAAGAAGCTGGAGTCCAGCGACTGCTGGATGTCCGGGAGAGCCACGTTCACCACGGTGACGTCGAGCAGCAGCATGAACGTGGCCACCGACACGGCGCCGAGCATCCACCACTTGTCGGGGCGTACACGGGACTTCGGCACGGAGCCGGGCGGGGCTTGCTGGGCAGTGTCGTGGTCGACCATCTCTGGCACTCCGAGGGGGGTGAGGTGAGCAACTCGTTCGCGGCGAAGGCACGTTCGCGTTGTCGAACCTAGGGAGACGACCGGCAGCGGCAGCCAAAGCTGGTTGCAGGAGAGTGTTAAGAATCCCGCTGTGACGAGGCCGCCCGCTTTCCCGTCCCGATGTGGGCCGTACCGCTCTGTCCGGGAGAGATCCGATGAGCGGCGGGCGGTGTACACAGAACACGGCAAGGCCGCAGAGCCGGTGCCACGTTGTGTCGTGCGTCTGTCCGGCCCGGGGCGGAGGCTGTGCGCATGAGCGGGGGGTCTCAGCGGTGGACCGGAGCGGCCATCGTAGAAGCCCTCGCGCCGGCCGGTAATGGCGGCTGGTGCCGTGGTGCCGATCGCGGCCCTGCGCCGGCTCGCCGAGCGGGCTCGGTCGCCCAGCCCGCGGCAGTGGCAGACCAGCCGTCCCGCGGCGGTCGACAAGGTCATCGGCTTCGGCCGGGACGGGGCCCGTCGGCAGACGATCGGTGCTGCCCTACGGCTCGTCACAAAGACCACGGGGCGCATCCCCCACCAGCCACATGAACATCATCAGCACCCGCAACGTACTAAGGGCACTAGCAGTTGAGCCTACGAGGCGCCGCCATGGCGCTCGTACGACGCGGCGACGTCGACCACACGGACCCGCCGCGCTCGGACGATCGGAAAGGTGAAGATGGGAACCCTGACGCTCACTTGGACCGTAGCGCTGGTCGCTGCCCTGGTGGCCGCCGTCAGCGCGGTCCGGGTCGCGACCACCAGCGGTGAGGCCCGGTTCGCGGCGGGCGGCGACCTGCTGATGGGCCTGTGCATGGCCGCCATGGCACTCCCGGCGACGGTCGGCTGGTACGCGGGCTACGGCATGTGGTGGGCGGTGGCGTTCGGCACCCTCGGGCTCGGGGGCGTGGCGATGTCGGTCAAGCACACGCGCGAGCACGGGTGGAAGCACGGCCGCCACTGGGTGCACCTCATCGTCGGCAGCGCCGGCATGGTGGTCATGACCCTCGCTATGACGAGCACGTCGTCCGGACCCGTGCTCGCCCTCGGAGACGGGCACTCCATGGCGGGCATGCCAGGCATGGAGAACACGGCGAGCACGTCAAGCACGCATCAGACGGCCGGAACGGATTCCATGGAGGGGATGGAGGGGATGGAGGGCATGGGCTCCATGCCCGGGATGGACATGCCGGGCATGGCGAACGTCGCGGCCGGTGCGGGTTCCTCAGGGGGATCCGGTTCGGTGTGGCGGTGGTTGATCGCGGTGCTCGCCGTGTATTTCGTGCTGTCGATCGGCGCCTCCGTGTGGGCGAGGGTCCAAGGCACCGGCAGGCGCGGCCGGGTTACCGGCTCACGGGGTGTGAGCCGGTGGCTGCTCGCCATGCCGGACACGGTGTTCGTCTTCCTTGCGTCGCTGACGATCTCGGTGTGGGACAAGAGCAGGACGGCGCAACGACCCGGCCGGGGCGGGCGCGGCAAACTGGGAGCCGCGCCGGACGCGGCGCTGGCTGCTCACATCGGCATGGGCGCGACCATGTCGGCGATGCTGCTGATGATGACCGCGTGAGCGCCGGGCATGACTGACCGGCGCGGGGACGGCGTCGCCCACCAGGGCGGGACCGCGCAGGGGGCCGGCATCACCACGGAGCGGACCCGACCCGGCCCCGAAGCCTCGTATCCGGCGCCCGGGACGGAGTACGAACACAAGCGCGAACAGTGACGCCGACGCGGCAAGGACGATCGCTGTCACGGCGCGCCCCGCTGCTCCCAGGTCCGAAGGCTGAACTCGCACCACCGGCCCAGGAGACAGGGAACGGGCGTCCGGTTTCGACGCGCTCCGGCTCCGTGATTCCGGGAACCCGCGCGCTTCGGCCCGATCGCCGCTCGCAGTGGCAGGGGCGCCGAGGTGGGGCCGGCCGTCGTGGGCGAACTCGTGGACGTGGTCGGCGATGCCGCGATCCTGCCCGGCACCGGCGACAGCAGCGGGCCCTGGTCAGGAAGTCCGCGTCCGGAGCGACCAGGGCGAGGATCACCGCCGCGATGGCGATCAGGCCGCCCTGTTCACCGTCGCCTCGATGCGAAGTTGTCCTCGCAGGCCAGACTCCTACTAAGTGAATTAGCGGGATGAGCGGCTTTCGGAATACCCCTGGGGGGTATACCGTTGTCATCGGTCGAGAGGGTGAACAAACATCCCTTCCGCCGACGAGCGATCCCACGTACCCACACCGGAGGAAGAGGCCATGACCACCGAGACGAACACCAGCACGAGCTCCTGCTGCGGGTCCGGCGGCTGCGGGTCCGGCACCACGTCCGACGTCCAGATCGATGGCGCTGGTGCCACCACCAGCGTCTACAAGGTGTCCGGCATGACCTGCGGCCACTGCGAAGGCGCGGTCTCCCAGGAGATCTCCGCCCTGGACGGCGTCAGCGCGGTGACGGCCGTCGCCAAGACGGGCGAGGTCACCGTCACCTCCGCCGCCCCGCTCGACGAGGAGGCCGTCCGCGCCGCCGTCGACGAGGCCGGCTACAAGCTCGTCGGCCGCGCCTGACAGCTCCGCCGGGGCCCACGGCCCCGGATACGCGAATCCCTCCCCGCGCCGGGACGTACCGCTCCGCTGATACGGACGCCGTACGTCCCGGCCTCCCCCTGGAGATACGCATGACCAGCACGGCTCCCGAGAAGGCAGTCTCCGACACAGCGCCCGCGCCCGCCTCCGATGTCGAGCTCGCGATCGGCGGGATGACCTGCGCCTCGTGCGCGGCCCGCATCGAGAAGAAGCTCAACCGGATGGACGGCGTCACGGCGACCGTCAACTACGCCACCGAGAAGGCGAAGGTCTCGTACCCGGCGGGCATCGAGGTCGCCGACCTCATCGCCACCGTCGAGAAGACCGGCTACACCGCCGAGGAGCCGCCCCCGCCGGCCGCCGCCGACGAGAGCGGCGGTGAGACCGCCCCGGCGGCCGACGGCGAACTGCTGTCCCTGCGCGAACGCCTGTACGTGTCGCTGGTGCTCACCGTGCCCGTCGTGGCGATGGCGATGGTGCCGGCCCTGCAGTTCGACAACTGGCAGTGGCTTTCGCTGACGCTGGCCGCTCCGGTCGTGGTCTGGGGCGCCTACCCCTTCCACAAGGCCGCGTGGACCAACGCCCGGCACGGCGCCGCGACCATGGACACGCTGGTGTCCATCGGCACGCTCGCCGCGTTCGGCTGGTCGGTGTGGGCGCTGTTCTGGGGACACGCCGGGATGCCAGGGATGCGGCACGGCTTCGATTTCACGATCTCCCGTGGTGACGGATCGTCCTCGATCTATCTGGAGGCCGCTGCCGGGGTGACCACGTTCATCCTCGCCGGACGGTATCTGGAGGCTCGTGCCAAGAGGAAGTCGGGCGCGGCACTGCGGGCCCTGCTGGACCTGGGAGCCAAAGACGTTTCCGTACTGCGAGCACGTCGGGAAGTACGCATCCCTGTCGCGCAGTTGGCCGTCGGCGACCGCTTCGTCGTACGCCCCGGCGAGAAGATCGCGACCGACGGCACCGTCGTCGAGGGCGCGTCCGCGGTCGACGCGTCCATGCTGACCGGCGAGTCCGTACCGGTCGACGTGACCGTCGGCGACGCCGTGACCGGCGCGACCGTCAACGCGGGCGGCCGACTGGTCGTCGAGGCGACCCGCGTCGGCACCGATACACAGCTCGCCCGGATGGCGAGGCTGGTCGAGGACGCGCAGAACGGCAAGGCCGAGGTGCAGCGGCTCGCCGACCGGATCTCCGGGATCTTCGTCCCGGTGGTCATCTTCATCGCGATCGCCACGTTCGGGGTGTGGTTCGGGGCCACCGGCGACACCGTGGCCGCCTTCACCGCCGCCATCTCCGTCCTGATCATCGCCTGCCCCTGCGCCCTCGGGCTCGCAACCCCGACCGCGCTCATGGTCGGCACCGGGCGCGGCGCGCAGCTCGGCATCCTCATCAAGGGCCCCGAGGTCCTGGAGTCCACCCGCCGCGTCGACACGATCCTCCTCGACAAGACCGGCACCGTCACCACAGGCCGCATGCGGCTGCGGGACGTCTTCACCGCAACCGGTGTGGACAAGGACGAACTGCTGCGGCTGGCGGGCGCGTTGGAGTACGCCTCGGAGCACCCGATCGCCCAGGCCATCGCGGCCGGTGCCGCTGAGAGGGTCGGCAGCCTGCCAGTGCCGGAGAACTTCGAGAACATCGCCGGCCTCGGCGTCCAGGGCGTCGTCGACGGGCACGCGGTGCTCGTCGGGCGGGAGAAGCTCCTCAAGACGGGGGTCCTCCCGCTCGAGCGAAGCCGAGAGTGGGGGAGGGCCATCGAACTGCCCCAGGAGCTGGCCGAGGCCAAGGCCGCAGCGGAGGCCGAGGGGCGTACGGCGGTCGCCGTCGCCTGGGACGGCGAGGCACGCGGCGTCCTCACCGTCGCCGACGTGGTCAAGGACACCAGTGCGGAGGCAGTGGCCGAGCTGCGCCGCCTGGGCCTGAAGCCGATCCTGCTGACCGGCGACAACCAGCGCGTCGCCGAGTCCGTGGCCAGGGCCGTCGGCATCGACGAGGTCATCGCCGAAGTCCTCCCGCAGGACAAGGTTGCCGTGGTCAAGCGGCTGCAGAGCGAGGGCCGTACGGTCGCGATGGTCGGCGACGGCGTCAACGACGCCGCAGCCCTCGCCACCGCCGACCTCGGCCTGGCCATGGGCACCGGCACCGACGCGGCCATCGAGGCGGGCGACCTCACCCTCGTACGCGGCGACCTGCGCGTGACCGCCGACGCGATCCGCCTCTCCCGCAGGACCCTCGCCACCATCAAGGGCAACCTGTTCTGGGCCTTCGGCTACAACGTCGCCGCCCTGCCACTGGCCGCGTTCGGCATGCTCAACCCGATGATCGCCGGCGCCGCGATGGCGTTCTCCTCGGTGTTCGTCGTGACCAACAGCCTGCGCCTGCGGTCCTTCAGGTAAGGGCGCGCACCGTTCTGGCTCCGATCCGGTTCCGGCCGGCCATCGCGGCGTGACACGGAACCGCCTCCGACCTCTGCAGCCGAGGTCGGAGGCGGTTCCGTGGTCGCGAACGGCGGAAGCTCGGCAGGTCGAGGGCGATCACACGGCCCCGGCGGGCGAGGTCGGGAAGTTGTCTCCGGCCGGCGCTGCCACCCCCGCCCATCCCGTGCACAAGGACGAACATCTCTCCGCCCGAGCCGTGGTCGACGTAGCGGAGACGGCGGCCCTACGGGGAGAAAGTCCCTCACTCACGCCGCCCGGTCCGCGTCCCGCCAGAACGAGAGAGGCCGACCCGGCGTGGTCGTCCGCCCAAGGGACGGCGCGCGGGGGAGCTGACACTGAGCATCTTCCCGCCGGAGGGCGGAAGGTGCGCGCACGGGCAGTTCGTTCAGGAGGTTGCGCTCTCCTCTGCCCGTGCACGCGGCTGATGGGGCTACTTCAGGCAAGGGCCCTGCCGTCTACGGCCGCGCCCACCAACGCCAGGTGTCGCGGACGGCCTCGGCAGTCGCGTACTGGGCGCGAACCGCGCCCGCGCCCAGCCAGAGGGCGGGCGCCGGGTCGCGGCGCCGGGTCAGTAGACGAAGAGGCTCTTGCGGGCCAGCTGCTCGGACTCCATCGCCGCGATGGCGTCACGGCAGGCGTTGGTGAACTTCCAGAACTCGTCGTTGGCGGTGGCCGCACGGTTGCTCGCACCGGAGTAGTTGCCGAAGAAGCTCTGGCGGAGCTCGGTGGTGATCTCCAGCTGACCGCCGCCTTCGCCCGTCAGGGTGCGGTTGCAGATGTTCTCCGACACGTCGCCGTTGAGGTCCTCCGGGTCACCGCCGAGGACCTGGAAGCCCGCGCTGCTCAGTTTTGTGGACAGCAGCTCGCGGAAGCGGGCGTTCAGGCCGCCGACCACGACCGCCTTGGGCTGGCCCGCGGGGGTGCCCGCCTGGGCTGCGGTGCAGCCGTGCAGGCTGAGGACGTTGGCGCTGCCGGCGGCCATGGACCGGGCGACCGGGTCGTCGCAGTGCGACGAGGTGACGTGCAGGTCGCCGTTGTTGGAAGTGCGGATGCCCTCGAGCATCCAGTAGTCGTACACCGGGGCGCCCGCTGTGACCGCGGCGAGCGTGTCGGGCTTGTAACCCGCTATGGCGAGGCAGAGTTCGGAGGTGCCTATCTCGATTCCGCCTCCGTGGATGGCCAGCACAGTGGTCAGGCGGGGGAGAGGGGTGAGGGTCTTGTCGTTGTCGAACGCCTCGTGCCGTTTGAACCGGCGGGCGAAGTCCTGGCCCTCGATCGCCTTCGTGTACAGGTCCGAGTTCGAGGTGTAGAGGTCACTGCTGACGGCGGCGGCCGGAGTCGCGGCAACGCCGGTCAGGAGTGGGCCACCCGCGGCTGCGGCCACGAGAGAGGCGAGGATGGTCCTGCGGCCGGCGTGAAGCTGGGACATCATGATTCCTTCAGTGCTGTGTGGGCCGATCCGCGGATGCATGCGACCCAGGGTTCCTGGAACGGAAGCGGGAAGGACGGCGCATGCCGCACAGTGGCGCGACTGAAGAATCGGTCCCCCCTCCGATGGCGGGATTGTAGCGGCTGCTTCGAGGCGGCGTCCGCGGCCGCTCACGCGGGCAGCCGAGCCAGTCCATGGCCACATACCGGGTGACGTCCGCCAGGCCTCGGGTGGTCCCGTAGCGGGGGTTGCCGATGATGCCGAGGCAGCGACGTCTTCGGCGTCCGTGGCGATCGTTCGTCGGGGGAACGGCCCTCGTCCGCAGCGGCGGCTACGAGAGGATGTCGTCGTTGGAGTCGAACTGGTGGCTCTCGACGGGGAGGTCGGGGAAGTACTCGGTCTCCGCCTCGCCTGTCAGGACGGACAGGAGGAAGGCGGCGCACTGGTCGGCGTGGTGTTCCCATTCGGGGCCGCGGCCTTCGTTGAGCATGACCGTCCACTCGCTCGGCTTCTGCGCCGGCCGCCGCAGCCAGTACAGGTATGCGCCGCTCTCCTCGACGTAGGCCCAGGGAAGGACCTGAGCCTCGGCATCGTGCTGAAGCTCCGCCGGCCTGGCCTCGGTCTGCCACAGATCGGCGAGGATCTCGGCGCGTGCCGTCGCCTGGGCGAGGAGGTTGTAGTCCTCGTCGGGGCAGTCCGGGTCCAGCAGCCAGACGGTCTCGTCGAAGACGCCGCCTCCGTAGGTCTCGACGAGTTCCTTGTAGTCCTCCGGCAGAGGCGTGCCGAGCTGCTGCTCGGCGGTCGCCCAGTCGCGTGGGCGGCGCGGAGCGGCAGGCGGAATGATCTCGGTCAGGCGTTCCACCGCGGGGTGCATGGCGGCCGGATCCCTTCTGCAGCGGTTGCTGGTGCCGTGCTTCAGTGCTTCGGGACGTTCAGGATAGTGACGGAGTTCGTCGTGCCGCCGCTTTCGTAGGGGGTGAAGGCGAAGCCGTTGTTGCCCCGGGCGTTCACGGTGAGCCCCAGTGGTACGACGTCGCTCGGATCCTCGGACCGGTAGACGGGGGTGACGGAGTACTCGATGGTCTCGCCCCGGTCGACCGCCGCTCTGATCTGGTCCTCGATCTTCCGCATGACCGGCGAGTTGGCGAACCGGTGCATGGTGACGAAATTGCGTACGTCCTTGTTCGAGCCGCCGATCTGGGCGCCGAGCAGGTGCGTCTTGTTGAGCTTCATGTACTTCTGGTAGCCCGGCACGTTGACCTGGGGGTTGGTCTTTCCGCCGGTCATGTCCGACTCGATGGTGGCTTCCATGCCGGTGGCGCGTCCGCCCGGGCCGGGCGCACCGTAGCGGACGCGACCGCCCCAGGTGACGTCGGCCTCGTCGCAGGGCGTGAGCCCGAGCGGGTCGCACAGGGTGTGCGGGTTGTCGACGTAGGCGACGGGATTCGGCGCCGGGTCGAGGCCGAGTGGGTCCAGGGTGAGGTAGCGGGCGGTTTCCGGGTCGTAGTGGCGGAAGTAGTTGTGGTGCAGACCGGTTTCGGGGTCGTGGTACTGGCCCGGGAAGCGCAGCGGGGTGTAGGCGGTGGCATCCCGGTTCCACGTCGTCGTGCCCCAGAGAGTGGAGCGAGTACGCCAGGCGATGTCGCCGTTCTCGTCGACGAGTTCGGTGGGAGTGCCGATCTGGTCCGTGACGATGGCGAAGAACCGCTGGTCGATGATCTCTTGTGGGGCCGAGGCCGATGACCTGGTCTCCGTCTGCGCGAGGGGCGCGAGCCCGTCGTGGTCCCAGGTCAGCGTGACGAGTTCCGCCGCCCCGGTGACGCGGGTCGTCTGCTCCGTGAGGGTGCTGCCGTCCCAGGCGAAACGGGTCTCCTCGGCCACGGCTCCGTCCGCGGTGAGACGCTGCTTGGCGATACGGCGGCCGAGCGGGTCGTACACGTAGTTCCAGACGGTGCCGTCGGGTGTGGTGACCGAAGTGAGGCGGTCCTCGGCGTCCCAGGTGTAGCGCCAGGTGTCGGGTCTGCGTGACAGGCGCGTCTTCTGGCGCAGGATCGTGCGGCCCGCCGCGTCGTACTCGTAGCGGGTGCCGCCGGTGCTGGTCAGCCGGGTGCCCGTGTAGGTTCGCGGGCCGCGGGCCTCGCCGCCCGGATGCTGGTCCGGCCACGAGGCGTGGGTCTGGTTGCCCGCTTTGTCGTAGGCGTAGGACTCCTCCCAGTCCGCGGCGCGAACGGCGGTGACGCGGCCGGCCCGGTCGAGGGTGAAGGTACGGCTGCCGGTGTGCTCGTCGGTGACGGAGGTGAGGTGTCCGTCGGCCCGGTAGGCGTACGTCCGGTGGATGCGCGCCTGGTCGGTGCCGGGGAGGGTGAGGCTCTGGCCGGTGAAGCGGCCCTGATCGTTCCAGTCGAAGGCGAGAGTGAACCGGTCGCCCAGGGTGCGCTGGATCTCACGGCCCGCCGCGTCGTGGGTGAAGGAGAGCGTGCGGCCCGACAGAGTGAGGGCTTCGTAGTTTCCGCCGGGGCGGTAGGAGTACGTCGTCGTGACGCCGGCCGGGGTGGTGCGCCGGGTGCGGCGTCCCACGACGTCACAGGAGGTGGCGAGGACACGGCCGTCGACGGTCTCGGCCACGACGCGTCCCACCGCGTCGTACCGGTACTCCAGCGTCGAGTCGGGGCCGACGGCACGCAGCAGGCGGCCGGCCGGGTCGTTCTCGAAGCGGGTGGTGCGGCCGTCGGCGGCCTTCTCGACGAGCTGCCCCGTGGAGTCGTACCCGTAGGTGACGGTCTGACCGGCGGAGTTGGTCCGCCGCACCAGAAGGCCTCCCGCGTTGTACTCGTAGGTCATGGTGTGACCGTTGAAGTCGGTCTCCTCGACGAGCCGCCCGACAGGGTCGTAGCGGTAGGCCCAGGTGAGCCCCTGAGGGTCGGTGACCGTCGTCAGGCGTCGTGCGCTGTCGTAGGAGAACGCGTGACGTGTCCCGTCGGGATCCACCCGGGCCGTCAGCAGGTCGAAGACGTCGTACTCCCAGCGAACCGTCGCGCCGAGCGGATCCGTGTGGCTCGTGCAGTTCCCCTCGCCGTCGTACACCCACCTCTCCACCGAACCGTCCGGGCCCGTACGGGAGGTGAGCCGGCCCTCCACGGACCACGTCAGGCGGGTCGTCGCTCCGCCGGGACCCGCGACCAGCACCGGTCGTCCGAAAGCGTCGTACGTGTACCGCTTGAGCACCCGGGAGGCGCCGGAGACCGTCAGTGGGAGCCCGGCCGCGTTGGAGGTGATCTCGACGCGCTCACCGAGCGGGTTCGTGACACCCCTGATCGCGCCGTTGCGCCCGACGGTGTAGCGGGTTGCCTCGCCGGAGGGGTCGATGACGGCGGTGCGGTTGCCGCGTTCGTCGTGTTCATAGCGCCAGACGGCGCCGTCGGGTTCCGTCACGGCCGTGGGCAGATCGAGGTCGTCGTACTCCGTGTTGATCCGGCTGCCGTCGGGGCGGATGACGCCGCTGAGGCGTCCGAGGCCGTCGTGGACCGGGCGGGTTGTCTGCCCCAGGGGGTCGGTGACGGCCACCAGCCGGTGCTTCGCGTCCCACTCCTGGCGGGTGACGTGCCCGAGCGGGTCGGTGGTGCGGATGAGGCGGAACGCCTCGTTGTGCTCGTAGCGGGTGACGTTTCCCAGCGCGTCGGTGGTGGTCGTGGTGCGGGTGGCGTCGTCGTAGGTGAGCGTCCCGGACAGATAGCCGCCGCTGCCCTCGGCCCGTACGACGCGGCCGCGCTGGTCGTACGCGTAGGTGTACGACGTGTCGTTGCGGTCGGTCCAGGAGGTGATCCTCCCCTCGGCGTCGTAGGTGAACCGCAGGGGCAGACCGGAGGAGTTGGTGACCTCGGTGAGCTGGCCGGCCTCGTTGTATCCGTACGTCAGGAGGGTGGTCCCGTGGCTGCCCGCGTTCTCCGCGTCGTCGGGGTTACCGGTGTTGTCGGGGTTCAGGAGGCGCAGGGCGGTTATGCGGGGCAGTTCGCGGTGCCGGTCGATCGCGATGCGGTAGCCGCCGGAGTGCGTGATGCCCACGGGCGTGCCCATGCGATCGTACTGGATCGTGATGCGCTGTCCGTTGCGGTCCACGATGAACTGGAGCGGCAGTTCTATCGCGTTGCCGTCATCGGCGGGCCCGGGCGTGTGGAAGACGTAGGAGACACCGGTGCCGGGGTCGAGCAGACGCAGAGCGCCGTCGACCTCGGTGTCCCAGGACAGCGGCATCCGGGGACCGGCCCCTGGGTAGACGGGCTCATCGGTGTCGGACTCCAGGAGCGGATAGACGAGCCGGGAGCCGTCCGGCGCCGCATAGGTGATGGAGTCGTCGTCCGCCTGCAGACGCTGGTCGAGCGTGGACGCCCAGGACGGGCCGAACCAACCGCCCCACCGGTAGGAGGAAACGTGGGTGCGCCGCAGCAGCAGCGGCAGGACGCCGGGCAGTTCGACGTCGGTCTGGGGCAGCAGCATGTCGCCGGTGGCCACGTCGATCGGGTCGAGCTTGCACTCCTTCTCCGCCGCCTGAATGGCGGCTTCGAGCTCCTCGGCCTCACCGGGCCGCAGCCTGAGCCCTGACAGATCGTTTCCGCCGAGCTTCAACGCCTTGGCCAGCTTGGCGAGTTCGCTGGGCTTGAGTGCCTTCAGGCCCTTCCCGAGAGTCTTGCCGAGGACACCGAATCCGATGCCGACCAGTGCGCCCTCGGTCAGGATCCCCGCCAGTTTCTCCGGGTCCCTGAACGCCGCCGGGTCTTTGAGTAGCGTCTCGAACGCGGAGAACTTCGCCCCGTCCATCGCCATCTTCCCGGCCGCCGCCACGCCCCGGATCTCCTTCAGCGCCTTCAGGGCCCGCTCGACGTTCCGGATGACCTCCATGACCCCGCGCACGACGGAGCCGAGGGCGGTGCCCTCCTCCTCGATCCGGCCGACCAGCGCGATCACCTTCAGCGCCCGCTCGCCCGCGATCAGCGTCGAGGCCACCTCCGACGCGCCCGCGGTCAGGATGGACAGCGCCAGGCCGGCGATCTCGAACTCGACGATCTCCGCGAGGATCACACCGATCTCGGTCAGCAGCTCATGCGCCTTGTCCGCGAAGTCGTCCAGCGCCTTCGCACCCTCCCGCAGCGAGTGCGCCATCTCCGTCGCGCTCTTGCCGGCAGCCCTGGACCGCTTGTGGAAGGCCTTGGCCGCCTTTCCCTCCCACACCACGTCCGCCAACGCCCGGTCGGCGGCAGCCGAGGCGTCTTCCAGGCCGGTGGCCAGTTGGCGCCACTTCTTCGCGATCTCCCGTACGCCGTCCGGATCCACGGCCGGATCCGAGATCCCCAGGAACTCCAGACCACTGGCGACCGAGTCGCCGAACATGTGGTTGAACTTGTTGATGTAGTGCAGCGGGTTGAGGTCCACCATGAGCCGGCCGCTCAGCCCTTCTTCGCCCGGGCCTGCGCCGCCAGCAGCAGATCCAGCAGATCGAAGGCGTCGGACACGTCACCGATCAGCTTCGCCTCCGCCTCCCACTCCTCCTCCAGCTGTCCGGTCAGCTCGGACAGGGTGGTCATGCCCTTCTCGATCTCGGCCTTCGCACCCAGCAACGACCCGAGCGCCCCCAACGCGTCCAGGGCGTACGAGGCCGCCGTGAACTCCTGCAAGGGCTTGGCCGTGTGATGTCCCACTGTCCGAAGTCCCGCCGCCGCCCTGTGCATCGACGTGGCTTCCTTCGCCAGATCCGACATATGGCCAACCCCCGTAGGACTACCTCGTGCACCTCTTTATGCACATGCCAATCGACACGATCGACACTAGGGAGAGCGCTTATGCGGCAGGTATGCGCGGCGCCAAGCGGTAGCAAAGATCGCCGCAGTGGGGCCCCGATCGGGGATCAGGGCCGGACTCCGAGATCCAGGGGCGGACTCCAAGGTCGTCCCCGGCGAACCGGAGTCGGCACCCTAGCGTCGACTGCGCAGCAGTGATCCGAGGGCCAGGCCGGCGCCCAGCCCGGCCAGGGCACCGAGCGATGCCTGCCAGGCGGGCGACGCCCCCGCGACGGGCACGGCAGGCGGACGGGAGGCGACGGGCGAGCGAGTCGGCGGTCCGGAAGCGACAGCGCGAGCGTGCTCCTCACCCACGATGGCCAGGAAGCGACGGCCGACACGGCTCCCGGACGAACCGGCGATCCACGAGGTGTGAGCCCTGCTCCAGTAGTGCCGCCCAGCCTCATCGGCGACGACGCCTTCACCCGGTTCCCCGAGGTCGTCCCGGCCCTCGCCGCGAGGACCGCTCTCGGCCGGGTCGGCGAACCCGCCGACATCGGCGCGATGATCGCCACCCTGGTCTCCGACGAAAGCCGCTGGGTCACCGCTCAGAACATCGAGGTGTCGGGCGGCTACAACCTCTAGCCCGGGCGGCGATCCCAGGGGAGCGGCCCGCGTCCCTTCGTCAGATCCCGTGGGTCGCGAAGGCGATGAACTGCGTCACCTGGCGTGCGGCGAAGTTGTCGTCGGAGACCAGGACGACGGTGCGGCGGCCGTCGGGGAGGCGGGGGCCGAGGGTGATGCCCTCGACGTTGTCGACTCGGGGCAGCCCGGGGACGTCGGACAGGTCGGCCACCAGGGTCTTGCGGACCGGGCGGACGGGTCGTGTGGACGGGTCGGTGAGGGAGTCGCGGCCGAGGACGTCGGTGGCGTCGTGGAGGTCGACCAGGTAGATCCGGGCCTTCCAGTTGTTGTCGGCGAAGATCGAGGCGCGTTCCAGGACCAGGAAGCGGTCGTGGCCGAGGGCCACGATGTCGCTGACGCCGTTGGTGTCGGTGCTGCCCGCCGGAGGCGTGGCGAACAGCGGATCCAGGGGGTAGGCGTACTGGGCCAGCGGCTGTCCGGTGTGTGCGTCGTGGACGGTGATGCGGGTGAGCGCGCTGTGCTCGGGGGTGGGGTCGGCGCCGTCCTGGTAGAGGGGGTCCTCCATGGCGGTGACGATCCGCCGTCCGTCCGGGGTGAAGGTGACTCCTTCGAGGGTCTGGTTCTTGCGGGGGCCGAACTCCTGGGAGTTCATGTGCAGTTGAGGGGGCAGCGGAAGCTGGCCGGTGTAGGCGCCGGTCGTGGTGGCGCGGCGGATCCAGGGGTCGCCGAGGAGGGCCGGGCCGTCGGACGGGACGATGCGTTCGCCCTCGCTCGTCCAGACCAGGCTGCCGTCGTGCGGGTCGACGGCGATGCCCTCCGGGTCGGGCGCCACGGTGGAGGTGGTGGTCGACGTGGGCGGGACGGTGGTGGCGTCCGGGCGGAGCCAGGGGTGGGTGCCGGTGAGTTCGACGTCCTTGAGGGTGCCGCCGGTGAAGTCGATGCGAGCGGTGTAGAAGCGGGCCGGGCCGGTCCCTGACCGGTCGTCGCTGATCAGGTAGTACGTGCCCGTCTTCGCGTCGTAGCTGACGGCGGACAGCCCGCCGACGGTGGTGCCCTCGATGGCCGTCGCGTTCGGTAGTTCCCGCTCGCCCAGGAAGTCCAGCCGTACGCCGCTGTCGTGGGCGGCGGCCGGGGTGCCGGAGAGGGCGGGAAGCGCGGCGAGGACGACGGCGGTGGCGATGATCCGGGCGCGGGCGGCGCGGACGCTCATGGGGTCTCCAAGGTGGGCAGGCCGGGGGCAGGGGCGGGAGCGGTACGTGCCGCGCGGCGGCGGCGCCAGGCGAAGTACGCGAGGGCGAGCAGGGTGAAGGCGTACGGGATGGCGGAGACGAGCTGGGACGGGATGTCGAGGTTGCCGAGCTGGACGGCGAGGGCCTCGGCGGTGCCGAAGCCGAGGGCGGCGAGGAAGACGCCCCAGGGGCGCAGGGCGCCGAGGAAGACGGCGGCCAGGGCGATGTAGCCGCGGCCGGCGGTCATGCCGGTGACGAAGAAGGACACGGCGCCCATGCTCAGGAACACTCCGGCCGCTCCGGCCAGGGCGCCGCTGAGCGCCAGTGCGCGGAACTGGACCCGGTGGACGTGGATGCCGACCGAGCGGGCCGCCTCGGGATGCTCGCCGACGGCGCGCAGATGGAAGCCGAACCGGGCCCGGTACAGCAGCCAGGCGACCGCGGGGGCGGCGGCGAGGGCGGCCCAGGTCAGCACGTTCTGCCCGCTGAGTACCGCGCCGAGGCCGGGAACGTCCTCGACCAGGGGCAGCCGGACCGAGGGCAGCGCCCCGCTGTGCAGCCGGCTGGTGCCACCCTTGTCGCCGAGGAGGGCGTACACGGTGTACGCGGTCGCGCCGGCCGCAAGGAGGTTGAGGCCGATGCCCGCGATGATGGGATCCGCGCCCAGGTACAGGTGCAGCACGCCGAGCAGCAGCGCGAGCAGCGCGCCCCCGGCGATCCCGCAGACGGCACCGGCCCACACCGAGCCGCTGTACCCGGCAACCAGCGCACCCGTGCAGGCGGCGGTCAGCATCGAGCCCTCCAGGGCGATGTTGGGCACACCGGCCCGCTCGGCCAGCAGACCGCCGAGGGCGGCGAGGACGTACGGCGTGGACACACCGAGGATCGCCGCGAGGAATCCGGTGCTGAGCACGACGTCGAGCACGGGGCCCATCAGCGGGCCTCCCTTCGGGCGAGGTACCGCTTGACGAGTTCGGGCAGCGCCCGGGCGGTCACGAGCAGCACGATGACCGCCTGGATGATGGTCACGGCCTCGGAGCCGACGTCGGTCTGCTGCTCCATCACATCGCCGCCGACCCGCAGATACGAGTAGAGGAGCGCGGCGGCGACCACACCGACCGGGTTGTTGCGGCCCAGCAGGGCGACGACGATGCCCTCGAAGGCCAGGCCGCCGGCCATGTCGGGCTGCAGCCCGCCGTAGATCCCGAGCGCGAGGTGGGCTCCGGCGAGACCGGCCAGGGCGCCGCCGATGACGAAGCTCCACTCGATGGTGCGCGGCACGTCGAGGCCGCCGTAGCGGGCGAAGTCCGGGTTGGAGCCGGTGATGCGGATGCGGTAGCCGAGCGGTGTCCTGGCGAGCAGGAACCAGACGGCCGCCGCCACCGCGAGCATCCCGAAGAGGCCGACGTTCGCCTGGTCCAGGGGGACGCCGAAGAAGTCCGAGAGAAGTGGCAGCGCCGAGTCGGGGCGCACCGGGGCGGACTGTACGGCGCTGCTGTCGGGCGCCTTGAGATGGTCGGTGAGGAGATAGTCGAAGACCCGTACGACGACGGCGTTCAGCATCAGCGTGGCGACGATCTCGTTGGCGCCGAGCCGGGCCTTCATCACCCCCGGCACCGCGCCCAGCGCGCCCCCGGCGAGGGCGGCGACGACGAGCGGCACCACCACGGCGGCGACGGGCGGCAGGTGGAGGTTGATCGCCACCAGGGCGCTGGCCAGGGCACCGGCGTAGACCTGGCCCTCCGCGCCGAGGCTGATCTGCCGGGCCCGGAAGGGGATCGAGACCGACAGGCCGAGCAGTGCGAGGGTGGTGGCGTCGGCGAGCCAGCGGCCGATCCGGGGGGTGCGCTCCAGCGGGCCGGTGAGCAGGGCGTTCAGCGCGCCGGTGGCGTCCTTGCCGGTGGCCAGGACCACCAGGAAGGCGATGAGGACGGCGACGGCGACGGTCAGCACCGTCATCGTCAGCTCGACGACCGCCGTACGGCGCCGGGTGGCGAGGAACTCCCGCCGCCCCTGCGACTCGGGCCGGCCCTGTGCTTCCGCCGCCGGTTCCATGATCGAGGTCATCGGACACCTGCCGTGATCCGCTCGTCGGAATGCCGTTCCACACCGAGCATGTACAGGCCGGTGGCCTCCTCGGTGAGCCCGGCGGGATCGTCGAAGCGGGCGACGAGCCGGCCGTCCTTGACGACCAGCAACCGGTCGGAGAGCGCGAGCAGTTCACCGAGGTCGGCGGAGACCAGCAGTACCGCCGCGCCCGCGTCACGGGCCTCGACGAGCCGCTCGTACATGAAGTGCATGGCGCCGATGTCGACGCCCCGGGTGAGCTGTGCGGCGAGCAACAGGCGTGGCCGGGCGGAGAGTTCGCGGGCGACGACGACCTTCTGCAGGTTGCCGCCGGAGAGTGAACCGGCCGTCGCGTCGGGGTGGGGGGCGCGGATCGCGTAGCGGCCGATCAGCTCCTCGGCCAGTTCACGGATGCGGCGGGTGCGCAGGATGCCGCGGCGGGCGACGGGGGGCCGGTCGTGGCGGTCGACGATCAGGTTGTCGGCGATGGAGCGGTCCAGGGCCGCCCCGTTGGAGAGCCGGTCCTCGGGCACATGGGCGACACCGGCCCGGCGGTGGCCCGCCGCGTCGAGGTGGGTGACGTCGGTGTCGTCCACGGTGACCGTTCCGGCGGTGGGGCGGCGCAGTCCGGCGAGCAGTTCGACCAGTTCGGTCTGGCCGTTGCCCTCGACACCCGCGAGGCCGACGATCTCACCGGCCGCGATGTCCAGGGACACGTCGTGCACCGCAGGGCCCGAGAGTCCGCGCACCCGCAGGACGTTCGCCCCGGGCCGTGCCGGGGGCTTGCTCACGTCCAGGGACATCTCCCGGCCGACCATCATGGACGCGAGCTGCGCGGGCGTGGCCTCCTCGGTGCGTACGGTGCCGATCACCGACCCGGCGCGCATGACGGTGACGCGGTCGCTGATCTCCCGTACCTCCTTGAGCTTGTGCGAGATGAACAGCACGGTCATGCCCGAGTCGCGCAGCCTGCGGACCGCGCTGAACAGGTCGGTGGTCTCCTGGGGGGTGAGTACGGCGGTGGGCTCGTCGAGGATCAGGATGCGGGCGCCGCGGTGCAGGGCCTTGAGGATCTCGGCGCGCTGGCGCATGCCCACCGACACGGCGTCGACCCTGGCCTCCGGGTCGACGGCGAGCCCCGCCTCCTCGGCCAGCGCGGCGGTACGTGTCGCGGCGGCCGCCCGGTCGACCCGGCCGCGCGGGCCGGGCTCGACGCCGAGGACGACGTTCTCGGCGATGGTGAACGACGGCACCAGCATGAGGTTCTGGTGGACCATGCCCACCCCGAGGGCGATGGCGTCCTGCGGCCTGGAGAACCTGACCGGCCTGCCGTGCACGCTGAGTTGACCGGCCGACGGCTGTTCGAGTCCGTACAGCAGCTTCATCAGGGTGGACTTGCCGGCGCCGTTCTGCCCGACGATCGCCCTGATCTCGCCGGCGGGCACCGACAGGTCGACGTCGATCACGGCGCGGGTGCCGTTGGGGTAGGTCTTGCCCAGCCCCGTGGCCGCCAGGGCGGGCGGGGCCTGCTGCGCGGCATTTGGCACGGCCGCGTCGGATTCCTCGATGGGTTCCACCAGTGTTCCTCGGAGGTCGGAGGGCGGAGGTCAGAAGGCCGAAGGGACCTTGACAGCACCGGACTTGACCTTCGCGGCCTGCGTCTGGAGTTCGGCGCGTACGGCGGCGGGGACGAGCTTGTCGAAGTTGGCGTTGTCCACGTAGCCCACGCCGTCCTCGGCCAGGCCGACGGAGGCGGGCTTCCCGTAGGCGAGCGTGCCGGCGGTGTTCGCCTTGGCCGCCAGATAGAGGGCGTTGCCGGCGTTCTTGAGGATGGAGGTGACGACCGTCTGCCGCTGGTCGGCGTCGGTGAGCGTCTTGTACTGGTCGGAGTCGACGCCGAAGGCGTACCGCTTGGCGGCGACGGCCGACTCGAACACCCCGAGCCCGGAGGAGCCGGCGACGGGCCACACCAGTTCGGCGCCCTGTCCGTACATCGCCGAGGCGATCTGCTTGCCCTTCGCCGGGTCGCCGAACGGGTTGTCGCCGCCGACGTACTGCACGAGAACACCGGAGGACGGATTTCCGCCCGCCGCCTCGAAGCCCGCCTTGAAGCCGACGACGAAATCCTCGATGACCGGGATCTTCACTCCGCCGATCACGCCCACCTTCCCGTTTCCGGCGCTGCCGGGAAGGGACTTGGCGGCGACGAGTTTGTCGGCGAGGAATCCGGCCAGATAGGCGGCCTCGTTCTGCTTGAAGGTGACGGAGTAGACGTTCGCGCACTTGTTGGAACAGCCGCTCTTGCCCGTGTAGTCGACGGATCCGTCGAAGAGCCAGAACTTCTTGTCCGGGTATTCCGGGGCCAGTTTCGAGACGAAGTCGACGGTGTCGACGGTGCCAGCCGCGAGCACGTCGTAGTCGTCCCCGGCGGCGGCGTCCTCGAAGCCCGAGGCCCACTTGGTGCGGTCGCTGCCCAGTTCGACGACCTTCAGGCTGTAGCCGAGGTCCTTCTCGGTCTTCTGCAGGCCCGCGTACGCCGAGTCGAAGAAGGAACGGTCGCCGAGGTTTCCGTTGATGACGAACTTGATTCTCGGCTTGCCGGATTTCCCGGACGAGGCGGAGTCCGTGGAGGTCGAGGCACCGCATCCGGCGAGGGTGAGGGAGAGCGCCGCGACGGCCCCCAGAACTCTGATCTTGTTCATTGTTTTGATCTCTTTCTCGAGCGGGGACTGTTCTTTTCCATTGGCCGAAAGCTATGCAATGCAAAACGTTTTGGCTACGGCCGTCGTGTTAGGAAATTGTTTCCGCGAGGAGTGCGGTGGCCGCGATGGTGACGGCGCGGTCGAAGTCCGTCTCGCGTTCGGCGGGGGTGAGCGCCTCCGTGTGGCGCACATGGTCGCTGACCGTCAGCACGGCGAGCGCGTGGCCGCCCTCGGCGGCGGCGGTCGCGTAGAGGCCCGCGGCCTCCATCTCCACGGCCAGCGTGCCGTGGGCCTCCAGCCCCTCGAACAGCGCCGGGCGCTCCAGGTAGAAGTGGTCGGTGGTGAACACGGGCCCGACATGGACGTGCCGTCCGGGCCCGGCGGCCCGTGCGGCTGCCGCGGCCAGGCCGAAGGAGGCGGCGTGGCTGAGGTGCACACCGTCGATACGGCGGCTGCCCATCGCCGAGTCGGTGTGGGCGGCCGTCGCCACGACGACGTCCCGCAGCCCCACCGAGGCGGGGATGCCGCCCGCGGTGCCCACCCGCACGATGCGTCGCACGCCGTAGAAGCGGAACAGCTCGGTCGCGTAGATCGTGACGGACGGCATGCCCATACCGGAGGCCATCACGGACAGGGGCACCCCTCGGTATGTGCCGGTGTATCCCTCGATACCGCGTACGTCGGTGACCAGCCGGGCATCCTGAAGGATCGTTTCCGCGATCCGGCGGGCCCGACGCGGGTCACCGGGCATCAGCACGTCCGGCGCGAAGTCGCCGGGGGCGGCCGAGATGTGGGCGGTGACCATCAGACCTCCTCCTGCGTCGAGGCGCCGGCCAGCCAGCGGACCAGCCTGTCCCACAGCTCGGGGTAGCCCTCCCAGGCCAGGAAGGCGGGCGGCGCCCAGTGCGGTGCCAGGTCGGACGTGAAGGCCGCGGACCTGCCCGCGCCGTAACCGCCCACCGCCAGCAGCGGATGGCCCGCGCACTCGACGAGCAGGTCGGCGCCGTCCCGTACCGCCACCTCGTTGAGGCCGAGCAGGTCCGGCCAGGTCGCGTCCAGCCCGTCGACCACCGGGTGCCGGGCGAGAACCCGGGGCGCGGCCCCGGCGGGCAGTTCCACCCGGTCGTCCCGGTCGTACAGGGCGACCGGCAGCGCGGCGGCCAGCGGGGTGCGGCCCCAGCGGGCCTTGGCGTCGATGCCGGTGAAGGTGAGGTAGCCCCCGACCATCAGCAGCCCGCCGCCGCGCTCGACGTAGCCCCGGAGCAGTTCCGTACGGTCCGGCGCGGGGACCGAGTGGGCGAAGGTCTGCGGGGTGAGCTGGAAGCTGTTGGCCCCGACGTCGCTGATCACGACGACGTCGTAGGCCTCCAACTCCTCGGCGGTGGCGGGCACTCTGCTCGCTATCTCGTGCGCCGGGACATACGTCACCGTGTGGCCGCGGTCGCGCAGCGCGTCGAGGAAGACCTGGGCGCCCTCGACGTACTCGGAGGTGAAGAAGGAGTCGAACCCCTTCTGGTGGACGGAGTGGGTGAACCATGACTCACCCACGACGAGGACATGGGGCATCGCGATAGGACCTTTCCTGTGATGTGCGCGGTGGTTGATGTGCGCGGTGGTTGATGTGCGCGGTGGTTTTCGTGCGCGGGGGTTTCGTGTGCGGTGGTCAGGGGGCCGGGCGTACGGGGGCCGTGCTGGCGCGGATCTTCAGCTGGACCGGCAGGATGTGCCGGGAGGCGGGGGGCACCTCGTCCCGGTGGACGTAGCTCAGGAGCTGGGCGCCGGCCGTGCGGCCGATGTCGTAGGCGGGCTGGTGGACCGTCGTGAGGCGGGGGTGGACCCGGGAGGCGAGCATGATGTCGTCGAAGCCCGCCACCGAGACGTCGTCCGGAACGCGCAGGCCCGCGTCCTCCAGGGCCGCGACCGCGCCGAGCGCCATCAGGTCGTTCGCGGCGAACACCGCGGTGAAGCGACGCGGTCCGCCGTCCTCGAGGGCCGCGGCGACCAGGTTGTAGCCCGACCGCTCGACGAAGGCGCCCTCGACCTCGGTGACCCCCGCGTCCCCGAACGCCTCCCGGAAACCGGCGATCCGCTCCAGGCTGCTCACCAGATCCCCCGGGCCGCTGAGCGCCAGCACCCGGCGATGGCCCAGCTCCCGCAGGTGCTGCCCGATCAGCCGGCCGCCCGCTCGGTGGTCGGCGGTGACCAGGATGGTCTGCTCCAGCAGCCCGGGGACGACCTCGTCGGCCAGGGCGATGGGGAACCGCCCGAGCAGTGAGGCCAGCCGGCCACGGGAGGGCGGCGAGCCGGAGGCGTACACCATGCCGTCGATGAACCGGCCGCGGAGCATTTCCAGATAGCGGTCCTCGCGGTCGGGGTCGAACTCGGTGTTGCACAGGATGACCCCGTAGCCCAGGTCGTGGGCGGCGTCGTCGACACCCTTGGCGAGTTCGGCGAAGAACTGGTTGGTGATGTCGGGCACCAGCAGACCTATGACGTTCGTCGAACCGGCCTGCAGGTTGCGGGCCGTCGACGCAGGCACGTAGCCGAGCCGGGCGACGACCGCACGGACCCGCTCGGCGGTCTCCTCCGCGACCGGCCGGTTGCCGGTCAGCACGTGCGACACCGTGGTCGGGCTGACCCGGGCGGCCGCCGCCACGTCCTTGATCGACGCGGGCCGCCGCATCCGCCGACGGCCCGCGTCCTCGCCCTGCTCACGGGTCATAGTGCTGCACCGCTCTGCCGTGCGAGGTGTCCAGCAGCGCGGGCACCCGTGCCTCGACCTCGGCCAGCAGCCCCGGCAGGTCGACCGTCAGCAGCTGCCCGTCCCGGACCACGACCCGCCCGTCCACCACGACCGTGCGCACATCGCTCGCCCGCGCGCTGTAGACCAGGGCCGCCACCGGGTCGTGCACCGGGCGGCAGTGGACTCCGCCCAGGTCGACCAGCACGATGTCACCGGCTCGGCCCGGCTCCAGCGCGCCGATCCGGTCCCCGAGCCCGAGTGCGCGGGCCCCGCCGCGCGTGGCCAGCCGGACCGTGTCGGAGACCGTCATCCAGGTGGCGTCCCGCTCCGCCTGCTTCTGGGTCAGCGCGACCAGCCGCATCGCCTCCCACACGTCCAGCGTGTTGTGCCCTGCCGCCCCGTCCGTCCCGGCCCCGACGGCGACACCGGCGTCCAGCAGGCTCCGTACCGGAGTGAGCGGACTCAGCGCGTGCTTCAGATAGACCTTGGGGCAGCAGGCGACTCCGGTACGGTCCCGGTGCGCCGCCAGCGTCGGCAGGTCCTCGGGGACGATGCCGCAGCCGTGCGCGATCAGCGCGCCCGCGTCCAGCACCCCGGTCCGCTCCAGCACGGTGATGGGGGTGATGCCGCGCCGGGCGAGACTCGACTCGGTCTGCTCCAGGTGCTCGGCGGCGTGGATGTGGATGCGCAGGCCCGCCTCCCGGGCCAGCTCCGCGAGCCGGACCAGGTCCGCGTCCTCCACGGTGTACGGCGCGTGCGGGCCCAGCGACGCGGTGACCCGCCCGTCGCCGGTGCCGTGCAGGGCGGCGGCCGTCTCGGCGCTCTCCTCAAGGGCCGCGCGACCCCGGCTGCTGAAGCAGGTCGGCGCGATGTCGGCCCGGATGCCGGTACGTACGACGGCGTCGGCGATCCGCTCGGCGTGGAAGTAGTGGTCGGCGAACGTCGTCACCCCGCTGAGCAGCATCTCCGCACAGGCCAGCTCCGCACCGAGGCCGACGTCGGCGGGGGTGAGATTGACCTCCATGGGCCACACCCGCTCGTTGAACCAGGCCTCGACGCTCACGTCCTCGGCGGCGCCGCGCATCAGCGTCATCGGGCCGTGCGTGTGGGCGTTCACCAGCCCGGGTACGGCGACCAGTCCCGTACCGTCGACGGTCTCCGCCCCGGCGGCGTCCGGACCGGTGCCCGCCGGGCCCAGCCAGGCGATCACCCCGTCCTCGACCAGGATGTCCTGGTCCGTCTCCACTCGGCAGGCGCCCTGCCCGGGCACCAGCAGCACCGAGCAGGACGTCACGATCAGTCGGTGCGTCATGCGGATCCTTCCGTCCGAACCGGACGTTAAGGATCCAAAACGTTTTGCACAACCCCCGGTCGTGCCGAGTCACTCAGTCTGTGTGCGGCTCTCGGCAAGAGGAGAGGGCCTGACGGTGCCGGGCCGAGAACCGCCGCTTCAGACGCGGGCGGGCCGGTGCGGTCGTCAGGTGCCCTCGCGCAGGCGGTCGCTCGCTCTGCGCCCGTCCACCGGGGTCAGTCCGCGTCGGCGACGACGGAGCCGACGCGTTCGGCCAGGGTCGGGTCGCGGAGGACCAGGAGGGACGCGTAGCCGACGGCGGCGAGCAGGATGGCGACCGCCACGTAGGGGAACCAGTTGTAGGGCGCGGGCTGGCCCGGCTTGGCGAGGTAGTAGAGCGGGACCAGGATGGCCAGCGCGCCGAGCGCGGGCAGTACCAGATGTCGGACCAGCCGGAACTCCTGTGGCCGGTACCTGCGGTAGTACAGCGGCAGGGCGATGTTGGAGGCCAGGTAGACAAGCAGGATCAGGATGGCGCCGAGAGTCGATGACTCGGTGAAGAAGACGACCGGGTTCATCGAGCCGCCGGAGGACCCCAGCAGGTGGCCCAGGCCCCAGCCACCGATGATCAGCAGGGCGATGGCGGTGAAGGTGACGATCGCGTTGTTCGGCGTGCGGCGGATGGGGTGCACATAGCCGAAGAACGAGGGGAGCAGCCCCTCGCGTCCGGCACTGAACACCAGGCGGGCCTGGGAGTTGATGCCGGCGATCAGCACACCGAGGGTGGAGGTCAGTCCGCCGAGGTAGGCGAGGAACGCCAGCACGCCGAGGGTGTTGTCGGCCACCTCGATGAACGGGATCCGGGAGGCGCCGAGCCGGGCCACGTCGTAGCCGAAGCCGGTCACCGTGGCGTAGGCGAAGAGGATGTAACTCACCGTCATGATCGTGACGGAGGAGAACACCGCGCGCCCTACGTTGTGCCGCGGATTCTCCGTCTCCTCGGCGAGTGCCGCCGAGTTCTCCCAGCCGATGAACAGGTACACCGCCAGCGGGAAGCCGGTCGCCAGCCCCTTGAAGCCGTCGCTGATGTGACTGGGCAGGAACGGGTCGAAGGACAGCCCGCCGCGGTGTTCCACGAGCGCGGCGACCGAGACCACGACCAGCACCAGCATCTCCGCGCCGAAGAAGTAGCCGGCCCACTTGGTGGAGACCACCACCCCGCGCAGCATCAGCGCCACGGCCAGCCCGGTCAGCAGCAGCGTCCAGATGATCCACGGCAGGTCCACGCCGGTGTAGTGGTGCAGGGTGATCTGCACGAACCCGCCGGAGATCGAGATGACGCCGGCCATCGCGATGATGTAGCCCAACGCCGCCAGCAGTGCCGTGGTCACCGCGCTGACCGGCCCGAAGGTCTTCCCGACGAAGGTGATGAAGCTGCCCGCCGAGGGGTGGGCCCGGGAGAACTCCGCCAGCGTGTTGCCGAGGAGCGCCACCGCGATGCCCGCGGCCAGGATGGTCAGCGGTGACCCCACGCCCGCTGTGGTGGCCAGGAAGGCGAAACCGAAGAAGAAGCTCATGGCCGGGCCGACGTTGGCCATCGTGGCGGCGGCGATGTCCGCCATGCCGAGGACGCCGCCGCGCAGCCGCTGAGGCGCGCCGTCGACGGGCCCCGGCGGGGACAGCGGGCCGGCTCCGGGGTCGGGCATGGCGGCAACTCCTCCTGCAGTGTGGCGGCGTGATGAATGCGCGGGTTCTCGACGGCGGGGCCGGCCCCGACCGGGCGTCAGTGGTGCCGGGAACGGTGGTGTGCCTTCACCGCCCGTACAGCGGGATCGGTCGCACCCCGCCCGAGTTCGGCGAGCAGTTCGGCGTGCCAGTGGTTCTGCGCCCGCACGACCGCGGGTTCCGGCGCGGGCAGCAGCAGGCACAGTCGGCCGAGCAGGTCGGCGGCGAACTCGTGGATTCCGGCGCCGCCGAGCACCACCGCGAGGTCCAGATGGAATCGGGCCTCCAACTCGGCCAGGCGTGCCGGGTCGTCGGTCTGTTCCATCTCCTCGACCAGCGCCCGCAGCCCGTCCAGCCGTTCGGCCGGGACCTCACCCGAACCGTGTGCCACAAGACCGCATTCGATCAGGAGCTGGAAGGCTTCCAGCGAAGCGGCCTCTTCGGGGTCGTGGGTCAGAGCCACGACGGTGTCCCAGTCCTGCGCGACGAAGGTTCCGCCCGCCCGTCCGCGTCGGCGGTCGAGCAGGCCGTCCTGGCACATGCCCTCCAGCGCGCGGCGCACGGTGATCTCGCCGATTCCCAGCTCCTCGGCGAGGACTCCGGCGTCCGGCAGCCGGTCGCCGGGCCGCACGGATCGCAGGCGTACCCGCAGTGCTATCCGTGACCGGACGAGATCGGATCCGCTCTGGCCCCCGCCGGGCAGGGCGCGGGCGTGTCCCACACCGGTGACCGACGTCGTCCGGGCCGGGCCTGCCTGGTTGTAAGGCCCGAACTTGCCCGCTGCATTCGCCACGACGTCACCCTAACGGCCTGGCCATCGCGGTCGCGGCCGGCGACGGCCGACGCCACAGTGTGATGCACGGGGACCTCCCGGAGGTTTCGAACCGGCCCCGAACAGCCGGGGCGCGGCATGGCGCGGCACAGTACGGGCGTCGCGACGGGAGGAGCGGGTCACGACGCAGGAAAAATTAGAGCAAGGTGAACAGTTAAACAAGACCCTGCTGCGACCGGTCGGGAAGGCGGGGGACAGACAGGGGCAGAGGTAGGGGGGCGGCTGGTTCGCCATGCCCCGACCAGCGGATTCGCGCCCGGACGCAGCCGTCGCCGACGTCCGTCCCCGGCACGCGAGGGGGCGGGTGCGGGGCATTTGTGCCCGGGGATGCGGCGCGTCGACGCCATGGGCGGACGACGCGACCCCTTGTTTTATTCGATCGTCCTGAACTATTTTCCTGAACGCCACCGGTTCGCCCGGTTCCCCAGGCACCCGACCCGGTGGCCACGGTCCACCATGCCGTTCCGCCGGCCGTGATCGCCACCCCCACCGCTGTTCGGCGCTCCCCTGCATCCCCGCCATCCCGCCCGGGCGGGATCCACAAGGTCACCCCGCCCGATCCCGCTGGAACCCTCCTTCGTCCCCACCTGACTCCTGGATGTCCAGATGACCACACAAGCCTCCCCTCCCGCACCTGATCAGGTCACCACCACCGAGAGCGCATCAGAAGGATCCGGCCTGCAAGCCGGGCTGAAGAGCCGTCACCTGTCGATGATCGCGATCGGTGGCGTCATCGGTGCCGGCCTGTTCGTCGGCTCCGGCTCCGGCATCGCCGCCGCCGGTCCCGGCATCCTGATCTCCTACCTGCTCGTCGGCACCCTCGTCGTCCTCGTGATGAGGATGCTCGGCGAGATGGCCGCGGCCAACCCCAGTTCCGGCTCGTTCTCCGCCTACGCGGACCGTGCGCTGGGCCGCTGGGCCGGCTTCACCATCGGCTGGCTGTACTGGTTCTTCTGGGTCGTGGTGCTCGCCGTCGAGGCGACCGCCGGCGCCAAGATCCTGGCCGGGTGGATCCCCGCGGTCCCGCAGTGGGGCTGGGCCCTGCTCGTCATGGTCGTCCTCACCGCCAGCAACCTCGTCTCCGTCAGCTCCTACGGCGAGTTCGAGTTCTGGTTCGCCGGCATCAAGGTCGTCGCCATCGCCGCGTTCATCGTGGTCGGCGGACTCGCGATCTTCGGTCTGCTGCCCGGCTCGGACCACCCCGCATCCGGCTTCTCCAACCTCACCGCGCACGGCGGGTTCCTGCCCAACGGGCCCGGAGCGATCCTCACCGGCATCCTGATGGTCGTCTTCTCCTTCATGGGCAGCGAGATCGTCACCCTGGCCGCCGGTGAGACCGCCGACCCGCGCGCCGCCGTCACCAAGGCCACCAACAGCGTGATCTGGCGGATCGCGGTGTTCTACCTGGGCTCGATCCTGGTCGTGGTGTCGCTGCTGCGCTGGGACGACCCGGCCATCCTCAAGGACGGCTCGTACGTCGCCGCGCTGAACTCCGTCGGCATCCCGCACGCCGGCCAGATCATGAACGCCGTCGTGCTGACCTCCGTGCTGTCCTGTCTCAACTCCGGCCTCTACACCGCCTCCCGGATGGCGTTCTCGCTCGGCCGTCGCAGCGACGCCCCGGCCGCCCTCGCCCGCACCACCGGACGCGGAGTCCCGCAGGCGGCCATCCTGGCCTCGGTGGTCTTCGGCTTCGTCGCCGTCGCCTTCAACTACCTCTGGCCGGACACGGTGTTCCAGTTCCTGCTGAACTCCTCCGGCGCGATCGCCCTCTTCGTCTGGCTGGTGATCTGCTTCTCCCAGTTGCGGATGCGCAAGATCATCCAGCGGGAGTCGCCGGACAAACTGGTCGTGAAGATGTGGCTCTACCCCTACCTGACCTGGGCCACCATCGCGATGATCACGTTCGTCCTGGTCTACATGCTGACCGACACCGCCGACGGCGGTGGCCGCGACCAGGTCGTCCTGTCCACCCTGGTGGCCGGGGCCGTGGTGGCCTTCGCGCTGGTCCGCGAGCGGCTGGCACGCAACGCCCGACAGGACAAGGTCATCCCCTCGTAGCAGCCGGGGCCCGTTGTACGGCCGTCCCGACCCGCCGGTGACGCGGCCCTCCCGCCGCGTCACCGGCTTCACGGCCGCACCCGTCGTACCGCGTCGGTATGTCCTGCGGGGACGGACCGGTGCTCCGGTCGGGCCGCACGTGGTGCTGCAGATCGGATCGGATCACATCAGAGGCAGCCACCGAGCAGCACCTCTGACGGTCGGGCCCCTGGCTGCCTGATGTCACGGTGCACGTCACTTCCTCGGCACCGGATGCGGTTCGTCCAGGAGGAAGGCTCGCAGCAGTGCGGTGTAGCGGCCGGGCTGTTCGCCCGAGAGGGAGTGTCCGGCTCCCCTGACGGTCACCAACTCGGAGCCTGCGAGGGTGTGTTGGTACTCGGCGGTCACTGCGGGCTTGATGAAGTCGCACTCCCCTCGCATGATCAGCGAGGGGACGCGCAGGGTGCGCAGACGGGGCCGGGGGTCGGGGAGCCGCTCGAAGTCCCTGACGGTCAGCTGGTTGCCGTAGAAGCCCTGAGGGTTGTTGTGCGCCTTGGCGGGCGGAGCGTCCTCGCAGGAGGTGCTGTCCTTTCCCTGGAGGGCGACTTCGTGCATCCAGTGGTCGACCTCGCGGTCGCCGACCAGCGCGTGCGCGGCGCCGGGGTTGATCTGGAGGAGCAGGCTCGCCGCGATGATGCGGGGGGCGCTGTTCAGCCGGTCGAGCCGGGCCTTCTTGGCGGGGGAGAGGCGGTGCCATGGTTCCCCGGCCCCGGCGCCGGGGTACTGACGGCCCCACAGCGCGCCCGGCGAGGTGAAGACCGCCTTGGCGACGTGCTCGCCGTGGGCGGCCAGGTACTGGGCGGTGAGTGATCCGCCCCAGGACTGGCCGACCAGGATGATCCGGTCGGCGCCGAGTGTGCGCCGGATCGCTTCCAGGTCGGCGACCTGGCGGGCGACGGTGTAGCCGGTGACGTCCCGCAGCCGGGTGGAGCGGCCGGCGCCGAGCTGGTCGTAGGAGTAGACGTCGAAGCCGTCCGCCGCGAGTTCACGGCCCCCGGTGGGGACGCCCTCGCCGGGGGTGCCGGGACCGCCGTGCAGGAAGATCACCGGGGTCGGTCTGGCCCTGCCGGTGGCGGGGGCGTGGACGTAGGCGATGCGTGAACCGGTCGGCAGCTTCCAGAACCGCACACCGGGCGGGGCGGGGGCGGCGGTCGTGACGGGCATCGGACGCAGGACGGTGACGGCGGCGAGGAGGGCTACGGCCGCGGTCAGTCCGACCGTGAGGAACGCGGACGCCCGCAGGGCCGGGCGGCAGTCGAGGCCGAACAGGGCGAACGCCGCCCGGCCCAGCAGTCCGCCGGCCAGGGCGCCGCAGCCGAGACCGACGACGACCAGGACCGGCACGCTCGCGGTGACGAACGCCGAGGCGAGGAAACCGGCCACCGCCACGCCGGGGGTCAGCAGGAGCGCAAGGAACAGCAGGACGCCGCCGGCGACACGGCGGAGAAGTATGCGTGACATGCCTTTGAGGCTAGGAAGCAGACGCGGGCGATCCGTCCAGCTCAGGGACGGTTTTGTCGCGCGCGAGGGCCGCCCCGCGGCGGGGTGTCACCCCCACCTCACGGCGGGGTGCCCACTCACCTCACGGCCCACTGCCGGGCCTGATCAGCCCCGTTTCGTACGCGGCGATCGTCGCCTGCACCCGGTCGCGTACGCCGAGCTTGCCGAGGAGGACGGAGACGTGGTCCTTCACGGTGGGCGGACTCACCCCCAGCACCGCCGCGATCTCCGCGTTGGACAGCCCCCGCGCGACCTGCCGCAGCACCTCCGTCTCGCGCGGGGTGAGCGGGGAGAGGCGGGAGGGGTCCAGTGGGCCGGGCGTGTCCGTGAAGCGGTCGATCAGTCTGCGCGTGACCGCCGGGTCGAGCAGCGCGGCGCCCCCGTGGACCACCCGTACCGCGTCGATCACCCGCTCCGGCTCGGCGTCCTTGAGGAGGAAACCGGCGGCCCCGGCGCGCAGCGCGGCGAACAGGTACTCGTCGAGACCGAAGGTGGTGAGCACCAGAACCCGGGTCGCGGGGCTGCGTTCGGTGATCGCGGCGGTCGCCGCGAGCCCGCCGATCCCCGGCATACGGACATCCATCAGCGCGACGTCCGGCCGCGCCGACAGGGCGAGTTCGACCGCCGAGTCGCCGTCCGCCGCCTGCCCGACGACGCACAGGTCGGGTTCCGCGTCGAGGATCGCCGCGATCCCGGCCCGTACGACGGCCTGGTCGTCCGCGACGGTCACTCTGATCGCCATGGGAACGCCTCCGGGAGCCACACGCGTACCGCACCGCGGTCGGTCGTCGAGAGGGTACCGCCGGCGGCGTCCGCGAGGGCGCGCAGCCGCCGCTCCACCGAGGGAACGGCGGGTGCCGGACCGGAGACCTCCACGCCGTCGGGGAGCGTGCGCACGGTGAGGGTGACTCCTACGGCCATGAGCGCGGACGCGGTCCGGTACGCGAAGACCTCCACGGCGGCGGGCAGCGGACGGCGTGCTCCGGCGTACCGGACGACGGCGCCGTAGCGCGCGGCCAGCGCGGTGATCCCGGAGACGGTCGGCGGCGGGGCGTCGTCGGCGGCGTCCCCCGCGTGCAGCCCGGACAACAGGTCCCGCAGAGCGGTCAGTCCGGCGCGGGCCTCTTCCCGTACGCCCCGCAGGTCGCCGTCCTCCGCCGCGGCGACGACCGCCCGCGCGTGCCCCAGGGCCGTGTCCCGCAGCCCGGTGGCGAACAGCAGACGCTGCGCCGACACCGCCGCGTCGGCGTCTCCGTCGAGCAGGACCCGCCGCCGGGCGTCCGCGGCTCGCAGCCGCTCATGCTGCCGCGCGGTCCGGCGCCCCCACGCCCAGACGGCGAGGGCGGGAAGGGCCAGCACGCCCGCCAGTACGGCCCAGGCCCCCGTACGGCTGCCGGTGATGCCGCTGCCGCTCGCCAGCGCGAGCCCGCCCACGGCGGCCACGGCGAGCGGCGCGAACAGGCCCCGGCGCCACGGCAGCCGCACTCCGACGCTGTGGACGAGCGTCAGCTCGACCCATCCGTACACCAGGAAGATGTCGCTCACCGGCGGCTGGGTCCAGCCCGTCCGGTCGCAGGCCCACCACAGCAGCAGCGCCGACAGCACCGCCGCGAGCGCGCGGCCGGGCGCCCGTGAGCGCCAGGCCAGCGGTACGGCGTGCAGGCCCGACAGCACGACGGTCACCAGTGCGGGCAGCAGGCCGCCGAACGGGGCCGGGACATCGGCCGACAGCAGGCTCGCACCGAGCGACAGCGCGATCGCCAGGGCCACCAGCGCGTAGTCGAGCGCGACCGTCCCACGCCACAGGGGCCACCGGCGGAGGGGAAGAGCCGGCGCCGCGGGCAGCGCGGCCCGCACGCGCCAGCCCGCTCCCTCGCCATGAGGTCCGGCACGGAACGTCCCACCCGTTGCCGTGACCGTGGCCGCCAGCCCCGCGAGACCCCGCCCGGTCCCGAGGCCCGGCTCGACGGCCGTACCGCCGTCGTCCGTGACGGTGACGGTGAAGAGGCGCTCGCCGCCGCCCTGTTCGGACTTGTCCTCGTCGTCCGTCGGCTCGATCCGGACGCGCACTGTCGCGCCCTCGGCGTACCGGGCCGCGTTGGTCAACGCCTCCCGAACGACCCGGTACGTCGCTTCCGTACTGCCCGCCGGTGCCTTGTCGACCGTGCGCCGGTAGTCAACCGCGTGCGCGGCGGCCAGCGCGTCGACCTCGGCGAAGCCGGCCGCTGTCGCGTCCAGCTCGGTGAGGCGCTCCAGTTCGCGGACGGCCTCCCGGCCCGCCTCGTCGGCGTGCCGCAGCGCGTCACCGGTCCGGTCCCGGTCGGCGAGCCTGAGCGCGGCGCCCGCGGCCACCACGATCCCGGTCAGCCGATGCGCGGCCACGTCGTGCAACTCGGCCGCCAGCCGGTCCCGTTCCGCCAGCGCTGCGAACAGCGGGACCGCCGCCGTGCCGGCCTCGTAGTCCGCCAGCGCGGACCGGCGGGCCGACCGGTGCCGGCGGGAGCGACCCGTCGCCCAGACGACCGCCACCACCCCACCGGCCGTCAGCGCGACCCCCGCCACATAGTGCGGCGGTTCACCGCGCACGGCGGGGATCGCGGCGACGGCCAGCGTGAGCACGACGGCTCCCGTGAGGGAGGAACCGGCGGTCCTGCGTACTGCCAGCAGCCGGACCATGACCAGCGCGCAGACCGCCGCGCCGAGGGAGAGGACCCACACCTGCCCCGTGAAGCCGTTCATCGCCCCACGCCGACGGCGAGCGACCGCTCGACGATCTCCATTCCGGCAGGCTAACCCGGCTCATTCGGCTGGGTGACGAGACGTCGTCGGAACGGTGCTAGCCGAGCCAGGCCTTGACCTTGTCCGGGTTCGCCTCGATCCATTTCTTCGCCGCCGCCTCCGGTGTCATCCTGTCGAGCGCGATGTACTTGGCGACGGTGTTCTGGTCGGTGTTGGTCCACTCGAAGTTCTTCACGAGGTCGTAGGCCGGGCTGCCGGACTTCGCGAACCGGGAACTGACGACCTTGTTGAGGTCGAACACGGGGTAGTCGCAGGCGACCTTCGCGGGATCCGCGTCGCAGCCGTCCGTGTGCTGGGGCAGCTTGACGTGGACCAGCGGGATCTCCGAGAAGAACCACTGCGGCTCGTAGAAGTAGCCGATCACCCACTTCTTGTTCTTCTCGGCGTCCCGGAAGGCCTGGATGAGCGCGGTCTCGCTGCCCGCGAAGACCACCTTGAAGTTCAGCTTCAGGTTCTTGACCAGGGCCTCGTCGTTGGTCTGGTACGACGCGTCGCCGTCGAGGAACTGGCCCTTGCCGCCGGATTCCGAGGTCCTGAAGTTCGAGGCGTACTTGTTGAGGTTCTTCCAGTCGGTGATGTCCGGGTACTTCTTCGCGATCCACGGGGGGATGTACCAGCCGATGATGCCCTTGTTGCCGGTCGCGCCCAGGTCGACGGCGGTCTTCCGCTGGGTGATGTACGTCTTCTCCAGGTCGGGGTGTCCCCAGTTCTCGAGGATGGCGTCGACCTCGCCGGTCTCGAAGCCCTGCCAGCCGATCTCGGCCTTGAGGTCCTTCTTGACGACCTTGCAGCCGAGGTCGTTCTCCGCCACGGAGGCGACGACCGCCGCGTCCGCCTCGTAGCCCACCCAGGGGTTGACGGCGAGGTTGAAGGTGCCGCACTTGCCGGAACCGCCGGAATCGCCGGAACTCGCGCTGCTGTCACCGACCTTCGCCCCGCCGCAAGCGGTCAGGGTGAGGCCGAGTACCGCCGTGCCGGCCGCAACGGCGCGCCACTGTCCTGCCTGTCTGGCCATGGTTCTGCTCCTTGTGCGTGGCGCGGCGCGCCGACGCATGAGTGATCGCACGAGTGATCGGTGGTCGAAGTCAGGTGATGTCGAGGTCAGGTGATGTCGAGGGCGCAGCGGAAACCGACGTTGCCGGTGGCCGAGTCGGGGAGGAGGCCCTGCCGTGCGGCGACCCGGTAGCGACGGCAGTAGGAGGCGTGGCACAGGTACGAGCCGCCCTTGGTGACACGCTGTTCACCGCCGGGGGTGCGGGAGAAGGCGTCGTCGCACCACTCCCAGACGTTGCCGGTGGTGTTGTAGAGGCCGAAGCCGTTGGGCTCGTAGGCGTCGGCGGGACAGGTGCCGTACCAGGCGCCGGCCGTCGGGTGCCGGTGGGGGAAGTCGCCCTGCCACACGTTCATCCGGGGACGGCCGCCCGGCTCGAACTCGTCGCCCCAGGGGAACGTCTTCGCGTGCAGCCCTCCCCGGGCGGCGCGTTCCCACTCGGCCTCGGTCGGCAGCCGCTTGCCGGCCCAGGCGCAGTAGGCGCGGGCGTCGTCCCAGTCGATGTGGACGACCGGATGATCCGGCCGGTCCTCCCAGGTGGAGTGCGGCCCGTCGGGGTGGCGCCAGTCGGCGCCCTCGACCTGCCGCCACCAGGGCGCCGCCGCCACGCCTCGGGTGGGCGGGAAGTCGTCCGGAAGCAGCCCGGCGAACACGAACGACCAGCCGATGCCCTCGGTCGAGGTGCGGTACCCGGTGTCGTCGGCGAACCGCGCGAACCGCTCGTTGGACACCGTGCGGGCGTCGATCCAGAACGCCTCGACGTGCACCGTGCGCACCGGTCCTTCCCCGTCGGCCGGGTAGGACAGCGCGTCCTGGCTGCCCATGAGGAACTCGCCGGCGGGGACGGCCACCATGCCTTCGGGCGTCGCCCGGCGGACGACGGACGGCGAGGGCGATGCCGTGCGGTCCGCGCCCCGGCCACCGGACGGCGCACAGCAGCTCATTGCGCCCCCATGACACGCCGGTGCAGCCCACCGTCGAACTCGGACGACTCGGCGCTCAGGGCGCCCAGATCGATGCGTACGGTGTGGATGGTCCCGGTGAACTCGTTGTCGAGGACGGGGTATTCGTCGGTCACCGGGGTGCCGAGGTCCACGCCGACGCCGAGGGTCTCGTCGAAGGAGAAGTAGTACGGGATGGTCTGCTCGACCCGCGCGCCCGCCTGCTTCTCGCCGTCCACCAGGAGCGTGACGGTGCCGCCCTTTCCGAGCCCGCCGCCGTCGTAGCCGAACTCGAGCCGGATCTCGTGCCGTCCGGGCGCCACCGGCTCGCCGCCACGCACGCAGTACACGTTCATGCCGAAGTAGTTGTAGGCGTAGGCGGGCCTGCCCTCGACGAAGTACAGGGTCCAGCCGCCGAATCGGCCGCCCTGCGCGATGATCACGCCCGCGGTCCCGGTGTCCGGGAGCTCGACGTCGGCGGTGATGCTGTGGGACCGGTTCTTGACGTTGGGGGTGGTCTCCTCGGTGAACCGCCGCATTCCCGCGCGGTAGGTGACGGAGGTGCGGTCGCCGAGCAGGTCGACACGGCCGGCCATGACCGGGTTCTCCCGCTCGGTGACCCGGTCGTCCAGCGGAAAGACCTGGTACTTCGCCGCCTCGATCAGGAACAGGTCCTGCAGGCCGCGCAGCTTCTCGGGGTGCGCGGCGGCCAGGTCGTTGGCCTGACTCCAGTCCGTGGTCAGGTCGTAGAGCTCCCACACGTCGTCGGTGAACCTCCGGTGCCCCTCCGACACCATCTCCCAGGGGATGCCGTGCCGGGTGACCGCCATCCAGCCCTCGTGGTAGATGCCCCGGTTGCCGCACATCTCGAAGTACTGGGTACGGCGGTGCTCCGGCGCCCGAGGGTCGGCGAGCGTCGGCTGCATGCTCGTACCCTCGATCGGCTGCTGCGGTACGCCGTCCACGCTGAACGGCGCCGGGACTCCCACGCAGTCCAGGATCGTCGGCAGCACGTCGATCACGTGCGAGAACTGGTGACGGAGTCCGCCGCGCTCGGCGATCCCCCGGGGCCAGTGCAGGATCATGCCGTCCCGGGTGCCGCCGAAGTGCGAGGCGACCTGTTTGGTCCACTGGTACGGGGTGTTGAGGGCCAGCGCCCAGCCCGCCGGGGCGATCGGGTAGCTGCGCGGACCGCCGATCTCGTCGAGGTGCCCGATCATCTCGTCCGGGTCGTCCACGACGCCGTGGCCCAGCCGGTGCTCGACGATCGTTCCCTCGATACCGCCCTCGCCCGAGGCGCCGTTGTCGCCCAGGACGTACAGGACGACGGTGTTGTCGAGTTCGCCGAGTTCCTCCAGCGCGTCGAGGAACCTGCCGACCTGTACGTCGGCGTGCTCGGTGAAGCCGGCGAACGTCTCCATGAACCGTGCCGACAACCGGCGCTGGTTGTCGGTGAGTTCGTCCCAGTGGGGAACGCCCTCGGCCCATTTCGCGAGTTCCGTCTCCGCCGGCACGACACCGAGTTCCTTCTGCCGTACGAGGGTCAGCTCGCGCTGCCGGTCCCAGCCGTGGTCGAACTTCCCGCGGTACTTCTCCTGCCACTCGGGGCCGATGTGCAGAGGCGCGTGCGCGGCGCCCAGGGCGAGGTACGTGAAGAACGGCCGGCCGGGAGTCAGTGTGCGCTGGGTGCGCACCCAGTCGATCGCGTGGTCGACGAGGTCCTCGGACAGGTGGTAGCCGTCCTCGGGCCGACGGTCCGGCTCGACCGGGGTGGTGCCCTGGTACAGCAGCGGGTACCAGTGGTTCATCTCGGCGCCCATGAACCCGTAGAAGGTGTCGAACCCTTCCCCCGTGGGCCAGCGGTCGAACGGGCCGACCGCGCTGATCTCCCGCGGCGGGGTCTGGTGCCACTTGCCGAAGGCGGCCGTGCTGTAGCCGTTGCCCTGCAGGATCTGGGCCATCGTCGCCGCGCTGCGCGGCCGGAACCCGTTGTAGCCGGGGGCCGCGGTGGTCATCTCGGTGGTGCCGCCCATGCCCACCGAGTGGTGGTTGCGTCCGGTCAGCAGGGCCTGCCGGGTCGGCGAGCACAGGGCCGTCACATGGAAGCGGGTGTAGCGCAGTCCGTTGTCCGCGAGGCGTTCCGCGGCCGGCATCTCGCACGGTCCCCCGAAGGCACTGGAGGTGCCGAACCCGAGGTCGTCGACGAGCACGATCACCACGTTCGGCGCACCCTCCGGCGGCGGGACCGGGCCGATGGGGCTGAAGGCGGTCACCTGGTCGTGGATGTCCACCGCGGTCGTCAGCGGCCGACGGGTGTCGGGTCGGGGAAGTATGTGACGTCCGCCGGTGAACTCATTCATGTATTTCTCCGAAATTCCCCTGACCTGCGATTCGGTAAAAGTGTCAGTCGTTGCTCAGTCCGGTCAACAAAGAACCTTGCATTTCCGCGAACCGGTTTTGAATGAAGGCGATAGAAATCTTCTATACCTGCAGGAGTATCAGTTCTCGGCGGGTGAGGACGCCAGGTCCACGAACGCCTCGGCGGCGGGGGAGAGCGGACCCGACCGCCACACCAGCCGGCCGTGGCGCAGCAAGCGCGGCCGGTGAGCCAGCATCCGGGCCCCGCGCAGCGCAGCGTCCCGGGCCATGGAGGCGGGCAGCAGGGAGGCGCCGACGCCGGAGAGGACCAGCGGCACGATCATCGCGCGGTGCGCGGTCTCCACCGCGATCCGCGGTGCGATGCCCAGCGCGGCGCACAGGTCGTCCACCGCGGCCCGGGTCTCGGTGCCCGGCGGTGTCACGATCAGATCCAGCGCGGCCAGCTCACGCGAGGTGATGGTGTCGCCCACCGGATGCGGGTGGTCCGCGGGCAGCACGACGTGCATCTCCTGCGCCGGCAGGTCGATCCCGTTGAGGTCCGCGGTGCTCACCGAGGCGTCCACCAGGCCGAGTTCACACTGCCCGGCGGCGACCATGAGTGCCACGGCGGGTCCCTGCTCCGGGTCGACCACGCGTACGGAGACCTTCGGATGCGCGCGATGGAAGCGGCCCAGCATGTCGGCCAGGGGGTCGACCGACAGGGTCGTCTGGGAAACGATGTCGAGCCGGCCGCCGCTGAGTCCGAGGACCTCCCGGACCAGGGAGCCGGCCGTGGACAGGTCGCGCAGGACCTGTCGGGCGGGCCGGACCAGCACCTCACCGGCCGCTGTGAGGGCGACACCGTGCGGGAGCCGGTGAAAGAGCCTGCCGCCGAACTCGCGTTCCAGGGAACGGATCGCATGCGACAGCGAGGGCTGCGTGACATGGAGGGCGACGGCCGCGGCTGTGAATCCGCCGTGCTCGACCACGGCGAGGAAATACTCCAGCTGGCGTCGTTCCATCGGGTCTCCATCGGTTCTTCCGCACATCCCGGGGCCGCCGCACGCCCCGCTCGGGGGAGTGACGGGAACAGTGTCACCCGGGCGGCCCGAGGGTTCCGGCAGTGGCGTCAGTCGCGGGCGGGCCGTTGTGTCACGGTTGCCGGGGGGCCGCCGATGTCGTGTTGGGGGCGTCGAGCAGGCCTGCCAGCAGCTGGAGTCGTTCGTCGTCCGGGCCTCCCGGCTCGGCGGTGCAGGTGATGAGCACCGGACCGGGAGCACCGGGCATCGGGTAGGCGTCCCAGTCCAGGCTCAGCTCGCCGACCAGTGGGTGGTTGACACGCATCCGGCCGCGGGTGACCTCCTCGACGTCGTGGCGTGCCCACAGCGCAGCGAACTCGTCGCTGCGGACGGCGAGTTCACCCACGAGTTCCACGGCGCGCGGGTTCCCCGGATCGGCGACCACCTGTGTGCGCAGCATCGCGGTCAGTTCGGCGACGGTCGCCGCCCGGTCCGGGCACGCCTGGTCGGCTTCGGGGTGCAGCAGCAGTCCCAGCAGGTTCCGCTCGGTCTGGGGGAGTCGGGTGAACTCGCCCAGCAGCACACCTGCCAGCGGGTTCCATGCCAGGACGTCGAGGAAACGGCCGACGACCAGCGTGGGCGAGGTCATGGTGCGCAGCAGCCGCAGGGTGGTGGGCGGTACCTCCTCCGGCTCCGGGGCGTGCCGGCGTGGACCGCGGGTGGGTGTGCGCGCGGCGCCGGCGAGGCTGTGCAGGTGCCGGGACTCCTCGGCGGAGAAGTTGAGGGCGCGGGCGAGGGCGTCCAGGACCTGGTCGGAGGGCCGGACGTCGCGGCCCTGCTCCATACGCTGGTAGTAGTCCGCGCTCACCCCGGCGAGCAGGGCCAGTTCCTCCCGCCGCAGTCCGGCGACGCGTCGCCTCGGGCCGGGTTCCAGGCCGACTTCCTGCGGCAGCACCCGAGTTCGGCGGGTTCGCAGAAAGTCGGCGAGTTCGCGTCGGGGATCGTCACTCATGGCGAGGGGGTCGTCGGTCACAGCGCCAGTATGCCGTCGGCGCGGCCCGCGAGGGTGGGTCTGGCGGACCCAGGAAAAGGAGAACGACCACGATCCCGAGCGCGTGACCCAGTATCGGATCCACCACAGCGGGCCACGGAAGGACAGCGACATGAAGGCCGTTCAGATCACGAACTACGGTGCGGCGGATGTCCTACGGGTCAATGACGTGGACCGCCCCGAACCCGGTGCGGGCGAGGTGCTGGTGGCGGTCGAGGCGTCCAGCGTGAACGGGCACGACGTGATCGTCCGCGCGGGTGGGTTGAAGATGGTGTCCGGGCGCCGGTTCCCGATCGGTGTGGGGCTGGACTTCGCGGGCACCGTCGCCGCGACCGGCCCCGAGGTCGCGGGACATCGGGTCGGCGACCGGGTGTGGGGCATGGTGCACCCCCGGCAACGGCACGTCGTCGCCGGGGCGGCCGAGTACGTCGTGGTCTCGGCGGACCGGATCGCGCCGGCCCCGGCGAACCTCTCGTCGGTCGAGGCGGCCTCCCTGGTCGTCGCGGGCTCCACGGCGCTGATCGCGCTGCGCGACAGCGTGCACCTCACCGGCGGGGAACGGGTCCTGGTCCGGGGTGCGGCCGGCGGAGTCGGCACGGCCGCCGTGCAGTTGGCCCATGCGATGGGCGCCCATGTGACCGCGCTGGCCCGCGACCGCCACGCCCGGCTCCTTACCGACATGGGCGCCGACGAGGTCCTCGACTACGGCTCCACCACCTCGGAGGGGATCGGACCCTTCGACGTCATCGTCGACACCGTCGGCTCGGAACTGAACTGCTACCGGAGCCGGTTGGCCAAGGGCGGCCGGATGGTCACCGTGGGACTCTCCGCTCCGGCCCTGGCCGCGATCGCCGCGTCGAGTGTGTACGGTGCCCGCCGCATCCGCACGTTCAGCGCCAACCCCGATACCGCCGTGCTCCGCGAGCTGGCCGGCCACGTCACGTCACACGCGCTGCGCCCGGTGGTCGACAGCGTCTATCCGCTCGCGGACATCGCCGCCGCGCACCAGGCGTTCGAGCGCGGCGGAGTCGTGGGCAAACAGGTGGTCGCGGTCGCGGCGACCGCGTAGCCCAGTCCGCCCAGTCGCCCGGTCACTCCCGTGAGCAACGTCCTCAGCGGTCGGCGAGCAGACCCGCGTCGTGCGCCAGGACGGCGGCCTGTACGCGGTTGGCGCAGCCGGTGCGGGTCAGGATCCTGCTGATGTGCGCCTTGACCGTGCCGGCGCTCAGATACAACTGCCCGGCGATCTCCGCGTTGGACAGACCGGTGCCGAGCAACCGCAGGACGTCCCGTTCGGCCGGGGTCAGTTCCTCGGTCCTGCGCAGGGCGGTCTCGGTGTCACGGCCGGACCGTACGTGCCGTTCCAACAGTTGGCGGGTGATGCGCGGTGCCAGGACCGGTTCACCGCTCGCGGCCAGTCGCACGGCGCGGATCAGTTCGTTGGGGCCGGTGTCCTTGAGCAGGAACCCGCTCGCCCCGGCCCGCAGGGCGCGCGTCACGCTCGCCTCCTCGCCGAACGCCGTGAGCATCACGACGCAGGTGCGGGGCGAGAGACGGCCGATTTCCTCGGCGGCGGCGATCCCGTCCGTGCCCGGCATCCGGATGTCGAGCAACGCCACATCGATCTCCCGGGTGCGGCACGCCGCGACGGCTTCCAGACCGTCGCCCGCCTCGGCCACCACCTCGATGTCGTCGGCGTTCTCCAGGATCAGCCGGATCCCGACGCGCATCAACGCCTCGTCGTCGGCAACCAGAACTCGGATCACCGGCTCATCCTAGGGGCTCGGCACGCTCATCCCAGGCTCGCCGCCAGCAGCAGGAACACGAGGTACCCCACCGTCGGCAGGACCACCAGTACCGCCGCGCAGCCCGCTCCCAGGACACGCGGCCAGGTCAGGATCTCGTCCGAAAGCGGGGACCGGCTGCCTCCCTGTCCGGGCTGTCCCTTCTGCCCGGCGGCCGTTCCCGCAGGCACCGGCACATATGCCCGCGTGTGCTCCTGTGCCGGAGTCGGTGTGTGTGGCGGCAGCCATGCCGCCACACGGAAGCCGCCGCCCGGCACCGCACCCGCCTCGAACGCGCCGCCGAGCAACGAGATCCGCTCTTGAAGACCGGCCAGCCCGCTGCGGGTTCCGCCCTGGGAGTGGCCGTCCGTACGCGGTACGCCGTTGGTGACGGACACCTCTGTGCCGCCGCCCGCGCTCCTGACCTCCACCCGGGTGGACGCGCCGGACGCGTGCTTCAGTACGTTCGTCAGTCCTTCGCGGACCACCCGGTGGATCGCCTGCCGGGTGCGGTCACCCAGGACCGCCGAGTCGGCCACGGACCAGTCGAGTTCGATCGCGCCGCCCGTCCGGCGGGACTCCGTCACCAGAGCGGTGATGTCCGCACGTGTACCCCGGTCGCTCACGGACCCGTCCGCCGGTTCCGTGTGGCGCAGCACTCCGAGGATCTCGCGCAGCTCCTCCATGGCCGTACCGGCGGTCGTGCGCAGCAGCTCCGCCTGCCCGGCGAGGGGAGGTGCCTGGCGCCCTGCGGCGAGTTCCAGTGCCCCGGCGTGCACGGAGATCAGGCTCAGCCGGTGTCCCAGCAGGTCGTGCATCTCGCCCGCGATCCGGTTCCGCTCCTCCAGCCGGGCGGTCGAGACGCTCAGCGAACGGGCCTGTTCCAGATAGGAGTTGCGCTCCCGCAGCAGATTGACCAGGAGCCGTCGCCGTCCCAGCAGGGTGCCGGCGAGAGCGGGAAGCAGCAGGAGCAGGACCACGGAGACCGCGTTGCCGGCCAGTTCCACCGGCAGGTCCTCCCACCGGGGAGCCACCCGCACGACGGTCAGGGGGGCCACGGCGGCGCAGGCCGCCCCGACGACCTGCCAGGCACGCCGAGTCGGGGCGATACGTCGGGTGGCGGACAGTACGACCAGCGCCACCGCCGCCAGCGTCCATATGTTGTGACCGACGAGCAGCGGAGAGACACCGAGGACCGCGACGACCGGCCGGTACCGCCGCGCGGCGACGAGCAGCGTCGCCCACAGCGCCTCGAGTACCGCCAGAACGGGCCGGTCCGGCCGCACCAGCAGCAGGGGTATCAGCCCGAAGGACGCCACCAGGGCGCACAGCAGCAGCTCGGCGACGACCGTACGGCGCGGAGCCGTACGCAGCGCGGCCCAGCGTCGCCCCGAGTCTTCGAGCACCTGACTCATACTCACTTCTGCTCCAACTCCTGTTCCTACGACCTGTCTTGCAACCGGAGATGCAGCTCCGCCAGCAGGCCGGCCGTGTCCACCTGACCGGACGCCCGCAGCAGTCGTACGACCGAGACCGCGCCCTCGGTTCCCGGGCCCGCCTCCGCATCCGCATCCGCGGCGGGTACGCCGAGCAGCGCGGCCAGCAGATGGACCGTACCGGCCGTGGGGGAGCCGTGCTCGGCCGCGGTGAGCCGTGCGACAGCCATCGCCTGGTCGGCGGCGGCGGACAGCCGTACCCGAGTGACATCGGTGATGTCGGGCACTGGCTCGGAGGCAACCGCCGCGAGGGTCAGGGAAGCCTGCCGGACACCGTGCCGACGCAGCAGGGTCCCGGCGGAGTTGGCCGTCGCGAGGCTCTCGGGAAGCGACCGGCCGGCGACAGTGAGGGCCCGGTCCAGGGCCAGCACTCCCAGCAGGAGATCCACGGGTTCGGCCTCGGTGCGCCCGCGCCGGACCGCCTGCCGTACGGCCTCGACGGACACCGCGAACAGCACCGGCGAGCCGTTCTGGGCGGCCCCCGAGGTCCATGACGCGATCGCCCGGGTCAGCCGGTTGCCGCTCCTGCCCAGGGTTCCGGCCCGGCGGAGCAGGGTGACGCCACGGGACTCCGGGCCGTGGCTCCGGGCCGAGGCGTCCGCGTTCAGCGCGTCGAGCGCGGTTGCCGCCGCGGCAGGATCCAGCCCCCGCAGCAGCAGCGCCTCGCGGGCCCTGCCGCAGGGCAGGTCCACCAGGGCCCGGGCCACGTGCCGGCAGCGCACCGAGATCGTCCCTTCGGCGCGGGCCGACGCGAGCGCGAGCAGCAGGCACGTACGCAGCGCCCCGGTCATCCGGGGCCGGGCCCGGTCGCTCCGCGGGGCGGACCCGCGTGAGCCGATGCCGAGTCGCCACTGCGCATCGCGCCAGGCGGCGTCGACCTCCAGCGCGTCGGCGTCGGTCGCGGCCGGCGCGGCGCCGCCCTCGTCGTCGTCCGCCCAACCGCGGCCTGCCCGGCCGGAGATCAGGCCACTGAGCCCACCGGACACCCGTATACCCGGTGCTGTCGCCGCACCGGCGTCCGTGTCCCCCATGACGAGCGCGGCCAGCACCGTGTCCGTACCCACGGCCGGCGACTCGCGCTCGACCGCGCCGCGCAGCGCTTCCACCAGCAGGTCCATGACGTCGGGCTCGAACTCCGTGGTCGCACCGTCCACGGTCTTGGCGTCGGTGTGCGTTCCGGTCGTCGATCGCTGATCCATCGAACGTTCCCCTCGGGATCGGGTGTCGTGCCGCGGTGGCCCGACGAGAACGACGCTAGGCGCGCGCCCCGCGACACCGCGTCGGCCGACCGTCCAGGCTCCCGGTCCGATCGTCCGGATCCCCGGTCCACCCGGCTCGGCCGGGGATCGGTCAGTCCGCGCCGAGCGGGATCCGACCGCTCGTCCCCCGCCGCACGGAAGAAGGCCCACGCCTGGTGGCGTGGGCCTTCGACCTCTTGGGAACACCTGGCCGGTCAAGCCGTGACGAACCGGCAGGGGCCCGTGGCGGCGGTGCGGGTCAGTGCAGGGCGCCGACCTCGGTCGCCGACAGTGTGCGCGGGTAGACGTGGACGTCCGCCACGGAGCCGGGGAACGCCAGGTACGGGGTGGTGGCGGAGGCGCTGTTGACGCAGCCGCCGACCGTCAGAGGGAGTGAGGAGTCGTACTGGGGGCTGAGGTTGGTGGCGGTCCCCATCAGGGTGCCGTTCTGGTACAGGGCCATGTTGCCCGTGTTGGCGCTGCCGGCGACCGGTGCGCGGAAGGCGGCGACGAGATGGGTCCAGGTGCCGACCGGCGCGGTGTTGTTGTCTCCTTCGGCGGTGGGGAAGTCGGCGTTGTCGTCGTTGGTGGTGCTGGTCTGGAACATCCAGGCGCCACTGGGTTTGTCGTACGAGAGGTAGAAGGCCTGGTGCTGGGTGGTGCCCTGGCAGACGGCGGTGGTGCCGAGGGCTGAGTTGATCTTCACCCAGGCGGAGACGGTGTAGTCGCCGAGGGTGTTCACCGCGCTCTGCTTGCTCTTCAGGAGGCCGGTGCTGCCGTCGAAGGCGACACTGCCGGACAGCCCGCTCGGCGCGCCCGTGCCGAAGGTGGCGCTGCCGGAGGCGGTGAGCGGGTTGAGGGAGGCGGTGTCGGTGCCGTTGGCGGCGAGCTTCCACTCGTCCTCGGGCATGCCGTTCTGCCAGCCGCTGGGCACGATCACGCTGGCCGCGTCGGCGTCGCCGGCGGCCATGGCGTACGGGTAGACGTGGACGCCCGCCACGGAGCCGGGGAACGCGTTGTACGGGGTGGTGTCGTCGGGGCTGTTGACGCAGCCGCCGATGGTCAGGGGGAGTGAGGAGTCGTACTGCGGGGTGAGGTTGGTGGCGGTCCCCATCAGGGTGCCGTTCTGGTAGATCGACATGAGGCCGGTGGCGGCGTCGCCGTCCACGGGTGCGGTGTAGGTGACCAGGAGGTGGGTCCAGGTGCCTACGGCCCCGGTGTTGGCGGCTCCTTCGGCGGTGGGGAAGTCGGCGTTGTCGTCGTTGGTGGTCGTGGTCTGGAACATCCAGCCCTTGTTGCCTCGGTCGTAGCCCAGGTAGAACGCCTGGTGCTGGCTGGTTCCCTCGCAGATGGCGGTGGCGGGGTTGTCCGTGGAGTTGATCTTCACCCAGGCGGAGACGGTGTAGTCGGCGAGGGTGTTGACGGCGGTGTGGTCGCTCTCCAGGAATCCGGTGCTGCCGTCGAAGGAGGTGGCGGTGGCCGGGGCGTTGACCGCGTCGGGTCCGGCCGAGCCGAAGGTCGCGCCGCCGACCGCGGTGAACGGGTTGTCCCCGTCGTCGTCGGTGCCGTCGGCGGCCAGCTCCCACGCGTTCTCGGGAGTGTCGCTGCCCGTGGCGAGCGGGACGACCAGGTTCGGCGCGATGTTGACGAGGCCGTTGTCGGTGGTGGTGAGGTACTGGGCGGCGAGGTCGGCGTAGTACGAGTCGGCCGGGTTGCCGTTGTACAGGTCGGCCGTCTTCACGGTCGACGAGGTGGCCGTGCCGTCGGTCGAGACCGCCGCGGCGAAGTCGATGACCTGGCCCGGGTAGTTGGCGAGGAGGTCGTTGTTCACCAGCTCGCGCGCGGCCTCCTGGGCCGCCGTGCCCGGGTGGACGGCCGTGAACGGAGGGATGGTGGTGAGGTAGACGGTGATGTTGGAGTTCTGGGTGATGGGCCGGCCGTAGACGTCGTACGCCTGGCTGTCATCGGTGTAGTACGAGCTCAACTCGCTGTTCAGCGCGGCCAGTCCGTTCTCCACGCCGGTGGCGCACACGTCGGCGGTGCCGGTGCAGTTGAGCAGGTCGGTGGCGCCGGTGGAGACGAGGACCGTGCGTACGTTGGCCTGGGCCAGCACGTTGCGGTCCACCGGGTTGAGCGCGTTGATCGGTGTGGTGCTGTTGGTGATCTGCGGAAGCAGGTTGTTGCTCAGGTTGTAGCTGTTGGTGCCGGCGTTGAGTACGCCGTATTCCACGGAGTTGTCGCCGACGGGGTCGTTGACCAGGGCGTCGCTGAAGGCGTCGCTGAGGTGGTGCTTGCCGTCGCCGTTCGCGCTGTCGCTGTTGACGCTCTGGTCGCCGTAGAGGACCAGCGAGCCGGTGGGGGCGTCGGCGGGGGTGGTGACGTCGATGCCGGTGAGATACGGCAGACCGGTGAAGGCGGACGGCGTGTAGTTGCCGGCGGCGGTGTCACCGGTGCGGTTGGCCGCGTCGCTGACCCAGCTGGGGGACTGGGCCGCGCCGTGGCCCGCCATCGCGGACACGGAGCCGTGTACCTGCACGCTGACCAGGACGGTCGTCTGCTGCGCGACGGCCAGGGTCACCGGATCGCTGGTGACGTCGCCGCCCGCCGGGATCGTGACCGTGGCGGCGCCGCCGAAGGTCAGCGGTACCGGTGCCGCGGCTGCCGTGGCGCCGCCCGCCGTGCCGTCCTGCGCCGCGACGGAGGCCGCGTCGAAGGTCACCGGGGCGGTTCCCCGGGCGTTGGACAGATGGACGCGTACCCCGTTGCCGTCGTCGGTGCCGATGCTGATGTGGGCCGGGATGCGGATGGTCTGCCCGTTGACGGTCGCGGTGGTGCCGCTGGACCGCTGCACCGTGGCGGTGTCCTGGACGGCGGACCAGGTGCCGACCCAGTGCTTGGCGCTCGATCCGGTACCGGTGACGGCCAGCGGCCGTACACCCAGTCCGAGCACGTGCAGGGTGGGCTGGCCGGCCTGGACGCCGTTGGTGAACAGGGGCAGTGAGACGCTGCTGACGACCGAGCCGGGGCAGGCCAGCGGGACGCTGACGGCGTAGATCTTCGGGCCGGGGCTCGGGCTGGTCTGGGTGTTGTTGCTGTGGTTCTGGTGGACGAGGGTCAGCGTGGCCGCGGAGGCGGGGCCGCTCAGCCAGTCGGGCACGGTGTCCAGGGTGTACGGCTGGTCGGCGGAGGCGCCGTTCGGGTCCAGGCAGTTGTTCTTGGCGTAGGTGATGGTGCCGGTGGCGTCCTTTGCGGCGCCTCCGGTGGCGAACGCGAGGAAGACCACGGCACCGCCGGTGTTCACCACGCCGGTCCCCGGCAGGGTGACCGTCTGGCCGGAGGCCAGCATGTTGTCGTAGGTGCCGGTGCCGAACTTCGGCAGGGCGATGCTCGTACCGTCGACGGTCACCGTCTTGCCGCTCTGCCAGCCCGAAGTGCTCGTCAGGTCGGCGGAGTTGATGCTGTTGCCGGAGCCGTCGGCGTCGGCCGCGCTGGTCGTGGTGGTGAAGGTGCTGGTCGCGGTGTTGTTCAGGCAGCTGCTGGTGCTGTTCAGCGCGCAGGTCAGCGCGGGCGCGAGGCGCAGTACGTCGATGCCTGCCTGGTAGCCGGTGGAGCTGGGGTTCTTGCCGGTCAGGGTGAGGGTCAGGGTGTGCACGCCCTGCTTGAGGGTGAGCAGTTGACCGTTCGCGTCCTTGGGGATGCCGAGGTTGACGAACCGGGTGGTGTTGTACGAGTTGTAGGCGTCGAAGCCGCTGATCAGCGTGGCCTGGGTGGGCTTGCCCGCGTCCAGGACCAGACCGTAGATGCCGTAGTCCTTCGCCTTGGTCAGGTTGACCCCGAAGCTCCAGGGACCGTCCTTGGGAATGTCGAAGCTCAGCGTCGCGCTGTCTCCGCTGACCACCTTCGAGGTGGTGCTCTTGTTGGCGAGCATGGCCTGGTAGCCGTCGGCGAACTCGTAGCCGCTGTAGGCGATCTGGCTGATCAGCTGGCCGCCCTTGGACGTGGTGGTCGCCTTGGGCACGGCGGTGGTGGTGCCGTCGGTGTTGGTCGCCGTCCAGCCGGCGATCATCTTGTCGCCGTAGGCGTACGTCGGGGTGCTGGTCCCGGCGTAGAAGGCGTAGGCCGTCTGGGAGATGGACGTCGAGCCGGCCTGGTCCACCGCCTTCGCGTACAGCGTGTGCGGTCCCGCCTTGGCGGGGGCGAAAGCGGGGGAGGCGCTGCCGTTGATCGCCGAGGTGCCGGTGCCGGGGCCGTTGTCCGAGGTGGCGTAGTAGACGTGGCCCGGCACGATCGTCGTACCCACCACCCATTTGGTGACGCCGCTGCTGTAGACCGTGTTGCCGAGTGTGGCGTCCAGGGCGAACAGGTAGCCGGTGATGTTGTTGGTGTGGTTGTTGCTGAGCGTGAAGGTGCCCTTGTCGCCGAAGGCGGCGCCGATCTGCTTGGCCGGGAACTGACTTGAGGTCACCGTGGGTGCGGGTGGCGCGCTGGTGTCGACGGTGAAGCTCTGGGTCTTGGTCCAGGTGCTCGAGCCGGCGACGAGGGCCCAGTAGCCGGCCGCGTTCTGTGCGGTGGCGTTCCAGGTGTAGGTGCCGTCGGGCAGGCTCGGGGTGGTCCAGTCGCTGCCGTTGGTGTTGTAGCGGGCGCGCTTCTTGGAGTCCAGGTTGGGGCCGAAGCCCTGGTGGATCAGGGTGCCGGAGGAGTTGTGGACGTGGTAGTCGATGCGCACCAGTTCGCTGCCGCCGGCCAGGTCCGGGTTCACCGCGCGGGCCGACAGTGTCGGGGTGTGGGTGGTGGTCATCGTCTTGCCCATGCTCACGATGGACGGCTTGATGGCGGGGGTGCCGGTGCCGTTCTTGAGCTTGGGGCGGTAGCTGTAGGTGACCGACATGGTGGCGCCGCCGCCGTAGGCGAGCTGCTTCCACTGGGTGGCGTCGTTCATGTTGGGCGACTGGACCATCAGCGTCATGCTCTTCCAGCCGCCGGCCGCCGCACTCTGGGCCCGGGAGGTCACGTCGAACTCCAGTGACGGCGGGCTGACCCAGGAGTTCGCACCGTCGGTGACCGGGCAGGTGCCGGCCTCGTGGCTCTTGGGGTTGGTGCTGCCCAGGGAGCCGGTGCGTCCGCCGGGCTCATGGCCCCAGTACAGCGACGAGGAACTCCACCCGGCGGGGCGGTCGGTGCCGTAGACGGCGGCCGGGGTGTCCGCGCAGGACGCGGCGGAGAGCTGCTTCACGTACAGCGAGGCATGCGTGACCACGGCGCCCTTGATGCCGCTGGTGTTCATCTGGTAGTAGGTGCGGGCCCGTTCACCGTTGCCGGGAGTGTTGTTGTCCCAGCCCTCACGCGCGTTGGTCGCACCCGAGGTGGACGTCGAGTTGTAGACGTTCCACCCGTTGTCGGAGATCCGCGCCCAGTCCAGCTGGGAGGGCCTGCCGCTCCACTCGGGGTCGACGTAGACCGGGTAGGTGGTGCTCTTGGCGGTGAGCAACTTCTGGTCCAGGCCCAGCAGTTGACGGCCGTTTCGCAGACTCACCCGCACCTGGGCGCGGTGTGCGCCGACCTTGGCGGCAGCCTTCTGTTCGGCACGGGCCAGGGGGACGGTCGCCGTGCGGACCGAGGAGATGCCGGAGGGCTTCTGGCCGGCGCTGTCCCACATCAGCGCGGTGTCGCTGTGGAACACCGTCTCGCCGGTGCGCCTGTCGGTGGCCCGGGCCCCGCCGTCACGTGTGGGGGTCACCTCGACCTGGGAGGAGGTGGTGTTCAGGGCGAGGCTCCGCAGGCGCGGATCGGCCGCCGCCTTACGTGACTTGACCACGAGGATCGAGGAGTAGCCGGAGGCGTCCGCGGTCAGCTGCAGGTCCACCTGCGGCAGCACTTCGGGGTAGGTCGCGGTGGCTCCGGAGATCACCGGCTCGGGCAGCTTGCCCGGCCAGGAGAAGCCCAGCCGGTGACTGCCGCTGCGCATCGTGACCAGCGCACCCGAACCACCGCCGGAGAACAGCACGTTGGTGACGGCGGCCCTGGGTGCCCAGGTTCCGTTCGCCTGCCGCACCAGCTTCGTGTCGATCGGCACCCACTTCCCGTGCTGCAGCGTGCGCTGCGGCATCGAGGAGTCGGTGCGGGTGAAAGTGCCGTCCGGGTTGGCCACCACCAGCGTTCCCGTGTCGGTGAGTTGGTCGATCGTCACCGGCTCGCCGGTGGCCTTCGCTCGCGAGGACGCCGCCTCCGTCGGATTGAGACGCCGGGTGGCGGAGGGCGAACCGCCGCTCTTCGGCGTGGCCTTGTGCGAGGCGTCGGGCGCGGCCCCCGCGGGTGTCGCCGCGGCCAGTGAAGCCGCGGTCAGGGCTGTGACGACGACGCCGGCGATCGGTCTCGACAGCAGGAGTCTGGACATGCGCAAGGAACTGCGATGGACGGACATGAAGGTTGGGGTCCTCCGCTTTCCGGCGGTTCCCCCCGTGGGCCCCGCGCCGGAGTGCATTCTGTGGGGCCGATGTGAGCGGGGTCCATCGTCAATCGATCACTTGGTGACCGTATGAGGTCCATTTTTGACGTATAGCAGTCAATTTGAGTTCGAGCTTAAGCGATTCCTTTGCTTTCCATGTGCATGCGCTTTGCATGCCGTGTTGATCTCAGGCCCTAGCGTGAAGTTTCCGTGGGGGCTTGATCAACTGTGCCTCTCCTTTGGCGTGCGCCCAACCGGCCTGTTCCGAAGGAAAGTTGCCTGGGCGCCCGCAGCAACACCCGGGGGCGGCTTCCGCGTGCCCCGGGACGGGAACGGGGGAGGGCTCACGATGACGCGAACAACCGGGCTGGGGAGACGGATGCGACGGGGTGCCGGACGGCTCCGTGGCCTCAGCCTCCCGACCACAGGTGTCCTCCTGGTGAGCATGCTCGTCCCCGCCGCGGACGCGATGGCCGCGCCGGATTCGCACCGGCACATCCCCGCCCCCGCGGTGGTCAAGGACAAGCGGATTCCCTTCACCCACGCGAAGCCGAAGGCGGTCGCGGCTTCGAAGAGGTTCACACGGTTCGATCCCGCGAAGCACGCGTCGTTGCCGGGTGCCGGGAGCTCGACGGTGTCGCTGACCGTTCCGCCCACCGGTGGGCGTTCCGCGCACGCGGCGGCGGGCCCGGCGTCCTCGCGGCGGACGGTGTCGCGAGTGCGGGCGGGGTCGTCGCCGGTGCTGCTGTCGGCGGCACGTTCGGGTGCCTCGGCGCGCAGCGTCCAGGTGACCACGTTCGACCAGAAGACCGCACAGGCCGCCGGTGTGCACGGCGTGCTGTTCACACTGCGCAGCAAGGGCGGCTCCGGCAGCGTCGGGGTCGACGTGGACGACTCGGCCTTCCGGAACGCCTTCGGCGGCGACTACGCCGCACGGTTGCACCTGGTGCGGCTGCCGGCCTGCGTACTGACGACCCCCCGACTGCCACGGTGCCAGTCGCAGACACCGCTGCGCACCAGCGCCGGCACACCGTTGTCGGCCCAGGTCTCCCTGCCGGCGACGACTTCCAGGACGCTGACCGCGCAGACCGCCGCGGCTTCCGGCGGCATGGTGGCGCTGGCCGCGACCTCGGGGACCAGCGGCTCCTCCGGCGACTACGCGGCGACCAGCCTGACGGCCGGCGGCACCTGGTCCACCTCCGGCAACACCGGTGCCTTCACCTACAACTACCCGATCTCCGTGCCCGGAGCCATCGGCGGTTCGGCACCCACGCTGAACCTGAGCTACAACTCGGCGACCCAGGACTCACGTACCGAGGGCACCAACAACCAGTCCTCGTGGCTGGGCGACGGCTGGTCGACCTCGGACAACTACATCGAGCGGACCTACAAGTCCTGCAAGGACGACTCGTCGTCGGACGCGCCGAAGAACGACGGCGACGAGTGCTGGGCGGGCCAGATCCTGACCCTGTCGCTGGACGGGAAGTCCACGGCACTCGTCTACGACGACAGCACCAAGACGTTCCGCCCCGCACAGGACGACTCCACCACGAAGATCGAGGACCTGACCGGTGCTACCAACGGCACCGACAACGGTGAGTACTTCAAGGTCACCGAGAACGGCGTCCAGTACTACTTCGGCCGGAACCGTCTGCCGGGCTGGAGTTCGGGCAAGGACGAGACCAAGTCGGCCTGGACGATGCCCGTCTACAAGGCCCACAGCGGGGTGTCGGACTGCCCGGCGGGCACCGACTTCGCGTCCAGCTCCTGCACCCTGGGCTACCGGTTCAACCTGGACTACGTCGTGGACCGCCACAGCAACGCGATGGCGTACTACTACGCGCCGGAGACGGGCTACTACGGCCCGAACATGAAGAACACCGCGGTGGGCTACACCCGCGGCGGGACGCTGAAGCGCATCGACTACGGCATGACCTCGTCCACGGTCTACTCGGGTACCGCGCCGGAGCAGATCCTGTTCGACACGACGGCGGAGCGGTGCTTCTCGGGCACGCCCGCGGGCAACACGTGCTCGGACTCCCAGTTCACCAAGTCCAATCCGGAGTACTGGCCGGATGTGCCGATCGACCTGAACTGCGCCAAGGACGCGACGGACTGCACCAACCACGGTCCCAGCTTCTGGTCGCGCAAGCGGCTGACCTCGATCACCACTCAGGTGCAGGTCGGCGGGGCGACCAAGCAGGTGGACCGCTACGACTTCACCCAGTCCTTCCCCGACGGCGGGGACCATGCCCCGACCCTGTGGCTGGACGGCATCAAGCACACCGGCCTGGACCGGCTCGGCGGTGCCACAGCCGACGCCTCCACCCCGTCGGTCAGCTTCGATCCGCCGCTGCAACTGGCGAACCGGGTCGGGACGATCCCGCAGATGCCGCTGATGTACCACGACCGGATCCAGACGGTCACCACGGAGACCGGCGCGCAGACCACGGTCGCCTACGAGACCCCGGACTGCTCCAGCGCCCCGGCAAGTGATCCGGCCGACCCGGCGGACGCGGCGGCGAAGGGGTTCGCCTCGACGAACAAGCTGCGGTGCTTCCCGGTGTACTGGACGCCGGAGGGACAGCCCGCGCCGATGCTGGACTGGTTCTCCCTGCACCCGGTCAGATCGGTGACCACCCTCGACCCGCACAACAGCTACCAGGACGGCACCGAGCCGGAGTTGCTGACGGAGTACTCCTACAAGGGGAACCCGGGCTGGCACTACGACGACAACGAGACGGTCAAGAGCAAGAACCGCACCTGGGGTCAGTTCCGTGGCTTCCCGGAAGTCGACGTCACCACCGGTGACCCGAACGTCTTCCACTACACCGACGGGGCCAAGGTCTACGACCGCAAGACCCTCACCAAGACCTACTACTTCCTGGGCATGAACGGCGACACCATGCCGTCGGGGACACGCAGCGTGCCCGCGCTCACCAGCCAGGACGGCAGTGTCAGCGTCGCCGACGACAACGCGCTGGCCGGGCAGGTCTTCGAGACCGACACCTACACCGGGGTGAACGGCGCCATCGACAAGGCCGTCCTCAACGTTCCCAAGATCATCGGCCCCACCGCCACGCGGTCCCGGACCGGAGTCGCGGACCTGACGGCCAACATGGTCCGCCCCGCCAGAACACTGACCCGTCAGGCCGTCTCCTACGGCTGGCGGAAGACCGAGACCGACACCTTCTACAACACGACCCTGGGCCGGACAACCACCGGCATGGCCGTCCAGAGCGACGACCGCGGTGAGACGGGCGCCACCGGCAACACCGCCAAGTGCACCTTCACCCGCTATCTCGACGGCACCCCCGCGACCGTGGTGGTCACCGCCGAGAGCATCGTCACCGACCAGGACTGCAACAGCTCCGGGGCCACCCCCTCCGGGAACCTGGTCTCCGACACCCGCACCTCGTACGACGGGCACACCTTCGCCTACAACGGCGACGGCCAGACCAGCCCGGACCTGCCGAGCACGGGCGACGCCACTCTCGTCCAGAAGGCGTCGGCGTCCAGCGGGGCGACCGCCACCAGGTTCGTCGACCAGACCCAGAGCACGTACGACTCCTACGGCCGAGTGGTACTGGCCACCCGTACGCCCCGTGCAACCGCCCCGGACGGCAGCAGCCTGGCCCAGACGGTGGCGACCTCGTACACACCGGCCGCCGGTGCGCTGCCGACCAGCACCACCACCGCCACGCAGGTCACCCCGGGTGCGAGCTGCACACCGGCCACCACGTCGTCCAAGGACTGCCAGGTGGCGACCTCCGCACTGGACGCCGCCCGTGGCGTGCCCCTCACCAAGACCGACGTCGCCGGTCTGGTCACGTCGCTGTCCTACGACGCGCTCGGCCGGCTGACCGGTGTCTGGCTGCCCAACGCGAACAAAGGCGCCGGCGCCCCCGCCAGCATGACCTACGGCTACGCGCTCTCCGCCACCGCTCCTTCGGTGGTGACCACGGGCACCTTGCTGGACAACGGCAGCTACAGCGTCAACGAGACGCTGTACGACGCCATGCTGCGCAGCCTGCAGACCCAGGTGACGGCGGAGAACGGCAGCACCACGGTCTCGGACACCCAGTACGACTCGCACGGCTGGACCGTGGTCACCAACAACAGCTACGCGATCTCCGGGGACCCGCGCTCCAGTCTGGTGTCGGTCTCCCAGGTGAGCATCCCCGCCACCACCGTCACCGACCACGACGGTACGGGCCGGACCACCAGGAGCACCGAGGAGCGCGACGGGGTTCAGACCCGGAACACCCGCACCGCCTACACCGGGGACAGAACCACCGTCATCCCGCCCACCGGTGCGGTGGCCACCACCACGGTGACCGACGCTCGCGGTCAGAACACCGAACTCGACCAGTTCACCGCGGCACCGACCGTGAGCGGCAACGCGACCGACGGCTTCACCGTCACCGGCGGGACGTCCCACGCCACCCGTTACGGCTACGACGCGGCCGGCCGGCAGAACAAGGTGACCGGCCCCGACAACGCGGTCTGGTCCTTCGGCTACGACCTGCTGGGCCGCAAGACCTCGCAGGCGGACCCGGACGCCGGCTCGAGCCGTTACACCTTCGACGACGCCGGCAACCTCGTCTCCACCACCGACTCCCGCAACAACGAGCTGGACTTCACCTTCGACCTGCTCGGCCGCAAACTCACCGAGACGGACAAGGCGAAGAACTTCAAGGTCGCCTCCTGGCTGTACGACACCCTGCGGATCGGCCAGCAGACCTCGTCCACCAGCTATGCGCAGGGCGTGACGGGCGGATACACGGTCGCGACGACCGGCTACACCACCCTGGGCAAGTCGACCGGCACGAAGATCACGCTGCCCGCGAGCGAAGCCCCGCTGCCGGCCAGCTACCAGACCACCTACACCTACAGCGTCAAGGCGCAGCTGCTCGCCACGCAGACCGACCCGCGCACCCAGGGCCTGATCGGCGAGACCATCACCTACGGGCACGACGTGCTCGGCAACCCGACCACCACCGCGAGCAGCGCCCAGACCTACGTCGGCGGCACCGTCTACACCAGCTACGGCGAGCCCTCCCAGCTCACTCTGGGGGCGTCGACCAACCCCGCCTGGATCACCTACTCCTACGACGACCAGACCCGCAGGCCCACCGAGCGGCTCATCTCGCGTACGCAGGCGCCGGGGCCGGATGTCGACGACACCAAGTACACCTACGACGCCGCCGGCAACCCGCTGTCCGCCGTGGACCAGCAGTCCGAGACCGGCAACACGACCGGCGACACCCAGTGCTACCAGTACGACGCACTGGCCCGGCTGTCCCAGGCCTGGACCGCGAAGGCCGCCTGCCCGGCGCAGGGCACCGACCCCACCGCCGCGACCGTCGCCGGCACGGCCGGGTCGTACTGGCAGTCCTACGGCTACAACGCCGTCGGTGACCGCACCCAGGTGATCGATCACTCCACCACCGGTGGGACGGACACCACCACCGGCTACGTCGAAGGCTGCACCACCGGTTGCAACGCCACCGGCGCTCAGCCGCACACCCTCACCAGGACCACCGGCGGCACCGGCCCGACAGACTTCGTCTACGACGCCGCGGGCAACCTGCTCACCCGCACACCCACCGGCGGCGGCACGGGCCAGAACCTGACCTGGGACGACGAAGGCCATCTGGCCCAGGTCGACACCACCGGAAGCAGCCCCACCACCACCAAGTACGTCTACGACGCCGACGGCAACCAGCTGATACGCCGCGATCCCGGGAAGACCACGCTGTTCGCGGGCGACACCGAGATCGTCGTCAACACCGCTGTCACTCCGAACGTCCTGCTCGGCGCCGTACGCACCTACGCGCACGGCGGCGCCGGCAGCTCGGTGGCGGTCCGCTCCAGCCTGCCCGGCGGCGGCATCGACTACCTCTTCGGCGACGCGCACGGCACCGGCACCATGGCCATGGACACCACCACGCAGAAGGTGTCCCGTCAGCAGTACACGCCGTACGGGCAGCAACGGGCCAACGCCAACGGCACCGCGTGGCCCGACCCCACCCACTCGTACCTCGGCAAGTCCCAGGAATCCGCCACCGGTTACACCGATGTCGGCGTCCGCAAGTACGACCCGGCGCTGGGACGTTTCATCAGCGTCGACCCCAAGTTCGAGGCCACCGACCCGCAGCAGCTCGGCGGCTACGCCTACTCCGGTGACAACCCCGTCACCAACGCCGACCCCAGCGGCCAGATGTACCCGGCGGACATGGGCCCCGGCCCGTCCTACCGCCCGCCGACAGACGCGACGGACTGGCTGTTCCGCGGCTCCACCGTCGGTTTCGGCGGTTCGGAGAACATCCAGTCCACCGGGTTCACACCGACGTCCTCGGACCCCGGTGTCTCCACCCACTTCGCCACCCAGGCCGCGAACGACTATCACGGGCAGGGCGTGCTCCACATCCTGAACCGGCAGGACCTCACCGACCTGGAGATCATGGACAACTACTACCTGTCCCTCCCGCACGAGAGCGAGGTCTGGGTCGGGGCGTCCGCCACCGACGTCGCCGAGCGAGCCCGGGTGACGATTCCGGTCGAGCAGGCGCGGAGCATGCTGTCCAAGATGGGTGTCGACGTCGATCCGTCCACGAGACAGGTCGACCTGGACGACAGCCTCAAGATGACCCCCAAAATGACCCCGGGTCAGATCGAGGAGTTCGCCAAGAGTGCCGGGGCCACCGGTGGTTCGGGCAGCGGTGCCGCCTCGACCGCGAGCAAGCTGGCGGGCTCGGCGGGCGGCGACGCGGGCTTCATCACGGTAGGCGGCGCACTGAAGGGCAGCCTCTTCGTCGGAGCGGTGGCGCTCTCCGCCTACGACGTCGCCAAGGCACCGCCGGCGCAGCGGCTCCACACCGCCACCCGGGACGCCGCCGGCCTCGCGGGCGGCCTCGCGGGCGCCGCCTACGGCGCGGAGGTGGGGGCGGCCATCGGCTCGGCCATACCCGGAGCGGGTACCGTCGTGGGCGGTGTCGTGGGTGGTGTCGTCGGAGGCATCATCGGCAGCGGTGTGGCGTCCGAGGTGGCCGACAAGGTCATGAATTGGTTCTGAACCCGGATGGAGGCATCCTCAGCGTGAGCGGTACCGAGCCCGTCGGGCTACTGAGGGTTCTGATCGTGTACGAGCGGCCCTCGCCGAACAAGGTGGTCTGTCACGCCCGCTGTGTCAGCGTGGGGCGGAGCGTCTTCCCCGGGGATGCGGTCCTTCCGGAGGACGCCCCACCGGATGCCGGGACCTCCCCGGCCCGGGTGCTCCGGATGTACCGGCCGCCGGTGGGGGAGTTCACCGAACTGACGCCCGGCTGGAGCGCCGCCGTCGAACTGGAGGCGCCCGAGGGGACGGACCTGTCGTGGGTGCAGCCCGACGCGAACCTCAGAGTGGTATCGCCGACGACCGGCACGGAGCAGGGACAGGCGGGTTGAGTATGGAGGCATCCTCGGCATGAGTGGCACCGAGCCTGTCGGACTGCTGCAAGTGGAGATCGTGTACGAGCGGCTCTCGGCGCACAGGGTGGTCTGTCACGCCCGCTGTGTCAGCGTGGGGCGGAGCGTCCTCCCCGGCGATGCGGTCCTTCCGGAGGACGCCCCACCGGATGCCGGGACCTCCCCGGCCCGGGTGCTCCGGATGTACCGGCCGCCGTTCGGCGAGTTCACCGAACTGACGCCCGGCTGGAGCGCCGCCGTCGAACTCGAGGCGCCCGAGGGGACGGACCTGTCCTGGGTGCAGCCCATGGCGAGCCTCCGAGTGGTCCCGCCGGCAACCGGCGCGGAGCAGGGACAGGCGGGTTGAGCACCGTCTTCGGCGGCAGCCGACCGGTAGCTGTACCGCGGTGACCGGCCCGAGGCTGAGGACCTCCAGTCCGAGATCCTCAGCCTCGGGCCGCAGGGACGGGACGCCGAGCGCGCCGCGCTCGGCCAGGGCGTGACTGCGCGACGCGGCCAGGGCTACACCCTGCGGCGTGACCAGGTCACCCTGGAAACCGATCGGTTTTCTTTTGGGTCGTTTCGAGTTAATCTCGCGATATGACCACCGAAGTGAAACCAAGCCCCAGGGAGCGGCTGCTGGCGGCGGCGGCCGCGCTCACCTATCGAGACGGTGTCGGCATCGGCGTCGAGGCCCTGTGTAAGGCGGCGGGAGTGTCGAAGCGCTCCATGTACCAGCTGTTCGAGAGCAAGGACGAACTGCTGGCGGCAAGCCTGAAGGGGCACGCCTCTGCCTATGTGGCGACACTCCTCCCTGCGGCGGACGACGACCGATCGCCCCGTCAGCGGATCCTGCACGTCTTCGAGCAGGTGGAATCACAGGCGGATGCACCCGAGTTCCGGGGCTGTCGGTATCTGGCCGTACAGATCGAGCTCAAGGATCAGGGTCATCCCGCCAGCCGGGTTGCCCACCAGGTCAAGGCGAACCTGACCGCCTTCTTCCGTTCCGAGGCCGAGCGGGGCGGGGCGGGCGATCCCGACCTGCTGACCCGTCAGCTCGGCCTGGTCTTCGACGGGGCCAGCGCCCGCGCGGGAATCGGAGCCGACATTCTGACGGGGCTCATCGTGCCCACGGCGACCACCCTGCTCGACGCGGCAGGCGTGCACTGACGCATCACCCTTCTTGCATGCGAAAACCGATCGGTTTACTGTGGAGGAAAACCGATCAGTTTCCAAGAGGTGTGGGAGTCATGATGACGACGAACCGGCCAGTGGCACTCGTGACGGGTGCGTCATCCGGCATCGGCAGGGAAACCGCGCTCGCGCTGGTCGCGGCGGGTTTCGACGTGGTCGGAACAAGCCGGGACGCCGCACGCGTCGCCCCACTCGACGGTGTGACGTTCGTCGACCTGGACGTCGCCAGTGACGCCTCGGTCACCGCCGCGGTCCAGGAGACGATCGACCGGTTCGGCCGGATCGACGTCCTGGTCAACAACGCCGGCGTCGGCTCGACAGGTGCGGCCGAGGAGACCTCCGTCGCGCAGGCCCAAGCGGTCTTCGACACCAACGTGTTCGGGGTCATGCGCATGGTGACGGAGGTCCTGCCGCACATGCGCGCCCAGCGGCACGGGCGCATCATCAACATCTCGTCCGTCCTCGGCTTCATACCTCAGCCCTACATGGCCGTCTACGCGGCCTCCAAGCACGCGATCGAGGGCTACTCCGAGTCCCTGGACCACGAGGTCCGTGAGCACGGCGTCCGCTCGCTTCTCGTCCAACCCGCCTACACCAGGACCGGGTTCGAGGCCAACAGCACGAAGCCCGACTTGCCGCTGCACGCCTACGCCAGCCAGCGCCTCACCGTCGACCGCGTGATGGCGGAGGCGGTCAGGGACGGTGACGCCCCCGCCGTCGTCGCCAAGGCGATCGTCGCGGCGGCGACCGACGCCAAGCCGAAGCTGCGCTACACCGCCGGCCCCACGGCCGGACGCGTGAGCACACTGCGTCGCGTCGTTCCCGCCCGGGCCTTCGACAAGCAGATCCGCAAGATCAACCGTCTGGCCGGCTGACACACAGCCTCACGGGCTTTCCGAACGGCTGATCCACTCCACACAGACGAAGGACGTTTTGATGTCAGAGCGCAATCCCATCCTGGTCACCGGTGCCGCCGGCGAAATCGGCGGCGTGAGCCGGACGATGGTCGACATGCTGCTTGAACAAGGGCATCCGGTACGGGCGTTCGTGCGCCAGGACGACGAGCGCGCCCAGTCGCTGCGCCAGGCCGGGGCCGAGGTCATCGTCGGTGACCTGCTCACCATCGCCGACGTGACCGCCGCCCTGAAGGGTGTCCTGCGCGTCTACTTCAGCATGGGCCTGTCGCCGTACTACACCGACGCCGTGAGCCTGATGGCCGCGGCGGCGCGGGCCCAGGGCGACATCGAGGCGTTCGTCAACATCTCCGAGTACGAGCAGTCGTTCATGACCTTCGACAAGATGACCGCGCCGGAGGAGGAACGGTGTGCGCATCTCGGCGGACTCGTTGCCGACTGGTCGCCGCAGCAGCGGGCCCACTGGGTCGCCGAGCAGGTGCTGGAGTGGTCCGGCCTGCCGACCGTCAACATCCGGGGCGCCATGTTCGTCGAGAACCCCCTGATGACCTGGCTGGCCCTGGAGCCGCTGAGCAGGGGCGAACTGCGTCTGCCCTTCGGCGACCACCGCCTCGCGCCCATCGCCGGCTACGACGTGGCGGAACTGTGCGTGAAGATCCTGACCGACCCGGCGCCGCACATCGGCAGGTCCTACGACCTCAACGGCCCGGAGCTCAAGGACATGCACGGGTTCGCGCAGGACTACGCGGCCGTGCTGGGACGCCCGGTCACCTACGTCCCCGAAGACGTGGAGACCTGGAACAGGACCTACATAGACCCCGCCCTGGCCGCGATCCCGCACACCGCGGAACACCTCCGGACCCTGACCCGCCTGATGGGCGGCGGCGGATACCGAGGCACCACCGACCAGCTGGAAATCCTGCTCGGACGCCCCCCGAAGACCGTGCGCTGGGCACTGGAGAACCGCCCGCGCATCCGGAAACTGGCGGCTGCCTGAGCGGCAGAGCCGCCTCGAACTCGTCCGAGTAGTCCTTCATCGCCTTCATTGCGATCGGCGGTGTTCTCGCTTCCTCCGGATCAAGCAGATCCAGTATCAGCGTGTCCACCCCTCAGGGGGAGGCCCCGGTAGCGCACCCGGGAAGCCCAGACGCAAGAGACGGCTGGTTGCCGTTCTACTCCACCGGCTCGCGCCAGGCGGCGACGAGATTGTGGAAGTGCGGGAAACGGCTACCCGGAACAGTCTCGCCATTGACCGTCTCGCCGTTGAGCCAGCAGATGTCGAAGACGCCGGTCTCGGTGTCGAGCAGGCAACACACCCCACCGGCAGCGGCGGTGAGGTCGGAGAACACCTTCCTGACGCTCGCGGACTGCTCGAACATCCGACTCATGTCCGAGGTGGCCGCCGTGAACTGCAGTGACGCAAAGTTCGGGTGCCATGCGGACGAGAACCGGACGGTCAAGTAGATGTACCCGACTGACACTCTTCCCAGCTCGTCGACCCCGTCGACATCCCGGAGGTGGAACTCACGGATCGCGTCGTCGACGCCAACCATGATTGAGGTGTCCAGTTCGAGCGTGCCGCCTGCTGAAGAGTCGACTGGCTCGCTCTTGAACTTGGAGGTGAACGGTACGGTCAGTTGCTCGCCGCCCGGCAGAGTGACCGGAAGCGGCGGAGTGTCGCGGCCTTGGGGCGCGAGTTCGGCCAGCCGGGTCAGTGCTCGCGCAACGTTCCGAGGGGGCACGAAGATCTCGTAGCTGTAGTCCAGCCCCATGCTCGCCCCGCCTCCCCTGTCCTGAGCGGGCAGCCTTTCACGGTGTGGACCGATAGCCCAGCCGCTTTCTGGGGCGGCCGCGTTGATCTTGCGCGGTCGGGGATTCGAGCCAAGGACTACGCCGGCGACTGGAACAACCCCGAGAACCCGCCCGGGTGGACCGACGACTACGGGAACACCCCCACCTTCTGGCCCGACTTCACGCGCGGGATCAGTCATCTGTTCACGATCAGCGACCTCTACGCCCTCGAAGACGCGGTCACCGCTCAGGTGCAGCGCACGGCGACAGCGGTCACCGGGCATCCGGCACAGTACGTCGACACCGACCTGGACACGTATTGGAGCAGTCCGGACCTGGTGGGACTCGTCGATTCCCCGGCCGGATACAACGCCGATCCCAACGACAAAAGCACCATGAGCTTCCGCGACAACTTCACGGGCTTCTGGAACGTGTGGAAGCACGGAATCATCACCAGGGACTACGCCCTGCTCGACGAAATCCACCCCGACCGGATCAAGAGCGCCGAGGAATGGTTCCGTCGGGAGGACCAGGCGGGCAGGGAATCCGGCAAGGGAAGTCTCTGGGAGAGGGTCCAGCCGGAGAACTGGACCATGGAATCCGCGGTCCTCAAGAGCAGTGCGGATTTCAGGACGGGCAAGCTGTAGACGGTCGGCGGGGGTGGTGTCGGCGTACACCCGAACATGGTCGATCGGTCAGCCTGGTCAGGCCGTCGCCGTCGCAGGTCCGTAGTCACCTCAGGCCGCAGGTGGTCCCACGGCACCGGCCGGCCCCGCCCGACCGGTGGCCCCGCCATATGGCGGGGCCACCGGCGACGGTTCCAGCCACCTGCCGGTAGCCCTGCGGGCATCGGAACCGGAGAGTGGATTTCACCCGCTTCCCGTCGTCGTTCCCGAAGGAGAGAACAGATGGCAGCCCAGACAGCAGCAGACTTTTTCGGTGCCCCGACCATCCGGCCCCCGTTGGACCCGGAGCTCGCGCCCGTCGAGGAGGCGATGCGCGCTGCTTTTCCGACCGTGTCGGACGAGACCCTCGCAGAGACCCGACGGCTGCTGGTCGAGGGTCCCCCCGGGATGGAGCCGGTGGATCTGACGGCGGGCGGCAGGGTGCGGGTGGAGGAGCGTCAGGTACCCGGCCCGGACGGCGCGCCGGACATCACTCTGCTGATTCTCAGCCCCGTCGAGGACCGGGGCCCCAAGGGAGCCATCTTCCACATCCACGCCGGCGGGATGGTCGCGGGGGACCGCCGGACGGGCGTGAGCCTTTTCCTCCCCCATGTGATCGACGGGAGTGCGGTCGTCGTGTCTGTCGAGTACCGGCTGGCGCCGGAGCACCCCGACCCCGCGCCGCTCGACGACTGCTACGCGGGGCTGGTGTGGACGGCGAAGAACGCGGCCGAGCTCGGTGTCGACCCCGAACGGCTCCTGATCGCCGGCTCCAGTGCCGGCGGCGGCCTCGCGGCGGGGACCGCACTGCTCGCCCGCGACCGCGCCTTCCCCAGGCTCAGCCACCAGGTGCTGATCTGCCCCATGCTCGACGACCGCTTCCAGACGCACAGCAGTCGCATGGTGGACCGCGGGTGCGGATGGGACCGCCGCAGCAACCTGTACGGGTGGACCTCTCTGCTGGGCGAGCGGCGCGGCGGCCCGGACGTGTCGCCGTACGCCGCGCCGGCCCGTGCCGAGGACCTCAGCCGGCTGCCGCGCACCTACATCGACACCGGCTCGGTGGAGACCTTCCGCGACGAGATCCTGGCCTACGCCGGCCGCCTGTCCGAGGCGGGCGTGAGCGTCGATTTCCACATGTGGGGCGGAGGCTTCCACGGGTTCGACATGACGGCGGGCCATGCGGCTGTGTCGCGCGCCTCCAACGCGACCCGTGAGGAGTTCATCCGGCGGGCCCTTGAAGGGTGAGCGGTCGAAGGGCGAGCGGTGTGACAATGGCCGTGGAGGCTTCTGTGCGTGATCTCATCGTCAAGCTGGAAGTCGTCGACGACACGGCGGCCAGTGCGCTGCGCGTCGTCGACCACTTCGACCGCCTGATCGTGGAACACGCCTCGGCCGCGGCCATGGTCCGGGCAGTGGCCGCACTGGCGGGCTGCCCCGCCGGTCTGCACGACGCAGGCCGGGGCATCAGCCCTCGGTACGACTCCGGAGGGCGCTCCCTGCCCGAGGCGCAGAGCGGTTCATGGGCGCGCGTGGCGGTGCCCGACCGCCCCGGTTCCTGGGTATGGCTGGAGCGGACCGGCGAGGCGAGGCCGCTGGACGCCCTCATCCTGGAGCGCTCGGCCAAAGCGATCCAGGCAGTCACGGGAGCCTCCGTCGATCGCTCCGCCGACGCCGCGGTGCGGATCGCCTGCGACCCCGACGCCCCCGAGAACGACCGCCGCGACGCCGTCAAGCGGCTCGGGCTCGCCGGCCCGGTGACCGTCATCGTCATCGCCTCCCCCCAGCCACCGTCGCCCCACTCCACGCGGGTCGGCCGGCACGCGGTCACCCTGGTCGCCGGGACAGCGGTCCCGCCGTCGGACCTGCGGGCCGGGACAGCCGTAGCCCAGGAGCCGGCACACCTGCCGGCCGCCCTGGAACGTGCCCGTCTCGCGCTCCGGCTGACCGACCGGGTGAACGGCCCCGGCCCGTCCCTGGTGGCGTACGACGATCTCGGAGCCCTCGCCGTCCTCGCCGAGCGGACCACGCCCCAGGAGGCGGCCGGCATCGCCGACGTGCGCCGGCTGGACCAGACCCTGGTCACCCATCCCTGGGTGATCGACACTCTCCAGGCAGTGCTCGACCACGCCAGCCTGCGGCAAGCGGCGACCGGCCTCCACCTGCACCACTCGACACTCCAGGAGCGCCTGGTCTGGCTCGCCACCCAGCTCGGCTACACGGTCACGAAGCCGGGCGGGCGTCAACGCGCCACCGTCGCCGTCGCGTTCTGGCGGATCGCCCACAGCGAGGACGAACTCGCCGCCGACGGCGGCTGAAAGCGCCCACGCGCCTGCCTTCCAGGCAACTCGCAGCAACTCGCAGGACACCGCGGCAGACCGCAGCAGACGACCGGGACCGACCGAGGTCTGTCCACCGGTCTGTCACGCCCCCGCACACGCCTGCCCTCAATTGCCTTCAATTGCCCTCAATCTTTCAACGCTTAGGGACAACGCACATGACCACCGAGCCGCTCTCCAACCTGCTGAGAGAAGACCGCAGGTTCCCGCCCCCGCCCGGCTTCGCCGCGACGGCGAACGTGACGGCCCAGGCCTACCGGGCCGCCGAAGAGGACAGGCTCGGCTTCTGGGCCGAGCAGGCCCGTCGGCTGAACTGGGCCGAGCCGCCCCACCAGGTGCTGGACTGGTCGCAGGCGCCGTTCGCCCGATGGTTCGACGGCGGCAGGATCAACGCGGCGTACAACTGCGTGGACCGGCACGTGGAAGCCGGCCTCGGCGAGCGGGTGGCCATCCACTTCGAGGGCGAACCCGGCGACACCCGCACCCTTACCTACGGCGAACTGCTCCGCGAGGTGTCCCGGGCCGCGAACGCGCTCACCTCACTCGGGATCGAGGCGGGTGACCGGGTGGCCCTCTACCTGCCGATGATCCCCGAGACCCTGATAGCCATGCTGGCCTGCGCCCGCATCGGCGCCGTCCACTCGGTCGTCTTCGGCGGGTTCTCCGCGGACGCGGTCGCGAGCCGCATCCAGGACACGGAGGCGAAGCTGCTCATCACGGCCGACGGCTCCTACCGGCGCGGCAAGCCCACGCCCCTCAAGCCGGCCGCCGACCGGGCCCTGGAGTCCTGCCCGAGCGTGGAGAACGTCCTGGTCGTGCGCCGCACGGGCGAGGAGGTCGCCCTCACCCCCGGTCGGGACCTGTGGTGGCACGACGTGGTCCAGGCACAGAGCGACCGGCACATCCCGGAGGCCTTCGACGCCCAGCACCCGCTGTTCATCATGTACACCTCCGGTACGACGGGTAAGCCGAAGGGCATCGTGCACACCACCGGCGGCTACCTCACCCAGGCCGCCTACACCCATCACGCCGTCTTCGACCTCAAGCCGGAGACCGACGTGTACTGGTGCACCGCCGACGTCGGCTGGGTCACCGGCCACTCGTACATCGTCTACGGCCCGCTCGCGAACGCCGCCACCCAGGTGATCTACGAGGGCACGCCGGACACCCCGCACACCGGACGCTGGTGGGAGATCGTGGAAAGGTACGGCGTCACCCTCCTCTACACCGCGCCCACCGCGATCCGCACGTGCATGAAGTGGGGCGACGACATCCCCGCCCAGTACGACCTGTCCAGCCTGCGCCTGCTGGGATCGGTCGGTGAGCCGATCAACCCCGAGGCATGGATGTGGTACCGCGAGAAGATCGGCGGAGGCCGCTGCCCGATCGTGGACACCTGGTGGCAGACCGAGACCGGCGCCATGATGATCGCGCCGCTCCCCGGGGTCACCGCGACCAAACCGGGATCGGCCATGACCCCGCTGCCCGGCATCCGCGCCGAGGTCGTGGACGACACCGGAAAGCCGGTTCCCGACGGCAGCGGCGGCTACCTGGTCCTCACCGAACCGTGGCCGTCCATGCCCCGCTCCATCTGGCGCGACGACGACCGCTACGTCGAGACCTACTGGTCACGCTTCACCCGTACAACGGTGCTGCCCCCCGGCGAGGAAACAGAGACTCCCCTGTACTTCGCGGGGGACGGCGCCAAGAAGGACGCGGACGGCCACATCTGGCTCCTCGGACGCGTCGACGACGTCATGCTCGTCTCCGGGCACAACATCTCCACCACCGAGGTCGAGTCCGCACTCGTCTCCCACCCGTCCGTCGCCGAGGCCGCCGTCGTCGGCGTCACCGATCCGCAGACCACCCAGGCCATCGTCGCCTTCGTCATCCTGCGCGACAGCGACAGCGACAGCGACAGCGACAGCGACAGCGACAGCGGCGACGGCGACTCCGGCGTGGACGACGCAGCCGTCAGCGACGCACTCCGCGCACACGTGGGAGCTACCTTGGGCCCCATCGCCAAACCGCGCCGGATCGTCCTCGTACCCGAACTGCCGAAGACCCGCTCAGGGAAGATCACCCGCCGACTGCTCCGTGACATCGCCGAGAACCGCCGATCCGGCGACACCACCACGCTCGCCGATCCCTCCGTCATCGAGCGCATCACGGAACAGTTGTCCATCGCGCCCGCACCACAGCTGGGAGAAACGAACCCGTGCGCATCGTCCTGATCGGCCCGCCCGGAGCAGGCAAGGGAACCCAGGCCCGGGTCCTCGCCGAGCACCTGTCCATTCCGGCGATCTCCACCGGAGACCTCTTCCGCGCCCATGTCGAGCGAGGAACCCCGCTCGGCCGCCAGGCCCGGACATACATGAACGCCGGCGGTCTTGTGCCGGACGAAGTCACTACGGCGATGACAGCCGACCGCCTCCGGGAGGCCGACGCCGCCTCCGGCTACCTCCTCGACGGCTTTCCCCGCACGGTGCGACAGGGCGAACTGCTCGACGAGGTCCTGGCAGCACACAACGCGACGCTGGACCGCGTACTCGCCTTCGACGTCCCCGACGACGATCTCGTACGGCGTCTGGCCGGCCGGCGCACCTGCGGCGACTGCGGACTGGCACAGCACGCCACCGCTGCCTCCGGCGACGAGCCAGGCGCGTGTCAGCAGTGCGGAGGGGCCCTGCAACGTCGGAAGGACGACCAGGAGGAGACGGTCCGCAACCGCCTGGCCGTCTACACCGAGCAGACCGAGCCACTGCTCGACTGGTACAAGGCCCGAGGACTGCTGACCCGGGTGAACGCCACCGGCTCCGTCGACGAGGTGACCCGCCGGACCCTCGCAGCCGTCCTGCCCAGCACCTCACGTTCTGTCTGAAGAGGGCCGGTCAGCGGACCGCAGCGCGCGGTCTCCGACTGAGCCATGGCGGCGGCAAGGGAACATACGTACATGGAATACGTATTCCTACCGAGGTGTCCCTGACACGCGTGCCGTTTTCTTGTGTTCATGACGACACCGAGCGTGAAAGCGCAGATGCCGAAGAGCGTCCGGCAGGCGTTGGTGGGGGTGTGGATCCAGGCCGTACTGAACCTGGTGGTGGGATTCCTGTTGGTGGCCCTGGTGAGCGACGGGGCGGACCACGGTCGGGAGGACGGGGCCGGGCTGATCCGGTTCCTGGCGGTGGTGTCGCTGGTGATCGCCGGGGTGCTTCTGCTGTGCGGTGTCTTCGCGGAGAGGCGGTTGAAGGGGATACGTGTCACGGTCATCGTCATCGAGGCGCTGGGCGTGCTGATCGGTGTGGTGGGCGTGTTCCAGGGGGGAGTATCGGTTCTCCCGGGCATCGTCCTCGCCCTCGTCGTGCTGCGGGGCCTGAGCACCGCGGAGGCCAGGAACTGGTTCGACCGATGAGGTGCGTACCGAGGTACGTACGGAGGCGCGGACCCGGGCGGAAAGACTCCGTCGTGGCTGGCGTTGTGCCTGTCGTCGCGGCCCTCGCCGTGGCCGTCCTGTTCACCGGGGGGTGTTCGAGCGCCCACGGCACCGCCCTCTCCGGGGATCCGTCCGAGAGCGCGACGGGTGTGTCCGAGTCGCCGAGCCCTTCGCCGACCCCGTCCCTCACCCCTCCGTACCCGACCGGGGCGTCCGGCTGCCACGACAACAGGCGGTGGACGGTCGGGGAATCCACGGACTGGGTCGGGCTCGTCGTCGAGACGCCCAAGCAGAACTACGTGGACGACGGCAAGGGGCTGAGGGTTGTCAGCCTGCCGGGGTACAACGGACCGCTCTGCCGGAAGATCACCGTGCAGGTCGAGTTCTGGAAGCTGGTGTACGGAGTCGCGACCGGCACCGACGGCGAACGTCTCTCGGACGGGACGCGACCCGCCTACTACTTCGACATCCGCCGGGCGAAACGCGTCGAACTGCATACGGACGCGCGCGTCGAGCAGAAGATCGCCCTGCCCGCGTCCCTCTACGCGACGGACCGCAGTCCCTGCGTGGGTGCCCTCGTCTCGGTCACCGTGGGCAAGCCGCTGACGAGCAGGGAACTGCCCGAGGAGGTCAAGGTCGGCGGCGAAAAGGATGCCTGGGGGAGCACCTCCGTGGAGTTCCGGTCGCGGCGGGTCGCCGACTACGAGCTGTCCGAGCCCTCGGCACCGCAGGTGTGCAGCCAGGACGGCAAGCCCACCGCCGACCCGGCCGACGTACCCCCGCCGGGCTCCCAGCCGACGGACCTGTACCCGACGGACTTGTACCCGACGGATCTCTACCCGACTCCCGAGCGCAGTTTCGACCTCGACGACATCTTCGGCACGGCCTCACCCTGAGCCACCTGTTGGCCATTTGACCTTGTCACCTCACCTTGGGGGAATCACATGCGTATACACATGCACACAGCGGCCACCGTCGTTTCCGGCGCCCTCGTCCTCACGGCGCTCGTTCTTCCGGGCGCCGCCCAGGGAGCCGAGCGCCCCGGGACGGCGGCGGAGCTCAGAACCTTCGCCTCGCGGGGCGCCGTCCAGCCGAAGGACGCGCTGGGCGGCACCACGTTCAAGAACGGGGTCGTCAACAAGGGCAAGGACATCGTGCTCGGCGTGACGGGCAAGAAGGCCGTTCCCGTCACGTTCACCGCCTTCGACGAGGAAGGCGTAGCCCTCACCATGGCGTTCCTGTGGCAGGGCACCGACAGTTCGAGCACGGACACCATCACCGGCGCCCTGGGGACGGACGACAACCCCGTCTGCACGGAGACGCCGGTCGAGGGCGGCTACAGCTACAGCTGCAAGGCGGTCTTCAACATCGACCCCGCGGTCGACTTCAAGGACGGCAACGGCGTCGCGGGGGTCTGGAAGGTCTTCCTGGGCGCCTACGACCTCTACGCGAACGCCAGTTACAACGACGACGTCGCCAGGACCAGCATCAAGCGTGCCGCCAAGCTGACCGTCAACGCCACCCCGGAGCCGGTGAAGAAGGGCAAGACCATCACGGTCACCGGCAAGCTGACCCGCGCCGACTGGAGCACGGGCAAGACCACGGGATACGCGACCCAGCCGGTGAAGCTGCAGTTCCGCAAGAAGGGCAGCACCACCTACACCACCCTCAAGACGATCAAGACCAGCCGCACCGGCGCCCTGAGCACCACCACCAAGGCCGGCGTCGACGGCGACTACCGCTTCGTCTTCGCGGGCACCGCCACGACCGGCTCCGCGACGGTGCCCGGCGACTTCGTCGACGTCAAGTAGGCGGCTTCCCGGCCGAGTTGGCGAGACGGGGCGGTGACGGTGGCCGGTTCGCGGAGGCTCGCCGGTCACCGCCCCGAGGGCACTAGGACCAGGACCAAGGCCAGGGTCGGTCCGTCAGTCCTGTTCCGTGCGGGCGTCCCCGAAACGGCTCCCGGCGCGGCGGCGGGCCATCAGCGTGGCCAGGGCGGTGCGTGAGGAGACCCCGGTCTTGCGGAAGGCGCGGGAGACATGGGTGTCGACGGTACGCCGGCTGACGTAGAGCCGGTCCGCGATGGCCTGGCTGGTGAGCCCCTGCGCCACCAGCTCGGCTATCTCCAGCTCCCGGGCGGTCAGGGTGGCCAGTCGCCGGGTGAGTTCCGTGCGGTCCGGGGAACCGTACGGGGCCTCGGAGTCGACGCCGGGCGGTCGGGTGGCGTCGGCGAGGCCGACGAGCATGCCGCTGCCGCCCGCCTCGGCGAGCCGGCGCCCCCTGAGCCAGGCGCGCGCGCCGCCCCGGTCATGGCCCGCCGCCGCTTCCAGCGGGGCGCCGAGCAGCAGGGAGTGGGCCTCCCAGAAGACCGCGCCGCAGCGGGCGCTCTCCGCCGCGGCCTCCGCGAACAGGTCCGCCGCAGCCGCGGTGTCCCCCTGCGCCAGCGGCAGATGGGCGCTGCTGCGCAGCGCGGACGCCCGCTGCATCGACAGCCCCAGTTGTTCCGCCTCCTTGCGCGCCCGCTCGGCCCAGCCGCGGGCCTCCTCGGGCCGGCCCGTCACCAGCGCGGACGTGACCAGGATCTCCAGGTAGAGCGGCCGCATCGAGGGCTGGATCCGCTGCAGTTCGGGGCCGCCCGCCTGGAGCATCGCGTCCCGGGCCCGGACCGGATCGCCGGCCATGAGTGCGGCCCAGCCGAAGATGCACCAGGCCGTGGAGGCCCACCAGTCGACCCCGGTGCCGGCCGCGGCCACCGCCTCCTCGGCGACGGCGAGAGGGCGCGGATCGCCCGGCGGACAGCCGGCGACGAGTGCCGACGCCTTGCTCGCCAGTACGAACGCGAGCAACTGGTCGCTGCCGATCCCGCGGGCGATGTCCTCGGCCTGGTCGGCGAGTTCCAGCGCCGAGGAGACCCGGCAGGTCTGGACCCGGACATGGGACAGGCACAGCAGCAGATGGGGCACGACATAGAGCTGGCCGCTGCGGCGGGCGATGTCGAGGCCGCGCTCCGCGTGCCGTTCCGCGTCCGGGTAGTGCTCCAGGAAGGCCTCCGCCCAGCCCAGCCGGGCCAGGGGTTCGCACAGCGCGGTGAGGTCGTTGTCGGGCAGGGAGTCGACCAGGGCGGCGGCCTGCCGGGCCAGTCCGTGCGCGGCGGTCATGTTGCCCTCGTACGCCTCTCCCAGGGCGGCGACGGCGAGGACGCCCGCCTCCCCGACCTCGTCCCCCGTGGACCGGGCCGCCTCGAGTGCCATGTCCACGTCCGTGCGCACCTGGGCGTACGAGGTGTCGCTGTCCTGGGGCGCGGCCGAGCCCAGCTCCAGGCCGAGCCGGACGACGTCGGCCGGGGCGTGGCCGCGAGCCAGCTCGCGGCGTAACAGCGCGACCGCCTCGGTGCAGCGCCCCAGATGACGTTCCACCAGCGCGCACAGGACGACCGCGCGCACTCTGAGTCGGCTCTGGCTCTGACCGAAGCCCTGATTCTCACCGAGGTCCTGGTTCTCGCCGGTGGCCGGGGCGCCGGGTGTCCGCCGTGGGGTGGCGATCAGCTCCTGGAGCAGGTCGCGGCTCTCGCGCAGACCACCGCACGCGGCCAGGGCGCGGGCCCGCCTCAGCACCAACTCACGCCGCCGGGCGGTGTGTTCGGGCGTGTGCGGCAGGTGGCGGAGGGCCACGTCGAGCCAGTGGGCGCAGCTCGCCGGGGCGGTCCGGGCGGTTCGTGCGGCGGCCTCTTCGAGTACGGCCACCGCTGCCGGGTCCCAGGCGGTCAGCGACTGTTCGACATGGTGGGCCCGCTCGGCGGCGGAGACGCCCGCGTGGGCCAGTTCCCGCGCGGCGAGCCGGTGGATCTCGACGCGCCTCAGGAGGGGCGTGCTTTCGTGGACGAGGGTGCGTACGACCGGATGCCGCAGGGTCAGCAGGCCCTGCGGGGTGGGGCGCAGCAGGTCGCGTCGGGTGAGCGCGTGGACGTCGGCGGTGAACGCGGTGCCGGAGTGGCCGGTCACCCGGCTGACCATCGCCGGGGTGGCGTGCTCGCCCAGTACCGCCACGGCGTCGACGATGGCGCGCCGCGAGGGGGCGAGCACGGTCAGTTCGTCCAGCAGCAGGGTGCCGAGGCCGGGCGGCGCCGAGGACTCGGGCGCCGAACCTCCGCGGTGGGCCTGAAGGAGGGTCAGGAAGTAGAAGGGGTTGCCCTCGCTCGCGGCGTACAGCGCGGCGGTGTCGGCGGGCGGCAGGCCGGGGCCGGCCAGTTCGGCGCAGTCGCGTGCGCTCAGCGGTCTCAGAGCGAGTCTGACGACCGTGCCGGTGTCGACTTCCCGGGTGAGCCTGGCGGCGAGGGACTCGGGGCTCTGGCGGTCACGGCGGGTCACGGCCAGGACGACGGGCGCGTGCACGGGATGGCGTACGAGATGGTCGAGCAGCTCCAGTGACGCCGGGTCCGCCCAGTGCAGGTCGTCGAGGGCCAGCAGCAGTCCGGACGGGGCGGCGAGCCGGGCGAGCAGGACGGCCGTGGACCGGTGCAGTCCGAAACGGTCGACCGTGCCGCTCCGCTGGAGCAGGGGCGCCACCGCGTCGGTCTCCTCGAAGCCGTCCAGGGCGTGCGGGTCTAGGTGGGCGAGCGCGTCGGTGAACACCTGGAACGGCACCTGCCGTTCGTACTCCGTGGCTCTGCCGCGCAGTACGGTCATTCCGCGTCGCCGCGCCCGCGCGCAGACCTCGCCGAGCAGCCGGCTCTTGCCGATGCCGGCCTCACCGGTGATGTCGACGAGCCGGGAACCCCCGCTGTCACGGAACTCCCCGCCCCGTGCCATGTCGCGTGCGCTGTCTGCCGCACGGTCGAGCAGTGCGTCGAACCGGGCCAGTTCGACGGAACGGCCCAGTAAGAGAGCTCCGTTCCCGCCGTCCCCAACTACGTTGTCCGCCCCCACAGTTGCCCCCTGTCTTTACATTCCCCTCACATATCATTCTCTCCTGCTGATCGCCGTAACCACCGGGTCAGTGAATGACGGTCATGACGGCGAGTCGGGCCGCGCACGCCGCCCGAGGGGGGACCGGCACCTCAGATGCGCTGGTACTGGCGCCTGGACCCGCTGGCTCCCGAGCCGAAGATTGCCGGACATCGGCAATGCGCAGAGATCCCGCAGGGATGGTCCCCGAAGGCGTACCGATCGTGCTCGGCCTGCTGTCCGTGATCGCCGGCTCCGTCCTCGTACCCGCGCCGCGAAAAGACTGCACCTCACAAACACAGAGTCCCCGTCAGCACACCCACGAGGACTCTTGAACGATCGAGGACAACTTCAACAACGAGGCGCCAGAACATTGAGAGTGTTGAGAACGAGCGAGGTGGCATGGGCGGGTTCATTGTCCATGAACTGGGGGTTCCTGTTACTCCAGGATCCGTCGGGACGCTGCAGTGAGCGCAAGTGGGAAGCCATCTCGTTGGCCCAGGAATGCTCGCGGTCGTCGGCGGTGAGCAGTGTCTCGATCTCCAATTCATTTAGGCATTCCGCCATGAGCCACAGGTATAGGTACAGGCCCGCCTGACTCGGGTCGCCATGCCGGTCGGGAACGATTTCCACCGTATCGCCGCGATCGACGAAATGAAAACCTCTGGAGGACTTTAGTCGGGTCGCGGGCACGCTAGAACCCCGCGTTTCGGGATCATCGGTGACCGTCAAGCCGGGATGCCCCTCAGGCCAGTGCAGTGACTGGTCAAAATCAAATTTGAGTGCGTCGGCGTATCGCGCGTGTTCGCTGACGGTGTAGTACTGACGGAGCCAGTCGAGAGTGGTCGTCACCTCCGGTGAGGAATGGGACAGTCCCGCCCCGAGATAGATAAACATTCCCTGCAGTGTGGCGAGTCCGGTGGATATGATTGGGGTCAGGTTCTGACCCAGCGCTTCCCGCGCCTCGGGCCGCCGCCGGAAGCGGTCCAGGGTTAGAAAAATTCCTCCATCGCCGGAAAGGCGGAACCTGTTGTCGGCGAGATACTCCTGGATGTCTGGACGATTGTTGATCAAGGGAGTGTTGTGACAGCAATGGACGTAGTTCACCATCTCCCTCCAGAGAGGGTCGCTGGGTGCGACCTCCGCGTACCGCAGAGCCGTCGCAGAAAACATGGTATCGGTTATCGAGGGCCCACCCATGGTGACTTCTCGGTTCGGGTGGCTAGGAGTACTGAACACCCCTGTTCTCCCCTCGCCGAAACCACCGCGCTGCATTCCCTCCTTCTCCTGGCACCCCCTCAAGTAATCGACCGCCTTGGCGATCTGGGCGGCGTATCGTTCCCTGTCCACGGCGCACAGTAGCCGCGTCCCCATACCGGTGGCCGCAGGACGGTACAGGCGCCCGCTGGCTCCCTCACCGAATGCCCCATCCTCCAGCTGCTCGCCCGCCAGCCACTCGGCGGCCCGTTCGGCGGCCGCCCGATCAATGTTCAATAGCGCCAATCCGGACAACGAGGTGACGAAAACGCTCGGATCCGGCCCGTCGGCTTTAAGGCGCAACCCCCACGCTCCGGATGAGCCTTGATGCCTCAGCAGCCAGTCGCCGGCCCTTTTCCTCATCTCCAGGATTGACGCGGAACCCACTGAATTCACCCCATCTAGTGTCACTAATCGATCCCTTTGTCTTGTCGTTGTCGGTGAGGTTGGCGGACCTCGGTGTGAACCCAGCGGTCAAATTGTGTAGAGCATTCCCGGTCGGGCCATACCAGGTGGCGAGCCGAATTTGGCGAGGCTCTACCGCTCCGTCCACTGTCGCTGACAGATGTCTTGGACCCTGTCAAGAAGTGCTCGGGCATGGGTTTCCATCCGTTGCAATTCCGCACCCAGGAACTCTGAGCGTTCGCTCGCGAATGCGATACCGACGATGGCCGCGACGTCCCCGTTCTCGTCGCGTACCGGTAGCGCCACGGCGGCCTTAGCATTCACCGCCCGCGCCCCCGGTCGGACATCACCGCTGTCATCCGTCTGGATATTGCAGGACTGCACCGCCACCCCCCGCTCCAGGGCCAGCCCCGCCATGCCCTTGCCTCGAGGCACAAACGCTGTAACCTCCCGTACCTTCGGCGGCAGGTTGACGGCGGCAGCCAGCGCAACGCCTTCGCCTTGGCGCACATGAACAGAGCCAGCCACGCCGTCGTACGTTCCGATGAATTCCCGGAGCCAACTCTCCACCCCAGTTTCATCTGTGATCATGGTGGCCTCTTTCTGTCTGTGCCCGGAAGGGTATATGCCGGCGATCGGTTCAGGAACTCGTTGAGTGGGCCGGTTCCAATTCGAGGGGAGGACTTCTCTGGAATTCAGAGTTGCACAAGTAAAGCCGAAGTTCCAGGGGTTCCTTGAAGTTTTCAGATCTTATATCGACCGTTTCTGCACGATTCGCCCCACCTGGCCGCCCCGCCTGAAGGGCATGCGGGAATCCCGAGGTCTAAATTAAGCCAAAAGAATGATTTTGAGCCATGCCCATATATCTATCCACCCGTGACCCGGGAGGCGGCCTGCCCCTGTACGGCGTGGCCCTGCGGGACGCGATCCGGCGCCGGAGATCTTCCAGCAACTCGTGCGCTGCGTCACTCGACCTCGTGGCCGATGCCCGCGTCGTCGACGTAGGCGCGCTCGGCGCGGTACAGGCACCGGCCTGCGCGTACGAGGGTGTTCGCGGGTCTCGCCGCCCATTCCGGCCGGGCTGGGCATCAGGTGGAGAACGGCGGCAGTTCCGGCCCGGTCCCGACCACCTTCTCCAGCGCGATGTTGATCAGATCGGCCGGGCGGTTCTTAGCCGTGGCCTCCTTACGGACCGACTCCTCGGCGATCCGGCGGGCCCGCGCCTGGTGGTACGTCACGCCCACCCGCCCGCGCACCTCCGTACGCTGCCGCTCCGCCGTCGGCCCGTCGCCCACAACGCTGTGTGCCCTCCGGCAGCTCCACCGCACGACGGACGAAGTCGACCACCATCCCCGGGTACTCGTCCGCCTTCGGGAACCGCCCCATCCGCTGGTACGACTTCAGCGCCGGCAGCACCGTGAGCTGGTGGCCGTCAGCGTCCATCCGCTCAGCGGCCCGCGCCGCCTCCTCTCGCGTCGTCGAGAAGATCAGGTGCAGCTCATGCGCGGTGATCAGCCGCTTGAACCGCGGGTAAGCGGTCCGCTCGATCGAGGGCAGGATCCCCCCCGCCCACGACGAAAGCCCACCATCACACCGACGACACTGAGCGCTTTCCAACCTCACGCTGATGCGTGGTGAAGGACGACTAGGTTCTGTCTTGCCGATCTTGGGCTGTGGGAGAATGTCATCCATGACTTGCATCCGAAGGGGCCGTGCCTCGTAGAACACCAGCTTCGCTTCGGCCGCGGGAACTCGGCTGGGGTAGACCGTGGGTGCGGTATCGAGATGTCCCAGGTCTGGGACCATCCACGCGGGTGCGGGTGCGGCGACGACGTTCCGCGCCTGCCCGACGGTGGTGCGCCAGGTCGCAAAGGGTCAGGGCGGCCTGAACCACTACCAGGTCCGCAGCTGGATCGCCGGGCACAAGCACGTCACTCTGGCTATGTTCGCCCTGCCGTTCCTGGCCGTGGCCGCTGACGACGCGAGGGTGACCAGACCCTCCCGCGATGCGCCGAGTATCGAGGCGATTCGGTGATTGCTCCGGGCGAGGAGAAGTATCGGGCGGACGTGGTGCGACCGGTCCGGGTAGCGTGCGTAGGTGCTCTTCACGCAGATACCGCCGCGCCGTGTGCCTCCGAGGGAGGCACCGGGTGCGTTCCTTGTTCAGGACATGTGGGACGACTTCGGGTTCAAGACCAGTTTCACACTGTGGTGTTTCAACGGCTCACGGCAGATCGAGATCGGTATCTGCAAGGTTGCCTGCTACGGGATGGAACCGGGCAGGGTCGACCTCCCGCAGACGTTCGAGCGTCTCACCGACCGGTACTTCTCGCTGGGGGTCGACGAAAGCTACTACACCCAGTTGCGTGACGAGTTCGACTCCAGCACGCGCGAGTCCATCCTCAGGACGTTGAAGGACGCCGCGTTCGATCCCCACCTCTTCGAGGTCGCTTCCGAAGAGGCGGCGATGACAACTTCGCTCTTGCGAGGCACGGAACCCGAGACGGTGACCGGCCAGTTCCACCGCATCGCGACCGGAGGGCCGACACGCTCCAAATTCGACATCGACTACCGGCAGCGCGTCTCGGAGCCCGATCGGTCGTGGATCCGCCTGGGCCTTGAAGTCGACCCCGATGCCATGCCGCCGACCAACGTGCACGCACTGATCGGCAGCAACGGTGTCGGCAAGACCCACGTCTTGGACACACTCGCCCGCACAGTGCTTGGCGCGCGTCTTCAGCCGATTGATGGAAGTCGGCTCACCGACCGTGCGGGGAACTATGCCCATCCGTTCGCGAACCTGGTTTCTGTCGGGTTCAGCGCCTTCGACGCCCTTGAGCCGCTCGCCCCGACCCGGCATGTCGGCTACCAGTACGTCGGCCTGAAGAAACGCGGGGAAAGCAGCCTGAAAGGGCCATCCGAGCTCGGGCAGGAGTTCGCCGACAGCGCGAGCGCCTGCGTGTCCCAAGGCCCCGTACGCGAACAGCGCTGGCGTGAGGCCCTGGAGCGTTTGGAGGAGACCGACCCAATCTTCCAGGACCAGCGAATCGCTCTCCTCGCAGCCCCCGACGGCGAACGGCCCGACGCGAAGAGCGTCTTTGCCCCGTTGAGCTCGGGGCACAAGATTGTCCTTCTCACCCTGGCCAGACTGGTCGAGCACTGCACCGAGCGGACCCTGGTCCTGGTCGACGAGCCCGAGGCACACCTGCACCCGCCGCTGCTGTCGACTTTCATCCGGGTGCTGTCCGCACTGCTCCTGGACACCAACGGGGTCGCGCTCATCGCTACGCACTCGCCGGTGGTCCTCCAGGAGACACCGCGCCGCGCGGTGTGGGCGCTGCGCCGGGCGGGGAGCGACGTGGCGGTGGATCACCCCGAGATCGAGACGTTCGGGGAGAACGTGGGGGTCATCACCCGGGAGATCTTTGGTCTGGAAGTCACCCGCACCGGATTCCACGCCATGATCGAGCAGTTCGCGAGGGAGGGGTACACCTACGAGGACATTCTGGACGCCTTCGACGACGCGCTGGGGGCAGAGGGCCGTGGGCTGGCCCGTGTGGCCGCTCGCCGCCACCGGGACGGGACGCGCTGATGCTGCACATCGACCGCCCGGTGCAGGAATCCGGCCGTGAAGTCTTCCAGCTCTGCACCAGCACCAAGGTCGGCAAGGTGCAGGGAAAGATTCTGTCGGGATACGAGGAGTCCATAGTCAAGGCGGCAGAGACCTTCGACGCGGCGTGCACCGCGTCTGCGCTGCACTCACTGGACCGCGGGGCGTTCGGCCCGAACCCGCCCGATAAGAATCACACCAAGGCGCTGATAAGGCTTTACGACCGGCGGCTGCGGGACAAGGAATACCCCGGGCGCCCGCTCTACGACCGGATCAGGAACGCTCCGGGCAAGTGCCCGTTGTGCGGGATCGGCCGCATCAAGCAGGTGGACCATCACCTGCCGAAAGCCCACTACCCCTTCCTGGCGGTGGCGCCCAACAATCTCATCCCTGTCTGCGCCGACTGCAATACCGTCAAGCTCGATCGCTTCCCGGCCACAGGGGGAGAGCAGAGCCTCCACCCCTATTACGACGACATCGAAGACCAGCTCTGGCTGCGCGCCGAACTCCTCGTCCAACCTGTCCCGGGGCCGCTCGATTGGCGGGTCCGCTACTTCGTGGACCCGCACCCCGCCTGGGGTGAGGACCTCGCCGACCGCGTGCGGTTCCACTTCGATGCCTTCGAGCTCGACACGCTCTTCGCGAAGCAGTGCGCCGACGAACTCGTCACTGTCGGCGCGGCTCTGGAGGAGGTGTTCCTTGCTGGTGGGGCGGGGGACGTCCGGGCCGAGCTCGCAAGCTTGATGCGCTTTCGCAGCAAGCCCCGGCAGAACAACTGGATGGCGGCCCTGTACCGCGCGCTCGCCGACAGCCCCTGGTACTGCGAGGGCGGGTTCCGGGACATCGCTGCGGGGTGAAGACCGGTGCGGCACGGGCGCTCCGCGGTGAACGAGCCTGTTCCACTGCCGGACTGGCTTACTCGTTGGGCTGACAGCGCCAAGAAGCCCCTGGTAGATGGGTTTTCGACCAAGAGAACCAGATCCACCAAAGGCTTCGCGTGCTTATCTACCGCTCCGGCATCGACCTGTCCAGCTTCACCTTGCGCTTCCTGGCCGGCCAACTGCGCTCGCGGCATCGACGGCAGGGCACGCGGTGGCGGCGCCTGCCGCCGGGCCACCAGGCACTGCTGGTCCTGGCCCACCTGCGCAAGGGCGATACCTACGCCCAGCTCGCCGCAGGGTTCGGCATCGGCACCGCCACGGCCTACCGCTACATACGCGAGGCGATCGAAGTCCTGTCCGTCCTCGCCCCGACGCTCCAGCAGGCCATGGACGAGGCCCGACGCAAGGCGTTCCTGATCCTGGACGGCACGCTCCTGCCGATCGACCGGATCGCTGCCGACCGCCCGTACTACTCCGGGAAACACAAACGCCATGGAATGAACGTGCAGCTCATCGCCGATCCGCACGGCAAACTGCTGTGGGCCTCGCCTGCGTTGCCCGGTGCCACCCACGACCTGACCGCCGCCCGCACCCACGGGATCGTGGAGGCCCTGAGCACCACCGGGCTGACGACCTGGGCCGACCGCGCATACCAGGCGGCGGGGCGACACATCCGGGTGCCGATCCGCGGCCGGAAACTCAAGCGGTGGCAGCGCCACCACAACACAACCCACGCCAAGATCCGCTGCGTCGGCGAACAAGCCGTCGCCACGCTGAAGGGCTGGCGAGTCCTCCGCAAGATCCGATGCAGCACCAACCGGATCACCGACCTTGTCCGAGCCGTCCTCACCCTTCATCTGGCCAGGTCAACGCCAAGATGAAATGCGCTCACTGAACTGACCGGGTGATGGCTCCGCCAACGGGGACCCCGAGATCAACTACCCCAGGTTCTGCGTCCTGTCAGACGGACATGTGATGCGGTCCGGGTAACCTCGGTCAATCGAAATCCATCGGGAATTGCGGTAACCCTGCCGACATCCTTCCCGGGCGACCATGAGGGTGATGTTCGCGGCAGGTAGGAGATCACCTGATCAATCATTCCTGCTGAAGCAAGTCGAGAAAATTGATCGGCTGCACCGAATAGCAGAACAGACCGCGTTCCTGAGGTATTGAGTGCTTTCACCATCTCGTCGACATCGTCAACATCGTCGCCCAGTGCTCCAATCGGAAGATGGAATGCGTCCTTGCCATGACCCCCTGGCACTCCTTCTTCGATACCACCGTCCCGGCCAATCACGAGATCGTAAGATTCCCGAATTGAATCCATTTCTTCAAGGATGAAATCCTGTGCGAGATTGCGGTCTGGTTTCCCGTCCGTGCCCGCTTCGTAGATCCATGAAATGAATGGGCGGCCATCATTCAGGGAAGCTTGCCAAGTTCCTAGAACTAGAAGTGCCTCATCTCTCAGGAAGTCCAGTTCGACTTCCACTCCAGCTCTCCGTAGGAGCGCTGCCCCGCCCTCACCGCGAGATGTTGGGTCCATTATCGCAATGAGTACTCTCGCTACGTTCGCATTGATCAAGGCTTCGCGGCACGGTGGTGTGCGTCCATAATGATTACATGGTTCCAGTGTGACGACGGCGGTTCCACCCTCTGCCTGTTTTCCAGCGGCTGTAAGTGCATTGACTTCCGCGTGCGATTCACCTTTGCGTACGTGATACCCCTCGCCGGCCGTTCGCCCCTCGCTGTCGAGAATGACACAGCCAACAGGCGGGTTCGGGCTAGTCGACCCCAACCCCTGAGCCGAAATTGCGATTGCGCGACGCATAGCCGCTACCTCGTACGCATTCGCCACTTCAGGAATTCCCCTCTTCCTTAATGGCATCAAAAAGTTGAGACACTGACTGTGACGTGTGAACTTCCCCAAGTGCGTTAACTGCGAACACCGTCTCGTGCATCGTGCGCAATGAACCGGAACTGCGTGCGATGCTCAGTGCCGAGGTGGCTTGTGCTGCCGCCGAGTCGTACTCTCGTACTCCCGCGTATGCCAGTGCCAGGCGCGCCTGTGCAAGACCTCTGTCACGCTGGTAGGCGTCGGGAAGCTCGTCGAGTGCGGTTTCAAAAAGCGGCACGGCCAGATCGGGCCGCCCGAGGGTGAGCCAGCAATTAGCGCGCTGAATTTCGATGTAACTTGCAGTGCAGAAATCTCCGTGCCCGGTGCGGGCGTCTCCTTTTGTGTCCGGCGAGGCCGCAAATTCGTGGGCATCGTCCAGGCGTGAATGGCAGGAAACCTCGTCTGCGTCCAGAGCGTATCCGTGCGCTTCTTGCTGTATGGCCGCCGCCCGCATGGGTCGCGTAAGGTCGGAGCTGTTTCGCTGGGCGGCTTGAGCAAGACTAATAGCCTGTGCCGCATTTTTCTTCGTGGTGGCTTGTTGACTCTTGCGGAAGAGTGTCCATGTCACCATAGCCTGATCGCCGGACTCGGTTGCCCATTCCATGGATTGGCTGGTCCATCTTGTGGCGTTCGGGATATCTGCCGAGTCTTCATAAAGCCATGCGGCTGACTCGGCGTATTGTGCGGCAAGCCTCAGCAACTCGGAGCGCTGTGGACCTCTGGCGTATTCCAGAAGTGATTCAAGGATGGATAGTTGTTGGTGTACTGACGTAAGAGCGTGCCGTGGACCGAAGAGGTTGTCTGCTTGGACAAGGGAATGCCACATGTCTCGGAGGTGCTCTGTAGCTGCTTCGATACGGGTTGCGTCGAGTTTCGGCAACGCTGGGGGAACCGGACTGAATTCCTTGGCGGGTTCAGGAAGTCGCGCTGAGTCCGCTGCTTGCAGAGCGGCGCTGATCGCACCAGTGATCAGGGTTCGCCGGCTGACAGGCACGATGTGTTTCCTCCCTTCGATCCATACGGAGACAAGAAGTACATCGGAGTCAGCGACAGCGGTAATTTCTTCGTCGCTCTGTGGCAAGAGATATGCCGTTTCCGCCGCCTCTCGACTTGAGCCAGAGTAAGGCGAGGGTTGGGGCAGGTGTGCTTTCGCCGGGGAACCCTCCCACGGTCGTTGCGGTAATCCAAACATTTCGCCGGGGATGCCGAACCCGTCAGCTACGCGTTCGATCACTTCCTGCCCGCGAATTCTCCGTACACCACGGATCACATCACTCACGCGTGAGCTGGTCATCCTGCCGACTGCGGCAGCCATCACCGCGTAACTGGAACCCGTACGCCTGTTGACGAGACGGAAGATCTCCTGAAAGTCGCGGATCGCGCAGGCTCCGCGCATGGCGTCGCTCTGTAGCAGCGTGTCGGGGATCGTCAGCGAGTATCCGATGCGCCGTGTCTCGCGGTCGTCCATGAGCGCCACCACCTTGCAGGGACGGAAGTGATCTCGTCCAAGGGTAGTCCTGGCACTCCAGAGGGGTTCCCCAAATGGGCTTGCGGGGTTCCCCGTTCGCGGTTCCCGGAGGTGTCCCGTCGGGCTGAAGCTTTTCAGGCGGCGCGACCTACGTGCCGAACGGTCAGACCCCCGCGACGCGGCGAACGTCCGGGGGCGTGGCCACCAACCGGTAGGAGGTTGACGGCAGTGCCCAAAGCTACAACCAGAGTTCACGGAAGTCCCCAGCGCGCTGAGGATGACACCGACGCGAGACAGGGCGAGTACACGACCTATGCGCCACCGGGGGAGACGTGCCCCAACTGCCAGCAGCGGATCAAGACACTTGAAGCGTGCCGCCGGGTTGAGCTTGGGCAGGACTCACGCCGTCCGGCCGTTCGGTACCGGCACTTGGAGTGCCCCAGGTGACCGCCCCCGTGAAGCGGGCCCGCGTCCGCGTGAGCGCGTTACCCGCCCCTGAGCTGATCAGTCTCGTAGACGATCCAGTCGGACCGTACGCGGGTTCTCCCGAGGGCTGGTGGACGGAGTACGGCGGGGCGCTCGACACAGCGTCCGGGGTCGTGTACCTCCCCGGGCCCAACTCCCCTCCCTGCCCGCTCCTCTGTCCCCGGCACCAGGTGGTGAGCAACAGGTGAACGAACCGCCGCTCCTGCTCCTGGGCGCAGATCTGAGAATCCCTCGCGCTGACCGAGTGGACCCCGACACGTGCCCGGTGTGCGCCCGGCTACGCACAAGCCTGATTGCCGCCATCACGATGAACAGCCCTGTGATGGCTCGCCGAGTCGTGATCGACATGCACACTCACACCTTCTCCGGCCACCCGAACGACCCCCGCAACGTCACCAGGGAGACCAGCCAGTGACCAGGACCGACGACCGGGACCTCCCGGCGCCCACCGCCGAACTCACGGGCACGGTCGGGGACGACGTGCTGACCGTCCACAAGCTCAGCGAGGGAAACCCGGTATGCGGCGCAACCGGCAGGGTGACTGAGTGGCAGCGAGCCGCCACGTGCCCTGCCTGCCTGGATACGGACGAGAAACTGACGCCCTGAGGTTCTCGCGGCACACGCCCCGTCCGTGCACATGAAAACTCCCCGTGCGGCCCAAATGCCGTGCGGGGCTTCTGTTTTGCCTGATCTGCTCGAACCGAGTCCCGCCGCCTTCAGGCGGGTCCCGGGAACGGGGGGACGCGGTTCGGCCCGCGCCGCGCAGGGGGACCGGGCGGGGGTCGTCGAGGAACTCGCCGTACGTCGCCGTACGTCGCCGTGCATTGCACCGGCCGGGCCTCCGCCGGACGTCCGCCGGGCCGTCAACGCCCCACGTCGCTCTCGGCCTTCGTGAGTTCCGGGGACCCCGCCGGCGATGAACCGGAAGCGGATTCCGGGTGTCGGGGCGTCAACTTCCCCCGAGCGGGACGCATCCGCCGCACGGCGCCGAACCGGCTCCGGCACGGCGAAAGGGTCCGGCGTGTTTCGGAAACGTCACGAGTCTTGTCACGGGGGCGGGCGGCGTGTCACTGTCCGGCCATGGTTACGTAACCATGGCCGGTTTGCACGGGTCCGAGTAGCTGTTTCCGGACCCGTGGTTCCTCACCGAGTCGGCTCAGGTGACGAACCCGCACTCCGACCTCCGCGATTTCCGTCACTGGAGACGAAATGACCAAGACCCCGACGAGGTCGAGAAGACTGGCCAGTGTGCTCATGGCCGGCCTCGGCGCGACCCTCATGTTCCTGACCGCCCCGGCGCCCGCCCTCGCCCAGTCGGCCCCCGCGCACGCGCCGGCGAAGCCCGCGTCGAAGGGCGGTACCAGTGACTTCCGCGGGGTGAACTGGGCAGACCCGCGGGACAACTACGCCAGTGACGCCGTCGTGCCCAGCGGACTGTCGGTCACCGACAACTACCGCACGGTGTACCGCACCACGGATCACATGGTGCGCGGCTTCAGGAAGAACCTGGGCGCCAACACCCTGCGGCTGCCGATCAACCCGGCGAGCGTCGGCACCACCTGGTGGAAGTCGTACCGGGCGACGATCGACGCGGCCACGGCCTACGGCGACAAGGTCATCGTCAGCTACTGGGAGGCCGACACCAGCAAGGACGGGCTGGTCGACGACACGGCCGCCTGGAAGACGATGTGGAACACCGTTGTGCGGGAGTACAAGCACAACCCGCGTGTCTACTTCGAGCCCATGAACGAGCCGCACGGCTACACCCTGGACCAGTGGGTGTCCGTCACCAGCGGCTGGCTGGACCAGCACAAGGACGTCCCGCGCGGCCGTGTCGTGATCAGCGGCACCGGCTACAACGACAACGTCACCGGTGTCGGCGCGGCACCCGCCCTGCGGGGAACGCTGCTGTCGCTGCACTTCTACGGCTACTGGGCCAGCTACACGCAGCAGTCGGACTGGACCGCCGACCTGGGCGCCCGCCTCGGCAAGTACACCGGCCGGACCATCATCGACGAGGCCGGCTCCCCGATGACCATCGGTCTGAACTACGGCGCGTGGAACGGCAACGTCTACACCTCGTACCTCGCGGCCGTGGCCAACACCGCCCGCAGCAAGGGGATGGGCCTGGTCTACTGGCCGGGGCTGCGCAACGGCGACGCCTACTCGATCGAGTCGCTGGACGCCAACGGCAACCTGGTGGACAACAGCGACACCGGAGTCGCGCTGCTGCGCTGGGGCTACGGCTTCGGCAAGACCCCGCCCGTCAACAACCTGCCGCCCGCGCCTCCCGGTGAGGTCCTGCGCGGAGTCGGCTCCACCCGCTGCGTCGACGTGCCCGGCTTCAGCACGACCAACGGCACCCAGCTCGACCTCTGGGACTGCAACGCCGGCGGCAACCAGATCTGGAACTGGACCGCGGACAAGCAGCTCACCGTGTACGGCAACAAGTGCATGACGGTAGGAGGCACCGGTGCCACGGCGGGAGACCCCGTGGTCATCACCGACTGCACCGGCGCGGCGGCACAGCAGTGGAACGTGAACGCGGACCTCTCGGTGACCAGCGTCGCCAACCCGGCGCTCTGCCTGGACGCGGCCGGAGCGGGCACCGGCAACGGCACGTCGGTCGATGTCTGGTACTGCAACGGAAGCACCAACCAGCAGTGGGCCAGAAGCTGATCCCGGGCCGTTCAGCTGTTCGCCCGGATCACTGCCCCGAGCACTGATCCGGGTCGGGTCGAACCGAGCCGCTCCGGTCCGATCCGAACCGGCCCGTACGGGTCAGCGCCGCCGTTCTTCGCCTTCCGGCGAGGGCGGCGGTGCTTCCGTGCTCGCGCGGACCACCAGTTGGGTCGGGACCAGGGTCTTGTCGATCAGGTCGGGCCCCGTGCGTCCGATCTTGCCCAGCAGCTTCTGCAGGCTGAGCCGGCCGACCGCGGCGAAGTCCTGCCGGACGGTGGTCAGCGGTGGCCAGAAGGCATGGGCCTCCTCCACGTCGTCGAACCCCACCACGCTGACGTCCTCGGGAATCCGGCGGCCGAGCTCGTGCAGGGCACGCATGACACCGAGCGCCATGTGGTCGTTCGCGGCGAAGATCGCCGTGACCTCCGGCCTCCGCCCCAGAGCCAACCCGTGCTGGTATCCGGACCGGGTGGTCCAGTCGCCGTACAGCACCGGGGGCGGCACGATCCCGGCGTCCTCCAGGGTGCGCCGCCAGGACTCGACCCGGTGGGCCGCGGAGAACGAGGCCGGGGGGCCAGCGATGTGCCACACCTGCCGGTGGCCGAGTTCCAGCAGGTGTTCCGTCGCCTGCCGGGCGCCCTGTGCCTGATCGGTGTCCACCACGGTGTATCCGGGGCCGGTGTCTGAGTCGACGACCACCATCGGGACCCCTGGGGGAAGGCTGAACTCCGCGTCGTCCAGGAAACGCGCCTCGAAGACGAGGATCACTCCGTCCACGGCCGCCTCGCTGAGCCGGTCGTAGGCACCGGAAACCCTGCCCATGGTCGGGTCCGGCACGGGGATGAGGGTGACGGCGTACTTGGCGCGCGCGGCCTCGCTGGTGATGGCGTCGAGCGTGCGCGTGTTCCCGTACGTCCTGAGCGTGAACGTGATGACACCGATCGTGTTGAACCGCCCGCTTCTGAGCGCGCGTGCGGCTCCGTTCGGCCGGTAGCCCAGTGCCTGCATGGACTCCACGACCCGCTGCCTCGTCGCGGGGTCGACGTTGGTGTGGCCGTTGGACACGCGTGACACCGTCTGCGGCGCGACGCCGGCGTGCCGGGCGACGTCCGCCATCGACGGCCGGGGCCGTCCGGACATGGGCTTTTCCCCAATCGCCATGATTCCTTGTTCCCTGTTTCCCTTGTTTCCCCTGTTTGTCGGGTCCTGACAACAGCCTAGGCCCACCTGACGGGCGTCCGCGTGACGGAAGGAGTGCCGGGGCCCCGCATCCACCGGCCGCCGCCGGTCACTAGGCTGCGGGCGTGAACTACAGCGAAGTAGAGGCGGAGATCCTCCGGTTGATCAGTGGGGCCACCGAGGCGAACCTCCGGGCCTTCGGGGAGGAGACGGTCACCCGTCTCGTACGGCCGGAACTGCTTCGTGACGCCACCGACGACGAACTCACCGAGGACGCCCGGGCGGCACTCACCACCGCCGGCGCGGACATCCTGACGATCAGCGCCGCCGAACTGGACGACAAGCTCGCGACGATCTACGAGGGCATCCTGGCCGAGGACGGTCTGGACACCGGAGTCCTCACCGTCGTCGCGGCGCTGGCGCACTGGCACACCTACCTGCGGCAGCACCAGCGCGGGGAGCTCTACGAACTCGCCATCCGTTCCGTAGAGGACGTCGACCACCAGGTCTCCGCCGACCTCGACGACTTCCTCGCGACACCGGAGATGGCCGCCGAGTACGAGCGCATACGCCGACTGCTCGACCCCGGCACAGGCCGGGAACAGGAGACCCGCTCCACCTAGCCGCCCGCCCAACCGGTGCCGAACCGGTCTGCCGTCAGCCGTCAGCCGTCTGCCGTCTGCCGTCTGCCGTCTGCCGTCTGCCGTCAGCCGTCAGCCGTCAGTCGTGTTCGCCCAGCCCCGCGTCGCGGGCCAGCAGGGCGGCCTGGACGCGGTTGCCGGCGCCCAGCGCGCTGAGGATCCGGCTGACGTGTGCCTTGACGGTGCTCTCCCGCATTCCCAGTGCTCCGGCGATCTCCGCGTTGGAGTCGCCCTGCGCGAGCCGTGCCAGGACGTCCGTCTCACGGGGGGTCAGACCCGCGACACGGGACCGCGCTTCCGGTGCTCCGGGGCGCGCGGTGCGGTGGAAGCGGTCGATCAGTCGACGGGCGGCGGCCGGATGCAGCATGCCCTGGCCGTCCGCCACCACATGGACCGCGCGGATGATCTCGCGAGGCTCGGTGTCCTTGAGGAGGAAGCCGTCCGCGCCGGCGGCGAGCGCGTCGTAGACGTACTCGTCCAGGTCGAAGGTGGTCAGAGTGATCACTCGCGGCGGGTTCGGGAGCGCGCGCAGCCGACGGGTCGCGGTGATGCCGTCCATCCGGGGCATGCGTACGTCGACGAGGGCGACGTCGACCCGGTGCAGGCTCGCCCGCTCGACGGCGGCCAGGCCGTCCGACGCCTCGGCCACGACGGTCAGTTCCGGGTCGGTGGACAGCAGGTCGACGAGTCCGAGCCGGACCAGGGCGTCGTCGTCGACCACCAGGACGTTGATCATGGGACGCGCGCCGGAGGAGAGGCGGGGGAAGACACCGGCAGCCGGGCGGAGAGCCGCCAACCGCCGCCGGAGGCCCCGGTGTGCAGCTGACCGCCGAGCGCCGTGACCCGCTCCGCCAGACCGATCAGGCCATAACCACCACCGGCAGCCGCGGAACCCCCGGAGACCGGGGACCGGCCGGCGTGCTCGGCCTGCCCGGCGCGCTCTGCAGGGCCGTTGACCACCTCCACCGTCGTGACCGGCGGCCCGTAGTGCACGCTCACCGCGACGGGCGCGTCATGGGCGTGTCTGCGGGCGTTGGTCAGGGCCTCGCGTACGAGCCGGTGCACTGCCAGCCGGTGGCTGGTCGACGTGTTCTCCACATCACCGGAGACCACCGACTCGATCACCTGGCCGGCGGCCCGCGCCTCGGCGAGCAACTCGTCCAGGTCCCGCACGGCGGGCTCCGGAACGGGTGCCGTGCCCTCCGCCCCGGCGGGCCGGTCGGAGCGCAGTACTCCCAGCACCTCGCGCAGGTCGTCCAGCGCCCGCCCGGCCGTGTCCCGCAACAGGCCCAGCCGCTCCAGGCCGGCCGGTGACATTCCCTCCTCGCGCAGCTGAAGCACCCCCGCGTGCAGCGTCAGCAGGCTCAGCCGGTGGGCGAGCACATCGTGCATCTCGCGGGCGATCCGGGCCCGCTCCGCCAACCGCTCCTGCTCGGCGCGCAGTTCGCGCTCCACCCGCAGCTGTTCCACCTGGTCGCGCAGCGCGCCCAGCAGTCTGCGCCGACTGCCCGCCCACATCCCGAGAGCCAGGGCCAGGGCCACCAGCACGGCGTTCCCGACACCGGAACCGACCCAGGTCTGCAGCCGTACCCAGGAGAGAGGACGGTCCGACGCCAGCGCGACCGCCAGCCAGGGGAGTCCGGCGCCCGCCGCGATTCCCAGGCACACCCACACCGCCCGCAACCTGCCCCGCGACGCGAAGTGATACAGCGTGACCAGCAACGGGAGCAGCGAGCCCAGCGCGACCGAGACCAACGCCAGGGCCGCCACCGCCCGGGGGAACCGGTGCCGGCCGAGCGCCCCTGCCGCCGCGACCGCCGCGACCCATGGAGCGGGATCGGCCAGGGTGTCACCGGCCAGCCGGAAGCCTTCCAACGTCGACAGCAGCGCGAGCAGTACCGCCGACGGCACCTCCACCCACAGCGGCACACCACGTTCCGGCCCGGAAGTCACCCGGTCATCCTAAGGACGCTCCCGCCCCCGGACCCCCGACGAAGGGACATCGCGGCCCCCTACCTTCGTAGGGGGCCGACGCGGTCGGCGGCGTCAGACCGTGCCGCTCTCCCACCACCAGTCACGGCCGAGGTCGGCCCTGCTGTCGACGTGCTGGTGGTCGACGGTGTACCTCTCCAGCCCGGAGAACCCGCAGGTCTCCGCCTTCTGGTAGACGGTCTTGGTGGCCACGCCGGGCACGTCGAGGTCGGCCGCCGTGCCGTACAGGTGCATGCTGTCGCTGGCCCCGCCGATGTCGGCGTTGTGGGCGATGCTCCGGAAGCCGGAGTTCACCGTGATCGGCTTGTCGCCCAGCTTCTTGCGCAGTGCCTCCAGCTTGTACATGCAGCGGCGGGCGTTCTCCTTCACCGTGGCCGCGCTCACCTTGCCGCCGTTGAAGTTGCCGCTCGCCTGGTCGTAGAACTCGCTCCAGTTGAAGTGGAGTGTGGAGCCGTCCGACTGCTCCAGCGCGTTGAGCTTCGCCTGGGTATTGGGCCCGGCGCTGCCGTCGGCGGTGAGACCGTACGCCGCCTGGAACCGCTTGACGGCGGCCTCCGTACCGGGGCCGAAGTCGCCGTCTATGCCGACCCGGGTGTGGCTCGCGCTGTCGGCCGCCCAGCCCGCGACCCGGATCTGCAGCTCCAGCACGTCGGCGCCGTTGTCGCCCTGGTTCATGGTGCGCGGCCAGGAGTAGGCCTGGGCGACGCCCGAGAACAGCAGCTGCCCGAAGGCGGCGCCGGCGCCGACGGCCAGCGTGCCGCGCAGCATGCTGCGGCGGTCGAGCGAGCGGCTGCCGGCGGAACGGAAGAGGAAGGTCATCGTCGTCCTTTCGGAACGGTGGTGCGAGAAGGAGCGGAGAGAGGTCAGTAGGCGAGCTGGAAGTTCACGTTCTGCGCGTCGGTGTCATAGGGGCCGACGCGCAGGACGAAGCGGGTGCCGTCCTTGACGTCGGTGGCGACCGTCGCCCACGGGGTGCCGTGGAGCGAGTACGTGTTGTCGTGGTTGCACTTGTCGGTGTGGTCGACGAACACCACGCAGGCGTACAGGAAGCTCTGGTCGTCCGTGGTGAGCCGCATGTTGATGTCACCGCACCGCGAGGACGTGGTGAAGGGGCCGTACTCCTTGGGGCCCACCTGGTAGCGGTAGTTCAGGTTCTTCGCGCCGCCGTAGCAGCTGGTCGCCGCGGCCGAGGCCTGTGCGGCGGCGGGCGCGGCACCCGCTCCCAGCAGTGCGGCCACGGTGACGAGAGCCGAGGCGAGCATCCTGGTCCTGATCATGGTGGTCTCCGTTCGGTGAAGTGGGTGAGCGGGTCAGAAGGCGATCTGGAAGGTGGCTGAACTGCCTTCCAGATCGACGCCGTTGGGCACGGTGAACTTGGTTCCGTTCAGGACGTCGGTGGCGATGGTCGTCCAGCTCCGGCCGATCTTGGTCCAGTAGTTGCAGGCGCCGACTTTCGTGAACTGCACGCAGGCCCAGCCGAACTCGGCGTCGCCGCCGGTCATGCGCATGTTGATGTCCGTGCAGCGGCTCGTGGTCGTGTACGGGCCGAAGTCGCGCACCTCCCCGTAGTGCACCGTGACCGCCCCGCCGTAACAGCTCGTGGCGGCGGCGGCCGAGGCGGGCGCCGGAACGGTGAAGCCCAGGGTGACAAGCAGGGCGACGAGGGACGCGCGGGTGAACCGGTCGATCATGGGGATCCTCCTCGGTACGGCGGGGTTCACCGGTTGGCCAGCCGGTCCAGGTCGGCCTGGGTGCCGTTGAACACGTCCGCGGTCGCCGGTGCCTGGATGCCCGGGAAGAGCGCGGCGTCCGTGTACTGCCACATCGCCCAGGTCGTCGAGCCGTTCGGCAGCGGCGGCTGGGTGATCGACTGGCGGTAGTCCGCGAGTTGCAGCGGATACCGGGCGAAGGCGGTGGTCGAACCGAAACAGTCGTCCAGGACGGACTTCTGGGTGTAGATGATCGGCGTACGGCCGAAGGCCGCCTCCACCCGGTCGAGCCAGGCTCTGGTGTCTTCCACCGTGCCGTAGGTGGGACAGCGTCCGCTGCCGTCGTCCATGCGTTCCAGGTCGAAGACCGGCGGCAGGTCGCCCGGCCGCTTCCCGGTGTAGCCGGTCGCGCGTACGGCGGCGATGAACCGGTCGGCCTGGGCGCCACCCGTGTCCGCCGCCGAGCCCGTGTAGAAGTGGTACGGCGCGACGGCCAGCCCCGCCGCCCGCGCTCCCTGGAGGTCGGCGGTGAGGTACTCGTCGGTGACGTTCGTGCCCCGGGTGGCCTTGACCGTCGCGAACTCGACGCCCGAGGCCCGTACGGCCTTCCAGTCGATCGGCGCGCCGCCGGGGTGCTGGTACTTGGCGGTGTCGAGGCCGTCGATCGCGTACCCGGCGGGGCGCGGTGGCGTGCAATACGTGTTACGGCTGGACCAGTCCACCAGCTTCGCCCAGGTGTTCGGGCCAACGGTGCCGTCGGCACTGAGGTTGGCGCAGTGCTGGAACTCGACGACCCGGGACTCCGTACCGCCCCCGAAGTCGCCGTCGATCGTCAGCGGCGGATAGTGGAACGCCTCCATGGCGAGGTTCAGCCGGCACTGCGCCTCCTCGACCTCGGTGCTCTTCGCACCCCGCTTCAGCGTCGGCCGGGTGTCGGTGTGGCCGCACACGGTCGCCTGCGCCGTGCTGGACGTGCCCGGGGTCGCGCAGGTGTGCGGCTGTGCGGCCCAGGTGTTCAACGCCGCCCAGGTCTGGGGGCCGAGCACACCGTCCACCCCCAGCCCGGCACACCGCTGGAACTCCTTGACCCGCGTCTCCGTCGCCGGCCCGAACGAGCCGTCGGCCGCGATCGGCGTGTACCGGCTGGGCTTCGTCGCCAGACTCAGCTCGCACTGGGCCTCGACGATCGCCGGGTCCCCCGTCGCTCCCCGCTCCAGCGTGGGCTGCGCGCTCGTATGCCCGCAGACCGCGACCGCGGTCGCCCCCGCCTGCGCCGCCTGTACCGCCGTGGGCCCGTACAGGGGCAGGACCGCTGCCACGGCGAGGGTCAGGCCGCGCAGAAGCGTCCTTGGTCCCATCAGGATTTCCCCCTACCTGTCTTACGTATGGCTGGTGAATGCCTTTCGAGTGGCCGGTGGTCCCCGGCTGCCGGTCATGCTGGCAGCGGCCGTCCCGCAGCGGATCTTCCCGCTTCGGATCGGGACGCCGGGACAGTCGCACGCCTGTGACCTGCGAGGACGGACCGCTGTTGGGACGGACCTGGGATACGGAGGGGGTGAATTTCATCGAATCCGCGAAACCGCGGCAACCTTTTCGGCCGCGGTGGAGACTGAGGGCCGGAAGCTGCCTCAACCGGAGCCTCGCATCGAGCACTTGTACTTATCGAGCACCTGTACTTCCGGACCAGTTAAGGACCATAGCCGTGGCGTCCCGTTCCACACGACGTGCCCAGCGCCGTTCTCCCCGTCGCCGGCGCGGCGCTCTTGTCTGCGCCGCCGTGGCGGCCGTCGCGATCGTCATATCCCTGGTCATGGCTCTACGGCCCGACCACCAGACCGACGACGGGAGCGGATCGGTCGAGTCCGCCGCCGGCGTCCGGGTGATCGTCCCGCCCACCACGCCGGAGCCGTCGCCGTCCCCGACGCCCTCGGCCACCCGCTCCCCGGCCCCGAAGGCCACGCCGACGGTCTCGGCCGCCAAGCCGAAGCCGAAGGCCACGCCCAAGCCCCCGGCCACGGGTGGCGGCAGTGGCAGTAGCAGCGGCAGCGGTGGCGTTGCCGCCCGCCCGGCCTCCGGTTCGGCGCCGTTGGCGGGGCGGATCCAGCCCGGCACCACCTACAAGGGCGTCGCCACCTTCTACGACACCGGAAGCGGCGACGGCGCCTGTCTGTTCGGGCCGACCAGCGACGTGATGACCGCCGCGATGAACACCGCCGACTACGAGACGTCCAAGGCGTGCGGGGCGTACATCCTGGTCCGCGCGGCGAGCGGGGCCTCCGTCACGGTACGGATCACCAACGAGTGCCCCGGAGACTGCCTCCCCGGGCAACTCGACCTCAGTCCCCAGGCGTTCGCCAAGCTCGCCGCCCCCGTGACCGGCCGGATCCCGATCACCTGGAGTCTGCTGAGCCCCTCCGCGGCGGACCCGATCTCGATCCGCTACAAGACCGGGTCCAGCCAGTACTGGTGCGGCATCCAGGTGATCGGCCACCGCAATCCCGTGGCACGCCTCGAAGTCCGTACCGGCAGCGGCTGGGTCCGTCTCGCGCGCACCAGCTACAACTACTTCCTCTCCGAGAACGGCAGCGGGTGCGGCGGCTCGATCAGGATCAGCGACATCTACGGGGAGCAGCTGACCGTCGACGGGATCACGGTACGGCCGGACGTCGTCCAGCCCACCCGCGTCCAGTTCGCCGCGCACTGACCCTCCGGTCAGCGACGCCCCAAGGCCCCCAGTACGGCTTCGAGTTGGCGCAGCGGCTCGGCACCGACGATCCGGAGTACGACGGTGTCCGCGCCGGCCGCCGCCAGCGCGGCGATGTCCTCGGCGGCCTCCGGGGCGCTGCCGGACACGGTGAAGACGTCCTCCTGCGGGCGGCCCAGCCACTCACCGTGGCCCTGCGTGTGCGGGTGCAGGGTCCGCGCCACCTCGCCGGGGTCGTCGCCCACGGAGCAGAAGGCCAGCACCGTGAGGGTGTGGTCGGGGCCGGCGCCGCCCTTCGCGGTCAGCGCCCGGGTGTTCTCCAGGTCGCGCGGGCCGTGGCCCTCGGCGATCAGGGTGCCGTCGGCGACCCGGCCGGACAGCTCCAGCGAGAGAGGGCGCACCACACCCGCGACCACCGGCGGCGGTTCGGTGGCCGGGTGTACCAACTGGATGCCGTCCAGGCGCACTTCGCGCCCCGCCAGCTCGACCCGCTCGCCGCGCAGCAGGGCCCGCACGGAGGTGATCGTCTCCTCCAGCAGGGCCAGCGGTGAACGGGGGGCGACGCCGACCGAGGCCATCCACTCCCGTACTCCGTGCCCGATCCCGGCGACGAGCCGGTCCGGGAAGACCCGGGCCAGCGTGGCCAGTTCCATCGCCAGCAGCGCCGGGCTGCGCAACGGAGCCGGGGTGATCCCGATGCCCACCCGCAACCGCTGAGTCGCGCCGAGCGCCACGGCGGCCGCGGACACGCCGCCGTTCCAGCCGAGGTCCTCGACCACCCACAGGTCGTCCACACCGAGGGCCTCGGCCTGCCGCGCGAACTCGGGCAGCCCTTCCGGGGCCCAGTCGCGGTCGTACATCACACCGATCCGAAGGTTCGTCATACGCCCGAACCTATGATCCGGACCGGCGCCGATCAACGAGGTATCAGCCGAACGCCGAGCACCGAACCCCGGTGGTCGCTCAGCCCTTGACCGGCTTGCCGCGGCCCCAGCCCCAGGCGAGGCGGTCGGCGCCGGACTGGTTGGTGGTGGCCAGCCAGGGGCGGTTGGGATCGCCGACCAGCTTCTGGATCGAGTACATGTCGTCGGTGCGCAGGCCGGGCCAGTAGACGGAGCCCATCTTCAGCTCGCGGAAGGTGTCGGTGACGGCCTGCATGAAGTTGACGAAGTTGTTGTCCGGGGTCTTCTTGTTGTAGTCGAGGCCCGTGGTCATGAAGGCCCCGAACTCGTCCGCGACGGTCCGGTTGGCGCAGTCGCCGATACGTACTTTCAGGTCGGCCACCCACTGGTCGTAGGTCGCGTAGTCCTTCCAGAAGCCGTAGTGGTGCAGCGACAGGTAGGTGCCCTTCAGGCGCGGGTCGGCGCAGACGGACGTGACGTGGTCGTTGTAGCCGGCGCCGCTGACGAACACCTGGTTGCGCGGAACCGACTTGTAGGTCGCGAGCCACTTCGCCGCGATGTCGGCCCACTCGGTGTCGGTGTAGCCGTGCGGCTCGTTCATCGGCTCGAAGTAGACGTGCCGGTCGTTCTTGTAGGCCTTGACGACCCGGTCCCACATGGGCCAGTAGGTGGCCGTGTCGTCGATGAAGCCGTCCTTCTGGGCGCCGGTGCCCTCCCAGTAGGAGACGATCACCTTGAATCCCTGGTCGGACGCCGCGTCGATGACCGCGCGGTACGACTTCCAGTAGGAGCCGTTGACGGTGTACGGGTTGATCGGTAGCCGCACGGTGTTGGCACCGAGGTTCGCGCGGAAGGCGGCGATGATCCGGGTCGACTTGGCGTAGGTGCGGGCGTAGTTGTCGGAGGTCGACAGACCGGACAGCTGGAGCAGGTCGTCGGCGAAGTTGTCGCGCGGGTCCGCCCAGTTGACGCCCTTGAACTGGGTCGTGTCCTTGCTCGGCGCGCCGTCTGCGAGGGCGGCGGCAGGGGTGGAGGCGGAGGCGGGGCTCACGGCGACCGCCGTACCGCTGGTCGCGGCGATCGCGAGCGCCACGAGGGCGGCGCGCAGTCTGGGGGAGGGGCGGGTGGCGCCGAGGATGTTGCGCATCAACTTGCCCTTTCGCATGCCGGTCGGAGACCGAGGGGGGCGATGTTTACGTAAACATCGCGGCGCCGAAATCGTGGCACCCGCCACAGAGATCGTCAAGGTTTCCGGCACGTAACACGTCCGCCGGACAGAACGGATGCCGACGGGTCGAACGTCACGGAGTCCGGCGAGGGCGAGGGCGAGGGCGTGGACGTGTGCGTGGTGCCTTCACGCCGACAGCCTGCGGGCCCCGTCCCCGTTCCGGTTCTGCCAGTCGGCGCGGTGGGCGCGGGCCGCCGACTCGGCGTGGTGCAGGGCCGGGGCGGGCACCGGCAGGCGGCGCAGGGTGTCCAGGGTGGTCAGCATGTGCTGGGCGAAGCGGTGCCCGAGGGGGGTGAGACGGCCTGAGGACAGGGCGACGGTGGTCGCCTCGTGGGCGGCCAGACGCCAGCGGGCGAACTGGGCGTGCGCGGTGGCGCGCAGCGCCGGGTCGGGTTCCGTCTCCCGGCGGCGCTCCCAGAAGAGGGCGACGCCCAGATGCGCGTACGCCCCGTGGAACAGGCCGGGCAGCGGGCGGGGGTCGGGGCGCCAAGGGGCGTAGAAGCGGTCGGGGCCGCCCGGTTCGAACAGGTCGAAGAGGTGGAGCAGCGCCGCCAGTTTGTTGTGCTGTGTCTCGTGTGTGAGGGTCACCGCGAGGCCCGTCACCGAGGTCGGCGGGGACAGCGCCATGCAGCCGAACGTCTCCGCACTGCTGCCGCTCCTGTTGCCGTGGCCGGGACGGGTCAGCGGCACCAACAGGTGTGGTCCGGTGGCCAGTTCGGCGTAGGTCTCGGGATGGTCGGCGCGCAGGAGCCGGCAGGCGGCCCGGGCCGGGCCCGCCCACCGGTATGTCTCGGCGGTGGAGATGCCGTCGGGATGGCGGGCGGAGTGCGGGAAACAGGGCGGGTCGAGGGTGTCCAGCAGCAGCGGGGCGCCGCCGTCGAGGACGGCGAGCAGCCGCGCGCCGTGCCAGCGGCCGGTGTTGCCGTGGAAGCCGTCGGTGTCGCCGTCGGAGCCGACGGGTTCGTGGGCCGGGCCGCCCAACGGGCCGCCGGGGTACGGGAGTCCGGGCACCGTGACCGTCTCGCCCGCCGCTGTGACGCGGCAGCGGCCCGTCCCGTCGACACGCACCTCGGCACGGTCGCCGGGGCGGGCGCCGGGAAAGTGGGCCCGGCCCAGGGACGGCAGGGCCGCCCAGGAACCGGTGAGGGGCAGCTCGACCCGGGTCGGCAGCCCCGCACGGGCCGCCGCCGACACCGCCAGGGCCGTGAACCAGTGCACGGGCGGCGGGAGTTGACTGCTCGGGTGGCGCAGCTGAGCCAGCAGGCCGAACAGGGCGGGGCCCGCCGATGGGTGGGTCAGTACGGCCGACACCGCCTCGGGCGAGGCACGCGTGGCGTCGGTGAACAGCGCCCAGGCGTGCTCGGCCGCCTCGCCGACCGGGCCCCCGGTCTCCCGGGCCGCCACGGTCACGGCGTACGCACAGGCCAGCCGCCTGCTGTGCTCGGCGCGGCCCAGCAGCCGCAGGGCCGCCGCCCCGCCGCCGCCCCCGGCGATCGCGTCGAACAGCGCCCCCGGCATCCGGTACGGCGACGGGTTCATGCCGCTCCCGAGGGCAGCGGCACGCCGTGCCCGCCCAGGTCCGCGGCCACCCGGCGCCGTACGCGGCCGATCAGTTCGGTCAGGTCGGCGCAGTACACGCTCGGGTTGGCGAAGCCCGTGGCGCGGTCGTAGCGGGTGGCGTAGTGGCCGCCTCCGCAGACCCGGTGCAGGGGGCACGCGAGGCAGGCGGCGGACAGGGCGGCGGTGCCCCACTGGCGGGCCGCGATGCCCGGGTGGAGCAGCAGGGTGTCGAAGGAGTGGCGGTGGATGTCCAGGCCGGTGCGGACGGCGCCGTCGTACGCGGTGCGCAGCGTGTCGTCCTGGGTGAGGGAACCGTCCGTGTCGACCACGGCGTACCGCACCGGGGACAGCCCGAGTGCCTCGGTGCGCGGGGTGGCGCCGAGCAGCAGGGCGAGGAGGTTGTCGAGGAGGCGGACCGAGGTCTCCTTGGTCCGGGCGCCGTACCAGCGCTCGAAGACCGCCCACAGCCAGTCCGCGTACGGGGTGCGCCGGCCGCTCGGGTCGAGACCGGGCGGCGGGGTCTGCCAGTTGCCCAGCGGGAGAAGGAAGTCGACGGCCGGGGGACCGTGGGTCAGCAGGGCCTCGTAGGTGCGTACCGGGTCGTTGCGCAGGTCGATCGTGCACAGCAGCGCGCCGAACAGCGGTCGGTGGCGCTCGCTCGCCAGGCGGCGCAGCGAAGCCTCGACCCGGGCGTGGCTGCCGCGGCCGTCGGCGCCCCGCCGGTGCAGGTCGTGGGCGGCCCGGCCGCCGTCGGTGCTCACCCCGACCGTCACGCCCAACTCGCCGAGCAGGTCGAGGCGTTGCTCGGTGAGGCGGATGCCGTTGGTCTGCAGGCTCAGATACAGGCGTACCCCGTCGCCGATCACCGTGCGCAGGGTGCGGACCGTCCGTGCGAGCGCCTTGTCGCCGATCAGCAGCGGCTCGCCGCCGTGCAGGACCACGCCGGCCTCGGGGACCGCGTGCGTGGACAGGTGCTCGGCGATCCGCTCGGCGGTGCGGGTGAGGGTCGCCGGGGTCATCGTGCGGGGCTGGGCGCGCCAACTCTGGTCGTGCGAGCGGTACATGTAGCAGTAGTCGCAGGTCAGGTCGCAGCGGCTGTGCACCTTGAGGACGAAGGAGTCGAGCGGAACCGGCTGCCAGCCCGCCGCCCGGCGCGCGGCCACGTCGGCGGTCGTCGGCCAGGGCGGTTCGGCCCGGCCCAGTGGCGGTCGACTCATCCGCTTCCCCCCGAAGCCGTACGTCGCGGACCCAGGGCCTGTCCTGCGCCTGTCCGGTGCCCGTCCGGGCGTTGCCGACGGCGCACTCTGTTCGACGTGCGACCAGTATTCGGGCGGGTCAACTTCAGCGTCAACATCATGAATGAGCCAACGAAGGTCGACTGCGGGGAAGTTGAGCGACGATCATCCTCTCCGGCTTCTGCCGGAAGGGCAGTTGGCGGCGCTACGCTGGACAGCCCCTCCGTGTTCCTCCCACACCCCATGGAGTGACCCGCATGGCAGTCGCCGACGGCACCGCCCCCGCCGGGGCGTGTACAGGAGCGGGCCCGGGCGAAGGCCCGGACCCCGAGGTCGAGTCGGTCGTCCTCGACCTCGTGGCCCTGTCGCCCGAGGACATCGGTGCCCTGCCCGGCTCGGTGCTCGGCGCGCTGCTGCGCCAGGTGTACGACAGCTGCGCCGAGGGCAATCCCTTCGTCACCGGGCACAGCGAGAGCGTATGAGACACGGGGCACGCGGGAACGTTCCGGACGCCGTGCGTCAGGTGCGGTGCGTCCTATACTGGCGCTCCTCGGCCGCCCTTTTTGTCCCCCTTGTTCACCGCCGCGCCGAGCGGAGACGTGCCGAGCGGAGAAGCCATGCCAGACGCCAACACCCCTGACCGGCCAGGGCCGTTCGCGGTCTTCCTCACGACCTCCGAGAACCTCGGCCTCAGTACGACGCTGCGCAACGTGGCCGACATCCTCGCCGACACCAACCGCAGCGTCCTCCTCGTCGACGGCCGCTCCGGCGAACCCGACGCGAGCGAGCCCCTGCCCCGCCCCGAACCCGGCCGGGTGCACACCGCGACCGTCCCCGGCGGCCCCGCCCTGGCCGCACTCGCCGAGGACCCCGTCGCCGCCGCGTACGACCATCTCCTCGTCGAGGCCCCCGTACCGGACGCCTCCGAGGAGACGGAACCGGTGCGTTTCGCCGCGGACGCCGACACGCTCGTCGTCTGTTTCGCGATGACCGCCTGGTCCATCGACGGGGCCGCCGCACTCGCCGAGGACCTGATCGACCGCCGGGGCGGCCGGCCCGTACGGCTGCTCACCCTCGGCCTCAAGAGCGACATCGCCGTCCACGACCGGCTGCGCGAATCCCGCGAGCGGGTGCGCCGGAAGTTCGCCCCGGTCGCCGCCGCGCTCGGCAGGACCGACGTCGCCTTCCTCGAAATCCCGTACAACCCGCTCTACATGGACAGCCGCGACCTCGCCGTCGACGCGGAGGACGTCGGCACGATCAGCGGACTGCGCCCCTACTACGAGCAGCTCGCCGACTGGCTGCGCGCCCGCCGCGCCACCCGCCTCACCGACGTCACCGTCGTCCACTCGGCCCGGCACGCCCTGTGGGCCGCGTGGCTGCGCGACCGGCTCGCCGTCAAGGGAGTGCGCACCGAGCTGCGCCGCGCCGACACCTACGCCGGTGAACGCCCCGACCCCGGCGCCGCGTTGCTCTTCCTGTCGCCCGACGACGCCGACGACACGCTCCTCGAACAGATCGGCTCCCTCTCCCACGCCGACGTCCGCGTCCTCCTCGTCGACGAGCCGTTCCCGCACATCGAAGCCGCCCACCACGAGCGGATCGACCTGCGCGACACCACCGAGGACCAGGCGCTGCGGCTGCTGTACACCGGTCTCGGCCTCGGCGCGTCCGAACCCGGTGACAGCGGCGACGGGGCCGGGGCCGGGTTCCCGCGGTTGCCGGAGACCACCAACGTGGGGGCGCGCAACAACGCCTTCGTGGACCGCGCCGCACTCCTCGGCACGCTGCACGAGGAGCTGCGGGGCGCCGCCCGCGAGGGCGCGTGCCTGGTGCTGCACGGCCCCAGCGGCTGGGGCAAGAGCGACACCGCGTACGAACTGTGCCACCGGGTCGGCGCCTCGTACGACGTGGTGTGGTGGGTGCGCGCCTGGGAACGCGGCCGCGTCGAGCGCGGCCTCGGCCGGCTCGCCGGGCGCCTGGGCACACCCGAGGACCGGCTCGGCACCGACGAGGACGGCATCTCCCGGCTGCTGTCCCGGCTCTCCCGCACCGGCGCCGACGCGGACAGCTGGCTCATCGTCTACGACGGTGTCACCGACCCCGCCGAGCTGCACGGCCTGCTGCCCGTACCGCACGAGCGCGGGCACGTCCTCATCACCGCCCGGACCGCGCCGGCCGGGAGCGACCCCGCCGAGGACGTACGGCCGCCGTATCTGCGGCCCCTCGCCATCGCCCCGATGGACGCCGAGGAGAGCCGCGCGCTGCTCGCCGAGAAGGTGCCGGAGATCAGCGAGCGGCAGGCCCGGCAGATCGGCAGCGTCGTCGACTCCGTCCCGCAGGCCCTGCACCTCGCCGCCCACTGCCTCGCCGAGCGGACCGCCGCGCACCGCCGCGACGACCACATGAACCAGGACGCCGCGGTCCGCGCCGCCGTCGGTGACGTCCTCGCCGAGTACCGCGCCGGCAAGACCGAACTGCTGCGCACCACCGACGCGGTGTCCCCGGTGGCCGTGATGGTGCGGGTCGCCCAGCGTGTCGTACGGACCACGCCGGGCGCGCTCGCCTGGGGCGCCGAGAGCCCCGAACGCGACGCCGTGGGCTGGCTGTTGGGGGCCGCCTCCCTGCTCACCGGCCGGGGCATGGGCCTGGAGCTGCTGCGTTCGCGCCGCATCCTGTCCGAACTCGCCCGTGACGACGAGTCGTCGACGCCCGCACCCGCCGGCACCGAGGTCCTGCTGCCCGACGAGCACATGGTGAGCGTCGCCCTGTGGGCCCTGGCCCAAGTGGGCCTGCTGGACGTCGACTTCGACCGCACCCGGCAGCCGCTCGTCCAGCACCACGGGCTGCGCGACCTGATCCGGGCCGGCATGGACCCCGCCGAACGCGCGCACATCGAGTCCGTGCTGCGCAGCGTCCTGTCCGAACACGCCTCGCAAGGGGCGGACCTGCCCCCCGACTGGGCCCGCGAGGTGTTCTCACTGCGCCTGTGGGAGGACCCCCGGCCACGGGTGCGCCGTTCGCTGCTGCGGCACCTGGGCGCGCTCAGCCAGCGCGCCGAGGCCGCCGACCTCGACCGCCTCCTCGACATCGCCGACCGGGCCCGTGAGCAGTGGCGAGTCGACGACAGCGACGCCAGTGAAGGCAGTGACGACGGCGACGGCAGCAACGCCAACGACGCCGGCAACAACGGTGACGAGCAGTCACCCGAGTACCTGCGGCTGCTCAACTTCGTCGCCCGCGCCCACCGGCTGCGCGGCGACTACGACCTCTCCCGGCAGATCGCCCAGGACGCCCTGCGCGGCCACCGCCGACTCCTCGGCATCACCCACCCGCGCACCCTGCTCTCCGCCGACTCCTACGCCGCCACCCTGCGCGCGCTGGGCCGCTTCGACGACGCCCTGCTGCAACTGCGGCCCGTCCTCGCGGGCCTCACCCTGCTGCTCGGCCCGCAGCACCCGGCCACCATCCAGGCCGAGCACAACCTCGCCCTCACCGAGGCGCTCACCGGCCGGGTCGCCCCCGCCCTGGCCGCGATCCAGGACCGCTTCCGCTACCGCCAGGCCGTCGGCGGCACGGACGACCCCGTCGCCTGGAACGCCGCCGAACTGCTCGCCTACCTGTACCGCGCCGCCGGACGCGACGGTGAGGCCCGTGACCTGCTGCGCCAGAAACTGCGCCGGCACGGCGACAGCTGGGACCTCGTCCGGCTCCGTACCGAGGTCGGCCTCGCGGTCAGCGAACGCCGGCTCGCCGACGGCTTCCCCGCCTTCAAGGACCCCCTCTACAGCTACGAACTCGCCCACGAACGCGACCTGCGGGCTCTCGGCCTGTACGTCGACAGGTTCGGCCCCGACCGCTTCGACACCGTGCGCTGCAGGTTCAGCTACGCCGCCGACCTGCACGCCCTCGGCAAGGCGGAGGAGGCCGAACAGCAGGCCCGGCAGTGCGTGGACACCCTGGCCCGCTGGTTCGGCCCTGGGCACCCCTACACGGGCGTGGCCCAGGTACGCCACGGGGTCTATCTGCGGGCCGGCGGCGAACTGCGGCTGGCCGAGGAGGTCGGCCGGGGCACGCTCAACCTCCTCACCCACAAGCTGGGCCGGGCCCATCCCTGGGTCGCCGTAGCGGAGAACTCCCTTGCCGCCACGCTCGCTTCGGCGGGCAACGACGAGGAGGCCGTCGAACTCGCCCGCACCGCCCTGGCCCGCCTCGGCGACCTGGGCATCGCCCACCGCGTAGGCGGCCGCCGGGTCGCCGCCCACCTGGACCGCCTCACCGGCACCGACCCCACCCGCCCCACCCCACCCTCGGGCTACGACATCGACCTGGAACTCCCCGACGTGTAACCCCACCCACACACCAACCCCCGCCCATCGCCCGGCAAGCCCCCGCTCCGGCAGCCCCCGACCCGCAGGGCGCCGACCCGGCAAGCCCCCGATCCGGCAGCCGCCGACCAGCACGGCACCGAACGGCAAGCTCCCGCCCGAGCAAGCCCAATACCCGCACCGCACCCACCAGCGAGAGGTGAGCACCCGTGGCAGCCCCCGTACCGTTCCGGAGCACCACGCTGAAGGAGTCCCACTGGACTTCCAAGCGCCACGGACTGATAACCGCGCTGTGCGAGGAGACCGTCGCGCGGACGCCCGCGATCCGCTCCCTGGCCCACTACAGCAACGGCATCCTCGACTTCGCCGTGCTGAGAGCGGACCGCGCCCCGCTCTCCAGCCTGATCACGGAGATCGGTGACGACGCGCAGAACGAGTCGCTGCCCGGCTCCAGGCTGCTGCTCTGCGTCCAGGACCTCGGCGCCGTCCTGCGCCCGCTGAAGACCGGCGAGCTGATGCGCACGGTCCTCGCGGGCACGCGCGCCGGGCTGTGGGGCGGCCGGGCCCGGCCCGACGAGTTCCTGGCGGCGGTGACGGACGTACCCGACGCCGTGCCCGACATGGACGAGGCGATGAACGACCTCGTCACCCGTATCCGCACCGAAGTCCACGGACTGCCCGACGAGTTGCTCGGCGGTGACGTGCAGGCCAAGGCCCATCTCCAGAGCGGGGAGGCGCCGGCGGTCCCCCATGTCGACTTCGGTACGGCCGCCGCCCCCGACCCCGTGTACGAACAGCGACTGCGCGACCTGTGGCGCGTCCATGTGAACACCACGGACCTCCAGTACGCGGGCTACTACCGGGACTGGACCCTGGTCTGTGTCGGTGACGTCTTCGACAGCCAGGAACTCGGCCCGCGCTTCATGGACGTCAGTGTGCGCACCCGGCGGACCGCCTACCGCGACCTCTCGCGCAGCCTGCGCGGCCATCTGATCCGCCTCAAGGACGCGCTCGACCTGATCGCCCCGCCCCCGGGCGGCGGCGCCTCCGTCGAACGGCTCGTCCTCGACGTCCAGGAGGGGGCGGTGTACGTCCACTGGACCTCGCCCCGCGCCTTCCTCCTCGGCGTCACCCTCGACCAGCGGCAGGTGGGCAACGCCGAACGGCGGCTCGCGGACCTCGCCCGGACCACGGGCGGCGTGACCGTACCGCCGCCCCGCTGAACACCCGTACCAGGGAACAGCTAGGGCACAGCCGGAGCGCTCAGCGTCCCCCACACCTCCTCCGCCAGCACCTCCACCGTGCGGGCCGGCGTCAACGGGTGCTGGTGCTCGGCGGTGCCCAGCAGATGCACCGGCAGCACCTCGACCGCGCTCTCGTACTCCCGGCAGATCCGGCGCAGTTCGCTCAGCTGGACCTCGGTCGGCGTACCCGGCGTCGCCGCCCGGGCCCAGGTCGCGACAGCGCCCCGGAAGTCCTCCGTCAGCGCCCGCACCAGCGTCGCGCAGCCCAGCACGCTCAGCTCCGCCGCGCTCGCCGCCGTCCGCCGGTTCATGGTCCGGCCGGCCACCCGCCGGGTCACCGACTCCAGCATCGCCAGCGCGTCCCGGAACCGGCGCCACACCGGGCCCGGCAGCTCCTCGGTCGGCGGCGAGTCGGGCGCCGCGTGAACGGTTTGTGCGGCCCCGCCGGGCGCCCCCGTCGCGCCCGGACGCACCTCCAGCGTCATCGCGGCCAGGTTGCGCCGCATCTCGTCCAGATGGGCCGTCTGCTGCGCCAGGTTCCGGCGCATCCGCTCGCCCAGTTCGGCGAGATCCTCCTCCCGGCCCTCCTCCACGAGCCGCCGCTCCAACTGCAGCAGCGCCTCGTTCACCTTCTTCGGGAACCCGCCCTGCCGGTACACCAGCGGGCGGGAGCCGATCGACCGGCCGAGCCGGTCCTGCATCGCGTGCGACACCAGCCCGTTGACCACCAGCAGCGCCTCGAACCGCCCCGGGCGCACCGCCCCGCGCAGCCCGTTCACCTGCGTGACGATCCGTTCGACGTCGTCGGCGAGGAGCAGGGAGCGGGCGTAGACCACCGCGATGTAGGCGTTCGGCGCCGGCGACAGCCAGTACAGGACCTCCTCCCGGCCGCCCGCCGAGCGCGTGAGCCTCGCCGGCACCGGATCACGCGAGGCGATCCGCCACTGGCCCAGGTCCAGGGCGTCGTGCACATCGCCCCTGACCCGCTGGTAGGACACCCGCTCGTGCAGCTCCCGGACCGCCCTGAGCATCGTCGCACCGGGCACCCGGCGCACCACGGGCTCCCTGTTCGTTTCGTCGGCGTTCGTGTCATCGGCCGCCGCGGGTTCCTCGCTGAGCTGCCAGGCGAGCCGGGAGGTCTTGAGCACCTCGCGGGGCACGCCCTCGGTCAACTCGTGGAGCAGGCGCATGGCTTCGTCGTCGAAGGGCCCGGTGGGCGGCGGCTCATCGCCGGTCGTTGTGCCGGTCGCCTCGTCGCCGGTGGCCAGATAGCCGGCCACCAGTTCCCTCGTACGGTTCTCGTCGAGCCCCGTCGGCCACAACTGCACCACCCGCTCGTGCACGCTCTGGCGCAGCGCCCGCAGTCCGTCGGGCGAGGTGCAGAACACCAGCAGACCGCCGAGGCTCGTGTAGATGTTGATGAGGCGTTCGAAGGCGTCCATGAACGCCCGCCGGTTGGCGTCCGGCCAGTCCAGCACCTTCTCCAGCGAGTCGAGAAGCAGGACGTACGGCCGTGAGACCCGGCCGTGCAGAAAGCCCTGCACGGCCAGCGCGTCGAAGACCCGGTCGATGCCGGCCGCGAGGTCCGGGTGCTCGCCCGCGGGGCCGATCGCCTCGATGATGCCGCGCTCACGCAGTGGTTCGGCGGGCTCCGCGCCGTTCAGCCAGTTCCACACCATCCGGTTGAACGGCGGTTCGAGGAGCAGGGCGAGCGCGGTGGAGAACCTGCGGTGCTCGGTGACGTCGCCCAGCCTGCCGCGCAGATCGGCGTGGATCACCTCGGGGTCGTAGCGCAGCGCGGAGACGACCTTGTCCGGGTCGAGCTCACGGCGCAGCAGCCCGGCCGCGATGTCCTCCAGGGTGCCGCGACGCGGGTCGTCGTCATCGGTGCCCACCCAGCCGGCCGTCACATACGCGTAGTAGTCCCGCACCAGCTCCTCGAAGGACCGTTTGCCCTGCTCGGTGTCGCCGGGTCCGCGCAGCCGGTCGCGGTAGAGCCGCCCCATGTCCTGCGCCGGTTCGTCCACGATCCAGGTAGCCGCCTCGGGGTGCCGCGTCTGCATCGTCTGGTACGTCCGGCGCAGGGCATGACTCTTGCCGAGGCCGAACTCACCCACCAGGGCGATCGCCCGGCCCCGGCGGCCACCGGCGGCGGGCGGCGCGAAGTAGTCGTCGACCAGCGCCTCGATGTCCGTGATCAGCGGGGTGTCGATGTGGGCGTTGCCCGAGTTGGCGGCCCGGACCTGCGCCTCCCCCAGGTCGGACGAGGGCCCCAGGCGCACGACAGGGATCAGCGGGAAGGGGTTCCGGTGCCAGGTGTGTCCACTGGTCGGCGTCACGTCGGCACTCCTCTTGTGTCCGGTGTCGGCCTTGGGAGCGGCTAGCGGGGAATCGGGGACATCTGTTCGGTTCCTGTCTACGTTCCTGTGTACGGGTGGAACGCGCGCGTCGGGAGTCCTGCGGCTAGTCGGGTCTGAAGTCGTCGCGGGTCAGCCCCGCGATGTCGAGGCCGGGCGGAGTGAGATGACGGGCGGTCACCCGCACCCGGCCGTCCGCGAGCCGCTGCCGCTCGGCGATCCGGAAACACTGCTGGCGCAGATACCGTACGTCGGCGTCGCGCCACGGGTCGGAGTCCGGCTTCGGGCCCCGGACCTGCCCCGGAATCGCGGGCGGCGGCTCGTCCTCGCGGTCGGGATGGCCGCCGCGGGCGGCCTCGGTGAACTTCACGGTGTCCTCCGTGGCGAGTGAACCGAGCGAGAGAAGGGTGACCGCCGTTTCCCGGGGCAGTCCCGCGATCACCTCGCGCGCCGTACTCCGGTCCTGGTGACTCATCTCCACGAACAGTACGATCCGGCTCTGTGCGTGGCTCAGCCAGGTCTTGAGGAAGTTCGTCCGCACCTCGCCACCGGCGTCCCGCCAGTCGATGTGCGGGAGGATGGCGAACAGCAGACTGTTGTGCTGGACGAGCAGTCTGCTGATGCCCCTGAACGCCACGCGGATGTCGTCCCCGGTGATCGACGAGTCGAGCGGTGTTCCCCGAAACTCGTCCCTCAGGGTCTCGACGAGCTTGTCGCGTATGGCCGCGTTGATGTTCCTGGTGCTGGCGAAGTGGCCGCTGCCGTCCCAGCTGACGTCCTTACCGCCGTTCACGTATCCCCCGGCCATCGCCACGATGGGACGTGGTGCGAGGTGGGGCCGCTGCTCTTCCGTGAACCTCTCCGCGAGTTCCAGGAAGTAGTCGCGCGCCCGGTGCACACACCGGTGGATGAGGGTGGTCTTGCCCATGCCCACCGGCCCGGTCACCACGACCAGGTGCCCGCCCACGTCCGGCAGCAGCAGTCCGGTCAGCCGGGCCCGGAGACATTCCTCGAACAGGTCGAGCTGCTCCCGGGCGTGGTCGACGTCCACCCACTGGTGGGCATGACTCTTGTCCTTCCACGGCACCAGCGGATGGTCGTCCTGCGGCCGGGCGTGCCCCGCGGGCAGCAGGTCCCTGATCTCCGGCAGGAAGACGCCGAACGGGTTCTCGTCGTACTCGTCCTGCGCCACGGTCATTCCGCGTCCCCCGTTCCCGCTGTCCCGGCGGGCACCGGCCGGTTTCGGACCGTGCGCCAACGCCAGTACAGGGAAGCGCGGTTGAGCTCGGCCAGGGAGCGCAGCCAGCGGTCCACGGACTCCTGTTCGCTGTCGGCGGTACGAGTGCGGGTCTGCGGGACGGTCAGGTACGGGCCGTTGGCCTGTGGCAACGGCTCGGCCAGCGGCAGCCCGCCGGCGAGCCGCTCGGCCGCCGCACGCCGGGCCGGGGGATCGGGCACCCGGGCCAGCGCGAGGGCCAGCGCGTCCCGTGCGGCACGCACCGCCGTGTGGTCCGCCCGGTCGGTCTGCCGGTAGTGAGCGAGGTACTCCCGTACGGCCGCCCGGTAGGCGCTTTCCGTGGTCCCCAACTCCTGCCGTATTGCACGCCGTTCGGACTGGCCGCGTTCGTAGGACTGGCCGAACAGGGTGAGCACCGCACCCGCCAGGAGCAGGGGCAGCTGTTTCAGCAGGGCCACGAACCAGCCGTCCTCGCCGCCGCCCCCGTCCTTCTGCGCGGCCGACGCGGGGGTGTCCGACTCGGCGGCCATGAGCGCGGTGCAGGCCCGCCCGAAGTCCTCGTCGTGGACCTTGGCCCACCGCTCCGGCGAAACCTTCGCGTCGTCCTTCAACAGCCCCAGCCTGACCGCCGCCGTGAGCAGGTCGGTGCGGTGCACGGGGTCGAGGCAGTACACCAACTGGGCATCCCGCTCAGGGGAGTCGACGCCCCCGGCGGCCGCCGCGAAGGCCGGCGCGGTACCGGTGGCCAGCAGCAGGAGGACAGCCCCGGTCGCCGCCCGGGAGGCGTGCCGTGCGCGGGGCCGGCGGCCCGGGGGAGCGGTACCCCGAGTGACCCGAGTGCTCCGGGCGCTCGTGGTGTTCCGGACCGGCGGCCGGGTGCCGTCGCGGGGCACCCCTCGCACCCCTGATCTCCTCGCCTGCCTCATCAGCGTCTCCCCCGTCCGGTGCCGGCCCTGCACACGCCTGCTGTGTCTCGTACGTCTTGCATTCCCCGCGGTCGCCGTCTGTCCCACATTTCCGGGCCACCGGAACCCCGCACTCCGGAACATCCCGAACTCCGGTCACGGCACCGGCTGTTCGTCCTCCGCCCGCTGGTCGTACGGAGAGTGACGCTCGGAGTCGGCGGGGAGTTCCCGGCCGGCACGCGTCCGCCGTCGGCGGGGCGGATGAGCCAGCAGCGCCTGCGAGGTGCCGTACAGCAGGTTGACGGTGATGACGGCCGGCCCGACGGTCGCGGCGGTGCCCGGGAAGTCCCGCTCCAGGGTCAGGGCGATCAGCACGGCCGTGATGCCGTTCTGCTGGCCGAGACCGAGCGCGATCCGGTCGCTGCGCTCCAACCCACGTACGAACAAGGGCAGTACGCCCAGCGCGACCACCGCCTGCGCGGCGAACGCAGCAACGCCCAGCACGACCCCCGGCCACAGCCGCACCCCGTGCGCGAGCAGCAGCCCGAGCGTCAGGAACGCGGCGAGGAACGCGCCGCCCACCGCCCGGCCGACCGCCTTGTCCAGCACCGTGGCACGCAGCACGAGACCGGCCAGCGCCACCCCGAGCATCAGCTGGTTCAGCGCCGCGAGCACCAGCATCGCCCCGACGAGCAGCACCGCGCCGCCCGCCTTCGTGCGCCGGACCGCCACGACGTCCGGCAACCGTGACACCGCCCGCCGCCCGACCCACCACAACAGCACCACGGCGGCCAGGAGCACGGCGTTGAAGAGGAGCCCGGTCGCGTAGTCGCCGCCCGCGCCCCGGCTGATCTCGGGGGTGCCCTCGTGCCCCGCCGCCGTATAGGCGTACCCCGCCAGATACAGCGTCAGCAGGACCGTCATCGGGTCGTCGAACGAGGCCCACGCCGTCAGCAGCGACCGGGCGCGGGGCGACATCCGCCCCCTGCCGGTCAGGGCGGCCACCGACAGCGGGTCGATCTGGGCGACGGCGACACCGAGCACCAGGTACTCGGGCCGCCGGAACACCAGCATCATCGTGCCGGCGATCAGCCCGGCCTTCAGGACCACCCCCAGGGTGACCGCGGCCACCACACCGGTCAGATCGGCCCGCAGCGCCCTGAGATCGATCGAGTACGTGCTCCCGTACAGCCCGACCGCGAGGAGCAGCGCCGCCCCGAGCGCATAACCGTCGGAACGCACCAGCGCCGAGACGTCCACCACCAGACCGGCCAGCACACCGACGGCCAGCAGGCCCGCCGAGCCGAGCACGATCCCGGGGACCACCTCGGGCAGCCTTCGCAAACGGGTACGCAAGGATGTCCCCATGGCCTTGTCCCCCCTCCGCTCCGCCCCCACGCGCTGTCCGGCGCGACCGGAGACGTTCCCCCCGGCGGTACGGGTGTGACCGCCTGTGGGGCAGAAGAATGCCAGGGGCCCAGGTGCCGAGGGAAAAGCCGCACACCAGCCTTCCGCCCGGCTCGTCGACGCCCCCTGGCCGGTACGCGACCCGACGGGCCGGCGCCGCTGCCGTCCCGCCCTGACTCTGTCCCGACCCGTCCTGTCCCGTCCTGTCCTCACGATGCCCGGCACGAGGCATCCGTGAACCCGTTTCGGTGCCCTGGCCGAAAGCCAACGGTCCTTTCCAGCAGGGTATTTGACGCCCGTAGACTCACCCGGTGACAAAGGTGACACGCGACGACGTCGCCAGGCTCGCGGGAACTTCCAGCGCGGTCGTGAGTTACGTCGTCAACAATGGCCCCCGGCCCGTCTCCGCGGAGAAACGCCGACGCGTTCTCGAAGCCGTCAGGGAACTCGGCTACCGGCCCGACCGGGTGGCCCAGGCCATGGCCAGTCGCCGTACGGACCTGCTGGGGCTGATCGTTCCGGACGCCCGTCAGCCATATTTCGGGGAAATCACCCACGCGTTGGAACGCGCCGCCGCCGACCGGGGAAAAATGGTGCTCGTCGGCAACTCCGATTACCAGGAGGAGCGCGAACTCCGTTACCTTCACTCCTTTTTGGGGATGCGGGTGTCGGCGCTGATCCTGGTGAGTCTGGGGCTCGGTGACCGGATCGCGGCGGAGCTGGACACCATGGACACCAGGGTCGTGCTGATGCACGAACGGTCCGCGTCCGTACGCAAGTTCGCCGTGGTGACGGACGATGTCGAGGGCGCCGGGATGGCCACCCGGCATCTCCTCCAGCACGGTCACACCGCCGTGGCCTGCCTGGGTGGTCCCGAGGCGGATCCCGTGGCAGGTGATCCCGTCGCCGACCATGTCGAGGGCTGGCGCAAGGCGATGGCGGACGCCGGCCGCCCCACCGGCGGGCTCCTCTTCCACGCCCCCTACAACCGGTACGACACCTACGAGGCCGCGCTGCGCCTGCTCGCCGCCCCCGACCGGCCGACCGCCGTGTTCTGCTCGACGGACGACCAGGCCATCGGCCTGCTGAGGGCGGCCCGCGAACTGGGCGTCGACGTGCCGGGCGAACTGGCCGTGGTGGGCTTCGACGACGTCAGGGAGGCGGCGATGACCGACCCGCCGCTGACGACGGTCGCCTCCGACCGCGAGGCGATGGCCCGCAAGGCGGTGGACATGGCCCTCGATCCGGACCTGGACACGGGGACACCCGGCGAGACCGACCGCACCCGCCGCTTCCCGTCCCGCCTGGTCGTCCGGGCGTCCTGCGGCTGCCCGAACCGGACCTGAACCCGGACCCGCCCCACCGCTCCCCGCCCGCCCGTCGCCGGACACCGCCGGCCCCTTGCCGTGCAATCGGTGAGCGTACGACCATGACCGCGACCGAGGCGGGCCGGTTCGTACAATTCGGTGCCGAGCGACATGGTGTCGTGGGACCCCGACCTCGACCCTGCCCTCGCCCTGTCGTCAGAAGTGGAGAACCCCGTGCGCGCCCTCGTCATACATCACGACCATCTCTCGCTGTCCGGTCCCGTTGGCGACCGGATAGCCCAACTCGGTTACGACATCGACGAGTTGATGGTCGTACCGGCCGAGCGGTACGACAGCCCGGGCGTGGAGTTCACCTTCCCCGACCCGGCCGGCTACGACCTGGTCGTGCTGCTCGGCGCGCCCTGGTCGGTCTACGACAGGGCCTCTGTCGCGCCCTGGATCGACGGCGAACTGGAGCTGCTGCGCACCGCGTACGCCGCCGAACTGCCCGTGCTCGGCATCTGCTTCGGGGCACAGGCGCTCGCCACCGCCCTCGGGGGGAGCGTCGAGGTGGCGCCCCGGCACGAGATCGGCTGGACGGCCGTCGAGTCGGACGTGCCCGGGCTGATTCCGGCGGGTCCCTGGTTCCAGTGGCACTTCGACCGGTTCACGGTCCCGCCGGGCGCGGTGGAGCTGGCCCGCAGCGCGGTCGGTCCGCAGGCCTTCCGGGCCGGCCGGGCCCTCGGAGTGCAGTTCCATCCCGAGCTCGACGAGGAGACCCTGCTCCAGTGGCTGGACGCGGGCGGCCGGGCCGAGGCCAGGGCACACGGTGAGGACCCGGAGCGACTGCTCGCGGAGACCCGCGCCCGGCGCGAGGAGTCACGACAGCGGGCGTACGACCTCGTGGACGCCTTTCTCGCGGAGATCGCCGAGGTGTCGACGGACCCGGCAGCGGGCGGGCAGGACCGCGCGGCCTGAGAGCGTTCGGCGCTCCGATGAACGTTTTCCGGCGAATACGCGTCGTAGCGATAGTCGGGACTCGTTCGTTTGTTTGTTCAGGGGGATCACCATGGCTTCGGTCCGATTGCTGTCGTCCGTCGTGCTGGTCGGGGGGCTGATGTGCACGGTCGTCGCCTGTGAAAAGGCTGCCGGGGCGTCGGGACAGGGCTCGTCGACGGACTCGCCCACCCCCACCTCCTCGTTCTCGTCGTTCGCGGAGTCCTGGGACGAGCCCGACGCGTACGCCTACACGCTGACGTCGAGCGAGGGGGAGCGCAGCCTCATCGGCACGTTCCGGGTGACGGTGCGGGACGGGAAGGTCGCCAAGGTGGTCGGGCTCGACGAGAGCGGGCGCGGCGAGGTGCGGCGGGCGCCGGAGGAGGTACCCACCATCGGCGGTCTGCTGGACCAGCTGGAACGGGCCCACGACGAGGGCGCGGACACGGCGGAGGCGGAGTACGCGCCCGACGGGCACCCCGTCCGGATCACCCTGGACCCGGAGGAGAACGCGGTCGACGACGAGCAGACGTACGTCATCAGCGACTACGAGCCGCAACCGGCGTCGGCGGGCACGAAGTCCTAGTTCTGGGCGTCGTGGTCGTTCAGGTCCTCGAAGGTGCCGCCGACCTTCTGGCGCAGTGACTCCTGGAGCTTCGGGGGCGCGCTGATGACCCACTTCGTGCCGACCAGGTACTTGCCGCCGTAGATGGCCGCGCTGTCGAGCCAGATGAGCTTGTACTTCTCCTCGGGGAACGTCGTGATCAGGTAGTCGCCGTCGGCGGTGTGACAGACGCCCTCGCGCAGTTCCTTCGCGTCGGTGCGGATCGTCACCTCGCAGCCCGTCAGCTTGGCGATCACCTCGACCTTGGCCGGCGCGACCACGGCCGCCACGGGGGCGGCGGGCATGGACTCCGACACGGACGGCGACGCCTTCTTCCCGGAGTCCGTGCCGGAGTCCGACGTACAGGCGGTGGCCAGGGGGAGGGCGACGGCCGTCAGGAGCGCGGCGAGCGCGACGCCCCTGCGGGAGGACGGCCGGCGGGGTTGCTGCTGGGACACTGAGCTGCTCCTGGTCGGGCGGTACGGCGGACGTACGACTCGACAGGAGGTACGGGCGGGCGCTGGGCGGTGTTCACAGCCAGCCGTTGCGTTTGAAACCGCGGTGTACGAAGAAGCAGGCGGCGGCGATGACGGTGAGGACGACCGGGTAGCCGTAGCGCCAGTGCAGCTCGGGCATGTGCTGGAAGTTCATGCCGTAGATCCCGCAGACCATGGTCGGTACGGCGACGATCGCCGCCCACGCGGTGATCTTCCGCATGTCCTCGTTCTGGCCGACGGTGACCTGCGCGAGGTGGGCCTGGAGGATCGAGTCGAGCAGGGCGTCGAAGGCGTGGATCTGCTCGGTGGCGCGCATCAGATGGTCGGACACGTCCCGGAAGTAGGCCTGTATCGCCGGCTCGACGGACGGCATCGGCTCGGTGGCCAGCTGCTGGAGGGGGCGGCCGAGGGGGACCACCGCCCGCTTCAGTTCGAGCAGCTCGCGCTTGAGCTGGTAGATACGGCCGGCGTCGGCGGTGCGCGGGCTCTGCGGGGAGAACACGTCCGACTCGACCTGGTCGAGGTCGTCCTGGACGGCGTCCGTGACGTTCAGGTAGTCGTCGACGACATGGTCGGCGATGGCGTGCAGCACCGCGGCCGGCCCCCTGCCGAGCTGCGCCGGGTCGGACTCCAGCTCCTCGCGCAGCGGACCGAGGGAGCCGTGCCGGCCGTGCCGGACGGTGACCACGAAGTCGGGGCCCGCGAAGACCATGATCTCGCCGGTGGTGACGACCTCGCTGGTCGCGGTGAGCTCCTCGTGCTCGACGTAGCAGACCGTCTTGAACACGGAGAACAGGACATCGCCGTACCGCTCCACCTTGGGACGCTGGTGGGCCTGGACCGCGTCCTCGACGGCGAGCGGGTGCAGCCCGAACAGTTCGGCTACGCGGGCGAACTCCGTCTCGGAGGGCTCGTGCAGGCCGAGCCAGACGAAACCGCGGTTGTGCTTGCGGACGCGGGCGACGGACTCCTCGACGGTGGGCGCGGTGGGCTGGCGTACACCCTCGCGGTAGATCACGCAGTTGACGACGGTCGAGCCGAGCGGTGACCGGGCGGGGTGACTGAGATCCACCCGTTGCCGCCCACGCCGAGCCAGGCGGGCCACTTTGCGCAGGCTGCCGACCATCGACATGTGGTTGCTCCTTCTCCGGGTGCGGCCAGTGTGCCAGGTGGGGGTAAGGGCGAGGTCAGGAGGCAGGAGGTGGGGCCGGCCGACCTGGGCTCGGACGTCCCGTGCCGGACATACCCGTTTCGCCCTCTGTGCATCCGGGCAGGGATCGGGCAGCGTGGTCCCGGTCGAGTGAGCCGGCCAGGGGGAGGGGGACGCGGCGGTGGTGGCGGACCATGTGCGGACCGCGGACGGGCGGCGCTTACGGGTCGAGATCTCGGGGGACCCGAACGGACACCCCGTGTTCCTCCTGCACGGCACACCCGGCAGCCGGGTAGGTCCCCGGCCCCGCGCGATGTTCCTGTATCAGCGCGGCGCCTGCCTCATCAGCTACGACCGTCCCGGATACGGCGGTTCGGACCGCAAGGCGGGGCGCCGGATCGGCGACGTGGTGAACGACGTCTCCGTGGTCGCCGACGCCCTCGGGATCGACCGATTCGCCGTTGCCGGGCGATCGGGCGGCGCCCCGCACGCCCTCGCCTGCGCCGCTCTGCTGCCGGACCGGGTGACCCGGGCCGCCGCACTGGTCGGGCTCGCGCCGAGAGACGCGGAAGGGCTCGACTGGTTCGCCGGGATGGCCCCCTCCAACGTCAACGAGTTCAGGACGGCGTTCACCGATCCGGAGCGGTTCGCGGCCCGGCTCATCCCGCGGTCGGCGGCCATCCGCAGCGATCCGGCGAAGCTCCTCGAAGAACTGCGCACGGAACTCACCGACGACGACCGGATGATCGTCTCCGACAACACCATCCGGTCGATGCTCCTGCGCAACTACCTCGAGGCACTGCGCACTTCACCGTACGGCTGGATCGACGACGCTCTCGCGCTGACCGGCCCGTGGGGATTCGACCCGGCACAGATCGATGTGCCGGTGCTGCTCTGGCACGGCGGGCTGGACGTCTTCTCGCCCGCCTCGCACTCCTCCTGGCTCGCGGCCCGTATCCCGCGCGCCACGGCCGTCCTGGAACCGGCGGCGGCCCACTTCGCGTCCCTGCGCGCCCTGCCCACCGCCCTCAACTGGCTGCTCTCGGGCACCACTCAGTCCTAGACGAGTAAGCCCTGACGTCTGACCCGCCTCCCCGTCGCGGGACGACGGCTCGGTGGCCTTCCGCCGGAACGGAACCGGGCCACCGCCGCGACCCGTCCGCGTCGCCTGTCGCGTCGGTCAGTCCACCTCGTCGGAGGACTTGGACGAACTGCTCTCGGAGTACATCGCTGCGGCATGCCGAGCGGTCTCCTGTTCCGCGCCGGGTGCCAGAACTCTCATGGGGCCTTCCGCGAAGCGGCGCCCGCGGCCAGTCCTTTCCTGGTGCCGTCTCGTCTGGTGTGCTTCCAGGCCTTCGGCGGCGCCCTGGGGGGTCGCGACGACCAGGCTCAGCATGCCGTACCGGGTGAACCATTCCCGGGGGATGGCCTTGCCGGTCATGGCCTTCCACGCGTCGCCCGCGAAGGTCGAGCAGTTGTGCAGGGTGAAGTTGTAGTTGGCCAGGACCCTGTCATGGGCGATCTGGTAACCCTTGATGACGTCTTCCAGAGCCACTTTCTTCGACTCGTGGTGAGTGGCACGACCGCGGCCGCTGTACCCGTCCGGGCAGTGCACGCCGCCTTGCACGCTGCTGAGCCTTTCGTACCCGCCTTCTTCCGGGTAGAAGCCGAACGAGGTCTGCTCCCCGTCTGATCCGGTGATCTCGATCCAGGCGTGACCGCTGCCTCCCCTGGGGCTGGTCCCCTGCACCTGGAACGTGACCTTCAGCTTTTTGCCACTCCCCTTCCCCACTTCGGCTACGAGGAGGTCGCGGAACGGCCTCAGAAGGTTGGTCTCCGGCAGTTGGGAAAGCAGCCCCTCGGCCGAACCCGCCGACGAATCGGAGTCGGATTCCGAGGATTGCGACGCCCGGGCCTGGCCTTGGGGAGCCGCTTGTTGTGCCGGCCGGGCCTGGTCCTCGGAATCGGAGTTGTGTATCGCCCGGATCCGGCGGAGCGTCGAGGGGCCCAGGCCCAGCCTCTCGGTCCGTCCTACGAGGTCGTCCAGCCCTCCCCCTGCCACCAGCTCCTGTTCCGTGCGGCTCAGAAGTTCCCGCCGCTCCGGAGAGCCGTCGCTGTCCCGGCCGTGGACCGATCCGCCAGAGTCGGAGGCGGAGGCATCGGCCTCGTAGTCTCCCTCGCCGCTGCTCCGGCGGCCCCGCGAGGGGCTCTCCATACGCTGCACGGCTCCGCCCGCTGTCGACGCGTTCTCGTTGACGGCCGCAGAGCCGACGTCCTGCGTGAGAGCCCGCTGGGTGACGACGGACGGAGCGGTCGCCCCACGGGCACCGAAGGAAGCCCCGTCCCTCTCCGCCTTCTGTTCCGAGCCCTGGTTGGGGTCGGTGATCGTGACTCCGGCACCGTTGTTGTTACCGGTCTCGGGGGTTCCCTTGAGGTTCTCGTTGACATGGCTCAACTCGTGGCCCATGACCCCCTTGTCCGCGACGACCTGCGGGGACGCGAAGATGTGGGTGCCGACCGTCATGGCACGGGCCCCGAGGGCCGCCGTGGCGCGCTGGGCCACCGGGTTGTCGTGGAGTTGAGCGGCGGCGAGGTTCGGGTTCTGGAAGAACGGCATCGCCTCCGCGAGCAGCGGTTCGGGAAGCGAGCGGCTCGGTGACGCCATGGCCGCGTCGAGCAAGGCCTTCTGAACGGCCGGGCTGGAGTCCGCCATGGCCTCGTGCCCGTGGGCGTGTCCCTCGCTCTCAGGGATCCGCTGGACAGCTTCGTCCCGCGCGGAACGCTGGACCGGGGATGCCTCTCCCTGATGCCCGCATGCGGGGCCGTGCTGATGCCGCTCCTGGGCCCATGGATGCCCGGCCTGGCGGAGCAACTGCACGACAGCGCCGTTCCCCGCACCGCTCTGCAGTCCGAGAATCCTTTGAACAGCAGGGCTGCCGGAAGTCGCTGAGCGCGGTTTGGCCACAGAACTGCGTCCAGCGAGTTTGTCGCCTTCTTCCTTGGCGAAAGCCATGATCATTCCCTTGAAGTGGAGGATCAGCCCGTTCTACTCGCCGACTCGCTCGAATCCCAGGTACCCAAGGGCAGACTTCGATGCCAAACCGGCACTCGACGACGCTACGGCCGGAGCGTCAACTCCTTCTCGATGTCCCGCTTGTCGAACTTGGCGTCGAACTTTGCCAATAGTTGCGGGCCGCTGTCGATCCGGCCACGTCCCGTTCGACGTCATGATGTGCGGCGCCTCGCCGCACGATGACGTGACAGGACCTGACGAGGAAACCCGTGGATCAACTGCTGAGAGTCATGAACTTCAACGTCTCGAGTGACGGGATCGGTGCCGGTGAGCACCAGAGTCTTGAGCGGCCGTTCGGCCACGACCATCCCGAGAGGCTGTTCGCCTGGGCCGGAGCCACGGCGAGCTGGCCCATGCGCACGGATCCCGGCGGGAGCCGGGGCCTCGACGACTACTTCACGCGGGACTTCGCACGCAACATCGGTGCCGAGATCATGGGCCGCAACAAGTTCGGCCCCCAGCGCGGGCCCTGGCAGGACTACGAGTGGCGCGGCTGGTGGGGGGAGGAGCCCCCGTTCCGCACGCCGGTGTTCGTCATGACCCACCACACGCGTCCGTCGTTCACGCTCTCCGACACCACGTTCCACTTCGTCGACGGCGACCCGGCCACGGTCCTCGAACGGGCGCGGGAAGCGGCGCAGGGCCAGGACGTCAGACTCGGCGGCGGGGTCACCACCATCCGGCAGTTCCTCGATGCCGACCTCGTCGACACCATGCATGTGGCGGTCTCGCCGGTAAAGCTCGGGTCCGGACTACGGCTCTGGGAGTCCCCCGATGAGCTGCGCGACCGGTTCCACCTGGAGGTCGTCCCCAGCCCGAGCGGCGTGACACACCACCTGTTCTGGCGAAGGTGACGCCAGGGCCAACCCGGGCGGGCTGACAAGGCTGGCCAGGCACTCAACGAGGACTGGCCGTTCAGCTGATTCACCCTGACCAAGGGTGCAAAGACGGGTTCTCAGTGGTCGTAGGCGATCAACGATCGAGTGATCGGTGCGCCGGTCAGGTTGTTCAGCCAGATCGCGGCGGCCATGGCCAGAATGCGCTGGGCGACGCGGACCGCGACGCCCGCGCAGCTGCGCCCGCCGTGGCCTTCCAGGTCGAGCCGGCCTTTGAGGGTGTCGTTGACCGACTCGATCAGCTGACGGACCTTCTTCACCATCGGCTCGCCGTAGCGGGCCTTCTCGCGCCTGCGGGAGGCCGCAGCAAGGTGATGCCGTGGTCGGCCGGCAGCTGTTCGAAGGCCCGGCCGGCGAAGCCCTTGTCGGGGTGCACACCAGGTACAGCCGCAGCCCCCCAGAAGAACCGCGAGTGGCTGGCGCAGTAGCCGTATCCGGCCCATCCGGCCAGGTCGGAGCGTTTCACGGTGCGCCGCGCGCAGGCGTTTGTTGTAGCCGGACCGCTGAGGCAGGTACGGGAACATCCCGGTCAGGTGCTTGCGGGCGCAGCGCAGCCAGTGGGCTTCGGAGGTGAAGCCGACGGGACTTCGGACTTACTCGTCCAGGGGGCCCTGGCCGGCTGCCGGCGACCAGTCGTCGCCGGCGCACCCGTGCCGTACCTCACCGCATCCCGCGTCCCGCACCCCGCCTCACACCGCCAGCGGCTCCAGGTCCCGGTACACCCGCCGCCTGCTGTGGGCGAACCGGGTGATCCCGTTCTCGTCGCCGAGCAGCATCCGCAGCTCCGACAGTGCCTCGCCGTGCCGCCGCTCCGCCTCCGCCTCGTGGCCCAACTCGCTCAGTGTCAGGGCGGAGTTGGCGACCACGGCCAGGGTCTCCGGGTGATGCGGGCCCAGGATCTGACGCAGGGTGACCAAAGCGTTCTCCTCCAGCTCCCGGGCCTCGTCGAGACGGCCCTGGCCGGCCAGTACGTTGGCGTAGTTGACCCCGCAGAACAGGGAGTGCGGGTGCTGCTCGCCCAACACCTCGCCCATGCGCCGCAGCACCTGCCGGAACACCGTGTCCGCCTTCTCCGTGTCGCCGCAACCCCAGTGGTAGATACCGAGGTTGTTCAGCGCGGCCTGGGTGTACGGGTGGGCCTCGCCCGGTACCTCCATGTATCTGGCCAGCGCTTCCCGGGCGACCTCGCGGGCCCGCTCCCGTTCGTCGGCCGCGAACAGGTCGGCCGCCATGTTCAGATCGCAGGCCAGCGAGTCCGGCGTCGGCTCCTTGTACTGGCTGCGGTACTGGTCCTGCGTCGCCGTCGTCAGCCGCCGGGCGTCCTCGAACTGCCCGGCCCGACGCAGCGACACCGCCAGGGACTTGGCGCACCGCAGGGTGCCCGGGAACTCCTTGCCGAGGATCCGCTTGTGCGTGTCGTACGCCTGTGACAGCACCGCCACCGACTCCGCGTACCGGCCGACCTCGCGCAGGTCGCGGCCCAGCCCCTCGGCCGAGGCCAGCGTGTAGGGATGCTCCGGCCCCAGTACCCGCTGGCGCCGGTCGAGCGTCTCCTGGTCCAGGTCGCGGGCCTCGCCGTAGCGGCCCACCATGCGCAGGGCGAGGGCGAGGTTGTTGGCTGCGTTGAGGGTCCTGGGGTGGGACTCGTGGAAGATCTCGCTGAACCCGTCGTGCGCGGCACGGGCGAGGTCCACCGCGGACCGGTAGTCACCGAGCGCGGCGAGGTCGCTGGCGAGGCTGGACGTGGTGACGTACGTGTGCGGGTGCGTGGGGCCAAGGACCTGGCGCTGGCGGTCCAGCAGTTCGGTGTCGATGTCCCGGGCCTCGATGTAACGCCCTTGCGATCGGAGCACGTTGGCGAGCTGGCAGCGCAGGTACAGATACTGCACGTCGTCCTCGCCGCGCAGCGGCTTCCAGTGGTCCAGCAGGTCCTCGGCGCGTTTCTGCGCGTTGGGGAAGTCACCGCGTTTCCAGTAGTAGCGGACCCGGTCGATGAGCAGCCGGCGCGTCTCGGACTCGGTGCAGTTGCGGGCGTCGGAGGCGGTGAGGTGCGGCCAGATGACGCCGAACCGGGGCCAGCTCTCGGGGTCGTCGATCGGCTCGTCGCCGTCGGGACGGGCGCCCGCGAGCACCGTGTGCACGACATGCCGGGCGTGGCGCTGCTCCTCCTCGGTCAACTGGGCCCGGATCACGGCCTGGACCAGCCGGTGGACCTGGATGCTGTTGCTGACCTGGTCGACCTTGGCGAGCGCGAACCGCCCGATCTCCTGGACGACCCGGCCGAGCAGCAGCGGCTCCTGGAGCGCCGGGTCGTACGGCTTGAGGGCGTCGATCATCTCCTTGCTGTAGAGCAGGTCGGAGGAGATCGGCTCCGGAGCCAGGAACGCGCACAGCTGCAACAGGCGTACCGAGGCAGGAGAACGTTCCTTCAGCCGGGAGATGGACACGTTCCAGGTCGCGGCGACGGTCTTCGGGTAGTCGGCGGGCTGGTTGAGGTCCAGGACGTCGGTGGTCTGCTCGGCGAGCTGCCGCAGATACGTCTCGACGGGCGTGGCCGTCTCGGCCAGCCAGGCCGCCGCCTGCTCGACGGCCAGCGGCAGGTCGCCCACCGCCAGCGCCACCTGGTCGGCCGCCTCGGGGGTCAGCCCCCTGGCCCGCCGGGTGAGGTGCTCGACGCTCTCCTCGCGGAGGAAGACGTCGACGAGCTGGGCCGAACCCTGTTGCGCCCAGGCCTGGTTGCGGGAGGTGATGAGGATGTGCCCGCTGCCGCCGGTCGGGAAGTACGGCGTCAGCGCGGCCGGGTCGTCGGCGTTGTCGAAGATCAGCAGCCAGCGGTTGGTCGGCGTGCCCCGGGACAGCATCTGCCGGGCTTCCTTGCTGGCCATGGTGATGTCGTCGCGGCCGGGCGCGCCGATACGGGTGCCGAGTTCGGCGAGCGAGGCGACCACATCGTCCTCGTGCTCGGCGGACGTCCACCACACCAGGTCGTAGTCACCCATGAAGCGGTGTACGTACTCCAGTGCGACCTGGGTCTTGCCCACACCGCCGAGCCCGAACAGGACCTGCGGCTGCGAGGGGCCGGCGGAGACACCGCCGCCGAGCTGGTCGCGGATCCGCTCCAGGATGACGTCCCGCCCGGTGAACGTGTTGTTGCGCTGCGGCGCGCTCAGATACGCCGGAGTGTTGCCGGGGAAGCGGGCCGCGTGTGGTCCCGCCTCCGGCGCCTGCCCGGGCAGCCCCAGGGCACGCAGAACCGCGGCGGCACACTGTGTCTCGTCGAACCGGTGCAGGTCCACGGGGTTGTGGTCGAGGTAGCTCTCGGGCAGCCGCACCTCGTCGACCCGGAGCGGAACGGTCGTACCGGGCGGGGACTCCATGCCGGTGTCGGTGAGGGTGCGCCAGACGGTGTCGGCGTACCGGGACTTCTGGAAGGCGGTCGACAGCAGGAGCACGGTGCGGGTGGCCGAGTCCGAGCGCTCGACGGGGCCGCCGGAGATGTCGTGCGTCACGACGTTGCAGCCGACCCGTTTGAGCAGCGACTCGACCCAGTCGGCCCACATCCGGTTCTCCGCCGAGTAGGCCACGACCACATTGGCCGCGCTGGTCAGCGGGCGCCGCCTGAGGTACGCGTCGCGGCAGCGCAGCCGCACCGGCTCGGGAATCGGCGGCAGCGAGGTGACGTCGCCGTCGGTGATGACCTGGGTGAGCCGCTCGAACGCGGACAGCAGCGACTTGGGGTCGCCCTTCGCGTCGCCGAAGGTGGCGAGGGTCTCCTCGTAGGCGTAGTAGGGCCGGTAGGGGATCTCGACGCTTCCCCAGTACGCCGTCTGCTCGTCCGGGCCCAGTTTCTCGCCCTTGAGCCCCTTGGGCAGCCCCTGGAAGCGCAGCCGGGCCAGCGACCGGCCGGCGTCGACCTTGTCCTTCTCGCCCTCGTCGATCCGCATCGGCACGGGCAGTACCCGGATCGGGTGCGGGAGGGAGCCGTCCTCGACGCTGCGGGCCACCGCGGCGCCGCCGTCCAGGGACTGGTCGCTGAGGGTGAAGCAGTCGACCAGGACGTCGGGCATCTGCATGGTGCAGATGTCCGCGTTGTCGGACAGTCCGGTACGGCTGTCGATGAGGACGTAGTCGTACGACTTCTTCATGTTGGTGCGCAGCGCCTTGAGGAAGGCGCCGCCGCCCAGCCGGTCGTAGAAGTTGTCCCATTCCAGGGAGGACACGGTCGCCGAGTAGGCGCGGTCCTGGCGGCCGGCGGACAGGAAGTCGAGCGAGCCGCCGGCCTTGAAGCTCAGCCCGAACCGTTCCGGGGTGAGGGAGATGGCGTGCTGCTCGACGTTCGCGTAGTCGTCCTGCCAGTCGCCGGTGCGCTGTGGACCGGTGGTCGCCGCCCATGCGAAGTCATGAATGATGTTGATGACTCCGGTGGTGGCCACCAGCGCGTTGGGCTCCAGGAACGGGTGGAAGAAGCGGTGCAGGCCAGGCGCCTCCAGGTCCCAGTCGACGGCCAGGACCCGCTTGCCGTTGGCGGCGAGGATCCACGCCGTGTTGGCGAGGGCCATGGTGCGCCCGGTACCACCTTTGTACGAGTAGAAGGTGATGATGCGTCCGTTCTGCACGGCCGTCATGCTTCTCCTCCGTTGTGGGGTCCCGCTTCCGGGTACTGCGGCTGGATGGGGCCCATCAGACGGGGCCTCGGGACGTGCGGGCCCGGCGGCGGATGGGCCTCCGCGTGCTTGAGGAACTGCCGGGTCGTATGGGCCACGACGGCGGGGAGTACGTCGGTGAAGGCTTTGAGCGTGGGCACACCGGTCACGGCGATCCGGCAGTCGGTGCGCCGCCCCCGGTCGAGGATCAGGGGGAGGGTGCGTTCCAGTTCCTCGGTGAGCTGACGTCCCTCGGAGCTGTGACACTGCAGGTCGAGGCGGTTCCACGGGACGATCGCACTCACCCACGGCCGCGCGTGCGAGTCGAAGATCTTGAGCCGCCGCCGCCGTTCCTCGTCGGTCAGCACCCAGCGGTCGACCAGCAGGATGCCCGGCCGCACCACAGCCTTGTCGTCCTTCTCACCGTCATCACCGTCGTCGCCGTGACCGCCGCTGCCGGCCGGGGAGTTGCCGCCGGACACCGTCGGGGACTCCCCGGTGTCCTCGTCGTCGAAGGAGGACACCGTGATCCGGTAGTCGAGGGACCGGATGAGTTCCTCGGCGAGCGACGGCAGCGGACGGGTGGACTCGCCGTGGTACGGGTTCCAGTCCTGCGCGTCCTCGCCGTACGGCCGGATGTCGCGGTACTCGGGGACGCTGTCCCGGGTCGGCGCGGCCACGGTGAGATGGATGTGCCGGGGGCCCGAGCCGCGCGGCTTGAACGCGCTGGGCGTGCTCTCGTAGTTGCGGGGCCTGCTCGGCGGCAGCGGTGACTCGTGGGCGACCCGCACGATCCGCTGCGCCAAGCCCAGCACGGTCTCCTCGTATTCGTCGTGCAGCCGGTTGAGTTTGATCAGACCGTAGATCCCGTTGGCGGCGTAGCGGTCGCCGTAGGTCGAGTGGTCGAGGTGGATGTGCCGTACGGAGTCCGGGAGTTGGTCGTAGTCCACGCGGGTCCACAGGGCGGGGACGATGACGGACGCGGAGCCCGCGCCGGCGGCCTTGGCATGCAGGACCCGCTCGTGGAAGGCGAACCACTCGCGGCCGCACATCTCGCTGGTGAAGTAGCGGGGCGAGAACAACGGTACGAACACCCGGCACTTGGCCAGGTTCTCGCTGAGCTTCTCCGGCCAGCCCTCGCCGGAGTGCATCTCCCGGTCCATGAAACCGGCCTGCGAACCGGCGGGCAGATCGGTGAGCGCCATGATGTGGTTGCACAGGTCCCGGTACAGGACGTGCACCCAGTGATCGGGGTCTCCGCCGCCCGTGCCCCACGGTGGTGTGTGGGCGTAGGAAAGGAAGAAGTAGGGCTGGGTGTCCGGCACCCGGTCCCGACCCCGTTCGGTGTTGTCCACACGCCCCCCTGCCCGTCGGTGCGCCCCAGCGCCGGGGTCACCTGACCGGAACCAACAATGTGCCCGACGGTCGGCTCACCGGGGTTGCTTGTTTTACGTCAATCCGGGGCGATAACCGGCCATCTGATCGACTGCGTGGTCCACGACGTCACGCATGGCGCAAAGCGTGACCGTTTTTCCGGCCCATTCCCGCTCCACCACCAGCTCACGCGGGAGCCGCTTCCCGATCACGCCGAAGTCACTGTCGTCCAGGACGAGATCCTCGTACGAGATCCAGTTCCCCCGCTCGCCCACCACGCACCGGTACGTACGCAGGGGTGCGGGCGGGGTCATTCGGTACTCGGCCAGATGGAACGCGCTGCACACGTCGAACCCGACGCGCAGCAGCAGGATCTGGGCGTCCGCCGCGTACAGCGCGGCCAGCGGCGAGCGCTCGCCGAGATGACAGTGCGGGTCGTGCGCGCCGAGCAACTCGGCGGCCCTGGGCCCGAGTCCGGCGAACGAGGTCTGCGGATGCGTGCTGCGCACGGCACCGGGAGTGGTCCGCACACATTCGGCCAGCGCTCCCGTGGACGGACACGGCGTGCTGTCCGGAACGAAGGGCGGCATCGAAGCCCGCAGGGCGGCCTTCTCCCGCTCGGTCAGCCCCTCGGTGGCGGTCCGGTACGCCAGCGAGGTGTCGGAGTTCTCAGGCGTGAACGCAGGCACGACAAGCGTGCCACCGGCCCCCAACTGGCCGAGCAGACAGTCCCGCACGAGAGAGGGACCGAGACCGGCGCCACGGAGGGAGGCGTGGACGATGAGGGGAGCGCCGGGCCTGACACCCAACTCCACCAGCACGCGCCGTAGTTGGGCGGCGGGGTGAGATGTGGCGCGGGGGGCGGAGACGCCGGCCGCGGGGGCGAACAGGGGCTGAGGCGGGCGCGGTTGGGGTGGGAGGTCCAGGGCGGTCGAGGTGTGGGGAGCCGGGCTCGTCGTGTTCGCGGGGGTGGGCGATGTCGGAGTTGGCTGAGGTGCCTGGTCCGGGGCGCCTGCGGTGCGGCGGGCCGGGGCGACCGGGTTTGCGCGGCCGGGCCGCGTAGGGGTTGGTCGCGGTGCCTGGTCCGGGGCGGGTGCGTGGGCGGAGGGGGCCGTTCGGGGAGGGAGGCTCGGGGTGGAGGCCGGGAGGAGGGGCCGGTCGGTCGGGTTGGCGGGGGTGGTCGGTCGTGGGGGTCGGCCCGGGGTGGTCGCCGGGGAGGAAGTCGGGGCGGGTGCGTGGGCGGAGGGGGCCGTTCGGGGAGGGAGGCTCGGGGTGGAGGCCGGGAGGAGGGGCCGGTCGGTCGGGTTGGCGGGGGTGGTCGGTCGTGGGGGTCGGCCCGGGGTGGTCGCCGGGGAGGAAGTCGGGGCGGGTGCGTGGGCGGAGGGGGCCGTTCGGGGAGGGAGGCTCGGGGTGGAGGCCGGGTGAAGGGGCCGGTCGGTCGGGTTGGCGGGGGTGGTCGGTCGTGGGGGTCGGCTTCGGGTGGTCGCTCGGGAGGAAGTCCGAGGGGGTGTGTCGGTGGAGGGGGTCGGTCGGGGTGGGGGTTCCGGGGTGGTCGCCGGGGCGAAGGGGTGGTCAGGCATCGTGGGGCCTCCGGGGCGGTGGGCCCGGGTGCTTCGCCCATTCCGTCCACAGCTGGGCGGCCAGCACCGCGCCCGTTTCCGTGAGTTCCTGCTCAGGAAGCGCGGTCAGCTCGACCAGGGCGCGTACGGCGGCCTCGCGACGGGAGCTGCCGAGTTGCTCGGAGGCCTCGTCGAGGAGGCGGCCCGCCCGGTTGCCCAGGACGTTCAGGTCACCTGTCTCCCGGAGGGAGGTGAGCCTGGCCTGCCGTCCCAGCCGCGGGAGTTCACGCGCGAACTCCTCCGGCGTGAAGTCGACCGCCGCACCCAGCGCCCCCGGCCCGTGCGTGCCGAGCCGCAGTCCGCTGCCCGGGGCGAGCGGAGTGACGGTGGTGACGAGCAACGCGTTGCGGTCCTCCCCGGACCACCGTGGCCGCCGGGCTTCGAGCAGCTCGTACGCCCGCCTAAGGCGCTCGGCGAAGGATGCCGGGGTCTGCCCGGGGGCGAGGGGAACGGGGAAGCAGTCTCGGTAGGAGTCCGCGTCGTCGATCACCAGAGCCGGCCGGCCGGGCACTTCCACGGTGTCCAGCGGGCGCCACTGGGCGGCGGCAGCGGGGTCGGCGAGCTGTACCTGCACGGGCTCCGACGCGCCGAACACACAGAAGCCGCCCGGTGTCGTCTTGACCTCCACCCGACCGGGCTCCGCCAGCGTGAACGTGCCCAGCGCGGGGAGATGGAGGGCACGTTCGGGCTGGTCCCAGCCGAGCATCACGTCCGCGCCGGCCCGCACCGCCGCCGAGAAGGCCAGAGCCATGAAGCGGGGGAGATCCGCGGCCTCGTACCGGGACCGGAGCAGCCAGGTGCGGACGTAGGGGTGGGCGAGCACCTCATTGAGGTGCCCGACCGTGTCGACCCCGGCGTCCAGCTCCAGCAGAGTCCGCCAGGCCTCGTCCCAGCCGGGTTCCGGCGTCGGGTCGTCGTGCACGACCCGCAGCAACGCCCGGTCCAGCCGCAGCTGGGAGAGGCTGAGTTCGTCCGGCCGCCAGACCGAAGGGGCGAGCGCCCGGTTCGTCACCCGCTCGGCGATGCCGTCCACCAGGGCACGCAGATCGGCGCAGAAGACGGAAGGGTTGTCGAAGTCGCGTTCGGCGCTGTAGCGATGGGCGTACAGACCGCCGCCGCAGGAGTCGACCACCGGACAGCGCCGGCACTCCTCGCTGACCCCGGCGAGCCCGCGCTGGCGGGCCAGCACCCCCTCGTGCCGGGCGAACTCCTCGAAGCCGTGCCGGAAGACGTCGTACCCCGTGGCCGCCGCTCCGTCGAACGCCGTCTTGAGTGAGTCCGCCTGCTCGAAACTGCCGTCCGTCTCGACCACCGCGAGGTCGGACGGAGCGAGTCCCATCGCCTCGGTCAGACTGGGACCGCCGCGCAGTGTACTGAGCACCGACTCGAACGTCCGTACGGGAATCCGGCGCCCCTGCTTCTCCCAGAGGTCGAATACGGCGAGCAGCCAGTCGGCGTACGGGGTCGGTGATCCGGAGGGGTTCGGCGGCGGGTTCTCCCAGGTTGAGTGCGGTAGCAAATAATCGATACGGGGAGGATCAAGTGCGGTCAGTGTTTCGTGCACCGTGACGGGATCGTTCGCGACATCGACGGTACAGAGCAGACCGCCGAAGAGATGGCGGTATGCGGGAGTGCGCAGCAGCTCGATTCCGCGAACTACCCGGTCATAGCTGCTACGGCCTCTGCGGTCGAGTCTGTGCCGGTCGTTGGCGGCACGGTCGCCGTCGAGCGAAATACCCACCTTGACGCCGAATTCCGCGAAGACGTCCAGATGCCGCCGGCCCAGCTGGATTCCGTTGGTGTGAATCTGGAGGTCCAGTGTGGTGACCGGGGCGAGGGTCCGTGTGAGTTCCGCGCAGATTCTCCTGAGCCGGGCGGGGCCACAGAGGAGTGGTTCGCCCCCGTGCAGGATGACCGTCACGGAGGGAAGCTTGTGAGCCTCGGCGTAGGAGGCGAACTGCTGGGCGGTCCGGGTGAGCGCCTCGTCGGAGATGACGACCGGGCGGGCTTTCCAGCCCTGGTCGGCATGCTCGTACACGTAGCAGTGGTCGCAGGCCAGGTCACACCTGCTGTGCACCTTCAGGACCAGCTGCTGGAGGGAGGGGCTCGTCACACTGCATCTTCGCAAACTTACTACCGTACCCGAGGGCAACTCGTTGAACTGTTACCGAAGTTGACGAGCGTGACACCTGTGACATGGGGGGCATCCGACGGTGGTGCCGTCGGATACACCTGTCCGCGTGAACCTTCGGGCTCAAACCGCCGAGTTGAAGGTGGGGTGGGGCTGACGCCTGCCGGGGCTGTCCGGCAACCGCCCGATCATGTTCATGACCGCGTGGGAGTGCCGGGAGAGGTCCGCCAGCGGGGTCAGCGGCTGGGAGGTCGGCCGAGTACCGCTTGCGGGCGTTGCCTGTGACTGAGAGAGGCTCATGACTGGCTCGTAGCTCCTTCTGCTGACGCTGTCCAGCCCCCTTGTCGCCGGTTGGGACCGACCAGCGACAAGAAAGTCTGGTTTTGACGCGGACGATACCGGAGGGCGACCCCCAGGATGGAATCCGCCCATTCGACTTCAGGCTCTGACGCCCAAGAGTTGGCTATTGCGTGGGCAATGACCACGGGGGTGAGTCAATTGCACGCCGGTACTCCGGGGCCCAGTGTCACGCTCAGTGAGAATGATCTTCCGCCGTTGTTTGTCGTGAGCGATCGGCGCGCTCTGAGCCGTCAGAGTGAGTCCCTCTACGCGGTGCGCACGCAGTTGTTGCTGCTGCTGTCCGCGACGGCGATGGCGATGCTGGCGGAACGATTCGACAGTCATATTCCAGCGGCATTTGCAGCGCTTCTTTACGCCTTTACGATCGCTATCGGACTTCATATCGCCCGCCGCCGGGCCCGCGCCCAGTGGCGGGCGCACCGCGATGTGGCCGAGCTGCTCAAGTCACTCGCCTGGCAGTACATGGTGCACGGGGGGCCGTTCCACTCCGGGGTCCCCGACCCCGACGGACTGTTCGCGGAACGGCTGGAGGAGCGGCTCCGGGAACTCAGGCGGGTGGGCTGGGAGGACTCCCGCAACGGGGTCCGCGCCCGGGGCGCCGGGCAGATCACCCCGGTCATGCGGGCCGTGCGCGCCAAGCCGTTCGCCGCACGCCGGGACTTCTATCTCCGCGAGCGGTTACTGGAGCAGTTCGTCTGGTACCGGAACCGCGCCTCCGAGTCGCATCGCGCCTCCGTGCGCTGGTCCTCCGTCACGGCCGCCCTGACCCTGCTCGCCCTGCTGGCGGCCGTGCTCAGGGCCCTCGGTGTGATCGGCGGCTGGGATCTCACCGGCCTGCTGAGTGCCGGCGCGGCGGCCGGGGTGGCCTGGCAGGAGGTGCGGCGGCACCGGCCGTTGACGTACGCGCACTCCCTCATCGAACAGGACCTGGAGACACTGCGCGTCTCGATGTCCAGGACGGTGACGGAGGCGGGGTGGGCGGAGGCGGTGGCCGAGGCCGAGCGAATCGTGTCACCGCAGCACACCGACTGGCTGGTGCGGTTCGGCGGTTGACCCCGAACTCAGCCGCGCAGCACCCCCGGTCGCCACAGCACCGTCACCGGAACTCCTGTGCGGCGGGCGTACGCCACCACGTCACCGGTGCCGCCGAGCCCTCGTGCGGGCAGGCCGTCCCATACCGCGACCAGCCGGTCGGCGTGGTCGACGATCCAGCGGCCGGCCGCGAAGTAGGCCTCCTCGTGCGTCGCCTCCTCGGGCAGGTTCACGCGGGTACGGCAGGAGTTGAGGAGGCGCCGGTAGGCGGCACGGATGTCGGCGTCGCCGAGGTGAGCCTCGTAGTCCATGCCGGGAATCACGGCGGTGACCGGTATGCCCAGGTCCAGCGCCATGTCGGCGAACAACTGGTCGGCCCCGGCCGCGAGGCAGCTCAGGGCCTCCAGCTCCTCGTCGCCCCGCAACTGCCGGCGGATGCCCGTGCGGACGGACGGCAGCACGGCGGCGGGAATCGAGCGGTGCCCCGTCACGCCGATGCGTGTGCGGACGCGCGCCCCGACGCGTGTGCCTGTGCCGGTGTCCATGGACGTGCCGACGCGAGTGCCGACGAACGTGCCGTTTCGCGTGCCGTTTCGCGTGTCAGTCTCAGTCACTGGCTGCCCTCCGCCGTCCACGGTCCGTGACCTCTCTACAGGGTGCCGTCTCCCAGCGGGGCTTGCCAGATGACCGTCATATCCAGGCCATCGCCCGTTGTGTCGTCGCCGCTGTCGCCATCGGCGTACACCGTCAGCCGTACGGCGTCCCGGCCGTCCGGCAGGACCGCCGTCGCGTCGACCGTGACCTCGACGCGGCTGACACCGGGGCGGCGTACGGCGCTGGCGAGGGTGCGGCGCAGGGCGGTGAGGAGCCGGGCGGCGACGGGGGAGGGGACGAGGTGCTCGACGGGCCCGGTGAAGTGGACGGAGGGCCGGCGGCCGAGTACGGCGGCGGCACCGGCCGTCTCCCGGAGCACCTTGCCGCGCAGGCCTGTCGGTGCGTCGGCGGGGGGCTGCTGGAGGGCGAAAATGGTCGTCCGGACCTCCTGGACGGTGGCCTGGAGTTCGTCGACGGCATGCCCGAGGATCTCGCGCACGTTGTCGTCGTCCCCGGCCCGGCGCTGGGTGGACTCCAGCATCATGCCGGTGGCGAACAGCCGTTGGACGACGAGATCGTGCAGGTCACGGGCGATCCGGTCCCGGTCCTCGTACACCGCGAGGCGGGCGCGGCGGCGCCGGGCGTCGGCGAGGACGAGCGCGAGGGCGGCCTGCGAGGCGAACTGTGTCGCGAGGAGCCGTTCCGTGCCGGTGTACGGGCGGTCGCCGCGTCGGCGCGGCAGTGCGAGCGTGCCGATCAGCCGGCCCTCGGCCTGCAGCGGCAGCAGCATGCTGGGTCCGAACCGGTGCCGCACGGGGGTCGTCATCCGCGGGTCGGTCGCCGAGTCGTCGACGAACACCGCGTCCCCGCCGAGGAGTTGAACGAGCACCGGGCTGCCCGGGGCGATGACCGTCCCGACGATGTCACCGGGGTCGTCGAAGGTGGCGGCGGTCACGATCTCCATACCGCCGGCGTCCGTCGGCTGCAGGATGACGCCCGCGGCGGCGTCGGCGAGCTGCCGGGCACGTTCCGCGACGATCATCAGCGCGTCGTCGGCGGCCCCACCGGTGAGCAGCGCGGTGGTGACGGCGGCGGCACCCTCGATCCAGCGCTCACGCTGCCGTGCGGTCTCGTACAGCCGGGCGTTGCCGATCGCGATGCCGGCCTGCGCGGCCAGCACCCGCAGCAACTCCCTCTCCTCGGCACCGAACCGGGTCCCGTCGAGTTTCTCGGCGAGGTACAGCCGCCCGAACTCCTCGCCCTCCACGAGGATCGGTACGTCGATGACGGCGACGCCCTCCCGTTCGGCGCGCCCCAGGTCGGCCCGGCGGATCTCCAGGAGACCGTCGTGCCCCGGGTCGGCCATCCCGAGCCCCGCGTACCGGGCACCGGTCAACTCGGCCGCGCCGTCCACGATGTGCTGGAGGGTGGTGCGCAGTTCGAGATCGGTACCGATGCCGAGTACGGCTTCGAGACGGGACGGCAGCGGGGGAGAGGGAGGAGAAGGGGGTGGGTGAGGTGGGGGCGGGTTGCCTGGCATGTGGATGGTGGACGGTGGGCAGCCGGCTCGGGTGCCGCGCCTCAGGTGGCCAGCGGATCCAGGACCAGGGGCTCGATCCGGCCCTCCAGCATGTACCCGAGGCCCTGCACCGCGCACACGTCCGGCCGCTCGGCGATGTGCACCGGCATCCCGGTCGCCTGCCGCAGCATCTGGTCGAACCCGGGGAGCAGCGCGCTGCCGCCGACCATCATGATGCCTCGGTCGGCGAGGTCGGCCACCAGGTCCGGCGGGCAGTCCCGCAGCACCTTGCCGATGCCGTCGAGTACGGCGGTCAGCGGCGTCTGGATGGCGTCGCGCACGGCGGCGGTGTCGACCTGGACGGAGCGGGCGAGGCCGGTGGCGACGTCCCGTCCGTGGATCTCGGTGGACGACGGGCCGTGCGCGGTGAGCCCGTTGCCGGAGAGGGCGAGCTGCAGCGGACGTACGGACTGGCTGGGCAGCATCAGTTCGTGCTGGTGGCGCAGGTGCTGCACGATCGCGTGGTCGACGGCCTCGCCCCCGACCGGGATCCGCTCGGCGGTCACGATCGAGCCGAGCGAGAGAACGGCGAGCTGGGTGGCGGCGGCGCCGCACACCATGACCATGGTCGCCTCGGGCTGCTCGACGGGCAGTCCGCAGCCCACGGCGGCGGCGACGAGCGTGTCGACGAGTTCGACGCGCCGGGCGCCGAGCCCGACGAGCGTCTCGATGGCCGCGCGCTGCGCGAGCGGGTCGGCGTCGTGCGGGTAGCAGGCGGCGGCCCGCAGGAAGGGCTTGCGGCGCAGGGTGCGGCGGACCTTGTCGCCGATCAGGTGCCGCAGCATGCGCTGCGCCATCTCGATGTCGACGACGGTTCCGCCGGACACGGGCCGCACGACCCGGATGTAGTGGGGCGTACGCCCCGTCATCTTCTCGGCGAACTCCCCGACCGCGATCAGCGCACCGGTCTTGGTGTTCACGGCGGCGACCGAGGGCTGGTCGACGACGATCCCTTCACCCTTGACGTAGACGCGGGTCCGCGCGGCCCCGAGGTCGACGGCGAAATGGCAGCGGCGCAGCTGTTCCAGACTGACGGTCATGGCAGATCCTCCCGAGAGCGCAGACCGTACGGGCCGCGCCGGTCGGCGGGCCCACTGGCATCCTGCGGGGGTGGGGGAGCGGGGCGCCTGTTGTAGGGGGCCGGGTGGGGTGCCGCCGTATGGGTGTTTTGTTCTTTATGTCTGAATTATGACCAAGGTCCCGAGGGGCGCGGCCGAAGGTCCTGCCCGGTGTCCGGGCGGCCCACGATGCCCCGGACCACCCCCAGCTCCACCAGGTCCTGCGGCCGGATCCGCAACTGGTCCGCCGTCGCCCGCACCTCGCCCTCCGGGCGCTTGAGGATGGCCGCCGCGAGCTCCGGCGCGATGACGGAGAAGTAACTGTCCGGCGTGGCCCAGGTGTTGCCGGGTGCGGCCAGGGCCAGGGCGCCGCCCGAGCCGCCCTCGCCGATGAGCAGCGTGGTGACCGGCGTGCGGGCGGCGGCGACCGCGCCGAAGAGGTCCGCGATCGCCGCGCCCGCGCCCTGGCGCTCGGCGTCGGCGTCGTTGGCGGCGCCCGGGGTGTCCACCAGGGTCAGCACCGGGATGCCGAGCCGGTCGGCGAGGCGGATCAGCCGGGTGGCGGTGCGATAGCCGGCGGGGCGGGTGGCCGTGCCGAGTTGCGCGGCGTACGCGACGGTCCGCCCGTCCTCCGCACGCTCGCCGAACCCGCACACCATCCCGGCGTCGGTGCCCCCGCAGCGGTCACCGCTGATATCGGCGCGCCGGGTGAAGCAGGCGTCCAGATAGGCCTCGGCGCGCGGGCGCCGAGGGGAGCGGGCGCGCTCGACGGCGTCCCAGCCGGTGGTGGGGAGGGACGCCGTGCCGAGGGGCGCCGGTGGCGGGACGGCCCCCGCCGACCCGGTCTCCGCAGGCGCAGTCCCGGCGATACCGGAACCGGTACTGGCGCTGGTACCGGCGCTCAGCAGGCGCAGCCACAGGGCCAGCGTCTCCCGGAGCGCCTCCGGACGGACGATCGCGTCGGCCGCGCCCGCCGCCACCTGCGCCTCGGCCGTGTACGCCGCCGGGTCCGCGTCGGCCGGCCGGACCCGGGAACCCGCGAAGCCCACCTGGGCGCCGGGCAGCGCCAGCACGACGTCGGCGCCCGCCCCCAGGGTCGCCCAACCGCCGCCGGTCGTCGGATCCCGGAGCACCGCGATCTGTGGCAGGGCCGCCTCACGGGTCAGCGTCGACTGCCGGGCCACGCGCTGGAGCTGGGTCAGCGCGAGCATGCCCTCCTGCATCCGGCTGCCGCCCGTCGCGACGAGCGGCACGACGGGCAGACGGTGGGCGCGCGCGTACTCGTACGCGAGTTCCAGGCGGTCTCCGGTGCGTTCGCCGAGCGAGCCGCCGAGGAAGCCGAACTCGAAGGCGACCAGCACGGCAGGGGTACCCCCGATACGCGCGGTGCCGCAGACGACGGACTCCTCCTCGCCGGTGCGGGCGGACGCGCGGGCGCGCGAGGCGTCGTAACCCTGCCAGGAGAGGGGTCCGTCCGGCTTGAACTCCCGGGTGGGGTACGGGAGTTCGACGAAGCCCCCGGTGTCGCAGAGCAGGGCGATGATCTCGCGGGCGGAGAGGCGCCCGGGGGTCTGCTCGGTCGCCGGATCAGTCACTGGGCAGCGCCCGCTTCATGATCTTCCCCATGTCGTTGCGCGGGAGGGCGTCCAGGTAGCGCACCACCCGGGGGCGCTTGTGCGGGGCGAGCCGGGCCGCGACATGGTCGGCCAACTCGGCGGCGTCCGGCGGGGACTGCGGATCGGCGGGGACGATCCAGGCGACGATGCGCTCGCCCAGGTCGGCGTCCGGCTCCCCGGTGACGGCGGCCTCGCGTACGCCCGCGTGCTCCAGCAGCGCGTTCTCGATCTCACCCGCGCCGATCTTGTAGCCGCCGCTCTTGATCAGGTCGGTGGCCTTGCGGCCGACGATACGGACATAGCCGTCGGGATCGCGCACCGCCATGTCGCCGGTGCGGAACCAGCCGTCGGCGGTGAAGGCGGCGGCGGTGGCGTCGGGCCGGTTCAGGTACTCGGTGAACAGGTTCGGCCCGCGCACCTGGATCTCACCCACGCTCCCTCCGTCGTACGCCGTGATGGGCGCCCCGTCCTCCTCGACGAGCCGCAGCTCGACGCCCGGCAGCGGTACGCCGACCGTGCCCGCGCGCGGCTCCCCGTCCGCGCGGACGCTCGTGTTCATCAGCGTCTCGGTCATGCCGTACCGCTCCACGACCCGGCGGCCGGTCGCCGCCGCGATCCGCTCGTGGTCGTGCACGGGCAGCGCGGCCGAACCGGACACGAGCAGCCGGGCCCGGCCGAGTGCCCCGGCGAGCTCCGGGTCACCGGGGAGCGCCTCCGCGATCCGGTGGTACATCGTCGGTACGCCGAACAGCATCGTCGCCCCGTCGTTCAGCTCGCGGGTGACGCCCTCCGTCCCGAACCGCCCGAGGTGCCGTACCGAGCCGCCGCGCCGCAGCGGGCCGAGGATGCCGAGAATCAGGCCGTGCACATGAAAGAGCGGAAGCGCGTGCACCAGCACGTCCTCTTCAGTCCACTGCCAGGCGTCGGCGAGCGCGTCCAGGGTGGTGGCGACGGCCCGGCGCGGGATGACGGCACCCTTGGGCGGGCCGGTGGTGCCGGACGTGTAGACGATCAGGGCGGGGGATTCGGGGGCGGGGTCGTACGCCGTCCCGGGGGTTCCGGAAGGGGGACGTTCCAGGCCGTGCACCTCGACCTCGACGCGCTCCAACGAGCCGAAGGCGTCGGGGAGTCGGTCGCCCGGTGCGGTGAGTACGAGAGCGGGTGAGCTGTCCTTCAGGATGTGGCCCAACTCGCTCTCGCCCGACTTCGGGTTGAGCGGCACCGCGGGGATCCCGGCCAGCAGGGCGGCCACGACACCGACGGCCGTCTCCAGCGTCGGCGTCGCCCAGACCGCGACCGGGCCGCCGGCCCCGGAGATCCGGTCGGCGAGGGCTCCGGCCGTGGCGGCGAGTTCGGCGTACGTCAGCGAGCGCTCGCCGAAGCGCAGGGCGGGCCGCCCGCCCGTCACGTCGGTCGGGGTGCCGGTCGGGTCGCCGGTCAGCCCGGGGAAGAGAGAGGACACGCGTCGTACTCCTTAACTCGTCACGTCGGTCGTACAGCGCGGTGACACCCGCGGTCACCCCCAGTCGGGGACCACCAGCACCAGCCACACCACCGCGGGAACCACGGCCACCACGACTCCTCCGTACATCATCAACTGCCGGAAGAAACGCTCGCGGTCGACATCCTGCGCCGAGGCCAGCACCAGCGCCCCGTTCGTCGAGAACGGACTGACGTCCACCACCGTCGCCGACACCGCGAGCGCCGCCACCATTCCGACCGCCCCGATCTCCCCCTGCGCCAGGAACGGCACCGCCAGTGGAATCAGCGCCCCCATGATGCCGACCGAGGACGCGAACGCCGAGATCAGCGCGCCGATGTAGCAGAGAAGCACCGCGGCCAGCAGCGGCACGCCGATGTCGCCGACGCCCTCGCCGGCCCAGGTGATGGTGCCCATCTCCTGCAGCACTCCGACGTAGGTGAGAACACCGCAGATCACCAGGACGGTCGTCCAGGCGATCTCGCCCACGGCCTTGCGGCTGTCGTCGGGCCAGCAGGCCGCGAGCGCGACGGCGAGCGTGATGGCGGTGAGCCCCGCGTCGAGGTCGAAGCCGAGCACGGCGACGACGAGGACGACGAGCCCGGCGAGGGTGGCGATGCGGGCGGGCGTGAGGCGAAGGGCTTCCTCCGTCCGTACGGAGACGCCGCCTCCGCTGGGGGCGTCGCCTTCCCCGGCGGCGGCGGAGGCGCCGCCGCTGTCGTCCACTCCGCCCGCACGGCCAAGCTTCAGCCCGCCGAAGAGCACGAACACCACTGCCGCGATGGCGAGGTTGACGAAGAGGGAGGCGAGAAACAGGGCGATCTCGTTGCCGGGAAGCTTCTCCTTCTCGACGATCCCGTTGACGATCGACCCGTAGATGCTGATGGGCGAGAAGCCGCCGCCCTGGGCCCCGTGCACCACCATCGCGCCCATCAGCAGGGGGCTGATGCCGTACTGCGCGGCGAAGCTCAGTGCGATCGGCGCCACGATGGCGACGGCGGCCGGACTGACCGCGCCGATCGCGGTGAGCGCCCCCGTCAGTACGAACATCACCCACGGGATGAGCGCGACCCGCCCGCGCACCAGCCGGACCGAGGCGTGCACGAGCCAGTCGGTGGTGCCGTTGGCCCGGGCGATCGCGAACAGATAGGTCACTCCGACCAGCACGACGAAGAGGGAGCCGGGGAATCCGGCGAAGATCGTGTCGGTGTCGAGGTCGGCCACGAGCTCGCCCACCGCGAAGGCGGCGGCGAACGCGAGCGCGCCCATGTTGATGGAGCGGGTCGTGGCTATCACGAACACCACGACGAGCACGAGGATCGAGATCAGTTCGGCGGACATACGGGCTCCCGTTCCTGGGTCCCTTGTCGACGAGTGGGCGACGAGCGGCCTGTGTGGCTGACTGGCTAAGTGGCTGAACCACATTGGGTGTTGGTCTCGACCGGCGTCAAGGGACCCGACACGAATTGGCTCAGCCACTCGTCCACTGAGCCATGCTTCCACCAGGCCTCCGAACCGACGGCTACCCAGTGTTACGCTGCGGCCGAGGTGAGGGGGATGGTCATGGCTGACGCACTGCGCCCGGTGGAAGCCAGGACGCGTCTGTACGAGCAGGTGCTCGACCGGCTGCGCGACTACGTCGCGGAGGGGGGCCTGGGAGCCGGTGACCGGCTTCCGCCCGAGCGTGATCTGGCCGCCCGGCTGGGCGTCAGCCGTGCCTCCGTGAAGCAGGCCATCGTCGTGCTGGAGGTCCAGGGCCTGGTCGAGGTCCGGCACGGTGGCGGTACATATCTCGTGCGCGACAGCCTTGAGGTCGAACCCGTGGAGCAGCTCGTCGAGCGTCGGCGCCGGCTGCCCGACGTCCTCGACGCGCGCGAGGCGCTGGAGACCAAGCTCGCCGAACTGGCGGCCGAGCGCCGCACGCCGGAGGACATCGACGTGTTGCGTGCCGCACTCGCCGTCATGGGGGAGGAGATCGACAAGGGCGCGGAAGGAGTGGAGGGCGACCGTCTCTTCCACGCGGCGGTCACGTCCGCCGCGCACAGCGGGATTCTCGCCGAGTTCATGCGGTCGATCGCCGACCAGATCACCGAGAGTCGCCATGAGTCCCTGCGCCAACCGGGCCGCCCCGCCCGTTCGTTGGCCCAGCACATGGCGATCTTCGAGGCGATCGAGGCCGGCCTGCCGCGGCAGGCCGCCGCCGCGATGCGACGGCATGTGCGGACGGTGGCGAAGGTGCGGTTGCTGGACTGGGACCCGGAGGACGACGGCTCGCAGTCGGGCTGAACCTGCCCGCCGGAAGCCGCCGCCCCGCCTGTCCGCCCTACCGCACCGGCATTCGCCCCCCGTCGGTCCGCACCACGTCCGCGACCACGCAACTGACGTTGTCCGGGCCCCCGTTGGCGTTCGCCGCCTCGATGAGCGCGGCCGTCGTCGCGTCCGGGTCGGGGGTCGTGGCGAGGAGGCGCCGCACCGTGTCCTCCGGTACGGCCCTGGTCAGGCCGTCGGAGCAGAGGAGGTAGCGGTCGCCGGACCTGGCGTCGTGCAGACGCAGGTCGGGGGAGGCGGGGGCGCTCCCCAACGCCTTGCGGAGCAGCGTGCGTTGGGGGTGGGTCGCGGCCTCCTCGGGGGTGAGCCGGCCCTCGTCGATCATCGACTGGACCAGGGTGTGGTCGTGGGTGATCAGAAAGAGCTCGCCGTCACGCAGGAGATACGCGCGACTGTCTCCGATGTGCACGAGGGCGAGGCGCGACCCGGTCCACACCATCGCGGTGAGGGTGGTACCGACGTCGTTCGCCTCGGCGATGTCCCGGACCGCCTGGGTGGCGCCCTGGACCGCGTCCTCCAGGAGGTTCAGGACGCTGCCGGCGGTGAGCGGTTCGGCGTCCAGGAACTTCAGGGCCTCGACGGCGGCGGCACTGGCCGGTGCGCCCTCGGGGCCGAAGCCGTCGGCGACGGCCAGGACGCGTGAACCGGCGTACGCCGTGTCCTGGTTGGCGGCGCGGACCAGACCGATGTCGGTGCGGGCGGCGTAACGGAGTTCGAGCAGATCGCTGCTTGTCATGAGTTCGGTGTCCTTCCTCGGCGGTGTCGAGAGGTGATCGACGAGGAACGCGGCGAGATCCCGCCGGGCCGCCGTGTCCGCCTCGACCCGCGCCCAGAAGGCGCGGATCTCCTGGGCGGCGGCCGGTGGCTCCATGGCCCCGACCTGCCGGATACGGGCCAGGGGCATCCCCAGCCGGCGCAGCCAGGCCACCAGCCGGGCCTGCTCCAGCTGCTCGGCCGCGTAGTAGCGGTAGCCGGTGTCGGGGTCGACGCGTGCGGGCCGGAGCAGGTCCAGTTCGTCGTAGAGCCGCAGTGCCTTCGGTGAAAGGCGACACGCCCTGGCGAACGCCCCGATGGTCAGCGTCTCCGGCTCCGTCATGGCGTGCACCCTTTCCTGATCCCGGCTTGCCGCCGGTTCCTCGTTCCGTCACCGATGCTGGGGCTTCACCGAAGGTGAAGGTCAAGCGCTTGTTAACCTTCACCCGGAACCGATATCAGTGGTGAACCAGCGCTACGCGCCTTACCGCACACCTTGCCGTACGCCTTACCGAGGGAGTCCCCGTGGTCCGCATCGCGATCGTCACCTACGACCCCGGGCCCGGGACCAGCAAGGACCGGGATTTTCCGCTCCTGGTACGGGAGTTGCTGGCAGCCGGGGCCGACGCGTCCGCCGTCCACTGGGACGATCCCGACATCGACTGGGCGTCCTTCGACCTCGCGGTGGTGCGGTCCACCTGGGACTACTCCTGGCGCGCGGAGGAGTTCGCGGGCTGGCTGGAGCGGTGCGGGAAGCTCACGCGGGTCGCGAATCCGGTCGGTGTCCTGCGCTGGAACATGGACAAGCGGTACCTCGGTGAGCTGGCCGCGGCAGGTGTCCCCACGGTCCCCACCCGCTATCTGGCCCCCGGCGACACCCCCGACCTGCCCGACGACCGCGAGTACGTCGTCAAGCCCACCTCGGGCGCCGGCGCCCGTTACGCCGCCCGCTACACACCCGAGGACCGGGAGACGGCCGTACGGCATCTCGCGCGCATGCACGCCGAGGGGTTCACCGCGATGGTGCAGCCGTACGTGGGGAGCATCGACGTCACCGGGGAGCGTGCCCTGCAGTTCTTCGGGGGCAGCTTTCTGCACGCCAGCCGCAAGGGGGCCGTACTGGCTTCCGGGACGGCGTACGACGACGACAAGGTCGCCCATCCCGACCTTGAGGTCTGGACGCCGACCCCGGCCGAACTCGCCGTGGCGGAACGGGCGTTGGCCGCTGTGCCGGACAACTCCGGGCTGCTGTACGCCCGGGTCGACCTCGTCCTCGGTGACGACGGTGAACCCCGGGTCATGGAACTGGAGTTGATCGAGCCGAACCTGTTCCTCGATCTGCATCCGGACTCGGTGCCGGTGGTGGTGCAGGCCATCCTGCGGGCCGCCGTCGGCCGCCAGGAACGGCCGTGACCGCGCCCTGACCGCCCCCTGACCGTCTTGATCGGCGGGCGGCCCGTCACTCCCTGACCGCCACCCGCTGCAGCAGCCCCCAGGTGAACTCCGCCGCGCACTCGCGCCGTACCCCGGTCGCGTCCGGCGCCGTGAACGCCAGCCCCCACCGGGTCGGGGCGGTGCCCTCCAGGGGGCGGGCGGGGGCGAAGGCTCGGGCGACCTCGTCGACCGTGCAGGACCAGGGGCGCAGGTCGTCCGGCGTACGGAGTTCGGGGGCGGGGGCGCCCGGGGCCCGCACCAGCCACTCGTTCCAGGCGACGCCGCCCGGGGCGACGAGCACCTCGAAGCGCAGGTCGGGCCAGAGGGGGACCGGCCACAGCCAGGCCTCGCACTCCAGGTCGCCGATCCTGCGCGACGTCACCGACTCGGGAGTGCCGAGGACCGAGCGATATCGGGAGGCGGCGGCTCGGGCGTGCTTGGACCGCAGCATCGCCTGCCAGCGTTTGTTGGCCTCGCGCATGTCCGCGATCGACACGCCCAGCTCGTGCCGGGCGTCCTCCACGAGGTCCGGGTTGTGGTCCGCCATGCGGCGCAGCAGGACCAGCTGGAAGTCGATGACCGTGAACATACGAACCATCGTCCCGTATCCGCGAGGACAGTCACGGACGGCAACGAAGCCGTCGCACGCCCATTGCCCGGCCGAGCCCTTGTGGTTAGCCTGTCCTCTGTTCGTCATGCCGATCGTCTGTTGAAATCTCGAACGCCGTCGAATTACGTCGTCGGGATCGTAGACACCCTGAACACAAGAGAGGGGGCCGTCATGGGACGCCTCGTACCTGCCGTGACCCGGGCTCTCGACATTCTTGAGCTCTTCCTGGACGGAGACGGGACTCTCTCCGCCCCGGACATAGTGCGCCGGCTTCAGCTGCCGCGCACCACCGTGCACGAACTGGTGACGACGCTCGCCGCCCGTTCGTACATCGTGCAGGTCCCCGGCCAGCCGGGACGCTACCGCCTGGGTGTGCGCCCGTACCAGCTCGGCAGCCGCTACGCCGAGCAGCTCGACCTCGCCGCGGAGGGTCTGCAGGTGGCCCGTTCCGTCGCCGAGAACTGCGGCGAGACGGTGCACGTCGCGATCCTCGAAGGCACGGACGTCATCTACATCGCCAAGGTGGACTCCACCCACGCGGTCCGGATGGTGTCGGCCGCGGGCCGCCGGCTGCCCGCCCACTGCACCTCCGTGGGCAAGATGCTGTTGGCCTCGCTCCCCGACCACGAGCTCTCCGCACGGGTTCCCGACAAGGTTCCGCTGCCCGCGATGACGCCGAACAGCATCACCGACCCGGCGGTCCTGCGTGAGGCTCTCGTGGAGATCCGCCGCCGGGGCGTCGCCGTGGAGAACCGCGAGTCGAACCCGGACGTGAGCTGCGTGGCCGCGCCGGTGCACGACCGCACGGGTCGGGTGGTCGCCGCGCTGTCGATCTCCGTCCCGATGATCCGCTGGAGCGACGACCATCGTTCGGAGCTGGAACAGCTCGCCGCCAAGGGCGCCGCCGAACTCTCCGAGCGCCTCGGTCACCGGAGCGTGGCATGACGACGTACGAACCCGCCCTCGAAGTGGCGGTCCAGGCGCAGGCGACCCTCGGTGAGGGCCCGACCTGGGACACGGCGGCGTCCCGGCTGATCTGGATCGACATCCTCGGCTCGCGGGTCAACACCTACGACCCGTCGACGGGCCGCCGCACGGTCATGGCGACGGAGCAGCACGTGGGCGCGGCGAAACCGCGTGCCGGAGGCGGTCTGGTCCTGAACCTGCGCGACGGAGTGGCTCTGTACGACGGTGACGGCGCCGACCCCGCCACCGGCTTCCGCTGGCTGCACCACGACCCGGTCCCCGGGCGCCGGGCGAACGACGCGGCGGTGGCCTCCGACGGCTCCCTGTGGGCCGGCACGATGCGCTACGACGAGGCGCCGGGCGGCGGCACGCTGTTCCGGCTGACGGGCGACGGCGAGGCCACGACCGTCCTGGACGACGTGGCGGTGAGCAACGGCACGGGCTGGAGCCCGGACGGCCGCCTGATGTACTACGTCGACTCCCCGACCCGCCGCGTCGACGTCTTCGACGTGTCGGCCGACGGCCAAAGCATCGGCAACCGCCGCCAGTTGGCGCTGATCGAGGACGGTGCGGGCTTCCCCGACGGCCTGACGGTCGACGCGGACGGCTGCGTCTGGGTGGTCCTGTGGGACGGCGGAGCGGTCCGCCGCTACACCCCGGCCGGCACCCTGGACCGTACGATCACCCTCCCCACGGTCCGCCCCACGGCCTGCGCCTTCGGCGGCCCGAACCTCACGGACCTGTACATCACCACGGCCCGCGTCGGCCTGTCCGCGCCCCACCCGATGTCGGGCTCGCTCCTGGTCGTCCCGGAAGCGGGCAAGGGGGTCGCCCAGCCGGCGTTCGCCGGCTGACCGTCACCCCGTACCGAACCACTCCTCCGCCACCGCCTCCTACTCCGCCGCCTTCCACTCCTCCGGTCTCAGCGGCGGCCCGCTCAGCGGTGGTTTCAGCGGGCCGATCGCCGCCGCCAGCAGCACACTTGGCGTCAGCAGTACTTCCGCGCCGCGTTCCAGGGACGTCACGTCCGTCACCCGGCGGGCGATACGGCCGTTGCCCGCGGCCGTGCGCATCAGGCGGCCCACGTAGGCCGCGAGCAGACGGTCCCGCACGGTGGGGCCGTGGTCCGTCGCGCCGGGGTAGAAGACGTCCTGGCTGGTCGCCAGGTCCCAGGCCGCCGCGACCGGGCGGGCGACCTCCTTCTGGATATGGCGGGACAGGCCGGGCGTACCCCAGCCCTGACGGTCGATCACATCCCGTAGGGCCACGGCGCTTTGGGCCGCCACCGACATTCCGTGGCCGTAGATCGGGTTGTACGCGGCCAGCGCGTCGCCGATCACCGCGAAGTTCTCCGGCCAGGCGGGCATCCGCTCGTAGTAGTGCCGGCGGTTCGACGTCGTACGGGTGACGGAGACGCCCGTCAGGGGTTCCGCTCCCGCGAGCAGGTCGGCGATCAACGGGTGGCGCAGCTCCTCGCGGGCGAAACGCGTGAACTCGGCGCCGTCCGTGGGGGGTTCGCTGCCCCGGGTGCCCGACAGGGAGACCAGCCAGCAGCCGTCCTCGATGGGCGTGAGGACACCCGCCCGGCCGGGACCGGCCCCCCTCGGGTCCGCCTGCACGTTGACCAACGGGTAGCCCCGCCGGGCGGGTTCGGGCGCCCGGTAGATCCGGCTGGCGTACGCGAGCCCCGAGTCGACCACCCGGCGGGGCGGTTCCGGCAGACCCAGCTCGCGCAGCCAGTGCGGGGTGCGCGAGGCGCGGCCGGTGGCGTCCACGACCAGGTCCGCGTGGAGCGTGCTCCGGCTGCCGTCGGCGCCCCGAACCCGTATGCCGGTGACGGCCTCGGCCGTGCCCTCCAGGCCCAACACCTCGGCGTGCTCGACCAGTTTGATCCGGTCGTCGTCCAGGACCTGGGCGCGGACCGTCGCGTCCAGCAGATCCCGGCCGCACAGGAAGACGTGGTGCGACTCGTCCCACCGCCGGAACCAGCCCTGCGGTGCCAGCGCCACCATGTCCGTCGTGACCGCCAGCCGGTGCGCACCGGTGGCGAGGAGCAACTCGCCCACGCCCGGTACCAGTTCCTCGACGGCCCGGGCACCGCCCGACCACAGCACATGCGCGTGCCGGGCCTGCGGCAGGTTCCGGCGCGGCTCGGGGCCGTCCGGCAGGATGTCGCGCTCGACGACGGTCACGCGGTCGGCGAACCCGACCAGGGCACGGGCCGCGAGCAGCCCGGCGAGCGAACCGCCGAGCACGACGGCCGACCTGACGGTGCGTCCGGAGGCCGGTGCGAGGGGGGAGCCGACTGAAGTCGGGCGATCACTCATATACGTGCAGACTCTCTGCTGGGGCGGTCGCGAGGGTGCGCACCGCCTCGATCTCATCGGGGTGACTCAGCACCTGGGACACGGCTTCGATGCCACGGAGCAGGTCCGTGAGCAAGTCGGTCTCGTGGCCGGTGACTTGGGGGGAGGGGTGACGGGACAGGTCGCGCGACTCGATCGCGTCCCGGATCGTCACCACCGCCGCCAGCGCTCCCGCCCGCCGCGCGCCGTGTCCCAGGTCCACGGCGGCCTCGTACGCCCGCCGCCGCAGCTCCTCGTCGAAGTGGCGGGCGAGTTGCAGCAGGGCGTCGCGGATGAACGTCTCGCGGCGCACCAGCCGCAGTTCCGGGGTGGCCCGCAGCGAGAAGGGGACGCCTCTGCCGGCGGCGGTGCGCAGCAGGTCGTACAGCGGGCCGAGTCGGCGGTGGGCGCGCCGGATCCGCCAGCGGTCGCGCAGATACTGGCCGGCGTGCGGCAGCACGAACCCGGTCGCGATCAGGACGGCGGCCACGCCGGCGGCGACGGGGGCGAGTTCGGTGGAGAGCGGATCCAGGTCGCCGCCCGCCCAGCGGGCGACGACGGCGGTGCCCTTCGCCGCGTCGAACACCAGGTTGGCGGCGTAGCCGACGGCCAGCGACCGCAGGCCCCGGCGCAGCCACACGTCGAGTCCGGCGGTGTGGATCCAGTCCCGGACCAGCCGGTACGTCAGGACACAGGACGTGGTGTGCGCGAGCAGGTAGAGCACGATCAGCTCGCGCATGAAGGGTGTGTGGGCGTAGTGCGTGTCCAGGTCTCGCCGGCGCTCCACGGGTACGTCGGCGAGCGCGAACAGCACCCACAGCGCGACGATCACCCCCGCGTGCCCGCCGGCGACCCACCGCATCGCGCGCCGCCCCCCGGCCGAGCCGGCCGATCCCGGCGAGCGCCCGGCGAGGCCGCCGCGCCAGGCGATCATCAGCAGCAGGCTCGCTCCGCAGAACGCGACGAGGAAGCTGTAGACGAGGGGCGCCGCGAGGTTGGGTACGCCGCTGACCCGGTTGGTCCAGGCCACGGCCGGTGGTGCCGCGAGGACGAAGATGCCGCAGGCGAGCAGCAGCAGTCCGCCGACCGCGCGCCGCAGCGGGTCCCCCCACAGCGTGACGATGCTGGGCAGCTTGAACACCAGGGCGGCGGCCAGGAACACGATCGGCGTCCCGAACACGATGACGGAGTACGGCTCACCGAGGAAGCCGGAGGGGTTCATGGCCGGGCGTTTCCGCTTCCCCGGCCGCGATACCCCAGCGAGGCCTGCACACCGCTGCTGCCCGCGCTCGTCGTACGGCCCTCCAACCACGGCCGGAAGACGGTGGCGAGGCGGTGGCCGAACTCCTCGGCGTCGGCCTCGTCCGCCTCGCGGGAGCCGTTGCGGGCGGCGACGGTCAGCGCGCCGCCCTGCCAGGACTGCTCGTCGGCCAGGACCCGGGCGGCACTCGCGCCGACACTGTGGTGGTGACAGTGCCCGGCGTGCAGATGCCACAACTCATGTCCCAGAATGACGAGTTGCTGCACGGCCTCGGCCCGCTCCTCGACGATCACCAGGTCGAAGTCGTGGAACTCCACACACAGCCCGGTGACTTCGATCTCGTCGGGGAAGCGCTCGAACCGCAGCTCGACGCGCCGCCCGCGCCGCGCGCTCATCTCCGCGCACAGCGCCCGGCACAACTCGCCCGCGCCTGAAGTGCTGTTGGCCTGGTCGGTCAGCTCCCGCAGGGCCACGTCGAGCGCGCCGGTCAGGTCGCGCATCGCACCCCGGGTCCGCAGCCGGTGCGCGGCCCGGGCGGGCAGCAGCGCGGCCAGCACACCCCTGGTGATCCCCCGTGTCGTCCTCCTCGGCGTCACCGCTCCGTCTCCTCGCCGCCGCTGAGCAGCCCTTCGAGCATCACCGCGAGGGCCTCCTGCTTGCGCGGGGTCAGCCGCCGGCCGCGCAGGGCCAGCGTGACGACACCGTGCCGGGTCGCGAACCGGACCAGCGGGCCCTCCTCGGCGCCGCCGAGTTCTCCGAGCAGCCGGCGCAGTTCACGGTGGAACACGATGGGCGCGGGGTCGGTGAAGAAGCCGGTGCCCTGCTCGACGCCGAAGTACGCGGCGAGCGCCGTGAGATCGGGAACGTTCGGCATCTTCTTGCCGAGGAGCAGCTGACGGGCCCACTCGGGGCTGATCGACAGGGCGCCCGCGACCTCCTTGCAGACCTCGGCACGCGTCCTGCCGTTCGCCGCGAGCCGTGTCTCGTGGAGGGTGCGCACCCGGCGCCGGATACGGCCCTCGATGTCGTCGGCCGGAGGCTGCGCGCCCTCGGTCAGCAGTGCCCGGATCTCGCCCTCCGTGAGAGCGGTACGGGCGGACAGGGCACGTACGTCGAGGACTTCGGCGCGGTCGAGGCGGGCCTCGGCGATGCGCTCTTCGAGGAGGGCCAGGGTCTCCGGGAGGGGCTCGCTCACGGGCCGACCCTACGCGTCCGGACCCCTGGACACCAGGGAAATCCAACGATCGTTGGAGCAGGCGGAACGATCGTTGGGCGTGCACGCCATTGACGTGCGGACACTCCAAAATTACGGTTTTGTTCGAGGTTACGGGCGGATACCGAGATACCGAACGCCGAATGCGCCGAACGCCGTACGCAGAGCACTGAACGCAGCACGCCGGAGAGGAACACATGTCCCGCACCGCCCGTTTCACGATCGACCCCGCCTTCGCCGTCGGTGAGGTCAACCCCCGGCTCTTCGGCTCCTTCGTCGAACACCTCGGCCGCTGCGTCTACACCGGCGTCTTCGAGCCCGGCCACCCCGCCGCCGACGAGGACGGCATCCGCACCGACGTCCTGGAGCTCGTCCGCGAGCTCGGCGTCACCGCGATCCGCTACCCGGGCGGCAACTTCGTCTCGGGCTACAAGTGGGAGGACTCCGTCGGCCCCGTCGAGGACCGCCCCCGCCGCCTCGACCTCGCCTGGCGCTCCACCGAGACCAACCGCTTCGGCCTCTCCGAGTACATCGCCTTCCTGAAGAAGATCGGCCCCCAGGCCGAGCCCATCATGGCCCTCAACCTCGGCACCCGGGGCGTCGCCGAGGCCCTCGAACTCCAGGAGTACGCCAACCACCCCGCTGGCACGGCCCTGTCGGACCTCCGTGCCGCACACGGCGACAAGGACCCCTTCGGCATCAAGATGTGGTGCCTCGGGAACGAGCTGGACGGCCCCTGGCAGACCGGCCACAAGACCGCCCAGGAGTACGGCCGGATCGCCGCCGAGACCGCCCGCGCGATGCGCCAGATCGACTCGGGCGTCGAACTCGTCGCCTGCGGCTCCTCCAGCCAGTCCATGCCGACCTTCGCCGCCTGGGAGGCGACGGTCCTGGAGGAGACGTACGACCTCGTCGACCACATCTCCCTGCACGCCTACTACCAGCCCGAGGACGGTGACGTCGACTCCTTCCTGGCCTCCGCCGTCGACATGGAGTCCTTCATCGGGAACGTGGTCGCCACCGCCGACCACATCGGCGCGAAGCTGAAGTCGAAGAAGAAGATCAACCTCTCCTTCGACGAGTGGAACGTCTGGTACACCTCGGAGTGGCACGAGATCGAGAACTCCGGCGCCCGGGACTGGGCGGAGGCCCCCCGTCTCCTGGAGAACAACTACAGCGTCCTGGACGCCGTCGTCTTCGGCTCCCTCCTCATCGCCCTGCTGCGGCACGCGGACCGCGTGACCGTCGCCTGCCTCGCCCAGCTCGTCAACGTGATCGCGCCGATCATGACCGAGCCGGGCGGCCCGGCCTGGCGCCAGACGACGTTCTTCCCGTTCGCGCAGGCCAGCAAGTACGGGCGCGGCGAGGTGCTCGACGTACGGGTGGACTCACCGACCTACGAGACGAAGAAGTACGGCGAGACGGACCTGCTGCACGCCACCGCCGTACGCGCCGACGACGGCACGGTCACCGTCTTCGCCGTCAACCGGGACCGCACCCAGTCGCTGCCCCTCGAAGTCGTCCTCAACGGACTGGAGTTGACGACGGTCATCGAGCACAGCACGATCGCCGACGCCGACCCCGACGCCCGCAACACCCTGGACGACCCGGAGCGCGTCACCCCGCACCGGGCCACCGGCACCACCCTCCAGGACGGCACCCTGACCGCCGTCCTGGAGCCGCTGTCGTGGAACGTGATCCGACTGGCGTAGATCTGGGTCCGACGACTACCGGCCGGGGGAGGGGACGTCCGTCACCGGAACTCCCCCGGCCGCGCTCCCCAGCAGCGTCAGCCGTACCCGCCCCGGTCCGGACATGGTCGGCCCGTCCGAAAGGACCGCCAGGGCAAGGGTGTTGGCGCCCCGGGTGCGCAGGATGCCGTTCGGGAGGACGAAGGTGTGCTGGGGGCCGACGTCGTTGATGTACTGGCCCATGTTCCAGCCGTTCAGGAAGATCTGGACGCGGTAGGCGTGCGCCGGATCGTCCTCCAGCAGCAGTCCGATCGACGCGTCGACGCCCGGATCGACGGCGAGCCGGAACCCCGTCCGGTACCAGGCGACCCCCTGTCGCCCCCGCCCGGCACGCGGCAGTTCGACCGTGGGCCAGTCCTCGTCCCCGTACCCCGGCAGATGCCAGCCCGACCGTTCCCCGTACAGCCCGCCGGTGTTGAGGGGGCCGCGCACCGGATCGGCCGCCGCCGCGCCCCGCAGCCGCCAACTCACCTTGGGGGAGGCGCCGGTGAAGGTCACCGCCGTCAGGCCGCGCGCGACCTTGTGGGTGTCCAGGGCCTTGCCGTCCATGTCGTGCTGCATCCGCCGCACCAGCACGGACAGCACACGCCTGCCGGACGTCCGCGCCTTCTCCGGCACCGCGAAGCTCGCCGTGGCCGCCCAACTCCCCTTCCGTACCGTCTTCTTGTCCGGTACGGGCATCCGGTGCGTGCCCAGCGGCTCGCCGTCCAGCCAGGCCATCAGCAGCCCCTGGGTCCCGGTGCTGTAGCCGAGGTTCACGGCTTCCGCGCTCTGGGCGCCGGTGAAGGAGCCCCGATACCAGACGTCCCCGTAGTGGAACCCGTAGTCGTCGGCGAACAGCACGGGCTGTCCGTCGGGTACGGGGGTCGTGCTGAACGTCGAAGTCCGGTCGGCGACGGTCCAGTCGGAGTCGTCGAACCCCGGCTCGGACTCGGGGTTCTCCGCCTTCCACCGCCAGCCGTCCAGCACGGGCAGCATGACCTCCGGGACACCGGCCAGGGGCTCCGCTGCCCGCAGACTGCCGGAGTCGGTGGCCGACGTTCTCAACGGCTCCTGGTTCCAGACCACTTCGCGGAGCCCGTGCGGGCCCCACACCTCCAGCCCGGTGGCCTCGACGGTGTCCCCGGTCAACCGCACGACACCGTCCCCGAGTTCGACGGTCCGCAGCAGCGAAGGCCCGTGGACCAGCACCGACCCGGCGGGAGTCTCGCGCGGCCACAGTCGCACCGAGGTCTCGTCGTCGGCGAGGAGGAGAAGGAGGGGAGCCGTGACACCCCCGCCTTCCACCAGCACCCGGGTGAGCCCGCCGAGCCGGGCACGCACCCGCACCAGCCCGTCCGCGTACGAGGACTCCGCGTCGCCCGCCAGCACGGTCACCGTCGGCTCGCCCGCGCACTCCAGCGCCGTCACCGTCGCCTCTCCGGACCGTCCGGTGAACACGGCGACGTCCTGGTCCCCCGCCCTCAGCCACAGCATCGGCTGGGCGTTGGAGTACGCCAACTTCCGCCGCCCCAGGGCGATTCCGGAGGCAAGGAGACGCGCGTCCGAGGCGGGGACGGTGACCGGCAGCGAGATCCCGGCGACCGGGAGCGTCGAGGTGACCGGTTCTGTGGAGTCGTTGCGCAGGACGTAGATGTGGGCGTGGGTGTCCGGGTTGGAGAGGTGGTAGACCTTGATCCGCCCGTCACCCGCCACCGCGCCGCCCCCTCCCACACCACCCCCTGTGGCGATGTCCTCGGCCCGGTCCAGCTTGGCCAACTCCGGGACGCACCGCACCAGATGCCCGAGCTGGTGCATGGGGACGACCTTGGGGGTCGCCCGCCGCCCCTCGTCGAAGGCGGCGCCGTAGTCGTACGACGTGTACACCTGCGGGGCGGGCAGCCAGCCCCAACTGGTGCCGCCGAAGGTCATGTAGACGTTGTGGACGGTGATGCCGTTGGCGAGGTTGGTGAGGTAGAAGCGCCGTTCGTAGGCCGCGTCCCGGGTCCGGGCCGACCCCGCGTACCCCGCCCCGTCGAACTCGGCCCCGCCCCACGGATCGAACCAGCCGCCGCCGAACTCCGGAATGAACCCCGGTGTCCCAGGACTCGCCGTGGCCCCGCCCTTCTTGCCGCCGATCCCGAAGTACCCCCAGTCCGGCGGGAGTTGATCGGGGTCCGGATAACCGTCGAAGCCGTACAGCCAACGCCCGCGCTCACCGCCGGTGTCGAAGGTGCCGGGGGCCCAGTAGCCGTTCCTGCCCAGGTCGTTGTGGAAGAGGGGCACGTCGATGCCGTCTGCGCGGACCTTGGCGTACAGGTGGGACATGTAGTCGATGCCGGTGGGCTCGGTGACGTACGAGCCGTACTCGTTCTCGATCTGGTAGAGCAGGACCGTGCCGTCGCCCCGGGTGTGGAGGTGGCGGGCGACGATCCGGTCGACCGCCGTCAGCCACTCGTCGACGTGGGAGAGGTAGGTCGGGTCGGAGGTGCGGGCGCGGCCCCTCGTCGCGGTCAGCCAGCCGGGGAAGCCGCCGGCGTCGACCTCGGCGTTGATGTACGGGCCCGGCCGCAGGATGACGTACAGCCCGGTCTCGGCGGCCTGGCGCAGAAAGAGGTCCAGGTCGCGGACGCCTGTGAAGTCGTACTCGCCGGGGGCGGGGGAGTGGTGGTTCCAGGCCACGTAGACGCTGACGGCGTTGTAGCCGTGCGCGCGCATCTTCTGCAGGACGTCCCGCCACAGGGACGGGCTGGGCAGCCGGAACGGGTGCATCTCGCCCGACCACAGGACGAGCCGTCGGCCGTCGACGAGCAGGGAGTAGCGGTCGAAGCCGACGGTGTGCGGGCGGCCGTCCGCCGAGGGCGGGTCGGGGGCCGGCCCGGTGGGTGTGAGCCGGGCCGAGCCGCCTCGGCCGTCCGTGCCCGTGCTCGCGCTGAGGGAGAGGCCGAGGGCGGCGGTACCGGCGAACGCGGTGAACGTTCGTCTGCTCAACACCAACGTGATCTCCTCGGCCGTACCGGACCCGCGTGTGCGGACGTGTGTGGTTCACACGAATGTGCGGGTCCGGTCATTGTCCACACCGTGACGACCGACAATGACCCCATGAGGATCTCGGCGCGGGCGGACTACGCGGTACGAGCGGTGCTGGAGCTCGCCGTACGGCAGGAGGAGCCCGCCGTGAAGGCGGAGACCGTCGCCGCAGCGCAGACCATTCCGCACAAGTTCCTGGAGGGCATCCTCGGCGATCTGCGGCGTGGTGGGATCGTCGACTCCCGGCGGGGCGGCAACGGCGGCTACCGGCTGGCGCGCCCCGCCGCCGAGATCACCGTCGCGGACGTCGTCCGGGCCGTCGACGGGCCCATCGTGTCGGTGCGCGGCGAACGGCCGACCGGCCTCGCCTACACCGGCCCCGCCGAACCGCTGCTGCCGCTGTGGGTCGCGCTGCGCGCCAACGTCCGCAAGGTGCTGGAGGGGGTGACCTTCGCCGATCTCGCGGCGGGGGAGCTGCCGGAGCCGGTACGGGGGCTGGCGGCGGAACCGGCTGCCTGGGAAAACCCGTAAATGTTCTGAATTGCCAGCCTTTCAGGGCCCTCTATTTTGCTCCGTTGGAGCGCTTGTAAACCACCGTGAAGGCTGAAGTTCCGGGTTGGTTGTTGACGCGCGTCACTCGCCGGATACCTTGACCCTCGGCATGTGCATGTAACGGGTGGGGCCTAGGTGAAGGGTGTGCGGACGGGGATGAGTCTGCTGAGATCGCGTAGAGGGTGGGGCATCGGGGCCGTAGTGGCCGCCGGAGTGTCCGGGGTTCTGATCGTGCAGGGCATGAGCGGCGGCGGTGCGGACAGCGCCGCCGACGACAGCAAGGCGGCCTCCGGGCCGATCGCGAGCGAGGAGTACGCGGCGGCCCTGAAGGTCGCCGCCGACGGTGGCTCGGCGACGCTGGCCAAGCGGGACGCCAAGCCGTTCAGCATGCTCGGGGTCACCTGGTCCGACCCGTCCGCGAAGATGGCGGGCAAGGTCGAGGTCCGTACCCGGGACGCCGGCACCGACAACTGGTCGTCCTGGCTGGAGCTGGGCACGGACAGCGGCCCCGGCGAGGAGGGCGCGACCCGCGCCGGTACCGAGCCCGCGTGGGTCGGCGCGTCCGACGGCGTCGAGGTCCGGGTCGACGGCAAGGCGTCCGCGGAGCTGCCGAAGGGCCTGCGCGTCGACATGATCGACCCCGGCACCTCCTCGGTCACGGACCTGGAGCCCGCCGGTTACGTGGCCGCCGCGAGCACCGAGTCGCCGGACCCGTCGGTCACACCGGACGTGTCGGAGTCCCCCTCGCCGACGGCGACGGACTCGGCGTCCGCCTCCGAGTCCCCGAGCGCGCCCCCTACGGTTCCGCCCTCCGCGTCCGAGTCGCCGAGCAGCGCGCCCGTGACGACTCCGCCGGCGACGACTTCGGCCCCGGCCACGCCGACGACGGCCCCGCCGAGCACCGGCCCCACGGCTCCGCCGTCCACCGCCGTCAGGCCGCCGATCACCCTGCGGGCGGGCTGGGGCGCGGACGAGTCGATGAGCCCCGAGGCGCCGGACTACCTGACCGGCGGGATCAAGGCGGTGGTCGTCCACCACACCGCCGAGACGAACGACTACACGTGCGACCAGTCCCCGGCGATAATCCGAGGCATCTACACGTACCACGTCAAAACGAACGGCTGGAAGGACATCGGCTACAACTTCCTGGTCGACAAGTGCGGCACGATCTTCGAGGGCCGTAAGGGCGGGGTCGACAAGCCGGTCTTCGGGGCGCACGCCTACGGCTTCAACAGCCAGACCACCGGCATCTCGGTCCTCGGCAACTACAACCTGGTCGAGCCGCCGACCGCCGTACTGACCTCCGTCGCCCGTCTCGCCGCCTGGAAGCTCGGCCAGTACGGCGTCGACCCCGGACCGACAGCTACCACCACGCTCGTCGCGGGCGCCGCCGGGACCAGCCAGTACAACTCCAGGACGTGGAAGACGGGCGACCAGCTCAGCTTCCCGACCATCCACGGCCACGGCGACGGCTACGCCACCGAGTGCCCGGGCACCAAGCTCTACGCCCAACTCCCCACCATCCGCAGCTACGCGGCGGGCCCGGTCACCGGCCTCACCCTCAAGTCGGTGACGGGAGCGGGCACTTCGGGCACGCGGACGTACACCAAGTCGGCCATAACGGTCAACTGGTCGGCGACCACGCCCACCGCCCTGATCGCGAAGTTCGAGGTGCTGGTCGACGGCAAGGTCGCCGCCACCACCGCTGGTACGGCGACCTCCGGAAACGTGAACCTGGCGCTCGGCACGCACTCCGTCGCCGTACGGGCCACGCACATCTCCGGTAAGGCGACGACCACCGCCGCCGCGACCGTGGTCGCCGAGACGACGGCGCCGGCCTTCACCACCGCGCCGAACCTCTCCCTCACCACCGGCACGGTGAACACGACGGCCGTCCCGGTCACCCTGAAGTGGAAGGCCACGGACGCGGCCGCCCTGAAGGAGGTACGCCTGACGGCCCCGGTCGCCAAGACGTACGGCCCGACGGTCACCAGCGCCAACCTGACCTCCAAGTCCGGTGCGGCCACGACCTGGTCGATGACGGCGTACGACCAGGCGGGCAACACCAAGGCGGCCTCGGTCGCCGGTACGCCGATGATCCTCCAGGAGACCTCGGCGACCCGTACGGGCACCTGGACGGCGAAGTCGTCGACCAGCTACCTGGGCGGCAAGTCCTTCTCCAGCTCCGCCAAGAACGCCTCGATGACCTGGACGTTCACCGGTCGCTCGGCCGCCCTCGCGGTGTCGCGGGCCTCGACGTCCGGCCAGGTCAACGTCTTCGTGGACAACGTCAAGGTCGCCACGGTGGACCTGAAGTCGGCGACGACGAAGTACCGGGACGCGATCTGGACGAAGAGCTGGAGCGCGAGCGCCAAGCACACGGTCAAGATCGTGGTCGTCGGCACGACCGGCCGCCCGACGGTCACGACGGACGGCCTGGTCTATCTGAAGTAACGACCTTTGTCCGACCGGCAGTTCTGCCAGGGCGGCCCGAACGCACCTCACCGTGCGTTCGGGCCGCCCTCGCTTTCTCCTGATGTTGCCTGTGGGTTACATCGACGGGGGAATCAGGCCGCGCGCGGCCGGGGATTGGCCGGGGATCGACCTGGCTGGTAACTGCCCCGCCACCTATGCTGCGACCGCCCCGCCTTCACAGATTCTTCACTGCTCAATCACAGGCTGGGTGCGGGCATGTGCATGCAATCGGCATGCGTATTTGGCATGCGCATGACCGCGTGACTGCTCGACGCGTGATTCTCACCCCCCACTGCAACACCGCGATGAAAGGGAGAAACATGGCTGGTGGTCTGCTTGTGAGCGGCGCGATAGCCGCTCTGTTCGCCGCTGCGGTACCCGCCCAGGGTGCCGGGTCGTCCTTCGACAACCCGCCCCCGGACAAGATCGTCATCACCGTCGCCACGGTGAACGGCTCCGGCTGTCCCGCCGGTACGGCCGCGGTGGCGGTCTCCGGCGACAACACCGCCTTCACCGTCACCTACAGCGACTACCTCGCCCAGGTCGGCGGCAACTCCGACCCGACGGCGTTCCGCAAGAACTGCCAGCTCAACCTGAAGGTGAAAGTCCCGGCCGGCTTCACGTACGCCATCGCCAGCGCCGACTACCGCGGCTTCGCCGCCCTCCAGCGGGGCGCGAGCGCCGTCCAGCGGGCCTCGTACTACTTCCAGGGCTCGTCGAGCACTATGTTCCGCACCCACACGTACAACGGCCCGCTCAACGACAACTGGCAGGCCACCGACGTCACGGACTGGGCCCAACTGGTCTACGCGCCCTGTGGAGTCGAGCGCAACTTCAACATCAACACGGAGCTGCGGGTGAACGCGGGCACGTCGACGGGCACCAGCTTCATGGCGATGGACTCGACGGACGGCGACATCTACACCAAGTACCACCTGGCGTGGCAGCCCTGCCCCGCGAAGTGAAGGCCGTAGGGGCTGTACGGGAGCTGTAGGCCGGGGGTGTGGACATGGCGGCCGGCCGCCGTGTCCACACCCCCGGTTGTGGTGCGCTACGCCGGTGAGGCCGGCGTCAGCTGTTTTCCACTCCCACGGTCAGCGTCCCCGCGTACCCTGCCGAGGTCGAACTCCCCAGTGCGGTAAGGGTGAGCAGGCCGGAGGCGGCGCCGCCCTCGTCGTAGATGTGGTCTTGGGCGAGGGTGGTGCGGGTGACCGTGTTGGCCGCGTACGTCGAGAGTGCGGCGACCTTCGTGGTGATCGTCTCGTCGAAGAACAGCTGGCCGGTGTGGAGTTCCTGGCCGCCGGTGAACGAGCCGTCCGGGGTGAGGGTGACGTTCGTATGCACCTTGAGGTGGATGTGGACGCAGCGGCCTATGTACCAACCGGGGTACACCGTGGTGATGTTGGCGACGCCGCTGGAGTTCGTCAGCACGCCGCCGCGCAGGAAGGTGCCGTTGTCCGGTTCGGTGTGGCCGTTGTCGCCGACGAAGCCGGAATACTCGCCGAGGGCGTCGCAGTGCCAGATCTCCACGAGCGCGTTGCCGAGGGGCGCGCAGGTGTCGTCGTCGACGACGGTGAGGGTGAGCTTGAGGGGGATGCCGGTCTTGGTCTCGTGGATGTCGGCGCGGACGTACTGGCCGTCGAGGTAGTAGGGGCCTTCGGTCATCTCCTTGGTGAGGGTGCAGACGGCTGCGGCGGCGACGGGGGCGGTCGTGTCGCTGGTGGGGGCCGGCGATTCGGGCACGGCGGCGGCCACGGCCAGGGTGACGGCGGTGGCACCGGTCGCGATCAGTACGGTGCGGCGCCCGATCGAGGTGGGGGGAGTCTCCGAAATCTCTGTCATGAACACGGCAACCTAGAGAGGGTTGCTGTCTGTGAGCTAGGTGTTTGGCAAAGTGATGGTTCGTCAAGTCGCTTGTGAGACACAGACCTTGCGAGAAGGTTCAGCTCCAGCTCGCTGACGGCCAGCTCGGCGGGGCGTACGGCACCGGGCGTCCCATGAAGGCGTCCAGGATGATCCGGTCGCCCAGTGGCCGGTCCAGCGTGACCTTCACCTTCTTGGCGAGCATGGCGGCGTCGCAGGCCCCTTCGTAGTTCCCGCCCGCGACGGTCGCCGAGAGCACCACGCTGCCGTCCGTCTCCAGCGCCTGCACGCGCGGGCCGTCGTCGCAGGACCCGTGGTGCGCCTCTACGGTGACGGTCCGCCCGTCCTCGGACACCTCCACCATCCTCGGGAGTTCCTTCAGTTCGGTGGGTGACTCCTCGAGTTGCCCGATCGGAGGCTTCGGGAGCTTCGACGGTTTGACGGCGACACGCTTCAGCGGCTCGGCGTACCCGTCCAGCGTGAACAGCCAGGCCGGCACGGTCGCCGGGCCACGGCTGGTGGCGATCGTCATCTCGCCCAACTTGGCGCCGGTGACGGTGAGATGGGGGGCATCGGGGCTGCTGTTACGGTCCAGGGCGGTGTATGTCCGCCGTGCGTCCAGCAGGGGGAGGGTGAGCGAGCCGCCGCCCTCCCACTTCACCTGGCCCTTCTCCGGTGCGGTGGTGGGGAGTTGGCCGCTCAGTACGTAGTTCTCCAGGCCGAAGGCCTCGTTGTCGGCGTCGCTGTGGAAACCGTTGGCGGGAGCCTGGGCCGGGTCGCCCATCGGGTGGTAGCCGCTGCGCCACGCCTTGGCGGCCTCGGAACCGTCCCACGCGTCGGCGACCTGCTGAGCGCGGCCTGCCGACGGCGAGGGGCTTTCCTTACGGTCGGGCGCGGTGCCGGACTCCGCCTGTTCGCCGCCGCAACCGGCCGCGAACAGGGCGGTGGTGAGCGTGAGAACGAGGGCGAGTCGGGTCGTGGTGCGGGTGGTGTGTGTACGCATGGGTCCCCCCGAAGCTGATGCTGTCGGGACTGTGACGCCTCGGGCCCGGGGTACGTTCGGTTCCGCGGTGAGACGGTCTCAGACCCTGACGGCGTACCCGACGAAGTCGGCCCAGGTGGTGGGGGAGAGGGTGAGCTGGGGACCGGTCTTGTTCTTGGAGTCCCGGATGTGGATGGTGCCGGGGCAGGTGGCGACCTCTACGCAGTCGTCGCCGGACGCGCTGCTGTAGCTGGATTTGTGCCAGTCGAGGGCGACTTCGACGCAGTCGCCGGAGCCGCTGCTGCTGTAACTCGACTTGAACCAGGACAGACCACTGGTGCTCATAGTTCCCCTCGCATCCGCTCCAACAGTCTCACGGAGTCTTCGAGCGTGAGAGCCTGTGCACGCATCCTGGCATACCGCTGCTGGAGCACGCTGATCACTTTGGCGTCGGAGATGAGCTGGCCGGACTCTGGGGCCTCGGTGTAGGCGTACCACTTGTGTTCCGGGGTTTCGAGAAGCTGCATGGGTCCGTGCAGCCCAGCGTGCGAGGCTCGCACCAAAGGCATGACTTGGACTTCCACGTTCCGCAACTCCGTGATCGCAAGTACGTGGTCGATGAGGCCCCGAGTGACGTCGCTCCCGCCTGTGCACCGTCGGAACAGGTGCTCTTCAAGAAGGAAACCGAAGGCCGTGTTCGGGCGCTCTCGCAGCAAGCTCTGGCGCTTGGCTCGTGCGATCCAGTTGGCCTCGATCTCGTCATCGGCCAGCGGCGGCAACTCGTCGACGAACAATTGCCGCGCATACGCCTCTGTTTGCAGCAGCCCTGGAATCATGCGGCATTCATACGTGTACAGACTGATCGCCATAGCTTCCAGCCGCGCCCACTGCCTGAACCACGACGCCAGCCCAGGCTGGCGATTCAGATGCTCTGCCGCTTTCAGCAGGGCGCCCGTGTTGCCCAGTACCGGGTCCGCCCGCTCGACGAACACCGGGTCCGCCATCCGCCTGCCCAGCTCGATGGACGCCACCGTGTGTTCGGAGTACCTCACCGCCTGCGCCAACGCCCGCCTGCTCATCCCCTGGTGCTCGCGCAACGCCTGGACCACCGCCCCGAACGTCCGCATGCTGTCCGAGGACTCCGGTTCGCCGCCCGTCTTCGCCTGCGTGTCCTTGGCCATCATCGGCAACCTCCCGCGCACTCGCCCCGCCGTACCCACCCGATCCGCCCATGGTCACGTCCAGTGATCGGTACTGTCCAGTGCGTCACCATGTACTCCGCCCTGGAGTACGCGGCTCCGACCTGGTGAAGTGCCCCTCCCGCCCGGCACATTGGGCCCATGAGCGCACCTTCGGCCCCTCAACGCCCGGTTACCGTACGTATGTTCACCCAGCGGCTCAGTGCCACCCCGCGCGGCGCCCGACTCGCCCGGCACCTCGCCGTGGGGCAGCTGGACGCCTGGGGCATCCCGTACGGCTCGGACGTCTCCGAGGCCGTCGCGGTGATCGTCGGCGAGCTGGCCGCGAACGCCGTGACCCACGGACGGGTCCCCGGGCGGGACTTCGAGCTGCGGCTCACGCTCGTCACGGGGAGCGTGCGCGTCGAGGTCACCGACAGCCGCAGCGGGCCGCGTCCGCCGGGACCGAGGGACGTATGGCCTCCGCTGCCCCTGGCGGAGTCCGGGCGCGGGCTGGTCCTCGTCGACGCGGTGGCGGACCGCTGGGAGGTGCTGGACCGCGACTCACCGCCCGGCAAGACGGTACGGGCCGAGGTGGACGTGCCGGGGTGGACGGCGCTGGTGAGGAGGCAGGGTCTACTGACGGGATCGTGAGTACGACCGCCGGCGGAGGGCGGCGGCGCGGACCTGGGCGGTTGCGTGGGAGAAGGAGGCGGCTGTCTGCCTCACGGCGTCGGTACGGCGCCGATCTGCTGCATGAGGCCGAGGAGGTCGGGCTGGCCCCGCTCTTTGACGATGCGTCCGTCGGCCAGGTAGTAGAAGTTCATGGCCTGGATCGCGATCTTGTTGCCGGTGGCGGGGATGCCGAAGAACTCGCCTTCGTGCGTGCCGCGCATGGTGAACCGTGCGGCCACCGTGCTGCCTTCGGTGATGCTCTCCTCCAGCGTCCACCGGACGTCGGGGAAGGCGCCGCGCATCATCGCGATGATCTCCAGGTAGCCCTCGGGGCCGCGCAGCGGTTCGGCGTGACTGGGTGCGTGGAACACCGCGTCGGGGGCGATGACCTCCCGGGCAAGGTCCTCGTCGGCTGTGTTGATGAACTCGACGAAGCGCTTCATCACTGATTCAACGGATTCCGGTGACATGTTCCTCTGCCTCCCTGACTCTCTGGCTCTCTGCCATGCCCACCGTAACATCGAATCGATGTGAACCTCGTTTCGATATGCCATCCTGGAGGGATGCTGGAACTCTCCATACTCGGCTTCCTGGCCGCAGGCCCCCTCCCCGGACACGAGCTGCGCCGCCGCGTCACGCACCTCACCGGATACAGCCGACCGGTCAGCGACGGCACCCTCTACCCGGCGATCAACCGCCTGACCAAGGCCGGTCTGATCCAGCGGCGACCCGCGCCGGAAGCAGGAGGCGGCCGGTATGTGCTGAACCTGACCGACACGGGCCGCCAGGACATGCTCCGGCGGCTGCGCGAGCCCGCCGAGCACGAACTCACCGACTTCCCCCGCTGGTTCACGATCCTGGCCTTCCTCTCCCTGCTCCCCGACGTGGCCGACCAGCACACGGTGCTCAGGCGCCGGCTCGCCTTCCTGGAGGAAACGGCGAGCTTCTTCTACGACGGAGACACCCCGCTGCGCGCCGAGGAGGTCGCCGACCCCTACCGGCGCGGCATGATGCTCACCGCCCGCGCCACCAGCCAGGCCGAACGGACCTGGATCCGCGAGGCCCTCGGCCTGGACACCCCCGAGCCCGGCCCCCCGCACGACCCGCACGCCTCCTCCCCGCCCGACGCACCGGCGAACTGACAGACAACGAAAGGCCCCCCATGCTTGCTTCCTGGTACGACGCACAAGGCCAGGCCACCGAGGTACTGCAGGCCGGTGAACTGCCCGACCCCACCCCCGGCCCCGGAGAGGTCCGCGTCCGCGTCACCGTCTCGGGGGTGAACCCCGGCGACACCAAGAAGCGGCGCGGCTGGACCGGCTCCGGCATGCCCTACCCGCGGGTGATCCCGCACAGCGACGCCGCCGGCGTGATCGACGCGATCGGCGACGGCGTGGACACGCGCCGCAGCGGACAGCGCGTGTGGGTGTACGGCGCCCAGTCCTACCGGGCCTTCGGTACCGCCGCCCAGTACACCGTCGTGCCCGCCGGCCTCACCGTCCCGCTGCCCGACCATCTCTCCGACGATCTCGGCGCCAGCCTGGGCATCCCCGGCATCACGGCGCACCGCAGCGTGTTCGCCGACGGACCCGTCGACGGCAAGACCGTCCTGGTCAACGGGGCCTTGGGCGGGGTCGGCTCGTTCGCAGCCCAGCTCGCCGCCTGGGGCGGAGCCACCGTCATCGGCACCGTCCGGCGCACAGCCGACCTGGACCGGCTCGACCCGGCGGTCGTCTCCCACGCTGTCGCCCTCGACGCCGCCGACCCGGCCGCCGAGATCCGCGCCCACGCCCCCACCGGCGTCGACCGCATCATCGAGGTGTCCCTGTCCGACAACGCCGACCTCGACAACGCCGTCGCCACCAACGGCGGGGTCATCGCCGCCTACGCCACCCGCGCCGACCGCACCGAAATCCCCTTCTGGCCCCTGCTGTTCAACAACGTCACCCTGCGCCTGATCGGCAGCGACGACTTCCCCACCGATGCCAGACTCCAGGCCGCCCGCGACCTGACCTCCGCAGCCGCCGTCGGCGCGCTCACCGTCGAGATCGGCGACCGCTACCCGCTCACCGACATCGCCAAAGCCCACGACCGCGTCGACTCAGGCGGCCGCGGCCGCGTTCTGATCGACATCCCCCGATAAGGCCCCAGGGAGCCGCCGTAGCAGCAGCCGCTGAACCGCCGGGCCACATCCTCGTCCCGGATCTCGTGGCCCTCCGCGCGCAGCTGGGCGACAGGGCGTCGATCTACCGGGTCGTCCAGAGGACTGTGCTCAGCCCGCCTGTCCCATGCCCGCCGCGTTGGGCCAGCTCTGGGCGGCCGGCCAGCCCGTTGCCGGGGCCGGGGTGAGGCCCGGGCCGGTGGTGCCGCGGACCTGGGCGGCCGTGAGGCCGTTGCGGGCCGGGACGCCGGACGGGGTGGGCTGCTGCGGGGCCATCGGTTGCTGGCCCATTGGTTGTTGGCTCATCGGCTGCTGAGGCTGCTGAGGCTGCTGAGGCTGCTGGGGCTGCTGCATCTGAGGCTGCTGCTGCTGCATCTGCATCTGCATCTGCGGCTGGGGGATCTGGGGCTGCGGGACCGGCTGCGGTTGTTGCTGCTGCATGGGCGTCTGCATCTGCATGCCCTGACCGCCGTAGCTCTGGGCGCCACCGCCCCCGCCGCCGTAGCTCTGCGCGGACATCGCCGCCGGCATCTGCATGCCGCCGGAGCCGCCGGACTGCATGGCGGCCGGCATCTGCATGGGAGTCGGCAGCTGCATGGGGGCTGCCATGGGGGTCGGCATGCCGGTACCGGCTGCCACGGCGGGTGCGAAACCGCCGGGCATACCGGTACCGAGGGCCTGAGCGGCTAGGCCCGGCATACCGCCCCCGTTGGTGGCACTGACCAGCCTGTCCACCGCCGCCGTGCCCGAGCTGTAGTTGGTCCCTGCACTCAGCTCGGGTACGGCGGCTCCCTTCCTGGTCCCGTAGAGCACCTGTTCCAGGCCGGACACCAGGCGACGTACGTCCACCTGGGGGCGCACCACGAGACGCAGGAAGCGACTGGACGAGCCGATCTTGTTGCCGCACTCGCGGACCAGGATGCGATGCTCGGTGAGCATCCGGTCCCGGACCACGGTGCCCTCGGCGCCGACGGGAAGGCGCACGAAGAGGAAGTTGCCCTGTGACGGGTAGACCGTCAGGCCGGGCAGCGAGGAGAGCTGGCTCGCCATGTCGAGGCGGTCACGGCGCACCTGGTGGAGGCTCTGCATGTACTCCTGGCCGTGCTCCTTGAGCATGAACACCACGTACTCGGCGAAGGCGTTGAGGTTCCACTTCGGCAGCATCGAACGGACGCGGCCCGCGAGCGACGGGTTGGCGACCATGTAGCCGAAGCGGATGCCGTGCAGACCGAAGTTCTTGCCGAGGCTGCGCAGGACGATGACGTTGGGGCGCATCATCGCCTCCTGCACGACGCTCGGTTCGGCCTCCGCGTCGGCGAACTCGAGGAACGACTCGTCGATGATGATCAGGTCGAGGTCGGCCATCGCGTCCATGAACTGCACCAGCGCGTGCTTGTGCAGGAAGCCGCCGTCGGGGTTGTTCGGGTTGCAGATGACGGCGACCCGGGTACCGCGCGCTCGGATGAACTCGGCGTACTGGGCGAGGTCGAGGTTGAAGCCGTTGGACTCCTGGAGCGGGAACATGTCGACCCGCTTGCCGGTCTCCATGGGCTGGTCGGTCCAGCGGCCGAAGGTGGGGACGGGGACGGCGAGGGACTCACGGACCAGCAAGTGGTCGATCCAGGTGATCAGTTCGGTCGAGCCGTTGCCCATCGCCACGGCCTGCGGCGGCAGTTGGAGCAGATTGCACAGCTCGGCGGTGATCGTGTCGGCGCTGCTCGGGTAGTACGTGATGATGTCGCGCAGCCGCGCCGCCATGGTGTCCATCATGGCCGGAGTGGGGAAGTAGGGGTTACACGGGATACAGAAGTCGACCGGGCCGGTCCCGTCGCTCTCTCGCGCGAGCGCAGCCATCGAGGGGCTGTGCGCCGCCGTGCTGCGAAAGAGCGAGGTGACGTTGTCGGCCATGGAACCTCCGTATGTGGCGGACCCGTTGGGGAGGACGGGTCCTCCAGCTCTGGGTGGCCCGCGCGGGGGAGCGCGGGCCACACCTGAATACGGATGGCTGTGAGGCGCTGTTCAACCGCTGTGGTTTCGACGCAAAACTGTGAAGCTCCTGTGAAGCCGGTCACTTGTCGAACGAGTGGACCGTGGTCGTGCGGTAGGTGTCGCCCGGCCTCAGCACCGTGGACGGGAAGTCCGGCCGGTTCGGTGAGTCCGGGTGGTGCTGGGTCTCCAGGCACAGCGCGTCGCCCTGCCGGTGGATGCTGCCGCCGGTGCCGACGAGGGTGCCGTCGAGGAAGTTGCCCGAGTAGAACTGCAGGCCCGGTTCCGTGGTCGCGATCCGCAACGTGCGGCCGGACGCCGGGTCCTTGAGGGTGGCCACGTGCTCGGGCTCCGCGGTGACGCCCTTGTCGAGCACCCAGTTGTGGTCGAACCCCTTGGCGTACAGCAGCTGTTGGTCGGCGGCACGGAGGTCGGCGCCGACCGTCTTGGACGCGCGGAAGTCGAAGGGGGTGCCCGCGACCTCGGCAAGTTCACCGGTGGGGATCAGGCCGGCGTCGACGGGGGTGTAGCGGGCGGCGGCGATCTCCAGCACGTGGTCGTTGATCGAGCCGCCGCTCTCGCCGGCCAGGTTCCAGTAGACGTGACTGGTGAGGTTGACGACGGTGACCCGGTCGGTGGTGGCCTCGTAGTCGATGCGCCAGTCGCCGTGCTCGGTGAGGGTGTAGGTGACCTTCGTCCGCAGGGTGCCGGGGAAGCCCATCTCGCCGTCGGCGCTGGTGCGTTGGAGGACCAGGCCTGCGTCGGTTCCCTCGGTGAAGGGCTCGACGTCCCACACCTGCTTGTCGAAGCCCTCGGTGCCCCCGTGCAGGCTGTTCTCGCCGTCGTTGACGGACAGTTGGTGGACCGTGCCGTCCAGCGTGAACCGTCCCTCGCCGACACGGTTGCCGTACCGGCCGATCAGGGCGCCGAAGTAGGGGCTGGAGGCGACGTAGTCCTCGATCGTGCCGAAGCCCAGGGAGACGTTGGCGTACCGGCCCTCGCTGTCCGGGATCTCCAGGGACTGCACGATCCCGCCGTACGACAGGACCTTCAGACGGGTGTCGCCGTTCTCCAGCGACCAGCGGTGGATCTCCGTCCCGTCGGAGAGTTTGCCGAAGAGTTCCTTCACCGGGTGCTTCACCGGGTTCCTGCCTCTCGTGCTCTCGTGTGCTGTCGTGCGAAACGCCGAAGGGCCCCGCGGACGCAGTGTCCGCGAGGGCCCCTCAGGACTTGCTTGCCTACGAACCGACCTTGCGCTTGTTCCACACGTCGAACCCGACCGCCGCCAGCAGGGCGAGGCCCTTGATGACCTGCTGCCAGTCGGTGCCGACGCTGAGAAGGTTCATACCGTTGTTCAGTACGCCGAGGACGAGACCACCGATGATCGCGCCGAGGACGGTGCCGACACCGCCGCTCATGGACGCTCCGCCGATGAACGACGAGGCGATCGCCTCGAGTTCGAAGCTGAGGCCCGCCTTCGGAGAGGCCGCGTTCAGCCGGGCGGCGACCACCAGGCCCGCCAGGGCCGCGAGCACGCCCATGTTCAGGAAGACGAGGAAGGTGACCTTCTTGTCCTTGACGCCGGACAGCTTCGCGGCCGGCAGGTTGCCGCCGATCGCGTAGATGTGACGGCCGAAGACCGCGTTGCGCATCACGTAGCCGTAGCCGACCACCAGCAGGGCCAGGACGATCAGGATGATCGGCGCGCCCTTGTAGCTGGCGAGCAGCATCGTGACCGTGAGGATCGCGGCGGTGATGGCGACGAGCTTGAGCAGGAAGAGGTTCCTGGGCGCCACTTCGAGGGCGAACTCCTGCTGCCGCTTGCGGTCGCGGACCTCCTGGATGACCGAGAAGGCGATCAGCGCGAAGCCCAGCAGCAGCGTGATGTTGTGGTAGTTGGTGTCCGGGCCGACGACCGGCAGGAAGCCGTTGCCCATCTTCTGGAGGCCGTCCGGGAACGGGCCGAGCGTCTGGCCCTTCAGGAGCATCTCCGTCAGACCGCGGAATATCAGCATGCCCGCGAGGGTGACGATGAAGGAGGGGATGCCGAGGTAGGCGATGAGGAAGCCCTGTGCCGCGCCGGCCGCCGCGCCGATGGCCAGGCACAGCAGCAGCGCGAGGGGCCACGCCATGCCGTGCTGCACCATCAGCACGGCCGCGAACGCGCCGGTGAACGCCGTGAGGGAGCCGACCGACAGGTCGATGTGACCCGCGATGATCACCAGCATCATGCCGATCGCGAGGATCAGGATGTAGCTGTTCTGGAGCACCAGGTTGGAGACGTTGCGCGGCAACAGCAGGTCGCCGTCGGTCCACACCTGGAACAGGACCACGATCAGGCCGAGGGCGATCAGCATGCCGTACTGGCGCATGTTGCGGCGCAGGCCGTCCAGCACCAGCCGGAGCAGCCCGCCGCCCGAGGCGGACCCGCCGTCCTTGCCGGGCGGCGCGGCGGCCGGGCTCTTGGTCACATCGGTGCTCATCGCGTTACCTCTTTGTCCTTCGTCATCTGACGCATCAGCACTTCCTGCGTGGCCTCGGCCCGCGGGAACTCGCCCGTGAGCCGCCCGGCGGCCATGGTGTAGATGCGGTCGCACATACCGAGCAGTTCGGGCAGCTCGGAGGAGATGAAGACGACCGCCTTGCCCTCGGCCGCCAGCTGGTCGATGACCGTGTAGATCTCGTACTTGGCACCGACGTCGATACCGCGCGTCGGCTCGTCCAGGATCAGCACGTCCGGACCCGCGAAGATCCACTTGCTGAGGACGACCTTCTGCTGGTTGCCGCCGGAGAGCTTGCCGGCCAGCTCGAACACGGTGGGGGCCTTGATGTTCATGGACTTGCGGTAGCCCTCGGAGACCTTCCGCTCCTCCTGCTCGTCGACGATGCCGCGCTTGGCCACCTTGCTCAGGGCGGTGAGCGAGATGTTGCGGTTGATCGTGTCGATGAGGTTGAGGCCGTAGTGCTTGCGGTCCTCCGTGACGTAGGCGATACCGTTGTCAACCGCCTCCGCGACGGTCTTCGTCCGGATCTCCTTGCCGTCCTTGAGGACCGTGCCGCCCGCGTACCGGCCGTAGGAGCGTCCGAAGACGCTCATCGCGAGCTCGGTGCGGCCGGCGCCCATCAGGCCCGCGATGCCGACGATCTCCCCGCGCCGCACCTGGATGGACACGTCGTCGACGACCTTGCGCTGCTGGTCGATCGGGTGGTGCACGGTCCAGTCGCGGATCTCCAGGGCCGGGGCCGCGCCCTGCTCCGGCTCGTGCGGGGTGCGCTCGGGGAAGCGGTGGTCGAGATCGCGGCCCACCATGCCGCTGATGATCCGGTCCTCGGTCGTCTCCGCCGACTTCACGTCGAGCGTCTCGATGGAGTGCCCGTCGCGGATGATCGTCACCGAGTCCGCCACCTTGCGGATCTCGTTGAGCTTGTGGGAGATGATGATCGAGGTGATGCCCTGGTTCTTCAACTCCAGGATCAGATCGAGGAGTTTGTCGCTGTCCTCGTCGTTCAGCGCCGCCGTCGGCTCGTCGAGGATGAGGAGCTTCACCTTCTTCGACAGCGCCTTCGCGATCTCCACGAGCTGCTGCTTTCCCACACCGATGTCGGCGACGCGGGTCTCCGGGTGGTCGCTCAGACCCACCCGGCGCAGCAGTTCCGTGGCGTGCCCGAGGGTCTGACGCCAGTCGATGAACCCGCCCTTGGCGTGCTCGTTGCCGAGGAAGATGTTCTCCGCGAGGGAGAGGTACGGCGACAGCGCCAGCTCCTGGTGGATGATGACGATGCCGTGCTGCTCGCTCGCCCGGATGTCCTTGAAGGAGCAGATCTCTCCCTCGAAGAGGATGTCCCCCTCGTAGCTGCCGTGCGGATGGACACCGGAGAGCACCTTCATCAAGGTGGACTTCCCGGCGCCGTTCTCACCGCAGATGGCGTGGACCTCGCCCTGACGGACGGTCAGTGAGACGTCCGACAGCGCTTTGACACCGGGAAAGGTCTTGACGATCGAGCGCATTTCCAGGACGGGTCCCGCCATGGTCTTGCCTTCCAATCCTTAAGGTTCGACGCTTACTTGAGCTGGTCGGCCGTGTAGTAGCCGTCGTCGACGAGTTCCTTCTCGTAGTTCGACTTGTCGACGCTGACCGGCTGCAGCAGGTAGGCGGGGACGACCTTGGTGCCGTTGTCGTACGACTTGGTGTCGTTGATCTCGGGCTTCTTGCCGTTGAGCGAGGCGTCGACCATGTTCGTGGCGACCTGGGCGAGCTTGCGCAGGTCCTTGTAGACCGTCATCGACTGCTCACCGGCGATGATCGACTTCACCGAGGCCAGCTCGGCGTCCTGGCCGGAGATGACCGGCAGCGGCTTGGCCTTGCTGCCGTAGCCGTCCGACTTCAGCGCGGCGAGGATGCCGATGGAGATGCCGTCGTAGGGCGAGAGGACCGCGTCGACCCTGCCGCTCGTGTACGTCGAGGTGAGGATGTCCTCCATGCGCTTCTGGGCGGTGGCACCGTCCCAGCGCAGCGTGGTGACCTTGGTGAGCTCCGTCTGACCGGACTTGACGACCAGCTTCTTGCTGTCGATGTACGGCTGGAGCACGCTCATCGCACCGTTGAAGAAGTACTTGGTGTTGTTGTCGTCGTTGGAGCCGGCGAACAGCTCGATGTTGAAGGGGCCCTTGCCGGCGGCCAGGCCGAGCTTGTCGGCGAGGTAGGTGGCCTGGAGCTTGCCGACCTTCTCGTTGTCGAAGGACGCGTAGTAGTCGACGTTCTTCGTGCCGAGGATGAGGCGGTCGTAGGAGATGACCGGGATCTTGGCGTCGGCGGCCTGCTGGAGCACGTTGTTCAGGGACTTGTTGTCGATGGCGGCGATGATCAGCGCCTTGACGCCCTGAGTGATCATGTTCTCGATCTGGTTGACCTGCTGGTCGGGGTCGTCCTCCCCGAAGACCAGCTTGGTCTTGTAACCCTTGGCCTTGAGGTCCTTCTCGACGTTGGCGCCGTCGGTGATCCAGCGCTCCGAGGACTTGGTGGGCATCGAGATACCGATGGTGCCGCCCTTGGCGCTGTCCCCGCCGCTGTCGCTGCCACCCTCGCCGCTCTGGCCACAGGCGGTGAGGGAGAGAGCGAGGGCAGCCGAGGAGGCTATGAGGGACAGTGCGGCTCTGCGAGTACGCATGATCATCATCCTTGATGTCGTGAGGCCAGGAGCGGTCTGGCGGGTCGGGTGCCCGGTCGGTTGGGCGAGGGAGCCCGGAGAAGAGAGAGTCGTGTCGGAGTCTGTGCGACTGCGTCGGCTTTTGTTAAGGGCGTTGTCCGTAACGTTATGCAGGTGTTTCGAACCGCTTCAGATCGCCGGGCAGCCGGGAGCCGAGCGGCGCCATGTCGCCGTCCGCGCCGTGCCGTGCGAGCAGGTCCAGGGCGAGCCGGCCGCGCCGCACTCTCTCCTTGGCGGTGTTCAGCGCGAGGTCGCGCAGGTGGTTCCCGTAGGGGTAGATCCCGGGAGCCTTGGACAGCCCGAACTTCAGGTAGAGCGGTGCGCCGCGCCGGATCAGCTCGGCGACCTCGTACATCCGGATGTAGCCGCCGAGATCGTCGGGGGCCTCGATGTACATGTCCATGGGAGCGGCCGACACCCGCCGGATCTCGGTGAGATGATCGAGCGTCAGGTCGCTCGGCACGTTGATCGAGTCACCGCCGAGGTTCTCGTACACGGCGTACGCGGCCGGGTTCACCGGCCCGATCAGCGCCGACACCTTGAGCGTCGTCTCGGCCGGGATGATCCCCGCGAGCCGCGCCCGGTGCAGGGCCCACAGCACGCCCTCGTCGGCGACGAGCAGGCACTGCACGCCCAACTCGGTCGCGCGTACGGCGTCTTCCACGCACCCGGCGACCGCGTCGTGACCCCGGGCGCGCAGCCCGCCGCCCTTGGAGTCGGTACGGGTGGAGCCGCCGATGTCCCAGGTGCCGCGTGGACCGGTGAACAGGCAGAGCTCGATGTCCCGTTCGGCCGTCGCCTCCACCATCTCGGTGATCTCGGCGTCGGTCAGCATCCAGATACCGCTGCCCTGGCTGACCCGGTGGATCGGCACGTCGAGGCGCGAGGACTCCTTGAGGACCACACCGAGGGCCTCGGGACCCTCCACGGAGGGCACCTCGGTACGCCAGCGACCGCCGCCGGGGAAGGCGTGCGGAGAGGCGTCGGCGGGATCGAGGGCGGGCGCACCCAGGCCGAGCGCGGCGAGCGCCGTCTCTCCGGGGCGTCGGGCTGCGGAGGCGTTGGTGTCGGTCACAGTCTGTCCTTCAGGATCGGCAGGTCCGGCGGATTCGCGAGGTCCGGCAGGTTCGCAAGGTCCGGCAGGTTCAGCGGGTTCGGTATCTCGGACGAGGTTCGCGGCTCTGGTTGCACAAGACTTTGGGTGTACGCCGGTACGGAGTCGTCAGGTACCCCGTACCGGCGTACGGCTCAGGGGTGTGTCATGGCCGCAGCAGGACCTTTCCGACCTTCGGGTCGCCCGACCCCACCAGCTCGATGGCCTGCGGAAACTCCTCCAACGGCAGCTCGTGCGTGACCAGCGGCAGCGGATCGAGGAGCCCGGCCCCGAAGACCCGTACCGTGTGCGCCCAGGCGTCCGGCGCCGCACCGAACACGGTGTGCACCTCCAGCTGCCGTACGACGAGATCCGTCGGGTCGAGCCCGTCCGCACCCGCCGCCGGGATCCCCGTGAGGACCAGCCGGCCGCCGCGCCGCAGCAGGGCGGCGGCGGTGACCGCCGCGTCCGCGGAACCGGCGGTCTCGATGACGACGTCGAAGTCGCCCGGGAGTTCCTGGTCCTTCGTGAGGAAAGCCGTGGCGCCGAACTTCTTCGACAGCTCGGCCCGGTCCGGACGTGTCCCCACGACCAGCAGCTCGGACGGCGAGCCCGCCTTCAGGAACTGAATGGCGAACATCCCGAGCGTGCCCGTGCCCACCACGGCGACCCGCTCACCCGGAACGGCGTTCGCCTTGAGCGCGGCGGCCGCGATGCACGCGGCCGGCTCCAGCAGCGCCGCCGCCGTGAGATCCGCGTCCTCGGGCAGAACGTGCAGCAGACGGGCGGGCAGCGTCAGCGTGGTGGCCATCGCGCCGGGCTCGGTGAACCCGGTCTCCTCGTACCCGGCCGTGCACAGCGTGGTCTCGCCCGCGTGACAGCGGTCGCACACCTGGCAGTTGCGGAAACCCTCACCAACCACCTTGCGGCCTACGAGAGTTGACGGAACCCCCGCCCCGACCGCCGCCACCGTGCCGGACCACTCGTGACCCGGTGTGAGGGGGTAACGGACGTACCCCTCCGGCCTGTTGCCCTGGTAGACCTCGCGGTCGCTGCCGCAGATCCCGACGGCGTGGACCCGTACCAGGGCCTCGCCGGCCTCCGGCTGACGAGGCTCGTGCGGCACGACTCGGTGCACGCCCGGAGCCTCGATCACCACGGTGCTGCTCACTCGGTCCCCTTGGGCTTGCGCTGCTCCCAGCCGTCTGCCCAGAGGTCGAACCGTGCCTGCTGCTGCGGGAACTCCGCCGCCGCGTCCACGTCCAGCTCGACACCGAGGCCGGGCTTGTCGGAGAGGTGGAAGTAGCCGTCCACGACCTCCGGGGCCCCCGACACGATCTTCTTGATCTCCGCGTCCGCGAAGTCGTTGAAGTGCTCGAGGATCTTGAAGTTCGGGGAGGTGAACCCGACCTGGAGGGAGGCCGCGGTCAGCACCGGTCCGCCCACGTTGTGCGGCGCGACCAGCGTGTAGTGGGTCTCGGCGGTCGCGGCCAGCTTGCGGGTCTCCCAGATGCCGCCGATGTGGCCGACGTCGGGCTGGATGATGTCGACGGCCTGGCTCTCGAACAGCTCCCGGAACTCGATCCGGTCGTGGATCCGCTCACCCGTGGCGATCGGGATGTCGACCTTGGCGGCGACCTTCTCCAGCGCCTTCAGGTTCTCCGGCGGGCACGGCTCCTCCAGCCACGCGGGCTTGAAGGGCGCCAGGTCCTTGGCGAGACGGACGGCGGTGGAGGGCGAGAAGCGGCCGTGCATCTCCAGCATCAGCTCGGCGTCCGGCCCGATGGCGTCACGCACGGCCTCGATCAGGGAGACGGCGTACATGCTCTGCTCGTGGTCCAGCTCGAAGTGGCCGGTCCCGAAGGGGTCGATCTTGAGCGCCTTGTAACCGCGCTCCATGACGCCCTGCGCCGCCTTGTGGTACGCCTCCGGGGTGCGCTCGGTGGTGTACCAGCCGTTGGCGTACGCCTTGACCTTGTCGGTGACCTTGCCGCCGAGCAGCTGCCACACCGGGACGCCGAGGGCCTTGCCCTTGATGTCCCAGCAGGCCATCTCGATCACGGCGATGCCGGACATCACGATCTCGCCGGCCCGGCCGTAGTCGCCGTACTTCATGCGCTTGACCAGATCCTCGACAGCGAACGGGTCGGAGCCGAGAATGTGGTTGGTCTTGGCCTCGTGCAGATAGCCGAGCAGCGCGTCGGTGTGGCCCAGCATGCGGGTCTCGCCGACGCCGGTGAGTCCCTCGTCGGTGTGCACCTGGACGTAGGTCAGGTTCCGCCACGGCGTCCCGACCACGTGCGTGCTGATTCCCGTGATGCGCACGGTACTCCCTAGTCCTCTTGGTCTGTTCGAGATTTCGTCACTTGTTCGAAATGCTGTCGCGACAGTAAGGATGCTTCGGGCAGAGTGTCAATGGGTCGAACAAACAACCCTGCGCGTGTCTTGGACAACGGTCATCCGTTCCCACATCTTCGCGGTGACACCCCTCCTGGCCTTGGCCTGCCGCGTTATCCAACCGTGACAGCCTCTCTGACGCAGCCCTCTTGACCGCCGTCGATTGTTAGCGCTCACAATGACCTCCGCATTCATCAGTCGTCGACCAACGGCATCTGGGGGAAACACGAGCGTCATGTCACCAGTGCCCCAACTCGCCGTTCCGTCCAACGCCTTACGGCTATCCGGAAGCCCGGAGTGAGGCCGGCGGCGCGGCGACGACCGCCCGCACCGAAGGACTTATCCGCAGACGACCGCCAGGGAGGTGCAGCCGTGACCCCGTCGCAGACCAGTTCCCAGCCCTACGCGCAGTTCCGGCCGCCCACCATGGCCGACGTGGCACGCCAGGCCGGCGTGTCCCACCAGACCGTGTCCCGCGTACTGGGCGACCACCCCAACGTGCGGGACGAGACACGGGCCAGGGTGCTGCAGGCCATCGAGGAGATGGGCTACCGCCGAAACTCCTCCGCACGGGCGCTGGCGACCCGGCGCACCCTCACCCTGGGTGTGGTCGCCTCCAACACCACGCTCTACGGGCCGGCCAGCACCCTGTTCGCGCTGGAGGAGGCCGCACGCGCCGAGGGGTACCTCGTCTCGACGGTCAGCCTGCGCGAACTGAACGTCGAGACGGTGTCCGAGGCCATGCACCGGCTCAGCGAGGGCGGGGTGGAGGGAGTGATCGCCCTCGCCCCGCAGCGGTCGGCGGTCGAGGCCCTCACCGAACTGCGCCACCCCTTCCCGGTGGTGGCCGTGGGCACCGGCTCCGGTGTGGAGATCCCCAGCGTCAACGTGGACCAGCGACTGGGCGCGCGGCTCGCCACCGGCCATCTGCTGGCCACCGGCCATCGCACGGTCTGGCATCTCGCCGGGCCCGAGAACTGGCAGGAGGCGGTGGACCGGGCCGACGGCTGGCGCGCCACCCTCGAAGCGGCGGGCATCGAACCTCCGGCGCCGCTGCGGGGAGACTGGAGTCCGTTGTCGGGCTATCGTGCGGGCCAGCAACTGGCCGGCTGGGTGGGCCGTGGCCTGACCGCCGTCTTCGTCGCCAACGACCAGATGGCACTGGGGGTGTTGTGGGCGCTGCGTGAGGCGGGCGTGCGCATCCCCCAGGACGTCGCGGTGGTCGGTTTCGACGACATCCCGGAATCGGAGTTCTTCGCTCCGCCGCTCACCACCGTCCGGCAGGACTTCTCGGCGGTCGGCAAGCAGAGCATCGCCCTGCTGCTGGACCTGATCGAGGGCCGGCCCCCGTCCGGGACGTCCCGGGTCGCCATCGAACCCCAACTCCTCGTCCGCGCCAGTACTTTCCCCTACGCCCCTCAGTCGGCGACCGCTCCTGGCTGAGGGGGCACCGACCCGTTCGACGATCGTCCTCACCCTCTCAGGGTGGCCGATATCTCGAACAACGATCGACAGGTTGGACGTATCGCGACCTGTCACACCGAGCCCCACGAGTAACAAAAAGAACCACCGGCACCACCAGCACCACCTGTACGACCAGCACCCCCCATGAGCTCCACCAGCACCACCAGCACCACGAGTACCAGCGGGCCCATCACCGGGCCGGCGGCTCTTCAAAGGAGAAGACACATGCTCAACAGAAGGAACTTCCTCACCGCGGCGGTCGGCGTGGCGGCTGCGACGGGCCTGGCGGCCTGCGCCAAGAAGGACGACGGCGACTCCACCAGCTCCGGCGGTGACGGCAAGATCGTCCTCGGCTTCTCCCAGGTCGGCTCGGAGAGCGGCTGGCGCAGCGCCAACACCGACTCGGTGAAGGCCGCCGCCAAGGAGGCGGGCTACAACCTGAAGTTCTCCGACGCGCAGCAGAAGCAGGAGAACCAGATCTCCGCGATCCGCAGCTACATCACCCAGGGCGTGGACGTCATCGCCTTCTCCCCGGTGGTCGTCACCGGCTGGGACGCGGTGCTGAAGGAGGCCAAGGCCAAGAAGATCCCGGTCGTCCTCACCGACCGCAGCGTCGAGACCTCCGACGAATCCCTGTACGTCACCCTCGTCGGCTCCGACTTCACGGCGGAGGGCCGCCGCGCCGGCAAGATCCTGGAGAAGGTCCTGGAGAAGGCCGGCCACAAGGGCCCCGTCAAGATCGCCCAGCTGGAGGGCACCACCGGTGCCGCCCCCGCGATCGAGCGCGCCAAGGGCTTCAAGGAGGTCATGGACGCCGACCACGCTTCCGACTGGAAGATCGTCGTCAGCCAGACCGGTGACTTCACCCGCGCCGGCGGCAAGCAGGTCATGGCCGCCTTCCTGCAGTCCAACCCGGACGTCAACGTCCTGTTCGCGCACAACGACGACATGGCCATCGGCGCCATCCAGTCCATCGAGGCGGCCGGCAAGAAGCCCGGCAAGGACATCCTGATCGTCTCGATCGACGGCGTGAAGGACGGCTTCATCGCGATGTCCGAGGGCAAGATCAACGCCATCGTCGAGTGCAACCCGCTGCTCGGCCCCCAGCTGATGGAGGTCGTGAAGAAGGTCAAGGACGGCGAGACGGTCGAGCGCTGGATCAAGACCAAGGAGGGCGACTTCATGCAGGACCAGGCCAAGGCCGCCCTGCCCACCCGTAAGTACTGACCCACCGCACCCATCGGCAGGGAGCCCTCGACCGACCGGACCCTCCGTACGGAGGACGGTCCCGGGGGGCTCCCTGCGGGCCTGGACGCCATCGCGGGCCCGACCAAAACAACCGTGGGCCTGAACGAGATTCAAGGAGCGCTGCCATGGCAGAGCCGCGGCCCGTCCTGGAGATGACGGGCATAGTCAAGGAGTTTCCGGGGGTACGGGCTCTGTCGGGTGTCGACTTCCGGCTCTTCCCCGGTGAGATCCACGCCCTGATGGGCGAGAACGGAGCCGGTAAGTCCACCCTCATCAAGGTGCTGACCGGCGTCTACACGCTGGACGGCGGCACGATCACCCTCGACGGGACGACCGTGCGGATCGGCAGCCCGCTCCAGGCGCAGCAGGCCGGCATCAGCACCGTCTACCAGGAGGTGAACCTCTGCCCCAACCTGTCGGTGGCGGAGAACATCTTCATCGGACGTGAACCCACCCGCTTCGGCCGCATCGACTGGAAGCGCATGCGCAAGGACGCGGCGGAGCTGGTCGACCGGCTCGGCCTCGACATCGACGTCGCCGCGCCCCTGTCCTCGTACCCGCTGGCCGTGCAGCAACTGGTCGCGATCGTACGGTCGGTGGGCACCGGCGACAGCGACGGCGCCGGAGCCGGCACCAAGGTGCTGGTCCTCGACGAGCCGACGTCCAGCCTCGACCGCGACGAGGTCCTCGAACTGTTCCGCCTGATGCGGCAGCTCCGGGACGAGGGCGTGGCGATCCTGTTCGTCTCGCACTTCCTCGACCAGATCTACGAGATCTGCGACCGTATGACCGTCCTGCGCAACGGCACCCTCGTCGGCGAACACCTGGTCAGCGAGCTCGACCAGGTCGGACTGATCCAGCTCATGATCGGCAAGGCCATGGACCAGCTGGAGGGGCTCCACGAGCACCAGCTGCACGCCGAGGTCGGCGAACCGCTGCTCGAAGCGGAGGGCCTCGGCCGGACGGGCGGTATCGCCCCCTTCGACCTGGAGGTCAAGAAGGGCGAGGTCCTGGGCCTGGCGGGCCTGCTCGGCTCCGGCCGTACCGAACTCGCCCGACTGCTCTTCGGCGCCGACCAGCCCGACAGCGGCAAGCTGACCATCGGCGGCAAGCAGATCTCCATGAGCGCCCCGAACGACGCCATCGGCGCCGGGGTCGCGTTCTGCTCGGAGAACCGCAAGTCCGAGGGCCTGGTACCCGACCTGACGGTGCGCGAGAACATCATCCTCGCCCTGCAGGCGGCCCGCGGCTGGACCCGGCCCATCCCGGCCGCCCAGCGTGACGAACTCGTCGCCAAGTACATCAAGGCGCTGGACATCCGGCCCGCCAACCCGGAGGCCCGGGTAGGGCAGTTGAGCGGCGGCAACCAGCAGAAGGTGCTCCTGGCCCGCTGGTTGATCACCCAGCCGAAGCTGCTGATCCTGGACGAACCGACGCGCGGCATCGACGTCGGCGCGAAGGCGGAGATCCAGAAACTCGTGGTCTCGCTCTCCGAGGAAGGCATGTCCGTGCTGTACATCGCGGCCGAACTGGAGGAGGTACTCCGGCTCAGCCACACCATCGGCGTACTGCGCGACCGCAAGCTGGTCGCCCGGATCGCCAACGGGCCCGAGATCACTCCCACTCGGATCCTGGAGACCATCGCGAGCGGAGAGCACCAGTGACCACCCCAGCGACCCCCACTCCCCGCCTGCGAGCGCTGACGCAGCACAACCTGTTCTGGCCGGTGGCCGTGCTGGTCTTCCTGCTGCTGATCAACGTCCCCTTCACCCCCGGCTTCTTCTCGATCAAGATGACGGACGGCCACCTCTACGGCAGCCTCGTCTCGATCGTGCTGTTCGGTTCGCCGCTCATCCTGGTGGCGGTCGGTATGACCCTGGTCATCGCGACCGGCGGCATCGACCTCTCCGTCGGCGCCGTGGTCGCCATCACCGGCGCCCTGACCTGTTCGTACATCAGTGACCAGGCCGACCAGGACTCCCTGGCCGGAGTCTTCCTGGCCATGGGCATCGGCCTGGTGGCAGCGGTCGTCTGCGGTCTGTGGAACGGCTTCCTGGTGGCCCGGATGGGCATCCAGCCGATCATCGCGACCCTGATCATCATGGTCGCGGGCCGAGGCGTGGCCCAGCTGATCACCGACGGCCAGATCATCACCATCAACAGCGAGCCGTACAAGCTGATCGGCGGCGGCTACTGGCTGACCCTGCCGTTCTCCATCTTCGTGGTGGCGGCGGTCGTGGCCGTCACGGTGGCCCTGACCCGCCGCACCGCCCTCGGCCTGCTAGTCGAGGCGGTCGGCGGCAACGCCGAGGCCAGCCGCCTGGTCGGCATCAGGTCCCGCCGTATCAAGATCATGTGCTACGTGTTCTGCGCGCTGTGCGCCGGCATCGCGGGCCTGATGATCAGCTCCAACACCTCGGCGGCGGACGGCAACAACGCCGGTCTGTGGATCGAGCTGGACGCGATCCTCGCCGTCGTCATCGGCGGTACCTCCCTCACCGGCGGCCGGTTCTCGATCGGCGGCACGGTGGTGGGCGCCCTCGTCATCCAGACCCTGACCACCACGATCTACACCATCGGCGTACCGACCCAGACCAACCTGGTCTTCAAGGCCGCCGTCGTCATCGTCGTCTGCCTGCTGCAGTCCCCGAAGTTCCGCACCAAGGTCTTCGGCGGGAAGTTCGGCTCCGGATCCGGCGCGAAGGGCGGCGGCACGCCGGCCGCCACCCCGGCGGACACCGCCCCGACGACCGCGGCAGCCCCGAAGATGGAGGTGTCGTGATGAGCACGACCGCCCAGCCCCCCAAGACCCGCAACAACCCCGCGACCGGGTCCGCCTCCACGGCGTCCAAGGCGGCGCGGCTGCTCGGCGACCGGCGACTGCCCGTCGTGGCGACCGCCACGCTCTTCGTCGTGATGTACCTCGTGGCCCTCGGCCGCTACCAGAACTACGGTTTCGGCGAACCGCAGGTCTTCCTCAACCTGTTCATCGACAACGGCTATCTGCTCGTCGCCGCGGTGGGTGCCACCTTCGTCATCCTCACGGGCGGCATCGACCTCTCCGTGGGCTCGGTGATCGGCTTCACGACCATGCTCACGGCATGGCTGGTGGAGAAGCAGGGCCTGCCCATCCTGGTCGTCATCCCCATCGCGCTGGGCGTCGGAGCCTTCGGCGGCTTCCTGATGGGCTATGTGATCCACAACTTCGAGATCCAGCCCTTCATCGTGACCCTCGCCGGACTGTTCCTCTTCCGGGGTCTGTGCCTGGTCATCAGCAAGGAGTCGATCGCCATCGACGACTCCTCCGTGAGCAGCATGGCGCAGGCGCAGGCACAACTGGGCGTGGGCTTCCTGTCGATCGGCGCGATCATCGCGCTGGTGGTGCTGGCCATCGCCTTCTACGTCCTGCACTACACCCGCTTCGGCCGCCGCGTGTACGCCATCGGCGGCAACGAGCACTCGGCGATGCTGATGGGCCTCCCGCAGGGCGGCACCAAGATCGCCGTGTACACGGTGAGCGGCTTCTGCTCGGCGCTGGCGGGTCTGCTCTTCACCCTGTACATCCAGTCCGGTGACCCGCTGCACGCGACCGGCATGGAGCTCGACGCGATCGCCGCGGTCGTCATCGGCGGCACACTGCTGACGGGCGGCTCGGGCTATGTCATGGGCACCCTGTTCGGCGTCCTCGTCCTGGGCCTCATCAAGAGCATCATCCAGTTCGAGGGCACGCTCAGCTCCTGGTGGACGAAGATCGCGACGGGCGTGCTGCTCTGCGCGTTCATCCTGATCCAGCGGGCCATGACGGCGCGTAAGAAAACCTGAGCCGCGAGAGAAGCTCTCGGGAGAAGATCTTCGGTCCGGAGCGGTCCGTCGCGTGTACGCCACGTGACGGACCGCTCCGGCGTGTCAGAAGTTGGCACGGAATGATCGGCCTTGACCTCAACTGGGCAAACCCAAAACGCAAGTTCCGCACGGAATATTCACAGTGACCCCTAGGAGCGGCCCCCGTAAGGAACTTATTCTTCCCGCGTCATGGACTACTGCCAGCAGTGCCAAAGGCACCTCAACGGCGCACTCGCCTGCCCGGGGTGCGGCTCATCGATCGCACCTCTCCAGGCGTACCCGGAGGAGATCGGCGCGCGCCCGGAAACGGACGCGGACGACTCGGCGGGTGCTGTCGAGGAGGCGGTACGTCCTGGGCGGGCGGCGGCCCGTAAGGCGGGCCGCGGACGCGGCCGGGAGACGGCCTCCGCCGCCCCGGCGGCGGAAGACGCCGACGAGTACGACGACGCCGACGAGTACGAAGACGACACCGACGCCGAAGCCGACGACGCCGGGCAGCCGGCCGGCAGCCGACGGGACCGCAAGGCCGCCGCGCACCGGCGGCGCCGGAAGCGGACGCTGCTCGTCGTCGCGGGGTTCGTGCTCGCGGCGGGCGGGCTGAGCCTCGCCGAGCTGGGTACGGACGCGCCGGGCTCGAACCCGAACGCCGCGGCGGCGGACGGCGATTCGGCGGACGGCACGACGCCGAAGTCCGGCGCCACGGAGACACCCCTGTCCGACGAGAAGCCGTCCTCGTCGGGCGAGGACGGGTCGGACTCGCCGTCCCCGGACGCGTCGGCGTCGCCGTCCGCGTCGGAGAGCTCGGGATCACCGTCACCGTCGGTCTCACCGAGCAGGAGCAAGGACGCCCAGTCGGCGCCGATCGGTACGGCGCCCACGCCGACGAGGGGTGAGTCCTCGACCCCGACGGACCCGGCGACCCCGTCCACGGACCCGACCTCCGCCGACCCGACGCCGGAACCGTCACCTTCGGAGACCTGCGAGCAGTTTCTCTGGTGGTGCACCTGAGCGGGCGGTTCGCTTCGTTCTCCGCGTCGGTGAGCTGATCGTTCCGGGTTTCCCTGCGGCCGGTCGGGGCTATGTGCCCGGGCGGATGTTGGGCGCGAAGCGGGCCAGGGCGACGGTCTCGATGGCCCCGATGGTGTTGTACGCGAGTGCGGACACGGCGGTGAGGACCGCGACCGAGGCCCAGAGGTGGTCGTAGTCGAAGGTGGAGGAGTCCTTGAGCATGGCGTAGCCGAGGCCCTGTCCGGTGGAGAGCCATTCGGCGAGCATCGCGCCGATCAGGGCTCCGGGGACGCCGACGCGGGCGCTGGTGAAGAACGCGGGGACGGCGCTGGGCAGCATGACCTTGCGGACGACCGTCCAGTCCCCGGCGCCGTACGCGCGGCACAGGTCGGCCGCCTGGCGGGAGGCCGAGCGCAGGCCGAAGGTCATGGTGACAAGGGCGGGGAAGAAGACGATCAAGCCGCTGATGACGGTGGTGGCCATCAGGCCGCGCCCGAAGACGAGGGTGATGAGCGGGGTCATCGCCACCAGGGGCACGGACCGCACGACGACCGCCATCGGCAGCAGCGCCTGCTCGACGCTCCGCACCAGGACGAAGACGACCGCCACTCCCACGGCCGCCGCGAGCCCGGCGACGAAGCCGAACCCGGCGTCGAGCAGCGTGCGGCCCAGACCGGAGGAGACCAGGGAGCGGTGGGCTCCCGCGTCCGCGCCGGTGAACAGGTAGTGGAAGATGTCGACCGGTGACTTGGCCACCAGTGGGTCCAGGTCGTAGACCTGCAGGAAGATGATCCACAGGACGATGACGGCCGCCATGGTCACGACCACGTTGAGCAGCGGGCGCAGCACGCCCGCCGCGAAGCGCAGCGCGGGGGCTGTCGGCGTCTCGGTCGGGGTGCTCATGCGTGTCCGCCTTCCACTGTCGTCGTGCGCGACCACGGCAGGGCATAGCGGGAGACGAGCCCGACCGCGCCGTACGCGATGCCTGCCACCGTGCCCGAGACCAGGGCGATGCCCCAGGTGCGGGGTACGTCGAGCTGTTGCTGGGCGATGGTCATGGCGATACCGAGCCCGCTGTCCACGCGGCCGAGGTACTCGCCGATGATCGCGCCGAGCAGTGCCGCCGGCCCGGCGATCTTGAGCGCGGCCAGCGTGCTGGGCAGCGCGGCGATCAGGCGGACCCGCAGCATCTGCTGCCAACGGCCGCCGCCGTAGGCACGTACCAGGTCCAGCGAGGCGGGGTCGGCCGAGCGCAGTCCGAGGAGTGCGCCGACGAGGGTGGTGAAGAAGACCGACAGCCCGGCCATCGCCGACATCGGCTTGTCTCCGTCCAGGACGAGGGAGAGGATCGGGCCGATCGCCACGATCGGCAGGCAGTAGGAGGCCACGGCTATCTGCGTGACCACCCGCTCCAGCACGGGCACCAGCAGCACCAGCACGGCCAGGCCGAGCGCCAGTCCGTTGCCGATCAGGTACCCGGTCAGGGCCTCGCCCACGGTCTGCGAAACATGCGGGCTGTAGAAGGTCCAGCCGTCGTCGTACACGCTCGCCACCACCGCCCAGGGGGTGGGCACGCCGTCCCCGGGGCCGAAGACCGTGGTGGCCAGCAGCGACCACGCCCCGATCAGAGCCGCGATGCCGACGGCCCCGCCGGTCCAGGCGGAACGCCGCGCACTCATGACGCCTCCGCCGCGGGCGCGGCGTCGTCGGAGACGTCGGTGCGGCCGAACAGGAGTTCCGACAACTGGTCGGCGTACGCGTGGAACTCGGCCGAGCGCATCATCTCCGGCGTACGCGGCCGGGGCAGGTCGATGTTGACGACCTCCACGATCCGGCCGGGCCGGGGGGACATGACGGCGACGGTGTCGCTGAGCAGCACGGCCTCGTTGATGGAGTGGGTGACCAACAGGGTGGTCACCGCGCGGGCCTGCCAGATGCGCTGGAGTTCGAGGTTGAGCCGTTGGCGGGTCATGTCGTCCAGGGCGCCGAACGGCTCGTCCAGCAGGAGCACCTTGGGGTCGACGACCAGCGAGCGGGCGATGGCGACGCGTTGCCGCATGCCGCCGGAGAGCTGGGCGGGGCGGGCCTTCTCGAAGCCTTCGAGGCCGACCAGTTTGATGAGGTCGGAAATCGCCGCGGGGTCGGCCTTGATGCCGCTGATCTCCAGCGGCAGCCGTATGTTGGCGGTGACCGAGCGCCACGGCAGCAGCGCGGCGTCCTGGAAGGCGATGCCCAGGTGGTGCCGTTTGCGGGCCGCCTCCGGGTCCTCGCCGTGCACGAGCGCCGTACCGGAGGTGGGGCTGTCGAGCCCGGCGAGGATCCGCAGAACGGTCGACTTGCCGCAGCCCGACGGCCCGAGCAGCGCGAGGAACTGGCCCTCGGCCGTGTCCAGGTCGACGCCGGCCAGTGCGGGAACGTGGTGCCGGCCGAGCTTGAACTGCTTGCTCAGCCCGCGCAGGGACAGCCCGGTGCCGGACGGCACGGAGCCGTCGGGTGCGTCGCCGGATGCTTCGGGGACAGCGGCTTCGGTACTCATCAGTTGGCGACCTCGGTGTGCGGTACGGGTGCGGGTACAGGTAGGGAAAACCGGTACCGGCGGGCCGACGGGCCGCACCGGTACCGCCGGATCCTCAGATGAGGCTGGGGTTCTCCTTGTAGATCTCTTCGATGATCGAGAGGTCGAAGAGCTTCTCGGCGGTGATGTCGAGGCCGCCGTACTTCAGCGTCTTGATGTTCTCCTCGACCAGCTCCGGCGTGACCGTGAACAGGCCGTTCTTCTCGGTGTCGGCGCTCACTATCAGCTTGCTCTCGTCCTTGGACTCGAGGGTCTGCTCCTCGGTCGTCAGCCCGAGCCCCTTGCCGTACGTCTCCGCCGCGAGCTTCGCACCGAGCCCCGGGTCGGCGATGTTCGCCTTCCAGCCCTTGATCTCCGCGCGCAGGAACGCCTTGAGCAGGTCGCGCTGGTTGTCGATGGTGTCCTGGCGGACGCAGTACGTCTCCGAGACCAGCGGGTAGCCGGTGTCGGCGAGCAGCATCGTCGCGACCTTGAAGCCCTTCAGGCGCAGCGTGTTCGGCTCGTTCGTCACGAAGGAGAACCAGCCGTCCACGGTGCCCTGGGTCAGGGGCAGCGGGTCGAACTGCACCGGCACCTTCGTGATCTTCGATTCGTCCAGCCCGGTGGCCTTGACGTACGCCGCCCACACGGACTCGTTGCCTGCCTGGATGCCGATCTTCTTGCCGTACATGTCCTGCGGCTTGACGATCGGGTTCTTGGCCATCGACATGATGCAGAACGGGTTCTTCTGGAACTGGGCGCCGATGATCTTCAGCGGCGCGCCCTTGGAGACGGCGGCGCCGGTGATGTCGGGGGCGCTGATCGCGACGAGGGCCTTCTTGGTGACGACGTCCGTCTCCATCGGCGTCGCGGACGGGCCGCCGCCTATCAGCGTGACCTTCGAGAAGCCCTCGGCCGTGTAGTAGCCCTTGCTGTCCGCGATGTAGCTGCCCGCGAACTCGACGTTCTTGATCCAGGACAGCCGCAGCGTCAGCTCACCGAAACTCTTGGCACCGGAGGACGAGGAGGCCCCGGAGGAGGCCGACGACGAGTCGGAGTCGCCACAAGCGGCGAGCAGCGGGCCGCCGAGCAGCACGGCACCGCCGAGTTGCAGTCCCCGCTTGAGGAAGAGGCGGCGATCGGCGGCGGCGAACGCTCTGTCACTGCTCGTACTTCTGGTCATGGCGCGCGTTCCTTTCACTGGCCGGGTGGGCTCCGGCTCATGACGGGCAGGAAAAACATGGGTCTGGCGTGGCCCGGACATTGCCGGGCCGGTCTCCGGTCGGGCGGCGACCTGGGGTCGAAGACCCCGGGTCAGAGGCCGAGGAGGAGTTCGGGGGTGCGGCGCGGGAACAGCGGATGGTGATCCGGTCGCCCGCCGCGCGCTCGTCCGCCTTCCGGACCTCGTCGCGGTGGCCGGGTTCGGCGGCCAGGACGGGGTCAGGCAGGCGCCGCGGATGCCCTGCTCGCAGGACAGCTCGACCTCGACGCCATGGGCGGTGGCGACTTCGCCGCCGGCACCGTTTCCGGCGGGTGACGGAACTGCCGGGGCGAAGCGTTCGGTGTGGAGCCGGCGGCCGAAACGGCCCGGCAGGCACCGGTGAGGCGCACACGCCAGGGCGACGGCGCAGGAAGAAGCAGGTGGCGAAAAGCGTGCGGCGACAGGCCTTGCCCCGGGATAGCGACACCGGAGAACCACGGCCCGGGCAGGGCGCCGGCCGCGGTCATCGGCACGAGCTCAGGCGTGAGAGCACTCGGACGCCGGATGTGAGCCGTGTGCCACGCGTCCGCGCGTCCAGGCCGACTGGTGGGCACGGCACCGGAGGTCCGTACCGCACTCGCTGACAAGGCTCATCGCGCTTCCCTCCGTGCTCAGTGCCGACTGTCTGTCGCCGGACGACCAAGCAGAGAGTGACTCAGAGAGATTGCCCAGTCATTCCACGTTTGTTACTTACGGATTGCATGCCCGGTTTTGACCGCAGCTTCTGCGGTGGGAGGTATACGCATGGCGGATGTGAAGCAGCCTCTACGCCTCCACCATCCGCACCAGCAGCCCCCGCAACAGCACCCGTTCCTCCTCCGACAGCCCGGCCAGCGGCTGGCGCGCGAAGTCCAGGGAGTCGCGCAGGCTCCGTGCGACCCGGCGCCCCTCGTCCGTGCAGGCGGCCAGCTTCACCCGGCGGTCCGACGGGTCGGGGCGGCGCTCGACCAGGTCCCGGGACTCCAGGCGGTCCACTATCCCGGTGACGTTCGACGGCTCGCACCGCAGCTTCCGTGCCAGCTGCCGCATCGGCAGCGGACCCAGCGAGAGCAGGCTCAGTAGTCGCGCCTGTGCCCCGGTGAGGGAGTGCCGGGTGGCCGCCTCCTCGTACTCCTCGTGATAGCGGGCCACGACCGCGCCGATGAGGTCGACGACCTCCAGGCTCAGGGGGTCCATGCGACGGGTCTTCTCCGGTGTGGCCATGCTCTTCAGGCTACCCCTTTACTTGACACCCTGAAATATTCAGGAGCATTATTGTTTCACGTACTGAAGTATCTGAAGCAATCTGAGCCGTAGCTACGCAGCCGCACCGGAAGGCCCCCTCATGTCCGACACCCCCACCCCCGCCCTTCCCACCGTCAACCGCGAATGGCACCTGCGCAGCCGTCCGGTCGGCCGGCCCAAGGCCGAGGACTTCGCGCTGGTCGAGGCGGCGGTCCCGCAGCCTCGCGAGGGCCAGGTGCTGGTGCGGAACCTGTACGTCTCCGTGGACCCCTACATGCGTGGCCGGATGAGCGACGCCAAGTCGTACGTCGCCCCCTTCGAGCTGGACAAGGTCATGCAGGGCGGGGCCGTCGGCGAGGTCGTCGCCTCCAACGCGGAGGGCTTCTCGGTCGGCGACCACGTCCTGCACTTCCTCGGCTGGCGCGAGTACGCGGCGGTGAACGCGAAGGACGCCGTCAAGGTCGACGCCGACGCCGCGCCCCTGTCGACGTACCTCGGTGTGCTCGGTATGACCGGCCTCACCGCCTACGCGGGCCTGCTGCGCACCGCCTCCTTCAAGGAGGGCGACGTCGTGTTCGTGTCCGGCGCCGCCGGTGCGGTCGGCGGCCAGGTCGGGCAGATCGCCAAGCTCAAGGGCGCCTCCCGGGTCATCGGCTCCGCCGGGTCCGACGAGAAGGTCAAGCTGCTGGTGGAGGAGTACGGCTTCGACGCCGCCTTCAACTACAAGGACGGGTCGGTCAGCAAGCAGCTCCGTGAGGCCGCCCCCGACGGCATCGACGTGTACTTCGACAACGTGGGCGGCGACCACCTGGAGGCGGCCATCGGCGCCCTCAAGCACGCCGGCCGGATCGCCATCTGCGGCATGATCTCCGTCTACAACAACACGGAGCCCGCCCCCGGCCCCAAGAACCTCGCCCGCCTCATCGCCACCCGCGGCCGTATCGAGGGCCTCCTCGTGGGCGACCACTACGACCTCCAGTCGAAGTTCGTCGAGGAGGTCGGCGCCTGGGTCCGCTCCGGCGAGCTCAAGTACCGCGAGACGGTCGTCGAGGGCATCGAGAACAACCTGGAGGCGTTCTTCGGGGTCCTGCGCGGCGACAACACCGGCAAGATGATCGTCAAGCTCTGACCTCTGACCTCTGATCTCTGACCTCTGAGCTTCGGCATCCGAGCCGCCGGCGACCGGCCGCACCCCTGGACGTGGGGTGCGGCCGTCGTCGTGACGTCGTGACCGCCGCGCGGGTCAGCCGCGCAGCGCCGCCGCGTGTAGGGCCCGCACGAAACGCTCGTTCTCCGGCGCCGCTCCGCCCGGGAAGGCGAACCGGCGCCGGGTGTAGCCGTAGGCCAGACCGCTGTGCGGGTCGGCGAAGGCCTGCGAGCCGCCCGCCCCGCTGTGGCCGATCGTGTGGGCGCCCAGGAACGGGTAGGCCACGTCCGCGGTCTTCTGGAAGCCCAGGCCGAACGACTTGTGGGTGCGGGCCACCAGGTCGTAGCCGACCGAGTGGAACTGGCCGAACTCCGCCACCGTGTCCGGCTTCAGCAACGGCGCGTGCTCACCGACCTCACTGATCGCCGCCGCGTACAGCCCGGCCAGCCCACGCGCCGACGCCACCCCGCCGACCGACGCCGGCCCCTTCTCGCGGACCACCCGGTGGTTGGGCAGCGACTCGAGGTCGGTGGGCTCGGCCCCGTTGCGGTTGAAGGCGATCGACGCGAGCGTGTGCGGTCCGGAGGGCTGCGAGTCGAGCAACTCCCGTTCCTCCGGCGTCGGCAGCATCGGCTGCACGGTACGGAAGCGCGGCTCCAGCGCCTCCGGCAGCCCCAGATGGAAGTCGAGGCCGTACGGGGCCCGCACCCGCTCCTCGTGGACCTCCTGGAGCGTACGGCCCGTGGCGCGCCGGACGACCTCGCCGGTCAACGCGCCAATGACCAGGGCGTGGTAGCCGAAGGCGCTGCCCGGCCGCCAGAACGGGCGCTGGTCCGCGAGGCGTTCGGCGATCACCCGGTCGTCGGCCAGCTCCTCCAGGGTGAACCCGGCGTCGCTGCCGACCAGCCCGGCCCGGTGCGCGATCAGGTCGCGCAGGGTCAGCGCCGCCTTGCCCTCGGGGGCGAACTCCGGCCAGTAGTAGGTGACTTTGCGGTCCAGCTCCAGGGTGCCCTCCTGGACCAGCAGGGCGACCACGAGATGGGCGGCGCCCTTCGTGGACGAGTACACCCCGTAGAGGCTGTCCGGCCCGAAGTCCGGTTCGGTGTCCGGGCCCGCCCACAGGTCGACGACCCGCCGACCGTGCACATACGCGCACAACTGGCCCTCGTAGTCGGGCAGTTCACCGGCGACGAAGGCGGCGAACTCCTCCCGCACCGCCTCGAAGCCCTCGGCGACCGTGCCCCGGACGGACCGTCCCGCGGCCTCGGTGATCTCCTGCGTCATCGGCTCTCCTCACTCGACGTACCGATCGGCGCGGTCGACGGGCTCGGCGCGGTCGGCAGGCTCAGCAAAGCACGTGCCACCTGTGCGAACTCCCCCTTGGGGTGGTCCCGGAACAGTGGCTCGGTGCCGAACAGCACCGCGTGCGGCCCGCTGACCACCGACGCCTGTCCCGCCGCCGCGCCCGGACCCCCGGACCCGTCCGCGAGCGGCCGCCAGTGCCCGGAGACGACAGGATTCCCGCTCCCGTACGACTGGTCGACGCGCACACCGGGACCCAGGTCCGTGAACCAGACGGGCGCGTACACGAACCCGTGGTCCGGCGCCCCGCCGGTGACCGGGCTGCGGCCCGAATTCACCACCCGGACAACGCCGTTGGCATCCCCGTTGCCCTCGACCGGCTTCGCCGCCAGCAGCCCGGCGGCGGAGTTCAGCGCGGCCCCGGAGGCGCCCCGGCCGACCAGTCCCCGGGAGCCGAGGAAGGCGTCGAGCGCCTTACGGGCGGCCGGGTTCAGGTCCGCGTACTCCACGTCCTGCGACACGAACAGCACATCCACCCCGGCCCAGTCGAAACCGGCGTTGAGGACGGCCGTCGACACCGGCGTCACCTCGAAGTTCATCTCACGCAGTGCGAACAGCTCCCCGGGTGTGACGGCCGCGGCGACCCGGGTGCGACGCAGGACGGAGACTCCGGCCACCTTCGTCGCGTCGAAGGCCACGTCGTACGTACGGGCCGCAGCGAGCGCCTGCTTGCGTGCCGACGCCGGGACGATCGCACTGCCGTCCGCCGCCCGCCGTACCGAAACACCGCCCCGCAGAAGGGAGTTGAGCGCGGCGATCTCACGCGGATCGTCGAGCCGCAGTCGCAGATCGCCGTACGGAGCGACATACCCGACCGGCGCGGCAGTGCTCACCGCCCGCAGAGGTACGCCCAACAGGCCGCCACCGACGACCGGTTGGACGGTCGCGCCCCACAGCCGGCCCAGGCTCCAGCCCGAGATGTCGTACATCACCGAGACCTTGTCGCTGATGTCCCGCCCGTCGGCGAGCAGCACGTTCGCGAGTCCGCGTTTCGGCTGGCGCATGTCGACGACGTACGAGCCCTTCGCGTACGTCCGTCCGCCGAGCCGGAAGGCGTGGCTCGCGCGGGAGACCCTGATGTCGTTGGCGAGCAGGTGGTCGACCAGCCGGGCGGCGGCGGGCGCGGACCGCTGGGCCGGGGCGCCGGCCGGAATGACGTACGCACGGGGGAATCTGGTCGTGTAGACGTCCTCCGGCCCGATACCCGGAACACCGGGGACGGTCGCCGCCGACACAGGCACCTGCGCGGCCCCGGTGGCCCCGCGCCGGAAGACCTCGATCTGGTCGGCGATCAGTGAAGTCCGGTGATCCTGCACGTAGTTGAAGGTCGCCGTGATGGCGGCGCCCGCCACGGCGGTGTTGATCGCGGACCGGCGGCGCAGCTCGGCGACCGAAAGGGTGTCGTAGGCCCGGTTGTTGACCGTCATCGGGATCTCCACGGTGTGCGCGGCGACCGTGCCGTGGAAGGCCGCGTACTGCGGGGTGAAGATCGGCGGCCAGTCGTCCCAGCCCTCCTGCTGATCACGGAACGGGATCTGGACGGGCTCGACACCGTCCTTCGCCGGTGTGTAGCCGAGGCCGTTGACGGCGGCCTCCATCCCCAGGGCGTTGGCGTAGGTGTTCTTCAGGAAGAGGTCGTACTCGTAGTTCTCGCCGTGCGGGGGAGTGGTCGGCTCGATGAGGGTGCCGTTGACGTATCCGTGCAGGTCGAGCATGACGGTCGGCTGCTTGTCGATCTCGATCTGCCGCATCGCCCGCCCCTCGGGCTGCGAGGAGGTGACGAAGTCCCGGTTCAGGTCGAACCCGTTGGCGTTGGCACGGGTGCCGGCGATACGGCCGTCCGGGTTGGCGGTGATGTTGAAGTAGAGCCGGCTGTGCGCGAGCAGGTCCCGGGTCCTGGCGTCGGTGGCGGTCGCGAGCCGCTCGACGATCTTCAGGGAGGCGTCGGTGCCCTCCCACTCGTTGCCGTGGATGTTGTTGTTGACGAAGACGGGAGCCTTGTAACTCCGCCTGATCGCAGGGCTCTTGGCGGCGACCGAGGGCGCGTTCTCGATCAGCTCGCGCATGCCCTCCTGGGCGCGCGTCTGGGCCGCGCTCTCCGGCGCGGTGACCGTGACGAGATAGAGCCGGTGCCCGCCCGCCGAACGGCCCGCGACCTCGACGCTCACCCGGTCGCCCAGCCGCTGAAGGGCGTTCAGCTTGGGGGCGATGGCGTGGTACGGGGTCAGACCCAGCTTGATGGACTTGTCCGCCGGGTTCACCGGGTCGGGGGACAGGGTCTGTTCGCGCGGGTAGCCGCGCCCCTTGTCGCCGAGGCCGGTGACGGGGGCGGCGAGAGCGCGCCGGGCGGCGCCGACGGGAGCGGTGGCGGCGCGCTCGCCGGCCAGGGACCGCTCGTCGCCCGCCCCCTCCCGGGTGAGGGGCTTGCGGTCGGCGGTTGCGGTGTGGGGGGTGAGCAGGAGCGAGCCCGCCGTGGTGACGGCGAGGGCCGCGAGCAGAACAGGGCTGAGCGGAACGGGGCTTGTGCGACGCACGTGTAGCTCCTCCAGTGCTTCCTGTGCCTTCTGTGCTTCCTGGGCTTGCTGTGCTTCTGTGCTTCCTGGACCTCTGGGATCGGTACGCGAGATGTACCTTCCCGACTCACTGCCAACAAGAGGGCCTTCACGCCACACGTCCCCCGGACGGATCACGCACCCCCGATAGAGTTCCCCCATGAGCGATCTTGCGACAGGCTTCCGCTACCTCCTGAAGGGCCAAGGCTGGGTCGCCCGACACGGCAAGCAGTACGGCTGGGGCCTCGTCCCCGGTCTCATCACCCTGGTTCTCTACGTCGCCGCCCTGGTCTCCCTCGCCCTGTGGGGCACCGACGTCACCACCTGGGCGACCCCCTTCGCCGACGACTGGTCGAGTCCCTGGCTCGGCCTCTTCCGCGGATTTCTCACCGCGCTGCTCTTCGCGCTCGCCCTTCTGCTGGCCGCCATCACCTTCACCGCCGTGACGCTGCTCATCGGCCAGCCCTTCTACGAGAACCTCTCCGAGAAGGTCGACCGGGACGTGTCCCCCGACGGCACCGCCCCCGAGTCGGGCCTGCCGCTGCACAGGGAGTTGTGGATCTCGGCCCGCGACAGCCTCCGGATCCTCGTGCGGGCCCTGTGCTGGGCGGTGCTCCTCTTCGCCCTCGGCTTCGTCCCGGTCGCCGGGCAGACCGTCGTACCCGTGATCGGCTTCGTCGTCACCGGGTTCTTCCTCACCGAGGAGCTGACCGGAGTCGCCCTGCAGCGGCGCCGGGTCGAACTCCGGGAGCGCCTCGCCCTGTTGCGCTCCCGCAAGCTGCTCGTGTGGGGCTTCGGTACGCCGCTCGGGCTGGCCTTCCTGGTGCCGTTCGTGGCCGTCTTCCTGATGCCGGGCGCGGTCGCGGGCGCCACGATGATGGCCCGCGACCTGCTCGGCGAGGAATCCGGGGAGCCCTCGGCGGACCCCGAGGATCAGGAGACGCCGGCCTCGGCGTCCTGACCGGATGAGCCACTGGACGCGTCCACGGCCACGGTCAGGATCGACCGCACCTGGGCGATGATGTCCAGCCGGTTGCGCACGAACTCGGGGTCGGTCACGGCCCCGGTCGCCGGGTCGGTGTTGCCCGTCCCGAACTGCAGTACCGGCGTGTGCACATGGCCGCCGGGCAGGGTGGCGCCCAGACCGAGGCGGTCGCGCAACAGGGTTGCCCGGTAGGCGATCTCGTTGGACAGATAGTCCCCGCCGCCCCCGGCCCGCGCCGTCGACCCGGCGGTGGGACCGTCCGCCCGGACGACGGGAACGGTGCCTCCCGCCGGAATCTCCGTCACGCTCGTGTTGTCGTACACGGGGAAGCGGCCGGTGTCGGCGGCGACAATCGCCTGGTACGGCAAGGTTGTTGACGTCCACTGGGGCTGCGAGCCCGGGTCGGCGACCGGCACGGTCTCAGTCCGGCCGATGTTCTCGTTGTCCCCGAAGCCGCCCCGCCAGGCCCCGTTGGTCCGCTCCACGTCGAACCGGCCGACCCGCCCCTGGCTCACGGTGGTGAAGAGATCGACCTTCGGCAGATACGGCTTCAGCGTCCGCTCCACCGTGCCCTCAGTGAAGTCCTGCCAGCGCACCGGGAACATCGCGGTCTCGACCCTGGCAGGCCCGTCCGCCGTCTCGATCACCGTGCCGTCGAGGGCGAGCGCGGTGGCCCCGGACGGGTTGGAGATCCGTATGTCCCGGTCGAGCGTGAACGGATCGAACCCGGTGACGAGAACACGCTTCAGCGTCCCACCGCACGGATACCGGATCGACGTCTGTCCGCGTGAGTTCCGCTCCAACTCGCCCAACAGGGCGGCCCGCTGGTCGTCGCTGACCTCGAACGACGGTTCCCAGGACCGGAGTTCACGGGTCATCCCGAGACGCGCCCAGTACAGCGGCCGGTCGTCGTCCCGGCTCAGGTCACCGCCGGCCGGCCCGCGCCCCTGCGCCCGGTCGACGGCCCGTCGCCACAGGGCCGCTCCCTGGCGTACGACGAGCCGGCGGGCGTCGGCGTACGAGCGCGTCTTGCCGAGCGCCCGTGTGAACTCCGGTGCCACGGAGTCGAATCCGGACCGCCGGAGGATCTCCTTCGGGGCCGCGCTGTCCAGCCGCAGCTCCTCGACGGTGGGCGCGGCGGAAGTGACTTCGGAGGCCTCGGTGGTGGCCTCGGCGGTGGTCGGCGTCGCCAGCCCGGAGAGCAGGGCGATGCCCAGTACGCCGATCCGAACACGTAGGGATGTCATGGGAGTCGAGCCTTCCGTAGCTGTGGGGAGCCCAGCACCGAAGTGCTGTCGGACGGCCGCAGTATCGCGTGACGGAAGTGGTCTACGCCACCGTGTGCGCAACACGTAACGCAGGTGAGGCGGGTGACGTAACCGGGCCCGCGCGCCCGGGTCTCAGCCCTCGCCGCCCAGCAGTGTGAGGAAGTCCCGGAACGCGGCCGGCATGTCCACGGCCTCCGGATCCAGCAGCCACTGGTACTGGAGCCCGTCCATCACCGCCACCAGCAGGGGAGCGGCCCGTTCGGGGGTGAGCCCACTCGGGAGACGGTCGCCGTACTCGGCGCGCAGGGCCGCCGCCATGGTCGTACGGACGTCGGTGTACCGCCCGGTGAAGAACTCGCGCGCCGGATGTCCCTCCGTGACGCTCTCGCCGAGCAGCGCCGAGAAGGTCTGGATGATCCCGGGCCGCATGGCGTTGTACTCGACGAGCGAGGCCAGCAGGTCGACCCGCCACCGGGTCTCGGGCATTGCGTCCCACTGGTCCCGTTCCCTGAGGACGGCGACCAGCAGCGCGTCCTTCGTGGGGAAGTGGTGCAGCAGCCCCTGCTGGGTCAGCCCGACCCGCTCCGCGACCGCGGCCAGGCTCGTGCCCCGGTAGCCGCGTTCCGCGATCACGTTCAGGGCGGCCCGGACGATCTCCGCGCGCCGCTCCTCGGTCCTCGCTCTGATCGCCATGCCGTCACCGTACGGTATGTGCCCCCAGCAAAAATAACGTCAACGTAACAAAACCTACCGCTCTACAGGGGGCGCGTGCAGGATGGGGGAGACAGCTTGGACTCAGCGAGGAGACACCATGGTGACGGTGACGGGAACCCCGGGCAGTGACCCGACGTCGGCCGACGCGGCCCGTGAGGCGGCCGTCGAGGCGGCTCTCGGCAAGCTCGACCTGGACGCCAAGGCCCGACTGCTGGGCGGGCAGGACATGTGGTCGCTGCCCGAGCTGCCCGAGATCGGGCTGGACTCCCTGGTGATGTCCGACGGCCCGATCGGCGTCCGCGGCACCCGCTGGACCGCCGACGACCCCTCCGTCGCCCTGCCCTCCCCGACCGCCCTCGCCGCCACCTGGGACCCCGAACTCGCCCGCAGGGCAGGCGTGCTGCTCGCCCAGGAGGCCCGCCGCAAGGGCGTCCACGTCCTCCTCGCGCCCACCGTCAACCTGCACCGCTCCCCGCTCGGCGGCCGGCACTTCGAGGCGTACAGCGAGGACCCGTACCTCACCGGCCGGATCGGCGCGGGTTACGTCAACGGCGTCCAGTCCGGCGGCGTCGGCACCACCGTCAAGCACTTCGTCGCCAACGACGCCGAGACCGACCGCTTCACCGTGGACAACCTGGTCTCCGAACGCGCCCTGCGCGAGCTGTACCTGGCCCCCTTCGAGGCCATCGTCGAGAACGCCCACCCCTGGGGCATCATGACCGCCTACAACACGGTCAACGGCACGACGATGAGCGAGCACCGCTACCTGGTCAACGAAGTCCTGCGCGGCGAATGGGGCTTCGACGGCTACAACGTCTCCGACTGGATGGCCGCCCGCTCCACAACCGGCGCCATCGACGGCGGCCTCGACGTCGCCATGCCCGGCCCGAGGACGGTCTACGGCGCCCCCCTCGCCCGGGCCGTACGGGACGGACACGTCGCCGAGGCCACCCTCGACGGCGCCGTGCGCAACGTGCTGCGCCTCGCCGCCCGCGTCGGCATCCTGGACGGCGCCGAACCCGCCGTCGCCCACACCGACCTCCCCGCGCCGGTCGACGGCGAGGCACTGGCCCGCGAGATCGCCCACCGCTCCTTCGTCCTGGTCCGCAACGAGGGCGCCCTACCACTGCCCGAAGGCCGTACGGTCGCCCTCATCGGCGCCGCCGCCCGCGACGCCCGTGTCCTCGGCGGCGGCTCCGCCACCGTCTTCCCGGCCCAGGTCGTCTCCCCGCTCGACGGCCTCACCGCCGCCCTCCCCGAAGGCGCCGTGACCTACGCGGTCGGCGCCGACCCGAACACCGAACTCGCCGTCGCCGACAAGGGGTTCACCCTGCGCGCCGTCTGCCGCGACGCCACCGGCACGGTCCTCGGCACCGGCTCCGCACCCAACGGCCAGATCAACTGGATGGGCTCGGACCTCCCCGAAGGCGTCACCCTCCCCCACTCTCGGCTTCGCTCGAGCGGGGGGACCCCCATCCGGCTCCACACCGTCGAACTCGCCGGCACCTTCACCCCGCGCGACACCGGCCGGCACGCCTTCGGCATCAAGGGCCTCGGCGCCTTCGCCCTCACCGTCGACGGCACGACGTACTACGACGACGTCCAGAGCACCGACAGCGACGATCCCTTCATCTCGTTCTTCGGTGACCCCGAACTCCGGGCCGAGGTCCAACTCACCGCCGACACACCGGTCGAGGTGTCCCTCACCCACGGCGTCACCTTCCCCGAAGACGCCGCGATGAAGGCCGTCGGCTTCAGCCTCTGCCACCAGGAACCGCGTCGTGACCCCGACGAACTGATCGCCGAGGCAGCCGAAGCCGCCCGCGCCGCCGACACCGCCGTCGTCGTGGTCGCCACCACCGAGCGCGTCGAGTCCGAGGGCTTCGACCGCGTCGACCTCCAACTGCCCGGCCACCAGGACGACTTGGTGCGCGCCGTGGTCGCCGCCAACCCGAACACCGTCGTGGTCGTCAACTCCGGCTCACCGGTGGAACTGCCCTGGCGCGACCAGGTCGCCGCCGTGCTGCTGAGCTGGTTCCCCGGCCAGGAGGGCGGTGCGGCCCTGGCGGACGTCCTCACCGGCGCCCGTGAGCCGGGCGGCCGGCTTCCCACCACCTGGGGTGCGCTCGCCGACGCCCCGGTCACCCAGGTGACCCCGGCCGACGGTGAACTCCCGTACACCGAGGGCGTGTTCATCGGCTACCGGGCCTGGGAGAAGGAGGGCAGGACCCCCTCGTACGCCTTCGGCCACGGCCTCGGCTACACCGACTGGACGTACGAGAGCGCCGAGGCGGAAGGGACACGGGCCGACGGAGTGACGGTCACCGTCCGCGTCACCAACACGGGCACGCGCGCGGGCCGCGAGGTCGTACAGGCCTACCTCGCCCCGACCGGTGAGGCGGGCCCCGACCGCCCGGCCCGCTGGTTGGCCGGCTTCGCCGGAATCGAGGCCGCCCCCGGCGAAACGGTGGAGGTGACCCTCGAACTCCCGCGCCGCGCCTTCGAGATCTGGGACGAGTCCGCCGGAGCGTGGGCCTTTGTGAAGGGTTCGTACGAAATCCAGGTAGGACGCTCGATCGCCGACCGCCGGCTCACCGCGCCGATTACGGTCTGACCGAGGGCAGTCCGCCCCACCAGCCGGCCCCGGCCCGGGACCTGACCCCCAGGCCGGGGCCGCCGGCTGCCCGCCCACGCACCGTGAGCGCCGAGCCCTTTGGCCACGGGCTCCTCAGCCCCGTACGCCGAACCCGTACACCGTCTCCGACCGGAACGTGTCACCCGGCCGAAGCTCCGTGCTCGGGAAGTCGGGCCGGTTCGGTGAGTCGGGGAAGGCCTGCGTCTCCAGCGCGACACCGTGCCCGGGCCCGAACGGCTCGCCCAGGTGGTCGGCCGTGTAGAGCTGAAGGCCCGGCTCGGTCGTCGCCACGGTCACGACCCGCCCCGACGCCGGGTCGTACAACTCGGCTACCTCCACCGACTCCACCGTCCGCCCCTTGTCGAGGACGAAGTTGTGGTCGTACCAGGTGCCCACCTTCCGTTCCGTACGGAAGTCGAACCGGGACCCCGCCACCGGCTCGACGCCGGTCGGGATCAGGTCCGCGTCCACCGGTGTGTACTGCGACGCGTCGACGCGCAGGGCGTGCCCGGCCGTACTGCCGGAGGCCGGACCGGACAGGTTCCAGTACGTGTGGTTCGTCAGGCTGATCACCGTCGGCGCGTCCGTGACCGCCTCGTACGCGATCCGCAGCGCCCCCGCCGCGTCCAGCGTGTACGTCGCCGAGACCTCCAGGCGCCCCGGGAACCCCTCCTCGCCGTCCGGGCTCACCCGGGACAGCCGCACCCCGTGCTCGACCGGCTCCGCGTCCCACACCCGCTTGTCGAAGCCGACTTCACCCCCGTGCAGACAGTTGGGCGCGTTGTTGCGCGCGAGCCGGTACGTCCGGCCGTCCAGCGCGAAGGCACCACCCGCGATGCGGTTCGCGTACCGGCCCACCAGCGCCCCGAAGTACGGCTCCGGGTGCGCCAGATAACCGGCCAGATCCGGGAACCCCAGCACCACGTCCACGAGCTGCCCGGCCCCGTCCGGAACCTCGACCGACTGCACGATCCCGCCGTACGTCAGCACCCGTGCCCGGACCCCGGCCCGCTCCAGCGTCCAGCGATGGACGGGGGTGCCGTCGGAAAGTGTGCCGAAGAGTTCGTATCTGTGGGCCATGCGGAAAACCCTAGGTCACCGCCTTCCCGCTGGTGACGCCGCGGTACGCCATCTCGGCCAGCCGCGCCTGCCCGTCGCGGCTCGGATGGAACCAGTCCCAGGTGCTCAGCTGGCGCGTCCCGAAGTCGTAGTCGAAGACCGCGCCCCCGTCGAACCGGCACAGCCGGTCCGTCGCGCACACCGACTTCAGCACCGAGTTGTACGCCTCCACCCGATCCCGCACCTCGTCGCGCCGCGTGGTCGCCGCCGCGTCGACCGCGTCCGGGTCGGCCAGCATCGACGGGCAGATCCCCAGCTTCCACACCGCCTTGCCCAGCTCGTTGCCCCGCCCCTGCGACCAGAGCCGCTTCAGATCCGGCACGCTGGCCACGTACACCTGGCTCTTGGGCGCGGCCTTGCGCAGGGTCCGCAGCGACTCCTCGAACGAGGACCGGAATCCGGCGACCGACGTCATCTCCGCCACCGACGTCCGGCACGCGTCGTTGGCCCCCGTCATCACCGTGACCAGCGCGGGCCTGTGCGCGGCGGCCTTCGTCATCTGGGCAGGCAGGTCCGCCATCCGGGACCCGCTGACCGCGTAGTTCCAGCTGCGCGCGGCGACCCCGGACGCCCCCAGCAGCCGTACGGCCAGACTCCTCACGTCCGTGGCGGTGCCGGTCGCCCAGGACACCTCGGGGCAGTCGGACAGCACCGAGCACGCGTCGAAGCCGCGCGTGATGGAGTCGCCCACGGCGGCCATCGAGGCTGGACTGGTGTCCCACGCGGGCGTCGCAGTCGCGGACGGCTTCGTCGCCCTCGCCCGCGTGCCGTCCGGAGCCGGGGAGCCGCTGCCGCCGGCGTCACACCCGGCGACACCCAGCAGGGCCGCCGACACGACGGCGACGACGGCCCGCGAACGGCGACTTCGATTCCGCATCCTTCGGGTCCCCTCGGTCGGCGTGCAATGCCTCTCGCCTACAACAACGCACGACAGTTCCCGAACCGAAAACAACTAATGCACCAAACACTGCAACGTCGCACACCCGTACAGGCGTCCCCCTGGGTGAATGGCGGGCGTTTCATGGCATCGGGACCGACGGTACGTCACACTCCTTGCGCCGCCGCACGGTAGCCTCGCCATCAACGCGGCTGCCCGCCACCGCCGCTCAGCCAGTTCGCAAGATGTCCCGCTCTGTCCGGAGGTCCCAGTGACGACACGTGGAGTTCTGTACGTGCACTCCGCGCCGCGCGCGCTGTGCCCGCACGTCGAGTGGGCCGTCGCCGGAGTCCTCGGCACGCGCGTCAGCCTCGACTGGATCCGCCAGCCCGCCGCACCGGGCACCTGGCGCTCGGAGTTCTCCTGGAAGGGCCAGGTCGGCACCGCCTCCAAGCTCGCGTCGGCCCTGCGCGGCTGGCAGCTGCTCCGCTTCGAGGTCACCGCCGAACCCTGCGCCACGGCCGAGGGCGAGCGCTACAGCTGCACCCCCGACCTCGGCATCTACCACGCCGTCACCGGCATCCACGGCGACATCCTCATCCCCGAGGACCGCCTCCGCGCCGCCCTGACCCGCTCCCAGCGAGGCGAGACGGACCTGGAGGCCGAACTGGCCAAGCTGCTGGGCAAACCCTGGGACGACGAACTGGAACCCTTCCGCTACGCGGGCGAGGGCGCCCCGGTGAGATGGCTCCACCAGGTGGTGTAAGAGACGGCCACGGGGAGGCTTTGGCCCTTAGGGGCGCGAGGAACTGCGCGAGAAGCCCCACGGACCGCCACCCGGCAATCCACGGAAACCAAAACGACAAGTGGCCCGAACTCCAGTACAGGAGTCCGGGCCACTCACCGTTCACAGCAGAACTCAGACAGACCTGAACGCCAGCACCACGTTGTGCCCACCGAACCCGAACGAGTCGTTGAGCGCGGCGATCCGCCCATCGACGGGCAGCTTCCGAGCCTCACCCCGCACGATGTCCGCATCGGCCTCAGGGTCGAGGTTCTCGACGTTGATGGTCGGCGGCGCCACCCGGTGATACAGCGCGAGCACGGTCGCGACCGTCTCCACCCCACCCGCACCACCGAGCAGATGCCCGGTCATCGACTTCGTCGCGGACACAGCCATGTGGTCGACATCGTCGCCGAACACATTGCGCAGCGCCTTCAGTTCGGCCACGTCACCCGCCGGCGTCGACGTCGCGTGCGCGTTGACGTGCACGATCTCGGCGGGGTCGAGCTCGTTGTTGGCCAGCAGATTCCGCAGGGCCGCCGAGATCCCGCGCCCCTCCGGCTCCGGCTGCACGATGTCGTGGGCGTCGGCCGAGATGCCCTGGCCGACCGCCTCCGCGTAGACCCGCGCACCACGCGCGGCGGCGTGGTCGGCGGACTCCAGGACGACCACGCCGGAACCCTCACCCATCACGAAGCCGTCGCGGCCCGTGTCGTAGGGGCGGGACGCGGCCTGCGGGTTCTCGTTGTTCTTGGACATCGCCATCATGTTGCCGAACGCGGCGATGGGCAGCGGATGGATGGCCGCCTCCGTGCCACCGGCGATGACGACGTCGGCGCGGCCGGTGCGGATCATCTCGATGGCGTACCCGATGGCCTCGGCGCCCGACGCGCAGGCGGAGACCGGGGTGTGCACACCGGCGCGGGCGCCGACGAGCAGGCCCACGTTGGCGGAGGGGCTGTTGGGCATCAGCATCGGGACGGTGTGCGGGGAGACGCGGCGGACGCCCTTCTCCTTCATCACGTCGTACTGGTCGAGCAGAGTCGTCACGCCACCGATGCCGGAGGCGATGACGGCGCCGAGCCGGTCGGGGTCGACGGCCGGGCTCTCGCCCTCGCCCGCCCGGTCGGTGAAGCCGGCGTCGGCCCACGCCTCCTTGGCGGCGATCAGCGCGAACTGCGCCGACCGGTCCAGGCGGCGGGCCTGGGGACGCGGAATGATCTCGGACGGTTCCACGGCGATCTGAGCGGCGATACGGACGGCCTGCTCGGCCGCCCACTCCTGCTCCAGGGCACGGACACCGGACTTGCCGGCGACCAGACCCTCCCAGGTAGAGGCCGCGTCGCCACCCAGCGGTGTGGTTGCGCCGATACCGGTGACGACCACGGTGCGATTGGTCGGGCTCACGGGAATTCCTTCTCCAACTGATACGGGAGGACAACCCCCGCGCAGGCGGGGAGAACGGCGCCACCGCCGGGTGGCGGGGCTGGGGGACTGGGGCTGAGGGACTGATCAGCGGATCAGTCCCCACGACCGGCCCTGATGACCAGGGCCGGTGAATCAGTCCTGGTTCTTGAGGATGTACGCGGTCGCGTCGCCGACCGTCTTGAGGTGCTTGACGTCCTCGTCGGGGATCTTGACGTCGAAGCGCTCTTCGGCGGCGACGACGACCTCGACCATGGACAGCGAGTCGACGTCCAGGTCGTCGGTGAAGGACTTGTCCAGCTGGACGTCCTCAACCGGGATGCCGGCGATCTCGTTCACGATGTCGGCGAGACCGGCGACGATCTCTTCCTGAGTGGCGGCCATGGTGGGCGCTCCTTCTTGTGTGGCTATCCAGAGAGGGTTGGCAGTTGTCCCCGTCCCGGATCCGAGGATCCGGTGCGAGGTGCCTAGGGGAGGGTAACGACCGTCGCGGCGTACACGAGACCCGCCCCGAAGCCGATGACGAGCGCGGTGTCGCCGCTCTTCGCCTCACCGGTCGCCAGAAGCCGCTCCATAGCGAGCGGAATCGAGGCGGCCGAGGTGTTGCCGGTGGTGCGTACGTCACGCGCGACCGTGACGTGCTCCGGCAGTTTCAGCGTCTTCACCATCGAGTCGATGATCCGCTCGTTGGCCTGGTGGGGAATGAAGACATCCAGGTCGTCCGGGGTGATCCCGGCCGCGTCCAGCGCCTGCTGCGCGACCTTCGCCATCTCGAACACGGCCCAGCGGAACACCGCCTGGCCCTCCTGCGTGATCGCAGGAAACTTGCCGGAACTGTCGTACTCGTTCCACGGGACCGTCTGCTTGATGGTGTCCGACTTGTCGCCCTCGGAGCCCCATACGGTCGGACCGATGTGGGGTTCCTTGGACGGGCCCACGACGACCGCGCCCGCGCCGTCCCCGAAGAGGAAGGCGGTCGCCCGGTCCTCCAGGTCGGTCAGGTCGGACAGCCGCTCGACGCCGATGACAAGGACGTACTCCGCCGAACCGTCGACGATCATGCCCTTGGCCAGGGTCAGGCCGTAGCCGAAGCCCGCGCAGCCCGCCGAGATGTCGAACGCGGCGGCCTTGGCAGTGCCGAGCTTGTCGGCGATCTCCGTGGCCACGGCCGGGGTCTGCTTGAAGTGCGAGACGGTGGCGACGACCACGCCGCCGATCTGCTCGGCGCTGATCCCCGCGTCGGCGATCGCCTTGCCGGACGCCTCCAGGGACATCGCGGCGACGGTCTCCTCGTCGGAGGCCCAGTGCCGGGTCTCGATGCCCGAGCGGGAGCGGATCCACTCGTCGGACGAGTCGATCGTCTCCAGGATCACGTCGTTGGGCACGACCCGGATCGGCCGGTACCCGCCCACACCCAGGATGCGCGCATACGGGGCACCCTTACTGGGCTTGATCTTCGACATTGCTCGGGGCTCCTTTCAGGCGCCCGCCGCGTCGGCGGCAGCGGTCGGGGTCAGCGACTCGGCGATGAGCTCGCGAGCGGCGTCGAGGTCGGCGGGGGTCTTCAGGGCCAGCGTCTTCACGCCGGGCATCGCGCGCTTGGCGAGACCGGTGAGGGTGCCGCCCGGGCACACCTCGATGAACGCGGTCACGCCCAACGTCTGGAACGTCTCCATGCACAGGTCCCAGCGCACCGGGTTGGCGACCTGCCCGACCAGCCGGGCGAGCACCTCGGAGCCGTCCGCGACCGTCTGCCCGTCCTTGTTCGAGACGTACGTGATCTTCGGGTCGCCGGGCGTCAGTGACGCGGCGGCCGAGGCGAGGACGTCGACGGCGGGAGCCATGTGGTGCGTGTGGAAAGCGCCGGCCACCTTCAGCGGGACGACCTTGCGCACCCCTTCGGGCTTGTCCGCGACGAGGGCCTCGATCTGCTCGGCCGTCCCCGCGGCGACGATCTGACCGGCGCCGTTCACGTTCGCCGGCGTCAGTCCGAGCTTCTCCAGGTGCTGCACGGTCACCTCGGGGTCACCCCCGAGAAGCGCCGCCATGCCGGTCTTCGTGACGGCCGCGGCCTCGGCCATGGCCAGACCGCGCTTGCGTACGAGGGTCAGGGCGGCCGTGTCGTCGAGCACGCCCGCGAAGGCGGCGGCGGTGATCTCGCCGACACTGTGACCGGCGACGGCGCCGGGCGTGAGGTCACCACCCATGGCACCCAGTGCCGAGGCGGACAGTATTCCGGCCGCGACCAGCAGCGGCTGGGCGACAGCGGTGTCGCGGATCGCGTCGGCGTCGGCCTCGGTGCCGTAGTGGACGAGGTCGAGCCCGATGGCGTCGGACCACGCGGCGACGCGCTCGGCGGCACCGGGCAGTTCGAGCCAGGGAGTCAGGAAGCCGGGCGACTGGGCGCCTTGGCCGGGAGCGACGAGTACGAGCACTCTCACACTCTCTCTTGGGTACGGGCACGGCCGCCCGTGGGGACAGGGACGAAGAACAGGAGGGGGTTTTGTAGACCCCCGACAAAACCCTAGGGCTGGAGATCCCCATCGGCCAGGCGCCCCAGGATCAGCGCGATCCGCAGTGTGAATGCGGATCGTACATCTGAAGGTGACCAACCGGTGACGTCAGTCACACGTCGGAGCCGGTAGCGCACGGTGTTGGGGTGAACGAAGAGCATTCGTGCCGCGCCCTCAAGACTGCTCGCCTGTTCGAGATAGACGGCGAGGGTCTCAAGGAGCGCGGACCCGGCCTCCTCCAGCGGTCTGTAGATCTCCTCCACCAACTGTTCACGTGCCCCCGGGTCACCGGCGATCGCGCGCTCCGGAAGGAGATCGTCCGACAGCACCGGACGCGGTGCGTCCTGCCAGGCGGAACAGGCCTTGAGTCCCGCGGCGGCGGCCTGCGCGGACCGGGTGGCGGCGAGCAGGTCGGGCACGATCGGCCCGGCGACCACGGGCCCGGCGGCAAAAGGCCCGATCAGGGACTTGGCGACGGCGAGCGGATTGTCGTCGCCCCCCGCGATGACGACGAGCCGGTTGCCCAGCACGCCGGTCAGCACCTGGAGCTTGGCGTGCCGGGCGGCCCGCCGGATCGCCTCGACGGTCAACTCGCTGTCACCGTCGGGCGCGTTCCCCAGCACCACACACACATGGTCGGGCGAGTTCCAGCCGAGCGCGGCGGCCCGTGAGACGGCACCCTCGTCGGCCTCGCCGCTCAGCACGGCGTTGACGACGAGGGACTCCAGCCGGGCGTCCCAGGCACCCCGTGCCTCGGCGGCCTGGGCGTACACCTGTGCGGTGGCGAAGGCGATCTCACGGGCGTAGACGAGCAGGGCCTCCCGCAGCACGGACTCGTCGCCCGGAGCGGCCACCTCGTCGATGGCGCTCTCCATGACCTCGATGGTCGTACGGACCATCTCGACGGTCTGGCGCAGGGTGATCGCCCTGGTCAGCTCGCGGGGAGCGGTGCCGAAGACGTCGGTGGAGATGGCCTGGGGAGCGTTGGGATGCCGGAACCACTCGGTGAAGGCGGCGATACCGGCCTGGGCGACCAACCCGATCCAGGAACGGTTCTCCGGTGGCATGGCCCGGTACCACGACAGCGTCTCGTCCATGCGCGTGATCGCCTGCGCGGCGAGACTCCCGGACGACTTCTCCAGCCGCCTCAAGGTCCCCGGGTGCGGGTGCTCGGGACGGTTGGTGGGCTCGGGGCGGTGGGATTCGGGTTCGGGCACGGAACAAGACTGCCTTATCAGGACGGGGGCGTGCGGCGTCGGGTCTACCGTGGGTGCGTGATGGACGTACGGCGCGCGGACGCGCGCTATCCAGGGGGTGACCCGGCGGCCGGTATCGAATCCTGGCACGCCTTCTCCTTCGGCCCCCACTACGACCCGGACAACCTCCGCTTCGGCGCGGTGATCGCCTGCAACGAGGAGCGTCTGGCGCCCGGCGCCGGTTTCGACGAGCATCCGCACAGCCACACGGAGATCGTCACGTGGGTGACGGAGGGGGTGCTCACCCACCGCGACTCGACGGGTCACGAGACGACCGTGTTCTCCGGGGACGTCCAGCGGCTGAGCGCGGCGGCGGGCGTCCGCCACGTCGAGCGCAACGACGGCGAGACCCCCCTCACCTTCGTCCAGATGTGGCTGGCCCCGCTCACCCCCGGCGGCACCCCCACCTACGAGACGGTCCACGGCATCGCGGACTCCACCCCGTACGCGGTCCCCGAAGCGGGCGCGATGCTGCACGTACGCCGCCTGACGGCGGGGGAGCGCACGGCGGTCCCGGACGCGCCGTACGTGTACGTCCACGTCGTACGGGGCGAGGTGCGCCTGGACACGGAGAAGCTTGGCCCGGGAGACGCGGCCCGCATCACTGAGGCAAGGGGCCTGGAAGCGACGGGGGTGACGGCGGCGGAGCTACTGCTGTGGGAGATGCAGGCCTGACTTGACGCATTGTCAGCGCCGGCCCGCACCCTCAGCCTGTCCGGCGCTTGAGGACGAGCGCTTTCGGCGCGAAGGGGGGTTCGGGGGCGCAGCCCCCGAGGATGGGACGGGTAGGGGCGGCGGGGGCGAAAACCACCCACCCTCAGCCCCGTACCTCCGCCAGCACCGCCTCCGTGAACGCCGGCCACACCTCCACCGCCCACGCCCCGAACGCCCGATCGGTCAGCGCGACGCACGCCACCCCCGCCACCGGGTCGATCCACAGGAACGTACCGGACTGCCCGAAATGACCGAACGTCCGCGCCGACGACGAACTCCCCGTCCAGTGCGGCGACTTCGCGCCCCGGATCTCGAACCCGAGCCCCCAGTCGTTGGGGTTCTGGTGCCCGTACCCCGGCAGGACACCCTTCGTCCCCGGGTACTGCACGGTCATCGCCTCCGCGACCGTACGCGGATCCAGCAGCCGGGGAGCCTGCACCTCGGCGGCGAACCGCACCAGGTCCGCGACCGTCGAGACGCCGTCCTTCGCGGGCGACCCCTCCACCCCCGTCGACGTCATCCCCAGCGGCTCCAGCACCGCCTGCCGCAGGTACTCCGCGAACGGAATCTCCGTCGCCTTCGCCAGGTGGTCACCCAGCACCTCGAACCCGGCGTTGGAGTACAGCCGCCGCTCCCCGGGGGGAGCCGTCACCCGGTGCTCGTCGAAGGCGAGGCCGGAGGTGTGCGCGAGGAGATGGCGGACCGTCGATCCGGGCGGCCCGGCCGGCTCGTCGAGTTCGATCGCGCCCTCCTCGTACGCGACGAGGGCGGCGTACGCGGTGAGCGGCTTGGTGACCGAGGCGAGCGGGAACCGGTGGTCGAGGGGGCCGTGACCGCCGAGAACGGCCCCGTCCGCCCGTACGACGGCCGCGGCGGCGGTGGGCACGGGCCAGTTCTCGATCAGCGCGAGCGACTTCAACGACTTCGACGACATGCGTCGAGCTTAGGAGGCTCAGAGCCGCAGCCGCATGAAGGGGTCGGGTTGGCGGACGAAGCCCAGCGACGCGTACAGCGGCTCCGCGTCGGCGGACGCGGTGAGGTCGATCTGACCCACGTCCTGCTCGCGGAACCAGGCCAGCAACGCCTCCATACAGGCCCGCGCGTACCCCTGGCGGCGGGCGTCCGGGTCGGTGGCGACGCTGAAGACGTAGCCGATCCGCCCGTGCGGATTGCCCGCCCGCCCGATCCGGTACTCGACGGTCCCCACCGCCAGGGCCGCCAGTGAGCCGGCCCGGTCCGGACGGTCGACGACGAACGCGGCGAAGTCCCCCTCGGGTTCGGCGAGCCGGGCGGTCACGGTGGCGAGGGACGCGGACTGCCAGCCCGGATCCGTGTTCGCCCCGGTCATCGAGTCGATCATCACCTGGCGCAGCCGGAGCAGCTCTCCGGCATCCTCTGTCGTGGCACGGCGTACGAGAGTCATGATCGGCACGGTAGTGAGCCCGGACCGGCCAAGTCTCCGCAATATCGCGGTATCCGCTTGCTTCGAGCGCACTCCAAGGTTTTAGCGTGGGGGTCATGACGGTGCTGGAGACCCCAAACCCCACCACGGCGACCCCCACTGCCCCCGCGGTCCCCGCCACGGCCGACAGCTGTGCGGGCCCGCGACAGCCCGACCGACGGCCGGACGGAGCGGACCGCTACACGATCAGCGAGGTCGTCGTCTTCACCGGGCTGACCGCGCACACCCTGCGCTGGTACGAGCGCATCGGGCTGATGCCGCACATCGACCGTTCGCACACCGGCCAGCGCCGCTACAGCAACCGCGACCTCGACTGGCTCGACCTCGTCGGCAAGCTCCGGCTCACCGGTATGCCGGTCGCGGACATGGTGCGGTACGCCGAACTCGTGCGCGAGGGCGACCACACGTACGGCGAACGGTTCGAGCTGCTCGAATCGACCCGCCGGGCCGTCCTGGACCGGATCGCCGAGCTCCAGGACACACTCGCGGTACTCGACCGCAAGATCAGTTTCTACGCGGAAGCGGACCTGGACGCGGGCCTTGTCCGTGACGTCCGTGATGTTGGTGCGGATGTCCGTCAGGACGTCCGCCAGATGGAGAGGGTTCGATGACGAACGACGACAGCAGGATCACGACGGCAACGCTGGGCACCGGCGGCCCCGAGGTGGGTGTCCAGGGCCTCGGCTGCATGGGCATGAGCTTCGCGTACGGCCCCACGGACGCCGACGAGGCCCGCGCCACGCTGGACCGCGCCCTCGAACTCGGCGTGACCCTCTACGACACGGCGGACGCCTACGCCGACGGCGAGAACGAACGTTTCCTGGCCCCGTTCTTCAAGGCCCATCGGGACGAGGTCGTCGTCGCGACGAAGTTCGCCCTGGCGATCCCGCCGGACGAGCCGACCCGGCGGATCATCCGCAACGACGCGCCCTACATACGCCAGGCCGTCGAGGCGAGCCTCAAGCGCCTGGACCTCGACGTCATCGACCTCTACTACATGCACCGGCGCGATGTGAACGTGCCGATCGAGGAGTCGGTCGGGGCCATGGCCGACCTGGTCCGCGAGGGCAAGGTCAAGCAGCTGGGCCTGAGCGAGGTCACGGGCTCGGAGCTGCGCGCGGCCCAGGCCGTGCATCCGATCGCCGCGCTCCAGTCGGAGTGGTCCCTGTTCAGCCGGGACATCGAGGCGGACGTGGTCCCGGTGGCCCGCGAGCTGGGCGTCACCCTGGTCCCGTACTCCCCGCTCGGCCGGGGCTTCCTGACCGGCTCCTTCACCGACGCCGACCAGGAACTGACCGAGGGCGACTACCGCCGCACGCAGCCCCGCTTCACGGGCACCAACGCCACGGCGAACGCCGCCCTGCTGGCTCCCATCAGGACGGTCGCCGAAGCCCACGGCGCCTCTCTCGGCCAGATCGCCCTGGCCTGGGTCCAGCAGCAGGCCACCACCCACAAACTCCCGGTCGTCCCGATCCCGGGTACCCGCAAGCGGTCCAGGGTGGAGGAGAACACGAAGGCGACGACCATCACCCTGACCGAGGAGGAACTGGCCTCCCTGGACCTCATAGCGGCCAAGGTGACAGGCACCCGCTACGCGGACATGACCTTCACATCAGCAGGCAGGAAGTAGCGGCCCTTTAGGGGCGCGGGGAACTGCGCGACCAGCCACATCCAGCCCGCACCCGCCAACGCACCGGTCCCGCCCACCCAATAGGCGCCTACAACTCCGCCAACAACTCAGCCTTCTTCGCCGAGAACTCCTCATCCGTAACCAACCCGGCCGAGTGCAACTCCCCGAGATGCCGAATCCGTTCAGCCACATCAGCCGGAGCACGCCGAACCGAGCTCACACCACCCACCGCCGAACCCCCGGATGAACGCCGGACGGCGGAAAGCACTGCCGCCGCGAACGGCAACGACTCGTGCACCGGCCCGTACCCCAGCCCGAACACCACCGACGCGGGGTCCTGGTCGACCGGCGTGACAGAAGAATCGGTACGCCTCAGCAGTCGCAGATGGCCCTCGAACACCTCGGGCGACCGCCACTCCACGCCGATCAGGTCGGCGACCGGGAACGTCTGGTCGCCGGCCTTCCACTTCGCCGACGACGCGCCCGTCCAGAACCACCGGAAGGACACCGCCCGTCCGTCGAAGGACGCCTTCGCGTCGTACGCCTTGAACGCCCGCGGCACCTCGGGAGCGTCCACCAGGAACCTTTCAGCAGGTCCCTGCCCGGTCAGCTGGGCCCGCAGCTCGTCCGCGTAGTACTCGGCGAGCGTCTCCCGCTCGGCGGGCAGCACCAGCCGGTACGGATCGCAGCCCTCCTTCAGCTGGCCGTCGGCCGCCTCCATCAACGGGTCGGCGCCCGGGCGGGGTTCGGCCCGCAGAACCACCGTTCCCCGCTTGCCCGGGGTCAGCGTCACCCCCGCGATCGCCTCCAGGGGGATACGGCGTTCGCCGAGCGCCTGGAACAGCTTCGGTGTGCGGAGACCCCGTTCGAAGCGGATGAGCACGGAGTCGGACTCGAACTCCCAGGCGGCATGAAATCCGGCCAGTACGTCACCCATGCGGCTCATCGTATGTGGCGCGAGCTTCATAGTCCCCTCCCCGGGCACACCGTGAATTCTGCGTCCTCTACGCGCGTCCGGACATAGCCCCGTCGGACAAACCCTTCAGACACACGTCATCCTTGCGGTTCTGCTGATCCTTCTGATCCCGTTCGGCACACAGCACGGCGTCGTACGCGCCGACGCCGATCTCCGCGAAGTTGTCCAGACTCTCCGTACCCGGCTCGAAATAGCCGCCGTGCCCCCGCGCGCCCCGCGAGGACAGCACCCGGGCGCCGAACGACGACGACATCGGGTCGGCGCCGTGTCCGAGGCCGCCGACCTCCAGATGCGGTACGTCCTGGATCCAGTCGTCGGCGTCCCGCATCGCCCACACCCGGGCGGAGGTGTGCAGTTGGGCGGAGTTCTCGACCCGCATACCGGGGCTGCCGGCCACCGCGATGTCGGTCACCCGGCGCGGCAGGCCGGGCGCGGCGACGCCGCACACCACCGAGCCGTAGCTGTGGCAGTACAGCGCGACCGATGCCCGGCCGGGCAGCCCGCGCACCAGCGCGTTCAGCCGCAGCGCGCCGGAGTTGGCGCGCATCGCCGTCGCCGCGTCCATCCCGAGCCCGTTGGGCGCGGTGTAGTCGGCCCAGGCGATCACGGCGGTACGGGTCGTGGGGCTTGCCTCCCACTCCGCGCGGTACAGCGCCGAGGCCATGCCGACGGGCGCCGTGTACTTGCGGTTGGTGCGCTGGAAGGTCAGGAGGTCCGTGTCCACGCCGGGGACCACGACCGAGACGCGCCGCGCCTTGTCGAGGTCGCCGAAGACCTCGGCCACCCGGCCCGAGCCCTCGGGGTCGAAGGCGAGGATCTGGCGGCCGGGCTCCAGCAGGGCGTCGTAGCGGTGCATACGGCGCCCCGCCTCGTACTGGCCGACGGGCGAGAGCCGGTCGTCGTGCATGCGCACGCGCTCGGTCTCGCGGGCCGTGTACAGCGCGACGCGGTTGGCGCGGTAGCGCAGCGCGACGGGAGCGCCGTTCATGTTGCCGAGCGCCAGCGGGTAGCGCCGGACGAGCCGGTCGCGCTGGTGGTCGCTGAGCGAGGCGAAGAACCGGCCCAGCCGGCCGGACGTCTCGTCCGGGTCGGGCAGCGCGTGGCCGCCGATCCGTCCGTGCTCCCACGCGGAGAGCGACGCCTGGAGCGGCGAGGGCGTGCGATGGCTGCGGACCGCGGTCCAGCCGGTCGTCGCCAGCATTACGAAGACCACGGCCAGCGCGAGCAGTGCGCGCCAGACGTTCAGTTGCGGGGAGGTGTCGAAGGAAGTCACTGAAAGGACACACTAGGAGAACGAGAGGGTCTCGCGTTAACCGAGTGACGGGGATCACGTTTCGATAACCGAGGCGGGGTATGGCCCTGCGTGCGCATGCCCGTACGGGGCGTCACGATCACTCCGTACGCCAGTTCCCCGCCAGCGCCGGACCCATCGCGTCGAGGTAGGTGGCGGTCAGGTCGCGCATCGCCGCCACGCTCATGTCCGAGCCCGCGCCCCACCGCCGTTCCGTCAGTCGCATCAGCCCGCTGAACAGGGCCACCACGACCCGGGGCCGGAGGTCGCCGTCCACGTCGACGCCCTCGCGCTCGGCGATCAGTCGCGCCACCGCCTCCTCCGTCTCGGCCGAGCGGCGCATGTGCGCGGCCAGCAGCATCGGGGTCGACTCGATCAGGTGGTACATACGCATCTGCAACTCCGCCGGTACGACGGACTCCACGGCCTCGTGGATGGTGGGCCACCCCTCCAGTACGGCCTGGCGCAGCGCCTCCAGCGGTGCCTCGTGCGGCGGGCGTTCGCGTACCGCCTGGATGAAGCGCGCCTCCGCGATGCGGTGCACGGCGAAGGCGGCGTCCTCCTTGCCGGCGAAGTAGCGGAAGAAGGTGCGCTGCGAGACCTCGACCGCCTCGGCGATCTCGTCGACGGTCGTGTGCTCGTACCCCTTGCTGGTGAAAAGGGTGAGGGCGGCGCGCACCAGCGCGTCGCGGGTGCGCTGCTTCTTGAGCTCACGCAGGCCGGGGCCGGAGGCCGGACCCACCTCGGTTTCGGCGGTGCTCATGACGATCGGGCCTCTTTGCTGTTCATCCGTCTTCCCGGTGAGTGACCTGTCAGTTACCGACTTGTGAACCCGTTTGTCAATTGTCAGTGGCTGTCACTAGCCTCGACGTATGACTAGTCAGACCGCCATCGAGACGACCGGGCCGGGGGACAAGGCACCTGTCTCCCCGTCGGGCCCCACGCCTGCCAAGGGACTGCGCGGCCACCCGTGGCTGACCCTGATATCCGTGGCCGTCGGGGTCATGATGGTGGCCCTGGACGGCACCATCGTGGCCATCGCCAACCCGGCCATCCAGAAGGACCTGGGCGCGAGTTTCGCGCAGGTCCAGTGGATCACCAACGGTTACTTCCTCGCGCTCGCGGTCACGCTGATCACCGCGGGCAAGCTCGGCGACCGGTTCGGGCACCGGCAGACCTTCCTCATCGGCATCGTCGGCTTCGCGTCCGCGTCGGCGGCCATCGGCCTGTCCAGCAGTATCGCGCTCGTCGTCACCTTCCGGGTGTTCCAGGGGCTGTTCGGCGCGCTGCTGATGCCGGCCGCACTCGGTCTGCTGCGGGCCACGTTCCCCGCCGACAAGCTGAACATGGCCATCGGCATCTGGGGCATGGTCATCGGCGCGTCCACCGCGGGCGGCCCGATCCTGGGCGGACTGCTCGTGGAGCACGTCAGCTGGCAGTCGGTGTTCTTCATCAACGTGCCGGTGGGTGTCCTGGCCCTCGTCATCGGCCTGGTGATCCTGGTCGACCACCGCGCGGAGAACGCTCCGCGCTCCTTCGACCTCCTCGGTATCGCGCTGCTCTCCGGCGCGATGTTCTGCCTGGTGTGGGCGCTCATCAAGGCCCCGGCGTGGGGCTGGGGGGACGGCAAGACCTGGCTGTTCCTGGTGGTGTCGGTGGCGGGCTTCGCGCTCTTCGCGTTCTGGGAGCAGAGGGTCAAGGAGCCGCTGATCCCGCTCAACCTGTTCCGTTCGGTCCCGCTGTCGGCGGGTGTGGTGCTGATGGTCCTGATGGCCATCGCCTTCATGGGCGGCCTCTTCTTCGTCACCTTCTATCTGCAGAACGTGCACGGTATGAGCCCGATCGACGCGGGTCTGCACCTGCTCCCGCTCACCGGGATGATGATCGTCGGCTCGCCCCTGGCCGGCGCCATGATCAGCAAGACGGGCCCGCGCATCCCGCTCGCGGGCGGTATGGCCTGCGTGGCGATCGCCATGTTCGGCATGTCCACGCTGGAGACGGACACCGGCAGCGGCATCATGTCGGTCTGGTTCGCCCTCCTCGGCCTCGGCCTCGCGCCGGTCATGGTCGGCGCGACGGAGGTCATCGTCGGCAACGCCCCCATGGAGCTCTCCGGCGTCGCGGGCGGCCTCCAGCAGGCGGCGATGCAGATCGGCGGCAGCCTCGGTACGGCGGTCCTGGGTGCGGTCATGGCCTCCAAGGTCGACAACGACCTCGCGGGCAACTGGACGGCCGCCGGCCTCCCCCAACTCACCGCGGAGCAGCAGGCCCAGGCCTCGGAGGCGGTCCAGGTCGGTGTGCCCCCGGTGGCGCCGGGAACGCCGGAGACGGTCGTCGCCCAGATCACGAAGGTCGCCCACGACACGTTCATCTCCGGCATGAGCCTGGCCTGTCTGGTCGCGGCCGGCGTGGCCGTGGTCGCCGTCCTGGTCGCGCTGCTGACGAAGCGCGGCGAGAACGCGGAGGCTGGCGCGGGCGCGGCGCACATCTGAGCCGCATATTTCGCGCATATATCTACGGCTGACGCGGGGGAGTTCCCCTATCAGGGTGACTCCCCTAAAGATTCCTCCCCTTCGGCCCACGGGACAGGTCACAGTTAGTCAAGTCCTCCGCACGACATGGTCTTTACGACATGGTCGGTAGTACGAAGGAGGACGGCCGGGCCGCGGCGCGCTGCCGGAGGGGGACAGCGCGCCGGCGGGCCCGCCGAAAAGCCGGAAGGCTAGAACCAACTGGCGGGGGTACCCGCCTCATCGACCCCGAACTACGAACTACCGACAAGTTCCAGGGAGTTGATGAATCATGGCGGCCTTCGGACGGCAGCACACCACCCGCAGGCACCCCGGCTCACGCGGCAGCAGCTGGCAGCGCTCCGCTCCCGACAGCGCGACTCTGGGAATCATCGGGCTCATCTGCGCCGTCGCGGGCTTCTTCGTCCTCGGCATCATCCTGGGCCCCGTGGCCATCGTCTGCGGCTGGCTGGCGATGGGCCGGACATGGAAGGGCCCGCACGCGATCCCGCCTCTGGTGGCCGTGGTGCTCGGCGCGATCGACACCCTCCTGGCCGTCATCTGGCTGGCGAGCGCCACCGGCCCGACGATCGGCTTCTTCTGACGGTCAGCCTCACGAGGGGCCTCTCGACATGAGGGGCCCCTGCCGAGCTCACTGAGGCTGTTCCTCACCCACCCGCTCCCTCGCGCCGGCCAGGGCGGCCACCTCCGCCCGCAGCGCCCGCACCTCTTCCGTCAGCGCCGTGATCGCCGCCGTCTGGCGCCGTTCCTCGACGTCGTCCATCTCGAACCGGGCGATGAACCAGGCGGCGATGTTCGCGGTGACGAGACCGAGCAGCGCGATCCCGGACAGCATCAGTCCGACCGCGAGTATCCGGCCGATTCCGGTCGTCGGCGCGTGGTCCCCGTACCCCACGGTGGTCATCGTCGTGAACGACCACCACAGGGCGTCATCCAGCGTGCGGATGTTCCCTTCCGGGGACGCGCGTTCCACCGACAGCACGGCCAGCGAACCGAACATCAGCAGGCCCACCACGGCCCCGCCGACATACGTCGTCAGCCGGACCTGGGACGCCATCTGGGCCCGCCGGCCCACCAGCATCAGCGTGGAGACGACCCGCAGCAGCCGCAGCGGCTGGAGCAGCGGCAGCAGCACGGCGAACAGGTCAAGCCAGTGCCGCCGTACGTACTCCCGGCGCCGGTCGGCGAGCGCGATCCGGACGAGATAGTCGACCGCGAACGCACCCCACACCGTCCACTCCGCAACCGTGCAGGCGATCGACACCCCCCGCCCGGCGGGATCGTCCACAATGGGCACCGCATAGGCGACGGTGAACACCACAGCGAGCCCCATCAGAGGCCGCTGGGTATACCGCTCCCACCGCCCCTGCGCCGATGATGCTTCCTTCATACCTCGCATCGTAAGGGCGCCAAAGCGCCCTGGGGGGCCGCCCCAAAGGGCCGCCCCCCAGGGGCGCCCCTGGGGGGCGCGGGGAACTGCGCGACCAGCCACATCGCACCCGCAGACGAAAAACCCGCCCAACCCGCGGAGCGCTACGCGTCGCCGCCCGCAGCACCCGGATCCGCCGACGCCACGTCAAGCAACTGATACCGATCGATCGCCTGCTTCAGCACCGAGCGATCCACCTTCCCCTCCTTGGCCAGCTCGGTCAGCACCGCCACCACGATCGACTGCGCGTCGATGTGGAAGTGGCGCCGGGCCGCACCCCGCGTGTCCGCGAAGCCGAAGCCGTCCGCGCCCAGCGACTGGTACGTCCCGGGCACCCAGCGCGAGATCTGGTCCGGAACCGAACGCATCCAGTCGGAAACGGCCACGAACGGTCCCTCGGCCGAGCTGAGCTTCCGCGTCACATAGGGGACGCGCTGCTCCTCCTCGGGGTGCAGCAGGTTGTGCTGCTCCACCGCGACCGCCTCGCGCCGCAGCTCGTTCCAGGAGGTCGCCGACCAGACGTCCGCCCGTACGTTCCACTCCTCGGCGAGCATCCGCTGCGCCTCCAGCGCCCACGGCACCGCGACACCGGACGCGATGACCTGGGCCGGGATGGAGCCCGAAGTCCCCGCGCCCACCCGGTGGATGCCCTTGAGGATGCCGTCGACATCGACGTTCTCGGGCTCGGCCGGATGCTGGATCGGCTCGTTGTAGACGGTGAGGTAGTAGAAGACGTCCTCACCCACCTTGCCGTCGGCGGTCTCGCCGTACATCCGGCGCAGCCCGTCCTGCACGATGTACGCGATCTCGTACGAGTACGCCGGGTCGTACGCCACACAGCCCGGGTTCGTCGAGGCGAGCAGCTGCGAGTGGCCGTCGGCGTGCTGCAGACCCTCACCGGTCAGCGTCGTACGGCCGGCGGTCGCGCCCAGCACGAAACCGCGCGCCAACTGGTCGGCCATCTGCCAGAACTGGTCACCGGTGCGCTGGAAACCGAACATCGAGTAGAAGACGTAGACGGGGATCAACGGCTCGCCGTGCGTGGCGTACGCCGAACCCGCCGCGATCAGCGAGGCGGTGCAGCCCGCCTCCGAGATGCCGTCGTGCAGCATCTGGCCGGTCGGCGACTCCTTGTACGCGAGGAGCAGCTCACGGTCGACCGACTCGTACTGCTGGCCGAGCGGGTTGTAGATCTTCGCGCTCGGGAAGAACGAGTCCATGCCGAACGTGCGGTACTCGTCCGGCGCGATCAGCACGAAACGCTTGCCGATCTCCTTGTCCCGCATGAGGTCCTTGAGCAGTCGGACAAACGCCATGGTGGTGGCGATCGACTGCTGACCCGAACCCTTCTTCACACTCGCGTACGTCTTCTCCGGCGGCAGCGGCAACGGCTTGGCGCGCACGACGCGGGTCGGGACGTAACCGCCGAGCGAGTTGCGGCGGTCGTGCATGTACTGGATCTCTTCCGAGTTCCGGCCCGGGTGGAAGTACGGCGGCGCCCCGCCCTCCAGCTCCTTGTCGGAGATCGGCAGGTGGAGCCGGTCGCGGAAGCCCTTGAGGTCGGCGGCCGTCAGCTTCTTCATCTGGTGCGTGGCGTTGCGGCCCTCGAAGTTGGGCCCGAGCGTCCAGCCCTTGACCGTCTTGGCGAGGATGACGGTCGGCTGGCCCTTGTGCGCCTTGGCCGCCGCGAACGCCGCGAAGATCTTCCGGTGGTCGTGACCACCACGGCCCAGGTGCAGCACCTGGTCGTCGGTCATGTTCTCGACCATCGCGCGCAGCCGGGAGTCGTCACCGAAGAAGTGGTCGCGGATGTACGAGCCCGTCTCGGTGGCGTACGTCTGGAACTGCCCGTCGGGGGTCGTGTTCATCTTGTTGACGAGCACGCCGTCCCGGTCCTGCGCGAGCAGCGGGTCCCAGCTGCGGTCCCAGACCAGCTTGACCACGTTCCAGCCGGCGCCCCGGAACTGCGACTCCAGCTCCTGGATGATCTTGCCGTTGCCGCGCACCGGGCCGTCGAGCCGCTGGAGGTTGCAGTTGACGACGAAGGTCAGGTTGTCGAGGCCCTCGCGCGCGGCGATCGACAGCTGGCCGAGCGACTCCGGCTCGTCCATCTCGCCGTCACCGAGGAACGCCCACACGTGCGACTTGGAGGTGTCCGCGATCCCGCGCGCCTCCATGTAGCGGTTCATCCGCGCCTGGAAGATCGCGCCGAGCGGGCCGAGGCCCATCGAGACGGTCGGGAACTCCCAGAAGTCCGGCATCAGCCGCGGGTGCGGGTACGAGGACAGGCCGTACGGCGCCTTCGACTTCTCCTGGCGGAAAGCGTCGAGCTGCTGCTCGCTGAGCCGGTCGAGAAGGAAGGCGCGGGCGTAGATGCCGGGGGAGGCGTGGCCCTGGAAGAAGATCTGGTCGCCGCCGTCGCCCTCGTCCTTGCCCCGGAAGAAGTGGTTGAAGCCCACGTCGTAGAGGGAGGCGGAGGAGGCGAAGGTCGCGATGTGGCCGCCGACGCCGATCCCGGGCCGCTGGGCGCGCGACACCATCACGGCCGCGTTCCAGCGGGTCGCGTTCAGGATGCGGCGCTCGATCTCCTCGTTGCCGGGGAAGAAGGGCTCGTCCTTCGTCGCGATCGTGTTGACGTAGTCCGTGCTCCGCATCTCGGGCACGGCCACGCGCTTCTCGCGGGCTCGCTCGATCAGCCGCAGCATCAGATAGCGGGCCCGCTCCCGGCCGCGCTCGTCAACAGCGGCGTCGAGGGAGTCGAGCCATTCCTGGGTTTCTTCGGGATCGAAGTCAGGGACCTGACTCGGAAGGCCGCCAATGATGATCGGGTTGCGATCTGATCCGGAAGCCACGCTGTTCCTTCGCTCTCGGAGGGCTTGTTCCGGGGCACGCTGTGGGCCTGCTCCGGGGCTGCGAATGCACTGGCCCCATCGTGTACCCCGAGGCCGGGTACGTCACCTCTACTCAGAAGTAGCCCCGGTGGAGATCGCCGGGGCTAGGGTGTCCGCAGCCAAATCGCAACGATACGCCCAGTCCGTGACGTGTTCCGTAAAGCGATTCGGATCTAGCACGCATGTGTGAGAGGTTCGGGAGTCACTCGGGAGCAGCAAAACCGCAAAGCGGGCAGAATGGTGTGGTGCGCGTCACTAGTTCCCGGGAACCGCTGTCAGCAGTTGCGGCGACACCGCCAGGATCGTCACCGTTTCGGCGGTCTCGACGGCCGGGTACTTGCGCGATCCGTCCCGCCCGTGTGGACTACGGCCAATGCTTCGCGCACGCGCGTGGCTGCACATTTCTCGAAACATGATCAGGAGGCAACCCGTGAGCGCGACCGCGGACCACGCGGAGGAGCGGACTAACCCTGCCGCAAGGCTGGGGTTCCAGCCCGAGCAGGTGGTCCAGGAGATCGGCTACGACGACGACGTCGACCAGGAGCTCCGCGAGGCCATTGAGGAAGTCATCGGCAGCGATCTCGTTGACGAGGAGTACGACGACGTCGCAGATGCCGTGGTGCTCTGGTTCCGCGACGAGGACGGCGACCTGACCGATGCGCTGGTGGACGCCACCACCTACATCGAAGAAGGCGGCGCCATTCTGCTCCTCACGCCGAAGACGGGCCGTGACGGCTACGTCGAGCCGAGCGACATCTCTGAAGCCGCGACGACGGCGGGTCTGTCGGCGACCAAGAGCGTCAGCGTGGGCAAGGACTGGAGTGGCAGTCGGCTGGCCACGCCCAAGGCGGCGAAGTCGAAGAAGTAAGTAATCAGTGACCGTGGGCCGAAGCGGGCGTCTGCTGGGGCTGCCGCCCCCAGATCCCCGCTTCGGCCCTGAACGGGCCTCGTCCTCAAACGCCGGTCGGGCTGCATATCGCCCTGCGGTCGGTGCTCACTAGGGTGTCCTCACCCGAACAGCCCACCGAAGGGATGCAGGATCATGGCGATCGAGGTCGGCGACAAGGCCCCGGACTTCGAGCTCAAGGACAACCACGGCGCCACCGTGCGGCTCTCGGACTTTCGTGGCGCGAAGAACGTGGTGCTGCTCTTCTACCCCTTCGCCTTCACCGGCGTGTGCACCGGCGAGCTGTGCGACCTGCGGGACAACCTGCCGAGGTTCTCCGACCGGGACACCCAGGTGCTCGCGGTCTCCAACGACTCCATCCACACCCTGCGCGTCTTCGGCGAGCAGGAGGGCCTCGAATACCCCCTCCTGTCCGACTTCTGGCCGCACGGCAACATTTCGCGCGCGTACGGCGTCTTCGACGAGGACAAGGGTTGTGCGGTGCGTGGGACCTTCATCATCGACAAGGAGGGCGTCGTGCGGTGGACCGTCGTCAACGGACTGCCGGACGCGCGTGACCTGAACGAGTACGTGAAGGCCCTCGACACCCTGTGATTCTTCGGTTCCAAGCCCTGCGAGGGTCGGGAACCCGTTACTAGGATCGACACGTTGATCCGATACAGGCGCACGACGGGGCACACCGCCCCTGGACGGCAGACGAGACACCAATGGAGGACTCGTGGGAGTCAGCCTCAGCAAGGGCGGCAACGTATCGCTGACCAAGGAGGCCCCCGGCCTCACCGCGGTCATCGTCGGTCTGGGGTGGGACGCCCGTTCCACGACGGGCACCGACTTCGACCTCGACGCCAGCGCCATCCTGACGAACACGGAGGGCAAGGTCAGTTCCGACGCCAACTTCGTGTTCTTCAACAACCTCAAGAGCCCTGACGGCTCGGTCGAGCACACCGGCGACAACATCACCGGTGAGGGCGAGGGCGACGACGAGCAGATCAAGGTCAACCTCGCGGCGGTCCCGGCCGACGTCGACAAGATCGTGTTCCCGGTCTCGATCTACGACGCCGAGAACCGTCAGCAGTCCTTCGGCCAGGTGCGCAACGCGTTCATCCGCGTGGTGAACCAGGCGGGCGAGGCGGAGATCGCGCGCTACGACCTCTCCGAGGACGCCTCGACGGAGACCGCCATGGTCTTCGGCGAGCTCTACCGGCACGGCGCGGAGTGGAAGTTCCGCGCCATCGGCCAGGGTTACGCGTCCGGCCTGCGCGGCATCGCGCAGGACTTCGGCGTGAACGTCTGAGCCGGACTCCTTCCGGTTCCCTCGTCCGGCGTCGCACTCCTGGTGCGGCGCCGGACGCGCTCGGCACATCTGTTCCGCATGACCTCGGGGAGGACCAGCAGCATGGGCGTCACGCTTGCCAAGGGGGGCAATGTCTCCCTCTCCAAAGCCGCACCGAACCTCACCCAGGTGTTGGTCGGGCTCGGCTGGGACGCGCGTTCCACCACCGGCGCACCCTTCGACCTCGACGCCAGCGCGCTGCTGTGCGGGGGCGGGCGGGTGCTGGGCGACGAGTGGTTCGTCTTCTACAACCAGCTCAAGAGCCCCGACGGCTCGGTCGAACACACTGGCGACAACCTCACCGGTGAGGGTGAAGGTGACGACGAGTCGCTGATCGTCGACCTCCCCAAGGTGCGGGCCGACTGCGACAAGATCATCTTTCCGGTCTCGATCCATGACGCGGACAACCGCGGCCAGACCTTCGGCCAGGTCAGCAACGCCTTCATCCGGGTCGTCAACCAGGCCGACGGCCAGGAACTGGCGCGCTACGACCTGAGCGAGGACGCCTCGACGGAGACCGCCATGATCTTCGGAGAGTTGTACCGCTATCAGGGCGAGTGGAAGTTCCGTGCAGTTGGTCAGGGGTACGCGTCGGGTCTCCGGGGCATCGCTCTAGACTTCGGAGTCAACGTTTCGTAAAGCCGGGTACGGCAGCGGGGGAGACCCGTAAACACACGATTGGGTAGCCAGTGATTCTGAAAACCTTCGGCTGGTCGTTCGCGGTCACCGCGCTCGGCCTGGTCGCCGCCGTCCTCTACGGGGGGTGGACCGGCTTCGGGATCGTGGCGATCCTCACCATCCTCGAGATCTCGCTGTCCTTCGACAACGCTGTGGTCAACGCCGGCATCCTGAAGAAGATGAGTGCCTTCTGGCAGAAGATCTTCCTCACCGTCGGTGTCCTCATCGCCGTCTTCGGTATGCGACTCGTCTTCCCCGTCGTCATCGTGGCCATCAGCGCCAAGATCGGTCCGATCGACGCCGTCGACCTCGCGCTCAACAACAAGGACCAGTACCAGCAACTGGTCACCGACGCCCACCCGGCGATCGCCGCCTTCGGTGGCATGTTCCTGTTGATGATCTTCCTCGACTTCATCTTCGAGGACCGGGACATCAAGTGGCTCGGCTGGCTGGAACGCCCGCTCGCCAAGCTCGGCAAGGTCGACATGCTGTCGGTCTGCATCGCCCTCATCGTGCTCATGATCTCCGCCATGACCTTCGCGACCAACGCCCACCAGCACGGTGGCGCCCACGTCGACAAGGCGCAGACGGTCCTCATCTCCGGCATCGCCGGTCTGATCACGTACATGGTCGTCGGCGGGCTCTCCGGCTACTTCGAGGACCGGCTCGAGGAAGAGGAGGAGCGCGAGCACGAGGAGGAGGAAGAGGCCGAACGCACCGGCAAGAAGAAGCCGGCCATCGTCCTCGCCGGCCAGGCCGCGTTCTTCATGTTCCTCTACCTCGAAGTGCTGGACGCGTCCTTCTCCTTCGACGGTGTCATCGGCGCGTTCGCCATCACCAACGACATCGTGCTGATGGCCCTGGGCCTCGGTATCGGCGCGATGTACGTCCGTTCGCTGACGGTCTACCTCGTCCGTCAGGGCACCCTCGACGACTACGTCTACCTGGAGCACGGCGCGCACTACGCGATCGGCGCCCTGTCCGTCATCCTGCTCGTCACCATCCAGTACCAGATCCACGAGGTCATCACCGGCCTGGTGGGCGTGGTCCTGATCGCCTGGTCCTTCTGGTCCTCCGTGCGCCGCAACACCAAACTGGCGGCGGCCGAGGGAAAAGCGACGGCCTCGGACGACAAGACTGAGGTCTCGTCCGGGGTGTGACAACCTCCGGTGTGAGGAACGCTCTGAGCGGGGCGGCTACGAGGAATCGTCCTCGTCGGCCGTCCCGCTGCTCTGTGGGCGGCGGACAGGCGGCTGACGGCCTGGACGAATGTGCGGGGACTGGACGGGTGGGACGGGTGGGGACGGGATGAGTTTCTGGGACGACCTGTGGCGCGGCCGTACGACGGACTTCGACGCCGGCAGCGCAGCGAGCAACTCCATCGAGCTGACCAAGCGGCACCAGCGGGTCTCGCTCACCAGGCAGGGCGCGGCGACCGGCCATCTGCGCATCAACCTGTCCTGGCGGATGCGTACGTCTGACATCGGCGGCCCGAAGCGGCAGAGCCTGTGGCGGCACCCCTTCCAGGCCCTGCGGCCGGAGGAGGTCAAGGGCCACACCCAGAGCATGGTGAACGTCGACCTCGACCTGGGCATCCTGTACGAGCTGACCGACGGCACCAAGGGCGTCGTACAGCCCCTGGGCGGGTTCCTGGGCGAGACGAACGTGCCGCCCTACGTCAAGCTCAGCGGCGACGACCGGTTCGGGTCGGCGTCCGGCGAGACGGCGTACGTCAATCTTGATCACCGGGACGAGATCAAGCGGCTGCTGGTGTTCGTGTACATCTACGACCAGACACCTGCGTTCGACCGGACCCACGCGATCGTGACGCTCTACCCGAGCAACGGGCCGCGGATCGAGATAGGCCTCGACGAGCGGCACTCGCAGGCACGGTCGTGTGCGGTGGTGTTGATCGAGAACGTGAAGAACGAGTTGATCGTCCAGCGGGAGGTCAAGTTCGTCTACGGGTTCCAGGCAGAGCTTGATCGGTTGTACGGGTGGGGGTTGCAGTGGGGCAGGGGGTACAAGACCAAGGCTGAGCGCTGACCGTTCGGGTGCGGGTTCGTCGTGGCTTGTCGCGCAGTTCCCCGCGCCCCTGAAGGGGGCGCTTGCCCTAGCGTCCGATGAACTGTGGGCCCTGTGGGGGTAGGTGGAAGTCCGGGGACGGGGATGTTCCTACCGGTTGGGGGTAGCCGTAGGCCGGTTGGGTCGTGTTCGGGCTTGCGGGCTGGGGGTAGCCGTAGGCCGGCTGCGGAGGGAGGGTCGGCGGATGCTGGACTGTAGTGGCCGCCGAGGGATCCGTGGGCGGGGCGTTCGTGGTGTCCGGGAACGGTTCCTCGGCCGGCTGGTCCTCCACTGAGATGCCGAAGTCCGTCGCCAGGCCCTCCAGGCCGTTCGAGTAGCCCTCGCCCAGGGCGCGGAACTTCCAGCCGTCTCCGCGTCGGTACAGTTCGCCGCAGATCAGCGCCGTCTCCTCGCCCGTCTCCGGCTTCACGTCGAAGTACGCCAGCGGTTCGCCGTCCGCGACGGCACCGTCGTACAGCACGATGCGCAGGGACCGTACGCGGGCGAAGGCGACGCCGTCCGCCGAGGCGACCAGCAGAATCTGTCCGACTCCCGACTCGACACCGGCCAGATCCGTCTGGATCGTGTCGGTCAGACCCTCGGCCACCCGTTTCTTGCCGAGCCGCCAGACCTTGCCCGACGGGTGGCGAGGCTGGTTGTAGAAGACGAAGTCCTCGTCGGAGCGCACACGACCGTCGGGGCCGAGGAGCAGCGCCGAGGCATCGACATCCGGAACCCCCTGCCCAGGCGTCCAGCGCAGCACGGCGCGCACCGTCGTGGCTTCGAGAGGGACGTTCGACCCCTTCAGCATCGCGTGCGTCATGCGGTCATCCTGCCTTCTCGGTCCTGGTCACGACAACGCGGGGGCATCGGTTCTGCGTGTCCGCGTTACCTGAACTTCATTCTCGGTGGGAACCCTCGACATGGATCCCTACGTACTATTACCGGCCACCCATCAACACCCGATCGACTCTCGATCACCACTCGACCAGCCGTCCACCCGCCACGGGGGAGTCTTATGCGTCATTTCGGGCACATCGCCCCTGAGGTACGGCAGCGCCTGTTCCATCAGGAGCCGTGCGAGTTCACCGCCGACTCCTCGGCCCGGCTGCTCGCCACGGCCCTGGGCGCCACCCTGTACAGCCCGGCCACGCGGCCGCGCCTCGCCGACGCCATCATCAAGCAGGTCGCTCGCGGTGTCGTCTCGATGGTCCTGTGCCTGGAGGACTCGATCGACGACTCGGAGGTCGCGGACGCCGAGGAGAACCTGGTGCGGGAGTTCCGGGTGCTCGCCGAGCGCCCCGACGCCGCCACCGGGCTGCCCCTGCTGTTCATCCGGGTCCGTACGCCCGAACAGATCCCCGACCTCGTACGGCGCCTCGGGACCACCGCACGGCTGCTCTCCGGGTTCGTGATGCCGAAGTTCACCGAGGAACGCGGGATGCCGTTCCTGGAGGCCCTCGCCGACGCCGAGGCAGCGAGCGGACACCGGCTGTTCGGCATGCCGGTGCTCGAATCCCCCGAGCTGATGTACCGGGAGACGCGCGTAGAGACCCTGGAGGGGATCTCCCGCGCCGTCGACAAGTACCGCGACCGCGTCCTCGCCCTGCGCCTCGGCGTCACCGACTTCTGCTCCTCGTACGGGCTGCGCCGAGCCCCGGACATGACCGCGTACGACGTCCACGTCGTCGCCTCCGTCATCGCCGACGTCGTCAACATGCTGGGGCGGGCCGACGGCACCGGGTACACCGTCACCGGGCCCGTCTGGGAGTACTTCCGGGTCCAGGAGCGCATGTTCAAGCCGCAGCTGCGCCGCAGCCCCTTCCTGGAGGGCCAGGCCGAGGAACTGCGTGAGACGCTGATCGAGCACGCCATGGACGGGCTGCTCCGCGAGATCAGCCTCGACCAGGCCAACGGGCTGCTCGGCAAGACCTGCATCCACCCCTCGCACGTCCTGCCCGTGCACACCCTGTCCGTGGTCAGCCACGAGGAGTTCAGCGACGCGCAGGACATCCTGCGGCCCGAGCGCTGCGGCGGAGGCGTCCTGCGGTCGGCGTACACGAACAAGATGAACGAGGTGAAGCCGCACCGAGCCTGGGCCGAGCGGACCCTGCTGCGCGCCGAGGTCTTCGGCGTCGCCAACGAGGACATCGGCTTCGTGGAGCTGCTCACCGCCGGTATCCCCGACTGACCCGCCGTCCGCCCGGCATCCGCAACACCCCCGACGAACACACAGACGAACACACATAGGGACTCATGAACAACGCTGTGCACAACGGGGTCTGGTCCGGCACCTGGGTCGCCGAGCGGCTCGGGGTCGAGCTGGTCGGCGGCGACGAGCTGCGCGAGCTGCTCGGCCTCGCCCTGCGGCGCAACCCCAAGCGGGCGCACCTGCTGGTGTCGAACGTGCTCGGCAAACACGTCCCGCAGTCGCCCGCCGTCGTCTACGGCCACGGCTTCGCCCTCGGCCGGCGCGTCCGTGAGCTGCTCGGCGCCGACGAGTCCCGGCGCGCCGTCGTCCTCGGGTACGCCGAGACGGCCACCGGGCTCGGTCACTGCGTCGCCGACGGGGTGGGCCTCGCGCCCTACCTCCACTCCACCCGGCGCCCGGTCGCAGGCGTCGCCCCGGCGGGCGGCTTCGAGGAGGCCCACTCGCACGCCACCTCCCACCTCATCCTCCCGGAGAACCCCGCCCTGCTGGCCGGCCCCGGCCCGCTGGTCCTCGTCGACGACGAGTTCTCCACCGGCAACACCGTCCTCAACACGATCCGCGCCCTGCACGAGCGCCACCCGCGCGAGCGGTACGTCATAGTCGCCCTCGTCGACATGCGCGCCCCGGCGGACGTGGCCCGCCTGGACGATTTCGCCGACGAGATCGGCGCAGAGGTGGACCTGGTGGCAGCGGCGAAGGGCACCGTGCACCTGCCTGAAGGGGTCCTGGAGAAGGGCCAGGCACTGGTAGCCGACCACGAGCATCCCCCCCTGGGGGCGCGGGGAACTGCGCGACAAGCCACAGCGGACCCGCACCCGCCAACCAACCGTTGCACCCGAGTCGATCTGCGCTGGCCCCGAGGCATCCCCGACGGCGGAAGACACGGCTTCACACCAGGCCACCGAATACGCCTGGAGGCCGCGCTGCCGGCAATGGCAGCAAAGCTCGCCGAAACCCTCCCCGAGGACACGCACCGCATCCTCGTCCTCGGCTTCGAAGAGCTGATGTACACCCCCCTCCGCCTCGCCCACGAGCTGGAACAGCAACTGGAGCGCGCCGGCGCCGAGGTCCGCTACTCGACCACCACCCGCTCACCCGTCCTCGCCGTGGACGACCCGGGGTACGCGATCCGCAGCCGCCTCGTCTTCCCGGCCCACGACGACCCGGCCGACGGCCCCGGCGATCGCTACACCTACAACGTGGCGGGCGGCGGCTTCGACGCCGTCGTCGCGGTCGTGGACTCCACCGCCGACACACCCGAACTGCACGCCCCCGACGGCCTGTTGGCCGTGCTCGCCGCGCACACGCCGAACGTCGTGCTCGCCGTCCTCCCCAGTTACGTACCCGCACCCCCGCACGTACCCGAAAGGCCCCGCATGCTGCCCGAGCCCCTCCGCGGACCCGCGTTCTCCTCGTACCCACCGGACGAGGTCGGCTGGCTGCTGCGGGACCTCTCGGACGTCAGCCTGGAGGCCCCCACCGAGGAGCGCGAGGAGGCGATCCAGGCGGGCGGCGCCCACTACGCCGAGTCGCTGCCGGTCGAGTACCAGCCCAGCGACCAGTACCAGGAGCTGTTCCGCGCCGCCCTCGACACCTCCGCCGCCCGCATCGCCCAAGCCGTGGGCGCCGTGACGGAGTTGGTGCTCGCCGAGCGGTCGCCGCGCCCGGTGCTCGTCTCACTGGCCCGGGCCGGAACGCCCGTCGGCGTCCTGATGCGCCGCTGGGCCCAGCACCGGCACGGGCTCGAACTGCCCCACTACGCCGTGTCGATCGTCCGGGGCCGGGGCATCGACGCCAACGCGCTGCGCTGGCTTGCCGCCCACCACGACCCCGCGGACGTCGTGTTCGTCGACGGCTGGACCGGCAAGGGCGCGATCACCCGCGAACTCGCCGATGCCATCAAGGAGTTCGAGGCCTCCGACGGCATCACCGGCTTCGACCCGGAGATCGCGGTCCTGGCCGACCCGGGCTCCTGCGTCCGGACGTACGGCACCCGCGAGGACTTCCTCATCCCGTCCGCCTGTCTCAACTCCACGGTGTCCGGGCTCATTTCGCGGACCGTCCTGCGCGCCGACCTGGTCGGCCCGAACGACTTCCACGGCGCCAAGTTCTACCGCGAACTCGCCGACGCCGACGTCTCGGTCGACTTCCTCGACGCCGTCGCCGCCCGCTTCCCCGAGGTCGGGGACGCCGTCGACAGCACGGTGAAGGAACTGCTCGCCGCCGACCGCGCTCCGACCTGGGAGGGTTGGGCGGCCGTCGAGCGGATCAGCGAGGAGTACGAGATCCACGACGTGAACCTCGTCAAGCCCGGCGTCGGCGAGACCACCCGGGTGCTGCTGCGCCGGGTCCCCTGGAAGATCCTGGCCCGCGCCGGAGCGGGCGCCGACCTCGACCATGTCCGCCTGCTCGCCGAGCAGCGGGGCGTACCCGTCGAGGAGGTGGCCGAACTCCCGTACACCTGCGTGGGGTTGATCCACCCCCAGTACACGCGGGGCGCGACCGGCGCCGACGGCAAGGCGGTGTCGGTATGAGTCCCGTCCTGGTCGCCAGCGATCTCGACCGTACGCTCATCTACTCCGCCGCGGCCCTCGCGCTGACCATGCCGGACGCCCGCGCGCCCCGGCTGCTCTGCGTCGAGGTGCACGAGGCCCGGCCGCTGTCGTACATGACGGAGACGGCCGCCGCACTGCTCACCGAACTCGGTGACGCGGCCGTCTTCGTGCCGACGACGACCCGGACCCGTAAGCAGTACCAGCGCATCAACCTGCCCGGCCCGGCACCGAAGTACGCGATCTGTGCGAACGGCGGCCACATCCTCGTCGACGGCGCCGCCGACCAGGACTGGCACGCGCGGGTGCAGGCACGGCTCGCGGACGAGTGCGCGCCCCTGGACGAGGTCCGGGACCATCTCGCCGCCACCGCGGACCCGCTCTGGGTGCGCAAGCACCGGATCGCCGAGGACTTCTTCGCCTACCTCGTCGTCGAGCGCGAGCTGCTCCCCGAGGAGTGGGTGAAGGAACTGGCGGTCTGGGCGGAGGACCGGGGCTGGACGGTCTCCCTCCAGGGCCGCAAGATCTACGCCGTGCCGAAGCCGCTCACCAAGAGCGCGGCGATGCGGGAGGTCGCCCGGCGTACGGGTGCGACGCTCACTCTGGCTGCCGGTGACTCCCTCCTGGACGCCGATCTGCTCCTCGCGGCGGACCGGGGCTGGCGGCCGGGCCACGGTGAGCTGGCGGAGACGGAGTGGAGCGCTGACACGGTCAGTGCGCTTCCCGAGCGGGGGGTTGCGGCGGGGGAGCGGATTCTTCGGGAGCTGTTGAGGGAGACGCGGGCGCGCTCCGCTTGAGGTGCCGCGAGCAGTTGGTGGTCTCCTGCGGGAGCGTCGTGGCTTGTCGCGCAGTTCCCCGCGCCCCTAGGGGCGCGGGCGTGCGGGTCGGACGATTCGTACGGCGACGAGCGCGACCAGCGCCAGCGCTGCCCCGGCGAGCACCACTTTCGAGTACGCGGAGACGACGGTCGTGACCTCGGCCCAGTTGTCGCCCAGTAGATAGCCCGCGCACACGAAGGCGGTGTTCCACAGGGCGCTGCCGAGGGTGGTGAGGCAGAGGAAGACGGGCAGGGGCATTCGTTCGACGCCGGCCGGTACGGAGATCAGGCTGCGGAAGACGGGGATCATCCGCCCGAAGAACACCGCCTTCGTGCCGTGCCGCAGGAACCACGCCTCGGTCTTCTCGATGTCCGCCGCCCTGACCAGCGGCAGCCGGGCGGCGAGAGCGACGGTGCGGTCACGGCCGAGCAGCGCGCCGACCCCGTACAGGGCGAGCGCGCCGACGACCGAGCCCGCGGTGGTCCACAGCAGCGCAGCGATCAGGCTCAGCTGCCCGGTGCTCGCCGCGAAACCGGCGAGCGGCAGGATCACCTCGCTCGGCAGCGGCGGGAAGAGGTTCTCCAGCGCGATGGCGAGGCCGGCGCCGGGGGCGCCCAGCGTGTCCATGAGGTCGGTGACCCACTGGGGTGCGGCCGTCGTGGCAGTCATACGGCCACGCTAGGAAACCCAACCTGAAGAGACCCTGAACGGCGGGCCCTCAGCCGCAGCAGCCCCCGCCGCAGCAACCGCCTCCGCCACCGCCGCCCGCACGCGGGGCCGACGCCTGCGCGGACGCCGAGCCGCCGACGGCGACCGTCGACAGGAGCTTCACGGTGTCGTCATGGCCGGCGGGGCAGTCCGCGGGGGCGGCCGACTCGGCCATCGGGCGGCTCAGTTCGAACGTGTCGCCGCAGGTGCGGCAGCGGTACTCGTAGCGAGGCATGCGGACAGGTTAGTCCCCAATTGGTCGCCGTGCGGAGCCCGATGGTTTCGATGCCGATCCTTGTCGTTCATTCCCCATGTGGAGAACCTGCGAAGGTCGCTGGTAATTTGTGTACGCCGCGATGAGCCGTGAGGTCGGGGAATTCAGGTCTTGCACGGAGTGCGGAGGGGTGTGTCGTGACCCAGAAGTCGGATGAATCGGACGCCACTCTGCAAATCCGGATAGCAGATCTGGACATTCGAGACGGCGGGCAGGAATCGCCCGTACCGGGAAACGTCGTACCGGACAACGTTGTACCGGGAAGTGCCGCACCGGGAAACAGGCGTGAAGCCCGATTAGCTCGTAAAGCCCGCCGAATATCCCTTCCCCTGCTTCTTGCCCGGGTCCGGTCCCTCGTCGCGGCCCACGCGCCGAAGTACCCGCGACCCGGCCGCACCGGCTGGCGGCGCTGGATACCCTCCTGGCGTCAGTGGCTGGGGGGTGTGTCGGCGTCCGTCGGGCTGAGCGCCCTGCTCCTGGGTGTCGCCTACGCGGCCACCGACATTCCCGACAACCTCAACACGTACGCCACCCAGCAGGACAATGTGTACTTCTGGGCGGACGGTACGCCCATGGCGCGTACCGGCTGGGTCCAGCGGCAGGCGATGCCGTTGAAGGACATTCCGGAGGACGTCCGCTGGGCGGTGCTCGCCGCCGAGAACGCGAGCTTTTACAGTGATTCCGGCATTTCCCTCAAGGGGCTCAGTCGCGCCCTTTTCCGCACCGTCGGTCAGGGTGACACCCAGGGTGGATCCACCATCACCCAGCAATATGTCAAAAATGTCTATCTCAACCAGAACCAGACGATCAGCCGCAAGTTCACCGAGGCGATGATCTCCCTCAAGCTCGACAACCGGATGAGCAAGGACGACATCCTCGAGGGCTACCTCAACACCAGCTGGTTCGGTCGCGGCTGCTACGGCATCCAGCGCGCCGCCCAGGCCTACTACGGCAAGGACGTCAGCGAACTCGACGCCGGTGAGGGCGCGTTCCTCGCCTCCCTCCTCAAGGGCGCCGGCCTGTACGACCCGACGCTGAGCAGCGCCAACCGGGCCCGCGCCGTCGAGCGCTGGTCCTGGACCCTGGACCGGATGGTCGACATCGGCAAACTGACGAAGGCCGAGCGGGCCACGTACACGAAGTTCCCCGAGCCGCTGAAGAGCAACCCGCTGTACGACACCGGTGAGCAGACCGACTATCTGGTGGAAGTGGCCTCGCAGTACGCCAAGAAGGCCGGGGGGATCTCCGACAAGGACTTCGACCTCGGCGGCTACCAGGTCTACACGACGTTCGACCGCACGCGGGAGCGCAAGCTCGCCGAAGCTGTGGCCAAGGCCCGCAAGCAGGCGCTGAAGGACGATCCGAAGGCCGCGAAGACCGCCCACTACGGCGCCGCCTCGGTGACCGCCGACGGCCGGATCCTCGCCGTCTACGGCGGCCCCGACCACCGCACGCAGGGCTACAACGAGTCCAACTCCACCACCGTCCCCGCCGGTTCGGCCTTCCAGCCGTTCGTCTACGCGGCCGGCCTCGAACACGGCGTCCACGAGAGCAGGGAGGATGCGGCGACACGTGTCACTGGGGACTCCCTGTACGACGGTGACGACGACGTGCCGGTGACCACGCCCGAGGGGCCCTACTGGGACCGCAGCGGCAAGAAGGTCTCCGCCAGCAACGACGGCGACCGGTCCTACGGGCAGATCTCCCTGCACCGGGCCCTGAAACTGTCGGTGAACACGCCGTTCATGCAGCTCGGCATGGACACCGGCCTGGACAACGTCCGCGCGACCGCCGAGGCCGCCGGCCTGCTGCCCGCCAGCATCGGGCCGCAGGTGCCCGCGCTGTCGACGGGCACCTCCACGCCCAGCGCGATCCGCATGGCCGGCGGCTACACCACGTTCATTGCCGGTGGCAGACGCACCGAGCCGTACTCCGTGCGGAAGATCACCCGCAACGGCGCCGGACTCGCCCTGGGCACCCCCACCCTGACCCGCGCGGTCGGCGCCGACGTGGCCGAAGAGGTCACCTCGGCGCTCACCGACGCCTTCAGCACCGCCCACCCCGCCGCCGCCGCGGCCGCCGACGGGAAGGTGGCCGGGAAGGCGGGGACCACGCAGGACGACACCGCCTCCTGGTTCGTCGGCACGCACAAGTTCGTGTCCACGGCGGTCGTCGTCTACCGCATCGACCTGGCCAAGAGCCTCGAACCGCTGCCGTTGAAGGGCCTCGCCGGTACCGCCGACGACAGCGTTCCGTACGGCATCTGGTCGGGTGCCATGAGCCCGCTCGGCTGACCACCGGACGGGGCAAGAACCCACCCCCCTCGAAATGAGCAGCACATGAGACAAGCGTCGGGCCGCCGTCGCAAGGCCTCGGCAGCGCCTCCCCCCGCCAACGACCACCCGAGGACCGTCAACAACCGCCCGCGGATCGCGGCGTACCTCGTCGTCGCGTCCCTGACCCTCGCGTCCCTCACCGCGGGCTATCTGACGCTGGGCCGCCCCGACCGCACCGCACCGACAGCCGCCGTGGGATCGGGGGAGACCGTGAACGCCCCCGTGCGGGCGACCGGTGAACCGGCGTGGGACGGCAGGACCAAGGTCCTCGGGGACGGTTCCACCTCGTACACCGGCCCGCAGCAGGGCCGGTTGAAGCCGGTTCCGCTCAAGCCCGGTGAGATACCGCCCCAGTTCGTCGTCTTCTCCTGGGACGGCGCGCTGTCGGGCGACGACGGACTCTTCGAGCACTACCGGGAGATGTCCGCGAAGTACGGCGCCCACATGACGTACTTCCTCACGGGCATCTACCTGCTGCCCAAGAGCAAGGCGGACCTCTACCAGCCCCCGCAGCATGCCAAGGGGTCGGCGGCGATCAGCTACGCCACCGACGAGCACATCCGCACCACCCTGGAAGAGCTCGGCACGGCGTGGCAGGAGGGCAACGAGATCGGCACCCACTTCAACGGCCACTTCTGCGGCGAGAAGGGTGGCGGCGACTGGAGCGTCGCGGAGTGGAAGAGCGAGATCGACCAGTTCTACTCCTTCGTGGAGAAGTGGAAGACCAACACCGGCTACACCGACCTCCCCCCGCTGCCGTTCGACTTCAAGAAGGAGGTCACCGGCGGGCGCGCCCCCTGTCTGGAGGGCCAGGCGAACCTGCTGAAGGCCGCCAAGAGCTACGGCTGGCGCTACGACGCGAGTTCCGCCGGCGACTTCCAGATCTGGCCGAAGAAGAAGAACGGCATCTGGGACTTCCCGCTGCAGATGCTTCCGTACGAGGGCGGCGACTACCAGGGCCTGTCCATGGACTTCAACTTCCTCTACAACCAGTCCGACGGCGAGACCGACGGGGCTCCGGCCAACTACTCGCGCTGGCAGCAGGAGACCATCGACTCCTACGAGGCCGGCTTCGACCGGGTGTACTACGGCAGCCGTGCCCCGCTGTTCATCGGCAACCACTTCGAGGAGTGGAACGGGGGCATCTACATGAAGGCCGTCGACAAGGTCATGGCCGACGTGTGCGTGAAGAAGGACGTCAAGTGCGTCTCCTTCAAGGAACTCGCCGACTGGCTCGACGTGCAGACCCCGGCGACGCTGGAGCGGCTGCGAGCCCTGGACCCGGCGCAGTCGCCGGACTGGTCGACGGTCGTCAAGTGATCGGATGAAGTGACCGCCGTTACCTGACCACCGTTATCTGACGATTCGTCAACTCCCTTGCCAGCAAAGGGTATCCCCGTTCACGGGAGCTCCACATGGCATGCGAAAATTCCACAACCCGGCATCCCCCATCGCCGGGGCAAGAGGGGAAACATACGTGAAGTCAAGGAACATGGGCCGTACGCGCAGCCGCGCCGCCATAGTCGTCGCGGCCGCTGCCTCGGTCGCCGCGGGAGCGGCGCTGCTGCCGGCCGGAAGCGCGAGCGCGGCGACCGCGCGCTCCGCGGCCCCGATCGTGGACCAGCAGACCAGGGCCACCTTCCAGCGCCTCGCCGACGCGGTCCTCACCGACCGTACGGACGCGCTGGTCGACGGCCCGCAGGGCAACCGGAAGAAGCCGCTGACGCGCGGCTTCTCCGGCGACGTCAAACTGTCCGCCGCGCTGGCCCGCAGCGAGAACGCCACCCTGTCCGCGCTGGACCTGCGCAAGGACCGCCTCGCGGCGCTCGGCGAGAAGTACAGCAAGGCCAACACCGTCGTCACCCTGAACAGCACCCGCCTCAAGGGCACCAAGGCCGAGGTCGAGGTCACCGAGACCACGACCCTGACCTACCAGAAGGTCCGCGGCGACGAGCCGGGGACCACCGGCTTCCAGGCCCACCACGCGCTGACGTTCACCGCCGACGCGCGCGGCCACTGGCAGCTGACGGGCATCCGGAACACCGACGCGGCGGCCGACGTCGCCGTGAACCAGCCGGCCCAGCCGTCCGCCCAGCCGTCCGCCAAGGCCAAGGTCGGCACGGTGGCCGACGACACCATGCCCAACGCCCCCCGCGCGGCCACCACCCGCACGACACCGGCGAACGTCAAGAACCTCACCACCGGTGCCTACGACTACAAGGCCATGGCCACGTACGCGGAGAAGTACTGGAGCACCTACAACGCGGAGTACCCGAACTTCAACGGGCACACCGCCGGCGGCGACTGCACCAACTTCGTCAGCCAGTCCCTCAAGGCCGGCGGCTGGAAGCACGCCCCCGGCTACGTGTACGACTACACCAAGTGGTTCGGCAACGCCGACATCCAGTCGGACTCCTTCGTCGGCGTCAACGAGTGGTCCTGGTTCGCCCAGAACTCGAAGCGCACCACCAGTCTCGCGTACGTCTACCAGCTGGACGTCGGCGACGTGCTCCAGATGGACTTCGACAGGGACGGGGCCAAGGACCACACGATGATCGTCACGTACCGCAGCGCGGGCGTGCCGTACCTGACCTACCACTCCGTCAACACCTACCGCAGGTCGCTGGCGAGCATCATCGCGTCCGAACCGAACGCCTACTACTACGCCTACCGCACCTGATCATCCCGCTCCCGCCGCCCCGGCACCTCCCGGTTCCTTCCCGGGTCGGAGCGGCGGGACGCCGGTCCCTCCGCCCCGCTGAGGGGTGCCCGCTGAGGGGTGCCCTCAGTGGGCCGTCATCCCGCGTTCCTCGCGGATCCGGGCCACCACGTCGGCCACCGTGTGCCGTACGGCCTCCGTCTCCGTCAGGAAGTGCCAGTAGTCGGGGTGGCGGCCCTCCAGCGTGGCGATCGCCCGGTCCAGGCGGGACACCGACTCGTCCAGCGGCCGGGCGTGCCGCGGCTCCGGGGTGTTGCGCCCCGACATGGCCAGCCGCTGCGCGTCGCGGATCGCGAAGCGCGTGCGGTCGATCTCGCCCTGCGGGTCCTTCTGTACGGCGTTCAGCCGCCGCAGCCGGTCTCCGGCGGCCGACACCGCCTCGTCGGTGGTGTTCAGCAGCGCCCGCACCGTCGACAGCAGCGCCGTCGCGTCAGGCCAGCGCTGGGCGTCCCGAGCGGCCTGCGCCTCCTTGAGCCTCGCCTCGGCCTGCCGTACGTGGTCCGCGGCCTGCTCCGGTACGTGCTGGAGGTCCTGCCAGCACTCCGCCGAGAACCGTCTGCGCAACTCGCTCAGCAGCGGCTGCACCTGCCCGGACCGGGTGATCAGCGCCTCGGCACGGGTACGCAGGGACACCAGCCGGTGATCGATCTCCGCCGCCCGCTCGGGCAGCCGATCCGCCTCCGCCCGGACCGCCTCCGCCTCGCGCGCGACCCGGTCGGCCCGCTCCAGCGTCTCCGGCACGCCGTGCTGCCCGGCGCCCTGGTTGAGCCGGGTCAGCTCCGGCCCGAGAGCGGCGAGCCGGGCGGCCAGATCGTCCGCCCGCAGCCCCGATCCGCGGACCGCGTCCAGGGCGTTGGAGGCGGCCAGCAGCGACTGGCGGGCGCGCTCCACGGAGGGGGCGAGCCGGGCCAACTGCGTCTCGGCCTTGCCGAGCAGCGGTCCGAGCCCTGCCGCGAAGCGGTCCAGGTCCTGCTTGACCCGCCCCAGCTCCTCCTTGGCCCGGGTCAGCTCGGACCGGGCGCGGGTGGCGGCCGACGCCTCCAGGTCGTCGCGGTCGAGGTCATGAGCGTCGATGGCGGTGATGTACTGCCCGCTGGCCTCGTCGATCCGGAGCCCGAGCCCCTCGAAGTCGGCGACGGCGCGCCGGGCGGCGGGGGTGTCGTCGACGGCCTTGATGGTCTCTATCGAGATCCGCAGATCCCGCTGGGCGGTGTCCAGTTCGTAGAAAGCGGCGGCGGCGGCGTCCTTCGCGGCCTGCGCCTCGGCGCGCTGGCTCTCGGCCCGCCCACCGAACCACCGTCGAGTACCGCCACCGCCACCGGCGAAGGCGGCGGGCAGGGCGAGGAGCAGCGGCAGTGGGAGCAGTACGAGGGTCAGGGCGTCCAGGGCGGCGGCGCGCAGGCCGGTGCGAGAGCGCTCGGGTGGGCGGTGCGGCGAACGGTGAGGCGACTGGTGCGCGCCCGGCGCAATCGGCGTGTACGGCTCAGAAGTAATCGCCGTCACATCCCTCTCCCGTGCTGTGATCTGCCCTGCCCGGTTCATTCTCCCACCGGTTATGGACGAACACACGGGCCGGTCGGTTCGCGCTGCGCGTACCGACTCGCGAATCGGGTCCAGCGCCGACCGCGCACCGGGCCGCCGAGGGGCTCACTCCCCGGCGGACCGCACCCGTATGCTCCCGTCCTTCGTCTTCGCCGACACCACGTGCGAGCTGTGCTGGTCGCGCGGCACGGACACCTTCACGGAGCCGTCGTCGGAGTCCGCCGTCACGCGGTAGGTCTCGCGGGGCAGCTCGATGGTGAGCGAACCGTCGTCGCTGCTCGACTCGACGAGGTCCGGCACGGAGGCGAGTTCGAGCCGCACCGAGCCGTCCTGGGAGTGCGCCCGCACCCGCTGGGAGCGCACACCGAGGGCGCGGATCGAACCGTCGTCGGTGGACAGCTTGAGCGGACCGGTGGAGTCCTTGACGGTGACCGAGCCGTCCCCGGAGCGGATGTCGAGGGCCTGGTCGAAGCCGTGGGCGGTGACGCTCCCGTCCCCGTTCCGCACGACGACGGAGACTCCGCGCGGTACCTCGATCCGGTGCTTGGCGGAGCAGTCGGCGACCACGCCCGAGCACTTCACCCGCAGCTTGAGCCGGTCGTCCTTCATCGACCAGGTCACCTTGGGATCCTTGCCGAAGGTGACGGAGCCCGAGAACCAGCGAGTGACCTCTATCCGGCCCGACTTGTTCGAGTCCGCGGCGACGATGTCGAGCCCCGAGTCGTTCGAGTCGACGGTGAGCGTGCGCCCCTGCAGGGCGAAGGAACGGTGCTCCGGATCCTTGTCGTCCCCGGCGGAGGAACAGGCGGAGGCGGTGACGACGAGCGCGGCCACGACGCCGACGACGCCGACGACACGCGTGCGGGCGCCGGTGCGAGTGCCGTTGCGGGTTCGGGTACGCGGAAATGCTGATCGGGCCATGATCCTTCTCCCCCTGAGGTGAACGCGGGACCGGTGATCGGCGATCGGTGGAGCCGGCCTTGCGACACTCTTCGACCGTACGGATGCGGTGCCCGCCGGGGCATCCGGGTCGCTCCCTGATCGGAGGTGGGGAAAACCCCCGAATCCGGCACCGCGATCTCCGGGGCGGATACGGGTTTGCGAGGCAGGGCCTCGGGCAATGTAGGCTGACGACTCGTCCTGGGCGCGTAGCTCAGTGGTAGAGCGCCGCCCTTACAAGGCGGATGTCGGCGGTTCGAAACCGTCCGCGCCCACCAGGATCAGTTAGCAGGTCAGAGGCCTCCTGGGGAATATTCCCCAGGAGGCCTCTCCCATGATCGAACTCCACTGACCTGGGACGATAGGGCTTGTCCAAGGCTTCTGTCGTCTCGGCCGACGGTCGCGGGGTGGTCAGCCACGCAGGATCCTGCCTGCTGGCCGATCCGGCCGACGCCACCGGCCTGACACAGGACCCGGAGCACCCGGCCACCCGCCGGGCCCTTCATCAGTGGATGCCGCGGAAGGAATCCCTCCCGCCGACCTACCGAGAACGAAGATGCTCGCCGCACTGCCCGAGCCGGGGTACTCGGTCCACCGCGTCGTCTACTGCTTCGCTGCTGCGGGGCTGGCGCGACGGGAGAGCCGTACGGCGGAGATGAGGAAGAAGACGCCGCCGCCGGTGGCGTACCCGGCGAGCTGTCCCAGGGTGGGGTCGGTCTTGGTGGCGCCGGCGAGGAACGAGGCGCCGGCCAGGACCGAGATGCCGCCGCTGAGGATCATGGCCCACTGGCCGCCCATCGACCGGCGCAGGAGGGCCACGCCGAGTTGGACCAGGCCCGAGACGATGGCCCAGGTTCCCCAGACGCGAAGGACGTCGGCTGTGCCGGAGGTGCCGGCGACAGCCAGGCCGATCGCAGCGGCAGCGCTGATGGCCATGTTGGCGTAGAGACCCGTGGCCGAGCGGGTGGCCCGTGAGGACCTGGCGTCGACGACGGCCGCGGCAACGTCGAACGCGGGGTAGAGGAAGAGCAGGACCTTCACCCCGATGGTGAGGTCGGAGCCGAAGGCGAGGAGGAGTGCCGCCCAGACGACGGCGAAAAGGAAGCGGACCAGGTACAACTGGCGCAGGGCGGGGGCCGAAGCGTCCTGTCGGGAAGTGGCTGTGAGGGTCACGGTGGGTTCTCCGTACGGTTGTTGTGCCGGGCCGGGGACTGCGAGGAGGGAAGGCAACGGCGGGCGAGGGCCCGGCCTGGGCGTGTGCTCGCCCCGACCGGGAGGTTCGTGCGCCGGTCAGCGAGTGCCGCGGTCGGCCTGCTCGATCAGGTCCTTGACCACTGCGGGGTGGCTCACCATGGCCGCGTGGGACGAGTTGATCTCGGTCACGTGCGCATGGGCGCGAGCCGCCATGAAGCGTTCGAGGTCGGGAGAGATGGCGTGGTCCTGCTTGGCCACCAGGTACCAGGACGGGGTCGTGCGCCAGGCCGCTTCCGGGGTGATGCCGGCAATGGCGGTGGCGTCGATCGGCCGTTGCCCGGCGGCCATCCGCACTGCGGTCCGTGCCGGGACGTCTGCCGCGAACGCTGCCCGGAACTTCGCCGGGTCGAGGTAGATGTCCAGACCGGAACCGCCGCCCGGGAGGGTGTACGGGACTGGCTGTACGGGCAACGGCGGCACCGGATGGGCAACCGGTCGGGCGGACAGGTCAGCGAGGTCCTCGCCGGAGTCCGGAGCGAAGGCTGCCACGTAGACCAACGCCTTCACCTGCTTCTCGCCGACGGCGGCGTTGGTGATCACCGCGCCGCCGTACGAATGACCGACCAGCACGACCGGGCCCGGGACGGTCTTGAGGAAGCTGTGGATGTAGGCGCTGTCGGAGGCAAGCCCGCGCAGCGGGTTGGGGAGCGCGCGGACAGGGTAGCCGTCGCGGGTCAGCCGGGTGATGACGCCGTCCCAGCCGGAGGCGTCCGCGAACGCGCCGTGCACCAGCACGACCGTCGGCTTCGGGCGGTCGGAGGCCGTGGCGTGCGTTGCACGGGTGCTCGTGGTTGTCGCCGTTGAGCCGGTGTCCACGGCATGTGCGGCGATCGTGATGGTGGCGAGGGCCAGCGCCGACAGTCCGACAACTGCGGTGCGCCGGAAGGATCGGCGCCTGGAAGGGGGCGTCGTGGCCGAAGGTGTGGTGGTCCGAGTCATGGCCTGTCCCTGCTTGACGGTGTGAGGCGGTTGTCTCGCCGAGGAGTCTCGGGGTCCTCGGGCGGAGCCGCGTACTTCGAACGAAGTAGTTCTCCCGCCTTCATCGGTCGAGGCAGGTTCGGCGTCTACATCGTTCGAAGTACGCGACCGGGGCGCTGGCGGACGAGAATCAGGTCATGGTCAAGGCACAGAACGATCAGGACGGGCCCGCGACGCCTCTGTGGATCCGGCGCCCCGAGGTGCTGCACCTCGTCGCCTACTCCCTGGCCGCGCTGGTGTTCGCCGGTCAGATCGTGGCGGTGATACTGCGGGGATCTGATTGGCCGACAGTCCTGTCCGTACTGCTCGCCGGTGGCGGTGTCGCGCTGTCATGGTGGAAGCCGTGGGCCGGACTGGTCGTGTCGAGCGCGGCGTCCTTCGCCGTCACAGCGGTGGGCCAGGACCCCCTGTCGGTGTGGATGATGGCGGTCTTCGTGCTGTTCTCCGTCACCTTCAGGGGAAAGCAGCCGCTGGCCGGAACAGTCATCGTGGCGGCGTCCTTCCTGGGGGCCTACATGACGTTGGGAGGATTCCGTGGTGGCGCGGTGGTGGGAGCCGCCGCCCTCTTCTCGGCCATAGCGGGAGGTACGTCAGGGGTGGCGCTCCGCATCCATCGAGACCACTGGTGGATTCTGCAGGAACGGGCCGAGAGCGCCATAGCCACCCGCGAGATCGAAGCCACCCGACGAGTGACCGAAGAACGATTCCGTATCGCCCGAGACCTCCACGACGTCATCGGCCATCAAGTCGCGATGCTGAGCCTGCATCTCGGTGTTGCGGAGATCGGACTTCCCGAAGGCTCCGAATCCTCCCGGCAGGCCCTCGTCTCAGCCAGGTCAAGCGCCCGTACCGTCGTCGTCGAGACGCAACGGATCCTCGTGCTCCTCCGCCGCGAGGACGACATCTCCGACGACGAGGCGCTCCGGCCGATCCCGTCGCTGAGCGGCCTGGAAGGGCTTGTCGCCTCGTTCGAGAGCATCGGCCTCGACGTCCGATCCGGCATCGACACCATCGCGGTCCCGGTGGAGCCCAGCGTCGGCGTGACCGTCTACCGGATCGTCCAAGAAGCACTCACGAACGCCTACCGGCACGGAGAGGGGACGGCGACAGTGGAAGTGCGCGAGCGCGACGACAGGATCTGCGTCACCGTGGAGAACCGCGTCAGTCATTCAGTGCATGGCCCCGGCCCCGGGTCGGGTTCGGGTTCGGGGAGCGGACTCGGACTCGTGGGTATGCGCGAACGCGTCGAGTCCTCCGGCGGGCGGCTGATGATCGAGAGTGACGGCGGGCAGTTCCGGGTCCGTGCGGAATTCAGTCCCATGGGAGTCGTTGTTCGATGACGCGGATTCTGATCGTCGACGACCAGGACGACATGAGGGCCGGCATCCGAGCGATGCTTGCGCTCGATCCGGGTCTCGTTGTGGCGGGTGATCTCTCCGATGGACTTCAGGCCGTCCCCTTCCTCCGAGTTCACCCCGTCGACCTGGTTCTCATGGACATTCGGATGCCCGGCATCGACGGGGTCGAAGCCACCCGCCGGATCCGCGAAGAGCACCCACCCGAAAAGCTGAGGGTGATCGTGCTGACCACTTTCGACCACGACGACATCGTTCTCGCCGCCCTTCGCGCGGGCGCCAACGGATTCCTGAGCAAGACCGTGAGCCCTGCCGAACTCGTCGCGGGTATCACCGAGGTCGTCGGCGGTGGTGGTGCGCTGTCCGCAGCCGCGACGGCCGCGCTCATCGGCCATATGACCGACAGTCCGCCCCCGGTGATCGACCGGGAGCTGCTGCGCCGTTTCGACGCTCTGACCCCCAGGGAGCGGGACGTGATCGTTCTCGTCGCAAGCGGTCTCGGCAACGACGAGATCGCGGCCCAGTTGCACGTTTCGCCGTTCACCGTGAAGACGCACGCCGTGCGGGCCATGACGAAGGTCAGCGCACGGGATCGAGCGCAACTCGTCTCGTTCACCTTCCGGGCCGGCCTCTACCCGTAAGTCTGCCGAGAGGGTGTGGGCGCGGACGCGGCAACCAGCGACCTGGGTGCGGTGCCCCGATCATCGCCGAGCCAGACCTGGGCGGCCATGGCGCCCCCCTGGGCACCCACCGGTGGCCTTCCCGCTCAAAATTTCCGATTCACTCATCGCCCTCTACCGTGGCGAAGCCGTCGGCCTTGATGCCCCGCAATGCCTTGAAGCTCACATCTACGGAGGCCTCAACGAGCGACACCTTCAGGGCGGGTGACTCGCCGACGCCGACTGGCACCGCCCGCCGCCGGCACATCACCGCACACATCGGTGACGAGCGCCGCCGCACCCACCTCACGCAGGAAGCGGTGGCCGACTGGGTCGGGATCGCCCCCCCCGGAAGCCGACAGGTTCGCGGATTCCTGAGGGCCCAGGGCAGCGAACTGGCTGGCCACCTGACGTTGAGACGCCGATCGTCCAGCCGGTTGAGGCAGCAGGCGTTCGTACGGTCTGTGCTCGGGAGGGCGTAGTGACTGGGCGGTCTTCTTCCACGTGAGGCTTCGCTGGGCGAGGGGATGGGGGAACTCATGGAAGGTGTCGCCGACCGTGCTCACCGAGCCGCCCGCGTGCTGGTGCCGTAGGTGTGCGGGTCGACGGGCTGCTTGGCCTTGGACAGGTGGGAGCCGACGAGCAGGTAGGAGTTGGTGACGAGTTCCTGACGAGCTTGTTGTCGACGCCTGTCCCGTCCTCCAGCGTGATCCAGTAGCTGGGGCAGGGCATCGCGGCGGCCATCCCGATCCCCGCTACCACCCCGGCCACCGGCACCTCATGCACCCGGCCCGAGCTCGGTGCGGTCTTCCACCCGCTGCTTGAGGCCGGTGTTGAACGCGGCGTACCCATCTTTTCTGGGTGTTCTGAGGAAGGGCCGGATCAGGGTGACCAGGGCGCCGGAGAATTCCTCGTGGTTGGTCAGGCGGGTGGTGCCGTCGTGGTTGTGGGAAAGGACGAAGGAGTGCTGGCCGTGGAACAGCTGCTTGATGCCGAGCGTGCCGACCCACCGCAGTTCCTGGCCAGGCGTCGCTACGGTGACCGTGGGCCTGAAGGTCATGCCCGGCATGCGCATCGTGAGCCGGCTTCCCACTTGAGCGGTTCCCTCGGCTGCGGAGAAGGTGCTCCACTCGCCGTAGGCGGTGAAGTCGGTGAGGACGTCCCACACCGCTTTCGGGGTGGCGTCGATGTCAATAACGGCGGTGAGGACCGGCTTCATGGTGGTTTCCACTTCTGGCTGGTGCGGAAGGGAGGGGCGGAGGTTCGGCGAGGGGGTGGTTCACCAGTGCTCGGTGGGGCCGGGGACTGGGGACTGGCGTGGAGCGCAGTCCACGGCGGTCAGAGCGCCACGCCCGGCGCGGCCCTGTGGGAGGGGGTGCTGTTGGTGCTGGTGACCGTGGGCTCCTGCAGGCCGTGGTCGATGAAGTCGATCATCCAGGCGAAGCTGTCGTCGATGTCGGTGGCGAACTGGAACCCGCCGGCTGCTTCCAGGGATGCGTATCCGTGCAGGACGGTGCGTAGCATCCGCAGCGCGTGGATCTGCTGGTCGGGGTCGATCCGGTAGCCGTGCAGCATGGCCGCCCAGGAGTCGACCACCCGGTTGAGGGCGTCGATGAGGGGGTCGTCGGGTCCGGTCGGTCGGGCGGCGTTGGCTGCGGCGTATCGGCCGTGGTGGTCCTTGACGAACGTCCGCATCGCCTGTGCGCCGCGGACCAGGGCTTCGGTGCCGGACCGGCCCTGGATGGCGTCGCGGATGGCGTCGGCGCACTGGTTCATGGCCAGGATGGCGATCCGGTGGGCAAGCTCGGTCTGGCCGGTGACGTGCTTGTACAGGGAGGGGGTTTTGACCCCGAGCCGTTCGGCGACCAGGCCCATGCCGAGCTGGTCGAACCCGACCTCGTCGACCAGGGCGGCGGCGGCTTCGGTGACCGTTGCGGCGGTGAGTCCGGCCCTAGGCACGGCCGGCCGCCTTGGCCAGGAACGGCAGGGCCAGCGCGAGGACCTGGTCGGGGGTCTGGGCATGCGGGTAGTGGCCGGCGCCGTCGATCACGGCCAGCTCGCCGAGGCCGGCGGGCAGGTCGGCGATGATCTTCTCCCCTTCGGCGCGGGGGTCGGCCCAGTCGGGGTCCAGGCTGCCTTCGACGATCAGGACCGGGCAGGTGACGTGGGCGAGCTGGGCGCCGGCGTCGGTGGGCTTGGACTTGCACATGTCCTGCAGGGCCTTCATCCGGCCGGGTTCACTCAGCGTGGCCTCTATGCGGGCCAGTTCACTGTCCCAGTCGGCGGGCTTGGCCGGGTAGGCCACGTCGAGATACTTCTTCCAGTCCGCCAGGCGTCCCCGGACGACGACCTGCGCCATCCGCGTGTACCCGGTCCGGAAACGCTTGACCCGGATCAGCCCGCCCAGGTCGACCGGCTGCGCACGGGTGAACGGAGCCAGCTCGATCACTCCGCTGATCACGTCGGGCGCAGTGGCGGCCGCGATGGTCGCGGCGCCGCCGCTGATCGACTGCCCGATGATCACGGCCGGGCCGCCGAGGTGACGCACGACGGCGACCAGATCTCCGGCGATGTCGGTGCGGCTGTAACCGTCCCAGCCGAGGCTGGACTCACCGCACCCGCGGATGTCGACGTTCGCGACCCGGTAACCGGCGGCCACCAGGCCGGGAACGAGGAAGCGGTAGGAGTGCCGGCTGTCGCCGATGCCGTGCGCCAGCACGACCAGGGGACCTCCCCCGGTCACGTCGAAGGCGATGGTGTTCTTGCCGATTCTCAGGTGCTCGGTCATGCCGTCCTCCAGCAAAGTAGCTAATGCCGTTAGCTATAGACTAGTCGCATTAGCTAGGAGGGGTCAACGCCGCGCCCAGCCGCGCTCGATCGGGGGCCGAGCAGAGAGCAATGGGCTGCCGCACGGCGTATTGCTGTTTTTCCGCGAGAACTACTGGGAGCCGGTGACGGCGCGCTGGCGCAGCGGGTTGCTGTTCAGCGCCAGTCCCTCGATGCGCACGGCCAGTTGCAGCGGCCGTCCGGCGGGTAGGTCGCGCCGTTCGAACTCGGCATGCGTCCACGCCGGATCCTGACCGAGCCGGACCGCGATCCGGCACCCCCGACAGGTACCGTCCGCGCCGACGATCCCCGGCCGGCCGCACCGGCGGCAGACGGCCTCCCGCAGCCCTCCCTTGGCCCTCTCGTCGCGGCCGCCGCGGCACCCATAGCACAGGCCGGAACCCGTGATGGTGCCCCAGATCGCGCACAGGCCGCACGAGCCAGGCCGGTTCACTCGCACACAGCCCGGCCCAGCAGTACAGGGCCATGTACCGGTCGACGACGGCGTGCTCGGAGCAGACGATGGGCCCTCCGGTGGTTTCGCCGGGGGGCCTCTTCGTGTGCGAGGTTGTGCGCGGTGTGGTGTACGTGACCTTCGGGCCGTCCTCGTAGGCCTGCCGGATATCGTGAGCGCCTGTGCCCGGCGAGATCAGAGAGGCTGCCGTGTCGGACGTGTCGGACGAGGGACGGCTCATCGCCGGGCGGTACCGGTTGACCGAGCAGATCGGCCGGGGCGGCATGGGCACGGTCTGGCTGGCCGCCGACGAGATGCTCAACCGGCGTGTCGCGCTCAAGCGGCTGCACGAGGACTCGCGGTTCGCCGACCACGAACTGGCCCTGATGTACGAGCGCACCCGTCGCGAGGCGCAGAGCGCGGCCAGGATCGCGCACCCGAACGTGGTCGTCGTCCATGACGTCGTGGAGGACGACGGACTGCCGTGCATCGTCATGGAGTACGTGCCCTCCACCACGCTGAGCGCCCTGCTCAAGAGCAGCGGGACCGTTTCGCCCGAGGAGGCCGCCCGTATCGGCCGGGGCATGGTCGGCGCGCTGCGGGCCGCGCACGAGGCCGGCGTGCTGCACCGTGACGTCAAGCCGGGCAACGTGCTGCTCACCGAGGGCGGCCGGGTCGTCCTCACCGACTTCGGCATCGCCACGGCGACCGGTACCAGCACCCTGACCCGGACCGGGGAGATCGTCGGCTCCATCGACTTCATGGCACCGGAGCGCATCCAGGGCGACACCCCCGGCCCCGCCTCCGACCTCTGGGCGCTCGGCGCGACCCTCTATCAGGCGGTGGAGGGACAGCCGCCGTTCCGCAGGCTCACGCCGGTCGAGACGGCGTACTCCATCGTCACCGCCCCGCTGGAGCCGATGAAGCAGGCGGGCCCGCTGGAACCGCTGATCGCAGCCCTGCTGGCCAAGGACCCGGCCGAGCGGCCCTCGGCGCAGGAGACGGAACTGGCGCTGCGGTCGGTGACCGAGGACACGGAGCCGCGCGCGTGGACAGCGGGCGCCCCGGGGTCGATTCCGGCACGGGGCCAGGATCCCGACCGTACGGGCGGCACGCGAAGGAGGACCGGCACGGAGAACGTGGCCCCCGTGCGGCCCCGAGGCGGGCGCGGGCGTCGTACCGTCCTGTGGAGCGCGGTCGCGGTGATCCTGGTCGCCGGTGGCGCGGCGGGCGGTGTCTACTACCTGAACTCGGCCGGGGACGGCACAAAGACGCAGGGCGCGGGCTCGAACTCGGGGGCGAGCCCCAGCCCGACGTACGCGCCCTCGCCCGTCCCCGACGGCTATCACCTGGTCACGGAGGAGACGCTCGGCGTCGCCTTCCCCGTGCCCGACGGCTGGCTGTTGAGCAAGCGGGCGTCCGACGGGATCGTGTACATCGACGAGACCCGCCTGGCCAGCATCAGCATCGGCATGGTCGATCCCGCCGGAGATCCCTTGGCGCACTTCAAGGACATCGAGGCGAACACGAAGATCAACTACCCCGGGGACAAGTACCGCAGGCTCTACATGCAGCGGACGAAGTACCGAGGGCAGAAGGCCGCCGTCTGGGAGTTCACCTTCGACGGCCGGGTCCGTACCTTCCACGGCATCAACCTCGGCTTCGGGCAGGAGGGCGGCCGCGAGTACGACATCTACGTCTCGGCGCCCGAGGAGCAGTGGGACACCTACCGGCCGGTCTTCGACCGGGTGCGGGAAGGTTTCCGCACCACCTCCTGAGGCCGGACCGCCGGCTTCAGACCCCCTGCTCCTCCTGCTCCGCCTCCTCCGCGGCGCCGTGCGCGTGCTTCAACCGGGTGCGCGCGTCCACCCGGTCCGGTCCCGTGACCTCGGCCCAGAAGCGGTGGCCGCTCACGAACACCGCGAGCTCGTGCTCCCGGCGCCGCAGTTTCTCCACCTCGGCCTGTTCGTCGGCCGTCCAGCCCGGCGACGCGGGGCGCTCCACCTTGCGCCAGCCGCCGGTGTCACTGAAACCGTCCAGCGGCTCGACCGACCAGGGGAGCCGCTTCAGCAGTGCCGACAGCTCGGCCCGGACCTGATGCAGCTCCTCCTGACCGGCCAGGAGGTCACTCGGGAAGTCATAGGTCGTCGCCACGCGGTAATGGTACGCCTGTTCGATTTTGTGATGCGAGTGCCTTCAGGTACTTCCTCCTCCACTTCACACGAACGAGTGGCTCGGGCCGGGGCGCGGCAGGTCAGCTGGAGCCGGTCGCCAGTTCCCGCACCACCCGAGCCGCCACCGGTACGTCAACCCCGTGCCGTTCGGCGGCGCGCAGCAGGGCCCCGCCGATGGCGTCGAGCTCCAGCGGGCGGCCCGCCTCGGCGTCGCGCTGCATCGACGACCTGGTGGCCGGGGAGAAGGCGTCGTAGCGGGCCAGGGCCTGGGCGGGGTCCGACGGGCCGCCGCAGGCCAGGCTCACCGCCGCCGTCTCCTCGACCAGGGCGGCCAGCTCGTCGCGGTGGCGGGTGCGGACATCGCCCAGCGGGAGCCCGTGCAGGGTGGTCAGCAGGGCGAAGGGGGCGAGGAACGACATCTTCGCCCACAGTGCCGCCGTCTCGTCGGGCAGGACACGGGTGGCCGGTCCCGCCGCCGTGATGACGGCGGACAGGGCATCTAGGCGCTCACGTGGCACCGGGTCGCCGGCCAGGTCGATCTCCACGAACGGGCTCGCGTGTTCGATCACGCCGGGTGCCGTACGGGTCGACTCGACGCGGATCACGGCCGGGGCGATGCGGTCGGCGCCGTAGCGGGCCCGCAGTGCGGCCGGGTGTTCGACGCCGTTCAGGAACGGTACGACCAGGGCGTCTCCCAGCGCCTTCGCCGGGACGCGTGCCAGGGCCGCGTCGAGGTTCGTGTGCTTGACGGCGACGAGGACGGCGTCGACCCCGCCCCGGGGGCCGGACGCTTCCGGCAACTCGGTCGTCGCGTCGACTTCCGCCGTGAACTCCCCGAACCGGCCGCTGCGGACGCGGATTCCGCCTTCGCGGAGCGTGCGCGCGGTGTCGTCCCCGGCCAGGCAGATCACCCGGTGGCCGGCGCGCGAGAGCAGGGCGGCGAGCAGGCCACCGACACCGCCGGGACCGAGTACGGCAAAGGTGAGCGGGTCGTGGTTCGCGTCTACGTGTACGTCTTCTACGTCTGCTGCGTCTACGTGTGCTGGTGTGTCTGTAGGCATGGCTGATCGAACCTCTCCTCGGTCGGCTCCTGACAGGTAGCCGCTTCGCGGATCATGGTCGCAGCTGGTACGGGCGTACGGCACTCCCCTTTCAGCATGCGGGCCTTTCACAGCATGCGGGCGGCGCGGATCGCCACGTACGCGCGAGACTGGAGGCATGTGCCGCAGCATCAAGACCCTTCGTCCACCCGTACTCCCCGAAGAGGCCACCGAGGAGGAGATGCGGGCCGCCGCCCTCCAGTACGTCCGGAAGGTCTCCGGCTTCCGGGCGCCGGCCGCCCACAACCGCGAGGTTTTCGAACACGCCGTCGACGTCATCGCGGCGGCCACGGCTGAACTGCTCGCCGGCATCGAGGTACGCGGCGGAGGTGGTACGACCGCGGCCCGGCACGCGTCCTAGGACACGCACCGGGCCGTGAGGTCATCGGCTCGGGCACCGGGCCGCCGGGCGGCTGGGATCCCGAGCGGCTACCCCGCTAGCTGACGGTCCACTTCTGGTTGTCGCCCGTGCCGCAGGCCCACAGCACCAGCTGGGTGCCGTTGGCCGTGGCCGCGCCGTACGCGTCCAGGCAGAGGCCCGCGTTGACGTTCGTGATGGTGCCGTCGGTGTTGACGTTCCACTTCTGGTTGTTGCCGCCGTGGCAGTCCCAGATGACGACCTTCGTACCGTTGGCCGTGCCGCTGTCGTAGGCGTCCAGGCACTTGTTGCCGTACACCACGAGCTCCTTGCGGGAGGTGTACGTCCACGCCTGGTTTGAGCCGCCGTTGCAGTCCCACAGCTCGGCCTGGGTGCCGTTGGTGATCGTGTTGTTGAAGATGTCCAGGCAGCGCCCGGACTGCTTGCCGACGACCAGGTTGCCGTTCGTGCCGGGAACCGGCCGGACGGTCAGCGTGCCCAGGGTCGGGCCGTTGGTGACCGATAGCGTGTTGGCGGCACCCTTGGACAGGGCGACCTGGACGGAGATCGTGCCCGGGGTGGAGCCGGTCGGCGGGAACGACACGGTCGTCGCTGTCTGGCCGTTGACCTTGAGGGGCGCCGTCCGGGCGGTGCTCGTGTTGTTCGTGTACGTGAAGTCGGCGACCGCGACACCCGTGTTCGCCGCGTTCACAGCGGTGTAGGCGCCGGCGGAGGTGGGCTCGTACGCGCTGCTCGCCGCCTCCGTGCCGCCGGTGACCGTCCGCATGACCGAGCCGCCGGCCGGGACGCTGACGGTGTAACTGGTGCCGTACGAGCCGATGTCGGAGCGGGCCCACGGGTCACGGACGGTCGCGTTGGCGTTGGTCAGGCCGAGGTCGGACCAGCGAACGGTGATGTTCTGGGCGGAGGAGGTGCGGTTGAGCAGGACGACGGCACGGTTGCCGGTGCCGGACAGGACCTTGCCGTAGACCTGGAGTCCGGTGGTGTCCTCGGCGACCTTGACGCCCTGGAGGCCGCGGGCGTCCTGGTCGACGGCGACGATCTCGGGGTTCTTGAGGATGTCCGCGGTCTCGGTGGTCATGGTGGCCAGGTTGTTGCCGGCCAGGAGCGGGGCCCCGGAGATGGCCCACAGGTCCATGTGGGTGCGGTTCTGGGCGGCGGTGAAGCCGTCCATGCCGACCATCAGCATGTCCGGGTCGTTGTAGTAGCCGGTGTGCTGGGCGGTGGGGTGGACGTTCCTGTCGAAGTTGGTCAACAGGTTCGTCATGGACGGATTGTTGCCGTAGAAGATGATGTCGTCGTTGGTCCGCCACATCGCGCCCTGGCCCGGCGCCCAGTTCCACGGGTTCTGCCGGCCCCAGTTGCACAGCGACAGGGTCATCGGGCGGCCGGTGGTGGCGGTGGCCCTGGTGATCGCGTCGCTGATCGACTGGTACGTGGCCGCCGGGTCGAGGCCCTCGACTTCACCGCCGCACCAGTCGACCTTCACGAAGTCGAAGCCCCACTGCGAGAACTGGAGCATGTCCTGGTCGTAGTGGCCCTCGCTGCCGGAGCCGGGGGCGGCGGGGCGGCCGGTCGGGTAGTAGTAGCCGCAGCCGTCCTTGCCCGCGTCGGTGTAGATCCCGGCCTTGAGTCCCTTGCTGTGGATGTAGTCGGCGATGGCCTTCATGCCGCCGGGCCACTCGGACTCGTCGATCGTGATGTTCCCGGCGCTGTCCCGGGTGCCCTGCCACCAGCCCTCGTCGATGTTGACGTACTTGTACCCGGCCGCGGGGAGCCCGGACGCGACGAAGGCGTCGACCTGGCCCTTGATCACGCTGTAGTCGATCTTCGCGGCGAAACTGTTCCAGGAGGCCCAGCCCGTGGGGGCGGCGGGGACCGGTATCTGGCGGGTGGAGGCGGCGACCGGGGCGGTGTTGTCGAGGGGGGTCGCTTCTTCGGCCTGCGGCTGGGCGAAGAGGAGGGCGGCGGTTGCTGCGGTTGCGAGGGCGAGGGTGCGGATCGCTGTGCGGCCGAGGAGGGATGAGCGCGGCGGGGGGTACATGCGGCTCCTTGCCGGGGGGCGCGGCGTTGCGACTCCCGGAGTCATCTGGATCTGATCTGGTCGATATTTCGAACTGCGATCGGGAAACCGAACGAGGGGGCGCGCTGAAATTAGAGGGACGGGAGGGTGAAGTCAACGGGTGTGGCAGAGGTTGTTTTCCCAACGGGGGCAATTCCGGCGGGGAGTTGTTGTGGGTGGGGGTTCGGTTCGTTGGTGGGTGCGGGTGCGTTGTGGTTTTTTGCGCAGTTCCCCGCGCCCCTGAAGGGGTGCGTTGGACGGTGCGGGTGGGTCGTGGTTTTTTGCGCCGTTCCCCGCGCCCCTATAGGGGCGCGTCTCCTTGGTGTCCGTTGGAACAGGTGGCCCTTGCTCGTGTCGCCGGCTGGCCGTGTGCGCCCGTCACACGTGTGCGCCCGGTACCCGTGTGGGCCCGGTACCCGCGTGTGGGTGTTACCCGTGTGCGCCCGTTGGGCGGGGGCGGCGCATTAGGAAGGCTGCTCCTGCGCCTGCGGCGAAGAGGGCTGCTACGGAGACGCCTGTTGCCAGCCAGGTGGCGCCCAGCCACTGGCCGCCGAAGTAGCCGAGGGCGACGCTGTACGTGGCCCAGGCCAGGCCGGCCACGATGGACCAGGGGAGGAACTCGCCGACCCGGCGGTGGGCGGCGCCCGCGCCGAGGGAGACCACCGAGCGGCCGGCCGGGGCGAAGCGGGCGACGACGACCAGGATGCCGCCGCTGTGCGCGAGGGCCTGGCCGAGACGTTCCTGCGCGCTGGTCAGGCGCCGGGAGCGGGCGATCGCGCGGTCCAGCCGGGCCCCGCCGTGCCAGGCGAGGCGGTACGCCACCAGGTCGCCGAGGACCGACGCCGTGGCCGCGCACAGGGTGAGCGCGAGGATGTCGGGGACCTCCTGCGACACCTGGCCGGCGGCCGCCCCCGAACCGGCGGCGGCAGCCGTTGCGGCCGTGATGACCAGGACACCGCTCGGCAACACCGGCAGCAGGACGTCGAACAGGACGGACACGGCCACCAGGGCGTAGATCCAAGGGGTCCCGGTCAGTGACCCCACACTCTCAAGCACCGCAGACTCCCCGAAACTCCCCCGTCGGCCCGATCCGTGCCGCTACCTCGCGGGGGAGCGGCGGGCGGCGTGTGACAGCCATACAGCGTACGCGGGGGCTCTGACCGGAGATCCACGGGGGGCTCATGTGTTCGGCACACGATGTTCACCCTGACGCGCGCCCGTGCCCGCCCCCGGGACACGGGGACGGGCACCGGCCGGCGACGGATCAGACCGCCACCGGGGTCTTCTCCCGCGACTCCTTCGACTTCGACGCGCCCGACGAGCGCTTCGCGAGCAGGCGGTCCACGCCGAAGGCGCCGGAGCCGGTGAAGACGAGCAGGAAGAACGCCCAGCAGAAGGTGGCGGCCAGTTCACCCTGGTTCTCGATCGGCAGGAGGGCGTTCGGCTGGTGCACGTCGAAGTACGCGTACGCCATCGCGCCCGAGGCGACGAACGAGGCGGCGCGGGTACCGAGGCCCAGCAGGACCAGGGTGCCGCCGACCAGCTCGATCACTGCCGCGTACCAGCCGGGCCAGGTGCCGGCCGCCACCGTCTCCTCGCCGCCGAAGGCGCCGAAGAGCGAACGGGCTCCGTGGCAGGCGAAGAGCAGGCCGACCACGATCCGGAAGAGGCCGACGGCATAGGGCTGAGCGTTGTTGAGGCGAGCGGACATGTGGGGGATGTCTCCTTCGGTCGGGACCGTTCCGTCGGGGGGACGGACCGGTCCTGGGGGCGGAACCGAGCGGGTAATCCACCGTAGGGGGGCCTAATCAATGCTTACAAGTTCAACATTTGGCCACCGCTTTGTGGCCGAAAGGGCCTCCGCTTGTCGTTGCGGCTTCACAGTTTCTGCACGTGGGACCTCAGTTGGGGCCATGCGCAGCACGGTCCGCGCCACCGCATCCGCGTCCGAAAGTGTGACCGAATCCACGCCGGGTCGAGCCCCGGCCGCAGTCACCCAGTGCACGCCCTCCGTTGGCACTCCGAGCGCCAACCTCTTTGTGTGTGGCCGACTTTGACGGTCCATCAGGTGATAGGGCCGCGGTGTGACGTCCAGGCCGCCAGTTTCGTAGCCGTCGATCACATGGGGCCTTGCCCCGCCCGTCCGCAGCAGCCCGGCGAGGAGCGGGTCGGCCGTGCGGCGGAGGTCGGGCTCCGGCAGCCGCGCCTCTATGAGCGTGGTCACGCGTACGGCCGAGCCCGGGACGTCGGGGGAGTGCGCCACCCAGGCCCCGTCCCCGGCCCGTACGTCGAGCCGGGGTCCGAGCACCTCCACCACGCCCGCCGTCACCAGCGCGGCCAGCTCCTCGACCCGTCGCCGGGGCGGCCCGATCGACAGGAACGCGTTGAGCGGGGTGTACCAGCGGTCCAGATGATCCCGGCGCGAAGTGCCCGGCAGCCCGCCGTGGTCGACGATCAGCCGCAACTCGTTGCGGAGGTCGCGCAGCACGTCCTGGGCGGCCTTCACGGGCCCGTCGACGTTCCCCGACGCGGCCCGGGCGGCGTCCTCGTGGAGATGGGCGAGCAGCCAGGTCCGCCAGGCGGCGGTGTGGGGGAAGACCTGTCCGGCGTACGGCCGTGACATCCGCTCCCAGGACCAGCGGTCGGCCTCCGGTACGCCGAACTCGTCGAGTACGGCGGCCTCCTGGGGGGAGCGGTGCGCGGAGGAGAGGAAGCGGTCCCGGAAGTCGTCGAGCTGGCGCGTCGTCAACTCCCGTGTCCGCAGCAGGGTTTCGTAGTAGACAGTCTCGACCTCCTTCGCCACCAGCGGCCATATCTCCGTGCGGAAGTCGGGCGCCTCGCCGGAGTCGGCGCGTTTGCGGAAGCAGGCGATCACTTCGGGGGTGAGGACGAGCGGGGTGTGCCTGCCGTACGGGCCCTTCGCGTTGTCGCCGCGCGCCTGGTACGGGATGCCGCGCCGCGAACCGGCGTAGAGGCGCGGTTCACGCCCGGAGGGAAGATAACGCAGGCCACCCGCACCGGAGTTGGACGCGTCGCGCACGAAACGGCCGCCCCGGCCGGTCGTCAGGAGGGTCAGGTGGTCGAAGAAGTTGAGGCCGAGCCCGCGCAGCAGGACCGGTTCACCGGGGACGATCGGCGAGAGGTCGACGTCGGCCGGGTTGGCGGGCGCGATGTGGCACAGGCCGCGTCGGCCGGCGTACGAGCTGAGGCGCCGCTGCTCGTCGTCCGGGAGGAGGGGGAGGTGGCCCTGGGCGAGGACGACGGCGGTCAGGGCGGTCAGGGTGCGGCCGTCGGCGAGGGTGAGGGTCTGGCTGCCGTCGGGGGCGTCGTCGAGGCGGGTCGCGCGGGCTCGGTGCGTCCGGACGCGTACGGCGGGTGGCGCCTCGCGCACGACCTTCGCGAACACCCACTCCAGGTAACGCCCGTAGTGGGTGCGGGTCGGGTAGTCGTCCGGCCCCAACTCGTCTTCCCCCTCGGGTGAGTTGTGCTTCGCCCACTCGTACAGGCTCGGGCCCGGCCGGACGGGGCCCGAGCAGTCCACGCTGTCGTCGGTGAAGAGGGTCACCTGGGAGGCCACGGTGTTCATCAGCAGCCGGGGCGACTGCGAGGTGCGCCAGACCTGGCCCGCGCCCGGCGGCGCCGGGTCGACGACGTGGACGGTCAACCGGGTACCGGGCGGCAGGAGTTCGGGCACGGAGGCGCAGAGGCGTTCCAGCACGCTGGTGCCGCGCGGACCGGCCCCGACCAGGGCGACGGACACGTCGAGGCATTCGGGCGGGCCCCCGGAGACGGTCCCGGACGGCTCGACGGGCGCTGGAGGCATGGGGGGAACTCCCGGGCGTGTGGGGCGCGTTGGCAGCGGACCGCCAACCGGAAGCCGGCGGTCCGCCTCATCATGCCGTCGGCGTCCGCACGAACCCGGCACCGGGGACGAGGCTCGCCGCCGGTGTGGGAAGCCTCACCCGCTCACACGCTCACCCGCTCAGCTGTGACTCCATGACCGTCTCCAGCTCCGCGCCGCGGTCCTTCTCGCCTCGGACCCGGTCGAGCCGCAGTCGGGCCGAACGGCCGCGCACCGTCAGGGTCATCAGCATGTTGCCGAACCAGGGGCCGCCTGTGCGGCGCCAGGCGACCGGTGGCGGCGGGACCCGGCCGTGCCGGGCGAAACGGCGGCCCAACGCGCGGCCCAGACCGCTCCAGCCCAGGCGGAAGCCGACCTTGATGTAGAGGGGGATGGCGTTGTGGACCGGGGAGCAGGTCAGCTGGAGGACGCGGGCGTCCGGGCGGGCGGCCTCGGGCCAGGTGGGCTCGGCCGCGTACGCGTGGTGGACGTCGCCCGACAGGACCAGCACCGTCGCCGGTGCCTCCGGGCCGGAGCCGGCCTCCGCGATCAGGTCGGCCAGGGCGGTGAACGAGGTGGTGAAGGCCGCCCAGTGTTCGAGGTCGGCTCCTCGGCGAAGTTTCTCCCCGAACCGGGCCCAGCGCGCGCCCCGTTCGCCCGCGCACAGGGCCGCGTCCCAGGCCTCGGCGTCGTGCACGAGGTGCGGCAGCAGCCAGGGGAGCGAGGTGCCGATGAGGAGGTGGTCGCAGGAGCCGGGATCCGCCAGCGCCTGTTCGCGCACCCAGGCCGCCTCGCCCGTGTCCAGCATCGAGCGCTTGTCCTCGTCCAGGACCCGGGCCGCTCTGCTGTCCACCATCAGCAGCCGTACGCGGCCGAAGTCCCGCCGGTAGCTCCAGCGGACCGACTCGGGGTCGGTGTCCGCCCGGGCGGCGAAGGCGCGCACCGCGTCCGTACCGTCGGGAAGCTCGCGTACGGCCGCGTACAGCGGGTCGGTGGCGAGCTCGGCCGGGGCGAGGTTGCCCAGGTGCTGGTGCACCCAGTACGACATCAGGCCGCTCAGCAGCCGCTCGCGCCACCACGGGGTCGCCCGCATGTCGGCCAGCCAGGCGGCGCTGGTGTTCCAGTCGTCGATGACGTCGTGGTCGTCGAAGATCATGCAGCTGGGGACGGTGGAGAGGAGCCAGCGGACCTCGGGGTCGAGCCAGGACTCGTAGTAGAGGTGGGTGTACTCCTCGTAGTCCGCGACCTCGGCGCCCGGCGGTTCGGACAGGTCGCGGCGGGCGGCGAGCCAGTCGCGGGTGGCGTCGGACACCTCGTCGGCGTACACCTGGTCGCCCAACAGGAGGAGGACGTCCGGGCGTTCGGCCGTCGGGTCGGCCGCGATACGTGCCGCCAGGGTGTCCAGGGCGTCCGCGCCCACCGGGTCCTTGTCGTCGGCGGCCGGCGCCGCCCAGCGGCAGGAGCCGAAGGCGATCCGGAACGCGTCGCCCTCTTCGCCGAGCCCTCCGTCCTCGGCGGTGCGGATGACGGAGGGCGGGAAGGGGGAGTCGGGCAGCGGCCACACGCGGACGCCGTCCAGCAGCACTTCGTAGGGAGTCGACGTGCCCGGAGTGAGGCCGGTCACCGGGATCAGCGCGTAGTGGTGGCCCGCGACCTGGAAGGTGCGGGTCTCACCGCCGGCGCCGTCCGCGCAGCGTGCCTCGGCGGTGCAGGGGCGGCTCGCCTCCACCCAGACGGTCGCGGACGAGCTGTCGGCGTACCTCAGCAGCGGTCCCAGGCGAAGTGTCGCCACGTGATCACCCTCCTCCGTCGCACCGTACGGTACGGACGACGGAGAAGGGCGGGGAGGTTCCGTGCATGATGCAAACTTTTCGCCATCGGTCACCGTTGGTCAGCGGCCGAACGGGGGGACGGGCGTGCGGTCGATCAGCAGGCGGCGAGGTAGCTGGTGAGCGCGGTCTTCTCGGCCGAGTCGACGGAGAGGCCGTAGTAGTACTTCACCTGGACCCAGGCGCGGACGTAGGTGCAGCGGTACGAGGTGACCGACGGCATCCACTCGGCCGGGTCCTTGTCGCTCTTCGACTGGTTCACGTTGTCCGTGACGGCGATCAGCTGCGGGCGGGTGATGTCGTTGGCGAAACCCTGGCGCGCGGCGGTGGTCCAGGCGCTGGCACCCGAGTCCCAGGCCTCGGCGAGCGGGACCAGGTGGTCGATGTCGAGGTCGGAGGCGGCGGTCCAGGTGGCGCCGTCGTACGGGGAGTACCAGCTGCCGCTGGTGGAGGCGCAGGCGGAGTCGGTGACGACGTTCGAGCCGTCGCGCTTGAGGATGTACTCACGCGTGTTGCACGTGCCGCTGATGGTGATCCAGGTGGGGAAGAGGTCGCGGTCGTAGCCGGTGCGGTTCTCGGCCTTCACGGTGAGCGAGGCGAGGTAGGTGCGTGCGGTGGCCGCGCTGACCGGGGTGGGGAGGGCGGCGGAGGCGGTCGGACCGTTGAGAAGTCCGACCGAGGCTATGAGACCGGTGAGCGCGGCGAGTATGCTGAGCCGTCGACGCGCGTAGAACTTCGGCATGCGAACTCCCTCGGGGAATGGGGGTGTTGGGCGCGAGCGAGTGAATCGTCGCGTCGCCTGATTGCCGTGAGATGTGCGGTTGGTAAGAAGTTAGTGACGTGTCCATGACATAACAACCCTCTGGGGTCGGTTATCCTTGGCGGTGCAGAAGGGGAGTAGCTCTTCGCCGGACCGTCGACATACTGCTCAGCTCGTCTGAGCCGGCGCCCGGAGGCAGGTTCCGCGCACATCGTGCGGACCGGCCAGCGAGACCTTCGGCAGAGCAGCACATACGTATTGCGTGTGCTGCCGTGCCGAGGTGTCGCAGCGCGGAAAGCGCGAGGTCATCACACTCTCGGCGGGGCAGCCCCGACCGATTGAGGAACCTTGATCAGCATCAGTGTCACGGCGCTCGTCTTCGGCGTCGTCTTCCTGGCCGAACTCCCGGACAAGACCGCCCTCGCCGGGCTCGTCCTCGGCACCCGCTACCGCGCCTCGTACGTCTTCGCGGGCGTCGCCGCCGCCTTCGCCGTCCATGTCGCGCTGGCCGTCGCGGCGGGCAGCGTCCTCACGCTGCTTCCCCAGCAGCTCGTTCACGCGCTGACCGGTGTGCTCTTCCTGGGCGGGGCCGCTGTGCTGCTGCTGAAGAAGGGCGGGGACGAGGAGGAGGTACGGCGGCCCGAGAACCAGTCCTTCTGGAAGGTGTCCGGGGCCGGCTTCATGCTCATCCTGGTCGCCGAGTTCGGCGATCTCACGCAGATCATGACGGCCAACCTCGCCGCCCGCTACGACGACCCGCTCTCGGTCGGTCTTGGAGCGGTGCTGGCGCTGTGGGCGGTGGCGGGGCTCGGGATCGTCGGTGGGAGGGCCCTGATGAAGCGGGTGCCGCTGGAGCTGATCACCAAGGTCGCGGCGGTACTGATGCTGGGGCTCGGGGTGTGGAGTCTTTGGGAGGCGGTGCGCGGGTAGGGGGCGTTGAGCGGGGAACGGGAGAGCGGGGGTGCCCTGGTGGGGTGCTCGGGAGATGGCCGGTCGGTGAACGATTGCCTCGGGCGGTAGCGGGAGGCACGGTTTCTTTTGTACCGTGTGGAAACAAAGTGGCTCCCGCCCGTTTTCCCTGACCGGCGGGCGGGGCCGCCTTGGTCCCGTACCTGTGTCTGGAGCCTGCCGATGACGGCCACCACCCCCACCACCGTGCTCACCGCCCGCGCCCTCCTTCTCGACATGGACGGCACCCTCGTCAACTCGGACGCTGCCGTCGAGCGCATCTGGCGGCGTTGGGCGGACGGGCACGGGCTGGACGGCGACGAGGTGATGAAGGTGGTGCACGGGCGGCAGGGATACGCCTCCATGGCGGTGCTGCTGCCCGACCGGCCCATGGAGCAGAACTACGCCGACAACGCGCGCCTGCTCGCGGAGGAGACCGCTGACCTGGAGGGTGTGGTCGCCGTACCGGGTGCGCGCGAGTTCCTGGAGTCCCTGCACGGGCTGCCGCACGCGCTGGTGACCTCCGCGAATGTCGCGCTGTCGACCGCGCGGATGGGTGCGGCGGGGTTGGGGTTGCCGGATGTTCGCGTCACCGCGGAGTCGGTGGGCGCGAGCAAGCCGGACCCGGAAGGGTTTCTGAAGGGTGCGGCCGAGTTGGGGGTCGACCCCGCCGACTGTGTGGTCTTCGAGGACTCCGGGGCGGGGATCTCGGCGGGGCGCGCTGCGGGGATGCGGGTGGTGGGGGTTGGGCCGCGGGCCCACCTTCACGGGCCGGATGTGGTGGTGCCGGATCTGGTGGGGGTGCGGGTTGTGTCTGTGGGGGGCGGGGAGCTGCGGGTGTCTTTCGGGGCGGGCGGGGTCTGAGCGGGGGTCGGGGTTTCTTTCCCACCCGCCCACCCGTCTCGGCTGATTACCAGGCGCCCTTGCCGTTCACTGAGCCATGGGGCACGTGAACGGGGCGGTACCGGGCCGAAAGTGCCGCGGCCACGCGACGCCCCTGCGCCAGGCAATCAGCTACCGGCTACCGGTCAGCCGGCCTTCAGCAGCAGGTCGGTGAGTGCGTCCGGCACGGTGACCATGCAGTCATGGCCGCTCTGCAGCTCCCACACCTGTGACGTGGCGCCGCCCGGCCGCACCGCCGGCACTGGGCGGCGCGTGACGTCCTCCGGTGCGTTGCCGACACAGTGGATGTACGTCCGGGAAATCTTGTCCACGGCCGGGTTGTCCAGCCGGACCGGCTGCAGGAAGCAGCGCACCGAGTCGTCCGACAGCATGGTGCGCAGCCACGCGGTGTCCGCCGGGTCGGTCACCCCGAACAGTCCCATGGGCGCGGGCATTTCCGGCACGGGCGGAATGCGCCAGGGGGCGTCGGAGGCGGCGGCCGCGTCGATCAGTCGCTGGGTCATCTCCGGTATGACGTCCAGCGCGCTCTCACCGTCGGTCGGGAGCATCGCGTCGACGTAGACCATGTGCGCGATCCGGTCCGGGACCTCGTTGGCCACACCGGATATGACCATCCCGGCGTAACTGTGCCCGACCAGGACCACGTTGGTGAGATCCCGTTCGCCGAGGAGAGTGACGACGTCGCCGACGTGGGTGTCCAGGTCGACGTCCGGAGTGAGCAGGTGTTCCTTCTCGCCGTGGCCGGTCAGTGAAGGCGCGAACACCTGATGCCCGGCCCGGGTCAGCAGGGGAACCACCCGGTCCCAGACGCGCCCGCTGTGCCAGGCACCATGGACAAGAACATAGGTCTTGGTGTGCGACGTACTCATGCGGGAAGACGCTACTGAGCCAACAGGAACCTCCAGGTAACCTTCGGAGATGCCTGACTCAGCCGGAAGCGTCTTCCTCGCCGACTGCCCCGCCCGGCTCGCCATCGACATCTTCACCAACAAATGGGCCGTCGTCGTCCTGTTCGCTCTCAGTCGCGGGCCTCGTCGGCACGGTGAACTCGTCGACCTCGTCGGTGGCATCTCCCGCAAGGTGCTCACCGAGACACTGCGCAGACTTCAGGGCTACGGCCTGATCGAGCGCCGCGCCTATGCCGAGGCACCCCCACGGGTCGAGTACAGCCTCACCGACCTCGGCCAGACCCTCACCGAGCCCATCGCCGCCCTGACCGACTGGGCGAAGACGTACGGCGACGCCGTCGCCAACTTCCAGGAAGCGGCGCAGCAGGACAGCACCTCCGGCACCTGACCCGCGACCGCCACCGTTCAAACGCGAGGGCCCTTCGGGGCGCGAAGCAGGGGGCTGGGGGTGGCGGCCCCGGACGGCGGGTACCTGAACGCCGGACGTCGACCGAGCCCGCGCAGCCCTAGGGCTCCGTCGTTTCCGACTCCAGGCGTTGCCGTGTAGTCCGGTCGTACACGCCCGGTTCCTGCGCGTTGATGCCGCGCGTCGTCTGGTAGGTGGTCACCGCGGTCTCGACGTTGTCGTCGTAGACGCCGTCCGTGTCGTTGAGGTAGATCGCCAACTGGCGCAGCCGCAGCTGGAGTTCGAGGACCTCGTCGCCGCGGTCGCCGGGGCGCAGGACAGGGGTGGTGTCCTTGTCGTCGCCGCCGGGAGCCGGCGAGATCGTGCCGGTGGCCTGTGCGGTCGTCGGTGCCTGGGTCGGGGTGGCCGACCTGGACGGGGTCGCGGAAGGCGCCGCCGGGGTGGGCGAGAGGGTCGGGGTCGGGCTGAGGGACGGGGTGGGAGCGGGCGATGCCGACGCCGATGCCGACGACGTAGGGCTGCTGGACGGTTTCGGGGGCGCCGCGCTGGTCGTCGCCGCCGGCACGCTCTCCCGTACTTCCTGGGCGGACGTGTTGTCCCGGGCCGGTTTGTCGTACGTGAACATCCCGACGGCCAGTCCGCCCGCCGCCAGTACGGCCACGACCGCTCCGGCCGCGCCGAGAAGCAGGCCCCGGGGGCGGCGGACCGCATCGCCCAGCTGTTCGTCTTCGGCGGAGTCGATGGAGTCCGTGGAGTCGGCGGGGTAGGCGGGGGTACCCGAGAGCTGCGGTAAGGGTGGCAGCGCGGTGGTCGCGGGGTCGTTCGTCCCCCAGGTGGTCCCCTGGACCGCCGGCAGCGGCATCGTGGCCTCGGCCGCCCCGTCGGGGGCCGGGTGCTCGGACGATGAGGGTGACGAGGGTGAGGCTGGCGAGGCGGGTGATTCCGGGGTCAGTTCCACGTACGGGCGTATGCGCAGCGGGTCGAAGTCCTCCGCTGCCGCTGCCTCCGCCGACCGGTTCTCCAGGTGAGCGTCGGCCGCGCGTTCGGCGCAGGCGCAGGACGGCGTGTTGTCGGCTCCCCGGGGCACGCCGCACTCCGGACACACGTGCCCCTTCGGATCGTTCACTGCGTGTCGGTTCCTTCCCCGTGCGAATCCCCGTACGAACCCCCGTGCGAATGTCCGAGGTTATCCAAAGCCTCTTCACACCTTCTCCCGGAAGCCCCCGGAATCCGGGCTTCCGGCGAATCTCGTGAGGATTCGACAGGCCATAACAGGTCACACCGACCACGATGGGGGTGTCGCGAGAGTCACAGGAGGACTTCATGGCCGCGGAAGCGCACGGCAGAGTGGGGGATGCGGGGGAGGTAGCGGACGGGCGACCGGTGACGCGTGGGCCCGAACACGTGCCCGGGAACGTGCTCGTCTCCATCGGTGCCCTGCTGCTCGGCATGCTGCTCGCCGCCCTCGACCAGACCATCGTGTCGACCGCGCTGCCGACCATCGTCAGCGACCTGGGCGGCATGGACCACCTGTCCTGGGTGGTCACCGCCTATCTGCTCGCGTCGACCGCCGCCACCCCCCTCTGGGGCAAACTGGGCGACCAGTACGGCCGGAAACGGCTGTTCCAGGCCGCGATCGTGATCTTCCTGATCGGCTCCGCGCTGTGTGGTATGGCGCAGAACATGCCCCAGCTGATCGGCTTCCGGGCGCTCCAGGGGCTCGGTGGCGGCGGGCTCATGGTGCTGTCGATGGCGATCGTGGGAGATCTGGTCCCGCCGCGTGAACGGGGGCGCTACCAGGGCCTGTTCGGTGCCGTCTTCGGCGCGACCAGCGTGCTCGGCCCGCTGTTGGGCGGTCTCTTCACCGAACACCTCAGCTGGCGCTGGGTGTTCTACGTCAACCTCCCCGTCGGCGCCGTCGCCCTCGCCGTGATCGCGACCGTCCTGCGCATCCCGCGCCGCTCCACCCGGCACGTCATCGACTACCTGGGCACCCTTCTCATCGCCTCCGTCGCCACCTGCCTGATCCTCGTCACCTCCCTCGGCGCCTCCTGGGGCTGGGGCTCGGCGCGGATCGTCGGCCTTGCGGTACTCGGGGTCGTGCTCGCCGTCGCCTTCGTCCTCGTCGAGCGACGGGCGGCCGAACCCGTCCTCCCGCTCAAGCTGTTCCGGCTGCGCACCTTCACCCTCACGGCCGTCATCAGCTTCGTCGTCGGCTTCGCCATGTTCGGCGCGATGACCTATCTGCCGACGTTCCTCCAGGTCGTCCAGGGTGTCTCGCCGACCATGTCGGGCGTGCACATGCTGCCGATGGTGCTCGGCCTGCTCGTCGCCTCCACCACCTCCGGGCAGATCGTCAGCCGTACGGGCCGCTGGAAGGTGTTCCCCATCGCCGGCACCGGCGTCACCGCCTTCGGCCTCCTCCTGCTCCACCGGCTCGACGAACACAGCTCCACCGGCGAGATGAGCGTCTACTTCCTCGTCTTCGGCCTGGGCCTCGGCCTGGTCATGCAGGTCCTGGTGCTGATCGTGCAGAACGCGGTCTCGTACGAGGATCTGGGCGTCGCCACCTCCGGCGCCACCTTCTTCCGCTCCATCGGCGCTTCCTTCGGCGTGGCCGTCTTCGGTACGGTCTTCGCCGACCGCCTCGGCGACAAGCTCACCGACGCGTTCCGGGGCGTACGACTGCCCGCCGGGGTCTCGGCGGACGCCCTGGAGTCCGACCCGCGCGGCATCGCCGCCCTCCCCTCGGCGCTGCGACCGCCCGCGCTGCACGCCTACGCGTCCGCCATCACCGACGTCTTCCTGTACGCCGTTCCGGTCGCCGTTCTCGGTTTCGTCCTCGCCTGGTTCCTGCGCGAGGACCGGCTGCGCGGCTCGGTGACCGCCCCCGACGTCACGGAGACCCTCGCCAGCAACCCGGTCCAGCGGTCGTCCTACGACGAGGTGTGCCGCGCGCTGTCGGTGCTCGGCACCCGCGAGGGACGGCGCGAGATCTACCGGACGATCACCGCACGGGCCGGCCTCGACCTGTATCCGGCGGCGAGCTGGCTGCTGCTGCGCATCCGGCGGTACGGCTGGGCGGAGCCCGCGGTCCTGGCCGAGCGCAGCCTCGTGCCGCTGACCGTGATCATCGAGGCCGCCCGGCAGGTCGAGGTACGCCGACTGGCCGTACGCGAGGGTCTCGACATGGTTCTCACCGACGCGGGCCGCGAGGTCGCCGAACGGCTGGCCGAGGCCCGCGAGGAGTCCCTGGCCGAGCTGCTGGGCGACTGGTGGGGCCCGGACCGCCCCACCGACCTGGTCCAGCTGGTGAAACTGCTGAACGAGGAGCTGTGCGGCTCGGACGCGGAACAGCCGCACAACGGCTCGGCGGACAAGCTCAGTTGAGGTCTTGCGGGTTCCCCCGCCGTTCCAGGTCCCCCGGCCGCTCCAGGTTCTTGCGGAACCAGTGCTCGGCGTACTCGCTGTCGTTGTGGGGCTCGGTCTCCAGGTAGCCGAGGTGGGCGTAGAGGGCGCGTGCCTCGACCAGGTCGGAGCGGGTGTCGAGGACCAGGTGCCGGGCGCCTAGGGCCCGGGCCGCGTCCTCCGCCGCGGCCACCAGCAGGGCGGCGCCGCCCTTCCCCCGCATCCCCTCGTACAGGAAGACCCGGGTCAGCTCACCGGTCGTGGCGTCGAGGAGCCGTACGCCCGCGCTGCCGGCCGGCTCGCCGTCGTACCGGGCGACGAGCAACTGGCCGCCCGGCGGGGCGAGTTCTGCGCCCGAGTTGGCCGCGACCTCGCGCTCCAGCTCACCGGGTTCGGTACGCCGGCCCTCGTGCAGGAGGTACCAGCGGTCGCTGACCTCCGTGTAGTACGCCCGCCAGAGCGCGGCGGCGACAGGGGAGTCGAAGGGTTCCGGGGTGATCGTCCAGGTCATGACCGGCATTCTCGGCAGCCGGCCCACCGGGTGCGCAACTCGATTACCCGTGACCCGCGGGTCCCGCCCCGGGCTGTTTGGGGAGCCGCTTCCGGGCAACCCGCTGCAATGACCGGTCTGTTCGGACTGTCGGTCGGGTCGGTCGAGAAGTCGGTCGAGAAATCCGGAAGGCGTTCATGTCCACAGGAGTGCTCATCGTTCTGATCGTGATCGTTGTCGTCGCGGCCGTCGTCATCGGCGCGCTCGCCCTGAACCGGCGGGCCGCCGGCGCACACGGTCCACGCAATCTGAAACGGCGCTTCGGGCCCGAGTACGACCGGGTCGTCTCCCGTCACGGCGGGGACACCAAGGCTGCCGACCATGAACTCACCGAGCGTGTCCAGCGCCACGGCGACCTGCGGGAACGGGCGTTGGAGCCCGCCGAGCGCGAGCGGTTCGCGGCCCGCTGGACGGCCGCCCAGGAACAGTTCGTCGAGTCGCCGCACCAGGCGGTCGCCGACGCGGACCTGCTCCTCGCCGAGGTGGCCGGCGCACGCGGCTTCCCCGAGGGCGGTCAGTACGAGGAGCAGTTCGCCGCGCTCTCGGTGCACCACGCCCAGCATGTGCACGGCTACCGGCGCGTGCACCACGCGGCTCGCGAGGAGCGGGCCGACACGGAGGAGCTGCGCACGGCGATGATCGAGGCCCGCGCCCTCTTCGACGACCTGGTCGGCGAGGGGGAGCGGCCCCGCCCGAAGTCGAAGTCGCCGCTCAACAAGCTTCAGTTGAAGGGGAGTTGACGCACATGACGGACATCGGCAAGCGCGACACCAACACGACGAAGCCGGACACCGGGCGGCTGGATCCGGAGAGGTCCGCCACCGAGAGGCCGGGCACCGAGAGGTCGGGCACCGAGAGGCCGGCCGAGAGGTCGGCTCACGAGCGGGCGACCGGCGAGCGGGCGACCAGTGAGCGGGCGGTCGGCGAGCGGGCTGTCGGCGAAAAGCAGGTCGGCGAACGGCTGCCCGGCGAACGCGTGCCCGGTGACGGACCGGCCGGCGACCGTCCCATCGGTGTGCGGCCGCTCGGCGAGAAGGCCGGTACCGGGAAGGCAGCCGGTGCTTCCACGGTGCCGCCGCCCGGCGCCGCCCCGGCGCCCACCCGGGCTCACCAGGGCCAGTCGTCCCACGGGGTCGTGCTGCTCGCGCAGGACGAGCGGGACAAGCTCACACTGCGGCTCCAGCACGCCATCACCGGGTTCGTGGACGGCCCCAAGGAGTCCGTCGAGGAGGCCGACCGCGTACTGGAGGAGGTCACCGAGCGCTTCACGGAGGCGATCGAGCGCAACCGCCGTACCGTGCGCGCGACCCTGCAGTCCACCGGTGGCACCGACGGCGGCGACACCGAGCGGCTCCGTCTCGCCCTGCGGGACTACCGCGAACTGGCGGAACGGCTGCTGCACAGCTGAGCCCCCGCCCCAGCCCGGGCGGCGGCGCGCGGCAGGCCGAGGACCGCACCGCCCGTCTCCGCTCCGGTTATTCCGCCCGCTCCGTCCGCTCCGCCTGCCCCGCCCGTGTCTCCCGCGCTTCCCGCCACTCGCGTACGACCTCGTCGACGTCGTACGGCTTCAGGCCCAGCGGGGGGCCGGGCGGCGGCTTGAACATCATGTCGCGGATCTTGACGTTGATCTCCGTCACGATCCGGCGGACCGCCCCCTCGGAAGGCGCCCGGCGCGCCGCCACCAGCGCGTCCTCCGCCTCCTTGCGCAGGGCCAGCGTCGGCGGCAGGACCGACAGCCCCTCGCGGGCCATCTTCTGCTTGACCCACCACAGTTCGTCGTACGACGTGTCAGGACCCTCGGACAGCGGCTTGCCCACACCGGGCAGCGCGGCGATCTCCCCGCGCGCCTCAGCCTCGCGGATCTGCCGGTCGACCCAGGACTCGAAACTCACACCGGGTGGTTTGCGTTCGGTCATGTGTCCATTGTGCCGGACCCGGCCCAAGGCGACGATGGGGCGATTTATCATGCGGCGGCGTACGGCAACATAGCTGCCGTACAGGGACTGTTCAGCAACGATTGTTCCGTGAGGACGGTCGGGTCACCTTCGGTGACCGTTCAGAAGGAGCGCACGTGCTCGAACTCACCATGGCTACCGTCTCCGGGACGGAAGCCGGCGCCACGGCCGGCATGCTCATGGCCGAGGCGCCCAGCGAACCGGGGGCCATCATGCGGGTGGGCCGGGACAAGGCGGTGTGCCGTCTCGTGACCCCCGACGACTGGCTGTTCGTCTCACGGGTCCACCTGGAGTTCCTGTGCGGCCCCGACGGCACCTGGCACCTCTCCTGGCTGCAGGGCTCCCAGCCCGACCCGTCCTCCGAAGTCCGGCTGGTCGTCGGCGAGTATGCCCAGACCGTGCCGTACGGAGGGAGCGTGCCGTTGCCCCGGGGCGGTGCCGGAGAGATCATCGTCCAGGACCGCACCGGGCCGCGCAGCGTCAACGTGGGCTTCTACCACGAGGGTTGAGCACCGGCGGGCGGAGCCGGCGGGGGCTCCTGGCTAGGCCACGACCCTCGCCAGCGCGAACCCGTCGTACCCCTTGCTGCCCACCGTCTGTACCGCCGTGCCGCTCAACCTCGGGTGTTCGGCGATGAGTTGGAGAGCCGCGCGGGTGCCCCGGATGCTCGGGTCGGCGGAGTCCGCGTCGGTCACCGCGCCCCCGCGCACCACGTTGTCGACGATGATCAGGCTGCCCGCGGTGGTCAGCCGCAGCGCCCACTCCACGTAGTGCGGGTTGTTGACCTTGTCGGCGTCGATGAAGACCAGGTCGAACGGCGCCGGGTTCTCGTCGGCCAGCTTGGGCAGCGACTCCAGGGCGGGGCCCGTCCGCACCTCGGTGATGTCGTCCAGGCCGGCCCGGGCGAGATTGCGGCGGGCGACGTCGGCGTGCTTCTCGTCGTACTCCAGGGTGATCAGCCGGCCGTCGGCCGGGAGCGCGCGACCGAGCCAGATCGTGCTGTAGCCGCCGAGGGTGCCGATCTCCAGGATGCGGCGGGCGCCCTGGACCTGGGCGAGGAGCTGGAGCAGCTTGCCCTGGTTCGGGGCGACGTTGATGTGCGGCAGCCCCTCCGCGTCGCTGTCGCGCAGCGCCGCCTCCAGGGCGTCGTCGGCCGGGGCGAGGAGGGTCGTGAAGTAGTCGTCGACGTCTTCCCAGCGCTGGGACTCGCTCATGAAAGTCGTGCCTTCCGTTCGGGACGGGGGTGGGAGGTGGGAGGTGCGGGCAGTGTGCCGAGTCATTTGTAGCCCTTGTCGGCCCTGTAGCCCTCGCGGGCGATCACTTCGGTGATCCGCGCCTCGTCGACTTCGTAGACCGTCTCACCGGCCCGGGGGTCGCGGGCGTGCAGCGTGTGGAACAGCGGGCCGTGCGGCGAGCCCAGGTCGACGAGCGTGGCCGAGGCCCCGCGCACCGCCCGTTCCGTGCCCGCCGGGCCGGTCAGGTCGATCCGGTTGACCACCCCCGGCGTCACCCACACGGGCACCGCCTCCAGATACCCCATGATCTGCAGGTGGAAGTGGCCGCACAGGATCAGCCGTACGTCGCTGCCACGGACCGCGTCGGCGAGGTCCGCCGGGTTGCCGAGCCCCAGCGCCCGCTGCAGCGCGTTGTCGAGGGCGATCGGCGGATGGTGCAGCACGACCGTCGTGCCGTGCGCCGCCGGGGTGCGCAACAGCTCGCGCAGCCAGTCGAGTTGGGTGGCGCCGAGATAGCCGTACACCTTGCCCGGCACGAGCGAGTCGAGGGTGACGATCCGATGCCCGTCGACCACGCTCGACGCCGCCAACTCGCCGTCGGCGGAAATGAGTCGGGCCTCGGCCCGGTCCCCGCCCGCCGGGTCCAGATGCCCGCTGCCCAGGGCCTTCGCGAAGGCGCCGCGCTCGTCGTGGTTGCCGGTGGTGCAGAACACGGGTATGCCCCGCTCCCGGGCGAACGCGCCCACGAGGTCCCGTACGACCGCGTACTCCTCGGGCGCCCCGCTGTCCGCGAGGTCCCCGCTGACGACGACGGCCCCGAGGCCCCTGAGATGCGATACGTCGGTGAGTATCCGGCGCAGCGACGCGGTGGTGTCGACGCCGTGACGGTTGGGTGCGCCGGCGTGGTTGATGTGGGTGTCCGACAGCTGAAGGATCCGCATCCCGGCGACGCTACTCCGGCCCGGCCGGGCCATGGTCGTCTCGGCGGGACGTCGTCCGATCCGGCCTGAAACGGCCGCTTTCCCGCCTGTGCGTGGTCTGGGCCGATTTCCGGGTGAGACTGAATACAGGGCAAAAGGTGGACGTTCCTCAGGTGAAGCGGGGGTTGCTCGCGTCCCTCATAGGAGGCAGTGCGATTCTCTAAACGTTCGTAGAGGATGAGACGCGTGGGACAAAGGGTGCCCATAGTGCGTACAGGGCAGATATGGCGAGAGGTCTACGAGGCGTGGCAAACGCGGAGCACGGTGGTGGAGCGGGAGGTGCCTTCGGAAGGGGCACCGCCGAGACGGCGCAGGCACGGCTGAAAGTGGCCCGTGTGGCGCTCTGGCTCATCGTCGGCGTCCTCGCGGTCAGACAGGTGGCCGCCGTCCTCAGCACCCCGAAGGCGGACCGGCTGACCGATCTGGAGACCTGGGTAGGGCCCGACGGTGTGCTGCATGTGAAGGGCTCGCTCTACGACTCCACGCAGTTCACCGGCACCCCCTTCGGCGGACTCGTCCTCAAGCCGCTCACCCGGGCCGCCGAACAGGCCCTCGGCTGGGGCTGGACCTTCGGCACGCTGCTGCTGGTCGTCGCACTCGGAGTGATCGCCGCCCGAGCCCTGCCCGCGCCCGTGAGCCGCCGCACCTCGCTGCTCGCCGCGCCCGTCGCGATCAGCCTGCTGATGCTGTCGCTGCCGGTGCGCAACACCCTCTACCTCGGCCAGACCAGCATCATCCCCGTCCTGCTGGTCCTCCTCGGCTGCTTCGTCGCCCGCGAGGAACGGGCCGCCGGCGCCCTCATCGGCCTCGCCGCGGCCCTCCAGCCCACCGTGCTGCTGTTCGCGCCGCTGCTGTGGTTCACCGGCCGGCGCCGGGCCGCCGTCTCCGCCGGCATCACCTTCGCCGCCTGCACCGCGCTCGCCTGGGTCGCGATGGCCGACGACTCGTACACCTACTGGGTCCACCACCTGGGCGGGGCCGGGCTCGGCGGCGCCGCCGACGACCTCGCCAACCAGTCCCTGCACGGCGCCCTGCTGCGGCTGGGCTTCGACGGCCCCCTCGAAATCGGCCTGTTCCTGGTGCTCGGTGCCGGTGTCGCCGTCCTCGGCCTGCGCCGGGCGGTGCGCTACGCCGAGGACGGCCAGCTGCTGCTGGCGGTCGCGATCACCGGCTGCGCCGCCGTGGCGGTCTCGCCCACGAGCTGGCAGCACCAGCTGCTGTGGGTGCTGCTCGCGGTCGTCGGCCGGGTCGGCAGGCGGGCCTCCGACCGCTACATGTGGCCGGTCGCCGTCATCATCGTGATGACGCTGCCCGCCAAGATGGTCATCCCGAACATGGGCGCCCTCTATCCGGTCCGCGACAACGTCGTACTGCTGGCCGCGGTCGCCGCCGCCACCGTCGTACCGTTCCTGTCCCGGACCTCGGAGCACTACCGCTCCCCGGTCCCCACGGACTACGCGCCGCCGGTCCCCGCGCGCTTCGGCCGCGTCCCGCTGCTGCCCTTCCTGCGCCGGGTGCTCACCCGCCCGAACCTACTCCTCGAACTGCTGCTGATCCGGGTCACGTACGCCGCCTACCAGAAGGTCCGGCTCGCCGCGACCGGCGGGACGACCACCGGCGGCCGGGTCACCGCCGAGGCGCACGGGCACCAGATCCACGACATCGAGAAGTTCCTGCACATCGACATCGAGCAGTGGGTCAACCACACGGTCGTGCGGATCGACTGGATGCGGAACTTCTTCGACTTCTACTACGAGTCGTTCCACTTCTTCGTGCCGCTGACCGTGCTCGGCGTCCTGTACTGGCGCCGCCCCGTCGACTACCGCTGGGCCCGCGCCTCCCTCGGCTTCGCCACCCTGCTCGCCCTCGTCGGGTTCTGGCTCTACCCGCTGGCGCCGCCGCGTCTGATGCCGGGCCTCGGCATCATCGACACCGTGCACGGCGTCCAGGACTTCTCCAAGCCGGACTACGGGACGCTCACGGCGCTCACCAACCAGTACGCCGCGATGCCCTCGCTGCACTTCGGGTGGTCGCTGTGGTGCGGGCTCGTCATCGCGACCGTGGCGCCGAAGTGGTGGATGAAGGTGTTGGGGCTGCTGCATCCGTTCTTCACGGTGTCCGCGATCGTCGCCACCGGAAACCACTGGGTGCTGGATGCGGCCGGTGGGGCCGCGGTGGTTCTGGCGGGGTTCGGGTTGTCGTACCTGTTCATGGGTCCGCGGGCTCGTACGGTCGTGCGGGCGGCGGAAGTTGATGGTGAGCGGACGGGGGCCGTCAAAAGGCTCGGCCCGGTTTGACCTGGGGCAGGGGTGCGCGGAGACTGTAAGTAGTACGTATCCCTCGTAGGCGTACATCGATACACCCGGGCTCCCGCCGCACGCGGTCCGCGTTCGGCACAGGTACGCAGGTTCCCCGCGGTGACCCAGTCCCCCTTCCCGGTTTCCGGGCGGTCTTCCCGCTTTCCGGGCAGTGGTGTCGACGGGCGCCGGAATCCGAGAGGGGAGGCTCGAAATGGCCTTCCGATCCTTGAACGCTCCGAATCGTCGAAGCCCGGTGCGTAAACGCTTCTGGGTGGAGACCGTGCTGGGTGGCCTTTCCGCGCTGCTCTTCCTGGTGACGCTCATCCAGCGCGACTGGATCGAGACCGTCTTCGGCTTCGAGCCGGACGCCGGGAGCGGTGCGGTGGAGTGGCTCATCGTGGCCGTCACGGCCCTGGTCACCGTTCTGTGCGCTCTCGGCGCGCGGACCGAGTGGCGCAGAACTCATCCGTCCACCGCTCCCGCCGTGCGGTAGGCGAACGGTGCCCTGGGGAAAGGAGCATCGCCATGCCTGAGGATGTCACCGAACTGGTCCGCAAGGCCCCGCTGAGCTTCCTCGGGACGGTCACCCGTCTCGGTGACGCCCGGATGGCAAGCGTGCCGGCCGACGAACGGACGGCCGTCGTCCAGGTGGACGAGGTACTGCACGCGCCGGACGCCTTCAAGCGGCTCGCGGGCAGCGAGGTCACCGTTCAGCTGTCGGCCGAGATCGATCCGCCGGTTGTCGGGGAGGCGGCCGCGTTCTTCACCCGGGGGACGGTCTACGGCGAGGGCCTCGCCGTAGCGGAGCTCGGGCGGCTGCCCGCCGACGCCGTCCAGGAGCATGTGTCCCTCGCGGCCAGGACCGCCGACGCGATGCCGTTCTCCGCGGTACAGCGCGACATCGCGGACACCGACATGGTCGCCCACGCCGACGAGGCGGACGCAGTGGTCGTCGGCACTGTCGTCGGGCTCGAACAGCTGGGAGACGAGCCGTCCTCGGAGCACGCCCCCGACTGGTGGCGCGCACAACTCGACGTGGGGCACGTGGAGCGGGGAAAGGTGTCCCCGGGGCAGGTCGCCGTGCTCTACCCCAACAGCCTGGACTTCCGCTGGTACAAGGTGCCGAAGCCGAAGGCCCAGCAGGAGGGAATGTGGATCCTGCACGCCACGGAGGGCGACCTGAGCAAGTGGGCGCCGTACCAGCTTCTCCACCCCGACGACCGCCAGCCGGTGCAGAAGCTCGAAACCCTGCAGTCCGCGCGGAGGTGAGCCCACATGTCCACCCTCAAGGTCGTCAACATCACCCCCGTCGCCCTGAGCGGCGACGTCAGCCAGGACGGCGAACCGAGTATCGCGGTCAACCCCGAGCACCCGAACGAGATTGTCGCGACCGCGTTCACCCCCGATCCGATGGGAGGCCCCCTCGCCCCGATCTACGTCTCGACCGACGGCGGCAACACCTGGACGCTGCGAAGCATCGTCCCCGGTGGTGCGGACGGCCTCGGGACCGGTGACATCTCGGTCAGTTTCGCCACGAAGGGCGGCGCCCTGTACGCGGGCATCCTCAACGGTCAGGCGGCCGAGGCCGGCATCACCCGTATGCAGATCCTGCGTTCGCCGGGCATCGGCTCGACAGCGCCCATGGCGGTTCTCGTCCAGCGGGACGAGGAGGACCAGCCGTGGGTGGTGGCCGGGAGCGTCGGCGTGAACGGCGGCACTTTCGACCGCGTCTACGTCGGCAACAACGACTTCGGGCAGCAGAGCCCGCAGACGGCGACCGTGGACGTCTCGACCGACGCCCGAACCGCACCGGCACCGGCCGGGTTCACACCCACCCCCATCGAGGCGCGCGCCACCTCCGGTCAGGACGGGCCACCGGTACGGATCGCCCTGCATCCCGACGGGACCGTGTACGCCGCCTTCGAGAGCTGGCAGACGAGGAGCGGGTCGAACGTCACCTTCGACGTGGTGGTCACACGTGACGACAACGGGGGCGTCGGGCCGACCCGGTTCCAGGATCTGATGGACTCGGCGGACCAGACGGTCGGCCAGCGGGTGGCGACCGGGCGGTTCGTGAAATTCAACGCGGTCATGGGACAGGACCGCCTCGGCGGCGACCTCTCCATCGCGGTGGACCCCGCGGACTCGGGCAGCGTGTGGGTCGCGTGGTGCGACCGCGTCGGCGGAGTCACCGGCACCGACTACACCCTGCATGTGCGGCACTCGGCCGACGGCGGCCAGCACTGGACCAACGACGTCCGGACCATCACCGACGCCAAGAACCCCGCGCTGGCGGTGAATTCGGACTCACTGACCGGACTCGCCTACCAGCAGTTCGCGCAGGCACAGTGGATGACGGCGCTGGAGCTGACCGCCGACGGCTGGCAGACACCGGCGGAGCGTCAGGTGCTGCACCAGGCGCCCGCAGGCGTTCCCCAGCGGCTGGGGCTGCCGTTCCTGGGCGACTACATGCGGCTGCTCGCGATCGACCGGGACTTCTACGGCGTCTTCTCGGGGAACAACACCCCCGACCACGCCAACTTCCCGGCGGGTGTGAAGTACCAGCGCCATGCCGACTTCGTGCACCACCAGTTGCTCGACCTGGACAACGTCACGCTGGTGCCGCCGTCGATCGACCCGTTCTTCTTCCACCGGGCAGCGTAGACGCCCGGCTGGAAGGCTCAGTGCGCGTTCGTTGCCAGCGCGGGTATCGCCAGGCCCGGACGGTGCGCCTGGGCCAGTATGCGCAGGCACTCGATCGGGTTGTCCCGTACCGGGCGCCGGGTGACCGCCGAGCCCATCGCGGTCGCCCGGCGCAGGCGGTGGTCGTGCAGGAGGATCACGAAGCGGGTCAACGGCCGCTGTTCCTCCGGGAGTTCGTCGATGATCCGGGTGGCCTCGCGGAGGGTGGCGTGGGCCGTCGCCGCGGTCGCGGAGAGCAGGGAGCGGACGCCGGGGAGGTCTCGGCCGCGCTCCAGGTCGGACCGTGTGACGCCGTGTTTCTCCAGATCGTCGGTGGGGAGGTACAGGCGGCCCTCGCCCAGGTCCTCGGCCAGGTCGGTGAGGAAGTCGGTGCGCTGGCAGGCGTCGGCGAGCAGCCGGCAGCTGTCCGCGAAGGCCTGGCTGCCGCCGCCCGGCACCGACAGACCCGAGGTGATCATGAGGAACGGCCAGGTGAGCGTGTCGATGTACGCCTGGTAGTCGTCCTCGGTCGTGAACCCGGCGAAGTCCAGGTCGATTTCGGCCCCGACGAGGTACGAGTCGACCCAGGAGCGCGGCAGTTCACGTGCCTCGGCGGTGTGCAGGAAGGCCCGCAGCAGGGGATGCCGGGCGGTTCCGGTGTCCAGCGCCGTGCGTACCTGCTCGGCCCAGCCCGCGTAGCGCCGCGTGCGCTCCGCCACCGTGCCCCGGTCGCACAGGTCGTCCGTGAACGAGGCGAACGCGTATCCGGCGAGGATGTGGGGCTGGAGCCGGGCCGGGATCAGCAGCCGAACCGCCAGATGTCCGGCGGGTTCCCGGCTCAGCATGAACTGCTTGGCCTTCAGATAGGCGGCGCGGTCAGAACCGCTGGTCACTCCCGCCGCGTCCAGACAACGATGCCAGGATCGCACCGGCACGCCTCACCGTCGTAGTTGCAGTTGCCCTCGCAGTCTACGGCGGGTGCTGGGCGAATGCCGGGGCGGGGCGGGGCGGAGGCAGGGGCGGGGCGTGGGATGCGCCCCTGCCTCGGGTCTGGTCGGGTCACGTCGGGACGGGCCGGCGACGCCGGGATGCCGCCGGCCCGAGCATGCGACAGGGGTGCGGGCTAGCCCGCGCTCACCTGGAGTTCCTTGACGCCGTTGACCCAGGCCGAGCGCAGCCGGCGCGGGTCGCCCACCAGGGTGAGGCCCGGCATGGCGTCGGCGAGGGCGTTGAAGATCAGGTTGATCTCCAGGACGGCCAGCGACTTGCCGAGGCAGAAGTGCGGGCCTCCGCCGCCGAAGCCGAGGTGCGGATTGGGGTCGCGGGTGATGTCGAACACGTCCGGGGAGTCGAAGACCTCGGGGTCGCGGTTGGCGGAGGAGTAGAACAGCCCGACGCGGTCCCCCTCCTTGATCTTCTGGCCGCCCAGCTCCGTGTCCTGGGTGGCCGTCCGCTGGAAGGACACGATGGGGGTCGCGAAGCGCACGATCTCCTCGGCGGTGGTGTCCGGGCGGTCGCGTTTGTACAGCTCCCACTGGTCGGGGTGGGTGAGGAAGGCGTGCATCCCGTGGGTGATGGCGTTACGGGTCGTCTCGTTGCCCGCGACGGCCAGCATCAGCACGAAGAAGCCGAACTCGTCCGAGGCGAGGTTGCCCTCGTCCGCCGCCGCCACCAGCGTGGTGACGATGTCCTTCGCCGGGCACTGCTTGCGGTCGGCGGACATGTTCATGGCGTACGCGATGAGTTCCATGGCCGACTCCTGGCCGACCTCCTCGGTGATCGCGTACTCCGGATCGTCGTACGAGATCATCTTGTTGGACCACTCGAAGATCCGCAGGCGGTCCTCCTGCGGGATACCGATCAGCTCGGCGATGGCCTGGAGGGGCAGTTCGCAGGCGACCTCGGTGACGAAGTCGAAGGGGCCGCTGCGGGCGGCGGCGTTCGCGGCGATGGCGAGCGCGCGGTTTCGCAGGTTGTCCTCCAGGGCGCGGATCGCGCGCGGGGTGAAGCCGCGCTGCACGATCTGCCGGACGCGGGTGTGCTCGGGCGGGTCCATGTTGAGAAGGATCAGCCGCTGGGCGTCGATCGCGTCGCGCTCGATGTGCTCGTTGAAGCGGATGATCGCGGTGTTGGTGGTGGAGGAGAACAACTCCGGGTGTGTGGACACGTACTTGACGTCCGCGTGCCGGGTGACAGCCCAGTAGCCCTCGTCCGCGAAGCCCGCGATGCCGGAGCGCTGGGACACCCAGTGGACCGGCTCGGTGGCGCGCAGCTCGGCGAACTCCGGGAGAGGTACGCGGTGTTGCAGCACGTCAGGGTCGGTGAAGTCGAACCCTTCGGGCAACGCTGGGCAGGATGCCATCAAAAACTCCCGTCATCTGAACAGTATCTGACGGTCCATCAGGAATGAGTAGGTGTCGAGAAGGTAGTAACGGGTTCCAGAAGAGGCAAGGGGCGCGACACCCCGAATTTCGGGCACCTCTCGTGTTATCGGGCGCTGCAGGGGGGTTGCGGTGCCGGACGGGCCGTCAGCAGACTGCTGACAGAACTAGAACGCGTACTAGTTCTGCGTGGCGGGTGGCCGGGACGCCCGCGCCGCGCGGGTGCCCTGAGGAGAGGAACTCCCCACCATGGCCGCGGAACCCGTGATCGTCGAAGCCGTACGCACTCCCATCGGCAGGCGCGGCGGCGCGCTCGCCAACCTCCACCCCGCCTACCTTCTGGGCGAGACCTACCGCGAACTCCTGGGCCGCACCGGCATCCCCGCCGACTGCGTCGAACAGATCGTCGGCGGCGCGGTCACCCAGGCAGGCGAACAGTCCGCCAACCCCGCCCGCACCGCCTGGCTGACCATGGGCCTGCCGTACGAGACCGCGGCGACGACGGTCAACGCCCAGTGCGGCTCCTCCCAGCAGGCCTCGCACATGGTCGCCAACATGATCGCGGCGGGTGTCATCGACGTCGGCATCAGCTGCGGGGTCGAGGCGATGTCGAGGGTGCCGCTGGGATCGGCGTCCAAGCACGGCCCCGGGAAGCCGTTCCCCGAGGAGTGGAACGTGGACCTGCCCAACCAGTTCGAGGCGGCGGAACGGATCGCCCGCAGGCGGGAGCTGACCCGCGACCACGTCGACGCGCTGGGGCTGCTCTCCCAGGAACGGGCGGCGGTCGCCTGGGCGGAGGAGCGGTTCAAGCGGGAGACGTTCGCCGTCCAGGTGCCCACGACGGAGGAGGAGCAGGGTGCCGGGCAGGGCATGTGGCGCCTCGTCGACCGGGACGAGGGGCTGCGGGACACGTCGATCGACGCGCTGGCGTCCCTGAAGCCGATCATGCCGACGGCGGTCCATACGGCTGGCAACTCGTCCCAGATCAGCGACGGTTCGGCCGCGCTGCTCTGGGCGTCGAAGCGGATGGCGCGGGCGCTGAAGCTGCGGCCGAGGGCGCGGATCGTGGCCCAGGCGCTGGTGGGGTCCGACCCGCACTTCCATCTCGACGGTCCGATCGACGCCACCCGGGCGGTGCTCGGCAAGGCGGGCATGACGCTGAAGGACATCGACCTGATCGAGGTCAACGAGGCGTTCGCCTCGGTGGTGCTGAGCTGGGCGCAGGTCTTCGAACAGGACCTGGAGAAGGTGAACGTGAACGGCGGGGCCATCGCCCTCGGTCATCCGGTCGGGGCGACCGGGGCCCGGCTGATCGCCACGGCGCTGTACGAACTGGAGCGCGTGGACAAGGAGTTCGCACTGATCACCATGTGCGCGGGCGGAGCACTGGCGACGGGGACGATCATCCAGCGGCTGTAGTCGCGACAGCGACTGATCGGGCTGCCGGCGGTGCCGGGGATGCCGGGGGCAAGTCGCCGAGACGCGCCGCAACGTGGAGGCCTGCCTCGAACACCCGAGCATCCCGCACCCGAGCATCCCGTGAACGAGTGCGCTCAGTTGCCGACCAGTACCTTTCGGATCCGAACCGAGTGCGCAGCGTGACGGAACCTATCGAAAGCCTGACCCCACGCCTTGACTGAGTTAGCCTCGTCTCGCAGCCGAAGAGGCGAACTCACGTACGTAGACAATCAATTCGGGGGGTCCGTGTCAGAGCAGCACCCGGTGTCGCCGGGCCCGCCGCCGGGTGAGGCGGCAGCGCTGCGGCAGACCGGCGCCGCGCCGCTGCGGCCCGGCGACCCCGAACGCATCGGCCCCTATGTGCCGTTGGCGCTGCTCGGCAGCGGTGGCATGGGGCGGGTCTATCTGGCGCGCCCCTCGGACGACAGCCCCGGCCTGTTCGCCGTCAAGGTGATCCGCCCGGAGTACGCCGAGGACGCGACGTTCCGGCGCCGCTTCGAGCAGGAGGCGCTGGTCCACGGCCGGGTCCGCACGCCCCGCGCACCGAGGCTGTGCGGTACGGGGTTCCAGGACGAGCTGCTCTGGATGGCCACGGAGTATCTCGCCGCGGTCGACCTGGCGGACGCCGTACGGGAGGACGGTGCCCTGGAACCGGGCGCCGTCTGGCGGTTGGTCGCGGAACTGGGGCAGGCGCTCGCCGACCTCGCCGCCACCGGGATCGTGCACCGGGACCTGAAGCCGTCCAACGTGCTTCTGTCGGTCCGGGGCGCCCACGTCATCGACTTCGGCATCTCCAAGGCCGCCGACGCGAGCGCGATCACCGGCACCGGCAACCGGGTCGGCACGCCCGCCTACATGTCCCCGGAGTACCTGAGGACCGGCCACTGCGACGCGGCGTCCGACGTGTTCTCCCTCGCCGGGACACTGATCTACGCGGCGGCCGGCCGGGCCCCGTTCGGCGACGGCACCGGTGTCGACGTGATGCACCGGGTCGCCTTCGAGGAGCCCGACGCCGAGGTGATCGGCGAGATCACGGCGACCGACCCGGCGCTCGGCGCGCTGCTGGCCGCCTGCCTCGTCAAGGAACCCGAGCGGCGGCCCACGCCGAGGGCGCTGATCGACGCGGCCGCTGGTTACGCGGGTGCGCCCGCGGGGGCGTCCGGCTGGCCGGGGGCGCTGCACGGCAGGGTGCTGGAGCGGCAGCGGGCGTACGACGTGCTGTACCTCGTGCCCGTAGCGCGGGCGGCGGAGTTGCGCTTCCCGGGCCACCGCCCGAACCCGGCGAACCTCCCGGTGCCGGTGCCGGTGCCGGTGCCGGACGCGGCCCCCGTCCCGGCGGCGGACCAGGCCGTCTTGGCCTCCGCCTCGTCGGCCTCGTCCGTCTCTTCCGCCGAGACGTCCCCGGGGAAGCGGCGCCCGACCGGAGTTCTCGCCCGGGTCCGCAGAAAGCCGGTCCCGGCAGCGGCGACCGCCCTCGCCGTCTGTGGTCTGGCCGCGCTGGTCTTCGTACTCACCCGCCCGCAGACCGAGGCGAGTGCGGCGCCGCCGGGGTCCGTCTCTACGGCGTCCCCCGGTACGGCGGCGGAACCGGGCGGCGCCCCGGTGAAACCGGGGGCCGCGAACGGGAAGTCGGGCCCGAGCACCTCGGGCGACGGCACGGAGACCGCCGACGGCCCCGCCGACCCGTCACAGGTCTCCGACGACAACGGCGGCGGCGATGCCGCGAACGACCCCGCGGACTCCGGCACCCCCGGGGGCACGGGCACCGGGACGGACCCGAACACCGACCCCGGTGCCGCCCCCGGAACGGACGGCGGCACAGGAACAGGCACCGGCACGGACACGACTCCCACCCCCACTCCGTCTCCGGACCCGTCCGAGACCGAGCCCGCCTCGGCGCCCTGGGTCACCGACTGCACGTACTACGCGGGCAAGGCCCGCACGGTGCTCGGGGACACGGGGAAGCGCGTCAAGCAGGTCCAGTGCATCCTGATGCTGCGCGGATACGACATCGGCGGCACCGGTGTGGACGGGGTGTTCGGGGACGGACTGGAGTCCGCGATGAAGAACTTCCAGAGCGACAAGGGACTGGTCGTGGACGGCCTCGTGAAGAAGGTGACCTGGGACAACCTGCGGGCGACGCAGTGACTCCGCCCCGGTGACAGGGCGGAGCCACAGGGGACTCCTGAGAGGGGACCCCCGAGATCCTGACGAGACGTCAGCAGGTCGACCGGTACACGTACTTGCTCATGTTCGCGTCGCCCAGGTTGTCCGCCGTGATCGACACGAACGACGTGTCGATCGACTTCGTCACCGGGTACCTCCGAGGAAGCCCCGGTCTTCAGGCCGGGAAGGAATCGGGCTCCTGCGGGGCGGGGCAGGGAGCGGGGATGCGCCGCCAGGGCGGATCGCAGTGCTCTAACCCGCGGATTTGGAACTGACTAGCGATGGCGCTGTTTGTGAGCATGGCCACAAACCACGTGAAGCGGGCGTTCAAGTACCGCTTCTATCCGACGGATGCGCAGGCGGCTGAGCTGTCGCGCACGTTCGGATGCGTGCGCAAGGTCTACAACCTGGCGCTGGCGGCCCGTACGCAGGCGTGGGTGCGGCAGGAGCGGGTCAACTACAACCAGACCTCCGCGATGCTCACCGTATGGAAGCGGACGCAGGAGCTGGCCTACCTCGGTGAGGTGTCGTCGGTTCCGCTGCAGCAGACGCTGCGTCACCTTCAGGTGGCGTTCACGAACTTCTTCGGCAAGCGGGCGCAGTATCCGCGTTTCAAGTCGCGGAAGAAGTCCCGCCGGAGCGCGGAGTACACCACCAGCGGTTTCCGCTTCCGCGACGGGCAGTTGACTCTCGCCAAGATGGCCGACCCGCTGGAGGTGGTGTGGTCCCGGCCCCTGCCGGAGGGAGTGCAGCCGTCCACGGTGACGGTGTCCCAGGACGCGGCCGGGCGCTGGTTCGTGTCGCTGCTCTGCGACGACACGATCCCACCCGCCCCGGCCACCACGGCGGCCGTCGGCATCGATGCGGGGATCACGTCCCTGCTGACGCTCTCCACCGGGGAGAAGATCACCAACCCCAAACATGAGCGCAAGGACCGTACCCGGCTCGCCCGGGCTCAGCGGGAGCTGTCCCGTAAGGCCAAGGGCGACGGCGCTAACCGGGCCAAGGCGCGCCGGAAGGTTGCCCGTGTTCATGCCCGGATCGCCGACCGGCGCCGGGACTTCCTGCACAAGCTGACCACTCGGCTCGTCCGTGAGAACCAAACGGTCGTGATCGAGGACCTCACCGTCCGCAACATGGTCAAGAACCACAAGCTCGCCCGTGCGATCTCCGACGCTTCGTGGAGAGAGCTGCGGGCGATGCTGGAGTACAAGACCGCCTGGTACGGGCGGGAACTCGTGGTCGTGGACCGCTTCTTCCCGAGCTCGAAACTGTGCGGTGTCTGCGGAGCGATCCGGGCGAAGCTGCCGCTGAACGTCCGTACCTGGACGTGCGAGTGCGGGGCGGTTCATGACCGGGACGTGAACGCGGCGAACAATCTTCTGGCCGCCGGGCTGGCGGTGTCTGTCTGGGGAGCTGGTGTAAGACCTCAACGGGAGTCCTCCCGGACGGGGCAGCCGGCGTTGAAGCAGAAACCCCCACGGCGCGAGCCGTAGGAATCCCCCTCGATCACGAGGGGGAGGAAGTCAAGACTGGTCCTCGCTGCGGGTCGTCGTCGCGCCGGACAGCCGGGCGACCCGCTGCCCGAGACGCAGCACCTCGATACGGTCCGCGTACTCGAAGACGAAAGGCAGGTTGTGGCTGATCAGCACCACCGCCACCCCCGAGGCCCGGACCCGCTGGATCAGCTGTCCGACCCGTTCCTTCTGTACGACGCCCAGCGTGGCCGTCGGTTCGTCCATCAGCAGCACCCGGTCCGCCCAGTTGACCGCCCGGCCGACCGCGATGCCCTGGCGCTGACCGCCGGACATCGTGACCACCTGCGCGGCGGTGTCCTGGATGCCGACGCCGAGCGAGCCGAACGCCTCGTCGGCCTTGGTCCGCATGGCCTTCCGGTCCAGGAAGCCGAGCTTGCCGAGCAGACCGGGGCGCATGATCTCGCGGCCCAGGAACAGGTTCTCGGCGGGATCCAGGTCGGGCGCGAGAGCCAGATCCTGGTAGACGGTCTCGATGCCCAGGCGGCGGGCGGCGATCGGGTCCGGGATGGTCACCGGCCGTCCGTCGACCTTGATCTCACCCGCGTCGGGCTGGATCACCCCGGAGATGACCTTGATGGTGGTGCTCTTGCCGGCGCCGTTGTCGCCGACCAGTGCGACCACCTCGCCCGGGTAGACGGTGAGCGCGGCTCCGCGCAGCGCCTGGACCTGGCCGTAGCTCTTGACGATGCCGGCCAGTTCGAGGACGGGGGTGGCGGCGGTGGCCCCGTGCGGAGTGTCGAGCCGGCGTACCCCGGGGTCGGGGTGGCCGGAGTAGGGGGTGGAGCTGCTCGCGAAGGAGTGCGTACAAGGTCGAATTAGCTCGATCGTGTGATCGTTCGCGTGCGGGCTTGCGGTGGTCTAGTCCGGTAGTCGGCTTGTATGGTCCGACAACGTTGTTCCGAAACAACGTTGTCTCAGTCTGTGGGAAGTGCGCGGGAGGATGATCATGCAGCCGATCGACGAGCCGAAAGGCGGACTGCCTGAAGGTGAGCTGGCGGAACGTGAGCTGCCGGAAGGACTCCGCGCCCTGAGTGCCGACGTGCACCGTGAGCTGCGCTCCCTCGACCCGCGCGCCGCCGAGCGCTTCACCCGGCTGCTGGCCGGCACCTGGGGCAGGGCCATGCGTCCGCTGCCCGACGGCGAGGTCTTCGTCCTCACCGGCGACATCCCCGCGATGTGGCTGCGCGACAGCACCGCCCAGGTCCGCCCGTACCTCCTCGCCGCCGACGACCCGGTCGTCGCCGCCGCGCTCACCGGCGTCCTGCGCCGCCAGCTCTGGTACGTCCTCGCCGACCCGTACGCCAACGCCTTCAACGCCGAACCCGACGGCTCCGGCGCCGGTCACACCGACGACCCCACCCCCGACCCGCTGGTCTGGGAACAGAAGTACGAGATCGACTCGCTCTGCGCCCCGCTCCAGCTCGCCTACGGCATCTGGCGCGCCACCGGCAGCCTCGGCCACCTCACCGCCGACGACCGCTTCGTTCGCGCCGCCCGCCGGATCATCGCCCTGTGGCGGACCGAGCAGGACCACGAGAACCGCTCACCGTACGAGTTCCGGCGCCTCGGCGACTACGAGTACGACACGCTGGCACGCGGCGGCCGGGGCGCGCCGACCGCGCCCACCGGAATGACCTGGTCCGGCTTCCGCCCCAGCGACGACCGCTGCCAGTACGGCTATCTGGTCCCGGCCAACGCCATGGCGGCCGTCTCCCTCACCGGCCTCGCCGAACTGGCGACGGCGATCGGAGACCTCCACCTCGCCGCCGACGCCGCCGCCCTCTCGGGCGAGATCGCCACCGGGGTACGTACGCACGGGGTGACCGCGGGGGCAGACCCGGCGGTGTACGCGTACGAAGTCGACGGTCTCGGCGGGCAGTTGCTGATGGACGACGCCAACATCCCGAGCCTGCTCTCCCTGCCCTACCTAGGCTGGTGCGACCCGGGCAACCAACTCTACCTGCGCACCCGCGAGTTCGTCCTCAGCGACGCCAACCCCTTCTACTACGCGGGTGGTTCGGCCGTCGGCATCGGCAGCCCGCACACCCCGCCCGGCCATGTCTGGCCGCTCTCCCTCACCATGCAGGCGCTGACCAGCGACGACGGGGCCGAGCGGGTGCGGCTCGCCGAGCTGCTGCTGCGCACCGACGCGGGCACCGGCGCCATGCACGAGAGCTTCCACGTCGACGACCCCGCGACCTTCACCCGCCCCTGGTTCGGCTGGGGTGACGCCCTCTTCGCCGAGCTGCTGCTCGACCTCACGGGCCGCTCGACGACCCGTCTGCATCCGCGCCTCGCCGGCACCGAACTGCCCTCCCGGTAAAGCCGCTTACGGCTCTCCCGGCGTCGGCGCTCGCTACGATCTGCGACGTGTGCGCAAACATCATGGTCGCCGAAGACGACGCGAAGCAGGCCGAACTGGTGCGCCGCTATCTGGAGCACGAGGGCCACACGGTCACGGTCGTCGAGGACGGCCGGGCGGCTCTGGAAGCGGTCCGGCACCAGGAACCCGACCTGGTCGTCCTCGACGTGATGATGCCGGGAGCCGACGGCCTCGATGTCGTACGGATCCTGCGCGCCGAGCGCCGGGAGGTGCCGGTGCTGATGCTGACGGCCCGCAGCACCGAGGACGATCTGCTGCTCGGCCTCGATCTCGGCGCCGACGACTACATGACCAAGCCGTTCAGCCCACGCGAACTGACGGCCCGAATACGGACGTTGCTGCGCCGCAACCGGCGCGGCACCGACCCGGACCCCGTGACCATACCCGGCCTGGCTCCCGCCCCGGAACCCGAAGTGGACCCGGACGAGAAGGTGTTGGTGGTCGGTGCGCTCAGGGTCGACCCCGCGCGGCACGAGGTGTCCGTCGCCGGGGCGCCCGTCGACTGCACGCCAGGGGAGTTCCGTATCCTCGCGGCGATGGCGGCCGAACCCGGCCGGGTCTTCACCCGGGCGCGGCTCCTGGAGGAACTGCACGGCTTCGACAAGTACATCAGCGGCCGGACCGTCGACGTGCACGTCATGAACCTGCGCAAGAAGATCGAGCCCGCCCCCGGACGGCCGTCCCGCCTCGTCACCGTCTTCGGCGTCGGCTACAAACTGACCGACCCCGCGAGGAACGTGCGCCATGCGTCGTCGTGACCCGAAAGGCGCGGCGGGGAGCGCGCCGGCAACCCGGCTGCCGCTCCGAAAGAGCCTGGCCGGGCGGCTGTTGACCGTGACGGCGCTGGTGGCCTCCTGCTCGGTCGCCGCCACCGCCTGGCTCGCCGTGCAGACGACCTCCGTCGCGATCCGCCAGGAGCAGGGCCAGAACCTCAAGTCCGACGCGAAGATCTACGACACCCTCCTCGGCTACGCGGCCACCCACCCCGACTGGGACGGCGTCGACACCACCGTGCGTGAGCTGGCCCAGGAGTCCGGACGCCGGATCGTGCTCACCACCCGGGGCCGCCGCCCGTTCGTCGACTCGGCCGGCTCGCGCTCCACGCACGGCGGTTCGGCGGCCCTCTCCCTCGCGCCGCAGCCCTCGGCGGTCGTGAACCCCCTGGCCGTCGACACCGTGCTGGTGCCCGACGCGGCCGGAGCCGGCGCGGACCTCATCGATCCCCGGGCCGTGGGGCCCTTCCGGCTGCCCGCGAAGGAACGCGCCGCGCTGCGCAAGGCGTCCGCCGCGCGGGTGCAGTGCCTCAGTAAGATGGGTATCGCCGCCGACATCGTCGACACCCCGGGCGGCCGCCCCCGCGTCCAGTTCGTGAGCGACGAGACCGACGGCGGGACCGCCGGCGTGACCGAGCGCGACATGGACGCCAAGTGTCAGGCGGCCTACCCGGTCGGACCCACCCCGACCGAGCGGAAGGCCCTCAGCGCTCTCAACCAACTCGCCGACGCCTGCCTGAAACGACAGGACCGTTCGGCCGTGAAACTGAACCTCGACCTGTCCTGGGACCGCGGCTACGTGTACGGGCAGGACGACGTGGCCTCCGGTCCGGAGGGCCTCAGCAAGCGGGAGGCGGCGGCGCTGGCCGCCAAGAAGGCCGAGGACGCGGCGACGGCCGAACGCAAGGCCGCCGCCGGCGGCGCGTTCGACTACACCTCCCCCGAGGCCCGCGGCAGCGGGTACGACCGGGCCGTGGCCGCCTGCGTCAGCAGCGCCCGCAGCGAACAGCTCACGGCCTATGTCGCGGAGCCCGCCCTGCTGTTCATCGAGGGCCCCGGCGCCGCCGGAGTCCCCGGCTTCGACCTCTCCCGGGCCAACACCGCCCGTATCGCCGGAGTCACCGCCCTGGTCCTCGCCCTCACCGTCGGCGCCTCGGTGCTCGCGGGAGCCCGGCTCGTACGCCCGCTGCACGCCCTCACCGGCGCCGCCCAGCGCATGCGGGACGGCCTGGACTCCGCGCCGGAGCCCGTACGTGTCGTCTCGGACAACGAGATCGGCCGGCTGACGGCGGCCTTCAACGACATGGCCGCGCACCGGGCCCGGCTGGAGGAGCAGCGCAAGGTGATGGTCAGCGATGTCGCCCATGAACTGCGTACGCCGCTGAGCAACATCCGGGGCTGGCTGGAGGCCGCCCACGACGGACTGGCCGTACCGGACCCGGCGTTCGTCTCCTCGCTCCTGGAGGAGGCCGTGCAGCTCCAGCACCTCATCAACGACCTCCAGGACCTGGGCGCGGCCGACGCGGGCGCCCTGCGACTGCACAGGAAGCCGGTACGGATCGACGAGTTGCTCGGCCAGGTCGCCGCCGCCCACCAGGGGCCGGCCGAGACGGCGGGCGTCGCGCTCACGGTCCCCCCGCCGCCGCCGGGCGCCCCTCGCCCACCGCTCCTCGACGCCGACCCGGTACGGCTGCGCCAGGCCGTCAGCAACCTGCTCTCCAACGCGGTACGCCACACCCCGGCCGGCGGCACGGTGACCCTGCGCTCGTACGTCACCGAGGCGGGGGACGAGCTCGCCGTCGAGGTGTCCGACACCGGCAGCGGCATCCCGGCGAAGGACCTCCCGTACGTGTTCGACCGTTTCTGGCGGGCGGAGAAGTCCCGCAACCGCAGCACCGGCGGCAGCGGCCTCGGCTTGGCGATCGTCCTCAAGCTCGCCGAGGCCCACGGCGGCACGGTGGACGTGGCGAGCACGGAGGGCCAGGGGGCCACCTTCACCCTGCGGCTGCCGACGGCCGGACCGAAGGAACCGAAGGACCCGGAGGAGCCGGAGAAGACGGCGTGTCCCGGCCGACCCTGATGGGATGACCACAGCGGTCTGACAGTTTCCTGACAAGTGGTCGTCAGGGTGAGGTCATGCCCGGAACCTGGTGCGGATCGGCAACCAGGTACGACCAAGCCGGGCTGGAACTGGAGCCCTTACATGTCCCGCCGTCTCACCAAGCGCCCGCTGCGTTCGCTGCCTTCTCTCCGGATCGCCGTCCTGACCGGCGTCGCGGCCGGCGCGCTGCTCGTCCCGGCCACCGCGGCCTTCGCCACCGACCCGACTCCGACGCCGAGCGCGACCGACTCGACCTCGGCCGACAAGGAGGCCCTGGCGAAGAAGAAGGCCGAGGACGCCAGGACCCTCAAGGCGGCCGAAGCCAAGAAGAGGGCCGAAGCCCAGAAGGCCGGCAAGGGCTACCCCCGGGGCGGTGTCGCCGCGGGCGAGGCCCCCGCCCAGGACGACAACACCGGCACCCTCATCGGTTCGGCCACCGGCGCGCTGCTGCTCGCGGGCGCCGGCACCTACGTACTGCGCCGCCGCGCCACCGCCCGCCGCGACGGCTGACCCGGCAGCACAGACTCTCGTACGAAACGGCGGCGCCGCCCCTCACCGGGCGGCGCCCTGTGCGTCCCGGTGAATCCCGCACCCTGTTCTGGAGCCCGCGTTGCCCCCTGCACACCGTCCGGTCCTGTCCCGGGCCCGCCTCGCCGTCGCCATTTTCGCGACCGTCGTCCTGCTCACGCTCGTCACCGTGCTCACCGGCTGCTCGTCCACCCCCGACCCGACGGTCCGGGTCGTCCCGCCGACCGCGTCCGGCGCCCCCGAGGCGGAGCGGTCCGTGACGGCCCCGGCCCCCCAGGCGCCCGAGGCCCCGGCGGCCCCCGCCGAGGTCGCCATCCCCTCCGTGGGGATCACCAGTTCGCTGATGAAGCTCGGCCTCAACCCGGACGGCACGGTCGAGGTCCCGCCGGCCGACAAGGGGATGACCGCGGGCTGGTACACGGGCGGTGCCGTGCCCGGGGAGGTCGGCGCGGCCGTCATCATCGGCCACAACGACACCCGCTTCGGCAAGGCCGTCTTCCACGACCTCAGGAAGATCACCAAGGGCGCGGACATCACCGTCACCGACGCGTCGGGAAAAGCAGCGCACTTCTCCGTCACGGCCACGGAGAGCGTCGGCAAGACGGTCTTCCCCACGAAGAAGGTCTACGGCCCGACCCAGGACCGTGCCCTGCGGCTCATCACGTGCGACGGCGACTTCGACGCGCAGGGGCACCCTGTCAACAACCTCATCGTGTACGCGACGCTGAGCTGAGGGCCGTACCGAGGGCCGTGGGGGTGCCTGATTCGTCCTGACGTCACGAGTAACGTCCGGACAGTCCATGCCTGAAGTCTCAAGTAATGGCCATGAGTTGCTCGATTGCGTACGCCAACCGTCCCTCCAGCACCTACTCTCCCCTCAAACTCATTCGACGGGGATCAGACGGGGAACAGGCGAGCTGAGGACAATGGAGCCACTTCGTCCCACGGACCCGGAGCGGCTGGGGCCGTACCGTCCTGTCGCGCGACTCGGGGCCGGAGGGATGGGCGAGGTCTTCCTCGCCAAGGACGACCGGCAACGGACCGTGGCCGTCAAGGTCATCCGTCCCGAGCTGGCCTCGGGCAAGGCCTTCCGCGACCGGTTCCGCCGCGAGGTGGACGCCGCGCGGGCGGTGAGCGGCACCTACACGGCGTCCGTCGTCGACGCCGACCCGGACGGCCCCGTCCCATGGCTGGCCACCACGCACATCGTCGGCCCGACACTGGCCGAAGCGATCGAGGCGTACGGGCCGCTGCCCCCGAGCACGGCACTGGCGCTCGGCGCCGGACTCGCCGAGGCACTGATCGCCGTGCACTCCGCGGGGCTGGTGCACCGCGACCTCAAACCGTCCAACGTGCTGCTCTCCGCCGAGGGCCCGCGCGTCATCGACTTCGGCATCGTCCGCGCCACCGACGGCTACGAACTCACCCTGTCCGGCGTGCTGTTGGGCTCGCCGCGCTACATGTGCCCCGAGCACGCCACCGGGGACCCGATGGGCCCGGCGGGCGACGTGTTCTGCCTCGGCTCGGTCCTCGCCTACGCGGCCACCGGGAAGGCGCCCTTCGACGGTGCGTCGGCGGCCACCCTGCTGTACCAGGTGGTGCACGGCACACCCGACCTGACGGGGGTCAAGGACCCGCTGGAGACGATCATCCGGCTGTGCCTGGAGAAGTCCCCGGCGGCCCGGCCGAGCCCGGACCGCGTGTCGGCGGCATGCGCGCCCGGGGGTGCCGACGCGCTGGACTGGAACGGCTGGCTGCCGGAAACCGTCGCCTCCTCCATAAGACGCCAGGCCGCCGACCTCATGGACCTCGACCTGGAACTGGAGCTCGGCCTCGCCCCGAGAGTCGCCCCGAGTCTCGACCCGAGAGTGGACGTCGTCGGGCGGCGGCCGGCCCGTGCGACCGCGACAGCAGCCTCCGCCCCCACATCCGCCGCCGCCACCTCCGCCCCCGGCGACCTTTGCGTCGACCCGCGCCTGGCGGCCGTTCGGCGCCTCGTCACGGAACACCGGAGTAGCGGCCCCCAGAAGGTCGTCTTCCCCGAGGAACCGAAGCCCGCCCCGACCCACGAACAGCCGCCCGCGCAGCCCCCCGCCCAGTCGCCCGAGCGGGGCACCCACCGAGCCCGGCGCCCGTCACCCCGGCCGAACATCTCCCGCCGGGGTGTCCTCGCGGTCGCCGCACTCGCCCTGGGCACCGGCGTCACCGCACTGGTGATCGGCTCGAAGGACGGGTCGGGCAGCGTGGCGACACCGGCCGGTCCGGCGCCGGACCCGCTGTGGACGTACCGCAGCGAGCCGCTCGTCCAGGCACCGGCGGTCTTCTACGACGAGACAGCCCTGCTGAAGACGCAGTCCGGCACCATGTTCTGCCTCGGGCTCACCGACGGCGCCAGTCCCCGCTGGACCTACCGGGGCATCAGCCAGTCACCCACCCCGCCCCTGGTCCTCGGGGACGTCGTCGTCGCCCTCGGCACCGGCGCGACCGTGATCGGCATCGACCCGGTCACGGGCGCCGAGCGGTACTCGCTGGACTTCGGGGCGGACTTCCGGTTCGACACGCTGCTCGGCGGGGCCGTCGGAACCGTCACCATCGTCGGACTGCGGTTCGACCGGCAGGACAACGCGGACGGGTCGCGGGGTTCGGCCACCTCGACGAACGTCGTCCTCGGGACGAATCTGCGGGAGCGGCTGGCCAGCGTCATCCCCATCAGCGCACAGGACATCGGCCTCGACCTGAAACCGGTCATCGACGCCCGCCACTTCGTCTACATCGACGGGCTGCACCGGCTGACGTCCCGTGGCACCGACGGCAGCGGGGTGGTGCAGTGGAGCCAGCCCATGGCGTCCGGGTCGGAGGACCGAGCGGCTCCGGTGGAGCTCGACGGGACCGTGTTCGCGGTCGACAGCGAGCTCATCGCCGTGAATCTGGAGTCCGGGGCGCTGCGCTGGCGGGTGCGGCAGGAGAAGGGCGGCTTCGCCTCCGTCGTCGCCGCGGGCGACACGGTGTACTGCACCACGAGGAGCCCGCAAGGCGTCGCGGCGTTCGACGCCGCCGACGGCTCCCGGCGCTGGTTCTGCGAAACCCCGCGGCTGAACCTGGAGAATCCCCTTGTCGCGGGCGGTGACGCGGTGTTCGTCACGGCCGAGGCCAACAAGGACGGCTTCTACGCGATCGATGCCCGGCGGGGTGAACTGCTCTGGAACTTCACCGACGGCCGGGACACCGGCATCAACGAGTGGCAGCTCTCCTGCGGCACCGACGCCGGGACCGACCATCCGCTGATCGCCCAGCACTTCGACAGGGTGTACGCGCTTCCGATGCCTCGGTCCTGAAGGTACTCAAGGTCCTGAAGGCACCTGGGAGCCCGTGATCCGTCACTGGGCGATTCGGTCTGCGGTCACGCGGACGTGGTGGCGCGGCTCAGAGCTGCTCCCAGCTGCCGGGGTCATCGGCCAGGGTGGCGGAGGCGCCGGGAGTCCCCTCCCGGAAGGCCGGCGCCTGGAAGGGGTCGATCTCCGGGGTCGGCGAATCAGCCCTCGCGTGGAACTTGGTGGGTTCCGGCGCGGAGAACAGTGAAGTCAGCTCGATGGAAGGTCTCCTGATCCTCGAAACGGCACGGCAGATCTCACAGGACGGTCAGCTTGGCGTAGGGACTGATGATCCGTTCCTGACGCCCGCCGAAGTCGACGAGTACTGCGATGCCGTCCTCAACGGTGGTCACCCGGCCGAGGCCGAAGACGTCGTGAGTGACCCGGTCTCCTACCGCGAACAGCTTGGTAGGGGGTGCCACAGGGGCTTTGAAGGGGCTGGTGGCCAGATGGGCCCGCGTTACCGCTGTCTTTGTCATTGACGCCAGTATGCTCCGCTCCGGCCCTTCATGGGCCCGGCGGGTACCCCCGACTCTCTCCGGCCATGCCCGGGCATGATCCGTGGACGAGCGTATGGCGAGCGTGAGAGTCCCGCTCGCTGACACGGACAGTGCAGGTCATGTGGGTTGTGAGGGGGCTGGGCGAACCCCTGCGGGAGCCCGTCGGGCGGTGCCGCGCCACGGAGAGTGATCGCGAAGTGTTATGAATCAGTAGCCACTCGAGTCGCACCGCGCGGGCCCACATGGCCCCCGCTCACTCCTTTCCCGACGCGCTCACCGCCAGCACCGCCACCAGCACGGCCGAGACGAGGAGCGGAATTCCCAGGCCGTGGTGGATCACCAGCCACGCACCGAGCAGCGCGCCCAGCGCCATCGCCGCGACCGACGCGGAGCGGCGCGGCGAGTGCCTGCCCGAGCCGCCCGCCGCGCGGGAGTCGGCGGCGAGGCCGGTGAGGGTCATCGTCAGGACGGTGGTCGTCAGGTCGGGGACGCCCAGCCTGCGTACCGTCGCGTTGCGCAGGCCCATCGCGAAGGCCGTGACGGCGATCAGCGCGTAGACGGTGGCCGTCGCGTCCGGTGCCGCGAAGGCGACCGCCGAGGACGCGCCCAGGAACACCGCCTCGACGGCGAGCGTGGCCCGGGCCCACCTCCGGCGCGAGCCACCGCCCAGACGCCCCGCGACCCGCCCGCCGGCCACCGCGCCCACCACGAACGACACCAGCGACACCAGCGTGTGCGGTACGGAGAAACCGGGTGCCCCGGCGGCGGCGAAGCCCAGCACGACGACGTTGCCGGTCATATTGGCGGTGAACACATGACCGAACCCGAGATAGCTGACGGCGTCGATCAGCCCGCTGACCACCGTCAGCACCAGCAGCACGGCCACCAGACGCAGCCCGCGCGATTCGGGATCGTATGAAGGGGACGAAGGGGCTGAAGGTGATGACGGCGATGACGGCGGCGGCTCGGCCGGCTCGGTTGCCTCAGTGCTCACCGGGTCAGTCCACCACGGGGACGTGAGAGGGGGGTGTGGAGGGGCGCGGGGGTACGGAGGGAGCACGAAGGCGCCGGCCCCCGAAGTGATCGGGGGCCGGCGCCTTTTCACTGGGCTGCTGCCGGGACGGCTCAGTACCAGTGGTGGGTCTGCCAGAAGTTCCAGGCGCCGACCGGGCTGCCGTAGCGCTCGTTCATGTACTTGAGGCCCCACTCGATCTGGGTGGCTGCGCTGGTCTTCCAGTCGGAGCCGGCCGAGGCCATCTTCGAGCCGGGGAGGGCCTGGACCAGGCCGTACGCGCCGGAGGAGGCGTTCGTGGCGGCGACGTTCCAGCCGCTCTCGTGCTCGACGATCTTGCTGAAGGCGTTGTACTGCGCGTCGTTCGGGATCAGCTTCTGCGCGATCGCCTTGGCGCCGGCGGCCGAGGAGGTGGTCGAGGCCTCGGCGGGAGCGGCGGCCAGGACCATACCGGCGGTGGCGGCGGCCACGGCGGCGGTCGTGAGGGCCTTCTTCGGGGAGGCGAGGTGGCGGGCGATGCGGGAGACGAACACGGAGAACCTTTTCTTCGGGAACAGGGCCGTCGCGGCGAGCCGGTGCCACATGCTGCGGTTCTGCGTGTGTGGCGGTGACATGCGGCGGCGCCGCGACCCGTGAGGGTTCGTCGGCGCCGTGCGACTGCTCCAGAGAAACAGGCTCGAAGGCCGTCCGCAATCACCCCTTTTGCTAGTTGTGGTCGTATGTGGGCTGTACGCGCCCTTTGTGATCTGGCTCTCAATGTGCAGGTCAGAGGCGGTTTCTGTGTGGGCATGACATGGACTTCGATCTACTAATCCGCCTCGTAGGTGATCTGTGTCCTGTGGGCCGCTTCACGCGCCGGGCGCGTCGAAAGTGACCTGGCTCTCGAACGCGGCCCGTCGGGTGGCCCGGCGCAGCGCCTTGAGGACGGTCGACCCGAGGGTGAGGGTCAGGACGACGGTGAGGACCGCGCGCCCCAGGTCCCAGCCGAGCGAGGTCGCCAGGCAGTACGTGACGAAGCGGGCCAGGTTCGTGGCCAGCGGCGCGTCCGGCACGAAGGCGATGCTCGAGGTCAGCTCACCCATGAAGGGCCAGCCCGCCAGGTTCATGGCCGTGCCGTAGGCGACGGCGGCCAGGAAGCCGTAACCGGCGAGAAGGAGCAGCTCCGCCCGGCCGCGCAGGCGCTCGGCGCCCGGCAGCAGGCCCGCGCCCATCGTGAACCAGCCCATCGCCAGCATCTGGAACGGCATCCAGGGACCCACCCCGCCCGTCAGCAGCGCGGACGCGAACATGGTCACCGAGCCGAGGACGAACCCGAAGCCGGGGCCGAGGACCCGTCCGCTCAGCACCATCAGGAAGAACATGGGCTCCAGGCCGGCCGTACCGGCGCCGAGCGGGCGCAGGGCGGCCCCGGCCGCCGCCAGTACGCCGAGCATCGCCACCGCCTTCGGGCCGAGCCCCGACTCGGAGATCGTCGCCGCCACGACCGCCACGAGGAGGACGAGCAGCCCGGCGAAGAGCCAGGGCGCATCCTGCGCGTGCGCGCTGACGGCGGAGGCGGGCGGCGCGAGAAAGGGCCAGCCGAACCCCGCCACCCCCACCACGCCGACCAGGACGAGAGCGGCCGTGGAGCGCAGCCCGAGGTGTACGGGCCGGGGCCTGCCGGTCCTGCTCACTGCAGGGCCTCCCTCACCTGGGCGACCGTGAGCCATCGCTGCGGGGCCAGGATCTTGGTGACCTGCGGTGCGAAGGACGGCGACGCCACGACCACCTCCGCCGTCGGACCGTCGGCCACGACTTCTCCCTCGGCCAGGATCACCACCCGGTGGGCCAGCTCGGCGGCCAGCTCCACGTCGTGGGTGGCCAGCACGATCGCGTGGCCCTCGGCGGCCAGAGCGCGCAGGATGCCGACCAGCCTGGCCTTCGCCCCGTAGTCGAGCCCCCGGGTCGGCTCGTCGAGGAGCAGCAGAGGCGGCCGGGCGGTCAGTACGACGGCCAGCGCGAGCGCCAGACGCTGCCCCTCGGACAGATCACGCGGGTGCGTGTCGTCCGCGATGCCCGGCAGCAGCTCGGAGACCAGCGCCCGGCAGCTCCCCGGCTCGGCGCCCGCATCGGTGTCGGCCGCCGCGCACTCGGCGGCGACCGTGTCGGCGTACAGCAGGTCACGCGGCTCCTGCGGTACGAGACCCACGCGGCGTACGAGATCCCGGGGCGCCGTCCGGTGCGGGACCGCACCCCCGACGCGCACCGAACCGGCGGCCGGTTCGACGAGCCCGACCAGCGCCCCGAGCAGCGTGGACTTCCCGGCGCCGTTACGGCCCATCAGGGCGACCGTCTCGCCGGGGGAGACGGTGAGATCGACCCGCCGCAGGGCTTCGACGCGGGCGCGCCGGACGGTGAGGGCGTCGACCTCCGCCGCGTGGACGAGGGAGAGGGGTGCGGCCGGCGGTGGGTTTCTGCGGAAGAGCCGACGGCGGCCGGCGGGCGGGTCAACTGTGGCCAGTGCAAGTGTGGTCACTGGCAGGGGAGTTGGCGTGTATGCCGGGTACGGGCGGTCCATGAGGCGCGCCCGCAGGTCGCCCGCGCCGCGGCGGGCGTCGCGGACCGTCAGGGGCAGCGGGGACCAGCCCGCCAGGCGGCCCAGGGCGACCACGGGCGGGTACACCGGGGAGAGGGCCATCACGTCCGCCGGGGTGCCGACGACCGGGGGCGCGCCGGGGGAGGGGAGAAGGACGACGCGGTCGGCGTACTGCACCACCCGTTCCAGGCGGTGCTCGGCCATCAGGACCGTCGTGCCGAGATCGTGGACGAGACGCTGCAGGACTGCCAGCACCTCCTCCGCCGCCGCCGGGTCGAGCGCCGACGTCGGTTCGTCGAGGACCAGGACCCTCGGATGCGGGGTGAGGACGGAGCCGATCGCCACCCGCTGCCGCTGTCCCCCGGAGAGGGTGGCGATCGGGCGGTCGCGCAGGTCGGCCAGGCCGAGCAGGTCCAGCGTCTCCTCCACCCGGCGGCGCATCACGTCCGGCGCGAGGCCCAACGACTCCATTCCGTAGGCGAGTTCGTCCTCGACGACGTCCGTCACGAAGTGGGCGAGCGGGTCCTGGCCCACCGTGCCGACCACGTCGGCGAGTTCGCGCGGCCTGTGGGTGCGGGTGTCACGGCCGGCCACGGTCACCCGGCCACGCAGGGTGCCCCCGGTGAAGTGCGGGACGAGCCCGCTCACGGCGCCCAGCACCGTCGACTTGCCGACCCCCGACGGGCCGACCAGCAGGACCAGTTCACCCTCCGGCACCTCGAAGTCGACGTGCCGACAGGCGGGTTCGGCGGCGTCCTCGTAGGTCACGGAGACGTCCTCGAAGCGAATCACGACGGCTCCTCGGCAGCAATGGGCATACGGGGCACGGGACTTGAGGCCACGAAGGCCGGGAGCAGACCCAGCAGCACGGCAGCCGCCGGCCACAGTGGCAGGGTCGGCGACTCCAGTGGCACGACGCCGGGACGCAGCGCCGCCGAGCCGGCGGACCCGGCGGCGAGGATCATCAGCGCCGCCACCAGCACCCCCGACCCCGCGACCAGCCACGCCCGTACGCCCCACACGTCCGGCCGGTACCGGGTGCGAAGGGAACGCCGGCCCCCGAGCCACAGCCCGCCCAGCGCCGCCGCCAGCCCGGCCAGCAGCACCGGCAGCCCGTAGGTGCCGCCCGCCGCCGTCAGCAGCCCGTACGTGCCCGCGCAGACGCCGAGCAGGCCGCCCAGGGTGAGCGCGCCGGTCGTACGGCGGACGCCGGCCGGGACCTCGGCGGAGCGGCCGTAGCCGCGCGCCTCCATCGCCGCGGCCAGCGCGACCGACCGCTCCAACGCGCCCTCCAGTACCGGGAGTCCGACCTGCAGCAGCCCCCGTACGCCCCGGTCGGGACGGCCGCGCAGCCGGCGGGCGGCACGCAGCCGCTGGACGTCCGCGACGAGGTTCGGCGCGAAGGTGAGGGCCACGACGACCGCGACACCGATCTCGTACAGGGCGCCGGGGAGGGACTTGAGGAGGCGGGCCGGGTTCGCGAGGGCGTTGGCGGCGCCGACGCAGATCAGCAGCGTGGCCAGCCGCAGACCGTCGTACAGGGCGAAGACCAGCCCCTCGGCGGTCACCCGGCCACCGACGCGTACCCCCTGCGCCCAGTGGGGGAGGGGCAGTTCGGGGAGCGTGAGCAGGACGCGCGAGCCGGGGATCGGGGAGCCGAGGACCACGGCGAAGACGAGCCGGATGACGAGGACGGCCAGACCGAGCTTGACGAAGGCGGTGTAGGAACGGGCCCAAGGGGCGTCGGTGCGATGCGTGGCCACGACGTAACCGGCCACAGCGATGAGGAGGCCCAGGAGAAGGGGGTTGGTGGTACGGGTGGCGGCGGTCCCGAGCCCCAGGGACCAGACCCACCAGGCCCCGGGGTGCAGGGACGCAGAAGCGTTCCGGCCGCGGCTGATGTGGCTGAGCGGCACTGCTGAGGTCGGGTGCGAACTCGCGTCCCGAAAGGGGCGCGGGGAACTGCGCGACCAGCCCCCACCGGCCTGAGGTGAACGACGACCCGCGTATCCAGCGGAGCGCTCACGCATGGCGGCGGCGCCGCGTCTGCCAGATCGCCGCCCCGCCGAGCGCCACGACGGCCGCGATCCCCGCGAGCAGGCCGACGGACGGGCCGCCGTCCGACTCCGTCTCCGTATCCGTGGCCCCGGCGGACTTGCCCGCCCCCACCGTCTCGCCGCAGCCCGTGCGCGGATACCCGGAGATCGCGCAGAGCAACGCGCTCGCGTTGTACCGCAGGGGACCCGCGACCGACGCGAGGGCGTCCGCCGTGGTCGCGTCGGGGGACACCCGGGCGCACGCCGTACGCGGCGCGGGCGGACTCCCGCCGGACGGCGCGTCGGCCGACGTACCGAAGTCGATGACGAGCGCCACCCGCTTGTGGCCGTCCCGCGCCGGCGTCCTGGCGCAGACGACCCCGAACACGGCGTCGGCGCGCGGCCGGGCAGCGCCCTTCGAGTCCTGGCTCACGGCGAAACGGAAACCCTGGACGTCACCGTCGGAGGGCCGGGCGGTCGACGGCCCCTGTGTGGCGTACGTCCACGCGCCGCCGTCGCGCTCCCAGAAGGACCAGTAGCGGTAGCCGACGGCCTGGGCCTGCCCGGCGCTCGCCCAGAGGCCGAGGAGGAGGGCGGCCACCAGGAGCGGGAGCGCGCGGCGCCGGATCACGGCTGCTGCTTCCTCTTGTTGCGTCCGCTGATCAGGAAACCGATGCCGATACCGGCGACGAGGAACACCCCGACGGTCCAGAGCGTCCCGAACCCGTTCCCGTCGTCCTTGCCGCTGTCCTTGTCGGTGTCCTTGGCACTGTCATGGGCGGCCGGTGTCGGAGAGACGGAGGCCGGGACGGACTCGGGCGCCGGACCGGTCGCGTTGAGGAGTGTCACCAGATCCTGGCCGCCGAAGTCGCGCGGATCGGCGGTCTCGGCGTGCGCCGCGAGGATCAGCTGCGCGTACGCGGCCGGCCCCGCCCCCTTCGCCCACGGCCCGGCGTTCGCCTCCAGCCAGCGCCACGCGTCGGCCGCCCGCTGCCCCTGGCCGGCCGTCGCGAGGGCGACGACGGCATCGGCGGTGTTGCCGTAGTCGGGCTGGTCCTTGGCCCCGGCCAGCGCGGAGGTGAGGTGCTTGTCCTTGGCGAGGGCCTGTACGAGGTGGGCGGCGCCGTTACGAGCGGCCTGCCCGGGATCGTCGGAGTCCGAGCAGGCCGAAGCGGTCCCGGTCGGCTTCATGGCCTCCCCGGCGAACCCCTTCCCCAGTACGCCGACCACGGCCGCGGCCGTCGCGTCGTCGTTGGCGGCGAGAGCGCCCTTCTTGTCCGGCTGGTAGGCGAAGGCGCCCCCGCCGGTCGCGTCGCACGGAAGAGCCAGCTTCAACAGCAGGTCGTACGGGGACCTGCCGCCCTTGGCGACCGTGCCGGGCTCCTCACCGGCCGCGGCGAGGGCTCCGACGACCACGGAGGTGGAGTTCGCGTCGCTGGCCCCGCCGGCCGCGTACCCCCAGCCGCCGTCCGTGTTCTGTACGGACTTCAGCCAGGCGACGGCCTTGCCGACCCCCGCGTCCTGCCCGCCGAGGGCGGCGAGCGCCTGGACGGCGGCGCCGGTGCTGTTGGTGTCGACGAGGGTCTTGGCGTCGCAGGCCGTACCGCTGTCCGCCCGGAACGGCGCGAAGGCACCGCTCGCGCACTGCTGCCCGGCCAGCCAGTCCACGGCCGAGGCGGCCGGCTTCACCCCGACGGTGTCCTGCGCGAGCAGCGCGAGGGACTGGCGCCAGACCCCGTCGTAGGTGGGGTCGCCGGTGCCGTACAGCCCGGCGGGGAGGGCGGCCGAGGGGGACGGCGAGGCGGCGGACGCCTGACCGCCGCCGGCCAGAGTGACGGCGATGACGGCCAGAGCCGTGGCGCTGCGGCGGACATTCATGATCGGCGGGTGCCTCTCCCTGCGGGGAGCCGGACAGCACGGGACACCCCGGGCGGCTCGGCTCCGTATCCCTCGACGGTGCCGTGCACCGGCGGACCGCCGGCGACGCGAGCCGGTCACGATCCGCACAGGGCAATCCGGCTCACAGCCCCTGACGAACGCCCAGGCTGCTCACGGTTGCGGGTCAGCGCCGGATTTGCACCGGCTTCCCCCTGTACGGGTGTGATACGACCTGCCCACTGTACCGGTCCGTGCAAACGGCACCGAGTTCACGCCGCTGTCAGACCGCCACGTACGTCACCGGCTCGCTCCCCGTCACCGCCTCCGCCTGGCCCAGTTTGACCAGTCGGCGGACGTGGGCTTCCGCCTCCGAGACCGCGATGTTCCTTGAGCCCGGGGGGATTTCGGCCCAGGGGCGGTTCCACTCCATGCGTTCCGCCAGCTGCCAGGGGGTGAGGGGGGTGGTGAGAAGGGCGCGGAGGCCGGCGAGGCGTTCGTCGTGGTGGTCGAGGAGTTCCTGTACGCGCACGGTCGCGTCCGGAAAGGCGTGGCGGTGGGCCGGGAGGACCTCCGCCGGGGCCAGTCGGCCGATGCGCTCCAGGGAGTCGAGGTAGTCGCCGAGCGGGTCGGGCGCCGTCGTGTCCTCCGGGTCCTCGTACAGGCCGATGTGCGGGGTGATCCCGGGGAGCAGATGATCGCCCGAGAACAGGCGGCCGTTGCCCGGGAGTTGGGCCGGGTGGGCCTCCTCCAGGTGGAGGCAGACATGGCCCGGGGTGTGGCCCGGCGTCCAGATCGCGCGCAGTCGGCGGCCGGGGAGGTCGAGGAGTTCGCCGGGGACGATCTCGCGGTCGGGCAGCGCCGGCGAGAAGTTCGGGAGGATGCCGGCGGGTGTTCTGCCCAGGGTCGCCACATGGTCGGCCGGTGCTCCGGCCGCCGCCAGCTTCGCGGTCATGTAACCGAACCAGCGCTCGGCCCGGTTGTCGCGGGTCCGCCGGACGAGCGCGATGTCGGCCTCGTGCATCGCGATCCACGCCCCGGACGCCTCGCGGACCTGGCCGGACAGGCCGTGGTGGTCCGGGTGGTGGTGGGTGATCACCATGCCGTGGATCTCGCCGACCGCCGTGCCGCACGCCGCCAGGCCCTCGACGAGGGTGTCCCAGGACAGCGGGTCGTCCCAGCCCGTGTCGATGAGCACCGGTCCGCTGTCCGTGTCGACGACGTACACCAGCGTGTAGCCGAGGGGGTTGTTCGGGATGGGCACCCGGAGGGACCGTACGCCCCCGCCGTGATCGGTCACCTGCGTCGACACCTGTGTCATGGGCTCCCCTGTGGCTGGGCTGCAGGCAATCATAACTAGAACCGGTTTCAATGGGAGCCCGAGTCGCCTACCTCGTACACCCCGTATACCTCGTAGTGGTGCGCGAGCTGTGGACTCCTCCGGAGGGAACTGGTAACTCTCTCCGTATCCATCTATCTGACGAACCGTCAGAGACGGTACCCGGAGAGGCAGTCGGCGAGAGGCAGTCGGCCATGACCGAGCTCGTGGAACACGGACAGCTGTTCATCGGCGGGGAGTTGACCGACCCCCTCGGCAAGGACGTCATCGAGGTCATCTCCCCGCACACCGAAGAGGTCTTCGGCCGTGTGCCGCACGCGTCGCGGGCCGACGTCGACCGGGCCGTCGCCGTCGCGCGCACCGCCTTCGACGAGGGACCCTGGCCGAGGATGACCCTCGACGAGCGGATCGCCGTCGTCACCCGCATCAAGGACGGAATCGCCGCACGCTACGAGGAGATCGGCCGCGTCATCTCCTCCGAGAACGGCTCCCCGTACTCCTGGAGCATCCTCGCCCAGGCCCTCGGCGCGATGATGGTGTGGGACGCGGCGATCACCGTCGCCCGCGACTTCACGTACGAGGAGTCGCGCGAAGGCGTTCTCGGCCGCATCCTCGTCCGGCGCGAACCGGTGGGCGTCGTCGCCGCCGTGGTCCCCTGGAACGTCCCGCAGTTCACCGCGGCGGCCAAACTCGCGCCCGCGCTGCTCGCCGGCTGCACGGCGGTCCTGAAGCCGTCGCCGGAGTCGCCCCTCGACGCGTACATCCTCGCGGAGATAACGAAGGAGGCCGGACTGCCGCCCGGCGTCCTCTCCATCCTCCCGGCCGACCGCGAGGTCAGCGAGTACCTCGTCGGGCACCCCGGCATCGACAAGGTCTCCTTCACCGGCTCGGTCGCCGCGGGCAAGCGCGTGATGGAGGTGGCCTCCCGCCAACTCACCCGGGTGACACTGGAGTTGGGCGGCAAGTCGGCGGCCGTCGTCCTCCCCGACGCCGACCTCGACACCACCGTCCCCGGCATCGTCGGCGCGGCCTGGATGAACAACGGCCAGGCGTGCGTCGCCCAGACCCGCATCCTCCTCCCGCGCTCCCGCTACGACGAGTTCGCGGACGCCTTCGCCCAGGCCGCGAGCGCGCTGGTGGTCGGCGACCCGCTCGACCCGGCGACCCAGGTCGGCCCACTGGTCGCGCGGCGCCAGCAGCAGCGCAACCTCGACTACATCCGCATCGGCCAGGAGGAGGGCGCGAAGATCCTCACCGGCGGCGGACGCCCGGCCGGCCTCGACCGAGGCTGGTACGTCGAACCGACCCTCTTCGGCGACGTCGACAACTCGATGCGCATCGCCCGCGAGGAGATCTTCGGCCCGGTCATCTGCCTCCTCCCGTACGGCGACGAGTCCGAGGCCGTGAAGATCGCCAACGACTCCGACTACGGGCTCTCCGGCAGCGTGTGGACGGCCGACGTCGCGCACGGCATCGAGGTCGCCCGGCAGGTCCGTACCGGCACGTACTCGGTGAACACGTTCAGCCTCGACATGCTCGGCCCGTTCGGCGGCTACAAGAACTCGGGGCTGGGGCGGGAGTTCGGGCCCGAGGGCTTCAGCGAGTTCCTGGAGCACAAGATGATCCACCTCCCGGCCGGCTGGGAGGGGTAACGGGCATGGGCGATCGCTGGCACGTGGAGGTGGACCGCTCGCTGTGCATCGGCTCGGCCCAGTGCGTCCACCGGGCCCCGGACGGGTTCCGCCTCGACACCGGGATGCAGTCCCACCCGGTCGAACCGGACCGGGACGCCAACGAGAAGGTGCTGGCGGCGGCGGAGAACTGCCCGGTGGAGGCGATCATGATCACGCTGCTGGAGGGTGGGGAGGCGGTGTTTCCTCCGGAGGAGTGAGGGGGCCCACCCACCCACCTGCCCGTCTGTCTCGGTCCGTCCACCGGGCGCCCTTGAACCCCAGCTGTCCGGGGTTTCGACGGCGAGGGCCGTTCGGCCCCTCGTTGTGTGAGCGGCCTCGTCAGTCCGCGGTGGCGGCCAACTGTGTTTTGAGGCGGGCCCTGCCGGAGTGGTTGAGCCAGGCGCGGAAGTCCATGACGCCCGGGTGGGCCCTGCGCAGCGGGGCGAGGTCGCTGTCGTAGTAGGTGGTGTTCGCCCAGGTGAAGACTTTCGCGACCTCGGGATCGTGCTTCCACAGGACATCGACCGGGATCTGGGTGTGCGGGACGGGACGTCCGGCCGCAGCGCTGAGCTTTTCGGCAATCTGGGGGGCGGTGAGCCGGTCGCCGGTGATCTCGATGGCCCTGCCCAGGTAGGCGTCCGGGTCGGCGAAGGCCAGGGCGGCGAAGGCGCCGGTGTCGGCGATGGCGATGAGCTGCATGACCAGGTCGTCGTGCCAGGGGACGTTCAGTGAGCCGTTCTGGAAGAACCGCGCGGGGCTGGTGAAGTCCTCCATGAACCCGGCGGGACGCAGGATCGTTGTGGGTATGTCCAGCGCGCGGATGTGCTCCTCGATCTGCCACTTCTCGATCTGTCCCCAGCCCTGCTCCTGGTAGAAGCGGTTCTGGCTCTCCGCGCCGCCGACGGACGAGAAGACCAGATGCCGCACGCCCGCGGACTTCGCGGCATCCGCGACGTTGATGCCCTGGTTGAGCTCGTTGTCGTTCGCGGCCTGGACGCTGTAGAGCCCGTACGCCCCGCGTGCCGCGTCCTCGATGGAGGCGCGGTCGTCCAGGTTGCCGCGGACGAGTTCGGCTCCGGCAGCGGCAAGTGCGGCAGCCGCCGGCGTGGTGTCGTCCCGGACGAGGGCACGGACGTGCCAGCCGTCCGCGAGTAGGTGGCGGGAGGTGGCGCCGCCCTGGTTCCCGGTCGCGCCGGTGACCAGGACGGTCTTGCCACGGAGGGTCCTGGGGGTCTTGGGGGAGTTCATGTCTCGGCTCCTTGTCGTCGTCGAGATGCCGTCTCGACGTGACGATATGACGAATAATGAAAGTTCGTCAATCGTAAATGTTGTTTGACGGCATCTCGCATCCGGTCATACAGTCGGGATGTGAGTGTCAATGCCGAACGACTCCGCGACCCGCAGCAGCGCGCCGAACGGGCCGCGCGCATTCTCGACGTCGCGGCGGATCTGCTGAAGCGGCACGGCTATCGGCGGGTGACCATGGACGATGTGGCTGCCGAGGCGGGCATCGGCAAGGGCACCGTCTACCTGCACTGGAAGACCCGCGAGCAATTGTTCGGCGCGGTCTTCGCGCGTGAGGTGCTCCGGGCGGTGGACGACGTGCAGCAGGCGCTCCAGCGGGACCCGCGGACCTGCCTCCTGCACAACTTCGCGCGCGTGTACTTCCTGGCGATCGTGGACCGTCCGCTGCTACGCGGGCTGCTCCTGGGCGACTCCCACCTGCTTGGCAGGTTGACCGGCTCGCCCGACACGGCCCGCGACGACCGGCACGCCGCGATGGCGCGCGGCTACCTCGCGCTGCTCGCCGAGCACGGCCTGCTCCGCGACGACCTGAGCGCGGACGAGATCGGCTACGCCTACCAGGCGACCTTCGAAGGCTTCCTGCACGTCGAGGGCCCGACCCCGGCGGACGGCCTGGCGCAGCGCGCCGAGTTGCTCGCGCAGACCGTTCGGCACGCATTCGAGAACGAGGCGGCCCCCGACCTCCCCTTGCAGAGCCTTGCCGCAGCCACCGTCACGCTGCTCAGCGACCTGATCGAAGCCGACCGCGCCGCTTCCGGCCTGCCCGAGATCTGATCAGGGACTGGCGGCGGGTGGGGCGGGGCTGAGACCGGCTTCTTTCCCACCCACCCGCCCCCACCGCTTCTGCAGCCCAGGCCGCACGTCTCCAGAGCCGGGCCGCACCCTCCAGCGCAGGCCCGCACCTTCAGCCCGTCCGGCGATTGAGGACAAGGCCCGTTCAGAGCCGATGGGGGGTCTGGGGGCGCAGCCCCCAGGGGCAGGATGGGACGGGTAGGGGCGGCGGGGGCGAAACCCCTTACCGCGTCTCCCCGGAGGGATCCGTCAGGTCGATCAACCGGCAGACCGTCTCGATGTCGATCTTCACCTGCGCGATCGACGCCCGCCCCGACAGCCACGTCACCAGCGCCGAGTGCCACGTGTGCTCGATGACGCGAACCGCCGACAACTGCTCGGGAGTCGGGTGCCCCTGGCCCGGATCTCCCAGCCCCATCGAGTCCAGGATGATCGCCGTCGTCTGGCGGGAGACCTGGTCGACCTCCGGCGAGACACTGCGGTCCGCGAAGGTCAGCGCCCGCACCATCGCGTCCGCCAGATGCGGCTCACGCTGCAGAGCGCGGAAGGCGCGCATCAACGTCTCCGCCACCCGCTCCGCCGCCGTCTCGCCCGTCGGGGGCTTCTTGCGCAGCGTGCCGTGCATGTGTTCCAACTGGTCCTGCATCGTGGCGACCAGCAGATGGACCTTGGACGGGAAGTACCGGTAGAGCGTGCCGAGCGCGACCTGCGAGGACTCCGCGACCTCCCGCATCTGCACCGCGTCGAACCCGCCCCGGCTCGCCAACTGCGCGCTCGCGTGCAGGATCCGGCGCCGACGGGCCTCCTGCCGCTCCGTGAGCGGAGCGGAGGGCGGCGGCGAACTCGGTCGCGCCGTGTGTGCTTCCACCTTCGCGTCGGCAGGCATGGGTCCCGTTCCGTGACAGTCGGTGATCGCTCGGTCGTCGGGCGGCGATCGGTCAGTCGTGTGTCGGCGAACAGTCGGCAGCATGGCACTTCGCGTTGTGCGTCCGCCGTGGCGCGAATCACCTGATCCACTGCTCACAGCCGACCTACCTGCCGGTAGATTCGGAGCCTCCTGAACGATCAAGTCTGAAACTTGTTCTAGATTAGCGTCCCGTCGTAGTCTCGCGGGAAACCGTGGGGAGAAGGGGGCCGGGAGTGACGGCCGAGGCCAGCGAGGCAGGCCCTCCGGGGGATCCTGCAGCGGACGGCGAGCGACCGCTCAACATCGCACTTCTGACCTACAAAGGGAACCCGTTCTGCGGCGGACAGGGCGTCTACGTACGCCATCTGTCCCGCGAACTGGCCCGGCTCGGTCACCGCGTCGAGGTCATCGGCTCCCAGCCGTACCCGGTGCTGGACGTGCTCGACGGACGCGAGGGGCGGGCACCCGGTCCCGGTCCTGACCCCGCCCTCACCGAGCTGCCCAGCCTCGACCTGTACCGCCAGCCCGACCCCTTCCGCACTCCGGGGCGTGGCGAGTACCGCGACTGGATCGACGCGCTCGAAGTCGCGACGATGTGGACCGGCGGCTTTCCCGAACCGCTCACTTTCTCCCTGCGTGCCCGCCGTCAACTGCGCGCCCGCAGCGGTGAGTTCGACGTCGTGCACGACAACCAGACGCTCGGGTACGGGCTGTTGGGCGACATAGGTGCGCCGCTCGTCACCACCATCCACCACCCGATCACCGTGGACCGGCAGTTGGACCTGGACGCGGCCGACAGCAGGCGCCGGCGGATGTCCGTACGGCGCTGGTACGGCTTCACCCGTATGCAGAAGCGGGTGGCGCGCCGGCTGCCGTCCGTGCTCACCGTCTCGGGTACCTCGCGCCAGGAGATCGTCGACCATCTCGGCGTACGGGAGAGCCGCATCCACGTCGTGCACATCGGCGCGGACACCGACCTCTTCTCACCCGACCCGGCGGTACGCCAGGTACCGGGCCGCATCGTGACCACGTCCAGCGCGGACGTTCCCCTCAAGGGGCTGGTGTACCTCGTCGAGGCGCTCGCGAAGGTACGTACGGAACATCCCGCGGCCCACCTCGTGGTCGTCGGCAAGCGTGCCGAGGACGGGCCCGTCGCCCAGGCCATCGAGCGGTACGGCCTCGAAGGCGCCGTCGAGTTCGTGAAGGGCATCTCGGACGCGGAACTCGTCGGCCTGGTGCGTTCGGCGGAGATCGCCTGCGTACCGTCCCTGTACGAGGGCTTCTCGCTGCCGGCGGCCGAGGCGATGGCCACCGGTACGCCGCTGGTCGCCACCACCGGCGGAGCGATCCCGGAGGTGGCCGGCCCCGACGGCGAGACCTGCCTGGCGGTTCCGCCGGGCGACCCCGGGGCACTGGCCACCGCCCTGGCCACCCTCCTCGCCGACCCGGAGTTGCGGGCACGGCTGGGCCGGGCCGGCCGCGAACGCGTACTGGCCCGCTTCACCTGGGCCCGAGCGGCGGAGGGCACGGCAGCGCACTACCGCGAGGCCCTGGCCCGCGCGAAGGCCGGCCCGAACACCCTGGCCGGTGTCGTCCCGGTGACGGCGGCCTCGTCCAACCCCCCACTCGAATCCCCCGACCGCGAAAGCAGGACTTCGTGCTGACCGTCGACTTCACCCGGTTCCCGCTGGCGCCGGGCGACCGCGTCCTGGACCTCGGCTGCGGGGCCGGGCGGCACGCGTTCGAGTGCTACCGGCGTGGTGCCCAGGTCGTGGCGCTCGACCAGAACGGCGACGAGATCCGCGAGGTCGCCAAGTGGTTCGCGGCGATGAAGGAGGCCGGCGAGGCGCCCGCCGGGGCCACCGCGACGGCCATGGAGGGCAACGCCCTGGCACTGCCGTTCCCCGACGAGTCCTTCGACGTCGTGATCATCTCCGAGGTCATGGAGCACATCCCGGACGACAAGGGTGTCCTCGCGGAGATGGTCCGGGTACTGAAGCCCGGCGGCCGGATCGCGATCACCGTGCCGCGCTACGGGCCCGAGAAGATCTGCTGGTCCCTCTCCGACGCCTATCACGAGGTCGAGGGCGGCCACATCCGCATCTACAAGGCGGACGAACTGCTCGCGAAGATCCGGGAAGCGGGACTGAACCCCTACGGCACCCACCACGCCCACGCGCTCCACTCGCCGTACTGGTGGCTGAAGTGCGCGTTCGGCGTGGACAACGACAAGGTGCTGCCGGTGCGCGCCTACCACAAGCTGCTGGTCTGGGACATCATGAAGAAACCGTTGGCCACCCGGGTCGCCGAGCAGGCGCTGAACCCGCTGATCGGCAAGAGCTTCGTGGCGTACGCGACGAAGCCGCACCTCCCGAACCTCTCCAACTCCGAAGCCGAGGTGGCCGCCAAGTGACGACCCCCCGGACAGAACACCTCGTCCTGCCCGGGGTCCTCACCGCCGAGCAGGCCGCCCTCACCGTCCGCGGGATCCTCGCGGAGCAGCGGGAGGACGGGGCCATCCCGTGGTTCCGGGGGCACCATCTCGACCCGTGGGACCACACCGAGGCCGCGATGGCCCTGGACGCGGCCGGCGAGCACGAGGCCGCCGAGCGGGCGTACCTGTGGCTGGCCGCACACCAGGTCCAGGACGGCTCCTGGTACGCCGCGTACGCGGACGGGGACGCGGACGCCGTCACCGACCGGGGGCGGGAGACCAACTTCGTCGCCTACATAGCGGTCGGCGTCTGGCACCACTATCTGTCCACCGGCGACGACAACTTCCTGGACCGGATGTGGCCGACGGTTTTCGCCGCCGTCGAGTTCGTCCTCCAGCTGCAGCAGCCCGGCGGCGAGATCGGGTGGAAGCGCGAGGACGACGGCACCGAGGTCAAGGACGCGCTGCTGACGGGCAGTTCGTCCATCCACCACGCCCTGCGCTGCGCGCTCGCCATCGCCGAGGAACGCGAAGAGCCGCAGCCGGACTGGGAGTTGGCGGTGGGCGCGCTGCGGCACGCGATCCGCCGGCACCCCGAGCGGTTCCTCGACAAGGACCGCTACTCGATGGACTGGTACTACCCGGTCCTGGGCGGCGCGTTGACGGCTCCGGAGTCCAAGTCCCGTATCGAGGAGAGCTGGGAACGCTTCGTCGTCCCCGGCCTCGGGGTGCGCTGCGTCGTGCCCAACCCGTGGGTATCGGGCGGCGAGTCGGCCGAACTCGCCCTGGCCCTCTGGGCGGTGGGCGAGTCCGACCGTGCCCTGGAGATCCTCCAGTCGATCCAGCACCTGCGCGACGAGGAGAGCGGCCTGTACTGGACGGGCTACGTGTTCGACGCCGAGACGATCTGGCCGCGCGAACTCACCACCTGGACGGCGGGTTCACTGCTTCTCGCTGTCGCGGCACTTGGCGGTCATGAGGCGACGTGTGCGGTGTTCGGGGGCTGGTTGTTGCCCAGGGGGCTGGACCCGGACTGCTGTCCGTAGAGCTGCGGGTGCGTTGTGGCTGGTCGCGCGGTTCCCCGCGCCCCTGTCGGGGCGCCGGGCGCCCGACCGTATCGCTCAGTGACGGTTGATGCGGTTGGCGATGGCGTGGCCCACGAACAGGTAGACGACGGCGGCCAGTCCGTAGCCGGCGACGACCCGGGCCCACTGCTCGTCGAATGTGAAGAGGTCGTGCGACCAGCCTGCCAGCCAGGCGGCCGCCTCATGGACGACCTGCACGAAGTCGTTCGCGCGGTTGGCGCCCAACAGGTACATCAGGATCCAGAGGCCGAGGATGACGGCCATGACGTCGGCGACGATCGCGATGATCGTCCCGGCCTGATTGGCACCACGGTGATTTTCGGGGGACATGTCCTTCGGATTGCCCCGAAACCCCGTATGAAACCAGCCGTTGTCAGCCTGCCGTCAGGAGTTGAGCTCGGCGAGGACGCGCAGGGTGTGCGGGTCGGGGGAGAGGACGAGGAGGTCGGTCACCGGCCCCTTGCGCCACAACTCCAGCCGTTCCGCGATGCGTTCACGCGGTCCGACGAGGGAGATCTCGTCGGCGAAGGCATCCGGCACGGCGAGCACGGCCTCCTCCCGCCGTCCGGCGAGGAACAGCTCCTGGATCCGCCGGGCCTCCTCCTCGTACCCCATGCGCGCCATCAGATCGGCGTGGAAGTTGCGGGCCGCGTGTCCCATCCCGCCGATGTAGAAGCCGAGCATCGTCTTCACGGGCAGCAGCCCCTCGGAGACGTCGGCACAGACGCGGGCCTGCGCCATCGGCGCGACGAGGAACCCCTCCCCGGCACCGCTCAGCGGCTCCTCGTACACCCCGGCCCGCAGCGGGGACCAGTACAGGGGCAGCCAGCCGTCGGCGATACGGGCGGTCTGGGCGATGTTCTTGGGCCCCTCCGCGCCGAGCAGCACGGGGAGTTGGGCCCGCAGGGGGTGGGTGATCGACTTGAGCGGCTTGCCGATACCGGTGCCGTCCGGGCCGTCGTACGGGAGGGGGTGATAGCTCCCGGCCAGCCGGACGTGGGCCTCGCGGCGCAGGACCTGGCGTACGACATCGACGTACTCCCGGGTCGCGGTGAGCGGCGACTTCGGGAACGGACGCCCGTACCAGCCCTCGACGACCTGCGGGCCGGAGAGCCCCAGCCCGAGCATGACGCGTCCGCCGGAGAGATGGTCGAGGGTGAGGGCGTGCATCGCGGTGGTCGTCGGTGAGCGGGCCGCCATCTGGGCAACAGCCGTACCCAGCTTGATCCTTGACGTCTGTGCCGCGATCCAGGTCAGCGGGGTGAACGCGTCCGAGCCCCAGGACTCGGCGGTCCACACGGAGTCGTAGCCGAGCCGTTCGGCCTCCTGGGCGAGCGGCACATGGTCCGGGGAGGGACCACGACCCCAGTAGCCGAGCGCGAGACCGAGCCGCATGCCTGCCTCCTGACGGACCGTCAGCTGTGTTGACGCTGGCGGCGACTGTACGACAACGGCCCCCTGCCCGGAAGGGCAAGGGGCCGGAGCCGACGTATCCCGCAGCTGGTGTTATCCGCGCTGGATGCCGGAGGTGTCCTGCAGAACACCTCGACGGCCGTCCTGCGTCTGGGCGATGAGGCTCTGACCGCGCTGCTCGACGGCCAGGTACCAGGTACCGGGGGCCAGTTCGGCGATCGGCGTCGGCGAACCGTCCTCCGCGAACAGCGCACGCGGCACCGGCACGGCGAACCAGAACGGGGAGAAGTCCGCGGCCGGCGGCTGCGCCTGCTGCGGCTGGGCGGCACCGGCACCAGCCCCGAAGGGCTGACCGGTCTGCGGCTGGCCGCTGTACGGCTGCTGCTGCGCACCGGCACCCGGGTAGCCGTAGCCGCCCTGGGGCTGGCCACCGGGGTAGGGCTGGCCACCGTAGGGCTGCGGGGCGGCAGGCTTGGGGGCGCCGATCAGGGCGCCCTTGAGGGCCGGGACCAGGGGGGTGGCCACTGCGGCGCCCGCCATGACGACCGTGGCGACGAGGGCGAGGATCAGACCGGTGCCGGCGTCCGGGCCCGAACTGGCACTGTCGCCGACGTTGTTCGCGCCGCCCGCCGGGTCGAAGACGTTGCCGAGCGCGCTCCAGGCGGCGAAGACGGTGAAGGCGACACCGAACTGGCCGAGCTCGATGCCCGCGACCTTCGGCACCTGCGGCAGACCGTGCGACACCACGACGAGCGCGGCACCGATGAGGCCGGCGAGGACGACGCCCATCAGAACCGGCCCACTGGACCAGGCGCTCGGCATGTCGAGGCCCGTGGCGCCGTCGACGGAGAAGATGTCGAGGAACGACGCGATGAACAGCAACACCGCTGCTCCGATCACCACGCCGTCGCCTCGAGTGAGGGAGCGGATATTCACTTCAGGTCCTCAGGTCCTTCGTAGGTCGTGTCGTCGTCGTCATTCGGTCGGTCGGCCATCCGTGCTCGGGCGGCCGTCAATCCATCGTGCTTAGGGGCACGACATTATCGTCCGCTCATGTGGACTGTCCGCCGGGATGCACGCGTTGATCACGACCCGCGCAGGAAACTCACGATTCCCTCAGAGAGGCCCTGTGCCGCCTTCTGCCGCCAAGCCCCGCTGGTCAGCAGGGCCGCGTCCTTGCTGTCGCGCATGTTGCCGCACTCGATGAACACCTTCGGAACCGTTGACAGATTGAGACCGCCCAGGTCCGTGCGGGTGTCGAGACCGGTGCCGTCACCGATGTAGTTGGAAGGCGCGGAGCCGGTCTCGCGGGCGAACCCGGCCTTGACGCGCTCGCCGAGCAGCCGGGAGGAGGCGATGATCGGCCTGGTGTCGGCGGCGCCCTGGTGGACCGTCCCCGGCAGGATCACATGGAACCCGCGGTTGCCCTGCGCGCTCCCGTCGGCGTGGATGGAGACGACGGCGTCGGCGTGCGCGGCGTTCCCGATCCGGGCACGCTCGTCCACGCAGGGTCCGAAGGCGTAGTGGGACGGGTCACCGTCCTGGGTGAACTTCACGGTGGCGCCCTGCTGTTCGAGCACCGTCCGCAGTCGCCGCGCGACATCGAGGGTGAACTCGGCCTCCGTGTAACCGCTGTTGGTGGCGGTGCCGGTGGTGTCGCACTCCTTCGAGTTCGTCCCGATGTTCACCTTGCGGGCGATCTCCGCGGTGTGCTTGAAGTTGCCGGGGTTGTGTCCGGGGTCGATGACGACGACCTTGCCCGCGAGGGGAGCGGCGGGTTCGCTGGGCTCGCTGAAGCCGGGCGGTTCGATCGGTGACAGGGGTTCGTAGGCGCCACTGGACAGCGAGTTGCCCGTGCCGTCACCGCCACCACTACCGTCGTCGGCGAAGGCCTCCCAGACGAACCACCCGCCCGCCCCACCCAGCACCACCACGGCGAGGGCGACGGCCAGCGGACGGCGCAGAGAGGAACGAGGGGGCTGGGGCGGCTCGAAGCCGGGGCCTGCGTACGACACGACAGCGACTCTAACCGGGGCCTCAGATCCCGGTGCCCGTTCGCCGCAGGACGCGCAGCGAGTCGGTCGCGGAGATCTCCGTGAAGGCGTCGGAGGCGAGGGCGCGGAGGTAGACGCGGTAGGGGGCCTGGCCGGTGAACTCGTCCTCGGGCTCGGGGAAGACGTCGTGGATGAGCAGGAGGCCGCCCGGCGCGACGTGCGGGGCCCAGCCCTCGTAGTCGGCGGTGGCGTGCTCGTCGGTGTGGCCGCCGTCGATGAAGACGAAGCCGACCGGCGAGCTCCAGATCCGCGCCACCTGCGGAGACCGCCCGACGACCGCGATGACGTGGTCCTCCAGCCCGGCCGCGTGGAGCGTGCGCCGGAAGGCCGGAAGGGTGTCCATGACACCGAGCTCGGGGTCGACGGTCTCCGGGTCGTGGTACTCCCACCCCGGCTGCTGCTCCTCGCTGCCCCGGTGATGATCGACGGTCACCGCGGTGACCCCGGCCGCCCGGGCCGCGTCGGCGAGCAGGACCGTAGAACGCCCGCAGTACGTCCCGACCTCCACCAACGGCAACCCGAGCACCCCCGCCTCAACAGCGGCCGAGTACAGCGCCAGCCCTTCCCGGGCAGGCATGAACCCCTTGGCCGCCTCGAAAGCAGCCACAATCTCGGGCTTCGGCACTGCGACGGTCATGGAGTTCCTCTCGGCCGTACGAGCGGGCGGTCCCCCTCATGCTGCCGCACACCCCGAGCGACGTTGACGACGGGGGCACGCCCCCAGGGACGCGCCCCATAGGGGCGCGAGGAACTGCGCGACCAGCCACAGCGGGCGGGCAGTCAAAACGCAACCCCCCACCCCCGGCCCGGCGCGCACCTACAGGGGCGCGGGGAACTGCGCGACCAGCCACAGCGGGCCGGCAGTCAAAAACACACCCCCGACGCCCCCGGCGCGCAGCGCCTACGCGCTGACTGTCTCTTCAGGCAAGGACAGGTCCAGCTCAACCGCCCCCACCACACCCGCATGCGTCGCGGACGAGGCGAACGGCCCATGGCCGAAGGCCCGCGCGGCCAGCACGTACGCCCCCTGCGCCGGGACGGCAACCGCATAGCTGCCGTCCGCCTCCGAAAGCGTCGCCCCCGCCTGACGACCACGCTGGTCGATCAACGTGACCTTGGCCCGGGCGACAGGACTGCCGTCCGCGTCCAGAACCCGCCCACGGAACCCGGCGTCAAGCACCTCGTCGGCCCGCGCGAGCACGGCGTCCTCCTCGCTGCTGGCCCGCAGCTGCGGCTTGTTCGCCGGGCGCCGGCCCGGCAGGAACAGGGCCAGCAGCAGGCCGACCGCCACCGCGCCCGTGGCGATGAGGAAGGAGACACGGAAGCCGTGCATGGTGGGGACGGCGACGCCGCCCACATGGTTCGCGGTGTTGGCGAGCACCATGCCGATGACGGCGCTGGACACCGACGTACCGATGGAACGCATCAGGGTGTTGAGGCCGTTGGCCGCGCCGGTCTCGGAGGCCGGGACCGCGCCGACGATGAGGGCGGGGAGCGAGGAGTAGGCGAGGCCGATGCCCGCGCCCAGCACCACCGCGATGACAAGGGACTGCCACGCGGCGCTCATCAGGCCGAGGCCGGCGCCGTAGCCGATCGCGATGATCAGCAGGCCGAGGATCAGCGTCACCTTGGGCCCGTACTTCGCGGACAACCGCGCGTAGACGGGGGCGGTGAGCATCATCGTCAGGCCGAGCGGTGCCACGATCAGGCCCGCCATGACCATCGACTGGCCGAGGCCGTAGCCGGTGGAGGTGGGCAACTGGAGGAGCTGGGGCAGGACGAGCGAGACGACGAAGAAGGAGACGCCGACCATGATCGAGGCGAGGTTGGTGAAGAGGACGGCGGGCCGGGCGGTGGTCCGCAGGTCCACCAGCGGGGCCTCCAGGCGCAGCTCCAGCACGCCCCACAGGAGCAGTACGACGGCGGACGCGCCGAACAGGCCGAGCGTGGTGCCGGAGGTCCAGCCCCAGTCGCTGCCCTTGGTGATCGGCAGCAGGAAGAGGACGAGGCCGACGGAGAGTCCGATGGCCCCGAGCACGTCGAAGGTACCCTCGGCGCGCATCCGGGACTCGGGTACGACGAGCAGGGTGAGGACGATGGCGAGGGCGCCGAGACCGGCGGCGCCGTAGAAGAGGGCGTGCCAGTCGGAGTGCTGGGCGGTCAGCGCGGCGAGGGGGAGGGCGAGGCCGCCGCCGATGCCGATGGAGGAGCTCATCAGGGCCATCGCCGAGGGGAGCTTCTCGCGGGGCAGCAGGTCGCGCATCAGACCGATGCCGAGGGGTATGGCACCCATGGCGAAGCCCTGGAGGCTGCGTCCCACGATCATGATCAGCAGGTCGCTGGTGAGCGCGCTGATCAGGGCGCCGACCACCATCACGGAGAGGCTGGCGATCAGCAGGCGTCGCTTGCCGTACAGGTCACCGAGCCGGCCCATGATCGGCGTGGCCACGGCTCCGGTGAGGAGCGTCGAGGTCAGCACCCAGGTGGCGTTGCTGGGCGAGGTGCTCAGCAGCTGGGGCAGGTCCTTGATGACGGGGACGAGCAGGGTCTGCATGACCGCGACAACAATGCCCGCGAAGGCGAGCACCGGGACGATGGCCCCGCCCGTTCTGCCGGTTTCGCCGGCGGGTCGGTCGGTCGTCGTGTGCGTCATGGGGTGGAGCCTCCAGGCGGGTCCGGGCGGGGTGGTCTGCGGGTTACGTGAGTGATGAACCCGTGTGCCTGGGCAACTATTCCGATGTTTTGGCGTACTAACTAATCCTTGACCCGCTCATGGGGATCTGATCCGCCGTCACGTCTGCCCTCCTGCCGGGATGCGGAAAATGTTCTGGGATCGGGGCAACGGTTCGGGCGGCTCATGGACTCCTTTGAACATCTAGGAGGTGCTCATGGGGGAACGGGATCGAGAAGTGACTCGGGACGAGGAGTTTCAGGGCTTCGTCATCGGCCGCTGGCCACGGCTGCTGCGTACGGCGTTTCTGCTCACGGGGGAGCAGCACGCGGCGGAGGACCTGGTCCAGTCGACGCTGGAGCAGGTCTATGTGGCCTGGCGGAGAGTCGGTTCGGCCGATGACCCCGAGGCGTATGTGCGGCGCGTGATGATCAACGCGCACGCCCGCAAGCACCGCAGGCGGCTCAAGGAGTTCCTGGCACCCAAGGACGACGAGGGCCTGGCGCACGAGCTGCCCGACACCGGCGACCACATTGCCAGGGCCGACGACCGCGGGGCGCTGCTCAAGGCGCTGGCCCAGTTGCCGCCCCGGCAGCGGGAGGCGGTGGTGCTGCGGTACTGGGAGGACCTGACCGAGACGCAGGCCGCACAGGCGATGGGCTGCTCTGTGGGCGCGGTGAAGAGCAACACGGCCAAGGGGATCGCGAAACTCCGCGCCATACCGGGCCTGGCGGAGACGGTGACACACGGAGGGCGGAAGTGATGGGCGCGGACCGGGAGAAGAACCAGGACATGGCACAGGTGGCACACGGGGACACCGCACACTCGGACATCACCTTCCTGCTGGCCGGCGCGGCGGACGGGGTCGAGATCGGCATAGCCCCCTACCAGGCGGTGGTCCGCGGCGGCCGACGCCGCAGGGCCCGCCGCTGGGCGGTGGCGACAGCGGCGGCCCTGGCGATCGCCGCGTCGACGGGAACCCTGGCCCTGGCGGGCATCGGTGGTGGCGACGGTGACCGAGTGACCCAGGCGACTCAGCCGGAGACTCGGCCACCGTCGCCGGCGGAGCGCCGCCTGTACGCGCCGCAGTGGACCACGCTCGCGTCGGGTACGGACCGGGGCAGGGAGTGGTGGGTCGACATCGGCATCTGGGGAGCACCGCGGAACGAGGCGGAGGCGAAGCGGCAGATCAGTGCCATGGCTGAGCGCGGGGTGAAGCCGTCGGACGCGAAGACACCCAAGGAGCTTGTGGGGAAGGCCTCGTTCTTCGTCAACAGAGACTTCGACGGAGTCAAGTCGCCGCTCATGCTGGGCGAGATCGGCAAGGGCGCCGACATGGCGGGTAAAGACATACAGTCCGCCGCGGTACCTCTGGAACCGAATGTCTCCGGCGATACCGACACGCGTAACCGTCTGGTGATCGGCCAGGTGGCCCCCACGGCCAGGGCAGTCACCTGCACCTGGGACGACGGCACGACGACGGTCGCCCGCAAGGTCCCGTACTCCACGATGGACAACATCCAGGATCCGGCGATCAGGTCGGTCCCGGGTTCACAGGCTGCCTGGTTCGTGTGCCTGGCGGGGGAGGGGAGGGAGTACAAGTCGGTGAAGGTCACTGAGTGAGGCCTCCAGCCCGTCCGGGGATTCCCTGGGCGCTGGGTGGAGCTTGAGGGCGAGCGCGGTCGGCACGATACGGGGGTGTTCGGGGGCGGAGTCCCCGAGGATCGGACGGGTAGGGGCGGTGGGGGCGAGATTCGTCAGACCGACACCGACGCCTACAGCCATCCCTGCTGGCGCGCTTCCCTCACCGCCTCCGTCCGGTTGCGGGTCCCCGTCTTGCCGATGGCGGCCGAGAGGTAGTTGCGGACCGTCGACTCGGAGAGGTGGAGCTTCGCGGCGACATCGGCGACCGTCGCCCCGTCCACCGAGGCGTTCAGTACGTCGCACTCCCGCCCCGAGAGCGGATTGGGCCCGGCGCTGAGCGCGGCGGCGGCAAGGGCGGGGTCGATGACCGTCTCCCCGGTCAGTACCCGTCGGATCGCCGCCGCCAGCTCCTCCACGGGACCGTCCTTGACGAGGAACCCGGCGGCCCCCGCCTCCATGGCCCGGCGCAGATAGCCGGGGCGGCCGAAGGTGGTCAGGATCAGCACCCGGCAGTCCGGGGCCTCGTCGCGGAGCAGCGCGGCGGCGTCCAGACCGCTGATCCCGGGCAGCTCGATGTCGAGGAGGGCCACGTCAGGGCGGTGGAGCAGCGCCGCGTCGACGATCGCGTCACCGGCCCCGACCTGGGCGACGACCTTGATGTCCGGCTCCATCCCGAGCAGCAGGGCGAGCGCGCCTCGCATCATTTGCTGGTCCTCGGCGAGGAGGACTCTGATGGACTTCGCGGGACGGTGATCCCGGGGCATCTCGTTCACGGGGTAAGGGTAGGGCGGACATGGGGGCTGAGCTGGGAGAGAGGCGGGGACTCGACCGCCAGGTCGGGCAGTTCGGCCGTCACCAGGAACCCGCCCTGCGGCATCGGGGCCGCCGACAGCGAGCCTCCCACCGCCGCCAGGCGTTCCGTGAGCCCCTTGAGCCCCGTACCGCCGACGCCCGGCCGCGTGGACGCCATGGGCGCCGCCAGGCCTGTCCCGTTGTCGGCGATCGTCAGGCGCACCGTTTTCACCGTGCCGCCGGCGTTTGCGCCCGCGCCTGTGCCGCCTGGGCCTGTGCTGCCCGCGTCCGTGCCAGCCGCACCCGAGCCGCCCATGCCCGTTGGGCCTCCGACGGTGCCCTCGGCTCCCTGCGGCCTCGCCCCCTCCGTAACCGCCTCCTCCGTACCCGCTCCCTCCACCGTGATCTCGCATCGGGTGGCGCCGCTGTGCCGCAGGACGTTCGTGACCGCCTCCCGTACCACCCACCCCAGCAGCGCCTCCGCCGCCGGCGACAGGGGCGGGCCCGAGCGGTGGATCGCCGGAGTGACGGCCGCCGCCGTCAGGGCCGAGTCCGCCCGGTCCAGTTCCATGGCCAGGCTGCTGCCCTGCCGGTAGCCGGTCACCGCCTCGCGGATCTCCGTCAGGGCCTGGCGGCCCACCGACTCGATGTCGGTGATCTGGAGCAGGGCCGCGTCCATGTTCCGGGGCGCCAGACGACGGGCCGCCTCCGACTTCACCACGATCACCGACAGGGTGTGGCCCAGCAGATCGTGCAGGTCGCGGGAGAAGCGCAGCCGTTCCTCCTCGACCGCCCGGTGCGCCAACTCCTCACGCGCCGCCCGCAGTTCACGTACGGCCTCGCTCAGGGAAAGGATCGCGGCCGTCACCATCGTCGACAGGAAGGTTCCGTACGCCACGTTCAGCGCGTCCCAGCCGTCCCGCACCGCGGAGACGCCCGCCGCGAGGGCGGTGAGGGCGAGTCCGGTGCGGCCCAGCCACGGGCCCCGCATCACCGCGCCCGTAGCCAGCCCGAGCAGCGGGAAGAAGTACAGCCAGCTGCCGCCGTACACGATCGCCAGGGCGCAGGTCACCGCGCCCATCACGACGAGGGCCACCCGTGTCGACCGGGCGTCCCGGGTCTGCTTCACGAAGGCGCGGAACGTGACGTAGATGTAGAGGGAGTTGAAGACGAGGAGGCCCACCGCGCCGATCCAGGGCAGCGGGGTCCGGCCCTGGAGGAGGTTGGAGAAGGAGCCCATGCCCATCAGCAGCCAGGGCAGCAGGGAGAAGCCGGTGGGCGGCGGCCCGGGGTTCTCCGGTTCAGGCACACCGGCCTTCCGCGCGGCACGCTTGGCGGCCTTGTACCGCTCCATGTCCGCCCGCCAGCGCACCCGCTCGGCCCGCCAGTCGCTCACCTGACAGGCGGCCTTTCGCATCCAGAACATGGACGACAGCGTACGAAGCGAGCGTCGGGCCGGGCAGATGCCGATGTACGGACTTCGGCAGGACAAATGTCCTGCCCGTGTCCTTCCCCGTGCCCTGTCCTGTGTCCTGCCCCGGAGTGCCGGGCTCCCGTCACCCGGCCGCCGGACCGCATACCTGACACAGTGTCAGGAGTATTCACAACTCGGGACCGCTCGGCTATACAACAGGGGGCGCCGGACTGGAACGCGTTCTAGATCGGCCCGTATCGACCTCGGTACGGCCGACGGTGCGGACGGTCGTACCGAGGTCTCAGTCCTACGACTCGCCCGTCACGCAAGCATCAGGAGACCCATGCCCATTGACGCCGCCAAGGCCGTCGCCGCCGAACCCCGGTCCGCAGAGATCGCCTGGGGTCGCAAGGACGTCCAGCTCTACCACCTCGGCATCGGCGCCGGTGTCCCCGCCATCGATCCCGGTGAGCTGCGCTACACCCTCGAATCCCGGCTGCACGTCCTGCCCAGCTTCGCCACCGTCGCCGGCAACGACTCCCCGGACGTGATCAGCGGCCTCTCCATGCCCGGCGTCGACGTCGACCTGGCCCACGTCCTGCACGGCGGCCAGAGCATCGAGCTGCACCGCCCGATCCCGGTCGAGGGCAGGGCGCGCGCCACCGGGAGCATCGCCGCCGTGTACGACAAGGGCAGCGCGGCGATCCTCGTCATGCGCACCGAAGTCGCGGACGACGAGGGCCCGTTGTGGACGAGCGACGCGCAGATCTTCGTCCGGGGAGAGGGCGGCTGGGGCGGCGACAGGGGGCCCTCGAACCGGCTCCCGACGCCCGACGTCGAGCCCGCGAAGGTCGTCGAGCGGACCGTCCGGGAGGACCAGGCGCTGCTCTACCGGCTCTCCGGCGACTGGAACCCCCTGCACGCCGACCCCGAGTTCGCCGCACGCGCCGGGTTCGAGCGGCCCATCCTGCACGGGCTGTGCACCTACGGCATGACACTCAAGGCGGTCGTCGACACGGTGCTCGGCGGGGACGTCGGCCGGGTCCGCGCGTACCGCACCCGCTTCGCCGGGGTCGTGTTCCCCGGGGAGACCCTGCGCATCCGGATGTGGACGCCCGAGCCGGACCGCGTCCAGGTGTCGGTCACCGCCGTCGAGCGGGACGACGCGCCCGTACTGGCCGACACCGTCGTCGAACACTCGTGAACTGAACCGCACACACGTGGGTTGAGCCAAGCACGTTCCTGAGGGGAGCCGCATCATGCGCGCAGCCGTACTGCACGAGATCGGGCAGGACAAGCTCGACGTCCTCGACGACGTCGAGGCCGTGGGCTTCGGCCCCGGCAAGGTGAGGATCCGGGTACGGGCCACCGGGCTGTGCCACTCGGACCTCTCCGCGATGAACGGCGTACTGCCGCAACCCGCGCCCTTCGTCCCCGGCCACGAGGGCGCCGGGGAGATCCTCGAAGTCGGGGAGGGCGTAAGCCATGTGAAGGCCGGTGACCGGGTCGTCGTCTGCTGGCTGCCCGCCTGCGGTGAGTGTCCCGCCTGCAAGCGCGGCCAGACCGAACTGTGTCTCGCCGGGTTCATGAACGCGGGCACCCCCAACTTCCGTCGCCCCGGCGGCGATGTCTTCGGCATGGCAGGCACCGGCACCTTCGCCGAGGAGGTCGTCGTGGCCGCCGGCTGCGCCGTACCCATCCCCGACGACGTGCCCTTCGACATCGCCGCCCTCATCGGCTGCGGGGTCACCACCGGACTCGGCGCCGCCCTCAACACCGCGGACGTGCAGGCCGGTTCGTCGGTCGCCGTCATCGGCTGCGGAGGCGTCGGCATCTCCGCGATACAGGGAGCGCGACTCCAGGGCGCCGCCGAGATCGTCGCCGTCGACCCGGTGCTCTCGCGCCGGGAGTCCGCGCTCAAGTTCGGTGCCACGAAGGCCGTTTCGCCGGAGGAGCTGGCCGACGCCAAGCAACAGATCACCGCCGGCGAGGGGTTCGACTACGTCTTCGAGGTCGTCGGCCGCTCCACCACCGCCCGCACCGCCTACGACACCACCCGGCGCGGCGGCACCATGGTCGTCGTCGGCGCGGGCGCCATGGACGACAACCTCCAACTCAACATGTTCGAGCTGTTCTTCGACGAGAAGCGCATCCTGCCGTCCATGTACGGCGGCGGCGACGTCCTGCGGTCCTACGAGCGCACGATCGCCCTCTGGCGCGCCGGACGCGTCGACCTCGCGGGCCTCATCACCCACCGTGTGCCGCTCGCCGGCATCAACGAGGCCCTCGACCAGATGCGCACGGGAACCTCGCTGCGTACGTGCATCGAGATCTGAGAACCGGAGGACGAGAGTTGAGGGTGGAGAGCGCTGATGTCACTGCCACTTGAGGGGCTCGCCGCGATCGTCACGGGCGCGGGGCGTGGTCTGGGCCGGGTCGAGGCGCTGGAGCTGGCCCGGCTCGGCGCGGCCGTCGTCGTCAACGACTACGGGCAGAGCGGCCGGGACGGCTCCGGCGAGGCGTCCGCCACCCCCGCCGAGGAGGTCGCCGCCGAGATCCGTGCGGCGGGCGGTACGGCGACCGCCCACACCGGAGACGTCGCCGATCACCAACAGGCCCGTGAGCTGGTCGAGTTGGCCATCACCGAGTTCGGCAGGCTGGACGTCCTCGTCAACAACGCGGGCATCCTGCGCGACCGAATGGTCTTCTCCATGTCGGAGGGGGAGTGGGACGCCGTCATACGGGTCCACCTCAAGGGACACTTCAACACGACCCACTTCGCCGCCGCGCACTGGCGGGGGCGAGCCAAGGCGACCGGCGCACCGGTGTACGGGCGGATCGTGAACACGTCCTCGGAGGCGTTTCTCGCCGGGTCGGCGGGACAGCCCAACTACGCGGCGGCGAAGGGCGGAATCGTCGGACTGACCACCTCCACCGCCCTGGCCCTCGCCAAGTACGGTGTGACGGCGAACGCGATCTGCCCGCGCGCCAGGACCCGGATGACCGAGGACGTCTTCGGGGAATTCGAGCCGTCCGAGCCGTCCGAGCCGTCCGAGCAGTCCGAGAACGGCAACAGCCGCCTCGACCCCCTCGCCCCCGAGCATGTCGCCCCGCTCGTCGGCTACCTGGCCTCCCCGGCCGCCGCGCACGTCAACGGACAGCTGCTGGTCGTCCACGGCGGGATGGTCGCCGTCGTCGAACGCCCCAGGGTGGCGGCCAAGTTCGACAGCAAGCAGGACACCTTCACCTACGACGAACTGGACGCACTCCTCACCCCCCACTACGCGGGGCGGCCCACCGGGGAGACGTTCGCGGCGGCGGAGGTCCTGGGCCTCAAGCGCGGCTGAAAAAAGCGGCCCCGCCCGGAGTCAACCGGGCAGGGCCGCGCATGACTTGACGTTCCGTCAGGCCCTGTTCTCGGCCTGCTCGGACGGTTTGCGGTGACGGCCGTGCGGGGTCGTCTCGTCTTTGTGGGCCGAGACGGGCCCCCGGTGCTTGCCCTGGCCGTAGCTGTGGCCCGAGGCCTCGTGGGCATCGGCGGACAGCGGCTGCATGGTGCTTGCGTCGTTCATCGGAAAGTCTTCACCCCGTCAACATGATCCTTCTAACAGCCGGATGATCTTAACCAAGGCACCTCAAGGTGACACGAGCCGCACACGCCCACCGGGACTAGTTCGTTACAAGCTTCGCCACTTCGTTACCGGGCTTCCCGACCTTCGTCACGAGCCGCCCGAGCGGAGCCTGCTGCAACGGCACCGGCCGAGCCACCACGGCGGGCGCGACAGGCGCGACAGCCGCGACAGGCGCGGCAACGGCAGAATCCCCGCCCGATTCCGCGCCCGCCTCCGTCCCCGACCCCGGCGCCCCACCCGCCTTGGGCCCTACGGACGTCTCGCCCCGCACCCGGGCGACCCCGCACGGCATCTCCCCCGTCACGTACGGAAGTTGAAGCTCCCCGTCCCTGCTCCACAGCCCCGCCCCCGGCAACCACCCCTCCGGCGCCGGAAGATGCCGCAGCCGGCGCTCCGACGGCCGCCACACGCCCACCCAGCTCCCCGCCGAACCGTCCACGCGCAGTGCCACCCCGCAGCTCTCCGGCGTCAGCACCTGCCCCGGCTGGATCGCGAAGGGCGTGAGGGTGCACCCCTCGATCCGCAGGCACTCCGGGAAACGCACCGGCAGCGTGCTGCCGAGCACTCCCCAGCCGAGCCGTTGCCGCCCGCCGGGCGAGGGCGCGTCCGAGCCGATCAGCAGCAGTCCGCTGTCCGCGTCCGCGAGCAGCAGCCGGTCGTCGCTCTCCGCCGAGATCTGGAGCAGCGGCGACACCTCGCCGTCACGCTCCAGGTCGACCACGATCGCCTTCGTGCGCCCCCCGACCTCCCGGTCCAGGGCGAGCAGTCGCCCCGTGCGGTCCAGCCAGACCCCGCCCGAGCAGCGGCCGGGCACCTCCGTGACGTACTCGGGCCCGAAGGCGCCACCCGCGACCAGCCACACCGTCGTCGAACGCCTGCCCAGGGCGAGGGCGTACGCGCGGTCGCCGCCCGGAGCCGGGGGCAGCAGCCGCAGCGGGGTCCCGGCGTCCGGGCACTCGACCGCGCCGAGGGGGAGTTCGCCGGTGCGGGGGCCGGTCGGGTAGAGAAGCGCGAAGGCGTGGCGGCCGTCGATCGGGCGGTGGATGAGGACGCGCCCGTCGCTCATCGGCAGAACCTGTGTACCGGGCTCCTCCGGCTGGTTGCCGGGCAGTGGCACGGCGTACGGCTCGGGCCCGTCGAGCGTCCAGCGCTCCGGAAACCAGGAGTCACCACTGCGCGTGAGTCGGGCCGCGTAGGCCCCGTCCGCCGTGATCGCCAACTCCGCCCCGGGACGGGGTCCGTCCTCCGCCATTGGTTCGATCATGGGCTCGATCGCTTCCATCGCACAGGCCGTCATCGATCGGTCACCTCCGGCGACGAAGGTAGTTTTCGCACGTACAGACGTGGGATCGGGTGGCGGCCTTTTCACACATAAGGATGGCCAAGTAACGATTCGCCTGAGGAAACGGTGGCGCCTGTGCTGGCCGAGACCGGGGACGACAGCGGAGACGGCAGCAGGGACCGGCAGAGGCATGCCAGAGGCGTGGCGCTGAGGCGGGCGCACCGGTTCGGCCGTACGGAACGGCCAGGTAGCCTAGCGTCGTGCCCCGTCTGTCTGAAGTCATCGCCGCGCTGGACGCCCTCTGGCCCCCCGAGCGGGCCGAGTCCTGGGACGCGGTCGGCACGGTCGTGGGCGACCCCGACCAGGAGGTCTCCCGGGTCCTGTTCGCCGTGGACCCCGTCCAGGACATCGTCGACGAGGCCGTGAAGCTGGGCGCCGACCTGCTGGTCACCCACCACCCGCTCTATCTGCGCGGTACGACCACGGTCGCGGCGGACACCTTCAAGGGCCGGGTCGTGCACACCCTCATCAAGCACGACATCGCCCTGCACGTCGCCCACACCAACGCCGACCGCGCCGACCCGGGAGTCAGCGACGCCCTCGCCGGCGCCCTCGACCTGCGGGTCGTACGACCGCTCGTACCGGACCCCTCCGACCCCGCCGGCCGACGCGGCCTCGGCCGGGTCTGCGAGCTGGACCACCCGCTGACCGTGCGCGAGTTCGCCGCCCGCGCCGCCGAACGGCTGCCCGCGACCGTGCAGGGCATCCGGGTCGCCGGCGACCCCGAGGCCCTCGTCCGCACGGTCGCCGTCAGCGGCGGCTCCGGCGACAGCCTCTTCGACGACGTACGCGCGGCCGGTGTAGACGCCTTCCTCACCGCGGACCTGCGCCACCACCCGACGTCCGAAGCCCGCGCCCACAGCACCGGCGCCGGCACCCACAGTCCCCTCGCGCTGCTCGACGCGGCGCACTGGGCCACCGAGTGGCCCTGGTGCGAGCTGGCCGCCGCCCAGCTCGACGAGATCTCCGACCGGAACGGCTGGGGCCTTCGGGTCCATGTCTCCGCCACGGTCACCGACCCCTGGACCGCCCACGCGGCGTCCACCACCACCTCTGAAGCACTGGGAGCCCCCAACTGAACGCCGCGCCCGCCGATCAGATTCGCCTTCTCGACGTCCAGGCCCTCGACGTACGCCTCCAGCAGCTCGCGCACAAGCGCAAGTCGCTGCCCGAGCACGCCGAGATCGAGTCGCTGACCAAGGACCTCACGCAGCTGCGCGACCTGCTGGTGGCCGCGACGACCGAGGAGAGCGACTGCGCCCGCGAGCAGACCAAGGCCGAGCAGGACGTGGACCAGGTGCGGCAGCGCGCCACCCGCGACCAGCAGCGCCTGGACTCCGGCACCGTCAGCTCCTCCAAGGACCTGGAGAACCTCCAGCGCGAGATCGTCTCCCTCGCCAAGCGGCAGGGCGACCTGGAGGACATCGTCCTGGAGGTCATGGAGCGCCGTGAGTCCGCGCAGGAGCGGGTCGCCGAACTGACCGAGCGGGTCGGTGCCGTCCAGGGCAAGATCGACGACGCGACCGCACGGCGCGAGGCGTCGTACGAGTCCCTCGCCGGTGAGGTGGCCACGGCGACGAAGGAGCGCGAGGTCATCGCGGGTTCGGTGCCCGACGATCTCCTCAAGCTGTACGACAAGCTGCGCCAGCAGCAGGGCGGAGTCGGCGCCGCCCGGCTCTTCCAGCGCCGCTGCGAGGGCTGCCGCCTGGAGCTGAACATCACCGAGGTCAACGAGGTGAAGGCGGCCCCCCGTGACGCCGTACTGCGCTGCGAGAACTGCCGCCGCATCCTGGTGCGCACGTCGGAATCGGGACTGTAGGCAACCAAGTAGGTCGGTACAAGCCTGCACAGGAGTCTGTGCAGAAGTCTGAGGTCTGTGCGGGTCAGTAAGGGGCGTGTGGCGTGCGGGAGTTCATCGTCGAGGCCGACGGCGGTTCCCGGGGCAACCCGGGGCCGGCGGGCTACGGCGCCGTCGTCATCGACGCGGCCACGGGCGAGACGCTGGTGGAGGTGGCCGAGTACATCGGCATCGCCACGAACAACGTCGCCGAGTACCGGGGCCTGATCGCGGGCCTGCGCGCGGCCCACGCCCTGGACCCGACCGCCACCGTCCACGTCCGTATGGACTCCAAGCTGGTCGTCGAGCAGATGTCCGGCCGCTGGAAGATCAAGCACCCGGACATGAAGCCCCTGGCGGCGGAGGCGGCCCGGGTGTTCTCGGTCGTCGGGCAGGTGACGTACGAGTGGATCCCGCGCGGCAGGAACAAGCACGCGGACCGCTTGGCGAACGAGGCGATGGACGCGGGCAAGCGCGGCGAACAGTGGTCGGCGTCCACGTCGACGGCGGAACCGGACGCGGGCGCCGGCTCCACGGCCGCCGAAGCCGACACCGGTGCCGCCACGAAGGTGGCTGCCGGATGGTCCGCGCCCGCAGACCTCGGTTCGCCCACGACCTTCGTACTCCTGCGCCACGGCGAGACCCTGCTCACCCCGCAGAAGCGCTTCTCGGGCAGCGGCGGTACGGACCCGTCCCTCTCGGATGTGGGCCGGGACCAGGCCGAGCGGGTGGCCGAGTCCCTGGCCCGGCTCGGCACGATCGAGGCGATCGTCGCGTCCCCGCTGACCCGAACGCGCCAGACCGCCGCCGCGGTGGCGACCCGCCTCGGCCTCGACGTGACCATCGACGAGGGCCTGCGCGAGACGGACTTCGGCGCCTGGGAGGGCTTGACCTTCGGCGAGGTGCGCGAGCGCTACCCGGACGACATGAACGCCTGGCTGGCCTCCCCGAAGGCCGAACCGACGGGCGGCGGCGAGAGCTTCGCGGCGACCGCACGCCGGATGGCCGTCACCCGCGACAAGCTGATCGCGGCCCACGCGGGCCGTACGGTCCTGCTGGTCACCCACGTGACCCCCATCAAGACCCTCATCCGCCTGGCCCTGGGCGCCCCGCCCGAGTCCCTGTTCCGCATGGAACTCTCGGCGGCCGCACTGTCGGCGGTGGCCTACTACGCCGACGGCAACGCGAGCGTACGGCTCTTCAACGACACGTCCCACCTGCGCTGAGCGCCGAGGCCTGACGGGCGAGAGCCTCGACCCGGTCCCAGTCGCGCGCGGCGATCGCATCCGCCGGGAGCATCCAACTCCCGCCCACACAACCGACGTTGGGCAGCGCGAGATACTCGGGCGCGTTTGCGGGGCCGATCCCCCCGGTCGGGCAGAACCGGGCCTGGGGGAGTGGCCCGGACAGCGACTTCAGATACGCGGTGCCGCCCGCCGCCTGGGCCGGGAAGAACTTCATCTCCCGCACCCCACGCTCCAACAGCGCCACGACCTCCGACGTCGTCGACACCCCCGGCAAAAATGGCACCCCTGACGCCCGCATGGACTCCAGCAGTACGTCGGTCCACCCCGGGCTGACGAGAAAGCGGGCCCCGGCGGCGAGCGCGTCGGACACCTGCCCCGGCGAGATGAGGGTCCCCGCGCCGACCACTGCGTCCGGAACGGCATCGGCGACGGCCCGGATGGCGTCGAGCGCAACGGGCGTACGCAGCGTGACCTCGATGACCGGCAGCCCCCCGGCGACAAGCGCCCGAGCAAGCGGCACGGCATCCACCAGTTCCTCGACGACGACCACGGGAACAACGGACGCGAGATCGAGAACGGAGGCAGCGGGGAGAGGGGCCATACGCCTCATCCTGCCCGCGCCATGCACCATGCGCAAAGGACGTTGCACATGATGCAATAGGGAGGCGCGATCAAAGGGGCGCGGGGAACTGCGCGACAAGCCACAACGGCGCAGCAGACGCCAAACAACCCGGCACCCCCCCCGCGGAGCGCGCGCTTCAGTGAACCTCGTCCACCAACACATCAAGCTCCCAGGCAACCCCGGCCCCCTTAGGCGCCGCAACCTCCACCACATACCCAAGATCCCGCAACGCCTCCACCAACTCGCCGGGCCCGGAGGGCACCGCCCCCGCACTCACCAGACTCCGTACGATCCGCCCCTTGGTCGCCTTGTTGAAGTGGCTGACAACCTTCCGGGTCGGCGCGTGCAACACCCGCACAGTCGCCGTCCGCCCGGCAACCTCCCCCTTCGGCCTCCAGGCGGAGCCATACGCGGAGGAACGCAGATCGAGGACCAGCCCGTCACCGGCCACCTCGGGCAGGACGGCAGCCATCGGGGCCCGCCAGTACGCGCCCAGCGCGCCGAGCCCGGGCAGCTTCACGCCCATCGAGCAGCGGTACGAGGGGATACGGTCCGTGACCCGGACGGCACCCCACAGCCCCGAGAAGACCAGCAGCGAACGCGCGGCCCGCCTCTTCGCGGCGGCGTCGAGAGAGGCGAGGTCGAGGGCGTCGTACAGTACCCCCGTGTAGACCTGCCCGGCGGGCCGCGCCCCGGCCGTACGCAGGTCGACGTTCTTGGCGACCTCACCCCGCAGCCCCTCGCTCAGCCCCAGCACCTCACGCGCCTTGTCCTCGTCACCGACGCACAGCTCGACAAGCTCCCCGAGCACGGCCTCGCGGGCGCCGTTGAGCCCGGGCAGGGACAGCGACTCCAGCTTCAGGGGGGCGCCGCGCCCCGAAGCGGCCTTGCCTTCGGAGGGAGGCAGCAGGACAAGCACGGTGAATTCTCCAAACAGGTACGCGGAGGGTCGAGTCGCGCCAGATTACGTGGTGACGCGGGTCCGGTGCCGTCGCTGGGGGCGGCGCCCCCAGACCCCCGCTTCGGCCTGAACGGCCTCGTCCTCAATCGCCGGACGGGCTGGACTGTGCCTACGCTCGTTTCATGCCCCGCCGCCACATACGCGTGACCGGCGCCCCCGAAGCCCCCCCTCCGGGCCGCCCTCACCGCGCTGCGCACCGAACTAGGCGTCCCCGACAGCTTCCCGCCCGCGGTACTGGCGGAAGCGGACCGGGCGGCGAAGGCCCCCGTTCTCCCGGCGACGGACGCCACGGACATCCCGTTCCTCACCATCGACCCGCCCACGTCCACGGACCTGGACCAGGCGATGCACCTCTCCCGCCGCTCCGACGGCGGCTACCGCGTCCGGTACGCCATCGCGGACGTCGCCGCCTTCGTCGTACCCGGCGGGCCACTGGACACGGAGACGCACCGCAGGGTCACCACCCTCTACTTCCCCGACGAGAAGACTCCGCTGCACCCGCCGGTACTCAGCGAGGACGCGGCGAGCCTCCTCCCGGGCCGGACCCGTCCGGCGGCCCTCTGGACGCTCGACCTCGACACGGACGGCCGTACGGTAGCCGTAGACGTCCGCCGATCCCTGATCCGCAGCCGCGCCAAACTCGACTACGCGGGAGTGCAGCGCGAACTGGACGCCGGTACGGCGGAGGAGCCGCTGGCCCTGCTCAAGGAGATCGGCGAGGCCAGGGAACGCCTGGAGGTCGAACGCGGCGGCATCTCCCTCAACGTCCCCGAGCAGGAGATCGTCGAGCAGGACCACACGTACTCACTCACCTACCGCGCACCACTGCCCGCCGAGGGCTGGAACGCCCAGATCTCCCTCCTGACGGGCATGGCGGCGGCCGACCTGATGCTGACGCACGGCACGGGAGTACTCCGCACCCTCCCCGCCGCCCCGGACGGCGCTGTCGGCCGCCTGCGCCGCACCGCGCACGCCCTGCACATCGACTGGCCGCACCATGTCTCGTACGCCGCCCTGATCCGCTCCCTGGACCCGCACCGCCCCGACCACGCGGCCTTCCTCCAGGAGTGCACGACGCTGCTGAGAGGCGCCGGCTACACGGTCTTCCGCGACGGCAACCTCCCGGAGATCACGACCCACTCGGCCGTAGCCGCCCCCTACGCCCACTGCACGGCCCCCCTACGCCGCCTCGCCGACCGGTACGCCTCGGAGATCTGCCTCGCCGCCGTCGCCGAACAGCCCACGCCCGACTGGGTGTTGGCGGCACTGGACGCCCTCCCCAAGGAGATGGCAGAGGGCGGGCGACGAGCGGGCGCGGTGGAACGCGGCTGCGTGGACATCGTCGAGGCGGCACTGCTCAAGGACCGGGTGGGGGAGCTGTTCGAGGGCTGCGTGGTGGACGTGGAGGAACACAGACCGACAGCCGGCACGGTCCAGCTGGACTCTCCGGCGGTGGTAGCACGGATAGAGGCCGACGACGTCCCGCTGCCCCTCGGCGAGCGCCTGCCGGTACGGCTCACCCGGGCCGACCTGGGGGCGGGCGGGGTACGGTTCGCTCCCGCGTGACGGTGGCGAAAGGTAGCGCGAACGAGGGAACGCCCCTCGACTCCGGGGCGGTACGGCCACGCGATGGCGCACGCTGATCTCCTGGCCCATGACAAAGGGGGTCAATGACAGGGGGCGAGATGCCAGGTCTCACAGAGGACCAGCTGCGGCGGGCGGGACAGGAAGTGCTGGCCGGTTTCCTGGAGTTGGACCTCCCCATGGGTTTTCGGGCACAACTGGTCGAGGGCCAGATCCACCTGGCACCTGTGCCCGACGGCTGGCACGAGCACTGCCTCAGCGAGATCGGCCGCCAGATCTACCTGAAGTCCAGGACAGGCATGCAGCTCTCCGGGCACAAGGGGCTGAAGTTGCCCAGCTTCGGCGCCCACCCGGACGATCACGTGATCCCGGACAGCACGGTGGCCCCCGACAAGCCACGGCTCTTCCGCGGAGCGCCCCCGTGGATGCCATGCGCCGGAGTGGCATTGGTCGTCGAAGTCACCCACCTCTACCCGTGGATCGACCGCGAGACCAAGCCCCGCTGCTACGCCCGCGCAGAGATCCCCCTCTACCTGCTCGTCGATCGAGACGCGACCTCGGTCACGCTCTTCAGCGACCCGGGCGAGGGCAGCTACAGCCAGTCCCGCACCGTCCCCTTCGGTAAGCCACTCGCCCTCCCCGAACCCTTCGCCTTCGACCTGGACACGACAGAGTTTCTCTGAGCCCCCCGAGTCCCCGAAGTACGGTGGAACCGTGAACACCGTCGGGGGCACACGGGAGCAGGCACTCTGGACCAGAGCGAGGCTCGGCCGCTGCGGCCCCGCTCTCGACCTGCTCACCGCCCGCTTCGACCGGCACGTCTACGCCCCGCACGCCCACGACGAGTTCACCGTCGGGCTGTGCGTCGGCGGCTCCGAGGTCATCGACTACCGGGGCGGCCGGGTCCGCCCCAGGCCCGGCTCGATCGTCGTACTGGAGCCCGGCGAGATGCACACCGGCGGCCCGGACACGGCCGACGGCTACGCCTACCGGGCCCTGTACGCCGACGTCTCCCTCCTCACGGACGGCACCACCGGCGGCCTCCCCCACTTCCGCGAGCCCCTCCTCGACGACCCCGAACTGGCCGCCGCCTTCCGCGCCGCGCACACGGACCTGAGCACCTGCCCGGACCCCCTGGAGGCCGAGTCCCGTCTCCCCTGGCTGCTCACCGCCCTGGCCCGCCGCCACTCCACGGCCCGCCCGACGACGGACAACCTCCCCGGCGCGGACCGCATAGCCCACGCCGTACGAACCCGCCTGGCCGACGAGCTGACCACCCCGCCCTCCCTCGCCGACCTCGCCACCGACCTGGGCCTGTCCCGCTACCAGCTCCTGCGCGCCTTCCGTACGACGGTCGGGATACCCCCGTACGCCTGGCTGGCACAGCACCGCGTGGCCCGGGCCCGGGGCCTGCTGGAGACCGGGCTGCGGCCGGCCGAGGTCGCGTCTCTCGTCGGCTTCGCCGACCAGGCACACCTGACCCGCTGGTTCCGGCGGGTGCTGGGGGTGACGCCGGCGGTGTACCGCAACAGCGTTCAAGACGGCGGGCGGGGGAGCGGCCGACACTTGCCCGCATGACTGCACGCGGCTGGTTCTTGTTCTCCCTGATGGGAGTGGTCTGGGGTATTCCGTATCTGCTGATCAAGGTGGCGGTGGACGCGGACCTGTCCCCGTCGACGGTCGTGTTCACCCGGTGTCTGCTGGGCGCCGCGCTGCTCCTGCCCTTCGCGATCCGCCAGGGCGGCCTGCCGCGCACGATACGAACCCACTGGCGCCCGATGCTGGCCTTCGCGGTCATCGAGATCATCGGCCCGTGGTGGACCCTGACGGACGCGGAACGCCACCTCTCCAGCTCCACGGCGGGCCTCCTGATCGCAGGGGTACCGATAGTCGGGCTCGCGCTCGCCCGCTTCTTCGGCAGCACGGAGAAGCTGGGGGTCCGACGGCTCACGGGCCTGACCCTGGGCCTGGCGGGCGTCGCGGTCCTGACCGTCCCGCACCTGACGGGCGGCGACGCGCGGTCGCTGGCGGAGGTGCTGCTGACGGTGATCGGCTATGCCACGGCTCCACTGGTCGTGGCGCGCCATCTGAAGGACGTCCCGTCGCTCCACCTCACCGCGCCCTGCCTGGCCCTGGCGGCTCTGGTGTACGCCCCGGCGGCGGTGCTCACCCGCCCGGCGACACTTCCGTCCACGCACGTACTGCTGGCCCTGGCCGTCCTGGGCGTGGTCTGCACGGCCCTCGCCTTCGTGGCGTTCCTGGAGCTGATCAAGGAGGTCGGTCCGACCCGGGCGACGGTGTTCACATACGTCAATCCGGCGGTCGCGGTGGCGGCGGGCGCCCTGTTCCTGGACGAGCCGCTGACGGCCGGCGTCCTCGCCGCCTTCGCCCTGATCCTGGCCGGTTCCGTCCTCGCGACGGCCACTGGACCGAGGCAGGGCGGACGCCCGGTAGCATGGTCGACACGGCAGACGAGCCGGGCGGACGGCCGCGTGGACTCCCCTTCGGGGGTGCTCCCCGAGGAACGTCCGGGCTCCACAGGGCAGGGTGATGGCTAACGGCCACCCGGGGTGACCCGCGGGACAGTGCCACAGAAAACAGACCGCCGAGGGCTCCGGCCCCCGGTAAGGGTGAAACGGTGGTGTAAGAGACCACCAGTGCCCAGGGCGACCTGGGCAGCTAGGTAAACCCCACCCGGAGCAAGGTCAAAAGGGAACGTCCCCAAGGATTTGGACGACGCTCCTGCGAGGACGTTCGAGGGCTGCCCGCCCGAGTCCTCGGGTAGACCGCACGAGGCCGGCGGCAACGCCGGCCCTAGATGGATGGCCGTCTCCCCGGCCGCCGCGAGGCGACCGGGCGACAGAACCCGGCGTACAGCCTGACTCGTCTGCCGCTCCTTATTTCCGCAGGTCAGAGGCTATGTTTGCTTACTGAACAAATCCTCGGGGGCGAATCCGGGGCGATTTCAGGCCCGGGTATCGTCGTTTCTGTCTGCTGACCATGCGGCATATCCGGGCATTCCGGGCGTCAAATGTGGTCCAGTGCCGTTCTGGGGGAGACATCTCGGATGCGGTGCGCTCGGAAGTACATGTACGAGGTGTCCTCTTGCCGGTCTACTCTGGCTGAACTTGAGCACGGATGGTGTGTCCTCCAGCGCGCCGCGCCCGGGCCGGGACAGGTCACATTGCTCGCGCGGCATATCGAGTGCAGCTCAATGGCGCGCTCTCGGGCACCGTTGGACGCGCCGGACTGAACCCCCGTGCGGCGGTTAAGGCTGCCGTGGGCGGGCATGGGCGCTTGTGTGCGGCACGGACTTGAATGAGAAGCGGCGTGCGCGACGCCGCGGTGGACAGCGCGCACGGGGTGGTGGAAAAGCGCCTCGGAAGTCTCAGAGCAATGGTGTTGCCATTGGCCGGGGTCGGGAACGGTTTACTCGGCAGAAGTCGCATCGCCGCAGATCAGACATGATTATTTCCGCGCAGCGAGGTCATGGGCTGGAGTCCGGGTCGAAGTTGGTGCCCGACGTGCTCCCCGGAACTGCGGAGACTGCTTCGAAAGGGCGGAGCCGGCTGGCAGCCGTGGCTGTACTTCGCTGATGGGCGCAAGCTGCGTGCCTGACGCCGCCCGGGCATCAGGCTGCCCTTTGGCGTCGATGTGTTCCCGTTGGCGTCGCACCTGGAGATCCAGTGGGACGAGAAAGGCCGGGCGACGGGCCTGAAGGACCTGAACTGAAGTGACGTGAACCGACGGCCTCCCGAGCCCTCACCGGCACAACATGGTCCTGTCGCCCTGTCTTGGCTGGCCTCGTCCTCACTCGGCCTTACTCACCCTTGAGTTCCGCGATGCCGACAGGGACGCCGGTGGTGACCGACCGGACGGCGGCGAGCGCGATGGACAGTGCGGCCCGGGCGTCCTCGCCGGTGGCGAGGGGGGTGTGCCCGCTACGGACGCTGTCGGCGAAGTCGGCGAGTTCGGCGACGTATGCGTCGTGGAACAGGTCCTGGTCGTAGGTGAGGCAGTCGGCGGCGGCGCCCTCCGGGCCGTACGAGGTGAGATGGGTGCGGCGTATGTCGCCCATGGTGAGCATTCCGGCGGAGCCGAAGACCTCGCCGCGCACGTCATAGCCGTACACGGCCTGGAAGTTGGCCTCGGCGGTGGCGAGGGTGCCGTTGTCGAACCGGATCGTGACCACGGCGGTGTCGAGCAGGCCGCGGTTCTTGAAGTCGGGGCGGACCAGGGCGTCGGCCCAGGCGAAGACCTCGACCGGTTCGGCGCCCGGGTTGAGGAACCGCAGGGTGTCGAAGTCGTGGATGAGGGTCTCCAGGAAGATCGTCCACGGCGGGATGCGGGCCGGGTCGTTCAGCTTGGGGTCCCGGGTGAGTGAGCGCAGCAGTTGGGGCGTGCCGATGCCGCCGGCGACGATCTTGTCGTGGGCGGCGCGGAAGCCGGGGTCGTAGCGGCGGTTGAAGCCCACCTGGAGCGGCACGCCCGCGTCACGGGCCGCGGCGATGTCCCGGTCGGCCTCCGCGAGGGTGGCGGCCATGGGCTTCTCGCAGTAGACCGCCTTGCCCGCCCGGGCCGCGGCCACGACCAGGTCGGCGTGGGTGCGGCCCGGGGTAGAGATCACCACCGCCTCGATCCGCGGGTCGGCCAGGAGTTCGCCGATCTCGGTGTACGCCGTGGGACGGCCGAGGTGGTCCGCAAGCCGGTCCGAAAGCTGGTTCGCGGCGTCCGGCGCCGGGTCGGCGACCGCGGCGAGGCGGACACCGGGGAGGCGGCGGGCGAGCGTCGCGGCGTGGAAGGAGCCCATCCGTCCGGCACCGATGAGGCCGACGGCGAGGGGCTGGTGTGGTCATCCGGGTTCTCCCTACGTCTGCGAGCGGGTGCTGGCGGGAAGGGGGGCGTGTGGAATGCGGTGCCATGCGGAGTGTGGCGCCCTGTGGAGTTGCGGCGCCCTCAAGGCGTGAAGGCCGAGCGGAACCTCTCCAGCGCGAGGTCGCTGTCGGTGGAGGCCCAGGCCTCCATGGCGACGGTGCCCTCATAGCCGAGGTCGACAAGGGCGCTCGCGACGGCCGGGTAGTTGATCTCCCCCGTCCCCGGCTCGCAGCGGCCGGGTACGTCGGCGACCTGGATCTCGCCGATCAGGCCCAGGCCGTGGGCCCGGCGGACCAGTTCGACGAGGTTCCCCTCGCCGATCTGCGCGTGGTAGAGGTCGAGGTTCATCCGCAGTCCGGGGCGGTCCACGGCGGCGACCAGGGCCAGGGTGTCGGCGGCCTTGGCGAACGGCACCCCGGGGTGGTCCACGGCGGTGTTGAGGTTCTCCAGGGTGAAGGTGATCCCGGCGCTCTCGCCCAGCTCGGCGAGGCGGGTGAGCGTGCGGTGGGCGGCGATCCACATCTCCCCGGTGGGCTCGCCGGTCACCGGCACCACGGGCAGGCCCTCGCCGTCCAGGCCGGTGCCGTGGAGGTTCAGCCGGGGGCAGCTGAGTTGCTCGGCCGCGCGGATCGACTCCTCGGCAGTGCGCAGGAGTTCGACGGCACCATCCTCGTCGGTGAGGCTGCCGCGGATGTAGCCGGTCATCGAGGAGAACTCGGCCGGGGTCCGGGCCAGGGCGTCGAGATCGTGCCGGGTCCAGTCCCAGATCTCGACCTGGAATCCGGCGTCGTGAACGCGCCGTGCCCGCTCGGGTATCGGCAGGTCCCGGAAGACCATCTCGGCACAGACCGCCAACGTGAACATCGCTGCTCGCCCTCTCTCGTTCGCCACGGGGGCACGTCCGACCAAAACATCCGACTAGAACGTTCTAGAATCGGTCGGGAGCAGCAGTACGCCAGCCACCAAGGCGCTGTGTCAAGCTCCGGGACGGCTCGGACCTAGAACGTTGCAGGTCTCTCCGACCAGTGCGTTCACCCTTGGCCTACGATCGTCGGCGGAAGCAGACACCTCGGCGGGGCACGCCCCTCGACCGAGTCACACACCTCGATCAGGGAGGCCGGCGGTGCCACCAACCCCCGTGGTCCCGGACGGAAAGCGGCCGACCCTCGCCGACGTGGCGGCCCGGGCCGGTGTGTCCACGGCGCTGGTCTCCATCGTGATGCGCGAGACCAAGGGCGCCAGCGCGGCCACCCGCGAGCGGGTGCTCCAGGCGGCGCGGGAGATCGGCTACCGGCCGGACTCCCGGGCCCGGTTGCTGCGCAGCAACCGCTCGCGACTGCTCGGGGTGCAGTTCGGTCTCCAGCATCCCTTCCACACCGACCTCGTGGAGGGCATCTACACCGCGGCCGAGTCCGCCGGCTACCAGGTCGCCCTCAGCGCGGTCGCCCCCAGCCGCAGTGAGCGGCAGGCGGTGGAGACGCTGCTCGGTGACCGCTGCGAGGCCCTGATCCTGCTCGGTCCACAGGTGCCCGCCGCACGGCTGGCCGAGCTGTCGGCGTACCTGCCGGTGGTCTCCGTGGTGCGGCGGCTGCGGCCGCCCGCCGCCGGTGTGGACGTCGTACGCACCGCCGACGACGAGGGTGCGCGCCAGGCCGTCGACCATCTGGTGGCCCTCGGACATCGCGACATCGCCCACGTCGACGGCGGAAAGGCACCCGGCGCCGCCGACCGGCGCCGTGGCTACCGCACCGCCATGAACCGCCACGGTCTCGCCGACCGTGCGCGCGTTCTGCCCGGCGGCCTGACCGAGGAGGACGGTGCCACGGCCGCCCGCGCGCTCCTCGACGCCCGGCCGCGGCCCACCGCTGTCCTCGCCTTCAACGACCGCTGCGCCACGGGCGTACTCGACGCGTTCCTGCGCGCCCGGGTGCCCGTTCCCGAGGAGATCTCCGTGGTCGGCTTCGACAACAGCCACCTCGCCCGCCTCGCCCACATCGACCTCACCACCGTCGGCCAGGACGCCTCCCGCCTCGCCGAACTCGCCGTCGGCCGGGCCGTCGCACGGCTGGAGGACGAGGAGCGGACCGGTACGGAGACCGTCATCGCCCCGCATCTCGTGACACGCGGCACCACTGCGGCGCCACCGGACGGCGTCCAGGCTTCGTAAGCCCGCGCTAGAAGGGTAGGACAAGCTAGTCCTGTCGGGGAGCTGAAGTGGGCGGTCTGCGGCGTGGTGCCCCCGCCTCGCGCAGTCGCTGCTTGCCGTTCTCGTGGGTGCGGCGGGAGCTCATCGCGCTGACGTATCCGAGGGGGAGACTCAGCGCCGCTTCGTGCCGCCGTGCGTCCCGTGCCTGACCTGGCCGGGGTGCCGGGGAGCGTCATGTTCGTGGTCCGGTGGGCAGGCCACCGTCGTACGCCAGACCCGCCCGCGTCGCCAACCCGGTGATCAGCAGCTCGATGCCGTACTCGAACTCCACGTCATGGTCGCTGACGGCCAGGTAGGGCGCGGTGGAGGCCAGAAGGGGATCGCCCGTAGCCGTGATCTCGTCGATCCGCTGCTGCACCTGATCGGGTTCCACCGTGCCCACGGTGATGGCCGAGCCCAGTTCCCGCATGATCGTGCCGACGAGGAAGGCGACGTAGCTGCGCAGCACGTGGACCTGCTCCTCCGGTGCGAGGCCGAACTCGGTGATGGCGCCCAGTGCGGAGCGGATGCTCTCCAGAGCCGCCGGTGACTGCGTGGGGCGGGTGCAGACCAGCTGAAACGCCTTGGGGTGCTGCTTGGCGGCGGTACGGAAGGCGGCGGCGTGCGCCCGGATGCGGTCCTGCCAGGTGCCGGTGACCGCTCCGGAGAAGTCGATCCGGGCGAGCAGCATCTCGGCCACGCCGTCCAGGAGGGCGTCCTTGTTCGGGACGTGGTTGTAGAGCGACATGACCTCGACGTCGAGTTCGGTGGCCAGCCGCCGCAAGGAGAAGGAGTCGGGACCCTCGCGGTCGATCACCTTCACCGCCGCGGCGATCACCTTCTCCCGCGTCAGTCCAAGGCGTCTGCCCCGGCCTGTGCCTCGGACGCTCATGCGCAGTCTCCTTTCTACGGTCGTGGCGCAGCGATCGTATCGGGGACCCTTGACATCACTTACAGCGCAAGTCTAGCTTCAGCGAAGACATACACCATAAGTGTTTTCGTCCGCCTCTCCCGTGCCTGACCGACCGACAGCTCGCCGACCAACTCCTCGAACAGGGCATCCGCAACGCCCTCGCACTGCTGGACGCCGAGGAGCACGACTGAGACGCCATCCGTGCCGATCAGAAACTGGTCCGGTCGAACAAGGTCGGCGACTCCCTCGACAACCGCATCCGCGTCACTCTCGACGCCGGCCACCCGCCGGGTGGCCAGACGATCCGTACACCCCTCAATGAGGGGAAAGAACGAGGACCCCATGAGTGCCTTCCACCCCGATCTCAAACGAGGTCGCTTCCTCCCCAATGTGTCCTACGGACGTCTGTCGTCGCGCCTGATGCGGAGCGTGAAGTGGCGCTCGACCGATCCAGGGCCGGACGTCACGGTCCAGGAGATCGTCGTGCCCGGGCCCAAGGGCGCCCCGCCCGTCTCGCTTCGCGTCTTCCAGCCGACCGGCCTGAAGACGGCGGCTCCGGCGCTGCTCTGGATCCACGGAGGCGGGCTGATCTTCGGAGCTCCCGAGCGGGACGACCGTACGAACATCGCCTTCGCCCGCGAGCTGGGCATCACCGTCGCCGCGGTCCGTTACCGACTGGGTCCTGACCACCCCGCGCCCGCCGCGGTCGAGGACGCCTACGCCGGGCTGCGCGGGCTGGCCGAGCGCGCGGACGATCTGCACATCGACACCGATCGCATCGCGATCGGCGGTGCCAGCGCGGGCGGCGGACTCGCCGCCGCCCTCGCCCTCCTCGCCCATGACCGGGCTGAGATCCGGCCGGTGTTCCAGCTGCTTCTCTACCCCATGCTGGACGACCGCACGACGACGAGAACCGACCTGGACACCTTCGAGGTGCGCGTCTGGACACCCAAGAGCAACCGGTACGGCTGGTCGTCCTACCTCGGCGACACCGTCGCGGGCCCCGACGTCTCCCCCTACACCGCCGCAGCCCGCCGCGAAGATCTCACCGGTCTCCCCCCGGCCTGGATCGGCGTCGGCAATCTCGACCTCTTCCACGACGAAGACGTCGAGTACGCACGCCGGCTGAATGACAGCGGCGTCCCCTGCCACCTCGATGTCATCCCCGGCGCCTTCCACGGCTTCGACGTCGTGTTCCCCAAAGCCGAGATCTCGCGGGAGTTCTGGCGCCGACAGGCACGAGCGCTGAAGGACGCACTTTGAGACCGCCCGAAACCAAGGCAGACCGACGCGCGGATCGCGGAGAGGTTTCCGTCCACACGGTCGGCTTTTACCAGCTCGTCAGCAACTTCCTCAACACCTTCGGCGTGACGACCGAGGGCGAGACCACCCCGTACTGAGACACCTACCCAATTGAGTATCCCAGGAGGACCGATGAAGCTCGCCTGGCAGGATGCCGATGTCCCCGACATGCCCACGCTCGGCACACGGATCACCACCTTCGACGGCCTGGACGAGGTCGCCGGCGGGTACGGCGCCAAGCTCGCCTTCGCCCGCACCCGCGCCCAGGCGTTCCGCGCCGAGTTCGCCGCCACCGGCACACCCGACAGCGTGACCACCTGCGACCTGATCACCCTCCCGTACCCGACCAAGTTCGGTCTCTTCCGGGCCAGTCGAGCCATCGCCCCGTTCCTGTCCATCACCAACCGCATGCTGGTCATCCGGTGGACAGAGAGCGACGGACGCCGGCGGGTGCTGCTGTTCGAGCCCAGCGACGTGGCACTCGGCCGGAACACCCCGTACTTCGCCGCCCTCATCCGTCGCACCCCCGCCCTACTGCGCAGCCTGCTGACCACGGAGCACGGCACCGTCCTGGGTCACCTCGCCCGGCTCGGCATCGAGCCGGAAGACGTGGACTACCTGATGTTCGACCACCTGCACACCCAGGACCTGCGACGCTGGGTCGGCACCACCGGCCCCCAGCCGGACCTCGGCGGCACGGTGAAACCGGCATTCCCGAACGCCAAGGTCATCGTGCAGCGCCGCGAACTGCTCGCCATGTCCCAGCTGCACCCGCTCCAACAGCCCTGGTACCAGCCGGAGACCTACCGAGACGTCCGCCCCGACGCCTTCCTCGCCGTCGACGGCAGCCTCGTGCTCGGTCCCGGCGTCGCCGTGGTCGACACCCCCGGCCACGTCCTCGGCAACCAGACCCTCGTACTGAACACCTCCACCGGCATCTGGGCCAGCAGCGAGAACGCCATCGCCGCCGAGTGCCTGACCCCCGAGCACTCCCGGATGCCGGGCATCGCCCGCTGGGCCCGCGCCTGGCAGCAGGAGATCGTGCTCAACGCCAACACCATCGAGACCACCGCCGACCAGTACAACTCCCTGGTCATCGAGAAGACCCTGGTCGACCGCTCCCAGAACGACCCCCGGTTCCTGCAGTTCTTCCCCTCCAGCGAACTGACCCCCTCCTGGGCCAACCCCGGCACCACACCGACCTTCACCCACAAGGCCATTCACCACACGGCCTGACCGACCAGGAAGCCGCATGCTCACTGACGAGATCCGCAAGGCCCGCCACAAGCTCGTTCTCGACCACTTCCAGGACGAGGTCCGTCAAGACTGGGACGACGTCCTGTCGACGTTCCCGCACCCGCACTACGAGCTGATCCCGACCATGCAGGTCCACGACGGCGACACGGCCGTGTGCGGCTACTACCGCGACAGCCGGGTCGCCTTTCCCGACCAGGACCACGAGATCATCGCCTTCCGCCACAGCGACGACGCCGTGATCGCCGAGTTCTGGCTGCTGGGCACCCACCGGGGCCCACTCGGCGCCATACCGCCCACCGGCAGCCGCTTCCGGGTGCGCATGACCGCGTACTTCCTCTTCGACACCGACGAGAACCTGGTCTGCGAGCGCATCTACTTCGACAGCCTGACCATGCTCAAGCAACTCATCGGCGGCTTGAACATGAGGAACCCCAAGAACTGGCTCCTGGCAGCACGGTGCCTCAAGGGCCTCCTCGCCATGTCAGGCCACAAGCCCCACCCCACGCTCGTCAACACCACACCTCCTGCCTTCGCCGACTGACGACGTCGAGCAACGAACGTCGAACAACGGGCAGCAACCCGCCACACCAAGGACCCGCCCGGGGGCTTCGGCAAGACCACGCTCGCGGAGATGTCTGGGCCGAAGAGGACCCCGGCCGTGTGACGGCCGGGGTCCTCTGCCTCGTGCAGGTGTCGGCTCAGCCGCAGTAGTCGCGGTCGGGGCGGCGGCCGCAGGCGTCTGTCTCCCCGCCGGCGGAACGGAACCACCGCGGTGGGTCGGTGTGCGGACCCGGTCAGGAGTTCCGGTTCCACCTCCTCTTCCGCGATGCTCTCCACTCACCTCCAGTCGGCGATCGAGAAGCTGTCGCCCGCGGGTCGGACAACCGTGGCGGTCAGTTCCCTCACGCGGTCGGCAGGTACCGGAACGCCCGGGGCCTGGAAGACCCATTCCATCGTCTTGTCCAGGCTCACGTCCTTGGGTACTTCCCCGAAGTAGGGCTTGCAGTAGACGGGTGTGCCTGGTTCGCTGCGCCAGCTGTCGGCGAGCGTGCCGATGTCCACCGCGTCGTAGCCGAGGAGGTCGAGCAACTCCACGACCTCCGCCTTGGCGGCGGCATCGTCGCCGGCGATCGGCATGGCACTGCGGTCCGGCGCACCCGAGGGGCGGGCCAGGCTGAGCAGCTGGCTGACGACGATGTTGCTGGCCGCCTTGACCACACGGGAGTCGGCCAGGTGGCGCTGCACCAGCTCGCTGCTCGTCAGCTCGTTCGCGTCCAGCTCGGCGATGCGGCCGTCGCGCACCGGGTAATAGTTCAGCGTGTCGATCACGATCTTGCCCGCCAGCGGCTGGGCCGGGATCTGCTCGTAGGCGCTCAGTGGGATGGACACCACTACCAGGTCCCCGGCCTCGGCGGCCTCGGTGGGAGTGGCCGCCCGGGCGCGGGGGCCGAGTTCGGCGACGAGACCGGCGAGGGACTCGGGGCCGCGGGAGTTGCTCAGGACGACGTCCAGGCCTGCGGCGACAGCGAGGCGGGCCAAGGTGCCGCCGGCGTTGCCACTGCCGATGAAGGCGAGTGTCTTGTTCATGGTGCTCTGTTCTCCCATGGGATGAGGAAATGCCGGAGTGGCCACAGCCACGAACCGTAACCGGACCGGCTGGTCATGTTGACTACCGTACCACCTAACCGGACCGTCCGGTCATGTTGCATAGGGTGGACCCATGAGCACTGAAGAAGAAGCCGTTGCGGCGCCGCCCGCGCGACGGATGAGAGCCGACGCGGTGCGGACGCGCAAGGCGCTGTTGAAGGCTGCCGCGGAGGTGTTCGCCGAGCACGGCGCGGAAGCGTCCATTGCGCAGATCGCGGCACGGGCGGGGATCGGAAAGGGAACCGTCTTCCGGCATTTCCCCACCAAGGAGGACCTGTTCGCCGCGATCATCAGCGCCACGGTCCCGCAAGTGATGACCGTGCTGGCCAACCCCGGCAAGGGCAGCCTCTGTTCCTCCCTGGCCGGCCAGATACGAGGCAGGCCGCCCGTCATCCAGGCTCGCACGGACGCGGCTGGCGATATCGACTGGCTGGCGCAGATCGACTCCACGATCGCCCGCGCCCGCCAGCACGCCGCTGCGGCGGGGCGAAAAGGGGAGACCCACAGGCTGGACGAACCGGACGATCGCACCCTCGGCCGATCCAGCGGAGGACTGACCACCAAAATCCCCCTGGCCGGCGACGGCCGTGGCCAGCCCCTCGCGATCCTGCCTCCACCTGACCAACGCCACGACACTGTGCATGCGCGTCAGCATGCAATCACGGGACAGCACACCTAGAGCTCCTCCGCGAGCGGCCGGAAGGCCCCGTCTCCGCGAACCTTGCCGTCCTCCGTCCTTGCCGTGCCCCGTTGCGGCCGCGATCCGCCTGTATGACGGCCAGTTCGCGATCGAGTTGCCGCTGCCGATGTAGACCTTGCAGACCACCCCGCCGGTGCACTAGCCGGCCGCGAACGGTCCCTGCACCGGCTGCTCCGCAAGAGGGGAGTCACGGGCCGCCTCATCGCCCTGTACGAGGAATGAAGTGGGCGTTCTTCGTGTGCTCGCCGCGATGGGTGGAGTGACCTGTCACTGTCGGGGCCGTTCGCCGCCATGAACGGCGGCCCTCACGCCCGGCGGGCCGCGTCGCGCCTGCGCACGCGCACGCCGGCGTCCGTCCGGCCAGGCAATGCGGTGCATCCCGGGACGCTCTGGCCTGCTCCCGGCCGGGCCTTTCCGGCGGATAGCGCTTCGGTCATGCCGTGCGGCACTGGCGGAGTCGTAGCGCCGGATTTGACCGGATGCTGCCTCCGTTTTACAGTAGAATCCACTCGGAGATGACCTCCGTTTTTCCGGGCCGAGGCTCGCGAGAGATCAAGGAGGACGCATGAGCGCCAGTGGACAGCAGGGCCGCAAGCCCCGCGTGGACGTCCAGCGCAATCGTGCGGCCCTCCTGGAAGCGGCCCAGCGCCACTTCTTGAGGTACGGGGTCGACACGTCTCTCGAGGCGGTGGCCAAGGAGGCGGGCGTCGGGCCAGGAACGCTGTACCGGCACTTTCCCACCCGTGCGGCACTGCTCGCGGCCGTGCTGCAGACGCGCTCTGAGGAGCTGGTGTCCCGCCAGGCGGACATCGCCCGGCTCGGCGACGCCGGCAAGGCCCTGGAGCAGTGGCTGCGGGCGATGGAGGAGTATTTCAGCGCCTTCAGCGGATTGCCGGAACCGCTCATGGCTGCGGCCAGGGCCCAGGAGCCGGACAACCCGCTCACTCACCCCTGCAGCACTCTCATCGCCGCCACCGAGGGGTACGCGAAGTCCGCGCAGGCCGCAGGTTACGTGCGGCCGTCGGTGCAGGGGTTCGACCTGTTCCTCGCGGCCTGCTCGGTCGCCTGGATCAAGGGCACCGGCGCCACCGAGGAATCGCTCGACCGGTTGCAGGCGCTCGTCGCCGACGGATACCGCGAGCCGAACGACCGCAGATAGCGGTCGGCACCGCGCGCCGGGCCTGCCGGAACACCCTGCCCCGGCACCCCGCTGGTTTCCGGCGGGAGCCGGCCATCCGACCATGCCGCCAGCACATCACGCCGCCTTCAGGGGTGACGCAACCTGTCAAAGAATAAATCATGAAAATTACCGTTTTCGGCGATGAAGCCATCGGCGGAAATCTGGCCCGCAAGCTGAGCCTGGCCGGTCATCACGTCCAGGTGGCCGATGCTCGCGGCCCCGAGGCTGTCGCGGCCGAGGTCCTGGAGGCAGGCACCCGCGCGGTGGCCCTGGACGAGTCGGTCCAGGGCAGGGACGCGATCCTCCTGTCGATCCCGTTCGAGGTGGCGGGGAAGCCGGCGGACCTGTTCGTGAACGTCCCCGCCGAGACCGTGGTCATCGACACCTCGAACCACTACCCACACCTCAACGAGCGGATCGAGGCGGTGGAGGACGGCGGCAAGGTGGAGAGCGTGTGCACCTCCGAGCTGCTTGGTCGACCCGTCGGCAAGGCGTGGAACGCCGCGCTGGCCGAGACCCAGCGCACCCGTGGTGTCCCTGCGGGCACTCCGGGCCGCATCGCCATCCCGGTGGCCGGCGACTTCGAGGAGGCGAGGAAGGTGGCCATGAGCCTGGTCGACGACGCCGGCTTCGACCCCTACGACGCCGGCGTCGTGGCCGACTCGTGGCGTCTGTAGCCGATGGGCCCCGCCTACTGTGCCGAGCTTGACCCTAGACCAGTTTCCCGCCGCTCTGGCCGCGGCCGACCGCGTGAAGGACGCCGCCGTCCGCGATAGCGTGAATGGGCCTTCGCCGACCTTCCGGCCAACCCCCACCCTTGACGACGTCGTCGAGATGAACCGCGCCGCCCACCGCTGACACCTCGCCCCACCACACGGCGGCACTCGCAAGGGGCCGCGGCATCGCAGACACGACAGGGACGTGAACAACTCCCGCGCGTGAACCGGTGTCGCGACCCCGCGCAGTTGCACCTGTGAGGCCGCCCGCCGGTCGCACAGGCGCAGCCGCCCGGAAGTGCGGACCGCACTCGGCACGTACACCGGCCTCTCGGCACACGGAATATACCGCCCCTCGCGCCCATACTCCGGCGCCTCCCGCGCCGCCCTTTTGCAATTCGGAGACAGCCTCCGTATCATCGGGAGGGTAATCGGAGGTACCCTCCGTTTTCTCTTGCCTGTTTGTTGGAGGCGTTCCCATGACCCGCTCGCAGATGCTTTTGGCCATGCAGTTCACCAGCGGCTACGGATCCGAGCCCGGGGCGTGGCGGCTGCCCGGGGCCAACCTGTCCAGTTACACGGACATGGACCAGTTCGTGCGCTACGCGCAGGCCGCCGAGCGCGGCAAGATCCAGCTGCTGTTCATCGCGGACACCCCGGTCCTGGACGTGGACCTTGAGCGGGAGAACCCGCACCACCCCATCGACGCTGTCCTCGTTCTGACCGCCATTGCGCGGGAGACGGAGCGGATCGGTCTGGTCGCCACCGGCTCCACCACCTTCAACGAGCCCTATAACCTCGCCCGCCAGTTCAAGTCTCTCGACGTGATCAGCCACGGCCGGGCCGGCTGGAACGTGGTCACCACCTCGCACCCGGAGGCTGCGGCGAACTTCGGCTCCCCGGTCCCGCCTCGTACGGAGAAGTACGAGCGCGCCCACGAGTTCGTCCAGATCGTGCAGGCGCTGTGGGGCAGCTGGGAGCGGGACGCCTGGGTCCTCGACGTCGAGGGCAAGCGGTTCGCCGACATGGGCAAGATCCAGCCGGTCAACCTGCAGGGCCGCCACGTCGCCTCCCGCGGCCCGCTGCCCATCCCGCCGTCCGAGCAGGGCCAGCCGGTCATCTTCCAGGCGGGCGGCGGCGGTTACGGCCTGGAGTTGGCGGGCCGGTACGCCGACGGCGTCTACGCCAACCCGATGACGATCAGCGACGCCATCGCCCAGCGAGGTGCCCTGCGGGACGCCGCCAAGCGTGCCGGGCGCGACCCGGACGAGGTGAAGATGTTCGCCGGCTTCATGCCGACCATCGCCGCCTCCCGCGAGGCCGCCCTTCAGCGGCGCCGCTTCCTGGACGAGTCCGTCGACCTGCGCCAACGCGTCGGCTACCTGGGCGCGATGATCGGCGTGCCGCTCAGTCACGAGCAGCTCGACCAGCCGCTGACCGCGCGCCAGTTGGCTGATGCCGTACCGAGTCCGCATGATGCGCGCTCCGCCCGTGCCCTTGAGGTGGCGCGGGAGGGCTGGAGTCTGCGGGACGTCCTGGCGCATGGCGTCATTGACTACCACCCGGTCGTCGCCGGCACCGCCACGGACGTGGCTGCTCACATGCAGGAGTGGTTCGAAGCGGGCGCCTGCGATGGCTTCTCCCTGGCCATCGACGGCTACCACGACGGCGTCGACGCCTTCGTCGATCAGGTCGTCCCCCTCCTGCAGGAACGCGGCCTGTTCCACGACGACTACGAAGGCGCCACCCTGCGTGACCACCTCGGAGCCCGCGACCAGTACGGCCTGGACCCCCGCATCACGGAAACGGCCCGGTAATGCCCATCAACACCCAGCGCCCCCACACCGGCAGCGTGAGTGCGCAGGCGTTCCGCAACGCGATGGCCACCATCGCCTCCCCCGTCTCCGTGGTCACCGCGATGGACGGGCAGCGCCCGCACGGCACCACAGTCAGCGCCTTCGCCTCCTTGTCCCTGACACCCCCGATGGTCCTTGTGTCCCTGGACAACCACTCCCAACTCCTGGCGATCATCCGCCGCACCGGACGCCTCGGCCTCAACATCCTCGGCACCCACCAGACCGGACTCGCCGCCACCTTCGCTCGCTCGGACCAGGGCAAGTTCGACGACGTCATCTGGTCGCCCAGCGAGAACCTGCCCCGCCTGCCCGACGCGGCGGCGTGGATCGCCGCCGAGGTCGACGAGTACGTCACGGCCGGCGACCACACCGTCCTGCTCGCCCACGTCCACGCCGCGGAATCCGGCGAGGAAGGCCCACAGCCCCTCACCTACCACCAGCGTTCCTTCGGCACGCACACACCACTGGCCGCCTGACGCCCAGTTCGGCCGGTCACAAATACGTGAACACCGTGCGGGTCGTTCCCCAAACGCCGAGGCGCATCGACCGGCACGTCCACGCACTTCCCTCTCGAGGCGGACTGCGCTCTCCGGGTCCAAGGGCAGATCCGCCCGACCCTGCAACCGAACCGGCAGCAAGGACCGAAAGACCATGAAACTCTCCCTCATCGAGCTCGCCACCATCGCCCCCGGCAGCGACAAGACCCAGGCCCTCAAGGACTCGGTCGACGCCGCGAAGCAGGCGGAGGACCTCGGCTACCACCGCATCTGGTACGCCGAGCACCACGACTCCGCCAGCACCGCCTCCTCGGCGCCGGAGATCCTCATCGCCCTGGCGGCGGGCGCCACCTCCCGCATCCGGGTCGGCTCCGGCGCGGTGCTGCTCAACCACTACAGCCCCTACAAGGTCGCCGAATCCTTCCTGCAGCTCGAAGCCCTCACGCCAGGCCGCATCGACCTCGGCCTCGGCCGCGCCACCGCAGGCCCCGTGGTCGACCTCGCCCTGCGCCGCGACCGTGACGTACCGCCCGCCGACGACTTCACACAGCAGGTCCAGGAAGTACTCGCCCACTTCGACGGCCGCTTCCCCGCCGGCCACCCCTTCGCGCGCCTGAACACGGCCACCGGCGTCGCCTCCCGGCCCGAGGTGTGGATCCTCGGCTCCTCGGGCAACAGCGCCCGCATGGCCGGAGAGCTCGGTCTCGGCTACGCCTTCGCGGGCTTCATCAACCCCGACGGCGCGGGCCGCGCCCTGCTCCGCCACGCAGCGTTCGCCCAGTCCGCAGCCCGCAGGTCGGCCGGAGGCCGCGGCATCCTGTCCGTCGGCGCCGTGGTCGCCGACACCGACGCCGAAGCGCAACGGCTGAACTGGTCCAGGACCGCCTTGATGGCCCGCCTGGGCCGCCAGGGCGCCGCGGCCCAGATCCCCACGGTCGAGGAGGCCGAACGGGAACTCAGCCAGGTACAGAAGGACACCCCCACCGTCATCACGGACGGCCGCTGGCCCCGCGAACTCGCCGGCAGCCCGGAGACCGTACGCGATCAGCTCGAGCAGATGACCAAGGCCGCCGGCGTCGACGAGGTGATGGTCCAGGACATCATCGCCGACCCCGCGGCCCGGGCCCACTCCCGCGCTCTGCTGGCCCAGGCCATGGGTATCTGAGGCGTCATCCACTCTGCGAGAGGCGTCCTTGTCGCCGAGCTCGATGACTGGAACGAGGCGCTTGCCGTCAGTACTACGGGGATGGCTCGAACGAAGTCAGCGCGCGAGCCGCGTGGAGTGCTGATGTGACGTCGTCGGGCAGCCAGGAGCCCGGCCCTACCAGCGGCTTACCGCTTTTGTCAGAGTGCACAACGCTTACCCGGACGCGTCGCCGCGCGGCAATCCAAGAACCTGCTCCGAGGAAAGACTGTAGTTCTTGCCTCCGTAGCGAGAAGCCTCTCTGAACGCCGTCGGAGGCATGCCCCTCCACCGTTTGAAGGCCATCGTGAAGCTCGCCGGATCTGTGTAGCCCAGCTTGCGAGATATTTCTGATACAGAGTGATCTGTATTCGATAGCAGATCGCAGGCCAGTTCACTCAAAGTCTCGTCTCGTACTCGGGCGAAGTCCTTGCCCGTGAGTTCAAGCTTGCGTTGCAAGGTACGTGGGGAGACTCGCAGCGTCGCGGCCACATTTGCCAATGTGCGGTTAATATTGGGGCGGCCCTTATGGCTTTGGTGACGGTGTGGGGCCAGTCTCCAGTCGCCCTGAACGTGTCGATGATCTGCGTATCCGCTCTGACCCATGCCTCGTGCTGGAAGGCGTTGCCGAAGGGGAGCTCGTCTGTTGATATCGCAGGGTCCCACCGCAGCCGCAACGCCGGGGCGCCGCAGTCGATGTTGCAGGAGACGTACGTCGAGACCTCAGGCGAGACTTCTGCCAGAGGGACTTCGACCTGGGTGTAAGGGAAAGTGTCGCCGTACAGCCACGCGAGAGATCGAGTGGCGGCGTAGAGATCGCGGTAGACGCTGAACGGGATCAACTCTTCAGGGGCGTCTGGATAGGTGAACTCGATTCCCGCCACCGCCCCTTCTGGCGCCCGGAGAGGCGTAATCTCCAGGAGCCCAGGCGCGTTATCGGTTGCGCTGGCTGCTGCCGCCCACGCGGCAACTGTCGGCGCGGTCGCCAGAGCCATTCCACGCACGCTGTATGTGCTCGTCGTGTACGCGCGCGCGGCTCGCACCCAAAGGTCGACGCGATCTCTGGTGAGAGCGACGAACTGAAGCTGGAAGGTCAGCTCCTTCCTTGCAGGAATAGTGCTTCCTGGCCGGTTCAGCGCGTTGGGGGCGATCTCCGCATTCGCGAGCGCAGTTCGCCAGTCGAGATTCGCTTCCTCGAGCAGCTGGCGCAGTATGTGAACACTGAAGTTCGGCACGCGCAAGTTCTGATACGAGCTCAGCTTCATCGCTGCACCCTTTCGCCGCCGACGTACGGAGGCGGTCCGGCGTGTGCAGGAACCCCCCGAGGAAGCCGCGTCCAACCGCCGCGGCGGGCAACCGGCCGGCCAAGGGGTCGCGGAGAAGCAGCCACGGATGTCGTTCCGGCACAGGGCGTGCTCGATCGGCAGTCGCGAGGAACGGTCGCAGAACGCATCTCTCTCCTCGTCATTGAGGCGATGGGGTGCCGCTCCGGAAGCGCTGCGGCGGCTGGAGCGCCGCCAGGCATCTGAAGTAACGCCAGCAGCCTCGCATCTCGCGCCACCGACCGGCAAGGAGAGGCACTTTGGCGCGTTTTCCCGGGGCAATGACATCTCTTGCCGTGATGGCCCGGCGCTGCCCCCTCTTAGCGTCATACGTCCACGGAGGTCAGCGGAGAAGCCGTTGCCTCAGATCAAAGGGGAACCCGGTGAGCACTCCCAACCCGCGAAGTCGTCCTCAGCAGATGACCCCCCTGACCCCAAGCAGTATCGACTCGTCGTCGCAGGGCCGACCGAGTCCGGCGGAGACGACTTCCTCGACTTTCGACGCGGGCCCGACTGGGGATCTACCTGCGATGGCGGTCGCCGGCCCCGTACCCGCGCAGGTCGGACGCTCGCGAGGGGACCGGCTCTGTGAGTTCAACCGCAGTACCGCCGAGTTCGACGTCCCCGGCGGGTCCGCAGGCGCGTTCCACCGGGCCGTCGAAGGCAGCCACGGCAAAGAGAACTTCGGTGCCCCGCCGCCCAAGGTCGCCTGGGCAGGGTGCAAGGGATCCGTCTTCGGTGTGAGCAGCTTCCCCGTTAAGCCACAGCACCAGGTTGTCACCGGCGTCGTCCAACGCGGTGATGCCCGCGGACGACTGCTGGGTTTCCCCACCGCCAACCTCCCCATGACGACCAGCGCTCGCCTCGACGGCGTCTGGTCCGCCGTAGTTGTCACGGAGGATGACAGCCGACACTGGCCCGCTGCGGTCTCTATCGGACGGAGAACCACCTTCTACGGCCGCCATGGCCAACTACTCCTCGAAGCCCATCTTCTCGACGTGGAGATCGAGCTGTACGACCGGGAAATCTCGGTCCATCTCGTGGGCCGCCTCCGCTCGCAACGCCGGTTTCATGACGTCGAGGACCTGGTGGGGCAGTTGGCGAGAGACATTGAGGATGTCCGCAACTGGGCGGCATCAGTCTCGCTGGAAGCGGGCGCACAATGACCCGGCGGCCGCCGCCTCGGTGGGCCATTCTGCGCGTAGCGGCCGCTGTGGAGGCGCAGCGTCGCGCCGGGCGCGCACGGATCGACGTCGGTGTGCTCGCACGGCGAGTCGGACTCAGCCGAAGCATGACGTCGGCTTGCCTCTTCGCGGCATCCTCAGGGCGCTCCACGCCAGCCTCCCCACGCCGTGCGGTCGGCGTGCCGAAGCCGAGCTGACGACGCTTTTCGGGTCGGGAACGGGGCTCGGGGACGGCCGACAGACGAGCCAGGGCAAGGCCGCGCTCATCACGGGAGTCGAGCATGCCCGCCTGTTCATCGACGAAGGCGCGAAGGCGATCCTCATGAGCCTCGCCGAGGAGGCGGGCCCGGCACGCGCGAAGGAGCTGGGCGAAACACTTCCTTCCTCGCCCCACCAACGCTGCTGACGCCGCGTCACGAGTGTCGGCCGTCGAGGGCGGGACGGCAATTTTCGGTCCAATCACCGTACTGGTGAACAACGCCGCGCTCTCCGTGTCGAACGCCTCGCACCAGGCCGATGGCCGCCCGCGCCGCTCCACCGCCGCTACGCGGACCTGTCGACCACGACACCGAGATGATCTCCAGCGCCGCACATCCTGTCCGAGCCACTCAGAGACGAGTACGCACACAGGTGGCGCGATTTCCCGCTCTGATGGCGCACTTGACCGTGACGATGTGCCCCCGGACCAGACCTACCGTCGTGCCACGAGAGGTGCCAGGCGTGGCCGTCGGCCCCGTCTTCCCTGCCAGGACGCACCACGACGAAGTGGAGATAACCATGACTGCTGTCGCACCCCCGGAGACGAAGCTCGACCACACCGTCGAGCGCAACAAGCGCCCCATCCTCGACGGCCCGAACAAGTTCAAGGTCGCGATCTTCGGCGCGAACGTCTCCACCGGTCAGGGTGGTCTGAGCTTCGCCGACGACATGATCAAGCTCGGTGGCTGGGACGAGATCAAGGGCCTCGCGCAGAAGGCCGACCGCTACGGCGTCGACGCGTTCGTTCCGATCGCCCGCTGGCAGGGCCTGTCCGGCCCGGACCGCCCCTGGGGCCGCCAGTTCGAGACGTTCACCTGGGCGGCCGGCCTGGCCGAGGCCACGGAGAACATCGGCATCTTCACCACCTGCCACGTCCCGTTCTTCCACCCGCTGATGGCCGCCAAGATGGCCGCCACGGTCGACCACATCAGCGGTGGCCGCTTCGGCCTGAACGCGACCGCCGGGTACTTCGAGCCTGAGTTCCGGATGTTCGGCGTGGACTTGCCCCCGCACGACGAGCGCTACGAGGTCGCCGAGGAGTGGATGACCGTCGTCGAGCGCCTGTGGAAGACCGAGGGCGACGACTACGAGTTCGACTTCCAGGGCAAGTACTACAACCTGGGGGGCGCGCAGTCCTACCCCCAGCCGGTCCAGACCCCCGGCCCCCTGGTGATGAGCGCGGGCGCCAGCCCTGCCGGCCAGCGGTTCGCGTTCAACCACGCCAACATCCTCTTCGCACAGATCCCCAGCGTGGACGCCGCGAAGCCGATCGTGAGCAAGCTGCGCGCCAACGCCGACGCGGCCTACCGCGATGACCTGGCGCTGTGGGCGGGCGTCCACATCGTGTGCAAGGACACCGAGAAGGAAGCCTGGGACTACGTCCGCTACGTCGAGGACAAGGGTGACTGGGAGAGCGCCGTGCGCTACCAGCAGATCTGCATGACGGGCGACGCCCGCAGCATGGACTGGGATGTCTACAAGCAGAACAACGACCCCCGCCAGGACGAGTCCGTCCGCATCTTCCTGCGCGCCGGCCTGACCCCGCTGGTCGGCACCCCCGAGATGATCGCCGACGGTCTGCAAAAGCTCTACGCCGCCGGCATCACGGGCATCTGCACCGGGATGGTCGATTACGACGAGGGCCTGGACCGCATGGACCAGCAGATCTTCCCCCTGATGCGGGAGATCGGCCTACGCGCCTGACAGCCCACCCCTGGCCTGGCGCCGAGGCGCCAGGCCGCGGCCCCCCTTCCCTGTCCTTCGCAAAGGAGCGCAGAGACATGAGCACGTTCCCCGACCCCAAGAAGTTCCGCCTGGTCGTCGCCGGCCGGAACGAGGCGGGCGAGGCAGACTTCCTCACCCCGGGCCCTGCCGCCGAGTTCGACTTCCCCGGCGTGTCCGCCGGCGCCTTCTACTGGACCGTCGAAGGTGGCCACAGCAAGACCTCCTTCGGGGCGCCACCCACCAAGGTCTCCCTGGCCGGGCCGAACGGGTCCACGTTCGGCGTCAGCAGCTTCCCGGCGCACTCGTCGGGCGAGGTCGACGCCTCGATCCTCGACGAGAGCATGTCCGCGACCGAGGACGACGGCGACGCCGGGATGCACGCCAGCGACACCATCGACTACGAGGTCGTCATCTCCGGCAAGGTCGACCTGGTGCTCCCGGGCGGCAAGAAGCGCACCCTCGTGCCCGGCGACCTGCTCGTCATGGCCGGCGTGCCCCACGCCTGGAAGAACCCCTACGACGAGGACTGCGTGTACATCGTCGTCACCATCGGCTTCAACACCGCCGAGGGGGCCGCAGCATGAGCCTGACCTCTCCCGGAAAGGCGCTGCGCGCGGTCTTCGAGAGCGAGAAGACCGAGCTGCTGCCGCTCGGCTCGGTCCCGTTCCACGCCCAGATGGCGCAGCACGCGGGCTTCGGCGCGTTCCAGCTCTCCGGCGGCGCGTCGGCCTGGTGGCAGGGCGTCTCCGACGTCGGCTGGCTCACCATGACCGAGGTCGTCGACCTCGCGCGCCGCACGGTACGCGCTGCCGACATCCCGATCTACTGCGACGGCGACACCGGCTACGGTGCGCCCCTCAACGTGCAGCGCACGGTGCTCGAGTTCATCGACGCCGGTGTCGCGGGCATCCACATCGAGGACCAGCGCGAGCCGAAGAAGTCGGGCGGTGTCGCCGGCGTCGAGCTCGTCTCCGACGCCGAGGCGATCGGCCGGCTGAACGCCGCGTGCGACGCGCGTGACAAGCGCGACGAGGACTTCGTCATCGTCGCGCGCACCGACGGGTACGGGTCGGCCGGCGGCGGCCTCGAGGAGGCGATCCGCCGCGCCCAGCTCTACAAGGCCGAGACCGGCGCCGACGTCATCTTCTACGAGGGTTTCCACACGTGGGAGCAGGCTGAGATCGCCCTCAAGGAGACGCCTGGCCCCGCGTACGTCGTCGGTGTCCCGCTGATCGGGACCAGGACGGTCGCCGAGATGACGGCGATGAGGCAGGCGGTGCAGTCGCTGCCCGTCTTCCTGCCCGGGGTCCGTGAGGTCTACCACTTCATGGTCGACGCCATCGAGAGCGGCGAGGCGACGGGCTTCCCCGAGTACTTCCGGAAGGTGACCGGCGACGCCGGGACGAAGTACGACATCGGCTGGGGTGCCATGTTCGGCCGCCCCTCCTCCGAGGAGGTGCGTCGCGTCGAGGAGAAATACCTCCCGAAGGACGCGCAGCGCGACTACGAGAGCAGCGCGCACGCAGGAGAGACGTACTGACGATCCACCCCCGTGGGCTGCCGGGGCCGCACCGGCTCCTCGCAACCCACGGATCGCGCGACCGGGACCCCTGTCTCCGGTTGGGCGGACCCTGGCGGCGCCCACCGCGTCGCCGCAGCCGATCTGACAAAGGAGTCTGATTCATGGCGAGCTCGATGAAGGGCAAGGCCGGTCTGGTGACCGCCGCGGGATCTGGGATCGGGCAGGCAGCCGCGGTCGCCCTGGCGCAGGCCGGCGCCTGCGTGATGGTCTCGGACATCGATGAGACGGCCGGTGCCGAGACGGTCGCGAAGATCGAGAAGGAGGGCGGCACCGCGGCGTTCCTGCGCTGCGACGTCAGCGACGAGGCGCAGGTCGAGGCACTCGTCGGCGCGACGGTGTCCGCCTTCGGGAATCTGGACTTCGCGTTCAACAACGCGGGCACCAACGGTGTCTTCGCGCCGATCGGCGACATGGACAGCGCGGTCTGGGACCGCGTGATGAAGGTCAGCCTCTACAGCCTCTTCTACTGCCTGAAGCACGAGGTACGCGCGATGGAGAAGAGCGGGGGCGGGGCGATCGTCAACACCGCCTCCGGCGCCGGGCTGATCGGCATCGCCCACAACGCGCCCTACACCGCGGCCAAGTTCGGTGTGGTCGGCATGACCCGGAACGTCGCCATGGACTACGCGCCCAAGGGCATCCGGGTCAACGCACTGGCCCCCGGTTCCACCGCCACCCCGATGATGATGAACGCCTTTGAGCAGAACCCCGGCGAGGAGTTCAGGAACAGCATCCTGGCGGGCATCCCGATGGGGGTGCTGGCCGAGCCGGAGGACCAAGCCGACGCCGTCGTGTGGCTCTGCTCCGACCGGGCGCGGATGGTCACGGGCGTGACGCTGCCGGTCGACGGCGGCTACCTCGCGGGCAAGTAGACGGCCCGCTGCGGGGCCGCAGGAGCGGCCCCGCCCAGACACAGCAGAACTCCTCAGGAGCAGCAGGGACATGACTGCACAAAACCTCGACTTCGGCGGCCGAGTCGCGCTCGTCACCGGCGCCGGCCAGGGCATGGGTCGCGCGCACGCCAAGATGCTCGCCTCGCGCGGCGCGCGCGTCGTCGTGAACGACCTCAACGCGGACAACGCAACATCGGCCGTCGCCGAGATCACCGCTGACGGCGGAACCGCCGTGGTCGACACCAACAACGTCGTCACCGGCGCGGAGGCCATCGTGCAGACCGCGATCGGCGCCTACGGCCGGCTCGACATCGTCGTGAACAACGCGGGCATCAACGTGTTCGGCGCGTTCTGGGAGATGGACCGCGACACGTGGTGGCGCGTCTTCGACGTCACGGTCAAGGGCGTCGTCGAGGTGTCGCGCACCGCGATGCCGCACCTCATCGCCTCGGGCACGGGGCGCCTGATCAACATCTCCTCCAACGGCCTCATGGGTGTGCCGCTCGACTCGGCCTACTCCGCGGCCAAGGCCGCGGTGTGGGGCCTGAGTATCGGTCTCGCGGCCGAGGCGCGCGAGGTCGGTGTGCAGGTCACGACGCTCATGCCCGTGGCCTGGACACCGATGACGCAGGACGCGTTTCCCAACCCCGTGGTGCAGGCGGCCATGAAGGAGAACGTGCCGCCGGAGGCGGTGTCGGCCTTCGTGACCTACATCGCCCACCAGGACACCACGACGTACGCCGACACGTTCGAGATCGCGGGTGTCACGGCGGGCCGTGTGGCCATCGCGGGCATGGAGCGCGTCGATGCTGCGGCGGCCACGCCTGAGGCGTGGGTCGAGCAGGCCGAGGCCCTGACGAAGGACGGCGAGATGCGCGTGTTCCACAACGCGAGCGAGTCGTTCCGCGACCAGATGGTGCACCTCGCTCCCGAGCTGGACTCGGTGCTGCCCCAGGACGCCGCGAACGTGGAGAGGGTGTGAGCCCGGTGACCGTCATAGATCAGGAGGCCGGATCGGTGAGCAAGGTCCGCGAGATCGTTGGGGACCCCCGAGCCGTGCGCGACGCGTTCGCGCAGTTCCCGTCGGGCGTGGCCGTGCTCGCGGCCGACGTCGGCGGCGAGAAGCACGCGCTCGTGGCGTCCTCGTTCATGGTCGGCGTTTCCCTGGAGCCGTGCCTGGGCGCGGTCGCGGTGCAGAAGTCGTCCGAGACCTGGGACCGGATCAAGCAGGCGGGCACGCTCGGCGTCTCCGTCTTCGGCAAGGGGCAGGGTCACCTGACCCGCAAGCTGGCCGGCAGGGACCGTGCGGCGCGCTTCGACGAGGTCCCGATAGAGGTCGGGGCCGGAGGTGCCGTCTTCCTCGAGGACGCGGCGCTGTGGCTCGAGTGCTCGATCCACGACGTCACCGAGGCCGGTGACCACTGGATGGCGCTGCTCGAGGTCAACAAGCTCGGGGTCGGCGAGACCGAGCCCCTGGTGTGGCACGGCGCGCGGTTCCGCGAGCTCGTCGCGCTCGAGCAGGCGTTGTGACGCCCACATCCTGACGGCGCGGGGACCGGCAGCACGACCCGGCGACCGTGCGAGGACGCACGGCAGACACGAGGAGAGCCATGGGCATCCGGGACGGCAAGGTCGCCATCATCACCGGCGGTGCGAAGGGAATGGGGGAGGCCCACGTCAGGAGGTTCGTCGAGGAGGGCGCGAAGGTTGTCGTCGCCGACCTGGACGTCGCGAGTGGCGAGAAGCTCGCGATCGGGCTGGGCGAAGGCGGCGTTGGCCACCGTCGACGTCCTGGTCAACAACGCCGGGCGGGTGAGCAGTTGCTGGCGCTGCTCGACGGGAAGGGCCTCGGTGACATCACGGTGGAGGGCGAGGCGTCATTGCTGGACACACTGTTGTCGGTGGTCGAGAGGCTGATCCCAGGTTTGCGATCGTGATTCCGTAGGTGGCACAGGCGCGCAGTGGGGGCCGCGCCAGTCGACTCCGGATGCGGCCCCGTCAGCATGTGGAGCAGGGGGTGTTGAGCGACAGGTGACACGGCCTGACGGCGACGGTCATGATGCGCCCGGACATCTCGGTCCAACCTCAGCGTTCCGCATCAAGTGCCTCAATGCTCCCTGGGTGGACTACCCAGACTCTCTTAGAACTTACGTTCGGCAACCTTCGCCCGGTGGGCTGTCTCCAGTACGGCGCGCAGCTGGTCGGCCGGGAGCGGCGCTGCGGAGGCCTGGAGTATGCGGTCGTCCGGCACACCGGGGTCGGCGCAATAGATGCGGGTGTAGGCGCCGGCCTCGGGCTCGAAGCGCCAGCTCTCGTCGAGCGTTCCGGCGTCGACGGTGTCGAAGCCAAGTCGGCCGATCAGTTCGGTTGCCCGGGCCTTCGCGTCGAGGTCCTTGCCGGCGATGGGCAGCGCGCTGCGGTCCGGGGCTCCGGCGGGCCGGGCGAGCAGCGGGATGTGGTGGGCGAGGATGTTGTTGAAGGCTTTGACCAGCAGGGCGTCCGGCAGGAGCCGCTGGGCCCATTCGGTCGTGGTTACCTCTTCGGCGTCGAGTTCGGCGATGCGGCCGTCGCGATGGGGGTAGTAGTTGCCGGTGTCCAGTACGGTTCGGCCCCGCAGGAGGCCATCAGGCAGCGAGCTGTACGCGGCCAGCGGGATGGTGAGCAGGACCATCTCCCCGGCGCCGGCGGCCTGCTCGACGGTGCCTGCGTCGGCTCGTGGCCCCAGCTCCGCGACAAGGTCCGTCAGGCTCTGCGGGCCGCGCGAGTTGGCGATCACGACGTCGATATCCGCCGCCACCGCCAGTCGCGCGACCGCGGCCCCGATGTTTCCGCTGCCGATGATTCCCAGAGTTGGCATCGCTTCTCCATAGTTGTAGTGGGGCATGATGAGGGAAAACGGAGGATGCATCCGCATCCCTGTCGACAATACGGAGGCGGTATCCGTATTGTCAAAGAGGTGTGACCGGGCGGGCTGGAGGGGGCACCGACCGGTCACTCGCGTCCGCTCACCCTTCTCTACGATGACCGCTTCTTCCAGTCCCCGCCGCTTCGAAGGGGCCGATTCGTCGGCGTCCCAATGATCAACGCCCCTTCGATGGAGGGCTCGGTGAGGCCGAGCCGCGGGTTAGGCGCGTGACCAATGGGACACTGTCTCCGCCGCGTTGCACGACTGCGTCTGGCCGCTGGAGATGATCGCCCAGCTCTTCGAGTACAACGCGACCCGCCCGGGACTCGTCCAGGTCTTCGCGGTACTGGCCGGCGACAGCGTCACTGAGGACCACCCGGGCGCTGCACACCATCATGCTCATCCGGATGCGGTTGGGCCCGGCGAGGAAGACGTACGTCTCCCGCCGAGTCGCCGAAGGCAGACCTCACGCGACGCACCACGCTGCCTCAAGCGAGCCATCTGCCGACAGCTCTTCAAAATCCTCGAACGCTCCGACCGAAACACCGGAACGAAACCCAAGGATCTCCCTCAAGCGGCTTAAAGCTATGCAGCAGCCCCGAGGGAGCCGACTGATCACCGACTCAGACCATAAAGACGCCGTGTGAGGATCGGCCTCGGGGAGCATCGTCGTCGCCCCTACCGGATCGTCGGCAGCAAGGAGTTGTGGACGAGTGCCGGGGGTAGAGGCCCGGTGCCGGTGGCGCACATGCCGTCGAAGGTGAGCCGCAGGTAGCGCTGCCAGGCCGTCGGATCGGCAGCCAGCAAGGGTGCGGCGGTGTAGTACACGCCGCAGATCAGCAGCATCACGTCCTGTCCGTTCAGGTCCGCGCGGAGTGAGCCGTCGCGTTGCGCCCGCCGCGCCAGTGACCCGGCTGTGGCGATCAGCTGCTCCTGTCCGGCCTGGATCTCCGGGTGCCGGACATCCGACACCATGCGTAGGGCCTCCGCGAGCGCCCGGTTGTTTGCGTAGATATCGACGCCCGCGCTCATGAACTGCAGCAGGGCGGTGTCGGCGTCGGCCTGCTCGGCCTGCTGGCGGCCCACTGTCACCAGCCCGTCGATTTCCTCGCTGATGATCGCGGCGAACAGGTCCTCCTTGGTGGGGAAATGCCGGAAGACGGTTCCCTTTCCGATACCGGCCCGTGCCGCGATCTGCGCAGTGGACGCTTCCGCGCCGTGCTCGGCGAACACCTCCGCGGCAGCCTTCAGCAGCGCCTTGCGCGTCCGTACCGCGTCGGCTCTCATCCGTCGCGCGGGCGGCGCTGCAACGGCTTCTTCTTCAGTGTTCATGGGTCCACTCTACGCAACATGACCGGACGGTCCGGTTGGGTGGTACGGTAGTTAAAGTGACCAGCCGGTCCGGTTACGGTTCGTGGCTGTGGCCACTCCGGCATTTCCGCATCCCATAGGAGAACAGAGCACCATGAGCAAGACACTCGGCTTCATCGGCAGTGGCACCATCGGCGGCATCTTGGCCCGCCTTGCTGTCGCCGCAGGCCTGGACGTCGTCCTGAGCAACTCCCGCGGCCCCGAGTCCCTCGCCGGTCTCGTCGCCGAACTCGGCCCCCGCGCCCGGGCGGCCACTCCCACCGAGGCCGCCGAGGCCGGGGACCTGGTGGTGGTGTCCATCCCGCTGGGCGCCTACGAGAAGATCCCGGCCCAGCCGCTGGCGGGCAAGATCGTGATCGACACGCTGAACTATTACCCGGAGCGCGACGGCCGCATCGCCGAGCTGGACGCGAACGAGCTCACGAGCAGCGAGCTGGTACAGCGCCACCTGGCCGACTCCCGTGTGGTCAAGGCGGCCAGCAACATCGTCTCCAGCCAGCTGCTCAGCCTGGCCCGCCCCTCGGGTGCGCCGGACCGCAGTGCCATGCCCATCGCCGGCGACGATGCCGCCGCCAAGGCGGAGGTCGTGGAGTTGCTCGACCTCCTCGGCTACGACGCGGTGGACATCGGCACGCTCGCCGACAGCTGGCGCAGCGAACCACTCACGCCCGTCTACGGCAAGCCCTACTACGGCGAAGTGCCCAAGGACGTGAGCTTGGACAAGACGATGGAATGGATCTTCCAGACCCCGGGCATTCCGACACCTGCCGACCGCGTCAGGGAACTGACCGCCACGGTTGATCGGGGCCCTGCGGGCGGCAGCTCCTCGGTCGACGCCTGGACCTGAGTGCAGAGCATCGCGGAAGGAGAGGTGGAACCGGAACTCCTGACCGGGTCCGCACACCGACCCACCGTGGTGGTTCCGGCCGCCGGCGGGGAGACAGACGCCTGCGGCCGCCGCCCCGGCTCCAACTGCTGCGGCTGAGCCGGCACCTGCACGAGGCAGAGGGACCCCGGCCCGCAACCCGTCACCGACCTCCCACGGCTTCCGCCGCGGCTGGTCACACCCCCCAGAAAACACGGGATTACGTACATCTCCACCGTGCCACAACACGATCTTCCTGCAAGGACCCCTAAAAAAGGACGTAACACCGCCATGAACGCTTTCACCACCGCCGCAGCCGTCGGGTCGGAGGAGCCGCTCAGCCCCGGCTACGACACGGCGACCAAGGACGACGCCGAGTTCAACAAGCTCTTCCGGCACGGCTTCACCACCATCGACGACGTGCAAATGCACTACGTCATCGGCGGCGACGGCCCGCAGGTCATGGTGCTGCTGCACGGCTGGCCGCAGAGCTGGTACGAGTACCGCCCGATCATGCCCTCACTGCTGCCCGGCCGCACCGTCATCGCCATCGACCTGCCGGGCCTGGGCGACTCGACCGGAAACCCGCCCTCCATGACCAAGACGGTCCTGGCCACCTACGTCCACAAGCTCCTCAACCACCTCGGCCACCACGAGAACGTACAGGTCGTCGCCCACGACCACGGCCTCAACGTCGCCTACTCACTGGCCGCCCAGTACCGCGACCAGGTGGCGGGCCTGTTCCTCATGGACGCCGCCCTCGTCGGCAAGAACCTGAAGTTCGCCACCCTCGAATCGATGTTCTGGCACTTCTCCTTCTTCCTGCAGAATCCGCTCGCCGAGGAACTGGTCACCGGCCGGGTCGGAACCTTCCTCACCTACTTCTTCCAGAGTGTGAAGACCGCCGGCGAGAACGTCTCCGACGACGAACTCGCCGAGTTCGTCCGGGTGTACTCCCGCCCCCAGGTCCTGCACGCCGGCTTCGGGCTCTACCGGACCCTGACCCAGGACGAGGCCGACAACACCAAACTCCAGGACACCCCGCTGACCATCCCGGTCCACCTGATCACCCAGGCCGGCCTCGCCGACGCGTTCCTGCCGCCCCTCCAGGACGCCGCCCCCCACGCCACCTCCGCCGTCGTCCCCGGGGCCGGACACTTCCTCCTCCACGAAGCACCCGACCGCGTCCTGGCCGAGATCAACGCCTTCTACCCCACCTCCACCCCCTGACCAAAAAGCACCACACGACCACATGACGTCCAAACCATCCAACGCCAGAACTCGCGCGGTCCCTGAACGGCGACCTCGAAAGCCAGCACACCGAGGCCAACGTCAACGGCGCCTGACGACGTCTCAGCCGGATCACACCTGCCGGCATCCGCGTACGAGTGGATCCGCACCCCGGTCGGGGAACACGTCGAGGTGCAGTCCGCGAGCGGTGGAACGGGCGTGGCGACCGCGCTCGTCGGCGGCGCACGATCCTGCCGGTCCGGCACGGTGAGCTGTCCGGTCCGTCCCTGGGTGTCACGCTGGAGGCGTGGGGTCCGGCGGGCGGGCCGGTCCGTGGGCAGACCGCCGAGCTGGTGATCACGCGACCGATGCCGTCCATGCCGCTGCACTTCTGGAACGACGCAGGTGGCAGCCGTCACCACGACGCCTACTTCCCGCCTACCCGGGAGTGCGGCGGCACGGGCGCTTGCCCGCACATAGTCCACGCCGGGAGCGACGCTGCCGCGAGTGCCCGCCGCGTGGCAAAGCCCCTTCCGAGGACTCCGGTCAGGCGTGCTCCGCCGTGCGCTCGATCCGGTCGAGGAGTCGGTGGTGTCGGGCTGCGTGGGCGAAGTCGGGCACCTCGGAGCCGCCCTCCGTCAGGTCGCGCTGGATCTGGGCGTAGGCGGCGCCGACGTTGTATGCGGGGGTACCGCGCAGCCCTTGGAGCGCGGGGTCGAAGTACCGCTCGGGTACGGTGAGGCGGCTGAGCTCGGCGTCGGATCCGTGCGCCCCGGCGATGCTGAACTCGCCGACCTGGAGGTGTCCGGTGTCGCCGGTGATGACCAGGTCACCGTCCGTTCCGTTGATCTCCCAGTGGAAGTTGGTGCCCCGGGACTGGCCGCCCCGGTAGTGCACGGAGGCCACCGCGCCGGAGGCGAGCACGCCGCCGAACACCACCTGGTCGGCGACGTTCGGCCGGAAGACCCGGCTGGTCTGCGGGTCCCTGACTTCTCGGTGGCGAGTGGCGGTGACAGTGGTGACCTTCCCGACATCGCCGAGCACCATGGTCAGTGCGTCCAGGGTGTGCCCGAACGGGATGGTCAGCATGGTGGCGCCGTTGGCGCGGTCCAGTAGGTAGGCACCGTCCTCGGAGAAGACAGCTCCCCAACTCCCGCCGGACGCTACCAGGCTGGTCGAGAGCACCTCGCCGACATATCCGTCGGCGACCAGGTCGCGCAGATAGCGCACAACGGGGGCGGACCGTGCCTGCAGCCCGGTGAAGGTGCGCAGTTTGCGTTCGGCAGCGGCGGTCGCCAGCTCCTCGGCCTCCGCGGTGCCGTTGCCCAGTGGCCACTCGGAGAGCACCATCTTCCCTGCGGCCAGGGCGGATTGGGTGATCTCCCGATGGTGCGGCACCTTCACGGTGACCACCACCAGGTCGACCCCGTCGGCCGCCGCCAGCTCTCCGGCCGTCCCGAAAAACTGCGCGACTCCGTACTTCTCCGAAGCCTGCCACGCGGACTCGGCGCTGCTCGCCGAAAGTGCGCGCAGTTCGAAGCCGTCCAGCTGTTGCAGCGCGGGAAGGTGGGCCTGAGAAGCCCAGCCGCGCCTGGCGGAAAGACCAACGATACCCACGCCAATGGGCGTCTGGTGGGGGGATGACAAGGTGAGACTCCTACACAGAGCGGCCCCGTCCCTGCTCACATGCAGATTGCGCGGTTCAGGCGGACAAGGTATTCCGCGTCTGGTTGCACGCCGGCCCCGAAGCGTTCCTGGACCACGGCGAACCCGAGGTCGCGCCGCTTCGGTGATCGCGCCGGGTCCGCCGTCGCCAGTGCGTCCGGCAGCTCCTGACGGGTGAGATCCGTGCAGTAGGCGGGCGTGCCGGGCTGCTGCCGCCAGGATTCCGCGAGCGGCCCCGCGTCAAAGGCGTCGAACCCGGTGTCCTCGACGAGTGCCATGGCCAGGTCACGCTCTCGCGGACTGTCGGCCGCGACGGGGAGCGCGATGCGGTCCCCGCTTCCGGCCGGCTTGTTCCTGTACGCGAACGACTCGGCTCCGATCGAGTTCCACGCCTTGACGATGGGCCGGCCCAGCTGCTTCGCGGCCCACACGCTCTCCGCCTGGCCGGCCTCGATCGCCGCGATTGGGTTGTCCCGATGCGGGATGTAGTTCGACGTGTCGATGACCACCGTGTCAGCCGGCACCTTGGCGATCAGCGGTGCTACCTGCGGAATGCGGTCGAAGGGAATGGAGAGGATCACGGCGTCGACGTCCACTACGGCTTCCGCCGCGGTCACCGCGCGTCCGCCCGAGGCCAGCACGTCCGCCTCGATCGTCTCCGGGCCGCGCGAATTGGCCGCCTTTACCTCGTGCCCGGCCGCGCTCAACCGCCTAGTCAACGTCTTGCCGATGTTCCCGGTGCCGAGAATGCCGATCTTAATAATGAAACTCCTTGTCCGAACGGAACCCCGGTGTCGGTGATCGAGGTTCCGGGGCTTGGTCCCTGCGGCGCGACCGGGACTGCGGCCGACCGCGGACACGCTGGTGTAGGTGAGTGATGGCGGCCGTGCCGAAGTGAGCCCCGCTCTTCGTGTTCGTCTTGTGTTTTCGCGGGCTGTCGGCGCTGCCGCTCTCGTGCCGTTGCGTGTACGAGAGCCGCGTGGGGTGTCTTAGCGGTGGGCGGCGCGGTTCATCTCGACGACGTCGTCGACGGTGGGGTTGGCGCCGAGGGTGGCGATGCGTTCCGGGAGGCTGTCGCGGATGGCCGCGTCCTTGGTGCGGTCGGCTGCGGCCAGGGCCGCCGGCAGTTCGTCGAGGGTCAGTTCGGTGCAGTAGGCGGGGCCGTTGGGCTGCTGGCGCCAGGAGTCGGCCAGGGTGCCGGCGTCGTAGGGGTCGAAGCCGGTGTCGTCCACGAGCTGCATGGCCACGCGCCGCGCCTCCTCGCTGTCACCGGCGACGGGGATGGCGAGGCGGCCGGGGGTTCCGGCCGGAACACCCTTGGTCCGCTGGGTCTCTGCCAGGGCGGCGTTCCACGCCTTGATGACGGGGCGGCCGAGCAGCTCGGCGGTGTACGCGCTCTCCACCTGGCCGTTGTCCACCGCCTCGATCGGCTCGCTGAGCATGCCGGGGTAGTAGTTCGCGGTGTCGATGACCACCGTCTCGGCAGGCACCGATGCGAACAGGTCCGCCAGCTGGCCCGCCACCCCGAACGGGATCGACAGGACGATGACGTCCCGGCCCTGGACGGCGTCGGCGAGATCCGCCGCGCGGGCCCCGGACTCCAGCACCTCCGCACGGACGGCCTCGGGGCCGCGGGCGTCGGCCACCTGGACGTCGTGACCGGCCGTGCTGAGCTTGGCAGCGAGGTTCCCGCCGATGGCACCGGCGCCTATGACAGTAATTTTCATGATTTGTTCCTTCGGGGGTTGTGCCGCCCCTGAGGGCAGCGCGAGGTGATGGCCGTGCGGTGGTGCCGCCTGGCGTTGCAGGGGCCGGGGCGGGGTGGCCGGCGGTTTACGCCTGGGTGTCCCGCTGGCGGTAGCCGCTCGCGATGAGCGTGCGGAGCCGGTCGAGCCACTCCTCCTCGGTGCCGGTGCCCTTGATCCAGGCAACGGAACAGGCCGCGAGGAACAGGTCGTGCCCCCGCACCGAGGCGCGCACGCGCCCCGCGAGCTGCGCGGCTCGCACGTACTGATCGGTTGCGGAGATGAGGATGTCGCAGGGAATCGTGAGCGGGTTGTCCGGCTCCTGCGCCCGGGCCGCGGCCATGAGCGGGTCCGGCAGGCCGCTGAAGGCGCTGAAGTACTCCTCCATCGCCCGCAGCCACTGCTCCAGCGCCTCGGCGGGGTCGCCGAGCTGCTCGATGTCCGCCTGGCGGGCCACCAGTTCCTCGGAGCGTGTCTGCAGCACGGCCGCCAGCAGCGCCTCCCGGGTGGGGAAGTGCCGGTACAGCGTGCCGGGCCCCACCCCCGCCTCCTTGGCCACCGCCTCGAGCGAGGTGCCGACCCCGTGCTGCAGGAAGTGACGCTGCGCGGTCTCCAGAAGGGCCGCGCGGTTGCGCTGAACGTCCGCGCGGGGCTTGCGTCCCCGCTGTTCGACGGCACTCATACGCCCTCCTGCCTGCCGTGATCTGGCGGCCGCATCAAAGCGGATGCCGCCTCCGTATGCACTCGAGCGTAAAGCGGAGGCAGCGTCCGGTCAAATGGGCGGCCTGAGCGCGGAGCCCGGACACCGCAGGGGGCCGACATATCTGGCCGTGGAGAGCGGGGCAGAAGCCGTGCGGCTGCATTCCCAAGGTGCCCTTGTCCGGCCCCTCCCGCGCCGAGCCCGGCCCGGTCCCCGGTCCAGGGCGTCAGGGGGTGAGCTGTTGGTGTCCGATGACGGAGAGCAGTTCGAGTTTGCTGTGGCTCTCCGTGCCGGGGCGGGTGGTCAGGACCACCAGGGTCTGGGCGCGGTTTTCGGTGTACAGGAGCTGGGCGTCGACGTCGATGCGGCCGAGTTCGGGATGGAGGATGGTCTTGCAGTCGCCGTAGCGGGCGACCTCCTGGAGTTCCCACATGCGGACGAACTCGGGGCTGTGTTCCTGGAGTTCGGCGAGGATCCGGGCGGCTCGGGGGGTGTCGCTGCCGGCTGTGAGCGCGGCCCGCAGGCGTGCTGCCTGGGCGCGGCCGTGCTGTTCGTGGGTCTCCTCGGGATACACCAGTCGTTCGGCCGGGTCCATGAACCAGCGGTAGTAGCCGCTACTGGCCAGACCGGTGTGGCGGGTCTGGTCGCCGAGCAGTGCGACGGCCAAGGGGTTCATCGCGAGGGTGTCGACCAGGTCGGTCGTTACCAGGGCCGGGGAGTCGTCCAGGCGGTCCAGGACCCGCAGCAGCGTGGGGCTGACGTGTTCGGAGCGGTGGAAGCGGGCCGGGGCGTTGTGGCCGATGAGGACGAAGAGGTGATCGCTTTCGTCCAGGGTCAGCCGCAATGCCCGGGCGAGGGCGGTGGTGATCTGGACGGAGGGCTGCGGCGAGCGCTGCTGTTCCAGGCGGGCGTAGTAGTCGGTGGACATGCCGGCGAGCTGCGCGACCTCCTCGCGGCGCAGCCCCTGCGTACGCCTGCGCGGCCCCTCGACCAGCCCGACGTCGCGGGGCCGTAGCGTCTCGCGCCGGTGACGCAGGAATGCCGCCAGTTCCTTCTTGTCCATGCCGCCATCCTCGCCGGATCCCGCCCGGCTATCCAGAGACCGCCGATCCATGGCTGAGCCCTCCTCTTCTGCCCGCGCGAAGCCGCTCGTACGGCCGACGCGAGGGCGCTCGCGGCGAGACGACCCGCTGGTCACCTGACCTGCGTGACCCGCTGGGAAATTCGCCGGCTGTCGGCGGTGCGCCGCAGGCCGTTGGCCTGGAAGCCGGCCCGCGGCGCCGGTCCTCCGTCGAGGACGCCCGACGCTTCGGACCGGCGGGCCTCGCCGCTCGCCCTGGCCGACACGGCGATGTCCGTCGTGTGAGGGGCGCTCGACGTGCCGTCGGCACTCAGGACGGAGCCGGTCGCCTCCCGTGCGACGACCGGGGCGAAGCCGAAGTCACTTCCTTACCGTTCCGCGTCTTCGGTGAGGGCCTCCCCGAGGCGGGTCCAGCTCGCGTTCGCCCATGATGTAGCCCACCAGGACCCGCCCGCGTGCTGTTGTTCCGCGTCTGCCACAGGTCGGTCAGCTGCCGCTGATCATGGCGAGGACATCGTCGTAGGTGCCGGTGGCCACCGCGTCGCGGATGAACCTGGCGCGCTCGACGACGATCTCCTTCGCGTCGGGCTTCTCGCGCAGCAGGTCGAGGGCCTCGGTGAGGAAGTCGTCCAACGGCATGGATTGCTCGTTGTCCTGCTGGCCCATCAGGGGCGTGCGCACGGCGGGCGGGACCACCTCGATCACCTGGACGCCGGCATCAGCACCGGCGAGCTGGATGCGCAGGCTCTCGGAGAACGAATGCAGCGCGGCCTTCGTCGCACTGTAGGTCGGGGTGAACGGGAGCGGTACGAACGCCAGCGCCGAGGTGACGTTCACGACGACCGCGTCGGGCTTGCCCATCAGCTGCGGCAGGAAGGCGTACGTCATCCGGATCGGGCCGAGCAGATTGGTCGCGACGTGATCCTCGGCGACCTGGAGTCCGGCCGGGTCGAGGACGCTCTCCAGCACCTGAATGCCGGCGTTGTTGACCAGGACGTTCAGCCCCGGGTGGCTCGCCGCCACGGTCTTGCGGGCATGGGCGATCGAGTCGGGGTCCGCGACATCGAGGACGAGCCCGTCGATACCCGGGTGCTCGGCCGTGATCTCGTCCAGCAGCTCCTTGCGGCGGCCGGCGACGATCACCTTGTTGCCGGCCTCGTGCAGCCGCAGAGCCAGGCCGAGGCCGATGCCCGAGGTGCCGCCGGTGATCAGGATCGTGTTGCCGGTCAGTTTCATGAGGGTCCCGCTCCTTCGGTACGGCGGGCCGGTGAGCGCCCGCAGCCTCGACCGTAGGGGCGCCCGCGCAGGGGCGGGAGAGGACGGTTTATCCATGGATCGGTGGTCTCTGCCTCGTGAAGCGAACGCCGGCCGTCGGGCTGGGTCCTGCAGAAGCTGGACGGCGGTCGCGGCCCCGGCCGCGGCGTCGTCCGCGCCGTCGACTGCGAGGAAGCACCCGCCGGGGCGCCGCTGCTGCCCCTGGACCAGGCACTGGACGCCGCAGAGCACCCCGGTACCCGGCTGTGCCCCCTGTGCAGCCCATGCTCGACGTCCCATACGAGCTGGTTAAGCACGTCTCGTAGCTCATCCACGCCCGGCCGCGCCTACTGAAGCGCCGGCGCCACCGTCCGTACCCCTTACTACGGCCACCGTGAACTTCGGGAGCACTACCAGCAGTACAACCGCGATCACGCCCGTCTCCGCGCTCCAGCCCACGCGCCTTCGCCCACCTCGAGTCCTGGCGACTCGATGGTGGCCGGCCGGGGAGGATCGTCGGTCCATGGATATGTGATCCTCTCCCGCCCCCGCCGATACACCCCCATAGTCGAGACTGCCGGGCGCGCCCGGCCCCTGCGAAGGAGAGCATCGCAGATGCCAACGGCGCCGACGACCCGGTGCCGGCCATGCTGAGCGGCGCCAATGCCTGATCCAGCAACGCACAAAATGGAGAGCCGAACGTGAAACCCACGAATGAAGACACCGTCGAAATCAGCAGGGCCGTGGCGCTGTGGGCGCACATCATGGACGACCACGAACTGGACCGTCTCGGCGAATGCCTCACCGACGACGCGGTGTGGGACGGCAGCGTCTTCGGCGGTGACCCGGTCGTCGGGCTGGACGCGATCGCGGCCTTCATGAACGCCCCCGGACATGCGAAAGCGCACCACACGACGAACATCGTCGTGTCGGAAGGCCCGGGCGACGAGGTGCGGGCCCGATCCAAGGGTCTGAGCCTGCTGGAGGGTGGCGGTGTCGCCAGCGTCGTCTACGCCGACGACCTGCGACGCACCGATGACGGCTGGCGCATTTCCCGGCGGGTCATCCATCTCACGTGGCCACATCGCTTCTAGGAGGCCGCGGAGTATCGCCGTTTCCGGGGCTGGGCTTGAGGCCGTCGGCGCGGTGGCCGTCACTGGTGGGACTGGTGAGGCGCCTGTTGCCCAGCGTCACACCTGTGGCAGTTGACTGTCTTTCAGGAGATCAGAAGGCGGGTACCAAGCGCTGGGTCTCATAACCGGCCGCCGGGGGTGGCGGCGTTTGTCGCGGAGCAGCTGGAGACGGGGGCGGGACACGAGGGTCTCTCACGGGTCACCGCGTCGGCCCCCGTCCTGTCGGGGGACGGGGTTTTCTGGCCCTGGCAAGATTTTCGTGAAGCGGGGCCGTGCCACCGTGCGCCGGTGACGCTCCGTCACGGGTAGCGGCGTCGGAGGTGGGCCATCAGGACGACGCGGTGGCGCAGGAGCGGAACGCCGGCGCGGCCGGCCATGATCCGTTTCTGGAGCTTCAGGTCCGTGATCCGGCCTTCGTTGACGCCGGAGTTGAACGGGGTGGTGATCCCCTGCACGACTGCCGGCTGGTCTTCGCGGATGGCGTTGGCCAGGCTCGACAGGGCAGACAGGCCAGTGGCCGTGAGTTGGTCGAGCCAGGCCGGCAGCGGGGCGGCGTCGCGGGCGTCGAGCATGGCCGCGAACTGCCGTACTAGAGTGTGGGTTTGGTCGAGCTCCGGGCAGTGTTCAAGCAGCCGACGGAGTGCCTCGGTGGCGTCCAGGCCGCGTCGGGGGGGTGTGGTGGTGATCCAGCGGGTGACCTGGCGGGGCGAGGGTGGCCGCTCGCGCGGTGTGTCGATCGGCAGGCCGCGGCGTAGCGGCGCGATGGCCATCTTGACCCGCTGGTAGTGACCGCGGTAGCCCTTGGCGGCAATCTCCTGGTGCAGCACGGTCGCGGTGTGCTCGCCTTCCTCCCACCGCTGCCTCAGATACTCCAGATACGGATCGAGGCTTGTGGAGGGGCGGGGCGGAGTGCGCCGTACGCATTCCTGCCAGCAGGCAGCGCGTGCATACTTGGCCACAGTGCGGCGGTTCAGGCCGAGCTCGCGGGCTATCGCGCTGAGACTGCGGGCCGTGCCGCTGTATCCCTGGACGGTCTCGAACAGTCGCTTCGCGTGACGGCGGGCGGGAGTATCGGCCGCCTCACACGGTTCGTCCGGCGGCGGTGGGACCGGTTCGGCTTCAGGTACTGCGGCGGCCAGGCAGCCGCGGTGGGCCGCGGCGATGTCCGAGACCCGCCTCGACAGCCCCTGCCACAGATGAAAACGGTCGCTGACCTGCACCGCGTCCGGGGCTCCCTCGGTGATGCCCTGCCGGTAGACCAGCGAACCGTCCCGGCACACCACCTCGACGCCGGGATGCACACGCAGCCAGGAGGCCAGCTGCTCGGCATCACGCCCGGCCCACAACTCGATCGGCAGCCGCGTATCCGCGTCCACGAGCAGCGTGCCGTAGACGTCCGCGTACAACGCGAAGTCATCCACACCCAGCACCCGCGGTGTCGCGACCGACGGAAGTCCCATACGCATCAACTGGAACAGCACACTCGTCCGCGACAACGGCACCTTCAGGATGCGCAGGAGCCGGGCGCCGCCACGGCCGGCAAGCAGCACCCCAGCCATCTCCACCAGATGCTGCAGCAGCGGACTACGACGCCGATAGCGCACCGTCAGCCCCTCCACCTGCTCGGCAAACGTCCGCCGACCGCAGTCCGCACCGTCGCAGAACAACCGCCGCACCGACAGTCCGATCAGCACCGGGCGGCCACCGACAGCGACGTCGGCCAAGGTGCGGACATATCGGCTGTGCACCCGCGCCGACGCGCGACTGCAGTCCGGACACGCCACGGCCAACTCGCGGGTACGGGCGACGATGCGGACCACGCCGTCCTCCGACCACACCCGTTCCACCAATACCGCATCCAGATGCGGAGCCACGGTTCGTACGAGGTCATCACACTCGCTGACACTGCCGCTACCCGTGACGGAGCGTCACCGGCGCACGGTGGCACGGCCCCGCTTCACGAAAATCTTGCCAGGGCCACGTTCAGGTGTACGCCGACACGTCCCTCCTCACATGGAAATTGCGCGGTTCAGGCGGACAAGGTATTCCGCGTCTGGTTGCACGCCGGGTCCGAAGCGTTCTCGGATGACGGCGAGTTCTAGGTCGCGCCACTTCGGTGATCGCGCCGCGTCGGCCGCCGCCAGTGCGTCCGGCAGCTCCTGACGGGTGAGATCCGTGCAGTAGGCGGGTGTGCCGGGCTGCTGCCGCCACGATTGTGCGAGCGGCCCCGCGTCAAAGGCGTCGAACCCGGTGTCCTCGACGAGTGCCATGGCCAGGTCACGCTCTCGAGGACTGTCGGCCGCGACGGGGAGCGAGATGCGGTCCGCACTTCCCGTCGGCTTGTTCCTGTGCGCGAACGACTCGGCTCCGATCGAGTTCCACGCCTTGACGATGGGCCGGCCCAGCTGCTTCGCGGCCCACACGCTCTCGGCCTGGCCGGCCTCGATCGCCGCGATTCCGTTGTCCCGACGCGGGAAGTAGTTCGAGGTATCGATGACCACCGTGTCAGCCGGCACCTTGGCGATCAGTGGTGCGACTTGCGGAATGCGGTCGAAGGGAATGGAGAGGATTACGGCGTCGACGTCCACTACGGCTTGCGCCGCGGTCACCGCGCGTCCGCCCGAGGCCAGCACGTCCGCCTCGATCGTCTCCGGGCCGCGCGAGTTGGCCGCCTTTACCTCGTGCCCGGCCGCGCTCAACCGCCTGGTCAACGTCTTGCCGATGTTCCCGGTGCCGATAATGCCGATCTTAATAATGAAACTCCTTGTCCGAACGGAACCCCGGTGTCGGTGATCGAGGTTCCGGGGCTTGGTCCCAGCGGTGCGACCGGGACTGCGGCCGACCGCGGGCGCGGTAGTGTAAGTGGGTGATGGCGACCTTGCCGAAGTGAGCGCACCTCGTCGTGTGTATTCGTGGGGTGCCGGCGTTGCCGCTTTCGTGCCGTCGCGTGCGCGAGAGTCGCGTCGGGTGACTCAGCGGTGGGCGGTGCGGTTCATCCCGACGACGTCCTCCAGGGTGGCCGTGGCCGGGAGGGCGGCGAGGCGTTCCGGGACGCTGTCGCGCATGCCCGCGGCCTTGACGCGGTCGGCCGCGGGTAGCTCGGTGAGGGTCAGTTGGGCGTAGTAGGCGGGGCTATTCGGCTGCCGGCGTCAGAGGTCGGCCAGTGTGCGGGTGTCGAAGGGGCCGAAGCCGGTGTCGTCCACGAGCCGCGCGGCCGGACGTTCCAGCCAGAATCTGGGTGCGCTCAGAAGGGCCGCGCGGTTGCGCTAGACGTCCGCGCAGGGCTTGCGTCCCCGCTGTTCACCGGCGCTCATGCACCCTCCTGCCTGCCGTGATCCAGCGGTCGCATCCGGTCAAACCGGCGGCGCGACCACGGAGTTCGGACAGCCCAGGGGGCCTCTGTCTGGCAGCAGCGCGCAGGACAAGAGCCGTGCGGAAGTGGGTGCGCGGGGTGCCGCGCCGCCGGTCCCGACGACTTCCGGTGGCCTGGACCGTGACCCACGTGCATCACCAGTGCCCCTGACCGGATTCGGCACACAGGTCTCCACTTTGGTGGCCCCCAGCGCCGAGCCCGGCCCGTCCCCCGGCCCAGGACGTCAGGAAGTGAGCTGCTGGTGCCCTATGACGGAGAGCAGTTCGAGTTTGCTGTGGCTCTCCGTGCCGGGGCGAGTGGTCAGCACCACCAGAGTCTGGGCGCGGTTCTCGGTGAACAGGAGCTGGGCATCGACGTCGATGCGGCCGAGTTCGGGATGGAGGATGGTCTTGCAATCCTCGTAGCTCTGCGCGACCTCCTGAAGTTCCCACATGCGGACGAACTCGGGGCTGCGTTCCTGGAGTTCGGCGAGGATCCGGGCGGCCCGGGGAGTGTCGCTGCCGGCGGTCAGCGCGGCCCGCAGGCGAGCCACATGGGCGCGGCCGTGGTGTTCGTGGACCTCCTCGGGATACACCAGACGTTCGGCCGGGTCCATGAACCAGCGGTAGTAGCCGCTACTGGCCAGACCGGTGTGGCGCATCTGGTCGCCGAGCAGGGCGATGGCCAAGGGGTTCATCGCGAGGGTGTCGAGCAGGTCGGTCTGCACCAGGGTTGGGGAGTCGTCAAGGCGGTCCAGGACCCGCAGCAGCGTCGGGCTGACATGCTCCGAGCGATGGAAACGGGCTGGTGCATTGTGGCCGATGAGGACGAAGAGGTGGTCGCGCTCGTCCAGGGTCAGCCGCAGCGCCCGGGCCAGGGCGGTGGTGATCTGAACGGAGGGCTGCGGGGCCCGCTGCTGTTCCAGGCGGGCGTAGTAGTCGGTGGACATGCCGGCGAGCTGGGCGACCTCCTCGCGCCGCAGGCCCCGGGTACGCCTGCGCGGCCCCTCCACCAGCCCGACGTCACCCGGGCGCAGTGCCTCACGCCGGTGGCGCAGGAATTCCGCCAGTTCCTTCTTGTCCATGCCCACCATCCTCGCCGCATCCCGCCCGGCTATCCAGAGACCGCCGATCCATGGCTGAGCCCTCCCCTGCCCTCCCATCCGCGCGAAGCCGCCCACACGGCCGATGCGAGGGCGCGTGCAGCGAGACGACCCGATGGTCACCTGCCCCTGCGTGACCCGCTGGGAAATTCGCCGGCTGTCGGCGGTACGCCGCAGGCCGTCGGCATGGAAGACGGCCTGCGGCGACGGTCTCCGTCGAGAACACCTGACGCTTTGCCCGGGCCTCGTCGCCCGGCCTGGCCGATACGACGAGGTTCCTCGTGTGACGGCGCTCGCGTGCTGTTGTTCCGCGGCTGCCGCAGGTCGGTCAGCTGCCGCTGATCATGGCGAGGACGTCGTCGTAGGTGCCGGTGGCCACCGCGTCGCGGATGAACCTGGCGGGCTCGACGACGATCTCCTTCGCGTCGGGCGTCTCGCGCAGCAGGTCGAGGGCCTGGGTGAGGAAGTCGTCCAACGGCATGGAATGTTCGTTGTCCTGCTGGCCCATCAGGGTCGTGCGCACGCCCGGCGGGACCACCTCGATCACCTGGACGCCGGCGTCGGCACCGGCGAGCTGGATGCGCAGGCTCTCGGAGAAGGAGTGCAGCGCGGCCTTGGTCGCGCTGTAGGTCGGGGTGCTCGGGAACGGAACGAACGCCAGCGCCGAGGTGACATTCACGACGACCGCGTCGTCCTTGCCCGCGAGCAGGGGCAGGAAGGCGTACGTCATCCGGATCGTGCCGAGCAGATTGGTCGCGACGTGATCCTCGGCGACCGTGAGTCCTGCCGGGTCGAGGAGGTTCTCCCGCAGCATGATGCCCGCGTTGTTGACCAGGACGTTCAACCCCGGGTGGCTCGCCGCCACGGTCTCACGGGCCCGGGCGATCGAGTCGGGATCGGCGACGTCGAGGACGAGCGCGTCGATGCCCGGGTGCTCGGCGGTGATCTCGTCGAGGAGTTCCTTGCGGCGGCCGGCGACGATCACCTTGTTGCCGGCCTCGTGCAGGCGCAGGGCCAGACCGAGGCCGATGCCCGAGGTGCCGCCGGTGATCAGGATCGTGTTGCCAGTCATCTTCATGGGGGTCTTGCTCCTTCGGTACGGCGAGCCGCTGAGCGCCCGCAGCCTCGACCGTAGGGGCGCCCGCGCAGGGGCGGGAGAGGACGGTTTATCCATGGATCGGCGGTCTCTGGCTGGGCCGGAGAAGACGCCAGAGCCGGTCAGCGCCTCCAGACCGGGCGCAGGGAGCCGCCGGTAGGAAACCCCGGTGGCCGGGATCACAGCCTGTGCGGTAACGGCGGATCCGTCGTTGAACCGCAGCACCCGCGCGGGACCCGGACGGGTGCAGCGCCCGCGAGCTTCTGCGGCAGCGCTGCGCCCGCTTGACGCTGGTGGTCGCCGATGAGAATGCGGTCGTGAGTCTTCTGGACAGCAACGCGCGCTGCCGGGCCGGCTGCCCTGTACCCCGACTCGGCGAGACGAAGAGTTAACGAGCGCGTCCGTCGACGGTGCAGCACCAGCCACGGGTCGCTCCGTCGGTCCGTACGCAAGGGTCCATGCGATCTCAGTCGCCTGGTGGCCGTTCGGCGGTCAGCGGCTCGGCTCGTAGGTGAGTTGCTTGACATGCCGCAGGGTCAGGGCTGTTTCCACGGCTTGCACGCCGTCGAGGCCGCCGATCTTCTCGCTCAGGTATGTGTAGAGCTCGCTCGTGCTTGAGGTGGCGACGGTGGCGAGGAGGTTGGCCTGGCCGGTGGTGGCGCCGGCGAAGCGGACCTCGTGGTGTTCTGCCAGTTTCCGTCCGGCGGCGTCGAGTGCGGAGGGGGCGACGCTGAGCCAGAGCATCGCGCTGATGCCGTGTCCGAGGGATTCGCGGTCATGCTGCACTTTGAAGTAGAGGATGCCCGTGGAGCGCAGACGCTCCAGGCGTCGCTTGACAGCGGACTCCGACTGGCCGGTGCTGGTCTGCAGCTCGCTGAAGGTCGCCCGGCCGTCGCGCCGCAGCACGGCGAGCAGCGCCTCGTCCGCTCCTTCGAGAGCGATGGGGGCGGCTATCGGCTCGCTGTACGGGAGACGCAGTGCCGCCTCCTGGCCGGGTTCGAGTGCTTGAGTCTTGTCGAGCCAGCCGAGGGGACCGCCGTAGAAGGTGTGCAGCAGGCAGTGGGCGCTGACCGAAATGACCTGAGGCGTGCGTTGCAGGCGGTCGAAGAGCAGTTCGTCGCGGGCCTGTCGGCTGCGGGGTTCCATGGCACACAGCACTTCGGTGCCGCCGGAGATGAGATCGACGTGCGAGGTGTCGGGGCGCCGGGCCAGCGCGTTGGCGAGTTGTTCGGCCACGTCGGGAGTGCAGCGCAGCCGGACGATCCAGCTCTGGCGGCCCAGCAGGCTCTCGTCGGTCATGCCGACGATCCTGAGTCCGGCGGTGGTGCGCAGTTTGCGGAAGCGGCGGGCGACGGTCTGGTCGGACACTCCGAGGATCTCGGCGATACGGCTGAACGGTGCCCGCCCGTCCACCTGGAGCGCGTGCAGCAGCTTCAGATCGAGCGCGTCGGGCGAAGGGGACTGCATCGATGGCTCCTGTTTCGAGCGGGTGATGTTCACGTCATGTCGTACGACAGCGCTGTGTGGCCTGGGACCGGGAGGGTCCGGTCCCAGGCCACTGAGCGGCGCCGTGCCCGTCCCCACGGACGGCGCCTGTACCGGCTCGGCGGCTGTCCGCTCCTGAGCCGTGCCGGTACGTCTGGTGTCACCTCGGTGCGGGGCCGACGCTCAGGAGGGGCGGCTGCCGGTGGCCGGCAGCGTCCCAGCGTCGGCGGTGGGCAGGTCGGGGCTGCGAGGCCCTTGGACGGAGGCCGCCGGGCTTGCGGCCGGTGGGGCCGACTGCTGCGGCCTGCGCAGCAGGACGAATCCCACGGCGGCTGCCAGCAGGGTCAGGACGGCCGCGACGACCAGACAGAGATGAAGACCGTCGATGAACGCCTGCGACAGGGCGCCGAGGACACGCGGGGTGTCCGCGCCCAGGGGAAGCCGGCCGACCGCACTCAGTCCGTCGGCGTCCGCGGCCTCGGTGACGCGCCGGACCGTCGCCCCGCCCAGCCCCGCGTCGGTGAGGTGTCCGGGCAGCGCGTCCACGGCCCGAGAGGACAGCAGCGCGCCAAGGACAGCGGGGCCGAGGGCGGCGCCGAGCTGACGGAAGGCGTTGTTGGCGGCAGCGGCCATACCGGCCTGGTGGAACGGCACTGAACTGACGGCGGTGGCGGTCATCGGGGTCAGGACGAAGGACACGCCCAGGCCGAGCAGGGCCAGCCGCCAGGCCAGTGAACCGAACGAGGTGTCGGCGCCGATCGTGGTCAGCGACAGCAGCGCGACCGCCGCGACCAGCAGGCCGCCGGGAATCAGCACCCGAGGAGACACGCGGTGCACCAGGCGCCCCATGGGGACACCGAGGACCAGCGGAACTATGCACACCATCAGCAGCCGCCAGGCCGATTCGAGGGTGCTGAGCTGCTGGACCATGCCGAAGTAGAGGCTGAGGGCGAAGAAGAACCCGATGAGCCCGAGGAAGCTGATCATGGCGATCAGCGCGGTAGCGGTGAAGGAGGGGCTGCGGAACAGTGTCAGGTCCAGCATCGGGCTGGAGCTGTGCCGCTCCACCAGCACGAAAGCGACCGATGCGACAACGGCAATGAACAGGGCAAGCATCACCTTGGTGTCGGTGAAGGAGTTGGCGCCGCCCTCGATGATCCCGTAGACCAGAGCGGTGATCGCCAGCGCGGAGGTGAGCTGGCCGGGCCAGTCCAGTCGGCGCGTGCCTGGGGCACGGGAGTCGGTGAGCAGCTTCGTCGAGACGACCAGCGCGAGCAGCGAGGCGGGGACGGGCAGCGCGTAGAGCCAGCGCCACGCGAAGTGGTCGAGGATCACGCCCGCGATGACGGGGCCGAATGCGAGGGCGGCTATCAGGGAGGTCGCCCACACGCCGATGAACCTCCCGCGCTCGCGCGGGTCGGGAACGGCGTGGCTGATCAGGGCCAGGGTCGTGGGCAACAACGCGGCCGCACCCAGACCGGCGAAGACCTGCCCGGCCCAGACGACCTCGACCGACTGGGCGCACAGCGCGATCAGGGCACCCAGACCGCTGAAGGCCAGGCCCGCCTGGAACACCTTCTTACGGCCATGTACGTCACCGAAGACGCCCGCGGTGAGGATGAGCGCGGCCATGGGCAGCACGAACGCGACGCTCACCCAGGACAGCTGCGAGGTCGATGTGTCCAGTGCCCGCTGAATGGCGGGCAGGCTCGCCGAGACGGTGGTCACCGGCAGATAGGCGACGAACACGCCGACGCAGGCCATGACGAGTGTGGGCACCCGCCGGTCCTGCGGCGCGTTCGCCGTGGTCGTGACGTTCACGAAAGACTCTCTCCCTCAAGCGCCGGGCGCTGTGATCGGCCGGCTTCCGCCGCAACGTTCCGGCTTGCCGGGGAGCCGAGGCCAGCCACGGCCGCCGGATCCCGGAAATCCGACATCCGGGCCTTCGGTCCGGAGGAAGTCCGACCCTGCAACGAACCTCCGGACAACAGCTCCCTCCGCTGCACTGCGAAGACGGCGCCGACCAGCGGTGCCCGACGGGAGTGAGCAGTCGCATCACCCGGCCTGCCCCAAGGTCTGACGGAGTGGCGGGTGCAGTCGTCCCGGCCGCGCTGGCATTCGGGCCCGGGGACGGCGCCGGCAAAGGCAAAGGTCGTCATGATCACTCCTAATGGGGGAGGGGCCGTCCCGGAGGGCGCGCCAGGTCACGGCGTCAGTAGCGGGTTGAGTGCACGACGCTCGTCGACTGCCTGGTGACCCGGCCGATGGATCGGGCCCGTGCCCAGGGTCAGGGACAGGCCAGTGCCCTGGTTGGCGTGGGCGATGATCTCCGCGGTGATGGAGATCGCCGTCTCCTCAGGCGTGCGCGCGCTGAGGTCGAGGCCGATCGGGGAGCGCAGCCGAGCCAGTCGGTCCTGCGCGACGCCCGCCTCGCGCAGGAGACGCAAGCGTTCGTCGTGCGTCCGACGGGATCCCATCGCGCCCACGTAGGCGACGGGCAGATCGAGTGCCTGCCGCAGCAGGGGGATGTCGAACTTGGCGTCGTGGGTGAGGACGCAGACGGCGGTCCTCTCGTCCACCTCGGTGCGTTCCAGATAGCGGTGGGGCCAGTCGACGACGACTTCGTCCGCGTGCGGGAAGCGGGCGGGGGTGGCGAAGACGGGGCGGGCGTCGCACACGGTGACCCGGTATCCGAGGAAGCGGCCGGCCTGGCTGAGTGCGCTGGCGAAGTCGACCGCGCCGAAGATCAGCATGCGGGGGCGGGTCGCGGCCACGTGGACGAGGACGGACAGCCGGTCGGGGCAGGTGTCCGCGTCCCCGCCGAGCGAGACGAGCGCGGTGCGTCCCGCCCGCAGCTGGGCTGTGGCCCGGTCCGCCACCGCCTGACCCGTCGGCCCTGCGGCCAGCGACCCGTCGGCGGTCCAGTTGTCACCGAGAACGCTCAGGGTGGCGCCGATGAGTGCGTCGGGCCCGTCGACGACCTGGGCCACGGCGGCGGGTCGGCCCCCGGCAACCTCGGCGAGGGCCGCGCCGAGATGCGGCCGGGTCGCGGGGTCGAAGCGCTGGACGAGGACGTCGAGTTCGCCGCCGCAGGTCAGGCCGACGGCGAAGGCATCGTCGTCGGAGTAGCCGAACCAGGCGCGCCGGGGTGGACCCTGGTCGTGGAGGACCTGTCGGCACAGTTCGTAGACGGATCCCTCGACGCAGCCACCGGAGATGCTGCCGACCGCGTTGCCGTCCTCATCCACCGCGACCGACGTACCGACGGGCAGGGGCGCGCTGCCGGTGACGTCGACGACGGTGGCCAGGGCGAAGGGGCGTGCCTCGCGGCACCAGCGGTGCAGTGTGTCCGCGATGTTCAGCATGGGTCGTTCTCCGGGTTCGCCGTGGGGAGGGAGGGGAGGGTTGCCGCCACGCGGGGACGCTGAGCGCATACGCGGGGCGAACCTGGTAGGTCCGGCGGTCGGACGGGGACCGACGACTGGCAAGGCCGGTGGCATTGAAGACCGCCTGGGGGACGCGGCCTGCGCCGTGCAGAACCACACCCGTTCAAGCCCCGGATGCGCATTTCTGGTGATCCCGGTCGGCCTACATCACGTGCTCGATCCGGATGGGCAGCTGGTTCTGTCGCTGTCCGGTGGCGTGGAAGACCCCGTTCGCGACAGCGGCTGCCGCGCCGATCATCGTGACTTCGCCGAGGCCCTTCACCCCGATGTCGTTGAGGAGCAGGTCGGGCTCGTCGATGAAGTCGAAGTCGATCTCCTGGATGTCGGCGTTGACCGCGACGGGATACTCCTGCAGCGTGGTGTTGAGGAATCCGCCGAAGCGCCCGTCGACCTCGCTCGACTCCCGGAGCGCCTGGCTGATGCCCCGAGAGCAGGCTAGTGCCCTCCAAAGTCCTTGAGAGTGTGAGAGAGCGCGAATGATCAGGCTCCTGACAAGCCAAGGAGCGCGTCGGCGTTGCCATGGGCGATCCGCGCCCGATCGGCGGGAGAAACCGGCAAGCTGTTGAGGAACGCCGTGGCCTCGTCATTGGGGCTGTACGGATAATCGACCGAGAAAAGGATGCGATCCGCACCGAAAGCGGTCAGGGCGGCAAGGAACGCGGATTGGTCGAAGAAACCACTGGTCGTGATCCATACCTGATCCAAGATGGTCTGCGATACGTCCCGCTTCAGCCCGATCGCCGTTCCCGGTCCGAACATCGCATCGACGCGCTGGAGCATCATCGGCAGCAGCTCGCCCATATGGCCGATGATCAGCTTCAGATCCGGATTTCGGTCGAGTGCACCCGACACGGCCAGGCGCAGAATGTGAAGCCCCGTTTCCGCATGCCAGCCGAAACCGGCATTGGACAAGATGAACGCGGTAAAGTCCGGCAGTCCCTGGAAATAGATGTCGCGCACCACACGTGGCGCGGGTCCGGGATGAATATAGAGGGGGGCGCCGATGGCCTCGGCACGCGACAGGATCGGAGCGAAGCGCGGGTGGTCGAGGAACAGTCCGTCGGTGGTCCCGTTGATCGAGGCGCCACGGAAGCCCAATCGGGTCACGCACCGTTCCAGTTCGTCCGCGGCCGCCTCGGGATCCTTCATGGGGAGGTGCGCGAACGCCGCGAACCGATCCGGTTGCCGTTCGGCGACCTGGGCCAGTCGGTCGTTATAGTCGCGCGCAAGGCTCACACCCTCCTCGCCGGCCAGCATCTCGGCGCCCGGGCCCACGGCCGACAGCACCTGCATGGTAATTCCGGCTTCGTCCATCGAGCCGATGCGTTCCTGCTGCGTATCGTCCAGGGCCCGGTCGAGCGCACTCGCCGCCTCGTCTGCATCAGAGGGCGCCCATCCGGCCGGGACCCATCCGGATGCAGCAACGTCCGCAGCGGAAATCCTCTGCGTCAGATCAGTGAAAAGGACATGTTCCTCTAGAGCAACGATGCGCATGATCTTGTTCTCCGTCCAATTGGAATGTGAGTGCGTCCCGGTCGGCCTACATCACGTGCTCGATCCGGATGGGCAGCTGGTTCTGTCGCTGTCCGGTGGCGTGGAAGACCGCGTTCGCGACAGCGGCTGCCGCGCCGATCATCGTGACTTCGCCGAGGCCCTTCACCCCGATGTCGTTGAGGAGCAGGTCGGGCTCGTCGATGAAGTCGAAGTCGATCTCCTGTATGTCGGCGTTGACCGCGACGGGGTACTCCTCCAGCGTGGTGTTGAGGAATCCGCCGAAGCGCCCGTCGACCTCGCTCGACTCCCGGAGCGCCTGGCTGATGCCCCAGACCACGCCTCCGCGGACCTGACTGGCCGCGGTGACCGGGCTGGCGACCCGGCCGCAGTCGGCCACGCAGAGCGCTCTGGGCACGCTGATGCGCCGTGTCGTGGCCTCGATGCGGACCTCGACGAAGTGAGCGGTCCAGCTGAAGGCGGTGAAGTCGGGGAAGACCGGACCCGCGGCGGAGAACAGGCCGGCCCGTGAACGGTCGAGCATCTCGGGGGGCTGGCCCGGTCCCACGGAGGTCACCTCCACCTCCGGCGACCCGCCTCCGGTGGCTCGAACCGCGGCTGCCACATCCACGGTCCCGGTGTCGCCCGTGCCGAGGTGCCTGCGCAGCTCGCGCAGTGCCTTGTGCACCGCGGGCAACGCGGTCGCGGTGCCCCACGCACCGGCGGTGAGATGCTGCGGCGCGAAGCGCGTGTCACCGACTTGTACGACGACGTCCTGCACGGGGACACCGAGGTCCTCCGCGACCAGGAGAGCGATGGCCGAGCGGATGCCCTGCCCCATCTCGTGGCCGTCGACACTGACGGTCACCCGGCCGTCGGCCGCCGCGGACATACGGGCCACGGCCGGAGCGACCAGCACCGGGTGGGCGCCGACAGCGACGCCCAGGCCCACGAACGATCCATCGGCGGCACGCATCGACCCCGGCCGCGGATCGCGTTTGCCCCATCCGAACCGTTCCGCACCCCGCGTCAGACACTGCGCCAGGTGGCGGGAGGAGAAGGGTAGACCGGTGACCGGGTCCGTGGCGGTGTCGTTGGCCAGCCGCAGCTCGACGGGGTCCTGGCCGGTGGCGTAGGCCAGTGCGTCGATGGCCGATTCGAACGCGAAGCTGGCCGGGCCCTCCATCGGAGCCCTCATGAATCCCGGCGTCTGGACATCAGTTTGAACCAGGCGCTGATGTCCCCCGAAGTGGGGTACGGCGTACAGCCTCGACGTCATCTCCGTGAACATGGCGGGGTACAGGTCGTGGCGGGACGTCTGGTGCTCCGCGTCGTGGAGGGCGGCCAGGAGCCGTCCCGACGGGTCGGCGCCGAGCCGGATGCGATGACGGCTGACCGGCCGGAAGCTGCCGGCGTGGAACGTCTGCGGGCGCGGAACGACCAGCTTGACCGGACGCATCAGCCGGCGTGCGGCGAGCGCCAGTGGTCCGATGTGCGGCTGCAGTGCGTTGCGGGATCCGAAGCCGCCCCCGATGTAGGGCGAGATGACTTCGACGTCGGCCGGATCGAGGTTCAGCTGCGTGGCGACTCCGTGGCGCAGTGCGCCGGCGTTCTGGGTGCCCTCGTGCACCACGAGCCTGTCGCCCTGCCATTCCACGACTGAGCTGATCAGTTCCATCGGGACCTGGTGCTGAGCGGGGTGCAGGTAGGTCTCGTCGATCTGTACCGGGCTCGCAGCGTACGCGCTCTCGGCGTCGCCCACCTTGACGTCGGGAAACCAGGGCAGGGCTTCTTCCTGGAGGACGGAGGTGGCGCCTTCGTCATCGAGTCCGACGGCGAACGGCTCGGTCTCGTAGCGTGCCCGGACGAGTTCCGCCGCCTCGGTGGCGGCGACCAGGGTGTCGGCGACGACCAACGCGATCGGCTGTCCCCGGTAGGCGACAACATCGCTGAGCAGCGGCTGCAGGCTCTGGAAGGCGAAGCCTCCGCCCATCAGGAATCCGGGGCCACGCAGTTCGTCCTCGTCGAACCGGGTCAGGACCAGACGGACACCGGGGACCGCCTCGGCCGCGGCGGTGTCGATGGCCACGGTGCGGCCCCTGCCGATCGTGGCCACGGCGAACATGGCGTACGCCAGGTCGGCCGGGACGCGGTCGGCACCGTAGCGTGCGCTGCCGGTGACCTTTTCGTGGGCGTCGACGCGGCGCAGGTCTGGGGTCTTCATCGGGCGGCTCGCTTCCCGGCGGTGAGCAGTGCGTCGGTGACGGTGCGGATGCCCAGCTCCACTCGGAACGCGCCGGTGCGAGGAGGGCGGGCCGCGGCGAAGGCGACTTCCCCCGCGCGGCGGGCGGTTTCCCTGGTGAGGTGTTCGCCGGTCAGTGAGCGTTCCGCTGCCGTCGCCCGCCAGGGGCGCGTGGCGACGCCTCCCAGACCGATCCGGCAGTCCGTGACCATTCCCTGTGCGTCCAGCGTCACGGCGGTGGCGGCCGAGGTGAGGGCGAAGGCGTAGGACTCCCGGTCACGGATCTTGTGATACGTGGAGCCACGACCGGCGTGTGTCGCGGGAACGCGGATCCGCAGGATCAACTCATCGGGAGCCAGGGTGTGTTCGAGCAGGGGGTTGTCTCCCGGTTCGACGTGCAGTTCGGCGAGGGGCAGCGTCCGCTCGCCTGCCGGGCCGACCACGTCGAGTTCGGCGTCGAACGCGATCAGGGCTACGGCCCAGTCGCCCGGGTAGGTGGCGATGCAGGTGTCGCTGGTGCCCAGCAGCGCGTGGGTACGGTCGAGTCCGTCGAGAGCCGCACAGCCGCTGCCGGGGTTCCTCTTGTTGCAGGGGAACTCCGCTCCGCCGCGGAAGTAGCCGCATCGCGTGCGTTGCAGCAGGTTCCCGCCGACCGTCGCCATGTTGCGCAGTTGCTGGGACGCCGCCCGCCACAGGGATTCCGACAGCGCCGGATAGTCGCGGCGTACGACGGGATGGTCAGCGACCTCGGCCATTTTCACTCCCGCACCGAACGACAGTTCGTCCTCACCCGTACTGATCTCGGTCAGCTCGGCGAGACGGTGAATGTCGATGACGGCCGGCGGCGCCTCGATGCCGAGCTTCATCAGGTCGTACAGGGTCGTGCCACCAGCCAGGATCCTCGTGCCCGGCTCGGCGGCGGCCAGGGCATCGACGGCCCCGGCGACGCTGTCGGGCACCACATAGGCGAAGGAGCGCACCGTCTACACCTCGCTCTGCTGGGCCTGGTCGGCCACCCGGCGGATGGCGGCGGTGATCCCGACATACGCGCCGCACCGGCACAGGTTGCCACTCATGTACTCACGGATGTCGCCGTCGGTCCCGGTGTGGCCTTCGGCCAGGCAAGCCAGGCCGGACATCACCTGCCCAGGTGTGCAGTAGCCGCACTGCAGGGCGTCGCAGTCGACGAACGCCTGCTGCAACGGGTGCAGCGTGCCGTCGGGAGCCGCGACGCCCTCGATGGTCATCACGTCCCGTCCCGCGACCTGGACCGCCGGAGTCAGACAGGAGACGACGCGACGGCCGTCGATGTGCACCGTGCAAGCGCCGCACTGCCCCTGATCGCACCCCTTCTTGGTTCCGGTCAGCACGAGACGCTCGCGCAGCACGTCAAGCAGAGACTCACGAGGATCCAGAGCGAGGCACACCTCCTCGCCGTTGACGGTGAAGGCCGTCTCGACAAGGCCAGTCGGCGGCCTCGTGGTCGTCGATGTCTTCTCCATAGGGGGCTCGCTCCTTCGTTGCGGCGGGCGGGTGAGCGCCTGCGGCCTCGACCGTAGAAGCGCCCGCGCAGGAGCGGGAGGGGAAGGTTTATCCATGGATCGGCGGTCTCTGCCTGGCGGAGAGGTCCCACTCAGCGGATCCGGTGTCGCTCGGCGTCGCGACATCCAAGGCCGGCCCTGGACGCGCCCACGCGGGCTTTCCCTCCTGAATCAGGGAACTGAACGGTCCAGCCGCTCTGGGGCCGAAGCCCGTCGGACAACCCGCACAGACGCACATCCGCCAGGCCGTTCCTGGTCGGCGTCGGTGAAGAGTCCCTCCACGGTCGACCGCCGCATGCCGGGCCGTCCGCGACGTGACAGCGCAACGTGCCGGCGATGCGCGTTCTGGATATGGGGGTGGTGCCTGGTCAGAGACGATTCGCGAGGTGCGCCCTTTGCCCGGGCCTTACCTCGGCGCCTGGACCGGGTCCTTGGGCGAGCGCACCGCTGTGGAAGGAGACTCGGATGTGCCCTGCTCCGAGCTGAGCCCGTCCAACAGGAGGTCACCGAGCTCGGAGAAGGCGTCGCCAGCGGTCAGGCCGGTCCTCTCCAGGAGGATCCCCGACTGGACCGCGTCGATGGTGACCGCTACGACCTGGGCGGCGAAATGGCCGTTGAGCGCGCGGAAAACGCCGGACTGCACGCCATCCTCGATCAGTTCGTGGACCCGGTGCGCCGCGGCGGCGGAGTTCTTGCGGTAGATCTGCGCCGTCGGCTCGTAGCCGACCATGTCGTCGTAGAAGGCGTGGGAATGCCGGCGCATGGCTGTGCCGACGCCGGTGAGGTAGACGCGGATGCGCTGCCTGGGGTCGGGCTCGGCCTGGACGGCCTGTTCGATCTCGGCTGTCGCATCCCGGAAGAAGGCGCGGGTGACCGCCAGGACCAACTGTTCCTTCGTGGAGGCGAGGCTGTACAGCGTCGCCTTCGAGCACTCCAGTCGCTGGGCGAGTTCATCCATGGTCACCGCGGTGAAGCCTTCGGTCAGGATGATCGCCTCGGCCTGGCGCAGCAGTTCGTCCCGCCGGCCTGTGTCGACGACCCGCCTGCGCGCCGTTCGGCGCGGGCGTCGGTCACGCGAGTCAGTTTGGGCCGTCACCGCAGCAGTCTCCCATGAGCATCTCCGCCTGGAGCGGCGGATGGCCGACCGGGCAGGAAGACTGACCTTAGCAAACGGGTACTGGCGTACCATCTAACGTACCGGCGTTGAGCCCTCTTGAGCCTCCAGCTCCGGGTTGGCCGTTACCGGATCGAGGATCCGATGGAGATGCCGCCGTCAACGTCGAGGACGATGCCGGTGATGTAGCCGGCGGCTTCGCTGGCGAGGAAGGCCGCGGCTTCGGCGATGTCCTCGGGCCTGCCGGTGTGGCGCATCGGGACCTTGCTCGTGAGCTTGTCTCGCGCCGGGCCGTTCATCGAGGCGAGCATCGGTGTCTCGATGAGGCCGGGAGCGATGGCGTTGGCGGTGATGCCGTGGCGGGCGCCCTCGAGTGCGAGAGTGCGGGTCATGCCGACGATGCCGGCCTTGGCGGCCACGTAGTTGGTCTGACCGAAGTTCCCGCGCCATGACATGGACGAGAAGCTGACGATACGTCCGTAACCCTGGCGTTTCATGGGGCCGAACGCGGCGCGGGCGCAGTGGAAGCCGCCGGTGAGGCTGACGCCGATGACCGCGTGCCAGTCGTCGTCGGTGATGTCCTCGACGCGGTTGTCACGGATGATGCCGGCGTTGTTGACCAGCACGTCGAGGCGGCCGAGAGCGTCGGTGACGCCGGTGATCCAGGCGTTGACCTGGGCGGAGTCGGTCACGTCCACCACGTCGGTGCGAAGGTTCGCGTGGTGGGCGTCGGTGATGGTCTCGGCGGCCTCGGTGAGCGCCTGTTCGTTGACGTCGGCCAGCGCGACGGCGGCGCCCTCGGCGGCGAACCGGGTCGCCATCGCGAGGCCGAGACCTTGTGCGGCGCCGGTGATGGCGACGACCCGTCCCTGGTAGCGATTCACTTGTTATCTGCTTTCGTTGTGTGGGGAGCGAGGAAGGCCCGCAGGGCGTCGGCCACGGAGCTGGCCTGCCAGTTGTCGGCGAAGGTGGCCAGTTCCTCGCGCAGTGCCTGCTCGGGGGCGAGGCCGTCGATCCGGTGCAGCAGCGTCTTGAACCGTTGCTGGGCTGGGCTGTGGCGGTCGGCCAACTGGTGGCAGACGCGGGTGGCGGTGGCGTCGAGGTCGGCCTCGGGCACGATCGCGTGGATCCAGCCGGTGCCGGCGAAGGCGGTCGCGGGCAGCAGTTCGCCGGTGAGCAGGAGCCAGCGCGACAGTCCGCGTCCGACCGCACCGGGCAGCCGGACGCTGGAACCGCCGGCCGGTACCAGGCGCCGGTTGAGGTGGCCGTCACCGATGAGCGTGGTGTCGGCGGCGACGACGACATCGCAGGCAAGCGCGAGTTCGAGGCCCCCGGCGACGGCGTGACCGTGCAGCACGGCGACCCATGGTTTCGAGCTGGCCGCGATACGGCTGAAGCAGGCCGACACGTCGGTCAGGAAGCCGACCGGGTTCTGGCCCTGCTCGTGCAGCTGGAGGAACTGGTGGAAGTCCCCGCCGGCGCAGAAGCTCGGCCCGTTGCCCGCCACGGCGATGACCGCAGTGTCGGGGTCGGCCTCGGCGCTGGTGATCTGCTTGTCCAGGGCCTCGATCAGGGTGATGTCGAGGGCGTTGCGCCGTTCGGGGCGGTTGAGCCGCAGCCACCTGACGGTGCCGCGTTGCTCGACGATGAGGGGGTCTGTGTCGGTCACTGTGCCTCTCGGCTGGAAAGTTCGGTGCGGCGGCGGTTGCGCAGCTGGTAGCGCTGGGTCTTGCCGCTGGGTGTCTTGGGCAGGGCGTCGATGAAGTGGATGGTGCGCGGGTAGGCGTGGGCGGCGTAGCGGGTCTTGACCAGCAGCTGGAGTTCGGTGGCCAGTTCCGGCGAGGCGTCGCTTCCGTCACGCAGGACGACGTAGGCCTCGATGACCTCGCCGCGGACGTCGTCCGGTGCGCCGATGACACTGCACTCGGCGACGGCGGGGTGCTGGGCGAGGACGCTCTCGATCTCGAACGGGCCGATCCGGTAGCCGGCCATGATGATGACGTCGTCGTCGCGGGAGGAGAAGAAGAAGTCGCCGTCGGCGTCGATGCGCCCGGCGTCGCCCGTGAGGTACCAGCGGCCGTCGGCGGTGAACTTGGCATCGCTCTGCCCGGGGATCTGGTAGCCGCTGAAGGTCATCAGGGGGCTTTCGGCGACGTCGATCGCGACCCGGCCGAGCACGCCCGGTTCGACGGGCTCGTCCTTCTCGTCGGCCAGAACGGTGAGGCTCCAGCCGGGCACCGGCCGGCCCATCGATCCCGCCTTGAGGGGACGGGCGAGTTCGGGATGGTGGTGGTTGGCCAGGGGCATGCCGACCTCGGTCTGGCCGAAGTGGTCGTGCACGGCCAGGCCGAGCGTGGCGCCCGCCCACTCGTTGACCTCGGGAGTCAGGGGCTCACCCGCGCTGGACATCCGCTCAAGGCGCAGGCGCTGAGGCACCGGCACCGACGAGGAGCGCAGTCCGCGGTACACGGTGGGGGCGGCGCTGAAGTCGGTGACCTGGTGGTCGACCAGGGTGCGCCAGGTCGCCTCCGGGGAGAACCCGCCGGACAGCAGCAGACTGGGGATCCCGGCGGCCAGGGGAGCGACGACGGCCGCGTACAGCCCGTAGGCCCAGCCGGGGTCGGCGGCGCACCAGTACCTGCTGTCCCGGGTGACGCCCAGGCCGTACTCCAGGTAGACCTGCCATCCGGCGATGTAGGAGACGGGGTGGACGACCCCCTTGGGCTTGCCGGTGGTGCCGGAGGTGAACATGTGCACCAGGGGTCCGTCCCCGCTGGTGGTGACGGCGGGCACCGGCTCGGGTGAGGCGGCCGCGATGAGGGCGGCGAGCGAGACGTCACCGCGCTGCGTGCCGGTTCCGGTGACGACGACACGGCGTTGAGGGTCGTCCGGCATGTCGGGACCCGGGTCGAGCTTGTGGCGCTGGTCCGGGTCGACGACCACGACGTGCGCTCCCGCACCCTCCAGACGCAGGGCGATGGCCTGAGGCGCGAACGCGGTGAACAGCGGGACATAGACCGCGCCCAGCCGCCAGATCGCCAGGATGACGGTGACCAGGTCGGTGCTCTTGCCCATCAGGGTCGCCACCCGGTCACCCGGCCCGACGCCGAGTTCCTGCAGCGCCCGCGCACAGCGGTGCGAGTCCGCGGCGAGAGCACCGAAGGTCAACGTCGAAGCCCTGCCGTCGCAGTCGACCACGGTGAACGCGACGTTCTCCGGGGCGTGCCGGTCGCACAGCAGCCAGGCCACGTTCAGGGAGGGAGCCGTGAAGGTCGCGGTGAGTTCGGCGACCCGGTCGGTGGCGCTCACTGCTGGTCCTCGCGGTCGGGCCGGTCGATGACGGGCAGAACCAGGCGGCTGGGGTGCTGCGGCCCGTGGTGGATGTGGTTGACCGCGGGAATCATCTGCCCCTCGCTCTCGCGGGCGATGACGCCGCCGGTGTTGGTGTTGCGGTCGTAGCGGGGGAAGTTGCTGCTGGAGACGTCCAGGCGGATGCGGTGACCGGCAAGGAACACGTTGGAGGTGGCGGTCATGTCCACGGTGATCTCGTAGACCGTGCCGGGCTCCATCAGTTCTTCCGTGGCGAGGCCGTCCCGGTAGCGGGTGCGCAGGATCCCGTCGCACAGGTTGATCGCCTTGCCGTCGGGGAAGACGTCGACGAGCTTGGCGGTGAAGTCGGTGTCCACCGCGGACGAGGACACGAAGAGCTTCACGCTGACGGGACCGGTGACCTCGACGGGCTCCTCGAGCACCGGGCCTGTGAAGCACAGGACGTCTTCGCGGTCGGCGACGGTCCGCTGGTCGACCGGGCCGCCGAAACCGGGCGTCATCGGGAGGCACGCTCCGCCGGCTGTGGGGACCGGGCGGCGCGGGTCGTAGAGGTAGGTCTCGTGGCCGGCGTCGGCCGGGGGCTCGGTCGTCAGCGCGCCGTCGCCGTCGGCTGTGTTGGCGTGGCCGGTGCTGGTGAGGTGGAGGTCGGTCCACCTCGTGTCGGGCAGCGGCCACTCCTGCTCGTCGCGCCACTGGTCGATGCCCATGACGAAGATCTTCACCGGGGCCACGTCGTCCAGAGCGGTGGTGTCGCCGCGGAGCCAGCGGTCGAAGAACTTCACATGCAGGCCGGTCAGGCCCAGCATCTGGGCACTGGCCAGCGGACCGAAGGAGCGGTCGGGGTAGATGCCAGTCGTGGAGATGTGGTCCCACGGACCGATGATCAGCCGTTGCCCCTCACGGGCTTGCTCACTGCCTGCCTTCTGGCGGGCGGTGGTGTAGGTGCGCACGGTCTGCCCGATGTACAGGTCGTACCAGCCGCCGATGTTCAGCGCCGGAACGGTGACGTTCTTGAGTTCGGGCGTGAGCTCCATGGCGTCCCAGTACCCGTCGTGAGAGGGGTGGGCCATCCAGTCGTCCCACCACTTGCCGTACGCCGCGAGGACCGGAACCTCCGCCGTCGGCAGCACCTCGTTGAGAGGCTCCGGGAACAGGAACGCCTGGCCGAGCTGCTGCACCTGGGACACGGAGCCCTCGCCGGCCGCCAGGGACCGCTGTGCGTCGGCCGCGTACATCATGGCGTTCCACCACGTGACCAGGCTCAGTGAGAGCGCACCGCCCGGGCCGTACCAGGGCGCCTCGTAGTTGTCGATCGAGGTGAAGGCCGGGGCGATCGCCTTGAGTCCGGGGGCGCCGGTGACGGCGGTCTCCCACTGGACCATGCCCAGGTAGGAGGCCCCGTACATGCCCACCGTGCCGTCCGACCACGGCTGGTCGGTGATCCAGGCGACGGTGTCCTCGCCGTCGTTCCGGTCGGCCATGTGAGGAACGAACTCGCCTTCCGAGCGGTGGGTGCCGCGGCAGTCCTGCACCACCACCGCGTAGCCCGCCTCCAGCAAGGCCATGAGGTCGGGCATGACCCCGCCCAGGGTGATGCCGAGCCCGTCTTTGCCGTACGGCATGCGCACCAGCAGCGTCGGAGCCTCCCCCTGGGCCGGATGCCACACGTTGGCGGCGAGAGCTACGCCGTCACGCATCGGAACCTGAACATCTATGTCGTATAGGTGCTGCATCGGCGCTCCTCATTGAGCTGGTTACGGCGACTCGGGTGGTGGGTACGTTAGGAGGTACGTTCGTACCCTGTCAATTACCGGAGGGAGCCTCTTGGTGTCTCTCCCGCCTGCGCTGGCGGACAGTTCGCCCACGACGGGAACCCGTCGACGGCCCCAAGGTCCGCGAGGCGCGTCGATGCATAGCGCCTTGCGCGAGCTCCTCATTACGCTGCGGTCAAAGGGCGGCTTCCGAATGGCAGGTGAGGTGGCATCTGGCGCAAGCCGAGGCCCCTGGAGGCGACGTCCCGGGTGGGTGTCGATCTCCTTGTCCGCTGGACCTCCGCGAGCCTGACCTCACTCTTCGGGTGGTGAAGCCAGATGGTGAAACGCGGCGACGACACGGGGTGTCGTTCGCCGCGCTTGTGCGCTCGTCGTGAGGGCGGTGCGCGAAACCGTCCACGGCGACCACCCCCCGAGGAGTCTCCGTCCGACTCTGATCGGCCGCCGACCCTGTAGCCCCGTGTGCACGTCGAGCAGTCTCCGGCCGTGGGCGTTGACAGGCGGCGCGGGGACGTTGACTGGAACGCTTTGGATGTCTATCGTAATGTAAAGCGAGGTCGACGCTCGGCCCCTGCTCAGCCGCCAGACCAAAAGTGAGATCCACGCATGACCACGCAGAACAAGGGCGCCGTGGTCACTGACGCGTCCGTCGGCTTGGATACCGCCTACGCGCAGCGGCTTGCCGGCCGGGCTACGACCTGACCCAGCCGGACGGGAACACTGCGTTGCTGCCCCTGTTCTGCGGTGCGTTCAGCTTCGACCGCATCGCCCCTGCTTCTGGTTTCCACGCAGCCGTGCTGGCCTGGTTCGTCCAGCCTCCCCCGGCGACGCAGGTCCCGCCCTGCGGGGAACCTTCCGTCCGGTGATGGTCATCCCGGTGCGCAGAGGAGGAGCGGACTGCCCATCGGTCTGCAGGCATGGGCACGAGCGGGGGTGATCTCACCACCATCGACTTCGCCGCGCTGCCGGGCCGGGAAGCCGACGGCTTCGTGCCGCCTCCGGGCTTCGTCCAGACGTGACCTACCACCTCGAGAAGCAGGAGAACGACGATGCACAGCCCGACCCGCAACTTGTCCCGCGTACTGGCGGATTCCGCGTCCCGGTACCCGGAGCGCACCGCGATCGTCTTCGGTGACGACCGCATCACGTACAGAGCTCTCGACGCCGCGGCCAACCGGGTCGCGAACCTGCTCGTCTCGCGCGGCATCCAGCCGGGTGACAAGGTCGCACTGTCCTGCCCCAACCTGCCTCACTTCACGACCGTCTACTTCGGCATCCTCAAGGCCGGGGCCGCGGTCGTGCCGCTGAACGTGCTGTTGAAGGCCCGCGAGGTCGCCTACCACCTCACCGACTCCGATGCGAAGGCGTACTTCGCCTTCGAGGGCACGGCGGAACTGCCGATCGGGCAGACCGCGTGGGAGGGATTCCAGGCCACCGAGGGCTGCAGCGAGTTCTTCCTGATCGAGGGCGGCGGCGCGTCGTGGGCCGGGAACGGCACGCCGCAGTCGTACGCCTCGGTCGTCACCGAACAGCCGGTGACGTTCCGGACGGTCGAGCGCGACGAGGACGACACCGCGGTGGTCCTCTACACCTCCGGCACGACCGGCCGGCCCAAGGGCGCGGAGCTGCGTCACCGCAACGTGTACGACAACGCACTCGCCGGCGTCGACCTGTTCGCCGCGGATCCCGAGCGTCCCGACACGTACCTGTGCGCGTTGCCGCTGTTCCACGCCTTCGGCCAGACGGTGATCCAGAACGGCGCCCTCGCCTTCGGCGGCACGATCGTGATGCAGCCGAGGTTCGAGGCGCCGACGGCCCTGCGGCTCATGCTCGCTCACGACGTGACCTTCTTCGCGGGGGTCCCGACGATGTACTGGGGCCTTCTCGCCGCCCTCGACGAGACGGTTGACGTCGCCCGGCTGGCGGCGACCCTTCGCGTGGCGGTGGCCGGTGGCGCAGCCCTGCCCGCCGAGATCCACAAGCAGGTCAAGGACCGCTTCGGCGTCACGATCCTCGAGGGCTACGGGCTGTCCGAGACCTCGCCGATCGCCTCCTTCTCCCGGTTCGGGGAGGAGCCCCGCGTCGGGTCGATCGGCGTGCCGATCCCGGGTGTGGAGATGAAGCTGATCCGCGACGACTGGTCCGAGGTCGCGGGCGGCCCCGAGGAGATCGGGGAGATCGTGATCAAGGGGCACAACGTCATGAAGGGCTACTACAAGCGGTCCGAGGAGACGGCCGAGGCGATTCAGGAGGGCTGGTTCCGCTCCGGCGACCTCGCCCGCAGGGACGAGGACGGCTTCTACTACATCGTCGACCGGTCCAAGGACATGATCATCCGGGGTGGCTTCAACGTCTACCCGCGCGAGGTCGAGGACGTGCTCATGGAGCACCCCGCCGTCTCGCTGGTCGCCGTCATCGGCGTGCCGCACGCATCCCACGGCCAGGAGATCAAGGCCGTCGTGGTGAAGAAGGCCGGGAGTGCCACGACCGAGGATGAGCTCGCCGCCTGGGCGAAGGAGCAGCTCGCCGCGTACAAGTACCCGCGTGTCGTCCAGTTCGTCGACGAGCTGCCCCTGACGCCCACCGGCAAGATCCTCAAACGCGGACTCGCCTGACTCCCTGGACGTTGTCGCATCCGGGCCGATGATCCGACCCCGGCCAACGGTCACGTGCTGCCGAAGCTGATCATGAAGTCCGCGTTGAGCGAGGCACTCGCCGGCAAGCGCAATGCCGCGGACCGCAGTCGGGAAGCAACACCGTCGGGACAGGTCTCGACCCGGCCCCGGATCATGTCCGGTCCCGCGCGGCCTGAGCGATCTGAGAGCGGCGGAGTACGCGGCACTCAGGTCGGTGGTATCAGCGCGATCCTTCAGCAGGCACTGTCGACGATGCCGATCCTGAAGGGTCAAACAGTCCAGCGGTCTTGAAGCGACCGGGAGCACAACTGGAGGAGATCGGCCAGAGAGTGTCAGAGCGCGCCAGGTTTTCGGCCAGGCCGCCGACGCTTGTGCCGATCAGCTCCCCGAAGTTGATGGTCGGCCACCTGATCGGCACTGCTGGTGCCCCTACCCGGACTGCACGCTGTAGCCGCCCGCACGTCCGAGGCTGTCCGGGGCGGCTGGCGTGGGCGGGTCCGAGACATTGCCGACGCCAGCCGTCCCGGAGCGACTTGCCTCCAGCCCGGGCGCTGGAGGCAAGAGTCCGGCAGTTCCTGCGCCGAGTGATGGTGAGCTGGTCTGATCGCGATAGTGGAGCACTCAGGCCGTCGCGAAACCCAGCACCAGCGGCGCAACGGCAACGAGCATGATGGTGGCCGGGATGCCGATTCCCTTAGTGTCGCCTCCACGGATGTGCGTGATCACGGCGCCCAGGAAGTACAGGACGACACCGATCGCCGCCGCGATGCCCAACGGTCGGTAGACGATGCCGGCGAGCAGTCCCAGAGCTCCCGCGATCTTGACCAGGCCAAGGGGCAGGAACCAGCTGTCGGGCACCCCGATCGCCTTGAGCCCCTCTGTGATCTTCGGGTCGCGGGTGATGTCGGGAACGGCAGAGAGGACCAGCACCAGGGACAGCACGACAGCGGCGACGACATAGGCGATGTACACGGAGAACTCCGGAGGGATTAGGGGGACCGTCGTTCGGTCCAGGAGTACAGGGCGGCGAGTGATGAGCCGCGGTCATGTGACTGCCTCGCGTCCGCGGCACTGTTGTGGGCATCGCCGAGGTGATACTGGTGATGCCGAGTGGGAGCAGCCGCAGCCGTTCCCACCGGTTCAGAAACGGGCGTTGCGGCGGCGGTATCACCGGCAAGGCGAAAGGCCCCCGCGCCGGAACCTTGGCGGAGCGTCGCCGGCGGAAGGGCGGAGCTGACCCGGCTTCGACCTCGCGTCGGCGGATGGTCAGGCCGGGCGCAGCGGAAGGGCGTTGAAGGCGTGGTCTGCCCAGATGCGGCGGGTGGTTTCGGCCGGGTAGGGCGTGACGCGGGGTTCGGTGTCGATGAGCTGGGTGAGGCGCTGTTCGGTGTCGTGCACGGGCCAACCGGGGGTGCCGGTGGTGGCGAAGGCCGTCCACGCGGAGCGCATCCACTGGGACAGGGCCACTGCGTCGGCGGGTGGCTGCTCACCGATCAAGAGGGCGCTGAGGCCTGCGCTCAGGTTGCCGAAGACCAGCCCGACGTCCAGCCCGTGGCAGGCGCCGAACCCGCCGCCCATGGCCGGGGCCGGCCAGTTCAGCCGGTAGAGGTAGGGCCGGCCGCCGGCGGTGGCGTGCGCTTCGGCCAGGTGCAGGCTGGGCATGTCGAACAGCCAGTCGGAGTAGATCCGCTCGAACAGCTCACCGGCCGCGTAGCCGCGTGCCGGGTACGCCGCCTCCACCTCGGGTGACGGCGCGAGTCCGCGCAGGACGGTGGTCGCCTGCTCGTCGGTGATCTGTCCGAGCTGTCCGGCCTGGGCGATGAACAGCCGGTACTCCTCGCGGTTGTGACCGACGACCAGGTCGATGTCGCGCGCCGAGCCGGCGGCGATCGCCTGCCATGGGTCGGTCGGCAGGATCTCCCCGTCGAAGACCGGCGAGAAGGGAGTCACGGTGTGCGCCACCGGCCCCCACCGGTCCTCGTACTGGGCCATCTTCGCGGCCACCGCATCGCCCGCCGCGGCCAACGCGGTCGGCTCGATGGAGGAGAGGTCGGCCAGTGTCGGACGTAGCCCGAGTTCGGCGGCGCACGCGACGGCGATGTCGTCGGCCAGTTCCGGGGAGAAGAAGGTGCCCGGCACGCTCTGCGCGATCGCCCGCCTGAACAGTCCGGCAGCCCGGGGCATTGCCATCAGCGCCGCGATCGAGCCGGCCCCGGCGGACTCGCCGAAGACCGTCACCCGGCCCGGATCGCCGCCGAATGAGGCGATGTTGTCGCGTACCCACTCCAGCGCGGCGACCTGGTCGAGCAGCCCCCGGTTGGCCGGCGCACCCTTGATCTGCGCGAAACCCTCCATACCCACGCGGTAGTTGAGTGTCACGACCACCACGTCCTGCGCGGCCAGCGCGGCCCCGTCGTAGTCGGGCTGACCCGTGTGGCCGGCCATATAGGCACCGCCGTAGATCCACACCATGACCGGCAGGGCCGCTGTGGGTCCATCGCCGTAGGCGGGGGACCAGACGTTGACCGTCAGCCACTCGTTCTCCCCTCCGCCCTCCCAGGGCGGGATGGGCCCGAATGCCGAGGACTGCGGGGGCGGAGGCCCGTAGGCAGCGGCCTCGCGCACCCCGTCCCACGTCAGCGCGGGCTGGGGCGCCGCGAAACGATGTTCGCCGACTGGTGGCTGGGCGAAGGGTATGCCGCGGAAGACGGCGAGCCCCTCCTCGCTGCAGCCACGCACGGTCCCGCCGCTGACGTGGACCTCGGGGCGGCTGGTGATGCTCATGGAAGGCTCCTCTGGAGGCGGTGGGCTGGCGGTACTGCCGGGAGCGTGGTGATCCGCCGCCGTCGGCGTTGTGCGGGTAGCAGCCGTGTACTGCTCCGGTTGCTGCAGGCCACTGCATTGGCAGCGCTTGAGCAGGCCTGGCTCCCCTGTGGGTGGGGGGAGAGGAGCCCCGGCCGGTCACCGACTGCAGCGATCAGGCGCCCTGCTCGGCGTCTATCAGTGCGAGGGCGTTGCGGATGCCCTGTTCGAGGAGTTGGTCGGCGAGTTGCCGGTCGGTCAGGGCGCGGGAGAGCTGCAGGGTGCCGGCCATCATGCCGAGGAGGCTGAGCGCCTTCAGGCGTGCCGAGGGCGGGTCGTGGGGTGCCAGGCGGGTGGCGAAGCCGTCGATGAGGGTCAGCGCGCCGTCGGTGTAGGCCTGCCGGGTGGGTTCCGTGGAGCGTGCGATCTCGTCGAGGAGGGCGGCGTTGGGGCAGCCGTCCTCGATGGTGTCGCGCTGTTCGGGGGAGAAGTACCAGCGGATGATCTGTTCGAGTCCGGCGCGGCCGGGTGCCGCCTGCGCGACGATGTTCGCGTGCTGGGCGCGCAGTTGGTCGGCGACCGCGGTGGTGACGAGGTCGTCCTTGGATTCGAAGTAGGCGTAGAAGGTGCCGTTGGTCAGTCCGGCGTCCTTCATGAGCGTGGCGACGCCGGAGCCGTCGATGCCGTTGCGCTTGAGTCGGCGGCCGGCCGTCGCGATGATCCGCTGCCTGGTCTCCTGCTTGTGTTCTTTCGTGTACCGCACGATGTGTTCCTCCCGAGCAGCCGGGGCGGGTGCCCCGGCTGCCGTCCTGGTCGGGTCAGTGGGTCGCGCCTGCGAGGAGCGCCGGGAAGTTGATCCTGGCGGTCTGCAGTTTCGGGTCGTGGGGGTCGGGGACCCCGCCGTCGGTGATGTACAGGCGGTCGCCGCGAACCGCGGTCGCTGAGGGCGAGGCGAGGCCGTCTGCGCTGGTCAGGACGGGCTTGTAGGTGCCGTTGGGGTAGATGACCACGACCCTGTCCGGGCCGTTGTTCGAGGAGGAGCCGTTCTGCGCGGCGAACACCACGTCGGACCAGGGGGTCAGGAAGCTGAGGTCGTCGATGTTGGGCAGGCCGCCCGCGACCTGGCGGATCGGGCCAGGCACCCCCGCGGGGGTGATGGGTACGCGCAGCAGTGTTCCCTTGTTGAAGTTGCTGATCCACAGGGCGCCGTTGTGGAAGCGGAGCCCGTTGGCGCCGATCGGCAGGGCTTCGGTGGGCACCGGCGCGAGGGCGGTGTCGGTCAGCCACGGGGTCGGCGTTCCGCCCGCGGCCGGGACGGACCAGATGACGCCCTTGAGGCTGTCCGCGATGTAGAGGGTGCCTGTGGCTGAGTCGACGGCCAGCCCGTTGGGGCCCGAGTCGGCGGGCAGAGCGGCGACGCGCTGCGGGCTGCCGTCCGCAAGCAGCTTGTACACGCCGTTGCGGTCCGCGTTGCCCGGGGCCCACAGCGCGTAGTAGACGGTGCCGTCGCTGCCACGGGCGTTGCCGCTGATCGCCTCGCCCACCTGCCCGGTGGCGAGCACCGTGCGCTCTCCGGACGCGTCTATACGCATCAGCTCCGGACCGTGGGTGCGCTGGCACACCGCGCAGCTGCCGAGCATGGACAAGGTCACCGAGCCGTCGGGGTTGGCGGTGATGTTCTCGGGGATCTCGCCGGCCGCGAAGTCAAACTTCGCCGCCGTCCGTACGTCGGTGACCGCGGACCCGCTGTACGAGGAGTGTCCCGTCCAGGCGGATGCGGACGGCGCCGAGGCCAGGACGGCCGCCGCCGCGGTGACCGCCAGCGCGATGCCGACCTTCTTCTTGTTCAGAAAGCGCCGTGCGCTCGATGCACTGCGCCGGGCCGGGTGCTGGTGTTGCTGCTGCATGACTCTCCTTGGCAAATCAACGAGGGACTGATCAATGGACTTTGGGGAACATCAGGGACGCCGGCGATATCAGGTACATCGCAGGCATTCGGTTGGAATTGGCACCCTTGGGTCGGACCGGGATGTCACCCAACCGGGGCGTCAGGCGGGCAGCCGGTTGTTCTTGCGGATCTGCTTGTCGAACACTCCGGCGGGGACGAGGCGGCGCGCGGTGGTGACGCGTGAGGCCAGCGGACCGGCGGTGTAGCGCAACTTCGGCTTCTTGTCGGTTGCCGCAGTGACGATCACTTTGGCGACGACGGCGGGGGCGTCACCCTTCTCCATCGCCTCCGCGACCATCTCGTCGAAGTCGCGCCGGCGCTCCGCGTACAGCGGCAGCGGAGTGTCGGGCTGTGCGGCGTTGGTTTCGAAGCTGGTCCTGGTGTAGGCGGGCTGGACGAGCAGAACCCTCAGGCCGTGCTCGCGGACCTCGTGGTCCAGCGACTCGGAGTAGCCCTCGAGGGCGTGCTTCGAAGCGACGTAGAGGGCCATGAAGGGCTGGGGAGCGACGCCCAGGACGGACGAGATGTTGATGACGCGTCCGGCACCCTGGGCGCGCATGTGCGGCAGGACGGCCTTCGTCATGCGGATGACACCCAGGACGTTGATGTTCAGCACGTTCTGGGCCTGGGCGAGGGAGTTCTCCTCGACGGCGCCGGACGCGCCGATGCCGGCGTTGTTGACCAGGACGTCGATGCGTCCGAACCGGTCGATCACCTCGGCGACCGCGGTGGTGGCCGAGTCGTCATCGCCCACGTCGAGATCGAGGTACGTCACACCGGCGGGCGGGGTGAGCCCGGAGGTCTTGCGGCCGGTTCCGATCACCTCGAACCCCGCCGCGACGAAGGCGCGGGCCGTCTCCTTGCCGATCCCTGATGAGGCACCTGTCACGAGCGCCACCGGCCGAGTTGCCACCATCACGAACTCCCTTGTTTTGAATTACGCTCGTATGTCTTACGTTCATACGACCATACGGGGATCGTCGACCGATGGCAAGCGGTCACGTCCGGCGATCCAAGAAAGAATCCGGAAACGAAGGGTGCGGTACGGGAAAGACCACGAGCGGACTACGGGCAGGTGACCGCGCCAGTCCCCTCATCGCGCGCCGCACTCGTAGACGGCGGCCTCGGTGTCGTCCTCACGCGGCACTTCGGACGTGGACACACGGAGCGGCAGGCCGACCGGGCCCAGTCGACGAGCCTGGGCCCGGCCGCCTGCCGGTCGTCGGTGTCGAACAGGTGGAGGCCGTCGTGATCGTGGCGCTGGAGGTGACCCCTAGGGTGTCATCCGCTGGTCGCGAGCGGGTCTTCGCATGCGGTGTTCACCGGCTCTCCTGACGTGCGATGCCGAGGTAGTGGCCCAGGCGGAGTTCCAGCTCTTCGGGGCCCGTTTCGGCAGCGAGCTTCTCGAATCGGGGCAGGAATGCCTGGACCCCTGGCCAGGTCAGGGAGGTCAGGAATTGCGTGTAGGCCGCTCGCAGGTCGGCATCGGGCGGGAGCGTCGCCCGGTTGACCTGAGCCTTGGCGGCTGCCAGCGCTGCCTTGTCGAATGACGCCAGCCGGGTTGCCATACCGTCCACGAAGCTGTCCAGCTCGGCGTCAGGGAGGGTGCGGGTCACCCATCCGTAAGCTTCGGCTGTGTCGGCGTCGTAGTCATCGCTGCTGAGGATGGCTTCGAGTGCCCGATCCCGTCCGATGAGTCGGGGCAGGTGTTCTGTGCCCCCGCCGCCGGGGAGAATCCCGCCGCCGACCTCGGGCTGGCCGAACACCGCGTGCTCGCGGCTGGCGTAGCGCAGATCGCAGGCCAGGGCCAGTTCGTCCCCACCACCACGGGTCCGTCCGCGGATGGCCGCGATACTGATGAACGGAGCTGTGGACAGCCGTACGACGAGATCGATCCACGGCGGCGTCGCCTCCGGATCGGAGGGCATGAAGTCGGCGACCCGGTCGAGATCAAAGTGGTTGAAGAAGTAGCCGGGTGTGCAGCTGGTGAAGACGACAACGTGAACCTGCGGGTCCTCGCTCAGCTCCGTGACGACCTCGACCAGTCGGGACACGGTCTCCCCGACGATGAGGTTTACCGGTGGATTCGAGAATGCGATCTTGCGGATCCCTGGTGTCAGCCGTTCCACGCTGATCGTGCTGGATTGCGTCATCGTTCTGCTCCGAGAGGTGATCCTGGCGGTTCGCCAGGGGGGTGTTGTTCGTCGGGCCGTCCCGAACCGGCAGGGGCGACGCCCAGAACCAGGTCTGGCACACCCGTGGTCATGCCGGGCTTTCCTTGCTGTGCTGCGAGGCCCCGATCGGCTTGACGGATGAGCGGGTCAGTCGCCGCCGGCTGGGTGTGCAGCGCTGATTGCCGAGGGCGGGGCGACGCGGCATAGCGTGCTGACGCGGCCGGCGGCAGGGACGGCGGTGTACTGCAGCCTCGGTTTCGGATCCGTGGCCGCCGCGGCGATCGCGGCGAGCGTCACGACGGGCTGAGCCACTGTCCTGCCGACGCTCCCGCCCCGGATCGCCGTCACCATGTCTTCCCCCTGCGGTCGGGCGCGCGTGCACTGATCGCGCCCGACGCTACGAAGAAAGCGGGGAAACCGGATCCGTCACCGTGTCCGTCACTGTGTCCGTCAAGATTCGGCCTGGTGTAGTTGAAGTCGGGTTGTCGGCGTGGGTCCGGGCGGTCGCAGCCCATTAAGCTTTCAAGCAAATGGACCTGTATGGACGGCGCCAGGAGCAGGCAGCCCTCGACCGGATCCTTGACGGCGCTCGTCAGGGACGCGGAGCGACCATGATGTTGCGGGGTGACCCCGGCATCGGTAAGACCGCCCTGCTCGAATACGTGGCTGAGTCGGCCGCCGCGGACTTCACCATCCTGAGATGTCGCGGTACTCGTCTGGAGTCGGAGCTGGCCTTCGCCGCGCTGCACGAGTTGCTGTGGCCGGTGACGGAGCGGATCAGTACGCTCCCGGAGCCGCAGGCCAAGGCCCTGAACGGGGCGCTCGGTACCAGCAACGATGCGGCGGACCGGTTTCTGATCGGTGTGGCCGTGGTGACGCTTGTCGGCAAGCTGGCCAAGGAACGGCCGGTGCTCCTCGTCGCCGACGACGCCCAGTGGCTCGACGAGCCGTCCGCACAGTGTCTGGCCTTCGCCGCGCGCCGACTGCGCAACGAGCCCGTGGTCATGCTCCTCACCGGACACGACGACCCCGTCGACAGCTCCTGGGAGAATTTGACGGCCATGGAGGTCCGGGAGCTGGGCGACGAGGACGCCCGACTACTCGCCCGTGCCGTCGCTCCGCACGCGGACGAATCAGTGATCCGCCGCACGGTCCGCGCGGCAGCCGGAAATCCCCTCGCACTCCAGGAGCTGCCCACATCCGTGGCGGCCGGCGACATCTCGGCGCACCCTCTTGCCGACGAGCAGATCGCCGTCGGGCCACGCCTGCGCCGTGCCTTCCGCACCCGGATCGAGAGGCTGTCCGCACCTGCCCGCACCGCGCTCCTTCTCGTCGCCGCCGATGATCATAGCGATCGAAACACCATGAGCCAGGCCGGACTTGTGCTCGGCCTCGACATGGGCGTGTGGGACGAGGCGATGCACTCGGGTCTGCTCGCCACGCGCTCGGACGGTCGCATCCACTTCCGTCACCAGTTGATGGGGGCGGTGGTCTACGAGGAGGCGTCGGCTGCGGACCGGCAGACGGTTCATCGCGCGCTCGCCTCCGTGCTGACCGGTGAGAACGCCGAGGAGCTGCGCCCCTGGCACCTTGCCGCGGCCGTGGAAGCGGCGGGCCGACCCGACGAGGAGGTGGCCCGGCTGCTGGAGGAATCGGCCCAGCGGTCCTGGGCGCGCGGCGGCTGTGCCACGGCGGCTCGTGCCCTGCGGCGTGCGGCGCGGCTGTCCCCCTCCAGGGACGACGCGGCCAGACGACTGGCCAAGGGAGCGAGGGCGGCCTGGGAGGCCGGCCACGTCGACGTGGCGCGGAGAATGCTGGACCAGGCCGAAGAAGCCTCCTCCGCATCGACGGTCGCGGATCTCAGCGAAGGGTTGCGCGGACTGATCGAGTTCGCGAACGGCGACCTGGAAACCGCCTGCCGTCAACTGACCCGGGACATGGAACGCGTGGCCGATCCCGGGCAGGCGTTCAGGCTCGGCAGCATGGCGCTGCGGGCCGCTTGGGCGGCCGGCCGGGGCGCCCTTCAGCGCGAGGCGCTCCAGCGGCTCGAGCGGCGGCTCCCGCAGGGGAACTTCCCGAACGCCGATCTGCTGCCGTTGCTGCGCCAATGGTGGACGCAGGAACCGGACGGCGCCGATGACCGCGACCAGTCCATGGCCCCCGTCGCTGACATCCTCACCCGGCTCAGCGGCAGCTCCTGGCTCCTGATGCCACCGGCGCCACTGGCGGTGGCCTGGGGCATCGAGTCAGCCCTGCAGGAGGCGCTCCGCCGCGAAATCGACACGCTGCGGCACACCGACCAGGTCACCGCCCTGACCCAGGCGCTGGCCCAGACCGTGGCGCCCGACATCGCGCAGGGCTCCTGGACCTCGGCCGAGGCGAACGCCCTTGAGGGGCTCCAGGTGGCCGAGGGGACCGGTGACGACCATTTGGCGGCGCAGTGCAGCGCCGGTCTCGGATGGCTGGCGGCCGCGCGGGGCGATGAGCAGACCGTCGCGGATTTCGCCGCCCGGTTCATCGAGGAATGGGTGCCGCGTGGGGTGCGCGTCTTCAGCGCCGGTGCGGAGTGGAACCTCGGTATGACGGCGCTCTTCGCCGGCCGGGCCGAAGAGGCGCTGGACTGCCTGGTCCGGCTCAGCGAGCACGGGCACCACTCTGCGCACCCCACCATCGCGGTGCTCGCCGCGCCGGACACCGCCGAGGCCGCCCTCCAGGCAGGGCAGCGGGCGACGGCCGAGGAACAGGCGCGGCTGCTGCGGCGGTGGACCGAACAGACCGGGGCGGCGTGGGCGATCTCCGCAGCGCACCTTGTCCATGCACTGCTGGCCTCCGGAGCGGACGCGGAGAAGCAGTTCCGGCTTGCGCTGGATGTCCCCGGAGCCGCGTCGCGGCCCTTCAACTATGCCCGCACGCGCCTGCTGTACGGCGAGTGGCTGCGGCGGGCCCGCCGCCGTACCGAAGCCCGGACCCAGCTCGCCGAAGCCGCGGAGATTTTCCGGCGCCTGGACGCGGCGCCCCTGCTCGCCCGCACCCGGGCAGAACAGGAACTGACCGGGCAGCACCCGCGCCGCGACTCCGCGCCGGCCCGGGACACCATCCTCACGGCGCAGGAGCTGAGAGTCGCACGGCTGGCTGCGCAGGGGCTCACCAACCGGGAGATCGGTGCACAGCTGCTGATCAGTCCCCGCACGGTGGGTCATCACCTGGCCAACGTGTTCCCCAAGCTCGGTATTCTCTCGCGCGCCGACCTCGCGCGCATCGACTTCGGGGACGGGCTACATCTGATGGGCTGACCGGCCGCCTTCGGGGATGGACCGGGCGGCCCGTTGACGCCCAGCCCTGGGTATAACTCGTCGTCATGCAGGCCCGGTTTGCCCCACGATGCGGTGATGCCCCGGCCGGTGGTGGCGGCACCGAGCGGCGAAGGCCCTGTTGGGCACTGAGCAGCACACCTGAGGCTCGCCGCCTCGTCAGTCGGTGACTCCTAGATCTCCTGCTTCCATCCTGACGGCGTGGCGTGATCCCGTCGAAAGTTGGCATTCATGCCATGGCGCCGAGGGGTGGCAGGCAGCGACGCTGCATGCATGACGAATCCCAATACCGCCACCATGCGCGCCATCCGCCAGGACACCCACGGTTCCCCCGAGGTGCTCAAGGAAGTCGAACTGCCCCGTCCCGAACCGCAGTTGAGTGAGATCCTGATCGCCGTCCGTGCGGCCGGCGTCAACCCGACGGACTGGTGGAACCGTGCCCAGCCCATGAGCGTCCAGGGCCTGCCCCTGATCCTGGGCTGGGACGTCTCCGGAGTCGTCGAGGCCGTCGGCACCGGCGTCACCCTGTTCAAGCCGGGCGACGAGGTCTTCGGCATGCTGCCCTACCCCCACGGCGTCGGCTCCCACGCCGAGTACGTGACCGGCCCCGCACGCGCCTTCGTCCACAAGCCCGCCGGTATCGACCACGTCCAGGCCGGTGCCCTGCCGCTCGCCGCCCTGACCGCCTACCAGGCCCTCGTCGACACCGCCGACATCCAGCCCGGGCAGCGCGTCCTCATCCACGCGGCGGCCGGCGGCGTCGGCCATCTCGCCGTCCAGATCGCCAAGTCCCGCGGCGCCTACGTCATCGGCACCGCCAGCGCCGCCAAGCACGACTTCCTGCGATCCCTGGGAGTGGACGAAGCCATCGACTACCACACGGTCGACTTCACCGAGGCCGCCAAGGACATCGACGTGGTCCTCGACCCGATCTCCCTGGACACCGCAGCCCGCGCCCGCTCCCTCGCCGTGCTGCGCCCGGGCGGCACCCTCGTGTCGATCCTGCCGGTACCCATCGACCCCGACGAGCTGGCCGGTATCGCCGAGCGGGGCATCCGCTACGAGGCCCTCCTCGTCGAGGCCGACCGCGCCGGCATGCAGGCCATCGCCGACCTCGTCGAAAGCGGCGCCCTGCGCGCCCACATCGAGGCCACCTTCCCGCTCGCCGAGGCCGCCAAGGCCCACGCCCTGGGTGAGACCGGCCGCACCACCGGCAAGATCGTGCTGACCGTGGAGGGGACGGGGAAGGCATAGAGGAGGCTCGGCGACGTCCCACCGACCTCTGCTGGGCGACGATTTGGTCTCCGGACAGGTGCGGCCCCGGAGGCCGCAACCCGGCCGGAGTCCAGGGCAAATCGGCCAGGAAGCGCAGGTTGCACATGTCCGCGCCGCAGACGTGCACGCGCCGGATCTCGGCGGGCAGGAGCAGATCGACGGTGCCCTGGTTGATCAGCGCCGGCGTGGCTTCCCTCACTTCTGAGAGCCCGACGCCCGCCCGTCGTCCTTGCCGCAGAGGGCACTGGCGGCGAGGCGGCGGGCCGTCGTCGCTGCCGACTCTTTGGATTACGTTTGCAATACCATAGAATGGCTGAGTCGGTGAAGGGCAACCGGTCCTTCCGGCCGGCGAAGGAGCGTGTGGCGTGGTGCGGTACGGAAAAGAGCACAAGTCGGAGACCCGTCGGCGGATCATCGAGACGGCGGGCCGCCGGTTCAAGCAGGACGGCATCGACGGCTCCGGCGTCTCGACGCTCATGAAGGACGCGGGCCTGACCAATGGTGCCTTCTACGCTCACTTCGCATCCAAGGACGACCTCGTCACCACGGCGATCGCCGACCAGTTGAAGGCGCAGGCCGAGAACGTGGTCGCACAGGCCGCGCCCGGCCGTGCCGGACTTGAGCAGATCGTGCGGGGTTACCTCTCGCCCCAGCACCGTGAAATGCTGGGCGACGGCTGCCCCAACGCCGCCCTGCTCGACGAGATCGGGCGCTGCACCGAGACGACCAGGCAGGCGTACACCGACGGCGTGCTGATCCTCGTCGAGGGCATTGCCGAACGCATGGCACCCGAGGACCCGACCTCCGCCCGCGTGAAGGCGCTCAGCCTCCTCGGCCTGATGGCCGGGACACTGCAACTGTCCCGCGCCCTGACCGACACTCAACTCGCCAACGAGCTCCTCGACCAGGGGGTAGACAACGCCCTCGCCCTGCTGGACGCTGGGCAGCGCGTCTGACGCACCGCATCCCAGCCTCCAGACTGTGGCTTTCGGGGGCCACGACCGGATGCCGGCCGGTTCTCTCCAGCTCGGACTCAGGCGGCGCCACCGGGGTGGCAGGTCCTCTGCCGCCGAGCTGCTGGAGGACCCGCATGCGGTTCTTCGCCGGACCCGAGGTCCCGACCATGGACGAGCTCGGTTGCCCCTCGCTGCCGAGAACGGCCTCCGTCCTTTCCAAGTGATCAACCGGCGGCACCTGGGCCTGGCCAACTTTCTCGCGGACCGGCCGCTGCACCGGCACCAGGCCCAGCGCCGTGTCGACGTCGAATTCGGCAATCCAGCCCACAGTCGAACCGGACGGGCAGGTCCGGGCGGCTCAGCGACATCGGATCGGTGTCGCTGCCGGGCTGCGTGAGGCGGCGCTTGGCCGATGGGGGCGGTGGAGTTGGTTGCCGGCGTCGAGCAGTTCGGCAGCGTCATCCCCGGCTCGCGCAGGGCAGCGCTCCCGACTGCGACCCCGGCTGACCGCCGTATCACCGCACGTACGCATCAATTCGCTCCTGCCGAATGTGGGGAGCCGTGTTCCGTACGCTGCCGCAGTCTTCCGGGTAAGAGCCGTACCCGCCGTCCCTGGCGCAATTCGAAGGACCCCGAACCCATGAGCGCCGGTATCGGGCAGTGCCCCCGGCCACGACTCCGCCCCGGCGGGCGGCACAGGAACGAGAAGGCCATCGTCCTGGCGCAGGGCCTCGCCGCCGTGATCGTGTCGATGTTGCTGACTCTGGTGGTGCCGACCCTCAGCCTGATCCAGAACAGGTGCCGGAACCGTTGGCCGACATGGCGGGTGTTCGCCCACTGGCCGGTGTGCCACGGGCAGGGATGCGATGCCACCCGGGCCAGTCGCCCCGCAGTAGCGGAGCGGTCGTTGCACCGGGCGTGAGCGCCGTGGTGAATCTGCTCCCGCGCGTGTGAGCACGGTCATAATCCCAAATTTGGTCAGCCCCTTGTTCGCGCGTCGACTACCGGCTTATTGTCGTACGGTCGTAATGCAAAGGTTCAGCGAGCGCGCTGGCGCAGCGGCCCGCGAACTCGCCAGCCAAAGAGGCCAGGCAACACTCTCACTCGAAGGGGACTGCCCATGAAGGCGCTGGTCTTGCCGAAGACGACGCCGGGGGCAGCGGACGAGGCGCGGGATGCGGAGCGGACGTACGCCGAAACGGCCGCGGCGCGAGGGAACCCGGGCACCCCCGGAGCAGTTGCCTCCTTCGCCCGGTTCGTCCTGTTCGGCGGCGGTGTCGGGGTCGCGTCCAGCACTGCCGTTGCCGGGCTCGCCGGACTGATGCCCTGGGCTGTGGCGAATGCTCTGATCACCGTCGCCTCGACTCTTCTCGGTACGGAGCTCCACGCACGCTTCACCTTCGGGGCAGGTCATGCCGGATGGCGCCAGCACTGGCAGTCCGCGGGGTCGGCCACGGTCGCCTACGTGGTGACCTCCGCCGCGGTGCTCGTCCTTCACCTGGTGCAGCCGTCGGCCGGAGTGCTCTACGAACAGGTCGTCTACCTCACCGCCGCCGGGCTCGTCGGTATCGGGCGTTTCCTGGTGCTGCGGCTGTTCGTCTTCGCCACTGGCCGGACCCGGAGCACGGAGTGGGCCATGCGCCCGGTGCCGGCACGGGAAGCGGGCGCCACGGTGTCCCTGTCCTTCCCGGTACCGGCACTGTGAGCAAGCCATCCGACAGTGCGTCCCGCGCCGATGACCGTCGACTCCGGGGCCCTGGAGGTCCCGACCGTCGAACGTTCTCAGCCGGTAAGGCCAGGGAGCACTGAGTCGGGAAGCCAGGGCGTCAACGACCTGCGCACTGCGGTGTCGGTCGGGCGCGACGGATGGGCGCAGGGCGGAAGGCCGCCAGGCCGATCGGGTCAGTCGCAGCCGCTGGTCCGGACTGCTGCCGGGCATGCTGCCGGTAACGGCAGTCTTCGCGTAGGCGTCCGGGTGTAGAGCGGATCTCTGGGGTGCCCTTTGCCTGGTGCGCCATGGCTTCTGCTCCTGTGCGAGTTCGTACGGAGGGGGAGCTGGAAGATGTCGGCACGAAGGTGCCGGCGCACCGGTCAGCAGCGGGTCGGGGATTGCGTCGGTCAGCGCTCGGAGTCGCGGGCCACGCTGTGAGCGGGAGGGCGACTGTCGCCGGCGGATGATCCACACGACAAGGTGCCTGTCCGGCATGGCCGTGTCCGCCGGCGACGGTCTGAAGGCCCTCGATGATGCTGACGGCGGGGACGGTGCCGTCAACGGTGACAGTGGCGGCGGACGGGTGCGGCGGTGTTCACGACCCTGTCCATTCCGGACCGGGTAGGAGCGTGGGGCCCTGACTTGCAGCGCGGAAGGTGAAGCGGCGCGCCGATGCGTCCAGAGGGTTGCTGTCACCGTCCGATATCGTGGCATGAATTCCAACTCTCGACGGGATCACGCCATGGCACCCACTCACCGAGTCGCCGTTCTCGCTGTCGACGGTGTGTACCCCTTCGAACTGGGCATCCCCAGCCGGGTCTTCGAGGCGGCGGACGGCCTCTACAAGGTTTTCACCTGCAGCGTCGACGGCCGCCCGGTACGCACCAACTCCGACTTCTCGATCACCGTCGAGCACGGTCCGGAGGCGCTGCGCACCGCCGACACCGTCGTCATCCCGCCCTTCACCACCACCGCCGTGCCTCCGGAAGTGCCGCAAACCGTGGTCCAGACGCTCGCGTCCATGACTCCCGGCACCCGCCTCATCTCGATCTGCACCGGCGCCTTCGTCCTCGCCGCAGCCGGTCTCCTCGACGGTCGGCCGGCCACCACCCACTGGATGGTCGCGGACCTCTTCCGCACACGCTTCCCGCAGGTCGCACTCGATCCGGACGCCCTGTTCATCGATGACGGGGACATCCTGACCTCAGCGGGCGCCGCCTCCGGGCTCGATGTCTGTCTGCACATCATCCGCAAGGACCACGGCAGCGAAGTCGCCAACCAGGTGGCCCGCGTGTGCGTTGCCCCTCCGTGGCGCGACGGAGGGCAGGCGCAGTACATCCAGCACCCGGTACCCGAGCCCACGGCCAGCGAAACGGCCACCGTCCGCCGGTGGGCGCTGGAGAACCTCCACGAGCCGATGACTCTGACGGACCTCGCCGAGCACTCCCACATGAGCCTGCGCACTTTCGTCCGCCGCTTCACCGAAGAGGTGGGCATGAGCCCGGGACGCTGGCTGATCCAGCAACGCGTCGACCGCGCACGACACCTCCTGGAAACCACCGACCTGCCGGTGGACGAGATCGCCGGCCAAGTCGGCTTTGCCGGCGGCACATCGCTGCGAGAACACCTGCATGCCGCTATTGGCGTCTCGCCGCTCGCCTACCGGCGTACCTTCCGCGGCGCCCTGTCCGCCACGCGCTGAGCCACCACATACACCGCTCTGCCTATGCGGTGATGAAACGGCGCACCGCCACGGCCGGGGGAGCGGCCTTCGCCACACAGCACGCGCCCGTCCTACGGGCGACGCGGCCTCTTCAGCCGCGTGGGAGTTGTTCCACCTGCCCGACTGCAAGGCCTCAAGGCGACCCGCGACGATCAAGTCGAGTTCGGTCCCCGACGAAGCATTCCCGCGAGGTTTCCCGCGCCTGGTGCCGGTGGCGGGATGGGCAGCATCGGCACGTAGGACACCACGGTGCCGTCTGGCCCTGCCTGTGCCCCGCCGTCTGGGCTCTGCTCACCGCCCCCAGCTTCGAACCGGTGATACGCGCGGGGATTCGTCTCGAATCACTGGACGCGACCACTTGCCATCGACCGACGATCCCCGTATGGTCGTACGAACGTAAGACATAGGACCGTACGACATACGGTCATACTTCAAATCAAGGAGCTCGTGATGACTGCAACAAACCGCCCGGTGGCACTTGTGACAGGCGCGTCCACCGGCATCGGCAAGGAGGCCGCCCTGGCGCTCGCCGCAGCAGGTTTCGAGACGGTGGGAACGAGCCGGAAGACGTCGGGAGCCGATCGTCGCGACGGCGTGACGTTCCTCGCCCTCGACGTGGGCAACGACGATTCTGTCGCCGCCGCGGTCGAGCAGGTGATCGAGCGGTTCGGGCGGATCGACGTTCTCGTCAACAACGCGGGCATCGGCTCCTCGGGCGCGTGGGAGGAAAACTCTCTCGCGCAGGCCGAGCGCCTCTTCAACACCAATGTCTTCGGTGTGATGCGCATGACCAAGGCCGTTCTCCCGCACATGCGCGCCCAGGGAAGTGGGCGCATCATCAACATCTCGTCCGTCCTTGGGTTTCTCCCCGCGCCCTACATGGCCAACTACTCGGCGTCCAAGCACGCGCTCGAGGGGTTCACCGAATCCCTGGACCATGAGATCCGCGAACACGGGGTACGGGCCCTCATCGTCCAGCCGGGCGGTACCAAATCCGCATTCGAGGCGAACACCGTCGCGCCCGACATGCCCCTGCAGATCTATGCGGAGCAGCGACGCATCGCCGACAAGGTGGCGTTGGCGGTCAACGAGGAGGGTGACGACCCCGCCGTCGTCGCGAAGGCGATCGTCGCGGCCGCCACCGACTCCAAGCCGAAGGTGCGGTACACCGCCGGCCGGCAAGCCCGGCTCGTCAGCGCGGCGCACCGAATCCTTCCCGCCGGCGTCTTCGACGGACAGATCCGCAAGAGCAACAAGCTTCCCGGCTGAGATCTGCAGACAGCGAACCGCTCTGATACCGGTGGAGACCGCGGACTGTCCCGAGTTGGGTGGAGCCGAGTAGCCGTGGACGTCGCCGGGGACGGCGTGGTCGGGCACTGAGCGGCTTTGCGCACATGGCCGCGGACGAGCGGATCGACTCCCTGTGTCCGATGCTCTCGAAGAACTACGACCAGGACCACCCCAATCTGTTCCTCGCACGCGAGCGGCTGATGGAACTGGTCGGGCAAATGATCAGCGCGCCCGACAGGCCGGGCAGTTGCGCCCCGATGTGGAGTCCGGCGATCTGATACTCGCCGTCAGCCAGCGCACCGTCATCGGCAGTTGTTCCTGGACGGTCTGCGGGCACCCGCCCGCTCCGTACTGCCCGGATCGGCCGTGACCGTGGAGGACATGCGACGAGCGTGACTGATCCGGTCGGTCGGTCAGATCGATATCGATCAGTTCGGCGCTCGGTGCCCGCCAGTAGTCGTCACCAGTATTCACCTCGTACAACGCTTTCGGCCGTCAACGATGACGAGCCGTCCCAGTCCCTGTCTCGATGTCTCGCCACGAAGTTCCGAAGTGGGTATCCCCATGTCCGAAACAGCTCAGGCCACCGCCAAGGCGGCAGCCGACTCACATTCCAACCGCTGGAAAGCGCTCACCTTCATCGCGCTCGCTCAGCTTATGGTCGTGCTGGACGCGACCATCGTGAACATCGCGTTGCCGTCCGCCCAGCAGGACCTGGGCATATCCGACGGCAACCGCCAGTGGGTCATCACGGCGTACGCCCTGGCCTTCGGTGGTCTGCTGCTCTTCGGCGGCCGTATCGCGGATCTCTGGGGCCGCAAGCGCACCTTCGTCGCCGGTCTGATCGGCTTCGCCGCCGCGTCCGCTCTTGGCGGCGCGGCCACGAATGAGGCGACGATGCTCGGCGCCCGTGCTCTGCAGGGTGCCTTCGGCGCGCTGCTCGCGCCCGCCGCGCTCTCCCTGCTCGCCGTGACGTTCACGGAGCCCAAGGAGCGCGCCAAGGCCTTCGGCATCTACGGCGCGATCGCCGGTGGCGGCGGCGCCGTCGGCTTCATCCTGGGTGGCGTCCTCACCGAGTACATGGACTGGCGCTGGACGTTCTTCGTGAACATCCCGTTCGCGGTCATCGCGGCCGCGGGCGCGTACTTCGTCATCCGTGAGCCGTCCGGCAGCCGCAACCGCTCGCCGCTCGACATCCCGGGCGTCGTCCTGTCCATCCTCGGTCTGGTCACGCTGGTCTACGCCTTCACCCGCGCCGAGTCCGACGGCTGGGGCGACTCCACGACGGTCGGCCTGTTCGTCGCCGCGGCGGTGCTGCTCGCCGCGTTCGTCTTCACCGAGTCCAGGGTCAGGGCGCCGCTGCTGCCGCTGCGCGTCATCACCGAGCGCAACCGCGGAGGCGTCTACCTCTCCCTCGGCCTCGCGATCATCGCGTTGTTCGGCCTGTTCCTTTTCCTGACCTACTACATGCAGCTCGTGAAGGGCTACTCGCCGGTCAAGACCGGCCTCGCCTTCCTGCCGTTGATCGGCGGCCTGATGGTGGGCTCCACCCAGATCGGCACCCGCCTGATAACCCGGATTCCCCCGCGCCTGCTGATGGCTCCGGGCTTCCTGCTCGCCGGGACCGGCATGTTCTTCCTCACCGGGCTGGAGATCGACACCTCGTACGCCGGTGTCATCCTGCCGGGGCTGGTGCTGCTCGGCCTCGGCATGGGTACGGCGTTCATGCCCGCCCTCTCCCTGTCCACGCACGGTGTCGAGCCGCGTGACTCCGGTGTCGCCTCCGCGATGGTCAACACCTCGCAGCAGGTGGGCGGCGCGATCGGTACGGCCCTGCTGAACACGATCGCCGCCTCGGCGACGACCGCGTACATCAAGGACCACATCGCCGGCGCCGGCTCCAGGACCCAGCAGCAGCTGGTCCAGCTGGAGGGCCAGGTGCACGGGTACACCAACGCGATCTGGTTCGCCGTCGGCATCCTCGTGCTCGCCGCGACGATCGCCGCGACCTTCATCAACACCGGCAAGCCGGAAGTCGGTCCGGCCTCCGGCGAGGGTGCCGAGGACGAGATGAAGATCCCGGTGATCGCCCACTGACGGCCCGGACACCGGGTACGCCCGGTACTTCGGGCACTGCGATCACTTCCCGTACTTCGTGTACGGCGCGGGTGGGTACGCCTCGCCGTACGCGATGCAGGGTCAGCCTCGGCTCCGAGTCGGAACGGAGCCGGGGCTGACCCACGTTCGGGCCCAGGGCTGGCCATGACAGGCCCTGGATGCAGACAACCTGCGTGAATCCGACGGCAGCTCAAGCGGCCGAACCGAAGGACGTTGGCCTGCAGACCGAAGGCGTCCTGCCCAACGGCATGCCCCAAGGCTTCGCCGCAGCAGTCCATTTCCAGGTCGACCAACGACGAGCCGGAAGCAGCTCCTTGATGCCGGCATCAACCTCCGCGGTCCACTTCGTGGCCGCCGGTCAAGAAGCCACCATGGACGCGACAACCGTATCGCTGCCCTCACCCACGGTGACCGCGCAGCTTGGGAAGGTGCCGCGATCTTCCACGAACTCATCCGCATCACACGTTCAACGACAGCGCCCCCCTTACAGCTCACCCGGACATCCTGGCTCTCGTCCACTCCGACGACCGCGGTCGTCACGCCACCGTCCTCGTGCCCGACTGGCACCTCGATCAGGCGAACGAGTCCAACGGTGCGGTGCTGTCTGGCCCTGTCTGGCCTCCGCCGTCTGGACCGCTGCGCAACACCACCAGCTTGGAAGTTGCGATACGCGCGCTTGGCCGCCCTTGCTTCCTGGCGGTAGGGGCCGGGCCTCTTGCCGTGCATGCAGGACCGGAGGGCGCAGTTCGCCGGCGCGGTAGCCAGGCAGGCGTACCAGTAGAAAAATTGACAAAGTGGAGCAAAAGAGACTACGCAGGGAAGATCAGCCGACGAATCCGGCTCGTCGTCCGCTCCTGGTCTCTCCCGTGGCGCGCCCCACGTTTCCCAAATCCTTCTCGGATCGGTGGGCGTAACCACTTGCCATTGACTGATGACCATCATATAGTCGTATGAACGTAAGACATACGAACGTAAGAAGATGCGGGAGTACGTCAAAACCAAGGGAGCTCGTGATGGCGGCAACTCGACCGGTAGTGCTCGTGACAGGTGCCTCATCGGGGGTGGGCAAGGAGACGGCTCGTGCCTTCGCCGCGGCGGGCTTCGAGGTGATCGGAACCGCTCGCAACACCGCGCGGGTCAGCGCGCCCGCCGGGGTGACCTACCTCGATCTCGACGTGACCAGCGACGAGTCGGTCGCCTCCGTGGTCAAGCAAGTGATCGACCGGTTCGGGCGCATCGACGTCCTGGTCAACAATGCCGGCGTCGGCGCCAACGGTGCCGCCGAGGAGTTCTCCGTCGCCCGGACACAGGAAGTCTTCGACGTCAACGTCTACGGCATCATGCGGATGACCAAGGCGGTCCTGCCGCACATGCGCGCCCAACGGCGCGGACGCGTCATCAACGTCTCCTCCCTCAGCGGGTTCGTCCCCAGCCCGTTCATGGCCATCTACACCTCGACCAAGCACGCGGTCGAGGGCTACTCCGGCTCGCTGGACCACGAGGTCCGCGAGCACGGCGTGCGGATCCTGCTCGTGGAGCCCGGCCCGATCAACACCCCGTTCGGGGACCACAGCGTGCAGGGCGACACTCCGATGCCGCTCTACGCGTCGGGACGGCGCACGTTCGACGAGGTGCTGGCGAAGAACACCAGCGGCGGCGACGATCCCGAAACTGTCGCCAAGGTGATCGTCGCGGCGGCCACCGACCGCAACCCGAAACTGCGGCGCACCGCCGGCTCGACCGCCGCCGGCATCAGCGTGTTCCACCGCGTCCTGCCGGCCCGGATCTTCGACCGCATCGTCCGCCGATTCAACCGGATGCCGAACTGACGCCCCCCTTCGCGTACCGAACCCGTTCCCAAAACGACGGCGCGCCGTCGACGGGTGACAGCGGATGCGGTGGTCGAACAAGTTCGGCGGCTACTGCGAAATCGCATCCGCCCTGCCGTCGAAGGCGCCACCGCCGTGGCAGACGAGATCGGCCACACCGACTACCCCACCCACACCGCCTGACAAACCCCGGCGATACCGGTCCGGGCGGACCGATATGCCAAATGGCCCCCATGGAGGTACCACATGTCTGAGCACACCTCAGTCGAACTGAGCCCGGAAGCAGTCCACTTCGCGGAATGGCTGGCCACAGGGGCGAATCCCCCGTCCGAGTTGGAGGCGGCGCGCATCCAGGCTGAGCAAGTCCATCTCGCGGCCAGGGAGCCGGAAGGCGTCACCTATCGGGAGGTGGACGCGGGCGGTGTGCCGGGAATCTGGTGCGAACCGGTCGACGCCAACACCGACCACGTCCTGCTGCACAGTCACGCCGGGGGTTCCGTACTGGCCTCGGCACCCGTCGACCGGAAGCTCGCCGGCCACATTGCGAAGGCCGCAGGCGCCCCCGTACTGGTCCTGGACTTCCGGCGGGCACCGGAACACAAGTACCCGGCACAGGTCGACGACGCGGAGGCGGCCTTCAACTGGCTGCTCTCGGAAGGGTATGAGCCGGGAAACATCATCACGATCGGCCACTCGATCGGCGGGTTCATCGCCGTCGCCCTGGCGCTTCGCCTCCGCGACAAAAAGCAGCCGCTGCCCGGCGCCATCGTGTCGATCTCCCCCTGGTGCGACCTCGAGATCGCCAACGAGACCATCGAGACCAACGCCGCGACGGACAAGATCCTCAGCAAGGGCCTGCTGGAGTTCTTCCGGGATGCATGGATCGGCGGCACCGGCATCGAGGTCACGGACACCCGAATCAACCTGAACAGGGCGGACCTGAGCGGCCTGCCCCCGACCCTCGTCTCCTGGGGCACGTACGAGGTCCTGGCCGGCGAGGACGAGGAGTTCGCCGCCCGCGTCAAGGACGCCGGAATCGACACCACGACCGTGGTGGTCCCCGGAGGCCAGCACTCGTACGTCTACGGTGCCGGCCGGATTCCGGAGACCGACGCCGCCATCGCCCAGATCGGCGCCTGGGTCCGCGAGAAGACCAAGATCTGACGGGCGCGGCAGTCACAGGATTCGCGCGCATGCCGGACCGGGACGGGGGGAACGGACGTGAGCATGGCCTGCGGTGGCGCGCAGGTCCGCAACGTACGCGACCTCGTCCCGGTCCCGCAGGCGACGGCCGGGATGGCTGACCACGACGGCCGCTTCAGCTACGTGCACCGCCGCGCGACCAAGCCCGCTGCGGTGGGTCGGAGATCGGCCGGCGAAGTCGCCCGGAGGTTCGGGACCGGCCTCGCCGACCACATCACGGTCGGAAGGCGACGCCAGAGTTCGGCGCGTGCCGCGGCAACTCACCGAACTCGTCGCCGAGCGCACCGACGCCGAACGTGACACGGCCCAGCGTCTGACAGCCCACGTGGCATCCGCCGCGCTACGGACGCCCACCGAACGGTCCCCCCTCTCGACGCCCAACACCCGCCACCGGGTGGCCAGACGATTCCATACCCCCTCGATGAGGACCCGATGAGTACCTTCCACCCCGATCTCAGAAGAGGTCGCTTCATCCCCAATGTGTCCTACGGTCGTCTGTCGTCGCGCATCGTGCGGCGCGTGAAGTGGCGCGCGACCGATCCAGGACCGGACGTCACGGTTCAGGAGATCGTCGTGCCCGGGCCGAAGAACGCACCGTCCGTCTCGCTGCGCGTCTTCCAACCGACCGGCCTGAAGGCAGCGGCTCCGGCACTGCTCTGGATCCACGGAGGCGGGCTGATCTTCGGCGCACCCGAGCAGGACGACCGTACGAACATCGCGTTCGCCCGCGAACTCGGCATCACCGTCGCCGCGATCCGTTACCGACTGGGTCCTGACCATCCCGCGCCCGCCGCGGTCGAGGACGCTTACGCCGCGCTGCGCGGGCTGGCCGGGCGTGCGGACGACCTGCACATCGACATCGACCGCATCGCGATCGGCGGTGCCAGCGCGGGCGGCGGAATCGCCGCGGCCCTCGCACTGCTCGCCCACGACCGGGCCGAGATCCACCCGGCGTTCCAGCTGCTCCTCTACCCCATGCTGGACGACCGCACGACGACGAGAACCGACCTGGACACCCTCAAGGTGCGCGTCTGGACGCCCAAGAGCAACCGGTACGGCTGGTCGTCCTATCTCGGCGACGCCGTCGCGGGCCCCCACGTCTCCCCGTACGCGGCCGCCGCCCGCCGCGAGGATCTCACCGGCCTTCCCCCGGCCTGGATCGGCGTCGGCACCCTCGACCTCTTCCACGACGAAGACGTCGAGTACGCGCGTCGGCTCAGCGACAGCGGCGTCCCCTGCGACCTCGACGTCATCCCCGGCGCTTTCCACGGCTTCGACCTCGTGTTTCCCAAGGCCGAAATCTCGCGGGAGTTCTGGCGCCGACAGGCACGCGCGCTGAAGAGCGCACTGTGAGACCGACCGAATGCCGGCGGTCTCTGAACGGTTCACGGAATCGGCGACACCGAACTGAAGGCAGAGGACATGCAGATTCCGGAGAAGGGTTCCGTGGACGCGCTTCGATTCATCTGGGGGGCAAGCACACATCCTTTCTCCGCCTCCCGATCGTCCCGGCAACAAGGACTTAGAAAAGGAGTGATGAAGATCAGAGCCGCAGGTTACGCAACCACAGGAGGTCGCGATGTGCTTCGCATGGTCGACCTCCCCGTACGAGATCCGGGCCCGGGTGAGGTTCGGGTGAGGATCCACTACTCAGGCGTCAACCCGACCGACTGGAAGACCCGCATCGGCGGCATTCACATGCCGATCCCCGACGGGCAGGTTCAGGTTCCGCACCTCGACGGCTCGGGGATCGTGGACGCCGTCGGCCCGGGGGTCGAGGACCTCGTGCCGGGGGACAGGGTGTGGTTGTGGCTCGTCGCCTTCAAGCGCTTGGAGGGGACCGCGCAGGAGTACGCCACGGTTCCGGCCCGACTGGTCCGCCCGCTGCCCGACACGGCCTCTCTGGAGCTGGGCGCCGGCCTCGGGGTCCCTTTCATCACCGCTCATCACGCGCTGACACTCCGTCCTCAAGGCCCGACTCAGCTCGGACCGGGGGTGCTCGCAGGGGTGACCGTGCTGGTCGCGGGAGGAGCCGGCGCCGTCGGCAATGCTGCGATCCAGCTGGCGACGTGGGCCGGTGCGAGCGTGATCACGACCGTCAGCAGCGAAGCCAAGGCCCGCCTTGCGCGGGCCGCCGGCGCCCGGATGGTGGTGAACTACCGCACGCAGGACGCCGCCGCCGAGATACGGCGACTCGCGCCGGGCGGGGTGGACATCGTCGTCGAGGTCTCGCCGTCCGCCAACGTGGGCCTGGACCTCGCGGTCCTCGCGCCGCACGGGCTGATCGTGGTCTACGCCAACAACGGCGGCGACGACTTCCTCATGCCGGTCCGAGCCCAGATGACTCTGAGCGTCACCTGGCACTTCGTACTGCTGTACAAGATGACCGACGCCGTTCTCGACAGCGCCGTCGCATCCATCGACAGGGCGCTGGCAGCCGGGGTGATCGGCGGGGGTGAAGCCTACGGGCTGCCCGTCCACCTCTATCCGCTGGAGCGCATCGCGGATGCCCACAGGGCAGTCGAGTCCGGAATCGTCGGAAAAGTTCTCCTTGACCTGTCCGCATGACGTCCTGCCCGAACCGGCCGGGACTGCCCGCCCCACACACCGGCGCTCGCCCGAGCAGCCGTCAACCGTCATACCGGAGGTATGAAGAAATGAGCCTTAAGAACCAGGATGTGGCTGCGGCCGCGTCGGTGAAGGAAGACATCGAGTTTCGCGCCGACAACGGGGTCATCCTGCGCGGCTGGGTGATAACCCCGGACTCCGAGGGTCCGCATCCCGCCATCGTGATGACCCCGGGATTCTCTTCGTCGATCACCCGCCTCGAAACCGTCGCTGACGCCTTCGTCGCCCGGGGGTTCGGAGTCCTGCTGTACGACCAGCAGACGTGCGGCAGCAGCGACGGGGAGCCGCGCCAGGACATCGATCCTGTCGCGCAGGAGCGGGACTTGCAGATGGCCCTGTCCTTCGTCGAGCAGCATCCAGCGCTCGACAGCGACCGCATCGGCCTGTGGGGCTCCAGCTACAGCGGGGCAATGGTGCTCGTCGTGGCCGCCATGGACCGCCGGGTGAAAGCTGTCGTCAGCCAGGTGCCCTTCATCTCCGGTTACGACCAGTTCGTACTGGGAAACGGCGAAGGCGCGCTCGCTGCGATCAACGACAACATGGACCAGGACAGGCAGGGAAGGCTCGCGGGTGAGGAGCCCGGCCGTATCCAGTTGGTCCGGATGCCGACCGATCCGGCTGACCACCCGGTCCTCTTCGAGGACGCGGCGGACTACGAGTACCTCGTGGGTGGTCCCCAAGGCCCCGCCGAGGGATGGATCAACAGCGTGACCATCCGATCGACCGGACGGGCGCTGGCGTACGACGTGCGCCCGTTCATGCGCCGGATCAGTCCCACGCCCTTGCTGATGGTCGTCGCCGGCGACGACCGGACCACTCCGCCTTCGCTCGCACTGGAAGCCTATGACGCGGCGCTTGAGCCCAAGGAGCTCATGATGATCTCCGGGGGACATTACGGGGTGTACTGGCCTCACCTTTCCCGGGATGTCGTCACCGACGCCGCTGGCCGTTGGTTCGAGACCCACCTGGGCAAGGCCACGAGCTGAGCGGCGGTGGGGCGGAGACCGGCCGGCGAAGTCGCCCGGAGATTCGGGGTCGGCCTCGCCGGCGACCTCGCGGTCGGAGGGCGACACCAGAGTTCGGCGCGTGATTCGGCAGCTCACCGAGCTCGTCGCCGAGCGCACAGCCGCCGAACGCGACACGCTTCCGCGTCTGATGGCCAACGCGGTATGCGCCCCGCTGCGTTCTGTACGTCACTGACCGCCCGGCAGCCGAGATGCTGCCCGGCGGGGTCGCGAGGACTCCTCCGTCAGCGTTCCGTAAGCCGCCGCTCTGTCGTGTCGCCGCCGCCTCACCATGCTGATGCTGGCGCTGTGGGGTTCCACGGGACTGCCTGCCCGCCTACCGACACTGGAGATCTGGCAGGCCTATGCGGAGTGACCGGGGCCGAGATCCCGCAGTGCGGCCACTTCATCCCCGAGGAGCGGCCGGAGGCCGTGCCGGCGCATCTGCGGTCCTTCCTGGCCGGCTAGGCGGGCCGGTGAGCCTCCACGGTGAGGGAGGCGGTGCCTCTGCCCGGTCTAGCGCCGACCCGAGGGGGCGCACTGTCCGACCTCGGCCACGGTGTGATGCTTTGTGCGGGGAAGGAGCTTGGGGAGCAGGACAGGCTGAGGGGTGGTCCCGCCGAAACCCGGCGGGGCCACCCCTCAAACGGGCTTCAGGTCGCGACCGGGGCGCCGGCCGGGGCACTCCCTGCAGCAAGGCCGGCGGCCGGGCCGCCGGCCTTGCGCTGCCGGGGCATCAGCAGCGCCACAGCCGCTGCCAGGGCGACCGCACCGGCCCCGACCCAGAGTGCCGGGATCAGCCCGTCCACGAACAGTGAGGCGGATCCGTAGCCGCCCTGGGCGGAGAAGACCGCGGCCAGTGTGGCGACGCCGATGGCGCCGCCGACCTCGCGGATGGCGTTGTTGGCGCCGGAGGCGATGCCCTGTTCTTCCGGGCGGACGGTGCTCAGGACGAGGTTGGCGCTGGGGGCGAAGAACATGCCCAGGCCGATACCGCAGACGATCAGTGCGGGCAGCATGTGGCTGTAGGCCTCGTGCGGCTCGACGGTGATGGCCCAGAGCCCGAGGCCGACGGCGTTCAGGGTCATGCCCGCCGTGACGACGGGTGCGCCGCCGATGCGGTCGGACAGGGCCCCGGCCAGCGGTCCGGCGATCATGGGCATGGCCGTCCAGGGCAGCATCCGCACGCCGGCCTGCATCGGCGAGTAGCCGCCGACGGTCTGCAGGTACTGGCTGAGCAAGAAGATCGACCCGAACATGCCCAGCAGCATCAGCAGACTGGCGGCGTTGATGGCGCTGAAGGAGCGGGAGCGGAACAGGCGCATGGGCAGCATCGGGTGCTTGGCACGCAGTTCGTAGAAGACGAAGCCCACCAGCAGGGCGCCACCGGCGAAGAAGCCGCCCAGCACCGGCGTGCTGGCCCAGCCGTCGGCGTTGCCGCGCACCAGGGCGTAGACGATGCCGAACAGACCGCCGCTGGCCAGAACGGTGCCGACGAGGTCGAGGGTGGGGTTGGGGCCGCGGCTCTCGTCCAGCCGCAGCAGGGCGAGCGGGATCAGCGCCAGGCCCAGGGGGACGTTCACCCAGAAGATCCACTGCCAGGACAGGTTCTCGGTCAGGGCGCCACCGATGAGCGGTCCGGTGGCCACCGCGATGCCACTGGCCGCGCCCCACACCCCTAGGGCCGCGCCACGCCGTGCGGCGGGGACGGCGGCCGACAGCAGGGTGAGCGTCAGCGGCGTGACGATCGCGGACCCGACGCCCTGCGCCGCCCGCGCGGCGATCAGTTCACCCATCCCCGGGGCGAGTGCGGCGGCGGCCGAGGCCGTGGTGAAGATCCCGAGCCCGATGGCGAACAGCCTCCGCCGCCCGAACCGGTCACCCAGGGAGGCGCCGAACATGAGCAGGACCGCGAAGGTGAGGGTGTAGGCGCTGACCGTCCATTCGAGGTCTTCGAGGCCGCCGCCGAGGTCCTTGCGGATGGAGGGGAGGGCGGTGGTGACGATCAGGTTGTCGAGCGCGGTGATGAATCCGGCCGCGCTGGTGATGGCCACGGCCCAGACGGCGCTGCCGCCCCGAACCGGTTGCTTGCGTTGCTGTTTCATGGCGTTCCCTGCATTCCCTGGGCAGACGTACGTGGCGATGGATCAATGGACGTGGACGCCGGCGGGCGACGGCATGGCGTGCGACAGCGAGCAACGGCATCGAGCCGGCTCGGTGCGGATTCCTGGGTGACTGTCCTCAGGGGAGCTGCGGGTAGAGCGCGGAGACGCCTCCGGACAGGGCGGCCTGCGCCTGGCGCGAGGCGTCGTCCGCGACGATCTCGTAGGCGCCGTTGGCGATGCCGTCGACGGCGATCCGGGCGATGTCGGCGGGATCCGATTTGGCCGCGTCGACGGCTCGGACCATGTCGGTGTCCATGTAGCCGACGTGCAGGCCGGCCACGCGGATGTGCTGGTCGGCGAGTTGCAGGCGCAGGGCGTTGGTGAGCGACCACTCGGCGGACTTGGCGGCGCAGTAGGCGCCGAAGTCCGGGAAGCTGACCCAGGACAGGCCGGACAGGACGTTCAGGATCGCTCCGCCGCCGTTGGCCGCGATCTGGGGTGCGAAGGCGCGGACCACGGAGAGGGTGCCGATGTAGTGGGTGTCCATCTCCAGGCGTATGTCGTCCAGGTCGGCGGTCAGCAGGTTGGCGCCGGTGGAGGACCCAGCGTTGTTGACCAGGATGGTCACGTCGCCGGTGGCCTCGGCCGCGGCCGCGATGGAGCCGGGGTCGGTGATGTCGAGCGCGATCGGCTGGGCGCCGGGCAGGTCGACCTGGTCGGGGTTGCGGGCGCCGGCGTAGACGGTGGCTCCGCGGCTGAGCAGTTCGGCGGCGAGGGCGCGGCCGAATCCCCGGTTGGCTCCGGTGACGAGGGCGGTGCTGGTGGAGAGATCCATGGAGAGTCCCTGGTGAAGTGGAGCGGAGGGGAGTCAGAGCGCCCATGGCGTGGCCGAGAGGGTCAGCTCAATACATTACGATCATAATATCAAGTAGGACGGGTCGGTGATCGCAACCGATCCATGCTTTTGTGATGCCGTCGGGGTCGGGGTCTGCGCGAGGCCAGGGTGTTTCGGGCTTGCGCTGCGACCGACGCGCGAGGGCCCCGCCGCGAGCGCGGCAGGCCCATCGTCAGGGCGTGACGGAGGCGGACTCAGAGCTTGACGATCATCTTTCCGATGTTCTCGCCCCGCATCATGGCGAGGAAGGCGTCCAGGGTGTTCTCCAGACCCTCCCGCACAGTCTCGCGGTAGCGGAGCCTGCCCTCGGCCAGCCAGCCGCCGACCTCGCGGACGAAGTCCGGCTGGAGGTCCAGCTCTTCACTGACCATGAACGCCAGGATGTCCGAACGCGTCACGGACAGGTTCCACAGGTTGCGCGGGCCGACGACCTTCTCGTCGTTGTACTGGGAGACCACCTCGCACACGACGATCCGTGCGTGCAGCTTGAGGGCGCCGATCGCCGCCTCCAGGTGCTCGCCGCCGACGTTGTCGAAGAAGACGTCGATGCCCTCCGGGGCTGCCATGGCCAGCTGCTCGGCGACCGGCCCGTTCTTGTAGTTGAACGCGACGTCGTAGTCGTACTCCTCGATGAGCAGCTTGACCTTCTCGTCCGAGCCCGCGCTGCCGATCACCAGTCCGGCGCCCTTCAACTTTGCGATCTGACCGGCCTGGGTGCCGACGGCGCCTGCCGCGCCGGAGACGAAGACCGTGTCGCCCTCCTTGATCTTCGCGAACCGCTCCAGACCGATGTATGCGGTGAGGCCGGGGACGCCGAGTACGCCGAGGTATGCAGTGAGCGGCGCGAGGTTCGGGTCCACCTTCTGGGCGGTCGCAGCGTCAAGGATCGCGTAGTCGCGCCAGCCGAGGACGTGCACCACATAGTCACCGGGAGCGAAACCCTGCGCGTTGGACACCAGGACACGGCCGACCGCCGGGCCGTCCATCGGAGCGTCCACGTCGTAGGGCTCGATGTAGGACTTCTTGTCGCTCATCCGGCCACGCATGTAGGGGTCGACCGAGAGGTATTCGTTGGCGATCAGGAGTTGCCCGGCGTCGGGCGTGGGGAGAGCCACCTCGCGCAGCGAAAAGTTGGAAGCGGTCGGCCGGCCCTCCGGGCGGGAGTCCAGGTGCCACGCGCGGGCGGTGGTGGGCAGGGTCTGCTCGGACATGTTGATCGGGTCCCTTCGGTGGAGCGGTTCCGATTGGCCAAAGGTGGTTGAGGAGCTATCGGGGGCAGACCGCGTCGAGCAGGTCGCGCGCCGCCCGCCTGAACGCTTCGGCGCCGGCGTTTTCGACGCGTGTCGCCGTCAGCGTGCCGTCGATGAGGAGTGTGAGCTGGAACGAGAGAGTGTCGGAGTCCAGGGCACGGGCCGCGGCGGCCGGTCGCGCACCCCGGCCCGTACGGCACGCTTGTGTTCGGCGGTGATGGCGTGCGCATCGGCGCCAGGGGCGTACTCCGCCACCGTGTTGATGAACGCGCAGCCGCGTACGCCCTCTCGCGCCGCGTTCTCCTGCGCGGCGAAACGCCGGTGGGAGCGGCCTCCGCTGCCAGGACCGGGACACCGGCCCGGTCCTGGAGGTCCCCACCGGGCCGCCATCTGATCACGCAGTATCGGAACTTCGATCAGCTGGGTGGTGACGTTCAGGCCGTCGTCCGGAGCCATGTAGCTGTGCACCCGCACGCTGCCCACGTCGATGATGGTGACTGTGCCCCTCATCGGTTGACTCCTTGCAGAGTTCGTGAATTGAGGATCCGAGGAATCCCAGAACTCGTCGACACACTCTTCTCGGTGCTGGAACGTGTCGCCGTGTCCAGCGCTGGGACAGCTTGTGAGTTGGGCGTCCGGGAAACACCGTGGTCGACGAGTTCAGGAGTTCCGTGCACCCGCTCGAAGATCGGTGCCGCCGCAGGCGCTACCGCACCCTGCGTCGCAGGAACGGGTGAAACGATCAGCCGTTGCCGATACTGCGCATGTCACAGTCCCGGCCGACCAGGCATTCCACGTGGCCTGACTCCGTCGCGACGGTTGTCCAACCGTTCATGGAATTTGCCGATGTGGCAGAACGCCACTGGTGAGTCGGCCTCGTCGAGCATCGCGGCAGGCTCTCCCCGGCGAGAGATCAGGAGGTCTGGTTGGCCAGGCCGACGTACTCGCCCAAGTGGTATTCGACCTCGAGACCCTTGTCGGCGATAAGCGTGCCGAGCGCCACGGCACGAGCCAGGAATCCCGGATTTGTCAGCGAGTCCACGAACCCGCCGTAGCTGTCGATCAGGTCGGCGTCCGGCGGCAGTGTCGCTCGGTTGACCATCGACTTCGCGGTCGTCAATGCCTGCCGGTCGAAGGCGGCGAGGCGGGCGACCGTCGCATCGACGAAGGCGTCGAGTTCCGCGTCGGGCAGGGCTCGTGTGACCCACCCCCAGCGCTCGGCCACGTCGGCGTCGTAGTCGACGCTGCTGAGAATGGCCTCCAGCGCCCGGTCGCGGCCGATGGATCGCGGGAGTCGCTCGGTTCCGCCTCCGCCGGGAACGATTCCGATGCCGACCTCGGGCTGCCCGAAGACCGCCTTTTCGCGACTGGCGTACCGCACGTCGCAGGCGAGTGCCAGCTCGTTGCCGGCGCCGCGGGTGCGACCACGGATGGCCGCGATGCTGACGTACGAGGCCTTGCTCAAGCGCAGGACCATGTCGGTCCAGACCGGCGGGTCGTCCTCGTGCTGGGGTACGGGCAGGTCGCCCGCCGCGGCGCCGTCGAAATGGTTGATGAAGAAGTCGGGGACCTCGCTGGAGAAGACGACGACCTGGATATCTGGGTCCTCATCGAACCCGCAGACGATTTCGTGCAGCCTCACCACGGCCTCGGGAACCATGAGGTTCACCGGAGGATTCGCGAACGTGATCCTGGCGGTCTGAGGCGTGGTGCGCTCGAGGTGGATCGTGCTGGGCTGACTCATGAGAGGGCTCCGTTTCCTAGCGGTCAGTGGTTTTGGGCGGCAGACAAGAAGCAGTAGGAAAAAGGTGGCTGAAATGCGGTCACCGGGCTGCCAGGACGCCGGGTGCTCGGGCGGGCTCAGCGCTGATCGAAGGTCGACGCCTGCTCGTTCACGGAGGCCTTGGACCGGTCGCGGAGATGGGTGATCCTGAAGAACGGTGCTTTTGGCCCTCGCACCACCAGATCCGCCAACGTCCTGTCCTTGCTTCCGGTTTCGCTGATCGCGGTCGCCATGTCGTCTCCCGCGGTGCGCGCGAGTGCGCTGACCACGCCTGACGGTACTTACAGCGAGCTGAAAGCGGATCTGTCACCGTATCGGTCACGAGGCGGCGAAGATTCGGAACACAGGTAGCACGAGCGCTCCGGCGACAGCGTCCATGAAACTATCAAGCAAGGGACCTGTACGGACGGCGCCAGGAGCAGGCCGCCCTTGACCGAATCCTTGACGATGCCGTCAGGAATGCGGAGCAACCATGATGGTGTGGGGTGACCCCGGGGCCGGCCAAACGCTTTGCTCAAGCGCGTGGCCGGATCCGTCGTGGCAGACTTTTCCGTCCTGAGATGTCACGGCACTCGTCTCAAGTCGGAGCTGGACTTCGCCGCGCTGCAGGAACTGCTGTGGCCGGTGACGGAGCGGATCAGCAGGCTCCCGCAGCCGCAGGCCAAGGCCCTGAACGAGGCTCGGCATGAGCGGCGATGTGGAGGACCGGTTCCTGATCGGCGTGGCCGTACTGACGCTCGTCGGAGCTGGCCGAGGAACGGCCGGTGCTCATCATCGCCGACGACGCCCAGTGGCTCGACGAGGCATCCGCAGTGAACATCCGGCCCCCGCTCGATGCCCTGGACCTGCAGGAAGACGCCGCCCGGGCCCTGGCCGACGACCTCCGCGCACAGATCGACGGCCTGCAGACCCGGTTGCGGGAGGCCGAGACGCACCTGGAGCACCTCACGATCACCCGCAAGACCGTCACCGGCCTCGCCGACCGGCTCCCGGCCGTCGCGCCGGACCTGCCCGAGCACCCGGACTACCCCCGCGTCCTCGCCGCCTTCAACCACGCGACCGCCGCGGCGGGCCAAGGACGTCTGCGAAGCCCTCGGCCACGAACTGCTGCCGAAGAACGTCGAAGGCACCCGCGCCAAGCTGAAACGCCTGGTCGAACTCGGGGTCCTCACCGAGGCCGACACCGGCAACTTCGCCAGGGAGCAATAGCCGACACCACCTCCACCAGCGGCCTTGCTCCCACCTCAGCCAGAAAAGGACATCACCCTATGAACCGCCCACTCAGGACTGCAACTGGGCGAAGAGCGACGCCAGGTCGATGAGGCCCCAGGCCTCGGTGATCTTCCCGTCGACCACCTTGAACATACGAAACTCCAGCACCTTGAAGGATCGGCCGGTGGCGGGAATGCCGTTGAAGGGCCGGGTGCTCGTGCCTGCCCAGATGAACCCGATCGCGAACCAATCGTCCTCGGCGACGACACGGACCGGTGTGAAGGTGATGTCGGGGAACGCGTCGAAGACCGACGCCAGCACCGCGCGGTTGTCCTCGACGCCGGTGGTGGTGCCGTCGGCGGCGTACAAGCGGGCGTCCGGCGCGAACGGGGCCAACGCGCTGTCGGCGTCCCGCAGGTTGAGTTGCCTCATCAACTCATCGGCAAACTGGTGCAAGTCAGTGGTGGACGTTTGGGTTTCGACGTTCGAGGAAGACACGTGCTTCTCCAATGTGGATGGCCGGAGCTGCTCCGCCCCGGTGATGGACTACCCAATTGTCTTATGATCGTAATGCTATTTAGGTGATCAAGAGGCCGCAAGCGAGTTGCGAGGCGAGTGGGAGATCGTGTGGCGGCTTACCAGTCGAACACCGGCGCACGCCGTCACGGCGGACAACGGGGTGCAGCGTGCGCGGCAGTGAGTGCGCCGCGTCGGCGATGATGAACACCTGGCGATCACCCGGATGACCATCACTGCTCTCGCTGACCGTCTCCCGGCCCACGCCACCTCGCCGTCTTCGACGAGGCCACCGACCCCTCCGGGCCCGTGAGGTCTGCGAAGGCCTCGACCACGAACCACTGCCGAAGCACCTCGAAGGCACCCGCGCCAAGCACACCAGGAAGCAGTAGCCGACCGAGCCCCCGCGACCAGCTGCACTGCACCAACCTCACCGGGCAACGGACATCACTCCACGAACCGCCCTCTGACAGCCTCAACCGAGGTTGTCAGAGAGGGGGGGCAATGAACCGTCGATCAAGGCGGGGTCACCACATCGACCCGTTCTACTCGCTTGGGCTGCCTCCGATCCGCCCGGCGGCGAGCGCTCGCGCGTACGTCTCACGATTCAGCAGAGGGAGCTCGCCAGTGGCGTCCGTGGCGGCGATGTATTCAAGCATCCGCCTCTGAGCTTCCTTCGATTGATCTCTGACCAGGAACTCGGCGTGCTCGAGCTGCAAGCCGTCCTCGAGCGACAGGGAGCTGCCGAAGTAGATGGATCGCTTGATGGCTCCGAGAGACTTCTTCGAGCGCAGGCTCAGATACTCCGCGCGCTCGATCGACCGAGCGAGGACCTTTTCCTGGGGCACCACTTCGTCGACCGCACCGAGCGAGAGAGCCTCCGCAGGCGTGAACGGCCTGCCTTCGAGAACGGCGACCAACGTCTGCTGCCTGCCGATCAGACGAGGCAGTCGCTGAGAGCCGCCGCCACCCGGTGTCAGTGCGAGCAGGACTTCTGTCAGGCCGATGACATGGTCCCCGTCTGCCATGATGCGCAGATCACAGGCAAAGGCCAGTTCTGCGCCGACGGCGAGTGCCGAACCGTTGAGTGCCGCGACGAAGATGGTGCCGCTTGCGTTCATCTTCAGGAAGGTGGCATGGAAGCTGTCGAGCTGCAGAAGCGTCTTGAGCCGGGTCTTCCCCGCGAGCGTTCTGACGACCGGCACTCTGTTGATGAGTCTCGCCGTGCGCGCTACGAGCTTGGCGATGCGCGTGTTGATCGGCGGGAATCCGGTGCCACCTTCTTGTAGCCAGCGCACATCGGAATGGCTCAAGAAGCGGTCAGGATGCGTACCGGTGAAGACGACCGCGCGGATGTCCGGATCGCGGTCAGCTCGATCGACCAGCTCTTTCAGCTGTTTGGTGATCTCGGGATCGAACAACGCGTGCGGGCCTCCGTCGATACGAGCGACAAGCACTCCGGCGTGGCCCTCGACGGCGATGTGTCCTGCGGGCTGCGAGCTGCTTCGCGACGTGCCCATGTGGTCCTCCGATGAGTTGGCTGTGGTTTCCGGCGCTCGCGCATGTCACGCTCCTCCTGAGACGGCGACGCATTCCGTGTGCACGGGGCGTGCCGACCCGGCGACCGGGGTGGCAGATCGGGCGCGGTCATGTCACGCAGACGCCGGGTGCTCGGGCGGGCTCAGCGCTGATCGAAGGTCGACGCCTGCTCGTTCACGGAGGCCTTGGACCGGTCGCGGAGATGGGTGATCCTGAAGAACGGTGCTTTTGGCCCTCGCACCACCAGATCCGCCAACGTCCTGTCCTTGCTTCCGGTTTCGCTGATCGCGGTCGCCATGTCGTCTCCCGCGGTGCGCGCGAGTGCGCTGACCACGCCTGACGGTACTTACAGCGAGCGGAAAGCGGATCTGTCACCGTATCGGTCACGGAGATGGGCGAAGATTCGGAACGCGCTCCGGCGACAGTTCACGGCGCAGCTGGGAGGTCGTGACCTCGATGACGACCCAGGTGCCGGGGTAGTCGATCGCGGCGTCGGCGATGCGCTGGCGGCCTTCGCTGGTCGCGTTCAATCGAGGATGTTTGAGATTGGGCAGCCCCATGCCGCACCCGGTCTGTCGGGTCCGTACAGCGTGAGACCGCACGCCTGGAAGAACCCCTGTCGGCTGGCCGCGTTGTCGCCGTCCTGGGGGACCAGGCCCAGGAAGGTGTGGCCTGCTTCCTGGGCCCGGTGGGCGATCTCGGTGAGAAGCGCCCGGCCGACCCTGCTGCGACGATCCGTATCAGCGACGGCCATGGTCAAGACGAACGTCTGCTCGCCGGGGTGCGCCTCCCGGCCTTCGTCGTGTCCGAAGTCGCAGTGGAGCTGGAACTCGGCGACCCCGACGACGGTTCCGTGGAGCTCGGCCACGATGACGTCCAAGCCCTCGGGGTCGTAGAACCTGCCGTTTCCCAGATGGTTCGAGTACAGCAGGTCCTCCACCACCGAGTAGTCGACGTGGGTGATGTCACGGATGAGCGGCATGGACCGAGTATCCCCGGGCAGCAGCGTGTGCCCGCTCTCATGGCAGGAAGTTGGCGGGCATTGCCCGCCACTGGATGTCGTGTGGTCTCGTTGGAGGAGGGCGTCGGCCACCGGTTCGCGGTTCGGGAGCGACACGACGTAGCGCGGCGGAGGCGAAGGTTCCATCCCTGCACCAGCGCAGCACCCGCGGATGGCAGCGGCGACCGGAGTTGTTGCCGCGACTGAGTGAGGGCGCCACTCGTAGCGGGGCGGGTGCGCCTTGTAGAGCCGGATGTGCCTCAGGAGCTGGAAATCCGGGTTTCTCTCCCGGAGGCACGGCGACCGTGCTGCAACTCACCCCCGGTTCTGCTGTATTGAACGGAAGGCATCGCCGAACGCGGTTACGCGCAGGCCTTCTACCGCCCTCGGTGGGCGCGCATAGGTGTCCCATGTTTCGGTGAAGCGGGCGTGCCGTGAGAGCGCTTGGACGGTCTTCGGGTCGTGCTGGCCTGGTCCGCCGAGTGTGGTGGTGTAAAACACCTTGAGATCGTGGAAACGGGTGCCTTCCGGTAGGCCGGCCAGGGCGACAACCCGTTGCCACTTTTCGTTGAAATCACTGCTCTGAACTGGCCTTCCGTATCGGTTCGTCACGATGAGGTCTTCGTCGATTGGCCCGACGTGCCGCCGAGCCCGACGCTTGCGCGCGGCGGATTGGGTGACGGGTTCCGGCTCGCTGAAGTGAGCCACATGGGTCGCCAAGCGTTCGATCAGGAAATGATCCACAGGCAGCGTCGCGTAACTGGCTTTGGTTTTGAGCGGTGCAGCTTTGCCGCGCTGACGCTGCTCTTGAACGTACAGGAGATCCTCCTGCCAACCGACGCGTGTCCGTGTCAGCCCCAGAGCCTCGCCGGCACGCAGTCCTGCGCACGCGCCGAGCCACACCAGGATTTCGTAGCGCGGCTCGATCGTCCGCATGGCAAGGGCTGCTGCGGCCACCTGTTTGGGGATGAGGGCGTCTCCACCGTCGTCGCTGATCTCGGGAAGCTCGATGCGGGACACGATGTTTGCGGGCAGCGGAATGTCTTCGTCCATCATGTAGTGGATGAGAATGCGCCAGGTCTTAAAAATCTGGACAATCGTGCGAGGGGATCTGAGGTTGGGTTTTTCTAGCAGATGATCCACGAAGGCCATGGAGTCGCTACGCCGTAGCGATTTCGGTATGCGATTGCCTGCGAACGGCAAGATGTGATTGCGAAGGTGACTCTCGTACGTATTGATCGTATTCGCTCTCTTTTTCTTCTTCCGCTTTCGGTCGATCATCTGCGCGCCGAAGAAGGCTACTCGCGCACTGTGTGCTGATTGGCTGCCTCTCGTCGTGGCCGCAGCCTCGGCGGTCAACTCGCCGAGCCGGTCGAGAGCTTCCTGCCATGTGTCGAACGACTCTCTGCGCTCTTTTCCGAGGTGATCGACATGGCGAGCCTGCCAGCGGAGCCCCCGTCCGTGATCTGCTGATGGGTAAAGGGGGAGGTTTCTGGTCCCGCACTTGCATGGGCCGTCGCCCCGGTCCGGTTTCGGATATGACTTGTGCCATCGGTCGAATGGCAGGATCGGCCTGGCCATATGTTCTCGTTCGTTGCTTGTGGGCTAGCGACCTCGCTGCCGCGCCGTGGTCTATCCGTTTGTGCCGAGCAGGTCGTACGAGTGATTGGGTCTCGTAGCCGCCGGGCTGTTCCCGTGTGCTCACGTGCAGGATTTCCAGCCCCGAGCCCGATTATGCACAGCTGTTCATGGCCTGAGGGAAGTCGTACCGGTCGAGTCGCTGTGTGCCAGCACGCGAACCATCACCAGATCCCCGACTCCTGTCCCTCGGTATGCAGATCCGGCGACTCCGTGAAGAGCGGGGCTACAGCTTGGAAGAACTCGCAGAGCGCAGTGGGTTGAGCTTTCGCGGCCTCATCTACATCGAGCACGGGCAGCGCAGCCCCAGTGTGCTCACGCTCTTGGACATTGCAGCGGGGCTCGACGTGGAGCCGGGGGAACTCGTTAATCACATCACACGGGAAGAATTCGGAAAATCATAGCCCCGGTAATGCGGATCGGCGATCAAACGACCGTGTTTCTTCCAAGGCTGCGATGAGTCCGTAGGATCTGCTGATCGGTCCCCGCGCAGGAGGTGCGCACGAACCCGGAGAGGCGTTCACTCCGCGCGGTGTCGACGCGCCCTGTGCGTAGGAGGCGCCCTGCTGTGGCACCTCCCGGTCGTGAGGGTCCGTCTCCCCCTGCCGCTGTGCCGCGATGACGGTGGCGCACTGCTGTCTGGTGTTGGTGACCTGACGTGTCCATTTCCAGCCATGGGGAGGGATTCGTCTATCGAGGCACCAGTGTCGCGATGAATCGTATGATGCGTCAGAACCGCATGCGGGTGGGGCACTTGAGGGGGACCGCAGGGCCTGCTCCGCGCGGGCATCGTCGTGCGCGTAGGTGAGCCGGACATCGACGCCGGACGTGCACAGGCGGCGCGCCACGGCGAGTCCGACCCCATGGGTGGCGCCGGTCACCACCGCGGTGCGGCCCTCCAAACCGGCCAGGTGGGAGCGTGGTGTGGTCATGGGCGGGTCCCTTCGTCCATCGGCTGCTGATCCGTGTTCGGAACCCACGCTGCGCCCGGCCGCTCAAACCACACTGGACGCCCGGTGGGGTCGAGGGCGTCCGGGGCGGTGGGTAACGGCAGGTACCAGCCCTGCCAATCGGGGGAGGGCATGGAACACATGGTCATGCCGAGCGCTGTCAGCGCCTGCCACAGCCCACGCAGACAACGCAGCCCCACCCCTACGCACAGGCTCCCGACGCTCATCCCGTCCTCCTCACCGGTTGCGCAACACTCCTGTCCGGCACAGGGTTCGCGGTATCGCTGGGGAACGGTTGGGGTACGGATCGAGGGACGTCGAAGGACCTCGAGGGACCGTGCTCCGCCGCCTCCGGGCGGCGGACAGCGGGCTCAGGGCCCGGCGCGGTGCTCGCGGATGCGACTGATGGTGTCGTGCGCCCAGTCGAGCATCGCCTCGTTGAGCCGCACGCCCATCGTCGTGGCCAGCACATAGGGGTCGTCGGGCGGCACGCTCCCCTCGGCCTTGTCGAGCCCTTCCTGGAGCGCCGCGCGGTTCGCCTCCCACACCCCCATTTCGCGGTCGAGGACCGTCAGCGCGTCATCCCGGCCCAGTACCGTGGCGAGGAGGAACGCCCGCAGGTAGGTCTCGCTGCGGGTCGAGCGGTCCGGCTCCACCTCGACCAGCCAGCGACGCAGCTCCGTGCGCCCGAGGTCGGTGATGCTGTAGGTCCGGCGACCGCGCGGACCCTCCTCGACGACCTCGACGAAACCGTCCTCGGCCAAGCGGCCCAGCTCCGGGTACAGCTGGTGGTTGCGCGCGTACCAGACGCCGGTCAGCGTCGACTTGAAGTGCTTGGCCAGCTCGTAACCGCTCGCCGGATGGTGGCTCAGCAGACCGAGCACCGCGTGCCGAAGTGACATCTGACTCCTCCCATGGAACACCCCATCATGCGGTACAGCCCCGCCCGTTCAGGGGCCCGGGGCTTCCCGGACCCCCTGGCGCGTCCCGCTCTCAAGTCCTCGTCGACCGGCATTCCAGCAGGGGCTTGAAGGCTGACCGTCATCTGTCACGAACAACGCGAGGAGCCAGGGTGAACACCAGCGTGGTGATCGTCGGCGGGGGACCGGTCGGGCTCATGACGGCCTGCGAGCTCGGTCTTGCCGGCGTACGGACGACGGTGCTGGAACAGGCGGAGCGGCGGCCGGAGCAGTCTCGTGCCTGGGGGTTGCATCCGCGCACGGTGGAGACACTCGACCGGCGAGGACTGCTCGACGGCATCCTGCACGAGCGCGCGCTGTGGCCGAAGCTGCCGCTGGCCGGACTGTGGCCGCTGCTCGATCTGCAGGCGATGGACAGCGACCACCCCTACCTCGTCAACGTTCCGCAGACCCGGATCGAGGACATGCTGGAAGAACGCGCCCGCGCTCTGGGCGTGACCGTGCTGCGCGGCCACGAGGTGCATGCTCTGGCGCAGGACGACGACGGGGTGACCGTCACGGCGAGCGGCCCGTCGGGCGAGGTCCGGTTGCGTGCCGCCTACGCCGTCGGCTGCGACGGGGGCCGCAGCGTGGTGCGTCGTCTGGCGGGCATCGACTTCGCCGGTACGCCGGCGACCGTGGCGTCCCTGCTGTGCGACTGCACCGTGGTGGACATGGGCACGGAGCGCCGGGGCATGACCCGCACCGAACGCGGCACCGTCAACATCAATCTGCGGCCCACCGGCAGCGCGCGGATCGTCACCACCGAGTTCGGCGCCGCACACGAGGACCGCGACGCCCCCGTCGGCTTCGACGAGTTCCGGGCGGCGGTCCGGCGCATCCTGGGCCGGGACGTCGACATCGCCGAGCCGACCTGGCTCGCCCGCTTCGGAGACTCCACGCGGCAGGCGGACCGCTACCGCGAGGGCCGGGTGCTCCTGGCCGGCGACGCCGCCCACATCCACTTCCCCTACGGCGGCCTCGGGCTCAACCTGGGTCTCCAGGACGCTGTCAACCTCGGCTGGAAACTGGCCGGCACGGTGCGGGGCTGGGCCCCGGACGACCTCCTGGACACCTACCAGCGCGAGCGGTTCGGGGTGGCGCAGTGGGTGCTCGACTACAGCCGGGCCCAGTTGGCGCTGCTGCGCCCCGGCCGGGACGTGAGCGCGCTGCGGTCTCTGCTCGCCGGTGTGCTGGAGGGGCCGGAGGCCAACAAGTACCTCGCTGAACTCGTCACCGGGACCAGCATTCGCTACTCCCTCGAGGCGGACGGCACGGACGCCCCAGAGGTCGTCGGCACGCTGCTGGGCGACCTCACCGTGAAGGACGGCGCGGGTGAGACCACCCTGACCCAGGCGCTGCACCCGGGCAAGGGAGTCCTGCTCGACCTGACGCCCACCGCCAATGCGACGAGGCTGGCACAGCCGTGGGCGGAACGGGTCCGGACGCTGTCCGGCGCCGGTGCGGAGGCGTCCGGTGCGGAGGTGCTGCTGGTACGCCCCGACGGCTACGTCGCCTGGGCGGGCTCGGCCGCGCAGGCCGTAGGCGCCGGCGAAGCATCGCTGCGGCACGCCCTGCGCCGCTGGTTCGGCGGCTGACCGCTCCCTTCGATCCGCGACGCTTGGCCGGGCTCCACCCGGCCAAGCGTCGTCGTTTAAGCAGCGAGGCAGGCCCGGCAGGCCGGTGTGCGTGATGGCCGGGAACGACGACGGGCCCGGGCGCCGGTACGGCGCCCGGGCCCGATGGGGCGTCCGGTCAGTTCATCCGCCAGGGACGGTCGAGCACCCGGCCGAGGACGTCCGTGAGAACGTCGACCGGCTGCTTCCGGCGGCCGGGGGAGCGCCAGGCCACGAACATGTCCGGCCGCACCAGCAGGGCACCGCCGTCGGCCACCCCGGCCGAGGCCGCCCAGGTGCCCTCGGGGTCCGCCACCTCGCAGTCCGGCCCGACCCGGTAGGCGCGCAAGTGCAGCCCGGTCCGCGCGGCCACCTCCTCGGCCGCCGTCACCCATTCCTGCCCGTCCGGGCCGGTGAGGAGTGCGAAGCCGCCGTCGGGCAGGTCCAGGACGGAGATTCGCTTGCCCTTGTGCTCGACCCAGGCATGCGGAACACGAGCGCCCGGCGAACCGTCCAGGTTCTCGTCGGGGCGGGTCAGCGAACGCAGCGAGTCCGGCGGGTCGACCAGCGCGCCCTCGTAGTACTGGTAGGCGGCCGCCGTCACCAGCGGGTCCGCCATCTCGACTGCGGACCGCTCACCGTCCTTCTCCTCGTCCCAGTGCAGATCGAGGTGTTTGAAGCGCAGGAGTGCCTGGTCCCGGGTGAAGCGCATGATCGGCAGTCGCTCCGACTCGTAGCTGCGCAGCAGCCCCGGACCGGCCTGCTTCTTGACTGTGTACGCCAGCTTCCAGGCGAGGTTGCAGGCGTCGGCGACACCACTGCTCATGCCGAAGGCGCCGATCGGCGGGATGGTGTGCGCCGAGTCGCCGGCCAGGATCACCCGGCCCTCGACGACCCGCTCCGCCACCCGCGCCGACATCCGCCAGGGGATGGTGCTGATGATCTTGACCGGGATGTCGTAGCGGCCTATGGCGGCCTTGATCAGCTCGATGCAGCGCTCCTCCGGGTAGTCCTGGAGGGTCTCCTCGCCCTCCTTGTAGCTGATGTGGTAGATCCACCGGTCCCGGTTGTCGACCGTCAGCAGGATCCCCTCCGAGTCCGCGTTGGTGATCTGCGCGAACGCGAATTCGTTCCCCTTGACCAGGTCTGCCAGATCGGCCTTGAACAACACGTTGATCATCGGGTTGCCCAGACCGGTCGGCCCCTGCATCGGGATGCCCACGCTCCGGCGTACGGAGCTGGAGGAGCCGTCGGCCGCCACGACGTAGTCGGCCCGCACCTCGCTCCGGGAGCCGTCGGCGATGTCGACCAGGGTCGCGGTGACTCCTGACTCGTCCTGGAGCAGCGACTCCAGCCGGATGCCGAACCGGATGACCGCTCCCTTCTCCTGGGCGGCCTGCAACAGCACCCGGTCGATCTGGTCCTGGGCGCACGGGCCCAGCGGGGTGGGGCTGATCTTCGCGGTCAGCTCGGCCACCTCGCTCGGCGGTGTGGGAATGCGTGGGGCGGTGGCCAGGTCCGTGCCCGCGAGCGTCTCGAGGTCGACCTTGCCGTTGCTGGCCAGCAGGTCGGCGCTGGCCGCACGGATCCGCTCGTCCAGTCCCAGGCTCCGGAAGAACTCCTTGACGGGGGGTTGGACGCCGGTGGCGCGCGGATGCTCGGTGGTGCCGGCGTGGCGTTCCACCAGCAGGACGGGCACTCCGTAGTGGGCCAGGGCGGTGGCCGTGGAGAGGCCGACCGTCCCCGCGCCCACGACGAGAACCGGGTAGTGTTCCTGGGTCATCTTCAGCCTTTCGTGCTGGCGTTGGGGAACGAGGCCACTGTCGTGGTGTCGTCTCGACCCCTTCTTGAACCCTGCTCGAAGCGGGGTCCTCCAGACGGTTTCAAGCTCGTGTCGAGCCCTCCGCGCTTGAGTCGCCGCTGTCCCCTTCCAGCGAGAAAGAGCGACTATGACGACTGCGGATGCATCCCCTCCCGAGGCGCCGGCCACGGCGGCCGCCGTGTTCCAGATGATCACCGGGCACTATGTCTCGACAGCGATCAACTCCGCCGCCCGCATCGAACTCGCCGACGCCATCGGCGACGACACGGTCGATCACGCGGTGCTGGCGCAGCGGACCGGCACTCACCCCGAGTCGCTGCTCCGGCTGCTGTACCTGCTGGCCTCGGCCGGCCTGGTTCACGACGCGGGTGACGGCCGGTTCGCGCTCACCGACTCCGGCCGGCTGCTGCGCAAGGACGGCGCGGACTCGCTGCATGCGGTGGCCCTGCTGCACGCGGGGCCCGGGCACATCCAGCGCTGGTTCGCGCTGCACGACGTGCTGAAGTCGGCCCCCAAGATCGTGGACTCCGAACCGGGCGGTAACCCGTTCGCGGCGATGCCACCCCATGTCGCAGCTGTCTTCAACCGGGCCATGACGTTCTTCACCCGGCACACGGCGCAGGCTGTGCTCGAGGCGTACGACTTCACGAGGTTCGGGACGCTCGCCGACGTCGGCGGCGGCGAGGGCTCCCTGCTGGCGGCGATCCTGCGCGCCACACCGGGCCTGCGCGGAATCCTCTTCGACCTGCCGTCCGTCGTCGAGGACGCAGCGGAGCGCACGCTCGCCGAGGCGGGCGTGCTGGACCGCTGTGAGATCGTCGGCGGTGACTTCTTCGCGAAGGTGCCGCCCGGCGCGGATGCCTACCTGCTCAAGAACGTGATCCACGACTGGGACGACACTCGCAGCCGCGAACTGCTGGCGAACGTCCGAGAGGCGATGGCTCCCGGCAGCCGCGTGCTGTTGGTGGAGAGCGTCCGGCCTGAACGCTTCGGGACGTCGCTCACCGACCGCCTCGCCGCCTATGGGCATCTGGGCATGCTGCTCAACGGCGGGGCCGAGCGCAGCCGCCAGGAGTACGAGGCACTGTTCGCCTCCGCGCGCCTGACCCTCTCCCAGGTGGTACCCGTGCGGCCGGCCTGGACGGGTGTGACGTCCGCCCATGTGATCGAGGCTGTGCCGGCCTGACCTCCCGCGGGCCGCTCACGACGTGGCGCCGCCTTCCCGACACGCGTCGTGTCGGGAAGGCGGCGCCGTTTTTCTCGATGCTGCCGCGGTTCGTTCCTGCCCGCGACCCCGCTCCCGTTCTCGCGGTCCACGGCGCCGACGAGCGCTCCCCGCCCCCGGTGCGCGGGACGGGGAGCGTGGCTCGTCTCAGTCGCGGGTGGCCAGAACCATGTGCACGGCGGTCCCCGCCAGCACCTCTTCCTGCCCGACGCGGACCCGGAGCCCCTTGGCCGTCAGCAGCTGCTTGACCTGCTCCAGCCGGCCGTCATTGTCGTGGACCTCGACACAGACCCGCCGGATCCTCGGCCACAGCGACCTGGGGACGCCGTCGAGGACGTCGGTCTCGGCCCGTTCCACGTCGATCTTCAGCAGGGCGATCTCCTCGACACCGTGCCGCTCGGCCAGTTCACCGACCGTCACGACGTCGACGGGGGTGACGACGACCTTCTCGAAAGTGCTCACCAGGGACTCGTGGTGGAGCTGGATGAACTCCTCTCGCATCCCGGTGGTTCGCATGTAGGCCTTGTGGTTGCCGATGGTCTCCTCGATGTCCGCGTACAGGGTCGAGTTGACCGGCGACTCGGGGTAGTAGGTCAGTTCCCATGGTGCCCGGCGCCTTGCCCACGGCCGCCTGGACGGCCGTGCCACCGGGAACGTGCCGTGCGATGTTCTCCCGCACCGCCTCGTAGCACGGCGGAGCCGGTTCCACGGAGACGACCCGGACGCCGGGCGCCCGGTCGGCGAACAACAGGGCGGTGAAGCCGATGTTGGCCCCGATGTCGAAGACGACGTCGCCCTCGGCCAGTCCCTCGATCGCCTCCAGGTAGAAGGCGTCTTCGTTCACCACCTTCCACAGCACCACCGCCTGATCCACGTTCGGGGCGACGACCTCCCTGCCGTCGGGCAGCTTGAGTGTGCCCAACTCGACGTCGGCCGACTGCTGTTCCGCCATTGTGCGTCCTCTCGCTCATGATGGTTGCCGCGGCCGGATGGCGCCGGACGGCCCGGTGCCGTCCGGCCGGCGCGTGGGGTCCCCGGCGGTCACGACTGCAGGTAGGAGTCGATCGCCCGGCGGAAGTAGTTCTCGTCGAATCCGAGGTCGTGCAGGTCCGGCACCAGCCGCCGGAGCTTCGCGGTGGACGGGTGGCAGCCGGCCGGTGGGCCGACCACCTCCGTCCGGTCCGCCCGCAGACCGAGGCGCTGTTCTATGTGGTCGAGGATGTTCTCGACGGACGTGGCGTGGCCGGAGACGATGTTCACGGTCTCGTCCGCCACTCCCAGTCCCAACAGCCGGTCCGTGAGGGTGACGACGTCCTCGACCGCGATGAGGTCTCTGGTGGCGCCCTTGTGCACCAGCGCCGAGCCCGACCGCACCGCACGCACGAGAGCGGGGACGAACTGGTGCTCGCGCTGGCGGGGGCCGACCACATGCCCCAGGCGCAGGACGAGATGCTGCACCCCGGAGGAGCGGATGACCGCCTCCAGCGCCAGCTTGTGCCTGCCGTACGGCGAGGGGGGAACACGGGGCCGTCCTCGCGTCCATGGCCGTCCGGTCCGCCGTACATGCTCGCGGACGCGGTGGACAGGAACACCAGGGTGCGCCCGGCGGTACGGCATCGGCGGACCGTCTCGTAGCACAGTTCGGCGTCACGGTCGAAGTCGTGCGCGGCGTCGGCCACCGTGCTGGACACGCCGGCCGCCAGCAGCAGCGCGTGCGGGTGCCAGGGGCGCAGACGCTCCATGTGGCTCGCGAGGAACCCTCTGCCGGTGATCTCCACGCCCATGCCTCCTCCGCGGGGACGATGCCCTTGCGCCGAGCCGGTCGGCGCGGGCGGACGCGCTCAGCATCCGCCGCCCGGCTTGAACGCGGCTCGAGACGGGCTGAACAGAGCGGACGTGGGGAGGCAGGGCACGCGCCGGCGGCGCGAGACTTGCCGGGTCGTCCGGGATCGGAACTCAGGACCGGACACGGACCTCGGCGTGGGTGCGGGCGGACACGGCGGCGGCATCGAGGACCTGTTGGCCGATATGCCCGTCGGTCAGGGTGGGCACCTCCTGCACGGGGCGCCCGGCGAAGGCGTCCAGCATGTCCGCGGCCTGGCGGCGGGCGCCCTCGTTCATGACGGCCATGATCTCCTCGAAGCTGCCCGCAGCCGCCTCTTCCAGACCTGGTACGGACGGTCGCAGGGCCTTGGGTTCACCGCCCGTCTCGGCGACGATCACCTCGGCCGGGCGGTCCGAGGTGTAGGTCAGGGTTCCGCGGGTGCCGACAACGTCGAGTTCGTGGTGGAAACGGCGGTACGTGCTGCGTGGCATCGTCCGCGTCATGGTGACCGAGGCCGCCGGACCGTTCTCGGACTCGAACTCCATCGTGGCGTCGTCCCAGTTGCCCACGGGGCGCAGGGCGCCGTGGGCGTCCTGCCGGTCGGAGAACACGGTGTGCGCCGTCGCCTGTACAGAGGCGATCTCGCCGCCGATCCAGCGGACCAGGTCCACCGCATGCGGTCCCAGGTCGCTGAGCACTCCGTAGGAGTACTCGTCCGCGTCGTGCCGCCAGTCCCACGGCGCCCTGGGGTCGGCGGCCAGGGTGGCCCGCGTGGTGTAGCGGATGTGCAGCACCTCGCCGATCGCCCCGTCGACGGCCATCGTCTTCAGCAGGCGCACGGCGGGGTGCCAGCGCTGCGTGAAACCGGCCACCGTGCGCACGCGTTCACAGGCCCGCACCATCGCCGCGGTCTCCGTCGCGGAGCGCGCCAGCGGCTTCTCGCAGAACACGTGCAGTCCCCGGGCCGCGCCCGCGGTCACGGCGGGCAGGTGCGAGGAAGGCGGCGACGCCACGATGAGAGCGTCGAGTCCGACGTCCTCGATCATGTCCTCGACCGACACGTACGCGTGGGGGATCCCGGCGGCTTCGGCTGCCGCGCGGACCCGGCCCGCATCGCGGCCGCACAGGGCCCGGACCTCGGCCGAGGGGTGATCCAGCAGCGGCGGCAGCAGATACCTGGCCGCCCACCAACCGGGTCCGACCACGCCGATTCTGATGGGGCTTTCACTGGGCATGGGGTGTCCTTGTCAGTGTTCCGGTGGGTTCGGGGCGGTGACCGTCAGGGCATCGACAGACCGACCCGGCGGGCTGCCTCGGCGAAGACTTCCAGGGTCGGAGGCAGTGCGGCGAGCCGGTCGAGATAGGCGCTGCGGGCACCGGCCAGTCGCTGCTGCGCCGACGGGTCGTAGAGGAGTTCCGTCAGCCGGGCCACGGTGTTCTCCTCGTCCATCAGCTCGCCGTGGCCGAGGGTGTCCAGGTAGTCGTTGCCGTCGAACAGCCGCTGTACGAAGTCGTACAGACCCTTGGGCCACTGCCGGAACGGGGCGATGGGCGCCGTCTCCGTCAGCCAGGAGCGCGCGGTGTCCGTCAGGCCGCCCAGTTCGGCCGACACCTTCTCGATGTCGGCGGGACCGGCGACCCGGAAGCGGTTGGTGATCACCAACGAGGGGATGTCCATCAGCACGGCACGCACCATGGTGAGCGCGGTAAGGCTCAGGGACAGCACCAGGTCCGAGACGGCGAGCAGGTCCCGGTACTCGTCGGGCGGGCACAGCGGGAGGACGCGCACCTGCTCCGGCGGGAGCTTCCGGAAAGCCGGCGGGACGTGGCCGACGAACACGAAGCGGGTCGTGGCCGGCAGTCGGCCGAGATAGTGGACGAGCAGGTCCGGGACCCTGTCGGCCAGCCGGCGCATCATGTCCGTTGCGCCGGGGGTGTTCTCGTCGGGCTGCTGCCAGGCCGACACGGGGATCATGACAAGCCGATCCCCGCTCGCCAGGCCCAGGTCCGCGCGCAGGCGGAGGCGCTTGGCGACGTCCGGGAGCGGTTCGGGATCCATGATCCGGTAGGGCAGGCCCCGGCCGCTGGGGCCGGGCGTGAGATGGCCGACCGGGACGGGCCGCAGATGGGCCTCCATGCCGAGGATCCGTTTGCTGATCTCCCGCTCGTAGTCCCGGCCGCACACGTCGAACCGGAACGGAGTGTTCTCCCACTCCCAGATGTCGATCGGCAGCAGCGGCAGCCCGTAGCGGTCGATGAACCACGGGTCGGTGTCGTACTGCCGGATCAGCGTGCCCCAGTAGTTGAGGTAGTCGGCCAGCACCATTGCGTCGGGCCGGAACCGCCGAATGCAGTCGTCGATCTGCTTCTCGGCCGACCGGGTTCCGTGGGCCTTGAGGACGGTGTAGTCGTAGCCCCTGGAACTGACCAGGGGGACGGCCGCCTCGCTGACGACGAAGTGCTGTTCGATGCCGGGCTGGCGGATCTGGTCGGTGAACGACAGGCCGATCAGTGTGTCGCCGTAAGCCGCGGTCGACAGCGCGAAGTTGAGCAACCTCATGTGGCGCTCCTGGCGTGGGTCGGTGGGACGGTCGCCCCAGGGTCCGCCCATGCGCTCGAGCCTCGGCCGAGCCCCGGTGAACGGGACTCGGCCGCGTCCGGACGCCGCGTCCGGGTCAGGTGGAGCTGTTCTGCTCCTCGGCGCTCTTGGCGGGTGCCGGGGGCCCGCCGGGGACGCGCAGTTCGATCTTCCCCACCAGAAGGCTCGACACGAGGGCCCCGGCGCCGCAGGCCACGCCCACCACGGCCATCGTCAGGCCGACCGCGTTCGCCGTGTCCTCGGCGGTGGTGCCGGAGGAGGCGGCCAGCAGGCGGGAGCTGAGCAGCGTCTGGCCGACGGCCAGGCCGACGGACTGCCCCAGCTGTTTGAGCAGGACGATGCTGGACGACGCGGTGCCCATGTCCTGCGGCGGCACGGAGCTTTGCACCATGAGCCCGATGGGGGCCATGGAAGGGCCCAGGCCCAGGCCGATGACGGTCATGATGGCGATGATCAGCCACAGTGGCGTATCGACGCCGAGCAGGAAGAAGACGGCACAGCCGAGAGTCAGCAGCACCGCACCGGCCGGCAGCAGCAGGCGGGCCGTGCGCTCCACCCAGATGAGATTCGCGGCGGCCCGGTTGCTGAGCACCATGGCGAGCAGCAGCGGGCTCAGCATCAGACCGGCGGTGCTTGGGCTGAAGCCCCTGACGTCGTGGAAGTACAGCGGCAGGAAGACGGAGCACGGCAACGAGGCCGCGGAGAAGAAGAAGCCGGCCGACAGCAGCGACGGAAAGTCGCGTCCGCGGAACAGGCGCAGGGGCAGGATGGGGACGGCCGTCCGCTGTTCGACCTTGACGAAGACGCCGAGAGCGACGACTCCGGCCACCATGCACGCGGTCACGGCTCCCGGTGACGAGAGTGCCCCCGCGTCGGCGCCCCCGTTGCCCGCCTCGGTGAGACCCACCAGCAGCAGGGACACGCCGGACGCAAGCAGCAGCATTCCCCACACGTCGGGTCGGCCCTGCCGGCCGCCGTCCCGGTGGGCGGGAAGGAGCAGCGCGATGGCGAGTGCGATGGGAGCGCCGAGGACGAGGTTGATCCAGAACAGCGAGCGCCAGCCCAGCGTGTCGGTGAGCACGCCTCCCAGGTACGGCCCGCCGATCAGGGTGACGGCCAGCATCCCGCCCATGAAACTCTGCAGGCGGGCCATGGTCTTCCACTCCACGGTCTCCCGGATGAGCACCATGCCCAGGGGGAACAGGGCGCCCGCTCCGGCGCCCTGGAGCACCCGGTAGAGGATCAGCTGGGTGAAGGTGCCGGCCGTCGAACAGAGTCCGGAGCCGATCAGGAAGAGCCCGAGACCAGCCAGCAGCAGGGGCTTTCGGCCGTACAGGTCGGAGTACCGGCCGTAGAGCGGGCCGGTGACGGTGGACGAGAGGAGATAGCCCGTAACGACCCAGGTGTAGACCGACTCGTCGCCGTTGAGGTCGGCGCCCATGCGGGGCAGAGCAGTGACGACCAACGTGCTGTCCAAGGTCCCCAGAAACACCGCGGCGAGGGTGGCGTAGAGGAGCAGCCGTTGGCTACCCGGGCTCAGGATCTGAACCTTGGTTCGTAACGTGGGGCCACTGGCCCCCCCCCGTGGATGGCGGGCATGTGAGGACTCCCAGGTGTAGCGACGATCCGATGACATGTAACATTAGACATGTCGAGTTAGACATGTCAAAGCTGCGGTGGCCGGGTCCGACATGGGTGGCGCGCCTCCGACTGCCAATGGGCGAGCAACCGGGTTCAGCTCCACGCCGCTGGGCGCCCGGCTCGCCCGGCACCTCGCGCTGCACCGGCTGGACGACTGGGGCATCCCGTACGGTTCCGGGCCCTCGGACACCGCCGCGCTCCTCGTCGCGGAGTTGGCGGCCAACGCCGTGACCGATGGGCGCGTGCCGGGGCGGGACTTCGAGCTGCGGCTCAGCCTCGACCCGTACACGCGCACCCTGTGCGTCGATGTCTCGGACGCGCGGGGTGAGCGTCGGACTCCGGCGCCCGGTGAGGTCGCCGTGCCGCAGGGTGTCGCCGAGGGCGGGCGGGGGCTCTTCCTCGTCGAGTCGCTGGCCGACCGGTGGGCGGTGCTGGAGCGCGGGCAGGTCGGCAAGACCGTACGCGCCGAGCTGGACCTGCCGCGCTGACGGGCGCGTACGCCGTCTGCGGCGTGACCGGCAGCCGTCCGATGGATCCGATGGATCAGCTGACCGCGGTCCACTTCTGGTTCTGGGCGCCTGTGCAGGTCCAGAGCCGGAGTGGTGTGCGGTTGCTCCCGCGCGGGTCCGTGGCCTCCACGCATTTGTGGGCCTGAAGGTTGACCAGGTCGTGGGCGGGGTTGAGCCGGAACCTCTGGGAGCCGCTGCCGTTGCAGGCGGCCAACTGAACGGCCGCGCCGTTGTCTGTCGAACCGCCCGCGATGTCCAGGCACTTGCCCGAGATCCGGATGAGCCGGTCCTCCGACACGATCTGCCAGTACTGTCTGTCGCTGCTTGAGCAGTCCCGGAGCTGCAGCGGCGCGTCCCCAAGGGTGCCGCCGTCAATGCACCTGTCGGAGGCGTGACTTTGGATTGCCATGCCTGACGCGGGCTTGGAGGGGGAAGGGCCCGCTGTTGAATGCCTCGCTGTAGAAGAACCCGTTGTCGAACCGCCCTTGTCCGAGTCCGAGCCCGCTACGAGGAAGGGGGTGGACGAGAGCAGGGCCATCACCAGGCCGGAGCCGGCCAGCAGCATCCAGCGGAGCCGACGGGTACGGGTATCCGGACCTCCGGTCTCCTTTCCCGAGGCGTCCCGGCCAACCAATACCACGGGACCGGCGGGCAGTTGAGCCGGAACGGCCGGGACTGAGGCAGTCACCGGGGCGGGCACGACCGGGACCGAGGCGGGCGCGGACGGAACCGGTGGCGCGAGGAGCCCGGCGTCGGCCTGCAGAACCCGCCGGTACGTCGACTGAAGGGCAGGCCCGGGATCTACGCCCAGCTCGCTCGCGAGCAGCGTCTGCACCTCGCGGTAGGTGGCGAGGGCCGCCGCCTGCCGCCCCGAGCGGTACAGGGCGAGCATCAACATCTCCCGGAACCGCTCGTCCAGCGGATGCTCGGCGACCAGAGCGGTCAGCTCCGAGGCCGCCTGCTCGTGGCCCCCCAGTTCGAGTTCGACCGCCAGCCGTGCCGCCTCCGCCGACAGGCGCAGTTCGTCCAGCCGCTGCCGCTGGTTGTCCGCGTACTCGCCCCGGACGCCGGCCAACGCCGTTCCCTGCCACAGACCGAGCGCGTCACCCAGGCACTTCGCCGCGCCTTGGGCGTCTCCCGCACCTCGCAACCGCTCGGCCTGGGCCAACAGTTCCCGGAAGACGCTCAGATCCAGCTCGCCCGGCGAGGTGAGTTGATAGCCGTCCCCCGCGGCACGGATCACGGACGACGCGGTGTCCCCGGCGGGCTCCAACACCTTACGAAGCCGATGAACGTACGTACGCAGAATGCCACGCGCGGAGGCCGGTGCCTCGGTCCCCCACACCGCGTCGACGAGCCTGTCCACCGACACCTGCGAGCCTTCGGCGAGCAACAGCACGGCCAGCAACGCCCGTTGCTGCGGTGGGCCGAGCGCGATCTCGTCCCGGCCTCGCCATGCCCTGACCGGTCCCAGCAGCGAGAACCGTAATCGCTCTTTCAACCAGCGCCCTCCTTCAGGGATGCACGTCCGAAGCCGGCAGACGAGGCCGGGCTTCCGGGGCAACCGTGCGGATCACGCCCGAAGTCTAACCGTGACCCTGTCGCGGATCTTGGTGTTCGGATGCCGGTGATCATGGTGGTGCGCCTCCGTCAACTCGGCGCGTGGAACGTCCTGTACACGGCGCGCGAGACCCGGTGAGCGGAAGTCAACGGTCCGTGGAGTGACCGTCAACAAGCTGTAGACACCCTGGCGTTTGTCTTGGTCAGGCGGCGTTTCGCGCCGTCTCACCCAGGAGTGGCACGGACTCACGCCTGTGAGCACCGACGCCCCGGGGATGATCCCCCGTCTCTCACACATTCGCGGCCTTGAGCCGACCAAGGAGTGGTATTCGCATGCCCGCATCCCTCGTCCATCGGTTACCCGAAAGACGCGCTTCCTCCGGCACCTCCACGGTGCTGACCGCACTCACGCTGCTTGTCGCACTGATCGCCGCGCTGTTCCTGGTGGCGCCGACCGCCACGGCAGCGGACGGCCAGATCAAGGGGCTGGCCGGCAAGTGCGTCGACGTCGCGTCGGCGAGCAGTGCGAACGGGGCGGCCGTGCAGCTCTATGACTGCAACGGGACCAACGCTCAGATCTGGTCCAATCCAGGAGACGGCACCCTGCGTGCGCTGGGCAAGTGCCTCGACGTCGTCGAGCAGAGCACGGCGGACGGTGCGTCCGTCCAGCTGTGGGACTGCACGGGCGGCGCCAACCAGCAGTGGGTGGTCACCGCGGCTCGCGACATCGTCAACCCCGCCGCCGACAAGTGCCTGGACGTCCGCGAGAACAACTCCGCCAACGGCACCCGGCTGCAGATCTGGACCTGCAGCGGTACGTCGAACCAGAAGTGGACGGCGCCTGCGAGCGGGGGCGGTACGACCCCTTCCGGCTTCGTGGTCAGCGAGGCCCAGTTCAAGCAGATGTTCCCGAACCGGAACGCCTTCTACACGTACAACGGGCTGGTGCAGGCGCTGAGTTCCTACCCGGCGTTCGCGAAGACCGGCAGTGACACGGTCAGGAAGCAAGAGGCCGCCGCCTTCCTCGCCAACGTCAATCACGAGACCGGCGGCCTGGTCTACGTGGTGGAGCAGAACACCGCCAACTACCCGCACTACTGCGACCTCAGCCAGTCGTACGGCTGCCCGGCCGGTCAGGCCGCCTACTACGGGCGCGGTCCCATCCAGCTCAGCTGGAACTTCAACTACAAGGCGGCGGGCGACGCGCTCGGGATCGACCTGCTCCACAACCCCCGGCTGGTCGAGACCGACGCCGCCGTGGCCTGGCGCACCGGTCTGTGGTTCTGGAACACGTCGACCGGCGCCGGCACGATGACCCCGCACAACGCGATGGTGAACCAGGCGGGCTTCGGCCAGACCGTCCGTGCCATCAACGGCTCTCTCGAATGCGACGGGAAGAACCCCGGGCAGGTGCAGAGCAGGGTGAGCGCCTACCAGAACTTCACCGCGATCCTCGGGGTCGCCCCGGGCGGCAATCTCTACTGCTGAACCTCACCCCCTCGTCTTGCCAAGGAACAGGAAACCCACTCCCATGAATTCGACGCAGAAGCGCTTCGCGCTAGCGACAGCGTGTGGATTTCTGATGCTCTCAGGGGCGTCAATGAGTGCCGCCGAGGCTTCAACTCAAGTTGCGGCTCCGCAGAGTTTCGCGCACCCGGGAGTCAACATAACCTCGACGCAACTCGAGTTCGTGCGGACCAAGGTCCAGCAGAGCGCGGCCCCCTGGAAGGGGGCGTACGACGACATGATCAGCGATCCTCTGGCCTCGCTCTCGCGCGTCGCGACCCCTCGCCCGGTCGTCAACTGCGGTGTCAGCAGCAATCCGGACAACGGGTGCACGAACGAACGTCAGGACGCGATCGCCGCCTACACTGACGCGCTCGCGTGGGCCATCAACGGTGACGAGCGGTACGCCAAGAAGTCGATCCAGATCATGGATGCCTGGTCGTCCACGATCACGGGCCACACGGGCGCGAACACCGGCATTCAGACGGCGTGGTCGGCCGCGTCGTGGGTGAAGGCCGCCGAGCTCATGAAGTACCAGTATCACAACTGGCCGAATGCCGACCGCTTCGCGAGCATGCTGCGTTCCGTCTATCTTCCCGTCGTGGTGAACGGCGATGACAGAACCAGCAACTGGGACCTCGTCGAGGCCGAGGCCTCGATGGGGATCTCCGTCTTCACCAATGACGGGGTCACCTTCGACAAGGCCGTCGACCAGTACCTCGCACGCGTTCCCGCTTTCGTCTATCTCGAGTCGGACGGGCCCACACCCCGTCGGAGCCCGGACGGCGGGTTCAACTGGGAGACCGCGAACCGGTACATCACCGGAATGACACAGGAGACGTGCCGGGACTTCGTGCACACCGGCTACAGCATCGCCTCGATGTCCCATATCGCCGAAACGGCTCTCATGCAGAACGTGGATCTCTACCCTCAGGTCGGAGAGCGCCTGCGGCAGGCTCTGGGATGGCAGTCCACGCAGGAACTGCGCGCGGCTCCGGAACCGGCGAATCTGTGCGGCAAGGGACCCCTCGAGCGTGGCCTGGGCCCGGTCACGGAGACCGGGTTCAACGCCCTGCACACGAGACAGGGAATCGCCATGGCGAACACCCAGGCACTGACCGAACGCGGTCGCCCCTGGGGAACGAACTACCTGTTCGTGGCCTGGGAGACGCTGACCAACGCGAACAACCCGGTGATGCCCAACACCCAGCTGCCCACCGGGCCGATCACCGGCCTCGGCGGCAAGTGCGTGGACATCGCCTCGGCCGGCAGCGCCAACAGCACCGCCGTCCAGATGTACGACTGCAACGGCACTGATGCGCAGCAGTGGACCGTGGGCGGCGACGGTACCCTCCGAGCGCTCGGCAAGTGCATGGACGTCGCCGCCGCCGGCACGGCGGACGGTACCAAGGTGCAGTTGTACGACTGCAACGGCGCCGGCGCCCAGGTCTGGCAGCGCGGCACCGGGGACACCCTGGTGAACCCGGCCTCGGGCAAGTGCCTGGACGTCACCGAGATGTCCACTGCCAACAACGCCCGGCTGCAGATCTGGTCCTGCACAGGCACCACCAACCAGCAGTTCCACCTGCCGACCTGACCCCGGGTTTCACAGCGGCAAGACGTCGGGACTCGTCCCGCACGACTCGTCCGCCGCCACCGGTGGCTTTGCTGGGAAGGGCCTCTGACCTGTGTCGGAGGCCCTTTCCGGGCCTGCTCCAGCACACGATGTCCGCGGCCGGCGCCGTGCCCGGCCGCGTCCTGGCGATCTACACCTCCACGCCCCAGATGGGCCGTCCCAGGCGGATGTCCGTGCTGCTGCTCGACTGAGATTGAGTGACTGCCCTGATCAATCGTGGCCGGAGCTGCCGGGCGTGCCCTCCCGGTGAGGGGAGCCGGCGGGGTCCGTTGCCGGGGCCTGGGTCGCGGCCAGGCTGGTGAGGAGCTTGAGGCGCTCCTCGCTGGGGGTGCCCGGTTCGGCTGTGTAGATGTTCAGGTCGTGTACCGCCCGGTGCGACAGGGGCAGCGGCAGGGCTTGATACGTCAGTTCCAGGGGGCCGACCTCAGGGTGCCGTAGCCGCTTGACGCCGTAGTGCTGGATGCGGACGTCGTGGGCGGCCCACAGCGCGCGGAACTCGGGGCTGAGCGTGGACAGGTCGCCGATGAGGTCACGCAGCGTTCGGTCGTAGGGCTCGCGTCCGGCTTCCGCGCGCAGCAGCGCTGCGGTGGTGGCGGCGGCTTTGTCCCAGTCGACGAAGAAGTGCTGGGAGCCCTGGTCGAGGAAGATGTAACGGGCGAAGCTGGCGCGGCCGCGCTTGTCGGCAGTACTGCTTTCGAACATCGGCGCGAACAAGGAGCGGGCCAGCGCGTTGTTGGCGACGACCTCCTGGCGGCCGTTCTGCACAGATGCCGAGGACATCGTCATGGAGTCGAGCATCCACTGGATGCGGGGCGGGGCCGGGACGTCCTTTCGGCGGGTGGGGGCGCGGTGGGCCGGTCTGGCGGCCCGGGCGAGGTCGAACAGGTAGGTGCGTTCGTCCTCGTCGAGTCGCAGTGCTCTGGCGACCGCCTCGACGACGTCCTCGGACACCCCGCTGATGTGGCCCTTCTCCAGCCGGGTGTACCACTCGGTACTCACCCCGGCGAGTACGGCGACCTCCTCGCGCCGCAGTCCCGGGACGCGGCGCCGGCCACTGGTGGGCAGCCCGACTTCCTCCGGGGTGATCCTGGCGCGGCGGCTGGCGAGGAAGTCCCGGATCTCGGTGCGGTTGTCGGGTCGCTGGTCCATTTCGTCCACGGTAGCCACCGGCCGTCGTTTAGGGAGGTTGAAGTTATACCCCCCATAAACACGACCTTCCTCCGACGCGACGAGGCCGGTTGGGTAGGACGGACGAAGATCGCAGACGTCGGCGGCGCTCGGGACTGAGGACGACTGAGGAAGCAGGCTCCGAGCGACGGGGCCACTCCGGTACCCGGCTCCGACTCCACATCGGCGGACACGCGATCAAGTACGCCCATCGGAGATTGTTATGCGCGCAACCCTCATGTACGGCGCCGGCGACGTCCGTGTCGAGACCGTCCCGGACTCCGTCGTCAAGCACCCCACCGACGCGCTCGTGCGCGTCACCGCGTCCTGTGTCTGCGGCAGCGACCTGTGGCCGTACGCCTCGATGAAGCCGGAAGGCGGCCCGGCCCGGATGGGGCACGAGTTCATCGGCGTCGTCGAGGACACCGGCTCCGAGGTCACCACCGTCAAGCGGGGCGACCTGGTCGTCGCACCCTTCGCCATCTCGGACAACACCTGCGCGTTCTGCCGTGAGGGCCTGCACACCTCCTGCGCCCACGCCCAGGCCAACTTCTGGGACGAAGTGCCGGACGAGGGCGGCCAGGCCGAAGCGGTCCGCGTCCCGCTCGCCGACGGCACCCTCGTCAAGCTCCCCGTCGCCGCGGACTCCGCACTGATCCCGTCCCTGCTGACGCTCTCGGACGTCTTCGGCACCGGCTACCACGCGGCCGTGGCGGGCGGTGTCAACGAGCGCACCAGCGTCACCGTGATCGGCGACGGGGCCGTCGGCCTGCTCGGCGTGCTCTCGGCCAAGCGCCTGGGCGCCGAGCAGATCATCCTGATGGGCCGTCACCAGGCGCGCACCGACCTCGGCCGGGAGTTCGGCGCCACCGACGTGATCTCCGCACGGGGCGACGAAGGCATCGCCCAGGTACGGCAGTTGACCGGCGGGCACGGCACGCACGTGGTCCTGGAGTGCGTCGGCAACCTGCCCGCCTACGAGCAGTCCGTCGGCGTCGTCCGCCCGGGCGGCGTCATCAGCCGGGTCGGCGTACCGCAGTACGAGGAGGCCCCGATCGGCTTCGGGAGCCTCTTCCGCCACAACATCCGCCTGGCCGGCGGACCGGCTCCGGTCCGCGCCTACATCGAGGAACTGCTGCCCGACATCCTCAGCGGCGCCATCGAGTCCGGCAGGGTCTTCGACGTCACCACCGCCCTCGACGGCGTCCCGGCCGGCTACCAGGACATGGCCGACCGCAAGACCCTCAAGGTCCTGGTCAACAGCTGACGACGCCTCCCCTCCCCTCCTCCCGCCCTGCCGCCGTAGCGGCCGAATCCCCCCAGTGACGCGAAGGAGTACCCATGTCCACCGAAGCCGTCTCTCCCGCCCCACCCCCCACGGAACCGGACGAGTCCCCCTCGGCGCCCACCCGTAGAACCTTCATCGCCACCACGACCGCGGTCGGCGGTGTGGCCGTCGCCGGCGGTGTGATCGGGGGGTCCGTCCTTGTCGGCTCGGAGGAAGCGGCGGCCGCCGCGGCGCCTGCCAGCCGGGTGTCGCTGACGGTCAACGGCACCCGCCGGACGATGACGGTGGACAACCGCACCTCACTCCTCGACCTGCTGCGCGAGCACCTCGACCTGACCGGTGCCAAGAAGGGCTGCAACGCCGGGGCCTGCGGCGCGTGCACGGTGTTGGTCGACGGGCAGCGTCACAACGCCTGCCTGACCCTCGCGGTGCGCCTGGAGGGCGCCGAGGTCACCACGATCGAGGGCCTGGCCGACGGCGAGCAACTGCACCCGCTGCAGCAGGCGTTCATCGACGAGGACGCCTTCCAGTGCGGCTACTGCACCCCCGGACAGATCCTGTCCGGCGTCGGCTGCATCAAGGAGGGCCACACCGGCTCGCCGGAGGAGATCCGGGAGTGGATGAGCGGGAACATCTGCCGCTGCGGCTGTTACGTCAAGATCGTGCGCGCGGTCGAGCAGACCGCGGGGAAGTGAGCCATGCATCCCTTCACCTACACCCGCGCCTCCGACACGCGCGAGGCACTCAACGCCGGTCGCCGCGGCGGCCGTTACATCGCCGGGGGCACCACCCTCGTCGACCTGATGCGCGAGACCGTGGAACGCCCCGACAGCCTGGTCGACATCAGCGATCTGCCGCTGCGCGAGGTCAGAGCCACCGAGGGCGGTGGACTGCGGATCGGCGCGCTGGTGACGATGGCCGAGACCGCCGCACATCCCAAGGTGCGCGCGCTGTATCCCGTCGTCTCCGAGTCGCTGGAACTGAGCGCGTCGGCCCAGCTGCGGAACATGGCCACCATCGGTGGCAACATCATGCAGCGCACCCGCTGCACCTACTTCCGTGACGTGACCGCCGCCTGCAACAAGCGTGAGCCGGGCTCGGGTTGCGCCGCGCTCAAGGGCCACAACCGCACCCACGCGATCCTCGGCACCTCCGACGCCTGCGTGGCCACCCACCCCTCCGACGCCGCCGTGGCGTTCGCCGCCCTGGAGGCGACCGTGCACCTGCTGGGCCCGAACGGAGAACGCCGTATCGCTTTCGCCGACTTCCTGCTGCGGCCCGGCAGCACTCCCAACCGTGAACAGGCCCTACGGCAGGGCGAGTTGATCACGGCGGTCGAGATCCCGGCGCTCCCGCGTCCGCTGAGGTCCGGCTACCTGAAGGTACGCGACCGCCAGTCCTACGAGTTCGCCCTCACGTCGGCGGCCGTCGCCCTGCACATACGCGGCGGGGTCGTCCGCGAGGCCAGGGTCGCCGCCGGGGGAGTGGGCACGGTGCCCTGGAAACTGCCCGCCGTGGAGCGGCACTTGGTCGGCGAACGCCCCTCGGCAGCCCTCTGGACAGCCGCGGCGGAGAAGGCGGCCGCCGGGGCGCGGACCCTTCAACACAACGGGTTCAAGCCCGAGTTGCTCAAGCGGACCGTCGAGCGCCAACTGCGTGTCGTGGGAGGTACGAAGTGAGTCCCCAGCCCCAGGCCGCCGTCGGCGCCCCGCTGTCCCGGGTGGACGGACGGCTGAAGGTCACGGGTCAGGCGACGTACGCCGCCGAGCACGACGTCGACGGCGTCCTGCATGCCGTCATCGTCGACAGCAGTGTCGGCGCCGGCCGCATCACGTCCATCGACACGGCCGCAGCCCTGGCCCACCCCGGCGTCCTGCGGGTGATCCATCACCGCAACGCGCCGAAGCTGCCGTACCTCGACAACCCCGGGTCCAACAACCCGGAGGGCAGGCGGCTGCGGGTCTTCCAGGACGACAAGGTCCTCTTCCACGGCCAGCCCGTCGCCGTCGTCGTCGCCACCACTCTGGAGGCCGCACAGCACGGGGCGAGTCTGGTGAAGATCGGCTACGACGCGAAGAACCCGTCGACCGACATGGCGGAGGCGAAGCCGGACGAGCCCACCACGTACGCGCGCGGTGACGCCGCCGCCGGGCTGCGCGACGCGGCGGTGCGCATGGACCTCGACTACCGCATGGCCCGCAACCACCACAACCCGATGGAACCGCACGCCACCATCGCCCGCTGGAACGGCGACAAGCTCACCGTGTGGGACAAGACCCAGTGGGTGGTGGGCACCCAGACCGAACTCTCCACGGTGTTCGACCTGCCCATGAAATCCGTGCGGGTCATCTCGCCGTTCGTCGGCGGCGGCTTCGGCAGCGGGCTGCGCTGCTGGCCGCACACGGTGGTCGCAGCCCTCGCCGCCCGCGAGCTGAAGCGTCCCGTCAAGCTCGTTCTGAGCCGCCGTCAGCTGTACTTCGGCACCGGCTTCCGGCCCTCGTACGACTACCGGGTGCGCCTCGGCAGCGACCGGCGGGGCCGACTGGCCGCCATGGTGCACGAGATGGACGCGGAGACCTCGTCGTACGAGAAGTTCGACGAGGCCATCATGCGCGCCGGCCAGATGTTCTACAGCACCCCCAACGTCAGCCAGGAGTACCGCAAGGTCCCCCTGGACGTGAACACCCCGCTGTGGATGCGCGGTCCGGGCTTCGCCAACGCGTCCTTCGCCATCGAGTCGGCCATGGACGAACTCGCGAACCGGCTCGGCGTCGACCCGATCGAGCTGCGCCTGCGCAACGAGCCGGCCGAGGACGAGTCGAACGGACTGCCCTGGTCCACCCGCAAGCTGCGCGAGTGCTACACCGTGGGCGCCCGGGAGTTCGGCTGGGACCGGCGCAACCCCAAGCCACGCTCGACGCGTGACGGCGACTGGCTGATCGGGCTCGGCATGGCCGCGGCCGTGTACGACCCCGGGCGTTTCCCCGCGCAGGCCCGGGTCCGTCTGGACGCCGACGGCACCGCGGTGGCCGAGGCCGCCACCAGCGACATGGGCCCGGGCACCTACACCTCCCAGACCCAGGTCGCCGCGGACGCCCTCGGCCTGACCATGCGAGCGGTGACCTTCCGGCTCGGCGACTCCCTCTACCCGCCGACCCCGCCGCACGGCGGCTCGCAGACCATGACGGTCGTCGGCTCCGCCGTTCTCGACGGCTGCAACAAGGTCCGCGGCCAGGCGATCAAGCTGGCCGTCGAGGACGAGCAGTCGCCGCTGTACGGCGTGCCGGCCGAGGACATCGTCGTACGCGCCGGCCGGCTGCACGTGCACGACAACCCCACCCGCGGCGAGACCTACCAGCGACTGCTGACCCGCAACAAGCTCACCCACCTCGAAGCCGACGGCGCCTACGCCGGGCCGCCGGAGCCCGCGCGCCACTCGTACTTCTCCTACGGCGCGGTCTTCACCGAGGTCGGCGTCGACGCCACCCTCGGCCTGGTACGGGTGCGGCGGATGCTCGGGGTGTACGACGTGGGCCGCATCGTCAGCCCCAAGCTGGCGGACAGCCAGGCGCTGGGTGGCATGGTGGGCGGCATCGGCCAGGCCCTCCTGGAGCACACGGTCACCGACCACCGCGACGGCCGGATCGTCAACGCCGACCTCGCCAACTACCTCGTCCCCGTGAACGCCGACATCCGCGACCTCAAGGCGATCTACCTGGAGGGCGAGGACCCCGACGCCGACCCGCTCGGCGTCAAGGGGATCGGAGAGATCGTCCAGGTCGGGGTGGCGGCGGCCATCGCCAACGCGGTCTACAACGCCACCGGCCGCCGTGTCCGCGAACTGCCCATCACCGCCGAGGCGTTGATCTGATCCGGGTGCCCCGGGCCACGGAGGAGAAGCCCAGTGCCCGGGGCACCCCATGCCTGTCCGGCAGTCGGCCTCCCCCGTCCGGCTGCCGGACCTCCCAGGGTCGTCGCCGCGCTCCCGCCCCCGTGGAGCGCGGCGACGGCCCTTCCCCACCCCCCCCACCGAGGCAGGCCCATGTTGAACATCGCGGACACACTGCACCTCTGGTGCCGCGAGGCACGCCCCTTCGCCCTGGCCACCGTCGTCGGCGTCCACGGCAGCGCACCCCTGCCGGTCGGCACGTCGGTCGCGGTGGACATGGACGGCAACGCGGTCGGCAGCATCTCCGGCGGCTGCGTCGAGGGCGCCGTCTACGAGTTGTGCCGACAGGTGCTCATGGACGGGGGCGAGGCTCAGCGCGCCTGGTTCGGCTACTCCGACGACGACGCCTTCGCCGTCGGACTGACCTGCGGCGGCGAACTCGACGTCCTGGTCCGGCGGATCGACCCCGCAGCCCAGCCCCACCTGGCCGCTGCCCTGGCGGGGGTCGTGTCGGGCCGGCCCACTGCCGTGGCACAGGTCGTCGACGGTCCGGAGAAACTCCTCGGTCGTACGTTGTCCGTCCTCGGTGACGTCGACGCGGCCCAAGGAGCCCTGGACGGCGGCGAGTTGGACCGGTTGGTTACTGCGCAGGCCCGTGCCCTCCTACGGGCGGGACGTACGGCCCGAGTCGAGGTCGGCGGCGACGCGGACACCTGCCCCGACCGGCTGTCCGTCCTCGTCCATGCCCACGCGTCCCGGCCACGCATGCTGATCTTCGGCGCGGTCGACTTCGCCGCCGCGCTCAGCCAGGCCGGCCGCTTCCTCGGCTACCGGGTCACCGTGTGCGACGCGCGTCCCGTCTTCGCCACCGAGGCCCGCTTCCCTTACGCGGACGAGGTGGTGGTCGACTGGCCGCACCGCTACCTGGAACGGACCGAGGTGGACGGCCGTACCGCCGTCTGTGTCCTCACGCACGAGGCCAAGTTCGACATCCCGCTGCTGCGGCTGGCGCTCGACCTGCCCGTCGGTTACGTCGGCGCGATGGGATCCCGGCGCACCCACGACGAACGGCTGCACCGCCTGCGCGCGGCCGGTGCGTCCGAGCAGCAACTGGCCGGACTGCGCTCGCCGATCGGGCTCGACCTCGGTGCCCGCACACCCGAGGAGACAGCCGTCTCCATCGCCGCGGAGATCATCTCCCACGCCAACCACGCCACCGGCCTGCCCCTGTCCCACGGCACGGGCCCGATTCACGAACCGCTCGCCCGGAGACAGGGTGACGACCGCGTCCACGAGATGGCTGTACACGCCGCCGTTGGCCGCTGAGGGGGCCCACGTACGCCGAGCCTCGGGCGGCGGTGAGTGTGAGTCAGTTCGGGGTGACCAGTTCGTCGAGCAGCTGCTCCAACAGGCTGTTGTCGCCGAGGTAGCTCTTCACCGAGGCGTCCTCGTTGCGCTGGGGGTCTGTGCCCGACCAGTTCAGGGCGTATCCCGCGTCGGCGCTGAGCTGGGTCAGGAACGCCCGCTGGGCGCGGCCGTTGCCCTCGCGGAAGGGGTGGAGGACGTTCATGTCGCCGTACAGCTCGGCCAGTTGGACGACGAACTCCTGCCGGGGGAGATAGCGCAGTCGGCCGGAGGAGGCGAGACGGCTGAAGATGTCGTCGGCGTAGGGCACCAGGGTCCGCGCCGGGCAGAACGGGGTGCGCTTGGCGATGTTCACGGTACGTAACTCGCCTGCCCAGGAGTAGATGTCGCCGAATATCGCGGCGTGGAACGCCTGGAGATGGCCGAGGTCGTACGCGCCGGGCAGTGGTCGTTCGGCGAGCATGACCAGGCGGGCCCGGGTGATGTCCGCCTCCGCCGCCGCGAGCAGCTGATGGTCGGTGATGCCGAGATTGTTGCGCAGCACGCCGTTGGGCATGGCGTACGGATCGTTCACCCCGCCCGCCGCTCCGCGGTCTGTCGGTGGCGGGCGATCGCGCGGGCGACCAGGGTGTCCGCATCGAGGTCGCCCTTCACGTACGCCTCGGTGTCACGGTCGGAGGCCGCGGAGGCGTGGAGCCCCTCGGCTTCGACGGAGCCGGTGGCCGAGGCGACGGCCGCACGCCGTTCCGCTCGGCCGCTCAACGCCTCGAAGGCCTCGACGGACAGGAGGACTCCCTGAGGTTTGCGATGGGCGCCGATCAGGACCGGGTCGGCAGCCGCGCCGGACTCCGACAGGTCGGTCAGGATCCTCGACAGTTGCGCACGCGCGTCGCTGACGGTCACGACCTCAGGGATCTCCATGCTGTCTCCGCATCCGTCCCGTATAGAGTCTTGATTCTGTACAGATTCTAGTACGGATTTCGGATTCTGGGCGTAGTTCGCCGCGCTCGTGCGGAGCGGAGTACTTACTTCCCCGACAGACCCTGCTTGATGTAACGGGTGGTGTCGTCGGCGAGGATCTCGTCCTGTCCCTTCTCCAGGCCCGCGAGTGCCTGCGCGGCGACATCGGCGGGGTCGGCCTTCTGGTCGGCGGGGATGACGGCGGCCATGTCGGTGTCCATGTAGCCGACGTGCAGCGCCGACACGGAGATGCCGCGAGGCGCGAGCTCCTCCCGGGTCGCGTTGGTCAGCGCCCATGCGGCGGCCTTGGCGGCGGCGTAGGACCCGAGGTCGGCGGGGTGCAGCCAGGAGAGCACCGACAGGACGTTGAGTACGGCGCCGCCGCCGTTGCCCTCGATGACCGGGGCGAACTCCCGGGTCACGGCGAGCGGCCCGAAGAAGTTCGTCTCCATCTCCAGTCGCACCGCGTCCTTGCCGCCGGCGATCAGCGGGGTGGCGGTGGAGATGCCGGCGTTGTTCACCAGCAGCGTCGCGTCGGCCGCGACGAGCGCAGCCGAGCGGATCGAGTCCTCGTCCGTTATGTCCAGGCGGAGCGGGATCACACCCTCCAGGTCGACGGTCTCGGGTCGCCGCGCCGCGCCGTACACCTTCGCGCCGCGCTCCACGAGCTGGGCGGCCAGGTGGCGCCCCAGCCCCCGGTTGGCACCGGTGACGACCACGACAGCGTTCTTCAGGTCCATGTCTGCTCCTGGTGATGTGGAGCCCAGGGGAGGGCTCCTATTTAAATTACGATCCAAATCTAAAATGAGCATAGATTAGATGTCGACCAACATTCAACTGAGGAGGTACCGATGGGTCGTGTGTCACAGGCGCAGGCTCGGGAGAACCGTGAGCGGGTCGTGCGGACCGCCTCCCGGCTGTTCCGTGAACAGGGGACGCACATCAGCGTCGCCGACCTGATGAAGGCGGCCGGTCTGACCCACGGGGGCTTCTACAAGCAGTTCGCCTCCAAGGAGGCACTGATCGACGAGGCCACGGCGCACGCCTTCGGTGAACTCGCCGACCGCCACACGGCCGCACTCGACGGGCAGCGTGTCGACCGGCGACGTGAGGGCGCCCAGCAGGCGCTGATCGAGGAGTACCTCTCCGTCAAGCACCGCGACAACCCGGCGGACGGCTGCCCCGTGGCCGCGCTCGCCCACGACATGGCCCGCGAGCAGGGCAGCCGCGAGGCGAACCGCGTCTACACCGAGGGCGTGGGCGACTTCGCCGAGTTCCTCGCGACCGAGGACCAGGACGGCGTCACCCGGCTGTGCACCATGCTCGGCGCACTCGTCCTGGCCCGGGCCACCAAGGACTCCCCGCTCTCCGAGGAGATCCTGGCGGCGGCGCGAGCAACTCTGACGGCCCCCCTTGGTCCGTAGTCCCGGCGGCCTCTGAGGCGGAGGGTCACGGCTGCGGGCGGGCCGCCGGGCCGGGCCGGACGGTGACCTCGGCGGGGGTCAGCGCGGCGTGCTCTCCGGCGCACTCGACCACCACCCGCACCGGGGCCCCGCACTCGCTGTGCCGAATGTCCATGACCGGCCCTTCCGGGTCGCCCTCGTACGCCTCGCCCCACTGCCGAAGGGCCACGAGGACGGGCCACAGGTCCCAGCCCTTGCGGGTCATCCGGTATTCGTGGCGAACACGGCTGCCCGGCTCCTGATACGGGACGGACTTCAGGATTCCGGCCGCCGTCAGCTTGCGCAGCCGGTCGCTGAGCACAGCCTCCGACAGGCCGATATGACGCCGGAACTCCTCGAAGCGGCGCACTCCGACGCTGGCGTCCCGCAGGATCAGCAGCGTCCACTTCTCACCGACCACGTCGAGCGTGCGCTGGACCGTGCAGTTCTCCGTGCTCACCTCAAGCCACGTCATGACGCCATCGTAGGCCGCCTGACTTCACGATTGACAGTCAGCAGGACGCGCGACTAGCTTCGCTTGACGAAGCCAGCCGAGCGAGAGGCACGGGACTGTGGGACGGACGCGTACGTTCGAGTGGGAGGACCCCTCGATCTCGGGAGCCGCCGCCGGCCGCACCTCGGGGCTCCAGATGCTGCGCGACCTGCTTGAGCGCCGCCTGCCCGCGCCGCCCATCACGGCTGCTCTGGACTTCACCCTTGAGGAGGTGGAGGAAGGGCGCGTGGTCTTCTCGCTGGTGCCTGGCGAGGAGCACTACAACCCCATCGGCAGTGTGCACGGCGGTGTCTTCGCCACCCTGCTCGACTCGGCGGCGGGCGGGGCCGTCCACTCGACGCTGCCCCAGGGCATGGCCTACACCTCGCTCGACCTGACCGTGAAGTTCCTCCGGCGGATCACCGTGGACACCGGCAAGGTCCGCGCCATCGGCACGGTCGTCAGTAGAAGCCGCCAGACGGCTCTCGCCGAGGCCCGCCTGGTCGACGGCACGGACCGCCTGCTCGCTCACGCGATCAGCAGCTGCATGATCTTTCCGGTGCCTGCGGCCTGAACGGTGACGAAGGGGTGGCTGGTCGCGCGGGCTCGGATCCCCGTCTGCGGCGGGCCCGAGCGCGGGGGTGGGTCCGGCCGGGGCGCCATTGATCATCTGGGCCGCGATCACCTCCGCCCCCGCATGACCAGGTGAATCACCCTCCGAATATCTCGCGGAAGCGGACAGCCGGCCTCCCGCGAAAGCGCGGATTTGCGGGGCGGGGTCAGTGGGAGACCGTCGCGCCGGGCGGGGTCCATCGGCGGGTGCGGGGCACCGTGTCGGAGACGCCGAAGTCCTTCTTCAGGTGTTCCGGGATGGCGTAGTGCATGACGCGTCCGCGGGTGAGGGAGGACAGCTGAAGGACGGTCGTGAGGTGGCCGAGGCGGTCCAGGGCCCAGGCGCCGAGGGGGGAGCGGTCCTCGACGGTCTCCAGTACGCCGAGAAGGTGGGGGACCGCCTTGACGACGGTGTCCCAGCTGGTGCGGGGCACCTGGAGCCAGTCGGCGCAGGTGTCGCCGACGAGGTGGCGGATGAGCGCGGAGACGATCGGGTCGAAGAAGGTGCCGGGTACGACTTCCTCGTAGAGGTCGATGAGCTGTCGGGTCAGGTGCGCGCCCTCGGCGGAAGGGCCCATGTGCCGGATCATGTACAGGTCGAGGAACTGGCGTGCCTCCTCAAGGGACTTGGGGACGGCGTCCTGGTCGACGCCGAGCATCGCTCCGACGACCCGCCAGGCGTAGAAATACGCGTCGGCGCCCTCGGTTGACATGTGGATGCCGAGGCGGTGCAGGGAGTCCAGTACGAGCAGGGAGAAGAACATCTGCCCGCCGATCATGTCCTCCTGACAGATGGGCGTTCCCAGCGTTCCGGTGTCCCAGCGGTTCTCGCGTACGAGGTGGTGGCGGATGGCGGCGTGCAGGAGGCGGACCTTCTGGGCGGCGGGGATGAAGCGGCCGCCGGCCTCGAAGGCGTCGGGCCGCATCAGGTACACGGTGAACTGGCCGGTCTCCGCCATCCGTTTGGAGGGGTACTCCAGCCCATGGGTGGCCGACAGGAGCTTCGCCACGTGCGGGACGACGTAGCAGGCGGGCATCGAGGCGAAGGAGAGGGCGGTGGAGATGTGCATGTTGTTGTCGATGAAGAAGAGCCGGGCCTTCTCCATCTCCCCCCAGTCGACCCAGGCCGGCGGGACGCTCGTGGCCCGGAGGTACTCCCGGGCGACATCGGGCAGCCCGTCCGGCAGGGGAGCGCCGGCGGTGGAGACGTAGCGCATGAGGGTGTTGAACTTGCCCACCTCCCCGCGTTCGAAGAGTGCGGCCACGGTGGCGTCGGCGAGTTCGTCACCGGCCAGACGCAGGGTGTCCATGGATGCCTCGGTGCAGGTCACGGCAGGGTCCTTGTCTTCAACGGGGCGTCCACGACGTAGGAGCTGGGGGCGACGGGGTCAGGACTGGCGGACGGTCGCCGAGTGCGCCAACGCGGACAGGGCAGCGGCGGCTTGTGGTGGCACGTCCAGCTCGTGGAGAGCGCCGAGGGCTTCCTCGACGCGCGCGGTGATCATGTCCTCGACACGGTCGGGCGTCCTCAGCCGGCCCATCACCTCGCGTACGGCGTCGAGCCCTTCCCCGTCCGGGTCGCGTCGGCCCAGGAGGGCGCGGAGCTGCTCCCGGTCGCCGTCACCGGCGATACGCCAGGTCTCGGCCAGCAGGGCGGTGGGCCGATGGCCGCGTACGTCATCGGAGTTGGCCTTGCCGGTGAGTTCCGGGTCGCCGAACAGGCCGATCAGGTCGTCCCGCAGCTGGAACGCCTCGCCCAGTGGCAGACCGTAGGCGGAGTAGCCCTCACGCAGCCGCTCACCCGCCCCGGCGAGGGCGCCGCCGATCAACAGGGGGTGCTCGACGGTGTACTTGGCGGTCTTGTAGCGGATCACCTTCAGCGACGCCTCGACGTCCGGCTCGGCGCCGGTACGGAGGATCTCCAGACACTCGCCCGCGATCAGCTCCCGGGTCAGCACCGCCCACAACGGGCGGGCCCGGGCCAGATACGCGGCGGGCAGACCACTGCCGGCGAACAACTGCCCGGCCAGGCCCATCAGCAGATCCCCGACCAGCATCGCCAGCGACCTCGCGGCGGCGACGGCACGCGGGCGGCGGCGCACGGCATCGCGCAGAGCGACATGGGGGGTGGGCCGGCCGTGCCGTAACGCGCTGTCGTCGATGAGGTCGTCGTGCACGACAGCCGCGGCATGCACCAGCTCCATGGAGGCCGCCGCCCGAACCAGCGCGTCACTGTCCGGCTGCCCCACCGCGCGCCAGCCCCAGTAACAGAACGCCGCCCGCATCCGTTTGCCGTCCGCGACAACGGACTCCAACTGCTCGGCCACCGGGCCCAGTAACGGGTCGATCGCCGCGAACCGATCGGCCTCCTGGGCGACGAACGGCTGTAACACCTCGTCGACGCGGGCCTTGAAAGCGGTCGGCTCCCATCGGTCATACGTCATCGGCGGCCCGCCGAGCCAGCGCGTGCCGGGCGAGGATCTCCAGGTGGGCCGGGGGCACGGCCGCGTACCGGTCCAGCACCAGACGCCCGCGCGCCATCAGATCCTGCTCGGCGTCCGCAGCCAACTCCGCTGTGTCGGACCGCCGTAACAACCCCCGGAACGTCCCGAGGGCCGAACCCAGGGCCGAACCCAGGGTGCTCACCGTGAGATCGGCCAGCCCGGCGACAAGGAGCACCGCCCGCCCGTCCAGTCCCGGGCCTCCGTGTGGTCCTGCTTCGTGCGTCATGCCGGTCCCCGTCCCTCTGTCCACATCGCATCCGGGCGGCGCCGGTCATACGCCGTTCCCTCCAGCATCACGACACGGCGGGTGGGGGAGGGGGGAAAGTCACGATCGAGTGATCACCTCGCTTGGCCGTACGGATCGTGGCGACTGCGACAACTGCGGGGCTGCGATCCCGGTTTCAAAGCCGCTGGGATCGGGTTCGTGGTTCAGGTTCAGTCCCGGTCGCCGAGGATCAGGCTGTAGTCGCCGGGTGATGTGTCGAAAAGTCTCAGCGGGGCGAGGTCCGCGTGGTCGATTGCGGTGATCGGCCTTCAGGTCCGTACGGGTGAGTCGCCGGGCGCAGCACGGCGCGCGGGCGCTCACCCTGTTGCCGTACGGCTATGAGGGGGCGCGACTCCGCGACGTTCGCGACAGCGAGCCCCCTGGACGCGGCCGGCGCTGGGCCGCAGGACGGTGGAGGGGTCGGGGAGCGGGTATGCCTGCTGTGTACGTCATATCGGGGCGGACTTCGGGGGAGATGCCGTGGATGACAACAGCCGGTTAGCCGACGGGCAGCAGCCTGTTGAGATCGTCGGTTTCGGCGCGTTGAACGTGGACTACATCGCGGGCGCGTCGCGGTTGTCGCGGCGTCTGGCGGAGCAGGTGTCGGAGTCGACGGCCCGGTTCGAATGGAACACGGAAGGGGCGGTGGACGAGGTCACGATCTCCAAGGCGGTCGAGCGGCTGGGGACGGCCTCGTTGGACGCTTCGCTGGGCGGTTCGGCGTGGATCACGATCTTCGCTCTGGCGCAGATGCGGGTCAACGTCCGGCTGGGGTACGTAGGGGTGGTCGGGCGGATCGAGACGCCCGGCCTGTCGTTCGTGCGGCAGATGGATCTGCTGGGCATCGACCGGCGCTGGGTGGCGCGTAGGCCGGACCTGCTGTGCGGGACGTGTCTGTCGTGTCTGGAGGAGGCCGAGCGCGTGATGCTGACCCATCCGGGCGCGAACTTCGCCATGGCCGACCATTTACGTCGGCACGGTGACCGGATCGCGGGCTATCTGGCGCGGGCCCGGATCGTGCACGTCACCTCGTTCCTGGACGAGGCGACACCCCCGCTCATGCTGGAGGTCCTCACCGAGGCACGGCGACGTAATCCGGCGTTGCGGATCAGTTTCGACCCCGGCTTCGACTGGGCGGAACACCGCAGCCCGGCCGTGGAGGGGATCCTGGCGCTGGCGGATCTACTGTTCGTCAACCACCGCGAGTTCAAGGCTCTGGGGGACTACGAGGTCGGTGAGTCGGACGAGGTGCTTGCCGCGCGGGTCCTGGCCGGTTGCGCGGCGGGGTGCACCGTGTTCGTCGCCAAGCGCTACGACTTCATCGAAGTGTTCCGGGACTCCCCGGCCGGGGTACTGGCGCAGCGGTTCCAGCTGAGGCGGCCCACGCGGGAGACGGCACTGGAGGACGCGACCGGTGCGGGCGACGTGTTCGCCGCCGCGGTGCTCGCCTCACAGACCTCCCGGCGACTGCAGATCGAGCTGGGAACGTTCCTGGGCCTGAGTCTGGCCCGGCACCGCACCCTCCACGGCCAGTTGCGGACCTCTGTTCCCCCGCGCCTGGGCGGTGGATTCCTGCAGTCGGCCGAGAAGCTGTCCGGTCCGGGCACCCGGCCGCCGGCGGTGCTGCTCGCCCATGACAGCGGGGCTCAGTGGGAGATGCTGCGACAGTTCCTGCGAGAGGACTGCGGTCTGCCGGTCCACACGCTCGGCCAGGACGAACCGCACCGGGGCGAGATGCCACGGCTCCTGGCGGACCGGCTGGCCCGCTGTGGCTTCGCCGTGTGCGTGCTGTCCGCGACCCGAGTGATGTCGGGCGGGGAGCGCAGGGCCGGCGAGGACGTAATTCACCAGGTGGGTGTCTTCCAAGGCCACTACGGGTTCGGGCGGGTGGCCCTGCTGACGGAGGAAGGCTGCGCGTCGTTCTCGAACATCGCGGGCCTGATCCGGTTGGACTTCGCTCCCGGACGCATCGACAGCACCTTCTGGGAGTTGGAGAGAACGCTGGTGAGGGAAGGATTTCTACCCCCAGGAGGAAGCCGACATGACCGCTGATTCACAGAGCGGGCGCCAGGCGCCCGCCCGGCCCGGATTCACCATGGACGTTGTCGGTATCGGCGCACTCAACCTGGACTACATCACCCGCTCCCCAGCCGCCGGATCAGCGGGGACGCCGCTGAGCGCTCGGATCGCGCAGATCATGGACGAGGGCCGACCGGTACCCGAGTGGGGCACCGAGACCGCCGTCGACGAACACACGGTCTACGCGGCGCTGGAAGCCGTCGACTCCACCGCGCTGGAGACGTCCCTGGGCGGATCGGCGTTCAACGCCATCCACACCCTCGCGCAGCTCCAGCTCGACCTGCGCCTGGGCTACGTCGGCGTCGCCGGCCACGTACCAGGACCGGGCATCTCCAGCACCGCGCAGTTACGCGCCCTGGGAGTCGACCACAGCTTCGTCTTCCAGGACGACGACCACCTGTGCGGCGTCTGCTTCTCCTTCACCGAGGACGGCGAACGCACCCTGCTCACCCACGCGGGCGCCAACTCGGCCATGGCCGACCACCTGGAGCGAGCCTTCGACGATGTTGTCGCCTACCTGGCGGGCGCGCGGGTCGTCCATGTGACCTCCTTCCTCGACGACCGCACCCCGGACCGGCTGCTGGCCCTGCTCCAAGCCGTGAAACGCACCAACCCGGCGACGCTCATCAGTTTCGACCCCGGCCACGTCTGGAGCACCAACCCCACCCCCGCGGTGACCGGCATCGTCGCCCTGGCCGACTATCTGCTGCTCAACCACCGCGAATTCCGCGAACTCGGCCGCCTCAGCGGTGATGACTCCGACGAGGACATCGCGGCCCGGCTCCTGAACCAGGGCGCGGCGGACCGCGGCGTCATCGTGGTGAAGCGGCGGGCCGGCACCCACACCTGGCGCCAGGAGAACGGGAAAGCCGTGGACGCCTTCTACCCCCAGCTCCTGCTGGCCGACGACCAGGTGGAAGACGCCACCGGCGCCGGTGACGTGTTCGCCGCAGGACTGCTGGCCGTCCTGACCGGCGACCGACTGCAGATCGAACTCGGGGCGCTGCTCGGGATGACTCTGGCCCGCCACAAGCTGCGCTACGTCGGCAGCCACGGCCACGCACAACTCGCCGAAGTCACACGGGACTTCATCGGATCCGTGGAGAGCACCCGGCGCACCGCCGCTCTGCCCGACGGCGTGTTCGTGGCTCACGGCCACAGCCCCGAGTGGCTGGCGGTGAAAGCCTTCGTCGAGCAGCGGTTCGGCCTACCGGTCTACTCCTTCGAATCCGACGCCTGGGGCAGCCGACAGGTCACCGACGCCCTGTCCGACTACCTGCAGCGTTGTGGGTTCGCCATCTGCGTGCTCACCGCCGAGGACTCCACCGGGGACGGCCACCTGGTCGCCCGCCAGAACGTCATCCACGAGATCGGTCTCTTTCAGGGACACTGCGGCTTCGACCGTGTCCTGATCCTGGCCGAGGAAGGCTGCCAGTCCGTCCCCGCAGCCGTCGCCCCGTACACCATCACCTTCCCACGCAACGCCATCGACAAGACGTTCTGGCACCTGGACCGCGCGATCCGCACGCATGGCTTCGCTCACCCGTAGAGACACCTGGGCGCCGCCGGATTGGGGCCGTGATGGGTTTCATCACGGCCCCGGACGAGCCTGGCGGATTGACTTGACGTGCGGAGGTTTTCCACGGGGACCGGGTCGGCGGGGGCGACCTCGGGCGAGCGTCCGTCAGGCCGCAGGCCGGCGCGCGTGGGCCGTCCGCCGGCGCGGCGCGCCTGCGCCCGGCTATACGCCGACGAGTGCCATCACCCCGGAGGCCGGAGACACAAGTGACCGCAGCTTCTCGCGCGTCTCAGGGTCCGTCGAGTAGATGATCGTGCCGACCATGCCCCGGGTCAGCAGGACCTTGTACGTGTTGCGGATCAGCCGGTCGATGTCGCTGTCCGGCGTCGCCTTCGTGAAAATCGGGTCCTTCGACGCCGTGCGGTCCACGATCCAGCGGTCCGTACGCCACACCAGGTCGGGTCCGATGATCACGCCCGACCAGTCGTACTCGAAGCCCTGTGCGGTGTAGACGCAGCCGACTTGGCCGAAGCCGGCCGGGTCAGTGGCCCACAGGGGCGAGGGCGGCGCGCCGAGGACAGACCGTTCGCCGAACACGTTCCAAGGCCGCGCCCAGTCGCCGATGACGACGTCGACGGGAAGCGCCGTCATGTCCGGGGTGACCTTGGTGGTCCACTTCCAGCAGTAACCGGCAGACATACGAGCGCTGTAGTCCTCCTTACGGCGAGCGACGAGGAAGTCCTCCAGTTCCTGAGGGCTTTCGGCGGTCCGCAGTTCCAACTTGCCGTCGGGTTCCCACTGGCTGGGCGTGCCGCCCTCCAGCCCGAGCAGGTCGACGACCCACTTCTCGTACGCGTCGCTGCCGCCGCACCGGAACTGGCCGTCCAACTCGACAACCGTGCACTCGAGGCCCTGTGCGGCGGCGGCCCGTTTGATCTCCTCCTTCGTTCCCATCTCGCCGGGCCGCACCACCTGGTGCTGGTCGAGCAGGAACACCGGTACCCGGGCGGCGTCGATCAGCTCCGCCACCTGGGGGCGGCCCGTGCGCAGTTCGGCCTTGGTGTAGCGGTTGGCGGAGGTCTTGCGGAGGCGGTGGGCCTCGTCGCAGATCAGTACGTCGAGGTCGTTCGGCTCGGCGTCCATGAAGCTGTTGAAGTACTTGAACAACTGCTGCACGGCGGGTTTTCGCGCCCCCGCGACCTTGCGCATGGTCTTGGTGAACGACGCTGACCCGGTCGCGTGCAGAGCGGTCACCCCGCGTCGGTACAGCTCACCCAGCAACGACAGCGCGACCACGCTCTTGCCGGAGCCGGGACCGCCCGTCACCACGACGACCTGCTTGTGGTTGGACCGCTTGGCCTTGCGCACGGCGGACATGACCTGCTCGTAGGCGACCCGCTGCTCGGCGATGAGCACGAACTGCTCGCGGTCGCGGATCTCGGCCGCCGCGACGGCCATCAACTGCTTGGACGGCCGGACCTTGCCGCTGAGCAGTACGTCCGCAGCCTCCGCGCCGGGCTTCGCGGCGAGCCTGGAGCGCAGGAAGTCAAGGAAGGCGCCGCGCTGTTCGCCGGTGTACATCCGGCCGCGCTGGTCCTCCTTGACGCTGCGCAGTCCCGCGACACCGAACTCGGTCGCGTTGTGCAGAAACGCCACCCCTGCCAGAGACTTCGGCATCCGCTCCAGCGCCCCGTTGAACGACAACAGGTACTCGCAGTAGCCCCGGACCTGCTCGATCGGGTTGAGCACGGGCTGCGGGTACGCGTCGATCCGGCACAGCAGAGGTTCGTCCTCTTCCGGGTAGGCCGCGCTCCACTGCTTGAGTTCGACCACGACGTACGACGGTTCGCCCGTGGTCGGGTGTACGCCGGCGAGTACGGCGTCCGCGCGCTTGCTTGTGAGGGGCAGGCTGTACTCGATGAGTACCTCGATGTTGTCGAGTCCGGCCTCCATGAGTGCGTTGACCAGTGCCGGGAGGCTGCGTTCCCAGGACCGTATCTCCGCCTGTCCGGCGTTCCGGCCGTGCTGGTGACGGAAATTCTCGGTCAGATGCAGCGCCAACGACCCTTCGAGGATGCGGGTGGCCACGGACGCCGCAGACTCACGGAACAGCAAGGAAATGCCCCCAGGCAGCACGAAGAAGACTCGTGCGGGTGGGGGCATGTCCTCCGATGTCCGCCGTGCGCTTTCGCGAGGCGGATCAGGAAGCCCGTCGGGCCGCTGAGATGGTTCTCGTCATCCTAGGTCAGCAGATGGATCACCAGGAGGGGGTACGCAGAGTTCGGGGGTGCACGCGATGTGCAGGGCTGAGTGGAGCGGCGACTTCACCTGCAGGCAACACTGGCGGCGGGTCACTCCGGGAGTACGCGGCGCTGTGTCGCAGACGTCGGGGTTGGACGCGAGCTGGACCGGCGCCATTGCTCACAGTTGTCCGGCGACGACGCCTTCCCGGAAAGCCGCCCACTCCGTGGCCGTCAAGCGGAGGGGGCCGCGGCCGGGGTTCTTGGAGTCACGAACGGCCCTTGCACCGCCGGGGAGTTCGGCTATTTCGACGCAGTTGCCCTCTCCGCCGCTGGTTGACGCCTTGCGCCACACGGCCGTGGTCAGGTCGGTGGCATACAGGTCCGACGTGCGGTTGTTGCTCACTTGCGCTGCTTCTCCTCGATGCCGGCGATCAGGGCCAACGAGTCATCGGTCGGGAGCGCTGCCGCGACGATGCGTTCGAAGGCGTCGGCGAAGGTTCGAACGTCGCCGATGCCCTCAACGTAGGACGAGCCGATGAGATTCTCCAGTAGTACTACGTCAGGCATCGGCGAGGGGAAGCTGACCAGGCTGAAACCGCCGACGTTCCCGGGGTGAGGCGTCGCCTCCAAGGGCATCACCTGGAGGGTCACGTGAGGCATCTCCGCGACGTCGAGCAGCCGCCGTAGCTGCTCGCGCATGGTCGTGGGGCGAAGAGCGAACCGCTGGTGGAGAGCTGCCTCGTGGATCACGGCCCATAGCTTCAGCGGGCCGTCGGGACGTGTAAGCACGGACTGGCGGGCCTGACGTACCTCGGCCAGCGCCGCCACCTCTTCCGGTGTGCGCGTGATGGCGTTGGCCGCGATGCTCTCGCGTGCGTACGCGGCGGTCTGCAGCAACCCCGGGATGAGCAGCGGGGCGAATTCGCGGATGCTGCTGGCGTCCGATTCGAGGGAGATGTAGTCGGCGTAGGAGGGGGAGACGATGCCGCTGTACGTCTGCCACCAGCCCTGCTTGCGCGCGTCCTTGGCCAGGGACTCCAGGGCGGAGACGACTTCTGGGTCGACCACTCCGTACGCCTTGAGCAGTGGGGCGACCTCGCCGGGGCGGATGTAGCCGTTGGCTGTCTCGATGCGCGAGAGCTTCGGGCCGATCCAGCCCATCGTCTGTGCCGCGACGTCGAGGCTCAGGCCGGCCGAATTGCGGTACTGCCGCAGGGACTGGCCGAGGCGTCGGCGGCGAACGGTGGGAACTGGGCGCACATTTGGCATGGCGACAGCATGGCATCGGTCATGAGACCGAAGCGACGAGAACAAAGAGTCGAGTATGCATTTTGGGTGACAAGGTTGCGAGTAGAGGCGTTAAACCGTCACGCTGAAGTCAAGTCGGTGTGCGCGGACTGCAATTGCTGGGTCTGGCATGCCCGTTGCCGCAAGGAGGCGCTATGTACCCCGCCGCACCCCTCACCTCGCACCCCACGCTCCGCGACACCACCGTGCCCGCTACACAGGCCGTCCCTGGCTTCTACCTCCGTCCCCGCCCCCAGGGTTTCGCCGCACACCTCTGTGCCTCGCCTCGAAACCTGTGCGCCGTAAGGTAATTGGCAGGCGCCGAGCTGTTGGCGCAGGGCGTCGAAGCGGACGCCGTCGACTCCGCGCAGCTTGTCCTCTCCGAGCTCGTGGGCAACTCGGTGCGTGCGTACGGCGATTGCGTACCGCTCGTGGTCGAGGTGTACGTGACGTCGTTCGGTGTCGCGGTGAACGTCCACGACCCGGACCCGGGTGCCCTGCCCAGGCGTCGGGCGACGCCGCTCGACAGCGCGGAGGCCGAGACGGGGCGGGGGCTTGGGCTGGTCGACCTGCTCGCGCCGGGGTGGAGCGTACGGCGGTCGGCAATCGGGAAGCAGGTGTGTTGCCGGGTGCCTGCTGAAACGGCGTGGCCGTCCAGCTCGTGATCGACTGGGAGCGCGACTACGGTCGTAAGGGCATACCGGGCCCGTGGGGGACTCGTGGGTGCGCAGAGTGTCGAGACGCCGCACACTTCCCTGCCTCCGCTCGGGACTGTGGCCGACATCCGCACCCTTCGCGTACGGGACGAGGGGGCTTCCCAGGGGACGCCGAGAGGATGCGGCGAGATCTCGGTACCTACCACTGGCTGTTCGGCGGCACATACTCTGCGGTCCGAGAGCTACAACTCAGGAGGACTCGTATGCCCATGACCACCCAACTGCGCACCTACACCGTCCGGGACGGCATGCTTGATGAGTGGGTGGAGCGGTGGCGTGCGGAAATCGTCCCGCTGCGCCTGGAGTTGGGCTTCGCTATCGGTGGAGCCTGGGTGGACCGTGAGCGGAACCAGTTCGTGTGGCTTGTCTCCTACGACGGCCCGGAAACCTTCGCCGAACGTAACGCGCTCTACTGGGCCTCGCCGGAGCGGAAGGCGATGAACCTCGACCCGGATGAGTATCTGGTGCACACGGATGACCGCACGGTCGAGCCGGTCGATCCGCAGTTGTGATCACGAACCCAGCGGCAGCATGTGGTGTCGGCGCTCGTCGTCGTTGAGAACGCGGAAGACCCGGCCGCGGGCGCCCGCTTCCAAGCGGTCGAAGTCGGGCTCGGCGAGCCATACTCGGGCGGTGCCGTCGAAGGATGCGGTAAGCAGGCGTGTGCCGTCCCGGGACCAGGCGACCGAGGTCACCTTGTCCTGGTGCACTCCGACAAGCGCGATCTCCTCGAAGGTCGTGGACGACCAGATGCGCACCGTGCGGTCGTCGGAGCCGGTGGCGATGAGCCGGCCGTCCGGGGACCAGGCGACGGCGCGGACGCGCCCTTCGTGGCCCTTGAGGATCTCGATACGGCGGCCCGTGGCGGTGTCCCACACGGCGGCCGTCCAGTCGCCGGACGCCGTGGCGATGCGCTCTTCGTCGGGCGACCATGTGACGTCGTCAACGTAGTTGTCGTGACCACGCAGCACCGTGAGCTGTCGGCATTCGGCAACGTCCCAGAGCCGGCACGTACGGTCGTCCGAAGCGCTGGCCAGGAAACGGCCACTGGAGGACCAGGCGATGCGGCTGATCCAGTCCTGATGTCCCGTCAGGGAGGCCAGGACCACCCGGGCTCGGGCCGCCCAGATCTTCACGGTGCCGTCGTGGTCTCCAGTGGCGATGCGGCTGCCGTCAGGGGACCAGGCGACGGACTCGACGACGGCTTCCTGATCGTTGAAGGTGTCGTTCTGGTCTTGGTGGACGACGCGGAGGACACCGTCGTTGGTGCTGATGGCCAGCCCGTCGTCGAGTGGTGACCAAGCGGTGCTCCACACGCGATCCGATTGTTCGATCACGTGGTTGGAGGGCGCGCCGGTAATGGCGTCCCAGACTCGGACCGTTCCGTCGTCCGACGCGGTGGCGATGCGGGCGTCGTCGTGAGACCAGGCTGCCTGGTTAACGGGCCCGCGGTGCCCGTTGAGAAGCAGACTTTCCGCGCCGCGTGGACGTAGATCCCATACACGTCCGGTGCCGTCGGTGGAACTGGTGGCGAGCCGGTCGCCCGATGGGGACCATGTCACTCCCCACACCGTGTCGGTGTGTCCTTGCAGGACGGCGACGACTTTCGCGTCCTGGGCGGAGACGATCCGTACAGTTCGGTCGGAGGAAGCCGAGGCGAGCATCTGTCCGTCGGGCGACCATGCGACGTTCCAGACGTAGTCCGTGTGGCCACGCAGCAGGAGTCGCAATTCGCCGTTCTCGGCGTCGGAGATGCGCACCGTGTGATCACCGGAGCCGGTCGCGATGAGGCGTCCGTCCGGGGACCAGGCGATGCCCTCCGCGAAGTCGGAATGGCCGGACAGTGTCGTCACCGATGTGCCGGTAGCCAGGTCCCACACGAGGGCAGTCTGATCGTGTGAGGCCGAGGCCAGACGTGTGCTGTCCGGCGCCCATGCGAGGCCCCACACGTCGTCGCGGTGTCCCCGCAGTTCGTGGACGAGGTCTCCCGTCTCGACGTCCCACACGCGCACTGTCCGGTCGCGCGAAGTAGCGGAAACCCAGCGCCCGTTGGGCGACCAAGCGGTCTGCCGCCCGATGTCGGTGGCACCGGTGAGCAACCGCAGGGGCTCTCCGGACGCGGCGTCCCAGATCCGTACGACGCAGTCGCGGCCCACCGTTGCGATCCGGGTCGAGTCCGGAGACCAGGCCACGCCCTCGACCATGACACCGTCGGAAGGGAGGACCCACAGCGAGCGCCCCGACTGTGCGTCGAAGACTCGAGCGGTTCCGTCTCTCGACGCCGTGGCCAGTAGGAGGCCGTTCGGTGACCAGGTGATGTGCCGGACGGTGTCGGTGTGTCCGTCGAGTTGGGTGCGAAGGTGGCTTGTTGCGAGAGCCGTCATCAGGCCCCGTCGGGCGGCCGGGGTTGGCGTGCATTCGCCCAGCGCGGCCAGAGTCAGGAGAAGCGACTGCTCCGGCTGCTGTTGCGCGGCGCCGAGCGCATATTGCCCGATGCTGTCCGAAACGCGACGTAGGAACGCGAGATCACGCCGCTGTGAGGACTCTACGAGTAACTGCGCTGCCTCCGAGGCCTGCCCAGCCTCCTGCAGGGCAAGGAGCCATCGCTGGGCCAGGGTCAGTCTCTCGCCGGTGAGAAGGTAGTCGGCGCTGCGCCCGGAGCGCTCCCAGTCCTCTGCCCACCGTTCGAGTTCCGCACGTTGACGTAGCTGCTCGGAGTGCGCCTCGACCTCTTGTCGCAAGGGAGCCCACTGGCGGAACAGCGCTTCGTGCGTCACCTGGGCATGGGGTTCTTGACCTGCGCGCACGTCGGACATCAGCAGACGCGCGTCGACGAAGGCGTCCACGACGCGTCGTTCCTGAGCCGTCAGCCCGGCGAGCGGTACAGCGCGCCGGGCCACCTCCTGGCCCTGAACGGTGACGAATCTCAGTAGCACCCGTAGTACGAAGTCGATGCCCTCGTCTCCGCAGCCGAGCTCCGCCACAGTGTGGTCGGCCTGCCGTGCGAGGGCGCCGGCCACACCGCCGAGGCTCCGATAGAGCTCCTCGGTGACGGTCTCTCCAGGGCCAGATGCGAAGTACAACTCCTGCAACAAATAGGCAAGCAGTGGCAGTGCGTCGTCCGTGCCCGCATCGTTGACGATGGCTTCCACGACGCCTGGCGCGAAGGACAGGCCCACAAGGACGCCCGGTCGCTCCACAGCCTGTCCGAGCTGGCTCCTGCTGAGGGCGCCGATTGCGACCGGATGCTGGAAGAGTTCGGCGTGGCCTGTTCCCAGGAGCTGTCCCAGGAAGTCCACACGCAGGGTGGTGAGCACCCGGATTCTCGTATCCTGCGTCACGCAGGCATGGAGGGCATCAAGGAACTGGGTGCGTTCCCGTTCGCCGGCGAGGGTGACGATCTCTTCGAACTGATCGACGACAATGAGCATGCGGCGGAACCTGCTCCCACGGAGCCGGGACAACTCCGCCAGCAGTGAAGTGGGGTCCTGCCGGAGGCGCCGCAACACCGCGCTCGCCGGTTCGCGCTCTCCATCTGCCGTGGCGATGACGGCAGCCAAGGCCGCGAGGGGGTTGGTGCCAGGGGAGAAGGCAGGAAGGACGGACCACCGCCGACCACGCAGCCGCGGGATTACTCCTGCTCTCACCAACGACGACTTGCCACTTCCCGAGGCCCCGACGAGCACGAGAAACCTGTCGGCGGACTGATCCTGCGCTTCGTGCAGCCGACGTGTCAGATCCTCACTTTGGGCGTCTCTTCCGAAGAAGACCGCAGCCTCGTCCTCCACGAAGGCGTCCAGCCCAGGGTACGGAACCCGGTCGCGGGACCAGTCCGTCGGCGGAGGCGCGGGGTTCTCCAGCCGATGGACGACGACCTGCATCACCACCATCGTGACGATCAGCAGCCCGATGGCCGGTATCGCGACCCGCTGGAGCAGGTGCAGGAGCCATGGCGCGTTGTTCTCGTTGGTGGCGTAGTTGGTGACGATTCCCAGCATGCTCGCGACGAGCACCAACATGGCCTGAAGCAACAGCTGTAGACGGTTCCTCATGAGACACCAGTCGGTACACCGCTACGCCGTCGCAGCACTCCACGCCCCCGCTCAGCCGCTACCGACCGCCAGGCATCGGATCAATCTCCGACGCTCGTAGACATCATCTGCGGCGTGGGAGGCGATCTCAACCGTGCCCGAGGAAACCAGTCACCGAATCGTCGCGACGGGCTTACGTTGAGCACAAGGCGACGCTGGTGATTGCAGTCCTCAACGCGCGGCTGTGACCAGCATTTTCGCAGCCGACGTCAGTCCGTGTAGTGGTATCGAGCCTTGAGGATCTTGACCTGTTTGTCGTCGGCCCGGTAGACGAGGCGGTGTTCGTCGTCGATGCGTCGGGACCAGTAGCCGGACAGGTCTCCCTTGAGCGGTTCGGGCTTGCCGATGCCGTTGAACGGGTCGCGCTGGATCTCGGCGATGAGGCGGACGACGCGGCGCACCATCTTGCGGTCGGTCTCCAGCCAGTGCTGGAAGTCGTCCCAGGCGGCTGGGTCGAAGTTGACGTCCCTCACGCGTCACCGGCCAGGTCCTGGAGCTCGTCCAGGGTCTTCGTGATCCCTGCCTGACCCGCACGGTCGCGGGCGACGGCTTCCATGAGGCGGCGGGCGTTGGCCGGGGAGCGTAGGAGGTAGATGGTCTCCTGCCAGGCGTCGTAGTCCTCTGCGGACATGAGGATGGCGTCGCCGTTCTTGGAGTGGATGCGTACGGGCGCGTGGTCGTCGTTGACCTTCTTGATCAGGGGGAATAGGTCTCTGCGTGCCTCGCTTGCGGTGAGGGCCATGGCGCACATCCTCTCTCAGAGTGGTACTTAGTACCGTACCGGACTGGTACGGAAATCCGTACCGGAAGCATGGCGAGACGCGCCCAGGGTGATGTCAGCCTCTGTTGCTGCGGGCAACTGGTGATCGGCGATGACGGCGAGCTTGTCGCGCAGGACGCCGTCGGGCATGGCGTACGGATCGTTCACCCGGCCCGCCGCTCCGAAATCTGTCGGGGGCGGGTGATCGCGAGGGCGACAAAGGTGTCCGCGCCGAGGTCACCCCTTACGTATGCCTCGGTGTCGCAGTCGAAGGCGGACAGAAGGACGCTCTGGGGCTTGCGGTGGGCGCTGATCAGTACCGGGCCGGAATCCACCCCGGACTCCGGCAGGTCGGTCAGGATCCGTGACGGTCTGGCACGTGCGTTGCTGACGGTAATGGCCTTGGGGAGCTCTTCCAGACAGCATCCTTCTCAGATTTTGTAAGGGGGCCGCACGCTTCGGCAATCGGGGCGCTGACCGCCAGGCGTTGATGAACACCATCGGGTCTCCCGGCGTTCAACAAACGCCGGGCACCCCTATGCCGATCCCGTTCAGGCCCCCGTCCCTCACATGTGCACCACAGGTGCCGCATCCGGATCCGCAACCGGCACTCCCCGCCGACAAAGCACCGCGCTGATCACCAGCCCCACCACGAAGAACGCCGCCGACCACCAGTGAGCCGTGGAGTACGCCTCAAGGCCGGCCTGGGCGAGCACCGCGGGGTCCTTGGGATTCCTGCCGTCGATGTAGTTCGTGACCGCGCTGGTGGACAGGGTGTTCAGCAGCGCCGTACCCAGCGAGCCCCCGATCTGCTGCATCGTGTTCACGACCGCCGAGGCGACCCCCCGCGTCCTCTGCCCGCACTTCTTCCGTGGCCAGAGCCATCGCCGGAGCCTTGACCAGCCCGAGGCCCAGGCCCGCCACGATCGGTGGCGGCATGATGTCGCCGGCGTAGCTGCTGGTCGGGCCGAGCCCTGTCAGCCAGACCATGCCTGCCGCAGGCAGGCCCATGCCCAGCGGGACGATCGGCTTCGGGCCGAGGCGGGGGATGAGCACCGTGGTGGCCATCGTCGAGGCGAGCATCAGGCCGGCGATCATCGGGAGGAAGGCCAGGCCCGTTTCGATGGGCGTGTAGCCCAGGGACTGCTGGAGGTAGTACGTCAGGAAGAGGAAGACGCCGAACATGCCCGCGCCGAGCAGCAGGATCGAGATGAACGACGCGCCGCGGTTGCGGTCGAGCAGCACGTCCTTACCGCTCCTACTGGGCGCGGCCCAGCGCCCCCGCTAGTTCGCCCCTCCTCCGGATGCCCAACTTCCGGTAGGTGCTGGTCAGATGGGTTTCCACAGTGCGGCGGGCCACGTGGAGGGACTCCGCTATCTCCGTGTTCGTGCGGCCCTCCGCCGCGAGTTCCGCGATCCGGCGTTCGCTCGCCGTCAGTGTCGTCGCCGTACGGCGGGCGCCGCCCTCGCGTAGGGCCTCGTCGGCGGCCGAGCGCAGGCGTACGGCGCCCAGGCGTTCGGCGCGTTCGGCCGCCTCGCGCAGGGACTTGCGGGCGCGGGCGCGTTCGCCGGCGGCGATGAGCTGGCGGCCCCGGGCGATCAGGGCCGGGATCAGTTCCGTCTCGACGGAGGCGTCCCGCAGGATCCGTACGGACTCGTCGGACAGGTCGAGGCCGTGGCGCCCGCCCGTCGCCGTGCCGAGTACGCGCAGTGAACGCCCGATCAGGCGCGGGGTGTTCCAGACCCGGGCCAGCCGCAGTTCCTCCTCGGCCAGCGCGAGCGCCTCCCGGGGGTGGCCGAGGGTCAGTTGGCACTGGGCGGCGGCGGCTCGCCAGGGTGTGACCACCGGGCTCAGCACCTCGCGTGCGGACTGGCGGCGCCCGCACTCCAGGAAGTCACCGAGGGCGCCGGCCACGTCACCGGTGGCGGCGCGCACCACGCCTCGCGCGTACAGGAAACGGTTCAACTCCCAGGAGTCGTGCGCCTCCCGCAGGTCGAAGGCGTCGGCGAGCCGCCAGGCCTCGTCCAGGCGGCTGGTCTCGACGAGCGCGAGCAGTACGTGCGCCTCCGCGTTCGTCGGACCGTTCCCGCTTCCGCCTCCGTTCCCTGGTCCGTTTCCGTTCCCGGGGCCTGGTGCTGTCGCGGGCTTTCTCTCGTCGCCTGCCTCGCCCCATGGCTCCGTCTCGGCCCCGGCCGCCCACTCCCACCCGTGGCCGTACCCGAATCCGAACCCGAATCCCTCGTCCTCGTCCTCTGTCGTCCCGTCCCTCCGCCACGACTCCGGCTCGCGCAGCAGCCGGCCGTAGTCACCGCGGGCGGCGGCTATGTCCGCGCGTACGTTCAGCAGGGCCTCGTGCATCGGGTGGAGCAGGGTGGGGCGCTGGCCGGTCAGGCCACGGTCCGTCAGGCGTTCGGCCTCGTCGAGTTCGTCGGCCCACTGGGCCACCGCCGCCGCCGTGCCGAGCAGGAAGGGCTCCGCCAGCGGGCCCGCCGGCTCCGTGAGCAGGGCTCGTACGCGCTTCATGGCGGCGTCCGCCGAGGTCAGGCCCGCGGTCGCCTCGTACCGTACGAGAAGGGCGCGGCCGGCGGGGCCGAGCGCCTGGGGGGAGTGTTCGGCGGTCTCGCGCAGCCGGCGGTACGTCTCCTCGCGGATCGTCTGGTCGTGGTCGGAAAGCAGGGCCGAGGCCGTCTGGACCGTGCGGAGCAGGTCCGGGTGGTCCGTCAACTGGCCGTCCAGGTTGTGCAGCAGGGTCACCGCCGCGCGTGCCTCGCCGCGTCTGGCCAGCGCCGTGCCCAGCGCCACCGCCGCCTGTACGCGGTACCGGGGCTGACCCGGCAGCCGCATCGCCTCCGTGAGCCGGGGGATGCCCGCCGAGGAACGTACGGCGGCGAACTCCAGCGAGCCCAGCTCCGTCAGCACCTCGGCCCGGCGGCCCGCCGACATCGGCTCGGTCAGCGCCCGGCGCAGCAGGATCACCGCGTCGTCGGTGCGGTCGTCGCGGACCGCGCCCGTGGCCGCGTCCAGGAGGGCGTCCGTCGCCCACACCTCGGCCACTGTGCCCGACCGCAGGAGCTGCCCGGCCACCGACTCGGTCGCGTCGCCGCGCCGCAGCATCGCCTCGGCCGCCGCCCGGTGCGCCGCCTGCCGGTCGGCGGCGGGCCAGCCGGCGAGAACCGCGTCCCGCAGCAGCGGATGGGCGTAGCGGGGACGGCCGTCGACGTCGAGGCGCAGCAGACCCAGCCGGGTCATGGCGGTCAGCCAACCTCGAACGCGCGCCGGGTCCGACCCCGGGACTGACCCCGACACCGGCCCTGACTCTGCCCCTGATGATCCCGACGCGGTCACTGCACCCGATGCGCCCAACACCCCCATGGCCCCGACGGTTTCGATGAACAGTTCGACGTCGGCACCCTCCGGCAGCTCGTCCAGTGCGGCGAACACGCGTGCCGCGTCGGCCGTTGCGGCCCCGGCGCAGTCCAGCCACCAGGCCACCGCCGCCGGGTAAGCCCCCGGGTACAGCGCGGCGCACGTCTCGGGGAGCGCGGCCGGTGCGCCGGTGGTGGCGTTCAGGTCCTCCAAAAGGGCGCGCAGGAGCAGCGGGTTGCCCCCGCTTGCCCGTACGTAGTCCGCCACCCACCTCTTCGGCGCGTCGCCGACGGCCGACCGCACCAGCTCCGCCGCCGCGTCACGGCTCAGCGGGGCGAGGGTGTGGGTGCGTACGAGAGCGGGGGAGAGGGTGTGCACCAGCCCGGCGGACGGCGGGTCGACGTCGTACTGACTGCGCTCCGTCACCAGCAGGAGTACAGGTAATCGGTCCACCCTGCGCGCCGCCTCGATCAGCCAGCACCGGGAGTCCTCGTCCGCGAGGTGTACGTCGTCCACGGCGACCAGCACCGGGCCCTCGGCCGCGTACGCGTGCAGCGAGCGCCAGAGCCGGGCGGCCGGGTGAGGGGCCTGGACGGGTAACTCCGGTATCGGAGAGAGCAGTTGCTCTATGACGGGGAGGTGGACGCCGGTCGCGCTGCCCCCGGTGGAGCAGCGGACGCGCAGGACGCGCATGCCGTGCGTCTCCGCGTGCTCGGTGGCGGCCTCCAGGAGGGCGGTACGGCCGGTGCCGGTCGCGCCGCGCAGCAGGACCAGGCGGCCCGTTCCCTCGCGGGCGCGTGCCGCCTCGTCGGCAACCAGCGCCAGGGCCTCCCGGCGCTCATACAGCGATGAGGACGACGAGAACGACGAGTGCAACGAGTGCGATGAGGACGATGGTGAGGGCATGCCTGCCTCCTGTCTTGGGTAGGTAGCGGCCGGTCTCGTGGTCGAACTGGTGGCCGATCTCGTGGTGTCTCTCGTGGTGGTCCACGATTGTGCGTGCCCCATCAGCCACAGAAGTGTGGGCTGTGCACGTCTGCCACCGGACCCTCGAAGGTGGCGGCACCTGACCCTGGGGGCAGTTCTTGCGCACCACACTCCGCACCACAGGCCCTGGCACGGGGGCCGGGGCCGGCACGAGGGCCACTACCGCACCGTCGTCGGAACCCGGACGCCGCGTACCCGTCGCCGTGCACGCGGGCGACCCGATCTCGCGCGCCGGCGCGGTCAGCCAGCTGCGACAGCACCCGGTGGTCGAGCTCCGGGAGGAGGCCGACAGCGGACCCGGCGTCGTGGCCCTGCTGGTCAGCGAGACCCTCGACGACACGACGCTGTCCCGGCTGCGCCGACTCGTCCGCAGCGAGGGCGCCAAGGCCGTCCTCGTGGTGGGCATGCTGCGTGAGAACGAACTCCTCGACGTCATCGAGTGCGGTGTCGGAGCCATCGTCTGGCGCCACGAGGCCACCGGACACCGGCTGGCGCAGGCCGTACTCGCCGCCGCCCGGGGCGACGGAGACCTGCCCTCCGACCTGCTCGGCCGGCTCATCAGCCAGGTGGGCACACTGCACCGCACGGCGGCCGGCCAGCCCGGTGCCCCCACCTCGGGCCTCGCGCCGCGCGAGGTCGATGTCCTGCGCCTGGTCGCCGAGGGGCTCGACACCGGGGAGATCGCCAGCAAGCTGTCCTACTCCGAGCGCACGGTCAAGAACGTGATGCATGGACTCACCACACGGCTGCATCTGCGCAACCGGGCGCATGCCGTGGCCTATGCCTTGCGCGAAGGCTACATCTGATCGAACGGGCAATCGGAAGCGGCGCGCGGACACCAACATATGCCCGTCACCCGTCCCTTGCGTGCCTGCGCGGCCGGGCGCCCTTGACTGCACGATGGCCGTGGGTACGGGAACGCGCGTCGCCGGGGACCGGAATCGGCACGCGCCCGTACGGCAACAAGCCCAACTAGCCAGGGTGGTACGGCGAGCGGGGCGTACGGCAGGGCACGGCGGTACGGCAGGGCGGCGGGAGCGCGACAGTGATCCACGAGGTGGACGAGGTCCTCAAGAGGCTGCTCGGTGGCGGCGCCCTCGCCGGATCCGGCATCGACGTCTTCTTCGACGCCCCGACCCGCGACTGGGCCGCCCGACGCAACGGCCCCGCGATCAACGCCTACTTGTACGACATCCGTGAGGACACCGCCCGCCGCCAGCGCGGCACCGTCTCCATCCGCGACGAGCGTGACGTGATCGTCCGGCGCCGACAGCCGCCCCGCTGGTTCAGGCTGTCCTACCTCGTCACCGCCTGGACCAAGCAGCCCCAGGACGAACACCGCATCCTGTCCGCCGCGTTGGTCACCCTGCTGCCGCGCGAGCTGCTCCCGCCTGATGAACTCCCGGCTCCACTGCGCGAGTTGGGCCTCTCCGTCCCGCTGTCCGTGTCCGGCACCCACACGGAGTCCCGCTCCCTGGCCGAGATCTGGTCCGCTCTCGGCGGTGAACTCAAGCCGTCCCTCGACCTCGTGGTCACGGCCCCCTTCCCGGCCTTCCCCGAGTACGACGCCGGACCCCCGGTCACGGAGGGCGCCGCCGTCCGCGTCCGCGCGATCGACGGCTCGCTGGAGGACTCCCCTGAACGGGCCCATAAGCCACGGCACTTGGAGAACGGGCGGACAGGGAAGCAAGCAGGGCGGGCGGGGCAGCCGGCGGAGCAGACGGGGACGCGTACTTCGTGACCTCTGACACCTCTGTGCCCCTTCGGGCCTCCGTGACCTCCGGGCTTCTCGGCCGTCTCTCCCAACTGCGTGCCCAGGCCGCGCGGTTGGTCGAGTCGCGCAGCGCCGACGACCCGACGGCCGACGATCCGCTGCGCGGGCTGTATCTGTCCGAGGAGGCGGTACGGCACCTGCTCCTGCGGCCCGGAAGCCAGGAGCCGCAGGACCCCTCCGAGGAGCTGCCCGGCCCCTCGCCGGTGGTCGACGGCGACGACCCGATGGCGCGTCTCGCCGGCCGCCTCGGCCTCGTCGCCCTGGACGTCCACATCCTCCTCACCGCCCTCGCCCCCGACCTCGACCGTTCCTTCGAGCCCCTCTACGGCTATCTCAACGACGACGTCGGCCGCCGCCGGGCCACCACCGGCCTCGCCCTCGACCTGTGCGGACTCCCGGTGCACGAGCCGGCGGCCAGGGCCCGATTCCACCCCTCGGCGCCCCTGACCGCGCTCGGCCTCCTGACCATTGAGGAACCCGAACGCCCCTTTCCCAGCCGCCAGTTGAGCGTCCCCGACCGGGTCGTCGCCCACCTCCTCGGCGACGACACCCTGGACGCGGCCCTCGCCGGCCACATACGCCCCCTGGCGCCCAGCACCCCGTACGCCTCATCTCCGTCCTCGTCTCCATCTCTGCCCTCGTCTCCGTCTCCGTCTACGTCCTATGCGACGGAGTTCGTTGACAGACTGGCCGCGCTGCTCACCGGCAAGGCTCCCGGCGATCCGCGACCGCCCACTGTCTACCTGCGCGAACATCGCGAGGGCGACGGCCTGGCCTGCGTCACGGCGGCTCTGCACACCGCCGGACTCGACGCGCTGCACTTCTCCGGGCCCGAGGACCGGGTCCCCGACCTGCTGCGTGAGGCGCGGCTCAGCGGCCGGGTCGTCGTCGTGTCGCCCCTGCCCGAGCAACCAGAAGCCCTCGTAAGGGCGTTGACCGGGCCGAACGTGTCGGACGTACCCGTGCTGCTCACCGGGTCCGGCCCGTACGACCCGCACTGGTCCGAAGACGATCCGCTGGTGCTGGAGGCACCCCGGCAGGGGGCGGGACAGCTGGACGTCTGGGGGGACGCCCTGCGTCGGAGCCCGGACCATCCCCATGACCCGGGCCTGGACCTGGGATTCGAGCTGGCGGCCACCGTCGCCCCGTACCGTCTCGGCGCCGACCGTATCGCGCGGGCCGCCCGCGCCGCCCAGCGCCTCGCCGGCTTCGACGGGACCCCGCTCACCGCCGACCATCTGCGGCTGGCCGCCCGCCAGCAGTCGGCGTCCGGGCTCGAACGGCATGCCCGGCGTATCCGGCCCGACGTCGGCTGGGAGGACCTAGTCCTCCCCGGCAAGCCGCTCGCCCAGCTGCGCGAACTCGCCCTGCGCGCCCGCCACCGCGGTCAGGTCCTCGGTGACTGGCGGCTCAGCGCGGGTGGCGGCCGGGGCCGGGGAGTGCTCGGACTGTTCGCGGGGGAGTCCGGTACCGGCAAGACGCTGTCCGCCGAGGTCGTCGCCGCCGAACTGGGCCTGGATCTCTATGTGGTTCAGCTGTCGTCCGTCGTCGACAAGTACGTGGGTGAGACGGCGAAGAACCTCGAACGGATCTTCAGCGAGGCCGACCGTACCGACGCCGTGCTCCTCTTCGACGAGGCCGACGCCGTCTTCGGGAAGCGTTCCGAGGTCAAGGACGCGCACGACAAGTACGCCAACATGGAGAGCGCGTATCTGCTCCAGCGGCTGGAGTCCTTCGACGGGATCGCGCTGCTCACCACCAACCTGCGCGCCAACATCGACGAGGCGTTCACGCGCCGGCTGGACCTGGTGGTCGACTTCCCGTTCCCGGACGCCGGTCAGCGCCTCGCCCTGTGGCAGCACAGCCTGGCCCGGGTGCCTCGCGCCCCCGACACCGACCCGGCGCGGGTCGCCGACGCCTTCGAACTGGCCGGCGGCTCGATCCGCAGCGCCGTCGTCACGGCCGCCTACTCCGCCGCCGGACGCGGGGAACCGGTCACGACGGCGGACCTGCTGGAGGGCGCCGAACGGGAGTACAGGAAGGCCGGGCGACTGGTGCCGGGCGAGGGCGCCTGGTAGGCGGGCCCTCGCCCGGACACCGACATCGACACTAAAGCCGTCGATGTCGATGTCGGTGTCGCGGGGCTGCCGGGCTCACACGGTGAAGCGGACCGCCTCCAGCTGCTTGTGGTCCTCCACACGGCTCCCGATGTACTTCCAGTTGCCGGGGTCGGTGCAGACCACGCCCAGCCAACCGGCGTCCGCAACATGGGGGTTACCGCAGACGCTGCCGTCGAAGACCTGGATGGTGAAGCCCTGCAGAGGCTCGTCCGACTCCTTGGTGCTGCCGAGGTAGTTGTCCACCCCGTCCACGACCTGCGTCCACTTGGTGTCCTTCCAGATCTTGAACTGGAAGGCACCGCTGCCCTTGTTCCCCTTGGTGCCGGACGTCGCGATGTTGAGCGCCTTGATCGGCAGCCCCTTGCCCACCGTGCCCGCCTCGGCGCCGTCGCACACCGGCTCCTGCCAGCCCTGGTCGGCCACGTAGGCGCGGTAGCAAATGTGCCGGCCGCTGCTGCGCGCCGCCAGCCGCGTCACCGCCACGGCGGCGGTCACCACCTGCGGCTTCGGCGGCTTCGTCTCCTTCTTCGGTGCGCCACCGCCCCCACCACTGCCGCTACCGCCCCCGCCGCCGCCCGCTGCCGGGGTCGCCGCCGCCGGGGGCGGGACCACGACGGGTTCCTGGGCGGGCTCCTGGCTGGGCACCACGGGCGGGGCGCTGGGCGGCGCGGGTGTGGGGCTCGGCGGCGGAAGGGTGCTGACGGCGCCGGCCTCCGTGAACTCCTTGGCCCGCGTGCTGACTTGGGGCCGGTAGGAGATCCAGAGCATGACGAAGGTGATGGCGAGGGCCAGGAAGACACCGAGGAAGGTGGCGAGCCAGCGGGGCAGGAAGCCGCGTTGTACGTAGGTGCCGTCGACGTCGATCGGTACGGCGCCGGAGCGTTGCACGGCGAGCTTGAACGGGCGCTCTTCCTTGCTGCCGAACCAGATGATCTGGCGCGGCTTGAGGCGGGCGTCGACGAACACCGCACGTCCCGGTGCGACTTGGATGCTGCCGGGGTGGATGTCGTAGGAGAGGTTGTCGCCGTTGTCGCTGCCGCTGATGGACGCGGTCAGCTTGGTGTTTCCCAGGTTGTCGACGGCCAGCTTGGGGCGCCCCCGGAAACGGCCCTTCACGGTCGGCGGGACGAGTTCGGCCCGTACCTCCGAGAAGGGGGTGATCGTCAGGTTGCCCTCGGGGACGGTGGTCGCCTCCGGGTGCTCGGTGGGCGTGATGCGGATGGCGTACGGGTTCGGGCCGGCCGTCGCGTCCGGGGTGCGGGGCGGGGCGAAGGTGAGGTCCACCGTGCCCGTCGTACCCGGGTAGAGGCGGACCGTCTGCGGCTCCACCTGGGTCCAGGGGGCGATGGGGCCGACCGCCTCGAAGCGGTACTCGTCGACGACGTCGCCGGTGTTGCGCAGGCGCAGTCGGACGGTCGTACTGCCGCCGGGGTCGACGGTCGCGGAGGCAGGCTCCAGGGAAGTCCAAAGGCTCACTGGGTTGTTCACTTCCCGGGTGTGTAGGTGAGATCTGGGCCGCGACGTCCGCGCTCCCCGAGCGGTCCGATTCCGGTCCGGTTCGGGCCGGTTGGGGCGGGTCCCGCCGGGCCCGGTTCGGTCGGCCCCCCAGCCTTACCGGTGCGGGCGGGTTGCGGGGAGAGCCGAAGGGGCAGACGTACGGGCAGGGCGGACGGGGCCCGGGGCCGCAGGCCCTCCTGGACTGCCCTTGTGGGCACGGGAGTTGCCCCTCACCAGGTACTGCAGGCCGTTCCGGTGGACGGGACGCGCGCGTGAGGGTGAGAGGTGTCCTGTCTCGTACCCCGAGGAGATCAGAGCATGCCGTCCTACCTGTCGCCCGGCGTATACGTCGAGGAGGTGGCCAGCGGCTCACGTCCGATCGAGGGAGTGGGCACCTCGGTCGCGGCCTTTGTCGGCCTCGCGCCGACCGGCCCGCTGAACGAGCCGACACTGGTGACCAACTGGACGCAGTACGTGGCTGCCTTCGGTGACTTCACCGATGGTTACTACCTCGCGCACAGCGTCTACGGCTTCTTCAACAACGGCGGCTCGGCCGCGTACGTCGTCCGGGTCGGGGGTGCGTCCGGCGGTGTCGCGGGAGGCTCCACGCCGACCAGGGCCGTCGCGGGTGCCGGCGACCGGGCGGCGCTGCCGGCCGGAGAGCCGAAGCAGCTCGGCACCTTCAGCGTGACCGCGATAGCGGGCGGCTCGCTGAGCGTCGAGGTCGCCGACCCGGAGGGCGAGGGCCCGGCCGAGCGGTTCAAGCTGATCGTCAAGGACGGCGACAAGGCCGTCGAGACGTTCGACGTGACCGCCAAGAAGGGCGGCCGCAACTACGTCGTCACGCAGGTGAAGGAGCGCTCCAAGCTCATCACCGTGCAGGAGACGGCGCCTGCCGCGCAGCTCGCCCGCCCCGACAACCAGACCGTGGCGCTCGCCGCCCCGGCCGCCCCCGCCCCGGTCGCTCCGGCGGCTGCGGAGAACGAGGGCGAGCACGCCGGCGCGGCCGAGTACCTCGGCGACTCCGCCGACCGCACCGGGTTCGGTGGCCTGGAGGCCGTCGACGAGGTGTCGATGGTCGCCGTGCCCGACCTGATGGCGGCGTACCAGCGCGGCGCGATCGACCTGGAGCAGGTGAAGGCGGTCCAGCTCGGTCTGATCGCGCACTGCGAGCTGATGGGCGACCGCGTCGCCGTCATCGACCCGCCGCCCGGCCTGAACGCCCGTCAGATCCGTGTCTGGCGCCAGGAGACGGCCGGTTACGACTCCAAGTACGCGGCCCTGTACTACCCGTGGATCAAGGCGTTCGACCCGGCCACCGGCCATGCCCGCATGATCCCGCCGAGCGGCCACATCGCCGGTATCTGGGCCCGCAACGACTCCGAGCGCGGTGTGCACAAGGCGCCCGCCAACGAGGTCGTACGCGGCGCGGTGGACCTGGAGATGCAGATCACCCGGGGTGAGCAGGACCTGCTCAACCCGATCGGCGTCAACTGCATCCGGGCCTTCCCGGGCCGGGGCATCCGCGTCTGGGGCGCCCGCACGATGTCCTCCGACCCGGCCTGGCGCTACCTGAACGTGCGCCGCTACTTCAACTACCTGGAGGAGTCGATCCTGATCGGCACCCAGTGGGTGGTCTTCGAGCCGAACGACCACCAGCTGTGGGCCCGCATCCGGCGCAACGTCTCCGCGTTCCTCGTCAACGAGTGGCGCAGCGGTGCCCTGTTCGGCCAGCGGCCGGAGGAGGCGTACTACGTCAAGTGCGACGAGGAGACCAACCCGCCGGAGTCGGTCGACCTCGGCCGCGTCGTCTGCGAGATCGGCATCGCACCGGTCAAGCCCGCCGAGTTCGTGATCTTCCGGCTGGCCCAGTTCTCGGGCGGCAGCGGCGAGTTGGAGGAGTAGGCCCACCTTCCGGCTTCGCGCGTGATCGTCAAGTCCTCCTGAAACAGCCAGAGTCAAGAGAGTTAAGAGAGCCAGATGAGTCTCCAGCCGGGTGACGCCCTCACCTCACACAATTTCGGCCTGCAGATCGACGGCGTGATGGTCGAGTACCTCGCTGAGGTCAGCGGCCTCAGCATCGAGCAGGACGTCATCGAGTACCAGCAGGTCTCCGCGCAGGGCAAGCCCGTCACGAAGAAGCTGCCGGGCGTGAAGAAGGCGGGCACCTGCACGGTCGTCCGCGGGATGACCCAGTCCGCGGCCTTCAACCAGTGGATCACCGAGTCGGTCGCCGGTCAGATGTCCACGGCCCGCAAGAACGCCACGATCATGGTCATGGACTACATGAACAACCCGGTCAAGCGTTACAACATGCGCAACGCCTGGTGCAGCAAGATCGACACCAGCACGGTGAAGGCCGGCGAGGCGTCCGCGCTGCAGGAGACGGTCACGATCACGTTCGAAGAACTGGTCATCGAGTAATGCGTCGTACCGCTCCCAGGCCGGCCGGGGCCGCCATCGCCGACCCCGGTCCGGCCTTCCCCGGGGCGGAGGCGGCCCCGGCGACGGAACAGGTCGCCGCCGCCTCGGCTCCCCAACGGCTGCGCACCGAGTTCGAGTTCGAGCTGCCGCGCGGGTACGTCGACGAGACCGGCACGGTGCATCGTGACGGTGTGATGCGGCTGGCCACGGCCCGGGACGAGCTGATCCCCCTGCGGGACATGCGCGTCCAGGAGAACCCGGCGTACCTGTCGGTGGTCCTGCTCGGCCGGGTCATCACCCGCCTCGGCTCGCTGCCGCTCGTGCACGACGGCGTGGTGGAGAACATGTTCGCCTCCGACCTCGCCTTCCTCCAGGACTTCTACCGGCAGATCAACGCCGAGGGACACACCCGAGCCGGTGTGACCTGCCCGCACTGCGAGCAGCCGTTCGAAGTCGAACTCGGCGGGAGCCGCCTGGGGGAATCGTGACGTACGCGAGCGACCGGCTGTACGAGGAGATCGCGTACGTGGCCTACCACTTCCACTGGAGCATGGACGACATCCTCGACCTCGAACACCGCGACCGGCGCCGTTACACGGACCGGATCGCGGCCCTTGTCACGCGCGGCGCGGGAGAGGGGTGAGGTCGTGGGGATCGTCGACCGGTTGAGGGCACGTCGCCGTGGGGCCGAGGGGGCTCCGGGCGCGGCAAGTGCCGTCTCCAGTAGGGGAGTTGAGGTCGGAGGCGAGACCGGAGGAGGGGACACGTCCCCTCCCGGGTCGCGTGTCCCGGCGGCCGGGTGGTCCGCGTTGCCGCCGATACAGCGTGCGACCGCCGTCGGCCGTACGGGAGTCGCCGACGCCGGTTTCGCCGCCCGACTCACGACCTGGCAGAACCCGTCCTTCACCGGCACGCTCTCCCACGCCGTCCTCGACGACGCGCCGAGCGGCCTGGTACGGGGAGCGCTCGTCGAGTCGCGGGGGCCGGGGCCTGGGCTTGAACTGCCCTCGGTGTCAATGCCGTTGGCCGTGACGGGGGAGGCGGCGCCTGGAGCTGCGGGAGGTGCCGCTGCCTCTGGTGCGGTGGCGTCCGGCGCGGCTTCCGTTCAGCGTGTGGCGTTCCCGGGGGCGGTCGCTCGGCCGGCGGGACCTCGGGTGGTGGCGGTGGGCGGGGCGTCTTCGTCTGCTCCGGGTCCGGGGCCGGGCTCCGGTTCGGCTTCGGGTGTGGCGCCTGTTGCCTCCGGTGGAACTGCGAGTGCCGGGGGCTCGGCCGCTGCCGTGGCTTCGCCTGTGGCCGGGGGCGTGCCGCTGACCAGGGTCTCCGGTGCGGCGGTCGTGCAGCGGCGCACCTTGCCGGTGGCGAGGAAGTCAGCGGCGGCGCACCCAGGGAGTTCCGGGGGCGCCGGGGGCACGGTTGCTCCGGGGGTTCCATCCGCTGTCGCGCCTGTTGCTGCGGGTGTGGTCCCGGGAGCCCCCGCCGAGGCGTCGGACGCGTCGGCGCAATCCCTGGCTTCCTTCACTTCCCCGACTGCCTCGGCTTCTCCTTCTCCTTCTCCTTCTCCTTCTTCTTCGGTGGAAGTGGACGCTGCCTCGGTGGGCTCGACCGAGTCCGCCACTCCTCCCGTACGGCCGACTGCGGCCTCCTCGGGGCCGGGTGCCGCGTCCGTCCAGTTGACCCCCCGGGCGCCGGGGCCGGCGACGGATACGGCTGCCGTGCAGAGGTCTGCCGCGACGGCGAGGTCAACTCCCGTGCCGGTCGGGCGTGTTACCGCGCCGTCCGGTGAGAGCCCCGCAACTGCGGGCTCGCCGACCACCCCTGCGGTGTCCGGCGTCGACTCGACAGTGCCGGTTGCCGCCGCGTCCGGGGATTCTGTTCCGGCATCCACTGTGCCCACGGTGTCCCCGGCGTCGGGCTCTGCCGTTGTACCCGTTGTACAGAGGTCGGCGGTCTCGAACACGCCAACTGGTGTGTCGGTGAGGCAGATTGAGTCGTCCGGGGCTTCCGGGGCGCCGTCCACGCCCGTGGTTCAGCGGACCGCTGCTCCGACGGGGTCAACTGCCGCCCCAGCGACAGCCCAGGTTGGTCCGACGGCGGGAGGGAACCCGCCGGTCCAGCGAGCGGTCACCTCTGGGGGGCCGGCGGGCACGCCTGCGGCGACGGTCACTCCTTCCACGAGTCCGGCGACCCCCTCCGCCGCTCCGGTCGCAGCCTCTGGGAGCCCGGCTCCGGCGGCCACCCCCGTGGAAGCGACTGCCGCGCCGGCGAGCCCGGTCGCCCGTTCCGTGAGTCCGGTGTCGGTGCAGCGAGTTGCCGCTCCGACAGGTCCGGCGGCCAGTTCTGCGGGTTCTGCCGCCGTCCCCGCGAATCCGGATTCCGTGCAGCGAGTCGGCACGTCGGCGGGATCAACGGCCACCCCTGCGGGACCGACGCCCACCTCTGCGCGACTCACGCCCACCTCCGTGGGACCGAATTCCACGCCCGTGGGACCGAACCCCACCCCCGTGGGCCCGGCGTCCACCGCCGCGGCCCCGGTCGCTGCCTCCGCCGACCCGGCGTCGGTGCGACAAGAGGCCACCTCGACGGGTCGGACCGGTCGGACCGCTACACCTGTGGCACCGGCGACTACCGCCGGGAGCCCGACCGCTGCTTCCGCGAGCCCGGTTTCCGCCGTGCAGCGACTGGCAGCTCCGGCGACCCCCGGTACAACCCCGCTCACCGCTTCCACGACCCCGCCCCCGGCGTCCGGCGCCCCAGTTCGACAGTCGGCGTCCGCCGCCACAGGACCCGCCAACTCGACGCCCCCGACGCGTACTTCCGCGCCCGGGGAATCCGGACCTGCGGCGCCCGGCGCCCCACGCGCTGTCACCCCCGTCCCCGTCCCCGTCAGTCGAAGCGTGCCGCCGGCTTCCACCCAGGCGCCACCGCACGCCGGCACAGCCCGACCGTCGGACACCGCGTCCGCCACCGCGACGCCCGCCACCCCGCAGGCGCCCTCCCACCGTGACGTGAACCCGGCCGCCTCCTCCGCCCCGAGGCCCGCCTCTTCCCAGGCGCCCTCGCACCCCACCGCCACCCCGAGCCCGGTCACCCCCGCCGCGCCCCCCGCCCAGCACAAGCCCCTGGCCGGACTGGCCGCCCCGATCCAGCGGACCGCCGCCACAGCACCCCGGCGCACAGCAGGGCCGACTCCCACGCCCACCTCCACCCCCACTCCCACGTCGGCCGCCCCGACACCGAGTACGCCCCGTCGGCGTAGCGCCCTGGGAGCCCCGCTCTCCGCACCGCCCGCAGGCGCGGCCCCCTTGAGCCGCCCCGCCGCGCCAACGCCCCCGGGCGTCACCGGAGTCAGCCCCGCACCGAGCGCGGGCACCCCTGTCGCGCCGATGCCCATCCCCGCACCCGGCGTGCCGATCCAGCGTGCCGTCGCGACACCCGGGGCGCCCGCAATTTCCGTACCCAACACCCCAGTTGCCGCATCGGAGGCCAAGCCGCTCGCGCCGACGCCGGCCCCGACCCCGTTCGCGACCCCGGTAGCCTCCTCGCCGACCCACCCGGCGCCGAACGTGCCGATCGACGCCCCCGTACCTCACGCGTCCCACGTACCACCCGCACCCCCAACCCGCCTGGCACCCCCCGTGGATTCCGCACCCCCCGCCCGCCCCGCCGCCGTACAACTCGCCCGCCCTGCCCTGCCGCAGATACAGCGAGTGCTCTCCTCCGCCCACCCCCTGACCACCTCCCTCCCCGCCCCACCCCCCGCCGCACGCCCCGCCCAGGCGCTCCCCGTCGCGCCCAAGGCCGCTCCCCTGAGGCGTTCCGCGCCGCCCGTCGTGGGGCAGGCGGTCGCGACCCCCGTTCGTCACGCGCCCGCCTCCGCTCCACCGCCGGCGCCGGGGTCGCACAGCCCCGGCGCCGGCACCCCCGTACAGCGCACGCACTCCACCTCGCCGACTCCGTCGCGTCCGGCGATGACCGGCGCTGCCCCCGCGCAGCCCGCACCGCCCGTCCTCCCCGCTGTACCCACCGCCGTCCGTATCCAGCGGAGGGCCGCACCCGCACCCCAGACGGCACGGCCCACGACCCAAGCCATGTCACGACAGACCAAGCAGACAAAGCAGAACCAGCAGGCCGAGCAGACGCAGCAGGCGGAGGGGATGGAGTGTGCACCCCCTCCTCCCTTCGAAGTCAGTGAGCTGAACGACCACCAGCTCGACCAACTCACCCACCGTCTGATCGACAGGGTCACCCGCAAGGTCCGTACCGAACTACGTCTCGACCGTGAGCGCATCGGAAAACTCCGCGACCCCCGTCGCTGACCCGCACGAACAACTCCGCACCTCCAGACGTCAGTTGAAAGGCCCCGATGTCCTCCACCGATACCGACCCGGGCTCCACGATCTTCTTCACCCTCACCATCGACGGCGAGAGCCTCGGGTACTTCAACGGGTGCGAGGGCCTGTCGTCCGCGGTGGAGATCGAGCACCACCAGGAGGGCGGCAACAACGGGTTCGTGTGGGCGCTGCCGTCGCGGGTGACGTTCTCGAACATCCGGCTGACCCGGCCGCTGACACCGGACACCTCCAAGGTCGCCGCCTGGATCTCGAGTGTGACCACGGGAGTCACCCGCCCCACCGCCCAGATCGCGGCGCTGCGCGCCGACGGTTCGGAGGTGGCGCGCTGGGGGCTCATCGACGTACTGCCCGTGAGCTGGCAGGGCCCCTCCCTGGACCCGGCGAACCCGGGTGTCGCCACGGAGGTCCTGGAGATCACCCACCACGGCTTCACGGACTGAGCGAGCGGACGGGAAGAGGCAGGAACCACACATGGCCAGAGGAAGCAAGGGCGGCAAGGGCGGTGCCGGGAAGAGCCTGGTACGGGCCACGCTCGCCATTCACGAGCCGCCGATCGGCTACAGCACCACACCCGGCGCGCTCATCAAGAACTTCAGCTTCGACTTCAACCCCTCCCAGCTCTCGCTCAGCCGCCGCGCCCAGTGGAAGACCACTCCCACGGCGGCTGTCCGGGACGGCTCGCTGCCGGAGTTCCAGGGGCCGCTGCCGCGCGAGATGACCGTGGAGATCTTCCTCGACTCGTCCGACGACCCGAGCAGCACCAGCGTGCTGAAGAAGGTCGAGGCGCTCTTCTCCTGCTGCGAGACGACCGCCAAGAGCATCGCCGCCAATCAGTCGTCGACGCCCTGGGTCGTGTTCGAGTGGGGGTCGTTCTCCACCGCGCGGTTCACGGCGTACGTCAGTTCCGTGGACGCGACCTACAGCCTCTTCGGGACGACGGGTGTGCCCATCCGGGCCACCTGCCAGGTGCATCTGCACGAGATTCCCAGCAAGACCAAGGGACAGAACCCGACGTCGGGCGCGCTCACCGCGCAGCGCGTGCACCGGGTCGTCGCCGGGGACTCGCTGCAGTCGCTCGCCTGGCGGGAGTACGGGGACGCGACCGCCTGGCGGGCCATCGCCGAGCGCAACGGCATCGACGACCCGGGCAGGCTGCCGACCGGGCTCCAACTCATCCTGCCGGCGGCGGAGGAGGCGAGCCACTGATGGTCGGGATCACCTTCTCCAGCGCGATCAGCGTCAAGATCCGGAACGACAAACTGCCCCGCGACATCGCCCCACTGCTCGTCGGTGCCTGGATCGACCTGGGGGCCGGGGTGCCCGGGGCCTTCCGGCTCACCTTCCTCGACCCGAAACACCTGGTCCTCGACAAGCTCAATATCGAATTCGGAACTCCCGTGATCCTGGCGCCCGTTGCCGGCGGCGAGGGCGAGGCCGACCCGTTGATCACCGGCGAGGTCACAGGCATGGAGGCCGACTACGACGGCGTCGGCACCCTCACCGTCATCCGTGGCTACGACGCGGGCCACCGGCTGATGCGGCAGAGCCGGGTGGCCGCCTACCGTAACCAGACGGCCTCGGACATCGTCCGAAAGGTCGTCGCCACGGCGGGAGTTCCGGTCGGAAAGATCCAGGCCACCAAGACCGTCTACGACTTCATCAGCCAGGCCAACGTGACCGACTGGGACTTTCTCGCGCGGCTCGCCGACGAGAACGAGATGGTCATGTCCCTGGACGCCAAGGGGAAGTTCCAGTTCCTCAAGCCCGACCCCGCGTCCGGGGCGCCGCCGGTCAGTACCCCGGGTGACAAGAATCCCTTCGTGCTGGAGGCCGGTACCGAAATCCTGCGCTGCCGGGCCGCCGTCACCTCCGCCGACCAGATCGCCAAGGTCGAGGCCCGGGGCTGGGACGTCACGACCAAGAGGAAGCTCACCGCCACCGCACCGGCCGCGTCCACCTCGCTCATCGGCATCGGCACGACGCCGAAGGAGGCCTACACGCCTTTCAAGGCGGGCGTGCTCGTCGAGACCGACACGCCGTACGACCGTCAGTCCGAGGTCAAGTTCGCGGCCGGCGCCCTCGCCGAGGACGTCACCTCCTCCTTCGCCGAACTGGAGGTCACCGTGCGGGGTAATCCGAAGCTGCGCCCCGGGCTGCCGGTGACCCTGGCGAAAGTCGGCAAACCCTTCGAGGGCAAGTACACCTGCACGTCCGTACGGCACGTCTTCGGCGAGGGCAACCACTACGAGACCTTCGTGACGGTCAGCGGACGCCAGTGGCGCTCCCTGTTCGGCCTCACCTCCGGCGGCGCCGCGACCACCGCGCCCCGGCTGCCCGGCGTAGCGAACGCGCTGGTCACGGACGTGGAGGACCCCCTGAAGCAGGGGCGGGTGAAGCTTCAGTTCCCCTGGCTGGACGACGCGTACGTGAGTGACTGGACGCGGGTCGTGCAGCTCGGTGGGAAGGGCGGGGGCGGGATCTTCCCGCTCGACGTGGGGGACGAGGTGCTCGTCTCCTTCGACCGGGGGGCACTCGACCATCCGTTCGTCGTGGGCGGGCTCTACAACGGGCGGGACAAGCCGACCGTCGTCAAGGACGTGTGGCTGCACGACCCGCTGAAGAAGAAGGCGATCCGGCACACCCTGTCCGACCGGGAGGGCAACCGGGTCGACCTGCTCAGCCAGCAGACCGGCCTCCGTAAACAGGGTGTGCGGATCGCCAGCGGCAACGACAAGCTGACCATCAACCTGGACCGCACCAAGACCGAGATCACCGTGGACAGCAAGGGTTCCGTCAGCATCAAGGGCGGCACCTCGGTGTCCGTGGAGGCCGGCACCGATCTGACGTTGAGCGCCCGCCGGGCCATCAACATCAGGAGCGGCGGCATCCTCAACCTCCAGGGCCGGGGCATCGTCAGCCTCAAGTCGCTCGGCGGCGCGGTCAACGTGGACGCGGTCGGCGCCCTCAGCCTCAAGGCGGCCGGGATCGCCTCCCTCACCGGGGCCGGCTCCGTCCAGGTCAACTCCGTCGCCAACGTGGGCATTCGAGGCTTCAACGTCATGTTGAACGGCATCGTGACGGTCAACACCAAGCCGTATCCGCTCCCGTGACGGCCGAGAAGATCCTGGTGCGCACAAGCGTGCGGAGAAGAAGGCAGGTGGGCCCGAAGATGGCCGAACAGTTCGTCGGTTCCGGGTGGGCGTTCCCGCTGCGCATCGGGCCCACCGGGGGCATCGCCCTCGTCAGCGGGGAACGGGAGGTCGAGGAGGCCATCCGGCTCGTCCTCGCCACCGCGCCCGGGGAACGCCCGATGCGGCCCGAATTCGGCTGCGCCATCCACGACCTGGTGTTCGCGCCGGTCAACGAGGCCACCGCCGGGCGTATCCAGCACGAGGTGTACTCCAGCCTCGACCGCTGGGAGCCGCGTATCGAGGTCGACGACGTCGAGGTCACCGCCGGTGCCGAGCAGGGCGTCCTGTTCATCGACGTCCGCTACTCGATCCGCGGCACCAACAACCCGCGCAGTCTCGTCTTCCCCTTCTACGTCATCCCCTCCCACGAGGGGCCCGACGCGTCCGGCGACACGGGCAACTCCCCTGAAAGCGACCGCTGATCACCGATGGCCCTGCCCTCACCCAACCTTGACGACCGCCGCTTCCAGCAGTTCGTCGACGACGCCAAGCGCTATATCCAGCAGCGCGCCCCGGAGTGGACCGACCACAACGTCTCCGACCCCGGCGTCACCCTCGTGGAGACGGTCGCGCACATGGCGGACCAGATCGTCTACCGCCTCAACCGCGTTCCGGAGAAGAACCACCTCGCCTTCCTCGACCTCGTCGGCATCACCCTCTTCCCGCCCTCGGCCGCCCGCACGGACGTGACGTTCTGGCTGTCGGCGCCCCAGGAGGAGACGGTGCTGCTGCCGTCGGGAACCGAGGCCGCCACGCTCCGCACCGAGAGCGAGGAAGCCGTCGTCTTCGCCACGGAACGCGAACTCGCCGTCGTTCCCTGCGAGTTGCAGCACCTCGTCGTACAGAACGAGGGCGCGCCCGTCGCCGACCGGACCGCCGACCTCACCGAGGGCAAGGACGTGCTCTGCTTCGCCGAGGCCCCCCGCCCCGGTGACTGCATGCTGTTCGGGCTGAGCGCTGCCATACCGCACTGCGCGGTCGCCCTCGACCTCGACAGCCGCGTCGACGGCGTCGGCGTCGACCCGCGCCAGCCGCCGCTGCTGTGGGAGGCGTGGACCGAGGACGGCTGGGCAGCCTGCGAGGTCCACCGGGACGGCACCGGCGGCCTCAACCGGCCCGGCGACGTCGTCCTGCACGTCCCCGGCGGCCACACCCTCTCCCGCACCGGCGGCCGGGAGGCCGGCTGGCTGCGCTGCCGGGTCACCGAGCCCCTCAACAACCAGCCCTTCTACACCACTTCACCCACCATCCGGTCCGCCGAGGCCTTCACCATGGGCGGCACCACGCGTGCGGTCCACGCGGACACCGTGTACGACGAGGCCCTCGGCGAGTCCAACGGCCTGCCCGGACAGCGGCTGCGACTGGCCAACTCGCCCGTCGTCGGCGACGACCCGCCCGTACTCGTCCAGTCCGCCGCCGGCCCCGAGGGGTGGACGGACTGGCAGGTCGTCCCGCACTTCTCCGCCTCCGCCCCCGACGACCGCCACCTCACCCTCGACGCCGCGACCGGCGAGATCGCCTTCGGCCCCGCCGTCCGCGAACCCGACGGCACCCTGCGCCAGTACGGAGCCGTCCCGCCCAAGGGCGCGGTCCTGCGCGCCCGCCGCTACCGCACCGGCGGCGGCAAAGGGGGCAACGTCGCCCGAGGTGCCGTACAGGTGCTGCGCAGCTCGATCCCGTACGTCTCCGAAGTCGTCAACCGGGAGGCCGCGCGCGGCGGGGTCGACGGCGAGACCGTCGCGGAGGCCAAGGTCAGGGCGCCGATCACGCTGCGCGCCCAGGAACGTGCCGTCACCCTGCGGGACTACGAGGAACTCGCCCGCCGCGCCGCCCCCGAGACCGCCCGCATCACCTGCCTGGAGGGCGACGAGGGCGAGCACGGGGCCTACGCCGTACGGGTGTTGGTCGTACCGCAGGCCGTACCCGACCCCGGCGGACGGCTGCGCTTCGAGCAACTCGTCCCCGGCGACGCCCTGTTGCAGCGCATCACCCGCTATCTCGACGAACGGCGCCTGATCGGGACGCGGTTGGCGGTCGGGCCGCCCTTCTACCAGGGGGTCACCGTCGTCGCGACGGTGCACGCCTTCCGGGGCGTCGACACGGACCGGGTACGCCGGAAGGCGCACGACGCCCTCTACCGCCACCTCGATCCGCTCACCGGCGGCGCCGACGGCAAGGGTTGGCCCTTCGGACGTCCCGTGCAGTCCGGCGAGGTCTTCGCGGTCCTGCAACGCGTACCCGGTGTCGAACTGGTCGACGAGGTGCAGCTGCATCCCGCCGACCCGCTCACCGGCAAGCGCGGCGAGGCGACGAACCGCATCGACCTCGCCCCGCCCTCCCTCGTCTTCTCCTTCGACCACCGGGTGCGGGTCATCGGGGACAGCGCATGAGGAAGCGCGACCGCCAGACGCAACAGATGCAACAGACGCAACAGACCCGGCAGGCCGAGCGGACAGGGAGGACCCGTTGAGAGGCTCCATCGACGGACTCGGCTCCTCCGCGCCCATCGGCGCGATGCTCCCGGCGGTCTTCGCCGACGACGACCTGGCCCAGCGGTTCGTCGGCGGTCTCGACGACGTCGTGGCGCCCATCCTCAGCGCCCTCGACTGCCTGGACTCCTACTTCACCCCGTCCCTGGCCCCCCTCGACTTCACGCGCTGGCTCGGCAGCTGGGTCGGCGCCGAGATCGACGGCACCGAACCGGAGGACCGGCTGCGCGCCGCCGTCGCCGCGGCCGCGTATCTGCACCGGGTACGAGGCACCCGGCGAGGCCTGTCCGAGGCCGTACGGCTCGCCTTCGGGGTGGTCCCGGAGATCACCGAGAGCGGCGGCGCCGACTGGCACGCCCGGCCCCTCGGGCCCGTCCCCGGCGATCCCCGCCCCCATCTGCACGTCGCCCTGCGGCTGCCCGACCCGACACCCGCGGACGAACACCGGCTGGACAGCCTCGTGGCCGCGGCCCGTCCCGCCCACATGCCCTACACGGTCAAGGTGACCGTCGCCGAAAGGACCCCGGAGAGATGACCAGCCAGAGCTGCGCCGAATGCGGAACACGGGCGGAGCCCGGCCAATCCTTCTGCGACTCCTGCGGGGCGGTGCTGAGCTGGTCCGACCGTGAGGAGCGGCCGGACCGCGAGGACCGCGAACGGCGGGAAGTGGGCGCGGGAAGGGCCGACCAGGAGAGCCGGGCGGCCTCCGCCAGGGGTGCCGGTGCCGGCGAGCCCGTGTCCGTTCCGGCGGGGGAGCCCGCCGTGGCGGCGGGCGTGCGCGAGGAGACCAGGTCCGGCGGCGGACCGTCCGGCAGCGCCGACGCTCCCGCTCCCGGCTGGGACGCGTTCGCCCGCTCGGGCCCCGGCGGCACCGGGGTGCCCCGCACCGCCCTGGCCCGGCTGGACGAATCCGCGCCCGCACCCCGGTCGGCGGACCCCGCCACCCCCGAACCGCCCCAGGGCGCCGACGCGGACACCCTGCCCCAGCCCGCCGTACCCACCGGGGCGACCACCCCCGCGCCCACTTCCACTCCAACTCCCGCTCTCGCTCCGGCTCCCGCCCCCGAGCCGGAGCCGGACGACACCGCGGCCCGTGTCCGGTCCCTCCTCGTGCCGGTCTCGGACCCCGAGCCCCGGACCGCCCCGGAGCCCTCCGTCGCACCCGTGCTGCCCGGCCTCCCGGTCGCCGACCGCCCGCAGGTCCGCACCCCGGGCCGGGACCCCGGCGTACAGGGCGGCCTGCCGTGCCCTTGGTGCGCGACCCCGAACATGCCCGACCGGCACTTCTGCGGACGCTGCGCCATGCCGATGCAGGGCCAGGACGGAGGCGAGCCCGGCCGGCGGCTTCCGTGGTGGCGCCGGCTGCTGGACCTGCGGGGTGGCGAGACCCCTTGGGCGGGGGACCGACCGCGACTGCGCCGGGGCTTCGGCCGCGTCTGGAACTGGGTGGTCGGCGCGCTGGTGCTGACCCTCCTTGTCGCGGCCGTCATGAACGTCGGCGATGCCGTGAACGGCGTACGCGACCACTTCGCCAAGCGCGCCCCGGCCGACCCGGACAAGGTCATCGCGTCCCGCTCCTACCCCGGCCACAAGCCCGAACTGGCCTTCGACAAGCGGAGCAACACCTGGTGGGGCCCCGGCGTCACCCAGTCCGGCGAGGGCCAGTGGATCGAGGCCCGCTTCGCCGAGCCCACCCGGCTGCTGGACGTCCTCATCACGCCCGGCGTCTCCGCCCGCGCCGAGACGCTGTCCGAGTCGGCGCTCCCGAAGCGCGTCGAGGCACAGATCACCACCGCCGACGGAAAGAAGACGACCCGCATCCTCAACCTCGACCAGGGCGCGGGCGCCCAGACCCGGGCCTTCCGCGTCGGCTCCGTCACCTCCGTACGCTTCGTGATCCTCTCGGCGCACGCGGCGTCCGGCGACAAGCAGGTGGCCATCGCCGAAATCGAGTTCTTCGGACGGTCGAACGGGGACGGTTCCTGACGAGCGGTTCCTGACGGACGGGTCCGGGTGAACGAGTCCTAACCGGCCGTCGCCGGGGGCGGGTTCAGGGAGCGTTCCCTGACCCGCTCCAGGTGGGCCGCGAAGACCTCGCGGGTGTCGGGAGTGAGGGTCCGCAGGGCCACCATCGCCGTGATGACGACGTCGCACAGTTCCGACCGGACGTCGTCCCACGTGTGACTGTCGCCCTTCCGCGGGTTCTGGCCGGTCGCCCCGATCACCGCCTGGGCGACCTCGCCGACCTCCTCGGTCAGTTTCAGCATGCGCAGGAGCAGGGCCTCACGGTCGGGATGGACCTGGTTGGCGTCGAGCCAGGTACAGAGGTCGTCGATCACTGCCCAGACGTCGTCATCAGCCATGGGGGAACCCTCCCACGATCACGATGACCTCGACGCCTACTCCTCGAACAGCGCGTCCTGCGTGCCCTGTTGACGTTCCCGCACGCGCCGGTTGCGCGCCCCCACGACCACCGCCGTGACCGCAGCCGTTCCGGCGAGGGCCGCCGGGACCATCCAGCCGCGATCCAGTACGTGGCCCAGCGCGTGGTCCAGGGAGAGCCGGCCCGGGCCCGTCACCGCGAGGCCCGCCGCGGCGAGGCCCAGGGTGGCCGCGTACTCGTAGCCGCCGCCCGTGTTGAAGAACCCGTTGGGCGCGTGGACGGCGGTGGCACCCACCATCGCGCCCGCCGCGGCCGCTCCGGCCGCCGGAGTCGCGAGGCCCAGCGCGAGCAGCGCGCCGCCGCCCGTCTCCGCGAGGCCCGACGCCGTGGCGCTGGCCTTCCCGGGCGAGTAGCCGACGGACTCCATGAAGGCGCCGGTGCCTTCGAGGCCGTGCCCGCCGAACCAGCCGAACAGCTTCTGCGCGCCGTGCGCCGCCAGCACCCCGCCCGTACCCAGACGGAGCAGCAGCAGGCCCAGGTCACGCCGGTCGTATCGGTCGTCACAGGTCATGCCTCCACCGTCGCACCGATCACGCCCACCGCACCCGAGGGGGCCGTTCGTGCCTGCCGTTCGGGTGGCGGGTGCCCGGGGGCGGTGCCAGTGTGACCGGCATGACGATTCAGACCGCCAAGCTCAGCGACCCGGCCGTCCGGGCCTTCGTCAACGCCGTGAACGCGCACGACCGCGAGGCCTTCGAGGCCGTACTGGCACCCGGCGCGACCATGTCCGACGACGGCTCCGACCGTGACCTCGCCGACTGGACCGAGCGCGAGATCTTCTCCTCCCACGGGCACATGGACGTCGCGAACGAGTCAAGGGAGGGCCGCGTCCTCGTCGCCAACTACAGCAACGACACCTGGGGCGAGATGCGCACGAAGTGGAGTTTCACCGTCGACGACGGCCGCATCCTCCGCTTCGAGACGGGCCAGGCCTGACCGGACGTCCCCCTGCCCAACCCCCTTGCGCTGAAGTGGGCTCCAACTCCTACTGTCCTGACCCATGGAGACCACTCACAGCACAGGAAGCACGGACAGCGACAGCACAGGCACCACCCAGGCCTTCGCGAACCGGACCCTGGGCCGCAGCGGCATCGAGGTCAGCGCTCTCGGCTTCGGATGCTGGGCCATCGGGGGAGAGTGGGGCGCCCCGGACGGACAGCCCCTCGGCTGGGGCAAGGTCGACGACGACGAGTCCGTACGGGCAGTGCGGCGCGCCCTCGACCTGGGTGTGACCTTCTTCGACACGGCCGACGTGTACGGCACCGGACACAGCGAGCGCGTCCTCGGCAGGGCTCTGGGCAAGCGCCGTTCGGAGGTGGTGATCGCCACCAAGTGGGGCAACCTCTTCGACGAGCGGGCACGGATCGCGGACGGTCAGGACGACAGCCCCGGGTACGTTCGCCGCGCCCTCACCGCCTCCCTCGCCCGGCTCGGCACCGACCATGTCGACCTGTACCAACTGCACCTGTCCGAGGGCGACTTGGACGCCGCTGCCCAACTGCGGGACGTGTGCGAGGAGTTGGTCACGGAAGGGCTCATCCGTGCCTACGCCTGGAGCACCGACGACCCGGCCCGCGCCGCCCTCTTCGCCGAGGGGCCGCACTGCGCGGCCGTACAGCACTGCCTCAACGTCGTGCAGGACGCGCCCGAAATGCTTGCCCTCTGCGATGAGTTGGGGCTCGCCAGCATCAACCGGAGCCCGCTCGCCATGGGGCTCCTGACGGGGAAGCGGACCGCCGGGCAGGTGCTCGAAGCGGGGGACATCCGTAACGCGCCGCCCGCCTGGCTGCCGGGCTTCACCGCCGGGGCGGGCGCCGACCCGGACTGGCTGGCACACGTCGACGCGCTCCGCTCCGTCCTCACCAGCGGCGGCCGTACGCTCGCCCAGGGCGCCCTCGGCTGGCTGTGGGCGCGCAGCCCCCGTACCGTCCCCATCCCCGGTTTCCGGTCCGTCGCGCAGGCCGAGGAGAACGCCGGCGCCATCGCGAAAGGGCCGCTCACCGCGGCGCAGTTGGCCGAGATCGACCAGCTGCTGGGGCGATGAGCGGCCCAACGGACCTGCGCGGGTCGGACGGTCAGGTGCTCAACCGACGTACTGGGCCTGGTCGGTGACCGTGAGCTGACCCGCCTTGATGGTCGCGACCCGGGGGGCCCTGCGGGCGATCGACGAGTCGTGGGTGACCAGGACGAAGGTCAGCCCGTGCTCGCGCCACAGCCCTTCGAGCAGCGCCATGATGTCGTCGCGCGTGCCCTCGTCGAGGTTGCCGGTGGGTTCGTCCGCGAGCAGCACCTTCGGCTTCTTCACCAGGGCGCGGGCGATGGCCACCCGCTGCTGCTGACCGCCGGACAGCTCGGTCGGGACGTGCGACAGCCGCTCGCCGAGACCGACCGAACGCAGCGCCTCGGCCGCCCGCTCACGCCGCTCGGCGGGCTTCACCCCGAGCGGTACGAGGGCCGTCTCGACGTTTTCCTGCGCGGTCAGCGTCGGGATGAGGTTGAACGCCTGGAAGATGATGCCGATCTTCTCGGCGCGCAGCCGCGTCAGCTTCGCCTCGCTGATGGCGCCGAGATCGACACCGTCCAGCTCGACGCTGCCCTCGGTCGGCCGGTCCAGGCCGCCGATCATCTGCAGGAGGGTGGACTTGCCGCCGCCGGTGGGACCCTGGATGACGAGCTGGTCGCCGTCCTCGATGACGAGGTCGATGCCGCGCAGCGCCTCCACCGTCTCCTTGCCCCGCGTGTATCTCTTGGTGACACCGGTGAGCTTGTACATGAACGACTCCATGACGACGTACGGGAATTGGGTCAGGGGAATGGGGGAGGGGGAATGGGGGCCAAGGGGGTTGGGGGGCAAGCGGGTTGGGGCTACGACACGCTGCGCAGAGCGTCCGCCGGGCGCATCCGCGAGGCTCGCCAGCCGCCCATCGCCCCGGCGATCAGACCGCCGGTGATGGCGAGGCCCGCCGCGAGCGCGATGGTGGTGAGGGAGACGGGCGCCGACAGGGCGATCTCCATCGTGCTGGCCGCGGACTGACGACCCGGTCCGCCGCCACCGGGGCCGCCGCCCATACCGCCGCCGCCACCGGTGTTGCCGAGCTGAGCGGTCAGCTTGGGGCTGTACGTGGTCACCGCGTACGCCGCCGCCAGGCCGAGGCCGATGCCGAGCGCGCCGCCGAGCAGACCGTTCACGATGGACTCGCCGACGACCTGCCGGGTCACCCTGCGCGAGGGCCAGCCCAGCGCCTTCAGGGTGCCGAACTCACGCACCCGCCGGGACACGGCCGAGGAGGTGAGCAGCGCGGCCACCAGGAACGCCGCCGCGAGCACCGCGATGGACAGCCACTTGCCGACGCTGGTCGCGAGGTTCGAGGCAGTGGAGAGGGACCCGGAGACGGTCTCCGCGAGGTCGGCGGAGGTCGTGACGGTCGTACCCGAGATGTTCTTCTGGATCGTCGACTTGACGGTGTCGATCTGCTTCGAGTCGGTTGCCTGGACGTAGATCGTGGAGACCAGGTTCGCGGAGTCACCGAGGGTCTGAGCCTGCTTGAGCGGCAGGTAGACGTCGGTCGTGGACTCGCTGCTCTCGGGCGTCGCGATGCCGATGACCTTGTACTTCGTCCCGGAGATCGTGAGGGTCTTGCCGACCGTGTACTTGTTCTCCTTGGCGTACGACGTGCTGAGCACCGCGACCTTCGCGTTGGCCTGGGTCGTCGTGAACGTCTTGCCGCTGGTGATCGTCGTGGTGGCCAGCGGGCCGAGCTCCTGGTTCGTCACGTCGACGCCCGTGACGGAGTAGGAGTTGACGTCGAACGAGGCGCCGCCGCCCTGGATCTGGGGTGGGGCGGTGCTGCCGGAGCTGCCGCCCTGGCCGCCGCCGGGCCCGCCCTGCTGACCGGCGGTCGAAGAGGACGAGGACGACGACGATGACGACGACGAGGTGTCGGTCTTCGCCTTGCCCTGGGTGAAGGAGCCGTCGACCTTGGTGACGTTGAGGCTCAGCGCGCCCACCGCCGTGGCCACGCCCTTCTGCGCTGCGACCTTGGTGACCAGCGCCGACTTCAGCGTCTGCCCGCCCTGGGTCGTCACCCGGTCACTGCTCTGCGTCTCGGTCGAGTCGTTCGAACTGGCGTCGAAGTCGAAGCTCGGCCGGCCCGACTGGTTGCCGGTCGGAGCCGATCTGGCCTTGGTGACGGTCATGTCGGTGCCGAGGCCGTACAGCGACTGCAGGACCTTGTCCTGTGCCTGCTGCATGCCGGCCGACACCGAGCTGACGGTGATGACCAGCGCGATACCGAGCGCCAGACCCATGGCGATGACCAGAGCCGCCTTCTTGCGCCGGCTCAGCTCACGCTTGAGATAGATGCCAAACATCCGGTTCCCCAAAGGTTCTTGGCGCCCGCTCGCGGACGACGCCCACTGTGGGCGCTGCCACAAGCTAGGGAGGAACCTTTGTGGGGAACTGGGTAAACGATGTGCGGGGGCTGAGAAAGCGACCCCGAAACAATCACGAACAATTAAGCCGCGCCACGGCGGACGGTCAAGGCGCGCCGAGCGGCCCGTGGAGATCGTGGCGCTCGTGTGCCGGAGCACACGACAGCCGCTCCATGACCCGGTGCGTACCTCGCGGTCCCACGCGAAGTCCACCCCCACCCGGTTGCGCCGTGGAGCGGCTGTCGCCTTCCCCCCTCGGTGTGGTCCGTTTCGTACTACCGGAACCCCAGAGCCCCAAGTGTGAATCTCTGGTGGAGAAGGCGTGTTGAGCATAAGCCTGCGACCGGCCCGAACGCTACGGAGCAATCAATTCCGTTTGTGCAGGTTGAGTCTTCGAATACGTGCGCGAGGCACCGTCAGCCGCGTCCCACGTAGGGCATCGCGGTCGCCAGAACCGTCGCGAACTGCACATTTGCCTCAAGTGGCAGCTCCGCCATGTGCCGCACGGTACGGGCCACGTCCGCCACGTCCATGACGGGCTCCGGAGCCGTCTCCCCGTTCGCCTGCAGGGCCCCGGTTTGCATTCGCGCGGTCATGTCCGTCGCCGCGTTCCCGATGTCGATCTGGGACACCGCGATGCGATACGGCCGTCCGTCCAGCGCCAACGCCTTGGTCAGGCCCGTGAGCGCGTGCTTGGTCGCCGTGTACGGCGCCGAGTGCGGCCGGGGCGTGTGCGCGGAGATCGACCCGTTGTTGATGATCCGGCCGCCCTGCGGATCCTGCTCCTTCAGTTGCCGGTACGCCGCCTGCGCGCACAGGAACGCCCCGTTGAGGTTGGTGTCCACGACGTGCCGCCACGCCTCGTACGCCAGATCCTCGACCGCCACCCCGCCCGGCCCGAACGTCCCCGCGTTGTTGAACAGCAGGTCGAGCCGCCCGAACCGCTCCCGCACGGCCGCGAACAGGGCGGCCACGTCGTCGGGCCGGGCCACATCGGCGCGTACGACGAGCGAGGCACCCTCGGGCGCGAGCGCGGCCGTCTCCTCCAGCCGCTCGGTACGGCGGCCCGTGAGCGCCACCGACCAGCCCGCGCCGAGCAGTTCGAGGGCGACCGCCCGCCCGATACCGGAGCCGGCACCGGTCACGACCGCGATCTTGCCGTGCCCGGCGGTGATCGGCTGCCCCTCGCTCATCAGCGGGCCTCGCCGGGGTAGCGGACGCCGATCTGCTCCCGGATGGTGTCCATCGTCCGCATCACGGCGAGAGTGCCGTCGAGCGGGACGAGCGGCGACTCGGTCTCGCCGGCCCGCAGGGCGCGCATCACCTCGGTCGCCTCGTGCCGGAAGCTGTTGCGGGCGCCGTGGTCGGGGGCGGCGACGAACTCCTCGGGGTCGCGGCCGTCACGGTGCAGCACGAACCGGTCCGCGAAGAAGAAACCGCCGGGGACGTCGATCCGGCCCTTCGAGCCGGTCACCGACGCGCTGGTGGACGTACCGCCGACGATGGAGCAATGCACTGAAGCAAGAGCACCGCTCTCCCAGGAGAGCAGCGCACCCGTCTGGAGATCGACGTTCTCGTCGGAGAGCACCGCTCTCGCCGAGATGCCGTCGGGCTCCCCGAGCAGCAAATGCGCGAACGACACCGGGTACACACCCAGGTCGAGCAGCGCCCCACCGCCCTGCGCCGGGTCACGCAGCCGGTGCGAGGGCGGGAAGGGCCCCTCCAGCCCGAAGTCGGCCTGAACGGTCCGCACCTCACCGATCGCGCCGTCCTCGACCAGCGCCTTCAGCCGCCGGATGACCGGGTTGCAGTAGGTCCACATACCCTCCATCAGGAAGGCGCCGCGCTCCTTCGCCAGCGCGACCAGTTCCTCCGCCTCCCGCACGTTCAGCGTGAACGCCTTCTCGCACAGCACGTTCCGCCCGGCCTCCAGACACAGGCCGGCGGCGGCCCGGTGCGCCGAGTGCGGAGTGGCGACGTACACCACGTCGACATCGGCGTCCTCGGCCAGCGACGCCCAGTCGCCGTAGGCCCGGGGGATACCGAACCGTTCGGCGAACGCCTTCGCCGAGGCATCGCTCCGCGAGGCGACGGCGACGAGTTCCGCGTCCGGCAGATCCACCAGATCCGCGGCCATCGCCGCCGCGATCCCTCCGGTAGCCAGAATTCCCCACCGCACGCGCTCAACCGACATGCCAGCCCCTAGTCCCGTGTAGCCCCGTGACCTCTGTTACCTCGAACACTCTGTACGAACGGAACGTACGAACCGCCGGTACGAGCTGAGAGCATAGGTGGCGGATTACTCGAAAAGGGAGGGCGTATGCCCGAGCGTGGCAGAACCACGCGGGACGCGGAGAGTCCCCAGGGAGACATGACGAGTCCCCGAATACAGCCGGAGACACCGAAAGACCTTCCTCGCCCCGCCCGCTCCCTCCGCCGCACCGGCCTCCTGGTCACCTTCATCCTCGGCGGGCTGACGGCGACGCCCCCCCTGGCGATGGACATGTACCTCCCGTCCCTCCCGGAGGTCACGACCTCCCTGCACGCCCCCGCCGCGAGCGTCCAACTGACCCTCACCGCCTGTCTGGCCGGCATGGCCCTCGGGCAGCTCCTGATCGGCCCGATGAGCGACCGATGGGGCCGCCGGCGCCCCCTGCTCGCGGGCCTCGCGGTGTACGTCGTGGCCACCGTCCTTTGCGGGCTCGCGCCCAACCTGGAGCTCCTGGTCGCTTTCCGGCTGGTCCAGGGACTGGCGGGCTCGGCCGGGATAGTCATCGCCCGGGCGGTCGTCAGGGACCTCTACGACGGCGTGGCCATGGCCCGCTTCTTCTCCACCCTCATGCTGATCTCGGGGGTCGCCCCGATCATCGCGCCGCTCATCGGCGGCCAGATCCTGCGGGTGACGGACTGGCGGGGCGTCTTCGTCGTCCTCACGGTGGTCGGGACCGCCCTGGCGGTACTGGTCTGGTTCCGCCTCCCCGAAACCCTCGACCCGGCCGACCGGCACGCCGGCGGCGTCGGCGAGGCGCTCCACTCCATGCGTGTCCTGCTCGCCGACCGGGTCTTCACCGGCTACGTCCTGGCGGGCGGCTTCGCCTTCGCGGCCCTTTTCGCGTACATCGCCGCGTCCCCCTTCGTGATCCAGGAGATCTACGGCGCCTCCCCGCAGACCTTCAGCCTGCTGTTCGGCGTCAACTCGGTCGGGCTGGTGATCGTCGGGCAGATCAACGGCAAGGTGCTCGTCGGCCGGGTGTCGATGGACAAGGTGCTGGCGGTGGGCCTCGCGGTCATCACCGTCTCGGCGGTGGCACTGCTGGTGATGGCGACGGGAGTGTTCGGCAAGGCGGGTCTGTTCCCGGTGGCCGCCGCGCTCTTCGTCCTGATGTCGGCGATGGGCCTGGCGATGCCCAACACCCAGACCCTCGCCCTGATGCGTACCCGCCACTCCGCGGGCGCCGCGTCCGCCCTGCTGGGCACCACCTCCTTCCTGATCGGCGCGGTCGCCTCCCCGCTGGTGGGCATCGCCGGCGAGAACACGGCCGTCCCCATGGCGGTCGTCCAACTGACGGCGGCACTGGTTGCGGTCGGCTGCTTCGTGGGAATGTGCCGACCCTGGCAGCACCGCGCCACGCCCCTGGAGCGAGCGGAGACCTGAGCACCGGGTGAGCACCGCACCGGGCCGGCCCACGGAGCCGAGGGCGGGGGCACCTCACCCCGGCGGTGCGGCCCTCCTGGCGAGGAACACGAACTCCCGGCCAGGGCGGTCGGGCGCGTCACGCACCTCCCGCACCTCGTAGCCCTGGGCGAGCAACTCCGCCTCGATCTCCTCCCGTTCACGGAAGCGCAGCGTGGAGTCCGAGGTCAGCACGGCACCGTCGGCGGCGAACACGAAGGTCCAACGGAACGTCACCAGGGGGCCGTTGACCGCCGTCACGTCGACCCAGCTCTCGACCGCACCGACCTCGGGGATCTCCGTCACCCGGTACGAGGAGTCCCGGTTCCATTCCTCCCAGGCCCGCTTCGACGGGTCCCGGGTCTCGAAGACGAGGTGGCCCCCGGGCCGAAGGGCGGTATGGACGCCCCGCAGGGTCCGCTGCCAGGCGAGTGGATCGGTGATCTCCTGGGCGGCGTTCGCGGTCATCGTCGCGAGGTCGACCTGGAGTGGCGGGAGGTCTGTCGCGTCGCCGTGGATCCAGCGAACACGTTCGGCACCGGGCTTGGCACGGGCGACATCGAGGGACGCCAGGGCCGGGTCGACGCCGATCACCTCGATCCCCCGGCGCGCGAGCGACAGCGCGAACACACCGGTGCCGCAGCCGACGTCGAGGACCCGGCGAGCGCCGAACTCGGCCGCGACGGCGACATACGCGTCCAGGTCGCCGCGATCCGGGTCGAGCGGGTCGTAGATCGCGGCCAGGCGGGGGTGCTGGAAGCATTCGTCGGACATGGGGGCGACGCTATCGGGGCCGGGGTGCGCCGGCCGGGTATGCCATCAACTCCGGGAGCCCAGGTAGTAGGGCCGGTTGTGGGCCGCCACCGGGGGTGACTGGTAGGTCCAGGCGCCGGCGGCGGGGGTGTCGCCGAGCAGTTGGCGGATGTCGCAGCCGAGGTCGCTGTCGGGGGCGTGGACGGTCAGGCGTACGCGGTCGGTGTGGTCCGGGGCGCCCAGGTCGTACCAGCGGTAGGGCTGGTAGACGTTCATGGGGCCCGCCAGCGCCCGGCCGTCGGCGTCGGTGCCGTAGCCGGTGATGGGGGTGTTGTTGGCCGGAGCGGCCGTCAGGCCGTCCAACTCGGCGGTCAGAGAGACCAGTTGCGTGTCCCTGCGCACCAGGGTGCCGTCCTCCGCCACCTCGCCCGCCTTGCAGTGCACGGTCCAGGTCTCGCCCGCCGGACCGTTCAGGGACGGCAGATCGACCTCGAACCAGCCCGGGAACTTCGGCTCGGCGTACAGCTCGCGTCCGGCCGTGATGGCGTACGGGTTGTCGCACACGACGTGGATACGGGCGATTCCGAGGAGTTTCGTCTGGTCCCAGCCCTGCGCGTACTGCGCGTAGGTCAGCTCGGGGATCCGGTCCGCCTGGTCCGTGGGGAAGGCGATGATGTTGTACTCGATCTCCTCGGTGACACCCCCGCCGAACGCGTACTGCGCGAAGTACAGCTGGTAGTTGAACGAGACCAGGGCCCGGCCGTCGAAGGTGGCGGCGGTCAGGGCCGGGTGGTGCTTGGCGAGCAGGTCCCGGACCGGTTCCGCCTCGGTGAGCCAGTCGACACCGATGTGGTGCAACGCGCCGTAGTGGAACGGGAGTTGAAAGGGCTCGGCGACGGGAGGCAGGGGCAGCGGGCTCATACGGGCACTCCTGGGGTACTCAGGCGGGAACGTCTGGGGTGAGGGCGGCGGGGCGGTCCCGTTCGGCGAGGTCGGCCTCGATGCGCCGGACGCTGCGCAGGGCGAGGGCGGCCATGGTCAGAGTCGGGTTGGAGGTGGCGACGGAGGGCATGCTGCCGCAGCCCACGGCGTACAGGCCGGGGTGGTCCCAGCACCGCTGCCACGAGTCGACCACCGAGGTGCCGGGGGAGTCGCCCATGATGTGGGTGCCGGCGGCGTGACCGGCACCGCGATAGCCGTAAAGGCGGCCCTTGTGCTCGAAGCGGCCGGGCCATGCCGCCGCGGGCGCGTAGTCGGTGTGGTCCTCGGCGCCGAGCAGGGCGAAGATCTGGTCGGACGCGCGCTTGGCGGCGGCCATGCCTTCCTTGACGTGGTCCGACAGGTCGTAGGTGACCTGGGGTTGGGGCAGGCCGAGCCGGTCGCGGGCGTCCGGGTGGAGGGTGACGCGGTTGGCGGGGTCGGCGCTCTGCTCCATCTCGAACTGCAGGGTGAACTGCCGGCGCACCCGGTCCCCGACGGCGCGTCGCAACTCGGCCCCGAACAGACCCTTCTCATGGAGGAGTTGGGCGACATCGCCGTCGACCGACCCCTTGGACCACACCCACCCCCAGTTGCCGACCTCGATACGGAAGGGCGCCCGTGCGCGCCGCTGCGGCCCGGCGCGGAAACCCTCGAAGCCCGAGGTCGACCCGGGCCCGCGGTAGGGGCCGACTGCTTCCGGCATGAGGCCCCAGGTGAGCAGCACCGGGTGGTCCATCAGGTTGCGGCCGACCTGACCGCTGCGGTTGGCCAGCCGGGACAGCAGGAGCAGTCGGGCGTTCTCGATGGCGTGCGCGGCGAGCACGACGACATCGGCGTGCGCCCGGGTGGCCTGCCCTTCGTACGACAGGTACTCCACGCCCGTGGCGCGCCCGTTCCCGTCGACGAGCACCCGGCTGACCACGGCCCGGTCCACGAGTCTGACCGAACTCCCCCATAACCCTTGCGTCTTGAGCGGGGTGTACTTCGCGTACGAGGGGCAGTGCGGGATGCACGTCGCGTTGCCCACGCACCGGCTGGCCGGGTCGGGCCGCCCCTGGGCGCCGCGCGGGACGTAGCCGCGCCCGCTGTCGTAGTCCGGGTCCGGCACGCTGTTACGGGCCTGCGGGGTGCCGACCAACCGCAGTTCGACCTCGTCCAGGGTCACCGGGTCCTTGACGCGCCGTCCGTCGAGACCCGCCGCGAGGAGACGGTCCAGGTGGCTGGCGGGCAGGGCGCGCATGGGGAAGGTGTAGCCCTCGGGGAAGCCGAGCCCGACGTGCGCGCGCTGCTCGTCGGCGTCGGCGGCAACCCCCAACTCCCGTTCCGCCGCCCGGTATTGAGGTTCCAGGTCGTCGTAGGTGAGCGGCCAGCGGCGCCCGTACCCGAAGGCTTCGGTGTCGAAGTCCTCCGGCAGCATGCGCGGGGCGAGGCCGGTCCAGACGTTGCCGGTGCCGCCGTTGGCCCGGACGTAGCCGCTGCCGTACGGGAGCGGGCCGTCCTGCAGCAGATGGCCGGCCGCCCGGAATCCCGGGACACCGTCTGTGCCCGTCAGGTCGGTCACGTCGGGCCAGCCGACGGCGGGGTGGGGCCGGTGGGTGGAGCCCGGCACCTTCGCGGCTGCCGTGGCGTACCGGTCGAGGGCCTCACGGTGTCCCCGCTCGGAGTCGGTGATGCGCTCCCCGGCCTCCAGGACCAGGACGCGGCGCCCCCGGCCGCCCAGTTCCTTCGCCACGAGCGAGCCCGCGATGCCGGCGCCCACGACGATCACGTCGTAGTGACTCACCGAGTCGCTCACCGAGGGGCTCACAGCGAGCCCGCCGGGGAGGGAAGTCGGGAGGGCGACGGGGCAGCGGCCCAACTCCCGTATCCGCCGGGCGCGGTGGCGGGGGCGGCGAGTCCCGCCGCTTTCCAGACCAGCCCCTCGGCGTACGCGCGCGCCGACACCACGAAAGGTGACGGTTCCGGCCAACTGCCCGTGTACCAGAGGAGGGTGAGGGCGCGGGCGGCCCCGCTCAGGTCGTCGTCCAGCTCGCCGAGCGGGCCGCCGCGCGCCTCCAGCAGCCGCGCTAATCGGTCCCGGCCCAGTTGCTCGGTGGCCACGGCCAGGTATGTCTCGGTGAGTCCGGTGCCCCGCAGCGTCGCCGCGTCGAACCCGGTCAACTCCTGCGACAGCACAGTGAAGTCGGCCGTCTCGTCTGTTGTCTGCACGAGGGCACTGGTGCCCCTGTGGCGCGTCGACCATGCTGTGCCGCTCGCGTATGGCCGGAAACGGAGGTGGGCAGCCGTAGGCGGGCAGACATAGGCGGGTACGAGCGCTGACGCCTTACGCGCGGCTACAGCGATGCCGGGGCTCACAGCGACGCCGCCGCTCACAGCCATGTCGAGGGAAGCTCGTCACCCTCACCCCACCTCTAGAATCACCCCGTGAACACCCCTGTTTCCCCCGCCGGCGCCCTGCGCGCCGCCCTCGCCGGTCTGCTCGACGGGCTGCCGCCCAAGGTGGCCGCACAGGCGGTCGAGCGGCTGATCGCCAACTACCGGGGGCGGACGCCGACCGATGCGCCCGTGCTGCGGGACCGTTCCGACGTGGCCGCGTACGCCGCCTACCGGATGCCCGCCACGTTCGAGGCGGTGTGCTCGGCGCTGGAGGCCCTCGCCGAGGCCGCGCCCGGCTGGGCACCCGGCAGCCATGTCGACGTCGGGGGCGGGACAGGGGCCGCGACCTGGGCGGTCAACGCCGTCTGGGAGGGCGCGCGGCCCGTCACCGTGCTCGACTGGGCCGAGCCCGCACTCGCCCTCGGGCGCGAGATCGCCGCCGCCAACCCGGAGCTGAAGGGTGCAGAGTGGCAGCGCTCTCGGATCGGAGCGGCGCTCAGAATCGAGAGCACTGATCTCGTCACGATCTCCTACGTCCTGGGCGAACTGACCGAGGCCGACCGCACCTCCGTGGTCGACGCGGCGGCCGGCGCCGCCCAGACGGTCGTCGTCGTCGAACCCGGCACCCCCGACGGCTACCTCCGCGTCATCGAGGCCCGCGACCGGCTCGTCCGCGCCGGCTTCCACATCGCCGCCCCCTGCCCCCACAGCGCGGCCTGCCCGATCGTCCCCGGCGAGGACTGGTGCCACTTCGCCACCCGGGTCAGCCGCTCCTCCCTCCACCGCAAGGTGAAGGGCGGCTCCCTCCCGTACGAGGACGAGAAGTTCAGCTACGTCGCGGCCACCCGCTTCCCGGTGACCCCGGTGCCCGCCCGGATCGTACGCAGGCCGCAGATCCGTAAGGGCCAGGTACTCCTCGACCTGTGCGAGACGGAGCCCTCGCTGCGCCGGGACACGGTCACGAAGCGGCACGGGCCGCTCTACCGGGCCGCGCGGGACGCGGACTGGGGGGATGCGTGGCCGCCACCGGTGGAGGAGGGCGGGCGGTAGCGGTTGCCCTCCGGGGCCCGCCGCCTGCCCGGGTGACGGTCGTTCGCCGCCGTGGCTCGTAATTCGCTTGCCGTGCCCACGGGTCGACGCTGCACTGTGGCCAGGCATCACGCGTTGTGGTGCCGGTATTTCGAGGAGGCGGCGGCAGCGATGACAGTGACGGCGGCGATGGCGGCGACGGCAGCGATGGAGATCAGTTCCACCACCGATGAGGATCTCGACGTCTTCGTCGACACCGTCCATGCCGCGTTCGGGCTCTTCCCGGGAACCCCGGTCGACGGTGGCGGGCTGTGGTGGTCGGCGCTGGAAACGGACCGCTGCCTGCTCGTCCGCACGGCGGAAGGCCGGCCCGTCGGCACCGCCGCCACCTACCCCTTCGAGCTGACCCTGCCCGGCGAGACCCTTGTCCCGGCCCCCGGAGTGACCGCCGTCGGCGTCCTGCCCTCGCACCGGCGACAGGGCGTGCTCAGCGCGATGATGCGGCATCAGCTCGCCGAACTGCGGGCCGGCGGCAACTTCCTCTCCGTGCTGCTGGCCTCCGAGGCCACGATCTACGGCAGGTTCGGCTACGGACCGGCAACCAGTACGCGGCAACTGACGATGGAACGCCACCGGGCCGCCCTCGCCGTCCCCCGGGCACGCGGAGCGGCCGGCACCCCGAACACCGGCTCGGTCGAGGTGCTGCGGAGTGCCGAGTGCGCCGAGATCCTGGAAGAGGTCTACGACCGTTACCGCCGCGCCCAGCCCGGCGCGCTGTCCCGGCCGCACCGCTGGTGGGCCCTGCGCGCGGGACAGCCCCCGATAGCGCCGGCGCCGCGCTACATCGCCCTCCACCGGGACACCGACGGAGTCCCGGACGGCTACGCCAGCTACTCGATCGACTCCGGCACGCTCACGGTCGACGAGACCATCACCGCCGACGACGCCGTCTTCACGGCCCTGGCCCGGTTCGTACTCGAACACGACCTGGTCTCCAAGGTCGTCTTCAAGCACGTCCCGACCGGACACCCGCTGCGCCGACAACTCGTGGACTTCCGCGCCGCCGAGGTGAGCGGCCACATGGACTGGCTCTGGGTACGGCTCCTGGACGTCCCCGGCGCGCTGACCGCGCGCGGCTGGTTCACGGACGGCGAGCTGGTCCTCGACGTGGAGGACCCGTTCCTGGACGAGCGGAACCGCTACCTGCTGACGGTCCAGAACGGCAAGGCCGACTGCGTCCCCACGGACCGGGCTCCCGACCTGTCCCTGGACATACGCGACCTTGGCTCCGTCTACCTCGGCGGCACAACCCCGAGCACGCTCGTACGCGCCGGCCACATCCAGGCCCACAGCCCGACCGCGCCCGTCCTCGCCGACACCCTCTTCCGCACGGACCGTGCCCCGCACTGCCTGCACTGGTTCTGACGGGGCGCTCGCACGTCGCCCGGACGCCGAGCAGGCGCGGGCGCGGACGGTCGGTGCCGAGCACGAGGAAGAGCAGTTGGGGTGATCAGCTCGCGATGCCACCGCTCCCGCTCGGCTTCTGTCTGACGGTGTCCCTTCTAGGCAAGGTGAGGAAAACGGCGTCCGAGTTCGCCTGGTGGGACGATGCGAGGGATACGGCGCCGGAGATCTTCCATTATCTGGGCGGTACTGCCCGGCCAGATGCGGATCACTCCGTCCTCGCAGGCGGTGAGGATCTCTGCGCCGTCCGGGCACCACACGGCAGCCAGGAACGAGTGCGGGTGCTGGTAGGTGACGAGCAGATCGGCGCCGTTGGTGATGTCCCAGATCCGTACACCGCCGTCCCGGCTGCCCGTCACGACCTGCTGGCGTTGCGGGTTGAAGGCCGCCGTGTGCGCCTCCCCTGTGCCCAAGCGCCGGATCTGTCCGCAGGTTGCCGGGTCCCAGACGCGAGCGGTGCCGTCACCGCTGGAGGTGAGCACGAACCTGCCGCTGCTGCTCCAGTCGGCGGAGTGCAGGCTTGCGGTGTGGCCCTTGAGCGACCTGAACGCCAAGTCCTCGTCAGGTTCGCCGATCCGCCAGATCACCGCATCGTTCTGCCGGGTCGCGAACAGCAGTTCCGTGCCGTCTGGGCTCCAGGCCAGGTCGACCATCCACTGGCCGGACTGGATACCGCCTTCGGACTGCCAGGTTCGGGTGTTCCACAGTGTCGCCGTCTGGTCGTAGCCGGAGGTGGCCAGCAGTGTTTCGTCCGGCGCCCAGGCCGGCGCGGTGATGCGGTCGGAGTGCGCCTGTCTGTCGGCGAAAACGATCTGCCAAGTGTGGGCGTCCCAGACCGACATCTCTCCGGATGCGCTCCCGGCTGCGACGAATCCTCCCCGGGGACTCCACGCGACTGCCGTGAGGGGGTCTCCGGCGACCAGGTTCGTCAGTTCGGTGGCCGACTCGGTGTCCCAGATCCGGACAAGGCCGTCCGCGCCCGAGGTGGCTGCCATGCGTCCGGACGGGTGCCAGGCCGCACCGGACACCCAGCTGGTATGACGCCCGATCTCGCGGCTGGCAGGGCCTGAGCGGGAGGACGCAATCCGGGCGGTAGCGTCTTCGCTTCCCGAGATCAGCGAGGTTCCGTCCGGACTCCAGGCCACGCTGGAGACCCAGCCCTGGTGGCCTGGCAGCGTTTCCAGGAGGGCACCGGATTCGACGTCGAAGACGCGGACACGACCGTCTTCGCTCCCGACCGCGGCCCGCCTGTCGGTTGGCGACCAGGACACGCAGTAGACCGGGCTCGTGTGCACGGCTAACCGACGGAGCATTGTCCTTGTTGTCATGTCCCAGAGGCTGAACGTGCCGTCTTCGCTGCATGCCAGGGCCTGGGTGCCGTCCTGGCTCCAGGCGACCGCAGGGACGGGGCCGTCGTGACCGGTCAACGTGGCCAGTTCCCTGCCGGACGATACTTCCCAGAGTTTGGCGACGTTGTCGTATCCGCCGGTCAGAATGAGTCCTTCGTCGTGGTGCCACTCGGCCGACCGGACCCATTCGCTGTGGCCGGTCAGTTCACAGACGGTCCGGCCATTATCGGCTGCTGGTTGCCCGCGGTGACGTCTCCCGTCGTTTCCCGGCATCCGACCGAGCGCCCGGCGGGCAGCAGTCACCATCTTGGTCGGCAGGTGACATTTCCCCGCTTCTCTTCTTCTCGTGGCCCGGGCCGCCCTGGGACACGGTCTCTGCCTACACAAGGTCCTCGGCGTCGAGCTGATGATCCGCCCAGACGTACGTCTCGGGGAGCAACTCCGTGACGGGGACCGCCCGTAGCCGGTCGGCGGTGCCCACGATGACCTCGAGCGCCGGGAAGTAGTCGAGCAGGACCTGACGGCACCGGCCGCACGGCGGGACCACCCCACGGTCGCGGTCGCCCACCGCGACGATCGTGTCCAGCTCGTACGCGCCCTGGGCCGCCGCCGTGCCGATGAGGACCAGTTCGGCGCAGGGGCCGCCGGTGAAGTGGTAGGCGTTCAACGCCGTGACGATCCGGCCGTCCCGGGCGCGGGCCGCCGCCGCCATCGTGTGGTTGTCGCCCCGGCAGCGGGTGCGGGCCACATGGGCCGCCGCCTGGACGAGTTCGTGGTCGACGGGACGGGGCTGCGTGGTCATGTTCTCTGCCTTCGTCAGGTGCATGGTGCAAGCGGTGGAAACGGTGCAGGCAGTGCAGGTGGTGCGGCTGCCGTGCCCCCAATCTGCCCCATCTGACGACCCCGCTTCGCTCAGGAGTCCGCTTCGGAGATCCGCCGGTCGTCGGCCTCGTCCGGCGCGCGCCCCTCCCGGGCGCTCTCTTCCTCCGTCCGCTTCTCCCGCAGCTTGCGCAGCAGTTCCCGTTTCTGGGCCTGCGGGTCGATCCCGCCGCCCACCTTCTTGCCCCGGCCGCCGCCCCGCAGGGCGTTCCTGCCCAGGTTGCTGCGGGTGCCGCCGACTCCGAGCATGTCTCCGCCGCCTCGTGACATGGCGTGTCTCCTTCTGATCGAGCCGATCAAACTGATGGACGATACGTATCGTCTCGCTTGATGGAACTCCCTCACCTTCCGGCGAGACGCTCCGTCTTGTCAACCTGATAAATTGCCGACATGGTCCAGAAGTCCACTCCCGACGCCACCCGCCGCAGCGAGAAGTCCCGCCGCGCCATCTACGACGCCGCCCTCGCCCTCATCGGTGAGGTCGGGTACCAGAAGACGACCATCGAGGGCATCGCCGCCCGCGCCGGCGTCGGGAAGCAGACCATCTACCGGTGGTGGTCCTCCAAGGGGGACGTGCTCATGGAGGCCTTCGTCGATCTGAGCGAGCAGGCCGCCGAGGCCGCCGCGCCCGGTCAGGCGTACGCCATCCCCGACACCGGCGACCTCGCCGCCGACCTCAAGGCCGTTCTGCGTCTCACCGTCGACCAGCTGCTCGACCCGGTCTTCGCGGTCCCCTCCCGAGGTCTCGCCGCCGAAGGTCTCGTCAACGAGGAACTCGGCCGCAGATACGTCGCCAAGCTGCTCGAACCCTCCCTCCAGCTCTACGTCCAGCGACTGCGCGCCGCCCAGGACGCGGGGGAGGTGCGGGCCGGCGTCGACCCCCGTATCGCCCTCGAACTCTTCGTCTCGCCGCTCGCCCAGCGCTGGCTCCAGTACACCGGCCCGATCTCGTACGAGTACACGGACACCCTCGTCGACTACGCCCTCAACGGGATCGGCTCCACCGGCGGCAACAAGCGCGAAGATGGCTGAAAGTAGTGGGTAGTAAATGCTGCTAATCAGCAGGAAAAGGGTTGATCCCACCTCTCGTACATCTCGTCCCCCCTACCCCGGATGGCGGCTCCGTCCCCCCACGGCGCAGGATGGTGGGAGCATGGAGCAGGCTGTCCGCACAACAGCAGCGAGGCGAGGCGATACATGAGCGCGGAGTTCGGCGGTAGTACGACGGGCCGGCAGGGCAGGATTTCCCAGTGGCTGCGCGGACGCCGTACGAGCGCGCGGGAGGATGCCGCCACCGCCGCCGAGAGCGGGCGCCGCGAGGAACTGCTGCTCGCCGCCGCCCGTGCCGGACTGCCCCTCGCGCCCGCCGCGCACCCTTCCGGCTACGGCTGTTCCTGCGACCGCGTGGGCTGTCCCACGCCCGCCCGGCACCCGGTCTCCTTCGCCTGGCACACGCAGTCCACCACCGACCGGGCCCAGATCGAGCGGTGGGCCAAGCACCAGCCGCAGGCCAACTTCATCACCGCGACGGGCATAGTCCACGACGTCCTCGACGTGCCCCTCGACGCGGGGCGCGAGGCGCTGGAGCGGCTGCTCGGGGCCGGGATCGAGGTCGGACCCGTCGCCGAGAGCGACGACGGACGGCTCCTGTTCTTCACCCTCACCCGCGGCACCCCGGACGACGAGGACGAGTGGTGGCCCTGCGAACTGGACTGCCACCCCGAGACAGCTGACGAGCATCCGGGCCTGCGTTGGCACTGCCGGGGTTCCTACGTCCTCGTACCGCCAGCCCGGTTGCCCAACGACCAGGGCGTGTACTGGGTACGCGGGCCGGAGTTCGCCCTCCCCGACCCGCTCAGTCTGCTCGAAGTACTCACCGACGCCTGCGCCCGGTACGCCGGCGAGGAACCCGACCACGCCACCGCGGCCTGGCCCCACCGGGGCTGAGGGCGAACAGCCCCCGGGTGAGCGGGAGTCGAGTTACTCGCCCTGCGCCGCCGTCAGGCCCTGGATGCGGCTCAGGAACCTCACACCCTGGTTCGCGGCGCCCCTGCCCGGGTCCAGCACGGCCTGGTTCGACACGAACTCCAGGGTCAGCGACTGCTTGATCTCGCCCGTCGTCAGCGCCAGCACACTGTCGCTCTGCGCCGGGATCGACGTGCCCTGCGCGGCCGTGTCCTTCTCGTAGTGGTGCGTCGCGAAGAAGACCAGCGCGCCGCCGTCCGCCGTCCGCAGGCCCAGCGGGGCGAAGTCGTCCTTGGCGAGCGGCTCGTCGATGTACTGGGTGACGAGCCCGGGCTTGATGGCGCTCTTCTTGCGCTGCTCCAGCCAACCGCTCGTGTGCACACCCGGCGTGAAGACGTCGCCGCCGCCGTCCTTCAGATACGTCGCGTAGTCGGAGCTCAAGTCCTTGGGAGCGACGGCCAGTTCGGCCGAGTCCGCCGTCACCGGCTCCGCGAGGCCGTCCTTGTCCGTCCTGAACGCCGGTACGTCGTCCGGGTCGAGAAGCGTCAGATACGCCACCGCCCACGGCTCGGCCGCGTTGCTGCGCGTGAACACCATCAGCCAGCGCGCCTCGTCACCCTTGTTGGCGTCGGCGTTCGCGACGAACCAGCGCGGCCAGCCCGCCTTCTTCGGGATCGTGAACCGGGTGTCCGTGAACTCCAGCGGTACGTACGACGGGTTGCCGGCCGGGCTCACCTCGTGCCCCGCGTCCAGCCGGGCCGCGTCGATCGCGCCCAGGGCGCCGGTGACGTAGTCGGCGTCCAGGGCACGGTCGTACGCCTTGTCCGCCTTGTTGTAGGCGGCCGTGAAGTCCTTCAGCGCCTCGGCGGCCTCCGTCGGGCTCGCCGCCGGGAGAACCTCTCGCTCGCCGTGCACGACGACACAGCCGCTCGCGGCCAGCGCCAGCACGGTCATGGAGGCCACCGCGAGGACGCTCCGGCCAAGAAGACCTCGTGACGTCCGTGACGTTCGTAGCGTTCGCGGCCTACGAGGCGTTTGTGGACTTCGAGGGCTGCGACCCCTGCTCACGCTGCTCATCCGCTGGCTTCACCTTCCGCTTCCCGGAGGCGAACCCTACCGGGGCCAGGAAGAGCGCGAGCGTCGGGACCAGGTACAGCGCCCACACCGTGACCTGGAGGACGGTCGGGTCGGGCTGGAAGTTGAGGACGCCCTTGAGGAGCGTGCCGTACCAGCTGTCCGGCGGGATCGTCCCGCTGATGTCGAAGGCCTTGTTCGTCAGGCCGGGCACCCAGTCGGCCTCCTGGAGGTCGTGGAAACCGTAGGCGAGGACGCCCGCCGCGACCACGACCAGCATGCCGCCGGTCCAGGTGAAGAACTTGGACAGGTTGATGCGCAGGGCGCCCCGGTAGAAGAGGTAGCCGAGCAGGATCGCCGTCGCGATACCCAACAGCACGCCGATCAGGGGCCCTTCGGTGCCGTCGCTCGACGCCCGCACCGACGCCCACACGAACAGCGCGGTCTCCAGACCCTCCCGGCCCACCGCCAGGAACGCGGTCGCGACCAGGGCGCCCGTGCCCATCTGGAGGGCGGCGTCCAGCTTGCCGTGCAGCTCCGACTTCAGATGCCGGGCGGTACGCCGCATCCAGAAGACCATCCATGTCACCAGCCCCACGGCGACGATCGACAGCGAGCCGCCGAGCGCCTCCTGCGCCTCGAACGTCAGCTCCTGGGAGCCGAACTCGAGCGCGCAGCCGAAGCCGAGGGCCAGCGTGACGGCGACCCCGATGCCGATCCAGATCGGCTTCAGGGCGTCCCGGCGGTCCGTCTTCACCAGGTAGGCGATGAGGATGCAGACGACGAGACTGGCTTCCAGGCCCTCGCGCAGACCGATCAGATAGTTCGCGAACACGGTGCCCTACGCCTCCTTGGAAAACAGTGCTCGGCCCCACCAGTCGTCCTTGTCCCGGACGCCCGGAGGGATCGCGAAGACCGCCGAACCCACGTGCTGGATGTACTCGTTGAGCGCGTCGGTCGCGAGGTTGCGCTGCACGGGGATGAACCCCTTGCGGACGTCCCGCATGTAGGCGAGGAAGAACAGGCCCGCCTCCAGACGGCCGAGGCCGTCCGTGCCGTCCGTGAAGGAGTAGCCGCGGCGCAGCAGCGTCGCCCCGTGGTTGGAGTCGGGGTGCGCGAGACGGACGTGCGCGTCGGGCTTCATCGCCTTGAGGAACGGCTCGTCCCGCTCCTTCGCCTTGCCGACCGGGGCGCCCTCGCCCTTGTCGCGGCCGAAGATGTCCTCCTGCTCCTGCAGCGAGGTGCGGTCCCAGGGCTCGATGTGCATCCGGATGCGCCGGGCGACGAGATACGAACCCCCGTCCATCCAGGCCGAGTTGTCGTCGGTGTCCGCGCCGTCCACCCACACGAACTTCTTCAGCCGGTCCGTCTCGGTGCCGGCGATGTTGCGGGTGCCGTCCTTGAATCCCAGCAGGTTGCGCGGGGTCTGCTCCTCGGGGGTCGTCGAGGACGTCTTGCCGAAGCCGAGCTGCGACCAGCGCACCGAGACCTTGCCGAAGCCGATCCGGGCCAGGTTACGGATGGCGTGCACCGCGACCTGCGGATCGTCCGAGCACGCCTGGACGCACACGTCGCCGCCGCTGCGGTTCTTGTCGAGGTTGTCGCCGGAGAACTGCGGCAGATCGACGAGCGCCTCAGGGCGTCGGTCCGCCATCCCGAGCTTCTCGAACAGGCCGGGCCCGAACCCGACCGTCAGCGTCAGCCGCGAGGGCTTCAGCCCCAGGGCCTCGCCGGTGTCGTCCGGGGGAGCCTCCGCCAGCCCCCCGTAGGCGCCCTCGCCGACCGCCAGCCCGGCGGTCATCCGCCGGGCCGCCGCCGTCCAGTCCTTGAGCATCTGGACGAACTCGGCGCGGTCGTCCGTCTCCAGGTCGAACGCGGCGAAGTGCAGCCTGTCCTGCACCGGCGTCGAGATCCCCGACTGGTGGCCGCCGTGGAAGTCGACGGCCCCGCCGGCGTCGGCGGCGACCGTCTGTACGTCGTCGCCGCCACGGGTCATCGCCACGCCGCCCCCGGCCACGGCGGCCCCGAGCGCGAGCCCGGCCCCGCCCCAGCCGATCAGCGCCCGCCGCGAGGTGCCGCCCTCGGTACCGGCCGTGTTGCTGGCCGCGGTACCGCCTTCGTTCTTCTCCGGTGTCTCCGTCATGACGTCGGTCCCCTCTACTTCACGACGGCGGCGGCGAGCTTGGACAGCGGCTCGGCGAGCGCGTTCACCGCGTCCGAGAGCTGCTTGCGATCGGCGTCGCCGACCTTGTCGTACGAGGTGAAGTCGTACGAGTTCTTGTCCGCGCGGTACTTGTCGAGCAGCGTGTTCAGGGCGCCGAACTGCTTGTCCAGCTCGGTGACCAGCGCCGCGTCGTTCTCCTTCGCGACCGGCTTCAGCAGCTCGTACGCGTCCTCGGCGCCCTCGACGTTGGCCTTGAAGTCGACGAGGTCGGTGTGCGAGTAGCGCTCCTCCTCGCCGGTGACCTTGCCGGTGGCGACCTCGTCGAGGAGTTCCTTGGCGCCGTTGGCCATCGAGGTCGGGGTGATGATCGCCTTGCCGACCCGCTTCTGCCAGTCCTTCAGGTCGGTGATCAGCTTGTCGGCGAGGCTCTTGTCCTCGGCGGTGATCTTCTTGTCCTCCCAGAGGGACTTCTCCAGGCGGTGCCAGCCGGTGAACTTCTGGCCGGCCTCCAGACCGTCCGCGCGGACGTCGACCTCAGGGTCGATGTCACCGAAGGACTCGGCGATCGGCTCGGTGCGCTCCCAGCCGATACGGGAGGGCGCGTACGCCTTCTTCGCGGCCTCCAGGTCGCCGTCCTTGACCGCCTTGGCGAAGGTCTCGGCGAGCGGCAGCGTGGCGTCGGCCTGTTCCTGCGCGTACTTGCGGTAGGCGGCGACGGCCGCGTCCAGGCGCGGGTCACGCTTGGCGGCCTTGCCGCCGGTGGCCTTGACGGCCTGCCGGATGCCGTCGCCCTTCATGCCGGGCTTGCAGGCGATCGTGTAGTCGCCGGCCTTCACCTCGGCGGTGACCTTCTGCTTGGTGCCCGGGCCGATGTTCTCGCGCTCGGTGACGATCCGGTCGTCCGGGAAGAGGACGTAGACCTCGGTGACCTTGGAGCCCTTGTTCTGGATGTCGAGCTCGACGTGCCCGGCCGGGAACTCCTTCTTCGAGACCTCGCACTTGTCGTCCGTCGCGGTGACGCTGATGACCCGGTCGCCGCTCCCGGAACTGCCCTTCTCCGTGCAGCCGGTGACGGCGGTCAGAGCCGCCGCGGTGGCGGCGGCGGTGACGACGGAGAGTCTGACGGCTCGCATGCGGGCTCCTGAGAATCGCGAGTGGCGAAAAAACGACGTGGCCGGGCTCACACAGGTTTGGTGAGGCGGCCCTAACTTACCTAAGGCTTGCCTCAGTGATACCCGGACAATCGGTGATTCACCTCTCATGGATGGCCCATGAGCACGCTCCGATCACGGCCCCTTAATGTCGATCTAAAGGCAAGCTAAAGAGAATGCCACGCACAGGCAATGCATAGGTCAAGTGTCCCGAACCGATGAGATCAGGACAGCTCCGGTCCTCGGGGCACGGCGTCGCCGTACGGACGCGTGGCGGCGTGCAGGGACGCGGAGTTGGTGGCGGCTGCCACCTGGGTGTTTGATGCGCGCGTGACTGATTACGACGTACTCCGCGTCTTCTGCGCGCCCAACGGGGGCTACGGCAACGAACTGGGCGTGGTCCGCGAGGGCTCCGTCATGCCGGAGCGGAGCGAGCGGCAGGCGTTCGCGGCGAAACTCGGCTTCAGCGAGACCGTGTTCGTCGACGATCCCGAGCGCGGGATCATCGACATCTACACCCCCACGCTGCGCCTGCCCTTCGCGGGCCACCCCTGCGTCGGTACGGCCTGGCTGCTCGACGTGCCCGAACTGGTCACCCCGGCCGGGCTGGTGGGGGCCCGCCTGGACGGCGAGTTCAGCTGGATCGAGGCACGGGCGGAGTGGGTACCGGACCGGACGCTGCGGCGGCACGGCTCCGCCGCGGAGGTCGACGCGCTGCCCGTGCCCCCGCCGGGGGAGTGGATCTACGCGTGGGCGTGGGAGGACGAGGCCGCGGGACGGGTCCGGGCACGCGCCTTCCCCGGCCGCGACGACGGCATCGAGGAGGACGAGGCCACGGGGGCGGCGGCGTTGCTGCTGACCCACCAGCTGGGCCGGGCGCTCAACATCACGCAGGGCAAGGGGTCGCAGATCCTCACGGCGCCGCAGCCGATGGGGTGGGTGGAGGTCGGGGGCCGGGTGTTCCTGGAACGCTAGGGCAACAGCCCGCCCTCGGAAGAGGGGCGGGCTGTGCTGTGCGGCTTGGCAGGCCGGGCGAGCTGAGCCGGTGAGCCGGCCGGCTACGGCAGAGTCAGGATCTCGGCGCCCGTGTCCGTCACCACGAGCGTGTGCTCGAACTGGGCCGTGCGCTTGCGGTCCTTCGTGACGACGGTCCACCCGTCGTCCCACATGTCGTAGTCGTACGAACCCAGCGTCAGCATCGGCTCGATGGTGAAGGTCATGCCCGGCTGGATGAGCGTCGTGGCGTGCGGACTGTCGTAGTGCGGGACGATCAGCCCGGAGTGGAACGACGAGTTGATCCCGTGCCCGGTGAAGTCCCGGACGACGCCGTAGCCGAAGCGCTTGGCGTAGGACTCGATGACCCGGCCGATGATGTTGATCTGCCGTCCCGGCCGGACGGCCTTGATGGCCCGGTCGAGCGACTCCCGGGTCCGCTCCACCAGCAGCCGCGACTCCTCGTCGACGTCCCCGACCAGGTACGTCGCGTTGTTGTCACCGTGCACCCCGCCGATGTACGCCGTCACGTCGAGGTTGACGATGTCGCCGTCCCGCAGCACCGTGGAGTCCGGGATGCCGTGGCAGATGACCTCGTTGACGGACGTGCACAGCGACTTGGGGAAGCCGCGGTAGCCGAGGGTGGACGGATAGGCGCCGTGGTCGACCATGTAGTCGTGCGCCACCCGGTCCAGCTCGTCGGTGGTCACCCCCGGCGCGATGAGTTTCGCGGCCTCCGCCATCGCCCGCGCGGCGATCCGCCCGGCGATCCGCATGGCCTCGATGGTCTCGGGCGTCTGCACCTCTGCCCCGGTGTACGGGGTCGGTGCGGGCTTGCCGACGTACTCGGGGCGACGGATGTTCCCGGGTACGGAGCGGATGGGAGAGAGCTCCCCTGGTACGAGCAGTGACTGGCCAGACATGCCAGCGAGTTTAACGAGCTGTGGTGGGGGACGATGACCCTGGTGAAAGGAGTCCTGACCATGGCCCTGTTCAAGAAGCGCACGGTCGGCAAACCGGGCGAGTGGTACTACTGCCTGGAGCACAAGAAGGTCGAGGAGGGCCCGGACTGCCCGGGCAAGGACCGCTTCGGCCCGTACAGCACCCGAGCGGAGGCCGAACACGCGATGGAGACGGCCCGCGAGCGCAACCTTCAGTGGGAGAACGATCCCAAGTGGCACGATGCGCGTGCGCGCGGCGAGGGTGAGGACTGAGGGGCGGGGTGGTTGAGGCGGTTTTTGGGTGCGGGTGCGCTGTGGCTGGTCGCGCAGTTCCCCGCGCCCCTAGGGGGTTGCCTCCTCCCGCTGCTTTCGTAGGCGTAGCGCGTGTTCGTTCGTTCGTACGTCGTAGCGCATCAGGCCTGGTAGGCACAGGGCCAGCAGTCCCACGCCGGCCGCGCAGGCGAAGCCGCCCGACCATACGGATGCCCGTACCCCGCGCCACGCGGCCACGCCACCCGCCCTGACCTGGCCGAGTTGTGGGCCGACGGAGTAGGAGAGCAGCTCGATACCGGCGAGGCGTCCGCGCAGCTCGTCCGGGATGGTCTGGTTCCACATCGCGCCCCGGAAGATCCCGCTGACCATGTCGAAGCAGCCGCCGAGGAGCAGGAACAGCAGCACCAGCCACACGTTGCCGACGATCCCGGACGCGGCTATCGCCAGCCCCCACCCCGCCGCCCCGAGCACGACCATCCGCCCGTGCCGGTGCACCCGTGAGGTCCAGCCACTGGTGAGGCTCACCAGCAGCGAACCGGCCGGGATCGCCGCGTACATCAGGCCCAGCGACCACTCGGCGTCCAGTTCGTCGGCGAGGAACGGCAGGACGGCCAGCGGCATCGCGAGGAACATCGCGGCGAGGTCGATGGCGTACGTCCCGAGCAGCTCCTTGCGGTTCCACGCGTACCGGGCACCCTCCGCGATGGACCGCAGCGACGGCTTCGCGGCCTCGTGCGAGGCGGGGGAGGAGGCGAGCCCCACGACGAGGGCCACGGACACGGCGAAGGTCAGCAGATCGACGGCGTACGCCCAGCCGAGCCCGGCATAGGCCACGACGACCCCGGCGAGAGCCGGTCCGGCGACTCCGCCGACCGTCCAGCGCAGGGAGTTCAGCGAGGCGGCGGCCGGCAGGTGTTCATGGGCGACGATCCGAGGCATCAGCGAATCGAGCGCGGGCCGCTGCACCGACCCGAGGGCCGAGGTGAGCGCGGCGACGACGTACAGCGGCCAGATCAGCGGGTCGGGCAGCACCGCGTTGACGAGGAGTACGGCGCACAGCACCCCCTGCCCCGCCTCCGTCCACAGGATCAGCTTCCGCTTGTCCGCCGCGTCGGCCAGCGCCCCGCCGTACAGCCCGAACACGATCAGCGGGATCAACTCCACGGCCCCGATCGCCCCGACCGCGGCGGCGGACCCGGTCAGCTCCTTCATCTGCACCGGCAGCGCGACAAAGGTCAGAAAACTCCCGAAGTTGGTGATCAGCCCCGACATCCAGAGCTTCCGAAAATCGACGGAGGCCCGCCAGGGGGACAGATCGGGAAGGAGCGCACGGAGGGGGGACGTCACGTGGGGTCATGCTGAGCGGTGGGAGGAGCCGGGGCAACAGGTTTTCGGCGGTGGGGGAGCGGGTGGCTGCGGGTTCCCACTCGGGTGGGGGAGGCGGGTGGTTACGGGTTCGCACCCGGGCGGGCGGGGCGGCTGCGGTTCGCCGCCCCGGGGAGCGGGTGGGTTGGTTCCGCCGAAGGCGGGTGACGTGGCGAGACGGGTGGGTGGGAAATGTTCTTTACCAGCGGGACGGCGGCGGCGCCGTCAGGACGTCCGCCAGCCGGGCCAGACGGTCACGGAAACGCCGGCGCCCCCGGGCGACAGGAACCCCGTTCTCCCCGGCCGCCGCACTCACCAGGTGCTGCACGGTGTCCAGGTCCAACTCCAACCCCTCCGGCACCGCCAACGACTCATGCGCCATCGACACCAACTCCCCCTCACCCGACCCCAGCACCAGCACCTTCGCCCCACCCCGCCGAGCGTCATGCACCCGCTCCAGCAGGGCGCCGCCCACCCCCTCCGGCGCCACCACCAGCAACGTCTCACCCCGGCGCGCCGCCTCGATCCGCCCGAGCCCGACCGACAGCCGCCCGGGACCGGACGCCGGGGGGTCATGCCGTACGAGGGTCGGCGCCAGCTCAGGCGTCCCGGACCAGGCCGCCTCGTCCACGAGATGTGCCGCCAGGTGCCACGGCTCGTACTCCGGCGTCCCCACCAACAGCAACCCGCCTCCGTACGACACCACGGAACCCCGTAACGTCGCCGCGAACCTCCGTGTGGCCCCCAACCACTCGGTTCCAGCGAGCACTTCGCGCAGCAACGCGACCCGTACGGCGTCCATGACCGCGCATCCTGCCGCAACCGGCAACCCGGGGCGCTCCCTTCACCATGTTTTCGCCCAACCTGGGTAAGAACCGGGTCCACCATCCGTACGGACAGTCACCGGCACCACTCATGGCAAGGAGCCGCACATGACAGTGGAGACAAGCATTCCCTTCCGGTCCGGCCAGGAGGGCTACGCCAGTTACCGCATCCCGGCCGTCGTCGTCACGCACGCCGGCACCGTGCTGGCCTTCTGCGAGGGCCGGGTCGACTCCGCCTCGGACCACGGGCACATCGACATCGTCCTGAAGCGGTCCACGGACGGCGGCCGTACCTGGGGCCCGATCATCGTCGCCGCCAAGAACGGCGACAAGAACCTCGCCGGCAACCCCGCCCCCGTCGTCCTCGACAGCGGCCGCATCCTCCTCGTGTACATCCGGGCCTCGGGCACGGTGACCGAGAAGGACATCCTGCTCGGCAACGTGTCGGCGGCCGACGGACGCCGGATCTGGGTACGCCACAGCGACGACGACGGCGTCACCTGGTCCTCCTCCGTGGAGATCACCGCCCAGGTGAAGCACGCGAACTGGCGCTGGTACGCCACCACCCCCGGCCACGCCATCCAGCTGAGCACCGGCCGGATCGTCGTCTCCGCCAACCACACGATCCCGCCCACCGGGACGGACCTGGGCAACGAGGCCCGCTACAACAGCGGCCACTGTCTGCTCAGCGACGACCGGGGCAAGACCTGGCGCATCGGATACCTCGACGAGAACACCAACGGCTACATCAACGTCAACGAGACCACCGCCGCCGAACTCCCGGACGGCCGCGTCTACTTCAACACCCGTAACGACTCGCCGTCCCCCGGCAACCGCGCCGACGCACACTCCACGGACGGCGGCCAGACCCTCGTCAAGCCCTTCCGCCCACAGGCCGGACTGCCGGCCCCCGTCTGCCAGGGCAGCGTGCTCCAGTTCCGCGACCCCGACCTGCTCCTCTTCTCCGGCCCCGCCGATCCCGCCGCCCGCGCCCTGATGACCATCCGCGTCTCCACCGACGACGGCACCACCTGGCGCCCGGCGGACACGGTGAACGGGCTGCCCGCCGCCTACTCCGACCTCGTCCGGGTCGACGCCCACACCGTCGGACTGCTCTTCGAGACGGGTGACTTCGGCCCGTACGAGAGGATCCCCTTCCGGCGGGTCCCCGTGACCCGGCTCACCTGAGCCCGTGGGCGCGCGGACACGGACGTAAGGTCGGGCCCATGACCTCTACCGACAGTGCACAGACCCCTGCCGAGAGCCCCGCCGCGCCCCCCGCGAAGGCTCCCGCGAAGGACCCCTGGGACCTTCCCGACGTCTCCGGACTCGTCGTCGGCGTGCTCGGTGGGACCGGGCCGCAGGGCAAGGGCCTCGCCTACCGGCTCGCCAGGGCCGGACAGAAGGTGATCATCGGGTCGCGCGCCGCCGACCGCGCCCAGGCCGCCGCCGACGAACTCGGCCACGGTGTCGAGGGCGCCGACAACGCCGAGACCGCGCGCCGCAGCGACATCGTGATCGTCGCCGTCCCCTGGGACGGACACGGCAAGACCCTCGAATCCCTGCGCGAGGAGCTGGCCGGCAAGCTCGTCGTCGACTGCGTGAACCCGCTCGGCTTCGACAAGAAGGGCGCGTACGCGCTGAAGCCGGAGGAGGGCAGCGCCGCCGAGCAGGCCGCCGTCCTGCTGCCGGACTCCCGGGTCACGGCCGCCTTCCACCACCTGTCGGCCGTACTGCTCCAGGACCCGGAGATCGAGGAGATCGACACGGACGTGATGGTCCTCGGCGAGGAGCGTGCCGACGTGGAGATCGTGCAGGCCCTGGCCGGCCGTATCCCGGGCATGCGCGGGGTGTTCTCCGGCCGGCTGCGCAACGCCCACCAGGTCGAGTCGCTGGTCGCCAACCTGATCTCCGTGAACCGCCGCTACAAGGCCCACGCGGGCCTGCGCGTCACCGACATCTGAGGGGTTGGGGGACACTGGACGCCGAAAGCCGGTGTCCCCCGACAGGAGAGCAGCTCAGATGCCCCGCCTCGCCCTCTATGCCCTGATCGTCTGCCTGCTCGCCGTGGCAGCCGCCGTCGTGTCCTTCGTCCAGGGCAACTGGCTGGGGATCGTGTGGGTGCTGCTGGCCGGGCTGTCGTCCAACATGTGCTGGTACTACGCCCGGCGCGGCAGGCCCGCCGCCCGCCGCTCGGTCAGTTGACCGTGCAGAGGTCGTTCGTCTGCCAGAAGCGGAACAGGTCCTGACCGCAGTACGTCTCGAACTCCGCGATGCCCAGACCGCGCAGCACCGTGTGGATCACGTCGAAGAACGCGCTGTTCACGGGCCCGAGCCACAGCACCGCGAACACGAACAGCAGCCCGAACGGCGCGAACGGCTCCACCTGGCGCTTGATGTTGTACGACAGCCAGGGCTCGATGACCCCGTAGCCGTCCAGCCCGGGCACCGGCAGGAAGTTCAGGATCGCCGCCGTCACCTGGAGCAGGGCCAGGAAGGCGAGCGCGAACCGGAACTCGGTGGGCACGCCGTCCAGCGAGTTCAGCCAGAACGGCGCCGTGCACACCGCGGCGAACAGCACGTTCGTCAGCGGACCGGCGGCCGAGATCAGACTGTGCTTCCAGCGGCCGTGGATGCGCCCCCGCTCGATGAAGACGGCACCGCCCGGCAGCCCGATCCCGCCCATGATCACGAAGATCACCGGCAGCACGATGCTGAGCAGGGCGTGCGTGTACTTGAGGGGATTGAGGGTGAGATAACCCTTCTCGCCGACCGAGATGTCACCGCTGTGCAGCGCGGTGCGCGCGTGCGCGTACTCGTGCAGACACAGCGACACGATCCACGCGGCCGTCACGAACAGGAACACGGCGACACCGGGCTGTTCGGCGAACCCGGTCCAGGTGGCCCAGCCCGTGACCGCCGTGACGGCCAGGATCCCGACGAAGACCGGGCTGATCCGCCGGTCGCTGTTGCGGGTGGTGGCGGTGGTCATGGGGCGGGACTCCTGAGGACTCGGCGGACAGTGCCGTACGCGACTGCGCGGGCGGGTCGACGGTACCTGTGCTCTGGAAGGAACGTCCCACCGAGGTCCGGAGGTTCCTGGATGTTCCCGGAGATCCTGGACTTCTCCCTGATCACACGCGTCCCTCATTACACGCGTCCCTGATCAGGCGCGTGTAAACCCGCGCGCGCCACTCACCCGTCCCCGGAGAGAATGGGCCCGTGCGCTACCGCATCCTCGGCACCACCCAGGCACTCCGTCCCGACGGCACCTCCCTCCCGGTCGGCGGTGCGCGGCTGCGTGCCCTGCTGACCGTGTTCGCCCTGCGGCCCGGCCGGACCGTGCCGGCGGGCGTCCTGGTGGAGGAGGTGTGGAACGGTGACGTGCCCGCCGACGCGCCGGCCGCCCTGCAGGCGCTGGTCGGCCGGCTGCGCCGTGCGCTCGGCCCGGACACCATCGCCTCCGCCGAGGGCGGCTACCGGCTGTGCGCCGTGCCGGACGACGTCGACCTGCACCGCTTCGCACGGCTCGCGGAGGAGGGCAAGCGCGCACTGGCCGACGACGACCCGGCCAAGGCCGCCCTGGTCCTCGACGACGCCCTCGCCCTGTGGCACGGACCGGCCCTCGCCGACCTCCCCGACCGCACCGCCGAGGCCGCCCGCTGGGAGACCCGCCGACTGGACACGCGCCGCGCCCGTCTCGCCGCCGCGCTGGCGCTGGGCGCCGCCGAGCAGTCGCTGCCGGAACTGACCGCCCTGTGCGACAGCCATCCCCTGGACGAGTCCCTTCAGGCGCTCCGGCTGCGCGCCCTGCGGGACGCGGGCCGCCCCGCCCAGGCACTGGCCGCGTACGAGGACGTACGCCGGCTGCTGGCCGACCGTCTCGGCGCGGACCCCGGCCCCGAACTGCGGTCCCTGCATGCGGAGTTGCTGAGGCCGGGCGGCTCGGGAGACGAAGCGCGGGACACCCCCGCCGCTGCGAACCCTGCGGGAGCGGCTCCCGTACCCGGCGGCGCCCCGACCGGCCGTACACCCCGGCCCACGGCCTTCACCGGCGCCTCCCGCTCCCCATCCCCGCTCCCACCCCAGGTTTCGCCCGCGCCCCTGCATTCGCCGTCACCCCCGCTGCCCGGCAACCTCCGGGCCCGTCTCACCTCCTTCGTCGGCCGGGAGGCGGACATCGAGGCCATCCGGGGCGACCTCGCCACCGCCCGGCTCGTGACGCTGCTCGGGCCCGGCGGCGCCGGCAAGACACGGCTGTCGCAGGAGGCCGCCGAAGCCGTACGGGACGCTACGGCGGACACGGCGCCCGACGGGGTGTGGCTGGCCGAACTCGCGCCCGTCGTCGACCCGGACGCCGTACCGGAGGCCGTCCTCACCGCCCTCGGCGCACGCGAGACGGTGCTGCGCGGGGCCGGCGCCGAGGAGTTGCGCGTCGCCTCCGCGGACCGCCACGACGACCCCCTCGTACGCCTCACCGAACACTGCGCCAACCGGCGGATGCTGATCCTCCTCGACAACTGCGAGCACGTCGTCGACGCCGCCGCGCACCTCGTCGCGGAGCTGCTGGAGCGCTGCCCGGGGATCACCGTGCTTGCCACCAGCCGCGAACCCCTGGGTGTACCGGGGGAGTTGGTGCGTCCGGTCGAACCGCTCCCCGAGCCTGTCGCGCTCCGGCTGCTTGCCGACCGAGGGGCGGCCGCCCGGCCCGGGTTCCGGGTCGAGGACGATCCGGAGGCCGCGGCCGAGATCTGCGGCCGGCTCGACGGACTGCCGCTCGCCATCGAACTGGCCGCCGCCCGGCTGCGGTTGCTGTCGCTGCGGCAGATCGCCGACCGGCTCGACGACCGGTTCCGGCTGCTCACCTCCGGCAGCCGTACGGTGCTGCCCCGCCAGCAGACCCTGCGGGCCGTCGTCGACTGGTCCTGGGACCTGCTCGACGGGGACGAACGGGACGTCCTGCGGCGGCTGTCCGTCTTCGCGGGCGGCTGCGACCTCGCCGCCGCCGAGGCGGTGTGCGGGCCCGTCGCGTTCGAAACGCTCGCCTCACTCGTCGACAAGTCCCTTGTCGTGGCCGCCCCTTCGGACGACAGCGACGTCATGCGCTACCGGCTCCTGGAGACCGTCGCCGAGTACGCCGGTGAGCGACTCGACGAGTCGGGCGCCCGATCCGAGGCCGAGCGCGCACACCTCACGCACTACCGTGAACTGGCCCGCACCACCGACCCGTTGCTGCGCGGCCCCGGTCAGCTCGCCGCCCTCGACGTGTTCCAGCGGGAGAGCGAGAACATCCGCGCCGCCCTCCGCCACGCCGTCACCACACGTGACGAACAGGAGGCGCTCTGCCTCGTCCTGTCGATCTCCTGGTACTGGCAGATGCGCGATCTGCGGCTCGCCGGCCGCAACTGGGCCCGCGAGGTCATGAACCTCGGCCCCGACCCCTTCGGCCTCCCGGTCCGCCCGGCCCAGCCCGTGTGGGAGCGCGTCACGGACACCCCGCTGCCCTGGCACGGCGAGCTGCTCGAAGAGGCCCGGCGCGGCGTCCACCTCATCCATCTCGCCTCCATGGACCTGGAGCTGGGGGCCTGGCAGACACCGGAGGCCCGGCAGAAGCTGCGCGCCATCACAGAGGTCTACGAACCCGGCGCCCCGCAGACCTGCCGCTACCCCGGCCTCCTCTGGTTCTACGCCGTCATGCTCACCCGCGACATGGAGCGGCTCAGCGTCATCGTCGGAGAGTCCGTGCGCACCTGCCGCGAGGCGCAACCCGCCTACGAGTGGGAGCTCGCCGCCTGTCTGCAGATGCGCGCCAACGTCCTCGCCAACCGCAGCGACTGGGCCGGCGACGCGACCCGCGACGCCGACGAGTCGCTGGAGATCTTCCGCCGCCTCGGGGACGCCTGGGGCGCCGCCGAGGCGCTCTCCGCACGCGGTGAGGCCCGCGAACGCAGGGCCGAGTACGCCGCAGCCGCGACCGACTTCCGGGACGCGATGGAACTGGCCGAACAACTCGGCGCCCGCGCCCAGAAGGCCATCCTCGCCGCCCGCCTCGGCAACGTTTTCCTGGAGGCGGGCCGGACCGAGGAAGGCGAACGGCTGCTGCGCGACGTGATCGAGAAGTCGGCGGGCATGGTCAACGAGGCCATGCCCGCAGCCCGGCTCTTCCTCGCGGCCTGGCTCGGCATCACCGACCGCGTCCCCGAGGCGCGTGAGCAACTCCGGCTGCTGCGGGTCGAGTTCAGAGCCGCTGCGTTCGTCGTCTTCGACGCGTTCATCCTCGGTGCGGAGTCCTGGCTGGACGTCGCGGAAGGACGCCACGAGGAGGCCCTCGACAAGGCGAGGCAGGCGGTGGCCCGCGCGGACGACGAGCTGTCCCGCGCCATCGCCCCCCACCTGCGTTCCACCCTGCTGTCCACCGGCGCCGCCGCCCTCGTCGGCTTCGACCCCGCTCGCGCCCACGACGCCGCCCGCTGCCTGGGCGCCGCCGACGCCCTGCTGCCGCCCGGCCATGTCTCCGGACTCGCGGAACGCGAGATCCACAGCCGCGCCGTCAGCGCGGTCCGCGACGCGCTCGGCGACGAGGCGTACGAGGCCGCGTACGCGGAGGGCGGTCGCCTCTCCGCCGGGGAGGCGACCGCCCTCATCTGACGTCGGACACGCGATGTCAGCTCTTCGTACGGAACTTGTGGATGGCGACCGGCGCCATCACCGCCGTGATGGCCACCGACCAGCCGACGGTCACCCACAGGTCGTGCGCCACCGGACCGCCCACCATCAGTCCACGCGCCGCGTCCGCGAGCGTGGACAGCGGGTTGTAGTCGGTGAACGTCTGGAGCCAGCCCGGCATCGACTGGGTCGGAGCGAAGATCGACGAACCGAACTGGAGCGGGAACAGCACCAGGAAGCCCATCGCCTGCACGGACTGCGCGCTCTTCATGATCACGCCCAGGGTGAGGAACACCCACATGATCGACGAGGCGAACAGCGTGGACAGGCCCACGGCCGCGAACAGTCCGACCCAGTTGTTGATGTCGAAGCCGACCAGGACGGCGACGATCATCAGCACGGTGGTCGCGAACAGCATCCGGATCAGCTCGACCGAGATCTTCGCGAACAGCACCGAGCCGCGCCCGATCGGCAGGGACCGGAAACGGTCCATGACACCGGAGTTGAAGTCCTGGCTGAAGCCGGTGCCGACGCCCTGGGACAGCGTCATGCTCATCATCGCGATCATGCCGGGGATCACGTACTGCACATAGCCGTCCTGCCCGCCGCCGGTGGCCTGCCCGATCGAGCCGCCGAAGACGAACACGAACAACAGGGTGAAGATGATCGGCATCAGCAGCGCGTCGGCCATCGACTCCGGGTCCTGCCGGATCCACAGCAGATTGCGCCGGACGAGGGCGCCGGTGTGGCGCAGATGGCCGCGCAGCGGGATACGGCCGTCGCCCTTGATGTCCTGCACGGGTGCGGTCACGGTCGCGGTACTCATACGGCGACCTCCTCTCGGATGTCGGCGGGGCCCTGCACGTCGTCCTGCGGGGCACCGGCACGATGGCCGGTGAGGGACAGGAACACCTCGTCCAGGCTGGGCAGTTCGGTGGAGATCGAGGCGATCGTGATGCCGCGCGCGACGACCGCGCCGGTCACGGCGGTGAGCTGCTCGTCGCTCAGGATCGGCACCAGCACACTGCCGGTCTCCGTGTCCACGGCCGTGGTGGCGAGACCGGTGATGCCGAGATCGTCCAGGTCGCGGGCGAGCGGGCGCAGTTGCAGCGGATCGGCGGGCCGGATCCGCAGGGTACGGCCGCCGACCCTCGCCTTCAGCTCGTCGATCGCGCCACCGGCGACGACCTTCCCCCGGTCGATGACGACCAGCTCGGAGGCGAGCTGTTCGGCCTCCTCCATGTACTGGGTGGTGAGCAGCACGGTCACCCCGTCGCCGACCATCCGCTTGACCTCGCTCCAGACCTCCTGGCGGGTGCGGGGGTCGAGTCCGGTGGTGGGTTCGTCGAGGAAGAGGACGACGGGCCGGCCGATCATCGAGGCGGCCAGGTCGAGGCGCCGCCGCATACCGCCGGAGTACGTGCTCGCCGGCCGCTTGGCCGCGTCGGTGAGGGAGAAACGCTCCAGCAGCTCGTCGGCGCGAGCGCGGGCGTCCTTGCGGGGCAGGTCGAGGAGCCGCCCGATCATGTACAGGTTCTCCCAGCCCGGGAGCTTCTCGTCCACGGAGGCGTACTGACCGGTGAGCCCGATCACCCGCCGCAGCTGCCGGGGCTGGCGCAGCACGTCGTACCCGGCGACGGTCGCCTGCCCGGCGGTGGGCTGCAGCAGTGTGGAGAGGATGCGTACGAGGGTGGTCTTGCCGGCGCCGTTGGGTCCGAGCACACCGAGCACGGTGCCTTCCCGGACGTCCAGGTCGACGCCGTCCAGCGCCTTGGTCTCGCCGTAGTGCTTGACCAGCCCCCGCACGGAAACGGCACTCTTGGCCCCGCTGGCGGGGTGGTTGTCGATTCGCGTCATGAACCGAACCTGTCACCCCCCACCGACAAACCACCTACAGACCACCGACAGCCGATATCGGGTGGGGATCCCACCGCCGAACCGGTGCGTTCCCGTCGGCAGACGGACAAGAACTCACAAGCGGCAAGGGCCTGTTGATCCGTACGCTTGTTCGGTGAAACCGATCTCAGGAAGCTCAGCGGATCCGCCCGCCCGCCCGGCCCCCGCCCCTCGCCGGGGCCGGCCACGGTGGCGGCCCACTCTTCTCTCCTTCGGCCTCGCTCTCGGCCTGGCGGGAGGTCTCGGTGCGGCACCCCAGGCAGTGGCAGCCGGCGTCGCCAACTCCACGAAAGCCCAGTCCATCGGCAACACGCCGCAGCAGATCCTCTTCCAGGCCGGAACGGGCGGCTACGGCTGCTACCGAGTACCAGCGCTGGTCCGTACGGGAGACGGCTCGCTCCTCGCCTTCGCCGAGGGCCGCAAGACGCAGTCCTGCGGCGACCGCGGCGACAACGACATCGTCGTGCGGCGGTCGACCAACGACGGCCGCACCTGGGGGCCGATCAAGGTCGTCGCGGTCGGCGACACCGCGCTCGGGGCCTATGGAACCGGCACGGTCCCGGCCGGCACCGAGGCCGGATCGCCGGTCACCCGCAGCAATCCCGCGCCGGTGGTCGACGCGGTCAACCACCGCGTCTACCTGCTCTCCACCTCCAACCCGGTCAACAACAGCTATCCCCGGATCCCCTGGGTGCAGGAAAGCGCGGACGACGGGCTCACCTGGAGCGCTCCCACCGCGCTCAACGTCAGCCTCACCACCTCTCCCATCGGAGGGGGCTGGTTCGCGACCGGCCCCGGTCACGGTGTGCAGCTCACCCAGGGGACGCACAAAGACCGACTCGTCGTGGGTGCCCACCAGCAATCCGGGAGCAGCGTCCACGCCGGCTACCTCTACCTCGACCCGAATGCCGACAACACTGCGCAGTGGAAAGCCTCGTCGACCGTGGGCTCGACCTCGGCCAGTGTGAAGCCCGCCGAGGTGAGCGCGACCGAGGTGGCAGGCGGCAAGGTCCTTCTGGCGGCCCGCAATGAAGACGTCGCCGGTAACCACAGGCTCACCAACACCAGCGACACCCCGACGGGCAACACGGTCCCGGCGGTCGGAACTTTTGGGGAAGAGTCCATACCGGCGCCCGCCGATATCCAGGGTTCCGTCCTGACGGTGCAGCAGACAGACGCCTCCAAGAACCTCAAGGAGGAAGTCCTGCTGTCCGCCCCGGCCAACGTGCCGGCGAAGACCGCGATGACCATCTGGTCGCGCTGCGCAGGCGTCTGGAACTCCACGGGGAAGGTGGTCAGCACCGCCCCCGACAAGGCGGGCTACTCCGACCTGACCCTGATGGCGGACAACGAGATCGGCCTGCTCTACGAGGCCGGGGCGAACTACTCCGCCAACGAGATCCGCTTCACCCGCTTCTCCCAGGGGCAGCTGGGCACCGGTTGCAACGCGTCACCGCCTGCGAGTACGTCGAATCAGGCGTCCCCCGCCCTCGCTCCCACCACTCCGGACGCCTCCCCGCAGGCGAACGACGGCTACCTCAGCTCCACCGGGGCGACGCTGAGCAGCACCGACCCGCTCCGCAACGCGGGCGACTCCACTCGGAACAACAGCAACCTGGCCCTCTCTGCGGGCGGTTACGCCGAGGTTCCCTACGCCCGGTCGCTGCGCACGGGGACAGGTGACTTCACGTACTCGATGTGGTTCAAGTACCAGGCGCAGACGGACCCCGCCACCGAGCCCGACCACATCCTGTTCTGGTCCGGCGCCACCGGAACCACAGAACCGCAGGTCTGGCTCAGAACCCAGCGGAAGAACAGCCTGAACCAGTTGTACGCCTGGGCACAGAGCAGTGACACCGACCTGGCCCGCGCGACTCTCAAGGACACTTCGGGCTGCGCCTGCGCCTTCGGCGACAACAACTGGCACTTCGTCACGGTCACCCGGGCCGGAAGCCGGCTCAATATCCAGGTCGGCAGCGGTCCCGTCGGAGTGCCGACCGGTGCCATCACCGGTGACGTCTCCAGCGACTCCACCGGCAGCCCCCTCGGCATCCGGATCGGCGCCAGGCCCGTCGACGCCTCCAGCCCCTTCACCGGGAAGATCGACGAGTTCCGCCTGTACCGCAGCGCGCTGACCTCCGCCCAGCGGGCCACGCTCGCCACCCCCGACACCAGCCGCGACAAGGTGAGCGGGTCCACCGACCAGGCGGCGGACACCGCCGCCAACGCCGGCCTCGCGGTGCGCCTGCCCTTCCAGGCCCTGGACCGGACCACCGCGGTGAGCACCACGAACATCGCGGGTACCGACGACGAGTCCGGCAACTGCACCGACGGCACCCTCCTGGGCGCCAAAGCCGTAGCGAGTGGCAGGTTCAGCGATGCGCTGCCGGTGAGTTCCGCACTTCCCGGCGCCACCTCGGAGCTCACACCGGCGCTGGACGTCGCCGATCGCGATTTCACCTACGCGATGTGGTTCAGGTTCTCCGGCTCCGCCTCGGGCACCAGCCCGCGCGCCCTTCTGTGGGCCTACGGGCCAGGCGTGGCGACCTCGGCACAACTCTGGGTCCAGGCAATGCACAAGGACAACGGGACAACGACGCTGCTGGCCGCCGTCCAGTCGGACACGGGCCCCGCTGTGACAGTGGAGACCAATGCCAACGGGCAGGACTTCGGCGACGGAAAGTGGCACATGTTCACGCTGCAACGCCACGGCAGTGCCGTTCAGCTCGACGTCTGGGGCGGCGACACGCCCGTCCTCCAGGAGTCGGCGACCGCTTCCGCCGCCCTGAGCGGTTCGCTCACCGGCGCCAAGGCAAGCGGTGTCACCGGCGTCAGGGTGGGGTCCAAGCCCGACGGAACCAAGATCCTCGACGGAGACCTCGACGACTTCCGCCTTTACGACCACGCTCTCAACGCCGACGAAAGCAAGGCTGTCGCCGGAGGCGGAGGGCTTTTCCCGACGTCCGGTCTGTCGGTGCGCTGGAGCTTCGACAACAAGTACATGTACTCGGGCCCGGCAAACCGGGCCGCACCCGAGACCACTCCCGCGACCCCCGATCACTCCGGCTGGTGCAACAACGCCTATGTGCTGAACGGCGGGAGCATCAACACCGCGGGCAAGCTCGGCACCGGGCTGAGCCTGAACGGCAGTACGACCGGAAACGCCGCCCTGGTGCCGTACAGCCCCAGCCTCGCGCTGGCACCCGAGGCGGTGGCCCCCTCGGCGCAACCGCGCCGACAGGGCGAGACCTCCGACTTCACCCTCTCGCTGTGGTTCAAGTACGCCGCGACGGAGTCCACACCGGATCAGGTACTCCTGTGGGCCTACGGCGCCGGCAGCGCGGAGCGTCAGCTCTGGCTCCGCGCCAGCCCGCTGAACCACGGCATCTACGCCGACATCGAAACCGGTGCCTCCGGAGCCCGCATCCTGGCCCGGGATCCCGATGTGACCCGGGCCGCCTTCGGGGACGACATGTGGCACCACGTGACCCTGGTCCGCTCCGGTGACTCCCTGACGATCGCGGTGGACAACCTGGCCGCCCAGACTGCTGCCGCCAACCTCGGCGACGGCGCCCTGACCGCCACCGACACCTTCGCGGTCGACGGTTTCCGTCTGGGCAGCAAGCCCGACGGCAGCCAGCCCCTGACCGGTTCTCTCGACGAGGTCCGTATCTACCGGCAGGCCCTCGGCGCCACGGACCTGGGCACCCTCCAGGACACACCTGCCGGTCCGCCGGCCCCGACCCCCGTGCTCTGGCTCCCCTTCGACACGATCACCGCCCGGAGCTACTCCCGGATGTGACGCCACCCCACCCACCACGACCGGGTGGGGGCGAAGGAGGGGAACAAAAGCCGCAGCCCGCCGATGGGGGAAGTCGGCGGGCTGCTCTCGTACCGCAGTGGCTCTATGGCATCCAGGTCGGTCGGACCAGGTCAGCCGGAACAATCAGTGGACGGAGTGCTCCTCCAGCGGGAACGTTCCGCCCGTCACATCCTCCGCGAACGCCTTCGCCGCGTTCCCCATGACCTCACGCAGGTTCGCGTACTGCTTGACGAACTTCGGCACCCGCCCGCCGGTCAGCCCCAGCATGTCCGTCCACACCAGCACCTGCGCGTCCGTCTCCGCCCCCGCCCCGATCCCCACCGTGGGGATGTGCAGCGTCCGCGTGACCTCCGCCGCCAGCTCGGCCGGCACCAGCTCCAGGACCACCGCGAACGCCCCCGCGTCCTGCACGGACTTCGCGTCCCGCAGCAGTTGCTGCGCGGCCTCCTCGCCACGCCCCTGGACGCGGTAGCCCATGGAGTTCACGGACTGGGGGGTCAGACCGATGTGGGCCATCACCGGGATACCGGACTCGACCAGCAGTTCGATCTGGCGGTGCGAGCGCTCGCCGCCCTCCAGCTTGACGGCCCCGACCCCCGCCTCCTTCACCAGCCGCGTCGCCGAGCGCAGCGCCTGCACAGGGCCCTCCTGGTAGGAACCGAAGGGCAGGTCGCCGACGATCAGCGCCCGGCTCGTACCCCGGACGACCGCCGCCGAGAGCATGGTCATCTCGTCGAGGGTGACGGGTACGGTCGACTCGTAGCCCAGGTGACAGTTGCCGGCCGAGTCGCCGACCAGCATGACGGGGATACCGGCCTCGTCGAAGACGGACGCGGTCATCGCGTCGTAGGCGGTGAGCATGGGCCACTTCTCGCCGCGCTCCTTGGCGGCGGTGATGTCCCGGACCGTGATGCGGCGGGTGCCCTTGCCTCCGTACAGCGCGTTCGTCGCGGTCGTCGTCGCGGGGGTGCTGCCGGCGGAGGCCTGGTGGGCAGACTGAAGCTGCGTCATGGCAACGGCTCCTTCATTCATCTCGAGGCGCCCTGACGGCGTCCCCGGATCCCTCCCATGGTGGCACCTCTCGTCCGGGGACGGCTAGTGGTCGCCCACGGAGGGCCGCCGGTGTGCTGAACGTCTCGCGCCGACGCCCGGACGCCCCGGCGACCCCGGCGACCCCGGCGACGCGGAGTAAGAGCTGGGTAAAGCTATTCCGATACGAGACGGTCTCGTATCGGAATAGGCCTAAGCTTGCCGTCATGACTACTCCTGCCGGCCCACCCGCCACCGGCCCCCGGATCCCGGAGGCCGTGCACCGGCGGCGCTGGGCGATTCTCGGCGTGCTCATGCTCAGCCTGCTGATCGTGGTGCTCGACAACTCCATTCTCAACGTCGCCATCAAGACCATCTCCACCCCCGCCCCGACCGGCCTGGGCGCCACCCAGAGCGAGCTGGAGTGGGCGATCAACGCCTACACCCTCGTCTTCGCCGGGCTGCTGTTCACCGCCGGGATCCTCGGCGACCGGCTCGGCCGCAAGAAGGTGCTGCTCGGCGGCCTCGCCGTGTTCGGCATCGGCTCCGCCTTCGCCGCCTTCGCGGGCTCGCCCACCGAGCTGATCGTCTTCCGGGCCGTGATGGGCCTGGGGTCCGCCTTCGTGATGCCCGCCACCCTCGCCGTCCTCATGAACGTCTTCGAGCGCGAGGAGCAGCCCAAGGCCATCGGCATCTGGGCCGGCGGTGTCGGGCTCGCCATCGCCATCGGGCCGATCACCGGAGGCGTCCTCCTCGACCACTTCTGGTGGGGTTCCGTCTTCCTCATCAACGTGCCGATCGTGATCATCGCCCTCGTCCTGATGACGGTCCTGGTGCCCGACTCCCGCGACCCGAAGCCCGGCCGCATCGACCCCGTAGGGGTTGTGCTGTCCGTCGTCGGCCTCGTGCTGCTCGTCTACGGCATCATCAAGGGCGGCCAGCTCGCCGACTTCACCGACCCGCAGGTGCTGGCGACCATCGGCGCCGGTCTCGCCGTACTCGTCGGCTTCGTGCTGTTCGAGAAGCGCAGCGACCACCCGTCCATCGACGTGACGTACTTCCGCAACAAGACCTTCTCGGCGGCGATGTCCGTCATCGCGCTCGTCTTCTTCGCTCTCATGGGCGTGACCTTCTTCTCGGTCTTCTACACCCAGAGCGTCCGTGGCTACTCGCCCCTCCAGACCGGCCTGCTGATGCTGCCGCTGGCCGCCGCCCAGCTGATCTTCGCGCCGCGCGCCCGGCTGGCCGTCGACCGCTTCGGCAACCGGGCCACGACCACCGCGGCCATGCTGCTGATCGCCGCGACCCTGGCCGCGTTCGCCTCGTTCGAGCGGGACACCCCGATCTGGGTGCTGGAAGTCGTCTTCTTCCTCATGGGCACCGGTATGGCGCACATCATGACGCCGACCAGCGTCGTCATCATGCAGGCCCTGCCCCGCGAGAAGGCCGGTTCCGCCTCCGCGCTCAGCAACACCTTCCGCCAGGTCGGCGGCGCGCTCGGCATCGCCGTGCTGGGCTCCGTCCTCTCGGCGGCCTACCGCAGCGACATCGAGGACAAGCTCGGCGCGCTGCCCGCCGACGTACGGCACACCGCGGGCGAGTCCATCGAGGCCACCCTCGGAGTCGCCGCCAGGCTCGGCCCCCGCGGCGACGCCCTGGTCGGCCCCGCCAACGACGCGTTCCTGCACGCGATGCACATCACCGCGCTGTGCGGCGCGGGCGTCGCCCTCCTGGGCGCCCTGGTCGTCGTCCTGTGCCTGCCGGGCCGCCCGGCCGCACCCCGGGAGGGCGAGGAGAAGCCGCAGTTGGCGTCGGCGGACCACTGAGCGGCGGACGTACGGCATGAAGGGCGCCCAAGGGGTGCCATGAGGGGGGACGGGGGCAACGGGGAGAATCGGCGCACCGGCGCATCCGCGCCGGAGAAGGAAAGGAGCAGGTCGCGTGAACCTCGCGGACGGCCCGGCCGACGCAGCCACCACCGCTCGGACCCCGGCCGACGGGACCCCGGCTGATCGGTCCACGGCTGATCGGAGCCCGGCCGATCGGAGCAGCGCCCGTGGCCGCCCCCGGAGCGAAGCCGTGGAGCGCGCCATCATCGAGGGCGTGCTGCGACTCCTGGAGGAAGGCGTGCCGCTCGCGGACATCTCCATCGAGCGGGTGGCACGCACCGCCGGTGTCGGCAAGGCCACCATCTACCGCCGCTGGTCCGGCAAGGAGGAACTGTTCGTCGACGTCATGCGGGTCATGGAACCCGCCGACCCGGAGCTTCCCGGCACGTCGACGCGCGACGACCTGGTCGTCCTGCTGGAGGCGCTGCGCCGCCGGGGACTTGCCAACCAGTCCTCGGCGTTCATGCACAACGTCCAGGCCCAGGTGAAGAGCAGCCCCAAGCTCTGGGCCGCCTACCAGGCCACCGTCATCGAGCCGCGCCGTCTGCTCGGCGCCGAACTCCTGCGCCGCGGCCAGCTGACCGGCGAGGTGCGCCCCGACGTCGACGTCACGATGATGTACGACCTCTTCGTCGGCCCCATGCTGCTGCGCGCCGTACTGCGTACCGACGCGGACCTGCCGGAGGGTCTCGCGGAGCAGATCGTCGACACGCTGCTGGAAGGTCTGCGGCCGGTGGCTCCGTAACCAGCAATTCGTACGCCCCAGGGGCCGGTGGGCGCCCGACTGTGCGTGTTTCGTCACAGACGGCCCTTGACCGGACCGTTACCGGAACTGCTCGCGCCGACTTGTTCGTCATCGTCCCCGTACGGCCGTCATGAGACGGCGAGATCGGAACCGATCATCCCCTAGGGTCTTAGACGCGGGGGACGGACGGTATGCACGGCAGGTTGTGAGGCGACGGTATGGCCCAGCAGGCGTACATGACGGAGACGGACAACGGAGGCTCGGGACCCGAGCGTCGGGGACCCCGGCTTCGGCGCCTGATGACCCGTCTGACGGCCGGCTGGCGGGGCGATCCGAGAATCTGGCGCCGGGGCCTGATCACGGCGGCGCTGGCACTGCTGCTCGCCCTGGTCATGGTCATGCACGCGCAGATCCCCAACCGGATCGGCAACCTCGGCAGCCTCAGTGAGACGTTCCTGCCCTGGTTCGGCATCGTCTCCGTACCGGTGCTGCTCGTCGTCGCGCTGGTCCGGCGCTCCGCGACCGCGCTGATCGCGATCGCGGTGACCACGGCGGTCTGGTTCAACCTCTTCGGCGGGCTGCTCGGCAGCAACGCCGGCACCGGCGGCAATCTGACGGTGGCGACCCACAACGTCAACGCGGAGAACCCGGACCCGGCCGGCACGGCCCGCGAGGTGGCGGCCTCCGGCGCCGACCTCCTCGCCCTGGAGGAACTGACGGACACGGCGGTCCCGACGTACGAGAAGGCCCTCGCGGCGACGTACAAGTACCACTCGGTGCAGGGCACGGTCGGCCTGTGGAGCAGGTATCCGATCAGCGCCTCCCGGCCGGTGGACATCAAGCTGGGCTGGACCCGCGCGATGCGCGCCACCGTCGCGACACCGGAGGGGCCGGTCGCCGTGTACGTCGCCCACCTCCCGTCGGTACGCGTGAAGATGAAGGCCGGGTTCACGGCCCGCCAGCGCGACAAGAGCGCGAACGCGCTGGGCGAGGCGCTCTACGACGAGAAGCTGACCCGCAAGATCCTGCTCGGCGACCTGAACGGCACGATGAACGACCGCGCGCTGAACGCCGTCACCGCCCAGATGCGCTCCACGCAGGGCGCGTCGGGCAGTGGGTTCGGGTTCAGCTGGCCGGCGTCGTTCCCCCTGGCGCGGATCGACCAGATCATGGTGCAGGGCGTGGAACCGGTCAGCTCCTGGTCGCTGCCGCGCACGGCGAGCGACCACCTGCCGATCGCGGCCCGGGTGAAGATTCCGGCCGCGTAGGGGCAACGGCAACGGGCTCGTAACCCGGCGGAATACCGGGCGTGGCAGTCTTTGTTCCGTACTTGAACATAAACTGTACGGACCTGTGCCCGTCGCACCCTTCGAAAGGCCGCTGTTCTGATGTCCCGGCCCACGCCGACCTCCCTGTCCGCCCCCGCCCGCAGGACCACACCCCTGGCCCTGCTCGCCCTCGCCGTGGGTGCTTTCGGCATCGGCACGACCGAGTTCGTGATGATGGGCCTGCTGCCCGAAGTCGCGGACGACCTGAACATCTCGATCCCGACCGCCGGACACCTCGTCTCGGCGTACGCGCTGGGCGTCGTCATCGGCGCCCCGCTGCTCGCGGCGCTCACGGCCCGGATGTCGCGCCGCAAGGTCCTGATCGGCCTGATGGCCCTGTTCGTGGCGGGCAACGCCCTGTCCGCGTTCGCACCGGACTACGACTACCTCCTGGCCGCCCGCTTCCTCAGCGGACTGCCGCACGGCGCCTTCTTCGGCGTCGGCGCGGTGGTGGCGACGACCATGGTGGCCCCGGAACGCAAGGCCCGCTCGGTCTCCCTGATGTTCCTGGGCCTGACGGTCGCGAACGTGCTCGGCGTCCCGGTGGCCACGGCGATGGGCCAGCAGCTCGGCTGGCGGGCGACCTTCCTCGGCGTGAGCGTCATCGGCGTGGCGGCGATAGTCGCGCTGGCGCTGCTGATCCCGCAGGCCCGGGTGGAGACCCCGGTCGCCGGCCTGCGCGGCGAACTGGCCGCCCTGCGGTCGCTGCCGGTCTGGCTGGCCCTCGGTACGACGGTGGCGGGCTTCGGCGCCCTGTTCGCGGCGTACAGCTACATCACCCCGATGCTCACGGACTCCGCCGGGTACGCCGACTCCAGCGTGACGCTGCTGCTGGCTCTGTTCGGCGTGGGTGCGACGATCGGCAACCTGCTGGGCGGACGCCTCGCGGACCACTCGATGCGGCGCACCCTGTTCGGCGGCCTGGTGTCGCTGATCGTGGTCCTGGGCGCGTTCCCGCTGCTGATGAGCGCGCCGTGGAGCGCGGCGCTGGCGGTCACGCTGCTCGGCATGGCGGCGTTCGTCACGGGCTCACCGCTCAACCTGATGGTGATGGAGAAGGCGTCGACGGCCCCGTCCCTGGCCTCCTCGGCCAACCAGGCGGCCTTCAACATGGCCAACGCCGGGGGAGCGTGGATCGGCGGCCTCGCCCTGGCGTCGGGCTTCGGCGTGACGTCCCCGGCGCTGGTGGGAGCGGGACTGGCTGTGCTGGGACTGGGCGTCGCGGGGGTCGCGTACGTGGTGGACCGACGAGCGGTGACTCCGTCGGCGGGACGGGAGCGCGTGGTGGCGACGCACGTGCCTGCGCGGGCGGAGAAGGTGCACCACTGAGGGGTGTTGCGCCGTCCGTCTGCGCAGTGCCCACGAACTCCCCGCTGCAGACCGGCGTTTCGGGCGACCGGCCGTACCTCAGGCCAGGCCGAGCTCCTCGCGGGCTCCGGCCACCCACCGCAGCACGCCGTGGGAGTCGGTGCTCGCGGCGAGCTCCGTCGCCTCCTTGAGCAGTGCCGCCGCGTCGTCCCGCCGTTCCTGCTGGGCGGCGACGTAGGCCAGCCCGATCAGGTTCGCCGCGACCCCCGGCAGGAATCCCAGCTCCCGGCGCAGACGGGTGGACTCCTCGAAGCGCGCCCGGGCCTCGTCCAGCCGGCGGGCCATGTGGTCGGCGAAGCCGAGGTGCCGCAGGACGTAGGACGTCGTCAGTTGGTCACCGGCCCGGGTGGCGAGGCCGAGGGCACGTTCGAAGAGGGGCACGGCGGTCCCGTTGTCGTCGCGGACCACCTGATGGAAGGTGCCTACCCAGAACACGGCTTCCCCTTCGCTCCGGACGTCCCCGAGCAGCCCGTACAGCTCCGCCGCACGTTCGAAGAGCTCCAACTCCCGTACGTCCTCGGCCCGTTCCTCCAGGAAGCGCGCGTGGATCACCTTGCCACGGGTCAGCGCGAGGTCCGCCTCGACCGCGTCGAGGTTCCGGCCGGCGGACACCAGCGCACCGCTGTCACCGCCGAACACGGCACGTTCGTAGAGGAGTTCGGCTTGCCCGATGCGCTCGTCGGCAGTCATGCCGTGATCGTACCGACCGCGTGCGTGTGCCCTCCGTACCGTGCCACGCCCGGCTGGGGGAAGACCGATGGCCTGCCGGAGGTGTGGGCACTCGGCAGGCCACCGGGGTGAGGGGGACCCTCGTCAGGGAGCGATGTCCCACTGCTGGCAGGTGTTGTCGAGCTGCTGCCACTGGCGGACGGCCGTGCCGTTGGCCGTCGCGCAGTTGGTCACGTCCAGGGTCATGCCGGTGTTGACGTTGCTGATCGTGTAGTGGCTGCCCACGTGGGTGACGTCCCACTGCTGGCAGTTGTTGCCGAGTGAGGCCCACAGCTGGACGGCCGTGCCGTTGGACTGGCCGCAGTTCTTGTCGTCCAGGACCGTGCCGCTGTTGACGTTGGTGATGGTGTAGTGGCCGTTGCCCGCACTGGCGAACTTCCACTGCTGGCAGGTGTTGCCGAGCGAGGCCCAGAGGTCGATCGAAGTCCCGTTGGCGGTACCGCAGTTCACCGCGTCCAGCACCTTGCCCGAGTTGGTGTTGGTCAGCCGGTAGGCGGTGCCGGCGACGGGGAAGGTGGCGGCCGGGGTGGTGTAGCCGACGGAGGTGATGTTGGCCTGTACGGCGTTGTCGGCGGCGTCGGTCGGGTAGCCGGCGGTCATGACGCCCTCGAAGAAGGAGCCGTCGGAGCCGTTGCTGTTGTCACCGCCGGTGCCGAGGACGATGGCGCCCTCCTTCTGCATCGGGGTGTAGCCGCCCAGGTTGGGCAGGGCCCCGTTGTACCAGGTGGTCAATGACCCCGATTGTGCGTTGCCGCCCTTGAGGGCGTAGGTCGTCGTGCCGTTGTTCTTCAGCAGAGCCGTGACGAACTCGCTGCTGTTGCCGGTGTTGCTCGGGTAGGAGCCGTTCGCTCCGAAGAAGAGCCCGTTCTCCAGGTCCGCCTCGACCCAGGGGCCCGATCCGGCGCCGGAGCACGAGAACCAGCACTCCGTACCGAAGTTGAGCGCGTCCATGTGGCCGTTGCCGGTGTCGTTGCCGGACGTCTCGGCGTTGCCGTAGTCGAAGCAGCAGCGGTTGTTCACATGGTGGCCGCTGGTCACCATGTACATGCCCTCGGGCTGGCTGCCGGTGGCGATGCCCGAGGTGCTGTTGTCGCGGTAGCCGACGCCGGCCGACACGAAGATCCCGTAGGCGGCGTGCCCGCCGACCGTCACCGGCAGCGCGTTGGCGATGGCGCCGACGTCCTGGCCGCCGTTGCCGCCGGGGCCTTCGACGGTGAGGTTGTTGTGCTGGGGGCTCTGGTCGTAGAGCTGCGTGATGACGCACGTCGTGCCGGAACAGAAGGTGTCCTGCGCGGCGGCGTTGGCGTAGCCGCCCGCGCTGAGGGTGTTGATGTTGGTCGTCGCCGAGTCCGAGGCCCGCTTGACCTGGTAGAGGGCGCCGCTGTACGAGGCGTAGAGCGCGCGGGTGGTGCTGTGCGCGGCGACGCAGGGAGTGCCGGCCGCGGCGTAGATGTCGCACGGGAGTGAGGTCGCGGCCTGGGACGGGCCGGCGGCGCCGACCAGCAGGCCGGCGACGACCGCGATGATCGCGCCGACCGAGAGGAGTATTCCTCTGAGGCGTTGGCGAGGTGAAAGAGAAATCACCGTTGATCTCCGTTCCTGTAGGGCACGACGAATACCCGAAGGTGCCGCTGCGCGGAGGGGGATAAATACAGCGGAGCTTCGTCGCGGGGGTGGAGGAAAACCCCTGTCCCTGGGGGCGGGACAGGATGTGAGCGCTAACAATGGTGACGCTTAAGTGAAGGCGCCTGCGCGGCACTTCGGACGGCGGGTGGGAATATACCTGGAGGTCAGGTGGCCGCCAGTATGGCTTCGGGGTGAAGTTGCGTCAATGTTTCCGGCATGAGTCACATGCGAGCGCTAACAAGTCGTCAAACGCTGGCCAATAAGTCGTCAAGTTTTCGTGCAGGAAAGGGGGGCTTTGGGAGAAGGTCGAAATGTCGAACGATTTTTGATCGAAATGCCGAACCAAATGAGTTGCTCGAAATTCCGAACCAGTAGCGGTGAACGACGCCACGGCTTCGGGGGAGGTCCGCCCCGCCCCCGCTGCTTCTTCAGTCCAGGCCCGCGCCCCGGCAACGTAGACGCCGGCTCAATAGTGACTGGTGGCGGGGACAGTCGCTGGCGGGCGGGCTGTGGTGGCGATTGAATGCCTCGGTGAGTGACTATTGGACGCCCGCCCATCGCGCGGTCGAGCACGAGGACGCGGAGACCCTGGCGCGGTTGCTGGGCGACGGGTCCGACCCCGACGAGGTCTTCGGCGACATGACGCTGCTGACACATGCGATTGACGCCGAGGGCGATGGTTGTCTGCAGAGCGGCCCACCGCCGACTGTGCACACCACTGCTGTGCTGCTGGCTTTCGGGGCTGCTCCGGAGCTCGCGGATCCAGCCGGTCGCAGTCCCATGGATATGGCCGAACACTACGGCCACGACCTGGCGGTGAAGCTGCTGCGGGCCCATATCGGCCGGGCCGCAGGCAACAGGTAGGGGAGGGCGGTACGGCTGATCGCCGCCGCGTTCGTCGGCGACGGCGATCAGCTACTGGGCCTCGTGCGTGTGCGGAATCAGCTCCGCTTGCCGACGCAGCAATTCACGAACTGACGCCGTTCGCAGGGAACGGCCCCGGACGGTGGCAACAGCACGTGCACACCAGGTAGCGCAGTCCGGGAAAGCCGCTCTCCCGGGGCTCCGCGTCCTGGCACACGCCATGGGTGCCGATGGAGCAGCGGCCGGAGACGTACGGGCGTTCTGGCGTCCAGGCCGGCTCGGGGGCGCGGGTCACTCGTCCGTCTCCCTGCCGAGGTTGGTCATCGGGTAGAGCGGGATCACATTCCAGGTGCCGCCCTTCGGGTCTCGGTGATCCCCGACGTGTCCAAGGGGGAGAACACAGGCCCCCACCTCGCTGAGGATCGGGGCGCGGTAGAACAGTGAGGCGCGAACTTTCTCGCACCGGTTCGTGTTCGCAGTCGTCGGAATCATCGCTCGCCTCCGGCGTATGCGAGGCGGTAGGCATTCCACAGTTCCCGTCCGCTTCCGCAACCGTGCTGCGCTTTGCGGACGCTCTTGCAGTCGGCGCACCTGCGAGTGTGCTCAAACCACTGGCGGTAGGTGCGCAGTATGGGCAACTCGACTTGCCGTACGGCCGAGTTGACCCTCCTGCCGGTCATCGGACGGCACCCCCGGTCAGGACTGGTTGCATGTTGCGAGTATCGAGGTCGAGCCGCAAGTGAGCCGCCAGCATCAGCACGCGCCGTCGCCGCCATCTCAACACGTGTTCGCCCGCTTTCCAGTACGGCCGTACACGGGCCGTACGCGGTGCGGTGACCTCGGATACCTGATCGGCGAGGTCGGGCAGGTACGGCCGTGAGAGGCGGGATGCGGAACCGTCCAGGGGTGCGTTGTCGGCGCTGTACGGGGACCGGCGCTGAGTACTCTCCCGAGTTGCCAGGCGCACGTGATCTCTTGCGTTCTTGTTCGTTACGACGGTTCGAATCGCCGTCGACGCCCTCCGCCGGGTGCCGGTTGGTGGAAACAGGCGGGTGAGGCCCCAGAACGCCAGGGACGCCAGAAGCCAGTGCAGCGCGGCAGCGCTACGCTCGGCCATGTTCATCACTCCCTTGAAGTGGTGGGCCATGCCCCCGGACCGGTCGCACGGTCGCGGGGGTCTTTGCACTTCCACATCATGGGGACAGTAGAAGGTCGGAACTATCAGACATCGCTGATAGCCCCGGCCTTTGCTTGACGCTATGTCACATACTGAGCCAAGAACCGAAGTTGTTGAAGGTATCCGGCATCCTGCGCCTGGCCGCTTCCAGCCCGGCATAGGTCTCGCGCACCGTGGGGTGATATCGAGTTTGCTGCGGCGCCAGTTTGCGTGCTCTCGTCAGGCTCCTGAACGCCGCGTCGGTGCGGCCCGTCCACATCTCCGCCCGCGCGACCTCGGCGTGGTGATGCGCCAGCCGGGACGGGGGCCACTCGGCGGGAATCGCGATCTCCTGCGCCGTGTGCTCGTCCATATGCGGGGGCATACCGGGCTCCGTTCTGACTCGACACCAGAACGGTACCCCTGGCGATGCCGGGGAACGATGCGATTAGTCCTCCAGCTGTAGATCGCGATCTTCATGTCTGGGATGCGGATTGTTGCCGTCGAGGGCGGGGCTGCGGGCGTGTTCGTCGGCACGGACTACCGCGAGTGTGGACGGTCACGTAATTCGGCTCTGTCGGAGATCTTGTGATGTCACCTGCCTGAGCGGGGCATCTACCGAGTGTGCAGTTCAGGGGTTTTGGGGCGGTTACTGCCGCATTTAGCTGGTGTGGTGGTCGAGTCGATCGAGCGTGCGACCGGAACGGTCACGTTCTGCGCTCACTCTGCAGTGCCTACGGCGAGGTGCCCAAGATGCGGGGTGGTGTCGTGGCGTGTGCACGGCCGGTACGCGCGCCGGCTTGCTGACGCGCCCATCGGCGGAGCCTCGGCCATGGTCGAACTCGTGGTGCGCCGGTTCAAGTGCCTCAATCCGCAGTGCCCGGCGGTGACGTTCGCCGAGCAGATCGAGGGTCTGACCAGCCCGCATGCCCGGTACACGCCGCTGCTGCGCCGGGACGCCGCAGGCCCGGCAGGTGGCGGACGCCTGGCACCTGCTGCGCAACCTCGCCGAAGCGGTGGAGAAGACGGTCGGTGCCCATCACCAGTGCATCCGCACGGCGTTCACGACACCCCCGGCCGTCACGGAGTCCGCCACGGCTCTCAAAAGGACGGCGGAGCCACCGTCGGAAGGGATGCCGTTCGTCCCGCCGGACGGCACCCGGGATGTCCTCGGGCACCCGAGGCGGCTCGTGGCCCGCACCACCGAGCGGTACACAGCGGTGCAGCATCTGATGTCCGAGGGCAAGTCCCTGACCGCGATCCGCCGCCAGCTACGGCTGGACCCCTCCACCGTCCGGCGCTTCGCCCGTGCCCGGAATCTCGACGAACTGCTCGTCAAGGCCATCAACCGGGCATCCATCCTCGACGAACACAAGCCCTACCTGCACATGCGCTGGTCGGAGGGCTGCCACGACATCCCACAGCTGCACCGCGAACTGCGCGCACGTGGCTTCACCGGCGACATCCAGTGCGTCCGCCGCTACTTCCGCCCCTTCAAAAAGCCGCACAGCCCCAAGCCGAAGAACCCGCCCGCGCCCGCTCCCGAGCTGCGGCCCGCACCGAAACCCCGGCGCGTCGTCCGCTGGATCATGACCAACCCCGAACACCTCGCCGAGACCGACGCGGCCGAGCTCAAAGAGATCCGGGCCTCCTGCCCCCACCTCGATGCCATGGCACGCCACGTGCGCGCCTTCGCCGACATGATGCGCGATCTGCGCGGCGACGACCTGCCCACGTGGATGGATCGCGTCCTCACCGATGACCTGCCCGCTCTGCACTCCCTGGTCAACGGCATGAAGCGAGACCTAGACGCAGTCACCGCCGGCCTGTCGACGCCCTGGAGCTCAGGCCAGGTCGAAGGCCACGTGACCAGGGCCAAACTCCTCAAGCGTATGGGCTATGGGCGCGCGAACCTCGACCTTCTTCGCCGACGCATACTCCTCGGCCCGTGAGATCACCCGACCATTCAGGTGCCACTGCTATCGTCCGCCGCGTGACTCGTGACGAGGAAATCCTGGACTCGATACGGCGGGACTCCGGTCTCGCCGAGCTGCTGTGGCACGTCTGCGAGTTTGATCTCTCGCGTGACGATCACGGGGAGTCTGTCCGGCTCTCGTCCGGGCTTGCTCTGCAGGGTGTTGCCGGTGATTTCACTGGCGGAACATTCTTCCTCTGTGGTGAAGGCAGCAAGGGCCGGCCCGTTCTCTATGCCAGCTCCGAAGGACAAGCCGGTTTGATCGGCCAGAGCCTGACCGAGGCGTTGGAGATCATTGTTGGGTTGCCGTCCTGGTGGGACTGCCTGAAGTTCTCTGGATCTGGTGATCTGACGACCATGCAGACTACTGCCGACCACCTTTGCCATGACGAGCTCAGGGACCAACCCGAGTTCGGCGCGGTGAGGGGTCTCGCGGTTTCCGGACAGGCTTCTGACCGTCTATTTCATGCGGCGATTCGCAACTTCTCGTACTCGGCGTGGACTTCGCGCGGAGGGCGGTAACCCACCGCCGAGTGGAGGCGCTTGCGATTGTACCAGAATTCGATGTAGCGAGTGATGTCCTGCCGGGCGGCCTCGCGGGTCAGGTAAGTCACCCTTGATACGCGCTCATTCTTCAGGGCGCCGAAAAATGATTCGGCCATGGCGTTGTCGAAACAGATTCCGGTGCGGCCAGATGATCTGCGGAGCCCGAACCGGTCGAGCGTCCTCCCGAACTCGGATGACATGTAGTTGCTGCCCCGGTCGGAGTGAAATATCGCGCCGGCCGAGAGCTTCCTGTTCCGTGCCGCGTTGCGGATCGCCCTGGATATCAACGGAGTTTGGTAGTGGTCGTCCATTGCGTAGCCGATCACTTCCTTCGTGCAACAGTCGATGACTGTCGCGAGGTACAGCCAGCCTTCCCCGGTCGCGATATAGGTAATGTCGCCGACGAGCTTTTCACCAGGCGCAGCCGCGGTGAAGTCGCGGCCGACGAGGTCTGGCACCAAGCCAGCCGCAGTCTGAGTGAGGTTGAACCTCTTCGGGCGTGGCTGGCAAGGCACCAGGTCCAGTTCACGCATGAGGCGGCGGACCAGCTCCACGCCCGCGGCGACGCCCCAGCGGTCCAGCTGGGCCTGGACGCGCCGGTGCCCGTAGGTGCTGTCGGACATGTCGAAGACCTTCTCGATGAGCAGTTTCAATTCTTCGCGCCGCTGGACTGTCGCGGATTCCGGGCGGGATCTCCAGTCGTAGTAGCCGGATCTGGATACGCCGAGCCGACCGCACATGAACTCGACGCTGTATGCGTACTCCTCGGTGTCGAGCCGCATCTCGTCGATGAACTCGTACTTGCCTGCTACCGGGGATCCTTCGCGAAGTACGCTGCGGCTTTTTTCAGGAAAGAATTTTCCATCTCCAGCTCACGGTTACGTCGTTCGAGTTCCCTCAGGCGTGCCCGCTCGTTCACCGTCAGTTCCGCGTCGGGAGCCGGTTCCTGCTGCTTCTGATGCTTCTTCACCCAGCCGCGTAGCGTCTCCGAGTTCAGCTCAAGCTCCCGGGCGACTTCGGAGATCGTCTTGCTCGACCTCAACGCGATCTGGACGGCTTCCTCACGGAACTCCGGCGAGTACTTACTGGGTGGCGCCACTTCTTCCTCGTTTCCTTGTCCAGGACAACCCTATTGGGTGCCTGTCCGGAAACTTCGGGGCCCCTCAGCGGATCGAGTACGCCTGGCTGCGGCACTGGGCTTGGAGCTCGAATCGGTCCCGTCCCTGTTGACTCGCCTCCATACTGCGGTCTCTGGCACGACGCCTGACTTCATCCTCACCGTCGAGACGGGAGAGGAGTACGAGTCGCTCTTCGGCCCCTGGCTGCCGAGCCGCAATCCATCCTGGCAGTGAAAGATGAAGTAGGGCTGCCCTTTGGAGCCGGTGCTCAAGGTGCAGCCGCGGATGTACACACACAAGCGGATCAGTTCGCAGACCGCCGACGGCAGTCACCACAAGATCTCCGACAGAGCCCGTAATTCCCCATCCTGGTGGTCCCGCAATTCCCCAGGTCCTCGCTTGATCGTGGAGGAGACCGCGTCGGCGGGCTGATCGGGCCGCGGGTCTTGATCACTGCCGATGCTGCTCGTTAGGTTGGCCGGCATGTCCTTGCCGCAGGAAGTTCAGCTGACGACGTCCACGTTCCTGGCCGCCATCGATGCTTCTGCGCCTGGCCTGGTCGAGGGGCTGTACTTGATCGGCTCTCTGGGTTTCGGTGAGTTCTTCCCCGAGCGCAGTGATGTCGACTTCGTGGCCGTGCTGGCGGAACGCCCGGATGCCGGAGCGGTTGCTGCTCTCGATGCTGCGCATGAGGTCGTGCGCCGTCAGCATCCTCGTCCGTTCTTCGATGGTGTCCACTTGGTTCGGGACGACCTGGCCAAGCCGCCGGGACAGTGTGCGGATCTGCCGTGCACCCAGAACGGGGCCTTCGACGCGGCTGGCCGGTCGGGGGTAAACCCGGTCGCCTGGCATGAGCTAGCCAGGCACGCTGTGACGGTCCGTGGCCCGGTCCTGACCGAGGCGGAGATGTGGACCGACGACGACGCGTTGCGCGCCTTCACCCATGGCAACCTGGTCGGTTACTGGGCTGGTGTCGTGGACGATCTGGTGAACAGCCCAGAGGACGCCGCCCAGGAGTGGGCCGCGGAATGGTGCGTCCTCGGTGTCAGTCGGCTGCATCACCTGCTGGCGACGGGAGCGTTGACGTCGAAGAGCGGAGGCGGCCGGTATGCCTTGAGCGCCTTCGAGCCGCGGTGGCACCCGATCGTCCACGAGGCGTTGCGGGTGCGCGAGGACACTGGTGCGCCGTCGTCCTATGACGCGGCCCCGGAACGCCGGGGCCGCGAGACGGCCGAGTTTACGGCCATGGTCGTCGAGGCTGGTCTGGCGATGGGGGCCTCTCGGGGCTGAGGATCGACTCCGCGGTCGGTGATCGCGTCGGTTTCCCCAGCCCTCGGGCAGAGTCAGCTACTTGATAGGGGGTTCGGTCGGGGCGCCAGCGCCATCGACATCCGGATCAACCGGCACAGCGACTGAGTCGACTTCGTTCCATTTGGTTCGTGACTGGTTGCGCTACTTTGCATGCAGTCAACGGAATGAACTTTAAGGCCCTGATGGCGTCTCGCGGTTGCGAGGTGATATCAGGGCCATTTTATATGCGGGCACCCCTCAGGTGGCGCTGCGTTTATAGAAGGTGGCCAGGGCGAATCATGTTCCTACACCGACTCCCGCCACCCGTTCGTGATGGGCAGCCGCCGGTCCTTGCCGAACCCCTTCGCCGAGATCTTCGTGCCCGGCGGGTACTGCCGCCGCTTGTACTCCGCCGTGTCGACCATCCGCAGCACCCGGGTCACCAGTTCCGCGTCGTATCCGGCCGCCACGATCGCGTCGGCGCCCGTGTCCCGGTCCACGTACAGCTCGAGAATCGCGTCGAGCACCGGATAGTCGGGGAGGGAGTCCGTGTCCACCTGATCAGGCCGCAACTCCGCGCTCGGCGGCTTGGTGATCGAGTTCTCCGGGATCGGCGGAGTCTCGCCCCGTTCCGCGGCAGCCCTGTTGCGCCACTCGGCCAGCCGGAAGACCGACGTCTTGTACACGTCCTTGATCGGGCCGTACGCGCCCACCGAGTCGCCGTACAACGTCGAGTACCCCACGGCCAGTTCACTCTTGTTGCCCGGCGCCAGCACGATGTGCCCCTCCTGGTTGGAGATCGCCATCAGCATCGTGCCCCGCAGCCGCGACTGGAGGTTCTCCTCCGCCAGGCCCGTCAGCCCCAGCGAGCCCATATACGCGTCGAACATCGGCTCGATCGGCACCGTACGGAAGTTGAGGCCCGTACGCCGGGCCAGTTCCGCCGCGTCGCCGATCGAGTGGTCGGACGAGTACTTCGACGGCATCGCCACGCCGTACACGTTCTCCGCGCCCACCGCGTCGCACGCGAGCGCCGCTACCAGCGCCGAGTCGATACCGCCGGACAGGCCGATCAGCACCGACCTGAAGCCGTTCTTCACCGCGTACGCCCGCAGGCCCACCACCAGCGCCGAGTACATCTCCTCGGCGTCGTCCAGGCGCTCCGCGTAGCTGCCCGTCAGCTCGGGCTCGTACGCCGGCAGCGGGTTCTCGGACAGGACCACGCGGTCGATCCGCAGACCGTCGTCCACCACGCCGGTCGGGGCGTCGGCCAGGGCGGCCGGCAGGTCGAGGTCGAGGACCACACAGCCCTCCGTGAACTGCGGGGCCCGTGCGATCACCTCGCCGTCCTTGTCGACGACGATCGAGTCGCCGTCGAACACCAGCTCGTCCTGGCCGCCGACCATCGCGAGGTACGCGGTCGTGCAGCCCGCCTCCTGGGCGCGCTTGCGGACCAGTTCCAGGCGGGTGTCGTCCTTGTCGCGCTCGAACGGGGACGCGTTGATCGAGAGCAGGAGACCAGCCCTCGCCGAGCGCGCCGCCGGGACCCGGCCGCCGTCCTGCCAGAGGTCCTCGCAGATGGCGAGCGCCACGTCGACGCCGTGCACGCGCAGTACGGGCATGGTGTCGCCCGGCACGAAGTAGCGGAACTCGTCGAAGACGCCGTAGTTCGGGAGGTGGTGCTTGGCGTAGGTCAGGAGCACCTCGCCCCGGTGCAGCACCGCGCCCGCGTTGCGCGGGGAGCCGGCCGGGCGGCCGAACTTCGGCAGGTCGGTCTCGGACCGGTCGAGGTAGCCGAGGACCACCGGCAGCTCGCCGAAGCCCTCGTCGGCGAGGCGCGTGGCGAGTGAGCGCAGGGCCGCGCGGGACGCCTCCACGAAGGAGGAGCGCAGGGCGAGGTCCTCGACGGGGTACCCGGTCAGCACCATCTCCGGGAACGCCACGAGGTGCGCTCCCTGCTCGGCGGAGTGCCGGGTCCAGCGGAGGACCGAGTCCGCGTTGGCGGCGATGTCGCCGACGCGCGAGTCGATCTGGTTCAGGGCGAGGCGTAGTTGAGGCACGCCGCCAAGTGTAATCGTCAATGCGACGCGATGGGGTGGTGCGGAGTGTGGGTCGCCCCACGCCCGGGCGGGGTCCCGCTCCTGGTTCGGCGGTCGGACGACGCATGTCGGGCCCGCGGCAAGGCGCTTCGGGTCATCTCTCCACGATGGCAGGGCAATGGGACAGTGAAGTGCATTGCCGGGATGTCATGACCGCGTCTTCAATAAGGGGTATGGCGTACAAAAGTGCACAGGTGGAACCTGCGGTTCGCAGGTCGGGCTGGGGTTGGTTCCTGGCGTGGTTCGCGGTGGGGGCGTGCTTGGCCACCGGGCTCGCCGCCATCCTGTCGGTGGGGCTGGTGTTCCTTGTCGTGGGCGCCGTGGCCGCGGGGCTGCTGCTGCGGAAGGGGCCGCAGAACGCCGCCGTCGGAGGTCTCGCGGGCCTGGCGCTGCCACTCTTCTACCTCGCGTACCTGAACCGAGGCGGCCCGGGGAACGTCTGCAGTTCCTCGTCGGGCGGGCAGACGTGTGTGGACGAGTACACCCCCGTTCCGTTCCTGATCGGCGGCGCACTCGTGCTGGCCGCGGGTTTCGTGATCTTCCTCCTGCTGGAGCGAGGCGGGCGAGGAGCCCGGCCGCCGCGCGCGTAGCGGGAGTCGGCAGAGCGGGACCCGGACAAAGACGAAAAGAGCCCGCCCCCGGACGGTGAACGCTCCGGGGGCGGGCTTCGGTCGTGCCGCCTGGTCTCAGCGGCGGCGGTACGACTCGACGTAGCCGCTCGCGGGCGAGCCCACGCCGGTCACGTCGTCGTAGCCGCGTACGGCCTGCAGCGAGCTGTCCTTGCCGAGGCTGCGGACGGAGGTGAGGATCCCGTCCGTGGAGTCGTAGCCGTTGGCGAAGTCGACGCGTGCCTCGGCGAGTCCGTACCCCGTGGGGTTGTCGGTCACGTCGTGGTAGACCTTCGCGTGCGCGGCGTACGTCGCGTAGATCGCCGGGTTGGCGAAGCCGATCGCCTTGCCGCCGCGCGCCTCCTGGGCCAGGGCCTGGACGGCCGCGATCACCGGTGCCGCCAGCGACGTACCGCCGATGCGGTACTCGTCGTAGGCGACGCCACCCGCCGGCAGGGTCTGGGTCTGGCCGACCTTGAAGCCGGTGTTCGGGTCGGCGATCGCCGCGATGTCCGGGACGACCCGGTTGCCCTTCGAGCTGTTGGCCTTGGCCAGGTAGTCCGGGACGAGGCCCTTCTGGTAGAAGGGCTCCGCGACGGTCGCGCTGGTGCCGCCGCCCGCGCCCGAGGTGTAGGCGCCCGGGAAGTTCGTCCAGCTCTTGCCGTCCGCCGACAGCGCGGCCTTCTCGGTGCCCCAGCCGGTCTCCCACTGGTACTTGTCGCCCCGGCCGACCGCCAGCGACGTACCGCCGACCGCCGTCACCCACGCCGAGTTGGCCGGGGTGTCGACCTGCTTCTGGCCGGTGTTGACGACCTCGTCGCCGTTGTCGCCGGAGGAGAAGTAGAAGCCGATGCCCTGGACCGCGCCGAGCTTGAACACCTGGTCGTAGGCGGCGGCCAGGTCCGGCGTCTGGTTGGCCTCGATGTCGCCCCACGAGTTGGAGACGATGTCGGCGAGGTGCTTGTCGACGATCTTGCCGAGCGAGTCGAGCAGATCGTCGTCGAAGCAGGACGCGGCGCCCACGTACGTGATGTCGGCGTCCGGCGCGACCGCGTGCACGGCCTCGACGTCGAGGGTCTCCTCGCCGTACCAGCCGGCGGCGCCGCAGTCCTCGGTGTACCGGTAGTTCGCCGGCAGGACCTGCTTGAGCTGGCCCTTCCGGTAGTCGGCGTCGCCGTGCTTGCCCGCGTAGGTGGCGGCGTCGCCGGCGATGTACGGCGAGGCGTAGGCGTCCGTGATGGCGACGCGCACCTTCTTGCCGGTCCAGCTGCCCGCGCCGTACGCGGCTCGCAGCTGCTTGCCCGTGTAGCCCTCGACGGCGTACGGGATCTGCGCGCCGTACGCCGTCGGCAGCGAGGCGGCGGTGTTCGAGCCGTAGTACGTGGAGAACGGACCCGAGTTGCGGAACACCGTCTCCGGCGCCGGCAGCGTGTCGTCGTGGGTCGCCGTGTGCGGGGCGTTGTCCAGACCCGTGACGGTCAGGACGGCGCCCTTCAGGCTCTCCGGCGCGGACGCGGCCTTCGCCGGGGCACGGTAGGTCTTCTTGCCCTTGGCGTAGTTGTGCAGCTGCGTACTGAAGGCCTTCTCGGCTGCCGCCACGTCACCGGTCACCGTGACGTAGTGGGCCGTGACACCGGTGACCTTGAGGCCCGACGCCGTCAGCCACGCCTTGACGGCGGCGACCTGGGCCGGGGAGGCCCCGAAGCGCTGCTGGACCTGCGCCGCGGTGAGGTACTTGCCGTACGAGGCGGACTTCGGGTCGGACACGGCCTTCGCGTACGCGGTCAGTCCGTTGGCGTCCCGGCCGGCGAGATACACCCGGGCGGACACCTTGGAGCTGTCGGGCGTGGCGCCCTTGTCCGCCTTGGCGGTGGCCCACGCGGGCCTGGTGCCGGCGAGCGTGTCCCGGCCCGGGGCGTCCGCGGCATGGGCCGCGGGAATGCCGAGCGCCAGCGCGCCGGCGAGCAGAGGCAGTGTCGCTGCCAGGCTCACACCGGCGCGCTTGATGGCGCGGTTGGATCTCATGGAACCCCCTGATGCGGTTCAACGCGAGCAAGACGAGTGATCACTCGCCGCTGGCCACTCTCGCGATGAACTGTTCATGCCAGGGGAATCCTTGGGGAATGGGTGTACCAAGAAGCACCCAAGGGAACGTATACGCAAGCGATTTGAGGCTTACGTCCCACGGCGAAACATCGACAAATCTATCAAGTCGCCGTCGCGCCGCGCTCCTTCAGCATCCCCGCCATCAGGGAGATCTCCGACTCCTGCGCGTTGACCATGCCCTGCGCGAGCCGCTTCTCAACCCCCACCTCGCACCGCTCCACACAGCCCTGCGCCATGTGGATACCGCCCTGGTGGTGCTTGGTCATCAGCTGGAGATAGAAGACCTCGGCCTGCTTGCCGTCGAGCTTGCCCAGCTTCGTCATCTCGGTGTTGGTCGCCATGCCCGGCATCAGCGCGCCGTCCTTGCCGTCGGCCATGCCCGCCATGTCCATCCAGGTCATCGGCGCGTCCGAGGACACCTTCGGCAGCTCCCACAGGTCGAGCCAGCCCAGCAGCATGCCGCGCTGGTTGGCCTGCGTCTGTGAGATGTCGTACGCGAGCCGCCGGATCTCCTCGTTGGTCGTCCGGTCGCGCACGATGTACGACATCTCGACGGCCTGCTGATGGTGGACCGCCATGTCACGGGCGAACCCGGCGTCCGCCGAGTCGGCGGCGGGCGCCGTCGTCCCGGCGTCGTCGCCGTCGGCGACCGCGTACGTGATCGCGCCGGCCGCGACGAGCGCCGTCACGGCGGCAGCGGCGATCAGGGGCGCCCGCTTCACTGCGACAGCCCGTTCGTGCAGGCGGCACCCGGCTCGGGCGTCTGCTTGCCCTGGACGAACTCCTCGAAGAACTTGTCCACGTTCGGGTCCTTGGCGCTGGTCACCGTGCGCTGCTTGCTCCAGGCGGAGAGCATGATCGGATCCGCCTGCTTGTCGTCCGGGCTCATCAGCGTGTACGGCGTCTTCTTCACCTTGGCCGCGAGCGCGTCGATGTCGCTCTTCGCCGCCTTGCTGTTGTACGTCACCCAGACGGCCCCGTGCTCCAGCGAGTGCACGGCGTTCATGTTGTTGAGCGCCTTGGTGTAGACGTCGCCGTTGCAGTTCATCCAGACCTGGTTGTGGTCACCGCCGACCGGGGGCTCCATCGGGTAGTTCACGGTCTTGGTGACGTGGTTCTGGGTGAGCTTCTTGTCCCAGGTCTTCACGCCGTCCGCGCCGGTGACGAACTTGCCCGTGCCCTTGGAGTCGCTCGCCGCGGTGTCACTGTCGTCGGACTGCGACTTCACGAGGACCGTCGCGCCGACGACCAGGCCGGCCACTATGACGACGCTCACACCGATCGTGAGGATCCGGTTCCGGCGCTCACGCGAGCGCTCGGCGCGCCGCATCTCCTCTATGCGCGCCTTGCGCGCCGCGCTGCCACTGTCTTTGGCGCTCTTCTTGGCGGAACCCATGGGATCGATCCTTCTGGGGAAAGGGGCGGTCGGTTGGCCGGTCGGCTGATCCGTCTCTGATCGTAATCCGTGGCCACTGATCGTAATCCGCGACCGCCCGCAACGGTTCCGGTCCGCGGTCACCCATTACGCATGTCGTCGCGACCAGGCAAGATGAGGGGCAGAGCGTGACACTTGCCGTACGCGAGGCGTTCACTCGGGCGTCGGCTGGACGATCAAGGTGCGCAACGCGCATGAAATGCTGTTGTGGTGTCATGCTCGGGTGCCCGACCGCCTTCCGTGGTGCGGGAGACAGGCGGCCTGACCAGCAAGGATGGGGAAGCGGAAGATGGACAAGCAGCAGGAGTTCGTGCTCCGGACGTTGGAGGAGCGTGACATCCGGTTCGTCCGGCTGTGGTTCACGGACGTGCTGGGCTTCCTCAAGTCCGTCGCCGTGGCCCCGGCCGAGCTGGAGCAGGCCTTCGACGAGGGCATCGGTTTCGACGGCTCCGCGATCGAGGGATTCGCTCGCGTATACGAGTCCGACATGATCGCCAAGCCCGACCCGTCGACGTTCCAGATCCTCCCCTGGCGCGCGGAGGCCCCCGGCACCGCCCGGATGTTCTGCGACATCCTCATGCCGGACGGCTCGCCGTCCTTCGCGGACCCGCGCTACGTCCTCAAGCGCGCCCTCACGCGCGGCTCCGACCTGGGCTTCACGTTCTACACCCACCCGGAGATCGAGTTCTTCCTCCTGAAGGACAAGCCGCTGGACGGCAGCCGCCCGACCCCGGCCGACAACTCCGGCTACTTCGACCACACCCCGACCCACGTCGGCCAGGACTTCCGCCGCCAGGCGATCACGATGCTGGAGTCCATGGGCATCTCGGTCGAGTTCTCCCACCATGAGGGCGCCCCCGGCCAGCAGGAGATCGACCTGCGGTACGCGGACGCGCTGTCCACGGCGGACAACATCATGACGTTCCGCCTGGTCATGAAGCAGGTGGCGCTGGAGCAGGGCGTCAACGCGACGTTCATGCCGAAGCCGTTCTCCGAGCACCCCGGCAGCGGCATGCACACGCACCTCTCGCTCTTCGAGGGCGACCGCAACGCGTTCTACGAGTCGGGTTCGGAGTACCAGCTCTCCAAGGTGGGCCGGTCCTTCATCGCGGGCCTGCTGAAGCACGCGGCGGAGATCGCGGCGGTCACCAACCAGTGGGTGAACTCGTACAAGCGCATCTGGGGCGGCTCGGAGCGCACCGCGGGTGCCGGCGGCGAGGCCCCCTCGTACATCTGCTGGGGCCACAACAACCGCTCGGCCCTGGTCCGCGTCCCGATGTACAAGCCCGGCAAGACGGGCTCCGCGCGCGTGGAGGTCCGCTCCCTGGACACGGGTGCGAACCCGTACCTGGCCTACGCCGTCCTGCTGGCCGCCGGCCTCAAGGGCATCGAGGAGGGCTACGAGCTGCCTCCGGGCGCCGACGACGACGTCTGGGCCCTCTCGGACGCGGAGCGCCGCGCGATGGGCATCGAGCCGCTTCCGCAGAACCTGGGCGAGGCGCTGTCCCTCATGGAGCGCAGCGAACTGGTCGCCGAGACGCTCGGCGAGCACGTGTTCGAGTTCTTCCTGCGTAACAAGCGCCAGGAGTGGGAGGAGTACCGCAGCGAGGTCACCGCGTTCGAGCTGCGGAAGAACCTGCCGGTGCTTTGACGCTCCGCTACGGGCCGTGACCACAGTCGCGGCCCGTGGGGGGCTTGTCGCGCAGTTCCCCGCGCCCCTAAGGGGGCTGCGCCTCCCTTAGGGGCGCGTTGCCGTTTCTGTCAGTAGGGCGTGCAGCGGCTTCGTTGCTCGTTGGCGGTATTCCTGGATTGCCCAGCCGTTGCCGTCGGGGTCCTTGAAGTACATGAATGTGGCGCCGTCGCCGGGTGAGTACTGCACCGGCTCCGACACCTCCAGGCCCCGTTCGAGCAGCTCGGCGTGGGCCGCCTTGATGTCGGGGACGCAGAGCTGGAGGCCCTGGTACGAGCCCGGTGCGGGCGTCGGGCCGTCCATCGTCTCCCAGATGGTGTCGCCCAGGGCGATCGAACAGCCCGAGCCCGGGGGCGTGAGCTGGACGATGCGCATCCCCGGCATGACCTCCTGGTCGATGTCCACGTGGAAGCCGGCCTTGTCACGGTAGAAGTCCCGGGCCCGGTCGATGTCACTCACGGGCAGCGGGACGACTTCGAGCGTGTACTGCATCGCTGGTCCTCCAGATCGCGTTCACGTCGGCTCCCCTCACCGAAGCCGAAAACCGGGCGGAGCGCCACCGAAACGACCAGGTCGGTGGCCCGAAGGTACGTTCCGGTCCGCCCGGCGCTTCCCGACGTCTCTCCGGTTACGCTCGTGGGCGTACGACCTTGATCCGATGGTCCGACGGGAAGGCCCAGGATGATGGCGCCGGGGCGCAGGAGCAGTACCTTCACGCGGCTGCTGCGGCACGGTTTCACCGATCCCTCCGCCGCCGAGCGGCTCCTCGACAGCGTCGAGCTCGCGCCGATGCGCGACGACCCGGTGCTGCTCGATGCGCTGGGCGCGACCGCCGACCCGGATCTCGCGCTGCTCGGGCTCGTCCGGCTCGCCGAGGCGCAGGACGGCCGGACCGCCCGGCACGAGCTGCTGGACACGGTGATAGCGGCCAAGCCGCTGCGCGACCGGCTGCTCGGGGTGCTCGGCGCCTCCGCCGCCCTCGCCGACCATCTGATCCGGCATCCCCACGACTGGCAGGCCCTCGTCATGTACGAGCCCCGGGATCTCCATCCCGGGGTGGAGGAGTTCGAGCGAGGGCTCGCCGAGGCCACCGACCCCGTGTCGCTGCGCGTCGCCTACCGGCGCTGCCTGCTGTCCATCGCCGCCCGAGACGTCTGCGGCACCACCGACGTCGCCGAGACCGCCGCCGAGCTGGCCGACCTCGCCACCGCGACCCTGCGCGCCGCCCTCACCATCGCCCGCACCGCCGCGCCCGACGACGCCGCGATCTGCCGGCTCGCCGTCGTCGCCATGGGCAAGTGCGGTGGCCACGAGCTCAATTACGTGTCCGACGTCGACGTCATCTTCGTCGGTGAGGCCGTCGAAGGCGCCGACGAGGGGAAGGCGCTGCAGGCCGCCACCCGGCTCGCCTCGCATCTCATGCGGATCTGCTCCGAGACCACCATCGAGGGGAGCATCTGGCCCGTCGACGCCAATCTGCGCCCCGAGGGCCGCAACGGTCCGCTGGTGCGTCCCCTCAGCAGCCATCTCGCCTACTACCAGCGCTGGGCCAAGACCTGGGAGTTCCAGGCCCTGTTGAAGGCCCGCCCGGTCGCCGGCGACCTGGAGCTGGGGGAGGCGTACGTCGCCGCGCTCGCCCCCCTCGTCTGGCACGCCGCCGAGCGCGACAACTTCGTCGTCGACGTGCAGAAGATGCGCCGCCGCGTCATCGAGAACATTCCCGTCGCCGAGGTGGACAGGGAGCTGAAGCTCGGGCCCGGCGGGTTGCGGGACGTCGAATTCGCCGTCCAGCTGCTCCAGTTGGTGCACGGTCGGGCCGACACCTCGCTGCGCAGCGGAACCACCCTGGACGCGCTGAACGCCCTCGCCGCCGGCGGGTACGTCGGACGCGCGGACGCCGTGCAGCTCGACGACGCCTATCGCTTCCTGCGGTCGATGGAGCACCGGATCCAGCTGTTCCGGCTGCGCCGCACCCACCTCGTGCCCGAGGACGAGGCCGATCTGCGGCGTATCGGGCGCTCGCTGGGGCTGCGCACCGACCCGGTGGCCGAGCTGAACCGGGAGTGGAAGCGGCACGCGTCCGTCGTACGGCGGTTGCACGAGAAGCTCTTCTACCGGCCACTGCTCGACGCGGTCGCCCAACTCGCCCCGGGTGAAACCAGGTTGAGCACCGGCGCGGCCCGGGAGCGACTGGTCGCGCTCGGGTACGCCGATCCGGCCGCCGCCCTCAGGCACCTTGAGGCGCTGGCCAGCGGGGTGAGCCGCAAGGCGGCCATCCAACGGACGCTACTGCCCGTCCTGTTGGGCTGGTTCGCCGACTCCGCCGACCCGGACGCCGGACTGCTCAACTTCCGCAAGGTGTCGGACGCGCTGGGCCGAACCCCCTGGTATCTACGGCTGTTGAGGGACGAGGGGGCCGCCGCCGAGAACCTGGCACGGGTCCTGTCCGCCGGACGCCTCGCCCCCGACCTGCTGATGCGGGCCCCGGAGGCCGTCGCGCTGCTCGGTGACGGCGACGCGGACGGGCTGGCGCCGCGCCAACGCGCCCACCTGGAGCAGGAGATACTGGCCGCTGTCGGGCGCTCCGAGACCGGCGAACAGGGCGTGTACGCGGCGCGCGGGGTCCGGCGGCGCGAGCTGTTCCGTACGGCCGCCACCGACATCGTCGGCTCCTACGGCACCGAGCAGTCGCCCGCCGAGGCCGACCAGGGTGCCCTGGTGGACCGGGTCGGCGGCGCGCTCTCCGACATCACGGCGGCGACCCTGGCCGGGACACTGCGGGCGGTCGTGCGGGACGGCTGGGGGGACACCCTGCCCACCCGGTTCGCGGTGATCGGCATGGGCCGCTTCGGCGGCCACGAGCTGGGCTACGGCTCAGACGCCGACGTCCTGTTCGTGCACGAACCCCGGGAGGGCGTCGACGAGCACGAGGCCGCCAAAGCGGCGAACGCCGTGGTCTCCGAGATGCGGCGCCTCCTCCAAGCCCCCAGCGCCGACCCGCCGTTGCTCATCGACGCGGATCTGCGCCCGGAGGGCAAGTCGGGGCCGCTGGTCCGGACCCTGACGTCGTACGAGGCGTACTACCGCCGCTGGTCCCTCGGTTGGGAGTCCCAGGCGCTGCTGCGGGCCGAAGTCGTCGCCGGGGACCTGGACCTGGGGCGCCGCTTCATCGAGCTGATCGATCCGCTGCGCTACCCGGCGGAGGGGCTCGGCGACGACGCGGTGCGCGAGATCAGGCGCCTGAAGGCACGTATGGAGTCGGAGCGGATGCCCCGGGGCGCCGATCCGACCCTGCACACCAAGCTCGGGCGGGGCGGTCTCTCGGACGTGGAGTGGACCGTCCAGTTGCTGCAGCTCCAGCACGGGTGGGTCGAACCGGGCCTGCGGACGACCCGTACCCGGGAGGCACTCGCCGCCGCCTGCGCCGCCGAACTGGTCTCCGGGGAGGACGCGGCCATACTGGACGAGGCGTGGGTCCTGGCCACCCGGGTGCGCAACGCCGTGATGCTGGTGCGCGGCAGGGCCGGGGACACCTTCCCCTCGGACGGGCGGGAACTGGGCGCGGTGGGCCGGTATCTGGGGTACGGGCCGGGTCATGTCGGCGACATGATCGACGCGTACCGGCGGACCACCCGGCGGGCACGCGGGGTCGTCGAGACGCTGTTCTACGGGGCGTCGATGTAGGGATTGCCGGCGTGGGGAACGTCGGCGTGGGAAACCGGGCCCGGCTCGCCCGGCGCGGTCACGGCTTGACCGGGAGCAGCGGGCCGCCCCGCCCCTGTACCGGGACCAGTTTCGGCAGGGCATAAGGAAGCCTGCCGTACCAGAGACGGGCCACCATGAAGCCGAAGGCCAGGCACATCAGGCCGCCCACCGCGTCCAGCCAGAAGTGGTTGGCCGTGGCGACGATCACCACCAGGGTGGCCACCGGGTAGAGCAGCCCCAGAACCCGCACCCACGGGACACTCGCCAGGGCGAAGATCGTCAGACCGCACCAGGTGGACCAGCCGATGTGCATCGACGGCATCGCCGCATACTGGTTCGACATGTGCTTGAGGTCGCCGGAGGCCATCGAACCCCAGGTGTGGTGGACCATCACCGTGTCGACGAAGTCGCCGCCGTTCATCAGCCGGGGCGGGGCCAGCGGATACAGGTAGTAACCGACCAGGGCCACCACCGTGGTCGCGAAGAGGGTCAGCCGTGTCGCCGCGTACCGGCCTGGGTGACTGCGGTACAGCCACACCAGAACACCGAGAGTGACGACGAAGTGCAGCGTCGCGTAGTAGTAGTTCATGCCCACGATCAGCCAAGTCACCGAGTTGATCGCGTGGTTGACCGACTCCTCGACGGCGATGCCCAGGGTGTGCTCGGTCTTCCAGAGCCAGTCCGCGTTGCGCAGCGCCTCGGCCTTCTGCTCCGGCACGGAGTTGCGGATCATCGAGTACGTCCAGTAACTGACCGCGATCAGAAGGATCTCGAACCAGAGCCGTGGCCGGCGCGGAGTGCGTACTCGACGCAGGAGTCCCCTGACCACGTGGCCGTTCCCCTCCGCCGTGTCGTCCGTGACGGAATGTGGAGCGGCCCGGTCGTGGCCTTCCCTGGTTGTCACGGTCGATTCGCCCATGGACACAGAGTCTGCCAGATACGGCCCCCTCCCAGATCATCCCCTGGTCCTGTCCGGCCCGCACGTTCTACGGCGCGGTGACGGGGTCCGAACTACTACCAGGGGACTGCCCGAAGCGGGGCATTCTCCACCCAGAGGACGACACCGAGGGACATGCCCCTGAGGGCGAGTGCGGGCGGGCCTCAGGGGCGAGTGCGGTCCCCGGGGGCCGAAGCCGTGGAGCCCCGGACCACCAGTTCCGGCATGAACACGAACTCGCTGTGCGGGGCCGGCGTACCGCCGATCTCCTCCAGCAGGGTGCGTACGGCGGCCTGGCCCATCGCCGGGACCGGCTTGCGGACCGTGGTGAGGGGCGGGTCGGTGAAGGCGATCAGGGGGGAGTCGTCGAACCCCACGACCGAGACGTCCCGGGGGACCTCCAGACCGCGCTGCCTGGCCGCCCGTATCGCGCCCAGCGCCATCATGTCGCTCGCGCACACCACCGCCGTGCAGTCGCGGTCGATGAGCGCCAGGGCCGCCGCCTGGCCACCCTCCAGGGTGTACAGCGAGTGCTGGACGAACCGCGTCTCGACGTCCTGCGCCGTCAGGCCCAGCAGATCCTGCATCGTCCGTACGAAACCCTCGATCTTGCGCTGGACCGGCACGAAACGCTTCGGGCCCAGGGCCAGCCCGATACGGGTGTGGCCGAGCGAGACGAGATGGGTGACCGCGAGGTTCATCGCCGCGCGGTCGTCAGGGGAGATGAACGGCGCCTGCACCTTGGGGGAGAAGCCGTCCACCAGCACGAACGGCACACCCTGGGCGCGCAGTTGCTCGTAGCGCTGCATGTCGGCGGAGGTGTCCGCGTGCAGTCCGGAGACGAAGATGATGCCCGCCACGCCCCGGTCGACGAGCATCTCCGTCAGCTCGTCCTCCGTGGAACCACCGGGGGTCTGGGTGGCCAGGACCGGGGTGTAACCCTGCCGGGTCAGGGCCTGGCCTATGACCTGCGCCAGGGCGGGGAAGATCGGGTTCTCCAGCTCCGGGGTGATGAGGCCCACCAGGCCCTCGCTGCGCTGACGCAGCCGGACGGGGCGCTCGTAGCCCAGTACGTCGAGGGCGGCGAGCACGGTCTGGCGGGTGGTGGCGGCGACGCCCGGCTTCCCGTTCAGGACCCGGCTGACAGTCGCTTCGCTCACCCCCGCCTGGGCGGCGATGTCGGCAAGCCGTGTGGTCACAGGGCTGGACTGTACCGGCCGGCCCTCGCCTTGCCCACCGAACGGACGCCGGGCACGGGCCGTCGAACGGCCCGCCGGACGGCCGGGCCGGCCGCTCGCCGCTGCGGGTTGCTGCGTCATCGCGCTCCCTCGTGTCTGGCACGTGTGTCTTGCGTGTGTCTGATGGGGCGTACATGGCAAGAGCTTGCAGAGTCTTGCACAAGTGTCCCGGATCCCGCTGGGCCCCGGCAGAACTGGGGTTCTGGCCATCTCGAGGCAGAGGTCCGAAGGGTCACGGGGCGGTAACTGTCGCCGGTTCTTGCATTTTTTTGCTGCAAGGTCTTTCGTCGCGCTTACATCGCTGTTACGTTCACGTCGCCCGGCGGCGGCAACGAAGCGGCCGGCAAGTCGGCGGAAACGGCGGACGGGCCCGTTCCCGCCAGTACACGGGCTTTAACCCTCAAGGAGAACTCATGCGGCGTGGCATAGCGGCCACCGCGCTGGTGGCGTCCCTCGCCCTCGCGGCGACGGCCTGCGGCGGAGACGGCAGCGGAAGTGACGACGGCGACAAGGCTTCCGGTCCGGTCACCATCACCTGGTGGGACACCTCCAACGCCACCAACGAGGCGCCGACGTACCAGGCCCTCGTCAAGGAGTTCGAGGCCGCCAACAAGGACGTCAAGGTCAAGTACGTCAACGTCCCCTTCGACCAGGCGCAGAACAAGTTCGACACCGCCGCCGGTGCCTCCGGCGCCCCGGACGTGCTGCGCTCCGAGGTCGGCTGGACCCCCGCCTTCGCCAAGAAGGGTTTCCTGCTGCCGCTCGACGGCACCGAGGCCCTCACCGACGAGGCCAAGTTCCAGCCCAGCCTGATCGAACAGGCCAAGTACGAGGGCAAGACGTACGGCGTCCCGATCGTCACCGACACCCTCGCGCTGGTCTACAACAAGGCGCTCTTCACGAAGGCCGGCCTCACCGAGGCCCCGAAGACCTGGGCCGACCTGAAGACGGCCGCCGCCGCCGTGAAGACGAAGACCGGCGTCGACGGCTACTGGGGCTCCACCCAGGCCTACTACGCGCAGAGCTTCCTCTACGGCGAGGGCACCGACACCGTCGACGCCACCGCCAAGAAGATCACCGTCAACTCGGCCGCCGCGAAGAAGGCCTACGGCACCTGGCTCGGCCTCTTCGACGGCAAGGGCCTGCACAAGGCGGACACCACCGCCGACGCCTACGCCCACATCCAGGACGCGTTCGTCAACGGCAAGGTCGCCGCGATCGTCCAGGGCCCGTGGGAGATCACCAACTTCTACAAGGGCACCGCGTTCAAGGACAAGGCCAACCTCGGCATCGCCACCGTCCCGGCCGGCTCCACCGGCAAGGCGGGCGCCCCGACCGGCGGTCACAACCTCTCCGTGTACGCGGGCTCCGACGCCGCGCACCAGAAGGCCGCGCTGAAGTTCGTCAACTTCATGACCTCCGCGAAGTCCCAGTCGCAGATCGCCCTGAAGAACTCCACGCTGCCCACCCGCGACGACGCCTACACCGCCGAGGTCAAGGCCGACCCGGGCCTCGCCGGCTACCAGAGCGTCCTCCCCGCCGCCCAGCCCCGCCCGGCACTGCCCGAGTACAGCTCCCTGTGGGGGCCGCTCGACACCGAGCTGCCGCAGATCGCGGGCGGCAAGGAGTCCCTCGACAAGGGCCTCGGCAACGCGGAGACCGCCATCGCCAAGCTGGTCCCGGACTTCGCCAAGTGACCCCGAATGGCCGTCGGAACCGCCCAGTCGCCAGTGGACTCGGGGGACGGTTCCGGCGGTCATCGGCCCGTCCGCCGTACCCCCTGATTTTCCGGTCCTCCAGGATCCTCCAGAAGGTGTCGAACCTATGACAGTCGCCATCGACCGCGCGACCGGCAAACGCCGGGGCGAGCCCGGGCAGCAACGCCCTGGACGGCTCGATCGTCTCAAGCACGCCTACCAGAAGTACTGGTACGCGTACGCGATGATCGCGCCCGTGGTCGTCGTGCTCGGCGGACTCGTGCTCTACCCGCTCGTGCGCGGCCTCTATCTGACGCTCACGGACGCCAACAGCCTCAACTCGGCCCGCACGATCGGCGTCAACCACATCGACGCCACCTACAAGTTCATCGGCTTCGACAACTACGCCGACATCCTGTGGGGCGACACCGCGTACGACCGCTTCTGGTCGCACTTCATCTGGACGATCGTCTGGACCGTGCTCTGCGTGGCCCTGCACTACAGCATCGGCCTCGGCCTTGCTCTCCTGCTGAACCAGAAACTGCGCGGGCGCACCTTCTACCGGCTGATCCTGGTCCTGCCGTGGGCCGTGCCCACCTTCGTCACCGTCTTCGGCTGGCGGTTCATGCTCGCCGACGGCGGCATCATCAACACGATGCTCGACGCCGTGCACCTGCCGTCACCGCTGTGGCTGGAGGACACCTTCTGGCAGCGGTTCGCCGCGATCATGGTCAACACCTGGTGCGGGGTGCCGTTCATGATGGTCTCGCTCCTCGGCGGCCTCCAGTCCATCGACTCCACGCTGTACGAGGCGGCGGACATGGACGGCGCGAACGCCTGGCAGCGGTTCTGGTACGTCACCCTCCCCGGCCTGCGCTCCGTCAGCTCCACCGTCGTACTCCTCGGCGTCATCTGGACGTTCAACCAGTTCGCCGTCATCTTCCTGCTGTTCGGCACCACCGCCCCGGACGCGCAGATCCTCGTCACCTGGGCCTACTACCTCGGCTTCGGCCAACAGCCGCGCGACTTCGCGCAGTCGGCGGCCTACGGGATGCTGCTGCTGGCCATCCTCGTCGTCTTCACCTCCTTCTACCGCCGCTGGCTGAACCGCAATGACCAGCAGCTCGCGATCTGAGGCAGGAGTCCCAACCCCCATGAGTGCCATGACAGTTCAGAAGTCCGCGAAGCCGGACCCGGCCGACCCTGCCGCCGCCCGACAGCTCGCACGCCGCGGCCGACGCGGCCTCACCACCGCCCTCGCCTCCCACGGCATCCTGACCGTCGCGAGCCTGATCGCGCTCTTCCCGATCGCCTGGCTGATCTATCTGTCCCTCGGCCCCGACAAGGACGACTACCTCCACCCCGGGGGCATCTGGGACAAGATGACGTTCGACAACTACTCGTTCGTCCTCCAGCACACCAACTTCTTCGACTGGATGAAGAGTTCGCTGATCGTCTCCCTCGGGACGACGGTCATCGGGGTGATGGTCGCGGCGACCACCGGGTACGCGGTCTCGCGGATGCGCTTCCCCGGCTACCGCAAGTTCATGTGGGTGCTGCTGGTCACCCAGATGTTCCCGATCGCCGTACTCATCGTGCCGATGTATCAGATCCTGTCGGACCTCCAGCTCATCGACAGCTACCTCGGACTGGTCCTCGTCTACTGCTCGACGGCCGTGCCCTACTGCGCGTGGCTGCTCAAGGGATACTTCGACACGATCCCCTTCGAGATCGACGAGGCGGGACGCGTCGACGGGCTGACCCCCTTCGGCACCTTCGCGCGGCTCATCCTGCCGCTGGCCAAACCGGGCCTGGCGGTCGCCGCGTTCTACAGCTTCATCACCGCGTTCGGCGAGGTCGCGTTCGCCTCGACGTTCATGCTGTCGGACACGAAGTACACCTTCGCGGTCGGCCTGCAGAGCTTCGTCAGCGAACACGACGCCCAGCGCAATCTGATGGCCGCCACCGCGGTACTGGTCGCGATACCCGTCTCCGCCTTCTTCTACCTGGTCCAGAAGAACCTGGTGGCAGGCCTGACAGCGGGCGGCACCAAGGGCTGACGCGGCCGCGCCCCAAAGGGGCGCGGGGAACTGCGCGACCAGCCACGACGAACCCGCAGCGGCAAGACCAGCAGAAACCACCCCATGACCCGAACTCGGTTACACATCAAGGACGTTATGAGCCAGCACTCCACCGCTCCGGCCCCGACCTCCACGCCCGCCGTCGCCGCCCACCAGGACTGGTGGCGCGACGCGGTCATCTACCAGGTCTACCCCCGCAGCTTCGCCGACAGCAACGGCGACGGCATGGGCGACCTGGAAGGCGTACGAACCCGGCTGCCGTATCTGCGCGACCTGGGCGTCGACGCCGTGTGGCTCAGCCCGTTCTACGCCTCCCCGCAGGCCGACGCCGGCTACGACGTCGCCGACTACCGGGCCGTGGACCCCATGTTCGGCAACCTCCTCGACGCCGACGCGCTGATCCGCGACGCCCACGAACTGAACCTCAGGATCATCGTCGACCTGGTCCCCAACCACTCCTCCGACCAGCACGAGTGGTTCAAGCGGGCGCTGCGCGAGGGCCCCGGCTCACCGCTCCGGGACCGCTACCACTTCCGCCCCGGCAAGGGCGAGACCGGCGAACTCCCGCCCAACGACTGGGAGTCCGTCTTCGGCGGCCCCGCGTGGACACGGGTGACGGAGCCCGACGGCACACCCGGCGCCTGGTACCTGCACCTCTTCGCGCCCGAGCAGCCCGACTTCAACTGGGAACACCCGGCCGTCGGGGACGAGTTCCGCTCGGTCCTGCGGTTCTGGCTCGACATGGGCGTCGACGGATTCCGTATCGACGTCGCACACGGACTGGTGAAGGCGGAGGGCCTCCCCGACCTGGGAACCCACGACCAGGTCAAGCTGCTGGGCAACGATGTCATGCCGTTCTTCGACCAGGACGGCGTGCACGCGATCTACCGGCAGTGGCGCTTGATCCTCGACGAGTACGCCGGCGAGCGCATCTTCGTCGCCGAGGCGTGGACCCCGACCATCGAGCGCACGGCGAACTACGTGCGCCCGGACGAACTCCACCAGGCCTTCAACTTCCAGTACCTGGCCACCTATTGGGACGCGGCGGAGCTCAAGGTCGTCATCGACCGCACCCTCGACGCCATGCGCCCGGTCGGTGCCCCCGCCACGTGGGTCCTCTCCAACCACGACGTCACCCGCCACGCCACCCGCTTCGCCAACGAGCCCGGTCTCGGCACGCAGCTCCGGCTCGCCGGAGACCGCGCGCTGGGTCTGCGCAGGGCCCGAGCGGCCACCCTCCTCATGCTGGCGCTGCCCGGCTCGGCGTACGTCTACCAGGGTGAGGAGCTGGGCCTCCCGGACGTCGTCGACCTCTCCGACGAGGTCCGCCAGGACCCCGCGTACTTCCGGGGCGCCGGCCAGGACGGCTTCCGTGACGGCTGCCGGGTCCCGATCCCCTGGACCCGCGAGGGCTCGTCGTACGGCTTCGGCGACGGCGGCTCCTGGCTCCCGCAGCCCGCCGAGTGGGCCGAGCTGAGCGTCGAGGCACAGACCGGGACACCCGGCTCGACCCTGGAGCTGTACCGCGCCGCACTTGCCGCCCGACGCGAGCATCCCGCCCTCGGCGCGGGCGACTCCGTCGAGTGGCTGCGGGCGCCCCAGGGCGTCCTCGCCTTCCGGCGCGGCGACTTCGTGTGCGTCGCGAACACGAGCGGCGAGGCGGTCACGATCCGCGCGTACGGCGAGATCCTGGTCGCCAGCGCCGAGGTGACGGTGGCGGACGACGAGGCGAAGCTGCCGGCGGACACGACGGTGTGGTGGACGACGGTCTGACAGTCCCGCCTGCCCGAGCAGACGTAGGCGCCGTCGAGCGAACCACCAGGACCCGTTGCCCAGTTGGGCGACGGGTCCTACTCGGCTGCGACCGTCCAGGGACCCGTTCGCTGCACGGAGGCGATCACAGCGGAGACGGCGGTGGTCGCGGCGAGGCTTCCCAGCATGACCAGCCCCACGCCGATGACGAACAGGCCGCTGGCGTCGTCCGACCAGTCGTAGAAGGCGGCAACGGTCAGACCGACCGGGGCACCGAGCACGGCGCCCGGGAAGTAGCGCCGGGACGCGGCCCAGTACACCGGCGCCAGCAGGCTCAGCACCAGCCCGATCACCTGCCACGCCTCGTACGGGCCGGTGGTGCTGCCGTCGGGATGCACGTCCCGCCGCTGGTCCCAGCCCAGCCAGGCGGCCCACAACCCCAGGGCCGCACCGGCCAGCACCAGGACCGGCAGCAACTGGCGGCCGTACTTCGGTGGTTGTCGTCGTTCCATGCCTCAAGGTTCTCGGCCCACGCCACGGCCGACCAGAGCGCGAGTACTCAAGCGCGCCTGAGTACGGGACCGCACCACAGTTCCCGAAGAGAATGAAGAGAGCTCAGGCCAGTAGGAGCGTCTTGCCCACCACGGTGCGGCCCTCGATCGCCGCGTGCGCTTCGGCGGCCTGTCGCAACGGAAAGGTCTGGCCGATGAGCGGACGGAGCCGACCGGCCGCCGCCTCGGTGATGGCCTGTTCGGCCAGTCGCCTTCGCTCGCTGTCCGGGAGTTGCACATCCTGGATTCCCCGGACGCTCACCGCGCGTCGTTCGGCCTCCTGGCGGTCGACCTGGGCGAATCCGCCACTGGGGGCGCCATGCGCGGAGAACTGTCCGCCGGGTGCCGTGAGGGCGAACGCGTACCGGCCGATGTCCCCGCCGACCCCGTCGAACACCACATCGGCGCCCACACCGCCGGTTGCCTCCAGCACGCGCTCGGGCCAGTCCGGCAGGGAGTAGTCGACCACGACCCCGGCGCCCCGCTCCCGTACCGCCGCCAACTTGTGTTCACCGCGTGCGGCGCCGATGACCTGGGCGCCCGCCGCATGCGCCAACTGCACCAGCAGGCTGCCGAAACCGCCCGCCGCCGGCAGGACCAGCACCCGGGACCGCGGAGCGACCTTGGCCGTTTCGAACACCGTCAGTGCCGTGGGACCGTCGTTGAGGAGCGACGCCGCCTCGGGCAGGCCCAGTCCGTTCGGCACCCGGATCAGTGACTCGGCCGGGACCACCACCCGCTCCGCGTAGCCGCCGTATCCGCCGACATGGACCGCGACCCGCTGACCGACCAGGCCCCGGTCCACCCCCTCGCCCGCGGAGAGCACATGACCGGCCACACCGTCACCCGGTACGTAGGGCGGCTGCACCGAGAAGAACTCCCTGCCCCACCCGCCGCGGACCTGGGTCTCGATGAACAGGACGTCCGCCACCGCCACTTCGATCACAACCTGCCCGGGTCCGGCGACCGGATCGGGTAACTCACGCGGCGTCAGGACCTCGGGAGAGCCGAAGCGTTCCACTCGGACAACCAGCATCGTGATCTCTCCCTTGGGTCGTTACGGATCCGGGCGCAGACCCACTCTAGACAGGAAGCTTCCTGCCAGTAAGCCCATACCTCTTGGTAAGCTCCAGTCATGGAAGTAGGGTTCGAGGTCACGGGCGAGGTCACTGACCGTGCGACGGTGAAGCCCGGTGACGCGTTCAACGACGACTGTCCGGGGCGTCACGTCCTGAATCACGTCACCAGTCGCTGGGGGGTTCTGATCCTCAGCGCGCTGAGTGCGGGCCCTCTTCGCTTCTACATGCTGCGCGACCGGATCGGCGGGATCAGCGAGAAGATGCTGTCCCAGAACCTGCGCATCCTCGTGCGGGACGGTCTGATCCAGCGGAAGGTCGAGCCCGCCGCCCCTCCCAGAGTCTCCTACGCGTTGACTCCGCTGGGCGCCGGGCTCGCCCTCCGGACGCAGGGAGTCGTCGACTGGATCACCCTGCACGCGAACGACATCACCGAAGCCCAGCGTCAGTACGATTCCGCGGTTGGCGACGCCGGGCCGTAGCGTCAGCCCTCGACGGCTCCGATGTCCGAGACGATGCGGCAGTGCACGATGCGCGGCGGTCCGATCTCGTGCTGGTTGGCCTCCGTCAGTCCGCCTGGAATCGACGGATGGTTCATGTAGACCTGGAAGGCGTCGCGGTCCACCCACTGTGGGTTGTTGAGGAACTCCGTGCCGTCGAGGCTGATGTAGGGAGTGGCCGCGACAAAGCCGGGAATGTCATGCTTCCATTCGCCGGTTCCGAGCAGCACGGCGTGCACATCGTGTGCCGCCTGGCGATCACGGACGCGCCGGGTGGCCACTACGGTGTACCCGGTCGCCTCACCCTCCGCGGGACCCGCGAACCCCTGCACCTGGGTGCCCACGAACGTGGCCCGGTCCAGGATCTCCAACTCGCCCAAACGGTCCTGGAACCCTTTGCCGTCGGACGCCACCGCCTTGGCGTGTGCCCGGTAGTCACTCTCGTCGGCCCAGTGAACTCGGGCCACCAGGGTGTCACCCTCGAAATCCTGATAGAGGCGGGCGGAGACGAACCCCGGGGTCTGCCAATAGTTTTCCTCGATTTCGACAGTGAATATATCCGCGAGTTCCGCTGCGGCACCTGAAACCGTGACGCTTTCGAAAACGAAAACACCGGTCCGAGGTTCCAGCAGTTTCATAGGGGACACGTTGCGCTCCTTGTGATCGTTCCTGTCGGCTGCCTGACGGTCTCCCGGGCCGGTGTGAACTGCCCGTGAAGCTTATGTGAGAGAGGCTCTGTCGATACTTCGGCCGACCAGATTTTTCATTCATCTGACAGAGCTTCACCGGAATCTTGAACAGTTTCCTTGACCGCCGGTTCTCGAGCGAAGAGGCTTCGGGAAAGCGTTCGGTGACATGTCATCGGATGAGCTGGTCCAGGTAATTCCCCGGTTTATCGAGCATGGGAGATCAGGAAGCATGATGCCCGAGCAGCGCACCGTCCTGGTCACCGCGGCCACCGGCAATGTCGGTCCGCACGTCGCCAGTCAGTTGCTGGACGAAGGTGTTGCCGTCCGCGCCCTGGTGCTGGACGGCGATCCCCACATCGCGAAGCTGCCTGACGGAGTCGAGCTGTACTACGGCGACCTGGCCGATCCGGACAGCCTGGACCCCGCTCTGGACGGAGTCGACGGAGTCTTCTGGATGTGGCCGTTCTTCACGCTCGGCGTCGAGACGGCGCCGGCGGTGCTGGAGAAGATCGAGAGGCAGGCGAGCCGGATAGCGCTCGTGTCGTCCGTCGGCGTCCATATCGGTCTCGAGCGCAGGGACGACAACTGCCATGCGTACCTCGAGGAGTTGACAGACAAGACCAGCCTGGACCGGACCTTCCTGCGCACCACGGGGTTCATGGCGAACGCCCTGGGGTTCGCCGGTCAGATCAAGAACGGCGGTGTGGTGCGCTCCCCCTACGGCGCCGCCGTCCGGACCGCTGTGCACGAAGCGGACCTGGCCGCCGTCGGCGTACGGGCGCTGACCGATGACGGGCATGCGGGCAAGGCGTACCTGGTGACCGGTCCGCAGGCCCAGAGCCAGGAGGAAACGGTCCGGATCATCGGCGATGTGATCGGCCGCCGGCTCAGCTGGGAGGACGTCCCCGCGCAGGCCGCGCGCGACGAGATGGTGGCGGGCGGCTGGCCTCCGTCGTACGCGGACGGAGCACTGGACTACTTCGCCACGCTCACCACCGAACCGGAGGTCGGGTCGACGACCGTGGCGGAGGTCACGGGGAGGCCCGCCCGGACGTTCCGTGAGTGGGCCGAGGAGCATGCCGACATGTTCCGCTGAGCCGTATCTCGCACACCACCCGCCAGTCACCGGAGCAATGCAGAAAGGAAAGGTCCCGTCATGACGGCCAGCGCCGAGGTCGAGGAAGCCCTGTCCCAGCTGTGGGAGCAGATCTACGACCCACAGACCATCAGCATCATCGAGAGCCTGCCGATCCAGCGGACCTGGAACTGCCTGGAGGTGGGAGCCGGGGCGGGTTCGATGTCCTACTGGCTGGCCGAGCAGGCCGATCGGGGCGCGGTGGTCGCCCTCGACACGGACACCAGCCGGCTGGATGCCGACCGCGCGACCAATCTGACGGTGCTGCAACAAGACCTCGGGGAGGCCGAGTTCGCCGAGGGCTCGTTCGACCTTGTTCTCGGCAGGGCGGTGTTCGAACATCTGGCACAGCCGGAAGAGGTGCTGAGGCGCGCGGTGTCCTGGCTGGCTCCGGGTGGCTGGCTGCTGCTCGAGGACTTCTACTTCCTGCCGAGCGAGCACGCCGCGACCCCTGCCGGGCGTGCCCTGGTGGGGGCCTATCTCACGGGCTGGAAGGCGGCGGGCGCCGACATGCACTGGGGCCGCCGGCTGCCGTCGACGCTCGCGCGGGCCGGACTGACCTCGGTGGGCGTGCGGGTGACACCGTTGGGTCCGGGGCAACATGAACTGGACAACGAACTCATGCGGCTGCGGATGAAGCTGCAGGGCGCCGGGCTCGTCGAGCGGGGCCTGGTGAGCGTCGAGGACCTGGCCGCGTTCGTGGCGGGTCTCGACGATCCGCACGCACGCGATGTCACCACGCTGGAGTTCTCCGTCTGGGGGCGGCGACCCGTCGAGTAACAGCGGCGGACGGGGTGCCGAACCTCCCTGGTTCCCCGGCGCACCTCCTCGGACGGTCGTCACCGGGTCGATCGTGGTTGCCGCCAGGCCCGCCGCAGCAGGTCGGTCAGGTCGTCGGGAGACTGTGAACCGGACGTCAGGTAGGTATTGTTCACCACATAACTGGGCACCCCTCGGATGCCCACCCCCCGCGCCAGCACCTTGTCGCTCTCCACCGCGTCCGCGAACGCGTGCGTGTCCAGCACCGTCCCGACCTCCTCGCGGTCGAGTCCGACCTCCTCGGCCAGGCCGATCAGGGTCTCGCGGTCGGAGATCAGCGCGCCCTCGCCGGTGTAGGCCGACATCAGCCGGCCGCGCATCGCCTCCGTCCGGCCGTGCTTCGTGGCGAGATGCACCAGCCTGTGCGCGTCGAAGGAGTTCGTCATCCGGATCTTGTCGATCCGGTACTCCAGGCCCAAGCCGGCGGCGAGGGAGGCGAGTTGTCCGAGGACCTGCTTGGCGTGCGCCTCGGTGGTGCCCATGTCCCGCGCGGAGCGCCGGACGGCGGGCTCGTAGCCGTCACGCGGCAGTGCCGGGTCGAGTTCGAACGAGTGGTGCCGTACGGTCACGGCGTCACGGTGCTCGAACTGTGCGAGGGCGGTGTCGAACTGAGCCTTTCCGATGGGGCACCAGAGGCAGACGATGTCGGACCAGATATCCACGGTGATCTCCGTCATCCAGCCATCGTAGGCAGGCCACTTTTCCTGGATATGCCCATACTTTTGGGTAAGTTCCAGATGCGGAGGTAGGACTGGAGGTCGCCGACGGGACGTCGGCACCGCCGAGTGACGCATTCAACAGCTCTGCCCCGCTCGGTGGGGCGTCTCCCGAAGCCCCGGCTCTCCGGCCGGGGCTTTTCGGCGTGGGTGTGCCGCAAGGGTTGACCACCTGACAAGTGGGCTCGTACCTTCTGGTCGGCTGAAAGTTTTCAGCAACTTTGCTGCAAGAACCCGCAAGAGATCTTGCCTGGACCTTCAACGGAGAAGGACCCCACATGGCCAGCAGAACCCTCTCCAGCCCCCTTGCCCTCGTCGCGGGCGCGTCGATCGCGCTCGCCGTCCCCACGGGCGCCGCCGTCGCCTCCCCGCCCGGCAGCAAGGACGTCACCGCCGTCCTCTTCGAGTGGAAGTTCGCCTCGGTGGCCAAGGAGTGCACCAACACCCTCGGCCCCGCCGGCTACGGCTTCGTGCAGGTCTCCCCGCCCGCCGAGCACATACAGGGCTCGCAGTGGTGGACCTCGTACCAGCCCGTCAGCTACCGGATCGCCGGTCGCCTCGGAGACGCCACCGCGTTCAGGAGCATGGTCGACACGTGTCATGCCGCAGGCGTCAAGGTCGTCGTCGACACCGTCATCAACCACATGTCGGCGGGCAGCGGCACCGGCACCGGCGGTTCGTCGTACAGCAAGTACAACTACCCCGGCCTGTACTCCTCGCCCGACTTCGACGACTGCACCTCGCCGGTCAACAACTACCAGGACCGCTGGAACGTCCAGCACTGCGAGCTCGTCAACCTCGCCGACCTGGACACGGGTGAGGACTACGTCCGTTCCGCCATCGCCGGCTACCTGAACACGCTCCTCGGCTACGGCGTCGACGGCTTCCGTATCGACGCGGCGAAGCACATCGCCGCCGCCGACCTCGCCAACATCAAGTCCCGGCTGAGCAACACGTCGGTGTACTGGAAGCAGGAGGCCATCTACGGCAGCGGCGAGGCCGTCCAGCCCACCGAGTACACGGGCAACGGGGATGTCCAGGAGTTCCGTTACGCCTTCGACCTCAAGCGGGTCTTCAACAACGAGAACCTCGCCTACCTGAAGAACTACGGCGAGGGGTGGGGGTACATGAGCAGCTCGGTCGCCGGTGTGTTCGTCGACAACCACGACACCGAGCGGAACGGCTCCACGCTCAGCTACAAGGACAACGCCAACTACACCCTCGCCAACGTCTTCATGCTGGCCTACCCGTACGGCGCCCCGGACATCAACTCCGGCTACGAGTTCTCCGACACGGACGCGGGGCCGCCGGGCGGCGGTACGGTCAACGCCTGTTGGCAGGACGGCTGGAAGTGTCAGCACGCCTGGCCGGAGATCATGCGCATGGTCGCCTTCCGCAACGCCGTGCGCGGTGAGTCCGTCGGCAACTGGTGGGACAACGGGGGTGACGCCATCGCCTTCGGCCGGGGTGCCAAGGGCTTCGTCGCCATCAACCACGAGTCGAGCAGTCTGAGTCGGACCTACCAGACCTCGCTGGCCGCCGGGACGTACTGCAACGTGCAGAGCAACACCTCGGTGACCGTCAATTCGAGCGGTCAGTTCACCGCGACGCTGGGTGCGAACACGGCTCTGGCGATCTACGCGGGCAAGTCGAGCTGCTGAAAGTTCTTTCCAGTGTTTTCAGGACTCTTGCTGTAAGCGTTTCCTCGGCGATACGGTCGCGCGGGGTCGGACCCGCAAGAGCCGCGATCGCAAGGAGTCCACGTCCGTGATACCGAGATGGCCGGCGCCGCCGAGACGCCGTACTACCCGCACTCCCCGCACTACCCGTGCAGGCCGGGTCGCTGCGGTCACCGTGACCGCGTTGGCCGCAGCGCTCGTCCAGCCTCTGGCCGCCGGAGCGAACACCCCGGCCCCGGCCCCGGCCCCGCCCCCGCCGCCTTCCGACAGCAGGCTCGCGGCCGAACCGGCCCGGCACGACGCCACCCGCGAGCAGTTCTACTTCGTCCTCCCGGACCGTTTCGCGGGCGGCAGCACCGCCAACGACCGTGGCGGGCTCACCGGTTCACGCCTCGCCACCGGCTACGACCCCACTGACAAGGGCTTCTACCAGGGCGGCGACCTCAAAGGCCTCACCAACAGGCTCGACTACATCAAGGGCCTCGGCACCACCGCGATCTGGCTCGCCCCGATCTTCAAGAACGCGCCCGTGCAGGGCACCGGAGCGGACGCCTCCGCCGGCTACCACGGCTACTGGATCACCGACTTCACCCAGGTCGACCCGCACTTCGGCACCAACCAGGACCTCGAAACCCTCATCTCCAAGGCCCACACCAAGGGCATGAAGGTCTTCTTCGACGTCATCACCAACCACACCGCCGACGTCGTCGACTACGAGCAGAAGTCCTACGACTACCTCTCCAAGGGCGCCTTCCCGTACCTCACCAAGGACGGTGAGCCCTTCGACGACGCCGACTACGCGGACGGGAAGAACGGCTTCCCGTCCGTCGACGCCGACTCCTTCCCCCGCACGCCCGTCGTCCCCGCCGCGAAGAAGAACACCAAGGTCCCGTCCTGGCTCAACGACCCGACGATGTACCACAACCGGGGCGACTCCACCTGGGCCGGAGAGTCCGCCACCTACGGCGACTTCGTCGGCCTCGACGACCTGTGGACCGAGCGTCCCGAGGTCGTCAGCGGGATGGAGAAGATCTACGAGCGGTGGGTGCGGGACTTCCGGATCGACGGCTTCCGGATCGACACCGTGAAGCACGTCAACATGGAGTTCTGGACCCAGTGGGCCACCGCGCTGGACAGGTACGCGGCTCGGCACGGCCGTGACGACTTCTTCATGTTCGGCGAGGTCTACTCCGCGGACACCTCCGTGACCTCCCCGTACGTCACTCAGGGCCGCCTCGACTCCACGCTCGACTTCCCCTTCCAGGACGCGGCCCGCTCGTACGCCTCCCAGGGCGGCAGCGCCCAGAAGCTCGCCTCGGTCTTCGGCGGCGACTACAAGTACACGACCGACAAGGCCAACGCCTATGAGCAGGTCACCTTCCTCGGCAACCACGACATGGGCCGGATCGGGTACTTCCTGCGGCAGGACAACCCCACGGCCACCGACGCCGAACTCCTCGCCAAGGACCGGCTCGCCAACGAGTTGATGTTCCTCAGCCGGGGCAACCCCGTCGTCTACTACGGCGACGAGCAGGGCTTCACCGGCGCGGGCGGCGACAAGGACGCCCGCCAGACCATGTTCGCCTCGAAGGTCACCGACTACCTCGACGACGACGAACTCGGCACGGACCGCACGCACGCGAGCGACGCCTACGACACGAGTGCACCGCTCTACAAGCAGATCAGTGCTCTCGCAGCCCTCCGCAAGGCCAACCCCGCCCTCGCCGACGGCGTCCAGACCGAGCGCTACGCGGCCGACGGCCCCGGCGTCTACGCCGTCTCCCGAACCGACGCCCAGTCCGGCACCGAGTACCTCGTCGCCTTCAACAACGCGTCCGAGCCGAAGACGGCCACCTTCGCGACCGGTTCGGCCGGCATGGCGTTCAAGGGCATCTACGGCATCAACGCCACGGTGACCAGCGGCACCGACCGCGAGATCACCGTCACCGTCCCGGCCGGCTCCGCCATCGTCCTCAAGGCCACCGGCAGACTCCCCGCGCCCACCGCCAGGCCGTCCCTCACCCTCCAGGCCCCGCCCGCCGGAGCCACCGGCACCGTCGACATCACCGCCGACATCGGCGTCGACGGCGGACAGTCGGCCCGCGTCGTCTTCGCCGCCCAGACCGGCAACGGCAAGTGGCAGACCCTGGGCTCCGCCGACCACGCGCCCTACCGGGTCACCCAGACCATCGCCAAGAACACTGCCCCCGGAACACCCCTGCGCTACAAGGCGGTTGTGGTCGACCGCGCCGGACACACGGCGAGTGCCACAGCGACCTCCACCACGGGCACCCCGCCCGCCCCCGAAGTCCCCACGGCCTCCTCGCGCGACTACGCAGTCGTCCACTACAAGCGCGCGGACGGCGACTACACCGACTGGCGCCTGTACGCCTGGGGCGACCTCGCCGACGGCGAGGCCACCACCTGGCCGGCCGGCCACGACTTCGTCGGCCGGGACGCATACGGCGCCTTCGCCTACGTCAAGCTCAAGCCCGGTGCGTCCAGCGTCAGTTACCTCGTCATCGACAAGGACGGCAACAAGGACGTCTCCGCCGACCGTTCGATCGACGTCACGAAGACCGGCGAGATCTGGGTCGAGCAGGGCAAGGAGACCGTCCTCACCGAGCGGCCGACGGCCGACTACCCGGCGCAGGACAAGACCAAGGCCGTCCTCCACTACCACCGCTCCGACGGGAACTACGACGGCTGGGGCCCACACGTCTGGTCCGGCGCCGCGAACCCCACCGACTGGTCCAGCCCTCTCAAGCCGGTGCGGATCGACGCCTACGGCGCCGTCTACGAGGTTCCGCTCAACGACGGTGCCACCAGCCTGAGTTACATCATCCACAAGGGCGATGAGAAGGACCTTCCCACCGATCAGGCCCTCGACCTCACGGCCGACGGCCACGAGGTCTGGCTCCTGAACGGCCAGGAGAAGTACCTGCTCCCGCAGCCCGCGGGCAGCGCCGCCGCCCTCGACCTGACCACCTCCAAGGCCGTCTGGATCGACCGGAACACCGTCGCCTGGAACGGCAACGACGCGGCGGCCTCAACCCAGTTGCTGTACTCCCGCACCGGCTCGATCACCGCGAAGGACGGCACGCTCACCAGCACCGACGAGCACTGGCTCCGCCTCACCAGGTCGGCTCTGACCGACGCCCAGAAGGCGAAGTTCCCGCACCTGGCCTCGTACACCGCCTGGACCGTCGACCCACGTGACCGCGACCGGGTCCGCGAGGCCCTGCGCGGCCAGCTCGTCGCCTCCCAACGAGCCGCGAACGGAGCTGTGTTGGCGGCTACGGGCGTGCAGATCGCCGGTGTGCTCGACGATGTGTACGGCACCGCCGCAGCGCACGCCGACCTCGGGCCGACGTTCGGCAAGGGGCGTCCGACACTCTCCGTCTGGGCGCCCACCGCGCAGTCGGTGAAGCTCGACCTCGACGGCTCCACGGTCGCCATGAAGCGCGACGACACCACCGGCGTCTGGTCCGTCACCGGCGGCAAGTCCTGGAAGAACAAGCCCTATCGGTACGTCGTGAAGGTCTGGGCGCCGAGCGTCGCCAAGGTCGTCACCAACCACGTCACCGACCCGTACTCCGTCGCCCTGACCGCCGACTCCGAGCGCAGCCTCGTCGTCGACCTGGACGACAAGTCCCTTGCCCCGCCCGGCTGGACGTCGTACAGCAAGCCCAAAGCGGTACCCCTCCACGACGCCGAGATCCAGGAACTGCACGTCCGGGACTTCTCCGTCGCCGACGACACCGTGCCCGCGAAGGACAAGGGCACCTACCTCGCCTTCGCCGACCGGAACAGCGACGGCTCCAGGCACCTCCGCGAACTGGCGAAGGCCGGCACCTCCTACGTCCACCTCCTGCCCGCCTTCGACATCGCGACCATCCCGGAGAAGAAGGCGGACCAGGCGGTGGTCGACTGCGACCTGTCCTCCTACGCCGCCGACTCCGACCAGCAGCAGGCATGCGTCGCGAAGACCGCCGCGAAGGACGCGTACAACTGGGGCTACGACCCGTACCACTACACCGTCCCGGAGGGCTCGTACGCGAGCGACCCGGACGGTACGCGGCGCACGGTCGAGTTCCGGCAGATGGTGAAGTCGCTCAACGGCGACGGCCTGCGGGTCGTGATGGACGTGGTCTACAACCACACGCCCGCCGCCGGTCAGGCGAAGACGAGCGTCCTCGACCAGGTGGTCCCCGGCTACTACCAGCGGCTCCTGGCCGACGGCTCGGTCGCCAACTCCACCTGCTGCGCCAACACCGCGCCCGAGAACACCATGATGGGCAAGCTCGTCGTCGACTCGATCGTCACCTGGGCCCGGGAGTACAAGGTCGACGGCTTCCGCTTCGACCTGATGGGCCACCACCCGAAGGCCAACATCCTGGCGGTCAGAAAGGCACTCGACGCGCTCACCCTCAAGAAGGACGGCGTCGACGGCAAGAAGATCATCCTGTACGGGGAGGGCTGGAACTTCGGTGAGGTCGCCGACGACGCCCGGTTCGTCCAGGCCACGCAGAAGAACATGGCGGGGACGGGCATCGCGACCTTCTCCGACCGGGCCCGCGACGCCGTGCGAGGCGGCGGCCCCTTCGACGAGGACCCGGGCGTCCAGGGCTTCGCGTCCGGGCTGTACACCGACCCCAACTCCTCCGCCGCCAACGGAACTTCGGTGCAGCAGAAGGCCCGCCTCCTGCACTACCAGGACCTGATCAAGGTGGGCCTGACCGGCAACCTCGCCGCCTACCGCTTCACCGACACTGACGGCAAGGAGGTCACGGGCGCCCAGGTCGACTACAACGGCGGGCCCGCCGGTTACGCGCAGGCGCCCGGCGACGCCCTCGCCTACGCCGACGCGCACGACAACGAGTCACTGTTCGACGCGCTCGCCTTCAAACTGCCCGCCACGACGAGCGCGGCCGACCGGGCCCGTATGCAGGTCCTCGCCATGGCCACGGCCACCCTCTCGCAGGGCCCGGCCCTCTCCCAGGCGGGCAGCGACCTGCTGCGCTCCAAGTCGCTCGACCGCAACTCCTATGACAGCGGTGACTGGTTCAACGCCATCCACTGGAACTGCGCCGACGGTAACGGCAACGGCGGCAGTAGCGGCAACGGCTTCGGACGCGGGCTGCCCATGGCCGCCGACAACGCCGCCAAGTGGTCATACGCCAAGCCTCTGTTGGGCGCCGGGAACGTCAGGGCCGGCTGCGAACAGATCCAGGGCGCGTCCGCCGCGTACCGCGATCTGCTGAGAATCCGTACGACCGAGCGCGACTTCTCCCTCGACACGGCCGGACAGGTGCAGTCGAAGCTCTCCTTCCTGCTGTCCGGCAAGGACGAGACGCCCGGCGTGATCACCATGCGACTCGGCGATCTCGTCATCGTGTTCAACGCGACGCCCGAACGCCGTGAGCAGCGGATCGGCAGGGCGGCCGGGACCTCGTACGCGCTGCACCCCGTGCTGCGGGCGGGAGCGGACGCCGTCGTCAAGTCGGCCACGTACGAACGGGAGTCGGGCACCTTCGCCGTTCCGGGGAGAACCGTCGCCGTATTCTCCCGTACCCCCTGACAAGCGCATATCGTGGTGGGGCAGACCCGGACCCGGTCTGCCCCACCGGTGTGTCCAAGGGCGGCAGTATGGACGGCAACGGCAAGTGGACGGACACCACCGTGCTGATCGTGGACGACACCGCGGCCGGCCGGTACTCGATGAGCGCTCTGCTCCGCCGCGCCGGTTACCAGGTCGTGGCGGTCACCAGTGGCCGGGAAGCGCTCGACGAACTCGATGTACGGCTCCGCAAGGGGACGCTGCCCGACGTGGCCCTCATCGACGTGGACCTGCCCGACATGAGCGGTGTCGACCTGTGCCGTCGGCTCAAGTCCCGGCCGCACATGGCCGGTCTGCCCGTCGTGCACTTCTCGGCCTCCTCCGTGTCCCCGGACGACCGCTGCGACGGGCTGGACGCGGGCGGGGAGGCGTTCCTGACGGTGCCCGCCAGGCCCGAGGAGATCGACGCGGTACTACGGGCCGCGGTGCGCGCCGCGCGGCTGCGGGCCGACGACCAGGCGCTGGCGCGCCGGCTGACCCGGCTGTCGGAGACGATCTTCACCATCCAGGCCGCGCGCTCCCTGCAGGAACTCGCCGACGCCGCCGCCGAGGGCACCGCGCGGCTCACCGGCTCGCCCGCCGCCGTGTTCTTCCTGGGCCCCGACGACGAGCTGTACCGCGCCACCTCCCGTGACCGCACCTCGCTCGCCATGCCGGACGAGAGCGCCCACCGGGTCGTGGCGGGACTGCTCCGAAGACTCACCCGGGGGCACAGCGGGGTGCAGATCACCACGGTGCCCGCGCCGCTGTGGCCCGCCGGGTTCTTCCGGCCGGGCGTGGAGCACGACGCCCGCCTCGTGCTGATCCCCACCGAGGACGGCAGGGCCTCGGTCTGCCTGGCCACGCCCACCCGCGGCACGCGCAGGGTGAGCCCCGAGAACGAGTCCCTGGTGGCCAGGCTCGCCCAGGCCACCGTGCTCGCCGCCGAGCCGCTGCTCATGTACCAGGTCGAGCGGCATGTCGCCCTCACCCTCCAGCACAGCTTCCTGCCCCGCCCCGACCGGCTGCCCCATCTGCCGGGCATCGACGTCGCGGTCCGGTACGTACCCGCGTCCCAGGACGCCGAGATCGGCGGCGACTTCTACGCCGCCCTGCGCACCGGCGACGGCGTGCTCACCGCGGTCGGTGACGTCGTCGGGCACTCGCTGGAAGCGGCCACCGTCATGGTCGAGATCCGGCACGCACTGCGTGCCTACTGCGTCGAGGAGACCGACCCGTCCGTGCTCGCCGAGCTCCTCGACCGGATGCTGCAGCGCTACCACCCCGAGGTCACGGCCACCGTGTGCCTGGTCCACGTCGACCCGGGCACCGGGCGCACCCTGATCGCCAACGCGGGCCACATCCCACCGCTGATCATCCGCGACACCAACAACGCCGACTACGCCAAGGCCGAGGGCCCGCTGCTCGGCGTGGGCCTCGCCCATCCGCCGCCCACCGAGCTGTTCCTCGAACCCACCGACCGGCTCCTCATGATCACCGACGGTCTGATCGAGACCCGGGGCACCGACCTCGCGGACTCCCTGGAACACCTCCGCGCGGCAGCCTCCGGCGCACTGCCGGGCCTGGACGCCCTGTGCGACACCCTGCTGGTCTCCTTCGGCCACGACCGGGAGGACGACATCGCGATGCTGGCGCTGCGCCTCGCTGACCAGGGACGACCGGCCGCCGGTTAGGGTGAGGCAGGCCGTGCCGTCACAGCATTACGAGAACAGGGGTTTGATCCATGCCGCAGATCACCGTCGACTACTCGAGTCCGCTGACCGAGGCCTTCGACCGGCGCGCGTTCGCTCTCGCGCTGCACGAGGAGGTCGTCGCCACGGCGAAGGCGAAGCCCGAGGCGTGCAAGACGCAGTTCCGCCGCACCGAGGACGCCACCGTTGGCACGGACAGCGACGGTCACGCGATCGTGCACGTCTGGATCGGCATGCTCACCGGCCGCTCGGTGGAGACGAAGAACCAACTTACCGAAGCCGTACTGGAGTTGGTGCGCGCCCATGTGAAGCCCGTCGAGGGACTCGCCCTGCACGCCTCGGTCGAGGTCCGCGAACTCGACGACTCCTACCGGAAGTTCGACAACTGAGCTCGACTGCCGGACGGATCCACCCAGGACGCGAGTCAGGACGTGAGTCGTCAGGACGCGAGTGAGATGAGCCGTGCGACCAGGTCGCTGAACGGCCCGTCGGTGGGCTCCTGTTTGAGCATCCGGCGCAGCAGCGCGGCCATCTCCTCGTCATAGGCGGCGCTCACGGCGGCCAGCGCCGCGAAGTCGTGCACGAGCTGCGCCTCCAGCTCGGCGCGCGGCACCCGCCGCCCGTCCAGCCAGATCAGCGCGGTCGACTCGACGAGCGATATCCAGGTCCGGATGACCAACTCCAGCCGGGCGGGCGCCTCTTCGGCGGTCAGGTCCAGATGCGACAGTATCTGGACGTACGCGGCCTGCCGTACGGCGTCGATGAGCGCGTTCGTCGCCGACGCGCTGCCCGAACGCACCTCGTCCGCGGACACCGCCGGGCCACCGCGCATCAACGCCGCGAAACCGGGCCCGTGTTCCTCGACGAAGTCGAAGAACCGGCGCATCACCCGCAGCAGGCGCGCCCCCAGCGGGCCCTCGTGCGGCTCCACGAACCGGCCCGCCAGATCGTCCGACGCCCGCTTCAACGCGGCCTCGTACAGGCTGAGTTTGCCAGGGAAGTAGTGGTAGACCAGTGGACGCGAGATACCCGCGGCCGACGCGATCTCATCGATGGAGACCTCGTCGGGCGAGCGGCGGCTGAACAGTTCGAGGGCGACGCCGATCAACTGCTGCCGGCGTTCCTCGACTCCCATTCTGCGGCGAACCCCGGTTGTCATGCGAACACCTTACCGATCGGATACGGCCCGCAACGGACGGGTCCGACCGAGGATGTTCACAAATCCAGCACAAGTGGACCCCTTCGTGCCCGCGACACACAGATCAGCATCGAGTCCGCCCGCTCGGCATCGGTCAGCAGCTCGTCACGATGGTCCACTTCCCCTCCCAGCACGCGCTGTTGGCAGGTCCCGCAGAACCCCTGCTCGCACGAGTACGCGGTGTCCGGCAGCTCCGCCCGTACGGCGGCCAGCACGGTCGAGTCGGCCGGTACCGTCAACGTCCGCCCGCTGCGCCGCAGTTCGACCTCGAAGGACTGGTCGCCCCCGGCCGACGTACGCGGGCCGAAGCGCTCCAGACGCAGCACGGCGCCCTCGGGCATCCGGGCCTCGACCGCCGCGCTCAACGCCTCGGGACCACAGCAGTAGACGGCGGTCCCCTTGGGCAGCTCAGCCGCCACCCCCGCGAACAGCGCGTCGAGGTCGGGCAGCCCGTCCTCGTCCTCGGCGACGACGGTGACACGTCCCGCCCCGGAGCCCGCGCCCAGCTTCTCGATCTCGGCGAGGTACGGCATCGAGGCCCGGCTGCGACCCCCGTACAACAGCCGCCACTCAAGGCCGGGTCGGGCATGCACCGCCCGCAGCATCGGCAGGATCGGGGTGATCCCGATACCGCCGGCCACGAAGACGTACGCCGGTGCGGGGACGAGCGGGAAACGGTTGCGCGGGCCGCGCACCTCGACCGTCATGCCCGCCCGCAACTCCTCGTGCACCTCGCGCGAGCCGCCGCGCCCGTCCGGCACCAGCCGGGTGGCGACGGTGTACGCCGAGGTGTCCGCCGGGTCCCCGCACAGCGAGTACTGCCGAACGAGCCCCGACGGCAGCGCCAGATCGAGATGCGCCCCCGGCGCCCACCCCGGCAACGCCCGCCCTTCCAGGCGCAGTTGTACGACGCCGTCGGCGACCGTCTCGAGCGCGGCGACCGTCAGCCGCAGAGCCCGTGAGCGCGGTCGCCCGGAGACCGGCTCCGCCAGCGCGGGCAATGGCCACAGTGGCGCGGCCCCGATCCGGCGGCGCACGGCCCGGCGGGCGAGCAGCGCGGCCCCGGCGGTGAGCGCGAGAGCCAGCGGCCGGGGCATCAGGCGGCACCTCTGTCGGCGGCGACAGCGGCGGGGGAGGAGGCCAGATAGGCGACGGCCTGCTCGGTGGAGCCCTCCTGGGAGGGGTGGTAGTCCCGGGCGAGATAGCGCGGCACCGATCTCACCATGGCCCGGGTCGACGGCAGCAGACCCCGCTTCCCGCGTACGTAGAAGCCCCGGAAGGTCGGCTTGCGGAGACCCGGGGCCGGGTCGTTCGCCATGAAGAACCGCACCCCGCGCTGCCACAGGAAGCACATCACCAGCAGCCCGGTCAGCCAGGTCCGCACCCGCCTCCGGTAACCCCCGTCGACGTGGGTGAACAGGTCGAAGGCGACCGACCGGTGCTCGACCTCCTCGGCGCCGTGCCAGCGCAGCAGGTCCAGCATGGTCGGATCGGCGCCGCGCCGGTCCAGCTCCGACGCGTTGAGTATCCAGTCGCCGAGGAACGCCGTGTAGTGCTCGATGGCGGCGATGACGGCGACCCGTTCCATGAGCCACCACCTGCGCGCCCGGCGGCCCGGCAGCAGGAACCGGTCGCCGAGCACCTTCTCGAAGAGCCAGTCGACCTGGGCGGTGTACGGCGTGGGGTCGAGCCCCAACTCCCGTAGATGCGGGAGGACTTCGTCGTGGGCCTGGGAGTGCATGGCCTCCTGCCCGATGAACCCGACGACGTCCGCACGCAGCCGCTCGTCCCGGATGTACGGCAGCACCTGCTTGTACACGTGCACGAACCACCGCTCACCGGCCGGCAGCAGCAGATGCAGCACGTTGATGGTGTGTGAGGTGAACGGATCCCCCGGCACCCAGTGGAGCGGGGTGCCCTCCCAGGAGAAGGACACCTTGCGCACCTTGAGCGGTGTGTGCGGCGGGTTAGACATGGCGTCAATGTACTGATGGGTAGCGTGCGAGGAAACCCCCATGCGCGGACTTGTTGACGCAAGTGTCAGCTAGGTGCCTCCGCAGGGTACGTGGTTGATCGTCTGCGGGCGGGTGGGGGCTGGTCGCGCAGTTCCCCGCGCCCCTTTGGGGCGCTACCGCAGCCCGCCGATCTGCCGGCCGTCCTTCAGCGTCCCCTTCAACCCCGCCTGGGCCCCCTGCTCGGTCCTGGCCGCCAGCATGGCACCCCGCACGGTCGAGTTCACCCCGCCCGTCGCCGTGATCGACGCGGTGTTCCGCGCACCGGCGGCAAGCATGTACCACTCGCCCGCCCCCGACTTCCACAGCACACCGGCGAGCACGTTCGGGTCGCGGGGACCGCACGCCGGGCTGGTCCCGGACTTCGCCGCGATCGCCCCGAACTGCCCGCCCGGCGTGTGGAACTGGGCCAGGACCTGGGCGCCGTCACCCCGCCAGGTCTCGGCGCGGGTGCACACCCAGTCGGCGGCGCCGCTCGCGTCGGGCAGCGGCTGCTCGGCGTACTGCCAGGCGTTCACGGAGCGCACGCCCTGGGAGTGCATCGCGGCGAGGGAGCAGGCGAAGGGCGACCACGTCGCCAGCGCCGCCGGGGCCGACGCCTCTCGGGGTGCGGCCGGGCTGCCCGTGGTGAGGTGGGCCGGAACGAGCTCGCCGAGGTCGCTCAGCAGTCGGGCCCCACCGGCGTCGGTCACCTGCAGCGTGTTCCAGGACTGACAGGCGCCCCGCTGCGCGACCGGGCTGGCCAGCGGCCCGCTCACCCCGTCGGTCAGCCCCAGGTCGATTGGCGTCGCCGTCGGTTCGCGCAGGTTCCGCATCTCGGCCTTGAGCACCCAGGGAGCCGTCAGATAGCGGACGTTGCCGTCGGCCCGGTCGAGTACCACCGCGTCGGCCTCGGCGCCGGTCGCGCCGTCGACGCGGGCGAAGTCCAGGGCGGCGCCGCTCGTGCCGTCCTTCGGTTCGGCGTACCGGGCGATGCGCAGACCGTCGTAGAGGATCACCACGTGGGCCGCGTCGACAGTGCCCGCGTACAGGAGCTGGGGCGGGCCGGCCGGGCCGCCGGAGGGGGTGCCCGGGGTGGCCGAGACATTGACCTTCTCGCCGGGACGGGCCCAGACGGCGAGGGCGCGCCGCAGCAGGGCGCTGTCGTCGACCAGGTCGCCGCGCGCGGGCCAGACGGAGAAGTCGGTGCGCGCGGAGGACTTCCAGGTGGCCACGGCCACCAGCGTCAACCGGGCCGGATCCAGGGCGGCTTCGGCGGCCGGGTTCTGCGCGTACGCGGGGGCGGCGGCGCCGTCCGGGGCCCAGCCGTCGCCGGGCAGTCCGAGCAGCGCGCCGCACACCGCGACGGCCGCGGCGGCGGCGAGCGCGGCCTTCAGGTGCTGCCTGCGCCGCATCAGGTCGGTCGGACGAGCCTGCAGCGAACACGGGTCGAACTCGGCGGAGTCGAGCAGCGCGTACTGCGCCGGAACCTCGTCCGCCTCGCGGAGCGCCTCGATCGGCCGGTCGACCCCGGCGGCCTCCAGAGCGGTGCGTACGTCGGCGTCCGGGAGCTTCTCCAGACCGCGCAGGACGTACGCGGCCCGGGCCGGCCCGGAGAGCGCCGACAGCCGCTGGTCCAGGGCGAGTTCGTCGGCGCCGCCCGAACGCGGGAAGAGCCGCAGACCCCAGACCTGGGGGAGCAGCGGCGGCAACTGCGACCGCTTCGGCAGTGAACGCCCGCGCCACGGCTGCCCCGCCGCGAGCGCCGTACGCAGCACCTGGAGGCGGACGAGCGCGTAGCCGGGGTCGCCCGCGCGGCCCTTCGGCTGGGCCGGGACGGTGGCGGTGGCCGTGCGTCCCCTGGGCAGCGCACGCTGGGTGAGGGCGTGCGCCGTCAGGACGCGTCGGCTCCGCCCGAGGCTCGGCGGCAGCACCAGGTAGGCGAGCCGGACGAGCCGGGGATAGTGCTCGACGAGCGCGGCCTCGGCCTGCTCCACGTCGACGACGGGGCGGCCCTTGGCGCTGTTACCGGTGGCGGGGCTGAAGGCGACATCCTGTGACTGCACGTTCAGCAGAACGAGCGAATCGCGGGATGGTCACCTGACCGTCCGGGAGTTACGCGTCGGGCTCGGTCAGCAGACGGGCGTAGTTCGCCATCGACCGCTGATAGCGCGGCAGATGAGGAGCGAGGGCACCGAGGGCCAGCGAGAGGCCCTCACGGTCACGGCCGAGGCTGGACAGGCACAGCGCCAGACACGCTCGTACGGCGTCGTCCAACTCGTCGGAGGGGGCGTCCAGTTCGGGGGTAAGGAGCTTGACGCCCTCCTCGGCCCGGCCGAGGTTGCGCAGCGAACTCGACAGCTGGATCTTGGCCCGGCGGCCCTTGTAGCCGCTCTGTTCGCTGAGCCCGAGCGCGAGCGCCTCCAGGTAGAGCGGCTCCGCGCGGTCGGAGTGGCCCGTGGAGTCCCAGGCGCTTCCCTGTTCGAAGGGGCCCAGGGGGCTGCCGGCGGGCAGTTCCGCCGCGAGGGTGTCGATCACCGCCCGGAAGTCGGCCCCGTGGTCCTCGTCGTAGTCGTCGAAGGTCGCCCAAGCGGCGAGCACACGCTCTTCCCAGTCTGCGTTCACTTGCCCACTCTCGCACAGACGTTCCCTGATTGAGTGGTTGGTGCCCCGTAGCCGTATCGACAGCGAGGGCTCTTCGACGGGGCCTCCCCGCGGCATGGGCCGAGAGTAGTGTCGGCGCCGAACGGACCGGAGGAAGAACAGATGAAGGTGACGCGACCGAAGCTCGCGACCGCCGCGGTCACAGCCGTGGCGGCGCTGGCCCTGGCGGGCTGCTCAGGCGGCTCGAGCGACCGGGCGGCCACGTCGATCGACGCCACTCCGGTGGCCGCGACCGGCAGCCTGGAGCACATCGCGAGCGAGGCGGGCTGCAAGCCGGTCATGCAGATCGACGCGGACGAGCTCCGCCAGGCGGCCTGCAAGACCACCCCCTACGGCAAGTTCCTCCTCCTGACCTATGCCACCGACCGCGGCCAGCGTGAGTGGATCAACGGCGCCAAGGACTACGGCGGCTTCTACCTCCTGGGCCGCAAGTGGACCGCGGTCGGCGACCAGAAGGTGATCGCGAAGCTGCAGGGCAAGCTCGGCGGGACCACCGAGGTGGGCGCCGACCACAGCGCGCACACCGGCGCCGAGGCGACCCACTCGGCCGGCCACGAAGGCTGACCGGAAGCACGAACGAGGCGGCCCGAGTGGAAACACTCGGGCCGCCTCATTCGTGTCTCCGTACTCGCTCCGTGTTGGGAGTCGGGAACAAGAAAGCCGGTGGCGGGAGAACCCGCCACCGGCCTTCTCAGGTGGTCCACCGTCGGTGGACCACTGGTGGATCTACTGGCACTTCTTGCCGGTGTTGATGCAGTTGACCATCTGGTTCATCGTGTTCTGCGAGAAGAAGTTGATGAAGTCGTTGTGGTCGGTGATCGGCTTGTGCAGGTTCTCCGGGAAGGTGTCCACCGCGTACGGGTTCACCACCGTGCCGTTCTGCAGCTTCGGCGCCGGGACGTTGTAGACCAGACGGACCTGGAGCTGGGGGATCGCCTTGAAGCCGTTGGCGCAGGTGCCGTCGGCCTGGACGAAGGACACGTGAGTGCGGTGGTTCGCACTGTCGATGTTCTGGCCGTCCCAGCAGCTCTGGAAGTCGGTCGTACGGACCACGGCGCTGCCCTGCGGACAGATCGGGTACTTGTCCTTCAGCTGCACCTTGTTCTCGAAGCCGGTGCAGCTCCAGTTGACGTTGGCGTTCGCGTTGCCGTTGACGAAGGCCTTGGCGTCACCGGTGATGATGCGCAGGGCGGTCGGCATCGCGACGACGTTGCCCTTCTTGTTGCCGACGAACTTGATCTGCGCCTGGGAGGCCTGCAGGATCTGGCCGACGTTGCCTTCCTTGCCACCACCGTCGTTGTTCTGGTCGAAGTCCTGCGTACCGTTCTGCAGGCGCAGCACCGGCCAGAAGTACGACGACTTGTCACCCTGGTTCTGGCAGCTGGACTGTGCCGCCGCCAGCTCCTGGTCACTCGCGAACGCGTCGTTGCTCTGGTTGCCGACGTAGTCGTGCAGGTGGTGCGCACCGTTGGCGACACCCGGGGCCACGATCACGTTGTCCGTGTTGTGGTTCTTGTTCCCGTTGGTGCCGCACTTCGTGGTGAAGGAGCCGGTCGAGCCGCTGTTGCCGTTGGCGGGGAGCCCGTTGGCGCCCACACCCAACTGGGCGTTGCCCTGCACCTTGGTGATGTCCACGAAGTCCGCGGCCACCGGACCGTTGCCGCCCTGGCCGCCACCGGCCGCGTTGCCGGCGTTGCCCTGGCCCTGGCCGGCGTTGCCCTGGCCGTTGTTGTTCTGACCCTGGCCGTTGTTCTGGCCCTGACCGTTGTTGGCCTGGCCGTTGCCCTGGTTGTTCTGGTTGTTCTGGCCGTTGTTGGCCTGACCGCCGTTGTTCTGGCCGCCGTTGTTCTGACCGTTGTTCTGGCCACCGTTGTTGGCCTGGCCGGCGTTGGTCTGCGGCGCGGCCGCGACACCGGTGCACTGGGCGAACTGCCCCAGGTTGTCGGCTCCGGAACCACCGGCCCGCTTGATGTTGATGCGGATCCGGTCGATCGCCGCGAACCGCTTGTCCTTCAGCGGACCGACGATCGCGTTCTGTACGAAGCCGGGGTCACCGGCCTGCGCCTGCCGAGTGGAGGCAAGGCGTGCGTAGGCCTCGGTGATCTGGTTGTCCAGATTCGCGAGCTCCTTGTCCACACCGGCGCGAGCGCCGGCCGGGACGTTGGAGAGCTTCTGACCGACGTCCGGGCAGTCGATCGTGGCGATCTGGACGGCAGCGGCCTTGGTCTGGTTCTGGGCGCCGTTCTCCTCATGTGCGGAGGCGTAGAAATTCGCCCAGACAAGTCCACCCCCACCGATCGCGAGGGCCGCGGATGCGGCCACGGCGCGAACGGCCAGTGGTGAGCGTCGTTTACGTGCATTGCGTCCCATGGAACTCCTCTGGCTTCCTTGCGGGGCTATCGAGGCGCCCGACAGGAGTGAAGCGGCGTCATCCATTACGAGGAGGACCTCAGGAGTGTTCAGTCGCCTCAGAAATTGATGAGAGATTCGTAGGACAATTCGACCCCAACTCCACCGGGTATACCGGGAGTTGCGGATCTCTTACGCCAAGTGTTCGGAGGGGCACTGGATATCATCGACTTTGGCGTACTTTCAGCGCCCCTGGTCGAGATAGGTGAGTACCGCCAGGACGCGGCGGTTGTCGTCGTCCGACACCTCAAGTCCCAGTTTGGCGAAGATGTTCGACGTGTGTTTGGCGATCGCCCGCTCCGTGACAACGAGATGCCCGGCGATCGCCGCGTTCGAACGTCCCTGAGCCATGAGATCCAGCACCTCCAGCTCCCGGGGCGTCAGCCGCCCCAGCGGCCGGCCGTCCCCGGCACGCGCCAGCAGCAGCTGCTGGATCACCTGCGGGTCCATGGCGGTACCGCCCGCCGCGACCCGTCGTACGGCGTCCACGAACTGCTCCGCGTCGAACACCCGGTCCTTGAGCAGATAGCCGACCCCGCCGTCCCCGTCGGCCAGCAACTCCCGTGCGTACAGCCGCTCCACGTGCTGCGACAGCACCAGCACCGGTAGCCCCGGCCGCGCCCGGCGGGCCCGCAGCGCGCACTGCAGCCCCTCGTCGGTGTGCGTCGGCGGCAGCCGTACGTCGACCACGGCGACGTCCGGTGCCAGCTCGGCGAGCGCCCGGTCCAGCTCGGGGCCGCTCTCCACCGCCGCGGCGATCTCGAAGTCGTACGCCTCCAGCAGCCGGACCAGCCCGTCGCGCAGCAGGAACAGGTCTTCGGCTAGGACAACTCGCAAGGAATCTCCATGGTCACCACGGTGGGACCGCCAACCGGACTGCTGACGGCCAGGACGCCGTCGAATGTACCGAGCCGCCGCTCCACCCCGGCCAGCCCCGACCCGCCACCGACCCGGGCCCCGCCCCGCCCGTCGTCGGTGACGGCGATCCGCAACGAGCCGTCCGCGTACCGCACATCGACCCACACGCGATCGGCGCCGGAGTGCTTGACGGCGTTGGTCAGCACCTCGCTCACCGCGAAGTACGCCGCCGACTCCACCGGCGCCTGAGCCCGGCCCCCGGCCACGTCGACCGTCACCTCGGTGTCGACGGGCAGCCGCAACGCCAACGCCCGTACCGCGTCGCCCAGTCCACGCTCGGCCAGCACCGGCGGATGGATGCCGTGCACCAGGTCGCGCAGCTCGGCCAGCGCGTCCGCGGAGGACTGCCGGGCCCGCGCGAGCAACTCCCGCGCCTTCTCCGGGTTCTTCTCCATGAGCGCCTCGGCGGTCCCCAGGTCCATCCCCACGGCCACCAGCCGCGCCTGCGCGCCGTCGTGCAGGTCCCGCTCGATCCGCCGCAGTTCGGCGGCGGAGGTGTCGACGGCGTCCCGGCGCGTCTCGGTCAACACCCTTACCCGCTCGGCGAGTTCACGGCGCCCGGCGCCGAGCAGGGCCCCGGTGAGCAGGAAGTGGAGCCGCAGCAGGGCGGGCGTCAGAAAGTAGGAGGCGACGAGGAGTACGGCCCCGAGGGCGCCGGCGGCGAGCGCGCTGCCCTGCCCGCCGACCGGCACGAAGCCGTACCACCAGCCGACGTACGTCCCGTCCGTGAACACCCGCCACAGTCCGAGGGCCAGCGCGAACCCCTCGAAGGGGTACAGGACCAGCGCGGCCGGCACCAACGCCGTGACGAACCCGAGCACGACGTCGAGGGGCAGCCACGCGAACTCCCGCCAGGTCGCCGGGTCACGCAGCACCCAGAGGGCCCGCGCCCAGCGCCCCGCGTTCGTCGGCGGCACCCGGTACCGGGGCGGGATCCGCACCCCGCCCCACCGCACGGCCGTCAGCCGCCGCCAGTCGGCCCACGCCCGCACCCAGGTGACGACCCGGGGAGTGGTGAGGAGGCCGATCCCCAGGGCGGGCACGAGCAGGAGGGAGACGACGGAGAGGACGAGCAGCAGCGTCGACCCGGCGAGCGAGGCGACGGCGAGCAACAGCGACCGCCCCCCGGCGACCACGACGTCACGAACCCGACCCTGAACCCGTACCCGTGGCGGAACTCGTACCCGTGGGCTGATGACGTCGTCCATACGGTCAGTCTCGCCGAGGGCGCCCCGCCGGGTCACGGGCCCGAACACCCGTACAGGGGGGTGGTGCCGGCAACACCCCCACGGAGAGGGAGAGGGGAAGCCGGATCAGCGCGCGGTCGGGGGCGTGTACTTGTACCCCACCCGCCGTACCGTCTGGATCGCCTGCCGGTGCTCCGCGCCGAGCTTGCGGCGCAGCCGGGCGATGTGGACGTCGACGGTCCTGCCGTCGCCCACGTGCCCGTAGCCCCACACCGTGGTGACCAGCTGGTCGCGGGTGTGGACCCGGCCCGGGTGGGCGACGAGATGGGCGAGCAGCTCGAACTCCAGGTACGTGAGATCCAGCGGACGCCCGTCGACCTCGGCGGTGCGCTGCACGTCGTCGACGCGTACGAGGTGGCGGCCCCCGTCGGCCTGGCCCCGCTCCGGGGACGCGGCCGGGGCCGGCAGCTCCGGGTCCGGGAGCGCGAACGGCAGTACGGGCGGCTGCTGGTCGGCCGGTACGAGCACCAGGTAGCCGATCATCGGCGGCTGGCCCGGCAGGGTGGGAAGGGTGTGCGGGGGAGCGGGCAGCCAGGTGGCACCCGGCGGCAGGAAGTCCCTGACGTCGACCACCTCGTCCCGGTCGACGGCACGCAGCCGGTGCCGTGCGGAGGCGCCGGGGGAGAGGGGGGAGGGGGAGGGCAGAGGGGAGAGAGTACGAGTGGTCGCCATGAGAGGTCAGCTCTTTCGCGCGAGGAGTTCGTCGGGGACGTACGTCGTGCGCGTCGGCGGAAGACCGAGAGGTACGGCGGCAGAGAGGCCGTACGGCTGGTGTTAGAGGGCCGACGCGTTCATCGCGCGACAACACACCCGGTCGAAGTCGTGGTGCTGGCGGGAAGGCCAGAAGGGCTCGAGGTCGTGGCGACCTGTCGCGATGCACTTCTGGAAGCTGGCCATGGGGACATTGAAGCAGAGAAAGTGGGAAGCAGAGAAGGGGTGTCCACCTTCCGGTGGACACCCCTTCTCACTATCTGGGATCAGCGGGAATCAGACCTGGCCGGCCTTCTCCAGGGCGGAGCAGCAGGTGTCGACGATCAGCCGCGTCACGAGGTACGGGTCGACGTTGGCGTTCGGGCGGCGGTCCTCGATGTAACCCTTGCCGTCCTTCTCGACCTGCCACGGGATACGGACCGAGGCGCCACGGTTGGAGACGCCGTACGAGTACTCGTTCCACGGGGCGGTCTCGTGCAGACCGGTGAGACGGTCGTCGATGCCGGCGCCGTAGTGCTTGACGTGGTCGAGCGGCTTCGAGCCCTCACCGAGGGACTCGCACGCGGTGATGATCGCGTCGTAGCCCTCGCGCATCGCCTTCGTGGAGAAGTTTGTGTGCGCACCGGCGCCGTTCCAGTCGCCCTTCACCGGCTTCGGGTCCAGCGTCGCGGAGATACCGAAGTCCTCGGCGGTGCGGTAGAGCAGCCAACGGGCGATCCACAGCTGGTCGGAGACCTCCAGCGGGGAGACCGGGCCGACCTGGAACTCCCACTGGCCCGGCATGACCTCGGCGTTGATGCCGGAGATGGCGAGACCGGCCTTGAGGCAGTTCTCCAGGTGGGCCTCGACGATCTCGCGACCGAAGATCTCGTCGGCGCCGACGCCGCAGTAGTAACCGCCCTGGGGGGCCGGGAAGCCGCCCTCGGGGAAGCCGAGCGGACGGGAACCGTCGAAGAAGGTGTACTCCTGCTCGATGCCGAAGATCGGCTCCTGAGCGGCGAACTTCGTGGCGACCTCGACCAGCGCGGCACGCGTGTTGGACGAGTGCGGCGTCATGTCGATCTCGAGGACCTCGCACATGACGAGGATGTCGTCGCCGCCGCGGATCGGGTCCGGGTAGGAGGAGACCGGCTTGAGCACGCGGTCCGAGGCGTGGCCCTCGGCCTGGTTCGTGGAAGACCCGTCGAAGCCCCAGATCGGCAGCTCGGCGCCCTTGGCGTCGTCGGCCAGAATCTTGGTCTTGGAGCGGAGCTTGGCCGTCGGCTCGGTGCCGTCGATCCAGATGTACTCAGCCTTGAAGGTCACGGGACCATCCATTCGGGGGTGGGTCTACAGGCGCACTTGCGGGTGCTGCGGCGCTGCGGCACTGAGGCGCCGCTCTTGTTGCCCGCGAGCCTGTCAATAGGGGATTTCCCGATCATTGCTCGAATGTGAACCCCGTGTTACCTGGCGTTCTTGTGGTGCGTTTCACGTGTGGAGGGCGGCATGGAGGGAAGTGGGTGGGTCCTGCCGCCCCTGGCCGGGAGCGACAGGACCCTGGTCCGAGCAGGTGTCAGCGCTGGAACCTCACCCCACCTTCTCGATCAGCGCCCGGCGGATCAGGAACTTGCCGGGCTCGCGGACCTGCTCGAAGGCGGCGTTGTTGAGCAGAGCGCAACTGCCCGACACCGAGGTCACCTTGACCGTCGTGGACTTGTTGTTGTCCAGGTTGGTGACGCGCAACGTGGCCCCGGCGGGGAACTGGTTGCTGGACGCGGCGGGGGCCCCACCCTCACCGGAGAGGGTGACCGTGGACCCGGCACACACCTGCTTCCCGGCGGCGGGCGCGCCGGGAACGCCCGGAGCGGCGGGCGCGGTGCTCCGGACGGGCGACGAGGGCTGGGCGGCGGGCGGGTTGGCAGGCGGGTTGGCAGGCGGAGTGACGGGCTGCGCGGCCTGGGAGTCCTGAGCCGACTCCCCAACCACGCACCCGGACGCCTGCTGCTGCACCTTGATCTGAGCGACGACCGCGTCGCGGTTCGCGATCCGGGCCGCCGACTGGGCGTCGGGGTTGGCCCGTTGGCCCGCGATGAACTTCTGGTTGTTGCCGAGGGCGGTGGCGAGCCCCTGGCAGACGGTCGAGTCGGCGGCGGTCTGCGCCGCGTTGGAGGTGGCCGCCATGGCGAAGGCACCACCACCCGCCACCGCGGCGGCACTCACGAACAGCGCCAGCTTCTTCTTCGTACTGACAGTTCTTCTGCGCGACATGCGCGCCTCCTAAGAGACAGGGGAGCGTACGCCGCTATGTACGAGATATCGAACGAGGTAACTCAGAGGTAACAGGAACTGCCGAAGTGACGTACGTCACTTCGACGTTGGTCGCCGGGACAGTGCGTCCCGCACGGCCTCGTCCGTACGGGCCACGACCGCGCTGCCGTCGTCGGCGGTGATGATGGGCCGCTGGATGAGCCTCGGATGCGCGGTGAGAGCGGCGACCCACCGCTCCCGGTCCTCCTCCGCCCGGCCCCACTCCTTCACGCCCAACTCCTTGGCGACGGCTTCCTGGGTCCGGGTGATGTCCCAGGGTTCGAGGCCGAGCCGATCGAGTACGACCCGGATCTCGTCCTCGGTGGGAGTCTCTTCCAGGTAGCGGCGGACGGTGTATTCGGCGCCCTCGGCATCGAGCAGCGACAGCGCTCCGCGGCACTTGGAGCAGGCCGGGTTGATCCAGATTTCCATGGGGCTCACGGTACGTCAGAGCCCCTCGAAAGGCCTTGTGGCCAGGGCCTTTTGTCAGTGCCGGGCGGTAGAATAGAAGCAGTGTTCGAGGGTGTCGCCGGGGGGTCCGGTACCACCCCGACCGCGACAGGAGGATGCCTGTGCCCACTGCCGCTCTCAAGCCGACGTCCACCCGGTCCACCGCCAAGAGGGGGGTCCAGCTCGACCTGCCGTACGCCCCCGTGGAGAAGCGCCCGCTGCCGCCGGGCCGCCCCCGCGAGTGGTACATCACGCACAACCGCCGGCTCAAGGCGATGCGACTCGCGATCGCCTTGCTCGACTCCGGCGTCCACATGCCGAACCAGGCCCGCAACGAGACGATCCGCAGCGCGGCGCACCTGATCGGCGTCCACCCACCGTCGGAAACGACGTGCCACATGGTGCGCGCCCTGATGCGCTACTCCCGCTGAACAACCGCCGGGTGCCCAACTCGAACCAGGGCACCCGGCGTTCGCGTGCCGAGATCCAGCACGCGACCGTTTTCCCACCTGCCCGGTGACCTTCCAGCGCAGGCCCGCATTTCCAGCCCGTTGGGGGTCCCCCCTCTGGGGGAGCTTGAGGACAAGGCCCGTTCAGGGCCGGAGCGGGGGTCTGGGGGCGCAGCCCCCAGCAACAGGACGGGCGGCGGGCGAAATACGGATGCGCGGCCTCCCCTGCCATCCCTACGCTGGACACGCAACGCACGCACCGGCGGACGGACGCCAACCCCAAGCGTCCGGTCAGTTCACACCGTCACGCACATACAACTCCGCTCAGTCACCCACGCCACTCACAAGGAGTCCCGTCATGGGCACCTTGATCATTTCCGCGATCTTCGTCCTGATCATCATGGGCTTCAAGAACAGCGTCCTGTGGCTCGCCGCCGCAGGCCTGGGCTACGTCTACTTCCGCTACGGCCGCACGGGGAGCGGTACGGCGGCCTCCTCGTCCGGCGGCGGCAGCCCGGCCGCGGGTTCCTCGCCCGCGACCTACCGCGCCTACCGTCAGCGCCGGGACCAGCAGGCCAGGTGGGAGCGCCGCTACAGCCGCGAGCGCCCGCTGCGGAACCGCCGCCAGGGCCGGTAGTCGGGGCCAGTAGGAGGAAGTCGAAAAAGGGGGGCGTGCCTCCGGTCGGTCCGTCTCACAGACCGGGGGCACCCCACACCGGGAACCAGCGACTCAGATCCTGCTCGATCCGCAGATCACCGGAGAGCGCGGCCCGCACCTGCAACTCCAGCGCACTGTCCCGCCGTTGCCCGCCCCCGTCGGTCAGCGGTGAGAAGGGAAAGAAGGTGCCGCGCTTGTAGAGATAGACAAGCCCGAGCCGCCGAACCCCGCCACCAGGACCCTCACCGCCACCCTCATCCACATCCTCGAACCCCACCACCGAGCACAACAACTGCGGCCCGAACCCACTCGCCTCCAGCGCGCTGTTGACCGCGTGCAGGTCCCCGACGAGCGCCGGGAGATCCTCCGGCCCGCGCCGCGACACCAGCCACGAGTACCCGTACTCGTCCCGGACCAGCTCGACCGGCGGCCCGGTCCGCTCGGTGTCCGCGTCGAGGAGGGCCTGGACCTCCTTGCGTACGTCGTCGAAGGCGGCGCCCTCCACCGTGGCGAAGCACACCGACCCCCGGCCCGTGGGCGTGAAGCCGGCCGCGGCCTGGAGGGTGACTGCGGCCGACGGCAGCCCGAAGAGCCGGTCGAGATCGGGCGCGACGGGCTTCGTGCGTCCCAGCAGAATGTCCAGCAACCCCATACGTGCTCCTCAGCTCACGAGTTCCCCGCGCCGGGAGCCGCCACCTCGCCCAACTCGCCGGAGATCCGCCCCAGTTGGTCGAGCCGCTGCTCCAGACTGGGATGGGTGGAGAAGTACCGGGCCAGGCCCGGCTCCTTGCCGAGGGCGGGCGTGAAGTAGAAGGCGTTGAAGGCCTGCGCGGTCCGCAGGTCCTTCGACGGGATCCGCGCGATGTCGCCGGAGACCTTGGTGAGTGCGGAGGCGAGTGCCGAGGGCTTCCCGGTGAGCAGCGCGGCCGAGCGGTCGGCGGCCAGTTCCCGGTACCGGGAGAGGGCGCGGATCAGCAGGAAGCTGATCGTGTACACGGCCGCGGAGACGCCCATCACCGCCGCGAAGACGACGGCGGTGTTCTGGTCCCGTCGGCCCCCGCCGAACAGCTGCGAGTAGAACGCGAACCGCACGATGAGCCCGGCGATGACGCCGAGGAAGGACGCGACGGTGATCACGGCGACGTCCTTGTGCGCGACATGGGACAGCTCGTGTGCGAGCACGCCCTCCAGTTCCTCCGGCTCCAGCCGCCGAAGCAACCCGGTGGTCACACACACCACGGCGTGATCGGCGTTCCGCCCGGTCGCGAACGCGTTCGGCATATCCATGTCCGACACGGCGACCACGGGCTTGGGCAGGTCGGCCACGGCACACAGCCGGTCGATCACCCCGTGCAGCTGCGGGTACTCCTCCCGCTCCACCACCCGTCCGCGCATCGCGAACAGGGCGACCCGGTCGGAGAACCAGTACTGCGCGGCGAGGAACCCCGCCGCGACCACCACGACCAGCACCCAGGACTTCAGCAACACGATCAACGCGGCGACAAAGGCCACGTACAGCAGTCCGAGCAGAAACAGCGTGACCGTCATCCGCACGGTCAGTCGTCGATCGCTCCGCATTCGGTTCGGCATCCGTACCACCACCCCGCAGTCAGGCACTCGCCCCACTGCCCAGTGTGCACCCGCCCTTTCCCATGAAGCGGTCGCGATCTGCCCTGGGCCGGGCAAAGGGGAGCTGGGGCAGCCCTGGGCGTCGGAGTCAACCGCATGGGCGGCGTCGAAGTGCCCGCACGGGAACGTCGTGCCAGGCTCGCAACAGCGCCTGCCTGTCGTGTCAGGTGGCGGACGTACCAGGTTCGCTGAACGCGGCTCCGGGACCACCAGCGAGGTCCGCATCGTCTGGAGGCGACATCGTCTGGAGGCAACGCGCATGCCGGTAGCCACGACTGGGCCCGAGACCGCGTCACCGCCGGACCCGCGGGTCCTTCTCCGGAGCCGTGCGTACCTCGTGCTTCTGGTGATGTCCGCGCTGATCGGCGTGCCGGTGTCCGCGGTGGCGTTCGGCTTCCTCGCGCTGATCGGCGAGCTTCAGCCACTGATCTACACGGATCTGCCCAAGTCGCTGGGGTTCGACCGAACGCCACCGTGGTGGCCGTTGCCGCTGCTTGCCGTAGGGGGGCTGCTCACGGGGCTGGCGATCAGGTATCTGCCGGGGTCCGGCGGCCATGAACCGTCAGCCGGGTTCAAGGCCGCCGGACCGCCCACGCCCATCGAGCTGCCCGGCATCTTCCTCGCGGCTCTGGCGACGCTCAGCTTCGCCGCCGTCCTCGGACCCGAGGCCCCGCTCCTGGCGCTCGGTGGCGGGCTCGCCGCCGGCGCCGTGCGGATGGTCGGACGGAACCCCCCGGAGCAGATGATCACGGTGCTGGGGGCGGCGGGCAGTTTCGCGGCCGTCAGCTCGCTGCTCGGTTCCCCCCTGCTCGGAGCATTCCTCCTGATGGAAGCCTCGGGGCTGGGCGGGCCGATGATGGCGGTGGTGTTGGTGCCCGGCCTGCTCGCCGCCGGCATCGGCGCACTCATCTTCATCGGGCTGGGATCCTGGACCGGGCTGGGCACCTACTCGCTGGCACTGAACGACGTCCCCAAGGCCACGGCCCCGACAGCGGCGGAATTCGGCTGGGCGCTGGTCATCGGGGTGTCGGCCGCACTCGTGGGCGTGGGAATCCGATGGCTCGCAGTGCGGCTCAGGACGTACGTCGAGAGGCGACGGGTACCGGCCACGGTGGTCATGGGCCTGGTCGTGGCGGGGCTGGCCATCGGCTACGCGGAGGGCACCGGCAGAACGGCGACCGACGTGCTGTACTCGGGGCAGACGGCGCTGGATCCACTCCTCACCCACAGCGCCGGGTTCTCGGTGGGAGCCCTGTCGTTGCTGGTGCTGTGCAAGGGTCTGGCCTACTGCGCATCCCTCAGCGCTTTCAGGGGCGGCCCCATCTTCCCCGGGATGTTCGTGGGGGCGGCGGGCGGCATCCTGTTCTCGCACCTGCCGGGGCTGAGCCTGGTCGCCGGGTTCGCGATGGGTGTCGGAGCGATGAGCGCCGCGATGCTGGGGCTTCCGATGGTCTCCGTCCTGCTCGCCACGCTGCTGATCGGGGCGGAGGGGCTCACCGTCATGCCGCTGGTGATCGTCGCGGTCGTGGTCTCGTACGTCGCGACGGCGAAGCTGACGCCTCCTCCCGCGAAGCCGGGGGAGGAGCCGAGGCCACATCGGCCGGAGCCGCCACAGCGTTGAGGATCAAGCACTGGTCAGCGCTCCGTCGCACCGGGCCGAGGGGCTCCCGCCCGGTGCGCCGGGGAAGGCGGCTACGACCCGGCGAGCGACCCGTTGTGGGCGTGGGACGCGGACTGCCACGCCTGCGCACCCGCTCTGGAGGCCTCTTTGGCCTGCTGCCACTTCTCGGCCATCTGCTGGGCCGGGGGTACGTCCATGCCGCGGATCATGCGTCGACCCGCGGAGAGCACGGCCATGGCTCCGACAGCCATGCCGGCGCATGCCACCGTGGCGCCGGCCGCGGTGAGCACGGCACCGATCCTGACAAGCCGGATGTCGATGTCGATCATCTGAGGGGACTGCTGGTTTCGCTGGTTCATTACTCCACCTTCCAACGGAGAAAACCGTCCCGCATCCCGGCCGACGGCGCACGGACGCAGGCTCCGCAGCGAGCACCGCCTGCCCCGGGCCGCTAGGGATATCGAACGGGGATATGCTCTATTTTAGGCTGTTTTCTCATTGGCTCGGCGGATCGAATCGGAGCAAGCTCCGGGCAACCGCGGCCGTGGGCCCCGGCTGTGGACCGGTGGCGGCAGGACCGCAGGGCATCGGAGCGGTCAATCCCCGCCGAGAGCCGTCGTCGAGACCCCGAGCGGCGGCGACCACCCCCTTGGAGCGGCACCATGACCCCACACCACCTGGACGGATACGCGATACGGGACCGCACCCCGCGGGAGCGGGCCGCGCTCGGCAAGGCCGCGCGGAAGGCCGTACCCCGGAGCAGCCACGCCGAGTTCGACCCCGGACCGAAGCGGCCGGACCCCTTGGAGATCATCGAGAAGCAGTCGGCGACCCGGGTGCCCGAACTCGTACCCATCCGCTACGGAAGGATGATCGAGTCGCCGTTCCGCTTCTACCGGGGAGCGGCCGCCATCATGGCCTCCGACCTCGCGGACACGCCGAGGACGGGAATCACGACACAACTGTGCGGCGACGCGCACATGCTGAACTTCCGGCTGCTGGCCTCGCCGGAGCGCCGCCTCATGTTCGACATCAACGACTTCGACGAGACGCTGCCGGGTCCCTGGGAATGGGACGTCAAGCGCCTGGCCGCCAGTTTTGTGATCGCTGGCCGACTGAACGGCTTCAGCACCAAGGAGCGGGCCGCGATCGTACGAACTGCCGTGCGGTCCTATCGCGAGAACATGCGCGCCTTCGCCGAACTCGGCAACATGGCCGTCTGGTACGCCCAGTTCGACGTGGACTGGGTACGTGAGCGGTTCGGGGCGGATCTGTCCGCGCGGGGCCGCGAACGCTGGGCGCGGATGGTGGACAAGGCGCGTTCGCACGACACCCAGCAGGTCTTCGACAAACTGACCCACGTCGTGGACGGCACGCGGCGGATCACCCCCGACCCACCGCTGATCACCCCCCTCCAGGACCTGATGACCGAGGGCCGGAGCGCCAAGCTGGAGCAGCTGATCCGCCGGCTCATCGAGCGCTACGGCATGAGCATGACGTCGGACCGGCGCTTCCTTCTGGAACAGCACAGGGTTGCCGACATGGCGCGCAAGGTGGTCGGCGTGGGCAGCGTGGGAACCCGCTGCTGGATCGTGCTCCTGCTGGGCAAGGACGACGAGGACCCGCTGTTCCTGCAGGCCAAGGAGGCCGACGAGTCGGTGCTGGCACCCCACGTCGGGGGCAGCATGTACCGGAACCAGGGCGAGAGGGTCGTCTCCGGGCAGCGGCTGATGCAGGCCACCAGCGACATCCTCCTGGGCTGGGAGCGGGTCGAGGGGCTCGACGGCCGGCGACGGGACTTCTACGTACGGCAGTTGCGGGACTGGAAGGGGGTCGTGGTGGCCGAGGACATGGTGCCGAGGGGCATGCGCACCTTCGGCGCGCTCTGCGGCGCGACCCTGGCCCGCGCCCACGCGAGGTCCGGCGACCGGATCGCCATCGCCTCCTATCTGGGCGGCGGCGACTCGTTCGACCGGGCACTCGTGACGTTCGCCGAGACCTACGCCGACCAGAACGAGCGGGACCACCAGTCACTCGTCGACGCCGTCCGCAACGGGCAGGTGGCCGCCGAGGCGGCCTGACGGGATACGCCGTGGGGAAGGGCGTGGCCTCCGATCGGAGGCCACGCCCTTCCCCACGGCGGTCGCCGGCGGCGGTCGCCGGTTCCACGCCGGCGGTCGCCGGTTCCACGCCGGTTTCACATGGCCGAACCGGGTTCCCCGCCCTCGTCATGCAGGATCAGATCGAAGGCTTCCCCGATGCTTCGGGCGGCGGACACCACGCGGGCGCTGCCGACCACCGGGGCGACTGCCACGAGGACGCCCTGAACCTTCTCCAGGGGCACGCCGAGACCTTCCGCGGCGCCGACGTTGAGCAGGTACGAGGCGGGGGAGGCGTCCATGGCCACCAGCGCCGCGATGCGCGCCAGCAGATAGGTCTCGGGGTCCAGCCCCGACCGCTCGAACGTGTCGAGCGTCATCTGGACAAGTGTTTCGAACACGGGGGCGTCCGCCTCGGCGAGGGCGCTGACGCCGGCTGTTCCGGTCATATCGTCGGCCATGGTCCGGCTCCTTCTGCAGCGGGTGTGGTGACACGGTTCCTGGACTCCACTCCAGCCCTGCCCACCGGAAGGGGCATCGCCCGCAGCGGGTGATCCTGGTCCGGGCCCGCGCACATCCCAGGCCATCGGTGATCCGCCTCGCCGACTTCACCCGCCACGGGTGATCACCTCGGCCGAGGGACCCGGCACGCTCGGAGACACAAGCCCGGCGTTGCATCTCCCTCAGGAAGTGAGGAATCCGTTATGGCCACGACCACCCACCACCGCACCACGGCCAGGTCACCGGCAGGTGCCGGCGGCCTGGTGACGTTCGCCGGCGTCATGCTGTTCATCGCCGGCATCCTCGACCTGTTCCGCGGCATCATGGCGATCGCCGACGACGACGTCTACGTGAACACCCCCAACTACGTCTTCAAGTTCGACCTGACCAGCTGGGGCTGGATCCAGCTGGTCCTGGGAGTGATCGCCATGACGGTCAGTGCCGGCCTCTTCTCGCGCGCCACGTGGGCCCGGGTCGTCGCGGTCGGCATCGCGGGGCTGCTGATCATCGCCAACTTCCTGTCGATCCCGTACTACCCCGTCTGGTCGCTCACCCTGATCGCGCTGTACGCCTTCGTCATCTGGGCCCTGTGCGTCGTGCGGCGGGAAGACTGAGGCGGCGCTCCGAAGCAGCCCGTCCGCGGTGAGGAGGGGGAGACCTGCTCTCCCCCCCGCTCGCCGTAGGCGGCCGCTTTGCGTTGCGGAGACAACAGAGGGTGATCGTTCGAGATGCGCGGGAGCGCCTGTGCTGTTTCGCTGATGTGGCCCGCTCTCCCCACATCACCCAAGGAGTGATCATGAGCGTTGCAGGCGAGTCCCGCGGTCGTGCCCAGCAGATGAGGCAGAAGGCGCAGGAGATGGAACAGGCCGCGGAGCGTGCCACCGACCCGGACGAGCGTTCTCGGCTGAAGGAGAAGGCCCGCCGGCTCATGGAGCAGAGCGAGCAGCAGGGCGGCACCGGACACCGGGGCAACGACTCCATGGTGTAACGGCATGGTGTAACAGCCCCACCCGCACCGGCCGGTGGCTGCCGCGCGACCTTCCGTGCGCGCGAGGCCACCGGCCGGTCACTTCTGTCCGCGCCCCACCAGCGGTTCCTACCTACCGGCCGACGCGGCAGGCACGGGCAGCCTACTTACCGGACGACATCGTCCGCCCGGCCTCGCCCAGCGCCAACCGTGCCACGCGCGGCCAGTCGGCCGCCCCGCCGCTGACCCGCGACGTGTGGGGGCGACGGTGCGGCACACGGACCCGCAGTGCCCCGGGCGCGCTGCGACACACCACGGGTGACGGCACAACGACGTGTTCCCCGTCGATGCCGACCGGGAGGGTGTCCGTGTCCGCTTCGACGACGACCTCCCCGGCGCTCAGCCGGACGAATCCCCCGGAGCGCGGACCGCGCACCAGACGCGCCGCCTGAGCGGTGTTGCCCACCCGCACGCACACCACGCCCAGGAGCCCCGAGTCCAGCCGCTCCCTACGTCCCGGACGCGCGGCGTCGACGGCACGTCCGTAGGGATTGTTGCTGACGAGCAGCGCCTGAAGTCCGTCGACGCGCCTCCGGTCGGCCCGCATCCACATCCTGGGCGCGCCCTTGCCGGTGAGGAAGCCGGGGAGGGTTCGCAGGGTCGTGCGGGCTTTGGCATCGCGGTACGCGGGGTCGGTGACGACGGACGCGTACGTGCCGAACGAGGCGTTGTTGACGAAGACCCGGTCCGCGGCATAGCCGAGGTCGATGCGGAGTTCCACGCCGTCGGTCAGGGCTTCCAGGGCCTTCGCCGGATCCTCGCGGTCGAGGCCGAGATCGAGGGCGAAGTGGTTGCGGGTACCGGCGGGAATCACCACGAAAGGCAGGTCGTGGGCCGCGGCCACCTCGGCCACCAGCGCCTGGGTGCCGTCGCCGCCCGCCACCGCCAGCAGATCGGCCCCCTCGACGACGGCCTGCCGGGCCAACTCGGAGACATCCCGGCCCGCGTCGAGCAGCACCACCCGGCAGCCGGCCGCCCGTGCCTTTCCCACCAGGTCGAATCGGTCCACCTTGCCGCCACCGGAGCGCGGGTTCATCAGAACCCAGGGATGCCTCGGCGCCTCGGCGACCGTCTGTTCGGAGGTGACGGGCCCCGGAGCCAGGGCGCTGCGTGCCGTCGCGACGGCCAGCGCCCACAGAGCCAGGGACACACACGCCGCCCACAGAATGCCGGACGTCGCGTACAGGACGAGGACGGCCACCGGCGCGAGCAGCGCGACAGCCACCCCGAGGGCACGGAGCGCACCGGTGTGGGCCAGGGTCCACCACACCCCGACGGCGGCGACCGCCACTCCCGCGATGCCGACCAGCACCCACAGCACGCTCCGCAGACCGGCGGCGACCAGCGGCACCAGAATGCTTCCCAGGAGGGCGAGCACGGCGAGGCGAGCCCGTCCGGGACTGTTCTCGCGTACGGCTGCGACGCCTGCCTCCCCCGAGGTTCTCTCGTGCCCGCCCTGTCGTCGCATCTGCCGGCCCTTCTCCTCACGAGCCCGGGCGCCGTGGTTCTCCCTGTCCGGGCTGTCTCAGTCGCGGCGGGGTGTGCCCTCCTCGGAGAGGTCGAAGAGCCTGGTGTGCGGGACCACGCACAGGGCCCAGATGATGAAGCCCGAGAGCGCGATCATCACGACCGACCACACCGGGTAGTACGGCAGGGAGAGGAAGTTGGCGATGATGACGAGTCCGGCGATGCCCACGCCGACGACGCGCGCCCATGTCGCGGTCGTGAGCAGCCCGAAGCTGACGACCACGGCGATCACGCCCAGAACGAGGTGGATCCAGCCCCAACTGGTCAGGTCGAACGCGAACGCGTAGTTGCGCGTCGTGACGAAGATGTCGTCCTCGGCGATGGCCATGATGCCCCGGAAGATGTCGAGCAGGCCGACGAGGGAGAGCATCACGGCCGCGAAGGCCGTCAGGCCGGTCGCCCATTCCTGCTTCGCCGTGTATTCCGGCCGGGTGTGTGTCGCGGTCATCTTGCGCCTCGATTCGTGTGGTGCGGATGCTCAGCGGTGGGAGGTTCCGGTGGCGGAGCCCGTCTGCTGCGCCGAACCGTGGCCGGTCAGGACCAGTTCCTTGGCCCTGCGGAACTCCTCGTTCGTGATGTCACCGCGGTCGCGGATCTCCGAAAGCCGGGCGAGCTCGTCGACGCTGCTGGGCGGGCCGGCGGACGCGGTTTCCTTGATGTAGGCCTTGAACTCGTCCTGCTGCGCACGCGCCTGCTTGATCTCCCGGCGGCCCATGCTCTTCCCGCGGGCGATCACATAGACGAACACGCCCAGGAAGGGCAGGAGGATGCAGAACGCCAGCCAGCCGGCCTTAGCCCAGCCGTTCAGTTGCCCGTCCCGGAAGATGTCCCCGATGATCCGGAAGAGCAGGACGAACCACATGATCCACAGGAAGAACACGAGCATGGTCCAGAAGGCGCCCAACAGCGGATAGTCGTACGCCAGGTAGGTTTGCGCGGTCATCTCCGACCTCCGTCCCGGGCGTCCGCCCGGCAGCAGTTCTGTGCCCTATGAGCGTGCCCACGGTCTTCACCGGGCGGCCTCACCCAACGCGGGTGAGTGCGCGCGCCGCGGCCGTCCGATACCAGGTGGTGGAGGCGACGTACTCGCCGAGGGCCAGGCCCGAGACGGCCGTCAGGAAGACGGCGATCAGCCAGGAAAGGAACGTGAAGACGGGGCCCAGTGGGCCGAACTCGGCCAGGCTGCGCTCCATCGCCGCGGGCACCAGTACGCGGGCGGCCCCGCTCAGCAGGACCGTACCGGTGCCTGCCAGCAGCGCTCCCGGCAGCAGGCTCACCCAGCCGATCCGACCGCCCAGCAGCAGATGCTGCGACCACCACCACAGCAGCGTCGCCGAGAGCATGGACAGCACCAGCCCGGTCACCGCGCCCGCGCCGAACCCGTCGCGCAGCGGTGCCTGGAACAGCAGGAAGGCCAGCCAGACGACCGGCCAGAGCAGCCAGCGCCAGAGCGCGGCCCGCACCGGTGCGCGCGGCAGATGCCAGCACCGCTCGCACACCGCCTGCAGCGCCCGGCTGAATGCCGTGGCCGACACAAGCGTCACCACCAGGCCCACGGCTCCTGCGGTGTCCCGCGTCGTGCCGGTCGCGGAGAAGACCTGACGCATCTCGTCGAGCGTGTCGCCGCGCATTCCCAGGACCGCACGAACGGAGTCGGCCAGCAGGTCCTGCATCCAGCCGGGGGCGAACGCCGCGACGGTCATCAGCAGCGGGAGCGCGGTGAGGAACGCCTGCGCGGCCAGCCGTACGGCGCCCTCCACGAGGTTGAGGGCCGTCAGACGGGACAGCAGCCGGGCGGTGGCTCCCGACCGCACGCTCGCCACGGCCTGCCCGGCCGCGCATCTCAGGGACTTCGTGTGCCTGCCTGACGCCGTACGCCTGAGGGACGTGCGTCCGGGGCCGGGTTTCCCGACCATGACTCACGGGCCGGTCCGGCCCGCCGGCTCGTCGGCCGGTCCGGCGGCGGCCGCGACGATCGCCAGGCAGAGCAGGACGGCCACCGCGATGCAGAGAACGAGCGCCACCGCTCCGACCGTGGGGTGGTTCCAGAGCACCAGCGTCAGCGCACCGGCCGCGATGACGCCGGCGGTGGTCCAGTCCCGGTGACCGGTGAGCCAGCGTCCGGTGGATCCGGTGGGAACCCCGGCGCGATACAGCGCCTGGCCGGTGGCCGTCGTGCCCCGGTCGGCCGTGGCGCGGACGGCGCGAGCGGGACGGCCGGGACCGTACAGGTACGCGATCAGTACGATGATCACCGCGACGATCAGCAGGGTGCGCGTGCTGTCGCGAAGGAACCGGACGAACGTGTCGTAGATCGCCGCGGCCGCGTCGGTGGGCAGCACCGTGGACGGGACGGAGTCCAGATAGACCCGTCGCAGCACGGCCAGCGCGACGAGCAGCACCACCATCATCACGCCGACCCCCGTCGCGGTGATCATCAGCATCACCCGGCGTGCCGGAGCGGTCCACACCGCGAGGGCGGCGAGCACGACGGTCAGTACGGGCAGCCAGGTACCGAGGATGTCCAGCAGCCGCATCGCGTCCTGGGCCTTGCCCAGTTTCTCGGTCTTGAACAGCGTGACCGTCCGGTCGATGTCCGGGATGGCCGACGCCTTGTCGAAGCCCGCGTCGACAAGCCGCTCCCGCACCTGGTCGACGACATCTCCCAGGTTCAGTTCGACGGCACCGCCCTTGGCGCTCACGGCACCTTCGCCGTCACCGGTGAGCATTCCGACCACAGCGCCGTGCGCGCGCCGGTTGGCGCCCTCCCACACCTGCTGGAAGGCGTCGCTGGTGATCACACGGGTGACGGTGCGGTTCACGACCGACTTGACCGCGTTCCGCAGCGGACCCTCCAGGGCCTCGGCCCCCGCCACGACGCGGGGTTTGGCCCCGCCGTCCTTGAGCGTCTTGGCGAGCGCGTCCGTCACCGCCTTGACGTCCACGTTCTGTACAACGCGGGCCGTGAGCCGGTTGATCACGACCTCCTGCACGGCTGGGTCCGATGCCAGCGGCGCGACGGTCTTCACGTACCTGCCCGTGTCGGAGACCGTGTCCTGGACCCAGGCCGCGACGACGGCCACCGGCGCGAGCAGCAGGGCCAGCAGAAGGAGAATCGACGAGCCGACCCGGCGTAGTTTCCGGTGGCGTATCGCCGCGTGCCGGCGCATCCGGTCGTACTCCGCTCGCTCCTCGGCGGTGATGACGTGCTGCGGGCTCGTGTCCTTGCCGAAGTCCGGCGAATCAGGGGTCGAGGCCGGGTTCATGGGTGCTCCTATCCGTGGGTGCGCCTCCCCGGCCGTGGCGATCGCCGCTCGGGATGACGGAGGTGGCGGGAGATCCGGACGCGTCCGCCGTGTCGCGCCCGCCCAAGCGGCGGGCGGGAGGTCAGGCCGTCCCGGCGGGTGGGTACGACCCCGTGGTGTGCGTCTTTCGCAGTGCCGCCCGCCACGCGAGGGCGACCGCCGTCTCGGCCAGGCCGAGCAGGACGAGCCACAGGCCGAGCAGCCGGGTCAGGGCGCGGGCGGACTCCGTCGGCAGGGCGAGGACCACGATCCCCGCGACGATGGCGAGCACCGCGGCGCCCACGACGACGCCGCGGTGCGGCAGGTCCTCGGTGGCGAGGGCCGAGTAGAGGGTGAGGACGCCGGACATGAGCCAGACGGCGCCGGTGATCAGCGACAGCGCGGCGATGGTCTGCAGCGGGTTTCGCAGGCACAGCACTCCGGCCAGGACGTACAGCACGGCCAGGAGCAGTCCCGCGAGCCGTTCACCGTGTTCCTCGCGGCCGAAGACGGCTACGAACCGGAACGCCCCGGTCAACAGCAGGTACAGGCCGATGAGGACCGCCAGGACGTGCAGGGTCTCCTCCGGCCAGACCAGTACCAGGATGCCCAGCACCAGCGTCGCGAGGGCCGGGCCCAGGAGCCAGACCCAGGAACGGCCGAGCCGCGCGAGTGCATCCGCGGAGTCGGTCATGGGTCCGGGGCCGGGGCCCGCACCGGCGGGCTCGTGTTCCTGTCCGGTGTGCGATGCCGAACCACGCGGCACGGTCATGGCTCCTCCTCGCGTGATCGACGAGTGGTCGCTGACCGCTCCAGAGTCACGCCTGTCACCCGGTGCCGGGGTCACCCACCACGGGTGATCCTTCGGCGCCGGCGCGGAGGTGAGGTGGAATCACCGGAACGCCAGCCCCTTCGGCCCTTCGGCCGTACGGAACGAGGAGGAAGGAAGGAAGGAAGGGAAGAGACACGAGATGAGCGATCCGAGCACCCCTCGGCCGGGCCACCCCCGGCCCGAACCGGACGCACGCCGGCGGTCTCTCGACGCCCGTCGGCGGTCTTCCCGTGCCCGCCGGTGGGCGGCGGTCGGCGCCCTGACCCGCGCCGTACTCATCGCTGCGGGCCTCGTCGCCGCCTACTACCTGCTGCCCCTGGACGAGCACGGCACGGCAGCCTCGTCGGCGCTGCTCGTGGGCGGCCTGGTGGGGGTGCTGCTGGTGTTCGGGGTCGAGGTGTGGGCCATCACGCGCTCACCCCACCCGCGCCTCAAGGCCGTCGAGGCCCTGGCCGCCACGCTGGCGTTGTTCCTGGTTCTCTTCGCCGGCGCCTACTACCTGCTGGACCGCTCCACCCCGGGCTCCTTCAGCGAGCCGCTGACCAGGACGGATGCCCTGTACTTCACTGTGACGACGTTCAGCACCGTCGGCTACGGGGACATCACGGCACGCTCCCAGGCCGGGCGGGTGCTGACGATGGCTCAGATGGTGGGAGGGCTACTGCTCGTGGGCGTCGCCGCACGGGTACTGGCGAGCGCGGTCCAGGCCGGGCTGCGCAGGCAGCGCCGTGGGCCGGCGCAGTCGCCTTCCGGCACGGACGCCGGGACACCGGACCAAGAGGGCGGACGATGACCGTGCCCGACGGTCTCACCGCGTCCCCCCACACCGGCCGAGCGAGCGGCGACCGCCGCGACGCACGCCGGTGCGCATCGCGCCCGACAGAGTCGAAGTGATGGAACGTCAGCCGGCCGGACCCTGCCGTTCGAACGTCGGCATCCGTTGCGCCACTACCGCCTGGTGGACACCGCCGGACAACCGGTGGGCGTCGGCACGCCGTGGGGGACGGGCAGGGCCGGGACCGCCACGTGCGCCGGCTGTGGGACTGGAAGGGCATCGCACGACCGGAGACCATGGAGCCGGACGTGCCCTGCCTCTTCATCCGGTTGCCTCTTCGTCCGGTTGTGCGGAGCGTCCCTGGCACCGGCCCGCGCCCGCTCGGGCGATCCCGTCACCCTCGCCGACCGCTGGGCGGCAGCGACCGCCTGGCACGTCGGCCGGATCGAGGCGGAGCCGCACTGAGCCGCATCACGTCCGCCGGCCTCCAGAGCGTCACTCCGGCAGTTGGCGCATCTCCAGGACACGCAGTCCCAGTGACTGGCAGCGTGCCAGCAGCCCGTACAGGTGTGCCTCGTCCACAACGGGGCCGAACAGGACGGTCTGGCCGGACATCACGACGTGGCCCAGCTCCGGAAAGGCTTGGGCCATCGTTTCCGACAAGTGTCCCTCGACTCGGATCTCGTAGCGCACGAGCTGTCCTCCTACGGGCTTGCTGGGACAGGCGGACGGCGCCTTACCTGCGATCGTCCGCCTGTCCCGGCGCTTCGGGCCTCACCCGGGAGAGGTGACCCGACGCCGGACGGCGGACTCCACGGATCAGTGCTTCAGGAAGATCTTGAACGAGATGATCAGCAGGCCGAGCCCCAGGTTGACCGACGCGGCGACGGCCACCAGCCGCCAAGAGGCACCCGCGCGGCGGGCCGCGGCCACGGACCAGCCCACCTGGCCGGCCACGGCGACCGAGAGAGCCAGCCAGACGGCACCTCGCACATCCAGGCCCAGGAGCGGGCTGACCGCCACCGCTGCGGCCGGCGGGACCGCTGCCTTGACGATCGGCCACTCGTCGCGGCACACGAGCAGCACGACCCGGCGGTCCGGCGCCCGTTGCGCCAGGCGCGCCCCGAACAACTGGGCGTGCACGTGCGCGATCCAGAACACCACCCCGGTGAGCAGCAGAAGCAGCACGAGTTCGGCGCGGGGGAACGAGCCCAGGGAGCCGGCGCCGATCAGGACGGAGGCCGCGAGCATGGATCCGTAGACACCGCCCGTGTAGTCCGCTCGGGCTCGGTGCTCGGCCCGGCGCGCTCTGCGGGCCGTGGCCGGGCCGGTCGTGGGCGGGGTCGTGGTTCTGGACACCGGTGACTCCCTCCGGACTCGGTACGTCGACGCGGTCACCTCGGCTGGAGCGTCGGCTCCGGGCGTCGCGGACGGGTCTTTTGGGCGGTCGGGAGGTGCGGTGTGACCAGGAAACTCGCGAGAGCGATGCCGCCGGTGGCCAGGATCGCCGCCTTCAGACCGTTCAGTTGGGCAGCGGAGTAGGAGTCCGCGACGGCATCGACCTCGGACGGCGGCAACCCTGCGTGCTCGGCCGCGGAGCGCACCTGATCGGTGGGGACGAACGTGATCCCGGCCTCGAGAGCGACACCGACCTGCTGCCGGGTCTCCTCCGACAGGCTCGGGTTGTCCGCCACCTGCGAGGTGAAGGCGTGCGCCAGCGCACCGATGAGGATCGACCCGATGAGAGCGGTGCCCAGCGCCGAGCCCAGATTCTGTGCCGTGAACTGAAGCCCTCCGGCCTCACTGCGTTCCTCCTCACCGACACTGGACTGGACGACGTTGCCCAGCTGCGAGGCGAGCAGACCGACGCCCACGCCCAGCAGGGCCATCGCTCCGGCGAACTGGGCGTCGTCGATGACCGGGTCGATGGTGGCCAGCAGCCACACGATGGACGCCGCCAGGGTCAGCAGGGCCAGCCGGACCACCCGGCGCGGTCCCATCGTCCGCCCCAGCGAGGACGCGGCCATGGAGGTGATGAGCATGGTGGCGGACACCGGGAGCAGGCGCAGGCCCGTCTCGAAGGCGTCGAACCCCTGAACCACCTGCAGATACAGCGGGATGGCGAAGAACAGCCCCAGCAGGATGAGGTTCTGGCTCAGCAGCGTCAACAGGCCGGACCGCAGCACAGGCCTGCCCAGCAGGGACAGGTGGACGAGAGGATCGGCGCCCTCTTCGTCCCGCCGGCGCTCCCACCGGCGGAAGAGGGCCAGGACGGCCACCCCGGCGCCGACGACGAACAGGGTCGGGGCGAAGCCGAAGACGGTGAAAGGAGGATTGCGGGGCTGCACCCACCCCCAGGTGCTGCTCTGCAGGACCCCGAGCACGCCCAGCGCCAGTCCGGCCGCGGAGAGGACCGCGCCGACCCCGTCCAGCCGGGGGCGTGGGCCGGTCGACGCGGGCGTCGCGATGACCCGGCGGCACAGCAGGACAGCCGCGACGACCACGACCTCGCCGGCGAAGACCAGCCGCCAGGTCAGGTACGTCGTCACCCAGCCGCCCAACAGGGGGCCGACCGCGATCCCGGCGCCGGCGAGCCCGCCGATGACCGAGTAGGCGACGGCCCGGTCGCGCCCTCGGTACGACTCCGCGATGAGGGCGGCCATGGCCGGCAGCACCATGGAGGCTCCGAGCCCCTCGATGACGGACCAGCCCAGAGTGAGGACCCACAGGGTGGGCGCCGCGGCGGTCAGGGCCGACCCCACGCCGTACACGACCATCCCTGTGAGGAACATGCGGCGACGCCCCAGAATGTCCCCGAACCTACCGCCGATGATCATGAAAGCGGCCATGACCAGCGCGTACAGCGTGATGACAGCCTGGATGGCGGTGACCTCGGTGTCGAAGTCCTCGACCAGCTGGCTGATGGAGACGTTCATGACCGAGGTGTCCAGGACCATCAGGAACTGGGCTGCGCCCAGGACGATCAGAGCTCGCCAGTGCTTCACCGTGTCCACCTCGCCAAGTCGGCCGGTATGCCGGTTGGGACGACCGGGCCGGCGGCCCGGCGCACGCCCCGCCTCCCATCGCAGCCGAAGGACGCGTCCCGTGCCTCACCCGCCACGGGGGAATCACGGGGGAACCGCGGGGAACAACAGGAACCGACGTGCGTTCAGAGCAGCCGGACTTCCCGCGCGCGCCGCACCGCTTCGCTCCGCCGGTTCACCGCGAGCTTCCGGTAGACGCTCTTGAGGTGGGTCTTCACCGTGTTCACCGACACGTAGAGGTCTGCGGCGATCTCCTCGGTCGACATCATCCGGGCAAGCCGCTCCAGCACGTCCTGCTCGCGTCCGCTCAGCTCCGCCGCCACGAGCGGCGGGGGCGACGACTCCGGCCGGGACGTGTCGTCCCGCGGCGAGCCGGGCGTGAGCCAGCCCGCGGCCAGCTCGTGCAACGGAGCCGTGGCCAGAAGAGGCCGGATCAACGCTCCGGCATCGAGGAACGGACGCCGCAGCCGCTCGCGCCGGGCGTCGAGAAGCGCCTGTGCCACGAGCTTGCGGGCGGTGGCGGTGTCTCCTGCCCGCTCCGCGCCCTGAGCCCTGACCAGCGTTGCCCGCACGGTCACCCCCGGCCCCGGCCCGGTCCGGCCCTCGGTGCGGATGCTGTCGAGCAGGTCGACGGCCGCCTCGCGATGTCCTGCGGCGAGCTGGATCGCAGCCGCCTCCACGGCACACATCGGCTGGTCGACGGCGACTCCCTGGAGTACTTCGACGGCTTCGTCGGGCCGTCCTTCGGCCAGGTGGGCGGCGGAGGCGACGAGCAGTTCACGGCTTGTCGCCCAGGGCGAGGCCACGGCGGTGGAGACAGCCGGGTCCGCCGCCTCGACTGCGGCTCCCGGCTTGCCTTTGGCCAACAGGAGGTGAGCCGTTGTGAGGGCTCGCCCCGCCGCAAGAACCGGATCACGCGTTCCCGCCGGGAGCTGGGCCGTTTCGTCGAGGAGGGCCCGGGCCCGGCCCAGCTCATGGCGGTCGACAGCCACGGCGGCCAGGACCAGCCGTCCGATGCCGGAGCCGGGCTGCTGGTCCTGGCCGCCCCGCTCCGCCTCCGACACAGCCGCCAGCGCCTTGCGTTCCGCCCGGCCGAGCCAGCCGTTCAGGTAGTCGAGCAGGGCCAGGTGCCCCATCGACTCCTCCCGGGGCAGCAGGGTGGCGGCTCCGGGAGGAGTGCCGGCCACGGTGGTCAGGACAGCGCGCGCGTCCTCGAAGTGCCCGGCCCACAGGCGTGCCGAGCCCAGATGGGTCAGCAGGAGAGCGGTGAGTTCGGGATGCTTGTCCAGCAGGTGCGCCGGGACTTCCTGCCGCAGTTCACCGGCAGCCTCGGCGGCCTTCTCGACTCGTGGGGGGCATCCGGTCAGCCGTGCGGCCAGTGCTTCGAGCAGCGCGCAGCTCAGCTGGGCGGCCGCCAGGCCGGGAGCGTCGTCCGCCAGTCGCTCCTCGGCGTGGTGCAGGTGTGCCTGGCCACGGTCGAGGTCGTACCGGGACAGATCGTGGGCGGCGCGCACCAGGTCCGTCGCGGGGCTCTGGGGCTCGGACCCCATCCGGGAGAACAGCCGGTCCAGGTCGTCCGAGCGCAGGCCGGTGAAGAGCTGGCCGATCGCGAGGTCGTCGATGAGGGAACCGGCGGCGAAATCCCAGTCGCCCACCGTGGCGCTGTGGGCGAGCGTCTCCGGCAGGAACCCGGAACGACGCAGCCACCGTGCGGCCCTCCGGTGGAGTTCCGGCTCCACACCGGGCAGGCGTACACGCAGATGGGCCCGGAGTATTTCCCCGAACAGCGGATGGAGCTGGTACCACGAGTGCCCGAGAGGCTCGACGAACGCGTTCTCGTGGTGCAGCCCGGTGAGAATGGCCTCGGCATCGGCCCGCAGCGTCAGCGCGTCGGCCAGATCGGGACAGAAGCGCTCCAGGACGCTGACGCGCAGCAGGAGGTCCTGTGTCTCCGGCGTCTGGACCTTGAGGACCTCCGCCAGCAGGTAGTCCGCGACCGTACTGTGGTCCGCCTCGAACTCCTTCAGGTACAGCTCGGGGGTGGCGCTCTCCCGGGCGGCCAGGGCGGACAGGCGCAGGCCGGCGGCCCAGCCCCGGGTGCGGTCCACCAGGACCCGCACGGCGTGGACCGGAAGGCGCAGACCGTGCAGCTGCAGCAGTGCGACGGCCTCCTCGGGGGTGAAGGCCAGTTCGGCGGCGCGGATCTCCGTCAGATCGCCGGCCGCCCGGTATCGGTGCAACGGGAGCATTGGTTCGGTGCGGGTGACGAGGACGAGGCGCAGGCCGCGCCCGGCGTGGTGCAGGACGAACGCCAGCTGCTCCGAGATCTCCGGCGCGGTCGCACGCTCGAACTCGTCGAGTACGAGGACCACGGGCCGGTCCCGGTCGTTCAGTTCGGCGGCGAGCGCCGCCAGCAGTCTGCGGTCCACCCCGGAAGCGTCCGCGGGGGCCCCGACCGCGTCGGACACCGGCGCACCGCAGGCCTTCAGGGTCTCGAGGACGTACGCCCAGAACACCCCGGGACGACAGTCCCCCTTTTCGACGGTGAGCCAGGCGACCGGCGACCGCAGTCCGGCGGCCCAGTCGGCGGCCAACAGGGTCTTGCCTGCCCCGGCGGAGCCGTTGAGCAGCGTCAACCGGGTCCCGAGAGCCTGGTCGAGGTGGTCGACGAGCCGCTGCCGCCGCAGGAACGTGGTGGGCTTGGCGGGAAGGGCGAACCGGGCGCGCAGAAACGGGTCTCCCAGAGGATCGGCGCACGGAACGGTCGCAACGACGGGAAGGGCCGGTCCGCGGGCGTTCTCATCGCTCTCCGGCACCGCTCTCACCTCCCGGTCCGTCAGTACCCGGTCCGTCAGTACCCCGCCCTGGGCAACGCTCACGGCGGCAGGGTGCGCTGGTCAGCCCCTGGCCGAGGCGCCCTGGAAGTCGGGCTGGAACGCGCCGATCATGTCGTGGCCCGGCTGGATGACGCCGTAACTGCCCTCGGGTACCGCGTTCCAGGCGCCGGGGAGGTCGCCCAGCGGCTCTGACACGACGAGGCGGGTGTCGTCGGAGACCTCACGGAGGAACTCGGCATCCGGGTGGAGTGCGCGCAGGGTGTCCACCCTGGTGCTGAAGAACAACGACCGTGAGTGGCCTTCGCTGGAGTAGCGGAAGGCCCATACCCGTTCGCCGTCGGCGACCGCGACGGTCATCTGAAGGGGGTTCTTGATGCCGTGCTCGTGCCCCTTCCTCTCGACCAGGCCCGCCATGCGCGCCACGGCACCGGGAGGATCCTCCCGCAGGCCGAAGGTGAGGGCGAGGAAGAACATGAGCTCGGAGTCGGTGGAACCCTCGATGTCGGGATACAGGGCCGGATCGACGGCCAGAGCGAGGTCACGCCGGAGGAGGTGGAATCCGTTGATCATCCCGTTGTGCATCCACATCCATCGGCCGTTGCGGAAGGGATGACAGTTGGACTGCTGCACGGCTGTCCCGGTCGTCGCCCTGATATGGGCGAAGAAGAGGCCCGAGCGAACGTGGTGGGCGACCTCCCGCAGATTGCGGTTGTTCCACGCCGGGCCCACGTCCCGCAGGACAGCCGGGGTGGAGGCTGCGTCCCCTGCGTACTCGTTGTACCAGCCGAGGCCGAAGCCGTCGCCATTGGTCGTCTCCACCCCCATACGGGAGTGCAGGCTCTGGTCGATCAGAGAGTGCGCGGGCTTGAACAGAACCTGGCTGAGAAGAATGGGGGTACCCGAGTAGGCGATCCATCGGCACATCGTGGGTCCCTTCGCTCCTGGGACGGCCGACCCGATGCGTCAGCACCGGAGCGGAGCGTCCTCGTGCGACTAGTCACCAGTATCGCTTCCGGGAGCCCCTCGGGCACGCCGACCGTCCCGCCTCCGCCTGCCGACGCGCCCGGACTAGTACGGCGCCCGGAACTGTGCGTACCCCAGCAGAAGAATGATCCCGGCGACGCAGCCGAGGACTATCGCCGTCGAGATCCACGACGATCTGCGCGGCCCCGAACCCTCGGGCTCACCCCGGAACGGCACCGGCTCCGGGGGGTTCTCCTTCCAGCGGGCCGCCAACATGCGGGCCCGGGCGGAAGGCTCCTTGTGCGGGGCGTCGCGCGCCCATCGGTAGTCGAACTCCCGCTCGCTGTCGTCGTGTTCGGACGTCCCCGTCATCCCCGTTGCCTTTCGTGTCCTGTGCGATCCATGCCCGTGCGAGGTTGTTCAGAATAGTTCGCCCCTCTGACAACGCCCCGTCGGCCCCTGGGACTTACCGGCCCCGGACACGACAGCGCCCCCGAACCGGCGAAACCGGGACGAGGGCGCTGACGTACACCGTTACCGGGCGCCTGACGGCGCCGGCCGACTCACACGTCGAAGTACAGCTCGAACTCGTGCGGGTGCGGACGCAGCTGCAGCGGCGCGATCTCGTTCGTGCGCTTGAAGTCGATCCACGTCTCGATCAGGTCCGGCGTGAACACGTTGCCCTGGAGGAGGAACTCGTGGTCGCGCTCGAGGGAGTCGAGGACCGCCGGGAGGGAGGTCGGGACCTGCGCCACGCTCGCGTGCTCCTCGGGAGCCAGCTCGTACAGGTCCTTGTCGATCGGCTCGGCCGGCTCGATCTTGTTCTTGATGCCGTCCAGGCCCGCCAGCAGCAGGGCGGAGAAGGCGAGGTACGGGTTGCCGGAGGAGTCGGGCGCACGGAACTCGACGCGCTTGGCCTTCGGGTTGGAGCCCGTGATCGGGATACGCATGGCCGCGGAACGGTTGCGCTGCGAGTACACCATGTTGATCGGCGCCTCGAAGCCCGGGACCAGGCGGTGGTACGAGTTCACCGTCGGGTTGGTGAAGGCGAGCAGCGACGGGGCGTGCTTGAGGATGCCGCCGATGTAGTAGCGGGCGGTGTCCGACAGGCCCGCGTAACCGGCCTCGTCGTAGAAGAGCGGCTGGCCGCCGGTCCACAGCGACTGGTGGACGTGCATGCCGGAGCCGTTGTCACCGAAGATCGGCTTCGGCATGAAGGTCGCGGTCTTGCCGTTGCGCCACGCCACGTTCTTCACGATGTACTTGAAGAGCTGGAGGTCGTCGGCCGCGGCGAGCAGCGTGTTGAACTTGTAGTTGATCTCGGCCTGGCCGGCGGTGCCCACCTCGTGGTGCTGGCGCTCGACCTCAAGGCCGGAGTTGGCCAGCTCCAGGGAGATCTCGGCACGCAGGTCGGCGAAGTGGTCGACCGGCGGGGTCGGGAAGTAACCGCCCTTGTAGCGGACCTTGTAACCACGGTTGTTCTCGACCGCACCGGTGTTCCAGGCGCCGGCCTCGGAGTCGATGTGGTAGAAGGACTCGTTCGCGCCGGTGGCGAAGCGCACGCTGTCGAAGACGTAGAACTCGGCCTCGGGACCGAAGTACGCGGTGTCCGCGATGCCGGTCGACGCGAGGTAGGCCTCGGCCTTCTTGGCCACGTTGCGCGGGTCACGGGAGTACTGCTCGCCCGTGATCGGGTCGTGGATGAAGAAGTTGATGTTGACCGTCTTGTCACGGCGGAACGGGTCGACCCGCGCCGTGGACAGGTCGGCGCGGAGCGCCATGTCGGACTCGTGGATGGCCTGGAAGCCTCGGATCGAGGAGCCGTCGAAAGCCAGTTCCTCGTCCGGGTCGAAGGCCGACGCCGGCAGTGTGAAGTGCTGCATCACACCCGGCAGGTCGCAGAAGCGGACGTCGACGAACTTGACGTCCTCGTCCGCGATGTACTTCTTGGCGTCGTCGGCATTCTGGAACATCCAGCTCCTCCTACTCCCGGCCGTCCGTGCCGGGGTGGTAGTTCGTTCGTGCGGCCAGTGCGGTGGCACACGTTGGATCCGACCTTAGGGACAGGTGATTTCTCAGGCATGACCCATTTGTTTCGACCAAGTTAACCGGACGTCGGCCGGGCGACCCGCCTGTGGGTATCGAAATTCGGGAGCAGTACGGTGGTCGGGTGGACAACAGGGACGCAATCGGCTCGTGGCTCTCCGGACCGCGCGCAGCCGCGGAGGAAGCCGGTGTCGACTTCGGATACCGGGGCGAACAGCTCGGTCTGCCGGAGGAGGGACCGGGCTCGATCGCCCGCCCGGGCCGCCGCCTCGGCGCCCTGGCCGTCGACTGGGGCATGTGCCTCCTGATCGCATACGGCCTGCTCACCGACGGCTACAACCAGGCGACCGGAAACTGGGCCCTGCTGATCTTCTTCGTCATGGGCGCGGTGACGGTCGGTACTGTCGGCTTCACACCGGGCAAGCGCCTCTTCGGCCTGCGCGTGGTCGCCCTGGACACCGGCCGGGTGAACCCCCTGCGCGCGCTGCTCCGCACGGCCCTGCTGTGCGTCGCCGTTCCGGCCATGGTCTGGGACCGCGACGGCCGAGGGCTGCACGACCGCCTGGCCCGCACGGTGGAAGTACGGATCTGACCTCCGCATCACGTAGTCCCTCCCGTCACGACGTACGACGATGGGGGCGCCCGGAGTGAATCCGGGCGCCCCCATCGTCGTACGAGTCGTCGTACGGGCGTGGTGCGCGGTGTCGCCCGCCCGCGTCAGCGGGTCTTGCCGCCGCGTGGCATGCGCATCCCCTTGGGCATCGGGCCCTTCGGCAGAGGCATGTTGCTCATCAGGTCGCCCATCGCCCGCAGTCGGTCGTTGGTGGCGGTCACCTGGGGGCCGGCGAGAACGCGCGGCAGCTTCAGCATGGTCGTGCGGAGCTTCTTCAGCTCGATCTGGCCCTCACCCGTGCCGACCAGCAGGTCGTGCACCGGAACGTCCGCGACGATGCGGGACATCTTCCGCTTCTCGGCGGCCAGCAGGCTCTTCACCCGGTTCGGGTTGCCCTCGGCGACCAGGACGATGCCGGCCTTGCCGACCGCGCGGTGCACCACGTCCTGGCTGCGGTTCATCGCCACCGCCGGAGTCGTTGTCCAGCCTCGGCCGATGTTGTCCAGCACGGCCGCAGCGGCACCCGGCTGGCCCTCCATCTGCCCGAAGGCGGCCCGCTCGGCCCGGCGCCCGAACACGATCGCCGTCGCGAGGAAGGCGAGCAGGAGGCCGAGAATGCCGAGATAGATCGGGTGACCGATCAGGAAGCCGATCGCGAGGAAGACACCGAGGGTGCTGATTCCGACAGCCGCGAGTACAAGACCGATCTTCTTGTCGGCCTTGCGGGTCATTTTGTACGTCAGAGCGATCTGCTTGAGTCGCCCGGGGTTCGCGGCGTCCGCCGCGGGTTCCTTCCTCGCCATGCCGTGAAGTCTACGTGGCCTCGGAAGCGCCGACGACGGCGGTGTCGTCGGGGAACCGGGAAGCGGGGTCAGAGGTGGGCGGCCACGGACTGTTCGAGGACGCGCTGCGCCTCGACCCGGTCCTTGGCGCGGCGACGGTCCTCCAGGACGGAGGTCCAGGCGTTCTGGCGTGCGATGCGCTGGCCGTTGCCCATGAGCAACGACTCGACTGCGCGCAGCGCGTCGGTGAAGGACGGGATGGGCGTGGCGCTAACGGGCGCGGCCTGCATGATGGAGGTCCCCCTTCGGGTCGGCTCTGGGTAAGGGTGCACATCGTGTAAGACCAGGGTCACTCATTGGTGTTACCAGGGCGTGACTTGCCGGTCAAACGCCGATGAAGCCTTGATACGGAAGGCGAAAACGCCGATGCGGCCCTGACGTGTGCCCTCAACTGCGAGGACGGTCAGGACCGCACGGAATCGGCTATTACTGGCGGGTAGTCGCTTGTGCGCGAATTCACACGTCTGCCGCACCTCCGCCGCACCCCTGCTGGGCAGGAAGAGTGACGGTACGTCAGCAGCCGTACCCGGGTTCGGAGTCGGCTCAGACCGCCTGCGAGGCGATGTACGAACCGCGCTTCTCGACGGCCATCTGGTAGAGGCGGCCGGCGCGGTACGAGGAGCGAACCAACGGGCCGGACATGACCCCGGAGAAGCCGATCTGCTCGGCCTCCTCCTTCAGCTCGACGAACTCGTGCGGCTTGACCCAGCGCTCGACGGGGTGGTGCCGGACGGTCGGACGCAGGTACTGCGTGATGGTGATCAGCTCGCACCCGGCCTCGTGCAGCTGGCGCAGCGCCTCGCTGACCTCCTCGCGGGTCTCGCCCATGCCGAGGATCAGGTTCGACTTCGTGACCAGACCGTAGTCGCGGGCGTCGGTGATGACCTTGAGCGAGCGGTCGTAGCGGAAGCCGGGGCGGATGCGCTTGAAGATACGGGGGACCGTCTCGACGTTGTGCGCGAAGACCTCGGGCCGGGAGGAGAAGACCTCGGCCAGCAGCTCCGGTACGGCGTTGAAGTCGGGAGCGAGCAGCTCGACCTTGGTGCGGCCCTCTGCCCTCGCCTCGGTCTGCTGGTGGATCTGGCGCACGGTCTCGGCGTACAGCCAGGCGCCGCCGTCCTCCAGGTCGTCGCGGGCGACGCCGGTGATGGTGGCGTAGTTGAGGTCCATCGTGACCACGGACTCACCGACGCGGCGGGGCTCGTCGCGGTCGAGGGCCTCGGGCTTGCCGGTGTCGATCTGGCAGAAGTCGCAGCGCCGGGTGCACTGGTCGCCGCCGATGAGGAAGGTGGCCTCGCGGTCCTCCCAGCACTCGTAGATGTTGGGGCAGCCGGCTTCCTGGCAGACGGTGTGCAGGCCCTCGCTCTTCACGAGGTTCTGCATCTTCGTGTACTCGGGACCCATTTTCGCCCGGGTCTTGATCCACTCGGGCTTGCGCTCGATGGGGGTCTGGGCGTTCCGGACCTCCAGGCGCAGCATCTTGCGTCCGTCGGGTGCGACTGCGGACACGATGGCTCCCTTTAGCTTCGATTCTTCGGCGTACACCAGGGTACGCCCGTATGTTGCGGCCCCCGATTGGGGCCAACCCTGCGGAACGTGGTGCCATTCCCGCCCCGGCCGGCACCATCCAGCCCGTCCGGCGTTTGAGGACGAGGCCCTTTCAGGGCCGAAAGGGGGGTCTGGGGGCGCAGCCCCCAGGTACGGGGGGCCTAAGCCGACGCCCGCTCGATCTCCCGCGCCCGCGGCTCCGCCGCCTCCATGACCTCCCGGAGATGCCGCTCCACCACCGGCAGAACCTCCCCGACCGTCACTTCCCGCCCCAGCTCGTTCGCGAGCGACGTAACCCCCGCGTCGCGGATCCCGCACGGGATGATCCGGTCGAACCAGACGTTGTCCGGGTTCACGTTCAGCGAGAAGCCGTGCATGGTGACGCCCTTCGCCACCCGGATCCCGATCGCCGCGACCTTCCGGTCCTCCCGCCGCTGCCCGGCGTTGGACGGCGCGTACTCGGGCCCGTTCATCCGGGGGTCGAACTCGTCGTCGTGCAGCCGGGGATCCAGATCCAGCGAGAGACCGCCGAGCGCGGACGCCGGCCGCTGCTCGACCGGGTCGCCCAGTACCCACACCCCGCTGCGCCCCTCCACCCGGGACGTCTCCACCCCGAACTCCGCACAGGTACGGATCAGCGCGTCCTCCAGCCGCCGCACGTGCGCCACGACGTCCACCGGACGCGGCAGCTTCTGGATCGGGTAGCCCACCAGCTGGCCCGGACCGTGCCAGGTGATCTTGCCGCCGCGGTCCACGTCGATGACCGGGGTGCCGTCGAGGGGGCGCTCGCTCGGGTCGGTGCGCCGGCCGGCCGTGTAGACCGGGTGGTGTTCGAGGAGGAGGCAGGTGTCCGGGATCTCGTCCGCGAACCGGGCCGCGTGCACCCGGCGCTGCTCGTCCCAGGCCGCCTGGTAGTCGACGTACTCGACGCCGTCGGCGCCGAATCCCATCCGGACGAACCGCAACTCACCACTCACGGTGGCGCCTCCCTGGCTCTTTCAGCGGCCTGCTCAGCAGCCGCGCGTCAGGCGCGTAACGCGCCCGAACCACTGTACGTCCGGCCGTTCCCCGTCAGTCCGACGCCCGATTCTCACACGATCGGATGAATGTACGGCGGAATGTGCGATCGGCCGCTTACGCTCCGCTACATTCGCGCCGTTCACGAGGCCAAAAAGGGCTGCTCACCAGGAATCCGGGCACATCAGAGGGCCCGAAGGCAGGAGACCGCACCGCAGATGACGGAACGACCCGCGCAGCGCACTCCCAATCGACAGCTCGCCGCGCTCATCGCAGAAGCGGGATTCTCCAACGCGGGTCTGGCCCGCCGAGTGGACCAGCTCGGTCTCGAACACGGCCTTGATCTCAGATACGACAAGACGTCGGTGACCCGCTGGCTGCGCGGACAGCAGCCCCGCGGCACCACCCCCGCGCTCATCGCCGAGGTGTTCACACGGCGTCTCGGCCGCCGCCTCACCGCCCAGGACCTCGGGCTCGACGCCTGCGCGCCCGTCTACGCGGGGCTGGAGTTCGCGGCCAGCCCCGAGGAGGCCGTCGACATCGTCAGCGGGCTGTGGCGCAAGGACTCCGGCAGCCACGCCGAGCTGCGCAAGATCGCCTTCACCCCGGCCGGGCTCGTCGTGCCCAGCCGGGACTGGCTGATCGGGCGGCCCGACGACCGGGTCGGTCGCGGCGACCAGCCCGTCGTACGGGTGCCCGTGCAGGGGCGGCCCGGCGTACCCCGGCAGCGCGGACAGGCCGAGCGCGGACCCGGGCAGAAGGTCACCGGAGGCGACATCTCAGCGCTCCGCTCGGTCGGTGAGCTGTTCCGCACCCTCGACGACGCCTACGGCGGCGGCCACGCCCGCCAGGCCCTCGTCCGCTACCTGGAACACGAGACCGAGCCCATGCTGCGCGGTACCTACGGCGAGCAGACCGGCCGCCGCCTGTTCGCCGCCGCCTCCGACCTCACCCGGCTCGCGGGCTGGACGTCGTACGACATCGCCGCGCACGGCCTAGCCCAGCGCTACTTCGTCCAGGCGCTCAGGCTCGCGCAGGCGGCCGGAGACCGGGCGTACGGCTCGTACGTACTGGCCACCATGAGCCGCCAGGCCGTCTACCTCGGGCACGGGCGGGAGGCCGTGCAGCTCGCGCGGGTGGCCCAGCAGGGTGTCGGTACCACCGCGCCGCCCGTCGTGCAGTCGCTGCTGCACGCGTGCGAGGCGCGCGCCCACGGCGTGCTGGGCGAGGTCAGGGCCTGCACCGCCTCCCTGGTCCGGGCCGAACGGGCGCTCGAAGCGGCCCGGCCCGGCGACGAAGTCCCGCACTGGGCGAGGTTCTTCGACGAGGCCCAGCTCGCCGACGAGTTCGGGCACTGCCATCGCGATCTCCAGCAGTTCCGCGCCGCCGTCCAGCACGCGGAGCGCTCGCTCCAGCTGCGCGCCCCCGCCTTCGCCCGCAGCCGACTCTTCTGCCGCGTCGTGCTCGCCTCGGCCCGGCTGGGCCTCGGCGAGCTCGACCAGGCCTGCCTGCTGGGCGCGGAGGCGGCGGGCGCGGCGGCGGAGATGCGCTCGGTGCGGGCGACCGAGTACGTACGGGACTTCGAGCGGCGCCTGGAGCCCTACAAGGACGCGGCACCGGTCAGGGGGTACCGCGACAAGGTCGCCGCGCTCGGCTGACTCACGCGGCTGCCGCCTCCTCCTCCGCGGTCTCCGCCTCCGCCGCTGCCTCTGTGGCTGTCGTTCGCAGTGGCTCCGCCATGTGCATCGGGCCCGCGCCCAGGTCCGTCAGGACCGCGGCCGCGGCCCGGTGCCCGGAGTGCAGGGCGCCCTGGACGGTGCTCGTGTCCCGGTGGTCTCCGCACACGTACAGGCCGGCCAGCAGCCGTACTGGGCGGCGCAGGTCGTGCGGCGGGCGCATCGCGGGCACCGCCTCGGCGGTGTGGTGCACGGCGAGCGTCTCCCAGCGCGTGGTCGACGTCCCGTAGAGGCGGGACAGGTGGGCCCGTACGGCCGTGTCCACGTCCTCGGGAGGAGTGCCCAGCACCGTCGACGAGATCAGCGGGCGGCCGGCGGGGGAGCGGGACGGGTCCACGCGGCTGACCACCGCCGTGTGCGCGACCGGGCCTGAGCGGTCCGCGTCCAGCAGCAGGAACGCACCGGTCTCGGGCGCCTCGTCGGCCGTGTGGTGGACGACGGTCACCGGGTGGAAGTCGGGTACGCGCAGCCCGGGCAGCAGACCGGCGGCGGTGCGCGCGTCGGTCGCCACCAGGACGGCCCGGCAGCGCAGTTCGCCGTGGTCGGCGGTGGTCACCAGGTTCGTGGCGACGGACGTGACCCGGACCCCGGTGTGCACGGTGCCGGGCGGCAGCGCCCGCGACAGCAGCTCCGGCAGGGTCTCCGCGCCGCCCTCCGGCACACACAGCCGGCCGCTCGCGAACGCCCGCAGCGCGAGATCCGCGCACCGGCTCGACGTGGACAGCTCGGGGTCGCAGAGCAGCGCGGCGAGCAGCGGGCGCAGAAAGCCCTCGACCGTACGGGCGGGCAGGCCGCGGCCTGCCAGGGCGTGGGCCGCAGGCAACTCGGGGCGGGCCAGCAGCCGTTGCGGGGAGACCCCGGCGAGCCGGCTCAGCGCGGCACCCAACCGGGCCTGATCGACCGCTCCGCCGACCGCGCCGCCCACCGCCCCGCCGAACTGTGCGCCGGTGCGCGCCCCCGCCGATACCGTCACTCGGGGGGAACCGCCCGTCCGCGCCGGCCTCGGGGCGCTCGCCAGGGCGCGCACAGTGCCGAGCGCGCCCCGTGCGCCCCCTCCGCTCAGCGGAGCGCCCGCGCGATGCCGGCGTCCGTCGCTGTGCACCAGGACACCGGGTGCGAAGGGACGCAGGACGAGAGTGTCGAGGCCGGCGGTCAGCCGCAGTTCGGGATACGACGTGGACAGCAGCTGCCCGATCCGGTCGAGGCGGAAGCCGTCGACCTTCTCGGTCGCCATCCGGCCGCCGACGTAAGGGGCGGCCTCCAGGACCGCGGTCGTTACTCCTGCGCTGGTCAGCCGATGAGCCGCCGCGAGTCCGGCGACCCCGGCTCCCACGATGACGACGTCCGCCTGGTACGCGGGCTCAAGCACGTGCCCTCCCTTGATCGCGGTGACGCGGCCTGCCAGGGCACCGTTGCCCCAACAGGCTTACGGGATAAGCGAGTTCGGATTCTTCGGACCTTTCGGATCGCTCGGATCGAGAGTAGGGCGGCTCAGGGCAGGCGGAAGTCGCGCATGAACAGGGCACGGTCGCACAGCGGTCGCATGCGGTCGCACCCTGTCATCCGGGAGGTGGGTCAGGGGCGCGGAGGAGGGGTCAGGCCTGCGCCGCCCGGATCGCGTCGTCGATCTCCGGGAACGCGAACGTGAACCCGGACTCCAGCAGCCGCTTCGGCAGCACCCGGGCGCTGCCGAGCACGTCCCCGGACATCTCGCCCAGCACCAGTTTCAGAGCGGGCGCGGGCACCGTGAAGAGCGTCGGCCGGTGCAGCACACGCCCCATCGCCGCCGTGATCTCCCGGTTGGTGAGCGGCTGAGGCGCCGTCAGGTTGAACGGCCCGGACAGCCCGTCGGTGTCGATGAGATGCCGGATCGCCGCCACCTCGTCCCGCAGCGCGATGAACGACCAGTACTGGGAACCGTCGCCCATCCGCCCGCCCAGGCCCGCCTTGAACAGGGGGAACAGCTTGCCCCAGGCACCGCCGCCGCTCGCCACCACCAGCCCGGTCCGCACGAAGACCGTCCGTACGCCCGCCTCCTGGGCGGCGCCCGCGGCCTCCTCCCACTCCACGCACACCGACGGCAGGAAACCGTCCCCCGCGGGGGAGTCCTCGTCCACGGTCCGGTCGCCGGTCTCCCCGTAGTAGCCCATCGCGCTGCCGTTCACGAAGACCCGCGGCGGCTTGTCCATGGAGGCGACGGCCTCGGCGAGCGTCGCCGTGCCCAGGACCCGGCTGTCGCGGATCGTCCGCTTGTACGCGTCCGTCCAGCGCCGGCTGCCGACCCCCGCCCCGGCCAGGTTCACCACCGCGGTGCAGCCCGCGAGCCCGGCCGCGTCGATCGTCTGCCGTTCGGGGTCCCAGCGGACCTCGTCCTTCGTCCGGGGCGCGTGCCGTACCAGGCGGCGCACTTCGTGCCCGTCGGCGGTCAGGGACCGCACCAGGGCCGTACCGATGAGACCGGACGCACCGGCCACCGCGATTCGCGAGCGTTCCATGCCCCCATCCTGCGCCACCGTCCCCGGACCCGTTGTCGTACCCCCGCCCTAGAGTGACCCCCATGCCGCCCGAGCCACAGCAGCCACAGCAGCCGTACGACGTTCACGAGGGCCGGGAGCGTCCTGCGGGCGCCGGGCCGTTCGTGCGCCCCGCCCGGCCCGAGGACGACGAGGCACTGGGCAGACTCGACCGCGCCACCTGGTCCACCCTGCACTCGGTCCAACCCCGGCCCAGACCGCCGTACACACCGTTCTTCCGCGAGACCTCAGACGCGGGCGACCACCTGGTCGCCGTGACCGAGGACGGGGACGGGGACGGCCGGATCGTGGGCTATGTGAGGCTCGCCCGGCCCACCCCGGTCGCGTCGAACGCGCACGTCCTGCAGATCCAGGGGCTCGCCGTCTCCGACGAGGCGCGTGGCACGGGCGTCGGCCGGCTGCTGATCCGGGCCGCCGTGACCGAGGCCCGCCGCCGGGGCGCCCTGCGCCTCTCGCTGCGCGTCCTCGGGCACAACGCCCCGGCACGCATGCTGTACGAGTCGGAGGGCTTCGTCGTCGAGGGCGTACAGCCCAGGGAGTTCCTGCTGGACGGGGAGTTCGTGGACGACGTACTCATGGGCCGGTCGCTGTAGTCAGGACGTGACCAGGTCGCCCGTGTCCACCGCCGTCGTCGAGGCGGTCGCCCGTTCGCCGTCGGCGCGGACCTCCTCCACCGTCAGGACGTAGCCCGTCTCGTCGTCGGAGGTGGAGCGGGCGAAGACCACGCCGAACACCTTGCCGTCGGTGGTGAGGAGCGGGCCGCCGGAGTTGCCGGGGCGGACGGTCGAGCGGATCGAGTAGATCTCGCGGGTCACCGTCTCGCTGTTGTAGATGTTCTGGCCCCTCGCCCGGACCTTGTCGGCCACCGTGGCGGCCTGCAGATTCAGGTCGCCGTCCTGCGGATAGCCCGCGACCACCGCCGAGTCGCCCCGCTTCGCGCTGTCGTCGAAACGCAGGACGGGCGCGCGCAGATCCGGGACGTACAGCACGGCCACGTCCTTCTCGGGGTCGAAGAGCACCACCGTCGCCTTGTGCGCCGTCCCGACACCGCCGACCCGGACACTCGGATCGTCGATGCCCGCCACCACGTGGGCATTGGTCATCACATGCCGGGGCGAGAACACGAAACCGCTGCCCTCGCGGCCCTGGGTGCCCGCGACGCCCTCGATCTTGACCGTGCTCAGCTTGGCCGCGTTCGTCGCGCTCGCCGTGACACTGTCCCCGGTGGGCTTGGCGACACTCGTCGCCGGTTCGTTCTCGAAGGGGTTGAAGACCTGCGGGAAGCCCGCCTCGGTGAGCGCGGACGTGGCCCGCGAAAACCAGGTCGGGGTGGTCTCCGGCATCGCGTCCTGCACCGTGCCCAGCAGCGCCGAGTCCCGGATCGCCGTCGTGACCAGCGGTGAGGAGGACGCGCCCAGGACGCTGGCGGCCACCCAGGACACCAGCAGCACGGCGACCGCGTTGGCCACGGCCCCGCCGACCCCGTCGGCGACCCGCAGCGGCCCCTGGTCCAGCTCGCGGCGCAGTTTCAGCGCGAACCTGCCCATCAGCTCATGGCCCACCACGGCCGGTACCAGCACCGTGAGCACGGCCGTCACCGTCGCCGCGGGCGTCCCCGCCGTCACCAGCTCCATGATCCACGGCAGCACCCACACGCCGATGACGGCGCCGCCCACGAACCCTGCCAGGGAGACACAGCCCGCCACCAGGCCGCGCCGGTACCCGGACGCGGCATAGCCGAGGATCACCAGCAACAGCAGGATGTCGAGCAGGTCCACTCCGGCCGCCTTCCTTCTGGACCCTTCGGTCCCCCGTACACGCGGTACACGCCGTTCACATGCGGTAGTACGCGCGGGACGGGCCCGGTGATCAGTCGCCGATCAGTCACATGCGCCCATCCGGCGCCTGGACCTCTAAAAACGTCCCGGACCGGGACGTTGGTTCCACCAAGTGGCACACCACACATCGCGGGCGGAACGGAACGCATCCACAGTGGGGCCCATGGGGTCCCTGCGGTCCATGGGTGGCTCGCGTGTCCGCCGAGTGCGCGTGCCGCGCGCCGTCCGCATGGTGCTCGTCAGTCTGCCCGGCATCGCCGCCGGTGTCGGACTGGTCCTGTGCGCGGCCGGCGACAACCGCACGATCCCACTCCGGGCCCACCCCGCCGCGACCCGCCCCGCCACGGTCCGCCCGGCCCTCGCCCACCTCGCGGCCAAGCCACGCATCGTCCCCCGAACCGCCTGGATCGGGGATGCCGAAGGCGATCAGCCACCGCCGCGCTACGACGACCGGGTCGTGGCCGTCTTCGTCCACCACACCGACTCGCCCAACGGCTACGACTGCGCCGACGCGCCCCGTCTCATCCGCTACGTGTACACGGGCCAGACCGGCTCCCGCGACTGGGACGACATCGGCTACAACTTCGTCGTCGACCGCTGCGGCACCATCTACGAGGGCCGCGCGGGCGGTGTCGACCGCCCCGTCACCGGCGCCCACACCCAGGGCTTCAACCATCGCACCGCCGGCGTCGCCGCCCTCGGCACCTTCACGGCGGGCGTGCCCGTGCCGCAGGCCATGACCGACGCGATCGCCGCCCTCACCGCCTGGAAACTCGGTCTCTCGGACGTCGACCCGCGCGGCACCGCCCGGCTGGTCTCCAGCAACTCCCTCAGCCGCTTCGCCTCCGGTACCACCGTCACCCTGCCCGCCCTGGCCGGCCACAACGCCGGCTACATGACGAGCTGCCCCGGCGCCGCCCTCACGGCCCGCCTCCCGGAGATCAGGAAGGCGGCGGCACGTCTGCAGGGCCGCCGCTGAGCCGCGGAGGGGAGGCTCACAGGCACGACACAGCGTGCTCAGGGGTGCGCCCCAACTCCCCTTCCTACCTTCGTCGTACGCACTGACCGGAGGTGGGGACCATGAGCAGCAGCAGTCGTACGAACCCGCTGGGGCCGACCGAGCAAACCGAACAGCCCCATGGCAGGAGGGTTTCCGGCGGCTGGACCGGGGCCGCGCGGAATCCGTGGGCCGTGCTCTGCGCGGTGGCGACGGTCGTCCTGGGCCCGGCGGCGGTCACGGCATCCGCCCTCGACCAGGCCAACCGGGCTCCCCTGCACCACCACGCGGTACGGGCCGACCCGACGCAGCAGGCGTACATCCCCTCGGACCTGACCCGCCGCCGAGGCACGGCGGCCTGAGGCGCGGGAGCCGGCGACAAAGGGCCGCGGCCGCAACCGGTCTACCTACGGGTACCGGCTGTCAGGCGCCCTTGAACCGCTGCCACAGCTTGGGATACCGGTCGGCGAGCGCCCCTTCGTTCTCCAGGGCGAGCGGCGTGCCCTCGGGTTCGGCGGGCGCGGGCGGAATGCCCAGATCCGGGGTGACGGTGCCGGTGAGCTGCTCGTACGCCTCGTCGGCCGCGTAGCCCAACTCCTCTCCGTCCCCGTCGATCTCCGCGTCGAAGTCCTCCAGGAGATCGGCGAGCGAGTCCGGGTCGCCGTGCAGGGCACCCTCGAAGACCTCACGGCCCTGGCCGATCAGCCAGCACCGGAAGAAGTCGAAGGCTTCGTCGTCGGCCCCGTCGAGCAGCACCCGGGCGGCGCCCCACAGGTCCCAACGGTAGGCGCGGTTGTAGCGGGCCTCGAAATGTCGGGCGAAGTCGAGCACCGAGTCCGGGTCGAGCTGGAGCAACCGCTCCACCAGCAGATCGGCCTGATCCTCGGGGTCACCCTCGGCGGCCTCGCGGGTCGCGTCCACCAGCTTCCAGAACTCCGTCTCGTCCATCACGGGTCCAGCATCGGGCCTGAGAGGGAGGGACGCACGTGGAGATACGCGGAATGTGATGGGGTGTACAGGCCCGCGGGCCTCACGGCGAGGAGCGGTACAGCGTCCCCAGCGCCTGTGCGTCCCGCGCGAACCGAGCCCGCAGTTCCGGCGGCGCCAGTACCTCGGCCTCCGGCCCGAGCGCCGCCAGCTGAGTATGGGCGACCTCCGCCGACTCAACGGCGAGCGTCACGGTGACCCGGCCCTGCGCGTCGGGCTCGCCGCCGCCCGACAGCGCGTCCCGGGCGGACACGGGATCGACGACGTACCTCAGCCTGCGTACCCCCTCCGCCGAGAGCCGTACGACGACCTCGGCGTGCAGGATCGACCGCGCGAACTCCTCCGCCCGCTCCTCCCAGAACGCGGGCAGATCGAAGTCGGCGTCGCGGGTGAAGCGTTCCCCGGAGGCGGCGAGGTGGTCGGAGACCTGGACGGAGGTGAAGCGGTCGACGCGGTAGACCCGGAAAGGCCCGGGCCCGGTGTGTTCCGGCACTCGGGCGCACAGATACCAGACGCCCGCCTTGAGGACGAGCCCGTACGGCTCCAGCCTGCGCTCCACGTCGGCGTCCTCGGGCCCGCGCCGGTAGTGGGCCAGGATCGGACGGTCGTCCCACACCGCGTCGGCGACAGCGGGCAGCAGCTCGGGGACGGTGGGCTCGCTGAACCAGGCGGGCGCGTCCAGATGGAACCGCTGGGCGGCTGTCCGGGGAGCGTCACGGAGGGAGGGCAGGAGCGCGGCGGACACCTTGAGGCGGGCCGCGGAGGCGGTGTCCTCCAGCCCCATCTCGCGCAGGGCGCCGGGCACTCCGCTCAGAAACAGCGCCTCCGCCTCGCCGCGGGCCAGTCCGGTGAGCCGGGTACGGTACCCGCCGACCAGCCGATATCCGCCGACCCGCCCCCGGTCGGCGTACACGGGCACGCCTGCCTCGGACAGGGCCTGCGCGTCCCGCGTGACGGTGCGCTCGGACACTTCCAGTTCCCGGGCCAGCTCGGCGGCGGTCATGGAGTGCCTGGCCTGAAGCAGCAGCACCATTCTGATGAGACGGGCAGCACGCATAGGTTCATGATGCCGCCCCCAGACCCCCGCTCCGGCCCTGAACGGGCCTTGTCCTCAAACGCCGGACGGGCTGGAAATGCGGGCCGGCGCTGAAGAGCGAAGGGGCGCGAGCCGACTCCAGCGGTTCCAGGTCGCCTGATGAACGGGCCGAGACGGGTGGGTGGGAAACGCGACCTGGGCTGTACAGGCCTAGCCATCCGTTCGCCGGACGCCGTCGAGAGGTTCGACGGCACCCGGCAAACGGACTGGAAACGGGCGGGTGGGTGGGAAAACCGCCCCTACAACCCGTACCGCTCCCGCGCCTCCTTCACCGCCGCAGCCCGAACTTCCCCCCGCCGAGCCAGCTGCGCCAACGCCGCCACGACGATCGACTCCGCGTCGACCCCGAAGTACCGCCGCGCCGCGTCCCTCGTGTCCGACAGCCCGAATCCGTCCGCGCCCAGCGACGAGTAGTCCTGCTCGACCCACTGGGCGATCTGGTCCGGCACCTGACGCATGTAGTCGGACACCGCCAGCACCGGTCCCTCGGCCCCCTGCAGCGCCTGCCGGACGTACGGCACCCGCTCCTCGCCCCGCAGCAGCGCCGCGTCCGCGTCCAGGGCATCGCGCCGCAGCTCGGTCCAGGACGTCGCCGACCACACGTCGGCCGCCACGCCCCACTCCTCGGCGAGCAGCCGCTGCGCCTCCAGGGTCCAGTGGATCGCCGTACCGGAGCCGAGCAGCTGGATGCGCGGCGCGTTGGCGGCCGGCGAGAGCCCCGCCGACTCGGCCGTGTTGAAGCGGTACAGCCCCTTGACGATCGCCTCGTCGAGCTCCGGCGCCGACGGCTTCGCCGGCTGCGGGATCGGCTCGTTGTAGACGGTCAGGTAGTAGAAGACGTTCGGGTCCTCGCCCGGCGCCGCCTCGCCGTACATACGGCGCAGACCGTCACGCACGATCACCGCCACCTCGTACGCGAACGCCGGGTCGTACGACAGCACGGCCGGGTTCGTCGCGGCGATCACCGGGGAGTGGCCGTCCGCGTGCTGGAGGCCTTCGCCCGTCAGCGTCGTACGGCCGGCCGTCGCGCCGACGAGGAAGCCGCGGCCGAGCTGGTCGCCGAGCTGCCACATCTGGTCGGCCGTGCGCTGCCAGCCGAACATCGAGTAGAAGATGTAGAACGGGATCATCGGCTCGCCGTGCGTCGAGTACGACGTCGACGCGGCGATGAAGTCCGCCATGGAACCGGCCTCGGTGATCCCCTCGTTGAGGATCTGACCGTCCTTGGCCTCCTTGTAGTACATCAGCTGGTCGCGGTCGACCGGCTCGTACGTCTGGCCCTTGGGGGAGTAGATCCCGAGCGACGGGAACAGCGACTCCATGCCGAAGGTGCGGGCCTCGTCGGGGACGATCGGCACCCAGCGCCGGCCCGTCTCCTTGTCGCGGACCAGGTCCTTGACCAGGCGTACGAAGGCCATCGTCGTCGCCACGTTCTGCGAGCCGGAGCCCTTGTCGAACGACGTGAACGTCTTGTCCGCGGGGGCGGGGAGGGGCGCGAGTGCCTGGGTGCGGCGGGCCGGGGCCGGGCCGCCGAGGGCCGCGCGGCGCTCCTGGAGGTAGCGGACCTCGGGGGAGTCGGCGCCCGGGTGGCCGTAGGGGACGACTCCGTCGACGAACTGCGCGTCGGAGATGGGGAGTTCGAGCAGGTCGCGCATCTGCTTGAACTCGTCCACCGTCAGCTTCTTCATCTGGTGGTTGGCGTTCTTCGACGCGAAGCCCTCGCCCAGGGTGAAGCCCTTGACCGTCTGGGCCAGGATGACCGTCGGCGCGCCCTTGTGCGCGAGCGCCGCCTTGTAGGCCGCGTACACCTTGCGCGACTCGTGACCACCGCGCGAGCGGTGGAAACAGTCGAGGATCTTGTCGTCGCTCAGCAGCTTCGCCATCTCGGCGAGCGCCGGGTCCTTGCCGAAGAAGTCGGCGCGGATGTAGGCGGCGTCGCGCGTCTGGTACGTCTGCACCTGGGCGTCCGGAACCTCGCGCAGGCGGCGGACGAGCGCGCCCGTGGTGTCGAGCTGGAACAGCTCGTCCCACGCCGTGCCCCAGAGGGTCTTGACGACGTTCCAGCCCGCGCCGCGGAACTGGGCCTCCAGCTCCTGCACGATCTTGAAGTTCGCGCGGACCGGCCCGTCGAGCCGCTGCAGGTTGCAGTTGATGACGAAGGTCAGGTTGTCGAGACCCTCTCGCGACGCCAGCGCCAGTGCCGCCGTCGACTCCGGCTCGTCCATCTCGCCGTCACCGAGGAACGCCCAGACGTGGGACGCGGAGACGTCCTTGATGCTGCGGTTGGTCAGGTACCGGTTGAAGCGTGCCTGGTAGATCGCCGACAGCGGGCCGAGGCCCATCGACACCGTCGGGAACTCCCACAGCCAGGGCAGCCGGCGCGGGTGCGGGTACGACGGGAGGCCGTTGCCGCCCGACTCGCGGCGGAAGTTGTCGAGGTGGCCCTCGTTCAGCCGGCCGTCGAGGAAGGCTCGGGCGTAGATGCCGGGGGAGGCGTGGCCCTGGATGTACAGCTGGTCACCGGAACCGTCGCCCTCCTTGCCTCTGAAGAAGTGGTTGAAGCCGGTCTCGTACAGCCAGGCGGCCGAGGCGAAGGTGGCGATGTGGCCGCCCACGCCGTGTTTGCTGCCCCGGGTCACCATGGCCGCCGCGTTCCAGCGGTTCCAGGCGGCGATCCGGTGCTCCATCGCCTCGTCGCCGTCCACCGCGGGCTCGGCGGCGGTCGGGATGGTGTTGACGTAGTCCGTCTCCAGGAGCTTGGGCAGCGCGATGCCGTTGCCCTCGGCGCGCTCCAGTGTGCGGCGCATCAGATACGCGGCACGGTGCGGCCCGGCCGCCTTGGTGACCGCGTCCAGGGAGGCCTGCCATTCGGCGGTCTCCTCCGGGTCGCGGTCGGGGAGCTGGTCGAGCTCACTCGGCTGGATGGCCTTGGGGTCGGTCATGTCGCCGCCTTCCTCAGTCGAAGGGGGTTCCCTCGTCGGTAAGGGTTCGGGGGTGCCCTTGGTCTTTGGCAGGACAGGGCTGTGGGCCCTGGTAGGGGCCCGTCGGCGACTCTAACTCGCTGATCGATGATCGATCAAAGGGTTGAAGGGCAAAACCTCTCGATCACCAGAAAGTAGGCACGGGGTGCCTTTCGGGCGGGCACGGGGTGCCGCATTTTTCATCGTTTTCGCAGGTGAGCGGCGCTCGGCTCGGTTGCGTCAGGGGCGTGGCGCGCAGCCCAGTACATGGGCCTTCACCAGCTCGGCGATCCGTGGATCCCGGCGACGGAACGCGGCGACAAGCTCCTCGTGCTCCTCCGCGTACGACTGCTGCACCGTCCCCAGCCAGCGGATCGACAGGGCCGTGAACACCTCGATGCCCAGCCCCTCCCAGGTGTGCAGCAGCACCGAGTTCCCGGCCGCGCGCACCATCTCGCGGTGGAAACCCACCGTGTGCCGGACCTGGCCGGTTCCGTCCGAGGCGCGGTCGGCCTCGTACAGGGCGGCGACATGCGGTTCGAGGGCCGAGCAGTCGTCCGCCAGCCTCTCCGCCGCCAGCTCCGCCGCGATGGCCTCCAGACCGGCCCGGACGGGGTAGCTCTCCTCCAGGTCGGCGGCGGTCAGATTCCGTACGCGCACGCCCTTGTTCGGGGCCGACTCGATCAGCCGCAGCGACTCCAGCTCGCGCAGCGCCTCCCGTACGGGAGTCTGGCTGACCTCCAACTCGGTCGCGATCCGGCGCTCCACGATCCGCTCGCCCGGCTTCCAGCGCCCGCTGACGATCCCCTCCACGATGTGCTCGCGGATCTGCTCGCGCAGCGAGTGGACGACGGGCGCGGTCATGAGGGCTCCTTGAGGGAGGGGCTTCGGCCCCAGGGGCGGTGACCTGTAGACAATACGGCCGCCTCCCTGTCAGGAGACGTCCCCGGCGTGAGTGCGGCCGTACGTGAGACGAGGGTTACAGACCGGACAGGGCGCACGCCACAGCACCGCGAAAGTCGGCGCCGGTGTCGTGAACCTCAGCGGCGCAGCGCCTCCACCGGCTGGACGCGCGCCGCCCGCCAGGCCGGGTACACCCCCGCGAGAAGGCCCGTGAGCATACCGGCGGCCGGTGCCGTCGCCACCGTCAGGGGTTCCACCACCGCTGTCCAGTGCTGGGCGACGGCGACCCCGACCACGACCAGGGTGCCCACGCTGGCCCCCACCAGACCGCCGAGCAGCCCCAGTACCGCAGACTCGGTGAGGAACTGACCGGTCACATGGATGCCGCGCGCCCCCAGCGCCCGGCGCAGGCCGATCTCCGGGGTGCGTTCCAGGACCGCGACCAGGGTGGTGTTCGCGATGCCCACCGCGCCGATCACCAGACAGACACAGGCCAGCAGCAGGAACAGCTGCCCGAGGTCGGAGGAGACCGAGGAGCGCAGTGCCTTCGGGTCGGGCGGCGGCACCGCGCCGAATCGGTCACGGTGCGCCGGGTCGAGGGCGGTGGGCACCTCGTCGGCGATCTGGCGGGCCGCGCCGACGTCCGTCGACACCAGCATCTTCGCCCGGCTGCCGCTGTCCGGGGTGCCCCAGATGTCCTCGGCGGTGGTGCGCGGCACGATCACCGACAACAGCAGGCTTGTGTCGCGCTCCACGTCGTCCAGGATGCCGACGACCGTGAACGCCCGGCCGCCGATGTGGACCGCGGGGGCGTTCTCCAGCGAGGTGATGCCCAGCCGCGAGGCCAGACCCCCGCCCAGCACGGCGACCGGCTGGCGGTGCTCGCTGTGCCAGGCGCCGAACAGCCGCCCCTCGCGCAGCGTCGGCTCCACGGCCCGCAGCAGCCCCGGGTCCGCCGCGACGACGCTCGCCCCGCGCTCCCCGTCACCCGCGTCCCCGGTCAGGGTGGCCCGTACGGTGTCGTCGGCCCGCCCCTCCAGCCGGATCTGCCAGTACACGCCCGCGTGTTCGACGCCGTGCAGCTTCTCGATCCGCTGCTGCGCGTCGGCCGGGAAGGACAGCGGCACGTCGTCGGCGTGGCTCCCGCCGGTGTCCTCGACGGTCACCTCGGTCGCCGTGAGCGCGTTGAAGGTGCTGTCGATCTGGGCGGAGGTGGTCGCCGTCAGCCCGAGCACGGCGACGAACGTACCCACCCCGAGCACGGTCCCCAGGCTGGTCAGCGCCGACCGTCCGGGCCGCTGGAGCAGCCCGCCCAGCGCCTCGGAGACCAGGTCCCGCGCGCTCATCCGGGTGGTGAGGCGCGCGGCGGCCGGGACACCCCGCGTACGCCGGAAGCGGATCACGTCCGTACCCCGCTCTCCCGCGCCGCCGCGTCGTTCTCCTTCAGGACGCCGTCGCGGATCGTGATCGTGCGCCGGCCGCGGGCGGCGACCTCGCGGTCGTGGGTGATGACGAGCAGGGTCATGCCCTCACGGTGGAGCTGGTCGAGGAGGCTCAGCACCGACTCCGCGGTGACCGTGTCGAGGTTGCCGGTCGGCTCGTCGCACAGCAGGAGCGAGGGACGGGCCACCACGGCACGGGCGATGGCCACCCGCTGCCGTTCGCCGCCGGACAGCCGCGACGGCACGGCGTCCACCCGGTGGCCCAGACCCACGCGTTCCAGAGCCTCCCTGGCGAGCGCGGGCCGTTGTCCGCGCGGGGTGCCGTTGTAGAGAAGCGCGAGGGTGACGTTCTCCAGGGCGCTGCGGTGCGCCAGCAGATGGAACGACTGGAACACGAACCCGATACGCCGCCCTCGCAGCGCGGTCCGCCCGGCGTCCCGGACCGCCCCGGTGTCCACCCCGTCGAGGAGATAGCGCCCCGACGTAGGCCGGTCGAGCAGCCCGGCGATGTTCAGGAACGTCGACTTCCCCGACCCGGACGGGCCTACGACCGTCACGTAGTCGCCGGTGAGGACGGTCAGGTCACAGGGGCGCAGCGCGGGCACCGGGGGCGGCCCGGGGTAGGTCAGCCCGACCCCGCGGAACTCGATGACGGGCGGGGGAGCGGAGGCCACCTCTGGCGCCGTCGCGGGCTCCGTCATGACGCCGTGCCCACGACGACCGGGTCGCCGGCGTCGAGACTCCCGCTGCCGCTCGCGCCGCTCACGGGCGTGACCTGGACGTATCCGTCCCCGGTCGCGCCCGTACGGACCTCCACGCGCTCACGGCGCGCCCCGTGCAGCACCGTCACGGTGGTCCGGCCGTCGGTGCCGGAGGTGACCGCGGCGACCGGGACCACCAGCACCTTGCCGCCGGTGGCTGCCGAGGTGACGGTGATACGGACGTTCTGGCCGGTGAGTGATCTGGGCAGCGCCGTGTCCGGGACGACCACCACGGCGTACGTGGCGGTGTCGCCCCCGGAGCTTCCGGAGCCGCCCGAGCTCCCGGAACCCCCGGAGCCGCCGGAACTCCCCGAGCCGCTCCCCGAACCCTGGCCGCCGCTCGGCGTCGGGGCCGTCGCCACCGTGGACACCCTGCCCGCGAACTCCTTGCCGGTCAGTTCGGACAGGATCTGGGCCTTCTGGCCCTTGCGCAGCAGCGTCTTCTCGTCGGCCGCCGCACCGCCCTGGACCACGAGATCGCCCGAGGACAGGGTCAGCAGGGTGCCGGAGACGGGCTCACCGACGACCGCGCCGACCGCGTCCAGGCGGGCCGGGAAGGAGGGCAGGAAGACGACCTCGGCGGCCGGCAGCATCGCCCCCGCCTCCAGCCGGGCCGCCGCGAGGTCCTGCCGGGCGTCCGCCAGGTCCTCACGGGCCCGCTTCACCTGGGTGACGTCCGGCTTCTCCACCGCCTCGGCGTCCTCCAGCATCCGTTCGGCGTTGCGGACGGAGTCCTCCGCGCTCTCCACCGCCTGGGCCGCCGCCTCCTCACCGCCGGTCGAGGCGGGCCTCGGGTCGTAGCCGAGGTCGGCGTACAGACGCTCGACGGCGTCCTGGGTGCCGGTGCCGAAAGAACCCGTGGTGTCGCCGCCGCTGCCGTACCCGAGACCGGTCAGTGCCCGCTGGAGCTGGGTCACGTCGTCGCCCTTCGAGCCGGGCTTGAGATCCCGGTACGCGGCGACCCGGCCCTTCAGGGCGATCACCGGGCGCCCGGACACCTCGGCGACCACCTTGCCCGCCCGTACGTCGTCACCGGCGGCGTACGGCAGCTTGGACGCGATGACCGACCCGCCGGCCCCGCTGTCTCCGGCGGCGGACGCGGACGGCGTCACCGTGACGGTCCGGCCCGCGCGGACGGTGCCGCGCAGGACGACCGTGTCGGCGAGTACCCGCCGCTCGACCTCCGCGGTGAGCACGTCGGGCTCGGGTGCCCTGGTGTCGGCGACGGCCTGGGCGGGGGACTTGACGTACAGGGAGGCGGCCACACCGCCGCCCGCGAACAGCGCCGCGCCCCCGGCCACCAGGGCCAGGACGCGGCGCCGCCGCACGAGTGCGGACGTTCCGCCCGCCGGGTCGGACTCCCGCTCCGGCCCCGACACCGGCTCCGGATCCGGTCGAACTTCGGCCATCGGTCACACGACCTTGGCCGCGTTGCGCAGCATCGCGTCGTAGTAGTCGCGCACGGCCTGTAGCAGTTCGGCGTTGTCCTCGACGGCCTGCTTCTCGTAGGCGAGGAACACGGCTTCGGTCACGCCCAGGTAATTGGCGGACATCCGGCATTTCACATCGGCCGTGGCCACCGATATCTCCCGCTCACTGGCCACCTGATTGGTGGACCATTCGCCGTCCCCGGCGGCGGATTTCAGGCTGCCGTACGAGAAACCGGATTTCTTCATGCATGCGGACCATGATTTCTCCATTTTTTCGAAGAGGTCGGTCTGCATGGCGCTGCTGTGGGATTCCGCCCGTATTTCCAGAATGGCGTTCAGCGGGTCGGCGTTGTCCGAGCCGAATTTCTTCAGTTCGGGAGTGTTCTTGGCGATCGTCTGCTGGGCGCGGCCGGCACAGCCCCCCTCGGGGATCTCCTTGCCGTTCACCCGCTGACCGGCGGGGGCGGAGGCGCCCGCGACCGCCGTGCCGTTGGCCACCAGCATCTCGGTCTCCTTGTCCCCGGTCGCCAGCGCGGGCAGGCCGGACGTGGAGTCGGAGTCCGAACCGCTCTCCTGGTCGTCGCTGTCGCCGCCGGTGTCGGTGCCGGCCGGGTGGTAACCGTACTGCTGTGCCTGTTCGAGGGTGACCGGAAGGTCGGTGCCCTCGCCGATGTCCTCGAACATCAGCCAGTCCGAGGGCACCTCGATCCGGCTGTCGGTGAAGCCGTACTCGGACATGCAGTCACGTAGGAGCGAAGTCTGGGCCCTGGCCAGGGTGTTGAGCTCGGTCTCGGTCGGCAGATAGGCCGCGAGAGGCATTTTCGTCGTGGTCGCCGCCGTTGGTGTGGAGACGGGACCGACCTTCACGGGTGCCGGGGCGCTCATCTCGTCCGCCGAGCAACCGGTGGCAAGTCCCGTGGCCAGAAAGGCGGTCAGCAGGATACGCAGTGTTTTCATGTCGCCTTCCAGCACGGGGCGGGCGGCCGGCCGCCCGCCCCGCGAGAGTCTCGGAAGCTGGTCAGGCGATGCCGTAGTACCAGCTGCTGTTGCAGGAGAAGTAGTCGCCCGTACCCGACTCGCCGACGCACGCCTTGTAGTAGACGTAGGCGTTCTCGGTGAAGTCGTAGTTGAAGTCGCCCGAGTCGCCGTTGCCGCTCGTCACCCAGTTCGTGGTGTTCACCCCGTCGTACGGGACGTACGACCAGCCGACGGCGGAGTGCCCGTCGGCGTCGGTGTCCTTGACCCAGATGTGGTCGCCGTACGACTTGAACCAGACTTGCGAGCCGCCGGTCGGGTTGTAGACGGCGCCGCCGTCCGTGCCGGCCGACGCGATTCCCGCGCCGCCGAGGGTGAGAACCGCCGCGCCCGCCAGGGCGAGGGCGAATCTCTTGCTTCTACTGAGAGACATTTCTTGGGTTCCGTTCCTTTTCGTGCGATCCGATGGTGCATGAAGGGAAACGGAGGGGCAGGGATAAGCACCGCCTTGGCTTTGCCGGAGCACCCCCCCAGTCGATGGCGGAACCTCATCCCCTTGAGGAACCACCACCTTGGCGCCTCGGTGATCGTATGGGCTGGTTCCGGCCAAGAGCAAGGTGAATTAAAAAGAAACACGAGGGGTTCGAGTTCTTTTGTATGCCCTGAGAGGAATCAATCCTTTCGCTTTTTGTTTGCTGTGTGTCCGGGTAATTGGATCAATTGAAAAGAGCCAGTTGGCCGGAAAGTGGTGCACGGCATAGGACGGTGCCCCGTCCGGAAGGATCCGGACGGGGCACCGTCGTACACGTACATCCCAGGCGCTGGTTACAGGCCGAGCTCGACCTCGAACTCGCCCGCCTCCAGGATCGCCTTGACGGCCGTCAGGTAACGGGCCGCGTCGGCGCCGTCGACCAGACGGTGGTCGTAGGACAGGGTCAGGTACGTCATGTCGCGTACGCCGATGACCGTGCCCTCCTCCGTCTCGATGACCGCCGGGCGCTTGACCGTCGCGCCGATGCCCAGGATCGCGACCTGGTTCGGCGGCACGATGATCGTGTCGAAGAGCGCACCGCGCGAGCCGGTGTTGGAGATGGTGAAGGTCGCGCCGGACAGCTCGTCCGGGGTGATCTTGTTGGCCCTGACCTTGCCCGCGAGCTCGGCCGTGGCCTTGGCGATACCGGCGATGTTGAGGTCGCCCGCGTGCTTGATGACCGGGGTCATCAGGCCCTTCTCGGAGTCCACCGCGATACCGACGCTCTCGGTGTCGAAGTAGGTGATCGTGCCCTCTTCGACGTTGATCCGGGCGTTGACGGCCGGGTGGGCCTTCAGCGCCTGGGCCGCCGCCTTCACGAAGAACGGCATCGGGGAGAGCTTGACGCCCTCGCGGGCCGCGAAGGAGTCCTTCGCCTGCGCGCGGAGCTTCATCAGGCGCGTGATGTCGACCTCGACGACCGAGGACAGCTGCGCCTGCTCGTGCAGCGCCTTGACCATGTTGTCGCCGATGACCTTGCGGATGCGGGGCATCTTGATGGTCTGGCCACGGAGGGGGGAAGCCTCCAGGGTCGGCGCCTTCCTGGCTGCCGGAGCAGCGGCTGCGGCGGCGGGCGCCGGAGCTGCAGCGGCGGCCTTCGCCGCCTCGGCGGCGGCCAGGACGTCCTGCTTGCGGATGCGACCGCCGACGCCGGTGCCCTTGACGGAGCCCAGGTCGACGCCGTTCTCGGCGGCGAGCTTGCGCACCAGCGGGGTGACGTAGGCACCCTCGTCACCGGAGGTGGCGGGGGCGGCGGCGGGCGCCGGAGCGGCCGGAGCCACCGGGGCGGGCGCGGCCGGCGCGGGAGCCGGGGGAGCGACCGGAGCCGCGGCCTGGACCGGAGCCGGGGCCGGGGCGGCCGGGGCCACGGGGGCCGGAGGCGCGACGGGCGCTGCCGGAGCGGGCGCCGGAGCCGCGGCCTGGACCGGAGCCGGTGCGGCCGGAGCCGGGGCAGCCGCCGGAGCGGCACCCGGGGCGCCGATCACGGCCAGCTTGGCGCCGACCTCGGCGGTCTCGTCCTCGCCGACCACGATCTCCAGCAGGATGCCGGCGACCGGCGCCGGGATCTCCGTGTCGACCTTGTCGGTGGAGACCTCCAGCAGGGGCTCGTCCTCCGCGACCTCCTCGCCGACCTGCTTCAGCCAGCGGGTGACGGTGCCCTCGGTGACGCTCTCACCGAGCGCCGGAAGGGTGACGTCGGTGCCGGAGGCACCACCGGCGGGAGCCGCAGCGGGGGCAGGGGCCGGAGCGGCCGGAGCCTCGGCCACCGGGGCCGGGGCAGCCGGAGCGGCCACGGGCTCGGGGGCCGGAGCCGGGGCGGGCTCGGCGGCCGGGGCAGGGGCGGCTGCGGGCGCGCCCGTGCCGTCGTCGATGAGGGCCAGCTCGGCGCCGACCTCAACGGTCTCGTCCTCGGCGACCTTGATGGACGCGAGGATGCCGGAGACGGGCGAGGGGATCTCGGTGTCGACCTTGTCGGTCGACACCTCCAGCAGCGGCTCGTCGGCCTCGACGCGCTCGCCCTCGGCCTTCAGCCACCGGGTGACAGTGCCCTCGGTGACGCTCTCACCGAGCGCCGGAAGGGTTACGGAAACCGCCATGGTTTCGGTTGCTCCTTACGAAATTGCGGAAGTCTGTGTCGTCGTCCGTCGACCGAGGGTCAGTCGTGGGCGTGCAGCGGCTTGCCGGCCAGGGCCAGGTGGGCCTCGCCGAGCGCCTCGCTCTGCGTCGGGTGGGCGTGGATGAGCTGCGCGACCTCGGACGGCAGCGCCTCCCAGTTGTAGATCAGCTGGGCTTCGCCGACCTGCTCGCCCATGCGGTCGCCGACCATGTGGACGCCGACCACGGCACCGTCCTTGACCTGGACGAGCTTGATCTCGCCCGCGGTCTTGAGGATCTTGCTCTTGCCGTTGCCCGCGAGGCTGTACTTCAGAGCGACGACCTTGTCCGCACCGTAGATCTCCTTGGCCTTGGCCTCGGAGATGCCCACGGAGGCGACCTCGGGGTGGCAGTACGTCACCCGGGGCACGCCGTCGTAGTCGATCGGCACGGCCTTCAGACCGGCCAGACGCTCCGCCACCAGGATGCCCTCGGCGAAGCCGACGTGCGCGAGCTGGAGCGTCGGGACCAGGTCACCGACGGCGGAGATGGTCGGGACGTTCGTCCGCATGTACTCGTCGACCAGGACATAGCCGCGGTCCATCGCGACGCCCTGCTCCTCGTAGCCGAGACCGGCGGAGACGGGCCCGCGGCCGACGGCCACGAGCAGCAGCTCGGCCTCGAACTCCTTGCCGTCGGCCAGGGTGACCTTGACGCCGTTCGCGGTGTACTCGGCCTTCGAGAAGAAGGTGCCCAGGTTGAACTTGATGCCGCGCTTGCGGAACGCGCGCTCAAGAAGCTTGGAGGAGTTCTCGTCCTCGAGGGGGGCCAGGTGCTTGAGGCCCTCGATGATCGTGATGTCCGTACCGAAGGACTTCCACGCGGAGGCGAACTCGACGCCGATGACACCGCCGCCGAGGACGATCGCCGACTGCGGCACCCGGTCCAGGACGAGGGCGTGGTCCGAGGAGATGATCCGGTTGCCGTCGATCTCCAGGCCCGGCAGCGACTTCGGCACGGAGCCGGTCGCCAGCAGGACGTGGCGGCCCTGGATCCGCTGCCCGTTCACGTCGACGGAGGTGGGGGAGGAGAGCCGCCCCTCACCCTCGATGTAGGTGACCTTGCGAGAGGCGACGAGGCCCTGGAGCCCCTTGTACAGGCCCGAGATGACCTCGTCCTTGTACTTGTGGACGCCCTGGATGTCGATGCCCTCGAAGGTGGTCTTCACGCCGAACTGCTCGCTCTCGCGGGCCTGGTCGGCGATCTCGCCCGCGTGGAGCAGGGCCTTGGTGGGGATGCATCCCCGGTGCAGGCAGGTGCCGCCGACCTTGTCCTTCTCGATCAGGGCGACGTCAAGCCCCAGCTGGGCCCCGCGCAGCGCCGCGGCGTAACCGCCACTGCCACCGCCGAGGATCACTAGGTCGAAAACGGTGCTGGCGTCGTTCGCCACGTCACGTCCTCCATGCATTGCGCCGTACGCCGGTCGTCAGTGACCGGGCGGCGGCTGGTGTCCGGCCGCTCTTTCTTCGGCCCTGTGGTGGGGGCCCTATCCTGCCGAGCCCATCTTCGCACCTGTCGGACCCGGACGAGACGCCGGGCCTGTGTGACGGACACCCCACCCTCGTAGGAGGGCGGCAACGAGTCTGACCTGAGGGGCGCGGGGAACTGCGCGACAAGCCACGCACGACCGGCAGCCGCCAGACCACACCAGGTGCCGAGCTGTGAGGCGCAACGGGACCCCGGACTACCCGCCCACGGGGTCCCGCCACTCAAAGCCCCTTAAAGCACCCTCAGCCCAGATCGCCGGCAGCGGTCAACTCAGCCAACCGCACCAACGTACGAACCGCGGTCCCGGTCCCACCCTTGGGGGTGTATCCGAAGGGACCCCCCTCGTTGAACGCGGGCCCCGCGATGTCCAGGTGCGCCCAGGTGATCCCCTCACCCACGAACTCCCGCAGGAACAGCCCCGCGACCAGCCCGCCGCCGGCCCGCTCACCCATGTTCGCGATGTCGGCCGTGGGCGAATCCATCCCCTTCTTCAGGTGGTCCGGCAGCGGCATCGGCCACGCCGGCTCCCCGACCTCCTCGGCGGCCTCGTGCACCGCGGAGCGGAACGCGTCGTCGTTCGCCATGATCCCGTACGTCCGGCTGCCCAGCGCCAGCACCATCGCGCCGGTCAGCGTCGCCACGTCGACGATCGCGTCCGGCTTCTCCGCCGAGGCGGCCCACAGGGCGTCGGCGAGGACGAGACGGCCCTCGGCGTCGGTGTTCAGGACCTCGACGGTCTTGCCGCTGTACATGCGCAGCACGTCACCGGGACGGGTGGCGGAGCCGGACGGCATGTTCTCGGCGAGCGCCAGCCAGCCGGTGACGTTGACCTGGAGGCCGAGCCGCGCGGCGGCGACGACCGCGGCGAAGACCGCCGCCGCACCGCTCATGTCGCACTTCATCGTCTCGTTGTGCCCGGCGGGCTTGAGCGAGATGCCGCCCGAGTCGTAGGTGATGCCCTTGCCGACGAACGCGAGGTGCTTGCTCGCCGCCTCGTGCGTGTACGTCAGCTTCACCAGCCGGGGCCCGGCGGCGGAGCCGACGCCGACACCGAGGATGCCGCCGTAGCCGCCCTCCTCCAGTGCCTCCTCGTCGAGCACCGTCACCTTGATGCCGTGCTCCTCGGCCGCGGCCTGCGCGACGGCGGCGAAGGCCTCCGGGTTGAGGTCGTTCGGCGGGGTGTTGATCAGGTCGCGGGCCCGGTTGAGCTCCTCGGAGACGGCGGTGGCGCGGGCGACGGCCGCCTTGAACGCGGCGTCACGGGGCTTGCCGCCGAGCAGGGTGACCTCGGCGAGCGGCGCCTTGCCGTTCTTCGCGTCCTTGCCGTTCCTGCCGATCTCCTTGTACGCGTCGAAGGAGTACGCCCCGAGCAGCGCGCCCTCGCCGATCGCGCCGGCGTCGGCGGCGTCCTCGATCGGCAGGGCGAAGGCGGCCTTCTTGGCACCGGCGAGGGTGCGGGCGGCCACTCCGGCGGCCCGGCGCAGCGACTCGGCGTTGAAGGTCTCGTCCTTCTCGGGCAGTGCGCCGAGGCCCACGGCCACGACGACGGGTGCCTTGAAGCCGGCCGGGGCGGGCAGCTTGGTCACCTCGCCCTCGGCACCGGAGGCACCGAGGGTCCCCAGGACGTCGGCGAGCTTGCCGTCGTACGCCTTGTCCACGGCCTCGGCGCCCGGTGCGACGACCGGGCCCTTGCCGCTCTTGGCGACACCGACGACGATCGCGTCGGCCCGAAGGCCGGGCGCCGCAGCGGTACTGAGAGTGAGAGCAGTCACGGTGGTGAATTCTCGCTTCCGTCTGAAAAGTCCGTCTGAAGAGACTCTGTGGCCGAGTGGAATGGGTCGACCAGGCCCGACAAGCGACCCTAAATCCGGCCCTGGGGGGCGGTCGGTACCGGGGGTGGTACACCCGGCACGAGCCTACGCTCGGCAGCCGGTTTCGCTCATTCCTGCGAACGTTCACCTGAAACCCACCGCGCAGCCACAGCCGTAGCCGCAGTCGCAGCCCTCAGCGCAACGACAGCACGACCAGTGCGGCCGTCGCGGCCGTCTCCGCGAGGGCGCCGAAGACATCGCCGGTGACCCCGCCGAAACGGCGTGTACAGCGCTGCAGCAGGCGGTCGGCGGCGGCGCAGCCCGCGATGACCGCGAAGGCGGTACGGACGATGTCGAACGCGCCGAAGAACGCGCCGAAGCCGGCCGCCGCGACCGTCACCAGGACCGCCACCAGCAACGCGGAGCGAACGGGCACCGTTCCCGCCACCGCCGCCCCCAGCCCCTCGGGCCGGGCGGGCGGCACGCCGGTACGGGCGGCCAGGGTGAGGGCGAGCCGGGCGGTGGTCGCCGAGACGACGGCGGCGAGGGCGCCCCGGGCCCAGGAGTCGCCGTACGCCTCAGCGAGCGCGGCAACTTGGGCCAGCAGCACGAACACGAGGGTGAGCACACCGAACGGGCCGATGTCCGACTGCTTCATGACGCGCAGCGCGTCCTCGGCGGGCTTGCCGCTGCCCAGTCCGTCGGCGGTGTCCGCGAGACCGTCGAGATGCAGACCCCGGGTGAGGACGGCGGGCACGGCGGCCGTGGCGACGGCGGCGAGCAGCGCGCCGGCGCCCAGGAACAGGAGGACCAGCCCGACCCCGGCGGCACACGCGCCGACGGCCAGACCCACCACCGGCGCCCACACCATGCCGCCGCGCGCCGCGTCCCGGTCCCAGCGGATCACTCTCACCGGCACCACGGTCAGCGTGCCGAAGGCGAACCGGAGCCCGGTGGCGGGGGTGGGCGGGCCGGACGGCGTGGGCTGGGGCGGAGGCGTGGACACCGGCGCAGAGTACCCGGCGGGTCGGGAACTGCCCAGGTCGCGGCGCACAAGCAGCCGTTATAGGTCGATACCTGGATAAAGTGCGCTCATGGGTCATTGGCTGGATCGGAACATCGTCGAACCGGGCAAGCTGCCGCTGCTCCTGGCGCTCGCCGCCTTCGTACTGACGTTCCTCATCACCCGGGTCGTCACCCGGATGATCCGCGCGGGCAAGGGACCGTTCGGGAACGTCAAGGCGGGCGGGATGCACATCCACCACGTCGTCCCCGGTGTCGTACTGACCGTCGTGGGCGGGTTCGGGGCCGTGGCCAGCGGGCAGCACGGGTTCGGCGCGGGGCTGTGCGCGGTGCTCTTCGGGATGGGGGCCGGCCTGGTGCTGGACGAGTTCGCGCTGATCCTGCACCTCGACGACGTCTACTGGACGGAGGCCGGCCGGCAGAGCGTCGAGGTGGTGGTGCTGACGGCGGCACTGGTCGGCCTGGTCCTCCTGGGCTTCCTGCCGTTCGGGGTGAACGACCTCAGCGACGAGGACGTCCAGAACCGGGGCGAGGCCATGGCCAGCGTCGGCGTCAACTTCCTCTTCTCCCTCATCGCCCTGAGCAAGGGCAAGGCCCGCACGGCGATCTTCGGAGTGATCGTCCCCTTTGTCGCGATCCTCGGCGCGATCCGCCTGGCTCGCCCCGCCTCCCCCTGGGCCAAGCGCTTCTACGGCCGCCGCCCCCGCGCCCGCTCACGCTCGACCCTGCGCGCCTACCGCCACGACCGCCGCTGGTCCGGCCCCAGGCGCCGCATCCAGGACCTGATCGGCGGCAAACCCGACCCCGAACCGGCCCGCGCTCCCGCCGTACGCCGGTGACGCAGCGCCGAGACCCCGCACAGGACGACTACGGCCACGATGGCCGCCAGATGCTCCTTGCCGGCGAGGTTGTCCTTCAGAACCACCTCCACCACCATCGCGACGATCACCGCACCCGCGGTCACATACGCCCGGTAGCGCCACCCCAGGAACACGGCGAGGCCCACCACGGCCGCCGACGGACCGGTGTCCACGATGTGCGCGTCCGTGCCGGGCAGCCCCAGGAAGCCCGCCGGGCCCACGGCGATGCCCACGCGCGCGTAGAGCGTGCCGGCGAGGGTGGCGACGTACGCGACGGTGAGGGTGCGCCACCAGCCCAGGCAGATCTCGGCGAGACCGAAGACGATCAGGATCTGCGCGAGGGCGCCCCAGACGGGCAGGTCGGGGGCGGGCACGAAGAGGGAGAGCGGGGTGCGCAGCAGGGCGAGCCAGAGGGGGTCCTCGGCGCGGACGGCACCGACGTCCTGGACGAATCCGTAACCCCAGGACCGGTTCTGCGTGAACTGGATGAGCGCGGTCAGACACACGACGCCGAGCGTCATGGGCAGCGCCCGCCACCGCCGCCGGAACAGGGGCCCACGGACGGCGACGTACAGCCGCCCCCATTCGGCCCGGGACCGGCGGACGACCGTGCTCATGCTCCGGCCCTCATCCGTGCGTGTCCATCCACGTGCTCATCTCTTCGACTCCAGGTGCCTGCGGTGCACCCACTTCGGCAGTCCCGGCGCCTCCAGGAAGCCCTCCGCGCGCGCGGCGGCGATACCGATGCGCGGCAGGTCCGCGCTCTTCTCGAAGAGCAGGAACCGGGGCTCCCAGATGGGCCGGTACTTCGCGTTGGCGCGGTACAGCGACTCGATCTGCCACCAGCGGGAGAAGAAGCTGAGCAGCGAGCGCCACAGCCTCAGTACCGGCCCCGCGCCGATGCGCCCGCCACGTTCGAAGACGGAACGGAACATCGCGAAGTTGAGTGAGACCTGAGTGATCCCGATCTCCTGCGCACGCTGGAGAAGTTCGATCACCATGAACTCCATCAGCCCGTTGTCGGAGTCGCGGTCGCGCCGCATGAGGTCGAGCGACAGCCCGCGCGGCCCCCAGGGCACGAAGGAGAGCAGTGCCTTCAACTCGCCCGGCTCTCCCGCGCGGCTGTCGGTGCACTCGAGCATCACGCACTGCCCGTCGGCCGGATCGCCGAGCCGCCCGAGGGCCATGCTGAACCCGCGCTCGGTGGCGCCGTCCCGCCAGTCGTCTGCGCGCTGCAGGAGGTACGTCATCTCGGCGGCCGGGATGTCGGCGTGGCGCCGGATGCGCACGGTGTGTCCGGCCCGCTTGACCCGGTTGTATGCCTGCCGGACGGTGCGCATGGCCCGTCCGTCCAGGGTGAACTCTGCGGTCTCCACGATGGCCTCGTCGCCGAGTTCGAGGGCGTCCAGGCCGTGCCGCGCGTACACCGTGCCGGCCTCCTCGCCGGCTCCCATCACGGCCGGGATCCAGCCGTGGGCGCGGGCCTCGGCGAGCCACGGTTCGATGGCGCCGGGCCAGGCCTCCGGGTCGCCGATCGGATCACCGGCGGCCAGGGAGACCCCGCCCAGCGCGCGGTAGGCGACGGCGGCCTTGCCGGTGGGGGACCAGACGACGCTCTTCTCGCGGCGCAGGGCGAAGTAGCCGAGGGAGTCGCGGTCGCCCTGCCGGTCGAGGAGGGCGCGCAGCCGGGCCTCGTCGTCCTCGGTGAGCGGGTCGACGGCACGACGGGAGCGGAAGGCGGCGTAGAAGACGGCGAGGATCAGCACCGTACTGATCACGTTGATGAAGACGTCGACCCAGTTCGGCGTGGTGATGCCGGCGAAGCCCGAGTCGTCGGTGGCGACGGAGATCAGCCGCATCGTGCCGTAGCCCCAGCGCTCCAGGAACGTCGAACTGTGGGTGTCGTGCGCCTCGTTGGCGACGGTGACGAGGAGCGCCGCGAGGAGGGAACAGACGAGCAGGCCGCCGACCGCGACGGCGGCGGCGAGCCGCGGGTTGGACCGGTCGCCCTTGGCGTAGAACTCCCTCCGCCCCACGAGGAGTGCGGCGACGAAGGCTGCGGTGAGGACGAGCGAGACCCAGTTCTGCGCGTGTCCCCGGATGTCCGCGAAGTACATGGCGAACCCGAACAGCAGCAGGAACAGCGAGCTGATCACGATGTTCAGGATCCAGGCGGCCCGCTTGCGGCGCCGCATGGTGATCGCGAGGAACATCGTGAACACACCGGAGGCGAAGCCGGCGGTCAGCAGGTACGGCGTGAAGTAGTTCTCCTCGTTGTGCCGCCGTACGTCGTTCCCGAAGGAGACCCACACCGCGCTGAGCAGGTTGACGAAGGTCACGACCCGCAGATACCAGACGGCGAACGCGGCGGCCCGCCGTGAGGCGGCGGTACTGGCACTTCGCTGAACGTTGGGCGTGACCCGGGTATCTCCCATGAGGAGTGATCATATGGGGCATGTCGCATGACATGCCCCATATGCCCGCTGGTGGCCGGACGGTCAGACGGCTTCGGGCTCCTCCGGCTCGCCCGGCTCCTCGGGCTCCTCCGGCTTCTCCAGTTCCTCGGGCTTCTCCGGCAGCTCCGCGGCCAGTGCCGCCGCGGCCTGGACCAGCGGGAGGGCCAGCAGTGCCCCCGCTCCCTCGCCCACGGTCACCCCTTGGTCGAGCAGCGGCTCCAGCGCCATCCGGTCCAGGGCCTTCGCCTGGGCCGGCTCCCCGCTGTTGTGACCGGCGAGCCACCAGTCCGGCGCCCGGAAGGCGACCCGCTGCCCGACCAGCGCACACGCGGCCGACACCACACCGTCCAGGATCACCGGCATCTTGCGTACGGCGCTCTGCAGCAGGAACCCGGTCATCGCGGCGAGGTCGGCGCCGCCGACCGTCGCCAGCAGCTGCAACTGGTCCCCGAGCACCGGCCGGGCGCGCCGCAGCGCGTCGCGGATCGCGGCGCACTTGCGCATCCACGCCAGGTCGTCGATCGGCAGCCCGCCCCGCCCGGTGACGACGGACGCGTCCGTCCCGCACAACGCGGCCACCAGCACCGACGCGGCCGTGGTCCCGCCCACGCTCACATCGCCCAGGACCACCAGATCCGTACCGGAGTCGGCTTCCTCGTCGGCCACGGCGACCCCCGCCAGGAAGGCGGCCTCCGCCTCCTGAAGGGTCAGCGCGTCCTCGACGTCGATCCGCCCGCTGCCACGCCGTGTCCGGTGCCCCGCGACCTCGGCGGGCAGCGCGTCCGGCTCGCAGTCCAGGGCCATGTCGACGACCCGTACGGGAACCCCGAGCCGCCGCGCGAGCACGGCGACAGGGCTGGAGCCGTCGAGAACCGCCCGCACGGACCGCTCGGCACTGCCGGCGGGGCGCGCCGACACACCCTGCCCGGCAATCCCGTGATCCCCCGCGAACAGCACCACACGCGGTCGTTCGACCGGCCGTACCGGCACCGAGGACTGTGCCGCCGCCAGCCACTCACCCAGGTCGTCGAGGCGCCCGAGCGACCCGGGCGGCACGATCTGGCGCTCCCGGCGCGCCTCCGCGTCGCGGCGCACTCCGCCGTCGGGGCGCTCGATCAGATCGGTGAAGTCGTCGAGATTAAGCGAGCTCATTCGCCGAACAGTACCGGCAGCGATCGAACAGGGTGCCGTCACGTTGGAGCCATGTCATTGCACCCGGGACGGCGATCCCCTACGTAACGTTTTGATGCGTAATGTCGCACGGCGCTTCAGCGCACCGCAGCAGTGCACCGCTTCAGCAGGAGCCGCCCATGTCCCCCGCCCCGAAGGCGACCGTCCCACCGGAGACCGACGGGTTCCACGAGCCGCGCCGCGAGGACTGCCCCTGGTGCGGTTCCAAACGGCTGCGCACCCGCCTGCGCACGCCCGACCTGCGGCAGCGAGGACAGGGAGGCCCGGGCACGTTCGTCGTCGACGAGTGCCGCGACTGCGCCCACGCCTTCCAGAACCCGCGCCTCACCGCGGAGGGCCTCGCCCTCCACCACCAGGACCTGCCCGAGGCCTCCCACCCCGTCCCGCCCCGCAGACACCGCGCGGCGGCCCGGGCGATGCTCGCCTTCCGCGAACCGGAGAGCTGGCTCGACGTCGGGACGGGCGACGGGGCCTTCCCGGCGGCGGCGAAGCGCTATTTCCCGTACACGGCCTTCGACGGCGTGGACACCACGCGCCTCGTCCAGAAGGCCCGTACCGCCGGCCACATCGAGGAGGCCCACCGAGGCCGCCTCACCGACCCGGCCATCGTCAACCGACTGCGGGCCCGTTACGACGTCGTCAGCATGTTCCATCACCTGGAACACACCCCGGACCCCCGCGAGGAACTCCGCGCGGCCCTCAGGGCCCTGCGCCCCGGCGGCCACCTCCTGATCGAAGTCCCGGACCCGCACTGCGCGTTCGGCACCCTGCTGGGCAAGTGGTGGCCCTGGTACGCCCAGCCACGTCACCTCCACCTCATGCCGCTGGCCAACCTGGTGGCGGAACTGGAGTCCCAGCACTGCACGGTCATCGCGACGGACCGCCGGGAACCCCACATCCCGTACGACCTGACGGGCGCCCTCTCCCTGGCCCTCACCCGAGCACTCCCGGCCCGCCGCACATCCCTGCTCAGGGCGGCACTCCCACTCCTGGCCCTGACCACGGCCCTGGACCACACCCTGGCCCCCCTCCTCCGCAGAACCCGCTTCGCGAACACCTACCGGATCATCGCGAGGAAGGGCACTCCGGCGTAACGCCAGCTCTGTGTGGGGGCAGCGCCCCTTCAGGGGCGCGGGGAACTGCGCGACCAGCCCCCACGGGCCGACACCGAACCACAGGCCGCCGGGGCCCCCGCGCTTACCCCCGCAGCACAACCGCCTGCCCCGCCACCACCAACAGAACGTGCTCACACTCCGCCCCGAACGCCGAGTTCAGCCGCCCGAGCTCGTCCCGGTACCGCCGCCCGGACGCGGTGGCGGGCACGATCCCGGACCCCACCTCGTTGGAGACGGCGACGACAGTCCGCCGTGTCGACCGGACCGCCGCCGTCAACTCCCGTACCAGCCGCCGCAACTCCCGTTCGCCACCGCCCGCCCACTCCGCGTCGTCCCACGCCCCCACCCGGTCCATCGCGTCCGTCAGCCACAGCGACAGACAGTCGATGAGCAGCGGCGCCCCGTCGTCCTTCAGCAGCGGTACGAGGTCGCAGGTCTCGGTGGTACGCCACGACCCCGGCCGCCGCTCCCGATGCGCGTGCACCCGCGCCGCCCACTCGCCGTCCCCGTTGCGCGTCCCGCCCGTGGCCACGTACAGCACGTCCGGGAACGCCTCCAGCCGCCGCTCCGCCTCCACCGACTTCCCCGACCGCGCACCGCCCAGCACCAGCGTCCGCCGGGGCACGTCCGGTACGTCCTCGTAGACGCCGACCGTCAACGTCGTACCGTCCGGCACCGCCCGCGCGCCCGCCGCCGCGAGCCGGCGCCGCAACTCGGCACCCGGGGGAACGTCATGGTCCAGGTGGACGGCGACGACATCCGTGGCCGGGCCGAGCGCGCCCGCCGCCCGCAGCCGGGCCAGGGCGTCCGGCCGCCCGACGACGTCCGCGAGGACCATGTCGTACGAGGGACTGTTCCCGTTCCCGTTCCCGTTCGCGTCGAGCCCGGACGGTGCCGCGCCCGGCGGCAGATACAGCAGCCGCTGTCCGTCCGGGCCGGTCACCGCGTATCCCGTACCCGGGGAGTCCATCGGGACCGCGCGCACCCGGTGCCCGGTCAGCAGCGCCAACTCCCGCCCGTCCGGCACCCGTCCGGGCTGCGGGAGGCCCGCCGGCACCTCCACGGCGGGCCCGTCGTGCGGATGCGACAGCAGCACCTGCCGTACGCCGGCCAGCGAGTGCCCGGCGCGGGCCGCCGCCAGTACGGCGCCGGGGGTGAGGTCGAGCAGCAGCGTGCCGTCCACGAGCAGCGCGGTGGCCGCCCGCGCGTTCACGCCGAGCGCGCCGGTACAGGCCGCGCACGCACAGTCGGGGCGGGGGAGACCCGCGGGGGCGCCGGTGCCGAGCAGAGTGAGTTCCACAAACCTGATTTTCGCGTGTCCCCGCTGGTCTTGCGCGTCCGGCTAGGCTCTCGGACCAGGAGCCGGATCAAGATCCGGTTCCTGGTCTGCAGCGGTTCATATCTTGGAGGCGTACATGGCGGCATGGACGTGGCGGTTCGAGAACACCGACGGGGCGGAGGTCCAGCCCGCGGTGGAGCCCGAGGAGTTCACGACGCAGGGGGACGCCGAGTCCTGGATCGGTGAGTACTGGAAGGACCTTCTCGCAGGCGGCATCGAACAGGTGCACCTGTTCGAGGACACGACGAAGATCTACGGCCCGATGAGCCTGAAGGACGCCCAGGAGGCGTAGTGGAACGAAACTGCCCCCGTGCGCCCCTTAGGGGCGCACGGGGGCAGTTTCAGGGGCGCGGGGAACTGCGCGACAAGCCCCCACAGGCCCGCAGTGAAGCAACGACCGCTCAACCCCGAACCCCGCACAGGTGCAGCAACGCCGCCACCTGCCGATAGGGATCCGTACGCCCAGCCCGCTCCTCCACGGCCAGCAACGCATCCAGGTCGCCAGGGGCCTCCGCGTCGTCGGACGCCGTGTCCGTGAACACCCGAACCCCGTACCACGCATGCAACGGCGCCCCGATCCCGGCGAGCGTCCCCGTCAACACCGACAACCGATCGGCTCGCACCTCAAGCCCGAGCCGGTTCGTGTAAGAGTCCGTGTCGAAGGCACCCAGCGCACCCGCCCAGTCCCCGGCGAGCCCCGACCGCATCGCCAGCGCGTCGCCGTTGCGCACCAGCAGCGACAGCAGCCCGCCCGGCGCCAGCATCCGCGCCAGCCCCGCCAGCAGCGCGTCCGGCAGTTCGACGTACATCAGTACGCCATGACAGAGCACGACGTCGAAGCTGCCCGGCAGGAAGTGCACCCCCGTGTCGCGGCCGTCGCTCTCCAGGAGCCGGACGCGCTCACGGATGCCCTCGGGCTCGGCGGCGAGCGACTCACGCGCCGCGTCGAGCATCCTCGGGTCCTTCTCGACACCGGTGACGTGATGGCCGGCCCGGGCCAGCCGCAGCGCCTGCGTGCCCTGACCCATACCGACGTCGAGCACCCGCAGCCGCTGCCCGACCGGGAACCGCCCGGCTATCTGCTCGTCGAGCTGCCGGGCCACCAGTTCCTGCCGTACGACATTCCGCAGCCCGCCCAGCTTGTCCAGCCAGGCATCCGCCGCGCCCCCGGAGAAGGACGTAGTGCTCAGGGCCGCGCTCCGCGCTTGACCTGAGGCTTCGGCAGCCGGAGGCGACGCATCTGGAGGGAGCGCATCAGCGCGTAGGCGACCGCGCCCTTCGTCCGCTCGTTCGGGAAGCGCGCGGCCAGCTGCTTCCTCATCCGGAACGCGATGAAGAACGAGTCGGCGATGATCAGCACGATCACGAAGAGCCACAGCAGCAGCGCGATGCTCTGCAGCGCACCGACGCGCACCATGCTCAGCACGAGGATGATCACGGCCATCGGCAGGAAGAACTCGGCGACACAGAAGCGCGAGTCCACGAAATCGCGCGCGAAACGGCGCACCGGGCCCTTGTCGCGGGCGGGGAGATAACGCTCGTCCCCACTGGCGAGCGCCTGGCGCTGTCGCTCCATCGCGGAACGGCGCTCGTCACGCTGTCGCTTGGCCCCCTCCTTGCGCGTCGTCGGAGTACTGGCCACGCTGCGGCGCTGGGACTGGGCCTGACTCCGCTTGGGAGTGGGCCTGCCCTTCGGCGCCTGCGGGTCACGGGTCTGCTTGGAGTCGGTCACCAGCGCCTTGTCGGCGGGGGCCTTCTCTTCCTTGGCACGGCTACGGAACACAAAACCCAAGGGTAAGGGGTATCGGGGCATGGACCCCAGCCGAGTGGGGAACGATCCGGCAACACCGGTCGTCTGAAGAGACAGGCAGTAGGGGCTCACCTACTCCCTACGCCGGAGTCGGACAGATCGCGGTCGTCCTTGGGGATGAGCGCATCGGGCCCGGAACAGTGCGGTAATGGAGGCAGGGCCCGTACTGTTGGTCCTGTTGCAGGTGCTGGAGCTGGAGTCCGTCAGAAGGGGGCGCGCGAAGCCCATGAGCGGTGTCATGAAGCGTATGGGGATGATCTTCCGCGCGAAGGCGAACAAGGCCCTTGACCGGGCCGAGGACCCGCGCGAAACCCTCGACTACTCGTACCAGAAACAGCTGGAGCTGCTCCAGAAGGTGCGCCGCGGAGTCGCCGACGTGGCGACCAGCCGCAAGCGCCTGGAGCTGCAGCTCGCCCAGCTGAACAAGCAGTCCTCCACGCTGGAGGACCAGGGCCGCAAGGCGCTCGCGCTGGGCCGTGAGGACCTGGCCCGCGAGGCGCTCTCGCGCCGTGCCGCCCTCCAGCAGCAGGTGACCGACCTGGAGACACAGCACCAGACTCTCCAGGGCGAGGAGGAGAAGCTCACCCTCGCCTCGCAGCGCCTCCAGGCCAAGGTCGACGCCTTCCGCACCAAGAAGGAGACGATCAAGGCGACGTACACCGCCGCCCAGGCCCAGACCCGGATCGGCGAGGCCTTCACCGGCATCTCCGAGGAGATGGGCGACGTGGGCATGGCGATCCAGCGGGCCGAGGACAAGACGGCACAGCTCCAGGCGCGTGCCGGCGCGATCGACGAGCTGCTCGCCTCGGGCGCCCTCGACGACCCCACGGGCATGGCGAAGGACGACATCCAGGCCGAGCTGGACCGGCTGTCCGGTGGTACGGATGTGGAGCTGGAGCTGCAGCGCATGAAGGCGGAGCTGGCCGGCGGTTCGTCGTCGGGGCAGCAGGCCATCGAGGGCGGCGCGGGTCAGCAGCAGTCGCAGCAGCAGCCGAAGGACACCCCGCGTTTCGACAAGCAGTAGCCGACAGCGGTAGGCCACGCCTGAGGAGGGCGACATGATCGTACGGATCATGGGGGAGGGCCAGGTGAGGCTGGCGGACAGTCACCTCACCGAACTGAACAAGCTGGACGACGTGCTCCTGGCGGAGATGGAAGTCGGCGACGGCCCCGGCTTCCGCCGCACCCTCCAGTCGCTCCTGTCCAAGGTCCGCGAACTGGGCGACCCCTTGCCCGACGACTCCCTGGAACCCTCGGACCTCATCCTCCCGTCGCCGGACGCGACTCTGGAGGAGGTCCGGGAACTACTGGGCGACGACGGCCTGATTCCGGGGTGAGGGTCCGCTCTCCAGCCGGTCCGGCGCTTGAGGACAAGGCCCGTTCAGGGCCGAAGCAGGGGTCTGGGGACGGGAGTCCCCAGGAACGCCCAGGTGAGCTAACTTGACAACCGTGAGCACCCTCCAGCGCGCCCGATGCCACCTCAAGGCACACCCCCTCGCACTGGACGTCGCCCTCGCCGCAGCAGTCCTCCTCTGCATGCTGGGCGGCTCGTTCGTCGACCCCCACGGCCAGGACGGCGGCGCCTGGACCGCCCGCACCCCCGACCCGCTCAGCCTGGTCCTCATGGTGCTCGGCGCCGCAGCACTCATCCTCCGCCGCCGCGCCCCCATGAAGGTGCTCGCGTTCACCGGCACCGCCTCCCTCGTCGAGTCGGTCACCGCCGATCCGCGCGCCCCGGTCGCCATGTCCGCGGTGATCGCCCTCTACACCGTCGCGTCGACCACCGACCGCACCACCAGCTGGCGCGTCGGCCTCCTCACGATGACCGTCCTCACCGGTTCCGCGATGCTGGCCGGGCCCCTGCCCTGGTACGCGCAGGAAAACCTCGGCATCTTCGCCTGGACCGGCATGGCCGCGACCGCGGGTGACGCCGTACGCAGCCGCCGCGCCTTCGTCGACGCCATAAGAGAGCGCGCCGAGCGAGCCGAACGCACCCGCGAGGAGGAGGCCCGCCGCCGCGTGGCCGAGGAGCGGCTGCGTATCGCCCGTGACCTGCACGACGTGGTCGCCCACCACATCGCCCTCGTCAACGTCCAGGCCGGAGTCGCCGCGCACGTCATGGACAAGCGCCCCGACCAGGCCAAGGAGGCCCTCGCCCACGTACGGGAGGCCAGCCGCTCGGCGCTGAACGAGCTGCGCGCGACCGTCGGCCTGCTGCGCCAGTCCGGGGACCCGGCGGCGCCCACCGAACCCGCCCCCGGTCTGCACCGGCTCGACGAGCTGGTCGGCACCTTCCACAACGCCGGACTCCGGGTCGAGGTCGCCCGCGCCGACCAGGACACCACCCTCCCCGCGGCCATCGACCTGGCCGCCTACCGGGTGATCCAGGAAGCCCTGACGAACGTACAGAAACACGCGGGACCGGAAGCGAAGGCCGAGGTCAGCGTCGTACGGGTGGGGCCCAACATCGAGATCACCGTGCTGGACAACGGGCCGGGGCGGGGAGCGGGCCAGGAGGGTCCGGAGGAGGGCGGCGGGCACGGGCTGCTCGGGATGCGGGAGCGGGTCACCGCGGTCGGCGGCGACTGCACCACCGGTCCCCGATACGGAGGCGGCTTCCGCGTACATGCGATCCTGCCGGTGAAGAGCAGGCCGCGTCCCACGGAGGGCGCGGGCAGCCCCGTACGGACAACCGCGCAGACGTAGCCGGCCGCACGCAGATCCACCGATCCGCCGACTCAACGAGGACGACCGCCCATGACGATCCGTGTCCTGCTCGCCGACGACCAGGCACTGCTGCGCAGCGCCTTCCGCGTGCTCGTGGACTCGGAGGCCGACATGGAGGTGGTCGGGGAGGCGTCCGACGGGGCGGAGGCGGTGCGCCTCGCGCGGGAGCAGCGCGCCGATGTCGTGCTGATGGACATCCGGATGCCGGGCACCGACGGGCTGGCCGCGACCCGGCTGATCAGCGCGGATCCGGGGCTCGCGCATGTGCGGGTGGTGATGCTGACGACGTTCGAGGTCGACGAGTACGTGGTGCAGTCGCTCCGCGCGGGCGCGTCCGGGTTCCTCGGCAAGGGCGCCGAACCCGAGGAACTGCTCAACGCGATCCGGATCGCCGCCGGGGGCGAGGCGCTGCTGTCGCCGGCCGCCACCAAGGGGCTGATCGCCCAGTTCCTCGCACAGGGCGAAGTGCTGGACGACGGCCGCGACCCGGCCCGTACCGACCGGCTGGACGCGCTGACCGGGCGGGAGCGCGAGGTGCTGGTGCAGGTTGCCGGCGGACACTCCAACGACGAGATCGCGGAGCGCCTCGAGGTCAGTCCGCTGACGGTGAAGACGCACGTCAACCGGGCCATGGCCAAGCTGGGCGCCCGGGACCGGGCCCAGCTCGTCGTCATCGCCTACGAGTCGGGACTGGTACGTCCAAGGGTGGAGTGAGCTCCGCGGGGCGTACTGCGGTCGGAGTAGGGACCGGGTAAGGAAACGGGACCTGGGAGCTAGGGAACGGGATGTTCCATGGCTCAGGGTGTAAGGGCGGGCGCTCATATGTGCCACACACGGATGTGTCGCGCAGAGATGTGTCACGCCCGGATGTGTCATGTATGCGCCCTTCCTCCGCTCAGGCCACAGAAGAGAGACGCTCACCCATGTCCCGGCTGTCCAGGTTCAGCCTCGCGCAACGGGCCCTGATAGGCCTGATGTCGATCGTCGCGATCGTCTTCGGAGCGATAGCGATACCGCAGCTCAAGCAACAGCTGCTGCCCACCATCGAACTCCCGGTGGTGTCCGTCCTGGCGCCGTACCAGGGTGCGTCCCCCGATGTGGTCGAGAAGCAGGTCGTCGAGCCGATCGAGGACAACCTCGAAGGCGTCGACGGCATCACCGGCGTCACCTCCACCGCCAGTGAGGGCAACGCCCTCATCACGGCGTCCTTCGACTACGGCAACGACACCAAGCAGCTCGTCGCCGACGTCCAGCAGGCCGTCAACCGGGCCCGTGTGCTCCTCCCGGACGGTGTTGACCCGCAGGTCGTCGCCGGTTCGACGGACGACATCCCGACCGTCGTCCTCGCCGTCACGTCCGACCAGGACCAGCAGGCCCTCGCCGACCGGCTCGACCGCACGGTGGTCCCCGACCTGCGGGCCATCGACGGCGTCGGCCAGGTCACGGTCGACGGCGTACGGGACGTCCAGATCACGGTCACCCCGGACGAGAGGAAACTGACGGCGGCGGGCCTCAACTCCACCGCCCTCGCCCAGGCACTCCAGGCGGGTGGCGCGACCGTCCCGGCGGGCTCCTTCGACGAGGCCGGCACCAACCGCACGGTCCAGGTCGGCGGCGGCTTCACCTCGGTGGAGCAGATCGCGGACCTGATGGTCGCGGGCGCGCCCGGTTCCCAGGCCAAGCCGGTTCGCCTGGCCGACGTGGCGGCCGTCAAGCAGGAGTCCGCCAAGGCCGACTCGATCACGCGTACGGACGGCAAGCCGAGCCTCGCCGTCACCGTCACGATGGACAACGACGGCAGCGCGGTGTCGATCTCGGACGCGGTCGAGGACAAACTCGCCGACATGCGGGGGGACGTGGGGACCGGCGCGACGATCACAGTGGTCAGCGACCAGGGTCCGGCGGTGGCGAAGTCCATCAAGGGCCTGACGACGGAGGGCGGCCTCGGTCTGCTCTTCGCGGTGATCGTGATCCTGGTGTTCCTGGCGTCGGTCCGCTCGACCCTCGTGACGGCGGTCTCGATCCCGCTCTCGGTCGTCCTGGCCCTGATCGTCCTCTGGACGCGCGACCTGTCCCTGAACATGCTGACGCTGGGCGCGCTCACGATCGCGATCGGCCGGGTGGTCGACGACTCGATCGTGGTCCTGGAGAACATCAAGCGCCATCTCGGCTACGGCGAGGAGCGCCAGGAGGCGATCCTCAAGGCGGTCCGTGAGGTGGCCGGCGCGGTCACCTCGTCCACGCTCACCACGGTTGCCGTCTTCCTGCCGATCGGCCTGGTCGGCGGCATGGTCGGCCAGCTGTTCGGCGCGTTCAGCCTGACGGTGACGGCGGCCCTGCTGGCGTCACTCCTGGTCTCCCTCACGGTCGTCCCGGTCCTCTCCTACTGGTTCCTGCGCGCCCCGAAGGACACTCCGGACGACGCCGACGAGGCCCGCAGGCTCGCGGAGGAGAAGGAGGCGAAGAGCAGGCTCCAGCGCGTGTACGTCCCTGTCCTGCGCTTCGCTACCCGTCGCCGTCTGACCAGCGTGGCGATCGCGGCGGTGGTCCTCATCGGCACCTTCGGCATGGCCCCGCTCCTGAAGACCAACTTCTTCGACCAGGGCGAGCAGGAAGTCCTCACCGTCAAGCAGCAGTTGAAGCCGGGCACGAGCCTGGCGGCCACGGACGTCCAGGCGAAGAAGGTCGAGCAGCTGCTCGCGGACGTGAAGGGCGTCAAGGACTACCAGGTGACGATCGGCTCGTCCGGCTTCCTGGCGGCCTTCGGCGGCGGCACGGACACCAACCAGGCCTCCTACCAGGTCATGCTGGAGGACTCGGCGTCGGCGGACGACGTCCAGGACAGCATCGAGGAGGGCCTGTCCAAGCTCTCCGGCATCGGTACGACCACCATCGCGGCCGGTGACGGCTTCGGCAGCCAGGACCTGAGCGTGGTCGTGAAGGCGGCCGACGCGGACACCCTGCGCAAGGCGGCGGACGAGGTACGCGACTCGGTGGCGAGCCTGGACGACGTCACGGACGTCACCAGCAACCTGGCGCAGAGCGTGCCGCGCATCTCGGTGCGGGCCAACTCCAAGGCGGCGGCGGCCGGTTACAACCAGCAGACGCTGGGCGCGGCGGTGGCCGAGGCGGTCAAGGGCACGACGGCGGCCAAGGCGACCCTGGACGACACCGAGCGGGACGTCGTCATCAGGTCGGCGAAGCCGGCCGGCACCCTGGCCGAGCTGAAGGCGCTCCAGCTGGGCGCGGTGAAGCTGGGCGACATCGCCGACGTACAGCTGGTCGACGGCCCGGTCTCGATGACCCGCATCGACGGCCAGCGGGCGGCCACGATCACAGCCCGCCCGACCGGCGACAACACCGGCGCGGTGAGCGCCGACCTCACCTCGAAGCTGGACGCCCTCAAGCTCCCGGCGGGCGCGACGGCGGAGATCGGCGGGGTGTCGTCCGACCAGGACGACGCGTTCAAGAACCTGGCACTGGCGATGCTGGCGGCGATCGCGATCGTCTTCATGCTCCTGGTGGCCACGTTCCGCTCGCTGATCCAGCCCATGATCCTCCTGGTGTCGATCCCGTTCGCGGCAACGGGCGCGATCGGCCTGCTGGTCGCCACGGGCACCCCGATGGGCGTCCCGGCGATGATCGGCATGCTGATGCTGATCGGCATCGTGGTGACGAACGCGATCGTGCTGATCGACCTGATCAACCAGTACCGCGCGCAGGGCTACGGAGTGGTGGAAGCCGTGGTCGAAGGCGGCCGTCACCGCCTCCGCCCGATCCTGATGACGGCCCTGGCGACGATCTTCGCCCTCCTCCCGATGGCGCTGGGAGTAACAGGCGAGGGCGGCTTCATAGCCCAGCCGCTGGCAGTGGTAGTCATCGGCGGCCTCATCACGTCAACAGCCCTGACCCTGCTGCTCGTTCCGACCCTGTACGCACTGGTGGAACTCCGAAAGGAACGCCGAGCGAAGAAGCGGATGGCCAAGAGGGAGACGAAGGCGGAGCAGGTCCCGGAACCGGCCGGAGTGTGAGCGCGGTCGAATGAGCCATGAGTGAGGGCCGGGTCTCGTACGGGACCCGGCCCTCCTCGTTCGCTGCGTGCACGCCCGGCGCGGATCAGCGGTAGGTGACGCCCGAGGTGCTGTAGCGGCAGTTCGTGCCGTCGGGGCCGCTGCCCAGCACGGTCGGCTCCGCGCCACTGCTGTTGCCCCGGAAGCGTTGGCACACGGTGATGTCCTGGCTGTCGCCGCCCGTGAGCGTCACACCCGAGATGATGGCTGTGTCCCCGTAGTTGGCATTGACGCCCGCCAGGACCTTGCCGGGGCTGGTCGCCCGCACGCCGCTGATCACGACGTGGCGCTGGTACTGGGTCTCGCAGTTGCCGCATGAGCGGTAGAGCTTGCCGAAGGCCGCCACCTGGAAGTTCCTGATGGTCACCGTGCCGGCTCCGTTGTGCTGGAAGACCTTGTCGTCCGCATTGCGCGCACCGCCCCCGTCGACCAGGTATGCCGCCGAGGCGGACTTGCCCTTGAAGGTGGCGGCGTCCTCGCCGACGTCCTCCCACCAGACGTTGCGGATGGTGCAGCTGCCCAGGCAGTGCACACCGTCGGCGGCCGGGTCGCCGAGGATGACGTTCTCCAGCACGGCGCCGTCGGCGAGTTCGAACAGGGGGCCCTGGTCCTCCGCCTGGCCGTCGGTGCCCAGACTGCCGGAGCCGCGGAAGCGCTTCAGACCCCCGTCGTAGGTGCCTGAGACCTCGATGGTCGCGGTCACCGCGCGCTCGCCGGTGGCGGTCGGCCAGCCGCCGTACGAGGTCTGGGATGTGGCCGGGGCGGAGGCTTTCACCGCGGCCTTGGTCCCCTCCCGCAGGGGCTTCGACGGCGATGCGGAAACCAACGGAGACGCGGAGACCGAAGAGGATACGGACGCCGACGGTGACGCGGAGACCGATGATGACGTGGAGACCGACGGTGACGTGGGTGCGGTGGGCGACGGGTGCGCGCGGTATGTCGTCGCCGACGGGGAGGACGCCCCGGCGACCGGAGCGGCATCGGGGCGCGACAACAGAGCCGCGCCGAGCACCACCCCTCCGGTCAGCACAGTGGCCAGTACGGCGATCAGGACCGGCCGACGGCGACCGCTCGATAGACCCCGCCGGTGGCGCGGGGAGGCTGTTCTCTTGCTCACGTCGTTCCCTATGTGAAAGGCCCGGTTTTCTCTCGTGTCGCCACGGAGGACACGAAAGTTGCCGTGAGCGTGCAAAAGCGTTGGCAAAGGCCGGGGCGTGTACACGCCCCGGCCGTCGTCCTCCTGCTGTCTTACGCCTTGAGGAAGTTGACGAACGTGTCCCAGGTCGCGGCTGGGACGACGACCACGGGCCCTTGGGGGTTCTTGCTGTCGCGGACGGGGACGAGGCCGGGGAGGTCCTCGGTGATCTCGACGCAGGCCCCCCCACTGGCGTTGCTGTAGCTGCTCCGGCGCCAGTGGGCGGAGTTCAGCTCGAGGGTGTGTCGCATGACGTGTAGTCCTCCATCGCCTGTCGGATCAGCTCCGCCGAGGTGGCCGGCGAGAGGGCGTTGGCGCGGAGTACGTCGTAGCGTCGCCGCCATTTTTTCGCCGACTCCCGGTCCTCGTAGAGGTGGCCGACCTCAATGCCCTCTTCGTAGGCCATGGTGGAGCCGTTGGGAAGGTTCAGCAGGTTCAGTACGCCACCCATCAGGAAGTAGGGACCGGCACTGAAGGGCATCACCTGGACCTTGCTTTCCGGAGTATCCACCTGTTCGAGTAGCCAGGCCAGTTGTTTGTGCATGCACTCCGCGTCACCGAACGGCCGCCGCAGGACCGCCTCGTCGATGATCGCCCACCGGAGAGGGGGCTGTGCCGAGCGGAGGCGATCCTGGCGGGACATACGGGCGTTGACAAGTTCTTCTACCTTCTCCCGGGGCAGCTCCTCCTGGAGGCTGAGCAGGGCGTCGGCGTACTCCCGGGTCTGCAACAGCCCTGGGACGACCTGCGGGTCGTACGTCTCGATGACCTCTGCCTGCGCCTCGAAGTCCATGAACCGGCGGAACTGGTCCGGATGCGCCTCGCGTTTGGCCAGCTCGTACAGCCCGTGGAAGTGCATGTCGGTGCCGAAGGCCGCGTCGAGTTGGGTGGGCAGGTCGGGCGGTGGCATCAGTTCGGCCGTCTCGACCCGGGCCAGCGTGCTCTTGCTGGAGCTGAGGATCTCCGCCAACTGCACGAGCGACAGCCGCGCGGCCTCGCGGTGGCGGCGCTGCTCCGCGCCGAAGTAGTGGCGGGCGGAGTGGTACGGGGTGAGTTGCTGCGGCTTGAACGTCATCGGTCCCGCCTCTCGTCTCGTGTCAGCTGATCCGGTCGTCCCGATCTCAACGCTGGGACACGGCCCCTCTGTTGAGGACACATGTCACAGGGTGACCATCTGAGCACAAAAGGTAATCACCGGTGTTGGCGACCGCCAGAGGGACCGGAGCGAAGGGAGTCACGTGATGATGCGCGACGGAATGGGTGCGCGGCTGAGGCTGCTGCCATGGACCACGCCAGAGGGCGGCCCGTGCTACCTCAGTACCGCCGACCCGAACAGCCGACTGTCCTGCCTGGCGGACGAGTTGGAGTCGGAGTTGCTCGACTCGGCGGAGTTCGTGTTGGCGGAGGCGAGGCCGCTGCTGGCCCGGGAGGGCGTGGAGGAACGGGAGTTGAGGTTCACCGGGGTGCGGCTCGCCGAGGCGCTGGGCGATGCGCTGCGGATCGCGGCAAGTCGCGGGGAGCGCTTGCCGGAGGGCTAGGAGTCGGGCGGGCTGCGGCGAGGGCGGGTGGCGTGGGGGGTGGGAGTGGCGCCGCCGCGCCCGAGTCGACGACTGGAAATCGATACTGAGCGGCCGACGCTGAACCAAGAGGGCCGGTCGGGCTTGTTAAATCTTTTCGAAACGACAAATGCTCACTTAGTGGATATTCTATATTGTTTGCCGCTTCCACCTAGGTCAGAAATATCCTTTTTGAGTAGTAATGGCCGAAGGTGGGGCCGCGTTGTTCAAGTCATCGCAATGGGAGGGGCATGACAAACCAAGGGTCAAGTGTGAAGATCTTTAGCTGGTGCGGAACAGGGCGGTGCCAGTAAGGAGCGTCAGCGTTCATCCCCCTGTCCAGGGCCTTTTGGAGTAACGATGCGTCGGCGTCACCGTGACCAGCCTCGCGATCCATTGATTCCGGTCGTCCCGGATGCGATTGCGGTAGCGATTTCAGAGGTGGTTACCCTTATAGAAATCTTCGACCATGCCCACGCGCGCATGGTCGATTCGGGCGAGGTCGACAAAGAAACCCTCGCCAACGCCAGCGGATCCGCTCTGGTACCCATGCTTTATGCACGAGCCGGTTGTTCCTCGCTCCAAGGGCGCAGCAGCATTCCTCTGCTCACGGACGAGATCGGTCTTCTTGAGGCCGCAGTGATTAACCTGGAGTCGTACCAGGGAAACGAAGTTGTTCTGTGTGCCGGCTATCAATTGTTGGAAGATTTTGCGAACCGCAAGAGGAATACCTCCCCTGTGTGCCACGTGCACGGAATCCTGGCCTTCACGGGTGAGGCGGAGGGCACGACCAGCGGATCGGTAGCCCCTTCCATGGCGTGACGGTGAGGGCTGAGGCGGGACTACGCCCCGCCGTACAGCCGCTCCAGATCCACGAGCACGACCTCACCCCGTTCCGCCGCAGCCCGCAGGTCCGCCGAGAATCCGACGCCGCTGTAACAGGCGGGGTGGGCATGGCTCGTGTCGATGCCTCGTGCCGCGAGGAGCCCGAGGATGTGCCGGAGTCGTTCGAGGTGGCCGATATTCATGACCTTGTTCCACTTCGCCTCGCCGATCGACAGCAGGATGCCGTGGTCCTGGCCGACGGCGCCGCGTACGACGACGTCGACCTCGTGGGAGGTACGGGTCGCCGGATCGGCGACGGTTCCCGACGTGACGTCGATGGGCAGGCCGCCGAAGGTCTCGGGTTCCGCGTGCCAGGAGACCCACTCGCGGCACAACTGCTCGAAGTGCGGGCCTACGACCTTGCTCAGGAACGTGTCCCGGGACAGGGACCAGGTCGCTTTCAGGTTGCGTTGCTCGGCCATGAGGGCCTGGTTGCGGCGTACCACCGCGTGGTGGAACGTGATCAGCGGTTCGGCGATGCGGTAAGCGCTGCGGTTGCCGCGGAAGGCGTCCGCTTCCAAGGTCAGCAGTCCGCATCGCTTGAGTACCGTCAACGGTTGGGAGATATCGGTGGCCTTACGGCCCACCGCGCTCGCGATGCCACCGCTGGTGTGGTTGCCGGCCGCGACCGCCGCGAGGACGGAGTGGTACAGCGCCCGATCGCGTACGTCCGGTTCGGCGGCCAGCAGGAACTCGGCCTCGGCGTGGATGGGGCGCATGGGGTTGAGGACCGTACGGCACACCCAGTCGTCGAAGTCGTCCATTCCCTCCGGTACGTCGTTGGCCACGAACTCCCGCCGGTAGGCCGGGGTTCCGCCGACGACGGCATGGGTGAGGACGGCGAGCCTCGGGTCGGCGATGCCCCAGAACTCGGCCGCTTCCCGGTAACCCAGGGAGTGCACTACGAGGTTGAGTCTCGCGCGGCCGTACAGCGGTGACGTGCCGGAGAGCAGGCCGCCCATGAACGACATCGCGCTGCCGCAGAGGAGGATGCGCGGGTGGTGGCGCAGATCGCGGCCGAATCCTGCTCCGATGGCCGCTTGGAGGCGGGAGGTGAGGGAGGCGTCGCCCCGAACCAGATACGGGAACTCGTCGATGACGATCGTGACGGGGCGCTGCGCGGCCAGGTCGAAGAGCAGTTCCAGGGCCTCGCTCCAGTGGTGGGGGCGGGGTGGCACGGGAGCGTCCGTGAATCGACCGATCTCCTCGCCGAGCAGACTCAGTGACTCGGCCCGTGTGGCCTCGACAGCGGCGAAGTAGAAGCCGTTCGTCGCTGCGGTGAGGGCCTTGAGCAGGAAGCTCTTTCCCTGTCGGCGGCGCCCGGAGACGACCGCGAGGTGTGGTCCGGGTTCCTCGTTGGAGGCGAATGCGGTCAGCTCGCTCCATTCCCAGTCGCGGTCGAAGATCTGGGACGGCTTGGGGATGTCGCGGTGGGACAGTCGCGGCACTCTCAGTCACCTCGTTCTTAGGGATGTACATCTAAGATGTACATCCCTAAGAACGTGAGCACACCCGAATGGACACGGGTGCGAGCGGCTCGCCTACGGCAGGGCCAGCATCCGCTCCAGTGCCAGCTTCGCGAACTTCTCCGTCTCCGAGTCCACCGTGATCTGGTTCACCAGCTTGCCCTCGGCCAGGGACTCCAGGGTCCAGACCAGGTGGGGGAGGTCGATGCGGTTCATCGTCGAGCAGAAGCAGACCGTCTTGTCGAGGAAGACGACCTCCTTGCCCTCGGGTGCGAAACGGTTCGCCAGGCGGCGTACCAGGTTCAGCTCCGTGCCGATGGCCCACTTCGAGCCGGCCGGAGCCGCCTCCAGCGCCTTGATGATGTACTCGGTCGAGCCGACGTAGTCCGCCGCCTCCACCACCTCGTGCTTGCACTCCGGGTGCACCAGGACGTTCACGCCGGGTATGCGGGCGCGGACGTCGTTCACCGAGTCCACGCTGAAGCGGCCGTGGACCGAGCAGTGGCCGCGCCACAGGATCATCTTCGCGTCGCGCAGCTGCTCCGCCGTCAGGCCGCCGTTCGGCTTGTGCGGGTTGTAGAGGACGCAGTCGTCCAGCGACATCCCCATGTCCCGCACCGCCGTGTTGCGGCCCAGGTGCTGGTCCGGCAGGAACAGGACCTTTGTCGAATTGGGCTCCCCCTGCTCGAAGGCCCACTCGAGGGCGCGCTCGGCATTCGACGACGTACAGATCGTGCCGCCGTGCTTGCCCGTGAACGCCTTGATGTCGGCCGAGGAGTTCATGTAGGAGACGGGCACGACCTGGTCGGCCACCCCGGCCTCCGTCAGGACGTCCCAGCACTCGGCGACCTGCTCGGCCGTCGCCATGTCCGCCATCGAGCAGCCGGCGGCCAGGTCGGGCAGGACCACCTTCTGGTCGTCGCCGGTCAGGATGTCCGCCGACTCCGCCATGAAGTGCACACCGCAGAACACGATGTACTCCGCCTCCGGACGCGCCGCCGCGTCCCGGGCCAGCTTGAAGGAGTCACCCGTGACGTCCGCGAACTGGATGACCTCGTCGCGCTGGTAGTGATGGCCGAGGACGAAGACCTTGTCGCCGAGCTTCTCCTTGGCCGCGCGGGCGCGCTCGACCAGGTCCGGGTCGGAGGGCGAGGGCAGGTCGCCGGGACACTCGACGCCCCGCTCGCTCTTCGGGTCGGCCTCGCGGCCGAGCAGCAACAGGGCGAGCGGAGTCGGCTGTACGTCGAGCTCCGTGGTCTGGGCGGTGGTCACGGCACGCACCCTTTCTGTTCTTCTGGTCATGCCTTTTCGTCGAATTGACGTTATCTATCGTAACCCCTTCACGTCACTTTGACGAGGTTCATAGCGTCGATGTGACATGAATCCCGGAGGCTGTCCACAGGCCGCTGTTCGCGATTCCGCGCGTGTGCGAGCATGGAGAGGAGAAGAACGGAAAGAACAGACTCTCGGCCCGGAATGAATCCGCGGCCCCGCCGGTTGCACTCGTCGGCAGAAGTCTCCGTACAACCCGGGAGAGATGTAGATGTCCGTATCGGACGAGACCAGCACCGTCACCGACGGCATCATCCTGTCCGACGCCGCCGCGGCGAAGGTCAAGGCCCTGCTCGACCAGGAAGGCCGCGAGGACCTCGCCCTGCGTGTCGCGGTCCAGCCCGGCGGTTGCTCGGGTCTGCGCTACCAGCTGTTCTTCGACGAGCGTTCCCTCGACGGTGACGTTCTCAAGGACTTCGACGGCGTCAAGGTCGTCACCGACCGTATGAGCGCTCCCTACCTCGGTGGCGCCTCCATCGACTTCGTCGACACCATCGAGAAGCAGGGCTTCACGATCGACAACCCGAACGCGACGGGCTCCTGCGCCTGCGGTGACTCCTTCAGCTAGGCCATAGGGCCGCAAGGCCGTTACGTGAAGGCGGCGCCCCCCTCCGACGGGGGCGCCGCCTTCACGCGTAAGCGGATCGCGAGCGGCTTGCCAGCGAATCGCGAGTCGAACAGGTCCGACGGGCTACCGCTTCGCGAAATCGCCCTCGGGGATCGCCTTCCCGGCCGGGTCCACGACCTTCCGGTCATCCAGCGGCTCGTCCAACCCCACGGTCACGTACGTCGCCTTGGCGAGCATGATGCAGATCGTGCCCTTCTTGGTCGTCGAGGTCACGGTCACCGTCACCTCGCCGTCCTCCTTCGCCGACGCCGAGTACTTGCTGCACACCCCGCCCCAGAAGCCCACGGTCAGCTCCTTGCCGTCGCCGGAGACCGTGTAGCCCTCGATCTTCATGTCACGTGTCGCCGTCCCGGACGTCGGCTCGTCGCCCGGTGCGGTCGGCGAGGCCGTCGGGGACGGCTCCGCGCTCGACCCGGAACCGGCCCCGGCCAGGTAGCGGGGGTCGATCGCCGGGTACGTCACCGTGTAGCCCTTGGCGGCACCCTGCGCCCGTACCTCGAACAGCCACGACGGCACCAGCGCCGGCCGCCCCGACACGGAGTGCGAGGCCAGCCCGAACACCGCCTTGTCGACCGTGAGCGACTCCTTCTGTCGGGTCTGCGTGGTCGTACCGCACGGCGCCTCCAGACGGTCCTTCAGTGGTACGGGGCTGGCGCACCCCCCGATGCCCATGCGGTGCTCGGGAGTCGCCACGGCCCCCGGCTCGTTGAGCAGGGCCAGAGTGGCCTTCGCGCCGAGCACCGGATATGTGTCGCTCTTCACCGGCGTCGACAACTGGCCGCTGCCGGACACCACTTCGCCCTGCGCGCTGACCTGGAGGCCGGTCGTCCAGCCGTAGGTGGGCAGCCCGCCGACCACCGGATCGGCGTTCACCACCCGCTGGGTGCCCACGACCTGGCTCGTGTCCAGCTTCGCGTCGTCCTGGCCGACGGCCTTCAGGATCGGTGCCGCGGCCTTCTTCGCCACCGTCTCGCTCACCGGATCGACGGTCGTCCCCTCCGTGGCGGACTTCTGCGCGCACACGGTCGTGCCCTTGCAGTTGTCGGGACCGCCGAGCAGGTACCGGCTGAAGGACCAGGTCCCCGGCGCGTGCCTGTTCACCCGCAGAAAGGGGCCGGTCCCGTCGTGCGCCGTGCCGACCAGCCAGTCCTCGGCCTCCGCCACCGGCTTCCCCGCGACCCCGAGCGCCTTGGCCAGCCGGGTCACCTCGGCGGCCGTGACCTCACCCGTCGCCGTTGAGTACACCGGCGCCGAGCCGGGCCCGGCGGGCAGCGTGCCGTCCGCCCGGTAGGTCACGCCGTTCGGGTCGGGCTCGCCGGGCGCGATCCCGGTCGAACCGCCCGTGTCACCCGTATCACCCGCGTCACCTGTACCGCCGCCCTGGGTGTAGCCGTCGAGGGCCAGCGGCGGGGGAGTGGTGCCGTCGCCGCCCGGTGCGGAGGCGCCCGTACGGTCGTCGTCTTTCGAGCCGCCGACCGCACTGGTGGCGAGGTACGCCCCGCCGCCCCCGACGAGCAGCACCGCGGCGGCGACCGAGGCGATCAGCACCGGGGACCGGCGCCGGGACGGCTGCTCGGCGCCGCTCTCCTCCGGCGTGGGCTCGGCGGCGCCGTCCGCCTCGGCCTTGGCGGCCTTGTCGTCGGCGTCGTCGTGATCGGGTCGCTCGGTGTTCACGGCATCGCTCCTTCGGGTCCCAGCTGTCCCGGGTGTCCCGACCGGCCGAGCCTGTCACCGACAGGCACCGGCGGGTCGTACACCGCGTCCTCTTTACGGGGGACAGCGATGGGACGCGGCGGGGGAGCGCACGGTTCCCGTCGAGCGCTGGTCGAGTGCTGGTCGAGGAGCTGCCGTCGGTCGAGGCCCGGCTGGGACCTGTGCTACTCGCCGTACTCGGACATCGCGTCCACCAGCCGCGCCGAGGCGGGCGGGACGGTCACCCCGTGGATACGGGACGGGGAGACAGGCAGGGCGGTGATCCGGTCCGGGGCCGTCCAGTGCGGCGCCATCCGGGCGCAGTCGCCGCGCAGGGAGGCCAGATCACCTTCGAGGTCGTGCGGGGCGGCACCCGGTCCCGAGTGCACGTGCTGGACCTGAAGCGCCTGATGGACCTTGAAGTTCGTCATACCGGAACCGTATGCACCGCATACCCGGCCGAGAAAGATCTACTATCGGGTAGTTTTGCCGCTACAGCGAGAGCGGGCCGACCGGGTAGCGTGAACTGTCAATCACCCTCACCCTCGCAGGAGAGTGTCCTCGCCGTGCGTATCGCAGTCACCGGCTCCATCGCCACCGACCACCTCATGACCTTCCCCGGCCGTTTCGCCGACCAGCTCGTCGCGGACCAGCTGCACACGGTCTCGCTCTCCTTCCTGGTCGACAACCTCGACGTACGCCGGGGTGGCGTGGGCGCGAACATCGCCTTCGGCATGGGCCAGCTCGGCACCAGGCCGATCCTGGTCGGGGCCGCCGGCGCCGACTTCGACGAGTACCGCGCCTGGCTGGAGCGCCACGGAGTGGACACCGAATCGGTGCGGATCTCCGAGACGCTGCACACCGCCCGTTTCGTGTGCACGAACGACGCCGACCACAACCAGATCGGCTCCTTCTACACCGGCGCCATGAGCGAGGCCCGGCTGATCGAGCTGAAGACCGTCGCCGACCGCGTCGGCGGCCTCGACCTGGTCTCGATCGGCGCGGACGACCCGGAGGCGATGCTCCGCCACACCGAGGAGTGCCGCACGCGGTCCATCCCGTTCGCCGCCGACTTCTCCCAGCAGATCGCCCGCATGGGCGGCGACGACATCAAGGTCCTGCTGGAGGGCGCCGCCTACCTCTTCTCGAACGAGTACGAGAAGGGCCTCATCGAGTCGAAGACCGGCTGGTCCGACGCGGAGATCCTCGCCAAGGTGGGCACTCGGGTGACCACCCTCGGTGCCCGTGGCGTACGCATCGAGCGCGTCGGCGAGGAGCCGATCGAGGTCGGCTGCCCGGACGAGGAGGCCAAGGTCGAGCCCACGGGTGTCGGCGACGCCTTCCGCGCGGGGTTCCTGTCCGGTCTGGCCTGGGGCGTCTCCCTGGAGCGTGCCGCGCAGGTCGGATGCATGCTGGCGACTCTCGTCATCGAGACGGTGGGTACGCAGGAGTACACCCTCCGGCGGGCCAACTTCATGGACCGCTTCCGCAAGGCGTACGGCGACGACGCCGCGACCGAGGTTCAGGGGCATCTGGGCTGATTCGTAGTCCGCGGGTGCGTGGGGGGCTGGTCGCGCAGTTCCCCGCGCCCCTGAGTGGGTCAGCTTGTCCGGCGGATCAGGTATGCCGTTCCTTTTTCCGCCGGCTCCTCGCCCACGTATTGCTGCCCCCGCATCTCGCACCACGCCGGGATGTCCAGGCGGGCCGCCTCGTCGTCCGAGAGGACGCGGATCGTGGCGCCCACCGGGACATCGCCAATGACCTTCGCGAGCTCGATCACCGGGATCGGGCACCGCTTGCCGAGGGCGTCCACGACGAGCGCGCCCTCCTCCCGTACCGTCACCGGAACCGGCGCGCCCAGCTTCTCCCGTACGGTCGCCACCGCGCCCGGCAGCACGGAGAGGAACCGGTCGACCTCCTCGGCCGGGGTCCCGACCGGCAACGACACCCGCACGTTGCCCTCGCTGAGCACCCCCATCGCCCTCAGCACATGGCTCGGCGTCAACGTGCTGCTCGTACAGGACGAGCCGGAGGAGACGGAGAAACCGGCGCGGTCCAGCTCGTGCAGCAGAGTCTCCCCGTCGACATAGAGACAGGAGAAGGTGACGACACCGGGCAGCCGCCGCACCGGATCGCCGACCACCTCCACGTCCGCCACCAGCTCGGGCACGCGCGCCCGGATCCGCTCCGTCAGTTCCCGCAGCCGCGCCGCCTCCTGGGCCGCCTCGGCCCGCACCGCGCGGAGCGAGGCCGCCGCCGCGACGATCGCCGGCAGGTTCTCGAACCCGGCCGCCCGCCCCGACTCCCGCTCGTCCGAGGGCCCTTTGACCGCGAACCGCACGCCCTTGCGGACGGCGAGCAGTCCGACCCCCGCCGGCCCACCCCATTTATGGGCACTCGCGGTCAGCAGCGACCAGGGCCCCGCGACCGCCGCCCACCCCAGCGACTGCGCCGCGTCCACCAGCAATGGCACCCCGGCCGCCCGGCACACCTCGGCCACCTCCGCCACCGGCTGCTCGGTCCCCACCTCGTGGTTGGCCGACTGGAGACACGCCAACGCCGTGTCGGGCCGTACGGCGGCCTCGTAGGCCTCGACGGCCACGGCACCGGCGCGATTCACGGCCACAGTCGTCACCTCGCCGCCCGTCGCCTCCCACTCCTCCGCCGAATGGAGGACAGACGAGTGTTCGACGGCTGACACGATCAGGTGCGACCCGACGCGCCGCCGCCCCGCGAGAGCCCCCGCCACACCGGTGTGCACGGCCCGTGTACCCGACGACGTGAACGTCAGCTCATCGGACCGGCATCCGACCGCCTCGGCAGCAGCCTCCCGAGCGGCATCCAACAACATCCGAGCCCGCCGCCCCTCCCTGTACAAACGCGCGGGATCCGCCCACCCCTCGTCCAGGGACGCCAGCAGCGCCTGCCGGGCAACAGGGTGAAGGGGAGCGGAGGATGCAGCATCGAAGTAGGACACAGACCAACGCTAAGTCCTCAACAGGGGGTACGCGGTCCCCCCGAAGGGGCGCGGGGAACTGCGCGACGAGCCACAACGCACCCGCACCCGCCGTACGACCCGAACCCCCACCCCAATAGGCGCCCGACCTCACGTCAGAAGCCCCCCAACCCCGCCCATCCCACCCCTTGGGGGTGACCCCCGGCGCGTTGGGGACCCTCCCCGCGCGACCCCAAATTGCGTCCAGTAGGGTTTGGTCCGCATAAACATCCAAACCCCTGCCCGACGCAGGGCGGCGACCGACCACCGAGTAGGCAGGCCGCAGCCAATCCGCGCGGGCGAGACTCTCGGGAAGGCGCTACGTGAGTCCCAACGGCTCCGACCTCCCCCACGCCCTGGGGGGCGCGGGCGGTACCCCCACGCCGCGGCGCCCGTTGCGGCGGAAGCTGCTGCAGGCATTGACTGCGGGCCTGGTCCTGGCGACCGCGACCGGTTGCACATACAAGGACTTCCCCCGCCTTGGTATGCCCACCCCGACCACGGAAGAGGCTCCGCGGATCCTCTCCCTGTGGCAGGGATCCTGGGCAGCCGCGCTCGCCACCGGCGTGCTGGTCTGGGGCCTGATCCTGTGGAGCGCCATGTTCCACCGGCGCAGCCGCACCAAGGTCGAAGTACCTCCGCAGACCCGGTACAACATGCCCATCGAGGCGCTGTACACCGTGGTTCCGCTGATCATCGTCTCGGTGCTCTTCTACTTCACGGCACGTGACGAGTCGAAGCTCCTCGACACCTCCAAGAAGCCCGACCTCACGGTCAACGTCGTGGGCTTCCAGTGGAGCTGGGGCTTCAACTACATCGAGCAGGTGCCGGGTTCCAACGGGGACGCGAACACCGACCCGAACCTGGCCGCCATTCCGGACCGGTTCAAGAAGGACTTCCCGGCGGCAGCCGGCGGCGTCTACGACGTCGGCACGCCCGGTACGAAGAACCCGCAGACCGGCAACCCCGGCCCGACCCTCTGGCTCCCCAAGGGCAAGACGGTCCGCTTCGTCCTCACCTCGCGTGACGTCATCCACTCCTTCTGGGTGGTGCCGTTCCTGATGAAGCAGGACGTCATCCCAGGCCACACCAACGCCTTCCAGGTGACCCCCAACAAGGAGGGCACCTTCCTGGGCAAGTGTGCGGAGCTCTGCGGCGTCGACCACTCCCGGATGCTGTTCAACGTGAAGGTCGTCTCCCCCGAGCGCTACGAGCAGCACCTCAAGGAACTCGTGAAGAAGGGGCAGACCGGTTACATTCCCGCCGGCATCGCGCAGACGAGCCACGAGAAGAACCGGGAGACGACAAACCTGTGAGCATCCTCAACGAACCCCAGGGTGCCGCCGCAGCTGAGGACTCGTACGAGAACGAGCTGCCGGTACGGCGCAAGCGGCCCGGCAACGTGGTCATCAAGTGGCTCACCACCACCGACCACAAGACGATCGGCACGCTGTATCTGGTGACGTCGTTCGCGTTCTTCTGCATCGGCGGTGTGATGGCGCTGCTCATGCGCGCCGAGCTGGCCCGGCCGGGTCTGCAGATCATGTCGAACGAGCAGTTCAACCAGGCGTTCACGATGCACGGCACGATCATGCTGCTGATGTTCGCGACGCCGCTGTTCGCCGGTTTCACCAACTGGATCATGCCGCTGCAGATCGGCGCCCCCGACGTCGCGTTCCCGCGGCTGAACATGTTCGCCTACTGGCTGTACCTGTTCGGCTCGACCATCGCGGTCGGCGGGTTCCTCACGCCCTCGGGCGCGGCCGACTTCGGCTGGTTCGCCTACTCGCCGCTCTCCGACGCCGTGCGCTCCCCGGGCATCGGCGCCGACCTGTGGATCATGGGTCTGGCCTTCTCCGGCTTCGGCACCATCCTCGGCGCGGTCAACTTCATCACCACGATCATCTGCATGCGCGCACCGGGCATGACCATGTTCCGCATGCCGATCTTCGTGTGGAACGTGCTGCTGACCGCGGTCCTCGTCCTGCTGGCCTTCCCCGTTCTCGCCGCCGCGCTCTTCGCGCTGGAGGCGGATCGGAAATTCGGCGCACACATCTTCGATGCCGCCAATGGTGGTGCCCTGTTGTGGCAGCACCTGTTCTGGTTCTTCGGGCATCCAGAGGTGTACATCATCGCGCTGCCGTTCTTCGGCATCATCTCCGAGGTCATCCCGGTCTTCTCCCGCAAGCCGATGTTCGGCTACATGGGCCTGATCGGCGCGACCATCGCCATCGCGGGTCTGTCCGTGACCGTGTGGGCCCACCACATGTACGTCACCGGCGGTGTACTGCTCCCGTTCTTCTCCTTCATGACGTTCCTCATCGCCGTACCGACGGGCGTGAAGTTCTTCAACTGGATCGGAACGATGTGGAAGGGGTCACTGAGTTTCGAGACCCCGATGCTCTGGGCCACCGGCTTCCTGATCACCTTCACCTTCGGTGGTCTGACCGGTGTCATCCTGGCGTCGCCGCCGATGGACTTCCACGTCTCGGACTCCTACTTCGTGGTGGCGCACTTCCACTACGTGGTGTTCGGCACCGTCGTGTTCGCGATGTTCTCCGGCTTCCACTTCTGGTGGCCGAAGATGACCGGCAAGATGCTCGACGAGCGCCTCGGCAAGATCACGTTCTGGACGCTGTTCATCGGCTTCCACGGCACCTTCCTCGTCCAGCACTGGCTGGGCGCCGAGGGCATGCCGCGCCGGTACGCGGACTATCTCAACGCGGACGGTTTCACCGCGCTGAACACGATCTCGACGATCAGCTCGTTCCTGCTCGGTCTGTCCGTGCTGCCGTTCCTCTACAACGTGTGGAAGACCGCGAAGTACGGCAAGAAGGTCGAGGTCGACGACCCCTGGGGTTACGGCCGTTCGCTGGAGTGGGCCACGTCCTGCCCGCCCCCGCGGCACAACTTCCTCACCCTGCCGCGGATCCGCAGCGAATCCCCGGCGTTCGACCTGCACCACCCTGAGATCGCAGCGCTGGACCAGCTGGAGAACGCCGGTCACGGCGAGAAGGCTCTCGCCGGCGGCAAGGAGGCGGGCAAGTGAAGGTCCAGGGCAAGATGTTCATCTGGCTCGCCGTCTTCGTCCTCGCCATGGCGATTGTCTACGGCGTGTGGTCGAAGGAGCCGGCCGGCACCACGGCGCTCTTCCTGGCCTTCGGCCTGTGCATCATGGTCGGCTACTACCTGGCCTTCACGGCCCGGCGGGTCGACGTGGGCGCCCAGGACAACAAGGAAGCGGACGTCGCGGACGACGCCGGCGAGGTCGGGTTCTTCAGCCCGCACAGCTGGCAGCCGCTCGCGCTGGGCATCGGTGGCGCGCTCCTGTTCCTGAGCGTCGCGATCGGCTGGTGGCTGGCGTTCTTCTCGGCCCCCATCCTCCTGATCGGCCTGTGGGGCTGGGTCTTCGAGTACTACCGCGGTGAGAACCGCACCCAGTAACACGCTCAGTGCTCAGGGGAGCCCGGACACTCCGTCAGGAGAGTCCGGGCTCCCTCTTTTGCCACACCCTCGTTCCCTCGCACGGATCACCCGCCGCGCCGAGGCCGCCGCACGTTCTTAGCGTGAGGGCATGAGGCACTCACCGCGTAACCGTACGGTCGTCAACTGCACCCTCCTGGTGGCCGCCCTGGGCGCGTCCGCCACCGCCTGCGGCTCCGACGGCCATCCCCTCTCGGCGGAGCCGTACGACGCCGCTGACCAGATCTCCTTCGGCGGCTCCGTCGGCCACGGCAAGAAGGCCGACCCCGACAAGCCCCTGGAGGTCACCTCCGACGACTCTGACGACCGCATCACGGACGTCACGGCCGTCGACGCCGCCGGACGCTATGTGGCGGGCGAACTCTCCGCCGACGGCAGCCGCTGGCACAGCACCTCCCCGCTGGCCGCAGGCGCCCGCTACACGGTCCGGGTGAGCACGGAGGACGAGGACGGCGCCCCCGGCCGCGAGACGCGCACCTTCGACACCAGCAGGCCGACCACCAAGAAGCGCCTGAACGTCACGTTCGGCCCCAAGACGGGCACCTACGGCGTGGGTCAGCCCGTGACGGCCCAACTCAGCGAGCCCGTACGGGGAAAGGCGCAGCGCGCGATAGTCGAGCGCGCCCTCAAGGTGGACTCGACCCCCACCACCGAGGGCGCGTGGCACTGGGTGGACGACAAGGAACTCCACTACCGGCCCAAGGAGTACTGGCCCGCCAAGGCCACCGTCCAGGTGCGCAGCAACCTTCCCGGCCTCAAGATCGCCGACCGGCTCTGGGGTGGCCAGGCCAAGCCCCTGAAGTTCACCACCGGTGACCGGGTGATAGCCGTCACGGACGCGTCGTCCCACGAGATGACCGTCTACAAGAACGACAAGGTGATCAACACCATCCCCGTCACCACGGGTAAGCCCGGTTTCGACACCCGCAACGGCGTCAAGGTCGTACTGGGCAAGGAGTACTTCGTACGCATGCGCGGCACCAGCATCGGCATAGCCGAGGGCAGTGCCGACTCGTACGACCTGCCCGTCTACTACGCCACCAGGGTCACCTGGAGCGGCGAGTACGTCCACGCCGCCCCCTGGTCCGAGGGCTCCCAGGGCTCCGCCAACGTCAGCCACGGCTGCACCGGCATGAGCACCGGCAACGCCAAGTGGTTCTTCGACAACGTCCGCGAAGGTGACGTCGTCAAGGTCGTCAACTCCGACGGCAACACCATGGAGACCTTCGGCAACGGCTTCGGCGACTGGAACCTGGACTGGCAGAAGTGGCAGGGCGGTAGCGCCCTCACCACCACTTCCCCAGAGGGCTCAAACCCAGCCAAGCAGGTCCGCCTGACCCCGGAGAGCATCTGACGAGGGGCGCGGGTCCCCACCAGGGGCGCGGGGAACTGCGCGACAAGCCACAGCGCACCCGCACCCGCCGAACAACCGTGCCCCAGACCCCACTAGGCGCTCAAGGCCCGCCGACCCCGCAGCAAAGAAGCCAACGCCGACGCGAACTCCACCGGATCCACCGGCAAGGTGACCGCCGCGTCGGCCCGACTCCACGTCGCCAGCCACGCATCCTGCGGCCGCCCGATCAGCAACAGCACCGGCGGACACTGGAAAACCTCGTCCTTGATCTGCCGGCACACCCCCATGCCCCCCATGGGCACGGCCTCCCCGTCCAGCACACACAGGTCGATCCCGCCCTTGTCCAGTTCCTTCAGGACAGCGGCGGGCGTCGCGCACTCGAGGAACTCGACCAGGGGAACGTCGGGAGCGGGTCGCCGTCCCGTCGCCAACCGCACCTGCTCGCGGGTGTTGGAGTCGTCGCTGTAGACCAGCACCGTGGCGGTCGGCTGCATTGTTCCTCCGAGACATCAGCGTCGTACGGACAGACGGACCGGGTCCGTTGGGCCGGATGCTACTCCTTCGGACCCTCCGTCTGAACACCGCTTCAAAGGCCGTCCGATGGGCCATACGGGCTGGACACACCCCACAGACACCCCGAACGGCACCCCCCGGCGTGAGGGCGGGATAAGCGACCGACATAATGTCGGTCGTGGCGACAGCAACGACAGTAGAAACCGGGCACGCGCACCCGTCGGTCAACCGGCCGAACCTCACCAGCGTCGGAACCATCATCTGGCTGAGTTCCGAGCTGATGTTCTTCGCGGCCCTCTTCGCGATGTACTTCACCCTGCGATCGGTGACCGGTCCGGATCACTGGAAGGAGATGGCGTCAAGCCTGAACTTCCCGTTCTCCGCGGCGAACACCACGATCCTGGTGCTCTCATCCCTCACCTGCCAGCTCGGCGTGTTCGCCGCCGAGCGCGGTGACGTGAAGAAGCTCCGGATGTGGTTCATCGTCACCTTTGTCATGGGTGCGATCTTCATCGGCGGCCAGGTCTTCGAGTACACCGAGCTGGTCAAGAAGGACGGGCTCTCGCTCTCCTCCGACCCGTACGGCTCGGTGTTCTACCTGACCACCGGCTTCCACGGAATGCACGTGACGGGCGGTCTCATCGCTTTCCTGTTCGTCCTCGGCAGGACGTACGCGGCGAAAAGGTTCACCCATGAACAGGCGACCGCCGCGATCGTCGTGTCCTACTACTGGCACTTCGTCGACGTCGTCTGGATCGGGCTCTTCGCCACGATCTACATGATCAAGTAGCCGGGCCCGCCCGATCCTCACATCGGGTCCGCCCGATACCTCCCAGACTCGACGCTGAAGATCCTGACACCGGGGTAATCCGTGAAAAAGCTCTCCGCACGACGACGCCATCCGCTGGCGGCGGTCGTCGTCCTACTCATCGCGCTGGCGGCCGTCGGGGGGCTGTACGGCACGCTCGAACCCACGAGCAAGGCAGTGGCCGATGAGACCGCCCAGTCCCTCACCATCACCGAGGGGCAGAGGCTGTACTCCGTGGGCTGCGCAAGCTGCCACGGCACCGGCGGTCAGGGGTCCTCCGACGGTCCGAGCCTGGTGGGTGTCGGCGCCGCGGCGGTCGACTTCCAGGTCTCGACCGGCCGCATGCCGGCCGCGACCTCGCAGGGCGCGCAGATCCCGAAGAAGAAGAACATCTACTCGCAGGCGCAGATCGACCAGCTCGCGACGTACATCGCGTCGCTGGGCAGCGGTCCCTCCGTGCCGACCGAGGAGCAGTACGGGCCCGACGGAGCGGACATCGCCAAGGGTGGCGAGCTGTTCCGCACCAACTGCGCCCAGTGCCACAACTTCACCGGCAAGGGCGGTGCGCTCACGCACGGCAAGTTCGCCCCGGACCTTGAGGGTGTAGCCCCGAAGCACATCTACGAGGCCATGCAGACCGGCCCGCAGAACATGCCGTCCTTCCCCGACACGACGCTGTCGGAGAAGAACAAGAAGGACATCATCGCGTACCTCGACGCGGTCAACGGCGAGGACACCGTGGAGCCCGGCGGCCTCGGCCTGGGCGGTCTCGGACCGGTCAGCGAAGGCCTGTTCGGCTGGATCTTCGGGCTCGGAGCGCTCATCGCGGTCGCCGTCTGGGTCGCCGCTCGGACCGCAAAGGCCAAGAAGTCATGAGTAGCCAAGACATTCCAGAAGGGAACCTGCCCGCAGTGCAGGAAACCGAGCACGGCGCCGTCGGTGTCGCGGACGAGAAGAACCCGTTCGCGGACCCGGGGCTGCCGCCCCACGAACACCGCGTCCAGGACATCGACGAGCGGGCCGCCAAGCGGTCCGAGCGTGCGGTCGCCTTCCTGTTCACGCTGTCGATGCTGGCCACCGTCGCCTTCATCGTCTCGTACGTGGCGATCCCGTCGGACAAGTCGATCTACGTCTTCCCGATCGGGCACCTCAGCGCGCTGAACTTCGCGCTGGGCCTGTCCCTCGGGATCGCGCTCTTCATGATCGGCGCGGGCGCGGTCCACTGGGCCCGCACCCTGATGTCCGACGAGGAGCTCATCGCCGAGCGCCACGAGATCGCGGCACCGCCCGAGGTCCGGGCGCAGGTGATGGCCGACTTCAAGCAGGGCGCCAAGGAGTCCGCGATCGGCCGGCGCAAGCTGGTCCGCAACACGATGTTCGGCGCGATGGCCCTGTTCCCGCTCTCCGGCGTCATGCTGCTGCGCGACCTCGGCCCGCTGCCCGGGACCAAGCTGCGCCACACCATCTGGTCCAAGGGCAAGCTGCTCGTCAACATGAACACGAACGAGCCGCTGCGTCCCTCGGACGTCGCGGTCGGTTCGCTCACCTTCGCCAAGCCCGAGGGCCTGGAGGAGCACGACGAGGAGTTCCAGACCGAGATCGCCAAGGCCGCCCTGATGATCGTCCGTATCCAGCCGGACAACATCAAGGACAAGCGCGAGCTCGAGTGGTCCCACGAGGGAATCGTGGCGTACTCGAAGATCTGCACCCACGTCGGTTGCCCGATCTCCCTGTACGAGCAGCAGACGCACCACGTGCTCTGCCCCTGCCACCAGTCCACCTTCGACCTCTCCGACGGCGCCCGGGTGATCTTCGGCCCCGCCGGTCACGCTCTGCCGCAGCTGCGCATCGGCGTGAACGACGACGGCTACCTCGAGGCGCTCGGCGACTTCTCCGAGCCCGTCGGTCCTGCCTTCTGGGAGCGCGGATGAGTACTACGGCAAACACGGACGCGCGCTCGTCGCGCGAGAAGGCACCCGCCGGCGAGCGCGTCGCCGACTGGGCCGACGGCCGGCTGGGGATCTACTCCCTGGCCAAGGCCAACATGCGCAAGATCTTCCCGGACCACTGGTCCTTCATGCTCGGTGAAGTCTGCATGTACAGCTTCATCATCATCATCCTCACGGGTGTGTATCTGACCCTGTTCTTCCACCCGTCGATGAACGAGGTGGAGTACCACGGCAGCTACATCCCGCTGCAGGGCCAGCTGATGTCCGAGGCGTTCAACTCGACCATGCACATCTCGTTCGATGTGCGCGGTGGTCTGCTGATCCGGCAGATCCACCACTGGGCGGCGCTGATCTTCCTCGCCGGCATGTTCGTGCACATGATGCGCGTGTTCTTCACGGGTGCGTTCCGCAAGCCCCGTGAGGTCAACTGGCTGTTCGGGTTCCTGCTGTTCGTCCTGGGCATGTTCACCGGGTTCACCGGTTACTCGCTCCCGGACGACCTGCTCTCCGGCACCGGTGTGCGCTTCATGGAGGGCGCGATCCTGTCCGTGCCGGTCGTGGGCACGTACATGTCGTTCTTCCTCTTCGGCGGCGAGTTCCCGGGCGGCGACTTCGTGGCCCGCTTCTACTCGATCCACATCCTGGTGCTGCCGGGCATCATGCTCGGGCTGATGGTGGCCCACCTGATCCTGGTCTTCTACCACAAGCACACGCAGTTCGCGGGCCCCGGAAAGACCAACAACAACGTCGTCGGTATGCCGTTGCTGCCGGTCTACATGGCGAAGGCCGGAGGCTTCTTCTTCCTGGTCTTCGGTGTCATCGCGGTCATCGCGGCCATCGCCTCGATCAACCCGATCTGGGCCATGGGCCCCTACCGTCCGGACCAGGTGTCGACCGGCGCCCAGCCCGACTGGTACATGGGCTTCTCCGAGGGTCTGATCCGTGTCATGCCGGGCTGGGAGTTCAACATCTGGGGGCACACGTTGGCCCCGGGTGTGTTCATCCCGCTGACGATCGTCTTCCCGATGGTCCTCGTCGTGATCGCGGTCTACCCGTTCATCGAGTCCTGGATCACCGGCGACAAGAGCGAGCACCACATCCTGGACCGCCCGCGCAACGCGCCGACGCGTACGGCGTTCGGTGTCGCGTGGATCACCTGGTACATGGTGCTGCTGATCGGCGGTGGGAACGACCTCTGGGCCACCCACTTCCACCTGTCGCTCAACGCGATCACCTGGTTCGTGCGGATCTCCTTCTTCGTCGGTCCGGTCATCGCGTTCATCATCACCAAGCGGATCTGCCTCGGCCTCCAGCGCCGCGACAAGGACAAGGTGCTGCACGGCCGCGAGTCGGGCATCATCAAGCGCCTGCCGCACGGTGAGTTCATCGAGGTGCACGAGCCGCTCAGCCAGGAGGCCCTGCACACGCTCACCGCGCACGAGCAGTACGCGCCGGCCCTGATCGGTGCGACGGTCGACGAGAACGGCGTCGAGCGCAAGGTGAAGGGCGTGGAGAAGCTGCGCGCCAAGCTCAGCAAGTCGTACTACGGCGAGGACAGCCAGATCGCCAAGCCCACCGCCGAGGAGTACAAGGAGATCACGAGCGGCCACGGCCACCACTGATCACCTCGCTTCGCCACACACGGCAGAAGGGCCCCGTCCGTACCTCGGACGGGGCCCTTCGCCGTGTCGCCGGGCTGGATAGGGTGTCCCCATTCCCTACAGGAGTCCCGCGGAGAGTCCCGCCGGACTGACCCAGGAGCGGCAGATGAGCGCTGTGAACCCCGCCGGAGGCGACACCGCGGCGGTCCGTTCCTGGCCCCGCGTGCTGAACGGCCTGCTCGACGGCCATGATCTGACCGCCGCCGACACCGCCTGGGCGATGAACCTGATCATGCGAGGCGAGGCGACCGACGCCCAGATCGCCGGGTTCGTGGTGGCGCTGCGGGCCAAGGGCGAGACCGTCCAGGAGATCGCCGGGTTCGTCCAGGCGATGTACGAGCACGCCAACGTCATCGAGGTGCCGGGGCCGACCGTCGACATCGTCGGCACCGGCGGCGACGGCGCCAACACGGTCAACATCTCCACCATGTCCGCGATCGTCATCGCCGGTACGGGCGCCAAGGTCGTCAAGCACGGCAACCGGGCCGCCTCCTCGGCCTCCGGCGCGTCGGACGTGCTGGGGCAGCTCGGGGTCAACCTGGAGCTGACCCCGAAGCGGGTGGCCGAGGTCGCCGAGGAGGCCGGGATCACCTTCTGCTTCGCGGCCAGGTTCCATCCGGCGATGCGTCATGTGGGCGCTGCGCGCGGCCAGTTGGGCATCCGGACGGTCTTCAACATCCTGGGCCCGCTGACCAACCCGGCCAAGGTCAGGGCGCAGGCGGTCGGGGTCGCCGACCCCCGGATGGCACCCATCGTCGCCGGTGTCTTCGCCGAGCGCGGCAACTCGTCCCTGGTGTTCCGGGGCGACGACGGCCTCGACGAACTGACGATCACCGCCACGTCCCACGTATGGGTCGTCCGGGACGGCAAGGTGACGGAGGAGACCTTCGACCCGCGCGACGTCGGCATCGAACTGGTCCCGGTGGAGGCCCTGCGCGGCGGTGACGCCTCGTACAACGCGGCGGTCGCCCGGCGGCTCCTCGACGGCGAGACCGGGCCCGTACGGGATGCCGTGCTGCTCAACTCGGCGGCGGCGCTGGTGGCGCTGGACCCGGGCCCGGGCTCCCTGGCCGAGCAGATCGGCGCCGGGATGGCGAAGGCCGCCGAAGCCATCGACTCGGGGGCGGCGAAGAAGACACTGGAGCGGTGGTCGGCGGCCAGTAACGCGTAGCCCTCGCACAGCGGTTCCCCGGTGCTGAGCGTCCCGCGATCCGGACACGGGTTGCGGGACGCCGATCACCTCCGTTACGTTCTGAACCAGGTCATGAGTGACAGTCATGAGGCCCCGGCCGACTGTCCGGCAACCCTCCGTCCGTGGCGGGGTGCCCCGGGATGAAGACCAGGCCGTAGGCAGCAAGGCTTACGGCAAGCGCGGGCCCCTCTCGACACCAGGGGTCCTGGTCGTTCGAGGGAGTCTTCCGTGAGCAAGCGAATGCGATAGGGCTGCCGAGCCCCGCCTCCGCGCACCCTTTTCGTCCTTTCCGGATCTTTTCCTGTGCTGAGCCATGTCCGCTCGCGCAGTGATTCCTCTTGTCTCTCACGGGAGTTCGCCATGTCTGTCTCCACCGTTGCCGCCGCCCAGACCGTTTGTACCCCGCTGCCCGTTCTGGGCCGTGATGTCACCGTCCCGCTCGTCACCGGCGGCGAAGTCACCTACGCCGCGCTCGACTACGCCGCCAGCGCCCCGGCGCTGCAGCGGGTCTGGGACGACGTGGCCGCGTACGCGCCCTACTACGGCAGCGTGCACCGGGGTGCCGGCTACCTCTCCCAGCTGTCCACGGACCTCTTCGAGAACGCCCGCAGGACGGTCACCGAGTTCCTGGACTGCCGCGCCGACGACCAGCTGATCTTCACCCGGTCCACCACCGACTCCCTGAACCTGCTCGCCGCCGCCCTCCCCGACGGCTGCCAGGTCTTCGTGTTCGAGACCGAGCACCACGCCTCGCTGCTGCCCTGGCGCCACGCCCAGGTCACCTACCTCAACGCCCCGCGCACCCCCGAGCAGGCCGTGGCCACCCTGACGGAGGCCCTCGCGGCCCGTGACCCTCAGGGCCCGGCCCTCGTGTGCGTCACCGGCGCCTCGAACGTCACCGGCGAGCTGTGGCCCGTACGAGAGCTGGCCGCCGCCGCCCACGCCGCCGGTGCCCGGATCGTCCTGGACGCCGCCCAGCTCGCCCCGCACCACCCGGTCTCCGTCCAGGACCTGGACGTCGACTGGGTCGCCTTCTCCGGCCACAAGCTGTACGCGCCCTTCGGCTCCGGTGTCCTGGCCGGCCGCGCCGACTGGCTGCGCGCCGCCGAGCCGTACCTCGCGGGCGGCGGCGCCAGCCGCAAGGTCACGCGGCGCACGGACGGGGGGGTGGACGTGGAGTGGCACGACACCGCCGCCCGGCACGAGGCCGGCTCGCCGAACGTCATCGGCGCCTACTCGATCGCCGCCGCCTGCAAGGCCCTCACGGAGGCCGGCTTCGAGTCGCTGGTGGCCCGGGAGCAGCGGCTGATCGACATCGTGCGGGCGGGACTGGCCGAGGTGCCCGAGGTCAGGGTTCTCTCGCTCTTCGGCGACGACGCCCCGCGCGTCGGGGTCATCTCGTTCGTCGTCGAGGGCTGGAACAGCTCGCACTTCGCCGCGGCGCTCTCCGCGGAGTACGGGATCGGGGTGCGGGACGGGCTGTTCTGCGCGCATCCGCTGGTGCGGACGCTGCTCGGCAGTGACCCGCAGAGCCAGGGGGAGTGCGGGGCGCCCGAGGCGGCGCCGGGGGAGAAGTCGCTGAACGCGATCCGGGTGAGCTTCGGTGCGGGGACGCCCGACGAGCACGTGGAGCGGTTCGTGGGTGCGGTGAAGGAGCTTGTGCGGGACGGGGCCCGGTGGCAGTACCGGACCGAGGACGGGCGCTGCGTGCCGGCGGTTTGATCGCCCCCGCCGCCCTTACCCGTCCCATCCCTGGGGGCTGCGCCCCCAGACCCCCCTGTCGGCCCTGAAGGGGCCTCGTCCTCAAACGCCGGACGGGCTGAATGGTGACCTCAGGAATCGAGGCCGATCGCGAACGCCGCCTCCAGGTCGTGCTGGGAGTACGTCCGGAACGCCACGTGGGTGTCCGTCCCCTCCACCCCGGGGATCCTGCTGATGCTGCCGGGGATGACCTCGGCGAGGTCCTCGTGCCGCTTCACCCGGACCATGGCGATCAGGTCGTACGTGCCCGTCACGGAGAAGACCTCGCTCACGGACTCCAGCGCGGCGATCCGCTCCGCGATCTCGGGGATCCGGTCCACGCTGGTCCTGATGAGCACGATCGCGGTGATCACGGCTGGTTCTCTCCCTCGGTGGCCGTCGCTGGGGCGGGCCTCACTCTAGTCGTACGGCGATACCGCACCCACGCGTAGGCGAAGCCCAGCCCGAACCCCACCACGTGCGCCAGATACGCCACCCCCGGTCCGGACGAGGCCCGGCCCGCGGCCATCCACTGGAGGGTCGCCCAGAACGGCAGGGTCAGCCAGGCCGGGAAGCGCAGCGGCAGGAAGAAGAGGAACGGCAGGAGGCTCGTGACGCGGGCGCCGGGGAACAGGTACAGGAACGCGCCCAGGATCGCCGAGATCGCGCCGGACGCCCCCACCAGCGTCTGCTGCGAGTCGGCGTTGGCGGCGGCGTACCCCAGCAGGGCGAGACAGCCGCAGCCCACGTAGAAGAGGGCGAACTCCAGGTGGCCGAGGCGTTCCTCGGTCATCGCGCCGAAGACGTAGAGAAAGAGCATGTTGCCCAGCAGATGGACCCAGCTGCCGTGCACGAACAGTGCCGTGGCGGGGGTGAGGGTGGCTCGCGGGGCGCCGGTGAAGAGGTCGGCGGGGACCACGCCCCAGCGGCGGAAGTAGGCCCGCTGGGCGGCCAGCAGGGCGTCCCCGGTGCCGTAGCCCGGGTTGAGGCCGGAGGCGGGGCCGATGACGAAGAGCAGACAGCAGACGGCGATCAGCCCGTACGTCACCGGCGCCGACCGGGCACGGACCGAGCTGCGGACCGTCGTACGCCACTTTTCGAACTCGCCGATCATGGACACAGAGCATGACGTAACGGGACCGAACAGTGCAGACCGCCTCGCCGCTGTGGACGGACGGGCGGTGGGTACCCGCCAGGCCTTAGGGTTACGAGCCACACGCTCCAGGGAAACTGGCGCAGCACGGATACTAGAAGGAAAGCGAACATATCCACGATGACGGTTCCTCTGCCGACCGACACGACCCGGTGGCGCTGTGCTCTCTGCGGCAACCTCACGCGTTTCGACGTGACCCGCTCCTCGAAGGTCGTGGAGTACGTGCACCTCGACCTCGCGGGAGATCCCAAGGTGGAGGAGCGCGAGGTGGTCAGTGAGACCATCGAGTCGGTGCGCTGCCGTTGGTGCAACGCCGTGGATCAGGTGGAACTCGTGGACAGGCCGGGCGCCGGCTCCTGACAGGAGCGGGCCCCGCACCGGAACTGGTTGGGGTGAAGGATGGTGGAGACCACAGGCGGGGAGCCGGGCGACGGCGCCGCCGAGGTGCTCGACCGCCCGCTGCCCGACGGCGTGCGCAGGCGCGTCGTGCAGATCGTCTCCGACGGGTTCGGCGGACTCACCGTCGCCGAACTGCCCGCCCAGTTGCGGCAGTACGCGCGGTTCGCGCCCAACCGGCGGGCCAAGTTCGCCGGCAACGCGATGGCCGCCGCGCTGGAGACCGACACGCTGTTTCGGCAGCGCATCGGGGAGAAGCTGAGGGAGGCCCAGCCGGAGCTGGCGGGCGCTCTCGACGCCGGTTCACCGCCCCCGGCCGCCGATCCGCTGGACGTGGCCGCCGCGGCCTATGTGCTGCGCCCCACGGGCTGGGTGAAGCTCGTCACCGCGGCCGGCGAGGAGGCGCAGCGCGCCGACGCCGAGCGTGCCGACGACGAGAGCCGGGCCGAACTGGAGCGGCTGCGCGAGGAACTGGCCGTCGCCCGGGGGCTCACCCGTACCGAGACCGAGCGGCTGCGCACGGAGCTGGAGTCGGCCAAGAAGGAGGCCGAGTCACTGCACCGCAAGCTGCGTGCCGCCCTCAGTGACGTCAAGCGCGGCGAGGCGGCCCTGCGCAAGGTGCACGCCGAGATGGAGACCGTACGCACCGACGGGCACACCCAGGTCTCCGCGGCGGAGAGCGAGGCACGGCGGCTCAAGGGGCGGCTGACCGAGGTCGAGGCCGCGCTGGAGGCCAGCAGACGCGCCGCCCGGGAAGGGCGCAGCGTCGAGGACATGCGCGTACGGCTGCTGCTGGACACCGTGCTCGACGCGGCGCAGGGGCTGCGGCGGGAGCTGGCGCTGCCGCCGGTGTCGGTGCGTCCCGCCGAGACCGTGGACGCGGTCGAGCCGGGGCGGATGACGCCGAAGGACATCGCCGCCCGGGCCCTGTCCGAGAACGATCCGGCGATTCTCGACCAGTTGCTCGCGCTGCCGCAGGCGCACCTGGTCGTCGACGGCTACAACGTGACGAAGACCGGCTATCCGCAGATGCCGTTGGAGAAGCAGCGGCTCCGGCTGCTGGGGCAGCTGTCGCAGCTCGCCGCGCAGACCGGGGCCGAGATGACCTGTGTCTTCGACGGGGCCGAACTGGCCGCTCCGGTGCTGCTGGCGCCGCCGCGCGGGGTGCGCGTCCTGTTTTCCAAGGCCGGTGTCACCGCCGACGAGCTGATCCGTCAGCTGGTGCGCGCGGAGCCGCCCGGCCGACCGGTCATCGTCGTGTCCACGGACCGCGAGGTGGCCGACGGGATCGCCAAGGCCGGGGCCCGTCCGGTGGCTTCGGTGGTGCTGCTGAAGCGCTTCTCGGGCGGCTGACAACATAAGCGCTGAATGCCCGAATTGGCGGAACTGTCACGCAACGTAGTGTCAATCGAGCATTACCGCACGTGAGTTGTGCGTAAAGAATGCTCGGTGTGACAAACATTTTTCACCTCAGGATTTGAAGTGATCACAGGAAGGTCACTAGGGTCAGGGCTCGAACCTCCGCTCGGGTGATCACTCAAAGGGAGTGACGGCGGGAGAAGAAGGAGTTCGCCTCCGTGGCGTCCCATCGTCGACCGAAGCAGCCGAGCCGCACCCGCGTGACCGTGCTCACCACCGCCGCGGCAGCCGCCGTGGCCCTCAGCGCCAACGCCGCCAACGCCGCGCCGAGCCAGAAGCCGAGCATGGACGAGGTCAAGGCCAAGGTCGACAAGCTCTACGAGCAGACCGAGCAGGCGAGCGAGAAGCTCAACGGGGCCAAGGAGAAGCAGAGCCGGCTGGAGAAGGAGATCTCCACCCTCCAGGACAACGTCGCCCGCGGCCAGGGAGACCTGAACGAGCTGCGCGACAGTCTCGGACTCGCCGCCGCCGCCCAGTACCGCACCGGCGGCATCGACCCCTCCGTGCAGCTCTTCCTCTCCGCCGACCCGGACGACTACCTCGACAAGGCGTCCACGATGGACCAGCTGAGCAGTCAGCAGGTCGAGACGCTCAAGGAGGTCACGGAGAAGCAGCGGGCGCTCGCCCAGCAGCGCTCCGAGGCCGGCGAGAAGCTCAAGGACCTCGCGGACACCCGCAGCGAACTGGCCAAGAAGAAGAAGGAAGTCCAGAGCAAGCTCGCCGAGGCGCAGAAGCTCCTCAACTCGATGACGGCCGCGCAGAAGGCGGCCATCGCCGCCGCGGACGCGCGCGCCAGCCGGGCCAGCCAGCGCTCCGCGCTCGACGACCCGGGCAACGTCGTCACCGGCCGCGCGGGTTCCGCGTACGCCGCCGCGCAGAGCAAGATCGGCTCGCCGTACGTCTACGGCGCCGACGGCGAGTCCACCTTCGACTGCTCGGGCTTCACCTCGTGGGCGTTCGCCCAGGTCGGTATCAGCATCCCCCGGACCTCGCAGGACCAGGCGAACGCCGGTACGCGCATCTACTCGCAGAGCAATCTGCAGGTCGGTGACCTGGTCATCTTCTACGGCGACCACCACCACGTCGGCTTCTACGCCGGCAACGGCCAGGTCCTGCACGCGCCGCGCAGCGGCACGGTCGTGCGGTACGAGTCGATCGACAACATGCCGTTCCAGTTCGGCGTACGGATCTGATCCTCTCTTCGACGGATCGGATCGTCGTACTCCTTCCGGGTCTGTTCAAGATCAGGACACGTTGACGCCCGAACGGGCGAATCACGACACGCTCCGCTGACCCCACGCCCCGCCCATGACCTGCGTCATAGGCGGGGCGTCACCGTGTGTGGCCGTCGAGGTCGTTGGTCCGCGTGTGGTCGCCCGGCTACTGTCTGGCGCGCCCCCAACACCGGGGGAACACATGCGTCCGCCAGCGGAAGGAGTGCGGCTTCTCGTGGGGTTCCATCGCCGCCTTGCACCGTCCGGGTTCGACCGGGGAGCCAGCGCCGCGCTCTGCGTGCTGTCCGCCGCAGCCGCGGCTCTCGGCGCGGCCGTGCCCTCGGCCACCGCCGCGCCGACCGACCACACCCGGGCCGAGGTGGACCGGCTCTACACGGAGGCCGAGAAGGCCACCGAGTCCTACAACCGGGCCGACGAGCGCGCCGACGCGCTGCGCGAGCAGGTGACCCGGGCCCAGGACCGGATCGCCCGGCAGCAACTGCGTATCAACACCATGCGGGAGACGCTCGGTTCGCTCGCGGGCGCCCAGTACCGGGCCGGAGGCCTCGACCCCTCGCTCGCGCTGCTGTTCTCCGACAACCCGGACGAGTACCTGGCGAAGGCCGCCGCGCTCGACCGGATCAACGTCCACCAGGCCGCCGAGCTGAGGGAACTCCAGGCGGCCATGCGGGAACTCGCCCAGGAGCGCGCGGAGGCCACCGGCAACCTCGCCGAGCTCGACCGGAGCCGCAAGGCCGTCGCCGCCCACAAGCGGACCGTCGAACAGAAGCTGGCGAAGGCGCGGGCACTGCTCAACTCGCTGCCGTCCGCCGACCGGGCCGCCTACGACCGGGCCTCGCGTTCCGACCGCGCCGACCTGCCCGACCTCGGCAACGCCGCCGCGCCGAGCGCCCGTGCGGCGGCCGCCGTCGCCGCGGCCCGTGCCGCGCTGGGCAGTCCGTACGTCTGGGGCTCCAACGGGCCCTCCGGCTTCGACTGTTCGGGCCTGATGCAGTGGTCGTACGCGAAGGCCGGGGTCTCCCTGCCGCGCACCTCGCAGGCCCAGCGGTACGCCGGACAGCAGGTCCCGCTCTCCCAGGCCCAGCCCGGCGACCTGGTCACCTACCGGTCCGACGCCAGTCATGTCGGCATGTACGTGGGCAACGGGCAGGTCATCCACGCCCCCTATCCGGGCGCGCCGGTGCGGTACGACCCGGTGGGCATGATGCCGGTCTCGTCGGTCACCAGGGTCTGAGCGTCCGGAACGCCGCCGCTTCCCGGACCTCCCGCTCGGCCGGCTCGTCCCGGGCGTCCCGGTCGTCTCGGCTTCCCGACAATCGGGCCGTACGATCGTCGGCGTGGCTGGTCGAAGGCGTGCGCGGGGTGCGTGGTGGGTCCGGGGCGTGGCTCTCTGGCTGCTGCTCGGCTCGCTGGTCGCCCTCGTGGCGTGCGGCGGCCGGCCGGGGATCGACACCGCGTCCGCAGACGTCCGACGGCTGCTGGACCGGCGCTCGGCGGCCGTCCTCGCCGGCGACGCGGCGGCGTACGCGGGCACCGGTGCGTCGGCGCAGTTCACGCGGCTGCGCGCGCTCCCGCTGGCGGCCTGGTCGTACCGCCTGGTCGCCCTGCGCCGCACCGGCGACGACGGGGCCACCGCTGACGTGGAGCTGAGCTATCGCGTCCAGGGCATCGACAAGGCCCCTGTGAAGGCCGGGCGCACCCTGCGCCTCACCCAGCGGCACAACGGCCGGTGGTACGTCGACGACGACGAGCCCGCGCGCGGGACGGCCCGGCAGCTGTGGGACCAGGGGACCGTCGAGGCCGTACGCGGGGCGCACAGCCTGGTGCTGGGGGTCGGGCAGTCACCGGACCTGCTGCGCGGGTACGCGGGCCTCGCCGACCGTGCTGTGCCCGCGGTGACGGACGCGTGGGGCGGGGCGTGGACGAAGCGGGTCGTGATCCTCGTACCGAAGTCGCTGGACGGGATGGCGGGGCTGCTCGGGTCGCCGTCCTCCGCGTACCGGGGGATCGCGGCGGTCACGACCGGGGAGGCGGGAGGGTCGGTGACGGCGCCCGCGGACCGGATCATCGTCAACCCGGAGGCGTACGGCGTGCTCGGCGGTTTCGGCAAGCAGGTCGTGCTCACCCACGAGACCACGCATGTCGCGACCCGCACCGCCACCACGGCGGCCACACCGCTGTGGCTCTCCGAGGGGTACGCGGACTGGGTCGGCTACCGGTCCACGGGCCGTACGGCCGTCCAGGCGGCGCCCGAACTGGCCCGCGCCGTGGCCGCGGGCGAGGTGCCGGACGCGCTTCCCGTGGACGCGGACTTCGGCTTCGGCGGGGACGCGGCGAAGCTGGCCCAGGCGTACGAGGGCGGCTGGCTGGCGTGCCGGCTGATCGCCGACCGGTGGGGGGAGGTACGCCTCGGCGAGTTCTACCGGGCCGTGGGGGCGCACGGTAAGCGGGCGGGGGCCGTCCAGGGCGCGCTGGCGAAGGTGCTGGGGACGACGCCGGGGGAGTTCACGGGCCTGTGGCGGGAGTACCTCCGCGCTCAGCTCGGCTGAGTCTCCCGGGCGAGGGCGGCCCGGTCCGGCAGCGGCGGGAGCTGCGCCCGGCGCGGGACCGTCGTGCGCCACAGCCGCAGGGCCGCCGTGAGTGCGGCGGCGATCAGCAGGCCGTTGCGGGTGAACAGAAGGGCCATGCCGTAGGTGTCGCTGGCGACCACATGCCCGAAGCCGACGGGGAACTCCAGGACCGTCACCAGACAGGCGACGACGACCAGGCCGGCGGGCAGGGTCATGCTGGTGGCGCGGAAGCAGAGGCAGACGGCGGCCAGGCCGACCAGCCACACCATGTACTGCGGGCTGATCACCCGGCTGGTCACCGTGAACAGCAGCACCGCCACGAAGGCCGCCTCCGCGAGGGTGTGCGGAAGGAAGCGGGTGGCGCACAGCCGCCACAGCAGCAGCCAGCCGAAGGCGACGACGGTCAGCAGCAACGCGACCGTGCTCACCGTCCGCACGTACGGGCCAAGGAATTCGATGGAGCCGTAGTTCAGCGCCACCCGGCCCTCCCAGCCGAACTGCCGCCCGACATGGAAGACGAGGGCGCCCACCGACTCCACTTCCGTGCCCCGGTCGCCCTGGAAGGTCAGGAAGGCGAAGGCACCGGGCATGGTCACCGCGAACACGGACGCCACCGCGGCCACCGTGAGGGCCGCCCAGGCCCATGCCCGGCGCCCTGCGGCCCCCACGAGCAGCAGCGCGGGCCAGACCTTCAGCAGCGCCCCGAAGCCCACCAGGGCGCCCATGAGGCGCGGATGCCGGGCGCCCGCGAGCAGCGCGGCCACTGCCACGGCGGTCACCATGACGTCGTACCGGGCGTACACGGTCGGGCCCAGCAGCGGCACGCCCACCACCCACACCCAGGCGCCGAGCGACGACCGGCCGGGGCGTCCGCCCACATACACGAGCAGGGCCAGGACGACGAGGTCGGCGAGACAGGCCAGGACGAAGAACGCCGACGCGTAGTCCAGGAAGGGCAGGGCGCCGGGCGACAGGATCGCCAGGGCTGCGGCGGGCGGGTACTGCCAGGTGACGTCGCCGAGCGGGAAGGTGCCGTGGCTCAGCACCTCGTACCAGCCGTGGTAGATCACCGAGACGTCGCTGGTGACGTCCGGGCCGGGGAAGACGACCACTTTGAACACGAACAGCAGCAGGAGCAGCCGGGTCAGGCCCCAGGTGCCCAGCAGTGCCACGGGGAGCCGCAGTCGTCCTCTGCGCTCGATGTCCACCTGAGCCCCTGTTCGTGCCTCGTGGCCGGTTCGTCTCGACCGGTTCGTCGGGTGTCAACCGGTGAGCGGCCATGATCTCCCGAGCGACTGTGCGATTGCCATCAAACGGGGCCTGACACCTGTGAGGGTTCTGGGAGGGTGCCGGGGACGGTTCGGTAGGGTCGGCGGCGTGCACAAGACCCTGATCGTCACGAACGACTTCCCGCCCCGGCCGGGCGGTATCCAGGCCTTCCTGCACAACATGGCGCTGCGGCTCGACCCCGACCGGCTCGTCGTCTACGCCTCCACGTGGAAGCGCGGCCCCGAGGGCGCCCGCGCCACAGCTGCCTTCGACGCCGAGCAGCCCTTCACCGTCGTACGCGACCGGACGACGATGCTGCTGCCGACGCCCGCGGTCACCGGGCGGGCCGTCGGGCTGCTGCGTGAACACGGGTGCACGTCGGTGTGGTTCGGGGCGGCGGCGCCGCTCGGGCTGATGGCGCCGGCCCTGCGGAAGGCGGGCGCCGAGCGGCTGGTGGCGACGACCCACGGTCACGAGGCCGGGTGGGCGCAGCTGCCGGCGGCACGTCAACTGCTGCGCAGGATCGGCGAGTCGACGGACACGATCACCTACCTGGGCGAGTACACGCGGTCGCGGATCGCCACCGCGCTCACCCCGGGGGCGGCCCGGCGGATGGTCCAGCTGCCGCCCGGGGTCGACGAGAAGACCTTCCATCCGGGGTCGGGCGGCGAGGCGGTCCGGGCCCGGCTCGGGCTCACCGACCGGCCCGTGGTCGTGTGCGTCTCACGGCTGGTCCCGCGCAAGGGGCAGGACACGCTGATCCTGGCGATGCCCCGCATCCTCGCGGTCGAGCCGGAGACGGTGCTGCTGATCGTCGGCGGCGGACCCTACGCGCGCGAGCTGAGCAAGCTCGCGCACGAGACCGGCGTCGCCGACTCGGTCCGATTCACCGGTCCGGTGCCCTGGGCGGAACTGCCCGCCCACTACGGCGCCGGTGACGTGTTCGCGATGCCGTGCCGGACGCGCCGGGGCGGTCTCGATGTCGAGGGGCTCGGAATCGTCTACCTGGAGGCGTCCGCGACGGGGCTGCCGGTGGTCGCCGGTGACTCGGGAGGCGCGCCGGACGCCGTCCTGGACGGGGAGACCGGCTGGGTGGTGCGCGGCACCTCGGTGGAGGAGGCCGCCGACCGGATCACCGTCCTGCTCGGCGACGCGGAGCTGCGCGCCCGGATGGGGGAGCGGGGGCGGGCCTGGGTCGAGGAGAAGTGGCGCTGGGATCTGCTCGCGGAGGAGCTGAAGGCGCTGCTGTGACGGCAGGGGTCCGGCCGGTCGGCAAAGCCGAATACATATAGGTACGCACCTACTAGGCGGAAGTGGAAATTCCGCCGATGCTGCGCTCATGACAGAAAAACTGATACACCGTCAGTTGATGCAGCATCAGCTGACGAGGCGTCAAATACTGGGCATGGCCGCCTTCCAGACGGCCGCCGCCCTCGGATTCACCCGCGTCGGCCTCCAGTCCGCCCAGGCCGTCGAACCCGCCGCCGTCGAGTCCGCTCCCGCGATCGTCATCGGTTCCGGGTACGGCGGCGCGGTCGCCGCACTCCGCCTCGGCCAGGCCGGCATCCGCACCCTCGTCATCGAGATGGGCCGCCTCTGGAACACCACGGGCCCCGACGGCAAGGTCTTCTGCTCCACCGCCGCCCCTGACAAGCGCTCCATGTGGTTCAAGACCCGCACCGAGGCACCGCTGGCCAGCTTCCTGTGGCTGGACGTCGTCAACAGGGACATCACCCCCTACCCCGGCGCCCTGGACCGCGTGCACTACAACGACATGTCCGTGTTCCTCGGCCGCGGGGTCGGCGGCGGTTCACTGGTCAACGGCAGCATGGCGGTCACCCCGCTCCAGTCGTACTTCGCCGAGCAGTTCCCCGGCGTCGACGCCACCGAGATGTACGGGACCTACTTCCCGCGGGCCCGCGCGATGCTGGGCGTCAACAGCGTCGACCCCGCCTGGTTCGAGTCGACGGAGTGGTACCGCTTCACCCGGGTCTCCCGCAAGCACGCCGAGAAGACCGGCCTGAAGACCACCTTCGTACCGAGCGTCTACGACTTCGACTACATGCAGCGCGAGGCGGCCGGCACGGCGACCAAGTCGGCGCTCGGGCAGGAGGTCATCTACGGCAACAACTACGGCAAGCGCAGCCTCGACAAGACGTACCTCGCCTCGGCACTGGGCACCGGCAACGTCACCATCACCACCATGGAACGGGTCAGGGCGATCAGCAGGGCCGCCGACGGGACGTACGTCCTGACCGCCGACCGGATCGACGACACCGGCGCCGTCGTCCAGACCAAGCAGTACGGGTGCACCTATCTGTTCCTCGGCGGCGGCAGCATCGGGACCACCGAACTCCTCGTCCGGGCCCGGGAGACGGGCACACTGCCCGCGCTCAACTCCAGCGTGGGGACCGGCTGGGGGACCAACGGCAACGTGATGCTCGGGCGGGCCAACCATCTGTGGGACACGGTCGGGGCGAACCAGTCGACGATGCCGGTGATGGGTATCGACGACTGGGCCAACACCGCCAACCCCGTCTTCGCCGAAATCGCCCCGCTGCCAACGGGGTTGGAGCACTGGGTGAGCCTCTATCTGGCGATCACCAAGAACCCGCAGCGAGCCTCGTTCACCTACGACGCGGCGACCGACTCGGCGCGGCTCGGCTGGAGCGCCGCCCAGAGCGCGGTGTCCGTCGCCATGGCCAAGAAGCTGTTCGACCGGATCAACGCGGCCAACGCCACCATCTACCGGACCGACCTGTTCGGCGCCGGCAACAAGACCTTCGCCGACGACTTCACCTACCACCCGCTGGGCGGCTGCGTGTTGGGCCAGGCGACCGACAACTACGGGCGGGTGAAGGGGTATTCGAAGCTTTACATCACCGACGGCTCGCTGGTGCCCGGCTCGATCGGGGTGAACCCGTTCGTGACGATCACCGCGCTCGCGGAACGCACGATGGCGCGGGTCCTCGCCGAGGACACCACGCCATGAGCCGGGTCCGGCACGGGTTCCCGCGCCAACCCCTCTACCGACTCCCGTACTAGCTCTGGTAGATCGCCTCGATCTCGTCCGCGTAGTCCTTCGCCACCACATTGCGCTTGAGCTTCAGGGACGGCGTCAGGTGGCCCGACTCCTCGGTGAACTGGGAGGCCAGAATGCGGAACTTCCGCACCGATTCCGCCTTCGACACCGCGGCGTTGCCGTCGTCGACCGCGCCCTGGATCACCGCGAGGAGATCCGGGTCATGGGCGAGCGACGCCGCGGTGGACCCGGCCGGTTTGCCGTGCTCGTCGGCCCAACGCCCAAGGAACTCCTCGTCGATGGTGACCAGCGCGCCCACGAACGGCCGCCCGTCGCCCACCACCATGCACTCCCCGACCAGCGCGTGCGCGCGGATACGGTCCTCGATCACGGCCGGGGCGACGTTCTTGCCGCCCGCGGTGACGATGATCTCCTTCTTGCGGCCGGTGATGCTCAGGTAGCCGTCCTCGTCGAGGGTGCCGATGTCGCCGGTGTGGAACCAGCCGTCGGCCAGCGCCTCCTCGGTCGCACCCGGGTTGTTCCAGTACTCCTTGAAGAGGTGCTCGCCGTGCAGGAGTACCTCGCCGTCGTCGGCGATGCGCACGACCGAGCCCGGCAGCGGCTGGCCGACCGAGCCGATCTTCTGCCGGTCCCACGGGTTGAACGAGGTGGCCGCACAGGACTCGGTCAGGCCGTAGCCCTCCAGGACCGTGAAGCCGATCCCGCGGAAGAAGTGCCCGAGCCGCTCACCGAGCGGGGCGCCGCCGGAGATGGCGTACTCGCCCTTGCCGCCGAGGACCGCGCGCAGCTTGCTGTAGACGAGCTTGTCGAACGTCTTGTACTTGATCTTCAGGCCGAGGGACGGACCCGACGGGGTGTCCAGCGCCCGGCTGTACAGGATCGCCGTGTCGGCGGCCTTGTCGAAGATCTTGCCCTTGCCGTCCGCCTGCGCCTTGGCACGCGCCGAGTTGTAGACCTTCTCGAAGACACGCGGCACACCGAGGATCAACGTCGGCCGGAACGACGCCAGTTCGTCGGTGAGGTTCTTGATGTCCGGGACCATGCCCAGCTTGATCGGCGCCATCATCGGCGCGATCTGCACCAGCCGCCCGAAGACGTGCGCGAGCGGCAGGAAGAGGAGGACCGAGCACTCGCCGGTCCGGAACAGGGGCCGCAGCCGCTCGACGACGTTGCCGCACTCGGCGAAGAAGCTGCGGTGCGTCAGCACACAGCCCTTGGGCCGGCCGGTCGTACCGCTCGTGTACACGATGGTCGCCGGGTCGTCGGCCTTCGTCCGCGCACCGCGTTCCTCGACGGCCGCGTCGCTGACGTCCTGGCCCGCCCGCCCCAGCTCCTCCACCGCGCCCGCGTCGATCTGCCAGACGTGCTTCAGCCCGGGCAACCGGTCGCGCACCGACTCGACGGAGGCGGCGTGGGCGTCCAACTCCACGATGACCGCGGTGGCCCCGGAGTCACTGAGGATCCACTGCACCTGCTCGGCGGAGCTGGTCTCGTACACAGGTACGGTCACCGCGCCCGCGCACCAGATCGCGAAGTCGAACAGGGTCCACTCGTAGCGCGTACGGGACATCAGGGCGACCCGGTCGCCCTGCGCGACCCCGGAGGCGATGAGGCCCTTCGCGGCGGTGAGCACCTCGGCGAGGAAGGTCGTGGCCGTCACGTCCTGCCAGGCGCCGTCCACCTTGCGGGCGATGACGGCGACATCCGGATGCTGCGCGGCGTTTCGACGGACGATGTCGGTCAGATTTCCGTCCGCGGGGACCTCGTACAAAGCCGGAAGGCTGAACTCGCGCAAGACTGCTGCTCCTCATAGGGCGCCGGCGCCACGACGTTGTGCGATGCGACGGTGCGGTCCATGGCTCGGGCAAGTACTCACGGATCTCGTGGTTGAAATCCTGAGTACGACTGGACTGCCCGGACGTTACCCGCCGGTATGGCTTCTACGACAGGGGGACCGGCGAGATGTTCGCGGCGTCACACGGGTTGATGTCTTTTACGCACAGTAGTGCACGGTTTTCTTCACTGACCAGTAACTGTGGAGGACCCCCCTCTTCTGTTCACCCGTACCGCACACGCCTACCCTTGATCGCCATGGCACCCACACCGCGGGGCAACCCCCATGCGAAGAGGACGCGCGTTCACGTGGTCAGCGACGTGCACGGCAACGTGCGCGACCTGGCCGTAGCCGGTGCGGGCGCGGACGCCCTGATCTGCCTGGGCGACCTGGTCCTCTTCCTCGACTACGCCGACCACTCGCGCGGCATCTTCCCCGACCTCTTCGGCGCCGAGAACGCGAGCCGCATCGTGGCGCTGCGCACGGCCCGCCGTTTCGAGGAGGCGCGCGAACTCGGGGCCCGGCTGTGGGCCGGCGTCGGCGCGGACCGGGCGACGGTGATCGAGAAGGCGGTGCGCAAGCAGTACGCCGAACTGTTCGCCGCGCTCCCGACCCCGACGTACGCCACCTACGGCAACGTCGACATGCCGACACTGTGGCCGGAGTACGCCGGACCGGGCACCCGGGTCCTGGACGGGGAGCGGGTGGAGATCGGGGGCCGGACCTTCGGCTTCGTCGGCGGCGGCCTCCGGACGCAGATGCGCACGCCGTACGAGATCAGCGACGAGGAGTACGCGGCGAAGATCGAGGCCGTCGGCGAGGTCGACGTGCTGTGCACGCACATTCCGCCGGAGGTCCCGGAGTTGGTGTACGACACGGTCGCGCGCCGTTTCGAACGCGGCAGTCGCGCGCTGCTCGACGCGATCCGGCGCACGCGCCCCCGGTACGCCCTGTTCGGCCACGTCCACCAGCCGCTGGCCCGGCGGATGCGGATCGGCGGCACGGAGTGCGTGAACGTGGGGCACTTCGCGGGGAGCGGGCAGCCGTGGGTGCTCGAATGGTGACGGGTCCGGGTGACAACGGCCTGCCCCGGGCGGGGTAGCCTTCACGCTGCACGTACGTGCGCACCAACCCTCCCTCACCGGACCGCATCTGGAGGAGCCACTTCGATGGCGGAATTCACCAGTTCGAGCATCACGATCGAGGCGGCACCGAACGAGGTGATGGCGGTGATCGCCGACTTCGCCCGTTACCCGGACTGGACCGGCGAGGTGAAGGAGGCCGAGGTCCTGAAGACCGACGCCCAGGGCCGCGCCGAGCAGGTCCGCCTGGTCATGGACGCCGGCGCGATCAAGGACGACCAGACCCTCGGCTACACCTGGACCGGCGACAACGAGGTCTCGTGGACCCTGGTCAAGTCGCAGATGCTGCGTGCGCTGGACGGCTCGTACATCCTGAAGCCGGCGGGCGCCGGGGCGACCGAGGTCACCTACCAGCTGACGGTGGACGTCAAGATCCCGATGCTGGGCATGATCAAGCGCAAGGCGGAGAAGGTCATCATCGACCGCGCGCTGGCGGGGCTGAAGAAGCGGGTGGAGGAACCCAAGTAGGTTTCCCACCCCCCCACCCGTTTCCAGCCCGTTTGCCAGCCATCCTCGAGACTGCGATGCCGTCCGCCCCTCCGGCGCTGGCCCCGCACCATCCAGTGCCGGCCCGCATCTCCAGCCCGTCCGGCGCTTGAGGACAAGGCCCGTTCAGGGCCGGTGCGGGGGTCTGGGGGCGCAGCCCCCAGCGGCGGGCGGCAACACCGGTACCGTTCACCCACATGCGCACAATCCTCCTCACCGGCCCAGGCGGCTCGGGCCGCACCACCCTCGCCGCGGCCACCGCACTGACCGCGGCGCGCGACGGCACCCCCACCCTCGTCCTCAGCACCGACCGCACCGACACCCTCGGCGCCGCCCTCGGCACCCCCACGGGCCCCACCCCCGTATCCGTACCGGACACCCCCCACCTCACCGCCTGGCGCCCCGACGCCGCCGAACGCTTCCGCGCCGACCTCACCGCCTTCCAGGACCGCGGCGCGGGCGTCCTCGACTTCCTCGGCGCCTCCCGGCTCGACCCCGAGGAAGTCACCCCCCTCCCCGGCGCCGAGGAACTCGCCCTGCTGCGCGCCCTGCGCGAGGCCGTGCTCTCGGAGGCGTACGACCTCCTCGTCGTCGACCTCCCGCCCACCCCGCAGGCGCTCGCCCTCCTCGCCCTGCCCGACGAACTCCGCCGCTACCTGCGCCGCCTCCTCCCGGCCGAACGCCAGGCCGCCCGCGCCCTGCGCCCCGTACTCGGCCGCCTCGCCGGCGTCCCGATGCCCGCGGAGTGGCTGTACGAGGCCGCCGCCCGCTGGGACGTGGAACTGGCCGCCGTCACCGCGGTCGTCGAGGACCGGGACACCGTCGTACGTCTGGTCGCCGAACCCGGCCCGGCCGGTGCCGACGCCGTACGCGCCGCGACCGTGGGACTCGCCCTGCGCGGCCTGCGCACGGACGCGCTGATCGCCAACCGCGTCCTGCCGGAACCCTCGATCGATCCCTGGCTCGCCTCCGTCACCGCCCAGCAGCGCAAGGCCCTGGAGGAGTGGCAGGAGACGCACGCCCTGCACCAGGTACCGCACCTCGGACACGACCCGCGCGGCACCGGCGACCTGGCCGCACTGCGCGCCCCCCTCGTCAACCGGACCCCCGCCACCGTCGAGTGGCCCGTCACCGACCACCTCGCCGACGACGGTGTGCTCGTCTGGCACATCCCGCTGCCCGGCGCGATACGCGACGAGCTCGACCTGGTCCGGCGTGGCGACGAACTCGTCCTCACCGTGGGCCCGTTCCGCCGTATCGTCCCGCTGCCGTCGGCCCTGCGCCGCTGCTCGGTGGCAGGCGCCGCCCTGCGCGACGGCGAGCTGAGGATCCGTTTCGCGCCGGACCCGGATCTCTGGCCGCAGGCACGATGAACCGGGTACGTCCATTCGGGTACCGTCGGAGAGACGAACCGTAGTCAGGAGTCCGCCATGAGCGAAGAGCGCCCCACATTCGACGCCGCTCGGGGGGAGGCGCCCGACGAGGCAGCGTACGAGAGGCCCCACACCGACGCCGACGCGTGGGCGAAGGCCTGCGCCGAGGACCTCGAAGCGGAGAAGGCGCGCCGCCGGGCCCAGTACGGCCCGCCGCCCGGCTCCGCCGCCGAGGAGCTGCGCAAACTCGTCGACGCGGTCTCGGACAAGCTGTCGTCCCTCCAGTCACCGCTGCTCGGCGCGGTCGCCCAGGGCACCGCCCAGCAGGTGGTGCGGCAGGTCGTCCAGCAGGCCAAGGCCGCCGTCGAACCGATGATCGAGCGCAACCCGGACGTCTTCGACCACCTGGCAGCCGCGGGCAACGAACTGCTCGCCGCCTACCGCTCGGCCGCCCAGTCCCAGGAACGCCGCTGGACGACCCGGGAGGCCGAGCGCGCGCGGAACCGAGGCGAGGACGGCGGCGAGGGAACCGGCTCGGGCTCCGGCGAACGCATCGACCTGGACTGACACCCACCGACACCGCCACTGAGACCCCTCAGCCACGTCCCGCCGGGCCCGCCCACCGTACGGACGACGGGAACCCGGAGACAGTGCCTCGGGTACCGTTGCCCGTAGCGGGGCTCCACCGAAACTGAGGGATTCATGGGACTCACCATCGGCGTCGATATCGGCGGCACGAAGATCGCGGCCGGCGTGGTCGACGAGGAAGGCAACATCCTCTCGACCCACAAGGTGCCGACCCCGGGCACGCCCGAGGGCATCGTGGACGCCATCGCCGCCGCCGTCGAGGGCGCGCGCGCCGGGCACGAGATCGTGGGCGTCGGCATCGGCGCCGCCGGATACGTGAACCGCCAGCGATCCACGGTCTACTTCGCGCCCAACATCGACTGGCGCGAGGAACCGCTGAAGGACAAGGTCGAGGCACGCGTGGGCCTGCCGGTCGTCGTCGAGAACGACGCGAACGCGGCGGCGTGGGGCGAGTACAAGTTCGGCGCGGGCAAGGGCCACCGCAACGTCATCTGCATCACCCTCGGCACCGGCCTCGGCGGCGGCATCATCATCGGCAACAAGCTGCGCCGCGGCCACTTCGGCGTGGCCGCCGAGTTCGGCCACATCCGCGTGGTCCCGGACGGGCTGCTGTGCGGCTGCGGCAGCCAGGGCTGCTGGGAGCAGTACGCGTCCGGGCGCGCCCTCGTCCGGTACGCCAAGCAGCGCGCCAACGCGACCCCCGAGAACGCGGAGCTGCTCCTCTCCCTCGGTGACGGCACCCCCGATGGCATCGAGGGCAAGCACATCTCGATGGCCGCGAGACAGGGCGACGCGGTCGCCGTCGACTCGTACCGTGAACTGGCCCGCTGGGCCGGCTCCGGCCTCGCCGACCTGGCCTCCCTCTTCGACCCCTCCGCCTTCATCGTCGGCGGCGGCCTCTCGGACGAGGGCGAACTGGTCCTCGACCCCATCCGCAGGTCCTACAAGCGCTGGCTGGTGGGCGGCAACTGGCGCCCGGTCGCCGAGGTAATCGCCGCCCAACTGGGCAACAAGGCAGGCATGGTAGGCGCAGCAGACCTGGCCCGCGAGCCCGACCCGATCATGTAAACCCCGCCCATACCTGTACCTGCTCGCGGTCCCCTTACAAGGGGGCCGCGAGCAGTCGCTTTTAGGGGCGCGGGACTGTATTTGATATGCGGCTACCGCCGCGTGGGCGCGGCAAGCCACAGCGTGCCGTCAGACGGCCAACCACCGCACCTCCCACGGCGAGTTCGCGACATCCCCTTACCCCACCTCCGTATCTTGACCACCATGGCGACGAACCCCCCGCTCCCCTCCCCTCGTACAGACCCCGACGGTTCCGCCGTCATCCGAGTCCTCACCTACAACATCCGCTCGATGCGCGACGACACCACCGCCCTCGCAAGAGTCATCACCGCCTGCACCCCCGACCTCGTCCTCATCCAAGAAGCCCCCCGCTTCTTCCGCTGGCGCAAGAAACTCGCCCGCCTCGCAGCCGCCTCCGGCCAGGTACTCCTCACCGGCGGTGCCACCGCGGCCGGCCCCGCCGTGCTCTGCTCCCTGCGGGCGACCGTCGAACACACCGAGGACGTCCTCCTCCCCCTCACCCCCGGCCAGCACAGGCGCGGCTTCGCGACGGCGGTCGTCCGCTTCGGGGATGCCCGGCTCGGCGTACTGAGCTGCCACCTCAGCCTGCAGAAGGACGAGCGGTACGAGCAGTCGGGCCTGCTCCTCGACCGCCTCGCCGCGCTGGACGTACCGCACGCCGTCGCGGGCGGCGACCTGAACGAACGCCCCACCGGGCGCAGCTTCCGGCGCCTGGCCGCCGGCCTCCAGGACTGCTGGACCACCGCCCCCTGGGGTACGGAGTTCACCTCGACGCCCACCGACCCCCACCAGCGGATCGACGCCATCCTGGCCACGCCCGGCATCGAGGTCCTCGGCTGTGGGGTGCCGACGGGTCTTCCCGGCGTGACGGAGACAGACCTGAGGGCGGCCACGGACCACCTGCCGGTCCTGGCCGCCCTCAGAATCCCCGCGTCCCGGACTCCTGGAACGTCCCCGGAGTAGGACAGTGAGCCGGACGGTGGTCGTCAGACCACCGCGCCCCGCCCCGGATCCCCCTCGTCGTCCTCGTCGCCCTTCATCCGCATCACCAGCGTCGCGAAACCGCCGAGGAACCCGCCGATGGCCAGCGTCGTCAGCCACCAGGTCATGTCCCAGCCCAGGAGCACGGCGAGCATCAGCAGCACCGGACCACCGAGCACCGCCAGCCAGGCGAACCGGGCGGTCGTGTCGGAGGCCGGCAGCGGAGGCGGCTCCGGCGGCACGAAGTGGCCCTCGTCGTCATCGTCGAAGTCGTCCTCCGACGCGTCCGGCGCCGAGTAGTCGCGCGGGCCGCCGACGCCCGGGGCGAAGGCGACGGAGCTGCCCAGCGGCTTCACGGGCTGACCGTCGCCCTTGGCCACCTTGTCGGCGTTGCCCTTGGGGTCGGGGTCGACCGCGTCACCCGAGTCGTCGTTGGTGTCCGGTTCGAGCAGCGCCAGATCCTCGACGGACTTGAACGGCTTGGCGCCCGGCGGGTCCGGCGGCTCGTCGCCGTACGCCTCCACGATCGCGGCCCACGCGGCCGCCTCGTCGAAGGGCACACCTTTCTCCTCCGGCTCGCGGTCGGAGTCGTGCTCAGCCACCCGTGGCCGTCCCTTCCTGCTGCCCCACTTGGTCTCCCTGCCGGCTCTGGCGCGGCACCCGCGCATCGGACTCCTTGCCGGCCGCGGGTGCGAGCCGGAGGACGAACGCGTGGCTCTCCTCGAAGATCCTGTCCGCATCATGGTCCAACGTCGCGACGTGGTAGCTCTGTTCCAGCACGATCTCCGCGACGTCCGTGGACGACACCCGGCTCAGCACCCGGGCCGAGTCCACCGCCGGCACCACATGGTCCGCCCGGCTGCGCAGCAGCAGCATCGGCTGGGTGACCTGCGGCAGCTCGCTGTCGACCAGGCGGTAGAACGTCCGCATCGAGTGCGCCGCGTGCAGCGGAATCCGGGGGTAGCCGACCTCGGCGACGCCCTCCTTCTTGATGTCGCTCACGATCCCGGCCACCGAGGGGACGAGATGACGCACCACCGGAAGGGCGTACGCGGCAAGACCGTGCACCTTGTTCGCAGGGTTGACGACCACGATGCCGCTGATCCGGTCGCCGTACTGCGCGGCGAGCCGCAGGGTCAGCGCGCCGCCCATGGACAGGCCGAAAACGAACACCTGGGTGCAGCGCTCCAGCAGGGCGCGCAGCTCGCGGTCCACCTCCGCGTACCAGTCCTGCCAGCCGGTGAGCTGCATGTCCTCCCAGCGCGTGCCGTGCCCGGGCAGCAGCGGCAGCGAGACGGTCAGTCCGCGCTCGGCGAGGTACTCCGCCCACGGGCGCAGCGACTGCGGGGAACCGGTGAAACCGTGGCAGAGCAGGACTCCGACCTCCCCGCCCTCATGGCGGTACGGCTCGGCTCCAGGAAGGACCGGCACCATCGGTCTCCTGTTCATGGGGTGAGTGACTGGGGTGGGTGATCACGCAGGGAAGCCACGAGGCTTCGAGGCGTACTTCACCGTACGCGACCGCACTGACACCGACCAGGGCCGTCGGATTCTTTGACAGTGCTGCGGGTTAAGGTCTGATCCACAGACACAGGAGGCAGTCGGTTGTTGTACGGCGCGATGAAGGTTTCCGTCGGGGTGCCACTGAAGGTCGCCTTCAGGCCCTGGGTGGAAGGCCTGGAGAACGTTCCGGCCGACGGCCCGGCGATCCTGGCGAGCAACCATCTGTCCTTCTCCGACTCGTTCTTCCTCCCCGCGGTCCTCGACCGCAAGGTCACCTTCATCGCGAAGGCCGAGTACTTCACGACCCCGGGTCTCAAGGGCCGGCTGACCGCCGCCTTCTTCAAGGGCGTCGGCCAGCTCCCCGTGGACCGCTCCGGGGCGCGCGGCGCGGGCGAGGCCGCCATCAAGAGCGGGGTCGACGTCATCGAGCGCGGTGAGCTGTTCGGCATCTACCCGGAGGGCACCCGCTCGCCCGACGGCCGCCTCTACCGGGGCAAGCCCGGCGGCCTCGCGCGCGTGGCACTGGCCACCGGGGCGCCGGTCATCCCCGTGGCGATGATCGACACCGAGAAGATCCAGCCGCCGGGCAAGGTGATGCCCAAGCTGATGCGCCCCGGCATCCGTATCGGCAAGCCTCTCGACTTCAGCCGGTACAACGGCATGGAACACGACCGCTTCGTGCTCCGGGCCGTGACCGACGAGGTCATGTACGAGATCATGAAGCTCTCCGGCCAGGAGTACGTCGACATCTACGCGTCGGCCGCCAAGCGCCAGATCGCGGAGGCGGCGAAGGCGGAGAAACAAGCGGAGAAGCAGGCGCAGAAAGCCCTGGAGAAGGAACGGTCGGGCAACAAATAGCGGTGCCGGGGGGCGGGTTCGGGGTGGGGGACATGGCCGTACGTGAGAGAGCCGGACGTCCGAAGGTCATGCGGATGTCGGTCGAGCAGCCGCTGTGGCGTGCGCTCAGCGGGTACCGCGTCCTGACGATGCTGTACGCGATCGGGTTCGCCGCCAACGGGTACGAGGGGTTCGTCCGGCCCTGGGTGGCCGTCGTCTACTTCGTCGTGCTGTTCGTCTGGACCCTCGCGACGCTGCCCAGGGTGGCCAACGCGGCCAGCTGCACGAAGCGGTTCCTCGCCGCCGACCTCACCGTCGCGCTCACCGGGATCCTCCTCACGCCCATCGCCGACGCCCACGAGAGGGTCGCCTCGGGCGGTCCCACGCTGCCGTCGATATGGACGGCCGGTTCCGTGCTGGCCTTCGCGATCAAGGGCGGCTGGCGCTGGGCGGCCTTCGCCTCGACACTGGTCGCCGTCGTGAACCTGATCGAGCGCGGCACCCCGGCCCGCGACACCGTCCACAACGTGGTCCTGGTGTGGGTCGCCTCCATCGCCATCGGGTACGTCGTCGAGGTCGCCCGCGCCTCCGAGCGCACCCTCGCCCGCGCCCTGGAGATCGAGGCCGCGACCCGTGAACGGGAGCGGCTGGCCCGGGACATCCACGACAGCGTCCTGCAGGTACTGGCGATGGTGCAGCGGCGTGGTGCCGTGCTCGGCGGCGAGGCGGGGGAACTGGGTCGGATGGCCGGCGAGCAGGAGGTCGCGCTGCGCGCTCTCGTCTCCGGCGGCCTCGTACCGGAGTCAGGGGCCTCGGCGTCCGGGACGGTCGTGCCCGCTGCGGGGGAGTCGGCGCCGGACTCGCCGGACCCGGTGGACCTGCGCACCCTGCTCGTGCCGTACGCCACCTCGACGATCACGCTTTCCGAGCCCGGCGCCCCCGTACCGCTCGCCCGGGCCGCCGCCAAGGAGCTGGCCGCCGCGGTCGGCGCCGCCCTGGACAACGTACGGAAGCATGCCGGGGAGAGTGCCCGGGCCTGGATCCTCGTCGAGGACGAGCCGGACTCGGTCGTCGTGACCGTGCGCGACGACGGGCCGGGCATCCCGGACGGGCGGCTCGCGCAGGCCGAGGGCGAGGGGCGGCTCGGCGTGGCCCAGTCGATCCGCGGCCGACTGCGCGACCTCGGCGGCGACGCCGAACTGATCTCGGTGCCGGGGCAGGGCACCGAGGTCGAACTGACGGTACCGAAGGACACCGGAACGGCACGGGGGAAGGCGGAGCGGCGATGACGGACACCGAGAACGAGAACGCGAACGAGGCCATGGGCGGGAGCGGGGAGGTTGGCCAAGGCCCCCTCAGGGTCATGGTGGTGGACGACCACCCCATGTGGCGCGACGCGGTCGCCCGCGACCTGGCCGAGTCCGGGTTCGACGTGGTCGCCACGGCGGGCGACGGAGAACAGGCCGTGCGCCGTGCCCGCGCCGTCACACCGGACGTGCTCGTGCTCGACCTGAACCTGCCCGCCAAGCCCGGCGTCCAGGTCTGCAAGGAGCTCGTCGGGTTCAACCCCGCCCTGCGCGTCCTGGTCCTCTCGGCGAGCGGCGAACACGCGGACGTCCTGGAGGCGGTGAAGTCGGGCGCGACCGGCTATCTGCTCAAGTCGGCCTCGACCGAGGAACTCGTCGACGCGGTGCGCCGTACGGCGGTCGGCGACCCCGTGTTCACCCCGGGGCTGGCCGGTCTGGTCCTCGGTGAGTACCGCCGGCTGGCCTCCGACCCGGATCCGGTCGCGGGCACCGACGAGCCCAGGGCCCCGCAGCTCACCGACCGGGAGACGGAGGTGCTGCGGCTGGTCGCCAAGGGGCTGAGCTACAAGCAGATCGCCGAACGCCTGGTCATCTCCCACCGCACGGTCCAGAACCACGTCCAGAACACCCTGGGCAAGCTGCAGCTGCACAACAGGGTGGAACTGGTGCGGTACGCCATACAGCGCGGCCTCGACGACGACGAATAGATCGCGCCCGTATCCCGTATCCCGCATGCCGGTCCGGCCGAGATCAACTACCGCACAATTCACCGGAATTGACCTTCCCGCCCATCCCAAAGTGACCTGCATCACCATTAGCGTGAGCTTGGCAGGCATCCGCGGCGAAGGGACACTTCCATGCGCGTCGGAGTACTCACCGGAGGCGGCGACTGCCCCGGGCTCAACGCCGTCATCCGGGCCGTCGTCCGCAAGGGCGTACAGGAGTACGAGTACGAGTTCGTCGGCTTCCGGGACGGCTGGCGAGGTCCGCTGGAGGGCGCCGCCGTGCGCCTCGACATCCCCGCCGTGCGCGGCATCCTCCCGCGCGGCGGCACCATCCTCGGCTCCTCACGGACCAATCCCCTCAAGCAGGAGAACGGCATAGCCCGTATCCGGGAGAACCTCGCCTCGATGGGCGTCGACGCACTCATCGCCATCGGCGGCGAGGACACCCTCGGCGTCGCGGCCCGCCTCAACGACGAGTACGGGGTGCCGGTCGTCGCCGTACCGAAGACGATCGACAACGACCTGTCCGCCACCGACTACACCTTCGGCTTCGACACCGCGGTCGGCATCGCGACGGAGGCGATCGACCGTCTGCACACCACCGCCGAGTCGCACATGCGCGTCCTCGTCTGCGAGGTGATGGGCCGCCACGCCGGCTGGATCGCCCTCCACTCCGGCCTCGCCGGCGGCGCCAACGTCATCCTCATCCCCGAACAGCGCTTCGACACCGAGCAGGTGTGCGCCTGGGTGACCTCGCGCTTCAGGTCCTCGTACGCCCCGATCGTGGTCGTCGCGGAGGGCGCCATGCCCAAGGACGGCGACATGGTGCTGAAGGACCAGACCCTCGACTCCTTCGGGCATGTACGCCTGTCCGGCGTCGGCGAATGGCTGGCCAAGGAGATCGAGAAACGGACCGGCAAGGAGGCGCGCACCACGGTGCTGGGCCACATCCAGCGCGGTGGCACCCCCAGCGCCTTCGACCGCTGGCTCGCCACCCGCTTCGGCCTGCACGCCATCGAGGCGGTCCGCGACGGCGACTTCGGCAAGATGGTCGCTCTGCGCGGCACGGACATCGTCCGCGTCCCGATCGCGGAGGCCACGGCAAAACTCAAGACGGTCGACCCGAAGCTGTACGACGAGGCCGGCGTCTTCTTCGGCTGACCGCCCCGCGCCGAAGGGCGCCCGGGCTCGCGACCGGGCGCCCTTCCGCCTCACCCCAGGGTGCCCGCACCCCGCAGCCGGCCCATCAACTCCCGTACGACAGCGGCCCCGTTCAGCGTCAGCACCGACTCCGGATGGAACTGCACACCCGCGAACCCGGGCCCCCGCAGGGCGTGCACCTCCCCGCTCGCGCTCCGGCTGACCTCGACCCCGTGCGCCGCCAGCTCGCCGGCCGCCTCGTCGTCGCAGTGCGCCACGAAGCTGTTGTAGAAGCCGACGGTCTCCGCCCGCCCGAACAGATCGATCTCCGTCTGCGCGCCCTGGTAGGGGACCTCCTTGCGTACGATCCCCAGCCCCAGCTCCGCCGCGATCAGCTCGTGCCCGAGACAGACCCCGAGGACACCGTGCCGGTGGTCCCGCACGACCTCGGCGGTCAGTTCACGCAGGAACCGCATCTTCGGGTCGGCCGGGTCGCCCGGATCACCGGGGCCGGGGCCGAGAACCAGCGGCCCTTCATGTCGTACGACGGCGTCCCGCAGCCCCGGTTCGTCGTAGCGCCGCACGGTCACATCGAGGCCCGACGAGCGCAGGACGTGCGCGAGCATCGCCGTGAAGGTGTCCTCGGCGTCGACGACCAGCGCGTGCCCGGTCAGCTCCCGCGTCTGTTCCTGCATCCGCAGCCAGAACGGCGCCAGCGAGGCCCTCCGCCCGTCCAGCGCGTCCCGCACCCGTGCGTCGTCCATCAGCCGCGGCCGTACGCCCGCCTCCCGGGCCCTCCCCGGTACGACACCGAGGGCGGCCAGCACCCCGGCCGCCTTGGCGTGGGTCTCGGCGACCTCGCCCGCCGGGTCCGAGCCACGGACGAGTGTGGCGCCGACCGGCACCCGCAGCCGTCCGTCCGGCGCGATGTCGGCGGTCCGGATGAGGATCGGCGAGTCGAGGGTCTGGGCACCGACAGCCCCCTCCCGCCCACCACCCGAGTCTCGCCCGACCAGCGCCAGCGCACCGGCGTAGTACCCACGCCCGCCGACCTCGTGGCGCTCGATCACCCGGCAGGCGTTCTGCACGGGCGACCCGGTCACGGTCGCCGCGAACATGGTCTCCTTCAGGACCTCCCGCACATCCAGCGAGGACCGCCCCCGCAACTCGTACTCCGTGTGCGCGAGATGGGCCATCTCCTTCAGCCGGGGCCCCACCACGACCCCGCCCATGTCGCCGACGGTGCACATCATCTTGAGCTCCTCGTCGACGACCATCGACAGCTCCTCGATCTCCTTGCCGTCGGCGAGGAAGGAGAGCAGATGCTCGGGGGTCGGGCCCTCGGCCGGATAGCGGTACGTGCCGCTGATCGGGTTCATGACCACGGTCCCGCCCGACATCCGGACGTGCACCTCGGGGCTGGCCCCCACCAGCGTGCGCTCACCGGTGTGCACGACGAAGGTCCAGTACGCACCCCGTTCCCCGACCAGCAGCCGCCGGAACAGCGCGAGAGCGTCGGCGCGTCCGAACCCCGGGATCTCACCCTCGTACGTCCGCCGGATGACGAAGTTCGCCCCCTCGCCCCGCCCGATCTCCTCCCGCAGCACCCGCCCGACGATGTCCGCGTACTCCTCGTCACCGACGTCAAAGCCACCGCCCTCCACCCGCACGTCATGCGCGGGGAGCTGGGCCAGCGCCTCCTCCAGCGGGAGTTCGTGACTCTCCTCGGGTGTGAGCACCGAGAGCGGGGTGCCGTCGTCGCGGACGTCGAAGCCGCGCTCGCGGATCTGGCGGAAGGGGATGAGGGCGAGTCCCTCGTCGGGGATGTCGGCGAGCCGGTCGTACGTGGTCACCGGGCCGAGCAGCAGTTCGACCATGTCGTGATCGTGGCCGGGGGTGCGGCGGCGGAGCAGGGCGAACGGGCGGTCGTCGTGCAGGAGCCGGTCAAGGCGCATGGTTCCTCGTTCCTCATCCATCGTCGGTGGAGTGGGAGGAACGGCCCGGCGCGGAAGTCCGCGAAAACACCGAAGGCCGCCCCTCGGGCGGCCTTCGCGAAGTCTTGTGTACGCGCGAGTCAGTGGGCCGCCGAGTGAGCGGGCCACCACCAGTTCTGGTTCTGGGTCGAGTGCGCGAACATGCGACGGACCATACACCACAGGACGCGGGCAGATCATGAACCGGCATGCGGACCGGCCATTCCGCTCACCGGACCCGAACGAGCGAACCCCGTCTCACTTGATGAGCAGGCGGATGGACGCCCGACACGACCCCGTAATGTTGGGGCCGTGACCGTGAACGCTAAGACCAGCGCCAGCGCTGGCAACACCTGGCGAGACCTGCCCGCGGCGCAGCAGCCCGAGTACCCCGACACCGAGGCTCTGCGCGCAGTCGTTGCGGACCTCGAGTCGTATCCGCCGCTCGTCTTCGCGGGCGAGTGCGATCAGCTGCGCGCCCGGATGGCGGCCGTCGCCAAGGGAGAGGCGTTCCTCCTCCAGGGCGGCGACTGCGCCGAGTCCTTCGACGCCGTCGGAGCCGACCACATCCGCGCGAAGCTGAAGACCCTCCTCCAGATGGGCGCCGTCCTCACGTACGCGGCCTCCGTGCCGGTTGTGAAGGTCGGCCGGATCGCCGGCCAGTACTCGAAGCCGCGCTCCAAGGGCACCGAGACCCGTGACGGCGTGACCCTGCCGACGTACCGCGGTGACTCGGTCAACGGCTTCGACTTCGACGAGAAGTCCCGGATCCCGGACCCCGAGCGCCTGAAGCGGATGTACAACGCGTCCGCCTCCACGCTCAACCTGGTCCGCGCCTTCACCACGGGTGGGTACGCGGATCTGCGCCAGGTGCACGCCTGGAACCAGGACTTCGTGAAGTCGTCCCCGTCCGGCCAGCGGTACGAGCAGCTGGCCCGCGAGATCGACAACGCGCTGAACTTCATGCGCGCCTGCGGGACGGACCCGGCCGAGTTCCAGACGGTCGAGTTCTACTCCTCGCACGAGGCGCTGCTGCTGGACTACGAGTCGGCGCTGACCCGCGTCGACTCCCGCACCGGACGGCTGTACGACGTCTCGGCGCACATGGTGTGGATCGGTGAGCGCACCCGGCAGCTGGACGGCGCGCACATCGAGTTCGCCTCCAGGATCCGCAACCCGATCGGCATCAAGCTCGGCCCGACGACGACGGCCGAGGAGGCGCTGCAGTACATCGAGCGTCTCGACCCGGACCGTGAGCCGGGCCGGCTGACCTTCATCGTCCGGATGGGCGCCGACAAGGTCCGCGACAAGCTGCCCGAGCTGGTCGAGAAGGTCACCGCCTCGGGCGCGACCGTCGCCTGGATCACCGACCCGATGCACGGCAACACCTACGAAGCGGCCTCCGGTCACAAGACCCGCCGCTTCGACGACGTGCTCGACGAGGTCAAGGGCTTCTTCGAGGTCCACAAGGAGCTGGGTACGCACCCCGGCGGTATCCATGTGGAGCTGACGGGCGACGACGTCACCGAGTGCGTGGGCGGCGGCGACGAGATCTTCGTCGACGACCTGCACCACCGCTACGAGACTGCCTGTGACCCCCGGCTGAACCGCAGCCAGTCGCTCGACCTGGCGTTCCTCGTCGCCGAGATGTACCGGGACCAGTAACCGTCCACGGGTAGCAGATCACCAGCTGTCGCGCCTGTTACCGGCGCGTGCCATGGGGCGCGGATCACATACGATCCGCGCCCCACAGCACTTTTCGGGCACCGGCGATCCGGGTAAGGTTAGGTTTGCCTCACCGATCAAGCGGAGGTCTGCGGACACCCTTGGTCTCGGTACGGCATGGCCTTTGTACCCCGTCGGGAGGTGACCCGCGTGTTCGTCTGCAACTGCTTCGGAGTGACCGAGGCACAGGTGAAGAAGCATGCGGCGGACGGCGCCTGCACTCCCCGGCAGATAGCGTCGGCCTGCAAGGCGGGCACGGACTGCGGCTCGTGCGTACGACGTATCCAGGCACTGCTGGGCAGGGGGGCCTACCCGACCCGTGGGCTCGTGGACGAGGGCGCGCCGGTCCTGGCCGAACAGCTGGACGAAGCGGCCTGACCCCTGCGGGACGGAGCTCTCAGCTCTCCGGCTGCTCGATCAGCTGCGCGATGTAGAGCGCCTCGCCGAGCTTCTCCACCAGCTCCAGCTGGGTGTCCAGGTAGTCGATGTGGTGCTCCTCGTCCGCGAGGATCGACTCGAAGATGTTCGCGGACGTGATGTCGCCCTTGCCGCGCATGACCTCGACACCGCGCTTGAGGCGGTCGATCGCCTCGACCTCGACCTGCCGGTCCGCCTGGAACATCTCCGTGAGCGTCTGTCCCACCCGCACATGGAAGAGCCGCTGGTAGTTCGGCAGGCCCTCCAGGAACAGGATGCGGTCGGTGAGGATCTCCGCGTGCTTCATCTCGTCGATCGACTCGTGCCGCGTGTACTTCGCGAGCTTCGTCCAGCCGAAGTTCTCCTGCATTTTCGCGTGCAGGAAGTACTGGTTGATCGCCGTGAGTTCGGCGGTCAGCTGCTCGTTGAGGAATTCGATGACCTCGGGGTCGCCCTGCATCGCAGAGGCTCCTTCCAAGCGGGGGGGAACTGGGGAGGTTGCCGCCGAATGATTGCATCGCCAACGAAGATCGTCCAGTAAGTGCGTACTTAGTAAGTAAGGGCATGCTTAGTCCAAATTATCCGGACTTGCTGGACTCCGGACGGCCTGGTCATGCGCGGTCTTCGGGGTCTGTCAGGATGGAGTCATGGGTCAGCCGGTGGAAAATGGATCGGGAGAGCGCGATTCAGGAGGTGCGGCGCAGCCCGAATTGCCGCCGGGGCAGCGCATGCAGCGCGGCTGGCCGGTCACCCATTACGGGCCGGTTCCCAAATTCCGCCCCGAGCGCTGGGAGTTCAGGGTTTTCGGCGCCACCGCCGACGGTGAGAAGCACTGCTGGAACCACGCGGAGTTCACTGCCCTTCCGTACGCGTCCGTCATGGCCGACCTGCACTGCGTCACGAAGTTCAGCATGCTCGGCGCCGAGTGGGGCGGAATTCCGGCGCGGACGATCATCGAGGCCGCTCCGCCGGCCGCCGAGGTCACGCATGTCATGGTCTGGGCGGAATACGGCTTCAGCTCGAATCTCCGACTGGCCGACTTCGTCTCCGACCGCACGATCTTCGCCACCCACAAGGACGGCGAACTCCTCACCGCGGAACACGGCTTCCCGCTTCGGCTGGTGGTGCCGCACCTGTACGCCTGGAAGGGCCCCAAGTGGGTGCGCGGGGTCGAGTACATGACCGCCGACCGTCGCGGCTTCTGGGAAGAGCGCGGCTACCACAACGTCGGCGACCCCTGGCGCGAGCAGCGCTACTCGTACCAGGAGGAGCCGGGCGACGGCCCCGAGCTCTGAGGCTCCGAGCCGCCGGGGTCGGTGGGTCAGTGGTGGTACTGGTGCATGACCGCGTGGCCCTTGCCGCGGCCGATCGTCCACTTGTTGACGGGCGTGGTGACGACGAAGGCGATGGCCAGTGAGATCGCCAGCGCGCCCCAGAACAGCAGGTCGTCGAGTTGGGCGTCCATCGCCCCCGGCCACAGCACGATCACGCCGTTGTCGACCAGCTCCATCACGGCGATCGACAGGGTGTCCGCGGCCAATGCCACCCGGACGGCCGTACGGAGGCCGACGCCGGCCTTCAGGACGCCGCGCAGGGTGAGCGAGTAGCCGAAGACGAAGGCCAGCACGATCGCCAGCACGGTGGTGGGCAGGTTCCCCCAGCCGAACGCCGTGCCGACGACCATGCCGAGCACCTCGCCGATGGCGCAGCCGGTGAGGCAGTGCAGGGTGGCCTGGACGGCCACGGCCCAGGGCGCGGCCGGTGCGTGCTGGTGTGCGTGTGTCTCGTGTTCCATGGGTACCCCCGGTGTCACGTGGTCACGGTTGCCTGCACTCGCCAGCAATATACCCCCAGGGGGTATTCCCGTATTCCGCTATCCGTATCCGCTACCCGTCCCGGAGTTTCTTCAGCCGCTCCACGTCCGCCGCGTGCCCCTCCTTGCCGCCGGGCGTCTCGATGATCAGCGGTACGCCCTCGGTCGCGGGGTGCGTCATCAGCGCGCGGAAGGGGTCCTCGCCGATGTGGCCCGCGCCGATGTTCTCGTGCCGGTCCTTGTGCGCGCCGACCACGTCCTTGGAGTCGTTGGCGTGGATCAGCCTGAGCCGCCCCTCGCCGACGGTGTCCACGAGCAGGTCGAGGGTCTGGTGCATACCGCTGGGCCCGGTCAGGTCGTGCCCGGCGGCGAAGATGTGGCAGGTGTCGAGACAGACGCCGAGCCTGGGATGGGCGTCGAGCGCCTCGAAGTACGGCCCGAAGTCCCAGGTGCGCGAGCAGAGGGAGGAGCCCTGCCCGGCGGTCGACTCCAGGAGCAGATACGGGTCGTCGTCATGGGTGAGCTCGTCGAGCAGCGGCAGCAGATGCTCCCGTACCTGCTTGAGCGCCACGGACCGGTCCCGCCCGCCGGTCGCGCTCCCGGTGTGCACCACCACGCCCAGCGCGCCGATCTCCCGCCCGCGCCGCAGCGAGTGCCGCAGCGACTCCACGGACCGCTCGACGGTCGCCTCGGTGTGCGAGCCGAAGTTGATCAGATACGGGGCATGGACGTACGCCGGGATCGAGCCCTCGGCGCAGGCCGCCCGGAACTCCTCGTCCTGCCGGGGATTACCGACGGGTGTCGCCCAGCCGCGCGGGTTGGCGACGAAGACCTGCACGGTCTCGGCCAGGAGGTCACGGGCGTAGGACAGGCCGACGGAGTGGAGACCGCCGGCCACGGGCACATGGCCGCCGACGGGGTTGCGGAGCTGCTTGCTGGTCACCCTTTCAGGGTGTCACGCGGCGCTCCGCGTCCCGTCAGCGGATCGTGATGGTGATCTTCGACCCCTTGGGGGCGGTGTCCCCGCCGTCCACGGACTGCTTCTTCACCGTGTCGCCGAAGAGCCCGAGGAGCCCACGGTCCTCGTCGACCGTGAACCCGGCCCCCTCCAGGGCCGCCCTCGCATCGTCGACGCTGTCACCCACGACGTCCGGGACCTCGATCATCTCGGGGCCCTTGGAGACCGTCAGCGTGACCGTGTCGCCCTCGGCCGCCTCGCTGCCGCCCACCGGGGACTGGACGGCGACCTGACCCTGCTCGAACTCGTCCGAGGTGACGGTCCTGGTGGCGACCTCGACCTTGAGCCCCGCCTCCTCCAGCTCGGCCTGCGCGTCGGCGAGGCTCGCGCCGGTGACGTCGGAGACCTCCACAGGGCTGCCCTTGCTGACGACGAGGGCGACCGCGGAACCCGCGCGCCGCTCGGTGCCGGGATCCGGGCTCGTGCTGATCACGGAACCCCGGGGCACCTCCTCGCTGAACTCCCGGGTGACCATCCCCGGCTCCAGACCGTCGCGCTTCAGCGCGGCCCGGGCCTTGTCGAGGCGGTACCCCGAGAGCTGGGGCACCGGTACGGTCTCCGGCCCCCTGGAGATGGTGAGCGTCACGGTGTCGTGGTCCCGGATGCGCTCGCCGACCTCCGGGTCGGTGCTGATGACGCTGCCGCGCTTCACCGTGTCGCTGTAGGCCGACTTGACGTTGGACTCGAGCCCGGCGGCCGAGATCCGGGCCTCGGCATCCGCCCGGGTCTGCGACAGCACCGCCGGGACCCGCGTGAACTGCCCGGAGTTGATGTACCAGACGCCCGCGCCCACACCGAGGACGAGGAGCACGGCGACGAGGACGGCGATCGGCGTACGCCGTCTCCGGTCCCGCCCGGCCCGCCGGGAGACCGGGGCGGCCTCCGGGGCGGCGACGGCACCCAGCAGGCTGGTCCGGTGGGCCCCGCCGGTCCGATCGAAGTGCTGCCGGCCGCCCGGGGAGTCGTCCTCGTTGACGGGCAGGGGCCGCGCGACGGACAGCGTCCGCGGGATGACGCTCGTCAGGTCCTCGGCGTTGTCGTGCGCCGACGCGACGGCCTGCGGTGGTACGGCGTCCAACTGCTCGGCGTCGAGCGAGCCGCGCGTCTCCAGGACCTGGGAGAGCAGCGCCACGGCGTCGTACGGGCGGATGTCCGCGTTGCGCGCGGTGGCCGAGGCGACCAGCGCGTCCAGCTCGAAGGCCAGCCCCGGTACGAGGGACGAGGGCGGCGGCACGTCCTCGTGCAGATGCTTGTAGAGCACCAGCGCGGGGGAGTCGCCGTAGTGCGGCTGGTCGCCGGTCAGCATCTCGTAGAGGACGATGCCGCAGGCGTACACGTCGACCCGGGGATCGGCGGTGCCGTTCTCGATCTGCTCGGGCGCGAGATAGGAGACGGTGCCGAGGACGGAGCTCGTCGTGTTGGTGACCGTGTCCACGGCCCGCACGAGCCCGAAGTCGGCGACCTTGACCCGCCCGTCGTCCCCTATCAGCACGTTCTCGGGCTTCATGTCGCGGTGCACGAACCCGGCCCGGTGCGCGGCGCCGAGGGCGGCGAGCACGGGCTCCAGGATGTCCAGCGCGGCCCTCGGCTGGAGCGCTCCGCGCTCGCGCAGCACGTCACGCAGGGTGCAGCCGGCGATGTACTCCATGGCGAGATAGACGTACGACCCGTCGGCGCCCTGGTCGAAGACCTGTACGACGTTGGGGTGCGCGAGCCGGGCCACGGACTTCGCTTCCCGGATGAACCGCTCGACGAAGGACACGTCGGCGGCGAGCGTCGGATGCATCACCTTGAGGGCGAGCACACGGTCGAGGCGGGTGTCCACGGCCCGGTAGACCGTGGCCATCCCACCGACCGCGATCCGCGCGTCGACGCGATAGCGGCCGTCGAGCACCTGCCCGACGAGAGGGTCCTGAAGGGTCGTATCCACGCAGGTGAGTGTACGAGCCGCCGCTGACAAGGCCGCAGTTTCAGCCAGGAATGCACAGGAAAGCAGCGGGACTGAGGCGAACCTGTGACGCAGATCCCAGCGGAAGGCCGCCGACGACGCCAAGCCCCCACAGGAGAGCTCCACCTGTAAACGGGCTGGAAACGGGCGGTGCGCGGGTGGGAGATCAAAGGGCAGTGAAAGCAGAGGGCACCTAGAAAGCAGGCCGCTCCGGATCCAACGCGGCCAGCCCGGCAACAGGCGACGACGCCTCAGCAAAGTGCCGCCGAGGTATCCGACCCGCCCGGTATGCCAACCGCCCCGCCGAAACCCCGTACCGCATCCCCTCCGCCATCAGCACAGGCTCCTGCGCCCGCGTTACGGCCGACGCCAGCATCACCCCCGCACACCCCAACTCCATCGCCAACGCCACATCCGACGCCGTCCCCGCCCCCGCGTCCAGAATCACCGGCACACGCGCGTGCTCCACGATCAGCTGGAAGTTGTGCGGGTTGCGAATCCCCAGCCCCGACCCGATCGGCGACCCCAGCGGCATGACCGCCGCGCACCCCACGTCCTCCAGCTTCCGCGCCAGTACCGGGTCGTCGTTCGTGTACGGCAACACCGTGAACCCGTCCTCCACCAGCACCTCCGCCGCGTCCAGCAGCTCGACCGGATCCGGCAGCAGCGTCCGCTCGTCGGCGATGACCTCCAGTTTCACCACGTCCGTACCGAGTGCCTCCCGGGCCAGCCGAGCCGTCAGCACGGCCTCTCCGGCGGTGAAGCATCCCGCGGTGTTGGGCAGTACCTGGATGCCGAGGCGCTCCAGCACCGACAGCACCGACCCGTGCACCGACGGGTCGACGCGCCGCATCGCGACCGTCGTCAGCTCCGTGCCGGAGGCCACCAGCGCCCGCTCCAGCACGTCGAGGCTGGGCGCACCCCCCGTACCCATGATCAGCCGGGACGCGAAGGTCGTACCACCGAGGACAAAGGGATCGTCGGCCATGGCTCAGCCTCCCTGGACGGCGGTGAGGACTTCGACGCGGTCTCCCTCGGAGAGGGTGGTCGCCGACCACCGCGCGCGCGGGACGACGGTTTCGTTGAGCGCGGCGGCCACCCCGGAGGGCGCCGGGGTGAGGGTCCGCACCAGAGCGTCGAGCGCGGTGTCCGCGGAGACCTCGCGCCGTACGCCGTTCACCAGGATGTTCATACGAGCTGCTCCATGCGTACGGTGTCGAACCGGCGGGGCGTGAAGGCCCGGGCCTCGGCGGGCAGTTCACCGGTGGCCAGGACGGTGGCCATCGCGTCTCCCGTGACCGGCGTCAGCAGCACCCCGTTCCGGTAGTGGCCCGTGGCCAGCAGAAGCCCCTCCAGTGCGGTCGGGCCGAGCAGCGGCGCGTTGTCCGGGGAGCAGGGGCGCAGTCCGGCCCGCGTCTCCGTCAACGGCAGCTCGGTGATCCCGGGGACGAGTTCATGGGCGTCGCGCAGCAGTTCGTACACGCCGCCCGCCGTGACGGTCGTGTCCCAGCCCAGCTCCTCGCTCGTCGCCCCGACGACCAGCTCCCCGTTCTCGCGCGGCACCAGATAGACCTGGCTCCCCCGCACCACGGCCCGGACGGTCCGGCTCAGGAACGGCGCGTACCGCTTCGGCACGGTCACCCGCAGGACCTGCCCCTTCACGGGCCGTACGGGCGGCAGAACGGCCTCCGGGACCCCTGCGAGGCGTCCGCTGAGGCTGCCCCCGGCCAGCACGATCGATCCGGCGGCCAGTTCGTCGCCGGCGGAGTCGGTGACCGCGGCGGCTCGTCCCCGCCGTACGTCGAGCCGTTCGGCCCACGTCCGGCGCAGCACCACGCCGGTCCGCTCACAGGCGTCCACCAGCGCCCCGGCCAGCCGTCGCGGGTCGATCTGGTGGTCGCCGTCCACCCGGAGCCCCCCGCGCACGCCCGGCGCGAGCATCGGCTCCAGGCGCCGGCATTCGCGCCCGGAGAGCCACTCCGACTCCAGACCCGACCGCTGCTGCAGCGCGTGCAGTTCGCGCAGTTCGGCGCGGTCGTCGGCGTCGAGCGCGACGGCGAGTGTGCCGCAGCGGCGGTAGCCGAGGTCGTGGCCGGTCAGCTCGGTGAGCTCGGCCACGAAGTCCGGATAGCGGCGGGCCGACTCCAGGTTGAGCCCCAGCAGGGTCTGCTCGCCGTGGTGCAGCTCCGTGACGGCGGCCAGCATGCCGGCCGCCACCTGTGCGGCCCCACCGCCGGGCACGGGATCCACGACGGTCGTGGCGAGCCCGCGCTGAGCGGCCCGCCAGGCCGTCACCAGCCCGATGATCCCGCCTCCGACGACAACGACGTCCGAGGTGTGCGTACGCGACATGGGCGTCCAGCCCCTCCCTTCGCCGGCATGACCCGGATCAGGTTCGTACGGTCGGAGGCCGCCCAGCCTCCCTCTCAGCCCGGTGCGTCCGGGCTCCCGCGAGTGCTTACGCTGGCCACCCTAGCCCGCAGACCAACTCACGTGTAAGGGAGCCTCCGCCCATGCCCCGCTCGCTCGACGGCCTCGTCCTCGCCCCGGTCACGGACCAGGCGCCAGGCCAGGTGGGTACGCGCACCCGGTTCACCTACCACGAGCGGGACGGCGAGATCTGGGCCGAGTACACGGGCGGAGATGTCGTACGCGGCCGTCTCGTGGGTACGCGGGAAGGTGACCGTCTCGACTTCCGGTACGTGCAGCTGAAGCACGACGGGACGACCTCCTCCGGCCACTGTGTCTCCGAGGTGACCGAACTGCCTGACGGGCGGGTGCGGTTGGCGGAGACCTGGGAGTGGGAGTCACAGGCGGGCAGCGGGACGAGCGTGGCGGAGCAGGTCGAACAGGTTGAACGAGTCGAGCGCGCGGGTGTGCAGTAGGTCACTTACCGCGCCCACTGACTGACAATTTGTCAGTTGTCTATGGTGATCGAGTGAGTGAGCAGACGCAGGCACAGGGCGCAGAAGGCGGGTCGCGGCCGCGACGTGTGGTCGTCGTGGGCGCGGGCATGGCCGGGGTGCAGACCGCGGTCGCGCTGCGGGAGCAGGGGTTCACCGGCACCGTCACACTCCTCGGCGCCGAACCCCATCAACCGTACGACCGGCCGCCGTTGTCCAAGGCCGTCCTGCTCGGCAAGGCGGAGGGCTCCGCCTTCGACGTCGACTTCGAGGCCCTCGACATCGAACTGCTGCTCGGGCGCGAGGTGCTGGGCGTCCGCGCCGGCGAACACGAGCTGGACACCGCGGAGGGACCGGTCCCGTACGACGTCCTGGTGCTCGCGACCGGCGCCGAACCGATCCGGCTGCCGGGCACCGAGGGCGTCCCCGGTGTGCATCTGCTGCGCACCCTCGACGACGCCGAGCGGCTGCGGCCCGTCCTCGCACGCCAGCACGACATCGTGGTCGTCGGGGCCGGCTGGATGGGTGCCGAGTTCGCCACCGCCGCGCGCGAGGCAGGCTGCGCCGTCACCGTCGTCGAGGCCGCCGACCGGCCGCTCGCGGGCGCCCTGCCCGCCGAGGTGGCCGCGCCGATGGCCGCCTGGTACGCCGACAGCGGCGCCTCGTTGCGCACCCACGCGCGCGTGGCACGCGTCGAGCCCGGCGCGGTGGTGCTCGACGACGGCTCACGGCTGCCCGCGGGCGCCGTCGTCGTCGGCATCGGCGCCCGCCCGGCCACCGGCTGGCTCGTGGGCTCGGGAATCGCCCTGGGCGACCACCGGGAGGTCGTCGCCGACGACCACCTGCGCACCTCCGCGGCGGACGTCTACGCGGTCGGCGACTGCGCCTCCTTCCCTTCGGGAAGGTACGGCCGGCGCCTTCTGGTCCACCACTGGGACAACGCCCTCCAGGGACCCCGAACGGTCGCCGCGAACATCATCGGGGAGTCCCCGGCGGCCTACGATCCGGTCCCGTACTTCTGGTCGGAGCAGTTCGGCCGTTTCGTCCAGTACGTCGGCCACCACCAGTCCGCCGACACCACCCTGTGGCGCGGTGACCCGTCCGGCCCCGCCTGGACGGTCTGCTGGCTGCGGGAGGGCCGCCTGGTCGCCCTGCTGGCCGTGGGCCGCCCCCGCGACCTGGCCCAGGGGCGCCGACTGGTCGAGGCGGGCTCTCTGATGGACGCCGAGGCGCTGACCGACCCGTCCAGGCCGCTGAAGGCGGCCACGGCCTAGTCCGACCGGGCTCGACGCGGCCTCGACGCCACCGTAACGGCCCAGGTCGCAGGGGCCCGGCTTCCGACTGTCAGTGCGGGATGGCAGGCTTGTCCCGTGACCGAGATTGACGCAAAGACCGATGCTCTCGTCCCTGCCTGGCTCACGCTGCCCGACATCGCGGAAATCCTCGATATCGAGGTGACGCGCGTCCGGCAGCTGGTCAAGGAGGGCCAAGTGATCGCCGTACGCCGTGGCGAGAACCGTGCGCTGCACGTGCCCGCCGCATTTATCGACGGGGTCGAGCAGAAGGTCGTCAAGGGCCTCACCGGCACCCTGACGCTCCTGCGGGACGACGGCTTCTCCGACGAGGAGATGCTGGAGTGGCTCTTCACTCCCGACCCGAGCCTGCCCGGCACCCCCGCGCAGGCCCTCAGTGAGAATCGCGGCACGGAGGTGAAGCGCCGCGCCCAGGCGCTCGCCGTCTGAGCCGACCAGCCGTTCGGTGTGCGGACCGCGATCCGCACACCGCCACACCACGCAGGGGCGCGCCCGGGAGAACACCCCAGGGGCGCGCCCACGGGGGGACACACGTATGCCCGAGACGACCGACACCGTGCCCGGGGCGACCGCCGACACCCGCACCGCCCCCGCCCGGCTCGCCGACGCCCGGGTGTACCTCTGCACGGACGCCCGCAGACGGCAGGGCGACCTCGCCGAGTTCCTCGACACGGTCCTGGCCGGCGGTGTCGACATCGTGCAGCTGCGCGACAAGGGCATGGAGGCGGCCGAGGAACTGGACCACCTCCAGGTCTTCGCCGACGCCTGCGCCCGGCACGGCAGACTCCTCGCGGTCAACGACCGCGCGGACGTCGCCCACGCGGCCCTCGCGGACGTCCTGCACCTCGGCCAGGGCGACCTGCCCGTCCCGGCGGCCCGCGCGATCCTCGGCCCCGACGTGCTCATCGGCCGTTCCACCCACGCCGAGTCCGAGGCGGCCGCAGCCGCCGCCCAGGAGGGCGTCGACTACTTCTGCACGGGCCCCTGCTGGCCGACCCCCACCAAGCCGGGCCGCCACGCGCCCGGCCTCGACCTGGTCCGGTACACGGCAGAGCTCACCACCGAGCGCCCTTGGTTCGCCATCGGCGGCATCGACCTGGGCAACCTGGACGAGGTGCTGACCGCGGGCGCCCGCCGGGTCGTCGTCGTACGGGCGATAACCGAGGCCGACGACCCGGGCGCGGCGGCGGCGGAGTTCGCCAAGCGGCTGCGATCCCGGTAGCCGGACGGCGGGAGGCCGCTGAGGACGGCGAGGCCCGGCTGTCCGAGGGGTGGACAACAAGTCGACATTCCGGGGCAAATTTCCGCCGTCCGGTTGGGAGACCGCCACCCCCTGACTAACCTGCGGGTATGGCCCTCGGAACCGCGTCCACCCGAACCGACCACGCACGCACTGTGCGTGACATGCTCGCGACCGGCAAAACCACGTACTCCTTCGAGTTCTCGGCGCCGAAGACCCCCAAGGGCGAGCGGAACCTGTGGAACGCGCTCAGGAGGGTCGAGGCGGTAGCGCCGGACTTCGTGTCCGTGACGTACGGCGCCGGCGGGTCGACCCGCGCGGGCACGGTCAAGGAGACCCAGCAGATCGTCTCCGACACGACGCTCACCCCGGTCGCCCACCTCACCGCGGTCAACCACTCCATCGCCGAACTGCGCAACATCATCGGCCAGTACGCCGACGCGGGCATCCGTAACATCCTGGCCGTCCGCGGCGACCCGCCCGGCGATCCGATGGCCGAGTGGGTACCGCACCCGAGCGGACTTACGTACGCCGCCGAACTGGTGCGTCTCATCAAGGAGTCGGGCGACTTCTGCGTAGGCGTCGCCGCCTTCCCCGAGACCCACCCGCGCTCCCCGGACCGGGACACGGACGTCACGCACTTCGTCGACAAGTGCCGGGCCGGCGCCGACTACGCGATCACGCAGATGTTCTTCCACCCCGAGTCGTATCTGCGGCTGCGTGACGCGGTCGCCGCGGCGGGCTGCCCGACCCCGGTCATCCCCGAAGTCATGCCCGTGACCAGCGTGCGGATGCTGGAGCGGCTGCCGCAACTCAGCAACGCGGCCATCCCGTCTACCCTGAAAGAGCGGATCCTCACAGCCAAAGACGACGCGGCGGCTGTACGCTCCATTGGCATCGAGTTCGCCACGGAGTTCTGCGCGCGACTGCTGGCCGAGGGAATCCCCGGACTGCACTTCATCACGCTGAACAACTCCACGGCCTCGTTGGAAATCTACGAGAACCTGGGTCTGCACCACCCACAGCGGGCCTAGACCGGCCGCACGGGCGTACGACACACTGCGTAGCGGCCACTGGGAGAGGGGCGTACATGGGCTGGACGGCTCTCTACATCGCGTTTGGCATCGTCGCGTTGTGGCTACTCGGAGAAGTTCTGCTCCAGTACAAGGCGCGGCTGCGCTGGCGGCTGCTGGCCTTCGCAGGGTTCCTCGGTGTGGTTTTCGGCGTGCTCATCCCGTCGGTGCCGGTCATCGGCCTGGGCGCTGCGGCCTTCGCGGTCGGGCAGACGTACGTCACTCTGTCGTTCCGCAGCGGCTTCTCGGCCGGCTGGGCCGTCGCGGGCCGCCCGGGCTTCCTCTCGCGGTTCGGCAAGGGCCGCGGCGACGAAGAGTACAAGGACCCGACCCTGGAGGTCTCCGACCTGGAGGCGTCCGAGGCCGCGTACGCACCGGGCAACGGCGCCGACGCGGGCTTCGGCGACAACTCCGCCGACGGCGCGGGCCACGACGCGTTCGACACCGGTGCCGGAACGTACCAGCAGGGCAACGACTTCGACCGTGACTATGACCGGGACGACGTCTTCACCCCCGCCCGCTCCGTCCGGCCCGCGGGGGCCGAGCACTCGGCCGTCTACGAACCGCAGCCCCTCCCCGACGACACCGGCTCCTACGGCATATACAGCGACGCCGCGTACGCCGCGGCGGCCGGCCAGGACCAGTCCTACGCCGGCGCGGGCCAGGACCAGTCGTACGCGGGTGCCACCCAGGGCACCGACCAGAACTACGGATACGACGGCTACACCGGCTACGACCAGCAGCAGTACGGCTACGACGCCTCGGGCCAGCAGCAGTACGCCGCCTACTCCGACCCGTACATCGGCCAGGGCTACGGCGGCACCTCGTACGACTCAGGCTACGACCAGCAGCAGTACGGCCAGCAGGGCTACGACCAGCAGCAGTACGGCACCGGTGGCTACGGCGAGACCCCGTCGAACGGCGTCTGGGTCCCGCAGCAGCGCAATACCGACGACCCGCTGTTCGGCGGCGAACTCCCGCCGGAGCAGCAGTATCCCTACCAGGACAACGGCCAGGGCAACGGCAACGCCAACGGTCAGACGCCCGGGAACGGGTACGACGAGCAGTACCGCTTCTAGCCGCACCGCTTGTGAGGACCGCCGCTCCGCCCGGACACCCCGGGGTTCACTGCGAACCCCGGAAGTCCGGCCCCTCCACGATCAGGCCGGCGACCAGTGCGCCCGACATGCCCGCGTGCGCCAGTCCGCCCCCGGGGTGTGACCAGCCGCCCACGCGATAGAGGCCCGGCAGCCGGGTGGTGTTGGCGGGATGCAGGAAGTCGCCCTTCCCACCCGCGAGCGACGGTGCCGACACCCCTCCGCAGAAGGTGCAGGTCTCGTCCCCGCTGCGCCCGGGTGTGCGTATCTCCTGCCAGAGAACCCGCTCGCGCAGCCCGGGAACCGCGGCCTCGGCGGCGTCCGACATCAGGGTCGCGAACCGGTCCGCGGCCCCGTCCGCCGCCCAGTCGCCCCGGGGTGGTGCCGTCGCCGTCAGGACCACGGACTCGTGCTCCTCGTCTGGCCACAGCGCGGGATCGTCCGGCCGCAGCACGGTCACGGTGGGCCGCACCGGGCCGTTTCCCTCCCCGTTCACCCAGTCCAACTCGGCGTCCCGGTCCGGGGTGTGCACGACCGTGCGGTGCGCGGCGCCCGCCGCACGGGCCCCGCGCAGGGCCAGCAGCACGGTGAACCGGCCCGGCGACGGCGTCGACGCGTCGGGCAGCACATCACCGTCGGCGTCGAGTGTGTGCTCCGTCAGCCCCGTCAGCCGTACGGGATCCACGCCCGCGACGACATGATCGGCCTCCGCGACGGTGCCGTCGGCCAGCTCCAGCCCTGCCGCCCGGCCGTCCTTCTCGACGATCCCCGTGACCTCGGCGCCGAAGACGAACTCGACCCGCCGGGCCACGCACCTCTCGTACACCGCGCGCGCCAACTCCCGGACGCCGCCCCGGACGTACCAGGTGCCGAAGGCGTGCTCCATGTACGGCAGCACGGCCGCGCTCGCCGGGGTGTCCCGGGGATCGAGGCCGTACGCCAGGGCGTGGCTGTCGAGCAGGGCGGTCAGCCGCGGGTCGCGCAGTTCCCAGGCGGCGACCTCGGCCAGCGTGCCGGCCCGGCGGGTGCGCAGCAGCCGCTTGTGGGGGACCGCCGGATAGGGCTCACGCTCGGCCAGCACCTGCCAGTCGGTCCACAGCGGCTCCTCCAGGAGCGGTCTGCGGGTGCGGTCCCAGGCCTCGCGGGCCCGGACCAGGAAGTCGCCCCAGCGGTCGCCCGCGCCGGCCCCGAGAGCCGCCTCCAGAGCCTGGACGACGCCCGCGCGGGACGCGTTAGGCAGGGCGACCTCCGTGCCGTCCGCGAAGAGGTGCCGCGAGGACGGGTCGACCTGGACCAGCTCGACGCACTCCTCCAGGGGCTGCTTACCGGTCTTGACGAACAGGTCGCGGTAGACCGCGGGCAGGGTGAGCAGCCCGGGGCCCGTGTCGAACGAGAAGCCGTCGCGCTCGAAGCGGCGCACCGCTCCGCCGTACGTCTCCCCACGCTCGTACACCGCCACCCGGTGGCCCGCGACGGCCAGCCGGGCAGCGGCCGCCATCGCGCCCATGCCGGCGCCGATCACCACAATCCTTGCCATGCCAGGGACTTTATCGGCACCCACTGACACTCCGGCCACGCGCCTGTGACCAGGGAGTTCGCGGGAATGAGAAGAGGCGGCTCAGCTTGGCGGCCACCCTGTCCGGGCCACGAGCCGTTTCTCCTCGCGCCGCTGGGCCCGGCGCCGCAGGAACCGTCTGATCCGGGAGACCAGGAAGTACAGCACGATCAGGCCGGCGAGCAGCAGGGTGCCCGCGATGATCGCCGCCGCCTGTGGGTGGAACATCGCGAACGTCACGATGCCGCCGACCCCGAGATCCTCGGCGAGGCTCAGGATCACGTTGCTGAACGGCTCGGGCGAGGTGTTGACCGCCATCCGCGTCCCGGCCTTGACCACATGGCTGGCCAGCGCCGTGGAGCCGCCGATCGCGCCGGCCGCGAGGTCGGGCAGCGAACCGCTCTGCCCGGCCAGCAGTGCCCCGACGACGGCCCCGGAGACCGGCCGGATCACCGTGTGCACCGCGTCCCACGCGGAGTCCACGTACGGGATCTTGTCGGCGACCGCCTCGCAGAGGAACAGCACGCCCGCCACGACGAGTACCTCGGGACGCTGCAGCGACTCGGGCACCTCGTCGCTCAGTCCGGTCGCGCCGAAGACGCCGAGGAGCAGCACCACCGCGTAGGCGTTGATGCCGCTGGCCCAGCCGCTGGTGAACACCAAAGGGAGTACCGACACGGACGCGATCGTAACCAGTCGGCAACGGCGCGTCCTGGGGGTGAGTGCGCAGGGCTGAGTACGCGTACCTAGGACGAGAGATGAGTAGGCGCACGGATGAGCGGCGACCTGCGGGAACGAGAGAGTGGAGACACGGAAAAGGGCACGGCTCCGGTACCGCCGACACGGGGCGGCGGAACGGAGCCGGTGCCCTGGACCGCTCCTTCCGCCGATCCGTCGGCGGGAGCGAGGCACGGGGGACCCGGGGGAACGACCGCACGGGGGAAATCGGGGGAACGGGGAAAACGGGGGAGGGGAACGGGGGAGCAGGAAGGAAGCGCCGGTTCGAGACGGCCCGCGGGGGACGCGGCCACATCGGACCGGCGCTTTCCCGTGCGCCCTGCCCCCGCTTGCTCAGCGGTTGCCGCTCACCCGCCCCTGGAGCAGCCGGGACAGCGCCGAGTGGACGTCGTCCAGGGAGCGTTCGGGCTGGAAGGACTGCCAGTCCAGGGCGGCGACCAGGACCATGCCGACCAGGGCCGCCGCGGTCAGCGGGATGTCGATCTCGTCGCTGAGTTCGCCGCCCGCCACCGCCTCCCGCAGGACGTCCTCGATCACCGCCACCGCCTGCTGTCTGACCACCATCAGGGTGGACTGCCAGCTTCGGTTGGTGCGCCACAGTTCGGCCACGTAGAGCTGGGTGAAGGCCGGGTAGCGGCTGATGAAGACGAGCCCGGCCCGGACCATCGCGTCCAGGGCGTCGACTTTCGTACCGCCGTCCCGGTCGGTTCGCTCGGCCGCCTCCCGAAGGGAGGCGGTGAGGAGTTCCACGCCGTGCCGCAGCAACTCCTCGAAGAGGACCGACTTGCTCGCGAAGTTGTAGTAGACCGTGCCCTTGGCGACTCCGGCCCGCTCGGCGATCTCGTCCACGGTGGTGGCGGAGAAGCCCTGTTCCGCGATGAGGGTGACGGCGGCCTCGTAGAGCTTCTGCCGGGTGGCCTCGCGGCGGGGACTGCCGCTCGACGGGGTGCTGCTGCGTTCCATGGCCCTGATTCTCACAGGAACACCGGGCCCACGCTGACGAGACGTCACAGGCTCAACTCCGGGTGCAGTCGGTCCAGGGTCCACATCTGGCCGCGGCGGGCCGCCACGGCGGTCAGTGCCAGGGCGCCGGCCGTGAACGCCGCCAGCACGGCACACGCCTGCCACACCGGGCCGAGCCCACCGCCGGTGATGAGCCTGCGCAGGGCCTCGACGACGTAACTCATCGGCATGAAGGGGTGGATCGCGTTGAAGAAACCGGGACTCGTCTGTACGGGATAGGTGCCGCCCGCGGACGTCAACTGGAGCATCAGAAGGGCGAGTACGAGAATCCGGCCCGCCGCTCCGAAGCGCGCGTTCAACCATTGGACGATCGCCGCGAAGCACGCCGTGACCAGGAAGAGGAAGCCCACCGTCCCGGCCGCCCGGACCATCTCCAGGCCGATCGCCCAGTGCAGTACGGACATCAGGGCCGCGGTCTGGAGCACTCCCAGGGCGGCCACGGGCAGCCAGCCCGCCAGGGTGACGCGCCACGCGGGGGCGCCCGCGGCGAGCGCCCGCCGGCTGAGCGGCGGGATCAGCATGTAGGCGACCATCGCGCCCACCCACAGGGACAGCGGGATGAAGTACGGGGCGAATCCGGTGCCGTAGTTGGGCGCCTTGTGCAGGTCCCTGGAGGCGAGCTGGACCGGGTCGGACATCACCTCGGTGCGCGCGTCGCGGTCCCGCCGGTCGTAGTCGGGGATCCGTCCGGCGCCGTCGTGCAGTCCGCCGGCGAGTTTCCCGGAGCCGTCGGCCAGCTTGAACATGCCTCCGGAGAGGTCGTCCGCGCCCGTCCTGAGGTCGCCGACGCCCGCGTCCAGGGTGGTCGCGCCGGTCCTGGCGGTGGAGAGCCCGGTGTGCAGCTTCCGCGCTCCCGCGGCGACCTGTGCGGCCCCGGCGTTCAGCTTGTCGACCTGCCGGACGGCGTCGTCGAGGTCCTCGGAGAGGCGCGGGGCACGGTCGGCGAGTGCCTGGGCCTGCTTCTGGAGTGCGGCGAGGTGATGGTCGAGCCGGTCCAGGTCGCCGTTCTGGTCGGCGATCAGTGTGTTGACGTCGTCGGCGACCGTCGCCGCGTCCGCCGCCGCGCCCCGGGCCTTCTTCAGGTCGGCGCACGCGGCGTCGGGCAGTACCGCGGTCTCGCAGCGCGCCCTGTAGACCCCGTTCAGGGTGTCGGAGGCCGCGTGGGCGCCCTTCGCGGCGGCCGGGGCGGCCTTCACCAGGGTGCCGAGGTTGCGCCGAACCGTACCGGCCGAGTCGGCGACGAGCCGGGCGGCGTCCCCGATGGTCTTCTCGTTGTCCCTGAGGAAGGGCCCCAGCCGGTCGGAGACGCCGTCCACCCGGTCGGCGAGCGTCTGCGTGCCCGCCGCGACCTGGCGGGAACCGTCCGCCAGATCACCCGCGCCCGTGTCGAGCTTCTTCAGCCCGCCGACCAGTTTGCCGCTGCCCGCCTTGGCGTCCTTCAGCCCGTCGGCGAGGTCCTTGGAGCCCTGTTCGGCCTTGTCGATGCCCCCTGAGAGCGTGTCGGCGCCCTTGGCGGCCTTCACGGTCTGCCCGTGGATGTCGGAGAACGAGACGAAGATCCGGTCCAGGAACGACCGCGACGCCTTGGTGGACGCGGCGCTGCGCACCTCCCCGAACACCGTCCGGGAGATCTGCCCGACGATGTAGTTGTTGGCGTCGTTGGTCCGCACCTGGAGCGCGCCCGTCTCCGGGGAGTCGCCCGAACTGGACGCGATCCGTGTGCTGAAGTCGGCCGGCATGGTCATGGACAGGTAGTACGTGCCGTCCTCGACGCCCTCCCGGGCCTCGGCCGCACTCACCTCGTGCCACTCGAAGGTGTCGCTGTCGCGCAGCCCGTTGACGATGTCGGCACCGGCGGCGAGCCGCTTGCCCGCGACGCTCGCCCCCTTGTCGTCGTTCACGAGCGCCACGGGAATGCGGTCGAGCCTGCCGTACGGGTCCCAGAAGGACCACAGGTACAGGGCGCCGTACAGCAGCGGCAGCAGCATGAGGGCGGCCAGCGCGGCCCTCGGGAGCCTGCCCCGGCCGAAACGCCTGAGCTCAAGCGCGGCCAGTTGCGGGGAGCGCATCCACCATCTCCTTCTCGTGAGTCCCTGCCTCGCCCGTCTCCGCCGGGGCTGTTTCCGCCTCGCCCGTCTCCGCGTCGCGCGTCTCCGTCTCGGCTGTCTCCATCTCGCGCGGTGACGTCGACACGGTGACGGCCCCTTCCGGAGCCTCGCTGCACACCGCGACGACGGTCGTCCCGGCCTCGGCGAGGGACCGCAACAGCGCCCACACCTCGGCCCGTTCGGCGTCCGACAGCTTCAGGTCGGTGTCGTCCACGCCCAGCAGCCGCGGCCCGCCGATCAGGGCCAGCGCCACGGACAGCCGCAGCGCCTCCAGCCGCTCCAGATCGCGTACGGCGGTCCGGGAGCCCTTGGGCAGCGCCTCGCGGTCGAGACCGGCGGCTGTCAACGCGGCGTCGACGCGCTGCTCCGTCTCGGCCGCCCGTTCCGCCCGTGGCCGCAGCAGTGCGCGCAGGGAGCCGCCGAACCGGCGCTCCAGCAGCGCCCGTTCCCGCAGGTGCTCCCCGACGGTCAGGGCGGGGTCGAGGTCGGTGACACCGGGCACGTGCGCGAGCGCGCTCACTCGGCGCACCGCCGCCGCCTGCTTGGGCAGGTGCCACTCGCCGACCGTGGCCGACCCCGTGGTGGCCCTCATCCGGCCCGTGAGCGCGAGCAGCAGGCAGGTCCGTCCCGATCCGGACGGCCCCTCCACCGCGATCAGCGAGCCGGGCTCCGCGTCGAAGGACACCTCACGGAATGCCCAGCCGCGGGGCCCCTTGAGCCCGAAGGCCCGGGTGGTCACCCCGAGCCCGTGCGGACCGTCCACAGTTCCCGTCCCCTCGGAATATTTTTGAACTGACTGGTCAGTGCAAAATTTATCTCGAACCTTCGATCGAAGCAAAAGAGCAGGTCAGAACGGATTGTCAGTGGCATACCGCACGATGGGCACATACGGCACCTCCCGTCGGGGCGTGCCGTCACACAGACGACAGGAGGTTCGTCATGGCCAGTTCGAACGCAGCCGCCGCCCGTCGGCGCCGCGCCCCCGGCCCTGCCCCCTCACTGAACGGTCCTGCGGGCGATGTGCACCCCGTGCTCCGCCGGGCCACGGCCCCGCCCGCCGCCCTCGATCTGCTCGCGCAGGCCCGCGCCGGACTTGACGAGGCGTCGGTCCTGGAAACCGCGAACGAGCGGTATGCCACCGCCCACCTCGCCGCCCTGCGCACCGCCGCGGCGGTGCTCGCCGCCCGGGGCCGCCCCGAATCCACTCCCAGGCGCCGGGCGCGTATCCGCAGCGCCTGGGAGGTGCTCCCCGAGATAGCTCCCGAACTCGCCGAGTGGAGCGTGCTGTTCGCTTCCGGCGCCCGCCGCCGCGCCCGCGCCGAGGCCGGCATCCAGGGCGCGGCCAGCAACCGCGACGCCGACGACCTGATACGCGACGTGGCGATGTTCCTGCGCCTCGTCGAGAGGATGCTCGTCCTCCAGCCGGTGCTTCCCCAGCCGCGCCAGGACCCGGACACGCCTGCGGACGCGCTCCGGGAGAGCGGCCGGGGCGTCCCGGACGCGGGCTGAGACGGATGACCGGGGATGCCACCGGAGGCCATAGGGTGGTGGCGAAGTCGCAGCCTTTTCCGCAGCCCACCGGGGCCGGGAAGGCACCCCGTTCACCCCGCCGTACAAGAGGCGGCGCCGCGCCGAGGAGTCACCTGCCGTGTCGAACCCGACTCGCCCCCGCGCCTCTCTCCGGACCGCAGTGGTCTGGGACGTCCTGCAGGACGCCCTGGAGCGCCGGGTCAAAGCCACTGGGCGCGAGTCGCTGGACGTCCTCGACACCGGCGGCGGCAGCGGCAACTTCGCCGTGCCCGTCGCCCGCCTCGGTCACCGCGTCACCGTCGTCGACCCGAGCCCCAACGCGCTGTTCGCGCTGGAGCGCCGGACCACAGAGGCCGGCGTCGCCGACCGCGTCCGGGGCGTCCAGGGTGACGCGCACGGCCTCTTCGACGTCGTCGAGCGCGGTGGCTACGACGCGGTGCTCTGCCACGGCGTCCTGGAGTACGTGGACGACCCGGCCGAGGGCGTCCGTAACGTGGTGGCCGCCCTGCGCCCCGAGGGCGTCCTCAGCCTCCTCGCCGCCGGACTCGGCGGCGCCGTGCTGGCGCGGGCCCTCGCCGGGCACTTCAAGGAGGCCAAGCGGGCGCTCGACGACCCGAACGGCCGCTGGGGCGAGAGTGACCCCGTACCCCACCGGTTCACGGCCGCACAGCTCACCGCGCTGGTCGAGGGTGCGGGCCTGCGCGTGGGCGCCGTGCACGGCGTACGGATCTTCGCCGACCTGGTGCCGGGCGTCCTCGTGGACACCGAGCCCGGCGCCCTGGACGCCCTGCTGAAGCTGGAGGCCGCGGCGGCCGAGCAGGCCGCGTTCCACTCGGTGGCCACCCAGCTCCATGTGCTCGGCGAGACGCCGGGTACCGCCGGCGCCTGAGTCACCTCCGGCGGCGGACCGCTGATCAGGGGCTCGGCCGCAGATGGAGTACGCCACAGGCCACCCGATCGGCGGCCCGGAGCCGTATGATCGAGGGAGACCGCTCTGCATGACCGGCCGGTTGCTGGGGAATGAACGCTTCAGTGAGCCGGGCGGCCATGGCGGATTCCGGTTGTCAATTGGCGTAGAGGGGCGGGTTTCACGGGGGCGATTCCCTGCCTATCCTGAAGGGGACCCCCGGTCGCCCCGGCGACTGCACGATGAGGAGGACTCCGTGCCGCTCTCGGAGCACGAGCAGCGAATGCTCGAGCAGATGGAGCGAGCGCTGTACGCCGAAGATCCCAAGTTCGCGACAGCGCTTGAGGGAAGCGGGCTGCGCACGTACACCCGGCGACGGGTCTACCAGGCGGTCGCGGGCTTCCTCGTAGGTATCGCGCTCCTCATGGCCGGAATGGTCGCACAGCAGATTTGGGTCAGCGTGGTGGGATTCCTCGTCATGCTGGGCTGTGCGGTACTGGCCGTGACAGGTTGGCGCAAGGCTCCCAAGCCGGGTGAACAGCCCGCCGCGGGTGCCGCCCCCGGAGCTCCGCACGGTCGCGGACAGGGTCGGCAGCGGCGCTCCATGATGAACCGCATCGAGGAGCGCTGGCAGCGCCGCCGCGACGAACAGCAGGGTGGCCAGTAGCGTCCGGCCGCAGTCCCCGTGTTGTGAACGCGAGACATGAAACGCCGGTGGCCCGGAACCCCCAGGGGTTCCGGGCCACCGGCATGTCCGGCTGTCGGGCCGTCAGCTCTGCTGACCCCACGGCTTGCGCAGGACCGGCCTGGCCGCCGCAGCCCGTTCGCTGAGCGCCGTCCACCGGGCCGACAGCGCCCACACCACACGGACGGTCGAACGCGGGGCGAACATCGCGCGCAGCTGCGTGCCCCGGCCCACCGTGGCCCGCAGCGCCTCGGTCACCTGCCGCACGTCCTGCGCCAGCCCCGCCGTCGGACGGGGACTGGGCGCGTACAGGACCTGTTCCACGGCGTCCGCCACCCGGTGCACGGCGCTGGCCGCGGGCGGATCGAGAAGGCCGAGGCGTACGATCCTGGCCGCCGCCTTGCGGGGTGTCTGGGACTCCTCCGGACTGATGCCGAAGTCCCAGGCGGTGTCGGTCAGTTCCTGCCACGCCGACAGCGCGTGGACCGTCGCGTCGGCGTCACCGCGGCCGTGCGCCCCGAGCCGTACGGCCCGGATCCGCAGCCGCCACAGCATCGGCAGCAGCAGAAGCGCCAGCACGACCAGTGCGGCCAGCGTCCACCCCAGTGCGGGAGACCACCAGCCGCTGTCGCCGTTCTGGCCGGTCGCGGCCTGCGCGGACTCGCTCGCGCATCCACCGTCCAGCCGCCGCTGCACCGCCGTGCAGGTCTGGCTCGCCGAAGCGGAGTCCGAGGGCGCCACGGAGGCGTTCTGGGACGGCACATCCGGGTTCGGGATGTCGCTGTTCGGCGCCTGGGACTGCGTGTACTCGGGCACCGAACCACGGGTGGGGGTCGGCTCGAAGCGGGTCCAGCCGACGCCCTCGAAGTACAGCTCGGGCCACGCGTGCGCATCGCGCAGCCCCACCGAGACCGTGCCGTCCGGCTGCGGGGTACCCGGCGCGAAGCCCACCGCGACCCGGGCCGGAATGCCCAGGGTGCGGGCCATCGAAGCCATCGCGAAGGAGAAGTGGACGCAGAAGCCCTCCTTGTCCCTCAGGAACCGCGCGATCGCGTTGGAGCCGCTGCCTACCTGCACTTGGGTGTCGTACCGGAAACCGCCGCTCACCGAGAAGTAGTCCTGGAGCTTGACCGCCTGCTCGTAGGCGTTGGCCGAACCGGCGGTCACCTCGCGCGCGGTGCGCGACACGATCGCCGGCAGTGACTCCGGGACCTGGGTGAACTCACGCACCAGCGCGGGGTCCGCCGGCGGTGCCTCGGCGAGCTGCTGCGCGGTCGGCTGCACGTCCAGGCTCGTCACCGTGTACCGCGCACCGCGTGTGTTCTGGCCGTGGTCACCGACCAGAGTGCGGCCCACCGGCTCGAAGCGCCAGCTGCCGTCGATCTTCACCCCGGTCGCGGGGTACGGCATCGGCAGCCAGTCCTGGGCGTACCAGTCCGCCGCCGAGATGCTCGTGGTGATCTCGGTCCGCTGCACGTCCGCCCTGAGGCCGAGCGGTGTCGGGAACCTGCTCGGCACATCCTGGATGTGCCGCTGGGACGGCTTCCACGCCGTGCCGTCGAAGGAGTCGAGCGAGACGATCCGCAGATACAGGTCCTGGGTGTCGTCCGTGCTGTTGCGCACGGACATGACCTGGCGGTCCTCGTCCACGTTCAGGCTGTCGCGCAGCGACACCAGGGGGTTGACGGCGGAGATCGTGCCGCCGCCTCCACTGCCCGAGCCGACCCCGCCCCCCGCGGCGCTCAGCAACCCGCCGTCGAGCGACGGCAGCGCCAGAGGCACCACCAGGGCCACGCCCAGCGCGACCGCGCCGATCCGCCGCCCCGTGCGAACGGGGGCGAGCGCACTGCCGGTCGGCAGGTCGCCCGGTGCACGCGGGGCGCCACCGAAGACCCGCCCCCACTGGGAGAGCCGGTCCCGCCCCTCGGCCAGGAGCAGCATCAGATAGCCCGCCGCGGCCAGCAGGAACCACACCCAGCCGCCGGCCCCGTCGGCCAGCCCGGCGGCGACCGAGTACAGGGCGAGCAGCGGCAGGCCGGCCGGAGCCGCGCTGCGGAACGTCACCGCGAGGGTGTCCACGGCGAGCCCGATCAGCAGCGCACCGCCGACCACCATCAGCCGGATCCCGTCGGACAGCGGCGCGGGAATCGCGTACCGACCGATGTCGTCCGCGCCGTCCTGCAGCAGAGTGCCGAACTGCTGGAAGGCGTCGGGGCCGGGGATCAGGCCGAAGAACGCCTGCCCCCGGGCGAAGACCACGGTCAGCAGGACGAGCGTGACGAGGAGCTGCGCCGCCACGGTCAGCGGCCAGGCCAGCGGCACCCGCCTGGCCCCCGCGCCGACGATCGTCTGTATGCCCAGCAGGATGGCCACCTGGAGCAGCCAGCTCACGTCCTCGACCAGCGGCAGCAGAGCGCACGCCGTCAGCATCGTGGCCACCCAGGCGCAGAGCGCAAGTCGTGCGCGCCCGCTCATGAACGTCCCTCCCCGCCGCTGAGGGCACCGAGACCGGAACGCTCCCGGTCCGCCTGGCGCCACAGGTCACTCATCGCGGCCCCGCGCGGCACCCGCACCGCCGTCCAGCCCGCCTCGCGCAGCATCCGCAGCGACTCCTCGCCCGGGTCCTCGGGACCCGGCACATCGTTGGGTTCCCGCACCCAGGTCTCACTGTCCAGGACGAAGGCGACCGCACCGCCGCTGCGCTGCCGCATCTTGGCGGCCACCGCGGCCTGCTCCTCGTCGAGGTCGCCGAAGAACGCCATCAGCATGCCCTCACCGCCGCCGCGCAGTACGTCGTAGGCGCGGGAGATGTCCGTGCCGTCCGAGTAGTCGATCACCGCGAGGGTGTCCATCATCAGTCCGGCCGCGTCCGCCGACCCCTGGCTGGCGCCCGCGAAACCCTCGGCGCCCTCCCCGGGCACGGAGTTGCCCGTGTCCGTCAGCAGCCGTACGGAGAAGCCCCGTTCGAGCATGTGGACCAGAACGGACGCCGCGCCCGACACCGCCCACTCGAAGGCCGAGTCCGGCCCGGCGCCCAGGTAGGCGATGCCCCGGGTGTCGAGGAGCACCGTGCAGCGGGCGCGCTGCGGCTGTTCCTCGCGGCGCACCATCAGCTCGCCGTAGCGGGCGGTGGAGCGCCAGTGCACGCGGCGCAGGTCGTCGCCGTAGCGGTACCCGCGCGGGATCACGTCGTCCTCGCCGGCCAGCGCCAGCGAGCGCTGCCGTCCGTCGCCGTACCCCTTGGCCTCGCCGGTCAGCCGCGCCGGCGGGAGCGCGTCCACGCGCGGGATGACCGTCAGGGTGTCGTACGTCGAGAAGGACCGGGTCAGTTCGCACATGCCGAACGGGTCGGTCAGCCGCAGCTGGAGCGGGCCCAGCGGATAGCGGCCCCGCAGGTCGGAGCGGACGCGGTACGACACCTCGCGGCGCCCGCCCGCCTCCACCCGGTCCAGGACGAAACGGGGGCGCGGACCGAGCACGTAGGGCACCCGGTCCTGGAGCATCAGCAGGCCCGTGGGCAGCCGGGAGACGTTGTCCATCCGCAGATGGACGCGGGCCTCGGAGGCGGCGGGCACGCGCGCGGGGGAGAGCCGACGGCTGCCGGCCACCCGGTAGCGCGTGCGGTACAGGACGGTGGCGCAGACCAGCGGCAGTACGGAGAGGAGCAGGCCCACCCGGAGCAGATCGCTCTGCCCCAGGACGTACGCGCAGATGGCGGCGGCGACCCCGGCGGCCAGGAAGGAGCGCCCACGGGTGGTGAGACCGGCCAGCGCCGTGCGCACCCCGCCCTTGTCACCCTTGTCGCCTTGGTCGTCCTCCGGATGCCCGGGCGCCGCCGCGCTCATCCAAGCCTCCGCGGCGGCTGCTGACCGAAGTCGGGCGCGGAGCGGCCCATCCCGAAGCCGCTCTGCTGCTGGGGCGCCGCGGGCACCGCGGTGCGCTGGAGGATCTCCTGCACGACCTGCTCGGTGGTACGGCGGTTCAGCTGGGCCTGGGCGGTGGGCAGCAGACGGTGGGCGAGGACGGACACGGCGAGGGCCTGGATGTCGTCCGGCAGCGCGTACTCCCGGCCGCTCAGGGCGGCGGACGCCTTCGCGGCGCGCAACAGATGGAGCGTGGCGCGCGGCGAGGCGCCGAGTCTGAGGTCGGGGTGGGTGCGCGTGGCGCCGACCAGGTCCACGGCGTACCTCCGGACCGACTCCGCGACGTGAACGTTGCGGACGGCCTCGACGAGCTTCACGATGTCGTGCGCGTGGGCCACCGGCTGGAGGTCGTCCAGCGGTGAGACGCCGCCGTGCACGTCCAGCATCTGCAGTTCGGCCTCCGCGCTCGGATAGCCGATGGAGACGCGGGCCATGAATCGGTCGCGCTGTGCCTCCGGGAGCGGGTAGGTGCCCTCCATCTCGACCGGGTTCTGGGTGGCCACCACCATGAAGGGGCTGGGCAGTTCGTAGGTCTGCCCGTCGATGGTGACCTGGCGCTCCTCCATGGACTCCAGGAGCGCGGACTGGGTCTTCGGCGACGCGCGGTTGATCTCGTCGCCGATCACGATCTGCGCGAAGATCGCCCCCGGTTTGAACTCGAAGTCGCGGCGCTGCTGGTCCCAGATGGACACACCGGTGATGTCCGAGGGCAGCAGGTCCGGCGTGAACTGAATGCGCCGCACGGAACAGTCGATGGACTTGGCCAGCGTCTTCGCCAGCATGGTCTTGCCGACACCGGGAACATCCTCGATCAGAAGATGCCCCTCGGCGAGCAGCACGGTCAGCGAAAGCCGTACGACCTCAGGCTTGCCCTCGATCACTCCCTCCACCGAACTGCGTACTCGTTCCACAGTGGCGGTCAGATCAGTGAGGCTAGCTCGATCGTCATAGGTCGTCACACGGCCCTCCTAGGCCCGTTCTTTCTCCAGGCCGACGCGCTGCGATGCGGACCGGCCCACCCCGAAACAGGGACACCACGCGGGGAAAGTTCCGCGTGACGTCACACCCGCATTCTTGTTGCCGTTACCGGTTCGTGTCACTCGCCTGTGGACAACTGGCAGGGCTATGTCTTGTTTCAGGGCTTTTCGGCCCTGAAGTGCAGGGTAAATTTCGTAGAGACATACGTACGGATACGCGGTCCGGTTCGGTTATGAGGGGTCGATCTCGCGAAGCAGGCCCGACTTCACGTCGAAGACGAAGCCGCGGACGTCGTCGGTGTGCAGCAGGAACGGGTTGGTGCGCACGCGCTGCATCGACTGGCGGACGTCCTGGTCGACGTCCCGGAAGGCCTCCACCGCCCAGGCGGGACGCTGGCCGACCTCGGCCTCCAGCTCCTGCCGGAAGTCCTCCGTGAGGGACTCCAGGCCGCAGCCGGTGTGGTGGATGAGGATGACGCTGCGCGTGCCCAGTGCCCGCTGGCTGATGGTCAGGGAGCGGATCACGTCGTCGGTGACCGCACCTCCCGCGTTACGGATGGTGTGACAGTCGCCGAGCTCCAGCCCGAGAGCGGCATGCAGGTCGAGGCGGGCGTCCATGCAGGCCACGATCGCCACCCGGAGCACGGGATGGGCGTCCATCCCCGGGTCGGTGAACGCCGCGGCGTACTGCCCGTTCGCCTCTACGAGGCGGTCCGTGACCGTGCCGTCGGTGGATATGGCGCCTTCGGGTCCGGTGGGAACTGATGCAGAAGTCGTCATAAGCATGACGGTACTGGTCACGCCCCTCGCGGGCCCGCTGTGAGAGGGGACAAAGAACATCAATGAGCGTTGTTGTGAGGTAACCCACACGGGTGGTGCGAGTGTACCTGTTCGGGTGATAGCGGTTGATTTGCGGCTTGTCGGGGCGGGGTTCCGCGACGCGCAGGCCGTTGATTGACCGCGCGACACCGTGGACTAAAGTGACGCGAAGCGGGAGGCGAGACTCCCTGCTGGATTGATTGATCCCCCGCGTGCGCGGCGCGTACGTACGGCTCGGCCTCCTCCCGCTCCCGGTCGGCTGACGCTTCCGGCGCCGGCAGACCTCCCCTTCTCCGAGCGGGCGGGGACCCGGCGGTACGTGACGGCCGTGCCGGACCTGAGAGGGCCCCTTGAGCAACAGTCGACACGTCCCGGTGATGCTCCAGCGGTGCCTGGACATGTTGGCCCCCGCATTGGAGCGGCCCGGGGCGGTCGTCGTCGACTGCACCCTCGGTCTCGGTGGCCACAGCGAGGCACTGCTCACCCGTTTCCCCGAGGCCCGGCTGATCGCCCTCGACCGCGACAAGGAGGCGCTGCGCCTCTCCGGGGAGCGGCTCGCCCCCTTCGGTGAGCGGGCCGACCTGGTGCACGCGGTGTACGACGAACTGCCCGACGTACTCGACCGGCTGAGCCTGCCGAAGGTCGACGGGGTCCTGTTCGACCTCGGGGTCTCCTCCATGCAACTCGACGAGGCCGACCGGGGGTTCGCCTACGCCCAGGACGCGCCGCTCGACATGCGCATGGACCAGACGACCGGCATCAGCGCCGCCGAGGTCCTCAACACCTACCCGGCCGGTGAACTCGTCCGGATCCTCAGGGCGTACGGCGAGGAGAAGCAGGCCAAGCGCATCGTCTCCGCGGTCGTGCGTGAGCGCGACAAGGAGCCCTTCAGCAACAGCGCCCGGCTCGTCGAACTGATCCGCGACTCGCTGCCGCAGGCCGCCAAGCGCACCGGCGGCAACCCCGCCAAGCGCACCTTCCAGGCGCTGCGCATCGAGGTCAACGGCGAACTGACCGTCCTGGAGCGGGCGATCCCGGCCGCGGTGAAGGCCCTCGCCGTCGGCGGCCGGATCGCTGTCCTGTCATACCACTCGCTCGAAGACCGGCTGGTCAAGCAGGTGTTCGCGGCCGGCGCGGCCAACACGGCGCCCCCCGGACTGCCCGTGGTGCCCGAGCGTTACCAGCCCCGGCTCAAGCTGCTCACCCGTGGTGCCGAACTTCCCACCGAGGAAGAGATCGCCGAGAACCGGCGAGCCGCCCCGGCGCGACTGCGCGGGGCCCAGCGCATCAGGGAGGACGCCGAGTGAGGCGTACGGAGGGGACGACGGGTGAGTAGGCAACCCGGACCTGCCGGGCAGAAGAGCGGGCAGACGTGTGGGACGACCCGACTCGCGGGGAGGGTGAGTGAATAGCAACCCCGAACTGAGGGGCCGGGCCGCCCGGCTCGCCAGGCTCTTCCCCACGGGGCCGGGACAGGCCGCCCGTACCCCCTTCGTCCTGCTCGTCGTGTTCCTGCTGGGCGGCGGTCTCATCGGGCTCCTCGTGCTGAACTCCGCGCTCAGCGAAGGCGGGTTCCGCCTGGACGACCTGCAGAGGGACACCAAGAGCCTCACCGACGAGGAACAGGCGCTCCAGCGGGACGTCGACGCCTACGCCGCGCCCGACGCACTCCAGCGCCGGGCCAGGGAACTCGGCATGGTGCCCGGCGGCGACCCGGCCTTCCTCGACCCCGACGGCACCGTCAAGGGCGTCCCGGAGGCCGCGGAACAGGCGGTGCTGCGGATCCCGGAGATGGTCCCGCCCGAGATGAACCGGCCGGCGCCGGCGCCCACCGTCACGCCCACGGCCACCCCCGCGCCCACCCCTGAGCCGACGCCCACGGGCACGCCGACCCCGTCCGTGCCGGCGTCCCCGGAGCAGGCACCCGTTCCCGCGCCCACCCCCACACCCACCCTCCCCTCCACGACCCCCGGCAGGTGACGGAAGTGTCCGACAGGGAACCGCCCCGCCGTCGCGTACCCGCCCCGGCCAGGTCCGCCCGCCCCGGCGCCCCCCGGCGGCCGGGACCCGGCGCCCGCCCCGCCCGCCGCCCCGCTCCCGGCCGCCCCGCCGGGCCCAAGGTCATCCGGCTCGGCAGCCCCCGGCCCCGGCTGCGCATGGTCAGCCTCGCGCTGGCCCTGGTGATGATCGCCTTCGTCGTCCGGCTGCTCCAGGTGCAGGCCGTCGACGCGAGCGTGTACGCCGCCAAGGCCGAGCAGAACCGGTACGTCGGCCGCACCCTGGCCGCCGAACGCGGCGAGATCACCGACCGCAACGGCGTCGAACTGGCGACCAGCGTGGACGCGTACGACATCACCGCCGACCCGACGATGTTCACGCCCAAGACCACGAAACTGGGCGACGCCCCCGAACAGGCCGCCGCTCTCCTCGCGCCGATCCTCGGGCAGGACGCGGACGACGTCGCCAGGAAGCTGAAGACGCCGAACACGCGCTACACACTGCTCGCGCACCGTCAGACCCCCCAGGTGTGGACGCAGATCAAGGACCTGAAGTCCACCCTGGCCGCCAAGGCCGGAACCGACCCGACCGCCTTCAACGTCCTCGCCGGTGTGCTGGCCGTGCCCGCGAGCAAGCGCGTCTATCCGAACGGTGGACTCGCCGCCGGACTGCTGGGCTGGGTCAGTGCCGACGGCAAGGGCGGCGGCGGCCTCGAACAGCAGCTGAACGGGGAACTGGCCGGCCAGGACGGCAAGATCCGGTACGCACAGTCAGGGGGACGGCAGGTGCCCACCGCCGATTCCACCGAGACGCCCGCCGTCCCCGGTTCCGACGTCGAACTGACCATCGACCGGGACATCCAGTGGGCCGCGCAGAGCGCCATCACCGAGCAGGTGAAGAAGTCGAAGGCGGACCGCGGGTACGTGATAGTGCAGGACACCCGGACCGGCCAGATCCTGGCCATGGCCAACTCGCCCGGCTTCGACCCCAACGACCTCACCAAAGCGAACCCGGACGCGCTCGGCAACGCGGCCCTCCAGGACGCCTACGAGCCCGGCTCCACCGCCAAGGTCATGTCGATGGCCGCCGTACTGGAGGAGAACGCCGCCACGCCCGCGACACATGTCGTCGTGCCCAACCGGCTGCACCGGGGCGACCGGCTCTTCAAGGACGACATCGACCACCCGACCTGGTACCTCACCCTCAACGGTGTGCTCGCCAAGTCCAGCAACATCGGCACCATCCTGGCCACCGGCCAGCTCGGCAAGACGCAGACCCAGTCCAACCAGGTCCTCTACTCCTATCTGCGCAAGTTCGGCCTCGGCAGCTACACCGGGCTGGACTTCCCCGGTGAGACCAAGGGCATCCTCGCGCCGCCCGACCAGTGGTCGACCTCCCAGCAGTTCACGATCCCCTTCGGCCAGGGCGTCTCCCTCAACGCGCTGCAGGCTGCCTCCGTCTACTCGACCATCGCCAATGGTGGCGTCCGTGTGGAACCCACCGTGATCCGGGGTACCAAGGGGGCCGACGGCCGGTTCGCCCCCGCCGCGGCGCCCAAGAAGACCCGGGTCGTCAGTGCGAAGACGGCGAAGACGCTCGCCAAGATGCTGGAGTCCGTCGTGGACGACGAGGAGGGCACCGGCGCCAAGGCGCGCATTCCCGGCTACCGGGTGGCGGGCAAGACGGGTACGGCCAACCGCGTGGATCCGGCCACCGGCCGCTACCACGGCTACACCTCCTCGTTCGCCGGCTTCGCCCCTGCCGACAGCCCCCGCATCACCGTCTACTGCGCCATCCAGAACGCCACCAAGGGCAGTTACTTCGGAGGTCAGATCTGTGGCCCCATCTACAAGGAGGTCATGGAGTTCGCCCTGAAGACCCTTCAGGTACCGCCCACCGGGGCCAAGGCCGCGAATCTCCCCGTGGCCTTCACACCCTGATCAGCACGGAAACCAGCCAGGAATCAGCTCGTGAACCCGATCTCTCCCGACTCTCCCGACCCGGGGACCAGCGCCCCGCCGCACGCCCCGGGTGCGCCCTCACTTCGCCCGTCCGGGGGTGCGCCCGGTACGCTCACCGCCGTGCCACACGCTGATCAGTACCAAACCACCCAGAAGGGCGTTCCTGTGACATATCCGGGACCGCCGAGGCCGGTTCACGTGTCCGCCACACCCCTCGCGGAACTGGCCGGCCAGCTGGGCGCCCCACAGCCCCCGGCCACGCCGGACGGCATCGTCGCGGTCACGGGCATCACCCATGACTCGCGTGCGGTCCGCCCCGGCGACGTGTACGCCGCCCTCCCGGGGGCCCGGCTGCACGGCGCCGACTTCGTGACGCAGGCCGCCGGCCTCGGCGCCGCCGCCGTGCTGACCGACCCCACGGGCGCCGAACGGGCCGCCGCCACCGGCCTCCCGGTGCTGGTGGTCGACGACCCGCGCGCGCGGATGGGCGAACTGGCGGCCACGATCTACGGCCGTCCGGGGCGCGATCTGCTCCAGATCGGCATCACGGGCACCTCCGGCAAGACCACCACCGCGTATCTCGTCGAGGGCGGCCTCAGGACCGACCGGGTCACCGGGATGATCGGCACGGTCGAGACGCGCATCGGCGACGAGCGCATCAAGTCCGAGCGCACCACCCCCGAAGCCACCGACCTCCAGGCCCTGTTCGCGGTGATGCGCGAGCGCGGGGTCGAGGCGGTCGCCATGGAGGTCTCCAGTCACGCGCTGGTCCTCGGCCGGGTCGACGGCTGCGTCTTCGACCTCGCCGTGTTCACCAACCTCAGCCCGGAACACATGGAGTTCCACTCCGGCATGGAGGACTACTTCCAGGCCAAGGCGCGGCTGTTCACTCCCGAACGCAGCAAACTCGGGGTCGTCAACTACGACGACAGCTACGGCCGGCGGCTCGCCCAGGAGGCAACCGTCCCGGTCGTCACCTTCTCCGCCGAGGGCCACCCGGACGCCGACTGGCGCGCCGAGAACGTCCAGGTCGGCCCGATGGACTCGACGTTCACGGTGGTCGGCCCCAAGGACCAGCGGATCCGCGCGCGGGCACCCCTCGCGGGCACCTTCAACGTCGCCAACACCCTCGCCGCGATCGTCGCCCTCGCCGAGGCCGGGCTCGACCCGCAGGCCGCCGCCGACGGCATCGCCGACGTGCCGGGTGTCCCGGGGCGCCTCGAGCGGGTGGACGTGGGCCAGCCGTATCTCGCGGTCGTCGACTACGCCCACAAGACGGACGCCGTCGAGTCGGTGCTGCGCGCGCTGCGCAAGGTCACCGAGGGCAGCCTGCACGTGGTGCTCGGCTGTGGCGGGGACCGGGACACGACCAAGCGCGCCCCCATGGGCGCCGCCGTTGCCCGGCTCGCCGACACCGCCGTACTGACCTCCGACAACCCCCGCACCGAGGACCCCCTCGCGATCCTCGCGACCATGCTCGAAGGCGCGGCCTCGGTGCCGGCCCACGAGCGCGGTGAGGTCCAGGTGTTCGAGGACCGGGGCGCGGCCATCGCCGCCGCCGTGGCCCGCGCGCGGCCCGGGGACACCGTGCTGGTCGCGGGCAAGGGTCACGAGCAGGGCCAGGACATCGCCGGGGTGGTCCGTCCGTTCGACGACCGCCTGGTGCTTCGCGAAGCTATCCAGCAGACCCAGGGATGAACTTGTGATCGCCCTCTCTCTCGCCGAGATCGCAGCAGTCGTCGGCGGGCAGACCCACGACATACCGGATCCGTCGGTCCAGGTCACCGGACAGGTCGTCAGGGACTCCCGTGAGGTGGAGCCCGGCAGCCTCTTCGTCGCCTTCGCGGGCGAGCGCGTCGACGGCCACGACTTCGCGGCCGCGGTCGTCGAGGCCGGCGCGGTCGCCGTTCTCGCCTCCCGGCCCGTCGGCGTGCCCGCGATCGTCGTGGACGACGTCCAGCGGGCGCTGGGCGCCCTCGCGCGACACGTGGTCCAGAAGCTCGGCGCGACCCTCGTGGCCCTCACCGGCTCCGCGGGCAAGACCAGCACCAAGGACCTGATCGCCCAGGTGCTCCAGCACAAGGCGCCCACGGTCTACACCCCCGGCTCGCTCAACAACGAGATCGGGCTGCCGCTGACCGCGCTGAGCGCCACCGAGGAGACCAGGTTCCTGGTCCTGGAGATGGGCGCCCGCGGCATCGGTCACATCCGCTACCTCACGGAGCTGACGCCCCCGCGGATCGGCCTCGTCATCAACGTCGGCACCGCCCACATCGGCGAGTTCGGCGGACGCGAGCAGATCGCACAAGCGAAGGGCGAACTCGTCGAGGCGCTGCCCTCCGGGGCCGACGGCGGTACCGCGATCCTGAACGCCGACGATCCCCTCGTACGGGCCATGGCGGTTCGAACAAAGGCGAAGGTGATCTTCTTCGGCGAGTCCGGCGAAGCGGACGTACGCGCCGAGAACGTGCGACTCACGGACAGGGGACAGCCTGCCTTCAGGCTCCACACACCCTCCGGTGCAAGCGACGTGACCATGCGCCTGTACGGTGAGCATCACGTGTCGAACGCGCTCGCCGCCGCCGCCGTCGCCCATGAGCTGGGCATGTCCGCAGACGAGATCGCCACCGCGCTCTCCGAGGCGGGCTCCCTCTCCCGCTGGCGGATGGAGGTCACCGAGCGCCCGGACGGCGTGACGATCGTCAACGACGCCTACAACGCGAACCCCGAGTCCATGCGAGCGGCTTTGCGCGCGCTCGCGGCAATGGGCACAGCCTCACGGGCTAAGGGGGGTCGTACGTGGGCGGTGCTCGGCAAGATGGCCGAGCTCGGGGACGAGGCGCTCGCCGAGCACGACGCGGTCGGACGGCTGGCCGTCCGGCTCAATGTCGGCAAGCTCGTCGCGGTCGGGGGCAGGGAAGCGTCCTGGCTCCAACTGGGCGCATATAACGAGGGTTCGTGGGGTGAGGAGTCGGTGCACGTGTCCGACGCACAGGCGGCTGTCGACCTGTTGCGCAGCGAGCTGCGCCCGGGGGATGTCGTGCTCGTGAAGGCGTCCCGGTCGGTCGGGCTGGAGAGCGTGGCGCAGGCGCTCCTGGCGACCGGTGCCGAGGGTGAGGTTTCCGCCCGATGATGAAGCAAATCCTGTTCGCAGGAGTCATTGGTCTTTTCCTGACCCTGATCGGCACCCCGCTGCTGATCAAGCTTCTTGCCCGTAAGGGCTACGGTCAGTACATCCGCGACGACGGCCCGCGCGAGCACCACGCCAAGCGCGGTACGCCGACGATGGGCGGCATCGCCTTCATCCTGGCGACGATCGCCGCGTACTTCCTGTCCAAGGTGTTCACGGGGCTCGGCGAGGCCAGCACACCCCCGCCAACCTTCTCGGGCCTGCTGGTGCTCGGCCTGATGGCGGGCATGGGCCTGGTCGGCTTCCTGGACGACTACATCAAGATCGTCAAGCGCCGTTCGCTCGGTCTGCGGGCCAAGGCGAAGATGGCCGGCCAGCTGACCATCGGTATCGGCTTCGCGGTGCTCTCGCTCCAGTTCGCGGACAGCGTCGGCAACACGCCGGCGTCCACGAAGCTCTCCTTCGTCCAGGACTTCGGCTGGACGATCGGCCCGGTGCTGTTCGTCGTCTGGGCGCTCTTCATGATCCTCGCCATGTCGAACGGCGTGAACCTGACGGACGGTCTGGACGGCCTCGCCACCGGCGCCTCCGTCCTCGTCTTCGGCGCCTACACGTTCATCGGCGTCTGGCAGTTCCAGGAGTCCTGCGCCAACGCGGTGACCCTGACCAACCCGGCGGCCTGCTACGAGGTGCGGGATCCGCTGGACCTCGCCGTCGTCGCCTCGGCGCTTATGGGCGCCTGTCTCGGCTTCCTGTGGTGGAACACGTCACCCGCCAAGATCTTCATGGGCGACACCGGTTCACTGGCCCTGGGCGGCGCGCTCGCCGGCCTCGCGATCTGCTCCCGTACGGAGCTGCTGCTGGCGCTGCTCGGCGGCCTGTTCGTGCTGATCACCATGTCGGTGGTCATCCAGGTCGGCTCGTTCAAGACGACCGGCAAGCGCGTGTTCCGGATGGCGCCACTCCAGCACCACTTCGAACTCAAGGGGTGGTCCGAGGTCCTCATCGTGGTCCGCTTCTGGATCATCCAGGGCATCTGCGTGATCGTCGGCCTGGGCATCTTCTACGCGGGATGGGCGGCCGACAAGTGACCTCCGGCCAGGGCAGCGAGTGGGAGGGCATGCACGTCACCGTCGCCGGCCTCGGCGTCAGCGGCATCAGCGCCGCCCGCGCCCTGGCCGCCCTCGGCGCCCGGGTCACCGTCGTGGACGGCGGGGACTCCGAGGCCCACCGGGAACGCGCGGCGGCCCTGGAGGGCATCGAGGTACGCCTCGGGGACGCCGAGACCCTCCCCGAGGGCACTGGACTCGTCGTCACCTCGCCCGGCTGGAAGCCGAGTTCACCGCTCTTCACGGCGGCGGCCGAGGCGGGCGTGGACGTCGTCGGCGACGTGGAGATCGCCTGGCGGCTGCGCGGGCGGGACGGTCGAGAGCCGGCCCCCTGGCTGGCGATCACCGGCACCAACGGCAAGACGACCACCACCCAGATGCTCGCGTCGATCCTGCGCGCGGCCGGCCTGCGTACGGCCGCCGTCGGCAACATCGGCACACCGATCATCGACGTGGTCCTCGGCGACGAGACGTTTGACGTCCTCGCTGTCGAACTCTCCAGCTACCAGCTCCACTGGGCGCCCTCCCTGCGCGCCCACTCCGCCGCCGTCCTCAACCTCGCCCCCGACCACCTCGACTGGCACGGCTCCATGGAGGCGTACGCCGCCGACAAGGGCCGTATCTACGAGGGCAATCGGGTCGCCTGCGTCTACAACGTGGCCGATAAGGCGACCGAGGACCTGGTGCGCGGCGCGGACGTCGAGGAGGGCTGCCGGGCCGTCGGGTTCACGCTCGGTGCGCCCGGCCCGTCCCAACTCGGCGTCGTGGAGGGCATCCTGGTCGACCGCGCCTTCGTCGAGAACCGGCAGCAGAACGCCCAGGAACTGGCCGAGGTCTCGGACGTCAACCCGCCCGCCCCGCACAACATCGCCAACGCCCTTGCCGCGGCGGCCCTCGCCCGGGCCTACGGGGTGCCCGCGAAGGCGGTCCGGGACGGCCTGCGGGCCTTCACCCCGGACGCCCACCGCATCGCTCACGTGGCCGACGTGGACGGGGTCGCCTACATCGACGACTCCAAGGCGACCAACACCCACGCGGCCGAGGCCTCCTTGGCGTCGTACGAGTCGATCGTGTGGATCGCCGGCGGGCTCGCCAAGGGCGCGACCTTCGACGAACTGGTCGCCAAGTCGGCAAAGCGACTTCGCGGAGTGGTGCTGATCGGCGCCGACCGGGCCCTGATCGGCGAAGCCCTCGCGCGACACGCCCCGGAAGTACCCGTCGTCGACCTCGACCGGACCGACACTGGGGCGATGCTCGCGGCGGTCCGCTCGGCGCGGGACCTGGCCGGTGCCGGGGACACGGTGCTGTTGGCGCCTGCCTGTGCGTCGATGGACATGTTCGCCAACTACAACCAACGCGGTGACGCGTTCGCGCAGGCGGTTCGCGAACTCGGGGCGGGGACCTGACGGTCGGTCTTCGGCCGCGGAGGGTGTCTTCGGGGGCCTTGGAGGGACACGTGAGGTGGGTTGTGGCTCGGGAACTTTCGGTGGATTGTCTGGTGCCGGCCCGGTGGGGGGCTGGTCGCGCCCCGCGGCGGAGCCGCAGATGGACACAGCCCCGCGCCCCTGAAGGGGGCGCTGCGCGCGCCCTTCATCAGTCGCGCGGGAGGCTCTGATGCCCAGTAGCCGTACCGGGCGGGCGCCCGTGCAGGGGGCTGTGCGGGTTCGTAGGCCCGCCGCGCCACGGCCGCCACGGGACAATCCCGTGCGCCGGTTTCGGCGGCGTGTGGAGCGGGCCTGGGACCGGCCGCTGACCGCGTACTACGTGATCCTCGGCGGCTCGCTGCTGATCACGGTGCTCGGCCTTGTGATGGTCTACTCGGCCTCCCAGATCACCGCGCTGCAACTGTCCAAGCCCGGCACGTTCTTCTTCCGCAAACAGTTGCTGGCCGCCACGATCGGCGGCGTGCTGCTCTTCTCGGCCTCGCGGATGCCGGTGAAGCTGCACCGGGCGCTCGCCTACCCGATCCTCGCCGGCTCCGTCTTCCTGATGGCCCTCGTCCAGGTGCCCGGGATAGGGCTGTCCATCAACGGCAACCAGAACTGGATCTCGCTGGGCGGCTCCTTCCAGATCCAGCCGAGCGAGTTCGGCAAGCTCGCCCTGGTGCTGTGGGGCGCCGACCTGATCGCCCGCAAGGAGGACAAGCGGCTGCTCACGCAGTGGAAGCACATGCTGGTGCCGCTGGTCCCGGTCACGTTCATGCTGCTCGGCCTGATCATGCTCGGCGGCGACATGGGTACGGCGATCATCCTCACCGCCATCCTGTTCGGGCTGCTCTGGCTGGCCGGGGCGCCCACGCGTCTGTTCGTGGGTGTGCTGTCCGTGGCCGCGTTCATCGGCCTCGTCCTCATCAAGACCAGCCCCAACCGGATGGCCCGCTTCCAGTGCATCGGCGCCACCGAGCCCGGCACCGGGGCCACGTCCTGCTGGCAGGCCGTGCACGGAATCTACGCGCTCGCCTCCGGTGGCCTGTTCGGTTCGGGCCTCGGTGCGAGTGTGGAAAAATGGGGGCAACTCCCCGAAGCCCACACCGACTTCATCTTCGCCGTGACCGGGGAGGAACTGGGCCTGGCGGGGACGCTGTCGGTGCTCGCCCTCTTCGCGGCCCTAGGCTATGCGGGTATCCGCGTGGCCGGACGCACGGAGGACCCCTTCGTGAGGTACGCCGCGGGAGGTGTGACCACCTGGATCACCGCTCAGGCAGTGATCAACATCGGTGCGGTGCTCGGCCTGCTGCCGATCGCCGGGGTCCCGCTCCCGCTGTTCTCCTACGGGGGTTCCGCCCTGTTGCCGACCATGTTCGCCATCGGACTGCTGATCGCCTTCGCACGCGACGAACCGGGTGCGCGGGCGGCGCTTTCGTTGCGGCAACCCCGCTTTGGTAGAAAGCGGGGGACTGGGGGCTCTGTTCGGTCTGGAAGGCCGGCCGGAACCTCCCGGAGATGGAACACGATGAGACGGCGTGCCTCGGCGGCGCGTTCGTCCGGAGAGCGGTGAATTTCGGTGCATGTCGTACTCGCCGGTGGGGGGACCGCCGGCCACATCGAGCCCGCGCTCGCCCTCGCGGACGCCCTGCGCAGGGCTGACCCCACCATGGGGATCACGGCCCTGGGCACGGAACGCGGTCTGGAGACCCGGCTCGTCCCCGAGCGGGGCTATGACCTGGCGCTGATCCCAGCGGTCCCACTGCCGCGCAAGCCCACCCCCGAGCTGATCACCGTCCCCGGGCGGCTGCGCGGCACGATCAAGGCGGCCGAGCAGATCCTGGAGCGCACCAAGGCCGACGCCGTCGTCGGCTTCGGCGGCTATGTGGCCCTGCCCGGCTACCTCGCCGCCAAGCGCCTGGGGGTGCCGATCGTCGTCCACGAGGCCAACGCCCGCCCCGGCCTCGCCAACAAGATCGGCTCGCGGTACGCCGCCCAGGTCGCCGTCTCCACCCCGGACAGCAAGCTCCGCGACGCCCGCTACATCGGCATCCCGTTGCGCCGCTCCATCGCCACCCTGGACCGGGCAGCGGTACGTCCCGAGGCGCGGGCCGCGTTCGGGCTCGACCCGAGCCTGCCGACGCTGCTGGTCTCCGGCGGCTCGCAGGGCGCCCGGCACCTCAACGAGGTGGTCGAGCGGGTCGCGCCGTACCTCCAGCAGGCCGGCATCCAGGTGCTGCACGCGGTCGGCCCGAAGAACGAACTGCCGCAGGTCCACCAGATGCCGGGGATGCCCCCCTACATCCCGGTACCGTACGTGGACCGGATGGACCTCGCGTACGCCGCGGCCGACATGATGCTCTGCCGTGCGGGCGCGATGACCGTCGCCGAACTCTCCGCCGTCGGACTCCCGGCCGCCTACGTCCCGCTGCCCATCGGCAACGGCGAACAGCGGCTGAACGCCCAGCCGGTGGTGAAGGCCGGTGGCGGACTCCTGGTCGACGACGCGGAACTGACGCCCGAATGGGTCCAGCGCCACGTCCTGCCCGTGCTCGCCGACCCGCACCGGCTGTACGAGATGTCCCGTGCCGCCAGCGAGTTCGGCCGCCGGGACGCCGACGACCTGCTCGTCGGCATGGTGTACGAGGCGATCGCCTCGCGCCACCGCTAGGCGACGACGAGGGAAGGCAGGGCAGGCGTGGCCGGAGGAGCGACGACCGCCGAACGCGGCGAACGGCAGCAGGACACCTCCGGCCCGCCCCGCCGGCCGGGCCTCCTCGGCCGGCCCGGGCCGCGCAGGCTTCGTGCGATCGTCATCACGGCCTGCGCCCTGCTCGTCCTCGGCGGGAGCGCCCTGTGGGTGCTCTACGGGTCCCGGTGGACGCACGTGGAGCGTGTGTCGGTGTCGGGGACCGGTGTTCTGACGCAGGCACAGGTGCGGGAAGCCGCCGACGTGCCGCTCGGGGAACCTCTCGTTTCCGTCGACACCGACGCCATCGAGTCCCGACTGCTCCGGAAATTGCCCCGAATTGACTCGGTTGAGGTCACTCGGTCCTGGCCGCACGAAATCGTGCTGAAAGTGGTCGAACGTACCCCGGTCCTGATTGTCAAAAGCGTCGGGAAACCGGCCAAGTATGTCGAAGTGGACGCGAAAGGCGTGCGATTCGCGACGGTTTCGCATGCTCCCGAAGGCGTACCCGCATTGGAATTGACGATGTCCCGGACCGGTTCGCAGACGGCGAGTCTGCGCCGTTTCGGCGGCGACCGGCTGGTGGTCGAGGCGGTGTTGGTGGCGGGCGAGCTGCCGGGCGCCGTCGCGCGCGCCACCAGGACGGTCAAGGTCCGTTCGTACGACTCCATCTCGCTGGAGTTGGGCGACGGCCGGACCGTCGCGTGGGGGAGTGCCGAGAAGGGTGCCGCGAAGGCCCATGCGCTCACTGCTCTCATGAAAGCGGCTCCCGGGGCGCGGCACTTCGACGTGAGCGTCCCCACCGCCCCCGCGTCATCAGGGAGTTGACGCCTGTCCGTGCAGGCCAGCACCCTGGTTGGGCATCGCTATGGCTGATCACATAGGGTGAAAAGAAAAACGGGAGGTTCGGCGTGTTCGTTGAACGTGCGCCACTTGTCGACTTAGTGTCCTGTTCGGAAGAGTCCAAGGAACAGACACACTGGTAACCCTAAACTTCAACGTTAGGGTTCGGGTCGGCGTTCGGACCGTCCCACTTCGGCATGAGTTGTCCGTTCGCCGTATCGCGAACGGCGACACGTAACTCGAGGCGAGAGGCCTTCGACGTGGCAGCACCGCAGAACTACCTCGCAGTCATCAAAGTCATCGGTGTCGGCGGCGGTGGTGTCAACGCCATCAACCGGATGATCGAGGTCGGTCTGAAGGGCGTCGAGTTCATCGCCATCAACACCGATGCTCAGGCGCTGTTGATGAGCGACGCCGACGTCAAACTCGACGTCGGCCGCGAACTCACCCGCGGACTCGGCGCCGGCGCCAACCCGGCCGTCGGCCGCAAGGCCGCAGAGGACCACCGCGAGGAGATCGAGGAGGTCCTCAAGGGGGCCGACATGGTCTTCGTGACGGCAGGCGAGGGTGGCGGCACCGGCACCGGCGGCGCGCCCGTCGTGGCCAACATCGCCCGCAACCTCGGCGCCCTCACCATCGGCGTGGTCACCCGCCCCTTCACCTTCGAGGGACGGCGCCGCGCCAACCAGGCCGAGGACGGCATCGCGGAACTCCGCGAAGAGGTCGACACCCTCATCGTCATCCCCAACGACCGGCTGCTGTCCATCTCGGACCGCCAGGTCTCGGTCCTCGACGCCTTCAAGTCGGCGGACCAGGTCCTGCTCTCCGGCGTCCAGGGCATCACCGACCTGATCACCACCCCCGGTCTGATCAACCTCGACTTCGCCGACGTCAAGTCCGTGATGTCCGAGGCCGGTTCGGCCCTCATGGGCATCGGTTCGGCCCGTGGTGACGACCGTGCGGTGGCGGCGGCCGAGATGGCGATCTCCTCGCCACTCCTGGAGGCCTCCATCGACGGCGCCCGGGGCGTCCTGCTCTCCATCTCCGGTGGCTCCGACCTCGGCCTGTTCGAGATCAACGAGGCCGCCCAGCTGGTCAGCGAGGCCGCGCACCCCGAGGCCAACATCATCTTCGGTGCGGTCATCGACGACGCCCTCGGCGACGAGGTCCGGGTCACGGTCATCGCGGCCGGCTTCGACGGGGGGCAGCCCCCGCCCAAGCGGGACAACATCCTCGGCTCGGCCGGCGCCAAGCGCGACGAACCGACGCCGGTACGATCGTCCGACAGCCGGCCGTCCTTCGGCTCGCTCGGCAGCGTCACGCCGAGGGAGACCCCGGCACCCGCCCCGGAGCCGGCGAACGAGCTCCCGATCTCCCCGCCGGTCCCGCCGTCCCGGTCCTACTCGGACAGCGCGGCGGAGGAACTGGACGTGCCGGACTTCCTGAAGTGATAGGGCAGCGCTCCGAAACGAGCGATGCGAGCGGCGCGCACTTCGCCTTCACCGACCGGTGGGGCGGGGTGAGCGCCGTTCCGTACGAGGAGCTGAACCTCGGCGGAGCAGTCGGCGACGACCCGGCCGCCGTCGTCACGAATCGTGAACTGGCCGCCAAGTCCCTGGGTCTCGACCCGGACCGGGTGGTCTGGATGAACCAGGTGCACGGCAACGACGTCGCCGAGGTCGACGGGCCGTGGACCACCCGGTCCGCCCCGCCCGTCGACGGCCTGGTGACCGCCACCAGGGGCCTCGCCGTCGCCGTGCTCACCGCCGACTGCGTTCCGGTCCTGCTGGCCGACCCGGTCGCCGGAGTGGTCGCCGCGGCCCACGCGGGCCGGCCCGGCCTGGTCGCCGGGATCGTCCCCGCCGCGGTGGACGCCATGGAGTCCCTCGGCGCCGACCCCGCCCGGATCGTCGCCCGCACCGGCCCTGCTGTCTGCGGCCGGTGCTACGAAGTGCCGCAGGAGATGCGCGCCGACGTCGCCGCCGTCGAACCCGCGGCGTACGCCGAGACCAGTTGGGGCACACCCGCCGTCGACGTGGTCGCCGGGGTGCACGCCCAACTGGAGCGGCTCGGGGTGCGTGACCGGCAGCAGTCGCCGGTGTGCACGCGGGAGTCCGCCGACCATTTCTCGTACCGCCGCGACCGCACGACCGGGCGGCTCGCAGGCTATGTCTGGCTGGACTGATGGACATGACGGACCGTAAGGGCGAACTCGCCGCAAATCTGGCGGCAGTCGAGGAGCGAATCGCGACGGCCTGTTCGGCGGCGGGCCGCAAGCGGGAGGAGGTGACGCTGATCGTCGTCACCAAGACCTACCCCGCGAGTGATGTGCGGATCCTGTGGGAGCTCGGTGTGCGTCATGTGGCCGAGAATCGCGACCAGGACGCGGCGCCCAAGGCCGAGGAGTGCGCGGATCTGGCTCTCACCTGGCATTTCGTGGGCCAGTTGCAGACCAACAAGGTACGTTCCGTGGTCGGTTACGCCGGTGTCGTGCAGTCCGTCGACCGTGACCGGCTGGTCTCCGGGCTGTCCAGGGAGGCGGTGCGGGCGGGGCGCGAGGTGGGCTGCCTGATCCAGGTCGCGCTGGACGCGGAGGAGAGTGCGCGCGGGGAGCGCGGAGGCGTCGGGCCGGGCGGAATCGGGGAGTTGGCCGACCTGGTGGCCGGGGCCGAGGGGCTCAGGCTCGACGGGTTGATGACCGTCGCACCGCTGACCGGACCGTACGCCGGACGTGAACCGGCGGCGTTCGAGCGGCTGATGGATTTGTCGACTGCTATGCGCCGCACCCATCCGGCTGCGAACATGGTGTCCGCAGGGATGAGTGCGGACCTCGAGAAGGCCGTGACGGCCGGGGCGACACATGTGCGCGTCGGCAGTGCGGTACTCGGAGTCCGTCCCAGGCTCGGGTAACGTCGCCAGGAAGTCGGACCACAGCAGAAAATATGGTCATTACCGCTGAGAGGCGGTCGTAACGACCTCGTGGATCACGGGCACTTGGCATACGTCAGTCGATCCACCACAGAGCGGGAGGACTCAGAGCAATGGCCGGCGCGATGCGCAAGATGGCGGTCTACCTCGGCCTCGTGGAGGACGATGGGTACGACGGCCGGGGATTCGACCCCGATGACGACTTCGAGCCCGAGCTCGACCCGGAACCCGAGCGCGACCTGCGGCGGCGTGAGCCCTCGCACCAGCCGCACGGTTCGCACCAGTCCCATCAGTCACACCAGCCACACCAGTCCCAAAGGGACGAATCGGTACGAGTGGTGCAGCCGTCCGCCCCGCGCGATCCGGTGTCGCATTCCGCCTCGCTGGGTGCGGAATCCGGACGTCCGGCGCGGATCGCGCCCGTGGCGTCCATCACACAAGAACGCTCAGGCCTGGAGAAGAACGCACCGGTGATCATGCCCAAGGTCGTGTCGGAACGAGAGCCTTACCGGATCACCACGCTCCACCCCCGGACCTACAACGAGGCCCGTACCATCGGGGAACACTTCCGTGAGGGCACTCCTGTGATCATGAATCTCACTGAGATGGATGACACAGACGCCAAGCGACTTGTCGACTTTGCGGCCGGTTTGGTGTTTGGTCTTCACGGCAGCATCGAGCGGGTGACGCAGAAGGTGTTCCTGTTGTCGCCTGCTAACGTCGATGTCACGGCGGAGGACAAGGCCCGCATCGCAGAGGGCGGGTTCTTCAACCAGAGCTGAGACGCACAACCGGAAAAGCAGTAACCAGGCAGTACCAACAGCGGTACCCAGCAGCACGGAAACAGGGGAGAGGTAAGCGCGGATCATGAGCGTGGTTGGACAGGTTCTCTACATCGCGCTGATGTGCTTCCTCATCGTGCTGATCTTCCGGTTGGTCATGGACTACGTCTTCCAGTTCGCCCGCTCATGGCAGCCCGGCAAGGCGATGGTGGTCGTTCTGGAGGCCACCTACACTGTCACTGATCCACCGCTCAAGCTTCTGCGGCGGGTCATCCCGCCGTTGCGTCTCGGGGGCGTGGCGCTCGACCTGTCCTTCTTCGTACTGATGATCATCGTGTACATCCTGATCACCGTCGTCAGGTCGGTGTTGGTGTGAACGATACGGTCTTGCCGAATGCCGACGACTACGTTGAGGTGAAGAGATGCCGTTGACCCCCGAGGATGTGCGGAACAAGCAGTTCACGACCGTCCGCCTCCGAGAAGGCTATGACGAGGACGAGGTCGATGCCTTCCTCGACGAGGTAGAAGCCGAACTGACCCGACTGCTCCGCGAGAACGAGGACCTGCGCGCCAAGCTGGCCGCTGCCACGCGCGCCGCTGCCCAGAACCAGCAGCAGGGCATGCGCAAGCCTCCGGAACAGGACCAGCAGCAGGGCATGCAGCAACAGGGCATGCCCCAGCAAGGCATGCCCCAGCAGGGGATGCCGCAGCAGGGCATGCGAGGCCCCGGCGGCCCGGTGCCCGCCGGCATATCGGGCCCGCCGCAGCAGCAGATGGGCGGCCCCATGGGCGGCCCGCCCCAGCTGCCCAGCGGTGCACCGCAGTTGCCCCCCGGAGGTGGCCAGGGCGGTCCGCAGGGACCCGGCCCGATGGGTCAGGGCCCCATGGGCCAGAACCCGATGCAGGGTCAGATGGGTCAGGGCCCCATGGGTCAGGGTCCGATGCAGGGTCAGATGGGCCAGGGCGGCATGCCGGGCCAGATGCAGCAGATGCCCGGTCAGCAGATGCAGGGCCAGATGCAGCAGATGGGCGGCCCGATGGGCGGTCCCATGGGTGGCCCCATGGGCGGTCCCGGCCAGGGTCCTGGTGGAGACAGCGCCGCGCGCGTTCTCTCGCTGGCCCAGCAGACCGCCGACCAGGCGATCGCCGAGGCTCGTTCCGAGGCCAACAAGATCGTCGGCGAGGCCCGCAGCCGCGCCGAGGGCCTGGAGCGCGACGCCCGCGCCAAGGCCGACGCTCTTGAGCGGGACGCGCAGGAGAAGCACCGCGTCGCGATGGGCTCCCTGGAGTCCGCTCGCGCCACGCTGGAGCGCAAGGTCGAGGATCTGCGTGGCTTCGAGCGCGAGTACCGCACCCGCCTGAAGTCGTACCTGGAGTCGCAGCTGCGTCAGCTGGAGACCCAGGCCGACGACTCGCTGGCCCCGCCGCGTACTCCGGCCACGGCCTCCCTGCCGCCGTCCCCGGCGCCCTCGATGGCTCCGGCCGGCGCCGGTGCCCCGTCGTACGGCGGCAACCAGGGCATGGGTGGCCCCGGTCCCGCCGGCCCGTCCTACGGTGGCCAGCAGCAGATGTCCCCGGCGATGACCCAGCCCATGGCTCCGGTCCGGCCGCAGGGCCCGTCTCCGATGGGTCAGGCTCCTTCACCGATGCGCGGCTTCCTGATCGACGAGGACGACAACTGACGGCCTCTAGTACGCCTTAGGCGTCGTCGGCGTTCAGGGCGGGGCCCCGGATTTTCATCCGGGGCCCCGCCCTTTTGCGTGTGCCCGTTGACGCCGAAGGCCCGCTCCCGCCGATTCGGTCGGCGGGAGCGGGCCTTCGTACGCGCTGTGCCTGTCGCTGTTACGCCTTGCGCAGGCAGAACGTCAGGGACAGGCCCTCGTCCGTGAACGGGTCTCCGTAGGTGTCGTCCGCGTCACCCTGGCCGAAGTCGGTGGCCAGGACCTCGTCGGAGATCAGGCCGGAGTGCTCGGCCAGGGCCGCGGTGACCGCCGGGTCCGTGGACGTCCAGCGCAGCGCGATGCGGTCGGCCACGTCGAGGCCGCTGTTCTTGCGGGCCTCCTGGATCAGCCGGATCGCGTCACGGGCGAGGCCCGCCTGACGCAGCTCCGCCGTGATCTCCAGGTCGAGGGCGACCGTCGCGCCCGAGTCGGACGCCACCGACCAGCCCTCGCGCGGGGTCTCCGTGATGATGACCTCGTCCGGAGCCAGCGTGACCGTCTCGCCGTCGACCTCCACCGACGCCTTGCCCGCGCGCAGGGCGAGGGACAGCTCGGCCGCGTCGGCGTTCGCGACGGCCTTCGCGACGTCCTGGACGCGCTTGCCGAACCGCTTGCCCAGGGCGCGGAAGTTGGCCTTGGCGGTGGTGTCGACCAGCGAGCCGCCCACTTCGGAGAGGGACGCGAGGGAGCTGACGTTGAGCTCCTCCGTGATCTGCGCGTGCAGTTCGCGGTCCAGGGTGTCGAAGCCTGCCGCCGCGACCAGCGCGCGGGACAGCGGCTGACGCGTCTTCACGCCCGACTCCGCGCGCGTGGCACGGCCGAGCTCGACCAGCCGCCGTACGAGCACCATCTGCTTCGACAGCTCCGGGTCGATCGCGGACAGGTCCGCCTCGGGCCAGGTGGTCAGATGGACGGACTCGGGGCTGCCCGGGGTCACCGGCACCACCAGGTCCTGCCAGACCCGCTCGGTGATGAACGGGGTCAGCGGGGCCATCAGCTTCGTGACCGTCTCGACGACCTCGTGCAGGGTGCGCAGCGCGGCCTTGTCGCCCTGCCAGAAGCGGCGCCGGGACCGGCGTACGTACCAGTTGGACAGGTCGTCGACGAACGCCGACAGGAGCTTGCCGGCGCGCTGGGTGTCGTACGCCTCCAGGGACTGCGTCACCTGGTCGGTGAGCGCGTGGAGCTCGGACAGGAGCCAGCGGTCCAGGACCGGGCGGTCGGCCGGGGCCGGGTCCGCCGCGGACGGGGCCCAGTTCGACGTACGCGCGTACAGGGCCTGGAAGGCGACCGTGTTCCAGTACGTGAGGAGCGTCTTGCGGACGACCTCCTGGATCGTGCCGTGGCCGACGCGCCGGGCCGCCCACGGGGAACCGCCGGCGGCCATGAACCAGCGCACCGCGTCCGCGCCGTGCCGGTCCATCAGCGGGATCGGGTCCAGGGTGTTGCCCAGGTGCTTGGACATCTTGCGGCCGTCCTCGGCGAGGATGTGGCCGAGGCAGACCACGTTCTCGTAGGACGACTTGTCGAAGACGAGCGTGCCGACCGCCATCAGCGTGTAGAACCAGCCGCGGGTCTGGTCGATGGCCTCGCTGATGAACTGCGCCGGGTACCGGGACTCGAACAGTTCCTTGTTCTTGTACGGGTAGCCCCACTGCGCGAACGGCATCGAACCCGAGTCGTACCAGGCGTCGATGACCTCCGGCACGCGCGTGGCCGTCTGTCCGCAGTCGTCCTGGGGGCAGGCGAAGGTGACCGCGTCGATGAACGGGCGGTGCGGGTCCAGGCCCGACTGGTCGGTGCCCGTGAGCTCGGTCAGCTCCGCGCGGGAGCCGACGACCGTGAGGTGGTCCTCCTCGCAGCGCCAGATCGGGAGCGGGGTGCCCCAGTAGCGGTTGCGGGAGAGCGCCCAGTCGATGTTGTTGTTCAGCCAGTCGCCGTACCGGCCGTTCTTGACCGTGTCCGGGAACCAGTTGGTCTTCTCGTTCTCCTGGAGGAGACGGTCCTTGACGGCCGTCGTGCGGATGTACCAGGAGGGCTGCGCGTAGTAGAGGAGCGCGGTGTGGCAGCGCCAGCAGTGCGGGTAGCTGTGCTCGTACGGGATGTGCTTGAAGAGGAGGCCGCGCTGCTGGAGGTCCGCGGTGAGCTGTTCGTCCGCCTTCTTGAAGAAGACGCCGCCTACGAGGGGGACGTCCTCCTCGAAGGTGCCGTCCGGGCGGACCGGGTTCACGACCGGCAGGCCGTACGCGCGGCAGACCTTGAGGTCTTCCTCACCGAAGGCGGGGGACTGGTGGACCAGACCCGTGCCGTCCTCGGTCGTCACGTAGTCCGCGTTCACCACGTAGTGGGTGGGCACGTCGTCCGGGAACTCGACGAGCTCGAACGGACGTTGATAGGACCAGCGCTCCATCTCGGCGCCGGTGAAGGTCTGGCCCGTGGACTGCCACTCCTCGCCGAGCGCCTTGGTGAGCAGCGGCTCGGCGACGACGAGCTTCTCGCTGCCGGAGGGGCCCTTCGTCGCCACCACGTAGGTGACGTCGGGGTGGGCGGCGACCGCGGTGTTGGAGACCAGCGTCCAGGGAGTAGTCGTCCAGACGACGAGGGCGGCCTCGCCGGCCAGCGGACCGGAGGTGAGCGGGAAACGGACGTACACGGAGGGGTCGACGACCGTCTCGTACCCCTGGGCCAGCTCGTGGTCCGACAGTCCTGTGCCGCAGCGCGGGCACCAGGGGGCGACGCGGTGGTCCTGGGTCAGCAGGCCCTTGTCGAAGATCGTCTTCAGCGACCACCAGACCGACTCGATGTACTCGGGGTCCATCGTGCGGTACGGGTCGTGCAGGTCGGTCCAGTACCCCATGCGGGTCGTGAGCGCCTCGAAGGCGTCCGTGTGCCGGGTCACCGACTCGCGGCACTTGGCGTTGAACTCGGCGATGCCGTACGCCTCGATGTCCTGCTTGCCGGAGAAGCCGAGCTCCTTCTCGACGGCCAGCTCGACCGGGAGGCCGTGGCAGTCCCAGCCGGCCTTGCGGGCCACGTGGTAGCCGCGCATCGTGCGGAAGCGCGGGAACACGTCCTTGAAGACGCGGGCCTCGATGTGGTGGGCGCCCGGCATGCCGTTGGCGGTGGGCGGGCCCTCGTAGAACACCCACTCGGGGCGGCCTTCGGACTGGTCGAGGCTCTTGGCGAAGATCTTCTGCTCGCGCCAGAAGTCGAGCACGGCGTGCTCAAGGGCGGGCAGGTCGACCTGGGCGGGCACCTGGCGGTACGTCGGCGTTGTCATCAGCGAGCTTCCTCCGGCGGACTTTCTGCCTTCCGTCGGAGGGACGAGAGCCGGAATTCTCCGGACGCCTTGTACGGCGTACTCCCGCGGTACCACCCTCCTTGGCTCCCCGGTGCGTCGTGCCCACCGATGAGCCCCCTCATTGGGGTCGCGAAACCGGGTCTACCGGCCGCGGCTGTCCTGCTCGCCTCGCTGCGGCTTTCTTCCGGCGGCTCCGGGGTGATCTTCGCGTCGCGCTCACCCCCGGGCTTCCACCGTCCCCGGGTCGCTCTGGGCTGCGTACGCCGCTACTCGTCCCCATCCACGCTTCTCGCTCCGCCAGTGTACGGCGCCCCACGGACAGCGGCCGACCGGTTTTCCGAGCCACCCGAATGGCCAGGGTCGGGTGTCCGGATTCCGGGACGCGCGGCTGGGCGGATTACCCGGCGGAGAGCTGGGAACAACGCTTGCAGGTTCGCCCCGCGGGAGCGGCGGGGTGGGCGAATCGGGTGGTCTGCCCCGTTGCCGCGGGTCTCAAGTCGATTTATCGTCCCAGCACGATTCGCGAGCAAGATCACAATATGTGAAGGGGCCGCGGCCATGGTGGCGAAAAAGACCGCCGTACAGCAGTCGGCGTCCGGCAGATCCACGGGATCCAGGGCTGCGGGGGCCTCCGGCGGTGGCAAGGGCACGGACGCGAAGAAGACCGCCCTGAAAAAGGGCGCCGCGAAGAAGACGGTGACCAAAAGGGCTGTGGCGAAAACAGCTGCCGAAAAGGTCGAGAGGGTTGAGAGGGCCGAGAAGGCCGAAAAGAAGGCCGCCGCTGCTCCCGAAAGCACCGCGGCTCACAGCAGTGCCGGTAAACGCACGTCCCCAAAGACCACGGCCAAGAAGAGCACGGCCAACAAGGCGGGTGCGGCCGAGGCCGCGAAGACGACGGGAGCCACGACGGTGGTTGCGAAGAAGACTCCTGGCACGGCCACGGCGGCGAAGAAGGCCGGCACGGTGCCCAAGGCACGGGTCGTGGCGGCGGCGGAGCCGGGTGAGCTCGCCGTACGCCCCGGTGAGGACCCATGGACCCCGGAGGAGGTGTCGGAGGCGCGCGCCGAGTTGCAGTCCGAGGTGCTGCGGCTGCGCGCCGAGATCACGTCGTCCGAGCAGTCGCTCGTGGGCCTGATGCGGGACTCCGGGGACGGCGCGGGGGACGACCAGGCCGACACCGGCACCAAGAACATCACGCGCGAGCACGAGATGGCGCTGGCGGCCAGCGCGCGCGAGAGGCTCGTCCAGGACGAGCGGGCCCTGGAGCGGCTGGACACGGGCACGTACGGCCTGTGCGAGAACTGCGGCAACCCGATCGGCAAGGCGCGGATGCAGGCCTTCCCGCGCGCGACGCTGTGCGTCGAGTGCAAGCAGAAGCAGGAGCGGCGCTACTGACCCCCGGCGGATCCGCGCCGTGCACCTCCTGCGCTGCGGTGTGCCAGGAGGCGTGTCGTACTCTCGTCCTCAGTCAGGAACCTAGGTTGAGGGACTCACGTGGCAGAGGCGGAGCGCATCATCGGTACGCCGGACATCCCAGACGCGGCGGGAGCCGAGCCGGAGACACCGGACGGGCGGCCCCGGGGCCGGCGCCGGATCCTTGTGCTGTTCACCGTCGCCGCGCTGGCGTACGCGCTGGACCTCGTCAGCAAGATGATCGTGGTCGCCAAGCTGGAGCACCACGCGCCGATCGAGATCATCGGGGACTGGCTGAAGTTCGAGGCGATCCGCAACGCGGGTGCCGCCTTCGGCATGGGTGAGGCCTTCACCGTGATCTTCACGGTCATCGCGGCGTCCGTGATCGTCGTGATCGCCCGGCTGGCCCGCAAGCTCTACAGCCTGCCCTGGGCGATCGCGCTCGGGTTGCTGCTCGGCGGCGCGCTGGGCAACCTGACCGACCGGATCTTCCGCTCCCCGAGCGTCTTCAAGGGCGCGGTCGTCGACTTCATCGCACCCAAGCACTTCGCGGTCTTCAACCTGGCCGACTCGGCGATCGTCTGCGGCGGCATCCTGATCGTCCTGCTGTCCTTCAAGGGGCTCGACCCGGACGGCACCGTCCACAAGGACTGAGGGGCTCGAGGGGGGTTTGTCCACAGGCCCGGTCGGGGGTAGCGGGCCAGTCCGGCATACTCGACGGGTGAGTACGATTCCCGAGATCCGCAACCTGCCCGTGCCGGACGGCCTGGAGGGTGAGCGTGTCGACGCCGCCATCTCCCGGATGTTCGGCTTCTCCCGTACGAAGGCCGCCGAGCTGGCCGCGGCGGGGAAGGTCACGGTCGACGGCTCGGTGGTCGGCAAGTCGGAGCGGGTGCACGGCGGGGCCTGGCTCGAGGTGGAGATGCCGCAGGCGCCCGCCCCTGTGCAGGTGGTGGCCGAGCCGGTCGAGGGCATGGTGATCGTGCACGACGACGACGACATCGTCGTGATCGTCAAGCCCGTCGGCGTGGCCGCGCACCCGTCGCCCGGCTGGACGGGGACGACCGTCATCGGCGGGCTCGCCGCCGCCGGATACCGCATCTCGACCTCGGGGGCCGCCGAGCGTCAGGGCATCGTGCACCGGCTCGACGTCGGCACGTCCGGCCTGATGGCGGTCGCCAAGTCGGAGCGCGCGTACACGTCGCTCAAGCGCCAGTTCAAGGAGCGCACGGTCGACAAGCGCTACCACACGCTGGTCCAGGGGCACCCCGACCCGATGAGCGGCACGATCGACGCGCCCATCGGCCGGCACCCGACCCACGACTACAAGTGGGCCGTCACGGCCGAGGGCAAGCCCTCTGTCACGCACTACGACCTGATCGAGGCGTTCCGCGCGGCCTCCCTGCTCGATGTGAAGCTGGAGACCGGCCGCACCCATCAGATCCGCGTCCACATGGCCGCCCACCGCCACCCCTGCGTCGGCGATCTGACGTACGGGGCGGACCCGACGCTCGCCAAGCGGCTCGGCCTGACCCGCCAGTGGCTGCATGCCGTACGCCTCGGCTTCGAGCACCCCGGGGACGGGACGTGGGTCGAGTTCGAGAGCGGCTACCCGGACGACCTGGCCGACGCCCTGGAGCGGGTGCGCGAGGAGACGTACGCATGATCCCGTCGGCGTACGTGGTGCGCGTCGTCGAGGACCCTGCCGACCGTGAGGCCTGCTTCGCGGTGCGCAAGGAGGTCTTCGTCGTCGAGCAGCAGGTGCCCGAGGACCTGGAGAACGACGAGTTCGACGCGGACGCGCTGCATGTGCTGGCCGTCCGGGAGGACGGCGTGGCGCTCGGTACGGGGCGGTTGCTGTACGGGGAGGCCGCCGCCGGCCGGACCGGGGGCGATCCGTCCCTCGGGTCGCTCGGGCGGCTCGCGGTGCGGAAGGAGGCCCGGGGGTTGGGGGTCGGGGTCGCGCTCGTGCGGGGGGTTGAGGAGGCGGCTCGGGGGCTGGGGCTCGCGGCGGTGGATCTGCATGCGCAGACCTCCGCGGCGGGGTTCTACGAGCGGCTCGGGTACGCGGGGTACGGCGACGAGTTCTACGAGGCGGGGATTGCGCATCTTTCGATGCGCCGCTCTTTTTGAGGGTTTTCTCCCACCCGCGCACCGCCCGTTGGGGGTTCGTTGAGAGGTGGGCCTCGCCTGTGGGGGGTGCGCTTCGTTGGCGGCTTTCCGTTCGGGGTGGTGTCTAAGGCCTGCCTGCCGGGCGTGGTGTGTCGTGGGCCCTGCGAGGGATTCCGTCATGGAAGCGGCGGGCCGTCTCCGTGCCCGGGGGCAGGGACGCGTCCGCCGTGTTGACCCGGGGGAGGGCGTACGGGTGCTGCTCGGCCAGCCAGCGGATCATGCCCTCGCGGACGTGTACCCGGACCTTCCAGACGTCGTCCGCGTCCTTCGCCGTCACCAGGGCGCGTACCTCCATGGTGCTCGGCGTGGCGTCCGTGACGGACAGGTCGCAGGCGCGGCCGTCCCAGGCCGGGCACTCGCGCAGGAGGTCCCGGAGCTTCTCGCGCATCGCCTCCATGGGCGCACTGTGGTCGAGGTGCCAGAAGACGATGCCGGTCATCTGGGCGCCGCCCCGCGACCAGTTCTCGAAGGGCTTCGAGGTGAAGTAGGACACCGGCATGGTGATGCGGCGCTCGTCCCAGGTGCGCACGCTCAGGAACGTCAGCGTGATCTCGTCGACCGTGCCCCACTCGCCGTCCACCACGACGGTGTCGCCCATGCGCACCATGTCGCCGAAGGCGATCTGGAACCCCGCGAACATGTTGCTCAGCGTCGACTGGGCCGCCACACCGGCGACGATGCCCAGCACGCCGGCCGAGGCGAGCAGTGAGGCGCCGGCCGCACGCATCGCCGGGAACGTCAGCAGCATCGCCGCCACGGCCACCACGGCCACGACCGCCGCCACCACCCGTGTGATCAACGACACCTGGGTGCGGACCCGGCGGACCCGGGCCGGGTCGCGGTGGGCGCGGGCGTATCGGGTGTACGAGGTGTCCACGATCGCCGCCGTGATGCGGACGATCAGCCAGGCCGTCGAGCCGATCAGGACCAGCGTCAGGGCCCGGCCGACGGCGACCTCGTGCCCGTGGGGCAGGTCGGCCTGGTCGTAGGACCCTCTGAGCAGCGCCGCGCACAGGACGAGCTGGTAGGGCACACGGCCCCGGCGCAGCAGTCCCCACAGCGGAGTGTCGGTCTGCCGTTCGTCAGCCTTGCGCAGCAAGCGGTCCGTGGCCCAGCCGATCAGCAGCGTGAGCACGACCGAGCCACCGAGGACGATCAGCGGGCGCAGTACGTTCTCCATGCGGGAGAACGTAACCGGAGAAGGGCTGTCCTGAACATCCGACCCCGGGTGGGCTGGCACACACGGGGCCGGCTGTTCGTGCGCTCGTTGGCCGTGAACCGGTTGTCAGTGGTGCCTGGCACGATGTCCTCATGAACGTCATGCTCTTTCACTCGACCTACGGGCTTCGCCCCGCCGTGCACGCCGCGGCGGACCGGCTGCGGGCGGCCGGACACGAGGTGTGGACCCCCGACCTCTTCGACGGGCGCACCTTCGAGACCGTCGAGGAAGGCATGGCCTTCAAGGACGCCATAGGCAAGGACGAGTTGCTCAGGCGGGCGATCCTGGCCGCGGCCCCCTATTCCGGACGGGGCCTGGTGTACGCGGGGTTCTCGTTCGGTGCCGCGACCGCGCAGACACTCGCGCTCGGCGACGACAAGGCACGCGGCCTGTTGCTGCTGCACGGCACGTCGGACATCGCCGAGACGGCGTCGGTGGACGAGCTGCCCGTCCAGCTGCACGTGGCCGAGCCGGACGCGTTCGAGACCGACGACTGGCTGAGCTCCTGGTATCTCCAGATGGGCAAGGCGGGCGCCGACGTGGAGGTCTACCGGTATGCCGGAGCCGGTCACCTCTACACCGACCCCGATCTGCCGGACTACGACGAGGAGGCGGCCGAGGCCACCTGGCGGGTGGCGCTCGGCTTCCTCGACAGCCTGTAGGGGACTTTCAGGGCCCGTCGGGCGGTTACACCGGGTCGTACGTCCGTTCAACCTTCTGCGTGCCGCTGAGCGTGCGGTACGAACGCCACCAGGTCGACATCGCGTTCGGCTTCGTGCGGTCGGACAGCACGTAGTAGTCCATCTGCGCGCGGCCGGCGGTGATGTCCAGGACGCCGTAGCCGTGGCGGTCGGTGTCGACCCATTGGACGTGCCGGTTGGCCGCCCTGATGATCGGCGCGGCGAGTGCGGTGACGGTGCCCTCGGGCACCTTGACGAGGTCGTCGAGGTTGTCGGAGGTGACCGACGTGACGACGAACTCCGTGGCGGCCGAGGGCGACAGCGGGTAGGTGCCGGCGTCCACGGGCACGTCGTTGGCCCACGCCATGTGGATGTCGCCGGTCAGGAAGACGGTGTTGCGGATCGCGTTGGAGCGGAGGTGGGCGAGGAGTTCACGGCGGTCGTCCGTGTAGCCGTCCCACTGGTCGGTGTTGAGGGCGAGGCCCTCCTTGGGCAGGCCGAGCAGTTCGGCGAGCGGCTTCAGAAGGTCGGCGGTGAGGGAGCCGATGGCGAACGGCGAGATCATCACCGAGTTCCCGACCAGCCGCCAGGTGGTGTCCGAGGCCTTCAACCCGGCCTTCAGCCAGTCCAGTTGGGCCCGGCCGGTGATCGTACGCTCCGGGTCGTCGACCGAACCGTTGCCGGTGGCGACCTGCTGTGAGCGGAACGAGCGCAGATCGAGGAGGGAGAGGTCGGCGAGCTTGCCGAAGCGCAGGCGCCGGTAGGTGGTGCCCGCGATCGCCGGGCGGACCGGCATCCACTCGAAGTAGGCCTGCTTCGCGGCGGCCTGCCGGGACGACCAGGTGCCCTCGGCGCCCTCGGTGTGGTTCTCCGCGCCGCCCGACCAGGCGTCGTTGGCGAACTCGTGGTCGTCCCAGATCGCGATGACGGGCGCTGCCGCGTGCAGGGCCTGCAGATCGGCGTCCGTCTTGTAACGCCCGTGCCGTACGCGGTAGTCGGCGAGCGTGAGGATCTCGTGCGCGGGCGAGTGCGGGCGTACGACGGTGCCGCGGGTGCCGTAGCCGCCGGTGCCGTACTCGTAGATGTAGTCGCCGAGGTGCAGCCAGCCGTCCAGGTCGCCGCGGGCCGCGAGGTGGCGGTACGAGGAGAAGTAGCCGGCCTCCCAGTTGGCGCAGGAGACCACGCCGAAGCGCAGCCCCGGCACGACGGCGTCCGCGGCCGGCGCGGTGCGGGTGCGGGCGGCGGGGGAGTCCGTGCCGCCGGACGAGAAGCGGAACCAGTAGTCCGTGGCGGGTGCGAGGCCCCGGATGTCCGCCTTGACCGTGTGGTCGGCGGCGGCCGTGGCGGTGGTCGAGCCCTTGGAGACGATGTTCGTGAACGCCTTGTCGAGGGCGACGGTCCAGCTCACCTCGGTGTCCGGGCCGAGCCCGGAGCCGGGTATCGCCTCGGCGGTGGGCGTCACGCGCGTCCACAGCAGGACGCCGTCGGGCAGCGGATCGCCGGAGGCGACCCCGTGCAGGAAGGCGGGGGCCTCGGCGGCCGCGCTCGCGGGCAGGGCGGCGGCCAGCGGGCCGGCCAGTACGACGGTGGCCGCGGCGGCCTTGACGACCGTACGACGGCGTGGGGCGAGGGAGTTGACCTGGGCGCCCGTGGACTCGGAGGAACTGCTTCGACTCGTCACGGGCGCTGAGATTACTGACCAGTAAGCCGGTTGAGCGGGCGAACTTCCAAAGTTCGCCCGCTCTTCGGCTGATCGTCCACCGGGGCCGAGCGGCGGACCGTACGGCAGGCGCTCCAAACGCCCCGGAACCCGCTGTTCAGGCCTTCAGCGCCGCCGTGATCGCCGTGGTGAAGTCCGCGACCGTCATGGGCGCGTTCTCGCTGTTCGGGGCCGTGAGCTTCTTGCCGTCCATCACCAGACTCGGGGTGCCGTTGACGCCGTCCTTGTTGGTGTTGAACGTCTCGGACATCGCCAGCGCCCAGGCGTCGTACGTGCCGTTCTTGACCGCGGCCTGGAACTTGGTGTTGTTCTTGAGTGCGGCGACCGTGTTCGCGACCTTGATCAGGTAGTCGTCGCTCTTGAACTTGTCGTCCGCCTCGTCGGGGTGGTACTTCGCCGTGTAGAGGGCGGTCTTGTACTCCAGGAACGCCTCCGGGCTCACGTTCAGCGCGGCGCCCATGGCACTCATCGCGTTCTTGGAACCCTCGCCGCGAGACCCGATCTGGATCTTGCCGTTGTCGTCGGTGTCCCCGTCGAGGAAGGTGCCGCCGATGTACTGGATCTTGAACTTGCCCGCGTCGAAGTCCGCCTTCACCGTCGACCCGACGGTCTGTTCGAACTGGGCGCAGATCGGGCAGCGCGGGTCCTCGTACAGCTTGAGGGTCTTCTTGGCGGTGCTCTTGCCGAGAATCACCGTCGTGCCGTTGGTGCCCGTGGTGTTGGCCGGCGCGACGACCTTCTCGTCCTTCGCCGCGTCCCAGTAGCCCGGCTTGTTGTTCTGTACGACCGCGTAGCCGATACCGCCGGCTATCGCGAGGACGGCGACGACGGCGCCGGCCACGATGACCTGCCGCCTGGCCTTGTCGCGCTTGGCCTGGCGCTCGCGCTCCTCGCGCAGCCGTTCACGGGCCGCGCTCTTGGACGCCTGGCTGTTCCGCTTGCTCATGCTGGTGATCTCCCTGGGGGACGCGTACACGCCGTGGATGCCGTACGCGGAAATGAATGAGGTGCTTGCCGGTGCGTGTCGCTTCGCGCCGTCGCTCGGGCGGGTTGTCGCTCAGGCGAAGGAGAGGGCGAGCGGGCTCGGGCTCGGCGGTCCTCGTCGTCCCAGGGAGTGCACGAGCAGATGCGTGCGCAGAGTGGCGACGCGCTGAGCGGGTCGCGGCTTGCGGCGTACCGCCGGGGCGGACCGGACCGTCACCGAGGCGACGGCCAGCAGCAGCGGGCGGAAGGTGGAGGTGGTGAGCGCGGCCAGCAGCTGGGCGAGGGCCCGCTCACCCCGGCGCAGCCAGGCGGCGGCCAGCAGGCCCACACCGACATGCGCGGCCAGCAGCAGCCAGGCGGCCTGTGGGCCCGCGTGGGCGAGCAGCGCCGCCACCCGGTCGGTGTCGGCGCCCGTCACCCGGACCAGCGGGGTGCCCACGCCGTCGCCGGCGCACAGCACGTCGAAGCCGACCGAGCGCAGCGGGCCGGCGACGGGGCCGCCCGCACGGCCGTAACAGACCGTCTGGCCGGTGGTGAAGACCGTGTCGGCGGCCAGCTCCAGGGGGATCAGCAGGGCGGCGATCCGGGCGAAGCCGCGTTCGCGGCCGGCCAGCGCGTACGCGACGACGAAGACGGCGGCCGCGATCACGGCCACCGTCCCCATCGGCAGCGGGACCCGGGACAGCAGCACGTGCGACGCGCTGCTGAGCGTCACGACGAGTGCCGTGAACAGTGCCGCGCGTACGGCTCTGAGGTGGGTCCCGGATATGTCCATAGCGGAGGAGAGTGTGTCACGGACTCCCGTAAGAGGTCCCTAAAAGGTCCCTGTGAGCCTGTGCACTGTCCGAAGGGGCTGTCCAGAGGCCGGTTACAGGCCCGGGATCCGGCCGTTGCGGAACAGGTCCACGAAGACCTGGTGGTCGGCACGCGCGCGTGCGCCGTACTCGTGGGCGAAGTCCACCAGGACGTTCGCGAAGCCTGCCTCGTCGGCCGCGATCACCGCGTCGATGGCCCGCTCCGTGGAGAAGGGCACCAGGGACTCGCCGGACTGGTCGTCGGCCGCCGCGTGCATCGTGGCCGTCGCGCGACCCAGGTCGGCGACGACGGCCGCGATCTCCTCCGGGTCGTCGATGTCGCCCCAGTCCAGGTCCACGGCGTACGGCGAGACCTCGGCGACCAGCTGACCGCGGCCGTCCAGCTCGGTCCAGCCCAGCCACGGGTCGGCGTGGTCCTGGAGGGCGCGCTGCGAGATCACCGTGCGGTGGCCCTCGTGCTGGAAGTAGCCGCGGATCGCCGGGTCGGTGATGTGCCGGGAGACGGCCGGGGTCTGGGCCTGCTTGATGTAGATCACCACATCGTTCTCCAGGGCGTCCGTGGCGCCCTCCAGAAGGATGTTGTACGAGGGCAGCCCGGCCGAGCCGATGCCGATGCCGCGCCGGCCGACCACGTCCTTCACGCGGTACGAGTCCGGGCGGGTCAGCGACGACTCCGGCAGCGTCTCCAGGTAGCCGTCGAAAGCGGCCAGCACCTTGTAGCGGGTGGCGGCGTCCAGCTCGATGGAGCCGCCGCCCGGCGCGAAGCGGCGCTCGAAGTCACGGATCTCCGTCATCGAGTCGAGCAGCCCGAACCGGGTCAGCGAGCGCGCGTCGCGCAGCGCGTCCAGCAGCGAACCCTGGGCGGTGTCCAGGGTGAACGGCGGCACCTCGTCGCTCTTCGCCCCGGTCGCGAGGGCGCGGATGCGCTCGCGGTACGCGCCCGCGTACGTCCGCACGAGCTCGGTGATCTGCTCGTCGGAGAGTGCCTTCGCGTACCCGATGAGGGCCAGCGAGGCGGCGAGGCGCTTGAGGTCCCAGGTGAAGGGCCCGACGTACGCCTCGTCGAAGTCGTTGACGTTGAAGATCAGCCGGCCCTGGGCGTCCATGTAGGTGCCGAAGTTCTCCGCGTGCAGGTCGCCGTGGATCCACACGCGCGAGGTGCGCTCGTCCAGGTAGGGTCCGCCCCGCCGTTCCGCCTCCAGGTCGTGGTAGAAGAGGCACGCCGTGCCCCGGTAGAACGCGAACGCGGAGGCCGCCATCTTGCGGAACTTCACGCGGAACGCGGCCGGGTCGGCGGCCAGGAGCTCGCCGAACGCGGTGTCGAAGACGGTGAGGATCTCCTCGCCGCGGTGCTCGGCGCTGAGCTGCGGAACCGACATCGCTGGGTGCCTCCTGGTGCAGGTGATACGGGACGAATGGGGCCGGACGGGCCGCCCGGCGGGACGGACGACGCCGTCGCCCCTCCAACGTCCGAAGGTACGCCTCAGTGCCCGCGACCCGACCACGAAGGTACGGGGGAGCGCCCTCGCGCTGTCAGTGCCGAGGCATAGACTTCGTCGCTGTCCCCCCAGACTGCCCGCAGCCTGTCGCCGAGTGTTTTCCATGGAGGCCACGCCGTGTCAAAGCCGCCGTTCACGCACCTGCACGTCCACACCCAGTACTCGCTGCTGGACGGTGCCGCGCGGCTCAAGGACATGTTCAACGCGTGCAACGAGATGGGCATGACCCACATCGCCATGTCCGACCACGGCAATCTCCATGGGGCGTACGACTTCTTCCACACCGCCAAGAAGGCGGGCGTCACGCCGATCATCGGCATCGAGGCGTATGTCGCGCCCGAGTCGCGGCGCAACAAGCGCAAGATCCGCTGGGGCCAGCCGCACCAGAAGCGCGACGACGTGTCCGGTTCGGGCGGTTACACCCACAAGACGATCTGGGCGGCCAACTCGACGGGCCTGCACAACCTCTTCCGGCTGTCCTCGGACGCGTACGCGGAGGGCTGGCTGCAGAAGTGGCCGCGCATGGACAAGGAGACCATCTCCCAGTGGTCCGAGGGGCTCATCGCCTCCACCGGCTGCCCGTCGGGCGAGCTCCAGACCCGACTGCGCCTCGGCCAGAAGGAGGAGGCGCTCAAGGCGGCCGCCGAGTACCAGGACATCTTCGGCAAGGACCGGTACTTCCTGGAGCTGATGGACCACGGCATCGAGATCGAGAGCCGGGTCCGCGACGGCCTGCTGGAGATCGGCAAGAAGCTCGGCATCCCGCCCCTGGTGACGAACGACTCGCACTACACGTACCCGCACGAGGCGGGCGCGCACGACGCTCTGCTGTGCATCCAGACCGGCAAGAACGTCTCCGACCCGGACCGCTTCAAGTTCGACGGCACCGGCTACTACCTGAAGTCCACGGAGGAGATGTACGCCGTCGACTCCTCCGACGCCTGGCAGGAGGGCTGCGCCAACACCCTCCTGGTGGCCGAACAGATCGACACCGCCGGCATGTTCGAGGCGAAGAACCTCATGCCGAAGTTCGACATCCCGGACGGCTTCACCGAGATCACCTGGTTCCAGGAGGAGGTCCGGCGCGGTATGAACCGGCGCTTCCCCGGCGGCGTCCCCGACGACCGCCAGAAGCAGGCCGAGTACGAGATGGACGTCATCATCCAGATGGGGTTCCCGGGGTACTTCCTCGTCGTCGCCGACTTCATCATGTGGGCGAAGAAGCAGGGCATCGCGGTCGGCCCCGGCCGTGGTTCCGCGGCCGGCTCGATCGTCGCGTACGCCATGGGCATCACCGACCTCGACCCGATCCCGCACGGTCTGATCTTCGAGCGGTTCCTCAACCCCGAGCGCGTCTCCATGCCCGACGTCGACATCGACTTCGACGAACGCCGGCGCGTCGAGGTGATCAGGTACGTGACCGAGAAGTACGGCGCCGACAAGGTCGCCATGATCGGCACGTACGGCAAGATCAAGGCGAAGAACGCCATCAAGGACTCCGCGCGCGTGCTGGGCTACCCGTACGCGATGGGCGACCGGCTCACCAAGGCCATGCCCGCCGACGTCCTCGGCAAGGGCATCGACCTCAACGGCATCACCGACCCCTCGCACCCGCGGTACAGCGAGGCCGGCGAGATCCGGGCGATGTACGAGAACGAGCCGGACGTGAAGAAGGTCATCGACACCGCGAAGGGCGTCGAGGGCCTGGTCCGGCAGATGGGCGTGCACGCGGCCGGCGTCATCATGTCCAGCGAGCCCATCGTCGACCACGCCCCCGTCTGGGTGCGGCACACCGACGGCGTGACCATCACACAGTGGGACTACCCGCAGTGCGAGTCGCTCGGCCTGCTCAAGATGGACTTCCTGGGCCTGCGCAACCTGACCATCATGGACGACGCCGTCAAGATGGTGAAGGCCAACAAGGGCGTCGACCTCGACCTGCTGGCCCTGCCGCTCGACGACCCGACGACGTTCGAACTGCTCCAGCGCGGTGAGACTCTCGGCGTCTTCCAGTTCGACGGCGGCCCCATGCGCTCGCTGCTGCGGCTGATGAAGCCCGACAACTTCGAGGACATCTCCGCCGTCTCGGCGCTCTACCGTCCCGGCCCGATGGGCATGGACTCGCACACCAACTACGCGCTGCGCAAGAACAAGCTCCAGGAGATCACCCCGATCCACAAGGAGCTGGAGGAGCCTCTCCAGGAGGTCCTCGCGGTCACCTACGGTCTGATCGTCTACCAGGAGCAGGTGCAGAAGGCCGCCCAGATCATCGCCGGGTACTCCCTCGGCGAGGCAGACATCCTGCGCCGCGTGATGGGCAAGAAGAAGCCCGACGAACTGGCCAAGAACTTCACCATCTTCCAGGCCGGCGCCAAGAAGAACGGCTACAGCGACGAGGCGATCAAGGCCCTCTGGGACGTCCTGGTCCCCTTCGCCGGCTACGCCTTCAACAAGGCCCACTCGGCCGCGTACGGCCTGGTCTCCTACTGGACCGCCTATCTGAAGGCCAACTACCCGGCCGAGTACATGGCGGGTCTGCTCACCTCGGTCAAGGACGACAAGGACAAGTCCGCGATCTATCTGAACGAGTGCCGGCGTATGGGCATCAAGGTGCTCCCGCCCAACGTCAACGAGTCGATGTCCAACTTCGCCGCCCAGGGCGACGACGTGATCCTCTTCGGCCTGTCCGCGGTGCGCAACGTCGGGACCAACGTCGTCGAGTCGATCATCAAGTCCCGTAACGCCAAGGGGAAGTACGGCTCCTTCCCCGACTACCTCGACAAGGTCGAGGCGGTCGTCTGCAACAAGCGGACCACGGAATCCCTGATCAAGGCCGGCGCGTTCGACAGCATGGGGCACACCCGCAAGGGCCTCACCGCGCATTTCGAGCCGATGATCGACAACGTGGTGGCGGTGAAGAGAAAAGAGGCCGAAGGACAGTTCGACCTCTTCGGCGGCATGGGCGACGAGGACACCAGCGAGCCCGGCTTCGGTCTCGACGTCGAGTTCACCACCGACGAGTGGGACAAGGCCTATCTGCTCGCCCAGGAGCGGGAGATGCTCGGCCTGTACGTCTCCGACCACCCGCTCTTCGGCCTGGAGCACGTCCTGTCCGACAAGGCCGACGCAGGCATCTCCCAGCTCACCGGAGGTGAGCACGCCGACGGCGCGGTCGTCACCATCGGCGGCATCATCTCCGGCCTCCAGCGCAAGATGACCAAGCAGGGCAACGCCTGGGCCATCGCCACCGTCGAGGACCTCGCCGGTTCCATCGAGTGCATGTTCTTCCCGGCGACCTACCAGCTGGTGTCGACCCAGCTCGTCGAGGACGCCGTCGTGTTCGTCAAGGGACGCCTCGACAAGCGCGAGGACGTGCCGCGCCTGGTGGCGATGGAACTCCAGGTCCCCGACCTGTCGAACGCGGGCACCAACGCGCCCGTGATCCTCACCATCCCCGCGCTGAAGATCACTCCGCCGATGATCAGCCGACTCGGCGAGATCCTCAGTCACCACAAGGGCGAGAGCGAGGTCCGCATCAGACTCCAGGGACCGAGCAAGACGACGGTGCTCCGACTCGACCGGCACCGGGTGAAGCCCGACCCGGCCCTCTTCGGTGACCTGAAGGTGCTGCTCGGACCGTCCTGCCTGGCCGGCTGAGCAACTGACGTGAGTGAGGGGCGCGCCCGTGCAGGGTGCGCCCCTCACTGTGTGTGGGCTTCTACAGCCCGTTGTTCAGACGTCCGTCGTGCTCGGCGCGGGGCTCAGTTGTGGCCGAATCGCTTCTGCCGGCCCTTGCGTGCCATGTCGCCGGGAGTCACCTGGTTGATGCGCTGCTCGGCCTGCGACTCCATCGAGGAGGACTTCGCCTGCTCGGTACCGCGCTCGGCCTGTGACGCCTGTTCGTGCGGGCGACTCTGCTTCTTGTTCTTGGCCATGGTGATCTTCCTCCTGAAGGGGATCTAGGGGCCAAATCCGGAACCAGATTCACATGACCCGACAAAGCGCGCATGTCGGAGAATCACCGTGCGTAATAGGCTCACGTCATGCGGCGGGACCTCCGGCCCTCGCGGCAAACGCCACGCCGAAGATCGAGTTCGGGCCGTTAACCTCCGCACGGTCGGGCAGACTCGAAGCAAGCCCGAAGCAAACCTCCCGGAAAGAGGGTGGATCGCGTGGACCGCTGCATCGTCCTGGTGGACGCCGGGTATCTGCTGGGGGCCGCCGCGAGTCTTCTCGCCGGAGAGCCCTCGCGGTCCCGGATCACCGTCGACCACACCGCTCTCATCCAGGGCCTGCGAGAACGCGCCGAGTCGGACACCGAACGGCCGCTGCTGCGCATCTACTGGTTCGACGGCGCCCCCGACCGGGTGCCCCAGCCCGAGCACCGCAGGCTCCGCGTGATGCCCCGGGTCACCGTCCGGCTCGGCGCCCTGACCCGCAGCGACGGACGGTGGGCCCAGAAGGGCGTCGACGCCGCCATGCACGCCGAGCTGACCGAGCTGGCCCGCAACCGCGCCTGCTCCGACATCGTCCTCGTCACCGGCGACGGCGATCTGCTGCCGGGCATGATGGCGGCCAAGGAGCACGGAGTCGCCGTACACCTGTGGGCGGTGCAGGCCGCCGACGGCGACTACAACCAGTCCGAGGACCTTGTCGCCGAGGCCGACGAACGGCGCGTCCTCGACCGTACGTGGATCACCAAGGCCGTACGGGCCAAGGAACTCGGCGGGATCTGCGCGCCGCAGCCCGCGCCCCGCCCCGAGATCGCCGCGATCCTGTCCGCGCCGCTGCCCGAGTCGTCGCACGCACAGGCCTCGGACCGGGTGGCCGACGAGCAGCAGGAGCACCCCACGACGTCCGCCGAGCAGAACGGGGCGCAGGAGCGCGTACCCGCTCCCAAGGGCGTACCGACCCCCAAGGACCTGGCCGCGCTCCGGGCCCCCGGCGCCCAGTCCGCCCCGCCTCCCGCCAACGCGACCCTGCGCTGGTCCTCCGACAAGGGCTGGGTCGACCGGCCGGGCGTGGCCGCGGAGCCCCCCGAGATCGCCTCCATGCCGACGCTGGCCCAGCTCACCTCGGCCGAGCAGCGCTGGGCGGACCGCGAGGAGGACATCACCACGGTCGGCGGCGATCCGTACGAGGTCGGGCAGGTGTTCGCGCGCCGCTGGATGGAGCGGCTCCCGGACCCCGCCCAGCTGCCGAAACTGTCCACGATGTACCCCCGCATCCCGCACCGCATCGACGGCGAGCTGCTGCGCTACGCCGCCCGCTTCGGGCTGCTCGCCCACAAGGACGACCAGATCGACGAACACGACCGGTATGCGATCAGGGCCGGTTTCTGGCGCGAGATCGACGTCCGTACCGCCGCGGAACAGGTGCCCGCCGGGGAGTGAGCGGCCCCGGCGGGCAGGGGCACGGCGGGGGTTGGATTTCAGGCGGAGTCGGGCACCCCGTACTCTCGTCCTTCGTGAGTACGCGCACGGCACACGCAGCCCGACACGGTGACGATGTCGTGTGCGCGGTGCGCGATCTCACCAAGACCTATCGCGCGGTACGCGGTCGCCGCGGCGCCCCCGGAACACCCGAGGTACAGGCCACCGACGCCGTGGAGCTGGACGTCCGGCGCGGTGAGATCTTCGGCCTGCTCGGGCCGAACGGCGCCGGCAAGTCGACCCTCGTCCGGCAGATCACCGGTCTGATGCGCCCCGACCGGGGCAGCGTCGAGATCCTCGGCCACGACATCGTGCGCCATCCGGAGCGGGCCGCGCGCATCCTCGCCTACCTTGGCCAGGAGTCCAGCGCCCTCGACGAGCTGACCGTCTCGCTCGCCGCCGAGACCACCGCGCGACTGCGCGGCCTGGAGGTGCGGCGGGCGCGGGCGGAACGGGACGCGGTGCTGGAGGAACTCGGGCTCACGGCGCTGGCCGCGCGGCCCATCCGAAAGCTGTCCGGCGGGCAGCGGCGGCTCGCGTGCTTCGCGACCGCCCTCGTCGGGGAACGCCCGCTGCTCGTCCTCGACGAGCCGACGACCGGGATGGATCCCGTGGCGCGGCGGGCGGTGTGGTCGGCGGTCGACCGGCGGCGCGCCGAGCGCGGTACGACGGTGCTGCTGGTGACGCACAACGTCATCGAGGCCGAGACGGTCCTCGACCGGGTGGCCGTGCTCGACCGGGGGCGCGTGATCGCGTGCGACACGCCCGCCGGGCTGAAGGAGCAGGTCGCGGGCGAGGTCCGGGTCGACCTGGTCTGGCGCGAGTCGGCGCCGTTGCACGTGCCCGAGGTGGCCGCGCTGCGGGACCGGGCCGTCGAGTCGGGGCGCAGGTGGACCTTGCGGCTGGCTCCGGAGGAGGCCCGCGCGGCCGTCGCCACCGTCACCGGCGGGGCCGCGTTCACCGCGCTCGACGACTTCACGCTGGCCACGCCGAGCCTGGAGGACGTGTATCTGGCGCTCGGCGGGAACACGCAGGGGCTGGTGAAGGCGTGAGGCGTGTGAGCACGGGCGGCTCCGGATCCGTACGGGTGTGTGTGCGGGCGTCGGCGGGGGAGAGGGCGGCTGTCGTGACCAGGACGAAGAGGGGCAGCTCGACGTGAGTTTCGTACCCGCCGAGGTGCTGCCGGGCAGCGCCCTGGCCACGGAGAAGACGGCCACGCGCCGGGCGGTTGCCGAACTCGGTCCGCGTGTGCGGCTGTGGCCCGCGCTCGTCGCGGTGTACCGGGCGCAGCTGTCCCGGGCCCGGGTTGCACGGATTCCGCTGCTGTTCGTGGCGACCTTCCAGTCCGTCGGGATCATGATCCTGATGCGGGGGGTCGTGGACGGGGGCGGCGAGGCGCGGGCCGTGGTGGCCGGGGCTTCGGTGCTTGTCGTGGCCTTTGTCGCGCTGAATCTGCTCGCCCAGTACTTCGGGCAACTGCGGGCCAGCGGCGGGCTCGATCACTACGCGACACTGCCGGTGCCGCCCGCCGCCGTGGTGCTGGGGGCCGCGGGGGCGTACGCCTCCTTCACCGTGCCCGGGACCATCGTGACGGCGGTGTTCGGGTGCCTGCTGTACGGGCTGCCGCTGACGCATCTGTGGGTGCTCGCGCTGGTGATCCCGCTCGCGGGGGCCGCGCTCGCCGGGCTCGGCGCCGCGTTCGGGCTGCTGGCGCCGCGGCCGGAACTGGCCACGCTGCTCGGGCAGTTGGGCATGTCGGCGGCGCTGCTGCTGGGGGTGTTGCCGGCGGACCGGATGCCGGAGGTTGTTCGGTTCGCGCGGGATCTGCTGCCTTCGACGTACGGCGTGGAGGCCTTCGCCCGGACCTTCGGGCCCCGCCCCGACTGGGCCTTCGTCTTCGGTGACCTGGCCGTGTGCGCGGGGGTCGGGGTGGTCTCGCTGGCCGTCGCGACCTGGGCGTACCGCCGGGCGGCCGTCCGGTGACGCGCCGCACAGACGGGCCTGGCACGATGTCAGGGTGACCGCACCGCTGACTCCGCCTCCGCCGCCGCATCATGAGCCCTCGCACGACCGTGAAGAGGGTTCGCAGTCCCAGCCGTCCCAGCAGCCCTTGCAGCAGCAGCCTTCGCTCCAGGGTGCTCCGGCGGACGGGCGGTCCTGGCAGTTCTGGCCGGAGCCGTCCGGAGGAGGCGGGTACGCGCCGGCCTACGGACAGGACGGCCCCGGCATGAAGACCGAACTGCGGGAGGCCGCCGTCGTCACGGTGGTGACGGCGCTCGGTGGGGTGCTGCTCGGGCTGCTGTGGTGGTGGCTGGCGCCGAACGTCGCGTTGGTCGGGGAGATCGTCAACAACCGCTGGACCGTGTTCGTCAAGGACAGCGAGGGCGAGCAGGCCATCGGGGTCGACGGAACGTTTACTCTGCTGGCGTTGGCCCTGGGGGCGGTGAGTGCGCTGGGGGTGTTCCTGGTGCGGCGGCGTGGGGGTGTGCCGTTGGTGGTGGCGCTGGCGGTCGGGGGGTTGCTCGGGTCGGTGCTGGCTTGGCGGCTGGGGGTGTGGCTCGGGCCCGCCCAGGATGTGATCGCTCACTCGAAGGCTGTGGGCAAGGGGGTTACGTTCTCGGCGCCGTTGAAGTTGGGGGCGAAGGGGGTGCTGATGGTGTGGTCCGTGGCTGCGCTGGTGGTGCATCTGGGGTTGACGGGGTTGTTCGGGCCGCGGGATCCCGAGGGGGTGGCTCCGCCGGTTTAGGCGGGGTTGTTCTCGCCCCCGCCGCCCCTACCCGTCCCATCCTGTCCCTGGGGGCTGCGCCCCCAGACCCCCGCTCCGGCCCTGAAGGGGCCTTGTCCTCAAGCGCCGGACGGGCTGGAAATGCGGGCCTGGGCTGGAAAGGTGCGGCCGGGGCTGGAGGGGGCGGGTCTGCGCTGGAGGGTGTGGCCTGGCGCAAGAGGGTGTGGTCGGGGCTGGAGGGTGCGGCCTTGGCGCCGGAGGCGTGCGGCCTGGGCTGCAGGCGCGGTGGGGCGGGTGGGTGGGAAGGAAGCCGGCCCTGAACGGGCCTTGTCCTCAAGCGCCGGACGGGCTGAGGGTGCGGGCCTGCGCTGGAAAGGTGCGGCCCGGCGCTGGAAGGTGCGGGCCTGGCGCTGGAAGGTGCGGGCCCGGCGCTGGAGAGGTGTGGCCCTGGCTGGAGGTGTCATCCTTCAGGCTCGGGCGATCGGGGCCCTTAGTGCCTGGGTGAGGGTTGTGAGGTCTTTGGGGGACAGTTCGATCTCCAGGCCTCGGCGGCCCGCCGAGACGCAGATCGTGGTGTGGGTGTCTGCCGAGGTGTCCAGGACTGTTCGGAGTTTCTTGCGCTGGCCCAGGGGGGAGATGCCGCCCCTGACATAGCCCGTCGTGCGTTCCGCCAGGGTGGGGTCCGCCATTGATGCCCGTTTTCCCGACACCGCCGTCGCCAGTGCCTTCAGGTCCAGTTGGCCCGCCACCGGGACCACCGCGACCGTCAGCACTCCGTCCACGTCCGCCACCAGTGTCTTGAAGACGCGCTCCGGCGACACTCCCATCGCCTCGGCGGCCTCCTCGCCGTACGAGGGATGCGCGGGGTCGTGCTCGTACGCGTGCACCGTGTAGGTGACGCCCGCCGCCGTCAGGGCCACCGTCGCCGGTGTGCCGCCCGACTGCAGTTGCTTCTTCTTCGCCATGTCCGCTCCCCGGTCAGTTGAGGCTTGTCGGGCTGCGTGTCAGTTCCGAGGCCGGCAGTGACGGGAGGTTGCGGATGATCGCCGTCTCCGTGCGCAGAAGGGTCAGTTCCTCGCGGAGGCGAGACGCCGTGTCCGGGGCTTCGAGGAGGCGCTGTTTCGACGGGGTGTCGAGCATCGTCGCCGCCGCCACCAGATACGACACCACCGCCGGCTCGTCGGGCAGGTCGGCGCCCGTCGACAGGGACCGCTCCCGGGCGCCCGCCAGGCGTTTCTGGTACTGGCGGAAGGCTCTGAGGACGCCCTCCGCCAGCGTGCCCGCCTCGTCGCCGGGGGACTCCTCCAGCTCCTCCAGCTCCGCCGTCAGGAAGGGGCCCGACGCGTCGACCGACACCAGCCGCACCCGGGTCGTACCGGTGGCCAGGACCTCGTACGTCCCGTCCTCGCGTTCCCTGATGGTCGCCGCGTCCGCCACGCACCCCACGGCGTGGAACGCCTTGACCGGGTCGTCGCCGAAGCCCGCCGTGGGTCCGCGTTCGGGCACCGCCGTCCCGTCGGGGAGGCCCTGCGCGCTGGGCGCCACCTCATGGCCGTCGCGGATCGTCACGACGGCGAACCGGCGTGGTTCGTCCTCGGGGGTCTTCAGAAGTTCGCGCATCATGGCGCGATATCGCTCCTCGAAGATGTTCAGCGGGAGTACTAGTCCCGGGAACAGCACCGAGTTCAGCGGAAAGAGCGGCAGCCGGACGATGGTCACGACGGGAAAGCCTAATGGTCGCCGGAGTGTGCGCGTCCGCCGTGCTCACTCCGTGGATGACCGGCGCAGGCCGCGCACCGGGCGGCGGGCGCGTTTTGGCGGACCTCCTCGCGTGCTTCGAGGAAGCGGCCGAGGGGGTCGTCCGAGAACCGGTCCCAGGGGAAGGAGGTGGTGTACGGGCCGGTCAGGCGCAGTTGGAGCAGGGCGTCCTGCCAGCGGTCGAGTCCCACCAGGACGTACGTCAGCAGGTTGCGCAGCTCGGCCGGCCAGGGGGCTGCCGCCGGGTAGGTCGCCGACAGGGCGATCGCGGTGTCCGCCGCCGCGTCCAGGCGGGTCCGGGCCATCACCGTGCCGCCGCCGTCCTCCGTCAGGTAGGCGAACGCCGCGTGCAGGGGCAGCGCCTGGACGAGCGAGCCGGGCAGGGCGTCCTGTGCGGCCCGCTCGGCGAAGTCGAAGCACTCCCGGTGCGAGCCGCGTCCGCCCGGGGACAGGAAGGGGCTCGTGGACAGGTACTGGAGGGCGGCGACATGGCAGCCGTAGTGGTGCGGGGAGCGGCGCACGGCCTCGCCCCACAGCCGCTCGAACTCACCGTGGTCTGCGTCGCTGCCCCGGGCCCGGTCCAGGGCGATGCGCCAGGGCACCGGGTCGCGCGGGTCGCCCACCGCGGCAGCCTCGACCAACGGGCCGGTCTGGTGGAGGAGTTCGGCGCGGGCGGGGGAGGCCCAGGCGCGGGTCACCGCCAGTTCGGCGCCGACCAGCAGCATGTCCGGGTCGTGCGGGGCGGCGGAGCGCCAGGACGTGAACCACTCCGCGCGGGAGTGCGCGAACGCGGCCAGCCGGACCACGTACCGGTCGCGGTTCTCCCACTCGGTCGTGGCGCGCGTGCCGGCCAGCAGCTCGGCCGCGGGACCGTACTCGCCCCGGCCCGCCGCGACGAGCGCGGGGCCGAGACGGGCGTCGGGCGCGTCGAGCAGTACCTCGTCGTCGGCGGTCAGTCCGGCAGTGGCGAGGAGCGGAGACGGCGGAGTGTTCCGTTCCGTCCTGGTGACACGGAGGAACGCACGCAGCGAAGCCATGGTGTCGACCATTGAAAGGCGCAGGTCGAGGCCGCGCCAGCCCAAATACCGAACCTGTTTTTAGTTGTACGGCCGGGAGTCAAGGAATGGCAAAAGATGAACCAGGTTCATGTCCGCCCGTCCGCCCGTCCGGCCGGCCCCCGCTCAGCTTCTGCGCAGAGTCCGGGTCGCCCCCGCCGCCACCGTGGTGGCCAGGACCCAGCCCAGCATGATGATCGCCGCGGCCAGCCACTGCCAGCCGCCGCGCAGCTGCCAGAAGCCGACCTGGCCCAGGTCGATCACCGGGAGAAGCAGATCGAGAGCGAAGAGGGAGGGGTTCCAGGGCGGATGCTCCCCGCTCTTCAGCGGCGGATGGCTCGCGTGCGCGAACGCCACCGAACTCGCCGCCCACAGCACCGCCATCCACACGGCGGCCCGGCCGGGCCGGTACCCGTAGGCGACCGTCCAGTCCTGCACGTACCCCCACAGCTTCGCCGCCGGCGGCAGGGTCTCCCGGCGCCGGCGCTGCTTGGCGAGCAGCACCTCGCGCGCGTCCTCGTCCTCGCCGCCGTTGCGCAGCACGGTGGCCAGCCGCTCGTACGGCTCCGGGCTGTACTCGGCGGTCGCCGCCGCCACCCACGCCAGCCGCTCCGCCGGCGGGAACGGCCCCTGCGGTACGAGGTTCTCGTACCCGAAGCCGCCCATGTGCAGGTTGCCCGGCCCAGGCCAACTGCTCGCCCGGTCCACGAGGTTGACGACCTTCGCGCCCGACAGCACCACCTTGCCGCGCTCCGGCCGCTCCCCGAGGAAACGCAGCTCGGGGGTCTGCACCCGGCGCAGTGACAGCTCCTGGTCGTCGGTGAAGGTGAGCCTGGCGCGCTCCAGGTCGACGGCGTCGCCGAACCGGCCGTCGTCGAGCCGGATGCCCCCCTCGCACTCGAAACGCTGGATGCGTGTCCCGCGCGCGGGGGTCGTGCCGCTGGTCAGGATCGGGTTCCAGACGCCCGCGGGGGTCAGATACAGCGTGCGCCCCACGGTCAGCTGGGGGGCGTTGAGCGCGAGTCGCCCGTACGGGTTGGCGAGCCGGCTGCCGCGCAGGCTCAGCGAGACCCCGATCGTCGCACCGCGCAGGCTGAACTCGCCGTGCGACTCCAGCATCTCGGCCTGGAGGTCCTGGCCGACGCTCATGCCGTCCGCCACGATCGAGCGCCCGCGCCGGTCCCGGTAGACGACGGCCTGGTTGAGCAGCAGATCCGTCCCGATCTGCGCGTCGGTGAGCCGGGCGCCGTTGTGGAACCGGCAGCGGGGGAGGTGCAGATCGCCCTCGGTGTGCACCCGGGCCGCCTCCAGCCGCGGCACCGAGCAGTCCACCATCCGTACGGTCGTGAAGTGCGCCTCCGGCAGGAGGATCTCCTTCTCGAAGCGGCAGCCCTTCAGCTCGACGTAGGGCACGACCGTGCCGCCCGCCAGATCCACCGTGCCGCTGATCTGCACGCCGGTGAGCTTGAGGGACGCCACACGCCCGGAGAGCGCTGGCGGGCCGTCGAGGAGCAGCCAGCACACGATGCGGGCCCGCACGGTGCGTTCCGCGCCCCACGGATGGCCGCCGTGCGGATCGTCGACGACGGTGTCGCCGCTCCTCAGGTCGTACACACTGCCGTTGCGGAAGGCCAGCCACATGCCCAGCTCGGCGGCGCTCAGGTCGTCCGGCGGTTCCCCCGTGTTCCTTGAGCCCCCCGTGCGGATGCCGCCACCCTCAGTCACGACTTTTCCCACTCCTCCCCGCGCTGTCAAGCCTCACCAGCGGGTTTCGTACAACCGTTCTGCCCGCTCAGTAACTCTCTGAACTCAAGACGTGAAGGTGATCTTCCGAGTTCCCGGAGGAGACCCGTGGAATGACGCGCAACGCTCTGTATCAGCCACTGATACACGCGAACGGCACCCGATCGACGTCTGAGAGAATTGTCCGCGTGATCTCTCGAATCGATCTGCGCGGCGACGCCCTCCCTGAGGGACCCGCCCTGCGCGACCTGCTGCCCCGAGCCGACTTCGACGTCTCGGCCGCCCTGGAGAAGGTGCGTCCGATCTGCGAGGCCGTGCATCATCGGGGTGACGCGGCGCTGATCGACTTCGCCGAGAAGTTCGACGGAGTTCGGCTGGATTCCGTACGCGTGCCCGCGAAGGCCATCGCCGACGCCCTGGAGGGGCTCGACGCGGCCGTCCGCGCGGCCCTGGAGGAGTCCATCCGGCGCGCCCGTCTCGTCCACCGAGAGCAGCGCCGTACGACGCACACGACCCAGGTGGTGCCCGGCGGCTCGGTCACCGAGAAGTGGGTGCCCGTGGACCGGGTCGGGCTGTACGCGCCCGGCGGCCGGTCCGTGTACCCGTCCTCCGTGATCATGAACGTCGTGCCCGCGCAGGAAGCGGGCGTCGGGTCGATCGCCCTCGCCTCCCCGCCCCAGGCGGAGTTCGACGGGCTGCCGCACCCCACCATCCTCGCCGCCTGCGCCCTCCTCGGCGTCGACGAGGTCTACGCGGCCGGTGGCGCCACCGCCGTCGCGATGTTCGCGTACGGCACCGAGTCCTGCGCGCCCGCCAACATGGTGACCGGCCCCGGCAACATCTGGGTCGCCGCCGCCAAGCGGTACTTCGCGGGGAAGATCGGCATCGACACCGAGGCCGGCCCCACCGAGATCGCGATCCTCGCCGACGACACCGCCGACCCGGTGCACGTCGCCGCCGACCTGATCAGCCAGGCCGAGCACGACCCGCTGGCCGCCGCCGTCCTCGTCACGGACTCCGTGGCGCTCGCGGACGCGGTCGAGAAGGAACTGGAGCCGCAGGTCGCGGCCACCAAGCACATCGAGGACCGGGTCGCCCCGGCGCTGGCCGGCCGGCAGTCCGCGATCGTCGTCGTCGACGGCGTCGAGGAGGGGCTGCGGGTCGTCGACGCCTACGGCGCCGAGCACCTGGAGATCCAGACCGCGGACGCGGCGGCCGTGGCCGACCGGGTGCGGAACGCCGGCGCGATCTTCGTCGGCCCCTGGGCGCCCGTCTCGCTCGGCGACTACGCGGCCGGCTCCAACCACGTCCTGCCGACCGGCGGCTGCGCCTGCCACTCCTCCGGCCTCTCCGTCCAGTCCTTCCTGCGCGGCATCCACATCGTCGACTACACGCGGGAGGCGCTGGCCGACGTCGCCCATCACGTGGTGACGCTGGCGGAGGCGGAGGACCTGCCCGCGCACGGCGCGGCGGTCAAGGCAAGGTTCGGATGGAAGGTTCCCCAGAGCAAGTGACCGGCATCGACGATCTTCCCGTACGGGACGAGCTGCGCGGCAAGTCGCCCTATGGCGCGCCCCAGCTCGACGTTCCTGTGCGGCTGAACACCAACGAGAACCCCTACCCGCTGCCCGACGCGCTCGTCGAGCGGATCGCCGAGCGGGTGCGCGAGGCGGCCCGGAACCTCAACCGCTACCCCGACCGGGACGCCGTGGAGCTGCGTACGCAGCTCGCCAGGTACCTGACGGACACCTCGGGCCACGAGGTCGGCCTCGCCAACGTGTGGGCCGCCAACGGCTCCAACGAGGTCATCCAGCAGCTGCTCCAGACCTTCGGCGGCCCCGGCCGTACCGCGATCGGCTTCGAGCCCTCGTACTCGATGCACGGCCTCATCGCGCGCGGGACGGGCACCGGGTGGATCTCAGGCCCCCGCAACGAGGACTTCACCATCGATCTCGCGGCGGCCGAGAAGGCCATCGCCGAGCACCGGCCCGACGTCGTCTTCGTCACCACCCCCAACAACCCCACCGGAAACGCGGTCCCGCGCGACACCGTCCTCGCCCTCTACGAGGCCGCGCAGGCCGCCAAGCCCTCAATGGTCGTGGTCGACGAGGCGTACATCGAGTTCAGCCACGGCGACTCGCTGCTGCCGCTGATCGAAGGACGGCCGAATCTCGTCGTCTCGCGGACCATGTCGAAGGCGTTCGGCGCGGCGGGCCTGCGCCTCGGCTATCTCGCCGCGCATCCCGCCGTCGTCGACGCCGTGCAGCTCGTACGACTGCCCTACCACCTGTCGGCCGTGGCGCAGGCGACCGCCCTGGCCGCCCTGGAACACACCGACACGCTGCTCGGGTACGTCGAGCAGCTCAAGGCCGAGCGGGACCGCCTGGTCACCGAACTGCGCGCCATCGGGTTCGACGTCACCGAGTCCGACGCCAACTTCGTGCAGTTCGGCACCTTCGCCGACTCCCACGAGGCCTGGCAGACGATCCTCGACCGAGGCGTCCTGGTCCGGGACAACGGCGTCCCGGGATGGCTGCGGGTCACCGCGGGAACTCCCGCCGAGAACGACGCGTTCCTGGACGCGGTCCGTGAACTCAAGAAAGAGCAGGGCAAGTCATGAGCCGCGTCGGACGCGTGGAGCGCACCACCAAGGAGACATCGGTCCTCGTCGAGATCGATCTCGACGGCACCGGCAAGGTCGAGGTGTCGACGGGCGTCGGCTTCTACGACCACATGCTCGACCAGCTCGGCCGGCACGGTCTGTTCGACCTCACCGTGAAGACCGAGGGCGACCTGCACATCGACTCGCACCACACCATCGAGGACACCGCCCTCGCCCTCGGCGCCGCCTTCAAGCAGGCACTCGGCGACAAGGTGGGCATCTACCGCTTCGGCAACTGCACGGTCCCCCTGGACGAGTCCCTCGCCCAGGTGACGGTCGACCTGAGCGGCCGTCCCTACCTCGTGCACACCGAGCCCGAGAAGATGGCGCCGATGATCGGCGAGTACGACACCACGATGACCCGGCACATCCTGGAGTCCTTCGTCGCCCAGGCCCAGATCGCGCTGCACGTGCACGTGCCCTACGGGCGCAACGCGCACCACATCGTGGAGTGCCAGTTCAAGGCCCTCGCGCGGGCGCTGCGCTACGCCTCCGAGCGCGACCCGCGCGCGGCGGGCATCCTCCCCTCCACGAAGGGCGCCCTGTAAAGCCATGAGCGGCCTCTCCACCGTCCTGATCGTCGTCGGACTCTTCCTGCTCGGCGGGATCTACTCCTTCGTCAAGCAGAAGATGCCGATGAGCCTCATCGTGCTGCTCTCGATAGGCGCCGCGATGTGTCTGGTCGCCGGCGTCGTGAGGCTGGAGGTATGGAATTGAGCGCGTCCCAGGCGTCCAAGAAGGTCGTCGTGTTCGACTACGGCTTCGGGAACGTGCGGTCGGCGGAACGCGCTCTCGCGCGCGCGGGTGCCGACGTCGAGATAACGCGCGACTTCGACACCGCCATGAATGCGGACGGACTGCTCGTACCGGGCGTCGGCGCGTTCGCCGCCTGTATGCAGGGCCTCAAGGAGGCGCGCGGCGACTGGATCGTCGGGCGCCGGCTGTCCGGCGGGCGTCCCGTGATGGGCATCTGCGTGGGCATGCAGATCCTCTTCGCGCGCGGTATCGAACACGGCGTCGAGACCGAGGGCCTCGACGAGTGGCCCGGCTCGGTGGAGCCGCTCCAGGCCGACATCGTGCCCCACATGGGCTGGAACACCGTCGAGGCCCCGGCCGACTCCCAGCTCTTCGCGGGCCTGGACACCGACGCGCGCTTCTACTTCGTCCACTCGTACGCCGTCCATGACTGGGCCCTGGAGACCGCGAACCCGGTGATGCGGGCCCCCAAGGTCACCTGGTCGACGCACGGCGAGCCCTTCGTGGCGGCCGTCGAGAACGGCGCCCTGTGGGCCACCCAGTTCCACCCCGAGAAGTCCGGCGACGCCGGAGCGCAGCTGCTCACCAACTGGATCGGAACCCTGTAGACCATGGCGAAGCTCGAACTCCTCCCCGCCGTCGACGTCCGCGACGGCCAGGCAGTCCGCCTCGTGCACGGCGAGTCCGGTACGGAGACCTCGTACGGCTCCCCCCTGGAGGCCGCCCTCGCCTGGCAGAGCTCCGGCGCCGAATGGCTGCACCTGGTCGACCTGGACGCCGCCTTCGGCACCGGCGACAACCGCAAGCTGATCGCCGAGGTCACCGGGGCGATGGACATCAAGGTCGAGCTGTCCGGCGGTATCCGCGACGACGACACGCTGGCCGCCGCCCTCGCCACCGGCTGCACCCGGGTGAATCTCGGCACGGCCGCCCTGGAGACCCCGGAGTGGGTCGCCAAGGTCATCGCCGAGCACGGCGACAAGATCGCGGTCGGTCTGGACGTACGGGGAACGACCCTCCGCGGACGCGGCTGGACCCGCGACGGCGGCGACCTCTACGAGACGCTGGAGCGCCTCAACTCCGAGGGCTGCGCCCGGTATGTCGTGACCGACATCGCCAAGGACGGCACCCTCCAGGGCCCGAACCTGGAGCTGCTGAGGAACGTCTGCGCGGCCACCGACCGCCCGGTCGTGGCCTCCGGTGGCGTGTCCTCCCTGGACGACCTGCGGGCCATCGCCGAGCTGGTGCCGCTCGGTGTCGAGGGCTCCATCGTCGGGAAGGCCCTGTACGCGAAGGCGTTCACCCTGGAAGAGGCCCTGGAGGCGGTGGCTCAGTGAGCGACGTACGGCGTGTCACGACCGGTGCGCCCTGGGAGGACACCTTCGGGTACTCCCGAGCGGTGGAACTGCCGAACGGCCTGGTGCTGGTCTCCGGCTGCACCTCGATAGTGGACGGCGAGATCGCCGGCGGCGGTCCGTACGAGCAGACGGTCAACGCCTTCAACGTCGCCTTCGCGGCGCTGGAGCAGCTGGGTCTCGGCCCGGGCGACGTCGTGCGCACGCGCATGTACCTCACCCACGCGCGGGACGTGGACGACGTCGGGCGCGCCCACAAGGAGCTCTTCGACTCCGTGCGGCCCGCCGCGTCCATGATCATCGTCTCCGGCCTCGTGGACCCCAGCCTGGTCGTCGAGGTCGAGGTGGAGGCGTTCCGAGGGGAGCCCGCGGCATGACCCTGGCCGTACGAGTCATCCCCTGCCTGGACGTGGACAACGGCCGGGTCGTCAAGGGCGTCAACTTCCAGAACCTCCGCGACGCGGGCGACCCCGTCGAGATGGCCAAGGTGTACGACGCCGAGGGCGCCGACGAACTGACGTTCCTGGACATCACCGCCTCCTCGGGCAACCGCGAGACCACCTACGACGTGGTGCGCCGCACCGCCGAGCAGGTGTTCATCCCGCTCACCGTGGGCGGCGGGGTGCGCGCGGCCGAGGACGTCGACAAGCTGCTGCGCGCCGGCGCCGACAAGGTCGGCGTCAACACGGCCGCCATCGCGCGTCCCGACCTGATCCGCGAGATCGCCGAGCGGTTCGGCCGACAGGTGCTTGTGCTGTCGGTGGACGCCCGCCGCACCGACTCCGGGTCCTTCGAGGTCACCACCCACGGCGGCCGGCGCGGCACCGGCATCGACGCGGTCGAGTGGGCGCACCAGGCCGCCGAGCTGGGCGCCGGTGAGATTCTGCTCAACTCGATGGACGCGGACGGTACGAAGGACGGCTACGACATCGAGATGATCGAGGCCGTGCGCAAGCATGTGCGCGTGCCGCTGATCGCCAGTGGGGGAGCGGGGCGACTGGCCGACTTCGCGCCGGCCGTCGGCGCGGGCGCGGACGCCGTTCTGGCCGCGTCCGTCTTCCACTTCGGGGATCTTCGGATCGGGCAGGTCAAGGGTGCGCTGCGCGCGGCGGGACATCCTGTTCGCTGAGTGGCGTTTTTCGCCGCGGGTTCGTTGTGGCTGGTCGCGCAGTTCCCCGCGCCCCTGGACCTGCACCCCTTCGGGGGCGCAGGTCCAGGGGCGCGGCTCAGATGCCGAGCTGTTTTGACTCGTGCAGCTTGGTGATCGCGTCCTTGTCGCCCTCCAGCTGCACGTCGGCGACGTTCTGCCGGCCGTAGGCGAACAGCAGCAGTTCGGACGGTTCGCCGGTCACCGTGACCACCGGGGTGCCGCGATGGGCGACCGCCGTCTGGCCGTCCGGACGGCGCAGCACCAGGCCCGTCGCCGCGCCGCGGCCCGTCAGCCGGGCGGTGCGCTCCAGGCGGGACCACAGGGCGTCCTGGAAGACCGGGTCCAGCTCGCGGGGCGTCCAGTCCGGGCGTGCCCTGCGGACGTCCTCCGTGTGGACGTAGAACTCGACCGTGTTCGACGCCTCGTCGACCTGCTTCAGCGAGAACGGCGAGAAACGCGGCGGGCCCGTACGGATCAGCTGGATCAGCTCCTCGTACGGCTTGTCGGCGAACTCCGCCATCACCCGCTCCAGGCGGGAGCCCAGCTGCTTGATCAGCAGCCCCCCGGCGGCGTCCGGGCGGCGCTCGCGCACCACCACATGGGCGGCGAGATCCCGGGTCCGCCAGCCCTCGCACAGCGTCGGGGCGTCGGGACCCTCGGTCTCCAACAGGTCGGCGAGAAGAAGTCGTTCACGCTTCGCGTAGGTAGACATGCCAGCAAGCCTACGGCCGCCCCCCGAGTCCGCCCACCCGTCGCCCGGCCACCACCCCTCACCGAGGCGCTCCGCGCCGCCCCTATCCACTCAGTGGACATACCGGCGGGACTGTCAGTGGGGCGCGGCACAATGGCCCCATGACCAGCAGCACGCCCCCGCCCAGCAGGCCCGACGGCCCCAGCCCCCTGGCCCCGGAGATCGCCGCGCGCCTCAAGCGCGGCCCCGACGGGCTCGTCCCCGCCGTGGCCCAGCAGTACGACACCGGTGAGGTGCTCATGCTCGGCTGGATGGACGACGAGGCGCTGCACCGCACCCTGACCACGGGCCGCTGCACCTACTGGTCGCGCAGCCGTCAGGAGTACTGGGTCAAGGGCGACACCTCCGGCCACTTCCAGCACGTGAAGTCCGTCGCCCTCGACTGCGACGCCGACACCGTGCTCGTCAAGGTCGACCAGGTCGGCGCCGCCTGCCACACCGGTGCGCGCAACTGCTTCGACGCCGACGTCCTGCTCGATGTGTCGTTCGAGGACGCCGATTCCGGCGCACTGCCACAGGGTCAGTAAGGTCAGCCGCCATGGACCTCGAGACCTTCCGCAAGCTGGCCACCGACCGGCGCGTCATCCCCGTCACCCGCAAGCTCCTCGCCGACGGCGACACCCCGGTCGCGCTCTACCGCAAGCTCGCCGCCGAGCGCCCCGGCACCTTCCTGCTGGAGTCCGCGGAGAACGGTCGGTCCTGGTCCCGCTACTCCTTCGTCGGCGTCCGCTCCAGCGCCACCCTCACGGCCCGCGACGGCCAGGCCCACTGGCTGGGCACCCCGCCCGTGGGCGTGCCCACGGACGGCGACCCGCTCGCCGCCCTGCGGGCCACCATCGAGACCCTCCACACGCCCCACGAGGAGGGCCTGCCGCCCTTCACCGGCGGCATGGTCGGCTACCTGGGGTACGACATCGTGCGCCGCCTGGAGAAGATCGGTCCCGGCGAGCGCGACGACCTCAAGCTGCCCGAGCTGACCATGCTGCTCACCAGCGATCTGGCCGTCATGGACCACTGGGAGGGCTCGGTCCTGTTGATCGCCAACGCGATCAACCACAACGACCTCGACACAGGCGTGGACGAGGCCTACGCCGACGCCGTGGCCCGCCTCGACGCCATGCAGGCCGACCTCTCGCGCGCGGTCGCCCAGCCGCCCGCTGTGCTCCCGCCCTCCGAGCTCCCCGAGTACACGGCCCTGTGGGGCGGCCCCGACTACCAGGTGGCCGTCGAGGACATCAAGGAGCGGATCCGGGCCGGGGAGGCCTTCCAGGTGGTCCCCTCCCAGCGCTTCGAGACACCCTGCACGGCAAGCGCGCTGGACGTCTACCGGGTTCTGCGGGCCACCAACCCGTCCCCGTACATGTACCTGTTCCGCTTCGACGGGTTCGACGTCGTCGGCTCGTCCCCCGAGGCCCTCGTCAAGGTCGAGGACGGACGCGCGATGGTCCACCCCATCGCGGGCACCCGGCACCGCGGGGCGACCCCGCAGGAGGACCAGGCCCTCGCCGACGAACTGCTCGCCGACCCCAAGGAACGCGCCGAGCACCTCATGCTCGTCGACCTCGGGCGCAACGACCTCGGGCGGGTCTGCGAGCCCGGCTCCGTCGAGGTCGTCGACTTCATGTCCGTCGAGCGGTACTCGCACGTCATGCACATCGTCTCGACCGTCACCGGCCGCGTGGCGGCAGGGCGCACCGCGTTCGACGTCCTGACCGCCTGTTTCCCGGCCGGCACGCTCTCCGGAGCGCCCAAGCCGCGCGCGATGCAGATCATCGACGAACTGGAGCCGTCCAGGCGGGGGTTGTACGGCGGCGCCGTCGGCTACCTCGACTTCGCCGGTGACTCGGACACCGCCATCGCCATCCGCACGGCCCTTCTGCGCGACGGCACGGCGTACGTCCAGGCGGGCGCCGGAGTCGTCGCCGACTCCGACCCGGTCGCGGAGGACAACGAGTGCCGCAACAAGGCGGCGGCGGTCCTGCGCGCGGTCCACACGGCGAACCGCCTCGGACAGTAGGGCGTTTCCCGACGGGGCCGCGAATGGGGCGCTTCTCACGTGAGCCCCGGGTGACGGTGTGCCCGGGGTTCAGGACATAGTGGGGTACGTGACTGCCGTACCCGTACCTTCCCCCCGTTCCGAGGCGGCCCTTCCCGGCCGGGCCGGCCGCCTCAGCCTCGCCGTCGCCCTGCTGGCCGGCGCGCTCGGCGCGGCTGTCGCGCTGCTCGCCACCCGCCAGCGATGGTCGGAGGGCACCGCGACCGTCGCCGGCGGCGCCTTCCCACTGACCGCCAGCGGCAGCGACGTCACGGGCGTGCCCGCCGCCCTCGCCATAGTGGGCCTCGCCGCGCTCGTCGCCGTCTTCGCCGTCCGCCGCTCCGGCCGTCTCCTGGTCGCCGCACTGCTCGCGTTGTCCGGCGCCGGCACGGTCGCCGCAGCCGTCCTCGGCGCCTCCGACAGCTCGGCCCTCGACGAGAAGGCCGCACGGGCCACCGGCGACACCGCGGCCACGGTGAGCACCCTCAGCCACACCGCCTGGCCGTACGCGGCCGCAGTCGGCGGCGCGCTGATCCTCCTCGCCGGACTCCTCGCCCTGCGCTACGGCCGCCTGTGGCCCGCCATGTCCGGACGGTACGAGCGCGGCGGAGCCCCGCGACCGCGCCGCCGGGCGGCGGCCGTGGACCCGGAGCGGCCCGAGGAGATCTGGAAGGCCCTCGACCGGGGCGAGGACCCGACCGGGGCATAGCCCGCCGAGGCGACTCGCTGTGTTGACCCCGGGCGTCTCCCACGCGTGCGCGTGCGTGACAATGGGCGACGAGCGTCCAGCTCACCACGTACTGCATTCAACAACCAGCAACTCAGCAACGAGGAGCAAGTCATGGCGGGCAACAGCCACGGTCACACTTTGGCCGCCTGGACCGGCGTCACCATCACCGTCATCGGTTTCTGCGTATCGGGCGCCTTCATGGTGATGGCCGAGCCGGTGGGCTTCTGGGCCGGCATGGTGGTCGTGGTCCTCGGCGGTGTCGTCGGCTGGATCATGGCCGCGATGGGCCTCGGCAAGCAGAAGCCCACCACCCAGGGCCGCCAGGGCCACAAGGTCGCGGGCGAACCGGCGGGTGCCGAGAGCTGAACCCCGTAGGGGACCGGTTTTCGGACTGGCAGGGGCGGCCCGGCGAAAGCGCCGGAGCCGCCCTTCGCGCGTGTACGCCCCGCAGGGGGCAGAATGCGTGGGGTGAACACCGAGCGGGCTCAACAAGGCGTGTCGTCGGGCGCCGGCGCCGTCCTGGGCCGGGTGGCCGTGCCCGCCGGGGTACTGGCGGCCGTCGTCGGGGCCTTCGCGTACGTCGGGACGGTCGACCCCAACGAACCCGGCCACTACCCGGTCTGCCCGCTCCTGCGTCTGACCGGCGTGTACTGCCCGGGCTGCGGCGGTCTGCGCAGCGCCTACGCCTTCGTCCACGGAGACTGGGTGACGGCGCTCGGGGCCAACGCGCTCGCCGTGGCGGGGTACGTGGCCTTCGCCGTCCTGTGGACCGTCTGGGTGGTCCACGCGGCGCGCGGACGCCCGATGAGGATCGACCTCGGCCCGGTGCAGCTGTGGAGTCTTGGAGCATTGCTGCTGGTCTTCACGGTTGTCCGGAACCTGCCGTTCGGTGGCTGGCTCCACCCTTGATCAAATGGTGGATGTCCAGGTAGTGGGACCGGTGTCAACCGGATGTGAGGGCCACGCCTTCCTCCGGATACCATCGGGGTGACCAGCTTTGACAGTTTGTGCAGCTTCTGTGGTGTGAATGGCTTGAACAGCCAATCGCCTACCGTCTGAAAGGGGGCCGCTCGCGTGAGTGTGCTCGACGAGATCATCGACGGAGTCCGTGCCGACCTCGCGGAGCGGCAGGCGCGCGTCAGCCTCGACGAGCTCAAGGAGCGCGCGGCGAAGGCTCCAGCGGCCAAGGACGGGGTCGCCGCACTGCGCGGCGAGGGCGTCAAGGTCATCTGCGAGGTCAAGCGGTCCAGCCCCTCCAAGGGCGCGCTGGCGGCCATCGCCGACCCGGCCGGCCTCGCGTCGGACTACGAGGCGGGTGGCGCCGCCGTCATCTCCGTCCTCACCGAACAGCGCCGCTTCGGCGGCTCGCTGGCGGACCTGGAGGCGGTGCGCGCCCAGGTGGACATCCCGGTGCTGCGCAAGGACTTCATCGTCACGTCCTACCAGCTGTGGGAGGCGCGGGCGTACGGGGCCGATCTGGCCCTGCTGATCGTCTCCGCCCTCGACCAGTCGGCCCTGGAGTCCCTCATCGAGCGCGCCGAGTCCATCGGACTCACCCCGCTCGTCGAGGTGCACGACGAGGACGAGGTCGAGCGGGCGGTGGACGCGGGGGCCCGGATCATCGGCGTCAACGCGCGCAACCTGAAGACCCTGGAGGTCGACCGCACCACGTTCGAGCGGGTCGCCCCCGAGATCCCCGACAGCATCGTCAAGATCGCCGAGTCCGGTGTCCGCGGCCCGCACGATCTGATCGCGTACGCCAACGCGGGTGCCGACGCGGTGCTGGTCGGCGAGTCACTCGTCACCGGGCGCGACCCCAGGTCCGCGGTGTCGGACCTGGTCGCGGCGGGGGAGCACCCCGCGCTGCGGCACGGGCGCGGCTGATCTCCCGCTAGAGTTGGCCCCGATGACACTCACCCTGACACCCATGGACCGGTACGCCCGCCTCGCGCGCGGCTGCCGTCCGCGTGGCTGCAGGGCGCCTGCGAGGCGTGTGCACGGGCGGCGGGTTCGGTATGTCATCGGGGATGAGCCTGGACAGGTCAACGGGATGCGATGGCCCTGCGGGGCTTGGCAGTAGGTAGGGGTGCGTTTTCGGCTGCAGGTCCACTGTGGCTGGTCGCGCAGTTCCCCGCGCCCCTTAATGGGCGCGTCTTCGGCGCCCCCGTGTTTTCTCAGGCGCCGCTCTGCTCAGCCCTCTCACGCCTCCTCTGTCCAGATCAACCCCGGGGCTTCGCGGCCCCTGCGAGGTAGCAGCCGTATGTCCAGTGAGTTCTTCATTCCTGATCCGGCCGGTCAAGTGCCCAACGTCGACGGGTACTTCGGTGCCTTTGGTGGCAAGTTCATTCCGGAGGCGCTTGTCGCCGCCGTGGACGAGGTTGCCGTCGAGTACGACAAGGCGAAGTCCGACCCGGAGTTCGCCCGTGAGCTCGACGATCTGCTCGTCCACTACACCGGCCGGCCCAGCTCCCTCACCGAGGTGCCCCGGTTCGCTGAGCACGCCGGGGGCGCCCGGGTCTTCCTCAAGCGGGAGGACCTGAACCACACCGGGTCCCACAAGATCAACAACGTGCTCGGGCAGGCGCTGCTCACCCGGCGGATGGGCAAGACCCGGGTCATCGCCGAGACCGGGGCCGGTCAGCACGGGGTCGCCACCGCGACCGCCTGTGCGCTGTTCGGGCTCGAATGCACCATCTACATGGGCGAGATCGACACCCAGCGCCAGGCCCTCAACGTCGCCCGGATGCGCATGCTCGGCGCCGAGGTCATCGCCGTGAAGTCCGGGTCGCGCACCCTCAAGGACGCCATCAACGAGGCGTTCCGCGACTGGGTCGCCAACGTGGACCGCACGCACTACCTGTTCGGGACCGTGGCCGGCCCGCACCCCTTCCCCGCCATGGTGCGCGACTTCCACCGGGTGATCGGTGTCGAGGCCCGGAGGCAGCTCCTCGAGCGGGCTGGACGGCTGCCCGACGCCGCCATCGCCTGTGTGGGCGGCGGGTCCAACGCCATCGGGCTCTTCCACGCCTTCATCCCCGACGCCGACGTCCGGCTCATCGGGTGCGAGCCCGCCGGACACGGTGTCGAGACCGGCGAGCACGCGGCCACCCTCACCGCCGGTGAGCCCGGCATCCTGCACGGGTCGCGGTCCTACGTCCTGCAGGACGAGGAAGGGCAGATCACCGAGCCCTACTCGATCTCCGCCGGACTCGACTACCCGGGCATCGGGCCCGAGCACTCCTACCTCAAGGACAGCGGTCGCGCCGAGTACCGCGCGGTCACCGACGACGCCGCCATGCAGGCGCTGCGCCTGCTGTCCCGTACCGAGGGCATCATCCCGGCCATCGAGAGCGCACACGCGCTGGCCGGGGCGCTCGAGGTCGGCAAGGAGCTGGGCAAGGACGGGCTGATCGTCATCAACCTCTCCGGGCGCGGCGACAAGGACATGGACACCGCCGCCCGGTACTTCGACCTGTACGACACCGACGCCGAGGTCGCCGCGAACGCGGCCGACACCGCCGAGATCGAGGGGGACGCCAAGTGAGCGGGAACATCCAGCTGCTGTCGGACACCCTCGCCGGTGCCAGGGCCGAGGGCCGGGCCGCGCTCATCGCGTACCTCCCCGCCGGGTTCCCGACCGTCAACGGCGGGATCGACGCCATCAAGGCCGTGTTCGACGGCGGCGCCGACATCGTCGAGGTCGGACTGCCGCACAGCGACCCGGTGCTCGACGGGCCCGTCATCCAGACCGCCGACGACATCGCCCTGCGCGGCGGGGTCAAGATCGCGGACGTGATGCGCACGGTCCGGGAGGCGTACGAGGCCACCGGGAAGCCGGTGCTCGTCATGACGTACTGGAACCCCATCGACCGCTACGGCGTCGAGCGCTTCACCGCCGAGCTCGCGGCGGCGGGCGGCGCCGGGTGCATTCTGCCCGACCTGCCCGTGCAGGAGTCGGCGCTGTGGAGGGAGCACGCCGAGAAGCACGGGCTCGCCACCGTGTTCGTCGTCGCGCCCAGCAGCAGGGACGCGCGGCTCGCCGAGATCACGGCGGCCGGCAGCGGCTTCGTGTACGCCGCCTCGCTCATGGGCGTCACGGGGACCCGGGTGTCGGTCGGCGCCCAGGCCCAGGACCTGGTCCGGCGAACCCGGGGCACCGGCACCGACCTGCCCGTCTGTGTCGGACTCGGCGTCTCCGACGCGGCCCAGGCCGCCGAGGTCGCCGGCTTCGCCGACGGGGTGATCGTCGGGTCGGCCTTCGTGAAGCGAATGCTCGACGCGCCGGACCACGCGGCCGGTGTCGAGGCGGTGCGGAAACTCGCCGCCGACCTCGCGAAGGGCGTACGCGGCACGGCGTAGACGGGCCGGGCAAACAGGCAGGACATTTCGCACAGGTCGCCCGAACGGGTGGACCTGGGGCCGGGGAGGCGCAATGCGTCTCCCCGGTTCGTTCTGCGGGGTGTGAGCGAGAAGAATCGTGACGGAAAGCGCACCGCCCGCGAGCGGCTGGCGGTCGAGCGTGAGAAGCAGAAGTCCGCGGAGAAGCGGCGGCGGGCGTTGATCGTGGGCGCCAGTGTCGTCTGCGTGCTGGGCCTGGCGGCGGTGATCGGCGTTGTCGCCGCGAACACCGGAAAGGACAGCAAGAGCAAGACCGCCGGCCCGGTCGTGGCGCCCTCGGGCGCGCAGGGCAAGGACAGCCTCGCGATCCCCGTGGGCGAGGAGAGCGCCAAGTCGACGCTCACGGTGTGGGAGGACTTCCGCTGTCCGGCCTGCCAGGCCTTCGAGACCAACTACCGCTCGACCATTCATGAGTTGACGGCCGCGGGCAAGCTGAAGGTGGAGTACCACCTGGCGACGATCATTGACGGCAACCTGCGCGGCAGCGGCTCCCGCCACGCGGCCAACGCCGCCGCCTGCGCCCAGGACGCCGGCAAGTTCCGGGCGTACCACGACGTGCTGTACGAGAACCAGCCGCAGGAGACCGACGACGCCTTCGCGAAGGACAGCGCGCTCGTCGAGCTGGCGGCCAAGGTCGACGGGCTCGACACACCCACGTTCCGGACGTGTGTCGAGGACGGTACGCACAACAGCTGGGTGGTGAAGTCGAACCAGGCCTTCCAGAGCGGCGGTTTCGGCGGCACGCCGACCGTGCTGCTCAACGGCAAGAACATCTACCAGGACCAGACGATGACCCCGGCGAAGCTGAAACAGATGGTCGAGGCCGCCGACAAGGCGTAGGGCCCGGGCGTTCGCAGGGCCTCCCGAGTGCCTCCGGTTCACCGTCCTGAGCGGAACCGGGGGCACCGCCCGTTATGGAGCCGTTGCCCGGGGCGGCTCACATCCTTCGCGTCCGTCAAGGTAGCGTCGGGACTGCCATGGAAATCGCCTACATTCCCAGTCCGTCGCGCGGGGTGCTGCACCTTGGACCCATTCCGCTGCGCGGCTACGCGTTCTGCATCATCATCGGAGTCTTCGTCGCGGTCTGGCTCGGCAACAAGCGCTGGCTCGCCCGCGGTGGCCGACCCGGCACGGTGGCCGACATCGCGGTCTGGGCCGTGCCCTTCGGTCTGGTCGGTGGCCGCCTCTACCACGTGATCACGGACTACGAGCTGTACTTCAGCGACGGCCGTGACTGGGTGGACGCCTTCAAGATCTGGGAGGGCGGCCTCGGTATCTGGGGCGCGATCGCCCTCGGCGGGCTGGGCGCGTGGATCGGCTGCCGACGGCGGGGCATCCCGCTGCCCGCGTGGGCCGACGCGCTCGCCCCCGGCATCGCCCTCGCACAGGCTTGCGGGCGGTGGGGCAACTGGTTCAACCAGGAGCTGTACGGCCGGGAGACCACCGTCCCCTGGGCCCTGCACATCACCTCCTCGACGGACGGCCGGGTCCCGGGCTACTACCACCCGACGTTCCTGTACGAGTCCCTGTGGTGCGTCGGTGTCGCGCTGGTGGTCATCTGGGCCGACCGCCGCTTCACGCTCGGGCACGGACGGGCGTTCGCGCTGTACGTCGCGACCTACTGCGTGGGCCGCTTCTGGATCGAGTACCTGCGCGTCGACGACGCCCACCACATCCTGGGCATGCGGCTCAACAACTGGACCGCGATCTTCGTCTTCATCGCCGCGGTCGTCTACTTCGTGCTCTCGGCGAAGAAGCGGCCGGGCCGGGAGGACGTCGTGGAGCCGGATGTCCCCGACGGTTCGGCGGCGGACGGTGCCGAAGGCACCGAGGGTGCCGAGGGTGCCGAGAGCGATGCGGAATCCGCGGAGGTGAAGGCCGAGGCCGACACCGACGGCGAGGTCGACCCCTTGGTCAAGGCGGAGGACAAGGCCGCGGCGGAGCCGACCAAGAAGAGTTAGGTGTCGGCCGTACGACGACGAGGGCGCCCCGGGGATCGGGGCGCCCTCCTTCGTTGTGCGGGTCAGGGGCGGTCGCGGTCGGCCAGGGACAGGGTTCTGCGGGCTGCCGCCACCACCGCCGCGTCGATGAAGCGGCCGTCGGGGAGGGCCTGTGCGCCCTCGTCCGTCGCCGCCGCCTTGACGATCTGCTCGGCGTCCTCGATCTCCTCCGGGGTGGGGAGGTAGGCGCGTTCGATCACCGGGAGCTGGCGGGGGTGGATGGCCGCCCGGCCCAGGAAGCCCAGGGCGCGGCCGTGGGCGCAGGACGCGGCCAGGGTGTCGAGGTCCCGGGTGTCCGGGTGGACCGACTGGGGCGGCGGAGCGAGTCCGGCGGCCCGTGCGGCCACGACGACCCGGGAGCGGCACCAGTCCAGGCCCGCGTCTCCACGTACCCCCAGGTCGGCCCGTAGGTCGGCCTCGCCGAGCGCGATGCCGTGCAGGGCGGGGTGGGCGGTCGCGATGGCGAAGGCGTGTTCGATGCCGAGGGCGGTTTCGAGGAGGGCGTGGAGTGGGGGTCCTGCCTCGGCGGTCGCGGTCGCGGTAGTGGACGTGCGGGCGGCCACGCGTACGACGTCCTTCGGTGTCGTCACCTTCGGGAGCCGTAGGCCGGAAACGCCGGGAAGGTCTTCGAGGGCCCGGAGGTCGAGGTCGGCCAGAGGGCAGTCCAGGGCGTTGATCCGGACATGGACCGGGACCGGCTGGGGGTCGGCCAGGCGTTCGGCGGTGGCTGTGCGGGCGTACTCCTTGCGGTCGGGGGCGACCGCGTCCTCCAGGTCGACGACGATCACGTCGGCGCCGGAGGCAAGGGCCTTGGACACCACCTCGGGGCGGTCGCCGGGGACGTAGAGCCAGGTCAGGGGGTAGTCCTTCACAAGGCTCCCTCGGTGCGCAGGGCGTCGATCTCGGGGTTGGTCAGGCCCAGTTCGGTGAGGACGGACGCGGTGTCCGCGCCGTGCGGGCGGCCAGCCCAGCGGATCGCGCCGGGGGTCGCGGAGAGACGGAAGAGGACGTTCTGCATGCGGATCGGGCCGAGTTCGGGGTCGTCGACCGTGGTGATGGTGTCGAGGGCCTGGTACTGCGGGTCGGTCATCACCTCCCGTACGTCTTGGACCGGCGCCACCGCCGCCTCCGCCTTCTCGAAGGCCGCGATGACCTCGGAGTGGGCGTGGCGGCCGATCCAGGTGCCGACCGCCTCGTCGAGGACGTCCGCGTGGCGGGCGCGGTCGGCGCCGGTGGCGAACCAGGGCTCGTCGATCAGCTCGGGGCGGCCGACCAGGCGCATCACGCGTTCGGCGATCGACTGGGCCGAGGTCGACACGGCGACCCAGGTGCCGTCGGCCGTGCGGTAGGTGTTGCGGGGGGCGTTGTTCTGCGAACGGTTGCCGGTGCGCGGCTGGACGTGGCCCAACTGGTCGTACCAGAGCGGCTGCGGGCCCAGGACGGTGAGGATCGGCTCGATGATCGCCATGTCGACGACCTGGCCCTCGCCGGTTCGCTCGCGCGCGGACAGTGCCGTCATGACGGCGTACGCCGTGGCCAGGCCCGCGATCGAGTCGGCGAGGCCGAAGGGCGGGAGCGTCGGGGGTGCGTCCGGCTCGCCGGTGATCGCGGCGAAGCCGCTCATCGCCTCGGCGAGGGTGCCGAAGCCGGGGCGATGGGCGTACGGGCCGAACTGGCCGAAGGCGGTGACCCGGGCGAGGACCAGGCGGGGGTTGGCGGCGGACAGCTCGGGCCAGCCCAGGTCCCACTTCTCCAGGGTGCCCGGACGGAAGTTCTCGATGACGACATCGGCGGTGGCGGCGAGCCGGAGGAGGGTGGTCCGGCCGCCGGGGCGGGAGAGGTCGAGGGTCATCGTGCGCTTGTTGCGGCCCAGCAGCTTCCACCAGAGACCGATGCCGTCCTTGGACGGGCCGTGCCCCCGGGACGGGTCCGGCTTCACCGGATGCTCGATCTTGATCACCTCGGCGCCGAAGTCGCCGAGCATGGTGGCGGCCAGCGGGCCGGCGAACAGGGTGGCCAGGTCGAGAACGCGGAGGCCGGCGAGGGGGGCCGCGGGAGAGGTCGCGCGAGGTGCGGGGGCGACCCGTTCCAGTACGTTCGGTTCCGGTGCGTTCGACTGTGGTGTGTTCATGGCGTGTACCGGGCCTCGGTGTCGGTGCCCGCGCTCTTGCCGCCGGGGGCGTGGGTGAGGGAGTGGGTCAGTCGGGCGAGGGTGTCGAAGCCGGTGCCGTTGAAGTCCGCGACAGAGGTGGCGAGTCGGTTCTTCAGGGGGCTGGTCCAGCGGTCGGGGAGGGCGGCGGGGGAGCCCGCGAGGAGGGCGGCGATGCTGCCGGCGGTCGCTCCGTTGGAGTCGGTGTCCAGGCCGCCGGACACCGCACGGCAGATGGAGCCGGTGAAGTCGCCGTCGGCGTGGGTGAGCGCGGCGGCGATCAGGGCGGTGTTGGGGACGGCGTGGACCCAGTGGTAGGTGGACGCGTGGGTGGCGTGCAGTTCGTCCACGACGGTCGTGAAGTCACGGTGGGATCGGGCCAGTTGGATGCCGTGGCGGACCGCTTCGGCCAGCCGGGAGCGTGGGGGGACCACGGTCAGGCCGGCGCTCAGGCAGGTGTGGACGTCGTGGGTGCCGGTGGCGGCCACGGCGATGGTGGCCGCCGTGAACATCGCCGCGTAGACACCGTTCGCCGTGTGGGTGAGGGTGGCGTCGCGGTACACCTGTTCGGCGGCGCCGGCCGGGTCGCCGGGGTTGGTCCAGCCGTGCACGTCGGCCCGGATCAGGGCGCCGATCCATTCGCGGAACGGGTTGCGGTGGCGGGCGGTGAGCGGGGGTTCCAGGCCGCACAGGAGGTTTCGGTAGGCGATGCGCTCGGCCGTGAAGGTGCGGCCCGCGGGGAGTTCGTCCAGCCAGAGTCGCGCCACGTCCGTGGTGGTGAAGCGGGGGCCGTGGCGTTGGAGCAACAGGAGGCACAGAAGGGGGTAGTTGAGGTCGTCGTCCTCGGGCATGCCGTCGATGTTCTCGGCGAGCGAGGTTGTCGCCGACCGGCGGTTCCAGGGGTGTGCCGCAGCGAGTTCCTCGGGGACCCCTCTGGCGGTGAACCATGTGTTCAGGGGCCAGTTGCCGGTGGACCGGGCGAGTTGGCGGATGGCGGTGAGGGGAAGTTTCTCCACCGGTTTGCCGAGGAGACAGCCGGCCGCTCTGCCCAGCCACGCGGCTTCCAGGCGCTGCGGGCCGGGCACGGGCACGGGCTGGGGCTGGGCGGACTGGGCGGGCCAGTCGGGGCACAGTGCCCGGATCCGGGGCAGGTCCGTCGGCTCGTCGTCCGCCAACCTGCTTGGCAGGTCAGCCAGTTCGTCGAGCAGGTCCTCGGCCAGCAGCCGCAGGTAACGGGAGACCGGACCGGACGACGCGCCCGCGACGGTCGGGGCTTCCGGTCCGCCAGCCGCTCGCCAGCGGGCGGCGATTCTGCCGGGCTCTCGGCCGTCCTGGGCCGCCTGGCGCAGCTCGTGGCCGATCAGGTCCTCCGGCTGGACCCAGGTCAGTCGGAGCATCCCGCGCTCCTGAGCCGGGCGAACGCCCTCTCGTGGGAACGGCGTTGGCGCACATCCCGGTCGAAGATCTCCCGGGTCACCTCGGTCAGTGTCCGGGCGGGTTCCCACAGGTCGAGGCGGCTCGCCTCCGCGACCGACTTCGACCAGTCGGACGGCACCTCGGAGCCCAGCGCCCCGGCGAGCGCCCCGGCCATCGTGGCGATCGAGTCGCAGTCGCGGCCGTAGTTCACCGAACCCAGCACCGCATGCCGGAAGTCACCGCCCGACACCACCAACATGCCCAGCGCCACCGGGAGTTCCTCGATCGTGTGGAGACGGGACGGACGACGGGCGCCCAGCGACGGGCTGCGGTAGTCCGCGCCGACCGTGTCGTACGGAGTCACCGCCTCCCGCAGGGGCCGTAGCGCCGACTCGAAGTCCGAGTAACGGGAGGCCACTTCGCACACCGTCTCGATCGCCGCCCGGGTGCCGTCCTTCGCCAGGGAGAGGCAGTTGCCGATCACCGAGTCGGGGGTCGCGTCCGGGGCACACGCCGCCGCCACCGCCGCCGCGAAGACAGCTGCCGCCTCCCTGCCGTACGAGGACTGGTGGGCGCCCGCGAGGTCGAGGGCCTCGGCGTACGCGCCCGCCGGGTTGGCCGCGTTGACCAGGCCGACCGGGGCCACGTACATCGCCGCACCGCAGTTGACGATGTTGCCCACGCCTGCCTCGCGGGGGTCGATGTGGCCGTAGTGGAGTCGGGCCACCAGCCACTTCTCCGCCAGGAAGACGCGCTGCAGGGGGAGTGCCTCGGCCTCCAGCTCCGGGATCCAGCGCGGGTTGGTCATCAGGTCGGGGACCAGGTGGTCGGCGATCGCGTACGCGTCAAGATGGTCGCGGACCTGGGCGTACACCCGCACCAGCGCATGGGTCATCAAGGTGTCGTCGGTGACGTGGCCGTCGCCCTTGTGGTACGGGGCGATCGGGCGGGCCGTGCGCCAGGCGTCCCCGTTCCAGGGGCCGACGATGCCGTGGACGCGGCCCGCGTGGCGTTCGAGGATCTGCTCGGGGGAGTAGCCCTCGACGGGCCCGCCGAGCGCGTCACCGACGGCCGCGCCGACCAGGGCGCCGGTGATCCGCTCTTCCAGACCAACGGCCTGGCTTTCTTGTCTTTTGGGCGTCATGTCGCGAATCATCCTCCAGGGGTGACCCGTTGTGTGGCTTCCAGCAGTTCGGCGAGTTCCACGAGGTCGGTGCCGGTGAGCCTGGGAAGGGCGCAGCCGGAGAGGGTGCGGCAGGCGTCCCGCCAGGCCGCCGGGATCGTGTCGCCGCCGCCCAGCGCGCCGGTGAGGGCGCCCGCGAGTGCCGGCGCCGAGTCCGCGACCCGCGACAGACAGGCCGCCGCCGGGACCGCTTCGGCGATCCGGCCCTGTGCGGCGGTGGCCAGCGCGAGGGCGACCGGGACCGTCTCGGCGGCGGCGATGCCGTAGCTGTAGACGTGGTCGACGATCTGGTGCTCCAGGAGCGGGACCAGGGCGAACGCGCTCTCCGCGTCCTGCGCGAGTTTCAGCGCGTGCCGGGCGTTCCGGCCGATCTCGGTGCACTCCGGGAGTTCCGCCAGCGCCGCCGTCACACAGGCCTCGACCTCCTCGCCGACCAGCGCCAGTGAGAGTGCCGCCGCCATCGCGCGGGCGCCGTGGACACCGTCACCGTCCTGGGTGTAGCGGGCGTCGAACTCGGCCAGTTCGGCGGCGAGTCGGGGATCGCCCGGGTGGGCCAGCGCCAGCACACAGGCCCGTACGCAGGCCGCGTCGTCGAAGAAGTGCGGATTGTCGTGGCCGGTGGCCGGCGGGCGCAGACCGGCGGCGAGGTTGCCGAGGCCGGCCCGCACGGAGATACGGGCACGCAGTGGCAGTACCGCGGACTCGACCTCGGGGGCACGGTCGGCGGCGGCCGCGACCTCGCTGGCGACCGCGTTCCAGGACAGGTCGATGGCGGCTCGCGCCCGGCGTTCCCGGCTCAGGTCGCCCAGGACGCCGTCGTCCCCGGCCCGCAGCAGGGCCTCGGCCGTGAACGCGGCCCACTCCGCGTCGTCCGAGGGGCCGAGACGGAGGGGTTCCGGGGGCTGGTTGAGGGCGATCGGCACGGGGAGGGTGGTGGTCGCGTTCTGCTCCGCGAAGGTGTCCAGTTCGCGGGTGAGGCGGCGGGTCCACTCGGGCATCCGGGCGGCTCGGTGGCGGGCGGCGGGCCAGCCGGCGGCGTCGCCTGCGGCTAGGCCGAGCAGTAGTCCTTCGGTGCGGCGGTTGCTCATGAGGGCACCTCGACTTTGGTTACGGCGTTGGTTGGGGGTGGGGTGAGGTGCGGGTTGCGGCTCGGGGGTGGGTGGTGTGTTTCGCCCCCGCCGCCCCTACCCGTCCCATCCTCGGGGGCTCCGCCCCCGAACCCCCGCTCCTCAAACGCCGGAGGGGCTGGATTGGGCGCGGGAGGGGCTGGATCGGACCCCGGAGGGGGATGGGCGGGCGGTCGAGGGGCTGGATCGGCCCCCGGAGAGGGATGGGCGGGCGGTCGAGGAGTTGGGGTGGACACCGGAAGGGGTGGGGCGGACGGCGGTGAGACCGGGGCGGACGGTGGAGGGGGGTGCTCGTGTCCTGGGGTTGGCTCACCTCTGTACCTCCGGGTCGGCCACCGGGGTGCTGTCCGGGGCGAGGACGTACGCGGTTCGGTCCGGTGCGGGATCTCGTACGGCCGGATTCGCGGCGCCCCACTTGCCGCCCTCGCCCGGGGTCAGCAGTTCCGCGATGTCGAGGATGTGATGGCCCGCCATGGAGGGCAGGCAGGTGCCGCGGGCCGGGCCGATGGCTGCCGCCCACTCGGGCGGGATGGCCGACGCGCCCCGGGTCGCGCCGGCCAGGGCGCCCGCCACCGCTGCCGTCGTGTCCGCGTCGCGGCCCATGTTGACGGCCGTCAGCACCGATTCCGCGAAGTCGCCGTCGGCCGCCGCGTACGCGCCGAAGGCGAGGGCGACCGCCTCGGGGGCCAGGTCGGTCCAGGGGTAGCCGCCGATCACCACCGCGGAGCGGACCGCGCGTTCGCCCCGGTGGGCGACCGCGACCGCCCGGCGCAGGGAGCGTGCCGTCCAGGAGTCGTCGGGGACCACCGCCAGGGCGGAGGCCACCACGGCGATGGTCGGCGCGCCCGCCATCGCCGCCGCCACGCCCGCCGCCACCGCCTGGCCGCCGTAGATGCCCTCGCCGTCGTGGCTCACCGAGCCGTCGATCGCCACCAGGCGGGCGGCCTCGACCGGGCGGCCCGCCGCGAAGACGCCGAAGGGCGCCGCCCGCATGGCGAGACCGTCGCTCCAGGCGTGCCGGTGCTGGGCCGAGATGGGGGCCGCCAGACCCCGGCGCAGGTTCTCCAGGGTGCCGCGTTCGCTGAAACCGGCACCCCGGAAGGGGCCCTCGTCGAGGTCGGCGATCCAGTGGTGCCAGGCCGCCTCCACATGTGCGGGAGTGAGGGCCGAGCCGTGCCGGGCGAGGAGGAGGCCCGAGAAGATCGCGTACTCCGTGTCGTCCGTCCCGGCGGGGTTCTCGGCCACGTATCCGGTGATGCGGCCCCAGCGGGCGCGGATCTCCGAGGGCTTCATGTTCTCGGCGGGGGCGCCGAGCGCGTCCCCCACGGCCAGACCGAGCAGGGCGCCACATGCCCTGTCGCGGAGCAGGGCGGCGTCCTGGGGCGCCGGGACCGAGGGAATGCAGGCGATCGATGCCATACGCGGCCTCTCCTCCGGAGGGTTCCGGGAGCTCCCTCGCGAGGGAGTGAAACCCTTTTCGGAACTGTCCCACCGCAGGGGTTCGGCCGAGCCTCAGGCGCCCCAGCGTCACCCGGTCGACATTTGTGCGATCACACCTACGGATGAGCGGCGACCGTGAACGTGCAGGTGAGGGCAGCCTTTCCTTGCTGGCGGGGATGGAATTCGAGGCGTACTTTTAGTGTTGTCGAGAACTGGAATCAGTCTAATTCCGGTTCGGAGTCGAGCGAGTTGGGGGACGGCATGGCCATCATCGAGACCGAGGCGGCGCTGCATGAGGCGCACCGCGACAACCACACCCACCGGGATGTCACCGGAGGGTGGTTGCGGCCCGCCGTCTTCGGGGCGATGGACGGGCTCGTCTCCAATCTCGCCCTGATGACCGGTGTCGCCGGCGGGGCGGTTTCGCAGCAGACCGTCGTCATCACCGGCCTCGCCGGACTGGCCGCCGGCGCCTTCTCCATGGCCGCCGGTGAGTACACCTCCGTCGCCTCGCAGCGCGAACTCGTCGAGGCCGAACTCGCCGTCGAGCGGCGGGAGTTGAGGAAGCACCCCAAGGACGAGGAGCGTGAGCTCGCCGAGCTCTACGAATCCCGGGGCGTCGAGCCGGAGCTCGCCCGTGAAGTGGCCCGGCAGCTCTCGCGCGACCCCGAACAGGCGTTGGAGATACACGCCCGTGAGGAGCTGGGCATCGACCCCGGTGATCTGCCCTCGCCCGCCGTCGCCGCGGTGTCCTCCTTCGGGGCGTTCGCGCTGGGCGCGCTGCTGCCCGTACTCCCGTATCTGCTGGGGGCGGCCGCGCTGTGGCCTGCCGTGCTGGTCGCGCTCGTCGGGCTCTTCGCGTGCGGAGCGGTGGTGGCCCGGGTGACCGCCCGGAGCTGGTGGTACAGCGGCCTGCGGCAGCTCGCGCTGGGTGGCGCGGCGGCCGGTGTGACGTACGCCCTGGGCAACCTGTTCGGTGCGGCCGTAGGATAGGAGATCGTGCACTTATGCGATGGGCCGTATAAGTAGCCGTTACTCGCTGGTTTCGAACGCTTAACCACGGGGCATGAGCCGTAAGCGCTGTGGGCAATGAAGCCTGCGGCGCACCTGCGGGGAGGGCGACGACGCTCTCCTTGCCATGGGTCGAGGGACACCGATCTGTCCGCTTCGACCCCCATTACTTCCACCGCAGCGCGGTCACCACACCGCGCACTGCGGTGTCCGCATGTTGGTACGCGATATCCAGTTCCCGAGAATCGCCCCATCATGTAACCTGCGTGAAATTTTGCACTCCAAGAGGGCCAGCGTCGTCCCTCGGCTTAATGCATATGCCACACAACGACGACGGGAGAGCCGATGCGTACGCCGCGCCAGCCGTCCCAGCATTCCGAGAATGGCCAGAAGTGGTCCTTCATGGATGCTCGCCCTGCTGCGCAGGGTATGTACGACCCCCGGAACGAGCACGACGCCTGTGGCGTCGGCTTCGTGGCCACCCTCACCGGCGAGGCGAGCCATGCGCTGGTCGAGCAGGCGCTCACGGTTCTTCGTAACCTGGAGCACCGCGGCGCCACCGGCTCCGAGCCCGATTCCGGCGACGGCGCCGGCATTCTCTCGCAGGTCCCGGACGCGTTCTTCCGTGAGGTGGCCGGATTCGAGCTGCCCGAGGCCGGCTCCTACGCGGTCGGCATCGCCTTCCTCCCGGAGGAGACGGCGACGGCCGCGGACCCGACCCTCGCCGAGGCCGTCTCACGTATCGAGACCATCGCCGCCGAAGAGGGCCTGACCGTCCTCGGCTGGCGCGAGGTACCGGTCGCGCCCGGACTTCTCGGTGCCACCGCCCGCTCGACGATGCCCGCCTTCCGGCAGATCTTCGTCGCGGACGGCGCCGCGGTGCCCGCCAAGGGCATCGACCTCGACCGCAAGGCCTTCGCGCTGCGCAAGCGCGCCGAGCGCGAGGTCGGCGTCTACTTCCCCTCGCTCTCCGCGCGGACCATCGTCTACAAGGGCATGCTGACCACCGGCCAGCTGGAGCCCTTCTTCCCGGACCTGTCCGACCGCCGTTTCGCCTCCGCGATCGCGCTCGTGCACTCCCGCTTCTCCACGAACACCTTCCCGTCGTGGCCGCTCGCCCACCCGTACCGCTTCGTCGCGCACAACGGGGAGATCAACACGGTCAAGGGCAACCGGAACTGGATGGCGGCCCGCGAGTCCCAGCTCGTCTCCGACCTCTTCGGCGAGCAGGAGAAGATCGAGCGGATCTTCCCCATCTGCACGCCCGAGGCCTCCGACTCCGCGTCCTTCGACGAGGTTCTGGAGCTGTTGCACCTCGGCGGCCGGTCCCTTCCGCACTCCGTGCTGATGATGATCCCGGAGGCCTGGGAGAACCACGCCTCCATGGACGCCGCCCAGCGCGCCTTCTACCAGTTCCACTCCACGATGATGGAGCCCTGGGACGGCCCGGCCTGTGTCACCTTCACCGACGGCGTCCAGGTCGGCGCGGTCCTCGACCGCAACGGACTGCGCCCCGGCCGTTACTGGGTCACCGACGAGGGTCTCGTCGTCCTCGGCTCCGAGGTCGGCGTCCTCGACATCGACCCCGCGAGGGTCGTCCGCAAAGGCCGCCTGCAGCCCGGCAAGATGTTCCTCGTCGACACCGCCGAGCACCGCATCATCGAGGACGACGAGATCAAGGCCCAGCTCGCCGCCGAGAAGCCGTACGCGGAGTGGCTGGAGGCCGGCGAGATCGAGCTCTCCGACCTGCCCGAGCGCGAGCACATCGTGCACACCCACGCCTCGGTCACCCGCCGCCAGCAGACCTTCGGCTACACCGAGGAAGAGCTGCGCGTCATCATCGCGCCGATGGCCAAGACCGGCGGCGAGCCGCTCGGTTCCATGGGCACCGACTCGCCGATCGCCGCGCTGAGCGAGCGTCCGCGACTGCTCTTCGACTACTTCACCCAGCTGTTCGCGCAGGTCACCAACCCGCCGCTGGACGCCATCCGCGAGGAGCTGGTCACCAGCCTGCGCTCCTCCCTCGGCCCCGCCAGCAACCTGCTGGAGCCGACCGCGGCCTCCTGTCGCAGCGTCACCCTGCCCTTCCCGGTGATCGACAACGACGAGCTGGCCAAGCTCATCCACATCAACGCCGACGGCGACATGCCCGGCATGAAGGCCGCGACCCTCTCCGGCCTCTACCGGGTCAGCGGCGGCGGCGACTCCCTCGCCGCCCGCATCGACGAGATCTGCGCCGAGGCCGACGCGGCCATCGACAACGGCGCCCGTCTCATCGTCCTGTCGGACCGCCACTCGGACGCCGAGCACGCGCCGATCCCGTCGCTGCTGCTCACCTCCGCCGTCCACCACCACCTCATTCGCACCAAGCAGCGCACCCAGGTGGGCCTGCTGGTCGAGGCCGGTGACGTCCGCGAGGTCCACCACGTCGCTCTGCTCATAGGGTTCGGCGCCGCCGCGGTCAACCCGTACCTGGCGATGGAGTCCGTCGAGGACCTGGTCCGCGCCGGCACATTCCTGCATGCCATCGACGGTGCGCCCGAGCAGGCCATCCGCAACCTGATCTACGCGCTCGGCAAGGGCGTCCTCAAGGTCATGTCCAAGATGGGCATCTCGACCGTCGCCTCCTACCGCGGCGCCCAGGTCTTCGAGGCCGTCGGTCTCGACACGGCCTTCGTCGAGAAGTACTTCAACGGCACCGCCACCAAGATCGGCGGCGTCGGCATCGACGTCATCGCCAAGGAGGTCGCCGCCCGGCACGCCAAGGCGTACCCCGCCTCCGGCATCGCGCCGGCGCACCGCGCCCTCGACATAGGCGGCGAGTACCAGTGGCGCCGCGAGGGCGAGCCGCACCTGTTCGACCCGGAGACGGTCTTCCGCCTCCAGCACTCCACGCGCACCCGCCGCTACGACATCTTCAAGAAGTACACGGACCGGGTGAACGAGCAGTCCGAGCGGCTGATGACGCTCCGCGGGCTGTTCGGCTTCAAGTCGGACCGTCCCTCGATCTCCATCGACGAGGTCGAGCCGGTCAGCGAGATCGTCAAGCGGTTCTCCACCGGCGCCATGTCGTACGGCTCCATCTCCCTGGAGGCGCACGAGACCCTCGCCATCGCCATGAACCAGCTGGGCGCCAAGTCCAACACCGGTGAGGGCGGCGAGGACCCGGAGCGTCTGTACGACCCGGCGCGCCGGTCCAGCATCAAGCAGGTCGCCTCCGGCCGCTTCGGTGTGACGAGCGAGTACCTCGTCAACGCGGACGACATCCAGATCAAGATGGCCCAGGGCGCCAAGCCCGGCGAGGGCGGCCAGCTGCCCGGCCACAAGGTGTACCCGTGGGTCGCCAAGACCCGCCACAGCACCCCGGGCGTCGGCCTCATCTCGCCGCCCCCGCACCACGACATCTACTCCATCGAAGACCTCGCCCAGCTGATCCACGACCTGAAGAACGCGAACCCGCAGGCGCGGATCCACGTGAAGCTGGTCTCGGAGGTCGGCGTCGGCACGGTCGCCGCCGGTGTGTCGAAGGCCCACGCGGACGTCGTCCTCATCTCCGGCCACGACGGCGGAACGGGCGCCTCGCCGCTCACCTCGCTCAAGCACGCCGGTGGTCCCTGGGAGCTCGGCCTCGCCGAGACCCAGCAGACGCTGCTGCTCAACGGCCTGCGCGACCGAATCGTCGTGCAGACCGACGGCCAGCTGAAGACCGGCCGTGACGTCGTCATCGCCGCGCTGCTCGGCGCCGAGGAGTTCGGTTTCGCGACCGCGCCGCTCGTCGTCTCCGGCTGCGTCATGATGCGCGTCTGCCACCTCGACACCTGCCCGGTCGGCATCGCCACCCAGAACCCGGTGCTGCGCGACCGGTTCGCCGGCAAGGCCGAGTACGTCGTGAACTTCTTCCAGTTCATCGCCGAAGAGGTCCGCGAGATCCTCGCCGAGCTGGGCTTCCGCACCATCGAGGAGGCCGTCGGCCACGCCGAGACCCTCGACGTGGAGCGGGCGATCACGCACTGGAAGGCGCAGGGCCTGGACCTGTCCCCGCTCTTCTACGTGCCGGAGCTGCCCGAGGGCGCCCCGCTGCACCAGGTCATCAAGCAGGACCACGGTCTGGAGAAGGCGCTCGACAACGAGCTGATCAAGCTCGCCGCCGACGCCCTCGCCGCGAACAGCGCGACCGACGCCCAGCCGGTCCGCGCCCAGGTCGCCATCCGCAACATCAACCGCACGGTCGGCACGATGCTCGGCCACGAGGTGACGAAGAAGTTCGGCGGGGCCGGTCTGCCCGACGACACCATCGACATCACCTTCACGGGCAGCGCCGGCCAGTCCTTCGGCGCCTTCCTGCCGCGCGGTGTCACGCTGCGCCTCGAAGGCGACGCCAACGACTACGTCGGCAAGGGCCTCTCCGGCGGCCGGGTGATCGTCCGTCCCGACCGGGGCGCCGACCACCTCGCCGAGTTCTCGACGATCGCGGGCAACACCATCGCGTACGGCGCGACCGGCGGCGAGCTGTTCCTGCGCGGTCGTACGGGCGAGCGGTTCTGTGTCCGTAACTCCGGTGCCACGGTGGTGTCCGAGGGCGTGGGCGACCACGGCTGCGAGTACATGACCGGCGGTCATGCGGTCGTCCTCGGCGAGACGGGCCGTAACTTCGCGGCCGGTATGTCGGGCGGCGTCGCGTACGTCATCGACCTGAACCGCGACAACGTCAACGTCGGCAACGTGGACGCGGTCGAGGCTCTCGACGACTCCGACAAGCAGTGGCTGCACGATGTCGTGCGCCGGCACCAGGAGGAGAGCGGCTCGACGGTCGCCGAGAAGCTCCTGGCCGAGTGGGATGTCGCGGTGGAGCGCTTCAGTAAGATCATCCCCAGCACGTACAAGGCAGTGCTCGCCGCCAAGGACGCCGCCGAGCGAGACGGGCTCACCGAGTCCGAGATCACCGAGAAGATGATGGAGGCGGCGACCAATGGCTGATCCCAAGGGCTTTCTGAACCACGGCCGCGAGGTCGCCAAGTCCCGCCCGGTGGACGTCCGTCTCAAGGACTGGAACGAGGTCTACGTTCCCGGCTCCCTGCTGCCGATCATCAGCAAGCAGGCCGGCCGCTGCATGGACTGCGGTATCCCGTTCTGCCACAACGGCTGTCCGCTGGGGAACCTGATCCCCGAGTGGAACGACTACGCCTACCGTGAGGACTGGACGTCGGCGTCCGAGCGGCTGCACGCCACGAACAACTTCCCGGAGTTCACCGGCCGCCTGTGCCCGGCTCCGTGCGAGTCGGCGTGCGTGCTGGGCATCAACCAGCCCGCGGTCACCATCAAGAACGTCGAGGTCTCGATCATCGACAAGGCCTGGGAGACGGGCGATGTCGCCCCCCAGTCCCCGGAGCGCCTCTCCGGCAAGACGGTCGCGGTCATCGGCTCGGGCCCGGCGGGTCTCGCCGCCGCCCAGCAGCTGACGCGGGCCGGTCACACGGTCGCGGTGTACGAGCGCGCGGACCGCATCGGCGGCCTCCTGCGCTACGGCATCCCCGAGTTCAAGATGGAGAAGCGGCACATCAACCGCCGTATCGAGCAGATGCGCGCGGAGGGCACCCGCTTCCGTACGGGCATCGAGATCGGCCGCGACCTCAAGGCGACGGACCTGCGCAAGCGGTACGACGCCGTCGTGATCGCCGCCGGTGCGACCACCGCCCGTGACCTCCCCGTCCCCGGGCGGGAGCTCAAGGGCGTCTACCAGGCGATGGAGTACCTGCCCCTGGCGAACAAGGTGCAGGAGGGCGACTTCGTGGCCCCGCCGGTCACCGCCGAGGGCAAGCACGTCGTGGTCATCGGCGGCGGCGACACGGGCGCGGACTGCGTGGGCACCGCCCACCGTCAGGGCGCGGCCTCCGTCACGCAGCTGGAGATCATGCCCCGCCCGGGCGAGGAGCGGAACCCGGGTCAGCCCTGGCCGACTTTCCCCATGCTGTACAAGGTCACCTCGGCGCACGAGGAGGGCGGCGAGCGCGTCTACTCCGTCTCGACGACCCACTTCGAGGGCGACGAGCACGGCAACGTGCAGTGGCTGCACCTCACCGAGGTCGAGTTCGTCGACGGCAAGCTGACGCAGAAGCCGGGCACGGAGCGCAGGATCCCCGCCCAGCTGGTCACCCTCGCCATGGGCTTCACCGGCACCGACCGCGACAACGGCCTGGTCGACCAGTTCGGCCTGGACCTCGACGAGCGCGGCAACATCGCCCGTGACGCCGACTTCCAGACCAACGTCCCCGGCGTGTACGTCGCCGGTGACGCCGGCCGCGGCCAGTCGCTCATCGTGTGGGCCATCGCCGAGGGCCGCTCGGCCGCTCGCGGAGTCGACCGCTTCCTCACGGGCGCGAGCGAACTCCCGGCCCCGATCCGCCCGACGGACCGTTCCCTGATGGTCTGACGGTCCCCCAAAGACGTCCCGTACAACGGCGTACGGAACGGATACACCACGGCGCTCGCCACAGTCCCCGACCGGACAATGGCGGGCGCCGCGGCGCGTTCGGCACCAGGACTGGCATCACCTCACCGCGGCACTTTGTACGTGTCCCCGTACACCTTCCACTCCAGCGGTGTACGGAGGTCGAGGTTCCCCTCGTCGAGGAAGCGCCGTTGGGCCGTGTCCACGCGGCTGGTGTTCACGCCCGGCCTCTTGGTCAGCATCGCCGTGCGACGGGCGTCGAGAAACGCGCTCAGGTACGCCTTCTCGTCGCCGCCCTCCGCCGGACTGGCGGCCGCGCGCAGGGCGGCGGCGCGGATGCCGCCCATGCTGAACCGGTCGCTGCCCGGGCCGTGGTAGACCATCGCGTCGTAGTAGACGAACTGACCCAGCAGACCCAGCCCGTCGCGGACGGCGAGACGCAGCGCCGGTGCGAAGTAGCCGTTGTCCCGCTTCTCGTCCTGGGCGTCACGGAAGGCGGCGACCTTCGACTCCTGCTTCCAGGCCGCCGGGAACCCCGGATCCAGCCCCTTGTGCGAGTCCGTCCCGTCGACCTCGCGCAGCGCGGGCAGATAGGGCGCGAGAGCGTTGTCCGGGTGCTTCTTCGTGTAGTCCTCGACGAGGGTGAGCAGGTCGTGGGTGCCCGTGCAGAAACCGATGATGCCGGCCGTGTAGCCCTGCCCGTCGCCGATGTCCTCGACATAGCCGTACGCACTGCGCCAGTCGAGCGTCCCGTTCTCGGCGCTCGCCACGATCTGCTGGGCCAACTCCTTCTTCGCCGGATCGGCGAGCGTGACCTCCGCGTCCAGCGAGCCGGCTCCCACCCGCCTGACGTCGGGGCCCCGGGCGTCGTCCGACGCGACGGACAGACACGCGGTCACCGCCAGCAGCGGCGCAACGGCGAGGAGGAGAACGCCGGTTCGTTTCATGGGGCACAGGCTACGGGGGGTGCTCGCTCGTCCGGGTGACGTACTCTCATCATTTGCGTCAGTACGGCACATTCCGGTAAGGAGCCACGCGTGACCGCGATCAGTCTCACCAAGGTGGAGAAGAGCGCTCCCGCGCTGGTCAGCCTCTACAAGAGCGCCGGTGCGGCCGTGGACCGGCACGGGCTCGGCGGCGAGAGGGCCGCTGTGTATCTGGTGGTCGACTACTCCGGCTCGATGAAGCCCTACTACCAGGACGGCAGTGTGCAGGCGCTCGCCGACCGGGTGTTGGGGCTGGCCGCACACTTCGACGACGACGGGACGGTTCCCGTGGTCTTCTTCTCCACCGACGTCGACGCCGTTACCGCTATCGCTCTCGACGATCACGCGGGGAGCGTCGACCGGATCGTGGCCGGGCTAGGGCACATGGGCAAGACCAGCTATCACCTCGCCATGGACGCCGTCATCGACCACTACCTCGACAGCGGATCGACCGCCCCCGCGCTCGTCGTCTTCCAGACCGACGGTGGCCCGATCAACAAGGTCGCCGCCGAACGGTACGTGTGCAAGTCCGCGCGGCTGCCGCTGTTCTGGCAGTTCATCGGCTTCGGGGACGCCGGCAGCAAACAGTTCGACTTCCTGCGCAAGCTCGACGAACTGGCGGTGCCGCAGCGGCGGGTCGTCGACAACGCCGGTTTCTTCCACGCGGGTTCGGATCCGCGTGCCGTGTCCGACGACGAGTTGTACGACCGGCTGGTGGGCGAGTTCCCGAAGTGGCTGGTCGCCGCCCGGGCCGAGGGAATCGTCGGCTGACACGCGTACGGACTCTCTGCCCTGAGCGGAGCCCTCTTCCCTAACAAGTGTTTGGTAGGTACTATGGGTCCATGGGAGACGTCGACAGTCCGGCGTACGTACCCGGACATGGGCTGCTGAAGGGCCGCACCGCCGTGATCACGGCTGCGGCGGGCGCGGGGATCGGCGGGGCCACCGCCCGCCGGTTCCTGGAGGAGGGCGCGCGCGTGCTGATCAGCGACGCGCACGCGCGGCGGCTCAAGGAGTACGAGGAGGAGCTGGCCGGGGAGTTCGAGGGCATCGACTCGCTGCCCTGCGACGTCACCGACGAACACCAGGTGCGGGCTCTCTTCGACACGGCAGTGCGCGTGCACGGGCGCCTGGACATAGTCGTCAACAACGCCGGTCTCGGGGGTACTTCGACCCTCGTCGACATGACGGACGAACAGTGGTCGAAGGTGCTGGACGTGACGCTGGGCGGCACGTTCCGGTGCGTAAGGGCCGCGTTGCGGGCCTTTCGCGAGAGCGGCTCCGGAGGCGTGGTCGTCAACAACGCGTCCGTCGTCGGCTGGCGGGCCCAGGCCGGGCAGGCGCACTACGCCGCCGCGAAGGCGGGCGTGATGGCGCTGACCCGGAGCGCGGCGATCGAGGCCGCGGAGTACGGGGTCCGGGTCAACGCGGTGTCACCGAGCCTCGCCATGCATCCCCACCTCGTGAAAGTGACCACCCCCGAACTGCTGGCCGAACTGACGGCCCGTGAGGCCTTCGGGCGGTACGCGGAGCCCTGGGAGGTGGCCAACGTGATCGTGTTCCTGGCGTCCGGCTACTCCTCGTACCTGACCGGCGAGGTCGTCTCCGTCAGCAGCCAGCACCCCTAGGACCAACAATGGAACCGTGCCTCCTACGAAGAAGAAGCTCCAGGTGACCGCCGCGCCGGCCCGCCGCCGCGAACTCCTCGACACCGCCGCCGAGGTGTTCGCCGAACAGGGCTACAACGCCACCACCGTACGCAAGATCGCGGACCACGCCGGCATGCTCGCGGGCAGCCTCTATTACCACTTCGACTCCAAGGAATCGATGCTGGAGGAGATCCTGCGCACGTTCCTCGACGAGCTGTGGGCCGGGTACGACACCGTCCTGGACGCCGAGTCCGGGCCGCGCGAAACGCTGGAGGCCTTGGTCACCGAGTCGTTCCGGGAGATCGACCGGCACCGCGCCGCCGTCGCGATCTACCAGAAGGAGTCCAGACAACTTGTCGCGCAGGAGCGGTTCGCGTTCCTCGCCGACTCGCAGCGCAGGTTCGAGAAAGCATGGCTTTCCACGCTGGAACGCGGAGTCGCCGCCGACGTCTTCCGCGCGGACCTCGACATCCGCCTCACCTACCGCTTCGTGCGCGACACCGTGTGGGTCGCCGCGTCCTGGTACCGGCCCGGCGGACAGCACAGCCCGGAGGAGATCGCCCGCCAGTACCTGTCGATGGTGCTGGACGGGATCGCGGTACGTGAGTAGTCGTATGTGAAGAGCCGTATGTGAACAGCCCTTTTACGTGAGGGAGTTGCCATGGCCGAGGCCTATGTCGTCGAAGCGGTCCGTACGCCCGTCGGGCGGCGCGGAGGTGGTCTGAGCGGTGTCCATCCGGCGGACCTGGGCGCGCACGCGCTGACGGCGCTCATGACGCGGGCCGGGGTGGACCCGGCCGCCGTGGAGGACGTCGTCTTCGGGTGCCTGGACACGGTGGGGCCGCAGGCCGGTGACATCGCCCGCACCTCCTGGCTGGCCGCCGGACTGCCCGAGGAGGTGCCGGGCGTGACCGTCGACCGGCAGTGCGGCTCCTCCCAGCAGGCCGTGCACTTCGCCGCGCAGGCGGTGCTGTCCGGCACCCAGGACCTGGTCGTCGCGGGCGGCGTCCAGAACATGTCGATGATCCCGATCGCCTTCGCCTCCCGCCAGGCGGCCCTGCCCCTGGGGCTCACGGAGGGCCCCTTCGCGGGCAGCGCGGGCTGGCGGGCGCGGTACGGTGAACGACCGGTGAACCAGTTCGCCGGCGCCGAGATGATCGCCGCCAAGTGGGGCATCAGCAGGCAGGACCAGGAGGAGTACGCGCTGCGCTCGCACGAGCGGGCGGTGCGGGCCATCGACGAGGGGCGGTTCGCCCGCGAGACCGTGGCCTACGAGACGGTGACGGTCGACGAGGGCCCGCGTCGGGACACCTCGCTGGCGAAGATGGCCGGGCTGAAGCCCGTCATCGACGGCGGCACCATCACCGCCGCGGTCTCCTCCCAGGTGTCCGACGGCGCTGCCGCGATGCTGATCGCCTCCGAGCGGGCGGTCCGCGAACACGGGCTGCGGCCCCGGGCTCGCATCCACCATCTGTCCGTGCGGGGCGAGGACCCGATCCGGATGCTGACGGCGCCGATCCCGGCCACCGCTCACGCCCTCAAGAAGACCGGCCTGTCCATCGACGACATCGACCTCGTCGAGATCAACGAGGCCTTCGCCCCGGTCGTCCTGGCCTGGCTGAAGGAGACGGGCGCCGATCCGGCCAGGGTCAACGTCAACGGTGGCGCGATAGCCCTCGGTCACCCCCTCGGCGCGACCGGCGTCAAGCTGATGACGACACTGCTGCACGAACTGGAGCGTACGGGCGGGCGGTTCGGCCTCCAGACGATGTGCGAGGGCGGGGGACAGGCGAACGTCACGATCATCGAACGGCTTTGAACAGCCCGGCGGACAGGGCGGTGAACGGCACTGGAGACGGCGTTGGGGACAGTAATGGGGACGGAGCGGTGAACGACACCGTGGGTGGTCGGCTGCGCGGGCGGGTCGCCCTTGTCACCGGCGGCACCCGCGGAGTCGGCGCGGGTATCGCCCGAGCCCTCGTCGAGGCGGGTGCGGAGGTGCTGGTCTGCGCCCGCCGACCGCCTGAAGTGCCTTTGCCCGGCGTGGAGTTCAGGGCTGTCGACCTGCGGGACCGGACGGCCGTGTTCGACTTCGTCGGGGGGCTGCCCCGCCTCGACGTCCTCGTCAACAACGTGGGGGGCAGTCCCTATCGGCCGCTGGGCGAGGGTGATGTCGAGCGGCACGCCCGGGTCGTCGAGCTGAACCTGATCACGCCGCTCACCGTCTCCCTCGCCGCGTACGAGCACCTGAAACGGGCCCGGGGATCCGTCGTGATGATCGGCAGCGTCAGCGGGAGCCGTCCCTCGCCCGGGACCGCCGCGTACGGCGCCGCGAAGGCGGGGCTGGAGCACCTCGCCCGTTCGATGGCCGTGGAGTGGGCCCCCGACGTACGGGTCAACACCCTCGTCGTCGGCATGGTCCGCACCGAACTGTCCCATCTGCACTACGGCGGCAGCGACGGCCTCGACGCCGTCGCCCGCACGGTCCCGGCGGGCCGTCTGGCCGACCCGGCCGACATCGGCGCCGCCGCGGTGTTCCTCGCCTCCGACGACGCGGCGTACATCAGCGGGGCGAGTCTGCTGATGCACGGCGGCGGAGAACGGCCGGCGTTCCTCGACGCGGCCACGGCGAACAAGGGCGGTGGATGAGGGCACACCCACACCTCATCCCACCCCCAGCACTTCTTCCAGCACCGTCACGATCTCCGCGTGCCCGGTGCCCTGATCCGCGCCCGCCACCACGTTTCCGTCCCGCACCAGCTCCACGGCCACCCCCTCCGCCCACCGCCGTGTCACGTACTCCCCGCCGAAGCCATGCGCTCGCCCCAGCCCCGCCCGAAGCTCCGACGCCACGTCCAGCCGCGTCCACCGGCGGGCCTCCGTCAGCGCCTGAGCCCTCGACCCGGCACCGTGCGCCAGCAGGGCCCGTACGCAGGCGGGGGAGCCCCGGCGGGCGGCCGTGACCAGTGGGGGCTCGCCGGTGGGGCCGGGGCGGTCCGGGTCGGCGCCTGCTGCCAGCAGGGCCACGGACACCGTCGCGTGACCGCATCGCAGTGCCCAGTGCAGGGCCGTGAAACCGAACGCCTCCACCGCGTCGGGCTCGGCGCCCGAAGCCAGCAGTGCGCGAACGACCTCGGTGTGCCCGCCGCAGGCCGCCCCGCACAGCGGAAGGTCCGAGCCCGCGCTCAGCCGGTCGGGCGCGGCACCGGCGGACAGCAGCAGCCGTACGATGCCGGGCGCGTCGCTCACCGCCGCCACGTACAGGGCGGTCTGCCCGTCCTCGTCCACCGTTTCCGGGCTCACCCCGAGGCGCAGCAGCCGTACGACCGCGTCCTCGTCACCTTCGTACACCGCGGTGAAGAGATCACGCTCTCTGCTGTTCGGAGGTTCCTGCCCGCTCATACCTTCCGACCTTCGCTCCCGAAGGGCCGGAGAGGCAAAGGGTTTCGGGGTGAAATGCCCCACGCCTCCCTGTCGTCAGGTGTCGCACTCCAGCACCGTCCGGCACACCCCGCACCGCGCCCGCACCTGCCCCCGTACCGGCACCCTGATGCGCTGGTGGCAGGTCGGGCAGGGGAACGAGACCCGCAGCAGCGGACCGTGGTCGCCGGGGGAGGCGGGGGAGCCGTAGGAACCGGAGGAATCGGGGGAGCCGGGAGTGAAGCTGTACGGGACACCGGCCGGCCGCGATGCGTCCGGCGCGTGCTGGTCCTGGGCGTGGCGGCGGTCGCGGGCGTAGCGGCGGCGGCCCGCCCAGCCCGCCGCCGTCAGCGGAGGCTGGCGCGCGTCGTGGCGGGCCAGCTCCAGGCCCGCCGTGTACGCCGTGTACGCCTGCGGGCTGGTGAACCAGATCGCCGGGTCCTCGTCGAACACCAGCGCACGCTTGGCCAGGACGTACCCGAACTCCTCCGGGGTGAGATAGCCGAGCTTCTGCGAGGAGGTCGAGTCCTCGCGGAACGCGTCGAGGAGGAGCCAGCCCGCGCCCAGATACGCCGCCGCCGTGTCCGTGAGGATCTCGTTGTCGCGCGTCCCGGGGAAGGACAGGTCGAGGCGGTGCAGATAGACGTGCATCACCTCGTGCGCGAGGGCCGCGCCGATGTCCCTGCGATGGGTGCGGAAACGGTCGTTCAGCTCGATGAAGTACTCGGGCCCTGCCGCCAGTTCGACGTTCGCCGCGTGGGTCATCTCGCGGAAGCCGACAATCATGCGTGCGTCCGGGAGCCGGTAGTGACGCACCATCTCGCGGGCCACGCGCTGCGCGCCCAGATGCAGGTCGTCGGTGTCGCAGAAGGCCACGTCGACCGGGGCCACACTCGTCGCGAAGGTTTGGACGGTGTCGTACGAAAGCCTTTTGTAGAGCGCGTTGATCGCGGCCCGCACCGTCTCCAGGTGTGGGTAGCCGTGCTCGACCGGTCCGCCGTTCGCCACGTCGGGTACCCCCAAGACGCCCTGAACTGACTTCCACTCTACGTGCCGGGGAGCTCTCGGTAAGAGCGGATTTCCCACCGTCCGGTTCCGCCGTGGGCACGTGACATCCGCCCTTGTTTCACGCCGCCCCGATCTTCATACTTGCGTTCTTTGTCGTCACCCCCCCCACGAAAGGACGTACGTTGACCCACACCTCGTCGGTCGGAAGAGGTTTCTCCCTGGTCAAGCGAGCCGCGGCGGTCGGTGCCGCGGCCCTCACGATCGCGAGCCTCCAGCCGCTCGCCGCACAGGCCGCGCCTGCGCCCGTCGTAGGAGGAACGCCCGCCGCACAGAGCGAGTTCCCGTGGCTGGTGCACCTCTCGATGGGCTGCGGCGGCGCGCTCTACAAGAAGGACGTCGTCCTGACCGCCGCGCACTGCGTGGACGGCTCCGGCGCCAACACCGGCATCACCGTCACCGCGGGGGTCGCCGACCTGAACGCCTCGGGGGCGATCAAGGTCAAGTCGACCAAGGTCCGCCAGGCGCCGGGTTACGACGGCAACGGCAAGGACTGGGCGCTCATCAAGCTCGCCCGGCCGATCAACAAGCCCACGCTGAAGACAGCCACGACCACCCGGTACAACCGCGGCACGTTCACCATCGCGGGCTGGGGCGACACCACGGAGAACGCCGGCACCGGCACGACCAAGCTCCTGAAGGCCACCGTCCCCTACGTCAGTGACGCCGGCTGCAAGCTGCACTACGGCAAGCGGCTCGTGCCCGGCGACGAACTGTGCGCGGGCAAGCTGGAGGGCGGCGTCGACACCTGCCAGGGCGACTCCGGCGGGCCCATGTTCCGCAAGGACGACACCGGCGCCTGGATCCAGGTCGGCATCGTCAGCTGGGGCGACGGCTGCGCGCGGCCGGGCGTACCCGGCGTCTACTCCCAGGTGTCCACGTTCGCGAAGGACATAGCCCGGGCGGCGTCCGCGCTGTAGGGCCCCGACTCCGGCGGGGCCGCACGGCCTCGCCGGAAACACGGGCACGCGCGCGTGTGCGGGGGTGCCGGCGCCGGCACGCGCGGTTCACTCCCGGCCCGGCTCCACGGAGCTCAGGGCAGGGACCGACCGTGCGTCTGGCGGCGGACCGCGTCCATGGACGAAGATCAGCAGCAGCGCCAGTCGGACCGGGATCTCGACGGCTCTCGACCGTCGGTCGGAAAGGACGATCACGGCACAGGCGGGAGGAACGCGGATGTACCGCACCTGGATGCGCTTCTTCAGCCCCTCGCCCGCCCACCACCGACTCGGCCTCGTCTGCCTCGGCGTCGGCCTCCAGCACGGCGCCCTACCCACCGTCGGTCCGCGCGTCCTCGACCACCACGTGGCCGTCGTCGTCAGCAGTGGTCGGGGCTGGTTCCAGGGCACCGACGGACACCGCCGGCCCGTCACCGCGCCCACCCTCATCTGGCTCACCCCCGGCACCGCCCACCACTACGGGCCCGACCCCGACACCGGCTGGGACGAGGCGTTCGTCGACTTCACCGGGCCCGCCACCGCCACGTACGCCGAACTCGGCTACATCGAGCCGGAGCGGCCCCTCGTGCCCCTCACCGACGCCGGGCCCGCCCGGGCGGTGATCGGGCGCATGGCCCGCGCCGCACGCCGCGACAACCCCGTCCTGGAGGTCGAGACGGCCGCCGCCGTCCACGAACTGCTCGTCGCCCTGCGCCGCACCCGCGCCGATCTCGCCCCCGACGGCGACCAGGTCCTCGCAGCCCTCGCCCGTGACGCCTGCCGCCCCCTGACCGTCGCCGAACACGCCGCCCGGCACGGCATGACCCCCGCGGAACTGCGCACCGCGGTACGACGCGGCGCCGGATGCAGCCCCAAGGACTACCTCCTCGGCATCCGACTCGGCCGCGCCAAGGAACTCCTCGCCGCCACCGAACTGCCCGTCGCCGCCGTCGCCCGGCGCGTCGGCTACGACGACCCCGCGTACTTCTCCCGCCTCTTCACCCGCCGCGTCGGCATGGCCCCCGTCCACTTCCGCGCCCAACAGGGACGCACGGTTCCCGGCGGCTGGAGCGACCGCGTGCCCGACCCCGCCGACCCACCGACGATCGAACACCCGTACACCGGGTAACGCCGAGATCCCGCCGACCTCACCCACCCCGCCAAACCCCGACGCCCCACAAGGCCGCCCGGACCGCGCCACGTAATGTGGACGCCCATGACCACCAGCAACAACCGTGAAGTCGACCCCGCGATCCGCGCGGAACTGGGCCGGCTGCGCGAGAGCATCGACAACATCGACGCCGCCGTCGTCCACATGCTCGCCGAGCGCTTCAAGTGCACCCAGCAGGTCGGCCACCTCAAAGCGGCGCACCAACTGCCGCCCGCCGACCCGAACCGCGAGGCCCAGCAGATCGCCCGGCTGCGCCGCCTGGCCGAAAACGCCAACCTCGACCCCGCGTTCGCCGAGAAACTCCTCAACTTCATCATCGCCGAGGTGATCAGACACCACGAGCGCATCGCCGACGACGCCCAGAACGGCGGGAAACCACCGGTGAATTGACCTCCGGGGCGTGACAGCCGGGCACCCGCGGAGGCATGTTGCGCTGCGCACTCCACGCGCACTCGTAGTCAACTGACGAGCACTGCGCGTCAGCTTCACGGGCGCACCCTCTGTCGTCCACACGGGAGGGGACGTCGGGCCATGCCGCCGGAAGCCTCATCGTCGACTACCACGAGGTCACCCTGTACGCCCTGGAGGGCGGCGCCTGAGGCCCTACCAGGGGCGGGGGCGCGCGCACGGACAAAGGCCGTGTACCGATCCGCCCCTGTGCCCTGTCAGCGGCATCAGGCAGCATGTCCTCCATGTCCGTACTGACGCGCGACGAAGCGCAAGCCCGTGCCACCCTCCTGGACGTCCACCGGTACACGGTCGAACTCGACCTCACCACCGGGGACGACACCTTCGACTCCCGCACCGTGATCCGCTTCGCGGTGACGGCGGGCCACAGCGGCGCGGACACGTTCGTCGAGGTCAGGCCCGCCGAGCTGCGCTCCGCCACCCTCGACGGGCACCCCCTGGACACCGACGCCCTCACCGACGGCCGACTGCCCCTGAAGGACCTCGCCGAAGGCGAGCACGAACTGCGCGTGGACGCCGCGATGCGCTACTCCCGCACCGGCGAGGGCATGCACCGCTTCACCGACCCCGTCGACGACGAGACCTACCTCTACACCCAGATGTCCCTGGAGGACGCGGCAGCCGTCTTCGCCAACTTCAACCAGCCCGACCTCAAGGCCGTCTTCGAGTTCACCGTGCGCGCCCCCGAGGGCTGGACCGTCCTCGCCAACGGCATCACCACCGAAACCGCCGACGGCCTCTGGCAGGCCGCCCCCACCCCCCGCATCTCCACCTACCTCGTCGCCGTCGCCGCCGGCCCCTGGCACTCCGTCCGCAGCGAACACCGCGGCCTCCCCTTCGGCCTCCACTGCCGCCGCTCCCTCGCCCCCCACCTCGACACCGACGCCGACGAACTCCTCGCCATCACGCGCGCGTGCTACGACCGCTACCACGAGAAGTTCGAGGAGCCCTACCCCTTCGACTCCTACGACCAGGCGTTCGTCCCCGAGTTCAACTTCGGCGCCATGGAGAACCCCGGCCTCGTCACCTTCCGCGACGAGTTCGTCTACCGCTCCGCCGTCACCGACACCGAACGCCAGACCCGCGCCATGGTCATCGCCCACGAGATGGCCCACATGTGGTTCGGCGACCTCGTCACCCTCCAATGGTGGGACGACATCTGGCTGAACGAGTCCTTCGCCGAGTACATGGGCTACCAGACCCTCACCGAAGCCACCCGCTACACGGACACCTGGACCGACTTCGGCGTCTCCCGCAAAGCCTGGGGCTACGACGCCGACCAGCGCCCCTCCACCCACCCCGTCGCCCCCGAGGCCGTCGACGACACCGCCGCCGCCCTCGTCAACTTCGACGGCATCTCCTACGCCAAGGGCGCCTCCGCCCTGCGTCAACTCGTCGCCTGGCTCGGCGAGAAGGACTTCCTCACCGGCATCAACACCCACTTCGCCCGGCACAAGTTCGGCAACGCCACCCTCGCCGACTTCATCGACTCCCTCGCCGCCGCCACCGAACGCGACGTCCACGCCTGGGCCGACGCCTGGCTGCGCACCACCGGCGTCGACACCCTCACCCCCCGCCTCACCAACGGCGACGCCGGCGTCTGCACCCTCAGCGTCCGCCACGACGGCACCCGCCCCCACCGCGTCGCCGTCGGCCTCTACGACCACGACGTCGCCGGGGACGGCACCCTCGCCCTGCGCGAGCGCCTCGACGTCGACGTCCCCCAGGACGCCCCGCAGCCCATCGGCAAGCGCCCCGCGCTCCTCCTCGTCAACGACGGCGACCTGACGTACGCCAAGGTCCGTTTCGACCCCGAGTCCTTCAAGACCGTCCGCACCGCCCTCTCCGGCCTCCCCGACCCGCTCACCCGCGCGGTCGTCTGGAACGCCCTGCGCGACGCCGTACGCGACGGCCAACTCCCGCCCGCCGAGTACCTGGAGACCGTCCGCGCCCACCTCCCGCGCGAAACGGACCTCGCCCTCGTCCAAGGCGTCCTCACCTTCGCCTCGACCGTCGTCGCCGACCGCTACCTGCCCCCGCAGGAACGCCCCGCCGCGCTCGCCGCCCTCGCCGCCCTGTGCCGCGACCTCATCCGCCGCACCGAGGACGGCGACCACCCCGGCCTGCGCCTCATCGCCGTACGCCACTTCATCGCCGTCGCCGCCCACCCCGACACCATCGCCGCCTGGCTCGCCGACGGCACCGTCCCCGGCGGCCCCGAACTCGACCCCGAACTGCGCTGGCGCGTCCTGGCCCGGCTCGCGGTACTCGGCGCCACCGACGAGGCGGCCATCGACGCCGAACTCGCCCGCGACCCCAGCGCCGCCGGCCAGGAAGGCGCCGCCCGCTGCCGGGCCGCCCTGCCCGACCCCGAGACCAAACTCCGGGCCTGGGAACAGATGTTCAGCTCCGACGCGCTCTCCAACTACCTCTTCGTCGCCACCGCCCAGGGCTTCTGGCAGCCCGAACAGGCCGACCTCACCGAGGAGTACGTCAAGCGGTACTGGACCGACGCGGTCGCCGTCGCCGCCCGCCGCGGCCCCGCCATCGCCGACGCCGCCGGCCGCTGGGCCTTCCCGGCCCACTCCGTCACCCCCGACACCCTCCGCCTCGGCGAAGAGTGCCTGCGAGACGACGCCCCGATACCGGGCCTGCGCCGCAAACTCGTCGACCAGCTCGACGACCTCGGCCGCGCACTGCGCGTACGGGAAGGGGCACAGGAAGGGGCGTAACGCCCCTACGGAGCCCGGAACAGGTACGCGGGGTGGGGATCCGCGTACGGGTAACTCGTAGACGCACAGGAGCACGTGTGGGGCCCGGGGACCCCCCCTGCCCCACACACCCTCCCCACGGCAAGCCCCGTACCCCCTTTCGGGTTCCGATCGTTGGTCTTCCCGGGCGCGTCGCCCCAGCCCCGTCCAAGCTGGAACTCCCCAGCCACGCGCCCCGGGAGGACCACCATGCGTACGCCGCCCCTCGCCTCCGGCGCCGAAGGCCCCGACGCCCTGCGGCCGTTGCTCGAAACGGTCCTCGGTGCCCTCGCGGACGGCGGAGACGCGCGCGGCGGCCCCCTCCCGGCCGGCGGACCGGCGACCGTCGCCAGACAGGTACGTGACGCCGTCGGCGACGTACTGCCCGACAAGGGCGACGACAACGCCCTCTACGACCTCGTACGCGCCCTCGCCGAAGGCGCCGCCGACCCCGCACACCCCCACTGCGCCGCCCATCTGCACTGCCCACCGCTCGCCGTCGCCACCGCCGCCGACCTCGCCGTCAGCGCCCTCAACCCGTCCCTCGACTCCTGGGACCAGGCCCCGGCCGCCTCCGAACTGGAAACCCTCGTCACCCGTGCCCTCGCCGCCGAGACCGGCGCCGCCGACGCCCTCGTCACCACCGGCGGCACCGAGTCCAACCAACTCGCCCTGCTCCTCGCCCGCGAGACACACCCCGGCGTCCGCCTCCTGTACGGCGCCAACGCCCACCACTCCCTGCCCCGCGCCGCCTGGCTCCTCGGACTCCCCGAACCCGTCACCGTCCCCGCCCCCGCCGGCACCCTCGACCCGGCCGCCCTCGACGAGGCACTCACCGAACTGTCAGGCCCCCGCGGCTCGGTCCTCGTCGCCGCCACCGCCGGAACCACCGACGCCGGACTCATCGACCCACTGCCCCAGATCGCCGCCCTCTGCGCAGCCCACGGCGCCCGGCTCCACATCGACGCCGCCTACGGCGGCGGACTCCTCTTCAGCGGGCCCCACCGCACCAAACTGACCGGCCTCGAACACGCCGACACCGTCACCCTCGACCTGCACAAACTCGGCTGGCAACCCGTCGCCGCAGGCCTCCTCACCGTCAAGAACCCCCACGACCTGACGGCACTCGCCCACCGCGCCGACTACCTCAACGCCGACGACGACACCGAAGCAGGCCTCCCCGACCTCCTCGGCCGCTCCCCGCGCACCACCCGGCGCCCCGACATCCTCAAGATCGCCGTCACCCTCAAAACCCTCGGCCGCGAAGGCCTCGGCGCCCTCGTCGACCAGGTCTGCGCACACGCCCACGAACTCGCCCGACTCGTCGACACCCACCCCGGCTTCGAACTCCACGACACGCCCACCATCAGCACCGTCCTCTTCCGGCCCGCCGGGGCATCCGACGACACCGTCGCCGCCGTACGCCGAAAACTCCTCCACGACGGACGCGCCGTCCTCGGCCGCGCCCACCTCGACGGCCGCCTCTGGCTCAAAGTCACCCTCCTCAACCCCCACACGCGGCCCGACGACCTGGCCGCACTTCTGAAGCTGGTTGAAGGAAACACCCCCTGATGACACCCCCCACACCCCCCACGCACGCCGAAAACCCCGCCGCATCCGCACCCACCCCCGACACCCCCCACGACCTCGTCGGCATCGGCATCGGCCCCTGCAACCTCTCCCTCGCCGCGCTCGCCCACCCCCTCACCGGCCTCGACACCGTCTTCTACGAACAGCACCCCCGCTTCGACTGGCACCCCGGACTCCTCCTCGACGACGCGACCATCCAAGTCCCCTTCCTCGCCGACCTGGTGACCCTCGCCGACCCCGCCAGCCCCTGGTCCTTCCTCAGCTACCTCAAGAGCCGCGACCGGCTCTTCCCGTTCTACTTCGCCGAGCGCTTCCACATCCGACGCGCCGAATACGACGCCTACTGCCGCTGGGTCAGCGAGAACCTGCCCCGACTCCACTTCGGACACCAGGTCGACGCCGTCCGCTGGAACCCCGAACGAGACGTGTTCGAAGTCGACTTCACCCAACTCGACGCCGACGGAGAAGCCGAAGCCCTCGGCCGGACCTACACAAAGAACGTCGTCCTCGGCATCGGCAGCGAGCCCTACATCCCCGAACCCCTCAAACCCCTCGTCGAAGCCCCCACCGTCCCCGTCCTGCACGCCGCCGACTACCTCGCCCACCGCGAACGGCTCCTCACCGCCGAACACGTCACCGTCATCGGCTCAGGCCAGACCGGCGCCGAGATCTTCCTCGACCTCCTGCGCCACCGCCCCACCGGACGCGACAAAATCCACTGGCTCGGACGCACCGAGGCCTTCGCCCCCATGGAGTACTCCAAACTCGGCCTCGAACACTTCACCCCCGACCACACCCGCTACTTCCACGCCCTCGCCGAACCCGTACGCGACCGCCTCGTCGCCACCCAATGGCAACTTCACAAAGGCATCGGCGCCGACACCATCGCCGCCATCCACGACGAGCTCTACCACCGCACCCTCCACGGCGGCTGGCCCGAAGCCGTCCTCACACCCGGCGTCCACGTCCGCACCGCCGGCCGCGTCGCCACCACCAAAGTCGAACTCCACCTCGAACACACCCAGCAGGGCACCCGCTCCCGCCTCACCACCGACGCCGTCGTCCTCGCCACCGGCTACCGCGACCGCCCCCTCGACCGAGTCCTCGCCGGACTCGACCCCTACCTCCGCCGCGACAACTCCGAACGCCCCCGCATCGACGAACAGTTCAGACTCGTCCTCGACCCCGCCATCACCGCCACCGGCAGCCACGTCTACGTCCAGAACGCCGAACTCCACACCCACGGCGTCGGCACCCCCGACCTCGGACTCGTCGCCTGGCGCAGCGCCGCCATCCTCAACTCCCTCACCGGTGAAACCCCCTACCCCCAGCCCACCAGAACCGCCTTCACCACCTTCGGCCTCGACCAGCCACTGCCCGCCGTCCCGACACCCCGCCAGAGCCAGGAACGAGACAAACACGAAAAGGGCCAGCACCATGTGCTGACCCCCCTCGTGGACGGAATCTGAGACACCCCGCCGCTCACCGAAACCCGGTGACTAGAACACCGGCGTACCGTCCCGCGTCAACTTCCAGTCCACCGACGCGAACTCCTTCGGATCCAGCACACCCTTCGCCGTCACCCACTCGGAGATCCGCGTCCGGATCTCCGTCGACTCCGACCACAACTCCTGCGCCGACGCCACATGCGGGAACGCCCCACCACCATTGGCACGGTAGTTGTTCACCGCGAACACAAACTGCTGCGCGTCATCCAACGCGACACCGTTGAACGCCAGGTTCTTGATCCGCGAACCCGCCGCCTGAGCGATGTCGATCTCGTACGTCACACCCGACACGTAGTCGTAGTTGTAGTCCGGCCGGTTCTCCGCGTTCGTCAACTTCTCCACGTCGACCGCGGCACCCGCCGCCGTCCGCACGAAATACTGCGCCGAGTACTCCAGATACGCCCGCACCTGCGCACCCGTCAGCAACTTCGCGACCAGCGTGTTGTCGTACACATACAGACTCGACAGATCCCGGATCGTCACCTCACCGGCCGGGATCTCCGACGTCCGCGAGAACGGCGACGCCTGCGCGATCACCGGCAGCGACGCATACGACGTCCCCACCAACGCCGCCTTCACGACATCCTCCTGGACCTTCGTGATCAGGTCGATGATCGGAGCGTCCTTGTAACGCGCCTCCACCGTCGTCAACGTCGCCGTCGCCGTACCGACCACCTGATTGACGTACGCCACGACCACGTCGTGCTCGTCCTTCAGCAGCTTGGTGATCCTCGGGTCGTCCGCGACCGTCTTCGAGTCACGCACCGTCGCCGAGACCGACTCGACCGCCCACTTGCCCTTCTCGAAAACCAGCTCGACATCGAACAACGACAGCCGCTCCGCATACGCCAGCGGCTCCGACAGCACCACCGTCTTCCCGGTCGCCGTGTTCGTCACCTTCAGCTCGGCGATCTCCGTGTGCGCGTGCCCCACCAGAATCGCGTCGATACCCGGCACCTGCTGCGCCACCAGCGCCGCCGAGTTCTCGACGTACGGCAACTGGTCACCGTACGAAGAAGTCCCCGAAGACCCCGAGTGCGCCGACACCACAACAACATCCGCACCCATCGAACGCAGCTTCGGCACCCACTTCGCCGCCTGCTCCTCCAGACCCGGGAACGTCAGCTTCCCCTGCACATACGCCTTGTCCCAGATCGCGATACCCGGATTCGTCAGCCCCAGCACCGCCACCTTGACCGGCGGAGCACCCTTCACCCGGAACGTCTTCATGAAAAACGGCGGAAACGCCGGCTTCAACGTCTTCGCGTCCAGCGCGTTCGCACCCAGCAGCGGGAAACGGCACTGCGACTCGAACTTGCGCAGCGTCTCGATGCCGTAGTTGAACTCGTGGTTGCCGAGCGCCACCGCGTCGTACCCGATCGCGTTCATCGCCTGCGCCATCGGATGCACCGGACCACCCTTCGCGGTGATCGGGTCGACCTTCGCGTAGTAGTACGTCAGCGGGGTGCCCTGAATCGTGTCGCCCGCGTCGAGCAGCAGCGTGTTGCAACGCCCCTTCTCCCTGCGGACCTGCTCCACCAGCGTCGAGATACGGGCCAGCCCCTGCGCGTTGCCCTTCGCGTCGGAGTACTCCGCGTTCTTGAAGTAGTCCCAGTTGAAGACGTGACCGTGCAGATCGGTCGTGCCCATCACGGTCAGCGAGTACCGCTTCGCCGGCTTCGCGGGCTTCTTCGCCTCCGCGGCCTGCGCCGCCGGAGCCACGACAGCACTGGTCAGCGCCACCCCCGCACCGGTCACAGCGGACTTCTTCAGGAACTTCCGGCGGTTCAACGGCATGTTTAGGGCTCCTCGGGGAATGGTCAACGACGCGCGTAGATTCTGACCCGAGCACGACCGGCCGCAACAGTCCCCAAAGGTTTCGATCTGGTGACCGGCAGACACCGGAACACCATCCACAACCGCCCTACGGCTGACAGAGTGGGACGTATGACCTCCAGCCCGGAGCACCCCACCGCCGCGACCGCCGTCCCCTACGGCACCCCCGACGCCCCCCGCATCGCCGTCCGCGGCGAAGCCCACCTCGAAGTCGACCCCGAGATCGCCCGCATCGGCATCACCGTCGGAGCCAGAGGCACGGACCGCCGCTCCGCACTGGACGACCTCACCCGCCGCAACGCCACCGTCCTCGACCTGGTCAAATCGTACGGCGACGCGGTCGAACGCCTCGAAACAGGCGCCTTCTCCATCGCCCCGGAACTCACCAAACACGGCCGCGGGGAACGCGTCCGCGCCTACCACGGCCGCGTCCACCTGACCGCCGAACTCACCGACTTCACCGCCCTCGGCGAACTGACCAGCAAACTCGCCGACCTCGACCTCACCGCGGTCGACGGCCCCTGGTGGGCCCTGCGCCCCGACTCCCCGGCCCACCGCGACGCCCGCCGACAAGCAGTACGAGAAGCGGTACAACGAGCCCGCGAATACGCCGAAGCCCTCGGCACCACACTGGCGGCCCTGGTGGAGCTGGCAGACGTGGGCGCCGAAGCCGCACAGCCGATGGGGTACGAGGGCCGGTCCCGTTCCCTGCAAAGAGCGGCCTTCGCCGGCGCCCAGGCCACCGACGAGGCGGCACCTCTCGACCTGGAACCCCAGCGGCAACGGGTCTTCGCACAGGTGAACGCCCGCTTCACCATGGTGCCCCCACAGCTGTGACCAGGTCACTAAAATGCTCATCGGAGCGATCTCGCGCACACTTAAACGGTTGTCAACAACCCTTCATACAACGGTTGTTGAGTCGTCATTCGGCGCCAATTCGCTACCCACCGGTAAGGCCTACGCTCGAAGTATGCGCCGAGCAAAGATCGTCTGTACTTTGGGCCCCGCCACCGACTCCTACGACCAGATCAAAGCACTCGTCGACGCCGGAATGGACGTAGCCCGCTTCAACCTCAGCCACGGCACCTACGCCGAACACGAGGTGCGATACCAGCACGTCCGAAAGGCCGCCGACGAAACCGGCCGCAGCATCGGCCTCCTCGCCGACCTTCAAGGCCCGAAGATCCGACTCGGCCGCTTCGCCGAAGGCCCCGTACTCCTCGAACGCGACGACACCTTCACCATCACCGTCGAGGAAGGGATCGAGGGCGACCGCCAGACCTGCGGCACCACCTACGCGGGCCTCGCGGCCGACGTCACCCCCGGCGAACGCATCCTCGTCGACGACGGCAAGGTCTGCCTCGAAGTCACCACCGTCGACGGACCCCGCGTCCACACCAAGGTCGTCGAAGGCGGAATCGTCTCCGACCACAAGGGCCTCAACCTCCCCGGCGTCGCCGTCTCCGTCCCCGCCCTCTCCGACAAGGACGAAGCAGACCTGCGCTGGGCGCTGCGCACGGGCTTCGACGTCATCGCCCTCTCCTTCGTCCGCAGCGGACGCGACATCGACGACGTCCACCGCATCATGGACGAGGAACACCGCCGGGTCCCCGTCATCGCCAAGGTCGAGAAGCCCCAGGCCGTCGACGAGATCGACGACATCGTCGCCGCCTTCGACGGCATCATGGTCGCCCGCGGCGACCTCGGCGTCGAGATGCCCCTCGAACAGGTCCCGATCGTCCAGAAGCGCGCGATCAAACTGGCGAAGCGCAACGCCAAGCCGGTCATCGTCGCCACCCAGATGCTCGACTCGATGATCGAGAACTCCCGCCCGACCAGGGCGGAGGCCTCCGATGTCGCGAACGCGGTCATCGACGGCACGGACGCGGTGATGCTGTCCGGCGAGACGAGCGTGGGCAAGTACGCCGTCGAGACGGTCCGCACGATGGCGAAGATCGTGGAAGCGGCCGAGGAGGACATCCTGGCCAAGGGCCTCCCGCCCCTGACGGAACGCAACAAGCCCCGCACCCAGGGCGGTGCGGTGGCCCGGGCGGCGGCCGAGATGGGTGACTTCCTCGGCGCGAAGTTCCTGGTGGCGTTCACCCAGTCCGGCGACACGGTGAAGCGACTGTCCCGGTACAGGTCCCCGATCCCCCTCCTGGCCTTCACCCCGGACCCGGCGACCCGCTCCCAGCTGACACTGACGTGGGGCGTGGAGACGTTCCTCGGCCCCCATGTCGACTCCACGGACGCGATGGTCGACCAGGTGGACGAACTGCTCCTGAAGTACGGCCGCTGCCAGAAGGGCGACGTGGTCGTCATCACGGCCGGCTCCCCGCCCGGCGTCTCCGGTTCCACCAACCTGGTCCGCGTCCACCACATCGGCGAGGACGACAGCCCCAAGTAGGCGTTCGCTGAAGGGCCCTTTGTGTCGGTTCAGTACTTGGGGCCCACGTGGACGTCCATCAGATCTACGGAGGCTTTGCGGGCTACGGAGATGTTGTAGGGGTTGCCGTTTCGGGTGCAGTGCGTCCACTCGACGCCCAGCTCGTCCAGGGTGTCGGTGTACAGCTGGCGGATGTCGTCGGACACGTTGGTGAAGAAGTACCGCGGGTATTCGTAGCGCTTGCGTTCTCCTGCGACCAGGCGGGTCGTCCAGTTGGTAATGCGGCAGCCGTCGGAGTGGACAAGGCCGCGGATGAACTCCCAGGGATGCGCGTGGACAATGTCCTGCTGCCATGATTCGAGCGCAATTCGGCGCTCGTGCTTCTTGCCGGGGCCATGCTGAGGGAAGAGACAGGTCCAGTGTTTGGTGTACGACTTCACCTCGACGCAGCCTGTTCGGGAGCGTTGCTTGACGCTTGGCAGCGGCATCACCTGGCGCATCGCGTCTTCAGCTGCGGCGATCAAGCCGGTCTGGGCCGCGTTGCAGAAGACGGACAGGTGGTGCTGCTTGCGCTTCGAGATGATGTGGCCGTCGCCGAGGTAGAGACCAAGCAGGTAGGCATAGGCGACCCTGGCGATCTCGCCCCCTGTGCACCGGGGACAGTCCGTGGGCTGCTCGTACGTCTCGCCTCGCGCTCTGCGATCCTCGCTCCGCCACCAGCCGATGGTTCCTCGCGGAACGTTGAGGCGCTCCGCGACTGCGCGGTTGGGGACGCCTTGACGGAGGAGTTCGATCGCTTGGGCGCGGATCGAAGGGCTGTGCTGTTCCATGTGGCCCAGCCTGAGGGTCTGATCGCGACGACACGCAGCAAAAAGCGGAGGTTCACCAGAACGTGAACCTCCGCTTCCCTGATGTGCCGGGTGCGGGATTCGAACCCGCAAGCCCTCTCAGGCAGAGGTGTTTGAGACCTCCGTGTATGCCATTCCACCAACCCGGCCAGGCACAGAGGCGAGTGTACCGGGTCACCGCAGGTCCCCGCCTCTAGGTAGGCTGCAAAGCAGCAGCAGTGCCCGGCCCGTAACAAGGAGCCCCCGTGACCGCCCCCGAGTCGCCCCAGCCCGTAGACGCGCCCGACGACGACAAGTCGCACGTGCCTCCGCTGACGACCCGTGTCGTCATTGCCGAGGACGAGGCGCTCATCCGGCTCGATCTCAAGGAGATGCTCGAAGAGGAGGGCTACACCGTCGTCGGTGAGGCCGGTGACGGTGAGCAAGCCGTGGAGCTTGCCCGTGAGCACCGCCCCGATCTCGTCATCCTCGATGTGAAGATGCCCAAGCTCGACGGCATCTCGGCGGCGGAGAAGATCGCCGCGGAGTCCATCGCACCGGTGCTGATGCTCACCGCCTTCTCGCAGCGCGACCTCGTCGAGCGGGCCCGGGACGCCGGTGCCATGGCGTATCTCGTGAAGCCGTTCAGCAAGAGCGATGTCGTGCCGGCGATCGAGATGGCGGTGTCGCGGTTCAACGAGATGCGGACGCTGGAGAAGGAGATCGCGGATCTCACTCTGAGGCTGGAGACCCGCAAGCTGGTCGACCGTGCGAAGTCGGTCCTGCAGACGGAGTACGGCCTGTCCGAGCCGGCGGCGTTCCGGTGGATCCAGAAGACGTCGATGGACCGCCGTATGTCCATGCAGCAGGTTGCGGAGGCGGTCATCGCGGACGCCGAGGAGAAGAAGGCCGCGAAGGGCTGACACGGCCACGGACGGACGTACGAGCACGTATACGAGGAGGCCCGCACCCCCGGCCGGGGGTGCGGGCCTCCTCGTACATACCGTCGAAGGACGTCAGTCCTCGCCGAGGTACGCCTTGCGGACCGACTCGTCGTGGATGAGGTCCTGGCCGGTGCCGGAGAGGACGATGTTGCCGACCTCCATGACGTGTCCCTGGTCGGCGAGGGAGAGCGCCGCCTGGGCGTTCTGCTCGACGAGGAGGATGGTCGTGCCGGAGGCCTTGAGTTCGGCGATGGTCGCCATGATCTTCTGCATCATGATCGGCGAGAGGCCCATGGAGGGTTCGTCGAGCATGAGCAGTTTGGGCTGGGACATCAGGGCGCGGCCCATGGCGAGCATCTGCTGTTCGCCGCCGGAGAGGGTGCCTGCTGCCTGCTTCCTGCGTTCCCCGAGGATGGGGAAGAGGTCGTAGGCGCGCTGGATGTCCTTTTCGATGCCTGCCTTGTCGGTGCGCAGGAACGCGCCGAGCTGGAGGTTCTCGGTGATCGTCAGCCGGGGGAAGATGTGGCGTCCCTCGGGGGAGTGGGCGAGGCCGAGGGCGACGATCTTGTGGGCGGGGGTGCCGGTGATCGGCTTGCCGTCGAAGAGGATGCGGCCGCTGCTGGGCTTGAGGAGCCCGGAGAGGGTGCGCAGGGTGGTGGTCTTGCCGGCGCCGTTGGTGCCGATGAGGGTGACGATCTGGCCGGCTTCGACGGTGAAGGAGATGCCCTTGACGGCTTCGATCTTGCCGTAGGCGACCTTGAGGTCTTCGACCTCTAGCAGGGCGGTCACTTGGCGGGTCCTTCCGTGCTGGTGTTGCTCTGCGCTCCCGAGGTTTCGGCTCCTTCGACTTCGGCGATCTCCTCGGCGCCGGGGGCGCCTTCGAAGGGGGTGCCGAGGTAGGCGGCGATGACTCGGTCGTCGTTCTGGACGACTTCGGAGGTGCCTTCGACGAGTTTTTCGCCTTGGACGAGACAGGCGACGCGGTCGCTCAGGTTGAAGATGAAGCGCATGTCGTGCTCGATGACGAGGACGGCGATGCCTCGGTCGCGGATGGCGAAGACGAGGTCTTCGGTGGCGCGGGTCTCCTGGGGGTTCATGCCCGCGGTGGGCTCGTCCAGGAGGAGGAGGCCGGGTTCGCTGGCCATGGCCCGGGCGATTTCGAGCTTGCGCTGTTCGCCGTAGGGGAGGTTGCGGGAGAGGTGGTCGGCCTTGTGGGCGAGGCCGATGAACTCCAGGAGTTCCATGGCGCGTTCGCGGGAGGTGGCTTCGGCCTTGCGGAAGCCGGGGCCGCGCAGGAGGGCCGACCAGAGGCCTTCCTTGGTTCGGGTGTGGCGGCCGACGAGCACGTTTTCCAGGACGGTCATGTTGGCGAAGAGCCGGATGTTCTGGAAGGTGCGGGCGATGCCGGCGCTGGTGACCAGGTGGGGCTTGGGCGGGAGGACCTTGCCCTTGTAGGCGACTTTGCCCTCGGTGGGGACGTAGAGGCCGGTCAGGCAGTTGAAGAAGGTGGTCTTGCCCGCGCCGTTGGGGCCGATGAGGCCGACGATCTCGCCGGTGTTGACGGTGAGGTCGACGTTGCGTACGGCGGTGAGGCCGCCGAAGCGCATGGTGACGCCGGTTGCTTCGAGGACGGGGCTGGTGGCCGTGGTGGTGGTCATGCGGGTCACGCCCCTGCCTTGGTGACGCCGACGGTGGTGTCGGGGAGGCCGTCTTCGGGGATGTCGAGTTGGCCTGTGTCGTGGAATTCGAGCTGGCGGCGTCGGTTGGCGATGATGCCTTCGGGCCGGAAGCGCATGAGGACCACGAGGGCGATGCCGAAGGCGAAGAGCTGGTACTCCTTGAGGAAGCCGAGCTTCTCGGGGAGGAGGTAGAGCAGCGTGGCGCCGAGGATGGGGCCGTTGACGGTGCCCATGCCGCCGAGGACGACCGCGGCGAGCAGGAAGGCGGAGTTCGGCGGGACGGAGCCGGCGAACTGGTAGGGGGCGGGGTTGACGCTGTAGCCGACGTGGGCGCTGACGGTGCCGGCGAGGCCGGCGAGGGAGGCGCCGAGTGCGAAGGCGATGAGCTTGACGCGGAAGCCGTTGATGCCCATGGCGGTGGCGGCGGTCTCGTCCTCGCGGATGGCGATCCAGGAGCGGCCGATGCGGGAGTCCGCGGCCCTGGTGAAGACGACCACGACGATCGCGGTGATGATCAGCATCAGCAGGAAGTAGTTCGCGAATCGGCCGATGGTGATGGAGCCGATGTCGTGGGCGGTCCCGAAGTTGAAGCCGAAGATCTCCAGGTCGGGGATCATCGAGATGCCGTTGGGGCCGTTGGTGATGTTGGGGCCGGAGGTGCCGTCGAGGTTGTTGACGGTGATGCGGAAGATCTCTCCGAAGCCCAGGGTGACGATGGCGAGGTAGTCGCCGCGCAGTCGCAGGGTGGGGGCGCCGATGAGGACGCCGAAGACGAGTGAGGCGAGCATGCCGGTGAGCATGGCGGCCCAGAAGGGGAACTGGACGCCGGAGAACCGGGAGAACTCGGAGCCGGAGACCAGGGCGGCGGCGTACGCGCCGACGCCGAGGAAGGCGACGTATCCGAGGTCGAGGAGTCCGGTGAGGCCGACGACGATGTTGAGGCCGAGGGCGACGGTGGCGACGACGAGGATGTTCACGCCGAGGTTGGAGTTGTGCTCGTCGTTCTCGACGAAGGGGAAGAGTGCCGCGGCGAGGAATGCCATGGAGGTGGCGAATCCCTTGTGGCGGGCGTTGAGCTCCGCGATGCGGTCGAAGAGGCCGGCGGTGAGGAGCGCCCAGGCGCCGAAGATGACCAGGAGCAGGTAGCCGAGGAACGTTTCGCTGGCTTCCGGGTCGACACCGATGCCGTAGGCGAAGATGATCAGGGCCAGGGCGGTGGCGGCGGTGATGATGAGACGTTCGACCCAGCCGGGGAGGCTGGCCGCCGCGGGGATGTTCTCGGGTTTGGTGATGTAGCTCTTGGCCGTGTCACCGGGCTGGGGGAGTGCGAGGGCGCCGAGGAGGGCCACCAGTGAGGAGATCGCGGCGACGTAGGCGCCGGGGTCGAGGGCGACGAGGCCCTCGAGGTCGACGGCGATCGCGATGGCGGTGAACCAGCAGACGGCGAACGCGGAGGCGGCGGCGAGAGCGACGGGCGCGGTGGCGCCTGCCGGGTTGAGCCACTTGAGGCCGCGGACGTTCCAGAGGGTGAGCGCGTACAGGAGGGTGAGCGCGCCGGCGACGAGGGCGAGGACCTGGAGTCCGGCGGGGGAGCCGTAGTAGGTGAGGTCCCCGGGGAATTCGGACGTGTAGGTCCACGACATGAACGTGCTGGCGATGGTGCCGACGGCGCCGACGGCGATGAGCGCGCGGGCGGCGCCCTGGGGGAGTGCGATGAGGCCGCGCGGGGCGGCCGTGGTCTTATCGGTGGTTGCCATGGTGATCACGCCCTGTCCGCGACGCGTTCGCCGACCAGGCCTTGTGGCCTGAACAGCAGTACGAGGATGAGCAGGACGAAGGCCCAGACGGATGCCCAGCCGCCGCCGCCGAGTTGCTGCATGCCGGGGATGCCGTCGATGTAGGAGGTCGCCATGGTTTCGGCGAGGCCGAGGACGAGGCCGCCGATCATGGCGCCGTAGATGTTGCCGATGCCGCCGAGGACGGCTGCGGTGAAGGCCTTGAGGCCCATCTGGAAGCCCATGTCGTACTTGACCGAGCCGTAGCGCAGGCCGTAGGCGACGGCGGCGACCGCGGCGAAGAATCCGCCGATGGCGAAGGCGATCACGATGATGCGGTTGGTGTCGATGCCCATGAGCTGGGCGGTGTCGGGGTCCTGCGCGGTGGCCTGCATGGCGCGGCCGGTGCGGGAGAGGTTGACGAAGAGGGCGAGGGCCGCCATGCAGAGGGGGGCGGCGACGATGACGAACACGGAGCCGCTGCTGACGCTGACGGAGCCGATGTGCAGGGGGCCGAAGTCGAGCTGGGGGAAGTTCCGGTCGGTCTTGGCGTCGGGGTACCAGTTGAAGACGGCCTGCTGGAGGGCGAGGGAGAGGCCGATGGCGGTGATGAGGGGTGCGAGGCGTGGCGCTCCGCGTAGTGGTCGGTAGGCGAAACGTTCTGCCCCGACGGCGATGAGGACGGAGACGAGTCCGCCGCCGATGAGCATGGCTGGTAGGGCTAGCCACATGGAGGTGTTGTCGGGGAACAAGAGGTAGACCGTGAGTGCGCCGAAGCCGCCGGTCATGAAGATCTCGCCATGGGCGAAGTTGATGAGCTGGACGATGCCGTACACCATCGTGTAACCGATGGCGATCAGCCCGTACATCGAGCCGAGGAACAGCCCGTTGGCCAGCTGCTGCGGCAGAGTGTTCACCGCATGGCCTCCATGTGGGTGGTGGGGAGTGAGCAGGGCGTGAAACGGGCCGCGCGGTGACGTGTGGTCGTGGCCGCGCGGCCCGGGGTGGTGCTAGCGGCGGTGGAGATCAGCCGTTGAACGTGCCGCTCTTGACGGCCTTCCAGACGCCGTTGGTGACCTGGTAGACGGTGAGCTGCTTGTTGGTGGTGTCGCCGTACTCGTCGAAGGCCACGGGGCCGGCGATGCCGTCGAACTTGGTCTTCTGCACCTCGGCGACGATCTGGGCGCGGGCGTCGCTCGGGATCTTGCCGTCCTTCACGACGTTGCCGATCGCCTTGATGATGGCGGTCGCGGCGTCGTAGGAGTAGCCACCGTAGGTGCCGTAGTCGCCCTTGAGGCCGGAGGCCTTGTACTTCTTGATGAAGTCCGCGGCGGCGGGCAGGGAGTCGACGGGCGCGCCGACGGAGGTGACGAGGTCACCCTCGGAGGTCTTGCCGGCGCTCTCGATGTAGGTCGGGGTGAACATGCCGTCACCGCCGAACAGCGGGACCTTGGCGCCGCCGTCCTTGAGCTGCTTGGTGAGCTTCTCGGACTCGTCGTACTGGCCGCCGTAGTAGACGAGGTCGGCCTTGGAGTTCTTGATCTTGGTGACGAGGGCCGAGAAGTCGGTGTCGCCGGTGTTGACGTGGTCCTCGCCGGCGACCTTGCCGCCGGAGCCGGTGAAGCCGGCCTTGAAGAGCTTGGCCAGGCCCGCGCCGTAGGTCTGCTTGTCGTCGACGACGAAGACGTTGCGCTTCTTGAGCGTGGTGTAGGCGTACTCGGCCGCGAAGCCGCCCTGGAGGGCGTCGGTGGTGGCGGTGCGGAAGTACGTCTTGAAGGGGCGCGACTTCGACGTCTGCCAGTTCTTGCCCTGGGTGAGCTCGGGCGCCGTGTTGGAGGGCGAGATCTGGACCAGGTTGGCGGTGGCGAAGACCTGCTGCATCTGGGTGGCGACGCCGGAGTTCAGCGGGCCGACGACGCCGAGGACCTTGTCGTTGCTGACGAGCTGGGTGGCGTTCGACTGGCCCTGGGCCGGGATGGCCTTGTCGTCCAGTGCCTGGATCTTGAAGGTCACGCCGGGGACGGTGTTGTTCTTGTTGGCGTCGTCGACGGCGATCTGCACGCCACCCTGGATGCCGAGGCCCGTGGCGGAGTTCTGGCCGGTCAGCGGGGCGTCCACGCCGATGATGATCTCGGTCTTCTTGCTGCTGTCACTTCCACTGTCGTCGCGCGAACCGCAGGCGGTCAGTGCGAGTGCTCCGGTGGTGAGCATGGAGGTGAGTACGACCAAAGAACGCTGACGCACGATTAATTCCTCTCCCTGGCGCAGCAGGCCCTGCTGGGCTGCCGTGTGTCTCGCCGGGCCGTACTGGGGTGTGGCAGGTCGTGCTGTAGACGCGCCCGGCGGCGCGGTGACTGGCCGTGACTCTAAGCCCCTCTGCGGGCGGGAGCATCTGGGGGAGCTTGCTTGTGACTTTCTTGTTATGAGGTGTCCGTTGATGATCCTTGTGGAAGGTGAGTCCTGGCCATTTTGGCCGGAATTACTCTCTGTCCATATTTTGAGAATCAGTGCCTCCGATTGCCTCTGCCTGTGCCCTTGAGTTTGGCCGTGGAGACGGGGCGTGGCAGGCCGTGTGGAGGAGCTGTGACAGGTCTTCGGGGTAGGTCCCGCCGAAGGCGAACCTTTGATGTTGTATTGCGCGGGTGTTACGCAGCGTTACATCGAGGAGTGGTGGGCCCGCGTCGTCGGGGAGGCTCGCACAGTCGACGACGGATATCTGGACGGTGATCCGCTGGGTGGTCCCGGCGTCGACGGTGGAGGTCTCCGTGGGCGAGATGCGGGCGGCGAGACCGTCCAGTCCGGCTCCGATGACGCGCAGGGTCACGGGTGGCCCGCTGTGTACGGTCACGGCGAACCGGAAGAGGCCGCTGGCGGGTGCGGAGTCGAAGGTCGCGGCGAGTCCTGTGTAGCGGAACGTGGTGACGTTCGAGGGCCAGGGCATGGCGACGAGGGTGTGGGTGGGGGCGGACGGCTCGGGGGGCAGGAGAGCGATCACCGCGGCTGTCGTGGCGCCGAGCGCGGCGGCGCCTACGACGGCTCTGCGGGCGCGTGGCGAGAGGTTCTGCCAGCGTTCCGTGAAGCGTGGTGTGTCGGCACCGATGACTTCGTAAGTCTCTTGTGTGTCCGGCGAGTTGACGGGCTCGACGGGGCCGATGCCGGTCATGGTCGCAGCCTCATGGGGGGAACGGTAGCCGCCCGGCCTGTCCGGTGTGGGAGGGCGAGGCCGGTTCAGGCCGTGGGGGTCTGGGGGTGCGGCTGCCGGGATGGGACGGACGAGGGTGAAGGGGGCCAGGGGGACGCCGTCAGCCCGCCGTGGGTGCGTCCCGCAGCAGGCATGTCAGACGCGCCGTGCATACGCGTTTGTCGGCCTCGTCCGTGATCACGATCTCGTACGTCGCTGTCGACCGCCCCCGGTGCACCGGTGTGGCCACGCCGGTGACCAGGCCGGAGCGGGCCCCGCGATGGTGGGTGCAGTTCAGGTCCACGCCGACGGCGATCTTCGCGCTGCCGCCGTGCAGCATCGCCCCGACCGACCCGAGTGTCTCGGCCAGGACCGCGGAGGCGCCGCCGTGCAGCAGTCCGTACGGCTGTGTGTTGCCCTCGACGGGCATCGTGCCGACGACCCGGTCGGCGGACGCCTCCACGATCTGTACGCCCATCCGGTTGCCGAGGTGGCCCGCGGAGAACATGGCGACCACGTCGATGCCCAGTGCCGTGTACTCGTCGATGACCTGCTGCGGGAACTTCACGTGCTGCTGCTCGCCCATGGGGCCCGGCTCCGTTCGTCCTGATCGGTGCGGCGTCCGCACGTCCTGTGTCCTCGTCCACTGAGCAAACGCTCAGTCGGTGGCCGATTGTTCCAGACGCACGACCACGGATTTGCTGGCCGGGGTGTTGCTGGTGTCGGCGGTGGCGTCCAGGGGGACCAGGACGTTGGTCTCCGGGTAGTAGGCCGCCGCGCAGCCCCGCGCTGTCGGGTAGAACACGATCCGGAACCCGGGCGCCCGCCTTTCGACGCCGTCCTTCCACTCGCTCACGAGATCGACGTACGACCCGTCCGCGACGCCCAGAGCCGTCGCGTCCTCGGGGTTGACCAGGACGACCCGGCGGCCGTTCTTGATGCCCCGGTAGCGGTCGTCCAGGCCGTAGATCGTGGTGTTGTACTGGTCGTGCGAGCGCAGGGTCTGCAGCAGCAGACGGCCCTCGGGAAGCCGGGGGAACTCTACGGGCGCGGCGGTGAAGTTGGCCTTGCCGGTGGCCGTCGGGAAGCGGCGTTCGTCGCGCGGGGCGTGCGGGAGCGCGAAGCCTGCCGGGTCGGCGACGCGCGCGTTGAAGTTCTCGAAGCCCGGGATCACGCGCGCTATGCGGTCACGGACCGTGGCGTAGTCCTTCTCGAACTCCTCCCAGGGCGTGCGGGACTCCTCGCCCAGCACCCGCCGGGCCAGCCGGGCGACGATGGCCGGCTCGGAGAGGAGCTGCGTGCTCGCCGGGTCCAGGCGGCCCCTGGAGGCGTGCACCATGCCCATGGAGTCCTCGACCGTCACGAACTGCTCGCCACTGCCCTGGAGGTCGCGCTCGGTGCGGCCGAGGGTCGGCAGGATCAGCGCACGCGCGCCCGTGACGACGTGCGAGCGGTTCAGCTTCGTCGACACGTGCACGGTGAGGCGGGCGCGGCGCATGGCCGCCTCGGTGACCTCCGTGTCGGGGGAGGCGGAGACGAAGTTGCCGCCCATGGCGAAGAAGACCTTCGCGTCGCCGTCGCGCAGGGCGCGGATGGCCCGTACGACGTCGTAGCCGTGTTCGCGGGGCGGGGCGAAGCCGAACTCCTTCTCGAGGGCGTCCAGGAAGGCGGGCGCGGGGCGTTCGAAGATGCCCATGGTGCGGTCGCCCTGCACGTTCGAGTGGCCGCGCACCGGGCACACGCCGGCGCCCGGGCGGCCGATGTTGCCGCGCAGGAGAAGGAAGTTGACCACTTCGCGGATGGTGGGCACGGAGTGCTTGTGCTGGGTCAGGCCCATCGCCCAGCACACGATGGTGCGTTCGGAGGCCAGCACCATGCCGAGGGCTTTCTCGATCTCCGCGCGCGTGAGGCCCGTCGCGGTGAGGGTCTCGTCCCAGTCGGCGGCGCGGGCCGCCTCGACGAACTCCTCGTAGCCGTGGGTGTGTTCACGGACGAAGTCCTCGTCGACCGCGCCCTCGGTGTCCAGGACGAGCTTGTTGAGGAGGCGGAAGAGTGCCTGGTCGCCGCCGATGCGGATCTGCAGGAACAGGTCGGTGAGGGCGGCGCCCTTGAGCATGCCCTGGGGGGTCTGCGGGTTCTTGAAGCGTTCCAGGCCCGCTTCGGGCAACGGGTTGACGCTGATGATCCGCGCGCCGTTCGCCTTCGCCTTCTCCAGGGCGGAGAGCATCCGGGGGTGGTTGGTGCCGGGGTTCTGGCCGGCGACGATGATCAGATCGGCCTTGTAGAGGTCCTCCAGGAGGACGCTTCCCTTGCCGATGCCGATGGTCTCGTTGAGCGCGGAACCCGATGACTCGTGGCACATGTTCGAGCAGTCGGGGAGGTTGTTCGTGCCCAGTTCGCGGGCGAACAGCTGGTAGAGGAAGGCCGCCTCGTTGCTGGTGCGGCCCGAGGTGTAGAAGAGGGCCTCGTCCGGTGAGGCGAGGGCCTTCAGCTCCTCGGCGACGATGTCGAAGGCGCGGTCCCAGGAGACCGGTTCGTAGCGGTCGGCGCCCTCGGGCAGGTACATGGGGTGGGTGAGGCGGCCCTGCTGGCCCAGCCAGTAGCCGCTGCGGCCGGCCAGGTCGGTCACGGTGTGGGCGGCGAAGAACTCCGGGGTGACGCGGCGCAGGGTGGCTTCCTCGGCGACGGCCTTCGCGCCGTTCTCGCAGAACTCCGCGGCGTGCCGGTGCTCGGGCTCGGGCCAGGCGCAGCCCGGGCAGTCGAAGCCGTCCTTCTGGTTGACGCGCAGGAGGGTGAGCGCGGTGCGGCGGACGCCCATCTGCTGCTGGGCGATGCGCAGGGTGTGGCCGATGGCGGGCAGTCCTGCCGCGGCGTGCTTGGGGTCGGTGACCTGCGGCGCGTCCTGGACCGGATCACTCTTGGGCGGCTTGCTGGCCATGGCTGAGCCCCTTCGCTTGCACGTGTGTCTCCGCACGTGGATCTCCGCTTGCGCGTGGTGGCCGTGGGCATTGGTTCGCCTGCGTAAGTGCCACCTGTTCGATCCTCGCACGGGCGTGCCGCAACGGCGTAGAGGGTCCTGGAGCGGCCGGGGCGGCCCGGGCGGCCCGCGTTGTCAGTGGCACGTGGCAGGATCGGGGTCGTGGCAGAAACAGCATCGAAGAAGACCGAGAAGACCTCCGGCCCGGGCCGCCCCCGGCTGATGCTCATGGACGGGCATTCGCTGGCGTACCGCGCGTTCTTCGCGCTGCCCGCGGAGAACTTCACGACCGCGTCGGGCCAGCCGACGAACGCGATCTACGGCTTCGCGTCGATGCTCGCCAACACGCTGCGCGACGAGTCGCCCACGCACTTCGCGGTGGCGTTCGACGTGTCCCGCAAGACCTGGCGCTCCGAGGAGTTCACGGAGTACAAGGCGAACCGGTCGAAGACGCCGGACGAGTTCAAGGGGCAGGTCGAGCTGATCGGCGAGCTGCTCGACGCGATGCACGCGGAGCGGTTCGCCGTCGACGGTTTCGAGGCTGACGACGTCATCGCCACGCTGACCACGCAGGCCGAGGCCGAGGGCTTCGAGGTGCTGATCGTCACCGGCGACCGGGACTCCTTCCAGCTGGTCACCGAGAACACGACGGTGCTGTATCCGACGAAGGGCGTATCCGAGCTGACCCGGTTCACCCCGGAGAAGGTCTTCGAGAAGTACGGGTTGACGCCGGCCCAGTATCCGGACTTCGCGGCGCTGCGCGGCGACCCGTCCGACAACCTGCCGGGCATTCCGGGGGTCGGTGAGAAGACGGCGGCGAAGTGGATCAACCAGTTCGGGTCGTTCGCGGAACTGGTCGAGCGGGTCGACGAGGTCAAGGGCAAGGTCGGGCAGAACCTGCGGGACCACCTGGATGCCGTCAAGCTCAACCGGCGGCTCACGGAGATGGTCCGGGACGTCGAACTCCCGAAGACGGTCACGGACTTGGAGCGTGCGGCGTACGACCGTACGGCGGTGGCCGTGGTCCTCGACACCCTGGAGATCCGGAACCCCTCGCTGCGCGAGCGGCTGCTGGCCGTCGACCCGGGCGCCGAGGAGGCCGAGGCCGGACCGGTGGCCGAGGCCGGCGTCGAGGTCGACGGGACGGTGCTCGGCGCGGGCGAGCTGGCCCCCTGGCTCACCGAGCACGGCACACAGGTGCTCGGCGTCGCCACGGTCGACACCTGGGCGCTGGGCAGTGGCTCGGTCGCCGAGGTCGCGCTCGCCGCGGCCGGGGGAGCGGCGGCCTGGTTCGACCCGGCGGAGCTCGACGAGGCGGACGAGAACGCGTTCGCGGCCTGGTTGGCCGACGCGGACCGGCCCAAGGTGTTCCACAGCGCCAAGGGCGCGATGCGGGTCTTCGCGGAGCACGGCTGGACCGTGGCCGGGGTGAGCATGGACACGGCGCTGGCCGCGTACCTGGTGAAGCCGGGCCGGCGTTCCTTCGACCTGGACGCGCTGTCCCTGGAGTACCTCGGCCGTGAACTGGCGCCCGCCGCGACGGCGGACGGCCAGCTGGCCTTCGGTACGGACGAGGGCGCGGAGGCCGATTCCCTGATGGTGCAGGCCCGCACGATCGTCGACCTGGGCGAGGCGTTCGGTGAGCGCGTCCAGGAGGTCGGCGCGGCGGATCTGCTGGGGGACATGGAGCTGCCGACGTCGGCGCTGCTGGCCCGCATGGAGCGACACGGCATCGCGGCGGACCGGGCCCACCTGGAAGCCATGGAGCAGATGTTCGCGGGCGCGGTGCAGCAGGCGGTGAAGGAGGCGCACGCGGCGGCCGGCCACGAGTTCAACCTCGGCTCGCCCAAGCAGCTCCAGGAGGTCCTCTTCGGCGAGCTGGGCCTGCCGAAGACGAAGAAGACCAAGACGGGCTACACGACGGACGCGGACGCCCTGGCATGGCTCGCGACGCAGACGGACAACGAACTGCCGGTCGTCATGCTCCGCCACCGCGAGCAGGCGAAGCTGCGTGTCACCGTCGAGGGCCTGATCAAGACGATCGCGGCGGACGGCCGTATCCACACGACGTTCAACCAGACGGTGGCGGCGACGGGCCGACTGTCCTCCACGGACCCCAACCTCCAGAACATCCCGGTCCGCACGGACGAGGGCCGGGCCATCCGTCGGGGGTTCGTGGTCGGCGAGGGCTTCGAGTCGCTGATGACGGCGGACTACAGCCAGATCGAACTGAGGGTCATGGCCCACCTCTCGGAGGACGAGGGCCTCCTGGAGGCGTTCACGTCCGGTGAGGACCTGCACACCACGGTCGCCTCCCAGGTGTTCGCGGTGGACCGCTCGGCGGTGGACGCGGAGATGCGCCGCAAGATCAAGGCGATGTCCTACGGTCTGGCGTACGGTCTGTCGGCCTTCGGCCTGTCCGGACAGCTGAACATCGACGCGGGCGAGGCACGCGGCCTGATGGACACGTACTTCGAGCGCTTCGGCGGCGTACGGGACTATCTGCGCCGGGCGGTCGACGAGGCACGGGCGACCGGCTACACGGAGACCCTGTTCGGCCGCCGCCGGTATCTCCCCGACCTGAACAGCGACAACCGCCAGCGCCGCGAGATGGCCGAGCGCATGGCCCTGAACGCCCCGATCCAGGGCACGGCGGCGGACATCGTCAAGATCGCCATGCTGAACGTGGGCCGGGCGCTGGAGGAGACCAAGCTCAAGTCCCGCATGCTGCTCCAGGTCCACGACGAAATCGTCCTGGAGATCGCCCCGGGCGAGCGCGAGGCAACGGAGGAGCTGGTCCGCCGCGAGATGGCGGGCGCGGTGACCCTCCGGGCACCCCTGGACGTTTCGGTGGGCTCGGGACTCGACTGGGAGTCGGCCGCGCACTAGCAGCTCCGCTGGGTTGGCGGTCACACGGGCGGTTCGTTGGCTGCGGGTGCGGGTGCGGGTGCGGGTGCGGGCTGCCGGCGGCCGGGGCGGTCTCGTCGCGCCCGCGCGATCCAGGCCCAAGGGCCCACGCCCCTGACAACAGGTCGGGTGCCGCATCCGGCACCCGACCTGGCCCGGTCCGCCTTGTCGTCAGCCGCGGGTCGGACCGAGCCTGCAGCCGGAAGCGGGCGGGTTGTTTCGGGTGCCCCGGCTCGGCGCCGGTGCGGGGCGGCGGCTTCGGTGGTCGTCCGGGGGCCAGGAACTCGTCCCGGACGACTCTCCCCGACGTCCCGCCGGGTCCGTCACCCGCGTGGCCCCCGCGAAGACGCCTCGCCACGGCCCGCCCGACAGGATGCGGGCATGGGTATACGCACGCTCATCCGCCGAACGGCCCTCATACGGGCCTCCCCGGTACCGGCAGTCGCGGCCGACGCGAGCACCGCCCGCATTCCCGGCAGCAGCCCGGTCACCGACCCCCTCGGACGCCGTGCGGACGCCCTCCGGCGCGCACTCGCGCCGCACCCCCGTACTCGCCGTACCCTCCGTGCCCACCTCGGGCCACGCTCCGGCCCGCCGGTGTCCGGCCGCGCCCGGACCTGGCGCCTCTGGGCCGGCTGGGGGCGAGGCTGGCTGCGCCGCCCGCTCCGCGGCGGTCAGCGGGAACCCGCACGGCCTCCGGCCCGCCCGCCGGCGTGATCCCGCGTCTCCTCCGCCGAGAGATCCGGGTCTTCCGTCCGGAGGCTACGGCCTTCGGCGGCACGAGCCCCCGTCCGCTCCCCGGGACGCCAGGCCCTGACACCCACCGCGTACAGGACCAACCCCGACAGCAGACCCGCCCCCACCCCGAAGCACAGCGTCGGGATCACCTCCCAGAGCTTCGCCTGCGCGCCCCAGTGCGCCCACCAGCGCAGCACCCGCTGTACTGCGCCCACCGCCGCGCAGCCGCCGATCACGGCGCAGGCCAGCCACCGGTCCCGTACCGACAGCACCGGTACGCCGGTCGGTTCGCCCGCGCCGGTCCGCCGTAGCGCGTAGTACACGAACCCCGCGATGACCACCGCGGCCAGCGCCGAACTGCCGTACTGCAGGTACCAGTACAGAGGTGAGCCCCGCAGGTCGCTGTCGAGGAAGGGGAACAGCCGCACCCCCCACCGGTCGTGGTGTGTGAACGCGTCCCAGACGACGTGGGTGAGGGCGCCGAAGGCGGCCGAGGCGTACCACCGGAGTGCCAGGGACGGTGTCACGCGCGCGCGGGGAGTGCCGCAGCGCAGCAGGGCCGCCGTCCGGCTCTGCCCGGCGTGTGGCAGCAGGGCCACCAGCGGTTCGCGCAGGAACAGCCACAGGGCGACCAACGCCCAGGCGACGACCACGTCGATCGTGAAGACGCCCGGGAAGGAGTGGGTGACCTCGCCGAACTCCATGGCCCGGGGAAGGACGCTCGCCGCGAAATAGGTCAGGTCGGGAGAGAAGGAGCCGGCGACCAGTACCGCCGGTATCAGTCGGCCGCGGCCGGTTCCGTCGGCGCGTACGGCGGGCAGTACGGCCGCCGCGTGGCTGAGAGTGAACGGCAAAGGGGCTCCCTGGAGCGGAGGTTGGCGAGGGCGAACCGTCCCGGTGATCACCGGCGTCCAGTATGCGGGACGCCTACAACCTGCGGCGGGGGTTACGAGTCAGTAGGGGAGATGCGGGAACAGCCGCATGCGGGCCACCCGGGTCCGCGGCACGCGAGAGAATCACAGTTGGCCAATCGGTGAATATCGGGCACGAACGGGTGTCCGTGCAACACAAGTTGTCGTAGGGTCGCCTGGGTCGGCCTGCTGGGGAGCATGGACGAACGCGGGCGCGCAATGCAGGCGTAACACACGAACAAGGCGTGGAATCGGGCGAAATGGCCGATTCGCAAGGCTGACCGAGATTGGTCGGGACTGGTCGAGATCGGCCGCGACCGGACGAAAACAGGCGGAACAGGGCGACTTGTCGCCCACGGGAGGGGTTCTCTGTATGGCGGCGTACATCGGCAGGAGGCTCCGCAAGGGGGCGGCGACGACCGCCGTGGCCGCACTCGCGGTCGCGGCTCTGTCCGCGTCCCAGGCGCCGGGGGCGACGGTCGACGACCAGGGCAGACAGACCGCCAGTGACTCCCAGCCCACGTCGGAGGCGACGGCCGACGACAGTGCGAGCGCGACCGGTAACTCGCCGCCGTACTACACGGACCTTCCACCGCTCCGCAGTCCGAACCCCAGTCCGAGCCCGGCGCAGTCGTCGGTCATAGGCACGCCGGTCTCGATCGGCGAGGCCGAGGCCGGCATACCCGCGACCGTCCTCGACGCCTACAAGAAGGCCGAGACGGCACTGGCCACGGCCAAGCCCGGCTGCAACCTTCCCTGGCAGCTGCTCGCGGCCATCGGCAAGGTCGAGTCCGGTCAGGCCCGCGGCGGCCGGGTGGACGCGAACGGCACCACGACCAGCCCGATCCTCGGCCCGCAGCTCGACGGCAACGGCTTCGCGCTCATCAAGGACACCGACAACGGCGCCTACGACGGCAACAGCAGCTACGACAGTGCCGTCGGGCCCATGCAGTTCATCCCGTCCACCTGGGCGTGGGCGGGCCGCGACGGCAACGGCGACGGCAGGAAAGACCCCAACAACGTCTACGACGCGGCGCTCGCCGCCGGCCACTACCTGTGCCGGTTCGGCTGGGACCTGTCGACGCAGGCCGACCTCAACCGGGCGATCCTCAGCTACAACAACTCGACGGAGTATCTGAACCTCGTCCTGTCGTGGCTGGAGTACTACCGCAAGGGCATCCACGAGGTTCCGGACGGCACGGGACCGCTGCCCGCGGGCAGCGGTGGCGGCAACTCCGGGGCGAGCCCCACTCCGTCGCCGGGCGGGACGACGCCGAGCCCCGGCCCCAGCACGCCGGGGACGAGCACCCCGCCCCCGGCGAAGCCGGGCAAGCCCACCGTGCCGACCCCGATCCCGGTGCCCACACCCACGCCCACCGACACGGTGGACCACCTGGAGGACGCCGGGACCGCCAAGCTCACCGCGATGGCGGGGGACGCGTTCACCAAGAGGATCAGCACCCGCGCGGAGACCTCCGCAGGCAAGGCGGTCGGCAAGGTCAGGATCCGCTTCACGATCATCGGCGACACGGACACCACCTTCACCGGCGGTGAGAGCGTGGCCACGGTCGTCACCGGCAGCAATGGAGTCGCCGTCGCGCCCGCGCTCAAGGCGGGCGAGAAGACGGGCGACTTCACGGTCCGCGCGATCGTCGTCGGCCGTACGGTCACCGGCGTCGACTACACGGCCTCCGTCACCGCCCGCGCCGCCGACACACTCGCCCGCACCGGCACCACCGCGCTCACCTGCGTGGCGGGCGGCGAGTTCGCCGACCAGGTCGAGGTCAAGGCGACGTACGACGGCGCCCTCGCGGACAACGTCGCGGCCACCGCGACCCTGGTCACCTCGGCCGACGACGCGACCGTGAACGACAAGGGCCCCTACTTCAAGGACGCGGACGGCAAGACGGTCCGCACCCTCACAGGGCTCAAAACGGACGCGAACGGCCTGCTCAAGCTGCCCAAGCTGTACGCCGACGACACCGCCGGCACCTTCCTGCTCCGCATCACCACCACCGGCGGCGCCACCCTGACCGTCCAACTGACGGTGACGGCGGCACCCACCCCGACGGAATCGGCGGGACCGACGGCTCCGACCGAGTCGGCCGACCCCTCGGCCTCCGCCTCCCCGAGCGCATAGGCCGCCAACTCCGCTCAACCGTCCCACGTTCATATGCAGGAAAGCGGCACCCCGTTCACGGCGAGGGGGGCCGCTTTCCTGCGTACGAGTTGTTCTCATCTCCGCCGACCGTTGCTACGGTGCCCCGACCTGACACCCCGTCAGGCAACCGTCGGCAGCCGGGGAGGCCCCCTATGCGAGCCCTGATCGCCGCAGCGACCGGCCTCGCCCTCGCGTTCGCGCTCGTCCTCACGATCACGGCCCTGGGCACGCCGACGGGCACGACGTCCCCGAAGCCGCTGCTCACGACCGTTCCGCCACATCCGTAGCCGCCGCACCTCTTTGGGAGGGAGGCCGAGATGCGCCGAAAGTCCGGCCTGATCCTGCTCGCCCTCGCCGTGTTCTTCGCGGCGCTGTCCCCTCTGATGCGCTGGTACGCCTTCCCGCGCCTCGCCAAGGTCCCGGCGAACCAGTACACGGACATGGTCCTGGAGGCGAAGGACGCGACCCTTCTCGACTACGACTCGTTCCAGGCCAAGAAGGTCTCCAAGGTCACCATCGTGCAGACCCTCAAGGGCAACGTCGAAGCCTCGGAGAAGATCGAGAAGACGGCGGGGCAGGACGTGGTCGTCTGGGACGGTCTCTCCTACGTCCAGGGACCCGACGGGAAAATGGTCTCGAAGATCCCCGAGCGCTACATCTTCGACGCACACACCCAGGAACCGGTGCACGCCACCGGGGAGATGGTCGACGGCGACCCGGTGAAACGGGAGGGCATCGAGTTCAAGTGGCCCTTCCTGACGGAGAAACGGGACTACGAGTACTTCGACGCGCAGGCCCGGGTGACCGCCCCCATCCACTACAAGGGCACGCAGAAGTTCCGCGGCGTCTCGGTCTACTACTTCGAGCAGACCATCCCGTGGACGAAGGTTCCCTTCCCCAAGGACCTGCCGATCAAGGGCGTCACCGCGGAGACGGTCGCCGCGACGGGTATGACCCGCTGGTACACCACGGTCCGCAAGTTCTGGGTGGAACCGGTCACCGGAGCGCCCGTCTACGGCGAGGAGATCCACCAGGAGGAACTGCGCGGAGGCGCTCTCCTGAGGGGGCGCGACAAGGTGACGGCCTTCTCCGGGCACGTGAAAATGCGCGAGGACTACATCGAGTCGACGGTCGCCCTCGTCAAGTCCCAGCGTGTACTGGTCCTGCTGCTGACGTCGTACCTCCCCTGGGGCTTCCTGGCCCTGGGCGTGCTCCTGCTGGCCCTCGCCCTCTACCTGGAGGCCCGCGGCCGCAGGCCCACCGACCCCGTCCCCACGGAGACCTCCGTCCCCGAGCCGGTCACCGCCTGAGCCGCGCGTTCGTGTGCCGGGTCGGCTCGGCGGTCGCCGGGTCCTCGGGCCACGGATGCTTCGGATACCGGCCGCGCAACTCGGCACGAACGCCCTTGTAGCCGTCCTGCCAGAAGGAGGCCAGGTCGGCGGTGACGGCGGCGGGCCGCCCGGCGGGCGACAGCAGCTGGACGACAATCGGCACACCGGCCACGGCGGGCGACTCCCGCAGGCCGAACATCTCCTGCAACTTCACGGCGAGCACGGGCCGTTCGGGATCGGAGTAGTCGATCCGGATCCTGGACCCACTCGGCACGGTCAGCCGCTCGGGCGCCAGCTCGTCCAGCCGCCCGGCCTCCCCGGAGGCCCACGGCAGAAGCCGGTTGAGTGCCTGCCCCGCCTCGATCCGCCCCAGGTCGGCCCGCCGCCGCGCCCGGCTCAGCTCGGGCTCCAGCCACTCGTCCACGCGTGCGTGGAGGGCGTCTTCGGAGACATCGGGCCATGGATCGCCCAGGCGCAGGTGAAGAAAGGCGAGCCGCTGCCGAAGGGTTCTGGCGTCCGCGGACCACCGCAGCAGCCCGAGCCCGTCCCGCCGCAGGCCCTCAAGAAGCGCGTCGCGTACGAGTACGGGGTCGGGGTCGCGCAGGGGGCGCACCGCCAGCTCCACCGCCCCGAGCCGCTCGACCCGCCGGGCGACGACGTCCCCGTCCGCCCAGTGGACCTCCTCGCCCGTGGCATGCAGGGCGCTGGCCGCCGACCGCGCGGTGTCCTCGTCGACGGTGGCGGCGAGCCGCACGCGCGCGTGCCCGGCCCCGACCGGCCGGTCCGCCACGGCGACCGCGATCCAGGGGGCGCCGCGCAGCGCCGAACCGTCACCGGCCTCGGCCCGGGTACCGGACACCATCAGATACGAACCGCCCTGAGCCCTGGCGACCCGCTCGGGAAAGGCGAGCGCGGCGACGAGCCCGACCGCACGGTCGTCCCCGGCAGCCGCGGCGGAGCCGTCGGCGGATTCAGGACGCTCGGCGGCCGGCGCCGCCGAGCGCAGCCTGCGGGCCTCCGTCCGCCAGCGGGCCGCGTACGCGTCGTTCCCGCGCCGGGCCGCCCGCCAGGCCGCCGCCAGATCGTCGCCGTACTCCCGGGGCGGCTCCTCGCTCAGCAGCGCGACCACCTCGGCGGCCCGGGCCGTGCCCACCGCCGGCGCCGCGTCCAGCAGGGCTCGGGCCAGCCGGGGGTGCAGGCCGAGGCGGGACATTCGCACACCCCGGTCCGTGGGCCGCCCCGCCGCGTCCACCGCGCCGATCGCCGTCAGCACCGCCCGGGCCGCCGCCATCGCACCGCCCGGCGGCGGATCCAGCAACGCCAGCCCGGAGGCCTCGGGATCGCCCCAGCAGGCCGCCTGGAGGGCGAACGCCGTCAGGTCGGCCACCTTGATCTCCGGAGACGGAAAGCGCGTCAGGCGCGCGTCCTCGGCCTCCGCCCAGCAGCGGTACACCGCGCCCGGCGCCTCACGCCCCGCCCGCCCGGCCCGTTGCCGCCCCGCCGCCTGCGAGGCCCGTACCGTCGTCAGCGCGCTCAGCCCGCGCGCGTGGTCCACCCTCGGCTCCCGCGCCAGCCCGGAGTCCACGACCACCCGCACCCCCGGAACCGTCAGCGACGACTCCGCCACGGACGTCGCCAGCACCACCCGGCGGCCCGCTCCGCCCGACAGCACGGCGTCCTGCACCGCGGCCGGTGCCCGCCCGTGCACCTGGAGCACCTCCACCGCGGGCCCGAGGTCCCGCAACTGGCCCGCCACGCGCGCGATCTCCCCCACACCGGGCAGGAAACACAGGACGTCCCCCGCCCGCTCGGCCAGTGCCCTCCGGACAACCGAAGCCACCTGCGTCAGCAACGCCGGGTCGACGCGCATACCGTGCGGCGGCCGTACAGGACGCGCCGGCGGCGCCCACACCACCTCCACCGGATACGACACACCTGCGGCCTCGACCACCGGCGCGCCCCCCAGCAGCCCCGCCCAGCCCTCGGCGTCGGTCGTCGCCGACGCCGCCACCAGCCGCAGTTCCGGGCGCAGCGCCGCCCGTACGTCGACCAGGAACGCCGCCGTCGTGTCGGCGTCCAGATGCCGTTCGTGACACTCGTCGAGCACGACGACATCGACGCCCGGCAACTCCTGGTCCCGCTGCAACCGTTGCAGCAGCACACCGGTCGTGACGACCTCCACGCGCGCGCGTGGCCCCACCACGCGCTCCCCGCGCACGGTGTACCCGACGCTTCCGCCGACCTGTTCGCCCAGCAGCCACGCCATCCGCCGGGCCGCCGCCCGCGCGGCGATCCGCCTCGGCTCCGCGACGACGACCCGCCGCACCGGGCCGCCGGACTCCAGCAGCCCCGCCAGGGCCAGCGGCACCAGCGTCGTCTTGCCGGTCCCGGGCGGCGCCACGAGGACGGCGGCGCCGTGCGCGTCGAGCGCGTCGGTCAGGTCGGGCAGGGCGCCGCGTACGGGCAGGACGTCCAGGGCGTCGTAACGGATCACGCCCCCAGTGTCGTACGTCCGCGCAAAGCGCCCTCCACGCGTGCGTGGAGGGCGCTTTGCGCGGACGGTCTTCTCAGTCGCGCTCGCAGACGAAGATCGCTGTCCCGGGAATGAGGTTGCCGCGCAGAGGGGACCAGCCGCCCCACTCGGAGGTGTTCCAGGCCGGCCACTCCGGCTCGACCAGGTCGACCAGGCGGAAACCGCCCGCGACGACGTCCCGGACGCGGTCGCCGAGCGTCCTGTGGTGCTCGACGTACACCGCGTTGCCGTCGTCGTCCTGCTCGACGTACGGGGTGCGGTCGAAGTACGAACCCGAGACGGACAGGCCCTCGGGGCCGGGCTCGTCGGGGAACGCCCAGCGGACCGGGTGCGTCACCGAGAAGACGAAACGACCACCCGGGCGCAGCACCCGGCGGACGTCGCGCAGCACCAGCACCGGATCGGCGACGAAGGGCATGGCCCCGTATGCCGAGCACACCAGGTCGAAGGAGCTGTCCGCGAAGGGCAGGGCGCCCGCGTCGGCCTCCACCAGAGGGACGCCGCCACCGATCCGCAGGGCGTGCTGGAGCTGGCGGTGGGAGAGGTCCAGGGCCACCGGGCGGGCGCCCTGGGCGGCCAGCCAGCGTGAGCACTGGGCCGCGCCGGCACCGATCTCCAGAATGTCCTTGCCCTTGAGGTCCTCGGCCGGGCCGAGGAGTTCGGCCTCCACCTCGTCGAGGCCCTCGGGGCACCAGACGAAACGGTCGTCGCCGAGGAAGGTGCCGTGCTCGTTCTGGTAGTCGTCCGCGTTCCGGTCCCACCAGCCCCGGTTGGCCCGGGAGCTCTCGGTGACTCCGGCGGACCGCCGGGTGGCCTCCGGCTCGGACGATTCGGGCTCTTGGATGATCGGCTCCCTCGTATTAGTGTGCGGTCTCTTCCGCCAGACCTGTCCCGGCGGCCGTCACCCTTGGGGCGTCATCACGCCCTCGTGGCCTCCTGGGACACGTCTTGTGCCGGGTATGCGGCGATCCGCCCCGGGTGTGCGCCTTCGCGCATTGACCCTGCCCGGCTGCCCCCGTATGCTACAAGTTGCGCTGCGGGCCTGCGCACCTCAGACCTAGCAGGTTGCGCTCGCATCTGTATGTATGTCCCCTCGGTTGTCGAGGCGCCACCGGATCTTCGGGTCCCGGTGTGGCGCTTCCTTGGCTGTCCGGCCTTCTGCAGAGCGAAACGGGCTCCCGGCGCAAGCAGTACCTACGACTCTCTGTCCGTACCGGAGCCCTTTCCCACATGACGAGCAGCACCGAGATCACCGCCACCACTCCGCAGGTTGCGGTCAACGACATCGGTGACGAGGAAGCATTCCTCGCCGCTATCGACGAGACGATCAAGTACTTCAACGATGGTGACATCGTCGACGGCGTCATCGTCAAGGTTGACCGGGACGAGGTTCTCCTCGACATCGGTTACAAGACCGAAGGTGTCATCCCGAGCCGTGAGCTCTCGATCAAGCACGACGTCGACCCGAACGAGGTCGTCAAGGTCGGCGACGAGATCGAAGCCCTTGTTCTCCAGAAGGAGGACAAGGAAGGCCGCCTGATCCTCTCGAAGAAGCGCGCCCAGTACGAGCGCGCCTGGGGCACCATCGAGAAGATCAAGGAAGAGGACGGCATCGTCACCGGTACCGTCATCGAGGTCGTCAAGGGTGGTCTCATCCTCGACATCGGCCTCCGTGGCTTCCTGCCGGCCTCCCTCGTCGAGATGCGTCGAGTCCGCGACCTCCAGCCCTACGTGGGCAAGGAGCTCGAGGCGAAGATCATCGAGCTGGACAAGAACCGCAACAACGTGGTCCTGTCCCGCCGTGCCTGGCTCGAGCAGACCCAGTCCGAGGTGCGCCAGACGTTCCTCACGACCCTGCAGAAGGGTCAGGTCCGCTCCGGCGTCGTCTCCTCGATCGTCAACTTCGGTGCCTTCGTGGACCTGGGTGGCGTCGACGGTCTCGTGCACGTCTCCGAGCTCTCCTGGAAGCACATCGACCACCCCTCCGAGGTTGTCGAGGTCGGCCAGGAAGTCACCGTCGAGGTCCTCGACGTCGACATGGACCGCGAGCGTGTCTCCCTGTCGCTGAAGGCGACGCAGGAAGACCCGTGGCAGCAGTTCGCCCGGACGCACCAGATCGGTCAGGTCGTCCCCGGTAAGGTCACGAAGCTCGTTCCGTTCGGTGCGTTCGTCCGCGTGGACGAGGGCATCGAGGGTCTGGTCCACATCTCCGAGCTGGCCGAGCGCCACGTGGAGATCCCGGAGCAGGTCGTCCAGGTCAACGACGAGATCTTCGTCAAGGTCATCGACATCGACCTCGAGCGTCGCCGGATCTCGCTGTCCCTGAAGCAGGCCAACGAGTCCTTCGGTTCGGACCCGGCCTCGGTCGAGTTCGACCCGACGCTGTACGGCATGGCCGCGTCGTACGACGACCAGGGCAACTACATCTACCCCGAGGGCTTCGACCCCGAGACCAACGACTGGCTCGAGGGCTTCGAATCCCAGCGCGAGGTGTGGGAGAACCAGTACGCCGAGGCGCAGCAGCGCTTCGAGCAGCACCAGGCTCAGGTCATCAAGTCCCGCGAGGCCGACGCCCAGGCGGAGGCCGAGGGCACCAGCACCACGGGTGCGGCTCCGGCCGCTTCCGGCGGTGGCGGCGGCTCGTACTCCTCGGAGTCGGACGACACGTCCGGTGCCCTGGCGTCGGACGAGGCCCTTGCGGCGCTCCGCGAGAAGCTGGCCGGTGGCCAGAGCTGATCGCTGCCGCTTGACTCAGCAGCTGACTGAGGGCCCGCACCTTTCGAGGTGCGGGCCTTCGGCCTTGTGGGCGCAGCTCCGCACGTCTGACGGAGTTGTCCGCACTGTCCTCGCCGAAACGTGCGGGATACACGAGTAACTGACGTTCCGAAACGGGCAGTTGCGAGGCTTCCCCGGTCATTCGTGATCGGAAAAAGGGGAGCCGAAGACATGACGCAGCCTCAGAACGGTCCTGGCGGCAGCCGCCGTGCGTTTCTGCGCAACGTGGGTCTCAGCGGTGGCGCCGGAGCGATGTTCGCCACCATGGGGGCCCTGGGCCTCGCGCCCAGCGCACAGGCCGCCCAGCGCGACCAGGCCTTCCAAGCACTCAGGCCGGGCGACTTCACGCTCAGCGGGCGCGCCGCCGCCAAGGTCGTCATCGTGGGCGGTGGCATCGCAGGGCTGGCCGCCGCATACGAACTCGGCAAGGCCGGCTACGACTGTACGGTCCTGGAGGCCAGGGACCGCACCGGCGGACGCAACTTCACCGTCCGGGGCGGTGACTCGACCACCGACCTCTACGGCCACCGGCAGACGGCCCGGTTCGCGGACGGCCACTACATGAACGCCGGACCCGCCCGCCTTGCGCAGTGGATGGTCACACTCGACTACTGCCGCGAACTGGGCGTCCCCGTCGAAGTGTTCACGAACGTCAACGCGGACGCCTACATCTACAACGAGTCGGCCGGCATGACCGCGCCGGTGCGCCACCGCACCGCCAAGGCCGATGTGTACGGCTACGTCTCGGAGTTGCTCGCCAAGGCCACCGACAAGGGCGCCCTCGACGAGGAGTTGACGGCCGCCGACCGGGAACGGCTCGTCGAGTTCCTCAAGGACTACGGCGAACTCGGCGACACCCTGAGGTACGAGGGCGGTGAGCGCCGCGGGTACACGGCCGTCCCGGGCGCCGCGGGCACCCCCGGTGTGCTGCTCGGCGATGTCCCGACCGCCTCCGAGGTGTTCGCCGGCGGTGTCGGGCGCTACTTCTCGTTCGAGTTCGGCTTCGACCAGGCCATGCTGATGTTCCAGCCGGTGGGCGGCATGGACCAGATACCCAAGGCGCTCACCAGGGCGATCGGCGCCCATCGCGTCCGTACCGGGGCGGTCGTCTCGAAAATCACCGATACCGGGAGTGGTGTTTCCGTCACCTACACCCAGGGCAGCCGTACCAGGGTGGTCAACGCCGACTACTGCATCGGCGCTCTGCCGCCGAACATCCTCGCGAAGGTCCCGCACAACCTCGGCTCCGGAGTGCAGTCCGCCCTGGAGACGATCACCCCGTCGTCCGCCGCCAAGATCGGCCTGGAGTACCGGTCCCGCTGGTGGGAGCTGGACCACCGGATCTACGGCGGCATCACCGAGACCGACCAGGACGTCGTCCACATCTGGCACCCGTCGTACGGGTTCCACGGGGAGCGAGGCATCGTCATCGGCTACTACAACTACAGCGCCAACGCCGACTCGTACGCGCGACTCGCCCCCAAGGAACGTGAGAAGCGGGCCGTGGCCGCGGGTGTGAAGATCTACGGCGACAAGTACCGCACCGAACTGGCGTCCTCCTTCTCGCACCACTGGCGTCAGACGCCTCATCTGGAGGCCGCGTGGCACAGCACCCCCGGCGGGCCCGACGACGTCCGTTACAAGTCCCTCAACGAGCCCACCGGGCGCGTGTACTTCGCCGGTGACTGGCTCAGTTACACCGACGCCTGGCAGCACGGCGCGTTCACGTCCGCCCGCAAGGCCGTGACCGCGCTCCACGCGCGCGTGCTGTCCTCCTGACGAACCGCGGGCGCGTCGCGGGTGGGCAAGTCGTACCTGTGAGCGGGGCCCGGGCGGGAATGCCCGCGCTCCGTGCCACGTTGTGCAGTACGAACACGAGGAGGAGCGGTCACAGTGCTTGATCCGCAGGGTTTGTACGCATGGGAGCCGAAAGGCCTGGCCGTCGTCGACATGGCGCTGGCGCAGGAGTCGGCCGGTCTTGTCATGCTCTACCACTTCGACGGGTACATCGACGCGGGTGAGACCGGCGATCAGATCGTTGACCGGCTGCTCGACACGCTGCCCAACCAAGTGGTGGCCCGCTTCGATCACGACCGGCTCGTGGACTACCGCGCGCGTCGCCCGCTGCTGACGTTCAAGCGCGACCGGTGGACCGACTACGAAGTCCCCACACTCGATGTGCGGCTCGTCCAGGACGCCACAGGGGCGCCCTTCCTGCTGCTGTCCGGACCCGAGCCGGACGTCGAGTGGGAGCGCTTCGCCGTGGCCGTCCAGCAGATCATCGAGCGTCTCGGTGTCCGCCTGGCGGTGAACTTCCACGGCATCCCCATGGGCGTCCCGCACACGCGCCCCGTGGGCCTCACCCCGCACGGCAACCGCACCGAACTGGTGCCGGGCCACCGCAGCCCCTTCGAGGAGGCACAGGTTCCCGGCAGCGCCGAGGCGCTCGTCGAGTACCGCCTCATGGAGGCCGGACACGACGTCCTGGGCGTCGCCGCGCACGTCCCGCACTACATCGCCCGCTCTCCGTACCCGGACGCCGCCCTGACCGTCCTGGAGGCCATCACGGCCGCCACCGGTCTGGTCCTGCCCGGCATCGCGCACGCGCTGCGCACGGACGCCCACCGGACCCAGACGGAGATCGACCGTCAGATCCAGGAGGGCGACGAGGACCTCGTCGCCCTCGTCCAGGGCCTTGAGCACCAGTACGACGCGGCTGCCGGCGCCGAGAGCCGGGGCAATATGCTCGCGGAGCCCGTCGACATCCCGTCCGCCGACGAGATCGGCCTGGAGTTCGAGCGGTTCCTCGCGGAGCGGGAGGGCGAGGGCTGAGCCGCCGACGGCCGATCTGCCAGGGGCCGAGCCCGCAGGGCTGCCCTGTCGCAGCGGCTGTCAGTGGCAGGACCTAAGCTGCCGGTCATGCTGACAGTGGGCCTGACCGGCGGCATCGGGGCCGGCAAGAGCGAGGTGTCACGGCTCCTCGTCGCGCGCGGCGCCGTCCTGATCGACGCGGACCGCATCGCGCGCGAGGTCGTCGCGCCGGGGACCGAGGGCCTCGCGGCGGTCGTCGAAGCCTTCGGCACGGAGGTCCTCGCCGAGGACGGCGGCCTTGACCGGCCCAAGCTGGGCTCGATCGTCTTCGCCGACCCGGAGAAGCTCGCCGTCCTCAACTCGATCGTGCACCCCTTGGTGGGCGTCCGCTCCCGTGCTCTCGAAGCCGCCGCGGCGGACGACGCCGTCGTGATCCACGACGTACCGCTGCTCGCGGAGAACGGCCTCAAGTCGCTGTACGACCTCGTGATCGTCGTCGACGCGAGCCCCGAGACCCAGCTCGACCGGCTGGTCCGGCTGCGCGGCATGACGGAACACGACGCACGCGCGCGCATGGCCGCCCAGGCCACCCGCGAGCAGCGCATGGAGATCGCGGACGTCGTCATCGACAACGACGTGCCGCTGCGAGAGCTGGAACAGCGTGTAACGGACGTATGGGCGGAACTCGTACGCAGAGCGCGGGCCGCGCGGGAATAGCGTTGCCGCGGACTGGCGTTGAACCGCCGTAGTGAGGGAAGGACTTTGCCGTGCCCGAGACCAGCGGATGGACCGGACGTACTCCGGAGACGCATGTCATCGACTTTCGCGCGGCCGAGCGCCTGCTCGAAGCCCGCGATCCCCGTGGCGCGGTGAAACTGCTCGACTCCGTGATCGCCGCGCACCCCGAGAACACGGCAGCCCGGCTGCTGCGCGCGCGTGCCTTCTTCGCCGCCGCCCAACTGCGCCCCGCGGAGCTTGAGTTCACGATCGTTCTGGAGCGCGAGCCGGACAACGCCTTCGCGCACTACGCGCTCGCCCGCACCTACGAGCGCCAGCGCCGTCCCGACCAGGCCAAGCGCCACTTCCGGCTCGCGGCGGCACTCGACCCGAACCCGCGCTATCTGGAAGCGGCGCGCTTCGACGACTCGCCGTCCTGAGCCGTCGGCGGTGGACGGTCGACTCCGATGAGTGCATCCGCGCGCGTGGGGTCAGGGGCCGTGTTCAGGCGGCCGGTACGGCGGGATGTCGGGGCCCGGCTGGTAGTGCGGGCCCTGTCGGATGTGCCGCAGGATCATGGTCATGTCGACCGTGACGACCAGCCACAGCACACCGAAGGCAGCCGCCCACCCGGGCCGCCCGGCGAGCGCGAACACGGCCGTTCCCGCGATCGCCCAGACCAGCCCCCACACGCTGAGCCACAGCCGCGCCCGCAGAGCACTGCGCGCTGTCATGGGCTCACTGCCTGTACGCATCGGGACCACTACCTCTCTTTGCAACGTACTCTTCGCGCCGGACGTTGACCAAGGGGCGTGGGCCGGACCGCCGGCTCACCGGGACGACGAGGGAGAACCACACCGTGCTGCCGGACGCCGACGACCTCCCCGAGATCCTGCTCGACCTGGCCGTGCCCCATGAGGACATCAACGAACTGGTGGCACTGCGGAGCCTGTTGAGCTGTGACTCCGCCGCTATGCGACTCCTGGAGGAGTGCGTCGAGGGGCTGGTCCGGAACATGGGCGAGATCGGCGGGGCGGCGCCCTGGCCCGACGACCGGATCGCGGAGCTGTTCACCGGGCGGGCGGAGGGCCGGGCGGACGGGGCGTCGGCCGCCTTGGGCCGGTACTTCGCCGTGTACGTGTACGTCGCGGCGCTTTCCCGCGTACGCGCCCATCACCATGCCCTGGGGGTCCCGCCCGAGGTGTCCCGCCGTACGCTCGCCGACGTCGGGCGGCACATGGCGCTGCACCGCAGAAGGCATGGCCAGGGCGGTGTCCAGGCCCCGTGGTGGCTCGCCCTGCATTTTCACGGGGAGCTGTTCCAGCTGGGGCGGCTGCAGTTCCAGCGGGCGCGCGTGCGAGAGCAGGCGGCGGGGCCGCTCACCGCCACCGGCCTGGCCTCGGACGCGGACGCCATGTGTCTCAGCGTGCACATCCCCGACTTCCACGGACCGCTGTCCCCCGCCGCCTGCGACCGGTCCCTGGCACTGGCTCTGGACTTCTTCGCGCGGCACATTCCGGGGGAGCGGTACACGGCCGGGGTCTGTCACTCCTGGCTGCTGGATCCGCAGCTGAAGCGGTATCTGGGCGCGGACTCCAACATCGTCCGCTTCCAGGAACGCTTCCGGATCGCGCCGGAGGCGGGAGAGCCGGCCGACACCCAACCGGTCCAGTTCGTCTTCGGGAACCCGGACCTCCCGGTCGCCGAACTGCCCCGGCGGACCACGGTGGAACGGGCTGTCGGGGACCATCTGCGGGCGGGCGGTCACTGGTACATCGGGCACGGATGGTTCCCGCTCCCGCCGGTTTGACTCGAACGGGTGAACAGGCGAAGGGCGGGAACGCCCGTGCCGCTGCGGGCCGTTGTGCGGGCATGCGACTCGAAATGCGTGAAGGACATGAAGGCACGGGACCCGGTGCGATCACCCCTGACGGCTGCGCGGTCGAGCTCTACTCGAGGCTGCCGATCAGGGACGAGCCGGACATCATCGCCGCGTCGGCGCCGGGAGGCGCGCACATCCTGGAGCTGGGCAGCGGCGTCGGCCGTATGACCCACCCGCTCCTGGAGCGCGGTTTCACGGTCACGGCGGTCGACGAGTCGGCCGAGATGCTGGAGCGCGTCAGGGGAGCGCGCACGATATGCAGCCCGATCGAGGATCTCGATCTGGGTGAGAAGTTCGACGTGGTGATGCTCGCGTCGTTCCTCGTGCACGCCGGGGACGCCGAGGTGCGGCGGGGGCTGCTGCGCACCTGTGCCCGGCATCTCGCGGAGGGCGGCCAGGTGCTGATCCAGCGGGAGGGCGCGGACTACCACACGAACCTGCCCCGTGAGCGGGTCGGCCCGAGCGGTTCCACGATCCGGGTGGTGTCGTCGGAGCCGGTCGGGGACGGTGTCAACTCGGTGCGCGCGGAGTACGAGTTCCCGGACGCGGTGTGGACCCAGACCTTCCTGGCCCGGCCGCTGACACCGGAGCAGTTCGAGGAGGCGCTGGGGGAGGCGGGGCTGCGAGTCGACCGGTATCTGACGGAGGACGGGGTCTGGGTGAGAGCGGTCAGTGGGTAGGGGAAGGGGGTAGGTCGAGCTTCCCGGCGGGCCGCACCAGGCTCTGGGGCCGGTCTGAGAAGTCCTGCCGGGTGGCGATGAGTTCTGGGTCGGCGGGTGGTCTATCTCTGTGACAGCAACGCGAACCGCTTCACACAGGAGACCTCCATGTCCGAGACCACCGCTCCCGTCACTCCCCTCGCCACCGACGCTTCCACCACGCAGGTCGCTTCCGCCGAGTCCGTGTCCGCCCGTGGGCGGCGTGCCTGGATCGCGCTGCGGGCGCTCCAGGTGGTGCTGGCACTCTTCTACGGGTTCGCGAGCGCGCTGCCCAAGCTGATCGCGCACCCGTCGGCCGTCGAGTCCTTCGACAAGATGGGCTGGGGCAACCCCGGGATGTACACCATCGGACTGCTCGAACTGGCGGGAGCCGTCGCGCTGTTGATCCCGGTGCTGCAGTCGGTGGCCGCGATGGCGCTGAGCGCGCTGATGGTCGGCGCGTTCGTCGTGCAGGTCGCTGTCTTCGACGGGCAGTACGCGGCGACGCCCCTGATCCTCATCGTGCCGCTCACCCTCATCGCCTGGGCCCGCCGAGGACACAACGCGGACCTGCTCCGCCTGGTGCGGCGACGGGCGTGAGATGCCGACGTACGGCTGGGGGTGGTGTTCGGCGGGTCGTGCGGACCCTGACGCCGCTGCCGCGTCCTCGGGGCCCTGGCCCTGCGGGGTCACGTCCGCGAGGGCATTGCGAGGACAGGAGAGTCGGCCGGCTCCTACGAGTCGTCGTCGGGGCCGGTGAGGCCTCGGAGGCGTTCCATCTCGCGGCGGTCACGCTTCGTCGGGCGGCCCGTGCCGCGGTCGCGGATGCCCGCCGGGGCGACCGCCTCGCGGGGTGGCGGCGGAGGGCTGTTGTCGACGTAGCACTCGACGGCTACCGGGGCTCCGACCCGCTTGCGGATCAGCCGCTTCACCACGACGATCCGCTCGTGACCGGCATGGCGGTAGCGGACCTCGTCGCCGACCCGCACGGCGTACGCGGGCTTCACGCGCTCGCCGTTGACGCGTACGTGGCCGCCTCGACAGGCGGTCGCGCCCATGGAACGGGTCTTCACGAGACGCACGGACCAGATCCAGCTGTCGATACGGACGCTCTCACCGCTCGCCGGACGGGCGGCGTCGGCAGCGGCCACCGCGGGGGAGACCGGTGCGGTGCCCGCCACGGTGCCGTCCCGGGTGCCGTCTTCGGTGTGCGCGCCGCCTTCGGTGTCCGGGTCCTCCGGAGCCCTGCCAGATGCCATGCCCTCGACTTTAGTACTCCGGTTCACCGCTCCGGGCCGGACGGACCGGACAGGTCTTCCGGTCCCTGGCGGCGGCCATGCTCCGCCGCTTCTGCCCGGCCGCTCTACCGTGGACCCATGGACACCGGTCTGTCGGGGCTCGACGAGCGGATCGCCGGGTGCCGGACCTGCCCCCGGCTGGTCGCCTGGCGGGAGGAGGTCGCCCGTACCAAGCGGGCCGGCTTCGCGGACTGGGACTACTGGGGGCGGCCGGTGCCCGGGTTCGGGCCGGCGGACGCCCGGCTGCTGATCGTGGGGCTGGCGCCCGCCGCCCACGGCGGGAACCGCACCGGTCGGATGTTCACCGGGGACCGCTCCGGGGACGTGCTGTACGCGGCGCTGCACGAGGTCGGGCTCGCCTCGCAGGCCGGCTCGGTGAGCGTCGACGACGGGCTCGAACTGTACGGCGTACGCATCACCTCGCCCGTGCACTGCGCCCCGCCCGAGAACAAGCCGACGCCCGGGGAGCGGGACGCGTGCCGGCCGTGGCTGGTGCACGAGCTGGAGCTGCTCCGGCCGACGCTGCGGGCCGTGGTGGTGCTCGGGGCGTTCGGCTGGCAGGCGGCCCTGCCCGCCCTCGACGCGGCCGGTTGGAGCGTGCCGCGTCCGCGCCCCGCCTTCGGGCACGGGGCGCGGGTCACGCTCGGCGGCGGGCTGCGCCTCTTCGGCTGCTTCCACGTCAGCCAGCGCAACACCTTCACCGGCCGCCTCACACCCGCGATGCTCCGGGATGTGCTGCGGGACGCGGCGAGCGCGGCCGGACTCCCGCACGAGCGGTGAGAGCGCCCGCGCCGGCCCGGGCACCCGCGCGAAATTCGTGCGACCGGACCGGCGTACGCGCGTTACGTTGCTCCGATGGGCCTGTATCCGGAGATCGAACCGTACGACCACGGCATGCTCGACGTCGGGGACGGCAACCACGTCTACTGGGAGGTCTGCGGCAACCCGCGGGGCAAACCGGCGGTGTTCCTGCACGGTGGGCCGGGGTCCGGGGCGAGAGCGTTCTCCCGGCGGTACTTCGATCCGGCCGCGTACCGGATCGTGCTGCTCGATCAGCGGGGCGCCGGGCGTTCGACGCCGCACGCGAGCGCGTACGACACCGATATGAGCGTCAACACGACGGACCACATTCTTGCCGATCTGGAGCTGCTGCGGCGGCACCTGGGGATCGAGCGGTGGCTGGTGTGGGGGGTGTCGTGGGGGTCGGTGCTCGGGCTGCGGTACGCGCAGACGCACCCTGAGGTCGTGTCCGAGCTGGTGCTCACCGCCGTCGCCACCGGCTCCGACGCCGAAGTGGCCCTGCTGACCAGGGGACTTGGGCAACTGTTCCCGGAGGGGTTCGAGAAGTTCCGCGCCGGGGTGCCCGAGGATGAGCGGGACGGGAACCTGGCCGCCGCGTACAACCGGCTGCTGGAGTCGCCCGACCCCGAGGTGCGAGAGCGTGCCGCGCGGGCGTGGACCGACTGGGAGACGGCCATGATCCCGGCGCCGCCCCGTTCCGTACCGCGCTACGAGGACCCGGTGTTCCGCATGGGCTTCGCCCGGACCGTCACCCACTACTGGGGTGCCGACCACTTCCTGGGCGAGGGCAACGAGGGCGCGCACGGCGTCGTACTGCGCGACGCACACCTGCTCAAGAACATCCCCGGCACCCTCGTCCAGGGCAGCCTCGACCCAGGAAACCTGCTGGGCACGGTGTGGCGGCTCCATCACGCCTGGCCCGGCAGTGAGTTGATCGTCGTCGACGAGGTGGGGCACAACGCGGGGGCGCCCGGCATGGTGGACGAGCTGGTGGCGGCCACGGACCGGTACGCCGCCCGCGGCTGAGCCGGCTGAGCTGGCTTGAGACGACTGGCCGCTGTCGGCTAGCGATTGCGGCGGGTGCGGTCCCGGGTGCGCTCGCCCGAGGACTGGATGACCTGGAGTTCCAGCGTGGGCGGGGGAGGGGCGATTCCAGGGCCGCCCGCCTCCGCCCAGCGGAGTATCTCGTCGGTGCAGTCGTCGCCCATCGACCAGCCGATCCACACGGCTTTCCCGCCACGCCCGCGTCCCTCGCCGGACGGCTGTACGACGATGACGTTCGCCTGGTCGCAGGGGCCGAGGCAGTCCGTCGTACGGACCGCGAGGCGTCCGGCGGAGGCGGTGGCCGCCGCACGCAGCCGCTCCAGCTGCCAGTCGTGGTCGTAGCCGGGGTACTTGCGCGGGTCGCCGCAGCAGCAGCCACGGCAGACGACCAGCGTGCAGGGGCGGGTGCGGGCGGCGCCGATCACCGTACGGGCGCTCACAGGTCGCCTTCCGTGCCGAAGAGGTGCCGCACCGTCGAGCGGTGGTTGGCCTGGACGTGGGTCAGGGCGTGGGCGCGGGCCCGCGCCGGGTCGCCGGACGCGATCGCGTCGTACAACTCGCGGTGTTCGGCGAGGAGATGGGGCCACTCCTCGTTGCGGCGGGTGAGCCAGCGCAGTCGGCCGTCGACCGGTTCCATGACCGAGATCAGCAGGCTGTTGCCGGCCGTGGCCAGGATGCGGTCGTGGAAGCGGGTGTTGACGTCGGTGATGGTCTCGGCGTCGTTCGCCGCCGTCGCCGCGGCGGCCCGGTCGAGGAGTTCCGCCAGTTCCGCCAGGTCGGCCGGGGTCGCGCGGGTCGCGGCGAGGCCGGACGCGTAGACCTCCAACGCCTCGCGCAGTTCGAAGAGTTCGGCCACGTCGGTCCGGGTGAGACGGCGTACGACTGTGCGCCGCGGGGTCTCGAAGAGGACGAATCCCTCGGCGACCAGGGCCCGGATCGCCTCGCGGACGGGGACCCGGGAGACCCCGAAACGCTCGGCCAGTTCGCGTTCGACGAGCCGGTCCCCGGGCCCGAGCCGGCCCGCGATGATCTCCTCCCGCAGGGCCGCCAGGACCCGCTCGCGCACCGCTCCGAGCGGTTCGATCTTCGTCATGGGCCCATCTTCGCCGACCCGGGGGTGATTTACAGAGCCGTAACGGAGCGGATATCGGACCGGACTCTTGACGGAGGGACCATGACGACAGTTTGGTATACCAAACTGTTCCGCCTCTTGCTCCTCCATCCCCCACCCCCGCCTGCTCCGTCCCCTCGCCCCTGGAGTCACCGTGTCCCTAGCCGACCGTGCCGAAGTCACCGGTACCCCGGCCTTCGTCCCCGATCCGCGGCTCACCAACGAGGACCTCGCGCCCGCGGACAAGCGCAACTGGAAGGTCTTCGACCTCTTCGCGATGTGGATGTCGGACGTCCACAACCTCGGCAACTACACGTTCGCCGCAGGCCTGTTGGTCCTCGGCATGAACGTCTGGCAGATCTTCACCTCCCTCCTCGTCGGCTTTGTGATCATTTACGTCGGCATGAACTGGATGGGGCGGATCGGCCAGCGGCACGGCGTTCCGTTCCCCGTCGTCAGCCGGATCAGCTTCGGCGTCTGGGGTGCCAACATCCCCGCGCTGATCAGGGCCGTCATCGCCATCATGTGGTACGGCATCCAGACCTACCTGGCCTCCGTCGCCGTCAACGTCATGCTCCTCGCGGCCTGGCCGGGGCTCGAATCCTGGACACACAGTTCGTTCCTCGGTCTCGACGCGCTCGGCTGGCTCTCCTTCGTCTCGCTGTGGCTGATCCAGGCGCTGATCATCAGCCAGGGCATGGAGTCCGTACGGAAGTTCCAGGACTTCTGCGGTCCGGCCATCTGGCTGGTCATGATCGCGCTCGCCGTCTGGGTCCTCTCCAAGGCGGGCTGGACCATCTCGCTCACCTCCACCCCGAACCCGGTCTCCGTCGGCGAGCAGTGGCGGCAGTGGTTCGGCGCGATCGGGCTGATCATCGCCACGTACGGCACGCTGATGCTCAACTTCTGCGACTTCTCCCGCTTCGCGCCCGACTACAAGACCGTCAAGCGCGGCAACTTCTGGGGACTGCCCTTCAACTCGACCGCCTTCGTGATCGTCTCGGTCATCGTCACGGCCGGCTCCATCGAGGTGTTCGGCGAGGCCATCACCGACCCCGCGGAGCTGGTCGCCAAGGTCGGCAACACCTGGGTGCTCGTCCTGGCGGCCCTGACCTTTGCCATCGCCACCATGGGCGTCAACATCGTCGCCAACTTCGTCTCACCCGCGTACGACCTGGCCAACGTCTGGCCGCAGAAGATCAGCTTCAAGATCGGCGGCATGATCAGCACGGTGGCCGCGCTGGTGGTGACGCCGTGGAACCTCTTCTCCAACCCCACGGTCGTCCAGTACTTCCTCGGCGGTCTCGGTGCCTTCCTCGGACCGCTGTTCGGCGTGATCATGCTCGACTACTTCTGGGTCAAGAAGGGCCGCATCGACGTCGACGAACTCTTCAACGGCGAGCCCGGATCGCGCTATTACTACCGCAAGGGCGTCAACCCCAAAGCCCTGTGGGCCTTCCTGCCCGCGGCCGGGGTCGCGGCGGTCCTCGCCCTGGTGAAGGACTTCCACGATGTGGCCCCGTACTCGTGGTTCATCGGCACCGCGCTGGCGGCGGGGCTGTACGCGCTCCTGTGCCGGGACGAGCGGGCCGAGTCGGTTGCCGCCGCCGAGGAGACGTCCGCTTCCGCTTCTGCGGCGGGCTGAGCGTGCGGATCGTCGTCACCAACTGCAATACGACGCAGACGATGACCGAGGAGATCGTACGAGGTGCCCGGGCCGCCGCAGGCCCGGGCACCACCGTGCACGGTCTCACCCCCACGTGGGGACCCGGGTCGGCGGAGGGCTGGCTCGACAGCTATCTGTCGGCCGCCGCCGTCATCGACACCCTGCGGACGTACGAGGGTCCGTGCGACGCCGTCGTCATGGCCGGGTTCGGTGAGCACGGGCGGGAGGGCGTACGGGAGTTGATGGACGTACCCGTCGTCGACATCACCGAGGCCGCCGCGCACCTCGCGTGTCTGCTCGGGCGGCGGTACGGGGTTGTCACCACCCTCGAACGCTCGTGCGGCCAGATCGAGGACAGCCTCGACACGGCCGGCGTCGGACGGAACTGCGCGGCCGTCGTCGGCACCGGCCTCGGCGTTCTCGAACTCGGCGACGACCGGCGCACCGAGGAGGCGTTCGTCGCGGCGGCCGAGCGGGCGGTGGCGGCGGGGGCCGAGGTACTGGTCCTGGGCTGCGCGGGGATGACCGGTCTGCAGCGGGCGGTGGGGGAGAAGCTGGGGCTGCCGGTGGTCGACGGGGTGGGTGCGGCGGTCAAGCTGGCGGAGTCACTGGTCGCCCTGGGGCTGACGACGAGCCGGGCGGGGAGCTATGCGAAGCCGTTGCCAAAGAGGCGGGGGTGGGGGCGACCGGCGGAGTGAGGGAGCGGCTCATGGGCGGGAGCTTCGGGGCGCCGATGGGGTGCTCTCGGGGCGGCTCGGGGGGTGATGTGCCCGGTCAGGGGACGGACGGCGGTGACCGCGGGCTTCGCGGGCACCGGGGGCTCCGTGGGCTTCGGATTGTGCCCACGACAGTTGCCGACCGGACAGCAGTAGGTGTCGTACGACCTCGACCTGGCCGGCAACGCACGGCAGTGAGCCCGGGCCCGCCGCCCCTATACGCGGTATGCGCGGTTCGGCTGCCAGACGTACCGCACGTCCGGCTCCCGCTCCTCGTTCTCGCTGCCGTCCGTGCGCTCGACGGCGACGAAGCCGTGGCGCTCGTAGAAGCGGTGGGCGGGCTTGTTGACCTGAAAGGTCCACAGGGTCAGTCCGTCCGGGCTGCGTTCCTTGGCGAGCGCGACGAAGAGGTCACCGATGCCGTGTCCACGCCAGCCGGGGAGCAGATACAGCTGGGACACCTCGTCACCGGCGAGCACCATCACGCCGACCGTCCCGCCCCCGGACGGCGCCTCCGCGACCCAGGTCTCGCGGTGCGGCACCACCACGTCCCGGAAGTAGTCGCGGACCTCGTCCTCGGACCGCGGCCAGGCGACGGTGGGCAGGGCGGCGGTCCTGGACCGCAACAGCACGTCGGCCGCGGCACCGGCGTCGTCGGCCGTCGCGCGGCGGAGGGTGATCTTCGGGGCGGGGGCTGAGGGGGTCACGGGGGCGGAGCCTGCCAGAGATGCCGTACCGAACGCACCTGGATTTACGGGACGGCGGCCGTCGCCGTGATCTCCACCAGCTGTCCTGTGTAACCGAGGCAGGCCACCCCGATCAGGGTCGACGAATGCGGTCCAGTGGACAGGCCGGACGCTTCGACGACCTCCCAGACGGCGCCCAGTACCCCCGGCTCGCCGCTCACGACGTACACATCGGTCGCCAGGACATGGGAGAAGTCGCTTCCCACCGCCCGGAGTTGCTCGCCCAGATTGGCGATCACCTGCTCCGCCTGCCGCACCGGATCGCCCACCCCGACGATCCGCCCCTCCGCGTCCAGCGGCACGGAGCCGGCGAGAAACGCGAGACGTGTGCCCGCCTCGACGACGGACGCATGGGAGTACGTGGGCGGCGGGAACAGACCGGGGACGGTGACGCGCTTGAGCATGGCGGGCTCCTGGAGAGGCGAGTGGCGGGACGGCGGACGGACGGAGCGGACGTGAGGGGCGCCCACAGGGCACCCTGCCGATCATGCGGAATGCCGGGCGTCTGGCGCACCCGGATTTTCGGCGAGGGCACGCTGTGGTGGTCGTACGGCGGGGCCGATTTCCGGTCCGTCCGTGTGGCGGGCAGGTCCGTGTAACTGCGGGGCGGTGTCAGTCGCGGCGCGCCTGGGACGACCGGTCGTACAGGCCTGTCAGTCGCCAGCCGTCGTCTCGTGCCACCTGCTCGAAGGCCTCGATCTTCCGCGCGAGACCCTCCGGGTCGCCGATGTCGCACCACCGGCCCGCGAGCGCCTCGGCCCACTCCTCCTCCCCTCTCACCAACGGCAGTCCGCGCACGGCGAGATGCAGTGCGAGGGTCGACCGTGCGTAGTAACGGACAGCGTTCAGCTCGTCGCGGGTACGGGCGTACTGCTCGGTCTCCCGCAGCCGCAGCCGCCCGTCGGTGGCACCGGCGACGAGCAGCGGGACCACCGCTCCGGGCGCGCACGCCTCCGGATCCGCCACCAGGAACGTCAACTCGCCCTCGGCCTCCCTGACTTCGTACCGGGGCAGGTACGACAGCCGGGCGAGCCCGAGCGCGCGCTTCCACGACGTCACCCACAGGCCCCGGTTGAGGTAGTAGCGAACGCTCCGCTGCCAGGTCCAGCACGTGTCGAGCCGGAAGCCGTGCAGGCCCTCGGCACGGCACGCCTCGTACACCGTGTCCAGCGTCGACGAGGCGAGGCCGCGTCGCCGGGCGACGGGATGGACGTACAGCGACGAGACGCGCAGCGAGCCCACGCCGCTCGGCCAGGTGTCCACGGCGACGGTCCCGAGCGGCCCCCTCGGCCGCCCGTCTTCCCTGTCCTCGGCGGGGTCCCGGATCCAGTACCTCCTGCAGTAGTCGTCGTTGTGTGCGTACTCCCGCCCGGCCGCCCCCAGCCGAAGGCGCAACCGCTTCTCGTGCGAGGCCGTGAGCGAGTCCGGGTCGGCGCACTCGCCGAGGGCGCCCTCGGCGAGAGAGGCCAGGTCCCACAGGCCGAACCGGTGTCCTTCGGCGGCCCCGACCGGGCGCAGGCCGGGGCACGCCGCCAGACGTTCGTGCACGCGCAGGGCGAGATCATCTTCCATGGCCGGAGCGTAGGGACGTGAGCAGGGCGCATGTCCGGCCCGGGAGGGGATCTCACCTGGGGATTCACCTTGGCGGTGGACCCGCTCATTGGTCGCGCGTTTGCCTCTCGCATTCCTGTTCAAGTGGCGGGTACGCCTCGGCGATGGCCGCGCAGATCCGTCGGCGGAGCAGTTCCGTGGCCTCGGCCCGGCCGGAGTCCCGCTCGCCTCCCGGCAGACCGTCCAGGAGCCCGTCGTAGTGGCTCATCCGGTGCCGTAGGTAGTCGACCTTCCAGGGGGCGAGAGAGGCGCGATGGACACGGCCCGTGTCCTGCCCGGAGTTGTCGTCGGTCAGCTCGATCCGGCAGCCGGCCGCCGCCTCCCGTCGTGCCCGGTGTTCCACCGCCCGCAGCGCGAGTTTGCCCGGATCCAGACGCGGTACCTCGATCGGCTCGGTCCTGATGCGCTCCAGAACCTCCAGCCGGCGGCGGCGTACCGCGTTGCGCACCGCCTCCGATCGCCGTGCCGAGAATGCCGCCACCCTGCGGAAGTCGTCGGTCCGCTCGGCCGCCTCGACCCGCTCGACGCGATACAGCCGGACCTGCGGCGCCGCCCTCAGCCGCGGATTGACGCTGAGGCGGTCCGGTGTCCCGAGCAGCCGGTGCACCATCCCGCCGGTCCACCCGCGAGCCCGCAGTCCCGCCAGGGAGACGTACCGCTGTCCGTCCTCCTCGTAGCCTTCACCGCTCTGTGAGCCTTGCTGATCCCGACTGTCCTCGTAGCCCCGATCGCTGGCATGGCAATCCATGACTACCTCCCCCGTAGCTCGGTCGTGACGCTCTGTGACGACACCTCCCATTGAAGCGCCCACCACTGACAATCACCCGAGCCGCCCTGGAGCCAGGAGCCGAACGGTTCGCTCGCAGACGGTCAGGACGAGACCGACCCCGTTGCCGGCCCTGCCCTCAACCGGAATCTCGGGGGCGGACTTCGGCCTTCCCGCCGCAGGCCAGGGGCGTACGAGGTCAGGCCGCCCATGCGTGTGCCGACGGACGGTTGCGTCGCCTCTCCGTCCTTGCGTTCATAAAGAACGCGGGTTTCCCGCAGACCGTCACCTCCCCGAAATACTTGCGTCCCATCTCCTCCACCGCCCCGAACTACGGTGGACATCACAGCCCGGCCGACGTCGCCCGAAGGCATCGCACCCCCAGCCCTCGCCCGACAGGAGCTCTGTGTCACGCCCCAGCAGCGCGCGCCCGCGTTTCGCCCTGCCGCCCTGGCTCGCCCACACCCTGCGCGCCCAGCGCGGACCCGTGCCCTGGAACGCGGTCCTCCGGGGTGCGCTGGCCGCCGGGCCGTTGCTGCTGGCCGGTGTGCTGACCGGCCGCACCTCCCTCGGTGTCGTCGCCGCGCTCGGTGCCATGCTCGCCGGGATCAACGACCGGCCGGGCAGCCGGCGTTCCTCCGTCAGGCGGCTCGGCGTGCCCGCGTCGGCAGGGGCCCTCGGGCTGGTCGTCGGGACCTACGCCGGACAGCAGTTCGGAGCTGCGCCGCTGACCCTTCTCCTCACCGGCCTGGGGCTCCTGGCGGGCGGCATCAGCGCCATCGGGCCCGTCGCCTCCGGCGCGGGTACGCAACTGCTGGTCGCCGCCGCCATCGGGGCCGGTATGCCGTTGCCCGAGCCGGGCTGGGAACGGGCGCTGTTCTTCCTGGCGGGCGCCGGCTGGCTGCTCGCCCTGCGGCTCGCGCTGCCCACCCCCGGCGGGGGCGCCGGTGACTTCCGGTTCGACGGGGAACGTACCGCCGTCGCCGCCGTGTACGACGCCGTCGCCCAGCTCCTCGACGCCGCCGGTACGGACGAGGCCGGCGCTCGGCGAGTCGCCCTCACCGCCGCGCTCGACCACGCCCAGGACGCCCTCGGCGGACCCCGGATCCGCCAGTACGCCAGTTCCGCGGACGAGCGACGGCTGCGCACCCAGTACGCCGCCGCGCTGCCCCTCGCCGAGGCCGCGACGGCCCTCGCCTGGAGCGGGGACGCCCTCCACGCGCGCGTGGCGGAAGGGCCCCGACGCCTCGCCGCCGCCGTACGGACCAACACGCACACCGGACCGCTGCCCGCTCCGGCCCGCTCCGCACCGGGACTGCGCGCCCTCGACGACGCCCTGCTGCACGCCGCCGACGCGTTCGACCGGGGTGGCGACACAGATGACCTGCACACCCGGCGCCGTGGGGTCACGGCCCTGCTCCGCACGGCTGTCGACTCCGGTGGGCGCGAGTACGGGCTGCGGGTGGCGCTCTGCTTCGGCGCCGGTGCGGCTGTCGCGCAGGCCACGCACCATGCCCATTGGTACTGGATTCCGGCCACCGCCGTCTTCCTCGTCAAGCCCGACCTCGGGCCGCTCGTCTCGCGTGTCCTGTGCCGGGCGGCCGGGACGGTCCTCGGGGCTGTCGTCTTCGCCGGGTTCGCCGCCGTACTGCCCCGGCCCGAGGGCCTCGTCGCGCTCGTCGCCGTGAGCGGCGCGCTGATCCCGGTCGCCACCCGGCACTTCGCCGCCCAGACCGCCGTCGTCACGGTGCTCGTGCTCGCCCTGGTGATGGTGGGCGGCGAGCCCCAGGCGTCGTGGAACCGGATCCTGGAGACCCTGGTCGCCTGCGCCCTCGTACTCGTCGTCGGGCACCTGCCCATGCCCGGGCAGCGAGGCGGGGGCGTACGGGCGCGGCTGACGCGGGCCGCCGAGGCCGCGCAGGACTACCTCCAGCATGTGATGAGCGGTTCGGACGACCGGCACGCGCGCTGGATGCTGCGTCGCGAGGCGTATCGCGCGCTTGCCGAGGCCCGTACGGCCATCGCGCACTCCGCCGCCGAACTGCCCGCGCTGGCACGGCACACCGAGGGTACGGGGGAGGTCGCCGCCACCCTCGAACGAATTGTCGACACAGCGACCGCCTGTGCCGTACACCTCGACGACACCGGACACCTCACCCGCCGGCACACCGAACACCTCACCGAACTCCTGGATGAACTCGCGGTGCGGCGCGAGCGCGCGGGGTTGCGCGTGCGGGTGTCGGAGGCCGGCGAGAGGCCGCTCGCCGGTTGACGCCGGCCGGGGCCCGCCCGTTCTCACCGTTGGCGCCGCCCACGGCACGACCGCGCCGTACGGTGGCGGCATGACGCCTTCTCCCGCTGCCCCCGCGGATCTCGTCATCACCGGTTGCACCGCTCTCCGCCACGCCGGCGCCGGCGACGCGATCGAGTTCACGGAGGACGCCTCGATCGTCGTACGCGGCGGGATCATCGAGGCGATCGGCGTGGGAGTCGAGCTCCCGGACGCGGCCGAACACATCCACGCGCGCGGGCAGGTGGCCATGCCGGGGCTCATCAACTGCCATACGCACGCCCCCATGGTGGCGCTGCGCGGGATCGCCGAGGACCTGCCCACCGAGGAGTGGTTCAACGGTGTCGTGTGGCCGATCGAGTCCAACCTCACCGCCATCGACGTGGAGTTGGGCGCCCGGCTCGCCTGCGCCGAGATGATCCGCGGCGGCGTCACCTGTTTCGCCGACCACTACTTCTCGATGGACACCGTGGCCGCTGTCGTCGAGGAGTGCGGGATCCGGGCGCATCTCGGGGAGGCGTACTTCTCCTCGCAGGGGCCGCAAGGGCGTGAGCGGTCACTGGAGTTCGCGCTGCGGCACCGGGGCGGCGCCGACGGCCGCATCACCACCGCCCTCGCCCCGCACGCCCCGTACACCGTCGACGACGCCGACCTCGCCGCCACCGCCGACCTCGCCCGCGCACACGGCCTGCCCGTGCACATCCACGCCGCCGAGAACCGCGACCAGACCGACGCCAGCCTCGCCCGGCACGGTCTCACCCCGATCGAGGTCCTGGCCCGCGCCGGCGTCCTGACCGGTGACCTCGACGTCCTCATCGCCCACGGCACCGGCGTCATCGAGCGCGACCTCCCCGTCCTGGAGCGCACGAACGGACGTACGGCCGTGGCGACCGCGCCCCGCGGGTACCTCAGGTTCGCCTGGCCCACCACCACGCCGGTGCGGGCCCTGCGCGAGATCGGGGTCCCCGTCGGACTTGCCACCGACGGCGCCGCCTCCAACAGCTCGCTCGACGTGTGGGACTCCATGGCGCTCACCTCGCTGATCCAGAAGTCGACCGAGGGCGACCCCCGCTGGCTGACCTCCCGGCAGGCACTGGACCATGCCACGCTGCAGAGCGCGCGAGCGGTGGGACTCGGCGAACGGATCGGGAGCCTGGCGCCGGGCCGGAAGGCCGACATCATCCTCGTGGACCTCACCGGGCCGCACACCCAGCCCGTGCACGACCTCGCCGCCACTCTCGTCCACAGCGCCCGCTCCTCGGACGTCCGTACGACGATCGTCGACGGCCGCGTCCTCATGCGCGACCGCCGACTGCTGACCCTCGACGTGCCGGGAATCGTCCGGGAGTTGGGGGAGCGGCTGCCCGCGCTCGTGGACCGGAGCCATGGCAGACGGATCCAGGAGTACGGCACCTGAACACGAGTACACCCGAAGTTCCTCCGCGCGTTGCGATGAGTTTCGCGTGCCCCATCGGTCCACCCCCTGGAAACAGACCGTTCCACGACGGGGCCTGGAGGGGCGATGACACTTCCGCGGATCGTTTCGCGCGACGAATGGCGGGCGGCACGCGAGGCGTTGCTGGTCAAGGAGGAGGTCGTCACGCGCGCGCGTGACGCGCTGAACGCCGAGCGGCGCGAACTGCCCGTGGTCGCGGTCGACGAGGAGTACGTGTTCGAGGGCGGCGACGGCAAGGCGACCCTGCTCGACCTCTTCGAGGGCCGCCGCCTGCTCGTCGTCCACCACTTCATGTTCGCCCCCGAGTGGGACGAGGGCTGCCCTGGTTGCTCCGAGTTCCTCGACCGCGTCGGTCACCTGGCGCACCTGTGGGCCCGGGACGCCTCGTTCGCGGTCGTGTCCCGGGCGCCGTACACGCGGATCCTGCCGTTCAAGGCGCGGATGGGCTGGACGGTGCCCTGGTATTCGTCGTACGGCAACGACTTCAACCGCGACTTCCTGGTGACGTCCGAGAACGCCGGGGAGGCCGTCGAGCGGTCAGGCGTGAGTTGCTTCCTGCGCGACCGCGACCAGGTCTTCCACACGTACTCGGCGTACGGGCGCGGCCTGGACGGCCTCGGCTCGCCCGCCGGCTTCCTGGACCTCATGCCCCTGGGACCGGCCGAGGACAGCGAGAGCGTGCGCCATCACGACGCGTACGACGACTGAAGCGGAAAGCGACAAAAGGGGGTGTAGGGATGTAACAGGATGAGTTCATCCCCACATCCGGCGGTGAACCGGTGTCAACTACGTCTCAGTACGGTCACCTGGCGAGGCCCTTTCCCCATGATGAGCGTTTAAGTCTATGAGATCGGCGCTACATGGAGGTGCAGGGTGAACGGGCGAAAGGTGCTCGAACGCTTTCCCGCCGGCGGGCCACGCGGTTCCTGGCCCGCGGAGGAGTTCGCGCGGGCGCGGCGGCTGGAGGGCCAGGCCGCGGAGGTCGTCATGGACCTCGCGACGGACACGTTCCTCGTGATCGTCCGTGCTGGGGGCGTGGGGGACTGAGATGGGCGCCGGGCCCCTCGCGAAGAGGAACGAAGCGGGAAGGGGCTCAGGCGCTGATCGGCCTCGACCAGGTGGGAATCGTCCCCGTCACCTGGCACAGGGCGAGGTAGAGCGGTATCGGCGGGGTGTACGGGAGGGTGTCGTGCGGGCGGTGCAGAAGGGGCGGGACGCGCGGGGCGTCGAGGACCACCGCTCCCGCGGTGTACTGCGCCGGGGCCGGCCACTCCAGGGCGTAGTCGGAGTCGGCGGGGACGAGCCACCACCAATGGCCACTGTCGGCGTACACGCAGCCCACGCGCGGTAGCCGGGGGAGTATCTGGGGTCCGAAGCGTGCGGGCACGGCCACCGCGTCGCAGCCCAGGGGAGCGGTCATGCCGGCCGGTATCGGAAGGCGTAGAGGGGTTCCCGGGTGGGTCGGACCGTGCAGACCGCGCTTCACGCGCATCAGCGTGTCCATGCTGACGACCCGGGCCCCCGTGGACGAACCCCTTACACCCATTCGGCCTCTGGCCCCGTCCCCGTGTTCGCGTGCTTCTGGAACCTGTGACGCCCGAGGTGGCCGCCCGACGCCTGTGTGTCGTCGGCGGGCTCCGGGCCGGGGTCCTCGACCGTGCCGGGGCGGGGTGACGGTGCGCCCCAGCCGAGATCGTTGCGGATCTCGGTGTCGTCGAGGGTGCCGGCGCCCGCGTCGGCGGCCCGGGCGAGTTCCGCCCAGACCAGCAGGCCGGGGCCGTGTTCCTGGGCGCCCCAAGCCCTGCACATGGCCTCTACGAGGAGGAGTCCCCTGCCCCCCTCGTCATCGGCGCGCTGCGGTGACTGATGGGGTATGCCGGGCGCGCAGCCCTCGTCGCGGACGGCTATGCGCACCAGGTCGGCGCCGTCGTGCAGCTCGCAGACTATGTGGCTGCTCGCGGTGTGCACGATGGCGTTGGTGACCAGCTCGGTGACGACCAGGGCCGCCGTGTCGCAGGTGTCCTCGCAGACCGACCAGCCCGTGAGCCGGGCGCGCGTCAGGCGCCGGGCCTGCGCCGGCGAGCCCGGATGGGCGGCCAGCTCGAAGCGGAACCGGCGCTCGGCCGCCGTACCGGGGCGCGGTGCGGCCCCGGGGCCGGAGCGGTCCGCGGCGGCGTCTGTTCCTAAGGGCGGGGACGGAATCACGCTTGCCACTATCTCCCCGCCATGAACACTTGGCAAGTGTCACTCTGAAAAATGCAGAGTGCGGTGTGACGAAGTGAAACGGCGTGGCACACTGCTCGCAACAGCACGCGGAGCGGCGCCAGTTGGGACTTTCGGCAGGTTTTCGAATAAACCTTCGAACGAATTCCCGGTGGCGCCGCCGGGCTGTCAGGAATCTTCACCGGCATGAGCCGGTGCTCGATGGAGGTGGAGCGTGAGCGAACCGCGGTCCGCGCCGACGGTCGGACAGGTCGTCCTCGGACGGCGCCTGCTGGACCTGCGGGAGCGTGCGGGCCTGCGGCGTGAGGAAGCCGCGCGCGTTCTCAGGGTCGCCCCCGCCACCGTCCGCCGTATGGAGATGGCGGAGGTCGCTCTCAAGATCCCGTACCTCCAGCTGCTCCTGAAGTCGTACGGCGTCTCGGACGACGAGGCCGACGCGTTCGTCCAGCTCGCCGAGGACGCCAATCAGCCCGGGTGGTGGCAGCGGTTCCACGACGTGCTGCCCGGCTGGTTCTCCATGCACGTCAGCCTGGAGGGCGCGGCGAGCCTCATCCGCCAGTACGAGCCGCACTTCGTCCCGGGACTGCTGCAGACCGAGGAGTACGCGCTCGGCGTCCTGCAGTCGGGCGCCATCGGCCAGACCAGACCCGAGGACATCGAACGCCATGTCGCGCTGCGCATGGAACGCCAGAGCCTGCTCACCCGTGAGGGTGCGCCCCGGCTGTGGGTCGTGATGGACGAGACCGTTCTGCGCCGCCCGGTGGGCGGGCCGGAGGTGATGCGTGCACAGATCGACACACTGCTCGAAGCCACGAACCTGCCCAACGTGACGCTCCAGGTCGCCCCCTTCCTGTCGGGGCCGCACCCGGGGACGTACGGGCCGTTCGTGCTCTTCCGTTTTGCCGTGCCGGAACTCCCGGACATGGTCTACAGCGAGTACCTGACCGGCGCCATCTATCTGGATTCGCGCACCGAGGTGGCCACCCACCTGGAGGTCATGGACCGCATGGCGGCTCAGTCCGCTACAGCACATCGCACGAAGGAGATCCTCCGGGATCTCCGTAAGGAGCTCTGAATCTCTGCATGGATCGCATGATGTCCAAGGCCCGGATACGCCACGAGCGAATCAATGAGCTGACCACTGAACGGGTCGCCGAGCGGGTGAGTGCCCCTATCTACAACGGTATGCCCGCCGGTGAGCTGGGCAGTGAGGGCTGGCACAAGCCGTGGAGCGGCGGTAACGGCGGCAACTGCCTGGAGGCGATGAAGCTCGCCGACGGCCGGATCGCCCTGCGGCAGTCCACCGATCCCGAAGGCCCCGCGCTCATCTACACCACGGCCGAGATGCTCGCCTTCATCGAGGGCGCGAAGGCCGGGGAGGCCGACTTTCTGCTCTCCTGAGGTCCGGTTCCGGCCGTTCGTGTGTCGGCGGTTCCGTTGTGTTCAGTCAATTCCCTAATTTTGGTGCTCAGTTGATCACGTGCCACGCCAGACACCGCGGACACTTACGGAGTTCGCCATGACCGGCACCCTTCAGGGTGGAGGCGAGGGCGTCAACTGATCATGACCCGCGCGACCGGCGACTTCTCCCCGGAGGAGTCGGCCGCCGCGACGGCGAAGCTCAAGGCCGCGGGTGTCACGGTCGACGGTGAGTGCCCGTCGGACCGGACGGAAACGCCGCCGCCCCAGGGCCATCCCCAGGGACCTCTCCCTCACTCCGGCGGGAGGGCCTCGCAGAGGGCCTCCAGGGCCGCCCCGTACGCATGCTCGGAGGGCGCCGCGTACCCCACGACCAACCCGTCGGCCGCGATCGAGCCCTGCTCTCTCTCCGGGACCTCCGGGAACTCCGGGTGCCGGAACTCCGCGAGCCCGTCGAGGGCGATTCCCCGCCATGCCGCCGCCTTCACCGCCGACCGCTCCGTACCGGGCGGCAACCGCAGCACCGCGTGCAGCCCGGCCGCGACACCGGTGACCTCGACATGCGGCGCGTTCGTGGCGAGGGCCGCGACGAGCCGGTCACGCCGGCGCCGGTAGCGCTGCCGCATGCGCCGCACATGACGGTCGTACGATCCGCAGTCGAGGAAGTCCGCGAGCGCCAGCTGATCGAGCGCGCTCGTCCAGGCCTCGCGTTCGCCCTTCAGCGCGAGTACGGGTTCCACGTACCGCTCCGGAAGCACCATCCAGCCCAGCCGCAGCGCGGGGGACAGGCTCTTGCTCACGGAGCCGAGGTGGATCACCCGCTCCGGGTCCAGGCCCTGGACGGCGCCGACCGGCCGGCGGTCGTAACGGAACTCCCCGTCGTAGTCGTCCTCCAGGATCAGCCCGCCACGCGCGCGTGCCCAGTCGATCACGGCCGCGCGGCGCTCCGGGTGCAGCGGGCCGCCGGTCGGGAACTGGTGCGCGGGTGTGAGCAGTACGGCCCGCTCCCGGCCGAGCAGACCGACCTGTGCGCCGTCCTCGTCGAGGGGCAGCGGCACGGTCCGTACCCCGGCCGCGGCCAACAGCTCCCGGTGGAAGCCGAGTCCGTACGCCTCCACGGCCAGCGGCCCGCGCAGTACGGCGTCCGTGCCCCCGCGGCCGCTCGTGCCGCCGAAGAGGAGCCGCAGGGCGTGTGCGAACCCCGCGCAGATGACGATGCGTCCGGGCTCCGTACGTACGCCACGCGCGCGTGCCAGGTACGTCGCGAGCGCCTCCCGCAGTTCGGCCCGGCCGGCCGGATCACCCGGCCCGAACACCTCGTTCGGCGCCTGCTGGACCGCCCGCCGGTAGGAGGCCAGCCAGGCGGAACGCGGGAACCCCGACGCGTCCGGCTTGCCCTGGCGCAGGTCGTGGCGGGGGCCACGCGCGCGTGGAGGTGCTTTTACGGGCACCCGGGTCGCCGAGCAGGCCGCCCTGACGGGTTCCGCCCGCTCGGCGACCCGGGTGCCCGAGCCCTGCCGGGCTGTCAGCCAGCCCTCGGCGACGAGTTCGGCGTACGCGTCGGCCACCGTGTTGCGGGCCACGCCGAGATCGGCGGCGAGGGAGCGATACGGCGGCAACAGGGTGCCGGGCGTGAGCCGGCCGCTGCGGACAGCGTCCCGCAGGGCACTGATCAGCGCGGCCCGCCGCCCGCCGGACCCCGGAGGCCCCAGCTCGAGATGCAGGTCGGCGCCGATGCGCTCGGCGGAATTGACCCATTTTTCTGCCATGAAAATGAACCCTACAGTCGGTCTTTGCGGCCCGTAGATTCATGGTCATGACGACGAACACGAACACCGTGAACCCCACGACCGCCCACTTCGACGACGCCGCCGAAACGCCCCGTCTGAACCTCGCGAAGACGGCCCCCAAGGTCTTCCGCGCCCTCGTCGGCTTCGACGCGGCGGCCCGCGAGGGCCTCGACCCGGCGCTCGTCGAGCTGATCCAGATCCGCGCCTCGCACCTCAACCACTGCGCGTACTGCCTCCACATGCACACCAACGACGCGCGCAAGGCGGGCGAGAGCGAGGACCGTCTGCACCTGGTCGCGGTGTGGCGCGAGGCCCGCCACTTCTACACCCCGAGGGAGCAGGCGGCGCTGGCCCTCACGGAGGCGGTCACCCTGGTGGCCGACGCCGGCGTCCCGGACGACGTCTACGCCGAGGCCGCGGCCCACTTCGACGACCGGGAACTGGCCCAGGTCCTGTCCCTGATCCTCACGATCAACACCTGGAACCGGGTGGCCCTGGCAACCCGCAAGGTGGCGGGCACGGACGAGCGCTGAGCCGCGTCCGGCACGGCCGTCGACGGTCCCCAGGGGCGGCCACCAGGGACGGTCACACGGTCATCGGCCGGTCGTACGGCCCTATGGGCGCGGGCAGTTGCGTACGGCCCATCAGCCGACGGTCCACGGCCGCCGCGACCGACCGCCCCTCCGCTATCGCCCACACGATCAGCGACTGCCCGCGGGCCGCGTCCCCCGCCGCGTACACGCCCGGCACGTTCGTCGCGAAGTCCGCGTCACGGGCGATCGTGCCGCGCGCGTCGAGGGCGAGCCCGAGCTCGTCGATCAGACCGTCCTCCCGGTCGGGCCCGGAGAAGCCGAGCGCGAGCAGCACGAGGTCGGCGGGAAGCGTCCGCACGGATCCGGGCAGCGGCCGGCGCTCCGCGTCCACCTCGACGAGGTGCAGCGCCCGTACATGACCGTCCGAGTCGCCCGAGAAGTGGAGCGTGGACGCCGCGAAGAGCCGGGCGTCGGCGTCGGCGGCGGGCGCCGACTCCAGGTCGCGGGCCTCCTCGTGCGCGGCCGACAGCCGGTAGATCTTCGGGTACGTCGGCCAGGGATCGGCGTCCTCGTCGCGCTCCGCGCCCGGCTGGGCGTAGATGTCCAACTGGGTGACGGAGGCCGCCCCTTCACGCACCGCGGTGCCCAGACAGTCGGCCCCGGTGTCACCGCCGCCGACGATGACGACATGTTTCCCGGCTGCGGACATCGGGGACACCGCCAGATCCCCCTGGCACACCCGGTTGGCCAGCGGCAGATACTCCATCGCCTGCTGAACGCCGGCCAACTCCCGCCCAGGGAGTGGCAGTTCACGCCACGCCGTCGCCCCCACGGCCAGCACCACGGCGTCGTGGCGCGACCGCAGTTCGGCGGCCTCGACATCCCGCCCGACGGCGGTCGACGTACGGAACTTGGTTCCCTCGGCGCGCATCTGCTCGATACGCCGCTCCAGATGGTGCTTCTCCATCTTGAAGCCGGGGATGCCGTACCGCATCAGCCCGCCGAGCCGGTCGTCCTTCTCGTACACGACGACGGTGTGTCCGGCCCGGGTCAGCTGCTGGGCCGCGGCGAGCCCGGTGGGCCCCGACCCGATCACCGCGACCGTACGCCCCGACAGCCGGTCCGGCGGCCTCGGTGGCGCGAAGCCGTCGGACAGCGCCCGGTCGGCGATGGCCACCTCGACGTTCTTGATGGTCACCGCGGGCTGGTTGATGGCCAGCACGCAGCCCGCCTCACAGGGCGCGGGGCACAACCGCCCGGTGAACTCGGGGAAGTTGTTCGTGGCGTGCAGCCGGTCGCTCGCCGCGCGCCAGTCCTCCCGCGAGACCAGGTCGTTCCACTCGGGAATGAGATTCCCCAGCGGACAGGCCTCGTGGCAGAACGGGACACCGCAGTCCATGCAGCGATCGGCCTGCCCGCTGATGATGGGGAGCAGCGCCCCGGGGACATACACCTCGTCCCAGTCCCGGACCCGCTCCTCGACGGGCCTGCGCGGCCAGTCCATGCGTGCTCTGGTGAGAAAACCCTTGGGATCGCCCATGACCGTGTCCTCGCCGTCTCCCCTGCGTACGCATGACGGGCCGTGCGTCATCGGGCGGCACTCTTCTCCGGCCACGATACGACTCCTCGACCCGGCACGCCGAGTGGGCCGGACAAGGCCCTAGGCGACGGCCAGGACGTACAGGACCGCGGTGGCCCCCGAGGCGACCGTGCGTATGTGGTTCCACAGGGTCCACTCGCCCACGTACACGGGCCAGTAGGCGGCGGCCTCCGTGGAGCCCGGCTCCAACTCCAGGAGGGCGTTGTTGCGTGGCACGTTCGCGCCCATGGTGAGCCCGAACGAGCCGAGCAGATAGCACGCGCTGCCCGCCAACAGCTCCACGGCGCCCTCGGCGGGCCACACCACGAGCGTGACCACGACGATCACCAGACACAGGGCCGCCGACCCGAGGAAAACGAGCATGAAGGGCGGACGCAACGCGGTGACGTTGATGGCCCGCATCGCCGCGACGCCCTGCGCGGGCGGGAGCGCGGCCAGCCCCCTCATCACGAACGTCGAGAAACCGCAGAAGACCCCGGCCACCAGCCCGGTACCGAGCACACCGAGCACCACGAGTACGAAAAACGCCCCATCGATCATGCCGACTCCCCGGTCGATCTCCTTCAGTCCCCACCAGTGAACCCCCTCCCACTGACAACGCCTCTCTCCGAACCCGCGGTGGCACGCGCGAGCGTCCAAGGGAGCCGGCGATCTGGGAGCGGCCAGGTCACGGAGGCCGACATGCCGCTCACTCCGACTCGGCCCAGGCGCCGTCCCTCGCTTCCGCGCCCGCACTCGTACCCGCTTCCGTCCCCCATTGCCGAAGCCGCGCCTCGACGGCCCCGGCTATCCGCCGCCGTGCCTCGTGCCGTGCGACCCCGCTCATCAGCAACGTGTCGTACGGCGTGTCCACATGTCGTACGGACGCCACGACCGCCGAGATCACCGCGCCCTCGGACAACGCCCGCCCCGCCGCACTCCGCCCCACCCGCCCGCTGCCACGCACCGAGGCGTGCCCGGCGACGGCCTCCGCCCGATCCGTCGGGCACCCGGGAAACAGCCGGCGGATCTCCCGCGCGAACGCCTCCGCGAACCGCAGATCCTCCGCGGCCCGCCGCCGCGCGTCCCGGACCCGACGCCGCCGCCGTGCCTCGGCGTCTGCCAGGCATCGCACCTCGGCGCGGGCGAGCCCTGCCTCCTCGACCAGAACGCCCTGCCGCTCGTACCGCCCCTTCCGACGGTTGAACCGCACGACCACCGCCCACAGCCTGCTCTCCTCCCGCGACCTGCGCGTCAACGCGGCATCGCCCCTGGGCAGGAACACCAGATGCCCGAGATCGGCACAGTCGAGACAGCGAGGCGCCCTCTCCTCCGGCACGAGCAGCGCCAAGGGCCCACGTCGGCACTCGGCACAGTGCCGTCGTTTGAGCGGCTGCACGACGAGAAGCGCGGCGCGGAGCGGGGGAGTCGCGGGGCTGTCCACGGGTACTTGACCCAACTGAGGCCAGGAATCCCCGGACGGACCCGGCCTCCTCGTAGCCGCCGGCCTCCGCGGCGCCGGCACCCGGCATCATGGGCGGTGTGCGACTGGAACCGATCACCTGGGACCGCCTCGGCGACCTCCTCGCCGAACGCGTGCTCGACCTGAAGCCGGACGACGGCAGCCCCTGGCCGCGCATCGCCTTCGACGGAGCCCCGGCCGCCCGCCCGGGAGACCTCGCCGAACGCGTGGCCGAGGCGCTGCGCATCCGTGGCCGGCCCTCGCTCGCCGTCGCCACCGCAGGATTCCTGCGCCCCGCCTCCCTCCGGCTGGAATACGGCCACGAGGACGTGGATGCCTACTACGACGGCTGGTTCGACACCGGCGCCCTCTGGCGCGAGGTCTTCGGCCCCCTCGAACCCGGCGGTGACGGCCGTGTCCTGCCCGACCTGCGCGACCCGCTCACCGACCGCTCCACCCGCAGCCCCTACGTCCAACTCCCGCCCAGGGGCCTCCTGTTGCTGCACGGCCCCTTCCTGCTGCGCCACTGGTTCCCGTTCGACCTGACCGTTCACGTCCTTCTCTCCCCGGCGGCCCTGCGTCGCCGTACCCCGGAGGCCGAGCACTGGACCCTGCCCGCCTTCGAGCGCTACGAGAGCGAGACGGACCTCGCGGTCACGGCCGACGTGCTGATCCGCGCGGACGATCCGCGCCACCCCGCGTGGAACGGCTGACCCGGCCGGCCCCGGAAGTCCGGTCCGGCGCCGTACGAGGAGTCCGAAAGCCGCGGACTTCCGGGTGCGCATCGTCAGGAGCGCGGCGAGAATATAGGGCGCCGGGACTAGCGGTGCCCTCCGTGCCGCGCCGGCCGTCCGGCACCGGGAGGTACTTCATGACCACCGCCGGAGACATCATGCATCGCGGCGCCCAGTGGATTCCCGCCCACCAGACCCTCGACCTGGCCGCCCAGATGATGCGCGAGCTCAATGTGGGTGCCCTGCCGATCAGTGACGAGAACGAACGCCTCTGCGGCATCCTCACCGATCGCGACATCGTCGTCGGCTGTGTGGCCATGGGCCACGACCCGGCCAGGGTCACCGCGGGCGAGATGGCCCAGGGGACCCCGCGCTGGATCGACGCGAGCGCCGATGTCAGCGAAGTGCTCGAAGAGATGAAGGGCCACCAGATCCGCCGGCTTCCGGTGATCGAGAACAAGCGTCTGGTCGGCATGATCAGCGAGGCCGATCTGGCCCAGCACCTCACGGACGACCAGATCGCGTCCTGGGCCGAGACCGTCTACGCCAGGACCACGATGCGCTGACCCCACCGGCCCGCCACCCAGCCTCGCCCGGCCGACCGCGCCGGGCAAGGGTGTGGCCTTCCGCGCGTTTCCTGCCATGGACATCTGGGCCTCCTCGCGTGAATCTCTCGCGCCGTGCTGTCCGCACCGTGCGCCTGGCTCGCCAGCCTGGCAGTCTTTCGCGAACGCCGGAGAGGGCTGTGGGAACGGAACATTCCGCTCCGTTTTCGTCGGTACGGCGTGATCGTCGGACATCTCGCCGTAAGGGAGCGTCGACCCGGCCGAACAAAGCGGATGACTGGGATGATCACGGCATGACGCGACCCGACGGGTATCTCCTCGACAACCGGCAGACCGAGGCAGGACAACGCTTCGACGCCTTCGCCGCCCTCTTCGACCCCACGACGTTCCGGCACCTCGAAGGGTTCGGCGTCGGAGCCGGCTGGCGCTGCTGGGAGGTCGGTGCCGGGGGCACCTCGGTGGTCACCTGGCTGGCCAAGAAGGTCGGCCCGACCGGAAAGGTCGTCGCGACCGACCTCGACACCTCCTGGGTGGCCCCGGCAGCCCGCCCGCCGATCGAGGTACGCGTCCACGACGTCGGCGTCGACGGTCCGCCCGGGGAGGGGTTCGACCTGGTGCACGCCCGGCTCGTCCTCGTCCATGTGCCTGACCGGGAACAGGCGTTGCGCACGATGATCAAGTCACTGCGTCCCGGCGGACGGCTCCTGATCGAGGACGCCGATCCCGCGCTGCAACCCCTGCTCTGCCCCGACGAACACGGCCCCGCGCAGCAGCTCGCCAACCGGCTGCGCCACAGCTTCCGCCAACTGCTCGCGGACAGCGGCGCCGACCTGGCGTACGGCCGGAAACTCCCGCGGCTGCTGCGCGAGGCGGGGCTGCGCAACGTCCAGGCCGACGCGTACTTCCCCGTCACCTCGCCCGCCTGCGCCACGCTGGAGTCCGCGACGATCCGTCAGATCCGGGAGCGGCTCGTCGCCGGGGGACACGCCACGGACCAGGACATCGACCGTCACCTGGCCAATGTCGCCGCGGGCGGGATGGACCTCGCGACCGCACCGATGATCTCGGCGTGGGGACGCAAGGGCTAGCCGACGGCGACCTGGGACGAGGGTGCTGCTCACCGTCCCCTCAACCGAGAACAGGTGGCCTTCCACCCACCCGCTCCACCGCCCGTGCGCCTGCCCGGCACCCCTCCGCCGCCGCGTCCTGGGCGTCGGCGCCCAGAAGCAGGGCGGTGAGGAACGCGCCGGTGAAGGCGTCGCCGGCGCCCGTCGTGTCCCGGGGCGTCGCGGGCACGGCCGGGACACGGGCGCACACACTCCCCGCCCGGGCGACCAGCGCGCCTTCGGCACCCTGCTTCACGACCACCAGCGGGACGTGGCGGCTCAGCTTGGCCGCCGCGTCCACCGGGTCGGGCAACCCGGTCAGCAGACAGGCCTCGTCACGGCTCGGCAGCAGGACGTCCACTCCCGACACCAGATCCAAGAAGCGGTCGACACCCAGTTCGGCGAGGAACCCGGCCGACGCCGGATCGAGGCTCACCGGCACGCCACGCGCGCGTGCCGACTCCAGCGCGACCCCCACCAACGCCCGACTCGGCGCCGAGAACAGCAGATAGCCCGACAGATGCAGCCGAGCGACCCCGTCGAGCAGTACGTCCGACCAGTCGTCGGGGTCCAGCCGCAGCGAGGCCCCGCTCTGGGTCAGGAACGTGCGCTCGGCCGCCGCGCCCGTGTCCACCAGGCAGATCACCGTCCCGGTCGGCGCCTCGGGATCGACGACGAGACGTGGCCGGACCCCGGAAGCGGTCAGCTCGCGCTCGTGCCACTCCGCCGCGTCCCTGCCCACCCGGCCGAGCAGGCGTACCTCCGCGCGGCCCCAATGAGCTGCCCAGCAGGCCACGTTGGCGCCCGCACCACCCGGCAGGGACCGGATCGCGGCGGTCGTGTCGGTCCCCGCGGCGAGCGGACCTCGGTGCCGGGCGACGACGTCCGTGATCACGTCCCCGACGACGAGCAGCGCTCCGCCCGGCTCGGTCATGCCCGGGCCCAGGCCGCCGCGATCCGCCCCGCGAGCCGGACGTTGCCGCGGACCGCTGCCAGGTTGGCGCTCAGCGACGCGCCGTCGGTGTGCCGCACCAGGTAGTCGAGCAGGAACGGTGTCACGGCCTGTCCGCTCACGCCCTGCTCCTCGCACGCGTGCAGCGCGTCGGCGAGCACGCGCGCGTGGAGCCCGGGATCCAGCTGCTGCTGCTCGGGTACCGGATTGGCGACGATGAACGCCGACTCGGGGGAATCGAGCCCGTCCTGGGCCACCATGACGTCCGCGACCTGCTCCGGCGTGTGCAGCGTCCAGTCCACCGGATGCCCGGAGTCGGAGAGATAGAAGCCCGGGAAGTGGTCGGTCCCGAATCCGGCCACGGCGACCCCGAGGGTCTCCAGGCGCTGCAGGGTGGCCGGCACATCCAGAATCGACTTCACGCCCGCACAGACGACCGTGATCCTGGTGCGCGCCAGCAGCCCCAGGTCGGCGGACTCGTCCTGAGTCACCGTCCACTCCCGGTGCACTCCGCCGAGCCCACCTGTGGCGAAGACCCGTACACCGGCGCGGGCGGCCAGCAACGCGGTCGCCGACACCGTGGTCGCCCCGCTCGCCCCGGTGGCCACCGCGAGCGGCAGATCGCGGTGCCCCAGCTTGCGGATCCCGTCCTCGTTCGCGACCCGCTCCAACTGCTCCTTGTCCAGTCCGACATGGGGGCGCCCGTCCAGGACGGCGATCGTGGCCGGTACGGCGCCCTCCTGTCGTACGACGTCCTCGAGTTCCAGCGCCACCTGCAGATTGCGGGGGCGCGGCAGCCCGTGCGCGATGATCGTGGACTCCAGGGCCACCACGGGTCGACGCGCGTCGACCGCTTCCCGCACTTCCTCGGACACCACCAGCATCACGCGCCTGCTTCCTGTCGTTCGGTCTTCCCTCATTTCTGGCGGGCGGCGCGCCTGGTCAAACCCTTGCGGCCTGTGGAAGAGGCCACCAGCCTGGGTATATGACGGACAACTCCACGCGTCTCGACCATGTCGTCCTCTGGGTACGCGATCCGCTCGCAGCGGCCGACTTCTACGAGAAGGCGGTCGGAATGGAGCCTCTGAGGACCACCGAATTCTCCGCCGGGACGGTGTCGTTCCCCTCCGTACGCCTCAACGAGGAGACCATCTTCGACCTCGCGCCCCTCTCTCTGGCGGAGCGCATGAACATGCTCCCCGGTGCCGCCGACAGCGCTGGCCACCCCGTCAACCACGTGTGTCTGTCCCTCCCCGGAGACTCCTTCGACGCCCTGCGAACCCGCCTGCGGGAACGGGACGTCCCCGTCTCGGCGTTCTCGTACGACTCCTACGGTGCCCGGGGGACCGCGAGGCGCAGTTTCTACTTCCGCGACCCCGACGGCAACGTCTTCGAGGCGCGGCACTACGCGTGACCCCCGCTACCCGTAACGACCGCCCGCCCTCCGGGCCGGTGGCTCAGCCGCGCCCCTTCGCACTCAGCCCCCGCCGCGGACCGCCGCGGGTGAACAACGCCAGCGCGCCCACGGGTATCAGCAGACACGCGGCGGCGAGATTCAGCCACCCGTAGCCCGCCGTGGCCATCACGAGCCCGGCGGTCGCCCCGCCGAGGCCCGCCGAGGCGTTCATGACGAGGTCGGACAGCCCCTGCGCCGCGGCGCGCACCGCGTCGGGCACGGAGTCCGTCAGCAGGGCGGACCCGGAGACCAGCCCGGCCGACCAGCCAAGCCCCAGGACGAAGAGCCCCACCGCGGTACGACCGTGACTGCCGTCGGCCGTGCCCGCGAGGAACGCCGCACAGGCCAGCAGCCCCACGGCGAGGCCGATGCCGGACAGCCGCCCGACCCCGTCGGACAACCGCCCCATGAGCGGCGAGAACGCATACATGCCCGCGATGTGGCCACTGATGACCAGCCCGATCAGGTCGATGCTCGCGCCGTGGTGCTCAAGTGCCACCGGGGTCATCGACATGACCGACACCATGGCCGTGTGGCACACGGCCACCGTCACGAGCGCGAGCCGGGCACGCGGCGAGGCCGCGACGGCGGCGAAGCCCGCCCGCAGCGACCGGCCCTCGGCCGACCGCTCCTCCACGGGGGCGAGCGCACGAGCCGTGAGCAGCGGATCCGGGCGGAGCAGGACAGCGACCGTCACCGCCGCGGCCAGAAAGATCCCGGCGGCCCAGAGAAAGGGGCCCGCCGTCGTGGGTATCCCGAGTCCGGACACACTGCGCCCCGCGGGCGCGGCGATGTTCGGCCCGAGGACCGCTCCTATGGTGGCCGCCCACACGACGTTCGAGATGGCCCTGGCCCGCCGGTCCGGCTCGACGAGATCGGCGGCCGCGAACCGCGCACCCAGATTCGCCGCCGACGCCGCACCGAACCCGGCCATGCCGCACAGCAGCAGCGGAAAGCTCCCGATGACTGCCGCGACCACGACGACGCCCGCCCCCAGGGCACCGACGAGATACCCCACGACCAGCCCGGGCCGCCGCCCCCGCGCGGTCATCAGCGCCGCCAGCGGCAGCGAGGCCACCGCCGTGCCCGCGACCATGGCGGTGGGCGCGAGCCCGGACAACCCCTCGGTACCGCTGATCCGCTGGGCCAGTACGGAAGCGAGCGCGACGCCGGTGGCCACCCCGAGCCCGCCGAGAATCTGGCTCGCGACCAGCACACCGGAGATCCGGCGCTGCAACGCGACCCGCTGCTCACCCGCGACGGGCACACCAGGACGCCCCTCGACGGCGGTCACCGCGGCCCGCCCGCGCGGACGAAGTATGTGGTCACTGGCGCGGTCCCCCCTGTTTCCGCACGCCGTCCCCTACGGAACCTCTTCCCGCACGGGACCGTCCCCTCGTACTGAACGTACTGAGGACCCCTACTGATGAAACCCTCGGGTCCCGCGGCTGAAACCCTCAGAACAAAGGCTCGGGCAGCACCCCTTCGAGTGCGAGCAGCTTCCGCTTGGTCTCCAGGCCGCCCCCGAACCCGCCGAGACCGCCGTCGCTCTCCACGACCCGGTGGCAGGGCACCACGAGCGGCAGCGGATTGGCGCCCATCGCCGCGCCGACCGCCTGGGCCGCGCCCGGCCGGCCAACGCGGGCGGCCAGGTCGCCGTACCCGACGACCGCGCCGTACGGCACGCCCGACGCGAGCTCGCGCAGCACCTGTCGGTTGAAGCCGGATATCAGGGACCAGTCGAGCGGCAGTTCGAAGTCGTGCCGCTCGCCCGCGAAGTACTCCGTGAACTGACGTATGGCCTCGGCCAGGAAGGGGGACCCGGGCGCTTCGACGGGTTCCACGCCGAGCCGGTCGGCGAGCCGCTCCACGGCGTTCTCACGCACCGACTCCGTGGCGTGGAACACCACGTTCACCAGACCCTCGTGCGTCGCGGCCAGCAGCAGCGGGCCGATGTCGGTGCCGACGACCGCCCACACGACCCGCTGCCGGATCTCCGGGTCCTGCCGCTCGTCCCGCCCGTGGCTGTCCATGCGCCCCACCGTACGACCCGCCACTGACAACGCCCGGCGTGCGGGTCCCGAGCGGGTGCGCATGATCCACGAGTGACAGGGGAGGGACAACGGGATGAGAGACCCGGCACAGACACAGATTGAAAGGAGTTGCCCGAGTCCGCACACCCCTGCCGCACAAGTGGGGCAAGGTCGTGTTTCTTTGCCGGAAAATCGTTCGACCCCTCAGGAGCCAGTCATACTCTCTGCCACAGCCCTGACCGCCGGCCGGTCCTGGGGCAGGGGAGCAAGTCCGGGAATTCCGGAACGCAAAAGGGCGGAAGGGCAGCCGCACATGCAGGGCACGGTCGACGGATTCAGCTACGGACTCGTCACTCCGCTGGTGGCCTACCTCATGGCCTGCCTGGGCGGCGCGCTGGGTCTGCGCTGCACCACGAGATCGATGCTGGTCGCCCAGTCGTGGCGACCGGGGTGGCTGGCGCTCGGGTCGGCCGCGATCGGCTCCGGCATATGGACCATGCACTTCGTCGCGATGATGGGGTTCACCGTCAAGGAGACCCCGATCAACTACGACATGGGGCTGACCTTCGCCAGTCTCGGGGTCGCCGTCCTCATGGTCGGCATCGGGATCTTCATCGTCGGCTACCGGGGCACGAGCGGAACGGCACTGTTCACCGGGGGGACCATCACCGGCCTCGGCATCGCCTCCATGCACTACCTGGGCATGGCCGGAATGCGCCTCAACGGGAAGCTGGAGTACAACACCCTCACCGTCTCCGCCTCGGTCGTGATAGCCGTAGTGGCCGCCACAGCCGCCCTGTGGGCGGCCGGGCAGGTCCGCGGTTTCCTGTGGAGCGTGGGCGCCAGCCTCGTCATGGGACTCGCCGTCAGCGGTATGCACTACACCGGCATGGCCGCCCTGCGGGTCCACCTCCATGCCGGGTCCGGGAGCCCGGAGGGAGCCTCGCCCGCGTCCCTGCTCGCCCCGCTGATGATCGGCCCGCTTGCCTTCCTCCTGCTGGCCGGCGTCGTCGTGATGTTCGACCCCCTGATGATCATGGACAAGTCCGGGCGACGCCCCGCCGACAAAAGGCCCGGCATCCCGGCCCACCCGGCCGTCCCGCACCCCGGCCGACGCCTCCCGCCGCGCGCCGGCCAGCGGCACGGGGAGCGCCGCTCCCGCACCCCCCAGAACCGGTGATCAGGACCCGTTGTCAGTGGGTGGCCGTACGGTGGATGCATGCGGCCAGTTTCCAAGATCGAACGCACGGTGGCGCCTTTCGAGGTCGTCAGCCCCTACCAGCCGAGCGGCGACCAGCCGACGGCCATCGCCGAGCTGGCTCGGCGCGTCGAAGCAGGTGAGAAGGACGTCGTGCTCCTCGGCGCGACCGGCACCGGCAAGTCCGCCACCACCGCGTGGATGATCGAGAAGCTTCAGCGCCCCACGCTCGTCATGGCGCCGAACAAGACCCTGGCCGCCCAGCTGGCGAACGAGTTCCGTGAACTCCTGCCGAACAATGCCGTCGAGTACTTCGTCTCGTACTACGACTACTACCAGCCCGAGGCGTACGTCCCTCAGTCGGACACCTACATCGAGAAGGACTCCTCGATCAACGAGGAGGTCGAACGGCTGCGCCACTCCGCGACCAACTCGCTGCTCACCCGGCGGGACGTCATCGTGGTCGCCTCCGTGTCCTGCATCTACGGCCTCGGTACTCCGCAGGAGTACGTGGACCGGATGGTCTCCCTCAAGGTCGGTGAGGAGATCGACCGGGACCAGTTGCTGCGCCGCTTCGTCGACATCCAGTACACGCGCAACGATCTGGCCTTCACCCGCGGCACGTTCCGGGTGCGCGGCGACACCATCGAGATCTTCCCGGTCTACGAGGAACTGGCAGTCCGCATCGAGATGTTCGGTGACGAGATCGAGGCCCTCTCCACCCTCCACCCGCTCACCGGCGAGATCATCAGCGAAGACGAGCACATGTACGTCTTCCCGGCCACCCACTACGTGGCAGGACCCGAGCGCATGGCGCGGGCCGTCAACGACATCGAGAAGGAACTCGGCGACCGCCTCGCCGAGCTGGAGAAGCAGAACAAGCTCCTCGAGGCCCAGCGCCTGAGGATGCGGACGACGTACGACCTCGAGATGCTTCGCCAGATCGGCTCCTGCTCCGGAGTCGAGAACTACTCGATGCACTTCGACGGCCGCCTTCCCGGCTCCCCGCCGAACACCCTCATCGACTACTTCCCGGACGACTTCCTCCTGGTCATCGACGAGTCGCACAGCACTGTCCCGCAGATCGGTGCCATGTACGAGGGCGACGCGTCCCGTAAGCGCACCCTCGTCGACCATGGCTTCCGGCTGCCGTCCGCGCTGGACAACCGCCCCCTGAAATGGGAGGAGTTCCAAAAGCGCATCGGCCAGACCGTCTACCTGTCGGCGACCCCCGGCAAGTACGAGCTGTCCCGTGGTGACGGCTTCGTCGAGCAGATCATCCGCCCCACCGGCCTCATCGACCCCGAGGTCGTCATCAAGCCCACCGAGGGCCAGATCGACGACCTGGTGCACGAGATCCGCACCCGCGCGGAGAAGGACGAGCGTGTTCTGGTCACCACGCTCACCAAGAAGATGGCCGAGGATCTCACCGACTACTTCCTGGAACTGGGCATCCAGGTCCGCTATCTGCACAGCGACGTCGACACCCTGCGCCGGGTCGAGCTGCTGCGTGAACTGCGCGCCGGCGAGTTCGACGTCCTGGTCGGCATCAACCTCCTCCGGGAGGGCCTCGACCTCCCCGAGGTGTCCCTGGTGTCGATCCTCGACGCCGACAAGGAGGGCTTCCTGCGCTCCGGCACCTCCCTGATCCAGACCATCGGCCGCGCGGCGCGCAATGTGTCCGGCCAGGTCCACATGTACGCGGACAAGATCACTCCGGCGATGGAGAAAGCCATCGAGGAGACCAACCGGCGCCGGGAGAGGCAGGTCGCGTACAACAAGGAGAAGGGCATCGACCCGCAGCCCCTCCGCAAGAAGATCAACGACATCGTCGCGCAGATCGCCCGCGAGGACGTCGACACGGAACAGCTCCTGGGTTCGGGTTACCGCAAGTCGAAGGACGGCAAGGCGGCCAAGGCCCCGGTGCCCGCGCTCGGCGGCAAGGCCGCCAAGGGAGCCCGGGCCGGCAAGGGCAAGGCAGGGGAGACGGTGCCGACCGACCGCCCCGCAGCCGAACTCGCCGACCAGATCGAGGAGATGACGGCACGGATGCGTGCCGCCGCGGCCGACCTGCAGTTCGAGATCGCCGCCCGGCTGCGCGACGAGGTGTCGGAGATGAAGAAGGAACTGCGGCAGATGAAGGAGGCCGGCCTGGCCTGACCGCCGCACGGGGCAGGCGGGGCGACCGCCGTCGGCGTCCGTGAGCTGCGTCGTACGCGCAGTGTTGCAACACCGACACAAAGTGCGTCCGAGGCTTAGGCACTGTCAGTGCCCCTGCGTAGGGTTCAGGTCATCCGCGGACCCCGCGGAAACAGGGGACGGCTCGAGAGGGGAACAGCGCGTGGTGGACGTATCCAAGGGTGGAACGCCCAGTGGCAGCGTCAATCTGACCAAGGGTCAGGCCATCAGCCTGCAGAAGAACGACGGGGGCACCCTGACCGCGGTGCGGATGGGCCTCGGCTGGCAGGCGGCACCCCGTCGGGGCCTGTTCGGGTCGCGTACGCGGGAGATCGACCTGGACGCCTCGGCCGTACTGTTCGCCGACAAGCAGCCCATGGACGTCGTGTTCTTCCGCCACCTCGTGAGCGACGACGGCTCTGTGCGGCACACCGGTGACAACCTCGTCGGCGGTGTCGGCCAGGGTGGTGACGACGAGGCGATCCTCGTAGACCTGCCGCGTGTGCCGGTCCACATCGACCAGATCGTCTTCACCGTGAACTCCTTCACGGGGCAGACCTTCCAGGAGGTGCAGAACGCGTTCTGCCGGCTGGTCGACGAGACCAACGGTGACGAACTCGCCCGCTACACGCTGGACGGCGGGGGCCAGTACACGGCTCAGATCATGGCGAAGGTGCACCGCGCGGGCTCGGGCTGGCAGATGACAGCCCTTGGCACGCCCGCCAACGGCCGCACCTTCCAGGACCTGATGCCGGCGATCCTGCCGCATCTGTAGCCGGGCCGGGCGGCCCACGGAACAAGAGAACGACACGGGGGGACGAAGGCGATGACGGCCGAGCTGGTCCGGGGGCAGAACCATCCGCTCTCCCAGGTCCGCCTCGAAGTGCGGATCTCGGCCGGCACGCCGATCGTGGCCGGGGCCACGATCGGCGACGAGCAGGGCAGGGTTCGCGGCGTCGAGTGGGTGGCCCATCCAGGAGCTCCCACGCTCCCCGGCCTGGAGGTCTCCAAGCAGGCGGCGGCCGACCACCGGCTCGCCGTGGACCTGGGTGCCATGCCGGAGTCCGTGCACCGGATCAGCGTGCTGCTGGCCCTGCCGTCGGGTGGGGGAGGGCCGGTCCGGTTCGGTGCCGTGGCCGCCCCCTTCGTCGCCGTGACCGGCCTCGACGGCACCGAGATCGCCAGCTACCGGATCACGGGCCTCGAGGCCGAGTCGGCGGTGGTCGCCCTGGAGCTCTACCGCAGGCACGACGCCTGGAAGGTGCGCGCCATCGGCCAGGGATACGCCGGCGGCCTCGTCGAACTCCTCACCGACCAGGGCCTCCCCGAGGCACGCCACCTCGCGGACGTCATCGACGAGGCGGTGTCCCGGGCCCACTCCCGCGCAGTGGCGCCCCCGCCACCCCGCACAGTGGACGGCGACCGCACTCGCCGGACAGCGTCGTCCCCCGAACCCGCGCAGGCCACGTCGCCGTACGGGGCTCAGGGGCCCCAGGACACCCCGATTCCCGGCGCCCCGGAGCAGGCCGGTTCCCCGGTTCAGGGGGACCAGGGCACTGCTCGGCCTTCGTCGCCGTACGAAGTCCAGGACCCGCAGAACACCCCGGCGCAGGCCGACACCGCTGCCGGAACTCCCATCGACTACAGCCATCCCGGCCGCCGTACGGCCGCTCCGCCGCCGGCACCGCCGACCGCACCCCCGGCCCGGTCCGGCGAGTCCGCGCGGCCGGTCGCGGGCGACGCGACCGGATGGTCCATGGACGAGCGGCTCTACAACCAGGTCTGGGGCATGTTCGAGGACCTGGCGCGAACCGTCGCCGCATACCGCAGCGCCGTGGACTTCGCCGACTCGCGTATGGAACAGGAGATCGACAAGGCGCTGGCAGATCCACGCAGCAGGGTCGGGGGCCGGGGCGACGCCGCCCGGGAAGCGGCCCGCGCCAAGCAGGCCCAGCTCGTCGACCAGGCCCGCGCCGCCCTCGACCGCGACCTCTCCCAGCTGGCCGCCGAGGCCGAGGTGGTCGAGCCCGCGCTGCCCCTGGCGTACGCGCGCTGGGACAACCCGGTCTGGCACGGCTACCGCGTACCGATGGAAATGCCCATGGCGCTGCGCGTGGGCGACCTGCGGCTGCCCGAGAGTGCCGGACTGAGTGTCCCGATGCTTGTTCGGCTGCCGTTGGAGCGCGGCCTGTGGATCGACAGCGGCTGTGAGTCCCTCGACGGATCGTTCCTCGAATCCGACGAGCTGCGGCGGCTGGCCATGGACACGGCGGTGGCGCACGCGGCCCGGCTGCTCGCGGTCCATCCGGCGGGCGAATTCGCCGTGCACGTCATCGATCCGGCGGGTTCGGGAGCCCCGGCCCTCGCGCCGCTGCTGCGGACCGGTGTGCTCGCGGGCCCGCCCGCCACCGGGGCCGCCGGTGTCGCGGACGTCCTGGGCCGGCTGACCCAGCGCGTCGACCTGGTGCAGATGGCGGTGCGCGGTGGCGCGGCCGACTCACTGCCGCCTGACCTCGACACCGCTCAGCAGCTGGTGATCGTCAACGACTTCCCGCACGGTTTCGACGACCGGGCGGTCACCCAGCTGCGGTATCTCGCGGACGAGGGCCCGGCCGTCGGCGTCCACCTGATGATGGTGGCCGACCGTGAGGACGCCGCCGCGTACGGGCCGTTGCTCGACCCGCTCTGGCGTTCGCTGATGCGACTGACTCCTGTACCCGACGACCACCTAGCCGACCCGTGGGTCGGCCATGCGTGGACGTACGAGCCGTCGGTCGTGCCGCAGGGCAGTCAGGTGCTCCAGCAGGTGCTCGGCCAGGTCGCGGCGGCCCGCCGTTCCTGGAACCACTGACGCCCGCAGTCGCTTTACCAAGTATCTGCAAAGTCGCCTGACCTGCAGGTTTTGATTTTCTTTTACTAATCTCTTTACCTTTCCTTGGTGATTGGGGTACTGTCTTCCCAACGGAGGGGAGTACTCCCTACCTGCTGCGGCGTACCCGTCAATACGGATCAATCCAGATCCCGGGGCGTCGGCCCGCAGGCGTCCGGGCGCGTGAAGGAGCCCGGCTGTCGCGGGTGGAAGAGACCTCCGGTAGCGACGACGCTGAAATTTGCCGTTACTACTGCCGGAGGCGCAGTGAATGTTTCCGTGACCCTTTGGGTCCTTACCATCGTGGGTCTCGCCGCTCTGATCGCGGTGGACTTCTTCATCGGGCGCAAGCCTCACGACGTGTCGATCAAGGAAGCCGGAATCTGGACGGTCGTCTGGATAGCCCTGGCCGGCCTCTTCGGCGTGGGACTGCTCGTCTTCAGTGGCGGCGAGCCCGCCGGCGAGTTCTTCGCGGGCTTCATCACCGAGAAGTCGTTGAGTGTCGACAACCTCTTCGTCTTCGTCCTGATCATGGCGAAGTTCGCGGTGCCCTCGCAGTACCAGCAGCGCGTGCTCCTCGTCGGTGTCCTCATCGCGCTTGTCCTGCGCGCGATATTCATCGCCGCCGGTGCAGCGATCCTCGCGAGCTTCGCGTGGGTGTTCTACATCTTCGGTGCCTTCCTCATCTGGACCGCCTGGAAGCTGATCCAGGAGGCCCGCGCCGACGACGAGGACGAGGAGTTCGAGGAGAACAAGCTGCTCAAGGCTGTCGAGAAGCGGTTCGGCGTGGCCGACCGCTACCACGGCACCAAGCTGTGGATCGAGCAGAACGGCAAGCGGGTCATGACGCCGATGCTGGTCGTGATGCTCGCGATCGGTACCACGGACGTCCTGTTCGCCCTCGACTCGATCCCGGCGATCTTCGGCCTGACCCAGGACCCCTACATCGTCTTCACCGCCAACGCGTTCGCCCTGATGGGCCTGCGCCAGCTGTACTTCCTCATCGGCGGACTGCTGAGGAAGCTGGTCCACCTCTCGTACGGCCTGTCGGTCATCCTCGGCTTCATCGGCGTCAAGCTGGTGCTGCACGCGCTGCACGAGTCCGGTGTCCACGTACCGGAGATCTCCATACCGGTCTCCCTCGGAGTGATCTGCGGGGTCCTGGTCATCACCACGATCACCAGCCTGATCGCGTCCAGGAAGCAGGAGGCGCTCAAGGCGGCGCAGAACGACAGCGAAGGCGCTCCGAAGGACAGCATCGAGGCCTGACCACGTCGGACGTAGGAACAACCACATCGGGAGCGGTGCGCGGCGAATTGCCGATCACCGTTCCCGGTGCTTCGTTGGATGGTGAGCGTCCCTTGTCCGGGGACGCCACGGCCGGGTGGAGGCATCGTGGAAACACCGACGAAGTTCGTTCAGATCATCGACATCGAGACCGACCGGATGGAGGAGATGCGGGCACTGGTCCAGGAGGCCGACGCGAGTCTCGGCGGCCGTGCCGGCGGACCCACGCACCGCCTCGTCCTGCAGGACAGGAACCAGCCCAACAGGTTCCTGGTGGTGATCGAGTTCGACTCCCACGACGAGGCCATGCGCAACAGCGACGACCCGGAGACGAGCAGGATGGCGGAGAAGATGGCCTCGCTGTGTACGAGGCCCCCGATCTTCACCGACTGCGACGTACAGGAGAAGACCGAGCTGAAGTAGCGGCGGCGGGACAACCGAGTGGGCCCAGCGGCGCGCGCCGGGCCCGTGCCGCCGTAGGGCTCCGGGCCCGGCGAACCGGTGCGGGAGGCCGGTGCGAGGGTCCGGGGTGCGGGAGTACGCGCCCCGTTCCGGGGCAGCGGATCGAAGCCCAGGCAGAACACGAAGGGAGCAGGGTGAAGGACCGTCTGTGGGGTGGTCGTCATGAGCGGGCGCGGATAGGTGTGCGGGTGTGTGGCGCATGTCCGTCTGCGACGGTCGCTGAATGATCGTCCAACTGCGGTCGCTCGCGACGCGGTGGACGGCCGTCGTGCCGATGGCCGCGGTCGTCCTGCTGGTGTTCACCTGGGGACGCGACCTCCCCGGCGTGGTCGTCGCACTGGTGACACTGGTCCTCGCGGGAGCCGTGCTGGCCGCCGTGCACCACGCGGAAGTGATCGCCCACCGGGTCGGTGAACCCTTCGGCTCCCTCGTGCTGGCCGTCGCCGTCACGATCATCGAGGTCGCCCTGATCGTCACGCTGATGGCGGACGGCGGGGACAAGAGTTCCACCCTGGCGAGGGACACCGTCTTCGCGGCCGTGATGATCACCTGCAACGGCATCGTCGGGCTGAGCCTCCTCACCGCCTCGATCCGCCACGGGACCGCGGTCTTCAACCCGGAGGGCACCGGCGCCGCCCTCGCCACGGTCGCGACGCTGGCCACGCTCAGCCTGGTACTGCCGACGTTCACCACGAGCAAGCCGGGTCCCGAGTTCTCCACCGCCCAGCTCACCTTCGCCGCGCTCGCCTCCCTGGTCCTCTACGGCCTGTTCGTGGCGACCCAGACCGTGCGGCACCGCGACTACTTCCTCCCCGTCTCTCGGCAGGGCGAGGTCATCACCGCGGACGGCCATGCCGAACTCCCGACCGCCCGCGAGGTCAAGGTCAGCCTGGGCCTGCTGGGCATGGCGCTCATCGGCGTGGTCGGTCTCGCGAAGGGCGTGTCGCCCACCATCGAGTCCGGGGTGGAGGCGGCCGGCCTGCCCCATGCCGTCGTCGGTGTGATCATCGCCCTGCTCGTGCTGCTTCCCGAGACCATCGCCGCGCTGCGCTCCGCGCGCCGTGACCGGGTGCAGACCAGCCTGAACCTCGCTCTTGGGTCCGCGATGGCCAGCATCGGCCTGACCATCCCCGCCGTGGCACTGGCGTCCGTCTGGCTCTCCGGGCCGCTGGTCCTCGGCCTCGGCGCCACCCACATGGTGTTGCTGGCCCTGACAGTGGTGGTGGGTTCGCTGACGGTGGTGCCGGGGCGGGCCACGCCGCTCCAGGGCGGCGTACATCTGGTGCTGTTCGCGGCCTACCTGGAGCTGGCCATCAACCCCTGATCGCCGTTCCCGTCACTCCGTGGCCGGTACGGCGGCGAGGCGGGGCACCGGCCTGGTCTCCGGCAGCAACGCGAAGCACCCCAGGCTGAACAGGGCGATCCCCGTCAGGTACAGCCCCACGCCCCACGGGACCCGGCCCCCGTCCTCGGCGAGCGCCGTCGCCACGATCGGCGTGAGCGCGCCGCCGAGGACCCCGCCGAGGTTGTAACCGACCGTGGCGCCCGTGCACCGTACGCGTGGCTCGTACAGCTCCGGCAGATACGCCGCGATCACCGCGAACATCGTGACGAACGCGATCAGCGCCACCAGGAACCCGAGGAACATCAGCAGCGGTTCGCCGGTCGACAGCAGCGCGACCATGGGGCACATCCACAGGGCGGCCGCGGCACACCCCGTGAGGCACAGCGGCCGGCGGCCGTAACGGTCCCCGAGGAGAGCCACCACGGGGGTCAGGGCGCCCTTGACCACCACCGCGGCCATGATGCAGGCCAGCATGACGGTACGGCTGACACCGAGGTGTTCCGTCCCGTAGGCGAGGGACCAGGTCGTCACCGCGTAGAACACCGCGTATCCGACCGCGAGCGCACCCGCCGTCAGCAGGACCAGCCGCCAGTGGTCGCGCACCACTTCGGCGAGCGGCACGCGGCTGTGGTTGTCGATCTCCAGGAAACTCGGGCTCTCGGGGAGCGAGGAACGCAGCCACAGCCCCGCCACGGCGAGCACCCCGGCCGCCCAGAACGGCACCCGCCACCCCCACGAGGCGAACTGCGCCTCCGTGAGGGACACGGACAGCGCCAGCATCACGCCGTTGGCGAGCAGGAAGCCCACCGCGGGGCCGACCTGCGGGAAGCTCGCCCACAGAGCGCGCCGTTCGGCCGGCGCGTGCTCCGCGGTCAGCAGGACCGCCCCGCCCCACTCCCCGCCGAGCCCGAGCCCCTGGAGGAAACGCAGCGCCAGGAGGAGCACGGGAGCCGCGGTGCCGATCGACCCGTACGTCGGTAGGCAGCCGACCGCGACCGTCGACGCCCCGGTCAGCAGCAGGGAGACGACGAGGACCGGCCGCCGCCCGTGCCGGTCCCCGATGTGGCCGAACAGCACCGACCCCAGCGGCCGGGCGAGGAACCCGACACCGAACGTCCCGAAGGCGGCCAGCGTCGCGGCCACCGGCGAGAACGTCGGGAAGAACAGGGGCCCCAGCACCAGTGCGGCCGCGGTGCCGTAGACGAAGAAGTCGTAGAACTCGATGGCCGTCCCCGCGAGCGAGGCGGCGGCCAGCCGCACCATGGAAGGCGCCCTTACCCTGCGTACGTCGTGCATACCGGGTCAACTACCCACGGTGACCGCGCGTTACGGGGGCGTGCGGGAGACGACCGGGATCAGTACGTCACGGTGATGCGCCGGTCAGGGCCGTCTACCCGTATCGACCCTCCATAGGGGAGGACGAGTTGCGGATCCGTGTGTCCGAAGTCCACGTCGAAGACGGTCATCAGACCGGGAGCGTAGGCGCTCAGCGCGCGCTGGACCGCCTCCCGCTGCTCGGCGGCGTAACGGGCGGCCTCATCCGGGCTGTTGGGCTGTTCGAAGGACCAGGTCTTGGCGCGCCCCATCAGCAGCGCGGAGAAGCGCTGGAGCAGTCCTCGCTCGCCCATGTTGCGCAGCGTCCGGAAGACCTCCTCGCTGCTCGGCATGTCCTCCGAGGTCTCCAGGAGCAGCACTCCACCGTCGTAGACCGTCAGATCGTGGGAGATCTCGCGGTCGGCCATCAGCAGCCAGCCCAGGATCTCCAGACAGCCGCCCCAACCGCGGCCCTCCACCACACGGTCGGCGTTCAGCCAGGTCCAGCCGGTGCCGGGCCGGGTCTCCGGTTCGCTGTCGAAGGTCGCGGGGTCGGCCCAGTCGCGGTTGACGTCGTTCCAGCGCTCGGCGGGCCGCAGTTCGTACTCTCCCGACGTGAACAGGGCGGCCCGCAGGGACTCGGCGGTCAGCGGTTCCATGGCCACGGGACGTCCCAGCGCCGTCATCACGGTGGCGCCGTGGTAGCCGACGATCCCGGTGTTGTACAGGAAGGCGAGCAGGTTCGTGTTGTCGCTCATCCCGAAGAACGGCTTCGGGTTCGCCCGGATCAACTCCCGGTCCAGGAACGGCAGGACGGTGATCTGGTCGTCGCCGCCGATCGTCGCGATGACCGCCTTGATGTCGGGATCGGCGAACGCCGCGTGGATGTCGTCGGCGCGCTCCTGGGGCGTCGAGCCCATCTTCCGGGTCGCCGGATACTCGACCGGTTCGAGCCCGAACTCCTTGCGCAGCCGCTCCAGCCCCAGTTCGTGGGGGCGCGGGAAGAGCCCGGGCAGTCCGGCTCCTGGCGAGATCACGGCTATGCGGTCGCCGGGTGAAGGCTTGGGGGGATAGACAGGGGTGGTCATGCCGGGACAGTACGGACCGCCCCACTGTCGGCGCACCGTGATAAACCGGGGGCTGAGCAGCGGTCCTCGACAGGCCGCCACCGCTGAACGGACCGGAGGAACCGAACCGTGCCCCGCACCCTCGCCAACGCCCCGATCATGATCCTCAACGGGCCCAACCTGAACCTCCTGGGCCAGCGCCAGCCGGAGATCTACGGCTCCGACACCCTCGCCGACGTCGAGGCCCTGTGCGCCAAGGCGGCGGCGGGGCACGGCGGCACGGTGGACTTCCGCCAGTCCAACCACGAGGGCGAGCTGGTCGACTGGATCCAGGAGGCACGCCTCAACCACGCGGGCATCGTCATCAACCCGGGCGCCTACTCGCACACGTCCGTCGCGATCCTGGACGCCCTCAACACCTGCGACGGCATGCCGGTGCTGGAGGTCCACATCTCCAACATCCACCAGCGCGAGACGTTCCGGCACCACTCGTACGTCTCGCTGCGCGCCGACGGCGTCATCGCGGGGTGCGGTGTGCAGGGGTACGTGTTCGGGGTGGAGCGGGTCGCCGCTCTGGTGAGTGCGGCTACCGCGGAGGCGTGACCTACAGCCGCCCGGCCTCCACGATCCGCCGCAGGAACTGCCGCGTGCGCTCCTGTTGCGGATCGCCGAACACCTGCTCGGCTGTGCCGCGTTCCAGGACCACGCCGCCCTCCAGGAAGCAGACCTGGTCCGCGACATCGCGGGCGAAGCCCATCTCGTGGGTGGCCAGCACCATCGTCATGCCGTCGCCCTTCAGATCCCGGACGACGGCGAGGACCTCGCCCACGAGCTCCGGGTCGAGGGCCGCGGTGACCTCGTCGAGGAGCAGCAGCCGGGGACGTACGGCAAGGGCGCGGACGATCGCCGCGCGCTGCTGCTGGCCGCCGCTCAGCCGGTCCGGGTACTCGCTCGCCTTCGCGCCCAGCCCGAGCCGCTCCAGCAGCTCACGGGCGTACTGCTCCGCCTCCGCGCGGTCCACGCCGTGTACGCGCCGCGGGGCGAGGGTGATGTTCTCCAGGACGGTCATGTGCGGGAAGAGGTTGTACGCCTGGAACACCACGCCGATCCGGCGGCGTACGGCGTCCTGGTCGGTCCGCGGGTCGGTGATCTCCTCGCCGTCCAGCCAGATCGCGCCGTCGTCGATGTCCTCCAGCAGGTTCGCGCACCGCAGGAGCGTCGACTTGCCCGAGCCGGACGCGCCGATCAGAGCGGTCACGGTGTGCGGGGCGACCTCCAGATCGACGTCCCGCAGGACGACCGTGTCACCGAAGGTCTTGCGCACGGCCTCCATGCGCAGCACGGGGGAGGAGGTGGAGCTGTCGGGGACGTCGCTCACAGTGTTCCTCCCTGCGCCCGTTGCCGGTCCATCCGGGCCGTCACCCAGTCCGTGAAGCGGGTCATCGGGATGGTCAGTGCGACGAAGACCAGTCCCGCGACGATGTACGGCGTGTAGTTGAGGCTGCGGCCCACGATGATGTCGGCCGCGCGTACGGCGTCGACCGCGCCGCCGATCGAGACGAGCCCGGTGTCCTTCTGCAGCGACACCAGGTCGTTGAGCAGTGGCGGCACCTGACGTCGGACGGCCTGGGGCAGCACGACGTACCGCAGCGCCTGCCGGTTGGTCAGCCCGAGGGAGCGCGCCGCCGCCCGCTGCGACGGGTGCACGGACTCGATGCCGGCCCTGAACACCTCGGCGACGTACGCCGAATACGTCAGCGTCAGCGCCGTACCGCCGAGGAGCACCGGGTCCACGGTGATGCCCTGGAGCCGCAGCGCCGGGACCCCCAGGACGACGATCATCAGGTTGATGATCAGCGGGAGTCCGCGGAAGAAGTCCGTGTACGCGGCGGCCAGCGCGCGCAGCGGGAAGAACACCGGGCCGCGCAGGGTGCGCGCGATGGCGATGAGCATGCCCAGGACAAGTACGGCGACTCCGCAGATCAGCAGCAGCCGTACGTTGAGCCACAGCCCTTCGAGGACCTTGGGGAACGCCTCGCGCGCGTACTGCGCGTTGAAGAACGTCTCCTTGGTGCGCGGCCAGCCCGGCGCGCTCACCACGACCAGGTAGATGACGATCCCGGTGACCAGGGTGGACAGCGCGGCGATCGACGTGGCGCGGCGCGCGCGGCTGCGCTTGTACCGCTCACGGTCGATCCGCCGCTGCGAGGGGACGTAACCGTCGCCCCGGTCCGGCAGGTCGGCAGGATCATCCTGCCCGGACTCCTCCTTCACTACTGTCACTTGAGCACCGGGGCGTCGACCGCGTCCGACAGCCACTGCTTCTCGATCGAGGCGAGCGTGCCGTCCTTGCGCAGGGCGTCCACCGCGGTCGTCACGCAGGAGGTGAGTGCGCTGCCCTTGTCGAGCACGAGTCCGAACTGCTCGGGCGTACCGCCCTGGTTCTCGAACTGCCCGACGATCTTCGCGTCGGTCACCTCGGCGGCGGTGATGTAGAAGGCGGTCGGCAGGTCCACGACGATGGCGTCGACCTGGCCGTTCTGCAGCGCGGACTTGGCCTGGTCGTTCTTGGCGTACGCGGCCGGCTCCTGGGTCGGCTTCACCACGTCGTCGATGTAGTTGAGGCTGGTGGTGCCGACCTGGGCGCCCAGCTTGAGGCCCTTGAGGTCCGCGATGCTGGTCGCCTTCGCGGCCTTGGAGTTCTTCAGCGCGATGACGGCCTGGCGGACGTCGTAGTAGCCGGACGAGAAGTCCACGGCCTTCTTGCGTTCGGCGCTGATCGACACCTGGTTGATGTCGAAGTCGAAGGTCTTCACCCCGGGCGCGAACGCCTTGTTGAAGGGCACGCTCTGCCACACGACGTTCGCCTTGTCGTAGCCGAGCTGCTGCGCGACCGCGTACGCGACCGCCGACTCGAAGCCCTCACCATTGGCCGGCTTGCCGTCCTTGAACCAGGGCTCGTACGCGGGCTCGTCGGTGGCGATCGTCAGTTTGTCCGAGGTCTGGGTGGCCAGCTTGCCCTTGGCACAGGTGGCTCCGGCCGTCCCGGTGGGTTTGGCGGCGCTCTTCTCATCCGGCTGCGGGGCGCAGCCGACAGCGGTGGCGAGCAGGGCGACAGTGGCGGCGGAAACCACGCGACGCAGCGTGTGAGGGGCAAGGTGCATGGCGGGAGAGTGGCAGCGCAGCATGCCATTTGTCCAGGTCACAGGCGGAATTGTCCGCATAGTGGGAACGGGTGTTACGTGTCTGTGAACGCCGGGGCCGCCGACCGAGGGCGGGGATCGACAGGTCGGCGGCCCGTACCGCTCAGGAGCCGTCATCCTGCGCGGGGCTGCTTTTCAGTGGACTACGCCAGGGCGCACGCCGGGAGCGCGTGTGCGCTCCCGGTATGTGTGTTCGTTTCGCACGGGGCGTGCGGCCGCCAACTGCGCGCCCCCTGGCTGGAGTTCACCACCCCGTGTGCGAGGTCGTCCCTCGCGGGCTCACCAGCCTCGCGCGTGCCATTGCGGCAGGTGGGGCCGCTCCGCACCCAGGGTGGTGTCGCTGCCGTACCCCGGGTAGACCCAGCTCTCGTCGGGGAGCGGACCGAAGATCTTCGTCTCCACGTCGTGGATGAGGCTGGCGAAGGCCTCCGGGTCCTTGCGCGTGTTGCCCACGCCACCGGGGAACACCACAGCACGCGCCAACACACGAGGTCACGGCGGCGCGTAAACCTACGGGCCGTGTCTCCGCGGCGTCGAAGTGGGCCGACAGCATCAGATGCCTGTGCAACGAGGCCGGCCGTGCCCTTCTCAGTGGTGGCGCGGGCGAGGCAGCAAGGCGAACGCGGTCTCCGCGATCGAGGTCAGGCGGGCGGGACTGTGGCCGTACGCGCCTACGACATCGCTCCCGCGGACGATGGTCAGCAGAAGGTACGCAAGGTCGTCGGGATCCGCGTCGGGGTCGATGTCGCCGTTGCGCTGCGCCGCTTGCACGCACTCGGCCACCGCCGTCCGGACTACGGAGAAGCAGTCGTTGGCCAGGCGTTTCACTTCGGCGTCGGTGGCGCCGATCTCCAGGGCCATCTTGGCGGCGAAGCAGGCCGCCCCCGCCCGGTCAGAGGCGGGGGGTACGTCGGCGGCGAGTGGCACCCCGTGGACGGCGCGGAGCAGGTATGTGTGCAGTCGTTCCAGGGCGCCCTCGTCCGGTCCGGCGAGCATCTTCCCCGGACCCTGCGCCAGCCGGGCGAAGTAGCCGGTCATCGCCTCCAGCAGCACGCCGTGCTTGCCGTCGAACGCGCCGTAGAGGCTGCCGCGGCCCAGGCCGGTGGCGGCGCTGATGTCGTCGACGCTCGTGCCGTTGTAGCCCGAGGCCCGGAACTGCCGCTCGGCGGCATGGAGGACGTGGTCGCGGTCGAAGCTTCGTGGTCTGGCCATCCAACGACGGTAAAGCCGACCCACCCTTCTTGACAACTCAGTACAGAACCGCCTAGGTTTCTGACACTCCAGTACGCAACCGTTCTGAGCTCACTGGGCAGGCTTGGTCCGGGCTTGCAGACCGGTGCGGACCGTGTCGACCTGGGCGCAGGCGACCCCGCACGGTGCCCGACGAAGCCATGCCCACAACCGAAGGAACCACCATGCAGACAGCTCCCCGAGTGGCCCTCGTGACGGGCGCTTCCTCCGGGATCGGGCGGGCGGCGGCGCTCGCCCTGGTGGGCGCCGGCTTCGCGGTGGTCGGCACGAGCCGCAACGCGGCGAACGCCGAGCCGCTCGCCGGGGTGACGTTCCTCGATCTCGACGTGGCCGGCGACAAGTCGGTCCGCTCCCTGGTCGGGGAGGTGATCGATCGGTTCGGCCGGATCGACGTCCTGGTCAACAATGCGGGCGTGGGCGCGGTCGGCGCCGGCGAGGAGAGCTCGATCGACCAGGCCAAGGAGGTCTTCGACATCAACGTCTTCGGCGTGATGCGGATGACCAACGCAGTGTTGCCCCACATGCGCGCCCAGGGCAGTGGCCGCGTGGTCAACGTCTCCTCGGTACTCGGTCTGATCCCAGCCCCCTTCATGGCCGTCTACGCCGCCACCAAGCATGCGGTCGAGGGCTACTCCGAGTCCGTCGACCACGAGCTTCGCGAGCACGGCGTCCGGGTGCTTCTGGTCGAGCCGGCCTACACAAGCACGAGTTTCGAGGCGAGCAGCATGGCACCCGACTCGCCCCTGCCGGTCTACGCCGCACAGCGGGAGGTCTCCCGAGACGTGCTGGCCACGGCCGTGCGCAACGCCGACGACCCGGACGTTGTCGCGAAGGTGATCGTCGCGGCCGCCACCGATTCCAGGCCCAAGCTCCGGTACACCGCCGGCTCGATGGCCAAACGCGTCAGCGTCCTGCGCCGGATCGTGCCCTCGCGCGCCTTCGACAGACAGATCCGCAAGCTCAACCGACTGGCCGGCTGACTCCGCAGTACACCCAGCGCCTGAGAAGTCGCACGTGTCCACAACCAGAGACACCGAAGCCAGCATGAGCATCTCTCGTCCGACAGCTCTCCGAGAAGGCTGACACACATGGAGTTCGAACGCGTCGCCTTCGATCTGCCACACGGCACCTTTCACGCGCTGCAGGGTGGTGATCCCGATGGCCGACCGACACTCGTCCTGCACGGCTTCCCGGACCATCCGCCGACCGCGAAGCCCTTCCTTGCCGAGCTCGGCCGCCGCGGCCGTCACGTCGTCGCACCCTGGCTTCGCGGTTACGCGCCGTCCCCGACCGCGGGGCCGTTCGACTTCGCATCCCTCACCAGCGACGTGCTCGCGCTGATCGACCGCTGGTCTCCCGGGCGAGCTGTGGAGTTGGTCGGCCACGACTGGGGCGCCCTGCTCACCTACGATGCCTGCGTCACCGCGCCGGAGCGGATCGAACGCGCGGTCACGCTCGCAGTCCCCCACCCACTCACGTTCCTGAGCCGGCCGCGCCTCGCTCAGCTGCGCCGGAGCTGGTACATGGGGCTCTTTCAACTGCCGGGAAGCGGCTGGATGGCCACCGCCCGCGATCTCGCCTTCATCGACCGCCTCTGGCGTCAGTGGTCGCCCGGCCTCTCGCTTGATCCAGCTCTGCAGGCGGAGCTGCATGAGCACCTGCGGGCGAGCATGCCCGCGCCTGTGAAGTACTACCGGGAGATGCTGCGACCCGGCATGCTCAGGGCGGCGCGCCGCCTGTCTCAGCCGATCGAGGTGCCCCTGCTGCAGCTTTACGGTGCCGACGACGGCTGCTTCCTCCCCCCGCAGGTCGACGACCGTCATCGGTTCGCCGCCCCGCACGCGATGGAGGTCGTCCCCGACGTCGGTATCAACCGTAAGTGTAATTTTGACCGTGGACGACGACCCGGGGGTGTCCCGGGCCGTCGCCCGCGACCTGCGGCGGCGCTACGGCGAGTCGTACCGGATCGTGCGCGCGGAGTCCGGCGAGTCCGCGCTGGAGGCGCTGCGGGAGCTGAAACTGCGCGGTGATCTGGTGGCGGTGATCCTGGCCGACTACCGCATGCCCCAGATGAACGGCATCGAGTTCCTCGAACAGGCCCTGGACGTCTATCCCGGCGCGCGCCGGGTGCTGCTCACCGCGTACGCCGACACCAACGCGGCGATCGACGCGATCAACGTCGTCGACCTCGACCACTACCTCCTCAAGCCCTGGGATCCGCCCGAGGAGAAGCTCTACCCGGTGCTCGACGATCTCCTGACGGCCTGGCGGTGCAGTGACTTCCGGCCCGTGCCGAGCACCAAGGTGGTCGGTCACCGGTGGTCGGCGCGCTCGTCGGACGTACGGGAGTTCCTGGCCCGCAACCAGGTGCCGTACCGCTGGTACTCCACCGAGGAGCCCGAGGGGCAGCGGCTGCTCGCGGCCGCGGGCCAGGACGGGCAGCGGCTGCCGGTCGTGATCACGGCGGACGGTACGGCGCTCGTCGAGCCGGAGGTGCCCGAACTGGCCGCGCACGTGGGGCTGGCGACCACGCCCACGGCCGACTTCTACGACCTGGTCGTCATCGGCGGCGGACCGGCCGGGCTCGGCGCCGCCGTGTACGGGGCCTCCGAGGGGCTGCGTACGGTGCTGGTGGAGCGGTCGGCCACCGGCGGGCAGGCCGGCCAGAGTTCACGCATCGAGAACTACCTGGGCTTCCCGGACGGGGTGTCCGGCGGCCAGCTCACCGACCGGGCGCGGCGCCAGGCCACCAAGTTCGGCGCCGAGATCCTCTCCGCGCGCGAGGTGACCGGCCTGGAGGTGAGCGGCTCGGCTCGGCTCGTGCGGTTCGCGGACGGGTCGCAGATCGCTGCGCACAGTGTGATCCTGGCGACCGGTGTGTCGTACCGGCAGCTGGAGGCGCCGGGCGCCACCGAGCTGGCGGGCTGCGGGGTGTTCTACGGGTCGGCGCTGACCGAGGCCGCCGCCTGCCAGGGCCACGACATCTACATCGTGGGCGGCGCCAACTCGGCCGGGCAGGCGGCGATGTACCTGTCCAGGGGCGCCAAGTCGGTCACGCTGCTGGTGCGCGGAGCGGATCTCACGGCGTCGATGTCGCACTATCTGATCCAGCAGATCGCCCAGTCGCCGAACATCTCGGTGCGGGCCCACACGGTCGTCGAGGCCGCGCACGGCGACGGCCACCTGGAGCAGCTGACCCTGCGCGACACGACGAGCGGGCAGACCGAACTGGTCGACGCGCAGTGGCTGTTCGTGTTCATCGGCGCGGCCCCGCTGACCGACTGGCTGGACGGCACGGTGCTGCGCGACGAGCGCGGGTTCATCCTCGCCGGGCCCGACATGACCGCCGACGGGCGGCCACCGGCCAACTGGGAGCTGGACCGGCCGCCGTACCACCTGGAGACCAACATCCCCGGCGTGTTCGTCGCCGGGGACGCTCGCGCGGAGTCCGCCAAGCGGGTCGCGTCCGCCGTCGGAGAGGGAGCCATGGCCGTGATGCTCGTACACCGGTATCTCGAGCAGTCGTGAGCGGCCGCCTGATGCCGTGCAGCCCGGCGGAGATCAGCTCGCTGTTCCTGTTCGAGAAGCTCAGTGCCGAGCAGATCGACAGGCTGTGCAGCGAGGGACGGGTCGAACTGTTCGACCCCGGGCCGGTGTTCACCGAAGGTGACCCGGCCACCTGCTTCTACGTGATGATCGAGGGCACGGTCGTCCTGTCGCGCCGGGTGGGCAGCGACGACATCGAGGTGAGCCGCACGTCCCAGCCAGGGGTGTATGCGGGGGCCGTGCGGGCGTACGTCGGGGACGGGAAACCGCAGCGGTACATGAACTCGGTGCGGGTGTCGGAGCCGACGCGGTTCTTCGTCCTGCCCGCCGAATCGTTCGCGAACTTCATGCACGAGTGGTTTCCGATGGCGGTCCATCTCCTGGAGGGGCTCTTCCTCGGCGCGCAGACCTTTCAGCGGGCCGTCGGGCAGCGCGAACGGCTGCTCGCGCTGGGCTCGTTGTCCGCGGGTCTCACCCATGAGCTCAACAACCCGGCCGCGGCCGCCGTACGGGCCACCTCGTCGCTCAGGGACCGGGCCGCGCACATGCGCCACAAGCTCAGCGCCATCGCCTCGGGCCCGTACCACGGCGACGCCCTGAAGGCCGTGCTCGATCTCCAGGAGCGTACGGCCGAGCGGGTCTCCAAGGCGCCGGCACTGAGCCCGCTCGAAGCGTCCGACCGGGAGGACGAACTCGCCGACTGGCTCGACGACCACGGTGTCCCAAACGGCTGGCAGATCGCGCCGACCTTCGTGCAAGGCGGTCTCGACGTCGAGTGGCTGGAGCAGATCGCGGCGGCCGTCGACGAGCAGGAAATCCTGCAGACTGTCATCGAGTGCCTCACCTACACGGTCGAGACCGAGCTGTTGATGTCCGAGATCGAGGACTCCACCACCCGTATCTCGCACCTCGTCGACGCCGCCAAGCAGTACTCGCAGCTGGACCGCGCGCCTTACCAGGTCGCCGATGTCCACGAACTCCTCGACAGCACGCTGCTGATGCTGTCGGGCAAGATCGGTCCCCAGGTCGAGGTCGTGAAGGAGTACGACCGTTCGGTGCCGAGGATTCCGGCCTACCCGGCCGAACTGAACCAGGTGTGGACCAACCTGATCGACAACGCCGTCTTCGCCATCAAGGGCGCGGGCGGCGAAGGGACGTTGACCGTACGGACCGCTGTGGTGCACGACCGGCTGCTGGTGGAGTTCCGCGACACGGGCCCGGGGGTGCCGGCCGAGATCCGCGGCCGGATCTTCGACCCGTTCTTCACCACCAAGCCGGTGGGCGAGGGGACGGGGCTGGGGCTCGACATCTCCTGGCGGATCGTCGTCAACAAGCACCACGGCGATCTCAAGGTCGAGTCCGTACCCGGCGACACCCGCTTCCAGGTCCTGCTCCCCCTCACCGCCACCGACCCCGACACCGTCCCCGACCCGGCCCAGGAGCCGTCATGACCAAGGACACCGGAATCGACCCCAGCGTCCCGCCCAGCGGGGCGGGATGCGTCGAGTGCGACGCCGTCGGCGGCTGGTGGTTCCATCTGCGGCGCTGCGCCCAGTGCGGGCACATCGGCTGTTGCGACGACTCACCTGCCAAGCACGCCACCGGCCACTTCCGGGACACCGGCCATCCGGTGATCCGCAGTTACGAGCCGGGTGAGACCTGGTTCTGGAACTTCGAGACGTCCGAGCTGTACGACTCCGGTCCGGCCCTGGCTCCCCCGGACGCCCACCCTGCCGACCAGCCCACGCCGGGACCTGCGGGGCGCGTGCCGGCGAACTGGGCGGACACGCTGCGCTGAGCCTGGCCGACCAGGGCTGTCAGCGGTGGAGGTCAGGATCCATCTGTGCCGCAGAACCTGTTCGGCACCCCACTCACCGGCCGCGACGACGAGCTGGCCCGTCTCGCATGATCGAGTTCTTCGCCGCCCGCATCCGGCTGGGGCAGCTCGATCAGAGCGTGGCACTGCGGCCTTCTGCTGTTCGCCCCGGCGAGGAATCCGCCGGCATCTACGGGCCCGTACCCATCGAGCGCCCTGATCGGTGCCTTGCCGCTGTTGGCCAACCCCGCGACCACCTGGAAGCCCAAACTCGACATTCCGGGCATCATCGTGGCGAGCGAGGATCGACCTGCCGCAGTTGACAACTCAGTACAGAACCGCCTAGGTTTCTGACAGTCCAGTACACAACGGTCCTGAGCTCACCGGACAGGCCCGCGTGCACGCCTGGCGCGATTGAGGGCGACCCATGCCTTTGAACTCCTCCGCGCCGCCCGGCCTTGCGACGCCTTCGAGGGCCGGCAAGGCACGGTCTGATCCTCGCGATCGTGGCGACGGCGAGTTTCATCGCCGTGCTGGATCTCTACATCGCGAACGTCCCACGCAAACCGGGGCCGGACTCTGCACAACAGCCCACGACGGTCGCCGACCGCTTCCTGGGCTTCCTGAACAGCTGCCCCCCTGCAACCACCCAGAACTCGAAGGATTGACCGAACCATGACTGACAAGGAAAAGCAGGAGGCCATGGCTGTGACCACTCCTCCGTACGCGAGCGACGCACTGGTCGAGGGGACCGTCGACGCGGTGGTGATCGGCGGGGGCGCTGCGGGGCTGAACGGTGCACTGATCCTCGCCCGCTCCGTCCGCTCGGTCGTCGTGATCGACAGCGGCGCCCCGCGCAACGCGCCCGCGGAGGCCGTGCACGGCCTCATCGCCCTGGACGGCACCCCGCCGTCCGAGATCCTTCGACGGGGTCGGGAACAGGTGCGCCAGTACGGCGGACGCGTCGTGTTCGGCGAGGTGGTCTCGGCCGAGTCCGCCGCCCCGTCGGCGGACGGGGACCTGCGGTTCACCGTCAGCCTGGCCGACGGCCGCCACATCACCGCCCGCCGCATCCTGGTGGCCACCGGCCTCACGGATGTGCTGCCACAGGTGCCCGGGCTCGCCGAACACTGGGGGCACAGTGTGGTGCACTGCCCGTACTGCCACGGCTGGGAGGTGCGCGACGAGCCCATCGGCATCCTCGCCACCGGCGCGGCCTCCATCGGCCACGCGTATCTGTTCCGTCAGCTGACCGAGGACCTGACCTACTTCACCCACGGCACCGACCTGGACGAGGACAGCCGCGCCCGCTTCGCCGCCCGCGGCATCCGCGTCATCGACACCCCGGTCACCGAGATCGTCAACGACGAGGACGGCGCCCTCGCCGGGGTGCGCCTGGCCGACGGCCAGGTCGTGGCCCGCCGCGTCGTCGCGGTCGCCGCGCCGATGCAGGCCCGCACCCAGGGACTGGAAGGTCTGAACCTGCCGATGCACGACCTGCCGAACATGGGTCGCGGTTTCGCCTCCGGTGTGGCCGGCACCACCGAGGTGCCGGGTGTGTGGGTGGCCGGCAACGTCACCGATCTGGTCGCCCAGGTCGGGGCCTCCGCAGCGGCCGGCGCGCTGGCCGGCGCCGACATCAACAAGACGCTGGCCCTCGCGGACACCGACGCGGCCCTCCAGGGGATCGCCGAGGCAAGCCCCAAAGCGGCCACACGATGATCTTGAAGCCCTGAGATCTCAGCCCGTCGCCCGCTCGCCTCACGAGCAATCAAGTGATTCCGCTCGTCCGCCCCGTCCCCCCTCAGGAGCTACTGATGTCCTTCCTTGCGAACACCCCCGTGGAGAAAATGGCCGGGCCTTACGCGCGGCGCTGGTGGGCGCTGCTCGTGCTGTGCCTGAGCCTGCTGATCACGGTGATGGCGAACACGTCGCTGATCGTCGCCGCCCCCGACATGACCACCGACCTGGGCCTGAGCAGCAGTGATCTGCAGTGGGTCGTCGACAGCTACACCGTTCCGTACGCGGCGCTGATGCTGGTGCTGGGCGCGATCGGCGACAAGTACAGCCGGCGCGGCGCGCTGGTGCTGGGTCTGCTGATCTTCGCCGGCGGTTCGGTGATGGGGAGCATGGTCGACGAGACCTCGCTGGTCATCGTGGCCCGCGCGATCATGGGTGTCGGTGCCGCGGTCGTGATGCCGGCCACGCTGTCCCTGGTGGTCGCGACCTTCCCCCGGAGCGAGCGGGCCAAGGCCATCACCGCCTGGGCCGCGACCTCCGGGGTGGCGGTAGCCGTCGGCCCGCTGGTCTCCGGCTGGCTGCTCGAGGACCACGCCTGGGGCTCGACCTTCCTGATCAACGTGCCGATCGCCCTCCTCGCCGTGTTCGGCGCGCTCGCCCTGGTACCGCCGTCCAAGGCGGAGGGCATGGGCCGGATCGACTACGTCGGTGGTCTGCTGTCGATCGTCACCGTCGGCTCCCTGATCTACGCCGCCATCGAGGGCCCGCACTCCGGCTGGGGCGTCGGCCCCGTCACCGCCGCCGTGGTCGCCGGTGTCGGTCTGGTCGCCTTCGTCGCCTGGGAGCTGCGGCACCTGCACCCGATGCTGAACGTCCGGATGTTCGCGCTGCGGCCCTTCAGCGGCTCGATGCTCGCGGTGATGTTCTTCTTCTTCGGCATGTTCGCGGTGATCTACTACGCGACGCAGTTCCTGCAGTTCGTCCTCGGCTACGGCGCCCTGGACACGGGTGTACGGCTGCTGCCGCTGGGCGGCGCGGTGTTCCTCGGGTCCGCGCTGACCGGGATGCTCACCCCGAAGCTGGGGGTGAAGGTGATGGTCGTGACCGGCCTGGCCGTCGGCACGGCGGGCATGTTCCTGCTCACCCAGATCGACAAGGGGTCGACGTACGGGGACTTCCTGGTGCCGCTGATGATGCTGGGCCTCGCGCTCGGACTGGCCATCTCCCCGGCGACCGACACGATCATGGGCTCCTTCCCTGAGTCCGAGCTGGGCGTCGGTGGCGGTGTCAACGACACCGCGCTGGAGCTGGGCGGGGCGCTGGGCATCGCGGTGCTGGGCTCGCTGCTGGGCACGGCCTACCGGGACGAGCTGACCGACCTGGTGGGTAACCGGCTCCCGGCGGAGGCGATGGAGACCGCCAAGGACTCGGTCGGCGCCGGCCTGGCCGTCGCCCAGCGGGTCGCGCAGGATCCCTCCGCCGGGCCTCAGCAGGCCCAGGCCGCCGTGGACGCCGTCCACCAGGCGTTCGCTCACGGCGTCGCCCAGACCAGCCTCATCGGCGGGATCATCATGGCCGCCGAAACCCTGATCGTCCTCGCGGTCCTGCCGGGCCGGCGCGGCTTCGCGAAGCAGAGCGCCGAGCCGGGGGCCGCGACGGCGGCGAGCGAGGCGGCGACTGTGCAGGAGCACACCGGGTCCACCCGCTAGATCGCCGGCGGGGCGTCCACCGGATCGCCGGGGACGCGCCCGCCGGGTCGCCGGGCACCGCCCCCGCCGGATCGCCCGCCAGGCGCGTCGGGCAGGAGCCCCGCGGCGCGAGACGCGCAGGGTGCGAGCGTGGTCCACGGTCCACGGCCACGCGGATCCTCTGCCGGAACACCTCACCGTCCTCGGCCTCCGGGCCGCCCCGGGGTCTCCTCTGGGGCGGCCCGGAGGCCAAGGGCCGTGAAGTGACAGCGGCGGTCTCCCCGCATGAGCGCGGCCTCCAGCTGCGTGCGGGTTTCGGGCCCGTAGTACGGCTGGGAGCCGAAGGGATGGATTGCGGAGAAGGGAGAGGTTCCGCTGCCTGCCAGGTGAACCCGCCCGGCAGACCGCAGCCCATGCAACAGTCACCCTGACCATGGCGGTCACCGCTGCCGGCGTCGGTGCGGTGCTCTGGAGGCCACCGTCCGTGGGGCACGACCCTCCCGAGCGCGGAACGGCTCTGAATGCGCGATCGCCCCCGCTTCGGTTTCGAAACTGGGTACGTCTCCTCGTGGACGTGCGCGAAGCGTGCGCCGGCCTCCAGGAGCCGCAGGTAGAAGCCGTGGTCGTCGTTCACGGCACCGGTGGAGTCGCGGTGGAAGACGAACCCGCCGACCTGGACGGCGTTCGGTGCGCACCAGGGAGTTCACCGGGATGTGGGAGTTGGTGCGGAGGTACTCGGGGTCGAACTCGGGGCCGCCGCCCCAGTCGTGGTGACGGGGCACGATCTGACCGTCCGGACCGATCACACGCGGCAGCGGGTAGACGACGTCGGCGCCGGTCTTCAGCGCCTCCATAGTCAGCCGCTCCAGGTGGTGGGGGAGTAGTTGGTCGTCGGAGTCGAGGAACGCCACCCACTCGGTCGTGACGTGCGCCAGACCCCGGTTACGGGTCGCCGCGGATCCAGTGCGGTCGACGTCGTTCTCGACGACGACGGCGATCGGCTGAACAGTCTGGGCGCACACCGAGGCCAGGGCGCGTCGCAGCTTCGAGGCACGCGGGGGATGAGTCGGGATCACCACGGACACGCCGGGCCTCATGCGGTGAGCACCTTCTCCCACACGGTGTAGTTCTTTTCGATCGTGTAGTCGACGGCCTTCTCCCGGGCGGCCTTGCCCATTTCGAGGCGCATGGCTTCGTCTTCGACGAGGGCCCGCAGATACTGCCCCCACTCGTGGTCCCGCTTCACGAGGAAACCGGTGACGCCGTGATCGATGAAACCCCGGTACGGCAGCAGGTCCGAAGCAACGATCGGGATTCCGAGAGCGGCGGCTTCCAAGGCTTTGATCCAGGATTTCGACTGGTTGAAAACGTGGGGGCGCAGGGGTGCGATAGCAATGTGGAAGTCGAGGGTACGGAAGAACGTCTCCACGTCCGGGAGCCATGGCGTGAACCTGCACTGGTCCTGCGGGAGCCGCATCCATGATGTGTAGTCGGTGCCGACCGCATGGAACTCCACGCGCGGGTTCCGTTCCAGGAACCGGCGTAGATGCGGGCCGACTTCCCCGAAGTCCATGCCGTGCGTCGCGGATCCGCCCCACCCGATGGTGAGGATCCCGTCCTGCCGCTGTGGCGGTGTGTGGTCCGGAACGTAGTTGGGGCACACGTGGACGTTCGGGTTGTAGGCCCGTATCTGCTCGGCCAGGGGCTCCGTGGACACGGTCACGCAGTCCGCGACGGCCAGGTTCTCCCGCATGCGGTCCCGGACGGCCGGCTGACCGAAGAACTGGAAGGCTTGGGTGCTGGAGGCGTCGACGTTGAACAGGTCGTCGTCCAGCTCGTACACGAGCTTGTGGCGCCCGTTCCGGGCCAGTTGCTGCCACCGCTTGGTGGGTTCCGGATTCGCAATGCGCTGCCCGACCACGACATCCCAAGTGTTGTAGGCGTTCGGCATCACAAGATGGCGGTGCGTGTCGTATCCCTGAGCCTTGAGGGTGTTCAGAGGGAGGGTGACTCGGTAATAGCCGCATCCGCCACCGTCGGCTGCCCACCCGAAAATTCGGTTACCCACCTTGGTTCTTCTCTCTGTGCTGGTGTGCGCTCCTTTTGAGGATAGGTGTGCGCACTGACAGAGTTGAAGGAGACTTGTTCCACTGCGCCTTGCTGTAAAGGGTTTTGGAATGGGAGAGGCCCCACCGGGAGGTGAGTCAACCTCGGTGGGGCCTCTCAGGGCTCACCAGCACAGGAGGAACCCAAATTCGATTATGCCTGCGGCGTGCCGTTCACGGAGGCCGCTTGTTTCTTCGGCCGCTTGGTCTTCGGCTTCCCGCCATTCGGTGTAGCTTTCGCCTTCGGCTCGGGCAGCTGGGCTGCTCGTTTCCCCATGCGGGAGCTGGTATCGAGGACCTCGTTGATGATCTGCTGTCTGACCTCCTGAGCATGATCCGCGTCGAGACCGGAGGTAAGCCGCTCTGCGGTCAGATAGAAGCTGTTCAAGACCGGTTGGTCGAAGTATCGGTTCAACTGTCCGATCGACTCTTTGTACATCGCCAAGTAGGTCTTGGTAAGGTAACCCGTGAGGAGGGTGCTGAATGCGGCCAGGGCCCCGATGAACCAGCGAACTTCTTCCACCGGCACGTAGGCGCCTCCGACGGCTGCGCATACGATGAGGATCAAGCCGACGCTCATCGCTACCCGGGATGACTTGAACGACTTGTCGGCTTGCTCGGTGACGATCCGGTGGTAAGTGCCGATCTGGCCCTGGTTGAGTTCCATAAGCGTGGCCAGCTCGGTGGTTTTCTTCAACTTCTCTAGGGCTTCATGCCGTAGCTCCTGCTGGGTCTTCAACTGTTCCGCGATGCGCGCGTTTTGGTTCTTCATGTAGGTACGCCGCGTGATCAGCCAGGGCACGGCGGTGACGATCAGGAAGATGCACGTGCACCCGAGAATTCCCACGACCGCTGACAAGGCAGCGTCGCTTGTGCCGCCCTCGTTTTCCTTGCCGCCGGTCGAGATGAGCATGACGCCCACCCCGCCAAGGGCAAGTACGCATGAGCCGATCGCGTAGAGGATTGGTTTGCGATCGTGCTTGTCGCGCAGGGGGGTGTTGGTCTGAACGCCGACGAAAGGCCCGCTGTAGCTGGCGCCCCTAAAGTCGACGTAGTCTCCGTCATATTCGCTGTTCACACACCCCACCCCCTGGTCAGGAGCGACAGCATAGTGGGAGGCTTCCGGGGGTGAACCTCGTTCGCCTGAATCAGTCCCGAGCGCAGGCTCCCTTCAGATTGCGGGCTCGATTTGTGACGACATCCCCGATCGCCTTCGCCGCCGCCGTCTGCTGACCGTCCAAGGCGGTCACGAGCCGGTCCAGGTCGCCGCCGAGCCCTTCTGCGAAGTACCCGACCGTGCCGGGGCCTTCCTTCCCGACCTTGTGGAACGTCTTCGCCCCGTCTCGGTAGTCGTCCACCCAGGAGACGGGCGTACCGCCGTCCGCGAGAAGCTGCAACGGCACCTCCAGACGGCCCAAGGCCGCGTCCACTGTGGCGCAGGCTTCTTCCTTACTCACCCGCGCCACCGCCTCCGTTGTAGCCACGGGGGAGGAAACGGTGGCGCGGGGCTCCTGTACCGGCCGGTCAGCTGGGACCTCCGAGCAGCTGACGGCGAACAGGAGGATCGGGAGCACAAGAAGGCCGGCCTTCACGACAGGGCCTGCTTCTCGCGCGGAACCTTGATCGTGAGGCGGTCGCTGTTGTCGCTGGTCCACTCCGCGCCACCTCCGGACACGGGGCGCAGGATGTACACCCCGGAGCGGACGTCGGTGATGATGCCGGTGCGCCCCGCGTCCTCGTCGTACACCTCGTCGCCGATCCACGCCTTACCGTCCGTCATCACTCGGCCTCGCTCTTCAACTCGCCCCACACCTGTTTCCCCCACCGGTACAAGTCCGTCCCCCACCGTTCTGTCAACGCGTCGATCAGCAGTAACCCCCGCCCGCTGGTGGGCAGCGAGTCACCGTTCGACTTCTTGAACTCCGGCATGGTGCGGGACTTGTCGACGACACCGATCCGCACATGCGTGTCGCTGGGACGGGTCACGACGATCCGGATCAGGCGGCTGTTGGAATGCTGCACCGAGTTCGCGACCAGTTCACTGACGATCAGCACGCCCTCGTCGGCGAGGCGCTCCAGATGCCAGGCGGCCAGAGCGGTCCGTACGAGCCTCCGGGCGACCCCTGCGCTCTCCTCCACGCACGGGAGGGTCTCGGAGTATCCAGGATGCCCAGTAGGGCGTGACGTGGCGGACACAGTCATCAGAACCTCAAGGGGGTTGGTGCGACGCCCGTGTACGGCGGCCTTGGTCCAGTCAACGACCTTGCCCTTGCGGGGAGGAGGAAAAGTCCGCCGGGTGTGCATCGCAGGCAACCAGAAATTTCTCGGCAGTCCGCCCCGCCGTCGCTGTTCAGGTCGCTACCGTGGAGAACGTGGAGGAGAACAGCAGCCTCACGAGCGCCATGAAGGAAGCAGGCTTCACGCAGGCGAGTTGGCCGACGCCGTGAACTCTCGGCTGCGTGCCGACGGACACGACGGCACCGTCACCGACCGCACCGTCCGGTACTGGCTCACCGGAAAGACAAGGTGGCCCCACCCTCGGCAGCGGGAAGCGTTAGAGGGAGTATTCGGCGTACCCGCTGAAGACTTGGGCTTCCACCCACCCAGGGGAAGAACCATCACCACCCCGGAGCAAGACGTGAGGTGTAGGAACTTCCTCACCGGCACCGCCGCCGCCGTGGTCGTCGATATCCGCCCCCGCAGAGTCGGCACCTCCGACGTGATCCGATTCCGGTCAGGGCTCGACACCCTGATGGCCCTGGACGACAGTCGGGGAGGCCACGAAAGCCTCGAACGCGCTGCTCTCGCCGGAGCTTCGGAAGCCCTCGACAAGCTGAAGCAAGCCGCCTCCCAGCGGCTCCGGCTCCGGCTGTTCTCCATCGCCGCTGACTACACCGCCACCGCCGCCTGGTCCGCGCTCGACGCCCGCAAGCTCGACAAGACGAACGAGCACCTGAACCGGGCCCTGTACCTGGCCGGGATGGCGAAAGACCCGATCGCTGAACTCCGGGTGTGGAACTCGTTCGCGATGCTCGCCCACCAACGCAGCCAGCACACCCAAGCCGTCGACGCCGGGTATGCAGCGCAGGCCACTGCGATCACCCGCCGCGATCCGTTCTTCGCGTCCCTCGCCCACGCCCGCACCGCGATCGGGCACGCGAACTCTGGTGACCGGCAGGCCGCGATCCGCTCTCTCGGCTACGCCCAGGAAGCCCTGGGCAAGGCATCCCCGGAAGAACCCCGACCATCGTGGATGGCCTTCTACGGGCCGGCCGAACTCACCGCGATGACCGCGATCGTGCGTGACGGGATCGGAGACTCCGCGCAAGCCGAAGCCGCCTCCCACAAGGCCCTCTCCAGCATCCCGAAGCAGTTCCGCCGCAACCGTGCCCTCGCCACCACACGGCTCGCTCTGGCGCAGCTACATCAGCGGGACATCGACACGGCCTGCGCTACCGCGTCTACCGCGTTCGACTTGATGGCAGGGGACCCGATCCCCGGCCGGATGCGGGTTCTCCTCGGCGACTACTACCGCGACTTGATCACCCTTGCGCCGGACGCCGAGGCCGCACGAGAGTGGGGAGACCGTTATCGAGCTGAATGGAGCCGAGCCTGATGGCCGACGTGGACGTCCGACGCTTCACGCACAAAGACCTCCCGAGCATCCGGCAGGCACTGATCGACGTGCACGCCGACGCCTACGCCGACGCGATGGACGACGAGTTCAACCAGCGGTTCCCCTGGTTCGTTGACCACTGGGGCGGCAACCCGGACTTCGACTGCGTCATCGCCTACGACGGAGACGACGCGGTCGGCTTCGCCTACGGGGCACCCGCCAACCCGTACCGGGAGTGGTGGCGCGAACACCTGAAGCCCGCCCCGGAGAAGGACCGCACATTCTCCTACTCAGAACTGGCCATCCGCACCAAGTGGCGCAAGACCGGCCTCGCCGAGCAACTCTCCCGCGCCCTCCTGAACGCCCGGGACGAAGACCTTGCCGTCCTCCTGGTCGACACGCAGCACCCCCGCGTACAGGAGCTGTACGAGTCGTGGGGCTTCCGGAAAGTCGGGGATCGGCAACCGTTCCCCGACTCTCCCGTCTACGCCGTCATGCTGACCGAACTCCCCCTGCCCGACTAGCCGACACAGTTCACCGGTTGCCCGTACCTCTCCTCGATCGCCTGCTTCGCATCCCTACACGCCGACTGCCAGCCCGTCGGCGTGTAGTACGACCACCTGGGCTTCTGCTTGCAGTCACCGCCGTGCCACGAACACACGCACTGCCGCGCCTTCGACTTTCGACCCGTGCAGATGCGGGTTGAACCGCAGCCTCAAGAGGTAAGACACGCCGTCTCCTCCGCCCCGCGCACGTGTACAGCGGCACACCGTCGATGTTGCCGCTCAGACTCAGCTGCTTCGGGAACCGGCCACACCGCCAGCACTTCCAGCCCTCCGGCGCCGGGAAGCACGACTTGCCCGACAGCTTGCCCTGGAAAGCGATGTGCGGCTCCTTCACCAGCGCATACACATCGTTCAGTAGCTTCGGCATGATCGTCGCGCTGCCCTCGCCCTGCATCCACAGCCACACCTCCGGTTCGTTCCACTCCGCCAGTACCACGAGTCCGAGATCACGTACGAGGGCCTGTTCAAACGAGCTGCGTCGAATGTTCAGGGCGGGCAGGAACATCACGTCCGTACGGACGAGGCTGCCGAGGTTCTGCCACCCGGCGCAGAACACCGACCCGAAGTGGGCGGCGCAGTCCTGAAGCCGGAACCACAACCGGTTCGTGTCCGAATCCTTCGCCACGAACATCACAGGTCCCAGCGGAAGAACCGGCTGGACGACTTCTGCCGGGCCCGGGGTGTGTGCCCCGGGCTGATGTCCAGCCACTGGTCACGGCACTCGTCACACACAGGGATCTTGTTCCGCAGCAGATCTGTCCGGCCGTCCGACAGCGGCACCTCACGCACGATGTCCGTCGCCGGGTACGTGCAGAACGAGCATGTCTTCGCCGCCGCGAGGACGATGCTCCGGTGGTGGGTGCGGCGGCGGTACGTCTTCGCATCCGTCCGGTGACGCCACGTGTGCGGAGCCCGCTATTGATCTGCTTGTCGCGCTACGCGGTTCAGTTGGCTGTTGAGACGGACGGCGTCGTTCAGGTCGAGCGCCCCCCCCGGTCGATCCACGCCCGGTAGCGGCGCAATCTCGTCGTAGGGAAGGTCGTACCGAACAGGAACGGGTGCGGTGCGGGTAGCAGGGGTTGTACAGGCAAAGGGACCACTCCTCTCGTGAGGGTGGTCCCAGACCGACTACCAGCCGCGTGCGCGCCACTCGGGGATGTGAGGACGTTCCGCCCCGAGGCTGGAGTCGTTGCCGTGTCCTGGGTAAAACCACGTCTCGTCCGGCAGGGGACCGAAGACCTTCTCTTCGAGCCCGTCCATCAAGGACGTGAAGTCCGCAGGATTTATTGTCCGCCCAGGACCACCAGGGAAGAGGCAGTCCCCGGTGAACACGTGCGGATGTCCGTGCGGGTCGTCGTAGACGAGCGCGATCGAGCCGGGCGTGTGCCCGACCAGATGGCGCGCGGTGAGCTCCACGCGCCCGACCTGGATCGTGTCGCCGTCGGCGACCGGCACGTCGGTCGGCACGGGGATGCCCTCGGCGTCGTCCCGGCCCGCGTAGGTACGGGCGCCGGTGGCCTCCACGACCTCCGCGAGCGCCTGCCAGTGGTCCCCGTGCCGGTGCGTGGTGACGACGGACGCGATGCCGTCGTCACCGATCAGTGTGATCAACGTATGGGCGTCGTTCGCGGCGTCGATCAGCAACTGCTCGTCCGTGGCCCGGCAGCGCAGCAGATAGGCGTTGTTGTTCATCGGGCCCACCGCGACCTTGGTGATCATCAGGTCCTGCAACTCGTGCACATCGGCAGGGCCGCCGACCTTCACCGCTCCGCTGTACGTCATGGCACGCAGCCTATAGCGACGCCGGTGGCCTAGAGCGGGGGCAGTGCGGGCAGCGCTCCGCCCGAGACGTCGAGTCCGGCTCCGTCACGTCGGCCGCAGAGCCACCCCAGCAGCTCGGGCGCCGGCCCCGTGACCGTGACCTCGGGCTCGGCGGCCTCTCTACCCGTGCTCCACGCGCGCGTGGAGTCCGTGATCACCGTGGGCGGCACCTCTGGGTGGCCGGTGAACCGGTTGGCCAGGAACGCGATCTCGCGCTCCGTGAACTCCGCGGGGAGGTCTTCGAGCTCGTATCCGATCCCCAGGTCCACATGGTGCAGCTCCACCTCGGCCCAGCGGCGGAACGGCACCTCGGAGGCGGCGTCGGTGACCCCGTTGCGCAGTTCCACCGTGCGTGACCAGTCCGTGGATGCGGCCCACAGCTCCTGGAGACGGGCGGCGCTGTCGCGTACGTCCGAGAGCTGGATGTCGAGGGGGCGCGGGGCGTCCCGGTCGATGTCGGCGTCCCGGGCCTCGGCGGACGCGTACATCGGGCGCCCCTCCATGACGTTCACGAGGGCGTCCGCGTTACGGGAGAGGTGGGCGAGGACGTGGCCGCGGGTCCAGCCCGGCAATCGTGACGGCTCGGCCACCGAATCGTTGTTCAATTTCGCGACTGCGGTGAGCAGCCGTTCCGTCGCTTCACGTAGAGATGCCAGGTCGCGCACATGATCAGCCATGGTGTCGACCATAGCCCCGCCACCCGTTCGGGTGAAGGTGGTGGCCTGCGCCCGTAAATCGAATGTGCGTGCTATATGGTCGAGTGCGGCGTCGGGCATGCTGGATGGCCGGGGATTGTTACCTCCCAAGGAATCCGACCGGCGTTGTCAGTGGCTCCCCCTAGTCTGAGAAAGCACGGGGGCCCCGCCCCTGTCACTTCTCTCAAGAAAGGTGCGGACCGGCGTGGCCGACCGTCTCATCGTCCGTGGCGCGCGCGAGCACAATCTCAAGAATGTCTCGCTCGACCTCCCGCGCGACTCGCTCATCGTCTTCACGGGCCTGTCGGGGTCGGGCAAGTCCTCCCTGGCCTTCGACACGATCTTCGCCGAGGGCCAGCGCCGCTACGTCGAGTCGCTCTCGTCGTACGCACGCCAGTTCCTCGGCCAGATGGACAAGCCGGACGTCGACTTCATCGAGGGCCTCTCACCGGCCGTCTCGATCGACCAGAAGTCGACCTCCCGCAACCCGCGCTCCACGGTCGGCACCATCACCGAGGTGTACGACTATCTCCGCCTGCTCTTCGCGCGCATCGGCAAGCCGCACTGCCCCGAGTGCCGTCGCCCCATCGCGCGTCAGTCGCCGCAGGCCATCGTCGACAAGGTCCTGGAGCTGCCGGAGGGTAGCCGCTTCCAGGTGCTGTCGCCGCTGGTGCGCGAGCGCAAGGGCGAGTTCGTCGATCTCTTCGCGGATCTCCAGACCAAGGGCTACTCCCGCGCGCGGGTGGACGGCGAGACGATCCAGCTGTCCGACCCGCCCGCGCTGAAGAAGCAGGAGAAGCACACCATCGAGGTGGTCATCGACCGCCTCACCGTCAAGGACACCGCCAAGCGCCGACTCACCGACTCCGTGGAGACCGCCCTCGGTCTCGCCGGCGGCATGGTCGTGCTCGACTTCGTCGACCTCCCCGAGGACGACCCCGAGCGCGAGCGACTCTTCTCGGAGCACCTGTACTGCCCGTACGACGATCTGTCCTTCGAGGAACTGGAGCCCCGCTCCTTCTCCTTCAACTCGCCCTTCGGTGCCTGCCCCGACTGCTCGGGCATCGGCACGCGCATGGAGGTCGACCCGGAGCTGATCGTCCCGGACGAGGACAAGTCCCTCGACGAGGGCGCCATCCACCCCTGGTCGCACGGCCACACCAAGGACTACTTCAGCCGCCTGATCACCGCCCTCGCGGACGCGCTGGGATTCCGCACGGACATCCCCTTCGCGGGCCTTCCGCAGCGTGCCAGGAAGGCGCTTCTGCACGGGCACAAGACCCAGATCGAGGTCCGCTACCGCAACCGGTACGGCCGGGAGCGCGTGTACACCACGCCCTTCGAGGGCGCCGTCCCGTTCGTGAAGCGGCGGCACAGCGAGTCGGAGAGCGACGCCAGCCGGGAGCGCTTCGAGGGCTATATGCGCGAGGTGCCCTGCCCCACCTGTGAGGGCACCCGCCTCAAGCCGATCGTCCTCGCGGTCACGGTCATGGACAGGTCCATCGCCGAGGTCGCCGCGATGTCGATCAGCGACTGCGCGGACTTCCTGGCCGAGCTGAAGCTCGACCCCCGTGACAAGAAGATCGCCGAGCGGGTGCTCAAGGAGGTCAACGAGCGGCTGAAGTTCCTGGTCGACGTAGGCCTCGACTACCTCTCGCTGAACCGCGCGGCCGGCACGCTCTCCGGCGGCGAGGCCCAGCGCATTCGCCTCGCCACCCAGATCGGTTCCGGCCTCGTCGGCGTCCTGTACGTCCTCGACGAGCCCTCCATCGGGCTGCACCAGCGTGACAACCACCGGCTGATCGAGACCCTGGTCCGGCTGCGGGACATGGGCAACACGCTCATCGTCGTCGAGCACGACGAGGACACGATCAAGATCGCCGACTGGATCGTCGACATCGGCCCCGGCGCGGGCGAGCACGGCGGCAAGGTCGTCCACAGCGGCTCCCTGAAGGAACTGCTCGCCAACGACGAGTCGATGACCGGGCAGTACCTGTCCGGCAAGAAGGCCATCCCGCTGCCCGACATCCGGCGCCCGCTGGACCCCTCCCGCCGGCTCACCGTGCACGGAGCCCGCGAGAACAACCTGCGGGACATCGACGTGTCGTTCCCCCTGGGCGTCCTCACGGCCGTCACCGGGGTGTCCGGCTCAGGCAAGTCGACGCTGGTCAACGACATCCTGTACACCCACCTCGCCCGCGAACTGAACGGCGCCCGCAGTGTGCCGGGCCGCCACACGCGCGTGGACGGCGACGACCTCGTCGACAAGGTCGTCCACGTCGACCAGTCGCCCATCGGCCGCACCCCGCGGTCGAACCCGGCGACGTACACCGGTGTCTTCGACCACGTCCGCAGGCTCTTCGCCGAGACCGCCGAGGCGAAGGTGCGGGGTTATCTGCCCGGCCGCTTCTCCTTCAACGTCAAGGGCGGCCGCTGCGAGAACTGCGCGGGCGACGGCACGATCAAGATCGAGATGAACTTCCTCCCGGACGTGTACGTCCCGTGCGAGGTCTGCCACGGCGCCCGCTACAACCGGGAGACCCTGGAGGTCCACTACAAGGGCAAGTCCATCGCCGACATCCTCAACATGCCGATCGAGGAGGCCCGGCACTTCTTCGAGGCCGTCCCGGCGATCGCCCGCCACCTCAACACGCTGCACGACGTCGGCCTCGGCTACGTCAGGCTCGGCCAGTCCGCGACGACCCTGTCCGGCGGCGAGGCCCAGCGGGTGAAGCTGGCCAGCGAACTCCAGAAGCGCTCCACCGGCCGCACGGTGTACGTCCTGGACGAGCCGACCACCGGTCTGCACTTCGAGGACATCAGCAAGCTCCTCAAGGTCCTCTCAGGCCTGGTCGACAAGGGCAACACGGTCATCGTCATCGAGCACAACCTCGATGTCATCAAGACCGCCGACTGGGTCGTCGACATGGGCCCCGAGGGTGGCGCCGGCGGCGGTCTCGTCGTCGCCGAGGGCACGCCCGAGGAAATCGCCGGGGTCCCCGCCAGCCACACCGGCAAGTTCCTGCGAGAGGTCCTGGGCGCCGAGCGGGTCAGCGACGCCACCGCCGTGAAGGCCCCGCGCAAGACGGCCGCCAAGAAGGCGGTGGCGGCCAAGAAGACGGCCGGGACCGCTGCGAAGGCCGCTCCGGCGAAGAAGACGACAGCCAGGGCCCGCAAGGCCTGAGCCGGTCACGAGGCCGGCCGCCACGGCGAACACGGCGGCTCGCGGGAACTCCCCGCGGGCCGCCGCTCGTTTGCCCCGGTCGGCTGAACTGCCCCTACAGGTCGCCCAGTTCGGCCGCGTACGGCGGTTCCGCTCCCGCGCGCGAGCAGGTGATCGCCGCCGCGCGCGCCGCGAGACGGAGCAACTCGGTCCAGCCGTCGGAGCCGAGGCCGGCCAGTCCCGCCGGGGACAGCGCGTCCCGCGCCGACAAGCCGTGCAGCAGCGCCGCGTTCACGGTGTCGCCGGCGCCGATCGTGTCGACGACGTCGACCTCCTCACCCGGCACGGAGTGCTCCGCGCCGTCACGGGTGAAGACGGTCAGCCCGTCGCCGCCCCGCGTGACCACGACGGCCCAGGGGCCGGCGGTCAGCCATTCGCGCGGGGTTCCGCCGAGCCACTTCGCGTCCTCCTCCGAGAGCTTGAGCAGCGACACCGACGGCAGCCAACTCGTGAAACGGGCCCGGTACGCGTCCGCGTCGGGGATCAGCACCGCCCTGATGTTCGGGTCGAGCGCGGTGAACACGCCCTGTGCGGCGGTGCTCCGCAGCAGTTCCTCGTACGCGCTCGCCCCGGGCTCCAGGACCAGGGAGCAGGTGCCGAACGACACCGCCCGAACGGCGTCGGGGAGCCCCGCCGGTGTCGTGAACAGCCGGTCCGCGGTGCCCTCGACATGGAAGGAGTAGGCGGCGGAGCCGTCCACACCGACCGAGGCGACGGCAAGCGTCGTAGGCTCACTGCCGCGCTGTACGGACGACACGTCGACGCCCGCCGCGCGCAGCCCGTCGAGCAGGGCCTCACCGAAGGCGTCGAACGAGACGCGTGAGCAGAACGCGGTGGGGGAGCCGAGACGGCCGAGGGCCACCGCCGTGTTGTACGGCCCGCCGCCCAGTGCCGGTCGCAGATCCGCGAGGGGGCCCGCCGCACGCGGTACCAGGTCGATCAGAGCCTCACCGGCGACGACGATCACGAGCTGGGTCCTCTCTCGGCCTGGCGGGGGTTCTCGCGGCGCTCCGGGCCGGCACACCCGCACGACTCACGATGGACGAACGTGCACGGGAGCCGCACGGTCCGGGTCGGGCGGTCGGGGTCGGCCAGACGGTCCAGAAGCAGACGTACGGCCTCGGTGCCTATGCTCCTGCCGGGCTGCGCGATCGCGGTGAGCCCCGGGGTGAAGAGGTCGGCCCAGGCGAAGTCGTCGAAGCAGCACAGCGCCAGGTCGCCGGGCACGGTGAGGCCCCGTTCGCGCAGGGCGCGCAGGGCTCCGATGGTCATGGCGTTGTTGGCGGTGACGAGGGCGGTCGGGGGCGCGGCGAGGGAGAGAAGGGCGGTGGTGGCCCGCTCGGCGCCCTGCGACTCGGAGTCGCCATGGGCCACCAGACGCTCGTCGTGGGGCAGCCCGGCGGACGCGAGGCCGATGCGATAGCCGGTGATGCGCTCCGCCGTCGTGCTGAGTCCCGGGCGGCCCGCGACCAGGCCGATGCGCCGATGACCGAGCGCGGTGAGGTGGGCCATGAGCCGGGCCATGGGTTCGGCGCTCTCGGCACACACCTGGTCGAAGCGAGGGGCGCTGTCCGAGGAGGTGTCGAGCACCCGGTCCAGAAACACCGTCGGAACGTCGTGCCGGGTCAGATAGGCGACCAGGGCGCCGGGATCCGCCGAGGGGGCGACGATCATGCCGTCCACGCGTCGTTCGTGCAGCAGCTGGACGACCTTGCGCTCGTGCTCCGGGTCGTCGTGCGGATCGGCGAGGAGAAGGCTGTAGCCGTGTTCCAGGGCGCCCGACTCGACGCCCTGGAGGATCTCCGTGAAGTACGGGTTGCTGATCGCAGACACCGCGAGGCCGATGGACCGCGTCCGCGCGGTGACCAGGGAACGGGCCAGCGTGTTCGGCGTGTAGCCCAGGACCTCGATGGCGTCGAGGACGGCCTGCCGGGTCGCCGGGCGTACGACACGGGTCTCGTTCAGTACGTGCGAGACGGTCGCCACGGACACGCCCGCATGCCGCGCGACGTCGGTCATCGTCGCCATGGGATCCCCGCCTTCCCGTCCTGATCGGGCTTCGATGGCGGCAACGTATCGCATGCACAGAGGGACGTAAACGCTTGCGTAAGCGTTTACGTAATCGCTTACGTCACTCCCAGTCCCAGCCGATACCCAGGATGCCCGGGCGCAGCCTCGGCTCGACGAGGTGGACCGAGCGGTGACGGGCGCTGACCGGCAGGTCCTGGCGGCCGCTGCGGGGTGCCGCGGCCGAATGCTGGGCGAACCGGTGACACCGCACCGGCAGTGACCCGTCGTCGAAGCGGACCTGGAGCGCGTACTGGCCGCCCGCGACACCGAAGCCGCGGACGTACTCCCGGGACACCTCCGCGGTGCCGTCCTCGACGGCGTACCGGAAGAGGAAGGTGTCGCCTGCCCGCAGCTGGGTGTCGAAAAGGAGTTCGGCGACGAGTACCCCGGTGTCGTGGTGCCGTCGTATCCGCCCCGTGCGGCAGTTCTCCAGAGCGTGCACCGACATACGGTCCGGCGCGCAGCCGGGGTCGCCGTGGTGCACGGCGACGAAACGGTCGGTGCCGTCCCGGTGGGCGCGCACGATGTGCTGGGCCTCACGGGTCAAGAACTCACGACGGGTGCCGATCCGGACCCGTTCGTGCAGGCCGAGGGTGTGCAGTCCGCCGTCGAGCGGCGCCCCCAGCTCGGTCAGCAGCTGTTCCAGGACGCCGGAGGCCTCCACCAGGGAGCGGTACGAACGCGCGGCGGGACGCTGCGTGCCGACGCGTTCGTCGTCCCGGGCCAGGAGCCGGATCAACGACTCCTCCGGCAGTTGGAGGATCTCCTCCAGGGCTCTCACGGCCCGCAGCGACTCGGGGCGCTGCGGGCGGCGGGCGCCCTGCTGCCAGTAACTCAGGCTGGTGACACCGACCTTGACCCCGTACCGCCACAGATGGTGCTGGACGCGCTGCAGCGGCAGACCGCGCGCCGTGATCGCGGCCCGCAGGGCCATGTGGAAGGGGCCGTTCCGCAGGGCCGTGTCCAGTTCCGCGGTGGCGTCCATCGCGATGACGTCGTCCGCGTGGGGTGAGCCTTGGCGCATACGGGGGCCCTTCTGTGAATGATCACGGCGGCTGGTCGGGCCGCGCGCGTGGGTCGAATGAGGCCGCTCGGCGGGCGCACGAGGCGTCCCGCCCCCGTGCCCTGGTGTCCTCACGTACGTACGCGGCCGTTCACCGCCCCGAGTTCCCCCGCATTGAAGCGTGTTGACCAAGGCGCGACAACACCTGAGGCGCAACATGCGCGACCGCCGAGGCTCTCCCTCCCGCCGACCGCTTCCCGAGGCCCTGCGGTGGCCGTCCACAGGATCACCGCGCTGTCACACCCCGCCAGTAGGGTGTGAGACATGGCCGACCCCTCCAGCTACCGCCCCAAGCCGGGACAGATCCCGGACTCTCCCGGGGTGTACAGATTCCGCGACGAGCACCGCCGGGTGATCTACGTCGGGAAGGCGAAGAGCCTGCGCCAGCGCCTGGCCAACTACTTCCAGGATCTGGCCGGTCTCCACCCGCGCACCCGCACGATGGTCACCACAGCCGCCTCCGTGGAGTGGACGGTGGTGTCCACGGAGGTGGAGGCGCTCCAGCTGGAGTACTCCTGGATCAAGGAGTACGACCCCCGTTTCAACGTCAAGTACCGCGACGACAAGAGCTACCCGTATCTCGCGGTGACGATGAACGAGGAGTACCCGCGCGTGCAGGTGATGCGCGGTCAGAAGCGCAAGGGCGTGCGCTACTTCGGGCCGTACGGACACGCGTGGGCGATCCGCGACACCGTGGACCTGCTCCTGCGCGTCTTCCCGGTGCGCACCTGCTCGGCCGGAGTCTTCAAGAACGCCGCCCGCACCGGCCGCCCCTGCCTCCTCGGCTACATCGGCAAATGCTCGGCGCCCTGCGTCGGGCGGGTCACGGCCGAGGAGCACCGCGAACTGGCCGACGAGTTCAGCGACTTCATGGCCGGCCGCACGGGGACGTACATCCGCAGGCTCGAACAGCGGATGACGGAAGCGGCCGAGGACATGGAGTACGAGCGGGCGGCCCGGCTGCGCGACGACATCGAGGCCCTCAGGAAGGCCATGGAGAAGAGCGCGGTCGTGCTGGCCGACGCGACCGACGCCGACCTGATCGCGGTGGCCGAGGACGAGCTGGAAGCGGCTGTGCAGATCTTCCACGTCCGCGGTGGGCGGGTGCGCGGCCAGCGGGGCTGGGTGACCGACAAGGTCGAGGAGATCACCACCGGGGCGCTGGTCGAGCACGCCCTCCAGCAGCTCTACGGGGAGGAGAAGGGCGACTCCGTACCCAAGGAGGTCCTCGTCCCCGCGCTGCCGGACCCCGTGGAACCCGTCCAGGAGTGGCTGGCGGAGCGGCGTGGATCCGGCGTCTCGCTGCGCATCCCGCAGCGCGGCGACAAGAAGGCCCTCATGGAGACCGTGCAGCGCAACGCCCAACAATCGCTCATGCTGCACAAGACCAAGCGCGCCTCCGACCTGACGACCCGCTCGCGCGCCCTGGAGGAGATCGCCGAGGCCCTCGACCTGGACAGCGCCCCGCTGCGGATCGAGTGCTACGACATCTCCCACCTCCAGGGCGACGACGTGGTGGCCTCGATGGTCGTCTTCGAGGACGGCCTGCAGCGCAAGAGCGAGTACCGCCGCTTCCAGATCAAGGGCTTCGAGGGGCAGGACGACGTCCGGTCCATGCACGAGGTGATCGGCCGCCGCTTCAAGCGCTACATCGCCGAGAAGGAGAAGACCGGGGAGTGGGCCGACGGCACCGACGGCCAGGAATCCGGCCGGGGAACCGGCCGGGAACCCGGCGATGACCTGAAGGACGACGAGGGGCGGCCCAAGCGGTTCGCCTATCCGCCGCAGCTCGTCGTCGTCGACGGCGGACAGCCGCAGGTGGCCGCCGCCCAGCGGGCACTGGACGAACTGGGCATCGACGACATCGCCGTCTGCGGCCTCGCCAAGCGCCTGGAGGAGGTCTGGGTACCCGGCGAGGACGACCCGGTGATCCTCCCCCGTACGAGTGAGGGCCTGTACCTGCTCCAGCGCGTCCGTGACGAGGCCCACCGCTTCGCGATCACCTATCAGCGCGTCAAACGGGCCAAGCGCTTCCGGGCGAGCCCACTGGATGATGTGCCCGGACTCGGCGAAGCTCGGAAGCAGGCACTGATCAAGCATTTCGGCTCGGTGAAGAAGCTGCGGTCCGCCACAATCGACCAGATCCGCGAGGTTCCCGGCATAGGCCAGAAGACGGCCGAGACGATCGCCGTGGCCCTCGCACAGACGGCCCCGGCCGCGCCCGCCGTGAACACGGCGACCGGAGAGATCATGGATGACACGGCGGACACGCCGGACACGCAGGACGGGGCATCCGGGACGAGGGCGGATGCCCCGGGGGAGCCCGTAGCCGCGGGCGCCCCGGACGAGCGACGGGGGCAGGAGAAATGACCGAGCACGAGACACCGAAGGCCGAGCGCACAGTGGACGGCCAGACAGGTCACAAGGAAGCGGGCGATGATCGCTCGCGGCACGCCGAGGGCCCGGCACCGGGCGAGACGGCGGGCCAGGCACCACCGGGCCAGGAAGACGGAGAGCAAGTGGGTACGGGCATCGAGACAGCCGGGACCGCCGAGGCGGCCATCCCAGAGCTGGTGATCATCTCCGGTATGTCCGGAGCCGGCCGTTCGACGGCCGCCAAGTGTCTGGAGGACCTCGGCTGGTTCGTCGTCGACAACCTGCCGCCCGCGCTGATCCCCACCATGGTGGAGCTCGGCGCCCGCTCCCAGGGCAACGTCGCCAGGATCGCGGTCGTCGTCGACGTACGAGGCAGGCGTTTCTTCGACAACCTCCGTGAGTCGCTCGCCGATCTGGCGGCGAAGGGCGTCACCCGGCGGATCGTCTTCCTGGAGTCCTCGGACGACGCCCTGGTGCGCCGTTTCGAGTCGGTCCGCCGGCCGCACCCCCTCCAGGGCGACGGCCGCATTGTCGACGGCATCGACGCCGAGCGCGAACTGCTGCGCGAGCTGCGCGGCGACGCCGACCTGGTGATCGACACCTCCAGCCTCAACGTGCACGAACTGCGCGCCAAGATGGACGCCCAGTTCGCCGGCGACGAGGAGCCCGAGCTGCGGGCCACGGTGATGTCCTTCGGCTTCAAGTACGGCCTCCCGGTCGACGCCGACCTGGTCGTGGACATGCGGTTCCTGCCCAACCCGCACTGGGTCCCGGAGCTGCGCCCGTACACCGGCCTCAACGAGGAGGTGTCGGCGTACGTCTTCAACCAGCCCGGCGCCAAGGAGTTCCTCGACCGGTACGCGGAGCTGCTGCAGCTCATCGCCGCCGGATACCGCCGCGAGGGCAAGCGCTATGTGACGATCGCGGTGGGCTGCACCGGCGGCAAGCACCGTTCCGTCGCCACTTCCGAGAAGCTTGCCGCCCGCCTTGCCTCGCAGGGCGTGGAGACCGTGATCGTGCACCGGGACATGGGACGGGAATGACGGGACGTACACCGCGGCTGGGCAGGCTGCGCCGGGTGACGGTGACCTCCGAGGGCCGCGCGGGCCGGCCCGTCGAGGCCCGCGGCGCCAGGCCGCGTCGCCGGGGCGCCCAGCCCAAGGTCGTCGCCCTGGGCGGCGGCATGGGCCTGTCCGCCTCCCTCGCCGCACTGCGCCGGATCACCGGCGACCTGACCGCTGTCGTCACCGTGGCCGACGACGGCGGCTCCAGCGGCCGTCTGCGCGACGAGCTGGGCGTCCTGCCGCCGGGCGACCTGCGCAAGGCCCTTGCCGCCCTGTGCGGCGACGACGACTGGGGCCAGACCTGGGCCCGCGTCATCCAGCACCGCTTCCAGTCCAAGGGCGACCTGCACGAACACGCGGTCGGCAACCTGCTGATCGTCGCCCTGTGGGAGCAGCTCGGCGACCACGTCCAGGCCCTCGACCTGGTCGGCAGGCTGCTGGGCGCGCACGGCCGGGTCCTGCCGATGTCCGCCGTACCGCTGGAACTGCAGGCCCTGGTGAAGGGCCACGACCCGGATCGGCCCGACGATGTCGACACCGTACGGGGACAGGCGAACGTCGCGTTGACGCCGGGCGAGGTGCAGACCGTGCACCTGGTGCCGCACGACCCGCCCGCCGTCCCGGAAGCCGTCGCCGCCGTTCTGGACGCCGACTGGGTGGTTCTCGGGCCCGGATCCTGGTTCTCCTCCGTGATTCCGCACCTTCTGGTGCCCGAGCTGCTGGAGGCGCTCACCGAGACGAAGGCCCGCCGGGTACTCTCGCTGAACCTCGCGCCGCAACCTGGAGAAACCGAAGGCTTCTCACCGCAGCGTCATTTGGAGGTTTTGGGACGACACGCCCCTAAACTCGCCCTGGACGTGGTGCTGGCCGACGAGGCCGCCGTGCCCGACCGCGACTTGCTGACCGATGCCGCCAAGCGGTTCGGAGCCGCGGTCGAGCTGGCGCCGGTGGCCCGGACCGACGGATCTCCTCGGCACGATACGGAGCTGTTGGCCGCCGCGTACGACCGTATTTTTCGGATGCATGGAAGGATCGGCCCATGGCGATGACGGCAGCGGTGAAGGACGAGATCTCCCGGCTCCCCGTCACCCGTACCTGCTGCAGGAAGGCGGAGGTCTCCGCCATTCTGCGGTTCGCCGGCGGCCTCCACCTGGTGAGCGGGCGCATCGTGATCGAGGCGGAGCTGGACACCGCGATGGCGGCCCGTCGGCTCAAGCGGGACATCCTGGAGATTTTCGGCCACAGTTCCGAACTGATCGTGATGGCGCCCGGCGGACTGCGCCGCGGCTCCCGTTACGTGGTCCGGGTGGTCGCGGGCGGTGACCAGCTGGCCCGCCAGACAGGGCTCGTGGACGGCCGTGGGCGCCCGATCAGAGGCCTGCCCCCGCAGGTGGTCTCCGGGGCCACGTGTGACGCGGAGGCGGCCTGGAGAGGCGCCTTCCTGGCCCACGGCTCGCTCACCGAGCCGGGACGTTCCTCGTCCCTTGAGGTGACCTGCCCCGGCCCCGAGGCCGCGCTCGCCCTCGTCGGCGCCGCCCGACGGCTCTCGATCGCCGCCAAGGCCCGCGAGGTGCGGGGCGTCGACCGGGTCGTCGTCCGCGACGGGGACGCGATCGGCGCCCTCCTCACCCGGCTCGGCGCACACGAGTCCGTGCTGGCCTGGGAGGAGCGGCGGATGCGCCGGGAGGTCCGCGCCACCGCGAACCGCCTGGCCAACTTCGACGACGCCAACCTGCGACGCTCCGCGCGCGCGGCAGTCGCCGCCGGTGCCCGGGTCCAGCGCGCGCTGGAGATCCTCGCCGAAGAGGTCCCCGAGCACCTCGCGGCGGCCGGACAGCTGCGCATGGAGCACAAGCAGGCCTCCCTGGAGGAGCTCGGCGCCCTCGCCGACCCGCCGCTGACCAAGGACGCCGTCGCGGGCCGGATCCGCCGACTGCTCGCCATGGCCGACAAGCGGGCCCAGGACCTGGGCATTCCGGGGACGGAGTCCAACCTCACCGAAGAGATGGCCGACGCGGGCTGACGGAGCCTCACACGCGGCTGACCCACCCTCACCACGCCGGTACCGGTGCCCACTTGGGTGCCGGTATCGGCGTTTGTCAGTTGTTGGTGCCCCCTTGACTGGATCATGAAGTGTCATGAGCCTGGCATCTGGCCCGCCACTGCGGCGGACCATCGCTAGGGGGGTACATGAGACGCAGAGCGAGAACGATCCTCGCCGCCGGCGCACTCCTGCTGGGCGGCGCGGGGCTCGCGCCCGTCGCCGTGGCCGCGGAGGGTGCCGGCACATCCGGCGCCGACGAGGTCAAGGTTTTCCGGGCCGAGGTCACGAAGGCGCAGATACCCCTGCTCCTCGCGGCCGGCCAGGACGGTCACGAACTCGGGGAGCAGGCACCGGACAAGGGCACGGCCACGGTCGAGGTCTACCTGACCGACAAACAGGCCGACCAGCTGGAGGACAAGGGCGTCGATCTCAAGGAGCACACGCTCACGGCAAAGGCACGCGCGCGCGTGGCCGCCGCCGGAGACGGTGTCTTCCGGCCGTACAGCGGCGCGGGAAACCTCAAGGAGGAGATCCTCCGCACCGCGCAGCAGAACCCGGCCCTGACCAAGGTCGTGTCCATCGGCAAGACCCTTCGGGGGCAGGACATCCTCGCGCTCAAACTGACCAAGGGCGCGAAGAAGACCAAGGACGGCGCCAAGCCGTCCGTCCTGTACATCTCGAACCAGCACGCGCGTGAATGGATCACGCCGGAGATGACCCGGCGGCTGATGCACTACTACTTGGACAACTACTCCAAGGACAAGCGCGTCAAGAAGATCGTCGACTCGACCGAACTGTGGTTCGTCCTGTCGGCGAACCCCGACGGCTACGACTTCACCCACAAGGCCGACGGCGACCGCCAGTGGCGCAAGAACCTGCGGGACGTCAACGGCGACGGCGCCATCACCATCGGCGACGGCGTCGACCTCAACCGCAACTTCGCCTACAAGTGGGGCTACGACAACGAGGGATCGTCCCCGTTCCCCACCAGTGAGACCTACCGCGGTGCCGGCTCGGGCTCCGAGCCCGAGACCAAGGCCCTGGACGCCTTCGAGAAGCGCATCGGCTTCACGTACGGCATCAACTACCACTCCGCCGCCGAACTCCTCCTCTACGGAGTCGGCTGGCAGGTGGCCTCGCCGAGCCCCGACGACGTCCTCTACAAGTCGCTCGCCGGTACACCGGAGAACTCCGCGATCCCCGGCTACCACCCCCAGCTCTCCTCCGAGCTGTACACCACCAACGGCGAGGCGGACGGCCACGCGGCCAACGTCAACGGCACAGCGATGTTCACCCCGGAGATGTCGACCTGCCAGACCGCGTCGAACCTCTACCCGGACGACGCCTGGAACGCGGCCGACTGTGCCTCGGTCTTCACCTTCCCGGACGACGAGAAGCTGATCCAGCAGGAGTTCGCCAAGAACGTCCCGTTCGCCCTGTCGGTGGCCGAGTCTGCGGCCAGGCCCGACCAGCCGAAGTCCTCGGTCGGCATCGCCGCCCCGGACTTCACCCCGGCACCCTTCACCACCTCGTACTCGCGCGGCGCCGACCAGGAGGTCTCGGTCGTCGTACGCAAGTCCGTACGCCACAAGGAACTCAAGTACCGCGTCAACGGCGGCCGTACGCACAGCGTGACGCTCAAGGCGTGGAAGGGCGGCGAGACCTTCGGCGGTGCCGACAACCTGTACTTCGACGAGTACCGCGCCAAGGTCACCGACGGCGACCCGGGCGACAAGGTCGAGGTCTGGTTCACCGGCGAGACCAAGGCCAAAAAGCCCACCAGGAGCACACGCTTCACCTACACGGTCGCCGAGCGGCCGCGTGCCGACACACTGGTCGTCGCCGAGGAGGGCGCGACCGCCACACAGGCGCAGACCTACGTCGACGCGCTGAAGGCCAACGGCAGGAAGCCGCTCGTCTGGGACGTCGCCGCCCTGGGCGCGCCCGACGCGCTCGGCGTCCTCGACCACTTCAAGACGGTCGTCCACTACACGGGCGCCGTACGACCGGGCAACGCCACCCAGCTGCAACTGCGCGCCTACCTCAACGAAGGCGGCAAGCTGGTCGAGGCCGGCGAGAGCGCCGGCGGCTCCGTCGACCTCGGCGGAGGCACCCTGTCGAACGACTTCAGCCAGTACTACCTGGGCGCCTACTCCCGTACGACCCTGCCCTCGGTCACCGCCTTCAACGGCTCCGGAAAGCTCGCCGGCGCAGGCGGCGCCCTCGGAGACGCGCCGGGCAACCCGCTGAACGCGGCCGGGTCCTTCAGTGTCACCTCGGACAACCTGTCCGCGACGACCTTCCCGCAGTTCGCCAGCGCGGGCGCGGGCGGCTACCCCGGGACCCCCAACCCGTACGGACCGTACGCGGGCTCCTCCATGGCGGCCGTCACCCACAGCGACTACGCCTGGAACCGCCTCGCCCGCACCATCGACCTCACCGGGGTGAGCGCGGCAGCCGCGCCCACCTTCCGTACCCAGCTCCTGTGGGACACGGAGGAGGGCTACGACCACGCCGTACTCGAAGCCCACACGGCCGGGGCCGACGACTGGACCACGCTCCCGGAGAAGGGCGGCGCGACCAGCACCACCGTGCCCGCCGAGTGCGAGGCCGGGTTCTTCATCCAGGGCCACCCGGCGCTCACCCGCTATCTGACCCTCGGCTCCGGCGGCTGCACGCCCACCGGGACCAGCGGCTCCTGGAACAGCTTCACCGGGGCCTCCGCGGGCTGGCAGGAGGTCAACTTCGACCTGTCCGCCTACGCCGGCAAGAAGGTGGAGATCTCGCTCAGCTACATCACCGACCCCGGCTCCGGCGGACGCGGCGTCCTCGCCGACAACGCCACCGTCGTGATCGGCGGCACGCCGGGAGCGGTCGAGGGCTTCGAGACGTCCCTGGGCGCCTGGAGCGTTCTCGGGCCGCCCGCCGGCAGCCCCGCGGTCATCAAGGACTGGGGCCTGGCGGGCGAGCTGTTCAAGACGTACGGAGCGGTCACCACCGGCGACACCGTGCTGCTGGGCTTCGGCCTGGAGCACGTCACCACGGCGGCCGACCGGAAGGTGCTTCTCGGCAAGGCGCTCTCCGCGCTGAAGAACTGATCAGCCCCCGTTTCATCGGGTGATCGCACCGATTTCGATCGGGTAATCACGGTGCAAAACCTGGGCGGTCCGTACCCCTACTGACGGGTACGGGCCGCCCTGCCGTGTATGGGGCATCTCGATGTCACCACCGGCGCCGCAGAGAGGTAGGGTCGTAGGCGGTCGGGGACATCCCATACAACTCGCCGGCACGTAAGCCGGCGTACCAACGAGGAGATCGGTTCGTGACGATCCGCGTAGGCATCAACGGCTTTGGCCGCATCGGTCGTAACTACTTCCGCGCGCTGCTGGAGCAGGGTGCTGACATCGAGATCGTGGCTGTCAACGACCTGGGTGACACCGCGACCACCGCTCACCTGCTCAAGTACGACACCATCCTGGGCCGTCTCAAGGCCGAGGTGTCGCACACCGCCGACACGATCACGGTCGACGGTCACATCATCAAGGTGCTCTCCGAGCGCGACCCGGCCGACATCCCCTGGGGTGAGCTGGGCGTCGACATCGTCATCGAGTCGACCGGCATCTTCACCAAGAAGGCCGACGCCGCGAAGCACATCGCCGGTGGGGCCAAGAAGGTCCTCATCTCGGCTCCGGCCTCGGACGAGGACATCACGATCGTCCTCGGCGTCAACGAGGACAAGTACGACGCGGCGAACCACCACATCATCTCCAACGCCTCGTGCACCACGAACTGTGTGGCGCCGATGGCCAAGGTTCTCCTGGAGAACTTCGGCGTCGTCTCGGGCCTGATGACCACGGTTCACGCCTACACCAGCGACCAGCGTCTGCAGGACTTCCCGCACAAGGACCTGCGCCGCGCCCGCGCCGCCGCCGAGAACATCATCCCGGCGAGCACCGGTGCGGCCAAGGCCCTCGGCGTGGTCATCCCGGAGCTGGCGGGCAAGCTCAACGGCATGGCGATGCGAGTGCCGGTCCCGACGGGATCCGTCACCGACCTGGTCGTCGAGACGGAGCGCGTGGTGACCAAGGAAGAGGTCAACGCCGCGTTCCAGAAGGCCGCCCAGGGCCAGCTGAAGGGCTACCTGGACTACACCGAGGACGCGATCGTCTCCTCGGACATCGTCGGCTGGCCGGCCTCCTGCACCTTCGACTCCTCGCTGACCATGGTGCAGGGCAACAGCGTGAAGATCATCGGCTGGTACGACAACGAGTGGGGCTACTCCAACCGCCTCGTCGACCTGACGGTCTTCGTCGGCAACCAGCTCTGAGTACCGGAGCAGGCACTTCGATGTGAGCACAGGGCTCGGGCAACGCGACGCGGCGTTGCCCGAGCCCTGTGGCGCGTGTTGATCGATCCAGCCCCTCCCGTACCAAAGAGCCCTCCCTAGGAGCCCCCTTTCATGAAGACGATCGACGAACTCCTCGCCGAAGGAGTCGACGGCAAGCGGGTCTTCGTCCGCGCCGACCTCAACGTGCCGCTGGCCGACGGAGTCATCACCGACGACGGCCGCATCCGGGCCGTCCTGCCCACCGTCAAGGCCCTCGCGGACGCGGGCGCCAAGGTCCTCGTCGCCTCCCATCTGGGCCGCCCCAAGGGCGCCCCGGACCCTGTCTTCTCCCTGCGGCCCGCCGCGGAGCGCCTCGGCGAGCTCCTGGACGCCCCTGTGGCCTTCGCCCAGGACACCGTCGGCCCCGCCGCCCACGACGCCGTGAACGGCCTCAAGGCCGGCCAGGTCGCGGTGCTCGAGAACCTGCGCTTCAACGCCGGTGAGACGTCCAAGGACGACGCCGAGCGCGGCGAGTTCGCCGATCAGCTCGCCGCCCTCGCCGACGTCTACGTGGGCGACGGCTTCGGCGCCGTGCACCGCGGACACGCCTCGGTCCTCGACCTGCCGGCCCGTCTGCCGCACTACGCCGGCTACCTCATCGCCACCGAGGTCGGCGTCCTCAAGAAGCTCACCGAGGACGTCAAGCGGCCCTACGTCGTCGTCCTCGGCGGCGCCAAGGTCTCCGACAAGCTCGCCGTCATCGACCAGCTCCTCGGAAAGGCCGACCGCATCCTCATCGGCGGCGGCATGCTGTTCACCTTCCTCAAGGCCAAGGGGTACGAGATCGGTGCCTCCCTCGTCCAGGAGGACCAGCTCCCGGTCGTCAACGAGTACATCGAGCGTGCGGAGAAGAACGGCGTCGAGCTGGTCCTCCCCGTCGACGTGCTGGCCGGCGCGTCGTTCCCGGACCTGAAGACCAAGGCTCCGGCGAACCCGGTCACCGTCGCCGCGGACGCGATCCCCGCCGACCGGATGGGCCTGGACATCGGTCCGGAGTCCAGCACGCTGTACGCCTCGAAGCTCGCCGACGCCGGCACCGTCTTCTGGAACGGTCCCATGGGCGTCTTCGAACACCCCGACTACGCCGAGGGCACCAAGGCGGTCGCCCAGGCCCTCCTCGACTCCCCGGCCTTCACGGTCGTCGGCGGCGGAGACTCCGCCGCCGCCGTGCGCATCCTGGGCTTCGACGAGAACGCATTCGGCCACATCTCGACCGGCGGCGGCGCCTCCCTCGAATACCTTGAGGGCAAGACGCTTCCCGGTCTCGCCGCACTGGAAGGCTGACCCCGCACATGACCACTCGCACGCCCCTGATGGCGGGCAACTGGAAGATGAACCTCAACCACCTCGAGGCCATCGCCCACGTCCAGAAGCTCGCCTTCGCCCTCGCGGACAAGGACTACGAGGCCTGTGAGGTCGCGGTCCTGCCGCCCTTCACCGACCTGCGTTCGGTCCAGACCCTGGTCGACGGCGACAAGCTGAAGATCAAATACGGCGCCCAGGACATCTCCGCGCAGGACACCGGCGCCTACACGGGTGAGATCTCCGGCCCGATGCTGGCCAAGCTCAAGTGCACCTACGTGGCGATCGGCCACTCGGAGCGCCGCCAGTACCACAACGAGACCGACGAGCTCGTCAACGCCAAAGTGAAGGCCGCCTACAAGCACGGCCTCACCCCGATCCTGTGCGTCGGCGAGGAGCTGGAGGTCCGCGAGGCGGGCAACCACGTCTCCCACACGCTCGCGCAGGTCGAGGGCGGTCTCAAGGACATCACGGCCGAGCAGGCCGAGACAGTCGTCATCGCGTACGAGCCCGTCTGGGCCATCGGCACCGGCAAGGTCTGCGGCTCCGACGACGCCCAGGAGGTCTGCGGGGCGATCCGCGCGAAGCTCGCCGAGCTCTACTCCCAGGACGTCGCCGACGCCGTACGCATTCAGTACGGCGGCTCGGTGAAGTCCGGGAACGTCGCCGAGATCATGGCGAAGCCCGACATCGACGGCGCGCTGGTCGGCGGTGCCTCGCTGGACGCCGACGAGTTCGTCAAGATCGTTCGGTTCCGCGACCAGTGAGTATGCGCTAGAGACGATCCGTCGTACTCTTGCGGGGCCGAAACTAGTATTTGGTGCGCCGAGCGTTCCGAATGAGGGTTTCGGCCCCGTCGTCCATCAGAATCCGAGGAAGTTGGTCCAGCCGTGGTTTTGGGGTTCTCGATCGCCCTGATCGTCTTCAGCCTGCTGCTGATGCTGCTGGTGCTGATGCACAAGGGGAAGGGCGGCGGCCTCTCCGACATGTTCGGTGGCGGCATGCAGTCGTCCGTCGGCGGCTCCTCGGTCGCCGAGCGCAACCTCGACCGCATCACCGTGGTGATCGGCCTGTTGTGGTTCGCGTCCATTGTCGTACTCGGCATCCTGATGAAGGTGAACAACTGATCAGCGGCTGACACCGGTCGTCAAATACCGGTACGACAGCACATTACGCACGCACATTCCGCACGTAAGGCCCCATGTTCGGTACGCCCTGCCAAGGGCGGCCTATCATGGGGCTTGCGTCTTGGTGCAGGGCCTGTAACTCCAAGCACTGGACGCGCGTTGGGCCTTACGTAGACTGAGGCGCTCGCAACGGAGCGAAAACGCCGACTCGCTTCGCGGCACCATTACGCAGGGAGTTACGACCGTGGCAAGTGGCAACGCGATCCGAGGAAGCCGGGTCGGGGCGGGGCCGATGGGCGAGGCCGAGCGTGGCGAGTCCGCGCCGCGTCTGCGCATCTCCTTCTGGTGCTCCAACGGACACGAAACGGTGCCCAGCTTCGCCAGCGACGCGCAGGTCCCCGACACCTGGGACTGTCCGCGCTGCGGCTTTCCCGCCGGACAGGACCGGGACAATCCGCCGGACCCGCCGCGCACCGAGCCGTACAAGACGCACCTGGCGTACGTACGGGAACGGCGCAGCGACGCGGACGGCGAGGCGATCCTCGCCGAAGCCCTCGCCAAACTGCGGGGCGAGATCTAGTAGTTGACGGCCGGCCAGGCACCGAAAGGTGCCTGGCCGGAGCCGTTTGACGGGGCGTCGGCCACCGGCGCCCGGACCGATTGTCAGTGGTGCCCTCTACGGTTTGTGAATCGGCGAACCGCGAGGGGGAAATGGTGACGACGGTCGAGTTGGCGGGAGCGCGTGTGCCCGCGTGGCGCGGGGGGTTCGGGCGGTTGTTCAGCGCCGCCGTACTCTCCAGTTTCGGCGACGCGCTGCGCACGGCGGCACTGCCCCTGCTTGCCACGACACTCACCGACAACCCCCTGCTCATCGCCTCCGTGACGGCCTGTGGCTATCTGCCCTGGCTCGTCTTCGGACTGCTCGGCGGGGCCGTCGCGGACCGGGTCGACCAGCGGCGCGCCATGTGGACGGTCGATGCGCTACGAGGGCTGCTGGTCGCCTGTTTCGCCGTGGCCGTCGGCCTCGGGCACGCCTCGATCGGCCTGCTCGTCGCGCTCGCCTTCGCGCTGACCACCCTTCAGACCATCTTCGACAACGCCTCGACAGCCCTGTTGCCGACCTTGGTCGACAAGGAGGCGCTCGGCGGCGCGAACGCCCGCCTGATGACCGGGCAGCGCGTCGCGGGCGGTCTGCTGGCCGCTCCGGTGGTGCCTGTACTGATCGTGCTGGGTGCGGCCGTTCCGTTCGCGGCCGATGCCGTCACCTTCCTGGTCGGGGCGGCCCTGGTCGCCTCGCTGCGCCCCGACGTGCCCGCGCGGACGCCGAGACCGGCGGGAAGCACCCTGCGCGCGGAGATCGCGGCGGGCCTGCGCGCCCTGTGGCACGACGTGCCACTGCGTGGCCTGTGCGCGGCCACGGCACTGTGCAACGTCGGCATGGGCGCCCTCATCGCGACGATGGTGCTGCTGGTGACTCGCTGGCTGGACGCGGGCAACGGAGGCTACGCGGCGGCGATGACCGCGTACACGGTTGGCAGCCTCGCCGGCGGTTTGCTGAACGGCCGGCTCGTCGATCGGCTCGGGCGGATACGGGCAGTGCTGCTCGCCGGAACTGTGCAGATCGGCGCGCTGGTCGTCATGGGTTCGGTGCGCAGCCTGGTCGTGCTGGTGGCAGCCCTGGCGGTGTTCGGGCTCATGGGGATGGTGTGGAACGTCAATACGACGACGCTGATGCAGAGCCGCAGCCCCGCCGCGATGCTGGGCCGGATCAGCTCGGCCTTCCGGACGCTGGCGGTCGCTGGAGCACCATTTGGTGCGCTGCTGGGCGGAGCCGTCGCGACGGCGTGGGGACTGAACACGCCGGCACTGCTCGCTGCCGCTTTCTTCGTGCTGTCGGTCGCCGCACTGATACCGGCGCTGACGTCGGACGTATCTGTAGGTTGAGACCGGTAGCGGGGCCCAAGCATGAAAGAGGCGGAAGTCCGAGATGAACGCAGACAGCCGGAACAGGCTCAACCAGACGCCCGAGTGGACGGCTTTGGCCAAGCACCGTGAGGAGCTGGCGGACGCCCATCTGCGGGACCTGTTCGCGACCGATCCCGATCGCGGCGCCGGTTACACGCTCCAGGTCGGTGACCTGCACATCGACTACTCCAAGCACCTGATCACGGACGAGACGCTGGGGCTGCTGCGCGAACTGGCCGCCGCCACTGGTGTGTTCGGGTTGCGGGATGCCATGTTCCGGGGTGAGCGGATCAACATCACCGAGGACCGTGCGGTGCTGCACACGGCGCTGCGGGCGCCGCGTGGCGCGGTGGTGGAGGTCGATGGGGAGAACGTCGTGCCGGCCGTGCACGCGGTGCTGGACCGGATGGCCGGGTTCGCGGAGCGGGTGCGGTCGGGTGAGTGGACCGGTCACACGGGGCGGCGTATCCGGAATGTCGTCAACATCGGTATCGGGGGCTCGGATCTGGGCCCGGCGATGGCCTACGAGGCGTTGCGGGCGTTCACGGCACGGGAGTTGACGTTCCGGTTCGTGTCGAACGTCGACGGCGCGGATCTGCACGAGGCGGTGCGGGACCTGGATCCCGCCGAGACCCTCTTCATCGTCGCGTCGAAGACGTTCACGACGATCGAGACGATCACCAACGCGACGTCGGCCCGCTCGTGGCTGCTGGCGGGCCTCGGCGGTGACGAGAAGGCGGTCGCGCGGCATTTCGTGGCGCTGTCGACGAACTCCGGGAAGGTCGCCGACTTCGGGATCGACACGGCGAACATGTTCGAGTTCTGGGACTGGGTCGGTGGCCGGTACTCGTACGACTCGGCGATCGGGCTGTCGCTGATGATCGCGATCGGGCCGGAGCGGTTCCGGGAGATGCTGGACGGGTTCGCGCTGGTCGACGAGCACTTCCGGACGGCTCCGGCGGAGAGCAACGCGCCTTTGCTGCTGGGCCTGTTGGGGGTCTGGTACGGCAACTTCTTCGGCGCGCAGTCGCATGCGGTGCTGCCGTACTCGCACTATCTGTCGAAGTTCACGGCGTATCTGCAGCAACTGGACATGGAGTCCAACGGTAAGTCGGTCGACCGGGACGGGCTGCCGGTGGAGTGGGAGACCGGGCCCGTGGTGTGGGGCACACCGGGGACGAACGGGCAGCATGCCTACTACCAGTTGATCCACCAGGGGACGAAGGTGATCCCGGCGGACTTCATCGGGTTCGCCGAGCCGGTGGGCGAAACGAGCGGCGAACTCAAGGGCCAGCACGACCTGTTGATGGCCAACTTCTTCGCGCAGACGCAGGCGCTGGCGTTCGGGAAGACGCCGGAGGAGGTGCGGGCGGAGGGGGTGCCGGAGGAACTGGTCGCCCACAAGACGTTCCAGGGCAACCACCCGACGACGACTGTCCTCGCGCGCGAGCTGACTCCGTCCGTGCTCGGCCAGCTGATCGCGCTCTACGAGCACAAGGTGTTCGTCCAGGGTGCCGTCTGGAACATCGACTCGTTCGACCAGTGGGGGGTTGAGCTGGGGAAGGTGCTGGCGAAGCGGGTTGAGCCGGCGTTGACGGAGGGGGTGGAGGTGGTGGGGTTGGATGCGTCCACCACGGCGTTGGTTGCCAAGTATCGGGAGCTGCGGGGGAGGTAGGGGTTTTTCTCGCCCCCGCCGCCCCTACCCGTCCCATCCCGTTCCTGGGGGCTGCGCCCCCAGACCCCCTTGTCGGCCCTGAAGGGGCCTCGTCCTCAAACGCCGGACGGGCTGGAGGCGCGGACCGGGGTTGTAGTAGTACCGGACGGGCTGGGGGTGGGGCCGGGGTTGTGGAAGTACCGGACGGCTTGAGGGTGCGGACCGGCGCTGGGAAGGCGCCGGACGGGCTGAATGGTGCCGGCCGGGCTGGAAAGTTCAGCCCGGCCGGTAATCAGAGGTGTTCGCGTCGGTCAGGCAGATGCCGGGGGGTACAGCGTCCTCGGGAGTTGGGATGCTGCTGCGGCGTCCAGTAGCCACAGGGTGCGTTGTCTGCCGTAGGCGCCCGCTGCGGGGGCCTGGATCTCGCCTGCGCCCGACAGGGCTATGGCCGCCGCCCCGGCCTTGTCCTCGCCCGCCGCCAGCAGCCATACCTCGCGGGCCGCGCGGATCGCCGGGAGGGTGAGGGTGACCCGGGTCGGTGGGGGCTTCGGTGCGCCGTGGACGCCCACCACCGTGCGGTCCGTCTCCCGGACCGCGGGCAGCTCCGGGAACAGGGACGCCACGTGGGTGTCCGGGCCCACGCCCAGCATCAGGACGTCGAAGGTCGGGACCTGGCCGTGGGATTCAGGGGTCGCCGCCTTGGCCAGGTCCGCCGCGTACGCCTCCGCCGCGGCGTCCACGTCGGAGCCGTACGGGCCGTCCGACGCCGGCATGGCGTGGACACGGCTCGGGTCCAGTGGCACCGCGTCCAGCAGCGCCGCCTTCGCCTGGGTGACGTTGCGGTCGGGGTCGCCCTCGGGCAGGAAGCGCTCGTCGCCCCACCACAGGTCGAGCCGGGCCCAGTCGATGGCGTCCCGGGCGGACGAGGCGGCCAGGGCGGCCAGCAGGCCGTTGCCGTTGCGGCCGCCCGTGAGTACCACCGACGCCGAGCCCCGCGAGGCCTGCGCGTCCACGATCTTCGTGATCAGGCGGGCCGCCGCGGCCTCGGCCATCAGCTCCTTGTCGCGGTGGACGACGAGCTGCGGTGCCGTACTCATTTCGCGGTCGCCTTCTTCACCGGCGGCATCAGGGCCGGTGTCGCCCTGTCCGAGGACTCCGCCGGGGTCTCCCTCTTCGCCGGTTCCAGTGCGAGCGCGGACGCCGGTGCCGGTGCCGGTGAGGGTGTCTCGGGTGCTGTCGAAGCGGTCAGGCGCTCCACTCCGTACCGCAGTGCCGACGCGTAGGTGTCGTCCGGGTCCAGGCGGCGCAGTTCCTCCGCCATCAGCTCGGCCGTCTCACGGCGCTTGAGCGCGACCGCGCGGTCGGGCTGGCCCTGGATGGAGAGGGTCGCCAGGGTGCCGTCGGCGCGGTCGAGGGTGATGGGGCCCGTGCTCGTCCGCATGCGGACCGCCGTCAGGCCGGGGCCCGAGGAGAGCGAGCGCTTCACGGGGACGTCCAGGCGGTCCGCCAGCCACATCGCCAGCAGCTCGCAGCTCGGGTTGAACTCCTCGCCCTCGACCTCGACCGCGTCCACCTCGCAGGTGACCTGGTCCAGGGCGGCAGCCAGCATCGAGCGCCACGGGGTGATCCGGGTCCAGGACAGGTCCGTGTCGCCCGGCGTGTACGCGTCCGCGCGTGCCGCGAGTTCCCGTACCGGCTGCTCGGCCGCGTACGTGTCCGTGACCCTGCGCTGCGCCAGGGCGCCCAGCGGGTCCTTCGCCGGGTCCAGCGGGGCGTTCACCGGCCACCAGACGACCACCGGGGCGTCCGGCAGGAGGAGGGGAAGGACCACCGAGTCCGCGTGGTCGACCACCTCGCCGTACAGACGCAGGACGATCGTCTCGCCGGAGCCCGCGTCCGCGCCGACCCTGACCTCGGCGTCGAGGCGGGACGTCGTTCGGTCGCGGGGGGAGCGGGAGACGCGCTTGACGACGACCAGGGTGCGTGAGGGGTGCTCGCGCGAGGCGTCGTTCGCCGCCTTCAGGGCGTCGTACGCGTTCTCCTCGTCGGTCACGATGACGAGGGTCAGCACCATGCCGACGGCCGGGGTGCCGATGGCCCTGCGGCCCTTCACCAGCGCCTTGTTGACCTTGCTGGCCGTGGTGTCCGTGAGGTCTATTTTCATGGGCGCCGCCAGCTCCGTCCGTCTCGCTCGAGCATTTCGTCCGCCTCGACGGGGCCCCACGTGCCCGAGGGGTACTGCGCGGGCTTGCCGTGCTTGTCCCAGTGCTGCTCGATCGGGTCGAGGATCCGCCAGGACAGCTCGACCTCCTCGGTGCGCGGGAAGAGGTTGGAGTCGCCCAGGAGGACGTCCAGGATCAGGCGTTCGTACGCCTCGGGGCTCGACTCCGTGAAGGACTCGCCGTACGCGAAGTCCATGGACACGTCCCGGATCTCCATCGAGGTGCCGGGCACCTTGGAGCCGAAGCGGACCGTGATGCCCTCGTCGGGCTGGACGCGGATGACGATCGCGTTCTGGCCCAGTTCCTCCGTCGCCGTGTGGTCGAAGGGGGAGTGGGGTGCCCGCTGGAAGACCACCGCGATCTCGGTGACGCGGCGGCCCAGACGCTTGCCGGTGCGGAGGTAGAAGGGGACGCCCGCCCAGCGGCGGTTGTCGACCTCGACCTTGATCGCGGCGTAGGTGTCGGTCTTCGACTTGGGGTCGATGCCGTCTTCCTGGAGGTAGCCGATGGCCTTCTCGCCACCCTGCCAGCCGGCCGCGTACTGTCCGCGGACCGTGTCCTTGCCGAGGTCCTGCGGCAGCTTGACCGCGCCGAGCACCTTGGTCTTCTCGGCGGCCAGGGCGTCCGCGTCGAAGGAGGCCGGCTCCTCCATGGCCGTCAGGGCCATCAGCTGGAGAAGGTGGTTCTGGATGACGTCGCGGGCCGCGCCGATGCCGTCGTAGTAGCCGGCCCGGCCGCCGATGCCGATGTCCTCGGCCATCGTGATCTGCACGTGGTCCACGAAGGACCGGTTCCAGATCGGCTCGAACATCTGGTTGGCGAAGCGGAGCGCCAGAATGTTCTGGACGGTCTCCTTGCCCAGGTAGTGGTCGATCCGGAAGACCTGGTCCGGGGCGAACACCTCCTCGACGGTCGCGTTGAGCTCCTCGGCCGACTTGAGGTCGTGACCGAAGGGCTTCTCGATGACCGCACGCCGCCAGGAACCGTTGTCCTGGTCCGCCAGCTTGTGCTTCTTCAGCTGCTTGATGACCACCGGGAAGGCGGACGGCGGCACGGAGAGGTAGAAGGCGAAGTTGCCGCCCGTCCCCTGCGCCTTGTCCAGCTCCTCGATCGTCGAGCGCAGCCGCTCGAAGGACTCGTCGTCGTCGAAGGTGCCCTGGACGAAGCGCATCCCCTGGATGAGCTGCTGCCAGACCTCCTCACGGAACGGCGTACGGGCGTGCTCCTTGACGGCGTCGTGGACCTCCGCCGCGAAGTCCTCGTTCGCCCATTCACGCCGGGCGAAACCGACGAGGGAGAAGCCCGGTGGCAGCAACCCGCGGTTGGCGAGGTCGTACACGGCAGGCATCAGCTTCTTGCGTGACAGGTCGCCGGTTACCCCGAAGATGACCAGGCCCGACGGCCCCGCGATACGCGGGAGCCGTCGGTCTGCGGGGTCACGCAGCGGGTTGCTGCTTGACAAGGTTTCAGCCCTCCGAGGGGGCGAGGCGCTTCAGTTCCGCCTCTGTCGACTTGAGCAGGTCGGTCCAGGACGCCTCGAACTTCTCGACGCCCTCGTCCTCGAGCAGCTGGACCACTTCGTCGTACGAGATCCCGAGCTTCTCGACGGCGTCGAGTTCGGCGCGAGCCTGCTCGTACGTACCGGCGATGGTGTTGCCGGTGATCTGTCCGTGGTCCTCGGTGGCGAACATGGTCGCCTCCGGCATGGTGTTCACGGTGTTCGGCGCGACCAGGTCGTCGACGTACAGGGTGTCCTTGTACGCGGGGTCCTTGACGCCGGTCGAGGCCCACAGCGGGCGCTGCTTGTTGGCCCGCGCCTTGTCGAGGGCCGTCCAGCGGTCGGACGAGAAGATCTCCTCGTACGCCTGGTAGGCGAGCCGCGCGTTGGCCAGACCGGCCTTGCCGCGGGCGGCCTTGGCCTCGTCGGTGCCCAGCGCGTCGATCCGCTTGTCGATCTCGGTGTCCACGCGGGACACGAAGAAGGACGCCACGGAGTGGATCTTGGAGAGGTCCAGGCCGCGGTCCTTGGCCTTCTCCAGACCCGCCAGGTAGGCGTCCATGACCTTGCGGTAGCGCTCCAGCGAGAAGATCAGCGTGACGTTGACGCTGATACCGAGGCCGATGACCTCGGTGATCGCCGGAAGACCCGCCTCGGTGGCCGGGATCTTGATCAGGGTGTTCGGACGGTCCACCAGCCAGGCGAGCTGCTTGGCCTCGGCGACGGTCGCGAGGGTGTTGTGGGCGAGACGGGGGTCGACCTCGATCGACACCCGGCCGTCCTGGCCCTCCGTCGAGTCGAAGACCGGACGCAGGATGTCGGCGGCGTCACGGACGTCCGCCGTCGTGATCATGCGGATGGCCTCTTCGACGGTGACCTTGCGGGCGGCGAGCTCGGTGAGCTGCGGCTCGTAACCGTCAGTGCTGCTGATCGCCTTCTGGAAGATCGACGGGTTGGTCGTGACGCCCACGACGTGCTGCTGGTCGATCAGCTCGGCGAGGTTGCCGGACGTGATCCGCTGGCGCGACAGGTCGTCCAGCCAGATCGCGACGCCTTCTTCAGAGAGGCGCTTGAGTGCGTCTGTCATGGAAATTGCATCTCCTACGAGTCGTTATGTCAGCGTCAGCGCTGGGCTGCGGCGATCGATTCCCTGGCGACAGCGGCCACGTTCTCGGCAGTGAAGCCGAACTCCTGGAAGAGGACCTTGCCGTCGGCCGACGCGCCGAAGTGCTCCAGGGAAACGATGCGGCCCGCGTCCCCGACGTACTTGTGCCAGGTGAGACCGATACCGGCCTCGACCGCGACGCGCGCCTTGACGGACGGGAGCAGAACGCTCTCCCGGTACCCCTGGTCCTGCTCCTCGAACCACTCCACGCACGGCATGGACACGACTCGCGTCGGTACCCCGTCGGCCTGGAGCTGTTCCCGCGCTTCGACGGCCACGTGGACCTCGGAGCCGGTGGCGATCAGGATGACCTCGGGCGTGCCGCCCTCGGCCTCGAACAGGACGTAACCGCCCTTCGTCGCATCCTCGTTGGCCTCGTACGTCGGCACGCCCTGGCGGGTCAGCGCGAGGCCGTGCGGGGCGCCCTTGCCGAAGACCTTCGTCCAGCGCTTGAGGATCTCGCGCCAGGCGATGGCCGTCTCGTTGGCGTCCGCCGGGCGCACGACGTTCAGGCCGGGGATGGCGCGCAGCGAGGCGATGTGCTCGACCGGCTGGTGCGTCGGGCCGTCCTCGCCGAGGCCGATGGAGTCGTGCGTCCACACATAGGTGACCGGCACGTGCATCAGCGCGGACAGGCGTACCGCGTTGCGCATGTAGTCGGAGAAGACGAGGAAAGTACCGCCGTAGACACGGGTGTTGCCGTGCAGGGCGATGCCGTTCATCTCGGCGGCCATCGAGTGCTCGCGGATACCGAAGTGGATCGTGCGGCCGTAAGGGTCCGCCTCCGGCAGCGGGTTGTCCGCCGGGAGGAAGGAGGACGTCTTGTCGATCGTCGTGTTGTTCGAGCCGGCCAGGTCGGCCGAGCCGCCCCACAGCTCCGGGATGACAGCGCCCAGTGCCTGGAGGACCTTGCCGGACGCGGCACGCGTGGCGACACCCTTGCCCGCCTCGAAGACCGGGAGCTTCTCCTCCCAGCCCTTGGGGAGTTCACCCGCGGCGATGCGGTCGAACTCGGCGGCGCGCTCGGCGTTGTTGTTGCGCCACTCCTGGAACGACTTCTCCCACTCCGCCTTGGCCTGACGGCCGCGCTCCAGCGCCTCGCGGGTGTGGTTCAGGACGGCGTCCGAGACCTCGAAGGACTGCTCCGGGTCGAAGCCGAGGACACGCTTGGTGGCCGCCACCTCGTCGTCGCCGAGCGCCGAGCCGTGCGCCGCCTCGGTGTTCTGGGCGTTCGGGGCGGGCCAGGCGATGATCGAGCGCATCGCGATGAACGACGGCTTGTCCGTCACCTTCTTGGCGGCCTGCACGGCGTTGTAGATGGCGTGCGGGTCGAGGTCGCCGTCCGGCTTCGGGGCGATCCGCTGGACGTGCCAGCCGTACGCCTCGTACCGCTTGGCGACGTCCTCGGAGACGGCCGTCTCGGTGTCGCCCTCGATCGAGATGTGGTTGTCGTCCCACAGCAGGACCAGGTTGCCGAGCTTCTGGTGGCCGGCCAGCGAGGACGCCTCCGCGGAGATGCCCTCCTGGAGGCAGCCGTCACCGGCGATGGCGAAGATGAAGTGGTCGAACGGGGACTCCCCTACGGGCGCCTCCGGGTCGAACAGACCGCGCTCGTAGCGGGCGGCCATGGCCATCCCCACGGCGTTGGCGACACCCTGGCCGAGCGGACCGGTCGTCGTCTCGACGCCCGTCGTGTGCCCGTACTCGGGGTGGCCGGGGGTCTTGGAACCCCAGGTCCGGAACGCCTTCAGGTCATCCAGCTCCAGGCCGAAACCGGCCAGGTAGAGCTGGGTGTAGAGGGTCAGGGACGAGTGACCGGCGGACAGTACGAAACGGTCGCGCCCGACCCAGTCGGCGTCCGCCGGGTCGTGCCGCATCACCTTCTGGAAGAGGGTGTACGCGGCGGGGGCCAGGCTCATCGCCGTACCGGGATGGCCGTTGCCGACCTTCTGTACGGCATCGGCGGCCAGGACACGGGCGGTGTCGACGGCCCGCTGGTCCAACTCGGTCCACTCGAGGTCTGTGGTGGTCGGCTTGGTGCTCACCCTGGGTCAGGGCTCCTCTCCACATGTCTAATGCCGGCGTCCTCGGTGTCCACCGGCTGCCGGGGGCTGACACCCTCGGCCTTTGTCGAGCCTACCCTCGTAAGAACGTGCAGTATTTCGAGTCATTCCAGACTGCCGGGACTGCTTCGCATCCGCCTCCCGACCGCTGCCGGACTGCAATACGAAGCGGGCCGTCCCCGTGCTCAACCGAGCCGGGTCGCGCCCATCACAAAGCGCCCCCAACACGACCCCACCCCCGCGAAGGGCGGGGTCTGGGCAACGTCTAGAGTGGCGTGGTAAGCGCGAGCCTTTACCGGGACTTCACAGCCGGGGGCTTGTTGGAATGTCTCTGTCAGGGGTGTGCGTGACGGCCGTTGAATCCCGTCCAGCGGGGATGACCGGGACGAGCCAGAGCCAGAACCAGAGTCACCGGCCCTTCGGGGCCCGGGTCATGGCGTTCGTTGCTCTCACAAAGCCGCGGATCATCGAGCTGCTGCTCATCACCACCGTTCCGGTGATGTTCCTCGCGGAGCAGGGCGTACCGGACCTCGGACTGGTCCTTCTCACCTGCCTCGGCGGCTACATCTCCGCGGGCGGCGCCAACGCGCTCAACATGTACATCGACCGCGACATCGACGCGCTCATGGACCGCACCTCGCAGCGCCCGCTGGTCACCGGCATGGTCAGCCCGCGCGAGTGTCTGGCCTTCGGCATCACCCTCGCCGTCGCCTCGACCCTCCTCTTCGGCCTCACGGTCAACTGGCTGTCCGCCTGGCTGTCGCTGGGCGCGCTCCTCTTTTATGTGGTCGTTTACACGATGATCCTCAAGCGGCGTACGTCGCAGAACATCGTGTGGGGCGGCATCGCGGGCTGTATGCCGGTCCTCATCGGCTGGTCCTCCGTCACGAACTCGCTCTCCTGGGCGCCGGTCATCCTCTTCCTGGTCATGTTCTTCTGGACCCCGCCGCACTACTGGCCGCTGTCCATGAAGGTGCGTGACGACTACGCGCGCGTGGGCGTGCCGATGCTCCCTGTCGTCGCCTCCAACAAGACGGTCGCCCGGCAGATCGTGGCGTACAGCTGGGCGATGGTCGCGGTCTCGCTGATGCTCACCGTGCTCGGCTACACCGGCTGGTTCTACACGACGGTCGCGCTGGTGGCGGGCGGCTGGTGGCTGTGGGAGGCGCATGCCCTGCAGGGGCGTGCGCGGGCTGAGGTGGCCGGCGGCAAGCTCAAGGAGATGCGGCTGTTCCACTGGTCGATCACCTATGTTTCGCTGCTGTTCGTTGCTGTGGCTGTGGATCCCTTCCTGAGGTAGTCGGCCGCGGGTCCGCCGCGGCTGGTCGCGCCCACGCGGCGGAGCCGCAGATAGACACCGCCCCGCGCCCCTGAAGGGGCGCGCCAGTCGGCCGGCGGTACGTGGGCAAGGCCACTTCCCCTTGCCGTCGCCAGTTGATCTACCCGTCGGTAGCATCCTGGGCATGGCAGATACGCAGGAACGCAGGGTGGCCAGGCTCGCCAAGCAGATCAACGGTTTCGCCGAGAAGCACGGTGGGGCCGAGGGGCAGGTGGCCTACATCGGGGAGCGCGGTGCTCGCATCGTGCTCGTCGGCGAGGACGGCGGCTGGGGCGACCTCGTGGCCCCCACCTACGCGATCGCCCAGCAGGCCGTCGAGAAGGCCGGCATCACCGTCCACGAGGACTTCGACGGTGAGTTCGCGGCCAAGGTGACGACCGGACCGTACGAGTGGACGCGTATGGCGGGAATCCAGGTGGGTGGCCCGGGCAAGCAGTGAGTGCGGGGAGTGGCCGGTCGGCGTCGGTCGTTCCCACGGGGTGTGCGCGAGCAACACCTGATGGTCGGTTCACCCGTTAGGACCTTGGGTACACACGGTCCAGACACGGGGAGCCCGGATGATCGACACGCCGTCCCTCGTGGACCAGTACTGCCACGGCGTACTGAGAACAGAGCTGGGTCTCGGCACCTTCGAGGCCCAGCTCGCGCGTACCGAGGGGCCGCCCGCCGCCGGGACCACCCTCTTCGACACCCAGACCGGGTTCGCCGTACGCCGTTGGTGCCCCCCGCTGCTCGGCCTGGAACCGCATGCTCCCCCCGCCCGTTATCTCGCCCGGCGCCGTGAACTCGGCGTACTGGAATCGGGCCGACGGCTGCTGCGGGGGAGCGGAATCACGACATATCTTGTCGACGCCGGGCTGCCGGGCGACCTCACCGGGCCCGCCGAGATGGCCTCCGCGGGGGCCGCCGACGCCCATGAGATCGTCCGGCTCGAACTCCTGGCCGAGCAGGTGGCCGACACCTCGGGCACCGTCGAGTCCTTCCTCGCCAACCTCGCCGAGTCGGTGCACGGCGCGGCGACGAGCGCTGTGGCCTTCACCTCCGTCGCGGGCGTACGGCACGGACTGGCGCTGGCCCCCGATCCGCCGGGGCCGGGTGAGGTACGGGGCGCGGCGGGCCGCTGGCTGGCCGGACGCAGGGTCGGCGGCCCGCTCAGCGACCCCGTGCTGCTGCGCCACCTGCTGTGGATCGCGGTCGCCTCGGGCCTGCCGCTCCAGCTCCACGCGGGGTTCGGTGAACCCGGCTTACGCATCGACCGCACCGATCCGGTCCTGCTCACGGACTTCGTCCGGGCGACGGCCGGGCTCGGCACCGACCTGGTGCTGCTGCACGGGTACCCCTACCACCGGCACGCGGCCCACCTCGCCGGTGTCTTCCCGCATGTGTACGCCGACCTGGGCGCGGCCCTCGTCCGTACCGGCGCCCGGGCCGCCGCCATCCTCGCCGAGATCCTCGAACTCGCCCCCTTCGGCAAGATCCTCTTCTCCAGCGGCGCCCAGGCCCTGCCGGAACTCCATGTGGTGGGCGCGCGTCTCTTCCGTGAGGCCCTCGGCCGGGTGCTCGGCGGCTGGGTCGCCGAGGGGGCGTGGTCGCTGGCGGACGCGCAACGGGTGGCCGGAATGATCGCGGCGGGCAACGCGCGGCGCGTGTACGGGCTGGGGTGAGCTGTGAAGACTGAAGGCATGACGACACACGCGACTCGCTCGGATGCCCAATCGGATGCCATGACCGACGCCCTGCTCGACCGTTTCCTCGGTGAGCTGCGAGCGCTCGCCCCGGTCGCTGTCTGGGCCCATGGATCGCTCGCCGGCGGCGACTACCAGGAGGGCCGCAGCGACCTCGACCTGATCGCCGTCCTGGAGGGGCCGATCGGGCCGGGCACCGCCTGGAGGGTGGGAAAGCTGCACGCCCGTCTGCGCGCGGACCCGCTCGCTCCGCTGCTGCACTGCACCTACCTGTCCGACACGACGACGGCCGACCCCGAGCGACGGCACCTCACCTGGGCGCACAGCCAGTTGTTCCGGCGGACCGTCACCCCGGTGACCCGGCGCGAACTGCACGCCTTCGGACGGGTGCTGTACGGGAAGGCGCCCGGGGAACTGCTTCCGGCGGTACCGGACCGGCAGCTGACCGACTTCGTCGTACGCGACCAGCGCGACTTCTGGCGGCCCACCGTGGACAAGGCCCGCCTCTGGACTCAGGACGTCTGGGTCGATCTGGGGCTGGTCACCTTCGCCCGGGCGACCATGACCCTGAGGGACGGCAGCCTGGTCTCGAAACGGGAGGCGCTGGACCTGTTGCCGGGGCTGGGAGCACCCGAGGAGGTCGTCGCGGACATCGCGCGACGGCGGTACCGGCAGAAGGGCGGGCCGGTCGCGGACGGGTGGCGCGAGCGACGTGCCGGGCTGACGCGGGACTACCTGGGCGGCGCGATCGACCGCCTGGTGGCCTCGTACAGCTGATGCCCTGAAGAACGATTACGCGCGCGTGCCGACCGTCGCCTCGGTCGCGGGGCCGGGTACGCCGGCCAGGGCGTCGGACCCGGTGCGCTCGCGCAGGGAGAACAGGACACGCAGAACGGCGATCCACACCAGCGCGGAGCCGAGCATGTGGAGGCCGACCAGGACCTCGGGAAGGTTCGTGAAGTACTGGACGTACCCGATGATCCCCTGGGAGAGCAGGACCAGGAACAGGTCACGCGTACGGTCCAGCGGGCCCTTGGGGGCGTCGACCGCCTTGAGGACGAACCACAGGGCGAAGGTCAGGGTCACCACGATCCAGGCGAGCACCGCGTGCAGCTTGCTGACGTTCTCCCAGTTCAGCGGCATGCGTTCGATCTCGCTGGAGTCGCCGGCGTGCGGGCCGGACCCGGTCACCACCGTGCCGACGGCGATCAGCAGCACCGTGGCGACCACCAGGAACCACACCAACTGCCGCACCGCCGTGCCGACCAGCGGGCGGGGTGCCTCGTCGCCCTCCCGCGTGCGCTGCCACATCACCGCGGCGACCGCGATCAGGGCGGAGGACAGCAGGAAGTGGGCCGCGACCGTGTAGGGGTTGAGGCCGACCAGGACGACGACGCCGCCCAGGACCGCGTTGCTCATGACGACCCAGAACTGCGCCCAGCCGAGCCGGGTGAGGCTGCGCCGGTACGGCTTCTCCGAGCGGGCGGCGATGATCGCCCAGCCGACCGCCGCGCACAGCACGTAGGTCAGCATGCGGTTGGTGAACTCGATGACGCCGTGCACGCCCATCGCGCTCGTCGTCGTGAGCGAGTCGTCGGTGCACTTGGGCCAGGTCGGGCAGCCGAGGCCCGATCCGGTCAGTCGTACGGCACCGCCGGTGACCACGATGACCACCGACATGACGAGCGCGGCGAGCGCCGCGCGCTGAACCGTCCGGGGGGTCGGGGTCCAGCGGGCGGCGATGAAGGCGAGCGGGTTCCGCAGGGCGGACAGGGCCTCGGCGGGGGTCATCTTTGGCACGCGTCCCATCGTAGGCGGCTGCTTGTGCACGCTTTCACGAGGGGTCCCCCGGCCCCCGGCCGGTCCCGACTCGTTACGGCTCATTCCCAGCGGAAGAACCGGCCGGCCGCCGCCAGCCCCACGACCGCCCAGACCGCGAGGATCCCCAGGTCCCCCCACGGCATGCCGGCACCGTGCTGCAGAACGTCCCGCAGCCCGTCCGACAGGGCCGAGATCGGGAGCAGGGCCAGCACGTCCTGGACGCCGGACGGGAACTTGTCCAGCGGGACGATCACCCCGCCGCCCACCAGGAGCAGCAGGAAGACGAGGTTCGCGGCGGCCAGGGTGGCCTCCGCCTTCAGGGTGCCCGCCATCAGCAGGCCGAGGCCCGAGAAGGCGGCGGTGCCGAGGAGGAGCAGCAGCAGTACGGCGAAGGGGTTGCCGTGCGGGGACCAGCCGAGCGCGAAGGCGATCACCGTCACCAGGGCGACCTGGAGCACCTCGGTGACCAGCACGGACGCTGTTTTCGCCGTCATCAGGCCCCAGCGGGGGAGCGGCGAGGAGGCGAGCCGCTTCAGGACGCCGTAGCGGCGCTCGAAGCCCGTCGCGATGGCCTGGCCGGTGAAGGCCGTGGACATGACCGCGAGGGCGAGGATGCCCGGGGCGAGGAAGTCGACCGCCTTGCCGGTGCCCGTGTCGACGATGTCCACCGAGCCGAACAGCAGCAGGAGGAGGGTGGGAATGACCACGGTCAGCAGCAGCTGTTCGCCGTTGCGCAGCAGCATCCTCGTCTCCAGGGCCGCCTGGGCTCCGATCATGCGGGGGAGCGGGGCGGCACCGGGCTGCGGGGTGTAGGTCCCCTTGGTGGCGGTCGTCACGAACGCAGCTCCTTGCCGGTCAGCTCCAGGCTGTGTCTTCCCGGGGGACAACCCCCGGACCCCCGGCAGATTCTTGTGTGGGCCGGAATCATGAACGCAGCTCCTTGCCGGTCAGCTCCAGAAAGACGTCTTCCAGGGTGTGCCGTTCCACCGAGATCCGGTCCGGCATCACCCCGTGCTGGGCGCACCAGGACGTCACCGTCGCCAGGAGCTGTGGGTTGACCTTGCCGCCGACGCGATATGCGCCCGGGGTCAGCTCGACGGCCGTGCAGTCCGCCGGGAGGGCCTTCAGCAGGGAGCCGACGTCCAGACCCGGCCGGCCCATGAAGCGCAGGGTGTTCTCGGCGCCGCCGCGGCACAGCTCGTCCGGGCTGCCCTGGGCGATGACCTTGCCGGCGTCGATGATCGCGACGTCGTCGGCGAGCTGCTCGGCCTCGTCCATGTGATGGGTGGTGAGGATGACGGAGACCCCGTCGGTGCGCAGGTCGCGGACCAGGTCCCAGGTGGCGCGGCGGGCCTGGGGGTCGAGGCCGGCGGTCGGCTCGTCCAGGAACACCAGTTCCGGTCGGCCGACGACCGCCATCGCGAGCGCCAGGCGCTGCTGCTGGCCCCCGGAGAGGCGGCGGTAGGTCGTCCGGCCGCAGCTGCCGAGGCCGAGGCGTTCTATGAGCGCGTCCACGTCCAGGGGGTGTGCGTGCAGCTTGGCCACGTGGCGGAGCATCTCGTCGGCGCGGGCGCCCGAGTAGACGCCGCCGGACTGGAGCATCACGCCGAGCCGTGGACGCAGGGCGGCGGATTCGCGTACCGGGTCGAGGCCCAGGACTCGTACGGTCCCGGAGTCCGGTCTGCGGTATCCCTCGCAGGTCTCGACGGTGGTCGTCTTGCCCGCGCCGTTCGGGCCGAGTACGGCGGTGATGCCTGCCCGGGCCACCAGGTCGAGGCCGTTCACGGCGGTTTTGGTGCCGTACCGCTTCACCAGGGCCTGGACCTGGACCACGGGCTCGCTTCGCATGGGTCCAGAGTCTAGGTACGGGAGGAGTCGTCCCGGTGCGCGGGGGCCGGGTCCAGGCTCGGTGTGCGACGGCTCCAGCCCTGCTCCTGTGCTGCTCAGGGCTGTCCGCTGATCGATCAAAGATCGTTTCCGCAGGTCAGGTTAGGTGAACCTAAGTGATGCAGGGCACCGTCGAGGAGGCGGGACGCGGCTTGCCGCGCTCTGAGGAATTACGCAACAATGGTGTTGTGAAAAACGTCGGCGAGGTTCGGGAGGCCCCCATGGGTGCCCCCCAGGAGGATGTCGCGACCGGTGAGCGCTCGACGCGCAACCGGGTCGCGCGGTCCATCCTGGACCACGGTCCGTCGACCGTCGCCGAGCTCGCCGGGCGCCTCGGCCTGACCCATGCGGCCGTACGGCGTCACCTTGACGCGCTGGTCGCCGACGACGTCGTACAACCGCGTGAGCAGCGGGTCTACGGGGCACGCACCCGTGGTCGGCCCGCCAAGGCCTTCGCGCTCACCGACTGCGGACGCGACGCCTTCGACCAGTCCTACGACAAGCTCGCCATGGACGCGCTGAGCTGGATCGCGGCGCGCGAGGGCGGCGACGAGGCGGTGCTCGCCTTCGCGCGGGCCCGGTTCGCCGAGCAGGCCGCGAACTACCGCGCGGCGGTCGAGGCCGCCGACCCCGAAAAGCGCGCCGAAGCCCTGGCCAAGGGCCTGAGCGCGGACGGGTACGCTGCTACGGCGCGCAGCGCACCGGTCGGCGAGCAGCTCTGCCAGCACCACTGCCCGGTGGTCCATGTCGCGGAGAAGTTCCCGCAGCTCTGCGAGGCGGAGACCGAGATCTTCTCCCAGCTGCTCGGAACGCATGTCCAGCGGCTCGCGACCATCGCCCACGGCGACGGTGTGTGCACGACATTCATCCCGAAGGCCTCGCACGCCTCGGCTCCGCCCGCTCCACCTGCTCCGCCCGCTCCACAGTTGTCCACCACGTTGTCCACCGCCCATAAAGCATCTGCAAGTACCGCCGGGAGGAACCCAGCATGACGCTCCCCATCGAGGAGACTGCCCACCCCGAGCTCGAGGGTCTGGGCACATACGAATACGGCTGGGCCGACTCCGACGTGGCCGGTGCCTCTGCCAAGCGCGGCATCAACGAGGACGTCGTCCGCGACATCTCCTCGAAGAAGTCCGAGCCCGAGTGGATGACCAAGCTCCGCCTCAAGGGCCTGCGCCTCTTCGAGAAGAAGCCCATGCCGAACTGGGGCTCCGACCTGTCGGGCATCGACTTCGACAACATCAAGTACTTCGTGCGCTCCACGGAGAAGCAGGCGGAGTCCTGGGAGGACCTGCCCGAGGACATCAAGAACACGTACGACAGGCTCGGCATCCCCGAGGCGGAGAAGCAGCGCCTGGTCGCCGGTGTCGCCGCGCAGTACGAGTCGGAGGTCGTCTACCACCAGATCCGTGAGGACCTGGAGGAGCAGGGCGTCATCTTCCTCGACACCGACACCGCGCTGAAGCAGTACCCGGAGCTCTTCAAGGAGTACTTCGGGACCGTCATCCCGGTCGGCGACAACAAGTTCGCGTCGCTGAACTCCGCGGTGTGGTCCGGCGGCTCGTTCATCTACGTGCCGAAGGGCGTGCAGGTCGAGATCCCGCTCCAGGCCTACTTCCGTATCAACACGGAGAACATGGGCCAGTTCGAGCGGACCCTGATCATCGTCGACGAGGGTGCCTACGTGCACTACGTCGAGGGCTGTACGGCGCCGATCTACAAGTCGGACTCCCTGCACAGCGCGGTCGTCGAGATCATCGTCAAGAAGAACGCGCGCTGCCGCTACACGACCATCCAGAACTGGTCGAACAACGTCTACAACCTGGTCACCAAGCGCGCCGTGGCGTACGAGGGCGCGACCATGGAGTGGATCGACGGCAACATCGGCTCCAAGGTCACCATGAAGTACCCGGCCGTGTACCTGATGGGCGAGCACGCCAAGGGCGAGACCCTGTCGATCGCCTTCGCAGGCGAGGGCCAGCACCAGGACGCCGGCTCCAAGATGGTCCACATGGCGCCGAACACCTCCTCGAACATCGTGTCGAAGTCGGTGGCGCGCGGTGGCGGCCGTACGTCCTACCGCGGTCTCGTCGAGATCGGCGAGGGCGCCCACGGCTCCAAGTCCAACGTGCTGTGCGACGCGCTGCTGGTGGACACCATCTCCCGCTCCGACACGTACCCGTACGTCGACGTCCGCGAGGACGACGTGTCCATGGGCCACGAGGCGACCGTCTCCAAGGTCTCCGACGACCAGCTCTTCTACCTGATGAGCCGCGGTCTGACCGAGTTCGAGGCGATGGCGATGATCGTGCGCGGCTTCGTCGAGCCGATCGCCAAGGAGCTGCCCATGGAGTACGCGCTGGAACTCAACCGGCTGATCGAGCTCCAGATGGAAGGCTCGGTCGGCTAAGCGCCGGTCGCCGTCCCCAGCAAGCCACTTACGCAGGAAAGAGAGCAGACCGACAGCCATGGCTGAGGCTCAGAATATTCCGGTGGGCTCCACCACCGCCGGCTCGATCGCGGTGGCCGCTGCCGCCGAGTCGACCGTCGCGACGCGCATGAGCGCGCCGCCGTCCTTCGACGTGGCGGACTTCCCCGTCCCCCACGGCCGCGAGGAGGAGTGGCGGTTCACCCCGCTGGAGCGCCTGCGCGGGCTGCACGACGGCACCGCCGTCGCCACCGGCACCGGTGTCAAGGTGGACGTCCAGGCACCCGAGGGCGTCACCGTCGAGGCCGTCGGCCGCGACGACGCGCGCCTCGGGCGGGCCGGCACCCCCGTGGACCGCGTCGCCGCCCAGGCGTACAGCGCCTTCGACGTGGCCGGTGTGATCACCGTCCCCAAGGAGACGGTCCTCGCCGAGCCGATCCGCGTCGCCGTGCACGGCGAGGGCGGAGTGGCCTACGGCCACCAGGTCATCGAGCTGGGCGCCTTCGCCGAAGCCGTCGTCGTCCTCGACCACACCGGTGACGCCGTGCTCGCCGCCAACGTCGAGTACGTCCTCGGCGACGGCGCCAAGCTCACCGTCGTCTCCGTCCAGGACTGGGACGACCAGGCCGTGCACGTCGCCCAGCACAACGCGCTGATCGGCCGCGACGCCACCTTCAAGTCCTTCGTCGTCACCTTCGGCGGCGACCTGGTACGCCTCCACCCGCGCGTCTCCTACGCCGGCCCCGGTGCCGAGGCCGAGCTGTTCGGCCTGTACTTCACGGACGCCGGCCAGCACCAGGAGCACCGCCTCCTCGTCGACCACAACACCCCGCACTGCAAGTCGAACGTCGTCTACAAGGGCGCGCTCCAGGGCGAGGGCGCCCACGCGGTGTGGATCGGCGACGTGCTCATCGAGGCCAAGGCCGAGGGCACCGACACCTACGAGATGAACCGCAACCTGGTTCTCACCGACGGCGCCCGGGTGGACTCCGTACCGAACCTCGAGATCGAGACCGGTGAGATCGTCGGCGCCGGGCACGCGAGTGCCACCGGCCGGTTCGACGACGAGCAGCTGTTCTACCTGATGGCCCGCGGTATCCCGGCCGACGAGGCCCGTCGGCTGGTCGTCCGCGGCTTCTTCGCCGAGCTGGTCCAGCAGATCGGCGTCGAGGACATCCAGGACCGCCTTCTCGCGAAGATCGACGAGGAGCTGGAGGCATCCGTCTGATGACTGCCTCCCCGACGTTCGTACGCGCCTGCGGGCTGAGCGAGCTGGACGAGGACACCCCCAAGCGGGTGGAACTCGACGGCACGCCGGTCTCGGTCGTCCGTACCGAGGGTGAGGTGTTCGCGATCCACGACATCTGCTCGCACGCGAACGTCTCGCTCTCCGAGGGCGAGGTGGAGGACTGTCAGATCGAGTGCTGGCTGCACGGCTCCAGCTTCGACCTCCGCACCGGCAAGCCGTCCGGCCTTCCCGCGACGCGCCCCGTCCCCGTATACCCCGTAAAGATCGAAGGGGACGATGTGCTCGTCTCCCTCAACCAGGAGTCCTGAGGAACCCATGGCAACGCTTGAAATCCACGACCTGCACGTCACCGTCGAGGCCGACAACGCCACGAAGGAGATCCTCAAGGGCGTCGACCTCACCGTGAAGCAGGGCGAGACCCACGCCATCATGGGCCCCAACGGCTCCGGCAAGTCGACCCTCGCCTACTCGCTCGCGGGTCACCCGAAGTACACGATCACCGGCGGCACCGTGCTGCTCGACGGCGAGGACGTCCTGGAGATGTCCGTCGACGAGCGCGCCCGCGCGGGCCTGTTCCTGGCGATGCAGTACCCGGTCGAGATCCCCGGTGTCTCCGTCTCCAACTTCCTTCGTACGTCCGCCACCGCCGTCCGCGGTGAGGCGCCGAAGCTGCGCCTTTGGGTGAAGGAGGTCAAGGAGGCCATGCAGCGCCTCAACATGGACCCCTCCTTCGCCGAGCGCAACGTCAACGAGGGCTTCTCCGGCGGTGAGAAGAAGCGCCACGAGATCCTCCAGCTGGAGCTGCTCAAGCCGAAGGTCGCGATCCTCGACGAGACGGACTCCGGTCTGGACGTCGACGCGCTGCGCATCGTCTCCGAGGGCGTCAACCGCGTCCGCGAGTCGGGCGAGGTCGGCACCCTGCTGATCACGCACTACACGCGCATCCTGCGCTACATCAAGCCCGACTTCGTCCACGTCTTCTCCGACGGCCGGATCGCCGAGTCCGGCGGCGCCGAACTCGCCGACAAGCTGGAGAACGAGGGCTACGAGGCTTACACCACGAAGGGTGGCGTATCCGCGTGACACAGCTGCCGGGCCTCCTCGACACCGAGGCGATCCGTAAGGACTTCCCGATCCTCGACCGGGTGCTCCACGACGACAAGAAGCTCGTCTACCTGGACAACGCGGCGACCTCACAGACGCCCCGCCAGGTCATCGACACCCTGTCCGAGTACTACGAGCAGCACAACGCCAACGTGCACCGTGGCATCCATGTGCTCGCCGAGGAGGCCACGGCGCTGTACGAGGGCGCGCGCGACAAGGTCGCCGCGTTCATCAACGCGCCCAGCCGCGACGAGGTGATCTTCACCAAGAACGCCTCCGAGTCGCTGAACCTCGTGGCCAACATGCTGGGCTGGGCCGACGAGCCCTACCGGGTCGACCACGAGACCGAGATCGTCATCACGGAGATGGAGCACCACTCCAACATCGTGCCGTGGCAGCTGCTCGCGCAGCGCACGGGCGCGAAGCTGAAGTGGTTCGGCCTGACCGACGACGGCCGGCTCGACCTCTCGAACATAGACGAGGTCATCACCGAGAAGACGAAGATCGTCTCCTTCGTGCTGGTCTCCAACATCCTGGGCACGGTCAACCCGGTCGAGAAGATCGTGCGCCGGGCGCAGGAGGTCGGGGCCCTGGTCCTGATCGACGCCTCGCAGGCCGCCCCGCACATGCCGCTGGACGTACAGGCCCTCCAGGCCGACTTCGTGGCCTTCACCGGTCACAAGATGTGCGGCCCGACGGGCATCGGGGTGCTGTGGGGCCGCCAGGAGCTGCTGGAGGACCTCCCGCCGTTCCTCGGTGGCGGCGAGATGATCGAGACCGTGTCGATGCACTCGTCGACGTACGCTCCCGCCCCGCACAAGTTCGAGGCGGGCACTCCGCCGATCGCCCAGGCGGTCGGTCTCGGTGCGGCGATCGACTACCTCTCCGCGATCGGCATGGACAAGGTCCTCGCCCATGAGCACGCGCTCACCGAGTACGCGATGAAGCGGCTCGGCGACGTCCCCGACCTGCGGTTCATCGGCCCGAGCACGGCCGAGGACCGGGGCGCGGCGATCTCCTTCACGCTCGGCGACATCCACCCGCACGACGTGGGCCAGGTCCTCGACGAGCAGGGCATCGCGGTCCGCGTCGGCCACCACTGCGCCCGCCCGGTCTGCCTGCGCTACGGAATTCCTGCGACCACGCGAGCGTCGTTCTATCTGTACTCCACGCCGGCCGAGATCGATGCTCTGGTCGACGGGCTGGAGCACGTACGGAACTTCTTCGGCTGAGGAGATTGGCGAGCGATCGCATGAAGCTTGATTCGATGTACCAGGAAGTCATCCTGGACCACTACAAGCACCCGCACGGGCGTGGTCTGCGGGACGGCGACGCCGAGGTGCACCACGTCAACCCGACGTGCGGCGACGAGATCACCCTGCGCGTGAAGTACGACGGTACGACGATCAGCGATGTCTCGTACGAGGGCCAGGGCTGTTCGATCAGCCAGGCATCGGCCTCCGTGCTGAACGAGCTCCTGGTCGGCAAGGACGTGTCCGAGGCGCAGAAGATCCAGGAGACCTTCCTGGAGCTGATGCAGTCCAAGGGCAGGATCGAACCGGACGACGCGATGGAGGAGGTGCTGGAGGACGCTGTCGCGTTCGCCGGTGTCTCCAAGTACCCGGCCCGGGTGAAGTGCGCGCTGCTGAGCTGGATGGCGTGGAAGGACGCGACGGCCCAGGCTCTGGGCTCGGACGCCGCCGAAAGGAAGACGGCATGAGCGAGACAACCATTGAGATGAAGCCGGCCTCGGAGGACGAGGTCCGCGAGGCGCTGTACGACGTCGTCGACCCCGAACTGGGCATCGACGTCGTCAACCTCGGCCTGATCTACGGCATCCACATCGACGACGCCAACATCGCGACGATCGACATGACCCTGACGTCGGCGGCCTGTCCGCTTACGGACGTCATCGAGGACCAGGCCAAGTCCGCCACGGACGGCATCGTCAACGAGCTGCGCATCAACTGGGTGTGGATGCCGCCGTGGGGCCCGGACAAGATCACGGACGACGGGCGCGACCAGCTGCGGGCGCTCGGGTTCAACGTCTGAGACATCGTCTGAGCAACGTCTGAGACAACACCGTATGCGAAAGCGGCGGCACCCCTCTCGGGTGCCGCCGCTTTCGCATGTGACTCAGGTTTCGCATGTGCCTCAGGCCAGCGGGGCCACCACGCGGAAGTAGAAGTCCTGCCGGTTGGTCGTGTTGTAGCCGTACGGGTCCAGGCGCAGCTGGAAGTTCTTGTGGCGCAGCGCGTAGTTGGGGTAGTTCACCGACTGGAGCACGGCCGCGCCCGTGTACCCGGAGTAGCCGCCGCAGAAGGTGGCGTCCTGCTTGAACAGCGAGGAGCCGTCGTTGCGGTCGGCGTGCAGGACGAAGTCGCGGTGGCGCAGGTACTTGCCGTCGTGCGTCTTGAACGAGTAGCAGGAGTTGTTGGACAACCCCTTGACCACGCTGAAGGTGGAGTCCTGGCGGGACTCCGAACCGCCGACCTGATCGAGCTTCACCAGGCCGTCTGACACGTGCCAGTAGCGGTCGGGATAGTTGACCGCCTCGACGGAACGCAGGAGGGAGCGGTCCGGGCTCGAGGGAGCGGCCGAGGACTTGCTGGGGGACGGGGACGCGGCGGGCGGCTTGGGGGCTTCCGACACGGGAGCGGAGGCGGAACCCTTGACGTCCGGGGCGGGAGCGGGGGTCGTGGCGGCCGACGTGGTCGGCTGCGCCGACGACAGGCCGCTCTTTCCGCCCGGGGGCTCCGTGCCGGCCGCGGACGGAGAGGCGAAGGTGAGGAGACCGGGGTACGTCGAACCGGGCGACGCCGCAGGGGCCTTCGCCACGGGCACCGTTTCCTCGGGCTCCCGGTCCGTGATGACGATCGCGGTCACACAGGCGGCCACGACCGACAGGGCCAGGGTGCCCGCCATCCAGAGCCGCCGCGTCCCGGGCACGCGCGTGGTGTCCGGGGCCCAGCCGTTCTCCCAGGGTTGATTTGGGATGAGCCGGGGCTTTTCTTCTGTCATGCGCTGTTCCTCCGGCGTCGCCTGTGGCGAACGTGTGAATGAGTGGTTGAAACAGTAATGGACGCGAGGCTAGGGGACGTCCAGTGCCGTGAGAAGGGTTGTTTCCTCAATGAGACCGAGGGGTGGGGGAGTTGATGGCGTGGTGCGGAGTGCGGGTGGATTTGCGCGGGTGCTGCGTGCAGGCGTTGTGTACGACTGTACGTATCGATGTGTACACTCGTACACATGGGATATGTGTTGCTGGTCGGAGCCATCGCCGCGGAGGTGGGTGCCACGACCGCCATGAAGTACAGCGACGGTTTCAGCAGGTTGTGGCCGTCCGTGCTGACCGGACTGGGGTATGCCGTCGCGTTCGTGCTGCTCGCCCAGACGCTGAAGACCGTGTCCGTCGGTACGGCGTACGCCATCTGGTCGGGCATCGGGACGGCAGCGGTCGCGACGATCGGTGCGGTGTTCCTCGGGGAGGGCATGAGTGTGGCGAAGGTCGCAGGACTCGTGCTCATCATCGGCGGGGTCATCGTGCTCAACATGGGCGGTGCGCACTGATGGGGCGGCGGTACGACCCCGAGCGGCGCCAGCGGATCATCGACGCGGCGATCCGGGTGGTGGGGGAGAAGGGGATCGCCGGGCTGAGTCATCGGTCGGTGGCGGCCGAGGCGGATGTGCCGCTGGGGTCCACGACGTATCACTTCAACACCCTCGACGAACTTCTCGTGGCCGCGCTGCGACAGGCGAACGAGGGGTTCGCGAAGGTGGTGGCCGCGCGGGGTGGGCTGCGGGACGACCGGGTCGATCTGGCGGGGGAACTCGCCGGACTGCTGGGGGAGTGGTTGTCGGGGGACCGGGCGGGGGTCGAGCTGGAGTGCGAGTTGTATTTGGCGGCGCTTCGGCGGCCGGCGTTGCGGCCTGTCGCGGCGGAGTGGGGGGAGGGGGTTGCGGAGATGTTGGCCGAGCGGACGGATGCGGTGACGGCTCGGGCGTTGGTGGCGGTGCTGGACGGGATGTGTCTGCAGGTGCTGCTTACGGGGGGTGTTTATGAGGAGGGGTTTGCTCGGGAGGTGTTCGGGAGGGTGTTGCGGGGGTAGGGGGGTTTGTTTCCCACCCACCCGCCCGTCTCGGTTTGATTGCTGGGTGCCCTCGAACTGCCTTTTCCCGCCCGCCCGCCCGACTCGGTTCGTTTGCTGGGTGCCGTTGAAACTGCTTCCCCGCCCACCCGCCCGTCTCGGCCCGATTGCAAGGGGGCCTTGAACTGCTTCCCTGCCGCCCGGCTCGCCTCGATTACCGGGCTTCCTTGAACTGCTCGGGTTTCGTTGCCCGGTCCTTGAGATGTGCTTCTAGTGGTTCGCCCGGGTGGGGCGGCTCACGTTAGGTTTTCTCCATGACCGACACGACTGCTTCCCGCACCACCGGCGCCGTGGCCGCCGGGCTTGCCACGCTTGCCGCCGACGGCACCGTTCTCGACACCTGGTTCCCCGCCCCCGAGCTGTCCGCCGAGCCCGGCCCCGCCGGTACCGAGCGGCTGTCCGTCGAGCAGGCCGTCGAGGCGCTCGGCGAAGGGGCGGCGAAAGCGGTCGGGCCGGACGCGCGCAGGGGCGTCGAGGTGGTCGCGGTCCGTACGGTCATCGCCTCCCTCGACGACAAGCCCCTCGACACGCACGACGTCTATCTCCGCCTCCACCTGCTCTCGCACCGGCTCGTGCAGCCCCACGGGCAGAGCCTGGACGGCATTTTCGCCCACCTCGCCAACGTCGCCTGGACCTCGCTCGGCCCGGTCGCCGTGGACGACGTCGAGAAGGTGCGGCTCAACGCGCGCGCCGAGGGCCTGTACCTCCAGGTCACGTCCGTCGACAAGTTCCCCCGCATGACCGACTACGTGGCCCCCAAGGGCGTCCGCATCGCCGACGCCGACCGGGTGCGCCTCGGTGCGCACCTCGCCGAGGGCACGACCGTCATGCACGAGGGCTTCGTCAACTTCAACGCCGGCACGCTCGGTACGTCGATGGTCGAAGGCCGTATCTCCGCCGGTGTCGTGGTCGGCGACGGTTCCGACATCGGCGGCGGTGCCTCGACGATGGGCACGCTGTCCGGTGGCGGCCAGGTCCGTATCACCATCGGCGAGCGTTGCCTGGTCGGCGCCGAGGCCGGCGTCGGGATCGCCCTCGGTGACGAGTGCGTGGTCGAGGCCGGGCTGTACGTCACCGCCGGCACCCTCGTCACCATGCCCGACGGGCAGATCGTCAAGGCCCGCGAACTCTCCGGCGCCTCCAACATCCTCTACCGCCGCAACTCCGTCACGGGCAAGGTCGAGGCCCGCCCGAACAACGCTGTCTGGGGCGGTCTGAACGACGTCCTGCACAGCCACAACTGACGGACCCCCGTACCCCTACCCGTACTCGTAGATCCGATGGAGGACGTGCTGGAGCACTTCCTGCTGTCGGCCTTCAGGGGCCGGGGCCAGGGCCCGTACCGCCGCCTTCGTGTGCGCGGTACGGGTCCCTTTCCGTTCGGTCGCCGCGCCCTACGGCATGTCCCGTACGTCCTCGTACGCCGCCAGCAAGGCGTCCGTCGCCTCTCGGCCTGCCGACCTCAGCGGGGCCCGTACCGGACCCGAGGGCAGGCCCAGCCCGCTGAGCAGGGCCTTGGCCGTTACCGCGCCGGGCAGGCCGGACGCCATCATCAACTCGATTAGCGGCAGCGCCTGTTGCTGGAGGCGGGCGGCCTCGGTGGTCCGGCCCGCGTCGAACGCGTCGATGATCGACCGGAAGTGACGGGGGATCACATTCGCCACGGTGCTGACGTATCCGGCGCCCCCCAGCGCGTACAGCGCCAGTACGTACTCGTCGCAGCCCGTGTGGATCGCCAAGTCGGTCCGGGACAGCACCTTCTGAGTGCCCATCAGGTCGTACGCGCAGTCCTTGACGGCGACGATCCTCGGGTGGGCGGCGAGGCGGATCATCGTCGCGGGGTCGATGCGGACACCGGTGCGGCCCGGGATGTCGTACAGCATCAGGGGCAGGGCGGTGGCGTCCGCCAGGTCCTGGAAGTGGGCCTCGATGGCGTCCTGCGGGGGCCTGCTGTAGTAGGGAGCGACCGCCAACAGGCCGTCCGCGCCCGCCTTTTCGGCCGCCCGTGCCAGTTCCACGGAGTGCAGGGTGTCCGCGGTGCCGACGCCGGCGACGACTGACGCCCGCCCTTCGACCGCCTCCCGGACCGCCCGTACCAGAGCGGACTTCTCCGCGTCCGTCGTGGTCGGGGACTCGCCCGTCGTACCGGAGAGGACGAGGCCGTCGCAGCCCCCGGCCACCAGTCGGTCGGCGAGCCGCTGCGCACCGTCGAGGTCCAGGGCCCCCTCTGCGGTGAAGGGGGTGACCATCGCGCACAGGGCGCGGCCGAAGGGGGGAGGGGGCGGCGTGGGTGGTGTCGTCATGGCAGTAGTCTCGGCGAGGCATTCGTGAAGCTCTACTTAATTCTTGTACCGGGTGTGTGTAAGTAACGCTTCATCATTACGATCCTCGCCGAAGAATTTTCTCCCCTGGACAAAAAAAGTTTTCGGTGGCACGGTGGAGCCATGCTGGACGTCACCGTGATCGAGGACCCGGCGGCCGCCGCCGTCTCGCTGGACCCCATACGGGGCCGGCTGCTCGCCGAGCTGGCCGCCGGGCCCGCGTCGGCCGCCATGCTGGCCGGCAAGGTGGGACTGCCCCGGCAGAAGGTGAACTACCACCTCAAGGCGTTGGAGCGGCACGGGCTGGTCGAGCTGGCCGGGGAGCGCCGCAAGGGCAATGTCAACGAACGGCTGATGCGGGCGACCGCCGCGTCGTACGTCATCTCGCCGCTCGCCCTGGCCGCCGTACAGCCCGATCCCGACCGGTTCCGGGACCAGCTCTCCGCGCGCTGGCTGCTGGCGGTCGGGGCGCGGCTGGTGCGGGACGTAGGCACACTGGTCACCGGGGCCGCCCGGGCCCGTAAGCGGCTCGCCACCTATGCGCTCGACGGTGAGGTGCGGTTCGCCTCCGCCGGCGACCGGGCCGCGTTCATCGACGAGTTGACGGCCGGTGTCAGCGCGCTGGTGCGCAAGTACGACTCGCCCGGCGTCGAGGGCGGGCGCGACCACCGGATCGTCGTGGCGGTGCATCCGACGGTCAAACCTCCGGTCGGCGAGGCTGGTGAGGCCGGTGAGCCGACTTCCGGTACGGCGGACAGCGTTGACGTCGCCGGCACCGTGGATATCGACAAGATCGTAGAGATCACAGGCACTGCGGAGAATCAGGAGTGAGCGCCATGTCCGAAGAAGTTTCCAGGGAATTCGAGATCGCTCGTGAGTTCGAGGTCGACGCCAGTCCGGAGGAGGTGTGGGAGGCGTTCACCACGGGGACCGGAGGATATCTGTGGCCGATGGAGCCGCCGGAGCCGCGGGTCGGCGGCAGGGGGCCCTTCGGGTCCAAGGTCATCGCCTGGGACCCGCCGCACCGCTACACCAATCGCGTCGAGAACGTCGACGGCATCTCCGAGCAGACCCTCAACCAGCTCGACTACACGGTCGAGCCGCGTGACGACGGCCGCCGGGCCTGGGTGCGGTACGTGCACAGTGGCATCTTCGTGGACGACTGGGACAACCAGTACGACGGCGCCGCCCGGCACACCGACTTCTATCTGCACACCCTGCGCGAGTACCTGACCCACTTCGCGCCCCGGCCTGCCGCGTTCGCCACCTTCGACGGGCCCGAGGCGTCCAAGGCAGCCGACGCCCTCGCCGCCGTCGGGCGGGCGCTCGGGGTCGGGGAGGACGTGCCGGTCGGTTCGCGGGTGACTGTCCAGGGGCCCGACGAGTTCGAGGCCGTGGTCGACTTCCGCAACGCCTACTTCATCGGGCTGCGCACCGACCGGGGGCTCACTCGCTTCTTCGGGCGCAACCACTGGGGCTACCCGGTCGGCATCTCCCTGCACGACTTCACGCCGGGCGCCGACATCAAGGAGTGCGAGACAGCCTGGCAGGGCTGGCTGAACGGTGTGTTCAACCAGCCCTGATCCAGCCCTGATCCAGCCTCTCCAGAGGGAGTTCCGGGAGTTCCGGAGTTACGGCTGGAAGCGCAGCACCTGCGGGTCGTGGTCGCTGATCTGGTCGTTGAACTCCGAGTTGATGTGCACGGAGTCGTAGTCGAAGTCACAGCCGCGGCTGATCGACGGGCTGACCAGGATCTGGTCCAGGACCTGGCTGTTGCCCTGGTAGTCGTAGGTGTAACGCTCGCTCTTCGGCAGCGACTTGATCGCCGACCACAGCGCGCCGTCGTCCTCGAGCAGCTTCGCGGTGTCGGAGAACTCGAAGTCGTTGATGTCGCCGAGCGTGATCACGTCCGCGTTCTTCTGGACCTTGAGGATGTCCTTGACGAACGTGTTCACCGCGGTCGCCTGGAGGTGACGCTGGGTCTCCGAGCTGCGCGCCGGCGGCTGGAACTGCGAGGTGAGACCCTGGTCGCCGCCCTTCGAAGCGAAGTGGTTGGCGATCAGGATGACGGTCTTGCCGCGGAAGACGAACTCGCCCGCGAGCGGCTTGCGGCTGTTCGTCCAGGCCACGTTCGTCGGGTCTATTCGGCCCGGCGAGAGGGTCAGGGCCGCCTTGCCGTGGTCCTTGGTGACACCGACGGCGGTCGTGGCGTCGCCGCCCGGCCGGTCGGTGAAGGAGACCCGCGCCGGGTTGAACAGGAACACCTGACGGATGTTGCCGCCGGGCTCGCCGCCGTCCGCGAGGTTGACCGGGTCGATGGAGCGCGACTCGTACGCCGGGCCGCCCGCCGCCACGATCGCGTCGATCAGCTTCTTGACCGTCTGGTCGGCGGCGACCGTACCGTCGCTCGTCGCACCGTTGTTGTCCTGGATCTCCTCCAGGGACAGGATGTCGGGCGACTGCAGGTTGTTCACGATCGCGGCGGCGTGCGCGGCGAAGGTGCTGTCCGACGGGTCGAGGTTCTCGACGTTGTACGTCGCCACCGCGAGCTCGTTACGCGACTGCTTGCGGGTCGTCTCGCGCTTCAGGCCGCCCTGCTTGAGGGTGCCGAGCTCGCCCGCGACGAGCGTGTAGCCACCGAACTGGTTGTAGTCCAGCGGGCCGGTCGTGGCGCCCTTGAGGCTGTCGCCGACGTTCGCGGTCGGGAAGTCGGCGACCGCGCCCAGGGACTGGATCTGGAGCCGGCCGGTGTTCTGCGAGGTGTACGCGCCGTACACCGTGCCGCCCCGCCAGTTGGGGTTCTCCCACGGCTTCACCGTGACCCACAGCTCGGTGTACGGGTCGGTGGCGGTGACCACGCGGGCGTCCTTGACCTGGACGTTCATGCCCTCGAGGGACTCGTAGTAGTCCAGGGCGTACTTCTTGGGCTGCAGCGTCAGCGCGTTCACCGAACCGCTCGCGGCGGTGTCGCCGGCCGGGCTGTAGGCGGCCGGTACGGACCGGGCGTCGACGACGACCGGGGCCGGGACCGCGTTGCCGCTGGAGACGACGGTGACCGTCGGCTTGACGATCTCCGTCACCGTCTGGTTGCCGGACGAGGCGCCGCCCGGCACGTACTCCGAGACCGTGCCGGTCACGGTGACCGAGTCGCCGACCGCGACGGTCGGCTTGGAGCTGGTGAAGACGAAGACGCCCTCACTGGTGGCCGGGTCGGCGTCCGGGGCCGTGTCCTGGATCCAGAACCCGCGCGACGAACCATAGGTACGGACACCGGTGACGATTCCCGCCACGTCCGTGACCTTCTGGCCCGCGAGCGGCGACAGGCGCGTGGTGCCCTGGATGTCATGAATACGCACCGTGTCGGCGTGAGCGGTCGACGGCAGCACCACCAGGGTGGCGAGCGTGGAACAGACGGCGGCGACAGTGAGCGCGCCGAGGCGCGCGGAAGACTTGCTCGGCAACGGGATCCCTCCGGGGACAAACATGGGTGCCGGGACGAAGGTGCTAAGGGTGGTGCCGTGGGGGGAACGCGAGCTGCAGGGCGGCTGGCGACGCGCGTAGACATCGGGTGAACTCCCGGTGCGAAAAGCTTCGCACCGAAGGCTCGGTACCGGGCGTTCGGCAGTGAACGCCCGGCTTGGGAGAACAGTGAACACGATAGAACCTGGCGGAAGACAAGGCGATGCGGTGGACCGGCTTCCCCTCGACTTCTACGCGCGTCAATCTCCTGCCTGGTCACGCCACTTGTCAAGGTTTCAGCCATGTGCCAGCTCTGACAGGTTCATGAACCGGGCGGCATGGTGCCAAATCCGTCTAGGCTGAGCGGCTGAGTCGTACGGCCCTCAACACAACGTCGTACGGTCGTCAGACGCCGTCGTCGGACTCCGGGCACATCCGGATGCCGGTCGTACGGCCATTCGGGCGCCTGAGGAGAAAACAGCCGATGTCAGACAGCTCCCCCCTGCCGCCGGTGCGACTGCACTCCGAAGCGGAACTGGCGCGGGACGCGCTCGCCGCCCCGCTGGTGTCCCGCGCCGCCCGGCTCGCCCGCTGGGCCGGACCGGACACCAGGGTCGGGGCCGGCGGCGAACTGGTCCAGGAGCAACTGGCCGCGGCGGCACGGGCTCTGGGCCTGATCGAGGGTGAAGCCGAGGGCGAAGCTACGGCTGGGGCGGGCGTCGAGGACGCGCTCGCGGACGCCGGTGAGGCGTGGCGGGTCGCCGTGGACGCCGGGCTCGTGGAGGTCGTCGACGAGGAAGAGGGCACCGTCACCGTCGGCGAGGATCTGGCGCTGCTCACCTCCGGGTCGCCGCACGAGGTGCTCGCGGTGTGGCTCGGGGCGCTGGAGACGGTCCTGGCCGACGCGAGCGTGCCCGACCTCGACGATCTCGTCGGCGGCATGGACGAGAGCGCGGAGGTCGACTTCTCCCAGCTGGACTGGGACCCCGAGGCGGAGGCCGACTTCCTCGACGGTGTGCTCGCCAACCTGTACCTGCTGAGCGTCAGCGAGGCCGGGCCTGCCGACGGGCCGGTGCCGTTGCCGGCGCTGGCCGCGTCGATGGTCGTACCGAGCGACATGGGGGAGCCGACCAACGACGTCCTGGAGCAGGTCTCGGACATGATGATGCGCCTCGACGACCAGTTCAGGCTGCTCGAACCCATCGGGCTCGTCGCCTACCAGCCCGTCGACGAGGCGCTCATGGCGGACATCGACGACTCCGCCGAGGGTACGCCGACGGGCGACGACACCGACGTGTCCCGCTACGGCATGGTGCGGCTGACCCCGCTCGGCCTGTACGGCGTACGCGCCCGGCTGCTGGAGGCCGGCTTCGAGGCGCCCGCCGTCGGCGACCTCGCCGACAAGGGCGCGGACGCGCTGCTCGACGGCACGGCGGCCTTCCCCGAGACGGCCGCGCGGGCCGAGACCGAACAGTGGCTGACGCGCCGCGAACCTCTCGCCGCGGCACGGGAGTTGCTCTCGGCGGCGCGGGGCGGCGACGCCGGTGCGCCGCTGCGGCGGCTGCGCTGCCAGCAGGCGCTGTCCCTCGTCGGCGCCGGGGCCGAACCCGCGCTGCGCGAGGTCCTCGACGACGCCGAACTGGGCGGCCTCGCCCGGGTCTGGCTCAGCGAGCAGGGCGCGCCGGACGTGCCGGCGCCGTCCGAGGCGATGGTCTTCTGGCTGACCATCGACACGGTGGCCGCGCAGCTCGCGGCCGAGGGCAACTCGGCGGAGCTGATCGGGCTGGTCGAGGGACTCGCCCAGCAGCACGGTGGCTTCTTCGAGACGGCCTGGCGGGTGGACCATCCGGCTACGCCGGACGTGCTGGAGGCGATGGGGAGGTTGCATCCGGACAAGCGGGTTGCCAAGGAGGCGCGGAAGGCGGCGTTCAAGGCGCGGTCGCAGCAAGGGGGTTGAGCGGGGCGGAAGGTGTGGGGGGTGGTGCGGGCCGACGCCGACTGCGGGTGCGTCGTGGCTTGTCGCGCAGTTCCCCGCGCCCCTTCGGCAGTGCCCCTTCGGGGCAGCTGCCTACCGGGGGTGGTGTGGGCCGGTCTCCGGCTGCGGGTGCGTTGTGGCTGGTCGCGCAGTTCCCCGCGCCCCTCGGCAGTGCCCCTTCGGGGCAGCTGCCTCTGGGGGGCCTTATGGAAGCGGGGGCTGTGAAGTCGCCCTCCGTTCAGGCCCTGTTCAGACTGGGGCGGGACGGTGGCGGTCACGGGACGTCCACCGTTACAGGAGACATCATGTCGCTCACCCGCAGGGACTTCGGCAGACAGTCCGCGATCACCTCGGCCGGGGTCGCGCTGGCCGGCAGTGTCGGCGCCCTCGCCACCGCGCCGGGGGCCCTCGCGGCCACGGAGAGCACGGCCGGGGAATCGGCGGACAGGCATCACGGAGTCGGCTACGGGCCGCTCCTGCCCGACCCCAAGGGTCTGCTGGCGCTGCCCGCCGGATTCTCCTATCGCGTGATCACGTACAGCGGGAAGACCACGCTGGAGTCCGGTGAGATCACCCCCTCCAACCATGACGGCACGGCCGCCTTCGCGGGCCCGCGCGGTACCACGCTCCTCGTCAACAACCACGAGCTGAAGGGCCCGCGCGCCGACTGGAAGTACCCGGTGCCGCTCACCGAGGGCCTCGTCTACGACCCCGCCGCGTCCGGCGGCTGCACGGTCGTCGAGGTGCGTCCTGGCGGCCATGTCGCCGAGTGGGTGGGCATCGCCGGCACCTCCACCAACTGCGCGGGCGGCAGCACCCCTTGGGGCACCTGGCTCACCTGCGAGGAGAACTCCGACCGCGCCGGCGTCAACGGCATGACCAAGGACCACGGGTACGTCTTCGAGGTCGACCCCTCCGACAAGCGCGCCAACCGGAACCCCAAGCCCCTGAAGTTCTTCGGGCGTTACAACCACGAGGCCGTCGTCATCGACCCCAAGCGTGGCGACGCCTACCTCACCGAGGACGCCGCGTCCCCCAACGGCCTTCTCTACCGCTGGACTCCGCCCCAGCAGTGCCACCACGGCCACGGCAACTTCCGCACCCTCTCCGACACCGCGGGCACCCTCCAGGCGCCCAAGTGCTTCGACTCCGCCGGCAAGTTCGTCGACGACCTCTCGCGCGCAACGAAGATCGGCACGGTGTACGGCGTCGACTGGGTCGACGTACCCGACCGCGACGCCAAGACCGTCGACGTGCGCAAGCAGTTCGGCGCCGGGGAGATCACCCGGGCCCGCAAGCTCGAAGGCATGTGGTGGGGCGACGGCGGCACCTACATCGTCTCCTCGTACGCCCGCGCCGAGAGTCCCGTCCAGCACGACGGCCAGGTCTGGTTCTACGACCCCAAGCGCCGCACGCTCACCCTCAAGGTCCTGCTGGGTGTGAACCCCGACCCGTCGGCCGACGGCGCCTTCGACGGCCCCGACAACATCACCGTCTCCCCGTACGGCGGCCTGGTCATCGCCGAGGACGGCGAGGGCGTCCAGCACCTGTTCGGCGCGACGGACAGCGGACGTACGTACCCGATCGCCCGCAACGAACTCAACGCCGGTACCGAAGAAGCGCCCGAATACAGCGAGTTCACCGGCGTGACCTTTTCGCCGGACGGGAAGACGCTGTACGCCAACATCCAGACGCCGGGGATCATGCTGGCGATCACGGGGCCCTGGAAGCGGCAGAAGCGCGGATAATTAATTGGGTCGCTCGGCCCGCGGTAAGCCTCCTAGAGTGATGAACGTCCAGGTGCGAAGGCAGGACCTACTTCCACTCATAATGGGGCGGCCGCGGGTTCGAGTCCCGTCACCGGTACAACGCGCCGGTGTAGCTCAGGGGTTAGAGCACCTACGTCGGTTCCGCCGGCTTCGATCTCTGGACACCCAGAAATTCAGGCACCTCCCGGTGCGCGATTCGATCTCGGGGAGGCGCGGCAAATGGTGGGTGCCCGGTGCGAAGGCAGCGGATACTTCGGGAACTGGTGGGGATAGCTCCTCATGCGGATTCAAATCCCGTCATCGACCTCAGGTCGGTGTGGCGGAACGGAAGACGCGCCAGTTTATAAGCGACCGTCGCCGATCTCGACCTCGGGCACCCTCCTTTTGCCGCGCCTCCCTCCAAAAAATCCGTTCCACGCACGAAGTGCTGGCGAATGGGGGGAATTCATCATGGCGCGATTCAACACCAAGGCCGCCAAGGCGCGGCCCACCTCGCGGGTCACCTCGACGGGGCGGGTGCTCCGTACCCACCAGGGTGGCCGCGGGCGTGAGCGGGACGAGCGCTCGGAACTGTTCCTGCTGTCGATCGCCAACTTCGTGGCGCAGAAGACCTTCTACGAGAGTGGCGAGGACCGCGACGACCGGTTCACCGCGCTCGTCCGCCGGCTCGCTGTCACCGACCCGGCGTGGACGGCCGGCCTGCTCGGCTGGCTGCGCGGCGAGGGCAACCTGCGTACGGCCGCCATCGTGGGCGCCGCCGAGTACGTGAAGGCGCGGCTCGACGCGAACGCCACCGACGGTCCTACCAACCGTCAGGTCATCGACTCCGTACTGCGGCGCCCAGACGAGCCCGGCGAACTGCTCGCCTACTGGACCTCCCGGTACGGCCGCAATATTCCCAAGCCCGTCAAGCGCGGCATCGCCGATGCCGTACGGCGGCTCTACAGCGGCAAGTCGCTGCTGAAGTACGACACCGCGTCCAAGGGCTACCGCTTCGGCGACATCCTCAATCTGGTGCACGCGGCGCCGGACCCGGACAAGCCGTGGCAGGGCGAGCTGTTCCAGTACGCGCTGGACCGGCGCCACAACCCGGACACGGCCATCGTCCCCAAGTCGCTGCCCGTGCTCACCGCACACCGTGACCTGATGGCGCTGCGGCCGGCCAAGCGGCGCAAGGTCGTGACCGGCGCGGGCGGCGCGGGGCGGCTCGCGGACGCGGGCATGACCTGGGAGGCGCTGGCAGGCTGGCTGCAGGGCCCGATGGACAAGGCGGCCTGGGAGGCGGTCATCCCGTCCATGGGGGCGATGGCGCTGGTGCGCAACCTGCGAAACTTCGACGGGGCGGGAGTGAGCGACGAGGTCGCGGCGTGGGTCGCCGCCAGGATCAGCGACCAGGCCGAGGTCGCGCGCTCGCGGCAGTTCCCCTTCCGGTACCTCGCCGCGTACCGGCACGCGCCCTCGCTGCGCTGGTCGTATCCGCTGGAGCAGGCGCTCGGACACTCGCTGGCCAATGTGCCGGCTCTGGACGGGCGGACGCTCGTCCTCGTCGACCGCTCGGGCTCGATGTTCTTCTCCCGGCTGTCCGACCGTTCGGAGCTCACCCGGGCCGACGCGGCGGCGATCTTCGGCTCGGCGCTCGCGCTGCGGGCGGCGGGCGCGGATCTGGTCGAGTTCGGTACGTCGAGCAAGCGCGTGTCGTTCCGCGAGGGCGAGTCGGTGCTGAGAATCCTGGACCGCTTCGGCGACCTGGGCGGCACCGACACGACCGAGGCGGTCCGGCGCCACTACCGCGGGCACGACCGGGTGGTGATCGTCACGGACGAGCAGTACGGCCACAGTGTGCACGGCGACCCGACCGAGCAGGTACCGGCCGACGTACCGGTCTACACCTGGAACCTCGCCGGGTACCGGGCGGGCCACGGCCCGTCCGGGTCGGGCAACCGGCACACTTTCGGGGGGCTCTCCGACGCGGCCTTCCGGATGATTCCGCTGCTGGAAGGCGCGCGCGACGCGGACTGGCCGTGGGTCGTCTGAGGCGAGGCGACGCAAAGCGGGACGAGCGGTGTGTGGCCCGTACTTCGGTGCGGGCCACATCGCTGTGTGCGCTACCGAGCGCACCCTTGTGTGCCGACCGGTCTGACATCTAACATTTCAGTTGTGGATGCGATACGACCCGTCCCCCGGACCCTGCTCAGGGATCGCGCGTACGAAGCGATCCGGGACGCCATCGTCGCCGGGGAGATCGAACCCGGTGCGGTGGTGCGCGACGCCGAGCTCGCCGAGCGGCTCGGGCTGTCCCGGGCGCCGGTGCGTGAGGCGTTCGCACGGCTCGTCGACGAAGGGCTGCTGGAGAGCAAGCCGCAGAGCTACACGAAGGTGACGCCGGTCGTGGCCGCCGACGTGCGGGACGCGGCGGCCGTGGTCGGGGCCATGCACGAGCTGGCCACGCGGGCCGCCGTGCCCCGGCTGTTCGCCGCGGACGTCGAGGCGATGCGCGCGGCCAACGTGCGGTTCGCGGAGGCGGTCCGCGCAGGTGATGTGGAGTCCGCTCTGCGCGCCGACGATCAGTTGCACGACGTCCTCGTCCGAGTCAGCGGCAATCGCGCCGCCGCCGCCACCGCCGCCCGCTACACACCGCTCATCCGCCGTCTGGAGCGACGACGCTTCAGTGAGGGCGGCAACTGCCGTTCGGCCGGCCTGCACGACCGGCTCCTCAACGCCTGTGAGGCCGGAGACGTGGACGAGGCGGTCCGTGTCACCGCGGAGATCTGGCGCGGGCTCGCCGAGCTCGCCGACACCGACTGATCCCGGGAGGAACTCCATGTCCCTTGCGTCGTACGAGCGTTACCCCCTTCTCTTCGGGCCCTCGCCCGTGCACCCGCTGGAGCGGCTCACCGCGCATCTCGGCGGCGCCGCCCTCTGGGCCAAGCGTGAGGACTGCAACTCCGGTGTCGCGTACGGCGGCAACAAGACGCGCAAGCTGGAGTACCTGGTCGCCGACGCGCTCGCCCAGGGTTGCGACACGCTTGTCTCGATCGGCGGAGTGCAGTCCAACCACACCCGTCAGGTCGCCGCCTGTGCCGCCCGCGCCGGGCTCAAGTGCGTTCTCGTGCAGGAGAGTTGGGTGGAGTGGCCCGACTCCGTCTACGACAAGGTCGGCAACATCCTGATCAGCCGGCTCGCCGGGGCCGATGTGCGGTTGGTGCGCGCCGGGTTCGGTATCGGGTTCAAGGAGAGCTGGGAGCAGGCACTCCGTGAGGTGGAGGAAGGGGGCGGCAAGCCGTACGCGATTCCGGCGGGCGCCTCCGACCATCCCCTGGGCGGACTCGGGTTCGCCGGTTGGGCCTACGAAGTCGCCGAACAGGAAAGGGAGTTGGGGGTCTTCTTCGACACCGTGGTGGTGTGCTCGGTTACCGGCTCGACCCAGGCCGGAATGGTCGCCGGGTTCGCGGCGCTGGAGGAGGCGGGCGGCCGGTCCCGGCGTGTGCTCGGCGTCGACGCGTCGGCGGCGCCCTCCCGGACGAAGGAGCAGATCGCGCGGATCGCCCACAACACCGGTCAACTCATCGGTGTCAAGCGGGAGTTGACCGAGGCGGACGTCGAGCTGGACGGGCGCTATCACGCGGGTACGTACGGGATCCCCGACGACACGACCCTGGACGCGATGCGGCTCGCCGCCCGTACCGAGGGGATGGTCACCGATCCCGTGTACGAGGGCAAGTCGATGGCCGGGATGGTCGATCTCGTGGCGCGGGGGGAGATCGGGCGGGACTCCACCGTGCTGTACGCGCACCTGGGTGGTCAGCCCGCGCTGAACGCGTACAGCGCCCTGTTCTAGTCCCGTTCCGAGTTTCCGAGGAGTGGATCTGGTCCGGTGAAGGCGAGTTCGGCGAAGCGCTCCCCGATACGGCGGTGGGTGGCCGCGTCCGGGTGGAGCTGGTCGGGCAGCGGGAGTTCGGCGAAGTCGGCCTCCCCGTACAGGACGCGGCCGTCGAGATGGCGGAGGTTCGGGTCGTCCGCCGACCGCTGCTCGACGATGCGGGCCAGCTCCTCACGAATGACGTTGAGGGTCAGTTTGCCGGGGTCGCGCTCGGCGGGGTCGCCCATGGGCTGGAAGCGCACTTGACCGGCGCCCATCGTGCTGAAGTCCAGGGCGGTGGGGCCGGGGGTGTCCTCGTGCATGGGGCAGTGGAGGGGTGAGACGAGCAGGAGCGGTGCGGTCGGGTGGCCCTCGCGGATGGTGTCGAGGAAGCCGTGGACCGCGGGACCGAAGGCACGCAGACGCATCAGATCGGTGTTGACCAGATTGATGCCGATCTTGACGCTGATCAGGTCGGCGGGGGTGTCGCGCATCGCGCGGGCGGTGAACGGGTCGAGCAGCGCACTGCCCGCCAGGCCCAGGTTGATCAGCTCCACACCGCCGAGGGACGCGGCGAGCGCGGGCCAGATGGCCGTGGGGCTTGCGGCGTCGGAGCCGTGACTGATCGAGCTGCCGTGGTGCAGCCACACCGCGCGAGTTCCGTCGTGTGCGGCCATGGGTTCGGCCGGGGCGTTGGTGCGCAGGGCGACCAGTTCGGTGGTCTCGTTGTGGGGCAGCCAGATCTCGATGTTCTTCAGGCGGTCCGGCAGGCCGGTGAAGCGGAGGGTGCCGGGCGGGCCGGGTTCGTGTGTCGTGGTCCCGGCGGTCAGGTCGACGGTCAGGGTGTTGCCCGCGCCGGTCACAGAGGACTGGGCGGCCAGCCGGCCGTCGACGAGGAGGTCGTACACACCGTCGGGGCGAGGCGGGGCGCCCGCGTAGACCCGCTTGGTGGGCAGCGCGTCCAGTTCGACGGAGGTCGCCCGGGTGCGGAAGACCAGTCGTACGCCGGAGGGCTGGGCTTCCGCCGCGGCGAGTTGGGGGTCCGTGCACTGGGCGCGGGCCCGGGCGGGCAGCCGGTGGGGGAGTACGCCGTGGGAGGTGTGCTCCAGGTCGAGGGCGCCGCGTATCAGGTCGGCGGTGATGGGTGTGGTCGTCCAGCTGTGCTGGGTGTGCATGTCTGTCTGCCTGTCCTCTTCTTGGCGGCTCGCGGCTCGCGGCTCGCGGCTGTCCGTTGTCCGCTGTCCTCGCTGTTCTCGGCCTCGGCCTGTCGGTCAAAGGGGGGACGCGGTCGGCCAGTTGCGCAGCAGGGCGTCGAGGGCGTCCAGGACCCTGGTCCAGGTCTCCTCCGAGTCCGGGGCGCTGTGGCTGAAGCCGCCCGCCAACTCCAGGCTGGAGTAACCGTGGAAGACGCTGCCCAGGAGGCGGACCGCGTGGGTCTGGTCGGGCTCGGTGAGGTCGTAGCCGCGCAGGATCGCCCGCGTCAGCTGAGCGTGGCGGACGCCCCCACTGGCGGCGGCCGTCTCGGGATCGAGCCTCATCCGGGCGGCGGCGGCGCGACCGGGGTGGTCCCTGCCGTAGTCCCGGTAGACGTTCGCGAAGGCGGTCAGGGCGTCCTTGCCGGCCCGTCCGGCCACGGCGTCGGCGGCGAGGTCGGCGAGTTCGTCGAGGGCGAGCAGGGCGATCCTGGTCCTGAGGTCGTGGGTGTTCCTGATGTGCGAGTACAGACTCGCGACCTTGACGTCGAACCGCCGGGCCAGCTCCGAGGCGGTCACCTGGTCGAAGCCGACCTCGTCGGCGAGTTCCGCTCCGGCTCTGGTCAGGCGTTCCGCGGTGAGTCCTGCGCGTGCCATGACTCTCCTCACGTTTCCCGTTCAACCGATCCTGTTCAACCGAAGCTGTTTGGCTAAGGAGAATATAGGTTTGCCTAAAGAGTTTAGGCAAATTAGCCTGTCGTTATGGAGCCGCTGACCGAGCAAGAGATCCGTGCCGCGTTCGTGAACTGCACGAAGGGTGAGGCGCAGCGTCTGGCCGTGCCGCGTGACCTGGCCGACCGTCCCTGGGAGGACCTGGACTTCCTGGGGTGGCGAGATCCGCAGGCGCCTGACCGGGCCTACCTCGTCGCCGAGGTGGACGGCGGGCCGGCGGGCCTTGCCCTGCGCAGTTCCGCGCCCGCCTTCGGGCAGACGCGGCGCAGCATGTGCTCGATGTGCCTGACCTCGCACACCGGAGGCGTGTCCCTGATGGTCGCGCGGAAGGCGGGGAAAGCAGGGAAGCAGGGCAACTCGGTGGGGGCGTACATATGCGGCGACCTCAGCTGCTCGCTGTATGTGCGGGGCAGGAAGGACGCGGGCGCCGGGGCGCGACTGCACGAGACGATCACTCTGGAGGAGAAGATCCGGCGGACCGTGGGGAACGTCGCCGCGTTCGTCGTCAAGGTGACGGGTTGACGAAGTGACGGCGACGGTGGCGGCGACGGCGTGATGTCTGTCCCACGGTCCGCTTCGGCGGGTGGTGCGGTGGTGCGGCTGTGTGGTTACAGCGACTGTGCGGCCGGCTTCACCATGCCCCTGACCGTGCGGGACTTCACGAAGTCGCCGATCGCCGTCATCTCCCACTCGCCGGAGAACTGCTTGATCATCTTGGCCATCATCACGCCCGTCTGCGGTTCGGCGCTGGTCAGGTCGAAGCGGACCAGTTCCTCGCCCGTCGCCGCGTCCAGGAGACGGCAGTACGCCTTCGCCACCTCGGTGAACTTCTGACCGGAGAACGAGTTCACCGTGAAGACCAGGCCGGTGACCTCCTGGGGCAGTCGGCCCAGGTCGACCACGATCACCTCGTCGTCGCCCCCGCCCTCGCCCGTGAGGTTGTCGCCGGAGTGCTTGATCGCGCCGTTCACGATGGAGAGCTTGCCGAAGTAGCAGCTGTCGATGTGGTTGCGCTGCGGGCCGTACGCGATGACCGACGCGTCCAGGTCGATGTCCTTGCCCCGGAACGCGGGCTCCCAGCCGAGGCCCATCTTGACCTGGGAGAGGAGGGGCCGGCCGCCCTTGACCAGGGAGACGGTCTGGTTCTTCTGGAGGCTTACGCGGCCCTTGTCGAGGTTGATCTTTCCGGCGCCGAGGGGCGGGGTGGGGGGTGCCGGGGGTGCGGCGGCGGGCGGGGGCGGGCTGACCGACGTGACGGGGGCGGGGGGTGCCATCGGGGGTGTCGGGGGCTGGACCGGGGCTGCCTGTGCGGCGGCCGGTGCCGGTGCCGGTTCCTCCACGCTCACGCCGAAGTCCGTGGCGATGCCTGCCAGGCCGTTCGCATACCCCTGGCCGACGGCGCGGGCCTTCCAGGCGCCGTTGCGGAGGTAGATCTCGACGATCACCAGGGCGGTTTCCGTGCCGAGCTGCGGGGGTGTGAACGAGGCGAGGACGGTGTTGTCGGCCGCGTTGCGGATGGTGGCCGTCGGTTCGATGCCCTGGAAGGTCTGGCCCGCGGCGTCAGGGCTCGCCGTGACGACGATCTTCTCGATGCCCGGGGGGACGGCGGTGGTGTCGACGGTGATCGAGTCGGGGCTGGTGCCGCCGCCGGAGCGGTATGTCACGCCGGGGCCGGTCGGCTGGTTGTAGAAGATGAAGTCGTCGTCGGAGCGCACCTTGCCGTCGGCGGTGAGCAGCAGGCTCGATACGTCGAGCCGCACCGGGGCAGCGACGTCCACCGTCACTCGGGCGACGGGAAGAGGGATGTTCGAGCCGGGTGTCATAGCTGTCATGACCGGTGAACGAGCGGACCCGCTTTACCGTTCCCTTACCCTGCGGTCATTTGGTGCGGGTGGGTGAGGGTCGGGTTTTCTCGCCCCCGCCGCCCCTACCCGTCCCATCCCGTTCCTGGGGGCTGCCGCCCCCAGACCCCCGCTTCGGCCCTGAAGGGGCCTCGTCCTCAAACGCCGGACGGGCTGATAATGCGGCCGGCGCTGGAAGGGTGCGGGTCTGCGCTGGGTCCGCTCTGGAGGGGCCTTGTCGTCGAACGCCGGGTGGGGTGGGATGGCTGGGGTCGCGCTGGACAGATGCCGCAAACGGGTGGGTGGGTGGGAAACAAGGCCCGAGCTGGACAGATGCGGTGAACGGGTGGGCGGGTGGGAGACCCCCCCTACGGCACCACCACGATCTTTCGGCCCACCCCCGACGCGAACTGTTCCAACGCCTGCGGGTAACTCCCCAGCGGCAGACGGTCGCTGATGAACACCTCCGGGTTCAGGACACCCGCCGCGAACAGCTCCGCCGCGCGTTCGAAGCTGTGGAGGACCGCCATCGAACCGGTGATGGTGATCTCCTGGTTGTAGATGCGGTACGGGTCGATCGTGACCCGGGTCGCGTAGTCCGCGACGCCGAACTGGAGGAACGTGCCCGCCTTCGCGACCCGGTCCAGGCCGTCCTGGATTGCCGCCGCGTTGCCCGTGGCGTCCACGACGACGTCCCAGCCCTGTGGACGGTCCAGCTCGTCCGCGCTCGTCGCCGATCCGGATACGCCGAGCAACTGGGCCGTGGACAGGCGTTGCGCGTTGACGTCGACCACGTCGACACTCGCCGCGCCCGTCCGCTTGGCCAGCTCCAGCATCATCAGGCCCATCGTTCCCGAGCCGTAGATCAGGACGTGGGCGCCCAGGCGTGAGCGCAGGACGTCGTAGCCCCGTACCGCGCACGACAGGGGCTCCACCAGTGCCGCGTCCTGGGTGCGGATGTGCTCCGGCAGACGTACGCAGTTGGCGACGGGGGCGACCGCGTACTGGGCCGCGCCGCCCGCTGTCGTCACGCCGATCGCCGCCCAGCGTTCGCAGAGGTTGTTGTGGCCCGTGCGGCAGTAGCGGCACTCGTGGCAGTAGAGGGAGGGGTCCACGGCCACGCGGTCGCCCACGGTCAGTTCCGTGACTGCCCCGCCCACGCCCACCACCTCGCCCGCGAACTCGTGCCCCGGCACGATCGGCAGCGTGGGGGCGAACTCGCCCTGGAGGATGTGCAGGTCGGTGCCGCACAGGCCGCAGGCCGCGACCTCGACGACGACCTCGCGGGGGCCCGGTGTCGGGTCCGGGACCTCGGTGACGACTGCCTTGCCAGCGGACTCGATGACGGCTGCCTTCACTTCACGGCTCCCAGTGACAGGCCCTGGACCAGTTTGTCCTGGGCGGCGAATCCCGCGGCGAGCACCGGCAGGGAGATGACGAGCGACGCGGCGCACACCTTCGCCAGGAACAGGCCCTGGCTGGTGATGAAGCCGGTCAGGAAGACGGGGGCCGTTTCCGCCACCACTCCGGTCAGGACGCGGGCGAACAGCAGCTCGTTCCAGCTGAAGATGAAGCAGATCAGGGCCGTGGCGGCGATGCCAGGGAGGGCTATCGGGGCTACTACCCGGGTCAGGACCGTGGGTAGGCGTGCTCCGTCTACCCTTGCCGCCTCGATGATCGCCACCGGGACCTCGGAGAGGAACGACTGCATCATCCACACGGCGATCGGCAGGTTCATGGACGTGTAGAGGATGACCAGCAGCCAGATGTTGTCCAGCATGTCCGTGTTCTTCGCGAACAGGTAGATCGGGAGCAGGCCCGCCACCACCGGCAGCATCTTCGTCGACAGGAAGAAGAAGAGGACGTCCGTCCATTTCCGCACCGGGCGGATGGAGAGTGCGTAGGCCGCGGGGAGCGCGAGGAGCAGGACGCACAGTGTCGAAGTCAGTGACGCCACCGTCGAGTTGATCAGGGACGGCCAGGGGCTCGCGCCGCCTCCCGTGCCGAAGAACTCGCGGTAGCCGTCGAGGGTCAGCGCGGCGCCGAAAGACGGGGGGTTGGTCGCCGCGTCCTCCTCCGAGTGGAAGGACGTCAGGGCCATCCACGCGATCGGGAGGAAGAAGAGGATGCCCGCCAGCCAGGCCAGCAGGCCCAGGCCCGCTCCTCGGGTGCGGCGGGGGCGTTCACGTACGGTCGTTGTGGCGCTCATGCTCGGGACGCCTCCTCGCGGAACAGGGACGAGACCACGCGCAGCGCGAAGGTCGCGATGATGATCGAGCCGATGACCACCAGGACGCCGGCCGCGGAGGCGAGGCCGTTCTCGTGGGCCTGGTAGAAGCTCTGGTAGACGGTGTAAGGGAGGTTCGCCGTGCCCAGGCCGCCTGAGGTGATGGTGAATACCGCGTCGAAGTTCTGGACGATGTAGATCGAGCCCAGCAGCGCGCCGAGTTCGAGGTAGCGGCGCAGATGGGGGAGGGTCAGGTGGCGGAAGATCTGCCAGTCGTTGGCGCCGTCCACCTTCGCCGCCTCGATCTGCTGCTGGTCGCGGCTCTGCAGTCCCGCCAGCAGGATCAGCATCATGAACGGCGTCCACTGCCAGACCAGTGATGCCTCCACCGCGAGCAGCGGGGTGTTGGAGATCCAGTCCGGCTGCGGGCCCCCTACGTAGTGCAACAGGCCGTTGAGCAGGCCGTATTCGGGGTTGTAGAGCACATGCTTCCAGAGCAGGGCCGCCGCCACCGGGACCACCAGGAACGGGGCGATGAGGAGCGTACGGACGATGCCCCGGCCGCGGAACCTTCGGTCCAGCAGGAGCGCCAGGGCCAGGCCCAGGACCAGGCTGGCCAGGACCACGGCGGCGGTGAGCAGGACCGTCGTCCATACCGATTGGCGCAGGTCGGCGTCGGTCAGGACCTCCGTGTAGTTGGCGAAGCCGGTGAAGCGGCGGGCCTTCGGGTAGAGCGCGTTCCAGTCGAAGAACGAGATCACCAGCGTGGCCACGAACGGGAGTTGGGTCACGGCGATCATGAAGATCAGGGCGGGGAGCAGTGGGGCCCGGGTGGCCCAGGCGCGCAGCCGGTCGCCCGAGGGGCGCTGCTGGGCGCGTACGGATGGTGCGGTGGCTGTCGGGGCTGCGGTGGTCGCGGTCATCGTCCCTCGTACTCCTCGGAGATCTCCTCTGCCAGCTTCTGGGACTTCCTCAGGGCCGACTCGACGGACTGGCGTCCCGCGATGGCCGCGCTGATCTCCTGCGACACCCTGGTGCCGAGATCGGTGAACTCCGGAATGCCGACGAACTGGATGCCGGGTGCCGGACGCGGCTGGACTCCGGGGTCCTCGGGGCGTGCGCCCTCGATGGCCTCCTTCGTCGTCTCCTGGAAGGCGGCGGCCTCCTGGCGGTAGGCGGGGTTCGCGTACGTCGACGCGCGTTTGCCCGCCGGGACGTTGGACCAGCCGATCTTGTCGCCGACCAGCTGCTCGTACTGCTTGCTGGACGCCCAGGACACGAACTTCCAGGCGTCGTCGGGGTTTCGGGAGGCCTTCTGGATGCCCCAGGCCCAGGTGTAGAGCCAGCCCGAGGACTCCGTCTTCTCGACGGGGGCGGGGACGTAGCCGATCTTCCCCTTGACCGGGGAGTTCGCCGACTCCAGGGAGCCGGCCGCGGACGTGGCGTCGTACCACATGGAGACCTTGCTCTGGGTCATGTTGTTGAGGCACTCGGCGAAGCCGGACTGGGGGGCGCCGGACTCGCCGTGGTCGCGTACGAGGTCGACGTAGAAGGTCACCGCCCGCTTCCACTCGGGGGAGTCGAGCCTCGCCTTCCAGTCCTTGTCGAACCAGGTGCCGCCGAAGGTGTTCACGACCGTGGTGAGGGGTGCCATGACCTCGCCCCAGCCCGGCAGTCCGCGCAGACAGATGCCCTTCATGCCCGGCTCGGCTCCGTCGGCCTTCGCCGCCAGATCGGCGACCTGGGTCCAGGTGGGGTGCGGCGGCATGGTGAGGCCCTTCGCCTCGAACACGTCCTTGCGGTACATCAGGAAGGACGACTCGCCGTAGAACGGCTGGCCGTACAGCTTGTGGTCGTCGCCGGTGAGGGACTGGCGCATCGGTGTGAGGACGTCCTGTTCGTCGTACGCGCTGTCCTTCGCGACGTACGTGTTCATCTCGTGCAGCCAGCCGTTGCGGGCGTAGATCGGTATCTCGTAGTTGGAGAGGGTCGCCACGTCGTACTGGCCCGCCTGGTTGGCGAAGTCCTGGCTGATCTTGTCGCGGACGTCGTTCTCGGGCAGCACGGTGAAGTTGACCTTGATGCCGGTCTCCTTGGTGAAGTGGGCCGCGGTGAGTTTCTGCAACTCGACCATCTGCGGGTTGTTCACCATCAGGACGTTGACGGCGTCGCCGCCGGAACCGGACCCGCCCGCTCCGGCCCAGCAGCCGGAGAGCAGCGGGGTGAGCAGCGTCCCTGCGGCGGCCAGGGCGAGCGTGGCTCGCGGCCTCCGTCGGCTCGGGGTTCGCATGGATCGCTCCTGGAGGTATGGGGGCATAAAGGGCACGCCTGGGGGTGGGGTGCCCTCGAAGGGGGGAGGGGAGGGGAGGGAGTCCGGGTGGGGAGTCGGGGGTTCAGACGCGGAGGATCTGCGGGCCTCGTAGGGCGTAGCGGTGTGCTTCCGTCGTGGGCAGCAGGGTGCTCGTGACGATCGTGTCCAGGTCGCCGATGTCGGCGAACCGGCAGAAGCTGACCGCCCCGAACTTGGTGTGCACGCCCGCGAACACCGTGCGCCGCGAGGCCCGGATCGCCTGTGCCTTGACCTCGCTGACGGCGGGGTCGGGTGTGGTCAGGCCGTGTTCTCGGGAGATGCCGTTGGCGCCGATGTAGGCAAGGTCCAGGACGAAGCCGGCCAGCATCTTCGTCGTCCAGTGGTCGACCGTCGCGAGGGTGCCGGGGCGGACCCGCCCGCCGAGCAGCAGGACCGAGGTGTTCTCGGCCTCCGCGAGCGCGCCCGCGACGGGCAGGGACGCGGTGACCACGGTCAGCGGCCGGTCCCTGGGCAGTGCCTCGGCGATGAGCTGGGGGGTGAACCCCTCGTCGACGAAGACCGTTTCGGCGTCCCCGAGCAGTTCGGCCGCCGCGGCGGCGATCCGGCGTTTCTCGGGCACGTGGCTGGTGGCGCGGAAGGCGAGCGTCGTCTCGAAACCGGCGCTCTCCACGGGGTAGGCGCCGCCGTGGGTGCGGCGGACGAGGCCGTGCTCCTCCAAGGCGCGCAGATCGCGCCGTACGGTCTCCTTGGCCACGCCGAGTTCGGTGGCGAGCGTGGTCACGTCGACGGAGCCGGTGGTGCGGGCGGTGTGCACGATGTGCCGCTGGCGGTCTGCCGCAGTGTTGGTCATGTTGTCACCCGCCTGCCTGCCGCGTTGCCCGTTCGGGCCTGTGGGGGAAGTTCTACAGCGGAGGCGGGGCGGTGACCAGGTCTGTTACGGGGGTGATAGTGACCGCGTGTGCCCGTTCGGGCCTGTCCGGGTTCGAGTGGGGACCAGGAGCCCGGTGGGTGCTGTTGGCTGCCGACCGCGGGTGCGATGTGGCTGGTCGCGCAGTTCCCCGCGCCCCTGGAAGGGCGCTGCCGCGCCCGTTCCAGAGGCGCGGCAGCGGATGTTCGAGTGCCCGAATGAGGCAACGGGCGGCCCGTTCGGTGCCCGGCTGTGGTTGCGGTCGGGCTTCAGTGCGGCCAGATCGGCGGGGTCGTCACGAAGTGGCCGCCCAGGTTGGCGTGGCCCGCGTTCTCCGGGTCCAGGTCGCCCTGTTCGGCGATGAGTTTCTCGGCGTACGGCTCGGAGTCGTCCTGCGGGGTGTAGCCGAGCGCCCGTGCGGTGTCCAGGTCCCACCACAGGCGGGTGTTGGCGGAGGAGCCGTAGACGACTGTGTGGCCGACCTCCTCGGCGGTCAGGGCCGCGTGGAAGAGGCGGGCGCCGTCGGCGGGGCTCATCCACAGTGACAGCATGCGCACGCTGGTCGGCTCGGGGAAGCAGGAGCCGATGCGGACGGAGGCGGTCTCCAGGCCGTGCTTGTCCCAGTAGAACTGGGCCAGGTCCTCGCCGAAGGCCTTGGAGAGGCCGTAGAAGGTGTCCGGGCGGTGCGGGGTGTCGACCGGGATCAGCGGATCGGCGCCCTGCGGGCGGGGGGTGAAGCCCACCGCGTGGTTCGAGGAGGCGAAGACGATGCGCTGGACGCCCTCTTCGCGCGCGGCCTCGTACAGGTTGTAGGTGCCCTCGATGTTCGCCTTGAGGATCTTGTCGAAAGAGGCTTCCAGGGAGATGCCCGCGAGATGGATGATCGCGTCGACGCCCCGCACGGCCTCGCGCAGCGCCGCGCTGTCCGTGAGGTCCGCGGTGATCGCGTCCGGTTCGCCCGCGATGGGGAGCAGGTCGAAGAGGCGCAGTTCGTAACCGTAGGACGGGAGCAGGTCCCGCATCAGCGTGCCGAGTCCGCCGGCGGCGCCGGTGAGCAGGACGGTGCGGGGAGCGGGCATCCTCGGGTCTCCTTCGGGCGGCCGTATGCGTGTACGACATTCACATCCGTGGACACGCTATGGAGCCGTGGCGGCTGCCGTCAAGTGTGGCGCAGAGCTGCGCTTTCTGCCTCCAAGTGGGTGTCGATCAGCTTGACCGGCCCCCTGGTGGGCCCTTAGCGTGAAAGTGTTCAGAAATATAGACATGAATCATAAGCGTGCACGAATGCCTGTCCAGGGAGAGCCCGTGACGCCAGCCCCCCTCGCCGCCCGACTCACCGTCCCGAGCGGTCCGCTGTTCTTCCCCGTCACCGCGTACGGCCCCGACGGCTCGCTCGACCTCGACGTGTACCGCACGCATGTGCGGCAAGGGGTGGAGGCGGGTGCCGCGGCCGTCTTCGCATGCTGCGGGACCGGGGAGTTCCACGCGCTGACGCCGGAGGAGTTCCAGGACTGTGTACGGGCGGCGGTCGAGGCGACGGCCGGGCGCGTGCCCGTGGTCGCGGGCGCCGGATACGGCACCGCGCTCGCCGTGCGTTACGCGCGTCTCGCACAGGACGCCGGGGCCGACGGGCTGCTCGCCATGCCGCCGTATCTGGTCGTGGCCGGGCAGGAGGGGCTGCTGCGCCACTACCGGGAGCTGGCCGCCGCCACCGCGCTGCCGGTCATCGTCTACCAGCGCGACAACGCCGTGTTCACGCCCGGGACCGTTGTCGCTCTGGCGCGCACCGAGGGGATCATCGGGCTGAAGGACGGGCTCGGCGACATGGACCTGATGCAGCGGATCGTGAGCGCGGTCCGCACGGAGGTGCCCGGCGACTTCCTGTACTTCAACGGGCTGCCGACCGCGGAACTGACCGGGCTCGCCTACAAGGGCATCGGCGTCACCCTCTACTCGTCGGCCGTCTTCTGCTTCGCGCCCGAGATCGCGCTCGCCTTCCACAAGGCGTTCACCACCGGCGACGACGTGACCGTGAACCGGCTCGTGGACGGCTTCTACCGGCCGTTCGTCGAACTGCGGGCGCAGGGACGCGGATACGCCGTCTCGCTCGTCAAGGCCGGCGTACGGCAGGCCGGACTCGACGTCGGGGAGGTCCGGCCGCCGCTGCACGAGCCGTCCGAGGATCATGTGAAGCAGCTCGTGCGGCTCGTGGAGCGCGGTTACGCACTGCTCGACGCCGAGTCCGGTGCCGGCAGCGGTGCGGGGGCCGGCGGCGTCCGTCACGGTGGTGCCGGTGTTGATTCCGAGTTCGAGGAGAGCGTGTGAAGGCGTCCGCATTCGTCTATCCCTGGGACGTCAACGGCGACCCCGAGGCCGCCCGGCGGATCGCCGCGCTCGGTGTGGAACAGGTGACCCTGGCCTCCGCGTACCACTCCACGCGCGCGTTGACCCCCCGCCACCCCCGCCACCGCATCGTCACCGCCGAGCACGCGGCCGTGCTGTACCCGGCCGACGAGCGCTGGGCGGGCCGCGAGCTGCGGCCGTACGCTGCCGGAGCATGGGCCCCCGGGGACGCGTACGGCGAGGCCGCCGACGCCCTCGCCGAGGCGGGCCTCGACGTGCACACCTGGGTCGTCCTCGCGCACAACTCCCGTCTGGGCGCCGACCGTCCGGACACCTCCGTGGTCAACGCCTACGGGGACCGCTACCCATGGGCGCCCTGTATCGCGCAGCCCGCCACGCGCGCGTACCTCGTCGATCTCGCCGCCGAGGCCGCCGTACGGCCCGGAGCGCGCGGTACGGAACTGGAGTCCCTCGGCTGGTACGGACTCGCCCATCTGCACGCCCACGACAAGACCGGTGCCATCGGGCTCGGCGACGCCGGCCAGTATCTGATGGCGCTCTGCTTCTGCCCTTCCTGCCGGGCCGGGTACGGCGGCCAGGGCCTCGATCCCGACGAGCTTGCGGCGGCCGTACGCGCCGCGCTGGAGCCGTTCTGGCGGGGCGAGCCGGATCACGGGGGGTGGGCCGGGGTCGAGAAGGCCCTCGGTGACGAGCAGGCCGCCCGCACGCGCGCGTGGCGCGAGGAAACGGCCCGCACGCTCCAGGAGGCGGCCGTCGCGGCGGTCCGGGCGGCGGCCCCGGCCGGCTTCCAGGTGCTGCTGCACGCCGACCCCGTGTCCTACCACGTCGGCGCCAACGCGGGCGTGGACCCCGCGCACATCCTGTCCGTCGCGGACGGTGTGGTGGTGCCGTGCACGGGCGGGGCGGGACTGCTGACACCGTTCGCGGAGGTGGACGGGCAGGGTGCTGTCCTGGCCGCCAATCTGGTCGTGGTCTCCGGGATGGGCGGCAGCCCGGCCACGCTCGCGGCGGACGCGGAGCGCGCAGCCGATCTCGGGGCCACCGAACTGCGGCTCTATCACGCCGGGTTGGCGTCGGACGGCGATCTGGAGGCGGTACGGGACGCGCTCGCCCGGCGCTGAAACAGCGGGATCGCGGTCAGCAGCAGCGCGAGGGCGTACAACGGGAGAAGCACCCGGTGGTCGACGAGTTCGACCAGTGCGGCGCCCACGGCCAGACCGATCGCCGTGGGCGCGAACATCAGGGTGTTGGCGGTCGCCGCCGTACGGCCGAGCAGTTCCCCGGGTGTCTCCCGCTGTACGGCGGTGAGGCCCGCGATCAGCACGCACGGCAGGCCCATCCCGGCCGCCACGCCGGAGCCGAGGACCGCGAGGTCGGCCGGGACCGCCCGCAGAGCCGTGGCCGCGCCGGTCAGGACGATCCCGTACGCAGCGAACCGGCGCTCCCCGAGGCGGCGCAGCAGTGGGCCCGAGGCCAGGCCGACCGCCACCGAGCCGGCGCCCTGGAGGACGTACAGCGGGCCGGCGTACGTGGGGGAGTGGCCGAGCCCCTCGACGACGGCGTAGAGGGTGGCGGCGCTCAGGCCCGACAGGAGCATCGTCGTGCCGCCCGCCAGGACGAGCGGGCGCAGCCGGTCGTGCCGCCACAGGAAGAGGGCGCCCTCGGCGGTCCGGGCGCGCAGGCCGGTCGCCGGGGGCGGCGGAGCGCTCTCGCGGACGCGCAGCCAGGCATACAGGAAGGTGGCGAGGACGAACGTGACGGCGTCCAGGAGGGCCACGCTCGGACCGCCGTAGGCCGCGTAGAGGCCCGCGCCGGCCGACGGGGCGACCAGTTTCATGCCCTCGTTCGCCGTCATGCGCAGGCCGTTGAAGTCGCCCAGCAGCGAGGCGTCGACAGCCGTGGCGACCAGGGCCGACTCGGCCGCGTCCTGGACGACGCCCACCGCTCCGTACACGAACAGGACGGCGAAGAGGATCCACACGCGGTCTGCGGAGTCGACCGTGAACAGGGCTGTCAGGAGGGCCGCCAGGGTTATGTTCGTGCAGATCAGGAGCGGTTTTCGTCGGGTGCGGTCGGCGAGCGTGCCCAGCAGCGGGCCCGCCAGGCTCGGCGCCCACATCGCGAACAGGCAGAGCGCGGCCAGGCCGTCCGAGCCGGTGAGGTCCTTGACCCAGATCCCGGAGGCCAGCCACAGGGCCGAGGTGCCGAAGCCGGAGACCACGACCCCGGCGAGATACAGCCCGGCGGCGCGGTCCCGCAGCACGCGCACCACGGACCAGTTTCGAGTCGTCATGCCTGGTCATCGTGGAGCTAAGGGGTGGGCGGAGGCATCGGGAAGGTGCCATAGGAACGAGGGTGTGCCGGGCCGGGCGATGAGTTTCGCGTACGGCGGCGGTCTACACCCTGCCGTGCCGACCGGGCGTGTGTACCAGCCCGGCCACCCGACAACTTACGGAGAAACCGATGACCGACCGGACGACCACCCTCGACCTCGGACCGCAGACCCGGATCGTGGCCCGGCTCGCGGAGCGGGTGAGCGACCAGCAGCTCGTGGCCGGGACGCCGTGCCCGGCGTACGCCGTACACAATCTGCTGGGTCATGTCGCCGGACTGGCCGTCGCCTTCCGTGACGCCGCGCGCAAGGAGCTCGGCGCTACGACTGCCGCCAACCCGGCCGATGTCGTGCCCGACATCCCCGACTTCACGGACGGCTGGCGCGAGAGCCTGACGAAGGCGCTCGACGAACTCGCCGACGCCTGGCGCGACCCGGCCGCCTGGACCGGCGAGACCCGCGCCGGTGGCGTGACGCTGCCGGGCGCGGTCGCCGCGGCCGTCGCGGCCGACGAACTCGTCGTCCACGGCTGGGACCTGGCCCGTGCCACCGGACAGGAGTACGAGCCCGATCCGGCCGCCGTGGAAGCGGCCCACGGCTTCCTGGCCGCCGCCGTGGAGCAGAGCGGCGGGGTCGGCATCTTCGGTCCCGTCGTCCCCGTGCCGGACGACGCTCCGCTGCTGGACCGGGTGATCGGGCTCAGCGGACGGGATCCGAGGTGGACCGCCGAGTGACCGGGCTCGGGCGGTAGCCCCCGCCCGCACGGCACGCCAAACCCCGTACAGCCGCCCGCACCGCCCCGTACGCTCCGGGCATGCCCCTGAGCCTCACCGTCCTCGGCACCGCCTCTCCGCATCCGGCGCCGGGACGTCCCTGCTCCGGCTATCTGGTGCGCGGCGGTGGTGCCGAGGTGTGGATGGACGCCGGGCCCGGCACCTTCGCGGAATTGCAGAGGCACACCGATCCCGCACGGCTCACCGCGATCTGGATCTCCCATCTGCACGCCGACCACAACGCCGATCTGCTCGCCGCCGTGTACGGGTTCGCGTACGGCGGGATGACCCCGCCCTCGCCGATCCCCGTCTACGCGCCCCGAGAGTGCGCGCGCCGGATCGCGGGGTTCTTCGGACAGCCCAACCTCGGCTTCCTGAGCGGAATCCTCGACTTCAGGCCGCTGCACGACGGCCACACGGTCCGGCACTGGAACCTGCGCCTCACCACCCGAGCCGTCTCCCACGGCATGGAGGCGTACGGGCTGCGCGCCGAGTCGCAGGGGAAGGCTCTCGCGTACTCCGGGGACACCGGGCCCTGCGAGGCGCTCGCCGAACTCGCCCGAGGCGCCGACCTGTTCCTGTGCGAGGCCGACATCGACCGGCACGATGATGGCGATGGCGAACAGGTTCATCTGACGCCGGAGGACGCGGGCGCCTACGCGAAGGGGGCCGCCTCGCTGCTCATCACGCACGTCGGGCCCACGCTCACCCCCCAGGCGGCCACCGACCGCGCCGCCGCCGTCTTCGGCGGGCCCACCGACACGGCGTTCGAAGGCACCACGAAGCTCATCTGACCTCACCGGGCCTCATCCGGCTCTCGCGCCTCGCGGGAGCGACATCTCAACTTCCTTTGTCAGAAGCGTTGACGAAACACGGCGCCCCTCCTACCTTCAAGCCGTCGTACTTCGTACGTCATATATGAGACGCGATATGTGAGATCCGATACGCGAGATCTGATCCGGTGGATCAGGTCCGTCAAGCTCCGAGAGGCACGCATGACCTCTGTGCCCACGCCGATCCCGTCCCGCACGCAGTTCGTGCTGGAGGGGATCAAACACCGCATCCTCACCGGACAGTTGACGCCGGGGCAGGCCCTGGTCGAGACCGAGCTCGCCGCACAGTTCGGGGTGTCGAAGACCCCGGTGCGCGAGGCGCTCAAGACACTGGCCGGCACCGGGCTCGTCGTGATGAACCAGTACAAGGGCGTCACGGTGCGCATGGTGGACGCGGACATGGCGCGCGAGGTCTACGACGTACGGCTGCTCCTCGAGCCGGAGGCCCTCAAGCGGTCCGTCCGCAGAGGAGCCTCGCTCGACGCCGCTCGGGATGCGCTGAACAGGGCCGACGAGGCCACCGACACGGCCGAACGGTCCCTGGCCAACCGGGAGTTCCACCGCTCCCTGTACGTCCGGTGCGGCAATCCGCTGCTCGGCCGGATGCTCGACGAGGTGCGCGACCAGGCGGCCCTGGTCTCCGCCGTCGCCTGGGCCGCCAACCCCTCGTGGGAGCGGGAGGCGGACGAGCACCGGGAGATCCTGCGGCTCGCCCTCGCCGGTGACTCCGACGGTGCGGCGCGTGCCCTGCACGCCCATATCGAGTCGTTCGTGCAACGGGCTTACCCGGCAGGGGAGTCCGAGGTCCAGGGAGAGGGCGGTCAGGAATGAGCGGCGTGGCGTTCGAGGCACAACGGGCGGCCCTGGCCGACGTGGTGGCGATCCCGGTGACCCCGTTCGCCGAGGACGGCACCGTCGACCAGAGCGCTCACCGGGCCCTGCTGCGCCGACTGGTCGACGGCGGCGTCACCACCCTCACGCCGAACGGCAACACGGGCGAGTTCTACACCCTGACCCCCGAAGAGCGGCGCCTGGTCACCGAGTTGACCGTCGACGAGGTCGGCGACCGGACCGTGATCCTCGTCGGCGTCGGCCACGACGTCCCGACGGCGGTGGCCGCAGCCCGGCACGCCCAGGACAACGGGGCCGCGATGGTGATGGTCCACCAGCCCATCCACCCGTACGTCTCCGAGGGCGGCTGGGTCGACTACCACCGGGCCATCGCCGAGGCCGTACCGGAGCTGGGCGTCGTTCCGTACATCCGCAACGCCTCGCTCAGCGGGCTCCGGCTCGCCGAACTCGCCGATGTCTGCCCCAATGTCATCGGCGTGAAGTACGCCGTCCCGGACGCCGCCCGCTTCGCCGCCTTCGCCCGTGACGCCGGGCTCGAACGCTTCGTGTGGGTGGCCGGGCTCGCCGAGCCCTATGCGCCCTCCTACTTCTCGGCGGGCGCCACCGGCTTCACCTCCGGGCTGGTGAACGTCGCCCCGGCCGTTTCGCTGAACATGATCGAAGCGCTTCGATCGGGGGACTACCCGGGTGCCATGAAGGTCTGGGAGCAGATCCGCCGCTTCGAGGAGCTGCGCGGCGCCAACGCCTCCGCGAACAACGTGACCGTCGTCAAGGAGGCCCTCGCCTCCCTCGGCCTGTGCCGCCGCGACGTCCGCCCGCCGAGCCGTGCACTGCCCGAGGACGAACGCGCCGAGGTCGCCGAGATAGCCGCCGGGTGGTCCATATGAAGCCCGACCAGGTGCGCAAGGCGCCCGAGGAGCTGCGAAGCCATCAGTGGTACGGGACTGACGGGCTGCGTTCCTTCAGCCACCGGGCCCGTACCCGCCAGCTCGGCTATCTCCCCGAGGAGCATCTCGGCAAGCCCGTCATCGCGATTCTCAACACCTGGTCGGACATCAACCCCTGTCATGTGCACCTCCGTGACCGGGCGCAGGCCGTGAAGCGGGGCGTGTGGCAGGCGGGCGGATTCCCGCTGGAGTTCCCGGTCTCCACGCTCAGCGAGACCTTCCAGAAGCCGACCCCCATGCTCTACCGCAACCTCCTCGCCATGGAGACGGAGGAGCTGCTGCGCTCGTACCCGGTCGACGGGGCCGTCCTGATGGGCGGCTGCGACAAGTCGACGCCCGCCCTGCTGATGGGTGCCGCGTCCGTCGACCTGCCGGCCGTCTTCGTGCCCGCCGGGCCCATGCTGCCGGGGCACTGGCGCAACGAGGTCCTCGGCTCCGGCACCGACATGTGGAAGTACTGGGACGACAAGCGTGCCGGACTCATCGGTGACTGCGAGATGACGGAGCTGGAGAGCGGGCTCGCCCGTTCCCCCGGTCACTGCATGACCATGGGTACGGCGTCCACGCTCACCGCCGCCGCCGAGGCGCTCGGGGTGACCGTGCCGGGGGCGTCCAGCATCCCCGCCGTCGACTCCGGGCACGACCGGATGGCCGCCGCGTCTGGCCTGAGGATCGTCGAACTGGTCCACCAGGACCGCAAGTTGAGCGACATCCTCACCGCCGACGCCTTCACCGACGCGGTCACGACCGTCCTCGGCCTCGGCGGCTCCACCAACGCCGTGATCCATCTGATCGCCATGGCGGGCCGGGCCGGTGTCCGGCTCACCCTCGACGACTTCGACCGCATCGCGCGGACCGTGCCCGTACTCGCCAACGTACGGCCCGGCGGACAGACGTACCTCATGGAGGACTTCCACTTCGCCGGTGGCCTGCCCGGATTCCTCTCCCGGATCACCGACCTGCTCCATCTGGACCGGCCGACGGTGTCGTACGACAGCATGCGCGAGCAGCTCGACGGCGCGCAGGTGCACAACGACGAGGTCATCCGGCCGCGCGACAAGCCGGTCGCGAACGAGGGCGGGGTCGCCGTCCTGCGTGGCAACCTCTGTCCGGACGGCGCCGTCATCAAGCACATCTCCGCTGAGCCGCACCTGCTCAAGCACACCGGACGCGCGGTCGTCTTCGACGACTACCGCACCATGCAACGCACCATCAACGACCCGGAGTTGGGCATCAGCGCCGACACCGTCCTGGTGCTGCGCGGCTCCGGCCCCAAGGGCGGCCCGGGCATGCCCGAGTACGGGATGCTGCCCATCCCCGACCACCTGCTCAAGCAGGGCGTACGGGACATGGTGCGGATCTCCGACGCCCGGATGAGCGGCACCAGTTACGGCACGTGCGTGCTGCACGTGGCCCCCGAGTCGCATGTCGGCGGGCCGCTCGCGCTCGTCCGCACCGGCGACACCATCACCCTCGACGTCGAGGGAAGGTCACTCCAACTCAACGTGGACGACGACGAGTTGGCGCGCAGGCGGGCGGAGTGGACGCCGCCGGCCGAACGGTACGAGCGCGGTTACGGCGCGCTCTACAACGAGCAGATCACCCAGGCCGACACCGGCTGCGACTTCGAGTTCCTGGCCAGGCCGGGCAAGTCCCCAGATCCTTACGCAGGTTGAGTCAGCCCACCCAGGGGCGCGGGGAACCGCGCGACAAGCCACCACCCACCCGCCGCACTACAGCAAGAGGCACCCCGTACCGCGAAAGGGGCCGACCTCCGCACATCGAGAAAGCGCTTCCCGTACGACGCACGCACGACGCACGTTCAACGCACGCACGACGTACCGAGAACGGAGACCAGTCATGGCCCAAGCCGCAGTCGTGGCGAAACCGCCCACGCCACCCCGGCGGCGGCGTGCCTCCGCGACGCCGCGAAGGCTCCCCTACCTGCTGATCGCACCGGCCGCCCTGCTCATGCTGGGCTTCATCGCCTACCCGGTCCTCAGCGTCTTCTACTACAGCCTGCAGAACTTCAACCCCACCAAGCCCTGGCGCAACGGCTTCGCGGGATTCGACAACTTCACGCACGCCTTCACCGACGACCCCCAGTTCTGGGACACCCTGGTCTTCAGCGGCAAGTGGGTCGTCGTCGAGGTCGGCCTGCAGCTGATGTTCGGGCTGGCACTCGCGCTCATCGTCAACCAGACCTTCGTGGGGCGGTCGATCGGCCGCGCGCTGGTCTTCTCGCCCTGGGCCGTCTCGGGCGTCCTCACCTCCGCGATCTGGGTACTGCTCTACAACTCCCAGACGGGCATCACCCGTTACCTCGCGGACGCCGGCATCGGGACGTACGGGACGAGCTGGCTGTCGGACACCGCCACCGTGTTCCCGGCGGCGATCGTCGCCGACCTCTGGCGAGGCGTGCCCTTCTTCGCGATCCTCATCCTGGCCGACCTCCAGTCCGTCTCCAAGGACCTGTACGAGGCCGCCGAGGTCGACGGCGCCAGCCGGTTCAAGCAGTTCTGGCACATCACGCTGCCGCACCTCAAGGACGCCATCGTCCTGTCCACGCTGCTGCGCGCGGTCTGGGAGTTCAACAACGTCGACCTCCTCTACACCCTCACGGGCGGCGGGCCGGCCGGCGAGACCACGACACTCCCGCTCTACATCGCCAACACCAGCGTCGACGCGCACAACTTCGGCTACGCCTCCGCCCTCACCACGGTCGCGTTCGTGATCCTGCTCTTCTTCTCGATCGTCTACCTGCGGCTCAGCAAGTTCGGAGGGGAGAGCAAGTGATCACCAAGGAAGCCACCGCGATCGTGCCCACGCCCGTGGACGACGTCCCCGAGCCGCCGCGCCCGCAGAAGAAGCAGCGCCGCGCCTGGGACGAGGCCCCGCGCTGGCAGATCTACCTCCCGCTGGGGATCTACCTCGTCTTCACCCTCATCCCCTTCTACTGGATCCTCCTCTTCGCGCTGCGTCCGGCCGGTTCGACCTCCCTGGTCCCCTGGCCGATGACCAACGACCACTTCGAGAAGGTGTGGACCGAGCGAAGCTTCGGCACGTACTTCGAGAACAGCATCCTCGTCGGCCTCGCCACGTTGGTGATGACGACGCTCGTCGCCCTGGCCGGCGGCTACGCCCTCGCCCGCTTCGACTTCAAGGTCAAGCGCGCCTTCATGCTGGCCCTGCTCTGCTCCCAGTTCGTGCCGGGCGCCCTGCTGCTGGTGCCGCTGTTCCAGATCTTCGCCCAGCTGCAGATGATCAACTCGCTGGGCGCGGTCATCATCGCCGAGACGGTCTTCCAGCTCCCGCTGTCGATGATCCTCATCAGCGGCTTCATCAAGAACGTGCCGTACACCCTGGAGGAGGCCGCCTGGGTCGACGGCTGCAACCGCTTCACCGCGTTCCGGATCGTCGTACTGCCCCTGCTGCGGCCCGGGTTGATCGCCGTCGGCTCCTTCGCCTTCGTGCACTCCTGGAACCACTTCCTGTTCGCCCTGATGTTCCTCAGCGACCAGGGCAAGCAGACCATCCCGGTCGGCCTCAACACCCTGATGAGCGCGGACAGCGTCGACCTGGGCGCCCTCGCGGCGGGCGGCATCATCGCCGCCGTACCCGTGGTGATCGTCTTCGCCTTCATCCAGAAGTGGCTGATCACCGGCTTCAGTGCGGGGGCGGTGAAGGGATGAGACGCCTTCTGCAAGTGGCCGCCGCCATAGGGCTGTTGGGCGCCGCGCTGAGCACCCCGGCCGGCGCCGACGCCCGCGACCTCAGCCGCGACACCCTGCCCGCGAACGACGGCTGGGCCGCCGCCGACGGTGGCACCACCGGCGGGGCGGCGGCGGACGACGCCCATGTGTTCACCGTACGGAGCCGCGGTGAACTGGTCCGCGCCCTCGACGGCGGCAGCGCCACCCCGAAGATCATCCGTGTCACGGGGACGATCGACGCCAACACCGCTGACGGCGGCGGGCACTTGGGGTGCGGGGACTACGCGGACGGCACCGGGTACACCGTGCGCGACTATCTCGCCGCGTACGACCCCCGCACCTGGGGTTCCGCAAGGCCCAGCGGGACGCAGGAGGAGGCCCGGCAGGTCGCGGCGGCCCGGCAGGCCGAGCGGGTCGTGCTGCCCGTCGGGTCCAACACGACCATCGTCGGGCTCGGTTCGGGCGTCGTGCTCAAGGGGGCGAGCCTCCAGATCAGGAACGCGGACAACGTGATCGTCCGCAACCTCGAACTGCGCGACGCCTACGACTGCTTCCCCGTCTGGCAGCCCAACTCCGGTGGCCTGGGCGACTGGAAGACGGCCTACGACACCCTCTGGCTGAACGGCGCCACCCATGTCTGGGTCGACCACGTCACCGCCTCCGACAAGGGCCACCCGGACGCCGACGAGCCCACCTACTTCGCCCGCAACTACCTGCGCCACGACGGCCTGTTGGACATCACCAACGGCTCCGACCTGGTCACCGTCTCCTGGAGCCGGTTCGCCGACCACGACAAGGCGATGCTCATCGGCAGCGGCGACACGGCCACCGGCGACCGAGGGAAACTCCGGGTCACCCTGCACCACAACGAGTTCCGCTCGCTGACCCAGCGCGCCCCGCGGGTCCGCTTCGGACAGGTGCACGTCTACAACAACCGCTATCTGATCGACCACGGCGACGACTACCGCTACTCCCTGGGAGTCTCCACGGAGTCCGCCGTGTACGCCGAGAACAACGCCTTCACCGCCCCCGGGCACGTCGAGGCCGCCGACCTGGTCAAGAGCTGGAACGGCACCGCCCTGCACCAGACGGGCACCCTCTTCAACGGCTTCCCCGTCGATCTTCTGACCATCTACAACGCCTACAACTCGGGCAGCGAGCGCGACCTCACAGCCGACGTCGGCTGGACGCCTACCCTGCACACAAAGATCGACAGCGCCGACACGGCCGACCGAGAGGTGGCACGCGGCGCGGGCGCAGGGAGGCACACATGAACACGACACCGACGGCCACTCGTCAGGTCACCCCGGTTCCGGTAGTGCTCGCGGGAGCACGCGGCCACGGGCACTGGCATCTCGCGAACATCCGCCGGCTCCAGGACAAGGGACTCGTCCGGCTGGCAGGCGTCTGCGAACTCACCCCGATGACCGACGAGGAGCTCGACGGCCTCGGCACGCCCGAACAGTCCGCCGACTTCGGCGCGCTCCTCGACTCCACCGGCGCCGCCATCGCCGTGATCTGCACACCGATCCCCACCCACACCGACCTCGCGCTCATCGCCGCCGCCAAGGGCGTGCACCTGCTCCTCGAGAAGCCGCCGGCGCCGTCGTACGCCGAGTTCCGGCGGATGGCCGACGGGGTCGCGGCGGCCGGGGTCGCCTGCCAGATCGGCTTCCAGTCGCTCGGCTCGCACGCCCTGCCCGCGATCCGGGAACTGATCGCCGAGGGCGCCATCGGTACGGTGACCGGCGTAGGCGGGGCGGGCGCGTGGGCGCGCGACGAGGCGTACTACCGGCGCGCGCCCTGGGCCGGCAAGCGCAGGCTGAACGGTGTGGACGTCATCGACGGCGCCCTCACCAACCCGCTCGCGCACGCCGTCGCCACCGGCCTCGCCCTCGGCGGCAGCACCCGCGCCGAGGACGTCACCGGCATCGAGACCGAGCTGCTGCGCGCCAACGACATCGAGTCCGACGACACCTCCTGCGTCCGCGTCACCACCGCGAACGGCGTCCCGGTCACCGTCGCCGCCACCCTGTGCGCCGAGCACCCGGACGACCCGTACGTCCTCGTGCACGGCACCAGCGGCCGGATCACCTTCTGGTACAAGCAGGACCGCGTGCTCCTCCAGCGCTCCGGACACGGCCCGGAGGAGTACGAGTACGACCGCACCGACCTGCTGGAGAACCTCGTCGACCACCTCACCGAGGGCGCCGAACTGCTGGTCGTGCCCGACGAGACGGGCGCCTTCATGCGGGTCGTCGAGGCGATCCGGCAGGCTCCCGACCCGGCCCAACTCCCTTCGGATGCCTGGGAGTTCGCACCCGGCGAGACTCCGCGCCGAGTGGTACCCGGCATCGACGGTCTGGTCGCCGCAGCGGCCGACACCCTCTCCCTCTACTCCGAGCTGGGCGCCCCCTGGGCGCTCCCCAAAGAGGTGAGCACCTGATGAACCAGATGCCCAACGAGTCGCTGGTCCTGCGGGTCGCGGGCCGCCCGGTCGGCCGCTACACCGGCCGGCCGGAGCTGCCGCTCCGCCACGCGCCCCGCCCGTATCTGCACCCCGTCACCACCCTGGCCGGCACCGCTGTCACCGAGCTCAGCCCCGCCGACCACACCCACCACCTCGGCGTCGGTGTCGCCATACCCGACGTCGAGGGGAACAACTTCTGGGGCGGGCGCACCTACGTACGGGACCAGGGACCGACCGAGCTGGACAACCACGGCGCCCAGCGGCACACCGCCTACCAGCTCCGCGACCCCGACGGCTTCGTCGAGGAACTCCGCTGGATGGTCGGCGCCGGTGAACTGCTGCGCGAACGCCGTACGGTCGCCGCCACCGAACTCACCGCCTCCGCCTGGGCGTTGGACTTCACCTTCTCCCTCACCAACATCACCTCCGCGCCCCTCTCCATCGGCAGCCCGGCCACCAACGGCCGCCCCGGCGCGGCCTACGGCGGCTTCTTCTGGCGGGCCCGCAAGGAGGCCGCCGCCCCCGACGTCTTCACGGCCGTCACCGAGGGCGAGTCGGCGGTCCACGGCACTCGCGCCGACTGGCTCGCCCTGGCCGGCACCAACTGGACGCTCGTCTTCGCCGGAGCCACCGAACAGACGCGCCGCGACCCGTGGTTCGTCCGGGCCGAGGAGTACCCGGGGGTCGGCTCGTCGCTCGCGTCCGACGAACGGCTGCCGATCGGGCCGGGCGAGACCGCCGTACGCCGGATCGTCACCGTCGTCGCCGACGGGCGCCTCGACCGGGGCGAGGCCGCGGCTCTCGTACGGAAGGCGGTGAGCCCGTGATCACCGGTGCCGATCTCGGCGACGGGACTTACCGCAACCCGGTCCTGAACGCGGACTGGTCCGACCCGGACGTCCTCCGCGTCGACGACGACTTCTACCTCACCGCGTCCAGCTTCGGCCGGGCACCCGGCCTGCCCCTTCTCCACTCCCGGGACCTCGTCAACTGGACCCTCGTCGGCCATGCCCTCGAACGACTGCAGCCGGCCGCCGAGTTCACGGTTCCGCGCCACGACTGCGGGGTCTGGGCACCTTCGTTGAGGTATCACGACGACCGCTTCTGGATCTTCTGGGGCGACCCCGACCACGGCATCTACCAGGTCAACGCCCCGGCCGTACGCGGCCCTTGGACCAGCCCGCACCTGGTCAAGGAGGGCAAGGGGTTGATCGACGCGTGCCCGCTGTGGGACGAGGAGACCGGCGAGGCGTATCTCGTGCACGCCTGGGCCAGGTCCCGGTCGGGCGTGAAGAACAGGCTCACCGGCCACCGAATGCACCCCGAGGGCACGGGACTTCTGGACGAGGGCAAGGTGATCGTCGACGGCGACCGCATCCCCGGCTGGTTCACCCTGGAGGGCCCGAAGCTCTACAAGCACGACGGCTGGTTCTGGATCCTGGCGCCCGCCGGGGGAGTGGAGACCGGCTGGCAGGGCGCCCTGCGCTCCCGTGACTTCTTCGGGCCGTACGAGGAGCGGATCGTCCTGGAGCAGGGGGACACCGACGTCAACGGGCCCCACCAGGGTGGCTGGGCGCGCACCTCGGCAGGCGAGGACTGGTTCCTGCACTTCCAGCAGCGCGGCCCGTACGGCCGTGTCGTGCACCTTCAGCCGATGAGCTGGGACGCCGACGGCTGGCCCGTCATGGGTGACGCCGGCGCCCCCGTCGCCGTACACCGCAAGCCCGATCTGCCGGTGCAGCCGCCCGCCGCGCCCGCCACCGACGACGACTTCCCCGGCGGACGGTACGGCCGCCAGTGGCAGTGGACGGCCAACCCGCAGGACGGCTGGGCCACCCAGCACTCGGGGGACGGGCTGCGGCTGAGCTGCGTACGCAGCGCCGACGCCCATGACCTGCGGAAACTCCCGAACATCCTTACCCAGCGGCTGCCCGGCATCGTATGCGATGCCGAGGTGGAGCTGCGGCTCGACAGCGAGGAGCCGGGGGCGCGGGCCGGGCTGGCCCTGCTGGGCGACTCCTTCGGCTGGATCGGCCTGGAGCGGGCCGACGACGGGACTGTCCGGCTCGTCCACCGGTTCGCGGAGTCCGTCGCCGAGCGCGAGCGGGACGCCGGTCGGCCGCGGACGGTTCCCGAGGGCAGGGTCCGGCTGCGGATCGCGATCGGGGCGGGGGCCCGCTGCCGGTTCGCGTACGACCTCGGCGCCGGGGACGGCTGGGAACCGTCCGGGCCGGTGTTCGCAGCCACCCCCTGGCGCTGGGTCGGTGCCCTGCTCGGGCTCTTCGCGCTCGCACCCGTGGGCGGGGGACACGCCGGCGCGGCCACGTTCACGCAGTTCAGAGTCAGTTCCTTGTAACGCACCTTATTCGTATGCCTGTTGGGAGCCGCAATGACGCACTTCCCTAGCAAGCGCTTACCGGGTGCCAGTAGACCTGTCGGCAGGACTCTGGCAGCGGTCGTCGCTCTGGTGGCCGCTCTGGGCCTCGGGGCGGCCGGTGAGACCTCGGCCGCCACCTCCACGACGGGGGGCACCGGGACAGGGGGCACCACGACGCCGGCCCCCCGCTGGACCGACCGGCCGCACGGTTTCGCCTCCCTCGCCGGTGGCACCACCGGCGGCGCGGGCGGCAGGGTCGTCACGGTCACCGACCAGGCCTCGCTGGTGAAGTACGCGGCGGCCGAGGAGCCGTACATCATCCGGGTCGCGGGCTCGGTCGCCGTGGCGCCCTTCGGATCCGATGTCGTCGTCACCTCGAACAAGACGATCATCGGCGTCGGCGACACCGGCGAGATCGTCCACGGCGAGCTGCACCTGAACCCCGGCACCCGCAACGTGATCATCCGCAATCTGACGATCCGTGACTCGTACGTCGAGGGCGACTGGGACGGCAAGACGACCGACTTCGACGCCATCCAGATGGACACCGTCGACCATGTCTGGATCGACCACAACCGCTTCGCGCACATGGGCGACGGGCTGCTCGACATCCGCAAGGACAGCCAGTACATCACCGTCTCCGACAACCAGTTCGCCAACCACAACAAGGCGTTCGGGATCGGCTGGACACCCAACGTGCTCACCCAGATCACCATCGACCACAACTGGTTCACGGGCACGAAGCAGCGCAACCCGTCCGCCGACAACTGCGCCTACGCGCACCTCTACAACAACTACGTGTCGGCCCAGGTCGCCGACGGCGATCCCGTCTGGACGTACGGCAACTGGTCGCGCGGCAGGACGAAGATGGTCATCGAGAACAGCTACTACGACGGAGTCCAGCACCCCTACCAGGCGGACGCCACCGCCGAGTTGGTGCAGCGCGGGTCGATCCTGAAGAACGTCAGCGGCCGGCAGGACGCCTGGGGTACGGCCTTCGAGCCGCGTGACTTCTACGCCTACCGGCTGGACCCGGCCGCCGCCGTACCGGCGCTGGTCAAGCGCTTCTCCGGGCCGCAGGCGCGGATCGGCGCCGGGGTGACGCTCAACGTCCCCGCCGACTATCCGACCGTCCAGGCCGCCGTGGACGCCGTGCCCGTCGGCAACGCCGGTCCGGTGACCGTCGCCGTCGCGCCGGGCACCTACCGCGAGAAGGTGTTCGTCCCGGCCGGCAAGTCGAACATCCTGCTCCAGGGGACCGGACGGAAGCGCTCCGACACCGTCATCGTGTACAACACGCCTGCCGAGTACGGCGGTTCGACGGGCAGCGCGACGGTCCGGATCGCCGCGAACGACGTCACCGCCCGCAACCTCACCTTCAGCAACGACTTCGACGAGGCCGCGGTCGAGCTGAAGGGCGAGCAGGCGCTCGCGATGAAGACGACCGGCGACCGCATCGTCTTCGAGAACACCGCCTTCCTCGGCAACCAGGACACGCTGATGACCGACAGCCCCAAGCTGGACGTGATCAGCCGGGTCTACGTGCGCGACTCGTACATCGAGGGCGACGTCGACTTCATCTACGGGCGGGCGACGACCGTCGTCGAACGGTCGGTGATCCGCGCGCTGAGCCGCGGCTCCGCCACCAACAACGGCTACATCACCGCCGCTTCGACCTGGACGGGCAATCCGTACGGTTTCCTGATCACCCGCTCGAAGGTGGTGAGCGACGCCCCCGCCGACTCCTTCCGCCTCGGCCGGCCCTGGCACCCGGGCGGCGAGCCGAACGCCGTGGCCCAGGTCCTCTTCCGGGACACCGAGCTGCCCGCCGCGGTCAAGGCCTCGCCGTGGACCGACATGAGCGGCTTCTCCTGGAGGGACGCCCGCTTCACCGAGTACGGGACCTACGGAGCCGGCGCCCGAGTGACCGCCGACCGGCCGCAGTTGAGCGAGGCCGACGCCGCCTCGTACACCGTCGCCGAGTATCTGCGCGGTACGGACGGCTGGGCTCCGTACGCCCGCCGCTGACCCCCCACAACTTCATAGTCTCCGATTGATCCAGAAGAGAGAGTGCCGACCAATGAAGATCAGCATCCGCAGAAGCAGGCGCGCGGCCATCGCCGTGGCCCTGGGTTCCGTGCTCGCCCTGACCGCCACCGCCTGCGGTGACGACGGCAGCGGAGCGGCCGGGGACAAGGGCAACGAGGGCTCGGGCAAGGGCGAGGTCACCTTCTGGGACAACAACGGTGGTGTCCGCACCGACATCTGGAAGGAGATCATCGCGGACTTCGAGAAGGCGAACCCGGACATCAAGGTCAAGTACGTCGGCATCCCCGCCGCGAGTGCTCAGTCCAAGTACGACACCGCCATCCAGGGCGGTGGCCTGCCCGACGTCGGCGGGGTGGGCACAGCGATGCTCGCCGGGGTCGCGGTCCAGGGCGCACTGGAGCCGCTGGACAGCCGACTCAAGGAGAGTGCCCTGAACGGCAAGTTGAGCCAGAATCTGGTGGAAAGCAGCCGGGCGGCGGGCGGCGGTGAGAGCCTGTTCCAGATCCCGACCTCGTCCAACAACGGCACTCTGTGGTACCGCACCGACCTGTTCGAGAAGGCGGGTCTGGACGCCCCGACCACCTGGACGAAGTTCTACGAAGCCGCCGACAAGCTCACGAACAAGGGCAAGAACGAGTTCGGTTTCACCATCCGCGGCGGAGAGGGCTCCATCGCGCCGGCCCTGGACGCGGCGTACAGCCAGGCAGGCATCAGCTCGTTCTGGAACGGCGACAAGACCACCGTCAACGACCCGAAGATGGTGGCGGCCCTGGAGAAGTACGTCGCCCTGTACAAGAAGGACACTCCGTCGGCCGACGTCAACAACGACTTCGCCAAGATGGTCGCCCAGTGGGACAGCGGTGACATCGGGATGCTGAGTCACAATCTCGGCTCCTATCAGGATCACCTGAAGGCACTGGGCGCCGACAAGTTCCGGGGCATCCCCAGCCCGACCCAGGACGACGGCAGCCGGGTGCAGATCTCCAACCCGGTAGACGGGCTGAGCGTCTTCAAGTCCAGCAAGAACAAGACGGCCGCCTGGAAGTTCGTCGAGTTCGCCGTCTCGCACGAGGAGAACTCCAAGTACAACAAGTCCGCAGGGCAGATACCGGCGAACACCGAGGCCGCGAAGGACGAGTGGATCCAGAAGGCCGAGCCGACGAAGCTGGCGGCGGAGGCGCTGAACGGGGCCGACACCAAGATCGTACAGCTGCCGTACTACCTGCCTGACTGGAACACCCTTTCCAAGGCGGACAACGAGCCCAATTACCAGAAGGTGCTGCTCGGGAAGATGAGTGCGAAGGAGTTTTTGGACACGTTGGCTGACCAGCTGAACGCTGCGCAGGCTGAGTGGAATGAGCAGTCCAGCTAGGTCGTGTTTTGGCTGCGGGTTCGCCGTGGCTGGTCGCGCAGTTCCCCGCGCCCCTAAATACGGGGCGCGGGGCCCTCTTCCCCTTCTGAAAGGCACAACGTCGTGTCTCTTAGCCGTAGACAAGTGGCCGTGGCCGCTTTAGCTGCTGTTCCTCTCGGTGTCGTCGCAGCGGAAAGCGCCTCGGCGTATTCCGGTCGCCGTTGCCGCACTCTCTACATCGCCGGTGATTCCACCGCCGCCCAGAAATACGCTGACGCCGCGCCCGAGACCGGGTGGGGAATGGCGCTTCCCTTCTTTCTGCAGAAAGACCTGGTTGTCGCCAATCACGCGGTGAACGGGCGCAGTTCGAAGAGTTTCGTCGACGAGGGGCGTCTTGACGCCATTCTCGGTGTCATCGCCCCCGGTGACTTCCTGGTCATCCAGTTCGGGCACAACGACGAGAAGAGCGCCGACCCCGTCCGGTACACCGAGCCCTGGACGACGTACCAGGACTGTCTGAGGCTGTACATCGACGGTGCGCGGGCCCGTGGTGCCCGGCCGGTGCTCGCCACGTCCGTCGAGCGGAGAAAGTTCGACGCGAGCGGCAACGCGGTGCCGACCCACGGCGACTACCCGGCGGCGATGCGTGCGCTCGCCGGGGAGGAGAGCGTGGCGCTGCTCGACATCCAGGCCCTGTCGATCGCGCTCTGGCAGGAGCTGGGCGTCGAGGAGACGAAGAAGTACTTCAACTGGACGGCGACCGAGCAGGACAACACGCACTTCAGTCCGCCGGGTGCCATCGCCGTGGCCCGGCTGGTCGCCGCCGAACTGGTGCGGCGCCGGGTGCTGGCGCGCCGGGACGTGCGCCGCCTCGACGACGTGATCCCGGAGTCCTGGATCACCTGGCCGCCGGCCGCCGTCTAGCACCTGCCTCAAGACCTCAAGACCTCAAGACCTCCTGCCCCGTTCACCGGAAAGAGAGCCGTACCATGAACGTTCGCACATGTCATGATCATGTCACCATGAAGGTCGCCGTCCTGCTCGGCTGCACGGCCCTTGTCCTCACCGTCACCGGCCCCGCCGCCCAGGCCGCCGCTCCGGCCCCCGACCTCGGCCGCCAGACGCTCGCCGCCGGTGACGGCTGGGGGTCCGACGCGGGCGGCACGACCGGCGGTTCGGCCGCCGACGCCGACCACGTGTACACCGTCACCACCTGGGCGGAGTTCAAGGCCGCGTTGGAGAACGGTGGCAGCGCACCCAAGATCATCAAGGTCAAGGGCATGATCGACGCCGTGTCCGAGGGTTGCGACGCCTTCACCACCGGGGGGTACGACCTCCAGCAGTACCTCAAGGACTACGACCCGGCCGTCTACGGCAACGACAAGGTCGCCATGGGTCCGCAGGAGGACGCGCGGGTCGCCTCAATGGCCAACCAGGACTCGGCGATCAAGGCCGCCATCCCCAGCAACACCACCATCGTCGGCGTCGGCAGGAACTCCGGCATCCTCGGCGGCAGCCTCCAGATCAAGGCCGTCTCGAACGTCATCGTGCGCAACCTCACCATCGAGGCCCCCCTGGACTGCTTCCCGAAGTGGGACCCGACCGACGACAACAACACCGGCAACTGGAACTCCGAGTACGACGCCGTGGTCGTCTTCGGCACCGACCACGTGTGGATCGACCACAACACCCTCACCGACGGCCGCTACCCCGACAGCGAGCGGCCGAGCTACTTCGGCAAGGTCTTCCAGCAGCACGACGGGCTCACCGACATCGTGCGCGGCGCCAACTACGTCACCGTGTCCTGGAACTCCTTCAAGGACCACGACAAGAACATGCTGATCGGCAACAGCGACAGCACCGCCACGACCGACGGCGGCAAGCTCAAGGTCACCATGCACCACAACAAGTTCGACGGGATCCTGCAGCGCTCCCCGCGCGTGCGCTTCGGACAGGTCGACGTCTACAACAACAGCTACGTGGTGGGCGAGGCACAGAGCGCCGACTACTACCTCTTCGGCGTCGGCAAGGCCTCGCAGCTGTACGCGAGCGACAACGCCATCTCGCTGCCGGCCGGAGCCACGGTGGGCAAGGTGCTGAAGAAGTGGAGCGAGTCCCCGCTCACCGCCGTCAACAACTACGTCAACGGCCGTGCGACCGACCTGATCGCCGTCCACAACGCCGAGATCCCCGCCGAGACGCTCCAGTCGGGCGCGGGCTGGACACCCACCCTCCGCACCAAGGTCGACTCGCCGCGCGCGGTGCCGTCCGTCGTCAACCGCGGTGCCGGCGCGGGCAAGGTCTGCTGATCATGGCGAGCCCTGAACTCCCGTTGAGCAGACGGTCGTTCGTCGCCGCGAGCACCGGGGCCGCACTGGCCCTGGGGCTCGCGGCCCCCGCCCGCGCGGCCGGCCGGACCCGGTTCGGCCGCTACGGCTCCCCGTCGCGCCGCCTGACCGAGCGGACGCTGTACGTCGACGCGGCAGGCACCGGCGACTTCACCGGCGTCCAGGCCGCGGTGTCGGAAGTGAGCGGCAGCGGATTCACTCTGGTCCTCGCACCGGGGGTCTACCGCGAGACCGTCGCCGTCACGGCCGCCCGTACGGAACTGACGCTGATCGGCGCCGCCGAGAACCCGCGTGACGTCGTCATCGTGTACGACAACGCCGCCGGCACCCCGAAGCCCGGGGGCGGCACCTACGGCACCACCGGCTCCGCCACCACCCTGGTCCAGGCCGCCGACTTCACGGCCCGCTGGATCACCTTCGCCAACGACTGGCTGCGCGCCGACCACCCGGAGATCGCGGGGACCCAGGCCGTCGCCATCAAGGTGCAGGGCGACCGTGCGGCGTTCCACCACTGCCGGTTCCTCGGCCACCAGGACACCCTGTACGCCGACTCGATGAGCCGTGAGGCGTACGCCCGGCAGTACTTCGCGGACTGCTACGCCGAAGGGGACGTCGACTTCGTCTTCGGCCGGGCCACCGCCGTGTACGAGCGCTGCCACTTCCGCACGCTCGACCGCACCGACCTCACGGGCACCCCCTACGGCTTCGTCTTCGCGCCCTCCACCGTGGGCACCAACCCCCGCGGCCACCTGGTGACCGACAGCCGCGTCACCAGTGAAGCCCCGGACGCCGCCTACAAGTTGGCCCGGCCCTGGGTGCCCAGCTCCGACACCACCGCCCGCCCGATGCTCACCGTCCGGGACACCCGCCTCGGTCCCGGCATCGACGCGGTCGCGCCCTACACCAACATGTCGGACAGCTACCCGTGGCAGGGCCAGCGGTTCGCCGAGTACCGGAACACGGGCCCGGGCGCCAGGATCGTCGTCGCCGAGAACCGTCCCCAACTGGACGCCGTCGAAGCCGAGTCGGCGACCCGTGAGGCCTACCTCGGCGACTGGACGCCGTGGCGCGGGCGGTGGTGCTGAGATGCGCCGGCGCACCCTGCTCACCGGGCTCACGGCAGGCCTTGTCGCCGCCGGTACGGCTCCCGCCTTCGCGTCGGCCGCGCACCGCGTCCTGCATGTCCGTCCCGGCGGCTCCGTCCAGGCCGCCGTGGACGCGGTGGTCGCCACGGGCGGGGCGGGCCGGACGATCGTCGTCCACCCGGGGACGTACCGCGAGGTCGTCAACATCCCCGCCCAGGCGGCCGAGTTGACGATCCGTGGCGCCACCCGCGATCCGCGCGACACCGTCATCGTGTACGACAACGCCAACGGCACCCGGAAACCCGACGGTTCGGGCACCTACGGCACCGCCGGCTCCGCCACCTTCACCTCGGCGGCGCCCGGCCTGACCGTCCGCGACCTGACCCTCGCCAACGACTGGCTGCGCGCCGACCACCCGGAGATCACCGGCACCCAGGCCGTCGCCGCGTATGTAACCGGGGACCGGTCGCAGTTCACCCGGGTCCGGCTCCTCGCCCACCAGGACACCCTGTTCGCGGACACGACGGCACTGACCGCCTTCGACCGGCACTACTACCGCGACTGCTACATCGAGGGCGACGTCGACTTCGTCTTCGGGCGGGCACGGGCCGTCTTCGAGCGCTGCCACTTCCACACCCTTGACCGGGACGTCGCCTTCAGACCCGAGGGCATGGTCTTCGCTCCCGCCACGGCCCGCGCCAACCCCTACGGCTTCCTCGCCGTGCGCGGCCTGGTGACCTCGGGCGCGGAGGACGGCGCGTACAAGATCGCCCGGCCCTGGGTGCCGTCGTACGAGACAACGGCCTGGCCCTCACTGGTCGTCCGGGACACCTGGCTCGGCCCGGGCATCGACGCCGTGACCCCGTACACCAACATGCGCGACGCCTATCCCTGGCAGACCATGCGCTTTCGGGAGTACGCCAACTCCGGTCCGGGCGCGGTGATCACGGCGCCGGAGAACCGGCCGCAGCTCACGGCGGCGGAGGCCGGCGAGCACACGCGGCGCACGTATCTCGGGGACTGGTGCCCGTATGACCGGCCGTGACCCGGCGGTGGGGCGGCGGACGTTCGTCGTGGGAGCGGGGGCGGCGCTGATGGGCGGCGCCGCCGCCCAACCCGCGCAGGCTGCACCGGGATTGGAGTCGGCGGTCGTCGAGGGCCCGCTGCCCGGCTTCTATCCGGCGCTCAAGGACGAGCTGGACTTTCCGCTCGCCTGGGGCCGATCCGGCGTCCGCGACTTCCGGGCCTGGCGCCGCATCGCCCGCGCCAAGGTGGAGGAGACGCTGCTCGTCGAACCGGACGGCGACGGAACCCCGTACGGCCCCGAGTTCAGCGACCGCACCGAAACGCCGACCTACACAAGGGAGTTGGTGACGCTCGCCCTCACCCGCTACGAGCCCGTGCGCGGCGCCTTGCTCACCCCGCACGGCCCCGGCCCCTTCCCCGCCGTACTGCTGCTCCACGACCACGGGGCGAAGTTCGACATCGGGAAGGAGAAGCTGGTCAGGCCCTGGTACGACGACACCCGGCTCGCCTCCGCGCAGGCCTGGGCGGACCGGTACTTCAGCGGACGCTTCGTCGGCGACGAGCTTGCCCGGCGCGGCTACGTCGTGCTGGCGCTCGACGCGCTCGGCTGGGCCGACCGGGGTCCCCTCGCCTACGACCAGCAGCAGGCCCTCGCGAGCAACCTGTACAACCTCGGCTCGTCCCTCGCCGGACTCATGGCCCGCGAGGACGTACGCGCCGCCCGTTTCCTCGCTGGGCTCGACCGCGTGGACCGGCGGCGGGTCGCGGCCGTCGGGTTCTCCATGGGCGCCTTCCGTGCCTGGCAGACCGCCGCGCTCAGTGACGACATCGCCGCCGCGGCCAGCGTCTGCTGGATGACGGGGCTGCGGGAAATGATGGTCCCCGGCAACAACACCCTGCGCGGCCAGTCCAGTTACTACATGCTCCACCCCGGGCTCGCCCGGCACCTCGACTTCCCCGACGTGGCGAGCATCGCCGCACCCAGGCCGATGCTGTTCTTCCACGGCGCCCAGGATCCGCTGTTCCCGGCGGAGGGCGTACGCGTGGCCCACGAGAAGCTGCGCGCCGTCTGGCGCTCACGCCGCGCCGGGGAGCGGCTGCACACCAGGATCTGGCCCGACCTCGGCCACGTGTTCACCGCACCCATGCAGGACGACGTCTTCTCATGGCTGGACGCCGTCCTGTAACCCCCACCGCCCGCCCACAACCGCTTTCCTCCACCCCCCCCACGCGCACCCCAACCGCATCACCGACTCCCTTCCCCGTTACGACGAAAGGACCCGCACGTCATGCGTCGTATCACCCGCGTCAAAAGCTCCCTGACCGCTCTCGCCGTCACCACCGCCGGTGTCGGCCTCGCGGTGCTCCCCACCCCCGCCCAGGCCGCGACGGTGGTCGTCAGCAACTCGACCGACCTGTCCAACGCCATCAAGAACGCCACCGCTGGCACCGTCATCCAGGTCCGAGCCGGCACCTACTACCCGACGGCCACCCTCCAGTCCACGGCCAACGGCAGCTCCTCCGCGCCGATCACGCTCACCGCGTACGGCTCGGAGACCGTGAAGATCGACGGCTCGTCCCTCCCCGCCGGCGACTGGATCTTCAAGCTGACCGCGGACTACTGGAACGTCTCCAACATCACCTTCCAGAACTCCCCGGACAGCGCGGTCGTCTGCCAGTCCTGCACCGGGACGGTCTGGAACAACATCAAGACCATCAACGGCAAGGACTCCGGCTTCACGCTCACCGGCGACGGCACGGTCAACAACACCGTCAAGAACATCGACAGTTACGGCAACTACGACGCCGCCAACCATGGCGAGAACGCCGACGGCATCGCCGTGAAGTTCGGCTCCGGCACCGGCAACCTGATCACCGGGGCCCGCCTCTACAACAACTCGGACGACGGGATCGACTTCTGGTCCTTCTCCTCGCCCGTCACCGTCGAGCACACCTGGTCCATGGGCAACGGCGTCAACCGCTGGTCCGACTCGGCCTTCGCGGGCGACGGCAACGGCTACAAGCTGGGCGGCGACGGCGAGGTCGTCGCCCACGTCATCAACAACTCCGCCGCCTGGGGCAACGCCGGGACCGGCTTCACCGAGAACTCCAACACCGGCGCGATCGTCATCAACCGCACCACCGCCTACGCCAACAGCAAGGTGGGCTACTACTTCGCCACCAGCTCCGCGAAGCTCGGCAAGAACCTCGCGGTGAGCAACGGCGGCGGCTCGGTGAGCAAGGGCTCGAAGGTCTCCTCGTCCGGCAACAACTGGGACAGCGGCATCAGCACCCCTGCCTTCAAGTCGACGGACGCCTCCACGACGTACAACGCCCGCAGCTCCAGCGGCACCCTGCCCGCGACCACGTTCCTGACGACGGGCAGCACCACCATCGGCGCGACGATGAACTGATCGCACCGTTCAACACCCCGGCCCGGGGCGCTTGACCCGTTTTTTACCCGACGGGTCTCGCGCCCACCGGGGTGACGCGCGTAGAACCTCTGTCATGCATAAGACATTGCGTATCGCTGCCGCCACCACCGCCTGTGCGGTCGTCGGCGTCGCCGTGTACGGCGCCGGTGCGGCCACGGCCCACCAGTCCACGGCCAACTCCACGCACGAGCCCTACAACATCGGGCTCCTGGTCAAGGACATCGACACCTACTACGGCACCACGGCCGACGCCAACGGCGTCTACCAGGCGTCTCCCGACAGCCAGTACGCCAAGGACCTCGCGGCCGTCGACAAGGCCATGAAGAAGCAGATCGACCAGGCCGCCCGCAAGACGCACCACCATGGCGGCCACAAGCCCGCCGTCGTCTTCGACATCGACGACACGCTGCTGCTCAGCCTCGACTACGAGAAGCGCTACAACTACACGTACAACCCCACCACTTGGGCCGACTACGTGAACAAGGCCGACCGCCCGGGGGTGTTCGGCAGCGCCGAGCTGGTGCAGTACGCCGAGAAGAAGGGCGTCGAGGTCTTCTACAACTCGGGCCTGAGCGAGGCGCAGCGCTCCGCCGCCGTCGAGAACCTGAAGAAGATCGGCGCCGATGTGAACCTCGACGCCGACCACGTGTTCCTCAAGGACAAGGCCAACCCGCCGTCCTACCTGAGCGCCTGCGCCACCCCCGGCACCTGGACCTGCACGACCGTGCAGTACAAGGGCGGCACCCGCGAGCACATCGAGCAGGACCTCGGGTACGACATCGTCGCCAACCTCGGCGACCAGTACTCGGACCTCGACGGCGGCTACGCCGACAAGACGTTCAAGCTGCCGAACCCGACGTACTTCGTCAGCTGAGGCTCACTTCCGTACCGGCCTGATCCCCTCCAGGGTCGGTACCACCGGCCGGATCGAACCGTCGGCCGCGAACTCCATGCGGTCGATGGTCGTCTCCCGGTGCATACCGTCCCCGCCCGCCTTCCCCGGCCCGTTCAGGGCGAACCGGTGATAGACGATGTACCAGTCGTCGGTGCCGGGGACGTTCACCACGGAGTGGTGGCCGGTGGCGAGGATGCCGTACTCGGGACGCTTGGACAGGATCGTCCCCTGCTTGGTCCACGGGCCGAGCGGGGACGGTCCTGTCGCATAGGCGACGTGGTAGTTCTCGCTGCGCGTGTCGTCCTCGGACCACATGAAGTAGTACGTGCCGTTCCGCTTGATCACGAAGGAACCCTCGCGGAAGTTGTCCGGGGTGATGTCCTGCACCTTCGAGGCGTCGTACGAGACCATGTCGTCGTTCAGCGGCACCACATAGCCGTGGCCGTTGCCCCAGTAGAGGTACGACGTCCCGTCGTCGTCCGCGAAGACCGCCGGGTCGATCATCTGGCCCTGGAACGAACCGCCCTTCGCCACCAGCGGCTTGCCCAACGCGTCCTTGAAGGGGCCCGCGGGGGAGTCCGCCACCGCCACACCGATCTGCTGCTCGGCGCAGAAGTAGAAGTAGTACTTGCCGTCCCGCTCGGCGATGGCAGGCGCCCAGGCGTACTTGTCGGCCCACGACACGTCCGCGCCGAGGTCGAGGATGACGCCGTGGTCCTTCCAGTGGACCAGGTCCTTCGACGAGTACGCCTTGAACCGTGTCCCGCCCCAGCCGTTGAAGCCGTCGGTCGTCGGGTAGATCCAGTACTCGCCGTTCAGATAGTGCACGTCCGGGTCGGCGTTGAGGCCTGGCAGCACGGGACTTCCGGTCGGCACAGCCTCGACGGTCCAGACACGGGTCGTGCCGTCCGCCGCCCTCACGGTGTACGTCTGCGGCCCCCGGAAGTCGCGCCGGGTGCCGGACCCCGGGGTCACCGTGGCGCCCGCACCCACCGCCAACTCCGGTGCGAGACGCGTGAGATCGGTGCCCGGTCGCATCGGCAGCACGACCTTCGACGAGGCTTCGGTGACGATCGAGTAGCCCTTCTGGCCCTTCGCCGTCACGTCCACGACCGAGGTGGGCGTCGACGGATACGCGGCCAGCAGCCGGTCGTACTCCTTCTGGGTCACCGGAAGTACCGTGCCGTGCCGGGGACTTGCGGGCAGCTGGTAGTTCGTGGACGGGGTCCACCGGCCCGAGTCGAGGTCCGTGGTCTCGAAGGGGACGTAGCCGCGACCGCCGTACTCGTCGACGAACAGGTACCACTTCTCCTCGGTGTTCGACTTGAACACCGTCGGGCCCTCACCGCGGTCCATCGCACCGCTGCCGATGCAGTCCGCGACCAGGTCGTACTTCGTCGAGGTCAGACTCGTCGACTTCTCGCCGGTGATGAACTTGGCGCAGGGAGAGCTGGAGGTGGGGTCCCGCTCGTCCTTCGTGTAGCGGTAGTAAGTCCCCTTGTGCTCCACGACAGTCGAGTCGATCACCGAGTAACCCGGGTCGTCCCAGACCTTCGCCTCGCTGAAGCTGCGGAAGTCCTTCGTCGTGGCGTACATCATCTTGTTGTACGTCGAGCCGGTGTGCCCGGGGTCGTCGTCGGCGTACAGCTTCGACGCCCAGAAGACGACGTACGAGCCGAGCTTCCTGTCGTAGTAGGCCTCCGGCGCCCAGGTGTTGCCGGCCGCCTCGGGGGACACCTTCGCCAGTCGCTGGTCGGTCCAGTGGACCAGGTCGGTCGACTCCCAGACCATGATCGACTTGCTGCCGTGCCGCTGGACGTCGTCCCAACTGCCGCTGCTGTTGCGGTACATGCGCAGGTCGGTCGCGATCATGTAGAACCTGTCACCCTTGGGGGAGCGGATCACGAACGGGTCGCGCAGCCCCTTCTCCCCGGTGGTGGAGGTCAGGACCGGCTTGCCCGCGTTCAACTCCCGCCAGTGCAGCGGGTCGTCGCCACGGCTGAGGGCGTACCGGATCTGTTCACCGTCGGCCGTGCCCTCGCCGGTGAAGTAGGCGAAGAGGTAACCGGCGTACTTCTGCGTCGACTTGGGCTCGGGTCGCGGCTCGGGGTTCTGCTGTGTCACGGGTGGGGCTCCTGAGGCGGCGGGGCTGGGCGGGGCGGCGAGCAGGGCAAGGAGCAGGGCCGCCAGGGAGATGAGGGGGAGCAGGAAGGCGCGGGCGAGGTGGGGGCGCATGACACATCCTGTGGGAGTCTGATGGTTTCTGTTGAGTGATCGTCCTCGGAGTCTCGCCAGCGGGGGGACAGTGCGTCAATCGGTGCGGACGAGGCCGGCGGGACCGAAAGTTTCGACGGCTCATCTGCGGACCGCGGCAACCCTTTTCAGCCGGGCGGCAACAAGGCAGCGGAGCCGGGCCGCGGCCCCACCTCATCGGGGCCGCGGCCCGGCTCGTCCCCGTCCGGCGAGGAAAGGAACGTCCGTGCGCATCGGTACCGGCCGGCACCGCAGAACTGGCACCCTGTCCATCGCCGCCGCCGTGGCGCTCTCTTCGGGCGCGGGCGGCGTCTACCTGGGCCTCTCGCCCGAGGGCGCCGGCGCCGCGGGCGCCACGGTCACCGTGTCCAGTACAGCCGGGCTGGAGTCCGCGGTGCGCAACGCGGTGGCCGGCAGTGTCATCCAGGTGCGCGCCGGCACGTACTACCCGACGGCCACCCTCAAGTCGACGGCCAACGGCACGAGTTCGGCGCGGATCACCCTCCAGGCGTACGGCGGGGAGAAGGTGCGGATCGACGGTTCCAGGCTGCCCGCCGGTTCCTGGCTGGCCGGGATCTACGGCGACTACTGGACGGTCCGGAACCTCACCTTCCAGAACTCCCCGGCCCAGGGCTTCGTCGCCACCTCGTCGGTCGGCGGGATCTTCACGAACCTCGTCACCGCGCGCAACGGCGACTCCGGCTTCACCCTGCGCGGCGACGGCACCACCGGCAACCTCGTGCGGGACCTGGACAGTTACCTCAACTACGACCCTGCGGGCCACGGCCGGAACGCCGACGGCCTCGCCATCAAGTTCGGCTCCGGCACCGGCAACCGGATCAGCGGAGCGCGCCTCTACGACAACGCGGACGACGGGATCGACCTCTGGCAGTTCTCCACCCCCGTCACCGTCGAGCACAGCTGGGCCTTCGGCAACGGCAGGAACCGCTGGAAGGACCCCGCGTTCGAGGGCAACGGCAACGGTTTCAAGCTGGGCGGCGGAGGCGCCTCGGCCGCGCACGTCCTCAACGACAACGCGGCCTGGGACAACGACCTGCACGGGTTCACGGAGAACTCCAACACTGCCGCGATCGTGCTCCGTCGCAACACCGCCTACGCCAACGCCCGGTCCGGGTTCTACTTCGCCACCGGCAGGGCCAGGCTCGCGAGGAACCTCGCGGTGAACAACGAGGGCGGCCCGGCCGAGCTGGGCCCGTCGACCGTCTCGGCCGCCGACAACTGGGACAGCGGTGTCCCGACACCGGCACTGAGGTCGAAGGACGCGACCACCGCGTACGGCCCCCGTCGGCCGGACGGCTCGCTGCCGGCGACCACGTTCCTGACGGTGGCCACGACGGCCGTCGGGGCCACCATGGACTGACGTACGCCACGCGTGCAAAGAGAAAATGAGCCCCCTGCCGGTCGTCACCGGCAGGGGGCTCTCTGACTGGCCGAGGGGGGCTCAGGCCAGCAGATCCATGCAGTCGAACGAGGTGCCCGGGCTGAGGAACGCCGTGCCGCTCGAACCACTGACGATGTTGATCTTCAGTACGTTGTACTGCCCCGGGTCCGTCTTCCACGCACTGGAAGGGACGCTGTACGTCAACGTACGGTTGTTCCCCCGGTACGAACCCGTGGTGAGGGAGCGCGTCGAGGGCTGCGTGGACGCCTGGGGGACGGCCGACACCCAGTCGTTGACCGTGACGCGCGGGCGCCCGCCCGCGAAGGCGTCCGTGATGCCGATACGCAGGGTGTGCGCGGCGGCGGCCTGGGCCGCGGTCAGCTTGAAGTACACGAGGACGCCGTCGTTGACGCCGCTCCACATGTAGGCCGGGAAGTCCGCCGACGCCGCCTGGGAGCCGCCGATGGTGACGTTCCCCGTCCACTTCGCCGCGCGGGCGTCCGCCGGGTGCGCGTACGTCATCAGCTTGGCGTTCTTGAACTCGCCGGGTGTGCCGTCCCAGTCCCCGAGCCGCCAGATCGTCTTCGCGGCGGACGGGTCCCCGGTCACGGTGATGCTGTTCAGCGCGGTCGCGCCGCCCGCCTTCACCGTCACCGAAGCGGTGTGCACGGCCAGTTCACCCTTGTACACGGTCAGCGTGTACGTCCCCGGCAGCATCCCCTTGCAGGAGAAGGCGCCGGTGCCGGCGGCGGCCTGCGCCCAGTACTGGGCGTCCGGGTTCGCGAAGCCCACGGTGTACGGGTGCTGCGCGTCCATCCCCTTGATGCCGACGCCGGCCACCTTGCCGCGCCCGGCCGCGCCCACCCAGCCGGTGATGCCGAGCCCGTCCACCCAGGAGGTGTCGAGGCGGGCGGCGGCGAGGGAGGCCGAGGGGGCGCCGCCGTCCGTGAAGGCGAGGACGTACGGGCCCTGCAGGCCGAAACGTTCCGGCTCGGTCTGGGCCTCGTTGTAGTGCAGGATCTCGTACAGCCCCGCGCCCTTGTCGTTCGAGTGGCGCAGCAGCGAGCGGTAGAAGGGGCCGCCGGACGCCTTCTCGTGGTTGGAGCGCACGAGCCACAGGCCGACGGAACCGGTGGTGAAGCCGATGTGGTCGTAGTCGATGACCCGCTTGCCCGAGTAGTGCTTGGAGTGCGTGGTGCCGTCCGCCCGCTTCCAGACGTCCCCGGCCTCGATGATCTTGTCGGAGGCCTCGATCCAGGAGTCCGACCCCTCGTTCGGGAACATCCCCGGCTTGAGGCGAACGAGGAAACGGGTCGCGGTGAAGGAGGCGTCCGCCTTGTTCGTCCACAGGTAGACGTTGTTCTGGCCGCTGCGGGCCGCGTACCACTGGGTGATCGCCCCGTGGACGACCTTCACCAGGATCGTCGAGCCGGACTGCCTGACGCTCACCGTGGACGCGCCGAGCCCCGACTCGACGTGCGAGTGTTTCCCGCCGTACCCCTCGTACTCCTTGCCCCGGTAGACCAGGGACGTGAGGTCGCCGGTCGACTTGGAGATCTTGAAGACGAGCGAGGCGCCCGTGTTGATCACGAAGTTCTTTCCGTCGTCGGTGTGGCCGAAAGTAGCCGCCGACGCGGACGACAGCAGGCTGCTGCCGGTCGCCACCGCGGCGCCCGTCCCGGCCACGCCCACGGCCGAAGCGGCCAGCAGCCTGCGGCGACTGAGGTTCTTCCTGTGCGTGCTCAAGACTGCCGGCTCCGTCGTGCTTGAAGATTCACTTGCTCGTACGCGATGTCAGATGGCCAGAACTCGCTGGTGGTTCCCTGCGGAACACGGTCGATTCTGAACGCTTCTGTGCCTTGGTCGCCGCCGGGGCGGAAAGGGTTGCCGCGTCCGGCGAAAATTCTTCGGGAGCCGCCGCCCGGCTTCAGGAATCGCCCTCGGCGGACGTGCCGGGGTCGTCCTGGCCCGCGAAGTCGCCCTTCACGGCGAGCTGTTCGCCCGCTGCCTCGCCCGTCACCGTGTACGTGTCGTCCTTCGCGTCCCGGCCGCCGCGCGTGTGGTTGTACTGGCCCGCGAAGACCCACTCGCCCGGCCCGACCTTGTGGCCGTCCTTGAGCACCCACGTGTAGACCAGGAGACCGTCGCGCTCGGCGACCGTCAGATCGAAGTCGTCCTCCGGCGCCGACCGCCAGGCACCCGTGGAGGCGACCTGGCCGGTCTGGGCGATCCTCAACTCGACCGTGAGAGCGGTGAGCTGCTTGGAGTTCTTGATGGTGACGTCGCTCTGCGCCCAGAAGTCGTTGCTGTTCGTACCGACCGAGCCGTCCGACCACAGTGGCCCGTCCTCGGTGCCCTTCGCGTCCGGCGTGGCCACGGTGTTCGAGGCCTTCGGTGTTGGGGTGGGCGTCGGTGCCGAACTCGGCCTGTCGTCGTGGGCGTTGCCGCTGGACGGCTCCGGGGCCGGCTGGATCGGTGCCCGGCTGGTCGCGTCCGGGGACGGGGTCGGCAACGGTGAGACCGAGACGGTCGGGTCGGCCGGTGTCTCGTCGCTCGTCACCACGGACGCCAGCGCGTACCCGCCCATCGCGAGGATCCCGGAGACGGCGGCGGTCGCGCCCGCGACCCGGGCCCAGGCCAGCAGCGGGGGACGCGTCGCCCGGCGCCGGGAGCGCTTCCCCTCGGGACCGGCGGCCATGCCTCGCTCGACCCGCGCGAGGATGCGCGCGCGGTCGGGCTCGTACGCCTCGGCCGCTTCGCGCAGCCCGGCGCGCAGCTCGTCGTGCGGCGTCCTCATCGGTTCGTCCTTCCCGCTCCGCCAGTGGTGCGTACTGGGGTACGCACCGGAAGCGGGGCCTCGTCGGTGCCAAGGAGCCGCTGCAGTTCGGCCATTCCCTTGGACGTCTGGCTTTTAACCGTACCGACAGTAACTCCCAGGGCGAGCGCGGTGTCCTTCTCCGAGAGGTCGAAAGCGTGCCGGAGCACCACACATGCCCGCTTACGGAACGGCAGACTGCGCAGGGCCGTCTGCACATCTATGACGCCGGGTATGTCGGGATTCTCCGTCTTCTCTTCCCGCTGTGACCAGAACAGGGTGATGCGCCGACGCTCCCGGACCGCGCTGCGGATACGGGTCTTGGCCAGGTTGGCGACCACTCCGCGTGCGTACGCCACCGGATGATCGGCGGCCCGCACCCGGTCCCAGCGGTGCCACAGCGCGAGCAGCGCGTCCGCGGCCAGGTCGTCGGCGGCGTCCGCCTCGCCCGTCAGCAGGTGGGCCAGACGCGCGAGTTCGGCGTAGTGCCGCTCGAAGAAGGCGTGGAACTCCACGGAGGCTGCGTCGTCGACGACAGTGCCCACGGGCGACTTCTCCCCTTAGTTCGCTGAGTTTCCCAGGCCGGTGGCGGCCGCCGGGCGGGCCCGGGCGCTCGCGTATACGGCCGCTGTGGTGTGCCGGTGAAGAGGCGGTGATCATTTGGCGCGAGAGCCGAGAGAGTATCAGGCGTGCGTAAGGACCTTCGAGTGCCGTACAACGGGTCGATCCTGATTCCGTAACACGGAGAAAACCTGAGAACGGTTCAACCCAGGGACAATCCAGCCTGCATCCGCACACAGATCAATCAGGCAACGAGGAGTATCTGTCATGTCCGAACCACAGAAGGTGGCTGAACGGCCGAAGGGCGCGCCTCCCACGGCGAGCAGCGTCGACGGCTACTTCAAGATCTCCGAGCGGGGATCCACCTTCGCCCGTGAAGTACGCGGCGGCTTCGCCACGTTCTTCACGATGGCCTACATCCTTGTCCTGAATCCCATCATCCTGGGCAGCGCCAAGGACAAGTTCGGTCACCAGCTCGACAGCGTTCAACTCGTCACCGCCACCGCCCTGGTGGCCGCGGTGATGACGATCATCATGGGCGTCGGCGGCAACCTCCCGCTCGCCCTCGCCGCGGGCCTCGGCCTCAACGCGGTGGTCGCCTTCCAGATCGCCCCGCTGATGAGCTGGGACGACGCGATGGGCCTGGTCGTCCTGGAGGGCCTGCTGATCTGCGTCCTTGTGGTGACCGGCCTCAGAGAAGCGATCATGCACGCCATTCCGGCGCCGCTCAAGGCGGCGATCGGCGTGGGTATAGGCCTGTTCATCGCCTTTATCGGCTTTGTCGACGCCGGCTTCGTCAGCCGTATCCCGGACGCCGCGAACACCACGGTCCCGGTGCAGCTCGGCGGGACGGGCACCCTCAGCGGCTGGCCGATCGTCGTCTTCTGTCTCGGCGTCCTGCTGACCATCGGCCTGCTCGCACGCAAGGTGCGCGGCGCGATCCTGATCAGCATCGTCACGATGACGCTGCTCGCGCTCGTCATCAACTCGGTGGCCGACGTCAAGAGCTGGGGCCTGACCACGCCGGCCTGGCCCGACAAGATCGCGGACACCCCCGACTTCGGACTGATCGGCCACTTCAGCCTGTTCGGCGCGTTCGGCGAGACCACGGTGATCACCGTCGTCCTGCTGATCTTCACGCTGATCCTGTCGGACTTCTTCGACACCATGGGCACGGTCGTCGGCATCAGCGCCGAGGCCGGCCTTCTGGACGAGGAGGGCAAGGTCCCGAACCTCGGCCGCGTGCTGCTCATCGACGGCGCGGCGGCGGTGGCGGGCGGCGCGAGCTCCTCGTCCTCGGCCACCTCGTTCATCGAGTCGGCCGCGGGCGTCGGCGAGGGCGCGCGCACCGGCTTCGCCAACCTGGTCACCGGCGGACTGTTCGCCTGCGCGCTCTTCCTGACGCCGATCCTGACCATCGTCCCGATGCAGGCCGCCGCCCCCGCCCTGGTCGCGGTGGGCTTCCTGATGATGACCCAGGTCAAGCACATCGACTGGGACAAGTACGAGATCGCCATCCCCGCGTTCCTGACGATCGCCGTGATGCCGTTCACGTACTCGATCACCAACGGCATCGGCGCCGGCTTCCTGGCCTACGTCCTCATCAAGGCGGTCCTCGGCAAGGCCAAGGAGGTCCACTGGCTCCTGTGGGGCACGAGCGCCCTGTTCCTGATCTACTTCGCGATCGACCCGATCGAACAGCTCTTCGGCACGAAGTAGTAGCCGAGCCAGGTAACCCCGCGTCCTTGATCAGGGGCGCGGGGAACTGCGCGAAAAACCACGACGCAGCCGCACCGGAAGAACTCACCCAGCCAGCGCAGCGACCATCATCGCTCTGGCCACCGGCGCGGCCAACCCGTTCCCGCTCACCTCGGACCGGGCCGCCCCCGACTGCTCGACCAGCACCGTCACGGCGACCTCCTTCCCGTTGGACTGCGACTTCGCATACGACGTGAACCAGGCATACGGTGTCTGGCTGTTGTTCTCCCCGTGCTGCGCCGTCCCCGTCTTGCCGCCCACCGTCGCACCGGATATCCGCGCGTTGGTGCCGGTCCCGTCGGAGACGACCGTCTGCATGGCGGACTGCAACTGCTCGGCCGTCCGTGAGCTGACGATCTCCTTCGTCGAGGCCTCGCTGTCGTAGTCCTCCAGCACGTCCCCGTCCGAGTTCGTGACCTGGGACACCATGTGCGGCGAGACCAGCTTGCCGCCGTCGGCTATCGCGGCGGACACCATGGCCATCTGCAACGGCGTCGCCGTGACGTCGAACTGCCCGATGCCCGTCAGCGCGGTCTGGGACCTCTCCATGTCCGACGGGTACACGCTCGGATACGCGCGCACAGGCACGTCCTGCTTCTCGTCGTTGAAGCCGAACTTCTCCGCCATCGCCCTGACCTTGTCCTGCCCGAGGTCGACGGCCATCTTCGCGAAGACGTTGTTGCAGGAGTACTGCAGCGCGACCCGGATCGTGGCGTTCGCACAGGGCGCGTTCGGGTTCTCGTTCGACAGCTCACGGGTCGTGTCCGGCAGCGTGTACGGGTCCGGGCTGGTCGTACGGTCGTCCACCGACCCGTACAGCCCGTCCTCCAGAGCCGCCGCCGCGACCACCAGCTTGAACGTCGAACCCGGTGGCAGCGGCTGCCGTATCGCCCGGTTGACCAGCGGTTTGTCGGGGTCCTTGGTGAGCTTGGTCCAGGTGTCGCCGTCGTTCGCCCCGGTGATCGTCGAGGGGTCGTACGACGGGGTCGAGACCATGGCGAGGATCTTGCCGGTCTTGGGGTCGATCGCGACCGCCGCGCCCTTCTTGTCACCGAGCGCCGCGTACGCCGCCTTCTGGACGTCCGGGTCGATCGTCGTGATCACGTTCCCCGGGGCGGCGTGCGCCCTGGTGACCGTGTCCATGACGGTCGTGAGCCGGCTGTCCGAGCCGTCGAGCACGTCCTTGTAGATGCCCTCCAGCTGCGTCGGCGTGAACAGCGGCGTGCTGTATCCGGTCACGGCCGCGTAGAGGCTGCCGTCCGTGTACGTCCGCCGGTACTTGAGATCCCCGCCGCTCGTCTCCTTCGAGCCGGTGACCGACTCGCCGGCCACGATGATGTTCCCGAGCGGGTTCGCGTACAACGCGATCGAGTTCCGTCGGTTCAGGCTGTCGTCCGCGAGCGCCTTCGCGTCGTAGAACTGCACCCATGTCGCCCTGACCAGCAGAGAGAGCACGAGCAGCAGTGTGAAGACGGAGGCCCGCCTGATCGTCTTGTTCATCCCGTCCGAAGACGAGCGGCACCGGACGGAACGTTCCCCTCCGCCTGATTTCTCATGGCGTTTTCAGGAAACGCGGGAGCTTGTAAGGGACACATGTGCCGTCGTACGACGGTCAGGCGTCCAGCGTCAGCACGACCTCGTCGATCTCCGCGTCCCGCGCCTGGGCGAACCCCCGGTCGTGCCCGGTCACGCGGAAACCGCACTTCTCCAGGACCCGCAGCGAGCCCGCGTTGTCGGCGGCGGCGCGCGCGTGCAGCGGGCGCTCCGGCTCCTCGGCGATGAGCGCGAGAAGCGCGGCCGTCGCGATACCGCGCCCCCAGTAGGCACGGTCGATCCAGTACGTCACCTCGCGCTCGCCCGGCTCGCCGTACACCGCCACGTTGCCCACCACGTCACCGTCGACGAGCACGGTGCGCGGCAGAATGTCCGTCGCCGCGCGGATCCGCTTCCAGTGGTCCTCGAAGGCGTCCCGGTCGGCCGGGTCCCGCGCCGTGAACGCGGCCATCCACAGCGACTCCGGGTCGTTCGTCTGCCGGAAGAAGACCGGCAGATCGCTGTCGTGGATCTCGCGGAGCACGACGTTCGTCGAAGCCGAGTACCTCATCGTTCAGAGCCTCCGGGTGGCCAGTGTCAGCCGGTCGCGTGCGTCGAAAAGGGCGTCCTTGACCATCTGTTCGTGGGCCGGGGTGAGCCTGGCGACCGGCACCGAGCAGCTGATCGCGTCCCGCGCGGGGGTGCGGTACGGGACGGCCACGCCGAAGCAGCGCAGCCCCAGCGTGTTCTCCTCGCGGTCCACCGCGAAGCCCTGCTCGCGCACCAGGTGCAGCTCCTCGATGAGCTTCTCCCGGTCGGTGATCGTGTGCTCGGTCAGCGCGGGCAGTGTCTCCGGGAGCAGCTTGCGGACCTGCTCGTCGGTGTGGGTGGCCAGCAGCGCCTTGCCGAGGGAGGTCGAGTGGGCCGGCAGCCGGCGGCCGACCCGGGTGAAGGGGCGCAGATAGTGCTGCGACTGCCGGGTGGCGAGGTAGACGACGTTCGTGCCGTCGAGCCGGGCCAGGTGAATGGTCTCCGTCGTGTCGTCGGAGAGCCGGTCGAGGGTGGGACGGGCCACCGCGACCACCTCGTCACCGTCGATGTACGAGGTGCCGACCAACAGGGCCCGGACGCCGATGCCGTACCGCGTGCCCGTGGCGTCCGTCTCGACCCAGCCGAGGTCGACAAGAGTGCGCAGAAGCATGTAGAGACTGGACTTGGGATATCCGACGGCCTCCTGGACCGACGCCAGCGAGTGCATGCCGGGCCGCCCGGCGAAGTATTCCAGCAGTTCAACGGTCCGTACCGCGGACTTGACCTGCGCCCCGCCGCCTGTCTCGGCTGCCGACATCGCCCTTGACCCCTTCGTTCAACGGGAAATAGTCTCCAACAGCATATTCATCATCAGAGACGCTGTTCAGCATATCGAACGCACCTGGTGAATGACGCAAAATCTGAGCACCACAAATGGCAACACAATCTGGAGGGACCCCCGGTGGCAGCAGCACCAGTCTGGAGTGTCGACCCCCGTACCGGGAAGCAGCGGGAGCAGGTCGCGGTCGAGGCCACCGCGCAGGAGGTGGACGCCGCCGTCCGCGCGGCGCACGCCGCCCGCCCGGCCCTCGTCGACCGCACCGTCCGCGCGGCCTTTCTGCGCAGCGCCGCCGAGCAGCTCGAAGCGGCCAAGGAGCAGCTCGTCGAGGCCGCCGACGCGGAGACCGCGCTCGGCCCGGTCCGGCTGACCGGTGAACTCGCCCGCACCTGCTACCAGTTGCGGGCCTTCGCGGACATCGTCGACGAGGGCGCCTTCCTCGACGTCGTCATCAACCACCCCGACGACACCGCGACCCCGCCGATCCCGGACCTGCGTCGCTACAAGATCCCGCTGGGTGTCGTGGCCGTCTACTCGGCCTCCAACTTCCCCTTCGCCTTCTCCGTCCCCGGCGGCGACACCGCGAGCGCGCTCGCGGCCGGCTGCCCGGTGGTCGTCAAGTCGCACCCGGACCACCCGGGCCTGTCCGAGCTGGTCGCGGCCGTCCTGCGCCGGGCCGCGGCCTCGCACGGCATCCCCGAGGGCGTCGTCGGCCTGGTCCACGGCTTCGAGGCGGGCGTCGAGCTGGTCAAGCACCCGCTGGTCGCGGCGGCCGGCTTCACCGGATCCGTACGAGGCGGCCGTGCCCTCTTCGACGCGGCGGCGGCCCGTCCGGTCCCGATCCCGTTCCACGGCGAGCTGGGCTCCCTGAACCCGGTGGTGATCACGGAGGCGGCGGCGAACGAGCGCGCCGAGGCGATCGGTACGGGGCTCGCGGGCTCCATGACCATGGGCGTCGGCCAGTTCTGCGTCAAGCCCGGCCTGGTGCTGGCGCCGGCCGGCGCGGCGGGCGACCGCCTGCTGAAGTCCCTGACCGACGCGGTCAGCGACACCAACGCCGGTGTCCTCCTGGATCACCGGATGCGTGACAACTTCGTCGCCGGGGTCGCCGAGCGCGCCGAGCTGCCCGAGGTCGAGACCCCGGTGACGCCGGGCGCGGGCGGCGACCACACGGTCAGCGCCGGGTTCCTCACGGTGGCGGCCGACAAGCTGGCGGCGGAGGGGGCGTACGACCTGCTCCTGGAGGAGTGCTTCGGGCCGGTCACCGTCGTGGCCCGCTACACGGACGAGGCCGAGGCGAACGCCGTTCTCTCCCGGCTGCCGGGAAACCTGACGGCGACGGTCCACGTCTCGGCCGAGGAGGCCGCGGGGGAGGGGCGCGGGGCGGAGATCCTGGCCGAACTGACGCCGCTGGCGGGGCGTGTGCTGGTGAACGCGTGGCCGACCGGGGTCGCTGTGGCCGCGGCCCAGCATCACGGGGGGCCGTACCCGGCCACGACGTCGACGTCGACTTCGGTCGGCGGTACGGCGATCGAGCGGTGGCTGCGGCCGGTGGCGTACCAGAACACGCCTCCCGCGCTGCTGCCGGTCGAGCTGCGGGACGAGAACGAGTTGGGGCTGCCTCGCCGGTTCAACGGTCAGCTGGAGCGATAGCGCTCCGCTGGTAGCGCCGTTGGGGGTGCGGTGGGATGTGCGGCTGCCGGTGCGTTGTGGCTTGTCGCGCAGTTCCCCGCGCCCCCAACGGCGCTGACGCTCCGCTGGTGCGTTGTGGTTTGTCGCGCCCCGCGGCGGAGCCGCATGACGACACAGCCCCGCGCCCCTGTCGGGGCGCTGTAGTGGGCCTGCGATAATCCGGTAATGGATCTGGAGCTTTCCCCACTGCCTTTTCCCCTCCGTACTTATGGGCCCGATGGGCACTGGTCCTTCGAGGACGGGGTGCTCACCGGGTGGGCCGGGCCCCGGCAGGACCGGTTCGTGCCGCCGACCGGGGAGGCGCTGGATCCCGCCGCCGACGCACCGCGGCTTCTCGGCGCACCCCATGGCGAGTTCCAGCTGATCGCCCGGGTCACCGTCGGGTTCGGGGCGGCCTTCGACGCCGGCGTGCTCTATGTCCATGCCGGCGAACGGGCCTGGGCCAAGCTCTGCCTGGAGTACTCCCCGGACGTGCCCACCGTCTGCACGGTCGTCACCCGGGGACACTCCGACGACGCCAACTCCTTCACCGTGGACGGCAGTTCGGTCTGGCTCCGGATCAGCCGCACCGGCCGGGCCTTCGCCTTCCACGCCTCGCGCGACGGCAGGAAGTGGACCTTCGTCCGGCTGTTCACCCTGGGCGACGAGAAAGAGGCGGACGCGGCCCTGGTCGGCTTCATGACCCAGTCACCGATGGGCGAGGGATGCGTCGTGACGTACGACCACATCGAGTTCCGCCCGGAGTGGCCCAAGGACCTGCGGGACGGCAGCTGATGCGGGTGATCCGGGCCGCGCTGCCCGCCGAGGCCGCCGCCGTCACGGAGCTGCACCTGCGCGCGCGGGCCACCTACTACCCGGACGGTCTCCCCGACGCCGACCGTGACTGGGTCGGCGCCTGGCTGTCCAGCATCGAGCGCCCCGACGCGCATGTCCTGTGCGTCGTCGAGCAGAACCGGATCATCGGCGTCGCCTCCTTCCGCAGGGACGAGGGCGCCCCGGAGGACACGGTCAAGCTCTTCCAGTTCCACGTCGACCCCGACCGCTGGCGAGCCCGTATCGGCACCGACCTGCACGCCGCCTGCGTCGAGCGCTGGCAGGCCGACGGAAAGCGGGCCGCCACCCTCGACGTGCACATCGACAACCAGCGTGCTCAGGCCTTCTACCGCCGTCTGGGATGGGTCCCGGACCCGGAGCACCCGCCCGCCGAGGACGATCACCATCTCTTTCTGCGGTACGAACTCCGCGGCACGGAATGAAACCAGCCGTTTGAACGTTCACATAATCCCTTACCCGTTCGTTCGAGCTGGAGAGACCGAAGACATGCGCGTCGAGATCTGGACCGACATCGCCTGCCCCTGGTGCTACGTCGGCGCAACCCGCTTCGACAAGGCGCTGGCCGCCTTCCCGCACCGTGACGGCGTCGAGGTGGTGCACCGGTCCTTCGAGTTGGACCCGGGGCGCGCCAAGGGCGACATCCAGCCCGTTCTCACGATGCTCACCAAGAAGTACGGCATGAGCGAGGCACAGGCGCAGGCCGGTGAGGAGAACCTGGGGTCGCTGGCGGCCGCCGAGGGCCTCGCGTACCGCACCCGGGACCGCGACCACGGCAGCACCTTCGACATGCACCGGCTGCTCCACCTCGCGAAGGACAAGGGACTCCAGGAGGAGCTGCTCGGGCTCTTCTACCGGGCGAACTTCGCCGAGGAGCGGTCCGTCTTCGGTGACGACGAGCGCCTCGTGGAGCTGGCCGTCGCCGCGGGCCTCGACGCAGACGATGCCCGAGGCGTACTCGCCGACCCGGACGCCTACGCCGACGCTGTGCGTGCCGACGAACGCGAGGCCGCCGAACTGGGCGCCAACGGTGTGCCGTTCTTCGTCCTCGACCGGAAGTACGGCGTCTCCGGCGCCCAGCCTGCCGAGGTCTTCGCCCAGGCGCTCACCCAGGCGTGGGGCGAACGGCCCGCTCCCCTCAAGATCGTCCAGGCGGACGGCGACGGAGCCGAGGTCTGTGGACCCGACGGGTGTGCCGTACCCCAGCAGTGACGCCGGCCGGAAAACCGCAGCTCAGGACCTACGTATAAGCAGTCCTTCGTGGTGCCGTGCAGAAATCGGCAATGGACGAGGAGATCTTCGGGCCGCACAGTGGACCCATGGAGACCTCCGCGAAAGCCTCGACATCCGAGAACCTCCGCGACCTCGTCCGTGCCGAGTTCGCACCCAAGAACACCTACCTGAACACCGCGAGCACCGGCCTCCTCCCGGCCCGCGCCGTGGCCGCCATGCGCGACGCCGTGCAGTCCGTGGCCGACGGGCAGCCGCAGGACATGTTCGCCGACGTGGAAGCCTCGCGCTCCGCCTTCGCGCGGCTCGTCGGGGTGTCCGACCGCAGGGTCGCGGCCGGGGCCTCCGTCGCCGTCTACAGCGGGCTGATCGCCGCCTCGCTGCCCGCCGGCGCCGAAGTCCTCACCGCCGAGGACGACTTCACCTCCGTCCTCAACCCGTTCCACGTACGAGGGGACCTGAAGGTACGGACCGTGCCGCTGGAGCGGATCCCCGAGTCCGTCCGGCCCGGCACCGCCCTTGTCGCCGTCAGCGCCGCCCAGTCCGCCGACGGCCGGATCGTCGACCTGCCCGCGCTGCGCGAGGCCGCCCGCGAGCACGGGGCCCGTACGTACGTCGACGCCTCCCAGGCCACCGGCTGGCTGCCCGTCGACGCGGACGCCTACGACTACGTCGCCTCCGTCGCCTTCAAATGGCTCGTCTGCCCGCGCGGCGTGGCCTTCCTCGTCGTACCCGAGGACCTGGGCGGGCTGACACCCGTGTTCGCGGGCTGGGTCGCGGGGGAGGAGCCCTGGGACAGCTGTTACGGCCCGGTGCGTGAACTCGCCCACTCCGCACGGCGGTTCGACGAGAGCCCGAGCCTGTTCTCCTACGCCGGCGCCCGTCACTCCCTCGCCCTGATCGAGGAGTTGGGCGTGGACACCGTACGCGCGCACGACCTCGCGCTCGCCGACCGGTTCCGCGCCGGGCTCGACCGGCTGGGGCACCAGCCCGTGCCCGCGCCGGGCTCCGCCATCGTGTCCGTCCCGCGACTCGGGCACCGGCAGGCCGAGTTGAGCCGGGCCGGGGTCGAGGTCTCCGACCGGGCCGGAAACCTGCGCGCGGCCTTCCACCTCTACAACACGACCTCGGACGTCGACCGACTCCTGGACGTCCTGTCCGCCTGAAGCCCACGAGACCGCCCGCCGACACGGAACTCCGCGTCGGCGGGCGGCGATGGACCCCGGGCGGCGTGTCACCTCACCGGAGTGAAGTCCCTGGCCCCGATGAACTCCGGCCTGCGTACCGGCGCCGCGAACGGCTCCACCGCGCTGTTCTCCACGCTGTTGAACACGATGAACACGTTGCTGCGCGGGTACGGCGTGATGTTGTCCCCGGAGCCGTGCATGCAGTTGCAGTCGAACCAGGTCGCCGAACCCGCCCTGCCCGTGAACAACTTGATGCCGTGCTCGTCGGCGAGGGAGGTCAGCGCCTCGTCTGACGGGGTGCCCGCGTCCTGCATCTGCAGCGACTTCTTGTAGTTGTCCTCGGGCGTCGCCCCGGCGCAGCCCAGGAACGTACGGTGCGAGCCCGGCATGATCATCAGGCCGCCGTTGGTGTCGAGGTTCTCGGTCAGCGCGATCGAGACGGACACCGTCCGCATGTTCGGCAGGCCGTCCTCCGCGTGCCAGGTCTCGAAGTCGGAGTGCCAGTAGAAGCCACCCGCCCCGAACCCCGGCTTGACGTTGATCCGCGACTGGTGGACGTACACGTCGGAGCCGAGCAGCTGCCTGGCCCGCCCGACGACCCGCTCGTCCCGTACGAGCTGGGCGAACACCTCGCTCATCCGGTGCACCTCGAAGACCGACCGGATCTCCTTCGACTTCGGCTCGATGATCGACCGCTCGTCGGCCCGGACGGCCGGATCGGCGATCAGCCGCTCCAACTCGGCTCGGTAGAGCGGTACTTCGTCGTCATCGAGGAGTTGGCCGAGCGCCCGGAAGCCATCCCGCTCGTACGCCATGAGGTCGGCCGGGGTGAACGGTCCGGGAGTGTCCGGTGCGCCCCAGAGGACCGGGTCCTGACGCGGGACGGACACCTCGGCGGCGCCACGGGTGGGGTACAGGTCGGTGAGAGTCGACGTGGATGTGGACATGGTCGTGGGTGACATGGGTGTCAGACCTCCTCGGGGTCGAAGTCGGGCTCGGGTTCCGTCAGCAGGGGATAGACGCCGTTCTCGTCGTGGTCCTCGCGGCCGGTCACGGGCGGGTTGAAGACGCACAGGCAGCGGAAGTCCTCCTTGATCCGCATCGTGTGCCGCTCGTGGCCGTCGAGGAGGTACATGGTGCCGGGGGTGATCGTGTAGGTCCGCCCGGTCTCGTCGTCGGTCAGCAGGGCCTCGCCCTCGACGCACACGACCGCCTCGACATGGTTCGCGTACCACATCGACGTCTTCGTGCCCGCGTAGAGGACGGTCTCGTGGAGCGAGAAGCCGACCCGCTCCTTGGCGAGGACGATGCGTTTGCTCTCCCAGGTACCGGACTCCGCCTTCACATGCCGGTCGGTGCCTTCGATGTCCTTGAACGAACGGACGATCACAGCGCTCAACAACCCCTTTCGCAAATGGTTCAGTCAGAACTTCGGACAGAAGCTCAGGCAGATGTTCCGTCAGGTGTTCAGATGGTCACGACGGTCTCGCGCACCGCGCGGGCGACGATCCGCAGGCCCTCGTCGAGTTCCTCGGGCGTGATGGTGAGCGCCGGCAGCAGCTTCACGACCTCGCTCTCCGGGCCGGACGTCTCGATGAGCAGCCCGAGTTCGAAGGCCCGCCGGGCGACCCGCGCCGCACGCGCCTTCTCGTGGAACTCCATGCCCCACACCAGACCCCGGCCCCGGTACTCCTTGACGTCGGCGAGGTTCTCCTCGGTGATGGAGATCAGCGCCTCCTCGACCTGCTCACCGCGGGCGAGCGTCTGCTTCTCCATGGCGGAGCCGTCGGACCAGTACGTCTCCAGCGCGGCGGCGGCGGTCACGAACGCCGGGTTGTTGCCGCGGAAGGTGCCGTTGTGCTCGCCCGGCTCCCAGATGTCCAGCTCGGGCTTGAACAGGCAGAGGGACATGGGGAGTCCGTAGCCGCTGATGGACTTGGAGACGGTGACGATGTCGGGCACGATGCCCGCCTCCTCGAAGGAGAAGAAGGCGCCGGTCCGCCCGCAGCCCATCTGGATGTCGTCGACGATCAGCAGCATGTCCTGCCGTGCGCACAGGTCGGCCAGCGCCTGCAGCCACTCGGGGCGCGCCACATTGATGCCGCCCTCGCCCTGCACGCTCTCCACGATCACGGCGGCCGGCTTGTTGAGGCCGGAGCCCTGGTCGTCCAACAGCCGCTCGAACCACAGGAAGTCGGGGACGGTCCCCTCGAAGTAGTTGTCGAAGGGCATCGGGGTGCCGTGCACCAGCGGAATGCCCGCACCGGCCCGCTTGAAGGCGTTGCCGGTCACGGCGAGCGACCCGAGGGACATCCCGTGGAAGGCGTTGGTGAAGGAGACGATGGACTCCCGTCCCTTCACCTTCCGCGCCAGCTTCAGCGCCGCTTCGACGGCGTTGGTACCCGTCGGACCCGGAAACATGACCTTGTACGGCAGTTCGCGGGGCCGCAGCACCAGATCCTGGAAGGACTGCAGGAACGCGCGCTTGGCGGCGGTCGACATGTCGAGCCCGTGGGTGACGCCGTCCCGTTCCAGATAGTCGATCAACGCCCGTTTGAGTACGGGGTTGTTGTGGCCGTAGTTGAGTGATCCGGCGCCGGCGAAGAAGTCGAGGTAGGCGTGGCCGTCCTCGTCGTACATACGGCTGCCCTGCGCACGGTCGAACACGGCGGGCCAGCTGCGGCAGTAGCTGCGGACCTCGGACTCGACGGTCTCGAAGACGCTCAGGTCGGGCTGGGTGATGGTCACGGCGGTGAACTCCTTGCGGTGGGGGGTGAGTCAGCCGGCGAAGTCTGGGAACTCGGGGAGCTCCGAAGGCCAGGAGAGGGGACCGATGCGGTACAGGACCTCGGGATCGTGCAGGTCGCTCGGGAACAGGCCCGCGTCGAACAGCACCTCGCGCTCGACGGTGGCGCCGTGGCGTTCCGCGAACGAGGTGAACAGCCGCTCGGAGGCGGTGTTGCCCGGCGTGATGGTGGTTTCGAGGGTGGTGAGCCCCCGCTCGGCGCCGACCCGCCGGGCCAGCCCGTCGAGCAGCGCGGTGGCGAGCCCGCGCCCCTGGTGGTCGGCGTCGACGGCCACCTGCCAGATGAGCAGGGTGCCCGGCCGGTCCGGCCGGATGTACCCGGTGACGAAGCCGACCGGGGTCCCGTCGGTGTCCCGGGCGACGGCCGAGGTGGCGGCGAAGTCCCGGCACCACAGCAGATAGCTGTACGACGAGTTGAGGTCGAGAACCTTCGAGTCCCTGGCGATCCGCCACAGCGCGGCCCCGTCGGCAATCACCGGGAGGTCTATTTGCAGGTCTGTCCGTACGGCACTCATGCAAATTGAACTTACCGAGAGAAAATCAAAAATGCATCGCCGGTCGGGGTTACGTGCGGGCGCGGAATATGTTAACGCGCGGGCATGGGAAAGCCCGCTTTGTCCAGTAAATAGTCAGACAAAGCGGGCGCATTGTTGAGTGCGTCACACTCATGTAATTCACTTGATTCGTTCGCGAAATCTTTGCGTTTAGGTCAGTGAAAAGCGGGCAGAAGAATACGGGAAGCTATCCTCGATTTCCTTCTGCTTGATTACTCTATTTCAACTCCATTCCATTGCGCATTCACGAGAAATTCGCGACGGCGCGTCGGCATCCGTCGATGTCCACCGTCAGCCCCCGGTCCGCCAGCGCCGCGCCCAGCGCGACCAGACTCACGAGGACCGCCTCCAGCGTCGCGTCCGGCCCGTAGTGGTTGACCCGGATCATCTCCTTGGCCAGCGCGCCCCCGCCCGCCGCGAGCGGCAGCGCCGGATCGACGGCCAGCGCGTCGGCGACCAGCTCCGACGCGACGACTCCGGAGGGCGTCCGCAGGGTTGTGGCGACCGGCGCCGCGTCCCCGGCCTCGTACACATACGGCTCAAGGTCGCCGCCCAGAGCGAGAACCCCCGCGCGGGTGGCCGCCGCCGCGGTGGCGTGCCGGGCGATCACCGTGTCGAGCCCCACCGTCTCGATCCGCTCGACACACGCCTCCAGCGCGAGCATCTCCAGCTGGGCGGGAGCATGCAGGAGGGTGCGCCGACCGCCGTCGATCCACCGCTCCTTCCAGTCCAGCAGGGAGAGGTATGACCGTCGCGGCGCTCCCGGGTTCGCCGCCATCCGCGCCCAGGCCCGCTCGCTCACCGACACCGCCGACACCCCGGCCGGCCCGCCCATCGCCTTCTGTGCCCCGATCACGCACAGGTCGACGCCCCACGCGTCGGGCAGCACCGGCTCGGCGCCCACCGACGCGACGGCGTCGAGATAGAAGAGGGCGCCGTGTTCCCGTACCGCCTCGCCGATCTCTGCGACCGGGTTGGTGTTGCCGGTCGCCGCCTCCGCGTGCACCAGCGAGACGAAGTCGATCTCCGGGTGCTCGGCGAACGCCTCCCGGATCCGCTCGGCCGTGACCGCCGCGTGGAAGGGCACCGACAGGTCGACGACCGTGGCGCCGCAGTCGCGCAGCCAGTCGCCGAACGTCTGCCCGTAGGGGCCCGTGACGATGTTGAGGGCGGTCGTTCCGGGGCCGGCCGTCCCCCTGATGGCGCCTTCGAGAGGCAGCAGCGCCTCGCCCTGCATGATCACGACGTCCTGCTCGGTGGAGAGCAGCCGCGCCACGCGGCCCTCGATCGACGCGAAGCGCGCGGTGGTCAGTGGCGCCAGGTCCAGGAAGGGGTGCGTGGTCAAGGAGGTGCTCTCTTCGGATCGCGGGGCAGATGAGTCGGGTCGAGACTAACCGGAGATCCCCGGCGGCCCTCCTGATCCTCGGGCCGGTGGGATACGAGGTCACACCGCCTCAAAACCACAGGTCATACGGCGCCGCAACCATGGGAATGATTTGAGATAGTCAAACGTCTCCTTATAATCAGAACTCACAGTCCCCCCACAGGAGGTCCCCGTGAACACGGTCCTCGGACGACGGTCCCGCATCCTGGCCGCCACCACCGCGACGGCCGGGCTCCTGCTCGTGGCCGGCTGCTCCTCGGACGACGACGGTGGCGGCGCCTCGAAGACAGCCGCGGGCGGGGTCCAACTCGTCAAGGGCGGCCAACTCACCGTCTGTACGCACCTGCCCTATCCGCCCTTCCAGTCGGTGATCGACGGCAAGGAGCAGGGCTTCGACGTGTCGCTCATCGACCTCGTCGCGAAGAACCTCGGTGTGAAGCAGGAGCTCCTCGACACGCCCTTCGAGAACTTCAAGACGGGTGCCTTCCTCAACGCGGAACAGTGCGACCTCGGCGCGGCCGGCATGACCATCACGGAGGAGCGCAAGAAGAACGTCGACTTCTCCGACCCGTACTTCGACGCGACGCAGGCCGTCCTCGTCGACAAGAAGAGCGGCATCACCTCCTTCGCCGGCCTCAAGGACAAGAAGGTCGGCGCCCAGGCGCAGACGACCGGCGAGGACTACGCCAAGGGCAAGAACCTCGACCCGGTCTCCTTCGAGTCCTCCGACGCCGTCCTCAACGGCCTGCGCACCGGCCAGGTCGACGCCGTGATCATCGACTACCCGGTGGTCCAGGGCTGGCTCAAGGACAAGGCCAACGCCGACGCCTTCAAGGTGGTGGACAACCTCAACACCGGTGAGCAGTACGGCTTCACGGTGAAGAAGGGCAACACCAAGCTGCTCGCCGCCATCAACAAGGTGATCACCGACGCCAAGGCCGACGGCACGTACAAGAAGCTGTACGAGCAGTGGATCGGCCCGTACGACGAGTCCGCGGCCGCTCCGTCCGCGTCATGACCGACGCCGCCACGAAGCAGGTGCAGCCCCGTAAGCAGGGGCTGAGCCGTACCCAGAAGCGGGCGCTGTCCCGTGGCGCCCAGTACGCGCTGTTCGTCGCGGCCGTCGTCGCCCTCGCGGTGTCGGCCGACTGGGCCCGTCTGAAGAACCAGTTCGCGCAGGTGGACCTGGCCAAGCAGATGTTCCCGGAGATCATCACGCTGGCCCTCAAGAACACCGTCCTCTACACCCTCTCGGGCTTTGTCTTCGGTCTGGTGCTGGGGATGGTGATCGCCCTGATGCGGCTGTCACCGGTGGGCCCCTACCGCTGGGTCGCGGGCATCTACATCGAGATCTTCCGTGGTCTGCCCGCCCTGCTGATCTTCATCTTCGTGGGCGTGGCGGTCCCTCTCGCCTTCCCCGGCACGGAGATCCCCGGCGGGACGTACGGCAAGGTGGCGCTGGCGCTCGGCCTGGTGTCGGCCGCGTACATGGCGGAGACGATCCGCGCGGGCATCCAGGCGGTGCCCAAGGGGCAGATGGAGGCGGCCCGTTCGCTGGGCTTCTCGCATGCGCGGGCGATGGTCTCGATCATCGTCCCGCAGGCGTTCCGTATCGTGATCCCGCCGCTCACCAACGAGTTGGTGCTCCTTTTCAAGGACTCCTCGCTGGTGCTGTTCCTCGGCGTCACCCTGGAGGAACGCGAACTGGCCAAGTACGGCCGCGACCTGGCCAGCCAGACCGCCAACTCCACGCCCATCCTGGTGGCGGGCCTGTGCTATCTGCTGGTGACGGTGCCGCTGGGCTTCGTCGTGCGACGGCTGGAGACGAAGACGGGGGAGGCGACGCGATGAGCGACGACAGCAACGACGTGAGCGTCAAGGACACGAGCGTGCCGGAGATCCAGGTCCGGGACCTGTACAAGTCGTTCGGCGACAACGAGGTGCTGCGCGGTATCGACCTGGAGATCCGACAGGGCGAGGTCGTGTGCGTGATCGGCCCGTCCGGCTCCGGCAAGTCGACCCTGCTGCGCTGTGTGAACCTGCTGGAGGAGCCGACGAAGGGCCAGGTGTTCGTCGGCGGTACGGAGGTCACGCACCCGGACGTCGACATCGATGAGGTCCGCCGCCGTATCGGCATGGTCTTCCAGCAGTTCAACCTCTTCCCGCATCTGACGGTGACGGAGAACCTGACGCTTCCGCAGCGCCGGGTCCTGAAGCGGGACAAGGCTCAGGCCGCGCGGGTGGCGGCCGAGAACCTGGAGCGGGTGGGCCTCGCGGAGAAGGCCGACGCCTACCCGTCGTCCCTCTCCGGCGGCCAGCAGCAACGGGTCGCCATCGCCAGGGCGTTGGCGATGGGCCCGGAGGTCATGCTCTTCGACGAGCCGACGTCGGCGCTCGACCCCGAGCTGGTCGGGGACGTCCTGGCGGTGATGCGCAGGCTGGCGAACGAGGGCATGACGATGATGGTCGTCACGCACGAGATGACGTTCGCCCGCGAGGTCGCCGACCGGGTCGTCTTCATGGACGGCGGAGTGATCGTCGAGGACGGCACCCCGGCGCAGGTCATCAGCAACCCCTCCCACGAACGCACCCGCCACTTCCTCTCCCGTCTGCTGGACCCGGCGATGGCGGACGTGGAGGAGGAGACGGCGGAGGCGGAGGGGCAGAAGCCGGAGCTGCCGAACTAAGGTGCCGTCCATGAGCGATCAGGCGATGCTGCAGGTGAAGGGGCGGGTGCTGGTCGGCCCGGAGGAGACCCGCGACGAGCTGTGGGTGGTCGGCGGCAGGATCACGTACGACCGCCCGCCCGGCGCCCGTGACATCCGTACGGTGGAGGGCTGGGCGCTGCCAGGTCTGGTCGACGCGCACTGTCATGTGGGCCTCGGTCCGGAGGGCGCGGTACCGCGGGACACGGCGGAGAAGCAGGCGCTGACCGACCGGGACGCCGGAACCCTCCTCATCCGGGACGCGGGGTCACCGTCGGACACCCGCTGGACCGACGCCCGCGAGGACCTCCCGAAGATCATCAGGGCGGGCCGGCACATCGCCCGCACCCGCCGCTACATCCGGGGCTTCGCACACGAGATCGAGCCGGACGACCTGGTGGCGTACGTCGGCCAGGAGGCCGGGCGCGGCGACGGCTGGGTCAAGCTGGTGGGGGACTGGCTGGACCGCGGCACCGGGGACCTCTCCGCCTGCTGGCCGCGCGAGGAGGTCGAGGCGGCGATCGCGGAGGCCCACCGGCTGGGCGCGCGGGTCACGGCCCACTGCTTCGCGGAGGACTCCCTGCGGGACCTGGTCGAGGCGGGCATCGACTGCGTCGAGCACGCGACGGGCCTGACCGAGGACACGATCCCCCTGTTCGCCGCACGCGGGGTGGCGATCGTCCCGACCCTGGTCAACATCGCGACGTTCCCGAACCTGGCGGCAGCGGGCGACGCCAAGTTCCCGACCTGGTCGGCCCATATGCGCCGCCTGCACGAACGCCGCTACGACACGGTGCGTGCCGCCTACGACGCGGGGATCCCGGTGTACGTCGGCACGGACGCGGGAGGCACGTTGCCGCACGGGCTGGTCGCGGCGGAGGTGGCCGAGCTGACCAGGGCCGGTATCCCGGCGCTCGCGGCACTGTCGGCGACGACGTGGGGCGCGCGGGAGTGGCTGGGGCGGCCCGGGCTGGCGGAGGGGGAGGTGGCCGACCTGGTGGTGTACGAGAGCGATCCGCGGACGGACGTACGGGTGTTGGGGGCGCCGTCGCGGGTGGTGCTGAACGGGCGGGTCGTCGGCTGACCGGAGTGATGCGGGGGACCCGGGTGAATGTGGAGAACATGCGTGCCGTGAGATTCGAAGATCTGCGCGAAAAACTCACGTAGGAGTGAAGTCCCGTCAGATTGCTGACCGTTCACTCGCGGTACGTAATTCTTACCGGGTCCCAAGCGTGTCTCTTCCGAGGGGTCCCCGAACCGTGAACGCCAAGAACTTCCGCCTGCCCGCACGCCGTCTGGCCACCGTCGCGGCGGCCACGGCCCTGGCGGCCGCCGGTCCCGCCTCCCTGGCCCAGGCCACGGAGGACCAGGGCAGCGCGAGCGCGGTTGTCCTCCGCACGGGGCTGAACGTGTCCCTCCTCAACAAGAGCGTGAACGTCCCCCTCGCAGTCTCCCTGAACGAGGTCCAGGCGCCCAGGAGCGCCGAACAGGCAGCGTTGACAGCCTCGTTGGACGGCGTGGACGGCGGAAAGCCGTTCACCGTGCTCGGTGCGGAGGTCGCGGAGTCCAGGGCGACGGTGGCGGACGGAAAGGCGGAGGCCTCGACGAACCTCGCCCACGCCAAGCTGCACGTGCCCGGTCTTCCCCTGCTGTCGTTGATCGAGGTGGAGCAGGTCACGTCGAAGGCGACCTGCGTGGCGGGGGAGAAGCCGGTCGCCTCCGCGAACCTCCTGGGTTCGGTGACGGCCCTCGGAAAGAAGGTGACGCTGACGCCGAGCGGCCCGGTCGAGGTGAAGGTGCCTGGAGTCGGCGAGGTACGGCTGGACCTGTCCCGGACGGAGACGACGACCCGTACGGCGGCGGCGACCGCGCTCGAACTCAAGGTGTCCGTCAACCCGTTGGACCTCAACGTGGCGGAGGTCGAGGGCACGGTGACCTTGGCGAAGGCGACGTGCGAGGCCCCGGCGGTACAGGCGGCTAAGCCGGCGGACCCGGCTAAGCCGGCGGACCCCGTGTCGGAGGTGAAGCCCCAGGGCGCCCCGGCGGAGGCGGGCCTGGCGGAGACGGGCGGCAGCTCGACGACACCGTACCTCGCGGGCGGCGCGGTGGCGCTGCTCGCGGCGGGCGGGGGAGTGGTCGCGCTGGCGCGGCGGCGCGGCAAGAACTGAGCCGACGCCGGAGAGTTTTCCTCGCCCCCGCCGCCCTTACCCGTCCCATCCCTGGGGGCTGCGCCCCAGACCCCGCTGTCGGCCCTGAAGGGGCCTCGTCCTCAAACGCCGGACGGGCTGGTATGTCAGCCCCTTGGGGGTCCCCCCTCTGGGGGAGTTTGAGGAGCGGGGGTTCGGGGGCGGAGCCCCCGAGGATGGGACGGGTAAGGGCGGCGGGGGCGAGAGAACTCACCGCCCAGCCAACATCACCGCCCCGTCGAACGCCTGCAGAAACCCGTTCACCGTCACCCGATCCCGCACAGCCACCCGCAACCACTCCTCCCCCAACCCAGGAAACGTGTCCCCCCGCCGCACCGCATACCCCAGCCCCCGCAACCGTTCCCGCACCACACCCGCCCGCTCCACCCGCACCAGCACGAACGGCCCCTCCGCCGGCCCCACCACCCGCACCCCGTCGGACCCGAACTCCGCCAGCCCGGCGACAAGATGAGCCCGGTCCGCCGCGACCCGCCGCGCCGCCCCCGCCGCCTCCGCCAGCGCCCGCCCCGAAACGCACGCCTCCGCCGCGGCCAACGCCGGCGTGGACACCGGCCACAACGGCTGCGCCCGCTCCAGCCCCACCACCGTCTCCGGCGCAGCCAGCACGTAGCCGATGCGCAGCCCCGCCAGCCCCCACGTCTTCGTCAGGCTCCGCAGCACCACGAGCCCGGGCACGTCCGTCCGCCCGGCCAGCGACTCCCGCTCACCCGGCACCGCGTCCATGAACGCCTCGTCGACCACCAACGTCCGCCCAGGACGGGCGAGTTGGAGAAGAGAAGCCACCGGATGCAGCACCGACGTCGGGTTCGTCGGATTGCCGATCACCACCAGGTCGGCATCCTCGGGCACGAGCGCCGGGTCCAGCCGGAACCCGTCCTCGGCCCGCAACAGCACCCGGTCCACACGGTGCCCGGCATCCCGCAGTGCCGCCTCCGGCTCCGTGAACTGCGGATGCACGACCACCGGCCGGCGCACCTTCAGGGCGCGCGCCAGCAGCACGAACGCCTCCGCCGCCCCGGCGGTGAGCAGCACCCGCTCCACCGGCACCCCGTGCCGAGCCGCAACCGCCGACCGCGCCGCCCGCCCGTCGGGATACGCGGCGAGCCCGCCGAGCGACTCGGCGATGTGCTCACGCAGCCAGGCCGGCGGGGTGTCCGCCCGGACGTTCACGGCGAGGTCGACCAACTTGGCGCCGTCGTCACGCACTTCGGCGTCGCCGTGGTGCCTGAGGTCGTGGCCGTCGGTGTCGTGGTCAGTGCGCATGGGAGTGCGAGTGCCCGTGTGAGTGTTGTCCATGATGGTGACCATCGTGGTCGCTGTCGTCGTCCGGATGGAAGTGCGGCTGCTGAGGCATTCCCACCTTGTCCTCGAAGCCGGGCAGCGCGATCCGGTACACGCACGAGTCGCAGTTCATCCGCAGATCCCCTCGCACCGCCTCCCGGTACCGCTCCATCACCAGGTCGAGCAACTCCGGCTCCGGGCCGATGACCTCGGCGGACCGCACCTTGATCTCCGGGTGCGCGGCGGCCCAGCCCTCCGTCTGGTGCCGTACCCGGTCCGGCAGGATCCCGGTGAACAGGAAGTAGGGCAGGACGACGATCCGCCGCGCCCCCAGCTTCACGCACCGGTCGAGCCCCGACGGCACGTCCGGCGCCGCCAGCGACACGAAGGCCGTCTCGACACCGGCGTACCCGCGCCCCTCCCACAGCAGCCGCGCCGCCTTGAGCACCTCGGCGTTGGCGTCCGGGTCGGTGGAGCCGCGCCCGACCAGCAGCACGGTCACGTCGGCCCGGTCGGCGGGGGTACGCGTCCCACCGCCCAGCGCCTCGTCCAGCCGCCGTTCCAGCACGGTCAGCAGCGCCGGGTGCGGGCCCAGCGGACGCCCGTACGTGTAGGAGATCCCCGGGTGCCGCTCCTTCTCGCGGGCCAGCGCGGCCGGGATGTCCCCCTTGGCGTGCCCGGCGGAGACCAGCATCAGCGGTACGGCGGCGAACCGTCGTACCCCCCGCTCCACCAGCTCGGTCACGGCGTCGCCCAGCGGCGGCGGCGACAGCTCGATGAAGCCGCCCGCGACGGGCAGTTCGGGGTTGCGGCGCCCCAACTCCCGTACGAAGTCACGGAACGCCTCGGCCCCGGCCTCGTCCCGGGTGCCGTGGCCGGCGATGAGCAGGGCGGGCGGCGGGGTGGTCACGATGTCTCCTCGGACGGTGAGGTGGGTGAAGTGGATGAGGTGGGTGAAGTGAAGCGGAACGTACGGCTGTTGAGAAGGAAGAAGCAGTGAAGCACCGGACGAGGGTTCATCGCGGCGCCTCCTGCCAGCGGTATCCGCGAGGCGTGACCATACGGCCCGCGATGTTCCGGGTCGCGGTGTTGCCGACGGTCACGACCGTCATCATGTCGACGGTCGCCGGATCGAGGCCGGCCAGTGTCGTCACACGGCTGGACTCGTCGGGCCGCGACGCGTTCCGTACGACACCCACGGGCGTCGTCGGCTCCCGGTGCGCGCCGAGGACGGCGAGCGCCTTGGGCAGCTGCCAGTCACGGCCCCGGCTGCGCGGGTTGTAGAACGTCACGACGATGTCCGCCTCGGCCGCGGCCAGTACCCGCCGCTCGATGACGTGCCAGGGCGTGTGCAGGTCGGAGAGGCTGATGGACACGTGGTCGTGGCCGAGCGGCGCCCCGAGGATCGCACCGGCGGCGAGGGCGGCCGTGACACCCGGCACCCCGACCACGTCGATGTCGTCCGACGCCTCGGCGAGCGCGGGCGACGCCATCGCGTACACGCCCGCGTCCCCGCTGCCGATCAGCGCGACCGCCTGCCCCTTCCGGGCCTCGGCCACAGCCGTCCGCGCCCGCTCCTCCTCGGCGCCGAGCCCCGACTCCAGGATCCGGGTGCCGGGCCGCAGCAGATCACGGATCTGGTCGACGTACTGATCGAGCCCGACCAGCACCGACGCCCGCCGCAACTCCGCCTCGGCGCGCGGCGTCAGCAGGTCCCGCGCCCCGGGCCCGAGCCCCACGACCGCGAGCCGCCCGCGCCCCGGCCGCCGTACGACGGCACAGGTCGCCATGGCGGGCGCCCCGTCCGCCCGCTCCGACTTCCGCTTGGGTACGAGGAGTTCACCCCCACCGACCAGCGCGGCGGCCTCCGCCACGGACGGCGTACCGACGGCGGCGAGCGGCGCGGCGGAGGGATTGGGCACCTCGACGACGGCCAACTCGTCGGCGGAGTAGGTCACCACGGGCACCCCGAGCCGCTCGGCGGCCCCGATGATCCCGGGCTCGTCCGCCTTCGCGTCGACGGTGGCCAGCGCGGCGACCGAGGCCACAGAGAGCCCCGCGTCCGCCAACGCGCTCCGGACCAGGCCGAGTACCTCGTCGACCGGGGCCCCCTTGGAGGCACCCACACCGACGACGAGGGACGGAGGCCGCAGCACGACCTCGGCCCCGGCGGGCGGGACGGCCCTGTCCGTCACCCGAATCACCGGCCCACCCTCACGCGCCGCACCCCCGGCATTGGCCGGCAGCGCGGGCAACGGCCAGATCGACTCCAGCTCCAGCGCGACGGGTTCACCGTCGAGCAGGGCCCGCGAGACCCCCGCGACATCCCCCTCCACGGGCATCCCGAGCGTGTCGAGGCCCGGCACCCCCACGGAGTCCGTCGCGGTGGTCACCACCGGCTCCGCACCCAGCAACTTCCCGACCGCGAGGGCGAGTTCGTTGGCCCCGCCGCCGTGCCCGCCGACCAGCGACACGGCGAACCGTCCGCCCTCGTCGACGCACACCACACCGGGGTCGGACGCCTTGTCGGCCAGCAGCGGCGCGACCAGCCGTACGACCGCACCCGTGGCCAGGAAGCACACGAGCTGCGAGCACTCCCCGAACGCGCGCCGGACGGCATCGGCGACCGGCCCCTCGTACACACGCGTACGGTCGGGCCAGGCGGCGGCGAGCCGATCACGCGCCGCCGCGCCCGCCGCCGTCGCGGAAATCAGGCCGATCACAGGGTGACTCCTTCACTACCAGTACGTCTGTCTGTATGCGCTTCTGTATGTGATGCGGGGCGTGTGCCCCACAGGAGGAAAACGGGGTTGGTCGCCGCGAGCCGGGACACCTCGCCCGGCAGTGGTGCGAGCCGGGACGACTGCAACAACACCCCGTCGCAGTCGAGTCCGGCGTCGACGAGGGCCGCACGCACGGCCGGTACCCGGTCGAGGGCGGCCATCGCGACCACCACCGTCCGCCGGGCCCGCCGCGCACAGGCGGCGACGATCGCGGGCAGCTCGCGCCCACCCCCACCGATGAACACGGCGTCGGGATCGTCGAGTTCGGACAGCGTGGGCAGGTCGTCGGGTGCGCTGCCTTCCACCACCCGCACCTCGACACCGTGCGCGGCGGCGTTGGCCCGCACCCGCTCCGCACCGTCCGGTGTCTTCTCGACGGCGACGACGGCCGCCCCGAGCCGCGCGCACTCCACGGCCACGGACCCGGAGCCCGCGCCGATGTCCCAGACCAGGTCACCGAGGCGCGGCCCGAGCCGGGCCAGCGCCAGGGCGCGTACCTCGAACTTGGTGATCATCGAGTCGCGATGGGCGAACTCCCGCTCGTCCAGGGCCCATCGGGCGGGCCCGACGGACTCCCCGGCGACCGTGACAGGGACGGTGGCGAGAGCCCGGGCCTCGTCCAGACAGAGCACCACACTCACCGCGTCACCCCAGTCCCGTCGCGCGGCCTCGGCAGGCGTGACCCGCTCGACGCGTTCGAGCTCCGGATCACCCAGCGCCGAGGCGACGACCAGAACGCGCGCCCCCGGACCACCGCCCAGACCATCGCCCGGGCCGCCGACCAGTGCCGCGCCCAGCTCGGCGGGCCCGGCGCCCGGCCCGGTCAGCACCGCCACCTTCGGCCGCGCCCGGCACACGTTCACCGCCGTACGCAGCGCACGCCCGTGCGCGCTGACGACCACGGCGTCGTCCCAGGTCAGCCCCAGCCGGGCGAACGCCGTCGCGACGGAGGACACCCCCGGCCGGACATCGAGCCGCCCGGCCCCGAACCGCTCGGCCAGCGCCCGCACGATCCCGAAGAACCCGGGATCACCGGAGGCGAGCACGACAACGGGCCGTTCCTTCCCGACGTACTCCTCGACGGTGTCGAGCGCGGGAGCCAGCGCCCCGAGGACAACCCGCTCGGCGCCCTGGGACACCGTCGCCGCCACCGCGGCCAGATGCCGCCGGCCGCCCACGACCAACGCGGCCCCGGCGACGGCGGCCGTGGCGTCCGGCGGAAGCGGCGCCCCCGTCCCCGTACCGATGACGGTGATCACGTACTCGCCCCTCGCTCGCGCAACGCCCGGCGGGCCGCCGGGTCGGCCTTGCGGAAGCCGTGGAAGTGGCCGGGGTGGTAGAGGTGCGAGCGGGTACCGCTGGCGTCGAGGGCCGGGCCGACCAGGAACAAGGTGTGCTTCCACAACTTGTGCTCCTTGACCGTCTCCTCCAGCGTCTCGATCGTGCACCGCACGACCAGCTCCTCGGGCCAGGTCGCCTGATAGGCGATGACGACGGGTGTGGTGGTCGGATAACCACCCTCCAGCAGCTCCCGTACGAGCTGTCCACTACGGGCGGCGGACAGGAAGATCGCCATGGTCGTCCCGTGCCGGGCGAACTCCCGCACCTCTTCCCCCGGCGGCATCGGCGTCTTGCCGCCGCCCAGCCGGGTCAGGATCACGGACTGCGCGACCTCGGGGATCGTCAGCTCGCGCTGGGCGAGGGCGGCGACCGCCGAGAAGGAGGAGACCCCGGGGACGATCTCGGTCTCGATGCCGATCTCGGCACATCGGTCGACCTGCTCCTGGGTGCCGCCCCAGAGCGCGGGATCGCCGGAGTGGATACGGGCCACGCGCAGGCCCTCGCGCACGGCACGCTCGTACACGGCGACGACGTCCTCCAGCGACATGGCCGCCGAGTCGAGGATCTCCGCCTCTTCGCGCGCATGTTCGAGAACCGCTTCCTGTACGAGGCTGGCCGCCCAGATCACGATGTCCGCCTCGGCGATGGCGCGGGCCGCGCGGAACGTCAGCAGATCGGCGGCGCCGGGGCCGGCACCGACGAACGTCACCTTGCCGGTGGGAGCGCCAGTGGAAACGTCGGCCGTGGGAGCCATGGGGCGAGATCCTCTCGTAAGGAATGTCGAAAACGTCAGTGAGTATGCGGATAGCTGTGGAGGTGCGCGAAGGCGGGTCGATCGGATAGCAAGAGCACATGGCGGTCTTCGTCGCGCTCGGCGCGTTCCTGATGACGCTGGCCGGCGGCTGGACGGCCCTGCGGGTGACCGACCGCCGCCATCTCGTCCTGGGCCTGGCCGGCGGCCTGATGCTGGGCGTGGTCGGCCTCGACCTGCTGCCGGAGGCGCTGCACGCGGCCGGCGAGGAGGTGTTCGGCGTACCGGCCGCCCTGCTGCTGTTCGTCACCGGCTTTCTGCTGGCCCATCTGGTGGAACGTCTGCTCGCCGTACGACAGGCCGCGCACGGCGCCGCCACGGGGATCGGGGAGCACGGGACGAACGACGGCCGGGCGCCCCAGGTCGGCCTGACGGCCGCCGCGGCGATGGTCGGCCACAGCGCGATGGACGGCGTCGCGATCGGCGCGGCCTTCCAGGTGGGCGGCGGGATGGGCCTCGCCGTCGCGCTCGCCGTGATCGCCCACGACTTCGCCGACGGCTTCAACACGTACACGATCACGAGCCTGTACGGAAACGCCCGCCGCAAGGCCGTGGCCATGCTGTTCGCCGACGCGGCGGCACCGGTCGTGGGCGCGACCTCCACCCTCTTCTTCACGATCCCCGAACGGGCGCTGGGCGGCTATCTCGGCCTCTTCGGCGGCGTACTGCTCTACCTCGCGGCCGCCGAGATCCTCCCCGAGGCCCACCACGACCATCCCACCCACTCGACGGTGCTGTGCACGATCGCGGGCGTGGCGTTCATCTGGCTGGTGGTGGGCCTGTCGGGCTGAGCGGTGGCTCACAACTTGCCGCCCCTGCCGCCGTGGCGTGGCGCGGGCGCGATGAGGGTGGAGAGGTAGGGCAGCGGCGCACCGTCGAGCTCGTCGGCGGGCCGGATGGACTCGTCCTCCAGCCCCAGGGCCGACCCCCACACGGCGTCGCCGATACGCCCGCTCTCCCGCAACGCCTCGGCGACCTCCCGCGCCTGCCGCCCGAACTTGTACGCCACGACGGTGCCCGGCCCGCTGAGCGCCTCCTTGAGCACAGCGGCCCCGGCCGTCACGGGTACGAGTGTCAGCGGCTCGGTCCCCTCGGTGAGCACGGCCCCCGAGCGCGCCGCCAGATCCTGCATCGCGGTGATACCGGGCACGGTCTCCACGGCGACGGACGGCATCAACTCCCCGATCGTGTGGGCGAGATAGGTGAACGTCGAGTACACGTTGGGATCACCGATGGTCGCGAAGGCGACGACGGAGTGCGCGCCGAGCAACTCGGCGACCCGAGCACCGGCGGCATCCCAGGCGGCCTCGCGCCGAGCGTGGTCGGACCGCTCGTTGAGCGCGAAGACGACCCGGACGATCTTCTCGGCGGGCGCGTAGTGCAGCACGGTCGCCTCGGCACGCCCCCGCTCAAGGGTGTCCATCACGGGTACGACGATCACATCGGCGGCGCGCAACGCGTTGACGCCCTTGACGGTCACGAGTTCGGGATCACCGGGCCCGACCCCCACACCGACAAGCCTGCTGATGCTGCTCATGACGTCAGGCACCTCTCCACGAACCGACGGGCGACACCGGGCGCCGACGCCCAGTGCGTGTGCAGATAGCTCGCGTGCACACCACGCTGTACAAACCCTTCGACCCGCCGCGCCGCCCCCCGCACACCCCAGGCGGGAGCCACCCCGGCGCCCGGCTCGACGACGGTCCGATGAAACTCGTGCCCACGCATCCGGGCACCGGCGACCGCGAGCGAACTGTCACTCACGGCAACGGCGTCCCGGTATCCGAGGGTGAGCCGCTCACTCATGTGTGCGGTGGCGTCGAGCACCCCGCACATGGGCAGCCCGTCCAACTCCCGGCACAGATACAGCAGCCCGGCACACTCGGCGGCAACGGGCGCACCGCTCTCGGCGAGGGCGGCGACGGACTTGCGCAGCGACTCATTGGCGGACAACTCACCCCCGAACACCTCAGGAAACCCACCCCCGACGACCAACCCCCGCGTCCCGTCAGGCAGTTCCTCATCCCGAAGCGGATCGAACACGACGACCTCGGCCCCGGCGGCCCGCAACAACTCGACATGCTCGGCATAGGAAAAGGTGAACGCGGCCCCGCCGGCCAGAGCGACGACAGGTGCCCCCAACAGCCCGTCCGGCGTTTGAGGACGAGGCCCCTTCAGGGCCGAAAGCGGGGGTCTGGGGGCGGCAGCCCCCAGGGATGGGACGGGTAGGGGCGGCGGGGGCGAGGAAACCAAGACCTCACCCGCATCCCACTCCGCACACGACAACCCCCCCGCCTCCCGAGCCACCCCCATCAACGCCTCAAGATCACACCCCGCAACAACCTGCGCCCCCATCGCCGCCACAGCCCGCGCAGCAACCCCCCGCCGCTCCGCAACAGGCACCAACCCCAGATGCCGAGAAGGCACCTCCACCTGCGGAACCCGCCGAAGCACCCCCAACACAGGCACCCCCACCGACTCCAACGCCTCCCGCAGCATCTCCTCATGCCGGTCCGAGGCAACCTTGTTGAGAATCACGCCCCCGACCCGCACATCGGGATCCCACGACACGAACCCGTGCACGAGAGCCGCGACGGACCGGGCCTGCGAAGACGCGTCCACCACCAGCACCACCGGCGCCCGCAGCAACTTGGCCACCTGAGCGGTGGACGCGAGTTCCCCCTCGCCCGCTGCCCCGTCGTACAGCCCCATCACACCCTCGACCACGGCGATGTCACACCCGCGCGCCCCGTGCAGGAACAGCGGCCCGACCAACTCGGGCCCGCACATGTACGCGTCGAGATTCCGCCCCACCCGCCCGGTGGCGAGCGAGTGGTACCCGGGGTCGATGTAGTCCGGCCCGACCTTGTGCGGAGACACGGCGAGCCCCCGCGAGGCGAACGCGGCCATCAGCCCCGTGGCGACAGTGGTCTTGCCGCTGCCCGAGGAGGGCGCGGCGATGACCAGCCGGGGCACGGACGAGGCAGTCACCACTCGATCCCCCGCTGCCCCTTCTGCCCGGTGTCCATCGGATGCTTGACCTTCGACATGTCGGTCACCAGATCCGCGAACTCCACCAGCTTCTCCGGTGCGTTCCGCCCGGTGATCACCACATGCTGGGTCCCCGGCCGGTCCCGCAGCACCGAGACCACCTCGTCGACATCGACCCACCCCCAGTGCATGGGATAGGCGAACTCGTCCAGCACGTACAGCTTGTACGTCTCGGCGGCGAGGTCCCGCTTGACCTGCTCCCAGCCCTCGCGGGCCTTCTCCTCGTTGTCGAGCTGCGCGTCACGCTGCACCCACGACCAGCCCTCGCCCATCTTGTGCCAGTCGACGGAGCCGCCCTCCCCGCTGGCCCCCAGCACCCGAAGCGCGTTCTCTTCCCCCACCTTCCACTTCGCCGACTTGACGAACTGGAACACCCCGATGGGCCACCCCTGATTCCAGGCGCGCAACGCCAGCCCGAAAGCGGCCGTCGACTTGCCCTTCCCGACCCCGGTATGGACGACGACAAGCGGCCGGTTACGCCGCTGCCTGGTCGTCAGACCGTCCTCCGGTACGACACTCGGCTGTCCCTGAGGCATTACGCGGCCCTCCTGCTGCTGTGCCCGTTGCTGTGCCTGTCGCCCTGCACGTCCCTGACCAGCCCGGCGATCGAATCGGCCCGCAATTCGTCCAGCGTCACAGCGGTACCCCCCAAATCGCCGGCGAGCTGAGCGGCCAACCCGAGCCGCACGACCCCCGACTCACAGTCGACGACGACCGAGGCGATCCCCTCGGCCGCGAACAACCGGGCCGCCCGTGCCCCGTGGGCGACCGGCTCGGGGCCGCCGGTGGCCCGCCCGTCCGTCACGACCACGACGAGGGCCCGCCGCGCCGGATCCCGGAGCCGCTCGACCCGCAGCACGTCATGCGCCTTGAGGAGCCCGGCCCCCAGCGGCGTCCGCCCACCGGTGGGCAACGACTCCAGCCGGGCCGCGGCCGCGTCGACCGAGGAGGTCGGCGGCAACGCGACCTCGGCACCCGTGCCCCGAAACGTCACGAGCCCCACCTTGTCCCGCCGCTGATAGGCATCGAGCAACAGCGACAGCACAGCGCCCTTGACGGCACTCATCCGCTGCCGAGCGGCCATCGACCCCGAGGCATCCACGATGAACAGCACGAGATTCCCCTCGCGCCCCTCCCGGGTGGCCTGCCGCAGATCGTCCCGCCGCACGACCAGCCCGCGCCCGACCCGCCCCCGCGCCCGCTGATGAGGCGCCGCCGCCTGCACAGTGGCCGCCAAGTGCAGCTTGGTGAGCGCTCCTTGAGGCCGCCGGGACCCGGTCGTACGCCCCCGCTCGGTACGCGCCCGTGACCGACGCCCGGCAGCACCCTCGCCCACCCCGGGCACACTCAGCACCTTGGTACGAAAGGGCTCACCGGCCCCTACGGGCTGTCGCTCACCGGAACCGGCCCCCGAGGGCTGCGGCTCCCCGCCCTCCCCGGCCTCGGGCGGCGCGCCGGCGCCGTCTCCCTGCGGACCATCGCCAGGCCCGTCGGACTCCGGCGCCTGTCCACCGCCGCCACCGGGCCCGTCCGGCCCAGGATCAGGGTCAGGGTCCTCGTCGTCACCCGAACCCTGTCCGCCGAACTCCTCCAACGTCTCGTCGAGCTTGTTCTCGTCAAGTCCGGGCGCGTCAAAGGGATTCCGGCGCCGCCGGTGGGGCAGAGCGAGCAGCGCGGCCTGCCGGACATCCTCCGCGAGCACGTCGGTACGCCCGGCCCAGGCGGCCAGCGTGACCGCCGTCCGCGCCATCACGATGTCGGCGCGCATCCCGTCCACCTCGAAGGCGGCACAGGTCGCCGCGATCTGCCGCAACGCCCCGTCGCCCAACCGCACGGACGGCAACAGCTCCCGCGCGGCGACGATCCGGGCTCGTACGGCGGACTCCTCGTCGGCCCACCGAGCGGCGAACCCGGCGGGATCGTCGTCGTAGGCCAGCCGCCGCCGTACGACCTCCACCCGCTGGTCGGGCTCCCGCGAGGCCGCGACCTCGACGGTCAGCCCGAACCGGTCGAGAAGCTGCGGCCGAAGCTCACCCTCCTCGGGGTTCATGGTCCCGACGAGCAGGAACTTCGCCGCGTGCCGTACGGAGACACCCTCGCGTTCGACGTAGGAGGCGCCCATCGCGGCGGCGTCCAGGAGCAGGTCGACGAGGTGGTCGTGCAGCAGGTTGACCTCGTCGACGTACAGGATCCCGCGATGCGCGTCGGCGAGCAGTCCGGGCTCGAAGGACTTCACGCCCTCCGAGAGCGCCCGCTCGATGTCGAGCGCCCCGACGAGCCGGTCCTCGGAGGCGCCGACGGGCAGCTCGACCATCCTGGCGGCCCGGGACTCGTAGGCCCCGCCCTCGTGCGGCCCGTCGGGACAGGCCGGATCGGGCGCCCCCGGATCGCACGAGAACCGGCACCCGGCGACGACGTCGACCCCGGGCAGCAGCACCGAAAGAGCGCGCACGGCAGTGGACTTGGCGGTGCCCTTCTCGCCGCGCACCAGCACACCACCCACCGCCGGCGAGACGGCGTTCAGCAACAGCGCGAGCCGCAGGTCGTCCTGGCCGACGACGGCCGTGAACGGAAAGGGAGTACTCACTTGTCGTCGCCCTCCAGGTCGCCTTCGAGCTCCAGATAGGTCGCGCGCAGCCGCTCGATCGTGTCGGCGTCGGGCTCGGCCCACAACCCGCGGTCGGCAGCCTCCAGCAACCGTTCAGTGATCCCGCGCAGCGCCCACGGGTTGGACGTCCTCATGAAGTCCCGGTTCTCCGGGTCGAAGACGTACTCGGCGCTCAACTTCTCGTACATCCAGTCGTCGACGACACCGGCCGTGGCGTCGTACCCGAACAGGTAGTCCACGGTCGCGGCCATCTCGAACGCGCCCTTGTAGCCGTGCCGACGCATGGCGGCCATCCACCTGGGATTCACCACTCGCGCCCGGAACACCCGGTGGGTCTCCTCGCCCAGCGTCCGGGTCTTCACCTGGTCGGGAGTCGCGGAGTCCCCGACGTACGCCTCGGGGCTCGCCCCCGTCAGATGCCGGACCATCGCGACCATGCCGCCGTGGTACTGGAAGTAGTCGTCGGCGTCGACAAGATCGTGTTCCCGCGTGTCCACGTTCTTCGCGGCCACCGCGATCCGCCGGAACGCCGTCTCCATGTCCCCCCGGGCGGCCCTGCCGTCCAGCCCGCGCCCGTACGCGTAACCGCCCCACACCGCGTACACCTCGGCGAGGTCGGCGTCGGACCGCCAGTTCCGCGCGTCGATCAACGGCAGCAGCCCAGCCCCGTAGGCCCCCGGCTTGGACCCGAAGATACGGGCCGTCGCCCGCCGCCGGTCGCCGTGTTCGGCCGCGTCGGCGTCCACGTGGGCCCGTACGAAGTTGGACTCGGCCGGCTCGTCCAGTTCCGCGACCGCCCGCACCGCGTCGTCGATCAGCCCGACCACGTGCGGGAACGCGTCCCGGAAGAACCCGGAGATACGGACCGTGACGTCGATGCGGGGCCGCCCCAGCTCGGCCACCGGCACCACCTCGAACCCGGTCACCCGCCTCGACGCGTCGTCCCACACCGGACGGCAGCCCAACAGCGCCAGGATCTCGGCGATGTCGTCACCCTGCGTCCGCATGGCCGACGTACCCCACACCGTCAGGCCGACGGACGTCGGATACTCGCCGTTGTCGGCCAGATACCGCTGCACGAGCGAGTCGGCGAGCGCCTGCCCGACCTCCCAACTCAGCCTGGACGGAATGGCCTTGGGGTCGACCGAGTAGAAGTTGCGGCCGGTCGGCAGGACGTTCACCAGTCCACGCGTGGGCGAACCCGAGGGCCCCGCCGGGACATAGCCGCCGTCAAGTGCCTTGAGAATGTGGGTGATCTCGTCCGTCGTACGGGCCAGCCGGGGCACCACCTCACGGCAGGCGAACTCCAACACCGCGACGGCGTCAGGGAGTTCGAGCCCCAGTACGTCCCGTACGAGCGCGGGAACTGTCACCGCGTCCCACGCCCGCTCCTCCATGCCCTCCGCGAGCCGTCGGCACAGCTGCTCCAGCAGATCGATCGCGTCGGCGGCCGAACGCGCCGGCCCCTCGACGAGATCCGTCAGCTCGACCGGCAGCTTCACCGGAGCCCCCGGCTCGGCCAGCAACTCCTTCTCCACCAGCCCGAAGTGCTCGGCGAGACAAGCCCGTAGACCCGGCAGCGCGTTTGCTGTGCCACCCCACACCTGCGAGGCACGCAGCACCGCCAGGACGAGGTTCACGCGCGGCTCGGCCTCCGGACCACCGCCGAGAATGTGCAGCCCGTCGCGGATCTGCACGTCCTTGATCTCGCACAGATAGCCGTCGATGTGCATGACGAACGAGTCGAAAGCGTCGTCGTCCGGCTGGTCGTCCACATGCAGGTCGTGGTGCAGCTCGGCCGCCTTGACGAGCGTCCAGATCTGCGCGCGTACCGCCGGAGCCTTCGTCGGGTCCAGGTCGGAGACGAGCGCGTACTCGTCGAGGAGCTGCTCCAGCTTCGCCAGGTCGCCGTAGGTGTCCGCGCGCGCCATCGGCGGCACGAGATGGTCGACGACCGTGGCGTGACCGCGCCGCTTGGCCTGCGTGCCCTCGCCGGGGTCGTTGACGATGAAGGGGTAGACGAGGGGGAGTTCACCGAGCACGGCGTCCGGCCCGCACCCCTTGCTCAGGCCAAGTCCCTTGCCGGGCAGCCATTCCATGGTGCCGTGCTTGCCCATGTGGACGATCGCGTCGGCGCCGAAGGAATTCTCCAGCCACCTGTAGGTCGCCATGTAGTGGTGCGAGGGCGGCATGTCGGGGTCGTGGTAGATCGCGATCGGGTTCTCGCCGAAGCCGCGCGGCGGCTGGATCATCACGACGACGTTCCCGAACTGGAGGGAGGCCAGCACGATGTCGTCCCCGTCGACGTACAGGCTGCCCGGAGGCTCGCCCCACGCCTCCAGCATCCCGGCCTTCAGTTCACCGTCGAGCTTGTCGAACCATGCCTGGTAGTCGGCCAGCGGCACCCGCGCGGGCGCGGCGGCCAGCTGGTCCTCCGTCAGCCACTCCACGTCGTGCCCGCCGGCCGCGATGAGCCGGTGGATCAACTCGTCGCCGTTGTCCGGGTATTCGGTGAGCGAGTACCCGGCGGCGCGCAGCGCGTCCAGCACCCGTACCGCCGAGGCGGGCGTGTCGAGGCCCACCGCGTTGCCGACGCGGGAGTGCTTGGTCGGGTAGGCGGTGAAGACGAGGGCGAGCTTCTTGTCTTCGTTCGGCTTGTACTTCAACCGGGCGTGCCGTACGGCGATTCCGGCGACGCGCGCGGCCCGCTCGGGGTCGGCGACGTACACGGGGACGCCGCCGGGGCCGTCCTCCTTGAAGGAGAACGGCACGGTGATCAGCCGGCCGTCGAACTCGGGGATCGCGACCTGCATCGCCGCGTCCATGGGGGAGAGGGCGGCGTCCGAGGCGTCCCACGTGCTCCTGGACGACGTAAGGCAAAGTCCTTGCAGCACAGGCACGTCGAGGTCGGCGAGCGCCCCGATGTCCCAGGCCTCCTCGTCACCCCCGGCCGACGCGTCCGAGGCATGCGTACCGCCGGCGGCGAGCACGGTGGCGACCAGGGCGTCCGCGCCGGCGAGCAGCTCGTACAGTCCCGCGTCGGCTCCGCGCAGTGAACCGCAGTACACGGGAAGGGCGTTGGCCCCCCGTGCCTCGATCGCCTCGCACAGCGTGTCGACGAACCCGGTGTTGCCGCTGAGCTCGTGGGCCCGGTAGAAGAGCACCCCGATGGTCGGACGGCCGCTCTCGCGGGCGTACGAGCCGTGCACCCCGTACTCGGGCATCTTCTGCGGCTCGACGAACCCCTCGCCGGTCAGCAGCACGGTGTCGGACAGGAACCGTGCCAGCTCCACGAGGTTGGCGGGGCCGCCCTCGACGAGATAGCGCAGCGCCTCCGCGACCACCCCGGCGGGCACCGACGACTCGGCCATCAACTCGGCGTCGGGCACGGCCTCCCCGCCGAGCAGCACGGTGGGCACACCGGACGACTTCAGGTAGGCGAGCCCGTCCTCCCAGGCGCGCTTGCCGCCCAGCAGCCGTACGACGGCGATGTCCGCGCCCTCGACGAGCGCGGGCAGCTCCTCCGCGACATCCACCCGGGTCGGATTGCCGATCCGGTACGAGACACCGGAGGCGGCCCGGGCCGCCAGCAGGTCCGTGTCGGCGGTCGACAACAACAACACTGTGCTCATGCGGGTGCTCCCGGTGGAATGAAGGGCAGTCCTTGCGGCGCGCCCGACTCGATGAGCCGCCAGAGCGCGTCGGTGTCCGCGTGCTGTTCGACGAGATCGCCGAGCAGGTCGAGCTGTTCCTCGCGCAGCGCGGCGAAGGAGGTGTCGGCGGCCGGCACGAAACGGCGGCCCGCGGCGGCGGCCACCTCCCGCAGGAACGCCCGCCGGAACCCGTCGGACTCGAGCGAGCCGTGCCAGTGCGTACCCCAGACGCCGCCGACCCGGCACCCGTCCAGGAAGGGCTCGCCTCCCGCGACCTCGGCGACGCCGTGATGGATCTCGTATCCCTCGACGTGTTCGCCGAGGGCGGTGCCGACGGGCCGGGTGAGGGTCTTCTCCCGGGCGAACCGCACCCGGACGGGAAGGACCCCGAGCCCGTCGACATGGCCCTGTCGGCTCTCGACCTCGTCCTCGATGTGCTCGCCGAGGATCTGGAAGCCACCGCAGATGCCGAGCACGGGCCGCCCCTCGGCGGCGCGGCGGTTGATGGCGTCGGCGAGGCCGCGCTCCCGCAGCCACGCCAGCGCCTTCACCGTCCCGCGCGTGCCCGGAACGACGACGAGGTCGGCGTCGGCCAGTTCCTCCGGCCGGTCCACGAACCGCACCACGACGCCCGGTTCGGCGGCGAGCGCGTCGACGTCGGTGAAGTTGGACATCAGCGGGACCGCGCACACGGCCACCCGGAGCAAGTCCTCCCCGACGGGCGGCGAGACGTTCGACTCCCGCACGGTCCCCCGCAGCGAGACCCGAAGCCCATCCTCCTCGTCGATGCCGAGCCCGTGCCGGAAGGGCAGCACACCGTAGGTCGGCCGGCCGGTGAGCCCCTGGAGCATGTCGAGCCCCGGTTCCAGCAGGGACACGTCCCCCCGGAACTTGTTCACGAGGAACCCGGCGACGAGCGCCTGGTCCTCGGGAGACAGCAGGGCGACGGTCCCGAAGAAGGAGGCGAAGACGCCGCCCCGGTCGATGTCGCCGACGACGAGGACAGGGAGCCGGGCATTCCTGGCGATCCCCATGTTCACGATGTCGGTCCGTCTGAGGTTGATCTCAGCCGGGCTCCCGGCCCCCTCACAGATCACCGCGTCATACGTGCCCCGCAGTTCGGCGAGGCACTCCAGCACGGTCCCGAGAAGTCGCTGCTGTCGTCCCCCGTGATATCCACGGGCGCTCATTTCCCCCACCGGCTTCCCCATGAGCACGACCTGACTGCTCTGGTCGCCCCCCGGCTTCAGCAGCACGGGATTCATGAGGGCGGTGGGTTCCACCCGGCACGCCTGCGCCTGCATGGCCTGCGCCCGCCCGATCTCGGCACCCTCGCGCGTGACGAAGGAGTTGAGGGACATGTTCTGCGCCTTGAACGGCGCGACCCTGACCCCCTGCCGCACCAGCCACCGGCAGATCCCGGCGGTGACGACACTCTTGCCGGCGTCGGAGGTGGTCCCCGCGACGAGCAGCCCCCCACCGAGGCCCCCGCCACTCATGGGGTGCGTCATGCGGTGCGCCCCTTCACCAGGGCCCGCGCGGCGACACTGACGCCGAGCGCGAGCACACCGACGCGACGGGACAGCCGTACCGCCCGTTCGATGTCGTGAACCTCCACAGCACGCCCCTCCTGGTTCAGCACCGGCCGATGCTCGACCCGTCCGCCGTAGGACAGGGTCCCGCCGAGCCGCACGCCCAGGGCGCCCGCGAAAGAAGCCTCCACGGGCCCGGCGTTGGGACTCGGATGCTTACCGGCGTCGTCCCGCCAGGCCTGTACGGCCCCGCGAGGATCCCCACCGGTGAGCGTGGCCAGGACGGCGGTGAGCCGCGCCCCCGGCCACCCCGCCACATCGTCCAGCCGGGCGGCGGCCCACCCGTACCGCCGGTACCGGTCCGACCTGTGACCCACCATCGCGTCAAGGGTGTTGACGGCCCGGAACCCGACCAGCCCGGGCACCCCGCCCAAGGCGCCCCACACCAGCGCGCCCACCACGGCGTCGGAGGTGTTCTCGGCGACGGACTCGACGACCGCCCGGGCGATCCCGGCGGAGTCGAGAGCCTGCGGATCCCGCCCGCACAGATGGGGCAGCCGCTCCCGCGCGCCCTCGACGTCCCCGGTCTCCAGCGACCGGCCGATGGCCCGCGCCTCCCGGCCCAGGGAGGTACCGCCGACGACGGCCCAGGTGGCGGCGGCGGTGAGAGCGACAGAAGCGGTACGGGACGGACGTGCGAGGCAACCGGCCGCCGCGGCAAGGGAGACGGCGCCTCCCACACACACGGCGGTGTGCAGCGCGCCCCACCCGCGATGGTCCCGCCACAGGACCTGTTCGACGGCGCCGGCGGCCCGCCCGAACGCGGCGACCGGATGCCCGCGGCGAGGGTCGCCCAGGATCAGATCAGCGAGGAGTCCGGCGGTGGCGCCGTACGCGAAGACGCGATCGGCACGCATCGGCTCAGCCGGCCAGGGGATCGGGCAGCGATCCGGTGCTGTACCTCGAACGCGAACGGCAGCCGAGCATGGCGATATGTCCTCACTCAGGGTGTCCACGCCCTGGTTCGACGAGACCGGCGGCAAGAGTTCCTGGCTCCCGGGGTTACCTACCCCGGTGACAGTGGCGGGACCGCGCCGGATTCACACCGGCTTCCTCTTCTGCTGCCGTACATGGCTCCGGCAGTCCACCACGGGCCCGGAACACCCGTCAACTTGCCGTTGACCTGGAAAGGAGGACTGTGCTGAGCCCCACACCACGACCGGATCGGGGCGACGAAAAACGCCCGCCGCGCCCCTGACCACCAGCGAGGCGGCCACGGTCACGGCGGGCGAGGAGGATGTACGCGGCCCTCAGGCCACGATCAGATAGATGCCGTACGCCACCACCGCCGCACAGGCGGCGAAGCACGCGTACGCGCCGGTGACCGCCAGCCCCGCCGACTCGCCCTGCGCGACCGCCCGTTCGCGGTGGGAGAGCCCGATGATGCCCAGGGTGAACACGCCCACCATGGCCACGGTGATGACGAGACTGACGCCGAAGACGGAGCCGAGGGCCGCCCAGTCGATCTTCATGTTGCTTCCTTACCGGACTCAGAGGGCCGTGGCCGACGGCTGGACCGCGACCTCGGCGGGGGCCGTGGCCGGGGCCGGGATGGTGGCCGTCAGGTCGTCGGCGACAGTGCCTGCCGGAGGCGGGGTCACGGCGGCGACGGCCGTCGTGACGACGCCGGCGGGCTCGGCGTTCGCCGCGGTCCCGCCCTCGACGTGGTTGACGTTGGTGTGGTCGATGACCTCGCGGCGCGACACGACCCAGATCGCCGTGCTCGACGCGATGAGGAAGAGGGCCACCAGAGCCGTGCCCCAGCTGCCGAAACCGGTGACGTACTCCGCCAGCGCGCCCACGAGAGCCGCGGCGGGCAGGGTCAGTCCCCAGGCCACGAACATCCGGGTCGCCGTCGACCAGCGGACCACGCCGCCCTTGCGGCCGAGGCCCGCGCCCATCACCGAACCGGACACCGAGTGCGTGGTGGAGAGGGAGAAACCGAGGTGGGAGGAGGCCAGGATGACCGTCGCCGCACTGGTCTGGGCGGCGAAGCCCTGCTGCGGCTGAAGGTCGGTCAGACCCTTGCCCATCGTACGGATGATGCGCCAGCCGCCCAGGTAGGTGCCGAGCGCGATGGCCATGCCCGCGGAGAGGATGACCCATACCGGGGGATCGGAGTCGGGAGCGACGGCGCCGCCGGCGACCAGGGCGAGGGTGATGATGCCCATCGTCTTCTGCGCGTCGTTCGTGCCGTGGGCCAGCGACACCAGGCCCGCGGAGGCGATCTGGCCGACCCGGAAGCCCTTCTCGGCCGCCTTGCCCTCGGCCCGCTTGGCCCCGAGCGTGTACGACAGCCGCGTTGCCAGCATGGCCGCGATGCCCGCCACCAGCGGGGCGGCGATCGCCGGGATCAGCACCTTCGTCACCAGCACGTCGCCGTGGACGGCGCCCGTGCCCGCCGAGGCGATGGTCGCGCCGATCAGGCCGCCCATGAGGGCGTGCGAGGAACTGGACGGAAGCCCGACCAGCCAGGTCAGCAGGTTCCAGAGGATCGCGCCGACCAGCGCCGCGAAGATCACCTCGGGACGGATACCGCTCTCGTCGACGAGGCCCTTGGAGATCGTGTTGGCGACCTCGACGGAAAGGAAGGCGCCCACGAGGTTGAGCACGGCCGACATGGCGACCGCGACCTTGGGCTTGAGCGCACCGGTCGAGATGGTGGTCGCCATAGCGTTGGCGGTGTCGTGGAAACCGTTCGTGAAATCGAACGCAAGCGCGGTGACGACCACGATCGCGAGGATCAGCGAGAAGCTTTCCATTTACCCAGATTTCTTCCGTACGGTATTGGCTGTTGGACCGTAGGCAACCTGAATGAACGGAAGATGAACTGGCGGGGGATGCCGGATGACCGGAAACGGAGCACCGTTCCGTCGGGGCCGTCGGACGCCCGGCGCCGCCCGTGCCTGGCAGGATCGGCACATGGTTGAGGGGCGACGGGACGGACGTGACGTGCGGGACGAGGCGCGGGGGCCCGCCGGGCCGGACGAGTTGGCGCGGGCCTGGGCGGGGCTCGTCGCGACGGCCCGTCGCACGGTGGCCGACGGTCTGGTGGTCGGCACCTCGGGCAACGTCTCCGTGCGCGTCGGGGACACCGTCCTGGTCACCCCGTCCGGCGTTCCGTACGACCGGCTCACCCCCGAGGGCGTCGTCGGCGTCGACCTGACCGGCCGCCAGATCCTCGGCACCCTGACCCCGACGAGCGAACTGCCCATGCATCTCGCCGTCTACCGCGCCACCGACGCCCGCGCGGTCGTCCACACGCACGCCGTCCACGCGACCGCCGTCTCGACACTCGTACGAGAGCTGCCGCTGATCCACTACATGGCCGGCGACCTCGGCGGCCCCGTCCGAGTAGCCCCGTACGCGACCTACGGCACGCAGGAGCTGGCGGAGAACATGCTCGCGGCCCTGGTCGACCGGGCCGCCTGCCTCCTCCAGAACCACGGCACGATCGTCCACGGCGCCACCCTCGACCAGGCGTACGACCGCACAGCCCAGCTGGAGTGGATGTGCCGCGTCTGGCTGACGGCGTCGTCCGTACCCGGACTGTCCCCGACGCTCCTCTCGGAGGACCAGGTGGGAGAGGCGGCGGAGCGGCTCAAGGGGTACGGGCAGCGGGGGTAGGAAGGGCCACGGGTAACGGGTGCGGTGTACGGGGGAGAGAGGCCGCATCCGGCAGCCTCCTCCCGCTGGCCGTCGGAGCGCTCCGCAAGGACACTGGGTCCGTGCGCCCAGTCACCGCGGCGGCCGCGGCCGTCACCGCAGCCCTGGCAGCAGGCGCGGCCAGTGTCGCCGCCGGCCGTTACGCCAGCGACGCCGCCCTCAAGGCGCCGCCGGGCAGGCCACTGCCCACCGAACCCCGGCTCACCGTGCACTCCACCGCCGCCGGCCGGGTCGTACTCACCCGTGCCCTGGCCTCCCAGCGCCCCGGCACCTACGGCCTCGCCGGTGACGGCTCCCACGCCGTCGTCGGTCCCGTCCTGAACCACGCGACCCACTCCGCCGACACCGTCGTACGCCGCCTCGAACGGGTCAGCCACGGCACCCTGGAACCCCGCGACAAGGTCTGGCTCACCCCGAACGTCCACGTCGGCGACCCCGGCACCGCTCTCGGGCTCGACCACCTCGACATCGAGATCCCCGGCGAACTCGGCGCCCTGCCCGCGTGGTTCGTGCCCGGCGCCCGCAACACCTGGGTGATCACCGTGCACGGCCTCGGCACCACCCGCGAGCACCCCCTGAACGTGCTGCCCTTCCTGCACCGCCAGCGCTTCCCCGTCCTCGACATCGCCTACCGGGGCGATCCCGGCGCGCCCCGGCCCTCGGACGGCCTCGGCCACCTCGGCGAGACCGAGTGGCGCGACCTCGACGCGGCCATCCGGCACGCCCTGCGCCACGGCGCCGAGCACGTCGTCCTCTACGGCTGGTCCACCGGCGCCACCATGGCCCTGCGGGCCGCCGCCCACTCCTCGCTGCGCGACCGGGTCTCCGGGCTGGTCCTGGACTCTCCGGTGCTCAACTGGGAGACCACCCTGCGCGCCCTCGCCACGGCACGCCGCACGCCCGGCGCGCTGCTCCCGCTGGCGGTACGGGCCGCCCAGGGCCGCACCGGGCTGCACGGCGACCGCATCGACGAGGCCGCCGACCCCGCCCGCCTCACCGTCCCGGCACTGATCTTCCACGGCCCCACCGACACGATCGCCCCCTGGACCCCCTCCCGCCGCCTGGCCGCCCGCCGCCCCGACCTGCTCACCCTGCACCAGGTCCCCGACGCCCCACACGGCGCGATGTGGAACGCGAACCCACAAACCTACGAGGAAACCCTCCGCCGCTTCCTGACCCCCCTCATGTAGCCGCCGCGCGGGTGGCCCGCTTCCGCCGGTTGCCCGCTCCCGGCGGTGCCCGCCGACCTCGCAGCTTCCCAGTGGTCCAGTCCGTCCCGCCCGTCCCCGGTGACTCCTGCCGTTCACCCTCCTCTCAGTGGTCCCTTCCGCCCCGGCAGTCACGTCCGCCACTTGCCCCGGGAAACGCCTGGTCCGCAACCGCTCAACCTCGGGCGGCGCCCCTCCGCACCCCCTTCCGTTTAAGGCTGGACCACTGGCTTGAACAGCCCCCTGGACCCCCGCCCGCACCCCCTCCCTTGACCCGCCCTGGAGCCCCTCCTGGCATTCCGTTTGGGTTTTCGGACCGTCAACCGGAAGACTGCACCCGTGACGTCCCGTATCCCGCGCGACTCCAGGCTTCGACTCGTCCGCCCGCGACCCCTGGCCGCCGCCCCACGAGCGATGAACCAGCGGCGCTCGCGCCGACCCGCCCCCCGTCCGCCCGAGGGCACACCTGCCCCGGCGGAACTGGCCAGAATGGCCCGCTCCGGTCTCGCCGGTGCGGCCCGCGTCGCCCGTTGGGCCGACCCCGCCCTGCGGCCCGGCCACGACGACGGGTCCTCCGACGGCAGGGGCACCCTGTCCGCCGCCACCGCCGAACGGGCGGCCGCCGAACTGGGGCTGACCCCGGATCAGGTCCGCCACGACTGGGACACCGCCCGGCTCGCCGGCCTCGTCGAGGTGCACGGCGACGTCGCACGCCCCGGCTGGCGACTGCGCGCCTGGAACCGCGACGACAGCGCCGTACTGCGCGGCTGGGTCGCCCTCTTCGACGCCTGGTCGATCGCCCACCCCGAGGCCGCGGACCACGAGCCCGCCGCCGTCGCCGAGGTCGTCTCCGCGATGCCCCAGGTGCTCTCCTTCCTCCAGCTGTCCGCGGGACCCGTCCCCATGGAGCAGCTCCTGGACCTCCTGGAGCAGCGGGTCACGGAACTGCGCACCGAACGCTGCGAGGTCCCGTACGGCCCCCGGCCCGAGCCGCTGACGCAGCAGCCCGAGGCCGTCGCCGTCGTCGACACCCCGCTCGCCCCCCTCCTCGACTGGGCCCTGCACGCCCTGGCCTCCGTCGGCGCCCTCACCTACGGCGACGGCCACGCCACGCTCACCCCGCTCGGCAGCTGGGCGGTGTGGGTCAAGCTGGAGCAGATCTGCGTCGCCGCCCAGAGCCCGGCCGGCAACATCGAGCAGAACGCCGAGGACATGCTCCGCGGCTGCTCCCAGCTGCGCCCCAACGCGGCCCGCGCCGAGTACCGGGCCTGGCTCGCCGCCCGCCCCGTCGGCAGCGCCGTCGCCGAACTGCTCGACGCCGCCCGCGGTGAGGACGCCCTGCTGCGCGGTCTCGCCTTCGAGGCGCTCCGCGTGGTCGGCGGCCCCGCCGAGCCCGACGTACGGGCCGTGACGGAGAAGACCCCGCTGCGGCCGTACGCCCTGCTGTGGCTCGCCGAGCACGACGGGATCGACCCGGAGGACGCCCACGAGGTGCTCACCCGCGAGGAGGCCACCTGGATGTGGGTCGACACCGCCGCGGCCGTCGCCGACCACGGCGAGGCACCGCTGCTCGTGCGCCATCTGGAGTCCGCGGTGCAGCCCACCATCCCCGCGCTCCTCGACGAGGTCCGCGCGGTGGGCCACCCCCGCACCGTCCAGGTCCTGGTCGCCCTCGCGGCGGCCCACCCCGACCCGGCGCTCGCCAAGGCCGTACGCCGAGCCGCCTTCCAGGTGCACACCGGAGGCAACTGACCGCAGGAAACCAGGGGCGGACGGGAGAAGCGGGAGAAGAAGGTCAGGCCTGTATTTCCGGCGCGTACGTGCCGAAGCTCCAGATGTTGCCCTCGACGTCGCGTGCCATGTAGTCGCGCGAGCCGTAGTCCTGGTCCGTCGGGGGCATCAGGATCTCGGCGCCGTGCTCCACGGCCTGCTGATGGTGTGCGTCGACGTCGTTCACGACGACGTACACCCCGCACGGGCCCGCGTCCTTCATCGCCGTGTCGAAGACACCGCCCCGGCCCTTCGAGCCGAGCATCACCGCGCCGTTGCCCTGCACCAGCTCGGCGTGCAGCACCAAGCCGTCCTCCCCCTCGTACACCGACGCCTCGGTGAAGCCGAAAGCCTCCGTGAGCTGCCGGATCGCCGCTTTCGCGTCCGCGTACACCAGTGTCGGGTAGACGCTGGGACGCCCGCCGCCCGTGCCTGCCATGCCCATCACTCCCTCGGGTACCGCTGCCGGAAAACCGCCACAAAAACGGCCTGCGCCCAGTCTTGCACCGGCCACTGACAACACCCCTCGCCCTCGCGCCGCCGAGCCGCGTCGACGGACCGACCGGCAGCACTCCGATACGCCGCCTGAGCTGCGGCGCCGGACCGCGGGCCGAACGGGTGACCCGGCCCGAACACCCACGCGCAGAGAAAGTGCTTGCACGACCCCGTTAGACTTGCCCCATGGCCCTTCTCCTCGCGCATTAGACGGCGGGAACGTCCTCAGCCGCCCACCCCGCCAACAACCCCGCCCTGGAGTCTGTCCGTGATCTCCGCCTCCGGTATCGAGCTGCGCGCCGGCGCACGTGTCCTCATCGAGTCCGCCACCTTCCGTATCACCAAGGGTGACCGCATCGGTCTGGTCGGCCGCAACGGCGCCGGCAAGACGACCCTCACCAAGGTCCTCGCGGGCGAGGGCATCCCCGCGGCGGGCCAGATCGCCCGCACCGGCGAGGTCGGCTACCTCCCCCAGGACCCCCGCACCGGCGACCTGGACGTGCTGGCGAGCGACCGCATCCTCTCCGCGCGAGGCCTGGACACCCTGATCCGCAAGATGCGCGAGAACGAGCAGCGCATCGCCAACGGCTCAGGCGCCACCCGCGAGAAGGCCATGCGGCAGTACGAGCGCCAGGAGACGGAGTTCCTCACCAAGGGCGGCTACTCCGCCGAGGCCGAGGCCGCCACCATCGCCGCCGCGCTCAACCTGCCCGACCGGGTGCTCGGCCAGCCCCTGCACACGCTCTCCGGTGGTCAGCGCCGCCGTATCGAGCTGGCCCGCATCCTGTTCTCGGACGCGGACACCCTGCTGCTCGACGAGCCGACCAACCACCTCGACGCGGACTCGATCGTCTGGCTGCGCGACTACCTGAAGACCTACCGCGGCGGCTTCATCGTGATCTCCCACGATGTCGACCTGGTCGAGACGGTCGTCAACAAGGTGTTCTACCTGGACGCCAACCGGGCCCAGATCGATGTCTACAACATGGGCTGGAAGCTCTACCAGCAGCAGCGCGAGGCCGACGAGAAGCGCCGCAAGCGCGAGCGCCAGAACGCCGAGAAGAAGGCCGCCTCGCTGAACGCGCAGGCCGACAAGATGCGCGCCAAGGCCACCAAGACGGTCGCCGCGCAGAACATGGCCAAGCGCGCCGACCGGCTGCTCGCCGGGCTCGACGCGGTGCGGGTCTCCGACAAGGTCGCCAAGCTGCGCTTCCCTGAGCCCGCCCCGTGCGGCAAGACCCCGCTGATGGCCGAGGGCCTGTCGAAGTCGTACGGCTCGCTGGAGATCTTCACCGACGTCGACCTGGCCATCGACAAGGGCTCCCGCGTCGTCATCCTCGGCCTGAACGGCGCCGGCAAGACGACCCTCCTGAGGCTGCTCGGGGGAGCCGAGAAGCCGGACACCGGCGAGGTCATCGAGGGCCACGGACTCAAGCTCGGCTACTACGCGCAGGAGCACGAGACCCTTGACCCCGAGCGCTCGGTCCTGGAGAACATGCGTTCCGCCAACCCCGACCTGGACCTGGTCGAGGTCCGCAAGACGCTCGGCTCGTTCCTGTTCTCCGGCGACGACGTCGACAAGCCCGCCGGCGTCCTCTCCGGCGGCGAGAAGACCCGCCTCGCGCTCGCGACCCTCGTGGTCTCCTCCGCGAACGTCCTCCTCCTCGACGAGCCGACGAACAACCTCGACCCGGCCAGCCGCGAGGAGATCCTCGGCGCGTTGCGCACGTACAAGGGCGCCGTCGTCCTCGTCACCCACGACGAGGGCGCCGTACACGCGCTCCAGCCGGAGCGGATCATCCTGCTGCCGGACGGCGTCGAGGACCTGTGGGGTGCCGACTACGCGGATCTGGTGGCCCTCGCCTGACCGCTCGGCGGGGTCACGGGCGCGTGATCGAATCGCTGATCCACTTCCTCTGGATCATTCGGCCGATCCGTGATCCATCATCTGTGTGAGATCTCCTCATACCGAGGTGTGTCCTACATCCATTTCACGGCCGGGCCCTTCATCGACAAGGGCCCGGCCGTCGCGCGTTCCTGACCAGGCAATTCACGGAACAACTCGTTCGGCCGTACGGACAGACACGTGCGGAACATCGACTTCCGCTTGTGGGGATGCGCTCCTGTCGTCAAAACCTTGTCTCACGGACCTTGCCGAATGGGTGGCCATGACGCGCTTGAGGGGTGATCATGAGAGGACCAGAGCGCACTTCCCACGAGGAGGCACGGGTGGCCGAGACTCTGAAGAAGGGCAGCCGGGTAACCGGCGCCGCGCGCGACAAGCTCGCGGCAGACCTGAAGAAGAAGTACGACTCCGGTGCGAGCATTCGAGCGCTGGCCGAAGAAACCGGTCGCTCGTATGGCTTCGTACACCGGATGCTCAGCGAGTCGGGCGTCACGCTCCGTGGACGGGGCGGGGCGACCAGGGGCAAGAAGGCCGCTTCGGCCTGACCCCCGTCGACTCGTCGGCTTCGATGGTGACCACCCGGTCGGTCCACTGACCGGTCGGGTGGTTACTGTGCAGTCACTTAGGTGTGTCCCGCAGGGGACAGGCACCTGATCCGACCGCACTCATCGGAGGCGCCCCATGGCTTCGTTCGACCAGGACGTTGTTGGTCAAGGTCCCGAAGTTTCCGTACTCGACAAGGACGGCGTACGGCTCACCGTCGACGACGCGGTAGCCACGGTGACACTGGCCAACCCGGCCAAGCGCAACGCGCAGAGCCCCGCTCTGTGGCGGGCACTGGCCGAGGCGGGCCGGCTGCTGCCGGGCACCGTGCGTGTCGTCGTGCTGCGCGCCGAGGGCAAGTCGTTCTCGGCCGGACTGGACCGTCAGGCGTTCACGCCCGAGGGGTTCGACGGCGAGCCGTCGTTCATCGACCTCGCGCGCAGCGACGACGCCACGCTGGACGGCACCATCGCCGAGTACCAGGAGGGTTTCACCTGGTGGCGGCGCACCGACCTGGTGTCCATCGCCGCCGTCCAGGGGCATGCCGTCGGCGCGGGCTTCCAGCTCGCGCTCGCCTGTGACCTGCGCGTCGTCGCCGACGACGTGCAGTTCGCCATGCGCGAGACCAGCCTCGGCCTCGTCCCCGACCTGACGGGCACCCATCCGCTCATCGGCCTGGTGGGTTACGCCCGCGCGCTGGAGATCTGCGCGACCGGCCGCTTCGTCCAGGCCGAGGAGGCCGTGAACACCGGCCTCGCCAACATCGCCGTCCCGGCCGACCGGCTCGACGACGCCGTACGCGAGCTGATCGCCCCGCTGCTCGCCGCGCCCCGGGACGCCCTCGTCGAGACGAAGGCGCTGCTGCGCGGTGCCCAGGGCCGGACCTACGACGAACAGCGCACCGCCGAGCGCGCCGCCCAGGCCCGCAGGTTGCGGGACCTGGCCGGCGTCGGCGACTGACAGGCCGTACCAGTCCGTACACGTACGCGTACGCGCGCGTGAGGGGCCGCTGCCCGCCGGCAGCGGCCCCTCACGTGTCCCCTGCCTGCCGCATCCCCGGCGCGGGTCCGCCCGGCCCCGCCTACTGTGGATCGTGGAGGGCGACCGAAAGGGAGGTACGGCGATGACCGACACGACCCGGCCCAGCCGGCCGGAGCAGCCCGGCGGTGTGGGCGAAACCCCGCTGTCCGCCCAGCTCAGGAAGGCGAACGTCACCAGGCGCGGCGGTGGCGACCCCGCCGACCGTGGGCGTACCACGATCGCCGACGGGGTGGTCGAGAAGATCGCCGGGCTCGCCGCCCGGGACGTTCTCGGCGTGCACGCGATGGGCAGCGGGCTGTCCCGGACCTTCGGCGTGGTCCGCGACCGGGTGCCGGGCGGCGCCTCCAAGTCCGTCAGCCGTGGAGTGAAGGCCGAGGTCGGAGAGGTGCAGACGGCTCTCGACCTGGAGATCGTCGTCGAGTACGGCGTCTCGATCGGCGACGTGGCCCGGGCCGTGCGCGAGAACGTCATCGCGGCCGTCGAACGCATGACCGGCCTGGAGGTCGTCGAGGTCAACATCGCGGTGACGGACGTCAAGCTGCCCGAAGAAGAGGAAGAGGAACCCGAGCCCCGGCTGCAGTGACGGATTCGGGGTATCGGCAAAGTACCGGGAAGGCAGGGCAGCATGAGCATCGCCGTGATCGGCATGATCGCCGGAATGGCGCTGGGATTCGCCGGGTACTTCGGCGGCTTCGGCGCGTTTCTGCTGGTGGCGGCGCTGGGCGCCCTCGGCTTCGTCGTCGGCCGGTTCCTGGAGGGTGACCTGGACCCGGGTGACTTCTTCCGCCGCGACGACCGGCGGCGGTGACGCCCGGTGGCCGAGGAGCAGTCCGGTGGCGAGCGGTCGGGGGAGACCCGTACACCTACATCCCGCCAGGCCATGACGACCGTGCCGCCGGGCGAACGCGGCGCCACCCGGATCGCCGACCGGGTCGTGGCGAAGATCGCCGCGCAGGCGGCCCGTGAGGCGCTGGCCGAGCTGCCCCAGGACGCCGTGCCCCCGCACGCCACGGTCGTCGTCCACCACGACCGCGCCCGCGTCCGGGTGATCCTCGAACTCCCGTACCCCTCGGATATCGGTGGCCAGTGCGCGACGGTGCGTCATCGGGTCGCTTCGCGGGTACACGCACTGGCGGGAATGGAGGTGCCGGAGGTCGCCGTCGAGATCGAGCGGCTGCATCTGGCACCGCCGCACCGTGCGGCACCAGGGAAGGCACAGCGGAGGACGCGATGAGCGAGCCCCAGGGCTTCGACGGCTCCGGGAACACCCGAAGACTGCCAGTACTGGAGAAACCGGACGACGCGACGACCGACACCCCGGGATCGGGGCAGTCCTCGTCCACCGCCGCCTACGACCCCCTGCCCGTCCTCGGCGACGGGGAGGACAGAAACGGCCGCTTCTGGTCGGCGCGCCGCGTCCCGGCAGCCGTCCTCGCCCTGCTGCTGCTTATCGTCGCGGGCGCGTTCCTCTACGACATCACCGCCGTACGAGCCCACCGTCAGGCCATGAGCTGGCGGAGGTCGCTGGCCGGGCAACTGGCGCAGCGTCCCCTCGACGACACCTGGGTGCTGGTCGGCGCCGGCGTCGCGGTGGTCCTCGGTGCCTGGCTGCTCGTCCTCGCCGTCACGCCCGGCCTGCGAGACGTCCTGCCGATGCGGCGCACCCACGCCGATGTCCGGGCGGGCCTGCACCGGGCCGCCGCCGCGATGGTGCTGCGCGACCGGGCCGTGGAGGTGTCCGGCGTCCAGTCGGTCCGGGTCCGGATGACCCGCACCAGGGCCGACGTCCGCGCGGTCTCCCATTTCCGCGAACTCGACGACGTACGGGCCGATCTGGACGATGTGCTCGCCCACGCGATCAGGAGCCTCGGCCTGTCCCGGCCGCCGGCCCTGTCGGTGCGTGTCGCCCGCCCCGGCCGGAAGGGATGAGGACGGATGCCGCGCATCGTCAACCGCGTACTGCTGGGCCTGGCGGGCCTGGCCCTGATCGTCGTCGGCGGCTCGGTACTGGCCGTGGGGCTCGGTGCCCGATGGCCGACGTGGTGGATCCACGACGACCGCCACGACGTACTGCTGAGTGACGCCGAACGAACCCACTACCGGGACGCCGGCTGGTGGTGGCCGACGGTCCTGGCCGTCCTGGCGGCCCTGGTCCTGCTGTCCCTGTGGTGGCTGGCCGCGACCCTCCGCCGACGCCGCCTCACCGAGGTCCTGGTGGACACCGGCGACAACGAGGGCGCCCTGCTGAGAGGCCGCGCCATGGAGAGCGCGGTCGCGGGTGAAGCTGCCCGCCTGGACGGCGTGGCACGAGCCCATGTGACCCTGACCGGCAGCCGCACCTCCCCGGAGGCCCGAGTCCAGCTCCTTCTCCAGCCGCACGCGGCCCCGGAGGATGCGGTACTCCGCCTGGCGGCGGAGGCCCTGACCCACGCCCGCGACTCGGCAGGCCTCAGGTCCCTCCCGACGGAAGTGGATCTGCGGGCGGTCAAGCACCGCGCGGAAAGGGTGAGTTGACACCGACGCGAGGGGGACGGCCCCTTTTCAGGGGCGCGGGGCTGTGACATATGCGGCTCCGCCGCGGGGCGCGACAAGCCACAACGCACCCGCGGTCGACAACGGCGCTCAGAACCCGTGCCGCATCCCCCCGTCGACAGGCACCATGACCCCCGTCAGATAGCTCGCCGCGGGCGACAGCAGAAACGCCGCCGTCCGCCCGAACTCCTCCGGCTTCCCGTACCGCCGCAGCGGAATCCGCGCCTCGTTGGCGACCCGGGTCGCCGCCGGGTCCGCCGACAACGCGTCCAGCTCGCGCACGCGATCCGTGTCGATGCGCGCCGGCAACAACCCCACCACCCGGATCCCGCGCGGCCCCACCTCGTCGGCGAGCGACTTGGCGAAGCCGGCGAGCCCCGGCCGCAGGCCGTTGGAAATGGTCAGCCCCGGAATCGGCTCGTGCACCGAACCGGACAGCACGAACCCGACGACGCCGCCCGCCTCCAGCTCCGCCACCGCCGTACGGGCCAGCCGTACCGCCCCCAGGAACACCGAGTCGAACGCGGCCCGCCACTGCTCGTCCGTGTTGTCGGCGACGAACCCCGGCGCCGGACCGCCCACGCTGACGAGGATGCCGTTGAAGCGCCCGAAGTGCTCGCGGGCCGCCGCGACGAGCCGCTCCCCGATCTCCGGGTCGGAGTTGTCCGCGGCCACACCCACCGCCCCCGGGCCCAGGGCTGCCGCCGCCTCCGCGACCGTCTTCTCGTCCCGCCCCGTGATGACCACCTTCGCGCCGTCGGCGACGAGTTCGCGCGCGGCGGCGTTGCCCAGTCCGCGGGTGGCTCCGGTGACGACGTACACCCGGTCCTTCAGTCCAAGATCCATGGTCCCTATCCTGCCCGGTTCTCGCCGTACAGGGCGAGGGCGGTGTTGACGAGGCCGATGTGGCTGAACGCCTGGGGGAAGTTGCCGAGCTGGCGTTCGGCGACCGGGTCGTACTCCTCCGCCAGCAGCCCCACGTCGTTGGTGACAGCGCACAGACGGTCGAAGAGTGCGCGCGCCTCCTTCGTACGGCCGATCATGTGCAGGGCGTCCGCCAGCCAGAACGAGCAGGCCAGGAACACGCCCTCGTCACCGGGCAGCCCGTCGACCACGGGACCGTCCGTGCTGTAGCGGCGGACGAACCCGCCGTGCCCCAACTCGTCCCTGATCGCGTCGACGGTGCCGACGATCCGCGGGTCGTCCGGCGGCAGGAAGCCGACGCGGGGCAGGAGCAGCACGGCGGCGTCGAGTTCGCGGGAGCCGTAGAACTGGGTGAACGTGTTGCGCTCCGGGTCGTAGCCGCGTTCGCACACCTCCCGGTGCACCTCGTCGCGCATCGCCCGCCAGCCCTCCAGGTCGCCGCCGCTCAGCTTCGGGTTGAGCTCCAGCTGACGCACCGCGCGGTCCGCCGCGACCCAGGCCATCACCTTGGAGTGCACGAAGTGTCGGCGTGGGCCGCGCACCTCCCACAGTCCCTCGTCGGGCAGGCGCCACGCCGTCTTCAGGAACTCCATGAGCGCGCACTGCAGGCGCCACATGTGCGGCTTGGACGGCAGTCCCGAACGCCGGGCCAGCGCCAGTGAGTCGATCACCTCGCCGTACACGTCGAGCTGGAGCTGCCGTACCGCGGCGTTGCCGATGCGCACCGGGGCCGAGCCGCCGAATCCGGGCAGCCAGTCCAGCTCGAACTCGGGCAGCCGGCGCTCACCGGCGAGCCCGTACATGATCTGGAGGTCCGCCGGGTCGCCCGCGACCGCCCGCAGCAGCCAGTCACGCCAGCGCTCGGCCTCCTCGTGGTAGCCCACCGACAGCAGCGCGTTCAGGGTGAGCGTGGAGTCGCGCAGCCAGCAGTAGCGGTAGTCCCAGTTGCGTACGCCGCCCAGTTCCTCGGGGAGCGAGGTGGTGGGGGCGGCCACGATCCCGCCGGTCGGCGCGTACGTCAGCGCCTTGAGGGTGATCAGCGAGCGCACGACGGCGTCCCGGTGCGGCCCGTCGTAGGTACAGCGCGCCGACCAGTCCTCCCAGTCCGAGACGGCCGCGTCCAGTGCCTCGTACGGGTCGACGAACGGCGGATGCGGCTCGTGCGAGGGATGCCAGGTCAGCACGAACGCGACCCGTTCGCCCTCCGCGACGGTGAACTCCGAGTGCGTGGTGAAGTCCCGGCCCCAGGTGCGCACCCCTTCCTCGGTGCGCAGCCACACCGAGTCCGGTCCGGCGACGGCCACCCGGTGTCCGTTCGCCCGGCGCATCCAGGGCACGATCGCCCCGTAGTCGAAGCGCAGCCGCAGCGTGCTGCGGACGGTCACCTCGCCGCGTACGCCTTCGACGATCCGTACGAGATCGGGGGCGCGGTCGCGCTGTGGCATCAGGTCGGTGACGCGTACGGCGCCGTCGTCGGTCTCCCACTCGGTGTCGAGGACGAGGGTGCCGGGCCGATAGGAACGCCGCACGCACCGGTCGGCGCCCTCCGGGGCGATCCGCCAGTGCCCGTTGCGTTCGTCGCCGAGCAGCGCGGCGAAACAGGCGGCCGAGTCGAAGCGGGGCAGACACAGCCAGTCGACGGAACCGTCCATGCCGACGAGCGCGGCGGTCTGGTGGTCGCCGACGAGGGCGTAGTCCTCGATACGAGGGATGCGGTGCTTCTGATGGGGGTGCACGAGGGTCGGGTTCCCGGTGAGGGGCCCCGGCATTCGGGCGAAGCCGTCCTGTCACACGCCGGATCTCCCGGTTACGTCACCCGGCTGTCCACGCCGGACCGGATGGTGTCACACGGTGTCACACGGGGGCGGGCTCGGTGTCCGGCGAATCCTGCGCCTCACGTGCCGCGGCTTCGGCCTCCGCGCGGTCCCGGCGTTCACGGCGCACCAGGATCACCCAGCCCAGGGGGACACCGGCGGCGAACAGCCACCACTGGATGGCGTAGGCGTAGTTCAGCGCGGCGTTCTCGTTGCCCGGCTTACCCAGCAGCTCCGGGGTGTCGCCCTTCGGTGCGGGTGTCGTCAGCACGACGTAGCCGCCGAGTACTTCGGCGCCGAGCCGCCGGGCCTCCTGCTCGCTGTTGATCAGCATGACCTGGCGGTCCGGCAGCCCCTTGAGGTCCTTGATACCGCTCGCCGCGGTCGTCTCGGCGGGCATCAGCCGCCCGGTGACGGTGACCTCGCCCGTCGGGGGCGCCGGGATCCTGGGGAACGCGGTCTGGCTCGGACCGTCCGAGGGGATCCAGCCCCGGTTGACCAGCAGGACCTTGCCGTCGTCGAGGACGAAGGGAGTCAGGACGTGGTAGCCGACCTCGTCGTCGGAGTTGGTGCGGCGGCGGACGACGACCTCGTCGTCGGTGTCGAACCGGCCCTTGGCGCTGACGGTGTGGTACCGCTCGGCGGTGGTGACGGTGTGACCGGGGGAGGTCAGCTTCTCCACGGGCACCGGATCGGCGGACAGCGCGTCGGCGACCAGCTGGTTACGGGCGCTGCGCTCCTCGTAACGGTGCATCTGCCAGATGCCCAGCCTGATCATCGTGGGGATGAGGACGAGGGCGACCAGCGTGAGGATCACCCACTGCCGGGACAAGAGGAAGCGGTACACCCCACTGACGGTACAACTCGCCCGTGGGGTGCCTTCAGGGGGGTACGGACTCGGACGCGGACCGTCTCAGACCCTGTCGACGATCCCCACCCTCCCCTCCGCGCGTGCGCAGTGCGCCCCGCAGTACCAGTGACCCTCGGCCTCGACGCCTTGCCCGATGATCTGGACCCGGCAGTGCTCGCAGATGGGCGCCATGCGATGGATCGCGCAGGCGAAGCAGTCGAAGACGTGCACCGCGCCCTGCGCGTGCACCTCGAAGGTCATTCCGTAGCTGTTCCCGCAGACTTCACAACTGGCCATGGGCCACAGGGTGGGCCGTCGGCGCCGTGCGGGCGAGACGGCGCCGGGCGAGTCGGGCGCCAATCACCCGTCCGTACGGTCATCCCTGCGCCGCGGGTTCCACGTCCCGCAGGAGTTGCCCGAAGGCCGCCTCGTCGATGACCGGCGTGCCGTACTGCCGGGCCTTGACCACCTTCGAGGTCATGGAGTCGGGGTCGTTGGTGACGAGCAGGCTGGTCAGCCGGGACAGGCTCGTCGCGACATGCAGGCCCGCCTCGACGGCCCGGTCCTCCAGCAGGTCGCGCTCGACCGAGGTGTCCCCGGAGAACGCCACCCGCATGCCCTGCCTGAGCGGACGGCCGTCCTCGTAGCGCCCCGGGTTGGGGTACGGGCACGCGGGACGCTTTCGGGACGGGCGCCAACTGGTCGGCTGATAGCTCCCGTAGCCCCCGGAGTTCCCGTTCCCGTGACCACCGGAGGCCTGCCGCCCGATCTGCGGGCGCGCGGAGCCGCCGGTCGCCGCCGACCCGGACCACTCCGTCAGCGGCCGGCACTCCAGCAGGGGCAGCCGTACGCCGCCCCGGGCCGCCGCGTGCAGACTGGGCCGGAACGCCTCGGCGAGCACCCGCGCGTCGTCCAGCGCGTGGTGGGCCCGTTGCTGGACGACCCCGTAGTGCGCGGCGAGGGTCTCCAGCTTGTGGTTGGGCAGCGGCAGCCCCAGCTCCTTGGACAGCGCGATGGTGCACAGCCGCTGCCGCACCGGCGCCTCGCGCTCCGCGCGCGCGTACTCCCGGGCGATCATCGACCAGTCGAAGACGGCGTTGTGCGCGACGAGCACACGGTCGGCGAGCCGGGACGCGAACTCCTCGGCGATGTCCATGAAGAGCGGGGAACCCTCCAGGGCGTCGCTCGTCAGCCCGTGGATCCACACCGGCCCGGGATCACGTTCCGGATTGACCGTTGTGTACCAGTGGTCCTCGACCTCACCGCGTGCGTCCAGCCGGTAGACCGCGGCGGAGATTATCCGGTCGTCCCGGGACAGACCGGTCGTCTCGACGTCAACGACCGCGTATCCCTGGGGATATGCGGTCGGCCACGGGGCGGGGGACGGCGTGGGCGTCAGGTCTTCGAGCATGGTCCCAGAGAATACGGGCCGCGACTGACACTCCGTCGCCCGCCCATTGGTGGACACCGCCAACAAGCAAGCGCGTACCGTGCTGAATACTTGTCAGTAACAACGTCTATGCGCCGCCTGTGCGGCGTCCTAACGTGCAGTCATGCCCAACCTCCCCGACGTCGTGGCCTGGTCGATACCCGCCTTCGTACTGCTCACCGTCATCGAGATGATCAGTGTCCGGATCCACCCTGACGAGGAGGGGCGCGCCGCCGGGTACGACACAAGGGACGCCGCCACCAGTGTCGGCATGGGACTCGGCAGCCTGGCCTTCGACTTCCTGTGGAAGATCCCGATCGTCGCGCTCTACACGGCCGTCCACGAACTCACGCCCCTGCGCGTCCCCGTCCTGTGGTGGACCGTCCCGCTCATGCTGCTCGGCCAAGACTTCTTCTACTACTGGTCCCACCGCGGCCACCACGTCGTCCGCATCCTCTGGGCCTGTCACGTCGTCCACCACTCCAGCCGCAGCTTCAACCTGACGACGGCTCTGCGCCAGCCCTGGACCACGCTCACCGTCTGGCCGTTCTACGTCCCCCTCGTCGCCCTCGGTGTGCACCCGGCGGCGCTCGCCTTCTGCTCCTCCGTGAACCTCGTCTACCAGTTCTGGATCCACACCGAGCGGATCGACCGCATGCCCCGGTGGTTCGAGTACGTCCTGAACACGCCCTCGCACCACCGGGTCCACCACGCGTCCCAAGGCGGCTACCTGGACCGCAACTTCGGCGGAATCCTCATCGTCTGGGACCGGCTCTTCGGCTCGTTCGTCGCCGAGACCGAACGACCTGTCTACGGCTTGACGAAGAACATCGACACGTTCAACCCGGTCAAGGTCGCCACTCATGAGTACGTCGCGATCGCCAAGGACATCAAGGCGGCGGGCAGTTGGCGGGAGCGCGCCGGCCGGGTGTTCCGGGGGCCCGGCTGGCAGCCCGCACACCCGCGCCAGGAGCAGCCGGCCGAAGAGACCGTCGGCGCGTGAGGCCGGCCCGGGTTCTCCTCGCCGCCTTCGCTCTCACGGCGGCTGTCGACCTGATCTCCCTCGCGGTCGGCTCCGACACCGGACACGCCCTCGCCAAGCCCTTCCTGATGCCCCTTCTGGCCGCCCACGCACGCCTCCGTGGCGCTCCGCGACTCCTCCTCGCCGCCCTCCTGCTCGGCTGGGCCGGCGATGTCCTGCTGCTCTCCGACGCCGACCCGGCGTTCCTGGCCGGCATGGCCTCCTTCGCGGCCGGTCACCTCTGTTACCTCGCCCTCTTCAGGACGTACGGCAGCCAGGACCGTACGCCGAACGGTGCCCCACGCGCGCGTGCCGCACACGGCCGGCTCGCCGCGGCCTACGCCCTGGCCCTGGCCGGCACCCTCGCCGTCCTCTGGTCCGGCCTCCCCGCCGAACTCCGCGTCCCCGTCGCCGGCTACAGCCTCCTGCTGACCGCGATGGCTCACCGGGCCACGGCACTCGGCCTCCTCGCCGGCACGGGCGGCGCGCTCTACCTGCTCTCCGACACGCTCATCGCGACCGGCGTCGCGGATCTGCCCCAGCTCCCCGCACCCGACTTCTGGATCATGCTCACGTACCTCGCGGCCCAGTGGCTCCTGACCGGCGGTGTACTCGCGGCGGCGAGAGCCGCGACGCCCCCACCGGTCACGTCCAGCGGATCGGCACCGGCAACGCGGTGAGCAGCCCCGACACCGCGACGACCAGCCCCAGCGCGACTACCTCCGCGCGCGCGGGGGAGCAGGCGGTCAGCGGGTCGGCCGCCCGGCTCAGCCGCAGCCGCGCCCACAGGGCGAGGCCGGCGACGGCCGCCACGACGATCATTTTGGCGAGCAGCGTGCGACCGTACGCCGTCGAGGTCAGCTGGTCCAGGACCGTGTCCGGCGGCATACGGCGCAGAGTGCTCCAGATGCCCGTGGCGGTGATGAGGGCGAGGAGAACGGCCGCCACGCGCGCGTAGAGGCCCAACAACGCCACGCGCGCCTCCCGGGCGGCCCCCCAGAGGGGCAACGTCCGCAGGACGTACAGCAGTCCGCCCACCCACAGCGCCGCGCAGGTCACATGGACCAACGTCAGCGCCGAGCCGGTCAGCGGATCGAGCTCCGGCGCCGGATGGGCCCGCAGCGCCTCCGCCACGGCCACCGCGCCCAACGGCCAGACCTGTGTGGCCGGGCGGCCCGAGAGGGCGCACAGGCCCGCCGCGGCGAACCCGTTGACCTCCAGCAGCGCCAGCTTGCCGTCCCGGGACTCGTACAGGCCGCCCACATCGATCGCGGCCAGGCTGTGCGGTACGAGGTTGCCGGTCGACACCACCGAGGCGAGTCCCAGCGCGGCGACGAAACCGACTCCGGCCGCGTACGGCGCCCACGCGCGCGCCCGCTCCGGTGGCGCCCCGGGCAGCCGGCCGGCCAGCCGGTGCGCGAACAGCTCGCCCACCGGAACGCACAGCGCGGTGAACAGCGCCGTCCGCAGCAGCCCGATCCCGCCCACGCCGGGCGCGACGGCCTCCCCGGTGCCGTCCAGCACGGCGGACGGCCCGAGCAACGGGATCAGGGCGGCCAGCACCACCAGTACGAGCACGGCGACGGCCCGGCCGGTGCCGTGGCGTGAGCCGTCGGGCGCTCTCGCGGGCCCGTCCTCGCCGGAGCGCCCGTCAGTCGGTCGTGTCAAACCCACCCCAAGTTCCTCACCGGCCGCAAGGCCGTGGGGTCGTAGGGCCGCGGTCGCGTCTCCGGTCGCCCGGTGACCCGCCTCGGCACCCTCCCCACGTACTCAACGCTGTGTCTGTCTCAATACACCCAGCGCGCCCGGTCGGTCCCCCAAACGCCGGGAGACCGTGCCCAGTCGACCGGCCCGCCCGTGAAGGAGACCGGCGATCGCGCGTACCGCAGCCGCCCCAGCGCGCTGTCCCGCTCGGCGAGCCACGCCTCCGGCCCGTTGTAGGCGCACTCGCCCACGGGCGCCCCCTGGCCTCGCTCCGCCCCGCTCGTCAGCCACCCGGCCGTGCCGGCCAGCGCCAGCCGTACGAACCGGCTGCCGCCCTCCCGCACCTGGTCGCTCAGCGCCCGCAGCACCCCCGCCGCCAGCAGATACCCCGTGCCGTGATCGAGCGCCTGTGCGGGCAGGGCGCCGGGTTTCCCGGCGGATCCCTCGATCACCGCGATGCCCGAGGCGGCCTGCACCAGGCTGTCGAAGCCCCGCCGCTCAGCCCAGGGCCCGTACGCACCCCACGCCGACAACTGCCCCACGACCACTCCGGGCCTGCGCTCGGCCAGCGCTTCCGGCGAGAGCCCGAAGGGGTCCAGGGCGCCGGGCCGGTACCCGGTGACGACGACGTCCGCGCCGGCGAGGAGTTCCTCGAAGGCCCGCCGGTCCGCCGTCAGATCCAGCACCGCCGACCGCTTCCCGAACCCCGTGTCGGTGTGCTGGTCCGGCAGTTCGGGCAGCTGAGGCGCGTCCACGCGCAGCACGTCCGCGCCGAGCAGGGCGAGCGTGCGGGTGGCGACAGGGCCCGCGATGACCCGGGTCAGGTCGAGGACCCGGACCCCGGCGGCGGGCAGCAAGGGGTCGGTGCCGATCGGCGCGAGCACGCGCGCGCGTGCCGAGTCCAGCAGCCCGCGCTCGACCAGGGGCCGCGCGACCACCGCAGCGCCCTGCTCGTGCGCGGCCCACTCCTCGGCCGTGCGCAGCGCGACGGCGAGGCCCCCGGCGGCGTACACGGTCTCCTCGGCCTCCGCCGAGGAGCGTTCGGCGAGCGCGGCGGCGACGGACGCCGGGTCCTCGGACGTGCCCAGGGCTGCGAGCAGACGCGCTCGGTGATGCGGGTAGTTCGCATGGGTGCGCACCCAGCCGTCCGCCGTCCGCCAGAAGCGCGACAGCGGCGCGAAGGAGACCGGGGCGCGTCCGTCGACCAGCAGGTGGCGCTCGCTGACGAGGGCCGTGGCGACCGCGCCGTCGTCCAGGCGAACCTCCGGCACCTCCGGCAGCCCGGCCCGGAGGGCGCCCAGTTCCGCGGCGGCCAGCGCGCACGCCCCCACGCAGGCCCGCGCCAACTCCCGTACCGGAAGCCGTGATGCGAGCACTCCGGTGCGTGCCACGGTCGAGATCCGGGCGGGGGCGGCCGGATCGCCGCCCAGCGCGGCCCAGGCGTACTCCGTGCTCAATACAGTCATAGGCGCACTATGCCGTGTGCACCGGGTCGACATCCCTACGGGATCAACACGGGATCAACAGAGTGGGCCGGACAGCGCGACGCCGACCGGCCCACCGAAGAGAATCAATGCCTGGGAGGTGCTACTTCGTCACCGCGTCCAGGGCGTCCGCGACGCCGTGGCCGTAGAAGCCGTTGTAGTTCTTCCCGCCCTCGCACACCGCGTCGATCTTGCCGTCACCGTCGAGGTCGTACGGGTCCGTGCACGGCGTGGCGTCCGCCTCGGCGTACAGGAGTGCCTTCACGAGGGCGGCCGAGGCGTGCGGGTGGGTCGACTTGATCAGTGCGGCCACGCCCGCGACGTGCGGGGTCGCCATCGACGTACCCGCCATGTAGCCCCAGGTGCCGCCGGGCAGCGGGCCGAGGATCAGGCCGCTGGTGGCGGGCGGGGCCGGGGTCTGGAGGCGGGTCGAGTCGCCGCCGGGGGCGGCTATGTCGATGACCCCCAGGCCGTGGTTGGAGAAGGACGACTTGATGCCCTTGGCGCCGGTCGAGGAGACCGTCACCACACCGGGGAGCTGGGTCGGGATGTCGTAGCACTCGGAGGGGTCGATGACCCGGTCCGAGGGCGTCGCGTCGTTGGGGGAGACCGGGTCGGTGATCTCGTCGGCCGCGAGGTCGTAGCTCTCGTTGCCGGCCGCCGCGACGTTGACGACACCCTTGTGCTCGGCGTACTGCGAGGCGCGCGTGATGGCGTCGACCAGCGCCTTCTGGTCCGGGTCGTTCTTGCAGTTGAAGTACCAGGGGTCCGTGTAATAGCTGTTGTTCGTGACGTCGACGCCGTGCTCGGCCGCCCACACGAAGCCGCAGACGACGGCCTCCGTGTAGAAGTAGCCGGCCGTGGTCGCCACCTTGATGCCGGACACCTTCACGCCCGGAGCGACGCCCGTGACGCCGATGCCGTTCTTGGCGGCGGCGATCTCACCGGCGACGTGCGTACCGTGCGGGCTCTCGCCCGTCGTCGGCCGCCAGGCCCCGTCGGTCGTGTCGGGCTTGCCCGTCACACAGTTGACCGAGGCGGCGCGGTCGAAGTTCGGCGCGATGTCCGGGTGGGTGTCGTCGACGCCGGTGTCGATCACGGCGACGGTGACCTTGCGGCTGCCCAGCGTCTTCTCGTGCGCCTTGTCCGCCTTGATGGCGGGCAGGTCCCACTGCAGCGGCTCCAGGGGGTCCTGGGTCGCGGTGGCGCCGGCGGTGGCGCTCGCTATCTCCGCCGCGGAGAGCACCTTCGGGGCGCCCTCGTCGGTGGTCGACTGCGCGGGCAGCGGCGCGTTGCGCGTGTTGCCGGCCGACTGCACCCCCGGCACCTTGCGGATGACCTTGGCGAAGTCGGGGTTCGCCGAGTGGACGACGACCACGCCGATCCGGTCGTACGACGTCACGATCGTGCCGCCGGCCTTGGCGATGGCCTTCTTCACGTACTGGGAAGGGCCGAAGCCGGGGAACACGTTGACGACATAGCTGAGCGCGGGCGCGTCGGCCGCGACGGCGGAGGCGCCGGCGGTGAGGTCGGCGTCGGCCGCGGTGGCCTGGATGTTCGGCAGGAAGGCGAACGCCGACGCCATGATCATCCCGACCGGGATGGCCACGGCGCGACGGGAGCGCGAGTGGGGCGCTGTCATAGAGGGTCTCCAGTTCCTTCGTTCGTGGACGTGTGGACCGTGCGCAAAACCTGGAAAACGTGGCGGAACGTGCGGGTCACTTGACCGCGCGCAGCGCGTCGACGATTCCGAACCCGAAGAATCCGTTGACCCGTCTGCCGCCCTCGCACACCGCGTCCTGCGTGCCGTCACCGTCCTGGTCGTACGACACGGGGCAGCCGGGGTTGTTCGCCTGCGCCTTGAGCAGCGCCTGGAGCTGGGCCGGGGTCGCCTTCGGGTGCTTCGACTTCAGCAGCGCTGCGACACCCGCGGCATGCGGCGAGGCCATCGAGGTGCCCTGTAGGAAGGCGTACTCGCCGTTCGGCATGGTGGACAGGATGCGGCCGTTCTTCGACGGCGTGTCCGGTATCTGGTACTTACGGTCGCCGCCGGGGGCCGCGATGTCGATGACGCCGTTGCCGTAGGTGGAGTAGTACGACTTGACGTTGTCGACGCCCGTGGCGCTCACCGTGACGACACCCGGGAGCTGGGTCGGCACGTCGAAGCACTTGTGCGGGTCGATCGTGCGGGTGACCGGCGTCGAGTCGTCGGGGCTGGTGTCGTCGACGATCGCGTCGGAGGCCAGGTCGTGGCTGGAGTTGCCCGCCGACGCCAGGTTGAGGGTGCCCTTCTTCGTCGCGTACAGCTGCGCCCTGTTGACCGCGTCGGCAATGGCCCGCTGGTCGGGGTCGTCGACGCAGTTGTACATCCACGGATCGACGTAGTAGCTGTTGTTCGTGATCTCGACGCCGTGGTCGGCGGCGAACACGAAGGCGCACACCACGCTCTCCGGGTAGAACAGGCCGTCGTTGGGGTCGCTCACCTTGATGCCGGAGACCTTCACGCCGGGCGCGACACCGGCCACCCCGATGCCGTTGCGGGCGGCGGCTATCTCACCGGCGACATGGGTGCCGTGGTAGTCCTCGGCGGTGTACGGGCGCCACGCACCCGCGCTGGTGTCCGCGACGCCCCCGACGCAGTTCGCCGACTGGGACGCGGAGAAGTTCGGGGCGAGGTCGGGGTGGGTGTCGTCGACGCCGGTGTCGATCACGGCGACGGTGACCTTGCGGCTGCCCGGGTTGATCTTCGCGGCCTTGTCGGCGCCGATCGACCGCAGGTCCCACTGGTCGGCTTCGAGGGGCTCGCTCTCGGGGGTCCCGGCCGACACGGCCTCGACCTTGGCTGCCTCCGCGGCCGTCAGATAGTCCGCCGCGCCCTCGTCGGTCGTCCCGGAGGCCACCAGCGGCGTGGTCCGGGTGACACCCGCGGAGCTCACCCCGCGCGCGGCGCGGATCTCCGCCCCGAAGGAGGGGTTCGCGGAGTGGACGACGATCACACCGATCTTGCCGTACGTGACCACGACCGTGCCGCCGGCCTTGGAGACCGCCTTCGTCACCGACCCGATCGTGTGACGGTCGGTGCTCTTGGTGTTGACGACATACGCGAGGTTCGGACCGTCGGCGGCCCGGGCGGCAGCGGCGGCCGGTTCGGCGGCCGAAGCGGCCACGGGCAGGAAGCCGAGAGAGGCGGTAAGGGACAGCACGACCGGCACCGCGAGAGCGAGCCGGCGTCTGGAGCGCAGATGAGCCATGGGTTCTCCACAACATCCGGAAACGAGGCTCGCCCGGACAAGGATGGTTGCCGGGCAAGCGCGTAGCAGGGACGGACAACAGCTGTGTACGCGCGAAAAGGCGGGCACGGGCGCATGGCCCGCACCTCGGATTTTGCAGGTACATGACGGTTGGTACAGGGCGAAGCTATCCCGCGTCGCCGCTGGCCAGCAATGACTTCCGGAGACCAGTTAGGAAAGAAGCGCGGGGAGTTGAACCGGTCCTCGCGTGGCGCCGTGACCTTGGACAGGGAGCCCGAGGACCATCGAGCCCCCTGTCGGATCACGCGTGGGGGCCCTACCATCGCGAGCCGGCCACCTGTGATCCAGATCACCGCGAGGTCAGAGAAGAGCCATGTCCGTACCCAGCCCGTCCCCGTCCCCGAACGACCACGCACCGCCGTCCACTGTCGTGACCGCACCCGCAACGCGAGGAGACTCCGTGGCTACCGACGCACCGCCCCCCTCGAAGACAGAAGAACGCCACCTCCCCTCCACGGAGGAGTTCGTCGAGGTGCAGCAGAGCGCCGAGTTCGGTGAACTGCGCCGCGCCCACCGCTCCTTCGCCTTCCCACTGACCCTCGGCTTCATCACCTGGTACCTGCTGTACGTCCTGCTGTCGAACTACGCGGGCGGCTTCATGGGCACCAAGCTCGTCGGCCACATCAACGTCGCCTTCGTCCTCGGCATCGCCCAGTTCGTCACCACGTTCCTCATCGCCTGGTGGTACTCGCGGCACGCCGCCGCCAACCTCGACCCCAAGGGTGAGGCGATCAAGTCCCGGATGGAGGGCGACGCATGAGCCCCGTACAGCAGAGTGTTCTCGCGGCCGGGGAGGCCAGTGAGCACCGGCCGCTGATCATCTCCCTGTTCGCGGTGTTCGTCGTCGCGACCCTCGTCATCACCGTCTGGGCGGGCCGCCAGACCAAGAGCGCCGCCGACTTCTACGCCGGCGGGCGGCAGTTCACCGCCTTCCAGAACGGCCTCGCGGTCTCCGGCGACTACATGTCCGCCGCGTCCTTCCTCGGCATCGCGGGCGCGATCGCCCTCTTCGGGTACGACGGCTTCCTGTACTCCATCGGCTTCCTCGTCGCCTGGCTGGTCGCCCTGCTCCTGGTGGCCGAGCCGCTGCGCAACTCGGGCCGCTACACCATGGGTGACGTCCTCGCGTACCGCATGCGCCAGCGCCCGGTCCGCACGGCCGCCGGCACGTCGACGATCGTCGTCTCGATCTTCTACCTGCTGGCCCAGATGGCCGGCGCGGGCGTCCTCGTCTCGCTCCTCCTCGGCATCACCTCGGACGCGGGCAAGGTCGCCATCGTCGCCCTCGTCGGCGTCCTGATGATCGTGTACGTCTCCATCGGCGGCATGAAGGGCACCACCTGGGTCCAGATGGTGAAGGCCGTGCTGCTCATCAGCGGCACGATCCTCATTACGTTCCTGGTGCTGCTGAAGTTCAACTTCAACATCTCCGATCTGCTCGGCACCGCCGCCGAACGCAGCGGCAAGGGCGACGCCTTCCTGGAGCCCGGTCTGCAGTACGGCGCCACCGGCACCACCAAGCTGGACTTCATCTCCCTGGGCATCGCCCTGGTCCTCGGCACCGCCGGTCTGCCGCACATCCTGATCCGCTTCTACACGGTGCCCACGGCCAAGGCCGCCCGTAAGTCCGTGAACTGGGCGATCGGCATCATCGGCGGCTTCTACCTGATGACGATCGCGCTCGGCTTCGGCGCCGCCGCACTGATCGACCCGAAAGAGATCACCGACTCCAACCCCTCGGGCAACACGGCCGCGCCACTGCTCGCCCTGCACATCGGCGGCGTCGACTCGACCTGGGGCGCGGTGCTGCTCGCGACGATCTCGGCGGTCGCTTTCGCGACGATCCTCGCCGTGGTCGCCGGCCTCACGCTGGCCTCGTCGTCGTCCTTCGCGCACGACATCTACGCCAACGTCATCCGCAAGGGGACGGCCACCGAGAAGGAGGAGATGAAGGCGGCCCGCTGGGCCACCGTCTTCATCGGCATCGTCTCGATCGCCCTGGGCGCCCTCGCCCGCGACCTGAACGTGGCCGGCCTGGTCGCACTCGCGTTCGCGGTCGCCGCGTCCGCCAACCTGCCGACGATCCTCTACAGCCTGTTCTGGAAGAAGTTCACCACCCAGGGCGCCCTGTGGTCGATCTACGGCGGCCTGATCGTGGCGGTCGGCCTGGTGCTGTTCTCGCCGGTCGTCTCCGGCGACCCGAAGGCGATGTTCCCGGGCGTCGACTTCCACTGGTTCCCGCTGAAGAACCCCGGCATCATCTCCATCCCGTTCGGCTTCCTCATGGGCTGGCTCGGCACGGTCCTCTCCAAGGAGGAGCCCGACACCGGCAAGTACGCCGAGCTGGAGGTCCGGTCCCTCACGGGAACCGGAGCGCACTAGCACCGGGCGTTCGTTCGCCGGCAAGGCATTGCGCGGGGCCGTCGTAGGGATCTACGGCGGCCCCGCGCCGCGTCCTGTGGCATCGGGCCTGCTTCGTTGTCAGTGGGGTCACGTAGGCTCGGGGGTGCAGGAGAACTTCTGTTCACGTGATCCGCTACGAGGGAGGGGGCCCACGTGCTCATCGACACCTTCGGCCGAGTGGCCACCGACCTGCGGGTCTCGCTGACCGACCGCTGCAATCTTCGGTGCACGTACTGCATGCCCGAGGAGGGCCTGCAGTGGCTGGCCAAGCCCGACCTGCTCACGGACGACGAGATCGTCCGCCTCATCGACATAGCCGTCCGCCTCCTGGGCATCGAGGAGGTCCGCTTCACCGGCGGCGAACCCCTGCTGCGCCCGGGCCTGGTCGGCATCGTGGAGCGGGTCGCGGCCCTGGCCCCCCGCCCCCAGATGTCCCTGACGACGAACGGCATCGGACTGGGCCGCACGGCGACCGCCCTGAAGGCGGCGGGCCTGGACCGCGTCAACGTCTCCCTGGACACCCTGCGCCCCGACGTCTTCAAGACCCTCACCCGCCGCGACCGCCACAAGGACGTCATCGCGGGCCTGGAAGCCGCCCGTGCGGCCGGTCTGACCCCGGTGAAGGTCAACGCGGTGCTGATGCCGGGGTTCAACGAGGACGAGGCCCCCGACCTCCTGGCCTGGGCGGTCGAGCACGACTACGAACTGCGCTTCATCGAGCAGATGCCCCTGGACGCCCAGCACGGCTGGAAGCGCGAGGGCATGGTCACAGCGGGCGACATCCTGCAGTCGCTGCGCACCCGCTTCGACCTGACGGAGGAGGGCACCGGCGAACGCGGTTCGGCCCCCGCCGAGCGCTGGCTGGTCGACGGCGGCCCGCACCGCGTGGGCGTCATCGCCTCCGTCACCCGCCCGTTCTGCGCCGCCTGCGACCGCACCCGCCTCACCGCCGACGGCCAGATCCGCAACTGCCTCTTCGCCCGCGAGGAGACCGACCTGCGCGCGGCCCTGCGCTCCGGCGCCCCCGACGAGGAGATAGGCCGCATCTGGCGCGAGGCGATGTGGGGCAAGAAGGCCGGCGCGGGCCTGGACGACCCGACCTTCGTACAGCCGGACCGCCCGATGTCGGCGATCGGCGGCTGAGACGGGCTCAGGTGTCCGAGGACTCCCACTCCGCCAGCCTCACCACGTCCTTGAGGAACCCCCGCACGCCCAGGAACTGTGACAGGTGCTCGCGATGCTCCTCGCACGCCAGCCATGTCTTCCGCCGCTCGGGCGTGTGCAGCTTCGGGTTGTTCCAGGCGAGCACCCACTCGGCGTCCGCCCGGCATGCCTTGGCGGAGCAGATGGGGGAATCAGGGGAACCAGGGTCAGGGCCGATCATCCTGTGACCCTAACCCGGAGCGAAGAGCGCTCAAAAAGGCGACGCCGAGCAGCCACGGGGGGAGCTGCCCGGCGTCGGTCTGTCGCTCCGACGGGGGATGCGGAGCGCGTACGAAGTATGCCACGGGTGACCGTCCGCCCGGCAATGGAACAGCGTGATTGATCTGAGCTTTTCTTGAGCTTGGAGACGCCCTCCGCACTGACTTTTGGTCAGGCCCGCTCGCGTGGATCGCCCCCCGTATCGGCCGTCCGATCGCCCCCGTTGTCCTCCGCTGCGGATTCCGCGAAGCCCTCTCGCGGGCCGGGCGGCGCGATCATCGGCCGCACCGGAGCCGTCACGAACGTCGACGGGAGGCCCGGCGCGTTCTCGCGGCCGGCGTTGGCGATCACCACGGAGATATAGGGCAGGATCATGCCGAGCACCAGCGCCACGAACGCGACGTGCCGTTCGACGTTCCAGAGCGTCGCCGCGAGGACCACCGCCACCGTGCGCACGGACATCGAGATGACGTACCGGCGCTGTCTGGCCCGGACATCGTCCGCGAGCCCCTGCCGGGCCCCGGTGATCCGGAAGACCTCGGCGCCGCCGCTGTTGCTCCGCTTCCGCATCACGTTCCACCATCCACCCGCATCGGACACGCCCCGGCCCGTACCCGCACCGAACCAGGTCGGGGAACCAGGCCCGGACACTTTCCACGTTACGCCGCGCCTGCGCCGCCTACGAGACCGGGGCACCTCCCGGCGGGGTGACCCGGCTGCGCCGTACCGCGTACCGAGGTCCCCGACATGCGCCGTAGCGCGAACGGGCCGACACTGGGCGTAATGCTCACGTAGAGCCGTACGAGGAGGCATCCATGGGCTGGTTGTGGGCGATCATCGTGGGATTCGTGCTGGGTCTGCTGGCCAAGGCGATCATCCCGGGCAAGCAGCACAGCCCCCTTTGGCTGACGACCATTTTCGGCATCATCGGAGCCGTCATCGGCAACGCGATCGCACGAGGTATCGGCATCGACGAGACGAGCGGCATCGACTGGGGCCGGCACGCGCTCCAGCTCGCGGCGGCCGTCGTGATCGTGTTCCTGGGCGACATGGCGTACTCGTCGATGCGCGGCGAGAGACGGCGGGCCTAGCGGTACCGGTACGTGTGAAGGGGCGGCCCGATCGACCGGGCCGCCCCTTCACACGTACGCGTACACCTGGGGTCCGGTCAGCCGGTGACCTCCACCGCCGCGAGGTTCTTCTTGCCCCGGCGCAGGACCAGCCACCGCCCGTGCAGCAGGTCCTCCTTGGCGGGAACCGCGTCCTCGGCGGTGATCTTCGCGTTGTTCACGTAGGCGCCGCCCTCCTTCACCGTGCGCCGCGCGGCCGACTTGCTGGCCACCAGCCCGACCTCGGCGAACAGGTCGACGACCGGCCCCGCCTCGGCGACCCGGATGTGCGGCACCTCGGAGAGCGCCGCGCTCAGCGTCCGCGCGTCCAGCTCACCCAGCTCGCCCTGGCCGAAGAGGGCCTTGGACGCGGCGATCACGGCTGCCGTCTGCTCGGCGCCGTGCACCAGCGTCGTCAGCTCCTCGGCGAGCGCGCGCTGCGCGGCCCGCGCCTGCGGACGCTCGGCGGTCTGCGCCTCCATCGCCTCCAGCTCCTCCCGGGACCGGAAGGACAGGATGCGCATGTACGTCGAGATGTCCCGGTCGTCCACGTTCAGCCAGAACTGGTAGAACGCGTACGGCGTCGTCATCTCAGGGTCGAGCCAGATGGCACCGCCCTCGGTCTTGCCGAACTTGGTGCCGTCCGCCTTGACCATCAGGGGCGTCGCGATGCAGTGCGCCTCGGCGTCGGGCTCCAGCCGGTGGATCAGGTCCAGGCCCGCCGTGAGGTTGCCCCACTGGTCGCTGCCGCCCTGCTGGAGCGTGCAGCCGTACCTTCGGTACAGCTCCAGGAAGTCCATGCCCTGCAACAGCTGGTAGCTGAACTCCGTGTAGCTGATGCCTTCCTGGGACTCCAGTCGCCGGGCGACCGAGTCCTTGGTCAGCATCTTGTTGACGCGGAAGTGCTTGCCGATGTCCCGCAGGAACTCGATGGCCGACAGTCCGGCCGTCCAGTCCAGGTTGTTCACCATCACCGCGGCGTTCTCGCCCTCGAAGGACAGGAACGGCTCGATCTGCGAGCGCAGCCTGGTCACCCAGTTCGCGATCGTCTCCGGGTCGTTCAGCGTGCGCTCCGCCGTGGGGCGCGGGTCGCCGATCTGACCGGTCGCCCCGCCCACCAGGGCCAGCGGGCGCAGGCCCGCCTGCTGGAGACGGCGCATGGTGAGCACCTGGACCAGGTGACCGACGTGCAGACTGGCCGCGGTCGGGTCGAAACCGCAATAGAACGTGACGGGACCGTCCGCGAGCGCCTTGCGCAAAGCGTCCTCGTCAGTGGACAGGGACCACAGTCCCCGCCACTTCAGCTCGTCGACGATGTCCGTCACGGTTCTCGTATCTCCTTGAATGGTCTTCACGCAGTTCTACGGCAGCCGAGCGGCCACCGGCAACGAGGTTATACGCCCTGACTGACAGAGCTCATATTGAAGTCCGGTACCCGCAGCGCCGGCATCGCGGCCCGGGTGAACCAGTCGCTCCACTCCCTGGGCAGCGTCTTCTCCGTACGCCCCGCCTCGACGGCCCGCCCGAGCAGGTCCACCGGCGACTCGTTGAACCGGAAGTTGTTGACCTCCCCGCTGACCTCGCCGTTCTCGACGAGGTACACCCCGTCGCGGGTCAGACCGGTCAGCAGCAGGGTCGCCGGGTCGACCTCGCGGATGTACCAGAGGCAGGTCAGCAGCAGCCCGCGCTCGGTGTTCGCGATCATCTCCTCCAGGGACTTGTCCTCGCCCCCGTCCAGGACGATGTTCCCGATCGCCGGGGTCACGGGCAGGCCGGTCAGCCCGGCGGTGTGCCGGGAGGTGATCAGCCGGTTCAGTTCGCCCTCGCGGATCCACTCCGTGGCGCTCAGCGGCAGCCCGTTGTCGAACACCGACTGGTCGTCGCCGGAGGAGTGGGCGAGCAGGAACGGGGAGGTCTCCAGACCGGGCTCGTTAGGGTCGCTGCGCAGGGTCAGCGGCAACTCGGTGAGCTTCTCGCCGAGGCGCGTCCCACCGCCCGGCTTGGAGAACACCGTGCGGCCCTCGGCGGCGTCCCGCGCGGACGCCGACCAGAGCTGATAGATCAGCAGGTCGGCGACGGCGGTCGGCGGCAGCAGCGTCTCGTACCGTCCGGCGGGCAGCTCGATGCGCCGCTCCGCCCAGCCGAGGCGTACGGCGAGCTCGGCGTCGAGGGCGGCCGGGTCGACGTCCTTGAAGTCCCGCGTCGACCGCCCGGCCCACGCCGACCGCGTACGGTCCGGGGACTTGGCGTTCAGCTCCAGGGTTCCGTTGGGCTGGTCATGGCGCAGCCGCAGCCCCGTCGACGTACCCACATAGCTCGACACCAGCTCGTGGTTGGCGAAGCCGTACAGCTCCCGGCCGCCCGCACGCGCGCGTGCGAACGCTTCCCCGAGTGCCGGCGCGAAGTCGGCGAACACCGCGGACGACGTCTCGGCGGGCGCGTCCGTGAAGTCCGGGGACTCCGGCACACCCCCGACCAGTGCCTGGGCGTCCTCCGCGGGCCCGGCGCCGCGCGCGGCGGCCTCGGCGGCCCGTACGAGCGGTTCCAGCTCGTCGGCGGTGACGGCGGCGCGGGAGACGACCCCGGAGGCGGTGCCCTCCTTGCCGGCGACGGTGGCGACGACCGTGAGCGTGCGCCCGCGCGTGACCCCGTTGGTGGTGAGGGCGTTGCCCGCCCAGCGCAGATTGGCGGTCGACTCCTCGTCGGCGATGACGACACACCCGTCGGCCCGGGACAGCTCGAGGGCCCGCTCGACGATTTCGTGCGGCTTGATCAAACGGGCGCTCATCGACCGGCCTCCTGCGTGGTGTTAAGAATGTTGACGCCCCTGAAGAGGGCCGAGGGGCATCCGTGGGACACGGCCGCGACCTGTCCCGGCTGGGCCTTGCCGCAGTTGAAGGCGCCGCCCAGGACGTACGTCTGCGGACCGCCGACGGCCGCCATGGAGCCCCAGAAGTCGGTGGTCGTCGCCTGGTAGGCCACGTCCCGGAGCTGCCCGGTGATCCGGCCGTTCTCGATCCTGAAGAACCGCTGCCCGGTGAACTGGAAGTTGTAGCGCTGCATGTCGATGGACCAGGAGCGGTCCCCGACGACGTAGATCCCGCGGTCGACGCCGCCGATGAGGTCCTCCGTCGCCAGGCCGCCCGGGTCCGGCTGCAACGACACGTTGGCCATGCGCTGCACGGGCACATGCCCGGGCGAGTCGGCGTACGCGCACCCGTTGGACCGCTCGAACCCGGTCAGCTTCGCGATCCGCCGGTCCAGCTGGTAGCCCACCAGCGTCCCGTCCTTCACCAGGTCCCACGACTGACCGGCGACGCCCTCGTCGTCGTACCCGATGGTCGCCAGGCCGTGTTCGGCGGTGCGGTCGCCGGTGACGTTCATCAGCTCGGAGCCGTACCTGAGTTTGCCGAGCTGGTCGAAGGTCGCGAAGGACGTGCCCGCGTACGCCGCCTCGTAGCCGAGCGCCCGGTCCAGCTCGGTGGCGTGGCCGATGGACTCGTGGATCGTCAGCCACAGGTTCGAGGGATCCACGACGAGGTCGTACAGCCCAGCCTCGACACTCGGCGCCCGCATCTTCTCGGCGAGCAGCTCAGGGATCTGTTCGAGCTCGGACTCCCAGTCCCAGCCCGTACCCGTGAGGTACTCCCAGCCACGCCCCACCGGGGGCGCGATGGTGCGCATGGAATCGAACTCGCCGCTCGACTCGTCGACCGAGACGGCCGTGAACTGCGGGTGCAGCCGCACCCGTTGCTGCGTGGTGACGGTCCCCGAGGTGTCTGCGTAGAACTTGTTCTCGTGGACGGTGAGCAGTGAGGCGTCGACATGGTTGACGCCGTTGGCCGCGAGCAGCTGACCGCTCCACTCGGCCAGCAGCCCGGCCTTCTCCTCGGAGGGCACGGTGAACGGATCGATCTCGTACGACGAGATCCACGTCTTGTCGGAGTGCACCGGCTCAGCGGCCAGCTCCACCCGCTCGTCGGACCCCGCCGCCTTGATCACCTGCGCGGAGAGCTTCGCCATGGCCACGGCCTGCGAGGCGACCTTCGCTGCGGCGTCCATGCTCAGATCCACCCCGGACGCGAACCCCCAGGTCCCACCGTGCACGACCCGCACCGCGTACCCCAGGTCCGTGGTGTCCGAGGTGCCGGACGGCTTGGCGTCCCGCAGCCGCCAGGACGCGCTGCGCACCCGCTCGAACCGGAAGTCCGCGTGGTCGGCACCGAGCGCACGCGCACGTGCCAGTGCGGCGTCGGCCAGGGCGCGTAGGGGCAGCGCCAGAAATGACTGATCGACTTCGTGGGGCACGGGTGGGATCCCTTCGGAGTGCTCTCGTGCGATGGCCGTTGCACGAAGTATGTACGAGTCGACCATGCCCGTTGACTGAGTTTCGGACGCGACCGCACAGACCGGAGGACGGGCCCGGGACCGACTCCCGTGACCGCCCGCCAACGAGGAACGGAGGCAGCTCACGCACCGGGCATGGCGGACTGATCCGTACAACCCGACTGTAGGGACCCGACAGGACAAGGGGTGAGCCACTGTCGGTGCCCGAATGTCCGCTGGCGGGACGGGCCCGATAGGTTTTCGGGGAAGTCGCCTGTCAGCCGTGGTCGGACGGGTGTGGAGACAGCTAACGAAAGGGTGATCCGTTGAGCCGCTCGGTTCTCGTCACCGGAGGCAACCGGGGCATCGGCCTCGCCATCGCCCGCGCGTTCGCCGAAACCGGCGACAAGGTCGCCATCACATACCGTTCCGGCGAGCCGCCGGCCGTCCTGACGGACCTGGGCTGCCTCGCCGTCAAGTGCGACATCACCGACACCGAGCAGGTGGAGCAGGCCTACAAGGAGATCGAGGCCGAGCACGGCCCGGTCGAGGTCCTCGTCGCCAACGCCGGTGTCACCAAGGACCAGCTCCTGATGCGGATGTCCGAGGAGGACTTCACGTCCGTCCTCGACACCAACCTCACCGGCACCTTCCGTGTCGTCAAGCGGGCCAACCGCGCGATGCTGCGCGCCAAGAAGGGCCGCGTCGTACTGATCTCGTCGGTCGTCGGGCTGTACGGCTCGCCGGGGCAGGCCAACTACGCCGCCTCCAAGGCCGGCCTGGTCGGGTTCGCCCGCTCCCTCGCGCGTGAGCTGGGCTCGCGCAACATCACCTTCAACGTGGTCGCGCCCGGTTTCGTCGACACCGACATGACCAAGATCCTCACCGACGAGCAGCGCGCGGGCATCGTCTCGCAGGTGCCGCTCGGCCGGTACGCGCAGCCGGAGGAGATCGCCGCAACGGTGCGGTTCCTCGCCTCGGACGACGCCTCGTACATCACTGGAGCCGTCATCCCTGTTGACGGCGGACTGGGAATGGGTCACTGATCACCATGAGCGGAATTCTCGAGGGCAAGCGCATCCTGATCTCCGGTGTGCTCACGGAGGCCTCCATCGCCTTCCACGCCGCCAAGCTGGCCCAGGAGCAGGGCGCGGAGATCATCCTCACCGCGTTCCCCCGGCCCACGCTGACCGAGCGCATCGCCAAGAAGCTCCCCAAACCCACCAAGGTCCTGGAGCTCGACGTCACGAACGACGAGCACCTGGCCCGGCTGGCCGACCTCGTCGGTGAGGAGCTCGGCGGCCTCGACGGCGTCGTCCACTCCATCGGCTTCGCCCCGCAGGACGCCCTCGGCGGCAACTTCCTCAACACCCCGTTCGAGTCCGTGGCCACCGCCATGCACGTCTCGGCGTACTCCCTGAAGTCGCTCACCATGGCCTGTCTGCCGCTGATGCAGAACGGTGGCTCCGTCGTCGGCCTCACCTTCGACGCCCAGTACGCCTGGCCGCAGTACGACTGGATGGGCCCGGCCAAGGCTGCCCTGGAGGCCACCAGCCGCTACATGGCACGCGACCTGGGCAAGCAGAACATCCGCTGCAACCTGGTCTCCGCGGGCCCGCTCGGCTCCATGGCCGCCAAGTCCATCCCGGGCTTCGGCGAGCTGGCCTCCGTGTGGGACGCCCGGTCACCCCTGGAGTGGGACCTCAAGGACCCCGAGCCGGCCGGCCGCGGCATCGTCGCCCTGCTCAGCGACTGGTTCCCGAAGACCACCGGCGAGATCATCCACGTGGACGGTGGGCTGCACGCGATCGGCGCGTGACCGCTGCCGCTGCCGTCCAGGCTCGGCCGACATACCGAGGGCCCGCGTTCCGTTCCGGCGCGGGCCCTCGGCATGTCGCTGTGTCATCACCCGTTCGGCTCATCCGGCCGGGCGGGGGAGTGGGGTAACTGGGCACTCTGGATTACGCGTTCACCTCGCGTTCCCTCCCCATCACGAGGAGGTCCCCTTGTGCGTCTGTCCCGCGGCTTCGCCCCGCTGCTCGTCGCCGTCGCTCTCATAACGACTCTTCCGTACGAGGCCGTTCCGGCCGTTCCGCACGCGCGCGTGGACGCACGACAAGGGGAGCGGCCCGAGCCCTTCGGCTCCACCTGTTACACCCGGGTCACCGGCTCCAAGGTGACCGCGTACTGCCACAACCCCTACGTGGCCACCGACCGCGTACGTCTGCACATCGAGTGCGACCGCTGGTGGGACCTCGACAGCGACGGCTCCTCGGTCGAGGCCGGGCCCGCCCAGACGGTACGGCTCACCGGCCGCTGCTGGAAGGAGGTCCGCTCGGTGTGGGTCAGCCACCAGAAGCGGACGCCCTGAACCGGCACACGAACGGATAACCGGCCGCCTCCCTGGTAGCGGCCGTCGCGTCGCCCGCGCGGATCGCCTCGACGAGCGGGGCGTGGTCCACGTACGACTGAGGGGTCAGCTTTCCGCCCACGTCGTCGCGCAGCCAGTCCCGCAGCACCTCGCCCAGGTCCGCGTACATCGCCGTCATGACGTCGTTGTGGGAAGCGGCCACCACCGCCATGTGCAGGCTCGCGTCGGCCGTCACGAACGCCTCCGCGTCACCGGACGCCCAGGCCTCCTCCCGGCGCGCCAGAAGCGCGTCCAGCTGCTTGAGGTCCCGTTCGGTGCGCCGCAGCGCCGCCAGCTCGGCCGCGCCCGACTCCAGCGTGGACCGCAGCTCGGCGATGTGCCGGGGGTCCGCGTCGGCGAACCGGCGGTGCATCACACCGGCCAGCTCACTGGTCGCCACGACGTAGGTGCCCGAGCCCTGGCGGATGTCCAGCAGCCCGTTGTGCGCGAGGGCCCGGACCGCCTCACGGACAGTGTTCCGGGCCACTCCGAGCTGCGCGACCAGCTCGGGTTCGGTCGGAATCCGGGAGCCCACGGGCCATTCGCCCGAGGTGATCTGGTTCCGCAGTGCGGCGATGACCTGCTCGGACAGGGCCGATCGGCGGGGATGGCTCAGCGGTGGCATGGCCCATTTTCGCACGGGGGATTACAACCAATCATCCTATGATTTTATGCTGGGTGCCATGGCGAGCGACGAAACCAGGACGACGACGTCCACGACCAGGCCCGTACGCGGTACATCCGAGCCGGAGGGCGGGGGCGAGGGCGAGCGCGAGACCGGGATCACGGGCACGCGCGCGTGGCTCACCCGGCTGGTCGTCGTCGGCATCGTGCTGTCCGCCCTCAACCTCCGCCCCGCCATCACCAGCCTCGGCGCCCTTCTCGAAGAGGTGCGCGACGGACTCGGGATGAGCGGCACGACGGCCGGCGTGCTCACCTCCGTACCCCCGTTCTGCTTCGCCCTCTTCGGCGTCATGGCACCGCGGCTGGCCCGCCGCTTCGGCGCCGGCGCGGTCGTCTGCGCGGGGATGGCCGCCATCGCCGCCGGCCTGGCGATCCGGCCCTGGACGGGCACTGCGGCCGGCTTCCTGGCCGCCAGTGCGCTCGCCCTCATGGGCATCGCGGTCAGCAACGTCCTGATGCCGGTCATCGTCAAACGCTGGTTCCCGGACCGGGTCGGTTCCATGACGGGCCTGTACTCGATGGCCCTCGCCCTCGGCACCGCTGCCGCGGCGGCGATCACCGTGCCCATGACCGAGGCGCTGGGCGGGAGTTGGCAGCGGGGGCTGACCGTATGGGCGGTTCTCGCGGCGGCGGCGGTGGTTCCCTGGATCCCCCTGCTACGGGACCGGGGCGAGTCCGGGCCGGGCCCCGAGGCGTCCCCCGCGCGCGGGACGCCCGCCAAGGGGGAGGGGGACGGCGCACTGCGTATCACCCGCAGCCGTACCGCCTGGGCGCTCGCCGTGTTCTTCGGGCTCCAGGCCACCGCCGCCTACGTCACCATGGGCTGGATGGCGCAGATCTTCCGGGACGCGGGCGTCCCGGCCGACACCGCCGGACTGCTGCTCGCCGTGACCATGGCGATGGGTGTGCCCCTCGCCTTCGTCATCCCGCGCGTCGCGACCCGCCTGCCCCACCAGGGGCCCATCGTGATAGCGCTCGGCTGTTGCGGACTCCTCGGATACGCGGGCCTGTACCTCGCACCGGCCGGCGGCATGTGGGCCTGGGCGATACTGCTCGGCATAGCCAACTGCGCGTTCCCGCTGGCCCTCACCATGGTCGGGATGCGCGCCAGGACGGGCGCGGGCGTCTCCCGGTTGTCGGCCTTCGCCCAGAGCGCCGGCTATCTGATATCCATCCCCGGCCCGCTCGTCGTGGGCGTTCTCTACCAGCACAGCGGCGGCTGGGGGCTGCCGCTCGCGCTGATGGCCGGCCTGATGCTGCCGCAGATGGCCGTGGGCGTACTGGCGGGACGCGACCGCACCGTGGAGGACGAGGCGGCGGCCCGCTGACCTCACGCCCACCCGGCCCGAACCCCCGGCCGCCAGGTGCCGCCACCCCGGGGCCACGGGCGAGCGGAACGGGTGCGAGACTGGCCGTATGCCAGTGCTCGACCCGAATCCCCAGAACGGCCAGAAGAAGATGCTGCTCGTCTTCGGCTCGTTCTTCGCCATCTTCGTGATCATCGCCATCGTCGCGACGATCGCCTCACCGTGAGAGCCGTTGGTGGGGGTATCCCCACCATCCCCTAGGGGGCGAGTCTCAGGGTCAAGTGGGTGGATCTCCGGATGGGTTGAGGCCCGCCGGTTCCGTAGCTTCGAGGTGTGGCCGCGAGAGGCGGGCCACGGACCGCTCGAAGACCCACGGAGGCATTATGTCGGCCCGCACGCACTCCCGGCCCCTTCCGGCGACCACGCGTGGAGTCGACATACGGCTGCCGTGGTGGGCCCTGGTACTGCCGACGCTCGCGTTCGTCGTGCTGCTCGCGCTGATGCTGAACCCGACCGACGCACAGGCGGCGACGGGCGACCCGCTGATCGCCCACTTCCTTGAGCGGGCCCGGGATCTGGTGACGCGTTGAGCGCCGTGAACGCCCCATTCCCACCTGCGGAGCCGCCAGTCAACTCCCTGCGCCCGATGGCGTGTTTCATGCGAAGCTGGATGCCATGAGCGTCGCAGAACCCCGCAGGATCGTCCTCTTCCGGCATGCGAAAGCCGATTGGCCGCAGGTGCCCGACCATGAGCGGCCACTCGCTGACCGGGGCCGCAAGGACGCCGCCGTCGCCGGGCGCAAGCTGGCAGACAGCGGTATCCCTCTCGACCTGGCTCTCTGCTCCACCGCCACCCGGACCCGCGAGACGTGGAAGCTCGCCGTCCAGGAACTCCCACAACGGCCGAAGACCGTCTACGAGGAGCGGATCTACGAGGCTTCACCCGGCGAGCTCATCGCCCTGCTGAACGAAACGCCGGACGACGCGCAGAACGTGGTCCTGATCGGCCACAACCCAGGAGTGCAGGCCCTCACCGACATCCTGGCCGGCGAGTCCGAGGACGACCCCCGCACCAGGCTGACCGACCGAGGCTTCCCTGCGGCGGCCTACGCGGTGCTCTCCTTCACGGGCTCCTGGAAGGCCCTGGAGCCGGACACGGCGACCCTGCTCGACTTCTGGGCACCGACGGAGTAAGCCCCGGCGGCACCGACGGAGTAGGCACAGGCGCCGAAGAGTCGACGCCTGCTGCCTCCCGGCGGGCTACTCGTGGGTGTCCGCCGCCTCGACCTCTTCCCGAGTGACACCCAGCAGATACAGCACGGTGTCGAGGAAGGGGAAGTTCACCGCAGTGTGCGCGGCCTCCCGCACGACCGGCTTGGCGTTGAAGGCGACGCCGAGCCCCGCCGCGTTCAGCATGTCCAGATCGTTCGCCCCGTCGCCGATCGCCACGGTCTGATCCAGCGGAACCCCCGCCGCCGCCGCGAACCGCCGAAGCAGCCGGGCCTTGCCCGCCCGGTCCACGATCTCGCCGACGACCTTGCCCGTCAGCTTCCCGTCGACGATCTCCAACGTGTTGGCCTGGGCGAAGTCCAGCCCGAGCCGCTCCTTGAGATCGTCCGTGACCTGGGTGAACCCACCCGAGACGACGCCCACTTCGAAGCCGAGCCGCTTCAGCGTACGGATCAGCGTGCGCGCACCCGGCGTGAGCCGGACCTCGCTGCGCACCTTCTCCACCACCGACTCGTCGAGCCCCTTGAGCAGCGCCACACGCGCGTGCAGCGACTGCTCGAAGTCCAGTTCCCCGCGCATCGCGGCGGCGGTCACCTTGGCCACCTCGTCCTCGCAGCCCGCGTGCGCGGCGAAGAGCTCGATCACCTCGTCCTGGATGAGTGTCGAGTCCACATCCATGACGACCAGCCGCTGCGCCCGCCGGTGCAGCCCGGCCGCGACCACCGCGATGTCGACACCGAGTGCCGCCGCATCGGTGACCAGGGCGGTGCGCAGCGGCTCGGTCGCCACACCGGAAACGGCGAACTCGACCGCTGTCACGGGGTACTTGGCGAGCCGGAAGATACGGTCGATGTTGCCGCCGGTCCTGGTGATCCGGGAGGCGATCGCAGCGGTCGACTCGGCGGTCAGCGGATGCCCGAGCACGGTGACGACGGAACGCCCGAGCCCACGCGGCCGGTTGTCACCGAGGCCGGAGATGATCTCCGCCTGCATCTTCATCGACTCCGCCCAGCTGTGGACGGTGGCCCGGAGATCGCCTTCGATACCGGCGGCCGGCTGGGTCACGAGCGCGCACAGCACCATGCGGCCACGCGTGACGACCTGCTCGATGTCGACGACGTCCACGGAGTAGGCGGCAAGCGTGTCGAACAGACCGGCGGTGATGCCCGGCCTGTCCTTGCCGAAGATTTTGACGAGAAGGGTGGGTACGTCAGCGGTCTGCGTAGCGTTCATGGTGTTTCCACCGTATCCGGCACCCAGTGCCTCCCGCGCGCACGGTCCGCCTGACGGACGGCGAACAGTACGTTTCGCGAGGGTGGCGAAGACCTTACGGGCAGGTCAGCGCCGTCCTTTGGGCTTGCCCGGCGGCGGGGGCGGCGCAGGCGGTGGCGGCGGCGGGGGAGGAGTCCGCCTCTCCGGTACGGCCCCCGACGAACTCCCTCCCCGCCGCCCGGGCCGTCGCGGAGGCGGCGAGAGGGGCCTGGCCATGGTGGGGAGCCCGTACAGGTTCTCCGGCGGTTCCTCCCGCTCCCGCTCGCCCTCCCGCTCCCCGTCTTCCTCGCCGGAACCGGCCGATTCGGGTTCGCTGCTCCGGTCGGGCGACCACGCCTCCGTGGACGGGGCATCGGGCGCCCGGCCGCCCTCGTAGGACGACCCCCAGTGGGGCTGCCCGGCCTCGGCCGGCCGTGCGTCCTCGGGTTCCCCGAGCCCGCCGGGCAGCCGTAGATACGGATTGGTGTCGCGGTTGGGCGGCCGGTACGGCGAACCGGGCGCGTACGCACCGGCATACGGACCCTGGCCGCCGACCTGCTCCGGATGAACGCCGTACCCCGCTTCCCCGGCCGCCGTGCCTGTCACCGTGCCCGCCACCACCGCCCCGTCCGCTCCAGCCCACACGTCACCCAGTGCCAACGGCACCGCCCGCGACCCCGCCGCCCCGCTCACGTACGTCAGCAGCGCGCCGGCGGCTCCCGCTGCCGCGCCCCACACCGCACCCAGCAGCACGGCCGCGACCAGCTGCCCGCGCAGTTCGATTCCGGCGCCGAACGCGTCGAAGCCCAGCACCGAGATCGAGGCGTCCACGGACACCTCCGCCAGCCAGGCGAACAACGGCAACGCCACCGCGGTCACCACTCCCAGCCGCAACGCGCACCGGCCGGCGAAACGCAGGGCACCGGGATCCCGTACGGCGAGGGGCACCCGCCCCCTGACGTCGTGCGGCGCGACACCGCGGGCCAGCGGTGTCCGTGCCGCCGCGAGGATGCCCGCCAGCAGCATCATCAAGGCCGCCCCGACCCCCAGCAGCCACACCCGGCTGTCCAGTTCCGCCAGTCTGCCGAGGCTGACCGACTGGTCGTCCGCCGAGCTGAGGAGCCGGTCCAGGGGATCCGGGAGGACGTTCACCAGCACCCCGGACGCGCTGCCGTCGAACGGGACGAACAGACCGATCGCGACACCCAGCCAGACCCCGTTGGGGGCGCCGAGCAGAGCCGCGCCCGCGATGCGCTTGGGGTGGGCGTCGCCGATCGCCGCGTACCCGGCGGCCGCGAACCCCGCCGCGACCGCCACCAGCGCCACGGTGACCAGGGCGGAAGCCGCCGGACGTACGACGCGGTGGACCGCTTCCCAGCCGCGCGGCAGGGGAGTTCGGCGGGAGGCCAGCAGGGCGATCGCCAGGACTCCGGCCGCCCAGACCAGGCCGCCGAGCAGAGTGGGGAGCGTGTCGACGGTGAAGCCGACCGCCGCCTTCGCGTCGATCAGGTCGCCGACCCGGTCGGGCAGCAGACCGCTGATGTCACCGAGCCCCGGGATGTCGATACCGCCGCCCCCCGTGCCTCCGCCGCCGCCCGTGCCCGGGAGATCGTCGAGGCCCAGAGCGCCGCCGTCGATCGTGATGACGTCGTGCCCCGCCCAGGCCAGCCCGCCCAGGGTGGCCACGAAGAGGACGGTCACCGCACCCGCGCGCGCGAGGAGTTCGGACGGGGAGATCACCACCCCCGCCCCGCGCAGGGACCGTAGGAAGAGCCACGACAGAAGCACCGCGCCCACCAGGCCGACCCCCAGTGGCGCGATCTCGACGGCGGTCGCCGCCTCCGCTCCTTTCAGGCCGAAGGCCGACACATCACCGGACGGGGTGACCGAACCACCCGCCCCAAGGACCACAACCGCCGCGGTCATCGGCCCGAGCGAGGCCGTGGCGTCCGCCTCCAGCAGATGCAGGCCGAGTGCCGCCGCGCCCGCCATTCCGATCAATGCCCAGCTCACAGCGGAGATCGCGGAGAGCAGCACGTTCCCCCACGGCACCCTCCCGCGCTGCTCGGCCGTCTCGAAGTTCATCGTCAGCCCCCGATCCGCGCGACGGCGGTGCACCGCGCGTGTCCCCCCTCGCGTGGGACTACCACTCTCCGGGCCGGTTTCCAGCCCGTCAACGGCGCGTCGCTGTCCGCTTCCACGCCCCGCGCGCAAGGCCCGACTTTCGGTCAGGGGGCTGAGCCTGAAATAGTTCCCCACGATGTTCGACATCCCTAGACTCCCCGTGTTGGGGCAGATATTCGGGGGACAACTCAGTGGGGCATGGAGTGCCGGAACTCGTACTGGAATTGAACGGACGGACCTGGACGCTCGATTCGTCCAGGCCCTACACCCTCGGACGTGATCCGCAGGGGGACATCGTGCTCGATGACGCCAGGGTCTCCTGGCGGCACGCCACGATCAGCTGGGGCAGCCGCAGTTGGGTCATCGAGGACCACGGAAGCACCAACGGCACCTTCGTGCAGGGGCAGCGCATCCACCAGATGGAGATCGGGCCGGGCTCGGCCGTCCATCTCGGCAACGCGACCGACGGCCCGCGGCTGAGCCTCTCCAGCAGTGCCGCCTCGGTGGCGACGCCGCAGGTGGCGCAGGTGCGGCAGCAGCCGCTCGCCGCCCAGGGCGCGAGCCCCAGTTGGGCCCAGCCGCCCCAGCAGCAGACGCCGGAACAGAGCTGGCCGCAGTCCGACCCGCAGCAGCAGGCCGCCGCGATCCCACAGCAGCAGCGCCCCGGCGCGGGGGCGGTGGGGGCAGGGGCGCCGCCGGTGTACGGCGACCGCAGCCCGACCACCTTCCACCAACTGCTCCTCGGCCGGGTGATGCGCATCGGCCGCGCCCTGGAGAACGAACTGGTCGTCTCCGACCTCCAGGTCTCCCGCAACCACGCCGAGTTCCACGCGACGCCCGACGGCCGCTTCGAGATCCGCGACCTGGGCTCGCACAACGGTACGTACGTCAACGGTATGCCGATCGTCAAGGGCGGCACGGCGCTGCTCGGCCAGAGCGACATCGTCGGCGTAGGCCACTCCACGTTCCGTCTGGTCGGCGACCGTCTGGAGGAGTTCGTCGACACCGGCGAGATCTCCTTCTCGGCCCGCCATCTGACGGTCACGGTGGACGGCGGCAAGCAGATCCTCAAGGACGTCTCCTTCGGCGTCCCGGAGAAGTCGCTGATCGCGGTCATCGGCCCGTCGGGCTCCGGCAAGTCGACACTCCTGAAGGCGCTCACCGGCTACCGGCCCGCCAACCAGGGCGACGTCCTCTACGACAACCGCAACCTGTACAAGCAGTTCGCCGAGCTGCGCCAGCGCATCGGTCTGGTCCCGCAGGACGACATCCTGCACAAGGAACTGACCGTCAAGAAGGCCCTCAAGTACGCGGCCAAGCTGCGTTTCCCCGCCGACACCACGACGGAGGAGCGCGAGCACCGCATCGGGGAGGTGCTGCGCGAGCTGAAGCTCGACATCCACAAGGAGAAGAAGGTCACCTCCCTCTCCGGCGGCCAGCGCAAGCGCGTCTCGGTGGCCCTGGAGCTGCTCACCAAGCCGTCACTGATCTTCCTGGACGAGCCGACCTCCGGCCTCGACCCGGGCATGGACCGTGACGTCATGCAGCTGCTGCGCGGCCTCGCCGACGACGGCCGCACCGTCCTCGTCGTCACGCACTCCGTAGCCGAACTGGCGATCTGCGACAAGCTCCTGGTGATGGCACCGGGCGGCGCCGTGGCGTACTTCGGCCCGCCCGAGGAGGCCCTGAACTTCTTCGGCTACGACACCTGGGCCGACGTCTTCTCCGCCTTCGAGAACTACCGCGACTACGACTGGGCGGGACGCTGGAAGGGCTCGCAGCACTACCAGATGTACGCCGCGGACATCGACGCCGTCGCCCCGCAGTCCGTAGACATGCCGCCCGCACAGGCCATGCGCCCGCCCAAGCCGCAGGGCTGGGGCTCCCAGCTGATGACCCTGATCCGGCGGTACGTGACGGTCATCGCCTCCGACAAGGGCTTCCTGGCACTGACGGTGATCCTGCCCGCGGTGCTCGGCGCGGTGAGCCTGCTCATCGACCCGGACAAGACCCTGCTGCCCGGCAAGGTGGGCAGGAACGGCCTCAACATCCCGAACGGCACGGCCACCACCGTTCTCCTCATCCTCGCCGTCGGCGCCTGCTTCGCCGGGGCCGCCAACTCCGTCCGCGAGCTGATCAAGGAACGGGTCATCTACGAACGGGAGCGCGCGACCGGCCTGTCGCGCTCCGCGTATCTGATGTCCAAGGTGATCGTCCTCGGCTTCATCACGGTGCTGCAGGGACTCATGGTCGGCGCGATCGGCTTCTCCAGCCGCACGATTCCCGACGAGGGTCTGATCTTCGGCAAGTTCGTGCTGCTCGAACTCTCCATCCCGATCATGGCGCTCGGCTTCTCGTCGATGATGTTCGGCCTGGTCATCTCCTCGCTGGTGAAGACCTCCGAGAAGACCATGCCGCTGCTCGTCATGTTCGCGATCATCCAGGTCGTGTTCACCGGCTGCCTGTTCATCCTGCACGGCAACATCGGGGTCAACGAGTTCTCGTACCTGATGCCGTCCCGCTGGGCGGTCGCCGCCGCGGGCGCCACGCTGGACTTCAACAAGATCAGCCCGAACGTCGACGACCCCGGCAGCACGGACCCCCTGTGGGACCACACGGCCACCGCGTGGGGCATCGACATGGTCGCGCTGATCGCCCTCGGCGTGATCTGCGGCTTCTTCGTGGCCCGCTTCCTGCGCCGCCACGAGCCCGAGGTCATGCGCAAGTGACCGGGGCCGCACGACGGTGAAGGGCGGCACCCCCGGTGGGGGTGCCGCCCTTTCGCCTGTACGAGTCAGAGGTCCGCGCAGGCCTCAGTACGCGCCGTTGACGTTGTCGATCGAGCCGTACTTGTCGGCCGCGTAGTTGGCGGCGGCCGTGATGTTGGCGACCGGGTTGTAGATGTTCGTCGACGTACCGGACACGTGGTACGCGTTGAAGGTCGGCTGGATGACCTGGAGCAGACCGATCGACGGTGTGCCGTTCTGGGCGTTGACGTCCCAGCCGTTCACGGCGTTCGGGTTGCCCGTCGACTCCCGCATGATGTTGCGGTACAGGCCGTTGTACGAGCCCGGGATGCCCTTGTTCGCCATGATCGCGAGGGACTCACGGATCCAGCCGTCGAGGTTGTTGGCGTACGTCTTCGTGGCGGCCTTCTTGAGCGCGGCTCGCTTGGCGGACCGGCTCGCGGCCTGCTTCGCCTTGCGGGCCTTCGCGGCCTTCGCCGCGGCCTTCTTCTTGGCGGCGGCCTTCTTCTTCGCGGCGGCGGCGTCGACCGCCTTCTTCTTCGCCGCGGCGGCCTCGGCCTTCACGGTCGCGCCGGCCAGCTGGTCGGTGACGCTCGCCTTCACGTCCTTGAGCTGCTCCTGGCTGAACACCACAGGAGCGGCGGAGACGGCCTCGGAGGTGGTCCGCTCGTTGCTGCTCGGCACGAGCGTGAACGCGAGGGCGGCGGCACTGAGCGTGGCGGCAGCGGCGATCGCGAGCCTGCGGGTCCTGGTCGACATTCGACTATGACCAGAAGTGGTGGTGTTCTCGGGCATGGCGGTGGGACCTCTTCGAATAGCGCGGAGGTCGCTCGGCGTCCGGGGGACAGGCGTGCTTCCGGCACAAACGCCGCGGGCGGAACCCGCGGCGCTGAGCGACGGCTGCCATTCTTAGCGGCCGCAAAATGCTGTGGCAAAGGTGTGACGTACTACGGGGGGTAGTGGACCCGTGAAGGGCAAAATAGGACAGACCGGAGCGTCTTTCCCGCTCACCGGGTGGACGTTTGTCTCCTATCTCCTCTAGTACGTGATGTGTGTCCTATGTGCGGGCTCACACGGGCCGCACCTGCCTCTCACCATTAGTTGCGAGAGCAATGCTCAGCGTGAGGAAGCTGTCTCAGGTCTCCGCCGGAAGGAGGAGATGCACGTCCCCGAACTCGTGCCACAGGTACCGCTCACGCAGCGCCTCCTCGTACCCCCGGTCGATCGCCGCGCGCCCCGCGACGGCCTCCAGCATCAGCAGATGCGACGCCTCCGGCTCGTGCAGCCCCGTCAGCAGCCCGTCCACGACCCGCACGCCCCGCCCGGGCGTCACCACCAGGTCGGTCCACCCCTCGGCCGCCCGGACGACACCGTCAGGCCCGGTCGCGGACTCCACCGCCCGCACAGCCGTCGTACCGACCGCCACGACCCGCCCGTCCCCGGCCCGAACAGCGTTGATCAGCCGCGCCGAGGCCTCCGGCACCGCGAACCGCTCCGGATACGGCCGCTCGTGCGCCTCCGTCGACGCGACCCCGGTGTGCAGCCTGACGGGCGCGAACTGCACCCCGCGGCTCACCAGCTCCGTCACCAACCGCGCGGTGAAGGGCCGCGCGGCACTAGGCATCTCCGCGCTGCCCGCTCCGTCGCGGGACGGCAGCGCGAACACCGTCTGATACACGGACAGCGGCTGATCCCGTTCCGTATAGGAGTAGCGAATGGGCCGCCCGTGCTCCCGCAGAAGAGGCAGCACCGGCCCGCTCACCCGCGCCCACCAAAGCCGGCCACTTCCCGCGACCAGCGGTTCCTCGAGCACCAGCCCCACACCTCCGGCCAGCCGTACCGCCGTCCCCGGCGCACCCGCACGCACGCGCGTGGTGCCCGTTCCATCGGGATCCCGCAGCTCGACGGCCCACCGCCCGTCGTCCCCGCGCGTGGAGAAGTGCACCACCACGCGCGCGTGCCCGGCCCGTCCGTCCACGGCCGCGGCCAGCGTCGACGACGTGTTGACGACGAGCAGATCCCCGGCCCGCAGCTGCCGGGGCAGCTCGGCGAACCCGTGATGCGACACCGCGGTCCCCCGCGACACGAGCAGTCGTACGTCGTCCCGGTCCAGCCCCGGCCCCCGCTGCTCGACCGGCACCCGCGCCGACAGCTCCTCCGGCACCTGTACGGCCAATGTCATCGCGCCTCCAACAGGGACGGCGCCGAGTACCGCCCACTGGCCGGCCGCTCGTCCAGCAGCCGCAGAAAAGCGGGGACGACACTGCCCGGCTCCGGCCGCGGATCCTCGTCCTCGGGTACGGCCGCCGCGTACAGGTCCGTCCCCATGTCCCCGGGATCGACCGCCCAGACCCGCAGCCCCGGCTCCTCCTCCCCGAGCACCGCCGCCAGCTGGTCCAGGGCCGCCTTGGAAGCCCCGTAGCCGCCCCACGTCTCGTAGGCCTCGGCCGCCGCGTCCGAACTGACGGCGATCACCGTCCCGGCCCCCGACTCCCGCAGCAGCGGCAGCGCCTCCTGGACCAGGCCCAGCGCGGCCACCACATTCACCTCCAGCGCCCGCCGCAGCCCCTTCAGGGACAGCCCCTCCAGCCGTACGAGCGGTTCGGCGCCCAACGCGCTCGCGTTGCTCACCAGGAGATCGACGCCGCCCAGTTTCCGCGCCGCAGACACCAGCCCGGCACGGTGACCGGCGTCCGTGACATCACCGGGGAGGGCCTCCACCCGCCCTCCGTACGCGGACAGCGTCTCGGCGGTGGAGTGCAGGACTTCCGGGGTCCTCGCGTCCAGTACGAGATCCCAGCCGCGTCGCGCCAGCGCCGAGGCCAGCGCCCGCCCCAGTCCCTTGGAAGCCCCCGTGATGATCGCAACCGGCATGACAGCGTCCCCTTGTTCTCGGCTCGGCTGCCGGTGATCGGCAGCACACCCAACGTAGGAACGGGACTGGCCCGGCCGCCTCGTGCGTCGGCCGCAATACACCGGGGCCCTTCGCCCTAGGCCCAACGGCCCAGGCAGGGCCGCCACAGGTCGGATACGCGCTGTCACACCCCGCCGGTACCGTGAGGGCATGAGTCAGGGATCCCGGTCCGGCCTGGCCGCGGTGAGCGCCGCGCTGCTGGCCATGAGCAGGCACCTGGAGGTGCGCGACGTCCTCAAGACGATCGTCGCCTCCGCCAGAGAGCTGCTCGACGCGCGGTACGCGGCGCTGGGAGTCCCGGACGACCACGGCGGCTTCGCCCAGTTCGTGGTCGACGGTGTCAGCGACGCCCAGTGGAAGGCCATCGGCCCCCTCCCGCGCCAGCACGGCATCCTCGCCGCGATGCTGCACGAGGCCAGGCCCGAGCGACTGGCCGACGTCCGCCAGGACCCGCGCTTCGAGGGCTGGCCGTCCGCCCACCCCGACATGTCGGACTTCCTGGGCCTGCCGATCCGGGACGGCGACGAGGTGCTCGGCGCCCTGTTCCTGGCCAACAAGCGGTGCGCGAAACCGACCGGCGGCTGCGGTTTCACCGAGGACGACGAGGACCTCCTCGCCATCCTGGCCCAGCACGCGGCGATCGCCCTGACCAACGCCCGCCTCTACGAGCGCAGCCGCGAACTGACCATCGCCGAGGAACGCTCACGCCTCGCCCACGAGCTGCACGACGCGGTCAGCCAGAAGCTGTTCTCCCTGCGTCTGACGGCCCAGGCCGCCGCCACCCTCGTGGACCGTGACCCCGCCCGCGCCAAGGGCGAACTGCAGCAGGTGGCAGTGCTCGCCGCGGAGGCCGCGGACGAACTGCGCGCGGCGGTCGTGGAGCTGCGCCCCACCGCGCTGGACGAGGACGGCCTGCTCGCCACGCTCCGCACCCACATCCAGGTCCTCGACCGCGCGCACTCCGCGCGCGTGACCTTCGACAGCCACGGAGTCCGCGCCCTGCCGGCGGCCCAGGAGGAGGCTCTGCTGAGAGTCGCCCAGGAGGCCCTGCACAACGCGCTGAGGCACTCCGGGGCGGCCCGGGTGGAGGTGACCCTGGAGAGGCGCGGCCAGGGCGGCACCGCCCTGCGCGTCACCGACGACGGCAGCGGCTTCGACCCGACGGCGATACGCAACGCCGGACGCCACCTCGGCCTGGTCTCCATGCGGGACCGGGCGAGCGGGGTCGGCGGCCGGCTGGACGTGGAATCGGTCCTCGGAAAGGGCACCACGATCGAGATGGAGGTCCCCGGTGGCTGACGCGATCAGGGTTCTGCTCGTCGACGACCACCAGGTGGTCCGGCGGGGCCTGCGCACGTTCCTTGAGGTGCAGGACGACATCGAGGTCGTGGGCGAGGCCTCGGACGGCGCCGAGGGAGTCGACCGCGCGCAGGAACTGAAACCGGACGTCGTCCTCATGGACGTCAAGATGCCGGGCATGGACGGCGTCGAGGCGCTGCGCAGACTCCGCGAACTCGACAACCCCGCGCGCGTGCTGATCGTCACGAGCTTCACCGAGCAGCGCACGGTGGTCCCCGCACTGCGCGCGGGCGCCGCCGGATACGTCTACAAGGACATCGACCCGGACGCCCTCGCCGGCGCCATCCGTTCCGTGCACGCGGGACACATCCTGCTCCAGCCCGAGGTCGCCGACGCGCTGCTGACCCAGGAGGAGACCCACCCGGGCCAGGGAAGGGGCGGCTCACTCACCGAGCGGGAGAGGGAGGTGCTGGCGCTGATCGCGGACGGCCGCTCGAACCGTGAGATCGCCCGCGCCCTCGTGCTGTCCGAGAAGACGGTCAAGACGCATGTCTCGAACATCCTGATGAAACTCGACGTGGCGGACCGCACCCAGGCGGCGTTGTGGGCGGTACGTCACGGTATGGCCTGATGGCCGGCAACACGGAACGTTCCCTTCCGGGCTGAGATTCATACCGTCGTGGGAATGTCCCTCGGATGGCGCATCCTTCGTGGATCTCCGGCGTTCTTCAGTGCGTGCTGCGGCGACCTGCCGCGGTGAACGCAAATGGGAGGGCTCAGACATGAAGAACCTGAAGAAGGCCGCTGCTGTGACGATGGTGGCGGGCAGCCTGGTCGCCGCCGGTGCCGGTTTCGCCTCCGCCACGGAGGGCGCGCACGCCAACGGCCAGGCCGTCGGCTCGCCGGGCGTCGCCTCCGGCAACCTCATCCAGGCCCCGGTGCACATCCCGGTGAACGTGGTGGGCAACAGCGTCAACGTCATCGGCGCCTTGAACCCGGCCTTCGGCAACCTCGGCCTCAACCACTGAGAACCCGCAACACCGAGTTCCTGAGGCCCTGACCTCCGGCCTCCCGGCTCACCCCCGGGAGGCCGGTCGGGGCCTCCGCCTCTCAGCCGGGGCGACACCTCACCAGCGCCGTCGGCAGCTTTCCAGCGTTGACGGTGCCCTTTCAGCATTGGCGGTGCCCTTTTCAGCCCAGGCCCGCATCTCCAGCCCGTCCGGCGCTTGAGGACAAGGCCCGTTCAGGGCCGGAGCGGGGGCCTGGGGGCGGCAGCCCCCAGCGAGGCCCACACCAACTCCCCGCACGGCAAAGCCCAACCTCACCGCACCCCCCGCTCCTCCACAACGGAGTTGTACGCCGCGACCTGCGCCCGCCGAGCCGTCCGCTCCACCGGTCGCAACGCCTCCGCCCGCGCCGCGATCTCCGACGCGCTCACCGCCCCGCCGGGCCCGTTCTCGGACGCCACCGAGACCAGCAGCCCCACCCGCTGCGCCAGCTCCAACACCCGTACCGCCCGCGGCGGATACCCCGGCGCCAACACCTCGCGCCCCCGCTCCGCCCGCGCCCGGTACGCGTCGATCGCCGCCTCCGCGACCGGCCCCGACCCGGCGACGTCCAACCGCGCCAACACCGCCGTCGCGTCCCGCAGCGCCTCGGCCAACTCCCGCTCGGCCTCCCCGAGGGACGGCACGTCGGCGGGCGGAGCCTCCCGCACCGGCAGACAGTGCCAGACGACCTCGATGTGCACGTCCCCGGCCGGCCCGGCCTCGTACACCTCCGGCACCAACCCCAGCGCGGCGCCCTCGCAGATCACCGCCTCCTCCGCCTCCAACGCCCGCGCGTTGAACTCGGGGGGCCCGCTCAGCCCGAGCGGATGCCCGGGCGCGGGCAGCGCGAGCCGAAGCCCGGACGCACCGAGCGCCCGCAGCCGCCCCAGCGCGAGCGTGAGACCGACGGGCGCCGACTCACCGGGCATCCCCTCGACCCGGTGCACGGCGTCCTCCCCGACGATGGCCAATACCGCGTCGTCCGGCGAAACAAGTCCGGCCAACAGGGCATTTCCCCATGCGGCCAGTCGTCCTGAGCGTGGTTCCGAAAGCATGCCCCCCACCCTAAGGACCGACCGAGGGGAGGGACCGGCCGACCGGTGGCGTAGATTTCGTGGGGGGCTGCGCCCACAGGCGCCCACGACGTGAGACTGGCCGACACTGCAAGGGGAGACAACCCGCTCATGAGCGATGTTCTGGAGCTGGAGGACGTATCCGTGGTCCGCGAGGGCCGGGCTCTGGTGGACCAGGTCTCCTGGTCGGTCAAGGAGGGCGAACGCTGGGTCATCCTCGGCCCGAACGGCGCCGGGAAGACGACCCTCCTGAACCTCGCTTCCAGCTACCTCTACCCCAGCCAGGGCACCGCCACCATCCTCGGTGAGACCCTCGGCAAGGTCGACGTCTTCGAACTGCGTCCACGCATCGGCATGGCCGGCATCGCCATGGTCGAGAAGCTGCCCAGGCGCCAGACCGTGCTCCAGACGGTGCTGACCGCCGCGTACGGCATGACAGCCGGCTGGCAGGAGGAGTACGAGGACATCGACGAACGGCGTGCCCGCGCCTTCCTCGACCGCCTCGGTATGAGCGACTACCTCGACCGCCGCTTCGGCACCCTCTCCGAGGGCGAGCGCAAGCGCACCCTCATCGCCCGCGCCCTGATGACCGACCCGGAGCTGCTGCTCCTCGACGAGCCTGCCGCGGGCCTCGACCTCGGCGGTCGCGAGGACCTCGTACGCCGTCTCGGCCGTCTCGCCCGTGACCCGATCGCCCCTTCGATGATCATGGTCACGCACCATGTCGAGGAGATCGCCCCGGGCTTCACCCACGTTCTGATGATCCGGCAGGGCAAGGTGCTCGCCGCCGGCCCGCTGGAGCTCGAACTCACCTCCCGCAACCTGTCGATGTGCTTCGGCCTTCCCCTCGTCGTCGAGCAGCGCGGCGAACGCTGGACCGCACAGGGCCTGCCGATGGCCTGACGGCACACGAACCACCATGTGGAACAACTGGAAGAACCCTGTGCCAAGTTGATCGGCGCACTGTCGGTGACCAGGCCCGCGGACCTACCATGACGATGTGAACGACATCGACGCATGGGTGTGGTGGCTCGTCGGCGCGGTGGCGCTGGGGATCCCGCTCGTGGTGACCGCGATGCCGGAGTTCGGCATGCTCGCCGTGGGCGCGCTGGCGGCTGCCGGCGCGGCCGGACTCGGCGGCGGAGTGGTCGTCCAGGTGCTCTTGTTCGCCGTCGTGTCGACCGCGCTCATCGCCGTCGTACGGCCCATCGCGGCTCGGCAGCGCGCGGACCGGCCCCAACACCTCTCCGGAATCGACGCGTTGAAGGGCAAACAGGCCGTAGTCCTGGAACGTGTCGACGGCGCCGGTGGCCGGATCAAGCTTGCCGGAGAGATCTGGTCGGCCCGCTCCCTGGACACCCAACTCGCCTACGAAGTAGGCCAGGAGGTGGACGTCGTCGAGATCGAGGGGGCCACGGCGATCGTCATGTGACATCCGCACGGCGCAAGTGATCGGAACGTCCCACAGGCACCCGACGGTCTGGCACACTCGACCAGCAAGATCTTCGACAAGCAAGATCTTCAACAGGCATACGATCTTTCCGTAAGCGCCACGGCGGAGAAGGGTACGGGGATCCACGATGGAACCCATCATCATCGTCCTGATCATTCTGGTGGTGTTGGTCTTCATCGCCCTGATCAAGACCATCCAGGTCATTCCACAGGCCAGCGCAGCCATCGTGGAACGGTTCGGCCGGTACACGCGGACACTCAACGCGGGCCTGAACATCGTCGTTCCGTTCATAGACACCATCCGCAACCGCATCGATCTCCGCGAGCAGGTCGTGCCGTTCCCGCCGCAGCCGGTGATCACCCAGGACAACCTGGTCGTCAACATCGACACCGTCATCTACTACCAGGTGACGGACGCGCGGGCGGCGACGTACGAGGTCGCCAGCTACATCCAGGCCATCGAGCAGCTCACCGTCACCACGCTCCGCAACATCATCGGTGGCATGGACCTGGAGCGGACCCTGACCTCCCGCGAGGAGATCAACGCGGCCCTGCGCGGAGTCCTCGACGAGGCCACCGGCAAGTGGGGCATCCGCGTCAACCGCGTCGAGCTGAAGGCGATCGAGCCGCCGACCTCCATCCAGGACTCGATGGAGAAGCAGATGCGCGCCGACCGTGACAAGCGCGCCGCGATCCTCACCGCCGAAGGTATCCGCCAGTCCCAGATCCTCACCGCGGAAGGTGAGAAGCAGTCCGCGATCCTGCGCGCCGAAGGTGAGGCCAAGGCGGCCGCCCTGCGCGCCGAGGGCGAGGCCCAGGCCGTCCGCACGGTCTTCGAGGCCATCCACGCCGGTGACCCGGACCAGAAGCTCCTCTCCTACCAGTACCTCCAGATGCTCCCGAAGATCGCCCAGGGCGACGCCAACAAGCTCTGGATCGTCCCCAGCGAAATCGGCGACGCCCTCAAGGGCCTGTCCGGCGCCATGGGCAACCTCGGCAACTTCGGTAACCCGGGCGGCGGTTCGGGCGACGGAGGCAACTCGGGCGGCGGCACCGAACGCCGAGAAAAGCCCTCAATCACAGACTGACGGCTTCTCAAAATCCGCGGTGAAGTGTCCCCGCGCCCGGAAGGGGCGCGGGGAACGGCGCGACCAGCCACAACCAACCCGCAGCGAACGAACAACCGGCGGACTCGGACAAGCCCCAGCGGCACGAACCTACGCCGCCGGCTGCACCAACCACTCGGGCAGCGCGGCAAAGTCATCCTGCGCAAGAGTCAAAAGCATGGCGTCCGCGGGCGAAGGCTCAAACGGCAGCCGCAACAGTGGCATCCCCGCCTGCTCCGGAGTCCGGGCCGCCTTGCGGTGGTTGTCCTCCGCGCACGACGCGACGGTGTTCAGCCAGGAGTCCTGCCCGCCCTGCGCCCGCGGCACCACATGGTCCACGGTCGTCGCCCGCCGGCCGCAGTACGCGCACTTGTGCCGGTCCCGGACCAGCACACCCCGCCTCGACCACGGTGCTTGTCTTCGGAAGGGCACCCGGACATAGCGGCAGAGCCTGATCACACGCGGCGCGGGTATGTCGACAGCGGCTCCGCGCATACGGATCTCGGGGTGGGCCTGCTCGACAACAGCCTTGTCCTGCAGCACCAGAACGACGGCCCGGTTCAACGTCACCGTCGACAGCGGCTCGAAGCTCGCGTTCAGTACCAGCGTGTCCCGCATCCAGCCCACCTCCTCTGCTCACCGGCCCACCGCGTGGCGGGCGGGCTTGGATCAACTCTGGCCGGGCACGCCGAGATGGACAACGCAATAAAAAATGCCCGCCTCTGATCACTTCCATGACCAGAGGCGGGCAAACGTTCAATGAACGTCAGTCTTCGGCGGGAACCTCGTACTCACCGACGAGTTGGGCACGCGCGATCGCGTGGAACCGCAGGTTGAATCCGATGACCGCGGGCGACGCATCCGCGTCCGGACCCAGCTTCTCCTGATCCACGGCGTACACCGTGAACACATACCGGTGCGGCCCGTCCCCGGCCGGCGGCGCCGCACCGCCGAAGTCCCTTGTGCCGTAGTCGTTTCGCACCTGGACCACGCCCTCGGGAAGCCCCTCGAACTTGCCGCTGCCCGCACCCGCCGGCAGCTCGGTCACCGAGGCCGGGATGTCGAACGCGACCCAGTGCCAGAACCCGCTGCCCGTGGGCGCGTCCGGGTCGTAGCAGGTGACGGCGAAACTCCTGGTCTCCGACGGGAACCCCTCCCACCGCAGCTGCGGCGAGGTGTTGCCGGACGCGTAGACCTGAGCGTCCTTGAGCGTCGCGCCCGCCTCGACATCCTCACTCGTGACCGTGAACGAGGGCACGGGCGGATGGAAGTCGTGCGGCAGTGGCGGCCTCTTGAGCTCGGTCACGTCGGTACCTCCTGGTGGATTGAGCCGGATGCGTGTCTGTCTCCGGACACGGACGCTACTAGAACCAGCTGCGCTTGCTGCCGACCTCGGCCAGCCACTGATTGAGGTACGCCGCCCAGTCCGTGTTGTGGTAGTCGTGCAGGCCCACCTGGAACGACCGGAAGGTGTCACTGCCCTCGCTGAACAGGCCGGGCTTCTTGTCCATCTCCAGCACGACGTCCATCGCGTGCTCGTCGGCGACGAAGCTCAACTCGACCTGGTTGAGGCCCCGGTACTGCGACGGCGGGAAGAACTCGACCTCCTGGTAGAAGGGAAGCTTCTGCCGAGTACCGCGAATGTGACCCCGCTCGAGGTCCGCGTTCTTGAAACGGAAGCCCAACTGGACGAAGGCGTCCAGGATCGCCTTCTGCGCGGGCAACGGGTGCACGTTGATGGGGTCCAGGTCACCGGAGTCGATGGCTCGCGCGATCGCCAGCTCGGTCGTCACTCCGATGTGCATCCCGCGCAGCGCCTGACCGTCGATCATCGTGACCGGCGTCTCCCACGGGATCTCCAGCCCGAACGGCACGACGTGCACGGCACCGGCCTGGACCTCGAAGGCGCCGCCCAGCCGCACCTTCGTGAACTCGATGTCCTGCTTGTACTCCTGGTCGCCGCCCTCGACCTCGACCTTGGCCTGGAGCCCGACGGACAGCCCCTCGATCTGCTGGTTGACGGAACCGCCCTGGATCCGCACCTCACCCTGGACGACACCACCCGGAACGACGTTGACCTCTGTCAACACCGTCTCGACCGAAGCCCCACCGGCACCCAGGCTCGCGAGCAGCTTCTTGAACGCCATGTCTCTCCCTTGTCCAGCGATCCTTGCGATCCCTTGATCCTTAGAAACGCGATCCGGCCGGGACCGGTTCCGTCCTCACCCTGGCAAGCCGGACGCTTCCTGGCCACCCCGTTCACCGAGACACACCTGCACTACGCTCGGACGGCATGATCGCGCCCGCTGACCGTACGCCCCTCTCCAGGGAGTTCTTCGACCGGCCGGTACTGGAGGTGGCCCCCGATCTCCTCCCGGACGGTCCGATCGAACTGCGCCTCACAGAGGTAGAGGCATACGACGGCCCCAACGACCCCGGCTCCCACGCCTATCGCGGCCCCACATCCCGCAGCAGCGTGATGTTCGGTCCGCCCGGTCATGTGTATGTCTACTTCGCCTACGGCATGTCAAGGCAGTCAGCATGAACGTTGATCTCCTCTCCCATCCCGCCGAAGAGGTCGCCCCCAAGCTGCTCGGATGCGTCCTCACCTGCAAGACCCCCGAGGGGGCTGTGAGCATCGCCATTACGGAAACCGAGGCGTACTCCGGCACGGCCGACCCGGCTTCCCATGCCTACCGGGGCCGGACTGACCGCAACGCCACCATGTTCGGGCCCGCAGGACATCTCTACGTCTACCGGTCCCACGGTCTCCACTGGTGCGCCAACGTCGTCACCGGTACGGATGGCATCGCCTCGGGTGTCCTCATCCGGGCAGGCAGGGTCATCGAGGGCGAAGCCCTGGCGCGCAAGCGGCGAGGGGAGAGGGTCGAGAGCCCACGTCTTGCCAGAGGTCCGGGAAATGTCGGCCAGGCACTCGGCATCACGGCGGAGCACAACGGCGCAGACCTCCTGGCAGGTACGTCGGTCATGCTCTCCGAGGGCAAGCCGGTACCTGCCGCGCTCATCCGGATCGGTCCTCGGGTAGGCGTGAGCGAGGCCCACGACTGGCAACACCGGTTCTACCTCGCCGGTGATCCAACGGTCTCGGCGTACCGACTGAGCCCGCGAGCCAAACCGACCACAGGAGCCTGACCCGCTGTGTGCCTTGCCTGCGGCGGCCCGCCGGGCCTGATGTCGTACTCCGCTTCTATGCTCCCGCGATGACGTCTTACGAAGGAACGCATCCCACCGTTCTCGTCCGGGTGGGCAACCTCCAGGCCCAGATCGACGAGCAGCTCGCTCCAGTTGTCCAGGCGATCTGGGAGTGCGGCATCGACACGTTCACCTGCTGCCAGGACCTGGCCGAGAGCAACGCGGACTGGCCGGAGAAGTTGCCGCACATGGCGCAGTGGGTGGAGTCCCGCCGCGGTTGGATGCTTGTCGACTTCCCGGTGGCCAGCGGACTCGCCTTCCTTTCAGCCGTCGCAAATGCCGGACCGCGAGACGCGTTCTACGTGCGGATGACCCACTGGGCCGCCCCCGACGCCTGGGACGTGAAGATCAAGCCGATGGACGCGGCGATGTTTCAGGGAGACCAGCCGTCGGACTTCGGCCTGCGCCTCCTACAGGTCAGCTTCCCTGCCTACGATCTGCCGGAACTGACCCGGCGCCTCGGCGAACACGCCGCAGGCCGTACGGTGCCGCCTGCTCCTGCCGACTGGAGCACAGTGGGTCGCTAGCTACTGACCGGGTCGCTCTGGAAGCAGGCTCCGGCTGAACAGAGCAGCACCACACGGGAGGCCTCCCTGAACGGGGCCATGTAAGGAGCAAAGGGCAGGGGCGGGGTCAGCCGAGAGCAGGGCTCATCAGGTCAAGCATCAGCCGGTTGCCCCAGTCGTTGGTGAAGACGGCGTTCATGCCCACGTAGTGCACTCGTACGAAGGGGTTGGAGTAGAACATCACGGCGACCCACCGCAACGAGCGGTCGGCGTTGACTCGGGCGAGGTAGCCGATGTTGCCCATCCCGCCGCCTCCGCCGGACATCCACCCTGATCCGTCCGGAAGAGGGCTCTCGAAAGAGGTGTCCACCTCCTCGATGCCGTGCTCCTCAATGGCCCGAACGGCATCGAACGGTCCTCCGATACGGAAGGGGATCGGCTGCCCGGCATCCGGGTGGTACGCCCCCGGACCGTCGACATGCAACTCCAGGCCGGTGTCGTCCGGCCGGTACAGCCCGTCACGGAGCGGCATCTCCCCGGCCGTCCAGAGACCCTCGACCATTCCCATAGCCCACCCTTCGTCAGCCACCAGGACGAGTCAATTCCGAAGCCTGGCTGCACGCAAGGACAGAGCCGCACAGGGCATCGAGTTGCTGCGTCCCTCCTTCAAGCGGGAGAGGAAGCGGTACGGCGAGCCGATGCTCAAGAAGGTCCGCCAGCTGCTCGAGTCGGTCAACGACACCCTCAAGGGCCGGCTCGACCTGGAACAGCACGGCGGGCGGACGTTCGAGGGTGGCACTGCATGAACCTGGTGTGCGGCCCCGGCGAGGTCCTGCTCCGCGCCGGCGAGATCATCGAGGGTGCCGGGCTTGCCCGTAAACGACGAATTTCAGCCCGAAACGACAGGGAACTGGCCAAAGGCCCGGCCCGTCTGGCCACGGCCCTCGATGTGGACAGAGCCCTCGACGGTACGGACGCCTGCGCGACCGGGGCCGCGGCGATCACGGTCCTGACCGGCATCCCTGTCACCACCGACCAGGTGAGCAGTGGTCCACGCACCGGTGTGGCCGGCGACGGAGGTGTCCACCCCTGGTGTTTCTGGATCGCCAACGACCCTGCGATGAGCCCCTATCGGGCCCATGCGCCCCGTCGTCGCTCAACTTGACGACCTCTTGGGGGGTCCGTAAGGTAGTCCGAGCCGCTTGACCCGGGTACGGCGATCGCCTGCAGCCGGAAGTGGCCAAACCACTACCTTCGACTCCCTCCCAGCGGGGGCAATTTCGGCGTGCCTGCACCCTGAATTGCGAACGCGCGGAACTCGATTATGAGTTACCGAGGGAATCGGCTAACGTAGTGAATGTCGAAAGGCCGACAGGCGAAAGCCAAAAGCCCGAGGCACCCCCCGCCGACAGGGAATCGGATCAGAAAATGATCTGATAGAGTCGGAAACGCAAGACAGCAAGACAAAGTTAAACAGTAGGACCGAAGGGAAACTGCCCGGAGGAAAGCCTGAGAGAGTCTCTTGGGTGAGTACGAAGGAAGCGTCCGTTCCTTGAGAACTCAACAGCGTGCCAAAAATCAACGCCAGATTTGTTGATACCCCGGCTCACGGAATGTTCTGTGAGTTCGAGGTTCCTTTGAAGTAACACAAACACAGCGAGGACGCTGTGAACGGTCGGGCTTATTCCGCTTGACTGTTCCGCTCTCGTGTGTGTGCACCGGATATCCGGTAAACATTCACGGAGAGTTTGATCCTGGCTCAGGACGAACGCTGGCGGCGTGCTTAACACATGCAAGTCGAACGATGAAGCCTTTCGGGGTGGATTAGTGGCGAACGGGTGAGTAACACGTGGGCAATCTGCCCTGCACTCTGGGACAAGCCCTGGAAACGGGGTCTAATACCGGATAATACCTTCCCTCGCATGGGGGTGGGTTCAAAGCTCCGGCGGTGCAGGATGAGCCCGCGGCCTATCAGCTTGTTGGTGAGGTAGTGGCTCACCAAGGCGACGACGGGTAGCCGGCCTGAGAGGGCGACCGGCCACACTGGGACTGAGACACGGCCCAGACTCCTACGGGAGGCAGCAGTGGGGAATATTGCACAATGGGCGAAAGCCTGATGCAGCGACGCCGCGTGAGGGATGACGGCCTTCGGGTTGTAAACCTCTTTCAGCAGGGAAGAAGCGCAAGTGACGGTACCTGCAGAAGAAGCGCCGGCTAACTACGTGCCAGCAGCCGCGGTAATACGTAGGGCGCAAGCGTTGTCCGGAATTATTGGGCGTAAAGAGCTCGTAGGCGGTCTGTCGCGTCGGATGTGAAAGCCCGGGGCTTAACCCCGGGTCTGCATTCGATACGGGCAGACTAGAGTGTGGTAGGGGAGATCGGAATTCCTGGTGTAGCGGTGAAATGCGCAGATATCAGGAGGAACACCGGTGGCGAAGGCGGATCTCTGGGCCATTACTGACGCTGAGGAGCGAAAGCGTGGGGAGCGAACAGGATTAGATACCCTGGTAGTCCACGCCGTAAACGGTGGGAACTAGGTGTTGGCGACATTCCACGTCGTCGGTGCCGCAGCTAACGCATTAAGTTCCCCGCCTGGGGAGTACGGCCGCAAGGCTAAAACTCAAAGGAATTGACGGGGGCCCGCACAAGCAGCGGAGCATGTGGCTTAATTCGACGCAACGCGAAGAACCTTACCAAGGCTTGACATACACCGGAAACATCCAGAGATGGGTGCCCCCTTGTGGTCGGTGTACAGGTGGTGCATGGCTGTCGTCAGCTCGTGTCGTGAGATGTTGGGTTAAGTCCCGCAACGAGCGCAACCCTTGTTCTGTGTTGCCAGCATGCCCTTCGGGGTGATGGGGACTCACAGGAGACTGCCGGGGTCAACTCGGAGGAAGGTGGGGACGACGTCAAGTCATCATGCCCCTTATGTCTTGGGCTGCACACGTGCTACAATGGCCGGTACAATGAGCTGCGATGCCGTGAGGCGGAGCGAATCTCAAAAAGCCGGTCTCAGTTCGGATTGGGGTCTGCAACTCGACCCCATGAAGTCGGAGTTGCTAGTAATCGCAGATCAGCATTGCTGCGGTGAATACGTTCCCGGGCCTTGTACACACCGCCCGTCACGTCACGAAAGTCGGTAACACCCGAAGCCGGTGGCCCAACCCCTTACGGGGAGGGAGCTGTCGAAGGTGGGACTGGCGATTGGGACGAAGTCGTAACAAGGTAGCCGTACCGGAAGGTGCGGCTGGATCACCTCCTTTCTAAGGAGCATCTAGGCCGCTAGACATTGTCTGGTGGTCCAGGACCATTACGTCGGCATACGTTCGACGGTGGTTGCTCATGGGTGGAACGTTGATTATTCGGCACCGTCGGTCGTCTCAGGCTGCAAGTACTGTCCCCTTTTGGGGGGCGTGGAAAGCTGATCTGGGGGGCGGGGGTGTCGGGCACGCTGTTGGGTGTCTGAGGGTACGGCCGGAAACGGTCGCCTTCAGTGCTCGGCCCCAGTGAACTCGCCCGTGTGGGTGGGGTGGTGGGTGGTTGGTCGTTGTTTGAGAACTGCACAGTGGACGCGAGCATCTGTGGCCAAGTTTTTAAGGGCGCACGGTGGATGCCTTGGCACCAGGAACCGATGAAGGACGTGGGAGGCCACGATAGTCCCCGGGGAGTCGTCAACCAGGCTTTGATCCGGGGGTTTCCGAATGGGGAAACCCGGCAGTCGTCATGGGCTGTCACCCACATCTGAACACATAGGGTGTGTGGAGGGAACGCGGGGAAGTGAAACATCTCAGTACCCGCAGGAAGAGAAAACAACCGTGATTCCGGGAGTAGTGGCGAGCGAAACCGGATGAGGCCAAACCGTATACGTGTGAGACCCGGCAGGGGTTGCGTGTGCGGGGTTGTGGGATCTCTCTTTCACAGTCTGCCGGCTGTGAGGCGAGTCAGAAACCGTTGGTGTAGGCGAAGGACATGCGAAAGGTCCGGCGTAGAGGGTAAGACCCCCGTAGTCGAAACATCAACGGCTCGTTTGAGAGACACCCAAGTAGCACGGGGCCCGAGAAATCCCGTGTGAATCTGGCGGGACCACCCGTTAAGCCTAAATATTCCCTGGTGACCGATAGCGGATAGTACCGTGAGGGAATGGTGAAAAGTACCGCGGGAGCGGAGTGAAATAGTACCTGAAACCGTGTGCCTACAAGCCGTGGGAGCGTCGCGCGCCAAGTTTACTTGGTGCGTCGTGACTGCGTGCCTTTTGAAGAATGAGCCTGCGAGTTTGCGGTGTGTTGCGAGGTTAACCCGTGTGGGGAAGCCGTAGCGAAAGCGAGTCCGAATAGGGCGATTCAGTAGCGCGCTCAAGACCCGAAGCGGAGTGATCTAGCCATGGGCAGGTTGAAGCGGAGGTAAGACTTCGTGGAGGACCGAACCCACCAGGGTTGAAAACCTGGGGGATGACCTGTGGTTAGGGGTGAAAGGCCAATCAAACTCCGTGATAGCTGGTTCTCCCCGAAATGCATTTAGGTGCAGCGTCGTGTGTTTCTTGCCGGAGGTAGAGCACTGGATAGGCGATGGGCCCTACCGGGTTACTGACCTTAGCCAAACTCCGAATGCCGGTAAGTGAGAGCACGGCAGTGAGACTGTGGGGGATAAGCTCCATGGTCGAGAGGGAAACAGCCCAGAGCATCGACTAAGGCCCCTAAGCGTACGCTAAGTGGGAAAGGATGTGGAGTCGCACAGACAACCAGGAGGTTGGCTTAGAAGCAGCCACCCTTGAAAGAGTGCGTAATAGCTCACTGGTCTAGTGATTCCGCGCCGACAATGTAGCGGGGCTCAAGCGTACCGCCGAAGTCGTGTCATTCCAGCAATAGGGCCAACGCCTGCTGGGATGGGTAGGGGAGCGTCGTGTGCCGGGTGAAGCTGCAGCGGAAGCTAGTGGTGGACGGTTCACGAGTGAGAATGCAGGCATGAGTAGCGATACACACGTGGGAAACGTGTGCGCCGATTGACTAAGGGTTCCTGGGTCAAGCTGATCTGCCCAGGGTAAGTCGGGACCTAAGGCGAGGCCGACAGGCGTAGTCGATGGATAACCGGTTGATATTCCGGTACCCGCTGTGAAGCGTCAAACATTGAACCAGGCGATGCTAAGTCCGTGAAGCCGCCCCGGAGCCTTCGGGCAAGGGGGAGTGGTGGAGCCGACGGACCAGACCTGCAGTAGGTGAGTGATGGGGTGACGCAGGAAGGTAGTCCATCCCGGGCGGTGGTTGTCCCGGGGTAAGGGTGTAGGCCGTGCGATAGGCAAATCCGTCGCACACTAGGGCTGAGACCTGATGCCGAGCCGATTGTGGTGAAGTGGATGATCCTATGCTGTCGAGAAAAGCCTCTAGCGAGTTTCATGGCGGCCCGTACCCTAAACCGACTCAGGTGGTCAGGTAGAGAATACCGAGGCGTTCGGGTGAACTATGGTTAAGGAACTCGGCAAAATGCCCCCGTAACTTCGGGAGAAGGGGGGCCATCACCGGTGAGGAAACTTGCTTTCCGAGCTGGGGGTGGCCGCAGAGACCAGCGAGAAGCGACTGTTTACTAAAAACACAGGTCCGTGCGAAGCCGTAAGGCGATGTATACGGACTGACGCCTGCCCGGTGCTGGAACGTTAAGGGGACCGGTTAGTCACATTTCGGTGTGGCGAAGCTGAGAACTTAAGCGCCAGTAAACGGCGGTGGTAACTATAACCATCCTAAGGTAGCGAAATTCCTTGTCGGGTAAGTTCCGACCTGCACGAATGGCGTAACGACTTCTCGACTGTCTCAACCATAGGCCCGGTGAAATTGCACTACGAGTAAAGATGCTCGTTTCGCGCAGCAGGACGGAAAGACCCCGGGACCTTTACTATAGTTTGATATTGGTGTTCGGTTCGGCTTGTGTAGGATAGCTGGGAGACTGTGAAGTGGGCACGCCAGTGTCTGTGGAGTCGTCGTTGAAATACCAGTCTGGTCGTGCTGGATGTCTAACCTGGGTCCGTGATCCGGATCAGGGACAGTGTCTGATGGGTAGTTTAACTGGGGCGGTTGCCTCCTAAAGAGTAACGGAGGCGCCCAAAGGTTCCCTCAGCCTGGTTGGCAATCAGGTGTTGAGTGTAAGTGCACAAGGGAGCTTGACTGTGAGACCGACGGGTCGAGCAGGGACGAAAGTCGGGACTAGTGATCCGGCGGTGGCTTGTGGAAGCGCCGTCGCTCAACGGATAAAAGGTACCCCGGGGATAACAGGCTGATCTTCCCCAAGAGTCCATATCGACGGGATGGTTTGGCACCTCGATGTCGGCTCGTCGCATCCTGGGGCTGGAGTCGGTCCCAAGGGTTGGGCTGTTCGCCCATTAAAGCGGTACGCGAGCTGGGTTTAGAACGTCGTGAGACAGTTCGGTCCCTATCCGCTGCGCGCGCAGGAACATTGAGAAGGGCTGTCCCTAGTACGAGAGGACCGGGACGGACGAACCTCTGGTGTGCCAGTTGTCCTGCCAAGGGCATGGCTGGTTGGCTACGTTCGGGAGGGATAACCGCTGAAAGCATCTAAGCGGGAAGCCTGCTTCGAGATGAGTGTTCCCACCCCCTTTGAGGGGTTAAGGCTCCCAGTAGACGACTGGGTTGATAGGCCAGATCTGGAAGCCCGGTAACGGGTGGAGGTGACTGGTACTAATAGGCCGAGGGCTTGTCCTCAGTTGCTCGCGTCCACTGTGTTAGTTCTGAGACAACGAACAGTTGTCGGCTTTTGAGCTGGAACATCTAACTGAAAAGTGTGCTTGTTCGCTCGAAACCAATAGGGTTTCGGTGGTCATAGCGTGAGGGAAACGCCCGGTTACATTCCGAACCCGGAAGCTAAGCCTTTCAGCGCCGATGGTACTGCAGGGGGGACCCTGTGGGAGAGTAGGACGCCGCCGAACAATCTTTGGAGGACCCCTGGTCCCAGCGTTCACGCTGGGACCAGGGGTCCTTTTGTTTTTAAGGCAAGCACACAGCCCGGAGCGCGCCGGCTAGTCGGCTGCGCGAGAATGACTTGCGGTACCGAAGACAGGAGTCACCCATCATGTCCACCAACTCTCCCGACGAGCGCCCGGAGCGCGACCAGCGCCGCCGGGACAGTGGTGACCGCGGCGACCGTGGCGGATACCGAGGGGCGCCACGCCGCGACAACGATCGCCGTGACGACCGCAGCGGTTCTTCCGACCGCGGTGGCCGACCCGCCGGTGGTTACGGTCGCCGTGAGGACCGGCCGGCGGCCCCCCGACGTGACGACCGGGGTGACCGGCCCTCCGGCGGAGGTTTCCGCCGCGACGACAACCGTGGTGAGCGTGGCGGTGCTCCGCGCCGCGACGACCGCCGTGACGGAGATCGCGGGGCACGTCCCGCTTTCCAGCGTGACAACCGTTCGGACCGGCCGGAGCGCTCGGACCGTCCGGCGGGACCTCGTCGTGACGATCGGGGGGACCGTCCCGCTTTCCGTCGGGATGACAACCGTGGTGGTGGCGACCGTGGCGGTTTCGCGCGGCGTGACGATGACCGTGGTGGGTTCCGTGGTCGGAGTGACGACCGTGGAGGCCGTCCTGCCGGTGGTGGCTTTGCGCGGCGTGACGATCGTCAGGATGACCGTGGTGGCCGTCCCGCCGGTGGCGGCGGTGGTGGGTTCCGTCGTGACGACGACCGCGGTGACCGTGGTGGGTTCCGTCGCGACGACGACCGTGGTGGGTTCCGTGGTCGGAGTGACGATCGCGGTGGCCGTCCCGCTGGTGGTGGCTTTGCGCGGCGTGACGATCGTCAGGATGACCGTGGTGGCCGTCCCGCCGGTGGCGGCGGTGGTGGGTTCCGTCGTGACGACGACCGCGGTGACCGTGGTGGGTTCCGTCGCGACGACGACCGTGGTGGGTTCCGTGGTCGGAGTGACGATCGCGGTGGCCGTCCCGCTGGTGGTGGCTTTGCGCGGCGTGACGATCGTCAGGATGACCGTGGTGGCCGTCCCGCCGGTGGCGGCGGTGGTGGGTTCCGTCGTGACGACGACCGCGGTGACCGTGGTGGGTTCCGTCGCGACGACGACCGTGGCGGGTTCCGTGGTCGTAGCGACGACCGCGGTGACCGTCCCGCCAGTGGTGGCTTCCGTGGGCGGGACGACCGGCCGGCGGGGCCCCGTCGTGACGATCGGGGGGACCGTCCCGCTTTCCGTCGGGATGACAACCGTGGTGGTGGCGACCGTGGCGGTTTCGCGCGGCGTGACGATGACCGTGGTGGGTTCCGTGGTCGGAGTGACGACCGTGGAGGCCGTCCCACCGGCGGTGGCTTTGCGCGGCGTGACGATCGTCAGGATGACCGTGGTGGCCGTCCCGCCAGTGGCGGCGGGGGCGGGTTCCGTCGCGATGACAACCGTGGCGGCTTCGCTCGGCGCGACGACGACCGCGGTGGTAGCTCCGCCGGTGGCGGCGGGTTCCGTGGGCGTGACGACAACCGCGGCGACCGAGGTGGCTTCCGCCGGGACGACAACCGTGGTGGTGGCGACCGTGGCGGTTTCGCGCGGCGTGACGATGACCGTGGTGGGTTCCGTGGTCGGAGTGACGACCGCGGTGGCCGTCCCACCGGCGGTGGCTTCCGTGGGCGGGACGACCGTGGAGGTCGGCCCGGTGGCGGCGGCGGTTACCGGGGACGTGACGACAGCCGGGGCGACGACCGGCGGGGCGGTGGGTTCCGGGACGAGCGTGACCGGGACCGGGAGCCGATCAAGCGGCTGCCGATCGACGAGGACGTCACGGGCGACGAGATCGACAAGGACGTACGCCAGGAGCTGATGAGCCTGCCCAAGGGGCTGGCCGAGGAGGTCTCCAAGAACCTGGTGATGGTCGCCAAGCTCATCGACGAGGACCCCGAGGGTGCTTACGGGTACTCGCGGGTGGCCCTGCGGCTGGCCTCGCGTGTGGCCGCCGTACGAGAGGCGGCCGGGTTCGCCGCGTACGCGAACCAGAAGTACAGCGAGGCGCTGGCCGAGTTCCGTGCGGCTCGGCGGATGACGGGGAACGTCGACCTGTGGCCCGTCATGGCCGACTGCGAGCGTGGGCTCGGGCGGCCCGAGAAGGCGCTCGACATGGCCGGGGCGCCCGAGGTGCACAAGCTGGACAAGGCCGGGCAGGTCGAGATGCGGCTCGTCGCGGCCGGCGCTCGGCGTGACATGGATCAGCTCGACGCGGCCATCGTGACACTGCAGAGTCCCGAGCTGGCCTCCAACTCCGTACAGCCGTGGACCGCGCGCCTGCGGTATGCCTACGCCGACGCGCTGCTGGCGGCCGGGCGTGAGGACGAGGCACGCGAGTGGTTCGCCAAGGCCGTCGAGTCCGACAAGGACGGCAGCACGGACGCCTCGGATCGCCTCGCCGAGCTGGACGGTGTGGAGTTCGTCGACGCCTTCGACGAGAGCGAGGACACCGACGAGGACACGGACGAGGACGGGGACGAGCCCGACAAGGGCGTCGAGTCCGTCGAGATCGAGTCCGCCGCCTCGACCGAGGTTGTGGAAGCGGCTTCGGCCGACGACGACATCGACGACCCCGACAGCATCGATGCCAGTGACGACATTGATGTCAGTGACGACGTGGTTTCGGACGACGTCGAGGACGACAAGCGCTGATCCGAAGTAGTCGGTTGAGTTGAAGGGCGGGATCCCGGTCAGGGGTCCCGCCCTTCTGCGTTTCAGTGCACCAGGCTGCGCAGGACCAGGCCGGAGGCCGGCTTGGGGCCGAAGGACGTCGACTTGCGGGGCATCGTGACGCCCTGGCGGGCCAGGTCGCGTACGACCTCCTCGCGGACCGGGTGCATCAGGACGGCCGTACCGCCGTCCTGCTCCGCCTTCTCCACCGTCGCCGCAGTGTCGTGGATGTACGCGATGTGCGCCGGGGAGTCCTCGGGGATGTGCCAGACGTGGTCGAGGAGTGTGGCGTGCAGGACCGTCGCGTCCAGGGTGCGCCAGGCCTGTGGGTGGCCGGCCGGGACCGTACGGGCCAGAAGGGCCTCGTCCGGGTGGTCCACGAGGTGGAAGGCGCCGTCGCCGGCCAGGAGGAAGGCGTTGCCCGCGGTGGCCGCCTCCGCGAGGGCCGTGAGCGCCTCGGCGAGCGGGACAGCCAGATGACGTACCCGGAAACGGCCCTCCAGGGCCGCCAGGGCCTCGGAGACGGGGAGGCGGTGCAACAGGCGGTGGATCGCCCGGACCCGTAGGGGGTAGCGGAGGGTGTTCACGAGGAGTACCAGACCGTGGTCCCAGGGGCTGGGGGACGGATGCTCCGCGCGTAGACGCAGATACGTCGCCCAGCGGTGGTGACCGTCGGCGATGAGGGCCTGGTGATGTGCCAGGTCCGCCTGGATCCCGGCGAGTTCGGCGGGGTCGGTGACCGCCCACAGACGATGGCCGAAACCGTCCTCCGTGGTCGTCGAGAGCAGCGGGGGGCGGTCGGCCGCGCGTTCGACCACAGCGCTCGTGGTGTGCGGCGACGCGGCGGCCGAGTCGTCGCTCCGGTAGGTGAGGAGGAGCGGTTCGAGGTTCGCGGTGGTGGCCCGCATCAGGGCCGCGCGGTCCGCCACGACGTGCGGCATGACGTCCTCGTGCGGCAGTACGACGCCTTCCGACGGCTCCGACAGGCGCAGGGCGCCGATGACCCCGCGTTGGAGGTGACCCGTCGTGTCACGCTGCTCGTAGACGTACAGGGCGGGTTCGGGGTCGGCGGTCAGGATGCCCTCGGCGAGCCAGTCGTCCAGGGTGTCCGCCGCCTGTTCGTTGCGTATCGACGGGGTCGCCGCCTGGGGGAGGATCAGCCGGACGATGTTGTGCGGGTCGGCCGATTCGAGGTGTATCAGGCCGTCCGGGCGCACGATGACGTCGTACGGCGGAGAGGTCACGGCGGCCAGGCTGCCGACCCGGTCGGGGTCGTAGCGCAGCCCCCGGAAAGGGGTCAGTTGAAGGCCCATGCGAGCCGGTACGTCCGCGGGACCTGCAGTCTTCATTGGTGCATCGTAGGGCTGTCAGTGGCATGGGGGATGATCGGGGGAAAGCCGGTCGAACGAGGAGCGATGCACAATGAGCCAGACCGTCAGGACGCGGCCCGGAGGCAGTGCGCGGACCCTCAGTGAGGCGTACGACACGGCGCTGCTCGACCTCGACGGGGTGGTGTACGCGGGGGGCAACGCGATCGTGCACGCCGTCGAGTCGCTCGGTGTCGCGCGGGACGGCGGTATGCGGCTCGCCTATGTCACCAACAACGCGTTGCGCACCCCGGACGCCGTGGCCGAGCACCTCACCGAGCTCGGTATAGCGACCGAAGGCTCCGACGTCATCACGTCGGCGCAGGCCGTGGCCCGGTTGATCGCCGACCAGGTGCCGGCGGGCGCGCGTGTGCTGGTGATCGGCGGCGAGGGGCTCCGGGTCGCGCTGCGCGAGCGGGGGCTCGACCCTGTCGAGTCGGCGGAGGACGAGCCGGTGGCTGTCGTGCAGGGGTACGGCGGGCCCGAGTTGCCCTGGGGGCGGTTCGCGGAGGCGTGCTATGCCATCGCGCGCGGGGTGCCCTGGTTCGCGTCCAACACCGACCTGACGATTCCGAGCGCACGCGGGATCGCGCCGGGCAACGGGGCCGCGGTGGAGGTCGTACGCATCGCGACCGGGGCCGAACCCCAGGTGGCGGGCAAGCCGTTGCCGCCGATGCACAGGGAGACCGTACTGAGGACCGGTGCGAAGCGGCCCCTGGTCGTCGGGGACCGGCTGGACACGGACATCGAGGGCGCGTTCAACGGGGAGGTCGACTCGCTGCTGGTGCTGACCGGCGTGGCGGACGGCGCACAACTGCTCGCCGCGCCGCCGCAGCACCGGCCCACCTATGTCGACGCCGACCTGCGGGGGCTGCTGACCGGGCAGCCCGAGGTGACGGACGCGGGCGACGGTTTCCGGTGCGGGGGGTGGACGGCGACCGCGGGGGAGAAGCACCTGGAGCTGACAGGGGATGGGGAAGCGCTCGACGGGCTTCGCGCGCTGTGCGCGGCTGCCTGGACGGCTGCGGGGGACGGCACATGTGCGTTGGACGGGGGAAAGGCGCTGGCGCGGCTGGGGTTGTGAGGCACGGAGGCACGGGGCGCTCTCAGAGGCGGGCAACGAGACGCTAGCGAGGGTAGGCTAACCTAACCTTGTGTTTGTCGACAGCCCTCCCGAACCTCGCGCGGAGACCGCCCCCGCGCCCTCGAAACGTTGGGCGATACGGGCCGTTGGGCTCCTCGTCTCACTGGGGATCCTGATTCTCGTCGCTCTCGCGAGCATCGCGATCGGCGCGAAAGAGCTGTCCCTGGAGCAGGTCTGGCACGGCCTGCTCCAGGACTCGGGGACCTACGGCGACGTCGTCGTGGGCGAGCGGGTCTCGCGCACCCTCCTCGGCCTCCTGGCCGGTGCCGCACTCGGGCTGTCCGGCGCCGTTCTCCAGGCGCTGACCCGCAACCCGCTGGCCGATCCCGGGCTGCTCGGCATCAACGCGGGCGCCTCGGCGGCCGTCGTCACCGCCATCACCTTCTTCGGCGTCACCTCGCTCAAGGGCTATGTCTGGTTCGCGTTCTTCGGAGCCGCCGCCGTGGGCGCGCTGGTCTGGTTCCTGGGCGGCAGCCGGGGTGCCACGCCCGTGCGGCTCGCGCTCGCGGGCACCGCGATCAGCGCCGCGCTCTACGGCTATCTCCAGGCCGTGATGATCACGGACGACGCCGCGCTCAACAGGATGCGCTTCTGGACGGTCGGATCGCTGGCGTCGGCCACCGACGACACCATCACGCAGGTCCTGCCGTTCATCGTGGTCGGCACGGTCCTCGCGCTGCTGCTCGCCCGGCCGCTCAACGCCGTGGCGATGGGCGACGACACCGCCCGCGCCCTCGGCGCGAACCTGAACCGCACCCGCGCGTTGTCCATGGCGGCCGCGACCGTGCTGTGCGGGGCCGCGACCGCCGCCTGCGGTCCGATCGTCTTCGTCGGGCTGATGGTCCCGCACGTCGTCCGGTCGTTCACCGGCCCCGACCTGCGCTGGATCCTGCCGTACGCGACCGTCCTGTCACCTGTGCTGCTGCTCGGCGCCGATGTCGTCGGACGGATGGTCGCCCGACCTGCCGAACTCCAGGTCGGCATCGTCACCGCGGTCATCGGCGGGCCGGTCTTCATCTTTCTGGTACGACGGCGGAGGACGGCGCAGCTGTGAAGAACAACCTTGTCCGGCCCGGCCGAGGAGGTGCCCGCGCCGGCCGTTTCGTACGGATGCCTGGGGGCCTTTCCCTCCGCCTCGATGTGCGTGCGTTGGTCGTCGTCGTGGCGCTGCTGCTAGCCGCGCTCACCGCGAGCGTGGTGCTGATCGGCACCGGTGACTTCCCGATCCCGGCCGGCGACGTCCTCAGGACACTGTTCGGCGACGGGAACGCGGGCCAGGAGTTCATCGTCAACCAGCTGCGGCTGCCCCGGGTGCTGGTCGGGCTGCTGGTCGGGGCCTCGCTCGGGCTGGGCGGTGCCCTGTTCCAGGCCATCTCCCGCAATCCGCTGGGCAGTCCGGACGTACTCGGCCTCAGTCAGGGCTCGACAGCCGGTGCGCTGGTCGTGATCGTGCTGTTCTCCGGGAGCGCCGGCGCGGTCACCCTCGGGGCCCTCGCCGGCGGGCTGGTGACCGGGCTCGCCATCTATCTGCTCGCCTGGAAGCAGGGCGTGCACGGGTACCGGCTGGTGCTCGTCGGCATCGGGGTCTCCGCGGTCGTCACGGCGGTCAACGGCTACCTGATCACCAAGGCCGACCTCGTCGACGCGGCCCGTGCGGTGGTGTGGATGACCGGCTCCCTCAACGGGCGTGGCTGGGACCAGGTCTGGCCGCTGCTGTGGCTGTGCGCGGTCCTCGTACCCGTGGTGCTCGCGAACGCACGCGGGCTGCGGATGACGGAGATGGGCGACGACGTGTCGTACGCCCTTGGCGTGCGCGTCGAGCGCGTACGACTGGTGCTGATGCTGGCCGCAGTGCTGCTCACCGCGGCTGCCACGGCCGCCGCCGGGCCCGTGGGCTTCGTGGCGCTGACCGCGCCGCAGCTCGCCCGGCGGCTGACCCGCTCGCCAGGCTCGAACCTGGTGGCGTCCATGTGCATGGGCGCCACCCTGCTGATCGTGGCCGACTGGGCCTCGCAGCGGCTCTTCGGCGCCGACCAGTTGCCCGTGGGTGTGGTCACCGGGGTGCTCGGCGGGGTGTATCTGCTGTGGCTGCTGGTCACCGAGCGCAAGGCGGGCCGGATATGAACCGACCGGGCGGGCAGAAATGAGCGGCTCAGTGAACAAGGACGTCGAGAAGGGCACCCACACCGTGAACCGCCTGTCCGCAGAGAGCGTCACCCTCGCCTACGACCAGCGGGTGATCGCCGAGCAGTTGTCGGTGGAGATCCCCGACAACTCCTTCACCGTCATCGTCGGCCCGAACGCGTGCGGCAAGTCCACGTTGCTGCGGGCCCTGTCGCGGATGCTGAAGCCGAGTGAGGGCCGGGTGCTGCTCGACGGGCAGGTCATCCAGTCGATGCCCGCGAAGAAGGTCGCGCGGACCCTGGGGCTGCTGCCCCAGTCGTCGGTCGCGCCCGACGGGATCACCGTCGCCGATCTGGTGGGCCGGGGCCGCTACCCGCACCAGGGCATCCTGCGCCAGTGGTCCCACGACGACGAGCGGATCGTCCGGGAGTCCATGGAGTCGACCGGCGTCGCCGAACTCGCCGACCGCTATGTCGACGAACTCTCCGGCGGCCAGCGCCAGCGCGTGTGGATTGCTATGGCGCTCGCCCAGCAGACACCGCTGCTGCTGCTCGACGAGCCGACGACCTATCTCGACATCCAGCACCAGATCGACGTCCTCGACCTCTGCGCCGAGCTGCACGAGGAACAGGGCCGGACCCTGGTCGCCGTACTGCACGACCTCAACCACGCGGCCCGCTACGCCACCCACCTGATCGCGCTGCGTGAGGGCGCTGTCATCGCCGAGGGCGCGCCGGGCGACATCGTCACGGCCGGGCTGGTCGAGGAGGTGTTCGGGCTGCGCTGCCAGGTCATCGACGATCCGGAGACGGGGACGCCGCTGGTGGTGCCGGCCGCGCGCAAGGCCCGTAGCGGGGTGGCTACAGGAGCTTCCTGAGGCGGAACAGATCGCGCAGGCCCGCCTCCAGTTTCACCCGGCCCGAGCCCCACGCCTTCGCGAAGTTCAGCTCCCCGGCGACCAGCGCCAGCAGGTCGTCGCCGGTCATCGTGAGCCGGATCTCGGCCTTCTCCCGGGGCGGGCCCTGGAGGGTGTCCCGCACCTCGATACGGCCGCCCCGGAGACGTCCTACGAAGGTGACGTCCAGGTCGGTGATACGGCAGCTCAGCGAGCGGTCCAGGGCCGCCGCCTCGCGTACGTCCCCGCTCGCGCCCGCCATGTTGTCCGAGAGCTTGTCGAGTGCGCTTCGGCACTCCTCAGTCGTGGCCATCGCGAACGACGGTACCTCAGCCGTTCGGGGTAGCGTCGGGGCATGAACGACTCAGTGCCCCAGGCCGCGGGCCCGGCGGAGGCTCCCGTTCCGGATCCGGCTCCCGGCGTGGTCGCGGAAGCGGCCGTCGAACCCGAGCCGGACCCCGCCGCGCCGGCCCCGCTGGACGTCCCCCGCGCCCCCACGGGCGACGCCGACGTCGACGCCCTGCTCGACCGGCTCGGCGACGCCGACCACCTCGCCACGGACGGTCATGTCGAGGTGTACGAGGATGTACACCGGGGGCTGCGCGACACGCTCACCGCGCTCGACGCCCGCCCGGGACCTCCGGCGCCCCCATCGACGTACGGCAATAGGAGCTGAACCGAACGTGGCAGGAGTGGCACGCCGCCGCCTTGACGCCGAGCTGGTGCGGCGGAAGCTCGCCCGCTCGCGCGAGCACGCGAGCCAGCTGATCGCCGCCGGGCGGGTCACCGTCGGCAAGACCGTCGCGACCAAGCCCGCCACCCAGGTGGAGACCGCCGCCGCGATCGTCGTCGTGACCGACGACAACGATCCCGAGTACGTCTCCCGGGGCGGTCACAAGCTCGCGGGCGCCCTGGAGGTCTTCGTCCCGCAGGGGCTGAAGGTCGGCGGACGGCGGGCGCTGGACGCCGGCGCGTCCACCGGCGGATTCACCGACGTACTGCTGCGCGCCGGTGCCGCTCACGTCGTCGCGGTCGACGTGGGGTACGGACAACTTGCGTGGTCTCTCCAGAGCGATGAACGCGTCACCGTCAAGGACCGTACGAACGTACGCGAGTTGACGCTCGAAGCGATCGATGGGGAACCAGTGGATCTTGTCGTGGGGGATCTGTCCTTCATCCCGCTCGGTCTCGTGCTGCCCGCCCTTGCGCGGTGCGCGGCACCCGATGCCGACCTGGTGATGATGGTCAAGCCACAGTTCGAGGTGGGGAAGGAACGGCTGGGCAGTGGAGGAGTCGTACGCAGTCCCGAACTGCGTGCCGAGGCGGTACGCGGAGTCGCCACCCGCGCAGGGCAGTTGGGGCTCGGGGTGCAGGGCGTGACGGCCAGCCCGCTGCCCGGTCCTTCGGGGAACGTCGAGTACTTTCTGTGGCTGCGGGCCGGCGCACCTGAACTCAACCCGGCCGATGTTGACCGTGCAGTGGCGGAGGGGCCTCGTTGACTCAGACCCGAGATCGTACTGTTTTCCTGCTCGCCCACACCGGGCGGCCGGCCGCGATCAGAAGTGCCGAACTCGTCGTCCAGGGGCTGGTGCGCTCCGGACTCGGGGTTCGGGTGCTCGCGGCCGAGGCGGCCGACCTGCCGTTGCCGCCCGAGGTGGAGCTGATCGAGGAGGCCACGGCGCAGTGCCTCGACGGCTGCGAGCTGCTCATCGTGCTGGGCGGCGACGGCACACTGCTGCGCGGCGCCGAGTTCGCCAGGGCGTCCGGGGTGCCGATGCTCGGCGTCAACCTCGGTAGCGTCGGCTTCCTCGCCGAGGCCGAGCGCGACGACCTCGACAAGGTGGTCGACCGGGTGGTGACGAAGGCGTACGAGGTCGAGGAACGCATGACCATCGACGTCGTCGTGAGCCGGAACGGCAACATCGTGCACACCGACTGGGCGCTGAACGAGGCGGCCGTGCAGAAGGTGTCGGCGGAGAAGCTGCTCGAGGTCGTCCTGGAGATCGACGGGCGGCCTGTCACCGGCTTCGGGTGTGACGGCATCTGTCTGTCGACGCCTACGGGGTCCACCGCCTATGCCTTCTCGGCCGGTGGGCCTGTGGTGTGGCCCGAGGTGGAGGCGCTGTTGATGGTGCCGATCAGTGCGCACGCGTTGTTCGCGAAGCCGTTGGTGACTTCGCCGGATTCCGTGCTCGCTGTGGAGGTTCTGCCTCATATTCCGCCGGGTGTGTTGTGGTGTGACGGGCGGCGGACGGTGGAGTTGCCCCCCGGGGCGCGGGTGGAGGTTCGGCGGGGGGCTGTGCCGGTTCGGTTGGCTCGGCTGCACCATGCTTCGTTCACTGATCGGCTTGTGGCGAAGTTCGCGTTGCCTGTTTCCGGGTGGCGGGGGGCTCCTCACTAGCGCCGTTTGTGGGGGGTGGCCTGGGCTCGTTGGCGGGTGCGGGTGCGCTGTGGTTGTTCGCGCCCACGCGGCGGAGCCGCAGATGAGATACAGCCCCGCGCCCCTATGGGGGCGCTTCCACTCCCCTGGGTGATATGTGAAGGCCGGTTGTCATTCGTTACCTGCGGGTTCTCTCATTCGAGGTGGGGGGCGTCGCACATCGGGTGGCTGACCTCGTATGGTCGTGTTCGTGTTGGAGGAGATGCGGATACGGTCGCTCGGCGTGATCGACGACGCGGTCGTCGAGTTGTCGCCCGGCTTTACCGCCGTGACCGGTGAGACCGGTGCGGGTAAGACCATGGTCGTGACCAGCCTCGGGCTGCTGCTCGGTGGGCGGGCTGACGCGGCTCTGGTGCGGATCGGGGCCAAGAACGCCGTCGTGGAGGGGCGGATCACCGTGCCTCCGGGCGGGGCGGCCGTCGTACGGGCCGAGGAGGCCGGTGCGGAGCTGGACGACGGGGCGCTGCTCATCAGCCGTACCGTTTCCGCCGAGGGGCGCTCCCGGGCGCATCTGGGCGGGCGTTCGGTGCCCGTGGGTGTGCTGGCCGAGCTGGCCGACGAGCTGGTGGCCGTGCACGGGCAGACCGACCAGCAGGGGCTGCTCAAGCTGTCCCGGCAGCGGGCGGCGCTCGACCGGTACGCGGGGGACGCGGTCGCCGCGCCCCTCACCAAGTACGGGGAGGCTTACCGGCGGCTGCGGGCCGTCGCAGGCGAGCTGGACGAGATCACCACGCGCGCGCGTGAACGGGCCCAGGAAGCCGACATGCTGCGGTACGGGCTCGACGAGATCGCCGCCGTGGAGCCGCGGGCCGGTGAGGACGCCGAGCTCGCCGAGGAGGCGGAGCGGCTCGGGCACGCGGAGGCGCTGGCCTCGGCCGCGACCGTCGCCCACGCCGCCCTCGCCGGCAACCCGGAGGACCCCGAGGGCATCGACGCCGCCACGCTCGTCGCGGGCGCCCACCGGGCCCTGGAGGCCGTACGGTCGCACGACTCGGCCCTGGCCGCGCTCGCCGACCGGATCGGCGAGGTCGGCATCCTCCTCGGGGACGTCGCCGGGGAACTGGCGGGATACGCCGACGACCTGGACGCCGATCCGTTGCGGCTGGCGGCCGTCGAGGAACGCCGGGCCGCGCTCACCGCGCTCACCCGGAAGTACGGCTCCGATGTCGCCGGTGTGCTGGCGTGGGCCGAGGAGGGCTCCGCGCGGCTGTTGGAACTCGACGGCGACGACGAGCGGATCGGCGAGCTGACGGCCGAGCGGGACGCACTGCGCGGCGAACTGAGCGGGATGGCACAGGCGTTGACGGACGCGCGGACGGAGGCCGCCTCGCGGTTCGCGGACGCCGTGACCGCCGAGCTGGCCTCGCTGGCCATGCCCCACGCGCGCGTGTCGTTCGACATCCGGCAGACCGAGGACCCCGAGGGCGTCGAGGTCGACGGACGCACGGTCGCCTACGGGCCGTCCGGCGCCGACGAGGTCGAGCTGCTCCTCGCCCCGCACCCCGGGGCGCCCGCCCGGCCCATCGCCAAGGGGGCGTCCGGGGGTGAGCTGTCCCGCGTGATGCTGGCCGTGGAGGTCGTGTTCGCGGGGACCGACCCGGTGCCCACCTATCTGTTCGACGAGGTGGACGCCGGGGTGGGCGGCAAGGCGGCCGTGGAGATCGGGCGCCGTCTGGCCAAGCTCGCGAAGAGCGCGCAGGTCGTCGTCGTGACGCACCTGCCGCAGGTCGCCGCGTTCGCCGACCGGCAGCTGCTGGTGGAGAAGACCAACGACGGATCGGTGACCCGGTCGGGCGTGAAGGTGCTGGAGGGCGAGGAGCGGGTACGGGAGCTGTCCCGGATGCTGGCCGGGCAGGAGGACTCGGAGACGGCGCGGGCGCATGCGGAGGAACTGCTGGCGGCGGCTCGGGCGGACGGCTGACATTCGAACAGTTGACGTTTAGTGGGGTCTCTCTCACCCGAGTGAGTGACCCGCCGCACCCCTCCATGGTTCGGAACACCCGTACGTACTGGCATCCTTGAAGGAGTACGGAATATCCCCCGTACCCGGAGGAAGCAGCGCGGTACACCCCTTCCGCCCAAACCTTCTGTACGTTTCTCCGTGTCCTTTCTTCGTGACCGCCCGACGCCGAACCAGGAGCCCCCGGCCACGTGAGCCTCGCGAGCAGCCACTCACCGCACGGTCAGTCGCCGCTGCGCACCGTGCAGGTGCTCGGCGGCGGCAACGCCGGCAGCAGCGCGCACGTGCGCTCGCTGGCCGCGGGGCTTGTGGCGAGAGGCGTGCGGGTCATCGTGTGCGCCCCCTCCGACGCAGACAGTGCCTACGACTTCACGGGAGCCGGTGCCGAACACGTGCCCATCCCGCGCAGCAGCGACCCCGGCTCGGTGGCGGCGCTGCGCGCGGCCTGTTCGAACGCCGACCTGGTGCACGCGCACGGGCTGCACGCCTCCTTCCGGGCCGCCCTCGCGCTCAGCGGGCGCCGCACTCCGCTCGTCGTCACCTGGCACAACCGGGCGTACGCCGAGGGGCCGCGCGCCCAACTGCTGAGGGTGCTGGAGCGGCGGGTCGTGAAGGCCGCCGCCGTCGTCCTGGGAACCTCCTCCGACCTCGTGGACCGGGCCAGGCGGCGGGGGGCCCGGGATGTCCGGCTGTCCGCCGTGGCGCTGTCCGCCCCGCGCGGGACCGTCGGGCGGGACGAGTCCGACCGGAGCAAGACCCGCGCCGAACTCGGGGCCACGGACCGCCCGTTGCTCGTGTCCGTCGGCTCCCTCGACCGGCACCGGGGGTACGACGTCCTGCTGGACGCCGTCGGCGCGTGGCGCGGTCTCGATCCCGCGCCGCTCCTCGTGATCGCGGGGGAGGGGCCGCTGCGGGCGGAGTTGCAGGGCCGCATCGAGAACGAGGGGCTGCCGGTCCGGCTCATCGGTCAGCGCGACGACGTGAGCGAACTGCTGTTCGCCGCCGATCTCGCCCTGCTGCCCAGCCGTTGGGAGTCGCGCTCCGTTCTCGCCCAGGAGGCCCTCCACGCGCGCGTGCCGCTGATCGCGACCGCCGTGGGAGGCGTTCCGGAGCTGGTCGGGGACGCGGCCGAATTCGTCCCCTACGGCGACGCGGTGGCGCTTGGCAGGGCTGTCGTACGGCTGCTCGACGATCCGGAGCGCCGGGAACTCCTCCGGGAGCAGGGCGTCCGGCAGATCGCCACCTGGCCCACCGAGGACGAGACCGTCGCCCAAGTGCTCAGTGTCTACGACGAGTTCACACAGCCCCGGCCGCTGCCCTGAGGGATCGGGCGCCCGCCGGGGGTCAGGGCAGGTGTCTGCGGGCCCGTAGCGCCAGGCTCAACGCCAGTACGGTCTGCGGGTCGTCCAGGTCGGTGCCCAGCAACTCCCCGATCCGTGCGAGGCGGTTGTAGAGCGTCTGGCGGTTGAGGTGGAGTTCGCGGGCCGTCTCCGCCTTGCGGCCCGCATGGGCCAGATACGTCTCCAGGGTGGGCAGCAACGGCGGCTTGGAGCGGTGGTCGTGGGTGCTCAGCGGACCGATCGCGCGGTCCACGAAGGCCGCCAGGTCCGGGTGGTCGCGCAGCCGCCACAGCAACAGGTCGATGTCGAGGCGGCGGGCGTCGTACCACGGGCGGTCCGGCAGACCCTGGGCCGCCGTCGCCGTCTCCGCCGCATGGCGCAGCCCCGCCGAGGCCGCCGCCCAGCCGCCGGCGACCCCGACCACGACGACCGGAGGCCGGGCGCCCGGGCGTTGCATCCCGGCCCGTTCCACGCCCGCCCGCAGCGCTGTCGCGACGCGGTCGGCGACCGCCGGGCGCTCCGACTCCGCGCGCAGGCCCACCAGCAGCGGCACCCGTCCCTCCACCGGCCGTACGCCCAGCAGGACGGGCACGCCGACCGACGCCAGCTCCTCGGTGACCGCGCGGGCCAGCACCGCCCAGCCCCCGCCCGGGGTCAGCGTGTCGCCGAGCCGCATCACCATCGGCAGCAGCGGACCGGCGCCGGGCCGGAAACCGAGGACGCGGGCCTGCGCGGGGGCGGCCTCCGCGTCGACCCGGCCCTCGGCGAGGTCGGTGAGGAAGTCGCCCCGGCCGCGCGCCGCCAGCTCCTCCTCCTGGCGGGCCTGCATCAGGACGACGGCCAGGATGCCCGCGGCCCGTTCGGCGGCCATACGGTGCACGGGGGCAAGGGGTTCGAGGACGGGAAGCAGGACCAGACGTGCGCGGACCGACCCGGTGCCGGGCCCGCCCCCAGGGACGTCGACGAGCACGGAACCGGCGGGCGGCGGCGCGTCCTTGTGCTGGGTGCGCAGGCCCTCCCAGACCTGGAGCGGGTCGGCACCCTCGGGGCCGGCCCCGGCGGCGTACAGGAGCTGGCCGTCGGCCGTCTCCAGGAACACCGGGTTGCCGCTGAAGTCCGCCAGGATGCCGAGGACCTGCGGGACACCGCCACCGCCGAGCAGGGCCTCCGTGCAGCGCCGGTGGACCTCCTCGGCCCGCTGGAGCAGCGCGTAGTGGCCGTTGACGATCTCGGTGTGGATCTCCTCGGTGACGGCCACGAACGCCACCTCGCGGTGCAGCTGCACCAGGGGGAGACCGGTCGCGACGGCAGTCTCCACGAGGGCGGCGGGCAGCCGGGTGAAGCGCGGGCCCAGCTCCACTACGAGCGCCGCGATGCCACGCTCGGCGAGGGTGCGGACGAACGCGCGCTGCTCGGCCGGACGGGTGCCGAGCCCGTACCCGGTCGTCAGGAGCAGCTCGCCGCCCTTGAGCAGCGAGGCGATGTGCGGGACCTCACCCGCGTGCACCCACCGCACGGTCCGCCCCAGCCGGTCGGCCCCCGCCAGGACCTCCGGCAGCCCGCTGCGCAGCCCCGGCAGGTCGAGCGCCCGCCGCACGGTGATGCCGGCGCCCCGGGTCTCGTGACGGCTGTCCGTACGGCTGTCCATGCAGCGGACGCTACCCGCACCTGCGCCGAGCTGACGATCCGCGCATCGGCGGCACGCGCGGATCGGCTACGCCGGAACGATGTTGTGGTTGAAGCGGAACACGTTGTCCGGGTCGTACTGGCGCTTCACCGACGCCAGACGGCGGGTGTTCTCGGCGCCCAGGCCCGCGATCACGCGCTCCGCGCCCTCGTCCCCGATGAAGTTGAGGTAGACCGCGCCGGTGCTCCAGGGCTGGACGCGGGTCCGCACGTCGTGGACCCACTGGATGCAGCGCTCGTCGTCCGCGGGGTCCTCCCAGCAGCCGAAGGGGTGGACGGCCCATGGGGCGTCCCGGTAGGGGACGGGGTACTCGGACGGGCCGTCGGCGATGGCGCCGCCGAGCGGGAACAGCGCGCTCTGGGTTCCGGTGGGTACGGGAACCGCGTCCCCGAGAGCGCAGAAGACGTCCAGCAGCTCGTCGGGCGCGCCCGTCAGGTACTCGGCCGACCAGTAGTTCCGCATCCCGGGCGGGTCGTCGAGCATGCACTGGAAGTCGGCGTACGGGATCGCGGTGACGATCTCCACCTCGTGCGGCAGCGCCAGCAGCGGTTCGGCGAGCTTGCGCATGTCCTCCTCGGTGCCCGCGTACGTCAGCAGCGCCCCGCACAGCAGGTGCCCGACCAGATGCGGCGGGACGAACTCCTCGGGCGGGCCGGTGAGATGGATGACCCCGCCGCTCGCCTCGACCGGTCCGGCCTGGATCACGTCGCGGTAGGTACGGGTGACCTCGCCGGCGAACTCGGGGAGATAGAGCATCAGCGCGATGGAGAACGCGGGCAGCTCGTGCAGTCGCAGGGTGAGCGAGGTGGCGACGCCGAAGTTTCCGCCGCCGCCGTGCAGGGCCCAGAACAGGTCCGGATTCTGCTCGGGGCTCGCGTGGACCGCGGTGCCGTCGGCGGTGACCAGGTCCGCGCCGAGGAGGTTGTCGACGGCGAGGCCCTGGACCCGGTCGAGCCAGCCGCTGCCGCCGCCGAGCACGAAGCCGGCGACGCCGGTCGTGGAGACCCGGCCGCCGGTGGTCGACAGCCCGTACGGCTGGGTCGCCCGGTCCAGGTGGCTCATCAGCGCCCCGCCCTGGACCCGTACCGACTGCGCCGCACGGTAGACGGTCACGTCGTGCATCCGGCGCAGGTCGATCACCAGACCGGCGTCGTTCAGGCCCATGCCTGCCACGCTGTGGCCGCCGCCGCGCACCGCGATCGGCAGGTCCAGATCGCGGGCGAAGCGCACGGAACGGGCCACGTCGGCCTCGTCCGCGCACTGGGCGATCACCGCCGGACGCCGGTCGATCATGGCGTTGAAGACGGTCCGGGCGTCGTCGTACCCCGGATCCCCCGGGGCGAGTACGTCTCCGGTCAGATCCTCGCGCAGCGCGGCGAGGGCCGCGCCCGCCTTCGACGGGGAAGCCATGACGGTCCCCTTTCGATCAGGGGCATTCGTACGCTTTCCAGACTAGGTGGGTGCGGCTCATTGGGCGCGTTCAGCCGCCGTACGCCCCCGAAGCCGTCAGCCTCAGGGCCGTGTCGATGAGCGGGACGTGGCTGAAGGCCTGGGGGAAGTTGCCCACCTGGCGCTTGAGGCGCGGGTCCCACTCCTCGGCCAGCAGGCCCAGGTCGTTGCGGAGGTCGAGGAGCTTCTCGAAGAGCTTCCGGGCCTCGTCGACCCGGCCGATCATCGCCAGGTCGTCCGCCATCCAGAACGAACAGGCCAGGAACGCGCCCTCGTCGCCCGGCAGACCGTCGAGGTTCTCCTCGCCGCCTGTGGTCGGGTAGCGCAGGATGAAGCCGTCCGAGGTGGACAGTTCGCGCTGGATCGCCTCGATGGTGCCGATGACGCGCTTGTCGTCGGGAGGCAGGAAGCCCATCTGCGGGATCAGCAGCAGGGAGGCGTCCAGCTCCTTCGAGCCGTACGACTGCGTGAAGGTGTTGCGCTCCTTGTCGTAACCCTTCTCACACACGTCCCGGTGGATGTCGTCGCGCAGTTCGCGCCACTGCTCCAGCGGGCCGTCCGCGTCGCCGGACTCGATGAGCTTGATCGTGCGGTCCACCGCGACCCAGGCCATGACCTTGGAGTGCACGAAGTGCCGGCGCGGGCCGCGCACCTCCCAGATGCCCTCGTCGGGCTCGTCCCAGTGCCGCTCCAGGTAGCGGATCAGCTTCAGCTGGAGCAGGGAGGCGTAGTCGTTGCGGGCCAGACCCGTCATGTGGGCCAGGTGCAGGGCCTCGGTGACCTCGCCGTACACATCCAGCTGGAGCTGGTGGGCCGCGCCGTTGCCGACCCGGACGGGGCCCGAGTTCTCGTAGCCGGGCAGCCAGTCCAACTCGGCCTCGCCCAGCTCCCGTTCGCCCGCGATCCCATACATGATCTGCAGGTTCTCCGGGTCGCCGGCGACCGCGCGCAGCAGCCATTCCCGCCAGGCGCGGGCCTCGTCGCGGTAGCCGGTGCGCAGCAGGGAGGAGAGGGTGATGGCCGCGTCGCGCAGCCAGGTGTAGCGGTAGTCCCAGTTGCGTACGCCGCCGATGTCCTCCGGGAGAGAGGTGGTGGGCGCGGCGACGATGCCGCCGGTCGGCGCGTACGTCAGGGCCTTCAGCGTGATGAGCGAGCGGACGACGGCCTCCCGGTAGGGGCCGTGGTACGTGCACTGCTCGACCCACTCGCGCCAGAACTCCTCGGTGGCGTCGAGGGACTGCTCCGGCTCGGGCAGCGCGGGCGGCTGCTTGTGCGAGGGCTCCCAGGAGATCGTGAACGCGATCCGGTCACCCGGCGCCACCGTGAAGTCGGCGTACGTCGTCAGGGACTTGCCGTAGGTCTCGGCGGTGGTGTCGAACCACACCGAGTCGGGGCCCGCGACGGCGACCGTCCGCCCCTCGTGCTTGTGCACCCAGGGCACGACACGGCCGTACGAGAACCGCATGCGCAGGGCCGAGCGCATCGGCACCCGGCCGCTGACGCCCTCCACGATGCGGATCAGCTGCGGGGCGCCGTCGCGAGGGGGCATGAAATCGGTCACTCTGACCGTGCCGCGTGGGGTGTCCCACTCGGATTCGAGGATCAGCGAGTCGCCCCGGTAGCGGCGGCGGGCCGCCACGGGGGGTTTCGCGTCCGCCGCGTGCGCGGGACCGAGGCGCCAGAAGCCGTGCTCCTCGGTACCGAGCAGTCCCGCGAAGACGGCATGGGAGTCGAAGCGGGGCAGGCACAGCCAGTCGACCGTGCCGTCCCGGCAGACCAGCGCGGCAGTCTGCATGTCCCCGATGAGTGCGTAGTCTTCGATGAGCCCGGCCACGTGCAACTCCAGTCGAACGGCCACGTCGCCCCCAAAAGGAGAACGGGGGTCTCGATCTTGCGGTCAAGGGTTCGTTGTCCAGCATCGTTGAGCGATGAAGCAAACACCAATCTTTGCTCAACGGACTGACGAGCGCTCGTTGTTCCGGGGATACAGGCGGGGGTGGTGCCGTGTTGCCGGAAGGGCTCGGCAGCGAGTGTCCGAGGAGCATACGACGCACTCAGACGCTCCGCGTGCCGCTCCGGAGAACCCGGGTCCGCTGAACGAGTGAAGCTCTGGTGAGCGGGCACTGTTTCGGGTGAGCGCCGGACAGGGTGATGGTGACTCGTGTACGGGATCCGTGTCCGCGTGTGCGCGGAGCGTGGCCGGAAGCCAGCTCCCCGGGTCGCTGATACCCTGGTAGCCCGTGGACCGGTGGGCACGAAACCCCCGAACCGCAGCGACGGATCCTCCCCTGAAAACCCGGAAAGCTCCGGGCCGGGCGGCCGTACCGCACTCCAGACCGCGACCACGGGAGCCCCGCCTTGGCCATGACACCCGCTGCTTCTCGAAACAGCAACGCCACGACGACCAAGCACATCTTCGTCACCGGGGGTGTCGCCTCCTCGCTCGGCAAGGGTCTGACGGCCTCCAGCCTCGGCATGCTCCTCAAGGCGCGCGGTCTGCGTGTCGTGATGCAGAAGCTCGACCCCTACCTGAACGTCGACCCCGGCACGATGAACCCCTTCCAGCACGGCGAGGTGTTCGTCACTCATGACGGCGCCGAGACCGACCTGGACATCGGCCACTACGAGCGCTTCCTCGACCGCGACCTCGACGGCTCGGCCAACGTCACCACCGGCCAGATCTACTCGACGGTGATCGCGAAGGAACGGCGTGGCGAGTACCTGGGCGACACCGTCCAGGTCATCCCGCACATCACCAACGAGATCAAGCACCGCATCCGCCGGATGGCCACCGACGAGGTCGACGTCGTCATCACCGAGGTCGGCGGCACGGTCGGCGACATCGAGTCGCTGCCCTTCCTGGAGACCGTGCGTCAGGTCCGCCACGAGGTCGGCCGCGACAACGTGTTCGTCGTGCACATCTCGCTGCTGCCCTACATCGGCCCGTCCGGCGAGCTGAAGACCAAGCCGACCCAGCACAGCGTGGCGGCCCTGCGGAACATCGGTATCCAGCCGGACGCGATCGTGCTGCGCTGCGACCGCGAGGTTCCCACCGCGATCAAGCGCAAGATCTCCCTGATGTGCGACGTCGACGAGGCCGCCGTCGTCGCCTGTCCGGACGCCCGCTCGATCTACGACATCCCAAAGACCGTGCACCGCGAGGGCCTGGACGCCTATGTCGTCCGCAAGCTGGACCTGCCCTTCCGGGACGTGGACTGGACGACCTGGGACGACCTCCTGGACCGCGTCCACAACCCCGCCCACGAGATCAACCTGGCGCTGGTCGGCAAGTACATCGACCTGCCCGACGCCTATCTCTCGGTCACCGAGGCGCTGCGCGCCGGCGGATTCGCCAACCACGCGCGCGTGAAGATCAAGTGGGTCACCTCGGACGACTGCAAGACCCCGGCGGGCGCCAAGAAGCAGCTTGAGGACGTGGACGCGATCTGCATCCCGGGCGGCTTCGGCGACCGCGGTGTGTCCGGCAAGGTCGGCGCGATCCAGTACGCCCGCGAGCACAAGATCCCGCTGCTGGGACTGTGCCTGGGCCTGCAGTGCATCGTCATCGAGGCGGCCCGCAACCTGGCCGGCATCGCGGACGCCAACTCCACCGAGTTCGACGCCGCCACCGCCCACCCGGTCATCTCGACCATGGCCGAGCAGCTCGACATCGTCGCGGGCGACGGCGACATGGGCGGAACGATGCGCCTGGGCATGTATCCGGCCAAACTCGCCGAGGGCTCCATCGTGCGCGAGGTGTACGACGGCAAGGAGTACGTCGAGGAGCGCCACCGCCACCGCTACGAGGTCAACAACAGCTACCGCGCCGAACTGGAGAAGCAGGCCGGTCTCCAGTTCTCCGGCACCTCCCCGGACGGCAAGCTGGTGGAGTACGTCGAGTACCCGCGCGACGTCCACCCCTACCTGGTGGCCACGCAGGCCCACCCGGAGCTGCGTTCCCGCCCCACCCGCCCCCACCCGCTCTTCGCCGGCCTCGTCAAGGCCGCTGTCAAGCGCAAGACGGGCAAGTAACGCAAGGGCTGTACGGTGACCGGGGTGCGCGCCTTTGGGGGTGCGTGCCCCGGTTTTCTGTGCCGGCTTCCGGGGCCGGTGTTTTGTGTACGGGTGTACGGGCGGGACGCGGGATGCGAGAGGACAAGTCGACATGACCACCATCAAGGACACTCCGGAGGAGTGGGAGATCCGGGCGACGGAGACCCCCTTCGTGGGCAACAAGACCTCCGTGCGCACCGACGAGGTGGTCATGCCCGACGGCTCGGTCGTGGGCCGCGACTACCAGGTCCACCCCGGCTCCGTGGGCGTCCTCGCCCTCGACGACGAGGGCCGGGTCCTGCTGATCCGCCAGTACCGCCACCCCGTCCGCCAGCGGATGTGGGAGATCCCGGCGGGCCTGCTCGACGTACCTGGCGAGAACCCGCTGCACGCCGCCCAGCGCGAGCTGTACGAGGAGGCGCACGTCAAGGCCGAGGACTGGCGGGTGCTGACCGACGTCTACCCCACGGCGGGCGGCTGTGACGAGGCCGTACGGATCTTCCTGGCCCGGAATCTGTCCGAGGCCGACGGGGAGCGCTTCGAGGTCGAGGACGAGGAGGCCGACATGGAGTACGCGCGCGTGCCCGTCGAGGAACTCGTCCGGGGTGTCCTCGCCGGCGAAGTGCACAGCAACTGCCTGGTCGTGGGCGTCCTTTCGCTGGTGGCGGCCGAGAAGGGCGACGGACTCGACGCACTGCGCCCAGCCGACGCGGCGTGGCCGGCCCGGCCCTTCGAGGCCTGAGGCGCCCTCAGGGGCCCTGCCCCCTCCGGTGTGACCATCGGCTGATCCGATCGAGCGACCTGCCCGCCGCGCTCCGCACAGATCGTTGCAGAGCGTGAACTAGGCTCTGGAAACGCCCGAACCGGAGTCCCGGCGGGCTTGCGCGTGCAGGTGGACGGGAGTGTGGCCCGTGACGGATCAGGCGGTGGACACAGACGGTACGAAGGTGTCCGGAAATGATCGGTCGCCCGTTCCTACGGACAGTCAGTTCCTCGGCCGGACAAGAGAGTTGAAGGAACTGCGCGCCGACATCGAGCGCGCCGGACTCGACACTCTCGCGGGCCGGAAGGCTCCCCGCGCGCGCGTGCTCCTCATCGCGGGCAAGCCCGGATCGGGCCGCAGCGCGCTCGCCGAGGAACTGGCCCGCCAGGTCGCGGACAGTTACCCGGACGGCGTACTGCGCGCCCGGCTCACCGAGCCCGACGGCACGCGCGTGCCGACCGAGCACACCGCTCGCGAGCTGCTGACCGCCCTGGACCTGCCCACCCCGCCAGGCGCCGACGAGGACGAGCTGTCCGAGGCCCTTCGCGACGCACTCGCCGACCGCCGGATGCTGCTCCTGCTCGACGACGCGGCCGACGCCGAGCAGGTCGACGCGCTCCTCCCGGACAACCCGGACTGCCTGGCCGTCGCCGTCTCCGGGGGCCCGCTGACCGGGATCTCCGACGTCCGCCCCTGCACCCTGGGCGGCCTCGACACCAAGTCCGCCGTGGAACTGCTCGAACGCTTCACCGGGTCGGTGCGCGTCACCGTGGACCCGCGCTCCGCCGAAGCCCTCGCCGAGGTGTGCCAGGGCCAGCCCGCCGCACTGATGCTGGCCGGCGGCTGGCTGGAGGCCCGGCCCAAGGCGGCCGTCTCCGACCTCGCCAAGCAGCTGCACGCCGAGGGCGACGAGGGCACCGCCCTCAGCCGCGTGTTCCACCTCGTGTACGCCTCGCTGCCCACCCCGGCCGCCCGGATACTGCGACTGCTCTCCCTCGCCCCCGGCGGCCTGGTCGACCCGCAGACGGCCTCCGCGCTGGCCGGCTGCTCGGTCGGCGGCGCCCGCGCCACCCTGGACGACTTCGTCGCCCTGAGCCTTCTGACGGCCGTGGACTCGCCGCTGCCGCAGTACGAGGTCCCCGGCTGCCTGATGCCCCTCCTGCGCCCTCTCGCGGTGTCCCAGGACCGCCCGGCCGAGCTCCAGCTCGCCCGGGCCCGGATGCTGGAGCGGACGGTACGGCTGCTGGTGTCCTGCCGGGCGATCACCGAGACCGACAGTCCACTGGCCCGCGAGAAGCTCCTCGGCATGCCCAGCGCGCTGCGCTTCCCGAACCCGAGGGCGGCGGCGGACTGGCTCGCCGTCCGCAGGCCCGCCCTGCTCGCCTCGGCCCGGCTGGCCGTGGCCGACGGGGAACTGGACACACTGGCCAGGCGTCTGATGTCCGCCCTGGTCAAGGCCATGGTCGCGCATGTCGGCACCCAGGCCGCCGCGCCCGACCTCTACGGCGTCCACCGCCTGGTCCTCGACATCGCCGAGCGCCGCGAACTGCCCCGCGAGCGGGCCGCCGCCCTGCTGAACCTCGCCGACCTGGACGCCCAGACCGGCCGTACGAACGACGCGCTGGCCCGCTACCGGGCCGCGCTGGACGCCGGACGCGAGGCGAACGACCCGTACGCGACCGGGCGGGCGATGGAATCCGTAGGGGGCGCACACCAGGAGCTCGGGGACTACGACCGGGCCGCCGACTGGTACGGGCGGGCGCTCGCCCAGCGCCTGGCGCGCGACGAGCGCGAGGACGCCGCCCGGCTGTACGGCCGTATCGCCACCGCGCACACCTACGCGGGCCGCTACGGGGAGGCGCTGCGCAACTGGCGTGCCGCAGTGGCCGGGCACCGCAAGAACGGCGATGTGGGCGCGCACGCAAGGGCGTTGAGCGAGCTGGCGCGGGTCCAGGAGTACGCGGGGCGGCCCGACGAGTCGCTGCGCACCTGCCAGGAGGCGGTGGAGTGGGCGCGCCGCGCCGACGACGTACGGCTGCAGGGAGCGCTTCAGCTGCGGCTGGCCGACACGCTGGAGCACCTCGGTGACCCGGTGGCGGCCGGACTGCACCGGAGCGCCGCCGAGCGGCTGCTGGGCGACGAGCCGGACGCTCCGGAGAGCGGGCCGGAGCTCCCCGAAGGCGAACCCGACCTGGAACACGGCGCTAACACCTACGAAATCCGTAGCGCATCAGTCGAAGATTGATGCATTGAAAGGCTAGACACCGAGAACACCTTCATTAGACTGGCTCTGCCGCGCCTTCTCCTGCGGTCTCCTGGTGTGCCCCCGCACGTCCGGGTATGTATTGCTATGCCCCCACATCCTTCGAGCCAAGGACCGTGATCGACGTGAAGGTCGGCATCCCCCGCGAGGTCAAGAACAACGAGTTCCGGGTGGCCATCACCCCGGCCGGCGTGCACGAGCTGGTGCGCCACGGCCATCAGGTCGTCATCGAGCGGAACGCCGGTGTCGGCTCCTCGATCACGGACGACGAGTTCGTGGCCGCCGGTGCGCGCATCCTCCCGACGGCCGACGAGGTGTGGGCCACCGCCGACCTGCTGCTGAAGGTCAAGGAGCCCATCGCCGAGGAGTACCACCGCCTCCGCAAGGACCAGACGCTCTTCACCTACCTGCACCTGGCCGCGTCCAAGGAGTGCACGGACGCGCTCGTCGCGTCCGGCACCACGGCGATTGCCTACGAGACCGTCGAACTGCCCGGTCGCGCCCTGCCGCTGCTCGCCCCGATGTCGGAGGTCGCCGGCCGGCTGGCCCCGCAGGTCGGCGCCTACCACCTGATGCGCTCGGTCGGCGGACGTGGCGTGCTCCCCGGTGGCGTCCCCGGCACGCAGCCCGCGCGGGCCGTCGTCATCGGCGGCGGTGTCTCCGGCTGGAACGCCACGCAGATCGCCGTCGGCATGGGTTTCCACGTCACGCTGCTCGACCGCGACATCAACAAGCTGCGCGAGGCCGACAAGGTCTTCGGCACCAAGGTCCGGGCGATCATGTCCAACTCCTTCGAGCTGGAGAAGGCCGTCCTGGACGCCGACCTCGTGATCGGCGCCGTGCTGATCCCCGGCGCCAAGGCACCGAAGCTGGTCACCAATGAGCTGGTGTCGCGGATGAAGCCGGGGAGCGTTCTCGTCGACATCGCGATCGACCAGGGCGGCTGCTTCGAGGACTCGCGCCCCACGACCCACGCCGAACCGACCTTCCCGGTCCACGGATCGGTTTTCTACTGCGTCGCCAACATGCCCGGCGCGGTGCCCAACACCTCGACCTACGCGCTCACCAACGCCACGCTGCCGTACATCGTGGAACTCGCCGACCGTGGCTGGGTGGCGGCGCTGCGTCGCGATCCCGCCCTCGCCCGGGGCCTCAACACCCATGACGGCAAGGTCGTTTACCGAGAGGTCGCAGAGGCGCACGGGCTGGAGCACGTGGAGTTGGAGACACTGCTCGGCTGACGTTCCGGGCCGCTCCGACGGTGCTCCCGGTCGACTAAACGACCAAGTCATCAACGGGTAAAAGGCGATACGTCAACAGGGGTCGTCAACGCCCCGCACCCCGCCGGACCTTGCCCGACAAGGTCCGGCCGGATGTGTGTATGGTCACTTTGCGACACTCGTTCAACTCGCCTCGAACGTAACGCTTCAACCGATTCGCGCACCGGTGAACCCTGCCGTGCGACGGCCGTACGCCCTTGACAGAGGGATGTTTCATTGCCGACACATCGGGCCGGGTCCGGCGGATTGTGTTGCTGCGAACGGCCGACACGCCATAGAGTCGCCAACCGTCGGCATGGTGCCACGCTGACCTATCGAGAAGTTTCCTGGTCACCAAGGAGGTAAGACGACTTGTGAATGAGTCGACATTTACTCCCGGGGGTGGTCAACCAGGAATGCCGGCGCGGGGATCGGGCCCCACGGGGCTCGCGGCTGTCGGCTCCGTCGCGGTCCGCACCTTCGCAGCCCACCAAGGTCACCCGATGTCCGAGGTGACTCGGCCAGGACACATGAGCATGGATGGTCATCACGTGAACGCCATGGCCGGCGACGGTAGTGGCGGGGTCCACAACCACTTCGCCGACTACGACGAACTGCCCGACGGGCACTTCTACGACCCCGACGCCGAGTACGAGCCCGATCCGGAGTACGCGGCCACGCTCGCGCCCGACGCGGCCCGTCAGCGCCGCGAGCGCATCGGCCCCACCGGCCGCCCGCTGCCGTACTTCCCGATCCCGGGTCCGCTGACGAGTCACGGCCCCGCGACGATCGTCGCGATGTGCAACCAGAAGGGCGGCGTCGGCAAGACAACGTCGACCATCAACCTGGGTGCCGCGCTCGCGGAGTACGGACGCCGGGTCCTGCTGGTCGACTTCGACCCGCAGGGCGCCCTCTCCGTGGGCCTCGGTGTGAACCCGATGGAACTCGACCTGACGGTCTACAACCTGCTCATGGAGCGGGGGATGTCCGCGGACGAGGTGCTGCTCAAGACGGCGGTCCCGAACATGGACCTGCTGCCGAGCAACATCGACCTGTCGGCGGCCGAGGTGCAGCTGGTGTCGGAGGTCGCGCGCGAGTCGACGCTCCAGCGCGCCCTGAAGCCGCTCATGGCCGACTACGACTACATCGTGATCGACTGTCAGCCCTCGCTCGGCCTGCTCACCGTGAACGCCCTCACGGCCGCTCACAAGGTGATAGTGCCTCTCGAGTGCGAGTTCTTCGCGCTGCGCGGTGTCGCGCTGCTGACCGAGACCATCGAGAAGGTCCAGGAGCGGCTGAACCCGGAACTGGAGCTCGACGGCATCCTCGCCACGATGTACGACTCGCGCACGGTGCACAGCCGTGAGGTGCTCGCACGTGTAGTCGAGGCCTTCGACGAGCACGTCTACCACACGGTCATCGGGCGCACGGTCCGCTTCCCGGAGACCACGGTCGCCGGTGAGCCGATCACCACGTACGCCTCGAACTCCGTCGGTGCCGCCGCCTATCGCCAGCTCGCCAGGGAGGTGCTCGCCCGGTGTCACGCCGAGTGAGTCTGCCGGGGGCCGACGAACTGTTCCGTACCACCGGGGGCATGGCGCTCCAGTCGTCCTCTCCCAGGCGCCAGGCCAACGGGGAGGCCCGGGTTCCGGGTCCCGCCGGGGAGAGCGACGGGGCCGCCGCCTCGGAGGACGCGCCGCACTCGGTGCCCGTCCAGGGCGGCGACGGTGACGGCGACGAGCATGTCGCCGCCGGCGTGGACCCGGCCGGGGAGTCGCGCAGCCGGCAGGCCGCCGCGGAGCGTTCGATGCGCCGCCAGGGCGAGCAGGAAGGTTCTGCCTCCGGACAGCAGGGTCCGTCGCCCCAGTCGGTGTCGGCGTCCCGCAAGCGCGGCCGGGCCCCCTCGCGGCGGCCCAGCGGACGTGAGCGGCACGACGAGAAGATCACCGTGTACGTCTCCGCAGAGGAGCTGATGGACCTGGAGCACGCGCGTCTGGTGCTGCGGGGCGAGCACGGGCTTGCGGTCGACCGCGGGCGGATCGTGCGCGAGGCGGTCGCGGTGGTGCTCGCGGATCTCGAGTCCCGTGGGGACGCGAGCATCCTCGTACGACGGTTGCGTGGCCGCTAGCGGTAGCCTGCGTGGGCCATGACCTCGAACGACGCCCCTGCCCCTGCCCCCGGCCCCGGCTCCGCCGGTCGTCGGCGTGTGCTGGGGCGGGGTCCGGGAGGCTCGCCGCCGGTCGCGGCCGAGGAACCCCCAGGGGCGCCCCCCGAGGCCTCCGGGGAGCCGGTGGAAGCCCCCGAGGTCCCTGCGGTCGCCGAGGAAGTACCGGAAGTACCGGAGCCCCCGGTTCCGTCGGCCGAATCCGATGACGGTGTCTTCAAGGTCCGGCTCGCCAACTTCGAGGGGCCCTTCGATCTCCTCCTCCAGCTGATCTCCAAGCACAAGCTCGACGTCACCGAGGTCGCCCTCTCCAAGGTGACCGACGAGTTCATCACACACATCAGGGCGATGGGCCCCGACTGGGATCTCGACCAGACGACCGAGTTCCTGGTCGTCGCGGCCACCCTGCTGGACCTGAAGGCCGCGCGGCTGCTGCCCGCCGCCGAGGTCGAGGACGAGGCCGACCTGGCCCTGCTGGAGGCGCGCGACCTGCTGTTCGCGCGGCTGCTCCAGTACCGCGCGTACAAACAGGTCGCCGACATCCTCAGCCGCCGCCTCGACGACGAGGCCCGCCGCTATCCCCGTACCGTCGGACTGGAACCGCACCACGCCGAACTGCTGCCCGAGGTCGTCATCAGCATCGGGGCCGAGGGGTTCGCGAAGCTCGCCGTGAAGGCGATGCAGCCCAGGCCGAGACCACAGGTGTACGTCGACCACATCCACGCACCCCTGGTGAGCGTGCAGGAGCAGGCCCGGATCGTCGTCGCGCGGCTGCGGGAGCTGGGCGAGGCCACCTTCCAGGACCTCGTCGAGGACACCGACGACACACTGACCGTCGTGGCGCGCTTCCTGGCCCTTCTGGAGCTGTACCGGGAGAAGGTGGTCGTCCTGGACCAGGAGACCGCGCTCGGGGAGCTGGTGGTGCGCTGGACGGGCGGGGAGGGCGATCGGGAGCTGACGGTCACCGACGAGTTCGACCGGCCACCGGAGCCGGTGCAGCCAGGGAAGGACGAGAAGGCGTGAGCGAGGAGACCACAGAGGTGCCGGCCGGGCCGAGGACCGTCGCCGATCTCGATCTCAGGCCCGCACTGGAGGCCGTCCTCATGGTCGTGGACGAACCCGCGACCGAGGAGCACCTCGCGAAGATCCTGCAGCGGCCCCGGCGGGAGATCGCGGACGCCCTGCGCGCGCTGGCCGACGAGTACACCGTTCAGGGGCGCGGTTTCGAGCTGCGGCTCATCGCCGGGGGCTGGCGTTTCTACTCCCGGCCCGAGTACGCGGCGGCCGTCGAGGGCTTCGTGCTGGACGGCCAGCAGGCCCGGCTCACCCAGGCGGCGCTGGAGACGCTGGCGGTCGTCGCGTACCGCCAGCCGGTCAGCCGCAGCCGGGTCTCGGCCGTCCGCGGAGTCAACTGTGACGGGGTCATGCGGACCCTGTTGCAGCGCGGTCTGGTCCAGGAGGCGGGCACGGAACCCGAAACAGGTGCGATCCTGTACACGACGACGAACTACTTCCTGGAGCGGATGGGCCTGCGAGGCCTGGACGAACTCCCGGAGCTCGCACCCTTCCTTCCGGAGGCGGACGCGATCGAGGCCGAGACGCAGGAAGGTGTTCCGTCGTTCGATCCGGATGCTCCCGATGCTCCGGGTGCAGACGACGCAGACGACCAGACGGAATTTTGATGCGAAGCAGTAGCGGCAGCGGTAGCGGTGGCGGCAAGAGTGGTGGCGGGCGCGGTAACTCTCGCGGCGCCGGGAGCGGCGGGGGCGACAGGCGCGGCCAGGGCCAGGGTCAGGGTCGCGGTCAGGGCCAGGGCCGCGGTCAGGGTCCGAGTCAGGGGCGCGGTCAGGGCCAGGGTCAGGGGCGCGGTCAGGGCCAGGGTCAGGGGCAAGGCCAGAGTCGCGGTCAGGGTCAGGCCCCGGGCCAGGGGCAGCCCCAGGGGCGTCCCAGTAAGCCGCGCCCCGAGGAGCGCCGCTACGACGTGGGACCGGGCGCCACCCCGGACGGTCCGAAGTCCGGGCGCGGTGCCTCCGCGCGCGGCGGAGCCAAGGGCGGGCCCAGGCAGGGCCACAACAGCACCGGACGCGGGCGCTGGGTCCCGGCGACCTCTCGCGAGTACGACGCGCGGGCCGAGGAGCGCAACCGGGAGCGCTACGCCGAGAAGAAGGACGTCAAGCTGCCCAAGACGTTCCCGGGCGCCGAGCAGGAGGGCGAGCGGCTCCAGAAGATCCTGGCGCGCGCGGGCTACGGCTCCCGGCGGACCTGCGAGGAGCTGATCGAGCACGCGCGTGTGGAGGTCAACGGCGAGATCGTGGTGGAGCAGGGGCTGCGTGTCGACCCCGAGCACGACGAGATCAAGGTCGACGGGCTGACGGTGGCCACGCAGTCGTACCAGTTCTTCTCGCTGAACAAGCCCGCGGGCGTCGTCTCCACGATGGAGGACAACGAGGGCCGGCAGTGCCTCGGCGACTACGTGACGAACCGCGAGACGCGGCTCTTCCACGTCGGGCGGCTCGACACCGAGACCGAGGGCGTCATCCTGCTCACCAACCACGGTGAGCTGGCGCACCGGCTGACCCACCCCAAGTACGGCGTGAAGAAGGTCTACCTCGCGCACATCGTGGGCCCGATCCCGCGCGACCTGGGCAAGCAGCTCAAGGACGGCATCCAGCTGGAGGACGGGTACGCCCGCGCGGACCACTTCCGCGTCGTCGAGCAGACCGGCAAGAACTACCTCGTGGAGGTCACCCTTCACGAGGGCCGCAAGCACATCGTGCGCCGCATGCTCGCGGAGGCCGGCTTCCCGGTCGACAAGCTGGTGCGTGTCTCCTTCGGGCCGATCACCCTGGGCGACCAGAAGTCGGGCTGGTTGCGCCGGCTGTCCAACACCGAGGTCGGCATGCTGATGCAGGAAGTCGACCTGTAGGCGATCTGTGGGCGAGCCGATGTGCTCGCGCGTGCGGCCGGTCCCGGAGCAGTGCGGGGCCGGCCGTTTCCTGTGCGCCGCAGAGCCTCCCCTGGCGCGACTGGGCGCGCAGGACGGCTTCGGTGCCCTCCCGGGCCCTCCTGCGCCTCCCGGGCGCCTGAGGGGCCGCTGAGGGGCTTTGGGCGTATGGGAGTCGTCAAGAAGGGTTGTGCGGTCCGCTCGCGCTCTTTATAGTCGGTATGACTATTGGTCATGGTGACCATAAAGAGTGACCGCAGGGGGGTGGGCGGGCATGACCGCACCTGTGAACGGAGCGGCTCGGGGCCAGGCCCCCGAGGGGTACGACAAGTACGCCTTCGAACCCTTCGCCGTCACCGTCGACCTGGCCGTCCTCACCCTGCGCGCGGGCGCGCTGCACGTGCTGCTCGTCGAGCGCGGTCACGAACCGTACGCCGGCCGCTGGGCGCTGCCCGGAGGGTTCGTCCTGCCCGACGAGTCCGCGGAGAAGGCGGCCCGGCGCGAACTCGCCGAGGAAACCGGCCTGTCGGACGTGTCCGGACTGCACCTGGAGCAGCTGCGCACGTACAGCGAGCCCGACCGCGACCCGAGAATGCGGGTCGTCTCCGTGGCCTTCGCCGCCCTGCTGCCGCACGCGCCCGAACCGCACGGCGGCGGGGACGCGGCACAGGCCCAATGGCTGCGGTACAACGCGCTCGGGCCGCTCGCCTTCGACCACGACCGCATCCTCGCCGACGCCCACGACCGGGTCGGCGCCAAGCTGGAGTACTCCTGCATCGCGACCGCCTTCTGCCCGCCCGAGTTCACCCTCGGCGAGCTGAGGCAGGTCTACGAGACCGTGTGGGGTACCGCACTCGACCCGCCCAACTTCCGCCGCAAGGTGCTCGCCACCCCCGGCTTCGTCGAGCCCGTGCCGGGCGCCGCGCGTCTCACCGGCGGCCGGGGCAAGCCCGCCGCGCTGTACCGCGCGGGCACCGCGGCCACCCTGCACCCGCCGCTGCTGCGCCCGACCACGTCGGCGTCGCCGGCCCCGTTCGCACCAGCCGCATCCTCCCCGTCCCCATCCACCTCGTCCCCCTCCTCGCCGTCCCCTTCGTCACCGTCTCCCACGTCACCGGAAGGACGCCCCGCATGACCACCACGACCGTCAGGAAGCGCGCCGCCAGCGGGGCGTTGATCGGGCTCGCGCTCGGCGACGCCCTGGGCTTCCCGACCGAGTTCAAGGACATCCCGTCGATCCTCGCCACCCACGGCCCCTGGCGTCGGATGGAGCTGCCCACGCCCGCGATCGTCACCGACGACACACAGATGACCCTGGCGCTCGCCCACGGTCTGCGTGCGGCGATGGACCGAGGGCTGCTCGCCCCGGCGGGGATGGAACGGCCGGTGCGCGAGGAGTTCGTGAAGTGGTACCGGTCGCCGGACAACAACCGGGCGCCGGGCCACACCTGCCTGGTCGCCTGCGACCTGCTGGAGAACGAGCGGCTGCCCTGGCAGGAGGCCAGCCAGATCGGCTCGAAGGGCTGCGGCGCCAACATGCGCGTCGCGCCCCTCGGCCTGATCGCGGCCCTCAGTGACGAACAGCGCGCGGGCGCCGCCCAGTTGCAGGCCGCGCTCACCCATGGCCACCCGACGGCCCTGGCCGCGTCCGACCTCACCGCCTACGCCGTACGGCTGCTCGCCCACGGCGCCGGCCCGGCCGAACTGGTGCCCCTGCTCCGTACACACGCCCTCGAGAGCCGCAGCCACTACTACCACCGCTGGCTGGGCGACCTGTGGACACACAGCCACGACCCGAGCCCCGAGCACTTCATCGCCCGCGGCTGGGACGAGTGCCTGGCGATCCTGGACCGGCTCCAGCTCGCCGTCCGTACCGCCTCGCCCGAGGACGACCCCTGCCTCGCCACCGGCGCCGGCTGGACCGCCGAAGAGGCCCTGGCCACCGGTCTGCTGTGCTTCCTGCTCTTCCCCGACGAGCCCCTCACGGCCCTGCGCCGCGCAGCCTGCACCTCCGGCGACTCGGACTCGATCGCCTGCCTGACCGGATCCTTCGCCGGCGCCCACCACGGCACCGACGCCTGGCCGACCGCCTGGGCGGACCGCATCGAGTACGGGGGTGACCTGCAGACACTGGGCGCGCTCTGGGACGCTTGACGGATGCGCAACGCCCTCGATCTCGCCGACCTCGACCTGACGTCCGTGGTCGCCGAGCAGCCCGACCCGGTGCTCTTCGCCACTGTCTCGGGCGCCCACCTCTACGGCTTCCCGTCCCGCGACTCGGACGTGGACCTCCGGGGCGTCCATCTCCTTCCGGCCGCCGACCTGGTCGGTCTGCGCGAGCCGGAGGAGACGCGGTCGAGGATGTGGGAGCGGGACGGTGTCGAGCTGGACCTGGTCACCCACGATCTGCGCAAGTTCGTACGGCTGCTGCTGCGCCGCAACGGTTATGTGCTGGAGCAGCTGCTGTCGCCGCTGGTCGTGCACACGACCGACACGCACCGGGAGCTCGCCGTGCTCGCCCCCGATGTCCTCACCGGCCACCACGCGCATCACTACAGGGGCTTCGCGCTGACCCAATGGCGGCTCTTCGAGAAGACAGGCGAACTCAAGCCGCTGCTCTACACGTTCCGCGTGCTGCTCACCGGCGTCCACCTGATGCGCAGTGGCGAGGTGCAGGCCCATCTGCCCACGCTTGCCGGTGAGATCGGCGAGGCCCCCGCGTATCTGCCGGAGCTGGTCGCGGCCAAGGCCGAGCGGGAACACGGGGCGGCCGACGTCGGCCACGCGCGCGTGGCGGCCGATGTGGAGCGGCTGCACCGCGTACTGGACGAGGCGCAGGCCGCCTCAGGGCTGCCGGACGCCCCCACCGCGTACGACGCCCTGCACGACTTCGTCGTACGGGTCCGGCAGACGGGCTGAGGTGCGGCGGGTGCGGATCAGGAAGTCCTCGACGCGGGGGCGGTCCGGTTCCTCGGGGAGAGGGCTGGTGCGGGAGGCCTGCTCGACCTCCTCCGCGAGGCGGTTCATCCGGGACTCGATCTCCGGCCAGCCCACCTCGCCCCGTTTCACCGCCAGCAGCGAGCCGCGCTCGTCGCCGACGTCGATCGTCAGCGTGCCCGTGCGCAGCAGGTCGCGGCAGCTCATCAACAGGCGCAACAGGTGCATCGCGTGCTTCCAGCGCGGGGCGCCGTGGACGCGGACGTCGGCCTCCAGCTTCCCGCGCTGGCCGAGCGCGTAGCGCGCGAACGTCTCGTGCGCCCGGCGGGAGAGGAACGCCTCGCGCAGGGAGAGGAGTTCACGGCCGGTGTCGTCGGCGTACTCCACGAGAGGGGAGTGGAGGCACTCCAGGATGTTCGGGTTGGCCCGCAGAGCCAGCGTGCAGAAGCGTTCCAGCTCCCAGCTGAACTGCTCCTCCGCCGGTCCCGCCACATGCGTGGGCGGCTTCTCGAAGCGCCAGAACAGGGGAGTGGGCGCGAGGAAGACCCCGCGCCGGTCCGTGTCGCTGCCGTCCGTCGCCAGACCGAAGGCACGCGAACCCATCACACAGGCGTAGACCGTGTGGTCGCGTACCAGGGTCTCGTGGCTCTCCACGCTCTCGGAGCTCTTCGAGTCGGAATGCGGGCTCATTCCGGGAGCGTACGGGGGAGGTCACGCCAGGCGGATCGAATTTCCCGTCACCGTGATCTTCTTCTCCGCCAGTGGCCGCGCCGCAGGCGGGTTGGCCACCGAACCGTCCGTGATGTTGAACTTGCTGCCGTGGCAGGTGCAGTTGATGGTGCCGTCCTTGACGTTGGCCACCGGGCACTGCTGATGCGTGCAGATCGACGTGAAGGCCTTGAAGTCGCCCTCCTTGGGCTGGGTCACCACGACCTGCTCGTCCTTGAAGATCTTGCCGCCGCCGACCGGGATGTCGGCCGTCGTGGCCAGCTCCTGGCCGGGAGAGCCGGCGGAGTCCTTCGACGACCCGGATTCGTCGCCGTACTCGCTGCATCCCGCAGTGAGCGCCGCCGCGCCCGTCGCGAGCAGGATCGTGCGGCGCGTCGGGCCTTGCGTCATGTCGTCACTCCGATGTTGCGGAAGAACCAGAGGGCGGAAGTGAGCCAGATGACCGTCAGGACGGTGAAGACCAGTCCGCCGACGACCGGCAGCAGCCAGCCGGGCAGCCGGTCCCAGCGAAGCAGCAGCATCTTGGCACTGAACACGCCGAAGAAGAAGCATCCCAGGAGGGAGTGCCACATCACACGTGAATCGTATTTTTGATATCCGAAAGCGTACAGACAGTGCACTGCCACCGGAACCGCCACCAGGAACGCGATCCGCCCCGACCAGCGGTGCACCGCCGCCGACCAGCTCGGGCCCGGCAGCTTCCCGTACACCATGAGCGCCGACACGACCTGGAGGAGCGCGAAGCCGAACGCCGTCGTGGCGAGCCAGGACTTCACCGCGCCCGTGCTGCTGAAACCGGCCAGGTTGAAGGCGGTGCCCTGCGGGTCGTGGACCTTGCCGTACACCCCCAGGCCCACCGCCACGGCAGCGGCCACGAGCGCCGGGACGAGATAGCGGGCCGCGCTCGGGCCGCTGGGGGCAGGCGGGCGCGGAGGGAAGCTCTGGGTGGCGGCGTTCGGGTCCACGGTCATGTTCGGCTCCCTGCGAGGAGTGGGATGTCAGGGTGTGACCGGGCGGGCCGTGAGCCGCTGGCCGTCGATCGTGACCGCGCCGGTCTCCGGGTCGATCCGGGGCGCGGGGGAGGGCTTGCCGTCGCGCCTGAGGATGCCGACCTGCTTCCCGGTCGACAGCACGATCCAGCCGCCGTCGATCCTGGCGCCCCGGACGGTCGCGGTCGCCCGGTACAGCCCCGACGGCTTGACCGCCTTGTCCGCGGTGAAGGCGTAGTGCCCGCCCTCGATGTCGACCGTGCCGCGGATGCTCCTGCCCTTGAGGGTGCCGTTCAGTACGGAGCCGCCCCCGCCGGTGAGCTTCATGGAACCGTCGGCCTCGACATCGCCCTTCAGCCACGACTCCTTGTCGTGTCCGTCGCAGAAATACGCGATCGCGTGGCCGTCGCGCAGCGAGACCGCCACCGCGGAGGAGTCGTCGTCCGTACGGCCCGCGTAGTCCGCGTTCGGCGCGGGGGCCTTGGTGGGCGACGGCGACGGCGACGAGGACGGGGTCATGGGCGGGGAAGACGACGGAGACGCCTTCGTGTTCGGAGGTGCCGGCGACGGAGACACCTTGTAAGAGGGTGAGTCCGCCTTGGACGTGGACGTCGGCTTCGTCCCTGTCGTCGCGTTGAGCGACAGCATGAACAGGGCCAACAACAGTCCCGCGAGCAGTGTGAAAAGCGGTCCGGTGCGCTTCATCGGGCCTCCCCCGAGGCGAGCTTCCTGCCATGAGAGCGGACCCGGGCCCCCGCGTCCAGAGCGCAGGGGCGTGTTCGCACTCCAAGTCGCGGATTGGGGCGAATCGGGTGACATTGGCAGAGCCCGGTGTGAGGCGGGGGCGCGTCTCAGCGGGCGAGCGCCGCGGGTCCACTTCGCGCGGGCTGACTAGGCTGGATGCGCCAAGAGCCGATACGTAGATACGAATACGTACATCAGCTCCACCCATGTACATCAGCAAGGAGCATCACAGTGGCGGTACGAGCGGTCCGGGGAGCCGTCCAACTGGACCGGGACGAGGCCGGGCACATGGCCGAGCGGGTCGGTGAGCTGCTCGTCGCGGTCCTGGAGCGCAACAGCCTCACCGCGGACGACCTGATCAGCGTCTGGTTCACGGCCACCCCCGACCTGCACAGCGACTTCCCGGCCGCCGCGGCCCGCAAGCTCGGCATCGTCGACGTACCGCTGATCTGCGCCCAGGAGCTGGACATCGAGGGCGCGATGCCCCGCGTGGTGCGGATACTCGCGCACATCGAGTCGGACCGGCCCCGCGCGGACATCGCGCACGTCTACCTCGGTGCCGCGGGTGCCCTGCGCAAGGACATCGCCCAGTGAGGACCGCACTCGTCATCGGCACGGGCCTCATCGGTACGTCCGCCGCGCTCGCCCTCGTCTCGCGCGGCGTCGTCGTGCACCTCACCGACCACGACCCCGAGCAGGCCCGTACGGCATCCGCGCTGGGCGCCGGGACGGACGAGGCGCCGCAGGGGCCGGTCGACCTCGCGATCATCGCCGCGCCGCCCGCGCACGTGGCCGGCACCCTCGCCGACGCGATGCGCCGGGGTGTCGCGCGCGGCTACCTCGACGTGGCCAGCGTCAAGGGCGGCCCGCGCCGCGAGCTGGAGGCGCTGGGCCTCGACCTGGCGTCCTACATCGGCTCGCACCCCATGTCGGGCCGCGAGAAGTCCGGCCCGCTGGCCGCGACCGGCGACCTCTTCGAGGGCCGGCCCTGGGTGCTGACCCCGACGCGGGACACCGACACGGAGGTGCTGAACCTCGCCCTCGAACTGGTCTCGCACTGCCGTGCCGTCCCCGTCGTCATGGACGCGGACGCCCACGACCGTGCCGTGGCCCTCGTCTCCCACATGCCCCATCTGGTCTCCAGCATGGTCGCCGCGCGGCTGGAGAACGCGGAGGAGGCGGCTGTACGGCTGTGCGGGCAGGGCATCCGGGACGTCACCCGGATCGCCGCGTCCGATCCCGGCATGTGGATCGACATCCTCTCCGCCAACCCCGGGCCGGTCGCCGACCTCCTCACGGACGTCGCCGCGGACCTGGAGGAGACGGTTCAGGCGCTGCGGTCCCTCCAGTCCTCCGACGAGGCGAAGCGCCGTGCGGGCGTGTCCGGGGTCGAGGCCATGCTGCGGCGCGGGAACGCGGGACAGGTTCGGGTGCCCGGCAAGCACGGGGCCGCTCCGCTGGTGTACGAGGTCGTGGCCGTGCTCATCGACGACCAGCCCGGGCAGCTGGCCCGGATCTTCGCCGACGCGGGACGGGCGGGGGTCAACATCGAGGATGTGCGGATCGAGCATGCGACGGGGCAGCAGGCGGGGCTTGTGCAGTTGATGGTGGAGCCGAAGGCGGCTCCCGTGCTGTCGGCTTCGCTGCGGGAGCGTGGGTGGGCGATTCGGCAGTAGTGGGCGGTGTTGGTGCCGGCCTCGCTGGGGGCTGCCGCCCCCAGGCCCCCGCTTCGGCCCTGAACGGGCCTTGTCCTCAATCGCCGGACGGGCTGGATATGCGGGCCGGGGCGATAGGGGTGCGGCCGGGGCTGGAGGGGTGCGGCCGGGGCCGGAGGGGTGCGGCCTGGGCTGTAGATGCGGTGGGGGCGGGTGGGTGGGAAAGAAGCCGGCCCTGAAGGGGCCTTGTCCTCAAACGCCGGACGGGCTAAAAGGGCTTGCGGCCGGATGAGTGACTTGCACCCAGTAACCTTGTCCGGGGTGCCATGCGCCCTCGCCCCACCACCCCGGACCAGGAAAGGTGCCTCCACAGTGGATCGCGCCGCAGTGATTGTCGCCATAGACGGGCCCTCCGGCACCGGCAAGTCGAGCACGTCGAAGGCTGTCGCCGCGCAGCTCGGGCTGAGCTACCTGGACACCGGGGCCCAGTACCGGGCCATCACCTGGTGGATGGTGACCAACGGGATCGACCTCACGGACCCCTCCGCGATCGCCGACGTGGTGGGCAAGGCGGAGATCGTCTCCGGTACCGACCCGGAGAACCCGACGATCACCGTGGACGGCACCGACGTCAGTGGTCCGATCCGTACCCAGGAGGTCACCTCCAAGGTCAGCGCGGTGAGCGCCGTCCCGGAGGTGCGTGCCCTGATCACCGAGCTGCAGCGGTCCGTCGCCGCGTCGGCCGAGAAGGGGATCGTCGTCGAGGGGCGGGACATCGGGACGACCGTGCTGCCCGGCGCCGACCTGAAGATCTTCCTCACCGCGTCCCCGGAGGCCCGCGCCGCCCGCCGCAGCGGCGAGCTGAAGGGTGCCGACGTCAACGCCACCCGTGAGGCGCTGCTGAAGCGGGACGCGGCCGACTCCAGCCGTAAGACCTCGCCGCTCGCCAAGGCGGACGACGCGGTGGAGGTCGACACCTCCGAGCTGACTCTGCAGCAGGTCATCGAATGCGTCGTCACCCTCGTCGAGGAGAAGCGGGACGCGAAGTGAGCGTTCCCTCGAAGGCGGCGCCGGTGTCGAAGGCGGCCGAGGTTCCCACGCAGCGGGGTGCCGAGGTCGGGCGGCGTATCGGTGTCGGCCTGATGTACGGGCTGTGGAAGCCGCGCGTCCTGGGCGCCTGGAAGGTCCCCGCGACCGGTCCGGTGATCCTCGCCGTCAACCACTCGCACAACATCGACGGCCCGATGGTCATCGGCGTGGCGCCCAGGGCGTCGCACTTCCTGGTCAAGAAGGAGGCGTTCATCGGGCCGCTCGGACCCGCCATGCACGCCCTCGGCCAGGTGAAGGTGGACCGCTCGACCGCCGACCGCACGGCGATCGCCCAGGCCCTGGCGGTACTGGCGAACGGCGGAGTCCTCGGGATCTTTCCCGAGGGCAGCCGTGGCGAGGGCGACTTCGCCTCGCTGCGCGCCGGGCTGGCCTACTTCGCCGTGCGCAGCGGTGCGCAGGTCGTTCCGGTGGCCGTCCTGGGAAGTACCGACCGGCGCGGACGGTTGATAAAGGGGCTGCCTCCGCTGCGCAGCCGCGTCGACGTGGTCTTCGGAGACCCGTTCGAGGCGGGCGACGGCACCGGGCGGCGTACGCGGGCGGCGCTGGACGAGGCGACCGTACGCATTCAGAAGCAGCTCACCGCGCATCTGGAAAACGCCAGACGGCTCACCGGCCGTCAGGAAAACGCCGGGCGCCCCGCTGGGCGCTGAGCGACACTTGAGTACTTGAGCAGTTTGAGTAGTGGATCACCCGATACCGGGGGATTCCACCGATCACCACGATGAACGAGGTACGGACTTCATGAACGACCACATTCCCTCCGACGGCTCGGGAGAGCACGAGCACGGAGAGCTTGGCGATGCCGAGTACGCGGAGTTCATGGAGCTCGCCGCGGTGGAGGGCTTCGATGTCGCCGATGTCGAGGGCGCGCTCGACGAGGCGGGTCACGGGCCGCTGCCCGTCCTCGCCGTCGTAGGGCGGCCGAACGTCGGCAAGTCGACACTCGTCAACCGCATCATCGGGCGCCGCGAGGCCGTCGTCGAGGACAAGCCCGGCGTCACCCGCGACCGCGTGACCTACGAGGCCGAATGGGCCGGGCGGCGCTTCAAGCTCGTCGACACCGGCGGCTGGGAGCAGGACGTCCTCGGTATCGACGCCTCCGTGGCCGCGCAGGCCGAGTACGCGATCGAGGCGTCCGACGCCGTCGTCTTCGTCGTCGACGCCAAGGTCGGCGCGACCGACACCGACGAGGCTGTCGTCCGGCTGCTGCGCAAGGCCGGCAAGCCCGTCGTGCTGTGTGCCAACAAGGTCGACGGGCTGAGCGGCGAGGCCGACGCCTCGTATCTCTGGGCCCTCGGTCTCGGCGAGCCGCACCCCGTCTCCGCGCTGCACGGCCGTGGCACCGGCGACATGCTGGACGCCGTCCTGGAGGCACTGCCCGATGCGCCCGCGCAGACCTTCGGCGCCGGGGTCGGCGGCCCGCGCCGCATCGCCCTCATCGGCCGCCCGAACGTCGGCAAGTCCTCGCTGCTGAACAAGGTGGCGGGCCAGGAGCGCGTCGTCGTCAACGAGATCGCGGGCACCACCCGTGACCCGGTCGACGAGCTGATCGAACTCGGCGGCGTCACCTGGAAGTTCATCGACACGGCGGGCATCCGCAAGCGCGTCCACCTCCAGCAGGGCGCCGACTACTACGCCTCGCTGCGTACGGCCGCCGCCGTGGAGAAGGCCGAGGTCGCCGTCATCCTGATCGACGGCTCCGAGAACATCTCCATCCAGGACCAGCGGATCGTCACCATGGCCGTCGACGCGGGCCGTGCGATCGTCCTCGCGTACAACAAGTGGGACACCCTCGACGAGGAGCGCCGCTACTACCTGGAGCGGGAGATCGAGACCGAGCTCGCCCAGGTGGCGTGGGCGCCCCGCGTCAACGTCTCGGCGCGCACCGGCCGCCACATGGAGAAGCTGGTCCCCGCGATCGAGGCCGCTCTCGCGGGCTGGGAGACCCGGGTTCCGACGGGCCGGCTGAACGCCTTCCTCGGCGAGCTGGTCGCCGCCCACCCGCACCCGATCCGGGGCGGCAAGCAGCCGCGCATCCTGTTCGGCACGCAGGCGGGCGTCAAGCCGCCGCGGTTCGTGCTCTTCGCCTCCGGCTTCATCGAGGCGGGCTACCGCCGCTTCATCGAGCGCCGCCTGCGCGAGGAGTTCGGCTTCGAGGGCACGCCGATCCACATCTCGGTGCGGGTGCGCGAGAAGCGCGGCAGGAAGAAGTAGCCGTCGGTCGTATGCAGATGTCGTGCGTAGTGGTCGTACGTCTCTTACGTGACTGAGGGCGGCTCCGGATGGGAGCCGCCCTCAGTCACGTGCAGGTGGTGGTCACGCACCCCGGCGCGGGCCCGGTGGCAGCGCCGCCGGGATGTGGGTCATCCCGGTGTAGTGCTGCTGCCGGGCACCCGTCGGCCACACGGCGGTCGGGGTCGGGGCCGCCGACTGTCCCTGCTGCGCGTCGAGTTGGCCGACCCGCTGCCATCCGCCTCCCTGACTGCCGGTGCGCGCGCTGAGCGCCCCCGCGCTGTAGGCGCTGTACGAGCCGGAGTTCGAGCCGTACGAGCTGCCGTAGGGCGGGGTGAGGCCGTTCGGGTTGGCCCTGAACGCCGCGAAGTCCAGCTCTTCCTCGCCGCTACGGTCGCCCGGCAGCGAGCGGAAGGACTTGCCGTACTCGGCGTACAACGCGTCGAAGATCGGCGTGGCCGATGGGCCGCTCGGATAGTCCTGAGTCGCTCGCGCGGACGGGAGCGACTGGTAGGACTGGCGGCGGGGGACGTCGTAGGTGTGCACGTACGTGCAAACGACTCCGCCGCCCAACAGGTGCGGCCGACGCCCGGACTTTGCAGAGCGCGTAGCGCGCCGCAAAGGGGCGCGGGGAACTGCGCGCTCAGCCCAACTCGACCGGTAGCCGCCAACCTACCGATGCACCCCCGGTCCGCAGCGCTCAGGTCCCGGCCAGAGGCAGCGCGCTGGCGACCAGCTTCCCGATGCCCGCCGCCTTGTCCAGCGCGTCTCGCAGCAGGTCCTCGCGGGGCTGGCGGCCGATGGAGCCGACCGGCGCCGCGAACACCAGCACCTGCTGGTGCTTGTTGGCGGCGGCGCGCCAGCTCTCCGTGACCTGGAGCGGCTGGTGTGCCTGCCACCAGGCCACCGCCGAGCCGCCGTTCGGGCCCGGCTGGAGTACGGCGTGCAGCTGGCCGGCCGCGAGCAGCACCGACCAGCCGTGCAGCACGGGCGGCACCTCCGTCAGCTCGGTCAGGGGCATGAACCCCTGCTCGATGAGGAGGGGGAGGAAGTCGTCGCCGGCGCCGGTCGCGCCGGGGCGGACGATCGGGGCGGTCGGCTCGACGACCAGGGCGGGGTGCAACTCGCCCTCGATCAGGACGAGTCCGCTGGTGACGCCCAGTACTGCCTGCTCGGGTGCGGCCATCGGGGTCTCCTCGTCGGCGTTGATGGAGCGGACCGCGCCCTGGAGCTGCTCCTCGGTGACCTGGACGACCTGCGAAGGCAGGCAGCCGGCGTGGGCGAAGGCGAGGACGGCGGTCTCGTCCCCGATGAAGAGAACGGTGCTGGTGCGCTCCTGGGCGGAGTCGCCCGGCGTGCGGCAGGACGTGCAGTCGTAACTGCCCGGGGCGTTGTCGCCGGTGAGCAACCGGTCGGCTTCTTCGTCGCCGATCTCGGCGCGGACCTCGTCGCTGACATCGAGCATGCGCGGCACGGGTGGCTCCCTCGGGATGCGGTGCGTGGCGAGGCCGGGTCGCCCCCGGCCGGTGGGCCCGGACAGTCCGGGCTCATGAAGATGACAACGGACGACCTGTGGTGGGGGTCACGCTGCACGGCGAACGGAATCGAACCATCCTGCGCGCGCGGTCACAGTAGGTGCGGAATTGGTCACTCCATGTCAAGTAACAGGCAGGTTACGGAAGTTGGTCCGGTGAACTGACTCACAGTTTGTTCGAGTGATTGGTCGACACATCAGGAAATGGGGTGATGTAGTGGGTGGCCGAAACTCGCCGATACCGGCGGTAACCATGAACTGGCCTGGGACAACAGGGAGTTGGTTGATATCCCCTCGTCGTCGTCCATAGATTCCTCCGCCGAGTGCACCTAGCACCGCTCGGGTACGTCCGCCGGCAGCGCAGAACCAGACACCGCGCAGAATCACCGCCGACGGACGGGGCGGAGCGTGCCGACCGCGTTCACACGCGGCCGACGCGCTCCGGTCAGGGGGAGCCCGGGTCTGTGGAGAGGGATCTACATGTCCGAATGTGCCGATAGTTACACCCGCAAGACGCGCAAGACGGCGGTCCTCGCCGGGGCGGCTCTGCTCGCCCCCCTCGGACTGCTGGCCGCGACAGGCAACGCCGCGGCGGCGGACAGCGGGGTGTGGGACCGCATCGCCCAGTGCGAGAGCGGCGGAAACTGGCACATCAACACCGGCAACGGGTACTACGGAGGACTCCAGTTCTCCGCCGGCACCTGGCGCGCCTACGGCGGCACGGCCTACGCGGCCACCGCCGACGGGGCCAGCAAGTCCCAGCAGATCGCCGTCGCCACCAAGGTTCAGGGTGCCCAGGGCTGGGGCGCCTGGCCGACCTGTTCGGCGCGCGCCGGGGCCGCCGGGAGCGCTCCCGCGGCATCGGGCTCCAACTCGGGTTCCGACGCGGGCTCCGGTTCGGCCACCACCAAGTCGACGAAGAAGTCGGCCACCTCGTCCACCGGCCGGTCCGCCGGGAAGTCGACCGGTTCCGGTGAGTCCGCCGCGTCGAAGGCTCCTTCGAAGGCGCCGGAGCGTTCCCCGGCCCACACCGGCCGCAGCTCCTCCCGTGGCGACTACACCGTCCGCGTGGGTGACACCCTGAGCGGCATCGCCGCCCGGTACACGACCACCTGGCAGCACCTCTACGCCGCCAACAAGGCCGTCATCGGCGACAGTCCCGACCTGATCATGCCGGGCCAGAAGCTCGACTTCTGAGCCGCTTCCCCTGCTTCGGGCACGCTGCCCCACCCTGTCTCCGGACCGGGTGGGGCAGCGGCGTCCCACGCGGGCGGCCTACCTGCCATGGCCGTTGAGGACAGCGGCTGTCCGCGACCGCTGGCAGACTCGCCCCATGTTGGAGACCTCGGCACGGCTGCTGCGCCTGCTCTCGCTGCTTCAGGCCCACCGGGAGTGGTCGGGCCCGGACCTGGCCGACCGCCTCGGGGTGACCCCTCGTACCGTCCGCCGGGACGTGGACCGGCTGCGCGACCTCGGCTATCCCGTGGACGCCAGTCCGGGCACCGGCGGTGGCTACCGGCTCGGTGCCGGGGCCGAGCTGCCGCCGCTGCTGCTGGACGACGACGAGGCGGTCGCCGTGGCTGTCGGGCTGCGGACCGCTGCCGGGCAGGGCATCGAGGGCATCGGCGAGACCTCCGTACGGGCGCTGGCCAAGCTCGAACAGGTGTTGCCCGACCGGCTGCGGCGACGGGTCGGGGCCCTGAACGCCTTCACCGTGCCGATGCTGCGCGGGCCGCAGCCCTCCGCCGTGGACCCGGCCGTCCTCACCGAACTCGCCCATCTGTGCCGGGACACGGAGCGGCTGCGCTTCGAGTACCGGGGGCACGAAGGGGCTGTGTCCCGCCGTACCGTCGAACCGCACCGCCTGGTGTGCACCGAGCGGCGCTGGTACCTGGTCGCCTGGGACGTCGACCGCGCCGACTGGCGTACGTTCCGCGTGGACCGCATCACGCCGAAGCCGCCGCACGGACCGCGCTTCGCCCCTCGTACGCCTCCCGCCGACGATCTCGCCGCCTATGTCTCCCAGGGCGTCTCCACGCGTGCGTACGCCACGCACGCCGTCATCCGGCTGCTGGTGCCCCTCGACGAGGCCGCCGCGCGGATCTCGCCCTCCTCCGGGACGTTGGAGCCGGACGGCGATGAAGCCTGTCTGTTGCGCACCGGGGCCGGGAGCCTCGACGTGATGGTCATCCATGTCATGTTGACGGGCTTCGAGTTCGAGGTGCTGGAGCCCGCGGAACTCGTCGACGCGATCAGGACCTCCAGGGACCGGCTGTCCCGCGCGGCGGAGCGATCGCCGCATATCGGGAGCGGGAGCAGCTCAGGGTCGGTGTCCTGAGGATGCGGGGCGGTGGCGTGCGGAGGTTATGTGGGGAAGTCGTGGGTGTTTTATGCGTTCTGTCGCCAGGGGTGGCGGCCGAGACGCGTGGCATCAGCACGTATGGCGTGTATAAGAAACCGGTAAGGCGTAGTGGTGGGGGTGGCCGGGGCAATTCGCCGTCTCCGTAGTGCCCTTCCGGCGATCTTCGACGGGGTTTATGAGGGGATCGCGCAGAGGTGGCGAATTACGTTCGAATGGCCGCCGGTAGTTTGGGTGACCGGCCTTGCGTGTGGTGTGCGCGTGCTGATTATCGCTTGAAACGAGTGGCGCGATCTTGTGACAGAAGTGTGACCGGAGTCGGACGAGTGATGCGTGGGGTCGGGGCCGGGCTTCCCCGGCCGCCGGTGGGCGCCTACCGTGACGGGCATGTCACCGAATCCCAGGCCCGAAGAACCCCAGGACGCCCAGGACAGCCCGGACAGCTACGTCGGTCTCGATGCGGCCGGGGCCGAACGGCTCGCCCGCGAGCGCGGCTGGTCGGCGGTGCGGTCCCTGCCGCCCGGGGCGATCATCACCATGGAGTACCGGTCGGGGCGGCTGAACTTCGAGGTCACCGGCGGTCGGGTGACGCGCTGCTGGAAGGGCTGAAGCCGACCCCGCCGGGCCCCTGGCTCAGCTGCTGCCGGGCAGGGGGCGGGTCGACGGGTTGCCGGTGGCGCGCGGGGCACGGTCCGCGTGCGGGGGGCGGCGGCTGCCGGCCGGGGTGACCGGGGTGCGCTCCGAACGGCTCGCGTGCGGGTGCGGGGCCGGATGCGCGGGGTGCGCGGGTGCCCGTGACAGATGGGCCGCCGGGGCGGTGTCCTCGCGGGCCGTGGCCTCCTGCCCGGCGGTCGCGTGCGGCGTGACCATCGCCGGCGTACCGACCCGGGCCGGGACGGGCGCGGCGCTGGTGCCCCGGGCGCGCCTGCGGTCGCGCTGCTCCAGTATCCAGGTCTCGGCGCGAGTGATCATCGGCTCGCACCACGGCAGCGCCAGCAGGACCAGCAGGCCCGCGACCCAGCCCAGGACGACATCGCTCAGCCAGTGCGTGCCCAGATAGACCGTGGTGAGGCCGACGCCGAGCGACATCAGCGCCGAACTGGCGGACAGCCAGCGCCTGGCCCGCGGGGTCGAGGCCAGATAGGCCAGGATGCCCCAGGTCACCACGGCGTTCGCGGTGTGACCGCTGGGGAATATGTCCCCGCCCATACCCATCTCGTTCGAGCCGATGGTGGTCGCGTAGTGCGGTCCGAGGCGGCCCATGCCGATCTTCGCGGCACCGACCGTGACGTTGAGCAGCAGCAGCGCCGCGCCGAACGTGAGCAGCGGACGCAGGGTGTGCTGACGCCAGGCTCGCCAGCCCAGCCAGGCCGAGATCATCACGGCGGTGGGGCCGCGCTGACCGAGCACCACGTAGTAGTCGAGGATCGCGTGGATCTCCGGCCACTGCTGATAGGGCCGGAAGAACATGACCTGCCAGTCGAGCCGGACCAGCCATGAGGTGATCACGACGGCCCACACGGTGGCGAGATAGAAGACCAGGGTCGCGACAAGAAGCGCGATCCTGTGCCTGCTCATCTTCGGCACATCGATGTGGGTCGGCCGGCTCGGCTCCCGGTCGAGCCTCGCGAACACCCGGTCCAGACGGGCGAGATCTCCTTCAGTACGCACCCAATCGACGTTACAGCGAGTGAGCGCGGATCTCCGGCCGATCCGCCGGTTTGTAATGACGATGTGATGTGGGATTGCTCTCAAGGTGATGTTTAATTCACCGGAATCCCTATTCGGCGGCCCAGGTTCCCTGCATTTTCATTGATCAAGCGGGTGTGGCCCGGTGGGCGCTGTTTTATGGCTCTTTCGAATTGGTTCACCAGTTGGTTGTCCGGAATTCGCCGGAAGGTCGCTCAGGGGGGACCGGAGCCGTTCAGCCAGAACGCGCCGTAGACCGCCGAGGCCACCGCGACCACGCCCGTCACCAGCACCGATCGGGCCGTACGCAGCCGGGCCAGGGCCAGGGCGAGCGGCAGCAGGAGAGGGAAGGCGGGCAGCAACAGGCGTGGTTTCGAGCCGAAGTAGCTCGACGCGCAGAGGGCGAGCACGGTGACGACACCCGCGTACACGAGCAACGGCAGTGGCTGGCGCTGCCGTACACAGGTGACGAACAGCCAGATCAGCAGGCCCACACCGACGATCAGCCCGACCCCGGCCAGTGCCGACGGGAAGGACGTGAACTTGGCGGCGACGAAGCGGGCGAACGCGGCGCCGCCGTCGAAACCGTTGCGCCAGCCGGCCTGGACGTCCAGGTAGCCCAGCGGCCCCTTGCCGGTGTGATGACCGACCCACAGGACGTAGCCGGCGGCGCCGAGCGGCGCGATCAGCATGCCGAGGGCGCGGCGCCAGACGGGTGCGCCGTGCGGAGCGGGCGCGCTTCGCCGTCGTACGAACGAGGTACGGGAAGCGGCACTGGACTCGGGGCTGGAAGCGGGGCTGGACTCGGTATCGGAGGAGTTGCCGGGCCAGGTGCCGAACGAGGCGATGGCGGTTGCCCATACCGCCGCCACCACCGCGAGTCCCACCGGGCGGGTCAGGCCCGCCAGCAGAGCCAGGGTGCCCGCCGTGAGCCAGCGGCCGGTGAGGACCGCGTACAGGGACCATGCGGCCAGGGCCGTGAACAGCGACTCGCTGTACGCCATCGACTGGACGATCCCGACCGGCAGGACCGCCCACAGCACTGCGGCGTACACCCCTGCCCGACGGCCGTACACATGGTCGGCGACCGCGAACACGCCCCACGCGGCGGCCAGGGAGGCCAGGGCGCTCACCGTGAATCCCGCGTCGGCGTACGACATCGGGGTAACCGATGACAGAAGCCGCTCCAGCCAGGGCAGCAGCGGGAAGAAGGCGAGGTTCGAGTGGACGTCACCGTTCGGCAGGCGCACCTCGTAGCCGTAGCCGAGTTCGGCGACCCGCGTGTACCACAGCGAATCCCAGCGGGCGGTCAGCAGCTTGTACGCGCTCTTGTCCCGCGCCGCGCTCCACAGGGCCAGCGCGACCAGGCCCAGCACACGGACGGCCACGTACCCGAGGAGGGCGGGCGCGGCACGGCGGAGCGTTTGCGGCGCGGGGAGCGGACGGGTTCCAAGATCTGTCACCGGTCGATTATCGACGGGTGACCGAACGAGGGCGGTCGGGGGAGCGGGCGGCCCGCCGGACGCGTGGCGCACGCCACACGAGCTCCCGTGGAGGGGTGAGAGGTCCGCCACTTTTCGCCGGTGCGAACTCGCGTACGCTGTCGGACCACTCGCCTTTCGCCGCGCGGACTGAGGACCACCGCTCCTCCTCAGCCCAGACCCCCGGGGAGTCCCCACCCCGAGGATCGCCGAACGCGAGGGAATCTTGGAGGTACGTACATGTCCGGGACGACCACGGCTGCCGCAGCGCCGCGCCGTCGGACGGCCGGTGCGAGTGCCAACCGCTGGGTCGTACTCCTCGTCCTCTGCACGAGTCTGCTGCTCGTCGCGGTCGACGCGACCGTGCTGCATGTGGCGGTGCCCGCCGTCAGCGAGGATCTCCGGCCCGGCGCGATAGAGCTGCTCTGGATCGTCGACGTCTACCCGCTGGTCTGCGCCTCACTGCTGATCCTTTTCGGCACGCTGGGCGACCGGGTCGGCCGCAGACGGATTTTGCTCCTCGGATACGGACTGTTCGGCGTCGCCTCCGGCCTGGCCGCTTTCGCCGGCAGTGCGTCGTTGCTGATCCTGGCGCGGGCGCTGCTGGGCGTCGGCGGTGCGATGATCATGCCGGCGACGCTCTCGATCCTTCGCCAGGTCTTTCCCGACCGGCGCGAACGGGCGCTGGCGATCGGTGTGTGGAGCGCGGTGGCGGCGGTGGGCGCGGCGGTCGGCCCGCTGCTCGGCGGCTTCCTGCTGGAGCACTTCTGGTGGGGTTCGGTCTTCCTCGTCAACATCCCCCTGATGCTGGTCAGCCTGCCGGTCGGCCGGCTGCTGCTGCCCGAGTCGCGCGGTGAGCGCGGTGCCGGGCCGTGGGACGTGGTCGGCGCGCTGACAGCGGCGGGCGGGCTGTTCGGCGTCGTCCTGGGCGTGAAGCGGCTGGGCGGCGGGGAAGGTGCCGGGAACCTCCTGACGCTGGTGCCGCTGGTGGTGGGCGCGGCGCTGCTGGTCGCCTTCGTACGGAGACAGCGACGGCGTACGTATCCGCTGGTCGACCTGCGGATGTTCGCGCGGCCGGCCTTCAGTACGTCCGTCGGGTGCATCGTGCTGGCGATGCTCGCGCTGGTCGGACTCGAGCTGATCGCGGCGCAGTATCTGCAACTGGTGCTGGACCTCTCGCCCCTGGAGACGGGGCTACGGCTGCTGCCGCTGACGGTGGCGGCGATGGCGGCCGGGCTCGCGGGGGCGCGGCTGCTGCGGAGGTTCGGGCCGAGGGCGATGGTGTGCGCCGGGTTCTGCCTCACCGCGGCGGCGGTCGGACTGCTGACGGCGATGGGCGGCGAGGACAACCCGGGGCTGATGCTGTCCGGGTTCGTGTTGCTGGGCTTCGGCCTGGAGACGACGCTCTTCGGGGCGTACGAGTCGATGCTGAGCGAGGCTCCGGCGGCGCAGGCGGGCGGGGCGGCGGCGATCGGTGAGACGTCGTACCAGCTGGGCGCGGGGATCGGGATCGCGCTCCTGGGCAGTGTGATGAACGCGGCGTACGCGCCGGGGGTGGGGTCGGTGCCGGGGGTTCCGGCGTCGGCGTCGGCCGCGGCGGGGCATTCGCTGGGCGAGGCGTACGAGGTTGCCGGGCGGCTCGGGGGGTCGCCGGGGGTTGCCCTGCGGGCGGCGGCTCGGGATGCGTTTGTGCACGGGCTGCATGTGACGTTGCTGGTGAGTGCGGGGTTGTTGGTGCTGGGGGCGGTGATGGCGTTGCGGTTGCCGCGGGTGATGCAGTGTGGCGGCGCCGCTGAGGCGTCGGTCGCGGTGCCGGGGCCTCGCGAGGTCGAGGGGGCACGCGTGCCGGTGTGACCGCCGGGGGGGGGGCTCCCACCCACGCACCGCCCGTGACGGTCATTTGAGGGGTGGGCCTCTCCTGTGGGGGTGCGGGTGCGTCGGCGGGTGCGGGTGCGACGGTGTGATCGCCGGGGGGTCTCCCGCCCACGCGCCGCCCGTGGCGGTCGCTTGAGGGGTGGGTCTCTCCTGTGGGGGTGCGGAGACGTCGGCGGGTGCGGGTGTGTGCCACTGGCGGGCGGGCGGGCAGGGCAGGGCCAGCCGCGGGTCGCGGGCGGCACATGGAGTTCGGTGGGACAGTCGTCCGGGATGTGCACCTGAGGTGCCGGCGGGCCCCGTCGGGTTGTACCGGCGGAATTGCGGGCGTAGCGTCGGGCGCATCGTAACTAGCGGTGCTAGTTTAAGTTGCCGGAGGCTCCTGTGGCTGTGTTCGCGAAGCTGCCCCCTTTTGATCCCGCCGACCCGCTCGGCCTCGACGATCTGCTGGACGCGGAGGACCTGGCCATCAGGGACACCGTCCGGACCTGGGCGGCGGACCGCGTGCTGCCCCATGTCGCCGGGTGGTTCGAGGAGGGTGAGCTGCCGGACATCAGGGGGCTTGCCCGAGAGCTGGGCGGCATCGGCGCCCTGGGGATGTCGCTCACCGGCTACGGCTGTGCCGGCGCGTCCGCCGTGCAGTACGGGCTGGCCTGCCTGGAGCTGGAGGCCGCCGACTCCGGTATCCGGTCTCTTGTCTCCGTGCAGGGGTCTCTCGCCATGTACGCCATCCACGCTTTCGGGAGTGAGGAGCAGAAGCAGCACTGGCTGCCGAGCATGGCCGCCGGTGACGTCATCGGCTGCTTCGGGCTGACCGAGCCCGACCACGGCTCCGACCCCGCAGGCATGCGTACGTACGCCAAGCGCGACGGCGGCAGCGGTGACTGGGTGCTCAACGGGCGGAAGATGTGGATCACCAACGGATCCGTGGCCGGCGTGGCCGTCGTGTGGGCGCAGACCGACGACGGCATCCGCGGGTTCGTCGTCCCCACCGACACCCCCGGGTTCTCCGCGCCCGAGATCAAGCACAAGTGGTCCCTGCGCGCCTCCGTCACCAGTGAGCTGGTGCTCGATGACGTGAGGTTGCCGGCCGATGCCGTGCTGCCTGATGTCACCGGGCTGCGCGGGCCCCTCAGCTGTCTCTCCCACGCCCGGTACGGGATCGTCTGGGGTGCCATGGGCGCCGCCCGGTCCTGTTTCGAGGCGGCCGTCGACTACGCGAAGACGCGTGAGCAGTTCGGGCGGCCCATCGGGGGGTTCCAGCTCACCCAGGCCAAGCTCGCCGACATGGCGGTCGAGCTGCACAAGGGGATTCTGCTCGCCCATCATCTGGGGCGGCGCATGGACGCCGGCCGCCTGCGTCCCGAGCAGGTCAGCTTCGGCAAGCTCAACAACGTACGAGAGGCCATCGACATCTGTCGTACGGCCCGGACGATCCTCGGCGCCAACGGGATCTCGCTCGAGTACCCCGTGATGCGGCACGCGACGAACCTCGAGTCGGTGCTCACGTACGAGGGCACCGTCGAGATGCACCAGCTGGTGCTGGGCAAGGCGCTCACCGGACTTGACGCCTTCCGCTGACCTGAACAACGGACGGCGGTGCCGGTGAGCTGCCTTGCTCAGCTCTGGTTGAAGAAACCGTCCGCCCGGTGCGGCTGCGCCTCCCCGCTGACGATCTCCGTGTCGGCGGGGGTCAGCAGGAACACGCGGTTGGACACCCGCTCGATGGAGCCGCGCAGGCCGAAGATGAGGCCTGCCGCGAAGTCGACGACGCGCTTGGCGTCGGCGGCCTCCATGGCGGTGAGGTTCATGATGACCGGAACGCCGTCCCGGAAGAGCTCGCCGATGGCGCGGGCGTCCCGGAAGCTGTCCGGGGTGACCGTGCCGATGCGGCGGCCCTTCTCCTCGGCCACCTCGCCCGCGACCTTGACCCGGGGGTCCGTGACCCAGGCATCCCCGGGCTGCTCGGTCCCCTCGGAGTAGTCGTCGTCGTAGTAACGCTCGTCATCGTTGTTGTCGTCGACGAGGCCAAGCCAGGCACTCGCCTTGCGTACCGATCCCATGGACGCCTCCTCTCACAGCGGTCTCTCATGCTTTCCGCATCCCTATGGTCATCCATGATGCGGATGGCGCGCCAAGTGAATAGACGCCGCGCGGGGGTTTCGTGACGGTACTGGTGCACAACCATTTCGTCGAGAGGCCCGTTGCCGCAAGGGTCTTGCTGTGTCCGACTGCTGACTGAGAGTGAAATATGATTCTTCGTGGCGTATGGGTGAGCGTTGGGACGTATGGGTGAATGAGAGGCCTGCCCGCTTTCCTGACGGAGCCTCAGGCGTGGTCATGGGAGGCCCAGTCGTGTCCGGGACGCGTCTGACGTCGGGTCAGGCCTCGATCTGTCGTGGCGAGATCCGCGGAGGCCGGCTCCTGTTCGCTGTAGGTCTGTGTAGGTCTGCATGTTGTGCGTCTCCTTGCCCGTGTCCGCGCGAACATGCGTGAAAGGAACGGGAAAGGAACGCGAAAGGGAATGGGGAGTGCTTGAGGGGGAGGGGTGTGCGGTGTGTGAAGGCTCGGGTGAAAGGTGAGGTGCGCGGGAGAACGCGAAAAGGCGCCCGGCCGAGCGGGCGCGCAGGGGGTCAGCTCAACAGGAGGAGGACCACACTCGACCGAGATCGATGTGGGAGCGTTTGACCAGCCACTGCTGTGGATGCATGGGGCAAGTGGAACAGGCATCCGGTTTGGCGTCAACCGACGTGAGACGAAGCGCTCACAGTTCGGACACCCTTGACAGTGAGGGGAAACGTCGCCGTAGAGTCGGAGGACGGCCCTGCTGAGGGGCTCGGCCGTACAGCGCGCCCCGTACGTCGTACTGCTGCCATGTGCGCCGTACCGCGCGCCCTGCGACACCCGTGTGAAGGCATCACCGTGTTCGACCCATCGCGTCACGGAGCCTTTCCATGTCCTCGCACACCCTGGCCGCGTCGGCCCCGCCCCCACCTCCACCTTCGTCCCCACCCCGGTACCTGGAACAACCGCACGGCGCGGCGCTCCCGGCCGCCGTCCGCACGCACAGGGCGGAGCGGGTGCGATGAGGCCTGTGCTTGTCATCGTGGGGGCCGGTCCGCGGGGGACCGGTCTCCTGGAGCGGATCGCCGCCAACGCCCCCGAGCTGTACGGGGATTCGGGCCTCGACATCCATCTCGTCGACCCGCATCCGCCGGGTGCCGGCCGTATCTGGCGCCAGGAGCAGTCCCCGCTGCTGTGGATGAACTCGCAGGCCCAGGACGTCACCATGTTCACCGACGAGACGGTGGCCATGGTCGGCCCGGTGCGCCCGGGGCCCACGCTGCACGAGTGGGCGGACATCGACGGCCGCGTCTTCTCGGACCGCCAACGCCTCGGCGCCTACCTGAACTGGGTGTACGAGGACACGGTGGCCGCCCTGCCGCCCGGCATCCGCGTCCAGTACCACGCCGGGCGCGCCCTGCGGATCGCCGGGCCGCGCGAGGGGCGCCAGCAGGTGTGGCTGGAGGGGCGTGCCCGGCCGTTGCTCGCCGATCTCGTGGTGCTGACCCTCGGCCATCTCGACGCCGAACTCGACGACGAGCAGCGCGAGTTGGCCTCGTACGCGCAGGCCAACGGGCTGGTGCATCTGCCGCCAGACTTCACCGCCGACAGCGACCTGTCCGCGCTGCGGCCCGGTGAGCCCGTCCTCGTGCGGGGTTTCGGGCTGGCCTTCGTCGACCTGATGGTGTTGCTCACGGAGGGGCGCGGCGGACGCTTCGAGGAGAGTTCCGGGGGCGATCCCGGCAGCGGCGAGGGGGAGTTGACCTATCTGCCGTCCGGGCGTGAGCCGGTGCTGTACGTCGGCTCCCGGCGCGGGGTGCCGTACCACTCGAAGATCGACTACGACTGGACCGGTGAACGACCGCCCCTGCCAAGGTTCTTCGGGCCGGACGAGGTGGACGCCCTGCTCGCGCGGCCGGACGGCTTCGACTTCCGGCGGGATGTGTGGCCGCTGGTGGAGAAGGAGTTGGGATTCGCGCACTACCACCGGCTGTTCACCGTCCACCCGGAGCGCACCAGAGGCGCCTGGTCGGACTTCGAGGAGAAGTACGCAGCCGCGGACCCGGCGGAGCGGGAGGTGCTGGTCGCCTCGACCGTGCCCGATCCGGCCGACCGGCTCGACCTCGACGCCCTCGACCGGCCGCTCGAGGGCGTGCGGTATCCGTCGTACGAAGCGCTTCAGGAGGGGCTGCGGGAGTACATCCGGGATGATCTGACGCGACGTCATGATCCTTCGTACAGCCCGGATCTGGCTGTCTTTCTCGGGCTGCTCTCTGTCTACGGGCAACTCGTGCGGCTCGGGGACATCGGGTCCTGGTGGCACGGCTACTTCAGCTATCTCGCCTCCGGGCCGCCCGGACCCCGGCTGCGGCAGATGCTCGCGCTGTCCCGGGCCGGTCTCCTCAACTTCCTCGGCGCCGACGTGACCGTCACCGCCGAGGACGGGGTGTTCCGGGCGGGCGGTGCCAGTGTGCCCGGAGCTTCGGTGGAGGCCCGCGCGCTTGTCGAGGCGCGGCTGCCGGAACCCACGCTGGAGCGTGCCCGCGACAGCCTGCTGCGCGAGTTGTACGACGACGGGGTCGGCGTGACCGCCGAGGGGCTGCTCGCCGTGGACCGCGGTGACGGACGGCTCCTGGACCGGGACGGCCGGCCGCACCCACGGCGCTTCGCGCTCGGACCGCACACGGAGGCGCGGGGCTCCGGAGCATTCACCCGGCCGCGCACCGGCGGGCCCGCGTTCCGGCAGAACGACGCGACCGCGCGCGCCGCACTGGCCTTTCTATGGACGGCGGCCCGGCACGACGGCATCGGCGACGACGACGGCGACGACGTGCGCGGTGTCGGGCAGGGCGCTGAGCGCGTCGCGGATGGGCGCGGTACCGGGCGCGATGACGAGCTCATAGCTGAGAGCGGTGTCGAGAACGGTTCCGAGCGCGGTGTCGAACCGGTGGCCGGTCACGGCACCGCCGCATGACGCCTCCCCCTACTTGTCACGCGGGTGCTGTGGCACCGACGAAAGGTTCGTCCTCATGACCTCAACGCACGGCCGGGGGCTGTTGCACCTGGCCGCCGCCGTCGATCAGCCCGTGGCCGGACAGCAGGCCCTGCCCGACGTCGACCTGTACGTCGAGGCGGCGCGGCTCGCCGAGAGCGGCGGGCTCGACTTCGTGACGCTCGGCGACTCCTTCGCGCACCCCGGTCCCGACGCGCTCGGCGTGCTCGCCCGGATCGCGCCCGCCACCGCGCGGATCGGTCTGGTGGCCACCGGCACCACCACGTACGCCGAGCCCTTCCACGCCCGGGCGGCCCTGGCGACCCTCGTCCGGGTCAGCGGCGGCCGGGCCGGCCGGCAGCTCGACCTGCCGGCGACCGAGGCCGGGACCGGGAGCGGGGCCGAGGATCGGACCGTGGCTGAGGCTGAGGCTGAGGCTGGGGCCGAGACCGCCACCCGGCTTTTCGGGCGCCGTCGGGCTGCTCCCGGCGGCACACCGCCTGGGGAGATCGGTGAAGTCGCCGACAGAGCAGCCCGGTTGTGGGACAGCAAGGAGGGTGACGCCGGGACACGGGACCTGGCGACCGGCCGGTTCGTCGACGAAGGCAAGCCGCACCATGTCGACTTCGAGAGCGCCACCTTCTCCGGCACGGGCCCCTCCACGGGCCCCTCCGCCTTGCCGAAGCCGTCCCAGGGGCACCCCGTCCGTGTCGTCGACGCCACCGAGACGCAGGCCCGGCGGCTCGCGGCCCGGTACGCCGACGTGGTGCTCGTCCGGGCGGTGAGCGCCGCACAGGCGGGTGCCGTACGGGACGAACTGAGGCTTGCGGCAGAGGACTTGGGACGTGACCCGGACGAGCTGCGGGTCCTCGCGAGCCTTGTCGTCGACCTCGGCGGCGGCGAGTACGCGGCCGAGCCGGGGCACGGGGGCGGCGGTCCCCGGCCGAGTGCGCAGGGCCCGCTGTACCGGGGTGGCCCCGTCGACCTCGCCGAGCTGATCACCGCCTGGCACGCGTCCGGCGTCGTCGACGGTTTCCACCTCGTCCCCGCCGAGCCGCGCCGTGACCTGGAGCGCCTTGTCAACGGCACGGTGGCGCTGCTTCAGCACCGGAGCCTGTTCCGTACCTTCTATCCGGGCAGCACCCTCCGGGAGCACCTGGGGCTGGCCCGGCCGGTCAAGCAGTGCGCCGGGCCAGTCGTGAGCGCCGGGGGCGCGTCGTGACCGTACGGGCACCGGGGCGTGGACCCGCGCTCGTGTCCTGTGCTCGTGTCCTGTGCTTGTGCCGTGCGCCGCGAGACCCGTATGGACGGGCTGACAGGGCGTCGCACCGATAAAGATGACATACAGGTTGTGTACCGGCCGTGCACAGAACGTGCGGTCCGGGGCGTGGGCCGGAGGCGGCGCACGGAGTGATTCCAGGGAGTGAGCTGGAGTGAGTTCATGACGGCGGAGGTGTCCGAGGCGTGGCAGAGGTGGCACGAACGGCGCATCGAGACGGTGTCGGCGCCCTACGGGCCCCTCGCACTAGTCGGTACGCACTGGATCGAGGACTTTCCGGACGGTCGGCTTCCGGCCGTCCCCGGCCGCTGGACGGCCGACGGCGACGGGATCGTCCTGGACGCCGGGGCCACGGACGGGCTGACGCTCGACGGTGAGCCCTTCGCCGGGAAGGTCCGGCTGACCGCCGACTCCGGTCCGGCGGGCGCGGCCCGGGTCGGTGTCGGCGACCGACGCCTGGTCGTACTGGTGCGCGAGGGCAGCTGGGGCGTACGCGACTTCGACCCCGCCGCCGAGACGCGCACGGCGTTCAAGGGCGTCGAGGTGACCCCGTACGACCCGCGCTGGTCGGTGCCCGGCAGGTTCACGCCGTACGACGGGCGGCGGACCGTGCGGGTCGCGAACGCGGACGGGCGGGAGCGCGGGCTCGGGCTCGGCGGTGAACTGACGTTCACGCTCGACGGGCAGGAGCTGGCGCTGCGCGTGACGGTCGAGGAGGACGGCACGCTGTGGGCCGTCTTCGCCGACTCCACCAGCGGCGACGGCAGTTACCGCTTCCGATTCCTGCGCCCCGCGGCCCCGGACGCCGACGGGCGCACAACGGTGGACTTCAACCGGAGCCTGCTCCCACCGTGCGCGTTCGCCGACCATTTCGTCTGCCCGTTTCCCCCGCCGGGAAATACGCTGGACGTCGCGATAGCCGCGGGGGAGCGCGATCTTCGTCGGAACACCGCGAGACCACCGATAGAACACCGAGAGAAACACCGAGAGAAACACCGAGTAAGTACCGAGTAAGTACCGAGTTTCTTGTTCAACCCCTGTGAGTCGTACAGGGGTTGAACAGTGCGCGGCCGGAAGGCGCTCTTGCGTCGACCGGTCGAACGGCCGAATACTTCCACCCAGCGCTTGTCAGGGTCACAGCATGTCCGGAATCCGGGCAGAGCGGCTCCGACTGCGCCTCACGGGCCCCGACCCCACGCGGGCCCCCGACTTCCCATGTGGAGGAACGACAAGTGAGGATCAAGCGCACCACCCCCCGCAGTGGCATCACGAGACGGACCCGGCTGATCGCCGTCAGCACCGGACTCGTGGCCGCGGCCGCCATCACCATCCCCAACGCGACCGCCGCCGACGTCACCACCTTCAGCACCGCCCAGCTCACGAAGGCGAGCGGCTCGGTACTCAAGGCCGACATCCCGGGCACCGCCTGGGCCGTCGACGCCAAGACGAACCGCGTTGTCGTCACCGTCGACAGCACGGTCTCCAAGGCGGAGATCGCGAAGATCAAGCGGCAGGCGGGCAGCACCGCCGACGCCATCACCATCAAGAAGACCCCGGGCAAGTTCAGCAAACTGATCTCCGGCGGCGACGCAATCTATGCGAGTAGCTGGCGCTGCTCCCTGGGCTTCAACGTCCGCAGCGGCTCCACCTACTACTTCCTGACCGCCGGTCACTGCACCGACGGCGCGGGCACGTGGTGGTCGAACTCGGGCCACACCACCACCCTCGGGTCGACGGCCGGGTCCAGCTTCCCGACCAACGACTACGGTCTCGTCAAGTACTCGACGAGCTACCCCACGAGCTCGATCTCGGGCACCGTCGGCAGCGTCGACATCACCAGCGCCGCCACCCCGTCCGTGAACACCACGGTCTACCGTCGCGGTTCCACCACCGGCATCCACAGCGGCCGGGTCACCGCGCTGAACACGACCGTCAACTACGGCGGCGGCGACGTCGTCTACGGCATGATCCAGACCACGGTCTGCGCCGAGCCCGGCGACTCCGGCGGCCCGCTCTACTCCAACAGCGGCATCGCCTACGGTCTGACCTCGGGCGGCAGCGGCGACTGCTCCTCCGGTGGCACGACCTTCTTCCAGCCCGTCACGGAGGCTCTGAGCGCCTACGGCGTAAGCGTCTTCTAGGGCCTGCCCCACGGGTCCGCCCCACGGCACCATCGGTTTTCGCACAGTCCGACCTTGCAGCCGGCCGGCAGCAGGCGAGCCCCCGTACGCAACCCGCGTGCGGGGGCTCGCCCTTGTCCGCCCGACGGAGTTACCTTCGAAGTACAGGAAGTCTCCCCTGCATACGCCCACTTCGGACCCTGGGGGCCGGCATGGTCGAGGAGCTGGTGACGGCGGGAGTCGCTGTCGCGTCCGCCGGAGTGCTGTACGTGGCGGCTGCGGCGCGGGTCGTCAAACAGTACGAGCGAGGTGTGGTGTTCCGCCTCGGGCGCCTCACGTCGAGTGTGCGCGGGCCGGGGTTCACCGTGATCGTGCCCTTCGTGGACAGGATCCGCAAAGTCAACATGCAGATCGTGACGATGCCCGTGCCCGCGCAGGAGGGCATCACCCGGGACAACGTGACCGTGCGCGTGGACGCCGTCGTCTACTTCAAGGTGGTCGACGCGGCCGAGGCGATCGTCCAGGTCGAGGACTACCGGTTCGCGGTCTCGCAGATGGCGCAGACCTCGTTGCGCTCGATCATCGGCAAGAGTGACCTGGACGATCTGCTGTCCAACCGGGAGCAGCTCAACCAGGGGCTGGAGCTGATGATCGACAGTCCGGCCATGGGCTGGGGTGTGCAGATCGACCGGGTCGAGATCAAGGACGTGTCCCTGCCGGAGACCATGAAGCGTTCGATGGCCCGGCAGGCGGAGGCCGACCGGGAACGCCGGGCGCGGGTCATCAACGCGGACGCCGAGCTGCAGGCGTCGAAGAAGCTCGCGGAGGCCGCCGGAGTGATGTCCGAGCAGCCCGCGGCACTCCAACTCCGGCTGCTCCAGACCGTGGTGGCGGTCGCGGCCGAGAAGAACTCCACGCTCGTCCTGCCCTTCCCGGTGGAACTGCTCCGCTTCCTGGAACGGGCGCAGCAGCCGGCCGGGCCGCCGGCCGCACCAGCGGCCGCAGCACCGCCGGTCGTGTCGCCGGCCGTGTCGGCGGACGCGCCCTCGGTGGAGCCGTCGCAAGGGGAGAGGTCCGAGACGTCCGGTCCATCCGGGCCATCACGTCCGTCCGGGCCGTCCGGGCCAGTCGATCCGTCCGATCCGTCCGATCCGTCCGATCCGTTCGAGCAATCGGTGCAGGAGCAACTGCCTTCCGCCGCTTCCTTGTTGGAGTTGAGCCCCGAAAGGGCGATTTCAAGACAGGACTAGACCTCACGGTGTGCCCACTCATTACTCACGCGTAGTGTTTGCAGTGCGAATTCGCGTGAAGCAACTGTGAAATGACCGTGGACTGTCAAGGTGGGGCCGTGGGTGGGGGCGCACGCCCGTTTGTCTACGCGCGTCCTGAAGTCGACCTTGTGTGCTCCCCGAACGTCTCGGAATAGTGGGCGGCGTCCAACCGGCACAAGGAGGTCCCCACAACCTCCCGGCCGAACCCCCCACAGGAGGACACAAGTTGAAGCACCGACGCATATCAGGGCGCCGCGCCACCATGGTGGGTGCGGGCATCACCGCACTCGTGGCCGCGGGATTGACCTTCCAGAGTGCGAACGCCAGCGAGGTCGCCAAGACCGCTGAACCCAGGGCCCTTTCGGTCCCGGCGGCCGGAAAGATCGCCTCGACGCTCGCCAGGGACCTCGGCGCCGACGTCGCGGGAACGTATTACGACGCGAAGACGAAGAACCTCGTCGTCAACGTGCTCGACGAAACGGCGGCCCGGACCGTCGAGTCGGCCGGCGCCCGGGCGCGGATCGTCGAGAACTCCGTCGCCGAACTCGACAGCGCCCGTACGACGCTGAAGCGGGACGCGACCATCCCCGGCACCTCGTGGGCGGTCGACCCGACGGCCAACAAGGTCGTCGTCACCGCCGACCGCACCGTCTCCGCAGCCGAGTGGAGCAAGCTCACCAAGGTCGTCGACGGCCTCGGCGGCACAGTCGAACTCCAGCGTACGAAGGGGGAGTTCAGGACCTTCGTCGCAGGCGGCGACGCGATCACCGGCAGCGGGGGCCGCTGCTCGCTCGGCTTCAACGTGGTCAAGGGCGGCGAGCCGTACTTCCTGACCGCCGGGCACTGCACGGAGGCGATCTCGACCTGGTCGGACTCGTCCGGCGTGATCGGCCAGAACGAGTCGTCCAGCTTCCCCGGCAACGACTTCGGCCTGGTCAAGTACACGGCCGATGTCGCCCACCCGAGTCAGGTCAACCTCTACAACGGCAGCTCCCAGCGGATCACCGGCGCCGCCTCGGCCACCGTCGGCCAGTCGGTCACCCGCAGCGGCTCCACGACCCAGGTGCACTCCGGCACGGTCACCGGTCTGAACGCGACCGTGAACTACGGCAACGGCGACATCGTCAACGGGCTCATCCAGACCGACGTCTGCGCCGAGCCCGGCGACAGTGGCGGCTCGCTCTTCTCGGGCAGCAGTGCGATCGGCCTCACCTCCGGCGGCAGCGGCGACTGCAGCGCGGGCGGCGAGACCTTCTTCCAGCCGGTCACGGAAGCGCTGTCGGCCACCGGTACGCAGATCGGCTGAGCCCCTTACCGCGCGTCCTTCACGCGCGCTGTCCCTCTCCCGGTCCGATCGGTCCGGGACGGTCCCGCCCCTGGTTTCCAGGGGCGGGATTTCGCCGTTCGGGAGGCTGTGTACGAGGCCGGGCGCGAGGCCGTACGGACGGGGCTGTGGCGGCGTCGACGGCCTTCGAGCAGCTGCGGTCGTCCTTGATCAGGTCGCTGACCGGGGTCGATGGGGCTAGAGTGAACGAACCAATCGAACGGAAGTGCGAATCTCGTACGAGCCGATCGTCGAACTGGTGATCGAATGCGTGGCCGAAAAGGGACGGAGTGATGGAGGTGCGGCATGACGGGCTTCGCCCATCTGCACGTCGCGTCCGGTTATTCCGCCCGCTACGGCGCCGCCCACCCCGAGCTGCTCGCCCGGCGGGCCGCCGAGCGCGGTATGGGGACGCTGGCCCTCACCGACCGGGACACGGTCACCGGCGCCGTACGGTTCGCCCGGGCCTGTGCGAAGGAAGGGGTCCGGCCGGTCTTCGGCGTCGACCTGGCGGTGGCCGCCCTCGCGCCGCCGCCCCCGGACCGGCGGCGCCGTACCCCGGTGCGCGGCGGCGCCCATGTGGCCGAGCCGCCGCTGCGGTTCACGCTGCTCGCGCAGGACCGGGCCGGCTGGGCGCGGCTGTGCCGGATCGCCTCGGCCGCGTATGTCGGTACGGCGTCCGGCGCGGCGCCGGTGATGGTGCCCTGGGAAGCGCTGCGTGAGTACGGCGGTCCCGGTCTGACTGTGCTGCTCGGCCCGCTCTCGGAGCCGGTGCGGGCCCTGTCGGTGGGCCGGGAGGACGTCGCGGTGCGCTTGCTGGCGCCTTGGCGGGAGGTGTTCGGGAGTGGGGTGCGGCTGGAGGTGATCATGCACAAACGTTTCTTCATCGACGCCGATGGCAGTGGCATCGGCGGTGCCGGTGGCAGTGGCAAGGGCAGCGGCGGTGGTGGTGGCGGTGCAGCTACGGGTATCGGCCCCGGCCCCGGTACGGGTATCGGCCCCGGCTCCCTGCGCCTCGCCGCCCGTACCCTCGCCCTGGCCGACCGAACCCGTACCCCCGCCGTCCTCACCAATGCCGTCCGCTATGCCGACCCCGACCAGCACCGTCTCGCCGACGTCCTGGACGCCGCCCGGCTGCTGCGGCCGATCGACCGGCGCCGCCTCGACAGCGGGGAGCGCTGGCTGAAGGACGAGGGAGGGATGACGGAGATCGCGTACGCGGTCGCCGAGTGCGCCGGAGCCGACGCCCGGCGGGCCCGACGGCTGCTGGCCGACACCGCCGCCACGGCGGACGCCTGCGCCCTCGACCCCGTGGCCGACCTGGGCCTGGGTACCCCCCACCTGCCGGAACCTTCCGTACTCGGTGCCGGGCCCGGTGCGGGCGCCGCCGGCCGGTTGCTGCGTGAGCGGTGCGAGGCGGGCCTGGCCGTACGTGGCCTCGACCGCGACCGAGTGGCGCTCGGCCGGCTGGACGACGAGCTCGCCGTGATCTCCAAGCTGAACTACGACCCGTACTTCCTCGCCGTCGGCCAGGTCGTCGCCGACATCCGGGAACTGGGCATCCGGGTCGCCGCCCGCGGCTCGGGCGCCGGTTCCATGGTCTGCCACGCGCTGGGCATCGCCACCGCCAACCCTCTCGAACACCGGCTGCTGTTCGAACGGTTCCTCAGTGAGCGGCGCAAGGGGCTGCCCGACATCGACATCGACGTGGAGTCCGCCCGACGCCTGGAGTGCTACGACGCGATCTTCGAACGGTTCGGCAAGGAACGGGTCGCGGTCACCGCCATGCCCGAGACCTACCGCGCCCGCCGGGCACTGCGTGACACCGGCCTGGCCCTCGGCATCGCACCCGCGGACGTCGACCGGATCGCCAAGAGCTTCCCGCACCTGCGTGCCTCGGACATCACCGGCGCCCTCGCCGAACTGCCCGAACTGCGTCAACTGGCCGCAGAAGCACACCGGTTCGGACCGCTGTGGGAGTTGGCCGAGGGCCTCGACTCCCTGGTCCACGGCATGGCCATGCACCCCTGTGGCGTGGTCATCAGCGACGCGACCCTGCTGGACCGGCTGCCTGTACAGCCCACCCCGCAGGGCGACTACCCCATGGCGATGGCGGCGAAGGAGGAGATCGAGGCGCTGGGCAACATCAAACTGGACGTCCTGGGTGTGCGGATGCAGTCCGCGATGGCCCACGCCGTCACGGAGATCGAACGAACAACGGGTCGCCGTATCGAACTGGACGATCCGGAACAGGTGCCGCTCGACGACGTCTTCGCCTTCAAGCTCATCCAGGAGAGTCGGACCCTGGGTCTGTTCCAGCTCGAATCGCCCGGCCAGCAAGATCTTTTGTCCCGGCTCCAGCCGCGCGACGTGCAGGACGTCATCGCCGACATCAGCCTCTTCCGCCCCGGCCCGGTCGCGGGCGGTATGCCCGAGCGGTACATCGCCGCCCGTCATGGCGGCACCCCCGCCTACGCCCACCCGGACCTGGAACCGGTGCTCGCCGACACCTACGGCGTGACCATCTGGCACGAGCAGATCATCGAGACGCTGGCGGTCATGACCGGCTGCGACTACGCGATGGCGGAGATCGCACGGAGGGCACTCGGCGACAAGGCCCGGCTGCCACGGGTCAGGGACTGGTTCCAGGCCTTGGCACGCGCGCGTGGCTACAGCGCGGCCGTCCGGGACGAGGTCTGGAAGACCGTCGAGGCCTTCGGCGCCTACGGCTTCTGCCGCGCCCACGCGGTCGCCTTCGCCGTACCCGCGTTGCAGAGTGCCTGGCTCAAGGCCCACTACCCGGCGTACCTGCTGGCCGGTCTGCTCGAACACGACCCGGGTATGTGGCCCAAGCGTGTCCTGGTCGCCGACGCCCGGCGGGGAGGTGTGCAGGTCCTGCCCGTGGACATCAACCGCTCCCGGGTGAGACACATCGTGGAGAAGGCCGAGGGAGAGCGGTGGGGTGTACGGCTCGCGCTGTCCGAGGTGCGTGGCATCAGCGAGGAGGAGTCCGCGCGGATCGAGGAGGGGCAGCCGTACGGATCACTGTCGGACTTCTGGCAGCGAGGCCGGCCCAGCAGGCCGGTCGCCGAACGCCTCGCCGAGATCGGCGCCCTGAGCTGTCTCCACGACGGCCGGCTCACCCGGCGTGATCTCCTGCTCCAGATCGCCGAGTTGCACCGCCAGTCCCGCAACCGGACCGCAGGCGAGGGCCAACTGCCCATCGATACCGGGGCGGTCGGCGGGGCGGAGCCGAGCGGGCTGCCCGAGATGACCGGACGCGAGGCCCTGAGCGCCGAGTTGAGCACCCTGGGCATCGACGTCTCCAAGCATCTGATGGAGCATCACCATCGGCTGCTGCGGGAGATCGGCGCGACCGACGCGGCCCATCTGGCCGGACTGCGCGCCGGTCAGCAGGTCCTGGTCGCGGGGGTACGGGCCTCGACGCAGACTCCGCCGATCGCCAGCGGCAAGCGGATCATCTTCGTCACCCTGGAGGACGGCTCCGGCCTGGTCGACCTGGCCTTCTTCGAGGATTCGCATCCGGCGTGCGCGCACACCGTCTTCCACAGCGGGCTGCTGCTGGTGCGCGGCACGGTCCAGGTGCGCGGCACCCGTCGTACCGTCGTCGGCACCATGGCCTGGGACCTCGACGAGATCGCCGCCACCCGCCGCGACAACGGCCCCGAGGCCGCACTCGCTCTCCTCGGCGAGCGTCGCCCGCACCCGACCCCCGCCCAGCCGCGGCGCACCCTCGCCAACGGCACGACAGGGGCTCAGCTGCATCCGTACGCCGATCTGCAGCCCGCCGGGACCCGCTCCGCCGACCTGAAGAAGTTCGGCCACCGCAGTCCGGGGAGTGCAGGATGAACACGCGTCAGCGGCATATCGCACACTTCCATCTGCACGCTGTGCTGACCGAGGCGCAGTACGGCGACGTAATCGAACTGATGTCTGGCGTCACGCCCCATGTGCAGGCGGTTCCGCCCGACGCCGTTCAGCTGGACCTGACTTCGGCGCTCCGGTATTTCGATCTGTCCCCTTACGACGTGGTCCAACTGGCGAAGATCAGGCTGAAGGCCCTCTACGGCATCGACAGCAGTGCCGGCCTCGCGGGCAATCGCATGCTGGCATCCATGGCGGCCGACGCCTCCGCGCCGGGAGACACCACCTGGGTCCCGGCCGCGAGGGCCGCCGAATGGCTGTACCCCCGCCCCGTCACCGCACTGCCCGGGATCGGCCGCGCCACGACCAGCACCCTCGCCCGGTACGGACTGCATACCGTCGGGCAGGTCTCCGACCTGCCCGCGGCGACCCTGCAACGGCTCCTCGGTGCCGCTCAGGCGCGGCTGCTGGCCGAACGCGCCCGCGGCTACGACCCTCGTACGGTCACCCCGAAGGAGCCTGCGGCGCACCTGACCGCCGACCTTGTGCTCGACCGGGACTGTCTCGATCCGACACGACATCACCAAGCCGTCCTGGGACTCGCCGACCAGATCGGCCAACGTCTGCGCGGGGAGAACCAGATCGCCAGGAGGCTCACTCTCACGGTGCGCTACGCCGACCGCAGTTCCACCACACGTACGAACACGATGTCGGAGCCCACCAACCACTCGCCCGCCATCGCGGCCACCGCTCTGAGTCTGCTGACCGCGCTGGGGCTGCAACGAGCACGAGTCCGCTGCTACACGATTCGCGCCGACAACCTGCTGCCCGCCGGCAGCGCCTACCGCCAGCTCTCCATGGACCCGGGCGACGACCGGGCCCGCGCGGCAGAGCGTGCCGCCGACCGGGCGCGCCGACGCTTCGGCCCGCAGGCCGTGCGTCCAGCGGCTCTGGCGAATTGATCGTCTACGCCGACAAAGAACGCTGTGACCAGCGGAAACGCTTCCGGAAACTGGACGCTTCGCTCGCCGGGTTCGTCGGTGGGGAGCTGGCAGATCAGCGGTGTGGGTGCGGCTTGACCAGGCCGCTCTGGTACGCGATGACGACGAGTTGGGCGCGGTCGCGGGCGTACAGCTTGGTCATGGCGCGGTGGATGTGGCTGCGTACGGTCAGCGGGCTCACCACCAGTTCGTCGGCGATCTCGGCGTTGGACTTGCCGTGGGCGGCCAGGGCGACCACTTCGCGTTCGCGGTCGGGCAGGGCCTTGGCGGCGTCGGGGAGGGCGAGGAAGCCGTCGTTGTCGGGGGTGGCCAGGAAGCGGCTGATCAGGGCTTGGGGTGGTCAGGACGAGGATGTGCGTTCCGGCGAGTTCTGGCCGGGCGCAGATGGCGGCCGTGGCGGAGACCCCGTCGAGGTGCGGCATGCGGATGTCCCTGATGACGACGTCGGGGCGGTGCTCGGCGGTGAGGTCGACGGCCTCCTGTCCGTCGGCGGCCTCGGCGACCACGGTGAGGTCTTCGACCGAGTCGATGAGGATGCGGAAGGTGGCACGCAGGAGCGCCTGGTCGTAGGTGCCGGTGACGGCGGCGCTGCCCTCGTAGCCGGGCCCGGGGACCAGAAGTTCCTGATCCTCGGCGTAGACGGTGACGTTCAGCTTGGCGTGCTCGCCGGCGTGAGGGTCGCCTCGGTGACGGTCTGCGTGCCGTCGGGCTGCACGATGGTCGCGAAGTTGTTCTTCCTGTCGCCGTACTTCTGGTTCCAGACACTGACCTTGTCACCGTTGGACAGGGTCAGGTTCAGCCAGGACTGCCCGCGGACCTTCTCGGTGCGGCCGTTGAGAGTCAGGGTCCCGGAGGTGTCCACCGTGGGCAGGGCGTATTCGTAGTTCGAGTACTTCGCGTCGCCGAACATGGGGAAGTAGCCCGTCCCCAGGTTGTAGAGGACGCTTCCGCGGGGGCGCAGTGTGACGTCGATCGTCCCCTCAGGAACCTTGGTGCGCAGCTTCATCTCCCTGACGTCGTCGGTCCAGGTGATGTTGTCGGTGTGGATGTCCACGCCCTGCTTGTCGGACAGGCCCGTTCCGGGCGGGAGGGGGATCTCCGACTTCGTGTACCAGCCGGTGTCCTCATTGACCACCGACACCTTCGAGACGGCGCCTGCCTGAAACCGACAGGTTCGCGGGTTCCCGGAGGTGTGAAGCGGCAAACCCGCCGGACTGTGGTTTCTTGTGCGGTGAAGGACCCGCGGGTTCGCCGCGATCTCATGGCGCGCCATTGTCCAGAGCGAGCGCAATGCCCCATGCGTGTTCCGACTGGGACGGCAGTGACGATGCCCCGCCCGGCCGCCGCACGCGAAGGCATGGCCCGACGAAAACCGAGCCTCCGGGGCCAGCGCGTCCTTGCCTGGTCGGGAAGTGCTCCGCTACTGGGACCACGCGGTGTAGCAGCCGTACAGCACCGTCCTGGTGCGGTCGGCCCGGCGCTCTCGTCTGAGGGCTGACGTCGGGGAGAAGAACTTCGCCCCGAGCACGCTACCGATCAAAGGGAAACCGAGGTAGGACGCGGCACCACGGTGACCATCGGGTCACCGTGGTGCCGTAGCTGTCTAGGGTCTCAGCGAGCCGTCGAACACCGCCCAGCCCGACCCCGACCAGTCACCGGGAGAGGTCTGCAGGCGGTGGACGATGGCTCCGGCGCCGTTGACGCCGAACAGTTCGACTCGTCCGTCGGCGTTGGTTTCGGCGGCAACCGAGCGCAGTGAGCCGTCGAACACTCCCCAGCCCGACCCCGACCAGTCACCGTTGGAGGTCTGCAGGCGATGGACTACCGCGTCCTGAGTGTTGGTCCCGAAGATCTCCAGTTGCCCATCGCCGTTGCGCGCGGCGGCGATCGAGGAGCCGAAGACGGGCTCCGAGTAGAGCAGGCGGTTGGGTGAACCGGCGCCGACGTTGCTCAGGACGCCGGGAGTGGACGCGTCGGTGATCCAGCCCTTGATGACCGCGGGTGGGGTGGTGGGTCTGTTCTGCAGGTAGAGCGCGGCGACTCCGGCCACGTGGGGGGTGGCCATCGAGGTGCCGCTGATGGTGTTGGTGTCGGTGTCGGACCCGTTCCACGCGGAGGTGATACCGGTGCCAGGGGCGAACAGTGTCACGCAGGAGCCGTAGTCGGAGTAGGCGGTGGCACGGCTGTCGGAGCTGGTGCTGGCCCCGACGGTGATCGCCGCAGGGGTGCGGGCCGGGGAGTAGTTGCACGCGTTGTCGTTGAAGTTGCCGGCCGCGACGGCGTAGACGACCCCGGAGTTGATCGAGTTGGTGACGGCGTCATCCAGTGGCTGGTAGGCGCTCCCGTCCAGGCTCATGTTCGCTACCGATGGCCCGGAGTGATGGGCCGTGACCCAGTCGACCCCGGCGATGACCGTGGAGAACGGAGCGCTACCGCTGCAGTCGAGCACGCGCACGGGGACTAAGGAGACGGCTTTGGCGACTCCGTAGGTGGACCCGCCGATCGTGCCGGCGACGTGGGTGCCGTGCCCATGGCAGTCGTTGGTGCCGTTGCCGTCACCGACGAAGTCGGCACCGCCGGAGACGCGCCCGCCGAACTGTGTGTGCGTGGCGCGAATTCCGGTGTCAATGACGAAGGCGGTCACCCCCGCCCCGGTGGCGTTGCTGATGTAGTTGTTGTCCAACGGTAGGTTGCGCTGGTCGACGCGGTCCAGACCCCAGGTCGGCGACGGTTGTATGTCATCGACGTGGGCCACACCGTCGGGGTAGACCGAGGCGACGTCCGGGTCGGCACGCACCGCCGCGAGCTGGGCCGACGACAGCGCCGCGGCGAATCCGCTTAGCGCATGCCCGTACTCATGCTCCACCTGCACCCCCAGGGACCGGGCCCGTACCACGGCTGCAGCTGGGTGTCCCGCGGCCCGGCCGGCAGGCTTCGAGCGCAGCACCACGACATACCGGCCGGATATCACCGACTGGCCGTGCACAGCCTCCAATGGAGCCAGACCATCGGCAGGGGTAGCCGCCGAGGCTGCGCCCGGCGCAGCGACGACGAGCACAGCGACCAGCGCCGCCACGGCGAAACACGCCGTTAACCGGCCCGCCCGGGTAGCGCGCTGCCACCGGGCAGTGGATCGTCCGGGTCCGGTAAGCACATCACCGACGACCCCGGTTCTCAGAACACTGACCAGAACACCGATCAGTCTGTGTCGACTTTCCATGCGACTGCCTCTCTTGCACAGAAACGGAATCGATTGCCCCGGGCCGCACTCCTCGACGCCCGGTCCACGGGCCGCGACCGGACGGCCGCCGCCACAAAACACAGGGGGTAGAGCTCTCCCACTGAGGTGCCACCACCACGAGCGGTAGTGCCCGGATCGTGTTGTCCGGTCGGAAGGCGGCCTGGTCCGCCAGAAGCCGCTTGTGGCCGTCCACTTCCGATCAGCGGCCGAATCACCGGCCGTGTGGCTCCTGTGCTGATCGCCCTGCCGGCATGCTGAACGGCATCTGTAGGCCGTTCCCGATGGTGTGCGGGACCGGCGGTGACACACAGGTCGCCACCGGGCCGCCGCCCCCGCAGCGCCAGGCCGGAGAAGCCGGCCGCAAGCAACATGCAGCCGGAGGACAGCAGGCCATCAGCGGACGCGCCGCACTGGACAGACGAAGCACAAAGCTCCCCCTCTCCTCCCCCTTCGCCCCCTTGTCCCTCTGCAGTCAGCCTGGGTGAATGAAAGGGGCATGACCAGAATGCTGCTACGGGGCGGGGACGCAGACGATCGTTTCGGCCCTGCCCGAAAGGCTTGCCCGGCATCACCACGGGGGGTAACAGTGCTGCGGATCCACTTATCGGCCGACGATCTTGCCCGCATCAGGTTCGCGCCGCGGCCAGCACCGCTGACTGAGCTGAGCGTGGCCCTGATAATGCTGACCCGTCCCGACGGCAACGTTCTCTTCGGCCGCTGGAGACGTAATATGCGCCGTTCCCTTCCCGCCAGCACCAGACCACTGTGGGACCTGGTCTCACCCGTAGTCGGGTCCCCCGAATTCGCCGACGCCGCCAGCGACACCGTCACAGAAGGGCTGAGCATCGTGCGGGCCGCGCCGCCCGACCTGATCCGCACCGGGATCGAGATGCTGCATCCCTCGCAAGCGTCCCCGACTCCGCGATGGATACGCGGCCTGTACCAGGGCCACGCCGAATCGTGGCAGCTCCTCCTGCGCGCCCAGCTCGACGCCTACGAGACCATCCTGCAACCCAACTGGCTTACGGTGCAGGACCTGCACCAGACGGAGTTCACCCGTCACGCCCTGGCCACGGCCGAGCACGGCATCGGCGCCGCGCTCGCCGCCCTGCTGCCCAGCTCCCGACTCCACGACGGCGTCTGGGAGATCGACATGCCCCGCCAACGGGACATCCGGCTGGGCGGCCGCGGAGCGATACTCATGCCGACCTTCCACTGGACCGGAAACCCATTCGTCTCCGACCTGCCCGACCGACCCCTGCTGCTGGTCTACCCCGCAGGCTCCGGCCTGCCCCTTCCACCCGCCACAGGCAACAGCGACCCGCTGGCCGGGGTACTCGGCCAGACCCGGGCGGACCTCCTGCGGCTGCTCGCCCACGAACACACAACCAGCGACGCCGCCCGCCACCTCAAAGTCAGCAACGCCACGGTCTCCGAACACACCACCGCGCTACGCAAAGCCGGCCTGATCACAACGGTCCGGGCCGGCCGAGCGGTCCTCCACCACCGAACCCCCCTCGGCACGATGCTGTGCACCCGGTCCCTGTAACCGCGTCAAGGGTGCGCCGCATCGGCGTCTGATCCCTTCGTACGTGTCCGGGCCCCAGGGCGGATTCCACCGCGGTGCCTGCGGGGCGGGAGGTGCTGCTGCGGGGCCTGGAGGCGTTCGCGACGCTCGGATACGACCGGGCGTCGGCGCGGGAGCTCGCGCGCCGTCTCGGGGTCGGACCCACCTTCATCAACGACCGCTACGGCTCCAAGGCCGCCTACTGGCGTGCGGTGGTGGACGCCGCGCTCAGTGCTCAACTCACGGGTATGGCGCAGCCCGCCCCCGGGAGCGCCGACGGGGACGTGGTGCGGCAGTTCGTCAGGGAGTTCTACCGCGTCAGCGTCGGCGAGCCGTACCTCGCCATGCTGATGGCGGACGAGTCCGCACAGGACACCGAGCGGCTGGACTACCTGTACGAGCGCTACATCGGCCCGACGCTCGCCCTCGTTGCGCCCAGCATCGAGAGGCTGATGGCCTCCGGAGGCATGGCGCGGGTCCCCGTCGACGTCGTGTTCTTCGCCATCATCGCCCCCGCGTCGGGACTGGTCCATGAACCCCTCGCCCGGCGCCTCGGCAGCCCGGAAGGCACGTGGCATGCGGACCGTCTGACCAGGGCGCAGGCCCTGGCAGGACTGGTGGTGGACGGCCTGCTGGCGACCGAGCGCCAGTGACCCACTGACGATGGTGTGGGGGAACCGTGCGTCTGTGTGATCGTCGAGCGGATCGCCCAGGGCGTTCTACGTCGCCGGCGTGGGCCTCTGTCAGCTCGGTGTCTGCTCTGACGCCGGCCGCGCGAGCCCGCTCGGAACGAGGGGGAGTGGTACAGAGCGGTACGGAAAGAGAACCTTTGGCGCTCCCGGCCTGGCCGGCCGATCCGCCTCGGTGGCACAGGCCTGAGCCTGTCCGCGTCCGCCGGTGCCGACACGGATCACAGGCAAGGCGTACGGATCACAGACAAGGCATGCCGGTACGGGCACACCCCACTCAGCGCGTCCCGTTGGCCGCGAAGGCCGCGACGGAGTGGACGTTGGTCTTGTCGACGAAGGCGGGACCGGTCAGGACCGGCTCCTCGCCGCCGCCCGTGTAGTTGCCGTTGGTCTTGTACAACCACAGCGAGTCGACCGCCAAGTAACCCTGAAGGTAGGGCTGCTGGTCCACGGCGAACTGGACGGTCCCCTTCTCGACGGCCGCCACCAGTTCCTTGTCAAGGTCGAACGTGGCGACCTTGGCCTTGTTGCCCGACTCGGAGACCGACTGCACCGCCGTCAGCGCGAAGGGGGCGCCGAGCGTGACGACGTAGTCGATGGAGCCGTCCTGGGCGAGCTTCGCCGCGATGGTGGATTTCACCGACGGCATGTCGGTGCCGTTGACGTAGAGGATGTCGGTCCTGCCGCTGAAGGTCTTCCTCACGCCCGCGCAGCGCTGTTCGAGATTCACGTCGCCCTGGGCCTGGATGACACACAGGGCGTGCTTGGCGCCGGCGCTGTTGAGGCGGGTCCCCAGGGCCTGGCCGGAGACCGACTCGTCCTGACCGAAGAACGCCAGCAGGAGAGCCCCGCGTTGAAGCCGACCACCGGGATGCCGGCCCGCTCCGCCTTGGCGACCACATCCTTCATCGCGTCCGGCTTGGCCAGAGTGACCGCGATGCCGTCGACCTTCTGGTCGATCGCGTTCTGCACCAGCGTGGACTGACCGGACGCCGTCTCGTCGTTGGAGTAGATCAGCTTGACGTTGTCCTTCGCGGCCGCGGCCTCGGCGCCCTTGCGGACGGTGTCCCAGAAAGTGTCACCGCTCGGTGCATGGGTGACCATCGCCACCGTCATACGGGGCGTATCAGCCTTCCCGGCCGAAACCTGGGCGATGGGCTCCTCCGCCTTCTTGCCGCCGGATGCGCTGGAGCAGCCCGCAAGCACCAGAGCCGCCGCGGCAACGGCCGGTGCCACTCTGCGGAGGCAATGTGCGGGGAAGTGGTTCATGGCGCTTGCACCTCTGATGCACCTACGAATTAAAACGCTTTAAGCGCTGCTATCATCAACATCGCCACTGGCATGCGTCAAGGGTATGACCCCAACCCACCAGGAGGTGACGTGGGCGACTTCGAGACCGCCGGCCCCGCCGGCGGAAACGGCGCGTCCCCTCGTCCCAGGCTGGAGGACGTCGCCGCGCGGGTGGGCCTCTCCACCGCCTCGGTCTCTCTGGTGCTGCGCGGTGTTCCCGGACCCAGCGAGCGCACCCGCCAGCGCGTCCTGAAGGCCGCGGCCGACCTCGGCTACCGTCCGGACCGCACCGCCAGCACGCTGGCCAGTCGCCGCAGCAGGCTCCTCGGCGTGGTGATCGACATCCACAGCCCGTTCCACGCGGAGCTGGTCGAGCATCTGCACACGGCAGCCGAGGAGATCGGGTACGACCTCGTCCTGAGCACCCGGACCCGGACCCGGACCGAGAGCACCGCGATCGAGACACTCCTGGCCTTCCGGTGCGAGGCGCTCATCCTGCTCGGCTCGGACTCCACCGACGCCGAACTCGCCGAGCTCGCCCGCCGGGCCCCTGTCATCTCCATCGGTCGCCGGATCATCAAGGCCGGCCTCGACGTCGTACGCACCGCGGACGACGCCGGAGTCGGCCAGATCGTCGACCATCTGGCAGAACTCGGTCACCGCTCCATCGTCTACGTGGACGGCGGCAAGGGCGTCATCGTCACCGACCGCCGCCGCGGTTACCGCTCCGCCATGCGCCGCAACACCCTCGACGCCCACATCAGGGTCCTGCACGGCGGAAGCACGGAGCAGGCGGGAGAGCAGGCCGCCCGGCATCTTCTGGAAAGCGGCGATCTGCCGACCGCCGTCGTCGCCTACAACGACCAGTGCGCCATCGGCATGCTCACCGCCTTCAGGCGGGCCGGAGTCGACGTTCCGGGCAAGATCTCCGTCGCCGGCTACGACGACGACACCCTCTCCCGGCTCGCTTCCTTCGACCTCACCACGGTCAGTCAGAACGCCGAGGAACAGGCCCGGCAGGCCGTCACAGTCGCCGTCGAACGCCTGGACCACGGCCGCACCACCCCTCGGGAGATGGTCCTCAACCCCAGCCTGATCGCACGCGGCACCACGTCCGAGCCGCGCTGACCAAGCCTTGTCGCGCCCGCCTCTCTGAATCACCTCTCCGAACCGCCTCTCCGAACGCCGATATGTGTGGCCATTACACCATTTGGTCATTGCATCATTCGGGGGGTCACGGAAAGATATCGGGAACTGAAGGTCGCGCGACAAACCCTTGACACGTTCCCGAAACGCAAGCATGCTCTGGCCATCACTTAAAGCGGTTTAAAAGATCCTTGAGTGTGAGGCATCCGCCGCCCGGCAATGCGGTCTGTCTCCCCGGGAATTCTCGCGAGATTCCAGACGTCCGTAACCCGCTCGTCCGCGCCCACTTTTCTCCGATCGCGCACCGCGACCCCGCATCACGATCGGCACCGCCAGAGCCGCGGCGGCACCGGTTTCCGGCCGCACCGACGGTCCGGAGAACCGCCGCACGATCGCCCCCGGCGCCCCGCCCTCCCCGCGCCGGTCGTCACGAAGGAGCACCGCAGCACATGGAACGCACCCAGACCCGTCGGCCCCAGGGCCGCCGCCTTCCCCGCAGACTGCTGGCCACGGTCGGCCTGTTCACCCTGGCCGCCTCCGCACTGACCGCCTGCGCCAGTGGCAAGGCCACCGACGCCAACGCGGGCCAGGCGACGGCATCCGCCGCGGGCGGCTCGGACTCCGGCGCCAAGAGCAACGGCAAGGTCTCCGTCTACGTCATCGGCGGCAAGGCCGACGACCCGTTCTGGTCCGCCATCAAGCGCGGCGGCGAGGACGCGGCGAAGCTGGTCAAGGCCGGCGGCGGCTCGGTCACCTTCCTCGGCCCGCAGAACTACGACAACCTCGGCCCTGACGCGGCGAAGCTGACCCAGACCGCGCTCTCCCAGAACCCCTCGGCGATCGTCGTCCCCGACTGGGTCCCGGACAGCCAGGACGCGGCGATCAAGCAGGCCGTGGCCAAGGGCGTCAAGGTCTTCATCTACAACTCGGGCGGCGTCGAGGCGGCGCAGCGCACCGGCGGTCTCAAGTACATCGGCTCCGACGACTACGAGGCAGGCAAGGCCGGCGGCGTGAAGTTCGCCGAGTCGGGTGCCAAGAAGATCCTGTGCGTCAACACCGTTCCGGGCGCCGCCAATTCCGAGGCCCGCTGCAAGGGCATCGCCGACGGCGCCAAGAGCAAGGGAGCCACCTCCAAGCAGCTGCCGCTGCCCTCGTCGAACTTCGGCAACCCCTCAGCCGTCACCCAGGCCATCAAGGGCGCGCTGCTGCAGGACGGCAGCGTCGACGCCGTGGTCACCATCGGCGTCCAGGACGCGGACAGCGCCGCCTCCGCGATCGACCAGGCCAAGGCCGGCGACAAGGTCAAGCTCGGCACCTTCGACCTGTCGACGAGCCAGCTGGGCCGGGTCAAGGCCGGCAAGCAGCTGTTCGCCATCGACCAGCAGCCCTACCTCCAGGGCTTCTACGCCGTCTCCATGGCCAACCAGTACCTCTCCTACGGCGTGATACCGCCCCAGAACCCCCTGCTGACCGGCCCGCTCCTGGTCACCGCGGACAACGTCGGCGCAGCCATCGCGGGTACCAAGGCCGGCGTCCGCTGAGAGCCCCGCGCCGGGTCCGCATGCCGAACGCCCGGCGCGGACCCGGTGGCTGAGGCCCCTGCTCGCACCCTCCATCCGAGATTCACGAAGGTGACACCAGACCGATGACTTCCTCACTTCCCGACACGGTCGGCACCACGGCCGAGACGACGGCCGAGTCCGCGCCCGCCGTCTCCGCACCCAAGCGCACCGGAAGCCCCCTGGGCCAGCTGCGGCACCGCCCGGAGGCGGGCGCACTCATCGGAACGATCAGCGTCTTCGTCTTCTTCGCGATCTTCGGCGGTGAGAAGTTCCTGGCCGCGGCGGGTGCGGCGAGCTGGCTGAACATCGCCGCCGAGCTCGGCATCGTCGCCATCCCCGTCGGACTGCTGATGATCGCCGGCGAACTCGACGTCTCCGTCGGCTCGGTCCTCGCCGGCTCCTCGATGACACTGGCGATCGTCTCCGGCCACTGGGGCGCGCCGATGATCGTCGGCATCGTCCTGGCCCTCGGCCTCGGTCTGGTGATCGGCCTGCTCAACGGCATCATCGTCACCCGCACCAATGTTCCGTCGCTGGTCGTCACGCTGGCGACGATGTCCGGTGTCGCAGGTCTGACCCTGGGCCTGTCCCGCGTCGCGACCGGCACGACGAGTGTGGCGATCAGCCCGGACCCGTTCTCCAAGTCGGTGTTCGGGCAGTTGATCGGCGGGCAGTTCGAGGTGGCGATCTTCTGGTGGATCGGCATCGCGGTGCTGGTCTCGGTGGTGCTCCAGATGATGCCGTACGGCAACTGGATCTTCGCGATCGGCGGAGACAAGGAGAGCGCCCGCGCCACCGGCATCCCGGTGACGAAGGTCAAGATCGCGCTGTACATGGCCAGCGGCTTCGGCGCCGCACTGGTCGGCGTGATCCAGACCATCCTCTACAACGGCGCCCAGGTCGCCAACGGCCAGTCCTTCGTCTTCAACTCCATCATCGCCGTCGTCATCGGCGGTGTGCTGCTCACCGGCGGCTACGGCTCCGTCATCGGCATCGCGCTGGGCACGCTGACCTTCGCCATCGTCAACCAGGGCATCTACTACACCGGCTGGAACTCCGACTGGGCCAGCCTCATCCTCGGCATCCTCATCCTCACCGCCGTGCTGATGAACAACACCTTCCGCCGCCTGGCCCTGTCCTACAAGCCCCGCACCGCGAGGAAGGCCTGACCTCCATGACCACCACGCCCCTGCTTCGCATCACCGACGTCAGCAAGTCCTTCCTCGGCACCAACGCCCTCCAGGACATCTCCCTCACGGTGGAAGCCGGCAAGGTCCTCTGTCTGCTCGGCGACAACGGCGCCGGCAAGTCCACCCTCATCAAGATCCTCTCCGGCTTCCACAAGCCCACCGTCGGCACCATCGAGATCAACGGTGAACGCGTCGAGTTCGACAGCCCCCGGGACGCGAGCGCGCGGGGGATCGCCACGGTGCACCAGTTCGGCGGCACCTTCCCGCTCATGGGCGTCGGCCGCTGCTTCTTCGTCGGCGCCGAACCCACCAAGGGCTGGGGCCCGTTCAGGCTCTTCGACAAGAAGCTGGCCGGCGAGATCGCCGTCCGCGAGATGCAGTCCCTCGGCATCACCCGCGTCACCGACGGCAACCGCCTCGTCGGCGCCCTGTCCGGCGGCGAGCGCCAGGCCCTCGCCATCGCCCGGGCCGTCTACTTCGGCGCCAACGTCCTCATCCTCGACGAACCCACGGCCGCCCTCGGCGTCAAGGAAGCCGCCCACGTCCTGCGGATCATCATGCAGGCCCGCGCCAAGGGTGTCGCCGTCATCCTCGTCACCCACAACGTCCGCCACGCCATGATGGTCGGCGACCACTTCGCCGTCCTCATCCGCGGGCAGAAGGCCGACGACTTCCGCAAGGGCGAACGCACCCGTGAGGAGATCACCGACCTCATGGCCGGCGGCGAAGCCATGGCCGACCTCGAAGCCGAACTCGCCCAACTCCAGGCCGACGCCTGAGCGTGTTTTGTTCGGCCCCTCTTTAAAGCGCTCTAAAGCAGGACGGGAAAGGAAACCAGCAATGCCGTTCGAAGTGCTGACCATGGGTCGGGTGGGAGTGGATGTGTACCCGCTCCAGACCGGGGTGGGGCTGGCCGAGGTCACCTCGTTCGGCAAGTACCTGGGCGGCAGTCCGACCAATGTCGCGGTCGCTGCGGCGCGCTACGGGCGTACGGCGGCCGTGATCACCAAGACCGGGCGCGACCCGTTCGGTGAGTTCGTGCGCGCCGCGTTGCAGGGATACGGCGTCGATCCCCGCTTCGTCGGTACGTCGGACGTGGCGCCGACACCGGTGACGTTCTGCGAGATCTTCCCGCCGGACGACTTCCCGCTGTACTTTTACCGGCTGCCGAAGGCTCCTGACCTGGACATCCGGCCGGAGGAGCTGGATCCGGTGGCGGTGCGGGAGGCGGCGGTCTTCTGGATCACGGGGACCGGGCTGAGTGAGGAGCCGAGCCGGGCGGCGACGCTGGCGGCGCTGGAAGCGCGGGCGAAGGCGGGAATCACGGTCTTCGACCTGGACTGGCGGCCGGTGTTCTGGAAGGACGCGGCCCGGACGGCCCCGGCCGAAGCGGGTGCGCTGTACGCCCAGGCCCTGCGCCACGTCACGGTGGCGGTGGGCAATCTCGACGAGGTCGAGGTCGCGACGGGTGAGCGTGAGCCCCGTGCGGCGGCGAAGGCGCTGCTGGCGGCGGGTGTGGAACTGGCGGTGGTCAAGCAGGGCCCCAAGGGGGTCCTGGCCATGGGCCAGGACGGCGTCGCCGTCGAGGTGGCGCCGGTTCCGGTCGACGTGGTCAACGGCCTGGGCGCCGGGGACGCGTTCGGCGGGGCACTCTGCCACGGCCTGCTCTCCGGCTGGGACACACGGCGCACGGTGTCCTTCGCCAACGCCGCCGGCGCGATCGTCGCGGGTCGGCTGGCCTGCTCGGAGGCGATGCCGACCGAAGCCGAAGTCGAACAAAAACTCCAGGAGGCGTCTTACGGCTCCGTTGCCACTGAACGAAAGGCGTGACCTCGTGCTGTCCGAGAACGTGAGCCGGATCGTGTCCGCCCGGGTGAACGATCCCGGTGCGGTGACGGCGGCTGCCGCCCGCCGGGTGAAAGCCACCTCGCTGTTCGGCGAGCACGGCAAGGCCATGATCATCGCCGCCGACCACCCCGCGCGCGGAGCCACTGGCGTCGGCGGCGATCCCAACGCCATGGCGGATCGTTTCGAGCTGCTGGACCGACTGTGCACAGCGCTCGAACGCCCCGGCGTGACAGGCGTGTTGGCCACGGCCGACATCCTCGAGGACCTGCTCCTACTCGGCGTCCTGGACGGCAAGAGCGTGTTCGGTTCGATGAACCGGGCGGGGCTGGCGGGCTCGGTGTTCGAGATCGACGACCGCTTCACCGGGTACGACGCCGAGACGATCGCCGCGATGGGCTTCGACGGCGGCAAGACGCTCACCCGGATCGCGCTGGGCGATCCTGCCACCCCCTCCGTGCTGGAGAACACGGCCTACGCGATCAACGAGCTCAACGACCGTCAACTCATCGCAATGGTGGAACCGTTCATCTCCGTCTGGCAGGACGGGAAGATCCGCAACGACCTGTCCACGGACGCGGTCATCAAGTCGGTCGCCATCGCCTCAGGGCTGGGGCGCCGCACCGCCTACACCTGGCTGAAGCTGCCGGTCGTGGAGGGGATGGAGCGCGTCCTGGCCTCCTCGACCCTGCCGGCGCTGCTGCTGGGCGGTGAGGTGAAGGACGCGGAGACGGCGTTCGCGTCCTGGGGCAGGGCACTCAGACAGCCGACCGCGCAGGGACTGGTCGTCGGCCGCTCCCTGCTCTACCCGGCGGGCGGCGATGTGGCCGGTGCGGTGGACAAGGCGGTGAGTCTGCTGTGACCAGCTCCGCGAGCAAGTACCACCTGCCGGCCGGGAGTTCGGCTGACGGCCCTTACGACGTCCTGGTCACGCCGGAGTCGGCGGGCTGGGGATACTCCGGCCTCAGGATCCTGACCCTGGGACCGGGAGAGGCACACGCCCTCACCACGGACGACAGCGAGTTCCTGGTTCTTCCCCTCGACGGCGGATGCACCGTCACGGTCGGCGGGCAGAGCTTCGAACTCGACGGTCGGCAGGACGTGTTCGCCTCGGTCACCGACTTCGCCTACCTCCCCCGCGAGTCGGAGACCCTCATCAGCAGCGCGCACGGAGGACGGTTCGCGCTGCCCTCCGCCCGTACCGAGCGGGGCTCACTCCCCGCCCGGTACGGGCGCAAGGAGGACGTACCGGTCGAGCTGCGGGGCGCCGGTGCGTGCTCGCGGCAGGTCAACAACTACTGCCTGCCGGGGACCTTCGACGCCGAGCAGCTGCTGGTGTGCGAGGTCCTCACGCCGGGCGGCAACTGGTCGTCGTATCCGCCGCACAAGCACGACGAGGCCCGGCCCGGGGTGGAGTCGGAGCTGGAGGAGATCTACTACTTCCAGGTCTCCGGTGACGGGAACGGGTTCGGCTACCAGCGTGTTTATGGCACCCCGGACAGGCCCATCGACGTGCTGGCGGAGGTCCGCTCCGGGGACACGGTCCTCATCCCGCACGGCTGGCACGGACCGTCGATCGCCGCACCCGGATACGACCTGTACTACCTCAACGTCATGGCGGGTCCGGGTCAGGACCGCGCCTGGCTGATCTGCGACGACCCCGCCCACGGCTGGGTGCGCGGCACCTGGGACACCGAGGACATCGATGACCGGCTGCCCTTCGGCGCCGAGGGGAACGAGTAAATGGAAACGATCAGGCTCACCACGGCCCAGGCGCTCGTGCGCTTCCTCGCCAACCAGTACAGCGAGCGGGACGGGCAGGAGCAGCGTCTCGTCCCCGGTGTGTGGGGCATCTTCGGGCACGGCAACGTGGCCGGAATCGGCCAGGCACTGCTACAGGCAGCGACGACCGGCGAGGCCGACCTGCCCTACTACCTGGCCCGCAACGAGCAGGGCATGGTCCATGCGTCGGTGGCCTACGCGAAGATGCGTGACCGACTCGCCCTCTTCGCCTGCACGGCATCCACCGGACCCGGCTCGACGAACATGATCACCGGAGCGGCGCTCGCGACGACCAACCGCCTGCCGGTACTGCTGCTGCCGTCGGACATGTTCGCCACCCGGGCCGCCGACCCGGTGCTCCAGCAACTGGAGGACACCCGGGGCGGGGACGTCACCGTCAACGACACCTTCCGCGCCGTGTCGAAGTACTTCGACCGCGTCCAGCGCCCCGAACAGCTCGTCCCCGCCGCCCTGGCGGCCATGCGAGTGCTCACCGACCCCGTCGAGACCGGGGCCGTCACCCTCGCCCTTCCGCAGGACGTGCAGGCCGAGGCGTACGACTGGCCCGTCTCCTTCTTCCGGCACCGGGTCTGGCATGTGGGCCGCCCGGTGCCGGAGCCGGCCGTCGTCGAGCGGGCCGCCCGGCTGCTGCGGGGTGCGAGGAAGCCGCTGATCGTGGTGGGCGGCGGCGCGGTCTACTCCGGCGCGGAGACCATGCTGCGAGCCTTCGCCGAGGCCACCGGCATTCCGGTGGCGGACACGCACGCCGGCAAGGGCGCGGTGCCGTGGGACCACCCGTACGCGGTCGGCGGCATCGGCTCGACGGGGTCGTACGCGGCCAACGAGCTCGCGAAGGACGCGGACGTGGTGCTGGGCATCGGCACCCGGTACTCCGACTTCACCACCGCCAGCCACACCGTCTTCGCCAACCCGGACGTCACGTTCGTCAACCTCAACGTGGCCCGCCTGGACGCCGTCAAGCACTCCGCCGAGCCGCTGGTCGCGGACGCCCGCCTCGGCGTCCAGGCCCTGGCCGGGGCGCTCGACGGCTGGGAGGTGGAGCCGTCGTACCGCGCGAGGACCCGTGAACTCATCGCCCGTACACGGGAGATCGAGGAGCGGTGCTTCACCGTCGGCCATGGTCCGCTCCCGGCCCAGACGGAGATACTCGGCGCCCTCAACGACGTCCTGGACGACCGCGCGGTGGTCATCAACGCGGCCGGGTCCATGCCGGGCGATCTGCAACAGCTGTGGCGGGCGCGCGATCCGAAGGCCTACCACGTCGAGTACGCCTACTCCTGTATGGGCTACGAGGTGGCCGCCGGGGTCGGCGCGAAGATGGCCGACCCGAGCCGCGAGGTCGTCGTCCTGGTCGGTGACGGCTCGTATCTGATGATGGCTCAGGAGATCGTCACCATGGTCTCCGAGGGCCTCAAGGTGATCGTCGTCCTGGTCCAGAACCACGGCTTCGCCTCGATCGGCGCGCTGTCGGAGTCGCTGGGTTCACAGCGCTTCGGCACCAAGTACCGCTATCGGGACGGCGATTCGGGCCACCTCGACGGAGACGTCCTCCCGGTCGACCTCGCCGCCAACGCCTCCTCGCTCGGCGCGGACGTCCTGCACGCCACCTCGGTCGAGGAGTTCCGCGCGGCGATGGAGAAGGCGAAGGCGGCCACCCGTACGACCGTCGTGCACGTCGAGACCGATCTCTACGGCCCCAACCCGCCCGGTCACGGCTGGTGGGACGTCCCGGTCAGCGAGGTCTCCGCCCTCGACACCACCCGGACCGCGTACGAGACCTACGCCACCCACAAGCACAACCAGCGTCACTACCTCTAAGGACACCGCTCCCGTGAACACCATTCCCCACTGGATCAACGGCGCACCCCTCTCCGGCACGGACACCCAGGCGGTGTTCAACCCGGCCACCGGTCAGGAACAGGCCCGGGTCGTCCTCGGCGGCGACGCCGCCGTGGACACCGCCGTCCAGGCCGCAGCCGCCGCGTTCGAGACCTGGTCCGAGTCCTCCCTCACCCAGCGCACCCAGGTGATGTTCGCCTTCCGCCAGCTCCTCGTCGAACACGAGGAGGAGCTGGGCCGGATCATCTCCGCCGAGCACGGCAAGACCGTCGACGACGCCCGCGGGGAGATCGTGCGCGGCCGTGAGGTCGTCGAGTTCGCCTGCGGCCTCGGCGACGTGCTCAAGGGCTCCTTCTCCGACCAGGTCTCGCGCGGCGTGGACGTGCACGACTTCCGCCAGCCGCTCGGCGTCGTCGCCGGCATCACCCCGTTCAACTTCCCGGCGATGGTGCCCCTGTGGATGCACCCCATCGCCATCGCGACCGGCAACACCTTCATCCTCAAGCCGTCCGAACGCGACCCCTCCGCCGCGAACTTCGTCGCCGAGCTGTACCGGAAGGCCGGTCTGCCGGACGGTGTCTTCAACGTCGTCCACGGCGGCAAGCCGGCCGTCGACGCGATCCTCACCCACCCGGGCATCGAGGCCGTCTCCTTCGTCGGCTCCACGCCGATCGCCAAGTACGTGCACGAGCAGGCGACTTCGCACGGCAAGCGGGTCCAGGCCCTCGGGGGCGCCAAGAACCACGCCGTCGTCCTGCCCGACGCCGACCTGGAGTTCGCCGCCAACCACATCACGGCCGGCGCCTACGGCTCGGCCGGCGAGCGCTGCATGGCCGTCTCCGTGGCGGTCGCCGTCGGCGAGGCCGCGGACGAGCTCGTCGAGGTACTTCGGCGCAAGGCCCGCGAGGTCAAGGTCGGCCCCGGTGACGCGCCCGGCACCGAGATGGGCCCGCTGGTCACCAAGGCCGCCCAGGAGCGCGTCGAGAACGCCGTCGGCACCGCGGCGGACCAGGGTGCCACCGTTGTCGTCGACGGACGCGGACTGAAGATCGACGGGCACGAGAACGGCTTCTTCACCGGCCCCTCCCTCCTCGACCACGTCACCACCGAGATGGACGCCTACAGGGAGGAACTGTTCGGCCCCGTCCTGGCGATCGTGCGCGTGGACAGCCTCGACGACGCCATCGACCTCGTCAACGCCAACCCCTACGGCAACGGCACCGCCCTGTTCACCGCCTCCGGCGAAGCCGCCCGCACCTTCCAGCGCAAGATCAAGGTCGGCATGATCGGCATCAACGTCCCCGTGCCGGTCCCGATGTCGTACTACTCCTTCGGCGGCTGGAAGGACTCCCTCATCGGCGACTCCCCGATCCACGGCCCCGAGGGCATCCGCTTCTACACCCGCCCCAAGGTCGTCACCACCCGCTGGCCCGAGCCCAGGCAGCAGGTCAGCGCCGGTTTCAACTTCCCCACATCCAACTGACATTTCCCCTGACGTTCCCCCACCGGGACCTTTCGAAGGACAGGACCATGACCACACCCAAGCCGCTTTCCGTTGCCGTGATCGGAGCCGGTATGGCCGGCCGCAGTCACGCCGCCGGATACCGCAACGTCAACACGGTCTTCGGCGCCGGTCTGCCGCCGGTACGGCTGGCCGCGATAGCCGATGCCAACGTGGCGCTCGCCGAGGACGCCGCCCGGCGTTACGGCTTCGAGAAGGCGCTTCCCAGCTGGGAGGCCGTAGCGGAGGACCCGACCATCGACGCGGTCAGCATCGTCGTCGGCAACGCTCTGCACCGGCCGATCGCCGAGGCGCTGGTCGCCGCCGGGAAGCACGTGCTGTGCGAGAAGCCCCTGGCCGGGACGCTCGAAGACGCCCGGGCCATGGCCGCGTTGGAGCGATCCGCCGAGGTCGTGACCGCTGTCGGGTACACCTTCCGCCGTGCGCCCGCCATCGCCGCGATCCGCGACCATGTGCTGCGCGGTGAACTGGGTGACCTCACCCTGTTCGGCGGACGCTACTGGTGCGACTACGCGACCGACCCCAACGGGCCGCTGAGCTGGCGGTTCAAGGGCGGACCCGGGTCCGGTGCGCTGGGGGACGTCGGCTCGCACATCATCGACGCCGCCGAGTACGTCGCCGGGCCGATCGCCTCGGTGTCCGGTGCCGTGCTGTCGACGCAGATCACCAAGCGTGCACTGCCGCTGGGCGCGGTCGTCGGGCACAACGCCGCACCTGTCTCGGACGAGTTCGGCGAGGTCGAGAACGAGGACACCGCGTCCTTCACCGTCCGGTTCGAGTCCGGGCTGGTGGGCACCTTCTCCGTGACGCGCACCGGGTTCGGGCTGCCGAACGGGCTGGCCTTCGACGTGCTCGGCGTCGGCGGGCGGGCCGCGTTCGACCAGCACCGGCCCGCCGAGTACCTCCTGGACGACGCCCAGCCCGACGCCCGTAGCCGGGGCGCCCGGCAGATCATCGTCGGCCCGCAGGCGCCGTACTTCGCCGGCGGTGTCCCGATGGAGGCACCGGGTGTCGGTGCCAGCAACGGCGACAACTTCACCTACCAGGCGCGGGCCTTCCTCGACCAGGTCGCCGCAGTCGCAGAGCCGCTGCCCGCATGCGCCACCTTCGCCGACGCGCTGCGGACCATGGAGATCATCCAGGCCGTCGTCGACTCCTCCCGCAACGGCGGCGCGTCCGTCGCCGTTCCGCCCGCGGCCTGACCTCCCCCCTCGACCGAAGGACCTGACTCATGGCTCTCAAGCTCGGCGCCTACACCGCCTGTCTGCACGACCGTCCGCTGACCGAAGCCCTCGACATCCTCAAGGAGAACGGGCTGACCTCCGTCGAGGTCAACACCGGCGGGTTCATACCGTCGCCGCACTGCCCCGTCGATCTGCTGCTGTCCTCGGCCGCCGCGCGTGCGGAGTACCTCGCCACCTTCGCCGACCGGGGCATGGAACTGACCGGCCTGAACTGCAACGGCAACCCGCTCAACCCGCTTCCCGGGGTCGGGCCGAAGCACGCCGACGACCTGCGGCGGACCATCCGGCTGGCCGGACTGCTCGGCGTCAGGCACGTGGTCACCATGTCCGGCACGCCGGGCTCCGACCCCGACGCCAAGTACCCCTCCTGGGTCGTCAATCCGTGGGACGGCGTCTACATGGACGTCCTCGACTACCAGTGGGGTGTGGCCGTCGAGTTCTGGAAGGAGATCGATGCCCTCGCCCGGGAGAACGACGTCCGGGTCGCCGTCGAGATGCACCCGCACAACGTCGTCTTCTCTCCGGTCACCCTCAAGCGTCTGGTCGACGAGGGCGGGCTGACGAACGTCGGTGCCGAGATGGATCCCTCGCATCTGATGTGGCAGGGCATGGACGTCATCGCCTCCGTCAAGTGGCTCGGCCCGCTCGTGTTCCACGCCGCCGCCAAGGACGCGACCCTCTGCCCGGGCGCCGACATCCGCGGTGTCCTCGACACCTCGTTCACCCGGGTGCCGGCCGACGCCCCGGACAAGGTCCCCACCGGGTACGGCTTCTGGTGCAACGCCTGGCCGGAGAACCCGGCCTGGAAGTTCGTCGCCGTCGGCATCGGCCACGACGTCGCCTACTGGACCGAGTTCCTGCGCGCCCTCGCCGAGATCGACCCGGACATGGCCGTCAACATCGAGCACGAGGACGCCGCCTTCTCCCGTACCGAGGGACTCGCCCTGGCTGCGAAGAACCTGAACAGCGCCGCGTCGGCCCTCTGACCGCCCTCGCTTCCGAACTCGGAGGACACCCAGTGAAACTCGCTCTCGATCCGCAGATGTTCTATTCCACGCACTCCGTGCTGGACCTCCCCGACCTCGTGGCCCGGGCCGGCTACTCATGGATGGAACTCTCGCCCAAGGACGACTTCATCCCCTTCTTCAGCCACCCGCGCGCCGACGACGCCACCGTGGTCAAGCTGCGCAAACGTGCTGCCGACGCCGGGGTCGGCATCGCCTCGGTGCTGCCGGTGCTGCGCTGGTCAGGGCCGGGGGAGGAAGAGCGGCAGGCCGCGGTGCGGGCCTGGAAGCGCGCCATCCGGATGACCGTCGACCTCGGCGTCGACACCATGAACTCCGAGTTCAACGGCCGCCCCGAGGGTGCCGAGTTGGCGGAGAGCCAGTTCCTGCGCTCGATGGACGAACTGATCCCCGTGTTCGAACGCGAGGGCGTCAAGCTCGTCCTGGAACCGCACCCGGACGATTTCATCGAGGACGGCCACGCCGCGGTGAACATGGTGCGCGGCCTGAACCGGGACTGGATCTCGTTCCTGTACTGCACGCCGCACACCTTCCACCAGGGAAACGACGCGACCGGGATCATCACTGCCGCGGCCGACAAGGTCAGCTACGTCCACCTCGCCGACACCCTCGACCACACCGCGTCCAACGGACTGCGCTACATCGTCAACCCGCCCGGATCGACCGTGCGCGTGCACCAGCATGCCGAAATGGGCCGCGGTGAGGTCGACTTCGACGAGGTGTTCGCCGCGCTTGCCTCGATCGGATTCGACGGCGTCGTCTCGTCGTGCGTCTTCGGCTGGGAGGAGCATGCCGCCGAGATCAGCGTCCGCCAACGGGAGAAGGCAACCGCACTGATCGAAGAGCACTTCGGAGGGGGCAGGCTGGAGACCGAGAGGCACTGATCTCCGACAGATCGTCGACCTGCCCGCCGGAACCCTCCCAACGGCTGCTGGGCGCAGGTCCCGCGCGTCTGCTGGCCGTGCGCGTCCGCGGACATGGCCCCCGTCCGGTCACACCGTCGGAACCGGCGGCACAGGCGGTCGCCGACCTGGCGTTGGAGCGGGCGCGTACCTGCGCCCGCTCCGCGTATGTCGCTCACCTGGTTCAGCCTGTGCGGGCCCCTCCCGTCCCCTGCATGATCGGTACGGTGGTATCGGGACGAGTGAAGGGGGCGGCGCGGCCGTGGGTGAGGAAGCGGGCTGACCATGACCGACTCCACCTTCGCCTTCGTTACCTCCGGCGCGCCTGCCGACGTCGTACCGCCGGCAGTACCTGGCCTCGGCGGCCGCAACCTGTCCGGACGCGGACCCGGCGGCGAAGTGGCCGTGCAGTCCGCCCTGTTCACCGAGGTGGGCTGCGAGCGGATCATGCGGTTCGCCTTCGACCTGGCCCGTACCCGGGACCGGAAGAAGGTCTCCTCTGTGACCAAGAGCAACGCCCAGCAGTACGGCATGGTCCTGTGGGACGACGTCTTCAAGCGGGTCGCGCTCGACTACCCGGACGTGGAGACGGAAAGCGTCCTGGTCGACGCCATGTCCGCGAAGTTCGTGCTGAAGCCGGAGGGCCTGTCGGTCGTCGTCGCCTCCAACCTGAACGCCGACATCCTCTCCGACCTCGGCAGCGCACTGGCCGGCAGCCTGGGGCTCACCGCCGGCGCCAACCTCAACCCCGAGCGCCGCTTCCCGAGCATGTTCGAGCCGGTGCACGGCTCCGCGCCGGACATCGCCGGCCAGGGCCTGGCCAACCCGATCGGCGCGGTCGGCAGCGCCGCGCTCATGCTGGAGCACTTCGGTCTGCCGGACCAGGCGGCCCGCCTCAACAAGGCGATCGAGGCGACGACTTCGGCGGGTGTCCTGACCCGTGACGTCGGCGGCAACGCGTCGACCGAGGACGGGGTGAAGGCCCTGATCGACGCGCTCAACGCCTGACGGACGGTCGGAAGGCGAGTCACTCGGCGGAGTGCCGGCTGACTGCCCCGAGTGGGGTCGAGGCGAGTCGAGTCGATCTGAGTTGTCTCCCACCACGGTCGGCAGGATTGGCGGGAAGTCGCCGCCGCCCGCCGCGACACCGGCCCCGAGGCACGGTCGGCCGCCCCGGCCGACCGCCGACGCCGCGAACCACTGGTTCCCGGCGAAGGCGGCTGCGTGACGTCATTTCAGGTCACGCGTTGTCGGTGGGCAGGGTCGGGTAGTCGGTGTAGCCGGTGTGGTCGCCGCCGTAGAAGGTGGCCGCGTCGGGGGTGTTGTAGGGGCCGTCGGCCGCGAGGCGGGCGGGCAGGTCGGGGTTGGCCAGGAACAGTGCGCCGAAGGCGATGATGTCGGCGGTGCCGTTCTCGATGTGGGCGAGAGCGTCGGGGCCGGTGGTCTCGGGGTGGGTGAAGGGGTTGAGGACGAACGTCGTCGGCCAGTCCTTGCGCAGTCGGGCGGTCAGGTCGCGGTCCGGGCTCTCGAGCAGGTGCAGGTAGGCGAGGTCCAGCCGGGCGAGAGCGGCGATCAGGGTGGTGTAGGTCTCCAGCACGTCCGCCGGGTCGGTCTCGGCGATGTCGTTGAAGGGGTTGCCGGGGGAGATACGGAAGCCGGTCCGGTGGCCGCCTATCGCCTCCGCCACGGCCGTGGCGACCTCGATACCGAAGCGGGCCCGGTCCGCGGCGCCGCCTCCCCAGCTGTCGGTGCGCAGGTTGGTGTTGGGGGCGAGGAACTGGTGGACCAGATAGCCGTTCGCCCCGTGGATCTCCACGCCGTCGAAACCGGCGGCGATCGCGTTGCGCGCGGCGTCGGCGTAGTCGGCGATCGTCTGGGTGATGCCGTCCTGGTCCAGTTCCTTCGGCGTGACGTGGTCCTGGGGGCCCTCGTAGGTGAACACCTGGCCCGCCGCCGCGACGGGGGAGGGGCCGACGGGGAGGAGGTCGTCGGGCAGCAGGCTGGGGTGGCTGAGCCGGCCGGTGTGCATCAACTGCGCGAAGATCGTGCCGCCCTGGGCGTGAACGGCCTCGGTCACCTTCCGCCAGGCATCGACCTGTTCGGCGGAGTGCAGCCCGGGGGTGTTGGTGTAGCCCTGGCCGACGACCGACGGCTGGATGCCCTCGGTGATGATCAGGCCGGCGCTCGCGCGCTGGGCGTAATAGGTGGCCATCAGCTCCGTCGCCGTGCCTGCGGAAGCGTCGGCGCGGCTTCGGGTCATCGGCGCCATCGCGATGCGGTTGGCGAGCGTCTTGCCGCTCAGGTCGATCGGGTCGAACGCGGTGGTCATGGCAACATCCTTCGAAGAATGGGTCGGGTGAAAGAGCCAGGCGGCAGCATGGACCGGCAGGCCTGGCGTGGTGTCGGGTAACTGGTGATCGGTAGAACAGAGATTTCGGTAATTCCCATGCCGCTGGGCCGGGGCACTTTCTGCTCGGTGATCATCAGTCAGGCAGCCTACTCACGCAGGCACGGGCCCAGTTGACGGGTCTAGTTGAGCGGCACGTCCGCGACGGCCTTGAGGTGGCTGAACGTCTCGAGGGTGTACCGGCCGTGGTAGCGGCCCATGCCGCTTTCGCCGACGCCGCCGAAGGGCAGACCGGGCATGATCAGTTGCATCGGAGGCTGGCCCCAGGCGACGCCGCCGGAGGACGTCTCGTTCGCCAGGCGCGACTTGGTGTCCTCGGAGGTGGTGAAGGCGTAGAGCGCGAGGGGCTTGTCGCGTTCGTTGATGAAGGCGATGGCGGCATCGAGGTCTTCGACTTCGACGACGGCGAGGATCGGACCGAAGATCTCCTCCCGCATGACCGGCGACGCGGGGTCGACATCGGTGAGCACGGTCGGCGCGAGGTACAGGTCGTCACGGTCGTGCCGGCCTCCCACCACTGCCTTGCCGGAGTCCAGCAGAGCGGTGAGGCGGTCGAAGTGCCGCTCGTTGATGATCCGGCCGAAGTCGGGTGAGGTCTGCGGGTCGGTGCCGAACTGGGCTTCGACCGCGGCGCGCAGGGCGGGGCCCAGTGCGGCGGCGGTGGCCGGGTCGGCCAGGACGTAGTCGGGGGCGATGCACATCTGCCCCGCGTTGCCGAACTTGCCGCCGACCAGCCGCTTCGCGGTCTCGTCCACGTCGGCGTCGGGCGCCACGAAGACCGGTGACTTGCCCCCGAGCTCCAGCGTGACCGGGGTGAGGTTCTTGGCGGCTGCGGCCATGACGATCCGGCCGACGGTGCCGTTGCCGGTGTAGAAGATGTGGTCGAAACGCTGCGCCAGCAGGGCCGTGGTCTCCTCGGCGCCGCCCTCGACCACGGAGAGTACGTCGGCGTCGAAGTACTCGCGCAGGAGGCGTGAGGCGACCGCCGAGGTGTGCACCGAGATCTCGCTCGGCTTGGCCACCACGGTGTTCCCGGCGGCCAGTGCGCCGATGATGGGCTCGATGAGCACGTGCAGCGGGGCATTCCACGCAGAGATCACCAGGACGACGCCGAGCGGGTCGTAGGTGGTGTATGCCGTGGTCGTGGGACCGAAGTGGGCGGGAACCTCCACCGGGCGAGGCTGAAGCCAGGTTTCGAGGTTCGCCAGTGCCTCGTCGATGTCGCCAATGGTGGAGTCGATCTCGTGCGCCTTGGCCTCGGCGGCGTTCTTCCTCAGGTCCGCCCAGAGCGCTTCGATCAGTTCCTGCTCGTTCTCGACCAGCAGTGCCCGCAGCCGCTGCAGCTGGTTGACGCGCCAGTCCAGTGGGCGGGTGACGCCGGTGTTGAACGTCGCACGAAGCCGGCCGACCACCTCCGCGGCCGTTTCCGTCCGGTGCGTCCTCGACTCGGTCGTCTGTGTCCCGGTCGTCTGTGTCGTGGTCATGGGGTGTGCTCCGTTCTTGACGCAGGCCACGCCGTCAAAAGGCGTTGAGGGCATGCGGTGGTACCGGTGATGGGCAAACCGGTGGATGACGGACGAAGGGTCAATCCGTGCCTTCACTGTAGCCCATGTACGCAATGACGCGAACATAAGTCGGGGGCTATTCTTTCCTCATGGCCAGTCGCACCTCGTCCCCCCTCGTCCACCCCGACACGGACGACCTCGACCTCTTCAAGATCATGAGCGCGTTGACCGACGAGACCCGGCTCACCATCGTGGTCACCCTCTCCGTCTCTCCCGGTCTGGCCTGCAGCGGCTTCACGCGGGACGTCACCGCGTCCGTACTCACCCGTCACTTCCGTGTCCTGCGCGAGGCCGGTCTCATTCGGCAGCACGACGTCGGCACCCGCCGCGTCAACACCCTGCGCAAGGAAGATCTGGACCAGCGGTTCCCCGGACTGCTCGACCTCGTCCTCAAGGAGAGCGTCGGCCGCGTGGAGCCCTACGTGAGCGCCGAGTGCGCCTGACGTTTCGAGGTACGCCTCAACGACCATGACCGCGGTCGCGGTGAATCCTGACGTGCATGCGCCGAGCGGGAAGGGTCGGTGGCCCCATGTTCGCGCCGACGCGAACATGGGCTACAGTGAAAAACGTGCCCCGCCGGAAGAAGGCAGTCGGGCGCGCACCCCCTGCTAGGAGAACCACGGCATGACCACTGTTGCTGCGTACGCCGCACCCGCCGCCAACGCTCCGCTGGAGCGCACCACCATCGAACGTCGCGAGGTCCGCGAGTTCGACGTGCTGATCGACATCAAGTTCGCCGGTATCTGCCACACCGACATCCACCTGGTCCGCGAGGGCTGGGGCCAGGCGACCTTCCCGATGGTCCCGGGCCACGAGATCGCGGGCGTCGTCTCCGAGGTCGGCCCCGGCGTGACCAAGTACAAGGTCGGCGACCGTGTGGGCGTCGGCTGTCTCGTTGACTCCTGCCGCGAGTGCGAGAACTGCAAGGCCGGCCAGGAACAGCACTGTGTACAGGGGGCTGTCCAGACGTACAACGCCATCGGCAGGGACGGCGAGATCACCTGCGGTGGTTACGCCACGCATGTTGTCGTCGACGAGAACTTCGTCGTCCGTGTCCCCGACGGGTTGTCCCTGGATGCCGCCGCGCCGCTGCTGTGCGCGGGCATCACCTTGTACGCGCCGCTCAAGCAGTGGGGCGCGGGCCCCGGCAAGAAGGTCGCTGTCGTCGGCCTGGGCGGTCTCGGCCACGTGGGCGTCAAGATCGCGCACGCACTCGGCGCGGAGGTCACCGTCCTGTCCCAGTCGCTGCGCAAGAAGGAAGACGGCCTGAAGCTGGGCGCCGACCACTACCACGCGACCAGTGACCCGAAGACTTTCGAGGAACTCGCCGGATCCTTCGACCTGATCGTCTCCACGGTGTCGGCGCCGCTGGACCTGAGCGCCTACCTCAGCCTGCTGAAGACGGGCGGCGCCCTGGTGAATGTGGGCGTCCCGGAGGAGCCCATCACCTTCCACCCGTTCGCCCTCATCGGGGGCAACAAGATCCTCGCCGGGTCGATGATCGGCGGCATCCCCGAGACCCAGGAGATGCTGGACTTCTGCGCCGCGCACGGCATCGGCGCGGAGATCGAGCTGATCAGCGCCTCCGAGATCAACGAGGCCTACGAGCGCGTGCTGGCGAGCGACGTGCGGTACCGGTTCGTGATCGACAACGCGACCATCTGAGACCCGTCGCACGAACGAGGGCCCCGGCGGATGATCGATGACCCTCGGGTTCCAGGGGCCCTCGCGCACTGAGCGGCGCTCCCGGTGAGCGTCTGCCTAGGACTATGGGCCGAGGACGGTTCGGGCTCCGGTAGGGTCCCCGTTCCCGGCCGCGTCGCTACCGTTCCTGGTGAGCCACCGTCATGTGGGTGATACCGCTGACCAGTTGGATCCGGGAGAGCGATGCCGAGCGACGGCTACACGTACGCGGAGCGGGCCGACGCGGCCCGCAACCGTGCTCGACTGCTGGAGGCCGCCGCTCGACTGGTGGGTCGGTGATGTCGGCCTTGGGCACCTTGTAGGTGACCTGGGCGTAGGCGATCGTGCCGTCCTCACTGACCGGGCCGCCGCTGAAGGGCTCGGAGACGCTCGCCACCTGCGGCGCCCCCCTTCTCGTCCGTCGTCTTCCCCGAGACACCGGCGGCGCCTATGCCGACGGCGGCGAGGACGACGATCCAGAACATGAGGAAGAGCCGTCGGCGTCTGAAGGCGAGCCGGCCCAGCCGGTAGAGGAACGTGGCCACGGAAGTACTCCCAGCAGGAGATGGATCATTGCGCGAACAGGGGCTTGATCGGGGGTTGCTCGAGGCTTGCTCGGGTTTGATCGACCCTGTGTTCAACCTATGAGCTCTGTTCCGCGCACCCCCGGCACCGCGGGACCCAATCCGGCGGCCGGGCAGTACCCCGGTACTGGTGGGGCTCATCCTCAGGGGGAGGGGGGGTGGGGACCCCTTTATCACGGCCTTCGGTTCGCTGTCAGAAGTTTTTACCGACGCGTAACTTCCCCCGTCGCGCTACTCGCTCGTAACTTGACGAGTGAACAGCATCCTCGTGATCCGGATCACAGGGCGTAGAGCCGTCGCAACTCCCTTGAGCCGCAAGGAGATCACTCGATGCTGCCCTGGAAACGCGCACTCAGACCTCTCGCCGCACTGCTGCTGGCCGCCGCGGCCACCATCGTGCCCGTCGCCACCGCACAGGCCGAAACGCAGGCCGAGACGTCCGAAACGCAGGCCGGATCCGCCGCCAGCAGTGGCTGGAACGACTACTCGTGCAAGCCGTCCGCCGCTCATCCCCGCCCCGTCGTCCTCGTCCACGGCACCTTCGCCAACGGGGTCGACAACTGGCTCACCCTCGCGCCGTACCTGACGAACCGCGGCTACTGCGTCTTCTCGTTCGACTACGGCCAACTGCCCGGCGTACCCCTCTTCTACGCCCTCGGTCCCATCGACAGGTCCGCCGAGCAACTCGCCGTCTTCGTCGACAAGGTGCTCGCCGCGACCGGCGCCGCCGAGACCGACCTGGTCGGCCACTCGCAGGGCGGCATGATGCCCCGCTACTACCTCAAGTTCCTCGGCGGCGCCGCCGAGGTGCACACCCTCGTCGGCATCGCGCCCAGCAACCACGGCACCACCCTGAACGGCCTGACGAACCTGCTGGCCTACTTCCCCGGGGCCGCCGACCTGCTCTCCACGGCCACTCCCGCCCTCGCCGACCAGGTGGTGGGGTCCGCCTTCCTCACCAAGCTCAACGCGGGCGGTGACACCGTCCCGGGCGTCCACTACACGGTCCTCGCGACCAAGTACGACGAGGTCGTCACGCCGTACCGCAGCCAGTTCCTGAGCGGCTCCGACGTGCACAACGTCCTGATCCAGGACCTGTGCCCGCTGGACCTCTCCGAGCACGCCGCCGTCGGCCTGCTCGACCGGATCGTGTTCCACGAGGTGACGAACGCCCTCGATCCGGCGCACGCCACCGCCACCACCTGTCTGTCGGCGGTTGGCTGACCCGGTCGGGAATCATCCGCCGGGGCCCGGCAGGCCTGAGCCGCCGGCCGCGCCCCGGCGAGCTCAGTGGCCGGGCCGGCCGGTGCCAATCGCCCGACGCCGGACCGAGAGCAACCAGGGCCGTCGCGCCGCGGCGATCCCGACGGCGGTGGCGCTGGTGGCCGCGGCGGCGGGGCGGCTGCGTGCGGGCATGGGGGGATCTCCTCGCGGCGGTCGATCAGGGGGCGATCAGCAAACTAGCCCCAGGAAACCGCTGAATCGCCTGCTGGAGGCGGGTGAGGGAGATCCTTATGGTCGGCTTAAGGAAGGCTTCGGACTGCGCTCAGGTACGCGCCGGGCCGGCCCACCTCAGCCGTCTGGCCACCACGTACGTGCGATGTCCTTGCGGACCTCCGGACGTGCGGTGGTGCGTTCGTCGGTCTCTTCCCGCACTCGTCGGGCGTCCGACTTCTTCAAAGGCTTCTGCACGGTTACGCGGCGCATGGCTGCCTCCTTCGGTCCACCGGGTTCCGCGTTTTCACGGAGATAGACCATTTCCGGGAGGGTGACTCATCGGCGCCGGTCTGTCAGTGGCGGCCGTCACGATTCGATTGTCAGTGGTGGGTGTCACTCTTGGCCGTATGACGAACACCGACTGGGACGCGGAAGCCGCAACCTTCGACGACGAACCCGACCACGGCCTGCGGGATCCCGTCGTCCGCGAGGCATGGGCGGACCGGCTGCGGTCCTGGCTGCCGGACCGCCCGGCCGACATCCTCGACCTGGGCTGCGGCACCGGCAGCCTGTCGCTCCTCGCGTCCGAACAGGGGCACCGAGTCACCGGGGTGGACGCCTCCCGGGCCATGGTCGAGCACGCCCGGAGGAAGCTGGCCGGCCGTGCCGCCGTGTTCCTCGTCGGCGACGCGGCGGCGCCGCCGGTGGGGGAGGAGCGCTTCGACGTCGTGCTCGTACGGCACGTCCTGTGGACGCTGCCCGACCCCGCGCGCGTGCTGCGTCACTGGCACGGGCTGCTCAGGGCCGGCGGGCGGCTGGTGCTGGTCGAGGGCGTGTGGGGCACGGTCAGCCCGGCCGGCATACCCGCCGACACACTCACCGCCCTCCTCACGCCCCTCGCCGAGGACGTCCGGCTGGAGCGGCTGTCCGGCGACGCGCGGCTGTGGGGGCGCGAGGTGGAGGACGAGCGGTACGCGGTACTGGCCCGGCTGTAAGGACTACGTCACCTTCGCGGGTCACGAGTCACGGGTTCAGGCGAGCAGCTTCTCGAAGCCGCCCTCGCGCGCCAGCGACTCCAGCTCGTCGAGGGCCGCCACGGCTGCGGAGGCGGCTTGCGGGTCCGACTCCGTCAGGCCGCTCTCCTCGAACTCGTCCTCGTCGAGTCGTCGTACGTCCCTGCCGTCGGCGGAGCGCCAGAGGTCCAGGTCGAGATCCTCGACGACCAGGTCGGTGCCGTCGAGAGTGGCCGGGCGGGCGATGTCGCAATACCAGCCCTTCAGCGTGCCCGCCGCGTCCCGGACCTCCTTCACCGAGTACCAGCGGTCCCGCCAGTAGTACTCCGTGAACACGTCACCGGGCTCGAAGCGGACGAAGCCGAAGTCGCGGAGTCCGTCCCCGGCCCAGGCGGCGCGCACGGCGAGGCGCGTGCCGTCGTCGTGGAGCAGCTCGGCGGGGTAACTGATCTTCGTGCGGCCGGCCTTGACCAGGACGACGTTCAGTGTGGGGGTGGGCGGGTGCGTGGGTGGGGTCTCAGGTGAGTTCGCGGACATACCGCACCTCCGTTGCGCAGATCTCGTAGCCGAACCAGTTGTTGATCGCGATCATCGGGCCGTTCCCCGCGTCGTTGCCCGTCAGGGCCTCCGTGTACCCGGCGGCGCGGGCGCGGTGCAGGGAGTCGTTCTTGGCGAGCTTCGCGAGGCCACGGCCCCGGAAGTCACGGGCGGTGCCCGTCATCACCGTGCCGTACCGGGTGTCGCCGTCGGTGCGGGCCAGGCTGAAGGCGGCGGGGCGGCCGTCGACGACCGCGACCGAGGTCAGCTCGGGGCTGGACAGGGGGTGCTGCCAGGTCTCGCGGAGCCAGGCCTCGTAGTCGGTGAACTCGTAGGAGACATCGCTGGGTTCGTCCGACATCGTCTCCGCGTCCAGGGTGAACAGGGCGCGCGGGTCGGCGGCGAAGTCGGAACCCCTGCGGAGTTCGACGCCGGGCGGGACATCCTGGAGCGGGGGCAGTTCGCCGTTCGCCAGGTCCAGACGCATGAAGTGCGCGGTACGGCTGGAGCGGTAACCGTGGCTCTCGGCGAAGGCGCGGTTCCCGGGGGCGTCCAGCACCCAGGCGAAGGACCTGGTCACCCCGGCCGCGGCGAGGTGCCGCTCGGCGGTACGGACGAGGAGCGCGCCGGCGCCACGGCGGGTGCGGTCGGGGTGCACGTACACGTTGACGAATCCCTGGCCGGGCTCCGGGCTGTCGTGGACGACCGCGGTCTGGGCGGTGCCGATGACCTCGCCGTCCTCCTCGGCGACGAGTGCCCGGAAGTGCGCGTCGGGGTGGGCGTGCGCGATGTCGTACGCGACGGCCTCCGGCGTGAACAGCAGGAAGGGCAGGGCGAGGCGCCGGACGCGGGCGAACGCCTCGACGCCGGGCCGGTCTTCGGTGGGCAGGGCACGCACGGTCACTGTCATGAGCTCGGACGTTACGTGGGGAGATACGGCGGGTGCCTCTTATTTTCCGGCCTGTACGGGACAATCGCAGCGTGACCCTGAAGATCCGCATCGACGACAGCGCGCCGCCCTACGAGCAGGTGCGCGCCCAGATCTCCGAGCAGGCCCGGGCGGGGACGCTGCCCGTGGGGTACCGGCTGCCTACCGTGCGAGGGCTTGCCGAGTCGCTCGGTCTTGCCGCGAACACGGTGGCGAAGGCGTATCGGGCGCTGGAGTCGGACGGGGTGATCGAGACGCGGGGGCGCAACGGAACGTTGGTCGCTGCGGCGGGCTCGGCGGCGGAGAGGGGTGCGGCGGTTGCCGCGCGGGAGTATGTGGAGCGGGTTCGGCGGCTGGGGTTGGGGGAGGAGGCGGCACTTGACGCCGTGCGGGATGCCCTGCGGGCGGCTTATCAGGGGTAGGAGCGGTGGTGATTCGGCTGCGGCGCGGTGGGGGCTTGTCGCGCAGTTCCCCGCGCCCCTTAAAGGCCCGCCCGCACCCTGCGATTACAGGTAAAGGCCTGGCTATTACAGGTACAGGCCCGCGTCTGATCCTTCCCTCTGGTCCGGGACTGTGGTGGGGCTCGTGCCTCTGCGTAGGGCGTAGAGCTCGGCCAGGGTGGCGCCCTCTCGGGGGATTCCTTCCTCTGTGCCGAGCCAGGTCGTCGCCTCTCGGCGGGTCAGGGGGCCCACCTCGATGCGGGCCAGGCAGCGGCCGGGGCGGACGACAGCCGGGTGGAGGCGTTCCAGGTCCTCGTTGGTCGTCACACCCACCAGGACGTTGCGGCCCTGGCCGAGGAGACCGTCCGTCAGGTTCAGCAACCGCGAGAGCGCCTGGCCCGCTGTGTGCTTCGCCTCGCCTCTGATCAGCTCGTCGCAGTCCTCCAGCAGGAGCAGACGCCAGCGGCCCTTGCCCGTGCCGTCCTCCTCGCCGATCGCGATGTCCATCAGATAGCCGACGTCGGAGAACAGACGCTCGGGGTCCAGTACGCAGTCCACCTGGCACCAGTCCCGCCAGGAACGGGCCAGCGTGCGCAGCGCGGACGTCTTGCCGGTGCCCGGCGGCCCGTGGAGCAGCAGCAGCCGGCCCGCGATGTCCTCGGGCGTCGTCTTCATCAGAGTGTCCATCGCGTCCGCCACCGGAGCGGTGTAGTTGGCGCGGACCTCGTCCCAGGTGCCCGCCGAGATCTGGCGGGTCGTGCGGTGCGGGCCCCGGCGCGGGGACACGTACCAGAAGCCCATCGTCACGTTCTCCGGCTGGGGTTCGGGCTCGTCCGTCGCCCCGTCCGTCGTCTGGCCGAGGACCTTCGCGGCCAGCTCGGAGCTGGTCGCCGTCACCGTGACGTCGGCGCCGCGGTTCCAGCGGGACACCAGGAGGGTCCAGCCGTCGCCCTCCGCCAGCGTGGCACTGCGGTCGTCGTCGCGGGCGGAGCGCAACACCCGGGCGCCCGGCGGGAGGAGGGTCGCCCCGGACCGTACGCGGTCGATGTTCGCCGCGTGGGAGTACGGCTGCTCGCCCGTCGCGAAGCGGCCGAGGAACAGTGCGTCGACGACGTCGGACGGGGAGTCGCTGTCGTCGACGTTGAGCCGGATCGGCAGCGCGTCGTGTGGGTTGGCAGACATGCCGCCATGATCCGGCACCCGGGCGCCCAGTGCACCCGGTTTCCGTGGTGCGCGCCGATTGCCGCCGACTGCGGTGCCTTCGGCCCGCGCGTCCGTTAAGTCCGTCTTCTGTTACCGGGCTGTGTGCCGCGGAGGCCTGCCCTCCGCCCGTGCCCCGCGGTTACTGTTGTCCTTGATGGGACGTCATGGGTGGAATTCGGGGGCCAGGCGGTGGCAGCTCACCGCCCTGCTAGGGGTGGGGGCCGCCGCACTGGCCCTGGTCCTGACCCTGCTCCACACGCTGCCGTCGAACGGCGGCAGCACCGCGGGTACCTCCCGCGACGGCGACAAGGTGCACGGCACACCGTCCGCCTCCTCGCCCGCTTCGTCGAAGCCGGACGTCGGGTGGGGCTTCACCCACACTCAGTTCAGCGCCGACGAGGGCGACGGCTCGGCCACCGGCCGGGTCGAGGCGCTGCTGTCGAAGGACGCCGGGCTGCCGCAGAACCAGCACATCATGGGCTGGGGCGCCGGCAACCCCGAGCCGGTCAAGGGGCGTTACGACTTCACCGAGATGGATCGCCGTATCGACTTCATGCGCGCCTCCGGCGCCACCCCGGTGGTCACCCTGTGCTGTGCCCCGGACTGGATGAAGGGCGGCAGGTCGGGCTCGGACAACACCGACTGGAGCCAGTCCGCCCTGGAGACCGCCCCGGAGCGCGCCCACTACAAGGACTTCGCGGCGCTCGCCGCGACCGTCGCCAGGCGTTATCCCGACGTACGTCACTTCATCGTGTGGAACGAGTTCAAGGGGTTCTGGAACAACACCGGGGCCCGCTGGGACTACGAGGGGTACACCGAGCTGTACAACCTCGTCTACAAGGCACTGAAGAAGGTCGACAAGGACATCATGGTCGGCGGGCCGTACCTCGTCATGGACAGTCTCGACCCACGGCAGAAACCGGACGCCTCCACGACCTTCAAGGGGCCCTGGGGCGCCATGGACCAGCGGGTCCTCGACGCCTTCGACTACTGGAACACCAACAAGGCGGGAGCCGATTTCGTCGTCGTGGACGGTTCCAGCTACACCCAGGACGACGAGCTGCTGCCCGACGAGTTCGCGGCGACCGACAAGTTCACCGCCGTCGGTGAGTGGGTGCGCGCCCGTACGCGCGGACTGCCGCTGTGGTGGGCCGAGTACTACGTCGAGCCCGCCGACGCCGACGACGACCGTGCGGGCTGGTCCGAGACCCACCGCGAGGCCGTCCAGGCCGCCGGTCTGATCGCGATGGCCAAGGGCGGCGCCTCCTCCGGCTTCTACTGGAACCCCGAGGAGGAGAAAGGTGCCGGATGCGCCGGCTGTCTCTGGACTCCCACCTCAAGTGACAGCGGGGGTACGGCACTTCCCATGTACGACCTCGTCTCCCGGTTCGGCGCCGCCTTCCCGCCGGGCACGGAGTACCGGACCGTGCCGGTGGCCCCGGACGACGTGCCCAACGTGCGGGTGCTCGCCGACGACCACGCCGTCCTCGTCGTCAACGTCCTGGACCGGACGATCGACGCACGGGTCGACGGGAAGAGTTTCACGATGGGCGCGTACGAGGTGAAGTGGCTCAGTCGTTGATCCGCTGAGCTACCTCCACCTCACGCACGTGCCGTCTCGCCAACCCTTCTGTCCGCAGGGCTACTTCATCGTCAGGAACCGCTGCACCAGCGAGGCCAGCAGCACCGCCAGCAGTGGCAGCGAGAACCAGAAGCTGCTCTGCAGCAGGCGGAGTTGCCGGATCCCCGGCCGCACCGCGACCCGTACCGCCTCCCGGGCCGTGAGGAGCAGGATCAGGGCGACGGCCGCCAGGCCGCCCACCACCGACCACGGCGTCCATGTCACCTGGGGACCGATCGGGCCGGGATCGGCCTTCGCGACCGCGCCCTCCGGTCGTTGCCGCAGCGCGTACATCGTGACGTCGGAGTTGACGAACACCTTCTTCAACTGGTCCCGCCCGTCCAGGTTCTGGAGCAGCCGTTTCTCCCAGGTCGCCGAGTAGCCCACGTCCAGCTGGAGATAGACGACCTGGCTGCGGTTGACCATCAGATACGAGTTGGGGCCCGCGTCCTTGAGCGCCTTCACCAGCCCCGACACCAGCGCCGGGTCGGCCGGTGCGAGCGTCGGCTCGTACCGCACCTTCTCCATGTCCCTGGCGCCCCAGGGCAGCGCCGGTGTCACGTTGTCGAGGAGGTCGTTGCTCAGCCACAGCAGCCGTACGGTCGGATCGTCGTGCGCGTAGACGTAGTTCATCGCGGCGACCTCGCCGGGGCGGGTCCGTTCGAAGGGCTCGTTGCCCCAACGGGCCACCAGGAAGCCGCCCATGAGGACCAGGCCCGCCATCAGCGCCGCCAGTGGAGCGAGGCTGATCCGGTCCCGTTCCCGTTCCTTCGGGGTGACCCCGGTGCGCGGGAAGAGCGCGAGCGCGGCGAGCAGGGCCGCGCCGGGCAGGGCGAACATGAAGACGCGCAGGGCCATTTCACCGCCGTACGACTGCATGCCGAAGCCCAGGAACGGGACGAAGGTGAGGACGAGCAGGGAGCGTTCGCGGTACTTGTGGTCGCGGCGGCGCCACCAGCCGTAGCAGGCGAGGGTCATGACCCCGCCGGCCAGCAGGACGCGCGTGTAGAGGACGAGCTTGTGCGTCGAACTGCCGCCCTGGATACGGCCGGAGACGCTCGACGACACGTTGCCGCCCACTCCGCCCATCCCGCCGAAGAGTTCGTCGAAGTGCCCCGACCAGTACGGCTCGGCCATGAAACCGACCCAGGCCGCGACGATCACGCCGAACAGGATGGGCAGGCCCCGCAGTTCGGACTTCCCGATCAGGACGAGGACTCCCAGCACGCCCAGCATCACGAAGGGCGTCAGCTGGTGTGCCGGGACCGTCGCCGCGAACAGGGCGATCAACACGGCCAGCAGTACGGCCTGTTGGCGGCGGTCGGTCGGCTCGACCTCCGCCTCGCCGGGCCGTACCTTCGCCCACAGCACCCGGGGCGCCCGGAACCACACCAGCAGGATCGCCACGAACACCAGATAGAGGAGATAGGTGAAACCCTGCGGGGAGAAGTAGTCCTGGCCCACCCAGCCGCTCAGTACGAAGATCCACACGCCGGTCCACTTGGCGCGCCAGCTCGCCCGCAGCGAGCGCGTCAGCAGCAACAGCGGTGCGAGGTACAGGAGTTGCATGGTCAGCGGCCACCAGCGGATGACCTCGGTGAGATCACGGACCCCGCAGGCCTTCGCCACGAACGCGGCACCGGCGAAGAAGCCCGGCCAGCTCCAGCGCGCGTCCAGGTCCGGTACGGCGGTCCCGGTCCGGTCGATGTAGTCGATGAACCCGAGGTGCTGCCAGGCCGTCGCGAACCGCGGCTCGGCCTCGATCACCGCGGGCAGCGCGTGCAGCGACACGACGGTCGCGAGCAGCGTGAGGGCCAGCAGCGTCCGGTGTTCCCGGTTCCCCCACAGCAGCGACGCGAACACCACGACCAGCAGCGCGGCCCCGGCCAGCGTCGGCAGCGGCAGTACGGAGACCAGCCCGAGCCCGCCCATCCGGTCCAGGTCCGCCTCGCCGAGACGGGACGCGGGCAGCCAGTACATCAGGAGCGCGGCGATCAGCAGTCCGCCGAGGAACACTCCGCCGCGGGTGGGCCGCAGACGCGCGCGCAGCGAGAGCTGACGCGATGCCGGCGGGGCGGGTGAGGTGTGCGGGGTGCGCAACTCCCGTACGAGGGAAGCCTGTACGGCGCGTACGAGGTCGGCGTCCGCGTCCGCCGGGACGGCGAACTCCTGGGAGGCGTCCTCGGCCGGCAGCCCCAGGGCCTCGGGCCCCACCTGTTTCAGGGCCCAGGTCGGCCTGTGGTCCGCGCGCGGCGCCGGTGTTCCGGTGGGCGGGGTCCCCGGCCCCGGGCGGACGTCCGGGCGGCGTTCCTGGTGGTCGAAGTCGAGATGGACGCCGAGCGGGAGCGTGTCCGAGTCCGGCGAACGCGCTGTCCAGCCCTGTCCGCGCCCCCGGGAGACCGCCGCCAGGTCGGCGAGGTCGCCGTCCGGTGCTGCGTCCTCGGGGACGGGGTCGGCCGGCGCCGCCCTGACCGTCCGGTACAGCCTGGGCGCGGCGAGCGCGACGATCACCGCGAGGGACGAGATCTCCGCGACCCCCGCACCGGTCAGCCCCATCCGGGGAAGCAGCAGCAGCGTCAGACCGAGCACCAGGACGCACAACAGGCCCTGCAGCCAGGCGAGTCCGGCGGTGCGGCTCTGCGCACGCAGCACCGCGAAGTACGTCTCCATGACGACCCGCAGCACCGCGCCGACCGCGAACCAGCGCAGCAGCGAGGTCGCCGCGTCCGCGTAGCCCGAGCCGAAGACAGCCAGGATCCTGGGCGCCCCGAAGAACAGCACCCCCGCGACCGGCAGCATGATCCGCGCCATGCGTTTGAGCGCGGCCCGGGTGTTGGCGGCCAGCCGGGCCGGATCGTGCGAGCCCTCGACGGTCAGGGACGCGCCCATGTTGATGGCGAGCAGGTTGACCGTGCCGCCGATGGTGGTGGTGATGTAGAAGTAGGCGTTGTCGGCGGAGCTGACCTGCGAGGCGACGATCACCGGCACCAGGTAGACCACCGCCAGGGAGAACAGCGACCCCGTGTAGTCCCCCGCCAGGAACCGGCCGATCTCCTTCAGCGTCGGCGGTTCCGCGTGCTCCTCGGTCGCCCTGACGTGCCGGGGCACCAGCCTGCGGAACACCAGCCAGCCGAGCGGAAGCACGGACATGGCGATCGCGGCGACCCACGACACGAAGACACCGCTCGTCGGGATCGCCGCCGCGAAGACGACCAGCAGCCCCAGCTTGACCGCCGAGAACGCCGTGTTGCCGACCGGCACCCACAGCGCGCTGCGCAGCCCGGTCAGCACCCCGTCCTGGAGCGTGAGCAGGTTCCACAGCACGACGGCGCCGACGAACCCGAGGGCGGGCACCGGCCCGTGCAGGAACCGGTACGACGGCCCCCAGCTGTCCAGCGTGAGCAGGAAGACCCCACCTGCCAGCGCCACGATCACCGAACTGCCAGCGTACGTACGGAAGATGAGCCGTCCGGTGCCGCGGCCCGCGACCGGGATGAAGCGGGCCAGCGCGCCCGTCAGCGTCACCGCGGTGAGACCGGCGAGGAGCTTCATCGCGGCGATCGCGGCGGAGCTCTGGCCGACCGCCGACTCGGAGTAGTAGCGGGCGGCGGCCAGCCAGAAGCCGAGCCCGAGCACGGCGGAGATGCCGGTGTTGAGCATCAGCGCGTAGGCGTTGCGGAACAGCTGGCTGCCGCCCCCCTGGCCCCTGCCGAGGCCGGGCAGCCGCAGCCGCCGCCCCGGACGCTGCTCAGGTGTCTGGGCCCCGAGAGTTCCGGCGGCCTCGGTCTCGGGTGTGGTCGTCGTGTCAGACACGGGAACGGCTGGCCTTCCGGCGGACCTGACGTGCTCTGCGGACGATGGCGTACCCCTTGGTGAGGGCGCGATCCCGGGCGAAGTTCTGGGCGATCGCGCGGCCCTCGATCAGCCGCTCGAACTCCTGGATGCCGGTGCTGTGGCGCACGGTGACGCGCCGCAGGGCGTACGGCCCCTGTGCCCGGCGCGCCAGGCCGTTGCCGACGGCGAGCGCCTGCGCGAACCCGGCCTCGCGGACAGCGGTGCGCACCCGGCGGCTGGAGTAGCCGTAGGGATAGGCGAACGACACGGGCACCGCGCCCAGTTCGTCCGCGACGATCTCCCTGCAGCGCGCCAGCTCGAAGCGCAGCGCGTCGCCGTCGAGCTGGTCGAGCTCCGGGTGAGTGTGGCTGTGGCCGCCGATCTCGACGCCCGCGTCCGCGAGTTCGCGCACCTGGTCCCAGTCCAGCATCGTGTCGAGGGCGCCGCCGGAGCAGTGCACGCCCCGGAGCCAGCCCGTGGAGACGAACAGCGAGGCGGGGAAGCCGTGTTGGGCCAGTACCGGCAGCGCGTGCCGGTGCACCCCCTCGTAGCCGTCGTCGAAGGTGATCAGGACGGGCTGCGGGGGCAGCACCCGCTCCATCGAGAACGGGCGGCGCCAGGAGGCGGCCAGTTGGGCCGTGGTGACCGGATGGAAGTCCCGGTTCGCGAGCAGCGCCATCTGCTCGGCGAACGCCTCGGGCGTCACCGAGAGGGTGCGTGTGGGGGGACTGGGCGTCCGGGTGACCGAGTGGTACATCAGGACGGGCACGGACGCGTTCATGTCGTACCTCCTTCGACGCGCCGCTCGATCTCCACGACCGTGAACGTGGCCCCGCCCCGGCGGGCCCGCAGGCTCCCCAGGACGTACCCGCCCGCCGCCGTCAGTACCCCGGCGACGATCGCGCCCGCCCGGCCCGCCCCGCCCGGCCGGGCCATCAGGGCGTCGCGCACACCGCGCGCGACCCCGGCGGGCAGCACCCGGGTGGTGTACCGGCGTTCGGACTCAAGTCCCTTGTCCGCGCCCACACTTCGGGCGACCAGCGCCTTCGACAGACCTTCGGCGTAGGCGCGGGTGCGGAAGTACCCGAAGTGCTCGCGGGCCTCGGGCACCCGGTGGTGGATCACCGCACGGTCGTCGATCAGCAGCACCGCGTCGGGCCTGGCCCGGGTGAGCCGGATGCACAGCTCCGTCTCCTCGCAGCCCAGCGGCCGTTTGTCGCCGTCCCGGCCGATACCGGTGGCGAAACCGCCGGCCGCGTCGAAGGCCGTACGCCGGAAGGAGGCGTTCCCGCCGAGCACGTTGCGGACCCGCACCCGCCCCGGCGGCAGCCCCTTGTACGTGCAGCCCACCACCCAGTCGAACTCCTCGGGGAACCAGGCCGGCCGGCGGCCCGACGCCCAGATCGGCACCGTACGGCCGCCGACGGCCATCACCAGGGGGTCCGTGTACCCCTCGGCGAAGTGGCGCAGCCAGTCCCGTTCGGCCACGGCGTCGTCGTCGAGGAAGGCGATGATCCCTCCGTGCGAGGCGGCGATCCCGGTGTTGCGGCCTGCCGACAGGCCGCGCGGGCCCGCGTTGGCGAGCACCCGTACCTCGTCGGTCTCCTTGTACTCCTTGGCCAGCCGCTCCAGAAGAGCCTGGTTGTGGTCAACAACCAGGAGTGTCTCCAGAGCCGGCCGTGACTGCGCCCGCACCGAGGCGACCGCCGCGAGGATGTCCTCCCAACGGTCCTCGGTGTAGACGCAGACGACCACCGAGACGTCCCTCTCGTTCAAGACACCTCTCCCCGGCTCGCGCTGAGCACGCGGGAGTGCGAACGGCCGCGCAGGGCGCGCCGGTTGGAGCGCTCCTTCAGGATCACCCGCAGGACACGCAGTCCGTCGTGCACGGCCCGCAGATTGCTCGTCCCGTGGATCCTGAGGTACTCGTGGCTCGGGATCTCCTGCACCTTGAGCCCTGCCTTGACCACCCGGATGTTGATCAGGGTCTCGATCTCGAAGCCGGTGCAGTCGAGGTCGATCTTGTCGAGGCAGTGCCGCCAGAACGCGTTGTAGCCGTAGCAGAGATCGGTGTAGCGGGCGCCGAACTTCTTGTTGACGACCGTGCACAGCGCCCAGTTGCCGAGCTTGCGGACGGGAGTCATGTCGTCGGTGCCGCCACCGTTGGCGAAGCGGGAGCCCTTGGCGAAGTCGGCGCCCGAGACGAGCGCGGAGACGTACGACACGATCTCCTCGCCGTCCGCCGAGCCGTCCGCGTCGACCATCACGATGATGTCGCCGGTGCAGGCCTCGAACCCGGTGATCAGGGCGTCCCCCTTGCCCTTGCCCTGCTGCTCCACGACCTTGACGTCGGGCCACAGCCCGCGGGCGACCTCGACGGTGTCGTCGGTCGAGTTGCCGTCGACCAGGACCACTTCGTGGATCCAGTCGGGCAGCGTCTTGAAGACGTACGGCAGGTTCTCCGCCTCGTTCATGGCGGGGATCACCACACTCACCGGTGGCGCGATCGCCAGGTGGGAGGAGATCGGCCGGTACCCGTCGGCCGTGATCGGTTTCTGGTCGGCGATCGCGGGCTCCTGACCCGGTATCGCCGGTCGCAGAACGGAACTCATGAGTCTTGTCCCTCTCGTCCGGTGGACCGCCCTCCCCAGGGCGGCCCGGCTCTTTGTCCGGTTCGAAAGGGGGGTTCTCACTTACGGCATGCGAATGGATCCTCCGTATCGGTCTTCTGGTGTCTCATGTGCATGCCGGGTGAGCTGGCAAAACTGGCCGAACACCCCTGCGGGTGGTCGGTTTCGCGGCACGGCCCGGCGGAACTCGCCTCCCCCGAGCACGGCACCCCCCTACCGCGTCCCGCTCCGACGGTCGTCGTGGACCCTGAGCCCTCCCCTGAGTCACAGGACGACGTACCGATGCGGGTGAGATGTACGACGGTATTGACGATTACGCCCTTATGGCAAGAGCTGAAACAAGGTCACCCGTTTTTGTTGGTTTGACCGTTACGCAACTACTTTGATCCATTTTTGGAACGGAGCTGCCCCATCCGTTTCAGCGCCCTGTCCGCCGGCTCGAAGAGCTCCGGCCGGGACAGCACCACATTGCGCAGCGCCCGCACCGGAGCGCGCCGCGCCCGGTGCCCGACCGCCACCGGATGGCGTCGTGTCACCCATCCCTCGGACACCATGAGTTCACGGGTCTTCAGGGAGTCCTTGTACTCCTTCTGCCCCCGGCCCAGATCGAGGTACGCGATCCCGTCGGCGGCAGCCGCCTCGGCCATCCGCAGATGCAGGATCAGCCCCGGCGAGTACTTCGCGTACGCCGGGTCGTACGCCGGGAACCAGCAGGCCAGCACGCGTTCCGTACGCAGCCCGAAGTGGGCGGCGACCGGCTTGCCGCCGGCGTAGAGCACCGACAGGACGCCCGCGAACGGGTCGGAACGGGTGTGGAACAGCTGCTCCACGAGCCGGGTGATCCAGGGATGCGCGAACCGGTCGCTGCGTCCGGTCCTGCGGTACTGGGCGGACTTCCATGCCATCAGTACGGCCAGCGCCTCGGGATCGCGCTCGTCGTGGACGTAGCGGATCTCGCCGGCGTCCCGGCCGAGCCTGCGCTCCTTGGCGAGCGTCGTGCGCGTGAACTTGGGCGAGCGCGCCCGGAGGCCGGCCAGATAGGCCTCGTACCCCTGGTCGACGTCCATCACCGGCGACGGGAAGGTGCCGGAGGCCCCGGCCTCGAACGGTGCCTGGCCGCCCACCAGATGGTCGAACTCCCACACCGCGAGCCCGCAGTCCCGCAGCAACTCCCGTGCGTCCCAGGCGAATCCGGGGCGGTGCACCAGCCCCTGGCAGTCGGAGACGCCGAGCCCGATCGCCCGGCCGACGCCGGCGGTGGATCTCTGGAACGGGAAGAACGCGGCCGGCTCCCCGTCCTCGTGGAGCACCGCGATACGTACGCCACGTCTGCAGCGGCCGACGGCGAGCGTGAACTCCGGGGACAGGAAGGGGTTCGCCAGTCCGGGCGTGCCGTGCAGATGGGCCTTGGCCTGCAGCGCCGTCCAGGCGGCCCGGTCCGCGGCGGTCAGTTCGCCGGGGCGGTGCACGGTGAGGGTCACGTCGGGGGCCGGATCACGAGCAGCGTCACCAGCCACGTCACCAGCCGCATCACCAGCCACGTCAGGAGGTCCGTCTTCTCGCCGTACGGCCGCGCCGTCGCCGTACCAGAACCAGCAGGAGGATCAGCGAGCTGATCACGGTCACGGTCACGACTCCACCGCGGACCGACCAGCGGTGTGTGGCCAACATGCCCTGGGCGACCAGGAGATCGAGGGCGACCGCCGCCGCCACGGAGGTCACGATCCGGCCGAACGGCTCCAGGCCGCGCAGGGCGGCTCCCACGGCGAACGCCGGTGCGGCGAGGAGGAAGAACAGGGTGAAGGGGCCGCGCAGCGGTGAGGCGGTGTCGGTCAGCGCGAGGCCCGCACCGACGGCCGCGACGGCCACGGACACGCCCGTGAGCAGCGGGAACAGGTCCTTTCCCGGCCCCTGTTCCGACGGCTCACCGTTACCCGATCCGTTACCCGGTCCGCTGCCCGATCCGCTCCCGGACGCAGGTGGCTTGATGCGTATGGTCTGCATTGGCGACTTTGCCCCCCGACGCGCCGGATGCCGGGCTTCAATGTCGCGCAGCGGGACGGGCCAGTCAAGAGACGAGTTCCCCGGAGGCGCCGGCTGCCTCCGGGGAACGGTCCTTCACAAGTGCTACGGGACGAGCTTCAGCAGACGGTTCGGGGAACCGGTGCCCGGGCTGGTGACGACGCCCGTGGTGGCGCCGCCCGTGAGAGCCGTGGCGACCTGTGCCGGGGTGGCGGAGGTGTGGCCCGCGAGGTAGACGGCCGCGGCGCCCGCGACGTGCGGGGTGGCCATCGACGTACCGGAGATCGTGTTGGTCGCGGTGTCGCTGGTGTTCCAGCCGGCCGTGATCGACGAACCCGGGGCGAAGATGTCCAGGACCGAGCCGAAGTTGGAGTAGCTGGCCCGGGCGTCCGTGCTGGTGGTGGCGCCGACCGTGATGGCCGCCGCGACCCGGGCGGGGGAGTAGGAGGAGGCGTTGGCGCTGCTGTTGCCGGCCGCGATCGCGTAGGTCACGCCGCTGGCTATGGAGTTGGAGACGGCCGTGTCCAGGGAGGTCGAGGCGCCGCCGCCGAGGGACATGTTGGCGACCGAGGGGCCGCTGTGGTTCGCGGTCACCCAGTCGATGCCCGCGATGACACCGGCGGTGGTGCCGGAGCCCGCGTTGTCGAGCACGCGGACCGCCACGATCCTCGCCGCCTTGGCGACACCGTAGGTCGAGCCGGCGATGGTGGTGGCGACGTGCGTGCCGTGGCCGTTGCCGTCCTGAGCGACGTTGTCGCCGTCCACGGCGTCGTAGCCGTTGGTGGCCCGGCCGCTGATCTGGGAGTGCGTGATGCGTACGCCGGTGTCGATGACGTACGCCGTCACTCCGGCCCCCGCGGTGTCCGGGTAGGTGTAGGTGCCGGACAGTGGCAGGGCGGCCTGGTCGATGCGGTCGAGGCCCCAGGGGGCGCTGGACTGCGTGGCGTCGACGTGCACCGTCTGGTTCTGCTCGACGGTGGCTACCGCGGGGTCGGCGGCGAGTCTGCGGGCCTCGGCCGCGGAAAGGGTCGCCGTGTAGCCGTTCAGCGCGGTGCTGAACGTCTTCCGCACCGTGCCGCCGTACTCGTTGATCAGGCTCTTGCCCGCGCTCGACGCGGACTTGAGGCCCGCCGTCTTCTTGAGCGTGACGATGTAGCTGTCCTTGACGGCTGTGGGGGAGCCGGCGGCCAGCACCTTGCCCTCGGCGGGTGCCGGGGCTGCCTGGGCGGGGAGTGCGGTGAATCCGCCGACGAGAGCGGCGGCTGCCACGACGGTGGTCGCGGCGGTCCTGATCTTCTTGCTGCGCAGTTGTGCCATTACGAGGGAGTCCTCCTCTTAGGCAGCACACGCCTGGATACGGGCGTGTCTGTGGGGGGCGCCCGCTGGCGCGGGCACAGTCCGGAGCGTCACGTTCCGACCGGGCTGAGGTAAAGACTCGGTCATGAAGGGGAGTTGCTCAAGAGGCTGAGCGGCTTGTCACATGCATGTCATGAACAGGCAATCGAACGAAACGTGAACGCCGGTGATCCGGCCCCTTAGGGGCGGAAAAGTCTTGGCATGGACACTTCCGATCAATACGCGGCGTTGGTACGAACGTTGTGGCAGAGATCCTGCTAAAGGAGGTTCCATGAGACGTTCCCGAATTACGGCATACGTGACCTCGCTCCTCCTCGCCACCGGCGCCGCCCTCACCGGGGCCACGTCCGCGCAGGCGTCCCAACTCGCCGCCCCCACCGGCTATGTGGCCCTCGGAGACTCCTACTCCTCGGGAGTCGGATCCGGCAGCTATATCAGTTCCAGCGGCGACTGCAAGCGCAGCACCAAGGCCTACCCGTACCTCTGGGCGGCCGCCCACTCACCCTCCACCTTCGACTTCACCGCTTGCTCGGGCGCCCGAACGGGTGATGTTCTGGCGAACCAGCTGACCCCGCTCGGCTCCACCACGGGACTCGTCTCGATCAGCGTCGGCGGCAACGACGCGGGCTTCGCCGACGTCATGACGACCTGTGTGCTCCAGTCCGACAGCTCCTGCCTCGCCCGCATCAACACCGCGAAGGCGTACGTCGACTCGACCCTCCCCGGTCGGCTCGACACCGTGTACGACGCCATCACCTCACGGGCGCCGGCCGCCCACGTGGTCGTCCTGGGCTACCCGCGCTTCTACAAGCTCGGCCAGGCCTGCCTCGGCCTCTCCGAGACCAAGCGCTCCGCGATCAACAGCGCGTCCGACTATCTGAACAGCGCGCTCGCCAAACGGGCGGCGGACCACGGCTTCACCTTCGGTGACGTCAAGCCGGCCTTCACCGGTCACGAGCTCTGCTCGGGCAGCTCGTGGCTGCACAGCCTCAACCTGCTCAACATCGGTGAGTCCTACCACCCGACGGCCGCCGGACAGTCGGGCGGCTATCTGCCGGCGTTCACCGGCACCGCCTGACCGGGCCGGGCCCCCGCCCCCTCAGGGCGTACCGGTGGAAGTGTCACTGGGAGAGGAGACCCCGTCGTCCGGAGGGGTCTCCTTCTCGCAAGTCACCGAGAACGGCACGGAGTTGGACTTCGCGTTCACCGGGTCGCGGACCTCCACTCCGATCGCGTTCTCGATCGTCCCGCTCTCGTCGTACGTCGTCACGAAGACCTTGTTCTCCTTGGTCTTCCCGCCGCCCGCCGGGAACGACAGCGTCCGCCAGCCCTGTTCGGGTGCGTCGCCCGTCTCCGTCACCCAACGGTAGGAGACCTTCGTGGGCACGTTGCCCACCGTGAAGGTCGCCGTGAAGCCGGGTGCCTCGGCGTCGGGCGGCGGACAGGTCCCCGAGTAGTCGGTGCCGGAGCCGGTGACATGGACCTCGACGGTCTGCGCCGGCTGCGAGGACGCGCCACCGTCGCCGCTCGGGGTGGCGCTCTTCTCGTCGTCGGATTCGCTGGGGCTGTTCTTCGGCGAACTCGCGTCGCCCGTACCGGGGTTGCTCTGCTGGGTGCTGCTCCCGGCGCCGGTGTTGTCCCCGCCCTTGTCGCGGTTCAGCAGCGTGTACGTCAGTCCGGCCACCGCCAGTGCGACGGCGGCGAGGCCCGCGACCAGGACGACGGCCGCCCGGCGGTTGCGGGCCGGTTCGGCGGTGCGGGTCGCATAGGTGTCGGGCGGCGGTGAGGCGTCCCAACTCGCCGCCGCGGGAACGGGCATCGGCCGAGGGAGCGTCGGCGGGTGCTGAGGGAAGCCCGCCCCGGTCGTCGGCGTGTAGGGGACCGTCGGTCCGGTGTCCCCGCGCACGGGGCCCGTCCCGGAAAGCGTGCCGCCGGCCCCGATGATCCGCAGATCGTGCTCGGCCTGCTCGGCGGTGACACGGTCGGCCGGATCCTTGCGCAGCAGCCCCTCGATGACCGGCGTCAGCGGCCCCGCCCTGAGCGGCAGCGGCAACTCCTCGTCCACGATGGCCCGCAGGGTGCTGAGCGGGGTGTTCTGCCGGAAGGGGGAGTTGCCCTCGACCGCCGCGTACAACAGCACGCCCAGTGACCACAGGTCGGACTCGGGGCCGGGGGTGCGCCCCAACGCCCGCTCGGGCGCGAGGAATTCGGGGGAGCCGATGAGCTCGCCGGTCATGGTGAGGGCCGAGCTGCCCTCGACCGTCGCGATACCGAAGTCGGTGAGCACCACCCGGCCGTCGTTGGACAGCAGCACGTTGGCCGGCTTCACGTCCCGGTGCAGCACCCCGGCCTCGTGCGCGGCCCGCAGCGCGGCGAGCACCTCGGCGCCGATGTGCGCGGCCCGCTGGGGGGACAGCGGCCCCTCGGCGTTCAGCTGATCGGCGAGCGAGAGCCCGCGGACCACCTCCATGACGATCCAGGGCCGGCCGTCCTCGGTCGCCACGTCGTACACCGTCACGACGTTCCGGTTGGAGACGCGGGCGGCGGCCCAGGCCTCGCGCTCCAGCCGGGCGTACAGCCGCTCGATCTCGGAGTTCGGGAGTCCGGCGGGCGCGCGCACCTCCTTGACGGCGACCTCGCGGTACAGCAACTCGTCACGGGCCAGCCACACCGTGCCCATGCCGCCCTCGCCGAGCGGTGAGAGCAATCGGTAGCGTCCCGCGATCAGACGTTCACTGCCGCCTGGTTCCTCGGACACTGGCGTCCCCCCGTCGCAGCCGCGCGTTCACGGATTCCGTCTCATTGCACGCCGGTTTTCTGCACTCCGCCTGATTTCTTCCCAAAAGTAGCTCAGCCGAGCGCGGAAGCCGCCCCCTTGAGTACCAATCCGATGCCCAGCGCGACAACGAGAAACGCGGACGCCAGCGGCGCGGTACGCCGTACGAGCGCGACCATCGGCCCTCCGGCGAGCCCCGGACGCCGGTCCAGCAGCCGGTTCGCCCCGCTGCCCAGCCGTACGACGAGGAACCCGGCCCCGGTGAGGGTCAGCGCGAGCCCGACCCCGTAGGCCAGCACGAGCAGGAACCCGAACCACGCCTTCCCCAGCGCGGCGGCACCGACCAGCACGACCACCGCCGAGGGGCTCGGCACCAGCCCACCGGCGAACCCGAGGAGGATCGTGCCGCGCAGGGTGGGTGCGACGTCATGCGTGTGGGTGAAGCCGCCGTGGGTGTGTTCGAGGGTGGTGGAGGCGTGCTTGTGCTTGCGGTCGTGGTGCTCGTGGGTCTCGTGGGAGTGGTCGTGCCCGTGCCCGTGCCCGTGATCGTGCTGGTGGTCGTGGTCGTGGTCGTGGTCGTGGTCGTGGTCGTGCGCGTGTGCGGGAGCCGCGGCGGGTGCGGCCGCGAGAGCGGTGGCTGTGTGCGCGTTCGACGCGTGGGCGAGGACCAGTTCGCGTGCCGGGGCCTTGTCGGCGACGTGGGTGTGGCTGTGGGGGTGCTCGTGACCGTGGTCGTGATCATGGGAGTGACCGTGGTCGTGGTCGTGGTGGTCGTGACCGTGGTCGTCGTGCGGATGAGGGTGCGGATCGGCGGCGAGGTGTGTGCGCTCGTGTGCGCGCTGGCGCCAGGCCCGCCATGTGAGGGTCAGGCCCGCACCCGTCACCAGCACACCGCTCGCCGCGCCCAGCCAGGCGATCACCGAGGGCGCCGCCGCCGAACCGGCCGTCACCAGCAGGCCCAGGGCGACCACGCCCAGCGTGTGGGTGACCGTCACCGAGGCGGCCAGCGGCATGACGTCGCGCAGCCGGGCCTTGCCGCCCCGGGCGGCCGCCGTGGCCGCCATCAGGGTCTTGCCGTGGCCCGGGGCGAGCGCGTGCATCGCACCGAGGAAGACCGCGATGACCAGGGCCAGCGCGGCGAAGCCGATCGTCAGGTCGTGCCGGGCCACCAGGGAGTCCAGCGCGCGCGTCCAGCGGTCGGCGCCGCGCGGCAGCACGGAGGAGGCCGGGGCGGCCTTCTCGCCGCTCTCGACGAGGGCCGGCCCGCCCGGCCTCACCCGCAGGGCGGCCGTCGCGGTGTCGGCCGGTGAGGAGAGCAACTCCTTCGGATAGCTGGTCAGTTCGCCGGAGACCGACTTCTGCGACACGTCGGACTCGGCGAGCGTCATCCGGTCGCCGCGCGCGGTGATCTCCCGCCAGCCGGGGCCCGACTCGATGCCCGCGCTGTGGAAGCCGAGGGAAACGGTGTCCCCTTCGGCGACCTCGGGGAGGGCGGCCGTGAGCCCGCACTCCACGCGCAGGGTGTTGAGGCCGGCCTGACCGGGCCGTGTGCTCGCCTTGGCGCTGCCGACGGACAGGGGGACCGTACGGCCCGCGACGGTGACCGTGCTGCCCTTCGCGGCGGTCGCGCACCGCTGTTCGGCCCAGTCGGTCAGACCCAGCTTCTTGATGTCGGGCTTGGCCTGGGTCGCCGGGATCTCGGCGAGGTCCTCGACATGGGCGACCCGGAGCTGTCCCGGGGCGACGACGAGACCGTCGTACCGGTTGACGGTGAAGTTGCCGAGCGGATGCGCGCTCGCGGCGCCGGCGGGAACCAGCACGAGCGCGCAGGCTGCCGTGAACAGGGCGGCGCCGGAGGCGGCCACACGACGGGGCTTCACTTCGCCGCCTCCAGGGTCTTGAGAGCCGTACGGGCCTTCTGGGCGCCCAACGGGGAGAAACCGGGGTTGAGTTCGAGGGCGGCGGAGAGCGAGGCGCGGGCTTCCTTCGGGTGGCCCGTGGCCTGCTCGATCATGCCGCGGTGGTAGAGGAAGGAGGCGTTGCGGTAGCCGGTCGCGGTGGCGCGGCGGGCGTACGGGAGGGCTTCCTTGTCGTGGCCGTTGACGTGCAGGGCCCACGCGAGGGCGTCGGCCGTGTGCACGGTCTCGCGGCGCGCCCACTCGGCGCGGGCCGCCCGCAGCGCCGACTTCTTGTCGCCGTGGTCGGCGGCGGCGAGCGCGGTGTCCAGGTCGGCGTTGACGCCGTTGGCGCGGGCGATGGCCGTCCAGGCGTTGACCAGTGCGTACTGGTCGTGGGCCTTGGCCAAGTCGCCCTCGCCGCCCCGGACTTCGTACAGCTCGCCGAGTTCGACGAGCGGACCGGGCAGCGGATAGCGGGAGACGACGTCCTCCATGCCCTTGATCGCACCGGCCCGGTCGCCGTCGGCGAACTGGGCGCGGGAGCGGCCCTCCAACGCCGGGAGGTAGGCGTCGTCGGCGGCCAGGGCACGGGCGTAGAACTCCAGGGCGGACTTGTACTGGCCCTGGTTCCAGGCGAGTTGCCCGAGCGCGGTGGACACGTAGGCGATGTCACCGCGTGAGGTGGCGGAGGCGAGCGCCTGCTCCAGCACCCGCCGGGCGACGGTGACCTCGCCGCGCAGCTCACGCACGTACGCGTACCGGGTGAAGACAGGCACCCCGGGCCGCTTGGCGTCGGCCTCGTCGGTGGCCTTCAACGCCTCGTCGTAGCGCCCGAGTTCGACCAGGGCGTCGATACGGGTGGACAGGGCGCGCTCGCTGTAGGGGTTCTGCGCGAGGGCCTGGTCCGAGTACTTGAGGGCACCGGGAAAGTCATGGCGGGCGGCGGCGAGGGCGGCACGCCCGGCGAGAGCGGGGTCGTTGTCGGGCATCAGCTCGAGGGACCGGGCCAGGGCCTGCTGGGCCTGCGGATACCGGGAGGGGTCACCCTTGGTGCGGGCCTGCTCGACATAGGCGAGGCCGAGCGTCGCCCAGCTGCCGTAGTCCTTGGGCTGCGCCCGGAGATGCGCCTGAAGGGAGGCGATGCTCGCGCCGATGTCCCCGCTCGCGAGCAGCGCGGGAGACATGGCGGCCGGCGCCGACGAGACGGTGGCCGCACCGCTCCCGTCCCGAAGGGCGCCCAGCACCACGGCTCCGGCGGTGAACGCCACCGCCAACGCGGCGGCACAGGCCCCGAGTTGCACCGCCCGCCACCGCCGCGACGACTCCCCGAGCCGCCGAACAGCGGCGACGCGCTCGTCGGAGGGCACCTCGGGCGAGGCCTCGGTACCGTCCGCCTCAGCGACGCCGGGCGCGAGGTCGGCCGCCGCTGCCTTTTCGGTCTCCGGCGTCTCCTGGGGATCCGCCGTGCCCCCGGCATCCGTCCCGGCGGAGGGACCGGTGCCGGCGGCCGGGGTGATGGAACCCGGGCCCGGCTCAGTGTCGTTTGTGGCGGAGCCCGGTGTGTGGGTGGGCCTGGTGTCGCCCGTCTCGGCGACGGGTGGTGCGGGTACCGCGGTCGGGGCGCCGGTCGGTGTGGAGCTGTCCGGACCGGCCACGTCCGTTCCGTCCGGGCCGGACAGCTTTGCGCCGGGGCGCCCGTCGGTGCCGTCGGAATCCTCCGTGTCGAGGATGTCGGCAGCCCCCGCCGTGTCGGTCGGCCGGGGGCCGAGCTCACGGCCCGGTCGCGTGAGCGGCGGCTGCGGCGCCTGCTCGCGGTCCGGTGCGTTGTCGTTCGTACGCGGGGGCATGCCCTCTCCTCAAGGTCCTGGGCGGGTCATCTTCGGGGAACTGCTGTCAACCGCCCGGGTGGGGCCGGAAGTTGACGGGGTGTGACGCGGCCCGCGCCGTGGGGGATGGATACGAGCGGGCCGCGCCAGTTGGTGGGGGTGGGAACGGAACGGGTCAGTACGCCCGGTTGCCCATGTTCCGCCGCCACCACACAAAGCCGGCGGTGAGCAGCAGGAACCCGGCCGCACCGGCCGCCGCCGAACCGGCGATCAGCATGGTGTCGGTGCCGCCGCCGGAGGTGCCGGCGGGCTGCAGCGCGTCACCGAGCTGGCTGCGGACGTCGTTGGTGCCGCTGGTGCCCTTGGCGAGCGGACCGCGCGAACCCTCGGTCGGCAGAGCCACGTACGGGAAGTACTTCTCGAAGCCCTTGTCGTTCTTGTCGACCGCGTCGCCGAGGTCGTTCTTCGCGCCGACCAGCTCACCCTCGACGACCTGGAGCGAGGCGTCGATCACGTCGTCCGTCAGACGACGGCCGTTCGGGAAGCCCGCGTTGTCACCGTCGAGAACACCGAGACGCTTGGGGTGCATGGACGGGGCGATCGAGGTGTTGAGACGCAGTTCCTCGGCCGGGGTCACGTAAGGCGGCTGGTTGAGACCCTTCACACCCTTGAGGAAGACGTCCACCAGGTCGTTGCGCGGCTCCTTGGGCGCGGGGATCTTGTAGATCGCCTCGATGAGCTTGGGCAGCTCGGGGTTGGTCACGTTCTTCAGGAACTGGGCGTCGTCCCACGGCGAGGACGCGTTGAACCTGTCCTTGTCCTTGATGGGGTTGACGACCTCGTTGACGAGCGGCATGCCCAGGCGCGAGACCTGCGAGTAGTAGCCGCTGGCGTTCTTGCGCTGGGTCGTCGAATAGATACCGACGACCGGCTGCTTCGACGACTCCGCGATCATGTGCGTCGGCACCTGGAGCGCGATCGTGTTGACGTTGTAGCCCTTGAGCGTGTCGTTGCCGACCTCGGAGAGGTTCCCGCCGTACAGCAGGTCGAAGACCCGCAGGTCCGCGAAGAACGGGTCGTCGGCCTGGCCGGCGAACGTCGTCGAACCGTTCGTCAGCTTGTGGATGGCCTGGTAGCGCAGCTTCGAGTAGTTCGGCATCGACGCCTTGCCGACGTTGGACGGAGCCACCGGCACATCGTCGGCGATCTTCGTCTTCGACACCTGGTACTTCTTCTTGAGCTTGATCAGCTCGATGTCGTACGTCTGCGTGACGTTGAGGTCCGGGTCGTACAGGCTGTCCACCGCACCCGTGTTGTACAGGAACGACTTCTTGTTCTTCACGTGCGTCTTGAAGGTGTAGCGGAAGATGAGGTCGTCCTGCGCGTCACCGTTGTTGTCGATGTGCAGGTCGTACTGGGCGTCCTCGGCGAACTGGTAGAAGTTCGGGCCGCCGCCCGGCTCCTCGAACGGGATCCAGTTCGCGACGATCGTCGTCGTGTCCTTCTTGTCCGGGCTCACGAACGCGTACAGGTCCGTGTTGTCGTACTGCGGTGTGCCCGAGATCAGCGGAGCCTCGCGGTGGCTGGAGGCGGAAGCCGTACCAGGTACGAGCGCGGTGACACTGGCCGCCGCGAGCCCGCCGGTGGCCAGCGCACCGCATATGAGGGTCGCGATGCGCCTGCGCCGTGCGCCGCCCTTGGAGATGGTTGTCGTCATTCCGTCCGTCCTCACCGTGTCAACTTGCCTGACGACGGGGATTCGGAGCCCTCCCGCAGGCGGATTGGTCGAATCTGAAAACTTTCTTGAAAACGTTTGGGACCCGGCCGACCCGCGTTTCGAGGGCGGTTGATCCGTACCCATCCGGAGGCAGGTCGGCTACGAATGCCTAAGGTGACGGTGACAAGTGTGATGGAGCGGGGAGGGGCCGTGTGCGGCCATAGAGAGGGGACGCGGGTGGGAGCGGACGAGCTTCTGGTTCTCGTGGCCGGCGGAGACCAGAAAGCCTTCGAAGAGCTGTACGGGATCGTGTCCGGGCCGGTGTTCGGGCTGGTGCGGCGCGTGGTGCGGGACCCGGCACAGTCGGAGGAGGTGTCACAGGAGGTTCTGCTCGAACTCTGGCGCTCGTCACCGCGGTTCGACCCCAGGAAGGGCAGCGCCCTGTCCTGGATACTCACGCTCGCGCACCGCCGGGCCGTCGACCGGGTACGCAGTGCCCGCGCGGCCGGGGAGCGCGAGCAGCGCGAGGCACAGCGATCCCACCGTCCCGCCTTCGACCACGTCGCCGAGGAGGTCGAGGCCGGCATGGAACGCGAGTGGGTGCGCCGCTGCCTGGACCGGCTGACCACCCTGCAACGCCAGTCGGTCACCCTCGCCTACTACGACGGCTACACATACCGTGAGGTGGCGGAGCAGCTCTCGCTCCCGCTGGGCACGGTGAAGACACGGATGCGCGACGGACTGACCCGGCTGCGCGAATGCCTGGGAGGTGTCGCATGAGCGTGCTCGGCAGACTGTTCCGCCGCGAGGATCTCCACTCCCTCGCCGCCCCCTACGCCCTCGACGCCCTGGGCCCCGACGAGCGGCGCCGCTTCGAGAAGCACCTGTCCGGCTGTGACGCCTGTACCTCGGAGGTGCGCCTGCTGTCCGAGGACGCGGTCCGGCTGGCCTGGTCCACGGCCGCGCCGCCCCCCTTCGCCATGCGCGACCGGGTGATGTCCGCCGTACGCGCGACTCCGCAGGAGTCCCCGGGCCACTCCCCGGCGCGCGCCCCCGGCCGCTCCGCCGAAGCGCCCCGGAGGCGGAGCCATCAGCTGCCGGCGCATGTGTGGGGCACCGAACCGCTGCCGTCCGCCCGCCGTGCGCCCCGCATGCGCCCCATGTTCGCCCCGTTCGCCACACTGACGGCGGCGGCCGCCCTCGTCGTCGCCGCGCTGTTCGCCGTGCAGTACACCCAGACTCAGGACAAGCTGGACACCGCGCAGGCCCAGGCACGTGACATTGCCGACGTTCTGTCGGCTCCGGACGCGCGGGCGACCGCCGACCGGGACGCGAAGGGCCAGGGAATCACCGCGATCGCCTCCGCGTCCGAGGGGCGTGCGGTAGTGACCCTCAGTGGGTACGAAGAGCTGCCGGGCGACCGCGTGCATCAGCTGTGGCTCATGCGCCCTGATGTGCAACCACGCTCCCTGGGACTCTTCAAGGGCGACACGCCCTTGGTCGCGACCGGTCTCGACAAGTCGGCCACATCACTCGCTGTCACCGTCGAACCCGACGGAGGCTCAGAGCAGCCCACCAGTGCACCAGTTGTCCAACTCGCCCTGGAATCGGTTGGATTCGGAGAGTAATCAACGAGGAGTCGTCAACGCCCTTGCGGGGAAGGTGAATCCTGTGACCGAGATACACGAGTGCCCCGAGGGAGCGATAGGGTTAACCTGCCCGGGCCGGGTGGACTCGTACGGGTGGGGAGTGACATGGAACAGATAACGATGCACAGCAGGGCACGCGTCCCTGCGATCACGTGCGGGAGCAGCGCGACCAAGGCGCGTCTCGACCGCCATCTCTCGGTGCTGTCGGGACCCGCGGTCCCCCAGCGCGAGACGGCGGAGGCGACCTCGCTGATGCGCGAACTCACCTCACGGGACACCGTGAAGCAGCGCAGCGACCTCGGCAAGCGAGTCAGCAGGCTCTCGCTCTTCGCTCCTCTGCGCCGTCTGAGCCGCACCCTGTTCGGCGGACGCTGAGCGGACGGCCGTATCGGCGCCCCACGTCGATCACGGTTCACGCCGTCTCCGTAACCGTCCGGCCGCTTCAGGCCCGTGCTCAGGCGGTCACACCGTCCCGGCGCAGTGCTGCGATCTCCTCGTCCGTCATCCCCACGGCACGCAGCAGCGCCTCGGTGTGTTCCCCGAGCGCGGGCACATCACCCATCCGCGCCTCGACCCCGCCCGGCAGCGTGATCGGGGGCAGCAGCGCACGCAACGGCCCGACCGGTGACCCCACTTCCCGCCACCGGTCCCGCGCCGCGAACTGCGGATGCTCCGCCACCTCCTGTACGTCCCTCAGCCGCGCGCACGCGATCCCGGCGCCCTCCAGCCGTGCCAGCGCCTCGTCGACGTCCAGCGCGCCGAGCGACGCGGCCACATACGCATCGGTCCGCTCCCGGTTCCCGACCCGCGCCGCATTTGTCGCGTACGCCGGATCCGACCCCAAGTCGGGACGCTCCAGCACCTGTTCGGCCAGCCGCCGCCACTCGCGGTCGTTCTGCACCGACAGCAGCACCCGCCCGCCGTCCGCCGTCGCGTAGGCGTCGTACGGGGCGATGACGGCGTGCGCGAGGCCGGTGCGCGCCGGGGGAGTGCCGTCGTGCATCGCGTGGTGGAGGGGGTGCCCCATCCACTCGGCGAGCGCGTCCAGCATCGACACCTCCACCGGCCCGCCCCGCCCGGTCACGCCCCGCCGTACGAGGGCCGCCAGCACCCCGGAGAACGCGTACATGCCGGCCGCGATGTCCGCCGCCGGGATCCCGGCCTTCACCGGCTGCTCCGGCGTCCCGGTCACCGACACCAGCCCGGCCTCGCACTGCACGAGCATGTCGTACGCACGCTTGCCCGCGTACGGTCCTGACGGGCCGTACCCCGAGATGTCCACGGCGACCAGCCGGGGGTGCGCTGCGCAGAGGGTGGCCGCGTCGAGGCCGAGCCGGGCGGCGGCGCCCTGGGCGAGGTTCTGCACGAACACGTCGGCGTCCGCGAGCAGTCGCCGCAGGACGGCGAGCCCGCGAGGGTCCTTGACGTCGAGGGCGAGGGATTCCTTGCCCCGGTTGCACCAGACGAAGTGCGAGGCGAGACCGTGTGCGGCGGTGTCGTAGTCGCGCGCGAAGTCGCCGCCGTCGACGCGCTCGACCTTGATGACCCGGGCGCCGAGGTCGGCGAGTTGGCGGGTGGCGAAGGGGGCGGCGACGGCTTGTTCGAGGGCGACGACGGTGAGGCCGGTGAGGGGGAGGGGTTCCATGCGGGCGATCATGTCGGTTTTTCGCCCCCGCCGCCCCTACCCGTCCCATCCTCGGGGGCGCTGCCCCCGAACCCCCGCTCCTCAAACGCCGGAGGGGCTGGATCTTTCAGCCCGTCCGGCGTTTGAGGACGAGGCCCCTTCAGGGCCGACAGGGGGGTCTGGGGGCGCAGCCCCCAGGGATGGGACGGGTAAGGGCGGCGGGGGCGAGGAAAGACTCACCCCTCGCCCTCCGCGTACCGTCGTACCGCCAGCGGCAGGAACACCGCCAGCAGCACCCCGCACCACGCCACCGCCCCGGCGACCGGGTGGACGACCGGCCACGCCCCGTCCGCCGGGATCGGGGCGTTGCCGAACAGGCTTCGCATCGCCGTGGCCACCGCGCTGATCGGGTTCCACTCCGCCAGTGTCCGCAGCCACCCCGGCAGCCCGTCCGTCGGGATGTACGCGTTCGACAGCAACGGCAGCAGGAACGTCGCCCCGCCCAGCTGCCCGGCCGCCTCCTCGCTCCGGGAGAGCAGCCCCAGCCAGATTCCGATCCACGTCGTCGCGAACCGGAAGAGCAGCAACAGCCCCACCGCACCGGCCGCCCCCAGCGCCGAACCCTCGATCCGCCACCCCACCGCGAGACCGACCAGCAGCAGCGGCACGGTTGTGGCAGCGGTGACCACGAGGTCCGCGAGGGCCTGCCCCAGCGGGACGGCGGCCCGGCTGATCGGCAGCGTACGCAGCCGGTCGGTCACGCCCCGGTGGGTGTCCTGGGCGGCCTGGAACATCCCGGTCATGATGCCGTTGGCGGCGGTCGCCACCAGCAACCCCGGTACCAGGAAGGCGCGGTAGTCCTCGCCGGGCATCGCGAGGGCGCTGCCGAAGACGTACCCGAAGAACAGCAGCATGGTGATCGGCATGGACTGGGTGAGGATCAGCAGCCCCGGGTTGTGCCGCAGCCGCCGCAGATGCCGGCCCAGCATGGCCGTCCCGTCGTACGCCAGGGTGGACGTCGTGGAGGTCAACGTGCTCACGCGGCCAGCTCCTTACGCTCCGTCAGGCGGAGGAAGACGTCGTCGAGGGTCGGCGGGCGCAGGCTCGCGTCGAGCAACGCGACGCCTGCCGTGTCGAGTTCGCGCACCAGCCGGGGGAGGGTGATCGTCGGATCGGTGGTGACCGCGCTGACGGTGAGCCGGTCGCGGTCCAGCACCGGTTCGCAGCCGGTGAGTTGGTCAAGGACTCCGGCGGCCCCGAGCAGTGCGCCGGGGTCGGCGACCACGACCTCGGCGTAGGAGCCGATGAGCGCCTTGAGTTGGTCGGGTGAGCCGGTGTGCGCGACCCGGCCGTGCTCCACGAGGGCTATCTCGTCGGCGAGTTGGTCGGCCTCCTCCAGATACTGGGTGGTCAGCAGCACCGTCGTGCCCTCGTCCTTCAGCGCGCGCACGGCCGCCCAGATCTGGTTGCGGGCCGCCGGGTCGAGCCCCGTCGTGGGCTCGTCGAGGAAGAGCACCTCGGGCCGCTTCACCAGGCTAGCCGCGAGGTCGAGGCGGCGGCGCATCCCGCCCGAGTAGGTGGACGCGGGCCGGTCGGCGGCCTCGGCCAGTCCGAAGCGGTCGAGCAGGTCGTCGGCGCGTGCGGCCGGCCCTCTGACCCGGTGCAGCCGGGCGAACAGCCGTAGGTTCTCGCGGCCGGTGAGGTCCCCGTCGACCGAGGCGTACTGCCCGGTGACGCCGATCCGGCGCCGTACGGCCGCCCCCTCCCGGGCGAGGTCGTGCCCCGCGACGCGCGCCGAGCCCGCGTCGGGCCGCAGCAGCGTGGTGAGGAGCCGTACGGCGGTGGTCTTGCCCGCCCCGTTCGACCCCAGCAGCCCGCACACGGACCCCTCGGCCACGGCCAGGTCCAGCCCGCGTACGGCATGGATCTTCCCGAAGGATTTCTCCAGACCCTCACTAAGTACAGCGTACGTAGTAGTCATGAAGTGACCATAGCGCACTACGTACGCTGTACGTAACTACGATGGGTGGTCGAGGTGATGATCAATGGCCGGCCGAGCCGCCGTACCCGAAGTGATCTGGTCGCGTCCCGAGCGTGCGGGCCGTGGTCCCAAGGCCGCCTACAGCCGCGCCGACATCGCGGCGGCCGCGGTGCGGATCGCGGACGCGGAGGGGCTCGACGCGGCCTCGATGCGGCATGTCGCGGCCGAACTGGGCTGCGGCACGATGTCGCTCTACAACTACGTCCCCCGCAAGGAGGACCTGTACGAGCTGATGGTTGACGCCATCAGTGGCGAGCACGAGCTGTGGGAGCCCTCGGGTGACTGGCGCGCCGACATGCTCCGGGTGGCTCACCAGACGCGCGCCCTCATGTACCGCCACCCCTGGCTGCCGCGTCTGATGTCCCCGGTCTACGGGTTCAGCCCCAACGCCCTGCGTTATCTCGAGCACTGTCTGAGCTGCCTCGACTCGTTCGACGGCACCTACGGCACGAAGTTCGAGCTGATCGCGATGCTCAACGGCCTGGTGACGACGTACGTCGGCAACGAGCTGGGGACGGCCGAGCGGGTTCGGTCGTTGCCCTGGTCCCAGGAGCAGGAGAACGCCGTGCGGATGGGGTATCTCGGCGGGCAGGTGGCGAGCGGGGCGTATCCGAGGCTGGCGGCGGCGTTCACGGAGGATGCGGGGCCGATCGATCTGGAGGCGGTGTTCGAGCGGATGCTGTCGCGGGTGCTTGACGGGTTCGCATCGCGCCCCTGAGCGGTTGGTCAGATGAGCGCGAACTGACCTTCCGGGCCCTCTTCGTGGTGGTCCAGAACCGATGCCGGTCGGCGGGCCGCGTCAGCCACCGGGAGTACGCCCGCCGTTCGTAGCTCTGTCGCCGTGATCGGGTCCGTCACCGTCAACTCCGCCTGCTGCGGGCGCAGTTCCGCCAGCAGCGCCAGTACGGTGATCAGCTCGAGCAGTTCGGAGGTCCAGGGCTGCGGCCAGGTCGTCGGGCGGATCGCCTCCAGGGCCCCGGGCTCGGCGGGACCGGACACCCGTACCGCCAGCCACTGTTCAAGGACCCGCACCCCGCCGGCCTCGAAGTCCCAGGCCTCGGGCGGTACCGGGGAGATCCGGCCGTCGTCGATTCGGAGGGTCTCCTCGTCGCGGTCGTAGTGGACGGCCACCGGGTGGGAGGGCAACGGGGCTCGCACGTACGGGCGTCGGCCGCCCGGCAGTTTGGGGCGCTGGCCGTCCCGTCGCGTCAGCCACAGCAACCGGCGGCCCAACTCGACGCCCCTGGACCAGAGTTCGGGGTCGGCCGTGAGCGGGACGGTGAGTCCCGGGCGTACCGCGACCAGTGCCCAGGCGAGGACGTCAACCGGGTCAGGGCGGTGACCGAGGCGGTCGGCGAGGTGGTCCAACAGGCCCGGGGCCAGGTTGGGTTCGGCGCCGCCGGGGCGTCGGTACAGCGGACGGACGCGGCCCGGCCGGACCAGCGGCAGCCGGGACGAGGCGAGCAGCGGTGGCCATCCGGAGCCGGGAGGCGCGGTCGCCATCTCGGTGACGAACACCTGCCGTTCGTCCGCCACCCGCCACAGCTCGGGACGCGCCGCGTCGATCAGCCGGTGGTCCGGGATCAGCCACTGCTCGTCGAAGGGCGCCCGCAGTACCCGTACGGGTTCCGCGCAGGGGCCGGTGGCGCGGGCGAGTTTCTCCGTGCCGCCGCCGTGCCGGCCGGGCAGTTGGCCGACCGCCGAGAGGAGGGTGCGTGAGCGCGTCGGTTCGAACAGGGCCTCGCGGTCCGGTCCCTCGGCCTTCAGCAGGGCGTCCCAGCGTGCCTTCAGGGAGGCCGCGTCGGGGGCCGCCGGCCACCCCCGGCCCAGCCGTGGCGGTGCGACGGACCACGGCATGAGGTCCGCGAGCAGCGCAGCGTCGTCGTCGGGCGTCACGCTGGGCATCGTACGACGCGACTTCCTGAGCGTGCTCCCCAGCAGGCCGGGCGGAGTCGGCTGTGGCCCGGCAACGCGCCGAGGGGGCGCCGAGCCGTGATGTGTGTGGCTCCGCCGGGCGCGGCCGGACACGAGGGCGGCGCAGCCGGCCGACGGCACGATCGCGGCGCGTCCGGTGGAGCGCTCACGTCGCGTCCAGGGTCACCGTGAAGGAGAAGCGGTCGCCCCGGTAGTGGATGACGGCCACGTCCAGGACCCGGCCTGTCCCGTCGTACGCGACGCCCGTGTAGTGCAGGATCGGGCTGAGCAGCGGGACCCGGAGCAGTCGTGCCGTCTCCGGGTCCGCGAGACGGGCCTGGACGGTGTCCGTGATGCGGCTGATGTCCGCTCCCACCACGTCCCGCAGCACCTTGGTCATCGGCCAGCGCGCCAGATCGCGCGGGTCCATCCGCTCGGCGAGTTCCGGACGGACGTAGTTGCGGGCGTGGTTGGTCGGTTCGCCGGTCTCCTCCTCGCCGCGCAGCCGGTGGTACGTGGCCACCTCCACGAGATCCGGGAAGTACTCGGCGAGTTCGGCGGGCACGGGCGCGCTGCCGTGGTCGAGGAGTTCGGTCGTCATGCCGGACTGCTGCGCCACGATCGCGTCGACCGAGCCCAGCAGCCGGACGGGAGCGCCCCGTTGGGCATCGGGCTCGATGAACGTGCCGCGCCTGCGGTGGCGGCTGATCAGACCCTCGTCCTCCAGCTCCTTCAGTGCCTGCCGCATGGTCAGCACGCTCACGCCGTAGTGCGCCGCCAACTGCTCCTCGGTGGGCAGCCGCAGCGGGTCCCGCGCGGACCGGCCGAGGATCGAGGCGCGCAGGGACTGCGAAACCTGGTACCAGAGTGGCAGTTTGCGGTTCAGGACGATCGAGTCCGGGGCGAAGGAGGTCACGAAGGTATCCGTACCGGTCGCGATCGTTCAGTGCAACGGGCGGAAGTGCCGCTGGAGGCCCGACCACACGTCGTCGTACCCGGGTTGCAGATGATCCGCCCGCGCCGCCTGTGCCGTCAGGGTCATCGGCCACCGCGTCTCGAACATGAACGCAAGCCCGTCGTCGACCTTCTGCGGACGCAGCTCGGCGGCGCTGGCCCGGTCGAAGGTCTCCCGGTCGGGGCCGTGCGCGGACATCATGTTGTGCAGCGAGCCACCCCCGGGCAGAAAGCCCCCTTCCCCGGCCGCCTTCGCGTCGTACGCGCCCTCGATCAGCCCCATGTACTCGGTCATCACGTTCCGGTGGAAGTACGGCGGCCGGAAGGTGTCCTCGCCCACCAGCCAGCGGGGCGCGAAGACGACGAAGTCGATGCCCGCGAGGCCGGGAGTGTCCGACGGGGACGTCAGCACCGTGAAGATCGACGGGTCCGGGTGGTCGTACGAGAGGCTGCCCAGGACGTTGAAGCGGCGCAGGTCGTATACGTACGGGACGTGGTTGCCGTGCCAGGCGACGACGTCGAGGGGGGAGTGGTCGTACACGGCCGTCCAGAGGTTGCCGCAGAACTTGTTGACGACCTCCACCGGACCCTCGACGTCCTCGTACGCGGCGGTCGGCGCCCGGAAGTCCCGTGCGTTCGCGAGCCCGTTGGCGCCGATCGGGCCGAGGTCGGGGAGCCGGAAGGGGGTGCCGTAGTTCTCGCACACGTAACCGCGGGCCGAGGCGTCGGTCAGCTCCACCCGGAAGCGCACCCCGCGAGGGATCAGCGCGACATGGCCGGGCTCGACGGACAGCGGTCCGAACTCGGTGCGCAGCAGCAGCCCGCCGGCCTCGGGGACGATCAGCAGCTCGCCGTCGGCGTCGCTGAACACCCGCTCCATCGACGAGTTGGCGTGGTAGAGGTGCACGGCCATACCGCTGCGCTGGGTGGCGTCGCCGTTGCCGCCGAGGGTCCACAGGCCCGCCAGGAAGTCCATGCCGGCCGCGGGCTCGGGCAGCGGGTTCCAGCGCAGCCGGTTCGGATCGGGCACGGATTCCGTGAAGGGCGCCGTGCGGATCGAGCCATTGCCGGTGGCTGTGAACGGGGGATGCGCGGCCGAGGGGCGGATGCGGTACAGCCAGGAACGGCGGTTGTGGGCGCGGGGCTCGGTGAACGCCGTACCGCTGAGCTGCTCGGCGTAGAGGCCGAGGGGGGCGTGCTGCGGCGAGTTGCGGCCCACGGGGAGGGCGCCCGGGACGGCCTCCGAGCTGTGCTCGTTGCCGAAACCGGAGAGCGACGAGAGCCCGGCGAGCCCGGTCGGCCCTTCGGTGGCCTTCCGCGCGTCCCCGCTCACGTCGCCCGCCGTGCCTCCTGCGTCCCCTGCGTCCCCTGCGTCCCCGCTCATGCGTGCACCCTCGCTCCCTCACGCGCCCATTCCTATGCTTCACCGTAGGATTGGATGTTCACCGGCGCAAGAGGAGAAAACGAGGGGCACGGTTCACCGGATCGTCGGGGAGCGGCATGATGAGGCCCGTGCCCCCAGCGACCTCGCTACGTCGTGCGCCCGTACAGCGGCGCAGTGCCGAACGGCTGACCAGAATCCTCGACGCCTGTGCCGATCTCCTCGACGAGGTCGGCTACGACGCCCTGAGCACCCGGGCGGTGGCGATACGCGCCGGAGTCCCCATAGGTTCCGTGTACCGCTTCTTCGGCAACAAGCGCGCCATGGCGGACGCGCTGGCCCAGCGGAACCTGGAGGTCTTCATCGCGCGCGTCACCGAGCGCCTCCGGCAGGAGAGCGGCGGCGGGTGGCGCGAGGCCATGGACGCCGTGCTCGACGAGTACCTGACCATGAAACGGACGGCGCCGGGGTTCTCGCTCGTCGACTTCGGCAACCAGATCCCGGTCGGCAAACGCGACGCCGAACCCAACCACCGCGTCGCCGACACCCTCGCCACCCTCCTCTCCGGCGTTCTCGACCGCGAACCGGACGACGACCTGCGCCGCACCTTCCTGGTCGCCACGGAGACCGCCGACACTCTGGTCCACCTGGCCTTCCGGGTCACCCCCGAGGGCGACGAGCGGATCATCGCGGAGATGCGGGCACTGCTCCGGGCGTATCTGGCGCGGGTCCTGGACTGAGCCCCGGGCCTGCCCGGCGGCCGGGGCCGAGGTGAGTGCACGCAAGAGTGCGCTCAACCCCTCCCCTCCATCCCTACCGGTCGGTATGCTCGGCGCGTCACCACCCGTGCGTCACCGTTGCCGCCACCCCACCGGGAGGACCCGTGTCCAGCCCCACCGACTCCCGCACAGCCCTGCGCGTCTGCCCCCTGTGCGAGGCCACCTGCGGACTGACGCTCACCATCGAGAGCGGCCGGGTCGCGAGTGCCCGTGGTGACCGCGACGACGTGTTCAGCCAGGGGTTCATCTGCCCCAAGGGCGCCTCCTTCGGGGCCCTCGACAGCGACCCCGACCGGCTGCGCACCCCCCTCGTGCGACGGGACGGCGAGTTGCGCGAGGCCAGTTGGACGGAGGCCTTCGACGCCGTCGCCGCCGGCATCCGGGGCGTGGTCGAACGGTACGGAGCGAACTCCGTAGGAGCCGTCTTCGGGAACCCGAACGTGCACACCGTGGCCGGAGGCCTCTACCCGCCGGTCCTGCTCGCCGGCCTCGGCACCCGCAGCGTCTTCACGGCCTCCACGGTCGACCAGATGCCCAAGCACGTCTCCAGCGGGCTGCTGTACGGCGACGCCAACGCGATCCCCGTACCCGACCTCGACCGCACCGACCATCTGCTGCTCATCGGCGCCAACCCCCTTGAGTCCAACGGGAGTCTGTGCACCGCACCCGACTTCCCCGGCAAGCTCAAGGCCCTGAAGGCGCGCGGCGGAACGCTCACCGTCATCGACCCGCGCCGCACCCGCACCGCCAAGCTCGCCGACCGGCACATCGCGATCCGCCCCGGCGCCGACGCCCTGCTGCTCGCCGCGATGACCCAGGTCCTCTTCGACGAACACCTCGTCGACCTGGGCGAGTTGGCGCCGTACGTCCAAGGGGTCGACGAAGTCGAGGCGGCCGTACGGGACTTCACCCCCGAGGCCGTCGCCGAGGCCTGCGACGTGGACGCCGACACCATCCGCGCCCTGGCCCGGGAACTCGCCGCCGCGCCCACCGCCGCCGTGTACGGCCGCCTCGGCACCTGCACGGTCCCGTACGGCACCCTCGCCAGCTGGCTGGTCGACGTCCTCGACATCCTCACCGGCAACCTCGACCGGCCTGGCGGTGCTCTCTTCCCGCAGGCGGCGACCGACAGGACACCCCGGCCGGCCGGACCCAGCCACGGGTTCACGCTGGGCCGCTGGCACTCGCGCGTGAGCCGACACCCGGAGGCGAAGGGCGAGTTGCCGCTCTCCGCGCTCGCCGAGGAGATCGACACCCCCACCGCCGAGGGTGAGCCGATCCGGGCCCTCATCGCCGTCGCCGCCAACCCCGTCCTCTCCGCACCCGACGGCGACCGGCTCGACAAGGCGCTGGACTCGCTCGACTTCATGGTCAGCGTCGACCCCTACCTGAACGAGACCTCGCGCCACGCGCACGTCGTCCTGCCCCCGCCGCCGCCCTCACAGAGCCCCCACCACGATTTCGCCCTCAACACCCTCGCTGTCAGGAACCAGGTCCGCTACAACCGCCCGGCAGTCCCCCTGGAGCCGGGCAGGATGGCCGAGACGGAGATCTTCGCGCGGCTCGTCCTGGCCGCGACCGGTATGCACGGCGCCGACCCCGCCGCCGTCGACGCCATGGTCATCGACCAGACCCTCGGCAAGGCCGTCAAGGAACCCCACTCCCCGGTCCACGGCCGCGATCCGCAGCAACTCGCCAAGGAACTGGGCGGCGACACCGGCCCCGAGCGGCGCCTCGACCTGATGCTGCGCCTGGGCCCGTACGGCGACGGCTTCGGCGTACGACCGGACGGGCTGAGCCTGGCGAAAGTGCTCGACCACCCGCACGGCATCGACCTCGGGCCGCTCCAGCCGCGGCTGCCGCAGCCGCTGAAGACCCGCAGCGGCCTGATCGAACTGCTGCCGCGGCCCATAGCCGACGACCTGCCGCGCCTGCGCGAGGCCCTGGGCGAGCGCCCCGCCGGGATGGTGCTCATCGGCCGACGCCATCTGCGGTCCAACAACAGCTGGATGCACAACGTGCCCGCCCTCACCGGCGGCACCAACCGCTGCACCCTCCACATCCACCCCGAGGACGCCGCCGCCCTCGGCGTACTGGACGGAGCCCCGGTACGGATCAAGGGCGCCGGGGGAGAGGTGGTGGCCCCCGCCGAGATCACCGACGTCGTCCGGCGCGGGGTCGTGAGCCTGCCCCACGGGTGGGGACACGACCGGCCCGGGACCCGGCTCGCGCACGCCGCCACCGACCCCGGTGTCAACGTCAACCAGCTCCTCGACGGCCGACTTCTCGACCCGCTGTCAGGCAACGCCGTACTGAATGGTGTACCCATCGATCTCGCGCCGGCAGGCACAACGCCGTGACGGCGCTGTGACCTGGAGTTTTGCGCTTATTGCTCGCGCGTCAACGTCTTGTTAAGACTTGTCGGGCCGACCTAACGTCAACGCACTGCCGACTCCGGTGGGAGTTCAAGGGCGAACGTTAGGTAACCCACTCATGTTGACCATCCTGGGCTTCACGATGATCGCGACCTTCCTGGTCCTGATCATGATGAAGAAGATGTCGCCGATCGCGGCGCTCGTACTGATCCCGGCACTTTTCTGCGTCTTCGTCGGGAAGGGCGCCAAACTCGGTGACTACGTCATCGACGGCGTCACCAGCCTCGCCCCCACCGCGGCGATGCTCATGTTCGCGATCGTCTACTTCGGTGTGATGATCGACGTCGGCCTCTTCGACCCGATCGTCCGGGGCATCCTGAAGTTCGCCAAGGCCGACCCGCTGCGCATAGTCGTCGGTACGGCGATCCTCGCGGCGATCGTGTCCCTCGACGGCGACGGCTCGACCACCTTCATGATCACGGTCTCGGCGATGTACCCCCTGTACAAGCGCCTGAAGATGAGCCTCGTCGTGATGACCGGCGTCGCCGCGATGGCCAACGGCGTGATGAACACCCTCCCCTGGGGCGGCCCGACGGCACGTGCCGCGACGGCCCTGAAGCTGGACGCCAGCGACATCTTCGTCCCGATGATCCCGGCGCTCGCCGTCGGCCTGGCCTTCGTCATCGCCCTCTCGTACGTCCTCGGCCGCCGCGAGCGCAAGCGGCTCGGCGTGCTCACGCTGGACGCGGTCCTGGTGGAGGAGCCGGAGACGGAGACCGTCCTCGTCGGCGCCGGTTCGACCACGGGCACGGCCACGGGTAAGGGGTCCGGTGCGGGCAAGTCGGCCGCGCCCACCGGCGGTTCGGGTTCCGACGACACCGTCGACAGCGGCACGGACGATGACGACGACCGGATGCTGAAGGTCCTCGACCCGAACCGTGCCACCCTGCGCCCCAAGCTCTACTGGTTCAACGCGCTCCTCACGGTCACGCTGCTCACCTCCATGATCATGGAGTGGCTGCCGATCCCGGTGCTGTTCCTGCTCGGCGCCGCGCTCGCCCTGACGGTCAACTTCCCCCACATGCCCGACCAGAAGGCCCGGCTCGGCGCCCACGCCGAGAACGTCCTCAACGTCTCCGGCATGGTCTTCGCCGCCGCCGTCTTCACCGGCGTCCTCACGGGCACCGGCATGGTCGACCACATGGCCCGCTGGCTCGTCGACAACATCCCCGACGGCATGGGCCCGCACATGGCCTTCGTGACCGGCCTGCTGAGCATCCCGCTCACCTACTTCATGTCCAACGACGGCTTCTACTTCGGCGTCCTGCCGGTGCTCGCCGAGGCCGGCGCCGCCCACGGCGTCTCCCCGCTGGAGATCGCCCGCGCCTCCCTCATCGCCCAGCCCCTGCACATGTCCAGCCCGCTCGTCCCGGCCGTGTACGTCCTCGTCGGCATGGCGAAGGTCGAGTTCGGCGACCACACCAAGTTCGTGGTCAAGTGGGCCGTGCTGACATCCCTGACGATCCTCGGGGCAGGCATCCTGTTCGGCATCATCTGACCGGCGTCACAACCGCGCATACGTCCGAAAGGACAACACCATGAGGCCCGGTGGGAACCGCGGCTGGCTGCTCCGCCTGGTCATCGCCTTCAGCTTCACGCAGGGGGCGGTGTCGATGGCCCGGCCAGCCGTCTCCTACCGGGCCCTCGCGCTGGGCGCGGACGAGCGGGCGATCGGCGTCATCGCCGCCGCGTACGCCCTGCTCCCGCTCTTCGCCGCCGTACCGCTGGGCCGCCGCACCGACCACGGCCGCTGCGCACCCCTGCTGACAGTGGGGGCCCTGCTGGTCTCCGGCGGCTGCGCTCTTGGGGCGACCGCCGACTCCCTCGGCGTGATGGCCGCGTGGAGCGGGGTGATGGGCCTCGGCCACCTCTGCTTCGTCATCGGCGGCCAGTCGATCGTCGCCCGCCGGTCCGCCCCGCACGAACAGGACCGCAACTTCGGCCACTTCACCATCGGCGTCTCGCTGGGCCAGTTCGTCGGCCCGATGGCGGCGGGCGCGCTGATCGGCGGCCACGACATGGCGGCCACCAGCGCCCGCGCCCTGCTGGTCGCGGCCGGGGTCGCCGCGCTGTCGTTCACGTCGTTGTGGCGCGTCGAGGACCGTACGGCCGTCAAGTCCCGTACGGAGCAGGGCGAGCGCATCCCCGTGCACCGCATCCTGCGCACCCGGGGTGTGCCCGCGGGCATCTTCGTCAGCCTCGCCGTGCTGTCCGCGACCGACATCCTCACCGCCTACCTTCCGGTGGTCGGCGAGCACCGGGGCATCGCGCCCGCGGTGATCGGCGTACTCCTCGGGCTGCGCGCGGCGGCCACCATCGCGTGCCGTCTGGTGCTGACCCCGCTGCTGCGGCTGCTCGGACGCCGGGTGCTGCTCACCGTGACCTGTCTGCTCGCGGCGGTGCTGTGCGCGGGGATCGCGCTGCCGGTGCCGGTGTGGGGGCTGGCCGTGATGCTCGCGGTGCTCGGCTTCTGCCTGGGCGTCGGACAGCCGCTGTCGATGACGACGGTCGTGCAGGCCGCCCCGGCCGGCGCCCGTTCCACCGCCCTCGCGCTACGCCTGACCGGCAACCGGCTCGGCCAGGTCGCCGCGCCCGCCGCGGCCGGTCTGGTCGCCGGAGTCACGGGCGTGGCGGCGCCGTTCGTGATGCTCGGCGCGCTGCTGTTGCTGTCGGCGGGGACCGCGATGCGGCCGGGTGCCGAGCCGGGGCCGGGGGCGGGTGCGGGTGCGGAGCCGGCCGCCCCGGACCGGCACCGCAGATCAGGGGCGCCCTCGGGACGGCAGAGACCGGATGGGTGATATCCGACGGGGCATAGGGCGGTGCTCCCACCCCTGAGGGTGCGGATGTGAAAGAGAGTCAGAAGAAGCGGGATTTGTATGAAAATCATCTGACTCGGAGGAACCGCGCATGACCACCTCACTCCGTCCACGCCGGACCGGCGTCCGCACCGCCGCGCTCGCTGCCCTCACCCTCGCGGGCACCACCCTCTTCGTGGCCCCCGCCGTCGCCGCTCCCGGCGACAACGGAGACGTCAAGATCCACAAGGTGGGTACGCCCTTCACCGACCAGCGCAACGAACCGAAGGTCTGCGACTTCTACCTCGCCGCGTTCAACTTCGACGACCTCCCCGACAACCAGGACATCGAGTGGTCCATCGAGACCCAGCCCCTGGTGGCGAACGGCGCCACGCTCGCCGACACCCTCCAGTTGGAGGACGACGGCACCGGACACACCATGCCCCTCGCGCTCCCGGACGGTCAGTACAAGCTGACGTGGAAGATCGTCGGCGGCAACGGCGCGGGCAAGCACAAGGTGTTCCAGGTCGACTGCCCGATCGGCAACCCGAGCCCGTCCCCGACCCCGACCGGCGGCCCGGGTGGGCCCGGCGGAGGTCCCGGTGGTCCGGGCGGCGGTCCGGGCGGCCCGCACGGCGGGGTGCCGGCGGGCGGTGGCGGTGTCGCCCGGGCGGAGGCCTTCTCGCCGGTCGCCGGTGCGGCTGCCGTGGGCCTGATCGTGGTCGGCGGAGTGGTCTACCTCCGGACGCGCCGACGCGCCGATGGAGCGGCGTAACGACATCCGTCGGCCCAGGCCCTGGCGCCGGACGCGCGCCTACCGCCTGACGCGCACGGTCGTCCTGACCGTCGCCCTGGCGGTGGGCGGCGTCTGGTGGGCCCGGGTCGACGACCCCGCCCCCGCGCCCGTCACCGCCACTGACGGCGCACCGGTCGCACCGTCCACCGGGACCGGCGAGACCAGTGAGACCGGCGGGACCGGCGACACAGCGAGGGCGGCACGGGAGCCCACGCCCACGTCCACACCCACCCCCACACAGCGGCCGGCCACCGGGCGGCCCGAGCAAGCCGTACCTCCCCGGGCAGGTGGTCCCGCGCGGGGGCGGCCGGGGTCCACCGGTCGGACGCCGACCGTGGCCCGCCCGGGAAGGCCGGTCACGCCACGGGGGCCCGCCCTGCTCCCTCGCTCCCGTCCCACCAAGCTCACCGTTCCGTACCTCGATGTCGAGGCGCCGGTCGTGGATCTGCACCTCGACCGGCACGGTCAGCTCACCGCGCCCCCGGACGACAACTCCAACCTGGCCGGCTGGTACGCGGACGGGCCGTCCCCCGGCGAGAACGGCACGGTGATCGTCGTAGGGCATCGCGACACCCGCGCCGGGGCCGCCGTGTTCATCGGCCTCGACGAAGTCGCCCTGGGGCGGCTGATCGAACTCCGGCGCGCGGACGGGCGTACGGCGGTCTACACGGTCGACGCCGTGAAGACGTACGACAAGGCGCACTTTCCCAGCAAGGAGGTGTACGGCGCCCGCGCCCGCCCCGAGCTGCGGCTCATCACCTGCGGCGGCGGCTACGACCGACGGACCGGCTACAGCGGCAACATCGTCGTGTACGCCCATCTGACGGCGACACGACCGGCGCCGTCCGTGCCCCCGGGCCGTGGGGGCAGGGCGCGTTCACGCTGACTCGTCGGCCTTGTCGGGCCGTGGCAGGGCCGGGGCGACCTCCTCGGCGGCCACGGCCCCCGCCACCCGCGCCCGCGCGCGGGACCGTGACACCGCCACGCCCGCGAGGCACAGCCCGCCGCCCGCCAGCGTGAGCAGGCCCGGCACCTCGCCCAGCGCCAGCCAGGACATCAGCACGACCAGGGCGGGCACTGCGTAGGTGGTCGCGCCCATCCGGCTGGCCGTCGTACGGGCCAGTGCGTACGCCCAGGTCGTGAAGGCCAGCGCGGTCGGGAAGACGCCCAGGTAGATCATGTTGAGGGTGGCCGAGAGCGGCGCGTCGGCGGCATCGCCGACCAGCTGCCCGGCGAACGGCAGACAGGTCAGGGCGCCGACCAGGCAGCCGAACGTCGTCGCCTGGAGGGCGCTGGCCCGGCCGAGAACCGGCTTCTGCGCCACGACGCCCGTGGCCCACGCGGCAGCCGCGAGCAGACACAGCGCCACCCCGAGCACCGATGTGCCGCCCCCGCCGGACATCGACAGCCCGACGGTCACCGCGCCCGCGAACGACACCGCCATGCCCGCGAGCAGCCGGGGCGGCATCGGATCGCCGAGCAGCCGGGTGCCGAGCAGGGCTATGAGAATCGGGCCCACGTTCACGACCAGGGCGGCCGTCCCCGCGTCCACCTGCTGCTCGCCCCAGTTCAGGACCACCATGTAGATCCCGAACCAGAGCACCCCCGAGATCGCGATCCCGCGCCACGCCGACCGGGGCGGCAGCCCCTCCCGCCGTACGAGACAGATCGCCCCCAGCGTCACGAACCCGGCGAGCATCCGCCCGAGCGCCAGCGCCCCCGGCGAGTAGGCGGCCCCCGCGCTGCGGATCGAGACGAACGCGGACGCCCACAGCACCACGGTCACACAGGCGGCGACCGCGGCGAGCACCTCCGTACGGGGGGCCGGGCGCGAGGTCGGGGAGGAGGTCATCATGCTCCAGAGGCTAGGCAGCTCGGGCGGGAAGGGCTCGCGATTTTCGGACGTGAGGCTGTGCGGACGGCCGTGCCGCGCGGGTCGTACGGCGGCTCAGTGCAGGGCCGTCGCCTCGATGCCGAGGAGCTCGGCGAGGCGGTGTTCCCCCTCGGGGGTCACCCTGACCGCCCGCTCCGAGCCGATGCGTTCGCACCAGCGGGCGTCCAGGGCGTGCCGGCACAGGGCGGCGCCCGCGATGCCCGCGAGGTGGGGGCGGCGCTCGGTCCAGTCGAGGCAGGCGCGGGTGAGGGGGCGGCGACCGGAGCGGTCGAGGTCGATGCCGACGGTGGCGAACCAGCGCAGCCCGGCGTCCGTGAGCGCGAACCCGGTGTCCTGGCTGAGCAGCCCACGCTCGGTCAGTGCGTCGGTGAGGGCGATGCCGAGCCGGCCGGCGAGATGGTCGTAGCAGGTACGGCCGCGTGCCATCGCGGACCCGGCGTCGAACTCCCGCAGCGTGCGCGGCAGTTCGGGCGAGGGAGGCCCGACGTGGGCGGCGAGTTCCTCGACGAGCTGGGCCACGCGGGCGTCGGCCAGCCGTACATAGCGGTGCCGTCCCTGGCGTTCCTCGGTGAGCAGTCCGCCGGCGACGAGCCGGCCCAGGTGCTCGCTGGCCGTCGACGGGGCGACCCCGGCGTGCCGCGCCAGTTCTCCGGCCGTCCACGCCCGCCCGTCCAGCAGGGCCAGCAGAAAACCGGCCCGCGTCTCGTCCGCCATCAGCCCGGCCAGGGCCGCGAGACCGGACGCTCGGCCCGGCTTCCTCGCACTCCTCGCATCCCTCGTGGTCATGGCTCCAGCATGGGGTACGGACACTTCGGCACCCACCGAAGTGTCCGAGGCGGGTTGCCCCTCAGGTCCCCCTCAGGTCTGCTCGGGTCGCTCCAGCTGCTCGTACTGCTGTGCCAGCCCGGCCAGCAGCGCCGTGAGGCCGGTCTCGAAGGCCCGCTCGTCGATCTTCTCCTGCTGCTCGGAGAGGAGGTGGGCCTGTCCGAGGTGGGGATAGTCGGCCGGGTCGTACGCGCTCTCGTCGTCCACGAAGCCACCGGCGAAGGAGCCGAGGGCGGAGCCCATGATGAAGTACCGCATCAGCGCGCCGATCGACGTGGCCTGGGCGGGCGGCCAGCCCGCGTCGACCATCCCGCCGTAGACGGCGTCGGCGACGCGCAGGCCCGCGGGGCGGCGGCCGGGTCCGCGAGCCATCACCGGAACGATGTTCGGGTGGTCGCGCAGGGCGGCCCGGTAGGAGACCGCCCAGTCGTGCAGCGCGGTACGCCAGTCCGGGCGCTCCCCGGCTCCGTCGCCCCGGTCGAACATCGACAGGTCGACCAGCACACTCACCGAGTCCGCGACCGCCTCCAGGAGCTGGTCCTTCGTGCGGAAGTGGTTGTAGAGGGACGGCCCGCTGACGCCCAGCTCGGCGGCGAGCCGACGCGTCGACAGGGCGGCCAGTCCTTCCGCGTCCACCAGCGCCCGTGCCGTCTCGACGATCAGGTCGGTGCTGAGGAGGGGCTTGCGCGGTCGGGCCATGGCGCACATAGTAGGGCTGCACCTGTAAACTAGCGCTGCTAATTAAAAGTGGTGGGACTCGTAGGAGGCTGGCCGTGAACCTGGAACTGAGCGAGGAACAGACCGCTGTCCAGCGGCTCGCCCGGGACTTCGTCGAGCGCGAGATCACCCCGAACGTCGTCGCCTGGGACCGCGCCGAGGACGTCGACCGGTCGATCGTCAAGAAGCTGGGCGAGGTGGGCTTCCTGGGGCTGACCGTCGACGAGGAGTACGGCGGCTCGGGCGGCGACCATCTCGCGTACTGCCTGGTGACCGAGGAACTCGGCCGCGGGGACTCCTCCGTGCGCGGGATCGTCTCCGTGTCCCTGGGGCTGGTGGCCAAGACCGTCGCGCACTGGGGGAGCGAGGAGCAGAAGCGCCGCTGGCTGCCCGGCCTCACCTCCGGCGAGTACGTCGGCTGCTTCGGCCTGACCGAGCCGGGCACCGGGTCCGACGCCGGCAACCTCACCACGCGTGCGGTGCGCGAGGGCGACGAGTACGTGGTCAACGGCACCAAGATGTTCATCACCAACGGCACGTGGGCCGACGTGGTGCTGCTCTTCGCCCGCTCCACCGACGCCCCCGGCCACAAGGGCGTCTCCGCCTTCCTCGTGCCGACCAGCGCCCCCGGCCTGACCCGCCGCACCCTGCACGGCAAGCTCGGCCTGCGCGGTCAGGCCACCGCCGAGCTGGTCTTCGAGGACGTGCGCGTGCCCGCCTCGGCGATGCTGGCCCCCGAGGGCAAGGGCTTCTCCGTGGCCATGTCGGCGCTCGCCAAGGGGCGGATGTCCGTCGCCGCCGGATGCGTCGGGATAGCCCAGGCCGCCCTGGACGCCGCCGTCGGGTACGCGGGCGAGCGCGAGCAGTTCGGCGGGCCCATCGCACAGCACCAGCTCGTGCAGGAACTGCTCAGCGACATCGCCGTGGACGTCGACGCCGCCAGGCTGCTGACCTGGCGAGTGGCCGACCTGATCGACCGCGGCCTGCCCTTCGCGACCGAGTCGTCCAAGGCCAAGCTCTTCGCCTCCGAGGCCGCCGTCCGCGCCGCGAACAACGCCCTGCAGGTCTTCGGCGGCTACGGCTACATCGACGAGTACCCGGTGGGCAAACTCCTGCGCGACGCCCGCGTGATGACCCTCTACGAGGGCACGAGCCAGATCCAGAAACTGCTGATCGGCCGCGCGCTGACCGGCGTATCGGCCTTTTGAGTACCTTCCTGAGTACAGCCCTGAGTACCTCGGCGGATGTGGCACGGGTCACCGTCGCGCACCCTTTCCCCCATGAGTGAGACACCGGTCAAGCAGCAGAGCACGGCGGCCTTCTACGGTCAGGCCGTCGCGTCCTTCGGGATCGCCATGGGGGCCACGGCCATCGGCATCTTCCGGTTGCAGGCCGACGCCTGGGTGCGCGGCTTCCTCGGGATCGCCGTCCTCTATCTGGTGACCTCCGCCTTCACCCTGGCCAAGGTCATCCGTGACCGCCAGGAGGCCGGGCAGATCGTCAGCCGGGTCGACCAGGCCCGGCTGGAGAAGCTGCTCGCCGAGTACGACCCCTTCGAGAAGCACTGATCGGCAAGGCTCAGAGCAGGCGCACTAAGCGCTCGCTCACCCACGGCGGTACAGTGGGGGGTCACTGTCGGTGGAAGGGGCGAACGGGCGATGAGTACGGCGGAGCAGACGGCCGGCGGCGAGGCGGCGCCTTGGGCTGAGGTGACCCCCGACGCGGCCCGGCGGCTGCTTGTCGCCGCGGTGGAGGCCTTCGCCGAGCGTGGCTACCACGCGACGACGACCCGTGACATCGCGGGCCGTGCGGGCATGAGCCCGGCCGCGCTCTACATCCACTACAAGACCAAGGAAGAGCTGCTCCACCGGATCAGCAGGATCGGCCACGAAAGGGCTGTAGAGATCCTGCGTACGGCGGCTCGGACCGAGGGCACCGCGGCCGAACGGCTGGCGGAGGCCGTCAGCTCCTTCGTCCGCTGGCACGCCGGAGGGCGTACCACCGCACGGGTCGTGCAGTACGAACTCGACTCCCTCGGCCCCGACGCCCGCGCCGAGATCCTCGCGCTGCGCCGCCAGTGCGACGCCGAGGTGCGCGGGATCCTCGAGGACGGGGTGGAGGCGGGCGAGTTCGACGTGCCCGACGTGCAGGGCACGACGCTCGCCGTGCTGTCGCTGTGCGTCGACGTGGCCCGCTGGTTCAACGTCAACGGTTCGCGCACGCCGGACGAGGTCGGCGGGCTCTACGCCGACCTCGTGCTGCGGATGGTGGGGGCCGGGTAGCCCGCGTTCACCGGCTCACAGGTAGTACCGCGACACCGACTCGGCGACACACACCGGCTTGTCGCCGCCCTCGCGCTCCACAGTGAAGGCGACGGTCACCTGCACTCCGCCGGTCACGTCCTCGACCCCGGAGATCCGCGCGGTGGCGCGCAGGCGCGAGCCGACCGGGACGGGGGAGGGGAAACGGACCTTGTTCGTCCCGTAGTTGACGCCCATCTTCACGCCCTCGACCCTGATCAGCTGCGGCCCGAACAGCGGCAGCAGCGACAGCGTGAGATAGCCGTGCGCGATGGTCGTCCCGAAGGGGCCGGTGGCGGCCTTCTCCGGGTCCACATGGATCCACTGGTGATCGCCGGTCGCGTCGGCGAACAGGTCGATCCGCTTCTGGTCGATCTCCAGCCAGTCGGTGTAGCCCAGTTGCTCGCCCACCGCCGCCTTCAGGTCGTCCGCACCCGTGAAGATCCTCGGCTCTGCCATTCCCGGCCTCCTCGCCACTGTGTCCAAGCAACCACATGCGTCTAAGCAACTGCTTAGCATGGTAGGCCGTGGGCTCCATGTCAACGGACTGCGGTCCGTGCCGGGTGGGTAGGGTTCGAGGGGTGCCCCAGATTCCCGAGAAGATCCACGAACTCACGGTCGGCCAGCTCGCCGCCCGCAGCGGCGCCGCTGTCTCCGCCCTGCACTTCTACGAGTCCAAGGGCCTCATCACCAGTCGCCGCACCTCGGGCAACCAGCGCCGCTACAGCCGTGACGCGCTGCGCCGGGTCGCCTTCGTCCGGGCCGCACAACGGGTCGGCATCCCGCTCGCCACGATCCGTGAGGCGCTCGTCGAGCTACCCGAGGAACGCACGCCCACCCGGGAGGACTGGTCCCGGCTCTCCGAGAACTGGCGTGCCGAACTCGACGAGCGCATCAAGCAGTTGAATCGGCTCCGGGATCATCTCACCGACTGCATCGGGTGCGGGTGTCTGTCGCTGGAGGGCTGCGTCCTTTCCAACCCGGACGACGCGTTCGGCCAACGCCAGGCGGGGTCCCGGCTGATGGTGGAGAGGCGCGGCGTCCGTCCGGCTGCTCGGACTCCGTCCCTTCCTGGTGTGTCGGACACGCCGGACTGACCGCGTTGGCGATTGCCGGATCCGTGCCTGTGGCTCCGCCGGGGTGCGGATTTTTGTCTGCGGGTCCGTTGGGGCTGGTCGCGCAGTTCCCCGCGCCCCTTGAGGTGGGTTTCGTGGGGGGTGTGGGGTTGGCCGCGGGTCGGGTGGGGGCTGGTCGCGCAGTTCCTCGCGCCCCTGGAGGGTGGGGGTTGGTCGAGGAGTTCGCCGTGCCCCTGGAGGGTGGGGGCTGGTCGCGGTGTTTCCGCGTCCCTTAGGGGTGGTGTGTGGCCGCCAGGGCTGTCGTTATCAACTGGGCGTTGGACAGGGCCCGTTCGCCGTTCGGTAGGTGGAGGGTGTCTTCGAGGCCGATGCGGGTTGCCAGGCCCCGTCGGGCCGCGAGGCGGAGTACCGGCCAGGTGCTGGTGTCCTCGCCGTGCAGGAGGATCGGGCGGCCGTGGGGGGACGCGGCGAGGTCGGTGAGGAGGGTGTGCACCGTCGCCTCGGCCGTGGTCGGGTCGGTGTCCGTCACCTCTGCCAGGACACGCAGAACCTTGGAGGCGAGGGGTGAGGCCGCGAAGCGTGCCGCCCCGTCCGTCCCGGACCGGATGCCGGCCTCGACACCCACCCCGAGGCCGATGAGAAGGGCCGCCAGTTCCTCCGCGCCCGGCTCGTGCCAGTTGACGGAGGCGTGGTCGGGCAGCACCGTCCAGCCACTCACGCGTTCCAGCCGCCGCGCCGGATCCGGCTCGGCCCAGGCGCCCGTGGTCACGCCGACGGGCACGGTGACCCGAGACCGTATCGCTGTCAGCGTCGCCGCGACCGCGCGCGGCGACAGGGTGTCCTGTCCGCAGGGAGACTTGGGATGGACGTGGACGTCGGTCGCCCCGGCCAGTACCGCATCGGCCGCGGAGTCCGCCATCGCTCCCGGCGACAGCGGAATCAGCGCGCCGTGCGAGGCGCCCCGGGAGCCGTTGAGACACACCTGCGTCATACCCCGATGGTGCCATCCACGGCCGGTTCGATTGGGGGGTGCGGCATCCCCGGCGCACCCCCGTCGTGCTCAGGCCGACGCGAGCAGCAGCCGGCCGCGCCTGGATTCCGCCAGGGCCTCGGGGGTCAGTACGGGCCGCGGCACCACGATGCCGCACTCCGTGCAGACGGGACCCGACGACGGCTCATGGGCCAGGTCGTACTTCCACGTGAGGCGCTCCCCGTCGCACACCGGGCACACCGAGCCCGGTTCGCGTTCCAGGGCGGCGATCAGCCGTCGCAGCACCTCGGCCAGCGGTTCGTGGGGGTGCACCCCCGGATCGTCGCACCAGGCCACCCCGAACCCACCCCAGGTCAGCCGATGCCAGTCGTCCACGCTTCCGGGCCTGCGCAGCCCGTCGAACTTCTCCTTCTTGCGGCGCTTCGCGAACTCCACCTCGTACGCCTGCCAGACCGAGCGCGCTTCCTCCAGCTCGTCCAGTGCGGCCACGAGCCGCGCTGGATCGGGGGAGCGGTCTTCCGGTCCGAACCCGGCCCGGGAGCACAGGTGGTCCCAGGTCGCCCTGTGCCCGTAAGGGGCAAACCGCTCAAGGCACTTACGGAGCGAGTACCGCCGCAGCGCCAGATCGCACCGCGGGTCCCGCACCTGTCTCGCCAGACTCCGGAAACCGGCCATCGCCTTGCACCTCCGTCACATCTGCACCTGTACTTCGGTCACTTCGGCGTCGTCGAACGGACGTCGCCGAATAGACGTATCGACAAGCGATTCGGCTCCATCTGTTTTCCGATGACGGCCATAAGCCGTTCGCCGGGCCCCCTCGGGACCGACGTCAACGGCTCTAAGCCGTCCGCCGGACCACCCTTCACGGTTACCTCCCGCACCTGTCGGTTGTCTGTGCAACACCTGTTGAGCACGGCGCCGGAACCGGCTTCGCTTCCAGCGCCTCGAAGTGCCCCCGCACTCCCCAACGCAATTCCTGTACCACGTTGTTCAAAAGTGACGCATGTTCATCTTCTATCGCGGGGATACCGGCGGTAACCTCTGGCCCACTCCGCTAGGAGTGGCCCACCCCCCGGTCCGGAGGAGCTGCCATGTCACGGCGCACCCCAGGCAACACCGTCGATAGAACCTTCGACAGACTGAGAACTCCCGGCGGACTCTTCGGGTTCCTGAAGACCGCAGCCGTATGCACACTCATTGCCGGTCTTTTGTCGCCGCTTTCTCCGCTCTCCCCGGCGACCGAGGCCCAGGCCGCCGCCGCGAACGACTACTGCGGCGGCCAGTGTTCGGACATCCTGCCGCCCGGCGAGAACGGCAACGCGACCCTCGCCCAGATCCTCCTGAACCAGGCCTTCGGTTCGCAGCCCGACCACGCCGAGGACCAGCTCGGGCCCTATGCCAACCTGGCCACGGGGTACACCGGTCTCACCAACACCACGATCAACAACTTCTTCAACGACTCCTCGTTCGGGGTCGCCGCCGACCAGGTCGCCTCCACCCTGGCCCCGGCCGGCCGCACCGACGTGACGATCGTCCGTGACAAGAAAACGGGTGTGCCGCACATCACAGGCACCACCCGTTACGGCACCGAGTTCGGCGCCGGGTACGCCGCAGCCCAGGACCGCCTCTGGCTGATGGACGTCTTCCGCCACGTCGGACGCGGCCAGCTCACCCCCTTCGCGGGCGGCGACCCCTCCAACCAGGGCCTCGAGCAGGAGTTCTGGCGCCACGCCCCCTACACCGAGGCCGACCTCCAGGCCCAGATAGACAACGCGGTCGCCACCAACGGCGCCCGCGGCCAGCAGGCACTCGCCGACGTCAACGCCTATGTCGCGGGCATCAACTCGTACATCGACGCCTCCGACAGCGGCCGCTACTTCCCCGGCGAGTACGTCCTCACCGGCTGGAAGGACTCCGTCACCAACGCGGGCACCATCCAGCACTTCAAGACCACCGACCTGGTCGCGCTGGCCTCCGTGATCGGCGCGCTCTTCGGCTCCGGCGGCGGCGGCGAGGTCAACAACGCGATCGCGCTGATGGCCGCCCAGTCCCAGTACGGTGTCGCCGAGGGCACCAAGGTCTGGGAGGCGTTCCGCGAGCGCAACGACCCCGAGGCCGCCCTCACCGTCCATAACGGCGAGAGCTTCCCGTACGCGACCGCGCCCGCCAACCCGCAGGGCGAGGCCCTGCCGGACGCCGGTACGGTCGCCGAGGAACCGCTGGTGTACGACCGTACGGGCAGCGCCGCCACCGCGACCGCGACCAGCGCCTCCAGCACGGCGACGGCCACCGCCCTCACCTCCGCGAAGCGCGGTATGTCCAACGCCCTGGTGGTGAGCGGCGCGAAGACCGCCAGCGGCCACCCGATCGCCGTCTTCGGTCCGCAGACGGGCTACTTCGCCCCGCAGTTGCTCATGCTCCAGGAGATCCAGGGCCCGGGCATCAGCGCGCGCGGTGCCTCGTTCGCGGGCCTGAGCATGTACGTCGAACTCGGCCGCGGCCAGGATTACGCGTGGAGCGCGACGACCTCCGGGCAGGACATCATCGACTCGTACGCGGTCGAGCTCTGCCAGGACGACTTCCACTACCTCTACCACGGCACCTGCATCGCGATGGAGAAGCTCGAGCAGACCAACGCCTGGAAGCCGACCACGGCCGACGGCACGGCGGCCGGCTCCTACCGGATGCAGGTCTACCGCACCAAGTACGGCCCGGTGAGCCATCGGGCGACGGTCGGCGGCAAGAAGGTCGCCTACGCCAACCTGCGCTCCTCCTACATGCACGAGGCCGACTCGATCATCGGCTTCCAGATGCTCAACGACCCCGACTACGTGAAGAGCCCGGCGACCTTCCAGTCCGCCGTCCAGCACATCAACTTCACCTTCAACTGGTTCTACGCCGACTCCACCCACACCGCGTACTACAACAGCGGCGACAACCCGGTGCGCGCGACCGGCGTCGACGCCGAGTTCCCGGTCTGGGCACAGTCCGCGTACGAGTGGCGGAACTGGAACCCGACCACCAACACCGCCGACTACACGCCGCCTTCGGCCCACCCCAACTCGGTCGACCAGGACTACTACATCTCCTGGAACAACAAACAGGCCAAGGACTACACCACCGCCTCCTGGGGCGACGGTTCCGTCCATCGCGGCAACCTCCTGGAGGACCGGGTCAAGAAACTCGTCGCGGCGGGCGGCGTGACCCGGGTGCAGCTGGTGAAGGCGATGGCCGACGCCGCGCTCGCCGACCTGCGGGCCGAGGACGTGCTGCCGAAGCTGCTGCGGGTCGTCAACAGCTCGACGGTCACCGACACGACGGCCGCGGCGGCCGTCAGCAAGCTGTCCGCGTGGGCGACCGCGGGCGCCAAGCGCACGGAGACGTCGGCGGGTTCGAAGACGTACGCCAACGCCGACGCGATCCGCATCCTGGACGCCTGGTGGCCGCTGCTGGTGCAGGCCGAGTTCCAGCCGGGCCTCGGCACCGACCTCTATACCGCCATCACCACCAACCTCCCCGTCGACGAGGCACCCTCGGCCGCACACGGCCCGACCGGCTCACACGCGGGAAGCTCCTTCCAGTACGGCTGGTGGAGCTACGTCGACAAGGACATCCGGGCGGTACTCGGTGACCCGGTGCAGGGCGGGCTGACGCAGAAGTACTGCGGCGGCGGCACCCTCAGCGGCTGCCGGGACATCCTGATCAGCACCCTGAAGACCGCGGCGGGCAAGACGGCCGCCCAGGTCTACCCCGGCGACACCCTCTGCGCCGCCGGCAACCAGTGGTGCGCCGACTCGATCGTCCAGCGCACCCTGGGAGGCATCAAGCACTACAACATCAGCTGGCAGAACCGTCCGACCTTCCAGCAGGTCGTCGAGTTCACCTCACACCGGTGACAACGGGTGACAACCGGTAACGCCAGTAGCAGTTGAGGCACCTGTGTGGTGCCGGCGGCGGGTCAGTGGATCAGTGGATACGGCCCGCCGCCAGCACCACCTGCGCCAACTCCGAGTGGCAGATGTCGCTGTGGGCTCCCGAGGGAGCCCCGCCGTTCCTGACCACCGCCGCCGCGTCGACGTTCACGCACCCGCTCACCGGCAGCTTCCCCGCCGCCAGCGCTTCGGCGATCGTCAACCCGACCGTCCCCGGCACGGCCTGGACACCGTCGTGGCCCATCGCACCCCACTTGGGGCCAAGCGCCTCCGCGACGGTGAAGCCCGCGACGGGCCGGTCGGCCGCGAGGACCCCCTGGCTCTCGCCCGCCATGCGCGAGGCCAGCGGATAGAACGTGCTGAGCGCCCCGTCGTAACGGGAGTAGCAGCACACCAGCGGACCGTCGATACGGCTCTGCCGACCCTTCAACGCGCCCCCGCTGTGCGGGTCGTGCGGCAGCTCGGCCGCGAACGCGTAGTGCGAGAAGGCCCCTTGGAGCAGCGTCACCGACTTCACCGTACGCACCCCCTCGGGCAGCCCGCGCAGCGCGAACGACACAAGGCGCCCTCCGAAACTGTGCCCGACGAGATGCACCCGCACCCCGGGCACCGCCGCGGCGAGCCGCCCGAGCGCCGGCCCGAGACCCCGCTCGCCGACGGTTCCGGCCCGTCTCTTCATCGCGTAGTACGTGGCCTGCCGCAGCAGTTCCTTCGCGCCGTTCCAGGGATTGGGCAGTGCGAACTCGGCGACGGCGTCCGGGGATTCGGGCCGGGACAGGGCCCGGCCGAACTCCTCGCAGACCTCCGCCGTGCTCCCCGCGAACATCTCGGGGGTGCCCTCCGGCTCGCCGCCCGAGAGGAGGAGGTCCGCCGCGAACCCCGTCTGCGGCGCCTCCGGGGGCACCTCGACCAGCAGCCGCACCAGCCCCCCGAACTCCTCCAGGGCCTCGTCGTCGCCCGGCTGCCGGTCCAGCAGTCCGGCGATCTGCTCGACGACCGTGGCCCGCCCGGGGAACGTCTCGACGAGCGCCTGCCGGGTGTCCTTGTCGAGCCCGGGCCGACCGGTCGTCTCGGGCAGGACGGTGGCGGTCATGGACCGCTGGAAGTCGGGGATCGGCTCGTCCGTGAAGCGCATCGACGGCCACACCACCCCCACGTAGCCGATCCTGGCGGTCACGGGGGCGAGTGCGGGGACGGCCTCGAAGAATCTGCTGTAGAGCTGGGTCGCCATGGACCGGTCGTTGTTCCAGCCGTGCGCGAAGACGATGAGGTCACGCACCTGACGAGCCTTCACCTCCGCGAGCAGCCGGTCCCGTTCGCGCCCGTCCGCGTCGCCGTCCGCGTCGAACGTCAGCTCCCAGTAGGGAGAAACACTCATCTCCGGATCCGCCATGACATTCCCCGTCCCCCGTGGTGTGGTGATGTGGGGCGTATCGTCCCGCTAACAGGGGGAGTTGGCCATACGTCACGCTCACTTGTAGATGAGGTACTTCCCGCGCATGCGCCGGAACGCCGCCAGTTCCTCCTGCCAGCCCGCCACGACCTCGTCGGGACCGGCTCCCGCGTCGATCATCGTGCGCACCAGAGTGGAGCCGGTGAGCTTGTCGATCCAGTTGTCCGAGCGCCAACCGAAGCCGCTCCAGACCTTCTTGGATGTCACCAGCAACGCGACCCCGGTAAGCACCGGGTCGTAGGCCGCCCGGTCGTGCACATGGATCTGCACGCCCCCGATGGTCTTTCCCTGGAACTTGGAGAAGGTCGGCGCGAAGTACGCCTCCCTGAAGTGCACGCCGGGCAGCCCCAGTTGCTCGGCCGCGGCGGCCCACCGCCGGTCGATCCCCTCGGCGCCGAGCAGTTCGAAGGGCCGGGTCGTGCCGCGCCCCTCCGACAGGTTCGTCCCCTCGAAGAGACACGTCCCCGAGTAGACCAGCGCGGTGTCGGGCGTCGGCATGTTCGGGCTCGGCGGCACCCAGGGCAGCCCCGACGCGTCGTAGAACTCCGACCGCTTCCACCCCGACATCAGTACGGCGTCCAGCTCCACCGGCGCGGCCAGGAACTCCCTGTTGAACAGCCGCGCCAGCTCGACCACTGTCATCCCGTGGGCCTGGCAGATCGGCTGCCGACCGACGAACGTCGCGAACTCCCTGTGCAGCACGGGCCCGAGGGCCGCCCGTCCGGTCACCGGGTTCGGCCGGTCCAGCACGAGGAAGGACTTGCCCGCGAGCTGGGCCGCCTCCATGCAGTCGTACAGCGTCCAGATGTACGTGTAGAAGCGGGCGCCCACGTCCTGGATGTCGAAGACGACGGTGTCGACGCCGGAGGCGGTGAAGATGTCGGCGAGCGGGCGGCCGCTCTTGAGATACGTGTCGTAGACGGGGAGCCCGGTCGCCGGGTCGTCGTAGCGCCCCTCGGAACCGCCGGCCTGCGCGGTGCCCCGGAAGCCGTGCTCGGGGCCGAAGACGGCGGTCAGCTTCACCCGGTCGTCCGCCTGCATGACGTCGACGATGTGGCGTACGTCCCTGGTGACGCCGGTGGGGTTGGTGACGAGGCCGACCTTTTTGCCGTTGAGCGGGGCGTAGTTCCTGGCGGTGAGGTTCTCGAAGCCTGTGCGGAGTTTTTTGGGGCGGTGTTCGGTGGTTGTTGCTGCGCATGCCGGTAGGGCTGCGGCTGCTGCGGTTGTTGTCAGGAGGCCGCGTCTGGACAGGGGCATGGGGGTTCCCTCCATGAGGCGGTGCGGGTGGTGGTGGCACCGTATGCGCTTCCGCATGTAGTTCGTAGGGTGCGGGTTCGTTGTGGCTGGTCGCGCAGTTCCCCGCGCCCCTGGGGAGTTGCCGCACCCCTTTCTTGCAACATACCGACCGGTTAGTCTGGTCGCACTTGGAGCCGTCTTGCGTCAAGGGAGACCGATGGTGGGAGTCGTACAGGGTGCCGGAGTGGTGGTCACCGGAGCGGGGGGCGGGATCGGGGCTGCCATGGCCCGGCGGTTCGCCGCCGAAGGGGCCCGGGTGGTCGTCAATGACCTGGACGGGGACAGGGCCGAAGCCGTTGCCGCTGAGATAGGGGGGATCGCGGTGGCCGGGGACGCCTCCGTGATCGTTGGTGAGGCCCGGGCCGCTCTTGGTGGGACCGTCGATGTCTACTGCGCCAATGCCGGGCTTCCCTCGGGTGGGTCCGAGGCGGCCGAGGAGAAGGTCTGGGCGCTCGCCTGGGACGTGAACGTGATGGCGCACGTGCGGGCGGCCAACGAGCTGCTGCCGGAGTGGCTGGAGCGCGGCAGCGGCCGTTTCGTGTCCACCGTGTCCGCCGCCGGGCTGCTCACCATGATCGGCGCGGCGCCCTACAGCGTGTCCAAGCACGGTGCGTACGCCTTCGCGGAGTGGCTGTCGCTGACGTACCGCCACCGCGGACTCAAGGTGCACGCCATCTGCCCGCAGGGTGTGCGGACGGACATGCTGGCCGGGACCGGCAGCGCGGGCGACCTGGTGCTCGCGCCGACCGCGATCGAACCCGAGGCGGTCGTGGAGGCGCTGTTCCAGGGGATCGAGGAGGACCGGTTCCTGATCCTGCCGCACCCCGAGGTCGCCGACTACTACCGGGCGCGGGCCGCAGACCCCGACCACTGGCTGACCAGCATGAACCACATCCAGCAGAAGTGGGAGGCCACCCGATGACCGACGCGGACACCGGCTCCCGGTACGGGGCGAAGCCCTGGCTCGGCCTCCTCGACGACGCCCAGCGCGGGCCCGTCAGCCCCGACGACTCACTCGTCCACGCGCTGCGCCGGACCGCCGCCGAGGTCCCGGACCGTACCTTCCTCGCCTACTTCGACGGCCGGCTCAGCCACCGCGAGGTCGACGAGCTGAGCGACTCCGTCGCCGGGTACCTCGTCACCCGGGGGCTGGAGCGCGGCGACCGGGTCGCCGTCCTGCTGCAGAACTCGCCGCTCTTCGTGCTCGCCCTGCTGGGGGCCTGGAAGGCGGGCGCGACCGTCGTCCCCGTCAACCCGATGTACAAGTCGGGGGAGGTCACCCATGTCCTGCGGGACGGTGACGTGGCCGCGCTGATCTGTTCCGACCGGGCCTGGGAGTCGTACCTGAGGGAGACGGCGGCGGACTCTCCGGTGCGGATCGTGCTCACCGGTTGCGAGCTGGACTTCCAGGCCCGCGGTGACGCGCGCGTGCTCGCGTTCGAGCGGCTGCCGCAGGCCCCGGACGCCGAGGATCTGACGGCGGTCGCCAGCTACGGCCACCAGGCCCCCGACGCCCACGATCGTGATCCGCGCCCCGCCGACATCGCGCTGATCAGCTACACCTCCGGCACCAGTGGCTCCCCCAAGGGAGCCACCAACACCCACGCCAACATCATGTACAACGCGGAACGGCAGCGGACCGGGCTGCCGCTGCCCGAGGCGCCCGTCTACTTCGCGATGGCGCCCCTCTTCCACATCACCGGCATGGTCTGTCAGCTCGGCGCCAGTCTGAACAGCGCGGGCACCCTCGTCCTCGCCTACCGCTTCGAGCCCGGTGTCGTCCTGGACGCGTTCGCCGAGCACCGCCCGCACTACACGGTCGGCCCGTCGACGGCCTTCATGGCCCTGGCCGCACACCCGGCCGTCACCCCCGACCACTTCTCCTCCTTCCGGCACATCTCCTCCGGCGGCGCCCCACTGCCGCCCGCCCTCGTGGAGAAGTTCCGGGCCGGCTTCGGCCCCTACATCCGCAACGGCTACGGCCTCACCGAGTGCACCGCCCCCTGCGCCTCCGTACCGCCCGCCCTGGAGGCTCCCGTCGACCCGGTCTCCGGGACGCTCGCCGTGGGCGTGCCGGGCCCCGACACCGTCGTACGGATCGTCGACGACCAGGGCGTGGACGTTCCCTTCGGGGAGCAGGGCGAGATCCTCGTACGGGGACCACAGGTGGTCCCCGGCTACTGGCGGCTCCCGGAGGCCACCGCGGAGACCTTCCCCGACGGGGAGCTGCGGACCGGCGACATCGGGTTCATGGACGCCGAGGGGTGGCTGTACGTCGTCGACCGGAAGAAGGACATGATCAACGCGTCCGGCTTCAAGGTGTGGCCGAGGGAGGTCGAGGACGTGCTGTACACCCATCCGGCGGTACGTGAGGCGGCCGTCGTCGGGGTGCCCGACGGGTACCGGGGCGAGACCGTGAAGGCGTACATCAGCCTGCGGCCGGGCGCGGAGGGGGACCCGGACGCGCTCGCCGCGTACTGCAAGGAGAGACTGGCCGCCTACAAGTACCCGCGGCAGGTGGAGATCCTGCCCGAGCTGCCGAAGACGGCGACCGGAAAGATCCTCCGTCGGGAACTGCGTACCCGGTCAGGGGACTCTCAGTAGGCGACTCGTAGGCGACTTGTAGGCAACTTTCGGTGAAACGTATGGGAAGGCTGGTGGCGGTAGTGCCCAGGACGACGGACGGTGACGGTACGCCCGTCCCGCAGCGGCTGCTGGCCGCCGCCACCCGGCTCTTCGCGGAACAGGGGTACGACCGCACGTCCGTGCAGGAGATCGTCGAGGCGGCCGGTGTCACCAAGGGGGCGCTGTACCACTACTTCGGGTCCAAGGACGACCTGCTGCACGAGGTGTACGCGCGCGTGCTCCGGGTTCAGCAGGAGCGGTTGGACGCGTTCGCGAACGCGGACGCGCCGGTGGAGGAGCGGTTGCGGCGGGCGGCGGCGGATGTGGTGGTCACGACCATCGAGAACCTCGACGACGCGATGATCTTCTTCCGCTCGATGCATCATCTGAGCCCGGAGAAGAACAAGCAGGTGCGGGCGGAAAGACGCCGGTACCACGAGCGCTTCCGGGCCCTGATCGAGGAGGGCCAGGAGACGGGTGTCTTCTCGAGGGCGACCTCGGCGGACCTGGTGGTGGACTACCACTTCGGTTCCATCCACCATCTGTCGACGTGGTACAGCCCGGAGGGCCCGTTGAGCTCGACGGAGGTCGCGGAACAACTGGCGGACCTGCTGCTGCGAGCGCTGCGCCCGTAAGGGCGGTTTCTCGCCCCCGCCGCCCCTACCCGTCCCATCCTGTCCCTGGGGGCTGCCGCCCCCAGACCCCCGCTTCGCGCTGAACGCGCTCGTCCTCAAACGCCGGACGGGCTGGAGGTGTCGGCCGGCATTGGTATTTTCAGCCCCTCCGGCGTTTGAGGAGCGGGGGTTCGGGGGCGGAGCCCCCGAGGATGGGACGGGTAGGGGCGGCGGGGGCGAGACAACTACACGTACCGCTTCAGTTCACGTCGGGCCAGGGACCGCTGGTGTACCTCGTCCGGGCCGTCCGCCAGTTTCAGTGTGCGCGCGCTCGCCCACAGCTCCGCCAGCGGGAAGTCCTGGCTCACCCCACCCGCGCCGTGCAGCTGAATCGCCTTGTCGATGATGTCGACCACCGCACGCGGCGTCGCGATCTTGATCGCCTGGATCTCCGCGTGCGCCCCCTTGTTGCCCACCGTGTCCATCATCCACGCCGTCTTCAGCACCAGCAGCCGCAGCTGCTCCACCGTGACCCGCGCGTCCGCGATCCAGTTGTGGACCACGCCCTGCTGGGCCAGCGCCTTGCCGAACGCCGTCCGGGAGACGGCCCGGCGGCACATCAGCTCGATGGCCCGCTCCGCCATCCCGATCAGCCGCATGCAGTGGTGGATACGGCCGGGGCCCAGCCGCGCCTGCGCGATGGCGAAGCCGCTGCCCTCCTCGCCGATCAGGTTCGCGGCAGGCACCCGCGCCTCGTCGAAGATCACCTCGGCGTGGCCGCCGTGGGAGTGGTCCTCGTAGCCGAACACCTGCATCGCCCGCTTGACCGTGACGCCCGGGGTGTCCCGGGGGACCAGGATCATCGACTGCTGGCGGCGGATGTCGGCGCCGTCCGGGTCGGTCTTGCCCATGACGATGAAGATCCGGCAGTCGGGGTTCATCGCCCCGGAGATGTACCACTTGCGGCCGGTGATGACGTAGTCGTCGCCGTCCCGCCGGATCCTTGTCTCGATGTTCGTCGCGTCGGACGAGGCCACCTCGGGCTCGGTCATCGCGAACGCCGAGCGGATCTCGCCCGCCAGCAGCGGCTCCAGCCACTGCTTCTTCTGCTGCTCGTCGCCGAACTGCGCCAGCACCTCCATGTTGCCGGTGTCCGGCGCCGCGCAGTTCAGCGCTGTCGGCGCCAACTGCGGGGAACGGCCGGTGATTTCGGCAAGAGGGGCGTACTGGAGGTTGGTGAGGCCGGCGCCGTGCCGGGCGTCGGGCAGGAAGAGGTTCCACAGGCCCTGGCTACGAGCCTCGGCCTTCAACTCCTCGACCACGGCCGGGGTGTCCCACGGCGAGGCCAGCGCGGCCCGCTGTTCCTCGGCCACGGCCTCCGCCGGATAGACGTACTCGTCCATGAAGGCGAGGAGCTTGGCGCGCAGTTCCTCGGTGCGCGCGTCGAACGCGAAGTCCATGACGGATCAGCCTTCCTGGAGACCTGTGCGAAGTGTGGTCAGGCCGTGCTCGATGAACACGGGGACCAGGTCCCCGATACGGTCGAAGCCCGCGCCGAGCGTCTGGCCCAGCGTGTAGCGGTAGTGGATGCCCTCCAGGATCACGGCCAGCTTGAACCAGGCGAACGCCGTGTACCAGGCGACCGCCGAGACGTCGCGCCCCGAGCGCGCCGCGTACCGTTCGATCAGCTCGGTGGGGGAGGGATGTCCGGCGGCCTCGGCGGTCGTGGACACGGGGGAGTCGGGCGCGCCCAGCGGCATGCTGTACATCACCAGCAGGCCCAGGTCGGTGAGCGGGTCGCCGAGCGTCGACATCTCCCAGTCGAGGATCGCCGTGATCCTGTCGTCCGTGTCGATGAGGACGTTGTCCAGCCGGTAGTCGCCGTGCACGATCGCCGGGGCGGACGACCGGGGCAGGGCTCGGCCGAGCGCCGCCTGCAGTTCGTCGATGCCGGCCAGGTCGCGGTTGCGGGAGGCGTCCAACTGCTTGGCCCAGCGCCGCAGTTGCCGGTCGAGGAAGCCCTCAGGTCGGCCGAAGTCCGCGAGGCCCACCTCGGCGGGGTCCACCGCGTGCAGCTCGACGAGGGTGTCCACCAGCGACAGCACCACGTCCCGGGTCCGCGCGGGGCCGATCGGGGCGAGCTGCTCGGCCGTACGGTACGGCGTGCCGGGCACGAACTCCATGACGTAGAACGGGGATCCGAGCACCGCTTCGTCCTCGCACAGCAGCACGGGACGCGGCACCGGTACGGAGGTGGGGTGCAGGGCGCTGATCACCCGGTGTTCGCGGCGCATGTCGTGCGCGGTGGCCAGGACATGGCCCAGCGGAGGGCGTCGTACCACCCACCGGGTGGTGCCGTCCGTGACCGCGTAGGTGAGGTTCGACCGGCCGCCCTCGATCAGTCGGCCGGTCAGGGGGCCGTGCACGAGTCCGGGGCGTTCGCCGTCGAGCAGGCCGCGCAGCCGGTCGAGATCGAGACCTGGCAGGTCGTCCGGGGGCATCATCGCTCCTACGCGTACGGAAACAGGACCTGCCTCATGATGCCGACCGGTCGGTATGTCGTCCAGTGGGTGAGCGAAAAGTGACCGGCGTCTCGCTTCCAGTGTGCGGAAGGAGACGCCGGCCGGGTAGGGCGGGGGTGCGGTTCCGGGTTCCGGGTGGGTTCCGGTGGCCGGAAACGGTCAGTGGTCGTCCCAGTGGCCGTCGTGCGCGGCGTGGCGGTGGCCGTCGTGCAGATAGTCGACGTGGCCGCCGTGCAGGACGCTCGGGTGCCCGCAGCCGTCCCCGTGCACATGGTCGTGGGTCTCGTGCGCCACGTGGCCGCCGGGCTCGCACTCGTCCCAGTGGCCGCTGTGCGCGCGGTGCAGATGACCGTCGTGCGCGTAGTCGACGTGGTCGCCGTGCGGCACCTCGGTGTGGCCGCAGCCCGGGCCGTGGGTGTGCTCGTGGGCCGGGTGTTCGTGGTGAAGTGTGGGGGTGCTCATGATGCTCGCCTTCGGGCAATCGCGGGTACGGAAGTGGTGGAAGTGCGGGTGGTGACGTCGGACAGGCTGACACGCGAGACGTACATATCCGGCCATTCGACTTGCGTGGCGTACGCACACCCCGGAGGGTCGGGCATGAGGAAACCGGAGGACCAGACATATGAAGGCCATCACCTACAGCCGGTACGGCGGTCCCGACGTCCTGGAGTTCGACCAGGACGCCCCGGAACCCAAGGTCGGGCCCGACTCCGTGCTGATCAAGGTGCGGGCGGCGTCGGTCAACCCGGTGGACTGGAAGTGCCGCGAGGGCTATCTCGACGGCATCCTGGACGCCGTCTTCCCGGTGACGCCGGGCTGGGACGTCTCCGGGGTCGTGGTCCGTCCGGGCCCCTCCGTCACCGAGTTCGCCGTGGGTGACGAGGTCATCGGCTACGTACGCGAGGACTTCCTCTCGCGCGGCACCTTCGCCGAGTACGTCGCCGCCCCGGTGCGCACCCTCGCCCGCAAGCCCCGCAACCTCTCCTTCGAGGAGGCTGCCGGGCTGCCGCTGGTCGGACTCACCGCCTACCAGGTGCTGGCCAAGTCGCTCCGCGTCCGCACGGGCGAGACCGTCCTGGTGCACGCGGCGGCGGGCGGGGTCGGCTCCGTCGCCGTCCAGCTGGCCCGCCGGCACCTGGGTGCGGCGCACGTCATCGGCACCGCCAGCGTGCACAACCACGACTTCGTGCGCGAACTGGGCGGCGTCCCGGTGACCTATGGCGAGGGCATGGCCGACCGGGTGCGGAAACTGGCCCCGGGCGGCGTCGACGCCGTGTTCGACACCGTCGGCGGCGACACGTTGAAGGACTCCGTCGAGCTGCTGGCCCCCGGGGGCCGCCTGGTGTCGATCGCGGACCCGGACGTCGTCGGTTTCGGCGGTCAGTACTACTTCGTACGCCCCGACGCCGCGGACCTCGCGCACCTCTCCGAGCTGGCCGAGCAGCATGTCATCTCGCTGCACGTGTCCGACACGTTCCCCCTGGAGCGCGCGGCGGAGGCGCACCGGCTGAACGCGGAGGGCCGTACCAGGGGCAAGATCGTGGTGACGGTGGACTGGGCCGAGGAGGCCTGACCGGCCGAGTCGGCGCCGGGCTCCGGCGTCAGAGGACGAGCGCCGCTCCGCACACCGCCAGGGCGACCGTGCACAGGGCGGCGGCGGTGGCGTGCCGGGCGGCGAGTCGCGGCGGACCTTCGTCGGCCGTCGTCGCGAGCGTCCGGATGCGCCGGTGGGCGACGGTCAGGAACCACAGCCACAGCACGCAGCACACCGCGCAGACGGCGATCCCGGCCGTCGAGGGCCCGCCGTGCAGGGCGCTCTTCCCGGCGAGCACGGCGGCGACGGTGCTCGACAGCGTCGTACGCCGCCACGCCAGCCGGGTCCGCTCCGGTTGCAGCCCGGGATCCCGCACCTCGGCCCCACGCCCGCCCGGCTCGCTCACCCGTTCCCCCGGACCAGTACGACGACCACCATGGCGACCGCGACCACGGCGACCGCGAGGCTCAGCAGCGCCGGGAAACGGGACACCGGCAGGTCCTCGCCCCGCCGCATCGCCCGCTCGCACCGCACCCAGTGGTTGACGGCCCGCAGCGAGCACAGCACCCCGGCGGCCAGGAGCGCGAGCGCCAGCCCCACCCGCCACCCCCATCGCAGGTCGGGCAGGAACTGGTCCACGGCGAACCCGCCGCCGATCAGCGCGAGCGCGGTACGCAGCCAGGCCAGGAAGGTGCGTTCGTTGGCGAGGGAGAAGCGGTAGTCGGGGGTGCGGCCCTCGTCGCCGATGTCCTGGGGGGCGAACCACAGGCGGACGTTCCGTGCGAAATCGATCACGTGCCGGAATTTTACGGGTTCCCGGCCGAGCGGTACGCACGGAGGCGCCGGTACGCCTCCAGGCCGTCCGGCACCCACTCCCACTCCCCGAGCCGCCCTTCCACCTCGTCCTCGGGCAGGAACGCGTGCCAGGCGACCTCCTCCACCTGGGGGTGGACGGGAAGCTCGCAGCGGACCTCGTACACCGCCGACCACCAGCTCTGGCCGGTGCCGTTGTCGTACAGGAACCTGAAGAGGGGCTCGGGGCGAGGCAGGCCCGTGACGCCGAGTTCCTCCTCGGCCTCCCTCAGAGCCGCCGTGTCGTACGACTCGCCCGCGCCCACGACTCCGCCGACGAACATGTCGTACAGGGAGGGAAAGACCATCTTGGTGGCGGTGCGGCGGTGCACGAAGATGCGGCCGTGGGCGTCCCTGGCCTGGATGAAGACGCAGCGGTGGCGCAGCCCGCGCGCGTACGCCTCGCCCCGCGGGGACCGGCCGACGACCTCGTCGTTCTCGTCGACGATGTCGAGGATCTCGTCGGCGGGGTCAATGGGATCCGTGGGATCAGCGGGAGTAGTGCTCCCGGGGGAGTGAGTGCTCATGTCCGCCATCCAAGCCCATCGCCCTCGGTGTGCTGCCGTTCGGCATCGCCGGGTGGAGGCCCAGCAGGACGATGCCCACGACCACCGCCGCGAGGCCCGCCGCCTCCCATGCCAGCGCGCCGGTGTCGGTGTGCAGCCGGTCGCCGAGGAAGCCGACGCCGCAGACGATGCCGGCCAGTGGCTGGGCCGCCGTGAGGGCGGGGAGGGACATCCGCAGGGGAGCGGTCTCGAAGGCGCTCTGGACCAGGATCAGACCGGTGAGGCCGAGGAGCAGTACGCCGTACGGCTGCCAGCCGGTGAGGAGGTGGGTCAGGCCGCCCTCCGAGAAGCGCTGGCCGCTGACCCGCGTCAGGGCGTCCTGCACGCCGTAGAGGAGGCCGGCCGCCAGGGCCAGGAGAACGGGGCCCGCGCTGAGCCGGGACCGCTTCGCGTACGTCGTGAGGAGCAGGGCGACGCCGAGCATGGCGCCGATGATCAGCCAGTGACGCCAGGGGTCCGAGACGGCCGAGCCGCCGCGCGGTTCGCCCGCCACGATGAACGCCGTCACCCCGCCGGCGAGAAGCAGCAGGCCCGTCCAGCCCTGGCGGCCCAGCGGCTGCTTGGTCTGCTTGCGGGAGAGGGCGAGCGCGAAGAGCAGGTTCGTCGCGAGGAGCGGCTCCACCAGGGACACCTCGCCCTGGCTCAGTGCGACGGCGCCCAGCACCATGCCCGCCACCATCAGGCCGATGCCGCCGAGCCAGCGCGGCACCCGCACCAGGTCCAGCAGCAGCCGCGGGGAGAGGAAGTCGCTCAGGGGGGCCTGCCGGGCCACGTTCTGCTGCAGGACGAAGCCGAGGCCCAGACAGCAGGCGGCGCTCACGGCGAGAGTCAGAACCAGGACGGACACGCGACGTACCTCGATGACGGGGCAGGGTATGGGGTGTGGTAAAGGCCGACTGTAGTCGTCCTCGACCGGTCCTGCCCCGGAGATGTGACGGAATCGTGGAGCCGACGGTTCCTCCCCGTCCGCACGGTGACCGTTTCGCGACTTAACGTCATCCCTGCGGTATTGGCGGGGCCTGCCGGGTTCTGTCAGCTCGTCAGGTCAACTGTCCTATACGGATGCGTAATTGACACGTGTCGTGAACGGATCCGGCCTTGACGTGAAGCATTCGTGGAGGGTTTGCTGGCCGTGATCAACCGATGGCAGTCGAATGATCGCCGTCCGCAGACCGCGTCGTGTGAGGAAGTTCCCCGCGGTGTCTCCACCTCCACCACCCCTGGGCCGGGGCCGTAAGCGTGCCGCCCAGGCCTTCGACGCCGCGCTCGACGACACCGAACTCGTCGCCGCGCGCACCGCTCTGGCCCAGGGGCGCTGGCAGGCCGTCCGCGCACTGCTCACCACCACCGGCGACGACTGGGACCGCCGGGGACACCGGGTCACGGTCCTCGCCCTGGAATCCGGCACCGCCGCCTGGGCCCGTGACTGGCAGCTGGCCGAACCCGAGTCCGCCGACGCCGCCGTCCTGCTCGCCGTGGCCACCGTCCAGCGGGCCCTGGTGGGCAAGGATAATCCGGCCCGGGCCCGCGACGCCTGCCATGCCGCCGCCGCGCTCGCTCCCGCCGACCCCACACCCTGGCTCGGGCTGCTCCTGCTGGAGCGGAGGATGGGCCTGGAGGAGACCGTCGTCCAGCTCTTCGACGAGGTCCGGCACCGCTACCCGGACCATCACCACGCCCACCATCTGATGGTCGCGCGCCTCGCCGAGCGGCGTACCGCCGCCGGCCAGGATCCGCTGCACGAGGTGTACGACTTCGCCAACTGGGCCGTCGAACAGGCCCCCGCCGACTCGCCGTTGGCGATCCTGCCGGTCGTCGCGCACGCCGAGCGCTACCGCGTCCTCGCCGCCGCAGGCCTGGAGTCCGCAGACCCGGCGTCCTCCGGGCACTGGGTCGGACGGCGGGCCCGCCAGGTGATGAAGGCCGCGTTCGACTGGTGGCTGGAGTGGGAGCGCGACGACCATCCGCGCCGCCTGGTCGACCTCAACTTCCTTGCCCACGCCAAGTTCTGCGAGGGGCGGGGCGCGGAGGCCGCGGCCCTGTTCCACCGGATCGGCCCGCACCAGACGCCCGTCCCGTGGTCCTACCCGGACCGCGACCCGCACACCGCCTTCCGTGCCGCCCGCGACAGCGCGCTGGGCACGGTGTAACGCCCCCACACGCTTCACGCACGACTGAACAGCATGACCGATCACGCAACACCGCTCACGCTTCACCGATCACGCACCAGTGAAAATTTCCGTACGCCCGAAAGGACAACCCCGCGATGACGACGGGCAGTTCGAGCACCAGCAGACCCAGTGCCGGCGACAGCGGCATCAGTACCTTCAAGGGGCAGGAGCGCGCCCTGCGCGCGGACCGCCTCGGCACCGGGGGGCTGCTGCTCTCCGTGCTCGCCGCGACCGCTCCCCTCATGGTGGTCGCAGGTGTCATGCCCACCACATTCGCGGTGATGGGCATCGTCGGCCAGCCCCTGCTCTTCGTCCTTCTCGGCGTCGTCCTCGTCCTCTTCAGCGTCGGGTACGCCGAGATGAGCCGCCACGTCCACAACGCGGGTGCCTTCTACGCCTACATCTCGCGTGGCCTCGGCGGCACCGCCGGGGCGAGCGCCGCGATGCTCGCACTGGTCGCCTACAACGCCCTCCAGGTCGGTATCTACGGCATCTTCGGGTTCGAGGTCTCCAGCCTGTTCTCCACCTATCTGGACACCGAAGTCGCCTGGTGGATACCGGCGTTGCTGGCCGCGCTGGCCGTCGGCGCGCTCGGCTGGCTGAAGATCGACGTCAACGCGCGGGTGCTCGGCGTACTGATAGTCATCGAGGTCGTCCTCGTCGTCATCTTCGACATCGCCGCCGTCGCCGACCCGTCGAAGGAGGGACTGTCGCTGCACGCCTTCAACCCCGACACCCTCACCGGCGCGGGCGTCGGCACCGCCCTGTGCTTCTGCATCGCCGCCTTCACCGGCTTCGAACAGGCCCCCGTATACGCCGAGGAGACGAGCCGGCCGCACGTCCTGGTCCCGCGCGTGATGTTCCTCGCCGTCAGCTTCGTCGCCGTGTTCTTCGCGATCAGCTCATGGGCGTTCACGGTCGCCGCGGGCCCCTCCGCGATCGTCGGCACCGCGCAGAAGGAGAGCGCCGGACTGCTGTTCTCCCTCACCGAGTCCCGGCTCGGCGGTACCTTCACGGACGTCCTGCACGTCCTGTTCGTGACCGGCATGTTCGCCGCGCTGCTCAGCTTCCACAACGTGGTCGCCCGGTACGCCTTCGCCATGGGCCGCGAGGGACTGCTGCCCGCGACCTTCGGCCGTACCACCGGCGCCAGCGGCGCGCCCGGCACCGGCTCGCTCCTGCAGACCGTCGTGGCCGTGGTGGTCGTGGCGGCCTTCGCGGTGTCCGACGACGGACCGGTCGGTGACCCCACCACTCCCGTGCTGAAGCTGTTCACCTGGCTGGGCAACATCGGCGCCCTGGGCGTGATCGTGCTGATGGCGGCGGCCTCCGTCTCGGTCATCGCCTTCTTCGCCCGTCGTGGCGCCGTGGGCGCCCAGGCCTGGCGGCTGCTGACGTCCGCGCTGGCCGGCATCGCGCTGCTCGTCATCGCCGGCTACACGATCAGGGACTTCGACATCCTGGTCGGCACGGGCCCCGACTCCTCCCTCAACTGGCTCCTCCCCGGGATCATCGGCGCCGCAGTGGTCGTCGGCCTGGTCCAGGGCGTGGTGCTGCGCTCCCGCAAGCCCGAGGTGCACGCCCGGATCGGGCTCGGCAACGAGGCGTTCCAGCTGGACAAGGTGGCCGAGTCGGCGGAGTCCGCGGAGGCGGCCTCCTGAGCACGTTTTCCGGGGCCGCCACCTGAGAACCGGGTGAGAAGCGGTTACGGAAGTCTGACGCGTACCCGCGATCCCTGGCTCGACAGGGGTCGCGGGTGTTCGAATGGATACGTGAACTCCGAACGACCCCAACCCCGACCGTCCGAACGACCCGGGGCAGGCGAAGAACGCGACGGGCAGGACCGGGGTACGCCCATCGGCCGCCGGGTCCTGCTCGGCACCCTCGGCCTCGGCGCGCTGGGCGTGGTCGCCGCGCCCGGCCTTCAGCGCGGTATGGAGGCCTTCCTCGCCGGCGCGGCGGAGAAGGACCCCACCGGCCTGACCGGCCTCCTCCCGAACGGCGGCGGCTTCCGTTACTACTCGGTGACGTCCTCCGTACCCCACAAGGACGCGGGCAACTACCAGCTGAAGATCGACGGCCTCGTCGACAGACCGGCCACCTACACCCTGGCCGACCTGCGGGCGATGCCCCAGACCAGGATGGTCAAGGACGTCCAGTGCGTCACGGGCTGGCGGGTGCCCGGCACGCCCTTCGAAGGGGTCCGGCTGTCCCGGCTCCTGGACGCGGCGGGAGTGCGCTCCTCGGCCGGGGCGGTGCGCTTCACCTGCTTCGACGGCGCCTACTCCGAGAGCCTCACCCTCGACCAGGCGCGCCGCGCCGACGTCCTGGTGGCGCTGCGCATGCAGGACAAGAACCTGAGCCACAGCCACGGCGGCCCGGTCCGCCTGTATGTCGCCCCCATGTACTTCTACAAGTCCGCCAAGTGGCTCTCCGGCATCACGGTCACCGAGGACGTACGGGCCGGCTACTGGGAGAACCGCGGCTACGACATCGACGCCTGGGTCGGCAAATCGAACGGACGCGACGATGAGCCTACGAGCTGACGCCCCGGCCCCCTCCGCCACGGAGGTACGCCGCTTCGGCCGCTCCCAGAAGTGGGTGCACCGCGTGACGGCCGCGCTGATGGGCGTGTGCGTGGCGACGGCGGCCTGTCTGTACATCCCCCAGTTCGCCGAGCTGGTCGGCCGCCGCGAGCTGGTCGTCCGCGTCCACGAGCTGGCGGGCCTCGCCCTGCCGGTACCCGTCCTGGCCGGCCTGGCCTCCCGCGCCTTCCGACGGGACCTCGGCTTCCTCAACCGTTTCGGCCCGCACGACGGCGTCTGGCTGCGCGCGGCCCTACGACGTGACAAGCGCCGCACCTCGCGCCCGGCGGGCAAGTTCAACGCGGGCCAGAAGGTCTACGCGTCCTGGATCGCGGGCGCCACCCTGGTCATGCTCGGCACGGGCCTGCTCATGTGGTTCACCCACCTCACCCCGCTGATGTGGCGCACCAGCGCAACCTTCGTCCACGACTGGCTGGCCCTCACCATCGGCATCGTCCTGGCCGGCCACATCGGCATGGCCCTGGCCGACCCAGAGGCCCGCCGAGGCCTCAGAACGGGCACGGTAACCAAGAGGTGGGCGGACGAAGAACACCCCCTGTGGCGCCCCTGAGCCCTTGATAGGGGCGCGGGGAACTGCGCGACCAGCCACGACGGCCCCGCGCCCAACGCACTTCCGGGGGCTGACGGGCCCTTGTCAGGGGCGCGAGGAACTGCGCGATCAGCCACGACGGACCCGCAGCCAACGCACTCTCAGGGCCAAACGAGCCCTTGATAGGGGCGCGGGGAACTGCGCGACCAGCCACAGCGGCCCCGCAGCCAACGCCCCCCACCTCCAGCGGACCCCTCACACCCCGCCGAAATCCAACAGCACCTTGCACGACCTCCCCCGATCCCCCGCCAGCACAAACGCCGACTCCGCCTCCCCAACCGGCACCACCGCACTGACCAGCCCGTCCAGCCCCGGCTCAGCCGCCAGCAGAGCCAACGCCTCGTCGAACTCCGTGTCGAAGCGAAACGCGCCCCGCACCTCGATCTCCCGCGTGACGACGAGGTTCCCCGCGAAGGGACTGGGCCCCGGCGGCAACAGCCCGAGCTGCACGACGACCCCACCCCGCCGCACCAGACGCAGGCAGGTGTCCAACCCGGCGGCCACCCCCGACGCCTCGACGGCGACGTCCACCTCGGCCGGCCACCCGGGATCGCCGGGATCGTCCGCCCGTACGACCGAGTCGGCGCCCGCGACCACCGCGTACCGCAGGGCCTGCGGGAGCAGATCAGTGACCGTCACCCGAGCCGCGCCTGCCGCTTTCGCCGCCGCAACGACCAGGCACCCGATGGGCCCGGCGCCGGTGACGAGGACGTGCCTGCCGGACAGCTCCCCGGCCCGGCGTACGGCGTGCAGGGCGACGGAGAAGGGTTCGGCCAGGGCAGCCAGGTGCAGCGGCAGGCCCGCCGGTACGGGCCTCAACTGCTCTGCGGGGACGACCAGTCGCGCCGCGAAGCCGCCCTGGACGTGGGGCGTGCGGGCGGCGCTGCCGAGGTAACGCGTGTCCCGGCAGACGTTGCGCCGGCCGGACGCGCACTCGGGACACACCCCGCACGGGGTCGCCGGGTGCACGGCAACCGGCGTACCCACGACGGGACCTGACGCACCGTCACCGTACGAGACGACCGCCCCCACGACCTCGTGGCCCAGCACCATCGGCTCCTTGAGACGGAAGTCGCCGACCCCGCCGTGCCGCCAGTAGTGCAGGTCCGAGCCGCAGACCCCGCCGTACCGGACCGCCACCAGCGCCTCGCCGGGCCCGGGGGCCGGTACCGGCAACTCGTCGACCCGCAGGTCGCCCTCGCCGTGGATCACGCAACCGAGCATCGGGAGAACCCCTTTCGTGTCCGCTTTCGTGTCCGCGCTCGTCCGTGTCACAGGACGCTGGTCATGCCGCCGTCGACGTACAGCACCTGGCCGCCGACGAAGTCCGCCGCCGGGGAGGCGAGGAACAGCACACCGCCCACCAGGTCCTCCGTACGCCCCCACCGCCCGGCCGGCGTGCGTTTGCGCACCCAGGCGCTGAACTCCGGGTCGTCGACGAGAGGTTGGGTGAGTTCCGTCTCGATGTAGCCGGGGCCGAGGGCGTTCACCTGGACTCCGTGCGGGCCCCAGTCCGCGCACATGCCCTTGGTGAGCATCTTCAGCGCGCCCTTGGTGGCCGTGTAGGGCGCGATACCCGGGCGGGCCACCTCGCTCTGCACCGAGCAGATGTTGACGATCTTGCCGTGGCCGCGTTCCGTCATCCGGCGGGCCGCCTCCCGGCCCACCAGGAACGCGCTGGTGAGGTTGGTGTCGAGGATGCGGTGCCAGTCGGAGTCGCTGAACTCCAGGAGTGGCGCCCGCAGTTGCATGCCGGCGTTGTTGACCAGGATGTCGAGCGGGCCGACCCGCTCCTCGATGTCCGCGATACCGGCGGCGACCGAGGGGCCGTCGGTGACGTCGAACGCGGCGGTGTGGATGTCCCCGGACTCGGCGGCCAGTTCGGCGGCGGCCTTCGTCAGCCGGTCGCCATCGCGCCCGTTGAGGACGACCGTGCAGCCCGCCTCGGCCAGTCCCCGGGCCAGGGCGAGGCCGATGCCCCGGCTGGACCCGGTGACCAGGGCCGTACGGCCGCTGATGTCGAACAGGGGGTGACTCATGCCCGTACGTCCAGTCATTTCCCGTACCCCTGGCCCTAGATCACGAGTGAGAGCAGCAGGACCAGGCCGCCCGCGACCACGGAGATGATCGTCTCCATGATCGACCAGGTCTTGAGGGTCTGGCCGACGTTCAGGCCGAAGTACTCCTTGACCAGCCAGAATCCGGCGTCGTTGACATGGCTGAAGAAGAGGGAGCCGGCGCCGATGGCCAGGACGAGGAGGGCCGCGTGGGCCGTCGACATGTCGGCCGCGAGCGGGGCCACGAGGCCGGCCGCGGAGACCGTCGCCACCGTCGCCGAGCCCGTCGCCAGCCGGATCGCCACCGCGATCAGCCAGGCCAGCAGCAGCGCCGGGATCGACCAGTCCTCGGATATGTCCAGGACCATCTTGCCGACTCCGGAGTCGATCAGCGTCTGCTTGAAGCCGCCGCCGGCGCCGACGATCAGCAGGATGCCCGCGATGGGCGCGAGGCCCGTGTCGACGATCCGCGAGATGCGTTCCTTGCTGAACTCGGCCGGGCGGCCCAGCGTGAAGATGCCCACGAGGACGGCGGCGAGCAGGGCTATCAGCGGGGAGCCGACGACGTCGAAGACGCGCTGCACCATGTGCGTGGGGTCGTCGATGATGATGTCGACCAGCGCCTTGGACAGCATCAGGACGACGGGGAGGAGGATCGTGGCGAGGGTGGCACCGAAGCCGGGGCGCTTCTCCAGGTCCTCGGAGGGGCGCTGGGGGATCATGCGGTCGGGGGCGGGCACATCCACCCAGCGGGCCGCGACCTTCGAGAACAGCGGGCCGGCGATGATCACCGTCGGGACGGCCACCAGAACACCGAGCGCCAGCGTCACACCGAGGTTGGCGCCGACCGCGTCGATCGCGATCAGCGGACCGGGGTGCGGCGGGACCAGCCCGTGCATCACGGACAGGCCGGCCAGCGCCGGGATGCCGATGCGCATCAGGGAGTAGTTGCCGCGCTTGGCGACCATCAGGACGACCGGGATCAGCAGGACGACGCCGACCTCGAAGAACAGCGGCAGGCCGATCACGGAGGCGATCAGGACCATCGCCCACGGCATGGTCCGGCCGGAGGCCCTCGCCAGGATCGTGTCGACGATCTGGTCCGCGCCGCCGGAGTCGGCGAGCAGCTTGCCGAGGATCGCGCCCAGGGCGATCAGGACGCCCACACCGGCCACCGTCGAGCCGAGCCCGGTGGTGAAACTGGCGATGGCCTTGTCGAGCGGCGCGCCCGCGAAGGCGCCCAGCGCGAGCGAGCCGATGGTCAGGGCGAGGAAGGCGTGCAGCTTGAACTTGGTGATCAGCAGGACGATGAGCGCGATACCCGCCAGCACGGCGATGCCCAACTGGGCATGGCCGGCCGAGGTGATCGGCTCGACGGTGTCCGCTGCCAGCATCTCGACGCTGAGTCTGGTCACGGTGGTTCCCTTGTCTTCTGGAGTACTTCAGGGGGTCTGGAAAGGGACTTTCCAGCGCTACGAGCTACGAGCTACGAGCTGCGGAGTGCCTCGGGGCCGTTGAGGTCGCCGAGGTCGCCGAGCGCCGCCACAGCGCGGGCGGTGATCTCCTCCGGGGTGCCGGAGACGTTCACCGCGACGCCCGCCTCGTCCGCTTCGAGCGGCTGGAGGGTGGCGAACTGGGAGTCGAGCAGCGCCGTCGGCATGAAGTGGCCCTGCCGATGCGCCATCCGGTCCTCGATGAGGGCCCGGTCGCCGGTGAGGTGCACGAAGACCACCCCGGGTGCGGCGGCACGCAGTCGGTCGCGGTACGAACGCTTCAGCGCCGAACTGCTCACCACCCCGCCCAGCCCGGCCCTGCCGTGCGCCCACTCGCCGATGGAGTCCAGCCACGGCCAGCGGTCGTCGTCGGTCAGCGGGGTCCCGGCCGTCATCTTGTGAATGTTGGCCGGGGGGTGGAAGTCGTCGCCCTCGGCGTACGGAACGCCGAGCCGGGCCGCGAGCAGGGGACCGATCGTGGTCTTCCCGGTGCCCGCGACGCCCATGACCACGACGACGTGGGGGGTGCGCATCTGCTGCATGGACGCAATGAAACGCATTAGGTCTGACAAATTCAAGACCTGAGAATGATTAAGTCTGACTTTTTAGGAGTGTGACGTGCCCCGTACGCTGAGTGCATGAGCACACCGGGTCGAGGGCTGCACGGCCATGTACTGGAAACCCTCGGGCCGGCGATCACCGCGGGCGAGTACCCTCCGGGCAGCGTTCTGCGCACGGACGAGCTGGCCCAGCGCTTCGACGTGTCACGCTCGGTGATGCGGGAGGCGGTCCGGGTCCTGGAGTCGATGCACCTGGTCGAGTCCCGCCGCCGGGTCGGCGTCACCGTCCGCCCCAAGGCCGAGTGGAACGTGTACGACCCCCAGGTCATCCGCTGGCGGCTGGCAGGCACCGACCGCCCGCAGCAGCTGCGCTCCCTCACCGTGCTGCGCTCCGCCATCGAGCCGGTCGCTGCGGGCCTGGCCGCCAAGTTCGCCACCGCCGAGCAGTGCGCACGGCTCACGGAGTGCGCGCTGGGCATGGTCGCCAACTCGCGCGGCCATCAGCTGGAGGGCTATCTGGTCCACGACGTGGCCTTCCACCGGGTGATCCTGGAGGCCTCCGGCAACGAGATGTTCGCCCGTCTGGGCGACGTCGTCGCGGAGGTCCTGGCCGGCCGCACCCATCACGAGGTCATGTTCGAGGACCCCGACCCGACCGCCGTCACCCTGCACGTACAGGTCGCCGAGGCGGTCCGCGAGGGCGACGGGGAGCGCGCGGAGCGACTCACCCGGGAGATCGCGGTCGGGGCCCTCCAGGAACTGGACATCCTCGCGCCCTAGGGCCCCTAGGGGCCCTAGAAGTCATAGGAGCTATAGGAGCGCTACGAGTCCTAGGAGTCCTGGGCGCCCTGTCCGCTCCGATCGCCCTCGTCGATGTCCCCGTCGACGTACACCCATGCCCCGTCGACCCGCTCGAACCGGCTCCGCTCCCGCAGTGCACCGCCCTGGTAGGAGGCTCGGAACGTCACCGTCCCGGTGGTGTGGAAGGCCGTACCGGCGCCCGTTTCGATGATCTCCAGGCCCGTCCACCGCATTCCCGGGTCGAATGGGATCCCCGCCGGGCGGGTACGCGGGTGCCAGGTGCGCAGGAGGTAGGGCTCGTCGCGCTTCACGAAAGCGCTGTAGCGGGAGCGCATCAGGGTCTCGGCGGTCGGTGCCGCCGCCTCACCCCGATGGAATCGGCCACAGCACTTTTCGTACGTCTCCGCAAGACCGCACGGACATGTGAAGCTCTGAACAGGGGTGGAGGGGCGTTGGCGCCGGAGATGCGCGGTACGTCGTGACATGACCGCCATTCTGCGGTACTGCCGGACTCATCGGCTGTGCGCATTCTGTGAAGTGGCTGACCCGACACGAGTACATCACGTGCGAGTCGTGCGCGGGCGCCTCCACCGAACCTTCCCCACGGGTGGCGTGAACACGTCTTGCTGGCTCAACTCCCCACCCCCAAAGGTGGATTACGCACTTGAGCATCAGGAGTCGCAAGCGTGTTGCTTGGCCCGGACGGCCGTCCGTCCGGGGCTCTGACGGGGGAAAGCTGAAGAGGTGTCATGGGCCGGCGCGTTCTCGCGCTCCGGACAGTTCCGTGCGCACCCGACCGGACGACTCTCCCTCCGCCTCCTCTTGGTGCCCTCATCCGGTGCCCGGACAGAGATTGGAGGGGGAATGCCGACGACAGCAGTGGGTGCGGCCAGGCCGACATACCCCGGCGTCTACGTCGAAGAGCTTCCCAGCAGCAGTCGTACCGTCTCCGCCGTGACCACGTCGGTGACCGCGTTCGTGGGGCACACCCGGCGCGGTCCGCTGAACGAACCCGTGCGTGTCACCGGATTCACCGAGTTCGAGCGGCGGTTCGGCGGCCTTGCCTCGCAGAGCGCCGTCGCCTACGCCGTGCACCAGTTCTTCGGCAACGGCGGTTCCGTCGCCGTGATCGTGCGCGTGGCGAAGTCCGGCAGCGGCAAGGCCGCGTGTGTCGTCCTGGAGTCCACCGAGGGCCACAGCGAGGCCCACGTCCTCCAAGTGCACGCCAGGGAACCCGGCGTGTGGGGCAACGGCCTGCGCGTCGCCGTGGACTACGACACCCCGAACTGCGACGAGACCTTCAACCTGCGGGTGTACGACGCGAAGGGCGACGCCCGCGAGTCCTTCACCGGGCTGTCCATGGACGCGGGGAACGGGCGGTACGCGCCGACCGTCGTCAACGCCGGATCGCGGCTCATCCGCGTCGAGGCGGTCGGGGAGGGGCGGCCCGATCCGTCCGGGACCGTGTCCAAGCCCTTCGGCAACGAACTGCCCGACCTGGCCGTCGACGTGACCGTCAAGATCGGTGACGTGGAGCGGGAGTTCACGCTCTACGACCCCGAGTGCGACGGCGAAGCCCCGTGCTCCGTCGCCGAGTTGGCGCTGCTGCTGGAGCGCAAGCTGCGGGCGCTGCCCGACGCGCCGGGCAGGCACGCCTACGCGGGTGTCGAAGTCACCGCGTTCGGGCGGCGGTTGCAGGTCGTCGCCGGGTCCACCGACCCCGAGGACGTCGTCCGCTTCCTCGGCCAGTGCGCCAACGACCTGGGCCTCGAAGCCTCCGTCAACCCGCCTGTCTTCCCCCTGGAGGGCGGCGAAGACGGCAAGGCCCCCGGCCCGCGCGACCTCATCGGCTCCGAGGCCGCCAAGACCGGCATCCAGGCCCTGCGTGGCGTCGCCGACGTCAACCTGCTGGCCCTGCCGGAGCTGGCGGCGTACGAGAAGACGGAGGACATGCTGACCGTCGTCTCGTCGGCGCAGCGGCTGTGCGAGGAGCGGCGGATGTTCCTGCTCGTCGACGCGCCCAGCACCTGGGTGAGCGTCGACACGGCCCGTGCCGGGCTCGCCGCCTTCGACGCGGTCCGGGGCAGCCACGCCGGCCTGTACTTCCCGCACCTCCAGCTCACCGACCCGCTCACCGGACGGCTGCGCGCCTTCCCGCCGTCGGGCGCAGTCGCCGGCGTCGTCGCGCGGACCGACGCGGAGCGCGGGGTGTGGAAGGCACCGGCCGGCACGGAGGCCCGTCTCGCGGGCGTCCACTCGCTCACCGTCGACCTGACCGACCGCGAGACCGGGCTGCTCAACCCGCTCGGCGTCAACTGCCTGCGGACGTTCCCCATGACGGGTCCGCTGGTGTGGGGGGCGCGCACGCTGGAGGGCTCCGACGCGCTCGACAGCGAGTGGAAGTACGTACCCGTGCGGCGGCTCGCACTGCATGTCGAGGAGAGCCTCCAACGCGGCCTGCAGTGGGTCGTGTTCGAGCCCAACGACGAGAGTCTCTGGCAGCAGATCCGGCTGGGCGCGTCCTCGTACCTGCACACCCTGTTCCGGCAGGGCGCCTTCAAGGGCAGCACGCCGCGCGAGGCGTACTTCGTCAAGTGCGACCACGAGACGACGACCGACGAGGACGTCGCGAACGGCGTCGTGAACGTCCTGGTGGGCATCGCGCCGGTGCGTCCCGCGGAGTTCGTGGTCGTCAGGATCCAGCAGACGTCCGGACAGTTCGCCCTCTAGGGCCGAGCAGGTCCCCGACGGACCTCGTAGGTCCCCGAACATCGTGGAGAGTTGAAGGAATCCGATGGCTGAGTTCACGGTCAACGCCCAGCGCTTCGACCCGTACAAGAACTTCAAGTTCCTGGTCCTGTGGGACGGTCGTACGGTCGCCGGCATCAGCAAGATCAGTCCGCTCAAGCGGACCACGGAGGTCGTCAAGCACCGCCACGGCGGCGACCCCTCCTCCCCGCGCAAGTCGCCGGGACGCTCCGAGTTCGAGGGCATCACCCTGGAGCGCGGGGTCACCCACGACCCCGAGTTCGACCGCTGGGCCAACAAGGTCTGGCAGATCGGGGCGGGCCTCGGCTCCGAGGTGTCCCTCGCGGACTTCCGCAAGGACATCGTCATCCAGGTCCTCAACGAGGCCGGCCAGGTCGCCGTCTCGCACAAGCTCTACCGGACCTGGCCCAGTGAGTACCAGGTCCTCGGCGAACTCGACGCCAACGCGAACGCGGTGGCCATCCAGTCGCTCAAGTTGGAGTGTGAGGGCTGGGAGCGGGACTACGAGGTGCCCGAGCCGCAGGAGCCGTCGTTCCTGAACCCGGCCTGAAACGACGGTAGTTGATCGATCGGGGGATGGGCATGGCGATCACCTCGGCGGCCGGACTGCTGGCCGCCTGGGAGGCGGGACTCGCCGAGGCGCCGGTCGGGCGTGCGCTGCTGCTGCACCGCACGGCCCGCCCGGACGTCGACACCGGAAGGCTGCCGCAGCTTCCGGTGGGCGAGCGCGAGGCGGACCTGTTCGAGCTGCGCCGCGCGCTGTTCGGCGAGCGCATGCAGGTACGGCTCGCGTGCTCGGCGTGCGGCGAGGACATGGAGTTCGAACTGGACGCGGGGGAGCTGGCGCGCTCCCTGGGCGGGCGGGGCGGTTCGCCTACCGGCGGAGGGGTGGCCTCGGCCGGTAGTGGCGCGGCCGCTTCGGATGGGCTCGGCGAGGTGGCCTCGGCCCGGATTGGCGGAGGGTCTGCTGCTGAGCGCGGCGGGTTGGCCTTTGCGGGTGGTGGCGGGGTTGGTGGGACCGGGCGTGGCGATGTTGCCTCGGCCGGATTCGGCGGAGGGGCTGCGGTCAGGCGTGGTGAGGAGGGTTCGGCCGGGCGTGGTGGTGTGGGCTCGGCCGAGAGTGACGGGTCGGGCGCTGCCGGGCGTGCTGGAGGGCCTGCGACCTGGGGCGGTGAGGTGGCCTCGGCCGGGCTGGGCCGTTCCGTTGTGCGGGTTCGACAGGACGGGTGGGACGTCGAGTTCCGGGTGCCCGGGGTTGCCGACCTCGCCGCGGCGGCCCGGGCCGCCGACCCGCGGGGGGCGCTGCTCGCGCGGTGCCTCGTGTCGGCGGTGTACGACGGGGCCGCCGTGTCCGCGACAGACCTGCCCGGCCCCGTGCAGCGCCGGATCGCCGAGGCCGTCGAGGCGGCCGACCCGGGCGCCGATCTGACGCTGAACGTGGCCTGCCCGGAGTGCCGGGCGGCCACCCAGGCCGAACTCGACATCGCCTCCTACCTGTGGACCGAACTGGACGCCTGGGCACGGGACGTGCTCCTCGACGTCCATCTGCTCGCCACCGCGTACGGCTGGAGCGAGCCGGAGATCCTGGCGCTCAGCCCGCTGCGGCGCCGCTACTACCTGGAGCTGTGTGCGGATGTCTGACTCACCGGCCCCCGACGGGCCCGACTTCCTCGACCGGTTGATCGCCCGGCACACCGCCGGAGCCGTCCCGGGCGCGTCCCGGGTGCGCCCCCGGCTGCCCGGGCCGTTCGAACGGGTCGAGGCGGTACGGGCCACGGCGCCCGAACCGGACGGCGAGGCCCCGTTGTGGCCCGCAGCCGCTCCGGTCGCGGCCGCACCGCACCCGGACCGGCCTCGCCCGGCGGCATCCGGGGCACGCCCGGCTCCGGAACGGGAGCGGACCGTCGTACACACAGAACGGGTGTACGACAGCCGGCCGACCGAACCCGCGCCGCGCACCGCCGACCCTGAAGGGCCCCTGCTGCGGCCGGTCACGCAGCTGCTGCCCAGCCCGCGACCGACTGCCGGAGCCGCGCGCCGCACGGCGGGTGGTCGGCACCCGGAAGACGACTCCACCCGGAACGCGGCGCCCGCGCCCCGCACCCCGGGCCCGGACTCCGCCTCCCGCGCCACCGCGTCCACGGTCCCGCGACCCAGCGCCGCGGACACGACCGCTGCGCGTGAGGCCGTACGGCAGGCCGCCGCGCGGCGGCCCGGACGGGCGCCAGAGCAGGTCGTCGAGGTACGGATCGGGCGGCTCGAAGTGACGGCGGCGGCACCCGCGGGAGGTACCCGTCGGCGTACGACGGCTGGCGAGCGACCCGGAGCGACCGTGAGCCTCGCGGACTATCTGGCCCGGGGGCGCGAGTGAACCGCGCGACGCGGCCGGCCCAGGAAGAGGAAGCAGTTGGACGAGCAGCGGGGACCGGGGAACTGACCTCATGAGCAACGCACTTGCCATCGCCCACGTCACCCAGGCCCTCGCTGTCCTGATCGAGAACAACCTGGGGCCGGAGTTCGACGCGGCCGTCACGGTCGAGACACGTAAGCCGCCGACCGAACCGTCCGGCGAACCGACCATCCATGTGTTCCTGTACCAGGTCACGCCCAACACCTCACAGCGCAACAACGACCTGCCGACCCGCGCCGCCGACGGCACGCTGGTCAAGCGGCCCGCCGCCGCACTGGACCTGCACTTCCTGATCAGCGCGTACGGCGAGGAGAACGAGCTGGTCGGGCAGCGCCTGATCGGCTCTGTCGTCCGCACCCTGCACGAGATACCGATCCTGCCGAAGGACGTCATCGAACAGGCGGGTGAGAAGCCGTACTTGGCGGGCAGCGACCTTCTGGAATCGGCGCAGCGCGTCCGCTTCACACCGACGGTGATGGACGTCGACGAGACGTCGAAGCTCTGGGGAATGCTCTACCAGACGCCGTACTCGCTGTCGGTCGTCTACCAGGCCGCCCTCGTCCTCATCGAGGGACGTGAATCGCCGGTCGCGGCGAAGCCGGTACAGCGGCCCGATGTACGCGTGCTGCCGTTCGGGGCGCCGGGCGCACCTGAGCCGGGTGGGCAGGCGCTGCCACCCGTGAACGAGGTTGTGCAGGACGGGAGTTCGGAATCTGATCCGGAATCGGCGTCCCGGCCCGCGAAGGCTGCGGCGAAGGCGCCCGCCAGGAAAGCCGTGGTGAAGGCACCGGCGAAGGCGACACAGTCCCGCACCCGCAAGACGGCCCAGCCGGCGAAGGCGACGGAGCCGGGGTCGGGCGGCGGCAGGGGCGCGCGCGGCGGCGCGGGCAAGCGCGCGACCGCCTCCCCGGACAGGGCAGGAGAGCCCGACAAACCTGAGAACACCCAGAACACCCAGAACACCGAGAACGCCGAGAGCTGAGGGCCGGGTGCGGACAACGAGCGGGGGCAGCTGACGACATGGGGATGACAGAGGGGACCGGCGTGCACGCCACGGGTCCGACGACGCTGACGGCGGAGATCCGGCGTGTGCTCGCCCGCGTCGACGCACACGCGGCGCACGCCGGACAGGGGCAGGGGACACGGGGCGTCGAGGATTCGCAGCCCGACACCATGCCCGTGCCCGCCGGTCCCGTCACCGCGCCCCTCGACGCCCTCGTCACCTGCTTCGGCCTCACCCCCTTCGAACGGGACCTCGTACTCCTCACCGCCGCCCAGGAGTTGGAGCCGACCACCGCCGCCCGCTGCGCCGCCGCCTGCGGTGACCGGGAGCGGACGTACCCGACCTTCTCGCTCGCCCTCGCCGCGCTTGCCGAGCCGCACTGGAGCGCGCTCACCCCGGTGGCACCGCTGCGCCGCTGGCGGATCACCGAGCTGGACGACGACTCACGGCTGACGACATCCAGGCTCCGCCTCGACGAACGCATCCTGCACTTCCTGCTGGGCTCGCCCTACCTCGACGCCCGGCTGCACGGCCAGCTGCGACGCGCGAGCGTGCCGGACCGGCTGCCGCCCTCGTACGACCTGGCCGCGAGCCGGGTCGCGGCCGGCTGGGCGACCGCGACGAGCCCCGACGCGCCGCTGCTCGTCGAGGTGACCGGCGGCGAGCTGCGCAGCCGGGCCGACATCGGCGCCGCCGCGGCGGCCCGCGCCGGGCTCGGGCTGTACTCGCTGAGCGCCGAGGACATCCCGGGTGACCCCGCCGAACGGGACCGCTTCGCCCGGCTCTGGCAGCGCGAGGCGATCCTGCTGCCCGCCGCGCTCCTCGTCGACGTGGGCGAACTGGACCGCGACCAGCGGACGGCGACGGAGGCGTTCCTCGCCGGGGCCGCCGTACCCGTCGTGGTGTCGAGCGAGGACCCGCTGCGCACGGACCGCCCGCACGGCACCCGGGTCACCGTCCCCCGACTGGACGAGGAGGAGCAACTCGCCCTCTGGGCCGACGCGTTCGAGGAAGTCGCCGACCTCGGCCAAGGTGAACTCCGGTCCCTGGTCGCGCAGTTCCAGCTGCCCCCGCACGTGGTGCGGGCGGCGGCAGCGGCCGTACGGCGTGATCTCCCCGGCGAGGACGACCTGGACGCGGCCGAACTCGCCTGGCGGGCCGGGCTCGACGAGGCGCGGGTCGGGATGGACGAGCTGGGGCGGCGCATCGAACCCGAGGCGGCCTGGGGCGACCTCGTCCTGCACGAGCGGCAGACGAGCGTACTGCGCGAGATCGTCGCGCATGTCCGTCAGCGCCCGACCGTCCACCAGGAGTGGGGATTCGCCGCGACGCTGCGCCGAGGGCTCGGTGTCACGGCCCTCTTCGCGGGCGGCTCCGGCACCGGCAAGACGCTGGCCGCCGAAGTCATGGCGAAGGAGCTGGGCCTCGACCTGTTCGTCGTCGACCTCTCCCAGGTCGTCAGCAAGTACATCGGGGAGACCGAGAAGAACCTGCGCCGGGTCTTCGACGCCGCCGAACGCGGCGGCGCCCTCCTGCTGTTCGACGAGGCCGACGCTCTCTTCGGCAAGCGCAGCGAGGTCAAGGACAGCCACGACCGGTACGCCAACCTCGAAGTCAGCTATCTGCTGATGCGGATGGAGGCCTACCGGGGCCTCGCCATCCTCACCACCAACATGAAGAAGGCCCTGGACACGGCGTTCCTGCGGCGCATCCGCTTCGTCGTCGACTTCCCCTTCCCCGCCGAACACGAACGCGCCGAGATCTGGCGCCGCGTCCTGCCCCCGCAGGCCCCGGTGAAGGACATCGACGCCGCCCTGCTCGCCCAACTCACCGTCGCGGGCGGCTCGATCCGCAACATCGCCCTGTCCGGCGCGTTCCTCGCCGCCGAGGAGGGCGACCGCCTCCAGATGCGTCACATGCTCGCGGCGGCCCGCACCGAGTACCTCAAGCTGGAGCGCTCCCTGACGCCGACGGAGGTGCGCGGATGGGTGTGAACGGGCAGCGTCAGCAGGCGCCCTCGGCGATACGGCTGGACATCGGCGAACTCGTGCTCGACGGGTTCCGGGCAGACCCCGAGCGGGTCTCGGCGGCCTTCGAGCACGAACTCACCCGCCTGGTACGGGAGTACGGCGTGCCCCTCGCGGCCGACGGCGCGGTGGGCGTCGACGCGCTGACCGGGCTGCCGCCGCTGCCCGCCGGCCTGTCCGCACGCCGCCTCGGGCAGGAACTGGCCCGCGCCGTGCACCAGGGGCTCAGCGGTCAGGGGGAGGTGACCCGGTGAGCGGCAACGCGCAGTCCCAGGACGCCCGTTCGGAGCAGTCGGCCGCCGAGCAGCGCCGACGCAGGCGAAAGGAACGGGGCGCCAAGTCCCGTACCCCGTCTGCGAAGGACGTCGTCAGCGGCGCCGGACAACCGCTCGATCCCGGCGTACGACGGGAGTTGGAGGAGCGCCTCGGTCACGACCTCAGCCGCGTACGGCTGCACACCGGCCGGGACGCCGCACAGCTGACCGAGCTGCTCGGCGCGGACGCGGTGGCCGTCGGCCAGGACATCCTCTTCCGCGAGGGCGCCTACCGCCCGGGTACCGCGGACGGGCAGCGCCTGCTCGCCCACGAGCTGCTGCACACCGTCCAGAACCCGCACGGGCTCGGCGCGCTGCGGGCCGGGCGGGACCTGGGCGCGGTGAGCCTGCCGCAGCAGGCGATCGAGCGGGAGGCGGAGTCGGCCGCCCAGGAACTTGTCCGGGGCGGGGAGATCGCAGCCGGCACTGCGCAGCCCGAGGGCGCGGTCGAGGAAGGGCAGGCTACGCCGGGCTGGCTGCGCTACGCCACCGTCGACGCCGACCGGATGCGGGCCGAGGCCGTCGACCCGGCGACCCTTGTGGACCGGCTCGCGGGCGGTGTGCTGCGCTCGCTGCGCGGCGACCCCGCCGACGCCTCCGGCCGGGTGCGACTCGAACTGGCGCGTATGTCCGAGCAGTTGGAGGACGCCGTCATCGAGCGGCTGGAGGCGCGGCTGCTCACTCCGGAGTACGAGCGCCTCCTCGACCTCGCCGAACAGGCGGACGGCCCGGGCCCGCTGGAGCTCCAGCCCGCCGAGGTGCCGCTGCCCGAGATGGACCTCTTCGAGGCCCTCGGCGTCGAGCGCGTCCAGTGGAAGAAGCAGCAGGAGTCGGGCCGGGGTTCGCGTGACCGGCGTGCCGCCGACGCCCGCGAGGAGCGGCAGGACGCCAGGGACCGCGACGAGAAGGCCGGTGTGCAGCGCAGTCGGGCGCGGTCCGACGCAGCCACCGAGGATCAGGAGGCCGCGCAGCGCACGGAGCAGGAGGACGAGCGCAACGCGTCCCGGCAGCGGGCCGGGCAGGAGCAGCAACAGGAGGGCGAGAAGGCCGCCGCCGACCGGGAGCGCACCGACGAGGCGGCCGACGAGCGCGCCCAGGGGCAGCAGCAGGGCGCGGAGGAGGCCAAGGAGGAGCGCAGGGAACAGCGCGAACGCGAGGAGGCCGACCCCGAGCAGGCCAACGCCCCTGGGGCCGACAAGCGCGGGCGCAAGGACCAGCAGACCCAGCCCGCCGCCGGGGCCAGGCGCGAGGAACTGGACCCGAAGCAGAAGGGCCAGCCCGGTCCCGTACGGCCGGAGAAGGTGGACGAACGGGGTGAACAGGCCGACTCGGCGCTGTCCGAGCACGGGCTGAACGAGAAGGATGAGAACGGGGGCGCGGGGGACGCCGAGGTCGACCCGCGTGAGGAGGAGCAGCCGCTCGGCCTCGAAGCGGGCGCCGACCGGGAGGTCGCGGGCGGCCAGGACGAGGGCGCCGCGGCGGGCGGCGACTCCGAACCCGTGATCAAGCCCGAGGACCATCTTCCCGAGGCCGACCTCGACCTGTCGGCCGTACCGACCGCGGACCAGCTCCAGCCGGGTGCCTCCGAACCGACGCCGCCGACCTTCCCGACTCCGCCGCCGACGAAGGCGGAGAAGATCGAGCAGGAGCGGGAGAAGCGGGACCAGGAGGAGGACGAGCAGGCCGCCGGGCCCGAACCGAAGGCTCCCGGCCAGGACGAGGGGCCCGTCGAGGGCGAGGCGCCGCAGCCCGAGAACGGGCCGGCCGCCCAGGCCCAGGACCGTGGCACCAAGGACCTCCAGGAGACCGAGAAACCGCTCGACCAGGAGGTCGGCCGGGACCCCGCCACCGAGGACAGGGAACGGCCCGAGCCGGAGGCCGAGAAGCCCGCCCCGGAGCAGCAGCAGGAGAAGGAGCAGACCAAGGACGCCTCCGACGATCCCGGCGAGACCGGGGCGGAGGGCGGCGACGAGCCGCCGGACGCCAGGGACGCGCAGGAGGAGAAGAGCGATCGGCAGGAGCGTACGAGGGTGCAGGCGCGGTCGGCACCGGGTCCGGTGGCTGCCGTGGCGGGCTTCTCGCCGGCCACGGCCACCACGAGCATGGTGGCGACCGCCGGCGTGTCCCGTCCGGCCGGTGCGCAGACTCCGAAGACACCTGTCGAGGACCGTGATCCCTCGCCCGCCGCACGGCGTGGGGCCGAGCCGCCCAGGTCCGAGCGTGAGGCGCCCGGCGCCAAGAGCAGCATCCCCAAGGAGACGGGACCCGGCGCCGTACCGCGCGGGCCGGTGGGCGGTAGTGGCAAGAGCGGCCCGACGACCGCCGCCGGGCCGGGTGCCGCGCCGTCCGTCGCCCAGGCGGCGGTGAGTCCGGCAGCCGAGCAGACCGCGGCACCCGGCCAGACGTCGGACAGTGCATCCCCCCAGCCCGAGGCGTCCCTGGAGAAGGACGGCGGTGGCTGCGCGCCGCCCGAGCCCGCCGCGGAGAAGGACGACGGGGGCAAGGGCAGTTGCGGCGGGGGCGGCGGAGAGGCCGCGTCCGAGGAGAAGGAGCAGGAGCCGCCGGACGTCTCGGCGCAGGACCCCAAGACCGCCGTACAGACCGTGGGCAAGCTGGCACCCGACCAGGCGGCGGCGGCCCTGCCCGGTGTCGACCGGGCCGCGAGCAAGAAGGTCGGCGAGGAGCAGCAGCGTCTCGACGCCGCCCCGCCCACGCGGGAACGTCCCTCGGGGGCGCCCAGGACGCTGTCCGGGAAGCCCGAGGCCGCCCCGGCGGCGGACGCGGTCACCGGCAAGGTGGAGAAGCTCGGCCCGGAGGACCGGGCCGAGAAGCAGAAGGCCAAGGGCAGCGACAAGGCCGAGGGCAGGCGCCCCACGGACGACGTGCCTCCGCCGCCGCCCCCCGCCGTGCCGGACAAGGGACTCAGCGAGGCCGAGGCCGCGAACGTCGATGCCGCGGCCGACGCCGTACCGACCACCGACCCCGAACTCGCGAACAAGACGGTCGGACCGGCGCCCAAGATCCGGCTGGAGGGCGCCAGCGACCCGACGCGCACCGACGACCAGCAGCGGGCCCTGAAGGAGAAGCAGTCCGAGATCCAGCAGACGGGCCGTGACGACGCGGCCAAGCCGATGGGCGAGGACCAGATCTTCCCGGACGCGCCCCGGGAACAGCTCGCGGGCAAGGCGGCCGGCGGCCGGCGGGGCAAGGGCGGCGGGCTCAAGGCCATCTCCCGGCCCAAGGACGGCGTCGGAGCCGTCGCCAAGCAGGAGAAGGGCCCGGAGATCCAGGGCGCCGCGGGTCAGGCGCAGGGTGATCTCGGGACCGAGGAACAGAAGCACCAGCAGGGCGAACAGCAGGCCAAGCAGGAGAAGCAGGCCGAGATCGACCGCGAGGTCGCGCAGAACACCGACAAGCAGACCGCCGAACGGGGCAGGGCCGCCCGTGAGACCCAGGCGCAGCGGGAGGACTGGCGGGCCGAGCAGGACAAGAAGATCGCGGACGCGGACAAGGAGTCCGACGACGAGCACGGCACCAGGAACAAGGAGATCGTCAAGGCGCGCGACGACAAGGACAAGGAGGTCGCGGCGCGCAAGGACACGGACAACGCGCAGATCGACACCGAGCGCGAGAACGCCGAGAAGGAGGCCGAGAGGAAGAAGGAGGAGGAGAAGCCGTCCGGTGGCTTCTTCGGCTGGGTCGCCGACAAGGTGGGCGACTTCTTCAAGGGTCTGCTCGAAGCGGTCACCAAGGTCTTCGAGGCCGCACGTGCTCTCGTCAACGGCATCATCGACAAGTTCAAGGAGTGGGCCAACGCGGCGATCGACTTCGTCCGCGACCTGGCCGTCGCGGCGATCAACGCGCTCGCCGACGCGCTGATCGCGATCGGTGACGTGCTGCTGGCGGCCTTCCCGGAGCTGCGGGACAGGTTCCGCAACGCGATCGAGGGGCTGCGGGACGCGGCCATAGCCACGGTCAACGAACTGGCGGACGGCCTGAAGAAGGCGGTCAACTCGCTCCTGGACGCACTGGCGGCGGGCCTGAACGCGTTGCTGGACGTCCTCGAAGCAGGCCTCAAGGCGGTCATCAAGGCCTTCGAGGCCATCATCGTCGGCGCGATCAAGTTCGCGCAGGCGGCGATCGAGGCGCTGGGGAAGTTCGCGGCGCTGGTGGCCGACATCGCGCCGGACCCGGGTGGCTGGATAGGCAAGGCGGGCAGTTCGGCCAAGTCGGGGATCACGGACCATCTCTGGAGCGCCATCAAGGTGGGCGTGAAGCGGTGGTTCGACACGAAGGTCGAGGGCATCCTGGGCCTCGGCAAGGCGGTCATCAACGTCCTGGTCAAGGGCTGCGTCTCGCTGAAGCAGATCGGCAAGATGGCGTGGGACGCGATCATCGCGTCCCTGCCGATGATGATCGCGTCGCTGGTCATCGAGAAGGTCGTCTCGATGATCGTCCCGGCGGCGGGCGCGATCCTGACGATCGTCCAGGGCCTGATGGCGGCCTGGCAGTCGATCAGCTCGATCCTGGCGGCGTTCGGGAAGTTCTGGGCGTACCTGAAGGCGGTCAAGGCGGGCCCGGCGGCGTGCCTGTTCGCGGAAGCGGTGGCGGCGGGCGTGGTGGCCCTGCTCGACTTCATCGCCAACTTCCTGATGATCAGGCTCTCCTCGGCGACGAAGGGAGTGGGTGCGCGGCTCAAGGCCATGTCCCAGAAGGTCATGGACGGCCTGAAGCGGACGGGCAAGGGCGCGAGGTCGGCGGCGGGCAACGCGGTCAACAAGGCGCGGGGGGCGCTGCGGAACGCCACGCAGAAGGTGGCGGAGCCGGCGGCCGCGCCGAGGCCCAAGGGGGCCCCGTCCCCGGGCCCGAAGGCTCCGGTGAAGCCGAAGGACACGGCTACGCCTAAGGGGCCGGCGAAGCAGGAGCCGGTGGGGGCGAAGCGGCAGGACGCGGCGGAGCAGCGGCGTCCGGACCAGGACAGAACCCCCGACCGGGACCAGGCGCCGGCCAAGGACAAGAGCCCCGAGGCCCCGTCCAAGAAGAAGGAGATCGAGGGCCCCAAGCCGACCAAGCCGAAGAAGCCCAAGTCCCCTGCAGGGAAGGCCCTGTCGAGGGCAAAGGGAGCGGTCAAGTCCGCTCTGAAGAAGGTCGGGAACGCGGCGAAAACGCTCGGCCGGAAGTTGAAGAAGACGAAGGTCGGCAAGGCGCTGAAGAACAGCGCATCGAAGTTGCGCAACGCATTCAAGAAGAAGCGTGACCGATTGCGCGACGACAAGAAGAACTGGACGGACCAGAAGAAGCGCCAGTCCGACAATGGCAAGAAGAAGGAGAAAACAAAGGAGTCCAAGGAGGCTCGGCTGGCAGCAATCTTGGCACGTATCCGCCCCCTGGTCGAGAAACTCCTGAGAAAGGGAGTTCCCGACCATGCGCTGCGCGCTGCTCTCGCGGGAATGCGCCTCTGGTACCGACTGACGGATCTATCCACCGTCGGGTTCCCCGACTTCAAGATCCTCGCCACGCTCAATCCTCGCGGCTATGTAATCGACGGTGTCTACTACGACTACACCGGCGAGGAGATCGATCGCCTTGGCGACAAAATTCGACGCTTCAACTCGAATGCCGAAGCTGAGGCCTACGGAGAAGCGGTGCTGAGGCCCATCATCAAGGCGATTCCCGCCGCACAGCGGAAGGCAATCGAGGAGTACACCTGGTGGTCGTATCCTTATAATCAAATTTCCCGCGGGCGTGATCCGGGTGTCGCTCTTGCGGATTGGCAGCGGGATCGCGGCAAGAGGGCGCCCTTCCTCGATGTGTTCGGCGGCCGGGAGCCGACGTTGAGAGAGGTCGTGGCCGCTTCGCGGCGCACCGACATCACGCCCAAACAACGCAAGATCATTGACAGAATCGTAAGTTCTCAGGACCCGAGAAAGCAGCTTCGCGTCGAACTGAAGAACAAGGGTTTGCGAGATCGACTGACGAGAACCTTTGGGGGGACTTTCCCGACAGAGGCCGACATGATGTCCCGCATGGATCTGATGGACCAAGCGCTGCAGAATCCACTCCCGGAGGGGCTCGGGGTGCAACGAACCCTCCAGAAGGTGGATTTCATGCCCGGATACTCGGGCGATGCCAATAGCCTGAAGGGAACCACTCAGCGGGAGCCTGGTTATATGTCCACTTCGTTGGGCGCCACTTCTGCGTTTGCCGACACCAAGCGGAACCCCTATCGAATTCATCTGGATGTACCGAAGGGTGCGCCGGGTCTGTGGATCGGCCAGTTGAGCAAGTACTCGGAGCAGCGGGAGATAATCCTGCCGAGGAATACTGAATACATCATCACCGACGTCCGAGGGCCGACAGCCGATGGGGTCTGGGACATCTACGCCAGGGTCATCCTGCCCAGGCCCTAGCTCACCAATTTTCCAGTAGCGACAAAGTAGCCTATGAGAGGAGGGCAGTCACCAATGGTCCCACATGATGCGCACGAGCCTTCGAGGGCTTACTCCACTGGCACGGGGGCTCCCGTGCGATACCTACCGGTGACCATGGAGGGGGAGTTGATCGGCTACCTCTGGGCATCGGAGCGTAACGACGGAATCAGTTTTATTCGACGACTGGTTGCCCAACGCCCCACCCTTCTCGCGTCCGTAGCCTGGTCCGAACGGTTGGATCAGGCCGAGAGGGACGGTCTTGCACCGCTGCAGGCGCTGCGTCGTTGGATCGGAGTGCCGGAAGACGCCGAGGCCGGCTGTATCGCAGCCGACGCCGTAGAACAGGCGGCGCCAGATCTGCGAACACTGGAAGAGCTCACCAACCCGGAGCATAAGGAACCCTCCTCCGAAGAGGAGAACGACGATAATTCCGTCGTGGACGAGGCCATGATGGATCGTTCACAAGGTTGGGAAGATCTCTCTCCCTTCACACTCGAACGGCCTGGTTACGCGTTCTTGACCGACGGGCCGATTCGGTATCTTCCGGTCCGTCGAGGGCGGCTTCTGCTGGGTTTTCTGTGGGCCTCGGAGACTGACGACGCGGCCTATTTCATCAAGCGGGCAGGTGCCGGAGCCGACGGCACCTATGCCGAGGGCCGATGGATTTCGCTGCTGCGCCGGGCCAAGGAGGAAGGGCTCACCCCGATCCAAGCTCTGCACCATTGGATCGGCGCACCAGAGGACCCCGTGGCGGGTGGCATCGCCGCCGACGCGGTGGAACAGCAGCTGCCGGATGTGCAAGCGCTTGAAGCGCTTGCCGACATGCTCACAGAGGACAACAAGTCGTGACCCGCTACGCCGACATCCCCAAACCCATCCGCTCCGGAATAGTCGTCGTCAACCCCGACACCGGTACCCCCCAGCGCATCATCGTCCTCCAGTTCAACCCGGACACCCTGGAGCGCAGCCTCGCACCCCAGACCGCCGGCGACAGCGCCGACTCCGGAGGCGGCGGTGGGACCGGGGGTGGGGACAAGAACGAAGCTCTCCGGCTCAAGGGGCCCGCGCAGGAGACCTGGAAGTTCACCGCCGAGATCGATGCCACCGATCAGTTCGAGGTCGCCGCGCCCGACGGTATCCATCCCCAACTCGCCACCCTCGAAATGCTTGTTCAGCCCACCACTGACCAACTGCGCGCCGCGAGCCGGCTCGCGCAGAGCGGGACCATCGAGATCAGCCCGATCGAGATGCCGTTGACCCTGTTCACCTGGGGGAGCAAGCGCGTCATGCCCGTTCGGCTGACCGAGCTGTCCGTCAACGAGTCCGCGTTCGACGTGAACCTCAATCCGATCCGTGCCTCTCTCGGCATCGGTATGAAGATCCTCACCGTCAGCGATCTGCCCGCCGGGCACAGAGGCGCCGACCTCTACATGGCGCACCTCGCGCAGAAGGAACAGCTCGCCGCTGCCGCCCGGGGCGGAAGCCTCGGGGCACTCGGGCTCGGCGGCATCGGCGTCGGTGTCGGCGCGTTCAGTGGAAGGGGCTGAGGGAGACCGCCATGGCCGACATCGAACCGTACGAGAACGCCCTGGACGCCATTCCGGGCGCTCATCCCTATCCGCGCACCAGTCGGTATCACGACGCCGAGATCGGGGTTCACCGTCAGGCCGACGGGACCGAAGTCCGTTACGTCAAACGGCGGTTGCTGCCCCCTCTCCACGACGACACGCACCCCCACACCGTCGGGGCCGGCGAGCGCCCAGACCTTCTCGCCCAGCGCTACTTCGGCGACCCCGCCCAGTGGTGGCAGATCGCCGACGCCAACCCCGTACTCGACCCACGGGAGTTGACTGAAGAGCCCGGCCGGGTCATCGGCATACCGACCCTCGGCGGGCTCCCGCGAGGTGACCGGCGTGTTTGATCTGCCCGTGGGGCAGGGCCCCGTCCACATCACGCTTCTCATGGGGCCCAAGCTCGTCCAGCCCGTCCCCGCCGAGGTCACCCAGGCCCTGCTGTCCGCGCAGATCACCGCGACCGCGGGTGAACGCAGCGGATTCCAGCTGGCCTTCGACCTCACCAAGAACGGCATCATCAGCCGACGGCTGCTCCCCGAGGGGTTCTTCGACCCCAAGACCCGCCTCATCGTGACCGTCGCCGTCAGAGGCACCCCCGACGTCCTCTTCGACGGCCTGATCGTCCGGCACGAGGTCGGCGCCAGCAACCAGCCCGGCCACTCCACCCTCACCATCACCGGCGAAGACCTGACCCTCCTCCTCGACCTGGAGGAACGCACCGCCCGCTACCCCAACCTCCCGCCCTCCGAGCGCGTCCTCGCCATCCTGCGTCAGTACTCCGACTACGGCATCCGGCCCGACGTCTACACGGAGAAGATCGCCCAGCCACCGCACCAGGATCTCCGCGTCCACTACCAGACCGGCACCGACCTCCAGTACGTCACCGAACTCGCCCGCGCCAACGGCTACACCTTCTACCTCGAACCCGGACCCAACCCCGGCCAGTCCTCCGCCCGTTGGGGGCCCGAGGTGCGGCTCGGGATACGGCAGCACGCGCTCAACGTCAACATGGACGCCAACTCCACTGTCGATCAACTGACGTTCGCCTACGACGGGACGGCGCGCGAGGAGCCGCAGGCCCGTTGGCAGGACCCGGGGACCAGGCTGTCCACGCTGCTGCCCCAGCCGCCGATCAGCCCGCTGCGTCCGCCGCTGGGCAAGCGGCCCACCCCGGCCCTCAAGCGCCGCACCCTGTCCGGCACCGCCAAGCAGCAACGGGCGGAAGCCGAGGCCGAGTTGCTGGCGCGTGCAGCCGTCTCCGCCGATGTCGTCTCCGGTTCGGGCTCGCTCGACGTCAACCGGCACGGCTACATCCTCCAGCCCCGCCAACTCGTCGGCGTACGCGGCTCGGGACGGGCGTACGACGGCGACTACTACGTCAAGTCCGTCACCCACAACCTGCGTCCGGGCTCCTACCAGCAGAACTTCACCCTCTCCCGGGAGGGACTGGAGGCGCTGAGCGACTACGTCAGGCCCTGACCCCCGGCCCCCGGTGCGCCAACCGCGCAATACCCGCAACAGACCACAGACCGCAGATAACTAACCAGGAGCAGTTCAGCATGGCGGCACCCAGTAATCGCTACCTCGGCAAATTCCGTGGCCGGGTCGTCGACAACAACGACCCGCTGAGGATCGGACGTCTCACCGTCGAGGTTCCGGACGTCCTCGGCGACGAGCCGTCGACGTGGGCGCTGCCCTGTCTGCCGTTCACCGGTCACGAGTCCGGCCAGTTCGTGGTGCCGAAGGAGGGGGCGGGGGTGTGGGTGGAGTTCGAGCAGGGGGACCCCAGCTTCCCGATCTGGACCGGCTGCTGGTGGGGGACCGCCGACGAACTGCCGCCCGACGCGCGCCGCGAGCTGGAGGCCAACGCGGCCAACAAGCCGGTCGTCGTGCAGACGCCCCTCGCGCACAAGCTCGTCATGAACGACACACCCGGCGTCGAGCAGGGGATCCTCCTCCAGGCCCAGGGCGGCGCCTACATCCGCATCACCCAGGGAGTCATCGTCATCGCCAACGGCGCGGGCGCCGAGGTCCTGCTGAGTGGCGATCAAGTGACCATCAATGAGGGCCAGTTGACCGTGCTCTCGAAGCGATAGAAGACGGGGGACGAAGAAGTGTCCGGGAGTCTGCTCGATGCGAGCGCCGTGATCGGCTGCCCGCACGGCGGTCGTGTCAGCGCCGCCTCCACACCCACCGGCGGCGTACGGGTCGCCGGCGCCGTCGTCGTCACGGCGGCGCACGCCAACACCGTCGTCACCGGCTGCCCGCACACCGTCGACGGTGTGCCCACGCCCTGCGTCTCGGTCCGCTGGACCGCCGCCGACACCGGTGTCCTGGTCGACGGCGCGCCCGCGCTCCTCGACACCTCCGCGGCCCAGTGCTTCACATCGGGCCTCGTCCCGCAGGGGCCACCCGTCGTCCAGGCCGTGCAGCGAAAGGTCACCGTCCGATGAGCCGCCCGACCCGCCCCGGCGCCACCAGCATGGCGACAAGCCCGCGCAGCGACATCGCGTTCCCCTTCCGCGCCGACCGGCGTGGCCGCACCGCGCACGCCCGTCACGCCGAGCACGTCCACGACCTCGTCGAGCAGCTCCTCTTCACCAGTCCGGGCGAGCGGGTGATGCGCCCCGACTTCGGCTGCGGACTCCTCGAACTCGTCTTCGCGCCCAGCAGCCCGGAGTTGATCAGCACGCTCGAACTCTCCGTGCAGGCCGCGCTGCAGCGCTGGCTCGGCGACCTCATCGACGTGCTGGCCCTCGACGTGGTCGGCGAGGACAACGTCGTACGCGTGCATCTCTCGTACGTCGTCCGCGCCACCGGCACCCGACGTGACGACGTCTTCGAAGGGCGGGCCGCCGTATGAGCACCCACCAGAGCGACAGCGTCGCCGTACCACGGCGCGCGAAGGTAAGGGCCGCCCAGCTCAACGGAGTTGACGCCGTCGAGGTCGATGACGACGGGCTGCTGCTCACCGTCACCTTCCTCGGCAAGGCCCCCCACGGGCTGTGCCCCGAGAACATCCGCGTCGACGGCGGCCGACGCGTCACCGGCATCACCGCCGTCGACGTGAGCGTCGAGCGGGAGGAGGACCCGGAACTCGACGACCGGCTGTACGTCACCCTCGACAAGACCGGCGACAGCTCCCGCTACCGCCTCTCGGTCGTCGAGACCGACCCGTACGACCGCCCGGGCACCCAGCCCTACCGAGGCTTCGACCAGCGCTACCACAGTGCTCTCTTCTCCTTCCGGCCCGACCGTCCAACACCCTTCGACAGCGCGGGAGATGAGCCGGGCAGCGGCTCCGAGCGGGTCTTCCCGGCCGCTCCCGTCGTCGACTACACCGCCCGCGACTACGACACCATCCGCAAGCTCCTCCTCGACCGGCTCGCGCTCACCACCCCCGACTGGGTCGAACGCAACCCCGCCGACCTGGGCGTGGCCCTCGTCGAACTCCTCGCGTACACCGGCGACCAGATCAGCTACCAGCAGGACGCGGTCGCCACCGAGGCCTACCTCGACACCGCCCGCCGCCGCGTCTCCGTACGCCGGCACGTCCGGCTCATCGACTACGCGATGCACGACGGGTGCACGGCCCGGGCACACGTCACCGTCGAGACCGCCGGTGACCACACGCTCGCCCCGGGCACCTTCCGCTTCGCCTCCGTCGACGTTCGCAGCCTCGACCCGCACGACCGGCCCGAGCCCGGCACCGTCGTCGACGAACGTGACCTCGCCGATCTCGACGAGCGCGGCTCGGTGGAGGTCTTCGAACCGGTCCTCGCCGCCGACCCGTTGGAGCTGCGGGTCGCCCACAACGCGATCCGGCTGTGGACCTGGGGCGGCGAGGTGAACGCCCTCCCGAAGGGCGCCACCGCCGCCACCCTGCGCGACGAATGGCAGGACCCCGAGACCTGCCGCGACCGCCGACTCGACCTCAGGCCGGGTGACCTGCTCGTCCTGGAGGAGGTGAAGGGCCCGCGTACCGGCACCCCCGGCGACGCCGACCCCGCCCGCCGCCAGGCCGTCCGCCTCACCTCCGTCACCCCCGCCCTCGACCGCATCGAGGACCAGCCGGTCCTGGAGGTCACCTGGGCGGCCGAGGACGCCCTCCGCTTCCCGCTCTTTCTCACCGCCCGCGCAGGACGTGACTGCCTGCCCGTCGAGGACGTGACCCTGGCGCGCGGAAACGTGGTCCTCGTCGACCACGGCCGCTCCCTGCCCGGGGACGGACTGCCCGAGACGTTCACCGTGCCGCCCGTACCCGCCGTCGTCGCCCCGTGCGACCCTCCCGCCTTCGGCTGCTCCGACCGCACCGAGGGCAACGCGCCCGCGCGACTCGTCAACTCCCTGGCGGACAAGGCGGAAAGCGGGCAGGCGCTGACGGCAGACGACATCCGCGAGCTGTTCGACGTACTCGGTGAAGCCGCCACCACCCGCGCCGGCCTCGGCCTCGAACGTGCCGGACAGCGCCACGAGCGTGTCGTGCCCGGCACCGCCTACGCCCAGGCGGCCGCCCTGCGCACCCTGCTCGCGCAGTCCGCCTACCCCGGCATCGCACCCCGCTTCCGGCCGGTCCTCGGAGGGGCGCCGATCGCCCAGGCGGTGCCGTTCCCCGACCCGGTGACCGTCTCCGCCGGACAGGCCGAGCGGATCGCCGCCATCCCCGGACGGGTACGGCAGCGCCTCGTCGAACTGTGGCGCAGCGCCCGTGACCGCGACGGGCTCGGCGACGAGGAGATCGCCGAACTCGCCGTCGTGTACGGCCTGAAGGTGCTGGAGCGGTACGAACTCCGCCGCCATCCCGTGCGCGCCCTACGGGAACTGCTGCACGGGAACGACGAGTTGCTCGACGGCAAGCTGCGCCGCGTCGAGATCCTCACGGCACGGGCCCGCGCCGGGACCGTCCTCGACGGGCACATCGCCTGGGAGATCGCGCACAGTTGGGGCCCGGCGTACGCGGCCGGACTCCACCCCGACGAACCCGTGCTGCGCGGCTCCGCGACCGCCGCCCTCACCCAGGACCCACGCTGCGCCCTGCCCGCCGTACGGCTGGAAGAACAGGAAGGCGACAACTCCTGGTCACCGCGCCGGGACCTGCTGGGCAGCGGCCCCCGCGACCGGCACTTCGTCGGCGAACTGGAGGACGACGGACGCCTCGCGCTCCGCTTCGGCGACGGCAGGCACGGCGCCCGGCCCGTCCCGGGAACCCGGCTGGCCGCCCGCTACCGCCTCGGCGGCGGCAGCGCGGGCAACGTGGGCGCCGAGGCCATCAACCACCTGGTCGTCAACCACCAGACCGTCAGCGAGCAGACCGTCAACGACAAGGTCGTCAACGACCAGGACACGTCGGGGGAATGCCCGTCGCCGCCCGTCGCCGTCGTCCGCAACCCGCTGCCCGCCGCCGGTGGCACCGAGCCCGAATCCATGGAACTGGTACGTCAGTTGGCCCCCCTCGACCTGCGCCGCACCCGACTGCGCGCCGTCACCGCCGAGGACTACGCGGACCTCGCCGCCGCCCTCCCCGGCGTCCAGCGCGCCGCCGCCGAGATCCGCTGGACCGGCAGCACCCAGGAGGCCCACCTCGCTATCGACGCGTACGGCACCGGAACGCCCCCGCCCGAGCTGCTCGCGTCGGTCGCCCAGGCCCTGGAGGCGTACCGGCGCATAGGCCACGACCTCGTCGTCGGCCCCGCCCGGCATGTACCGCTGGACCTCGCGCTCACCGTGTGCGCCGCGCCGGGCCACCAACACGGGCAGATCCTCGCCGAGTTGTACCGCGTCCTGGGCACCGGCCGGTTGCCGGACGGACGGCTCGGGTTCTTCCACCCGGACGCCCTGACCTTCGGCGAGCCGGTCCGGCTCAGTCGGCTGGTCGCCGTCGCCGCCGCCGTACCCGGTGTGGAGGGCGTCCAAGTAGGCAGACTGCGGCGGCTGTTCGAGCAGGACCGAGGAGAGAGGGAGGACGGCGTGCTGCGGCTCGGCCCGCTGGAGATCGCCACCTGTGACAACGACCCGGACCGGCCGGAGAACGGCCTCCTGGCGATATCCCTGACGCCTCTTGGAGGTGCCCGATGACCACCGACACGACCCTCCCGGCGGCCGACTTCGCCGACGACTGCACCTGCGGCGGCGCCTGCCGTCCCGGTCACGACGAGCGCCTCGCCCCGGCCCCGCTCCACAACCCGCCCGGCCGCACCGCCCTCGACTACCGCGTCGACGAATACGGCGGCTTCCTGGCCGCCCTCCTCGACCGGCTCGCCTCGCCCGCATACCCGGCGCTCGGAGGCCTCACCGTCCGCACCCCGGACGACCCGGCGATCGGCCTGCTCGACGCCACCGCCGTCCTCGGTGACCTGCTCACCTTCCACTCCGAGCGGATCGCCGACGAGGCCTACGTCCGTACGGCCAACGAGCACCGCTCACTCGTCCTGCTCGGGCGGCTCGTCGGCCACCGGCCACGCCCCGGAGTCGCCGCCACCACCCATCTCGCGTACACCCTCGAACGCGACCCGCGTGCCGAGACGTTGCCCGTGCTGATACCTCGTGGGGCGCGCAGCAACAGCGTGCCGGCGTCCGCCGACGAGCAGTCGCAGACCTTCGAGACGAGCCGCGATCTGACGGCCCGCTGGGACTGGAACGAGCTGAAGGTCCGCCGTCGGCGCCCCTCCCTGCTCACCCCGCAGGACCTGGAGTCCCGCTCCGAGATCTTCGTCGAAGGCACCGCGAACTCCCTGCGCACCGGCGAACAGTTGCTCTTCGTCTTCGGCGAACAGGCTGATGGTGCACGCCTGTTGCTGCCGGTCGCGAGGACACGCGTCGACCGCGACGACGACATCACGGCGATCTCCCTGGCCTCGTCCGCGCCGGCCACGCTGAAGGAACTCGTCGACGAGGTCCGCCGCTGGACGGCCGAGCCTGCGATCCCCGGTGAGCCCGGCGACGAACCGCCGACGCCGGAGATCCCCAACCCGCGCCCGGTGAGCCGGTTGATCGAGGACTTCGACGATCAGGTTCTCGCCTCGCTCCGTGCCGACCTGGATGGTGTGAAGACGCCGGAGCAGTTGGCGGCCCGGCTTGCGGAGCCGGTGGCTCGGCTTGGTGAGGCGCAGGTGCTTGCCACTCCGTGGGAGGGCGTGGCGGTGTGGTTCGAGCGGTTGGAGGCGGTGCTGGGTGAACTCGGTTCGCGTGCACTTGAGTTGGCGCCGGTGCAGAGCGCAGAGGGGGGTGACTCTGTAGGTGGTCGGGCGGGTGCTGCGCCGTTGGGGCTGGTCGCGCAGTTCCCCGCGCCCCTGGAGGGCGATTCGCGTGCCGCTGGTTTTCAGGCTCCGGTCGGGCGGATTGCCGCGCCGCTGGAGGGGGATTCGCGTGGCGCTGGTTTTCAGGGTCCGGTCGGGCGGTTCCCCGCGCCTCTGGAGGGCGATTCGCGTGCCGCTGCTTTTCAGGCTTTGGCTGCTGTTCTGCCCGGGCTGCGGGCCTCGGCGCCCGCTCCTGCCGCTGGTGCCCGTGTCCGGCGGCCCGGTGGGGACGCGGCCCGTCTGCTCTCCGCTCTCGACCCCGGGCTTGGCAGCCTCTACCCGGCCTGGCGCTCCAGTGCCCCCGGGACTGCGCCCCAGCTGCTGCGTGAGCTGCTCGCGCTGCGTGTCACCACGGCCCCGTTCGGTGCCACCGCGCCGCTCAAGCCGGTTCAGGACGACCGGGGCCGGGTCATCCGTACCGCCGACTGGCCGCTCACCGGCGCCGCGCTCACGAGCATGCGCGTCGTCTACGACACGGCGGGCAAGGTTCCGGTCAGGGCCGAGTTCCAGTACGTCGAGGGCAGCAGCTCCGACCAGCGGGCCGAGAACCTGCCCGTCCCGCAGTTCGTCACCTTCCCGCTGGGCACCGGACAGGTGGACCTGTCCGTCCGCGCCGCCCAGGACCCCCAGCAGCCCGGGGTCACCGCCCGCCTCCACTCGGGGCTGCCGGAGCGCACGGTGTTCGTGTCGCGGCCCGACGACGAGGGGCTGGTGACCGTCGCCATCCACAACGGCACCAGCCAGGAGATCTCCCTGCGCCCCGGCGTCAGCGAGCAGTTCACCCACGGGGAGTACGAGGTGAGCCTGCGCTACGCGCTGGGCTCCACCGAGCCCAACGTGGAAGTGGTCATCGCGAGCAAGCCACAGCCCATCAACCACCGACTCCTCCAGCTCGACAGCGTGCACACCGGCATCACGGTCGGCAGCTGGGTCGCGATTCAGCGCCCCGCCAAGGGAGTTCAGGGCGGAATCCCCGGCGACCCGAAACTCGCCTTCGTCACCACGCAGGTCGTCGCCACCCGTACGGCCTCCTACACCAACTACGGCATCACCGGCCGAGGCACCGAACTCACCCTCGCCGACCCCTGGTTGGACGAGTTCGACGTCCTGCTCTCGCACATCCGGGACACCACCGTGCACGCCGCCGGGGAAACCCTGCACCTGGCCGACGAGCCGCTCGGCGAGGACGTGCACGGCAACGAGATCGAACTCGCCCAGCTCTACGACGGGTTGCGCGCGGGCCGCACCCTGATCGTCACCGGTGAGCGCACCGACATCCCCGGCGCGACCGGCGTCCGGGCCACCGAGGTCGTCACCCTCGCCGCGGCCGACCCGGCCGTCGACCCCCGGCTCCCCGGCGACCACGTCCACACCAGGCTCACCCTGACCGCCGACCTCACCCACCGCTACCGCCGGGAAAGCGTCAGCATCCTCGGCAACGTCGTCGAGGCGACGCACGGAGAAGGGCGCGACGAGGCCATCGGCAGCGGCGACTCGGACCGCGTCAACCAGACCTTCGCGCTCTGGCAGTCGCCGCTCACCTGGCTCGCCGACGACAACCCCCTGGGCGCGACACCCGTGCTGGAGATCCGCGTCGACGGTCTGCGCTGGCACGAGGTCGACAGCCTCGCCGGACGCGGACCGCGCGAACGCGTCCACATCACCGGCACCACCTCCGACGGCCGTACGACGGTGACCTTCGGCGACGGGGTCAACGGCGCCCGGCTGCCCACCGGCCACGAGAACGTCCGAGCCCGCTACCGCTTCGGCACCGGCAAGGCCGCCAACACCGCGGCCCACCGGATCACCCAGCCCCTCACCCGCCCGCTCGGCGTCAGCCAGGTCACCAACCCCCGCCCCGCGACCGGCGGTTCGGACGCGGACGGGCCCGGTCTGACCCGCCGGACCATCCCGCTCGCCGTGTCGGCCCTGGACCGACTGGTCTCCACGGCCGACTACGAGGACTTCGCCCGCTCCCGCGCCGGTATCGGCCGGGCCACCGCACGCGAACTCTTCGACGGACGGCGGCGGTTGCTGCACGTCACGGTCGCGGGTACGGACGACATCCCGATCGCCGACGACGCGGAGATCCTGCGTGCCCTGCGCGGCGCGCTCACCGAGTACGGAGACACGGGCCTCGCCGTCCGCGTCGACGTCCGTGAACTGGTCCTCCTCCTCGTCGCGGCCAGGGTCAAGGTCGCCCCCGACCACTCCTGGGAGCTCGTCGAGCCACGCCTCCGGCAGGCCCTGCTGCGCAGACTCGGCTACGAGGGACGGGAGTTGGCCCGCCCGGCGCGACTGTCCGAGGTTCTCGCCACGGCCCACACCGTGCCCGGCGTCGACTACGTCGACGTCGACGTCTTCACCGGCGTCCCCGCCGCCGCCACCCCCGAGCAGCTCACCGAGCTGCTCGCCCACCCCGGCACGCCGAGGCCCTCGGTCCCGGCGCACCCGGCGACGTACGACGAGAGGACCCACACGGTGCGGAACGCGGACGGCGAGACCCTCTCGTCGATCTGCGCCCGACACGGCGTCCCGCTCGCCGAACTCCTGCGCCTCAACCCCGACATCACCGACACCCGGCGCCTCGCCAAGGGCCGGACGGTGTACGTCTTCCGCGGCATCCGCCCAGCCCAGCTCGCCCTGCTGTCCCCGCGCGCCGCGGACACCCTGATACTCACGGAGGTCAAGTGATGGCCGCGAACCCCCCGGACGTCCAGTTCGAGACCGCAGCACAGGGGACCGCCCGGGACCCCGACGGCCTCGCCGCCCTGCTGCCCCGCTGGCACCTCCTGCGCGACGCCGAGGAGGGCGAACCGCTGCGTGCGCTGCTCGCGGTGATCGCCGAGCAGCTCGACCGGGTACGCGACGGAGTCGAGCAGGGCTACGAGGATCTGTTCGTCGAGACGGCGGCCCCCTGGGTGCTGCCGTACCTCGGCGACCTGGTCGGCTACCGCACCCTCCCCGGCTACGAACGCGTCCTTACCGACGGTCTGCACGACGGGGGCCGGGCGGCGCTCGCCGAGGCGATAGCCCCGCGCGCCGACGTGGCGGCCACCGTCGCGAGCCGCCGCCGCAAGGGCACCCTGCACCTTCTGGAGGAGATCGCCGAACAGGTCGCCGACCTGCCCGCGCGAGCCGTCGAGCTGTCGCGCCTGGTCGCCCACAACCAGTCGGTCAAGCTCCACCGGGACACCGGACGGGGCCGGCTCCTCGACCTCCGGAACAGTTCCGCGCTCGCCCTCGCCGGCGGCCCGTTCGACACGGCGGCCCGTACGGTCGACGTGCGCAGCGCCAACTCGCCGCGCAGGCAGGGAGGTTGGACCCCCGCCGGAGTCGCCCTCTTCGTCTGGCGGCTGAAGGCGTACTCACTGACCCGCTCCCCGGCGTACTGCGTGGACCGCGCCCGCAACCTCTACACCTTCTCGATCCTCGGCAACGACAGCCCCCTGGTCACCAAACCGGTCCCGGAGCCGTCACCCACACACCTCGCCGCCGTCGACAACGTGCCCGCCTTCGTCACCCGCCGTCTGCTCCACGACCGCCTCACCGACTACTACGGACCCGGCAAGAGCTTCGTCATCCGGCGCGACGGCGAGGACAAGCCCGTGCCCCCGTCCGACCTCGTGGTCACGGACCTGTCCGACTGGCGCTACCGGCCGAAGCGCGGCCAGGTCGCCGTGGACCCCGAGCTGGGCCGGATCGCGTTCGGCGCCCGCTCCGCACCCCGGCAGGGCGTCTGGGTCGACCACCACTACGCGTTCGGCGCCGACATGGGCGGCGGCGAGTACGAACGGGCCCGGGTGGCCCGGCCCGACGCCGACTTCTACCGGGTGGGCCCCGGACAGCCGTACCGCCAGATCATGGACGCCTACCGCGCCTGGCAGCACGACCGCCGGGCGGACCGCACCGGCCCCGAAGGCATCATCGAGATCACCCACAGCGGCGCCTACCAGGAGCAGCTGGACTTCGACCTCGACCCCGGCGACCGCCTCGAACTCCGCGCCGCCGAAGGCACCCGACCGGTGATCCGCCTCCTCGACTGGTACAGCAACCGCCCCGACGCCCTCAACATCCGTGCCGTGGCGGACGACTGCGCCCCGCACGAGCGCCCCCGGATCACCCTCGACGGGCTCCTCGTCGCCGGCCGGGGCATCAACGTCACCGGTCCGATGGGAGCGGTCGTCCTACGGCACTCCACCCTCGTCCCGGGCTGGTCACTGGAACCGGAGTGCGACCCGCACTCGCCCGACGAACCGAGCATCGTCCTCGAACGCACCACCGCCTGCCTCCAGATCGAGCACAGCATCCTCGGCACCATCGAGGTCATCGGCGACGAGGTCAGCGAGGACCCCCTCGACATCCACCTCCGCGACAGCATCCTGGACGCCACCGCCGACGACCGCGAGGCACTGTCCGCCCCCGACTGCCGCCACGCCCACGCCGTCCTGCACCTCCACCGCACCACCGTCATCGGCGAGATCCACACCCACGCGGTACAAGTCGCCGAGAACTCGATCTTCACCGGCCGACTGCACGTGGCCCGGCGCGGCATCGGAGGTCTGCGCTACTCCTACGTCCCCGCCGGGTCCCGTACCCCGCGCCGGTACCGCTGCCAGCCGGACCTGGCCGGTCCCGAACAGGCGGCACGCGTACGGCCGTTGTTCGCGTCGAAGCGCTACGGGACGCCCTGGTACGGCCAGTTGGCCGACCTCCCCCACTCTCGGCTTCGCTCGAGCGGGGGGACCCCCATCGCCGAGGAGATCCGGCGCGGCGCGGACGACGGCGCCGAACTGGGCGCCTTCCACGACCTGTACCGCCCGCAGCGCGAGGACGGTCTGCGCGCCCGGCTCGCGGAGTACACGCCCGCCGGTACGGACGCGGGGATCTTCTTCGTGACCTGAGCCGACCCGGGCCGCCTCGATCCCGCATCCGTCAACGACCGCGTGACCTCGCCCACTTCTCACTTCTGAGCCGTCTGAACCTTCCGAACCTGGGGGACCCCTTCCATGCACGCCGACCTCTCCCGACTCACCTTCCGCCCCGACCGCCACTACTCGTCGGTCATCGCCCAGCAGGGCCGCGTCCAACTCGACGCCGACGCCAACGAACAGGCGGCGATCCAGCTCCACCAGGCCCGTACCCTCGCCGCCGACCTGATCGGACCGCACGGCGGACCGCGCGACTCGGCCGGCTTCCGTATCGAGTACGTGGGCGGCAGGCACGACATCGACACCCTGTACATCCACGGCGGCCGGTACTACGTCAACGGCATCCTCCTCGACGCGAACCGCACGGCCCCCGGCACTCCCGTACCGAGGGACGACGGGGACACCCCGGACGCCCAGGACCAGGCGCCGACCGACAGCGCCCAACCGCCCGCGTACTGGACCTACTGGGACCAGCCCGACGGTTTCCGTGACCCCGAGCGGCCCGGCGACCGGCTGCCCTCGCCCGCCCAGTCGCCCTTCCTCGTCTACCTGAAGGTGTGGGAGCGCTCGGTCACGGCCGCCGAGGACCCGGCGCTGCGCGAGGTGGCCCTGGGCGCCGCCCTGCCCGACACCGCCGCCCGCGTGAAGGTCGTCTGGCAGGTGCTGCCGCTCGCGCTGGCCGCGCTGGACATCGAGGAGCCCGAGCCGTCGAAGGCGGTGGTCAGCGCCGCCTTCGACCGCTGGGCGCTGAAGCAGTCCACGCCCACGGCCCGTCTCGCCGCCCGCAGCGAACGCCCCGACCACGCCGACGAGGACCCCTGCCTCGTCAGGCCCGACGCCCGCTACCGGGGCCCGGAGAACCAGCTCTACCGCGTCGAGATCCACGACGGGGGCGAGGCCAAGGACGCCGGCTTCAAGTGGTCGCGCGAGAACGGCTCCGTGGTCTTCCCGGTCGACGAACTCGACGGCACCTGGGTCCAGTTGGCGTCCCTCGGCTACGACGACAAGCTCGACCTGGATGTCGGCGACCGGGTCGAGTTCACCGACAGCGCGTACTCCTCCCGGCTGGAACCCCTTCCCCTGCTGCGAGTCGAGGAGCTGGACCTTCCCGGCCGCCGGGTCCGTCTCTCCGCCGAACCTGAGCCCGGCGTGGGCCGCCTGCCCGAGCTGAACCCGTTCCTGCGCCGCTGGGACCATCACGAGGGCACCAAGCGCAAGGGCCGTACGACAGCCCTCCGCAACGGCGCCGTTCCGGTCACGGAGGGGGAGTGGCTGCCCCTGGAGGACGGCGTCGAGGTCTACTTCGCCAAGGGTGCCACCTACACGACCGGCGACCACTGGCTCATCCCCGCCCGCACCGCCACCGGCAGCGTCGAATGGCCGGTGGACCGGGCCCGGCGCCCCCTCCTCCAGGCGCCTGCCGGCATCGTCCGCTCCTACGCCCCGCTGGCCCTGGTGCAGGGCGAGGGCAGCACGGTGGACCTCCGCCGCGCCTTCGGGTGGGCGGCGAGCAGTGTCCCGGCGGCCGACGAGGCGGCCCTCGCGGCGGAGGCACAGGCCCGCCGGGAGGAACAGGCGGCGGACGCCGATCCCTCCCACGGGAGGTCCCAGACCACCGCGAAAGCGGAGGCAGCCGTGGACGGAGACAAGTAATGGCGAACCCGCTCAGCGCGTCCAAGCTGCTGGAGATCCTGCGCGCGGAGGGCCTGACGGTCCACGAGGTCCGCAGCTGGCGCACCCACAACCGCAACGCGAAGGGCCCTTGGGGCCCGGTCAACGGTGTGATGATCCACCACACCGTCACTTCGGGCACGAACTCCTCCGTCACCCTCTGCTACGACGGCCACGCCAACCTGCCCGGCCCCCTCTGCCACGGCGTCATCGACAAACAGGGCCACATCCACCTCGTCGGCAACGGCCGCGCCAACCACGCGGGGCTCGGCGACAACGACGTCCTCAGAGCCGTGATCAACGAGTCGAAGCTGCCCGTCGACAACGAGGCCGACACGGACGGCAACCGCCACTTCTACGGCTTCGAGTGCATCAACCTGGGCAACGGCACGGACCCCTGGCCCGAGGCGCAGAAGGAGGCCATCGAGAAGGTGTCCGCCGCGATCTGCCGCCACCACGGCTGGAGCGAGCGCTCGGTGATCGGCCACAAGGAGTGGCAGCCCGGCAAGGTGGACCCCCGAGGCTTCACGATGGACAGCATGCGGGCCCGTATCCGCGAACGCCTGGCAGGGGGCGGCGGCAAGGACACCGACCCCACCCCGACACCGCCCAGGCCGTCCTACGTGCCGTTCCCCGGCGCCGCCTTCTTCCATACGGGTCAGAAGTCCCCGCTGATCACCGCCATGGGCCTCCGCCTGGTGGCCGAGGGCTGCGGACGCTACGAGAAGGGCCCCGGCCCCGAATGGACCGAGGCCGACCGAAAGTCCTACACGGCCTGGCAACAAAAACTCAACTACAAGGGCAAGGACGCAGACGGAATCCCGGGAAAGACAAGCTGGGACAAACTAAAGGTGCCGAGCATCTGATTTTTTGCTGCCGCGTCCACAGGGCGCTATGGAGCAACGGCGAGGAGACGCGCCCCTACAGGGGCGCGGGGAACTGCGCGACCAGCCACAACGCACCCGCACGCACCCACTACGCACACACCCCCTACGCACTGGAAGACGGCGGATAAGAGGGCCGCGCAGGCACCCGCGGCCCTCCCGTCACCGGCGGCGCCGCCTTCGGCGAGGGCAACGCCGGCAACGCCCCCTCATAAAGCCACGCAGCGAACAACTCGTCCAACGGCTCCACAGCAAACCGAGCCACATACGCCGTGAACGTCCCCGTACTCACCGACCCACCCCGGTGCAACCCGGCCCACCCCCGCAACATGCGGAAAAACGCCTCGTCCCCCAAAGCGCACCGCACCGCGTGCACGGTCAGCCCACCCCGCTGGTACAACCGGTCGTCGAACATCAACTTCCGCCCGGGATCGGCGAGCCGCAGATCCTGCGGCCGCCCGGACAGCAACCGATGCGCCACCGCGGCGAGTTGCTGCGCACTGCGCCCACCGGACCGCTCCGACCACAACCACTCCGCGTACTTGGCGAACCCCTCGTTCAGCCAGATGTGCCGCCAGTCCGCGATGGACACGCTGTTGCCGAACCACTGGTGGGCCAGCTCGTGCGCGACGAGCCGCTCCGAACTCCGCGCCCCGTCGACATGGTTGGCGCCGAACAGCGACAACCCCTGTGCCTCGACGGGCACATCGAGTTCCTCCTCGGTCACCACGACCGCGTACTCACCGAACGGATACGGCCCGAACAGCTCCTGGAACAGCTCCATCATGGCGGGCTGACGTGCGAAGTCCCGGGAGAACTCGGTGAGCAACTCGGCCGGAATGTGCCCGTGTTGGGGCACCCCGCCCAGCCCGGGGTCGCCGAGCAGAACGGTCTGGTACTTCCCGATCGACAGCCCGACGAGATAGCTCGACGTCGGCGCGGACTGCTCGTACACCCACGTGGTGGTGGACGCCTTGGTCGTCCGGGTCAGCAGCCGGCCGCCCGCCACCACCGAGTACGCCGACGGTGTGGTGATCGAGATCTGGTAGGACGCCTTGTCGGCGGGCCGGTCGTTGCACGGGTACCAGGAGGGTGCCCCGATCGGCTGGCTCGCCACCAGCGCCCCGTCCTCCAGCTCCTCCCAGCCGATCTCGCCCCAGGGGCTGTTGACCGGCTTGGGGTTGCCCGCCCAGTGCACCTCGACGGTGAACGCGGCCCCGGTCCGCAGCGGCTTCGCGGGGCGGATGCGCAGCCGGCCGCCCCGGTGCGTGTAGTGGGCGGCCTTGCCGTCCACCCGTACCCGGCCGATCTTGAAGTCGCCGAGGTTCAGCTGGAATTCGGCGAGCGGGGACCGGCCCGCTATGGCGTTGATGCGGGCCGTGCCCGCGAGCCGGTTCGGGCCGGGGCGGTAGTCCAGCGCGAGTTCGTACCGGTGCACCCGGTAACGGGCGTCACCGTTTGCCGGAAAGTACGGGTCCGAACCCACTGTCTGCTGAACGCTCACTGCTGAGTCTGCTCCCTGCGATGTGCTCGTACGAGGTGCCGGAGATGAACCCACTCCCGCTCCGGTACCCGAACGAGCCGTGCCCACCGCTTTCAGGAACGCCATGACTCGATCGGGTTGCCCAGCCAGCGGGTGTCGTCGGGAACGGACTCCGCCGCCATGACCAGCGACGCGGGACCCAGAGTGGACCGGGCCCCGACCGTGGAGCCGGGCAGGACGATCCCGCCAGGACCCAGCGTCGCGCCCTCACGGAGGACCACAGTATCCGTCCGCAAGATCCGGTCGTGGAAGAGGTGTGTCTGGAGCACGCATCCCCGGTTAACAGTGGCCGCGTCGCCCAGGGTCACCAGGTCGGTCTCGGGCAGCCAGTAGCTCTCCACCCAGACCCCCTTGCCGATGTGCGCGCCGAGCCCCCGCAGCCACGCCGACAGCACGGGCGTACCCGGCACGGCACCCGCGAGCCACGGTACGGCGACGACCTCGACGAAGGTGTCCGCCAGCTCGTTGCGCCACACGAAACTGCTCCACAGCGGATGCTCACCGGCGCGGTGGCGTCCGACGAGCGTCCACTTGGCGACGATGGACAGGAGGCAGGCGAGGGCCCCGACAGCGAGCAGCACCAGGCCGCCCGCCAGCCAGAACCATCCGCCGAGCACGCTGAACGCGGCGACCGTCAGGACGGCGAGACCGGCCGAGCAGAACACCGGCACGATCCGGAACAGCTCCACCAGCGCCCGCGCCCACAGCAGGTGCGCCGGGGGATCGTACGTACGGCTCTGGTCGCCGCCGCTCGCCGACCGGGGCAGCTTCATGGGCGGCAGGCCCAGGTACGAGCTGCCCTTCTTGGCCTTCTTCGGCGTGGCCGAGAGGACCCCGACCAGCCCGCCGTCGGGCACCGACCGGCCCGGCGCGGTCATCCCGGAGTTGCCCAGGAAGGCCCGCCGCCCGATCTCGGCCCGCCCGATCCGCAGCCAGCCACCGCCGAGCTCGTACGGCGCGGTCAGGGTGTCGTCGGCCAGGAAGGCGCCCTCGCCGACGGTCGTCAGGCTCGGCAGCGCCAGCACGGTCGACACCTCGGCGCCGCGCCCGATCCGCATCCCGAGCAGCCGCAGCCACACCGGCGTGATCAGCCCGGCGTACAGCGGGAACAGCGTCTCGCGGGAGCGGTCCATGAGCTGGGTGACCGTCCAGGCCTGCCAGCCGATGCGGCTGTGCGTGGGATGCGTACCCTCGCGCAGCCTCAGACTCAGCAGCCGTACGGCGACCAGGATCACCAGCGCGTACGCGAGACCGAACGCCAGCGTGGCCGGCACCAGCGCGAGCGCGACGCCCCGCAGCGCGGCCCCGAGTCCGGCGTCGGGGTCGACGAACAGGCTCGTGACCAGCAGCGCGACCGCGCCCGACAGGACCGGCAGCATGGTCAGCGCGAACCCGGTGATGCCGTACATGGCCCGCCAGGCGCGCCCGCGCTGCGGACGCTCCTTGGGCCAGTTCCGCTTGGCCTTGCCGAGCTTCACGGCCGGCGCACCGGCCCAGCGCTGCCCGGTCGGCACCGTCCCGGCGACCGCCGAACCCGGCGCCACCTCGGCCCGCTTGCCGACCCGCGCTCCGGGGAAGAGCAGGCTGCGCGTGCCGACGACAGCGCCGGCACCCACCTTGACCTGCCCGATCTCCAGCCGGTCCCCGTCGAGCCAGTGTCCCGACAGATCCACCTCGGACTCGACGGCGGCCCCGCGCCCCAGCTTGAGCATGCCGGTGACCGGGGGCAGCGAGTGCAGGTCGACGTCCGCGCCGACCTTGCCGCCGAGCGCTCGCGCGTACCGCTCCAGCCACGCACCGGTCAGCGAGGTCGCCCCGCTGAACTCGGCGAGCCGCTCGGCGGTCCACAGCCGCAGATGGACGCTGCCACCGCGCGGGTACCGCCCAGGCTTCACATCGCGCAGCAGCAGCCGCGCTCCACCGGCCGCGAGGGCGAGCCGCCCGGGCGGGGAGAACAGCACGGCGGCTCCGACGGCCACCGCCCACCACGACGTGACGGGCGCCCACGGATAGGCACCGAACCAGTGCAGTACGTTCCCGGCGGCGGCCAGCGCGACCGCCCACCGCAGGCCCATCAGCGTGAACAGCGGAATCAGCAGCAGCAGCTGCACGGCCTTGGCGCGCAGGGGAACCGGCGCGATGATCCGCCCGCTCGTGTCGTCCTGTGCGGACTCCTCCAGGTGCCGGGCGAGCTTTCGCAGCACCGGCTGCTGGTAGATGTCGAGGACGGCGGCGCTCGGGTAGCGCGTCCGCAGGCGTGTGGTGAGCTGGGCGGCGCCGAGACTGCTGCCGCCGATCGCGAAGAAGTCGTCGTCCGCGCTGCCCACGGGGATGCCGAGGACCTCGCTCCACTGCTCGGCGACCCAGGCCTCGGTGCCGTACAGCTGGGCGGCGGGGCCGGTCTCCATGGCCTCCAGCGGCCACGGCAGGGCGCCCCGGTCGACCTTGCCGGACGTGCGCGTCGGCAGGTCTGCGACCGGCGCGAGCAGCGGCACCAGGGCGGCGGGCAGCTCGGCGCGCAGCCGCTCCACGGCGGCGGCATGGTCCCAGCCGTCCTGCGTCACGACATAACCGACGAGCAGCTGGTTGCCGCTGCGGGCGGTCCGGACGGCCGCTGCGGCGCCGGCGACACCGGGCAGGGCCTGGAGCGCCGAGTCGACCTCGCCCAGCTCGATACGGCGTCCGCCGAGCTTGATCTGCTCGTCGGCCCGCCCGAGGAAGATCAGCCCCTCGGGTTCGGCCTTGACGAGGTCTCCGCTGCGGTAGGCGCGCTCCCAGCCGAGGGATTCGAGGGGCGCGTACTTCTCGGCGTCCTTCTCGGCGTCGAGATACCGCGCGAGTCCGACACCGCCGATCACCAGTTGCCCACTGGCCCCCATGGCGGCGGGCTCCCCGGCCTCGTCGACGACGGCCAGCTCCCAGCCGTTCAGCGGCAGCCCGATCCGGATCGGCTCCTCCCCGGTCATCAGGGAGGCGCAGGCGACGACGGTGGCCTCGGTGGGCCCGTAGGTGTTCCACACCTCGCGCCCCTCCGTCACCAGCCGCTGCACCAGCTCGGGCGGGCAGGCCTCCCCGCCGAAGATCAGCAGCCGTACGTCGTTGAGGGTCTCGGGCTCCCACAGCGCGGCCAGCGTGGGCACGGTGGAGACGACGGAGATCTCCTGCTCGACCAGCCAGGGCCCCAGGTCGGCGCCGCTGCGGACCTGTGAGCGCGGTACGGGCACCAGACAGGCCCCGTAGCGCCAGGCAAGCCACATCTCCTCGCAGGAGGCGTCGAAGGCCACGGAGAGGCCCGCCATGACCCGGTCGCCGGGCCCCACGGGGTCGTCGGTGAGGAACAGCGCGGCCTCGGCGTCCACGAAGGCGGCGGCGCTGCGATGGCTGACGGCGACGCCCTTGGGCTTTCCGGTGGAGCCGGAGGTGAAGATGATCCAGGCGTCGTGCTCGACCCCGGGGCGGCGGGCGGGAAGCTCACTGCGGGCGCCGGGTACGGTGATCTCGTACCCGGCGCCGACCACGGCCCGTACGTCGGCCTCACCGAACACCAGCTCGGCCCGCTCGTCCGGGTCCTCGGCGTCCACGGGGGCGTAGGCGGCACCGGCGGCCAGCACGGCCAGGATGGCGACGTACAGCTCGTTGGTCCCGGACGGCACCCGGACCCCGACACGGTCCCCGAGGCCGACTCCGGCGGCGCTCAGCCGGCGGCGTACGCCCTCGACCTCGGCGGCCAGCGCCCGGTAGGTGAGCGCGGTGGTGCCGTCGTCGAGGGCGGGCTCGTTCGGGTACGAACGTACGGTGGCGTCGAACACGTCGACGAGGGTGCGCGGCGAGGCGGCGGGCCCCGCGGAGAAACGTGCTGAGTCGCCGAACCGCTCGCGGATCTCGTCGTCGAGCAGACCGAGAGCACTGCTCTCGTGTAGGGCTGTCATCAGGTCCTCGCGTCTCGTTCCCGGAGACCTCCGGGGCGCTGGCGAGGGCCCGCAGGTCTGCCTGGGGTTGTCCGGCTCCAGCTCCGTTCCGTAACAAGCCGGAAATTTTAGTACGAGACTAGGCTCGCGCCAGTGCGCCTGCCAGGTGAGAGCGCCGTACGGGGGGTGCGGCGGCGACTCCCGGCGCCGGGAGTCGCCGGGGCCAACCTCCTGACCTGGTGATCTTCGTAGGTCACCCGGCCGGACGAGATATCGCCCACACCCAGCCTAAAACAGCGAATCGGTCAGCGCGCGGTCCACTTCTGGTTGGGTTGACCGTTGCACGTCCACAGTTGGAGCCGGGTGCCGTTGCCCGTCTTCTGGTCCTTGACGTCGACGCATTTGTTGGCCTGCGGATTCACCAGGTCGTTGGGCCCGGCGAGGATGAAGTGCTGGGCCGGATTGCCGCTGCACTTGGCCAGTTGGATGACCGCGCCGTCCGCGGTGGAGCCCCAGGCGACGTCCATGCACAGGCCCATGGCGCGCACGGTGCCGTCGGACTTGAACGTCCACTTCTGCTGGGCCTTGCCGTTGCACGACCAGATCTCCAGCGGGGCGCCGTCCTTGCCCTTGTCGCCGACGACGTCGATGCACTTGTTGGACGCGTGACTGAAGATGATCGCGCCGGGGACGACCGGAGCGGCGCTCGGTTTGCTGCTCGTGCCGGTGCTGCCGCTGTTGCTCGAACCGCCGCCGCTGGTCGAGCCCTTCGTGCCGGACCCCGAACTGCCGCTCTTCGAACCGGAGGAGTTCTGCGACGTGTTGGAGCCCGCGCCCTGGCTCTTGCCGCCGGAATTCGCGGCAGCGCCGACGCCCGCACCGGCGCCCGGGGCCGCGCCGCCCGCAGCGCCCTTGCCGCCGGTGCCGGCGGGGGCCTTCGCGGGCGCCTTCGACGGCGACTTGGAGGGCTTCGCCCCACCCGCGTTCGGCTTCGGGTCGGCCGACTCGAAGGCGCCGGGAACCGCACCCTCCAGCGAGTCGCTCAGTACGGTGTCCGCCGTGCTGCCCCCGGCGGCGCTACGGGACGGGGTGTCGTCGTTGTCGCGGGCGCTGATCAGGAACGGCACCGACACCAGGAGCGCGCCCGCGATGGCCGCGGCGGCCAGGATGGCCCGCGACGGGCGGCCGGGGTGGCCGTCCTGCGCGGCGGTGGTGACGCCGCCGTCGGATTCGTCGCCCAGGGTGACCACGTCGGGCACGGCGCCGGCAGCGGCGGCACCGTCACCGGCGGGGCTTCCGCCCTCCGACCGGGCCTGGGCCTCGGCCTCGGGGTCAGGCCGGCGCGCCTCGCCCTCCGGCTGGGACTCCGGGTCCGGTTCGGCCTCCGGTTCAGCCTTCGATTCGGCCTCCGGCTCCGGCTCCGACTGCGGCTGCGGGGAGGACGCGGCTGTGGGTGCCGGTTCGGCCGCCGGCGCGGCAACGGCCGTGGGGGCGGGCGCGGTTGCGGTCGGGTCCGGCGTCGCCGGAGCGGCGGCACCGGAGTCCGGCTCGGCGGCTGCGGACTGCCCTTGGGGGGCGTTCTGTGCGGCGGTCATGACGTCCTCCTGGCGGAGCGGCGGTGGGGGGGCGGGGTCCACCGGGTACTGGGTCATCGGGCGGAACAGGGTCACCGGGTGCCGGGTCACCGAGTTCCGGGGCATTGGGTACAGAGGCGTTGCGTACAGAGGTATTGCGTACAGAGGTATTGCGTACAGGGGTGCTGCGTACGGGAGTTGCGGCTGAGCTGCACGGGCCATACCTCAGCTCTCCGGCGGGTGGTGAGCGGGCGTGGAGTACTCCGTGCCGTCGAACGTGATCCGAATCGGCTCACCGGGGCCGGAGCCGTACCGGTGTTCGAGGGGACCCGGGCCGACGATCACGATATCCCGGCCCAGCGCCTGGGCTGCCAGCGCGGCCACCGTGGCGACGTAATCTCCCGACTCCGGCCGGTTCAGAACGAGTTGGAGTTGTTGTCCGGGGTCGAGCGACACGGCGGCGACGGTCAGCCGACCGCCGAGCATGACTGCCTCGGCCTCCATGCCCGACGTCACTTCGACGCCCAGGGAGCGGATCTCCGCCATCGACAGGGTGTCGTCACCGGCAGGCAGCCGGACTCCCGGCGGGAGCCCGAGCGGCCCCGGCTCCATCAGCCGCCCCCGCGCCCAGTCGTGCAGGGCGCCGGTGCTGTCGACGCCGGTCAACTGCTGCGGCCCGCCGGTGTCCGAGGGCACGGTCACGGGCAGGGCGGCCAGCAGCGCGGCGCCGAACGAACCGTCCACCGGCACCCGGCCCGCGCCGTCGTCGATCGGTGCCGCGCCGTCGGTGCCCGACGCGTCACGGGTCGCCGCAGCCGGGGGAAGTCCCCGGGCCGGGGTGGCGTGGGCGGTGAGGTCCGGCCACCGGGGCGGGGCGGAGGCCAGGGAGCCCGTCGGTACGTCGACGGGTGGCGCCGTGCGGTCGGCGGCCACCAGGGTCGCGAGGCCGGGGAGAGCGTTCTCCCCGTCCGTCCGGACGCGGGCCTGGGTTCGCTGCTGGGCCTCGGCGGCCCTGATCCGGTCCGCGAGAGCCTGTGCGTGCCTGCGGGCTTCGGCGTGTGCCTCCTGGGCGGCACGGAGATGCTCGGCCGCCTCGGTGAGGGCGGCGCGGGGCCGGCCGGCGGCCCGCTCGGCCCGCTGCTCGGCGGCGCGCCGCTCGGGCACGACCCGCTGTGCGACGTCTTCGGCCGCCTCCCGCGCGGTCCACAACTCGGCGTGGATCCCGTCCAGAGCCGTCTGCTGCCCGTCCCTGGTTTCGCGCAGCTCGGCGAGCAACCGGTGGGCCTCGCGGGCCCGGACCTCGTCCGGACGCTCGTCACCGTCACCGTCACCGTTGTCGCCGTCACCGTTGTCGCCGTCACCGTTGTCGTCGACGTTGCCGGCGGGTCGGTTGCGGTTGATGTCGGAGACGATCGCGTCTGCCTCCCGAACCCGCAGTTCCGCGACACGGATGTCCTCGTCGAGTTCGTCGACGCGCGCCGACCGGGCGGTGGCGAGCCCCTGTTGGCGCTCGACCTCCCGCTGCAGTTGGTCACCGTCCCGCTGCGCCTCCTCCCGCGCCTCCCGGGCCTCGGTGACGGCCCGTTCGGCGGCCTCGGCGGCGCTACGCGCCCCTGCCAGGGCCTTGTACGCGAGGTCCGCCTCCCCCTGGGCCCGCGTCAGCACCCCCTGGTGCACGGAGCTGGCGCTCCGGAGGGCGAACTCCTCGTCGCGCGCCTTCTGTTCGGCATCCGCCGCGCCGGCCAGCGTGGTGGCCCGGCCCTCGAACTGTCCCCAGGCGGCTGTACCGGTCCCGTCGGGTCCCGAAAGGACGCCGTCGGGGCCGAAGTTCCAGAAGGTGAGGGTGCTGTCGTCGGCGCGCAGGACGAGTTCGACGGGTTTGCCGACCTCCGCGGCGGCACGTGACACGGCGAACAGGGCCCGGCCGAGCCCCTGTTGCCCGGCGTCGGTGGTCAGGTCGTCCACGGTGAGCCACAGTTGGGCCGCCGGGTCGGCGTCGTCGATCTGCGAGGCCAGGAGGCTGGGCAGGGTACGCAGCGGATGCCGCGTCCAGTCCCGCAGTTCGGGCGCCGCGACCACCGCCTCACCCCCCTGCGGGTCCGGGTTCGCCGTCCCGGCGGCTGCTGTCTCTGCCTCGGCGTCCGCCGCCGCCCGTACCATCGCGGGCAGGTCGTACACCTGTGGCTGGGTACGCGGGGGAGTGATCCCGTGTCCCAGGGCGTCCCGCTCCCCGATACGTACGGTGGCGGCGCCGGAGACGTGCCGGACGCCCTCCGGGCCGCGGACGGTGAGATGCGCGTCGACCAGTGCCTCGTACGTCCGGGTGCCGTGCGTACCGTCGGCGGGGGCGCTCGTGCTGCCCGTCTTGAGCCATTCGCGGACCCCGCCTGTGGTGCCCCCGTTGCTGCCCACCGCCTGCGGCTGCCGGGCGAGTACGGGCGCGGTGAAGCCGCCGAGGACCCGGTCGGGGTCGTCGGTGCTGTAGACGCCCTGGAAACTGATTCCGCCGGTGTTGCCGCCACTTCGGGACGAGCCGCCGGTGGTGGACGCGATCCGGACGCGGTCGAGGGTGACGTCCGCGCTCTGGGTGACCCGGCGCGGGTTGTGCAGGGTGACGGACAGGCTGGGCTGGCTGCCGGGGGCCGACTCGAAGGGGAAGGCGCCGGGCATGGTGTCGGTGAGGTCCGCGGCGGTGCGCGGGTAATCCAGGGCGATGTCGCCGGCCTGGATGAGCTCGCCTATCCGGACGGCGGTGCCCTCGGCGGACGTCGACGTGGAGGGTGACCGCCAGCCGCGGTCCTGACCAGGGGCGACGGTGTCCAGCGCGGTGGTCAGCTCCGACCAGGCGTTGAACTCGAACACCGGCGCGGGACCCATCGGCACGAACCGGGCGCCCCGCGGTACCGGGGCCGTCGTGTCGACCGCCGGCGTCAGCGGCGCCTCCACCGCCTCGGCAGGGGCCGCCTCGCCGCCGGTGAAGCGCAGGGTGACGGAGGCCGGCACGGTCGCCGTGCGGGACGGGCGGGCGCTCAGGGCACGGCTGATCCAGCTCTTGGTCGCGGCGGCGTCCGCGTCCGTGTCGTACCAGGCGAGGACACCGCCCTGGAGGGCGCCGCCGACCAGGTTGGGCGGCCAGTCCGCGACGAGTTCGGAACGTACGGAGGCCGTGAACTCGTAGTCGAGGTCGAAGTCGGCGGCGCTGTCCGTGCGCATCCAGAACCGGTCCTCGGCCGTGGACGCGGCCTTGGTGCCCTGGCTCTGCGTGCTGCCGACGCTCAGCCCGGGGCCGCTCCGGTCGGTGCGGGTGTCCTGCCCGGGACGCGGGTATCGCGTGGTGGGGTTGAAGGTGAGGCCGTGCTGCGTGGTACTGGTCGTGCCGGTGGTGACACCGGCCGGGGTGTGCCCGTGGAACTGCTCAAGTCCCGTACCCGGTCCGGCGTTTCGGCCGCGCACAGCGCGCAGTTCGTCTTCCTCGCCGCGCGGCCGGGCGGTCAGGGTGACCTCGACCAGCCGGGCACCGCCGAGCGCGAGGTGGCGGAAGTGGAAGCGCTGGGCGCCGCGCGGACCGCGTCCGGGGAGGGCGCGCAGACCGGCGGTGGAGGTGTAGTCGGCGATCCGGGAGGCCACGCCGGGCAGATAGGAGGAGTGACCGGGCTGGGTGACGCCCGGTGCCTCGGCCTCGACCAGCGCGGTCAGTTCGGCCCGCAGCCGGTCCCGGCGCTCGGCGAGGGTGGGCGGTGCGGGGGGCGCTTCCTCGGCGACTTCGGCGGCCTCGGCAGCCGGGCCCGCGACCGACGCACCGGTGGTCGCACCGGTGGTCGCACCGGTGGTCGCACCGGTGGTCGCACTGGTGGTCGGACCGTCGGTATCGGCGCCGGCCCCGTCCGCCTCGCCCTCGGGCGCCGGCTCCACCGCCTCGAACTGCGTGACCGACAGCACGGCGGCCATGCCCGGTTCCCCGGTGCGGGTGAAACGCTGCGGCAGAGGCAGCTCGGCCGGGGCGGGCGGCGGGGGAGTGAGTCCGTCGATGCCGGTGAACCACTCGTCGTGGCGGCTGAGTTGGCCGTCCGTCATCAGGAACTGCACGGCCTGCGGCAGGTCGACGGCGACGGTGATGTCGGACTCGCTGCCGTATCCGAGGGTGTTGCCGACCACGTTGCGGGTGCCGCGCCGGACGGTGATCAGGATCGTCGCGTCGGCGCCGACCCGGTGTTCCATCCCGCTCTCGGTGGACGTCCGGTTGACGGAGGTGCTGGAGGAGACCGTGCCCGAGTCCTCCGTACGGCTGGTGTACGCGTACTTCCCGGAGGGTCCGAAGACCGTGGGCGGGGCCGGGGTCGGGGCCTTCCCGGTGCCGGTGCCGGAGGGGGCGGGGGTGGGCGCGGCGGGAGCGGCGGGTGCCGTTGCCGGGGTCCTCGTCCCGGTGATGGCCAGCCCGGTCTGGTGCGTGCCGCTGACCGACTTCTGCTGGGCGGCGGAGTCGATGGCGGCGACGCCGGTCTCCAGGTACTGCTTGGCGCTGTGCAGATGCCGCGCGTTGTGCAGCACACCGCGGATTTCCAGCGCGTACTCCTGATCGGCGCCGAGCCCGGGCAGGGTGATGCCCTCGACGACGTATCCGCCCTTGAAGATCTGGTGCGCGCGGGCGACGAGATTGCCCGGGGACAGCGCGGCCTGCCGCACCTCGGCGGCGACGGTGGTCGGATCGCCGGCGCTCTGCCCGGCCAGGCTGGACCCCACCGATCGTGCCGCCCATGCGAGCAGTTGAGGGCTCGCCGCACCGACGGCGGAGGCCATGGACCCCAGCCGACCGGGTTGTGGATGCCCCGGATGGGTGCCCTCGGCGATCCCCCGCAGCGCCTCCTGGAGGACTCCCGAGCCGCGGAACACGTCCACGATCGCGTCGTCCGGCAGCTTGACGATCCCCGGCAGCGGGCTGCCGTCGGGGCCGGTCATGGCCAGCCGCGAGTGATCGGCGGCCACCGGTTCGGACACGGTGGGCGGCGGGGCCGGGGCGGCGGGCCCGGCCGCCGGTTCCTGTGTGCGGTGGTGGGGCACCGCGAGGGTGATGGTGCCGCCCACCGACCGGGGGAGCGGCCCGGACGGCCTGGCCTCCTCCAGGAGTTGCAACTGCAGATCAGCGAGGGCACCCGTCCCGGGCAGCGGGACGGCGGGCGGCTCGAACGGGGTCGGCACGGTGTGCTCGGCGAACCGCACGGCGGGCTCGGCGCCCGGACCGTCGTACAGGTCGAGCGCGAACAGCGCCGGTATCTCGAAGACCTCGCTGCCCTGCCCGGAACCGATGAAGAGCTGGTCGTGCGACAGACCCGCGCCGACCGTGGCCGTGTGGCCGGTCTGCCGGGCGTACGAGTAGTCGGCCGCCCCGCCGAGGGTGCCCGAGCCCTGTTTGTACGGCACCGTGAGGCCGCGCGGGCCGTCGGTGTACGGACCCACGGGGCCGGACGGGCCGCCGCCGAAGCCCAACGACCAGCCGTAGCCGGACGCCTGCTGCTCGGTACCGGACATGCCGAAGGAGGCCAGCGAGACGTGCTGGATGTCGGGGAGGGTACGGGTGTGGACGCTCGGGGGTGCGACGACGGCACCCGTACCACCTGCGGCACCTGTACCCGTACCTGCACCTGTGCCCGGGTCGCGGACGGCGGTGAGGTTCAGCTTGATGCGATGGGTGCCCGTGGCGGTCGGCCGTTCCAGCCACAGAGGGGCGCCCCCGTCGACCATGGCGTCGGTCGCGGCCCGCAACCCCAGGTCGGAGCGAGCCTGCTCGAAGCGCCGCAGATTGTTCAACTGGGCCTGCACCAGCGACTCGTCGGGCACCACAAGGCTGCGGGCGTTCGTCTCCGGCGGCAGGAAACCGTTGGCCCGCAGCCAGACCTGGGCGTGCTCGAAGAGCTCCTGAGGGCCCTCGACGGCCAGCGGGGCGGCGGTGATGCCGATGCTTTCGAGGTTCTCCAGTTCGGCGGGGAGCGCGCGCCGTTCCTCAGGGGTCGGCCGGCCGCCCTGGGCGGATTCCCGGGTCAGCAGCCGCAGCCGCATTCCGTCGCCCCAGGGCCCGAAGTCGCGCGGGGTCTCGCCGCCGCCCGGCCGGACGAGGGTGACCGTGTGCCGCACGGTGGCGGGGGCGAGGAGATGACTCCGGTTGGTGCGCAGGCCGTGCAGGACGGTGGCGGTGCCGCCGTTGCCGAGGCTGTCGCTGGTCTGCCAGCGCACACCGCCCTTGCCGACGAGGCTGCCCGCGACCTTCCCCGACGCGTCCGGATGCTTCGCCGCGTGGTCTCCGGTGAACGCGGGGCCGACCCCGAGGTCGACCCCGACGGCGTTGGTGATCTTTGCCTGGCCGTCGACCTTCACCGACTGGGTGAGATGGCTCTCCAGGTTGATCTTGGTGTCCACGCTCCGGTGCGTGGGTGTTCCCGGGGTGACCGCCGTGGTGACCTTGAACATGCCGATGGCCCGGCCCCGCGAGTCCAGGAGCAGTGGCGAGAAGATGCCGCCCGACCGCTGCATGGGCAGTGTTCCGCGCAGCACGGGCTCGGCCAGGAACGCCTCCAACTCCTGGGCGGAGGAGGCGCTCAGGGTGGACAGCTCGTCGTGGAAGGCGCTCAGCACGGACTCCAGCAACCGCTGCGGTTCCGCGACGGTGTCGACCCCCCACACCGGCAGATCGTCCAGCCCGGCCGCCGTCGGCAGCGGGGTCCCGGACGTGTCGGCCTCGGCCAGATGCTGCGGGAACCAGACGGTGACCGGCCCGTGGGCCTGCGCCGGACTCCAGTTGACCGGGGGCGCCATCCGGGGCGAGTCGACCCGCACCTCCCAGTCCGACGCGAACTCGTACGCCTGCGACAGCTCGTTGCTGCGCTGGGCAGTGGTGGTCTGCACGAGCTGGGTGACCGCCGTGGACAGCGACAGCTGGTTGTGCGTCAGGGAGAGGGACGGGCTGAACTCCCAGCCCCGCAGTACCCCGGCCGCGGCGACGGGCATGGACACCGACCAGGGCACGGGCACCGTGCGGAAGTTGCCCGATGACTCCGAATCCCCCGACTCCTGCGCGCCGAACCCACGGCGTTCCACCCGCACATCGGGGTCGGTGACGTCGTTGGTGCCGTAGCGGGGCGAACGCACCGGGTCGCGCAGTCCGAGCCGTACGTCCACGGTCCGTTCACGGCCGTCGACGGTGACTGTCACTCGGTGGCCCATGCTGCTGCGCAGATAGGGCAGCGCGAGTACCAGCTGCTCGGCACCCAGCCGGTCCCGCAACTGGCCGAGCACCGGGTGGTCCTCGGCCACCGGGCCACCGAACCCCAGGGCGCGCAGGACCTGTTGGTGAACACCGTCCACCACGCGTGCGGGCAGCGGTTCGACCTGTACGAGGCCGATGTTGCCGTCGTGTCCGCTCCCGTAGCCGAGCACGAAGGGCGAGGGCGGCGCGGGGGCGAGGGGGTCGGCGCCCAGGGCGGGGCCGGGGCGCGGGTCCGAGGCCTTGACCGGGGCGGGGTCGGGGTCGCCGATCAGTGCGTTGATCAGGGCGAGGTGGCGGGGGCGCAAGCCGCCGTGGGCGTAGTGCTGCTCGGCGCCGGTCGAGGTCGCCTCGGTGCTGACGGTCTCCGGTACGGGCAGTCCGTAGTCGCCCATCAAACTCCCCTCGACACGCGGGCGTTGGAGTGCGGTGGCGTCCGGGGACTCGTCGCGCAGGCCCAGTTGGTGGCCGACCTCGTGGACGAAGTCCTGGCCTGTGCCGTCAAGTCGCCAGGTGTGGTGGGACGTTCGGGCACCGGAGTCCGGGGCGGCCAGCCGCACCTTGAGGTGGGCGTGTCCGCCGGGGGGTACGGGGGCGACGGTGACGTGGACGCGGTCGCCGCCGGGGAGTCGGTGGCCGGGGGCGTTGAAGACGCGCTCCACGCCGGCCGCCATCCGGTCCCAGACGGCCTGGCGGTCCGCCTCGGGCACGGAGTCGGCGTTGGTGAACTGCACGTGGACCGTCAGGTCGGTGACGGGCTCGCCGTCGTGCGTGAAGCGTCGTACGTCGAATCCGGACCGTACGACGTACTGCGTGGGCGAACCATCGGCCGCCCTCGCCCTGGACACCGGGTCGACCCAGGTGTGCGAGCGCTTCTCCGGGACGGCCTCGGCACGCGCCGCATCCCACCCCGGAGGCGCCGGCGGCACCGGGTCCGGGGTCTCGGTGTGCTGCTGGCCGGCCGTCGGCGCGAGTGGATCGGCGCCCCCGGCCGTGTCCGTCGTGAAGACCCTGCCCAGCGCCTGCAGAACCTGGTCGTTGTCCGGACGGAGCGCCTGATCGGTCAACCTGCCGAAATACTGGCCGAGTTGCGAATCGGACCGGGCCGCGTCGGCGATCGCCTGGGCGATGACGGCCGCCTGCTCCGGGGCAGGGGCCACGGACAGCGCGGCGGACTCCGCCCTCAGATCGGCCAGTTGCTCCTCATGGATTCCCGTCACCACTGCCAGCAGACCGTCCCGGTTGGCCGGGGTCAGCTCGGCCCACTCCTCCTGCAGCTGCATCGACCACTTGTAGTCGGGCATGCCCGCGGGGGCCGGAGCGAGCATGGTGTCGATCGTGTCCATGGCGCTGTGGCCGCCTCCCAGGACGCCGAGGACGACCTCACGCGTCCGGTCACCGAACACGGCCCGGAGGCGGACCAGTTCGTTGTATCCCAGATACAGCGTCACCTCACCGTCGACGGTGTCCGAGGGCAATGCACCCAGCACACTGCGAGCGGTCTCCGCCCGGCCCGCCATCAGCCCCGCGGGAAGGTTCTCGAACTCCTCCCCCCACTCGCTGCGGGCGACGATCGCCTCGGTGACCTGCTGCAAGGCGTCCACGGCCGCCGCGTCGTCCGGAGTGCCGGCCAGCGGATCGTAGGGAGTGGTGTTGGTGCGCACCGAGAAGTACGGACGCCCCAGCACCTGAAGCATGTTGCTGGTGTTCGCGCCCTCCACGACGGCGGGCAGCGTGCCCAGCTGGTACACCTGCCGGAACAGGTCCTGGGTGAGGTTCCCGGCCTCGACGACGATGACCTCACCGGGCCCGGCCTCCGCGATCAGGCGGGGCAGTTCGGGATCGTCGAGCGTCAACTGCCGCAGCCACGGCGCCTGATGGCGGGGCGCGATGTCGACTGTCGCGTTGCCCAGCGCCAGCAGGACGGCGGGCCGGTCGAGTTGGGCGCCGTGGATGCCCTCCGCCAGGGCGCCCAGGGTCGACGCGCGCTCCGAGGGGTGCAGGTTGTGCATGCCGTACGCCGGCATCAGGTTCACCCGGTCGCCGTCGACCGCGTGGGCGACGGCCCGCAGACCCACCGCACGCGCGGGAGTCGAGGCCTGATCGTCGATCATCTCGTCGAGGGCGGCCCCGGTCACGCGCGGCACCGGGAACCGGTACAGGGCGCTGTCCGGGATGCCGTCCGTGCCCTGGAGGTCGGTGACTTCGGCGTCGGCGTCCGGCCCGGTTCGGGTGTAGAGGTAGCGGTGGCCGCCCGTCCAGGCGTACGGCTTGAGCACGACGGCCCGGTCCGCGCCGGTGAAGTGCAGGAAGTTGGCGGCGAGTTCGGCGTCGTCGACCAGTGCGTCGTTGGCGGCTACGAGGACCAGATGGCCGTCGCGCGGGCGGCTGGCGGTGTCGTAGGCGACGGCGGGGTCGAAGGTGTCCGTCACCCAGTCGATGCGGGCGCGCAGCGGCGCGGAGAGCAGGACACCGAGGCGCTGTTGGACGTTCTCCGGTGCGATGACGGTGACACGGCCGTGATAGCCCAGCTCGTCGAGTGAGTCGGCCAGCATGGTGGCGGCGGCCTGATGACCGAAGTTGGCGGCGTCGTCCACGACGAGGGTCACGCCGGGCAGCGCCCCGAGACCGTCCCGCACCCGTCGCCGAAGCGTCGCCTCCGAGACCGGGGCCAGAGGGTCGGCACCGACCGCGGGGGCCGGGTCGGTGCGCGCCTCCGAGGACGGGACCGGGTCGGGGTCGCCGACCAGCGCCGTGAGCAGCGCCAGGTGGCGGGGCCGCAGACCGCCCTGCGTGTAGCCGGACGCCGGCTCGCCACCGAGGTCGGGCACGGGCAGGTCGTAGACGCCCATCAAACTGCCCTGGATTCGCGGGCGTTGGAGTGCGGTGGCGTCGGGGGACTCGTCGCGCAGGCCCAGTTGATGGCCGACCTCGTGAGCGAAGTCGAATGCCGTACCGTCCGTGCGCCACACATGGTGGGAGGTGGGCCGCCCGGCGGCCGGGGCCACCAACTCCACCGTCAGAGGAGCACGACGTCCCGGCGGCGCGGCGACGACGGTGACATGAACCCGCACCCCACCGGCCAGCCGGTGCCCCGGCGCGTTGAACACCTGCTCCACACCGGCGGCCATCCGGTCCCACACCGCCTGACGATCCGCCTCAGGTACGGCGTCGCCGCCGGTGAACCCCACCTCCACCGTCAGGTCCACCACCGGCTCACCGTCGTGCGTGAACCGCCGTACGTCGAACTCGGACCGGACGACGTACTGCGTGACCTCGCCGTCGGCGTCCCTGGGCTTCGAGACCGGATCCACCCAATTGTGCCGCCGCTTCTCCACGGTGGCCCCGGCCCGCGCCGCGTCCCACCCGGGAGGAGACGCCGGTACGGACGTCACCGGCACGTCCGGACGCCGCGTACCGCTCTCCGTCCGGACCGTGGGTGCCTGCGGATCGGCACCGGGAGCCGGCTGCGGCGGGAAGACCACGCCCAGCGCCTGGAGCACCTGGTCGTGGTCCGCTCGGTGTGCCTGCTCGGTCAACCTGGCGAAATAGCCGCCCAGTTGCGAGTCGGGACGGCGCGCGTCCGCGACCGCCCGGGAGAGAAGAGCGACCTGCCGCGGGTCCGGCGCCACCGAGAACGCGGCGGACTCCTGACCCAGATTCGTCAGATACTGCCCGTGCAGCTCCTGCACCGCCGCGAGCAACGCGTCGCGCTCGGCCGGGGTGAGATAGACCCAGTGCTCCGAAAGCCGGGCCATCCGCCGGTACGAGGGCTCGTTCTGCCGGTCGGGCTCCATCAGCTCCCGGACGGTGTCCAGGTCGGCGTGGTCCGGTCCAAGAATCGCCGCGATGTCCCTGCCGGCCCGCTCGCCGAACGCCCTGCGGAGACGTTCCGCCTCGTCCGGCCCGAGCAGCAGCCGGCCGTCGTCGGACTCGGTGTCCGGCGGCAGGGCGTTCAGCACGCTGACAGCGGTCTCCGCCCGGCCTGCCGCCTCCCACGAGGGAAGGTTTTCGAGGGCCTCGCCCCATGCGCTTCTGGCGACGATCGCGGCGGTGACCGCCTGCAACTCGTCGACCGCCGCCGCGTCGTCCGGAGTGCCGGCCAGCGGGTCGTACGGGGTGTTGTTGGTGCGCACCGAGAAGTACGGACGCCCCTGCAGCTGGAGGGTGTTGGTGGTGTTGGCGCCCTCCACGACGGCGGGCAGCGTCCCCAATTGGTACACCTGCCGGAACAGGTCCTGGGACAGGTTCCCGGCCTCCACGATCACCACGTCGTCCGGCCCCGCCTCCGCCAGGACACGCGGCAGCTCGGGATCGTCCAGCGTCAACTGCCGCAGCCACGGCGCCTCATGGCGGGGCGCGAAGCCAACTGTGGCGTTGCCCAGGGCCAGCACGACCGCCGGTCTGCCGAGCCCCGCCCCGTGCACACCCGCCGCGAGCGCCGCGAGCGTCGAGGCCCGCTCGGCGGGGTGAAGGTTGTGCAGACCGTAGGCAGGCATCAACTCCATGCGCTGTCCGCCCACTTCGGCAGCCACCGCCCGCAGGCCCGCCGCCCGCTGTGGCGGGTCCACCTGCGCGTTGATCATCTCGTCGAAGGCGGCCCCGGTGACGCGCGGGACCTCGAACCGGTAGAGCGCGCTGTCCGGGATGCCGTCCGTGTCCTGCAGATCGGTGACTTCGGCGTCGGCGTCCGGTCCGGTTCGGGTGTAGAGGTAGCGGTGGCCGCCGTTCCACGCGTACGGCCGCAGCACGACCGCCTGGTCTCCTCCGGTGAAGCGCAGGAAGTTGGCGGCGAGTTCGGGGTCGTCCACCATCGCGTCGTTGGCGGCTACGAGGACCAGGTGGCCGTCGCGCGGGCGGCTGGTGGTGTCGTAGGCGACGGTCGGGTCGAAGGAGTCCGACACCCAGTCGATGCGCGCCCGCATCGGCGCGGAGAGCAGAACGTCCAGCCGATCGCGCACATTGGGCGGCGCGATCACGGTGACGCGGCCCTCGTACCCCAGCTCGGTGAGCGAGTCGATCATCATCGTGGCCGCCGCCTGATGACCGAAGTTCGCCGCGATGTCCACGACCACGGTCACCCCGGGCAGGTCCCCGAGACCGTCCCGCACCCGCAGACGCAGCGCCGTCTCGGCCCCGGTGGCCGGAGCGAGGGGGTCGGCGCCGACAGCGGGCGGAACTGGAGTCGCGGCGGCGGGGGCGAGAGACTGCGCGAGGGCCTGCCGGGCGTCCCGGTCGGCGGCGCGCAACTCGGGCAGCCGGCCCTCCCACGCCTGTACGGCCGCCTGTGCGCGGCCCAGTTCGTCGTGGACGTCCCGAAGGGCCCGCTCCCGCGCGGCCCGCTCGGTGCGCAGGGCGTCGAGGGCCTGGTGGGCCTGTCTGGCCCGGGCCTGGTCCGGGCGTTCCTGGGCGGGAACCGATGGCGCGGGCAGGTTAGGCCGGGCCGAGCGGACGCGGTCGATCCCGGCGACGACCGAGTCGGTGTTACGGACACGCCTCTCCGCGTCGGGGATGCGGGCGTCGATGGTGAGGATGCGCGTCGTGTGCTCGGTGGCCCGCTCGTTCAGACGGGTGATGTCGGTGGTGCCGCGCGCGATGCCGTTCTCGGCCTCGGACAGAGCGGCGCGGGCGCTGCTCGCGGCGACCTCCCGCTCGGTCGCGGGTTGTTCGACGGCGGGCTGCTCGGGGGAGGACTGCTCGACGGTGGTGTCGTCCGGGTTGGAGCCGGGCGAGGCGGACAGGGGATCGAAGTCACCGAGGGCCGCGAAGTCTCCGAAATCCTCCTCGTCGCTGTCACTGTCGTTGTTGCGGGCCTCGGCCTCGTTTTCGTTCGTGGTCGACGAGGAGGACGGGGCCGAGGCCGATGTGCTTGCCTCGGGCTGCCGGGCCGTGGACGGGGCGGGACCAGGCACCGCCGGAGGCGCGTTCACGGACGACGTACTGACGGCGGGCGGAACGGAGGATCTCTCCGTCGCCGGGGTGTCACGGGCGGCGCCGGTATCCGCCGCCGCCGGGAAGACCCGGCCCAGCGCCTGGAGGACCTGGTCGTTGGCCGGATGACGCGCCTGCTGGGTCAACTGGGCGAAATAGCCGCCGAGTTGAGTGTCGTCCTGAGCCGCCTCGCTGATCGCCGACGCGATGGCGGTGATGTGCTCGGTCGCGGGAGCCACCGAGTACTGCGCCGACTCCTCCCGCAGGGTCTTCAGACGCCGCTGGTGCAGATCCTCCGCCGCCGCGAGCAACGCGTCCCGGTCGGCCGGGCTGAGGGCGAGCCACTCGTCCTGGAGCCTGAGAATTTTTTCGAACTTCTGCTCACCGAGCATCGGGGGAGCCAGCAGCGCGTCGATCGTCTCCTGGTCGGGGCGATCCGGTCCCAGGGCATCCGCGACGGTGGTGTCGACCTCAAGGCCGAAAGCCTCCTGGAGGCGTTCCATCTCGTCGATACCCAGCCACAGCTTCTCCTCGCCGCTGTCGTCCGCCTCCGAGTGCAGACCCCGCAGCACCTGGAACGCGGTCTCCGCACGGCCTGCCGCCAGCCAGGCGGGAGCGTCGCCCAGCCGAGCACCCCAGTCGCTCTCGGCGGTGAGCGCCGCGGTGACGCCCTCCAGTGTCTCCACGGCCCCGCCGATGCCCGGGGGCGCGGTCTCCGCACGGTGACCGAGCAGGTCGTACGGGGTGTTGTTGGTGCGCACCGAGAAGTACGGACGCCCTTGCACCTGGAGGGTGTTGGTGGTGTTGGCGCCCTCCGCGACGGCGGGCAGCGAACCCATCCCGTACAGCTGCCGGAACAGGTCCTGGGAGAGATTCCCCGCCTCGACGACGATCACCTCGTCGCGACCGGCCGCCGCGATCACCCCGGGAAGCGCGGGATCGTCCAGCCGCACCTGGGTGAGCCACGGGGCCTGATGGCGGGGCGCGAAGTCGACCGTCGCGTTGCCCAGCGCCAGTACGACGGCCGGTTTGCCGAGCTCCGCCGCGTGCACGCCCTCCGCCAAGGCGGCCAGCGTGGAAGCCCGTTGCGAGGGATGCAGGTTGTGCAGGCCGTACGCCGGCATCAGCTCCATCGTCTCGCCGTCGACCGCGTGAGCCACGGCCGTCAGACCCGCCTCCCGTTCCGGGGAGAGGTGCGCGGCCTCGATCAGGTCGTCCAGTTCCGCACCGGTCACCGGCGCGACCTCGAAGCGGTACAGGGCGCTCGGTGAGATGCCGGCTTCGCCTTCGAGGTCCGTGACCGTGACGTCCGCGTCGGCGTCGGCACGGGTGTAGAGGTAGCGGTGGCCGCCGTTCCACGCGTACGGCCGCAGCACGACCGCCTGGTCCGCGCCCGTGAAGTTCAGGAAGTTGGCGGCGAGTTGGTCGTCGTCGACCAGCGCGTCGTTGGCCGCGACCAGGACCAGTTGGCCGTTCCGGTCGCGGGTGTCGGCGTCGTAGGTGGCGGTCGTGCTGAAGGTGTCCGGCACCCAGTCGACGCGGGCACTCGCCGCCGGGGAGAGCAGACTCACAAGCCGCTGCCGCACGTTCTCCGGGGCGATCACGGTGATCCGGCCCTCGTAACCCAGCTCGGCGAGCGACTCGATCATCATCGTGGCGGCGGCCTGATGCCCGAAGTTCGCCGCGTCCTCCACGGCCACGGTCACCCCGGGCAGGTTCCTGAGCCCGTCCCGTACCCGCCCGCGGAGAGCCACCTCGTCGTCGGACGGGGCGGTCCCGCCGCGGCTGTCGCCGATCGCGGTGAGCAGCGCGGGCTGTTGGTCGGCCGGGGCATCGAGGAGTCGGTGCCACAACGTGTGTTCCGGGACGCCCGTAGGCGTCGTCGCGGGTGCGAGGGGTTCGGCCCCGCGAGCGGGGCCGGCGGCGGTCTCGGCGCGGGGCGCGGGGGAGGCGTCGCCGATCAGGGCGTTGATCAGGGCCAGGTGGCGGGGGCGCAGGCCGCCGTGGGTGTAGTGCTGCTCGGTGTCGGTCGAGGCGGCCTCGTCCCGTACGGAGGCCGGAACCGGAAGTCCGTAGTTGCCCATCAAGCTGCCCTCGACCTGCGGGCGCCCGGGCGAGGTGGCGTCCCGGTACTCGTCGCGCAGGCCCAGCTGGTGGCCGACCTCGTGGACGAAGTCCTGGTCCGAGCCGTCCGTGCGCCACACGTGGTGGGACATGGCGCGACCGTCGGCCGGTGCGGCCAGCTCCACCTCCAGATGCGCCTGCCCGCCCTTGGGCACCGGTACGACGGTGACATGGACGCGGTCGCCATTGGGGAGCCGATGGCCGGGGGCGTTGAAGACCCGTTCGACGCCGGCCGCCATCCGGTCCCAGACGGCCTGGCGGTCCGCCTCGGGCACGGAGTCGCCGTTGGTGAACTGCACGTGGACCGTCAGGTCGGTGACGGGCTCGCCGTCGTGCGTGAAGCGTCGTACGTCGAATCCGGACCGTACGACGTACTGCGTGGGCGAACCATCGGCCGCCCTCGCCCTGGACACCGGGTCGACCCAGGTATGCGAGCGCTCCACGGGGACGGCCTTGGCACGCGCCGCATCCCACCCCGGAGGCGTAGGCGTGGGTGTAGGCGTCGGCGTCGGAAGTGTGTCGTCGTCGATGGTCGGGTCGTAGACGCCGGGCGGGAGTACGGCGGTCGGCAGGATGCGGTCCAGGGCCGTCGACTGGGCGTTCAGCTCGACCGAGGGAAGGTGCAGCAGCTGGGAGAGGCCCGGATAGTGGGCCGGGAGGACGGGTCCGCCCGGCGGGTGGGGGGTCGTGGGCGGAAGGTGCCAGTCGGAGTGCGCCTTGCCGATCACCGCGATATAGCCGTCATTGCGGCCGACCCGGTCGCGCTGGACCGTCAGTGCCGCGTAGGCGTTGAACTTCACCGCCCGCTCGTAGCTTCCCCAGCCTGATGTCATCGACGATGCGGCGGGGAGGCCGTCCATGGCGACGACCCGCACTCCGTTCGCCCGGGCGGCCTCCAGGGTGGCCAGCAGCCCGAGACCGGCCTGCGAGTTGTGCGAGGAGTCGTACAGCGTGGCCATCCGGTCCAGTTCAACGGGCATGGGCGCGTTGACCGGGGCCTGGAAATAGGCGTTCAGGGAGGGCGCGAAACTGTCGCCGCGCAGTGCCTCCACGTAGATGGTTCCCATGCCCTGGGCTCGCAGTGCGGCCATGTTGTTGATCAGGAAGGGCCAGCTGGTGGACGCGCCGTGCGTCTCCCCGAGGATCAGACCCTGGTGTGTGTTCAGCAGCGTGGTGGCGCCGGTGAGGGCGTCCGGCGCGGCCTGCAGGGTGGCGTCCACGGTCGCGAGTTCGGCCGGGGACAACGAGGGAGGACGGTTGTTCAACTGCCGGGTGATCTCTGCTTCCAGCGCCCGCGTCCGAGCCTCCTGCCCGCGCCAGAAACCGGCCGTACGGTGGTCGAGCTGCCCCACCGCCTTCCACCAGGCGGCGCTGCTGAGCAGCTGCATCTCGGGATGCGCCTGGTTGATGGGGTCCCGGATCTCCTCCCGGAGTGTCGCCCGGGTCAGCGGGTCCAGATTGCCGAAGGTCACCGGGTCCCAGTCGGCCTTGAACGTGGTTCTGTCGTCGTTCATACGAATTCCGGGCACCGGCCCGCCCGTGTTGATCGCGGTGGCGACCGGGGCCAGCCGGTTGGTCTCCGCCCTGTTGGGCTTCATCCAGCGGAACGTCTTGTGCACGACGTTCCGCCGGGGCGGATAGACGAGGGAGGGCCCGGCAGGGCTGGCCAGCAGATCCTGCGGTTGGGGCCGGCCGAAGCCGAGGACCCCGCCACGCAGCCGTGGCCGTCGGATCAGGTCCGCCTCGTCGACCTCCGACGACGGCGCGTCGACCTCCAGCACCGTCAGATGGTTGATCACGTCGGTGACCCGGGACTGCGCGTCGTGCATCCGCCCCTGCGCCTCGGCCCAGTCACGGCCGTGCGAAGTACCCTCGCCCGAGGCCCGCGCCGACTCGGCCGCGTCGAAGTCCGCCTGCGCCCGCCCCAGCTCGGTCAACGCCGAACCGTAGTCGGCCAGCGCCTGTTCGGCGTCGTAGCCGGCCAACTGCCGCCGGTAGGCGTCGGGTGACTGCGCCGGATCCTCCGGATGCTCCGGCGAAGCCTGGTCGTCCGCAGGGTCGGCCGGAACCGCCCGGCCCTTCCCCTTGTCCACGGCGGACGTCTCTACCACGTCGGCCTCGTCCGTCTCCGGCGAGGGAACGGCCGACGAGCCGCCCGCTGACACTTCGTACGATGCCTGCGACGTCGCCGTGACCCGGACAGGGGCAGGCGGGTCGGCGCCCTGGGAGGACTGGGACGCCGTATCTGCAGTTGTCCCGGGAGTGTCGGTCGGGCGGGACTCCGTGGCGATGCGCGACGGCGCGCTGATGTCGGCGGGCGGTGTGCCGACCGTACGGACGGAGTCCGGTAGGGGTGCGCTCTCCTGGCGGGGCAGCGGGTCGCGCAGGCCCAGCCTGTCGCCGATCCGCTGGACGAGGTCCAGCTCCGAATCCGCCTTCAGGGGCGCGCGTTGGCCGGGAGGCACCGGCACGACGGTGACCTGGACGCGGTCGCCGTTGGCGAGCCGGTGGCCCGGGGCGTTGAAGATCCCCTCCGCACCGGCGGCCATCCGGTCCCAGGCAGCCTGTCGTTCCGCCTCCGGGACGGCGTCGGTGCCGGTGAACTCCACCTCGACGGTCAGCTCGGTGACCGGGCCGCCGGCGTCGGTGAGACGACGTATGCCGAAACCGGACGTATCCGCCCCGGCGCCGGACTCCGCCGGGGCGGCACCGCGCTGCGACGGCTGCGGCGCGGAGGTGGATGTGGTCGAGGGGGACTGCTGCGAGCCGCCGGAATGGGAAGCGCCGGCGGCCGGGGAAGTGCCAGTGGTAGGGGAACCGCCGGGGGCGGGGGAAGCGCCAGGGACGGGCGCGATGCCGGTCGGCAGTGGGGTGGCCGCGACTGGGTTCACGGCGGTTGCCGCGTCGGACCCGGAGTCGGACTCCGGCGCAGGGATGGAGCCGGCCCCGGAGTCGGACCCGGAGTTGGCTCCGGACTCGGACACAGCCCCGGAGTTGGCACCCGACCCCGACCCCGACCCCGATGCCGCCCCCGACCCCGCCTCGGACTGGGCCCCCGAGTCCGACTCGGACCCCGTCCCCGATCCCGAATCCGTCAGGGTCTGGGTGTCGTCCCCCGTCGATGTGGTGCGGGCAGGCTGCGGGGCCCCGGAGCCGGTGTGTGCCGAACCGGTGGTCGGTACGTTGGCGGAGTTCGGGGCGTCCGACCCTGCGCCCTGGATCTGGGTGGCGGAGTCGCCCGTACCCGTGGAGTCCTGGGAGTTCGTGGCGCCGGGCCCGGCAGATTCCCCCGTGCCCTCGGCCTCGACCGTGTCCGAGGAGCCGTCGGACTCCTGGTCGGTGTCCGTGCCGTTGGACTGGTTGCCCCGAGTCCCGCCCGTGGAAGGGGAGTTGCTCGCCGGAGCACCGCCGGGGGAGGAGCCGCTGCTTCCGGTGGACGGCGTGGCAGCGGAGCCGGAGGACGTGGTGGACACCGTCCCCACACCGCCGAGCGCCCCGACGCCCCCCGAACCGACGACACCGCCGATGCCGTCCGCACCGGAGAAATCACCGTTCACCAGGTTCACGGACCCGGTGCCGTTCCCACCCTCGGCCCCGATACCCCGAGTACTGCCGCTGTCGGAGTCGCCGCGCCCGCTACTGCCCTTGCCGCTCTTGCCCGTACCCTCGCCGTCCCCGGTGACCGGCAACACGTTGACGCTGCTGAAGTCGAAGTTGGAGCCGAACTTGCCGGCGAGGGACGACGCCCCGGAGAACAGCGCCGAGGTGACCACGGAACTCATGCCCGCGCCGACGAAGGTCTCCCAACTCCCCTCCCACTTACCGTTGAAGATCCCGTTGACGAAGATCTCCGCGACCGCCTCCGAACCGCCGGCCACCAGGAACTCGTTGGCGCCGTCGCCGACTCCCCGGCCGAACCTGTCGCCCGGGGACGGCTTCGGTGGAGCGTTGAACTTCGAGGTGATGTCGTCGGTGATGTTCTTGGTGTTCGACTTGGTGAAGGGGTTGGTCCCGGGGCCGTCCAGCCAGTTCTTGAGGTTTTTGCCGAGGTTCTTGGTGATCGAGTCGAACGCCCCGTGGAACATGCCGGTGAAGGCGCCGAAGACGCCGTCCTGGAGGATCTGGTTCCAGTCGAAGCCGTCCGGACGGCGGCCCTCCGGGGCCATCGTCATCATCGCGAGCCGGACCACGAAGGTCTGGAACGCCTCGTCGAACGCCTCCGACAGACTCGGCATCACATGGGTGCGCTTGAGCAACTGGTCCAGGGTGGCCAGGATGGAGACGCGGCTGCGGGCCTTCGCCGTGGCGATCTGGCTGGCCGACGAACCGCCGGTGAAGAAGGACAGCGCCGTGATGATGGCCAACTCGATGAGCAGCCGCACCAGTTCGGCGATGATCTGCCACTTCGACTCCATGATGTCCATGGAGGTCTTCACCCGGCCGTCGCCGACGTCGTCCAACTGCTTGGCGAACTCCCGCAGATAGTTCGTACCGCCGTTGTCCACGAACAGCCGCATCGCCCGTACGTACTGCTGCCCGACCTGGGGCGGCAGCGCCGTGCCGACGCCCCTGACGGACTCCTCGATCAGGTCGGACAGGCTGCGGACGTTCTTGCCGAGCCGCTTGTACGGCTTGTGACTGGCGTACGCAAGGTCCTCGTCCGCCTGGAGCATCTTCTCGCCGATGAGCACGAAGAGCAGGTTGTTGAGCTCGGGCGAGACCATGATGCTCATGGCAGGGTCAGTGCCTTCCGCCGCGGCTGCCCGCGGAGTTGATCGAGTCCATGACACCCATCTGGGTGCTGCGGATGTTCGACAGGTTGCTCATGGTGCCGTCGGCGACGCTCACCACCGCGTCGACCAGGGACGACCCGGTCTGGACGGCCGTCTCACGCTCCTTCAGCTCCGCCGGGACGACCTCCTGCGCGAAGCTGTCGTCCCTGCCCGGCCACCCGCGCGTGTCGTTCACTGTGGTCGTGAAGTCACGGAGCATCTCGTGGGCGAGTGAGCTGATCGCGTTGATCTGCCGGACACCCGCCGCCAGCCTGTCCGGCTCGGCGTAGTACGCGTTTCCCTCGGCCATGACCGATCAGTCCTCCATGTCCTCGTTGATCTCGTCGCGCAGTCGGCTGGACGACGAACGGCCCGCACCGCCCCGGGGGCCGTCCAGCACCCCCGGGCCGAAGATCTTCTGCCAGTCGACGTTCACCCCGGTCATCTCGGGCACCGCGTCGCTGGGCCGGGTGAACGGCTCGAACGTGTCCATCACCCGGCGTGCCATCACCGCACGGGCCTCCTGGGCCGCCTCCAGGACGCTGGCCGCCAGCTGGGTGGCGGACATGGTGCGGTACTTGTCGTCCAGGAACTTCAGCTCGGTCAGATCGCCCTGCGCGCTGACGGTGACCTGCACCGAACGGTCGGGGGACCGTACGGTGGCGCTGGCGTCGGCGAGTTCGCGCTCCGCCCGCGCCACCTCGGTCTGGGTCGTCTCCAGATCGGCGATGGCCCGGGCGAGCCGCTGCTCGATCGTCTCCCGCATGTCGCTCATGCCCCCGCCTCCCCGGTCGCCCGTCTCATCTCGCTCAGCTTCCGCAGCACCCTGAGTACGCCCAGCACGCTCACCGTCCGATCACGGCCGGCGCGCCGCCCTCGTCGGTGCCCCACACGTCCTCGTCCTCCGGCTCGGCCATCCAGCTCTGCCGGTCACGGGTGCCGCTCTCGGTCGACCGGTCGCCCTGCCCGGCGCCCCCGGGGCCGCCCATCGGATAGGCGGCGCCGGAACTCGTGGACGTGCCGCGCCCCCGGGCGACGGTCAGCTCCTCGTCCTCCGTGGCGCCCCTGCGGTTCCCGGACCGGCCGCCGCGCCTGCCGCTGCTCCCGCCGGGTTCGGTGAGGACGTTACGGACCCGTTCCGAGGAGCCGTTGCCGCCGCCACCGGCACCGCCGGCACCGCCGCCGCCCATCCCTCCCATGCCGGGGAACAGCGGTGTCCCGCCGGAGCCCGCCGAGCCCGAGCTGTCCGCCGCGCCGCCCGAACTCGCGGCCGCGGTGAGCGGGGCGCCCAGGGCGCCGCCCGACAGCAGGTCGCTCGTGCTGTCCTCGCCGTCGTCGTAGTCGGCGTAACTGCCGCTGTCGTAGCCGCCGGTGGTGCTCAGCAGGCTGCTGGAGTCGAGCCCCGAGCCGCGGCCGAGGGACGAGCCGAGGCCGCTGCCGGAACCGGTCAGGCCGTCGCCCAGGCTGCCCAGGGTGCTCAGACCGTCGAGGGAACTGCTGCTGGTGGTCGGGGGGATGACGGTGGGGCTGGTCAGGTCGAGGTCACCGAGTCCGTCGCCAAGGCCGCTCGTGCTGATGTTGCCGGTCTCGACCGACCCGTCGGGGTTGGTCGTGGTGAGCTTGCCGGTGTCCGGGTCGATGGTGGTGACGGTGCCGTCGGGGAACCTGGTTGTGAGGGTCCCGTCCGGGTTGAGCCTCGTGACACTGCCGTCCGGGTTGGTGACGCCGCCGGGGGCGGTGAGATCGCCGGTGGTGACGGTGCCGTCCGGGGCGGTCGTCGTGACGAGGCCGGTCTCGGGGTCCAGGAGCTGGGAGGTGCCGTCGGGGTAACGGGTGGTCAGCGTTCCATCGGGGTTGAGGGTGGTGGTGCTGCCGTCCGGATTGGTGAGTGTGGAGCCCTTGGTGGCGTCGTTGCCGTCGTCGGCACCACCGAGATTGAGGCCGGGGCCCAGACCCGTACCCAGACCCGTACCCAGGCCGGTGCCCAGGCCCGTACCGTCGCCGAGACCGAGCCCGTCGCCCAGGTTGCTCAGGCTGTTCCCGAGGCCGTCACCGAGCCCGTTCAGCCCGTCCCCGAGACCGTTGATGCTGTTGCCCAGCCCGTCGCCCAGACCGCTCAGCCCGTCCCCCAGCCCGTCCAGGCTGTCGCCCAGTCCGTCGCCGAGGCCGTTGAGGCTGTCCCCGAGCCCGTCGCCCAACCCGTTGAGGCTGTTCCCCAGGTTGTCGCCCAGATTGTTCAGGCCGTCCCCGAGCCCGGCCCCCAGGGTGTTCAGGTTCTGGCCGAGGTTGTTCAGCGAGTTGTTGAGGTTCTCCTGGTTCTGGTTCGCCTGCTCTTCGAGGATGTCGCGCCGGTCCTCCTCGTACTGCTCGGTGAGCGTGGAGGTGTCCTTCGTCTCCAGCTCCTCGAAGGCGTCCTCCAGGTCGCTCCACGCCGTCTTGAGGTTGGTCAGCACCGTGCTCGCCGCGGTGACCAGTACGTCCTGCACGTGCTTGTCCCAGACGGCGACGGCGTCGTCGGCCATCTTCTTCCAGGACCCGGGGTAGTCCTTGAGGTTCCCGTAAGTGGGGTGGTTCTGCTTGAAGTTGTCGCTCGTCCGGTAGGAGTACGTCGACTCGTCCGCGTACACGGTGGTCTGCTTGATGTTGTTCTCCAGCACCCACACGGAGACCTTGTCGAGGATCTCCATCAGGATGCGGTGCGGGTCGTGCCGCCCGTCACTGGCCCAGGTGGTCCACGCGGTGTCGAGATCCGTCGCCGCGGTCCGCAGGGCCTGCTGGGCCTTCGCCAGTGCCTCACTGAGCTTCGACTGAGGGACGTGGCCGCTGCTGAAGTTCTGCGTCGCGGTGAAGGTGGTGCCGCCGAGCTGGTCCACGTAGTCGTCGTAGTTCGTGCGCAGCTGGTGGATGAGATGCCAGAACAGCCCCGCCGCCTGGCCCCGCCACGCCGCGTTCTCCTCACCGAGCGAGGTCTCCCACTGGGCCAGTGTCGCGGCGTGGGTCTTGAAGAACGTCATCGTCCGGTCGAAGGCCAGCCCCGTCCGCTCGAAGGAGTTGGTGTCCACGGCCTCGGCGTTCTGCACGTCGTAGCCGTTGAAGGAGAAGCCGCGGGTGGTCCCGTCGGTGAGCAGCTTCTGCAGCGCGGCCCTGGAGCCGCCCGCGTACTGCCCGAGCGGGGTGAAGTCCCACTCGTCGCCCTGACTCCCGGTGAACTTGCCGCCGCTCATCGACTCGCCGCCGTCGAGCAGCCGGGCCCGGCCGTTCCCGTCCACCGGTACGCCGATGAAAACCAGGGTGGCCTGGTAGAGGGTCCCGTAGTCGTGCTTGCCGTCACCGCCGGCGTCGACGAACGCCAGGTCGTAGTCCTCGCCCTCCTGGGTGTGCCAGCCGACCAGGGCCGTGAAGTTGTTCGCGGTCAGCGAGGTCGAGACGAGGATCTCCAGGCCGCCCCGCATCAGCGGGATGTGATCCTTGCTGCTCAGGGTGTCGAAGAGCGTCTTCCGGCTGGGTACGGCGTAGCCGGTGAGGAGGGTGACTGCCTGGCCCCAGGTGTCGTCGGGGTCGTGCTTGGCCGGCATGGCGGGCTCCGCTGGGTGAGGTGGGGGAGAGGGGGACGTACGGCGTGGGGCGGCGCGGGGCCGCCCGGATCAGTCGTCCTCGCCCTCGGACAGATCGCCGTCGATGTCCGACCAGATGTCCAGCAACTTCTCGCCGTTGATGCCTTCCAGGGTGGTGCCCTGCGTCTTCAGCAGTGTGCGGATGGTGGTTTCGAGGTTGTCGTCGATGTCGTCGAAGAGGTCGCCCTGGGCGTCGAGAATGGTGTCGATCGACGTCGCGGCCGACAGGACCGAGGACACCAGGGTCTTGCCGTAGGTGACGTCGTCGGCGCCCATGAGACCGATGCCCAGTACGGCGTTCTCGCCGAAGTGCTCCGCCGGCACAAGGCCCTTGACGACGCTGTGCACCGAGCGCACACCGTTCGTGTCGTCCTTCATGATGGCCTTGAGATCGGTGATGAACTCGGCCAGGGCGTGCGTCCTGAACGTGCCCAGTGACGTCGCGTCCAGACGGGTCAGATCCGCCATGGCTTCCTCCTGCTGGGTTGTCGGGGACGACGGTGGAACCGGACGGGCTCCGGCCCCGGTGGCCGTCCGTCCGGTTCGTCCGGCGTCAGCGGCCTATCTGGACTTCGGACCAGAGCTGGGAGAGCGAGTTCTCGCTGTACCGGTAGCTGTCGGAGATGTCCGTCAGCAGCGCGGAGTGCGAGGTGAGCAGGGTCTCCATGTTCTTCACCGCCGCGTCCCACGCCTGCTGCTTCTGGCGGTACATGGTGGCGTCCTCGCCGTACCAGGACTTCACCAGTTCGTTGAGCTCGGACTCCAGCGACGCGATGGTGTTCGCGATCGCCTTGGTCTGCTGGACCATGTCGTCGGCGGCGTTGTTCATGTGGTTGTAGTCGACGTAGATGTAACCGTCGGTCAGGTTGTCACCCATGGGAACCTCTCCTGCGCTGGGGGGGATGTGGGGCTTGAGCGGGGTACGGACCAGTGAGTCGGTCAGCCGGCGAGCTGGTCGAAGGCGGCCTGCGACTGCGAATAGGCCGAGTTGATCGACTCGTTGGACGAACCCTGGGTCTTGCCGTGCTGGCTCAGGCTCTGGTTGAGCTTGTCGACCATGTCCTCAAGACTCCGCAGGATGCTGGTGGCCTGGTCGTCCCACTGCTTGAGCAGCGAGCCGAACTGGCCGCCGTCGCTGCCCTGGTAGCCGCTGGAGAGTGTGGCGCGGGTCTGGTCGACGTCCTGCTTCGACTTCAGGATGCCGCTGAAGGCGGCCTCCAGCGCCTGGATGCCGTTGCGGGTCGCCTGTTCATTGGACTGCTGGCCGTTGCCTGCCATCGTTCCCTCCTCGGGATCGGGTACCGCGTCGACTCGCGTTACTGCCTTGACGTCAAGAGACTAGAGTTGCCTGCGAAATGGTTGCAACATGACGCGACTCAGGGGTAGTTGGATCGGCCACAGATCAACTGCTTTTACCTGAAAGCAACTTCCCGGCATTCTCCGAAGCGCCGAAAACCCCTGAAACGCCGGAAGCGTCGGGGGTACGACCGCACAGCGCAGCCGTCCCTGCCGACGAAGGGGCCGCCGCCCCGGTCGCCGCCTCCTGGCTCAGGTCGGGCCCGGTCGGCAGCATCGCCAGCAGCGGTGAGGGAAGCTGGCGTGCGTCGGACTCCGCGTAGCCCAGCGCCGCGAGAGCCGCCTTCGAGGCCACCCGGTACTTCACCCCGTCGTCGCCCACGAGGTACGTCGCCGCGCCGACCGCGCCGCCGCCCGCGCTCAGCGCCCGCACCAGCACACCGTGGCCGGGCCGCACCACGACCGCGTCCACCGGCAGACAGGCCGCAGCCACCGGCTCGCCGCTCGCCTGGGTGACCGGGGCGAGCTCGCTCTCCCGCACCAGCAGGGAACTGACCCGGACGCCGTCCGCCCCCGGCTTCACCTGTGCGCAAGCCGTCCAGCCGGCCGGCACGCGCATCGCGCGAGGGGGGACGTCGGGCAGTCCGGAGGCCGAGGGATCGACGCCGGAACTGCCGGGCGCCTGGTGGTCCTTGAGCACGTCCGCGCCGACCGGTACAGCGGCGGGCGAGGCACCGGCGTACGCCTTGGCGCGGACGTCCGGATCGCCCAGCAGCAACGCGGCACCGGTCGCGGTGACCGGGACCAGCCCCTCATCGCGCAACAGGTAGTACTGGCCGCCCGATTCGCCGCCGGCCCCGGTGCCCGAGTCGGCGCCCGGCACCGTGATCCGGAACACCTGGCCCACCTTGGTGGCCGTACCGCCCAGCGAGGGCCCCGCCGACCCCAGCCCCGGTATCTGCGGCGGGGCCAGCGCGGCGCCCGGCACCAGGGCGTCCAGGAAGGCGGCGGAGACCGGGCGGGGGGTCACCGAGCTGTACCCCATCGAGAGCAGCGCGCCGGACGCGGTGTCCAGCGGCAGCCGGCTGCCCTGCCACACCAGGTACGTCTTCTTGTCCGGGCCGCTCACCAGCACCGCGGCCCCGGCGCCGACCGGGTCGCCCGCCACCGCGCCCCCGGCGACCAGGGCCGTCACGGGGCGCGTGGTGACCGTACCGTCCGCCGCGGCCGTGCTGCCCAGCGCGGAGCAGACCTGCCAGGCGCCGGACTCCAGGTCGCCGGTGCCGGGCACCGAGTCCGGCGCTCCGGAGATACCGACCGCGGCGCCCACGGGCGTGCCGCGCAGCGACGCCGTGGACACATCGGTGGTCTTCAGGTCCGCGCCGCCGATCAAAAGCGCGGAGGAATAGTTGCGCACCGGGCGAAGCCGCCCGTTGAGGTAGAGATAGCGGGCCCCCGTCTCCCGGTTGACGATCAGACTCTCGCCGCTGCGCCAGGAGTCGTTGCCGCCGGGCGACACCAGACCGAACACCACCGCCCCCGCGGCGAGCAGCACCGTGATCAGCAGCCCGGCCACCGCACCCCGGGTGGTACGCCCGAGCGGGCTCTCCGGGGCGTCCGGATCGGCGAGCAGCATGCCCGAGGTGAGCCGGCTCATGATGAACGTGTGCGCCTGCACCTGGTCGCGCTTGGACTGCATGTACCGCGGGTCCTTCCAATAGGCCGGGGGTGGCAGGGGGGTGTCCGGTGGTGGAGCCGTACGGCCGGGGCGAGGTGGGGCGGGGCCGGGTCAGGGCGGGCGAAGAGGCAGTACACCCGCCCTCGCCGGTTCGGGTACGCCGGTTGCCCCGCACCCGGCCGGAACACGAGCCGCCCGGACAGGGGGGCACGCGCTGTCTCAGCCGGTGATCGCGCGCAGCGCGGCGAACGCGCCCAGCACCCACAGGGTCAGTGGCAGCAGGGCCATCGCCAGCAGGGAGTGCACCAGTTCCGCCGCCCGGCCCCAGTACGGCAGCATCCGCCGCCCCGGTACCGTCCAGGAGGCGACGGCCAGGATGGTGGCCAGCGCCAGCAGCCCCACCACCAGCAGCGGGCGGTCCGCCGGCTCCGCGTCCACGGCCAGCGCGAGCACCAGCAGCGCCACACCGAGCGAGCCCGGCAGCACCAGGGCGAGCCGCTGCCACACGTTGACCATGCCCCGGCCGTGCAGCAGCAGGAGCAGCGCCAGCGCCACCGCGGTCAGGGTCTCCGGCAGGCCGGGGTTCCTGGTCAGTGGCACGAGCGCGCCCGCGCACAGGACGCCGGTCGCCGCGTACAGGCCGGTCATCCAGCCGCTCGCGAGTTCCGTACGAGTGGCCACGTCCCGCCCGTTGTAGGGCTCGATGCCCTCCTGGAGCTGCTGCGCGTTCGTCGGCAGCGCCGGCATCCGCATCCCGGCCAGCTTGAACGACAGGGAGGGTACGAAGCCGCCCAGCAGCACCGCCAGCACGGCCACCGTCGCCGCGGCGCCGTCCACGGAAAGGTCGAGGACGCTCATCAGGCCCCCCGCGAGCGCCCCCGCCACGGCCACCAGCGCGGAGGCCACGAACAGGGGTGTACGCACCGCCGCCAGGGCCAGCGCCAGCACCGCGCCCCCCGCCCCGGCCGCCGCCGCGGCCAACAGCCGTGCGCCCAGCACCTGGTGGGCGTCGGGGCCGGCGATCTCGCCGCCCGGCACCAGCCAGCCCGCCAGCGCCAGATAGGGCGCCGCCATGAATCCCAGGGTCGCGCCCGCCGCCGCGTCACCGACCGCCCGGCTGGCCGAGGCCGCCCCCGCGAGCAGCAGCAGCCCGGCCACGCCCGCGGTGCCGATCCGGACCCCGGCCGGGCCGCCGGGCCAGGCCAGCACCAGCAGGCCCAGGGCCAGGGCGGCCACTGTCATACCGAGCAGCAGCCGACGGCCGGCGGCCGGGTTCCAGCCGTGCAGCCGGTCCCGGGTGACGTTGGCGATACCGTCCACCAGGTCGTCCAGCCGGACCTCCGGCAACGACTCGGTGTGCGGGCGGAGATACACCACCTCGCCGTCCTTGAGGTCGAGCGCCTCCAGGGTGCCCTCCTCGTCCAGCGGAGCGCCGCCCAGGCGCTGCAGGACCCAGCCGTCGTGCTCCAGCCCGTTCTCCTCGATGTCCTCCCCGGCATACCGCAGCACGGTGGGCAGCAGATCGGCCACGGGTACGTCGGCGGGCACCGCCAGATCGATGGTCCTGGCCGGGGCCCGTACCGTGAGGCGGCACAGGCCCGCCACGGAGCTGTCGGTCATCGTGAAGCTCACGTCTCCAGAGAAGTTCGGGCGGTGGACTCGTTCGCGTCCGCTTGGACGTACGAGTTGATGGCATGCAGACTACTGACCGCCGATCGAACGGAATTATGGGTCCCGTTTCAGTGGCGTGTCACAAAGCCCCACCGGCACGCCCCAGTTGGCCGGCTCACGACCAGGCGGCATTTCAGCCCTTGTCCAACCCTTCGAAGGAGCATGTCCGTTGAGCGTGGTTCTGTTCCGCAGGCCGGCCCGCCGCCGGGGTCCGGACATGCCCGAGGGCGAGCTGACTCTCCAGGAACCACCGACGCTCCCCGAGGTCGTCGCGGACAGCTCGGCGATCTGGACGTATCTGCCGATGGCCATGATGTCGGTGTCGATGATGCTGATGTTCATCAGGCCCGGCGGCGGCAACGGCGCGTTCATGTACATCGCGCTCGGCATGATGGTGCTGGCGTCCGCGGCCATGATGGTCGGCCAGGTGATGCGCAAGGCGGGCGAACGCAAGGAACGGCTGCGCGGTGAGCGCCGCGACTATCTGCGCTATCTCACCCAGACCCGCCGCAAGGTCCACCGGGCCGTCGTGGAGCAGCAGTTGGCGCTGGCCTGGCGGCACCCCGACCCCAAGGTGCTGCGCACCATGGTGCGTACCACCCGCCTCTGGGAACGGCGCGTCAAGGACGAGGACTTCGGCGAGGTGCGGATAGCCGTCGGAGACCAGCAGTTCGCTATGCGGCTCAACCCCTTGTCCACCAAGCCCGTCGAGGACCTGGAACCGCTCAGCGCGCACGCCCTGCGCCGCTTCGTCCGCGCCTACAGCACGGTGCCCGAGCAGCCCATCGCCCTCTACCTGCGCTCCTGGTCCCGCGTCCTGACCCGCGGCGACGACGCCGCCGTACGCGCCATGGTGCGGGCCGCGCTCTGTCAACTCGCCCTGTTCCACCCGCCGGAGGAGCTGTGGGTGGCGCTGTGCGTGTCCGACGAGCGGCGCGCGGAGTGGGAGTGGGTGAAGTGGCTGCCACACAACCTGCACCCGCAGGAGCAGGACGGCGCGGGCCCCGCCCGGATGGTCGCCACCGCCTTCAACGACCTGGAGGACCTGCTCGGCGCCGAGTTCACCGAGCGCCCGGTCTTCGATCCCGAAGCGGTCCCCGGCCGTGACGAGCCGTTCACGGTGATCGTCGTCGACGGCGTCACCGTGCCGGCCGGTCACCGTCTCGACGGCCCCGGATTCCGCAACACCATCGTCCTCGACCTGTCGGGTTCCCTCACCTGGCGCCCCGGCCGCTCCACCCTGCGGCTGGACGTGACCCCGGCGGCCGTCCGGCTCGTACGCACCGACCGTACCCGCAAGGAACAGACGACGCTGCTCGGCCGCCCCGACCGGGTCGGCCCGGCCGCCGCCGAGTCACTGGCCCGGCTGATCGCCCCCTACCGGATGGGCCTGACCGCCGACTCCGCCGAACCGCTCGCCGCCGACGTCCAGTTGACCACCCTGCTCGGTATCCCCGACCTGTACCGGCACGACCCGGCGACCCTGTGGCGCAAGCACACCGGCGCCGCCCGGCTGCGCGTGCCGGTCGCGATCGGTGCCGACGGCGGACCCGTCGAACTCGACATCAAGGAGTCCGCGCAGGGCGGCATGGGCCCGCACGGCATGCTGATCGGCGCCACCGGCTCCGGCAAGAGCGAACTCCTGCGCACCCTCGTGCTGGGACTGGCGCTCACCAACTCCTCCGAGACGCTGAACTTCATCCTGGTCGACTTCAAGGGCGGCGCCACCTTCCTCGGCCTGGACGAACTCCCGCACACCTCCGCCGTGATCACCAACCTCGCCGACGAAGTCGCCCTGGTGGACCGAATGCAGGACGCCCTGCACGGCGAACTCATCCGCCGCCAGGAGCTGTTGCGGGCGGCCGGAAACTACTCCTCAGCGCTGGAGTACGAGAAGGCACGCGCCGCCGGCACCCCACTCGCACCCCTCCCCAGCCTGTTCATCGTCGTCGACGAGTTCAGCGAACTCCTCGCCGCACACCGCGAGTTCATGGACCTGTTCGTGATGATCGGCCGCCTCGGCCGGTCCCTCGGCGTCCACCTCCTGCTCGCCTCCCAGCGCCTGGACGAGGGCCGTATGCACCAACTGGAGAGCCATCTCTCCTACCGGGTGGGCCTGCGGACCTTCTCCGCGATGGAGAGCCGGGGCGTCCTCGGTGTCCCCGACGCCTACCAGCTGCCCTCGCAGCCCGGCGCCGGCTTCCTCAAGAGCGGCGTGGACGCGCTGACCCGCTTCCGGGCGGCCTACGTCTCCGGCCCCTACCGGCACCGGCGCGGCGCCGTCGTACAGGCGCGGGTGGCCAGCCAGGTGGTGCCCTGGTCGGCGGGCTGGGTGGTGCCACGCACCCCCGCCGCCGTACCCGAACCGGAACGCGAGGAGGAGACCGAGTCCACCGACAGCCTGCTGTCCGTGGCCCTGGACCGGCTGCGCGGCCACGGCCCCACCGCCCACCAGGTCTGGCTGCCCCCGCTCGGCGCGGCTCCCACCCTGGACGCGCTGCTCCCGGGCCTGGCCCCCACGCCCGACCGGGGCCTGTCCGCGGCCGGCTGGCCCGGCACAGGGCGCCTGCGGGTGCCGGTCGGCCTCGTCGACAAGCCCTTCGACCAGCGCCGCGACCCGCTTGTGGTGGACCTCTCGGCGGGCGGTGGCCATGTCGCCATCGCGGGCGGCTCACAGAGCGGCAAGTCCACCGTCCTGCGCACCCTGATCACCTCACTCGCGCTCACCCACACCCCCGCCGAAGTCCAGTTCTACTGCCTCGACTTCGGCGGCGGCACCCTCTCCTCGCTGGCCGGCCTGCCACACGTCGGCGGGGTCGCGGCCCGGCTCGACAGCGAACGCATCAGCCGTACGGTGGCCGAGGTCACGGGCGTGCTCAACCAGCGCGAGCAGTTCTTCCTCGACCACGGCATCGACTCCATGGCCACCTACCGGAGGCGCCGGGCGGCCGGGGAGTTCGCCGACGAGACGCACGGCGACGTCTTCCTCGTCGTCGACGGCTGGGCACAGGTCAAGCAGAACTTCGACAACCTGCTGCCCACCTTCAACCAACTCGCCACCGGCGGCCTGAACTACGGCATCCACCTCATCGTCACCACCACCCGCTGGGTGGAGTTGTCCGCGCAGATCCGCGACCAGAGCGCCACCCGGCTGGAGTTGAGGCTCGGTGACACCATGGACTCCGTGGTGGACGTCCGCAAGGCAGCCACCGTGCCCCGCACTCCGGGCCGAGGCCTGACCGTGGGCGACAAACTCCACTTCCTGACCGCGCTCCCGCGAATCGACGGCCAGAACGGCTCCGAGGACCTCGCGGACGGCGTCACCGCCCTGGTGGAGAGAATCGCCGCGGAGTGGAGCGGCCCGCCCGCCCCGCCCGTACGGATGCTCCCGCACCGCCTGCCGGCCTCCGCGCTCCCGCCGGCCGAGCTGGGCGACGGCCTCCGCCTGCCCCTCGGCCTGGACGAGGAGACGCTCTCCACGGTCTGGCACGACTTCAGCCGGACCCCGCACCTCGTCGCCATCGGCGACTCCGAGAGCGGCAAGACCAACCTGCTGCGCCTGGCCGCCAACGCCATCACGTCCCGCTACACCGCCGCCGAGGCCCGCGTCCTGGTCGTCGACTACCGCCGCGACCTGGTCGACGCCGTCCCCGCCGAGTACCAGCTGGGCCACGCGGTCTCCGTGGACGCCCTCAAGGAACTGGTGGGCGGCTCCGCCCGCGCCCTCAAGACCCGCCTCCCCGGCCCGGACATCACCCCGGCGAGGATGCGGCTGGCGGACTGGTGGAACGGGCCCCGTCTGTTCGTCCTGGTTGACGACTACGACATGGTCGTGGGCAGCAACAACTTCGACCACCCCTTCGCCCCGCTCTTCGACCACCTGGCCCTCGGCCACGAACTGGGCCTGCACGTCATCGCGGTCCGCTCGGCGACGGGCGCAGGCCGCGGCCTGAACGACCAGCTCCTGCGCCGCCTGGACGAGGTCAACACCCCCGGCGTCCTGCTGTCCTGCCCCCCGAGCGAGGGCTACGTCTTCGGCAACATCAAGCCCCGCAACCTACCCCCGGGCCGAGCCCAGTACGTCGTACGCCGCAAGCCGACACTGATCCAGACGGCGGTGGTGGAGAGAACGGAGGAGACGGAGTGAGGGGAAGCCCGTCCGGCGTTTGAGGACGAGGCCCGTTCAGGGCCGGCTTCTTTCCCACCCACCCGCCCCCACCACATCTGCAGCCCCGGCCGGCACCATCCAGCCCGTCTGGGGGTCCCCCCTCTGGGGGAGTTTGAGGACGAGGCCCCTTCAGGGCCGATGGGGGGTCTGGGGGCGCAGCCCCCAGGTTCAGGATGGGACGGGTAGGGGCGGCGGGGGCGAAAAACCCACCTCAGCCAACCCTCCCCGCCCGCCACCCCCGAGCCCGCCCCCGAGGCACCACGACAGCCCCCCACACCACCAACAGCAACACCACCCCACCCCCCGCCGCGAACAACACCGCACGACGCGTAGGCGCAGCCCCCGCATCATCGGGCAACCGCACCGGCACAGCCCCCCGCCCCGGAGCCACCCCCACCCCCCGCTCAACCACCCCCACGGACGTCACCGCCGCGTACGGATCCAGCCGCGGCACCACATCGGGGTACGCCGTCGACACAAGCCTCGACGCGGTCTGCGCAGCGTTCAGCCCGGGATGCACCGACCGCACCAACGCCGCCGCCCCAGCCACGAACCCAGCCGCGAACGACGCCCCGGAGCCGATGTAGTGCCCACTGCCCCGAGGCCCGGGACCGACCACGCCATCACCGGGTGCCGCCAGATCGGCGTCACGCGGAACCAGGGCGTTGTCCGGCCGACCACCCTTCGCGTCCACGTCCACCACGGACAGCACACCCTCCTGCGCCGCGGGCCAGTACGCCCGCGGAACCGGCACATCCCCGGAAGCGGAAGCCGCGCTCCTCTTCGCCGGCGGATCGGGAACCGCGGCGGCCACCACCAACGCGTCGTGCGCCACCGCGTCCTCGACAGCCGAGGTCAGCGCCGCCGATCCCCGCTCCAGCGCCGGTGACACCTCGATCACCTTCGCCCCGGCATCCACCGCCGCCCTGATCCCCGCCGCGACGCTCGCCGCAGTGGCAGTGCCCCGGGCGTCGGTGCCGCGCACGGCGACGACGCGGGCCTGCTGGGCGACCCCGGCGAAGCGGACCCCGTCCGTGGTCGTGGCCGCGATCAGCCCGGCGACGAAACTGCCGTGCCCGACACAGTCCTGCCCCGCCTCCCCGACCGCTGTGACCCGCCCCTTCAACGCGGGCGCGGTCGTCGACACCCCGGTGTCCACGATCGCCACGGTCACCCCGGCGCCGGCCGAGAACTGCCACGCGCGCGGCAGTTGCAGACTCTGCTGCTCCCACGGCACGGACGTGGCCCGCTCGGCCGAGGTCCCGGTGCACGCGTCGTCGGCATCGAGCCGGGACGGCATCACGGGCAGCCGCACCGGCGAACCGTCCGCCGCGGAGGCGGCCGGTGCGGCGAGGAGAACCAGAGGCACGAGAGCTACAACGAACGTCCGGCCAGGACGGAGACGGCGGAGGGGGCGACGCATGAATCGCATCCTATGGCTCGGAAGCCGGCCCGCCGCAGACACCCTGCCCACAACCGCCGCCCACCTCAACCCAGTTGAGATCCCGACCGTCGCATCCCCCGACACACCGGGCCACCCGCCCCGTACGCCCCGCAGGAACCGCTCACAGACGCCCGGACTGCCGCCCCTCGACCCGCGGCCGGCCGCCTCAACCTCCGCCCCCTTCACCCCAGTTGCGGCACATCCCCAGGAACCAGCAACCGCAGGTCGTCCAGCCCCGGCGCGGCCATCACGCTGACGCGCCCGGCCTGCCGCGTCATCATGCCCTCCAACACCTGCCGCGCCAGCCGCGCGTTGCCGAACGAGCGGTTCCTCGGCAGCGCGTCGAAGTACTCCCGGAGCACGGCCCCGGTCCCCGGCCCGCACTCGTAGCCCGCGCTGTCCGCGTGCATCCGTACGATCGTGACCAGTTCGTCGGAGGAGTAGTCCGCGAACTCGACGCGCCGCGAAAACCGCGAGGACAGCCCGGGGTTGGAGGCCATGAAGCCCTCCATCTCGCGCGTGTAGCCCGCGACGATCACCACGACCTGCTCCCGGTGGTCCTCCATGAGCTTGAGCAGCGTGTCGACGGCCTCCTGCCCGAAGTCGGACCCGGAGCCCGAACCCGCGGGCGTCAGCGTGTACGCCTCGTCGATGAACAGGACGCCACCCAGGGCCCGTTCGAAGACCTCGCGGGTGAGCTGCGCGGTGTGTCCCACGTACCGGCCGACGAGGTCGGCCCGGGACACCTCCACCAACTGCCCGCGCGGCAGCACCCCGAGAGAGACCAGCAGCTCGCCGTAGAGGCGGGCCACGGTCGTCTTGCCGGTACCGGGAGGGCCGCTGAAGACGAGGTGGTGGCTGATCCGGGGTGCGGGGAGGCCGGCGGCCTCGCGCTGGCGGGCGGTGGACAGGAGGTTGACGAGATCGGTCACGTCGCGTTTGACGGCGGCCAGGCCCACCATGTCGCCGAGCCGGGACAGCGCGTCGCTCCGCGAGACCCCGCCACCGGCGGAGGCCGCCGCGTCGGCGGCCTCCGCACCGACGTCCTCCGGGAGCAGTAGCGAGAGGTCACGCTCGCCGACCTCGGCCAGCCCGGCCAGGCGTACGGCCTGCCGGTCGACCATCTCCTCGAAGACCTGCCGCGCGGCCCGGCCGTTGCCGAACGTGGCGTCCTTCGGCATGCGTTCGAAGTGCGTGGCCAGCGCGGCCGCCGTGCCCTCGCCCAGTTCGTACTGGTGGCGGACGCACATGCTCTCCATGATCGCGACCAGCTCGGGCACCGAGTAGTTCTCGAACTCCACGGTCCGGGAGAACCGGGAGGCCAAACCGGGGTTGGAGCCGAGGAACGACTGCATCTCACCGGAGTAGCCGGCCGCGACGACGACCACGTCCTCCCGGTGGTCCTCCATCAGCTTGAGCAGCGTGTCCACCGCCTCCCGCCCGAAGTCGGCCCCCGAACTCCCGCTGTCGGCAGTCAGGGTGTACGCCTCGTCGATGAACAGCACGCCGCCCAGCGCCCGGTTGAACGCCTCCGTGGCCTTGATCGCCGTACCACCGATGACCTGGGCGACCAGGTCGGCCCGCGAGACCTCCACCAGATGGCCGGAGCGCAGCGCGCCCAACTGGGCGAGGATCGTGCCGTAGAGACGGGCCACCGTGGTCTTACCGGTACCGGGCGGCCCTGCGAAGACCAGATGGCGGCTCATCGGCGGTGCGGACATGCCGAGTTGGGCGCGGCGCTGCGCCAGCTGGGTGAGGTTGACCAGCGTACGGACCTGCTGCTTGACGTTGGACAGGCCGATCAGCGCCTCCAGTTCGGCGAGCGGGCCGGTCTCACCCGCCGCGCCGCTGCCGGTCTGGGCGGTTCCGGCGGGGTCGGTGCCCTCGCTGTCGCCGTAACCCCAGGCGTCCCGCTGGCCGTTGCCGTTGCTGGTGAGTCCCTCGACGGCGAGCCGGTCGCCCTGCTTGGACTGGATCAGGCCGCCACCCTTGTTGTCCCGCACCACACAGTTGACGACGGATACGGGGTCGGTGCTCTCGACCCGCAGGCCGTCCTTCGAACTGCCGCCGATCTCACAGGCGTTGAGGGAGGCCCGGCCGCCCTCCCGAACCACGACACCGTTCTCGCCGGCCGCGTTCACCTTGACCCGGGTCGCGGTGAGTTCGCCCTGCCCGTCGACGACGACTCCGTCGCCGCCCGGCTCGCGGAACTCGCAGTCACGGGCGGTGGCGCTGCCCCCGGCGGCCACCATCAGGCCCACGGTGGCGGGGGCGAGGACGGTGGTGCCGCCGAGGTAGAGGTTCCCGTCGCTCTCGACATGGACGCCCGCGCCGCCGGCCCGGTCGATCTCGCTGTCCTCCAGCCGGCCCCGCCCGTCCTTGACGGCCTCCACGCCATGGCCGCCCGAGCCGCTGACCCTGACCCGGCGCAGCATCGGATTGGCGCCGCCGCGCACGCTGATGCCGGCTCCGGCGGCGTCGATGACGTCCAGCCGGTCGAGCTCGGCGGTGGACTCCTCCTCCAGGAGCACGCCGGTCGCCGCGCAGTCCCGCACGGTCAGCGAGGTCAGCGTGGGGGAGGCGGACCCGGCCACGCGCAGTGCGGGGGCCTGGGAGGTGTCCAGCCAGCAGTCCTCGAAGGTGCCGCGCGCCCGGTCGGTGACCAGGATGCCGTTGCCCGTCGTGCGGGCGGTACGGCAGCGGCGCAGCAGCGGGTCGCTGCCGTGCGAGACGACGATGGCGGGCCCGGTGGTCGCGGTGACCCGGAGCTCCTCCAGAACCGTTCGCGAGGAACTGGTCAGATGGACGCCGATGGACGTGTCGTGCACGACCGTGCGCACCACCTGGGTCGTGCAGTGCTCCTCCAGCGCGATGGACGGCTTGTCGGTGGACGATATGTCGCACTCCTCGACGGAGCCCTGCGCCTCACCGTTGGCGAGGACACCGTTGCCCCGGGCGTCCCGGATGGTGCAGCCGCGCACCGTGACCCGGCCGCGTTCCCCGATGACCACTCCCGAGGTCCCCAGGTGCTCGATGGTGCAGGAGTCCACCGAACTGTCCACGGCCGAGGTGACCACCACTCCCGCCCCCGACGGGCTGCTCACCCGGCAGTCACGCATCGCCAACGAGCCCGCGTCACGGGCCAGTACGGCCGCCCAGGCGGCGCCGGACACCTCGCAGCCGTCCATCGCGACCTGTCCCCGGGCGGCGTCCACGGCGGGCAGGTCCTCGTCGCGGCCGCGCAGCACCAGGTCGGTGAGCATCACCGCGTCCGCCTTCAGTGTGAGCACGCTGCCGCGCCGCGGACGTATCTCCACCGTGCCGCGCGCCTGCTCGGCCACGATGGTGACCCGGGTGGCGACGACGAGGTTCTCTTCGTAGATCCCGGGACGCACACTGATCACGGCGCCGCTTCGCGCCCTCGCCAGTGCCTCTCCGATCGTCCGAAAGTCCTCGGTGCCCTCCGGGCAGACCGTCAGTACCTGGCGTGACACGCGCCCTCCATCTCTCACGGCATTACCTGCCCGGCGTGGGCAGCACCATCATGCCGGGACGGGCGGGCATGGTCACGCCAGCGCCCGGGGAAGTGGACACTCCCGAGGCGGCCGGAGCACCGACGGGGGAAAAGCAGAAAACCCCACACGAAGTGGGGTTTCAGCGACTTACGAGTGAGTGTCCGAGGGGGGACTTGAACCCCCACGCCCGATAAAGGGCACTAGCACCTCAAGCTAGCGCGTCTGCCATTCCGCCACCCGGACAAGGTGTCTGTCGCGCGGGGTTCCCCCCGTGGCGACGAAGGAAACATTACCAGGCTTTCCGGGGTGGCCGATCACCCCCTGTCGCCGCGTGAACGGTGTGTGACGGGCCTGGACCGCTCTTGGGGTGCGGCGGGCCGGAGGGGGAGGATGAGGGTTGACCACCAGCAGGACCAGTGGGAGGTAGCACCGTGAGCGGGACGGGCAGGACAGACACGGCCAAGGGTGTCACCGGCGAGGACGAGGTCGTGGACCTCTGTCGCGAGCTCATCCGGATCGACACCAGCAACTTCGGCGACCACTCGGGACCGGGTGAACGCAAGGCCGCCGAGTACGTGGCCGAGAAGCTCGCCGAGGTGGGCCTGGAGCCGCAGATCTTCGAGTCGCACAAGGGGCGCGCCTCCGTCGTGGCACGCGTCGAGGGTGAGGACCGGTCCCGGCCGGCGCTGCTCATCCACGGCCACACCGACGTCGTACCGGCGAACGCGGCGGACTGGACCCACCACCCGTTCTCGGGCGAGATCGCGGACGGGTGTGTGTGGGGCCGCGGCGCGGTCGACATGAAGGACATGGACGCGATGACCCTCGCGGTCGTCCGTGACCGACTGCGCACCGGCCGCAAGCCCCCGCGCGACATCGTCCTCGCCTTCCTCGCGGACGAGGAGGCGGGCGGTACGTGGGGCGCGCGGCACCTCGTGGACAAGCACCCCGACCTGTTCGAGGGCGTGACCGAGGCGATCAGCGAGGTCGGCGGGTTCTCCTTCACCGTCAACGAGAACCTGCGGCTGTATCTCATCGAGACGGCCCAGAAGGGCATGCACTGGATGAAACTGACCGTCGACGGCACCGCCGGACACGGTTCGATGATCCACAAGGACAACGCGATCACCGAGCTGTCGGAGGCCGTCGGACGCCTCGGGCGGCACAAGTTCCCGGTCCGGGTCACCAAGACGCTCCGCCACTTCCTCGACGAACTCGGCGACGCGCTGGGCACCGAGCTGGACCCCGAGAACATGGACGCGACGCTCGCCAAGCTCGGCGGTATCGCCAAGCTGATCGGCGCCTCGCTGCAGAACACCGCCAACCCGACCCAGCTGGGCGCCGGCTACAAGGTCAACGTCATTCCCGGCCAGGCCACCGCGCACGTCGACGCCCGCTACCTGCCCGGCTACGAGGAGGAGTTCCTCGCCGACCTCGACCGCATCCTCGGCCCGAACGTGAAGCGCGAGGACGTGCACGCGGACAAGGCGCTGGAGACCTCGTTCGACGGGGCGCTCGTGGAGGCCATGCAGACCGCGCTGGTCGCCGAGGACCCGATCGCCCGGGCCGTGCCCTACATGCTCTCGGCCGGCACCGACGCCAAGTCCTTCGCGGACCTCGGTATCCGCTGCTTCGGCTTCGCACCGCTGAAGCTGCCGCCGGAGCTGGACTTCGCGGGCATGTTCCACGGTGTTGACGAACGGGTCCCCGTCGACGCGCTGAAGTTCGGGGTGCGTGTGCTCGACCGCTTCATCGAGGCATCCTGAATCCCGCGCCAGTCCTGCGTTCCGGGGGCTCGACCGAGGTCCCAAGGCCCTTGAAAACGCCCGGAATTACCAGATTGAACGACACTCCAATAATCGTCCGCACGTGCGTGGCTGACTGAGAAGAGTGAATGCGCTCATAGTGTCGTAGCCCTAATGCCCCCGCCTCGTTATTGGTGATGCGGTCCGCTACTCGGGATCGCATTTGCCAACAAGGAGAAAAAAAATGATCAAGAAGGTCGTCGCCGCTGCGGCTGCCACTGGTGGTCTGGTTCTCGCGGGTGCGGGCCTGGCCGTCGCCGATGCTGGTGCCCAGGGTGCCGCTGTGGGTTCCCCGGGTGTCCTGTCCGGCAACGTCATCCAGGTTCCCGTTCACGTCCCGGTGAACGTCTGCGGCAACACGATCTCCGTGATCGGTCTGCTGAACCCCGCCTTCGGCAACACCTGCGTCAACAACTGATGCTGCGCCTCGCTTCTTGAGGTTTCGACTCCCAGTGAGTCTGAGCCTGTCGGCCCCGGAACGCCTTGTGCGTCCCGGGGCCGACAGGTCGTTCCGGAAGGTTCACGACACATCATTTGAAGGCAGGGATGTAGTAATGCGAGAGGTCACCCGCAAGGGGCTGATGACCGTGGCGGCCGCGACTGGCGTGATGGCCGCCGCCGGTGGCGCGCAGGCGCATGCCGACTCGGGTGCGACCGCCGTCGCTTCCAACTCACCCGGTGTGCTGTCCGGCAACTCGGTGAGCGCTCCGGTGAACGTGCCGGTCAACGCCTGCGGCAACACCGTGAGCGTCGTCGGTCTGCTCAACCCGGCGATGGGCAACAAGTGCGCCAACGGCGGAGGCGGCGGCAACGGCTCACCGGGCGGACACGGTAACCACGGCAGCCCGGGCCACCAGGGCAATCAGGGCCACCACGGCAACCAGGGCGGGCACGGCGGCCACGGAGGTCACGGCTCGCCCGGCGGCTACGGCGAGAACGGCGGCTACGGCGGCTACGGCGGTCACGGCTCGTCCGGGGGATACGGCGACGAGGGCGGCTACGGCGGCCAGGGCTCGCCGGGAGGTTACGGCGGTTACGGCGGGTACGGCGACCAGGGCGGGTACGGCGACTCGGGCGGCCCCGGTGACTTCGGGTACCCGGGCAGCCCGGGAGGCTCCGGCGACTGGGCGAACTGGAACGGCTGGGAGGGCTCGTACGCCGGCGGGTACGCGACCGACTCGCCGGGCGTCGGGTCGGGCAACCACGTGGAGGCCCCGGTCGACGCACCGGTGAACCTCTGCGGCAACACCGTCGACGTCGTCGGTCTGCTCAACCCGGCGATGGGCAACGACTGCGCGAACACCGGGGACCACATGGGCGGCGGCCACCCGGCGCCGCCTCCGGAGACCGACGAGTCGTGCACGCCCCCGAGCGGTGGTCACGAGACCTCGCCCCCGCCCGGCCCGAGCGGCCCCGAGCAGCCGGGCAAGCCCCAGCAGCCGGAAACCCCCCAGCTGCCGGGCGGCCCCGCACAGCCGGGGATCCCGCAGCACCCCACCACCCCGCAGCACCCGGGAACCCCGGAGCACCCGGGAATGCCGCACCACCCGGGAACCCCGGCCCAGCCGGCCACTCCCACCGGGCCGGCGACCCCGCTCACCCCGCCCAGCTCCGCGCACGGTGTGACGCCTCCGGCCGGGCCCACGTACGTCGACCAGAGTGGTGCGCGGACCGTGCCGCAGCCCCGGAGTGCCGCGCAGCTCGCGCACACCGGCGGTGACCTGCCGCTGGGCGTCGCCCTGCCGATGGGCGCGGGCATGCTGCTCGCGGGCACCGTCCTCTACCGCAAGGCACGTCCCTCGGCGTAGACCCGTACGGAAATTCCGTATGAACGGGACAAACGCGCCGAAGGTCACCCGGCGGCATGATGTACGGAGCGGGCCCCGCAGACGCGGGGCCCGCTCCGTTTCGGCTGTGTCATCTCACCACGTGGCCCGCACCTGACGAATGATCCGTCTCCGGAGCCGCACCCTGCGGCTGCCGTCGCGCAGCAGGCTCAGGCGGTCCAACTCCCAGTGTCCGTACTCGGCATGGTCTGTCAGCAGGCGTGTGGCGTCCTTGCGGGAGACCCCGCGCGGTACGTACACGTCGACAAATTCGTATTCCGGCATCGCATCTATTGTGCGGGCAGAGCCCCGGTACGGATAGCGTCTGCACTATGTCTGATGCTGCGCAGCCCACCGCTGCCGAGGTACGCGCCGCCGCCGAGGCGGTCAAGACCGCGCTCGACCGCCACCTGGCGGCGGTCGAACGCCGGTCGGGGGAGGACGACCCCGATGTCTATGAGGCGTTCAACCAGCTGGCCGCTGCCGCCGAGGTGTACGACGAGCTGCTCTACGACCGCTACGACGAGGTCACACCCTTCGAGATCCCGGGTACGGACGACGCCCTGCCGCCGTACGCGGGCCCCGAGGAGCCGAACGCGCTGAGTGTGCTCATCCGCCGCGACTACGCCGTGGTGGAGCCGCAGCGCCTGCTGGCGCAGGCCCAGCGGGTGGAGGCCGTGGACGACGACGGCGCGGGCGTCGAGGTCTCGGGCACGGTGCACGGGGCGCTGGGCATTCTGTTCGGCGAGTTCGAGCCGGACGAGATCGCCTCCCGGCACAAGGAGTTCGGCCTGGAGGAGGGTGACTCCACGCTGTGGGTGACGGCGTCGGACGAGCCGGCCGACCCCGGCGAGTGGCTGGAGGCCCCCTTCGACCAGGTCGACGCGGAGCGGGTCGTCTGCCGTTTCGACGTCAGCGCGGTCTTCGACGACGACGCGGACGACACCGTCGAGGACGACGACCTGCTGGAGGACGGCCTCGATCCCGACCTGGTGGCGGCGGGCCTGGACGAGGACGAGGACCTGGAACCACTGGACGCCGATCGCCTGCGTTAGCCGCCGAGAACGGCGATTCGGACGCCCCGACAGCGGCGGTCACGGGAAGGTCTGCCTCCCGTGACCGCCGCTGTCGTTCGTCCTGGGCTCTGCCCCTCAGACGGGCGTCAGGCGGGCGTCGGCACCTGCGCCGCGAGCAGGCCCGGCAGCCGGGTCGTACGGGCCTTCGCCGGGACCTCCGCGACCGCGCGGGCCAGTGCCTGGTCCACGCCGTGCACCACGGAGAGGTGCCGTTCCGCGCGGCCGAAGGCCGTGTAGACCCAGGGCCGGGTCAGTGACCCGGCCGCGTCCCCGGGCAGCACCACGACGGCGGCCGGCCAGCGCAGCCCGACCGCCTGGTGCGCGGTGAGCGCCCACCCGTGCCGCACACTCTGCTCGACCAGCTCCTTCGGTACGACGACGGGGGCGCCGTCGCACTCCAGGTGCAGCCCCTCCGCGTCGGCCTTGACGACCTGCCCGGGCACCGTCCGCCCGGGCGCGGGGGAGTACGCGATCCGGTCACCCGGGTCGAAGCCGCCGAAGCGGCCCGGGCCCGGGTTCAGCCGCTCCTTGAGGGCGGAGTTGAGCGCGCGCGTACCGGCCGCGCCACCGTGCCCCGGCGTGATCACCTGGGTCTGCTCGGCCGGGAGACCGAGCGCCCTGGGCACCGAGTCCGCGACGAGCTGCACGGTCCGGTGCACCGCCTCGCCCGCGTCCCGCACGGGGACGATCACGACCTCCTTGCCGGGCGCCTCGACCTGGGTGAGCTCGCCGACAGAGACGCTCGAGACCAGTTCGCCGATCGGCCCGGGATCGGGCGTGCGCGAGACGATGTGCGGGCACGCGCGCGCGGCGAGCAGGTCGGCGAAGACCCGCCCCGCCCCGGCCGACCACAGCACCGCCGGATCACCGCTCAGCACCAGTCTGGCCCCGTCTGGCAGCGACTCCACGATCATCGCGGCGCTCTCCACGTCGAGCTGCGGCGCGTCCAGCACGACCAGCAGATCGAGCCCGAACGCCCCCTCGCCGTCCCGCCCGGGCCCCTCGGCCCCGGCCAGCAGCCCCGCGACGGTGACGACGGAGTCCGAAGCCGAGCCGTCCTGGGCTGCGAGAAGTGCCGCGAAGCGGCGGCGGCCGTCGGGTGTGTGGGCCGCCGTGCAGACCCGCAGGCCCAGGGAACGGGCCGCGGCGACGAGGGCGGCCGGTTCGGCGCGAGCCGCGTCACCGCCCGTGTGCAGCACGAGGCCGTGCCCGGCGACGGCGCGGATCAACTCGGCCGCGGAACCGGAGCCCGACGCCCCGGCCGACGACTCCCACTCCTCGGAGGGCGACTCCTTGGGCAGCGAGTTGACGATCCGGGCCAGCCCGTCGGCGAGGCTCTCCTCGGCGAGTGCGTACCGCTCCAGCCCGATGAGCACGCGAACGGGGTGCTCGACGGCCTCTCCGTCCGCCCCGTCCTCACCGTGCTCGTCGTCCGCGTCGGCCGTGGCGTGCCCGGGGGCTTCTTCGATGGCGTCCTGGAACTCCAGGGCCTCACCCTCGGCGACCGCGCTCTGCACGGCGGTGTCCGGGTCGGGCACGGCGCGCTGGGCGAGCGCGGCGTGGAGTGTGGCGACATCCAGCACCGTGTGTCCGGCCAGGGCGGCCTGCTCCAGCAGCCACACCGTGACCGCCTGGCCCCGCCGCTCGTCGTCCGGACCGCACTCGGCGCCGAGCAGCGCCCGCGCGAAGCCGTCGGCCTGCTCGGGCCGCACCCCGGCGACCCGCAGCAACTGCCAGGGATCCGCGCGCAGTTCTCCGTCCGCTCCGTCACCGAGCGCCGAGACGACCTGCGGCGCGAGCGTCTGAGGGGCACCCCCTTCGGCCAGCACGCCCCGCACGGCCTCGACGGCTTCCGGCGCGGGGGCGGTCACGGGTGCCGCGCCGGGCTGGGACGGCCGTACGGAATCGGTCGAGGCGGAAGGGGAGGCGGAGGGGGCGAGGGAAGGAGGCGGGGAAGCCGAGGGCCGTGCGGCAGGGGCACCGGACCCGGGTTGCGACCCCGCTGCGGATGCGGGCGGGGACTTCGGGGTGCGGAAGGTGACGGCCGACGCGGACTTCTCCCCGCTCTCCACAGCCCGGACCGCCGCCAGGAGATCGGCGGCCGTGCCGCTGAGCTTGGTGCCGCTCGCGACGGGCCCCTGCTTCTCGGCCTTGCGCCGCTCGATCCGCTCCCGCAGTTCCCGCTGCGCGGCCAGCTCGGCCTGGGCCTCGGACGGCTGACCGGCGGCATCGCCGCCGGCCGCCTCGGCGTTCTCCGTGGCCTCGGTGGTCCCGGTCCGGTCGGCCGAGGAGTCTTCGTTCGCGGGCTCCTCGGTGCTGCCCGGGGTCCCCGGCTCGGCTTCCTCCGTGGTGTCGGGCTCCGTGCTCACAGCGTGCTCCAGTCGTGATCGGGATAGCGGTGCACGGGCGCTGACACGTCGTCGAGCGCCCGGCAGATCTCGTCAGGAAGACTAAGGGGCTCCACTGACAACGCGGCCGTGAGCTGCTGCGCGTTGCGCGCGCCGACGATGGGGGCGGTCACGCCGGGCCGGTCCCGGATCCAGGCGAGCGCCACCTGCAACGGCGTCACCGCCAGCCCGTCCGCGGCGGTCTGTACGGCGTCCACGATGCGGCCGGCCGTCTCGTCGAGGTACGGCGCGACGAAGGGCGCCAGATGCTCCGAGGCACCCCGGGAGTCCACGGGGGTCGAGTTGCGGTACTTGCCGGTGAGGACGCCTCGGCCGAGCGGCGAGGAGGGCAGCAGCCCGATCCCCAGGTCGAGTGCGGCGGGCAGCACCTCGCGTTCTATGCCGCGCTGGAGCAGCGAGTACTCCAGTTGCGTGCTGGACAGCCGCGTACGTATGCCCGGTGCCGCGAGCTGCCAGGTCGCGGCCTTGGCGAGCTGCCAGCCGCAGAAGTTGGAGACGCCGGCGTAGCGGGCGCGTCCGCTGCTGACGGCGAGGTCGAGAGCCTGGAGGGTCTCCTCCAGCGGGGTGTCGGGGTCGTAGGCGTGGATGTGCCAGACGTCCACGTACTCCGTGCCGAGGCGGGCCAGGGAGGCGTCGAGGGCGGCGAGGAGGTGACCACGGGAGCCGTCGACGCGCCGGTCGGGGTCCGGGACGCTGCCGGCCTTGGTCGAGATGACCAGGTCGCGGCGCGGCACGAGCCCCTCCATGAGCCGTCCGAGCAGGTACTCGGCCTCCCCGTCGCCGTACACGTCCGCGGTGTCGACGAGCGTTCCGCCCGCTTCCCAGAACGCTTTCAACAGGCCCGCGGCGTCATGCTCGTCGGTGTCCCGACCCCAGGTCAGGGTGCCGAGCCCGATCCGGGACACGCGCAGGCCGGTACGGCCGAGATGCCTCTGCTCCATGAACGCCGAGATTACTGGCCAGAACTGACCGAGTGGGTTGCCTGTGGACAACGGTTTCCCCGACCGGCGAGATCTCCGGCCCCACCGTCGCAGGCCCACGCGCTAGGGTCGGTCCTTCAAGGGACGTTACTGATCGGTAAGGGGAATCGGCCATGCAGCTCGGGATCAACCTCGGCTACTGGGGCGCCGGAATGGACGCGGACAATCTGGCCGTCGCGCAGGAGGCCGACCGCCTCGGCTACGCCGTCTGCTGGGCCGCCGAGGCCTACGGGTCGGACGCGGCCACCGTGCTCACCTGGGTCGCCGCCCAGACCGAGCGCATCGACGTCGGCTCGGCCATCTTCCAGATTCCGGCCCGGCAGCCCGCGATGACCGCGATGACCGCCGCCACCCTCGACTCGCTCTCCGGCGGCCGCTTCCGGCTCGGCCTCGGTGTCTCCGGGCCGCAGGTCTCCGAGGGCTGGTACGGCGTCAAGTTCGACAAGCCGCTCTCCCGGACCCGTGAGTACGTGGAGATCGTACGCAAGGCGATGAGCCGTGAGCGGCTCTCCCACGAGGGTGAGCACTGGACGCTGCCGCTGCCCGGCGGCCCGGGCAAGCCCCTCAAGCTGACCGTGCACCCCGAGCGCGAGCACATCCCGCTCTACATCGCCGCGATCGGCCCCAAGAACCTCGAACAGACCGGCGAGATCGCCGACGGGGCACTGCTGATCTTCCCGTCCGCCGCGCACATCGAGGACACCGCCATCCAGTACCTGCGCGCGGGTCGCGAGAAGGCCGGCAAGACCCTCGAAGGGTTCGACGTCTGCCCGACGCTGCCGCTCGCCGTCGGTGACGACAAGGATGTGGCGTCGCTCGCCGACACCTTCCGGCCGTACACGGCCCTGTACGTGGGCGGCATGGGCAGCCGTAAGCAGAACTTCTACAATCAGCTCGCCCAGCGCATGGGATACGAGAAGGAAGCGGCCGAGATCCAGGACAAGTACCTGTCCGGCGACAAGAACGGCGCCGCCGCCGCCATTCCGCACGACCTGATCGACCAGACGACGCTGCTCGGCTCGGTGGACCGGATCGCCGACCGGATGCAGGCCTACGCGGCGGCCGGTGTGACCACGCTCACCCTTGCCCCGGCCGGCTTCACGCTCGACGAGCGGATCGCCTCGCTCCGCGCGGGCACCGACGCCCTGGAGCGCGCCGGACTCGCGTAGGGGCGGCACCGCAGGGGCGGGAAAAATTCCGCGGCCGTGGTGGGGGCTCGGGGGTCTTCCCCGCCACGGCCGTCACGGAGCACAACGCGCCGCGGACCGGGCGGTTACGGCCCCCGCACCTCTCCGCGCACTCGTACTCACGTCCCGGCGCGCCCCGGCCGGTCATCCGTTCGGCGGAGTTGTCCCGGGCAGCTGTTGCGGCGTCCCCGGCACCGCATTTGACTCGTTGACTGACACGTTCCTTGCGGAACCGCGCAGATCTGCGAGAGGTGCCTCTGATGCTTTCGGCCAGGAGCCTGTTCCAGGAGATCCTCGACAACGACGACTCCTTCCGCCTCTTCTGCTCCATCGCGGCCGGCGGGGAGTCCCAGGGCGGCTGGGAGAACGCCCGTATCGCCGCGCTCGTCCCGGCGAGCGAGCGCGCGCTCGCCCCCAGGATCACCCGCCACGGCGCGGACGAGGACAAGCACGGGCGGATCTTCAACGCCCTCATGAAGAAGCGCGGCCTCAAGCCCGTCGATGTCCCGGCCGACACCGACTACACGATGCTGCTCGAACGGCAGGGCATCGGACTCGCGCACGAGAGGCTCAGGAGCGACGAACCGCTGACCGTGCCGGACATCGTCACCTACCTCGCGCACAGCCGCGTCACCGAGCAGCGCGCCTCCGAGGAGATGGAGCTGCTGCGCAGGCACTTCGGCGACCACCCGGACCTCGGCCGCGCGGTGCGCATGATCTCCGACGACGAGGACAACCACCTCGCCTACTGCCACGAGGAACTCCTGCGCTTCGCCGCCGCCGGGCACGGCCGTGTCATCCAGCGGACGCTGCGTGCGTGCGCGCTCGCCGAGATCCGGGTCTACCGGGACGTCAGCCTCGCGGTCATGTCCCACATGGGGCGCGTCCTGGGCTGGTCCAGGCCCAAGGCGGTACTCCTCGCGACGGCCATCCGCGCGGTGTACGTCTACGAACGCGCCGTCGGCTGGCGCCGCATGGTCTCCCTTCGGATGCCCGAGCGACGCGACGCCCTGGGCGGCCGGGCGACCAAGGCGCCCGAGTTCGCCTGAGGACATACCGCGACAGCGCTACAGCCAGCCCCGGCGCTTGAACATCCGGTAGAGCAGAACCTCCACCACGGCCATGGCCGCGATCAGCGCCGGGTACGACCACAGCCAGCGCAGTTCCGGCATGTGGTCGAAGTTCATTCCGTAGATCCCCGCGACCATCGTGGGGAACGCGGCCATGGCGGCGAACGCGGAGATCTTCCGCATGTCGTCGTTCTGCCGGACGCTCATCTGTGCGAGGTGGGCCGACAGGACGTCGGAGACCAGGCGGTCCAGGCCCTCCACGGACTCGTTCACGCGCGTGAGGTGGTCGCTGACGTCCCGGAAGAAGGGCTCGGCCTCCTTGTGGACGAAGGGCACGCGCGAGCCGAAGAGGCCCGTGCCCGAGAGCCGGCCGAGCGGTGCGGCGAGCGGGCCTGTGGCGCGGCGGAACTCCAGGATCTGCCGTTTGAAGGTGTAGATCCGGGACGCCGTGTGCCGGGAGCCCCCGCCGGACGGCGAGAACACCTCCGCCTCCAGCTCCTCCAGGTCGGTGCCCAGTTCGTCCGCCACTTCCACGTAGTGGTCGACGACGGCGTCGGCGATCGTGTAGAGCACCGCCGTGGGGCCGTGCCGCAGCATCTCGGGCTCCGCCTCCAGCCGGTGCCGTACGGCTGCGAGAGGCGCCTCCTCGCCGTGCCGCACGGTCACCACGAAGGAGTCGCCGATGAAGACCATGATCTCGCCGGAGGAGACGATGTCGGCCTTCGGCTCGTACCCGACCGGTTTGAGGACCACGAAGAGCGAGTCGTCGTACACCTCCAGTTTCGGCCGCTGATGCGCATTGAGGGCGTCCTCCACGGCCAGCGGGTGGAGTCCGAACTCCTGCGTGACCTTCTCGAACTCCTTCTCCGTGGGTTCGTGCAGCCCGACCCAGACGAACGCGTCCCCGACGGCGTGCGCACGGCACTCGTCGAGGGCGTCGGAGAATTCCTCGGGCCCGTCCGTCCGGCGTCCGTCACGGTAGATGGCGCAGTCGACGATCACGATCGGCATTCTCCCGCCGCTGGGCCGGAAAAGCACCCCGGCCTCCCGCTGTGTGCCGTACGCCTACCCTGGGCCGCATGCCCACGTTGATCCTTGTCCGGCACGGACGTTCCACCGCCAACACCTCGGGAGTGCTCGCCGGCCGCACGCCCGGCGTCGCCCTCGACGACCGGGGCGCCGCGCAGGCCGCCGCGCTGCCCGGGCGACTCGCCGAGCTGCCGATCTCCGAGGTCGTCACCAGCCCGCTCCAGCGCTGCCAGGAGACGATCCAGCCCCTTCTCGACGCCAGGCCGCACCTGCGTCCGCACACCGAGGAGCGGATCTCGGAGTGCGACTACGGGGACTGGTCCGGGCGCAAGCTCGCCGAGTTGATGGACGAGCCCCTGATGCAGGTCGTCCAGGCACATCCGTCCGCCGCCGCCTTCCCCGGGGGCGAGTCCATGCGGGCCATGCAGACGCGCGCGGCCGAGGCCGTACGCGAGTGGAACGCGCGCGTGGAGGCCGATCACGGCGCCGACGCCGTCTACCTCATGTGCTCGCACGGCGACATCATCAAGTCCCTTGTCGCGGACGCGCTCGGGCTTCATCTCGACCTCTTTCAACGGGTGTCCGTCGATCCGTGTTCCATCACCGCGATCCGTTACACCCGTCTCAGGCCGTTTCTCGTGCGCCTCGGGGACACCGGAGACTTCGCCTCCCTGGCGCCGCGCGAGGAAGCCACGGGCGACGAGGCCGCGGTCGGGGGCGGTGCGGGCGCACCGTGATCGTCGGCCGCAGTAGGGTGAAGCGTTCGCGGTAGCGCCGCGCGCGATGTTTCAGCGGACGACTCAGCACAGCCGACAGACGACGACATTCGATTCAATGGAGACAGGACGTGTCCCGTCAGGTGTTCCTCTACGACCCCCCGGACCGCTTCGTGGCCGGTACGGTCGGACTGCCCGGGCGCCGTACGTTCTTCCTCCAGGCCACCGCCGGCCCCCGGGTGACCAGCGTGGCCCTGGAGAAGACCCAGGTCGCGGCGCTCGCCGAACGCATGGACGAGCTGCTCGACGAGGTCGTACGCCGTAGCGGGGGCAATGCCGCCGTCCCGGCCGTGGCCCCCACCGAGGTGTCCGACACCCGCCCCCTCGACACACCCGTCGAGGAGGAGTTCCGGGTCGGCACCATGGCGCTCGCCTGGGACGGCGACGAGCAGCGCATGATCGTCGAGGCGCAGGCCCTGGTGGAACTGGACGCCGAGTCCGACGAGGACCTCGCCGAGGCCGAGGAGCGGCTCCTCCAGGACGAGGAGAACGGCCCCCCGATGCTGCGTGTCAGGCTCAGCGGCGCGCAGGCCCGTGCCTTCGCCAAGCGGGCCCTCGACGTCGTCAACGCCGGCCGGCCGCCGTGCCCTCTGTGCAGCCTCCCGCTCGACCCGGAAGGACACGTATGTCCGCGCCAGAACGGATACCGCCGCGGAGCGTGACGGCCACCCGTACGCCCGCCGAACTGCTCGCCGAGGGCGAGCTGACCGTACGCGGGCGCATCCGCGAGGCGTCGAACGCGGCGCTGTACTGCACGGTCTCCTACGAGGGGCAGGAAGCCGCCTGCATCTACAAACCCGTGGCCGGGGAGCGGCCCCTGTGGGACTTCCCCGACGGGACCCTGGCCGAGCGCGAGATGGCCGCGTACGAGGTCTCCGAGGTGACCGGCTGGGGGCTCGTACCGCCGACCGTGCTGCGCGAGGGGCCGTACGGCGAGGGGATGTGCCAGCTGTGGATCGACGTGGCGGCGGAGGACGGCGACGGGCTGCTCGCCCTGGTCGACGGTGAGGAGGCCGGCCCCGGGTGGAAGGCGATCACCCTTGCCGAGGTGGGCGAGGGCAGGACGGCACTGCTCGTGCACGCCGACGACGAGCGGCTGCGGCGGCTCGCCGTGCTCGACGCGGTGATCAACAACGCCGACCGCAAGGGCGGCCATCTGCTGCCCGGCGACGAGGGGCGGCTGTACGGGATCGACCACGGGGTCACCTTCAACGCCGAGAACAAGTTGCGGACCCTGTTGTGGGGGTGGGCGGGGGAACCGCTCACACCGGAGGCGGTCGAGGTCCTGACGGGGCTGAAGGACGCGCTGGCGGAGGGCGGCACGCTGGCCGTACGGCTGGCGGAGCTGGTCACCGGTGACGAGATCGAGGCCACCCGGGTCCGCGTGGACGCGCTGCTGGCGTCCGGGAAGCATCCGGAGCCGAGCGGGGAGTGGCCGGCGATCCCCTGGCCGCCCGTGTGAGGGTGCGCGGCGCCGACGGCCGCTCGGGGCGACACGTTTAGCCGTGGCTACAGCATGGAGATATCCGTGGCTACGCCACTGAGACGAATCTCGCAAGACCCCCTTCCAGGCCATCTGGACCCGGTCCGGCTCGTATACGGAACATCCGTCCGGTTACGCTCATGTCATGCATGCCTGGCCCGCTTCCGAGGTCCCCGCCCTGACTGGTCAGGGCCGCGACCTGAGGATCCACGACACCGCGTCCGGTGCTCTGGTCACCCTCGACCCCGGTCCCGTCGCCCGTATCTACGTCTGCGGCATCACGCCGTACGACGCGACCCACATGGGTCACGCGGCGACCTACAACGCGTTCGACCTCGTACAACGTGTGTGGCTCGACACCAAGCGGCAGGTTCACTACGTCCAGAACGTCACCGACGTCGACGACCCGCTCCTCGAGCGGGCGCAGCGCGACGGAATCGACTGGGTGGGACTCGCCGAGAAGGAGACCGCTCTCTTCCGGGAGGACATGACCGCCCTGCGGATGCTTCCCCCGAAGGCCTATGTCGGCGCCGTCGAGGCGATACCCGGCATCGTCCCGCTCGTCGAGCGGCTGCGGGACGCGGGCGCCGCCTACGAGCTCGAAGGGGACGTCTACTTCTCCGTCGAGGCCGATCCCGACTTCGGCAAGGTGTCCAACCTGGACGCCGCCACGATGCGGCTGCTGTCCGCCGAGCGCGGGGGCGACCCCGACCGGCCGGGCAAGAAGAACCCGCTCGACCCGATGCTGTGGATGGCCGCCCGGGAGGGTGAGCCGAGCTGGGACGGCGGTTCGCTGGGCCGTGGCCGCCCCGGCTGGCACATCGAGTGTGTCGCCATCGCCCTCGACCATCTCGGTATGGGCTTCGACGTGCAGGGCGGCGGCTCCGACCTCGTCTTCCCGCACCACGAGATGGGCGCCTCGCACGCGCAGGCGCTGACCGGCGAGTTCCCGATGGCCAAGGCGTACGTCCACGCCGGCATGGTCGCGCTCGACGGCGAGAAGATGTCGAAGTCCAAGGGCAACCTCGTCTTCGTGTCCGCGCTGCGCCGCGACGGCGTCGACCCGGCCGCGATACGGCTCGCGCTGCTCGCCCACCACTACCGGGCCGACTGGGAGTGGACCGACCAGGTGCTGGCGGACGCCGTAGCCCGGCTCGGGCGCTGGCGGGCCGCCGTGTCCCGGCCGGACGGGCCGTCCGCCGACGCGCTCGTCGAGGAGCTGCGCGAGGCTCTCTCGAACGACCTGGACGCCCCGGCGGCACTGGCCGCCGTGGACCGCTGGGCGGCCCTCCAGACGGAGCAGGGCGGTACGGACGAGGGCGCCCCCGGCGTCGTCTCCCGAGCCGTGGACGCCCTGCTGGGCGTGGCGCTGTAACGGAGTCCCCGGAAGGGGTGGGGCGCCGGGCGGGTTCAGCCGCCCGGCGCCCCACCCGTGCGTGGACCTCCGGAGCGCAGGAGCCTGTTCGCCCGTTCCTGTCGAGGTGCTGTCGAGTCTCCCGGGCAGGCTGTGGCGGGAGTCGGCATGTGATGTGGTGTCAGGGCCAGTTGACCCGCAGGACCGGCCAACTGCCGGTCCCTTCCTGGAGGGAAACCCCGTGGCACCCACGCACGGTTCCTTCGCACGCCACGTCAGCCGCCGCGGACTGCTCCTCGCGGGAGCCGCCACCGCTACCGCCGCCCTGGTCGCCTCACCGGCCGCGGCCTCCCCGAACACCCTGCCGACCCTGATACCGCTGCCGGACGGCTTCCGTCCCGAAGGCATAGCCACCGGCTCCGGCCCCTACGCCTACCTGGGCTCCCTCGGTGACGGCTCGATCTACCGCGCCGACCTGCGCACCGGCGCCGGCGAGATCATCTCGACCGGGCCCGGCACCCCGTCCGTAGGGCTCAAACTCGACGGTCAGGGACGCCTGTTCATCGCCGCCCAATCCGCGGGCGCCCGGGTCGTGGACACCCGTACCGGGGCGATCCTCGCTTCGTACGCCCTCACCACCGCCACCCCCACCTTCGCCAACGACGTGGTTCTCACGCCGCGCGCGGCGATCTTCACCGACTCCTTCCAGCCGGTTCTGTACGTCCTCCCCCTCGGTCGGGGCGGCGCCCTGCCGGACGCGGACGGCGTCGTACGGATCCCCCTGAGCGGCGACTGGAGCCAGGTGCCCGGCGAGGTCTTCAACGCCAACGGCATCAGCACCACGCCCGACGGGAAGGCGCTGCTCGTCGTCCAGTCCGGGGTCGGCGCACTGCACCGGGTGGACCCGCGCACCGGGGTCACAAGGCTCGTCGACCTCGGGGACGCGGCGCCGCTCACCAACGGCGACGGACTGCTGCTCGTCGGGCGCACGCTGTACGTCGTACAGAACCAGCAGAACGCGATCGACGTGTTCACGCTGGCCGCGGACGGGCGCAGCGGGGTCTTCCAACGGCGCATCACCGACCCGGACTTCGATGTGCCGACCACGGTGGCCGCGTACCGGAACCGGCTGTATCTGCCCAACGCGCGCTTCTCGACGACGCCGACGCCCGAGACGACGTACGCCGTGGTCGCCGTGGACCGCTGACGGACGCCGGGACGTCACGGACGCGGAAGGGCCGGTGCGCGTGGTGCGCACCGGCCCGTTCCCCTGCGTGACCGGGTCAGTCCTCCGGGGTGTCCTCGTCGTCCGTGCTGGGCAGCTGGGGCGGCTTCGGCGGCTGCGGTTTGGGGCGGCCCGCCGGGTTGTCCCGGAGGTACGACCCGCTGTCGGTGCCGTCGGCGGTGGCGTGGCCGCCCGGGGTCGGGCCGGGGCCCGCCGGGCCGGTGCCGTCGCGGCGACGCAGATAGCGTTCGAACTCGCGGGCGATGGCCTCGCCCGTCGCCTCGGGCAGCTCGGCGGTGTCCCGGGCCTCCTCCAGCGTCTGCACGTACTCCGCGACCTCGCTGTCCTCGGCGGCCAGCTGATCCACGCCGACCTGCCAGGCACGCGCGTCCTCGGGCAGCTCGCCCAGCGGGATACGGATGTCGATCAGGTCCTCCAGACGGTTCAGGAGGGCCAGCGTCGCCTTCGGGTTGGGCGGCTGCGACACATAGTGCGGGACCGCCGCCCACAGCGACACCGCCGGTACGCCCGCGTGCGTGCACGCCTCCTGGAGGATGCCGACGATGCCGGTGGGGCCCTCGTACTTCGTCTCCTCCAGATCCATCCGCTGGGCCAGATCCGCGTCGGACGTGACCCCGCTGACCGGAACCGGACGGGTGTGCGGGGTGTCGCCGAGCAGGGCGCCCAGGACCACCACCAGCTCCACGCCCAGTTCGTGCGCGAAGCCCAGCAGCTCGTTGCAGAACGAGCGCCAGCGCATCGACGGCTCGATGCCCCGGACCAGCACCAGGTCACGGGGCTTGTCGCCGCCGACCCTCACCACGGACAGCCTGGTCGTCGGCCAGGTGATCTTGCGCACACCGCCGTCCAGCCACACGGTGGGGCGGTTGACCTGGAAGTCGTAGTAGTCCTCGGCGTCGAGCGCCGCGAACACCTCGCCCTTCCACTCCCGGTCCAGATGCGCGACCGCGCTGGAAGCTGCGTCGCCGGCGTCGTTCCACCCCTCGAACGCGGCCACCATGACTGGGTCGATCAGCTCGGGAACCCCCTCCAGCTCGATCACCCAGCGCCTCCTTCCGATGTGCCCTCGCTTGACCACCCAACCTTACGGCGTGCGGCGGGGGCGCCCGCAGCCCCCTTGCACGGGGGAGTGAACGGATCACTGCCCCGATAGACCCCCCGGAACACCACCCGTGAGCCACCCGCACCACGCCCGCCCATCCCTCCTCATTCATCCGAGCGCTCGGGAGGCGGGCTGCGCGGCCTTCGCCAGGGGCCCGGAGGGGGCTCGGAGAGGGCCTAGAGGGTCGACCTCAGCCACTGCTCCACGCTGGCGATGTGCACCGTCGCCCACGACCGTGCCGCCTCCGCGTCCCGGTCGCGCAGGGCGCCCAGGATCGCCCGGTGCTCGTGCAGGGTGCGGCTGACCGCGTCCTCCTGGGTCAGCCCGCGCCAGATCCGGGCCCGGGTGGTGGGCCCGGACAAGCCGTCGAGGAGGGAACAGAGCACCGAGTTGCCGGAGCTCTGCACGATCCCCCGGTGGAACTCCAGGTCCGCGGCGACCAGTTCCTCCACCGACGGTTCACCGCCCAGCCGCTCCAGCTGGGCGGCCAGCGCGTCCAGCTGCTGTTCGCTGACACGCGCCGCCGCCATCGCGGTGGCGGCCGGCTCCAGGATGCGGCGGACGGCCAGGAACTCCAGGACGGTGTCGTCGCGGTGGAAGTCGACGACGAAACTCATCGCTTCCAGGAGGAGTTGGGGATCGAGGCTGGTGACGTAGGTGCCGTCGCCCTGTCGGACGTCGAGGATCCGGATGAGCGACAGGGCGCGCACCGCCTCCCGCAGGGAGTTGCGGGACAGCCCCAGCTCGGCGGCCAGCTCGCTCTCTTTGGGCAGCCTGTCGCCGGGGCGCAGCGATCCGGAGACGATCATTCCCTTGATCTTCTCGATCGCCTCGTCGGTGACTGCCATGGCGGGCCTCCCAGTCGTTCAGACATCCGATGTCTCAGGCCATTATGGGGGTTCAGTGGGCTGAACGGAGCACAAAATGCGATGTCAGCCCGTACGAGGGTGCCCCAAGGGCGGCCGGAACGGTACCTGCGGGTTGTCGGTTCGGCGTGGTGTCGGACGTCGTGTCGGACGTGGAGTCAGAGGAGTGCTTCCAGCTCCGCGAGCGCGGTGGCCTCGTCGATGGTGGTCAGGGTCCGGTTCCGCATCAGCACCTGGCCGTCCACGACGGTGTCCCGGACGTCCGCCGAGTGCGCCGCGTACGCGAGCGTCGACCAGGGATCGTGCCGGGGCCGCAGATGGGGGGCGCCGAGGTCGACCACGATCAGGTCGGCCCGCTTGCCCGGCTCCAGGGAGCCCAGCCGGTCGCCCAGGCCCAGCGCCTTGGCGCCCTCGACGGTCGCCATGCGTACGGCCTGCTCCGCGCCGACCGCCGTGGGGTCGCCGCCCGCCTTGTGGACGAGGGCCGCCTGCCGCACCGCCCCCAGCACGTCCAGCGTGTTGGAGCTGACGGCCCCGTCCGTGCCGAGCCCGACGGTCACACCGGCGCTGAGCAGCCGGGGTACGGGCGCGACACCGCAGCCGAGCTTCAGGTTCGAGACGGGACAGTGGGCGACGGACGTGCCGGTGCGGGCCAGCGCCGCGATCTCCGGGCCGGTGAGGTCCACGGCATGGGCCAGTAGCAGGTCGGGGCCGAGGAGGCCGAGCGAGTCGAGCAGTTCGACCGGGCGCTTGCCGTACCGCACCTCGACGGTGGCGACCTCGGTCGCGTTCTCGGCGGCGTGGATGTGCAGCAGTGCGCCGAACTCCCGTGCCAGGGCGGCGATCTCGACGAGCTGGTCGGGGGAGAGGGTGTAGGTGGAGTGGGCGAAGAGGATCGGGCGGTGGCCGGGGCGCGGGGTGCCACGGGCTGCCAGGTCCTGGCGGGCCCACGTCAGCCGGTCCTCGTAGGCGATGCCGTCGGGCGGTTCCGGTACGTCCATGAAGGTGGGGCCGCTGTGCAGCCGCCAGCCCGCCTCGCGCGCCACCTGCTCGGCCGCCTCGTGGAACCAGTACATGTCGAGGGCGGAGGTCACTCCGGCCCGTATGCTCTCGGCGAGCGCGACCCGGACCGCCGCCGCCACGTTCCGCGGCGACAGCAACTGGGCCTCCCACTTCAGCACGCGCTCCAGGAAGCCCTGAAGAGTGACGTCGTCGGCCCGGCCGCGCAGAAACGTCATCGCGAGATGGGTGTGCGTGTTGACCAGGCCGGGAAGGACGAGGCAGTTCGCGGCGTCAAGGGACTCGTCGGCTGTGAACCGGGTTGTCAGCTCCCCGGTCGGGCCCACGGCGACGATCTCGCCGTCCCGGACGGCAACCGCCCCGTCCTGTACGACGGTGCCGGCCTCGTCCATGGTGAGCACGTCACCGCCTTGCACCAGCAGGTCGATGCGCTCGCTCATACGAGGGGCTCCTCGTCCTTGGCCTCGGTCTCGTCCTCGTTCTCGGCCAGCAGGCGCAGCGCCTCCAGCGACACGACCGCGCCGCGTTCGACGCCCTCCGCCACGACTTCCCGGTGGGGGTCGTATCCACCGGTAGCCGTCTCGTCGACGAGTTCGTCGGCGTTCGCCCCGTCGACGACGACCACTCCGCCCGCGACCAGTCCGCGCAGTGAGGCGGTCACCAGCAGCGCGCTCAACTCCATCTCGATGGCGGCGAGTCCGGCACCCTCGTAGGAGAAGAGGGGGAGCAGCCCGGGCTGAAAGGCGGCCCGTGTCCACACGATGCCCCGGTGGTGCGAGGCGCCCGCCTCACGTGCCGCCCGCTGGAGCGCGAGCACGGCCTCGGGGGAGGACACCGCCGGGTACTCCGGGGGCAGCAACTGCTGGGTGACACCGTCGTCCCGGACGGCCGCCTCGGCGATGACCAGGTCGCCGTCGCCGATCCCCGGCTTCATCGCACCCGCCGTACCGAACCGCAGGAAGGTCCGCACACCGGCGTCCGCCAGTTCCTGGAACAGCAGGATCGCCCCCGGAGCGCCCACCCCGTGCGAGGCGACCAGCACCGGCACGCCCTTCCAACTGCCCGTGAACACACGGTATTCGCGGTGGTACGACACCTCCCGCGCGCCCTCCAGCCGGGCGCCGACGAGAGCGGCCCGCTGCGGGTCGCCGACGACCAGCGCGCGCGGCGGCAGCCCCGTGCGGGGTATTCGGGTGACGGGCGACAGGTCCTGCGTCATGAAACGGCTCCAGCGGAAGACGACGTGGAAGGGGAAGAAGAAGGGGAAGAAGAAGGAGTGGACGGAGAGGACGGAGGCGAAGACGCGGGGGCGCGGCGACGGCGGCCGGTCGTCAGGAAGAGGGCGCCGAGTGTGACGACGTACGGCGCGGCATCGGTCGCCTGCTGGGGCAGACCGAGGCCCTGCAGACGGAAGCCGGCCGCCTCCGCGAGCCCGAACAGCAGCGCCGCCAGCAGTACACCGAGAGGCAGTGCCCGGCCCAGCATCACCGCGACCACGGCGATCCAGCCCCGCCCCGCCGTCATGTTCTCGGAGAACAACGTGACGTTGCCGAGAGCGAGTTGAGCCCCCGCGAGCCCGCACAGCACCCCGGACACGAGCACGGCACCGTACTGGTACCTGGACGGACTCACGCCGAGCGTGGCCGCCGCGTCCGGCGCCTCGCCGACCCCGCGCAGCCTGAGGCCCCACACATGCCGGGACAGCATCAACGCGGTCACGCCGACCGCCGCCCACGCCAGATAGGCGAGCGGTGAGAAGCCACCGGCCAACGGGAGCCCCGCCAGTGACGGATTGTCAAAAGTCCCCTGCACCCCGAAGACGGTACGGAGGAGAAAGCTGGTCAGGCCAACTGCCAGGAGATTCAGGGCGATTCCGAGCACCACCGCGTCTCCGCGCAGAGTCACCGCGCCCACGGCCAGGATCAGCGAGTACGCGGCGGAGGCGAGCGCCGCCGCCAGCACGCCCAACCAGGGGCTGCCGGTGAACCAGCTCGTGGCCACGGCGGTGAAGCAGCCCATCAGCATCATGCCTTCGAGGCCGATGTTGAAGACGCCCGCCCGTTCACAGATAGCCCCGCCGAGCGCCGCCAGCAGGATGGGCGTCAGCGCGCGCAGCGCCGACATGAGGAGATCGGAGTCGAAGAACATCAGACCAGCTCTCCTTGCGGGCTCTGTGCGGCTTGCCCGGTGTCGGTGTTGCGGTCGGGGTCGCGGTCGCGGGAGAAACGTGGGAAGCGCAGTCGGGCGGCCAGGAACACGATCACGATCGCCTGGAGTATCTGGGTCAGCTCGCGCGGTACCTCCGTCGTCCGTTCCATCGACAGGCCGCCCACCTGCAGCACGGCGAAGAAGAAGGACGCGAGGACCGTGCCGACGGGTGCGGCGCCGGCCAGCAGGGCCGCCGTCAGGCCTGTCCAGGTGTAGCCGGACGCGGTGAGCGAGCCGTCGAGGAAGCGGTACGGGAAGCTCAACACGCCTATGGCGCCCACGAGTCCGGCCAGCGCGCCCGACACCGCCATCAGCCGGAGCGTCAGGCCTCCGCGCTCGACGCCCGCGTAGGCGGCGAACCGGGAGTTGAGGCCGGTCATCCGCATCTCGTAGCCGAACGCGGTGCGCCGGTCGGTGAACCAGTACGCGGCGGCCGCCACGACGACCAGCAGCAGCCCGACCGTCACGGTCGACGAACCGAACGTGGCCAGCGCGACCCCGTCCGGCAGCTGCCGGGTCTGGGGGAGGCTGGAGCCCGGTTCCTTGAGCGGGTAGCGGGCCAGGTAGGAGGCGAAGGACGCCGCCGGATAGCTGAGCAGCAGGCTGCTCACCAGCAGTGGCACGCCGAACCGGTTCTCGCACAGGGCGGCCAGGGCCGCGTACCCGGCGCCCGCCGCCATGCCCGCGAGCAGCGCGAGGACGACGGTGAGTGGCGCGGGCAGCGGCGAGTACAGCCCGGTCACGGCCGCCGCCATCCCGCCGAGCACCAACTGCCCGTCCCCGCCCAGGTTGATGAGCCCGGCGCGCAGCGGCACGGCCAGCGCGAGGGCCAGGCCCAGCACGCTCGTCAGGGTGGTCAGCGTCGACCCGATGCCGTCGGCGCCGAGCGAACCGCTGAGCACCGCGCCGTACGCGGCGAGGGGATCGGCGCCGGTCCCGACGAGGAACAGGGCGCCGACGACGACTCCGGCGAGCACCGAGAAGGCGACGGGGGAACGGAGGACTTTCGTGAGTTTTCCGAGTCCCGTGAGTTTCGTGACGTGATCCATGTCAGTCCCCGACCTCCACCGGGGCCGGCGGAGCCGAGCTGTCGGCGCTGCCGCCCGCCATCGCGAGCCCCAGCGTCCGTTCGTCCGCCTCGGCCTTCTCGTACGACGCCGTCACCCGGCCCTCGTACATCACCAGGACCCGGTCGGCGAGCCCCCGGATCTCGCTGAGCTCGGCCGAGACGAGCAGGACGGCGTGGCCGGCGTCGCGGTAGGCGATCAGCTGGTCGTGGATGTTCTGGACGGCTCCGATGTCGACCCCGCGCGTGGGCTGCTCGACGAGCAACAGCGGTGCGTCGTGGGCGAGTTCACGTCCGATGAGCAGCTTCTGCAGGTTGCCGCCGGACAGCGAGGACGCGGGCACCTCCGGGGAGGCCGCCTTGATGCCGAAGCGCTCGATGAGGCGCCGTGCGTGACCTCGTACGGCGGCCGGCGGCAGCAGTCCGCGTGCGGACAGCGACGTACGGTGGTGGCCCATCGCCAGGTTGTCCGCGACAGACGCGGCTGGCGCCGTACCCACGGCGTGGCGGTCCTCCGGGACGTACGCGAGCCCCTTGGCGCGGCGCTCGGTCGCCGTGGCGTGCGTGATGTCGTCGCCGAGCAGCGCGACCCGGCCCGAGACCACCGGCCGCAGTCCGGCCAGCGCCTCCACCAGTTCGCTCTGGCCGTTGCCGGCGACGCCCGCGATGCCGACGATTTCCCCGGCGCGGACGGTGAGTTGGACATCCCGCACACCGGCCGTGGCGAGGCCGGTGACGTCCAGGATCACCTCACCCGGAGTGCCCGGGGCGTGGACGCGGTCGAGTTCCACGGCGCGGCCGGTCATCGCGGCGGCGATCTCGGCGGCGGACGTCTCGGCGGTCACCAGCCCGGCGACGACCCGGCCGTCCCGCAACACCGTGACACGGTCGCTGCCTTCGAGTACCTCACGCAGTTTGTGGGTGACCAGGATGACCGAACGGCCCTGTGCGGCAAGGGACTTGAGAACCGCGAAGAGGGCGTCCGCCTCGGCGGGAGTCAGGACCGCGGTCGGCTCGTCGAGGATGAGCGTCCGGGCGCCGCGGTGCAACAGCTTGAGGATCTCGACGCGCTGGCGCAGCCCCACCGGCAGGTCGCCGACCCGGGCGTCCGGATCGACCGCGAGGCCGTGCTCCTCGGCCAGCTCACGCACCCGGCGGCGGGCCGCGCCCCGGTCCACCAGGCCGAAACGGCGCGGCTCGGCGGCGTACACCACGTTCTCGGCGACCGTGAGCGAGTCGAACAGCTTGAAGCTCTGGTGGACCATGCCGAGCCCGGCGGCCATCGCGGCACCGGGATCGGCGAAGACGACCTCGCGCCCGTCCACCCGGACCGAACCGGCGTCCGGGCGCTCCATCCCGTAGAGGACCGACATCAGTGTCGACTTGCCGGCGCCGTTCTCGCCCATCAGGGCGTGGATCTCGCCGTGCCGGACGGTCAGGTCGACGGAGTCGTTGGCGAGCGTGCCGGGGAACCGCTTCGTGATTCCCCGGAGCTCGACGGCCGCCGCCTCCGGGTCAGCCGACGGCGGCGGGGTCATCGACCGTCAGCTCTCCGGACACGATCTGGTCGCGCAGCGCCTCGATTTTCTTCAGGACGTCGGGGTGCTCGGCGATCACGCACTTGGACGAGCCGACGCCCTTCTCCAGGCCCGTGAGGCTGATGCCGCCCTCCTTCAGGCCGTACGAGGTGGTCGTCCCCGTCTGACCGGCGAGGACCTGCTCGACGCCCTTCTCCACGGCGATGTCCGTGCGCTTGATCACATTGTCGACGACCGTGCCGGGCGCCGAGGGGCACTGGTTGACGTCGACGCCGTACGCGAACGCGCCCTTCGCCTTGGCGGCCTCGAACACGCCGTAGTTGCCCGCGGCGGCAGCCGCCATCAGCTGGTCGTAGCCCTTGGACAGCAGGTCGTTCGCCTGCTCCTTGGCGCGCGCCGAGTCGTCGAACGGGGACTGGCCGCCGACGAAACGGGTGCTGGTCTGCGTCTTCGCCGCGACCTGCTGGGCGCCGGCCGCGAACGGGTCGCTGAAGCGCCGGAACACGGGCGTGTCCAGCACGTCCACCGCGCCGACCTTGCCGCTCTTGCTCAGCAGCCCCGCCTCGGCGCCCGCGAGGAAGACGCCCTCGTGCTCGCGGAAGACCTCGCAGCTGACGTTGTCGAGCGCCCTGGTCGTGCACGCGTCGATCATCAGGAACTGCTGCTTCGGGTGCGCCGCCGCCTGCTGCGCGACCAGGTCCGCGAACTCGAAGCCGACCAGCACGACGACATCGGGCTTCGCGTCGACGGCGGCCTGCACGTTCTGCTGCTGGGAGGCGGTGTCGGTGGACTCGAACACCTTCTCGGTCCCGTTGTGCGCCTTCGCGGCTGCCTTGACACCGGTCACGGCCAGCTTCAGGAACTCGTTCTGTCCGACGGCGTCCGGTGTGACGAGCGTGAACGACGTACTGCCCGCACTGCTGTCCGAGGACGCGTCGTCCTTCGCGGCGGCGTTGCAGGCGGTGGCACCGGCGACGAGCAGGACGGTCATGGCGGCGAGCGGGAGCGTACGACGGGATCTGCGAGGCATCGGGGACCTTCCGGAGGCACGTACGGCACAGCCCGCGCTCTGCGCTGAGCTGAGCACGGGAGTGGGGAGAGGAAAGAGGCAGCGGGACGGGGGACGCCGAGGGGGACGGGTCAGCGTCGACAGCCGTCGCTCGCACAGTGGCCGTGGTCGAGGAAACGGCGCATGGTGAGCGGCACGCGTCCTCCTTCACATGGGCCCTACTGGTCCGAGTGCTGGACTGTAACACCGGAATTCGGCCACCGGCCCAGCTGTCTCGAACTGTGGTTCTTCGAGGTCATGTACGGTATCGCGCACCGCCGGAACTTCAGGAGCGTCCCGTTATGCCCCAGGAACTGCGCGCCGTCGGCTGGACCGGAAACAGCCTCGCGCTCATCGACCAGACCCTGCTGCCGCACCGCCATGAGACCAGGGATGTCCGCGATGTGGACGCGTTGGTCGACGCGATCCAGCGCCTCGTCGTGCGCGGCGCGCCCGCGATCGGCGCGGCCGGCGCGTACGGGGTCGCCCTGGCGCTGCTCCAGGGCGAGCGCGAGGGCTGGACGGAGGCGCGGGTGCGCGAGGCCGTGGCCCGGATCCGCGAGGCCCGGCCGACCGCGGTCAACCTCATGGTGTGCGTGGACCGGGTCATGACCCGCTTCGAGGAGGGCCTTGAAGCGGTCCTCGAAGAGGCCGCCGCCGTGCAGCGCGAGGACGTCGAGGGCAACCGGGCGATGGGCGCGCACGGCGCCGACTGGCTCCTCAAGCGCGTCACCGACACCGGCGGGGACCGCCCGCTGCGCATCCTGACCCACTGCAACACCGGCGCACTCGCAACAGCCGGATGGGGTACGGCACTTGGCGTCATCCGGGAACTGCACGCGCGAGGCCGGCTGGAGCTCGTGTACGCCGACGAGACGCGCCCGCTGCTCCAGGGCTCGCGCCTGACCGCCTGGGAGCTGGTCCAGGAGGGCATCCCGCACTACGTCCAGGCCGACGGGGCCGCGGCGGGCACGATCCTGCGCGGCGAGGTGGACGCGGCGATCGTCGGCGCGGACCGGATCGCCGCGAACGGGGACACCGCCAACAAGGTCGGCACGGTCGGGGTCGCGCTGGCCTGCGCGGACGCCGGAATCCCGTTCCTGGTGGCGGCGCCCACGACCACGGTGGACCTGGCGACGGCCACCGGCGACGACATCCACATCGAACTCCGGGGCGAGAACGAGGTGTTGGAGTGGGCGGGCGTCCACACGGCACCCGCCGAGTCGCGCGGCCACAACCCGGCGTTCGACGTGACGCCGGGGCGGCTGGTGACCGGACTGGTCACGGAGCGGGGCGTGTTGGAGGTCTCGGCCGGTGAACTCCCGGGCGACCGCTTGAAGTAGCGAGTTCCCCGCGCTCCCCGACAGGGGCGCGGGGAACTGCGCGACCAGCCCCCACCGGCCCGCGGTGTGACTACCGTCCGTCCCGCGGAGCGCTGAGCTCCAACTCCAGCAGCCACTCCACGACTTCGGTGTGGTGCCGGGCCTGACGGGGATCGTCCCCCCACACGTAAAGCCCGTGCCCCGCGACCACCACGGCCGGCATCCGGGGGTCGCGCGCCGCCTCCAGGCGGTCGCCGAGCACCTTCATGTCCTGGCTGTTGGTGATGACCGGGAGGGTCACCTCGACGTCGTGGGCGGGCTGGCCGACACCCTTGAGCATCTCGATGTCCTTGAACACGATCCCGCCCGGCTCACGCCGGCCCATCGCCACCGACGCCACGGTGTGCACGTGCACCACCGCACCGGCCCCGGTCAGGGCGGCCACCCGGGCGTGCAGCTCGGCCTCGGCGGACGGCTTGCCGCCGTTGACCGCCGCACCCAGCGCGTCGACCAACACCACGTCGGCGGGCGTCAGTTCACCCTTGTCGTGGCCGCTCGCGGTGACCGCCAGAAGCAGCGGATCCCGGGACAGCACCACGGACAGGTTCCCGGAGGTGCCCCGCATCCAGCCGAAGGAGGCGAAACGGGCGGACTCGGCGGCGAGCACCGCCCCCGCCTCCTCCAGGTCGAGCGTGCTGATGTCGGCGGTCACGTGGTGCTCCTCGAACTGGTGCTGCTGGCATTGCTGGTGATGCTGATCCTGTCGAACGTCCCCGCCTGCGCGTGGTCCCCGACGCCCTGCTCGTAGTACGGCTCCCCGGGCCGCCGGATCCCGACGGCCCGCCAGCCGGCGGCGCGTGCCGCGTCCAGCTCGCCCGGCCGGTCGGAGAGGAAGAGGAGACGGCTCGGGTCGGCGGTGCCGATGGCCCCCGCGATACGGCGGTACGACTCCGGCTCCTGCTTGGGCCCCGCGTTCTCGGTGTCGTACAGGCCCGAGACGAGTGGCAGCAGGTCGCCCTCCGGGGTGGACGCGAACCACGCGCGCTGCGCGGCGACCGACCCGGAGGAGTAGACGTAGAGCCGAAGCCCCGCGGCGTGCCAGGTGCGCAGCGCCGGCAGGACGTCGTCGTAGAAGTGCGAGACGAGGTCGCCGCGCGCGAAGCCCTCGGACCAGATGATGCCCTGGAGCGTCTTGAGGGGCGTCGCCTTGCGGTCCTCGTCCAGCCAGGCGTTGAGGGTCTTCTCGACGAGTACGGCATCCGCGTCGGGCTCGCCGATCAGCTCGCGCACCTGCGCGACCGCCCGCGCCACCTCCGGATCACCGCACCGCTCCGAGAGCAGCGCTCCGAAACGAGAGCGGGAGTACGGATACAGCACGTCGACGACGAACCCCGTGGCACTCGTGGTGCCCTCGATGTCGAGCACCACGGCGTCCACACCGTCCACGGCGTACGTGTCGGTCGCCGTATCCTCCGTGCCCCCCGCGTCCCGCAGGGTCACGCGGCGGCCCTGTCCTGCTGGAACCCGGCGTCGATCGTGTCGTAGTCCGGGAAGCGGGAGGCGATGGTCGAGCCGGTGAAGCTGCCGATCCAGCCGTCCTCCTCGTGGAAGAAGCGGATCGCGGTGAAGGCCGGGCTGGTGCCCATGTCGAACCAGTGGGTGGTGCCGCGAGGCACGCCCAGCAGGTCGCCCTTCTCGCAGTACACGGCGTGCACCTCGCCGCCCACGTGCAGGTAGAAGATGCCGGAGCCGGAGACGAAGAAGCGGACCTCGTCATCGTCGTCGTGCGTGTGCTCCTGCAGGAACTTCGCGCGGGCCGCCTTCGCCTTCGCCGGGTACTCCGGGTCGTCGCTCGGGTGCAGACCGAGGACGTCGACCGTGGTGAAGCCCTCCTCGGCGTTCAGCTTGTCGATCTCCGGGCCGTACGCGGCGAACACGGTGTCGCTGTCGGCGTCGGCGGGCACGTCCTCGCGGATCGGCCACTGCTCGTAGCGGACCCCGATCGGGGCCAGCGCGGCGGCGATCTCGGCCGGGTCGGAGGTACGGCGCACGACGGTCTCCGGGCCGGACTCGGGCCAGGTCGTCAGCAGGGTCATGGGAGCAACTCCAGTGGCTGGAAGGGGGAATGCCGGCGAAAGCGAAGGCCAGGGGGCAGGGACAGGAGGAGGGTGGCGGGCCGGTCGTCAGCCGCGACACGGCGCGTCGGTACAGCGTCGTACCGCTGTCGCGCAGGGTGTCGTCATCATCGAAAAGCCTCACTGTCCCGGGTCGGATGCCGGTTCCGTGATGGTAACTCCCCTCCGCGGGTCGTCAGAGTGTGACGAATCCGGCGTTCCATATGCTGAGATCCGGTGTCCAAGGCTTTGACGAATGGCTGGAAACGTTCTCATGATCTCCCTATGAAGACGCTGCTGCTCGTGCGGCGGCTGTACGTGGACTTGCTCCGGTCGACCACAGCCCGCTGTCGCTGACCTGACCCGGAGTACCCGAGGACGCCCTCGGCCGTGGAGTGGATCCCGCCCCACACGGCCATCTCGCGCTCGGGGCCGGACACTCCCGCGCCTACGCCTTCAGGCCATCGCGCCCCTTCATCCCGCTCTCTCCCTCCCGTACCACCCCGCACCTGGAGTCCCGCCATGTCCCGTACCCGTCTCCCGCTCGCCGCGCTCTCGCTGGCCTCCGTCTCGGCGCTCTTCCTCGCGGGCTGCTCGCAGTCGACGAACGCCTCCGAGAACACCGGCGACACGGGCGCCTCGGCTTCCGCCGCCACCGGCACAAAGCCCGCTCCCTTTGACAAGGGCACGGTCAAGGTGGCGCTGGTCCGCCAGAGCGGCGCCGGCGACTACTTCGAGCAGTGGGGCAACGGCGCCAAGGCGCAGGCCAAGGCCCTCGGCATCGACCTGACCGTGTACGACGCCCAGGCCGACAACGCCAAGCAGGCCACCGACCTCTCCTCGGCGATCAACTCCGGCGCGCAGGCGATCATCGTGGACCACGGCTTCCCGTCGACGATCCAGCCCGAGATCGACAAGGCCGTGAAGAAGGGCGTCAAGGTCGTCGTCTACGACGTCGAGACCGCGACGAAGGGCGTCGTCAGCACCAAGCAGGACGACGCGAGCATGGCCCAGGCCGTCCTCGACGTGATGGCGAAGGAACTCGGCAAGAACGCGAAGGTCGGCTATGTCAACGTCGCCGGCTACGCGGCCCTCGACAAGCGCGACAGCGTCTGGAAGACGGCGGTCGACGCCAACGCCTGGAAGCAGGCCTTCAAGGTCGGCAAGGTCACCGACTCCACCGCCACGGACAACGTGCCGCTGGTCTCCGCCGCGCTCACCCAGCACTCGGACGTGACGGGCATCTTCGCCCCCTACGACGAGCTGGCCAAGGGCACCGTCCTCGCCGTGCAGAACAAGAAGCTCCAGGACAAGGTGAAGGTGTTCGGCGCGGACGTCTCCAACGCCGACATCCAGAACATGACCGCCGCCGACAGCCCCTGGGTCGCCACGGCGGGCACGGACCCGTCCGCGGTCGGCGCCGCGGTCGTCCGTACGGCCGCCCTGGAGCTGGCCGGACAGCTGAACAAGACCTCGGTCGAGTTCCCGGCCGTCGCCATCACCCAGGACTTCCTGAAGAGCAAGAAGATCCAGAACATGGACCAGCTGCGCGCCGCGCTGCCCGCGCTGAACCTCTCCCAGGTCAGCACGGCCGACTGGATCGCCAATGTCGCCCACTGAGGCGTCCCCGGCGGCTCAGGCTCCTTCGGTTCCGCCCGCGGTCGGTCTGCGGGACGTCAGCATGGCCTTCGGCGGCAAGACGGTCCTGGAGTCCGTCTCGATGGACATCGCACCGGGCAGCGTCGTCGCGCTGCTCGGTGCGAACGGGGCCGGCAAGTCCACGCTCATCAAGATCCTGTCCGGCGTCCACACGGACCACGGCGGCGAAGTGACGGTGAACGGGGTGCGAGCCGCCCTCCAATCACCGCTCGCCGCCCGCCAGTTGGGCATCCAGACGGTGCACCAGCGGATCGGTGAGGGCATCGTGCCCGGGCTCACCGTCGCCGAGAACCTGGTCTTCGAGGAACTGGCCCAGGCCCGCGGCAACCCCTTCCTGAACGGGCGCCGCGTGCTGGCCCGCGCCCGCGAGATCCAGTCGGCCCTCGATCTCGGCTGGAGCGACGCCCTCCTCAAGCGGGACGTCACCGAACTCGGCATCTCCGACCGCCAGTTGCTGATCCTGGCCCGAGCCCTGGCCACCCGCCCCGGGCTCCTGATCCTCGACGAACCGACCTCGGCGCTCTCTGCGGCGGAGGCGGAGCGCCTGTTCGCGCTGGTCGAGAGAATGCGCGACGACGGCATCGCGGTCCTCTACGTCTCCCACCGCCTCGGCGAGATCGACGCACTGGCGGACCGCCTGGTCGTCCTTCGAGACGGCCGTCTCACCGAGGACCAGGTCAAGCCCTTCGACTGGGACAGCGCCCTGCGCGCCATGCTCGCCCAGGCCCAGGAAGCGACAACCGCCCGCCCCCGCGCCGAGTCCGCGCCCGGCGAGACAGTGCTCTCCCTGCGCGGCGTACGGCTCCTGGACGGCCGTACGCCCCAGGACCTGGACCTGCGCGCCGGTGAAGTCACCGGCATCGTGGGCCTGTTGGGCGCCGGCAAGACGGAACTGGCCCGCGGCCTCTTCGGCGCGGAACCCTTCGCCGACGGTGCCGTGGAGCTGGACGGCAAGGCGTACGCGCCGCGCCGCCCCGCCGACGCGATCCGGGCCAGCATTCACCTGGTTCCCGAGGACCGGCACGCGGACGCTCTGGTCCCCGGCTGGTCGCTCGCCCAGAACATCTCGCTGCCGTTCCTCAAGTCCCTCTCGACGGCCGGGCTGGTGAACCGCTCCAAGGAGGACGCCCTCGGCCGCGACACCATCGAGGCCCTCGGTGTCGTCGCCCGCGACGAGCACAGCACCGTCGAGGAACTGTCCGGCGGCAACCAGCAGAAGGTCGTCGTCGGCCGCTGGCTCGCCGAACGCCCCCGCGTCCTCATCCTGGACGAGCCGTTCCGAGGCGTGGACATCGGTGCCCGGCGCGACATCGGCCGCCGCGCCCGCGCCCTCGCGGCGGAGGGCTCCGCCGTTCTCGTCCTGTCCGCCGACGTCGACGAGATCCTGGAGGTCGCGGACCGGGTCGTTGTCCTCGCGGCCGGCGAGGTTCATCTCGACGCTTATGGCGAGGACGCGGAACGTGACCGGGTCATCCGGACGATCTCGGCGTCGGTCTGATGGGCGCTCCGCGGGTTGGGCGGTTCTTCGGCTGCGGGCCGGTGGGGGCTGGTCGCGCAGTTCCCCGCGCCCCTGGAAGGGCCTCCGGCCCCTTCCAGCGGCGTATCCCGCCGACCGCCCTCCGTCTCACGTCCGCCCCACCGCACGTCATCCCAGGAAGTGCCCCATGACCACCACTCAGAGCGCTCCCGTGAAGACGGCGACCCCGTCCTCTCTCGCTGCCGGTCCGCGTATCCAGAACGCGGTCATCAAGTACGGCTTCATCTTCGTCACCGTCACGCTCTTCGCGTACTTCGCGCTGAGCGAGCCGTCCTTCCGTGACTCCGCGACCCTCCTCGACACCCTCAGGTACGTCTCCGTCGCCGCGATCCTCGGCCTCGGTGTCACGCTCACCATGGCCGTCGGCGGGATGGACATGTCGGTCGGCGCGGTGGCCGGGCTCGGGGTGACCGTCGCCGCGAAGACGATGGTCACGTACAACCAGGTCGGTGTGGTCGCGATCATCGCGGTGATCGTCGCGGGAGCGCTGGCGGGCCTGCTCAACGCCCTGCTGATCGTGGTCCTCAAGATCCCCGACATGCTGGCCACCCTGGGCACCATGTTCGTCATCCAGGGCACCAAACTCATCCTGGTCGACGGCCAGTCCATCACCCCGGGCATGACCCAGTCCGACGGCACGACGGCCCCCGGCAGGTTCACCGAGGGCTTCCTGCGCATCGACCGGGGCACGATCCTCGGCATCCCCGTCTCCGTGGTCATCTTCGGCGCCCTGACGGTCGTGGCCTGGATCTTCCTGGCCCGCACCCGCTGGGGCCGCGTGCTGTACGCGATCGGCGCCAACCCCGAGGCCTCCCGCCTGGCGGGCATCCGCGTGGGCGCGTACCGGGCCCTTGCCTACGTCCTTTCCGGCGTCCTCGCCTCGATCGGTGGCCTCATCCTGGCAGCGCGCATCGGCCAGGGAGACGTCTCCGCGGGCACGTCCCAGCTCCTCGAAGCCGTCGCTGTAGCCCTGGTCGGCACCTCCGTCCTCGGCCGGGGCCGCCCGAACGTCTGGGGTACCGCCCTGGGCGCGGTCCTCATCGGCATCATCACCACCGGCCTGACCATCAAGGGCCTGCCGTACTACACGCAGGACGTGGTCGAGGGCGCCGTCCTGATCCTCGCCCTGGTCTTCAGCTTCACCCTGTCCAAGCGCCGCACCGCATAAGGAAGTTCACGATGGGCTACCGCATCCTGGAGCCGGCCGACGTCCCCGCGTACCTGAACGAGCGCGGCCACTGGCCCGACCCGTCGGACATCCAGGTCCGCGAGGTCTCCGACGGCAACATGAACCGCGTGTTCCTCGCCAGGTCCACCGACGGCACCCGCAGCCTGGCCGTCAAGCAGGCCCTGCCCTGGGTCCGGGTGGCGGGCCCCTCCTGGCCGATGAGCCCCGAGCGCGCCGACGCCGAGGCACGGGCGTACGAGCAGGTCGCGAAGGTGGCCCCCGACAAGATTCCGGCGATCCTCGGGTACGACCCGGAGAACTACGCCCTCGTCATGGAGGACATGTCGGACCTGGAGGTCCTGCGCACCCTCCTCAACGAGGGCGCCTCGTACGGCCCGCACACCTCTGCCCGGATCGGCGAGTTCGTGGCCCAACTGACGTTCGCGACCAGCGACTTCGGCATGGCGTCGGCGGACCGCAAGGCACTGCTGGCGGCCTCGGTGAGCCCCGAGCTGTGCAAGATCACCGAAGACGTGGTCCTGTCCGAGCCCTACATCGAGCACGAACACAACCACTGGCACGAGGGCCTGGACGACCTGGCGACGGAGTTCCGCGCCGACTCGAGGCTCCGCACAGAGGTCGCCGACCTCCGCCACACCTTCATGACGAGCGCCCAGGCCCTCCTCCACGGCGACCTGCACACCGGCAGCGTCATGGTCGGCGAACGCGAAGGCGCCCCGGTGGTACGGGTCTTCGACCCCGAGTTCTCCTTCGTCGGCCCGATCGGCTACGACCTCGGCCTGTACTGGGCGAACGCCCTGGTCTCGGCGGAACGGGCCCGCGCACTCGGCTCGTTGACCGACCACGCAGACCAACTAGTCCTGTCCTGGCAGGCGTTCGACACAGAGTTCCGCCGCCTCTGGCCGACCAGAATCGACACCTTCTTCGACGACGCCTACCTGGACCGCTTCCTCCACAGAATCTGGACGGAGGCGGTCGGCTACGCGGGCACCGAGATCATCCGCCGAATCATCGGCTTCGCCCACCTGACAGACCTGACAACCCTCCCGGACCAGGTTCCAGCGTCCCGCAGGGCCCTGTTGATCGGCCGCGAACTGATCGTCCGTAGAGGCGAGTTGACCACCCCGAACGATGTAAGGACGGTAGTGGAAGCGCCCTGAAGGGGCGCGGGGAACTGCGCGACAAGCCCCCACGGACCCGCAGACGACACACAACGTGAAGGGGCGGCACCTCACCCGAGGTACCGCCCCTTCACGACGTAACGCCTACTTCTTGTCAAGCAGATCCTGAACCTTGGACCGGACCTCGTCCGTAGCCAGCCCCCGAATCGTCAAGGTAGTCCGACGGCGCAGCACGTCGTCAGCTGTCTCCGCCCACTCGTTGTCCCGCGCATACACAACCTGCGCCCAGATCTCCGGCGCATCCGCATGCACCCGCTCACCCAACTCGGGGTTCTCGTTCGCCAGCCGCGCGATGTCGAACGCCAACGACCCATAGTGCGTAGCAAGGTGCTTCGCCGTGTCGGCGGCCATCCGCGGACCCGGCGCCGGATTGTCCACCAACAGCCGGTGCGCGACAGCGCGCGGGTTGGCGACACCCGGAAGCGGCAGATGCTTCGGCAGGGACGAGATGGGCTCGAAGTCGTCACCCAGCGGACGCCCGGGCAGCTTCTCCAGCTTCTCCATGACCGTACGGCCGATGTGCCGGAAGGTCGTCCACTTGCCGCCCGAGACAGACAGCATCCCGCCCTTGCCCTCGGTCACGACCGTCTCCCGCTTGGCCTTCGCCGTGTCACCGGGGCCACCCGGCAGCACCCGCAGGCCCGCGAAGGAGTACGTGATCAGGTCGCGGGACAGCTGCTGGTCCCGTACGGAGAACGCGGCCTCGTCGAGGATCTGCGCCGTGTCCTTCTCGGTGACCGAGACATCCGCCGGGTCGCCCTCGAACTCCTCGTCGGTGGTGCCGAGCAGCAGCATGTCCTCCCAGGGGAGGGCGAAGGTGATGCGGTACTTGTCGATCGGGGTCGCCAGCGCGGCCTTCCACGGAGACGTCCGCTTCAGGACCAGGTGCGCGCCCTTCGACAGCCGGATGGACGGCGCCGCGTCCGGGTTCTCCATCTTGCGCAGGTGGTCGACCCAGGGGCCGGTCGCGTTGAGCACGAGCCGGGCGTTGACGCCGAAGTCGTCACCGGAGAGCCGGTCGCGCAGGTCCGCGCCGGTGACCCGGCCGTTGGTGAAGCGCAGGCCGGACACCTCGGCGTGGTTCAGCACGACCGCGCCCGCCTCGACGGCCGCACGGACCGTCATCAGCGCCATGCGCGAGTCGTTCATCTGACCGTCGCCGTACACGGCCACGGCCTTGAGGTTCTCGGTGCGCAGCTCGGGCACGTCCTGCGCGGCCTTGGCCGGCGACAGCAGGTGGCCGACGCCGTCACCGAAGGCCGACAGGGCGGAGTAGGCGAAGACGCCAGCTCCGAGCTTCGCCGCGCCGTGCGGCCCGCCCTTGTACACGGGGAGGTAGAACGTGAGCGGATTCGCCAGGTGGGGAGCCACCTGACGGGACACCGCACGGCGCTCGAAGTGGTTCTCCGCCACCAGCTTCACCGCGCCGGTCTGCAGATAGCGCAGACCGCCGTGGAGAAGCTTGGAGGAGGCGGAGGAGGTGGCGCCGGCGAAGTCACCGGCGTCGACCAGAGCCACCCGCAGCCCGGACTGCGCGGCATGCCAGGCCGTCGAGATGCCGAGGATGCCACCGCCGATCACGAGAAGGTCGTACGTCGCCTTGGAGAGCTGCTCCCGGGTCTCGGCGCGGCTCGGGTTGACGCCGAAGGCCGGGTGCGTACCGAGGGCAGGCACGGACTGCAGGGTGGACTGGCTGGTCATGTGTTTCTTACTCCTCGACAGAGCTGTCTTCGAGCCAGCCCATGGACCGCTCGACGGCCTTGAGCCAGCTCTTGTACTCACGGTCGCGCTTTTCCGCGTCCATGTTGGGGGTCCATTCGGCGGCCCGGCGCCAGTTGGCGCGCAGGTCGTCGGTGTTGGTCCAGAAGCCGACGGCGAGACCGGCGGCGTAGGCGGCACCGAGGCAGGTCGTCTCGGCGACCATCGGACGCACCACCGGCGCGTCCAGGAAGTCCGAGAGGGTCTGCATCAGCAGGTTGTTGGAGGTCATGCCGCCGTCGACCTTGAGGGCAGCGAGCTCCACGCCCGAGTCCTTGGTCATGGCGTCCGTGATCTCACGGGTCTGCCAGGCGGTGGCCTCGAGCACGGCGCGCGCGAGGTGCGCCTTGGTGACGTACCGGGTCAGGCCGGCGATCACACCGCGGGCGTCGGAGCGCCAGTACGGGGCGAACAGACCGGAGAAGGCCGGCACGAAGTAGGCGCCGCCGTTGTCCTCGACCGACGACGCGAGCGTCTCGATCTCGGCGGCGGTGGAGATCAGGCCCATCTGGTCGCGCATCCACTGCACCAGCGAACCGGTGACCGCGATCGAGCCCTCGAGGGCGTAGACCGGGGCCTGGTCGCCGATGCGGTAGCCGACCGTGGTCAGCAGGCCGGAGTACGAGTTGATGATCTTGTCGCCGGTGTTCATCAGCATGAACGTGCCGGTGCCGTACGTCGACTTGGCCTCGCCCTCGGCGAAACAGGTCTGGCCGAACAGCGCCGCCTGCTGATCCCCGAGCGCGGAGGCGACCGGGATGCCGCCGAGCAGGTCGCCCAGCTTGCCGCCCGTGACCTCGCCGTACACCTCGGCGGAGGAACGGATCTCCGGGAGCATCGACAGCGGTACGCCGATGGACTCGGCGATCTTCGGGTCCCACTCCAGCGTGTGCAGGTTCATCAGCATGGTGCGGGAGGCGTTGGTGACGTCGGTGACGTGGTGACCGCCGTTGACACCGCCCGTCAGGTTCCAGATGACCCAGCTGTCCATGGTGCCGAAGAGGATGTCCCCGGCCTCGGCGCGTGCGCGCAGGCCCTCGACGTTGTCGAGCAGCCAGCGGGCCTTGGGGCCGGCGAAGTACGAGGCCAGCGGCAGGCCGGTCTCACGGCGGAAACGATCCTGCCCGACATTGCGACCCAGCTCCTTGCAGAGCGTGTCGGTGCGGGTGTCCTGCCAGACGATGGCGTTGTGGACGGGCTGACCGGTGTTCTTGTCCCAGAGCAGCGTCGTCTCGCGCTGGTTGGTGATGCCGATGGCCTTGATGTCGTCGCGGGTGATGCCGGCCTTGGAGATGGCTCCGGCGACGACCTCCTCGACGTTCGTCCAGATCTCGGTGGCGTCGTGCTCGACCCAGCCCGGCTTCGGGAAGATCTGCTCGTGCTCCTTCTGGTCGACGGAGACGATCCGGCCGTCCCGGTCGAAGACGATGCAGCGGCTGGAGGTGGTGCCCTGGTCGATGGCCGCGATGAACGGGCCGGCGGTGTGCGCGTCGTCGGTCACTGTGTGCTCCTGAGAGGTCCGTGGGTGAGGGGCTGGCTTACGGCGTTGGTGCTCAAGGCTGCCTCAAGTGTTCTGGCTGCTCTAAGCAAAAGCGACGTTGTAGATGCCTGCAGCGATCGCGCCGCCGATCAGCGGACCGACCACCGGGATCCAGGCGTACGACCAGTCCGAGCCGCCCTTGTTGGGCAGGGGCAGAAGCGCGTGCACGATACGCGGACCGAGGTCACGGGCGGGGTTGATCGCGTAGCCGGTCGGACCACCGAGGGACAGACCGATGGAGACCACGACGAGCGAGGTGATCAGGGCGCCCAGGACGCCGAGGCCCTTGCCGCCGTCGTTGAGACCCTGCGTGAGGATGGCGAGCACCAGCACGACCGTGCCGATGACCTCAGTGGCGACGTTCTGCCAGGCCACGCGGACCTCGGGCCCGGTGGAGAAGATGCCCAGGACCGGACCGGCCCCCTTCTCCTGCGCCTCGACGGACTTCGCGGCCGGAGTGCCGACGATCTCCTTGTCGGTCAGGTGCGCGAGGAACTGGCCGTAGTAGGCGATCCAGACCAGGGTCGCGCCGATCATGGCGCCGAGCAGCTGCCCGCCCCAGTAGATCGGGACGTCACTCCAGTCGATGCCGTCCTTCTTGAGGGCGAGCGCGAGGGTCACGGCCGGGTTGAGGTGGGCACCGGAGAGCGGTGCCGAGGTGTAGACGGCCGTCAGAACGGCGAAACCCCACCCGAAGGTGATGGCCAGCCAGCCGGCGTTGCGGGCCTTGGAGGCCTTCAGCGTGACGGCGGCACAGACGCCGCCGCCGAGCAGGATGAGTATGGCGGTACCGATGGTCTCGCCGATGAAGATGTCGGAGCTGGACACCCGCGACTCCTTTGTCCTTCGTTCCAGGGGAAGAGCTGCCGGCCCTTGGCGTTGTCACACCCTAACGCCTATTGCCGGTCAGTGTTCGGCAATGTCGACCGATGGACGGGAGTCTTGCCTCCGTGTTACAGGCACGTCAAGAGCTCTGTTATCGAAAACACGATCGTTATTGATTGCTGTGAGCTATCGATCTTGAGCCGGTCGCGACCCGCGTCCGTCCGCACACGCCACGCACACGAAAAGACCGGAACATCCAAGATGTCCCGGCCGTTCTCGTACGAAAGTTCAGACCCTGTCGGATCTGTCGGACCTGTCGGTTCGGTCAGAACCGTCCCGCGCCCAGATCGCGTGACACCGCGCGGGCGCAGTCCCGCACCGCCGCGATCAGCTCGGGGCGCAGCTCACCCTCCCGGCAGAGCCGCTCCACCGCCCCGGTGACGCCCACCGCGCCGACCGGCATCCGCCGCCGGTCGTGGATGGGGGCGGCGATGGACGCGACGCCCTCCCAGGTCTCCTCGACGTCGGCCGCGTACCCGCGCGCGCGGGTGAGGTCCAGGACGCCCTCGAAGCCCTCCAGGTCGCTGATCGTCCGGTCGGTGAACGACTTGCGCTCGGCCTCCAGGACCTCGCTGTGCGCGACGGGGTCGTAGGCCGACAGGACCTTGCCCAGGGCCGTGGAGTGCAGGGGCTGCATGGCCCCGACTTCCAGTACCTGCCGGCTGTCGTCGGGGCGGAAGACGTGGTGCACGATCAGCACGCCCCGCTGGTGCAGCACCCCCAGATGGACACTCTCGCCGCTGGAGCGGGCCAGGTCGTCGGTCCATACGAGGGCACGCGCGCGCAGCTCGTGGACGTCCAGGTAGGTGGTGCCCAGGCGTAGTAGTTCGGCGCCCAGCTGATAGCGCCCGGAGGCGGCCTCCTGCTCGACGAAGCCCTCGTGCTGGAGGGTGCGCAGGATGCCGTGGGCGGTGCCCTTGGCCAGGTCGAGGGACGAGGCGATGTCCGAGAGACCGAGCCGACGCTCGCCGCCCGCGAGGAGCCGCAGCATCGCCGCCGCCCGTTCGAGCGACTGGATGTTCCGTGCCATCGCCGTCCTGCCTCCGTCCCCTCGACCGCTCGCGCGGCGTTCACTGCCACCGTTCGGCAATGTCGAACACTACCGGTCCATGTCGACCACCCGCCAATGGCTTGGCGGCACCTGTTACATCCCTCGTACATCTCGCGTACATCGGGGTGGACGCCACGCCCACCCCCGGGGGGATTTTCGGCCACGGCACACGCGCCACGTACGTCCGTCCCGTGGACGCCCTGACCATACGGCCCCGCACCGGGCTACCCTGGCCGCGTGCGTCTTCCCCGGGAAGGCGCAAAGCCGACAGCCGTCGCACTCCAGGGAGCCCTTACATGGCCGCCTCGTCGTCCGCCCCTTCCACCGACAGCAGGACCCGTGTGTCCGCCCTACGGGACGCGCTCGCCACCCGAGTGGTGGTGGCCGACGGTGCGATGGGCACCATGCTGCAGGCGCAGGACCCGACGCTGGAGGACTTCGAGAATCTCGAAGGCTGCAACGAGATCCTGAACCTGACGCGCCCCGACATCGTCCGCTCCGTCCACGAGGCGTACTTCGCCGTGGGTGTCGACTGCGTCGAGACGAACACGTTCGGCGCGAACCATACGGCGGCGAGCGAGTACGACATCGCCGACCGCGTGTACGAGCTGTCCGAGTCCGGCGCCCGCATCGCCCGCGAGACCGCCGACGACTTCGGTGCCCGCGACGGCCGCCAGCGCTGGGTCCTGGGCTCGATCGGCCCCGGCACCAAGCTGCCGAGCCTCGGCCACATCGACTACCGCACCCTCCGCGACGGCTTCCAGGCGAACGCCGAGGGCCTGCTCGCCGGCGGCGCAGACGCCCTGATCGTGGAGACCACGCAGGATCTCCTCCAGACGAAGTCGTCGATCCTGGGTGCCCGCCGCGCCATGGAGGCCACCGGCCACGACGTGCCCCTGCTGGTCTCGATGGCCTTCGAGACGACGGGCACGATGCTGCTCGGCTCGGAGATCGGCGCCGCGCTGACCGCGCTGGAACCGCTCGGCATCGACATGATCGGCCTGAACTGCTCGACCGGCCCCGCCGAGATGAGCGAACACCTTCGCTATCTGTCCCGCCATTCCCGCACCCCGCTGCTGTGCATGCCCAACGCCGGTCTGCCGATCCTCACCAAGGACGGCGCTCACTTCCCGCTGGACCCCGAGGGCCTGGCCGACGCCCAGGACGCCTTCGTACGCGACTACGGCCTGAACCTGGTCGGCGGCTGCTGCGGTACGACCCCGGAGCATCTGCGACAGCTCGTGGAGCGTGTGCAGGGCGCCGCGCCCGTCGCACGCGACCCGCAGCCCGAGCCCGGCGCCGCCTCGCTCTACCAGACCGTGCCGTTCCGCCAGGACACCGCCTACATGGCGATCGGCGAGCGGACGAACGCCAACGGGTCGAAGAAGTTCCGTGAGGCCATGCTGGAGGCCCGCTGGGACGACTGCGTCGAGATGGCCCGCGACCAGATCCGCGAGGGCGCGCACATGCTCGACCTCTGCGTCGACTACGTGGGCCGCGACGGCGTCGCCGACATGCAGGAGCTGGCGGGCCGCTTCGCGACTGCCTCCACCCTGCCGATCGTCCTCGACTCCACCGAGGTGGAAGTCCTCCAGGCAGGCCTGGAGAAGCTCGGCGGGCGCGCGGTCATCAACTCCGTCAACTACGAGGACGGAGACGGCCCCGAGTCCCGCTTCGCCAAGGTCACCAAGCTGGCCCGGGAGCACGGCGCCGCGCTCATCGCGCTGACCATCGACGAGGAGGGCCAGGCCCGCACCGCCGAGCACAAGGTCGCCATCGCCGAACGACTGATCGAGGACCTGACGACGAACTGGGGCGTCCACGAGTCGGACATCCTCATCGACACCCTGACCTTCACCATCTGTACCGGTCAGGAGGAGTCCCGCAAGGACGGCATCGCCACCATCGAGGCCATCCGCGAGCTCAAGCGCCGCCGCCCCGACGTACAGACCACCCTGGGCCTGTCGAACATCTCCTTCGGCCTCAACCCGGCCGCCCGCATGCTGCTGAACTCCGTCTTCCTCGACGAGTGCGTCAAGGCCGGCCTCGACTCGGCGATCGTGCACGCCTCGAAGATCCTCCCCATCGCCCGCTTCAGTGAGGAGGAGGTGACCACCGCCCTCGATCTGGTCTACGACCGCCGCCGCGAAGGTTACGACCCCCTCCAGAAGCTGATGGCGCTGTTCGAGGGCGCCACCACCAAGTCCCTCAAGGCGGGCAAGGCCGAGGAACTCGCCGCGCTTCCGCTGGACGAGCGGTTGCAGCGCCGGATCATCGACGGCGAGAAGAACGGCCTGGAGGCCGACCTTGGCGAGGCCCTGACGACCCGCCCCGCCCTCGACATCGTCAACGACACCCTCCTGGAGGGCATGAAGGTCGTCGGCGAGCTGTTCGGCTCCGGCCAGATGCAGCTCCCGTTCGTCCTGCAGTCCGCCGAGGTCATGAAGACGGCCGTCGCCTACCTCGAACCGCACATGGAGAAGACGGACGACGACGGCAAGGGCACGATCGTGCTCGCCACCGTCCGCGGTGACGTCCACGACATCGGCAAGAACCTCGTCGACATCATCCTCACCAACAACGGCTACAACGTCGTCAACATCGGCATCAAGCAGCCGGTCTCCGCGATCCTCGAAGCCGCGCAGGAGCACCGGGCGGACGTCATCGGCATGTCCGGTCTCCTCGTGAAGTCCACGGTGATCATGAAGGAGAACCTCCAGGAGCTCAACCAGCGCAAGCTGGCCGCCGACTACCCGGTGATCCTGGGCGGCGCCGCCCTCACCCGCGCCTACGTCGAGCAGGACCTGCACGAGATCTACGAGGGCGAGGTCCGCTACGCCCGCGACGCCTTCGAGGGCCTGCGCCTGATGGACGCCCTGATCGGCGTCAAGCGTGGCGTCCCCGGCGCCAAGCTGCCCGAGCTCAAGCAGCGCCGCGTCCGCGCGAGCGCCGCCGACACGGTGGTCGAGGAGCGGCCGGAGGAGGGGCACGTCCGCTCCGACGTCGCCACCGACAACCCGATCCCCACGCCGCCCTTCCAGGGCACGCGTGTCATCAAGGGCATCCAGCTCAAGGAGTACGCGAGCTGGCTCGACGAGGGCGCCCTCTTCAAGGGCCAGTGGGGCCTCAAGCAGGCCCGCGCCGGCGACGGCCCCACCTACGAGGAGCTGGCCGAGACCGAGGGCCGGCCCCGGCTGCGCGGCCTCCTGGACAAGCTCCAGACGGAGAGCCTGCTGGAGGCGGCCGTTGTCTACGGCTACTTCCCGTGCGTCTCCAAGGACGACGACCTGATCATCCTCGACGACCAGGGCAACGAGCGGACGCGCTTCACCTTCCCGCGCCAGCGCCGTGGCCGCCGACTGTGCCTGGCCGACTTCTTCCGCCCGGAGGAGTCCGGCGAGACGGATGTCGTCGGCCTGCAGATCGTCACCATGGGCAACCGGATCGGTGAGGAGACCGCCAAGCTCTTCGAGGCGAACTCCTACCGCGACTACCTCGAACTGCACGGCCTGTCCGTCCAGTTGGCGGAAGCCCTCGCCGAGTACTGGCACGCACGGGTCCGCTCCGAACTGGGCTTCGCCGGTGAGGACCCGGCCGATGTCGAGGACATGTTCGCCCTCAAGTACCGGGGCGCCCGCTTCTCCCTCGGCTACGGCGCCTGCCCCGACCTGGAGGACCGCGCCAAGATCGCCGACCTCCTCCAGCCCGAGCGGATCGGCGTCCACCTCTCCGAGGAGTTCCAGCTCCACCCCGAGCAGTCCACCGACGCCATCGTCATCCACCACCCCGAGGCGAAGTACTTCAACGCACGCTGAGAACGCCCTTCGAATACGGCAGCGCGCGTTGATCGGACAAGACGTACACTTGACGGTCCACCGCAGGCCGGTTGCCCTCTGTGCACTCAGGGGCAACCGGCCTGATCGTCCCTCAAGGAGGTGCGCCAGGATGACCAGCACGATCCCCGCGCTCGGAACCCGTACGGCCGAAGGCTCAGCACTGCAGGCCGTACTCCTCGACATGGACGGCACCCTGGTGGACACCGAGGGGTTCTGGTGGGACGTCGAGGTCGAGATCTTCGCCGGCCTCGGCCACATCCTCGACGAGTCCTGGCGGCACGTCGTGGTCGGCGGCCCGATGACCCGCAGCGCCGGGTTCCTCATCGAGGCCACCGGTGCCGACATCGGCTTCGCCGAACTGTCGGTGCTGCTCAACGACGGGTTCGAGGACCGTATCGGCCGTTCCCTGCCCCTGATGCCGGGCGCCGCCCGACTCCTCGCCGAACTCTCCGCGCACGAGATCCCGACGGCCCTCGTCTCCGCCTCGCACCGCCGGATCATCGACCGTGTCCTGGCCTCGCTGGGTCCGCAGCACTTCGCCCTGAGCATCGCCGGCGACGAGGTGGAGCGTACGAAGCCGTACCCCGACCCCTATCTGATCGCGGCCGCCGGACTCGGCGTCGACCCGGTGAGATGCGCCGTCGTCGAGGACACGGCGACCGGGGTGGCGGCCGCGGAGGCCGCCGGCTGCCATGTCGTGGCCGTACCGTCGGTAGCCCCCATCGCCCCCGGCGCGCGCCGCACGATCGTGACCTCGCTGGAAGAAGTCGACCTGCCCTTTCTGCGTGGACTGATGAAGAACGACCGATGAAGAACGACCGATGAGGGACAGCCGATGACGGAAATAGGCTGACTCGTTTACCGAGTGTGTCTGATCGAATGCGGGATAACGCGCGGATGAACGGGCAGTCCATCAATTGAGAATTGCGACCCTCGGTTGATCTCCGTCGGCCTGGGTAGGGTGACGGAATTCATGTACGCCCTCGCGCATCCGAATGTGTGAGTTTCACCACGCGGCGGGGGCTCGACAGCAGGCAAGTGTCGTGTACACGTACCTCGTTCGAGGGCTTCCGACGCACCCTTGTGTCCTGATTGGGGACAGCCTGCGCGGAATCCTTCCGTGGTCGGTTTTTCGGTGCGTCCACAGCCGGTCTCGCAGCGTGATGAGCCGCCAACTCCGGCTGCATGCGGGCGTCTGGGCGGTCCGGACTAATCTCGTTGGGAGAACATCGACACAATCCCTCACCCGCGCGCACCACCCCACGCCCGCCGGGTCCTTTGGGATCGACAGCCTGGAGAACCCGAGCATGAACCGCAAGACTTTGGTGCTGCCGACCGTGGTCGGCCTGCTCGCTCCGGTACTCGCCGCCTGCGGCGGAGTCGACGGCGCGGGCAGCAGCAGCGGCGCGATCGTCGTCGGCACCACGGACCGGTTCACCGCCACGAAAGACGCACCCGCGCCGATCGACCCGGCCTACGCCTACGACGTCGGCACCTGGAACATCCTGCGCCAGACCGTGCAGACCCTCATGGTCCAGCCGCGCGGCGACGGCGAGCCGGTGCCCGAGGCCGCCGAGAAGTGCGCGTTCACGGACAGCGGCAACGAGCGTTACGCCTGCACCCTGCGCAAGGACCTCAAGTTCTCCAACGGTGACGCCGTCAAGGCCTCCGACGTGAAGTTCTCCATCGACCGGGCCCTGCGGATCCAGGCCGACAGCGGTGTGTTCGCCCTGCTGTCCACCATCGACACCGTCGAGACCCAGGGCGACCGCGAGGTCATCTTCCACCTCAAGAGCGCCGACGCCACGTTCCCGTTCAAGCTGTCCACCCCGGTCGCGGGCATCATCAACCCCGCCGACTACGACAAGGACAAGCTGCGCGACGGTTTCGACGTCGACGGGTCCGGCCCGTACACGCTGCACGCCGAGGTCAAGAACGACGAACTCGTCAAGGCCGTCTTCACCAAGAACACCCATTACCAGGGGCAGTTGACGCCGAAGAACGACAAGGTCGAACTGCGTTCCTTCACGGACGCCGACGAGATGGGCACTGCGCTCTCCAAGGGCGACATCGACCTGATGACCCGCTCGATGTCGCCCGAGCAGATCAAAAAGCTCGACAACGACTCGACCGGCGACATCGACCTCGTCGAGATGCCCGGCCTCGAAATCCGCTACCTCGGCTTCAACACCGACGCCCCGACGGTGAAGACGAAAGCGGTCCGCCAGGCGATGGCCCAGATCATCAACCGCGCCCAACTCGTCGCGAAGGTGTACGGCGACGAGGCCCAGCCGCTCTACTCGCTGGTCCCGGCCACCATCACCGGCCACTCGAACTCCTTCTTCAACAAGTACGGCGAGCCCAACGACGTCAAGGCCAAAACCCTGATGGAGGCCGCCGGCGTCACCACCCCGGTGAAGCTGACCCTGCACTACACGACCGACCACTACGGCTCGGCCACCAAGCAGGAGTTCGAGGAACTGCAGCGGCAGCTCAACGCCAGCGGACTGTTCAAGGTGACCGTCAAGGGTGCCCCCTGGGACACCTTCCGCCCGGCGGAGAAGAAGGGCGAGTACGACGTCTACGGCATGGGCTGGTTCCCCGACTTCCCCGACGCCGACAACTACCTCGCGCCGTTCCTCGACAAGGACAACTTCCTCAACCTGCCGTACGCCAACACCAGGATCCGCAACAGCCTGATACCCGAGTCCCGCCGTGAGGCCGACCGCCTCACCGCCACCGCGAGCCTCACGGACATCCAGGACATCGTGGCCGACGACGTACCCGTACTGCCGCTGTGGCAGGGCAACCAGTACATCGCGGCACGCGACGGCATCACCGGCGCCGAGTGGGCCCTCAACTCCTCCTCGACGCTCCAGCTTTGGGAGCTCGGCCGCGGTGTGAGCAACTGACCAGCACACCAGTCCGAGGCACATTTCCCGACCCGGGGCTGGGACGGCTCCGGGTACCCAAGACCCGACGACAAGGCACTTCCACGTGAATCTGCGCAACCAGTGGCCGGTCCTGCCCATCGTGGCGGGGCTGGCCTCCGGCCTGCTGACCGGATGCGGCTCGGAGAACGGTGACTCGGGGGCCGACGGCTCCACCGTGGTGATGGGGATGTCCGACGACGTCCTGGCCACCGACCCGGCCTCCGGCTACGACCCCGGCTCCTGGCTGCTGTTCAACAACGTCTTCCAGTCGTTGCTGAGCTTCCCCAACGGGGGCACCGAACCGCAGCCCGAGGCGGCCAAGGAGTGCGCCTTCAGCGACGCGCAGACCAAGGTGTTCAAGTGCACCCTGCGCGACGGACTGAAGTTCAGCAACGGTGACGCGCTCACCTCGAAGGACGTCAAGTTCTCCTTCGACCGCATGCTGAAGATCAACGACGACGCGGGCCCCGCGATCATGTTCCCGATGCTCGGCTCGGTGGACACCCCGGACGAGAAGACCGTCGTCTTCCACCTCAAGGTGCCCGACGCCACCTTCCCCAGCAAGCTCGCCTCCGGCGCCGGCTCGATCGTCGACCACAGCCAGTACGACAAGGACGGCCTGCGCAAGGACGGCGAAGCCGTCGGCTCCGGCCCCTACAAGCTGGACTCGTTCGGCGAGGACAGCGCGGTCTTCTCCGTCAACCCGAACTACAAGGGCACCGCCGAGGTCCGCAACTCCGGTGTCACCCTCAAGTTCTTCCACGGCGACCAGACCAAGCTGAAGGACGCCCTCGTCGACAAAGACATCGACATCGCCTACCGAGGCGTCAAGGCCGGCGACATAGCCGACATCGAGAAGGACAGCGGCAACGAGGGCGTCGACATCGTCGAGGGCACCAGCGCCGAGGTCCAGCACCTCGTCTTCAACATGAACGACCCGGTCGCCGGGAAACTCGGGGTGCGCAAGGCCATCGCCTACCTCCTCGACCGTGAGGCCCTCGTCGACCAGGTCTACGAGGACACCGCGACCCCCCTCTACTCGATCGTCCCGGCCGGCATCGCGGGTCACAACACCGCCTTCTTCGACACCTACGGTGCCCGCCCCTCCCGGGCCAAGGCCCAGGCGGCCCTCCAGGCCGAAGGCGTCACCGGCAAGGTCAAGCTGACCCTCTGGTCGACCCCGTCCCGCTACGGCCCCGCCACCGACGACGAGTTCAAGGCCATCGCCAAGCAGCTCAACGCCAGCGGCCTGTTCGAGGCGACTGTCAAGTCCGTGCCCTTCGCGCAGTACGAGAAGGACATCGAGGCCGGCAAGTACGGCGTGTACGTGAAGGGCTGGGTGCCGGACTACCCCGACGCCGACAACTTCACCGCCCCGTTCTTCGGCCAGGGCAACGTCCTCGGCAACAACTACACCAACGACACCATCACCGACACGCTCATCCCCGGCACCGCCGCCCAGAGCGACCGGTCCGCGACCGACACGGACTTCGCGGAGCTCCAGAACATCGTCGCCAAGGATCTCCCCGTCATCCCCATCTGGCAGGCCAAGCAGTACGCCGTCGCCCGCGACAACGTCTACGGCCTGGAGTACTGCCTCGACGCCTCGACCGTCTTCCGCTTCTGGGAGATCAACAAGGGCTGACCCGGCCGCACACACACGAGGGCGCCCCTTCCGATCCAGGAAGGGGCGCCGTCGTCGTACGTCGTCGTACCCACCGTTCCGCTACTGCGCGCCGGGCCGCACCAGCCCGCTCTCGTACGCGTACACCGCGGCCTGCACCCGGTCGCGCAGCCCCAGCTTGGTCAGCACATGCCCGACATGCGTCTTGACCGTCGTCTCACTGACGAAGAGGTCAGCGGCGACCTCCGCGTTCGACAACCCCCGCGCCACCAGCTTCAGCACCTCGACCTCACGCTCGGTCAACGTGTGCAGCGCGTCCGGAACCGGCTCGTCACCCGACGGCAGATGCCCCGCGTACTTGTCCAGGAGCCGACGCGTGATGCTCGGCGCGAGCATCGCCTCACCCGAGGCCACCACCCGGATCGCCTGCACCAGCTCGTTCGCCGGCGCGTCCTTCAGCAGGAAGCCGCTGGCACCGGCCCGCAACGCCTCCACCACGTACTCGTCGAGATCGAAGGTCGTCAGCACCAGCACCTTCGCCGGCCCGTCGCGCCCCGGCCCGGTGATCTGCCGGGTCGCCTCCACACCGTCCATCCGCGGCATACGGATGTCCATCAGCACCACATCGGGCTGCAGGGCCCGCACCTGGTCGATCGCCTGAAGACCGTCTCCGGCCTCGCCGACAACCGCGATGTCCTGCTCGGCCTCCAGAATCATCCGGAACCCGGTACGCAGCAGCGGCTGGTCGTCGACAAGTAGGACGCGGATAGCCACGTAAGTCTCCTTCGGTAGTCGGCCCCATTCTGCCCTGTACGGTGCGGGGCTCCGTAGGGGGCGCGACGCAGCACCGGACCGCGGCCGGCTACGGCTCCGTCGGCGGAGCCACGGCCACCGGCAACGGATAGGGCGGGGGAGTACCCCCGAACTCCGGACACACCGACTGGTGATCGCACCAGCCGCACAACTTCGTCGGCCGGGGCCGCCACACCCCCGTCGCCGTCGCCTCCCGGATCGCCTCCCACAACGCCAGCAGCTTCCGCTCCACCCGCTCCAGATCGGCCACGACCGGGTCGTACGTCAGCACGTCACCACTGCCGAGATACACCAGCTGCAGCCGCCTCGGCACCACGTTCTTCAACCGCCACACGACCAGCGCGTAGAACTTCATCTGGAACAGCGCGCCCTCCGCGTACTCCGGACGCGGCGCCTTCCCCGTCTTGTAGTCGACGATCCGCACCTCGCCCGTGGGCGCCACATCGACCCGGTCGATGATCCCGCGAAGCTTCAGCCCGGAATCCAGCTCCGTCTCGACGAACAGCTCACGCTCGGCAGGCTCCAGCCGGGTCGGATCCTCCAGCCCGAACCAGCGCTCCACCAGGCGCTCCGCCTCACCCAGCCACCGCGCCAGACGCTCCCCGTCCGGATCGTCCGCGAACAGCTCCACCACCTCGGGGCGGGACTCCCGCAGCCGGTCCCACTGACCCGGGATCAACGACTTCGCCTGCGGAGCCGTCCGCTCAGCCGCCGGCGCGTCGAACAAACGCTCAAGCACCGCGTGCACCAGCGTGCCTCTTGTCGCGGCCTCGCTCGGTTTCTCCGGCAACCGGTCGATCACCCGGAACCGGTACAGCAACGGACACTGCATGAAGTCACTGGCCCGGGAGGGCGACAGCGACGCCGGCGCGGAGGGCGGCACGACCGGCGAGACGGACTCGGCGGCGCCCTCGGTGCTCATTTCCATGACGACGACCATACGGCCCGCCACTGACAGTGACCCACCCGCCGCCACCCTCCGACCGTGACAGCCCGGCGAACACAGGGGGTGCCGGGGCGGAACCCGGCGCGACGGCCGCATACCATCGACCCGAGGCCCTTCCGCCCCGGAGCGGAAAAGGGAGACGCATCCGACAAGGGGACACCGTGGACGAGAGCGGCGGGAGCGGACAGCCGCGCTCCGGCAACGACCAGTCGACCGACCGCCACACCGGCGGCACGGCGCCGACCACCGACCCCACACACCCCGAACCCAGGACGGCCGGCACCAGAGTCGCGGAGACCGGTGAACCGGAGAAACCCGACACGGAGCCCACCCCGACCGACGAGCCCACCGACACCGGCGAACCCGCCGCCCCGGCAGCACCGGAACCGGACGCGCCCGCCGACACCCGGCGCCTCGCCAAGTCCCGGGCACCCCGGACCCCCCGCAAAGCCAGGGAACCCGGCGGCGGACTCCTCATGGGACGCCCCTTCGGCGTACCCGTCTACGTCGCCCCCAGCTGGTTCCTCGTCGCCGCCCTCATCACCTGGGTCTTCGGTGGCCAGCTCGATCGCGTACTGCCCGAACTCGGCGCCCTGCGCTACCTCGTCTCCCTCTTCTTCGCGGTCGCGTTCTACGCCTCCGTCCTCGTCCACGAACTCGCCCACACCGTCGCCGCCCTCCGCTTCAAACTCCCCGTACGCCGCATCCAGCTCCAGTTCTTCGGCGGCGTCTCCGAGATCGAGAAGGAGTCGGAGACCCCCGGCCGCGAATTCGTCCTCGCCTTCGTCGGCCCACTGCTCTCCCTGATCCTCGCCGGCGTCTTCTACCTCGCCCTCCAGACCGTCGAACCCGGCACCGTCCCCGGCGTCCTGCTGGCCGGCCTGATGATCTCCAACCTCATCGTGGCCGCCTTCAACCTGCTGCCCGGCCTGCCCCTCGACGGCGGCCGCATGCTCCGCGCCGTCGTCTGGAAGATCACCGGCCGGCCCATGACCGGTACGATCGCCGCCGCCTGGGTCGGCCGCGCCCTCGCCGTCTCCGTCCTCATCGGGCTCCCGCTGCTCACCCAGTCCGGCGCCCTCGGCTCCACCGCCGAGGACAGCGTCGGCATGGACACCGTCACCGACGCCCTGCTCGCCGCCATCCTCGCCGCGATCATCTGGACCGGCGCCGGCAACAGCCTCCGCATGGCCCGCCTGCGCGAACACCTCCCGGAACTGCGCGCCCGCAACCTCACCCGCCGCGCCGTCCCCGTCGAGACCAACACCCCCCTCTCGGAGGCCCTGCGCCGCGCCAACGACGCCGGCGCCCGCGCCCTCGTCGTCGTCGACCCCGACGGAGAACCCCTCTCCCTGGTCCGCGAGGCCGCCATCGTCGGCGTACCCGAACACCGCCGCCCCTGGGTCTCCGTCAGCGGCCTCGCCCAGGACCTCACCGACGGAATGCGGGTCTCCGCGGAACTGTCCGGCGAGGAACTCCTCGACGCCCTGCGCGCCACCCCCGCCTCCGAGTACCTGGTGGTCGAGGAGTCCGGCGAGATCTACGGAGTCCTCTCCGCGGCGGACGTGGAACGCGCCTTCGTCAAGGCGATGGCCCGCCCCAACTAGAGCCCGTACCGAGCACGGTTCCGTCCGCGGGATCAGTGAGCCGACCGCCCGCGACGCCAGGGACGGGCGGCCAGGCGCTCGACGAGCAGATAGTGGACGAGCAGCGACAGGAACCAGGTCACCCCGCCACCGACCAGGAACAGCCCGAGCGGACCGAGCCCCGGCTGACCGCGCTCCAGCAGCCAGTACACGGGGAGGTGCAGCAGAAAGAGGCTGTACGACATCCGGCCGACCTCCGTGACCAGCTCCCCCGACAGCAGCCGCACCAGAAGGCCCCGGCCGCCGCAGAGCACCGCCGTCAGCACAGCGCTGCTCAGCACGACCGAGACCACGTACCGCGTCTCGCCCTGCCCTCCGCCGCGCAGGACGGCCGACACCGCCAGGGCCACCGCCGCGGCCAGGCCGGTCACCGTCAGCAGCACGGCGACCGGTCGGGACACCGCACGACCACCGCGTTCGGCCAGGTGTACGAAGCAAGCGGCAACCGCACCGGCCGCCAGAGCCAGTGACCGCACCCCGGTGAGGGCGCCGGCCCCGGGCAGCGCCCCGCTCACCGACGCGGCGGCCACCACCCCGGCGAACAGGGCGGCGACCAGCGCCACCGGAGCGAGCCTGCGCCGGGCCAGGAGACCCAGGAACGCCAGCAGAAGCGACCACGCCGTCGCGGAACACACGACGAGGTCCCACCCCTGAAGCGGAGCGAGCGGCGAGTCCACCGTGGGGACGACACCCAGGGGCCGCCCGTGCAGCCACTGTGCCCAGCTCCCGTAACCCAGCGATTCAGCCGGATCGAGGACCGCGCGCGCGGAACCCAGCGTCCAGCCAGCCGTGAGGGTGAGGACGGCCACCACCAGCAGCGCGGGGACCAACCGCTTCGCCCTGCGGACCAGGAAACCGGCGGCCCCTGTCCCGCCGGAAGCCGTCGCCTCGCGGAGCAGGGGCAGAGTAGCGAGGAAACCCGTCAGCACCAGCAGGACATCGACGCCCGCACCGGTCCAGGAGAAGTACGGCCCGCCCACGCCGGTGTCATGCGCCAGCACGGCCAGCACAGCCGCTCCCCGCAGCCCGTCCACGGCGGAGAACCGCCCACTGGCTCCGCCCGCCGAACCCCGAGCCGACACGGGGCCCGGCTCGGCCCCTGGCCCGGGATCGGCGAGCGGCACAGGGAATCGGACGACGACGTCAGTGGTGGGACCACCGCCGAACGATCCCCCCAGCGCGACCGGCCCGCGCCCGACGCCGAACTCCGGCCAGGTGACAGCAGCCGCGGCAGGCGAACCGTGGCGCCGCAGGGCACCGCCCTCGTACCGCGACGACTCGGCGGGGTGGGGCTGCTGCCCGTACAGCTCTTCGTTCATCGTGACCAGGTCCGGAAGCAGGAGGTGATGACGGCCTCGGCGGGACGGCCGAGGAAGGAGGTGTGGGAGCCGGCGGGGGCGCCGGCCGCGGGGTCGGCGTGGAAGTCGAGGTTCCACCAGTACAGGCCGGCCATGTCCCGGTCCCGGGCGACCCGGCAGGCCGCCTCGAACCAGCGTTGCTGCACCGTGGGGTTGAGCTTCCCCCCGCCCTTCCAGACCGCCGGGTGACGATAGGCGCCGTCCTCCGCGATGATGCCGACCTCGCTCAGCACGACCCGGGGCAGTTTCCCGGTGCTCTTGCGATCCAGCCAGCGCTGCCAGCCCCCGGCGATCTCCGCCACGGACGCGTCGTCGCCGAGCCCGGCGAGCGGGAAGTACGCGTCGACCCCCAGATGGTCGACAGGGACGGGGACATGCCGGGAGACGTAGTCGTCCCAGTTGGCGTCGTAGGACAGCTCACCCGGGAACGACCTGCGCGCCGCGGCGATCAGCGAACGCCAGCGCGGGTCGTCCTCCAACGACGTCAGCTCCGCCCCGACGACGAAGGTACTCGCGTGATGGCGGGCCGCGAGATCGAGATACGGCGCGAGGAACGCCCCGTACGACCGGAACCAGGCCGCCCTGTCGGCAGGGGCGAGCGAGCCGCGCCAGGCCAGCGGATCCCGGGCCATCAGGCTCCGCTCGTCGAGCAGCGGACGCAGCGTGATGCGCAGCCCGGCCACCGCCGCGGTGTCCATGAACATCCCCAGCTGCCGTACGGACGGCGTCCGGGCCGAAGCGCCGACCCCGCTCGACGTGGGGCCGGCGGTCACGAAGGGAAACGTCACCGAGACCGCGTTCATGTGCATGCCGACCATGTAGTTCACCAGGCGCAGCGCGTTGCCGCGCACCGACCGGTCCGTTTCGCCCGGGTAGGTGTACCAGAGCACCTGCGCGCCGAGTTGGGGGTCCCCGCGTCGCCAGGGCCGGGCGACCCGCGCCGGCGCCGGGTCACCGGCAGCGGACGCCGACGCCGACTCCGCGCGCGGCACGGGGGCGCCGCCTCCGACGGAGACACACCCGGCGGTCGACAGAAGGGCCACGACAGACAGAAGAGACAGAAAGGCCGGAAGGACGAGACCACAAGAGCCTCGAAGACGTGTACGCATCCCTCAGGCCGGCTTCGCTATCACGACGAACTGGTTCTCCACCCCGCGCAGACACCGCAGCAGCCCCCGGAAGGAACCGACCGCCTCCCACAGCGCGAAGAACGGCATCAGGGCGACCACCGCGACCGGCTCCCACCACAGACGCCGGCCATTGGCCGACACCGACGCGTTGATCTTGAGACCCTCCCAGTACATCCACACCGCGTAACCCATGGTCACCGCCCACAGCGGCAGGATCCACGGCGTGACGGGCGAGGTGTTGAGATCGCCCAGCAGCGCGCCGACCGCCAGCACGACACCCACGTGCTGGAAGGGCCCCATGACCCACGTCGTCACGCTGTACATCAGCAGCGCCCTGGAACGGCGCGGCAGACTGCGGTTGAACGCCAGCCCCACCAGACCCCACGACCAGCGCTCCCGCTGCTTGAGGAAGTCCCGCATGGTCGCCGGGGACGCGCCGTAACTGCGGCCGGAGAACCAGTCGCTGCGCCCCTTGTAACGGCTCGCGAAGACCAGAGCCAGATGAGCGTCCTCACAGATGGAGTCAGGACCGAAGTCCCAGCCGATCGTCGCCTCGACGGACGCACGGAGCAGCAGCAGCTCGCCGTGCAGCCCGGCCAGCGGAGTACCACCCCCGGTGAGAACGGCGAAGCGGGCGATGTCGTCGGCGGGACGGATCGCGTCCGCCAGCCACGTCAGACGGTTGACGGCGTTCTCCCGCGGATACGTCAGCATGCCCTGCGCCAGGTGCTTGCCCTCCGGACCGGCGCGGCGCTGGGCGTTGATGAACCGCGCGACCTGCTCGGCCGTGTCCGGACCGACGCCCGTGTCGTCGTCCATGTGCAGCACCCACACGTCGTCCAGCGCCTCACCCTCGGCGATGCGCAGCTCATGGGCGTAGTGATTGGCGCGGGCCTTGAAACGGGTGCCATTGGCGGTGCAATAGGCCTTCGGCACAGTCACCACACGAATCAGGGGACTACGGGCGGCCAGCGCGTCGATGCGGCCCGCGGCCTCACAGCCCTCCTCCGTCAGGACGTCCACGCGCAGAGCGGGAAACCAGCGCGGCAGGAACGCGCAGTACGACGGCACCGACCGCTCCAGAGCCGGATAGGTGTCGTCGCGGCCGATGGTCGGGACCAGTACGACGAGCCGGTCGTGCAGCGCCGGCGCGGCCTCGGCCCAGCCGCGCTGACGGGCGACCCGGCGGCGGGTCAGCACGGCACCGGTGACACCGACCACCGAACTGACGACGGGCAGCGACCACAGCACGGTCACCACCCAGCCCATCAGCGTCCGCTCGGAGGAGTACAGCGCGAAGGAGAAGGCGTAGGCGAGGCCTGCAGTCACCAGGAACGACAGAAAGCCCGGCCTCCAGACCGCCTGACGTCTCACCATCCGTGCGGTGCGGCGAGACGGGAAGGCGCCGACGCCGTCAGCGGAGGCGGTCATGATCACCCACTTGTGTACGTAAAGACCTGACTCATCACCAAGAGCCGCAACGCCCTGGAAGTACTAAGCGGAACCATGCATGCCGATTGTAGATTTTGTGAAGATGATTCCCGTCACAGGACAGGACTCCGGAAGCCGCTCCGGCACCCGCAAGCCCGGTGGTCAGCGGCCCCCGACAACACCGGTACGCTCTTCACATGTCCGAACCGACCGGTGCCGCCCGCAGGCGCGGGCCCTTCAAGGTCGGGGACCAGGTTCAGCTGACCGACCCCAAGGGCCGCCACTACACGTTCACGCTCGAAGCCGGAAAGAACTTTCACACCCACAAAGGTTCCTTCCCGCACGACGAGCTGATCGGCGCACCCGAGGGCAGCGTTGTCCGTACCACCGGAAACGTCGCCTACCTCGCGCTGCGCCCCCTGCTCCCCGACTACGTCCTGTCCATGCCCCGCGGCGCCGCCGTGGTCTACCCCAAGGACGCGGGGCAGATCCTCGCCTTCGCCGACATCTTCCCCGGCGCACGCGTCGTCGAAGCGGGCGTCGGCTCCGGCTCGCTCAGCACCTTCCTGCTGCGCGCCGTCGGCGACCAGGGCATGCTGCACTCCTACGAGCGCCGCGAGGACTTCGCCGAGATCGCCCAGCAGAACGTCGAGCGCTACTTCGGCGGCCCCCACCCCGCCTGGCAGCTCACCGTCGGCGACCTCCAGGACAACCTCAGCGACACCGAGGTCGACCGCGTCGTCCTCGACATGCTCGCCCCCTGGGAATGCCTGGAGGCCGTCTCCAAGGCACTCGTCCCCGGCGGCATCGTCTGCTGCTACGTGGCGACCACCACCCAGCTCGCCCGGACCGTCGAGTCCATCCGCGAGATCGGCTGCTTCAACGAGCCGAGCGCCTGGGAGTCGATGGTCCGCAACTGGCACATCGAGGGCCTCGCCGTCCGCCCCGACCACCGCATGATCGGCCACACCGGCTTCCTGCTCACCGCCCGCCGCCTCGCCGACGGCGTCGAGCCCCCCATGCGCCGCCGCCGCCCCTCCAAGGGTTCCTACGGCGAGGACTACTCCGGTCCCAACGCCGACGGCGGCAACGGCCGCTGACCGCGACAACGCACGAACACCGTGGCCGAGTTCCCGCAGCACACCGGGAACTCGGCCACAGCACTTTCCCGTTGACGCCGCAACGGCGCCACCGCCGGCACCGAACACCACCCGCCCCGCCGTTCCCCCGCTCTGTGACGTGTGGCACTATGCGGGACACCCCACCGGCACAGCCCTCCACGGGAGACACTCCGAGTGCAGCGATCCGTCGTCCCGGAACTGGCACACACGCAGACCCGCCCCATCCACTGGCTCGCGACGGCCACTGTCCTCGCCGGCGTCGTCGCCCTCTCCCCGGCCTTCCAGCCCGGCTCCGCCACAGCGGCCCAGGCAGCCGGCCCCGCAGGACATTCCGCCGTGGGCGCGGCACCCCCCGACCCCACCGGAGTCGCCTTCCCCCTCCAGTGCGGCCCGCTGCCGGTCCTCGTGCAGGACAAGGCCACCGGAGACCTCGACGGCGACGGCAGACCCGAAACGGTCGCCTCCGTCCGCTGCGACGCCGGCTCCGGCACCCCGCCCAACGGCGTGTACGTCCTCACCCAGGCCGCCGACGCGAAGCGGCCCCGCCTCGTCGCGACCCTCGTCGACCCCAAGAGCCGCCTCACCGTCACTGACCTCACCGTCAGGGACGGCGCCGTCACGGCCACGCTCCTCGGCTACTCGTCCCTCGACGTCCCGCGCTGCTGCCCCGACGTCGACGAGCGCGCCAAGTGGCAGTGGAAGAACGGCGCGTTCCTCCGCTCGACACCCGCCGGCGCACAGAGCGCCTGAACACCCGGCACGTGAGAAACCAGACAGCGGTGAGCGGACGAATTTCAGCCAACAGTGGCACGGAGTGGTTGGACGATTACTCCGCGTCCGGTCCGAAAACCTCGACCCTGTCCGAAACTCGACGTACGTGAATACAGTCCCCCGGACACTCCTTCGCGGAGTCCACCACATCCATCAGCAACGGCAGCGGAACCGGCGTCGTCGCCCCCGGGGCCTGCAGCAACTCGTCCCCGGGACTCTTCACATACGCAAGCCCGTCAATGTCCAGTTCGAAGACCTCAGGGGCGTACTGGACACAGATCCCGTCCCCGGTGCACAGGTCCTGATCGATCCAGACCTCCAACGCCTCACCGTCGACGACGGCCTGTTCCTGCACGGTCATGTCTCCTGCCGTTTCTGTCCCGAGCAGGACAATCCGACGGCAAGTCGGCCCAGCTCTGACGGGTGTTGAACACTTCGACCCTACCTCCGGCCGCTTCCCAATCATGTTCTGTGGGTATTCCCCTGGCGTGAGGGAGAGCGCAAGGGTGAAGATCGGACACACCGCTAGAGTCTTTGTGATCTAGGGGTTTCAATCGACACCCACCCAGGTAGGGTCTGGAAGCGTCCAGCTCCCCTTGGAGGAGGTGAGGACCGTGGCAGCCCACGACGACGACATGAACCGCGGCATCCGCCCGGGACGAGGGTCCGACGACCCGTCCGGGCAGGTTGCCTACCTTGAGCAGGAGATCGCCGTCCTGCGGCGCAAGCTCGCCGACTCTCCGCGACACACGAGGATTCTCGAAGAGCGGATCGTCGAGTTGCAGACCAACCTGGCCGGCGTGTCCGCACAGAACGAGCGGCTCGCCAACACACTCCGGGAGGCCCGCGACCAGATCGTGGCCCTCAAGGAGGAGGTCGACCGGCTCGCACAGCCCCCGGCCGGCTTCGGTGTCTTTCTGGAGGCCAACGAGGACGGCACGGCCGACATCTTCACCGGAGGCCGCAAACTCCGAGTGAACGTCAGCCCCAGCGTCGAGCTCGAAGAGCTCCGACGCGGCCAGGAACTGATGCTCAACGAAGCTCTCAACGTGGTCGAGGCCATGGAATACGAGAGCGTCGGCGACATCGTCACCCTCAAGGAGATCCTTGAGGACGGCGAGCGCGCCCTGGTACAGGGGCACACCGACGAGGAACGGGTGGTACGGCTCGCCGAACCCCTCCTGGACGTCGTCATCCGCCCCGGCGACGCTCTCCTGCTCGAACCACGCTCCGGCTACGTCTACGAAGTCGTACCGAAGAGCGAGGTCGAGGAACTCGTCCTCGAAGAAGTACCCGACATCGGCTACGAGCAGATCGGCGGCCTGGGCAACCAGATCGAAATGATCCGCGACGCGGTCGAACTCCCGTACCTTCACCCCGACCTCTTCAAGGAGCACGAACTCAGGCCGCCCAAGGGCGTCCTGCTCTACGGGCCCCCAGGATGCGGAAAGACGCTCATCGCCAAGGCCGTCGCCAACTCGCTGGCCAAAAAGGTCGCCGAGGTCACCGGCCAGGCCCAGGGCAAGAGCTTCTTCCTCAACATCAAGGGTCCCGAACTCCTCAACAAGTACGTCGGCGAGACCGAGCGGCAGATCCGCCTCGTCTTCCAGCGTGCAAGGGAGAAGGCCAGCGAGGGCACCCCCGTCATCGTCTTCTTCGACGAGATGGAATCCCTCTTCCGCACCCGCGGATCCGGCGTCAGCTCGGACGTGGAGAACACCATCGTCCCCCAGCTCCTCGCCGAGATCGACGGCGTGGAAGGCCTGCAGAACGTGGTCGTGATCGGCGCCTCCAACCGTGAGGACATGATCGACCCCGCCATCCTGCGCCCCGGCCGCCTCGACGTGAAGATCAAGATCGAACGTCCGGACGCCGAATCGGCCAAGGACATCTTCCAGAAGTACCTCACCGACCGCCTCCCGCTGCACCCCGAGGACGTGGGGGAGCACGGCGGCGACAAGGGCGCCACGGTCCAGAGCATGATCCAGACAGCCGTGGAACACATGTACACGGAATCCGAGGAGAACCGCTTCCTGGAGGTCACCTACGCCAACGGTGACAAGGAAGTCCTCTACTTCAAGGACTTCAACTCCGGCGCCATGATCGAGAACATCGTGGGCCGGGCCAAGAAGATGGCGATCAAGGACTTCCTCGACCACAAGCAGAAGGGCATCCGCGTCTCCCATCTCCTCCAGGCATGCGTGGACGAGTTCAAGGAGAACGAGGACCTCCCCAACACCACCAACCCCGACGACTGGGCCCGGATCTCCGGAAAGAAGGGCGAACGGATCGTGTACATCCGTACGCTCATCACCGGCAAGCAGGGCGCGGACACCGGACGCTCCATCGACACGGTGGCCAACACCGGTCAGTACCTGTAAAAAACGGGGTGGCTGCGGGTGCCCTCACCGGGTACCCGCAGCCAACTGTTTTTCAGGCCACAGCCGGAGCGAGGCAATGACGCAAATGATCTCCCCACCAGCGCAAAGGCGTTCTAGGCTCTTTCGTACCGCCGGGTCGCGCAGTGCGGGGACGGGCACCGCACACGCACCGGAGCACCACCGGTACTTGAGCGGCGTCCCCGACCGAGGACACCGCCGGGCAAGGAGGGCCGCATGACCGTACGGCGAGTAATGGGCATCGAGACGGAGTACGGGATCTCCGTCCCCGGCCACCCGAACGCCAATGCCATGCTCACCTCGTCCCAGATCGTCAACGCCTACGCGGCGGCGATGCACCGGGCCCGCAGGGCCCGCTGGGACTTCGAGGAGGAGAACCCGCTCCGCGACGCGCGAGGCTTCGACCTCGCCCGCGAGGTCGCAGACTCCAGCCAGCTCACCGACGAGGACATCGGCCTGGCCAACGTCATCCTCACCAACGGCGCGCGGCTCTACGTCGACCACGCACACCCCGAATACAGCGCCCCCGAGGTCACCAACCCCCGCGACGCCGTCCTCTGGGACAAGGCCGGCGAACGCATCATGGCCGAAGCGGCCGAACGGGCCGCCCAGCTTCCCGGCGCCCAGCCGATCCACCTCTACAAGAACAACACCGACAACAAGGGCGCCTCCTACGGCACGCACGAGAACTACCTGATGAAGCGGGAAACCCCCTTCTCGGACATCGTGCGCCACCTCACGCCCTTCTTCGTCTCCCGCCAGGTCGTCACCGGCGCCGGCCGCGTGGGCATCGGCCAGGACGGCCACGAACACGGCTTCCAGCTCAGCCAGCGAGCGGACTACTTCGAGGTCGAGGTGGGCCTGGAGACCACTCTCAAGCGCCCGATCATCAACACCCGGGACGAGCCGCACGCGGACGCGGAGAAATACCGCCGCCTCCACGTGATCATCGGCGACGCGAACCTGTCGGAGATCTCGACGTACCTGAAGCTGGGTACGACGGCCCTGGTCCTCTCCATGATCGAGGACGGCTTCATCGCCGTCGACCTGGCCGTCGACCAGCCCGTACGCACCCTCCACCAGGTCTCCCACGACCCGACACTCAAGCGACTGGTCACGCTCCGCAGCGGGCGCAAGCTGACCGCCGTACAGCTCCAGATGGAGTACTTCGAGCTCTCGCGCAAGTACGTCGAGGAGCGGTACGGGGCCGACGCCGACGACCAGACGAAGGACGTCCTGGTCCGCTGGGAAGACACCCTGAACCGGCTGGAGAACAACCCCATGAGCCTCGCGGGCGAGCTCGACTGGGTCGCCAAGCGGGAGCTCATGGAGGGCTACCGGCGCCGGGACGACCTCGACTGGGACGCCGCCCGGCTGCACCTGGTCGACCTCCAGTACGCCGACGTACGGGCCGAGAAGGGCCTCTACAACCGCCTCGTGGCTCGTGGGCGCATCAAGCGCCTGCTGGACGAGAACGAGGTCGAGAGGGCCCGCACGAAGCCCCCGGAGGACACGCGCGCCTACTTCCGCGGACGCTGCCTGGAGCAGTACGCGGACGACGTCGCCGCGGCCTCCTGGGACTCGGTGATCTTCGATCTGCCGGGCCGGGACTCGCTCCAGCGCGTCCCAACCCTGGAGCCGCTTCGCGGAACGCGTAATCACGTGAAAGAGCTCCTGGACCGCTGCCGCACGGCAGAAGACCTGGTCAGGGTCCTGTCGGGCCACTGAGCGGGCCTTCGGGCCGGCGCGGCCGGGCGGGGTGGAAAGTGTGGCGTCCGGGAATCATCGAGGTGGTTCCCGGACGTTGTAGCAACAGCGGGGCCAATGTCGGACCCTGCTTGTAGGGTCTGATCAAGAACGTCGAACCGAGCGGGGTGAGGGTTATGGCGACCAAGGACACCGGCGGCGGACAGCAGAAGGCGACGCGCAGCACCGAGGAGGTCGAGGAGGCACCTGAGGCACAGGTGTCGGAGGACCTCAAGGAGCGCCAGGAGAAGCTGAGCGACGACGTGGACTCCGTCCTGGACGAAATCGATGATGTCCTCGAGGAGAACGCCGAGGACTTCGTACGCTCGTTCGTTCAGAAGGGTGGACAGTAGCCTACGGATGTGAACGGTGTGGAGCTGAAGCGATGCCCTCGCTGTGAGGAGCGCCTGCCCCGCGAAGCGTTCGGACGTCACCAGGGGCGGGACGACGGCTTGCAGGACTACTGCAAGCCGTGCGCTCGCGACTATGCGAAGCGGTGGGATCAGAGGAAGCGGCGCGAGCGTCGTGAACTAAAGAATCCTGCTGTGCCTTCCGGGTTCAAGCGTTGCCGCGGATGCGGCGAGGTGAAACCCCACAGCGAGTGGCATCGAAATGTGACGGCGTCGGACGGACTGTCGACGCGCTGCAAGGCATGCAAGGCCAAACAAGGGCGCGCGGACCATCTGAAGCGCAACTACGGCATGACCGAAGCCGAACGTGACGAGATGGGCGCCTCTCAAATGGGGCTCTGCGTGATCTGCCTGAAAGCTCCTGCCGTTCATGTGGATCACTGCCACAACACGGGTAGGGTCCGGGGCGTACTGTGCTTCAACTGCAATTCGGCCATCGGCAAGTTGGGAGACGATCCCGACGCTGTTCGTCGGGCTGCCGCTTACCTGGAAGGAACTCCATGGAAGCCAACACTCGTAGCACCGGGCGTCTACCGGCTGCCTTCCTGACGCCCGGGTCGTCGTCCTTCATGGACTTTCTGTCCGACCATCAGCCGGAGATGCTCCCGGGCAGGCGGCAACTGCCGCCCACCCAGGGCGCGATCGAGGCCCCGCACGGTACGACCATCGTGGCCGTCACCTTCCCGGGTGGTGTCGTCCTCGCCGGTGACCGGCGGGCGACCATGGGGAACGTCATCGCGCAGCGGGACATCGAGAAGGTGTTCCCGGCGGACGAGTACTCGGCTGTCGGGATCGCCGGCACCGCGGGTCTCGCCGTCGAGATGGTGAAGCTGTTCCAGCTGGAGCTGGAGCACTTCGAGAAGGTGGAAGGCGCGCAGCTCTCGCTCGAGGGCAAGGCGAACCGGCTGTCGACCATGATTCGTTCGAATCTCGGGATGGCGATGCAGGGGCTCGCTGTCGTGCCGTTGTTCGCCGGGTTCGACGTGGACCGCGGGAAGGGGCGCATCTTCTCGTACGACGTGACGGGCGGGCGTTCCGAGGAGCACGGTTACGCGGCGACGGGGTCGGGGTCGATCTTCGCGCGTGGTGCGATGAAGAAGCTGTACAGCCGTGATCTGAGCGAGTCGGATGCGACGACGCTGGTGATTCAGGCGTTGTACGACGCGGCGGACGACGATTCGGCGACCGGTGGTCCGGATGTCGCACGCCGGATCTACCCGATTGTCACGGTGATCACCGAGGACGGTTTCCGCAGGCTGACGGACGAGGAGTCCGCCGAGATCGCCCGTTCGATTCTTGAGCGGCGTCTGGAGCAGCCCGACGGCCCGCGTGCCGCGCTGCTCTGAGCTGTTGGAGTGCGGAGGCCGTAGTGCCTCTCGTTGTTCAGGTGGTCCAGTGACTTCGACAGATTCGACAGGAAGGGACGGTTAATCCGGTGTCGACGCCGTTCTATGTCTCACCCCAGCAGGCGATGGCCGACCGCGCGGAGTACGCCCGGAAGGGCATCGCGCGTGGTCGCAGCCTGGTTGTGCTGCAGTATGCCGATGGCATCGTGTTCGTCGGCGAGAACCCGTCCCGTGCGCTGCACAAGTTCAGCGAGATCTACGACCGGATCGGCTTCGCGGCTGCCGGTAAGTACAACGAGTACGAGAACCTGCGGATCGGCGGTGTGCGGTATGCCGATATGCGTGGGTACACGTACGACCGTGCCGATGTGACGGCTCGTGGGCTGGCCAACGTGTACGCGCAGACGTTGGGCACGATCTTCTCATCGGCGGCTGAGAAGCCGTACGAGGTGGAGCTGGTTGTCGCGGAGGTCGGTGAGACGCCCGACGGTGACCAGATCTACCGGCTTCCTCATGACGGGTCGATCGTCGATGAGCACGGTTCGGTGGCGGTCGGTGGTAACGCGGAGCAGATCAGCACGTATCTGGATCAGCGTCACCAGGACGGTATGTCCTTGGCGGAGGCGCTGAAGCTGGCGGTTCAGGCGCTGTCGCGGGATACGAACGGTACCGAGCGGGAGATTCCGGCGGAGCGGCTGGAGGTGGCGGTGCTGGACCGTACGCGGCCTCAGAAGCGGAAGTTCAAGCGGATCGTGGGTCGTCAGCTGGGGCGTCTGCTGGAGGCGGGCGGGGCGGCTACGGAGGCGGAGAGCGCCGCGGAGGAGGACGAGTAGCCGCTGTTGTTTTTTCTTGTCTTGCATGCGCACCCCGGTTGCCTCTGGCGCCGGGGTGCGGGCGTTGGTGGGGGCTCGGGGTGTCAGGTGTGGCTGCGGGGTGGGGCTGTGGAGCCTCGTACGACGAGTTGGACGGGGATGTCGCCCTGGGTGGGGGTGCGGCCGTCGAGGACGGCGAGGAGGGCTTGCATGCCGCGTTCGCCGAAGAGTTCGGCGTCGAGTCGGACGGTGGTGAGTTCGGGGTCGATGGCGGTGGCGAGGGCGAGGTCGTCGATGCCGGTGACGGAGAGGTCGTCGGGGATGCGCAGGCCGAGGCGGCGGATGGCCTTGTAGGCGCCGGTGGCGAGTTTGTCGTCGTCGCAGACGAGGGCGGTGGGGTGCGGGCCGGGGCCGGCGAGGGCGGCCGTGGTGGCCCGCTGGGCGCCTTCGATGGTGATGGGGGCGTGGATGGTGCGCAGGCCGGTTCCGGGGACGGTGGCGAGGCGTGTGGCGAGTTCGTGGGCGCGTACGGCGAAGGTCCAGGAGGGGATGTCGGCGGCGAGGTGGAGGAAGTGGCGGTGACCGAGGGTGAGGAGGTGGTCGGCGACCTGGCGGACGCCGTCGGCGATGTCGAGGTTGACGGTGGCGGCGCCGAGGCTGCCGTGGGGGTCGCTGTCGAGCATGACGAGGGGGAGTTGGTCGCCGCGGATGGCGGTGAGGGCGTCGGCGGCCATGGAGGAGGCGAGGACGCCGTCGAGGGCGGCCTGGGCGGAGTGGAAGGGGTCCCGGGCCGGGCCGATGCCTTCGGGGGAGGGGTAGAGGACGACTCCGAAGCCGTGTTCGGCGGCGATGCGGGCGGCTCCGGTGTAGACGCCGGCGAAGAACTCGGTGGTGAGGACGGGGACGACGAGGAGGACGGTGCGGGTGTGGCCGAGGCGTAGGTTGCGGGCGGCGAGGTTGGGGCGGTAGCCGAGGTCGCGGGCGGCGGTGCGTACGCGTTCGGCGGTGGTCTCGGAGACGCGGCCTCGCCATTTGTCGCCGAGGACGAGTGAGACGGCGGCCTGGGAGACACCGGCGGCCCGGGCGACGTCGCGGCTGGTGGGTCGGGTGCTGCCTCGTGCCACCGGGGCCTGCTCCTTCGTCGGGGATCCTTCGTGTGGACGTGCGGACTGGGCACATGGTACGTATGACGGGCGACGTTATACGTACAACTTCCGGCGTCGCGGGTGAGGGGAAGGGCTGGTCATGGCGGCGGGATACCTGGAGATCCTCAGGGCGCGGCATGCGGTGCGGCTGCTCGTGGGCACCCTGGTGGGGCGGCTGCCGAACGCCACGGCGGCGATCGCGATCGTGCTGTTCGTCCGGGCCGGGGGAGGCACCTACAGCCTTGCCGGCGGGCTCGCGGCGGCGTACGGCGTGGCGAACGCGGTGGGGCAGCCGCTGCTGGGGCGGCTGGTCGACCTGTACGGGCAGCCGCGGGTCCAGTTGTCGGCCGCGTTCGTATCGGCCTGCGGTATGGGGGCGTTCGCGTTCGCGGGCACCGAGCCTCTCCCGCTCGCGTATGTCACCGTTGTGGTCGCCGGGCTTTTCACGCCTCCATTGGAGGGTGGTCTGCGGGCGCTGTGGCCCTCTGTCCTCCGTAAGGAGGACCAGGTGCACACGGCGTACGCGATGGACGCGGTGGCGCAGGAAGTCATGTTCACCGTGGGGCCGTTGCTGGTGACGCTGTGCGCGTCGCTGTGGTCGGCGCAGGCCGCGTTGCTGGTGCTGAACGTGATCGGGGTCCTGGGGGCCCTGTCCGTCGTGCTGTCGCCGCCTTCGCGGGAGTGGCGTTCGGCGCCGCGTGAGGCGCACTGGCTGGGCGCGCTGCGGTCGCCCGGGCTGCTGGTGATGCTGGGGGCGTTCCTGTTCGTGGGGATCGCGATGGGGTCCATCACGGTCGCGTCGGTGTCGTACGCGGACGACCACGGCGGGGACGCGGTGTACGGCTGGCTGATGGCGGCCGTCGGACTGGGCGCGCTGCTGGGCGGGACGGTGTACGGGGCGCGGCAGTGGAGTGCGCCGGCGGAGCGCCGGCTGACGGTGCTGGTGGGGTTGCTGGCGGTGTGTTACCTGCCGTTGACGCTGATGCCGGGTGCGGTCGCCATGACGTTGCTCATGGTGCTGGCGGGTGTGTTCCTGGCGCCGGCTCTCGCGTGTGTGTTCGTGCTGGTGGACCGGCACGCTCCGAGGGGGACGGTCACCGAGGCTTTCTCCTGGCTTGTGACGACGTTCACCGTGGGTGCGTCGTTGGGAACGGGCCTTGCGGGGCCGGTCGTCGAGTGGGGCGGAACGCTGTGGGGGTTCGTCGTGCCGGGGGGCGCCGGGGCCGTGTCGTTGCTGGTTCTGCTGGTCACCGGGCGGGTGCTGGCGGCTCCCGTGGAGGGCTCGGTTGTTGCGGTCTCATCGGAAAATGATCCGAACCGTGCTGCCGGAACCCGTTTCAGCTCGGGTGATCGGGCGTAATGTTCAGTCATGGACCGCCGCATTTTCGGGCTGGAGAACGAGTACGGCGTCACGTGTACGTTCAGGGGACAGCGGCGTCTGTCTCCCGACGAGGTGGCTCGGTACCTCTTCCGCCGTGTCGTGTCATGGGGCCGTAGCAGCAATGTCTTTCTGCGAAACGGCGCACGCCTCTATCTTGACGTGGGATCACATCCGGAATACGCGACACCGGAATGTGACAACGTGACGGAACTCGTCACCCACGACAAGGCCGGCGAGCGCATTCTCGAAGGACTCCTGGTGGACGCCGAACGACGCCTGCACGAGGAAGGAATCGCGGGCGACGTCTACCTCTTCAAGAACAACACGGACTCGGCGGGCAACTCGTACGGTTGCCACGAGAACTATCTGGTGGCGCGGCACGGGGAGTTCTCCCGGCTCGCTGACATCCTCATTCCGTTCCTGGTCACCCGCCAGCTTCTGTGCGGTGCGGGCAAGGTGCTGCAGACGCCGCGCGGTGCCGTGTACTGCGTGAGTCAGCGGGCGGAGCACATCTGGGAGGGCGTCTCGTCGGCGACGACCAGGTCCCGGCCGATCATCAACACGCGTGACGAACCGCACGCGGACGCCGAGCGTTATCGTCGGCTGCATGTCATCGTCGGCGACTCGAACATGTCCGAGACCACGATGCTTCTGAAGGTCGGTGCCACCGACCTCGTGCTGCGCATGATCGAGGCGGGCACGGTGATGCGGGACCTGACTCTGGAGAACCCGATCCGGGCGATCCGCGAGGTCAGCCACGACATCACGGGCCGCCGCAAGGTGCGGCTGGCCAGCGGCCGGGAGGCCTCGGCGCTGGATGTGCAGCGCGAGTACTACGAGAAGGCCGTGGACTTCGTCGAGCGGCGGGGTATCCGTACGGGCACGGTCGCGCAGGTGCTGGAGCTGTGGGGCCGGGTGCTCGACTCCATCGAGGCCGAGGATCTGGACCGGATCGGCACCGAGATCGACTGGGTGATGAAGTACCAGCTCATCGAGCGGTACCGGGCCAAGCACAACATGACGATGTCGCATCCGCGCGTCGCTCAGATAGACCTCGCCTATCACGACATTCACCGCAGGCGGGGTCTTTACTACCTGTTGGAGAGGAAGAACCAGGCCGCCCGGATCTGCAACGACATGAAGATCTTCGAGGGCAAGTCGGTTCCGCCGCAGACCACTCGGGCACGGTTGCGCGGTGACTTCATCCGGCGGGCGCAGGAACAGCGCCGTGATTTCACGGTCGACTGGGTGCATCTGAAGCTCAACGACCAGGCGCAGCGCACAGTGTTGTGCAAGGACCCGTTCCGGAGTGTCGACGAACGGGTGGAGAAGCTGATCGCCGGTATGTGAGATTTGCGGCCGGATGTCATTCCGGAACGCAACACGGGCGCCGTACGTTTTCCGTACGGCGCCCTTCGCACGCCGTAGAGTTGCGCGCACCCCAGCAACACAAGATCGACACCGATACGAGGCTTTCACCGTGCGCCGACGCTCAGTTCTCCTTGCCGTACCTGCCGGACTTGTCACGCTCGCCGGATGCGGTGACGACAAGTCCGACGAGAGCAAGGCCAGTGACAGCAGCCCGTCCCCTTCGGCGTCGGGTTCGTCGACGGCCCCGGCGCCGAAGATCGTGGACGGTCCGCTGCCGGCGATCACGGCGGGGGCGAAGTTCGACGAGAAGCCAACCGTGGCCAAGGGCAGCGGTGAGCCGTCGAAGGACCTCGCGGTGAAGACCCTCATCGCCGGCAACGGCAAGACGGTCGTGGAGAACGACTACGTCGTGGCGAACTACCTGGGCCAGATCTGGGATTCGGGGAAGGTCTTCGACAACTCGTACGACCGGGGGACCGCGCTCGTCATCCAGCTCGCGCAGGGCGGCATCATCGACGGCTGGCGGTACGCGCTGACGGGCCGGAAGGCCGGCAGCCGGGTCGAGATGGCCATCCCGCCGACCTGGGGCTACGGCACCAAGGGCAACTCGCAGGCCGGTATCAAGGGCACCGACACGCTGGTGTTCGTCGTGGACGTCAAGGACACGTTCAACGCGAAGAGCTCGGCGAAGGGCAAGGTCGTGGCCCAGGACGACAAGGCGCTGCCCAAGGTCGGTACGAACACCGACGGTGCGGCTCCCTCGATCGAGGTCCCGAAGTCGGCCGCGCCGACGAAGCTCGTGGCGAACTACGTCATCGAGGGTGACGGCGAGGTGGTCAAGGAGACCGAGTCGGTCCTCGTGCAGTACAAGGGCGTGCTGTGGGACACGGGCAAGGAGTTCGACTCGTCGTACAAGAACGGGCAGCTGGTGTCGTTCGGGTTGTCGCAGGTCGTCAAGGGCTGGGCGCAGGGGCTGGCCGGGAAGAAGGTCGGCAGCCGCGTGATGATCTCCATTCCGCCGGCCCTGGGCTACGGCGACAACCCGCCGCAGGGCAGCGGTATCTCGAAGGACTCCGTACTGGTGTTCTCCGTGGACATCCTCGCGAAGATGTGACCCCTCGGGGAGGTCGGCCCGGCGCGGGCGGCACCGCGCCGGGGATGAAAGACTGTGCGTGTTGCCTTTGTTCATTCACCAGCAGGAGCCAGAGACGTGAGCATCGAGAAGCCCGAGATCGACTTCCCCGAGGGCGAGCCGCCGGCGGACCTTCAGATCAAGGACATCTGGGAGGGCGACGGCGCCGAAGCGGTGGCGGGTAAGAACGTCACCGTCCACTACGTGGGAGTTTCCTTCAGCACGGGCGAGGAGTTCGACGCCAGCTGGAACCGGGGCAGCGCGTTCTCGTTCCCGCTGGGCGGCGGCCGGGTCATCAAGGGCTGGGACCTCGGTGTGCAGGGCATGAAGGTCGGTGGGCGGCGTGAGCTGACCATCCCGGCCCACCTTGCCTACGGTGACCGGAGCCCCACGCCGGCGATCAAGCCGGGCGAGACGCTGATCTTCGTGGTGGACCTGATCGCGGTCTGACCGTCCGATCCGATCGTCGTACGACGATCGAATGGGATCGGGATCAGGTCGGATCGTCGTACGAATCAGGTACGGGGTCCGACCGAAGCCGATCATCCAGGGTCCATGCCTGTCCGGGCATGGACCCTCGGCTTTTGCCGCGCCACTTCGGAGCGGTACGGTCATCCGTCGTAAGCACCATAGGGAAGACGAAGGGCGTCGATGGCCATTGCCAAGGCCGAGCGGCTGATGAACCTGGCGCTGTGTCTGCTCGGGACGCGCCGGCCGCTGAGCAAGCGCGAGCTGCGTGACTCCATCGAGGCCTATCTCGAAGCGGGCAGCGACGACTCCTTCAACCGGATGTTCGAACGGGACAAGGACGATCTGCGCGAACTCGGGCTGGTCATCGAGACGGTGGAGAACCTCGACGGTGAGGTCGGCTACCGCGCCGGCCGTGACAGCAACCGGCTGCCGCCCATCACCCTCGACGCCGAGGAGGCCGCCGCCCTGGGGCTGGCCGCGAAGGTCTGGCAGCAGGCCCGCCTCGCCGGTGCGGCCAGTGGCGCGCTGCAGAAGCTGCGCGCGGCCGGTCTGCCCGAGGACGTCGACCCCTACGAGCCCCACGGCGCCCTGGAACCGCGTATTCCGGTGCATGAGGCCGCGTTCGAGCCGCTGATGCTGGCCTGCCGGGACCGTCGCCCGGTCGTCTTCGACTACCGCAAGGCCACCGCCGCCCGCCCGGAGCCCCGTCAGGTGGAGCCGTGGGCGCTGGAGTGCTGGCGCGGTCACTGGTACCTGGCCGGCTGGGACCGCGACCGGGGCGCCGAACGGGTGTTCCGGCTGTCACGGATCACCGGCAAGGTCCGCAGCCGGAGCGCGAAGTTCACCGCGGAGGTGCCCGACGTCGTCACCGTCCGCGAGACCGTCGCCAGCTGGGCGGGGGAGAGCGCCGACCGTTCCGCGCTGATCAGGCTGCGGACGGGTGCCGGCTACCCCCTTCGGGCGAAAGCGTCCCGCGTGCGGGAACTCGGCGACGGCTGGGACGAGTTGGAGATTCCGTACGGGCACGGGCTGGACGCCTGGCTGGTGGAGTTCGGGCCGGACGTGGTGGTCCTCGAGCCGGCCGAGCTGCGTGCCGACGTGGTGGACCGGCTGCGCGCCGTGGCCAAGGGCTGAGGGGGAGCACAAGCAAGTGGCAGGCAAACCGGCCAGGCCAGTGAACGCCATCGACCAGACACGGCGCATGCTGTCTCTGGTGACATATCTGCGCGAGCGGCCCGGCGCGCGCGTCGGCGACGTGGCCCGCGCGTTCGGGATCACCGAGGACGAGCTGGTCTCGGACCTGGACGTGCTGCCCATGTGCGGCACCAGCTTCCGCGGTGGCGACCTGCTCGACATCGACACCGACGGCGAACGGATCTGGTGGCACAACCCGGCGGCCCTCGGGGAGGAGGCCGCTGAACCGCTCAGGCTGGCCGCCGACGAGGCGACCGCTCTTCTGGTGGCCGCCCGCGCGGTGTCCACCCTGCCCGGGCTGCGCGAGGGCGACCGGCAGGCACTCCTGCGGGCCACCGCCAAGGTGGAGACGGCGGCCGGCGAGGCCGCCGGGGCCAGCACCCGGCTGTCGGTGACCTTCGAGTCGGAGGGCGGCGTCTTCGCGGACGTCGACCGGGCGATCTCCGAGCGCCGCCGCCTGCGGATCCGTTACTACTCGCCCGCGCGCGACGAGGTCACCGAACGGGAGATCGACCCGATCCGCCTGGTCAGTGTGGGCCACACCTATGTCGAGGCCTGGTGCAGGCGCTCCGAGGCGCGCCGCACTTTCCGTCTCGACCGGGTCGCCGAGATCGAGATCCTGGACGAGCCGGCCGCCCCGCCCGAGATAGAGCTGCGGGACCTGTCGGAGGGGCTCGTGCAGCCCGCCGCCGAGGACCCCGAGGTAGTCGTCGAGGTCGGGCCCGGCGGGCGCTGGGTCGCCGAGTACTACCCGCACGACAGCGCCGATGAGCTTCCCGACGGCGGGCTGCGTATCACTCTGCGTACCCCCGATCCGGCGTCACTGCGGCGCCTGGGGCTGAGGCTCGGCCGCGACGGGCGCATCGTCTCGCCGCAGGATCTCGCGGACAGCGCCCGGGAGGCCGCCCAGGAGGCGCTGGCGGCGTACGACGCCCCGCAGGCGGCCCTCGGGACGGCGACGCCGGGATCCGGGGCGCACGGAGTTCAGGACGGGCTGTACGACAGACGGGAGCAGGAGCGTTGAGCGAGTCTGCGATGTCAGATGTGCGGGACATGACCGTGGCTTCAGCCTTCGCCGGAATGAAGAGAGTGGCCCCCGTCGTGTTCCGCGCCGCCTGTCCGGACTGCCGTGGCAACTTCGAGCTCACCGCGGGCTCCCTGCGCCTGGCCATCGGCGCCACCAGCCGCACCACCTTCTACTCCTTCACCTGCCCCGACTGCGACGTGACCGTGCGCAAACCGGCTGGCGAGCGGGTCGTCGAGCTGCTCACCGGGGGCGGGGTCAAGACGCTGCGGCTGGCCACGCCGTCCTGAGGCCCCGGGGGCCCGCGGCCGGGACCCGGTGAGGGACTAGGCTCGGGCCATGTTCTGGCCGATGTTCGCGATCGCTGTGGGGTTCCTGGGTCTCGCCGTTCTCGGGGTGCTCGCCGTCCGGGTCTTCCTGGAGGCGCAGCGCCTGGGAAGGCAGGTCACGGACTCCGCACGGCGCATCAACCGGGCCGCGGAGGATCTGGAACGGGCCGCGGTGCACACGGCGCGCTCTGTGGACGCGCTGTGAGTGCCCGGCGGCTTTCCTGTGAGTCCTTGGGCTGATGTGTTTTGGGCGACTTCGCCCTGTCACCTTGTCGGTGGCGGCAGGTACGCTGCTGATCGCGGCCGGAAAACGAGGCCCGGACCGCATACCGGGAGTACGCACAGGGATTGCCTCAGGTTTACCCCCGAGAGTTACGATCGCTGTGAACACGAAGGTCGGACACCTGTCCGAACCATCGGACAGCACCCCCACCCAGCCGCCTCGGTGAGAAGGTAAAGAAATGTTCGGAAGGCTCGGCGCTCCCGAGATCATTCTCATCCTCGTCGTCATCATCCTGTTGTTCGGCGCGAAGAAGCTTCCGGACATGGCGCGCTCGCTCGGCAAGTCCGCGCGCATCCTGAAGAGCGAGGCCAAGGCGATGAAGTCGGAGGGCCAGGAAACCGCCCCCGCCGGCCCGCCGCACACCGACGAGCAGCCCCCGGTGCAGCGCACCATCCAGGCCTCCCCCGGGGACGTGACGAGCTCGCGCCCGGTCACCGAGCCCACGGACACGACCCAGCGCTGACGCTGACGCAGGGCCGGACACCTCCGGCCTGCCGCACGAGATGAGGACGTGGGTTGCTCAAGTCTGCCCGCAACAAGGAGAAGGAGAGGGATCCCGAGGGGCGGATGCCTCTCGTGGAGCACCTTCGCGAGCTTCGCAACCGGGTCGCGAAGGCCATGCTCGCCATCGTGCTCGTCACGATCGTGGCGGCCTTCTTCTACAACGACATCATCAACTTCTTCACGAAGCCGGTGCTCGACTCGGTCGGCTGCCCGTCCTCCTTCTCGGAGCTGGCGAAGCAGCAGACCCAGAGCCAGAACCCCTGCGCGAAGATCACGATCAACGGTCTGCTCGCACCCTTCACGCTCGCGCTGAAGGTGTCGCTGATGGCCGGTGTCGTGCTCGCCTCGCCGATCTGGCTCTACCAGCTCTGGGCCTTCGTCGCCCCGGGCCTGCACAAGGGCGAGAAGAAGTACGCGTACGCGTTCGTCGCATCCGGCGTTCCGCTGTTCCTCGGCGGCGCCTACTTCGCCTACCGGGTGCTCCCGACCACCGCGAAGGTGCTCATCGAGTTCACGCCGTTCGGCGTCGACAACCTGCTGCCGCTGGACGACCTGCTCGACCTCGTCACACGCATGGTGCTGGTCTTCGGTCTCTCCTTCGAACTGCCGCTGCTGCTGATCATGCTCAACCTCACCGGCATCCTCTCCGGCAAGAAGATGGCCGGCTGGTGGCGCGGCATGATCATGGGCATCACGGTGTTCGCGGCGCTCGCGACCCCCAGTACGGACCCGCTGACCATGCTGGCGCTCGCCGGACCGATCTGGCTCCTGTACTTCGGCGCGGTGGCCTTCTCGCTGACGAACGACCGGCGCAAACGCCGGCGCGAGAAGGCGGGCCCGGGTGACGACGAGGCCTCCGACCTGGACCTCACCCCCGAGGACATCGGCGAGATCGAGACCGTCTCCGCCAGCCGTGCCCTGCCCGAACAGACGGGCACGGAACGGGTCAACGGCTATGACGACGTGACCTGACGCACCCTCTCACCATCCCGACGCGGAAGCGGCCGGGGCGCCCACCCGGGTGCCCCGGCCGCTTCCACATTGCCTGAGCTGCACGGATTGTGGGTTTCCCAGGCATCGATCCGGATAATGATCGTCCTGTTGTCAGTGGGGGCCGGTAGTCTCGAAAGCACGATGACAGAGGACCTCTCACCGGCCGAGCGGTATGCGGCAGCACGTAAGCGCGCTGTCGAGCAGGCCACCGCGCTCGCGTCCTTCCGCGAGATGTACGAATTCGGTCTCGACCCCTTCCAGATCGAGGCCTGCCAGGCGCTCGAAGCGGGAAAGGGCGTGCTGGTGGCCGCCCCCACCGGTTCGGGCAAGACGATCGTCGGCGAGTTCGCCGTCCATCTCGCCCTTCTGCAGGGCAAGAAGTGCTTCTACACGACCCCCATCAAGGCCCTGTCGAACCAGAAGTACTCCGACCTCTGCCGCCGTTACGGCGCGGACAAGGTCGGCCTGCTCACCGGCGACAACAGCGTCAACTCCGATGCCCCGGTGGTCGTGATGACCACCGAGGTCCTGCGGAACATGCTGTACGCGGGCTCGCAGACCCTCCTGGGCCTCGGCTATGTGGTCATGGACGAGGTGCACTACCTCTCCGACCGCTTCCGCGGCGCCGTGTGGGAGGAAGTGATCATCCACCTCCCCGAGTCGGTCACCCTCGTCTCGCTGTCGGCGACCGTGTCCAACGCCGAGGAGTTCGGCGACTGGCTCGACACCGTGCGCGGCGACACCCAGGTGATCGTCTCCGAGCACCGGCCCGTGCCCCTCTTCCAGCACGTGCTCGCCGGGCGCCGGATGTACGACCTCTTCGAGGAGGGCGAGGGCAGCAGGAAGGCCGTCAACCCCGACCTCACGCGGCTCGCGCGCATGGAGGCCCAGCGACCCTCCTTCCAGGACCGCAAACGCGGGCGTGCCATGCGCGAGGCCGACCGTGAACGCGAGCGCAGATCCCGCTCGCGCGTATGGACACCGGGGCGCCCCGAAGTCATCGAACGCCTCGATTCCGAGGGCCTGTTGCCCGCCATCACGTTCATCTTCAGCCGCGCGGCCTGCGAGGCCGCCGTACAGCAGTGCCTGTACGCGGGGCTGCGGCTGAACGACGACGAGGCGCGGGAACGGGTGCGCGCCCTCGTCGAGGAGCGCACCGCCTCCATCCCCGACGAGGACCTCCACGTCCTCGGGTACTTCGAGTGGCTGGAAGGTCTGGAGCGCGGCATCGCCGCCCACCACGCGGGCATGCTGCCCACGTTCAAGGAGGTCGTCGAGGAGTTGTTCGTACGCGGCCTCGTGAAGGCCGTGTTCGCCACCGAGACCCTCGCGCTCGGCATCAACATGCCCGCCCGCTCGGTCGTGCTGGAGAAGCTCGTCAAGTGGAACGGCGAACAGCACGCCGACATCACCCCCGGCGAGTACACCCAGTTGACCGGCCGCGCCGGCCGACGCGGCATCGACGTCGAGGGTCACGCCGTCGTGCTGTGGCAGCGCGGTATGAGCCCCGACCACCTGGCGGGACTGGCCGGCACGCGCACGTACCCGCTGCGCTCCAGCTTCAAGCCGTCGTACAACATGGCGGTCAACCTCGTGGAACAGTTCGGGCGGCACCGCTCGCGCGAGCTGCTGGAGACCTCGTTCGCGCAGTTCCAGGCCGACAAGTCGGTCGTAGGGATCTCCCGGCAGGTGCAGCGCAACGAGGAGGGACTCGATGGCTACAAGGAGTCCATGACCTGCCACCTGGGCGACTTCGAGGAGTACGCGGCACTGCGCCGCGAACTCAAGGACCGCGAGACCGATCTGGCCCGCCAGGGCGCCGCCCAGCGCCGCGCCGAGGCCGCCGTCGCACTGGAGAAGCTCAAGCCCGGTGACATCATCCACGTCCCCACCGGCAAGTACGCGGGCCTCGCGCTCGTCCTGGACCCGGGACTGCCCGCCGGCCGGTCCAACGGCCACCGCGGTTTCGAGCAGCACGACGGGCCGCGCCCGCTGGTGCTGACGGCCGAACGGCAGGTGAAGCGACTGGCGTCCATGGACTTCCCCGTGCCTGTCGAGGCATTGGAGCGGATGAGGGTCCCCAAGACCTTCAACCCGCGCTCCCCGCAGTCCCGCCGTGACCTCGCGTCCGCGCTGCGCACCAAGGCCGGGCACATCCCGCCCGAGCGGGCCCGCAAGCAGCGGGCGCAGGCGGCCGACGACCGTGAGATCGCCCGGCTCCGCACCGCGATCCGCGCGCACGCCTGCCACGGCTGCAACGACCGCGAGGACCACGCCCGTTGGGCCGAGCGTTACCACCGGCTGCTGCGTGACACCTCGCAGCTGGAGCGGCGCATCGAGGGCCGTACGAACACCATCGCCCGGACGTTCGACCGCATCGTCGCCCTGCTCACCGAGCTGGACTATCTGCGGTCCGACGAGGTGACCGAGCACGGCAAGCGGCTCGCCCGGCTCTACGGCGAACTGGACCTGTTGGCCAGCGAATGCCTGCGCGCGGGCGTGTGGGAGGGACTCTCTCCCGCCGAACTCGCCGCCTGCGTCTCGGCGTTGGTCTACGAGTCGCGGGTCGCCGACGACGCCATGGCACCGAAGGTGCCGTCCGGGAAGGCCAAGGCCGCGCTCGGCGAGATGGTCCGCATCTGGGGCCGGCTCGACGCGCTGGAGGAGGAGTTCCGGATCACCCAGAGCGAGGGCGTAGGCCAGCGCGAGCCCGACCTCGGCTTCGCCTGGGCGGCCTACGAGTGGGCCTCCGGCAAGGGCCTCGACGAGGTCCTGCGCGAGGCGGAGATGCCGGCCGGCGACTTCGTCCGGTGGTGCAAGCAGGTCATCGACGTCCTCGGGCAGATCTCGGCCGCGGCGCCGGTCTCCGGCAGCGAGGGGTCGACGGTCGCGAAGAACGCGCGCAAGGCCGTGGAGGGGCTGCTGCGGGGCGTTGTGGCGTACTCGTCGGTGGGGTAGCCCCCGGCGGTTAGGGGTGTTCCGGTCCACCGGGGCTGGGCTGGGCCGGCTTGGTGGTTGGTCGAGCCCAGCGTGCGTGCGGGGCGTGCGCGGGTGGTCCGGGGTCTTGCGGCGCCCGGCGGGGGTGTGGCCTGCGGTGGTCTGGCGGGTCGGGGCGAGGCTCGCTGCGCGCAGTTGTGGGGTGCGGGCCGATCGGCCATGGCTCTACGGTGGCTGCCCTGCGGGGTCGCACACTCGGTGTCCCGCCCGGCGCCGACCTCATACGCGGAGCGTGTGAAGTCGGTCTGCGTCTTCTCCGGGTGAGACACGGCGCAGCGCGCGCGGTCGTCAGGGGCGACTGTTCAGGTACGCGCGCCAGCCGCCGTACGCCGTGATGTCCTCGGCGCCTTCCAGCGCGGCCGGTTCGCACAGGAAGCCGGGTACGCGGGTGCCGTCGGCGAGTTCGAGGCGGCCCAGCGCCATCGGGCGGGGGAGGGCCGCGAGGAAGTGGCCGAGTCCCTCGGCGGGCAGGCGCCACACCTCGGCCTCGATGGCCGCACCGGTGGTTTCCCCTTCGCCGACGTGGACCAGGCCCGGCTTCGGCGGGGTCGTGGGGAGGGCGTGCAGACGGTAGACGGGGGCTGTCGTCGTCGTACGTTCCAGCCGGGCGCCCAGGGCGAGGAGCTGGGGGTTCAGCGGCTGGCCCGCGAGATGTGCGCCGACCACCGCGAGTCGGACCTCGGGCTGCACCAGACGGGCGATCGTGGCGAGCCGTTCGTCGGTGAACGCCGGGCCGATCAGCATCACGCCGAAGGGAAGGCCGTCGACCTGGCCGGCGGGCACGGCGACCGCGGCCAGGTCGAAGAGGTTGGTGGAGTTGGTGAACCGGCCGAGGCGGGCGTTGGCGCCCAGTGGGTCGGCGGCGACCTCGGCGAGGGTGGGGTGCCCGGGGGCCGTGGGCAGCAACAGGGCGTCGGCGTCCCCCAGTTCCGCGAGGGCGTCGGCGCGCAGGGCGGCCAGTCGCTCCTGGTCGGCGTAGAGCTGGTGGGCGGGGATGTCGCGGGCGCGGGTGATGATGCCGGCGACGGTGGGGTCCAGGGTCGCGCTCGCTTCACCTCCCTCGGCGAGCAACTTGTCGACAAAGGCACCTACAGCCGTATAGCGCTCCGCGACGAACGCGCCCTGGTACAGCATCGCGGCGGCCTCGGTGAACGGCGTGAGGTCGAGCGTGCGGACGGAGACACCTGTGGCGCGCAGCCGCGTCACCACGGCCTCGTACGCCTCCGCCCAGCCCGGGTCGAGTTCTCCGAGCTGGGCGAGCGGTGGGACCGCCACGCGCCAGGGGCCTGGGGTGCGCTGCGGGAGGTGCGGGAGTTCCCGGGCGGACGGGGACGCCATGTGCGAGAGTGCCTGCTCGGCCTCGGGGAGCGTACGGGCGAAGACGGTCACGCAGTCGAGCGACGCGCAGGCCGGGACGACGCCGGTGGTGGGGACGAGGCCTCGGGTGGGCTTGAGGCCGACGATGCCGTTGAAGGCGGCGGGGACGCGGCCGGAGCCGGCGGTGTCGGTGCCGAGGGCGAAGTCGACGAAGCCCAGCGTCACGGCTGTCGCGGAGCCGGAGCTGGAGCCGCCGCTGATACGGGCGGGGTCGTGGGCGTTGCGGACGGCGCCGTAGGGGGAACGGGTGCCGACCAGGCCGGTGGCGAACTGGTCGAGGTTGGTGGTGCCGAGGAGGAGGGCGCCGGCGTTTCTGAGTCGGGCGACGACCGGGGCGTCGGCCTCGGGGTGGTAGGCGTAGGCCGGGCAGCCGGCGGTGGTGGGGAGGCCCTCGACGTCGATGTTGCCCTTGGCGGCGAAGAGTCTGCCGGCGAGGGGGAGGTGGTCGCCGGCGGCGAGGCGGGCGTCGATGGCCTGGGCCTCGGATTCGACCTCGGCCTGGGGGCGTAGGTCGATCCAGACCTCGGGGCGGTCCGCGGCGTCGATGCGGGCGTAGGCCATACGGACTCGGGTCAGGGTCGACATCTGTGCTCCTTGGGCTGGGGTGGTGCTGTCGGCTGCGGGTGGGTGGACAAGGGTTTCCTCGCCCCCGCCGCCCCTACCCGTCCCATCCCGTTCCTGGGGGCTGCGCCCCCAGACCCCCGCTGTCGGCCCTGAAGGGGCCTTGTCCTCAAACGCCGGACGGGCTGGAGGTGCGGGCCGGGGCTGGAGGGGTGCGGCCTGGGGTGTAGACACGGTGGGGGCGGGTGGGTGGGAAAGAAGCCGGCCCTGAACGGGCCTCGTCCTCAAACGCCGGACGGGCTGGTATGTCAGCCCCTCCGGCGTTTGAGGAGCGGGGGTTCGGGGGCAGCGCCCCCGAGGATGGGACGGGTAGGGGCGGCGGGGGCGAAATCCTGCACAGGTCGGCTGTCAGGGGCTCGGAGTCAGCACGATCAATGCCGTGCCTGCCTCCACCTGGGCGCCCGGTCTGGTCAGGATTTCGTGGACCACGCCGGTGATCGGGGCGTGTATCCGGGACTCCATTTTCATCGCCTCCAGGGCCAGGAGCGGCTGGCCCGCTGTTACCTCGTCGCCCGGAGAGACGTTCAACTGCCATACCGACGCGGCGAATTCGGCCTCGATGAGGTGACCCCCGGCCGGGACCGTCACCTCGGTGGAGGGGGCCGGAGGTGCCGTGACGGCCTCCGCCCTCGTGAACTCGCCCGCCGCTTCCCACGCGTCCCGTTCCGCCGAGAAGGCCGCACCCTGGCGGGAGCGGAACTCCGCGATCGACTCGGCGTTCTGCGCCAGGAACTCCTCGTACTCCGCCAGGGAGAAGACGCCCTCCTCGATGCGGGGGACGAAGCGACCCGAGACGATGTCGGCGCGCAGGTCCAGGAGTTCGTCGGGCTCGACGGCGTACCACTTGATGCGGTCGAAGAAGCGCAGCAGCCACGGTGAGCCCGGTTCGAACGCGCCGCGCTGCTGCCAGCCGGACCACACCTGGGTCGTACGACCGACGAACTGGTAGCCGCCGGGGCCCTCCATGCCGTAGATACAGAGGTAGGCGCCGCCGATGCCCACCGAGTTCTCCGCCGTCCAGGTGCGGGCCGGGTTGTACTTTGTCGTGACCAGGCGGTGGCGGGGGTCCAGCGGGGTGGCCACCGGGGCGCCCAGGTAGACGTCTCCCAGGCCCAGTACGAGGTACTCCGCCTCGAAGACCGTGCGGTACACGTCGTCGACCGAGTCCAGACCGTTCACCCGGCGGATGAACTCGATGTTCCACGGGCACCAGGGGGCGTCGTCGCGGACGCCCGCCATATAGCGGGCGATCGCCTCGCGGGTCGCCGGGTCGTCCCAGGAGAGGGGGAGGTGGACCGTGCGGGAGGGGACCGTGAGGTGGTCCGCGGGGGGCAGGGCGGTCGCCGTCCGCCGTATCGCGGCGAGGAGTTCGGGCTGGGGGAGCACGGCCGGGTTCGCCTGGATCTGGAGGGAGCGGATACCCGGGGTCAGGTCCGTCACCCCTTCCAGGTCCAGCTCCGTCACCGCCTCCATCAGGGCGTGGACGCGCATCCGGAGCGCCAAGTCCAGCTGCATGGGCCCGAATTCGACCAGCAGGTTGTCGTCGCCGCTGCGCCGGTACGTGATGTCGCCGTCCCGGGCCAGGATGCCCCCGTCCACAATCGCCGCCCGGCGTACGCCTGTTGTGTCCACCGGTGCGAAACGGACCGTGTCGCCGGGCCGCAGCTGGCCCAGTTTCCAGCGTTCCGTGCTGAGGACGGTCGCCGGGCACACGAAGCCGCCGAGCGAGGGGCCGTCCGGCCCCAGCAGCACCGGCATGTCGCCCGTGTAGTCGACGGCGCCCACGGAGTACGGCGTGTCATGGATGTTGGACGGGTGCAGGCCCGCCTCACCCCCGTCGGTACGCGCCCAGCGGGGCTTGGGGCCGACCAGTCGTACGCCCGTGCGGGCCGAGTTGAAGTGGACCTTCCAGTCGGCCGCGTAGAAGTCGTGGATGTCCTCCTCGGTGAAGAACTCCGGTGCCGCGTGCGGGCCTTCGACCGCGCCGATGTGCCAGGGCGAGGCGAACTCCGGGCGGTCGGCGGAGGGGACCGAGGTTCCCGACTCCGTCGCCGCTCCGCCGTGCAGTACGTCGCCCGTGCGCAGCGCCCGGCCGCCGTGGCCGCCGAATCCGCCCAGCGTGAAGGTGGCCGCGCTGCCGAGGAAGGGCGGCACGTCCAGGCCGCCGCCGGCGAACAGTACGTAGGTCCGCAGGCCCTGTTCCGTCGGGGCCCCGATCGCCAGTACGGCACCCGCCGGGACCGTCACCGGTTCCCACTGCGCGACCGGCGCACCGTCCAGGGTGACCGGCGCCGGAGCCCCGGTCACACACACCGTCGTGGGGTGGGTGAACCTCAACGACGGTCCCTGGAGGGTGCATTCGAGGCCGGGGGCGCCCTCGTCGTTGCCCAGGGCGCGGTTGCCGAGCCGGAACGAGCGGTCGTCCATCGGGCCGCACGGAGGCACGCCCACCTGCCAGTAGCCGGTGCGGCCCGGCCAGTCCTGGACCGTGGTGAGCGTCCCGCCGGAGACGACCTCGATGCGCGGAGTCGGATCACTCACCCCGGCGAGGGTCGCCGTCGAGTGCGTCGCGGAGCGGAAGTCCTGGTTCGCCAGCGCCGCCCGCACCAGCCCGAGGTTGGTCTCGATGCCGTCGACCCGGGTGCGGGCCAGCGCCTCGTCGAGCCGGCGCAGCGCGTGCTCCCGGTCGGCGCCGTACGCGATCACCTTCGCGAGCATCGGGTCGTACGAGGTGGTCACCTCGGTGCCCGTCTCCACCCAGCCGTCGATCCGCACTCCGCCCGGGAACTCGACCCGGGTCAACAGGCCCGCGCTGGGCCGGTGTTCGCGCGAGGGATCCTCCGCGTAGACACGGGCCTCGACGGCGTGACCGCGGGGCGTGCCCGGGTCCCGTACGACATCGCGCTCACCGCGGGCCAGCCGCAGCATCCAGGCGACGAGGTCGACGCCGTAGATCTCCTCCGTGACCGGATGTTCCACCTGGAGACGGGTGTTGACCTCCAGGAAGTACGCTTCCTCGCGGGCCGCGTCGTACACGAACTCCACTGTTCCGGCAGAGCGGTAGTCGACGGAGGAGCACAAGTTGCGTGCTGCGTCCGTCAGTTGGGTGCGCACGTGCTCGGGGATACCGGGGGCCGGGGCCTCTTCCACCACCTTCTGGTTGCGGCGCTGGAGCGAGCAGTCGCGGTCGCCGAAGGTGACGACCCGGCCCTCGCCGTCGCCGAAGACCTGTACCTCGACATGGCGGGCGTGTTCGACGAGCCGTTCCAGGAAGACGCCGGCCGAGGAGAAGGAGGCGGCGGCGACGCGCTGCACCCGCTCCCAGGCGTCGGCGAGTTCGGCCGCCGAAGCACAGGCCGACATGCCGATGCCGCCGCCCCCGCCGGTCGCCTTGAGCATCACGGGATAGCCGATGGCCGCGGCCTGTTCGTACGCCTCGTCGAGGGAGGCCAGCAGTCCCGTGCCGGGTGCGAGGGGCACGCCGGCCGCTTCGGCGGCCGCCCGGGCCGTGTGCTTCGCGCCGAACAGGTCCAGCTGAGCGGGCGTCGGCCCCACGAACACGATCCCGGCGTCCTCGCAGCGCCGCGCGAAGGCCGCGTCCTCGGACAGGAAGCCGTACCCGGGATGGATCGCCCCCGCCCCCGTCGCCTTGGCCGCCGCCAGCACCAGGTCGGCGTCGAGATACGACTCCTTGGCGGGCGCCGGACCGAGCCGCACCGCCTCGTCGGCGAGCCGGACGTGCGGGGCGGAGCGGTCGGCGTCGGAGTGGACCGCGACCGTGCGCAGGCCCAGCTCCCGTGCCGTACGGATGATGCGTACGGCGATCTCGCCCCGGTTGGCGACCAGCAGCGTGTCGAAGGTCATGCCGTGGCCGCCGGGGTGTCCGTCTCAGGCTCGGTGATGGTCATCTCCACCGCTGTCGGGTCGAAGCCGTTGCAGGGGTTGTTGATCTGGGGGCAGTTGGAGACGAGGACCAGGACATCGCGCTCGGCGCGGAGCGTGAGCGAGAGCCCCGGCGCCGAGAGGCCGTCGACGATGCCCAGCGTGCCGTCCTTCTCCACCGGCACGTTCATGTACCAGTTGATGTTGGAGACCAAGTCCCTCTTGCCCAGGCCGTGTTTGGCGCCCTCGGCGAGGAAGTTGTCCACGCAGGCATGCTGAGACCAGGTGTGATGGCCGTACCGCAGGGTGTTCGACTCCTTGGAGCAGGCACCGCCCACCGTGTCGTGGCGGCCCACGTCGTCGGCGGTCACGGTCATCAGGGGCGTGTGCTCGTTCGACATCAGGACACTGCCCGTGGTGAGGAAGACGCCGCCCTGGGCATGGATCGTGTCGGGCGCGCTGTAGCGCACGGACGTGTCGTGGGCGTCGTACACGAGGAAGTCGACGGCCTGGTTGCCGTGCAGGTCGGTGATGGTCAGCGTCCCGCCCGCGCGGACGACGGACGACCAGGCGGCGCGGGCCGCGACGACGTACTTCCGGACGGTCGGCGTGCTCATGCGAGCCCCCTCGCGGCAAGGAATTCAGCGGTGTTGAGGAAGGCCCGGTGGCCTTCGGGCGTGGCCTCCCACAGGGGGTCGCCGGGGCGGGTCGCCTCGGCGCGCCACGCCAGCACCTCCAGCGGGGTGCTGACGTAGTCGTCGCGCGGGTCCGCGGGGTGCGGGACGTTCGCGATCAGCACCGTGACGTCCTGCTCGGCGCGCAGCGTCACACTGCCGCCGGGTCCGGCCGAGCCGGTGAAGTCGAGGGAACCGTCCTCGCGTACCTCCACGCCCTGGAAGAACGAGAGCGAGGGCGGCAGATCGCGCGGCTGGAGGCCGTTCTTGGCCGCGGCCAGCTTGAACAGCTCACGGCCGGCGGGGGAGGGCGACTGCGGGGTGCCGTCGCCGTACCGGTTCGTGTTGCGTACGAGGGTGGAGGTGCCGCACAGCGCGTCGTGGCGCCCGGAGGTGTCGGCGACCAGCGAGGCGAGGACCCGGCCCTGGTCGGACAGCAGCAGCTGCCCCTCGCCGAGGTAGGCGTTCCACTGGACCTTGACCGTGTCGGCGACGTTCAGCCGCTCCCAGGGCCGGTCCGCGACGAAGAGCAGCAGATGGGCGCAGGCGTCGCCGCGCAGGTCGGTCAGGCGCAGCTCAGTGCCGCGGGCCAGGACCCGGTGCGTGTAGTTGCCGCCCGCCACTGTCTCGGCCCACACCAGATGGCCGGCCGCGCAGGGCGGGGCGGGCCAGTCGGCGGCCGGGACGACGGGCATGGCCTCCGCCTGGGCGCCCTCCTGGGCGCGGGCGTGATCGCGGGCTCCGTACGTGGTCGATGTCCCCATCGAGGGTCCTCCGGCTCCGAAGTCGTACTGCTTCTCGTACTGCCTCTGGTACTGCTTCTCGTGCTGCTGCTGGAGCTGTCTGTCCTGCCGGTCTAATTTCTGTCGCCCGACAGAAATTAGGCGGGAGTCGAGACGCTGGAGTTGCCCGTGTGTTGCCACCCGGTTACCGATCGCTCACGGAGATCATCCGGCAGGGGGGTGTGCGAGGATCGAACGCATGGGAACGACGGGCGGGCCGGGCGGACGGCGGGTCGGCAGACCGCGGGCCGCGCAGCGGCCGGACAGCGGGCTCGCCCCGCGGGCCGAACTGCTCACCGCGGCCGCCGAGTTGTTCACCACCCGCGGCTACGCGGCCACCACCACGCGGACCATCGCCGAGCGGGCGGGGATGCGCCAGGCGTCCATGTACCACTACGTCTCCGGCAAGGAAGAGCTGCTCGCCGAGCTCCTGGAGTCCACCGTCACGCCCTCGTTGACGTACGCCCGTGGGCTGCTGGCCGACGACGCCACCCCGGCCGAGGACCGGTTGTGGGAGCTGTGCCGCACCGACGTCGAACTGCTCTGTGGCGGCCCGTACAACCTCGGCGGTCTCTACCTCCTCCCTGAGGTGAGTGCCGAACGCTTCGCCGGTTTCCATGCCGTCCGGGCCGAACTCAAGGATGCCTACCGGCAGTTGCTCGCCGCGACCGCCGCCGGGGGCGTGCTCGCCAAGGGTGAGCTGGAGCTGCGCACGGATCTGCTCTTCGGGCTCATCGAGGGTGTCATCCTCGTGCACCGCTCCGGCGCCGAGCGCCCCGTCTCCGTCTTCGCGCAAGCCGCGGCGGACGCCGCACTGCGCGTCGCCGGTATCTGAGGGCAGAGGCGGCCCCGGGCCTTTCGGAGGCCCGCGTTCACCCGTCACGGTGAGTGCTTTTCGTACGCCCATCCGTCGTTACGCACTGTGTGTGATTGCATCCGCAGCGTGCAAATGGGCCGAGGGTACTCCACTCGCAAGGGGCATTTCAGAGGCTTGCCGAATATGACACGGCGTTGATCCGGTCGGACTAAGCTCGCCCGCAGCGCACCGAGTTGGGATGTATTCGTGCGCTTGTTCCCAAAAATACCGAAGATCCAGACAGTTCCCAGACGTACCCCACAGCAAGCTCCCCCAACCCCAGCCGATTTGTCTCAGAGGGCATACATGGTGAGTGTTCAATCGCCTCCCAATGGCCGTGAACTTCCCTACGCGCGCGTGCTGTTGCTACCTGCCATAGCAATGGCCGGTGCGACCGGAGCCGCCGCCGCCCTGGTGACGGGGCCGGTCCGCGCCGCCGTCGGCTGGTGCGGAGCCATCGCCACGGTCCTGGTCGTCGCGGTCGCCGCCGAAGTGGTCCGCCGGGGCCGTACGGTCCGTAGCCTGCGGGCCGAGCACGCCCGTCACACCGCGTATCTGGAGCGGCGCATCGCCGCCCACGACGAGGAGTTCGCCCGGTTCGGCACGGAAGTCCTGCCCCACGGGCTCCATCTGCTGCGCGTTGCCGGTTCACCCTCAGGGGTGATTCGCGAACTGCGTGGACCGGACTCTCCGTACCGCGAACTCCCGGTTCCGCAGCGCAAACTGCTGGAGCGGGTCCTGGAGATCATCGATCGCGAGGAGTCCATGCGGGACGGCGCGCAGCGCGCGTTCGTCAGCATCGCCCGGCGCGTCCAGGCGATCGTCCACCAGCAGGCCAACGAACTCCGGGAGATGGAGGAGGACCACGGCCGCAACCCCGAGGTCTTCGACGACCTCCTGCGCATCGACCACGGCACCGCGCTGATCGGCCGTCTCGCCGACTCCATCTCCGTGCTCGGCGGCGGTCGGCCCGGGCGCCAGTGGCCGCAGCCCGTCGCGCTGTACAGCGTGCTGCGCGGCGCGATGTCCCGGATCCTGGAGTACCGCCGTATCGACCTGAGTTCCATCGCGAAGGTCAACGTCGACGGCAACTCCGTCGAACCGCTCATCCACGCCGCGGCCGAACTCCTCGACAACGCCACGCGCTACTCGCCGCCCCACACCAAGGTGCACGTCACCGCGACCGAGGTGCAGACCGGCATCGCCATCGAGATCGAGGACGCCGGCGTCAGCCTCAGCGAGGAGTCCCGCAAGCGCGCCGAGGTCATGATCGCCCGCGCCCAGGCCGGCTTCGACCTCAACGACCTCGGTGAGTCACCGCGCCTCGGCCTGGCCGTCGTGGGGCGACTCTGCGAGTCGTACAAGATGCAGATCTCGCTGAGGCAGTCCGCGTACGGCGGTGTCCGCGCCGTGCTGGTCGTGCCGTCCGAGATGCTCACCAGCGACCCGGCGCCCGGGCTCGCCCATGGCATCGGCGCCACCGCCGCACCCAAGATCGAACTTGGTGCGCTGGAAGGCCCCAAGCGCCCGCCCAAGAAGCGGCGCCCCACGACGGGCCCACGGATCCCGGCGTCGGTCTCCATGGAGGACGACGTCCCGGAGGTCACCGAGTGGACCGAGAACGGTCTGCCGCAGCGCCGCAGCCGGGTCAAGACACCGCTCAGCGAGCGGTACGCCCGGTCCAGGGCGTCCGAGGCCGCGTTGGAGGCCGACCCCGAGCTCCGCAAGCTGTGGGAGCCCGAGTCGCAGAAGAAGAAAAAGGACGACGAGCCTCTGCCCGGCCTGTGGGTCGAGGCGTTCATGGAGGGGCTCAAGGGCGACCCGGACCCCACGGCCTTCACCAGGAACCCCGACGACCCGACGATGTTCTCCGGCCACCCGGACGACGCGGTCGACTTCACCGCGTTCCCGGGCGCCGACGCCACGGCTTTCGGCGGGCAGCCGGACGACCGAGCGGCCTTCGGCGGCCACCGGGACGACCCGACCGCCGCCAGTGCGACCAACCAGCAGCCGGCCCACGCTGAGGCCGACGACGAGGGGGACCTCAAGTGATCTCGCAGCGAGCCAACTTCGACTGGATGCTCAAGGAGCTCGCCGACGGCGTACCCGGTATCCAGCAGATCGTGGTGCTCTCCGCCGACGGTCTGCGCATCGCGCGCTACGGCGGCGACCCCGACGCCGCCGACCGTGTCGCCGCCGCCTGTGCGGGGCTGCAGAGCCTCGCCGGCGCCGTCGCGCACGAGATCCCGGACAGCGACGGCACGATGCGCATGGTCATCATCGAGGTCACCGGCGGCTACTTCTACCTGATGGCCGCCGGCCCCAACGCCTATCTCGCGGTCCTCGCCAACGTGGTCGCCGAACCCGGCAACATGAGCAACCACATGCGCGACCTCGTCGTCCGCATCGGCGCCCACCTCACCAGTCCGCCCCGGCGGAACGGGCAGACCGTATGACTCCTCCGCAGCGCCGACGGCGCTACCCCATCAAGCAGGAACCTCCGTCCGAGCCGCTCCCGCAGAGCGCGGCCGCCGCGGAGGGCGAAGCAGGCCAAGAGGGCGCGGCGGGCAAGGAAGGGGAAGCCGGGGAAGCCAAGGAAGGCGAGCGCAAGAACCCCGAGCGGCTCTACGTCCTCACCGGCGCGGCCCCGGGCGGCGAGCGCGCCTCGCTCGACCTCGTCACGTTAATCGTGGCGTGCGCCGAGCCCCCGCCCGCCGCCCCGCCGGAGCAGTCGGCGCTGCTCCGCCTCTGCAAGGCCCCTCTGTCCGTGGCCGAGCTCTCGGCATACCTCAACCTGCCGTTCAGCGTGGTGACCGTCCTGCTCACCGAGCTGCTGACGGCCGAACTGGTCCAGGCGCGCTACCCGCTCATCCGCGAGTCGCTCGCCGACCGTTCCCTCCTCGAAGCGGTGATGCATGGACTTCAAAAGCTCTGACACCATCCCGGGCCCACGGACCGAGGACCGCCTGCCGTCAAGCACCCAGGCCGCGGTGAAGATCGTGATCGTGGGCGGATTCGGCGTGGGCAAGACGACCATGGTCGGCTCGGTGAGCGAGATCAGGCCGCTGACCACCGAAGAGACCATGACGCAGGCCGGCATCGGCGTCGACGACAACTACGGCTCCGACTCCAAGACGGCCACCACCGTGGCCATGGACTTCGGCCGCATCAGCATCACCGACCAACTGGTGCTGTACCTGTTCGGCACCCCGGGCCAGGAACGCTTCTGGTTCCTGTGGAACGGCCTGTTCGAAGGCGCCCTCGGCGCGGTCGTCCTGATCGACACCCGGCGCCTGGAAGTGAGCTTCGACGTCATAGGGCGACTCGAGGAGCGGGGCGTGCCCTTCGTCATCGCCGTCAACTCCTTCCCAGACGCGCCCCGTTACCCGGTCGAGGACCTGCGCTCGGCCCTCGACCTGGCCCCGGAGATCCCCATCGTCGAGTGCGACGCACGCAGGCGGGCCTCCAGCCGGGACACGCTCATGACGCTGATGCGCTTTCTGCACTCGCTGGAGATGACGAAGGCGTCCGTCTGAGCGCGCCCACCGGCAACCCAGCACACCATCAACCCTCCTGACACCGGATCCACCTCAGTTTCGGAGCGATCACCGTGACGCCTGACCCCCACTCCCTGACCGGCACGGCCGACACCGACCTCAGCCCACCCCCCGGCTGCCCCGCCCACAACACCGGCACCGGCCCCGGCGGCCTGCGCCGGCTGTACGGCCCAGAGGCCGAGGACCTGGGAGCCGTGTACGAGAAGCTCCGCGCCGAACACGGCGCGGTGGCTCCTGCGCTGCTTCATGACGACGTACCGATCTGGGTGGTGCTGGGTCATGGCGAGAACATGCACATGGTGCGGAGCCCTTCGCAGTACTGCAAGGACAGCCGGTTGTGGACGCCCATGCAGGACGGCACCGTCAAGCCCGACCACCCGCTCATGCCGCACTTCGCACGGCAGCCCATCTGCTGTCACACCGAGGGCGACGAGCACCTGCGGCTGCGCGGCGCGGTCACCAGCGCCATGTCGACCATCGACAACCGAGGCATCCGCCGCTACATCAACCGCGCGACCCAGCATCTCGTCAACAAGTTCTGTGAGCAGGGCAGCGCCGATCTGGTCAGCCAGTTCGCCGAGTATCTGCCGATGGCGGTGATGTGCGAGATCCTCGGCATGCCCGAGGAGTACGGCGACCGGATCGTGCAGGCCGCCCGCGACATGCTCAAGGGCACCGAGACCGCGATCGCCAGCAATCAGTACATCATGGACGCCCTGATGCGGCTCACCGCCCGCCGCCGGGCCGAGCCCGAGGACGACTTCACCAGCCGCCTCATCGCCGACCCGGCGGGGCTCGACGACGAGGAGGTCGGCCAGCACCTGCGTGTCGTCCTGATCGTCGCGTACGAGAGCACGACCAACCTGCTCGCCAACGTACTGCGTGAGGTGCTCACCAACCCGGGCTTCCGTGCCCGACTCAACGGCGGTCAGATGACGGTGCCCGAAGCGGTCGAGCAGTCCCTGTGGGACGAGCCGCCGTTCAGCACGGTCTTCGCCTACATCGCCAAGCAGGAGACCGAGCTGGGCGGGCAGCGCATCCGTAAGGGCGACGGACTCCTCCTGGGCATCGCACCGGGCAACGTCGACCCGAGGGTCCGCCCCGATCTCGAAGCCAACATGCAGGGCAACCGCTCCCACCTGGCGTTCAGCGGCGGTCCCCACGAGTGTCCGGGCCAGGACATCGGCCGCGCCATCGCCGACGTCGGCGTCGACGCGCTGCTGACCCGAGTTCCCGACATCCAACTTGCCTGTGATGAGGACGAGTTGCGCTGGCGGTCGTCAGTCGCGAATCGCCACCTGGTGGAACTGCCGGTGAAGTTCGCGCCGAGGTCCCCCCAGGAGGTCATGGAGAACCCGGGCGTCAGGCCGGTGCCGTCACAACGCCCGAACAACTGGGAGGTCGGCACGGAGCAGCTGCAGCTCACGGTGTCGGAGCCGGTGGCCCCGGTCGGTGAGCCCACGTCGACGTCGGCACCCGAACCGACGCGCCCAACGGGTGTGTTCCGGCGCCTTCTGCGCTGGTGGCGCGGCGCCTGAGCCGATCGGCCACCGGGGCTACTCGGCCCACTCCGGGTACGACGACCAGGCCCGCAGCACCCGCGGGCTGACGAACCGGTGCTCGAGACCCGTGACCGGATCGCTGAACTCAAGAACCCGCGCCAGCAGTTGGAGCGGACGGCGGAAGTCACCGGCCGCCACAGGGCCGGTGACTTCCGGATAGAGGGGATCGCCGAGGATCGGCACCCCCAAGGTGCTCATGTGCACCCTTAGTTGGTGCGTCTGCCCGGTACGCGGCATCAGCCGGTACCGGGCACGCCCGTACCCGTGCTCCAGCAACTCGATCCGGCTGACGGCATTGGGCTCGCCCTCGACCTCGCGGGCCGCCATGACCCCGCGCTCCTTGACGATTCGGCTCTGTACGGTGCGGGGCAGGACCAGGGTGGGATCGTACGGCGCCACGGCCTCGTACTCCTTCGCCACCAGCTTGTCCCGGAACAGCGACTGATACACGCCGCGTTCCTCGGGACGCACCGTAAACAGCACCACCCCGGCCGTGAGCCGGTCCAGGCGGTGTGCCGCGCCGAGAGTCGGGATGCCCAACTGCCTCCGCAGCCGGGCGAGGGCCGTCTCGGCGACATGACTGCCGCGTGGGATGGTGGCCAGGAAATGGGGTTTGTCGGCCACCACCACGTGATCGTCCCGGTACAGGACATCGACCGGGAAGGGCACCTGTTCCTCGTTGGGCAGTTCCCGGTGGAACCAGACGAACATCCCGGGCACATATGCCATGTCCCGCGGCACCGGACGTCCGGTCACATCCACGATCCGGCCGGAGTCGAGCATCTCGTCGACAACGCCGGTCCCTGCCGCGAGCCGAGCATTGAGATGATCTCGCACGGTCGTCCACTCGTCCCCGACCGGCAAGCGAACGCGTACCGGATCCACCCCGTCGCGCTGCGGCAGGGGAGAGGGCGGGGGCGGATTACGGCGTCTCATCACGATCAAGCATATGAGAAGCGTGGTCTGCCGGGCCCCGTCTCCGGCGCTCGGTCGTTCTCGCACCGCAGGTCAGGGCGCTGCTGCCTGGTCTCCGCCAGGCAATCTACGCAACGGCTGTGACTGAGTGGTGTCGGTCCCCGCAGTGGGGACAGACGCCTGCGGCGGCCGAGTGGTGCTTGTCGGCCTTGATGCGGTCGTGGGTGGGACCGTGCGGTCCTGTCCTTGGAGTTGGGCGTCCCGCGCGGTTGTTGTGTCGTCCGGTGAGGGTGTGCCATTCAAGATTTCCCCGCATCCAGTGCCTCAGCCCCGCGAGGTAGCGGGTGAGTTCGGGCGAGGCGTCGCGCGCGACATCGGGTTCCAGACGCAGATACGCGCGCATGAGGTTGTCGTGCAGTTCGCCAGTCGCGCACATGCTCCGTTCGAGGGACCACCCGTGGCGTGCGGAGAGCACTGTGGGCAAGCTGTGGCTGCCGATGTCAGCGCTTTCCTTGGCGACCGAATACAAGTCGTTCACCAGCATGATCATCAATGAGGCGGCCAGCGACAGAGATCGGACACCAGGGGCTTCCCAGTCGCGGGCGGGCAGTTCGTAGCCTCCGGCGACATCGATCAGTACCAGGCATGCCATGGCTCCGTTGTACTTACGATGAGCCAAGTACTCCGCGGGATCGGGAACGTGCCCGGCTATACGCCATGAGTTTTCCGCCGACATTGCCAGGAACGTAGCGGTTGTCTCGTGGCGCAGACGGCCTACTTGCGCCGGCGTGCCCAAGCGTGCAATGTGCTCTGCGGTTTCGCGGAGGGCATGTGCCACTGGGTCACTGCCGACAAAGCCCTCGATCGAGGGGCAGTCGGGCAGCCGTGCGCCGTTCTCCAGCGCGGTCAACGACCCCGCGAGCCGGGAGGCACTCATGGCGAGGCGGACGCCTTCTATGCCCTCGTCGCAGTAGTGGTCGTCCGCGGCGAACAGGGCGGTCATGTTGCGGGCCACGAGCATCAGGTGATCGTGATCGACCGCGTCAGGGTGCGTGAGCGCGGCGAAAGTGCCGAAGCGGTATCCGTTCAGCTCGGCCCGTTGCCCGGGGAAGAGATCAAGGCTGAGCGCCCAAGCGACTATGTCCTCGTCCGCCCTGCGAGCCGCCGGCTCGTTGTACATGACCGGAAAGGGGCACAACACACTCGGCACTGACCAAATCCGCGTGGAGGTGTCGCTATTCATGCGTCTTATGATGCGGCGCTCGGGCTCTTTGGGGAATGGCTGGTTCTGGCCACACTGACAACGGTTCCCAGGCCCTTTCCCCTCGCAGCAGCATCGACCGCCCCTGGCGCATCGGATTTCGTGCTGGATTGAGGCAGGGTGGCCGGTCTTGAGTGAGGCCGCAGTTTCGACGATGTTGCGGGCCCGCTATTGGATCGACTGTGAAATCACGTCACCGCACGGGTCGGCGTCGGTCACCCGGAATGCGCTGTAGGGATTGGCTGACCGAAACTGGATGCCGACCCGGCCAGGTCGCCGTGGCCGGCTGCCGAAACCTCGGGCACCCGGCTGCGGCGAACGCTGTCTGTGCGGCGGAGGCCGTCGTGCGGTGGGTCAGGTCCTCCCGGCAGAGCGCACCCGTTGCGCACGCACAAGCCGGTACCCGCCCCCACCCCCCACCGTGACCACCAGGAACAGCACCGTGAACCACTGGAAGTACCAGTGGCCGCCCGCCGGGTCGTACACCGCTGCCCTGGGCCAGGCCAGGTTGACCGTCATGATGAGGCCGTAGAGGAGGGCGAGGGCGTTCACCGGGATGCCCCAGCGGCCCAGGGAGAAGAGGGGCTTGCCGGCTTCGTCGGTGCCGTCGGCGGTGAAGGTGCCCTTCAGGCGCTGGACCAGCAGCGGGCCCGTCACCATCGCGTACGCCAAATACAGCATCACGATGCAGGTGGTGCCGATGGCCAGGAAGGCTTCCGGGGAGGCGAAGTTGAGGAGGAGCAGGATCGCCGCCAGGGCGCCGACGACCAGGGCGGGGGCGTTCGGCATGCCCGTGCGCGGGTTGACCTTCGCGAGGCGGGCCGAGAACGGCAGCTGGCCGTCGCGGGCCATCGAGAACAGCATCCGGCAGGCCGCCGTCTGGATCGCGAGCGTCGCCACCGCGATCGCCACCACCACGTCGACCAGCAGGGCCCGGCCCACCCCGTCGCCGAGGCTGCTCGTCAGGACGTAGCTCAGGCCCTCCACGCCGAGCCGGCCGTCGGTGAGGCTCGGCGCGGCGAGCAGGCCGGCGAGGATGATCAGGCCGCCCAGCAGGCCGGCCGAGGCGAGCGCGGTGAGGATCGTACGGGGTGCGGTGCGCCGGGGATGGTGTGTCTCCTCGCTCATCTCGCCCGCGCTGTCGAACCCGATCATCACGTACGCCGCCGTGAACGAACCCACCAGCAGCGCCCCGGTCAGGCCGGACTGCAGTGCCGTACCCGTGTGGAAGGTGATGCCGGGAGTGCGCTCGGAGTGGGTGAACAGGAGCACGATGATCAGGACGGCGCCGATGATCTCGGCGGTCACGCCGACCCGGTTGATCACCGACATCACACGGTTGTCCAGGACGTTCACCAACGTGGTGAGGGCCAGCAGGAGCACGCCGAGAATCGCCGCGTTGGCGGCGCCGCTCGCCGAGGTCGGGGCCGGGTCGTCGCCGACCAGCTGGAAGCCGGACCAGATGGCCGGCATGACGACCTGGAGCGCGAGGGCCGCCGCCGCGACCACCACGATCTGCCCGATCACCATGATCCAGCCGGCGAACCAGCCGAAGGTGAGGTTCGAGAGCCGCGACGACCACTGGTAGATCGCACCGGAGATCGGATAGCGCGCGGCCAGTTCCGCGAAGCAGGCGGCGACCAGCAACTGGCCTGCCAGTACCGCGGGCCAGGCCCAGAAGAAGACGGGGCCGCCGAACGCGTATCCGAAGGCGAAGAACTGGAAGACCGTCGTCAGGACGGAGATGAAGGAGAACCCGGCGGCGAACGAGGCGTAGCGGCCGAGGCTGCGGTGCAGTTCCTGGGGGTAGCCGAACTCGGCCAGGGAGCGGTCGGCGGATGGCTCCGGCGGATCGGGGCGTACGTCGGGGGAAGCGGTCGTGGTCACGGCGGGACCTGCCTTCGGCGCGTAATTCCTGTCGGGTGACAGAAATTAGGGAGGCGCTGTTTCGCAGGGATGTCGTGGCCGTGTCGAGGCGGGACCCAAGTCCTCACGTGTCGATGGCGGCCCGCCAACTGGGCGACCCGAACAGCGACTCAGTCATGGGGGAGGGCAGTTCGGGCTGGCTGGGAGCCCCGGCCGGGGAGGGCCCACTCAGCCGCCGGGGTGGTACGTCGTCGGCCCGGCTCCACAAGGGGCCGGGCCGGGGAAACGGGGCCCGGATGGTCTCGGGCCCCGGAAGTCGCGAAGACTCAGGAGGCCGCCGGTTCGGCGGTCTCCTGCTCCGCCTCCACCCGCGCGTTCCAGTCCCGCTTGGACGCCTGCCAGCCGTCCTCGTTGTGGCCGAGGCGCCAGTAGCCGGAGATCGAGAGATCCTCGCGCGGGATCCCGTGCTCCACCCGCAGCAGTCGGCGCAGGTCCTTCACGAAGGACGCCTCGCCGTGCACGAACGCCTGTACCCGGCCTGTGGGGAACTCCAGGGCGCTCACGGCTTCGACGAGGGCCTGGCCGAGGGGGCGGTCGCCGCGGTGCAGCCAGTGGACCTCCACGTCGGAGTCGATCTTCTGCTCCTCCTGGGGGCCGGCGATCTCGACGAACGCGTACACCTTCGCGCCGTCGGGCAGCGCCTCCAGGGTGCAGGCGATCGCGGGCAGTGCGCTCTCGTCGCCGACGAGCAGATGCCAGTCCGCGTCGGGGTCGGGGGCGTAGGCCCCGCCGGGCCCGCCGAAGACGACCGTCTCGCCCGGCTGTACGCGCATCGCCCAGGGGCCGGCGATGCCCTCGTCGCCGTGCAGGACGAAGTCGAGGGTCAGTTCGCGCAGTTCGGGGTCCCAGGCGCGCACCGTGTAGGTGCGGGTCACCGGCCACTGGTCGCGGGGGAACTCCTCGCGGATGCGCTGCATGTCGAAGGGCTCCGGATAGGTGACGCCCTTGGCCGGGAACTGCAGCTTCACGTAGTGGTCGGTGCGCGTGCCTGCGGTGAACTCGGCGAGGCCGTCGCCGCCGAGAACCACGCGCTGCATGTGCGGCGTCAGTCGCTCGGTACGGACGACCTGCGCGGAGTGGGTCTTCGGAGCCCTGCGTTCCGGGCGCTCTGCCATGACGGCCTCCCTGTTCCCTTGCTTAGGCTTACCTAAGTTAACACCTCTCCCTGATGCAACCCTGTCGCCCGAGGCGATTTATTTCGTAACGATGCCTTAAAGCGAGAGCGGTATTCTCTGTAGCGAGGATTCCGTTCTCCTTGGGTGGGGGTGTCGCGCCTGGTGGTGAGGCCTCCTACAGCGTGCACCTCCCGCGAGCGGTGGTGCCTCACCTTCCGAGTGTCGTGAGCAATCTCTCCAACGAACCCCCAAGTCCCCAGCGGGCAGCGAGCGCGTCGAGTGCCTCCGGGTCGCGGGGGGCGCGCGGCAACGCCGTGTTGACATCCGGCAGCGGCACGTCGCCGGCCACCAGGACGACCTTGGGCGCGACCTCCACGTACGGCCGTGACTCGTCGAGCCGCTTGCGCTGCGAGGGCGTCAGCTTCGCCTTCGGGTCGTCGACGGCGGCCATGATTCCGGCCACGTCGCCGAACTCGGCCAGCAGCTTCGCGGCCGTCTTCTCGCCGATCCCCGGCACGCCCGGCAGCCCGTCGCTCGGATCGCCGCGCAGCAGCGCCAGATCCGCGTACCCCTTCCCGTCCACCCCATACCTCTCGCGCAGCCAGGCCTCGTCGGTCAGCTGCAGGGTGCCCACGCCCTTGAGCGGGTACAGGACGCGCACCCCGCGCGCGTCGTCGACCAGCTGGTACAGGTCCCGGTCGCCGGTGACGATGTCGACGGGGCCCGCCGCGCGCGCGGTGAAGGTGCCGATCACGTCGTCCGCCTCGTATCCCGCGACGCCCACGCGCGCGATGCCGACCGCGTCCAGCACCGCTTCGATGATCGGCACCTGGGGAGACAGGGTGTCCGGCACCTCCTCCTCGTCCGGACCGACCTCGCGCTCCTCTGCGACGCGGTGGGCCTTGTACGACGGGATCAGGTCGACCCGCCACTGCGGACGCCAGTCCGCGTCCATGCACGCCACCAGCTGGTCCGGCTGGTGGTCCTTGACCAGCCGGTCGATGAATTCGAGCAGCCCGCGCACGGCGTTCACCGGCGTGCCGTCCGGAGCCTTCACGGACTCCGGGACGCCGAAATAGGCGCGGAAATAGAGCGAGGCGGTGTCGAGGAGCATCAGTCGTCCGGTCACGTCTCGCATCATGCCGTACGCCACTGACAGTCACCCCGCGCGCCGCCTTCCGGCGCACCGGCGGCTCCCACCAGGGGCTCCGCGTTCCAGCTGCGAAGCCTTGTGAACTGGCACACTCGCCCGTTTGCCCATGTCGGGAGGGGGCATGCGCGACCCCGAGTGAACCCGGATGTTCGCGCAATCGACGCAAATGGAGAACGTGAACGAAAACGCGATCGAACAGCTCGAACGACGAGCGCAACCGAAAAGCACGACCGAAAAGTACGACCGAGGAGCACCCTTGTCATCCAGGCTTGAGGCCGAGCATCTGTACAAGGTGTTCGGCAGACGACCCGGCGACGCGGTAACCCGGCTCGAACAAGGAGCCGACCGCGAGGAACTGCGCGACGACGGCATCACCGCGGCCGTCGTCGACGCGTCCTTCAGCGTGGAACCCGGCGAGATCTTCGTCGTCATGGGCCTGTCCGGCTCGGGCAAGTCGACGCTGCTGCGCATGCTCAACGGCCTGCTGGAACCGACGGCCGGACATGTCCGTTTCGACGGTGAGGACCTGACCGCGCTCGGCGACCGTGAACTGCGGGCGCTGCGGGCGAACAAGATCAGCATGGTCTTCCAGCACTTCGCGCTCTTCCCGCACCGCAGCGTCCGCGAGAACGCCGCGTACGGCCTGTCCGTGCAGGGCGTGCCCCGCGCCGAGCGCGAGCGTCGCGCCGGCGAGGCGCTCGCCCTGTGCGGTCTGGCCGGCTGGGAGGACTCGTGGCCGGACGAGCTGTCCGGCGGCATGCAGCAGCGCGTGGGCCTGGCCCGGGCGCTCGCCACCGATGCCGACCTGCTGCTCATGGACGAGTCGTTCAGCGCGCTCGACCCGCTGATCCGCCGGGACATGCAGGACCAGCTCCTGGAACTCCAGAAGACCCTCAAGAAGACCATCGTGTTCATCACCCACGACCTCAACGAGGCCATGCGCCTGGGCGACCGTATCGCCGTCATGCGCGACGGCCGCATCGTCCAGACCGGCACGGCGGAGGACATCCTCGTCCGCCCGGCCGACGACTACGTCGCCTCCTTCACCAAGGACGTCGACCGCTCCCGCGTCCTCACCGCGGGCGCCGTCATGGACCCGGAGACCCGCGGCGACGAGGCCGACTGCGACTGTCCGACGGCGACGCCCGACACGCCGTTCACCGAACTCTGCGCGCTGAGCGCCCGGCTGACCCACCCCGTCGCGGTGCTCACCGCGGACCGCGAACTGGTCGGCGTCGTACCGAGACAGCGCATCCTCGGATTCCTGGGCGACCAGCAGGGCGACCCCGAGCACGGCGGCAGCCCGATTGTCCCGGCCCACGCGGAGGGGAAGGTGACCGCCCGTGCCTAGGCTCCAGCTCGGCGACTGGGTCGACGACGGCGTCACCTGGCTCGTCGACCACATGTCCTGGCTCTTCGACGCGATCAAGACGGTCGTGGAAGGCCTCTACGACGGCATCAACGCCGTCCTCAGCGCCCCGGAGCCCCTCCTCCTGGCCGGCATCCTCGCGGTGGCCGCCTGGTGGCTGCGCGGCCTGGTCGCGGGCGCCCTCGCCATCGCCGGATTCGCACTCGTCGACTCCATGGCCCTGTGGGACCGCGCCATGTCGACGCTCTCCCTGGTGCTCGTCGCCACCCTGATCGCCCTGGTGATCTCGATCCCGCTGGGCATCTGGGCAGCCCGCTCCAAGACGGTCAGCGCCGTCGTACGGCCCGTCCTGGACCTGCTCCAGACGATGCCGTCGATGGTGCTGCTGATCCCGGCGATCCTGTTCTTCGGCATGGGCGTCCCCGCGGGCGTCGTCGCCACCCTGATCTTCGCCCTGGCTCCCGGGGTGCGCATGACCGAACTCGGCATCCGCCAGGTCGACGCCGAACTCGTCGAGGCCGCCGAGGCGTTCGGCACCCCGCCCCGCGACACGCTGCTGCGCGTACAGCTGCCACTCGCGCTTCCGACGATCATGGCGGGCGTCAACCAGGTCATCATGCTCGGCCTGTCCATGGTCGTCATCGCCGGCATGGTCGGCACCGGCGGGCTCGGCGGCGCAGTCAACGAGGCCATCGGCCAGCTCGACATCGGCCTCGGCTTCGAGGCGGGCCTCGGCATCGTCGTCCTCGCCATCTACCTCGACCGCATGACCGGCGCGCTCGGCACCCAGATCTCCCCGCTGGGCCGCCGCGCGGCCGCCAAAGCCCGTACCGCAGGCACCCCGAAGCTCTGGAACCACCGCCCCAGCCCGGTCGTCGCGCTGGCCGGCGTGGTCGTCCTGGCGCTCGTCGCCGGCGGTCTCGGGATCTTCGGCTCCTCCTCGCCGGGCACCCGGACCACCGCGACGGACGTGGGACAGGGCAAGAAGGTCACCATTGGCTACATCCCCTGGGACGAGGGCATCGCCACGACGTTCCTGTGGAAGGAACTCCTGGAGGAGCGCGGCTTCGACGTCACGACCCCCCAGTACGCGGCCGGCCCGCTGTACACGGGCCTGGCCACCGGCCAGATCGACTTCGAGACCGACTCGTGGCTGCCCGTCACCCACGCCGAGTACTGGAAGAAGTACGGCGACCAACTGGAGGACCTGGGCAAGTGGTACGGCCCCACCTCTCTTGAGCTGACCGTCCCCTCGTACGTGAAGGGCGTCGACTCGCTCGCCGACCTCAAGGGGAAGTCGTCGGAGTTCAAGGGCCGGATCGTCGGCATCGAGCCGAGCGCCGGAATGATGGGCCTCCTCAAGGACAAGGTTCTGGGGGCGTACGGACTCGACGGTGAGTACGAGGTCGTCGACGGCTCCACCCCGGCCATGCTCGCCGAACTCAAGCGCGCGTATGCCAAGAAGGAACCGATCGCCGTCACCCTCTGGTCGCCGCACTGGGCGTACAGCGACTACGACCTGAAGAAGCTCAAGGACCCGAAGGGCGCCTGGGGCAAGGGCGACGGCGTGCACACGCTGGCCCGCAAGGGCTTCGCCGACGACAATCCCGAGGTCGGCGCCTGGCTGAAGAACTTCTCCATGACCGAGGCACAGCTCACCGGTCTGGAGGCCCGCATCCAGCAGGCGGGCAAGGGCGGTGAACAGGACGCGGTGCGTGCCTGGCTGAAGGCGAACCCTCAGCTCGCCGGGAAATGGGCGCCGGTCCCGGCTTCCGGGGGCAAGAGCGGCGCGAAAGGGGTAACAAGCAACTGAGGGAGCCGCTCTCAGGAGGGGTGGGCCGAACCGGGGCACACACGCGCGTGCGGGGTGTCTGCCGGTGAGACCCACCCCTCTCGGCGTTCCCGGACGGACACGTTCCGCGCACGAGAAGGATCCGGCCAACCACGGAGCGCGAGGCACTCACCTTGGCCCGGTCGCTCCGCCCGCCGCCACCGCTGGTCAGCATCGCCGCCCGCGCGCGGGGAGGGGCGTGAGGGCGGGCGCGGCGGCCCGTCCCCTGGCGCGAACCGTGAGGGTCGTGCCCGACGAGGGGTGACACCGATGTGACCGGCGCATGAAACGGTTTGACGAACATGCGTAGGGTGCAAGGAAGTCATCAGGGAACGCGTCGTGCGTGGTTCGGGGACGATCTGGCGAACAGCCACCGAACACACGGCGCGATGCGCTGTGATGGGACGTACGCAACCGGGACGCGACGACGAGCCGAGGAGGGAGCCGGAGCTATGGGCGACCACAAAGAACAGCCCCTGCGGGTGGGCGCGGCCGTCCGGCGGCGGCGCCGGGCCCTGGAGCTCACCCTCGCCGTCGTGGCCGAGCGCAGCGGCCTGTCGGTGCCGTTCCTGAGCCAGGTCGAGAACGAGCGGGCGCGACCCAGCCGCAGCTCCCTGGAGAAGGTCGCCGACGCTCTGCGCACCACGGCGGTCGAACTCCTCGCGGCGGCCGACCCGGCGTGCAGCGTCGACGTGGTCCGCGCGGACGCCCTCGAACCCGCCCCCGACGAGCCCCGGCTGCGTTCCCTGGTCCGCGGCCACCAGCAGCTGCACGCGATGGAGTTCATCGGCGACCATGACACCGGCCGTGAGTTCCAGCACCGCAACGACGAGTTGATGTACGTCGCGGACGGCGCCGTCGAGGTCGAGGCGGAGGGCCGCGCCCACCGGCTCGGCCGCGGCGACACGCTGTACCTGACGGGCGGGGTCCGGCACCGCTGGCGGGCGACCGTGCCGGACACCCGGGTGATCGTGGTGGCGGTGGCCGAACACATCGAGGCGGTACAGGACGGGCGGCGCTGAGCTGCCGGCGAGTGGTTCCTTCCGGCTGTTCCACGCCCCGGCGGTCGCCGTCAACTCGTGACGCGAGTTCAGTAGTTGGGGTGACGTGATCATGAGGGTGATCTCGCTGGTGCCGTCCCTGACGGAGGCGGTGGCGGTCACCGTGCCCGGCGTTCTGGCCGGGGCCACGGACTGGTGCAGCCACCCGGCCGACCTCGGCGCCGGAGTCGTCCGTATCGGCGGCACCAAGAACCCCGACGTCCGGCGGATCGTCGAGCTCGCCCCCGACCTGGTCGTCGCCAACGAGGAGGAGAACCGAGAACCGGACCTCGCAGCCCTGCGCACGGCGGGCATTGAGGTGCTGCTCACCGAGGTGCGGAACGTGCCGCAGGCGTTCGCGGAACTGGAGCGGGTGGTGACGGCATGCGGCGCGCGATCGCGACCCCGTTGGCTAGACGAGGCCGAGACGGCATGGGCGGCGCCGGAGCGATGGTGGCGAACAGCCGCGGACGGCCGTACGACCGCTGTCGTGCCGATCTGGCGGCGCCCCTGGATGGTGCTCGGTCGGGACACCTTCGCGGGTGACGTGCTGGCGCGGCTGGGGGTCGACAACGCGTACGCGGCCCACGCCGACCGCTATCCGCGGGTGCCGATCGAGGAACTGCGGGCCAGTGCGCGGCCAGGGATGGTCGTGCTGCCGGACGAGCCGTACCGCTTCACGGCCGAGGACGGTCCCGAGGCGTTCGAGGGGCTGCCCTGCGCGCTCGTCAGCGGGCGCCACCTCACCTGGTACGGGCCGTCACTGGCCGAGGCGCCACGGGTGCTGGGCGAGGCCCTGCGAGCAGCTCACCGCTGACCAGCCCCCGGACGGTACGGGCGGCGGCGCCGGCCCAGGCGGCGACGAGCAGGACGTACAGGGCGAAGGCGAGGACGCCGAACGCGGCGAGCCCGGTGTGCCGGCCGAGGCTCTCCGCGCCGGTCACACAGGTGCCCACCGGGAAGGTGAACGCCCACCACGTCATCGTGAAGCCCATGCCCCGGCGCCGTGCGCGCAGCACCAGCGCACCGGCGAGGGCGAGCCACAGCAGAGCGAAGCCCATGACGGGAACGCCGTAGAGGACGGCGACAGCGGCGGCGGTGTCATGGGGGACGCCCAGGACATGGGGGGCGAGGTCGGCGAAGTTGCCGGCGGCGGTGGTGGACTGGCCGAGCGGGCCCAGGGCCAGGAACAGGGTCGGGGTGAGGGCGAGGGGGAGCGGACCGGTCGTCACGAGCCGGCCGAAGACGACCGGCAGCATCACCAGGGTCGCGAGCAGGCTCAGCCCGAACATGCCGAAGCAGGCGAACAGCAGGGCCCGCTGCCCCTGCCCGGGCGGGAGATGGGGGACCAGGAGCGGCCCGAGTGCCGCGGACACCATGGGCGCGACGACGGGGAGCAGCCAGACGGGGCTGGGGGTGCCGCCGCGGACGACCAGGAGGTACGGGACGGCGACGGCGGCGACGAGTGCGATGACCGTCCCGGCGGTGAACAGGACCGCGTCCAGGGCGACGGCGGCCGGCAGACCGAGCCAGTCCTGGCCGACGACGAGGGCGCCACCGCCGACAGCCGTCAGGGCCATGGCGAGGCAGCCGTAGAAGGGGGCCGTCGCCGGGTCGAGGAGGTGGGCGCGGGCCTGGTCGCGGTGGTGGGTCCAGTGCAGGGCGCGGGCGCAGAGAAGCGCGAGCAGCAGGGCGAGGGCGAGAGCCCAGACGGCCGTGCAGAGGGTACGCAGCCCCGGGATGCCGTCCGTGCCGGGGAGACCGGCGCCTGCGGTGCCCACGATGGCGGTGCCCATGACGGGGGCGTACCAGTTGGGGCCGAGCCGGCGGAGGCGGCCGAGGGGAGGCGACAGACGCTGAAGTTGTTGCTGGGGCTGGGACGCGGAGTGGGGCTGGGGCTGGGGGAGTGGGCGGGGATGGGCGGGCGCTGCGGTGGCCATGTTCCTACCGTCGCGTGGGGTGCGGGCGCTCGCCAGGGGGTTCCGGTGAATGAGGACATAAGCTGGATCTATGGGTGATGTGGAGGGCAGGGCCGCGCAGTCGGCGGGAGTCGCGCGGCGGGTCCCGGACCTCGGCGCGATGGAGTTGCTGCTCGCTGTGGCGCGGCTGGGCAGCCTCGGGCGGGCCGCGCAGGAGCTGGGCGTCACACAGCCGGCCGCCAGCAGCCGCATCCGGTCGATGGAACGCCAGTTGGGCGTGGCCCTCGTGGACCGCTCACCGCGCGGCTCCCGGCTCACGGACGCCGGTGTGCTCGTCACCGACTGGGCTCGACGGGTCGTGGAGGCGGCGGAGGCGTTCGACGCCGGGGCGCAGGCCCTGCGGGCGCGACGCGACTCCCGGCTGCGGGTCGCGGCCAGCATGACGATCGCCGAGTACCTGCTGCCCGGCTGGCTGCTGGCGCTGCGTGCGCTGCGGCCCGAGACGGCGGTGTCGTTGCTCGCGGGGAACTCGGCGGCGGTGGCCGAGCGGGTCCTGGCGGACGAGGCCGACATCGGTTTCGTGGAGGGGACGGGAGTACCGAGCGGCCTGGACTCCGTGGTCGTCGCCAAGGACCGGCTGATCGTGGTGACAGCGCCGGGGCACCCGTGGGCGCGGCGGAGGAAGCCGGTGGGGGCACAGGAGCTGGCGGCGACGCCGCTGATCCTCCGGGAGGAGGGGTCGGGGACGCGGCAGGTGCTGGACGCGGCGCTGGGCGGGCTGGCGCGTCCGCTGCTCGAACTGTCGTCGACGACCGCGGTGAAGGCCTCGGCGGTGGGTGGGGCGGGGCCCGCGGTGCTGAGCGAGCTGGCGGTGGGGGAGGAGTTGTCGACGCGGCGGCTGGTGTGTGTGCCGTTGGCCGGGGTGCGGCTGGACCGGGAGCTGCGGGCGGTGTGGCCGGTGGGGCATCGGCCGGTCGGGCCGGCTCGGGAGTTGTTGGGGTTGACGCGGGGGTAGGGCGGGCCTTTCTCGCCCCCGCCGCCCCTACCCGTCCCATCCCTGGGGGCTGTGCCCCCAGACCCCCCTACGGCCCTTAAGGGGCCTTGTCCTCAAGCTCCCCCAGAGGGGGGACCCCCAGACGGGCTGAAAGGACCAGCGCCTCCATCACCCTCACGTCCTCCCCCATCTCCGGATGCCACTGCACTCCCAGCACCCACGCGGAACCCTCCGCTTCCACCGCCTCCACCGTCCCGTCCTCCGCGTACGCCGACGGCCGCAGCCCCCTCCCCAGGCGGTCCACCGCCTGGTGATGGAACGTCGGCACCGATGTCTCCTCCGGTACCGCCTCCTCGTAGCGCGTCCCCGGTACCGGCTTCACGGAATGGTGGCCGAAGACGCCCGGTGTGCGCGCGTGGCCGTCGATGTGCTGGACCAGCGTGCCGCCCAGGGCGACGTTCAGCAGCTGCATGCCCCGGCAGATGCCCAGCAGTGGGGTGCCCGACGCCAACGCCGCCTCGATCAGGGCGAGTTCCCAGGCGTCCCGCGCCTCGGCGGGCGGGCCCGTGCGGGGGTCGCGCTCGGTGCCGTACCGGGCCGGATCGACATCCGGGCCGCCCGCGATCACGACACCGTCCAGCCGGGCGACCGTCGCGGCGGCGTGTGCCGGGTCGTCCGGCGGGAGCATCGCGGCGATGCCCCCGGCCCGCTGCACGAGCCGCGGATACCCGGCCGGCAGGAGTGCCGCGGGCAGGTCCCACGCGCCCCAGCGTGTGCTGGACTCCAGATACGTGCTGACGCCGATGAGCGGTCGTCGTCCGGTGGTGGTCACGAGGGTCTCCCTGGCGTTCAATGGCGTACGGCCATACCTTTGCCGAACGCCACCCCGGGTGGCAACCCATGTCCCACCGGCGTCACGCCAAGAACCCCCGCAACAGTGCCGCCGTCCCCGAGCAGTGCTCCCGCATCATCTCCCGCGCCCCGTCCGCGTCCCCGTCGAGCACCGCGTCCACCAGCGCCGCGTGCTGCCGCTGGGAGTGCTCCAGGTTGCGCACCAACAGCGGGATGCAGTCCAGCAGGTCGTTCACCGTCGCCCGTACCGCCGCGTACTGCGAGGTCAGCGTCGGTGAGCCGGACAGCTCGGAGAGGGTGAGGTGGAGCAGGGTGTCCAGGCGGCGGTAGTCCGGCAGCGGGGCGTCCTGCGTGCGCGCCAGTGCCTCCCGCAGCCGGCTCCCCTGCTCGGCCGACAGCCCGTGCTGCGCGCACAGGCCCGCCGCGCCCACCTCCAGTACCTCGCGGAACCGGAGCACGTCCTCGATGTCGACCGCGCTGATCCGGCGCCGCAGCTCGTCCTCGCCCGCGCCGCCGCGCGGCAGCACGAACGTGCCGCCGTACCGGCCGCGACGCGACTCCACGAGCCCCTGGTCCTGGAGCACCTTCAGCACCTCGCGCAGCGTCACCCGGCTGATCCCGAGCCGCTCGGCGAGTTCGCGCTCGGCCGGCAGCCGCTCGCCGCCCGGGACCAGGCCCAGCCGTACGACCTGGAGAATCTGTTCCAGTGCCTCCTCGAAGCCGTTGCCCGCCCGCACGGGCCGCAGCACCGGCGTCAACCGGTCCTCCAAGCCGCCCTCCGAGTCCAGCGACATCTGGCCGTGCCCCCTTCCCAAGCAATGGTTCTCCGCAATACCTTATGGCTTCCGGCCCGGCCGAGAGAACGCGCAGTAGCCGAAGGAGCTTTCCCGTGGCAGACCGCACACCCCCGCTCAGCGTCGAGGAGCTGCACGCCCTCGTCGCGAGCGGAGAGATCGACACTGTCGTCCTGGCCTTCCCCGACATGCAAGGGCGGCTCCAGGGCAAGCGGTTCGCCGCACGCTTCTTCCTCGACGACGTCCTGGAGCACGGCACCGAAGGCTGCAACTACCTCCTTGCCGTCGACACCGAGATGAACACCGTCGACGGCTACGAGATGTCCTCCTGGGAGCGGGGGTACGGCGACTTCGCCATGCATCCCGACCTCTCCACGCTCCGCCGGCTGCCCTGGAACGCGGGCACGGCGTTCCTCGTCGCCGACCTCGCCTGGAACGACGGGTCCCCGGTCGTCGCCGCGCCCCGCCAGATCCTCCGCCGCCAGCTGGACCGGCTCGCCGAGCACGGGTTCGGCGCCAAGGTCGGTACGGAGCTCGAGTTCATCGTCTTCAAGGACACCTACGAGCAGGCCTGGGACGCCCACTACCGCGGACTGACCCCGGCCAACCAGTACAACATCGACTACTCGATCCTCGGCACCGGCCGCATCGAACCCCTGCTGCGCCGCATCCGCAACGAGATGACGGCCGCCGGACTGACCGTCGAGTCCGCCAAGGGCGAGTGCAATCCGGGCCAGCACGAGATCGCCTTCAAGTACGACGACGCGCTCGTCACCTGCGACCAGCACGCCGTCTACAAGACCGGTGCCAAGGAGATCGCCAGCCAGGAGGGCGTCTCGCTCACCTTCATGGCCAAGTACAACGAGCGCGAGGGCAACTCCTGCCACATCCACCTCTCGCTGGCCGACGCCGACGGCACGAACGTCATGGCCGGCACCGCGGCCGACCCCGGCGGCATGTCCGAGGTCATGCGGTACTTCCTCGCCGGGCAGCTCGCCGCCCTGCGGGACTTCTCGCTGCTCTACGCGCCCAACATCAACTCGTACAAGAGGTTCCAGCCCGGCTCGTTCGCGCCGACCGCCGTCGCCTGGGGGTACGACAACCGCACCTGCGCGCTGCGGGTGGTCGGCCACGGCCGCTCCATGCGGTTCGAGAACCGGCTGCCCGGCGGTGACGTCAATCCGTATCTCGCCGTCGCCGGGCTGATCGCCGCCGGACTGTACGGCATCGAGCAGAAGCTGGAACTGCCCGAGGTGTGCACGGGCAACGCCTACGCCGGCGACTACGCCCACGTCCCCACCACCCTGCGCGAGGCCGCCGAACTGTGGGAGAACAGCCCCATCGTCCAGGCCGCCTTCGGTGACGAGGTGGTCGCCCACTACCGCAACATGGCCCGCGTCGAACTCGCCGCCTTCGACGCCGCGGTGACCGACTGGGAGCTTCGCCGCTCCTTCGAACGTTTGTGAGAGGTCCTTTCTTGTCGTACGAGCATGAGCGCGAAGCCGCCTACGAGCGTGAGCTTCGCGTTCTCAACCCCGCCACCGAGGACGTCGTCGCCACCGTCCGCGCCGCCACCCGCGAGGACGTCGACACGGCCGTCGTACGGGCCACACACGCCCAGGCGCGCTGGGCGGCCCTCGCGCCCGCCGACCGCGCCCGTCTGCTGCGCCGCTTCGCGGCCACGGTCGACGAACACCTCGAAGAACTGGCCCAGTTGGAGGTGCGGGAGGCCGGACACACCATCGGCAACGCGCGCTGGGAGGCGGGCAACGTCCGCGATCTGCTCGACTATGCGGCCGGGGGAGTTGAGCGGCTGACGGGACGGCAGATCCCGGTCGCCGGCGGCCTCGACATCACCATCCTCGAACCCCTCGGCGTCGTCGGCGTCATCGCGCCCTGGAACTTCCCCATGCCGATCGCCGCCTGGGGCACGGCTCCCGCCCTCGCCGCAGGCAACGCGGTGATCCTCAAGCCCGCCGAGACCACCCCCCTGACAGCCCTGCGCCTCGCCGAACTCGCCCTGGAGGCGGGCCTGCCGGAGGGACTGTTCCAGGTGCTGCCGGGCCACGGTCCCGTCGCGGGCAACGCGCTCGTCGAGCACCCGGGTATCGCGAAGATCGTCTTCACCGGGTCGACCGGTGTGGGCAAGCAGGTCCTGGCGAAGGGGTCGGCGCTCCTCAAGCGCGTCACCCTCGAACTCGGCGGCAAGAGCCCCAACATCGTCTTCGCCGACGCGGACATCGAGGCCGCCGCGGCCGCCGCCCCCATGTCGTTCCTCGACAACTCCGGCCAGGACTGCTGCGCCCGTACTCGCATCCTGGTCCAGCGTTCCGTGTACGACCGCTTCCTCGGCCTCCTCGCCCCCGCCGTCGAGTCCGTCCTCGTCGGCGACCCGACCGACGAGAAGACCCAGATGGGCCCACTGATCTCCAGGGCCCAACTGGACCGCGTACGCGCGTACGTCACCGACGACCTGGCCGGCATCCGGGGCGAGGCGCCCGACGGCCCCGGCTTCTGGTTCCCGCCCACCGTCCTCACCGACGTCGACCCACGCGCGCGCGTGGCCGTCGAGGAGGTCTTCGGGCCCGTCGCCGTCGTCCTCCCGTTCGACGACGAGGCCGACGCCGTGGCACTCGCCAACGCCACCGACTACGGCCTCTCCGGCTCCATCTGGACCCGGGACGTGGGCCGCGCCCTGCGCGTCTCACAGGCCGTCAGGGCAGGCAACCTGTCCGTCAACTCGCACTCCAGCGTGCGCTATTCGACCCCCTTCGGCGGCTTCAAGCAGTCCGGGATCGGCCGTGAGCTCGGCCCGGACGCCCTCGCCGCATTCACCGAGACGAAGAACGTCTTCATCAGCACGGAAGGCCCCGCACAGTGACCGAATCGACGCCAACGCCCTCCACCGGCGAAGCCGCCGTCTGCCGACGGCTCGTCGGCCGTACCGCCGTCATCACCGGTGCCGGCAGCGGCATCGGCCTCGCCACCGCGCGCAGGCTCGCCTCCGAGGGCGCCCATGTCGTCTGCGGCGACGTCGACGAGACCCGCGGCAAGGCCGCCGCCGACGAGGTGGGCGGGCTGTTCGTCAAGGTCGACGTCACCGACCCCGAGCAGGTCGAGGCGCTCTTCAAGGCGGCGTACGACACCTACGGCAGCGTCGACATCGCGTTCAACAACGCCGGTATCTCGCCGCCCGACGACGACTCCATCCTGGACACCGGCCTGGAGGCATGGAAGCGCGTCCAGGAGGTCAACCTGACCTCCGTCTTCCTGTGCTGCAAGGCCGCGATCCCCTACATGCGGCGCCAGGGCAAGGGCTCGATCATCAACACCGCCTCGTTCGTGGCGAGGATGGGCGCTGCCACGTCGCAGATCTCGTACACCGCGTCCAAGGGCGGCGTCCTGGCCATGACCCGTGAACTGGGCGTGCAGTTCGCCCGGGAGGGCATCCGCGTCAACGCCCTCTGCCCGGGGCCGGTCAACACCCCGCTCCTGCAGGAACTGTTCGCCAAGGACCCCGAGCGCGCCGCCCGCCGCCTCGTCCACATCCCGGTCGGGCGGTTCGCCGAGGCCGACGAGATCGCCGCCGCCGTCGCCTTCCTGGCCAGCGACGACTCGTCGTTCGTCAACGCCACCGACTTCCTGGTCGACGGTGGCATCGCGGGGGCGTACGTCACACCCGTGTAGGCGCCGGCCGCGCCCTGGCCCCCGCCGGACCCCGGCGGGGGCGTAAGCCCTGGTGGACACGATTGCCGCAGGGCATGGGGATGATCCGGGCAGAAGCCCCGGTGCCGCGGACTGGTTCCCGTTCTGTGGGTGTCAGCCCGTAGAGTGACGCTTCACGCAGGGAGGAGCCACCGCGCGCGGAGGTACGCGCCCGGATGGCGGCACGCCCGCGCGGGTATGCGTGCCCGGGACGGCCGCGTTCCGCGCCGCACGGACTCCGTCGCCCTGCGCCGGTACGAGGAAACGGGGGGTGCATGAGCACGGAAGCGCGGCGCGCCTCCATCCCTCCGCGCCCGGCCACCCCGCCACCGCCGCCCGAGCCGCCGGTCACGGACGGCGCGGACGGTACGGCTGGAGATGCCCGAGACGCACGGGACGTGCAAGGTGCGCCTGGAGCCGGCGAGAACTTCGCGGACAGTGCGGGCCGAGGGCCAGTCGCGCCCGGTGACGCGGCGAGCAGGTCAGGGCGTACGCCCGGCGCGTCTGGTGGGGCGTCAGGCCAGGTAACCTCCGCCTCGACGCCCCCAGGCGCCACGGCCGCCCCCGCGCCGACGCCGAGGGCCTCGACGGACGCCGCCCCGCCCCGGTTCCCGCACCTGCGAGCGCCCTCCCGGGAAACCACCGACCGCATAGCCCCGCCCCCGCCGCCCTCCTCGGCCCGCCTCCCCGACGCGCCCCCGGTAGCCAGCGGGCCCACGACCACTCGCCCCGACCTGCCGCCGCTCCCGGCCCACCGGCCGCCCGTGGCGCCCTGGCGCCCGCCCGGCCTCGCCCACACCGACCCCGAGACCACCAGGCACCTCCGCAAGCCCCCGCCGGCCACCCCTCCGCGCCCCAACGAGGCGCCCCCCGCTCCGACGCATCGACCGACCGCCGGTCCTCAGGCGCGCAGCGCCGAGATGCCCCCCACGACCCCCAGGACCACCCCGCGCACCCCGGACCAGCCTCTGGCCCCCACCGCTCGCCCGTACCTCCCGGCCCCGCCCCGAACGCCGGATCCCCGTCCGGGTTCCGCGGAGGCACCCCCGGCGTCGGCCGGTGTGCCGCGCCCTGTGGACGGGTTTGCTGGTCGCCCCGTCCAGGCGTCGAACCCCCGTCCGGGTTCCGCCGAGACCCCCCAGGCGTCGGCCGGTGTTCCGCGTCCCGCGAACGCGTCTGCCGGTCGCCCCGCTCAGGAGTCGAACGCCCGTCCTGGCTCCGCCGAGGCATCCCAGGGGTCGGCCGGTGCGCCGCGCCCTGCGAACGCCCCCGCCGGCCGCCCGTACCTCGCCGAGCCGCCCGTGACCGACCCGCCGACCGGGCGCCCGGGTGCCGGGAACACCTCCGTCGGCCGGCCATTCCGGCCGAGCCCGCCCCGAACGCCGGATGCCCGTGTCGGCACCGCCGAGACACCGCCGGCGCCCAACGATCCCTCGCGCCCTGCGAGCGCCCCCGTCGGTCGCCCGTATCTCGCGGATCGGCCCGTCGCCGACCCGCCGCAGACGCCGACCGGCCGCCCCGGTGGGGCGAACGCCCCGGCCGACCGCGCGTACCGGCCCAGCCCGTCGCAGGCGTCGAGCTCCGCGACACCCCCGGCACCGGCGAACGCGCCCGCCGGCCGCCCGTACCTCGCGGACCCGCCCACGACCGGCCCGTCGAACGGCCGCCCAGGTGCCGCGAGCGCCCCCGCCGGCCACCCGTACAGGCCCAACACGCCCGCCGCCGACCCGTCGCAGGGACCCGGCAGGCGGCCGGACGCCGGGGAGATGCCCGCGGCGCCCGCCGGTCCGCCGCGACCCACGAACGCGCCCTCCGCGGCCGGTATGCCCGACCCCGCCCTCTCCTGGAGCGCCCCGTACGGCGACAGCGGGACCGTCGGGTCCGGGCGGCCCGTCGTCTCGCTCGCGCAACCCGACGTGTACGGCGCGGAGACCAGGCCCCGTTCCTTCAGCGGGCGGGCGCTGCTCGCCGTCGGCTGTGCCGTGCTCGGGCTCGGGCTCATCGGCGGTGCACTGACCGGGAGTTGGCTGACCGGGGACGATTCCGGAGACGCCGGTGCACGCACCGCGTTCACCGCGGCCGGGACGCTCTGGCACAGCGTCCCCGTGGACCAGCTCTTCCCGCCCACCGTCGAGGGCGACGGAGCCGGCCCGGGCGGCGCCGACCGCACCTGGATCCGGATCGCCGTCGCCCCGGACACCGGCTGCGCCGACGCCTTCGACCCGCTGCTGCGCAAGGCCCTCGCCCCCGTCGGCTGCCAGCGCCTCCTGCGCGCCACCTACACCGACGAGACCCAGAGCTACGTCACCACCGTCGGCCTCCTCTTCACCAAGGCCGACGCCACCGCGATGCGCGCCCTGCGCACCCGCTTCGACAACGAGCACCTCGACCGCCGTGCCGACCTGATGCCCCGCCCGTACGCCGCGAAGAACACCGTCGCCGACGACTTCGGGGACGCCCAGCGCGCCTCCTGGACCATCTCCGTCCTCACCGACGCCCCCGTCGTCACATACGCCGTCTCCGGCTGGGCCGACGGCCGCGATGTCGACACCCCGCAGCCCGCCGAGGAAACCATGGAGTCCGGCGCCGCCACGGCCATCGCCCAGGCAGGCCTGGGTCACGAGGCGAAGGGCCTGGCCGACCGCGTCGAACGGGCTCTGCGCAAGACCGTAGGCTCGGCCGCGAAACTGCCCTCATGACCCGCACCCGCACAGCCCGAAGCGGGCTCCTCGTCCTCCTCCTCCTCCTCGCCGGGTCCCTCACCCTCCTGCCCACCACCATCGCGTACGCCGACAGCATCCGCGCCCAGCAGTGGGCCCTGGACGCGATGCACGCGCAGGAGGCCTGGCGGACGACCAAGGGCAAGGGCATCACCGTCGCCGTGCTCGACACCGGCGTCGAGGCCGACCACCCCGATCTCGTCGGCAACGTCCTCGAAGGCAAGGACATGGTCGGCTTCGGAGCGAGCCAGGGCGACGCGTCCTGGGCCAAGCACGGCACCGCCATGGCCGGCATCATCGCCGGTCACGGCCATGGCTACGACAACGATGACGGCGTCCTCGGCATCGCCCCCGAGGCCAAGATCCTGCCCATCCGGGTGATCCTCGAAGACGGCGACTCGGCCCGCGGCAAGGCCCGCAACACCCGCGGCAACGCCCTCGCCGAAGGCATCCGCTGGGCCGCCGACCACGGCGCCGACGTCATTAACCTCTCCCTCGGCGACGACTCGAAGTCCGCCCATCCCGAGCCCGCCGAGGACGAGGCCGTCCAGTACGCCCTGAAGAAGGGTGCCGTCGTCGTCGCCTCGGCCGGCAACGGGGGCGAGAAGGGCGACCACATCTCCTACCCGGCCGCCTACCCGGGCGTCATCGCCGCGACCGCCGTGGACAAGTACGGCACCCGCGCCTCCTTCTCCACCCGCCGCTGGTACGCCACGGTCAGCGCCCCCGGCGTCGACGTCGTCATCGCCGCCCCCGACCACCGCTACTACGAGGGCTGGGGCACGAGTGCCGCCGCCGCGTTCGTCTCCGGCGCCGTCGCCCTCATCAAGGCCGCCCACCCCGGACTGACCCCGGCCCAGATCAAGAAGCTCCTGGAGGACACGGCCCGCAACGCGCCGAACGGCGGCCGGGACGACTCCCGCGGCTTCGGCTTCATCGACCCCGCGGCGGCCCTCAGGGCGGCAGACAAGCTGCAGCCGGAAGGACTGAAGTCGACCCCGTACGGCAAGGAGTACTTCGGCGCGGGGCCGGACGCGGCCCCCGTGGAGGACGACAGCTCCAACTGGACCGGTGCCGTCGCCGGCGGCCTCGGTGTCGTGCTCCTGGTCGCGGCGGTCCCGCTGTGGCGCGGCCGCCGCAGAACGGTCGACCACCCGGCCCACGACTCGTACGACGACAGCTTCTGAGCCCGGGCGGCCGCCGAGTGGTCGCCTGACTGGCAGTCAGGATCCGGTAGCAGTACCGGACTTCGTGGCATCGGCAGCAGTCGACTTCGTGGATGCAGACGCAGACGCAGACGCAGCCGTGTTCGTGTTCGCGCCTGTGTCGTCCGTGCTGTCGAACGCCGAGACCGCCGCCCGCGCCGCCGCCTCCACCAGCGAAACCCCCTTCGTCTTCGTCGTGTTGCCGTTCGACACCACCGCGACCAGGAACTCCCGCCCGTCCGCCGTCGTCACCCGCCCGATGCTGTTGATGTCCCACAGCCCGGTCGCCGTACGCGGCAACCACCCGTTCTTCAGGGCGAACCGGCGACCGGCGGTACTCGTGGCAGCAGCGGCCGACACTCCCCAGTCCTGGTCCTCGGCTATCGAGCCCATCAGCCCCCGCAGATACGTCCGGGACGCCTCGGTCAGTTGCGAGGCCTCCCCGTTCGCCGCGAACACCTGTCGCAGCAGGGTGAGTTGATCGGCCGCGGTGGTCTGGGTCAGGCCCCACAGCATGCCGGTGCCACCCTCGGTGTCCGTCAACCCGAAGCGCTTGTTGGCGGCGCCGAGACCCTCCGCCCTGCCGATCGCTGTCCACAGCGCGGACGCCGAGGTGTTGTCGCTGAACTCGATCATCGAGGTGGCGTACGTCTTCTCCTGCGCGGTGAGGCTCCGGTCCTCGTCCTGCGCACGGAGCAGCAGCGTCGCCAGGATGTCCACCTTGACGATGCTCGCGGTGTCGAACGTCCCGTCCCCGCAGGTGGCGCTGTCGCCCGACTCGACGTCGAGCACGGCCACGGACACCTCGGCCCCGTCCTCGGCCGCCGCGGTCACCGGCCTCATCGCCGCGGCCAGCCGCGTGTCCGGTTGCACCGTGGGCTCCGCGACGGGCTCAACTGTGGGCTCCGCGACGGGTTCCACCGACGCCTCCTCGCTCGCTCCGGTCCGCACGGGCGCTGCCGCCGCCGACGATACGCGGCTCACGTCCGCCTGAGCATGTGCCCGCACATACGCGGTGCCCGCGCCGGTGGCGCCCATGACGATCGCGGAGGCGAGGACGACGCAGACGAGCGACCGACGCCGGGGAGCTCTCTCAGAGGCCATGCCGTGATGGTGGTGGCCGTGACTGTGCGGTTGATTAGGCGAATGTTAGATGTGTGTCAGCGATGCCTGAGATTTTCGTGAAACCGGTGAACGGCAGGTTTCCGGGGCGGCGAAGGCCCAGGAGCGATCCCCCGATAGGGTCGGTCACCGTGGCGAACAAGAACATTCCCGACTCCGGCTTCTCCGACGACGACGGCAGTGCCGACCCCCGGCTGAGCACCGCGCTGGCGGCCTGGGCACAGGACCGCACCGCCGTCGGGCCGGTGCTGGCGGCCCTCAAGGGGGCCCGGCTGCTCGTCCCCGTCGTCGCCGTGCTGGGGGAGGTCGAGGAGGACGAGAACGGGCTGCGCCACGAGAAGAGCAGCGACATGGCGGTGCCGACCCTCAAGGCCGGCGGCCGGACGGCCCTGCCGGCCTTCACGTCCACCGACTCGCTGGCCCGCTGGGACCCGGCCGCGCGCCCCGTCGCCGTACCCCTGCACCAGGCCATCCAGGCCGCCGCGCACGAGAAGGCGGACACGATCGTCCTCGACCTGGCCGGGCCCGTGCCCTACGAGCTGAGCGGTTCCGCGCTGCTCGCGCTGGCCGAGGGGCGTACGACGGCCGATCCGCTCGCCGATCCTGCCGTGGTCGACGCCGTACGGGCCGTCGTGGCCGCCGAGCCCGCCGTGGTCCGCGCCCATCTGGGCCCGGGACAGGCCGACGGCACCCTCGCCCTCGTACTGGATCCGACGGCGCCCCCGGCCGACGCCGCCCGGGCGGTCGCCGGGCGCCTCGCCGCCGACGAAACACTGCGGGCCCGCCTGGTGCGCGGCCTCGACCTGGCGCTTCTGCCGGCCGGAGCCACGCCACCGGGCGAGCCCCTCTACGTGCGGTCGTAAGACCCCTGAGAACCCTGAGGGCAGAGCATGGGGATCGAACTGGAACTGCACTCGGGGCGCCCCTCGTACAAGAGGTCGTCCAGGGAGACGCGGCTGCGAGGTTCCTACGAGCACGGTGAGGCGTTGGCGAGGGCGCTGAGCGCGCTCGACCGAAACCGCTCGGGCAGGCTCGGCCTGGTGGATCCCTACGGCGACACCCTGTTCAACGAGCAGGAGGCCCAGGTCGCCCGTCAGGAGGCGGTCGATCTGGCACTGCTCAGTACTGACGAGCAGCAGCGGGCGGCACTGCTCGATCTCGCCGAGCTTCTGGCAGCGTGCGCCGCGACGCCGGGCAGTTACCTGTGGTTCATGGGTGACTGACGGCGCCCGACCCGCGACCTAGCCGTAGACCGGGCCCGTGTACTTCTCGCCGGGGCCCTGGCCCGGCTCGTCCGGGACGAGGGACGCCTCGCGGAACGCCAGCTGGAGCGACTTCAGGCCGTCGCGCAGCGGGGCCGCGTGGAAGGAGCTGATCTCCGTCGCGCTCGCGTCGAGGAGACCGGCGAGGGCGTGCACCAGCTTGCGCGCCTCGTCCAGGTCCTTGTACTTGTCGCCCTCGTCGGTCAGACCGAGCTTCACGGCGGCGGCGCTCATCAGGTTCACGGCGACCGTCACGATCACCTCGACCGCCGGGACCTCGGCGATGTCGCGGGTCATGGCGTCGAAGTCGGCACCCTGGGAAGCGTTCTCGGCACTCTGGGGAGGGGTCTCACTCATGACCCACACGATAGGCCCCGGGGATCCGGACCCTTCGTGCGGGCGGCCATGAACCCGGCGATTAGCACCACCTCTCACTTGGTGCTAACCTTTTGTAACGACCGGCTGGACACTTGCGTGCCCGGCCCACAAGTGGAGGCTCCGATCTCCCACCCGACCGCCCTCACGGACGGCGGGTCACCCGGTCAGGCGGCCACCATCGTTCCGTACGGACGATGGAGTCGCCCGATGTGCGCCCCGCGGTTGACCGCGGCGGTGCTCCGGTATGCCTTTGGAGCCCCGCCTGTGTCCCGTCCGGGGCATTTTTCGTGTGCCCCGGTAGTTGGTCCCATTGTCATCAGAGACATACGCGACGGTCCGCCAGACCGTCGTGTGGTGCTACCGAGGAGGATCCATCAGCACCGAGCCCCGCATCAACGACCGGATTCGCGTTCCCGAAGTGCGACTTGTCGGTCCCAGCGGCGAGCAGGTCGGGATTGTTCCGCTTGCCAAGGCCCTGGAGCTTGCGCAGGAGTACGACCTCGACCTGGTCGAGGTGGCGGCGAGCGCTCGCCCGCCGGTCTGCAAGCTCATGGACTACGGGAAGTTCAAGTACGAGTCGGCCATGAAGGCCCGTGAGGCGCGCAAGAACCAGGCGCACACGGTCATCAAGGAAATGAAGCTCCGGCCGAAGATCGACCCGCACGACTACGACACCAAAAAGGGTCACGTCGTCCGGTTCCTCAAGCAGGGCGACAAGGTCAAGATCACGATCATGTTCCGTGGTCGCGAGCAGTCCCGGCCCGAGCTGGGCTACCGACTGCTGCAGCGGCTCGCCTCGGACGTCGAGGACCTCGGGTTCATCGAGTCGAACCCGAAGCAGGACGGCCGAAACATGATCATGGTTCTCGGTCCGCACAAGAAGAAGACCGAGGCGATGGCCGAGGCTCGTGAGGCCCAGGCGGCCCGCAAGGCGGAAGCGAAGGCCAACCCGGGCAAGTCGCAGAACGCCGCGGAGACCGACGAAGTCGACGGAATCGACGAGGACATCGTCGACGACGTGGACCTCGGTGACGACGAGGACATCGCCGAGGAGACCGCCGAGGCTCCGGCCGAGGCGTCCTCCCAGGTCTGATTCCGGGGCTCACGCCCTGGGATGTAAACCCATACACATGACGTTCCACCGTGCCCGGTTTCACGACCGGGCACCGGAACGCCACTGACGAGGAGAGAACGGCGCTATGCCGAAGAACAAGTCGCACAGCGGTGCCAGCAAGCGCTTCAAGATCACCGGCTCCGGCAAGGTGCTCCGCGAGCGCGCCGGCAAGCGCCACCTGCTCGAGCACAAGTCGTCCCGCGTGACGCGGCGCCTCACCGGCACCGCCGAGATGGCCCCGGGTGACGCCAAGAAGATCAAGAAGCTTCTCGGCAAGTGACGTACCGGCGCCTGTGCGCCGTAAGTACGTCTGAAGACCGGGACCCCATCAAAATCGGGCCGTGTGAGGACAACCACGGCCCCGCTGCAAGGAGTTAAAAGTGGCACGCGTCAAGCGGGCAGTAAACGCCCACAAGAAGCGCCGGGCGATCCTCGAGGCCGCCAAGGGTTACCGCGGTCAGCGTTCGCGCCTGTACCGCAAGGCCAAGGAGCAGGTCACCCACTCCCTGGTCTACAACTACAACGACCGCAAGAAGCGGAAGGGCGACTTCCGTCGGCTGTGGATCCAGCGCATCAACGCCGCTGCCCGCGCCAACGGCATCACCTACAACCGCTTCATCCAGGGTCTGAACGCGGCCAACATCGAGGTCGACCGCAAGATCCTCGCCGAGCTCGCCGTCAACGACGCGACCGCGTTCGCCGCGCTGGTCGAGGTCGCGCAGAAGGCTCTGCCGTCGGACGTCAACGCGCCGAAGGCCGCGTGACGCTGACGCTGGCCTTGAGCCGCGTGTGATGTTGCCCCGGGCCCACAGGTGTTCGCCGCCTGTGGGCCCGGGCGTTTTTGGGTGCGTTGTCGGGTGCGGGTCCGTGGGGCTTCTCGCGCAGTTCCCCGCGCCCCTGAAAAGCACGGGCTGCGCCACGTGCTTTTCGGCCCGCAGGGGCCGTGTCCTTTAGGGGCGCGGGGAACTGCGCGACCAGCCCCCACCCGACCCGCACCCGACAACGCACCGCCCCTTCGAAAGGTGACCCCATGTCCGCCGCCCCCGAGTTGATCTCCCCGCGCTCCGCCCGCGTCGCCGCCGCGCGGCGGCTGGCCCGGCGGAACTTCCGGGGCAAGGAGCGGCTGTTCCTCGCCGAGGGGCCGCAGGCCGTGCGGGAGGCGGCCGGGCACGCGGACACCCTGGTCGAGCTGTTCGCCACCGTCGACGCCGCGGAGCGCTACGCCGACATCGTCGGGGAGGCCCACGCCGCCGGCGCCCGCGTGCACCTCGCCGACGAGGACGTCATCGCGGACATCTCCACCACCGTCACCCCGCAGGGGCTCGTCGGGATCTGCCGGTTCCTCGACACCTCGTTCGAGGACATCATCAAGGCACGGCCCCGGCTCGTCGCCGTCCTCGCGAACGTGCGCGACCCCGGGAACGCCGGCACCGTGCTGCGGTGCGCGGACGCCGCCGGCGCCGACGCGGTCGTCCTGACCGACGCCTCCGTCGACCTGTACAACCCGAAGGCCGTACGGGCCTCCGTGGGCTCCCTGTTCCATCTGCCCGTGGCCGTCGGTGTGCCCGTGGAAGAGGCAGTGGCCGGGCTCAGGGACATCGGCGTACGGATCCTCGCCGCTGACGGCGCGGGCACGGACGACCTCGACGACGAGCTGGACAAGGGGACCATGGGCGGGCCCACCGCCTGGGTGTTCGGCAACGAGGCCTGGGGGCTCCCGGAGGAGACGCGCGCGCTGACCGACGCTGTCGTGCGCGTTCCGATCCACGGAAAGGCGGAAAGCCTGAACCTGGCGACCGCCGCCGCCGTATGTCTCTACGCGTCCGCCCGTGCGCAGCGCGCCTCCGGAGGGTGCCGCTCCGTCACCGAGAGCTAGTAGGGTGACGGGCTCGGGGGCCCACTGCGCCAGTCGAGAGGTGGGGTACGGGGATGACTGTCGGCACGAGCGGAACACTGGGGGCATGGGAATTGCGGAGCGAACCCGCCTCCCCGCACGGTGATCCCGCCGGGCCCGGAGCCGGATTCCGGACCGGATTCGGCGCCGAGCTGGGCATCGACCCCGACGACCTGCCCGACGGACTCGTCGTCGCCGACGAGGGCGGCCGGGTGATCTGCTTCAACGCCGCCGCCCAGCGCATCACCGCCGTCCCCGCAGCCGACGCCCTGGGCCTCGGGCTCGACCGGGCTCTCCCTTTAGAGGATCTGGAGGGGCGCCGCTGGTGGCAGCTGACCGACCCCTACGGCGGACTCGCGATCAGGAACGGCCAGCCCGAGCGGAACCTGCTGCTGCCCGGCGGGCGCGAGGTGCTCGTCTCGGCGCGCTACCTCCGTACGCACCCCACCGGACCGATCCGCCGGGTCGTCGTCTCCCTGCGTGACACCGAGGCCCGCCGCCGTACCGAGCGCAGCCATGCCGAGCTGATCGCCACCGTGGCCCACGAACTGCGCTCGCCGCTCACCTCGGTCAAGGGCTTCACCGCGACCCTCCTCGCGAAGTGGGAACGGTTCACCGACGACCAGAAGAAACTGATGCTGTCCACCGTCGACGCCGACGCCAACCGCGTCACCCGGCTCATCGCCGAACTGCTCGACATCTCTCGCATCGACTCCGGACGCCTCGAAGTGCGCCGCCAGCCCGTCGACATGGGCGCCGCCGTCGGACGGCACATCCAGGCGTACGTGGCGGCCGGGCAGCCCGCCGACCGGTTCCTGCTCCGGATAGAGCAGCCCCTGCCCGCGCTCTGGGCGGACCCCGACAAGATCGACCAGGTGCTCAGCAACCTGCTGGAAAACGCGGTGCGCCACGGCGAGGGAACCGTCACAATCGACGTCACGGCCGCGCTCTCCCCGCGTGAAGGGGACGCCGACCAGAACACGGCCACGTCGGTCACGGTGAGCGACGAGGGGCCCGGCATCCCGGAGGAGTCCATGAACCGCGTCTTCACCCGCTTCTGGCGGGGCAGCAAGCGCGGCGGCACCGGCCTCGGGCTGTACATCGTCAAGGGCATCGTCGAGGCGCACGGCGGCTTCATCACGGTCGGCCGCGCCCCCGGCGGCGGCGCCGAGTTCCGATTTACGCTGCCCGTGAGCACCCCGGCGTACCTGCAGTAACGCCGACGAGGCCCCACGGGCGCGTACCTCCACCTCACCCCCGTTAGACTCGGCCTTTGGCACCTTTGCGTCCCTCTCTGTGGACCATTCGTCTCCGAGCCGTAGACGGGGACCATCAGCCAGCCAACCGGAAGCACGGGAAGAGATGTCGGCACCGAACAAGTCGTACGACCCTGTAGAGGTCGAGGCCCTGAAACCGGAAGAGATCGAGCGCATGCGGGACGAGGCGCTCGCCGCCTTCGCCGCCGCGGACTCCCTCGACGCACTCCAGGAGGCCAAGGTCGCCCACACCGGCGGCACCTCGCCGCTGGCCCTCGCCAACCGCGAGATCGGCGCGCTGCCCCCGCAGGCCAAGGCGGCGGCCGGCAAGCTCGTCGGCCAGGCCAGGGGCGCCGTCAGCAAGGCGCTCGCCGGCCGCCAGAGCGAGCTGGAGGCCGAGCGGGACACCCGCGTGCTGGTCGAGGAGGCGGTGGACGTCACACTGCCGTACGACCGCGTACCGGCCGGCGCCCGCCACCCGCTGACCACGTTCATGGAGCGCGTCGCGGACGTCTTCGTCTCCATGGGGTACGAGGTCGCCGAGGGCCCCGAGGTCGAGGCGGAATGGTTCAACTTCGACGCCCTGAACTTCACCCCGGACCACCCGGCCCGGCAGATGCAGGACACCTTCTTCGTCGAGGGCCCCGAGGGGACCACCGGCGACGAGTCAGGTGTCGTACTGCGCACGCACACCTCGCCCGTGCAGGCCCGCTCCATGCTCGACCGGGAGCCGCCGGTCTACATCGTGTGCCCCGGCCGCGTGTACCGCACGGACGAGCTGGACGCCACGCACACCCCCGTCTTCCACCAGATCGAGCTCCTCGCCATCGACGAGGGCCTGACCATGGCCGACCTCAAGGGCACCATGGACCACATGGTCCAGTCCCTCTTCGGCTCGGACATGAAGACGCGGCTGCGGCCCAACTACTTCCCCTTCACCGAGCCGTCCGCCGAGATGGACATGCTCTGCTACGTCTGCAAGGGCACGTCCGTCGGCAACCCCGACCGCCCCTGCCGGACCTGCTCCAGTGAGGGCTGGATCGAGCTGGGTGGCTGCGGCATGGTCAACCCGCGCGTGCTCGTCGCGTGCGGCGTCGACCCCGAGAAGTACAGCGGATTCGCCTTCGGGTTCGGCATCGAGCGGATGCTGATGTTCCGCCACAACGTCGAAGACATGCGAGACATGGTCGAGGGTGACGTCCGGTTCACCCGGCCGTTCGGGATGGAGATCTGATGCGGGTCCCGCTTTCTTGGCTGCGGGAGTACGTCGACCTGCCGGCGACTCAGACCGGCCGGGACGTCCAGGAGAAGCTCATCACGGTCGGCCTCGAGGTCGAGACCGTCGAGCAGGTCGGCGCCGGCCTCAAGGGCCCGCTGGTCGTCGGCCAGGTGCTGACCATCGAGGAGCTGGAGGGCTTCAAGAAGCCGATCCGCTTCTGCACGGTCGACGTCGGCACCGCCAACGGCACCGGTGAGCCCCAGGAGATCGTCTGCGGCGCCCGTAACTTCGCCGTCGGCGACAAGGTCGTCGTGGTCCTCCCGGGCGCCGTCCTGCCCGGCGACTTCGCCATCGCCGCACGCAAGACGTACGGCCACACCTCCCACGGCATGATCTGCTCCGGCGACGAGCTGGGCATGGGCGACGACGGCAGCGGCGGCATCATCGTCCTGTCGCCGGAGCACGAGGTCGGCACCGACGCCATCGAGCTGCTCCAGCTCGTCGACGAGGTCCTCGACATCGCCGTCACGCCCGACCGCGGCTACGCGCTCTCGCTGCGCGGCATCGCCCGCGAGACGGCCATCGCCTACGGTCTGCCGCTGCGCGACCCGGCCCTGCTCGACGTACCGGCGCCGAACGCGTACGGCTACCCGGTCGAGGTCGCCGACCCGTTCGCCTGCGACCGCTTCACCGCGCGCACGGTGACCGGGCTCGACCCGGACGCGCAGTCCCCGATCTGGCTCAGGCGCCGCCTCCAGAAGGCGGGCATGCGCCCGATCTCGCTCGCCGTCGACATCACCAACTACGTGATGCTGGAGCTGGGCCAGCCCCTGCACTCCTACGACCGCTCCCGCGTCCAGGGCGCGATCGGCGTACGCCGGGCCGAGCCGGGCGAGAAGCTCACCACCCTCGACGGGGTCACGCGCACGCTGGACGCCGAGGACCTGCTCATCGTCGACGACCGGGGCGCCATCGGCCTCGCGGGCGTCATGGGCGGCGCCAACACCGAGATCGACGACACCGAGGGCACCACCACCGAGGTCGTCATCGAGGCCGCCCACTTCGACCCGATCACCATCGCGCGCACGGCCCGGCGTCACAAGCTGGCCTCCGAGGCGTCCAAGCGCTTCGAGCGCGGCGTCGACCCGCAGGCCGCCTCGGCCGCCGCCCAGCGCACGGTCGACCTCCTGGTCCTCCTCGCCGGCGGCACCGCCGACGCGGGCGTCACCGAGGTCATCTCCCCGTCCGCGCCGCGCACGATCTCCATCCCGGCGAACCACCCGGACAAGGTCGCGGGCGTCGAGTACGGCCGCGAGACCGTCGTACGCCGCCTCCAGGAGGTGGGCTGCGACGTGTACGGGAAGGACGAGCTGCTCGTCACCGTCCCGTCCTGGCGCCCCGACCTGACGGACCCGAACGACCTCGCCGAAGAGGTCATCCGGCTGGAGGGCTACGAGAACCTGCCCTCCACCCTGCCCAAGCCCCCCGCGGGCCGCGGCCTCACCGACCGGCAGCGCCTGCACCGCCGCGTCGGTCGCGCGCTGGCCGGGGCGGGCTACGTCGAGGCGCTGAACTACCCGTTCATCGGCGAGCACGTCTTCGACCAGCTGGGCCTGGCCGCCGACGACCCGAAGCGCAAGGTCGTCAAGCTGGCCAACCCGCTCTCCGACGAGGAGCCCGCGCTCCGTACGACGCTGCTGCCGGGCCTGCTCGGCGCGCTGCGCCGCAACGACGGGCGGGGCAGCCACGACCTGGCCCTGTTCGAGACGGGCCTCGTCTTCCACCCGCAGGACGAGCTGCTGATCGCCGGGCGGCTGCCGGTCGACCGGCGTCCCACGGACGAGGAGGTCGCGTCCCTCACAGCCGCGCTCCCCGTCCAGCCCCGGCACGCCGCCGTCGTCCTCGCGGGCGGCCGTGAGCAGGCCGGCTGGTGGGGCAAGGGCCGCCCGGCCGACTGGGCCGACGCGATCGAGGCGGCGCGGAGCCTGGCCCACGAGGCCGGCACCGAACTCCTCGTCCGCGCGGGCCAGTACGGCCCGTGGCACCCCGGCCGCTGCGCCGAGCTGGCCGTGGTCGTCGACGGCACGGAGCAGGTGATCGGGTACGCAGGCGAGCTGCACCCGCGCGTTCTGAAGGCTCTGCATCTGCCCGCGCGCACCTGTGCGATGGAGCTGAACCTGGACAAGCTGGAAGCGGCGAGTTCGGGCGTGCCCAAGGGCCCGAAGATCTCCACGTTCCCGGTTGCCACCCAGGATGTCGCCCTGGTCGTCGCGCGCGAGGTTCCGCACGCGGACGTCGAGGAGGCGCTGCGGGAGGGTGCGGGGGAACTGCTGGAGTCCCTGCGGCTGTTCGACGTGTACGAGAGCGGCGAGCAGTTGGGGGAGGGGCGGAAGTCTCTTGCCTATGCGTTGCGGTTCCGGGCTGCCGATCGGACGCTGACCGTTGACGAGGCTTCGGCTGCTCGCGATGCGGCGGTTGCTCTCGCGGGGGAACGTACGGGAGCGGTGTTGCGTAGCTAGCCCCGTTGGTGCGTTGGGGGCTGGGTGTCGGCTGCGGGTTCGTTGTGGCTGGTCGCGCAGTTCCCCGCGCCCCTGCGGTTCGGTCACTTCACTCGTTTGAGTGGCAAGTTGGGGCGATCTGGTCCCTTCGGGGCATGTGGTCGACAGAATCGGACCGGTCTTTCGAGGCCGGTCCGATTTGTGTTGTCAGGGCCTGACTGGGGGGCCATCGGCATGATCCGTATCAAGGCTCGGGTTTCCTGTGGGGCTCGGCTCCGGACAGGGCGGCTGCGGGCCGCGCTCGTGGGGCGGAGGTGCGGGTTCCGGCTCGGGAGGGCGGGGCCGGGATGCCGGCGGAAGCGTCGGCCGCCCGAGCGCCGGCCCGCCAGGCATGTCGGGCGCCGGCCCCTGCGGCGGGTGCTCGCGATGGCGCTGCCCACGGTGTGGGGGGCCGGTGCGATCACGTACAAGCTGGCCTGTCCGATCGCCCAGCAGAACGGGCTCGGGGCGCGGATCATCACCAGCGCCGTCTTCTTCGCCGTCGGGACCGGGCTCGTACTCCATGTCCGCTGGGCGCTTCTGCGTGAGTTGAGGGCCGCCCGGCAGATCGCCGGGGCGGCACAGAGCGTGTTGCTGCGTCCGCTGCCGCAGCGCATCGACGGCCTGCGGGTCGCCGCCGCCCAACTGTCCGCCGACCGGGGCGCCGTGGTCGGCGGGGACCTGTACGAGGTCATCGCCACCGAGCACGGCGTACGGGTCGTGATGGGCGATGTGCGCGGACACGGCATCGCCGCCATCGGGACCGTCGCGGCCGTACTCGGCAGTTTCCGTGAGGCCGTCCACGACGAGGCCGAACTCGGCAGCGTACTGCGGCGGTTGGAGCGGGCGCTGGCCCGGCATCTCGGCGAGCGGGCACGCGCCCAGCATCCCTCGGCGGGACCGACGGCCGCGCTGGACCCCGACAGTCCGGTCGCCGAGGAGTTCGTCACCGTCCTGCTCCTGGAGATCCGCGGGGACGGCGAGATGCGGGCCTTCAACTGCGGGCATCCGGCGCCGTATCTGCTCGCCGGCGGCCGGGCCGGCGCACTCACGGCGGGTGAACCCCTGCCGCCGCTGGGACCCTTCCCGCTGCCGGCCGAGCTCTCCGCCGAACACTTCGGCCAACTGCTCCCGGGAGAGGCCCTGTTGCTGCACACGGACGGCGTCGAGGACGCCCGCGACGCTCATGGCCGGTTCTTCCCCCTCCCGGCAGTCCTGGCCGAGGCGGTCCGTACCCACCCGGTCTCGCCCGAGGCGGTGCTCGGGGCCGTCTTCTCCCGCCTCCTCCGTCATGCCGGCGGCCACCCGACGGACGACGTGGCCGTACTGGTACTGCGCAACGACCGCGGCCACATCCCGAGACAGCAGCAGGAACCCCCGGTGGCCCATCAGGTCACGTGAGCCGCAGGTCTTTGCAAGAGCCAGGCCGCCGCGTTGTACGAGGGGGAGCCGGCGGCCCGGCGGCCTCTTGCGAGGCATTTCAGTCAACCCGGTGGAAACTCTCCGCGACAGAGCGCACACGCTACGAATTCGCGCACTTCGATCACACCCCGTGTGAAGCCGGACACACTACGCTGACGGACACGGTAGGTGCGCCGTCGGCACCGAGCCACCGGAGGGCCTCCATGCAGCCCAACACCCTGCTCGACGCGATCCTCGACGAGGCGGGCATCTCGCACGCGGGACTCGCCGCCCATGTGAACCAGGCGGGCCGGGCGCGTGGCCTCGCCCTGAGGTACGAACACACCGCCGTGGCCCGGTGGTTGAAGGGGCAGCGCCCGCGCGGCCAGGTACCCGACCTGATCTGCGAGGTGCTCGCCGACCGGCTGCGCCGCCCGGTCCGGCTGGACGACATCGGCCTCGGGGTCGCGGGCGACACCGCCGGTCCGCTCGGCTCGGCCGGTACCTCGCTGTCCGGGTTCGTCGAGCGGGCGACCGCGCTGTGGCGCTCCGACGAACAGCAGCGCCCGCACCTGCTCGGCGCCCCCGCGGTGACGGGCACTCCCGCCGTGATGCCGGTGTGGGAGTGGGAGAACCCGCCCGAGGACGTGGACGTGTCACGCGGCGGCAGACACCGGGTCAGCATGGCCGACATCGAGATGCTCCGCTCGGCCCGCGCCCACTACGAGCAGATGTACCGCAAGGCCGGCGGCATCGCGACCCGCGCCCGGGTCGTCGGCTTCCTGAACGCCGAGACCGCGCCCCTGCTGCGCGGCAGCTACACCGACGCCACCGGGCGCCAACTGCACCGGGCCACGGGCGGGTTGGTGGCCATCGCCGGCATCTGCGCGTACGACTCCGATGCCCACGGCCTCGCCCAGCGCTACTTCCACCAGGCGCTGCGGCTGGCAAAGGCCAGCGGGGACCGGGGGCTTGGGGCATACGTCATCGGACTGCTGGTCAACCAGGCGCTCTTCATGCGGGAGTTCCGGCAGGCCGTCGCCTTCGCGGAGGCCGCGCTGCGCGCCGCGGGCAAGCACATCACCCCGGCTCTCGCCTCCGACCTCTACGCGATGCAGGCCAAGGCGTACGCGCACCTGGGCGACGGCAGCAGCGCGCTGTCCTGCATCCGGCGGGCCGAGCAGGCCGCCGAACGCATCCGGCGCGGTTACGAACCCGACGAAACCGGCTATGTCCAGCCGGGGTTGGTCAACGTCCAGGTGGCGGAGGCGCTGCTGAGCCTCGGCGATCTGGCGGCGGCGGGGGAGCACGCGGCGGCGGCGGTGGACACCCCGGCGCACGACCGGGGCAGAGTGCACCGGCTCGCCATGCTCAGCCAGATCGAGCTGCGCCGGGGCAACGCGGACAAGGCGGTGGCCACCGCGGTGCAGATGGCCGAACAGGCGCGCGGAATGGAGTCCCAGCGACTGCGGGACAGACTCCGGGCGGTACGCGAACACCTGGTCCGCAACGGCTGCGCGGGCACGGCGGAGGCGGCCGAACTGATCGACGGGGCGCTGCGCGTACCGCTCTAGACACCCTTCTCCAGGCACCCTTGGCGCGCGGATTCCCGGGTATCCGCGCGGTGAGCCACATTCTGTGCGCCTGCTGTCGGCACGCTCCTGCTGCGATATTGCCATCTACTCGGCGGAAGGTGGCAGAACCGTGCAGTGGACGAAACAGAACGAACAAACTGTGTATGAAAACCGCTGGTTCAGGGTCAATCTCGCAGATGTCGAGCTGCCGAACGGGCGGCATCTCGACCACTTCCTGATACGGCTGAGGCCCGTGGCCGTGGCGACGGTGGTGAACGAGGCCAACGAGGTACTTCTGCTCTGGCGGCACCGTTTCATCACCGACAGCTGGGGGTGGGAACTCGCGGCCGGGGTCGTGGAGGACGGCGAGGACATCGCCTTCGCGGCCGCCAGGGAGATGGAGGAGGAGACGGGCTGGCGACCGGGACCGTTGCGGCATCTCATGAGCGTCGAGCCGTCCAACGGGCTCACCGACGCCCGGCACCACATCTACTGGGCCGAGGAGGGTGAGTACATCGGTCACCCCGTGGACGACTTCGAGTCGGACCGCCGGGAGTGGATCCCGCTCAAACTCGTCCCCGACATGGTCGCCCGCGGGGAGGTCCCGGCCGCCAACATGGCGGCCGCGCTACTGCTGTTGCACCATCTCAGGCTGGGCGAGGACACCTAGGATGTCTCAGTGTCCGAGAACCTGCCAGACCGTCACCACCAGCGCCCCGAGGGCCGTGAGGGCCGCGACGGCCGGCAGTGGCCATCGGCCGTGTTCGAGGTGGACGACGCGAGTGCTCAGGTCGTCGACTTCCTTGTCCGTCTCCTTCGTGCGATGACTGAGCAGGGCCAGCCCTCCCTCGACGCGCGCGTACGCGACATCGAGGCGACGGCGTAACTCTGCGAGTTCTCCATGAGCCACGGGATGATCGGGATCGGCGGTCACTTGTCCGCTCCTTTCCGTAGTCGTCACATCCCTTGCATGCGCATGAAGAGTCAACTCGCCTGGTGAGCGCGCGGGGAGAGTGTGCGAGCGGCATATGCGTGTCCGGTCCGCACACGGCGTGTGAATGCCGCGGGCCCGGCACTCCGAGGAGTGCCGGGCCCGCGTACGCCCAAATGTGACGCTGGGTGACATTTACCCGTAGGTGTAGAAGCCCGAGCCCGACTTCCGGCCCAGCCGGCCCGCGTCGACCATGCGCTGGAGCAGCGGGGGAGCGGCGTACAGCGGCTCCTTGTACTCCTCGTACATCGAGAAGGCGACCGACGCGACCGTGTCCAGGCCGATCAGGTCGGAGAGCTTCAGGGGGCCCATCGGGTGGGCGCAGCCCATCTCCATGCCGTTGTCGATGTCCTCGCGGCTGGCCATGCCCGACTCGAACATCCGGATCGCGGAGAGCAGGTACGGGATCAGCAGGGCGTTGACCACGAAGCCCGAGCGGTCCTGGGCGCGGATCGCGTGCTTGCCGAGGAGCTTCTCGGCGAACAGCTGGGCGCGGGCGAGGGTGCCCTCGGAGGTGGTGAGCGCCGGGATCAGCTCGACGAGCTTCTGCACCGGGGCCGGGTTGAAGAAGTGGATGCCCACGACCTGGTCGGGCCGGGAGGTGGCAACCGCCAGCTTCACCAGGGGAATCGAGGAGGTGTTGGAGGCGAGGATCGCGTCCGGGCGGGTCACCACCTGGTCGAGCACCTGGAAGATCTCCGTCTTCACCTGCTCGTTCTCGACGACGGCCTCGATCACCAGGTCGCGGTCGGCGAACTCGCCGAGGTCGGTGGTGAAGCTGAGCCGCGCCAGCGTCTCGTCCCGCTCCGCCTCGGTGATCTTGCCGCGTTCGGCCGCCTTCGAGAGGGAGTTGAACAGCCGGGTGCGGCCGAACTCCAGGGCTTCGCCGGTGGTCTCGGCGACCTTCACGTCCAGCCCGGAGCGGGCGCACACCTCGGCGATGCCCGCTCCCATCTGGCCGCAGCCCACAACTCCGACGCGCGAGATCTCTCCCGCTGGGCTGTCCGTCACATCGTCCCTTTCAGAGATCCACTTCACAGGCCGTACGGCCTCCGCGGGCCCGCCGTCGTCCGGGATCCTCCGTCCGTCCGGGGCCTGCGCCAAACCTGCACGTTACCTCCGGCGACCATTGCCCGATTGTCCGGGCCTCCCATGGGAGTGTGGCCCGGGACGGGTGCGGACGGTCTGTGACGTGTCCGACACAGCGCATAGCGGAGGTACGGGAATGAGTGGGAAGGCGCGGCACGCGCGCATGTCACGGCGGGCGTTCGCGGTGACCGCCCTGTCGACGCTCGTCGCAGGCGGGGCGGTGGCGGGAGCCGCGCTGGCCGGCGCGGAGCCGAGCGGGGCGAACGGCTCGGACGGCAAGCGCAGGAAGGCGACGCGTGAACTGCGGGGCATGTGGCTGGCTACGGTCACCAACCGGGACTGGCCGTCCAAGCAGGGGCTGAGCGCGACCCAGCAGCGCGCCGAGCTGATCACCCACCTCGACACGGCGGTGAGCCGCCGCCTCAACGCGGTGTTCCTCCAGGTCCGCCCGACCGCCGACGCCCTGTGGCCCTCGCCGTACGAGCCCTGGTCCCAGGTTCTCACCGGAACCCAGGGCAAGGACCCCGGCTGGGACCCGCTGGGCACGGCGGTCGAGGAGGCGCACGCCCGCGGTCTCGAACTGCACGCCTGGTTCAACCCGTACCGCGTCGCCAACAACACCGACCCCAGCAAGCTCATCGCCTCCCACCCGGCGCGCAGGCATCCGGACTGGGTGGTGCCGTACGGCGGCAAGCTGTACTACAACCCCGGTCTGCCGGAGGTCCGCCGCTTCGTCCAGGACGCGATGCTCGACGCGGTGCGGAAGTACGACATCGACGGCGTCCACTGGGACGACTACTTCTACCCGTACCCGGTTGCCGGCCAGACCTTCGACGACGACGCCGAGTTCGCGAAGTACGGCGGGGCCTTCCCCGACCGGGCCTCCTGGCGGCGCGACAACATCGACAAGCTGGTCCTGGAGACGGCCGCCCGCATCAAGGCCGTACGCCCCGGCGCCGACTTCGGGATCAGCCCCTTCGGCGTGTGGCGCAACGCGGCGACCGACGCGCTCGGCTCGGACACCCGGGCGGGTGTGCAGACGTACGACGACCTGTACGCGGACACCAGGAAATGGGTGCGGCAGAACTGGATCGACTACATCTGCCCGCAGATCTACTGGAACATCGGCTTCGCCGCCGCCGACTACGCCAAGCTGCTGCCCTGGTGGGCGGGCGTCGCGAAGGGCTCGGGGACGAAGCTGTACGTCGGTGAGGCGCTGTACAAGGCGGGCGACCCGGCGCAGCCCGCGGCCTGGCAGGACCCGGCCGAGCTGTCCCGGCACCTGACCCTGGCCCAGAGCTACCCCGAGGCGCGGGGGCACGTCTTCTTCTCCGCGAAGGAGGTGGGCGCCGACCGGAACGGGGCCATGGCGCAGGTGGTCGCCGACCACTACCAGCAGCCGGCGATGCCACCACGCTGACGTTCAGCGGTACTTGGCTAACGGTCCGCGTCCTTGTGGCGGACCTGGCAGTCGGGACCGGGGGACATCACTGCCTCGTGCCCGTCCGGGAAACGGACGCGGTACGGGGGAGTGCCCTCCTGGCCCATGACCTCGACGACTTCCGTGACCTGGTCGTGCTGGCCGACCACCCTGCCGTGCTGGACAAGCTGGTCGCCCACGGTTGCGCGCATCTGCGGGCCTCCTCTCAGCCGCGGGCCCGCTGGGTGACGGCGATACAGACGAGCACGGCCGCCGCAGTCAGCGGAGCGGCCGGTGTCAGCTGCTCGCCCAGCAGCAGGACCGACCACACCAGTGTGAGCAGCGGCTGCGCCAGCTGCAACTGGCTGGCCTTCGGAATCCCGATCGCTGCCATGCCCCGGTACCAGACGACCAGGCCGAGGAACTGCGACCCGGCCGCCACCCACAGCAGCCCGAGCACGCTGTGCGCGGTGAGCAGTACGGGCTCCTGCGACAGCGCCAGCGCGGCGGCCGGGGCGGTGAGCGGCAGGCACAGCACCAGCGCCCAGCCGATGACCTGCCAGCCCGGCATGACCCGGGCCAGCCTGCCGCCCTCGGTGTAGCCGGCCGCGCAGATCAGCAGGGCGCCGAAGAGATAGGCGTCGGCGCTGGTCAGGGCGCCGCCGCTCTGCTGGACGGTGAAGGCGAGGACGGCCGCGGCGCCTGCCAGGGCCGCCGCCCAGAAGGTGCGCGAGGGCCGGGTGCCCATGCGTATCGCCGAGAAGAGGGCCGTGGTCAGCGGCAGCAGGCCCACCACGACGGCGGCATGCGCGGTGGTCGACGTCCGGAGGGCGAGCGTGGTGAGAAGCGGAAAGCCGAGGACGACTCCGGCGGCGACGACCGCGAGCCCCGCCCAGTGACGGCGGGCGGGCGGCCGCACACGCAGCGCCAGCAGACAGCCGCCCGCGACGACCGCCGCCAGAACGGACCGCACGGCCACCAGCGACCACGGACCGAAGCCCTCCAGCCCCCAGGCCGTCGCCGGGAAAGTGAGCGAGAAGGCCGTGACACCGAGAGCGGCCTGAAGGGTCCCGGCGCGACGGGCCGGGGACTTCTCAGGGAGAACCGATCGGGCCCCCGAGGCCGCTGTGCGGCTGTTGACCGCTATCGGAGTAGTTGCGGTAGCGCTATCGTGTGCTCTCATGCAGCAGCGTAGCAGTGTCGGTGAACTGGCGAACCAGCTACGGCAGGAGCTGAACCGCTACTCTCCAGGTGGAAAGCTGCCGTCCAGTCGCACTCTGGTGGAACGCTTCCGGGTGAGCCCGGTGACCGTCTCCCGGGCGCTCGCCCAACTGGCAGCCGAGGGCCTGGTCGTGACCCGCCCGGGGGCCGGCGCCTACCGCGCCGAGGCCCGCCCCGCGTCCGCCCCCGCCGGCGACACCTCCTGGCAGGAGGTCGCCCTTAGCGCGGACGGCGCCGCCGACCTCGTACCGCGCACGGTGGACGCCGCCGGCGTCGTCGTCTCGCTGGCCGCGCCGCCGCCCGGCGTGATCGAGTTCAACGGCGGCTATCTGCATCCCTCACTCCAGCCCGAGCGGGCGATGGCGGCGGCGCTGTCGCGTGCCGGACGCCGTCCGGGGGCGTGGGGTCGGCCGCCCCTGGACGGGCTGCCGGAACTGCGTGAGTGGTTCGCGCGGGGCATCGGCGGTGCCGTCACGGCGGCCGAGGTACTGATCACGGCCGGCGGTCAGGCCGCCCTGACGACAGCCCTGCGCGCCCTCGCCCCGCCCGGCGCCCCGGTGCTGGTCGAGTCGCCCACCTACCCCGGGATGCTGGCGATCGCCCGCGCGGCCGGCCTGCGTCCGGTGCCGGTCCCCGTCGACGCGGACGGCGTACGCCCGTCGCTGCTGGCCGACGCGTTCCGGGCGACCGGCGCCCGCGTGTTCGTCTGCCAGCCCCTGTTCCAGAACCCGACCGGGGCCGTGCTCGCGCCCCAGCGGCGCGCGGAGGTGCTGAGGATCGCCCGCGAGGCCGGCGCCTTCGTGATCGAGGACGACTTCGTACGGCGGCTGGTGCACGAGGACGCGCCGCCGCTGCCGCGTCCCCTCGCGGCCGAGGACCCCGACGGCGTGGTCGTCCACGTCGGCTCGCTCACCAAGGCGACCTCACCGAGTTTCCGGGTGAGCGCGCTCGCGGCCCGGGGCCCGGTACTGGAACGGCTGCGCGCCATCCAGATCGTCGACACCTTCTTCGTCCCGCGCCCGTTGCAGGAAGCGGCCCTGGAGCTCGTGGGCTCGCCCGCCTGGCCACGTCATCTCCGCGCGGTGTCAACGCAGTTGAAGACCCGCCGGGACGCCATGACATCCGCGCTGCTGACCGGTCTGCCCCAACTGTCCCTGCCGCACATCCCGTCGGGCGGCTACCACCTGTGGCTGCGCCTGCCCGACGGCGCCGACGACTCCTCCCTCGTCGCCGCCGCACTGCGCGCGGGCGTCGCGATCACCCCCGGCCGCCCCTACTTCAGCGCCGAACCCACCGCCGCGTACGTGCGGTTGAGCTTCGCGGCGGTGGCCGGAGTGGGGGAGATCGGCGAGGGGGTACGGAGGCTGCGTACGGCCTGTGACGAGGTGTTCCGCGGTGGGCGGCCCACGGGAAAACCGTTCGACAGCGTCGGCCCCGACCTGTGAACATCCCGCCATGAACGACGACATACCTGCCCTTCCCGAGGGCTACGAATGCTCCACCGACCCCGCCCGGATCGATGTCGAGCGTGTGCACCGCTGGCTGTCGACCGACGCCTACTGGGCGCTGGACCGGCCCCGGGAGAAGTTCGAGGACGTGATCGCGCACTCGCTGAACTTCGGGGTGTACGACGCGGCGTCGGGGGAGCAGGTGGCGTATGCGCGGGTGGTGACCGATCAGGGGCTCTTCGCGTGGCTGTGCGATGTGTACGTCGACCGGTCGGTGCGGGGTACGGGCATCGGTACGGCGATGGTGCGCGAGGCGCGGGATCACCTCGGGGCGCTCGGGGTGCGCCGCATCCTGCTCGCGACGAGCGACGCGCACGGCGTCTACCAGAAGATCGGTTTCCGGCCGCTCGACAAGCCCGATCAGTGGATGGCGCTCCACTTCGCGTGAAGCCTCCGTGGAGTCGGCGTAAAGCCTCTGTGGCGATCGGGCGGGAACGGGCGGGAGTGGCCGTCCACCCCAGTAACTCCTGAGTAACGCCCCTTGACCTGCCCACTTTCCCGGCACACCATCGCCGCATGCAACTTCGGGTCACCTTCGTCGCCGCCGCGCGCAGCTCCCCGCTGCTCGCGGAACGCTTCGACGACGACCGGCCGCTGGACCAGGCCGGCTGGGACGAGGTGCAGCGCGCCGCCCAGGAGCTGGTGCCGCTGGCCGCGGCCGAGCTCCGTTACTGCTCACCGACGCCCCGCAGCCGGGCCACCGGGGACGCGCTCGGCTACGGGCCGCTCGTCCAGCTGGCCCTGCGCGACTGCGACATGGGCCGCTGGCGCGGACTCACCCTGGGCGAGGCGATGGCCCGGGAGCCCGAGTCCGTGGACACCTGGCTCGCCGATCCGCGCGCCACACCCCACGGCGGGGAGTCGCTGCTGGACTTCGTCTCGCGCGTCGGCGGCTGGCTCGACACCCGGCCCGCCGACGACGGAGGCAAGATCGTCGCCGTCGCCGAGCCCTCGGTCATCAGGGCGGCCCTCGTCTACGCCCTGAAGGCGCCCCCCTCGACCTACTGGAACCTCGACGTCCGCCCGTTGTCCACGACCGTGGTCACGGGCCGCAAGGGCCGCTGGAATCTGCGCTTCGAGGGCGTGTTCCCCCAGTCGGCCCGCGGCTAGGGCCACAGCTAGGCCCGTGGCTCGGGCCGTGACTGGGACCGTGGTCGGCCCTGCGGTGGGTCGCGTGTGTAGTCGGTGGTGAGGACGAGGTCCTTGGCCGGGCCCGCCACGCGCCACATCGTCCGCCAGCGGTCCGTGCCGCGAACCGTGAACTCGCCGCGGTAGAGGTCGGCCGCGCAGGGATGGTCGGTGCTCCAGCGGCCCGAGGTCAGGTCCAGATCGTGGAAGGGGCGGCCGTCCGCGAAACGCACGTCCACCGTGCCCGGCGCGAGGCCCGGGAAGAAGTGGAGCGTGCGCTCGGCGGGGCGGGCGACGCCCTGCCAGACGAAGGTGCCGGACTCGTGGTGCAGCAGGCCGCGCGGGCCTCCTTCGTCCAGCGGGCTGAACGTCGTGATGCCGGTGAAAGTCCCCTCGTCGGTGCCCCCGAGATCGCGCACCGATCGCTCTAGACTCCAGCTCCCCGCCAGATACAGCAGGGCATCCGCTACTGGCCGGAAGTCGCCCATGCCGCCCTCCGCTCCGAACACTCGAGTTGTCGCACGACCCATTGACGCGCTCCAGTCACATACCTATCTTGCCGTTCGAAGTGCTGATCGATGTCCGATATCCCGAACTGCACCGACAGAGCCGCGGAGTATCCATGTCACGCACACGCACCCACTGGAGACTAGGTCTCACGGCCGCCGCCCTTCTGGTGGTCTCGGCGGTCGTTCCCGCCCCGGCCAACGCCGAGGACGTCACCGACTACGCCATCACCGTGGACCCGGCCGCCAAGGGCGCCAGGATCGACGACACGATGTACGGAGTCTTCTTCGAGGACATTAACCGCGCCGCCGACGGCGGTCTCTACGCCGAACTCGTGCAGAACCGATCCTTCGAGTACTCCACCGCCGACAACCGCTCGTACACGCCCCTCACCTCCTGGGCCGTCAGCGGGACGGCGACAGCCCTGGACGACGAAGGGCGCCTGAACGCCCGTAACCGCACCTACCTCTCCCTGGGCGCCGGTTCGTCCGTCACCAACTCCGGTTACAACACCGGGATCAGGGTCGAGAGCGGCAAGAAGTACGACTTCTCCGTCTGGGCCCGCGCCGACCGGGCCACCGCGTTGACCGTGTCCTTGGGTGACACCGAAGGCGCTCTCGCCGAAGTGCGCCAGGTCGCGGTGAAGGGCGGCTGGGCCAAGTACCGGGCCCGGTTCACCGCCACCCGTTCCAGCACCGCGGGACGGCTGACGGTCGCGACGGACAACTCCGTCGCCCTGGACATGGTGTCGCTGCTGCCCCGGGACACCTACAAGGGCCACGGGCTGCGCCAGGACCTGGCCCAGAAGATCGCCGCGCTCGACCCCGGCTTCGTCCGCTTCCCGGGCGGCTGCCTGGTCAACACCGGGTCCATGGAGGACTACAGCGAGGCCTCGAACTGGCAGCGCCAGCGCTCCTACCAGTGGAAGGACACGGTCGGCCCGGTCGAGCAGCGTGCGACCAACTCCAACTTCTGGGGCTACAACCAGAGTTACGGCCTCGGCTACTACGAGTACTTCCAGTTCTCGGAGGACATCGGCGCGATGCCGCTGCCCGTCGTCCCGGCACTGGTCACCGGCTGCGGGCAGAACAGGGCCGTGGTCGACGAGGCGCTGCTCAAGCGGCACGTCCAGGACACCCTCGACCTCATCGAGTTCGCCAACGGGCCGGTGACCAGCGAGTGGGGTCGCAAGCGGGCGCAGATGGGCCATCCCAAGCCCTTCCACCTCACGCACATCGAGGTGGGCAACGAGGAGAACCTGCCGAACGAGTTCTTCGCCCGCTTCACGGAGTTCCGGACCGCCATCGAGGCCAAGTACCCGGACATCACGGTCATCTCCAACTCCGGCCCGGACGACAGCGGTTCGACCTTCGACACCGCCTGGAAGCTCAACCGGGACGCCGACGTCGACATGGTCGACGAGCACTACTACAACAGCACCAACTGGTTCCTCCAGAACAACGACCGCTACGACTCGTACGACCGCAACGGTCCCAAGGTCTTCCTCGGCGAGTACGCCTCCGGCGGCAACACCTTCAGGAACGCCCTCTCCGAGGCCGCGTTCATGACGGGCCTGGAGCGCAACGCGGACGTCGTCAAGCTCGCCTCGTACGCCCCGCTGCTCTCCAACGAGGACTACGTGCAGTGGCGTCCCGACATGATCTGGTTCAACAACCACGCGTCCTGGGGCTCGCCCTCGTACGAGGTGCAGAAGCTGTTCATGAACAACGTCGGCGACCGCGTGGTGCCCACCACCGCCACCGGCACGCCCTCGGTGAGCGGCCCGATCACGGGCGCCGTCGGCCTGTCGACCTGGGCGACCACGGCGGCGTACGACGACGTCAAGGTCACCGGCGTGGACGGCACGACGCTGCTGACCGACGACTTCTCGGGTGACGCCTCCCGGTGGACCCATACCGGGGGCGGGAGTTGGACGCTCCAGGACGGGCAGTACGTCCAGACCGATGTCGCCGCCGAGAACACGATGGTCTCGGCCGGAGACCCCGCCTGGCACGACTACGACCTGCATGTGAAGGCCACCAAGAAGTCCGGCAAGGAGGGCTTCCTCGTCGCCTTCGGGGTCAAGGACACCGGCAACTACTACTGGTGGAACCTGGGCGGCTGGAACAACACCCAGTCCGCCGTCGAACAGGCCTCGGACGGCGGCAAGTCGACGCTGGTGGCCAAGCCCGGCTCGATCGAGACGGGCCGCGCCTACGACATCGACGTCAAGGTGCGGGGCCGGCAGGTCACGCTCTACCTGGACGGCAAGGAGTGGGGCGGCTTCACCGACGACAAGCCGGCCGAGCCGTTCCGCCAGATCGTCACGAAGGACGCGAAGACCGGCGACCTGATCGTCAAGGTCGTCAACGCCCAGGCGGCGCAGGCCCGTACGACGATCGACCTCGGCAGGGTGAAGGTCAGGTCCAGGGCCGCGGTGACGACACTGGCCGCCGCGCCGGACGCGGTGAACACCGAGACGGCCGCACCGGTCGCGCCGGTGAGGTCGACGTTCACGGGGGTCGCGAGGAAGTTCACTTACACGTTCCCGGCGAACTCCGTCACCTTCCTGCGGATCAAGAAGGGGTGACGGTGACCGCCTGACCGACGGGAACGGCTGGCCGCACGGGTGGCTCGGGTGCCGGAGGGCGCCTGGGCCGCCCCGGGTGAGAAACAGGTGCGTACGATCACGCCCGCGGGGCGGGGTGTCGCCGAGGCCCCGTGTCAGGACCGGGCGAGCACGCAGAACTCGTGGCCCTCCGGGTCGCTCATACAGGTCCACGGGACGTCGCCCTGACCCACGTCGAGGTCGGTGGCGCCGAGGGCCCGTAGCCGGGCCACCTCCGCCGCCTTGTCGTCACCGGGGTCCGGCACCAGGTCGATGTGGACACGGTCCCGCACGGGCTTCATGCCGGGCTTGCGGAGGAACTCGAGATACGGGCCGACCCCCCTGGCGTCGCGCAGCACCGCGGAATCGTCGGTCACCTCGTGCAGGGTCCAGTCGATCGCCTCGTCCCAGAACCGGGCCATGGCCCGAGGATCCACGCAGTCGACGACCACCGCGGCGATCGGCCCGGTGTCCCGGTAGACGTCCCGGGGCTCCAGCACGCAGAACTCGTTGCCCTCCGGATCGGCGAGGACCGTCCACGGCACATCGCCCTGGCCCACGTCGGCGGGCGTCGAGCCGAGAGCCTTCAGGCGTGCGACCAGTTCCGCCTGGTGCGCCGCGGAGGTGGTCGCGAGATCGATGTGCACCCGGTTCTTCGTCGCCGTCTTCGGCTCCGGGACGGCGATGACGTCCACGCACACGCCGACCGGGTCCCGCCAGTCGAAGTCGGCGGGTTTGGCGGCGGTCGCGCCGGGTTCGGGGCTGGACACACTCCAGCCGAGTGCCTCCGCCCAGAACCGGCCGATCGCGGGGTCGTCAAGGGCCTTGATGTTCACCAGGACGGGTCGCAGCGTCATGTCGACGATCTTATGGACCCGCCCTGCAGCGACCTTCCCGGCGACCTCCTCGGCGATCTCCGCGACGACCTTGGTGTCGTCCCCGCGGCTCCGCATACCGATCCACCATATTGCATAAACGTGCAGCGAAACGTATAGTCATGCCATCAAGGAGGAGGGTTCCATGGCGGTACGTGTGGCGGTGGCCGGAGCGAGTGGGTACGCGGGTGGGGAACTGCTGCGTCTGCTCCTCGTCCACCCCGAGGTCGAGATCGGCGCCCTGACCGGCAACTCCAACGCCGGGCAGCGGCTCGGCGCACTGCAGCCGCATCTGCTACCGCTGGCCGGCCGGGTGCTCCAGGAGACCACCCCCGACGTGCTCGCCGGGCATGACGTCGTGTTCCTCGCGCTGCCGCACGGGCAGTCCGCCGCCGTCGCCGAGCAGCTCGGCCCTGACGCCCTCGTCGTCGACATGGGCGCCGACTTCCGGCTCCACGACGCGGCCGACTGGGAGAGGTTCTACGGCTCCGCGCACGCCGGGACCTGGCCCTACGGCCTCCCCGAACTGCCGGGTGCCCGCGCCCGGCTTACGGGGTCCAAGCGTGTCGCGGTGCCCGGTTGCTATCCGACCGCCGTCTCGCTCGCCCTCTTCCCGGCGTACGCGGCCGGCCTCGCCGAGACCGAGGCCGTGATCGTCGCCGCCTCCGGGACCTCCGGCGCCGGCAAGGCGGCCAAGACACACCTGCTGGGCAGCGAGGTCATGGGGTCCATGTCTCCGTACGGCGTCGGCGGCGGTCACCGGCACACGCCCGAGATCGTCCAGAACCTCAGCGGCGCGGCCGGCGAGCCCGTCGCCGTCTCGTTCACGCCCACCCTCGCCCCCATGTCCCGCGGCATCCTCGCCACCTGCACCGCCGCCGCCAAGCCGGGCGTCACCGCCGAGTCCGTGCGCGCCGCCTACGAGAAGGCGTTCGCCGACGAACCGTTCGTGCACCTTCTCCCCGAGGGGCAGTGGCCCGCCACGGCGTCCGTCTACGGTTCGAACGCCGTTCAGGTGCAGGTCGCGTACGACGAGTCCGTACGCCGCATCATCGCGATCAGCGCCATCGACAACCTGACCAAGGGCACCGCGGGCGGTGCCGTCCAGAGCATGAACATCGCCCTCGGGCTCGACGAGACCACCGGGCTTTCCACGATCGGAGTCGCACCGTGAGTGTCACGGCAGCACAGGGGTTCACGGCGGCGGGCATCGCCGCCGGGATCAAGGAGAACGGCAACCCGGACCTGGCCCTCGTGGTCAACAACGGGCCCCGCCTCGCAGCCGCCGGCGTCTTCACCTCCAACCGCGTCAAGGCCGCGCCGGTGCTGTGGTCCGAGCAGGTGCTGAAGGGCGGGATCGTCTCCGCCGTCGTCCTCAACTCCGGTGGCGCCAACGCCTGTACGGGCCCCAAGGGCTTCCAGGACACCCACGCCACCGCCGAGAAGGTCGCGGAGACCCTCGGTCTGAACGCCGGAGAGGTCGCGGTAGCCTCCACCGGACTCATCGGGCTGCTCCTGCCGATGGACAAGCTGCTCACGGGAGTCGAGACCGTCGCCGGTCAACTCTCCGAGCACGGCGGCGAGAAGGCCGCCATCGCCATCAAGACCACCGACACCGTCCACAAGACGGCTGTCGTCAGCAGCAAGGACGGCTGGACCGTCGGCGGCATGGCCAAGGGCGCGGGCATGCTCGCCCCCGGCCTCGCCACCATGCTCGTCGTCCTCACGACGGACGCCGACGTGGACAGCGAGAGCCTCGACCAGGCGCTGCGCGCCGCCACCCGCACCACCTTCGACCGCGTCGACTCCGACGGCTGCATGTCCACCAACGACACCGTGCTGCTGCTCGCCTCCGGTGCCTCCCAAGTCACCCCGGACCAGGCCGAGTTCGCCGAGGCCGTACGGGCCGTCTGTGACGACCTCGGGCAGCAGCTGATCCGGGACGCCGAGGGCGCCAGCAAGGACATCAAGGTCGAGGTCGTGAACGCGGCCAGCGAGGAAGACGCCGTCGAGGTGGGCCGCTCCATCGCCCGCAACAACCTCCTCAAGTGCGCCATCCACGGCGAGGACCCCAACTGGGGCCGAGTCCTGTCCGCCATCGGCACGACCGCCGCCGCCTTCGAGTCGGACCAGCTGAACGTCGCCATCAACGGCGTCTGGGTCTGCAAGGACGGCGGCGTCGGCGAGGACCGCGACAAGGTCGACATGCGCTACCGCGAGGTCCACATCGTCGCCGACCTCGCCGCAGGCACCGAGACCGCCACCATCTGGACCAACGACCTCACCGCGGACTACGTCCACGAGAACAGCGCGTACTCGTCATGAGCACTACCCGCAAGCACACCGCGCTGCCGAAGGCCCGGATCCTCATCGAGGCGCTGCCCTGGCTGACCCGCCACAACGGCAAGGTCGTCGTCATCAAGTTCGGCGGAAACGCCATGGTGAACGAGGAGTTGAAGAACGCCTTCGCCCAGGACGTCGTCTTCCTGCGCCAGGCCGGCCTCAAGCCCGTCGTCGTGCACGGCGGTGGCCCGCAGATCAGCGCCGCCCTCGACCGGCACGGCATCGTCAGCGAGTTCAAGGCGGGCCTCAGGGTCACCACCGAGGACGCCATGGACGTCGTACGCATGGTGCTGGCCGGACAGGTCCAGCGGGAGCTGGTCGGGCTGCTCAACCAACACGGGCCGCTCGCCGTCGGGATGACCGGCGAGGACGCGCACACCATCACCGCCACCAAGCACCAGCCCGAGATCGACGGAGAGTTGGTCGACATCGGGCGGGTGGGCGAGATCACCGCGATCGACACGGGCGCGATCGAGGCACTGCTCGCCGACGGCCGTATCCCGGTCGTCTCGTCGATCGCCCGTAGCCAGGACGACGGACATGTCTACAACGTCAATGCTGATACGGCGGCTGCGGCACTCGCTGCGGCACTGGGCGCCGAAACCCTCATGGTCCTCACGGACGTCGAGGGCCTCTACGAGGACTGGCCCGACTCCGACGAGGTGATCAGCCGCCTCACCGCTTCCCAACTGGAGAAGCTGCTCCCGGAGTTGAGCTCCGGAATGGTGCCGAAGATGGAGGGCTGCCTGCACGCCGTACGCAACGGCGTCCAGACCGCCCGCGTCATCGACGGCCGGGTCCAGCACTCGATCCTGCTGGAGATCTTCACGGACGAGGGCATCGGCACGATGGTCGTGCCTGATGCGGAGGAAGAGGGGGAAGACGCATGAACGCCGGCCAGGACCTGAGCGCCAACCAGGAGCTGACGCAGCGCTGGCAGGGCGCCCTCATGAACAACTACGGCACCCCCCGGCTGCCCCTCGTCCGCGGCGCCGGCAGCACGGTGTGGGACGCCGACGGCAAGGCGTACACCGACTTCGTGGGCGGCATCGCCGTGAACGCGCTCGGCCACGCCCACCCGGCGATCGTCGAGGCGGTCTCCACGCAGATCGCCTCCCTCGGCCATGTCTCCAACCTCTTCGTCGCCGAACCGCCCGTCGCCCTCGCCGAACAGCTGCTCCAGCGCTTCGGCCGGGACGGCAAGGTGTTCTTCTGCAACTCGGGCGCCGAGGCCAACGAGGGCGCCTTCAAGATCGGCCGGCTGACCGGACGTACCCACATGGTGTCCACGGTGGGCGGCTTCCACGGGCGGACCATGGGCGCCCTCGCGCTCACCGGCCAGCCCGGAAAGCGGGAGCCCTTCGTGCCGCTGCCCGGTGACGTCACATACGTTCCGTACGGCGACGCGCAGGCACTGGCCGCCGCCGTCACCGACGAGACCGCCCTCGTCATCATCGAGCCGGTCCAGGGCGAGAACGGCGTCGTGGTCCCGCCCGTCGGCTATCTGAAGGCCGCCCGCGCGATCACCGCCGCCACCGGTGCCCTGCTCGTCCTCGACGAGGTGCAGACCGGCATCGGCCGTACCGGTCAGTGGTTCGAGTACCAGGCCCACGACGGTGTCCTGCCCGACGTCGTCACCCTCGCGAAGGGCCTCGGCGGCGGGCTGCCCCTCGGCGCGACCGTCGCCTTCGGCCGCGCAGCCGACCTCCTCCAGCCCGGCCACCACGGCACGACGTTCGGCGGCAACCCGGTCGCCTGCGCCGCCGGACTCACTGTACTCGGCACCATCGAGAACGAGGGGTTGCTGGCGAACGTCAAGCGGCAGAGCGAGAAGTTGCGGGACGGAATCGAGGGTGCGGGCCACCCGTTGATCGATTATGTCCGGGGCGCGGGACTTCTCCTGGGTATCGTGCTCAACGAGCCCCTCGCGCCCCAGGTGCAGCAGGCGGCTCAGGACGCCGGGTTCCTGGTGAACGCGCCCGCTCCCGATGTCGTACGGCTGATGCCGCCGCTGAACATCGGTGACGCCGAAGTGGACGCGTTTCTCCAGGCACTTCCCGGAGTTCTCGACGCGGTTGACGGGGAAGGACTAACCGGGGAATGAGACGACGACGATGACGCAGGCGCAGGATCACGAGCACGCGGGGCCTGCCGTACCGCAGACCCGCACCGCACGCCACCGCCGGATCGTGGACATCCTCAACCGGCAACCGGTGCGGTCGCAGAGTCAGTTGGCGAAGCTGCTGGCCGATGACGGGCTGACCGTCACGCAGGCGACGCTGTCCAGGGACCTGGACGAGCTGAACGCGGTGAAGATCCGCAACAACGATGGCGATCTCATCTACGCGGTGCCGAGCGAGGGCGGGTTCCGTACGCCTCGCGCTCCGCTGGGGGAGTCGGCGAAGGAGGAGCGGATGCGGCGGCTGTCCGCGGAGTTGCTGATCTCCGCGGAGGCTTCGGCGAATCTCGTGGTCCTGCGGACCCCTCCGGGGGCGGCGCAGTTTCTGGCGTCGGCGATCGATCAGGCCGAGCTGCACGATATTTTGGGGACTATCGCCGGGGATGACACGTTGATGCTGATCAGTCGGGATCCTGTGGGGGGACAGGCTCTGGCTGATCATTTGTTGGGGTTGGCTCAGAAGAACCATTGACGGTTGTGTGTCGGGTGCGGGTTCGCTGTGGCTTGTCGCGCAGTTCCCCGCGCCCCTAAATGCCCCCTCAGCCCAGTCGTCTTGCGAGCCCTCCGGTGCATCGGACCTCGTCGCCCGCCGTGATCAGTAGGGCCTCCACGTCCGGGAGGGACTCCAGCCAGCTCAGGGCCTGCCTCGAACCCATCGCGAAGGCCGCTGTCGCCCAGGCGTCGGCCCAGGTCAGGTGGGGGGCCACGACCGTCACCGCGACCAGGTCCGTCACCGCGGACTTGCCGGTGCGGGGGTCGACGATGTGGGTGCCGCGCTCCGCCGTGCCGGAGGTGGCCACCGCCAGTTCGTCGGTGCCGGCCGCCGAGACCACGGCCGCCAGGCCGCCGGGGCGGAGCGGGTCGGACACGCCCACCCGCCAAGGGCGCCCGGGGCCCGGCGCACCGCACAGTTGTACGTCTCCGCCGCCGTTGACGCTGACCCCGCTCACGCCCGCCGCGGTCAGCGTCCTGGCCGCGCGCTCCGCCGCCCAGCCCTTGACGATGCCGGTCGGGTCGATCTGGCCCTGGTAGGTGTGGCTGAACCAGCCGTCGCTGACCCGCTCCGCCTCGGCGCACAGATCGAGTACCTCGGCGACCTCCGGGTCGCAGTCGGCGACGGAGATCTCGCCGCGGGCCAGCCGGGAGATCTGGCTGTTCTCGCGATAGGTGCTGAACACCTCGTTGACCTGGTGCAGTCCGGCGATCGCCGCTGCCAGCGCCGACCCGACCGCACGGGGGTCCCCGCCGCGGACGTCAAAGGAAAAGACGGTCCCCATGACCTCCTCCGCATGACGCACCGCGACGGGAGCTTCGGCGGGATCAACCACCGGCCTGGTCCAGGGCCGACTGGAGGGACTTCTTGTAGCCGGCGCTGGTGTAGCTGGCACCGGAAACCGCGTCGATGTCACCATCGCCCGCCGTCACCGCCTCCTGGTTGAGCTTGGGAATCGCGTCGCCGGAGACCTGGTCGCTCCGGCCGCCCTTGGGCGCCTGCACCGCCGACGCCGAGGTGATCCGGCCGTCGGTCAGGGTGACCCGGACCTGCACCGGGCCGTACTCCGTCTGGACCACGGCGCCGGTGTACGTGCCGCCCCCGTCGGAGGTCGCCCCGCTACCGGTGGCACCCGAGCCGGCCGCCGAACCCGCGGGCGAGCTCTTGGCCGGGGCGGGTGAACTGGCGCCGGTGGCCGTCCCCTTGTCCGACTCCGCGGCCGGAACCTTGTCCAGGGCCGACTGGAGGGACTTCTTGTAGCCCGCGCTGGTGTAGCTGGCGCCCGAGATCGCGTCGATGTCCGCGGTGCCGGCGGCGACCGCTTCCTTGTTGAGCTTGGGGACGGCGTTGCCGGTGATCTGGTCGCTCTGGCCGCCCCTGGGCTGCTGGACCGTCGCCGCCTTGGTGATCTTGCCGCCGCTCACCGTGATCCGGACCTGGATCGGGCCGTACTGGGTGTCGACCGCGTCACCGGTGACCGTGGCGGCCTTGGCCGCACCGCCGCCCCCGGTGGTGCCCGTACCCGCGCTGGCCTTGTCCAGGGCCGACTGGAGCGACTTCCCGTAGCCCGCACTGGTGTAGCTGGCGCCGGAGATCGCGTCGATACTGCCGCCGGGGCCGGCGGCGACGGCTTCCTGGTTGAGTTTGGGGATCGCGTTGCCGGTGATCTGGTCGCTCTGGCCGCCCCTGGGCTGCTGGAGCGCCTCTGCCTTGGTGATCTTTCCGCCGCTCACCGTGACGCGGACCTGGACCGGGCCGTACTGGGTCTGGACGGTGTCGCCGGTGAAGGTGCCGTCCTTGGCGGCGGCGCCGCCCTGGGCTGCTTCCTGCGCCGCCGACGTCTGCTGCGGCAGAGCGCCGGCCGCCTGCGCGGACCCGGGGTCCGACGACGGCTTCAGCGTCAGCAGCAGCACGATTCCGGAGACTGTGGCGGCGCTCGCCAGCATGACGCGCCGAAAGGGGTGGTTCTTCTTCATCGCTCCTGGCTCCCGTCGCTCACATCTCGAACGACTCGTGGTGGATACGGCGCGCCGGAACACCCGCGCCGCGCAATGCCTCGTACACACCCTGGGCGAAGCCGGGCGGCCCGCACAGGAAGACGTCGTGGTCGTCGATGTCCGGCAGCTTCCGGCGCAGCGACTCCGCCGAGATGTCCGGGCGCTCTCCGTCGGGGCTGTTCACCGCGTACATGAGACGGGCGCCGCGCTCGTTGGCGATGGTCGACAGTTCGTCCCACAGGGCCAGGTCCTGGGTGCTGTTGGCCCGGTAGAGGAGGGTCAGGTCGCCCGCCGCGCCGGGCAGCGTCTCGAACAGGGCCCGCATCGGGGTGATGCCGACACCGCCCGCCACCAGCAGCACCTTGCCCTGGCTGCGCTTGGAGGCGGTCAGGGCGCCGTACGGGCCCTCGGCCCACACCCGGGTGCCGGGCTCCAGCTCACGCAGCGCCGAGCTGTGGTCGCCGATCGCCTTCACGGTGATCCGCAGCATGTTGGGGCGGGGGGCCGCCGACAGGGAGTACGGGTGCGAGCTGAACCGCATACCGGGGGACAGGAAGCGCCAGCGGAAGAACTGGCCCGCCTCCGCGCCCATCCGGTGCAGCTTGCGGCCGCTCATCAGCACGGACACGATGCCCGGGGTCTCCTCGATGACAGCCTCGACCCGCAGCCGGTGGCGCATGTTCAGCCGGATCGGCGTGATGATGCGGTACCAGAAGACCAGCGCGGTCACCGAGCCGTACAGCGCGTACCAGGCGGTCTTGGCGGCCGCCTCGACGACGAACTCGTTGCCCGCGGTCAGCTGGTGCCAGAAGGTCAGGAACGTGGCCGCGTAGGTCAGCAGGTGCACGTGGTACCAGAGGTCGTACGGGATCATCCGCCGGACCGGGCCGATGGAGCTGAGCCCGATGACCACCAGCAGACCCGTACCGATCGCGGCCTTGCCCATGTCGGGCAGCTGGTTCACCGAGTCGATCGTCTGCTGGACGATGTCGCCGAACGTCTTCCCGGCCTGGAGGGCGTACCCGTACATGATGAGGACGACGTGCGCCACGACCAGGGAGAGCGTGTACCGGCCGCTCATCGCGTGCCAGCGCGCCACCCGGTCCGACCCGACCCGGCGCTCCAGCGCGGGCACCCGGGCCATCTGCAGCACCACCAGTGCCATCAGGTAGCCGGCGAGCAGACCGGTGATCCGGCCCGCCGCGATCACCTGGGCGGTGGTGTCGGCCAGGGAGGCCGTGTTGTTCCACCACAGCCAGATCACTCCGGCCGCGCCCGCTCCTACGACGAGCAGCAGCGGGACGGCGGGCGAACGGCGGGGTCGGATGCGGCGCATCGTCTGGCGCCGCGCGGCACGTCCGCCTGCGATCGTGGTGGTCACGGTTTCCTCCGTGGGACGGGGTCGAGAGGCTTGGCCCCTTGGCCCTCACATACGTGCCGCGACCGCCGAGTGTTCAGTGGGCCGCGGAGTCCACAGGTAAGTGACGTGACGGCTGGTAACACCCTTGCCCTGAGGCGCGCCTGGTGCGGCGGCTCAGTAGCGGACGATGGCCGTCGGTCCGCTCGCCGTGCCGATCGCGATGTGCGGCCGGCGGCCCGGATCGGCCCACCCCAGCACCGCCCGCATCGCCGCCGCCGACACCGACACACAACCGGCCGTCGCCGCACGGCCGTTGACGTGCAGGAAGATGCCAGCGCCGCGCTCCCGCACCGGTTTGGCGTAGTTGAAACCGATGACGTACGCGTGCGCGTACTGCTGCGTGTACGAGATCAGGTGCTCGGACTCGGCGGCCCGGCAGTCGGCGGGACGGGGCTCGGTCCAGCGGTTGTAGGAGCGCGAGGCGTTGTCCTCGCACCACCAGGAGTTCTGCCGCACCGGCCGGTACGTGACCCTGGTGCCGCTGGGCGCCGGCTTGATGCCGAAGGCGTACGGCAGGTCGTACAGCCCGGCGGGAGTGGTGTTCGTGCCCTGTCTGCGGGAGCCGCCCTCGACGAGCCCGTTCGCGCCGAAGCGGGCGGGCGCGGAGCCGGCCTTCGTCCACGTCCCGTCGCGCAGGTCCCACCAGGTGAGCGTGCCCGAGGTCGCCCCGGCGCTCGGTGCCTGAGCGGTGATCAGCTGGGAGCCGCCGCCGGTGTCGGCCAGCAGTGCGGGCAGCGGCGGCGCGGCCGTGGGCGGGGCACCGGGGGCGAGTACGAGAAGGGACGCGGACGCGAGGACGACGGCGGCTCCGGGGCGCATGGCTCAGACGGTACTGGGCGGCAGCGGCAACGGCAGCCCCGGTAGGCCGTCCAGGCTCGTCGCGATGTGGTCCTTCTTCTCGAAGTAGGCGCTGAGCGAGGCGTCGTCCTCGCGCGCGAAGCGCCTGCCGTGCAGGTCGCGGTCGCTGTCGTACGACATGAGGGGCACCGCGTAGCCGCAGCTGTCCCGGAGGAGTTCGGCGCGTACGACGATGATCGCGCGCAGGCCGTGCGCGGTGGCGTCGATGTCCGGGAAGCGGGCGAGGAGTTCGGGGAAGCGCGGGTCGTCACGGAAGACGGGTTCACCGCGGCCGTGCAGACGCACGATGTTCGGCGGGCCCTCGAAGGCGCACCACATGAGGGTGATCCGGCCGTTCTCGCGCAGATGCGCGACGGTCTCGGCGTTGCTGCCCGCGAAGTCGAGATAGGCGACGGTCAGCTCGTCGAGGATCACGAAGGAGCCCTTGAGGCCCTTGGGGGAGAGGTTGACCGTGCCGTCGCCGGACAGCGGGGCGGTCGCGGTGAAGAAGAGGGGCTGCGCCTCGATGAATGTCCGCAGGCGGCCGTCTATGCGCTCGTAGGTCTTTCCCATGACCCGTCATTGTCCGGGAAAGTCGTTCGCTTGTCTAAGGGTTTTGGTGACGGCCGTAGCAAGGGTGTACGGGTACGGGTGTTCGGGCGAGGGTCTACAGGACTGTGGCCGCCCCGGCCGGCGCTTGCGTCGGGGCGGCCACAGTGCCTGTGTCACGTCACTTGGTGAACGTGCAGTCCGCCAGCGACTCGAGGCCGGTCGGCTTGGCGGCGGTGCGGCCGATGGCGATCACGATGCGGTCGATGGTCGACGCACGCTTGCCCTCGAGCGGACCGACGATCGCGTTCTGGACGAAGTTCGCGCCGCCCTGGCCGATCGTGTTCGCGAGCCGGGTGTTGGACTCGGCGATCTGCGTGTTCAGCAGGGCGAGGTTGCGGTCGACCTCGGCCTTCGCCGACGCGGGGATCGCGGGGAGCTTCGAGGCCACGTCCGGGCAGCTGATGGTGCCGGCGCCGTTGTTGTTGCCCGCGTTACCGGCGTTGCCGGCATTACCCGCGTTACCGGTGTTCCCCGCATTGCCGGCGTTGCCGCCCGCCTGCTGGGGCGGCGTCGCGGCCGGCGCGGCCACCCCGGCCCCGTTGAGGGTGCAGGGCGCCAGCGCGTCGAGACCGACCGGCTTGGCGGCGGTGCGGCCGATGGCCGTGGCGATGCGGTTGATGGTCGCCACGCGCTTGTCCTTGAGCGGACCGACGATCGCGTTCTGGACGAAGTTCGCACCACCCTGACCCTGGGTGTCGACGATGCGCTTGTTGGCCTCGGCGATCTGCGTGTCCAGCAGGGCGAGGTTGCGGGTGACCTCCGCCTGGGCCGACGCCGGGATCGCGGGCAGTCTGTTCGCCACGGCCGGGCAGTTCACCGTGGCGACCGCGGCCTTGGTGGTCGCCTGGGCCGTCGTGTTGTTGCTGGACGTTTCCCCGGCAAGGGCGGAGCCGGCGACGATCGCGCCGGACAGAGCCACTGCGGCGGCGCCGCCGATGATGCCCACACGACGCTTGTTGTACTTCGGAAGAGCCCTGGACATGCGGATGCCTCACTCGGGTCAGGGGGTGGCTGTGCGGTTCAACTCGCTTTACAGACGCGGCGCCTGCGTCTGGCGTGAAGTACGGGTAAGCGGTTTCGCGTGTTCAAAGGCTCGGCAAACATCCGCGAGAAAATTTCCCGAGATTGACGAACCATGCAGACTCCTGCATACTCATGCATGTCAGCGAATGCACTGTGAGGAGAAAACCCGTGACCGAGCGCGTCGTACTCGCCTACTCAGGCGGTCTGGACACCTCCGTCGCCATCGGCTGGATCGCCGAGGAGACGGGCGCCGAGGTCATCGCGGTCGCGGTCGACGTCGGCCAGGGCGGCGAGGACCTGGACGTCATCCGCAAGCGCGCGCTCGCCTGCGGCGCCGTCGAGGCCGAGGTCGCGGACGCCAGGGACGAGTTCGCCGAGGAGTACTGCCTCCCGGCGATCAAGGCCAACGCCCTCTACATGGACCGCTACCCGCTGGTCTCCGCCCTCTCCCGGCCGACGATCGTCAAGCACCTCGTCGCCGCCGCCCAGAAGCACGGCGCCACCACGGTCGCCCACGGCTGCACGGGCAAGGGCAACGACCAGGTGCGGTTCGAGGCCGGCATCGTGGCCCTCGCCCCCGACCTCAAGTGCATCGCCCCGGTCCGCGACTACGCGATGACCCGCGACAAGGCGATCGCCTTCTGCGAGGAGAAGCAGCTCCCGATCGCCACCACCAAGAAGTCCCCGTACTCCATCGACCAGAACGTCTTCGGGCGCGCGGTCGAGACGGGCTTCCTGGAGGACATCTGGAACGCCCCGATCGAGGACATCTACGAGTACACCTCGAACCCCGCCACCCCGCGCGAGGCCGACGAGGTGATCGTCTCCTTCAAGGAGGGCGTCCCGGTCGCCATCGACGGCAAGCCGGTCTCCGTCCTCCAGGCCATCCAGCAGCTCAACGAGCGCGCCGGCGCCCAGGGCATCGGCCGGATCGACATGGTCGAGGACCGTCTCGTCGGCATCAAGTCCCGCGAGGTGTACGAGGCTCCGGGCGCGATCGCCCTGATCACGGCCCACCAGGAGCTGGAGAACGTCACGGTCGAGCGTGAACTCGCCCGCTACAAGCGCCAGGTCGAGCAGCGCTGGGGCGAGCTGGTCTACGACGGCCAGTGGTTCTCCCCGCTCAAGCGCGCCCTGGACGGCTTCATCAACGAGGCCAACCAGCACGTCAACGGCGATGTCCGGATGACCCTGCACGGTGGTCGCGCGGTGGTCACCGGCCGGCGCTCCGAGACCTCGCTCTACGACTTCAACCTGGCCACGTACGACACGGGCGACACCTTCGACCAGGCCGCGGCCAAGGGCTTCATCGACATCTACAGCCTGTCGTCGAAGATCGCGGCCAAGCGCGACCAGGCGTAACCGATACCGTTGTTGCTACCGCCTCCCCTCCGTACGGGTGGGGAGGCGGTCGCACATCCACCCCCCTGTCTTCTAGGAGCGACGCAAGTGAGCAGCAACAGCGGTGACGTACGGCTCTGGGGCGGCCGTTTCGCCGACGGTCCCGCCGAGGCCCTGGCCAAGCTGTCCGCGTCCGTCCACTTCGACTGGCGGCTCGCGCCCTACGACATCGCCGGATCGCGTGCCCACGCGCGCGTGCTGCACAAGGCGGGCCTGCTCACCGACGACGAGCTGACACGCATGCTGGCCGGCCTCGACCGGCTCGAAGCGAACCTCGCCGACGGCACCCTCGTCCCCACCATGGCCGACGAGGACATCCACACGGCCCTGGAACGCGGCCTGCTGGAGATCCTCGGCCCCGACCTCGGCGGCAAGCTCCGCGCCGGCCGCTCGCGCAACGACCAGGTCGCGACCCTCTTCCGCATGTACCTGCGGGACCACGCCCGTACGATCGGCGGCCTGATCGCCGACCTCCAGGACGCGCTGATCGGCCTCGCGGAGGCCCACTCGGACGTGGCGATGCCCGGCCGTACCCACCTCCAGCACGCCCAGCCGGTCCTGTTCGCCCACCATGTCCTGGCCCACGTCCAGCCGCTGTCCCGGGACGCGGAGCGCCTGCGCCAGTGGGACGAGCGCACGGCCGTCTCCCCTTACGGCTCGGGCGCGCTCGCGGGCAGCAGCCTCGGTCTCGACCCGGAGTCGGTCGCCAAGGACCTCGGCTTCGAGCACGGCAGCGTGGGCAACTCCATCGACGGCACGGCCTCGCGCGACTTCGTCGCCGAGTTCGCCTTCATCACGGCGATGATCGGGATCAACCTCTCCCGGATCGCCGAGGAGATCATCATCTGGAACACGAAGGAGTTCTCCTTCGTCACCCTGCACGACGCCTTCTCCACGGGCTCGTCGATCATGCCGCAGAAGAAGAACCCGGACATCGCCGAGCTGGCGCGCGGCAAGAGCGGCCGGCTGATCGGCAACCTCACGGGCCTCCTGGCCACCCTCAAGGCGCTGCCCCTCGCCTATAACCGTGACCTCCAGGAGGACAAGGAGCCTGTCTTCGACTCCTGCGACCAGCTCGAGGTCCTGCTCCCCGCCTTCACCGGCATGATGGCCACGCTCACCGTCCACCGCGAGCGCATGGAGGAACTGGCCCCGGCCGGCTTCTCCCTCGCCACCGACATCGCCGAGTGGCTGGTCAAGCAGGGCGTCCCCTTCCGTGTCGCCCACGAGGTCGCCGGTGAGTGCGTGAAGGCCGCCGAGGCGGACGGGGTCGAGCTGGACGGCCTGACCGACGACCAGTTCGCGAAGATCAGCGCCCACCTCACCCCCGAGGTCCGCACGGTCCTCAACGTCAAGGGCGCCCTGGCCTCCCGCAACGGCCGGGGAGGCACGGCCCCGAGCGCGGTCGCGATCCAACTGGCAGAACTGAAGGCAGACGTGGCGACCCAGCACGAGTGGGCCACAGCAAAGCAGAAGTAGGAGCCGGGTGCGCTGTCCCTGAAGGGCCGCAGGCCCCTTCAGGGGCGCGGGGAACGGCGCGACAAGCCACAACGCACCAGCACCCGCCACCGCACCGCACAACCCGAGCTCTGAAGCAAAAGTCATCGCGGGTTACGTTGGTCAGGAGCCGAACCGGAGCCGACCCCACGGAGCCCGCGATGCCCTTCACCCGACTGGCCACAGCGACAACCCCCACCTGCCACCTCGGACTGGGCCTCGCCGCAGTCGCCCGCCCCGGCTACATCAACCTCGGCCGAGACCACGACCTGGGCCTCGCAGAGCACCGCAGCGTAGAAGCCCTCCGCACCCGAACGCACGAACTCCTCGACGCCGCCTACGCCCAAGGCGTGCGCTACATCGACGTGGCCCGCTCGTACGGCCGCTCCGAGGAGTTCCTCGCCGACTGGCTGGCCGCACACCCCGACATCGACGACGTCGTCATCGGCAGCAAGTGGGGCTACACCTACACCGCCGACTGGACCACCGACGCCGAGCGGCACGAGGTCAAGGACCACAGCCTCACGACGTACGAGCGTCAGCGCGCCGAATCCGGTCAACTGCTCGGCGCCCGTCTGGACCTCTACCAGATCCACTCGCTGACCCCCGAAAGCCCGGCCCTGTCGGACAAGGAACTCCACGCCCGTCTCGCCGAGGCCGCGGCGGAGGGCCTGACCATCGGCTTCTCCACCAGTGGTCCCGCCCAGGCCGACACCGTCCGCGCCGCCCTCGCCGTCACGGTCGACGGCGAGCCCCTCTTCCGTACCGTCCAGTCGACGTACAACGTCCTGGAGACCTCCGCCGGGCCCGCGCTGGCCGAGGCCCACGACGCCGGACTGACGGTGATCGTCAAGGAGGGCATGGCCAACGGACGCCTCGCCGCCGGGCAGGCGCCCGACGCCGTGCGGGCGGTCGCCGAGGAGACGGGGCTCGGCGCGGACGCCGTCGCCCTCGCGGTGGTCCTGCGGCAGCCGTGGGCGGGGGTCGTGCTGTCCGGCGCGGCCACGGCGGGCCAGCTCGCCTCGAATCTGCACGCGGCGGTCGTCGACCTCGATGAGGACCAGCTGTCGCGCCTGGCCGCACTGGTCGAGGAGCCGTCCGTCTACTGGGAGCGGCGCGGGCAGCTGCCCTGGCACTGAGACACACGCGGGACGAGCAGAAGTGAGACGCTCACGCCCGTAATGAGACACCAGTGTCTCATTTGGGTTACTGTTGTCTCATGGCCGTCGACCGTGAACACGTGCTGCGCAGCGCAGCCGCCCTCCTCACCCGGAAATCCACGTCCACGATGGACGAGGTCGCCAAGGCGGCCGGAATCAGCCGGGCCACGCTGCACCGCCACTTCGCCGGCCGCGACGCGCTCGTACGGGCGCTGGAGTCACTCGGTATCGCGGAGTGCGAGTCCGCACTCGACGCCGCCCGCCTGGAGGAGGGCGCGGCGAGTGATGCCGTACGACGCCTGGTGCGTGAGATCGAGCCCGCCGCCGGGTTGCTCAGCTTTCTCTACACGGAGAACCAGCTGTTCGAGGGCGAGGAGCAGAACGAGGGCTGGGCCCGGACCGACGCCCGTATCTCCGCGCTGTTCCGGCGCGGACAGGGGAACGGCGAGTTCCGCATCGACCTGACGCCTGCCTGGCTCACCGAAGCCCTGTTCGGGCTGCTGGCCTCCGGGGCCTGGATGGTGCAGAGCGGCAAGGGCGCCCCGAAGGACTTCCACTACATGATCGTCGAACTGTTGCTCGGCGGCGCACTACGGAGAGAGGAATCATGACCAGCACCCTGCGGCCGGCCCACGCGACGGAGGAAGAGAGGCGTCCGGGCCGCTGGCTCGCGCTGTCCGTCCTCGTGCTGGCCGTGCTGCTGGTGGCAGTCGACGCGACCGTCCTGGGTCTCGCGACCCCCTACATCAGCGAGGACCTGAAGCCGTCCGGCACCCAGTTGCTGTGGATAGGCGACGTCTACTCGTTCGTCATCGCGGGCCTGCTCGTCTCCATGGGCAGCCTCGGCGACCGCATCGGCCGCAAGCGGCTGCTGCTCATCGGCGCGACCGCGTTCGGCGCGGTGTCCGTCCTCAACGCCTACGCGACGACACCGGAGTTGCTGATCCTGGCGCGGGCACTGCTCGGTGTCGCGGGCGCGACCCTGATGCCGGCCACGCTCGCCCTGATCCGCAACCTCTTCCACGACCCGCGCGAACGCAGCCTCGCCATCGGCATCTGGGGCGCCACCGCCTCCGCCGGTACCGCGGTCGGCCCGGTCGCCGGCGGCTTTCTGCTCGAACACTTCTGGTGGGGCTCGGTCTTCCTGATCAACCTGCCCGTGATGGTGGTCCTCGTCCTGGTAGGCATCAAGCTGCTCCCCGAGTCGCGCAACCCGGCGCCGGGCCCGTGGGACCTGCGCAGCGTCGTTCTGTCGCTCGTCGGCATGGTCGGCGTTGTGTACGGCATCAAGGAGGCGGCGTCACACGGGTTCTCGTGGCCGGCGCTGGGCGCGGCGGCCCTGGGGGCAGCGGCTCTGTACGGCTTCGTGCGCCGGCAACTCACCCTGCCCATCCCCCTCCTGGACATGCGGCTGTTCCGCGACCGGGGGTTCAGCGGGGCCGTGCTCGCCGACCTGCTGACCATCCTCGGACTGTCCGGGCTGGTGTTCTTCCTCTCGCAGTACCTGCAACTCGTGCAGGGCCGGGGGCCGTTGGAGGCGGGCCTCGCCGAACTGCCCGCGGCGATGGGTGCGGTGGTGGCAGGTCTGCTCGCCGGTTCGGCGGCCCGGCGCTACTCGGTACGGGCCGTGGTCTCGGGCGGTCTCGCGGCCATCGGCCTCGCCCTGGCGGCGCTCACCCTGGTGGACCAGTCGACCGGCTATCCGCTGCTCGGCACCGCGCTGCTGGTCGTGGGTGTGGGCGCGGGCCTCTCGTTCACGGTGACCTCGGACGTCATCCTGGCGAGCGTCCCCAAGGACCAGGCAGGCGCGGCAGCCGCGGTGTCGGAGACGGCCTACGAACTGGGCGCCGCCCTCGGCATCGCCCTCCTCGGCTCGATCGTCACGGGTGCCTACCGAAACTTCACGGCTCCGCCGGGCACACCGTCAGAGGCCCACGAGTCACTGGGCGGAGCGGTGGAAACGGCGGCAGGTCTGCCGACACCGACGGCAGAGGCCCTGCTTCACGCGGCCCGCGAGGCGTTCACGAACGGCATCGCGCTCGCGGCGGGCGGGGGCGCGGTGGTGCTACTGGCAGCGGCGGCAGCGGCCTGGGTACTGCTGAGGGGACAAAAACTGGAGGGTCGTTAAGGACGCCGGGTGCCCCTAGGGGCGCGGGGAACTGCGCGACAAGCCACGACAAACCTGTACTTGATCACGACCCCGCACCACCCCTTAGGGGCGCGAGGAACTGCGCGACAAGCCACAACGAACCCGCACCCGACGACAAACCCCCAACACCCCTACGCGGCCTTGGCCTTCGTCGCGTACATGTCCACGTACTCCTGCCCGGACAACCGCATGACCTCGGTCATCACCGAGTCCGTCACCGCCCGCAGCACATACCGATCCCGGTCCATCCCCTCGTACCGGGAGAACTCCATCGCCTCACCGAACCGCACAGTGACCCGCCCCGGCCGGGGCATCCCCGCCCCGCCCGGCTGCAACTTGTCCGTGCCGATCATCGCGAACGGCACCACCGGCGCGCCCGTCATCAGAGTCAGTCGGGCGATCCCGGTGCGACCCCGGTAGAGGCGGCCGTCGGGGGAGCGGGTGCCCTCGGGGTAGATCCCGAACATGCGCCCCTCCTCCAGCACCCGGCGGCCGGTCATCAGCGCCGCGACACCGCCGTTGGCCCCGTCCCGGTCCACCGGGATCATGCCGACGCCGGTGAAGAACCAGGCCATGAGGCGGCCCTTGAACCCCTTGCCGGTGACGTACTCGTCCTTGCCGATGAACACGACCTGCCGGTCACAGACCAGGGGCAGGATCATCGAGTCGATGAACGTGAGGTGGTTGCCGGCGAGGATCACCGGACCGTCGCCGGGGATGTGCTCCACGCCTTCCACCCGTGGGCGGAACATCAGGCGCATGATCGGTCCGAGCACTGCCTTGATGAGCGCGAAGCGGGACAACAGGCCCTCCGGTGTCAAGGGATTCGGTATAAGTCTGTGCAGGTGAGGACGATACTCGCGCCTCGGGGGGTAGTGCACATCGGGTTCACCCACTACTTACGCACTGTTGACCCGCGTTTACCTGCGGTGGCACGGCGTTGCGGGCATGTGACGCACCGCCACGAATGTGATGGAGATCGCGCGAGTCGTACGAAACACACTGACCGCCTACCCGCCTCGGCCGAGGTGATGCCGACATCCGGCGTCACCCGCGTGTTCCGTCCGAGGCCTCCCTGTCGTCATGTACACGCACCTACGATCGGTCCGCTTGGACAGATGACGGTGCGGCAGGAGAGGCACTCATGGGCACGCTGGAGTCGAACGGACATGCGCAGGGGGAGCCCGCGGGGACGGGGCGGCGGACGCTGCTCGGTGTCGCGATGCTGGGTGCGGGCGGCGCGGTCGGAGCGGTCGTCGGGCTGCCCGGCTCGGCGCGAGCCGACGCCCAGGTCGCCGGGCAGGACGTGCCCCGGGACGCGAAGCACGGAGGCGGTGGCTTGAAGAGCTTGCCCGTACCGACGATCATCGGCCACCGGGGTGCCAGTGGCTACCGCCCGGAGCACACCTTCGGCTCGTACCAACTGGCCCTCGACCTCGGCGCGGACATCGTCGAGGCCGGTGACCTGGTGCCCACCAAGGACGGTCACCTCGTCTGCCGCCACGAGCCCGAGATCGGCGGGACGACGGACGTCGCCGACCACCCCGAGTTCGCCGGCCGCAAGACGACCAAGGTCCTGGACGGCGTCTCCGTCACCGGCTGGTTCACCGAGGACTTCACGCTCGCCGAGCTGAAGACACTGCGCGCGGTCGAGCGCATTCCGGCCAACCGTCCGCACAACACCCTCTACAACGGCCGCTGGGAGATCCCCACCTTCGAAGAGGTCCTCCGCTGGCAGGACGAGCAGACCCGCAAGCGCGGCAAGCAGGTCTGGATCTACCCCGAGACCAAGCACCCCACCTACTTCCGGGCACTCGGCCTGGGCCTGGAGGAGCGGGTCGCGAAGCTCCTGAAGAAGCACGGCAAGGACAGGAAGAACTCGCCGGTCATCCTCCAGTCCTTCGAGCCGACCAGCATCCAGCGCCTCAACCGCCTGGTGGACAACCCGCTCGTCGTCCTCCTCTCGGCCGCGAACACCCGCCCCTGGGACTTCGTGACGACCGGCGACCCCCGCACGGTCGCCGACCTGATCACACCGGCCGGCCTCAAGGGGATCGCCTCGTACGCGCAGGGCATCGGCCCGACCCTCGACCTGGTCATCCCGAAGGACTCGGCGGGTGCGCTCACCTCCCCGACCACCCTGGTCGCGGACGCGCACAAGGCGGGCCTGGTCCTGCACCCGTACACCATGCGCAACGAGAACCCCTTCCTCCCGGCGAACTTCCGCAAGGGCACGGACGCGGACGCCTACGGAGACGTTTTCGCCGCGTACCGGACGTACTTCGCGACGGGCATCGACGGTGTCTTCACCGACAACGCGGACACGGGCGTGCTGGCACGCGCGGACTTCCTGAACGACTGATGCACCGAGGGCTCGGCGGGCTGTGTCTGATCTGCCGGATCTGCGACATCCGAGAGGTCTGCGGGGTATGCGAGGTCTGAGGGACCTCGTCAACAGCTGACCGCACCACCCCGGTTGGGGTGACAACCGGCCGCTCCGGCAACCTCCCGCCGGGGCGGCCGCGTCGTGCCGCATATGACCCACGACATGGTTTCCGCCCTGCGCCCCCTGCTCGCCGCCGAGGCCTCCGCGGAGGCATATGCCTACGGTGCCGAGCCGAGCGACCTCGAACAGGCGGTCTGGCTCCGCCTCCTGGAGCGCCTCGACTCCGACGGTCCGCCGACCGACCCGCACAACTGGCTGCGCCGGGCCGTCCGCTCCGAGGCCCGCCGCAGCCGCCGTACCGCCCGCGTCGAGCGGCCGTACGGCGATCAGCCCGCGGCCGACGCCGTACCGGGCCCCGAGCAACTCGCCCTCACCGCCGCCCGGCACCGCGCCCTGCGCGAGGCGGTGCGCCGGCTGCCCGGCCGCTGCCCGAGTCTGCTGGAGGCGTTGCTGTCGCCCAAGGACCTCACCTACCGGGAAATCGCGGGGGAGTTGGGTATCTCACAGGGAAGTCTTGGTCCGGAACGTTCCAGATGCCTGGGATGTCTCCGTCGTTTGCTGACGCCGGAGGTTGCGGCCGGGGAAGGGCGGGGATAGGAGTGGGGACATACGACTGAGCAGGTGAGCGGGAGGCGTGCACACATGGGCATGAGCGTGACCATCTCCGTGGCGACTGAACGGGACGCCGAGCAGATCTTCCGGCTGCAGTACCTGTGCTTCCAGAGCGAGGCCGCTCTGTACGGCAACTACCGGATCGACCCGCTCCTCCAGACCCTGGACTCCGTCCGGGAGGAAGTCGCCGCGGACTGCGTCTATGTGGCGCGGCTGGGTGAGGAGGTGGTCGGCTCGGTGCGCGGCACGCCGAACCCCGACGGCACGGCATCCATCGGCAAGCTCTGCGTCCACCCGCGTCTCCAGGGCCACGGCATCGGCGCCCGGCTGCTGCGTGCCGCCGAGTCGGCGCTCGCCGAGGAACGCGGCGCCAAGAGGTTCCGCCTCAGCACCGGCCACCGCAGCGACAAGGGCCTGCGCCTGTACCGCCGGGTCGGCTACGAGACGGTGGGCACGGACAAGGGCACCGACGGCGTACCGATGATCGTCCTGGAAAAGCCGGCGGAAACCTACGCGGCAACCGCCTGAGAAGGCCAAGAGGAGCGCCCCCGAAGGGGCGCGGGGAACTGCGCGACAAGCCACAATGAACCCGCGGTCGCGCAGTAAACCTCAGCCGACCTCCCCCTGGGGCGAACGCGCCTTGCGCAACCAGTACATCGCGGAGACGGGCAGCAGCACGGGGATGAACAAGTACCCCATCCCGTAGTCGGACCACACGGTCGAGTCCGGAAACGCGGACGGCTCGACCAGGGTCCACGTGCCCACGACCAACACCCCGACAAGCTCCGCGGCGCAACAGGCCAGCGCAGCGCGCCGCGCCGTCTCCCCGCCCCGCACCAGCGAGTACGTGATGAACCCGTACACCAGACCGGCGACAGCCGAGAGCGAGTAGGCGAGCGGCGCGTGCCCGAACTCGGTCGAGATCTGCACGGCGGAGCGCGACACCGCACCCACGACCATCACGCCGTACAGCCAGACCAGCAGAATCCCCGGCCCGCTGATGAGCCGCTTGCGCGCGGGCTTTTCCTGCGTCATGGCCATCTCATCCTCCCCAGATGTCATAGAGGCGCACCTCCAGCACGGCCAGCACCACACCGCCGGCGGCGACCGTCACCGAGCCCCACCGGGTGCGCTCCGCCAGCGACATGAACCCCGTGACCGGCACACACGCCAGGGCGCCCAGCAGATAGGCCACGAAGATCGTCGTACCCTGCTCCGGCTTCTCGCCCCGGGCGAGCTGGACGATGCCGACCACCAGCTGGACCGCGGTGAGCAACGTCACCACGCCCATGCCGATGAAGTGCCAGTCCTTGGTGGGCTGATCGCGAGAGGCGGCCCAGCCGCACCAGGCGGCGAGCGCGAGAGCGGCGACGGCGGTCGCGACCGTCAGGGCATCGAGCATGCCGCGACCCTATTACGGCCCAAAAGGCCTGGTGCGGTCGGCCCCGCGCCGCACGGCGGACCGGCGAAACAGATGGCTGAGTCGCGGCCTTGACTGTCCATAATGTGGACGGACGTGAGACAGGCATTCTTGGCCGTGTCCATACGTCTGCTTTACTGATCGCATGACCACTTCGAGCAGCCGCATCCTTGCGACCGAGGCGACCCTGACGCCCGGTGCTCGTTGTATGTGTCGAATGTGCGCCTTCTAGAGGGCCCCACGCCGCCCCCTCACCTATGGGGGTCTGCCCCGAAGTGAGCCGCCCCGTGGCATGTCCGTACGCCGCAGCCGTATGACTCCTCCGACTCATACACAGGCCGTCGTCCGTATGTGACCGACCCGAGCCGCGCACCTCCCCCCTCCCGTGTCCGGGCACATCCATGCCCGCGCACTCGACAGTGACGGAAACCCCTGTGATCACCACGTCCGGCCTCACGAAGGTCTACCGCTCACGCGGTCGTGAAGTCACCGCCCTCGACGGCGTCGACCTGCACGTCCGCGAAGGCGAGGTGTACGGCGTCATCGGCCAGTCCGGCGCCGGCAAGTCCTCGCTCATCCGCTGCGTCAACCTCCTGGAACGCCCCACCGCCGGCACCGTCACCGTCGCCGGGCAGGACCTCACCGCCCTGGCAGGGCGCGGACCCAGGGCGGGCCGGGAGCTGCGCCGGGCGCGCAGCCGTATCGGCATGGTCTTCCAGCACTTCAACCTGCTGTCCACCCGTACCGTCCAGGACAACGTCGAGCTGCCGCTCGAAATCCTCGGCATGTCGGGCCGGGAACGGTCCCGCAAGGCGCTGGAGCTGCTCGACCTCGTCGGCCTCTCCGACAAGGCCAGGGCCTACCCCGCGCAGCTCTCCGGCGGCCAGAAGCAGCGCGTCGGTATCGCCCGCGCCCTCGCCGGCGACCCCAAGGTGCTGCTCTCCGACGAGGCCACCAGCGCCCTCGACCCGGAGACCACGCGCTCGGTCCTCCAGCTGCTGCGCGACCTGAACCGGCAGTTGGGGCTCACCGTGCTGCTCATCACGCACGAGATGGACGTCGTCAAGTCCATCTGCGACTCGGCCGCACTCATGGAGAACGGGCGGATCACCGAGTCGGGCACCGTCAGCGAGCTGCTCGCCACCCCCGGCTCCGAACTGGCCGCCGCGCTCTTCCCGGTGAGCGGCGACGCCTCCGGGGACGACCGTACGGTCATCGACGTCACCTTCCAGGGGGACGCGGCCACCAGGCCCGTCATCTCGCAGCTCTCCCGCACGTACAACATCGACATCTCGATCCTCGGCGCCGCGATGGACACCGTCGCGGGCAGGCAGGTCGGCCGCATGCGCATCGAACTGCCGGGCGGCTACGAGGAGAACGTCGTGCCGATCGGCTTCCTGCGCGAGCAGGGTCTGCAGATCGATGTCGTCGAGCGGGCGGCGGACCAGGAGTCCGTACTGGTGAAGGACGGTGCCAAGTGACCTGGTCCGAGATGTCGCCCCTGCTGGAGCAGGCGTGTTGGGACACCCTCTACATGGTCGGCTGGTCCACGCTGATCGCCGTCGTCGGCGGGCTTCCGCTGGGCGTCCTGCTGGTCCTGACCGACCGCGGCGGGCTGCTGCAGAACGTCCTCGCCAACAAGGTCATCGGGCAGGTCGTGAACGTCGCCCGCTCGATGCCGTTCATCATCCTGATGGTCGCGCTGATGAGCTTCACGCGGACCATCACCGGTACGACGATCGGACGTGAGGCCGCCATCGTGCCGCTCGCCATCGGCGCGATCCCGTTCTTCGCACGCCTTGTCGAGACGGCGGTCCGCGAGGTGGACCACGGGCTCGTCGAGGCCGTGCAGGCCATGGGCGGCAACACCTGGACCGTCGTCCGCCGCGTGCTCGTACCCGAGTCCCTGCCCTCGCTGATCTCGTCGGCCACCACGACCGTCGTCGCCCTCATCGGCTACTCCGCGATGGCCGGCACGGTCGGCGCGGGCGGCCTCGGCGACATCGCCATCCGCTACGGCTACCAGCGGTTCGAGAGCGGCCTGATGTGGATCACCGTGGGGATCCTCGCGGTCGTCATCTCGGTCATCCAGTTCGCCGGCGACCTCGCGGCCCGCAGGCTGCACCGACGCGGCGGCGGTTCCGGGTCGGCGCCCGTACTCCGGCTGCTGAAGGCGAAGCCCAGGCCGGCCGCGACCGGGGAAGCCGCCACCGCGGACGTCGACAAGGCCGCCTGACGGCTCTCCAGGACCCGCCGAGAGCCTCTCTCGGCACTCCCACCCACCCGCAGATTTCCCCGTACCACCCATCACGGGGACAGCCACACCCACATGGAAAGGCACTTTTCGTGCGTAACGTCATAAAGTTCACCGCCGCCGCCCTCGCCACCGGAGCCCTCACCCTGGGGCTGACCGCGTGCGGCTCGGACAAGGACTCCGCCTCCTCCGACACCAGCGGCCCGCTGGTCGTCGCCGCGAGCCCCACCCCGCACGCCGAGATCCTCACCTACGTGAAGGACAACCTGGCGAAGAAGGCCGGCCTCGACCTGGAGGTCAGGGAGTTCACCGACTACGTGACGCCGAACACGGCGACCGAAGACGGTTCGGTGGGTGCCAACTACTTCCAGAACCAGCCGTACCTCGACGACTTCAACAAGAAGAACGGCACCCACATCGTGCCGGTCGTCACGGTCCACCTGGAGCCGCTCGGCCTCTACTCCCACAAGGTCAAGAGCGCGGACGCCCTGAAGAGCGGTGCCACCATCGCCGTCCCGAACGACAGCGTGAACGAGGCCCGCGCCCTCAAACTGCTCGCCGCGAACGGGATCATCACCCTCAAGGACGGTGTGGGCAACGAGGCGACCCCCTCCGACATCACCAAGAACCCCAAGGACCTCAAGTTCAAGGAGCTGGAGGCGGCCCAGACCCCGCGCTCCCTGGACGACGTCGACGCCGCGGTGATCAACGGCAACTACGCCCTCGAAGCCGACCTCTCGCCCGCGAAGGACGCCCTCGTCTCGGAGTCCCCGAAGGACAACCCGTACGGGAACTTCCTCGCCGTGAAGGAGGGCAACGAGGACGACCCCCGGGTCGCGAAGCTAGCCAAGCTGCTCACCTCCGCCGAGGTCAGGAAGTTCATCGAGGACAAGTACGACGGCGCCGTGATCCCGTCGTTCTGATCCGGCCGCCTTCGGTCACCTGCCACCTCGGTACGTACCGACACGTACGGGGTCCGCTCCCTCACCGGGCGTGGACCCCGTGATGCGGTTCCGGCGCCGCATGCTGCATGCTGGGCAGTTCAGCAGGCCCCGCAGGTTCGAAGGTTCCGAAGGTTACGGAGTGGCGCATGACGAGCACCTTCCCCAACATCTCCATCAGCACGGAGCGGTTGGTGCTGCGCCCTCTCGACGAGGACGACATCCCCGCACTGGCCGAGATGATGAACGACGAACAGGTCGCTGCCTGGACCGACGTCCCCCAGCCCTTCACCGAGGACGCGGCCCGCACCTGGATCAACGAGTACGCGCCCGCCGAACGCACCGAGGGCCGTGGCCTCGACTTCGCCGTCACCGAGTTCCTCACCCAGCGACTGGTCGGCATCATCCAGCTGTCCAAGACGAACTGGCACATTCGGTCCACCGAACTGTCGTACGTCATCGCCCCCTGGGCGCGCGGCGAGGGCTACGCCTCCGAGGCCGCGCTCGCCACCTCCCAATGGGTGCTCGGCGACCAGAAGTTCGAGCGCGTCGAGCTGCGCACGGCCGCCGACAACACCGCCTCCCAGCAGGTCGCCCAGAAGATCGGCTGTATCAGCGAGGGCGTCCTGAGGGGCGCCTGTATAGCGCACGTCCGGACCGAGGACGGCACCTGGACCGACGTACGCACCGACTTCATCGTCTGGAGCCTCCTCCCCGAGGACCTCGAAGGAGCGGGCGAGGAACTGGCCGACTCCAGCGGTTTCACGTCGTACTCCGACTGGAACTGACCCGGGGGGACACCGCCGGCCAATCCGGGACACCGGATACCCTCACGGAGCCCGATGCGGCCGACTCCCCCAGGGGATCGCCCCAGCTGTTCCCCCAGCCGCCCGACGACCCGCGCGAACCCTCTGGAGACTGACGACGATGGCCGACCGGGTCACGGTGATCGGCTGGGACGGCACGCCCCTGACCGCCACGGCGCGCTCCGCTCTCGGCGCCGCCACGCTGGTGGCCGGCGCGGCGCACCATCTCGCGCTCCCCGAAGTGCCCCCGGCCGCCGAACGCGTCCGCCTCGGCAGCGTCTCCCTCGCCGCCCGCCGCATCGCCGGCCACCGCGGCACCGCCGTCGTCCTCGCCGACGGGGACCCCGGCTTCTTCGGGGTCGTACGCACCCTGCGCGACCCCGAGTTCGGCCTGGAGGTCGAGGTCGTCCCCGCCGTGTCCCCGGTGGCCACCGCGTTCGCCCGCGCGGGCATGCCCTGGGACGACGCCCAGGTGGTCGTCGCCCACCGCCGAACCCTGCGCCGCGCGGTCAACGTGTGCCGCGCCCACGCCAAGGTCGCCGTCCTCACCTCACCCGGTGCCGGCCCCGCCGAACTCGGCCTGCTCCTCGCCGGAGTGCACCGCACCTTCGTCATCTGCGAGGAGCTGGGCACCGAGCGCGAACAGATCACGATCCTCACCTCCGACAAGGCCGCCGACCGCATCTGGCGCAACCCGAACGTCGTCATCGTCATCGGCCCGGCCGCCGCGAGCGGGGACAGCGGCTGGCTGGCCGGCCGCGACCCGGCGGCGGGCCCGCGCGGCTGGGCCCTGCCGACCGAGGCGTACGGGCACAGCTCCACCGCGGGCGGTCCGCCCGCCCCCGGCGACGGTGAGACGGAGCTGCTGCGGGCCGCCCAACTCGCCCGTCTGGGACCGCGCGTGGGCGACCTCGTCTGGGACATCGGCTGCGGCAGCGGAGCCTTCGCCACCGACGCGGCCCGCAGCGGCGCCGCCGTCATCGCCGTCGACCGGGACGTGGACGCCTGCGCCCGCACCGACTTCGCCGCCCGCCGCTTCGGCGTCCAGCTCCAGATCGTGCGCGGCGAGGCCCCGCACATCCTGGAGGACCTCCCCGAGCCCGACGTCGTCCGCGTCGGCGGCGGGGGAGCGGCGGTGGTCTCCGCGGTCGCCGACCGGCGTCCGCAGCGCATCGTGACGCACGCGGCGACCCGTGACGCCGCCGAACTCATCGGCCGCGACCTGACCGAGCACGGCTACCAGGTCGAGTGCGCCCTCCTCCAGTCCGTCGAACTCGACACCCGGGCCTGGACGGAGACGGAACGCAGCGTCGCGTTCCTGCTCAGCGGAGTCCTGCCCGACCGTGCGGCCTGACGCCGGTTGCCGTCCCGTGATCCTGTTGTCGTACTGCGCGCGGTAGGCTGGCCGACCGTTGTACCGCACTCGGTGGCCCGGCACTTCGTAGCCCAATGTCCGGAAAGCGCGCCCGTTTTGGGGTGAGTGTGGTACGGCGGAACCGGTGGGGCGCGCAACGTGGCGCAGTCCACAGCGGACCGTGGCGGATCAAGCTGCCGCTACGGCGGAACGGCCGCAAGAATGCCAGTTGATGGCGACAATGCCAGTTAGTGGCTTTGTCGTCTTTCTGGGACGGGTCGTTCGTGCCGCTGGGCACGCATGCTCGTTCTTCACTACGGGGCGATCGGTGAGCCGTAACGGGTGAGCTGGTCGTAGAAGCACTAACCGATGGGCGAGGGGTTCGCATGACCGACACCGGCCAGGTCCCGGCCGAGGGACTGCCGGAGAACGCAGGCATGGTGGAACAGCCGGGCGTTGCCGCGCACGGTGCGTTTACCTACCTCTCCGAGACCACCGCCGAGGACGAAGACCTGCTGCTGCTCCCGGGCGCCCAGAGCGCGTGGGGCAACGAGGTCGCGCCACCCGCCCCGGCGCCTGTCGTCGAGGCCGTGCACGAACCCGGCCCGCACGAGACCGGTGGCCGCGACAGCGGCTCGGTCGACCTGAGCGCCGTCCGTCTGGCGACCCAGGCCTCCGCGGCCCAGGCGCCGGTCGCGCCGCGCCGCCCGCTGCACCTCGGCCCGCCGACCCCCGACGCCTCCGCGAGCCCGGTCCGCTCCCTCGCCGACCGGGGCCCGGCGGGCATGCCCGCACCGGCACGCCAGTTCGGTACGCCCGCTCAGGCCCCCGTCCCCCAGTACCTCGACGCGCCGCCCCTGCTCGCCGAAACGGCCCCGCAGGGCGCCGCTCCCTGGGGCGACCCGGCCCAGACGCACACAGCGGTACAGACCGCCCCGGCCCCGCCGCTGGTGAGCGAGGCGGCGCACCCTGCGGAAACGGTTATTCCAGTCCAGGCGGAGACCCCGGCCCCGGAACCGGTCCCCGATCCGGTAGAGGTGCCGGAGCAGGCCGAACCCGTACCGGCGCTCCAGGAAACGACTCCCGAGGCCGCGTACGAGGAGCCGGCGGGCGCTTACGAGACGCCCGAACCCGCTGCTCCCTCGGCGGTACCGGCCCCGGAGAGCGCTTACGTCCACGAGGTCCCCCCGCCCCCGGGTCCCGCCGAGGGCCCTGAGACCGTCACCGTTTTCCCGGCGCCCCCCGTGACCCCCGAGGTGCCACACGCCCCGCAGGAGACCGAGGGCGCCGTGGCGCTGCCCGAGGACGCCCTGATCGCCGTACCGCAGGCAGAACCCGTAGTGCCGGAGGTGCCGGAGGCGGAACCCGTACTGGACGCGCAGGTCGTCCCGGAGGAGCCGGCAGCTCCCGAGGCGCAGCCCGTACCGGACGTTCCGATCGCGCCGGAGGCTCAGTACGCCCCCGAGTCCTACATCGACCCCCAGGCCGCCCCCGAGAGCGAGCCGCAGGCGGTGGACCCCGGCATCCACGTCGAGGCCCAGGGTGTCCCCGTAGGGGAGTTCTCGGCTCCGCCCGCCGCGGAGGAGCCCCCGGTCGCCCACTTTGTGGACCCGCAGCCCCAACTGGCGGACGCCACGGCCCAGCCGGCCGAGGCCGCCCCGCTCGCGGAACCCCTGTACGAGGCCGCACCGACGGAGGCGCCCGCCCCCGCACCGGAGTCCGCCACCGCGGAAGAGCAGACGCCCGAACCCGAACCCGAGCCCGAAGCCGTTTTCGCACCGGCCGCCCCGAGCGACCAGGCGCCCGTCCCGGCCGCGCCGACAACCCCCGACCCGGAACCGGTTGTCGCCGACAGCCCCGCCGCCGAGCAGTACGCGGAGCCCGCCGAGGAACCCACCCCGTTCGCCGAGCCGCAATTCGCCGAGCCGGCGGGCGGGTTCGTCCCGGTGGACGGCACAGTGCCCACCACCCCGTACCTGGCCCCGACACCCCCGCACGGGCTCGCCCTTCCCCCGGAGGAGGAACCCGTGCCCGCTCCGGAGCCGGAACCGGCCCAGGCCGAGGTCCCGGCCCCCCAGGAGGCGGAACACACCCCCGAATTCGTGGCGGTGCCCCTTACGGAGGAGCCCGAACCCGCCCCCGACCTCGATGCCGCACAGGTGGCACAGCAGGCAGAGGACCTGGACACACGGGCCGCCGACCAGGAGGACAGCGAAGTGAGCGCGGCCGTGGTGGAGAACGTCCGGGAGTCCACCGGTCCCGCCGCCCCCGGCTACGACGACGCCGAGCGCGAGGCCGTGCTCAAGGTGATGCGTGAGCGCCGGGACATCCGCAACGGCTTCCGCAGCGACCCGATCCCGCACGACGTCCTGCTGCGTGTGCTGGAGGCGGCCCACACGGCGCCGTCCGTCGGCCACTCGCAGCCCTGGGACTTCGTCGTGATCCGCTCGGCGGAGACCCGCGGCACGATGCACGAACTGGCCGCGCGGCAGCGGGAGGCGTACGCCAAGTCGCTGCCCAAGGGCCGGGCCAAGCAGTTCAAGGAACTGAAGATCGAGGCCATCCTCGACACCCCGGTGAACATCGTCGTGACCGCCGACCCGACCCGCGGCGGCCGTCACACCCTCGGCCGGCACACCCAGCCGCAGATGGCCCCCTACTCCTCCGCCCTCGCGGTCGAGAACCTGTGGCTCGCCGCCCGCGCCGAGGGCCTCGGCGTCGGCTGGGTCAGCTTCTTCGACGAGCGCGAGATGGTCCGGGCCCTGGGCCTGCCCGAGCACCTGGAGGTCGTGGCCTACCTCTGCGTCGGCTACGTCGACGAGTTCCCGGAGGAGCCCGAGCTGATGCAGGCGGGCTGGTCCAAGCGCCGCCCCCTGTCGTGGGTCGTGCACGAGGAGACGTACGGCCGCCGGGCACTGCCCGGAGAGGAGCCGCACGACCTGCTCGCCGAGACCGTCGCCAACATCCGCCCGCTGGACGCCAAGGCGCTCGGCGAGGCGTGGGAACGTCAGAAGCGCATGACGAAGCCGGCGGGCGCGCTCGGCATGCTGGAGATCATCTCCGCACAGTTGTCGGGGCTGTCCCGCATGTGCCCGCCCCCGATCCCGGAGCCGGCAGCGGTCGCGATCTTCGCGGGCGACCACGGAGTACACGCCCAGGGCGTCACCCCCTGGCCGCAGGAGGTGACCGCCCAGATGGTCGCCAACTTCCTCGGTGGCGGCGCGGTCTGCAACGCCTTCGCGAACCAGGTGGGCGCCGAGGTCTGCGTCATCGACGTGGGCGTGGCGTCGGACCTGCCCGCCACCCCCGGCCTGCTGCCGCGCAAGATCCGCGCGGGCACGTCCGACATGACGACCGGCCCCGCGATGACCCGCGAGGAGGCCAGGGCAGCCATCGAGGTCGGCATCGAGACGGCCCGCGACCTGGTGGCAGCCGGCAACAAGGCCCTGCTCACGGGTGAGATGGGCATCGCGAACACCACGGCGTCCGCGGCCCTGATCTCCGTCTTCACGGACACGGACCCCGCCGAGGTCACGGGCCGGGGCACCGGCATCAACGACGAGACCCTCGCCCGCAAGACCGAGGTCGTCCGCCGCGCCATCGACTTCCACCAGCCCGACCCGGCCGACCCGATCGGCGTCCTGGCGGCGATCGGCGGCTTCGAACACGCGGCCATGGTCGGCCTGCTCCTCGGCGGCGCCTCCCTGCGTACGCCGGTGATCCTGGACGGCGTCAGCGCCGGCGCCGCCGCCCTGGTGGCCCGCGCGATCGCCCCCGAGGTCCTGGCCGCGTGCATCGCGGGCCACCGGAGCGCGGAACCGGGCCACGTGGCGGCCCTGAACAAGCTGGGCCTGCGCCCCCTGGTCGACCTGGACCTCCGCCTCGGCGAGGGCACGGGCGCGCTCCTGGCCCTCCCACTGGTCCAGAGCACGGCAAGGGCAATGCACGAGGTGGCGACGTTCGACTCGGCGGGAGTAACGGAGAAGTAGGACCACTTCCCGGCGGCGCCGCGCGGCTGTGGGCAGTCGTTCCGCAGGGCGGAACGGGTGGGCACAGCCGCGCGGCGCCGCACGTACAGGGGGGCCTGGGGGCAGAGCCCCCAGTTTCGGGAAGGGGTGGGCTCGGGGAGGGGAAAACCCCACCCCAGCCCCCACCTACCCCGCACCGTAAAATGCGCACGTCAGGGCCCGCCCCAAAACCCCAGGCCCCTGATCAGAACCACCCGCAAGAGGGAGCCGCACCCCCATGGCCGAACACCCCGCCTACCCCGTAGGCCTCCGCCTCACCGGCCGCCGAGTCGTGGTCCTGGGCGCCGGCCAGGTGGCCCAGCGCCGCCTCCCCGCCCTCATCGCGGCGGGCGCGGACATCCTCCTCGTCTCCCCGGAGGCAACCCCCTCCGTGGAGGCGATGGCGGACGCGGGCGAACTCACCTGGGAGCGCCGCCCGTACGCGGACGGCGACCTGGCGGACGCCTGGTACGCCCTGATCGCGACCAGCGACACACAGGCCAACGCCCACGCCTCCGCCGAAGCCGAACGCCACCGCGTCTGGTGCGTCCGCTCCGACGACGCCGACGCGGCGACGGCCTGGACCCCGGCCACCGGCCACAGCGAGGGCGTCACGGTCGCCGTCCTCACCACGGACGCCAAGGGCCGCGACCCCCGCCACACCGCCGCCATCCGCGACGCGGTCGTCGAGGGACTGCGCGACGGCACCCTCGTCGCGCCCCACCACCGCACCCGCGCCCCCGGCGTCTCGCTGGTCGGCGGCGGCCCGGGCGACCCGGACCTGATCACGGTCCGGGGCCGTCGGCTGCTCGCCGAGGCGGACGTGGTCATCGCGGACCGGCTCGGCCCGCGCGACCTTCTCGCCGAACTGCCGCCGCACGTCGAGGTGATCGACGCCGCGAAGATCCCGTACGGCCGCTACATGGCCCAGGAGGCCATCAACAACGCGCTGATCGAACACGCGAAGCTGGGCAAGCGGGTCGTACGGCTCAAGGGCGGCGACCCGTACGTCTACGGCCGGGGCATGGAAGAGGTCCAGGCGCTGGCCGAGGCGGGCATCGCCTGCACGGTCGTCCCCGGCATCTCCAGTTCGATCTCCGTCCCGGGCGCGGCCGGCATCCCGGTCACCCACCGCGGGGTCGCCCATGAGTTCACCGTGGTCAGCGGACATGTCGCCCCCGACGACGAACGCTCCCTGGTGGACTGGCCGTCCCTCGCGAAGCTGACCGGTACGCTCGTCGTCCTCATGGGCGTCGACAAGATCGGCCGGATCGCGGAGACCCTGGTCGCGCACGGCAAGTCCCCGGACACCCCGGTCGCCTTGGTCCAGGAGGGCACGACAGCGGCCCAGCGCCGCGTCGACGCGACCCTGGCGACGGTCGGCGAGACGGTCCGTACGCAGGACGTGAAGCCCCCCGCGGTGATCGTGATCGGCGCGGTCGTGAACGTAGGCCCGGAAGAAGGCCCGGAGACAGGCCGGGAGCCATCGATGTAACCCCCGGTAACCCAATCCGTTCCCAGCCGTTGGCACCGCACCCAGGACAAGGCAGTATCACCTCTGTGGCCGATCTCATCACCGTCGAGGACCCCGCCGACCCGCGCCTGCGCGACTACACGGGCCTGACCGACGTCGAACTGCGCCGCAAACGCGAGCCCGCGGAGGGCCTCTTCATCGCCGAGGGCGAAAAGGTCATCAGACGGGCCAAGGACGCCGGCTACGAGATGCGCTCGATGCTCCTGTCCGCGAAGTGGGTCGACGTCATGCGCGACGTCATCGACGAACTCCCGGCCCCGGTGTACGCGGTCAGCCCGGAGCTCGCCGAACGCGTCACCGGCTACCACGTGCACCGCGGCGCCCTCGCCTCCATGCAGCGCAAACCCCTCCCGACGGCCGACGAACTCCTGCAGACCGCACGCAGGGTGGTGGTCATGGAGTCGGTCAACGACCACACCAACATCGGCGCGATCTTCCGCAGCGCAGCGGCCCTCGGTATGGACGCGGTCCTGCTCTCCCCGGACTGCGCGGACCCTCTGTACCGACGCAGCGTCAAGGTCTCGATGGGCGCGGTCTTCTCCGTCCCGTACGCCCGGCTGGACACCTGGCCGAAGGGCCTCGACTCGGTCCGCGAGGCGGGCTTCACGCTCCTGGCCCTCACCCCCGACGAGAAGGCCAAGACCCTCGACGAGACGGCCCCGCACAAGATGCACCGCGTCGCCCTGATGCTCGGCGCGGAGGGCGACGGTCTCTCCACCCAGGCCCTGGTGGCCGCCGACGAATGGGTCCGTATCCCCATGGCCCACGGCGTCGACTCCCTCAACGTGGGCGCGGCGGCAGCGGTCGCCTTCTACGCGGTGGCGACAGGCCGCCCCACCCCCGGACAGAGCTGACCCGAGCGCAAACGGACAGGGCCCCGAGCCTCGGTCCTCAGGCCCGACGGACGTCAGTCGGAGTTCGCGTCGGAGCTGGACCGAGGCAGAACGAGGCTGGACCGAGGCGGAACGGAAGCCGCCGACCCATCGCCACCACCGGGTTTGTCGTCCGGCCGCGCCTGTTCCTGCTGTTCCTGCCGCTGCTGTTCCCGCCCGCCTCCGCTGCGACCACTGTCGTCGCCGAGCCCACGGCTGGGCCCCTGGCACCCCTGAGCGGCCGCGATCCCCAGGGCCACCAGCAGCGTCACCACGACGAACACGAACAGCCGCTGGCGCAGCAGCCGCGGATTGGCGGGCCGTCGCCCGGTCCCCGTACCGCGCGGCACAGGCCGACCGGTGCCACTGCGCGGTCCCGAACGGCTCCCGGATCCGGCCGTGTTCCGCGCACCGGGAACGGGCCGTGCCCCGGAACGTGACGAGGGAGAACCACCGCGCGGACCCCCGCCACCCCGAGACGGAACGCCCCCACGCGACCCGGAAGTACCCGAGGCCGGCCCCTGCGGACGCCGCTGGGACTGGGGCTGGGACGCGGACTGCGAGTGGGGCTGCGTCTGGGAGTGATAGGGGGGCCGCTGGTCCGGATAGCTCTCGGTGAGCCGCCCCGTCGGCCGGTCCGCCTCGGCGGCTCGAGGCCCGGGCGGCCGTACGTCCGCCATGCCCTGCGCCTCGCGCGCCGCGATCTCCTTGAGCCGCAACGACAGCTGGAGCGTGCTGGGCCGCTCCTCCGGATCCTTGGCCAGACACGCCCGTACGAGGGGTGCCAGCGCGTCCGGAACGCCCTGCAGGTGGGCCTCCTCGTGGACCACGCGGTACAGCATCACCTCGGAACTGCCGTGCCCGAAGGGCGAGTCGGCCATCGAGGCGTACGCGAGCGTGGCACCCAGCGAGAACACGTCCGTGGCCGGCGTCACGGCAGCCCCGCGCACCTGTTCGGGAGCGAGGAAGCCGGGCGAGCCGACCGCCGTACCGACATGGGTGAGCGTCGAGGCACCGGTCGCCCAGGCGATGCCGAAGTCGATGATCCGCGGCCCCTTCGGGGACAGCAGGATGTTGGACGGCTTCAGGTCCCGGTGTACGACACCGGCCTCGTGCACCGCGACCAGCCCCTCGGCGAGGGCGGCACCGATGGAGGCGACGTCGGCCGCGGTGAGCGATCCCTCGTCGACCACCTTGTCGTGCAGGGAGGGCCCGGGCACGTACTGCGTGGCGAACCACGGCCGGTCCGCGTCCAGGTCGGCGGCGACAAGCCGTGCCGTACACCCACCCCTGATCCGCCGCGCGGCGGAGACCTCACGAGCGAACCGGGAACGGAACTCCTGATCCTCCGCCAGGTCGGGCCGGATCACCTTCAGCGCGACCCGCTGTCCCCGCTTGTCGGAGCCCAGGTAGACAACGCCCATCCCGCCCGCGCCGAGCCGTCTGTGAAGCCTGAACGAGCCGACGACGCGCGGGTCCTCGCGCCTCAGGCGCATCATCGCCATGTTCATCCCCGCTGCCCGGTCCGTTTGACGAGCGACAGCTTACGTTTCCACGGCCGGGTGCGCGCAGAGGCCGCGCCCTCTCGTTCCGATGGATTGTCAGTGCCGGGTGGGAGACTTGAGGGGTGGTCAGGGAGCGCGCGAACAGGGCGGCTTGACGTCGTGTGTGATCCCAACCACCCGTCACAGAAGGGGGATTGAACCCGTGAAGGGTGACCGCGTGGAGATAGTCGTGGATGCCGGGGACACCACACGTACCTACGAGGTGGTGGCGAGCAGGGCGGGCCGCAGGGTGGAGACGGCGGTCCGTCGAGGTGTCGTGGAAGTGAGCGAAGTCACGAGGAACGGATCAGTAGTCCGCACCGCCCGCTTCATGGCGAACCGTGTCCTGGCCCTGGTGGAGCAGCCGGTGCCGAGGGAGGACAGCTCGGAACAGTAGGGACACACCGGGCACCCCCTCCGGGAAGACCCTGAGACCTAGGACCCCGTCTCCACCCAGGGGAGTACTCCGCAGGTCACGGGTCATCCTCCGGGAGGCCCGGCAATCGGTACGAGGGCATGACGACCGGTACTCGTCGGCAGCCTAGATTTGAGGTCAAGCGGCGGGTGCAGCACTCGTCCCCCGAGGTCAGACACCCGCCGCTTGCCAACCAACAGAAGAACGGTCAGGAGAGGGACCATGGCCCACACGGCATCGCGGACGGCGCTCCGCACACAGGGACGCAAGGCGTACATCGCCGCGTTCCGTCCGCGCCGGCAGGGCCAGCGCCACCCACTGGTGGCGACGGCGATGGTCCTCCCCCTGGCAGCCCTGCTCGTGGTCGTCTTCGGCGGCTGGGAAGCAGTGGTCACACAAGCGTCGTCCGTGGGTGTGATGCTGGGGCGCTGAGCGGCGACCCCAGGCCCGGAAGAGCGGTCCGGGCGGGGACATCCACCCATGAAACCCCGTGGGGACGGGGGTGCGGCGGACGGCAAAAAATGCCCGCGCAGCTGGGGAGCTGCGCGGGCATTGCTTTGCCCCCGTCAGCCCGGCCACCCCCAGCCCGTCCGGCGCTCGAGGACGAGACCGCCGGTCACACCCAGGCATTTCAGCCCGTCCGGCGCTCGAGGACGAGACCGCCGGTCACACCCAGGCATTTCAGCCCGTCCGGCGTTTGAGGACGAGGCCGTTCAGGCCGAAGGGGGTCCAGGGGCACAGCCCCTGGCGGGGTCGAAGGGGCGGAGCCCCTGGAGATGGGACGGGTAGGGGCGGCGGGGGCGAAACACCCCACCGCACCCGGCAATCACCCCGTACCCTCCCGACCAGACCCGCACAGCGCATCAGGAGCCCCGTGACCGCCACCCCCTTGCTCTCCGACCTCACCACCCGAGCCAAGGCCAAGGCCCACTCACGCACCCACCCCCACCCCTGCCCCTGCCCCTGCCCCTGCGGAGCGGACACCCTCACCGACCGCCCCGACGGCACAGTCGTCCGCCACGCCGACACCGTCGCCAAAGCGCACGCCCCCGACACCACCCCCACCGAACTCACCGCCCGCCTGGCCCTCGCCGCCCGCCTCCCAGGCATACTCCTGCCCCCGCTCAGCCCGACCCCCGTCGACCTGCACGGCAGACTCGTGACGTTCTGGCCGTACGGCGCCCCGGTCGACCCGGAGGATCCGGACGCGGCACCCTGGGAGGAGGCCGCCACCCTGCTCGCCCGCCTCCACCGCACCCCCGCCCCGCCCGGACTGCCGCCCATGCGCGGCCCGGCCAAGGCGGCCCGCGCCATCGCCCGCCTCCGGGCCACCACCCCCCAGACGCTCCAGCCGGCCACCGAGCCCGTCCTGCGCGCCTGGGCGGCCCTGCCGGCCTGGGCCAGAGGGCAGACCCCTGCCCCGGGAACCCCTGACCCGGGAACCCCTGCCCCGGGAACCCCTGACCCTCACCCCGACGACGGGCCGGCCCTCACGACCCTCTGTCACGGCGACCTCCACCTGGGCCAGCTGGTCCGCCACCCCGCCCCGGACGGCCCCTGGCTCCTCATCGACGTGGACGACCTCGGCGTCGGTGCCCCCGCCTGGGACCTGGCCCGCCCGGCCGCCTGGTACGCCTGCGGACTGCTCCCGCCCGACGAGTGGACCCGGTTCCTGGCCGCCTACCGCACGGCGGGCGGCCCGGCCGTACCCGCCGACGGCGACCCCTGGCCCGCCCTGGACGTCGCCGCCCGCGCTCTCACCGTGCAGACGGCGGCCCTGGCGATCGTCAAGGCGACGGCCGCGGACCGCCCGTTGGACGAGGTACAGCAGGCCGTGGTCGACGCATGTGCCCGAATGGGTTCGGTACCACCCGAGTTGACCCAGGGCCACGCGAAGTAGGGTGCAACCGACCGGAGCCGGACAGAGTCTGTTCTGGCGAGAAGCGAAACCGGATCAAGAAGCCGTACCGACGGCAGGGAGTTGAGCCGAGCATGCAGTGTCCGAAGTGCCACGCGCCGATGCACACGTACAACCGCAACGGAGTTCAGATCGAGCAGTGCAGCGGCTGCCGGGGGATCTTCCTCGACTACGGCGAGCTGGAGGCGCTGACCCGCGTGGAGTCCCAGTGGTCGGGGCCCGCCGCCCCGCCGCCCCCGGCCCCACAGGGCTACCCCGCTGCTCCCGCACCCGCCTGGGGCGCCCCGCAGGGCGGTCATCACGGCGGCCACGGAGGCCATGGCGGTCACTACGGCGGCAAGCGCCACAAGAGCTTCGGCCACATGCTGTTCTCCAGCTGACCGGTACGTCCGACCGACAAGTCCGACCGGAACGTTTGGCCGGTACACGAAGAAGCCCCCAACCGTACGAGACGGTCGGGGGCTTCTTCGATATGTGGACGATACTGGGATTGAACCAGTGACCTCTTCCGTGTCAGGGAAGCGCTCTCCCGCTGAGCTAATCGTCCTCGGGACCACGATCCGAAGACCGCGAGTCGTGATTACCGCGTGCGCGATACTGGGATTGAACCAGTGACCTCTTCCGTGTCAGGGAAGCGCTCTCCCGCTGAGCTAATCGCGCGGGGACCCTTGCGGATCAAGGTCCTTGCGGACCAGTGGACGATACTGGGATTGAACCAGTGACCTCTTCCGTGTCAGGGAAGCGCTCTCCCGCTGAGCTAATCGTCCTTGGAGGTGGAGACGGGATTTGAACCCGTGTAGACGGCTTTGCAGGCCGTTGCCTCGCCTCTCGGCCACTCCACCAGGAGTGCGGGGGTTCGGGAAGATCCCCCTCTTCCTGCGAGCGGACGACCAGGTTCGAACTGGCGACCTCAACCTTGGCAAGGTTGCGCTCTACCAACTGAGCTACGTCCGCGTGTCGTTTCGGTGCGCTCTCGCGTCCCGGCGACGAGTTGAACTCTAGCGGATTCCGGGGCCAGTACAAAAACGCGTTTGTGCAGCGTGCTGCGCTGTGCCTGCTCGAAGACATGGTCAGGGCACCCGCAGGACACCCGCCATAGACTCGGCGGTGTGTCCGATCTCGCTCCCCTCGCCCGCTTCGGCGGTCTCGTCGCCACCGGTCTCCTCGATGTCACCAGCGATCCCGCGGCCCTCGAATCCACCGGATTCTGGGCCGTGTCCGCGGACTACGAGGGCCGTCTGACCTGCGCTCGCTTCCGGGACGTACGGGAGGAACCGGTCCGCGCGCCGAGGCCGGGGGAGTGGCGGGGTCCGGCCGCCGGTGACTGGGCGTCGTCCCTCGATCGCGCCGCGTACACGGCGGGGGTACGCCGTATCCGCGAGCACATCGCGACCGGCGAGGTCTATCAGGCGAACCTCTGCCGGGTGCTGTCCGCGCCCGTCGCACCCGACGCGGACGTGGACGCGCTGACCTCGCTGCTCGCGCACGGCAACCCGGCACCGTATGCAGGAACGATCCGCCTGCCGGCCCACGGCGTCGAGATCGCCACCGCGTCCCCCGAGCTCTTCCTCCGTCGCGACGGACGAACCGTCGAGTCGGGCCCGATCAAGGGCACCGGACGCACCGAGGCGGACCTCCTGGAGAAGGACTACGCCGAGAACGTGATGATCGTGGACCTGGTCCGCAACGACCTCGGGCGCGTCTGCGCGACCGGTTCGGTGACCGTTCCCGAACTGTGCGTCGTCGAGAAGCACCCGGGGCTGGTCCATCTCGTGTCGACGGTACGGGGCGAACTGCGCCCGCACACCGGCTGGCCGGAGCTGCTGGCGGCCGCGTTTCCGCCCGGTTCGGTGACCGGCGCGCCCAAGTCGAGCGCCCTGCGGATCATCGACGCCCTGGAGACGGCGCCCCGGGGCCCGTACTGCGGAGGCGTCGGCTGGGTCGACGCGGACCGGGGGACGGGCGAACTGGCGGTCGGTATCCGCACGTTCTGGATCGACCGGGCCGACGGCATGCTGCGCTTCGGCACTGGAGCGGGCATCACCTGGGGTTCGGACCCGGAGGGGGAGTGGCGCGAGACCGAGCTGAAGGCGTCCCGGCTGCTCGCGGTAGCGTCGGGAGAGTACGAGGTGAGCGGCGACGGGGAGGAACCCTCTACCCGGTGTGTCCCCCCGGGCCACGGCCCGCCGCTCCCCGGCCGAGAAGCCGTACCGAATGACGCGTCCGACACATTCCAGCGAGGTAATGACCAGTGAAGCTCTGGCTCGACGGCGGTCTGCAGGACATCGAGTCCGCCCGTGTCTCCGTGTTCGACCACGGGCTGACCGTGGGCGACGGCATCTTCGAGACGGTGAAGGCGGTCCATGGCCGGCCCTTCGCGCTCACCCGCCACCTGGACCGGCTGACCCGCTCGGCCCGCGGCCTCGGCCTGCCCGACCCCGACCTCGACGAGGTCCGCGGCGCCTGCACGGCCGTGCTCGCCGCCAACCCGATGCCGCTGGGGCGCCTGCGCATCACGTACACCGGCGGTCACGGCCCCCTCGGCTCCGACCGCGGGGAGCACGGCCCGACCCTGGTCGTCGCCCTCGGCGAGTCCGTCCGGCGTCCCGACTCGACCGCCGTGATCACGGTCCCCTGGACGCGCAACGAACGGGGCGCCGTCACCGGCCTGAAGACCACGTCGTACGCCGAGAACGTCGTCGCTCTCGCCAGGGCGCGCGAACAGGACGCGTCCGAGGCCCTGTTCGGCAATACGGTCGGGCAACTGTGCGAGGGGACGGGGTCCAACGTCTTCGTCGTCCTGGACGGTGAGATCCACACCCCGCCACTCGCCTCCGGCTGCCTCGCCGGCGTCACTCGTGCCCTCGCCGTCGAGTGGACGGGCGCCAAGGAGACCGATCTGCCGCTGGACGTTCTGGCAGGCGCCGACGAGATCTTCCTGACGTCCACCCTGAGGGACGTACAGGCCGTGCGGCGCGTCGACGCCCGCCAACTCCCGGACGCGCCGGGGCCGGTGACGGCCAAGGCGATGCGGGTTTTCGACGAGAGGGCGGGGGACGACCTCGACCCCTGACCCAGGGGCGATGAGCGGGGAAAGCCGCGAAAATGAAGCTGCCGCAGACGTCCGCAGCGGGTAGAACAACCTCTGATGACCACCACCCTGCGGCCGATCGAGCCGCTGCAGCGCGAGGCCGACGGGGCACGTTCACGTCGATACAAGGTGTGCGTGAACAGCCGTCCCGTCGGCACGGTACACCTCGGCACCGACCCCGATTTCGGGGACGAGGTGGCGAAGGTACTGGACCTCCGGATCGACGAACGCGATCGTCGGCGCGGCCGGGCCACGGTGGCCGCGCTGGCCGCGGAGGAGGTGGCGCGCGGCTGGGGCTGCCGTCGCATCGAGGTGTCCGTCCCGGCCGACGCACCGGCGGCGCTGCGGCTCGCGACCGCGCTCGGCTATGTGCTGCGCAACCGCCACATGGACAAGGCGCTCGGCACCGCCCCGCCCGAACTGCCTGCCGGGAGTCGTGGCCGGCCCATGACGGACGCAGAGTTCGTGGTGTGGGTGGCGGTGGCCAGGCTGGACTACGCGGCGAGCTGGATCGAGCGGGGGGTGCCGGAGGCGGAGGCGCACGCCAAGGCGAAGCGGGACTACGAGCGGATGCTGCCGCGGGGTGTGGCCAGCGAGGGCATGACACTCAGTGTCCTCGAACACGAGGGCACCCGGGCCGGCATCCTGTGGCTCGGCTCCCGCGAGGGCCGTGGCTTCGTCTACAAGGTCGAGGTCGACGCGGAACACCGGGGCCGAGGCCACGGCCGTTCCCTCATGCTCCTTGCGGAGGCCCAGTCGGTCGCGGCCGGGCGCCCGGCCATCTCCCTGAACGTCTTCGCGGGCAACCGGCCGGCGGAACGGCTCTACGAGTCGCTGGGGTACGAGACGGCGATGCACCACCTGTACAAGGACCTGCTGTAGGCCAACGGCGACCGGGGCCGATACGACGGACGGGAGCGCCTCAGGAGTCAGGCGTCCTGTCCGGCGAGCAGACGGTCCACGATCTCCTCGATCCGCTCCCGCAGCCCCTCCTGGTTCTTGCCGCCGTCCAGCCGCTTGTCGCCGATGACGTACGTCGGCGTGCCCGTCACGCCGATGGCCTTGCCCTCGGCCTGGTCGGCGTCGACGATCAGGATGTGCCGGCCGTCGATCAGCGCGGTGTCGAACTCCTCGGCGTCCAGGCCCAGTTCGCCCGCCACCTCGACCAGGAAGGGTTCGCCCCCACGGTCGAGCTCCTCCACCCGGCCGAGTACGGCCTCGACGTACGGCCATCCCTGACCCTGCTCAGCGGCTTCCTCGGCGGCCTGCGCGGCGGCGAAGGAGTGCTTGTGCCGCTCCAGCGGGAAGTGCCGCAGCCGCAGCTCCAGCCGGTCGCCGTAGCGGGCGCGCAGGGCGCGTACGTCGTCCAGGGCCGTACGGCAGTCCGGGCACTGGAGTTCGCACCAGACCTCCAGGACCGGGACGGAGGCCGGGGCAGGGGTGTCGGCGGACGCGGGGGAGGAGTCGCTCATGGGCACCAGTTTCCCAGCCGCGAGCGCCTGCGGCGTACGGGGGACCGGGACCTGGGGAGGAGCCGACCCGGAGATGTCCCTGATGTCGGGTCGGAGCATGGCTTCCGGGGGGCCGGGCGGTGCAGGATGGAAGGGACGAACCGCACCCGCGTTACCGAACGCCTGGAGGACCGGATGATTGCCGAGACAGTGTGTTCCGCCGTCTCCGTGGCCGGCCTGGGCATCGCGGTGGTCACGGCGTACCGCAAGCGTTTTCTCGCGGCCGCCCGAATCGCCGCGTACTCGCTGGTTCCCATCGGCCTGGTGATGACCGGGGTGGTCGGGTGGGTGGCCGACACCGCGTTCAGCCCCTCCGCCTGGGCGGGATTCTGCGTGCTCGGCGGCGCCTGGCTGCTCTTCACGGCCACTCGCGCCGTGGAGCGGCGAAGGGGCGGTACCCGAAAGGAACGTGCGGAGATGCGGTCTGCGCAGCGTGAGGCGGTGGCTCCGGCGGCCTCCGCGCCCTCGCTGGCCCAGGGGCGGGGCAACGCCTCCCGCCCGGCGGCCCAGCCCGCTGCCAAGCCGCGCGGTGCCGGTGACGACTTCAGCGACATCGAGGCGATCCTGAAGAAGCACGGCATATGAAGAAGCACGGAATCTGAGGAAGCGCGGCGTATGACGGGGTACGGCGGCTGACGTACTGAAACGACACAAACGGCCGGGAGGCGACGGAGGTCGCTCGGAAGTGATCATGACTCGCCGCGCACATTACGGAATTCAGCGAACTACCGTGCATTTCGGGCGCGTTGATCGCATTGAGGGTCCCGGCTGCGTCATCATCGCGGCGAGATGCTGGACACAACACAGAGCGAGGCCGTGCCGCCGAAGGACGAGCCGCGCGGGTGCCTCTTCGCCCTTTCCCAGCCACCGCTGATGATCTTCCTTGCGGTGATCGGGTGTCTGCTGCTCATGGCTTCGTTGCATGATCTGCTGTTGCTGTGAGCTGTACACGCCAGTCCCCGGCGCCATCCGCCGGGGGCTGCGTCAGCATCAAGCTCAGGCTTTCCGGCCGTCAGCTCGCCGACTCCTTGCGGCGCGCCCGGTAAGCCGCCACATGAAGCCGGTTTCCGCAGGTGCGGCTGTCGCAGTAGCGGCGAGACCGATTGCGGGAGACGTCGACGAAGGCGTGTCGGCAGTCCGGGGCCTCGCAGCGCCGCAGCCGCTCCTGCTCGCCGGCGACCACGAAGAACGCGAGGGCCATCCCGCAGTCGGCGGCCAGATGGTCGGCGATGGACGCGCCGGGGGCGAAGTAGTGCACGTGCCAGTCGTAGCCGTCGTGGTCGGTGAGCCGGGGTGTCGTACCCGCCGCTGCGACCAGCTCATTGATGAGTGAGGCGGCGGTCCGGGCCTCCTGGGCGGCGAAGACCCCGGCGAACCGTCCGCGGATCCTGCGCACGGCGGCGAGATCGATCTCCGACAGCACGCCGATATCGCTGATGTTGTGCTTTCGTACGAAATCTTCGAGCGCGTCGACATCGGGCAACGCGTCCGTGGTGTCGTCGTCCGGCGCGGTGTTCACCAGATCGACCACGGTGTCGAGGGCGCACCGGGTGTCGTGGGTGATCAGCACGTTGCTCTCCCTGGCCTGCCTGGGCGGTCGGGCGGGCACCCGCCCGCCGATGCTGGCCGATGTTAGTGGCTCGCGGCGGCGGAGGGGGGGGCGTCAAGCCCGGCAGGGTCGGGAGCCCCCTGCCCCGGCGGGCGTGCGGACGCACTGCCGCCGCCCCGCGGGAAACCCGCGGGGCGGCGGCAGTGTGCCATATGCGGTTGTAGTGACCCGAGCCGTCTCCCCGAGTGGACGGCGCCGGGCGGCTCAGCGGGGTGCCCCGTCCTAGCTTTCCGCCAGGATGTGGGACAGCTCCTGATCGAGGTCGAAGTGGCGGTGTTCCGTGCCGGGTGGCACAGCGGCGTCCGTTCGCTTCAGGAAGGACTCCAGGGCTCGTGCGGGTGCTTCGAGCAGGGCCTCGCCCTCGGGCGAGCTCAGAGCGATGCAGACAACGCCCTGGCCGTGACTCCGGGACGGCCAGACTCGGACGTCACCGGTACCGGTGGGTCGGTGGAGGCCCTCCGCGAGCAGGTCGCGGGCGAACACCCACTCGACGGTTTCCTCGGCTCCGGTGTGGAAGGTGGCGTGCACGGCGTAGGGATCGGCCGTGTCATACCGCAGTCCTGCGGGAACGGGCAGTGAGGACTCGCTCGACACAACGAGGCGCAGGTGCAGCTCGCAGCTGACCGTGGTGTTCATAAGCGCCATGGCCTTTCGCTCAGTGTGCGCTCGGGGATTCGCACGTCGGCGAAATCGACATGCCACCTACGGTGCCGTTGTAAACCCCTCTGAGTGTTTTGCGTGTGTTTACGTAACTCTTCCGGCCGAGAGACGGTTCGTCGGCTACGACCATTCCGGTGACCGGTTTCCGTCGGGTAGGGTTTGGCCGCATGAATACGGGGAGTGACAAGCCCGGCGAGGCCGCCGCGGCACCGGCCGAGGTCGGGACCGGCGAGGCCGCGAGCGAGCGTGAGCTCGGATCGAGAGCGCCGGAATTCATCAAGGCACGCCGGATGCTGCACGTGAGCTGGCAGGTCGGCGTGTTCGTCGTGGGCCTCGCGGTGGTCGGTGCCGGCATCGTCATGCTGCCGTTGCCCGGGCCGGGCTGGCTGGTGATCTTCGGTGGCATGGCGATCTGGGCGACCGAGTTCGTCTGGGCCCAGCTGGTGCTGCGCTGGACGAAACGCAAGGTCACCGAGGCGACACAGCGTGCGCTCGATCCCAGGGTGCGCCGCCGCAACATCATCCTGACGACGATCGGGCTGGTGATCGTGGCGGTTCTTGTCGGGATCTACGTATGGAAGTTCGGGCTGGAAATGCCCTGGAAGATCAAGGATCAGTGATCCGGCGCATGGCGGGGGCACCCCCTGACATGGGGTAATGTTCTCTCTGCGTCCGGGCGATTAGCTCAGTGGGAGAGCGCTTCGTTCACACCGAAGAGGTCACTGGTTCGAACCCAGTATCGCCCACCGGATCGAGTGCGGCCCGTGTCCACGGAAATATTGGACACGGGCCGCACTTGTCGTTGGGCCGGGTCCGTGAAGCCCCGTCCGACCCCTCCGGCCGTGTGGCCGTCGCCGGCTCCGCCCCGCTCACTCCGCCGAGCCCTCCCGCATCCTTCCCGCGGTCGCACAGGGCGGCCCGAAAGGCTGCCGCAAGTCCTCCGGCAGGGTGGCCTCTCGTTCCCGTCGATCCCCCGTCGCGACGACGTGAGCGACTATTCCGCGGGGCTCCAACTCCCTATCCGGTAGGCGCATTTCGGCCCCGCCCCAAATAAACACCCGTGATCCGCCGATGTTCGACCGGTCGACCCCGGGCGCCTCACCTGCGACGTCGGCCTCCGTTCCAGCAGGTCGGGTCGACTTGCGCTCCGCCCCCACCCGGCCTGCTCACAGAAAAATCCTGTCCGAATCATTGACGCACTCCGAGCCCCTCCGTAGCTTGTGCCAGCAAGCGCTTACTTGAAACGATTCACGCAGGCGCCAACGACGTCGCGGGGAGGGCCTGACTGTGCCTGAAATTGGGAATGTTGAGAGGCGAACGATCCTGAAGGCGGCCGGAGCCTCGGCGGCCGCGCTGGGGCTGGCGGCAACGACCGGGTGCGGCGGTGACAGTGGCGCCGGGGACGGGAATGTGACGCTCCGTTATGCGTGGTGGGGCGGCGAACCGCGCACCATCGCTATCAAGAAGACGATCGCGCTCTTCGAGAAGAAGTATCCGAAGATAAAGATCAAGCCCGAATTCACCGACTACGAGGCGTACTGGGAGAAGTTCCAGACCCAGGCCTCCGGGGGTAATCCCCCGGACGTTTTCCAGAATGCGGTCGGCTTCCTTCGCAAGTACGACAAGCGCGGCGTTCTGCTGGATCTCAAGGCGCAGGCGGACGCCGGGAATCTGAGCCTGGAGAACTTCCGCAACGGCGTTCTGGCGAACGGTCAGGTCGACGGCAAACAGATCGGCGTTCCCGTCGGCGCCAACACCATGGCGCTCGTCATCGACCTCAAGGCCTTCAAGAAGGCGGGCGTGGAGGCGAAGTTCGGCTGGACCTGGGACGAGTACTTCGCGGCCCTGCAGACGATCCAGGACAAGCTGAAGATCTCCGGTGACACCGGCTACTTCGCCATCATGTACCTCTACGACCTGTACCTGCGCCAGAACGGCAAGGCCTTCTTCACCGACACCGATCTCGGCTTCACCGAGGACGACGTGACGCAGTGGTGGGAGGACGGCTACAAGCGCGTGAAGGCCGGTCTTGTCGCCGACCCCAAGAAGATCGAGCAGGTCAAGCCCAAGTCCGGTCTGTCGGCGGGGCTCGCCGCCTCCGAATTCACCTGGGACAACTTCTCCATCCGTTACGAGGGTGAGGGGGAGTCCGACTACGGGCTCGCGCCGATCCCCACCACGGACGGCAAGGACACCGGCCAGTACCTCGGCTCGCTGATGCTCAGCGGCTTCTCCGGGACCAAGCACCCCAAGGAGGTCGCCCAGTTCATCAGCTTCATGGTCCACGACCCCGAGGTCGGCAAGATCATGGGCTACGACCGGGGCATCCTCGCCACGACCGAGCAGTACGACGCCTTCAAGCCGACCGACCCCAACAACAAGGGTGTCTCGGCCTACGAGGACGAGGTCGCCAAGGCCGGCGTGCTCGGGAAGATCACCCCGCACCCGTCCGGCGCGGACGTCGTCGAGGCGGCCTTCCTGCGTATCGGCGGCGAGATCGCCCAGGGCAAGACCAAGCCGGCCGACGGCGCGAAGGCGCTGTTCAGCGAGGCCAAGGCCGCGTTCGCGGGCTGAGGGGACGTACCACCATGACGCTCGTCAAAGAAGCGCCCGCGCGCCCGGCGCAGAAGCGGTCCGCCGCTCCTGTCGCCGGGCGGCGCGGGCGGCGCCGCGAGAACCTCGCCGGCTATCTCTTCATGTCGCCGTGGATCGCGGGGTTCCTGCTGCTCACGGCGGGGCCGATGATCGCGTCGCTGTACTACGCGTTCACCAGCTACAACCTGTTCACGCCGCCCAAGTGGGTGGGGCTGGACAACTTCACGACGATGTTCCAGGACCCGCGCTGGCAGAAGTCGGTCGAGGTCACGCTCAAGTACGTCGTCGTGGCCACCCCGCTGAAGCTGCTCCTGGCGCTCGGAGTGGCGCTGCTGCTCGCGCAGAAGCGGCGCGGACAGTCCCTGTACCGGGCCGCCTTCTACATGCCGTCGCTCATCGGGGCCAGCGTCTCCGTGGGCTTCGTCTGGCGGGCGCTGTTCTCCGACGACGCCGTCGTGGACCGTACCCAGAAGGTCTTCGGGCTCGACGTCGGCGGCTGGATCGGCAACCCGGACTACGTCCTGTACGCCCTGGTGGCGCTGAGCATCTGGCAGTTCGGCGCGCCGATGGTCATCTTCCTGGCCGGCCTCAAGCAGGTGCCGCAAGAGCTTTACGAGGCCGCCGAGATGGACGGAGCCGGTCCCTTCCGGCGGTTCTGGAACATCACCCTGCCGATGATCTCCCCGGTGCTGTTCTTCAACGTGCTGCTGGAGTCGATCCACGCGTTCCAGGTGTTCGGCTCCGCCTATGTCGTGTCCGACACCCGGTGCGGGCCCGCCGACGCCACCCTCGTCTACACCTGTTACCTCTACCAGAAGGGCTTCAAGGAGGCCCAGATGGGCTTCGCCTCCGCGATGGCCTGGACGCTGGTGATCGCGGTGGCACTCGTCACGGCGGTCCTGTTCTGGTCGCAGAAGAAGTGGGTGCACTACGAGGAGGCCGCCAAATGACCAGCGCCACCAGCCCTGTTGTGAGCACCGCGAACGAGCGGCGGCGCATCGGATCCCTCGCCTGGCACGTGGGCGCGCTCCTTGTGCTCGCGGTCGTCCTCTACCCGGTGATCTGGGTGCTCGGCGCCTCGTTCAAGCCGAGCAAGGACATCATCGCCAGCCTCGACCTGCTGCCCACCAAGCCGGTCTGGGCGAACTTCTCCGGGCTCGCCGACGGCATCTCCGGGATCTCCATCACCAGCTTCTTCACCAACTCGCTGATGTACGCGGGCCTGGCCGTCGTCGGCGTGGTGATCTCCAGCTCGCTGACCGCGTACGCCTTCGCCAAGATCCGCTTCGCCGGGCGGAACCTGCTGTTCACGCTGATGATCGGCACGCTGCTGCTGCCGTACCACGTGCTGCTCATCCCGCAGTACGTGCTGTTCCGCAACCTCGGCTACATCGACACGCTCGTGCCGCTCGTCGCGGGCAAGTTCCTCGCCACGGAGGCGTTCTTCGTCTTCCTGATGGTGCAGTTCATGCGCGGGCTGCCGCGCGAACTGGACGAGGCCGCCAAGCTCGACGGGTGCGGGCATCTGAGGACCTACTGGTCGATCGTGCTGCCGCTGAGCCGCCCGGCCATCATCACCAGCGCCATCTTCACCTTCATCAACGCGTGGAACGACTTCATGGGGCCGTTGATCTACCTCAACACCCCTTCCAAGTACACGGTTTCGCTCGGCCTGATGATGTTCCGCGACCAGGAGGGCATCTCCAACTACGGCAGCATGATCGCCATGTCGCTGGTGGCGTTGGTGCCTGTCGTCGCCTTCTTCATGGCCTTCCAGCGTTACCTCATCGACGGTATGGCGACCTCCGGACTGAAGGGCTGAGGCGGCCACCATGGCCCAGACGACACGCGTGAAGGAACGCTCTCGGCGCAGGGAGTCCGTGTTCGGCGAGCGCTTCGCGGTCTTCGCCGAGTGTCTGCTCACCGGCGTGTGGATCGCCGTGGCCTGCCTCGGAGTCCTCACCTACCCGGCCGCCTTCGCCGCCGGCGCACGGCATCTGCGGCGTCGTACGACCTATGTGGGTGGCGGCTGGCGGGAGTTCGTCGCCGACTTCCGGGCCGCCGTGCGCGGCGGATGGCTCGTCGGGCTCGTCGGCTGGGCGGTGGCCGCCGCGGTCTGGGTGGACGTCCTGGCCGCGCGGGCCGGCATTCCCGGCGGGCAGTTCGTCGGGGCCGTCGGCATCTTCGCGCTGATCGCACTCGCCGTGGCCCTGCTGCGCGCGGCGGCCGTCTGGACGCCGGGCGACCGCTGGCGGGCGCTGCTCGCGGACGCCGGACGCCGGACCGTGCGCGATCCCGCCGGTTCCTTCCTGGTCGTCTGCGGGCTGGCCGTCGTAGCGCTGTCCGCGGGGTTCCTGCCGCCGCTGGCGGTGCCCGTCCTCGGCGCCGTCGCGGCGGCGTCCGTCGCCGTCGAGGAGCGGTACCGGCGCCGCTGACGGGCGGCGCTCTCGCACCAGGTCGGCGCCCCGGGCGTCGTACCTCTCTCTGCCATGCCCCTGAACTCCTCACGCCCCCTGCTCTCTTCATGCCCCTGACCACCCCCGCATCCGCACGGAAAGGAAAGGCTGGTCCCTCATGTCTCCCATCCCCCGCAGGTCCCTTCTCAAGGCCGCCGCAGTCGCCGGAGCCGCCGCCCAGTTCAGCTGGGCCCTGGGAGCGAAGGACGCGCAGGCCGCGCCCGGAGCCGCCGAGACCGACTCCGGTCCCGTGACCCTGGACTGGCTGGAGGACGGCGGCCTCGGTGCCGCCCCCGGTTCCACGGTCGGCGTGCCCTGGCCGAAGGGCACCCATGACGCCGGCCAGACCTTCGCGCTCACGGACGCCGACGGCAAGTCCGTCCCCGTACAGTCCTGGCCGCTCGCCTACTGGCCCGACGGATCCCTCAAGTGGACCGCGCACGCGGTCAGTTCGGGCAACGGCAAGCTGATGCTCGCCGCCGGGACGCCCGAGACCCCCGCCGCGAGGATCACCGTCGACAAGAGCGGCGGAACCATCGACATATCGACCGGAGTCATCACCGCCCGCATCGCCAAGTCCGGCTCCACGCTGGTCAAGTCGGTGACCCGCGGCTCCACCGAGATCGCGAAGAACGGGCGGCTCGTCCTCATCCGCCAGCCCGAGATCGAGGACGAGGACCAGGGCGCCACCAGGTTCGAGCGCTTCGACAGCGCCATCAGCAAGGTCGAGGTCGAACAGGACGGCCCGGTAAGGGCAGTTGTCCGTATCGACGGCAAGCACCGCAAGGGCAGCCGCAGTTGGCTCCCCTTCTCGATCCGCCTCTACTTCTATGCGGGCGCCGACTCCTTCCGCATGGTCCACACCATCACGTACGACGGCACCCAGGAACCCGGCAAGGCCTCCGGCGACTTCATCCGCGGCATCGGGGTCCGCTTCAGCGTGCCGATGCGGGACGCCTCGTACGACCGGCACATCCGGATCGGCGGCGACGGCGCCGGGCTGCTGCGCGAGGCCGTCAAGGGCATCACCGGGCTGCGGCGCGACCCCGGAGCGGCCGTCCAGGCGGCCCAGTTCGCGGGGGAGAGGCTGCCCGACCCCTCGACCTGGGACCAGCGCGTCACCACCCGCCTCCAGTACATCCCCGAGTGGGGCGACTACACGCTCTCCCAGCTCTCCGCCGACGGCTTCACCCTCCGCAAGCGAACCAAGAAGGGCCACGGCTGGATCGGCGCCGGCGGCGGCAAGCGCGCCTCCGGGTTCGGTTACGTCGGCGGGGCCAGCGGCGGACTCTCCTTCGGCCTGCGGGACTTCTGGGAGAAGCACCCCGCCCAGCTCGACATCCGCGACGCCCAGACCGACGAGGCCGAGGTCACCCTCTGGCTCTGGTCGCCCGAGGCCCAGCCCATGGACCTGCGCTTCTACCACGACGGCATGGGCCAGGACACGTTCGCCGAACAGCTCGAAGGCCTCAACATCACCTACGAGGACTACGAACCCGGCTTCGGCACCCCCTACGGCATCGCCCGTACCTCCGAACTCCTCTTCTGGGCCAACGAGTCGACCCCGAGCGCCGAGAAACTCGCCGAACAGGTCGAAGCGGTACGGGTGCTGCCGCAGCTGGCCGCCCCGCCCAAGCAGCTCATCAAGGCCCAGGTCTTCGGCCCGGGGCTGTACTCCGAACCCGACCGTTCCACACCCGCCAAGGCCAAGATCGAGGACCACCTCGACTTCCTCTTCACCTACTACAAGGAACAGGTGGAGATGCGTCGTTGGTACGGCTTCTGGGACTACGGCGACATCATGCACTCGTACGACCCCGCGAGGCACCAATGGCGGTACGACGTCGGCGGCTACGCCTGGGACAACTCCGAACTGTCGCCGGACCTCTGGCTCTGGCTCGCGTACCTGCGCTCCGGCCGCGCCGACATCTTCCGCTTCGCCGAGGCGATGACCCGCCACACCGGCGAGGTCGACGTCTACCACCTCGGCCAGTGGGCCGGCCTCGGCACCCGGCACGGCGTCCAGCACTACGCCGACAGCGCCAAGCAGCAGCGCATCGCCAACACCACCTACCGGCGCTACTACTACTTCCTCACCGGTGACGAACGCGTCGGCGACCTCATGCACGCCAATGTCGACAGCGACGAGACCTTCCTCGCCCTGGACCCGCTGCGCAAGATCCGCACCGAGCCGTACACACCCGACCGGCACGCCCTGTCGATCGGCTTCGGCACCGACTGGAGCGGCCTGGTGTCGGCCTGGCTGACCGAGTGGGAACGCAAGGGCCCCAAGTGGGAGAAGGCCAAGGCACGCGTGCTCTCCACCATGGAGACCATCGCCGCCCAGCCCAACGGCTTCGTGCAGGGCAGCGGGCTGTACGACCTCGACACCGGGAAGTTCGCCGTCGCCGCGGCGCCCGTCGTCGGCGTCTCGCACCTCTCCGCGGTCTTCGGCCTCAACGAACTGTGTGCCGAACTCATCGACCTGGTCGACATGCCGAAGTTCAACGAGGCGTACTTCGACTACTGCCGCTACTTCAACGCGACCAAAGCCGAACAAGCGGCCCGCTACGGGTCCAACTTCGGCACCCTGCTGCTGTTCCAGGGCCACTCGCGCCTCGACGCGTACGCGGCCGTGAAGACCGGTGACGCGAAACTCGCCGCGCGCGCCTGGGACAAGTTCTACAACTCCGACGGCTACAAGGAGTCGGCGCCCTGGAAGACCGAGCCGGTGAGCGGCCCGGTCACCCTCGTCCCGGGCAGTGAGGCCAACTGGGTGTACACCAACGACACCGCCCTCTACGGCCTCGCCGCCATCGAGAACCTCGCCCTGCTCGGCGACAAAATGCCCTCGTAACGGAACCCCGGTGCCCGCCCCCGCCACGCGATGCCGTGGTGAGGGCGGGCACGCGGGCACACTCCCCCCATGGACTGGAGTCACTACCGCTTCCGCGCCCGCTGGACCCTGGCAGCGCCCCTCGCCGCCGTGTACGACGCCCTGGAGCAGGCCGAGGAGTACCCCCGCTGGTGGCCGCAGGTGCGCGCGGTCGACCGCATCGACGACACCAGCGGGGTCATCCGCATCCGCTCCCTGCTGCCCTACGACCTGACCTTCACCGCGCGCGAGGTGCGCCGCGATCCGGCGGCCGGAGTCCTGGAGATCGCCATGACCGGCGACCTCGACGGCTGGGCACGCTGGACACTCACCGCGGCCGGCTCCGGCACCCGGGCCGACTACGACCAGGAAGTGGACGTCACCAAGCCGCTGATGCGCCGCCTCGCCGTGCCCGGCCGGCCGCTCTTCCGCGCCAACCACGCCCTGATGATGCGCGCGGGACGCCGAGGACTGGCCGCACACCTCCGCGCGGCCTGACCGAAGCGGCCTGACCGAAGCGGTCTGAACGAAGCGGTTTGAACGAAGCCCGTCCGGACCTGTATTGTTCGGTGCGTTCCCGGGCGATTAGCTCAGTGGGAGAGCGCTTCGTTCACACCGAAGAGGTCACTGGTTCGAACCCAGTATCGCCCACCGGGAAAGCCGGTCCGTCATCGACGGACCGGTTTTTTTCATGCGCTCGCACAGCTGCCGTGAAGCAGCCGTACGGCTAGGCCGCCGCCGGCATCTCCGGACGCAGTGGCCACGCCGGATCGACCGCCTCCGGCGTACCGCTCTTCGCGAACCACGCCTGCAGGCCGCGCGCCTGCCCCGCGTGCCACACCGCCTGGAGCGTGTGCAGTTCGGCGGGGGAGAGGCGCTCCAGCCGGGTCGCGAAACGGCGCCCGACCGCCCGTACGACCTCCAGGGAGGCCAACGCGTCCGCCGCCGCGTCATGGGCGCCCTCCAGCGTCACGCCGTAGTGCGCGCACAGGTCCGTCAGGGTGCGGCGGCCCTTGCGGTAGCGGTCCAGGTGCTTGTCCAGGACCCGGGGATCCAGCACCAGCAGCGGTGTCGACTCGAACCAGCGGTCGAGCGACGAGGCGCGATGGCGGCGCAACTCCCGGTCCAGCATGGTCAGATCGAAGGGCGCGTTCATGATGACCAGCGGGCGGCCCGCCGCGGCCTGCTCCGCCAGCGCCCGGGCTATCTCCTCCACCACAGGGGACGGCCAGCGGCCGTTGCGCTGAAGATGTTCGTCCGTCAGCCCGTGCACCGCCGTCGCCGAAGCGGGCACGGGCACACCCGGGTTGATCAGCCAGCGGCTGACCCGCGGCCGGATGGCCGGACCTTCCTGGACCACGACTGAGGCCGACACGATCCGGTCGGTCTCGACGTCCACACCCGTGGTCTCCGTGTCGAACGCGGCCAAAGGGCCCTCGTACCAGCACGTCATACCTATGCAACTCCTCGTTCACCCACGGCAGCTGACGCACCGTCTTCTGCCTGTTTGGTGATACCCGGGCTGTTTGCGCCGTACGCCGGAAGGAGACAACAGAGGTACAGGTTTACGCACTTCAGTGGCCTGTCATGGTAATTCGTCTGTCTTGGAAGGCATTTGGTCATGGCGATAGCGCAGCCCGAACGGGGCGGGCTGCTGCCCGAGCGCACGGCACCCCATCGAGGCACCCTCGCCGCCACCGCCTGTATGGAGACCCTGCAGGTGGGTTATCTGCACGCCGTGGCCGCGGCGGCTGGCTGCTCACTGTCCCAGCCGTTCCCCGACAACGGCATCGACTGGCACGTCAGCCACGGCTCCCCCGGGCACACGGTCGACGACGAGGTCACCATCAAGGTCCAGCTGAAGTGCACGTACCAGATCGCACCGAACCCGCCGGGCCCGTACTTCTCCTTCACGCTCGACAACGCCCACCTGGCCAAACTCGCCCGCACCCCGGTCTCGGTGCACAAGATCCTGGTCGTGATGCTCGTACCGCGCGCGCAGGACGACTGGCTGCGCGCCGGTCACGACCGCCTCGACCTGCGGCACTGCTGCTACTGGATCAACCTCGCCGGCCAGCGCATCACCGGCCGGCACCGGACCACCGTGCGGATACCGACCTCACGCATCTTCGACGACCGCGCGCTCTGCGAGATCATGACGCGGGTCGGGACGGGAGGCAGACCGTGACGCACCGGCCCAACGAGGAGCCCCTGCGGCCCGTCCGCCCGCACCCTGTGGACACCCCCTGGCACGACGAACCGCCCGCCCCCGAACAGGTCGACCCCACCGTGCTCGGCGCCCTTCTGCGCCGGCACGGCTGGCAACGGCGCGGGGGAGCCGCCGGACGGTACGGCCGCTGGACCCCACCCGGGCCCGGCGGCAACGGCACGAGCCTCCTCGTGCCCGAGAGCCGGGCGTTCCCCGACAGTGATGACCTGCTCGGCGAGGCCCTCGTCGCGCTGGCCCGCAGCGGATCGCCCGCCGCGCGCGAGGTGCTCGTCGCCCTCGCCGTGCCCAGCGACGAGATCCGCTGGTGGCGTGACGTGCCGACGGGCCCCGCCGGCATCGCCTCCTGGCCCGTCGAGGAACAGCTGCGTTCGGCCGCCCGCCGGATGATGCTCGCCGGAGCCCTCGCCACGCGCGCGCGTGCCGGCTACTACGGCGCCCGCCACCGCAGGACCGCCGACGCCCTCCTCGACCAGGTTCTCGTCGGCGCCGCCCCCGGAGGGCGCAGTCTCACCGCGTTCGTCCCCGTCGGCACCGGCCGCCCCCTCGCCGTACGGCTCCACCAGGCCCTGTACGCGACCCGCGAGGCCATCGACTACCACCGGGCCACCGGCGGCATGGACGCCTTCGACGGAGCCGTCGAGGCGGGCGTCAGCCATGAGCTGACAGAGGCCCTCGTCGGCCTGGTACGCGGTACGGAGGGCGCCCGGATCGCCGTCGAGTGGGCACCCGGCGCGCTGGTCCCCGAAGGCTGCTCGGCCCGCCCCGAGCCTGTCGAGTTCTCGCCCGGAGATCTGCCCGCCCTGCGCGCGGCCGGCTCCCGGTACCTTCGCGAGGAACCCTCGGTGCCGGTCCGCATCACCGGCACCGTCGTACGGATGCGCAGGTCGGGGCCGCGCGGCGAAGGCGCCGTACGCCTGCGGGTACTGGCCGGCGCCGAGATCCCGCACGTCCGGATGACGCTGGACGAGGAGGCGTACCGGATCGCCGGACACGCGCACCTGGTCGGGCTGCCGGTGCGGGTGCACGGCCGGCTGGAGAGCCGGGGCGGCTTCCGGCGGCTGACCCAGGCCTCCGGGGTCGTACCCGTGCAGGTGGACGAGGCGGAGCGGGACCGGCTGATGAAGTCGCTGCAGGAGAACCTCGATTTCTTCGAGGAGGCGTGCAGCGGGGACGCCTGAGGGCGGCGGTGACAAGGGCCTCCCGGTATCTGTTTCGCGGAGGGCGGGCCCGGGTCGGTACGATCCCTAACTGCGCGCGCTCCCGGTATGGCGCCGCACCCACCTGCAGTCAGGAGAGACCGGTGTCAGACGTCCGTGTGATCATCCATCGCGATTCCGAGCGGGAAGAGCGCGTGGTGACGACGGGGACTACGGCCGCCGACCTCTTCGCCGGCGAACGTTCGATCGTCGCCGCGCGCGTGGGCGGAGAGCTCAAGGACCTCGCGTACGCGGTGGCCGACGGCGAGGAGGTCGAGCCGGTCGAGATCTCCTCCGAGGACGGCCTGAACATCCTCCGCCACTCCACCGCCCATGTGATGGCCCAGGCCGTGCAGGAGCTGTTCCCGGAGGCCAAGCTCGGCATCGGCCCGCCGGTCAAGGACGGCTTCTACTACGACTTCGACGTCGAGAAGCCGTTCACGCCCGAGGACCTCAAGGTCATCGAGAAGAAGATGCAGGAGATCCAGAAGCGCGGTCAGCGGTTCTCCCGCCGTGTGGTGACCGACGAGGCGGCTCGCGAGGAGCTGGCGTCGGAGCCGTACAAGCTGGAGCTGATCGGCATCAAGGGCTCCGCCTCGACCGACGACGGCGCGAACGTCGAGGTCGGCTCCGGCGAGCTGACCATCTACGACAACCTCGACGCGAAGACCGGCGACCTGTGCTGGAAGGACCTGTGTCGTGGTCCCCACCTGCCCACCACCCGGAACATCCCGGCCTTCAAGCTGATGCGCAACGCCGCCGCCTACTGGCGGGGCAGCGAGAAGAACCCGATGCTCCAGCGCATCTACGGCACCGCCTGGCCCTCCAAGGAGGAGCTGAAGGCGCACCTCGACTTCCTCGTCGAGGCCGAGAAGCGTGACCACCGCAAGCTGGGCAACGAGCTGGACCTCTTCTCCATCCCCGACCAGATCGGCTCCGGCCTGGCCGTCTTCCACCCCAAGGGCGGCATCGTCCGCCGGGTGATGGAGGACTACTCGCGCCGCCGCCACGAGGAGGAGGGCTACGAGTTCGTCTACACCCCGCACGCGACGAAGGGGAAGCTCTTCGAGACCTCGGGCCACCTGGACTGGTACGCCGACGGCATGTACCCGCCCATGCAGCTCGACGAGGGCGTGGACTACTACCTCAAGCCCATGAACTGCCCGATGCACAACCTGATCTTCGACGCCCGCGGCCGTTCCTACCGTGAACTCCCGCTGCGCCTCTTCGAGTTCGGGACCGTGTACCGGTACGAGAAGTCGGGCGTCGTGCACGGCCTGACCCGCGCCCGGGGCTTCACGCAGGACGACGCGCACATCTACTGCACCAAGGAGCAGATGGCGGAGGAGCTCGACAAGACGCTCACCTTCGTCCTGAACCTGCTGCGCGACTACGGCCTCACCGACTTCTACCTGGAGCTGTCGACCAAGGACCCGGAGAAGTTCGTCGGCTCGGACGAGATCTGGGAGGAGGCCACGGAGACGCTGCGTCAGGTGGCCGAGAAGCAGGGTCTGCCGCTGACCCCCGACCCCGGTGGCGCGGCCTTCTACGGGCCGAAGATCTCCGTCCAGGCGAAGGACGCGATCGGCCGTACCTGGCAGATGTCGACCGTGCAGCTCGACTTCAACCTGCCGGAGCGGTTCGACCTGGAGTACACCGGGCCCGACGGTTCCAAGCAGCGCCCGGTGATGATCCACCGCGCCCTGTTCGGCTCCATCGAGCGGTTCTTCGCCGTCCTGCTCGAGCACTACGCGGGCGCGTTCCCGGCATGGCTGGCGCCGGTCCAGGCGGTCGGCATCCCGATCGGCGACGGGCACGTGGAGTACCTGCAGAAGTTCGCCGCCGAGGCGAAGAAGCAGGGGCTGCGGGTCGAGGTGGACTCGTCGTCCGACCGTATGCAGAAGAAGATCCGCAACGCGCAGAAGCAGAAGGTGCCCTTCATGGTCATCGTCGGCGACGACGACATGAACGGTGAGACGGTGTCCTTCCGCTACCGGGACGGTTCGCAGGAGAACGGCATCCCCTTCGCGGACGCCCTCGCGAAGATCGCGAAGGTCGTGGCGGAGCGGGTACAGGTCTGATCGAGAGCTGTCGGGGCCCCCGGAGAAGTCACTTCCCCGGGGGCCTCTAGCCGTCCTCGGGCCCGTCCGGCGCCGGCTCCTCCTCCCGCGAGAACACCTGCAGCAGCCACGACGAGAACGACCCCGTCACCGCCCCCAACAGTGCGAGGCCGCACGCCATCAGGCCCACGGCGACCAGCCGGCCGACCGGAGTCACGGGAGAGACATCGCCGTACCCGACGGTCGCGAGCGTGGCGCAGGTCCACCACACGACGTCGCCGAACGTCCGGATCGTCGCGCCGGGCTCGCTGTGCTCCTGCTGGTACACGGCCAGCGCGCCGGTGAACCCCAGCAGTGCCACCGACAGACCGGCGTAGACGATCACGCGCGCGTGCATCGCGAGCCGGGGACTGCCACGCAGGTGCAGCAGCAGGACGAGGGTGTCCAGCCAGTGTGTCCGTACGAACCGGGCACCGACGCCGTTCAGCCGCCGGCGCACCGCGTAGTCCAGCGCGAAGACCGCCCAGGCGGCCAGCAGCACCGCCGGCCAGAGGACTCGTCCGGCGCCGGACCCGCCGAGGGCAAGGACGTGTACCGCGTACGGGGTGAGATGGAGCAGGGACGCCACCCCGAGCGGGATCTCGGTGCGCCGCTCCCAGCGTTCCGTGCGGCTGTCGTGGTCCATTCCGCCAGCTTGGCGGCGGGTGTCCCGGGGCGTGCCCCGGCGACACGCTCCACATGGGCGAAGCAATATGCTGCATGGCATGACGAGTGAGCCGGAGCAGCAGATCGGAGTCGGGACGCAGGACGCGTTTCAGCGCCTGTGGACGCCTCACCGGATGGCCTACATCCAGGGCGAGAACAAGCCGACCGGCCCGGGGGCCGACGACGGCTGTCCCTTCTGCTCGATCCCGGCCAAGTCCGACGAGGACGGCCTCATCCTCAGGCGCGGCGAGCAGGTCTACGCCGTACTGAATCTGTACCCGTACACGGGCGGCCATCTGATGGTCGTGCCCTACCGGCATGTCGCCGACTACACGGACCTGACGGACTCCGAGACCGCCGAACTGGCCGAACTGACCAAGCAGGCGATGACGGCCCTGCGCAGGGCGTCCGGGGCGCACGGGTTCAACATCGGGATGAACCAGGGCACGGTGGCGGGCGCGGGTATCGCGGCCCACCTGCACCAGCACATCGTCCCGCGCTGGGGCGGCGACACGAACTTCATGCCGGTGGTGGGCCACACGAAGGTGCTCCCACAACTCCTGGGCGACACAAGAAAAATGCTGTCGGAGGCCTGGCCCACGAGCGCGGGCCCAGGCACCCCCAGCCCGTCCGGCGTTTGAGGACGAGCCCAGACCCGCACCCCCAGCCCGTCCGGCGTTTGAGGACGAGGCCCCTTAAGGGCCGAAGCGGGGGCCTGGGGGCGGCAGCCCCCAGACAGACGCCCACCCCAACAGACCCCACCGCCCAACCGCCGGAGGCCTACGCGTCGTAGACGTCCGCCTTCCGCGGCATAGGATCCTGCACCGCCGTGCTGAGGAACGACGACCGCGTGCCGAACTTCTCGGTGTCCGCCCCGTTCTCCTCCAGGACCTTGATCGCCGCCGCGTGCACGACCCGCAGCACCGGGGTGGCCGCCCGCAGCGCGTCGTCTGCCATGAAGCGGTGCCGCCACGGCTGGTCCGCCCACGAGTGCCGCAGTCCGAACGGTTCCGGCAGAGCCAGTGAGCCACCCAGCCAGTTCAGCAGCGGCGGGTACCAGGTCAGGGGCGCACGCGCGGCGAGCCGCACGACCTCGTCCGCGTCGACCAGGGGCAGCTTGACCTTCCGGGTCTCCCAGAACCTGACCGACTTCTGGACCTCCTTCTCCTTCGCCGCGGGTTTACTGGTGAAGAGGGAGTGCACCGGACCGAGCGCGTGCCCGGTCACTTCGATGCGCAGAGTCTCGTGCAGGACGGTCACCGTGATGAGCATCGTGATGATCAACTGGCCGTCCCAGAGCGTCCACTGGACCCCGAGGTAGTGCCGCTGGCCGCTGCCGAACTGCTGCTTGTTGCAGATGTCCTGTATCGCGTGGTTCTTGATCTGGTACGCGTCCACGTCCGTGCCGCTGGGCCGGGAGACCTCCTTGGCGCCCTCGCCGACGGGGGTCACGATCCAGTGCTTCAGGGTCGGCTTGGTGAATCCGCCGGTGTTGAGCGGGCCGCGCTCCAGCATGCGCAGCTTGTCGTGGATCGAACGTATGACGTCCCAGCTGCGGAAGGGGTGGATCTCCTTGCCCGCCTCCCGGGGGACCAGCTCCTCGGCGAGCTGCCAGCTGCCCCACCGGGTGCCCATGCCGAGTATGCCCTTGGGGCCGGCGTAGAAGACCGAGTTGGACTGCTGCTCGGCGCTGAGCCGGGCCAGTTCCTTGCGCAGGTGTTCGGCGGCGGTCTCGCCGGGGCTGCCGGGGACCGCCTCGGGGATCTTCGCGCCGACGCCACCGCCGGCCAGCAGGCCGGCCCAGCGGTCGCGGAGGTCCTGGGCGGTGCGCTCGCAGATCTGCTTGGCCCACAGCCAGCCCACGACCGGCAGCACGACGCATGCGCGTGCGTACCAGGCCCAGAAGCCGGTGAACGGCATCTTGACCAGGAAGATCACGGCGAAGGCGCCCACGGCGACCAGCAGGGTGGTGGCGAGGGCGGAGGCCCGCTTGTCGGCGCGCTTGGCGACGTTCGCGCGGCCGACGAAGACCAGCAGCCACAGCAGGAGTCCGGGGAGGAAGAGCACCCCGCACAGCACCATCACCGCGGAGAGCCAGTTGTCGCGGTCCCGCCGGATGCGGTGGGCCGCGAGGGCGTGCTCCACGATGACCTGCGGCTCGGTGCCGAAGGACTGGATGAGCGGCTTGCGGCCGGCACCCAGCATGCGGTCGATCACCGCGCGCGAGAAGGCCTCACCGAGCTTGGGCCGGAAGATCTTCCCAAAGGCACCTCGGGGCGGCTTGACCGTCGACTGGTGCCACTCGTTGTCCGCTTCCAGGATCTTGGTGACCTCGTCGTCCTCCCGGTAGGCCGCCGAGGCCAGCGCGAAGGTCGCCGCCGTCTGGCCCGCGGAGCCCGACAGAGGCACCTGCGCCCCGGGACTGAAATCGAAACCGTCGTCCGCCACTGTGCCGCCCCCTCGCCGCCGTACCCGCTTCTGCGGCCTTTCCCGACTTCCGTGCTCCGCACACCTGTTGAACAGGTCATCACGTTGATCGAGTCACAACTTGATCAGGTGATCAGCGTATCCGCAGCCACCGACAATTGGGCGGCGGACGGCACAAGCCGTCCGCCGAAGTGGAGGAAAGCGTTCCGTGAAGGCGACTTGTGAGGTACCGGAAGCCAACTACGCGGCGCCCTCGGCCTGTTCACGGACCTTCTCGGCGATCTGCGGCGGCATGGGTTCGTGCCGCGCGTACCTGCGGTCGAAGCGGGCGGTGCCGTGCGACAGGGAACGCAGATCGACGGCGTACCGGTCGATCTCGATCTCGGGCACCTCGGCGCGTACGAGGGTCCGCCCGCCGCCCGCCTGCTCGGTGCCGACGACCCGGCCACGCCGCCCCGAGAGGTCGCTCATCACGGACCCCACGTAGTCGTCGCCGACGAGCACCGTCACCTCGGCCACAGGTTCGAGGAGATGGATCTTCACATCGGCGGCGGCCTCGCGCAGCGCGAGCGCGCCGGCGGTCTGGAACGCGGCGTCGGAGGAGTCCACCGAGTGCGCCTTGCCGTCGAGCAGCGTGATCCGCACGTCGATGAGCGGATAGCCGGCGACGACCCCCTTGACGGCCTGGGCACGTACGCCCTTCTCCACGGACGGGATGAACTGCCTGGGCACGGCGCCCCCGACGACCTTGTCGACGAACTCGATGCCCGAGCCGCCCGGCAGCGGCTCCACCTCGATCGCGCAGATCGCGAACTGCCCGTGCCCACCGGACTGCTTGACATGCCGTCCGCGCCCCGCGGACCGCCCGCCGAACGTCTCCCGCAGGGAGACCTTGTGCGGTACGACGTCGACCTGGACTCCGTACCGGTTGCGCAGCCGTTCCAGGGCGACGTCCGCGTGGGCCTCGCCCAGGCACCACAGGACCACCTGGTGGGTGTCCTGGTTGTGTTCGAGCCGCATGGTGGGGTCCTCGGCCACGAGTCGGGCGAGGCCCTGCGAGAGCTTGTCCTCGTCCGCCTTGCTGTGCGCCTGGATGGCGAGCGGCAGCAGCGGGTCGGGCATCACCCACGGTTCCATCAGCAGCGGGTCGTCCTTCGCGGAGATGGTGTCGCCGGTCTCCGCCCGGTTCAGCTTCGCCACACAGGCCAGGTCGCCCGCGATGCAGTGCGTGAGCGTGCGCTGCTGTTTGCCGAAGGGTGCGGACAGGGCGCCGACCCGCTCGTCGACGTCGTGGTCCTCGTGGCCGCGATCGGCGAGGCCGTGCCCGGAGACGTGCACCGTCTCGTCGGGGCGCAGGGTGCCGGAGAAGACGCGGACGAGCGACACCCGGCCCACGTAGGGGTCGCTGGCCGTCTTCACGACCTCCGCGACGAGCGGGCCGTCCGGATCGCAGGGCTTCAGCTCGCGAGGGCGGCCGTCCACCGTGGTGACCCCGGGCGCCGCACGCTCCAGCGGGGTCGGGAAGCCCCCGGTGACCAGCTCCAGCAGCTCCACCGTGCCCAGGCCCTGCCGGGCGCCCTCGGCGGCGGGGGCGGCGGCGAGCACGGGGAAGAAGGTCCCGCGCGCGACGGCGCGTTCCAGGTCGTCGACCAGGGTCTTGACGTCGATCTCCTCGCCGCCCAGATAGCGGTCCATGAGGGTCTCGTCCTCGCTCTCCGCGATGATCCCCTCGATGAGCCGGTTGCGGGCCCCCTCAAGGCCCGGGAGCAGGTCGGGGCCCGGTACGGACTCCTCGCGCTCCCCGGAGGAGTAGTCGAACAGCTTCCGCGACAGCAGCCCCGTCAGCCCGGTCACGGGCGCGTGCCCGTCCGGCCCCGGCGCGCCGTGCAACGGCAGGTAGAGCGGCAGTACGGCGTCGGGGTCGTCCGCGCCGAAGGCCTCCGCGCAGGTCCGCGTCATGGCGTCGAAGTCCGCGCGCGCGGACTCCAGATGCGTGACGACGATGGCTCGCGGCATACCGACGGCCGCGCACTCCTCCCACACCATCCGCGTCGAGCCGTCCACCCCGTCCGAGGCCGAGACGACGAAAAGGGCCGCGTCCGCCGCACGCAGACCGGCCCTGAGCTCCCCGACAAAGTCGGCGTATCCGGGAGTGTCCAGAATATTGATCTTGTATCCACCCCATTCGACGGGTACCAGCGAGAGCTGTACCGAGCGGTGCTGCCGGTGCTCGATCTCGTCGTAGTCGGAGACGGTGCCGCCGTCCTCCACCCGGCCCGCCCGGTTGACCGCCCCCGCGGTCAGCGCGAGAGCCTCCACCAGAGTCGTCTTGCCCGATCCGGAGTGGCCGACCAGCACCACATTCCGTACGGACGCGGGGTGGTCGGCCGCCGTAGCCCTGCCGGCGGCTCCGGGGTGTGCGTTCGCCTTGTCGCCCATGGTCCTGCCTCCCGTGCACGGTGAGGTCACTGTGGGCGCGGACGGGCCGAATCCGCGTTGGGCGGCGGCTCCGATGGCGCCCGCGGTGCTTTCGAGCTTTGCACTCGTGTCACGGTGCGTCCATACGACGGACGCGACTGAGCGGACGGGTCCCGCGCGCGGGACCCGTCCGCGGAGGGAGATCCGGCCTGCCGACATCCCGCCGTGACCCGGATGCCGTCAGGCCGTGACACAGGGGCGCGGGTGCCCGACCGTCGCACACGCGCGCGCGTCGCTACGATGGGCCAGCCGGTGGCCAGTAGGGGCCGCGCGGCGACACCGACCCTCGGGAAGGCCATGCTGAACAAGTACGCGCGTGCATTCTTCACGCGTGTCCTCACACCGTTCGCAGCGTTTCTCATCCGCCGGGGCGTCAGCCCCGACACGGTCACGCTCCTCGGCACCGCCGGAGTGATCGCGGGCGCGCTGGTCTTCTACCCCAGGGGCGAGCTCTTCTGGGGCACGATCGTCATCACGCTGTTCGTGTTCTCGGACCTCGTCGACGGCAACATGGCACGCCAGCTGGGCCGTTCCAGCCGCTGGGGCGCCTTCCTGGACTCCACCCTCGACCGGGTGGCCGACGGCGCGATCTTCGGCGGCTTCGCCCTCTGGTACGCGGGCGGCGGCGACGACAACGTCCTGTGCGCGGTCTCGATCTTCTGTCTGACCAGCGGCCAGGTGGTCTCGTACACCAAGGCGCGCGGCGAGTCGATCGGTCTGCCGGTCGCCGTCAACGGTCTGGTGGAACGCGCCGAGCGCCTGGTGGTCTCGCTGGTCGCGGCCGGTCTCGCGGGCCTGCACAAGTTCGGGGTGCCCGGCATCCAGTACCTGCTGCCGGTCGCCCTGTGGATCGTCGCCGTCGGCAGCCTGGTCACGTTGATCCAGCGCGTCGTCACGGTCCGCCGGGAGGCCGCGGAGGCGGACGCCGCAGCCGCGAGCGAGAACCCCGCCCAGAGCAGCGAGACGGCGTCGTGAGCGACCTGCGGGGGCGGCTCACGGACGGTGCGTACGCGGCGGGCTGGGGCGCCGTCAAAAAGCTCCCCGAGCCCGTCGCCGACCGGCTCGGCCGGACCATCGCCGACCTCGCCTGGAAGCGGCGCGGAGAGCGCGTACGACGGCTCGAATCGAACTACGCGCGCGTGGTGCCCGACGCGAGCCCGCAGCGCCTCGCCGAACTGTCGCGGGCGGGCATGCGTTCGTATCTGCGCTACTGGATGGAGTCCTTCCGCCTCCCGACGTGGAGCCCGGAGCGGGTGCGGACGGGCTTCGACCCGGAGGGCCTGCACAATCTGACCGACGGTCTGGCCTCGGGCCGGGGCGTGATACTCGCGCTTCCGCACCTGGGCAACTGGGACCTGGCCGGTGCCTGGGTCACCACCAAGCTGGAGACACGGTTCACGACGGTCGCCGAGCGCCTGAAGCCGGAGACGCTCTACGACCGTTTCGTCGCCTACCGCGAGGGCCTGGGCATGGAGGTACTGCCGCACAGCGGCGGCACCGCGTTCGGCACCCTGGCACGGCGGCTGCGGGACGGTGGCCTGGTCTGCCTGGTCGCCGACCGGGACCTGTCCGCCTCGGGCGTCGAGGTGAAGTTCTTCGGCGACGCGGCCCGGATGCCGGCCGGTCCGGCCCTGCTGGCCCAGCAGACGGGCGCACTCCTGCTCCCCGTGACCCTCTGGTACGACGACTCGCCGATCATGCGAGGCCGTGTCCACCCCCCGATCGAGGTACCCGAGACAGGTACGAAGGCCGAGAAGACGTCTGTCATGACACAGGCGCTGGCCGATGCCTTCGCCACGGGAATCGCCGATCACCCGGAGGACTGGCACATGCTGCAGCGGCTGTGGCTCGCGGATCTCGACCCCGCGAAGGACCCGGAGAAGAGCAGGGATCCGGAGCAGAGCACAGAGAAGAGCACGGGAGAGGGCACCCCGTGAAGATCGGCATCGTCTGCCCGTACTCCTGGGACGTACCGGGCGGCGTCCAGTTCCACATCCGCGACCTGGCCGAGTACTTCATCCGCCTGGGCCACGACGTGTCCGTCCTCGCCCCCGCCGACGACGACACCCCCCTTCCGCCGTACGTCGTGTCGGCCGGCCGCGCTGTCCCGGTGCCGTACAACGGCTCGGTGGCCCGGCTGAACTTCGGCTTCCTGTCGGCGGCAAGGGTGCGGCGGTGGCTGCACGACGGTGAGTTCGACGTGATCCACATCCATGAGCCGGCCTCGCCCTCGCTCGGCCTGCTGGCCTGCTGGGCGGCCCAGGGCCCGATCGTGGCCACCTTCCACACCTCGAACCCGCGCTCCCGGGCCATGATCGCCGCGTACTCGATCCTGCAGGCCGCCCTGGAGAAGATCAGCGCCCGGATCGCGGTGAGCGAGTACGCCAGGCGCACCCTGGTGGAACACCTGGGCGGCGACGCGGTGGTCATCCCGAACGGAGTCGACGTCGACTCCTTCGCCGGAGCCAAGCCGAAGCCCGGGTGGCAGGGCGACACGATCGGCTTCATCGGCCGCATCAACGAACCCCGCAAGGGCCTGCCGGTCCTCATGAAGGCGCTCCCGAAGATCCTCGACGCCCGTCCGGCGACCAGGCTGCTGGTCGCGGGCAAGGGCGACGAGGAGGAGGCGCTGGAGGACCTGCCGCCGGAGCTGCGCTCGCGGGTCGAGTTCCTGGGCATGGTCAGCGACGAGGACAAGGCGCGGCTGCTGCGCAGCGTGGACGTGTACATCGCCCCCAACACCGGCGGCGAGAGCTTCGGGATCATCCTGGTCGAGGCGCTGTCGGCGGGTGCACCCGTCCTGGCCTCCGACCTCGACGCCTTCGCCCAGGTCCTGGACCACGGAGCGGCGGGCGAACTGTTCACGAACGGGGACGCGGACGCCCTGGCCGACGCGGCCGTCCGGCTCCTGGGCGACCCCGGCCGCCGCGCGCAGCTGCGGGAGCGGGGCAGCGCCCATGTGCGGCGGTTCGACTGGTCGACGGTCGGGGCGGACATCCTTTCGGTGTACGAGACGGTGACGGACGGCACGACGGCGGTCGCGGCGGACGAGCGGACGACGACGGGGCTGCGGGCGCGGTTGGGGCTGGCCAGGGACTGACCCAGGCAGCCACCGGGGGTACGCGGGAGCGGCGCCGGTGAACGGTAGCCTTGCCGCCCGTGACCGCAACCCTCATCTGGATCCTTGTCGGGCTCGTCGCGATCGGCCTCTATCTGAGCTGGACCGCAGGGCGGCTCGACCGCCTGCACGCACGCATCGACGCCACCCGCGCCGGCCTCGACGCACAGCTGCTGCGCCGGGCTTCCGTCGCCCAGGAACTGGCCACGTCGGGTGTCCTCGATCCAGCCGCCTCGATCGTGCTCTACGAGGCGGCGCACGCCGCGCGGCAGGCCGAGGAGGAGCAGCGGGAGGTCGCCGAGAGCGAGCTGAGCCAGGCGCTGCGGGCCGTCTTCGCGGAGGCGGGACAGGTCGAGGCGGTACGCGAGGTCCCCGGCGGGGAGGCCGCGGCGGGTGAGCTGACCGAGGCGGTGATCCGGGTACCGATGGCACGGCGGTTCCACAACGACGCGGTGCGGGCGGCGCGGGCGCTGCGCCGGCACCGAAAGGTGCGATGGTTCCGGCTGGCGGGGCACGCCCCGTTCCCCCTGGCGTTCGAGATGGACGACGAACCGCCGGGGGCACTGGCGGAGCGCGCGCCGGCGTAAGGCCATTTTTTCGCCCCCGCCGCCCCTACCCGTCCCATCCTTCTGGGGCTCCGCCCCCGAACCCCCGCTCCTCAAACGCCGGAGGGGCTGAAACCCAGCCCGTTGGGGGTCCCCCCTCTGGGGGAGTTTGAGGACGAGGCCCCTTCAGGGCCGACAGCGGGGGTCTGGGGGCGCAGCCCCCAGGAACAGGATGGGACGGGTAGGGGCGGCGGGGGCGAAAACGATCCACCGGCTCCCCATTGGCCCTTGCGGTGGCCTGCTCGCCTCACGTTTCCTCAGTACCGCAGCAGCCCTCTTTCACCGAGTGAGGTCAAACCGTGTCCAGCACGTTCTCCAACTCCGCCCAGACGCCCGAAACCGGCACCGCGCGCGTGAAGCGCGGCATGGCCGAGCAGCTCAAGGGCGGTGTGATCATGGACGTGGTCAACGCCGAGCAGGCCAAGATCGCCGAGGACGCCGGAGCCGTCGCCGTCATGGCCCTGGAGCGCGTCCCGGCGGACATCCGCAAGGACGGCGGCGTGGCCCGTATGTCCGACCCGGACATGATCGAGGGCATCATCGAGGCCGTGTCCATCCCGGTCATGGCGAAGTCCCGCATCGGCCACTTCGTCGAGGCCCAGGTCCTGCAGTCCCTCGGCGTCGACTACATCGACGAGTCCGAGGTGCTGACCCCGGCCGACGAGGTCAACCACTCCGACAAGTGGGCCTTCACCACCCCCTTCGTCTGCGGTGCCACCAACCTCGGAGAGGCGCTGCGCCGTATAGCCGAGGGCGCCGCGATGATCCGCTCCAAGGGCGAGGCCGGCACCGGCAACGTCGTCGAGGCCGTCCGCCACCTGCGGCAGATCAAGAACGAGATCGCCCGTCTGCGCGGCTACGACAACAACGAGCTGTACGCCGCCGCCAAGGACCTGCGCGCCCCGTACGAACTCGTCCAGGAGGTCGCCGACCTCGGCAAGCTGCCGGTCGTGCTGTTCTCCGCCGGCGGCGTGGCGACCCCGGCCGACGCCGCGCTCATGCGCCAGCTGGGCGCCGAGGGCGTCTTCGTCGGCTCCGGCATCTTCAAGTCCGGCGACCCCGCCAAGCGCGCCGCCGCCATCGTGAAGGCGACCACCTTCTACGACGACCCGAAGATCATCGCGGACGCGTCCCGCAACCTCGGCGAGGCCATGGTCGGCATCAACTGCGACACGCTGCCCGAGACCGAGCGCTACGCCAACCGGGGCTGGTAGCACTCATGTCACCCATGTACGACACCCCCGTCATCGGGGTCCTGGCCCTCCAGGGCGATGTGCAGGAGCACCTCATCGCCCTGGCCGAGGCCGACGCCCTGGCCAGGCCGGTACGACGCCCCGAGGAACTCGCTGAGGTGGACGGGCTGATCATCCCAGGCGGGGAGTCGACCACCATCTCCAAGCTGGCCGTCCTCTTCGGCGTGATGGAGCCCCTCCGCGCGCGCGTGCGCGCCGGAATGCCCGTGTACGGCACCTGCGCCGGCATGATCATGCTCGCCGACAAGATCCTCGACCCGCGCTCGGGCCAGGAGACGGTCGGCGGCATCGACATGATCGTGCGCCGCAACGCCTTCGGACGCCAGAACGAGTCCTTCGAAGCGACGGTCGACGTGACGGGCGTGGAGGGCGATCCTGTGGAGGGCGTTTTCATCCGCGCCCCCTGGGTCGAGTCCGTGGGCGCCGAGGCCGAGGTGCTCGCCGAGCACGCCGGTCACATCGTCGCCGTACGCCAGGGCAACGCCCTCGCCACGTCGTTCCACCCGGAACTGACCGGCGACCACCGCGTGCACTCCCTCTTCGTCGAGATGGTGAGGGCCCACATGGCACGCGCCGTGGGCGCGGACCCTGCAGCGGAGTCCTTGTAGGATCTCTGGGGTTCGTACAGAGTTGGGTTACGCGAAGGAGACAGGCAGATGTCCGGCCACTCTAAATGGGCTACGACGAAGCACAAGAAGGCCGTGATCGACGCCAAGCGCGGCAAGCTCTTCGCGAAGATGATCAAAAACATCGAGGTCGCGGCACGTACGGGCGGCGCTGATGTGTCCGGCAACCCGACGCTGTTCGACGCCATCCAGAAGGCCAAGAAGAGCTCGGTCCCGAACAAGAACATCGACTCCGCCGTCAAGCGCGGCGCCGGTCTCGAAGCCGGTGGCGCCGACTACGAGACGATCATGTACGAGGGTTACGGCCCCAACGGTGTCGCGGTGCTCATCGAGTGCCTCACCGACAACCGCAACCGCGCCGCCTCGGACGTCCGCGTCGCCATGACCCGCAACGGCGGCAACATGGCCGACCCCGGTTCCGTCTCGTACCTCTTCAACCGCAAGGGCGTCATCGTCGTCCCCAAGGGTGAGCTGACCGAGGACGACGTCCTGGGCGCCGTGCTGGAAGCCGGTGCGGAGGAGGTCAACGACCTCGGTGAGTCCTTCGAGGTCATCTCCGAGGCCACCGACCTGGTCGCGGTGCGCACCGCGCTCCAGGAGGCCGGCATCGACTACGACTCCGCCGACGCCAACTTCGTCCCGACCATGCAGGTCGAGCTGGACGAAGAGGGCGCCAGGAAGATCTTCAAGCTGATCGACGCCCTGGAGGACAGCGACGACGTGCAGAACGTCTTCGCCAACTTCGACGTCAGCGACGAGGTCATGGAGAAGGTCGACGCGTAGCACTGCCGCGCGAGCCCCTGAGGCGAGCGGTTCCGGCGGGTCGGTGGGACACGTCCTACCGGCCCGCCGCCGTTGTCAGTGGCAGCGGATAGCCTGACGGCAGTCAAAGATCACCGTCGACGGACCGCGACCGGACAGAGGGGTGGGGCGGGTGCGCGTACTGGGAGTTGACCCGGGACTGACCCGATGCGGTGTCGGCGTCGTCGAGGGTGTCCCCGGGCGCCCGCTGACGATGATCGGCGTCGGCGTCGTACGCACGCCCCCGGATGCCGAACTGGGCCTGCGGCTCGTCGAGATCGAGCGGGGCATCGAGCAGTGGCTCGACGAGCACCGGCCCGAATTCGTCGCCGTGGAGCGGGTGTTCAGCCAGCACAACGTCCGTACGGTGATGGGGACGGCGCAGGCCAGCGCCGTGGCGATGCTGTGTGCGGCCCGGCGCGGCATCCCCGTCGCCCTGCACACCCCCAGCGAGGTCAAGGCCGCCGTCACCGGCAGCGGACGGGCCGACAAGGCCCAGGTCGGCGCAATGGTGACCCGGCTGCTCCGGCTCGACGCACCCCCCAAGCCCGCCGACGCCGCCGACGCCCTCGCGCTCGCCATCTGCCACATCTGGCGCGCACCCGCCCAGACGCGCCTTGAGCAGGCCGTCGCGCAGAACCGGTTCCAGCAGGCCGTCGCTCTCCACAAGGCGCAGGCCGCCAGAGCGGCCGCATCGCCCACCGCACCCACCCCGAAAGGCCGCCTCGCATGATCGCCTTCGTCAGCGGCCCGGTGGCCGCCCTCGCCCCCGACTCCGCGGTGGTCGAGGTGGGTGGGATCGGCATCGCCGTCCAGTGCGCCCCCAACACCCTGTCCGGACTCCGCATGGGACAGCAGGCCAGACTCGCCACCTCCCTGGTGGTCCGCGAGGACTCCCTGACCCTGTACGGCTTCACGGACGACGACGAACGACAGACCTTCGAGCTGCTCCAGACCGCGAGCGGTGTCGGCCCCCGCCTCGCCCAGGCCATGCTGGCCGTCCACTCGCCGGACGCCCTGCGCCGCGCGGTGGCCACGGCGGACGAGAAGGCGCTGATCGCGGTGCCCGGCATCGGCAAGAGGGGCGCCCAGAAGCTGCTCCTGGAACTGAAGGACCGCCTCGGCGCCCCCCTCGGCACGGGCCCCGCCATCGGTTCCCCGGTCACCACCGGCTGGCGCGACCAACTGCACGCGGCCCTGATCGGCCTCGGGTACGCGACCCGGGAAGCCGACGAGGCGGTCGCCGCGGTGACACCCCAGGCCGAGGCTGCCGAAGGCACGCCCCAGGTGGGCCAGTTGCTGAAGGCGGCCCTGCAGACCCTCAACAGAGCCCGCTGACCGGCGGGACCCGACGGCCGGCAGGAGCTCGCTGACCTGCGGCGGCCCCCACCGCCGTACGCCCCTCCGCACGAACCACCCGACCGACCGCGACCGCGAGGCACACGCATGCTGTGCTGTTCCGGGGGACAACCCCCGGACCCCCGGCCGACACACGCATCCGGCGCACCCAGCTAGGAGAACGCAGTGAACTGGGACGACACGACCGACGAGAGCACCGCCCCCGAGCGGCTCGTCGCCGCGTCCGCCGACGGTGAGGACCAGGCCGTCGAGGCCGCCCTGCGTCCCAAGGACCTGGACGAGTTCATCGGCCAGGAGAAGGTCCGCGAACAGCTCGACCTCGTCCTGCGCGCCGCACGCGCGCGCGGCGCCACCGCCGACCACGTCCTGCTCTCCGGTGCCCCCGGCCTCGGCAAGACCACCCTCTCGATGATCATCGCGGCCGAGATGGGCGCCCCCATCCGCATCACCAGCGGCCCCGCCATCCAGCACGCCGGCGACCTCGCGGCGATCCTGTCCTCCCTCCAGGAGGGCGAGGTCCTCTTCCTCGACGAGATCCACCGCATGTCCCGGCCAGCCGAGGAGATGCTCTACATGGCGATGGAGGACTTCCGCGTCGACGTGATCGTCGGCAAGGGCCCCGGTGCCACCGCCATCCCCCTCGAACTGCCCCCGTTCACGCTGGTCGGCGCCACCACGCGCGCGGGACTGCTGCCGCCCCCGCTGCGCGACCGCTTCGGCTTCACCGCGCACATGGAGTTCTACGAACCGGCCGAGCTGCAGCGCGTCATCCACCGCTCCGCGAACCTCCTCGACGTCGAGATCGGTACCGAAGGCGCCGCCGAGATCGCCGGCCGCTCGCGCGGCACCCCCCGTATCGCCAACCGCCTGCTGCGCCGCGTCCGGGACTACGCGCAGGTCAAGGCCGACGGCGTCATCACCCGCGCCATCGCGGAGGCGGCCCTCAAGGTCTACGAGGTCGATGCCCGCGGTCTGGACCGGCTCGACAGAGGCGTCCTGGAAGCGCTGCTGAAGCTGTTCGGAGGCGGACCGGTGGGCCTCTCCACGCTGGCCGTCGCGGTGGGGGAGGAGCGGGAGACCGTCGAGGAGGTCGCCGAGCCCTTCCTCGTACGGGAGGGACTGCTGGCCCGTACCCCGCGTGGACGAGTCGCGACGCCCGCCGCATGGGCGCATCTCGGCCTCACACCGCCCCGTTCCACAACGGGGGGAAGCGGACAACAGGACCTGTTCGGGGCGTGACGGCGAGGGTGCTCGCGGGCTCAGGAACCGTGGTGCGATGCTGAGCGTTGTTCCTGGAGTGCGGACTCGCTTAGACTCCGCCGATGCCGCCTTTGTAACTTTGCGGGCGGCGCCGACCACACCCCCATCCACCAGGCCGCTCACCGACGCGGTAGTGCGAAGGAAATCCCGTCCCGTGAATATCGTGACCCTCCTCCCGTTCATCGTGCTCATCGGGGCCATGTTCCTGATGACCCGCTCGGCCAAGCGCAAGCAGCAGGCCGCCTCGCAGATGCGAAACGACATGCAGCCCGGCACCGGTGTCCGCACGATCGGGGGCATGTACGCGACGGTCAAGGAAGTCAACGAGGAGACCGTCCTCCTTGACGCGGGCCCGGGTGTGGAGCTTCTCTTCGCGAAGAACTCGATCGGCGCCGTCCTCACGGACGACGAGTACAACCGCGTGGTTCACGGCATCGAGCACGACCTGAAGTCCGACGAGTCCCTCGTCCCGGACGACGCCTCCTCCATCACCGAGACCGACGAGCCCTCCGACGACGCTTCCGCCGCTTCCGACGACAAGCCCATCGACCTCGGCAAGAAGGACGCGGCCGACGAGCCGGCCGACGAGCCGGCCGACGAGACCGAGGCCGCTGAGGTGAAGGCGGAAGAAGAGCCGAAGAAGACCGACGGCGAGTCCGACGCGAAGTAGCCGCGTTCCGGGGGAGGAGCGCGGCGCGATCCGCTCGCGTCCCGTACCCCCGGCACGTCGGTTCTCGCAGGGAGTCCCGACACCATGTCATGGCCGCCGGCCGCGCTGACCCGGCGCGAGGCGGCCCGAGAGGGAGTACGAGAAGGTGGCAGCACCTAAGAAGGGCCGGAGCGCAAGCTCCCAGAGCAAGCCAGGACGCTCGCTGGCCCTCATTCTGATCGCCATCGTGGCGCTCACCGGAGGCATGTTCCTCTCGGGACACACGACTCCGCGTCTCGGCATCGACCTGGCCGGCGGCACGAGCATCACGCTCACGGCGAAGAACGAGCCGGGCCAGCCGAACGCGATCAACAAGACCAACATGGACACCGCGGTCGACATCATGAACCGCCGTGTCAACGGTCTTGGCGTCTCCGAGGCCGAGGTGCAGACCCAGGGATCCGACAACATCATTGTCAACATCCCCAAGGGCACGAACTCGGAGCAGGCCCGGAAGCAGGTCGGCACCACCGCCAAGCTCTACTTCCGTCCGGTTCTGGCCGTGGAGCCCCAGGGCGTCGCCGCGACGCCCACCCCCACGCCGAGCGCGAGCACGTCCGGCAGCCCCTCGCCGTCGGCCTCGAAGTCGGGCGCCAAGGCGACCTCCTCGTCGTCCGCCTCGCCCAGCCCGTCGGTCAGTACGACCTCCCAGGGCCGTCCGGTCACCGACGCCCTGAAGGCCGACGCGACCCCGACGCCGAGCGGCGCGCCGTCCACGCCCGCCAGCGCCTCGCCCTCGGCGAGCACCGCCCCCGACCCGGCGACCGCGGCGCTCCAGGCGAAGTACGCGGCGCTCGACTGCACCAAGAAGGCGGTCCGTGCCGTCACCGGTGACGGCGTCAAGCCCAGTGAGCCCACGGTGGCCTGTGGCAAGGACTCGACCGGGCAGTGGCAGAAGTTCATCCTCGGCCCGGCCGAGGTGTCCGGCACCGAGGTCAAGAAGGCCCAGGCCACCTTCGACACGCAGGGTGCCGCCGGCTGGCAGGTCAACATGGACTTCACGTCCAAGGGCAGCAAGCAGTTCGGTGAGGTCACCACCCGCCTCGCCCAGAGCCAGCCCCCGCAGAACCAGTTCGGCATCGTCCTGGACGGTGAGGTCGTCTCCAACCCGGCCGTGAACACGGCGATCACCGGTGGCTCCGCGCAGATCACCGGCAGCTTCGACCAGACCGAGGCGCAGGACCTGGCCAACATGCTGTCGTACGGCGCGCTCCCGCTCACCTTCCACGAGTCGAGCGTCACGACGGTCACCGCCGCGCTCGGCGGCGAGCAGCTGCACGCCGGTCTGATCGCCGGCGGCATCGGTCTCGCCCTGGTCGTCATCTACCTGGTGGCCTACTACCGGGGTCTGTCGGTCATCGCCATCGCCTCGCTCCTGGTCTCCGCTGCTCTCACCTACGTGATCATGGCGCTGCTCGGTCCGGCGATCGGCTTCGCGCTGAACCTGCCGGCCGTCTGCGGCGCGATCGTCGCGATCGGTATCACCGCGGACTCGTTCATCGTGTTCTTCGAACGCATCCGGGACGAGATCCGCGAGGGCCGTTCGCTGCGGCCCGCCGTCGAGCGGGCGTGGCCGCGCGCCCGGCGCACCATCCTGGTCTCCGACTTCGTGTCGTTCCTCGCCGCGGCGGTGCTCTTCATCGTCACCGTCGGCAAGGTCCAGGGCTTCGCGTTCACCCTCGGTCTGACCACCGTGCTCGACGTGGTCGTCGTCTTCTTCTTCACGAAGCCGCTGATGACGATCCTCGCCCGCAAGAAGTTCTTCGCGGAGGGCCACCGCTGGTCCGGCCTCGACCCGCAGCGCCTGGGCGCCCAACCGCCCATCCGTCGCACCCGTCGCGCGTCCGCGCCCGTCGACATGAAGGAGGCGTGAGATGTCGAAACTCGGCACCCTCGGCGCCCGGCTCCACCGCGGCGAGATCGGCTACGACTTCGTCGGCAAGCGTTTCATCTGGTACGGCATCTCGATCCTGATCACCATCACGGCCATCCTCGGCCTGTCGGTGCGCGGCCTGAACATGGGCATCGAGTTCAAGGGCGGTGCCGTCTTCACCACCGAGAAGACCAGCACGTCGGTGAGCCAGGCGGAGAAGTACGCGGAAGAGGCCTCCGGCCACGACGCGATCGTGCAGAAGCTCGGCAACGGCGGTCTGCGCATCCAGATCTCCGGCATCGACACCAACAAATCGGACACGATCAAGAAGGACCTCGCCCAGAACCTGAAGGTCGACCCCGAGAAGATCAACGCCGATCTGGTCGGCCCCAGCTGGGGTGATCAGGTCGCCAACAAGGCCTGGCAGGGCCTGGTGATCTTCATGGTCCTGGTCGTGATCTATCTGGCGATCGCCTTCGAATGGCGCATGGCCATCGCCGCGCTCGTGGCACTCATCCACGACATCACCATCACGGTCGGCATCTACGCCCTCGTCGGCTTCGAGGTGACGCCGGGCACGGTGATCGGTTTGCTGACGATCCTCGGTTACTCGCTCTACGACACGGTCGTCGTCTTCGACAGCCTCAAGGAGCAGACCAAGGACATCACCAAGCAGACCCGCTGGACCTACAGCGAGATCGCCGACCGGTCGATCAACGGCACCCTGGTCCGCTCCATCAACACCACGGTCGTGGCGCTCCTACCGGTCGCCGGTCTGCTGTTCATCGGCGGCGGTGTGCTCGGCGCGGGCATGCTCAACGACATCTCGCTGTCGCTGTTCGTCGGCCTCGCGGCCGGTGCGTACTCCTCGATCTTCATCGCCACGCCCCTCGTCGCCGATCTCAAGGAGCGCGAGCCGCAGATGAAGGCCCTGAGGAAGCGTGTCCTCGCCAAGCGGGCGCAGGCCGCGCAGGGCGGGGCCCCGGCGCCCCAGGTCAGCGACGAGCAGCCGTACGACGAGGACGACGACGCCGCCCCCGCGGTCGTCGGCCCGCGCAACCAGCCCGCGTCCCGTAACCGGGGTCGCGGCCGGCCCTCGGGCAAGCGCCGATGACGGCCGTCCAGGAGCTGCTGCTCAGCCGTATCCGCGATGTGGCGGACTACCCGGAGCCGGGTGTGATGTTCAAGGACATCACCCCGCTCCTGGCGGACCCCGAGGCGTTCACCGCGCTCACCGACGCCCTGGCGGACATCGCGGTCCGCAGCGGTGCCACGAAGATCGTCGGCCTGGAGGCCCGCGGCTTCATCCTGGGCGCCCCGGTCGCGGTCCGGGCGGGCCTCGGCTTCATCCCCGTACGCAAGGCGGGCAAGCTCCCCGGAGCCACGCTCAGCCAGGCGTACGACCTGGAGTACGGCTCCGCCGAGATCGAGGTGCACGCCGAGGACCTGAACGCGGGAGACCGCGTCCTGGTGGTCGACGACGTCCTGGCCACCGGCGGCACGGCCGAGGCCTCGGTCCAGCTGATCCGGCGGGCCGGCGCGGAGGTCGCGGGTCTGGCGATCCTCATGGAGCTCGGTTTCCTCGGCGGCCGGCAGCGGCTCGAATCCGCGCTGTCGGGAGCGGTGCTGGAGGCACTGATCACCATCTGAGGCGTTCCGCGGGGCGGCCCGCGGGCACCTGGAGCGACGGAGGCGGGCACCGGAGGAATCCGGTGCCCGCCTCTTGCGTTTCTCCCGTAGAAGGCCGTCTCAGCGGCCTGAAGGCGATGCCGGAGCCCGGGATCGCTACCATGGGCACTCCGGAGCCTGACCGGGGGACCCGGATCGCGCACGAGGAGTCCTCTTGGCAGACGAGGCCCAGCCCCTGACCGCCGCCAAGCCCGAGCCAGCCTCGGAGCCCGCGGCGACGCCCGCGCGGACCGCGAACAACGACGCGCACGGGCCGGTCGAGCACGCCCAGTCCGCACCCGTCGACCGTGCGGCCGAGCCCTCGCGCCCCAAGCCGGCCACGCCGGAGCCCACCCCGGCCCCCGCGCCCGCGGTCCGCCCGGCGTCCGGCCAGCCGCCCGCCCGCTCCGCCTCCCCCAACCGGGTACGCGCCAGGCTGGCCCGGCTCGGCGTGCAGCGCTCCAACCCGTACAACCCGGTTCTGGAGCCGTTGCTGCGGACAGTGCGCGGCCACGACCCGAAGATCGAGACGGCGACGCTCCGCCAGATCGAGAACGCCTACCAGGTCGCCGAGCGCTGGCACCGCGGCCAGAAGCGCAAGAGCGGCGACCCGTACATCACCCACCCGCTGGCCGTCACCACGATCCTCGCCGAACTGGGCATGGACCCGGCGACGCTCATGGCGGGCCTGCTGCACGACACGGTCGAGGACACCGAGTACGGCCTGGACCAGCTCCGCCGCGACTTCGGCGACTCCGTCGCGCTCCTCGTCGACGGCGTCACCAAGCTGGACAAGGTCAAGTTCGGCGAGGCCGCGCAGGCCGAGACCGTACGCAAGATGGTCGTCGCCATGGCCAAGGACCCTCGTGTCCTGGTCATCAAGCTCGCCGACCGGCTGCACAACATGCGCACCATGCGCTACCTCAAGCGCGAGAAGCAGGAGAAGAAGGCGCGCGAGACGCTGGAGATCTACGCGCCGCTCGCCCACCGCCTGGGCATGAACACCATCAAGTGGGAACTGGAGGACCTCGCCTTCGCGATCCTCTACCCCAAGATGTACGACGAGATCGTCCGGCTGGTGGCCGAGCGGGCACCGAAGCGTGACGAGTACCTGGCCATAGTGACCGACGAGGTCCAGTCCGACCTGCGCGCCGCCCGCATCAAGGCGACGGTCACCGGCCGCCCGAAGCACTACTACAGCGTCTACCAGAAGATGATCGTCCGAGGCCGTGACTTCGCGGAGATCTACGACCTCGTGGGTATTCGTGTACTTGTCGACACGGTCCGCGACTGCTACGCCGCTCTCGGCACCGTGCACGCGCGCTGGAACCCGGTCCCCGGCCGGTTCAAGGACTACATCGCGATGCCCAAGTTCAACATGTACCAGTCGCTGCACACGACGGTCATCGGGCCCAACGGCAAGCCCGTCGAACTCCAGATCCGTACGTTCGACATGCACCGCCGCGCCGAGTACGGCATCGCCGCGCACTGGAAGTACAAGCAGGAGGCCGTCGCCGGCGCCTCCAAGGTGCGGTCGGACCAGCCGAGGACCACCGGCAAGGACGACCACCTCAACGACATGGCCTGGCTGCGACAGCTCCTCGACTGGCAGAAGGAGACCGAGGACCCCGGCGAGTTCCTGGAGTCCCTGCGCTTCGACCTGTCCCGCAACGAGGTCTTCGTCTTCACGCCCAAGGGTGACGTGATAGCGCTTCCGGCGGGAGCGACCCCGGTCGACTTCTCGTACGCGGTGCACACCGAGGTCGGCCACCGGACCATAGGGGCACGGGTCAACGGCCGTCTCGTACCGCTGGAGTCCACCCTGGACAACGGCGACCTGGTGGAGGTCTTCACCTCCAAGGCGGCCGGCGCGGGGCCCTCCCGCGACTGGCTCGGCTTCGTCAAGTCGCCGCGCGCCCGCAACAAGATCCGCGCCTGGTTCTCCAAGGAGCGGCGCGACGAGGCGATCGAGCAGGGCAAGGACGCCATCGCGCGCGCGATGCGCAAGCAGAACCTGCCGATCCAGCGCATCCTCACCGGCGACTCCCTCGTCACCCTCGCCCACGAGATGCGCTACCCGGACATCTCGTCCCTGTACGCGGCGATCGGCGAGGGCCATGTGGCCGCGCAGAACGTCGTACAGAAGCTCGTGCAGGCGCTCGGCGGCGAGGAGGCGGCCACCGAGGAGATCGACGAGTCCGTGCCGCCCGCCCGGGGCCGCAAGCGGCGCAGCAACAACGACCCGGGTGTGGTGGTCAAGGGCGTCGACGACGTCTGGGTGAAGCTCGCCCGCTGCTGTACGCCCGTACCCGGCGACCCCATCATCGGTTTCGTCACGCGCGGTAGTGGCGTATCGGTTCACCGCAACGACTGTGTGAACGTCGAGTCACTGTCCCGGGAGCCTGAGCGCATGCTCGACGTCGAGTGGGCGCCCACCCAGTCCTCGGTCTTCCTGGTGGCCATCCAGGTCGAAGCGCTGGACCGCTCCCGCCTCCTCTCGGACGTCACCCGCATCCTGTCCGACCAGCACGTCAACATCCTTTCGGCGGCCGTCCAGACGTCGAGGGACCGGGTGGCCACCTCCCGCTTCACCTTCGAGATGGGCGACCCCAAGCACCTGGGACACGTCCTGAAGGCCGTCAGGGGCGTCGAGGGCGTCTACGACGTGTACCGCGTGACCTCGGCCCGCAGGCCGTAACCACAGGCGGTAGGACGCGGAAGGGGCTCCCGTACGAGATGTACGGGAGCCCCTCCTGCGTCGCGGTGTGCGAGGAAACCGGGAAACCGGCGAGATCCGACCGATCTAACCGCCGAACTCCTGCAGACCCTTGAGCGCCTGGTCCAGCAGTGCCTGACGGCCGTCCAGCTCCTTCTGGAGCTTGTCGGCCCTGGCGTTGTTGCCCTGCGCCCGGGCGGTCTCGATCTGGCCGCCGAGCTTGTCCACGGCCGCCTGAAGCTGGCCGGTCAGACCCTCGGCACGCGCGCGTGCCTCCGGGTTCGTCCGGCGCCACTCGGTCTCCTCGGACTCCTGAAGGGCCCGCTCGACCGTGTGCATCCGGCCCTCGACCTTCGGCCGCGAGTCCCGCGGCACGTGGCCGATGGCCTCCCAGCGCTCGTTGATCGAACGGAAGGCGGCCCGCGCCGCCTTCAGGTCCGTGATCGGCAGGAGCTTCTCGGCCTCCTCGGCCAGCTCCTCCTTGAGCTTGAGGTTCTCGGTCTGCTCCGCATCCCGCTCGGCGAAGACCGAACTGCGCGCCGCGAAGAACACGTCCTGGGCGCCGCGGAAGCGGTTCCACAGGTCGTCCTCGTGCTCGCGCTGGGCGCGGCCGGCGGCCTTCCAGTCCGTCATCAGCTCGCGGTAGCGCGCCGCCGTCGGACCCCAGTCGGTCGACGCCGAGAGACCCTCGGCCTCGGCGACCAGCTTCTCCTTGACCTTGCGGGCGTCCTCGCGCTGCGCGTCCAGGGACGCGAAGTGTGCCTTGCGCCGCTTGGAGAACGCCGAGCGGGCGTGCGAGAAGCGGTGCCACAGCTCGTCGTCCGACTTCCGGTCGAGCCGCGGCAGCCCCTTCCAGGTGTCCACCAGCGCGCGCAGCCGCTCACCGGCGGACCGCCACTGGTCGGACTCCGCCAGCTCCTCCGCCTCGACGACCAGCGCCTCCTTGGCGTGCCGTGCCTCGTCGGACTGCTTGGCCCGCTGCTGCTTGCGCTCCTCGCGGCGGGTCTCGACGGTCTCCACGAGCTTGTCCAGCCGGACCTTCAGCGAGGCCAGATCGCCCACCGCGTGGTGGGCGTCCACCTGCTCGCGGATGTGGTCGATGGCCACCTGCGCGTCCTTCGCGGACAGGTCGGTGGTCTTGACTCGCTTCTCGAGGAGGCCGATCTCGACAACCAGGCCCTCGTACTTGCGCTCGAAGTAGGCCAACGCCTCCTCGGGGGAGCCGGCCTGCCAGGAACCGACGACCTGCTCACCGTCGGCAGTACGCACGTACACGGTCCCCGTCTCGTCGACGCGGCCCCACGGGTCGCTGCTCACAGCGCCTCCTCCACATGATGCCTGCGGAGGGCTCTGCACCCCCGGGCATCGTCCACAGTTTCGTCACGGCCAACATAGGCGACCGGCAGGGATGCTGTCCGCATCCCGCGCGACCGAAGTTTCGCTGTTGGCGGTCAGGATTTCGTTACTGTCGCCTTGTTGATCACAACGGTCGCATTCGGTGCGCCGTCGCCCTGTCCCGTGGCCTCACCGGCCGCGGCGATTTTCTTCAGCACCTTCATCCCCGACGCGGAAATCGTGCCGAACGGTGTGTAACTGGGCGGAAGCTGACTGTCCTGGTAGACCAGGAAGAACTGGCTGCCACCGGTGTGCGCCTGGCCCGTGTTGGCCATCGCGATCGTGCCCGCCGGGTAGATGTTGTTCTTGAGGGTTTTGTCCTTCAGGTTCTCGTCCGGAAGGGTGTAGCCCGGGCCGCCCATGCCGGTGCCCTTCGGGTCACCGCACTGCAGCACGTAGATGCCGTTCGTCGTGAGCCGGTGGCACTTGGTGTGGTCGAGGTAGCCCTTGCTCGCCAGGAAGTTGAACGAGTTCACCGTGTGCGGGGCCGCGGCCGTCTTCAGGGCGACGTCGATGTCGCCACAGGTCGTCGCGAGCTTCAACTCGTACTTCGCCGACGTGTCGATGGTCATCGCCGGCTCCTTCTTCCAGCTCAGCGACTTCACCGCCCCTTCGGCCGGCTTCTGGCAGGGGTCCGGAGCCTTGCTCGGCGGCGAGGCGCTCGGAGTGACCTCCGCGCTCGCGTTCGACTTGCTGTCGTCGTTCTTGAAGACCCCGGTCGCGTACGACAGCACGCTGCCCACGACGATCACGCCGAGGACCGACGCGATCACCGAGTTGCGCACATTCGCCTTGCGCCGCGCGGCCGTACGCCGCTGCTGCTGCCGCAAGAACTTCTCCCGGGCGAGCTGACGCCGCCGCTGCTCCTGGGTGACCACCGGGTTCTCTCCTCATGCGTCTCGTACGTCAACTGGGACGCGTGCGTCTTGTGTGACGATCGCCTGCGTGTGCCCCGTACCGTATATGGGTTCGCTGAGGAAACGGCAGCGCCGGTAGGCTCTGCGGCACTGTCATCCACCCCGTACGACCACGTACGCCACAAATCGAAGGACGATCGTGCTCATTGCCGGGTTCCCGGCCGGCGCCTGGGGGACGAACTGTTATCTCGTCGCCCCCGCCGCCGGTGAGGAGTGCGTGATCATCGACCCGGGCCACCAGGCCGCCGAGGGAGTCGAGGAGACGCTGAAGAAGCATCGGCTCAAGCCCGTCGCGGTCGTCCTCACCCATGGCCACCTCGACCATGTCGCCTCGGTCGTCCCGGTCTGCGGCGCGCACGGTGTCCCGGCGTGGATCCACCCCGACGACCGCTACATGATGAGCGACCCGGAGAAGGCGCTCGGCCGGTCCATCGGCATGCAGTTGATGGGCGAGCTGACCATCGGTGAACCGGACGACGTCAAGGAACTCACGGACGGCGCGCGGCTGGAACTGGCGGGACTCGAACTGAGCGTGGCGCACGCGCCGGGCCATACCAAGGGGTCGGTGACGTTCAGGATGCCCGAGACCACGGACATCCCGTCCGTGTTCTTCTCGGGCGACCTGCTCTTCGCCGGCTCCATCGGACGCACCGACCTGCCCGGCGGTGACATGGCCGAGATGCTCGAATCGCTGGCACGCGTGTGCCTGCCGCTCGACGACTCGACCGTGGTGCTGTCCGGTCACGGCGCCCAGACGACCATCGGCCAGGAGCGCGCCACCAATCCGTATCTGCGGCAGGTGGCGGCCGGCCTTCAGGATCGCGGCGAGGGTTCGAACCCCCCTCCCCGACGAGGAATGTGACGAGACACCCGTGAGCACCTTCAAGGCCCCCAAGGGCACGTACGACCTGATCCCGCCGGACAGCGCGAAGTTCCTGGCGGTACGGGAAGCCATCGCGGCCCCGCTGCGCAACTCCGGCTACGGCTACATCGAGACGCCGGGCTTCGAGAACGTCGAACTGTTCGCCCGGGGCGTCGGTGAATCGACGGACATCGTGACGAAGGAGATGTACGCCTTCGAGACCAAGGGCGGCGACAGGCTGGCCCTGCGCCCCGAAGGCACCGCGTCGGTGCTGCGCGCGGCGCTGGAGGCCAACCTCCACAAGCTGGGCAACCTGCCGGTCAAGCTCTGGTACTCGGGCTCGTACTACCGCTACGAGCGCCCCCAGAAGGGCCGCTACCGCCACTTCTCGCAGGTCGGTGCCGAGGCGATCGGCGCGGAGGACCCGGCGCTGGACGCCGAGCTGATCATCCTGGCGGACCAGGCGTACCGCACGCTGGGCCTCAGGAACTTCCGCATCCTGCTGAACTCGCTGGGCGACAAGGAGTGCCGTCCGATCTACCGGGCGGCGCTGCAGGACTTCCTCCGAGGCCTCGACCTTGACGAGGAGACGCTGCGGCGGGCCGACATCAACCCGCTGCGGGTGCTGGACGACAAGCGGGACGACGTCCAGAAGCAGCTCGTGGGGGCGCCGCTGCTGCGGGACTACCTGTGCGACGCGTGCAAGGCGTACCACGAGGAGGTCCGCGAGCTGATCACCGCGGCGGGCGTCGCCTTCGAGGACGACCCGAAGCTGGTCCGCGGCCTCGACTACTACACGCGTACGACCTTCGAGTTCGTCCACGACGGACTGGGGTCGCAGTCCGCGGTGGGCGGCGGCGGGCGCTACGACGGCCTCTCCGAGATGCTCGGCGGCCCCGCGCTGCCTTCGGTGGGCTGGGCGCTGGGCGTCGACCGTACGGTGCTGGCGCTCGAGGCGGAGGGTGTCGAACTCGAACTCCCGTCCGCGACAAGCGTGTTCGCGGTGCCGCTGGGCGAAGAGGCTCGCCGGGTGCTGTTCGCGAAGGTCACGGAGCTGCGCAAGGCGGGCATCGCGGCGGACTTCTCGTACGGGGCCAAGGGGCTCAAGGGGGCGATGAAGAACGCGAACCGGAGCGGGGCGCGCTACACGGTAGTCGCCGGTGAGCGGGACCTCGCCGAGGGCGTCGTCCAGCTCAAGGACATGGAGTCCGGGGAGCAGTCGGCGATCGGCGTCAACGAGATCGTCGCCGAACTGGAGTCGAGGCTGGGCTGAGGCGGCGGGGGCACGGGGTGCTTTCGGCCTCCGCCGCCGCTGCCCCGCCCGTCCCCGGGGGCTGAGTCCCCGGACCCACGTATGCGGTGGTCGTCAACCTGGCGGCCACCGTTTCGTCCTCCCAGGCGATTTCGGGACTGAGGGCCACGCGTGCCTGACCACGCCGTTGCTTCCAGGCGGGCGCACCCGCTCCTTATGTCCACCGAACGGTGGACACGCGCCCGCGTGCGGCACAATGACCGTGCCCGCCAGCCCCCCTCTCTCGAAGCAATGGAACGGCGTGATGACCAAGACGACAGTGCTGAAGGACGGCGCCTCCACCGACCAGCCCGAGCCCCCTGCCGAGGCCTCGCACTCCGTGGGCGGCAGCCGGGCGTTCGCCGTGATGCTGCTGCTCACCGGCGCGGCCGGACTGCTCGCGGCATGGGTCATCACGATCGACAAGTTCAAGCTGCTGGAAGCCAAGGTCGCGGGCACGACGTTCACGCCCGGCTGCAGCCTGAACCCCGTGGTGTCCTGCGGCAGCGTGATGGAGAGCAAGCAGGCCGCCGCCTTCGGGTTCCCGAACCCGATGCTCGGCCTCGTCGCCTACGGCATCGTCATCTGCGTCGGCATGAGCCTCCTCGGCCGGGCCCGCTTCCCGCGCTGGTACTGGCTCACCTTCAACGCGGGAACCCTCTTCGGGGTCGGATTCTGCACCTGGCTGCAGTTCCAGTCCCTGTACCGGATCAACGCGCTGTGCCTGTGGTGCTCCCTCGCCTGGGTCGCGACGATCATCATGTTCTGGTACGTGACCTCGTTCAACGTGCGCAACGGCTTCATCCCCGCCCCGAAGTGGCTCAGGAGCTTCTTCGGCGAGTTCACCTGGGTCGTACCGGTCCTGCACATCGGCATCATCGGGATGCTGATCCTGACCCGTTGGTGGGACTTCTGGACCAGCTGACAGCGCCGGAGGCACTGTCAGTGCGGTGACATAGGGTTTCCAGCGTGGAGCCCGACCTGTTCACCGCAGCCGCAGAAGCACGCCAGGAGAAGGACCCGTCCGCGAGCCCCCTGGCCGTGCGGATGCGCCCGCGCGTCCTCGACGAGGTCGTGGGCCAGCAGCATCTGCTGAAGTCGGGATCGCCGCTGCGCAGGCTGGTCGGGGAGAGCGCGGGTGGGCCGGCCGGACCGTCGTCCGTGATCCTCTGGGGCCCGCCCGGCACCGGCAAGACCACCCTGGCGTATGTCGTCTCGAAGGCCACCCAGAAGCGTTTCGTCGAACTGTCGGCGATCACCGCGGGAGTCAAGGAGGTCCGCGCGGTCATCGACGGGGCCCGCCGTGCCACCGGCGGCTTCGGCAAGGAGACCGTCCTCTTCCTCGACGAGATCCACCGCTTCAGCAAGGCCCAGCAGGACTCTCTTCTCCCCGCGGTCGAGAACCGCTGGGTGACGCTGATCGCGGCGACCACCGAGAACCCGTACTTCTCGGTGATCTCGCCCCTTCTCTCCCGCTCCCTCCTGCTCACCCTCGAACCCCTCACCGACGAGGACCTGCGCGGCCTGCTGCGCCGCGCGCTCACCGACGAGCGCGGCCTCAAGAACGCCGTCACCCTTCCCGAGGACACCGAGGAACACCTGCTGCGCATCGCCGGCGGAGATGCCCGCCGGGCCCTGACCGCGCTGGAGGCCGCCGCGGGAGCCGCGCTCGACAAGGGCGACGCGGAGATCACCCTCCAGACCCTGGAGGAGACCGTCGACCGGGCGGCCGTGAAGTACGACCGTGACGGCGACCAGCACTACGACGTCGCCAGTGCCCTCATCAAGTCCATCCGGGGCTCCGACGTCGACGCGGCCCTGCACTACCTCGCCCGGATGATCGAGGCCGGCGAGGACCCCCGCTTCATCGCCCGCCGTCTGATGATCTCCGCCAGCGAGGACATCGGCCTCGCCGACCCGAACGCCCTCCCCATAGCCGTCGCCGCCGCGCAGGCCGTCGCCATGATCGGCTTCCCGGAGGCCGCCCTCACCCTCAGCCACGCCACCATCGCCCTCGCCCTGGCCCCCAAGTCCAACGCCGCGACCGTGGCGATCGGCGCCGCCATGGAGGACGTACGCAAGGGCCACGCGGGACCCGTGCCGATGCATCTGCGCGACGGGCACTACAAGGGCGCCGCCAAACTTGGTCACGCGCAGGGGTACGTGTACCCGCACGACCTGCCCGAGGGGATCGCCGAGCAGCAGTACGCGCCGGAGGAGCTCAAGGACCGTACGTACTACGAACCGACCCGGCACGGAGCCGAGTCCCGCTACGCGGACGCGGTCGAGTGGACCAGGAAACACCTCGGTCGAAAGCGGTCCTGAGCACGCTGTAGAATCCTGCCCAGTGCTGCGTCCCGTGTCCGGCTTCGGTCGGCGCCTCAGGCGGGACAATCAGCCGGATCTGTTGATCCAGGAGCGTCGCGCACCTTCGTAGGTGTCGCGGGCAGCCCACCACCATCCGGGATTCCGGGACGGTCGGTGGGCCGTTCGTGTGCTGCACGTATGTGCCCAGCACAGGGGAACGGCTGCCTGGCAAGTCCCTCGTGGACCTGTCGGGAATCCCCGGCTGCGGATGCGACCTCCCGTAACCCTGAGGCAGCCGAAAAGGAAAAGGAAAAGAAGTGGCGAACCAGTCCCGCCCCAAGGTCAAGAAGTCGCGTGCCCTCGGCATCGCGCTGACCCCGAAGGCCGTCAAGTACTTCGAGGCCCGTCCCTACCCGCCGGGTGAGCACGGTCGTGGCCGCAAGCAGAACTCGGACTACAAGGTCCGTCTGCTGGAGAAGCAGCGTCTGCGCGCGCAGTACGACGTGTCCGAGCGCCAGCTCGTCCGCGCCTACGAGCGTGCCGCCAAGACGCAGGGCAAGACCGGTGAGGCCCTGGTCATCGAGCTGGAGCGTCGTCTCGACGCCCTGGTTCTGCGTTCGGGCATCGCCCGCACGATCTACCAGGCCCGCCAGATGGTCGTTCACGGCCACATCGAGGTCAACGGTGGCAAGGTCGACAAGCCGTCGTTCCGTGTCCGTCCCGACGACGTCGTGATGGTCCGCGAGCGCAGCCGCAGCAAGACGCTGTTCGAGGTCGCGCGCGCCGGTGGCTTCGCCCCCGACGGTGAGACCCCGCGCTACCTGCAGGTGAACCTCGGCGCCCTGGCCTTCCGCCTGGACCGCGAGCCGAACCGCAAGGAGATCCCGGTGATCTGCGACGAGCAGCTCGTCGTCGAGTACTACGCCCGCTGATCCAGCGGTCGCAGTACTTGGTACCACCGGCTTCGCGCCTCGGCCCGTCGTTTCCCCGCCTTCACCGGCGGGGGAGCGGCGGGCTTTCGCGTACGGCTCCGCCCGCGCGCGACCGCCGTCCCGGCGGGTCCCGTCCGGGTACGGAGAGCCACCTTCGGCGCGATAGGGTCGGGGGCGACTTTCGAAGTACTCGGAACACACGTGCAGTACCCCAGAGTTCAGTCGATCTACGAGCGCAGAGAGCGGTGCGGTGTGACCGGTGGAGAGGTTGCCGGGATCCTGGTGGCCGTCTTCTGGGCGATTCTGGTCTCCTTCCTCGCCGTGGCTCTGGTGAGGCTGGCCCAGACGCTCAGGGCGACCACGAAACTGGTCGCGGAGGTGACGGACCAGGCCGTGCCGCTGCTGGCCGACGCCTCCCAGGCCGTGCGCTCCGCACAGACACAGATCGACCGGGTCGACGCCATCGCCACCGACGTCCAGGAGGTCACCTCCAACGCGTCGGCGCTGTCCACCACCGTCGCCTCGACCTTCGGCGGCCCGCTCGTCAAGGTCGCCGCGTTCGGCTACGGCGTACGCCGGGCGATGAGCCGCACCAGGGAGGACGAGACGCCCGCACCCGCGCGGGTCCGGCGCACGGTCATCGTCGGCCGCACCGTATCGGCCCCGAAGGCCGCCAAGGCCTCGAAGCGCCGCAGGCAGAAGGGCTGAACCCCGCCATGTTCCGCCGTACGTTCTGGTTCACCGCGGGCGCCGCGGCCGGTGTGTGGGCCACCACCAAGGTCAACCGCAAGATCCGGCAGCTGACCCCCGAGCACCTCGCCGCGCAGGCCGCCAACAAGGCGATCGAGGCCGGCCACCGGGTCAAGGACTTCGCCCTCGACGTACGGGCCGGGATGGCCCAGCGCGAGGCCGAGCTGGGCGAGGCCCTCGGGATCGCCGAACCCCCGGGCCGCGCCCTGCCCCCGCAGCGGCGGCCCGCCGCCCTCGACCGCGGGTCGGAAAACCTGAAGCACGATGAGAAGCACTACGGGATGCTGGACAACACGCACCCGTACAACCGGAATGAGGACCACTGATGGAGTCGGCTGAAATTCGTCGCCGCTGGCTGAGCTTCTTCGAGGAGCGCGGCCACACCGTCGTCCCTTCGGCGTCGCTCATCGCGGACGACCCGACTCTGCTGCTGGTCAACGCCGGCATGGTGCCCTTCAAGCCGTACTTCCTCGGTGAGACGAAGCCGCCCGCCCCGCGCGCCACCAGCGTGCAGAAGTGCGTGCGTACGCCGGACATCGAAGAGGTCGGCAAGACCACGCGGCACGGCACGTTCTTCCAGATGTGCGGCAACTTCTCCTTCGGGGACTACTTCAAGGAAGGAGCCATCAAGTACGCCTGGGAGTTGCTCACCAACTCCGTCGCCGACGGTGGCTACGGCCTTGAGCCCGAGAAGCTCTGGATCACCGTCTACCTCGACGACGACGAGGCCGAGCGGATCTGGCGCGAGCAGATCGGTGTCCCGGCCGAGCGCATCCAGCGACTGGGCAAGAAGGACAACTTCTGGTCCATGGGCGTCCCCGGACCCTGCGGACCCTGCTCCGAGATCAACTACGACCGCGGCCCCGAGTTCGGCGTCGAGGGCGGCCCGGCCGTCAACGACGAGCGGTACGTGGAGATCTGGAACCTGGTCTTCATGCAGTACGAGCGCGGCGCCGGCGACGGCAAGGAGGACTTCCCGATCCTCGGGGACCTGCCGTCGCAGAACATCGACACCGGTCTCGGCCTCGAACGACTTGCCATGATCCTGCAGGGCGTACAGAACATGTACGAGACCGACACCCTGCGCGTCGTCATGGACAAGGCCACCGAGCTGACCGGTGTGCGCTACGGCGAGAAGCACGACTCCGACGTCTCCATGCGCGTGGTCGCCGACCACATCCGTACGTCCGTGATGCTCATCGGCGACGGCGTCACCCCCGGCAACGAGGGCCGTGGCTATGTCCTGCGCCGCATCATGCGCCGTGCCATCCGCAACATGCGCCTGATGGGTGCCTCCGGGCCGGTCGTCGCCGACCTCGTCGACGTCGTCATCAAGACGATGGGCCAGCAGTACCCGGAGCTCGTCACCGACCGCAAGCGCATCGAGACCGTGGCCCTCGCCGAGGAGGCCGCCTTCCTGAAGGCCCTCAAGGGCGGCACCAACATCCTCGACACCGCCGTCACCGAGACCAAGCAGGCCGGCGGCAAGGTCCTCTCCGGTGACAAGGCGTTCCTGCTGCACGACACCTGGGGCTTCCCGATCGACCTCACCCTCGAGATGGCCGCCGAACAGGGCCTTTCCGTGGACGAGGACGGCTTCCGGCGCCTGATGAAGGAGCAGCGGGACCGCGCCAAGGCCGACGCCAAGGCCAAGAAGACCGGCCACGCCGACATGGGCGCCTACCGCGAGATCGCCGACGCCGCCGGTGAGACCGAGTTCTTCGGGTACGACCGTACCGAGGGCGAGTCGACGGTTGTCGGCATCCTCGTCGACGGTGTCTCCTCCCCGGCCGCCACCGAGGGCGACGAGGTCGAGATCGTCCTCGACCGCACCCCGTTCTACGCCGAGGGCGGCGGCCAGATCGGTGACACCGGCCGGATCAGGATCGACACCGGTGCCGTCATCGAGATCCGCGACTGCCAGAAGCCGGTCCCCGGGGTGTACGTCCACAAGGGCGTCGTCCAGGTCGGCGAGGTGACCGTGGGCGCCAAGGCCCAGGCCGCCATCGACGTGCGCCGCCGCACTGCCATCGCCCGCGCCCACTCGGCCACCCACCTCACCCACCAGGCCCTGCGCGACGCCCTCGGCCCGACGGCCGCCCAGGCCGGTTCCGAGAACCAGCCCGGCCGGTTCCGCTTCGACTTCGGTTCCCCGTCCGCCGTACCGACGGCCGTGATGACCGACGTCGAGCAGCAGATCAACGAGGTCCTCGCCCGCGACCTGGACGTGAGCGCCGAGATCCTCAGCCTCGAGGAGGCCAAGAAGCAGGGCGCCATCGCCGAGTTCGGCGAGAAGTACGGCGAGCGTGTGCGCGTCGTGACGATCGGCGACTTCTCCAAGGAGCTGTGCGGCGGCACCCACGTCCACAACACCTCCCAGCTCGGCCTGGTCAAGCTGCTCGGCGAGTCGTCCATCGGTTCGGGTGTCCGGCGTATCGAGGCCCTGGTCGGCGTGGACGCCTACAACTTCCTGGCCCGGGAGCACACGGTCGTCGCCCAGCTCCAGGAGCTGGTCAAGGGCCGCCCGGAGGAGCTGCCGGAGAAGATCTCCGCCATGCTCGGCAAGCTGAAGGACGCCGAGAAGGAGATCGAGAAGTTCCGCGCCGAGAAGGTCCTCCAGGCCGCCGCCGGTCTGGCCCAGGGCGCCAAGGACGTACGCGGTGTGGCTCTTGTCACCGGCCAGGTCCCGGACGGCACCACCGCCGACGACCTGCGCAAGCTGGTCCTCGACGTGCGGGGCCGCATCTCCGGTGACCGCGCCGCCGTGGTCGCTCTGTTCACCGTTGCCAATGGCAAGCCGCTGACCGTCATCGCCACCAACGAGGCCGCCCGCGGGCGCGGTCTCAAGGCGGGCGACCTGGTTCGTACGGCCGCCAAGACCCTCGGTGGCGGCGGTGGCGGCAAGCCGGACGTCGCCCAGGGCGGTGGCCAGAACCCGGCCGCCGTCGGCGAGGCCGTCGACGCCGTCGAGCGCCTTGTGGCGGAAACGGCCAAGTGAGCGGCGACGGAAACACCCTGCGCCGCGGCCGTCGACTCGCGATCGACGTCGGGGACGCCCGGATCGGGGTCGCCTCGTGCGACCCCGACGGGATCCTCGCCACCCCGGTGGAGACAGTCCCGGGCCGGGATGTTCCCGCAGCTCAGCGCAGGTTGAAGCAACTCGTCGACGAGTACGAACCCATCGAGGTCGTCGTCGGTCTCCCTCGCTCCCTCAAGGGGAGCGAGGGCCCCGCCGCCGTCAAGGTCCGGGGCTTCGCCGAGCAGCTGGCCCGCCTGATCACACCCGTCCCGGTGCGTTTGGTGGACGAGCGCATGACGACGGTGACGGCCAGTCAGGGACTGCGCGCTTCGGGCGTGAAATCGAAAAAGGGCAGATCGGTCATTGACCAGGTCGCAGCCGTGATCATCCTCCAACAGGCCCTGGAATCCGAACGGGTGTCAGGTAAAGCACCAGGCGAGGGCGTCGAAGTGGTCATCTGATCGCGATACGGTAACGTTCCGCGCGATTGTGGCTCTGTTCGAACAGTAGCCGCACAGTAAGAGGCGGAACGGTAGCGGCGATGTGGGGGCCGCGTGATCGGCCGCCTCGCGGCTCTAGGGGATTGATGACTGAGTATGGCCGGGGCCCAGGCTCCGAACCGTGGCATCCGGAGGACCCGTTGTACGGGGACAGCGGATGGGAAGGGCAGCAGGCCCAGGCCGACCAGTCCTCCAACGGCGGCCAGCCGCAGCACTACCCGCAGCAGCCGCAGCAGTCCCAGTACGGCGACTGGGGCGCCGACGCGCAGCAGGCCGCCTATGGTCAGGCTCAGCAGCAGTACCCGCACCAGCAGTACCCACAGCAGTATCAGCAGCAGCCCCAGCAACAGCAGTACCCGCAGCAGTACGTCGACCCGAACCACCAGCAGCAGTACGTCGACCCGAACCACCAGCAGCAGTACGTCGACCAGGGGCAGCAGCAGTACGCGGGCGGCGGCTGGAACGCCGGTCAGCAGACGCAGGTCCCGTACATCACCGACCCCACGGATCCGTACGCCCAGCAGGTCGCTGCGTACGGCGGTGAGCAGTCCGACTACTACGGCACGCCTGACGCCTACCCGCCGCCGCAGCCGCCGGCCAGGCGCCGTGCCGAGCCAGAGGCGGAACCGGAACCGGGGCCCGAGCCGGAGTCGGAGTCGGAACCGCAGAGCGGCTGGGACCCGGGTCCCGACCAGGGTGAGCACGCCTTCTTCGCGGGCGGTGACGATGACGACGAGCCCGATGACGAGGCGGAGGGGCGTCGGGGGCGCGGTGACCGTAAGGGCAGGGACGACGGGAAGAGCAAGAAGGCCGGCAAGGGCAAAAAGGGCCGGACCGGTACGGCCTGCCTGGTCGTCGTGCTGGTGTTCGGTGGTGGCATCGCCGGAATCGGTTATTTCGGGTACCAGTTCTACCAAAATCGTTTCGGCGCGGCTCCCGACTACGCGGGCGACGGCACGAGTGCGACGGTGACCGTCGAGATCCCCAAGGGTGCGGGCGGATACGAAATCGCCCAGGCGCTGAAGGCGAAGGGTGTCGTCAAGAGCGTCGACGCATTTGTGGCCGCTCAGTCGGACAATCCCGACGGGAAGAAGATCCAGGCCGGCGTCTATGTCCTGAACAAGGAGATGTCGGGCAAGAGTGCCGTCGCGTTGATGCTCGATCCCAAGAGCCAGAACAACATGATCGTCGCTCCCGGGCAGCGCAATGTTCAGGTCTACGCGGCCATCGACAAAAAGCTCGATCTTGCCGCAGGTACCACCGCGAAGGTCGCCAAGAAGGACTACAAGAGTTTCGGTCTGCCGGACTGGGCGAACGACAGCAAGGAAATCAAGGACCCGCTGGAAGGTTTCCTTTACCCGACGACCTATCCGGCCGCCAAGGGTATGAAACCTGCGGAAATCCTCAAGGAAATGGTCGCGGCGGCCACGGCGAAGTACGAAACGCTGGATCTCGAAGCCAAGGCAAAGACCCTCGACCTCGACAGCCCGCTGCAGGTCATTACGGTGGCGAGCCTTGTCCAGGCCGAGGGTGTGACACACGACGACTTCAGGAAGATGGCCTCTGTCGTCTACAACCGCCTCAAGACGTCGAACGACATCACCAACCAGAAGCTTGAATTCGACTCGACGTACAACTACCTCAAGAACCAGAGTAAAATCAACATTTCGACGTCGGAGATCCGTAGCTACGACGACCCGTACAACACGTACTTCTACAGGGGTCTGCCGCCTGGGCCGATCGGAAACCCCAGTAACGACGCGCTGAAGGCCGCACTGAATCCCGACGGCGGTGGATGGATGTTCTTCATCTCCCTCGACGGCAAGACGACGAAGTTCACCAAGACCTTGTCCGAACACGAAGAGTTGGTCCGGCAATTCAATGCGCAACGTAAAAGCGGCAGCTGAGCACGGAGGGGGACGCCGGGCCGCGGTGCTCGGTTCCCCCATCGCCCACTCCCTCTCGCCGGTGCTGCACCGTGCCGCGTACGCGGAACTGGGGCTCACCGACTGGACGTACGACCGTTTCGAGGTCGACGAGGGCGGGCTGCCGGGATTCCTGGGAGAGCTCGGTCCGGAGTGGGCGGGGCTGTCGCTCACGATGCCGCTCAAGCGGGCGGTCATCCCGTGGCTCGACGAGATCAGCGAGACGGCCGCGTCGGTCGAGGCCGTCAACACCGTCGTGTTCGGCGCGGACGGGCGGTGCGTCGGTGACAACACCGACATCCCCGGAATCGTGGGCGCCCTGCGCGAGCACGGCATCGAACAGGTCGACTCCGCCGCGATCCTCGGCGCCGGCGCCACCGCCTCCTCCGCGCTCGCCGCGCTCGCCCGAATCTGCACCGGCGAGGTCGTCGTGTACGTCCGCAGCGAGGCCCGGGCCACAGAGATGCGGCAGTGGGGCGAACGCCTCGACATCGAGGTCCGTACGGCGGACTGGGCGGACGCGGTCCGGGCGCTGCACGCTCCGCTGGTGATCGCCACCACCCCGGCCGGTACGACGGACGCGCTCTCCGGTGCCGTACCGGAACGGCCGACGACGCTCTTCGACGTGCTCTACCACCCCTGGCCGACCGATCTGGCGGCGCGCTGGTCGGCGCACGGCGGGGCGGTCGTCAGCGGGCTCGACCTGCTGGTGCACCAGGCGGTGCTTCAGGTGGAACAGATGACCGGGGTCGCTCACGGCCCGCTGGGTGCCATGCGCAGGGCCGGCGAGAAGGCACTCGCCGACCGCTGACCCGATTCCGTGCCGCGTCCGGTTGCTGGACCGCCGATCAGGCATTCGGCCCGGACGTGGGAGGATCGGGAGGTGGCGGGCCTGGGCCGCGCACCCGGTCACGCCGTCGCCGTACGCGAGGACGCGCGTGCGCAGGGCAGTACCAGGGCGCGAGTATGAGGAGCACCGTTGAGCAGGTTGCGCTGGTTGACCGCGGGGGAGTCCCACGGTCCCGCACTCGTCGCGACGCTGGAGGGTCTTCCCGCCGGTGTGCCCATCACCACGGAGTTGGTGGCGGACCACCTGGCGAGGCGTCGGCTCGGCTATGGGCGCGGTGCCCGGATGAAGTTCGAGCAGGACGAGATCACGTTCCTCGGCGGTGTACGGCACGGCCTGTCGATGGGTTCGCCGGTCGCGGTGATGGTCGGCAACACCGAGTGGCCGAAGTGGGAGCAGGTGATGGCGGCTGACCCGGTGGATCCGGAGATCCTGGCCGGCCTGGCCCGCAACGCCCCGCTGACCCGCCCCCGCCCCGGCCACGCCGACCTCGCGGGGATGCAGAAGTACGGCTTCGAGGAGGCCCGCCCGATCCTGGAGCGGGCGTCGGCACGCGAGACCGCGGCGCGGGTGGCGTTGGGTGCGGTGGCCCGTTCGTTCCTGAAGGCGGCGGCCGGGATCGAGATCGTCTCGCACGTCGTCGAACTGGCGGCGGCGAAGGCTCCCTACGGCGTCTACCCCAAGCCCTCGGACGTGGCGAAGCTGGACGCCGACCCGGTGCGCTGCCTGGACGCGGACGCGTCGAAGGCGATGGTCGCGGAGATCGACCAGGCCCACAAGGACGGCGACACCCTGGGTGGCGTGGTGGAGGTGCTGGCGTACGGCGTGCCGGTGGGTCTGGGCTCGCACGTGCACTGGGACCGGCGTCTGGACGCCCGGCTGGCTGCCGCGCTGATGGGCATCCAGGCGATCAAGGGTGTCGAGGTCGGTGACGGCTTCGACCTCGCCCGAGTGCCCGGCTCGAAGGCGCACGACGAGATCCTCGCCACGGACGACGGCATCCGGCGCGCGACCGGGCGTTCCGGTGGCACCGAGGGCGGCCTGTCGACCGGTGAGCTGCTGCGCGTACGGGCGGCGATGAAGCCGATCGCGACCGTGCCGCGCGCCCTGCGGACCGTCGACGTGGTCACCGGTGAGGCCACGCAGGCTCACCACCAGCGTTCCGACGTGTGTGCGGTCCCGGCGGCCGGGATTGTCGCGGAGGCGATGGTGGCCCTGGTTCTGGCGGACGCGGTGGTGGAGAAGTTCGGCGGCGACAGCGTGCCCGAGACGCGCCGCAACGTGGAGTCCTACCTCGAACACCTGATCGTCCGGTGAGCGCTTTGCAGATTGTGCTGGTGGGGCCGATGGGCGTCGGCAAGTCCACCGTCGGACGGCTGCTGGCCGAGCGGCTCGACTGCTCGTACCGGGACACCGACGACGACATCGTCGCCGAGCAGGGCCGCACCATCGCCGACATCTTCGTCGACGAGGGTGAACCGGCCTTCCGGGCCCTCGAGAAGCAGGCGGTCCAGCGGGCGCTCGCCGAGCACGACGGCGTCCTCGCCCTCGGCGGCGGCTCGATCCTCGACGAGGACACCCGTGGGCTGCTGGCCGGGCACCGGGTCGTCTACCTCTCGATGGACGTCGAGGAAGCCGTCCAGCGCACCGGCCTCAACGCGGCCCGCCCCCTGCTCGCGGTCAACCCGCGCCGGCAGTGGCGGGAGCTGATGGAGGCCCGCCGTCCTCTGTACACGGAGGTCGCCGACGCGGTCGTCGCCACCGACGGCCGTACGCCCGAAGAGGTCACCCAAGCCGTTCTGGACGCACTGGAGTTGAAGTCAGCATGAGCAGCGAGGCAGTGACGCGGATCCAGGTCGGCGGCACCGCAGGCAGCGATCCCTACGAGGTCCTGATCGGCCGGCGGCTCCTGGAGGAGCTGGGCGGGCTGATCGGGCCCAAGGCGAAGCGGGTCGCGGTGATCCACCCCGAGGCTCTCGCGGAGACGGGTGAGGCGCTGCGCGCCGACCTCGCGGACCAGGGCTTCGAGACGGTCGCCATCCAGGTGCCGAACGCCGAGGAGGCCAAGACCGCCGAGGTGGCCGCCTACTGCTGGAAGGCGCTCGGCCAGTCCAACTTCACCCGCACCGACGTCATCGTCGGTGTCGGCGGCGGGGCGACCACCGATCTGGCCGGCTTCGTCGCCGCGACCTGGCTGCGCGGGGTGCGCTGGATCGCGATCCCGACGACGGTACTGGCGATGGTGGACGCGGCGGTCGGCGGCAAGACCGGCATCAACACCGCCGAGGGCAAGAACCTCGTCGGCTCCTTCCACCCGCCCGCCGGTGTGCTGTGCGACCTGGCGGCGCTGGACTCGCTCCCGGTCAACGACTACGTGTCCGGGCTCGCGGAGATCATCAAGGCCGGTTTCATCGCCGACCCGGTGATCCTGGAGCTGATCGAGGCCGACCCGCAGGCCGCCCGCAGTCCGGCGGGCCCGCACACCGCCGAGCTGATCGAGCGCTCGATCAAGGTGAAGGCGGAGGTCGTCTCATCTGACCTCAAGGAGTCGGGCCTGCGCGAGATCCTCAACTACGGGCACACCCTCGCGCACGCCATCGAGAAGAACGAGCGCTACCAGTGGCGGCACGGCGCGGCCGTCTCCGTCGGCATGCACTTCGCGGCCGAACTGGGCCGCCTCGCGGGCCGGTTGGACGACGCGACGGCGGACCGGCACCGCACGGTCCTCGAGTCCGTCGGGCTGCCGCTGCACTACCGCTACGACCAGTGGCCCAAGCTGCTGGAGACGATGAAGCTCGACAAGAAGTCCCGAGGCAACCTGCTGCGGTTCATCGTCCTGGACGGACTGGCCAAGCCGACCGTCCTGGAGGGTCCGGACCCGGCCGTCCTCCTCGCCGCCTACGGCGAAGTGGGGGAGTAGCTCCCCACTCGGGCGCTTGGCCCGATTCGCTTGTGGCGATGGGCACTTCGGGCTGTTCCGGGCCGTTCACCAAACGGCGGCCCGGGACGGTACCGTTCGGTAGCGGGCGGGGTTCGTGCCCCGCCGGCCAGCGCCAATCGCCTGTACGAGATGGAGTGGCACCGGATGCAGGACGCAGTGGGGTCTCCGCTGCCGCCGCCCCATCAGCCGGGGCAAGGACCGGGTGCCGACTGGTCGTCGGCCGCCCCGCACGCGGGGCAGCAGTACCCGGGCGCGCATCCGGGTTCCGCACCCCCGAGCGGGCCGCCGGCCCCGGTCTACACCGGGGGAGCACCCTCCGGGCCGGGTCCGCAGGCGCCGCAGCATCCGCCCGTCCCCCAGCATGCTCCCGCACCGCAGCATGTGCCGGTGCCGCCCTCGCAGGACACCACCGGCCATATGCGGCTGCCACAAGGCGACTTCGTTCCGACGCCGGGTCCGCCGCCCGCCACCGGCCCTGTCGACCCGTCCTCCGCGCCCCTGGCCGTGCTGCTGATCGGCCCTGCGGGCGCCGGGAAAACGAGCGTCGCGAAGTACTGGGCGGACCATCGCCGGGTGCCCACCGCGCACATCAGCCTCGACGACGTACGCGAATGGGTCCGCTCGGGCTTCGCCGACCCGCAGTCGGGGTGGAACGACCATTCCGAGGCGCAGTATCGTCTCGCCCGCCGGACCTGCGGCTTCGCCGCGCGCAACTTCCTGGCCAACGGCATCTCGTGCATCCTCGACGACGCGGTCTTTCCCGACCGGCCGGTCGTCGGCCTCGGCGGCTGGAAGAGGCATGTGGGGCCCGGTCTGCTGCCGGTCGTACTGCTGCCGGGTCTGGAGATCGTCCTGGAGCGCAACGCCGAGCGCTCCGGCAACCGCCGCCTCACCGACGAGGAGGTCGCCCGCATCCACGGCCGGATGGCGGGCTGGTACGGCTCCGGCCTTCCGATCATCGACAACTCCCAGCTCGATGTGCCGGCTACGGCCCGGGTCCTGGACGACGTCCTGGCGCGGCTGCTGGCCAGCCCGCCCAAGTGGTAGACGGACGGCACGGCCCGACGCCGGGGCAGGGTACGCCCGGCTCCGGGCACGCGCCTGCCGGGCACGGAGCGGCGGTCGCCGGGAGGGGGTGGGCCGAACGAGTGGTCGCCCCCGCCGCCCCTACCCGTCCCATCCTCGGGGGCTCCGCCCCCGACCCCCCGCTCCTCAAACGCCGGAGAGGCTGAAAAACCAATGCCGGCCGGCATCTCCAGCCCGTCCGGCGTTTGAGGACGAGCGCCTTCAGCGCGAAGGGGGGTCTGGGGGCGCAGCCCCCAGGAACGGGATGGGACGGGTAGGGGCGGCGGGGGCGAAAACAGCCCGCCCGCGCCCCGCCGCCCACTCGGCCCTCTCCAACCGGCGGCAAGCCGCTCGCGCTCATACGCTCGAGGCATGTCAGAGGTCTACGCGGCGCGCAGAGCGCGGCTTCGGGAGCGGTGTCACGCGGGCGGCAGTGCGGGGGCCCTGGTCTCCCGGGCCGCCAATGTGCGGTATCTCGCGGGCGCGGCCCCGCAGGGATCCGTACTGCTGCTGGGAAAACGTGAGGACCTGCTCGTGTGGGCGGGGTCCGCGGACGACCGGCTCCCCGAGGGCAGCCGTCCGGACGAGGCGCTGCGTGTGCACACGCTGTCCGCTTCCGGGGGTGATCCGGCGGTCGCGGCAGCGGATCTCGCCGCCGCGCAGGGCGCCGAGTCCCTCGCCGTCGAGGAACACCATCTGACCGTGGCCCGGCACCGTGCCGTCGGCTCGGTCGCGCCCCGGCTGCGCCTGGCCGACCTCGGTGGCGCGGTCGAGCAGCTCCGGGTGATCAAGGACGAGGAGGAGATCGCCTGTCTGAGGATCGGCGCCGAGATCGCCGACCAGGCGCTCGGCGAACTGCTGGAGTCCATCCTCGTCGGGCGTACGGAGCGGCATCTCGCCCTGGAACTGGAGCGGCGGCTCGTCGATCACGGTGCCGACGGGCCGGCCTTCGCGACCGCCGTCGCCACCGGGCCGAACTCCGGCCGCCGGGGGCATCGGCCCACCGATCGGCGCGTGGAGGAAGGAGACTTCCTCTCTGTTTGTCTCGGCGCCGTCTACCGCGGATACCGCTGTGAGATCGGCCGCACATTCGTCATCGGGACCTCGCCCGCCGACTGGCAGATCGAGCTCTACGACCTCGTCTTCGCAGCCCAGCGCGCCGGACGGGAGGCCCTGGCACCCGGCGCCGCCTACCGTGACGTGGACCGTGCGGCACGCCAGGTACTGGACTCCGCGGGGTACGCGGACCGCCTTGCGGAGCTCACCGGACACGGTGTCGGGCTCGAAATCGATGAGGAGCCGCAGCTCGGCCCCGCGGCCATGGGTAAACTGGACGCTTGCGTGCCGGTCACCGTCGAACCGGGGGTCCACCTCCCGGGCCGGGGCGGTGTCCGGATCGATGACACGCTCGTCGTACGCCCTGAGGCGGACGGCGGACCCGAACTACTTACCATCACGACCAAGGAACTGCTCGCGCTCTAGCTTCGAGCTGTCGCGTCTGCCCCGGGGTCGTCCACGTCAGTCCAGGAGATTCCGCAACCGTGGCTTCCACGAACGACCTCAAGAACGGCCTGGTTCTCAAGCTCGACGGGGGCCAGCTCTGGTCCGTCGTCGAGTTCCAGCACGTCAAGCCCGGCAAGGGCCCGGCCTTCGTGCGAACCAAGCTCAAGAACGTGCTCTCCGGCAAGGTCGTCGACAAGACGTTCAACGCCGGTGTCAAGGTCGAGACGGCCACTGTCGACAAGCGCGACATGCAGTTCTCCTACATGGACGGCGAGTACTTCGTCTTCATGGACATGGAGACGTACGACCAGCTCATGGTGGACCGCAAGGCCGTCGCCGACGCCGCCAACTTCCTGATCGAGGGCTTCACCGCCACGGTCGCGCAGCACGAGGGCGAGGTGCTCTTCGTCGAGCTGCCGGCCGCCGTCGAGCTGGTCGTCCAGGAGACCGAGCCGGGCGTCCAGGGCGACCGCTCCACGGGCGGCACCAAGCCGGCCACGCTGGAGACGGGCCACCAGATCCAGGTCCCGCTCTTCATCACCACCGGTGAGAAGATCAAGGTCGACACCCGTACGAGCGACTACCTCGGCCGGGTGAACAGCTAACCGTGGCTGCCCGCAACACGGCCCGCAAGCGTGCCTTCCAGATCCTCTTCGAGGGCGACCAGCGCGGGGCCGATGTCCAGACGGTCCTCGGGGACTGGATCCGGCTGTCCCGGGACGACACCCGCCAGCCCCCGGTCAGCGAGTACACGATGGAGCTCGTCGAGGGCTACGCGCAGCACGCGCGGCGCATCGACGAGCTGATCGCGCAGTACTCGGTCGGCTGGACGCTCGACAGGATGCCGGTCGTCGACCGCAACATCCTGCGCCTCGGTGCCTACGAGCTGATCTGGGTCGACGAGACCCCGGACGCCGTCGTCCTCGACGAGATGGTGCAGCTGGCGAAGGAGTTCTCCACGGACGAGTCGCCCTCGTTCGTCAACGGGCTCCTCGGCCGGTTCAAGGACCTGAAGTCCACACTGCGCCGCGACGACGTCTGAGTCAGGCCTTCAGCCGTCCGGTTGTACGAATGCCGGTGGGCCCCAGCGAATCACTGCTGGGGCCCACCGGCATTCGTACAACCGACCGCCGTACCCATGAGGCCTGCGAGGCCCGCAAAACGCCGCCGGGGTGGCCGGAAACCATAAGGTTCCGGCCACCCCGGCGGCACGTTTCTGCTCAACGGCTGAAAGCCGTCGGGCTCAGCCCTCCTCGTGGGAGACGGCGCGGCGCGCGTCCGCGTCGAGAACACCCCAGCTGATCAGCTGCTCGGTCAGGACCGAGGGCGACTGGTCGTAGATGACGGCGAGCGTGCGCAGGTCGTCCTGGCGGATCGACAGCACCTTGCCGTTGTAGTCGCCGCGCTGGGACTGGATCGTCGCGGCGTAGCGCTGCAGGGGGCCCGCCTTCTCGGCCGGCACATGGGCCAGCCGCTCAAGGTCGAGGACGAGCTTCGGCGGTGGCTCGGCGGCTCCGCCCGGCGTGGTGCCCGGCAGCAGCTCCTGCACCGGAACCCCGTAGAAGTCCGCCAGCTCGGCGAGGCGCTGCACGGTCACGGCACGATCGCCGCGCTCGTACGAACCGACCACGACCGCCTTCCAGCGTCCCTGGGACTTCTCCTCGACACCGTGGAGGGAAAGGCCCTGCTGGGTGCGGATCGCCCGGAGCTTGGCCCCGAGCTGTTTGGCGTATTCGCTGGACATATAGCTCCCGGACACAGTGTCGACGTGCGGACGAGCCGCGCGGCTGGTGACTCACTGTGAGGTTACGCAGCGTTACTCTTCCCCGTCAAGCTGAACGGTCCCGGCCGCCCTCCGCGCGCGGATCGACGTGCGGTTACGGCAGTCGGGTGACGTGTGGCGCCGATGGGGTGATCAGGCGTCTTGCGCGGGCTGGTACCGTGGATGGCGCAATTCCGACGTCCTTTAATGATCCGTCCTGTGAGGCGGAGAAGGAGGTCCGTTTCGTATGGACTCAGAGCACGACAAGCAGCAGAAGCAGCAGTACGAGGCCGGCGCGCGGCCCGTTCTGGAAGCCCCCGACATCGCGCGGGTACTGACCCGCATCGCCCACGAGATCGTCGAACGCGCCAAGGGCGCCGACGACGTGGTGCTCCTCGGCATTCCGACCCGGGGTGTCTTCCTCGCCCAGCGGCTCGCCGCCAAGCTGGCCGAGATCACCGACCGCAAGATCCCGGTCGGCTCGCTCGACATCACGATGTACCGCGACGACCTGCGCATGCACCCGCCGCGTGCGCTGGCCCGCACCGACATCCCCGGTGACGGCCTCGACGGCAGACTGGTCGTCCTCGTCGACGACGTGCTCTTCTCCGGCCGCACCATCCGCGCCGCCCTCGACGCCCTGAACGACCTCGGGCGCCCGCGCGCGGTGCAGCTCGCGGTCCTCGTCGACCGGGGCCACCGAGAACTACCCATCCGCGCCGACTACGTCGGCAAGAACCTCCCCACGTCGCTGCGGGAGACGGTCAAGGTCCAGCTCGCCGAGGAGGACGGTCGGGACACCGTGCTGCTCGGTGTGAAGCAGACCGCCCAGCAGTAGCACGCGCGCGTGCGGCCCCGTGTCGTATGCCCCTCGCGATGTTCTGCCTGCCCGGAATCTCCTGAACTTCCTTACGGAGCCTGAAAGATGCAGCGTCATCTCATTTCGGCCGCCGACCTCACCCGCGACGACGCCGTCCTGATCCTCGACACCGCCGAGGAGATGGCCCGGGTCGCCGACCGGCCGATCAAGAAACTGCCGACCCTGCGCGGCCGTACCGTCGTCAACCTCTTCTTCGAGGACTCGACGCGGACACGGATCTCCTTCGAGGCCGCCGAGAAACGCCTCTCCGCGGACGTCATCAACTTCACCGCCAAGGGGTCGAGCGTCTCCAAGGGCGAGTCCCTGAAGGACACCGCCCAGACCCTGGAGGCGATGGGTGTCGACGCCGTCGTCATCCGGCACGGCGCCTCGGGAGCCCCCTACCGGCTCGCCACCTCCGGCTGGATCGACGCGGCCGTCATCAACGCCGGCGACGGCACCCACCAGCACCCCACGCAGGCCCTGCTCGACGCCTTCACCATGCGGCGCCGACTGGTCGGCCGGGACGCCGGCATCGGCCAGGACCTCGCCGGCAAGCGCATCACCCTGGTCGGCGACATCCTGCACAGCCGCGTCGCCCGCTCCAACGTCGACCTGCTGCACACACTCGGCGCCGAGGTCACCCTCGTCGCGCCGCCGACCCTGGTGCCGGTCGGCGTGGAGAGCTGGCCCTGCGAGGTCTCGTACGACCTGGACAGCACCCTGCCGAAGTCCGACGCGGTGATGCTGCTGCGCGTGCAGCGGGAGCGCATGAACGCCGCGTTCTTCCCGACCGAGCGCGAGTACTCGCGGCGCTACGGCCTCGACGGCGACCGCATGGCGCGGATGCCGGAGCACGCCATCGTGATGCACCCCGGGCCGATGGTCCGCGGTATGGAGATCACCGCCCAGGTCGCCGACTCGGAGCGCTGCACGGCGATCGAACAGGTCACCAATGGTGTCTCCATCCGGATGGCCGTCCTCTATCTGCTGCTCGGCGGCAACGAACCGGCCGTCACCCACACCCGTACCGAGGAGAAGTAAGTCACATGAGCAAGATCCTTATTCGTGGTGCGCGGGTGCTCGGCGGCGAGCCGCAGGACGTCCTGATCGACGGCGGGACCATTGCCGCAGTCGGTGAGGGGCTGTCCGACGAAGGCGCCGAGGTCGTCGAGGCCGAGGGGAAGGTGCTGTTGCCCGGGCTCGTGGACCTGCACACGCATCTGCGTGAGCCGGGGCGCGAGGACTCCGAGACCGTCCTGACCGGGACCCGGGCCGCGGCGAGCGGCGGCTACACGGCCGTGTTCGCCATGGCCAACACCTTCCCGGTCGCCGACACCGCCGGTGTGGTCGAGCAGGTCTACCGGCTCGGGCAGGAGCACGGCTACTGCGACGTCCAGCCCATCGGCGCCGTCACCGTCGGCCTGGAGGGCAAGAAGCTCGCCGAGCTGGGCGCCATGCACGAGTCGGCCGCAGGGGTCACCGTCTTCTCCGACGACGGCAAGTGCGTCGACGACGCCGTGATCATGCGGCGCGCCCTGGAGTACGTGAAGGCCTTCGGCGGAGTCGTCGCCCAGCACGCGCAGGAGCCGCGGCTGACCGAGGGCGCCGAGATGAACGAGGGTGTCGTCTCCGCGGAACTGGGGCTCGGCGGCTGGCCCGCCGTCGCCGAGGAGTCGGTCATCGCGCGCGATGTGCTGCTCGCCGAGCACGTCGGCTCGCGCGTCCACATCTGCCACCTGTCGACCGCCGGGTCCGTCGAGATCGTCCGCTGGGCAAAGTCGCGAGGCATCGACGTCACCGCCGAGGTGACCCCGCACCACCTCCTCCTCACCGACGAGCTGGTCCGGACGTACAACCCGGTCTACAAGGTCAACCCGCCGCTGCGCACCGAGCGCGACGTGCTGGCCCTGCGCGAGGCGCTCGCCGACGGCACGATCGACATCGTCGCCACCGACCACGCCCCGCACCCGCACGAGGACAAGGACTGCGAGTGGGCCGCCGCCGCCATGGGCATGGTCGGCCTGGAGACCGCGTTGTCAGTGGTCCAGGAGACGATGGTGGACACCGGACTGCTGGACTGGGCGACCGTCGCCGACCGCATGTCCTTCGCCCCCGCGCGCATCGGGCGGGCGACGGGCCACGGCCGCCCCGTCTCGGCAGGTGAGCCCGCCAACCTCACGCTCGTCGACACGGCATACCGTGGGTCAGTGGACCCCGCGGGCTTCGCCTCCCGCAGCCGCAACACCCCGTACGAGGGCCGTGAGCTGCCGGGCCGTGTCACGCACACGTGGCTCCGGGGCAAGGCCACGCTCGTCGACGGGAAGCTCGCGTGACATCACTGCCGCATTTGACGTACGTCGCCGCCGAACAGAAGTCGGCGGAGGTGACCGACTGGGCCGCCCGGGTGGGCTGGCTGGTCGGGCTCGCGCTCTTCGTCGCGCTCATCTACTGGCTGATGCGCGAGGGCTGGAAGTGGCGCGGCACGCTTCAGGGCGACCTGCCTGAGCTGCTGGCCGCGCCGGACGAGCCCGATACGGCGAGACTGACCGTGCTGTCGATGAGCGGTCGCTACCACGGCTCCACCACCGCGGGGCAGTGGCTGGACCGCATCGTGGCGCACGGCCTCGGCACCCGCAGCCGGGTCGAGCTGACCCTGACCGACGCGGGACTGGACGTCGTACGCCCCGGCGCGGCCGACTTCTACATCCCCCTGGAGGCCCTGCGGGAGGCCCGGCTCGACAAGGGCATCGCGGGGAAGGTCCTCTCCGAGGGCGGCCTGCTGGTCGTCACCTGGGAGCACGGCGGCAAGCTGCTCGACTCCGGCTTCCGCTCGGACCGCGCGGCCGAGCACAACGAGTGGGTCCGGACCCTGAACCAGATGATCAACACGACGGAAACGGAAGGCGCACGATGACGACCTCCACCCGGGGAGCCACGAAAACTCCCGCCGTACTCGTCCTGGAGGACGGCCGGATCTTCCGCGGCCGTTCCTACGGGGCCGTGGGGGTGACCTTCGGAGAGGCCGTCTTCTCCACCGGCATGACCGGCTACCAGGAGACCCTCACCGACCCGTCGTACCACCGCCAGGTGGTCGTGATGACCGCCCCGCACGTCGGCAACACAGGCGTCAACGACGAGGACCCCGAGTCGAAGCGGATCTGGGTCGCGGGCTACGTCGTACGGGACCCCGCGCGCGTGCCCTCCAACTGGCGCTCCCGCCGCTCCCTCGACGAGGAACTGCGCAACCAGGGCGTCGTCGGCATCTCCGGCATCGACACGCGCGCGTTGACGCGCCACCTGCGGGAGCGCGGCGCCATGCGCGTCGGCATCTTCTCCGGCAACGCACTGCCGGACGACGGCACCATGCTCGCCGAGGTGCGCCAGGCCCCCGAGATGACGGGCGCCGACCTTTCGGCCGAGGTGGCCACCAAGGAGACCTACGTCGTCCCCGCGATCGGCACGAAGAAGTTCACCGTCGCCGCCGTCGACCTCGGCATCAAGGGCATGACCCCGCACCGGATGGCCGAGCGCGGCATCGAGGTGCACGTGCTGCCCGCCACGGCGACCGTGGAGGACGTGTACGCCGTCAACCCCGACGGGGTGTTCTTCTCCAACGGGCCGGGCGACCCGGCCACCGCCGACCACCCGGTCGCCGTCATGCAGGCGGTCCTGGAGCGTGGCACGCCGCTCTTCGGCATCTGCTTCGGCAACCAGATCCTGGGACGCGCGCTCGGCTTCGGTACGTACAAGCTGAAGTACGGCCACCGCGGCATCAACCAGCCCGTGCAGGACCGTACGACCGGCAAGGTCGAGGTCACCGCCCACAACCACGGCTTCGCCGTGGACGCCCCCCTCGACCGGGTCTCCGAGACGCCCTACGGACGCGCCGAGGTCTCGCACGTCTGTCTGAACGACCAGGTGGTGGAGGGGCTGCAGCTGCTCGACCGGCCCGCGTTCAGCGTCCAGTACCACCCCGAAGCGGCAGCGGGCCCGCACGACGCGGCCTATCTGTTCGACCGTTTCACGTCTTTGATGAGCACAGTCCAGATGGAGGGCCAGCGTGCCTAAGCGCACCGATATCCAGTCAGTCCTGGTCATCGGCTCCGGCCCGATCGTCATCGGCCAGGCCGCCGAGTTCGACTACTCCGGGACCCAGGCGTGCCGCATCCTGCGCGCCGAGGGCATCCGGGTCATCCTGGTCAACTCCAACCCGGCGACGATCATGACCGACCCGGAGATCGCCGACGCCACCTACGTCGAGCCGATCACCCCCGAGTTCGTCGAGAAGATCATCGCCAAGGAGCGCCCCGACGCGCTGCTGCCCACCCTGGGCGGCCAGACGGCCCTGAACACCGCGATCTCCATGCACGAGCAGGGAGTGCTGGAGAAGTACGGTGTCGAGCTGATCGGCGCCAACGTCGAGGCGATCAACAAGGGCGAGGACCGCGACCTCTTCAAGGGCGTCGTCGAGGCGGTCCGCGCGAAGATCGGCCACGGCGAGTCCGCCCGTTCGGTCATCTGCCACACAATGGACGACGTGATCGGGGGCGTCGAGACGCTCGGCGGCTACCCCGTCGTCGTCCGGCCTTCCTTCACCATGGGCGGCGCCGGCTCCGGCTTCGCCCACGACGAGGAGGAACTGCGCCGCATCGCCGGCCAGGGCCTGACCCTGTCCCCGACCACCGAAGTGCTCCTGGAGGAGTCCATCCTCGGCTGGAAGGAGTACGAGCTGGAGCTGATGCGCGACAAGAACGACAACGTGGTCGTCGTCTGCTCCATCGAGAACTTCGACCCCATGGGCGTGCACACCGGCGACTCGATCACCGTCGCGCCCTCGATGACGCTGACCGACCGCGAGTACCAGCGCCTCCGGGACATCGGCATCGCGATCATCCGCGAGGTCGGGGTCGACACCGGCGGCTGCAACATCCAGTTCGCGGTCAACCCGGACGACGGCCGCATCATCGTCATCGAGATGAACCCGCGCGTGTCGCGCTCCTCGGCCCTCGCGTCGAAGGCGACCGGCTTCCCGATCGCCAAGATCGCCGCAAAGCTGGCCGTCGGCTACACCCTCGACGAGATCCCGAACGACATCACGGAAAAGACCCCGGCCTCCTTCGAACCGACGCTCGACTATGTCGTCGTCAAGGCCCCGCGATTCGCCTTCGAGAAGTTCCCCTCCGCCGACTCGACCCTCACCACCACCATGAAGTCGGTCGGCGAGGCCATGGCGATCGGCCGCAACTTCACCGAGGCCCTGCAGAAGTCGCTGCGGTCGCTGGAGAAGAAGGGCAGCCAGTTCACCTTCGTCGGCGAGCCCGGCGACAAGGCCGAGTTGCTGACGGAGTCCGTACGGCCGACCGACGGGCGTATCAACACCGTCATGCAGGCCATCCGCGCGGGCGCCACCCCCGAGGAGGTCTTCGAGTTCACGAAGATCGACCCGTGGTTCGTCGACCAGCTGTTCCTGATCAAGGAGATCGCGGACGAGGTGGCCGCGGCGGAGCGCCTGGACCCCGAACTCCTGGCCGAGGCCAAGCGGCACGGCTTCTCCGACCAGCAGATCGCCGAGATCCGGGGCCTGCGCGAGGACGTCGTGCGCGAGGTGCGGCACGCGCTGGGCGTACGCCCGGTGTACAAGACCGTCGACACCTGCGCCGCCGAGTTCGCGGCGAAGACGCCGTACTTCTACTCCTCCTACGACGAGGAGACGGAGGTCGCGCCGCGCGAGAAGCCGGCCGTGATCATCCTGGGCTCCGGCCCCAACCGCATCGGCCAGGGCATCGAGTTCGACTACTCCTGTGTCCACGCCTCCTTCGCGCTGAGCGACGCGGGCTACGAGACCGTGATGGTTAACTGCAACCCCGAGACCGTATCCACGGACTACGACACCTCCGACCGCCTGTACTTCGAGCCGCTGACCCTCGAGGACGTGCTGGAGATCGTCCACGCGGAGTCCCTCGCGGGCCCGATCGCGGGCGTGATCGTGCAGCTCGGCGGCCAGACCCCGCTGGGCCTCGCGCAGGCGCTCAAGGACAACGGCGTACCGGTCGTGGGCACCCCGCCCGAGGCCATCCACGCCGCCGAGGACCGGGGCGCCTTCGGTCGTGTCCTCGCGGAGGCCGGCCTCCCGGCCCCCAAGCACGGCACGGCGACCACCTTCACCGAGGCCAAGGTGATCGCGGACGAGATCGGCTACCCGGTCCTCGTACGCCCGTCCTACGTCCTCGGCGGGCGCGGCATGGAGATCGTCTACGACGAGACCCGGCTGTCGTCCTACATCGCCGAGTCCACCGAGATCAGCCCCTCCCGGCCGGTCCTGGTCGACCGTTTCCTCGACGACGCGATCGAGATCGACGTCGACGCCCTCTACGACGGCCAGGAACTGTACCTCGGCGGCGTCATGGAGCACATCGAGGAGGCCGGTATCCACTCCGGCGACTCGGCGTGCGCACTGCCCCCGATCACCCTGGGCGGCTTCGACATCAAGCGGCTGCGGACCTCGACCGAGGCCATCGCGCGCGGGGTCGGCGTCCGGGGCCTGATCAACATCCAGTTCGCGATGGCCGGCGACATCCTGTACGTCCTGGAGGCCAACCCGCGCGCGTCCCGTACGGTCCCCTTCACCTCGAAGGCGACCGCGGTGCCGCTGGCGAAGGCCGCCGCCCGGATCTCGCTCGGCGCGACCGTCGCCGAACTGCGGGCCGAGGGACTGCTTCCGGCGAACGGCGACGGCGGCGAACTGCCGCTGGACGCGCCGATCTCCGTCAAGGAGGCCGTCATGCCCTGGAACCGCTTCCGCGACACCTCCGGGCGTGGCGTCGACACCGTGCTCGGCCCGGAGATGCGGTCCACCGGCGAGGTCATGGGCATCGACTCCGTCTTCGGCACGGCGTACGCCAAGTCGCAGGCGGGGGCGTACGGCCCGCTGCCGACCAAGGGACGCGCCTTCATCTCGGTGGCCAACCGGGACAAGCGTTCGATGATCTTCCCGGCCCGTGAACTGGTCGCCCACGGCTTCGAACTCCTCGCCACCTCCGGCACGGCCGAGGTCCTCAAGCGCAACGGGCTCAACGCGAAGATCGTCCGCAAGCAGTCCGAGGGCACAGGCCCGAACGGCGAGAAGACCATCGTCCAGCTCATCCACGACGGCGAGGTCGACCTCATCGTCAACACCCCGTACGGCACCGGAGGCCGCCTCGACGGCTACGAGATCCGTACGGCGGCCGTGGCGCGGTCCGTGCCGTGCCTGACGACCGTCCAGGCGCTCGCCGCGGCGGTCCAGGGCATCGACGCCCTCAAACACGGTGACGTGGGCGTGCGTTCGCTCCAGGAACACGCCGAACATCTGACCGCGGCCCGCGACTAGCAGCCCTGAGGGGGGACACCGGAGACGGTGTCCCCCCTCTTCATGAGGCCTCGTCGTGAGGCCGTTTCGAGGACACCGACATGTACAAGCTTTTCTTCCGTCTGGTCTTCACCCGGATGGACCCCGAAGAGGCCCACTACCTGGCCTTCCGCTGGATCCGTCTCGCCGCCCGCCTCCCCGTGCTCCGGACGTTCGTCGCCGCCGCCCTCGCGCCCCGGTACGAGGAACTGCGCACCGAGGCCTTCGGGCTGCGCATGCACGGACCCTTCGGGCTCGCGGCGGGCTTCGACAAGAACGCCGTCGCGATCGACGGGATGTCGATGCTCGGCTTCGACCACGTCGAGATCGGCACGGTCACCGGGGAGCCCCAGCCCGGCAACCCCAAGAAGCGGCTGTTCCGCCTTGTGCCGGACCGGGCGCTCATCAACCGCATGGGATTCAACAACGAGGGTTCGCTGGCCGTGGCGGCCCGTCTGGCGAGCCGGGAGGCGGTCTTCCGGACCGTCGTCGGCGTCAACATCGGCAAGACCAAGGTCGTCCCCGAGGACGAGGCCGTCGCCGACTACGTGAAGTCGACCGAGCGGCTCGCCGAATACGCCGACTACCTCGTCGTCAACGTCAGCTCGCCCAACACACCGGGCCTGCGCAACCTCCAGGCCACGGAGGCGCTGCGCCCGCTGCTCAGCGCTGTCCGTGAGGCCGCCGACCGTACGGTGACCTCGCGCCGTGTCCCGCTGCTGGTGAAGATCGCGCCCGACCTCGCCGACGAGGACGTGGACGCCGTCGCCGACCTCGCCGTCGAACTGGGCCTGGACGGGATCATCGCCACGAACACCACCATCGCGCGCGAGGGACTCGGTCTGACCTCCGATCCCGCCCTGGTGAAGGAGACCGGCGGCCTCTCCGGCGCACCCCTGAAGGCACGCTCCCTGGAGGTGCTGCGCCGTCTCTACGCGCGCGTGGGTGACCGGATCACCCTGGTGGGCGTCGGTGGCGTCGAGAACGCCGAGGACGCCTGGCAGCGCATCCTGGCCGGCGCCACCCTCGTACAGGGCTACAGCGCCTTCGTCTACGAGGGCCCCTTCTGGGGACGCGGCATCCACAAGGGGCTCGCCGCCCGCCTCCGGACGAGCCCGTACGCCACCCTCGCCGACGCGGTCGGCGCCGACGTGAGGAAGACCGTATGACAGTCCTGGAGCCCTTCGGCGCCCGTCTGCGCCGCGCCATGGACGAGCGCGGGCCGCTCTGTGTCGGCATCGACCCGCACGCCTCCCTGCTCCACGACTGGGGGCTGAACGACGACGTAGCCGGCCTGGAGCGGTTCAGCCGCACCGTCGTCGAGGCGCTGGCCGCGCGGGTCGCGGTGATGAAGCCGCAGAGCGCGTTCTTCGAACGCTTCGGGTCGCGCGGGGTCGCCGTACTGGAGAAGACGGTCCAGGAGGCGCGGGAGGCGGGCACGCTGGTCGTGATGGACGCCAAACGCGGCGACATCGGCTCCACCATGGCCGCGTACGCCGAAGCCTTCCTGGAGAAGGGCGCCCCGCTCTTCTCGGACGCGCTCACCGTCTCGCCGTATCTCGGCTACGGCTCGCTGCAGCCGGCGGTCGACCTCGCGAGGGAGAGCGGCGCGGGCCTGTTCGTGCTGGCGCTGACCTCCAACCCCGAGGGCGGTCAGGTCCAGCACGCCGTGCGCGAGGACGGGCTGAACGTCGGCGCGACCATGCTGGCGTACCTCGCCGCCGAGAACGCGGGGGAGCGGCCCATGGGCTCCTTCGGTGCGGTCGTCGGGGCCACCCTCGGCGACCTCTCGTCCTACGACCTCGACATCAACGGGCCTCTCCTGGCACCCGGGGTCGGTGCGCAGGGGGCGACTCCGGCGGATCTCCGCGGAGTGTTCGGGCCGGCGCTGCGAAACGTGGTTCCGAACGTCAGCCGAGGTGTTCTGCGTCACGGTCCCGAACTCGTCGCCCTGCGGGACGCGTCGGACCGCTTCGCGGACGAGATCAGGGCCGCTGTCGCCGCCACCTGAGGATTCGCACAGTTCGGCGGAGTCATCCGATGACTGACTTCAGGACGTCTTGAGACTGAATACATTCTCAAATCCGGGGCAGTTTGACCGAAATATCCCACCTGGCAAAGGCTGACCAGGACTTTTCCGCTGTTCTCGCTGACTCTGGCGGACTTGGCCGCTAGTCTCCGACGAGAGTCAACGAGCGAGCGTGTTGTTCGTAGCTCACCAGGTGAGGGGCGATTAGCTGCCTCACCGGTCCGTATCCGACAGTTCGACATCCGAGGTGACGTAGGCGTGGCTCTTCCGCCCCTTACCCCTGAACAGCGCGCTGCCGCGCTCGAAAAGGCCGCCGCGGCTCGCCGGGAGCGGGCCGAGGTCAAAAATCGACTCAAGCACTCCGGCGCCTCTCTTCACGAGGTCATCAAGCAGGGCCGGGAGAACGACGTCATCGGCAAGATGAAGGTCTCCGCCCTGCTCGAATCGCTCCCGGGCGTGGGCAAGGTCCGCGCCAAGCAGATCATGGAGCGACTCGGTATCTCCGAGAGCCGGCGAGTGCGTGGCCTGGGGTCCAACCAGATCGCCTCCTTGGAGCGCGAGTTCGGCAGCACCGGCTCCTGAGTCCTGGCACCCCGGGATTCCTGGAATAATCGCCGTATGGCTGCAACATTCCGGGGGACGACCCCCGAGCCCCCGGACGTACGTCCGCGGCTGACCGTGCTCTCCGGCCCTTCGGGCGTCGGCAAGAGCACGGTCGTCGTCCATATGCGCAAGGCACACCCCGAGGTGTGGCTTTCGGTGTCGGCGACGACCCGTAAGCCACGCCCCGGTGAGCGGCACGGCGTCCACTACTTCTTCGTCACCGACGAGGAGATGGACAAGCTGATCGCCAACGGCGAGCTCCTCGAGTGGGCCGAGTTCGCCGGCAACCGCTACGGCACACCGCGTGCGGCCGTGCTGGAGCGGCTGGAGTCCGGCGAGTCGGTCCTCCTGGAGATCGATCTCCAGGGCGCCCGGCAGGTCCGTGAGTCCATGGCGGACGCCCTGCTGGTGTTCCTGGCTCCTCCCTCGTGGGAGGAGCTGGTGCGCAGACTGACCGGGCGGGGCACCGAATCGCCCGAGGTGATCGAACGCCGCCTGGAGGCGGCCAAGATCGAACTGGCCGCCGAGCCCGAGTTCGACGAGACCCTGGTCAACACCTCTGTCGAGGACGTGGCGCGCGAGCTGCTAGCCTTGATGGAAGTTGTGTGATCGTTTTCGATCCCATCCCACCTTTCGGAAGGCAGAGCGTGTCCTCTTCCATCTCCACGCCCGAGGGCATCATCAACCCTCCGATCGACGAGCTCCTCGAAGCCACCGACTCGAAGTACAGCCTGGTGATCTACGCGGCCAAGCGTGCCCGCCAGATCAACGCGTACTACTCGCAGCTCGGCGAGGGCCTCCTTGAGTACGTCGGTCCGCTCGTGGACACCCACGTCCACGAGAAGCCGCTCTCGATCGCCCTGCGTGAGATCAACGCGGGTCTGCTGACGTCCGAGGCCGTTGAGGGCCCCGCGCAGTAGTATTTTCAACTTTTGGTTGATTTATCCACAGGCCCGACAGCGCGACTGTCGGGCCTGTGGTGTGTCATAGACCCGTACCGAGCCAGGTGCCGCGTCGCGTATCGAGTCAGGGGAGGCCCGGTGGGCAAGCCGAAGGTCGTACTGGGGGTCAGTGGCGGCATCGCCGCGTACAAGGCCTGTGAACTGCTCCGGAGGCTGACGGAGTCGGGTCACGACGTCCGTGTCGTGCCCACCGCCTCGGCCCTGCACTTCGTCGGCGCCGCGACCTGGTCCGCGCTCTCCGGCCACCCCGTCTCCACGGAGGTCTGGGACGACGTCCACGAGGTCCCGCACGTCCGCATCGGCCAGCAGGCGGATCTGGTCGTCGTGGCCCCGGCGACCGCCGACATGCTCGCGAAGGCGGCCCACGGCCTCGCCGACGACCTGCTCACCAACACCCTCCTCACCGCCCGGTGTCCCGTCGTCTTCGCCCCCGCCATGCACACGGAGATGTGGGAACACCCGGCCACCCGGGAGAACGTGGCGACACTGCGCCGCCGCGGCGCCCTCGTCATCGAACCGGCCGTCGGACGCCTCACCGGCGTCGACACGGGCAAGGGGCGCCTGCCCGATCCGGCCGAGATCTTCGAGGTCTGCCGCCGGGTGCTGGCCCGGGGCGTGACGGAACCCGACCTCGTCGGGCGGCACGTCGTCGTCAGCGCCGGCGGCACCCGCGAGCCCCTCGACCCGGTCCGCTTCCTCGGCAACCGCTCCTCCGGCAAGCAGGGCTACGCGCTCGCCCGTACGGCTGCCGCACGCGGCGCCCGGGTCACGCTGCTCGCCGCGAACACCGCCCTGCCGGACCCGGCGGGCGTGGACGTCGTGCCCGTGGGGACGGCCGTCCAACTGCGCGAGGCAGTCCTGAAGGCGGCCGCGGACGCCGACGCCGTGGTGATGGCCGCCGCGGTCGCGGACTTCCGCCCGGCGGCCTACGCGGCCGGAAAGATCAAGAAGAAGGACGGCAAGGACCCCGAACCCGTCACCCTGGTCCGGAATCCGGACATTCTCGCGGAGATCTCGGCCGACCGGGCCCGGACGGGCCAGGTCGTCGTCGGCTTCGCGGCCGAGACGGACGACGTCCTCGCCAACGGCCGTACGAAGCTGCGACGCAAGGGATGCGACCTGCTGGTCGTCAACGAGGTGGGTGAGCGCCGCACCTTCGGTTCCGAGGAGAACGAGGCGGTGGTGCTGGGCGCCGACGGCAGCGAGACCCAGGTGCCGCACGGGCCGAAGGAGGCGTTGGCCGACATCGTGTGGGATCTGGTCGCCCGTCGTCTCGAGTGAAGGGTTCTGCCGTCCCGGCAGCCACCTGACACCCCTCCCACCTCGTACTTCGGGGGCGTGGCGACCCTGGCGTAGTGCGCCTGTGACTGGGCAGAATGCCTGTGCCGCAGGTCACGGCGCTTCCGAGAGTCGAGACGGAGGGGCCGATCGGCGAGTGTGACCGATAAAGTGTTCTCGGACGGCACCGGGCGCAGCTCCCGAGTCGTCCGCCAATGATCAGCCAGCAGCCGCTGCAACCACAGGGAGCGTTGTGTCCCGTCGCCTTTTCACCTCGGAGTCCGTGACCGAAGGTCACCCCGACAAGATCGCTGACCAGATCAGCGACACGATTCTCGACGCGCTTCTGCGCGAAGACCCCACGTCCCGAGTCGCCGTCGAGACGCTGATCACCACCGGCCTGGTGCACGTGGCCGGTGAGGTCACCACCAAGGCCTACGCGCCCATCCCGCAACTGGTGCGCGACAAGATCCTCGAGATCGGCTACGACTCCTCGAAGAAGGGCTTCGACGGCGCCTCCTGTGGCGTGTCGGTGTCGATCGGCTCACAGTCGCCGGACATCGCCCAGGGCGTGGACACGGCGTACGAGCAGCGCGTCGAGGGCGATGAGGACGAGCTCGACAAGCAGGGCGCCGGCGACCAGGGCCTGATGTTCGGCTACGCGACGGACGAGACCCCGGAGCTGATGCCGCTCCCGATCCACCTCGCGCACCGTCTCTCGCGCCGGCTGTCCGAGGTCCGCAAGAACGGGACGATCCCGTACCTGCGTCCCGACGGCAAGACCCAGGTCACCATCGAGTACGACGGTGACAAGCCGGTCCGCCTGGACACGGTCGTCGTCTCCTCGCAGCACGCGAGCGACATCGATCTGGACTCCCTCCTCGCTCCGGACATCCGCGAGTTCGTCGTGGAGGCGGAGCTGAAGGCTCTCCTCGACGACGGCATCAAGCTGGAGACCGAGGGCTACCGCCTGCTGGTCAACCCCACCGGCCGCTTCGAGATCGGCGGCCCGATGGGCGACGCGGGCCTCACCGGCCGCAAGATCATCATCGACACGTACGGCGGCATGGCCCGCCACGGTGGCGGTGCCTTCTCGGGCAAGGACCCGTCCAAGGTCGACCGCTCCGCGGCCTACGCGATGCGCTGGGTCGCGAAGAACGTGGTCGCCGCTGGCCTGGCCTCGCGCTGCGAGGTCCAGGTCGCGTACGCGATCGGCAAGGCCGAGCCGGTGGGCCTGTTCGTGGAGACCTTCGGCACGGCCAAGGTCGACGCCGAGAAGATCGAGGCCGCGATCACGACGGTCTTCGACCTCCGCCCCGCCGCGATCATCCGCGACCTCGACCTGCTGCGCCCGATCTACGCCCAGACGGCGGCGTACGGCCACTTCGGCCGTGAACTGCCCGACTTCACGTGGGAGCGGACGGACCGGGTGGAGGCGCTGCGCAAGGCTGCCGGCCTGTAAGTCCCTCGGCCGGACCGCGCTCGGTTTTCGAGGCCCGGTGTCCCACAGGGGCGCCGGGCTTTGCCGGGTCGGAAATCGCCTGGCGGGGTGGTCTGCCTCTTCGTACGCTGATGATCTCCCGGTGCGCAGGCCGCGGTTACTTCGGTGGAGTGCGTCCCTCGGGCGTGCGGTGAATCTGGAATCTCGTGCCGCTGCCGACTTGATCTCGGGAGTTGGGGCGGCGCCCGTTGTCAGTGGCGTTTGGTAAAAATGCAAGGGTGAGCAGCGAGAACGGGCAGGGGAGCGGCGGGGACCGCGGGGCCGACGGGGCGCCGCCCGAGCAGCTTGCGTTGATTCGGGAGAGTGTGCGTCAAGCCAAGGTCCCGCGGGCCAAGCCGCGGACCTGGCGGGGGGCCGCGCTGGCCGAGGATTTGCCCGTCGCGCGGGTGCTCGTCGACAAGGGCGTGCTGCATCTCGACCGGTACTTCGACTACGCCGTGCCCGAAGAACTCGACGCCGAGGCTCAGCCCGGTGTGCGCGTCCGGGTCAGGTTCGGAGCCGGGCGGCATCGGGTGCGGGACGGGCGCCGGGAGGGCGGGGGGCTCATCGACGGTTTCCTCGTCGCGCGCCTCGCCGAATCCGACTACTCCGGGCCGCTGGCCGCACTCGCCCAGGTCGTGTCGCCCGAGGTCGTGCTGAGCGAGCAACTGCTGTCGTTGGCTCGGGCTGTCGCTGACCGGTACGTGGGAAGCCTCGCCGACGTGCTGCAACTGGCCGTACCGCCGCGGAACGCCCGCGCGGAGAAGTCGGCCTCCCCGGCGGCTCCGCCGGTGGCCGGGGTGCCGGACGCCGGGTCCTGGGGGCGATACGAGCGAGGGGGCGCGTTTCTCGAGGCGCTGGCCACCGGGGGCGCGCCGCGCGCTGTCTGGAACGCCCTGCCCGGCCCGCAGTGGAGCGAGGAGCTGGCGCGGGCCGTCGGAGCGACGCTCGCCTCCGGACGCGGGGCGCTCGTGGTCGTGCCGGACGGCCGCGCTGTCGCGCGCGTCGACGCCGCTCTGACGTCCGTGCTGGGGGAGGGGCGGCACGCGGTGCTCACCGCTGACGCCGGGCCCGAGAAGCGGTACCGGGAGTGGCTCGCCGTGCGGCGGGGCGCTGTACGGGCCGTGGTCGGGACCCGGGCCGCCATGTTCGCGCCCGTCCGGGATCTGGGGCTGGTCGCGATCTGGGACGACGGCGACGACAGCCACAGTGAGCCGCATGCCCCGCAGCCACATGCCCGCGAGGTGCTGCTGCTGCGGGCCGCGCAGGACAAGTGCGCCTTTCTGCTGGGGAGTTGGAGCTGCACGGTGGAGGCCGCGCAGCTGGTCGAGAGCGGCTGGGCCCGGCCGCTGGTCGCCGGGCGGGATCAGGTGCGGGGGGCCGCCCCGCTCGTACGGACGGTGGGCGACGGGGATTTCGCGCGGGACGAGGCCGCCCGGGCGGCCCGGCTGCCGACCCTCGCCTGGCAGGCGGTACGGGAGGGGCTGAAGCACGGGCCGGTGCTGGTGCAGGTGCCCCGGCGGGGCTACGTACCGCGGCTGGCCTGCGCCAGGTGCCGGGAACCCGCTCGGTGCCGGCACTGCGTCGGGCCGCTGGAGGCGCGGGACGCCGGGGCGCCGTGGTGCGCGTGGTGCGGGCGGGAGGAGCCCGGCTGGCACTGCCCGGAGTGCGGGGGATTCCGGCTGCGGGCGCAGGTCGTCGGCGCGCGGCGGACCGCCGAGGAACTGGGTCGGGCGTTTCCGGCCGTGCCGGTGCGGACGTCCGGGCGTGAGCATGTGCTGGACACGGTGCCGGGGACACCCGCGCTCGTTGTCAGCACGCCCGGCGCCGAGCCCGTCGCCGACGGCGGGTATGCGGCTGCCCTGCTGCTGGACGGCTGGGCCATGCTCGGGCGGCCCGACCTGCGGGCCGGGGAGGACGCACTGCGGCGGTGGATGGCGGCTGCGGCGCTGGTCCGGGGGCAGGGCGTGCGGGGGGAGGGGGCGCCAGGGGGGACGGTCGTTGTGGTCGCCGAGCCCACCCTGCGGCCGGTGCAGGCGCTGGTGCGGTGGGATCCCGTCGGGCATGCCGTGCGGGAGCTCGCGGAGCGCGCCGAGCTGGGGTTTCCGCCGGTGTCCCGGATGGCGTCCGTGGCCGGGACCGCGGAGGCCGTCGCCGGGTTCCTCGCCGGGGCCGAACTCCCTGGAGACGCGGAGGTGTTGGGGCCGGTGCCGTTGCCGGTCACGGCGGCGGGGCGGCCCCGGCGGACGGGGGCGCCGCCGCCCGGGGAGCAGTGGGAGCGGGCCTTGGTCCGGGTCCCGCCGGGCAGCGGGGCCGCGCTGGCCGCCGCGCTGAAGGCGGCCCAGGCCGCGCGGATGGCTCGGGCGGGGCGGGGCGGGGAGGAAGGCGTGTGGGTGCGGATCGATCCGCCCGACATCGGGTGAGGGGCGGTTTCTTCGGCGGCGGGCCGGTGGGGGCTTGTCGCGCGGTTCCCCGCGCCCCCGAAAGGCCTGCGATCCCGGCATGCGACTGCCCTCCCGGGTGCGGTCGGGAGGGCAGCGGCAGGGGGTGGGGGTGGTGGTTCGGGTCAGCCGTTTCGCGGGCCCGGGAAAGCTGTCGGGCGTACCTCGTCGCGCAAGGTCGGGCTGCCTGCCGTCGGCTGGGTCGGCATCGAGCGGGCTGCGGGGACCGTCGGCACCGCGGGCATGCCGGTGCCGACCCCGCTGACCGTCCCGACACCCACCGCTCGGGACGTCGAGGTCTCCGTGGCGCGCTCGGCGTCGGCGGCCGCCTGGGCCGCGGCGCGGCGGGCGCCGTAACGGCGGTGGACGGCCTGCTTGGTGACCCCGAGCGCCGAGCCCACCGCGTCCCACGAGAAGCCGAGTGAGCGGTCGAAGTCCACGGCGGCCGTGACCAGGGTTTCGACGCTGTCCCGCAGTTCCTGGGCGAGACGGACGGTCGGGGCGGGGGCACGCCCGTAGACGACGAAGCCCGTGGACGGGCCGGAGCGGCGCGGGCGGTAGACGTTGCCCAACTGGGCGGTGAGGGTGCGCAGTGCGTCCACCTGCCGGCGGACCCGCTCGATGTCCCGCACCAGCAAGTGCAGGCTGGCCCGAGCCTGGGCGTCGTGGGTTGCGTGGTCGGCCATGAACAAGCCTCTCGAACCGGCGTTGAAAGGGATCGGGCCGCGCGATGTGCGGCTCGTTGTGGTCAACCCTTGTGGTCAACTCTTTCTTGACCAACGCGATTTTGCGTGACTGGTCACGGTGCGGGGGCGTAGGGGCATATGCGTACGCCCCCTGGAGTGCGGTCGGTCATAGACTGGTGCGCTGCCGCAGAATCCCGTTCGAGAGGCCCCCGCCCACCCATGAGGCTTGTTTTTGCTGGTACTCCCGAGGTCGCCGTTCCCGCCCTGGACGCCCTGATCGGATCCGGACGGCACGAGGTGGTCGCCGTCGTCACGCGGCCCGACGCGCCCGCCGGGCGGGGACGCAGGCTGGTCGCCAGTCCCGTGGCCCAGCGGGCCGAGGAGGCCGGGATCGAGGTGCTGAAGCCCGCCAGGCCCAGGGACGAGGAGTTCCTCGCGCGGCTCCGGGAGATCGGGCCCGACTGCTGTCCCGTCGTCGCGTACGGGGCCCTGCTGCCCCGCGTCGCCCTCGACATCCCGGCGCACGGCTGGGTCAACCTGCACTTCTCGCTGCTGCCCGCCTGGCGTGGTGCCGCGCCCGTGCAGCACTCGATCATGGCCGGCGACGAGATCACCGGCGCCTCCACCTTCCTCATCGAGGAGGGCCTCGACTCCGGCCCCGTCTACGGCACGGTGACCGAGACGATCCGGCCCACCGACACCAGCGGCGACCTGCTGACGCGGCTCGCCTTCGCCGGCTCCGGGCTGCTGGCCGCGACCATGGACGGCATCGAGGACGGCACCCTGAAGGCCGTACCGCAGCCCGCCGACGGCATCACCCTCGCGCCGAAGATCAGCGTCGAGGACGCCCACGTCGACTGGTCCGTGCCCGCCCTGCGGGCCGACCGCGTCGTGCGCGGCTGCACCCCCGCACCCGGTGCCTGGACCGTGTTCCGGGGCGAGCGGCTCAAGCTCATCCATGTCACGCCCGTGCCCGAGCGCACCGATCTCGCTCCCGGAGTGCTCTCCGTCGGCAAGAACAACGTGTACGTGGGCACCGGGTCGTACGCCGTCGAGCTGCTGTGGGTGCAGGCGCAGGGGAAGAAGCCGATGCGCGCCGCCGACTGGGCGCGCGGGGTGCGGATCGCCGACGGCGAGGTGCTCGGGGCCTGAGTCCTCTCCCGGTCCGTGTCCGCGGCGGCACCGGGAGATTCGGGCCGGCCGGACACGACGTACGCTGGAAACCACACCCCTTTTCCCATATCCGGAGCACCTTTTTCGTGAGCGAGCAGCCTCGTCGGCCCCACAAGTCCGGCAAGCCCTACCGTCGGCCCCAGAAGGACCCCGTCCGCATCCTCGCCTTCGAGGCGCTGCGAGCGGTGGACGAGCGGGACGCGTACGCCAATCTGGTGCTGCCGCCGCTTCTTCGTGCGGCCCGCGCGAAGGGGGACTTCGACGGGCGGGACGCGGCTCTCGCCACCGAGCTGGTGTACGGGACGCTGCGGCGGCAAGGGACCTACGACGCCGTCATCGGGGCGTGTGTCGACCGGCCGCTGCGCGAGGTCGATCCGCCGGTGCTCGATGTGCTGAGTCTTGGCGTGCACCAGCTGCTCGGGACACGCATCCCGACGCACGCCGCCGTGTCTGCCTCCGTCGAACTGGCCCGGGTCGTACTCGGCGACGGACGGGCCAAGTTCGTGAACGCCGTGCTGCGCAAGGTCGCCCAGCATGATCTGGACGCCTGGATCGAGCGGGTCGCGCCGCCGTACGACGACGATCCCGAGGACCATCTCGCCGTCGTGCACTCGCATCCCCGGTGGGTCGTCTCCGCGCTGTGGGATTCGCTGGGAGGGGGCCGCGCCGGGATCGAGGAGCTGCTCGCCGCCGACAACGAGCGGCCCGAGGTCACCCTGGTCGCCCGGCCCGGGCGGGGCACCACCGAGGAGTTGCTCGGCGAGGAGGCCGCGGTACCGGGGCGCTGGTCACCGTACGCCGTGCGGCTCGCCGAAGGCGGGGAACCCGGGGCCATCGAGGCCGTGCGGGACGGGCGCGCGGGCGTGCAGGACGAGGGCAGTCAGCTCGTCGCAATCGCCCTGGCCAATGCGCCGGTCGACGGGCCCGACAAGGCCTGGCTCGACGGGTGTGCCGGGCCCGGCGGCAAGGCGGCGCTGCTCGCCGCTCTCGCCGCGCAGCGGGGTGCGCTGCTGGTCGCCTCCGAGAAGCAGCCGCACCGGGCCGGGCTGGTCGCGAAGGCGCTGGCCGGCAATCCCGGCCCCTACCAGGTGGTCGTCGGGGACGGGACCCGGCCGCCGTGGCGGGCCGGCAGTTTCGACCGGGTGCTGATGGACGTGCCGTGCACCGGGCTCGGGGCGCTGCGCAGGCGTCCCGAGGCGCGCTGGCGGCGACGCCCGGAGGATCTGGAGGGTTTCGCGCCGCTCCAGCGAGCGCTGCTGACCACCGCCCTGGAGTCGGTCCGGGTCGGCGGAATCGTCGGCTACGCCACCTGCTCACCGCACCTCGCCGAGACCCGGGCGGTTGTCGACGACGTGCTCAAGCAGCGTCCGCAGACCGAACTCGTCGACGCCCGGCCGCTGTTCGAGGGCGTGACCGACCTCGGTGACGGTCCCGACGTACAGCTGTGGCCGCATCTGCACGGGACAGACGCCATGTACCTGGCACTCATCCGCCGGACCGGTTGACCTCCGGGGCGGGGGACGGATCCGGGGCCGTGGTCCCGACGTCCTCCCGGGCGAGGCGGTGGGGCCACCACACCTTCGGGCCGACGTCCAGGAACAGGGACGGAACCAGCACCGACCGGACCACGAACGTGTCCAGAAGCACGCCCAGGGCCACCGCGAAGCCGATCTCCGCGAACGCCACCATGGGCAGCGTGCCCAGGGCCGCGAACGTGCCGGCCAGGACCAGGCCCGCCGAGGTGATGACCGCGCCCGTCGTCGCCAGGCCCGTCACCACGCCCTTGCGGGTGCCCTGGCGGGCCGCCTCCTCGCGGATCCGGGTGGTCAGGAAGATGTTGTAGTCGATGCCCAGCGCCACCAGGAACACGAAGACGAAGAGCGGGAAGTCCGTCGACTCGCCCGCGTAGTCGAACAGGTGGCGGAAGGCGAGGGCGCTGATACCCAGTGCCGCCGCGAACGACAGCACCACCGTGCCGATCAGCAGCAGCGGGGCGACGAGGGCGCGCAGCAGGGCGCAGAGGATCAGCAGGACCATCGCCAGGACGAGCGGGATGATCAGCAGGTTGTCGTGCGTCGTTGCCCTGTCCATGTCCAGCAGGGCCGCCGTACCGCCGCCCACCCGGGCGTCCGCGTCCGGCACCGCGTGCACGGCGTCCCGTACCCGCTCCACGGTCTGTTTCGCGGCCTCGCTGTCCGCGCGGGCGGTCATCGTGGCCTCGAACAGCACCTTGCCCTCGAAGGAGGGCTTCGTGCCCGGTGGCAGGCCGAGGGACGTGGGCACCACACCACGCGTCTCTGCGACCGCCCGGCCGACCTGCCGGGCCTGTGCCTGGTTGCTGATGACGACGAGCGGATCGCCGCTGCCCGCCGCGAAGTAGCGTGCGGACACCTCCTGGCCGACGATCGAGTCCGGCTTGTCGGTGAACGCGTCCGCGTTGCTCAGGCCCGCGGCGCGCAGCTGCATCAGGCCGAACGAGCACGCGATCAGGGCCGCCGCCGTGATGCCCCAGATCATGCGGGGGCGGACGGCGATGCCCCGGCCCATCCGCGCCCACACACCACGTTCCGTCGGGTCGGGCGAGTCCTTGTGCGGGATCACCGGCCAGAAGATCCACCGTCCGCAGATCACCAGCAGGGCGGGGAAGAGCGTCGTCATGGCCAGCAGGGCCACCGCCACACCGATCGCCGCCACCGGGCCCAGACCGCTGGTCGAGTTCATCTCGGCGGCCAGCAGCACCAGCATGCCGAGCACGACCGTCGCGCCGGACGCGATGACGGCGGGGCCCGCGCGGTGCAGAGCGAGCGCCATCGCCTCGTGGCGGTCCTCGTGGCGGCGCAGCTCCTCCCGGTAGCGGGCGACCAGGAGCAGGGCGTAGTCCGTCCCCGCGCCGAACACCAGCACGGTGAGAATGCCCGCGCTCTGGCCGTTCACCGTCAGGCCCGCGTGCCGGGCCAGGAAGTAGATCAGCGCCTGCGCGGTGAACAGGGCCGCGACCACACCCAGCAGGGGGACAAGAATCAGGGTGGGGCTGCGATAGGTGAGCAGCAGCATCACGATGACGACGCCCATCGCCGAGACGAGCAGCGTGGAGTCGATGCCCTCGAAGGCCTTGGAGAAGTCCGCCGACGTGCCGCCCGGGCCGGTGATGTGCACGGCCATCCCGGCCGCGCCGGGTTCGGCGGCGGCCCGGATGGAGTCGACGGCGGGCGCGATCCGCTCCCAGCCCTTCTCGTCCATCGTGATGGGTACGAGAATCTGCGCGGCCCGCGGATCGGCGGCGCGGTCGAACACCGGGCCCCGGGTCTCCGCGCCCCGGATGCCGTGATCACGCAGTTTCTCGATGTCGGCCCTGGCCTCGGTGATCCGGGCCCGGTCCGCTGCCGTGAGGCCGCTCCCGCGCGCGTAGACGACGATCGCGGGGATCTGCTCGGGCCTGAAGTCCTCGGAGAGATGCAGGACCTGGGTGGATTCGGCGGACCCCGGCAGCCAGGAGGCGGCGTCGTTGTCCTGCGCATCGGTGAGCTTCTGCGCGAAGGGCCCCACCAGCACGAGCAGCACCAGCCACAGGCCCAGCACCAGCCACTTGGCCCGCCGCCCACAGACGAGGTACGCGATCCCACGGTGACCGTTCATACCCACCTCGTCTGCTCCCACCCAGGGGCGCGGGGCTGTGACATTCGCGGCTCCGCCGCGTGGGCGCGACAAGCCCCGACCCACCCGCAGCCTTCGCACAACCCTTGCCCGAGCGGACCCGCACGCACAACCCCCGGAGGGCATGGCAGTCTGGGGGCATGGCCGCGCAGATCAACCCCAGTATCCTGTCCGCCGACTTCGCCCGACTCGCCGAGGAGGCGAAGGCGGTAGAAGGGGCCGACTGGCTTCACGTCGATGTGATGGACAACCATTTCGTACCGAACCTCACGCTCGGTGTGCCGGTCGTAGAGTCCCTCGCCCGGGCGACGGACACCCCGCTGGACTGCCACCTGATGATCGAGGACCCCGATCGATGGGCGCCGCAGTACGTGGAAGCGGGGGCGGGTTCCGTCACCTTCCACGTCGAGGCCGCCGCCGCTCCGGTGCGGCTCGCCCGCGAGATCCGGGCGAAGGGCGCTCGGGCCTCCATGGCCCTCAAGCCCGCGACCCCGATCGAGCCCTACGAGGACCTGCTGCCCGAACTCGACATGTTGCTGATCATGACGGTCGAGCCGGGTTTCGGCGGCCAGGCGTTTCTCGACATCATGCTCCCCAAGATTCGCCGCACCCGCGAGTTGATCAGCAAGCACGGCCTTGAGCTGTGGCTGCAGGTCGACGGGGGCGTCTCCGCCTCCACCATCGAGCGCTGCGCCGAGGCCGGCGCCGATGTCTTCGTCGCCGGATCGGCGGTCTACGGCGCCGCGGACCCGGCCGAGGCGGTACGTGCACTGCGCACCCAGGCGGCGACGGCGACCGCCGGTGCGTCCTGGGCGTGCGGCCACTGAGCCAAGGGAACGTGAACGACGTACTTCTGGGCAGATCATGCACTCGGGATCTGACAGGATGAACGACGAATCCAGAATGTGAACAGCAGCGATGTGAAAAGCAGTGAGGAGATCGTCGTGTCGGGTATGTCGGCGGGCCGGTCAGCCATGCGGATGGGACCCGCTGAGCTGGTGCAGGCGGCGGCCATGGCCCGCCGTTTCTACCTTGAGGGCAAGTCCAAGATCCAGATCGCCGAGGAGTTCGGCGTGAGCCGCTTCAAGGTGGCCCGGGTTCTGGAGACCGCTCTCGAACGGGATCTGGTGCGGATCGAGATCCGTGTCCCGGCCGAACTGGACGCCGAGCGCTCGGACGCGCTGCGCGCCCGGTACGGCCTCAGGCACGCGGTCGTGGTCGAGTCCCCGGCCGATGCGGAGGAGTCGCCCGATCCCGAGAACCTCGGTGAGGTGGCCGCCGATCTGCTCGGCGAACTGGTGAACGAAGGTGATGTGCTGGGCCTCGCCTGGGGCCGGTCGACCATCCACATGGCGGCGGCCCTCGACCGGCTGCCGCCCTGCACGGTGGTCCAGTTGACGGGGGTGTACGACGCCGGAACCGCCGAGCGCGGCTCCGTCGAGGCGGTGCGCCGCGCGGCCCAGGTGTCCGGCGGCGACGCCCACCCCATCTACGCCCCGATGCTGCTGCCGGACGCGGCGACCGCCGCCGCGCTGCGCAGCCAGACCGGGATCGCGCGGGCCTTCGAGTACTTCGACAAGGTCACGGTCGCCTGCGTCTCCATCGGCTCCTGGGAGGCCGGTATCTCGACGGTGCACGACATGCTCAGCGACGAGGAACGCAGCCACTACGCGTCCCTGGGTGTCGCCGCCGAGATGTCCGCGCACCTCTTCGACGCCGAGGGGCGCAGGGTCGGCCGTGACCTCGGCGAGCGGTGCATCACCGTCAAGACGGACCAGCTGCGCCGGGTTCCCGAGGTCGTCGCGATCGCGGGCGGACAGCGCAAGGCCGCGGCGATCGACGCGGTGCTGCGGTCCGGGCTGGTCACCAGCCTGGTCACGGACACCTCGGCGGCGGACTACCTGATGACGGCGGGCCCGACGCCGAAGCCGGCGCTCAACAGGGCGGACCCGGACGGGATCTGACGACCTGCCGGTGCCCGGGTTCCCTTCGGGGGCCCGGGCATCGTTGTCTTCACGCTCTGTTCGCGGGGGTTCGTGGGGACGCGCTCGGGGACTGGCTCGGGGACTTCGCGGTCCTCAGTCGTGCTCCTCGCCCTCCGCGTCGACGTGCGGCAGTATCCGGTCGAGCCAGGCGGGCGTCCACCAGGCGTGCGAGCCGAGCAGCGTCATGACCGCCGGCACCAGCAGCAGCCGTACGACAGTCGCGTCGATGAGCACACTCACGGCCAGGCCCAGGCCGAGCATCTTCACCACCACGTTGTCGCTCACGACGAACGCGGCGAAGACACTCACCATGATCAGGGCCGCGCAGGTGATCACCCGGGCGGTGATCTCCAGGGCGTGGGCCACGGACGCCCGTGCGTCGCCGGTGCGCAGCCAGGCCTCGTGGACACGGGAGAGCAGGAAGATCTCGTAGTCCATGCTGAGCCCGAAGATGATCGCGAACATCATCATCGGTACGTAGCTTTCGATGGGAACCTTGCCGTGCACACCCAGTGCGGGCCCGCCCCAGCCCCACTGGAAGACAGCCACGACGACGCCGTACGAGGCCGCGATCGACAGGACGTTGAGGACGGCCGCCTTCAGCGCCACCAGCAGGCCCCGGAAGACGGCCAGGATGATCAGGAAGGCGAGGGCGACGACCACGCCGATGATCAGCGGGAGGCGGCTCGCGACGATGTCACGGAAGTCGACCTGGGCGGCCGTCGTGCCGGTCACATAGCCGTGCGCCGCCGTTCCGGAGACGGCCTCGGGCAGGGTGTCGTCGACCAGGCGGTTCGTCAGGTCCGTGGTCGTCTCGCTCTGCGGCGACGCCTTGGAGTAGACCGTGCCGATCAGGACGTCCCCGTCCTTGGTCGCCTTGAGCGGGGTGGCGGTGGCCGCGCCCGGTACGTCCGTCAGCGCCTTGGACGCCTTCGAGGCGAGCGCGGAGCGCTGGTCGGAGGGCACCTTCGTCTGGTCGATGACGACGGTCAGGGGGCCGTTGGAGCCGGGCCCGAACGACTCGGCCATGATGTCGTACGCCCGCCGGTCCGTGAACGACGTCGGATCGGCGCCGTCCCCGATGTGGCCGAGCTGGATGGACGCCACCGGGATCGCCAGCACCAGCACCGTGAGGACCCCGCCGGCCAGGAACCACCAGGGGCGCCGCTCGACCCGCTGCGCGTAGCGGTGCCAGGTGCCCTGTCCCTCGGCGGCGTCGTCCCCGGCCTCGGCGATCGGGCGGCGTACCCGGTAGCGGTCGATACGGTGGCCGATGAGCCCCAGCAGGGCCGGCACCAGCGTGAGGGCGCCCACGACCGCGGAGACCACCGTCACGGCGGCGGCCACGCCGAGTTTGCCGATGAAGCCGACCCCGGAGACGGACAGCCCGGCGAGCGCGACGATCACCGTGCAGCCGGAGACCAGGACGGCGCGTCCGCTGGTGGCGGTGGCCCGGCCCGCCGCCCGGACCGGATCGGCGCCGTCCATGAGGTTCTGCCGGTGCCGGGTGATCAGGAACAGCGCGTAGTCGATGCCCACGCCGAGGCCGATCATCGTGGCCAGGGTGGGGGAGACGGTGGCGAAGGTGAACGCCGCCGCCAGGAGTCCAAGGCAGGCCAGTCCGCCGATCACGCTGATCAGCGCGGTCAGCAGGGGGATGCCGGCGGCGAGCACGCTGCCGAAGCCGACCAGCAGGACGACGATCGCCACCGCGAACCCGATCAGCTCACTGACCCGGTCGTCGGCGGCGGGCCGGGCCAGCTCGCCCAGCGGTCCGCCGTACTCGACCCGCACTCCGGCCGCCCGCAGCGGCTTCACAGAGCTGTCCACGCCGTCGAGATAGCCGTCGCCGAGGGTGGACGGCTGGACGTCGAAGCGGACGGTGATGTAGGCGGTCTTCGCGTCGCTGGAGAGCGGGCCGACGGTCTGCTTGCCGACGGGCTGTGAGCCGGGCGGGGGCAGCGGGTTCTGGACGGACAGGACGTGCGGGAGTTTCTGCAGGTCGGCGACCGTCTGGGACATCTGCGTGGAGGCGTCGGTCAGCGGCTTCGACGAGTCCCGCAGCACGATCTGGCTGCCGTAGCCGCCGGCCGCCGGGTCGTGCTTCCTCAGTACGTCGAGTCCCTGCTGCGACTGGACTCCGGGCAGCGAGAAGTTGTCGGAGTACTCGCCGCCGAAGGAACGGTTGAGCACCTGGAGCGCGGCGAGCGCGATCAGCCAGCCCACGATGACGATCACGAAGTGCCGGGCACACCACTCGCCCAGTCGGCGCAGTCTCCCGCGCGGGTCCTTGTGTTCCCCCGGTGCTGGTACTGGCTTTGCTGTCGACGATGACATGCGTTGCTCCCGCCGGAGACTGCCGGTCATCTTCATTGAACGACCCGCTGATCAACGTGTCCTGTTGGGAGGCTGTCGCCCGGGTCCTCGTTGTCATGGGGCGGCCGGTGGGATCTACTACAGCGATGATCACTTCGCCCCTTCGCGACTCCTCCCGGCGGTACTGAGATGACCGACCACCCGCTCGCCCCGGTGTTCGCGGGCAGTGCGCCCGCCGGTGTCCTGTCCTGGCCCGCAGCCCTGCCGGCCCAGCGCGCGCTCGAAGGCGCCCGCGCGGCCGGCTGGGAGGTGGCCGACCTCGATCTCACCGGCGTCTCGGACAAGACCGGGCTGATGACGGCCTGCGCCACGGTCATGCGGTTCCCGGACCGGTTCGGCGCGAACTGGGATGCCCTGGCGGACTGCCTGGGCGACCTGGAATGGTGGCCCGCGAGCCGTGGCCGGCTCCTGCTCGTCCGGAACTGGCAGGCGTACGCGGCGGCTCGGCCGGAGGAGTGGAACACCCTCCAGGAGATCTTCGCCGACGCCGCCGCGAGCTGGCGGGAGACGGAGACGGGGCTGGCGGTGGTGATGGTGCTCGCCTGAGCCCGCGCCGCCGTCGGGCGCGGTGGTGGTCCGTCGGAGGATGACACGAGCCGCTCCGCGATCCGTCTGGACGATTCGACCAGGCGGTTTCAGGTCACGGGCATGGGACAATGAGGTACGTGCTCTTCCCCCTGGCTGTCCTGTCCGGGGGCCACCTCTGATCGACCGGGATGTGCAGCACGTGCGTTTCCTCAATGACATCCAGCCTCCGTACGACCTGACGTACGACGACGTCTTCATGGTCCCGAGCCGTTCCGCCGTGGGTTCCCGGCAGGCCGTCGACCTCAGCTCCCCGGACGGCACGGGTACGACGATCCCGCTGGTCGTCGCCAACATGACCGCCATCGCGGGCCGTCGGATGGCCGAGACGGTCGCGCGGCGCGGCGGGCTGGTCGTCATCCCGCAGGACATCCCGATCGAGGTCGTCACCGACGTCGTCTCCTGGGTCAAGAGCCGTCACCTCGTGCTCGACACGCCGATCGTGCTCGCCCCCCACCAGACCGTCGCCGACGCGCTCGCCCTGCTGCCCAAGCGGGCGCACAACGCGGGAGTGGTCGTCGACGCCGAGCAGCGGCCGGTCGGCGTGGTCACCGACGCCGACCTGTCCGGTGTGGACCGCTTCACCCAGCTCTCCGAGGTCATGTCGAAGGACCTGCTGCTCCTCGACGCCGGTATCGACCCGGGCGAGGCCTTCAACCGCCTCGACGGCGCCAACCGCCGGTACGCGCCCGCCGTCGACTCCGACGGCAAGCTGGCCGGCATCCTCACCCGCAAGGGCGCCCTGCGTGCCACCCTCTACACGCCGGCCACGGATGTGAACGGGAAGCTGCGGATCGCCGCCGCCGTCGGCATCAACGGCGATGTGGCCGGAAAGGCGCAGCAACTGCTCGACGCGGGCGTCGACACGCTCGTCATCGACACCGCGCACGGTCACCAGGAGTCGATGCTCAGTGCCGTCAAGCTGGTCCGCGACCTCGACCCGCACGTCCCGATCGTCGCTGGCAACATCGTGGCCGCCGAGGGCGTCAAGGACCTGATCGAGGCGGGCGCCGACATCATCAAGGTCGGCGTCGGACCGGGCGCCATGTGCACCACCCGCATGATGACGGGCGTGGGCCGGCCGCAGTTCTCGGCGGTCCTGGAGTGTGCGGCCGAGGCGAAGAAGTACGGCAAGCACGTGTGGGCGGACGGCGGGGTACGCCACCCCCGCGACGTCGCGATGGCGCTGGCCGCCGGTGCGTCCAACGTGATGGTCGGCTCCTGGTTCGCGGGGACCTACGAGTCCCCGGGCGACCTCCAGCAGGACGCCGCCGGGCACCTCTACAAGGAGTCGTTCGGCATGGCGTCGGCGCGTGCGGTGCGCAACCGTACGTCGGAGGAGTCGGCGTACGACCGGGCCCGCAAGGCGCTGTTCGAGGAGGGCATCTCGACGTCCCGGATGTTCCTCGACCCGGCCCGTCCGGGCGTCGAGGACCTGATCGACTCGATCATCGCCGGTGTCCGGTCCTCCTGCACCTATGCCGGTGCCAATTCCCTTGAGGAGTTCGCCCAGAAGGCGATCGTGGGCGTCCAGAGCGCGGCCGGCTACGCGGAGGGCAAGCCGCTCCACGCCAGCTGGAGCTGACGGAGCCGTGCTGAACGATCTCGACGAACGGATCGTGCGCGCCCTCGCCGAGGACGCGCGCCGCTCCTTTGCGGACATCGGGCAGCTGGTCGGGCTGTCCGCGCCGGCGGTGAAGCGGCGCGTGGACCGGTTGCGGGACAGTGGGGCGATCACCGGATTCACCGTGCGGGTGGATCCGGCGGCGCTCGGGTGGGAGACGGAGGGGTTCGTCGAGATCTACTGCCGGCGGAACACCTCGCCGGAGACGATTCGGCGGGGGCTGGAGCGGTACCAGGAGGTGGTGGCCGCGTCTACCGTCACCGGGGAGGCGGATGCGGTGGTGCAGGTGTTCGCCTCTGACATGCGGCACTTCGAGCGGGTACTGGAGCGGATTGCCGGGGAGCCGTTTGTCGAGCGGACGAAGTCCGTGCTGGTGCTGTCGCCGTTGTTGCGGAGGTTTTCTGCGGGGTCGCCTACGTAGGGGGCCTGCTGGTTTGTTGGCGGGTGCGGGTTCGCTGTGGCTTGTTGCGCAGTTCCCCGCGCCCCTTACCGGCACTGCCCCTCAGCCCGTTCGCAAGCTGGCCTTACTCCGCCGGCTTCCTCGCTAGGGCGTTGTTGGCGATGGAGTTGTGGACGCTGAAGCTCACCGCGTCGCCCCGGTAGCGGTCGTCGGACCATTCGACCGGGCGGCCCTCCCTTGTCGTCGTCACGCGGCGGACGCGTAGGAGGGGGCTCGTGCGGCGGATGTCCAGGAGTTCGGCGTCCTGGGCCCCGGCCGCCACCGCGTCGATGACGTGTTCGCCGTATGCGAAGACCAGACCCGTGTCCTCGAAGAGGCGTTGGGTGACCGAGGGGCAGTCCGGTTCGATGGGCTCCACGGACGGGGCGATCCAGTCGGCGTAGACCGTGCGCTCCAGGAGGACCGGTTCGCCATCCAGGCCGCGTACGCGCAGGACGTGCAACACCTTTGTCTTCTCAGGGAGTTGGAGGCGGATCGCGTCCTCCGTCGTCGCCCGGCGGTACTCCTGGTGCACCACCTGGCCCGTCGCCTCCCGGCCCATCGCGCGCGCCCACTGGGCGAAGCTCCGCAGTTCCTCGAAGGTCTGGCTGCGGCGGCTGGCCAGGACCACCCGCCGGGCGCCCTGGCGGGAGCCGATGAGGCCCTCGGCAGTCAGGGCCGCCACCGCCTGGCGGATCGTGCCTCGGGCCACGCCGTAGTGCGCGGCGAGCTCTGTCTCCGGAGGCAGACGGCTGCCGACCGTGTACTGCTCGCGGTCGATCGCCCGGCGCAGCTCGTCGGCGATCTCCTCGTGTCGCGCCGTCATGCTTCCCCTCCGAGTTTGTGGCTGTGCACAGTGTGACCAGCCTAATCGACATCAACGACCCGTCCACGGGCGCCGAGACTGTGCAGGAAAACGGTGGCCAGGGTTTCGCCAGTGTTCACGAGGGCGATACCACCGGAAGGCGTACTGAAGCCAACTTGTTCAGACAAGTTCTTCGCACTACCTCAACCCTCGTGCGCACCCCTGGAGAGACCGTGACCGTGACCCTGCCGAGAACAGCCGTCCGTGGCGGCGCCCTCGCCGTCGTCGCCGCGCTCGCCCTGAGCGCCTGCGGCGCGGCCCCCGACGACACGTCGACCACCGCCAACGGAAAGAGCGCGGCAACCGCGACCTCGGCCGCCGACTTCGGTGGTATGGCCAAACTGGTCACCGCCGCCAAGAAAGAGGGCACGCTGCACGCCATCGCGCTGCCCCGTGACTGGGCCAACTACGGCGCGCTGATCGACGGTTTCCAGAAGAAGTACGGCATCAAGATCGAGGTCGAGAACCCCGACGGGGCAAGTCAGGACGAGATCAACGCCGTCACCTCCCGCAAGGGACAGGACCGGGCACCCGACGTTCTCGACCTCGGCAGCTCGTTCGCGCTGAGCGCCGCCCAGCAGGGGCTCCTCGCGCCCTACAAGGTCGCCTCCTTCGCCGACATCCCCGAGGGCCAGAAGGACCCGGAGGGACGCTGGTTCAACGACTACGGCGGCTACATCTCCATCGGCTGTGACGCCAAGCGCGTGAAGACCTGCCCCACCACCTTCGCCGATCTGCTGAAGCCCCAGTACAAGGGCCAGGTCGCCCTCAACGGCAACCCCACCAAGTCCGGCTCGGCCTTCGCCGGCGTCTGGGCGGCCTCGCTGGCCGGCGGCGGCTCCTTCGACGACATCCAGCCCGGCCTCGACTTCTTCGCCAAGCTGAAGAAGAACGGCAACTACACGCCCGTCGAGTCGACCCCGGCCACCGTCGAGAAGGGCGAGACGCCCATCAGCATCGACTGGGACTACCTCAACGCCGGCTACGCCGACGAGTTCAAGTCCAAGGGCGTCGACTGGACGGTGTCCGTGCCCAGCGACGGCGAGTTCTCCCAGTTCTACTCCCAGGCCGTCAACAAGGACGCCCCGCACCCGGCCGCCGCCCGGCTGTGGCAGGAGTACCTGTACAGCGCCGAGGGGCAGAACCTCTGGCTCAAGGGGTACGCCCGGCCGGCCCTGATGACCGCCATGGAGAAGGCCGGCACGCTCGACAAGGCCGCCGCCGCCAAGCTGCCCAAGGTCTCCGGCGCGCCGTCCTTCCCGACCGAGGCCCAGCAGAGCAAGGCCAAGACCGTGCTGGCCCCGGGCTGGGGCAAGGCCGTCTCCGGATGACCGCCACCCTCACGCGGGTCGACGTGGCGCCCGCCGCTTCCCTGAAGCGGCGGCGCCGCGCCCCCGGCTGGCTCGCCGTACTGCCGCTGCTCGCCTTCGTGGCGATCGCCTTCGGGATACCCGCCCTGGCCATGCTGAACGGCGCCTTCACCGCCAAGAACCAGGCCACAGGCGCCACTTCGTACACCACCGCCAATCTGACCGACTCCCTCCAGGGCGCGTACCTCACGGCCCTGCTCGGGAGCGTCAAGCTGTCCGCCGTGTCGGCGCTCATCGCGACCGTTTTCGGACTGCTGCTCGCCCAGGCCGTGGTGACCTCCCGCTTCCGGGCCCTGCGCGAGGCGGTGCTCACCGCCTCCGGGGTCCTCGCCAATTTCGGCGGGGTGCCGCTGGCCTTCGCCTTCGTCGCCACCCTCGGCAACTCCGGTGTACTGACACGGCACTTGGGACTGACGGACAAGGGCTGGAGTCTCTACAGCTTCTGGGGACTGGTGATCGTCTACCTCTACTTCCTGATTCCGCTGATGGTCCTCACGATCACGCCCGCACTCGACGGACTCCGCTCCCAGTGGCGCGAGGCCGCACGCAACAACGGGGCCACCAACGTCCAGTACTGGCAGCACGTCGGTCTGCCCGTGCTGCTGCCCTCGCTGCTCGGCGGGTTCGTCCTCCTCTTCGGCAGCGCCTTCGCCGCGTACGCCACCGCCGCCGCCATGGTGGGCAGCTCGATCCCGCTGGTCACCCTCCAGATCGCCGACGCCATCTCCGGCAACGTGCTGGTCGGCCAGGAGAACGTGGCGCTCGCCCTCAGCCTCGACATGGTCCTGATCGCGGGCCTCGTCATGGCCGTGTACCTGCCCCTGCAACGGAGGAGCGCGCGATGGCTCGCCTGAACCTGTGGCGCGGGGTGGTTCTCACCGGCGCCGCGGTCTACTTCCTCGTCCCGCTCGCCGCCTCCGTGATCTTCACGGTCGACGTACCGGGCGAGGGCGTCACCTTCGATGCGTACAGCCAGATCGTCGGCGCCGACGGCTTCCTCCCCGGCCTGACGCTGTCCCTCGAACTCGCCGCCGCCACCATCGCCGTGGTCCTGCTGCTGATGGTGCCCGCGATGGTCGCCCTGCGGCTCGGCGCACCCCGGCTGCGGCCGGTCGTCGAGGTGATCTGCTCGCTGCCCCTGGTGGTCCCGCCGATCGCGTTCGTCGCCGGGATCTCGACCGTCCTCAAGTGGGGGCCCGAACACCTCTCCCGTACGCCCCTGTTCCAGACCTTCGTCGCCATCCAGGACCCCGACTTCCCCGTCGTCCTCGTCCTCGCCTACGTCGTGATGGCGCTGCCCTTCGTCCACCGGGCACTGGACGCCGGGCTGCGCGCGATCGACATCCGCACGTTGGTGGAAGCCGCCCGCAGTTGTGGTGCGAGCCCGGTGCAGGCGCTGGTGACTGCCGTGCTGCCCAACCTGCGCGGGGCACTGCTCAACGCCTCCTTCCTCACTCTGGCCCTGGTGCTGGGCGAGTTCACGGTGGCCCAGTTGCTCGGCTTCCAGCCGTTCGCCGTGTGGATCTACAGCGTCGGCGGCTCGCAGGCCCAGCTGTCCGTCGCCGTCTCCGTGCTCAGCCTGTTCGTCACCTGGGCCCTCCTCCTCGCGCTCGCCGGGCTCGGCGGGCGTTCCCGAACCGCCGCCGCCAAGGGATGAACCACATGACGCTCGACAAGGCCGCCACCGTCGAATTCCGTGGCCTGCGCAGGGAGTTCGGTCCGACCGTCGCCCTCGACGGACTCGACCTCGCCGTACGTCCGGGCGAGCTGCTCGCGCTGCTCGGCCCCTCCGGCTGCGGCAAGACCACCGCGCTGCGCATGCTCGCCGGGTTCGAACACCCCGACTCCGGCGAGGTGTTGGTCGACGGGGAGGATGTCACCCAGGTCCCGGCCCACCGCCGGGACGCCGGGATGGTCTTCCAGTCGTACAGCCTCTTCCCGCACCTCAGCGCCCTCGACAACGTGGCCTTCGGGCTGCGGATGCGCAAGGTGAGTAGGACCGAACGGCGGTTCCGCGCGAACGAGTTGCTCTATCTGGTCGGGCTCGGCGACAAGGGCGAGCGGTTTCCGCACCAGCTCTCCGGCGGCCAGCAGCAGCGCGTCGCGCTGGCCCGTGCCCTGGCCCTGCGCCCACGGGTACTGCTCCTGGACGAGCCGCTGTCGGCGCTCGACGCCAAGGTACGGCTGAACCTGCGCGAGGAGATCAGACGGCTGCAACAGGAACTCGGCATCACCACCCTGTTCGTGACGCACGATCAGGAAGAGGCCCTGTCCATGGCCGACCGGGTCGCCGTGATGCACTCCGGGCGCCTCGAACAGTGCGCGGCCCCCGCCGAGTTGTACGGCCGGCCCGCCACCGCCTTCGTCGCCGAGTTCGTCGGCACCATGAGCCGGATTCCGGGGCGGCTGGCCGCCGGTACGGTCGAGGTGCTCGGGCAGCGGCTCCCGGTCGACGGTGAGGCGCCGGCCACCGCCGAGGTCGACGTACTGGTCCGGCCCGAGGCGGTCCGGGTCGGCGCCGACGCGGCGGGTGACGCGCGGGTGGTGGCCACGGCCTTCCTCGGCGCGGTCACCCGGATCACCGTAGGGCTCGGGGACGGCACCGAGGTCAAGGCCGACGTCCCCGCGCACGAGGCCGCCACGCTGGGCGCGGGAGCCGCCGTACGCGTGTCGCTGCCGGAGCGGCCGGTGCTGGTGGCCGAGCGCGCCAACCGCCCGTAGTGAACAAGGATTTGCGAGAGAGAGAAAAGTGACCCCCCACATCCCCCGTACCTCCGACACCTCCGGTCTGCCACAACTCCAGCTCCAGGCAGCCCTGTTCGACATGGACGGCACGCTTGTCGACACCGAGCGGCTGTGGTGGGAGGCGGTGGAACAGGTCGCCGGGAGACCACTGACCGAGGCGGACCAGCCCGATGTGCTCGGTCGGCCGGTCGAGCACACAGCCGACTGGCTGGCCGCCGCCACAGGGGCGGAGCCCGGCCGCCTCGCCGCCGAACTGCACCGCGAGTTCGCGGCCCGGGTCCGCACCGGCATCGTGCCCCGCCCCGGCGCCCTCGACCTGCTCGACGCGCTCGCCGAGGCCGGCGTACCCACCGCCCTGGTGACCGCCTCCCCCCGGGCCGTCGCCGACACCGTCCTCAAAGCGCTCGGCGCCTCCCGTTTCGCGGTCTCGGTCACCGCCGACGACACCGAACACACCAAGCCCGCCCCCGATCCGTATCTCGCCGCCTGCCACGCCCTGGGCGTCGACCCGGCCGCCTGCGTGGCCGTCGAGGACACCGAGACCGGCGTCGCCTCGGCCGAGGCGGCGGGCTGCGCGGTGCTCGCCGTTCCCTCACTCGCGCCGATCGAGGCGGCGCCCGGCCGGACGGTGCTGACCAGCCTGGCCGGGGTCACCGTGGCGCAGCTCGACGCCATGGTCACCCGTGAACTCCGGGTGATGAGCTGGAACCTCTGGCTCGGCGGCACGCAGGTCGCCGACCACCGCGAGAAGCAGCTCAAGGTGATCGCCGAGTCGGGCGCCGACGTCGTAGGTCTCCAGGAGACGTACGGCAACTCCGCCCAGGAACTGGCCGAGGCGCTCGGCTGGCACCACCACAGGGCGGGCACGAACCTCGGCGTGATCAGCCGGTACCCGATCACCGCCCGCCTCGGTGACCCGGACGTCGGCTTCTACGGGGCGACCGGGGTACGGATCCGGCTGGACGAAGGGCTGGAGGTCGACGTCTGGAGCGCCCACCTCGACTGCGCGCCGTACGGCCCCTACGACGCTCGCTTCGACGGGCTCCCGGCGGCCGAGCTGGTCGCCCGTGAGAGCGGGCGGCTGGAGCAGATACGGGAGATCCTGCGCCGGATCACCGAGTCCGTCGCCGACGACTCCGCACCCGTCGTGCTCGTCGGTGACTTCAACACACCCTCGCATCTGGACTGGCCGGGGGTGCGGTGGCCGGTGACGAAGGCGGCGGAGGAGGCGGGGCTGCGGGACTCGTACCGGGAGGTCCACCCGGACCCCGTCCGGGATCCCGGTCACACCTGGTCGCCGATTCACGTCGAGCACGAGGACGGGAGCGGGCGGCCCGAGCCGCAGGACCGGATCGACTTCGTACTGCACAACGGACGGGGTTTGCGGGTGCTGGAATCCCGGGCGGTGGTGAGCGGGGCGGTGCGGGTGTGGCCCGAGGTGGCCGACAACGTCTGGCCCTCGGACCATGCGGCGGTCCTGACGACGTTCGGGCTCCGGTAGAGACTTTTCCTCGCCCCCGCCGCCCCTACCCGTCCCATCCCTGGGGGCTGCCGCCCCCAGACCCCCCTGTCGGCCCTGCAGGGGCCTCGTCCTCAAACGCCGGACGGGCTGGGTATTCAGCCCTCCGGCGTTTGAGGAGCGGGGTCTGGGGCGGAGCCCCAGAAGGATGGGACGGGTAGGGGCGGCGGGGGCGAAACAACGAATCGTCGCCTTGCCCCCGCTTCACGCAACGATTCGCCTGTCAGCGCGCAATGGCTGCTCCTTGTACCGCCGAGCCCACCCCCCGTACCGTCTAGCTGGCCCCCGACCCCCTTAAGCCCCTGCAAGGACCCCGCATGCGCACCGCCCTCCTCCAGAGCTCCGGCCGCCCCGGCTCCCTCGCCGGAAACCTCAAGGCGCTCGACGAGGCCGCGGGCCGGGCGGCCGGGGCGGGTGCGGGGCTGCTGGCCGCGCCGGAGATGTTCATCACCGGGTACGCGATCGGCGACGCCATCGCCCACCTCGCCGAGCCGGCCGACGGCGACTCCGCCGACGCGGTCGCCGAGATCGCCACCCGGCACGGCCTCGCCATCGCCTACGGCTACCCCGAGCGAGCCGGCGACCAGGTCTTCAACTCCGCGCAGCTCATCTCCGCCACCGGCGACCGTCTCGCCAACTACCGCAAGACCCACCTCTTCGGCCGCTTCGAACGCGACCACTTCACACCGGGCGAGCAGCCCGTCGTACAGGCCGAACTGGGCGGTCTCCGGATCGGCCTGATGATCTGTTACGACGTCGAGTTCCCGGAGAACGTCCGCGCCCACGCCCTCGCCGGCACCGACCTCCTCCTGGTTCCGACGGCGCAGATGCACCCCTTCCAGTTCGTCGCCGAGTCCGTCGTACCGGTGCGGGCCTTCGAGAACCAGCTGTACGTCGCCTACGTCAACCGGGTAGGCCAGGAAGGGGAGTTCGAGTTCGTCGGGCTCTCCACGCTCGCCGGTCCCGACGGAGTCGCCCGCACCCGGGCCGGCCGCGGTGAGGAACTCCTCCTCGCCGACGTCGACCCCGTTCTCCTCGCCGCCTCCCGCGAGGCGAACCCGTACCTCCAGGACCGGCGTCCCGGCCTGTACGGCTCCCTCGGCTGAGCCTCGCTCCTGCCTCAACTCCCTTTCCGCTCACCTGTTCCGCCCGCAAGGAGTCCGTACCCCATGACGTCCACGGTGCCCACCGCCGTCCAGCACGCCGACGCGCAGCAGCCGCCGATCACCATGTTCGGGCCGGACTTCCCCTACGCCTACGACGACTTCCTCGCCCACCCGGCCGGTCTCGGGCAGATTCCCGCGACCGAGCACGGCACCGAGGTGGCCGTCATCGGCGGCGGGCTGTCGGGGATCATCGCCGCGTACGAGCTGATGAAGATGGGCCTCAAGCCCGTGGTGTACGAGGCCGATCAGATCGGCGGGCGGCTGAGGACCGTCGGGTTCGACGGCTGCGACCCCTCCCTCACCGCCGAGATGGGCGCGATGCGCTTCCCGCCCTCCTCCACCGCCCTCCAGCACTACATCGACCTGGTGGACCTGGAGACCCGGCCGTTCCCCAACCCCCTCGCGGAGTGCACCCCTTCGACCGTCGTCGACCTCAAGGGCGAGTCGCACTACGCGGAGACGGTCGACGAGCTGCCGCAGGTCTACCGTGATGTCGCCGAGGCCTGGAACACGTGCCTCGAAGAGGGCGCCGACTTCTCCGACATGAACCGGGCCCTGCGGGAGCGTGACGTGCCGCGCATCCGGGAGATCTGGGCCCGGCTCGTCGAGAAGCTCGACAACCAGACCTTCTACGGCTTCCTCTGCGACTCCGAGGCCTTCAAGTCGTTCCGGCACCGAGAGATCTTCGGCCAGGTCGGCTTCGGCACGGGCGGCTGGGACACCGACTTCCCCAACTCGATCCTGGAGATCCTGCGGGTCGTCTACACCGAGGCCGACGACCACCACCGGGGCATCGTGGGCGGCAGCCAGCAACTGCCGCTGCGGCTCTGGGAACGCGAGCCCGGGAAGATCGTCCACTGGCCGTACGGGACCTCCCTCGCGTCCCTGCACATGAACGGCGTACCGCGTCCGGCCGTGACCCGCCTCCACCGCACGGCCGGCAACCGGATCACCGTCACCGACGCGGCCGGCGACATCCGGACGTACCCGGCGGCCGTCTTCACCGCCCAGTCCTGGATGCTCCTTTCGAAGATCGACTGCGACGACTCGCTCTTCCCGATCGACCACTGGACCGCCATCGAGCGCACCCACTACATGGAGTCCAGCAAGCTCTTCGTGCCCGTCGACCGGCCCTTCTGGCTCGACAAGGCCGTCGACGACAGGGGAGTTCCGACCGGCCGGGACGTCATGTCGATGACGCTCACCGACCGTATGACACGCGGCACCTACCTCCTCGACGACGGCCCGGACAAGCCCGCCGTCATATGCCTCTCGTACACCTGGTGCGACGACAGCCTCAAGTGGCTGCCGTTGTCGGCGAACGAGCGGATGGAGGTCATGCTGAAGTCGCTCGGCGAGATCTATCCGAAGGTCGACATCAGGAAGCACGTGATCGGCAGTCCGGTCACCGTGTCCTGGGAGAACGAGCCCTACTTCATGGGCGCGTTCAAGGCCAACCTGCCCGGTCACTACCGTTACCAGCGCCGCCTGTTCACGCACTTCATGCAGGACCGGCTGCCCGCCGACAAACGGGGCGTCTTCCTCGCCGGTGACGACATCTCCTGGACGGCGGGCTGGGCCGAGGGCGCCGTCCAGACCGCGCTCAACGCGGTCTGGGGCGTCATGCACCACTTCGGCGGGACCACCGACCCGACCAACCCGGGCCCCGGCGACGTGTACGACGAGATCGCGCCCGTCGAACTCCCCGAGGACTGAGGACCAGGAAGGCGCGGCGCGGGTCGATCAGATCCCGGCCGACCGCGCCGCCTCGTACAACTCGGCTGCCAGCTCCTTGAGTTCGGCGGCGTCCCGGGCGGCGTCGCCGAAGTCGAAGAAGAACTCGTCGAGGCCGATCTCGGCGTGGGCGGCGAGATCCGTCACGATCTGGTCGATGTTGCCCTGGAACGGTTGGCGGTCGGCGCCGTCGTACGCCTTCGCCGTGTAGGACGGGTTCACCCGCACCGCCGTCTCGATCGGCCTTGTGCGGCCCTTCTCGGCGGCGAAGTCCTTCACCTGCTGCCACTGCGTGGCGAGTTGCTCGACGCCCATGGCGATCGGGTTCCAGCCGTCGCCGCGTTCGACGAGGCGGGTCAGGGACTTCTTGCTGAACGCGGGCAGGAATATCGGGATCGGCCGGGCGGGCTTGGGGCCGACCACGGCCGAGGCGATCTTCGTCAGCGTGCCGTCGTACTGGACCGGGTCCGGGCCCCAGACCGCCCGGCACACGTCGAGGATCTCGTCCAGCACCCGGCCGCGCTCGGCGAACGGGGCCACCCCGGCGGCGGCGTACTCGTCGAGGGACCAGCCGGTGCCGAGCCCCGCCACCACCCGGCCGCCGCTCGCCGCGTCCAAGGTGCCCAGGGTACGGGCCAGTTGGAAGGGACCGTGCAGCGGGGCGACCAGCACGCTGGTGCCCAGCCGGGCGCGCTCGGTGGCCGCGGCGGCCAGTGTCAGGGTCACCAGCGGTTCGGCGAGACCGCGGTACGCGTCGGGCCAGGGGACGCCCTCCATGCCGTAGAGGCCCTGGGTGGCGGGCTCCGGGAACAGGGCGCGTTCGAACACCCACAGGCTCTCGTAGCCGATCTGTTCGGCCGTGCGTGCCACGTCCGGCACGTCCCGTCCGATGTCGTACTGGTGTGACTGCGGAAGACCCAGACCCAGGCGGACGGTCATGACGCGTACTCCTTCGTACGTTCGGGAGAGATGCTCCGGTTCTCGAACGTACAACGTTCACCTAGTTATGGCGGAGGTCCTGCGCGGGAGTGGCCGGATCAGTCCGGCAGCGGGGTGAGAAGCATGCGGCTCGCGAAGCCGACCGCCGCGTCGAGCCGGTCGGTGAACTCCTCGGCCAGCTCGGGCAACCGGCGCAGGGCCCACAGCGCGCGGGCCGCCGACCAGGTCGCGGACCGGGCCCGCTCCATGCTCCACGCGCCGAGCAGATGGGTGAGCGGATCGGCGATCTGGAGCAGGTCGGGACCCGGCATCAGCTCTTCGCGCAGACGCTCCTCCAGCGAGACGAGTAGCTCACCCACGCGTTCGAACTCGTCCTCCAGATCGACCGGTTCGCAGTCGAGCGTACGACAGGCGTCCACGACGGCGAGCGCCAGATCGTGCCCGATGTGCGCGTTGATGCCCGCGAGCGCGAACTGCAGCGGCCGTACGCCGGGATGGTGGCGGAACTGGAGCAACGGGCGCCAGCAGGCGGGCGCGTGGTGGTCCTCGGCCACCCGCAGATACCGCTCGGCGAACCGCACGTCCAGGGTGATCGCGGCCTCGGCGTCGGGGAACGCGCCCGCGTCCAGCCGGCGGTCGAAGGCCTCCGTGACGGCGAGGTAGACACGGTTGAAGACCGCCAGTCCGTCGCGCGGCGGCAACTGTGCATCCAGCGCGCGCATACGGAAGAGGACGTGGTCGACAGAGTCGACAGAAGTGGTGAACTGTTCCAATTGCACCATGAGGGCAGGGTCCCAGTCCTAGGCTGGCGCACGTGCCGCCGGGCCGGACGCTTCCCCAGAACGGGGGAACGCGCCCGCCGCGGCAGAGGAGGGGGAGCTGTACGTGTCAGGCTTGCGCGCCCAGCGCCTGGCCGCGCGCCGGGCCGAACGCAGGCGCGCCGCCCGGCGTTCCGTCATGGTCGCCGCCGCCTCGGTCGTCGTCGCCGTCGGAACCGCGACCGGGCTGCTCTCCGCGCTCGACACCCGCGGTGGCGCCGCCGACGAAGCCAGGCCCGAGGTGACCGGCTCGCCCCTGCTCGCCCCGCTGCCGGCCGTGTCGTCGGCCCCGCCCACGCCCAGCGCCTCGAAGTCGCCGTCCCCGTCCGCCCGTACGACGGAGGCGAGGAAGCCCCGCCGTACGCCCTCGCCCTCTTCCCCGACGACGACGGACCCCGAGCCGGCGGCGAAACAGGCGCCGGTTCCGGTGTCAGCCCGCCTCTACCGCTACCCCGACTCCCAGGTCCTCGACTGGGTCGGCTCCCACCCCGACGATCCGCGCCGGTCCGTCATCGAGGCGGAGATCGCCGACCGTCCGGCGGCGGTCTGGTTCGCCGACTTCTCGCCCTCGACGATCACCGCCCGGGTCCGCGCGGTCACGGCGGGCGCGGCCGGCGTCGGCAGGGTCCCGGTGCTCGTGCCGTACGCCGTCCCGGACCGCGACTGCGGCGGCGCCTCCGAGGGCGGCGCACCCGACCTCGGCGGGTACGACGGCTGGATCGACGCGTTCGCGGCCGGCCTCGGCTCCGGCGAGGTCATCGTGATCCTGGAGCCCGACTCGATAGCCCAGGCCGACTGTCTCTCCCCGGAGCGGCGCACCGCCCGCTTCGCCTCGCTGGCCCGCGCGGGGCGTGCCCTCAAGGCCGCGAATCCCCACGCCCGTGTCTACTACGACGCGGGCCACTCCGGCTGGAACTCCCCGGCCAAGCAGGCGGCCCTCCTCCGTCAGGCGGGCGCCGCCTCGGCCGCCTCCTCCGACGGGGTCTTCAGCAACGTCTCCAACTTCCACCGCACGGGCGACGAGATCGCCTACGACCGACGGGTCCTCGACGCCCTCGGCGGCCCCGCCGGTCTCGGCGCCGTGATCGACACCAGCCGCAACGGCAACGGCGCCCCGCCCGACGGTGAGTGGTGCGATCCGACCGGCCGGAAACTCGGCCGGGCGCCGACCACGAACACCGGCGAGGCGCGGATCGACGCCTATCTGTGGGTCAAGCTGCCGGGGGAGTCGGACGGCTGCATGGGCACCCCCGGCACGTTCACCGCCTCGTACGCCTACGATCTGGCGCGCTGAGCGTCCGCTTAGGATGAGAGGCGCGGATATCTGCATCCGCCATCCATCCCGTACGCCCAGGAGCCCCGCCCGTGACCACCGAAGCCGAAGCCGCAGCACACATACCCTCCGCCGATCCGGAAGGCTCCTACGGGCGGCTGCTGCCCGTCGTCGTCCACTTCGACGACCTCGACTCCCTCGGCATGCTCCACAACGCCCGCTACCCCCTGCTGGTGGAGCGTGCCTGGAACGAGCTGTGGCACGGCTACGGCCTCACCTTCGACGGGGACTGGGCGGCGGCCGGCGACTTCTGCAACGTGGTCAGGGAGCTGCGCATCAGCTACGAGGCCCCGGTCGGCCGGCCCGGTGCCTACGCCGTGCACCTCTGGCTGGAGCGCCTCGGCACCACCGGCCTCACCTACGGCTTCCGGCTCTGCTCGGCCGACGGCGAGGTGACGTACGCCCGGGGCACCCGGGTCCTGGTCAGGCTCGACGCGGGAACCCTGCGGCCCACGCCCTGGAGCGACTGGTTCAGGGCGCGCGGTCGGGAACTGCTGCGCTCGGGGGAGTGACCTTCGGGCGGTCCTTCTCACCGGCGCGCAGCACCCCCGCGAACCCGGTGAGGCCGCCCGCCAGCACCGTCACCAGCCCGAACGACACCACCAGGCTCGTCGCCTGGGCCAGCGTCCCGATCGCGCTCGGCGCGACCAGCCCCGAGGTGTACGTGATGGTGGCGACGCCCGCGATGGCCTGACTGGGGTTGGGGCCACTGTGGCCCGCCGCCGCGAAGCACAGCGGGACGACCACGGCGATGCCGAGTCCCAGCAGCGCGAAGCCGGTCATCGCCACGGCGGGCTGCTCCGCGACGACGATGAGCACACCGCCGAGCACGGCGAGCGTGCCGCTCGCGCGGACCGTCCGTACCGCGCTGAAGCGGTTGACGACCGAGTCGCCGACCAGCCGGGCGACCGCCATCGTCAGCATGAAGCCCGTGGTGGAAGCAGCCGCCAGACCGTCCGAGGTGCCCAGCTCGTCCCGCAGGTACACCGCCGACCAGTCCAGGCTCGCGCCCTCCGCGAACACCGCGCAGAAGCCGATCGCGCCGATCAGCAGCGCGGACCTGGGCGGGAGCGCGAACCTCGGGGGCGGTTCCTCGTCCTCGGTGGGGCGCAGATCGAGCACCCAGCGGCAGGCGGTCACGCCGAGGACGGTGAGGGTCGCCGCCGCGAGTGCGTGATGCAGACGCGCGTCCGAACCCAGATGCGCGGCGAGGGTGCCGCCCGCCGCTCCGACCAGGGCGCCCGCACTCCACATGCCGTGCAGGCCGGACATGATCGACCTGCCGAGCCGGGTCTCGATCTCGACACCCAGTGCGTTCATCGACACGTCCGCCATACCGGCCGAGGCGCCGTAGACGAACAGGGCGAGGCAGAGCGTGGGGAGGTTCGGGGCCAGGGCGGGCAGGACCAGTGCCAGGGTCCAGCACACGATCAGTCCGCGCAGCGTCGTACGGGCGCCGAATCGGTGACTGATGCGGCCCGCGAGCGGCATCGCCAGGGACGCGCCGAGCGCGGGGAACGCCAGCGCCAGCCCCAACTGCCCCGCGCTGACCGAGGCGTGGTCCTGGATCCACGGCACCCGGGTCGCGAACGAGCCGGTGACGGCCCCGTGCACCGCGAAGACCGCGGCCACGGCGTACCGGGCGCGCTTCACCTCGTGTCGTTCGTACAGCACTTCACTCATTCTGCGGCCCTCTCCCGGGTCGGCTCCCGCTGCGGCACGGAGCCCTGGCCGCGCGCTGCCGTAAACTATCAGGAACCCTGCCTGATAGATAGCGCGATATCGGCCGTCCGAACCCGTTCCGCAGCGGGAACGGCCCCGCCGATCTGGAAGGATCTCGGCATGCCCGCATCACCGAGCACCGCCCGGGCCATCAACGACCGGCTCGCCCTCCGGCTGCTGCAGCAGGAAGGCCCGTTGGCGGCCTGGCAGTTGAAGCAGCTCACCGGCCTCTCCCGTCCGACCGTCGCCGACCTCGTCGAACGCCTCACCGCCGCCGGGCTGATCACGGTCGTGGGGGAGTCGGGGGAGCAGCGGCGAGGCCCCAACGCGAAGGTGTACGGGATCGTCGCCGGCCTCGCCCACCTGGCCGCCCTCGACGTCCGTACCGAAGGCGTCTCCGTCGTCGTGGCCGACCTGGTGGGCGGGGTGCTCGCCGAGGCCTCCGTGCCCATCGGGGACGACACCGACACCGGTCCCGCCGTGGAACAGGCGGTCGCTCTCGTCGAGCGGGTCGCCAAGGAGGCCGAGGCCATGGGGGTGGTCCCCCCGGGCGAGGGCGTTCGGGCGTGGGGGAGGCTACACACGGTCGGGATCGGCGCCCCCGGTCTGATCGATCCGGCGACCGGTGAACTCCGGGACACCGGGGGGCTGCCCGTGTGGCACCGCAGGCTGGTGGCGGCCCTCCAGGAGCGGCTTCCCGAGACCCGGGTGATCGTCGAGAACGAGACCAACCTCGCCGCCCTCGCCGAACAGCGCGACGGAGCCGCCCGCGACCGCGACACCTTCGTGCTGCTGTGGCTCGGCCACGGCACCGGCGCCGCAGTGGTCCTCGACGGCACCCTGCGCCGGGGGGCCTCCGGCGGCACCGGTGAGATCGGCTTCCTGCCGGTGCCGGGGACGGGGCGGCTGCCCTCGGCGACGGACTGCGCGGGCGGCTTCCACTCGCTCGCCGGTGGGGCGGCGATCGTCCAACTGGCGGGCGCACAGGGCCTGGTGGCCGACGCGCACGCCCATGAGCCCTATGCGGCGGCCCTCGTCCGAGCGGCCGTGGCGAGTCCTGGTACCCCGGCCCACGCCCGCTTCCTGGACGCTCTCGCCGAGCGCCTCGCCATCGGCGCCGCGTCCGTGGTCGCCGTGCTCGACCCAGGGTGCGTGGTGCTGGGCGGTGAGGTCGGCCGGGCGGGCGGCGACGTCCTCGCCGCCCGGGTCGAGGAGCGGCTCGCCCGTATGTCCCCTCTGCCGGTCCAGGTGCGGGCGAGCGTGCTGGGCGGCGAAGCGGTACTGCGCGGGGCGTTGCTGACGGCTCGGGAGGGTGCTCAGGAGGAGTTGTTCGGGGGGTCGGCCGGGTAGTGGGGGCGGTAGTGGGGGTGTGATGGCCCGGCGGCGGGCAAGGGCCGTCTTCACCGCCGCCGGTCCGGCACCGACGCTAGGAGGTCTGGACCATGACGGTCAATAGGTATGGACCAATCATTGGCCTATTCCCGTCACTCCTTGTGAGTCAGTCCACACAACTCACCCGCATGGAGTACCGCTCGGCGTGGCACACTGGCGTGTAACAGAAGCAGCGCACTCCGGGGTCGGTGAAAGTCCGAACCGGCGGTTACAGTCCGCGACCCGTCCGCATTTTTTTCTGCGGTCGGTTGACCAGGTGGAATTCCTGGACCGACGGTTAAAGTCCGGATGGGAGGCAGTGCGCGGCGGGCGGGCATTCGTGCGCGCCGCCGTACCGCTCGGCCATGGGTCGAGCTCCGTCCGGCGTCGCCCTCGATGTCCCTGCCCGTTCACAGCTGTCGTCATCGACAGGCCCCGGAGTCCGTGCCCGAAGAGGCAGGGAGGACCCGGGAAGTGTTCACCGGAATCGTCGAAGAGCTGGGCCACGTCACGGCCGTCGAAAACCTCGGCGACGCCTCCCGCTTCAGGGTCCGTGGCCCCGTGGTCACCGAAGGCGCCCGCCACGGCGACTCCATCGCCGTCAACGGCGTGTGTCTCACGGTCGTCGAACACGAGGGTGACGAGTTCACCGCCGACGTCATGGCGGAGACCCTCGAACGCTCCAGCCTGGGCGTCCTCGCCGTCGGCTCCCGCGTCAACCTCGAACGCCCCATGGCCCTCGGTGCCCGCCTCGGCGGCCACATCGTGCAGGGCCACGTCGACGGCACGGGCACGGTCCTCGAGCGCAAGCCGTCCGAGAACTGGGAGATCGTCAAGATCTCTCTCCCCGCCGACCTCACCCGCTATGTCGTCGAGAAGGGTTCCATCACCGTCGACGGCATCAGCCTCACCGTCGTCGACGCCGGGCCCGACTACTTCACCGTCAGCCTCATCCCCACCACCCTCGACCTGACCACGCTCGGCCGCAAGCAGCCCGGCGACCCGGTCAACCTCGAGGTCGACGTCATCGCCAAGTACGTGGAGCGGCTGCTCGGACCGCAGGGGGCCGCGAAGTGAACCGGCTGAACACCGAGGCGTTCACACTCCTCGACCAGCACATCCTCTGGTCGGACATGATCGGCAACATTCTCGGCCTGATCGCCCTCGCCCTCGGCTGGCGGCGCTCCATCTGGAGCTGGCCCGTGCAGTTCCTGTCCGGACTGGTCCTCTTCAGCGCCTTTTTCGGCCATCTCGCCGGCAGCGCCGGAAAGCAGATCGTCGTCATGGTCGTCGCCGGGTACGGCTGGTGGCAGTGGAACCGCCGCAAGGGGGAGGCCGGGGACGGTCACATCACCCCCCGGTTCGCCAGCTGGCGCGAGCGTGCGGCCATGATCGGCGCCGCAGCCGTCGGCACGGTCGCCGTGGCCCTGCTCTTCAAGGCCTACCCGTCCCTGTCCTGGGACCCCTGGCCGGACGCCTACATCTTCGTCGGCACCGTCGTCGCCATGTACGCGCAGGCACGCGGCATGGTCGAGTTCTGGTTCGCCTGGCTCCTCGTCGACCTCGTCGGTGTCCCCCTCAACTTCGCCAACGGCTACGCCTTCTCCGGCTTCGTCTACGTCATCTACGGCGCGCTCGTCCTGTGGGGCATGCGCGACTGGTGGCTGCGCTCCCGCAAGGGCACGCGGCCCGTCCTGGAAGGAGCGCCCGCATGACTTCGACCACGGCCCCGATCCTGTACAGCACCGACAACATCGAGGACTGGTCCCTCGACCCGATCGAGCGGGCCGTCGCGGACATCGCGGCCGGCCGCCCGGTCGTGGTCGTCGACGACGAGGACCGGGAGAACGAGGGCGACCTCGTCATCGCCGCCGAGAAGGCCACCCCCGAGATCATCGCCTTCATGATGAGCGAGTGCCGCGGGCTCATCTGCGCCCCCATGGAGGGCGACGAACTCGACCGGCTCCGGCTGCCGCAGATGGTCGACGACAACACCGAGTCGATGAAAACCGCGTTCACAGTCTCCGTCGACGCCTCGGCCGTTCACGGTGTGAGCACCGGTATCTCGGCCTCCGACCGCGCCACCACGCTTCAGCTCCTCGCGAGCGGCGACGCCGGCGCCGACGACTTCGTCCGCCCCGGCCACATCTTCCCGCTGCGCGCCAGGCCCGGCGGCGTCCTGGTCCGCAACGGCCACACCGAGGCCGCCGTCGACCTCGCCCGCCTCGCGGGGCTGCGCCCGGCCGGCGCCATCGTGGAGATCGCCGGTGAGGACGGCCGGATGCTGCGCCTGCCCGAGCTGATCCCCTTCGCCCGCAAGCACGGCCTGACGATCATCTCCATCGAGGACCTGGTCGCCTACCGCAAGAGCGCCGAACCCACCGTCCGCCGCGAGGCCGAGACCCGGCTCCCCACCGCCTTCGGCACGTTCACGGCGTACGGCTACCGCTCCACCGTCGACGGCGTCGAGCACGTCGCCCTCGTCCACGGCGAGGTCGGCGACGGAGAGGACGTCCTGGTCCGCGTCCACTCCGAGTGCCTCACCGGGGACGTCTTCCACTCCCTGCGCTGCGACTGCGGCCCCCAGCTGGAGACCTCCCTCGAACGCATCCGGGACGAGGGCCGGGGAGTGGTCGTCTACCTGCGCGGCCACGAGGGACGCGGCATCGGACTGCTGTCCAAGCTCCGGGCGTACGAGCTGCAGGAACAGGGCCGCGACACCCTCGACGCCAACCTGGAGCTCGGCCTGCCCGCCGACGCGCGGGACTACGGCGCCGGCGCGCAGATACTCCAGGACCTCGGCGTCCACAGCGTGCGCCTGATGACCAACAACCCCGACAAGACCGACGCGCTCGTACGCCACGGCCTCAAGGTCAGCGGCCGCGAGCCGATGCCCGTACAGGCGGGCGAGCACAACCTCCGGTACCTGCGCACCAAGCGGGACCGGATGGGCCACGACCTGCCCTGGCTGGACACGGCCCCCGTGTCCCCCTGCGGCAACCAGTAGAGATCACCGAGGAGAGACGAAGACGTGAGCGGCAAGGGCGCACCCGAACTGTCCGTACGCAACTGCGCTGACCTGCGCGTCGCGGTCATCGCGGCGCAGTGGCACGAGAAGGTGATGGACGGTCTGGTGGACGGCGCCCTGCGCGCCCTGCGCGACCTGGGCATCGACGAGCCGACCCTGCTGAGGGTCCCCGGCAGCTGGGAACTCCCGGTCGTCGCCAAGGTGCTGGCCGGGCGGGGCTACGACGCGATCGTCGCGCTCGGCGTCGTCATCCGGGGCGGCACTCCCCACTTCGAGTACGTGTGCCAGGGCGTCACTCAGGGCCTCACCCAGGTCTCGGTCGACACCGGCGTCCCCATCGGCATGGGCGTGCTGACCTGCGACACCGAGGAACAGGCCCTCGACCGCGCGGGTATCGAGGGCTCCAACGAGGACAAGGGGCACGAGGCGGTGACGGCGGCCGTGGCGACGGCGGCCACCCTCCGCTCAGTATCCGAACCGTGGCGTTAGGCCGGGCGGCGCACCGCGTAAAGTGAACGTCACCATGTCCAATAAGACGTTCGAGGAGCTGTTCACCGAGCTCCAGCACAAGGCCGCCACGGGCGACCCCGCCACCTCCCGCACCGCGGAACTGGTCGGCAAGGGCGTCCATGCCATCGGCAAGAAGGTCGTAGAAGAGGCCGCCGAGGTATGGATGGCCGCCGAGTACGAGGGGAAGGAAGCAGCCGCCGAGGAGATCTCGCAGCTGCTCTACCACGTCCAGGTGATGATGGTCGCCCGCGGAATCTCGCTGGACGACGTGTACGCCCACCTGTAAACGTCGCCCGCCCGGTACACATCACACCGTTCACGCCACTCTGTTCACCCCACACACAAAGGAAGCCGACCTCATGCTGCGCATCGCCGTCCCCAACAAGGGTTCCCTGTCAGGCCCCGCGTCGGCGATGCTGCATGAGGCCGGCTACCAGCAGCGCCGCGAGTCCAAGGAACTGCGGATCGTCGACCCGGAGAACGAGGTCGAGTTCTTCTACCTCCGCCCCCGCGACATCGCGATCTACGTCTCCTCCGGCCGCCTCGACATCGGCATCACCGGCCGCGACCTGCTCATCGACTCCGGGGCCAACGCCGAGGAGATCCTCCCGCTCGGCTTCGCCCGGTCCACCTTCCGCTTCGCCGGCAAGCCCGGCGCCGCGACCGGCATCGAGGACCTGGCCGGCCTGACCGTGGCCACCTCGTACGAGGGGATCGTCGCCAAGCACCTCGCCGACCACGGCGTCGACGCCTCCGTCGTGCACCTCGACGGCGCCGTCGAGACGGCGATCGAACTCGGTGTCGCCGGGGTCATCGCGGACGTCGTCGAGACCGGTACCTCCCTGCGCAACGCGGGCCTGGAGGTGTTCGGCGAGCCCATCATGACGTCCGAGGCGATCGTCGTCCGCCGGGTCGGCGCCGAGGCCGACGAATCCGCTGAGTCGAAAGTTCAGCAGTTCCTACGCCGCCTCCAGGGTGTCCTGGTGGCCCGGACGTACGTGATGATGGACTACGACTGCCGCGTAGAGCAGCTGGAGAAGGCCGTCGCCCTGACGCCCGGTCTGGAGTCGCCGACCGTCTCGCCGCTGCACAACGAGGGCTGGGTCGCCGTCCGTGCGATGGTCCCCTCCAAGGAGGCCCAACGGATCATGGACGATCTGTACGACCTCGGCGCGCGCGCCATCCTGACCACGGCCATCCACGCCTGCCGTCTCTGAGACACGGAAGACGACCGACACCGTGAGCGACAGGGACCGTACGCCGATGCAGGATCAGCCCACCACACCCGTACCGCCCGCCGGGCCGGCGCTGCCCGTCACTTTCCGGCCGGGCCGCACCCGGGTCGTGCTGGTCACCGCGAGCCTCGCGATCTTCGTCGTCATCACGACGGTCGCGCTGCTCCTGGAGAACCTCAGCCCCGGGGAGCGCCTCAGCTTCGTATTCACCGCCGCGCTGCTGTCGTGTGTGCTCCTGCTCCTGTCCCGGCCCAAGGTGGTCGCCGACGAGGCCGGAGTCACCGTCGTCAACATCGCGAGCAAGAGGCGGCTGGACTGGGCGGAGATCCTCCGGGTGAACCTCCGGCCGGGCGACCCCTGGGTGTTCCTCGACCTCAGCGACGGCACGAGTCTGCCCGCGCTCGGCATCCAGCCCGGCATCGCCAAACAGCGTGCCATCGAGGACGCGCGCACCCTGCGGGCGCTCGCCGAGGAGCGGTCCGCGGGCGACCCCGAGCAAGATCAGGGCTGACTCAGGGCCATCCACCCTGCCGCAGAGGCCCTTGTCTTGATTAATCTGTTGGCGGAGGCGTATTCACGCGCCTCCGCCACTGATGTTCCCCCCGGTCTTCAGAGGCCCCCTGCTACCCGAGGAGTGACTCCTTCCAGCGATGGACGGATCGTCCTGTAGTACCTGCGCCGCCCCCTCCCGACATATCGAGGCGGCGGCATCATGACCACCCCTTTGCTGCTCCTCGGAGCCGCATTCGTGCTGATCCTGGCCAACGGCTTCTTCGTGGCGGCCGAGTTCGGCCTTGTCACGGTCGAGCGGCCGGACGCCGAGAAGGCCGCCGCCGAGGGCGACCGACGGGCCCGTACGGTCGTCGAGTCCCTCAAGGAGCTGTCCTTCCAGCTCTCCGGCACCCAGCTCGGCATCACCATCACCTCCCTCGTCGTCGGCATGCTCGCCGAGCCGGCGCTCGCGGAGCTGCTGCACGGCCCGTTCACCGCGATCGGCATCCCCGAAGGCGCCGCGTCCGGTGTCGCCGTGGTCGTCGGCATGCTGCTGGCGGCCGCCGTGCAGATGGTGATCGGCGAACTCGTGCCCAAGAACTGGGCGGTCTCCAGGCCGCTGCAGGTGGCCCGCTTCGTGGCCGGCCCGCAGCACGCCTTCTCCCGCCTCTTCCGCCCGGTGATCGCCGGGCTCAACGCGGTGGCCAACCGTCTGGTCCGCGCCCTGGGCGTCGAACCCACCGCGGAACTGGCCTCGGCCCGTACCCCCGGCGAGCTGGTCTCCCTGGCCCGGCACTCGGCCCAGGCCGGCACGCTGGAACAGGACACCGCCGACCTCTTCGTACGGACGCTGTCGCTGGGCGAGCTGACCGCGCAGCACGTGATGACCCCGCGCGTGCGGGTCAGCTCGCTGCAGTCGTCGGCCACCGCCGAGGACGTCGTCAACCTCACCCGGGCCACCGGCCTGTCCCGCTTCCCCGTCTACCGGGAGCGGATCGACGAGATCGTCGGCATGGCCCACCTCAAGGACGCCCTCGCGGTGCCCGCGGGGGACCGGCTGCGTACGCCGGTCGGCCGGATCGCCAAGTCGCCGCTGCTGGTCCCCGAGACGCTCCCCGTGCAGCCGCTGCTCGAACTGCTGCGCAGCCAGCAGCCCATCGCCGTCGTCGTCGACGAGTACGGCGGTACGGCGGGTGTCGTCACCCTGGAGGACATCGTCGAGGAACTCGTCGGCGAGGTCCACGACGAGCACGACGACGTGCTCAACGAACCGACCGAACTCGCCGCCGCCCCGCCCGAGGACGGCCGCCCCGCCTGGGACGCCGACGGCAGCTGCCGTGTCGACATCCTCCAGCGCATAGGCCTCGACGTGCCGGAGGGCCCGTACGAGACGGTCGCCGGCCTCGTCGCCGACCTGCTGGGCCGGATCCCGGTCCCCGGCGACCGGGCGGAACTGCCGGGCTGGCGCCTGTCGGTCCGCCAGGTCGGCCACTACCGGGCCGAGCGGGTACGTCTGATCAGCGCCCCGGACAGCACAGGCAGCACGGCCGGCACGAAGACGGCCGATCTCGCGGTGGAGGCGGCCCGATGAGCGTTCTCCAACTCCTTTTCGCCCTCCTCCTCGTGCTCGCCAACGGCTTCTTCGTGGGCGCCGAGTTCGCGCTGGTCTCCGTCCGCCGGAGCCAGATCGAACCGCTGGGCACGGCACGGTCCCGCCAGGTGCTGTACGGCCTGGAACGGCTGCCGCAGATGATGGCCGCGGCCCAGTTCGGCATCACCGTCTGCTCCCTGACCCTGGGCGCGGTCGCCGAACCGACCGTCGCCCACCTGCTGGAACCGGTCTTCGAGGCGGTCCACCTGCCCGAGGGCATGATCCACCCGCTGGGTTACGTCATCGCGCTCGCGCTCGTGGTCTTCCTCCACCTGGTCATCGGGGAGATGCTCCCGAAGAACCTGGCGATGGCGGCACCCGAGAAGACCGCGCTCTGGCTGAGCCCGGGCCTGGTCGCCTTCGCCCGGGTGTGCGGGCCGGTCACGGTGGGCCTGGGCGCCTGTGCCCGACTCGTCCTGAAGCTCTTCCGCGTCGAGCCCAAGGACGAGGTCGAGGCGGTCTTCACCAGCGAACAGCTCAACCGGCTGGTGGAGGACGCCGGCCAGGCCGGGCTGCTCGACCCCGGTGAGCAGGAACGCCTGGAGGACGCGCTGGAACTGGGCTCCCGCCCGGTCACCGACGTCCTTCTCGACCGCGAGTCCCTGGTGACGGTGGGCCCGTCGGTCACCCCGGGCCAGGTCGTCGCCCTCACCGCCCGCACCGGCTACTCCCGCTTCCCGGTGGTGGCGGACAACGGCGCCTTCATGGGCTACCTGCACGTGAAGGACGTACTGGACCTGGAGGACTCGGAGCGGGCGGTGCCGCAGCACATCTGGCGTGCCATGACGACGCTGCGCTCCGAACTCCCGCTGGACGACGCGCTGACGGTGATGCGCCGGGCGGCGACCCATCTGGCCCAGGTCGCGGACGGTTCGGGCCGGGTGATCGGCCTGGTCGCCATGGAGGACGTTCTGGAACTCCTGGTCGGCGAGGTGCGGGACCCGGCCCACCGTCAGACCCCGCCGGCGCCGAAGGTGACGGAGCCCAGGTCGCCGGCGCAGAAGGAGGCACTGGCGGGTTAGCGCGGTACCGGGCGCCGAACTCACAGCGCGCCCGGTACTCGCCGGATCGGATCGTCAGAGGGCCGACGGATCCTGCGGCCCACGCCCCGACAGGACCTCCCCGTACGCCTGCATGAGGTCCGGCAGCCGCAGAGTCGACAGATCGTCCCGGGTCAGTGTCCCCGGATACACCGACAGCCGCAGATCCCGGTACGCACAGCTCTTCTCGTACAAGGTCCGCAGAAACCGCCCGTTGCCCAGCTCGTCGATCCACCCCTGGTCGACCACGTGTCCGGCGATCGAGCGCAGCTCGTCCAGCGCCTCCTCGTCCCACACGTCGCCGTTCTCGGCGGCCAGTACCTCGCCGATGGAGGTGAGTTCGAGTGGGCGGTACGAGGGGAAGTCGACGCGGGTCGTGAAGCGGGACGACAGCCCGGGGTTGGCGGCGAGGAGCCGGTCCATGCCCTCCGGATAGCCGGCCAGGATCACCACCAGGTGGTCCCGGTTGTCCTCGGCCCGCTTCAGCAGCACCTGCAGGGCCTCGTCGCCGTACGCGTCGCCCTTGCCGTACCCGGAGTTGGAGAGCGAGTAAGCCTCGTCGACGAAGAGGACGCCCCCGATCGCGGAGTCGATCAGCTCGTTGGCCTTCACCGCGGTCTGGCCGAGATACTCGCCGACCAGGTCGGCCCGCTGCGCCTCCACCAGATGGTCGCCGCCGAGCAGTCCCAGTGCGTAGAACACCCGGCCGAGGATGCGGGCCACCGTCGTCTTGCCGGTGCCGGAGGGGCCCGAGAAGACGAAGTGCCGCTTCGGCGGCTGTACCGGCAGTCCCTGTCCCGCCCGCAGCCGTGCCATGTTCAGCTGGGCGGAGAGCGCCTTCACCTGCCGCTTCACCGGTTCCAGGCCCACCATGCACTCCAGCTGGGCCAGCGCCTCGTCGAGAAGGGCGGGGTCCGTCGGGCCGGTCGGCAGCGGCTGTACCGGGAGGGTGGCCTTCTCGCGCACCGGGTCGGTCGCGGACGGCAACGGGCCGCCGGGCGGCGGGAGTTCGGGCTCCGAGAGCTTCAGGTCGCGCCCCTCGCCGCCGAACAGGGGATCGATGCCGTCCGGGCTCTCCAGTAGTTCCTGGCCGATCCCGGTGAGCGTGATCCCCGCGAGGTCGACCGCCTCGTCGTACCCGTCGCCCTCGGAGATCGCGGCGAGCCGCGCCGAGGTGTCCATGAAGGCGGCGTCCACGCGGTGCACCGCCCGGTACAGGGGGAGGGCCGCCGCCGAGCGGCCCGTACCCTCGTGGGCGCGCGCCAGCCAGTACCGCAGCTCCTTGCGCTGCGGCTGCTCGCTGCGACAGCGCATCAGCGCCGCAGACAGCAGCGGCTCCGCCTGCCCGTACATCTCCAGCCGCACCCGGGCCATACCGCCGAACAGGCCCGCCTCGATGCCCAGCATCGCGTCGTTGATCAACGAGTCGGTGTGCCGGACCAGTTGCTCCCAGTCCTTGACCAGATAGGCGCGGCAGGCGTGCAGGAAACGGACCTGCGGGTCGGTGTCCACCGGTGGCAGACCGGCCAACGCCCGGTCCAGCTCCGGCACATGGCGGCCGTCCAGCCAGTGCGAGGCGTGCGCGAGGAGCAGATCGCGCGGGCTTTCGAGTACCGGCTGCACCCACCAGCCCAGCCAGTACCAGGAGTTGAGGGTCCGGCGGTGGCGTGCGCGCTGCTCCCCGAAGCGCTCCCGGTGCCGGAACATCCGTAGCAGCGCGGTCGTCGTGTCGACGCGCAGCGCGTGCAGTCCGAGCCAGCCGTCGGCCATCCCGGGATCCATCCGCACCGCGGTGCGGAACTCCTCCTCCGCCTGCGGATAGGCGCCCATCGTGTAGGCGTCCACACCTCGCAGCCAGGCGAGGTCGGCCGGGGCCTCGGGGCCCTGCGTGCCGAAGTCCATCACGTCCCCCACGAACCGTGCCCCCGATTGCCTCTCCGACAGGCCGGTGCCCGTCGGCAGCTTGGTCGAACCGCTGTGCCGCGGACGGGAGTTGCAACGGTGCGCAGAGCAGCCGTCCGAGTCGCACCGAGGGCATCGTACCTGCGCGGCACGTGCCCGCAGCAGGGTGCCGCACAGGCCGTTTGACGAGGTGGGAGCAGATGGGGCGCACACGGCGCGGTCACCGAGGGTGAACAGATCGAGCCTCGGAGCGGCCGAAAAACGGCCCGCGGACAGAACGAAGCCCCCGATCACGGGGGAACAACCGGGGGCTTCGCGACTGCGGGCGGCTCCAAAGGGCCGCGCATTGAGAACGTAAGTCCTGTACGGCCCACCGGTCAAGCCGAGTTGGGGCACTCGGACAAGTTGCGCGGCAAGGGTCTTCACAAGTTCAGCACACAGCGGACGGCCCGTCACCGTGAGTGAGATTTTGGTCTGATCCAACGGCACTGGCAGGCCCCGGGAGCACCTCGTACCCCTCGCCGCACTGCCGTACCAACAGGTCGGCGAACGGAAGTGAAGGGTCCGCGGCGAAGTGCCGCCGTTCCGCGCCGACCCACTCGGCCCAGAACTCGCTCTGTTCCGCCCCGTCCCGCGACCTGCCGCGTGCCCAGGCCTTCTCGTCCGCCAGTTCCATCCACAGCAGTCGCGCCAGGAACGGCCGTACCGCCCGGCGGCCGGCCCCGACCCCCTCCAGCAGCACCACGGGCGCGGCCGGCAGTGTCCGGGGCGGCCCGAAGCGCCGGGACGTCCAGTCGTAGGGGGCGTAGGAGGCGTCCTCGCCGCGCAGCAGCGGCTCGATCACCTGGCCGACCAGGCGACTCGTCCACTCGAACAGCTCGTCGTGGGTGGCGATGTCGTCGAGGTGCAGCACGGGTGCCCCGCCGAGGGCGGCGGCCAGCCGTCCGGTGAACGTGGTCTTCCCGGAGCCCGCGTGGCCGTCGACGGCGATCAGCCGGACCGGGCCACAGGAGGGCGGCAGCCGGCGCAGGGTGCGGGCGAGGTCGTGGATGGCGGTTCCCGGGGGCGATGGGATTCGGACATATTGCCGAGGGTCATTCTAGGGACCGGTCGAGGTCCGCCGCCGCTCACGCTCCAGGTCGCGCCAATGGTCGAGACCAATATTGCTGAGCGCGGCACGGCCCGAAGTGCTGGCAGGAGCAGGTCATCGGCGGTCATAGTGGGCGCACATCCGTGCACTGTCCCGCCCGCCTAGGACACCTGGGGGTCACCCGCCCATGAGCAGAGCCGAAGAGCCGTCCCGCAGAACCGTCCTCGCCGCGGCGGTCGCCGCCGCTGTCGCGGGCACCGCCGGTCCGGCTGTCGCCGACACCCCCGGCGTGACCGGCCACGAGGCCGAGCCCGACGCCGCCCGACCCGTCGACAACCGTGCCTGGACCTCGTACGCGGACTGGTGTGCCGGCGGCACGGCCAAGGGCGCCCGGGCCGTGGACGGCGCGCGGCCCGGGGTCGTGATCGGCGCTCCGGTCGGCACGGTCGACTACACCGATCCGCACACCGGTACGACGGCGGCCTGGGAGTACGCGACCTGGACGTCCGTCGTGCACCGGCTCACCGTGCCCGCCACCGAGGTCATCGCGTCCTGGAACGCGCGTACCCCGGCCGGGACCTGGATCCAGGTCGAACTGGCGGGGACGTACTCCGACGGCACCGCCACCCCTTGGTACGTGATGGGCCGCTGGGCGTCCGGCGACCAGGACATCAAGCGGACCTCCGTCGACGACCAGACCGACGACAAGAGCACGGTCTGGACCGACACCTTCGCCATCGACGACCCGGCCACGGGCCTGCGGCTGGTCTCGTACCGGCTGCGGCTCACTCTCTACCGCAAGCCCGGCACCACGGTCACCCCCACGGTCTGGCGGCTGGGCGCGATGGGCTCCGACGTCCCGGACCGCTTCACGGTCCCCGCGTCGGCGCCCGGCCCGGCCCGGGAACTGATCGTCCCGCGCTACTCGCAGGAGATCCACAGCGGCCAGTACCCCGAGTACGACAACGGCGGCGAGGCCTGGTGCAGCCCCACCTCCTCGCAGATGATCATCGAGTACTGGGGCCGGAAGCCCATGGCGGCACAACTGGCCTGGGTCGACCCGGCCTACGCCGACCCGCAGGTGTGCCACGCGGCCCGCTTCACCTACGACTTCCAGTACGCCGGCTGCGGCAACTGGCCCTTCAACGCGGCCTACGCGGCGACCTACAAGGACCTCCAGGGCGTGGTCACCCGGCTCGGCTCGCTCACCGACCTGCAGACTCTGATCGCGGCCGGTATCCCGGCCATAACGTCCCAGTCGTTCCTCAAGACCGAGCTGACCGGGGCGGGTTACGGCACGTCCGGCCATCTGATGACCGTCATCGGCTTCACCGCCGACGGCGACGTGATCGCCAACGACCCGTTCTCGGCGACCGACCAGGCCGTGCGCCGGGTCTACGCACGGCGCGAGTTCGAGAACATCTGGTTGCGGACGAAGCGGTACAACGCCAGCGGCAAGGTCGTGTCCGGCACCGGCGGCGTCTGCTACCTGTACTTCCCGGCGCGGCCGACCGCCGCCCAGCTCGCCGCGCTCGCGGCGGTGGGTGTGCGCTGAGCCGAGGAGAGGGTGTGACGGCGTGCGGACAGCCCCCGGGAGACCGGGGGCTGTCCGTTTTCCGACTGGATGTGACCAACGTCTCCGGCGTGAAAGCCCCGATGAATGGCAAGGTGGAAGCAACGGTGGGGGGAGTCCATCGCACACCGACCTCAGCGAGATGCCATGACCGCGACCACTGCCGCAGCCCCCTCCCGCACCCGTACCGGCGGCCCCCGAGAAGACGGCCCGAAGATCTTCGAGCACGTCATGGGCTGGACGTTCGTCGTCGTGCTCGCCATGCTCGTCGCCCAGCTCGGCCTGATCTGACCGGTGCGATCCGCCGCGAACGAGGTGCTCGCTCCGTCGATCAGAGTCGAACGTGCAGGTGGCTCGGGTCTGCCATACTTCGGATGTCCCGCCCGCAGTTGGAGACCAGGGCCCCAAATTGAACAGTAGTCGCCAGTCCGCCGCCGAGCGTCCGAGGGCCCGCGGCACCGACCGCTCCCAAGCGCGTCGCGCCGAACTCATCGCCATCGGACGGAAGCTGTTCGCCGACAGGTCGTACGACGCGCTGTCGATGGACGACATCGCGCGTCAGGCGCAGGTCGCCAAGGGACTGATCTACTACTACTTCCAGTCCAAGCGCGGCTACTACCTCGCCATCGTCGAGGACTCGGTCGCCGACCTGGTCACCTTCGCGTCCAGCGGCCTCGATCACGCCCCCGTGGACCGTGTGCACCGCACCATGGACGCCTACCTGCGCTTCGCCGAGCACAACCAGGCCGCCTATCGCACGATCGTCAGCGGCGGTGTCGGCTTCGACGCCGAGGTGCAGGCCCTCCGGGACGGGGTGCGCGCGGCGATCGTCGCGACCATCGCCGAGGGCGCGTACGGCCGACAGGACATCGCCCCGCTGGCCCGCATGGGCCTGTTCGGCTGGGTGTGCAGTGTGGAGGGCGCCACCCTCGACTGGATCGACCGGCCGGACCTCTCCCGCGACATCATGCGCGAACTCCTCGTGAAGATGCTGGGCGGCGCCATGCGGGCCATCGAGGAACTCGACCCGACGTACGTGACACCGGAGCCGGCCCGCCGGGACAGCTGACGGCGGTCGGGGTGAAGGCTCGTGGCCTCCGCCCCAACCGCCTTCCGGGTGCGCCTACTTGATCGCCCTGATCAGCTCACCGTTCGAGGTGTCGCCGCTCAGCTCCCAGAAGAACGTGCCGCCCAGCCCCTGCTGGTTCTTGTACGCCATCTTCGTCCCGATGGTCGCCGGGGTGTCGTAACTCCACCAGTCGCTCCCGCACTTGGCGTACGCCGTCCCGCCGACGGTGCCGGTCGCGGGGCACTTGGTCTTGAGCACCTTGTAGTCCTCGGAGCCGGCCTCGTACGTACCCGCCGCGGGGCCGGTCGCTGTGCCGCCGGGCGCCGACTGCGTGACGCCGGTCCAGCCGCGCCCGTAGAAGCCGATACCGAGCAGCAGCTTGGAGGCCGGGATGCCGAGGCCCTTGAGCTTCGCGATGGTCGCCGAGGTGTAGAAGCCCTCCTGCGGAATGCCGGAGTACGAGTTCAGCGGCGAGTGCGGTGCCGTCGGGCCGGTGGCCGCCCAGGCGCCGAAGTAGTCGTACGTCATCGGGTTGTACCAGTCGACGTACCTGGCCGCGCCCGCGTAGTCCGCCGCGTCGATCTTGCCGCCGGAGGTGGCGTCGGCGGTGATCGCCGCCGTGACCAGGTCGCCGGAGCCGAACTTCGCCCGCAGCGCCGCCATCACGTTCTTGAAGGCCGCCCTGCCGCTGGTGTCACAGGTGTTGCCGCAGGCGTTGGGGTACTCCCAGTCGATGTCGATACCGTCGAACACATCGGCCCACTGAGAGTTCTCGACCAGGTCGTAGCAGGACTTGGCGAACGCGGCCGGGTTCTGCGCGGCCTCGCCGAATCCGCTCGACCAGGTCCAACCCCCGAACGACCAGAGGACCTTGAGCTTGGGGTGCTTCTTCTTCAGCTCGCGCAGCTGGTTGAAGTTGCCCCGCAGCGGCTGGCTCGCGGTGTCGGCGACTCCGTCCACCGACTCGGCGGCCGTGTACGCGCGGCCGGTCGCCGCATCGGCGTCGCCCATCGCGCACTTGCCGCCCGTGACGTTGCCGAAGGCGTAGTTGATATGGGTCAGCCGGGCGGCCGACCCGGAGGTCTCGATGTTCTTGACGTAGTACTTGCGGTCGTAGGTGCCCCAGTCGGTGAAGTAGCCGACGACCTTGGAGCCGGCGGCCTTAGAGATGGGCTGCACGGCGGCCTTCGAGGCTGTCTGGGCGGCGGTCGCGGTGCCCGCGCCGGCCAGCAGCCCGGCGCCGAGAACGGCACAACAGGCGGCGGACACAAGTGCCTTGAAGCGGACACGGGGGAGATGCGGTCGGTGCATGGAGCTGTCTCCTCGGAAGGGAGGGGAGCACGGGGTAGGTGATGCCGGGAACTGCGGGCACAGTAAGTGGACTAGACCACTACGGTCAATGGTTCGGACCAATTCCAGGTCGAGGCGGGTGCGCCGGGATGTGATCGAATAAACGCTCGTTAACCGGTGACGTCGTGCCGCCGATCGGGCATACTCGCAGCTCCACAGCCGTTCCCCGACCGCTTCCGCGACCCGGAAGGGCCAGCATCGGCCGTGACCAGTGAGACCGGCGGACGCCCCCTACTCGGGCTCGCGTGTGCCGTCGCGCCCGACAGGGAGGAGAGCGTCGACATGCCCGACCACGCCCCGCAGCCGGTGGACCGTCAACTGCCCACGGACGAGGCCCGGGACCTGATCTCGCTCGTCCGTGACATCACCGGGCGCGAGATCGTCCCGAAGGCCGCCGAGGAGGAGGAAGCCGGTCGCTTCCCGCGCGAAGTCTTCGCCCTGCTCTCGGAGTCGGGGCTGCTCGGCCTCCCGTACGCGTCCGAACACGGCGGTGGTGACCAGCCCTACGAGGTCTACCTCCAGGTCGTCGAAGAGCTCGCCGCGGCCCGCCTCACCGTCGGGCTCGGCGTCAGCGTGCACACGCTGTCCTGCCACGCCCTCGCGAACTACGGCACCAAGGCACAACAGGCCGAGCACCTGCCCGCGATGCTCGGCGGCGGCCTCCTCGGCGCGTACTGCCTCTCCGAACCCGCGTCCGGCTCCGACGCCGCCTCCCTGAGCACCAAGGCGGTCAGGGAGGGCGAGGACTGGGTTCTCACCGGCACCAAGGCCTGGATCACGCACGGCGGCGTCGCCGACTTCTACACGGTCATGGCACGCACCGGCGAGGAGGGCCCGCGGGGAATCACCGCGTTCCTGGCCCCCGCCGACGCGGAGGGGCTGAGCGCCGCGGCGCCGGAACGGAAGATGGGCCTCAAGGGCTCGCCCACCGCGCAGGTCAACTTCGACGGGGTCCGGCTCGACGGAAGCCGGCGCGTCGGCGAGGAGGGGCAGGGCTTCGCGATCGCCCTGGCCGCGCTCGACTCCGGGCGCCTCGGCATCGCGGCCTGTGCGATCGGCCTGGCCCAGGCGGCCCTTGACGAGGCGGTGGCGTACGCGACCGGGCGCCGGCAGTTCGGGCGGCCGATCTCCGACTTCCAGGGACTGCGCTTCATGCTCGCCGACATGGCCACCCAGATCGAGGCGGGCCGGGCGCTGTATCTCGCGGCGGCACGGCTGCGCGACACCGGCCGGCCGTTCGCCAAGCAGGCGGCGATGGCCAAACTCCTGTGCACCGACGCCGCGATGAAGGTCACGACGGACGCCGTCCAGGTGCTCGGCGGCTACGGCTACACCGCGGACTTCCCGGTCGAGCGCTACATGCGCGAGGCCAAGGTCCTGCAGATCGTCGAGGGCACCAACCAGATCCAGCGGATGGTCATCGCCCGTCATGTGGCGGGCCCTGAGACACGCTGAACGGGTCGATCACGATCCCGAGCCCGACCGGCGGCGCCGCGAGCCGGACCCACTCCGGGTCATAGCGTCCCGGCAGGGTGCGGCCACGGTCGGCCCAAGTGCGCATCAAGGCACGGTAGATGGGCGGGTCGGGCGGGGCCGGAGGATTCGCTCGGCCCTGGTTCGGCCGACTCTGGTTCGGCGAGCTCTGGTTCGGCGAACTCTGCGGAACCGATTCTGCCGGGCCGGTGTCGTAGACCTGGCGGAAACGTCCCGGCGCCGCGTACCTGGGGGTCGTCATGCCAGGGCAACGCGGTGACGGTCGTTCAGGTCACCGCGCCCCGGATTCGGCTCTGCGTTCGCGACGGCACACGCCCGTAGTCGACCCGCGCCACGGCGGCGTACGAGCCATGGTGCAGGGGCGGTCGGGAGAGTTCGAGCGGAATGCGAGTGGATGCCCTCAGGCGGCGTGACGCCGCAGCTCGGGGGCCCGCATCGGGCGTGAGCCCGGGCCGCCGACGTGCGAGAAGGGCTGGGTCCGCCAGTCGAGCCCCTGAGGGAGCGTCAACAGCAGGGCGGTGTGCTGCTCCTGGGCTTCCGCGGACTCGTCCGCGGACCGGGCGTCGGCCGCCGCGCGGCCCGTACCGGCGCAGACCGTGAGCCCGAACGGGTTCCACGGTGACGCGCACAGCGCGTGCTCCGGCAGGCTCTCCTCGTCGGCGAGCAGCGCGATGGGCTGTGTGCAGTCCGGGCAGATCACCCGGAACATCTCGAAGGTGTCGTAGTCGTCGAGTTCCTCGCCATCGAGTGCGTCGGGTGCGTCGGGTCCGATGTATTCCGGCTCGGGCTCGACGACCAACTGGGGCCTCTTGGGCGCGGTGCGACCAGGGCGCTTAAGACTCTGCATGGGTTACTCCCCCTCGGGCTGGGCCGTCCAGGCAACTGCGGCCTCGGCCACAGCAAGCACTTCCCGCCCGGTCTCGGCGGTAATCACGAGACCATCACGGAGCACGTTCGAGGGCTGTGGCGTTCGTCACATGCCGTCCGCAGGTGCCCGTGGCGATGCTTTTGTCCCTCATCCGGCTCACAGGGCACCGGCCGTCACATCACGAACAGGGCATGACCAGCACCGCTCAGGTATCGGAGGAGATCAACCGCACTGTAGGTTCTCCGCCATGGAGGAGCTGGACCGACAGATCGTGCAGCTGCTCGTCAAGGACGGGCGGATGAGTTACACCGACCTGGGCAAGGCCACGGGCCTGTCCACGTCTGCCGTGCACCAGCGAGTGCGCCGGCTGGAACAGCGAGGCGTCATCCGCGGCTATGCCGCGGTCGTCGACCCGGAGGCCGTGGGGCTGCCCATGACGGCCTTCATCTCGGTGAAACCCTTCGATCCCAGCGCCCCCGACGACATCGCGGAACGCCTCCGGGACGTCCCGGAGCTCGAGGCCTGCCACAGCGTGGCGGGCGAGGAGAACTACATCCTCAAGGTCCGTGTCGCCACTCCCCACGAGCTGGAGGAGCTACTGGCCAGGGTGCGCACGCTCGCGGGCGTCTCGACCCGCACGACGGTGGTCCTGTCCACGCCGTACGAGGCCCGACCGCCGAAGATCTGATCGGCGGGCACGACCGACACGCCCCAGGTGCGGGTCCGCCGGGCGCTCACGAGAAACTGTTCCTCATGAGTGAACGCCCGGTACCGCCCGCCACCGTCCTTCTGCGAGGCGGCGAAGTCCACAGCCCCGCCGACCCCTTCGCGACCGCGATGCTCGTCGAGCGCGGCCATATCGCCTGGGTCGGCTCGGAAGGCGCCGCAGACGCGGTCGCGGGCGCGGCGGACGAGGTGATCGACCTCGACGGCTCCCTCGTCACCCCGGCGTTCACCGACGCACACGTGCACACCACCGCCACCGGACTCGCGCTCACCGGCCTCGACCTGTCCGACGCCCCCTCGCTGGACGCGGCCCTCACCCTCGTACGCGCGTTCGCTGCCGCCCGTCCTGCCGACCGGGTGCTCCTCGGCCACGGCTGGGACGCCGCCCGCTGGCCCGGCGGCCGGCCTCCGACCCGCGCCGAACTGGACGAGGCCACCGGCGGCCGCCCGCTGTACCTCAGCCGCATCGACGTCCACTCGGCGGTCGTGACGACCGCACTGCTCGACCTGGTACGGGGCGACACCGGCCGCTCCGACGCCCCGCTGACCGGCGACGCCCACCACACCGTGCGGGCCGCGGCCCTGGGCGCGGTCACCCCGGCACAGCGCGCCGAGGCCCAGCGGGCCGCCCTCGCGCGTGCCGCCTCGCTCGGCATCGGCTCCGTACACGAGTGCGGGGGGCCGGAGATCTCCTCGGAGGACGACTTCACCGGGCTGCTGCGTCTCGCCGCCGAGGAGCCGGGCCCCCGGGTGGTCGGCTACTGGGCCCAGCAGGGCGAGGAGGGGGTCGAGAGGGCGCGTGCACTGGGCGCGGTCGGCGCCGCCGGTGACCTGTTCGTCGACGGCGCCCTCGGCTCGCACACCGCCTGTCTGCACGAGCCGTACAGCGACGAGGCGGGCCGTACGGGCACCGCCTACCTGGACACCGCGGCCGTCGCCGCCCACGTCGTCGCCTGCAGTGAGGCAGGCATCCAGGCGGGCTTCCACGCCATCGGGGACGCCGCCGTGACCTCCGTGGTCGAGGGCGTGCGCGCCGCCGCCGAGAAGGTCGGCCTGGCCCGGGTCCGCGCCGCCCGGCACCGCGTCGAGCACGCCGAGATGCTCACCCCCGAGACCATCGCCGCCTTCGCCGAGCTGGGCCTCACCGCGTCCGTGCAGCCCGCCTTCGACGCCCTGTGGGGCGGCGAGGAGGGCATGTACGCCCAGCGCCTGGGCGCGGAGCGTGCTCGGGCCCTGAACCGCTTCGCGGCCCTCCTGAAGGCCGGCGTCCCGCTCGCCCTGGGCTCGGACAGCCCCGTCACCCCGCTCGACCCCTGGGGCACGGTCCGCGCCGCCGCCTTCCACCGCACCCCGGAGCACCGCATCTCGGTCCGCGCGGCGTTCACGGCCCATACCCGCGGCGGCTGGCGTGCCGTCGGGCGCGACGACGCCGGCGTTCTGGTGCCGGGCGCGCCCGCGGACTACGCCGTCTGGCGCGCCGACGCCCTCGTGGTCCAGGCCCCCGACGACCGGGTCGCCCGCTGGTCCACCGACCCGCGCTCCGGCACCCCGGGCCTGCCCGATCTCACCCCGGGCGCCGACCTCCCCGTCTGCCTGCGCACAGTGGTGGGCGGACGGACCGTGTTCGTACGGCCGGGCGAGTGATCTACCGGGGTGGCGCGGTACGGACGGGTGGCCGACACGCCGTCGCGCGACCTGCGCATCCTCGGCCCTGACCAGGCAGTTGTCGGAAGAACCGCAGTTCAAGCGGCTGTTGACAGCCGACGGCGGATGGCCGGTAGGTTCTGCCGGGTCCACCACCGGACGCCCGACCGGGGAACGTCCGCGCAGTCGCCGCAGCGCCGCTGGGTCAGGGATGGTGTGCCGCACCGGCGCACCACCACTGCCAGCCAGGCTCAGCGCCCGCGCCACGGCGACGGAACGTTCCACCCGGTCGGCAAGGTGTGACCCGGGTGGGGCCCGGACGTCCAGTAGACAACGGCTTTCGGTCGACCCGCAGCCAGCGGGTCCCAGGTCGGCCCGAAGGGCGCCGGGCCCCGATCCGCAGTGCGCACAGGCGACGAAGCGGACTCGCTTACCCGGCTCTTGTCGAATAGACACCCCCGTAGGCATGTGCTGACACATCGGCGCAGGCCGTGCCGACTATGGTGGACCTCTGCGTACGGACTCGAAGGGGCAGCAGTGAACGACGGCGACGGGACTCTCGCGGCAGAGGCCCAGGAGCGGCGGTTCGGCCCGCTCGGCACGGCTTTGGTGATCATTCCGACCTACAACGAGGCGGAGAACATCAAGAAGATCGTCGGCCGGGTGCGCGAGGCTGTCCCCGACGCGCACGTTCTCGTGGCGGACGACAACAGCCCCGACGGCACCGGCAAGCTCGCCGACGAACTGGCCGCCGGGGACGACCAGGTCCAGGTGCTGCACCGCAAGGGCAAGGAAGGCCTCGGCGCCGCCTACCTCGCGGGCTTCCAGTGGGGCATGGACAACGGCTACGGCGTCCTGATCGAGATGGACGCCGACGGCTCCCACCAGCCCGAGGAACTGCCCCGTCTGCTGACCGCCCTGAAGGGCGCCGACCTGGTCCTCGGCTCCCGGTGGGTGCCCGGCGGCCGGGTGGTCAACTGGCCCAGGTCCCGCGAGTTCATCTCCCGCGGCGGCAGCCTCTACTCCCGGGTCCTGCTCGACGTACCCATCCGGGACGTCACCGGCGGCTACCGCGCCTTCCGCCGCGAGACCCTCGAAGGCCTCGGCCTCGACGAGGTCGCCTCGCAGGGCTACTGCTTCCAGGTCGACCTGGCCCGGCGCGCGATCAGAGCCGGCTACCACGTGGTCGAGGTGCCCATCACCTTCGTCGAGCGCGAGCACGGCGACTCCAAGATGAGCCGCGACATCCTGGTCGAGGCCCTGTGGCGGGTCACGACCTGGGGCGTGGGGGAGCGAGTGAACCGGGTCCGGGGCAGGACCTGGAAGCCGTAGCAGTCCTTCGCCGGTGTGCCCGTACGACGTCACAGGCGCTGTTGATCATCCTCTTATCCTGTACTGAGCCCGGCCCAGGCACACTGGACGCATGACGACTGGCGCACCGACCCCCACCTACCCCGCCCGGCCGCGGCGTTCCCGGCTGCGCACGTTCCTGCCGCTGGGCATCGCCGCCTGGCTGGTGCTGGAGATCTGGCTGCTGACCGTGGTCGCCGGCGCGGCGAGCGGCTTCACGGTCTTCCTGCTCCTGGTCGCCGGTTTCGTGTTCGGCTCCGTGGTGATCAAGCGGGCGGGCCGCCGGGCCTTCCGGAACCTCACCGAGACGCTGCGACAGCAGCAGGACGGCACACCGCCGGCGAGCACGACCCGCCCCGGCGGCAGCGAGGGCAACGGCCTGCTGATGTTCGGCGGTCTGCTACTGATGCTGCCCGGCCTGATCTCGGACGCGGCGGGCCTGCTGCTGCTGATCCCCCCGCTCCAGAAGGCGATCAGCCGCTACGCGGAGCGCACCTTCGAGCGCAAGCTGAGGGAGGCGACCCCGGGCACCCTGGGAGACGCCTTCCAGCAGGCGAGGATGCACCGCCCGGACGGCAAGGTGGTCCAGGGCGAGGTCATCCACGGCGAGGTCGTCCGGGAGGACGGGACGGGCGGCACCGCGGGAGACCGGCGCCCGCCGCTGACCGGCTGACGCCTGTCCGCGCATGGGACGGGCCCGCGCCTCCTGGGCGCCTGTCCGTCCCATCGCCCCCGGTTCCGGCGGCTGCGGTCACCGCTGCGGTCAAAAGCTTCTGGAAAACGCAAAACCGCAGATACCGCACGCCAAACTCACGTACGGCACCCGCGGTGTCACGTGTGCGTTGTATGCCGCCCAGTCCCGGAGGGACTACGCGGACTTGCGGCTGTCCCGCGGATGTACCGCGATGTTCATCGCTCCGGAGCGCAGTACAGCCAGTCGCTCCTCAAGGACCTCTTCGAGTTCCTCGCGGGTGCGGCGCTCCATCAGCATGTCCCAATGCGTACGCGCGGGCTTGGCCTTCTTCTCCTCAGGGCCGTCACCGTCGACGAGAAGTGCCTGGGCCCCGCAGACCTTGCACTCCCACTCCGGCGGAATTTCGGCCTCCACCGAGAAGGGCATCTCAAACCGATGCCCCTTCTCGCATGCGTACTCCACGGCCTGGCGCGGAGCCAGGTCGATGCCGCGGTCCGTCTCATAGCTGGTCACTACGAGGCGTGTGCCGCGAAGAGCTCGCTCACTCATGAATCGTGCCTCCCGGGCTTGTCGCCCACAGGACAGGTGTCGCTGTCGTCGTCATCCGGTCAACGTCCGGTCGGCGGTAAAGATTCCCGTCCCGTGTCCCGTTTCGGGTCATGCGTCGCCGTCGTAGCCGCCCCTTGTTGTACCCACCAGCGCCCGGTTTGTCACATCTGCAAGCAGATATCACCCAGCGTTTAGTCATCTTTGACGCGCAGTAACGGTACGCCTGGCAGGCCAACGGCGTACACTACCGCTCTTTGGCCGCCGATGCTAAATCCTTTCGGGAACGGGATTGCCCGCGTCGCGGATCGCGCGGCCCACCGGAACCCGGGCCAGCAGCACGAACCCGATGACGAAGAAGGCCACGAGCGAGATGATCGCGTCCCGGTAACTACCGGTCAGCTGGTAGGTGATCCCGAACAGAAGCGGGCCCAGCCAGCTCATTCCGCGGTCGCTCATCTCGTACGCCGAGAAGTATTCGGCCTCCTTGCCGGGTGGCACCAGATGTGAGAACAGTGACCGGGACAGTGCCTGACTGCCGCCGAGGACCAGGCCGATCCCGGCGGCCAGCACGAAGAACCACGCCGGAGCGCCGGCCGGCAGGAAGTACCCCGCCGTGAGCGTCACCGTCCACGCCACCAGCGATCCGAGAATCGTCCGCTTGGCCCCGTACACGCGGGCCAGTCGGCCCATCCCCAGCGCTCCCGCCACCGCGAGCACCTGGACCAGCAGCACCGCCCCGATGAGGGTGGACTGGCCCAGCCCGAGCTCTTCGGAGCCGTAGACCGAGGCCTGGGAGATCACGGTCTGGATGCCGTCGTTGTAGACGAGGTAGGCGAGCAGGAAGGCGAGGGTGAGCGGGTGGCGGCGCATGTCGCGGACCGTCGCCGCCAGCTGCCGCAGCCCCGGGGAGGTGGCCTCCTTGGCGGCGGCTTCCGCCGGGGCGGCCCGGCGGTCGCGGAGCCTGCGCAGCGGTACGAGGGTGAAGGCGCCCCACCACAGGCCCGCCGAGGCCAGGCAGACGCGGACGGCCATGCCCTCCGAGAGGCCGAAGGAGCCGTGGGCCGTGTAGAGCACCAGGTTGACGACGAGGACCAGTGAGCCCGCCGCGTAGCCGAACGCCCAGCCGCGCGAGGAGACCGCGTCGCGCTCCTCGACCGGCGCGATCTGAGGGAGGAAGGAGTTGTAGAGCATCATCGAGACGGACAGTGCCGCGTTGGCGATGATCAGCAGCAGCCCGCCGAGCAGATAGCGGTCACCGTCGAGGAAGAACATCCCCGTCGTCGCCGTGGCGCCCACGTAGGCGGCGGCGCCCAGGAGCGGCTTCTTGCGTCCGGTGCGGTCGGCGGCCGCGCCCACCACGGGCATGACGAGCACGGCCAGGATGATCGACAGGGACACCGAGTAGGCGAAGACCGAACCGGCGCGGACCGGTATGCCCAGCGGGTGCACGAACCCGTCCGCGTCGGCCGCCTTCTCGGCGACCGACGTCAGATACGGGCCCAGGAACACCGTGAGGACGCTCGTCGAGTAGACGGAGCACGCCCAGTCGTAGAAGTACCAGCCGCGCCGCTCGCGGCGCCCGGCGGCCTCGTCGGACGCCTCGTTCCGCAGGGTTTCGGTGCCCACCCCTGCCCCTCGCTTTCCCCGTGGAGATGGTGCGCGCGGGGAGTCAGAACCAGGTGCCCCGGTCCTCCAGAACCTTGCGCAACGTGTCGATGTGATCGGTCATGATGCCATCGACTCCCAGGTCCAGGAGCCGGTGCATGCGATCGGGATCGTTCACCGTCCACACGTGGACGTGGAGCCCGCGCGCGTGGGCGGTGCGCACGAAGCTCCGGTCGACCACCGGAATGCCCGACTGGGCCTCCGGCACCTGCGCGGCGACCGCCGACCGCCGCACCCCCACCGGCAGACCCCAGGAGCGCAGCCGCAGGTTGAGTACACCCCGGGTGCCGTACGACGTTGCCAGGCGCGGACCGGCGAGCCGCTGGGCACGCGCCACCCGCGCCTCGGAGAAGGAGCCGACGCAGATGCGGTCCCAGCAGCCGGTGCGCTCGATCAGGTCCAGCAGCGGGCGCAGCGCGGGCTCGGCCTTGACGTCGACGTTCCAGCGCGCGTCGGGGAAGGCTTCGAGCAGGTCTTCGAAGAGGGGCACCGGCTCTCGGCCTGCCACACGCGCGCGGCGTACGTCGGACCACGGGAGGTCCTCGATCCGGCCGCCGCCGTCCGTCACCCGGTTCAGCGTCGAGTCGTGGAAGGCGACGAGCCTGCCGTCCGCCGTGCGGTGCACGTCCGTCTCCAGATAGCGGTAGCCCGCCTCCACCGCCCGCCGGAACTGGAACATCGTGTTCTCCAGCCCGTCCGCCGCCCCGCCCCGGTGGGCGAAGGGGATCGGGCCGGGATGGTCGAGATAGGGATGGCGTATCCGCGTGGTCACGGTCGCAGTATCGCCTCCTCCGGTTGCCCGGCGGCAACGACCGGACTGCCGGCCGATGCCGTCGGAACGGCGAACACGCGCAGGAACAGCTGGGCCAGCGGTCCGATCGCCAGTGCGTACAGCACCGTGCCGATCCCCACCGTGCCGCCCAGGGCGAAGCCCGTCGCCACGACCGCCACCTCGATCGCCGTACGGACGAGCCGGATCGAGCGGCCGGTGATCCGGTGCAGACCGGTCATCAGGCCGTCGCGCGGGCCCGGGCCGAAGCTCGCCGCGATGTACAGACCGGTGGCCACACCGTTCAGGACGATGCCCGCCACCAGGAGCGGGATGCGGGCGGCGAGGGCGTGCGCGTCGGGGACCAGGGCCAGCGTGCCGTCCATGGCGAGGCCGACGACGAAGACGTTCGAGACCGTGCCGAGGCCCGGACGCTGGCGCAGTGGGATCCAGAGGAGCAGCACGGCCGCGCCCACGAAGATCGACACGACGCCGATGGTCAGCCCGGTCAGTTCGGCCAGCCCCTGGTGCAGTACGCCCCAGGGCTCCAGACCGAGGCCCGACTCGACGAGCAGGGCCGAGCTGGCGCCGTACAGCGCGAGACCGGTGTAGAGCTGGACCAACCGTCGACCGACACGATCCGGCGCTGACAACGAACTCACGAGCTGCCCCCTGTGGTGGTAGTGGCCTGGCACATGACACCCTGTGGCTTGCTACTGGATCGCATCCATGGCCAATTCGGGGAAGGTGGACTGATCTGCATGGTGCAGTGGACTTCTGCGGTGGGTACCGCGCAGCTCGCGCGGCTGCTCACCTCCCAGCAGGACCGCCCCGCGGGCCCCGGCACCCGCCGACCGCCCGCCTACCGTTCACTCGCCGACGGCATCCGTCTGCTGGTGCTGGAGGGCCGGGTGCCGGTCGCGGCCCGTCTCCCCGCCGAACGCGAACTGGCTCTCTCCCTCTCCGTCAGCCGCACCACGGTCGCCGCCGCCTACGAGGCGCTGCGCGCCGAGGGCTTCCTGGAGTCCCGGCGCGGCGCGGGCAGCTGGACCGCTGTACCTGCCGGTAACCCACTTCCCGCGCGCGGGCTCGAACCCCTGCCCCCTGAGGCCCTGGGCTCCGTGATCGACCTCGGCACGGCGGCCCTGCCCGCGCCCGAGCCCTGGCTCACCCGCGCCGTCCAGGGCGCCCTGGAGGAACTGCCCCCGTACGCGCACACGCACGGCGACTACCCGGCCGGACTGCCCGCGCTGCGCGCGATGATCGCCGAGCGGTACACCGCGCGCGGGATCCCCACCATGCCCGAACAGATCATGGTGACGACCGGCGCGATGGGCGCCATCGACGCGATCTGTCATCTGTTCTCCGGCCGGGGCGAGCGCATCGCCGTCGAGTCGCCCTCGTACGCCAACATCCTGCAGCTCATGCGGGAGGCGGGTGCCAGGCTGGTGCCGGTCGCGATGGCCGAGGGGCTGGCCGGCTGGGACCTCGACCGCTGGCGCCAGGTGCTGCGCGAGGCCGCGCCCCGGATCGCGTACGTCGTCGCCGACTTCCACAACCCCACCGGCGCGCTCGCCGGCGAGGACCAGCGGCGACAGCTCGTCGACGCGGCCCGGTCGGCGGGGACGGTGCTCGTCGCCGACGAGACGATGACCGAGCTGTGGCTGGACCCGGACGTCGAGATGCCACGACCGGTCTGCGGGTTCGATCCCGCCGGGTCCACGGTCATCACCGTGGGTTCCGCCAGCAAGGCCTTCTGGGCCGGGATGCGCATCGGCTGGGTGCGGGCGGCTCCGGACGTGATCCGCAGCCTCGTCGCCGCGCGCGCCTATGCGGACCTGGGCACGCCCGTACTCGAACAGCTGGCCATCAACTGGCTGCTGAGCACAGGTGGCTGGGAGCAGGCGGTCGAGATGCGGCGCGAACAGGCCCGGGACAACCGGGACGCGCTGGTCGCGGCGGTACGACGGGAGCTGCCGGACTGGGAGTTCACTGTGCCCAGGGGCGGGCTCACGCTGTGGGTCCGTACGGGTGGCCTGTCGGGGTCCCGGCTCGCGGAGGCGGGGGAGCGGGTGGGGGTGCGGGTGCCTTCGGGGCCCCGGTTCGGGGTCGACGGGGCCTTCGAGGGGTATGTGCGATTGCCGTTCACCGTGGGAGGAGCGTTGGCCGACGAGGCGGCCGCCCGGCTGGCCGCCGCGGCGCGGATCGTGGTGAGCGGCGGGTCGGGGGGCGCCGAGTCCCCCCGCTCCTTCGTGGCGTGAGCGGCCTCAGGCCACTGGCTCCTGCTGCTGTTCCTGCTCCTGCCCTTGTTCCTGTTCTTGCTTGACGAGGAGTGCCGGAGCCGTTCTCGGGGGGAGCAGATCCAGGACCGCCTGGCGTTGCGCGTCGCTCGTCGCGTCGTCATGGGGGTCGGGGGTGGCCGGGACCTGGAGGCGGTGGACCGGACCCGTGCCCAGCCGGGCGTAGCCGCGGCCGGGGGACATGACCGGAACCGGTGTCGTCTGCGGGCGCGCGCCCAGGACCGCTTCCAACTGGGCGCAGGACGCGGCGCCGAGGACGACACGCGCGCGCGTGTGCTGCCGTACGGCGTCGCTCAGGGTGTCCGCGCTGTCGAACTGCTCCGCCACCACGACGGTGACGTTCGCCGCCCGGCCGTGCCGCAGGGGGACCTGGAGCAGGGACTGGGGGTCGGGGCGGCCGTCGGCGGCGGCCAGATGGGCGAGGGCTCCGGGGCGGTCGAGGAGGAGCCACAGCGGGCGGCGGGTGTCGTCGGGGAGCGGCTCACCGGCCTGGCGGGCGCGGTTGGCCGTGATCAGCCGGCGTTCCGTTTCCTGGGAGGCCCATTCGAGGCTCGCCGCGGCCGAGGCCGGGGCGCACTCGACGGCCAGCACGCCGTCCCGGCCGGTCAGGCACGCGTACTCGCCGGTGCCACTGCCGTCGACGATCAGGACGTCGCCGTACTGAAGGGCCTGCAGGGCGATCGAACGCAGGAGTGTGGTGGTGCCGCTGCCCGGTTCGCCCATCACCAGGAGGTGCGGTTCGGTGGAGCGGGGACCGGTGCGCCAGACGACCGGCGGGACGTCACGCCGGTCCTCGCCGTGGCTGAGGGGGAGCGTGCGCTGTACCTGGGTGGGGTCCGTGAAGCCGAGCACCGTCTCGCCGGGGGACGTGACGAAGCGCTGCGCGGCGATGTCGGTGGGCAGCGGCGGCAGGACGGTGACCGTGAGCTCATTGCCCTCCTCCTCCCACGCGAAGTGGTACTCGCGGCCCCGGCCCGACTTGGCGTGCAGCAACTGCTCGATCCGCGCGCGGGAGTCCGCCTCGCCGTCGGTGAAGTACGCCGGGTAGCGGACCACCAGGTGAGAGACGCGGCCGGTGCCGTCGAACTCGTACGCGGGGAAGGTCTTCTCCCAGTCGCCGCCGTGGGCGTACAGGGGAGCGGGGTCGTCGGGGGTCGAGAAGTAGGGGACCAGCGCGTCGTACAGGGACTGGAGTCGCTGGGTCTGGGACTCGTCGGGGCCCTCGGGCTCCGCCGGGGCGCGGTCGCGGCCGTGCCAGGCCGCTGCCGCCATCACCGATGTGACGGCGAGCAGCGGGCCGTAGGGCACGAGGGCCACGACCAGGACCACCGAGGCCACCAGGAACAGCAGTGGCCCACGCTTGTCCTTGGGCGTGTCCGCCCACTTGCGCCGGCCGGCCGCGGCCAGTCGGCGAAGACCCCGGCTGATCGTGATCAGCGGGTGCAGGACGTCCGTGGCACTGTCGGCCGCGGTCCGGGCCAGCTCCCGGCTCCGGGCGATCTGTGCGCTGCCGTTGCTCAGGATGCGGGGGAGGGGGCGCCGGGCCACTGCTGTCTCCTGGAGGTGCGTGCGGTCGGGACGGGCGTCAGAACTTGATTCCGCCGAGCAGGCTCGCCAGGCTCTCGCCGCCGGCCTTGATGCTCGGTGCGATGGCGGTGCTCGCGAGGTAGAAGCCGAACAGCGCGGCGACGAAGGCGTGCGACCCCTTGAGGCCGTCCTTCTTGAAGAAGAGGAAGACGATGATGCCGAGCAGAACGACGCCTGACATGGAGAGGATCATGAGGATCTCCTGGTGTGGTGGGGACAGTCACCATGAGTTCTTCCAGGATCACAGCATGTATCCATACGATAAAAGGTGCACTTGGGTGAATTTCGGCGTATTTCACTCCACTGGTGTACCTGTTCGGTGTCATTTGGGCGGGCTGATCTTTGCTGCTCAGGAGTCGGGTCTTGCGCCTGTTAAGCCAGTACCCTGGCGATTCACCCGTACGGTTGTAACGAGAGGCGGTCCGGCCGATGAGTGAAGCCCCCGACCCCGAGGTCGTGGAGCTGGCGACCAAGATCTTCGATCTGGCGCGGCAGGGGCAGACCGAGGCACTCGTGGCGTACGTCGACGCGGGAGTTCCGGCCGACCTCACCAACGACCGAGGCGACTCCCTGGTGATGCTCGCCGCCTACCACGGCCACGCCGAGGCGGTCCGGGCGCTCCTGGCGCGCGGCGCCGACGGGGACCGGGTCAACGACCGGGGGCAGACGCCGCTCGCCGGCGCTGTTTTCAAGGGCGCGCAGGACGTGATCCAGGCGCTCCTGGAGAGTGGCGCCGACCCGGCCGCGGGCATGCCCTCGGCTCTTGACACCGCCCGGATGTTCGGCAAGACGGAACTGCTGGAGGTGTTCGGCGCGCGCTGAGCCGTACGCACTGACCAGCCAGGACAAGGAAAACGGGGGAGGCGGAACGGGGCCGCCGGAAATACGGTCGCGGCAGCTTGAACAGCCGGGTCATCATGACGTCGTGATTCATGGACGTGATGGCCGGGCAGATGTTGCCGCACCGCGCGGGCCGTGAATGCGGTCCGCATGGGCCCACCTACGAGAGGCAGAGGAAGATGGTCTACAGCAAGCAGGAAACGGCGGGCGCCCCGACGTGTTGTCACGCGGCCAGGTAGAGCAGGATCCCGGTTGCGTCGACGCTTGATGTGAGGCTGTTTCCCATGTTCGATCCGGTCATAGCGCCCAGCGGTACGCTGCTCGGCCTGCTCCAGAGGGGCCGCGGCGACGGCACGCTGCACGCACTCACCGCACCGCGGGCCGAGGCGCTCGCGGCACTGAACCAATGCGTGCTCCGCGACCCCCGCCACGACTGGCAGGTGGAGAACCGCTCCCTTTACTACGCCCGCCTCTATGTCGACCTCCATGGTGAGCTCGACGAGATCGAGGGCCATCTCTTCGACGCCGAGGACGTCCTCGACACCGACGAGTCACGCACCGGGCTCGCCCTCGCGGTCCTCGGGCACCTCGCCTCCTACGGCAGGCGGGACGCGCTCGAGCTGCTGCGCAGGTACGCCGCCACCGGCACCAGCTGGGCCTGGGCGCTGGACGAACTGGCGCTCAGGGACGACGACGCGGGGCTGCGCGCCCTCGCCGCTCCCGTGCTGGCCCGCTTCGGCACCGACCCGGAGGGCGAGGCGGAACTCGCCGCCGCCGTGCGGGACGCCTTCGAACCCCGGCCCTGGCGGCTGTGGGCCGAGGACTCGCGCGAATCGATCTCCACGCGCGTGCGTGCCGCCCAGGAAACCGGCTGTTTCGACCGCTGGCAACGCCAGATGCGACCGTCCGGGCCCCGCCCGGGCTGGAGCGTGCAGGCCGTCTTCGAGTGGGCCCAGCAGGGCATCGACCGAGGTGCCGTCCTGCACGTGCCCGCCGCGCGCTGTCTGACGGCTGTGGCGGGTCCGGAGGACCGGCCACAGATCGTGGAGGCGGCCCGCAGTGGTGGCGACGGCGCCCGGTGCACGGCCCTGCGCTATCTCGCGGACAGCAATGATCCCGAGGCCCTCGATCTGGTCGAGGGCGCGGTCGCCGACGGCACGACGGCTGTCGTGGAGGCCGCCGTCGACGCCTTCGAACGTATGCGCAGTATCGCCGCCGTCGACCGCGCGCGCGGGTGGGTCCACCGACCCGACCCGCTGGGCGCCGCCGCCGGACGGGTGCTCGCCTGCCTGGGGGCCACCCGGGACAGCGACCTCGTCCTCGGCGCGCTGCGGGAGGCCGTACGGGGCGAAGGACCCGACGCGCCGACCCTGTGGACCCTGGTGGACGGCACGGGACGGCTCGGCATCGTCTGCGCCGCCCCCGTACTGCGACACATCTACCGAGAGACCGCCTCCTCCCATCTGCGCGGCCGGGCCGCCCGGGCCCTCGCCGCCACCGACCCCTCCTTCGCCGCCGGATTCGCCGTCGAATGCCTGTGGGACTGTGAGGAGACCACCCGCGAGGTCGCCGCCCGGCACGCCGAGACCGGTGACGCCAGGGTCGTCGAACAACTGCGCAGACTCGCTGCCGACCCGGCCGAGGAGGCCGAGGTCCAGACCGCGGTGAGAAGCCGTATCGGGCCCGATTCCACCCGCCACATGAACGGGGGATGACCCGGGGATCAGGAGCGTGTGGACGCGCGCCGACCCGGGAGGGGCCGGTGCGCAACGCTCATGGGACGTTCCCCGTACGGAAAGATCCACGTTGACGCGAGCACGTCCGGTACGGCGACAACCTCCCTATGCGTGTCGTCATCGTGACCGAATCCTTTCCCCCCGATGTGAACGGCGTGGCCCACTGCGCGCTCCAGACCGCCCGGCACCTCGTCGACAGTGGTCACGTTCCCCTCGTCGTCGCCCCGGCCACCGCCGCCGGGGCCGGGTCCGACGCCTCGGCGCCGTGCCCCGTCGTCCGAGTCCCCTCCCTACCGCTCCCGGGCTACCCCCAGGTCCGCGTCGCCCTCCCCAGCCGACGCGTCGCCGCCGCGATCACCGAGCACCGCGCGGACATCGTCCACCTGGCCAGCCCCTTCGTCCTCGGCGTACGCGGCATGGCCGCCGCCGCCCGGCTCGGCATCCCCGCCGTGGCCGTCTACCAGACCGACCTGGCCGGATACGCCCGCACCTACGTCCACGCGGGTGAGGCCGCCGCCTGGCGACGCATCCGCTCCGTCCACGCCGCCGCCGACCTCACCCTCGCGCCGTCCAGCGCGGCCCTGCACGACCTGGAGTCGCACGGTGTGCCCCGAGTGAAGCTGTGGCAGCGCGGAGTGGACACCGTGCGCTTCCGCCCCGAACTCCGGGACGAGGCCATCCGGCGCGAACTCGCCCCCAATGGTGAGCTGATCGTCGGCTACGTCGGCCGGCTCGCCCCCGAGAAGCAGGTCGAACTCCTCGCCGGGGTCTGCGGGCTGGACGGCGTGCGGGTCGTCGTCGTGGGCGACGGACCCAGCGAGCCGGCCCTGCGCGAGCAGCTGGCCGGTGCGGTATTCCTCGGCCGCCGGACCGGCGACGAACTCGCCCGGATCTTCGCCTCGCTGGACATCTTCGCGCACACCGGCCCGTTCGAGACCTTCTGCCAGACGGTGCAGGAGGCCATGGCGAGCGGTGTGCCTGTCGTCGCGCCCGCCGCCGGAGGGCCGCTGGACCTGGTCGCCCACGGGCGCACCGGCCTGCTGGTCCCACCGCGTGACGCGGCCGCAGTCCGGGACGCGGTGTGGTCCCTGGCCCGTGACCCGGGCCTGCGGGCCTCCTACGGCGCCGTCGCCCGGGCGACGGTCGAGGGCCGTACCTGGGCGGCCGTCGGCGACCAACTCGTCGGGCACTACGCCGACATCCTCAGCGCGCGGACGGTGGTGGCCGCATGAACGGCGAGACACCGCGCGGAGCGAGCGGACCGCTGCGTATCGTCCGGCTGGCGAACTTCGTCGCCCCGTCCTCGGGCGGCCTGCGCACCGCGCTGCGCGAACTGGGCGCCGGTTACCGGGCCGCGGGCCACGAACCCGTCCTGATCGTGCCCGGTGAGCGGGTGGGCGACCGCGACACCGAGCAGGGGCGCGTGATCACCCTGCCCGGCCCGCTGCTGCCCGGCACCGGCGGCTACCGCGTCCTCACCGACAAGCGACGCGTCGCCGCCCTCCTCGAGAAACTCGCCCCGGACCGCCTGGAGGTGTCCGACCGCACGACGCTCAGATGGACCGGCAAGTGGGCGCGCCGGGCCCGGGTCCCCGCGGTGATGGTCTCCCACGAGACCGCCGACGGTGTCCTGCGCACCTGGGGCCTGCCGGAGAACCTCTCCCGGCGAGCCGCCGACAACCTCAACGCCCGTACGGCGCACACCTACGCGCGCGTGGTGTGCACGACCGAGTTCGCCGAGCGGGAGTTCGTACGGATCGGGGCGCGCAATGTCGTACGGGCTCCCCTGGGCGTCGACCTCGTGCGGCGCCATCCGTCACTGCGCGACCCGGCGGTGCGGGCCGCGCACGCACGTGAGGACGAGCTGCTCCTGGTGATGTGCTCCCGGCTGTCCGTCGAGAAGCGGCCCGGTACGGCCGTGGACGCCCTGCGGGCGCTGCTGCGGCGCGGGGTGCGGGCGAGGCTGGTGGTGGCCGGGGACGGGCCGCTGAGGGCCCGCCTGGAGCAGCGGGCGCGGGAGCGCGGGCTGCCGGTCACCTTCCTCGGGCACGTGGCCGACCAGGCACTGCTGGGCGCACTCCAGGCGTCCGCCGACGTGTGTCTGGCGCCCGGGCCCGCCGAGACGTTCGGACTCGCCGCGCTGGAGGCGATGGCCTGCGGTACTCCCGTGGTCGTCAGCGCGTCCTCCGCGCTGCCCGAGGTGATCGGGTCCGCCGGGGCCGTCGCGGCCGACGACGGAGAGGCCTTCGCGGACGCCGTACGGCTGCTGGTGGGGCGGCCCGAGCGCGAGCGCCGGGAGACCGCACGCGCGCGTGCGGAGTGCTTCGGCTGGTCGACAGCTGTCGAGGCGTTCCTCGCGGCGCACGACGCGGTGGTGCCGTCCGCCGGTGACGCGCCCGTGCGGCCCGTCGTCGCACCGGAGAGTGTCGGATGAGACCGCTGCGGTTCGTGGCGCTCGGCGACTCGCTGACCGAGGGTGTGGGCGACCCCGTGGACGACGGGTGGCGCGGCTGGGCCGCGCTGCTCGCCGGCGGGTTCGGTGACACACCGGTGGAGTTCACCAACCTCGCGGTCAGTGGGGCGCAGACGCGCGACGTACGGGAACGGCAGACGCCGGCCGCCCTCGACCTGGAGCCGGACGTCGTGTCCGTCGTCATCGGGGTGAACGACACCCTGCGCCGTACGTTCGACATCCACGCGGTAGCCGCCCGGCTGGACGAGGTGTACGCGGCCTTCACCGGGCGGGGCGCGCTCCTGCTCACGGCGTGTCTGCCCGACCCCGGGGCGATGCTGGGGCTGCCGGGCGTCCTGGCGAAGCCGTTGGCCCGGCGGCAGCGGGCGGTCAACACGGTCGTCCACGCCCTGTCCGAGCGCTACGGGGCGATCCATGTGCACGCGGCCGAGGGTGAGTGGCTCAGCGGGCGCGAGATGTGGAGCGCGGACCGGCTGCACCCCGGCGAGCAGGGGCACCGGCAGCTCGCGGTCCGCTTCCACGTGCTGCTCGCGGAGGCGGGCGTCACGGGCGGTGCGGGTCCCTCGGCCGCGCCGGAACAACCCGCGCCCACCCGGTCGGCGAACCTGCGCTGGCTGGCCACCGCGGGGACGGGCTGGGTGGCGCGGCGGTGCACCGACCTGTTGCCGCAACTCCTCCGGCTCGCCGCCCAGGAGGTCCGCCACCGTGCGCGGGGTACCAGCGCCCGCCTCGACCTGGGGGCCTCCCACGCCGTGGCGGCGGCCCTGGCGGCCCTGTCGGTGGCGGAGCACAGGGCAGAACCGGAGGTGGCGTAGGGCCTGTCCGGGGGACCGGGGCGGCTGCCCCACGGTCCTGACAGGATCCGCCGGACCGGCCCCGGGCGGCTCAGCGTCGGCGTACGGGCACGAATCTGACCGGGGTGCCCGGCGCCGCCTGGGCGGCGGCGGGCAGGTCGGCGGTGCGTACGACGGCGATCACCGGATAGCCGCCGGTGGTCGGATGGTCGGCGAGAAACACCACCGGCCTGCCGTCCGGGGGCACCTGGACCGCGCCTAGGACCATGCCCTCACTGGGGAGTTCGCCGGAAACGGCCCGCTCCAGGGCGGGCCCTTCCGTGCGCAGCCCGATGCGGTTGCTCGCGGAGGACACCCGGTAGGTGGACGTGGTGAAGGCCCGTAGCGCCCTCGGCGTGAACCAGTCGTCGCGTGGCCCGACGGTCACCCTGAACACGAGTTCGGCCGGGGGCGCGGGCAGCGGAACGACGTCCACGCGCGCGTGCCCGCCGATCACGGGCCCCAGGGGCAGCACCGCGCCGTCCGTCAGAGGCGGCGGGCCCAGACCGGACAACAGGTCGGTGGAGCGGCTGCCGAGCACCCGCTCGACGGCGACTCCGCCGGAGACGGCCACATAGGCCCGTACCCCGGACAGGGCTGTGCCGATGTCCAGCAGCGCACCGGCGGGCACCTGCACCGGAGCGCCCCAGGCCGCCGGGCGGCCGTTCACCGTGACCGGACAGGGGGCGCCGCCCACCGCGACGGTGACTGAGCAACGGGGGCGCAGGGTGCAACCGTTGAGGGTGGTCTCCAGGACGGCCGCCTTGGACGGGTTGCCGACCAGCCGGTTGACGAGCGCGGCCGTGGGCGCGTCCAGGGCACCGGAGTGCGGCACCCCGAGATGGGCGTGACCCGGACGTCCGAGGTCCTGCACGGTGGTCAGCGCCCCGGCCCGTACGACGAAGAGCGCACGATCCGTCATCGGCGGCCCATCACGACGAAACGGACCCGGGTCCCCGGCGACAGCAGTGCGGCCGGCACGCGCGTGTGGTCCCACAGGACCGCGTCCGTCGTACCGATCAGCTGCCAGCCGCCCGGCGACGCACGCGGGTACACGCCCGTGTACCCGCCCGCCAGTCCGACGGCGCCGGCCGGGACGGACGTCCGGGGGGTGGCCCGGCGCGGAACGTCGTAGCGCGCCGGGAGGCCGGTGAGGTAGCCGAAGCCGGGCGCGAAGCCGCAGAAGGCGACCCGGAACTCGGTGCCCGCGTGGATGCGTGCCACCGCTTCCTCGGACACGCCCCAGAGGGCGGCGACGTCGGCGAGGTCCGGGCCGTCGTAGCGGACCGGGAGTTCGATGACCCCCTCGGTGCGGGGGAGCGTCGGGGGTACCTCGGAGGCGGTCAGCTCGGAGGCCAGCCGGGCGGGGTCGATGAGGCCGTCGAGGAGGACCGTCCGGGCGGCGGGGACGATCTCCCGTACGGACAGCGTGCCCTCCGCACGCCGGCGCAGCAGTTCCGCGTGCAGGGCCTGGGCCCGGTCGCCGGAGGAGACCTCGATCAGCAGCGCGTCGTCGCCGACGGGCAACGCCCTCATGCCGCTCATGCGAAGGCCTCCACGCGGACACCCGAGGCCTCGAGGCGCTCGCGGACCCGGCGGGCCAGGTCCACCGCGCCGGGCGTGTCGCCGTGGACGCACAGGGAGCGGGCGCGGATCGCGAGGGGTGTCCCGGAGTGCGAGGCGACCACGCCGGTCCGGGCGAGGGTCACAGAGCGTGCCACGACCGCCTCGGGATCGGTCACCAGCGCCCCGTCCTGGCCGCGCGGCACCAGAGTGGCCTCCTCGGTGTACGCACGGTCGGCGAACGCCTCGGGGACGGCGGGCAGGCCCGCCGCCTCGGCCAGCGCCAGCAGGCGCGAGCCCGGCAGCCCGAGCACCGGCAGGCCCATGCCGGCGAGGAGCACGCCGTCGATCACTGCCTTGGCCTGTTCCTCGTCGTGCACGGCCCGGTTGTAGAGAGCGCCGTGCGGTTTGACGTACGCCACGCGCGCGCCCGCCGCACGCGCGAAGACGTCCAGGGCGCCGATCTGGTACGCCACCTCGGCCGACAGTTCGTCGGGCGGCACGTCCATCGCGCGCCGCCCGAACCCCGCGAGGTCCCGGTAGGAGACCTGGGCGCCGATCCGTACACCGCGCTCGGCCGCCAGTTCGCACACCCGCCGCATGGTCGGCGGGTCCCCGGCGTGGAAGCCGCAGGCCACGTTGGCGCTGGTGACGACGGACAGCAGCTGTTCGTCGTCGGTCAGCCGCCAGCGGCCGAAGCCCTCGCCGAGGTCGGCGTTGAGGTCGATCATCTTCCGGACTCCTGTCACGCTCCGGTCAGGCGACGCGGTACTGCGCGTCGCGGGTGTCGGTGAGAAACATCTGGCCCGGCGCGTGCGTGATGGCGAAGGGTGGCCTGGACGCCATCACCGCGGCCTGCGGGGTCACCCCGCAGGCCCAGAACACCGGGATGTCGTCCGGCGCGAGGTCCACCGGATCGCCGAAGTCCGGACGGCCGAGGTCGTCGATGCCGAGCCCGGACGGATCGCCGCAGTGTACGGGGCTGCCGTGCACCGCCGGGAGCAGGCTGCTCTCCCGGATCGCGGCCGCCAGGTGCTGCGGCGGCACCGGACGCATGGACACGACCAGGGGGCCGTGCAGCCGCCCCGCGGGACGGCACTGACGGTTGGTCACGTACATCGGGACGTTGCGGCCCTGCTCGATGTGCCGGATCGGGACGCCCGCCCCGGCGAGCGCCCACTCGAAGGTGAAACTGCACCCGATGAGGAACGTCACGAGGTCGTCGCGCCAGTGGGCGAGCACGTCCGTGGGCTCCTCCACCAGTTCGCCGTCCCGCCAGACCCGGTAGCGCGGCAGGTCGGTGCGCAGGTCCGCGCCCTCGGCGAGGACGGTGGTCCACGAGCCGGCGTCCGTGACGTCCAGGACCGGGCAGGGCTTCTGGTTGCGCTGGCAGAACAGCAGCATGTCGTACGCCCAGTCGGCGGGCACCGAGATCAGGTTGACCTGGGTGTGGCCGGCCGCGACGCCTGCCGTGGGGCCCGTGAGGCCCGCGCGGAACCGGGATCGGGCGGATCGCGGGCTCCACGCGTGCGCGTGCTCGTCGACGAGGGACAGGGGGCGGTCTTCCGTACGGTTCACTGGAGTTCCTTTCCGAGGGTCTCCGGCAGCCCGAGCAGTGCCAGGGCGGCGATGCCGTATCCGATCGCGCCGAAGACCAGCGCACCGCCCACGCCCCAACTGTCGGCCAGGAAGCCGACGGTGGTCGGGAAGACGGCGCCGACGGCCCGGCCCGTGTTGTAGGTGAAGCCCTGTCCCGTGCCCCGTACGGCGGTCGGGTACAGCTCGCTCAGATAGGAGCCGAAACCGCTGAAGATCGCGGACATACAGAACCCGAGCGGAAAACCGAGCACCAGAAGGAGGGTGTTCGAGCCGTTGGGGATGTTCGCGTAGGCGAGGATGCACAGCGCCGAGAGGACCGCGAACAGCCAGATGTTGCGCTTGCGGCCGATCCGGTCGGTGAGGTATCCGCCGGTCAGATAGCCGATGAAGGCGCCGGAGATCAGGAACGTGAGATACGTGCCGGTGCCGACGACCGACAGTCCCCGTTCCGTCTTCAGATAGGTGGGGACCCAGGTCGCGAGGGTGTAGTAGCCGCCCTGGACACCGGTCGACAGCAGGGCCGCGAAGACCGTGATGCGCAGCAGGCCGGGGGACTCGGCCGTGCCGGGCCGGAAGATCTCCGTGAACGAGCCCTTCTTGGGGTTCTTCTCGCGCTCGGCGACCGCCCGCGGAGCGTCGTGCACCGAGCGCCGCACCCAGATGACCAGCAGCGCGGGCAGAGCGCCGGTCCAGAACATCACGCGCCAGGCCAGGTCGTCGTCGAGGAACGAGAAGACCACGGTGTATACGATCACCGCCAGGCCCCAGCCCACGGCCCAGGAACTCTGGATCGCGCCGAGCGTACGGCCGCGGTGCTTCGGGCTCGCGTACTCGGCCACCAGGATCGCGCCGACGGCCCATTCGCCGCCGAACCCGAGGCCCTGGAGGGCGCGGAACACCAGCAGCGTCTCGTAGTTGGGCGCGAAACCGCAGGCGACGGTGAAGACCGCGTAGGTGATCACCGTGATCATCAGCGCCCTGACCCGGCCGATCCGGTCCGCGAGCACGCCCGCGCCGGCGCCGCCGATGGCGGAGACGACCAGGGTGACGGTGGTGAACAGCCCGGTCTGGCCGCTGTCCAGGCCGAAGTACGCGGACAGCGCCACCATGCTCAGAGGCAGCGTGAAGTAGTCGTACGAGTCCAGGGCGTAGCCGCCGAACGCGCCGCCGAACGCGCGGCGGCCGCGCGGGCCCAGTGCCCGCAGCCAGGCGAACGCGCCTTCGTCGACGGCGGTTTCCTGCGCTCCGGGGTGGACGTCGTCGGTCAGGGCCTGGGGTGGAGGGGTCGTGCTCATGTGCACCTCGCAGATGAGGGACGGAGGGTGCTTCCGGAATGAGCGGTCGAACGGAATGAGCAGTCCAAGCGGTCGGCACCGTGCGATCCGAACCGTGCGATCCGGCGGCGCCTGCACAGCAAGGTAGAGGATCGTTGAACGATCCTTCAATACCCGTGTTGTTTCGTTCTCGTATCTACGATTGAATTCCGGGCATGGCAGAGCAGCTGACGGGACTGGCCGACGACCGCGCGCTCCTCGGGCGCACCAGCACCGCCGAGCGGGTGTCGGACATCCTCAGGAGCCGCATCGCCGACGGCTACTTCCCGCCCGGGACCCGGCTCTCCGAGGACAGCATCGGCGGGGCCCTCGGCGTCTCCCGCAACACGCTGCGCGAGGCGTTCCGCCTGCTCACGCACGAACGCCTGCTGATCCACGAGCTGAACAGGGGCGTCTTCGTGCGGGTCCTCGCGGTCGAGGACGTCGAGGACATCTACCGCACCCGCGCCCTGGTCGAGTGCGCCGTGGTCCGCGGTCTCGGAGAGCCGCCGTACGCCCTGGAGAATCTCGCCGCGGCGGTCGAGGAGGGGCAGCGGGCGATACGCGACAGTGACTGGAAAAGGCTGGGTACGGCCAACATCCACTTTCACAGCGAACTCGTCGCGCTGGCCGGCAGCGCCCGCACCGACGAACTGATGCGCAGCGTCTTCGCCGAACTGCGCCTCGCCTTCCACGTCGTGGACGACCCGCGGCGCCTGCACGAGCCCTATCTCGCCCGCAACCAGCAGATACTGCGAGCACTGGAACGAGGGAACAGGGCCGAGGCCGAGGAACTGCTCGCGGTGTATCTCGCCGACTCGCTGGAGCGGGTGGTGGACGTCTACCGGCGCAGGGTGAGCGAGGAGGCCTGAGGGGGCGCGGGGAACTGCGCGACCGGCCCTCGCCGGCCCGCGGCCGTCCGGCCCTCGCCGGCCCGCGGCCGACCGGCCCTCGCCGGCCCGCGGCCGACCGGCCCTCGCCGGCCCGCGGCCGACCGGCCCTCGCCGGCCCGCGGCCGACCGGCCCTCGCCGGCCCGCGGCCGACCGGCCCTCGCCGGCCCGCGGCCGACCGGCCCTCGCCGGCCCGCGGCCGACCGGCCCTCGCCGGCCCGCGGCCGACCGGCCCTCGCCGGCCCGCGGCCGACCGGCGGTCGGTGGCCTCCGTCCGGCCGCCGGAGGCGATCCGCGTCGTTTGGGGAGTTGTCAGACCGAGGACCTAGTCTGGGCACCGTGACTTCGCCTGCATCGACGGACAGCGTTCCGCCCCAGCTCAGCGCGGGGCCGCGCCCCGCTCCGGGCCCGGCCGCCGACGAGGGACTGGCGCGGCGCCTGCGCGCGCTCGCCTGCACCGCCCCGCTCCACGACCTGGACGCGCGCAAGGCGAATCTCGCGGGCGAGTACTCGGTGTACGGCATGGCGGAGGTGGCCCTCGCGGCCATCGACCTGGTCACCCTGAACATGGACTTCGACACGGGCGCCGACCACGACCAGATCGTCGCCCGCCTCATTCCGCGCATCGCCGCCCAGGCCCCGCAGCGGCCCGTTGCCGAACACGAGCGCGTCGCCCGCTGGGTGCTGGAGAACCTCATCAACGTCGGCAGCGTCGACCGCGGCTTCCGGGCCGTATACGGCACGTTCGCGCCGGACGGCACCTATGTACGCCGTGACTACGACTTCAAGCTGATCGAAGAGGTCCCGGGATACGGCGGAAGCGTCTACCTCCGTACGACGGACGAGGCCGTCAACGTGCTCGTCGGCGCCCTCGACACCGATGTCACCAGCGCCCAGATCGCCGCCGAGGTCAAGCTGGAGGTACTGATCAGCCGGGGCCGGCTGGCCGACGCCCAGCTCGCCGCGGAGCAGGCCCGCTACCGCACCGTGCAGTACTCGGAGGTCCTGCGCAGGGCGCTGGACGCGACCCGGCGCAACGTGCGCGCGGTGGACTGGCTCCAGACCGTCCCCGACATGATCGCCGAAGCGCTCGACCACGTCGCCGACCGGTACCGCCACGAGAACGCGATCCTGACCAACATCCGCAAGGCCCGTGACGAGTCCGAGGACCCGGAGCAGAAGCGGCGGGCCGCCGAACTCGTCGACATCGTGAAGGACTGCATCCGGCGGCACACGCTGCTCCAGTCCCGCCTCCTCGAAGCGGGACCGCTGTTCCGCGCGGAGCAGGACCGGCAGGCCTTCGCGACCCCGATGACGTCCTCGGGGATAGACCTGTACGGCCATCTGGTCGCCCCTGTGCTGCCGTTGCCCCTGGAGGCGGCGGTGCGGGTGACCGACGCGTTCTTCGCACGCGGGACGGGGCTTCGTACGCCGGTGTCGGTCCGGGTCGGCGACCTCGTGGACATACTGCTGACACCGCCACTGGAGCGGGAGCACCTCGGGGCGGAGATGCCCGAGCCGGATCTGATCGCCACGCCGGACGACAGCCGCTTCAGCGAGGAACAGCTGGCGGCGGCGATGGAGTTGCTGGACCTGCCCGCGGACGCGCCTCGGAGGCTGTCGGGGCTGCTCGCCGAGGCGCGTCTCCGGGACGCTGAACTGCCGTATCTGGTGGCGCTGTTGGCGGTTCACGCGGCCAGTCCGCCGGTCGGGACGGCCTATCGGCAGGGTGAGGAGAAGTTGTTGTTCGCCGTCGACGACGGGACGGAGCTGGACGACCCGGAGTTCGGGGGCGCCGATCTGATCGTGGGGATGGCGTTGCTGGACACGGTGGGGATGGCTGCGGGCAGGTCGGAGGCGGCGTGACGGGGCTGATGTTGTCGCCTGGCTGCGGGCCCGTTGTGGCTGGTCGCGCAGTTCCCCGCGCCCCTGTAGGGGCGCTTGTCCGCCCGTCCGATCATCAGAACCCCGAGGAGCCTCAGCCGTGAACGAGCAGGTCGACTGGAGCGAGCCGGAGGCAGTTGCCGCGCCGGCTGTCGCTGCCGTCATCACTCCTGGCGATGCCGCCGATGCCGCTCGGCTGGTGGCCTTTGGCCTGCAGCCCAAACTGCAGGCCGCCCGGGACCAGGAGTACGCCGAGCTGTTGCGGCGGTACCGCGAGGACCCGGCCTTCGCCCGGCTCGCCGACGCCGTGGCCGCCGGACTGGGGCTGGTGGTCCTGGAGGTGTCCCCGCGCGCGGGGATGGCGGTGACCGCCGCCGAGGACTCCGTGTTCGCCGTTCGGATGGGGGACTACGCCCGTCGTACCTCCGCCGACGGATCGGACCGCTTTCTGCACGGGCTCGCCCACCTCGCCGTGGCCGCGATGGCGTTTCCGCGGCCCGAGGATCTCGCCGACGACGGCTACATCGGACGCGTCACCGTCAACGGCGTCGAGGCCTTTGTGCGGCAAGCTTGCCGGCGGCTGGAGGAGCGGGCCGAGGCACAGGGCGAGATCACCGACCCGGTCAGTGACGCCCCGGGACTCGAAGCCGCCTGGCGGATCTGGATGAGGCGCAGCGCGACGGGGGCCACCAAGGACGCGCGGAGACCGGCCGGTTCGACGACAGGCATCGTCGGCAAGGCCGTCGGCTTCCTCACCGACTCCGGCTTCCTTCAGCGCACCGGTGACGACAACGGCGGTACGTACCGGACGACGGCTCGTTACCAGCTGCAGGTCCGGGACATGGCAGGCAACGCCGCGATGGCCGAGCTGCTGGAGCTGGGCGTCGTGCCGGTCACCGACGGGACACCGACGCTGCTGCCCGCCGAGGACACCGACGACCTTGATCTTGTGGCCGACGCCGGACTGCCCTTCCACCACTCCTGACCGCCACCCCGACCGCCTTCGCCCCCAACCCGACTACTCCCTTACGACTACGAGAGTCCGCCATGTACGAGCTGTCCCGGGTCCGCCTCTACTCCATCGGTCCCGCCGGTGCGCGCTACGCCGACACCGTGCTTGACCTGCGGGGTGTCGGCGCGCCGGTGCCCGACCCCGCGCCCACCCAGGCGGAGTTCTTCGAGGACGAGCCCGTCGGACCGCCGCGCCGGCCCGCGCCGGCCGGGGTGCTCTTCCTGGAGAACGGCGGCGGCAAGTCCGTACTCCTCAAGCTGATCTTCTCCGTGATGCTCCCCGGGCACCGCAACACGCTCGGTGGAGCCAGCTCCGGTGTGCTGCGGAAGTTCCTGCTCGCCGACGACTGCGGACATGTCGTCCTGGAGTGGCAGCACACGCTCACCGGTGAGCTGGTGGTGGTCGGCAAGGCGAGCGAGTGGCGGGGGCGGCAGGTCTCCAACGACCCGCGGAAGTTCGCCGAGGCCTGGTACTCCTTCCGGCCCGGCCCGGGGCTGAGCCTCGACAACCTGCCCGTCGCCGAGTCGACCGCCGTACGGCCGCCGGTGGAGGGCGCCTCCGGTGCCCAGGGGCGGCGCCGCACGATGAAGGGCTTCCGGGACGCGATCACCGACGCGGGCAAGGCGTATCCGCATCTCGAAGTGCACTGGGAGGAGATCCACGACCGCTGGGTCGAGCATCTGGGGGAACTGGGTCTCGATCCCGAACTCTTCCGCTACCAGCGGGAGATGAACGCCGACGAGGGTGAGGCCGCTGGCCTCTTCGCGGTCAAGAAGGACTCCGACTTCACCGACCTGCTGCTGCGCGCGGTCACCGACACCCGGGACACGGACGGGCTCGCCGACCTGGTCGGAGGCTTCGGCAACAAGCTGGGGCGACGGTCCGAACTGATCGCCGAACGGGACTTCACCGCCGGGTCCGTGGATCTGCTCGGCCGCATCGTCGAAGCAGCGGAAACACGTTCCCGCGCGCGGGACGTCCACGCCGGTGCGGAGCGCCGGACACGCACCCTGGCCCGGCGGCTGTCCGCGCGGGGCGTCCAGGAGAGGGTCAGGGCCGGTGATCTCGCCCAGCGGGTCACCGCGGCGGCGTACACCGTCACCCACTCCGAGGGCGGGCGGGAGCGCAGCGCGCTGATCGCCGCCGAACTCGCCTTCCGGCATGCCTCACTGGCCCTCGCCGCGGCGGAGAAGACGGCAGCCGCACAGAAACGCGAACTCGCCGACGCGCGCACCATGCACTCCGCCTGGCAGGCCGCCGAGCTCGTCCTGCGGCACCGCGCCGCCGCCGACCGCTCCGCGCGCGTGGCCGTCGCGATCCGCGAGGCCGAACGGGACGCGGCCCCGGCGCTCGCCGCCCGCGCCAAGGCCGCCGTGGACCTCGTACGGGCGCTGCACTCGGCGGCGGAAGGCGCGGAGGCGCTGGCCAACGAGGAGGAGGAGCGGTCCGCCGCCCTTCAGGAGATCAGCGAGGCCGCCCACCGGGACTCGACCGGCGCGGCCACCGAGGCACAGCGCGCCCGCAGCGAGGTCGGGCACCTGCGGCAGCGGCTCAGCGAGGTGGAACAGGAGACCGCCGAGGCGGTGCGCGCGGGCTGGCTCGACGACAGCGCTCCCGACGCGGACCCGGCCCGGGCCGCGCTCGCCGCCAGCGACGCCGAGAAGACGGCCGTAGAGGCCTGGGACACCTCCCGTGAGGCGTCCAGGCGGGCTTCCGAGCACGCGCGGGAGGCGGCTTCCGCCGAGTCCCGCGCGGAGCTGACGGCGGCCCGCGCGGCTGACGCCGCCACGGCGGCCGAGCGCGCGTACGACGCCGAGCGGCGCACCGCCGAGGCCCTGGCGGCGGAGGAACGGCTCGCCGACCTGCTGAGCCTGCCGTCTGCCGGTGGTACGCGACAGCGGGGACGGGCCGCGGTGCCGCGCCAGCACGGGGCGAGCGAGGGCGAGGGCCAGGGCCAGGACGGTGCCCGCGTCGACGCGGAAGGGGTCGACGGTGGGACCGGGGCAGTGGTGAAGGGTTCCCCCCGTGCCGCCGACGAAGGTCACCTGACCCCCGAGGAGCTGGACCGCTTCGCCGACGAACTCCATGAACTCCTCGACGGCGGAGTCACCTCCGCCGAGCGGCAGCTCTTCGAGCTGCGGACCGCCGCCGCCGACGACGCCCGGATCCTCGGCGCGCTCGGTGACGGCGGGCTGCTGCCTGCCGGCCCCGATGTGCTGGCCACCGTCGAGTTCCTCGGCGAGCACGGCATTCCCGCTCTGCCCGGCTGGCGCTATCTCGCCCAGGCCGTCGACCCCGTCGACCACGCGCGCGTGCTGGCCGCCCGCCCCGAACTCGTCGACGGCGTCATCATCACCGACCCCGGCACGCACGCGCGTGCCCGCGAGGCCCTCGCCGACGCGGCCCTGCTGCCCCGCTCGGCCGTGGCGGTCGGTACGGCAGCCGCCCTGCTCGCCCCGACCCCGGCCCCCGGACCGGGCGACGGCGACGTGTTCCTCGTACCGCCGAACCCGGCCATGCACGACGAACACGCCGCCGACGAGGAACGTCAGGCGCTGCGGGCCCGGGCGGGCGAGCGCGAGGAGGAGATCCGCACGCTCGCCGCGCGGCTCGGCAAGGACCGGGAACTGGGCGCGCGGCTCGCCTCCTGGCGCACGGGCTGCCCGGCCGGGCGGCTCGGCGAGCTGGCCCGGGCCGCGCACGACGCGCGTGCTTTCGCCGAGGAGGCCGAGGCCGAGCTGGCCGAGGCGCGGACCGTGCGGGCCGAGGCCGACGAGGTGGCGAGCGAGGCGTCCCGAGTCCGGGACGAGCGGCAGGAGGCCGCCCAGCGGGCCCGGCGTGCCGCCGACGCGCTCGCCGGCCTGGCGTTCCGGTTGCGCGAACGCGCCGGCTGGCAGGTCAAGGTGCGTGAACTGGCCGACGAGGCCGTCGAGTCCGAGGCCCGCGCCCAGGTCTGCCTGGAGCGTGCCCGGTCCGCCGACGAGGACCGGCGAGCTGTCCAGCGCGCCGCCGACGACGCGCGCCGCACGGCCCGCGCCCTGCGCGCCGAGCGCGCGGAGATCGCGGGCGCCCCCGATGAACTGCCGGAAGCCGACGAGGACGCCGCGAAGTCGTCGCTGCCCGCCCTCCGCGAGGCCTACCGGGCCGCCTCCCAGCTGTACGAGAAGGTCGGCGTCGGGGCCGACCTGCGGGCGGAGCAGGCGCGCTCCGAGAGCGACGAGAGCGCCGCGCGCGCGGACCTGGACCGGCTGAGCAACAAGGTGCGCACGCGCGCCGAGCAGTTGCTGCAGGCACCCGAGGGGTCCGACGGACCGTCACGGCAGGCCGCCTCCGCGCGGGCCGAGGAACTCGTCCAGCTCCTGGAGACCCGGGTGTCCACGGCCAGCGAGCAGCTCGGCCGACTGCGCGGCGAGGCCGAGCGGCACGCGCCCGAGGACGGCGAGGCGCACACCGAGCTGGCCGAGGAACTCGTCCCGCGCGACGCCGAACACGCTCAGGTACTGCTGCGCACCGCCACCACCGAACTCGCCTCCCGAACCGAGGCATTGGCCCAGGCCAGAGAGGCGCACGCCGAACTTCTCGGCTCGCACCGAGCAGCCGAGGACGCGGCCTCCGGGTTCGACGAGATCGCCGCGATGCTCCGCGACCTGCTGCGTGAGCACGCCTCGGACGATGAGCAGGAAGCCCCGGAGCCTTACCCCGGCAGTCCGGAGGAAGCCCGGCAGTCGGCCGCCGAGGCCCGCCGCTCCCTGCGCGGCTGCGCCGCCGACCTGTCCGCGGCCGAGGCCGCCGTGCGCGAGGCGAGCGACATTCTCGTACGGCATGCCAACTCCACGCGGTACGAGGCGGTGCGCACCCCCGCCCGCCAGCAGATCCGTGAACTGCCTGCGTCCGCGCTGCCCGAGCACGCGCAGAAGTGGGCTGACGCCTTCGCACCCCGACTCCGGGTCCTGACCGACGAGTTGGCGCAGCTGGAGCGGAACCGGGACTCGATCGTGGACCGGCTGCGCGGGCTGGTGGAGTCGTCACTGGCCACCCTGCGGTCCGCCCAGCGGCTGTCCCGGCTGCCCGAGGGACTCGGCGAGTGGTCCGGGCAGGAGTTCCTGCGCATCCGGTTCGAGGAGCCCGACCAGGCGACGCTCACGGAGCGGCTCGGCGAGGTCGTCGACGAGGCGACCCGGGCGGCCGTGAAGAAGAACTCCGACCTGCGCCGGGACGGAATGTCCCTCCTCCTGAGGGGAGTTGGCGCCGCCCTGCAGCCCAAGGGCATCGCCGTCGAGATCCTCAAGCCCGACGCCGTACTGCGCGCCGAACGCGTGCCTGTCGGGCAGATGGGTGACGTGTTCTCGGGCGGTCAGCTGCTCACCGCCGCCATCGCCCTGTACTGCACAATGGCCGCGCTCCGCAGCAACGACCGGGGCCGCGACAAGCACCGGCACGCCGGCACACTGTTCCTCGACAACCCCATCGGGCGAGCCAACGCGACCTACCTGCTGGAGCTCCAGCGAGCCGTGTCCGACGCGCTCGGCGTCCAACTCCTCTACACCACCGGCCTGTTCGACACGACCGCGCTCGCCGAGTTCCCCCTCGTCATCCGCCTCCGCAACGACGCCGACCTCCGCGCGGGCCTGAAGTACATCAGCGTCGAGGAACACCTCCGACCGGGACTGCCCCAGCAGGCCCCGGCCGGGGAGGGCGACGCGGTGCACAGCGAGATCACAGCGACGCGAATGTTCAAACGTCCGACGACATCAGCAAGTTAGGGGCGCGGGGAACTGCGCGACCAGCCACAACGGCGCGTCAGTTCCCCACGAACCGCACCACCCCTACGCGTCCCCCTTCAAGAGCTCCGCACACTTCTCCCCGATCATCATCGTCGTGATGCACGGATTCACCGTCACCAGATCCGGCATCACCGACCCGTCGGCAACCCGCAACCCTTCAACACCCTTGACCCGCAACCGCGCGTCCAGCGGAGCCGACGCGTCGTCGTCGGCACCCATCTTCACCGTGCAGGCCGGGTGGTAGACGGTGTTGTGGGTCTTGTGGATGTAGTCCAGCAGCTCGTCGTCCGTCCGGACATCCGGCCCGGGGGCCAGTTCCGCCCCCGCCCAGCCGCTCAGCGCGGGCTGGGCGGCGATCCGGCGCGCCAGCTTCAGCCCGTACGTCATCACGCGCGCGTCGTGCTCGTGCGTGAAGTACCGCGGATCGACCTTCGGCTTGTCCCGGTAGTCGCGGGTACGCAGCCTCACCGTGCCGCGCGACTTCGCCCGGGTGACGTTGGGAGTGAGGCAGAAGGCGTTCTCCGAGGTCGGGTAGCCCCAACGCGCCGTGTTCATGTCGAACGGCACCGAACCGTAGTGGAACATCAGGTCGGGCCGGTCCAGGCCCGGTTCGGTGTCGTAGAAGATGCCCGCCTCCCACCACTGGTTGGACATCGTGGGCATCGGCTGCTTGGCGTCCCACATGATGACGCCCTCGGGGTGGTCCTGCAGGTTCTCACCGACGCCGGCGGAGTCCACGACCACTTCGACGCCGACCTCGCGCAGCTGTTCGGCCGGTCCGATACCGGACAGCATGAGCAGCTTCGGGGTGTCGATCGCCCCGCAGGACACGATGACCTCGCGGCGCGCCCGGACGGTCCTGGTGTGGATGAGATCGGGGTCGAGGTACTCGGCGCCCACGCACCGACGCCCCTCCAGCACGAGCTGCTTCGCCCGCACCCCTGTCCGTACCTCCAGATTCGGCCGCCTGCCCATGACCGGATGGAGATAGGCGACGGAGGACGACTGACGGATGTTGTTCTCGTCGGAGTTGATCTGGAACCAGTTGGCCCCGCGGAGCACGGTGTTCCCGGAGTTGAAGGGCGTGGTGGGGATGCCCGCCTGTGCGCACGCCTCCAACAGGGCGGCGCCGCACGGGTCCTCGCTCTTCACCGTACGGAGCTTCACCGGGCCGGTGCGGCCGTGGTGGTCGCCGGGGGCGTCGTTGGTCTCCAGGCGCCGGTAGAGCGGGAAGAGGTCCGCCGCGCTCCAGCCCGTACAGCCCGCTGCCGCCCAGTCGTCGAGATCCTCGGCCGGGGCCCAGAAGGCGATGCAGGAGTTGTGGGAGGAACAGCCGCCGAGCACCTTCGCGCGGGCGTGCCGCATGAAGCTGTTGCCGCTGGCCTGCGGTTCGACCGGGTAGTCCCAGTCGTAGCCGGACTCCAGCAGGCCCATCCAGCGTTCCAGTTTGAGGACGTCGTCGTCGCCGACGTCGCTCGGGCCCGCTTCCAGCACGCACACGGTGACGGACGGGTCCTCCGAGAGCCGCGCGGCCACCACGTTGCCGGCGGTGCCTCCGCCCACCACCACGTAGTCGAACTCGTCGGTGGTCATGAGTGATTGGTCCATGGGGGATTGCTCCATCAGTGCTCGACCTCCTTCAGTCGGCCGCCGGGGCGGCGAGGGGAGCGACCGGCGCGGCCGGGGTTCCCTCAAGACGGTGTCCGGCGAGCACACCCGTCCGGTGCCGCTGGACGAACCAGTAGTAGGCGAAACCGCCACCCGCGATGACCGAGACGAACAGCACGGCGCCCCACTGGAGGTACCAGTGGAAGGGGGCGGTGGCGTTGTAGACCGAGGCCCGGGGCCAGATCAGGTTCGTCGTCATGGCGCCGCCCCAGATCACGGCCACGATGTTGACCAGCAGGCCCCAGCGGCCCAGCGAGAACTTGCCGTCGCCGGCCGGCTGCCACCTGCCGCGCAGCCGTGCCACCAGCATGGGTACGGTCACGCCCAGATAGGCGAGGTAGATCATGATGATGCCGATGCTGGTGACGACGGTGAAGATCTGCGGCTGGCGGATGTTGACCACCAGGATCGCCAGCGCCAGCACACCGACGATCACGGCGGGCAGCACCGGCGTCTGGAAACGCGGGCTGACCTTCGCGAGCAGGGAGGACGCCGGGAGGTTGTTGTCGCGGGCCATCGCGAACGCCAGCCGGATCGCCGCCGTGTGGACGGCCAGCGCGCAGACGGTGACCGCGATCAGCACGCACCACAGCATCGCCTTGCCGGCCGTCGGCCCGAGCACGTCGAGCACGACGTACTGCAGACCGTCCGTGGACAGCTCCTTGCCCTTCAGACTGGAGACGCTCATCAGCGCCAGAAGGAGGATCAGGCCGCCGAGGACGAAGGAGGCGACGATCGCCCGGATGATGGCGCGCGGCGCGTTCCGGGACGGATCGCGGGACTCCTCACCGAGCGAGGCGGCGGTGTCGAAGCCGTACATGACGTACGCGGACGCCAGCGAGGCCACGAGGAACGCGCTGAGGTAGCCGGCGCCGTGGCCCGCGCCCGTGCCGTTCGTCTGGGTGACGACCTGCGGGCCTCGGGTGATGTGCACGGCGAACAGGACGATCAGCACCACTGTGGCGACGAGCTCGATGAAGACACCCGCCGTGTTGATCGTGGCCATCAGCTTGACGCCGAAGGCGTTCACCACGGTCGTGAACAGGATCAGGACGCCGGCCAGGATCACCGCGTTGGTCGCCACGTCGTACTTGCCGGTGCCGTCACCGACGATCTGGAACACGCTGGAGATCTGCGGCAGCGTGAGCTGGTAGGCGAGTGCCACCGCGGCGATCGACACGATCGAGGCGATCAGCATCATCCAGCCGGCGAGCCAGCCCAGATGCGGATTGCCGATCTTCTTCGACCAGTTGTAGACCGAGCCCGCCACGGGATAGCGGGCGGCCAGCTCCGCGAAGCAGAGCGCGACCATGAACTGGCCGACGAACACCATCGGCCACGACCACCAGTAGGCGGGACCGCCGCTGCCGTAGCCGAAGTAGAACAGCTGGAAGGTGCCGGTCAGGATCGAGATGTAGCTGATCCCGGCCGCGAAGGTGTGGAAGTTGCCGAGGGTGCGCTTGAGCTCGGGTTTGTAGCCGAACTCGGCGAGTTCGGCGTCGTCCGTGTGCCCTGGGCCTGTCGGTTGTTCGGTGGTTGCCATGAGCGGACTCCTGGGGGACCGGGGAAGGGGAGGGAGCGGCTCGATGCGGGTGCCGGGATGAACGGGTGGGACCAATGGGGGCGCGCGTTCAGGACACACACGAGGGGAACGGTGCGAACAGGGCGCGTAAGGGGCGCGCAGGTGGCGCTACGAGAACCAGCCCTGCGGCGAGGGATCGGTGTTGCGGTAGATGTGCTTCGCCTCGCGGTACTCGGCGAGTCCCGAGGGCCCGAGTTCACGGCCGAAGCCGGACTGCTTGTAGCCGCCCCACTCCGCCTGGGGGACGTACGGGTGGTAGTCGTTGATCCACACCGTGCCGATCCGCAACCGGGCCGCGACCCGCTGGGCCTTGGCCTCGTCCGTGGTGAAGACGCCTCCGGCGAGCCCGTACACGGTGTCGTTGGCGAGGCGGACCGCCTCCGCCTCGTCCGTGAACCGCTCTACGGTGAGCACCGGCCCGAACGACTCCTCCTGCACGACGGCCATCCGGGCGTCGCACTCGTCGAGCACCGTCGGGGGGTAGTAGAAGCCGTCGTCGAGTCCCTCGGGACGCGCCCCGCCACAGCGCAGGACCGCGCCCTCGGCCAGGCCCTGGGCGACATACGCCTCGACCTTCGCACGATGTGCCTCGGAGATCAGCGGGCCGGTCTGGGCCTCTTCGTCGAACGGGCCGCCGAGCCGGATCAGCTGGGCCCGCCGGACGACCTCGTCGACGAACCGGTCGTGCAGTGAGTCCTGCACCAGCAGCCGGGCCCCGGCCGAGCAGACCTGTCCGGAGTGCAGGAACACCGCGGTGAGCGCCATGTCGACGGCGGTGTCGAAGTCGGCGTCCGCGAACACGATGTTGGGGTTCTTGCCGCCGAGTTCGAGCGCGACCTTCTTCACGGTGCCGGCCGCGGCGGCCATGAGCCTGCGGCCTGTCTGGAGTCCGCCGGTGAAGGAGAGGAGGTCGACGTCCGGATGGTCGCCGAGCGGTGCGCCCGCCTCCGGACCGGCGCCGAGGACGAGGTTGGCCACGCCTGCCGGCAGTCCGGCCTCCTCCAGGAGCCGCATCAGATGGATCGCGGTGTGCGGGGTCAGCTCGCTCGGCTTGAGGACGAAGGTGTTCCCTGCCGCGAGCGCCGGAGCGACCTTCCACGCGGTCTGGAGGAGCGGGTAGTTCCACGGGGTGATCAGGGCGCAGACACCCACCGGTTCGTACACGACCCGGCTGTCCACGTCCGGCGAACCGGTGTCGATGACCCGCCCGGTCTCGCTTGCCGCGAGCCGACCGAAGTAGCGGAAGCAGTTGACGATGTCGTCGATGTCGTAGGCGCTCTCCACCAGGCGTTTTCCGGTGTCGAGGGATTCCGCGCGGGCCAGTTCGTCCTTGTCGCGGACCATGAGGTCGGCGACACGCAGCAGCAGGTCACCGCGTTCGCTCGCCGGTGTACCGGGCCAGGGGCCCTCGTCGAAGGCGCGGCGTGCGGCCGTGATGGCCTCCACCGTGTCCTTGCCGCCCGCCTCGTCGACGACACCGACCAGAGAGCCGTCGGCGGGACAGCGGATCTCCCGGGTGCGCTCGTCGAGCGCTGACCTCCACGTACCGCCGATGAAGAGTTCGGGCATGTTCTCGTTCCTCCTGGTCAGCGCCGCATCAAAGGCGCCCCTTGCGAGAGGGCGCCTTACCGGCCGACGACGATTCATGCCAAATGTGATCTTCGACACGTCTGACCGGATGGTCGGCGGGCCATGGCCGAAAGGAGCGGCTCCCCTGGTGAGCCCTTTGTCCGGCACCAGCACACCACCGTTCGGGCGCGCCCGCGATTTCGTCGAGGGGGAGCGCTGCCGAGCATGGTGCTGAGGGAAGGGAACGGCGCGGAGGTGAGTGCGGGCCGGACCGTTGCGCGGCGGCGCCTCGTGACGCCTTCGATGATCAGCTATTGGCCGCGGTGCTCGCTCCAGCGGAACGCGATGCTCGTGCGGCGGCCGTCAGCGTTCGTTCATGCGGGCTCGCTCCGCCGAGCGAGGGGAGTGGCGCAGCCGCGGGGAGCGCGCCATGCATGCCCGGGCCGGCTCGGCTCGGACGCGTCCTGCCCGCCCGTGTCCTGCCCACCCGGGGCCTTCTCGCCCGGGCGCCTGCTAAGGGTGAGACAGCTGCCCGGACCCGCCGCTCTGCCTGCGTATGCGCTCCTGGGACCTGGCGGTCACCCGCGCTTGCCGCCGGGCCTTGCGGCGCTCGCGTCGCAGCGCCCGCGCCGTGCTGCTCGGGGTCGACACCACGCCGTTGCGCTGGTTCCAGACCTGGCGGGTCACCCACACGTCGAGCGCCGCCCAGGTGGCCACGACGGTGCTGGCCACGCTGCTGATCACCATCGGGAAGGCCAGCCAGGAGCCGGCCAGCGTGGACAGGAAGGCCACCATCGCCTGGATCAGCGTGACCGAGATGACGAGCACCGCTCGAACGGCCGCCGTACGCACCGGATCCGGCAGACGGCGCCGACGCGCGGGCTCCTCCACCCACAGCTGCCGGTATGCCGGCCGGGGCTCCGTCCGTGCGGACGAAGGGAGTTGCCCGGTCGCACCGGGGGTGGCGGACGGTTCACCGCCGCCGCCCGTGTCCTGACTCGCGCTGATACTCCTGGCGCCCTCGTGCACCACCAAAGGTGCCGCCACGTCGTTCCCGAGCGTTTCGCGTCGTTCCGCCGTGCCCATCACGTGTCACTCCCCACCGCCCAGCAGACCGCCCGTCCCGGTGTCGGTGACACCGGCTCCCCAGTGGTTGCCCGGCTAACGCTGTTTTACGCGGTCTGGACGCGGGATGCGGAACTGCTGACGGCTCCGGCACCCATTGCCCATGTACAAAGACGATCAGCGTGTCTCGAAGATTCCCATCAAACGTAAAAATCCAGCCAAACGGCCAAGTTGGCCCAGGGGTGCCGTGGCGCGGTCGGTGTCGGATTCGAGGAGGCAATCTCCCGCAATGACGGGACAACTCGCCATGTCTCGCCGGGAGCACGGCAGTTCAGTACCCAGACAGGTCTTCGAGTTAGCTGCGGGGCAGTAGTAGGCTCACGCCGATTATTGACGCACATGTGTACCCCCGCGTCGACGGGGGCGAGCTGGGGGAGGCCATGCGCTTTCGCGGGAAGTCCATCCGCCGGAAGATCGTGGCGCTGCTTCTCGTGCCGCTGGTGTCCCTGACCGCGATCTGGGGCTTCGCCACAGTGCTCACGGGTCGTGAGGCGGCCGAGCTGTTCAACGTCTCGTCGATCGTGGAGAAGGTCAGCTACCCCACGGAGGACGCTGTACGCGTGCTTCAGCAGGAGCGCCGCCAGACCCTCGTCTATCTCGCCGACCCCCGTGCCTCCGACGCGCTGGCCGCCCTGCGGCGCAGCCGCACCGCCACCGACGCGGTCATCGACAAGATCCGCGCCAACGCCGACAAGTCCGACGTGCGCAACTCGATCAGCGACAGCGACAGCGAGCGACTCACCGCCGTCCTCGAGGCGTTCGACGGCATCGGCCCCCTGCGCCGCAGCGTCGAGGAGGGCACCGTCACCCGGTCCCAGGCCCTCGACCTCTACAACCGCCTGGTCGACCCCTGTTACGTCCTGCTCTCCAACCTGCACATCATCGACAACCTGGAGATGGACAAGCAGGCCCGGGCGCTCGTCAACACCGCCCGCGCCCGCGAACTGCTCTCCCGCGAGGACGCCTTGCTCGGCTCGGCCCTGGTCGTCGGCAAGCTTTCCCGCGACGAGTCCCGCGACATCTCCGACCTCGTGGCCCAGCGCACCGTCATGTACGACGTCAGCCTGCCGCTGCTCCCGCTGTCGGACCGCGCACGCTACGACCGGTTCTGGAAGAACGCTTCCACCGCGCCGCTCAGGGTGGCCGAACAGGCCGCCATCGGCGCCGAGTCCGGCCACCCGAGGGGCGTCACCGCGAAGAGCTGGGACACCACCGCGGGCGATGTCCTCGACGAACTGCGCGAGCTCAACGACGAGTCGGGCGACCGCTACCAGGACCGGGTCCGTCCGGTCGTGATGGGCGTCATCGTCAAGGCCGTCGTCGCCGGCGTCCTCGGACTGGTGGCCCTGCTGTTCTCGCTCTTCCTGTCGGTACGCATCGGCCGCGCCCTCATCCGCGACCTGCGCCAACTGCGCCTGGAGGCCCACGAGGCGTCCGGCGTACGACTGCCCAGCGTGATGCGCCGGCTGTCGGCCGGCGAACAGGTCGACGTGGAGACCGAGGTCCCGCGCCTCGAGTACGACAAGAACGAGATCGGCGAGGTCGGTCAGGCCCTCAACACCCTCCAGCGCGCGGCCGTCGAGGCGGCCGTCAAGCAGGCCGAACTCCGCTCCGGAGTCTCGGAGGTCTTCGTCAACCTCGCCCGGCGAAGCCAGGTCCTGCTGCACAAGCAGCTCACCCTGCTGGACACCATGGAACGCCGGACTGAGGACACCGACGAACTCGCCGACCTGTTCCGCCTCGACCACCTGACCACCCGTATGCGCCGGCACGCCGAAGGCCTGGTGATCCTCTCCGGGGCCGCCCCCTCCCGGCAGTGGCGCAAACCAGTCCAGCTGATGGACGTCGTCCGCGCGGCCGTCGCCGAGGTCGAGGACTACGAGCGCATCGAGGTCCGCAGGCTGCCGCGTATGGCCGTCACCGGACCCGCCGTCGCCGACCTGACGCACCTCGTGGCCGAACTCCTGGAGAACGCCACGGTGTTCTCGCCCCCGCACACCGCCATCCAGGTTCTGGGTGAACGTGTCGCCAACGGCTTCACCCTGGAGATTCACGACCGGGGTCTGGGCATGGCCGCGGAAGCACTTCTCGACGCCAACCTGCGCCTCGCCGAGACACCCGAGTTCGAACTGTCCGACACGGACCGGCTCGGCCTGTTCGTCGTCAGCCGGCTCGCTCAGCGGCAGAACGTCCGGGTCTCCCTCCAGCCGTCCCCGTACGGCGGCACGACGGCCGTCGTCTTCGTCCCCGACGCGCTTCTCACGGACGACGTCCCGGACACCAACGGCATCGGCTTCCGCCTCGACCGCGCGCATCCCTCCAAAGAGGCCGAGTTCGAGGGGAGCCGCAGGGCCGCGCTCTCCCCGGCGCCCGTACGCCTCCCTGGCCTGCCCCCCTCGCTCATCGACGGGCCGGTCGAGCTCGAGGCGCCGGTCGACCTGGACTCCCTGAACGACTTTCCCGGTTCCTTCGACGACGCGGACAGCGAACAGGGCGTACTTTCCCGTAGTCGCCGCTCGGTCACCGGGGTGCCGGGCGACCTGAGCGACCCCTTGGAGCTGCCGCGCCGCCGGACCCCCAAACTGGTCAGTTCCCACGGCCGTCCGGTCACCGAGCAGTCGTCCCGCCGCAACCCGTCGCCGGACGAGCAGCCGGCGGAGAACGCGGGCGCGACGGATCCCGACACGCTGGCCCCGCTCCCGGCACGCCGCCGGGGCGAGGCAGCGATCCGCCGGGAAACCGACCCGCGTGAGGGCTTCGGCGACCGCTCGGAGTCCCCCGGGCGCCCCTGGGACGGCAGAGGGAAGTCGGTGGAACCCTTTGCCTCGCGCTTCGGCGACCGATCCGTCGGCGACCGTCCCGACGTGCCCGCCCGTGGCCCCGCCGGGCGAGCGGAGACGGCCCGTGACAGCCTCGGTGGCCGGTCGCCCGAGGCCCCGGAACTTCCGCAGCGTGACCGGCGCGGTGGTTCCGGTACGGCGCCCGACCCCGCCGCGTCCGGTACGGCGGGGCTGCCCCGCCGGGTCCGGCAGGCCAACCTGGCTCCCCAGCTCAGGGACGGCCCGGAGCGGCGCACCGAACGGATGAACCCACGTACCCAGGACGGGGCCGAGCTCCTCGATCGTGACGCCGACGAGGTCCGCAGTCGCATGGCCTCGCTGCAGCGCGGCTGGCAGCGTGGTCGTGAGGAGAACGCCGTGGGCGACGTCGCCACGGACGGCACAGCACAAGGAACGAGTAAGGGGGACGGTCGATGACCGCACCGAAGGCGACCGGCCAGACCGCGAGCGACAAGGCGTCGGGGGAGCTCAACTGGCTTCTCGACGACCTCGTCGACCGGGTCGCCAGTATCCGCAGAGCGCTTGTGCTCTCCGGCGACGGACTGCCCACCGGGGTCTCCAAGGACCTCAGCCGGGAGGACAGTGAGCACCTTGCCGCCGTCGCCTCCGGATTCCACAGCCTCGCCAAGGGTGTGGGGCGCCACTTCGACGCCGGCAACGTCCGTCAGACGGTCGTCGAACTCGACGACGCGTTCCTGTTCGTGACGGCGGCCGGGGACGGCAGCTGTCTGGCCGTGCTGTCGGACGCGGACTCGGACGTGGGCCAGGTCGCCTACGAGATGACTCTCCTGGTGAAGCGTGTCGGTGTGCATCTGGCGGCTGCTCCGCGCACCGATCTGCCCGCAGGCGGGTAGTGGGATGACATGAGCGCAGACGGTCAACCCAGAAGCCACTGGTTCGACGACGAGGCGGGACCGGTCGTCCGTCCGTACGCCATGACGCGAGGCCGCACCAGCCATGCGGCCCAGCACCGCCTCGACCTGATCGCGGTGGTCATCGCGGAGGCGCACGCCGACGACCCGGAAGCGGATCACACGCTGTCCCCGGAACACGTGGACATCGTCGAACTCTGCCGTGACGCTCCCCAGTCGGTTGCCGAACTCGCTGCCGAACTCAATCTCCCGATCGGCGTGGTGCGGGTGCTCATCGGGGACCTCGTGGACGAGGAAATGGTTCATGTGACGCGTCCCGTGCCCCCCGCCGAGCTGGTGGACGAGAACATTCTGCGCGATGTGATCAACGGCCTCCGAGCGCTCTGAGGAGCGCGCGGTGGGGGACAATGGCCCGGCGGAGAGGGGCGGTTCGCCGTCTCCGGTGCAACGAGCCGATGACGTCATCGAAACCCCCCGGCGGCGGGGGTCACGGCCCACCGCCGACCGATCCCGAACAAGCAGGAGAAGAGACCGATGATCTTCGGGCGTTCTGAACGCGGCAAGTCCCCGGTCGAGCCCGTCACGCTCAAGATCCTCGTGGCCGGCGGATTCGGCGCGGGCAAGACGACCCTCGTCGGCGCGGTCAGCGAGATCAGGCCGCTGCGTACCGAGGAACTGCTCACCGAGGCGGGCCGCCCGGTCGACGACCTCCGAGGGGTGGAGGGCAAGCACACCACCACGGTGGCCATGGACTTCGGCCGCATCACGCTCCGCGAGGACCTCGTGCTCTACCTCTTCGGTACGCCCGGACAGGACCGCTTCTGGTTCCTCTGGGACGAGCTCGCCACCGGAGCGCTGGGCGCGGTCGTCCTCGCCGACACCCGCCGGCTGGAGGACAGCTTCGCCGCGGTCGACTACTTCGAACGGCGCTCCATACCCTTCCTGGTCGGCGTCAACTGCTTCGACGGAGCTGCCCGTTACCCGTCGGAGTCCGTCCGGGCGGCGCTCGACCTCGACCCCAACGTGCCGCTCGTGCTGTGCGACGCGCGCAACCGGGAGTCGGTCAAGGAGGTCCTCATCGGAGTCGTCCAGCACGCGATGGCGTACGCGGCCGACCGCCGTGCGACCGTCACCACCTGACCGCCCCGCACCATCCCGCTCGCGCACGGCCCGTACCCCCGCCGACCGGGGTACGGGCCGCGGTCCAGTGCCACGCGCGCGCGTGGACCTGCGCGTGGACCTGTGTGACGACCGGTGGCGCTAGCCCCGGCCGTCGTCCTCCCAGCCGAAGCTCTTCTCCACGGCCTTGCGCCAGTTGTGGTATTCGCGGTCGCGGACCGTCGCCTCCATGGCGGGCGTCCACTCGACGTCCTTCTGCCAGTGCGACTTCAGCTCGTCGAGGTCGTTCCACACCCCGGTCGCCAGCCCCGCCGCGTACGCCGCTCCCAGGCAGGTCGTCTCGGAGACCTTCGGGCGGATGACCGGCACCCCGAGGACGTCAGCCTGGTGCTGCATCAGCAGGTTGTTCTTCGTCATGCCGCCGTCCACCTTCAGGGTCGTGATGCTCACCCCGGAGTCCTGGAACATGGCGTCCACGACCTCCCGCGTCTGCCAGCTCGTCGCCTCCAGCACCGCACGCGCCAGATGCCCCTTGGTGACGTACCGCGTGAGGCCCGTGACCACGCCGCGCGCGTCGGAGCGCCAGTAGGGCGCGAACAGGCCGGAGAAGGCGGGCACGATGTACGCGCCGCCGTTGTCGTCGACGCTCGCCGCGAGCGTCTCGATCTCGTCGGCGGTACGGATGATGCCGAGCTGGTCGCGGAACCACTGCACCAGCGCCCCGGTGATCGCGATGGATCCTTCGAGGCAGTAGACAGGAGCCTCGCCGCCGATCTTGTACCCCATCGTGGTCAGGAGACCGTTCTTCGAGGCGACGGGCCGGCTGCCGGTGTTGAGCAACAGGAAACTGCCGGTGCCGTACGTGTTCTTGGCCGTCCCCACGTCGTAGCAGGCCTGGCCGAACACCGCGGCCTGCTGGTCGCCCAGCGCGGAGGCCACGGGGACGCCCGCGAGCTGGCCCACCGCCGTGCCGTACACCTCCGAGGAAGACCTGATCTCGGGGAGGATCTTCTCGGGGACGTTCATCGCCGACAGGATGGACGCGTCCCATTGGAGGGTCTCCAGGTCCATCAGCATCGTCCGGCCGGCGTTGGTGACGTCCGTGACGTGCCGCCCGCCGTCCGTGCCGCCCGTCAGGTTCCAGATCAGCCAGGAGTCGATGGTGCCGAAGGCGATCTCGCCGCGCTCGGCGCGGGCGCGCAGGCCCGGCACGTTGTCCAGCAGCCAGGCCGCCTTGGGGCCGGAGAAGTAGCTGGCCAGGGGCAGTCCCGTCTGCTCGCGGAAACGATCCTGTCCGTCGGAGCCGCCGAGTTCGTGGCAGAGCGCGGCCGTCCGTGTGTCCTGCCAGACGATCGCGTTGTGGACCGGTTTTCCCGTGGCGCGGTCCCACAGGACCGTCGTCTCGCGCTGATTGGTGATGCCGAGCGCGCTGAGCTGGTCGGCGCGCAGCCCGGCCTTGGCGAGCGCGCCCGCGACGACCGCCTGCACCTTCGACCAGATCTCGGTGGCGTCGTGTTCCACCCACCCGGGCTTGGGGAAGATCTGGCGGTGCTCACGCTGGTCGACGGCGACGATCGCGCCGTCCTGGTTGAAGACGATGCAGCGACTGGACGTGGTGCCCTGGTCGATCGCGGCGACGAACTTGTCCGTCATGACGTCCCCTTCGTGGGAATCTCCGGAAGTCTGCAGCCCCGGAAAGGCGTGCGTGCGCGTCAGAAGGCTGCCTTGAAGACGAGCCCGGCCAGCACACCGCCGATCAGCGGCCCCGCCACCGGGATCCACGCGTAACTCCAGTCCGAGGTGCCTTTGTTGGGGATCGGGAGCAGCGCGTGGGCGATGCGCGGGCCCAGGTCACGGGCCGGATTGATGGCGTACCCGGTGGGCCCGCCGAGCGACAGCCCGATTCCGACCACCAGGAAGGAGACGATCAGGATCGACGTGCCGGACTCGCCGAGCCCCTTGGTCAGACCGAACGCGAGGATCGGCAGCACCAGACCCATGGTCGCGATGATCTCGGTGACGAGGTTCGCGACGGGATTGCGGATCGCGGGCGTGGTGGAGAAGATCCCGAGCGTCGGCTGGGCGATTTCCTCCTCGGCGTTGGCCTGGAACTGGGCGAAGTAGACCAGCCAGCACAGGACCGCGCCGAGGACGGCACCGACCATCTGCCCGGCGATGTAGACGGGCACCTTGTCCCAGTCCCCGGTGTCGACGGCGATCCCGATCGTCACTGCGGGGTTGAGATGCCCGCCGGACAGAGGCGCGGCGGTGTACGCCCCCGCCAGCACGCCGAAGCCCCAGCCGAACGTGATGACGACCCAGCCGGCGTCCTTCGCCTTGGAGTAGTTCAGTAGGACAGCGGCGACCACGCCGGTGCCGAAGAGGATGAGAATCGCCGTACCGATGATCTCGCCGACAAAGATGTCCCCATTGCTCATGGTGGCTCCTGGGCCCTCGCCCGGGGCGATCCGGCCCCGGGCGATCTTGCAGAGTGCGTTCCCATGGCTACTTCAGCCGAGACGAGCGTGCTGCCGCAGCCGCATCGCACCCAGAAACAGGGCCCATGATCCGGACGGGTCCCGAACGGCGCATTGTCTGCATACGCCGAGAATGTGCGGCGAGGCCGACTGACACCGGAAGTGTTCTCCGGCGTCCTGTGGGCGTCAAGGTGGGCGACGACAATGAACACGCCTCACCGCACCGCGATCACCGACGAACCGTGCCCGAACAGACCCTGGTTGGCCGTGATACCCACGCGTGCCCCGGCGATCTGCCGGTCACCGGCCTCTCCTCGCAGCTGCCAAGTCAGCTCGCACACCTGGGCGATGGCCTGCGCGGGCACGGCCTCTCCGAAGGAGGCCAGGCCGCCGCTGGTGTTGACGGGTATGCGCCCGCCCGGAGCCGTCGCGCCCTCCCGCAGCAGCTTCGCCGCCTCGCCCTCGCCGCACAGCCCCAGATCCTCGTACCACTGCAACTCCAGGGCCGTGGACAGGTCGTAGACCTCTGCCAGGGAAAGGTCCTCGGGACCGATGCCCGCTTCCGCGTAGGCCGCCTGCGCTATCGAGGACCGGAACGTCCCGTCCGCCGGCTCCACGGTCACCGCCGAGTCCGTGGCGATGTCCGGCAGGTCCAGCACGGTGGTGGGGTATCGGGGCGTCACTGTGGACACCGCCCGGATCCGCACCGGCTCCACCACCCCGTGCCGGCGCGCGAACTCCATACCGGTCAGCACCAGCGCGGCCCCGCCGTCGGAGGTGGCGCAGATGTCGAGCAGCCGCAGCGGATCGGCGACCACCGCGGACGCGGCGACCTCGTCGGCGGTGACCCGCTTGCGGTAGCGCGCGTTCGGGTTGAGCGCGCCCAGAGCGGCGTTCTTGACCTTGACCTGCGCGAAGTCCTCCAGGGTGTCGCCGTGCAGTGCCATCCGCCGCCGCGCGTACAGCCCGAAGTACGTCGGGTTCGTCGCCCCCAGGACCCGGAACCGCAGCCAGTCCGGGTCGTCGGCCCGGTTCCCGCCCGCAGGCCGGAAGAACCCCTTCGGTGCGGAGTCGGCGCCCACGACAAGCACCACTTCCGCGAGCCCGGCGAGGATCTGCGCTCGGGCGACGGCGACCGCCTGCGCCCCGGACGCGCACGCCGCGTACACGCTGGTCACCCGGGCACCCTGCCAGCCCAGCGCCTTGGCGAACGTCGCCCCCGCCACATAGCCGGGGTAGCCGCCGCGCACGGTGTCGGCACCGACGACCGAGTCGACGTCCCGCCAGTCGACGCCCGCATCCGCGAGTGCCGCGCGCGCGGCGGCCGAGCCGTACTCCGTGAAGCCGCGTCCCCACTTGCCCCAGGGGTGCATGCCCACGCCGAGCACTGCCACCTCTCCGGTCATTTCATCGCCCCCGTCGGCCGCCAGTGCCAGGTCGTCCAGGTCGTCTCCGCGTCCTCGTGGAGCACACCCGCAGCGACCTCCACCTCCATACCCACCGTCAGATCGGCGACGGTGACCCCGGGAACCGCCTGTCCCAGCACCACCATCCGCTCGGACTCCAGCTCCACAGCGATCAACGCGTACGGCTCCCACGGAAGTTCCGAATCGGTCACATACGGTGACGGAGGCCGGTACCGGCTGTCGGTGTACGACCAGACGCGACCGCGCCGGGACAGGGGCACCTCCGCCAACTCGCCGCCCGGGCACCCCGGATTGCGGCAGTGGACGTCCTCACGGGGGAAGAAGACGGAAGCGCAGGCCGAGCAGCGGGTGCCGAGCAGCCGGAACCCCTCCTCGTCCTCGGTGAACCACCCGGCGACCACAGGTGTACGGCTGCGTGCCACATCCCCTCCAGAGCTGAATCTGACGGAACGTCAGAAGTGTGGCACGGTCACATCGGATTGGGCAGCCGTCGCACAGAACCGCACAGGCCCTGTGTGCGTCGTCGTAGCGGGAGGGGACGGCCGGGGCCCACGGGGGTGGTTCCGGCCGTCCCCTCCCGCTACGGAGGTGTCCGGGGGTGCCCCCGGAAGGCCTTCGTCCACATGATCGGATACAGTCCGCGGCGTGTCCGTAAACCAACTCTCAACCGACAAGTCCGCGCCGAACTCCCACTGTTCGAGCTGCGGAGCGCCCTACGGAGAGGGCGTTTCCGGCTGGCCTCGTACCTGCCCCTCCTGCGGCACCGTGGCCTACCGCAACCCGCTGCCCGTCGCGGTGGCACTCCAGCCCGTGTACGACACCAAAGGCGCCGCCCTCGTCGTCATCACCCGAACCATCGCCCCCGCGCGCGGAGGCACGGCCCTGCCCGGCGGGTACGTCGACCACCGCGAGGACTGGCGGCAGGCCCTGGTCCGTGAGCTTCGGGAGGAGACGGGCATCGAGGCGGCGAGCCGCGACGTCCGTCTCGCCGACGCCCTGAGCTCGCCCGACGGGCACCTGCTGCTCTTCGGAGTCCTGCCCGAACGACCCGCCGACCACCTGCCGCAGTCCGCCGCCACGGACGAGACGGACGGCTGGCACCTTCTGCGCAGGCCGGAGGAGCTCGCCTTCCCGCTGCACACGGTGGCCGCACGCGCCTGGTTCGAAGGCCGCTACTGAGCCCGCTCAGAGCCCCTGGAGCCCTCGTACCCGCACGGGGTGGGGCGGCTGCTCGTTCACGCCGTCCTCCCCCTCCCGCTCGACGACCACCCGTCCTCCCTCCCAGCGTGTGACGTACCGCTCGATCTCCGACTCCTCCCACCCCTCACCCGCGTCCGGCACCACCAGCCCGCCTCCGGTACGCCCCCGCGCGGGCGCCCACGCCTCCAACTCCAGACGGCCGTCGTCGCCCCGTACGGGCACGACGGCGCCCGCGCGCGCGAGAACCGGGATCCGCGACAAGGGGGTGTCGACCAGCACCTGACAGGGCCCCTCGTACGCCTGCTCCGTCACCGTGTCGTACCAGCGCCCGCGCGGCAGCCGCACCGCACGCCGGTCGGCGCCCGGGGCGAGGACCGGCGCCACCAGAAGACAGTCACCCAGCAGGAAGGCGTCCTCGCAGTCCCGCAGAGCACGGTCCTCGGGCGCCCCCCACCACAACGGCCGCACATAGGGCGCCCCCGTGCGGCGCGCCAGATGCGCCAGCGTCATGAAATACGGCAGCAGGCGCCGGCGTTCGCCGAGTGCCTCACGCGCGTGGGCGAGGACGTCCGCACCGAACTCCCAGGGCGCCCCGCATCCCGCCCGCAGACCCGTGCGCGTACGGAACAGCGGCAGGTAGGCGCCCAGTTGCAGCCACCGCAGATACAGCTCAGGCGACGGACTCCCGTCGAAACCGCCCACATCGGATCCCGAGTGGGGCACCCCGCACAGCCCGAGGCCCATGACCAGGGACAGTGACGAGCGCAGCCCCGGCCAGCCCGTCCCAGCGCCTCCCGACCACGCTCCGCCGTAGCGCTGCATACCCGCCCACCCGGAGCGGGAGAATATGAACGGCCGCTCCTCGGGGGCGAGTTCGCGGAGTCCTTCGTAGGCCGCTTGGGCCATGCACAGGGCGTACACATTGTGCGCCTCACGATGGTCGCCGCCGCGTCCCTCCAACGCGTGGCGGGCCGAGCGGGGCAGGGTCGACTCTCCGAACGCGGTGAAAGACGTCGGCTCGTTCATGTCGTGCCAGAAACCGGCGAACCCCTGCCCGAGCCGCTCCTCGTACATCCGGCCCCACCAGGCACGCACGCGCGCATGCGTGAAATCGGGATAGACCGACTCACCGGGCCACCCGACTCCCCGCACCAGCTGCGCCGACGCGTCCTGTACGAAAACGTCCTCCGCGCTCCCGCTGTCGTACACCGCGTTGCTCGGCTCGGCCCTGACCGCCGGGTCGACGACCGACACCAGCCGTATGCCGTCGCGCCGCAGATCCTCGGCGAGGGCCGGCAGCTTGGGAAACTGCTCCTGGTCGACCGTGAACACCTGGTGCTCGTCGAAGTGGCCGATGCCGAGATGAACGGCGTCGAGCGGCAGCTCGTGCTCCTGACAGCCCGCGACGATCCGCCGCACCTCCTGCTCACCGCCGACGCCCCGGTACGCGTGATGGTGGCCCAGAGCCCACGCGGGGGGCAGCGCGGGCGCCCCAGTGAGGGTGGCCCAGGTGTGCAGCACGCGCGCGGGGGTGCCCACCATCATCCAGCAGCGCAGCGGCCCGCCGTCCGACCGCAGTTCGCACGTCCCGGTCCGGTCGTGTCCCGAACCCGCCCCTTCCTCACCCTCCCGCAGCGTCACCGTGGCGTCCCAGGTGGTGTCATGGAACACCAGATGGGTCGACGCGTCCGCCACCAACAACTGCACCGGCATGGTGATGTACAGCGGATCCTCGTCAGGACGGAAGGCACGACCGGGATCCCTGTTCCACAGGCGGTACGTTCCCTCGCGCAACCGGGGCCCCGAGGCGCGCCCGCCGAGCCCGTAGAACCGTGCGTCCGCGGCCACTTCGGAGCGTTGCGTCCAGCGGCTCGGACCGCCGCCCACGGGATCCCACCACCGAGGCGGAAGTTCCCGTCGCAGGCTCACCCCTCCGGGGGTCAGCACTTCCACCGCCCCGTGCCGGGAGACCACGACCGTCACCCGCTCGGCCACGACCCGCCAGCCACCCTCCGTGTCCGGCTCCAGCGAGGCGCGGGGATCCGGCTCCGGGCAGCGGTCGGCGAGTGCGTACGACGGCTCGGGACCGGCCCCGTCCCAGCCCCAGAAGACCGCCCCGTTGACGGCGACCATGATCCGCAGCTCGGACCTCGCGAACCGGATGACACCGCCACCCGGCCCCGGCTCCACCTCCCGTACGGGCCCGGGCACCCGCGCGCGCTCGGCGCCCCGCGGCGACAGCCCGGCGGCGTCGGCACGCCTTCTGCGCCAGGCGGCCCGAACGGTGCGCAGCCCGTGGGCAGCCCCCGCCGAACCGACCGCCTTCACCGAACGCACCAGGTCACGACCTTCCATGCTGCTCAGCCTGCCACTGACTTCCCCCGATGGACGCGCTGTTCAGCAGCCGTTCACCCCGGTAGGGACCACATCTTCATCTTCACGACACGGTCCCCGCGCGGCGCACCCTGGTGCCGGAGTCGATCAGATGGCATGGTCCGTGTCAGCCGAGTCACGCGCACAGTCCGGGAGCCGCCCCATGTCCACCACGAACCCCGCGCCCCTCTGGCAGCCCGACCGAGAACGCATCGCCCGGGCCCGGATCACCGGGTTCCAGGCCTGGGCGGCCGAGCACCACGGGGCCCCCGCCGACGGCGGCTACCCAGCACTGCACCGTTGGTCAGTGGACCGGCTCGACACGTTCTGGCAAGCAGTCACCGAGTGGTTCGACGTGCGCTTCTCGACGCCCTACGCGCGCGTGCTCGGCGATCGCACGATGCCCGGCGCGGAATGGTTTCCCGGCGCGACACTCAACTACGCCGAGCACGCCCTGCGTGCAGCCGACACCCGCGCGGACGAGCCTGCCCTCCTGCACGTCGACGAGACCCACGAACCACGCCCGGTTACCTGGTCCGAACTGCGCCGCCAGGTCGGTTCCCTCGCCGCCGAACTCCGTGCACTCGGAGTGCGCCCGGGAGACCGCGTGAGCGGCTACCTCCCGAACGTTCCCCAAGCCGTGGTCGCCCTGCTCGCCACGGCCGCCGTGGGCGGCGTATGGACGTCCTGCGCCCCCGACTTCGGAGCCCGCAGCGTCCTCGACCGCTTCCAGCAGGTTGAACCGGTCGTGCTGTTCACCGTCGACGGCTACCGATACGGCGGCAAGGAGCACGACCGCCGTGACACGGTCGCCGAACTCCGCCGCGAACTTCCCACCCTGCGCGCCGTCATCCACATCCCGCTGCTGGGCGCCGAGCCTCCCCAAGGCGCCCTGGAATGGTCCGCCCTCACCTCTGCGGATGTGGCACCCGTCTACGACCAGGTCGCCTTCGACCACCCCCTGTGGGTGCTCTACTCCTCGGGCACGACCGGCCTCCCCAAGGCGATCGTCCAGTCCCAGGGCGGCATCCTCGTCGAACACCTCAAACAACTCGGCCTGCACTGCGACCTCGGGCCCGAGGACCGCTTCTTCTGGTACACGTCCACCGGCTGGATGATGTGGAACTTCCTCGTCTCCGGCCTCCTGACAGGCACCACGATCGTCCTCTACGACGGCAGCCCCGGCTATCCCGACACGGGCGCGCAGTGGCGGATCGCCGAACGGACGGGGGCGACCCTCTTCGGCACCTCGGCCGCGTACGTCATGGCCTGCCGCAAGGCCGGCGTGCACCCGGCCCGGGATTTCGACCTCTCCAAGGTGCAGTGTGTCGCCACCACCGGATCGCCCCTGCCCCCCGACGGATTCCGCTGGCTGCACGACGAGTTCGCGAAGGACGGGGAGGCCCTGTGGATCGCCTCCGTCAGCGGCGGCACGGACGTGTGCTCCTGCTTCGCAGGAGCCGTGCCGACGCTCCCGGTGCACATCGGTGAACTCCAGGCGCCTGGCCTGGGCACCGACCTCCAGTCCTGGGACCCGAGCGGAAACCCCCTCGTGGACGAGGTCGGCGAACTGGTGGTCACCAACCCGATGCCGTCCATGCCCATCCACTTCTGGAACGACCCCGACGGCAGCCGCTACCACGACAGCTACTTCGACACCTATCCCGGAGTGTGGCGCCACGGCGACTGGATCACGCTCACCTCGCGAGGCTCCGTGGTCATCCACGGCCGTTCCGACTCCACACTCAACCGTCAGGGCGTACGGATGGGGTCGGCCGACATCTACGAAGCCGTCGAACGGCTGCCCGAGATCAAGGAATCCCTCGTCATCGGCGTCGAACAACCCGACGGCGGCTACTGGATGCCCCTCTTCGTCCACCTCGCGCCCGGAGCCGTCCTCGACGAGGCCCTGCTGACCCGCATCAAACAGACCATCCGTGAACAGCTCTCCCCGCGCCATGTCCCCGACGAGGTCATCGAGGTCCCGGGCGTTCCACACACCCTCACCGGCAAACGCATCGAGGTTCCGGTCAAGCGCCTTCTCCAGGGAAGCCCCCTGGAGAAGGCGGTCAACCCCGGCTCCATCGACAACCTCGACCTGCTGCACTTCTACGAGGAGCTGGCCCGCAAACGCGCCTGACCAGCTCACGGCAACAGCGGTCAACCGCCGTAGGCGGCCTCGGACTCGACCAGTACAGCGGCGCAGTCCGAGGCCAGCTCCTCCTCGACGACGCGGTCGTAAAAGTCGGCCTGCCCCTCTGTATCGCCCACACCGGCAGCGCGCCGACCGGCGTCACCCAGGGCGCGTACCTCGGTGTCAACGGACTCGCGCAAGCGGTCCAGCGCAGCATCGGACCACTGACCGTAACGGCGGCGATCGCGCCGGCCCTCTCGGTTGGACCACTTTTGGTGCCGGCATCGCTGTGACCTGCGTGATCCAACACCGCGTCGTCCGCGACCGCCTGACTCGAAGGGCTTTGTCAGTGCCTCCGGTTACTGTGAGTGAGCATTGATCGACAGCGCACAGGGGGAACCATGGCGAACACCGGGCAAACAACCACGCGGCGCGCGCTGCGCCGAGAAATCGCGGGCACCATCGGCCTGCTCACCGACGAGCACGACTTCCGGGCGATGCGGCGCTACCGCACCTTCACCTTCGACAACCACACGGCCTACCTCCGGGAGGTGGAGGCTCTCCTGAGGAGCCTCGCCGCCCAGGGCAACCACACCACCGTCGCGCTCTTCGATCCGGAGGAGTACGCCGAATTCTGCACCGCCACCGGCCTCGACCCGGACGCCCCGGCCAGCCGCACCCGCTTCACAGCGGAACTCGCGACCACGGGCCCGACCGTTCCGTACGACGGCCGACCTCTCGCCGAACTGCTCCCGGACCTGGTCGACGAGGCCGTCCGACAGGCGACCTGGGAGTACGCCGCCACACTCCTGGCACGTATCGGCGCCTGCGCGTCCTGCGGTGAGGACATCGGGCGCGCGGCCTTCGCCCGCGCTTCGAGCCTCCTCGTCCGCATCATCGACACTGCTCCACAAGGAAACAGGCATCTCGTCTGCAGTGTCACGACGCCGGTCGAAACACTGATCGCCGTCCTTCACGCCGACGACGACAGCGAGGGCGCCGCGGAACTCGACGAGGCCGAAGCCCTCGAATTCACGACGGTCCTGGCGCTCGGACTCGCCACGCAGAGCCCCGGCGGCCTCGTCATGCGCACCACAGCCCCCGGCGACTGCGACCGCATCTACGGCTGGCGCCTCCGCGCCAACGGCGTCGAGCCGCTGACCGCCGGCGAGGTCTTCGACGCCTACTGCACCGACGCCGAATCGGGCGACCTCATCTCCCCGGAACCGGACGTCGACTACTGCACACCCCCCGACCTCGCAGAAGGGGAGCCCACGACGGGACACGCTCACTGAAACGAGAACGGGCGAGGGGCGCCCCACGCCAAGTGGAACGCCCCTCGCCCGACGAACGGTCTGGACTGGGCCCGCCTGATCGAACAGGCGGGCAGACCGGCTACCTACTCGCCTGACAGCACCGCCTGAGCGGCATCGCGAGCCTCGTCGGCGCTGTCCACAGCGCGGGCCGCTGCGGCGGCCCGCTCACACTGAGCGAGCGTGTACTTGGCCAGCGACGCCCGTACGTAAGGAATCGAAGCCGCACCCATGGAAAGAGAGGTGACACCCAGACCGATCAGTACACACGCGAGCAACGGATCCGCCGCTGCCTCACCACAGACACCACAGCTCTTGCCCTCGGCCCTGGCCGCCTCGGCGGACAGCGCGACGAGGTCGAGCAGGGCGGGCTGCCACGGATCCTGCAAGCGAGAAACGGCACCCACCTGACGGTCCGCGGCGAAGGTGTACTGCGCGAGGTCGTTGGTTCCCAGGGAAAGGAACTCGACCTCCTGCAGGACCGAGCGCGCCCGCAGAGCGGCGGACGGAATCTCCACCATGGCGCCGAACTTCGCCCGCAGCCCGGCCGCACGGCACGCGTCCGCGAACGCCTTGGCGTCGGCGCGGTCCGCGACCATGGGGGCCATGACCTCAAGGTGGACAGGCAGCCCCTCCGCGGCTTTGGCGAGTGCCGTCAGCTGTGTCTGCAGCACATCGGGGTGATCGAGCAAGGTCCGAAGACCGCGCACACCAAGAGCCGGATTCGGCTCGTCGGCCGGTGTCAGAAAGTCAAGTGGCTTGTCCGCGCCCGCGTCGAGCACGCGTACGACAACGCGCCCCTCGGGAAAAGCCTCAAGAACCTGCCGGTACGCCTCGACCTGCTTCGCCTCGGACGGCGCGTTCTTGCTGTCGTCCAGGAAAAGGAACTCGGTACGGAAGAGACCGACACCCTCGGCCCCGGCCTCGATGGCAGCCGGCACGTCCGCAGGACCTCCGACATTCGCCAGCAGCGGCACCATGTGGCCGTCGGAGGTGGAGCCCGGCCCGGACGAGGCTGCCAGCGCCGCCTTGCGCTGGGCCGCTGCCGCCCGCAACTGCGCTTTCCGTTCTTCACTGGGTTCCACGAAGATCTCACCCGTGCTGCCGTCCACCGCGATCACGGTGCCCTCGGCGAGTTCACCCGCACCGGGCAACGCCACCACGGCGGGAACCCCCAGGGCCCTGGCCAGGATCGCGCTGTGGCTGGTCGGCCCGCCCTCCTCGGTGACGAAGCCGAGTACCAGAGTCGGGTCCAGCAGCGCGGTGTCGGCGGGAGCGAGGTCACGAGCGATGAGGACGTACGGCTCGTCGCTGTCGGGGACACCGGGCATGGGAACCCCAAGCAGCCGGGCGACGATACGATTCCGCACGTCGTCAAGATCGGCCACGCGACCAGCCAGGTACTCGCCGGCACCCGCCAGCAAAGCACGGTATGCGGCGAACGCGTCGTACACACCCCGCTCGGCCGTACTGCCGACCGCGATTCGCCGGTCCACATCCGCCATGAGCTCGGGATCCTGGGCCATCATGGCCTGCGCCTCGAGCACCGCCTGGGCCTCGCCGCCCGCCAGATTGCCGCGCGCGTTGAGGTCCGCCGCTACAGCGTCAACGGCCTGGCGCGCACGTCCTTGTTCGCGTTCCGCATCCTCCGCCGGAATCTGCTTGGCAGGCGGTTCGAGTACCGCCGTCCCCATGTGTCGAACCTCGCCGATCGCCACCCCGTGGCTCACGCCGACGCCTCGCAGCGTTGTCTCCATCTCACCGTCTCCGATAGTGCGGCGGGTCCCGCCACCGCGGTGGTCTTCCTGCTCGCCGTCATGGAACGGCGCTGACGTCACTGCCAACCGAAGAGGGCGTCCCCGGCCTTCACGGCGCCGTCTTCAATGAGACCGGAGAGGGAATCAGCCGTGGCTTCGAGTGCCACGATCGGGCACACCGGGGACTTGCCCGCAGCTTCCACGGCGGCCGGGTTCCAGCGCACCACGCTCTGACCACGTGTCACGGTGTCGCCCTTGTTCACAAGCAACTCGAAGCCCTCGCCATTGAGCTGCACGGTGTCGATACCGAGGTGAGTGAGTACGCCGTGTCCCTCGTCGTCAACGACCACGAAAGCATGCGGGTGGAGCGAGACGATGACTCCGGTGACGGGGGCGACGGCCTCCGAGGGCTCACGTACGGGGTCGATCGCGGTGCCGGGGCCGACCATGGCTCCGGAGAAGACGGGGTCCGGCACGGCGGCCAGTCCGATGGCACGCCCTGCTAGAGGGGACGTCACGCTGGTCAAGGGAAGCCTCCCGGGGGTGGAGATTCATTACCGGCCGTCGCTGCCTGTCCCGGACGGCACACTGTTGAGCAGCGTATGTCATATGAAGTGCCGGTTCCGTGTGAGAGACGTCGGTTGGCGTCCCTGGCTCACCGCGGAATCGATTTGCGCCTGCTCCGAACGCCCGTGTACTGTTGCACTCCTGCTTGAGGCCGAGTGACGAGATCAAATGTCCTCGCCCGGCAGCATCCAACTTTGTCAGATCCCCTCCAGGATCTCGTTCCGCATGCCTGCTGAACGGTGGTCAGGGAGACGGAAAAACGCTGATAGAGTTTGGAACACCGAAGGGAAGCGCCCAGAGGAAAGTCCAAGAATGTTTCTTGGGTGAGTACGAAGGAAGCGTCCGTTCCTTGAGAACTCAACAGCGTGCCAAAAATCAACGCCAGATTTGTTGATACCCCGGCTCACGGAATGTTCTGTGAGTTCGAGGTTCCTTTGAAGTAACACAAACACAGCGAGGACGCTGTGAACGGTCGGGCTTATTCCGCTTGACTGTTCCGCTCTCGTGTGTGTGCACCGGATATCCGGTAAACATTCACGGAGAGTTTGATCCTGGCTCAGGACGAACGCTGGCGGCGTGCTTAACACATGCAAGTCGAACGATGAAGCCTTTCGGGGTGGATTAGTGGCGAACGGGTGAGTAACACGTGGGCAATCTGCCCTGCACTCTGGGACAAGCCCTGGAAACGGGGTCTAATACCGGATAATACCTTCCCTCGCATGGGGGTGGGTTCAAAGCTCCGGCGGTGCAGGATGAGCCCGCGGCCTATCAGCTTGTTGGTGAGGTAGTGGCTCACCAAGGCGACGACGGGTAGCCGGCCTGAGAGGGCGACCGGCCACACTGGGACTGAGACACGGCCCAGACTCCTACGGGAGGCAGCAGTGGGGAATATTGCACAATGGGCGAAAGCCTGATGCAGCGACGCCGCGTGAGGGATGACGGCCTTCGGGTTGTAAACCTCTTTCAGCAGGGAAGAAGCGAAAGTGACGGTACCTGCAGAAGAAGCGCCGGCTAACTACGTGCCAGCAGCCGCGGTAATACGTAGGGCGCAAGCGTTGTCCGGAATTATTGGGCGTAAAGAGCTCGTAGGCGGTCTGTCGCGTCGGATGTGAAAGCCCGGGGCTTAACCCCGGGTCTGCATTCGATACGGGCAGACTAGAGTGTGGTAGGGGAGATCGGAATTCCTGGTGTAGCGGTGAAATGCGCAGATATCAGGAGGAACACCGGTGGCGAAGGCGGATCTCTGGGCCATTACTGACGCTGAGGAGCGAAAGCGTGGGGAGCGAACAGGATTAGATACCCTGGTAGTCCACGCCGTAAACGGTGGGAACTAGGTGTTGGCGACATTCCACGTCGTCGGTGCCGCAGCTAACGCATTAAGTTCCCCGCCTGGGGAGTACGGCCGCAAGGCTAAAACTCAAAGGAATTGACGGGGGCCCGCACAAGCAGCGGAGCATGTGGCTTAATTCGACGCAACGCGAAGAACCTTACCAAGGCTTGACATACACCGGAAACATCCAGAGATGGGTGCCCCCTTGTGGTCGGTGTACAGGTGGTGCATGGCTGTCGTCAGCTCGTGTCGTGAGATGTTGGGTTAAGTCCCGCAACGAGCGCAACCCTTGTTCTGTGTTGCCAGCATGCCCTTCGGGGTGATGGGGACTCACAGGAGACTGCCGGGGTCAACTCGGAGGAAGGTGGGGACGACGTCAAGTCATCATGCCCCTTATGTCTTGGGCTGCACACGTGCTACAATGGCCGGTACAATGAGCTGCGATGCCGTGAGGCGGAGCGAATCTCAAAAAGCCGGTCTCAGTTCGGATTGGGGTCTGCAACTCGACCCCATGAAGTCGGAGTTGCTAGTAATCGCAGATCAGCATTGCTGCGGTGAATACGTTCCCGGGCCTTGTACACACCGCCCGTCACGTCACGAAAGTCGGTAACACCCGAAGCCGGTGGCCCAACCCCTTACGGGGAGGGAGCTGTCGAAGGTGGGACTGGCGATTGGGACGAAGTCGTAACAAGGTAGCCGTACCGGAAGGTGCGGCTGGATCACCTCCTTTCTAAGGAGCATCTAGGCCGCCAAGCTTGCTTGGTGGTCCAGGGCCAGTACATCGGCGCATGTCCGATGCTGGTTGCTCATGGGTGGAACGTTGATTATTCGGCACTCTTGACTGTCTTCTCCTTCCAGTACTGTCCTTCGGGGCGTGGAACGTTGAGGGAAGCGGTGAGAGGGCCGGGCACGCTGTTGGGTGTCTGAGGGTACGGCCGGAAACGGTCGCCTTCAGTGCCGGCCCCAGTGAACTCGCCCGTGTGGGTGGGGTGGTGGGTGGTTGGTCGTTGTTTGAGAACTGCACAGTGGACGCGAGCATCTGTGGCCAAGTTTTTAAGGGCGCACGGTGGATGCCTTGGCACCAGGAACCGATGAAGGACGTGGGAGGCCACGATAGTCCCCGGGGAGTCGTCAACCAGGCTTTGATCCGGGGGTTTCCGAATGGGGAAACCCGGCAGTCGTCATGGGCTGTCACCCACATCTGAACACATAGGGTGTGTGGAGGGAACGCGGGGAAGTGAAACATCTCAGTACCCGCAGGAAGAGAAAACAACCGTGATTCCGGGAGTAGTGGCGAGCGAAACCGGATGAGGCCAAACCGTATACGTGTGAGACCCGGCAGGGGTTGCGTGTGCGGGGTTGTGGGATCTCTCTTTCACAGTCTGCCGGCTGTGAGGCGAGTCAGAAACCGTTGGTGTAGGCGAAGGACATGCGAAAGGTCCGGCGTAGAGGGTAAGACCCCCGTAGTCGAAACATCAACGGCTCGTTTGAGAGACACCCAAGTAGCACGGGGCCCGAGAAATCCCGTGTGAATCTGGCGGGACCACCCGTTAAGCCTAAATATTCCCTGGTGACCGATAGCGGATAGTACCGTGAGGGAATGGTGAAAAGTACCGCGGGAGCGGAGTGAAATAGTACCTGAAACCGTGTGCCTACAAGCCGTGGGAGCGTCGCGCATTGAGTTTACTCAATGCGTCGTGACTGCGTGCCTTTTGAAGAATGAGCCTGCGAGTTTGCGGTGTGTTGCGAGGTTAACCCGTGTGGGGAAGCCGTAGCGAAAGCGAGTCCGAATAGGGCGATTCAGTAGCGCGCTCAAGACCCGAAGCGGAGTGATCTAGCCATGGGCAGGTTGAAGCGGAGGTAAGACTTCGTGGAGGACCGAACCCACCAGGGTTGAAAACCTGGGGGATGACCTGTGGTTAGGGGTGAAAGGCCAATCAAACTCCGTGATAGCTGGTTCTCCCCGAAATGCATTTAGGTGCAGCGTCGTGTGTTTCTTGCCGGAGGTAGAGCACTGGATAGGCGATGGGCCCTACCGGGTTACTGACCTTAGCCAAACTCCGAATGCCGGTAAGTGAGAGCACGGCAGTGAGACTGTGGGGGATAAGCTCCATGGTCGAGAGGGAAACAGCCCAGAGCATCGACTAAGGCCCCTAAGCGTACGCTAAGTGGGAAAGGATGTGGAGTCGCACAGACAACCAGGAGGTTGGCTTAGAAGCAGCCACCCTTGAAAGAGTGCGTAATAGCTCACTGGTCTAGTGATTCCGCGCCGACAATGTAGCGGGGCTCAAGCGTACCGCCGAAGTCGTGTCATTCCAGCAATAGGGCCAACGCCTGCTGGGATGGGTAGGGGAGCGTCGTGTGCCGGGTGAAGCTGCAGCGGAAGCTAGTGGTGGACGGTTCACGAGTGAGAATGCAGGCATGAGTAGCGATACACACGTGGGAAACGTGTGCGCCGATTGACTAAGGGTTCCTGGGTCAAGCTGATCTGCCCAGGGTAAGTCGGGACCTAAGGCGAGGCCGACAGGCGTAGTCGATGGATAACCGGTTGATATTCCGGTACCCGCTGTGAAGCGTCAAACATTGAACCAGGCGATGCTAAGTCCGTGAAGCCGCCCCGGAGCCTTCGGGCAAGGGGGAGTGGTGGAGCCGACGGACCAGACCTGCAGTAGGTGAGTGATGGGGTGACGCAGGAAGGTAGTCCATCCCGGGCGGTGGTTGTCCCGGGGTAAGGGTGTAGGCCGTGCGATAGGCAAATCCGTCGCACATTAAGGCTGAGACCTGATGCCGAGCCGATTGTGGTGAAGTGGATGATCCTATGCTGTCGAGAAAAGCCTCTAGCGAGTTTCATGGCGGCCCGTACCCTAAACCGACTCAGGTGGTCAGGTAGAGAATACCGAGGCGTTCGGGTGAACTATGGTTAAGGAACTCGGCAAAATGCCCCCGTAACTTCGGGAGAAGGGGGGCCATCACCGGTGAGGAAACTTGCTTTCCGAGCTGGGGGTGGCCGCAGAGACCAGCGAGAAGCGACTGTTTACTAAAAACACAGGTCCGTGCGAAGCCGTAAGGCGATGTATACGGACTGACGCCTGCCCGGTGCTGGAACGTTAAGGGGACCGGTTAGTCACATTTCGGTGTGGCGAAGCTGAGAACTTAAGCGCCAGTAAACGGCGGTGGTAACTATAACCATCCTAAGGTAGCGAAATTCCTTGTCGGGTAAGTTCCGACCTGCACGAATGGCGTAACGACTTCTCGACTGTCTCAACCATAGGCCCGGTGAAATTGCACTACGAGTAAAGATGCTCGTTTCGCGCAGCAGGACGGAAAGACCCCGGGACCTTTACTATAGTTTGATATTGGTGTTCGGTTCGGCTTGTGTAGGATAGCTGGGAGACTGTGAAGTGGGCACGCCAGTGTCTGTGGAGTCGTCGTTGAAATACCAGTCTGGTCGTGCTGGATGTCTAACCTGGGTCCGTGATCCGGATCAGGGACAGTGTCTGATGGGTAGTTTAACTGGGGCGGTTGCCTCCTAAAGAGTAACGGAGGCGCCCAAAGGTTCCCTCAGCCTGGTTGGCAATCAGGTGTTGAGTGTAAGTGCACAAGGGAGCTTGACTGTGAGACCGACGGGTCGAGCAGGGACGAAAGTCGGGACTAGTGATCCGGCGGTGGCTTGTGGAAGCGCCGTCGCTCAACGGATAAAAGGTACCCCGGGGATAACAGGCTGATCTTCCCCAAGAGTCCATATCGACGGGATGGTTTGGCACCTCGATGTCGGCTCGTCGCATCCTGGGGCTGGAGTCGGTCCCAAGGGTTGGGCTGTTCGCCCATTAAAGCGGTACGCGAGCTGGGTTTAGAACGTCGTGAGACAGTTCGGTCCCTATCCGCTGCGCGCGCAGGAACATTGAGAAGGGCTGTCCCTAGTACGAGAGGACCGGGACGGACGAACCTCTGGTGTGCCAGTTGTCCTGCCAAGGGCATGGCTGGTTGGCTACGTTCGGGAGGGATAACCGCTGAAAGCATCTAAGCGGGAAGCCTGCTTCGAGATGAGTGTTCCCACCCCCTTTGAGGGGTTAAGGCTCCCAGTAGACGACTGGGTTGATAGGCCAGATCTGGAAGCCCGGTAACGGGTGGAGGTGACTGGTACTAATAGGCCGAGGGCTTGTCCTCAGTTGCTCGCGTCCACTGTGTTGGTTCTGAAACCACGAACAACCCCACCCCCGTTGGTTATGGGGGGTGGTGCGGTTGATATGTGTTTCACCGTGTTTCGGTGGTCATAGCGTGAGGGAAACGCCCGGTTACATTCCGAACCCGGAAGCTAAGCCTCACAGCGCCGATGGTACTGCAGGGGGGACCCTGTGGGAGAGTAGGACACCGCCGAACTCCTTTTAAAGCTCCGGCTCTTGGGCATACCGCCCGAGAGCCGGAGCTTTTTTGCGTTGAGGTAAGGTCAGGGGGCATCATTGGCTCATTTTCCTCAGGAGGCCCCCGGGTGGAGGTCCAGGAGACCCGCGTCCAGACAGACCGGGTCCTCACCATCCCGAACATCCTCAGCATGGCGCGCCTCGTCGGCGTCCCCATCTTTCTCTGGCTGATCCTTCGGCCTGAGTTCGGTGGTCCGCAGAGCGACGGCTGGGCACTCCTGGTGCTGATGCTGAGCGGGATCAGTGACTATCTGGACGGCAAGCTCGCGAGGCGCTGGAACCAGATCAGCAGCCTTGGCCGGCTCCTCGATCCCGCCGCCGACAGGCTCTACATTCTCTCGACTCTGGTTGGGCTCACCTGGCGCGAGATTCTGCCAATCTGGTTGACCGCTGCACTGCTGGCGCGAGAGCTGGTTCTGCTGGTGATGGTGGGCATCCTCAGGCGTCATGGGTACCCGCCGCCGCAGGTGAACTTCCTGGGGAAGGCGGCTACCTTCAACCTGATGTATGCCTTCCCCCTACTTCTGCTCAGTGACGGAAGTGGATGGATCTCGTCACTCGCTGCTATTTTCGGATGGGCGTTCGCAGGATGGGGTACAACCCTGTACTGGTGGGCAGGAGTCCTCTACGTGGTACAAGTCCGCCGGCTGGTCCGTGCGGACGCCATGGCCGATTGAGCTCGCCGATTGGGCGACTGTAGTGGCTCGATGGCCCGCGTCGTAAATGTGCGGGACAATCAGGACGGGTGAAGTCGGCTAGACCGTCTCTTCAAGGAGGACGCTTCCGACATGAAGGCCGTCGTGATGGCCGGAGGCGAAGGCACACGCCTTCGCCCAATGACCTCAAGCATGCCCAAGCCGCTCCTGCCGGTGGCCAACCGGCCGATCATGGAGCACGTGCTGCGGCTGCTCAAAAGGCATGGGCTCAACGAGACAGTCGTTACTGTCCAGTTCCTGGCATCGCTCGTCAAGAACTACTTCGGTGACGGCGAAGAGCTCGGGATGGAGCTCTCCTATGCCAATGAGGAGAAGCCACTCGGTACTGCCGGAAGCGTCAAGAACGCCGAAGACGCGTTGAAGGACGACACTTTCCTCGTCATCTCCGGTGATGCCCTGACCGACTTCGACCTCACCGAGCTCATAAATTTCCACAAGGAAAAAGGTGCGCTCGTCACCGTCTGTTTGACGAGAGTGCCGAATCCACTGGAATTCGGTATCACGATCGTCGACGAGGAAGGCAAGGTCGAGCGTTTCCTCGAGAAACCGACCTGGGGTCAGGTCTTCTCCGACACCGTGAACACGGGCATCTACGTCATGGAACCCGAGGTCTTCGACTATGTCGAGGCCGATACTTCCGTCGACTGGTCCGGTGATGTCTTCCCTCAGCTGATGAAGGAAGGGCGGCTGGTCTACGGCTACATCGCCGAGGGGTACTGGGAAGACGTCGGTACGCACGAGAGCTACGTGAAGGCACAGGCCGATGTCCTTGAGGGCAAGGTCGATGTCGAACTCGACGGGTTCGAGATGTCCCCCGGTGTGTGGGTCGCGGAGGGTGCCGAGGTGCACCCCGATGCCGTGCTCCGCGGGCCCCTCTACATCGGGGACTACGCCAAGGTCGAGGCCGGTGTGGAAATTCGCGAACACACCGTTGTCGGCTCGAACGTCGTCGTGAAGAGCGGAGCGTTCCTGCACCGGGCCGTGGTGCACGACAACGTGTACATCGGCCAGCACAGCAATCTGCGCGGCTGCGTGGTCGGAAAGAACACCGACATCATGCGCGCGGCGCGGATCGAGGACGGAGCGGTCATCGGCGACGAGTGTCTCGTCGGTGAAGAATCGATCATTCAGGGGAACGTACGCGTTTACCCGTTCAAGACGATCGAGGCCGGCGCCTTCGTCAACACCTCGGTGATCTGGGAGTCGAGGGGGCAGGCACATCTCTTTGGTGCCCGTGGGGTGTCCGGAATCCTGAATGTGGAGATCACGCCAGAGTTGGCGGTGCGGCTGGCCGGCGCCTATGCGACCACCTTGAAGAAGGGGTCCACCGTCACCACTGCCCGCGACCACTCCCGCGGTGCTCGCGCGCTGAAGCGGGCGGTCATCTCCGCTTTGCAGGCCAGCGCCATCGACGTACGAGACCTGGAAAACGTACCGCTGCCGGTGGCGCGGCAGCAGACCGCCCGGGGGAGTGCCGGCGGGATCATGATCCGGACTACACCCGGGGTGCCTGACTCCGTCGACATCATGTTCTTCGACGGGCAGGGGGCCGACCTCTCGCAGGCAAGCCAGCGGAAGCTGGACCGGGTGTTCGCGCGGCAGGAGTATCGGCGGGCGTTCCCGGGGGAGATCGGGGATCTGCATTTCCCGGCCAGTGTCTTCGACTCGTACACGGGGTCGTTGCTGCGGAATGTGGACACGACCGGTATCGCGGAGGCCGGGCTCAAGGTTGTCGTGGATGCGTCCAACGGCAGTGCGGGACTTGTGCTGCCCAGTCTGCTCGGGAAACTCGGAGTCGATTCGCTGACCATCAATCCCGGCCTGGACGAGTCCAGGCCGACGGAGACTGCTGATACGCGGCGGTCCGGGATGGTGCGGCTCGGAGAGATCGTGGCGTCGGCAGGAGCCGCATTCGGCGTGCGTTTCGATCCGGTGGGTGAGCGGCTTTCACTCGTCGACGAGAAGGGGCGGATCATCGAGGATGACCGAGCTCTGCTCGTCATGCTCGATCTGGTGGCTGCCGAACGGCGCAGTGGGCGGGTGGCGTTGCCGGTGACGACGACGCGCATCGCCGAGCAGGTCGCCGCCTATCACGGTACGCAGGTCGAGTGGACCACCACCTCGCCCGACGATCTCACCCGGGTCGGGCGTGACGAGTCGACCATCTTCGGTGGAGACGGGCGCGGTGGGTTCATCGTGCCCGAGTTCAGCAGCGTGTTCGACGGTTCGGCGGCCTTCGTACGGCTTATCGGACTGGTTGCGCGGACGCAGCTCACGCTCAGCCAGATCGATGCCAGGATTCCGCGGGCGCACGTCCTGAAACGGGATCTGGCGACTCCGTGGGCCGTCAAGGGACTTGTCATGCGGCGGGTTGTGGAGGAGGCCGGAGAGAGGTTCGTCGACACCACTGACGGGGTGCGAGTGGTCGAGACCGACGGGCGGTGGGTGATGGTGCTGCCCGACCCGGCGGAGGCTGTCACGCATCTGTGGGCCGAAGGACCCGACGACGCTTCCGCCCAGGCGCTGCTCGACGAGTGGTCCGCCGTGGTGGACGGCGCCGGTCGCTGAATCGAGGTACACGCGCGCGTGCCGGGCAGGAATCCCCAATGGGGCCTGTCCGGCGCGTCGGTGGGGCCGTTCGGAGGCACTGGTCGCGACGTGGGACGATGTGCGGCATGCCGCAGCAGCCCCCCGTTCGGAGCATCCCCACGAGTCGTTCCCGTCCGGACGCGTCCATGTCGCTGCTCACCAACGTCATGGACCACAGCCTCGACGAGGGGTATGCCGAGGCTGCCGCGCGTCGGAAGGCCACGGGTGACGCCGGTCTGGCGAGGCCACTGAGGGCGAAGCTCGGCCTTGCCGCCGGCCTGGTGCTGGCTGCTCTCGTGGTCACCGTGGGGGCGGCTCAGGCACGGATCGCGGCGCCCGGAGTCGCCAAGGAGCGCGAGGAACTGATCGATCGCATCGACCGCGAGACCGATGCGGCCGACAAGCTGGAGGAAGCGGTCGACCAACTGCGCGACAACGTGAGCGCGCGTCAGCGTGCGGCGCTGAAGTCGGAGGGCGGCAGCGAACAGGCCGATCTGGTGGGCATCCTGTCGGGTGCGACCGAGGTGCACGGGCCAGGCGTCAAGCTGGTCGTGGACGACGCGAAGGAAGCGAGTACCGGTGCTGGTGGGGATGCCCGGGAGACCTCCGGATTCTCCGACACCGGGCGGGTGCGCGACCGGGACATGCAGCGGGTCGTGAACGGGCTGTGGCAGTCCGGCGCCGAGGCCATCGCGATCAACGGGCAGCGGCTGACGGCGCTGTCGGCGATCCGGGCCGCGGGAGACGCGATACTGGTCGACAACAAGCCGCTGGTGCCGCCGTACACGGTGCTCGCGGTAGGGGACGGGAAGCGATTGAGCACCAGGTTCCAGGACAGCGCCGACGGACTCTATCTGCACGCGCTGCAGGAGAACTTCGACATCCGGACCGGCATCTCCGTGGAGAGCGATCTCCGGCTGCCCGCCGCACCGAGCGTGATCGTACGTACAGCACAGCCGAGAACAGAGAAGGGCACATCGTGATCGCGGTACTGGGCCTCGTCGTGGGCGTCGTGGCTGGGTTGTTGGTCCGGCCCGAGGTGCCGGCGGTTGTCGAGCCTTACCTACCCATCGCTGTCGTCGCGGCCCTGGACGCCGTGTTCGGCGGTCTGCGGGCCATGCTCGACGGCATCTTCGTCGACAAGGTCTTCGTGGTGTCGTTCCTGTCGAACGTCGTCGTGGCCGCGCTGATCGTCTTCCTGGGCGACAAGCTGGGTGTGGGTGCCCAGTTGTCCACCGGTGTCGTCGTGGTCCTCGGTATCCGTATCTTCTCGAATGCCGCGGCGATCCGTCGGCACGTGTTCCGGGCCTGACGCCGATGACTGACAACGGCGAGAACGACAAGAACGACGCGGGCGTCAAGGATCCAGGGGCGGGCGAGAGGCGATTGCGCGAGGAACTGCCCGAGGAGATCTCTGCCACTCCTGCGGACGCTCCGGACGCGCACACCGCGGACGCGGCGGCCGACGAGGAGACCGCCGCCCCGTCCCTGACCGGCCGTCAGCGGCTGGTGAAGGGGCTGTGGCCGCCACGGGTGACCCGGGCGCAACTTATCGTCGCCCTGTTGCTGTTCGGGCTCGGATTCGGGCTTGCGGTGCAGGTCGCGTCCACCAGTGACAGCGACGGTGCGCTGCGCGGGGCGCGACAGGAAGATCTCGTGCGCATCCTCGATGAACTGGATGACCGTACGCAGCGTCTTGAGGACGAGAAGCAGGGTCTCGAAGATCAGCGGGCCGAGTTGGAGAACAGCTCGGACCAAGCTGAGGAGGCCCGTAAACAGACGGTTGAGAAGGAGCGGCAACTGGGCATCCTCGCGGGCACGGTGGCCGCGCAGGGGCCCGGGATCACGCTGACCATCGAGGACACGAAGGGAACGGTCGAAGCCGACATGCTGCTCGACGCGATCCAGGAGTTGCGTGCCGCCGGTGCCGAGGCGATCCAGGTGAACGGGGTACGGGTTGTCGCGGGGACCTTTCTGGCGGACGAGGACGGTGGGGGAGTGAGTGTCGACGGGAACAAGATCGACGCTCCCTATCGTTTCAAGGTCATCGGGAAGCCGCAGGACCTCGAACCGGCGCTCAACATCCCCGGAGGTGTGGTGCAGACCCTGGAGAAGGAGCAGGCCACCGCTACCGTGGAACGGGCGGCCAAGATCGTCGTGGACGCCTTGCGAGCCGCGAAGCAGCCTGACTACGCTCGGTCGTCCTCCGAGTGAACCGGTGGTGCATGGGGGTTGTCCGCGGAGGGCATGAGGTTGCGGGGGGTCGGCGCACCGAATGGGTGGTGCGTGGTGGAAACTGTCAGGTGGCGGCGGACGTTGTGAGGATGTCCGGGTCGACCGGTAGGTGCAGTCAGGGTTCGTCCTGCCCCACGGGCGGGTCTGTTTCGGTCAAGGGGAATCGCCCGTGAAGTTGTTTGGGAAGTTGTTCGGCAAGAGCGCGCGAGAGGGCAGCAGCGACAACGCGACCGCCCGCCATCGCGCACAGCCCGACGCGGACGGTCAGCGTCCGTTGTTCCGGGACCAGGTCGGCGGTCCGGGTGGTGACGTTCCGGGAGGTCAGGGCGCGCCTTCTGTTGACCCTGCCCAGTCCGGGCGCATAGGTTTCGGGGAACCGTCAACCTCAAGTACGGGTGGAGAGTTTTCCTCCGGTCCGTATGCGTCCAATGCCCCGGCGGGGCAGCCGCGGCAGGAGGATCCGTCGATGTCGGCCCTGGTTTGTACGAGGTGCGGTAACCGCAACGCGGAGAACAGCCGCTTCTGTTCCAACTGTGGCGCGCCGCTGCGGGCCGGGGTCACCCCCGAGCGCCCGTCGGAGACGACGTCCACCATCTCGATCTCCGGTATCGAGGCGTACGACGCCGAGGTCACCGGTCAGACGCAGATGCCGATGCTCTCGCCCGAGGCGCAGGCCGCGGTGGACGCTCTGCCGCTCGGGTCGGCGCTCCTGGTGGTGCGTCGTGGCCCGAACTCGGGCAGCCGCTTCCTGCTGGACGGCGAGCTGACCACGGCCGGGCGTCATCCGCAGAGCGACATCTTCCTGGACGACGTGACCGTGTCGCGTCGGCATGTGGAGTTCCGCCGTGGCCAGGACGGCATGTTCACGGTCGCTGACGTGGGCAGCCTCAACGGCACGTACGTCAACCGTGAGCGGATCGACCAGGTCGATCTGTCCAACGGTGACGAGGTGCAGATCGGCAAGTACCGGCTGGTGTTCTACGCGAGCCAGCGGGGCTACTGACCCTCCTCCGGACCGAGTCCGGGGGGATCCACAGGGAAGGTCCATGCTTCAAACACCGAGCGGCGGTGCCGGGCACGGCATCGCCGCCGCGGACAGTGGGCTGATGAGCATCGGCACAGTGCTGAACGCGCTGCGCGACGAGTTCCCCGAAGTCACCATCTCCAAGATTCGTTTCCTGGAGTCGGAGGGGCTCATCGAGCCGCAGCGGACCCCGTCGGGGTACCGCAAGTTCAGTCCGAGGGACGTCGAGCGCCTCGGGCATGTCCTGAGAATGCAGCGGGATCACTATCTGCCTCTCAAGGTGATCAGGGAGTACCTGGAGGCCATGGAGCGTGGGGAGGCGGCCCCGCCCCCCACCGTCGGCCGGCAGCGGGACGGTGAGCCCGTTCTGGAGCCCGAGGGGCCCACCGCCGTCCGGATCGGCCGCGCCGAGCTGCTCGCCGCCGCCGAGATCGGCGACGAGGAACTCGAGGAGTGGCAGTCGTACGGGCTGATCGCGCCACTGCCCGACGGAGCGTACGACGCGGAGTCGGTCACCGTCGCCGCGCTCGTCGCCGAGCTGGGGCGGTTCGGGATCGAGCCGCGGCATCTGCGGGCGATGAAGGCCGCCGCGGACCGTGAGGCCGGCCTGGTCGACCAGGTCGTGGCCCCGCTGAAGCGCCACCGCAATCCGCAGACCAGGGCGCTCGCGGAGGCCCGTAGCAAGGAGCTGGCAGGGCTCACGGTGAAGCTGCACGCGGCCCTGGTGCGGATCGCTCTGGGAGTGCGGCAGCCCTGAGCGGGGAGGGTCGGCGGAGGGCGGATCGGGCACCCGTTCCGTGCCCGACTACCCAAACATCCCGGGCACGGCCTAGGGTTGCTGTGTGAACGAGCTCGATGTCGTAGGTGTCCGGGTCGAAATGCCCTCCAACCAACCGATCGTGCTCCTGCGTGAAGTGGGAGGCGACCGCTACCTTCCCATCTGGATCGGACCGGGGGAGGCGACGGCGATCGCCTTCGCCCAGCAGGGCATGGCCCCCGCACGACCGCTGACCCACGACCTGTTCAAGGACGTGCTGGAGGCCGTCGGTCAGGAACTCACCGAAGTGCGCATCACGGACCTGCGCGAAGGTGTTTTCTACGCGGAGTTGGTGTTCGCCAGCGGAGTCGAGGTGAGCGCCCGCCCGTCCGACGCCATAGCGCTGGCGCTGCGTACCGGTACGCCGATCTACGGCAGCGACGGGGTACTCGACGACGCCGGGATCGCGATCCCGGACGAACAGGAGGACGAGGTGGAGAAGTTCCGCGAGTTCCTCGACCAGATCTCCCCCGAGGACTTCGGGACCAACAGTCAGTGAGCCGCGTCGGCGTCGTCTGACGAAGCTCGGCGGCCCCACGGACCCCATGGTCGGTGGGGCCTGTCTTTTGCCCGGTGACGTCACGGATGATGGCAATTGCCAGCGGCGTGTGAGAGCGTCGTGCGGCCCTGGCGGAGCGCATTCGGCTAGCCTTTCCCCGCGGTGGGGTACGGGAAACCACTCCTAGGGTGATTATCACTCGGCGTGCCGAGTGTGGCGATCGTTGACGCACCCCTGGTGACTGCCTACCGTCGAGAAGGCAGGTCAAGGACGGAGGTCGGCGTGAGAAGCAGCGGCGACGGTACGGCTGGGGGTGCCCCTGGACGCGTTCCGGGGGAGAGCGGCCCGTACCCGCTTCACGGCAACGCGGCCGATCACGTTCCGCGGCGGCCGACGGCTGTAGCAGGCAGCGGAGGGGCGACATCCATGGCGTCCGAGGAGATCGGCTACCGCGGCCCCACGGCGTGCGCGGCGGCCGGCATCACCTATCGGCAGTTGGACTACTGGGCGCGTACCGGCTTGGTCGAGCCGAGTGTGCGGCCCGCGCACGGGTCGGGGACGCAGCGGCTCTACAGCTTTCGGGACGTTGTCGTCCTGAAGATCGTCAAGCGCTTTCTGGACACCGGTGTCTCGCTGCAGAACATCCGCACGGCGGTGCAGCATCTCCGGGCGTGCGAACTCCACGACCTGGAGCGCCTGACGCTGATGAGCGACGGCGCGACCGTCTACGAGTGCACTTCCCCCGATGAGGTGCACGCGCTCCTCCAGGGTGGACAGGGCATTTTCGGAATCGCCGTCGGCGTGGTCTGGCGAGACGTGGAAAGCGCTCTCTCGCAGTTGCACGGCGAGCGTGTCGACACCGGGGAGACCCTCGTCGGGCACAACCCCACGGACGAACTGGCGCGGCGGCGCAACCGGGCGGTCTGACCGGCGCCCCTGTGTTCCAGGGCATTGTCAGTGGCGTAGGGCAGCATCGGTGATGTGAGAAACGCGCCCACGATCCTGCATCTCGACATGGACGCCTTCTTCGCCTCGGCGGAGCAGGCGTCCAAGCCGAGTCTGCGTGGGAAAGCCGTGGTGGTGGGGGGACTCGGGCCACGTGGGGTGGTGGCCACCGCATCGTACGAGGCCCGGGTTTTCGGGGTGCACTCCGCGATGCCGATGGCGCAGGCCCGAAGGCTCGCGCCGAACGCCGCCTACCTCGTGCCCAGGGGCGGCTTCTACCGGTCGATCAGCGAGCAGGTCATGGGGCTCCTGCACGAGCTGTCGCCTCTGGTGGAGCCGTTGAGCCTGGACGAGGCGTTCGTGGACCTGGAAGCCGGCGAGACGGCCTGGGACGAGGCGTCGGCGCGGCTGGCCGGGAGCAGGCTGCGCGCGGACATACGAGCCGTCACGGGGCTCACGGGATCGGTCGGGCTGGCCGCCTCCAAGATGCTCGCGAAGATCGCCTCGGAGCAGGCCAAGCCGGACGGGCTGGTGGTGATCGAGCCCGGGACCGAGCGGGCGCTGCTCGCCCCGATGTCGGTGCGGACCCTGCCGGGGGTCGGCCCGGCCACCGGGGACCATCTGAGGCGGGCCGGGATGAGCACGGTCGACGACCTGGCGGAGGCGGGCGAGGACGAGCTCGTACGGCTGCTGGGAAAGGCTCACGGGCACGCGCTGTACGCGATGGCGCTGGCGCGCGACGAGCGGCCCGTGGTGTCCGAGCGGGAGACGAAGTCCGTGTCGGTCGAGGACACGTACGACGTGGACATCCATGACCGGGGCCGGGTGGGGACGGAGGTGCAGCGGCTGGCGGACCGGTGTGTGCGGCGGTTGCGCGGTGCCGGGCTGTCCGGGCGGACCATCGTCCTCAAGGTGCGGCGGTACGACTTCTCCACGCTGACCCGGTCCGAGACGCTCCGGGGGCCCACGGACGACCCCGCGGTGGTGCGGGAGGCGGCGGCCCGGCTCCTTGAGGCGGTGGACACCACCGGGGGCGTCCGGCTGCTCGGGGTCGGGGTGAGCGGCCTCGCCGACTACACGCAGGAGGACCTGTTCGCCCAGGCCGCCGGGGAGCTGGCGGCACTGGAGCCGTTGGAGGAGGCGGAGCGCGAGGTCGTCGAGGAGCGGGAGGCGTCTGCCGAGCGGCACTGGACCACCGGGCACGACGTGCGGCATGACGACTTCGGGCACGGGTGGGTGCAGGGGAGCGGGCTGGGGCGGGTGACCATCCGGTTCGAGACGCCGGACTCCGAGCAGCCGGGGCGGGTGCGTACGTTCCGGACCGAGGACCCCGCGCTGGAGCCGGCGGATCCGCTGCCGCTGGTGGCCGACCCGCCGCGAAGACCCGGTCGTCCGGATGGCGGATCGGGGGATCAGGCGTCGTCCGTGCCCGCCAGCCTGCCGAAGTCGTGGTCGGGGAACGGGGGAGGAGGAGCGACGTCGAGGCCGTAGTGGTGGTAGAGCTGGAGTTCCTGCTCCGGGGAGAGATGGCGGCCCACGCCGAAGTCGGGGGCGTCCTTGATCAGGGCTCGCTCGAAGGGGATGCGCAGGGTGCCGTCGATCAGTTCGCTGGGCTCCAGGGGCACGAAGGCGTCCCTGCTGAACAGCCCTGTTCTTATGGCCGCCCACTCCGGCACTCCCGTCGCGTCGTCGAGGTAGACCTCGTCGATCGTGCCGATCTTGGTGCCGTTGCGGTCGAAGGCCTTGCGGCCGATCAGGTTGCGCGGATCGATATCGGTCTGCACGGCGCCTCCGTATGGTCGCAACTCATCCGTAAACACTACAAAAGAGCACATCCGGTGAGGCGGCCACTCGAAGGAGTGTGCGTGGAGCCCGCTGGTAGGCTGGCCAATGGCTGCTGACCCCGTGCGGGAGAGTCCTCCGGAACGTCGGAGGGCGCCGAAGGAGCAAATCCTCCCCGGAATCTCTCAGGCCCCTGTACCGCACGGACGAGGTCACTCTGGAAAGAAGAGCGGATGTCGAAGACTTCCGCTCTCACCGACGGTGAAAACCGGTACGCCAGTGTGTTGGCGGCCCGGTGAAGCTCTCAGGTTGAGATGACAGAGGGGGAGGCCGTTCGGGCACCCGTGTCGTGGTGCCCCTCGAAGGTCGCGACGACCAGGAGGCCTCCGTAATGACCGCCCACCGCACTCCGCTCGCCGTACTCGAACAGGGAACGCCCTTCGAGCGACGTCATATCGGGCCGGACCACGGGGACCGGGCCAAGATGCTCGCGCAGGTCGGCTACGGCTCGCTCGACGAGCTGACGGCCGCCGCGGTCCCGGATGCGATCAGGAACGCCGACGCGCTCGATCTGCCGGGCGCCCGCACCGAGGCCGAAGTGCTGGCCGAGCTGCGGTCGCTGGCCGACCGGAACCAGGTTCTCGGGTCCATGATCGGGCTCGGGTACTACGGGACCTTCACCCCGCCGGTCATCCTGCGGAACGTGATGGAGAGCCCGGCCTGGTACACCGCGTACACGCCCTACCAGCCCGAGATCTCGCAGGGACGCCTCGAAGCGCTGCTGAACTTCCAGACCATGGTCGCCGACCTCACCGGGCTGCCCACCTCGGGTGCCTCGCTGCTCGACGAGGGCACCGCGGCCGCGGAGGCGATGTCGCTGTCGCGGCGTATGGGCAAGAACAAGAAGGGGCTCTTCCTCGTCGACGCGGACGCCCTGCCGCAGACCATCGCCGTGATCGAGACGCGGGCCGAGCCCACCGGTGTCGAGGTCGTCGTCGCCGACCTGAGCGCGGGCATTCCGGACGACATCGCGGGCCGTGAGATCAACGGTGTGCTCCTTCAGTACCCGGGCGCCTCAGGTGTCGTACGGGACCTGAGGCCGGTCGTCGAGCAGGCGCACGGGCTCGGTGCCGTGGTCACCGTGGCCGCCGATCTGCTGGCTCTGACGCTGCTCACCTCGCCCGGTGAGCTCGGCGCGGACATCGCGGTCGGGACGACCCAGCGGTTCGGCGTGCCGATGGGCTTCGGCGGGCCGCACGCCGGATACATGGCCGTACGCGAGCAGTTTGCGCGCAGTCTGCCGGGGCGGCTCGTGGGTGTCTCCGTGGACGCGGACGGGCACAAGGCGTACCGGCTCGCCCTGCAGACGCGGGAGCAGCACATCCGCCGCGAGAAGGCGACCAGCAACATCTGCACGGCGCAGGTCCTGCTGGCCGTGATGGCCGGCATGTACGCCGTCTACCACGGACCCAAGGGGCTGCGGATCATCGCCCGGCGCACCCACCGGTACGCCACGATCCTCGCCGCGGGGCTGACGGCGGGCGGTGTCGACGTCGTCCACGGCGCCTACTTCGACACCCTCACCGTGCGGGTGCCGGGGAGGGCCGGAGAGGTCGCCGCCGCCGCGCGCGAGCACGGGGTCAATGTGCATCTCGTCGACGCCGACCGGCTCTCCGTCTCCTGCGACGAGACCACCACCCGGGACCAGCTGGGCGCCGTCTGGACCGCGTTCGGGGTCGACGGCGACGTCGAGGCGCTCGACGCCGACGCCGAGGACACGCTGCCGGAGGCGCTGCTGCGCACCGACGAGATCCTGACCCACCCCGTCTTCCACCAGTACCACTCCGAGACCGCGATGCTGCGCTACCTGCGCCGGCTCGCCGACCGGGACTACGCGCTCGACCGCGGCATGATCCCGCTGGGCTCCTGCACCATGAAGCTCAACGCGACCGCCGAGATGGAGCCGGTCACCTGGCCCGAGTTCGGGCAGCTGCATCCCTTCGCGCCCGCCGAGCAGGCACAGGGCTATCTGACGCTCATCCGGGAGCTGGAGGAACGTCTCGCCGAGGTCACCGGCTACGACAAGGTGTCGCTGCAGCCGAACGCCGGTTCGCAGGGCGAGCTGGCCGGGCTGCTCGCCGTACGTGGATACCACCGGGCCAACGGTGACGACCAGCGGACCGTCTGCCTGATTCCGTCGTCCGCGCACGGCACCAACGCCGCCAGCGCCGTCATGGCCGGAATGAAGGTCGTCGTCGTGAAGACCGCCGGCGACGGTGAGATCGACGTCGAGGATCTGCGGGCGAAGATCGAGCAGTACCGGGACGAGCTGTCGGTGCTGATGATCACGTACCCGTCCACGCACGGGGTGTTCGAGGAGCATGTCGCCGACATCTGTGCCCAGGTACACGAGGCCGGCGGCCAGGTGTACGTCGACGGGGCCAACCTCAACGCGCTGGTGGGGCTGGCCAGGCCGGGGCACTTCGGTGGGGACGTCTCGCACCTGAATCTGCACAAGACGTTCTGCATCCCGCACGGGGGCGGCGGTCCGGGCGTCGGCCCGGTGGGAGTGCGCGAGCACCTTGCGCCCTATCTGCCCAACCACCCCCTGCAGCCCGCGGCCGGGCCCGAGACGGGTGTGGGGCCGATCTCGGCGGCGCCCTGGGGCTCGGCGGGCATTCTGCCGATCTCGTGGGCGTACGTGCGGCTGATGGGCGGCGAGGGGCTCAAGCGGGCCACGCAGGTGGCGGTACTGAGTGCCAACTACATCGCCAAGCGGCTCGAGCCGCACTTCCCGGTGCTCTACACCGGGCCCGGCGGGCTGGTCGCGCACGAGTGCATCATCGATCTGCGGCCGATCAGCAAGACGACGGGCGTGAGCGTCGACGACATCGCCAAGCGGCTGATCGACTACGGCTTCCACGCGCCCACGATGTCCTTCCCGGTGGCCGGGACGCTGATGATCGAGCCGACCGAGTCCGAGGACCTGGGCGAGCTGGACCGCTTCTGCGAGGCGATGATCGCCATTCGCGGCGAGATCGAGAAGGTCGGCGCGGGCGAGTGGCCGGCCGACGACAACCCGCTGCGCAACGCGCCGCACACCGCCGCCGCGCTCGGCGGCGAGTGGACGCATGCCTACACGCGCGAGGAGGCGGTCTTCCCGGCCGGGGTCTCGGCGGCCGACAAGTACTGGCCGCCGGTACGCCGGATCGACCAGGCCTTCGGCGACCGGAACCTGGTCTGCTCCTGCCCGCCGCTGGACGCTTACGAGGAGTAGTCGCCCTCGGACATGCGTCAGGGCCGGTTCGCAGCGGATGTCTGCGGGCCGGCCCCTCTTCGTCTGTTCAGCTGTCCGGGCAGTCGCTCCTGACGTCGGGAGGCTGCCCTTCGTCCCTGCGAGCAGGCCGTCAGGCGGCTGTCATCACGCGGTGCGGGGCGATGATCTGGCCGTCGGGCAGGAGCTCACCCGTGTCCTCGAAGAGGAGGACGCCGTTGCACAGCAGGCTCCAGCCCTGCTCCGGGTGGTGCGCCATGAGGCGGGCGGACTCCCGGTCGGTGGAGTGGGCTGTCGGGCACGGTGGCTGGTGCTGGCACATTGGTGGGATCTTTCGCTCTGTCATGGAGTGTGAGATGGCTGTGGTGTCCGTCTTGCGGCTCGAAGCACTGTTCATGGCCGCTCCCCGTTGTGATAAATCGGTTTGAACCCAGTGTTGCCCCACGGGCGTCAATCCGCAGGTATTTGGCAGCACCGCTTCTCAAAGGTTCAAGACGTGTCACCCGGGCGGCCGGTTCAGCCCAACTGGGCTGTCCCTTTGGGTGGTTCCTGGGGGCCGGATAGGGCTAGTCCGGGCGGGGCGTAAGCACTTAGTGGCTCGTACGAACGTAATGCCGCTCGAAAGAGCAACCTGCCCCGCCGTCGGGAATTCGACGGCGGGGCACAGGTGAATACGGAGAGTGTCGTGGTGTGTGCGATCAGGCGGAGGAACTCAGGAGCGGGGCCGGAGTCACCCGATGGGTCAGGACGGGGAGCAGTTCGGCGACCCGGTGCGGACGATGGGCGGCGATACCGGGCGGGGCGGGCGCCAGTGGGACGAGCAGGTCGGTAGCGGCCGGATGGCCCTCGGCTCCGTCGGCGGTGATGTCGCCGTGCAGCCAGAGCGTGAGCATGTACAGCTTGGGAACGGACAGCAGGCGCGCCTGGTAGGGCTGTTTCATCGCCTCGGCCTGACGCAGCGCGAGCTCGGTGGAGGCGATGTAGGGCCCTTCGAAGAAGTGCGAGAAGGCCCAGCCGTCAGGCGTCAGCATGGTCTCGGCGGCGGCCACCGCGCGGTCGCCGCAGCGGATCAGGAAGCGCCACCCGGTCAGCCGGGTGGCGGACGCGCCCGCGGGGGTGATGTGGTCCAGGACGTGCACGGGCAGCGGGAGTTCGGGGGTGGTGGGCCCCTGGGCGGTACGGAGGGACGGGGTGCGTGCCTCGCGGACCGCGGTGGGGGAACCGAGTGCCGTGAGGACGGTGCGCAGTGCGGGTGCGGGAGCCGGGGGGACATGCAGGGGCATGGTGGAACGCCTCTCGTTCGACAGGCAGGGTGGCGCGAGGGCGGGGGCGGACGGCGCTGTCAGCTCTCGAAGTCTGTCGGGGGTGAAGAGGCGGGGCCGGGGGCGCCGACGTGGATGCGGCCTGCCGTACGACACCTGGATGGCAGGACCCGGGACCTGGGCGCCGACTCTCTTCCCTTGTTCGCGGAGTTTATACGACACGTGTTCTGACTATGTTTCGTCTAACTGTTTTCCGCGTGAAGAGCAAGGGCTTGTTCGGTCGGCGTTGCGTGGTGTTTCTACCGATTCCCGGCCGGTCGCACGGCGATGACCTCGGTAGACGGGCCGGAGGTGGTCGGCCAATTACCGTCGGCGTTTTTCACGAGTTCGCAAGTGCGCGAAACTGTCCGGTCGCCCGGCCTGAACCGGCCGCGGCGCCATGCCGGGTGAATGTGCCGCGGGTCATGTTGGCCAGCGTAGCGGGTGACGAGAACCCGCGGGACGTTATCGATCGCGTTTGGTGGGCATCATCCCACGTGACCCGGGACGTCAGCGGCCGATCTTCGGCCTGCCCATTCGAGGAGGAGGGACGCTTCCGATGGGGGAGAAGGTCGTGGCGGGGCCGTTCGACCTGTCCGCTCGCCAGCAGTACCGCACCAAGCTCCGGCAGTGTCTGACGGGGCTGGAGCGACTGCTGGCCGAGAAGCGGTTCGACCGCCCGAAGAATCTCCTGGGCCTGGAGATCGAGTTGAATCTCGTCGGGCCCGACGGGATGCCGAAAATGATGAATGGGCAAGTACTCGAAAGGATCGCGAGCCGAGATTTCCAAACAGAACTCGCCATGTTCAATCTGGAAGTCAACATCGCCCCCCACCGTCTTGCCGGGCGGGTATTCGACCGGCTCGCCGAAGAGCTCCGTACGTCGCTGGCATATGCCCACCGGAAAGCGAACGAGGTCGACGCGGGAATCATGATGATCGGCATTCTGCCGACGCTCGACCGTGACGACCTGGTTTCCTCCAACCTTTCCGACGTCGACCGCTACGCCCTGCTGAACGACCAGATCGTGGCGGCCCGCGGTGAGGACTTCACCCTCGACATCGAGGGCGTGGAACGTCTCTCGTGCACGTCGAGGTCGATCGCTCCCGAGGCCGCCTGTACGTCCGTACAGCTGCATCTCCAGGTCACTCCGGCGCGGTTCGCCGATGTGTGGAACGCGGCGCAGGCGATCGCCGCCGTGCAGGTCGCGATCGGGGCTAACTCGCCGTTCCTGTTCGGCCGTGAGCTGTGGCGCGAGTCGCGGCCCCCGCTGTTCACCCAGTCCACGGACACGCGTCCGCCGGAACTCCAGGCGCAGGGCGTACGGCCGCGCACCTGGTTCGGGGAGCGCTGGATCACGTCGGCGTACGACCTCTTCGAGGAGAACCTGCGTTACTACCCGCCGCTGCTGCCGATCTGTGACGACGAGGACCCGCTGAGCGTCCTCGACGCCGGAGGTGTGCCGAAGCTCGGTGAGCTCGTGCTGCACAACGGCACGGTGTACCGCTGGAACCGGCCCGTCTACGGCATCGCGGACGGGGTTCCCCATCTGCGTGTCGAGAACCGGGTGCTGCCCGCCGGTCCCACCGTCACGGACGTCATCGCCAACGCGGCCTTCTACTACGGGGTCGTCCGGGCACTCGCCGAGGAGTCGCGGCCCGTGTGGAGCCGGCTGCCCTTCGAGGCCGCCGCCGCCAACTTCGACGCCGCCTGCCGGCACGGCATCGACGCGCGGCTCCAGTGGCCCCGGGGCGGCCGGTTCGGCGGCACGGCGGAGGTCGACGCGGTGCGACTCGTACAGGACGAGCTGCTGCCGCTCGCCGAGGCCGGCCTCGACGCGTGGGGGGTCGAACCCGCCGACCGAGACCTGTACCTCGGGGTGATCGAGGAACGGTGCCGGCTACGGACCAACGGAGCGTCCTGGCAGTCGGCCACCTTCCACCGGGCGCTCGACAAGGGGCTGTCGCGGGAGGCAGCGCTGGCCGCGACCACCCGGCGCTACAGCGAGCTGATGCACCTCGGGGAGCCGGTGCACACCTGGCCGGTGGGGCTGCCGGAAGCGGTGCCCCTGGGGTGATCCCCGAGGTCGGGGCAGGGGCTCAGGGGTTACCTGCGGGTGAGATCCGGGGCCCCGGTGCCTTCGCGCGGTGGTCGTTATAGCCGCGGTGGTGGCGATACCGAGGACCGCGCCGATGGTGACCGTGCGCCGCAGGGTGGGCGCGGGGGTCGGTCACGCTCGTCTCAGGTGGATCGGGCAGACTGCGATGGCCCGTGACGGTCGTATCCCTCGCCGGTGCGCGGAACGCGCGGCGCGAAACAGTCGTATGAGGTGAATCGGCCGCATCAGCCGTAAGGCAGGGAGCAGGGGAGGCACGCCGGAAGCGGCCCCGCCCCTGGCGGCCTGTCGCGCACGATCTTCGCAGCGTGTCGCCAGACTGCGGTCGGGTGAGGGCGGGGATGCGGCGGATGACACAACTGGAGGCAGGAGTGCAGGTGGAGGCGGGCGCTGTGGCTGAGGCTTTTCCTGAGGAGCGGCCGTCGCGGCGGACTCTCCGGGACGAGACGCTGTTGGTTCTGGGGCTTTCACTCGGTGCCAGCGGTGTCTCCGCCCTGATCAGCTTTGTCGGGTCGGTCACGAAGCCGGGCGGCCTCAAGGATCAGGCGGCCACCCTCAACGCCTCGGCGGCTCCGGGCCGGCCATGGCTGGACCTCGCCTGGCAGCTCTTCGGCATCACGACGGCGCTGGTGCCGGTCGCCCTGGTTGCGCATTTCCTGCTGCGGGAGGGGAAGGGGCTGCGGACGCTGGGCTTCGACCGCACCAGGCCCTGGCCCGATCTGGGGCGCGGGGCCGCGATCGCGGCGGTGATCGGCAGCACCGGAATCGCCTTCTACCTGGCGGCCCGTGGCCTCGGTTTCAACCTCACGGTGGTGCCGGAGGCGCTGCCCGAGGTGTGGTGGAAGTACCCGGTGCTGATCCTCTCGGCTGTGCAGAACGCCGTACTGGAGGAAGTGATCGTCGTCGCGTATCTGCTGCGCCGGCTGGGCCAGTTGGGGTGGACCCCGGGGACGGCACTGGTGGCTAGTGCCGTCCTGCGCGGGTCGTACCACCTGTACCAGGGCATCGGCGGGTTCATCGGCAACATGGTGATGGGGGTGGTGTTCGTGTACCTCTACCGGCGCTGGGGGCGGGTGGGCCCCCTGGTCGTGGCGCATTCGCTGCTCGACATCGGGGCGTTCGTGGGTTACGCCCTGCTGGCGGGCAAGGTGGGGTGGCTGCCCACCGCCTGAGGGTTCCGGGGGACGGGAGTGAGGGGCGTACGAGGGTTTCGTACGCCCCTTCCCTGTGCCCTCAGGTTTCGCGTGCCCTCAGGCGAGTAGCTCGCCGTCGATGGTGGTGACCGCTCGGCCGGTCAGCAGGGTGCGGTCGCCGCGGAGTTCCGTACGGACCAGGCCGCTGCGGGCGGAAGCCTGGAGGCCGGTGAGGTCGGGGCGGCCGAGACGCTCGGACCAGTAGGGGGCGAGGGCGGTGTGGGCGCTGCCGGTGACCGGGTCCTCGTCGATGCCGATCCGTGGGAAGAAGCAGCGCGAGACGAAGTCGTAGCCCCCGGCGGGGTCGTCGGCGCGGGCGGTGGCGATGACCCCGCGTTCCGAGCGGGCGGCGAGGGCCTTGAGGTCGGGGGCGAGAGACAGGACCGTTTTCTCGTCGGCGACCTCGATCAGCAGGTCATTGATGTTCGGGCCGGTGTCGAAGACCGCGAGAGGTTCGGCGCCCAGGGCCTCGGCGACCCCGGCGGGGGGTTCGACGCGGGTGAGGGGGGCGGTCGGGAAGTCGAGGGTGATGGAACCGTCCTCGTGGGGCGTCGCGGTGAGCACGCCGCTGAGGGTGGAGAACCGTACGGGTCCCGTGTGGCTGCCTGTGGTGTGCAGGACGTGGGCCGTGGCGAGCGTGGCGTGGCCGCACATCGCGACCTCGGCGGCCGGGGTGAACCAGCGCAGCGCCCAGTCGGCCTCGCCGCCGTCGGACAGCGGGTGCGCGAACGCCGTCTCGGCGTGGTTGACCTCCAGGGCGATCCGCTGCAGACGGGTGTCGTCCGGGAAGGCGTCGAGGAGCATGACGCCGGCCGGGTTGCCGGCGAAGGGGCGGTCGGTGAAGGCGTCGACGATTCGTATGCGCATGGGGATGACGCTAGAGGGGGAGCGGGGAGGCGGGCCAAGGCCAATTTCCGGCTGCTGGACCTGTCGGGTGGGGCGGAGCGTCAGGCGGCCGCCGGTCGGACGAGGCCGGACTCGTAGGCGAAGACGACGGCCTGCACGCGCGCGCGTGCGCCGATCTTCGCGAGGATGCGGCTGACGTGGGACTTGACCGTGGTCGGCGAGATGGACAGCCGGGTGGCGATCTCGGTGTTGGACCAGCCGGCGGCGACCGCGGTGAGGACGTCGCGTTCGCGACTGGTGAGCGCGTCGAGCTCGCTCACCCGCTCGGGTGAGCCGAAGGCGCGCTCGAGCCGGACGGTGTCGATGAGAGCGCGGGTGAGGCCGGGGGTGGTGACGGCGTCTCCGGCGGCCACGATACGGACGGCCGCGGTCAGTTCCTCGGGGGTGGCGTCCTGGGGGAGGAAGCCGCCGGCTCCGGCGCGCAGGGCCGCGTAGGCGTGCCGCTCGTGGTCGGTGGGGGTCAGTACCAGCACGCGCGGGCGCTGTGCTGCCACTCTCGCGGGCTCGGCGACCGGCAGCAGGGTGGGGGGCCGGCTGATGCGACGGATGACGTCGACGCCGTCTATGTCGATCACCAGGCTGTCCATCAGCACGACGTCGGGTCCGAGCGCGGCGCTCATACGAACGGCCTCGGCGCCGCTCGTCGCCTCGCCGACGACGGTCAGGTCGGGCTGGGCCGCGAGCAGCATGCGCAGTCCGAGACGTTGCAGGGACTGGCGATGTACGACGAGTACGGAGGCCATGGGGGGCACTCTCCTTGTACGAAACCGTTTCGTTCACTTCGGTGTCGTCAGCCTAACTCTCACCTCTATCGAAACGTCATCGTTTCTACTGTGGCCTGGGTCACTTCTTGCCACTTCCCGCGAGGGTTGTCGTGCGAGCTATTCCGATATATCGTTGACGCATCGCGACAGATCAACGACAAGACAACGAATGGAGTGGTTGCGATGCGTTCCCATGGAGAGGAATTCGGTCCGGGCTTCGGTCCCGGGCACGCACATGGTCATGGCGGCCCCCGACCCTTCGGGCGGGGTGGCTTCGAGGGGCGGCGCGCCGCCTTCGGCCCCTTCGGGCCCGGTTTCGGCGGTCCCGGCGGTCCGGGTGGACCCGGCTTCGGCCCGGGGCCCTGGGGCGGGCGTGGCGGCCGGGGCGGACCGCGGGGCAGGGCGCGGCGCGGTGACGTCCGCGCGTCGATCCTGGCCCTGCTGAAGGACCGGCCCATGCACGGCTACGAGATGATCCAGGAGATCGCCGAGCGCAGCGGAGGGGCGTGGAAGCCCAGCCCGGGCTCGGTCTACCCCACCCTTCAACTGCTGGAGGACGAGGGCCTGATCGCCAGCGAGAGCGAGGGCGGCAAGAAGCTGTTCGCGCTCACCGAGTCCGGTCGCACGGCGGCCGACGAGGGCCCCGACGCACCCTGGGAAGAAGCCGGGCGCGGCGTCGACTGGGAGGCGCTGAACGACATCCGCCAGGCCGGCGTCGGTCTGATGGAGGCCTTCGGCCAGGTCTGGAAGACGGGCAGCAAGGAGCAGCGCGAGAAGGCGCTCACGGTGATAAACGAAGCGCGCAAGAAGCTGTATCTGATCCTCGCCGACGAAGACTGATGGGCCGCCCTCGGAGACGTGACCGCCCCGGCGGCGTGTCCCCCAGAGCGCACAGGCGCCCCGCGGAAGTGTCCGCGGGGCGCCTTTGTGCTGTCTGTCGTACGGTCGTGGCGGCCGGGCTCAGCTCACCAGGCCGGCCAGCTTGCGCAGGGACTCGTTGAGGGCGGCCGTCCCCGAGTCCTTCAGTTTTCCGGCCATCAGGGAGACGGCCGCGCCGGTGAACTCACCGTCGATCCGGACCGTCGTGGAGTCGCCGTCGGGTGTGAGGGTGTAGCGCGTGGCGACGTTCACGGCCATCGGTCCCTTGCCCCGGATGGCCAGTGTGCGGGCGGGCTCCAACTCCGCGATGGTCCATTCGACCTCGGCCGGGAAGCCCATCAGCTTCATGTTCTCCTCGAAGGTGCCGCCGACCTCCAAGGTGGAGGGGCCGCCCTTCGGGAAGCTCGTGTGGGTCGCGTTCCACGCTCCGTACGCCGACCAGTCCGTCAGCTGCGCCCAGATCTTCTCCGCCGGTGCCTGGATCTGAGCCTCCGCGCTAATTTCGGCCATGCGACCACCTCTGTGTCTCGGGCTGCGGTGTCGCGGAACGTAGTCGCACGGGCCGGAACATTCAATACTGACGAGTCGTCAGAAATAGACGCGCCGAGCCGGCGGGCGGGACCGGCTCAGCCGACCCGCCGTATCACAGCCGCGTCGAACAGGTCCCACGCGCGCGGGAAGGGCCCTTCGTCGTGACAGTGCCACGCCTCCCAGAACAGGTCGGCGAGCAGTGCGTCCTCCGGGGCGTACACCCGGTACACGTACTGCCTCCCGTCCGTGGACGGCAGCGCCACCAGCCAGCACCTCTCCATGTTGGTGTGGGACGTGGGAGGGGTTTCTCCGGTTGCGCCCGGGGCGTGCGGAATGAGGGTGCGCGCCCCTTGTGTCGATCTCGTGGGGGAGCGGCGTGATGTCCTCCGTAAGGAGGAGATTCCGCCGCCGGTGCACACCCTCCGTGGGACACGGAAATGGTGCGTCGCGGGGATGACCGGGAGAGCGGGGACTGATGGGGTGGGGGTGTGCGATCCAGTATTCCCCGGCAGTCGACCACCGAGCACGGCGCGAACCGCTTGGACAACGATGCCAGGCTCACTTCCGAGCTGGCAGCGGTGGTCGCCGGCGCGCGCAGACGGGCGCTGCGGGACGGGGACCGGCAGATCGACACGGCCCATCTGCTGCACACGCTCCTGGAGTCCGATCCCGAGGTGCGATCGGTGTTCGAGGGCGGCGACCCGCAGGTCGCACGGCTGCTCGGCTATCTCGTGCAGCGCAGCATCGGTTACGGGCTGCGCTGGCAGGGCTCGGTCGAGGACTCCGGGGCGCTGCCCGTGCTGCCGGGCGCAGCCGGAACGATGGGCTGGTCACCGGTCGCGGCGAGCGCGTTGGAGGAGGCGTTCGAACGGGCCGCGCGACGCGGAGACGCACCGGCCCGCGGCGTCGATCTGCTCGCGGCGATCATCCAGGATCCCCAGTCCCGGGCCGTCGAGGTGCTGCGCCGGGGCGGAGTCGACGCGCGGGAGCTGCCGGAGCGGCTGAGGCAGGTCGAGAGGCAGGTCGAACTGAGGGTGGCCGGATGCGAGGAGTACGCCGAGGGACTCGACGGTTACCGCTGAGTCGTGAGTCGTGAGCTGTGACCCTGTGTGGGCTTGCGCGACAGGTTCCTGCGGGGCGGTCCAGTCGGTGAGACAGGTGTCATCCGGGGTGACGCTCATGTCGTCGCCTGCCATCATGTTGCCGGTGCGTACGTCAGGGAGTGGTGAGGTCGGTCGGGGCAAGGGCGTGGGGCTCGGGCTCGCGCTGGTGTCGGCGGTCGCGTTCGGCGGGTCCGGGGTCGCGGCCAAGCCGTTGATCGAGGCGGGACTCGATCCGCTGCACGTGGTGTGGCTGCGGGTGACGGGCGCGGCCCTCGTGATGCTGCCCCTGGCCGTCCGGCACCGTGCGCTGGTGCGCAGGCGGCCCGCGCTGATCGCCGGGTTCGGACTGCTCGCCGTGGCCGGGGTCCAGGCCTGCTACTTCGCGGCGATCTCCCGGATCCCGGTCGGGGTCGCCCTGCTCGTCGAGTACCTCGCACCCGCCCTGGTGCTGGGCTGGGTGCGGTTCGTGCAGCGGCGGCCCGTGAGCCGTGCCGCCGCGCTCGGAGTCGTCCTCGCGGTCGGCGGCCTCGCCTGTGTCGTCGAGATCTGGTCCGGGCTCGGCTTCGACGCCGTGGGGCTGCTGCTCGCGGTCGCCGCCGCCTGCTGTCAGGTCGGCTACTTCGTCCTGTCCGACCAGGGCAGCGACGCGGGTGACGAGGCGCCGGACCCGCTCGGTGTCATCGCGTACGGCCTGCTGGTCGGCGCCCTCGTGCTGACCGTCGTGGCGCGTCCGTGGCGCATGGACTGGTCGGTGCTCACGGGCACCGCGCACATGAACGGCACGCCCGTCGCGGCCGGGCTGTTGCTGGGCTGGATCGTGCTGGTCGCCACGGTCGTCGCCTACGTCACCGGCATCCTCGCCGTGCGGCGGCTCTCGCCGCAGGTCGCCGGGGTCGTGGCGTGCCTGGAGGCGGTCATCGCGACCGTGCTGGCCTGGGTGCTGCTGGGCGAGCATCTTTCGGCTCCCCAGATCGCGGGGGGTGCGGTGGTGCTCGTGGGGGCGTTCATCGCACAGTCGTCGGCGCCCGCCAAGGGGTCGGCGAAGCCGGTCGCCCGAGGACCCGAAAAGGATGTGGCGGCCCGCCGTACCGCCGCCTAGGGTCGTGATCATGCACGCGCGCGCACTCGTCCTTCCGCCTCCGGCCGCCTGAGGCGGGCTCCCCGAAGAACATGCCCGACGTATCGCCGTCGGGCTGAACGGTGCTGCCCGCAGACGAAGCCAGAGGACCCCGTGGAGCCCTGAGAGTTCGGGTCCTTTCGTCAACTTCCGCGCGGCGGGCGGCCTTCGGCCGGTCTTCGCGCGTCTGCGGAGACTCTCGTGTCGAATGCCGTTTCCGGTCTGCCCATCGGGCGAGGCCTGCTGTTCCTGACCGTCGCCGGTGCCGCGTGGGGTACCGCGGGCGCCGTCGCCTCCCTTGTCTACCGGGTGAGCGACCTGGGCCCGGTCGCTCTCTCCTTCTGGCGCTGCGCGGGCGGCTTCGTGCTGCTGCTCCTCGCCGGGGCGCTGCGCCGCCGTCCGGACGTGAGGCCCGAACCGTGGCGACGAAAGGCCCTGCGGGCCGCTGTCACCGGGTTCCTGCTGGCCGTCTTCCAGACCGCGTACTTCGCGTCCGTCCAGGCCACCGGCCTCGCGGTCGCCACCGTCGTGACCCTCGGCGCGGGGCCCGTCCTCATCGCGCTGGGCGCCCGGTTTGCCCTGGGTGAACGGCTGGGGGCCGGCGGGACCGTCGCCGTCGCCGGGGCGCTCACCGGGCTCGCGGTGCTGGTGCTGGGCAGCGACGGTGCCCAGGTGCGGCCGTCGGGTGTCGCATGGGCGCTGGTGTCAGCCGCCGGCTACGCGGCGATGACCCTCCTCACCCGGTGGTGGGGGCGGGACGGCGGAACGGACGCGTTCGCCACGTCCGTCAGGGTCTTCGGCGTCACGACTCTCTGCCTGCTGCCGTTCGGGCTCGCCGAGGGGCTCCTGCCGCACACCGACGACGGCCTGCGGTTCGCCGGGCTTCTGGTGTACGTCGCCGCCGTGCCGACCGCGCTGGCGTACGGGCTGTACTTCGCCGGAGCGGCCGTCGTCCGGTCGGCGACCGTATCCGTGGTCATGCTCCTGGAGCCGGTGAGCGCGGCGGTTCTCGCCGTCACTCTGCTCGGTGAACAGCTGACGGCGGCGACGGTCGTGGGCACCCTGTTGATGCTGGGCGCGGTGGCCGGGCTCGCGGTGGCGGAGACGCGGAGCGCCGGTACGTCGGCGTGCTCGTCGACGTGATCGGGGAGGCCCGCTTCGCTACAGCCCCCGCCTGCGCCGCTGAACCCTCAGTGCGTCCGCGTCCCCTGGGCCGCCCCGCGCCGCGAGCCCGGCGGCGATACGGTCCTGGACCTCCGTCGGCTTCTTCTCGGCGTACTTGAACTTCGCCTGTACGTCCGTCACTTCGAGCCTGATGCCACGGATACCGGCGAGCATCCGCCCGAACGGGTCCTCGCCCACCGCCACTCGCGCCGAGCCGCCTTCCGGCTGGAAGTGGCCCAGCTGGCGGTTGAGCAGGGCGGCCTTCTCCGCCGGGTCGTCCACGACGTGGGCGGTGCAGCGGAGTTGCACCGCCGCGTAGAAGCTCGTCGGCGTCCCGTGCTCGGACGGACCGTCCGGCGCGGCCTGCCACGGTCCGGGGATGAACGTGTAGTCGTCGACCAAACTGAGCAGGACGACCGGGTTCCTCTCCAGCGCGGGCCAGAGAGGATTCGGGCGAGCCAGATGGGTGACGGCCTCGGCGCGCTCGGCGTCGTACGCGAAGTGCAGTGGCTGGACGTACGGCGCCTCGCCCGGAAGGCCGTTGACGGCGAGCTGGCCGAAGTCGTGCGCGGACAGCCACTGTTGCCATTCCGCGTCGTCGCGCGGTGCGTCCCAGGGGTGGACCAGCATCCGGATCAACCGGCCGTGAGGTAGGCCGGGAGCTGGATGCCGGGCGTCAACTCCGCGTCGTCGACCGGGGTTTCGTAGCCCTTGCGCAGGGGGACCACGCCGGCCCAGTGGGGGAGCGCGAGGTCCTCCGGCTCGTCGTTCACCCCGCCCGTGCGCACCTTCGCGGAGACCTCGTCGAGGTCGACGCGGATCACGGCGGTGGCGGCCAGTTCCTTGGTGTTGGCGGGGCGCGAGTCCGCGGAGCGGCCGGCCACGACGTGGTCGACCAGGGCGTCCAGGGCCATGCGCTTCTCGTCGGGGTCCGTCACCTGGTGGGCGATGCCATGGACCACCACCGAGCGGTAGTTGATCGAGTGGTGGAAGGCGGACCGGGCCAGGATCAGCGCGTCCACATGTGTGACCGTCAGGCACACCGGGAGGCCCGGGTCGGCCTGGCCCGTCATCCGCAACGGGCGCGAGCCCGTCGACCCGTGCACGTAGAGGCGCTCGCCCACCCGTCCGTACAGCGTCGGCAGGACGATCGGCGCGCCGTCCCGGACGAACCCGAGGTGGCAGACGTATCCCTCGTCGAGGATCGCGTGCACCGACTCCTTGTCGTACGAAGCCCGGCCGGGAGAGCGCGTGGGGACCGTGCGGTCGGTCGGGGCGTAGGTGTCGGCGGGTGGTTGGGGGGAGGGCTCGGCGACTCCCTGCGGTGCCGCTCCCTGTATGGCGTCCCGCGCGCCCTGCGTGTCCCGTGCGTCCTGTGTGGTCCCCGGCATCGTCGTCTCCTTGCGGGTTTGATTGCACTAGTGCATAATCTCTGTTGTGCTAGGAGAATATCCGATCAAAGGTCGAGGCGCAGCAGAGATTTCCGCGAGCGTCGAACGCGCGGTGGGTGCCGGCGAGCTGGAGCCCGGGCAACTGCTGCCACCCATGCGGGAGTTGGCGGAGCGGCTCGGCGTGAATCCGAACACCGTCGCCGCCGCCTATCGGACCCTGCGTGACCGGGGGGTCATCGAGACCCATGGGCGACGCGGCAGCCGGGTGCGCTCCAAGCCGGCCACCACCGGGCGCGAGTACATCCGGGTGGAGGTGCCGACGGGTGTGCGGGACGTGGCGCACGGGAACCCCGATCCCGCGCTGCTGCCGTCACTGGCGGCGGCGTTCGCGGCCGCGGGCGAGCAGGGCGACCGTGCGCCGGTGCTCTACGGAGACGCCATCGTCGAACCGGAGTTGGCCCGGATCGCCCGCGCCGACCTCGACGCCGACGGTGTGCCGGACGGGCCTCTCGCCGTCACCTCCAGCGCGCTGGACGGCATCGAACGCGTCATCGCCGTACACCTCAAACCCGGTGACACGGTGGCCGTCGAGGATCCCGGGTGGGGTGGGCTGCTGGACCTCGTGCCGGCACTCGGGCTGCGCATGGTCCCGGTGGGCGTCGACGACGAGGGTCCGATCGCCGAGGACGTACGGCAGGCGCTGGCGGCCGGGGCGCGGGCGCTGATCGTCACCGACCGGGCGCAGAATCCGACCGGGGCCGTGCTGAGTGCCACGCGCGCGCGTGCGCTGCGTTCCGTGCTCCGGGAGCACCCGGAGACGCTGCTCATCGAGGACGACCACGGCTACCGGATCGTCGAGCAGCCCCTCCACCCGCTGGCCGGGGCCACCCGGCACTGGGCGTTCGTCCGCTCGGTCGCGAAGGCCTACGGCCCTGATCTGCGCCTCGCCGTGCTCACCGGGGACGCCGTCACCGTGGACCGGGTCCTGGGGCGGCAGCGGCTCGGGCCGGGCTGGGTGAGCCGGCTGCTGCAACGGGCCGTCGTGCGACTGTGGGCCGACGGCGCGCTGGACGCGCGCGCGGTCGCCTCGGCCTACGGGCGGCGCCGGGACGCGCTGATCGACGCGCTGGCGCGGCGCGGGGTCGCGGCCCACGGGCGCAGTGGACTCAACGTGTGGATCCCCGTGCCGGACGAGACCGGCGCGGTCGCCCGGCTGCTGCATGCCGGCTGGGCCGTCGCCCCCGGCGCGCGCTTCCGGATGAACGCGCCTTCCGGGATCCGGGTGACGGTTGCGACACTGACCCCGCAGGAGACGGGTCCGCTGGCGGACGCCATCGCCGCCGCTGTGAGACCGGCGCAGGCACGGACCTACGCCTGATGCGGATCAGGCCAGGTCAGTGCTGTGCTGGGCGCGCCGACTCATGACTGAGGCTCGGCCCGGCGACGGCGGCGGCCGGGTGTGGCCTGGGTGAGCGCCGCTCCGGCCAGGACCACCACCGCGCCCACCGGTGTCGACCAGGCCAGGGTCTCGCCGAGCAAGGTGACGCCCGCGACCGTGGCGATGACCGGGATGAAGTACGTGACCATCTGGGCGGTCGTCGGCCCCGTCTCGGCGACCAGGCCGTACTGCAGCAGCATCGCGAACCCAGTGCCCAGCGAGCCGAGGGCGACGATCGCGAGCAGCGGCCCGACCGGGAGACGGTCGGGTATCTCGGTGAACAGCGGTGTCACCACGGCCAGCTGAAGGGTGGCCAGCAGCAGCTGGGCGCCGCTGAGCGACAGATGGGAGTGGGTCGACCCCGCCAGCGTGCGGCGGACGTAGATCCAGCCGACCGGATAGCTGAGCGAGGCGAGGAGCGCCAGTGCCGTGCCCGTCGCGTCCAGTCCGTGGAAGCCCTGCCAGGCGCCCAGCACGGTCAGTACGCCCAGGAAGCCCAGGCCGAGACCGGCCACCCGCACCCGCGTGGGCCGGTCCTCCGAGAGTGCGACCAGGGACAGGGCCATGCCCCACAGGGGCGAGGTCGCGTTGCAGATACCGGCCAGGGTGGACGGGATCGTCAGCTCCGCGTACGCGAACAGCGAGAACGGCAGCGCGTTCAGCAGGAACGCGGCCACCGCGAGATGCCCCCATGTGCGTGCGCCGCGCGGCAGCCGCTCCCGCTTCACCACCAACGCCGCCGCCAGGACCGCCGTACCGAACAGCAGCCGGCCGAAGGTGACCTGGAACGGCTCGAATCCCTGCGTACCGACCTTGATCAGCAGGAAGCTGAAGCCCCAGATCAGGGACAGCACGCCGAAGCGGACGCGCCAGTCGAGGGTGGAGCGGTGGTGGCCGCGGGTGGAGGCTGAGATGGAGGGGGCGGCGGAGGTGGACGTGTGCGTGGGTGAGGGGTCCGGCGGAGGTGCCGGTGTTGTGGGATCCGGAGTGGTGAGGCGGCTCATGCAGGACACGATCCCGGAGTCGATCTCGTAGCACAAGCGAGTATGTGTTCGCCTCATCTCGTAGAATCACTTACATGTTGAACCTGGAGCGCCTTCGTACCCTCGACGCCCTCGCCCGGCACGGCTCGGTCAGCGGGGCGGCCGAGGGGCTGCATGTGACGACGTCGGCCGTCTCGCAGCAGATGTCCAAGCTGGAGCGGGAAGTGGGGCAGCAGCTCCTCGCGAAGAACGGGCGAGGCGTGCGCCTCACCGACGCCGGACGCCTGCTCGCGGACCACGCCGCGCGCATCCTGTCCCAGGTCGAGCTGGCCCAGTCGGACCTGGAGGCACAGCGTGGGCAGGTGGTGGGTGAGTTGCGGCTCTCGGCGTTCCCGACCGCCGCGCGCGGACTGTTCCCGGCCGCGCTCGCGGCCCTGCGCGCGGAGCACCCCGGGTTGCGGCTGCGCTCGTGCGAGCTGGAACCGGAGGCCGGCGTCGCCGGGGTGGTGCGCGGGGACCTCGACCTGGCAATCGTGCTGGACTGGTACAACAAGCCGATGCCGCTGCCCGACGGTCTGGTGAAGGCGCCGATCCTCGACGACCCGGCGGACGTGGCGATGCCGGTGGGCCATCCGCTCGCCGGCCGCGGCGAGGTGGACCTGGAGGAGTTCGCCGAGGACGAGTGGATCACGTGGGGCGAGGGCGAGTTCTGCCACGAGTGGCTGATGTTCACGCTGCGGTCCAAGGGCGTCGAGCCGTGCGTCGGTCACCGGGCGGCGGAGACGCATACGCAGTTGGCGCTGGTCGCGGCGGGGCTCGGGGTGTGCATTGCGCCGTTGCTGGGCCGGCATCCCGTGCCGGCGGGAGTCGTCACCGTCCCGCTGCGGCAGCGTGTGCGTCGGCATGTGTATGTGGTGTGGCGTGCGGATGCGGATCGGCGGCCGTCGATCCGGGCGGCGGTGGGGGCGTTGCGGGTGGTCGGGCGGGCGGTGGAGTGTGCGTCGTAGCGGGGGCTTGCCCCCGCCGCTCTTGCCTGGCCCGGTCCTGGGGGCTGCGCCCCCAGACCCCCCTCCGGCCCTGAAGGGGCCTTGTCCTCAAGCGCCGGACGGGCTGGAAATGCGGGCCTGCGCTGGAGAAGTACCGCCAGCGCTGGAGAAGTGCCGCCGGTTCCGGAGGAGCACCGCCAATGTATGGAGAAGAGTTGCTACTGGCGAACATCCGTTACTGCGGGGGCAGTTTGCTGAAGTCCCAGGAGATTGTTTTTTCCGGGGTCAGGCGTATCCAGGCGTGTCGGCCGTCGTGGGGCATCTCGTCGAGGCGGAAGTTCTTGCGGGCGAACAGCGTTTCCGGGACGTCCAGTTCGGCGCGCAGTTCCCCGATGCGAGGCGACTCGCCGACGAACTCGACGGTGCCGGACAGTTCGACGCCGCGCAGTTCGTCGTACTCCTCGCCCGTGTCGACGACGATCGCGACCTTCGGATTCCGGGTCAGGTCGGTCCAGCGCTTGCTGCGGACCACCGAGTACAGCCACATCGAGACGCCGTCCCAGGCGAACCACAACGTGCTCACATGCGGTGCGCCGTCGGCCGACACGGTGGCGACCCGGCAGGTGCGCTGGGTCGTCAGGAACTCGTCCAGCTCGCCCGGCGTCATCATGATCTTCCGGCCTCGGCGCTGAGCCACGGTCATGTGATCCCCCTCTTGCTCTTGTTGTCTCGCGTCAGAAGAGTAAATCGGGCTGCCTTCCGCCCGCACGCGGTGGGCGTTACTCTCCCTCGGCCGTCCATATGGTCCGCGACCAGGGAGCGCCATGCCGTCGTACGAACAGCTCAGCGAACTCCTCGACCCCGCGACCACGGTCCTGCTCACCGTCGAGTGCCAGCAGGGCGTCGTCGGTCCGGACAGCGCCCTGCCCGAACTCGCCGCGGAGGCACGGTCGTCCGGGGCACTTGGCCAGGTTGCCAGACTGGTCGAGGCCGCCCACGACACCGGGGTCCAGGTCGTCCACGCCATCGCCGAACGGCGTCCGGACGGCCGAGGCGCCAACCGCAACGCCCGACTGTTCCGAGCCGCCGAACGGCTCCCCGTCCAGCAGCTCTCCGGCACCACCGCGGTACGCGTCGCACCGCCGATCGAGGTCGCCGACGAGGACTTCGTCGTACGGCGGCTGCACGGCCTGTCGCCGATCCAGGGCACCGACGTCGACGCCCTGCTGCGCAACCTGGGCTGCCGCACGCTGATCGTGACCGGTGTGTCGGCCAACGTCGCGATTCCCAACGCCGTGTTCGACGCCGTGAACCGTGGATACACCGTCGTCGTCCCCAGGGACGCCATCGCGGGGGTGCCCTCCGACTACACCCCCGCGATGATCCGCAACACCCTCGCGCTGGTCGCCACGGTCGCGACCACCGACGAGGTGCTGGCCTGTCTCAAGCGGCCTCGCCGCGCCCGGCGAGGGTGATGGTCAGGCGAGTGTGATGGAGTCCCCGGACACGGTGATCGACTCGGCGGCCAGTGCCTTGGTCGCCGGGCCCTTCTTCACGCTGCCGTCCGCGACCGAGAACTCGCTGTTGTGGCACGGGCAGGTGATGACGCCGTTGGTGATGCCCGTCACCGCGCAGCCCGCGTGCGTGCACTTCGACGAGAACGCCTTGTAGGTGCCCGCCGTCGGCTGGGTGACCACCACACCCTGGTCCTTGAAGATCTTGCCGCCGCCCTCCGGGATGTCGGAGGTCTTGGCGAGGGCGGTGCCGGCGGCAGCGCCCTGTTCGGTTGCCTTGTCGGACGAGTCGTCCTCCGAGCCGCACGCGGTGAGCGCGACGGCGAGCCCCGCCGCGCCGGCCGCCGCCATGACCGTACGACGACCCGGTCCCGATACGGGCTGAAGCGAGGCGCTGCTCATGCTGACATTCCTTTCGGAGGCGTTTGCTGATCCGTACGAAGATACGAACCCTGCGCGCGCGCCGTTCAGGCGGCCCCGGCATCAGGGCGTGAACGCGCCAGTACGTTCGTTGCCGACACAGCTCGTCGGCCATCACCCTTGGTTACTATGCTCCCTTCATGCCGGAGGTCGGAGGCCGGCCGCACGTCGGTCGAGACGCTCCGGAATTCAAGGTTGAAGAGTTGGGTGGCCTGGGAAAATGCTGAAAGAGGTCACCGCGACCCGCTTCATCACGCCTCTGCGTGAGGGCGGTTCGCTGCCGGGGCTCGTCGAGGGTGACGATCTCGGGACGTACGTCATGAAGTTCACCGGCGCGGGACAGGGCCGCAAGACACTCGTCGCCGAGGTCGTCTGTGGTGAACTGGCCCGCCGGCTGGGGCTGCGGGTGCCCGGGCTGGTGACGGTCGCCCTCGACCCGGTGCTGGGCCTCGGTGAACCCGACCAGGAGGTGCAGGGGCTGCTCAGGTCGAGCGGTGGCACCAACCTCGGCATGGACTTCCTGTCGGGGGCGCTCGGCTTTGACCCCCTCGCCTTCGAGGTGAGCGCCGAGGACGCCGGGCGGGTGGTGTGGTTCGACGCGCTCGTCAACAACGTCGACCGGTCCTGGCGCAACCCCAACCTGCTGATGTGGCATGGCGACCTGTGGCTCATCGACCACGGCGCCACGATGATCTGGCACCACAACTGGCCCGGCGTGCAGGCGTCCGCCGCCAAGCCGTACGACGTCTCCGAGCACGCGCTCGCCCGCTTCGGCCCTGACATCGCCTCGGCCGCCGCCGAACTTGCGCCGCTGGTCACCGCCGAACTGCTCGCCGAGGTGACCGCGGAGATCCCCGACGCGTGGCTCGCGGACGAACCCGGGTTCAACTCGCCGGACGCGCTCCGGCGGGCCTACGCGGAGCCGCTTCTCGCGCGCGCCGCCGTCATCCACGAGCGGCTCAAGGGCGTCAAGGGCGTCAAGGGCGTCACGGGCTTCGAGGGGGAGAAGTGAGCGAGCGGGACGTCTTCGAGTACGCGCTGCTGCGGGTCGTACCGCGGATCGAGCGCGGCGAGTGCTTCAACGCCGGCGTCCTGGTGTACTGCCGCGCCAGGTCCTTCGTCGCGGCGCGTACGCATCTGGACGAGGGCAAGCTGCGGGCGCTGGACCCCGCGGCCGACGTGGCCGGTGTGCGGGCCGCGCTGCATGCCGTGGAAGGGGTCTGTGCGGGCGGCGAAGCAGCAGGTCAGGCAGGGTTGGACGATGCCGGTCGGCGCTTTCGCTGGCTGATCGCGCCGCGCTCGACCGTGGTCCAGCCGGGGCCTGTGCACACGGGGCTCACGGCCGATCCGATGGCCGAGACGGAGCGACTGCTGGCTCTGCTGGTCAGGTAATGGCTCACACCGCAGTGACATGCCGTTGACACCGGGTGCCAGGACTTCTAGCGTCACGGGTACTGAAGGTACTAAGCGGTCGCTCACCTGAGGGCGTACCGTGGACCGCAGGCTTTTCAAGGGCGAGGAGAACCAGCAATGTCCACCACTGAGCAGCGGGTCGCCGTGGTCACCGGCGGTGCGCGAGGCATCGGCGCCGCGACCGCCGTACGACTGGCGGCGGAGGGCCGCGCCGTCGCGGTGATCGACCTCGACGAGGCCGCGTGCAAGGACACCGTCGAGAAGATCACCGCAGCCGGTGGCAAGGCGATCGCCGTCGGCTGTGACGTCTCCGACGAGGCGCAGGTCGCGGCCGCGGTCACGCGCATCGCCGAGGAACTGGGCGGACCGACGATCCTCGTCAACAACGCGGGTGTCCTGCGCGACAACCTGCTCTTCAAGATGAGCGTGTCCGACTGGGACACGGTCATGAACGTGCACCTGCGCGGCGCCTTCCTGATGTCGAGGGCCTGTCAGAAGTACATGGTGGACGCCAAGTTCGGCCGGATCGTCAACCTGTCCTCGTCCTCCGCCCAGGGCAACCGGGGCCAGGTCAACTACTCCGCCGCCAAGGCCGGTCTCCAGGGCTTCACCAAGACCCTCGCCCTCGAGCTCGGCAAGTTCGGCGTCACCGCGAACGCCGTCGCCCCCGGCTTCATCGCCACCGACATGACCGCCGCCACCGCCGAGCGCGTCGGTATGGGCTTCGAGGACTTCAAGGCCGCCGCCGCGACCCAGATCCCGGTGCAGCGCGTCGGCACCCCGGACGACATCTCCAACGCGATCGCCTTCTTCACCGACGATGCCGCCGGATTCGTCTCCGGCCAGGTGCTGTACGTCGCCGGCGGACCGCTCGACTAAAGGCCGGGGAACAGGAACATGACCACAGTGGAACTCTCGGGCAAGGTCGCCCTCATCACGGGCGCCAGCCGAGGCATCGGCTACGGCATCGCGGAAGCGCTCCTCGCGCGCGGTGACCGGGTCTGCATCACAGGACGCAACGAGGACGCGCTCAAGGAAGCCGTCGAGGCACTCGGTGCCGACCGGGTCATCGGCGTGGCCGGCAAGGCCCACGACGAGGCCCACCAGGCCGTCGCCGTCGAGCGCACCGTCGAGGCGTTCGGACGCGTCGACTTCCTCGTCAACAACGCCGGTACGAACCCGGTGTTCGGGCCGATCGCCGACCTCGACCTCAACGTGGCACGCAAGGTCTTCGAGACGAACGTCGTCTCGGCGCTGGGCTTCGCTCAGAGGACCTGGCACGCCTGGCAGAAGGACAACGGCGGGGCGATCGTCAACATCACGTCCGTCGCGGGCCTCTCAGCCTCGCCGTTCATCGGCGCGTACGGCATCAGCAAGGCCGCGATGGACAACCTGACCGTGCAACTGGCGTACGAGTACGCGCCCCGGGTGCGGGTCAACTCGATCGCGCCGGCCGTCGTGAAGACGAAGTTCGCGCAGTCGCTCTACGAGGGCCGCGAAGAGGAGGCGGCCGCCGCCTACCCGCTCGGCCGGCTCGGCGTACCCGCCGACATCGGGGGCGCCGCCGCGTTCCTGACCTCGTCCCAGGCCGACTGGATCACCGGTCAGACGCTCGTGGTCGACGGAGGCATCTTCCTCAAGGCCGGCAACAGCTGACGTAGCGGTACGGAGTGGGGCGGGCGCTCGTCGAAAGACGGGCGCTCGCCTTCGTAATCGGGGGGTGGTGGGGCAGCGGGTTTTGACGTCGGCTTTGCCATTTACCGGAAGATGCGTGGCGAAAAGCCTTTATGTCGACCACTGCAAACTTATGCGTGTCACCTGACAGAAAATGCTTCGGTGTCGACGCCCGAGGTCACGCGGCCCGAGGGCGGTGTCGTCCGATACCTGCTGATCAAGTGGCCTGCCGAGAAGCTGGACCACCCGGTGGGGCACTGCGGTATGGTCTGCCGACCGTTGGCTTGGTATGGCAGATCGAGGAGCGTGCACGTGTTCAACCGGAACCGGGGCCTGCGGCAGCTGGCGACAGCCGCGTCCATATCCATGGTCGCCGGATGCGGAGTCTTCTCCTCCGACTCCTCCAACGAGGGGAAGCCGATCGTCGTGGGGACGACCAGCGAGCCCAGCACACTGGATCCGGCCGCCTCCTGGGACAACTCGTGGGAGCTGTTCCGCAACGTGCACCAGACGCTGCTCAACTTCGACACCGGCGGGTCCGAGCCCAAGCCGGACGCCGCCAAGAGCTGCGAGTTCACCGACAGTTCGAGCACGGTGTACAGCTGTGAGCTGCGCGAGGGTCTGAAGTTCTCCGACGGACACGACCTGGACGCGCAGGCGGTCAAGTACTCCATCGACCGGATCAGGACGATCAACGTCAACGGCGGCCCCGCCGGACTGCTGACCAGCCTCGACCGGATCGAACTGAAGGGCGACCGTGGGATCGTCTTCCACCTGAACCAGGCCGACGCGACCTTCCCCTTCGTGCTCTCCACGCCCGCCATGTCGATCGTGGATCCCGAGGAGTACCCCGCGAAGGCCCTCCGCCAGGACGGCAAGGTCAGCGGCTCCGGGCCGTACACCCTGGAGTCCTACGACGAGGGCGACAAGGCCGTACTCGTCAAGAACGACCGCTACAAGGGCATCGCGTCCCCCAGAAACGACGCCGTCACCATCCGCTACTTCCAGAAGTCGTCCGCGTTGGCCGCCGCCCTCCGGGACAAGTCCATCGACGTCGTCTACCGAGGTCTCAGCGCCGACGACATCGTCGACATCGAGGACAACGAGAAGGAGGAGGGGCTCCAACTCGTCGAGAACGCCACCACCGAGATCAGTTACCTGGTGTTCAACCCCAAGGACCCCTGGTCCAACAAGCTCTCGGTCCGCAAGGCGATCGCCCAGATCGTCGACCGCCCGGCGCTCGCCCACAACATCTACAAGGACACCGTCGAGCCGCTGTACTCCATGATCCCCAAGGGTCTGGTCGGCCACACCACGGGCTTCTTCGACGACTTCGGCAATCCCAGTTCCTCCAAGGCGCGACAGATCCTCCTTGAGGACGGCATCACCGAACGGGTCCCGCTCACCCTCTGGTACACGAGCGACCGCTACGGTTCCCAGACCAAGCCGGCCTTCGAGGAGCTGAAGCGGCAGCTGGAGGCCTCCGGCCTGTTCACGGTCACGCTCGAGAGCCGCCCCTGGAAGACCTATGTGGACGGCTACCAGAAGGGCGAGTACCCGGTGTTCGGGCGCGGCTGGTTCCCCGACTTCCCCGACGCCGACAACTTCATCGCCCCCTTCGTGGGCGAGCAGAACGCGCTCGGTACGCCGTACAAGTCCCCGGAGATCACCGGCGTCCTGCTGCCCGAGTCACGCCGCGAGAGCGACCGCGGGGCCGTGGGCGACCAGTTCAAGGCGGCCCAGCAGATCCTCCTGGACGACGCCCGGCTGCTGCCGCTGTGGCAGGGCAAGCAGCATGTGGCGGCGAGCGAGGAGATCGGCGGCGCCGAGGTGTCCATCGACCCGGCGACGATGATGGTGATGTGGCAGCTGTACTGGAAGACCAGCTGGTAGCGGGGCCCGCGGCCGGAGCACGGCCGGCGCCCGCGTTCGTCGGCGGTGCCCCGTTGTCAGTGGGCGCCGGTAGGTTCTTCGATGAGTGGAACGCACCGCACATCGGAGGAAGTTCACGTGACCGACATCGCCATGCTGCCCGAGTCCTGGCGCGGCGTCCTGGGTGACGAGCTGCAGCAGCCCTACTTCAAGGAGCTGACCGAGTTCGTCGAGGAGGAGAGGGCGAAGGGCCCTGTCTATCCTCCGCGCGACGAGGTGTTCGCCGCGCTCGCCGCGACGCCGTACGACAAGGTGAAGGTCCTGATCCTCGGCCAGGACCCCTACCACGGCGAGGGGCAGGGCCACGGCCTGTGCTTCTCGGTCCGCCCCGGGGTGAAGACCCCGCCCTCTCTCCGCAACATCTACAAGGAGATGAAGGAGGAGCTGGGCACGCCCGTTCCCGACAACGGCTATCTGATGCCGTGGGCCGAGCAGGGCGTGCTGCTGCTCAACGCGGTGCTCACGGTCCGTTCCGGCGAGGCCAACTCGCACAAGGGGAAGGGCTGGGAGAGGTTCACGGACGCGGTGATCCGGGCCGTGGCCGACCGTCCCGACCCGGCGGTGTTCGTCCTGTGGGGCAACTACGCGCAGAAGAAGCTCCCGCTGATCGACGAGGAGCGGCACGTGGTGGTGAAGGGGGCGCACCCGTCGCCGCTGTCGGCGAAGAAGTTCTTCGGTTCGCGCCCGTTCACCCAGATCAACGAGGCGGTGGCCGGGCAGGGACACGAGCCGGTCGACTGGACGATTCCCGACCTGGGCTGAACCCGGAGCGGTGAGCCGTGTCGCCGGGCCGGTGCCGCACCGGCCCGCCTGACCGTGATTGTCAGCGCCTGGAGCTAGCGTCGGGAAGGACAACGGGCACAGCCGACGAGGGTGGAGGGTGCGGTGACGGAGCGGCGGGAACAGGTGGCACCGGATGCCATGATGACCAGGATCGGACAGGCCGTCATGTTGCATCACGGCGGTGACCGCGAGGAGGCCCGGGGGCGTCTCCTGGGGCTGTGGGCGGAGATCGGCGCGGCCGGCGACCCGTTGCACCGCTGCACACTGGCGCACTACATGGCCGACACGCAGGACGACGCCTCGGACGAACTGGCGTGGGATCTCCGGGCGTTGTCGGCGGCGCAGGAGCTGTCGGACGAACGGATCGCGGAGGTCGTCCAGCACGACGTCGTCCAGCACGAGGGCGCCCTCGCGGTGCGCGCCCTGTACCCGTCGCTGCATCTGAACCTCGCCGCCGACTACGTGAAGCTGGACCGCCCCGACGCCGCCCGGACCCACATCCGCCGCGCCCGGGGCGCGGCCGACGCCCTGGGCGACGACAGCTACGGCGACGGGGTCAGGGCGGCCATCGGTCGGCTGGAGTTGCGGCTGGGGGAGGGGGACTCCGCCGGGGGACCGGAAGGGGATTCCTGGGGGCCGCCGCGACAGCGGCCCTGAGGGAGGGGGCCCGGACGGCTCCGGGAAGTGTCTTCCCGTGAGCGGTCCTGCCCGGGCCAGCGGTCCTGCCCGGACCAGCAGTTCCGCCCGGGCCGCTCGACTGAGCTCCGGGCAGGCCCCTGCGCGCTCAACGCCCGTACGCCTCCCTGCAGATGACCGTCTGGGGGCTGTCCTTGCCCCAGCCGCCGTACTTCCTGCCGAGGGCGCACACGTCCGTGTTCTCGCGTACCGGGCGGGACAACTCGGGGAGTTCGACACGGGGCTGGGTGTGGCGGCGCTGCGGCTTCGGCGGGCGCTTCTTCGGCTTGGTCCGGCGGGGCGGCGGCGCCGGAGCGGCAGCCGGTGGCGGCGCGGGCGCCGCTCCGGCCGGGCGGTATGGCTCGTCCACGGCCCGCGGTGTCCGCGGGGCCTGAGGCGGCTTGCGGTCGGGGCCGATGAGCTCCAGTGCCTCCCGCGCGGGGGCCTGCACGATCTGGGGTTCGGCCCGGCCGTCCGGACGGGGCACCGACGGCTGGGACGGCGCCGGGAACGGGCCGGGAGCGGTCGGGTGCTGGATCGTGACGCAGCCGGAGAGGGCCGTGACAGCCACAGTTACCAGGAGCGTTGCGGTGGTCGTCGTTCGATGCACCCGCGCAACTCTGCTGTGTCCGGCCCGATTCGGAACCGTGGACGACCGGAGGATGCCCCACACGGGTGATCTCCGGCCCCTTACGGAGGGGGCGAGGGGGTCCCGGCTGACGGCCGTGGGCACCAGCTGACGCGCGCCTCTCCGCCGGACGGCCTCAGTCGCCGGTCGTTCCGTCGACCCGCTCGCGGAGCAGGTCGGCGTGGCCGTTGTGGCGGGCGTACTCCTCGATCATGTGCGTGTAGATCCAACGCAGGTTGAACGGTTCGTCACCGCGCCGGTTCCTGCCTTTCGAGAAGTCGTCGAGACCGAATCCGGCGGCGTTCTTCCGGGCGATCCCGATCTCGGCCTGCCAGGTGGCGTACGCCTCCTCCCAGGTGTCCGCCTCGGTCAGGTGGAACTCGCCGTCCGGGTCCTCCTCGCTGTAGTAGATCGGGCCTGCGGCCTCGGCCACGAGGACCTTGCGGAACCAGCCGCGCTCGACCTCCGCCATGTGTCGTACCAGGCCCATCAGGGAGAGCTCGGAGGGTTCGACCGATGCCGTCCTGAGCTGGGCGTCGGTCAGCCCTTCGCACTTCCACGCCAGGGTCTGCCGGTGGTAGTCCAGCCAGCCCTCCAGCATGGTGCGTTCGTCGGCGTTCAGGGCGGGCTCGCTGCGCGGGACCTGTGTCGTCATGCAGGCATGATCGCTCACCGAGACCGCCTCCACCATGTGTTTTCCGCCGGGATCGGCCTGCCTGCGAAGCCTCCGGCGGCCGTATGCTTCCGGGATGACCCCGGCAGGGCAACCACTGAAGGAGACCCCCGTGAAGGTCGGCTGCATCGGACTCGGTGACATCGCGCGGAAAGCCTATCTGCCGGTGCTGGGCGCGCTGCCCGAGGTCGAACTGCATCTGCACACACGGACACCCACGACACTCGCCCGCGTCGCCGACGGCCTGCGTCTGCCGGCCGGGCAGCGGCACACCGGCCTCGACGAGCTGATCGCCCAGGGCCTCGACGCGGCCTTCGTGCACGCGCCCACCGTCGTGCACGCGGAGATCGTGACCAGGCTGCTGGAGGCTGGCGTGCCGACCTATGTCGACAAGCCGCTCGCGTACGAACTCGCCGAGTCGGAGCGGCTGGTGAGGCTGGCGGAGGAGCGCGGCGTCTCGCTCGCCGTCGGGTTCAACCGGCGCTTCGCACCCGGGTACACCCAGTGCGCCGACCACCCGCGTGAGCTGATCCTGATGCAGAAGAACCGCATCGGACTGCCCGAGGAACCCCGCGCGATGATCCTCGACGACTTCATCCATGTCGTGGACACGCTGCGGTTCCTGGTGCCGGGCCCGATCGACGACGTGACCGTGCGCGCCCGCACCGAGGGCGGCCTGCTGCACCATGTGGTGCTCCAGCTCGCCGGGGACGGCTTCACCGCGCTCGGCGTGATGAACCGGCTCAGTGGCTCGGCCGAGGAGATCCTCGAGGTGTCCGGGCAGGACACCAAGCGCCAGGTGATCAACCTCGCCGAGGTGATCGACCACAAGGGGCAGCCGACCGTACGGCGGCGCGGCGACTGGGTGCCGGTGGCGCGGCAGCGCGGAATCGAACAGGCGGTGCTCGCCTTCCTCGACGCGGTGCGCGCGGGCAAGGTGCTCAGCGCCCGGGACGCACTGGCGACTCATGAGCTGTGCGAACGGGTGGTACGAGCGGTGGGGGAGCGGACCGACGCCGCCTGAGCAGGCCCAGGCCCTCGACGGCACCCAGGACAACGAGGACGAGGACAGCCGCGTGCACCGCCCAGTCACCGAAGCGGACGTACGGTGTGACACCCCGGGCCAGCGGTACGTCGTACACCGCCGAGGTGCTCGCGTCGGTGCCGAGCCAGGAGCCGACGCGTTCGCCGCTCGGACCGTAGACGGCGGAGACTCCGGTCAGCGTGGCGTGGACCATGGGCCGACCGGTCTCGGCGGCACGCAGGGCCGCGATCGACGCGTGCTGCTCGGGGGCCCAGCTGTGCTGGAACGACGAGGTCGACGACTGTGCGACGAGCAACTCGGCGCCGTCCTGGGCGAGATGGCGGCTCATGTCCGGGAACGCGGACTCGAAGCAGACCATGGGCCCGATACGCAGCCCGTGCCCGACGTTCATCACCACCTGCTCGGTGCCGCGTTTGCGGTCCTCGCCCGCCGCCTTGCCGACAGAGGTGGCCCAGCCCAGCAGCGAACGCGCCGGAATGTACTCACCGAAGGGCACGAGCCGCATCTTGTCGTACCGGTCGCCGGTGGGGCCGTCCGGTCCGACGAGCACCGAACTCTTGTAGATGCCGGGCCGGTCGGAGCGCCTGGCGTCCACGTTGACGAGAATGTCGGTGCCGGTCGCGCGCGAGAGCGACGCGAGCCGTTTCGCCAGGTCGGGGCGGTCGGCGAGGTCGTAGCCGACGCTGCTCTCGCCCCAGACGACCAGATCCACGTCCTGCCCGGCCAGCTTGCGGGTGAGTGCCTCTTCGAGCGCGAAACGTTTCCCGGCGCTGTCCGCACCGTCGACGATGCCCGGCTGTACGACGGCGATCCGTACCCGGCCGTCCGCCTCCGGACGCGGTGACCACATCCAGGCCGCGGAGGTCACGGCGGCGGTGGCGACGAGCCCGGCCACGGCCGGAACCCGGGACGCGCGCACCGCGACCAGCACGGCGACCGCCACGTTCACGGTCACCACCAGGAAGCTGAGCAGCCACACCCCGCCGACCGAGGCCAGCCGCAGCGCGGGCTCCACCTGCCACTGGCTGGATCCGATCATGCCCCAGGGGCCGCCCAGCCCCTGCCACGAGCGGACCAGCTCGACCATGAGCCACGCCGACGGCAGGACGACGAGCCCGGCGGCGATCCGCCCGGCCGAGGGTCGGCCCGCCAGGAACCGGTGGACGAGCAGGCCCCAGGGTGCCCACAGCACGCCGAGCAGCGCCGCGAGGACGAAGATGAACACGGTCAGGCTCGGCAGCAGCCAGTGGTGCACCGCCACCATGAACCCGAGCCCGCCGAACCAGCCGTCGTACGCCGCGCGTTTGCCGGTGGGCGCGGACCGGACGAGCAGGATCCAGGGCACGAGCGCGACGTACGCGAACCACCACAGGGCCGGCGCCGGGAACGCGAGCATCGGCAGGGCACCGGCAAGTGCGGCGACGACGGAACGCCGCCACGGGGAGGCGAGCCAGTGGCCGGGCAGTTTCATACGGCGCCTCCTACCAGTCGGTTCCCCGGTCTCACCGGGTCAACTACCCGGTCGATCACCCCTTACGTGTGTCCAGTGTGCGCGGTGCGGACGATCTCGGACCAGCAGGACTCCGGCCAGGAACGGTGGATTCCTCGTACGGCGTACGGCGGCTGGTCCGGGCGCGGGGTGCGGTGATCAGTCGGGGACGGGTTCGCCGGCGCGTTCGGTGGCCGGTTCCTGGTGCGGCGTCGGCATGCGGCGCCACTTCTCCCGCACGACCACCTCGCGCAACCGCCAGCCGTCTCCCGTACGGATCAGCCCGAAGTCGTAGCGGCCCCCGCACACGAAGTCGGGTGCGGTGGAGCCGCCTTGGCCGTCGTGGTCCGCGAGGCGCATGGGATTGACGTAGTCCGCCTGGACGCGGGCCGTGTCGCCGGTGTCCTGCTCCAGGATGCCGAAGCCGACCCGGCGGTTGACGATCAGATGCTGCCGCATCGGAAACAGTTCCATGCTCTTCCTGAGCCACCCGGCGATCTGCCGGGCGTCGCCCTCGATGCCGCCGGCCGAACGGTAGTCGGCCCGTCCGTCCGACGCGAACAGTTCCACGTACGTCTCCCAGTCGCCGTCGTCCACCGCCACCGCGTACGCGGTGACGAGTCCGTCGAGGGAGAGCCGGTCCATCACGGTCGCGAGCTCCACACGCTGCGTCATCGGCTCAGTGTTGGGCACGGGGCGGGCGCAGCCAAGGGAGACGCGGATATTCGGTGGCCGGCGGGCGTGTCCGGCCCCGAAGCTGGTCGCGTGAACGATCAGACAATCGGCCTTTCGGGCCTCCCGCACACCCAGGAACCCAAGTTCCGCGTACGCCCCCGGCACGCGACTCGCAGGTTCCTGAGCGGGTCGGACTACTGAATCGACTGGTCATGGTCGCCGACTACTCAAGGCCCATCGATTCCGGCAACGAGGCCATGGCGCTGTGGTTCGGCAGCGACAGTGATCATCCCGAGCGTGAGCAGTGCAGGGCCGTGTTCGCGCAACATGCGAATGTGGTGGCGATGCTGCCGGAGGGCCTGATCAGCCCGGACGACCGCGCAAAGCTTCGGCAGGTCGCCGGACTTCTGTGAACGAATCGGTGATGGGAACACCAGTCGGCGTACTTCGCTCTCCGTCACACGATCACGGACGGTCGGGTCCTGCGTTCAGGCGACCCGGTCGGAGTCGAGCAGGAGGTGTGGGCGCTGCTCGCCCTCTACCAGGCGCTTCGGACCGTAATGGTGGAGGCCGCCGAGTCCCGGCCGGGCATCGCCCCGGACCGTTGCGGCTTCACCACAGCCATCCAAACTGCCCGTGCCCTCGTGGTCCAGGCCGCCGACGTCATCACGCCCGGCGCCCCGGGCGTCGACACCACCGGCGTCATCGGAAACCGGGTCCTGGCCAGGCTCCTCCCGCACCGGCGCCCCTGTATCAGCACCCGGGCGGCTGCTGACCCTTCCTCGTGCACGGATCAACAGCAGGACAACTACCCACATTTCAGGGCCACTTTGTTGGGAGTTCCAGGTCTTACGTTCCGTTTGTGAGCGTCAAGCTGTTTGCCGGGTGCGGGATCCGAAGGGCGTTAGCGTGAAACTGCCACTGTTCATGTGTGTGCACCACGCGCACGAGGGGGGACATTTCACATGGGGAAGATACGCGTGCCCAGAGTGCTGGGCCACCTGGCTCTCGCGTTGTTCGCGGGGGCCGTTCTCGTCCTGGCCGGGCCAGGCGCCGCCCAGGCCACGACCAGCGTCGAGATCCCGGCGCCGAGCGCCGGAGGTATATCGGCGACCGTGAATTTCTACGGGGCCAAGGTGCCACAGCCCTACAATCCGGATCCCACCGCCTACTTCGGCGACCGCAAGTGCCTGCTCACTTACCACGACTACGATCCGACACCTGGCTGCGGCGGCTTCAGCCTGGGCGTCACCCTGCACAACGTGCGGAGCCAGCCCGGCTATCTGGCGGGACTGGACAGCGTCGGCGGCTACTTCACGGCGTACGCGGACACCGCACGCACCTTCGGCTGCCTGCGGGCCGACGGCACATTCGACCACGGCACGAGCTTCGTGGTGAGCACCGAGCAGACTCCGCTGTCGCCGGTGTACTACGAGACGGACGCCAGGTGGGTCGTCTCCCAGTTCCGAAGTTACTCCGACCGGGACTTCGGGCCGTACTTCTTCCTCAACTATCCGGCTGTAGAGGTGAACTGCCCCGACGGGATGACCGCGACCCAGTACGGGCTCAAGGTCACCAACGTCAACGTCACCATCGACGACGCGAACGTCTTCGGGACGTCGACCTGGAGCGCTCCGGGCCCGTTCTACGCCTAGGAGCGGCGCCAAGCGCGTACGGGGGTCCGGCCGGTCCGGCCCTCGTACGTCTGTCAGGAGGCCAGGGAGACACGGATCCGGGCCTTGACCCAAGGTCGGGTAGTTAACGTATTTCCGCTGGCGGGGCCGGTCTTGGTGACGAGTCCGTGTGCGGCCCATCTGTCGAGTTGTCGGTACCTCGTGCTGAGGGTGAGCTCTTTCAGCGTGGCCACCGATTCCCCATCAGGTTGTCTACAGACTCCTGTCGTTTTCGAGACGCTTCGGGCCGGCAGCGGCAGTTGCCTCCTCAGAGGTCTTCCGAGCGGGCGCCCAGTCGGGTTCCCAGGATCGACCGAAGTTCGGCGGCCGCCTGCCGCACCGCTTCGGGGATGTCGGGACGAGGGGCAGGTGCCCGTGGCCCAGCGAGATCCCGACCGTTGAGCGACCTGGCAGGGACGGCGGTCCAGTCGGGGCGGTTCACAACGGCCACGTGTCCCTCCTCGTGTGCCGTTTCGTCCTGCCAGTCGTCGGGCGGCGCCATGAGGACACGGAGCGACTGTTCGTCGAGCCACTCCAGGCCCAGCACTTGACGGCCGAAATCGTCCTCGATGAGAGAAGCGACCATCCCGGTCTTCAAGTGCAGAAGCAGCAGCTCGCCCTCGAAAAAATAGCCACCGTCGTACTGTCCGGTGCCGACCGCGAGGATGGGGAGCCTGGGGTGGAAAGCCATCGCGTGTACGGGGAAGCGTGAGCGCATGAGTGTGCGACGGGCGAAGGGCGTGATGCTGTAGACCGCGACGGGCGTGGGTCTGCCGTGTATGTGCGTGCCCGCTATGGCGAAGAGATCGCGCCGCTCGCCGCGGACTACCAAGCATGGTTCGCTGATCTCAGGGAACGGCCAGCCAGCGCGGGCGTGTTCGTTGGATGGCGCCATGTCCTGATCTTCTCAACTGCCCCAACCCGCACGGTAGTCGTATCCGCACATTCAGGGAGACAGCCTGGATGACCTTTGAGCGGCGCGCTGAGTGACAGGTGCGACGGTCGCCCGTTGGAAGAGCCTGTGAACGAGGCTTGACATGGATAAACCGTCTTTCTTTCACCTGGATGATGTAACGCTGCGGATGGGGCACCAAGGAAGGGCAGGAGACCGTGCCGGCGGTCGAGATCAGCCGGGAGGGCTTCCTCTGGGCGCTGCGGAACGCGTGTCTGTCGCACACGTTCCCGAGCTGCACGAGGACCAGGGCGCCTGGAAGCGGCAGCTGAGGCGGGCGCCGACGCGGGTGCAGTGGGAACCCGAGCGTGACCTCCGGCTCTCCCACTTGCCCTACCGGTCCCTGCAGTTGGGGCTCTCGGGTGAGGCGGCGGCGCGATACGCCGACGAGTGGGTCGTCGGGATCGAGGACGACACGCCGCTCGCCGCCGAGGTTCACGGGCTCGTGCGGGCGGGTGAACTGGGCGGCGCGGCCGGGCTGTTGCCGGTGGAGCTGCCGTATCCCCTCGACGAGGACGTGCTCGCCCACCTGCGACCGTAGAGGACGTGGAGGACGTAGAGGACCTGGTGCGGAGCACGCGATACGGAGGTACGTCCATGAGCGGGTCGTCGGTCACGGTGGTCACCGGGGGCGGTCGGGGGATCGGTGCCGCGGTCTGTCTGCGGCTCGCGGCGCACGGGCATGACGTCGCGGTGGGGTATGTGCGGGACGCCCGGGCCGCCGAGTCGGTCGTGGCGGGGGTGCGGGAGGCCGGAGCGCGGGGTGTGGCCGTCCAGGTCGACACCTCGGTCGAGGCGGACGTGGACCGGCTGTTCGGCACGGTGGAGGAGCGGCTCGGGACGGTCACGGGGCTGGTGAACAACGCCGGTGTGACCGGGCCGCTGGGACGGCTCGCCGACACGGACCCCGCCGATCTGCGGCGCGTGGTCGAGGTCAACCTGCTGGGGACGCTGCTGTGTTCGCGCCGGGCTGCGCTCTCCATGACGGCGCGGGGAACGGGCGTCATCGTGAACGTGTCCTCCGCGGCTGCCACTCTCGGCAGCCCTGGCGACTATGTGCACTACGCGGCGACCAAGGCGGCGATCGACGCGCTCACCATGGGCCTCGCGAAGGAACTCGGCCCGGACGGCATCCGCGTCAACGCGGTGGCCCCGGGCATCATCGACACCGAGATGCACGCGACGATGGGCGACCCGGGCCGGGCGCAGCGAGCGGCCCCGGCGATTCCGCTCCGCCGGCCGGGGCTGGCCGGGGAAGTCGCGGCTGCCATCGCCTGGTTGATGTCCCCGGAGGCCTCGTACACGACGGGAGCGGTGCTGCGGGTGTCGGGTGGACGATGACGTACGGTGACGCTGCGTGGCAGGGAGGGGCGGGGGAGGAGACGTAGGGGAACAGTTGTGCGGGGCGCCGGTGAGCGCCCTGCTCTCCCCCGTGGACCTCGTGGTCAGGCGGCCTCGATGATCTCGCCGCGTATCGCAGCGGCCCACTTGACCACCAACAGCTCGTACTCCTCGCGCTCTTGGGCCGACAGGGTTCCGCCCGCACGGAGCCAGAGCGCACGGATCTGCTCGTTCAGCACAGCGGCAGACCGCACGGAACCAGGGGCCAGGGAATCGGGGGACATGCGCACCAGCGTAGGGGCAAGGACTGACACTGCGCTACCAAGTGGCTACTCGTCCGGTATGCGGTTGGTCACGGTCGGATGATCATCCGCCGCGGCCGCGGGTCGCCGGTGCTCGCCGTGTCAGCTTGACGACTCGGCCGCGTGCGGGCTGAGGGCGCCCGTCGCCACCAGGGCGATGATCACGATGCCGAGGGCTACGCGGTAGTAGACGAACGGCATGAATGACCTGGTGGAAATGAATTTCATGAACCAGGCCAAGTGTCGAGGTCCTGAGCGGCTTTGACCTGCTGTTTTCCACCGCTTTTCAAGATCGAGTGCGAGAGTGGTGGGAGATGGCACTTTCCAATGCTCTCCCTCGCCGGCCACGAAGCGCAGCCACCTGGTTTGCAGCGAATCGGCAATCTCCTGCTCCACGGTCAGGGTAACGGTGCGAGTAGAGACCTTCCACGCCGGCGGCCTCGTGGCCATGTGGGTGGCGTTGACGGTGAGGCGGACGTCGCCTTCTGGGATGCGGTCGAGCGCGAGGACTCGGCGGTTGTGGCAGAGGAGTTGGGGTTTAGACGCAGAGGCTCTGCACACGGTGTTGACGGCCTTGTCGTCGTGGCGGCGGCGTGAGCGGCAGCGTCGGAAGGTACAGCGCTGGCGTTACCGGAAGGGGAGTGAAGAAGACCGGTGCAGCCTCCTTCTCGCCCGGCGGAATACCCGCCGTCCGTTCCAGACGAGGACCGTGTCGGCGCCGTCCGCTCAGACTCCGCGCTGACAAGGGCTACTTCTCCGCCGCGCACCTGGCCGCCCGCCGGCACTGTCACCGCCGCTGCCACCGAGGGGCTTGCCTCGCCCTGCGGACTCGTCATCTTTGCGCCGCAGTGCCGCAGCGTGCCGTAGCGCCCTACTGCCGCACCGAAGCCGCACACCCTGACGCCCGACCGCCACGAGTACGCAGGGAGCAACACGCCAGGCTGCCGAGCCCGTGACGCCCCTCGGCGTCTCACACCCTCCGTGGAGGCCGGAATCGAATCGGTTCCACGCAAGCGCTTCGACGGGATGCTACGACCGGCGGAACATGGGGTCAATGGCGTGCCGCACAGCGAAGGCGGTGCCCGCGCACGGGTGAAGGATCAGCGCATCAGCCGATTCGGTGCGTGCTGACCCCTCGTCAGCCATATTCGACGGCCACGTTCCTGCTCAGCGGCGTTGCAGGGGTGCGTCCGAGCGAGCGGAGCCCGGCCGTCGATCGGACCCCCGCGATCCGCCGCGTCGCCCCGACGACAGCGCGCACCACCGCTCGTCCACCCTCACGCCGGACCTGTCTGAGAGGCCCGGTGGAAGGGAATCCGGGAAGATCGGCGATCGAACCGATTCCGCGCAGGAGTCGGACGGAGGATGTCCGGACCCTTGACAGCCCTGCGGAATCGGGAGCACCGTCTCCCCCCGAAACCTCTCTGCAATCCCACTGCAAGAACGGCACCTTCAGCGCTGCCGCATGGCTCAGCGCTCCCAGCACAGAACCCGACTGGTTCCGCCGGCACGGTAGGGAGATCGGATGGGAACGACAGGTACCACAGGGACCGAACGGCACGTGCTGTTCGGGCGCGGTGGCGTCCAACGACTGCTCGCTGCGATACGGCGCCGCGGAAGGCCGGGAAATGGGCCGGACCAGGCATCTGTCCATTCGTGGGAGCGCTCCCGCACCTCTGGGCCGAAAACATTCGCCCGAGCGGCGGCTGCGGCCGTGCTTGCCGTCGGCGCGCTGACGGGTGCGACGACCGGGACGGCCCGGGCCGCCACCTCCGGACCGTGTGATCTCTACGCGGCAGGGGGAACGCCCTGTGTGGCGGCCCACAGCACGACCCGCGCCCTCTACGCCTCGTACAACGGGCCGCTCTACCAGGTCAGGCGCGCCTCGGACAACACCACCCGCGACGTCGGCGTCCTGAGTGCGGGCGGGTACGCCGACGCCGCCGCGCAGGACTCGTTCTGCTCGGGGATGACCTGTCTGATCTCGATCATCTACGACCAGTCCGGTCGCGGGAACAACCTCACCCAGGCGCCTGGCGGCGGTGCCGCGGGTGGTCCCGACAACCTCGCGAACGCGACGGCCGCGCCCACCACGGTGGGCGGTCACAAGGCCTACGGCGTCTTCGTGGCACCCGGTACGGGATACCGCAACAACCACACCAACGGCATCGCGACCGGGGACAACCCCGAGGGCATGTACGCGATCTTCGACGGCACGCACTACAACGGCGGTTGCTGCTTCGACTACGGCAATGCCGAGACGGACAGCAACGACGACGGCAACGGCACCATGGAGGCCATCTACTTCGGCAACATCAAGGTCTGGGGCTACGGTGCGGGCAACGGTCCCTGGATCATGGCCGACCTGGAGAACGGCCTGTTCTCCGGGGTGAACCAGCACTACAACGCGAACGACCCGACCATCAGCTACCGGTACACGACCGCCATCGTCAAAGGCGGCCCGAACCACTGGGCGATCCGCGGTGGCAACGCGCAGTCGGGCAGCCTGTCCACGTTCTACGACGGCGTGCGCCCCAACGTCGCGGGCTACAACCCGATGCGGAAGCAGGGCGCCATCATCCTGGGCATCGGTGGTGACAACAGCAAGGGCGCCCAAGGCACCTTCTACGAGGGCGTGATGACCTCCGGCTACCCGTCGGACGCCACCGAGAACGCGGTTCAGGCCAACATCACCGCGGCCGGATACAGCAACGCGACCGGCGGCACGGGTACCGGCGCGCTGCACGCGGTGGGCGCGGGCAAGTGCCTGGACGTCCCGAACTCGTCCACCACGGCCGGCACGCAGCTGCAGATCTGGGACTGCAGCGGTGGCGCCAACCAGAGCTGGACCCGCACCTCCTCCAACCAGCTGACCGTATACAGCGGCAGCAGCCAGCTGTGTCTGGACGCGTACAACAACCAGACCACCGCCGGCACCAAGGTGGTGACCTGGCCGTGCAGCGGCGGCGCCAACCAGCAGTGGCAGCTGAACTCCGACGGCACCGTCACCGGCATCCAGTCCGGACTCTGTCTCGACGTCACCGGCGCCTCCACGGCCAACGGCGCCCTGGCCGAACTGTGGACATGCAACGGCGGTTCCAACCAGCGATGGAACCTCAGCTGAGGGGAACGGCTCAAGCCCGTGGCCGGGTTCACCGCCGGCCACGGGCCTTCACCGACCCGACGACGTCCATGACCGGCTCCCCTCGCCCCGCCCGGAGGGTGCAGGTCCTGCAGACGGACCCGGCTGCTCCGGCGGCCGAAGAACCACTGGGCCCCACACCAGGCACCACCGCCCCCACTGGAGGATGACGATGTCCGGAGCCAGAGCGCTCCGCGGCCTCTGGGCCGCCCCTGTAGCTCTGTTCGCCTTACTCGCCGGGAGCCTGCCCATGGCCGGCGCCGCGTTCGCCGTACCGGCCGAGCGCCAGGCAGCGGCCGCCGACCTGTACGTGGCCCCGGATGCGGCTCCCGGCGGGAACGGCACCGTCGAGCAGCCGTTCGCGACGATCGACCAGGCGCGGCAGCCCGCGCACCGGCTCTCGGCTGATTCTGACGTCGTGGTCCACCTGGCCGGTGGTACCTACCGGCAGGCCAAGCCGCTGACCTTCGGCTCCGGCGACGGCGGCCAGAACGGCCACACGATCACCTACCAGGCCATGCCCGGGCAGCAGCCGGTCGTGAGCGGCGCCCAGCAAATATCTGGTTGGCAGGTGCATGATCAGAGCAGCAGTCTCTGGTCGGTCCACGTCGGCACCGGCGTGAACACGCGGCAGTTGTACGTGAACGGCAAGCAGGCACCGCGCGCGGCGATCCAGGTGCCCCGCTCCGGCTTCACCTTCACCCAGACCGGGCTGACCTTCACCGACTCCTCCCTCGACTACCTGGCCGGTCTCTCGGACCAGAGCCACATGGAAGTCGAGAGCCTCAACTCCTTCACCGACCGCTACGCACCGGTCCAGTCGATCAGCGGCAGAACCATCACCATGCAGCAGCCCGCCTGGAACAACAATTCCTGGGGCTACGACACCATCAACGCGCCGTTCGCCGGCGGGACCATGTACCTGGAGAACAACTACGCGTTCCTCAAGCAGGCCGGACAGTGGTACCTCGACTCGTCCACCGGCGACCTCTACTACCGGGCGCAGGCGGGGCAGAACCCGAACAGCCTCGACGTCGAACTGCCCAGGCTGCAGAGCCTGTTGGGCATCAGCGGCAGCTACGGCTCACCCGCGACCGGCCTCGGCTTCGCCGGCATCCGGTTCACCGGGACCTCCTGGCTCGGCCCGAGCGGACCCGACGGGTACGCGGACCAGCAGAGCGGCGCACACATCACCGAGGCCTACGCGATGCCCGCCAACTGGCTGAGCACCTGCAAGTCGGGGTGCACGCAGTTCGAGGCCACGCGGAACCACTGGGTGCAGATGCCCGCGGCCGTCCAGGTCTCCGCCGCCACCGGCATCACTTTCTCGGGTGACACGTTCTCCGAACTCGGGCAGGCCGGACTGGGCGTGGGCAACGACGGCGTCGCCACGGCCTCCGGTATCGGACTCGGCGCGAACGGTGTGACCATCACCGGCAACACGTTCACCGACATCGCCGGCAGCGGCATCCAGGTCGGCGGGATCCAGCCGGACGCGCACCACCCCACCAACCCGCAGATGACCAACCAGAACATCACCATCAGCAACAACAAGGTCAGCGGGGTGGGCACCGACTACAAGGAGACCGCTGGAATCCTGTCCACGTACGTCACCAACGCGACGATCACCCACAACCAGTGCGACCATCTGCCCTACGACGGGATCGACATCGGCTGGGGCTGGGGGATGAACGACCCGGGCGGCAGCCAGGACTACGTCAACCGGGGCACGTACAACTACCAGCCGGTCTACAGCACTCCCACGACGCTGAAGAACAACACCGTCTCCCACAACCTGGTCTTCGACACCAAGAACGCGATGTTCGACGGCGGCAGCATCTACAGCCTCTCCGCGGCCCCCGGCTCGGTGATCTCCGACAACTACATGTACGACAACAACCGCACCACCGCGCTGTACCTCGACGAGGGCTCCCGGTATCTGAAGGTGTCCACCAACGTGGTGCAGGACGCGGGCAACTGGGCGCTCACCAACGCCAACGCGAACAACCACACCGACGACAGCACGTTCTCCGGCAACTGGTACAACGGCGGCAACACGTACGTGGCCACCGGCCCTCCGCACAACAACGTCCTCACCGGCAACGTCCTGGTCAGCGGCACCAACTGGCCTCAGGGCGCCAGAGACGTCATCCAGCAGGCGGGTGTCCCTTCCTCGGGCGGCGGCGGCTTCCCCACGGGCTCCCACCAGCTGGTGATCGGCAGCAACAGCCTGTGCCTGGACGTGTACGGCAACTCCACCAGCGCGGGCGCCGCGATCGACCAGTGGACCTGCAACGGGCAGGGCAACCAGCAGTTCGAGTTCGTGCCGGTCTCGGGCGGCTACGGGCAACTGCGCGCGCAGAACTCCGGACAGGTCGTTGCGGTGGCCGGCGGCTCCACGACCGCCGGTACGCCGAACATTGTGCAGCAGGCCGCGGGCGGAGCGGCCGGCGCTCTGTGGCTGCCGGTACAGCAGTCCGACGGCTCGTACTCCTTCAAGAACCAGAACAGCGGTCTGTGCCTGGACGTCTACGGCGGCGGCAGCAACCTGGGCCAGCAACTGGACCAGTGGCAGTGCAAGAACGCACCCGGCACCAACCAGGACTTCACCCCCCGCTGACCTGCTCGCGCCTCCAAAGCACCTGCACGGACCGGCGATTCGTTCACCCCCACCCACTGTCCCGCACCCAGTGAGGAACGCTGATGAAGAAGTACTGGGCACCCTTGGCCGCGGCGCTGGCGGCCACCCTCGGAATGGGCGCCGCGTGGCCCGCCGCGGCCACCGCCGCCGAGGCGCCGCACTCCGCAACACAGGCCGCCGCGCCCACGTCCCTGCGCGTGATGCCGTTGGGTGACTCGATCACCTGGGGCGTCGGCAGCTCCTCCGGGAACAGCTACCGGAGCTTTCTGGCGAACAAGCTGACGGCCGAGGGGCACACCCTGGACTTCGTCGGCTCGGGGCGCAACGGCACCATGTCCGACCCGGACAACGAGGGCCACTCCGGCTGGCGGATCGACCAGATCGCCGGCATCGCGGACTCCGTGCTGGCCCGTTACCGCCCCAACGTGGTCACTCTGGAGATCGGCACCAACGACCTCAACGGCAACTACCAGATCCCGACCGCGGCCGACCGGCTCCGCGCCCTCATCGACCAGATCACCAGAGCCACACCCGACGCGACCGTGCTCGTCGGCACCGTGATCATCTCCACCAGCGGTAGCGAGGAGGCCAACCGGCCTGCGTTCAACGCCAAGTTGCCCGGGATCGTCCAGGCCGAGCAGGCTGCCGGCAAGCACGTCCGGCTGGTGGACATGAGCGCCCTGACCACCGCGGACCTGTCCGACGCCCTGCACCCCAACGACAGCGGCTTCGGCAAGATGGCGGACGCCTTCGACGCGGGGATCCAGGCCGCGGACGCGGCAGGCTGGATCAAGCCGCCGGATTCCGCGGCCGGGCAGGTGCGTTCCGGGATCGCGGGGAAGTGCCTGGGGGTGGGCGGCGGCAACAGCGCCAACGGGACCGCCGCGGAGATCCGGTCCTGTGACGGCTCCGCCGCGCAAACGTGGTCCGCGCGCTCCGACGGCACCCTGCGGGCACTCGGGAAGTGCCTCGACGTCACCGGCCGCGGTACCGCCAACGGCACCAAGATCGAGATCTGGGACTGCAACGGCGGCACCAACCAGCAATGGCAGACGTACAACGGCGGCTACCGCAACCCGGTCTCCGGCCGTTGCCTCGACGACCCGGGCGCGTCCACCACCGACGGTACGCAACTGGTCCTGTGGGACTGCAACGGCGGCGCCCACCAGCAGTGGACCGCTCTGCCGGTGTCCTGATCCACCTCGTGACCCCACTCTCACGCACCCCACAAGGAAGGTGATCCCTCATGTCCTGGCTCAACGACGAGCCGCTGCTCCGCAGGGCCCTGGTCTCGGCCACCGGTCTGCTGGCCGGCACGGCACTGGCGCTGACCGGACCGGCGGGCCTCGCGGCACACGCGGCTTCCGGCACGCTGGGCGCGGCGGCGGCCGACAGCGGACGCTATTTCGGTACCGCCGTGGCTGCGGGAAAACTCGGCAACTCGACGTACTCGACGATCCTCGACCGGGAATTCAACATGATCACCCCGGAGAACGAGATGAAGTGGGACACCACCGAACCGTCCCGCGGCAACTTCAACTTCGGGCCGGCCGACCAGATCGTCAGCCATGCCACCGCGCACGGGCAGCGGATGCGCGGCCACACCCTGGTGTGGCACTCGCAGTTGCCCGGGTGGGTCAGCTCCATCGGTGACGCCAACACTCTGCGCAGCGTGATGAACAACCACATCACCACCGAGATGAACCACTTCAAGGGCAAGATCTACGCCTGGGACGTGGTCAACGAGGCGTTCGCCGACGGCGGCAGCGGTCAGCACCGCAGCTCGGTCTTCCAGAACGTGCTCGGCAACGGCTTCATCGAGGAGGCCTTCCGCACCGCCCGGGCCGCCGACCCCTCGGCCAAGCTCTGCTACAACGACTACAACATCGAGAACTGGTCCGACGCCAAGACGCAGGGCGTCTACAACATGGTCAGGGACTTCAAGGCGCGCGGTGTGCCCATCGACTGTGTCGGCCTCCAGAGCCACTTCGGCGCGGGCGGCCCACCGTCGAGCTTCCAGACCACGCTGTCCAGCTTCGCCGCCCTCGGCGTCGACGTCCAGATCACCGAACTCGACATCGCCCAGGCCTCGGCGACCGCGTACGGGAACACGGTCCGGGCGTGCATGAGTGTCGCCCGCTGCACCGGCATCACGGTGTGGGGGATCAGGGACAGCGACTCGTGGCGGACGGGGGAGAACCCGCTGCTGTTCGACAACAACGGCAACAAGAAGCCTGCCTACGACGCGGCCCTTTCCGCGCTCGGCGGAGGTACGGGGAATCCAGGCGGAGGCATCGTCTCGGGCCAGGTGTACTCACTGACCGACGTGGCCGCGGGCCGGGTGCTGGACGTGCCGTCCGGACAGACGGCGAACGGCACGCCCGTGCAGGTCTGGGACGCCAACGGCAGTGCTGCGAACCAGCAGTGGCGGGCGAGTCAGAACGGCGACGGCTCCTACACGCTGACGAACATCGCCAGCGGGCGGGTCCTGGACGAGCCCGGCGGCCAGACGGGCAACGGCACCCGGATGGCGATCTGGGACGCCAACGGCGGTGCGAACCAGCACTGGCGGGCGAGCGTCAACGGCGACGGTTCGTACACCCTGATCAACGTCGCCTCGGGCCGGGCGCTGGAGATCCCCAGTGGGCAGACCGGCAACGGGGCCCCGGTCCAGATCTGGGACTCCAACGGCGGCGCCAACCAGCACTGGAACTTCAGGTGAGGTGACCCGGAACGAACACCCCGCGTCCGGCACGGCGGGCCGTCGCCGGACGCGGGTTCCGGCATGCCCTCATAACGGCCTGACCAGGGACGATACATGGGATGAATCGGCATCCGATTGGGGGTGCCGAGCGTATTGACTCGATGATGGACCTGTGAAATCACTATGACATGGGATGTCTGAGTGCTTCCTGTGGGTGCTCTCGATTGCCCCCAACCATCCCGTTCGGCCAGGCACAGGACTCTCTGTCACCTTCCCCCCCCACATCCCCGAGGAACAGAATGCGGCCTTCATCCTTTTCCCGTCGGAGTCCTACGGCTCACAGATCACGCTTACTCGCGTTCGTCGCCGTAGCCGTGATGGCGCTGCTGGCCATGATGTCGGCGACCGCGCAGACGTGGTCGGCGCCGGTACCTGATCCGGCATCGACACCGGCGCCCTTGGTGAGTTCGGCGTCGGGGCGGTGTCTGGACGTCAAGGGCAATGTCGACACGCCGGGAACGGCGCTCGACATCCAGGACTGCGACAATCAGCCGAACCAGGCGTTCGAGTTCACCTCGGCGGGCGAGCTGAGGGCGATGAACGGCACCCGATGCGTGGACGCCTACGACAACCGGACCGCGCCGGGAACCCCGGTGGTCATCTGGTCGTGCAACGGTCAGTCGAACCAGGCGTGGCGACAGAACTCCGACGGATCCGTCACCGGCGTCCAGTCCGGCCTGTGCCTGGACGTCAACGGGGCGGGCACGGCCAACGGCACCGCGGTCATCCTGTGGACCTGCAACGGCCAGAGCAACCAGAAGTGGAGCACGTCGACACCTCCGCCCGCGCCCGGCGGGTCGGGCCCGTGCGACCTGTACTCCGCGGGCGGCACTCCGTGCGTGGCCGCGCACAGCACCGTGCGGGCGCTCTACGGGTCGTACAGCGGCAGCCTGTACCAGGTCAGGCGCGCCTCGGACAACACGACCAGGAACATCGGCGTACGGGCGGTCGGCGGCTTCGCCGACGCGGCGGCGCAGGACTCGTTCTGCGCGGGCACCTCCTGTGTGATCACGGTCGTCTACGACCAGTCCGGACGCGGCAACGACCTGTGGTATCAGGGATCGGCCCAGGTACCGGGGTCGAGTCAGAGCAGTCCCGCGAAGGCGACCTCGGAGTCACTGACCGCCGGGGGCACCAAGGCGTACTCGCTGTACATCAATCCCGGGAACAGCTACTGGCGGGACGGTCATCTGACGGGCGTGCCGACCGGTAGCGCCCCCGAAGGGGCGTACATGGTGACCAGCGGCACCCACGTCAACAGCGGCTGCTGCTTCGACTACGGCAACAGCGAGACGACCCGGAAGGCCGACGCGGCCGGGGCGATGGACGCGATCAACTTCGGCACCCAGTGCTGGTTCGGCGGCTGCTCGGGAAGCGGTCCCTGGGTCCAGGCCGACCTCGAATGGGGCCTGTACTCCGGCGGCAGCCAGTCCTGGAACACCAACCAGCGCGCCTTCCCCGTCAAGTTCGTCACCGCGATGCTGAAGAACAACGGGACGTCGAGGTTCGCCCTGAAGGGCGGCAACGCGCAGTCCGGCAGTCTGACCACCCTGTGGGACGGCGGACTTCCCGGCGGATACAGCCCGATGAAGAAGCAGGGCGCCATCGTCCTCGGCAGCGGCGGTGACTGCTGCAAACCCGGTGGTGGCGCCAACCTGAGCGCCGGCACCTTCTACGAGGGCGCCATCGTCGCCGGCTACCCCTCCGACGTGACCGACAACGCGGTGCAGGCGAACATCACCGCGGCCGGATACCGCTGAGTCCTTCTGTCCCACGGCGTGTTCTGCCGCAACCCGGCCCAGGAGTCAATGACATGCACATGATTATCCGGACGTTGGCGTTCGCCTTCTCCGTCGCGCTGTTCTGTGTGGGCGTTCCCCTCGTCTCCCTCGGTACGGCGCAGCCCGCCGCCGCGCTGGGCAACGGGCTGGCCCTGACCCCGCAGATGGGCTTCAACGACTGGAACGCGTACGGCTGCAACGTCTCCGAGTCGCTGATCAAGTCCACCGCGCAGGCGATGCACACCAACGGCATGCAGGCAGCGGGCTACTCCTACGTCAACATCGACGACTGCTGGATGACCCACAACCGCGATTCCGGCGGCCGTCTGGTGCCGGACCCGGCCAAGTTCCCCGACGGCATCAAGGGCACTGCCGACTACGTGCACTCGCTGGGGCTGAAACTGGGGATCTACGAGGACGCGGGCACCGCGACCTGCGCCGGGTATCCGGGCAGCCTGGGGCACGAGAGCACGGACGCCCAGTCGTTCGCGTCGTGGGGCGTGGACTACCTGAAGTACGACAACTGCAACAACAACGGGGTGGCCGCGCAGAGCCGGTACACCGCGATGCGGGATGCCCTGGCGGCCACCGGCCGGCCCATCCTGTACAGCCTGTGCAACTGGGGCCAGGACAACGTGTGGACCTGGGGCGCGGGCGTGGGCAACAGCTGGCGCACCACTGGGGACATCAGCGCCAACTTCGCCAGCATGCTGTCCATCTTCCACAGCAACGTGGGACTCGCCTCCTACGCGGGACCGGGCCACTGGAACGACCCGGACATGCTGGAGGTCGGCAACGGCTCGATGACGACCACCGAGAGCCGCAGCGAGTTCAGCCTGTGGGCGGAGATGGCCGCACCGCTGATCGCGGGCACCAACATCCCCTCGGCCAGTGCGGAGACCCTGTCCACGCTGACCAACTCCCGGGTGATCGCGGTCGACCAGGACCCCCTCGGCAAGCAGGGCACCATGGTCTCCTCCTCGGGCGGCCGGGACGTGCTGGCCAAGCCTTTGGCCAACGGGGACGTGTCGGTGGCGCTGTTCAACGAGACGGGCTCGACAGCGACCATCTCCACCACCGCGGCCGCGATCGGCAAGACCGGAGCGTCCGCCTACACCCTGACCGACCTGTGGTCAGGGGCGTCCTCCACCACCTCGGGCACGATCAGCGCCTCGGTCCCGGCGCACGGCACCGTGATGTACCGGGTCGCGGGCGGCACCAGCGGCGGCGGCACCAGCGTGACCGGCGCGGTGCACGCGGTGGGATCCGGCAAGTGCCTGGACGTACCCAACTCGACCACGACCGCTGGTACCCAGGTGGAGATCTGGAGCTGCAGCGGCGGCGCCAACCAGACATGGACGCACTCCGCGTCCGACCAGTTCACCGTCTACTCCGGCAGCGCCCAGATGTGCCTGGACGCCTACAACAACCAGACCACTCCGGGCACGAAGGTGGAGATCTGGTCGTGCAACGGCCAGAGCAACCAGCAGTGGACCCTGAACGCCAACGGCACCATCACCGGCGTCCAGTCGGGCCTGTGCCTGGACGTCGCCGGAGGGGCCACCGCCGACGGAACCCTCGCCGAACTGCGGACCTGCAACGGCGGCAGCAGCCAGCGGTGGACGTTGGGATGACTCCGCATGCGAACTCAGGAGGAGGTCTCCATGCTCGAACCGTCCGGTGATCGCCGAAGCAGGCGATGGAAAGCCGCGCTCCTTGTCGCCCTGGCGATGGCCGTGGCCGCGTTCGGCGCACCGGCGTTCGCCACATCGCCGCGGGCCGGTACGGCGGCCGTCGCCCATCCGGCGGCCCACAGCGCGGCGGACGCGTCCCTCCCGTGCGACCTCTACGCCGCGGGTGGTACGCCGTGCGTGACGGCACACGCCACGACCAGGGCGCTCTTCGCCTCGTACAACGGGCCGCTGTACCAGATCCAGCGGGCCTCCGACCACAGCTACCGCGACATCGGAGTGCTCAGTGCGGGCGGATACGCGGACGGCGCGTCCCAGGTGTCGTTCTGTTCGGGCACGTCCTGCACGATCACGAAGATCTACGACCAGACCGCCCGGCACAACGACATGCCGATCTCCTGGGGCGGCTACTGGAAGGGGCCCGGACCCAATGGGTCCGACGTCGGCGCGGACGCCATGGCCCTGCCGGTGACCGCCGCCGGCCACCAGGTGTTCGGCGTCAAGGTCACCCCCGGCGTCGGCTACCGGATCGACCACGCCGCCGGGGTGCCCACCGGGGCCCAGCCCGAAGGCATCTACATGGTGACCTCGTCGGACTACACCAGCCAGTGGTGCTGCTTCGACTACGGCAGCGGTGAGAACTCCCACACCGACACCGGCAACGCCACCATGAACGCCATCTACTGGGGCACCGCCTGCTGGTTCGGCGGCTGCACCGGCAGCGGCCCGTGGGTCGAGGCCGACCTGGAGAACGGCATGTTCCACACCAACACCGGTTCCAACAAGGACCCGAACAACCAGGGCGTGCACTACCCGTTCGTCAGCGCGTGGCTGAAGAACAACGGCACCAGCAACTTCACTCTGAAATACGGCAACGGCGCGAGCGGCGCCCTGACCACCACCTACTCCGGCCCCCTGCCGAACGGCTACTCACCGATGAAGGTCGACAGTTCGGTCCTGCTCGGCACCGGGGGCGACAACAGCCCCAACGGCGTCGGCGAGTTCTTCGAGGGCGCGATCACGGCGGGCTATCCCTCCGACGCCACCGAGAACGCCGTCCAGGCCGCCATCACCACGGCCGGCTACGGCGCAGGGGGCGGTGGCGGTACGTCGACCGCGCTGCACGCGATCGGTGCGGGCAAGTGCCTTGAGGTGCCGGGCGCGTCCACGACGCCGGGCACGCAGACGCAGATCCGCGACTGCACCGGAGCGGCGAACCAGACCTGGTCCCGGACCGACTCCCGCCAGCTCACCGTGTACTCCGGCAGCAGCCGACTGTGCCTGGACGCCTCCGACCAGGGCACCAGCCCCGGCACCAAGGTCATCACCTGGACCTGCAACGGCCAGGCCAACCAGCAGTGGAACGTCAACGCCAACGGCACCGTCACCAGCGCCCAGTCCGGCCTGTGCCTGGACGTGACCGGCGCCGCCACCGCCAACGGCACCCCCGTCGAACTGTGGACCTGCAACGGCGGATCCAACCAGCAGTGGTCACTGAACTGACCCCGTGACACGTGACGCAGGAGGACCGAATGAGGACGAGAGCGAGACCCGGCCGTCTGGTACTGGCCGTCGGCATCGTCTTGGCGTTCGTGCTGCAGTTGTCGGCGACGGCCGAGAGCCGGGCCGTCTCGGGCGAGGCGCTGAGCGTGAACCTGGCGTCGACGCGGGGCCCGTCGACCGGCGTGGGTGAGGGATTCCTCTACGGTTTCACGCAGGACGGCAGCCAGCCGGCGGACCAGTTCATCAAGCCGCTGGGGATCAACGCGTTCCGCGGCGGCGGCTGGTTCTCCGGCGGCTGGATCAGGGACAACTACCAGTACGGATCGGCCACCCGGGCCGACCTCGACTCGATCGTCGCGCAGGCGAAACGGCTCACCCAGCCGCCGTACCACGCGCAGTACCAGGTACTGGTCAGCGACATCTACGGCGCCAACGGCGGGCAGCCGTCCAACACGAGGTACCCGTGCGACAACGGCGACTGCTCCAACTGGATCAGCTTCATCGACTCCACGGTGGGGGCACTGCAGGCATCGGGGCTGAAGTTCGCCTACGACATCTGGAACGAGCCGGACATCTCCGCCTTCTGGACCCGGGGTGTGAACAGCGCCCAGTACTTCCAGATGTGGGACACCGCCTACCGGGAGATCCGGCGCATCGCCCCCTCGGCGCAGATCGTGGGACCGTCGCTCGCCTTCACCCCGCAGAGCAACCCGGGTGAGTGGCGGACCTGGCTCGCGCACGTGAAGGCGGCCGGGACGGTACCCGACATGATCACCAACCACGACGAAGGGGATGTCGATGACCCGGTCACCGTCTCCCAGTCCCTCAACAGCGCCCTGACAACGGCGGGCATCGGCCCGCTGCCGCTGTCCGCGAACGAGTACCAGCCCGCCGACCGGCAGACCGCCGGGGTGACGGCCTGGTACCTGGCGCGGTTCGCGCAGTCCGGATACACCAACGCGATGCGCGGCAACTGGGTCTGCTGCGTCACCCCCAACCTGACAGGAGTCCTCACCCAGAGCGGCGGCACCTGGCAGCCGACCGGCAACTGGTGGGCGCTCCGCGACTACGCCGACATGACCGGCACCCTCGTCGACACCTCCGCCCAGGTCGGCTCGACCGCGATCTCGGCCTCCGAGGACCCCACCAACAAGCGCGCGGTCGCGATCATCGGCGACGCGAACGGCAACTCCGGTACCGCGTCCGTCACCTTCAACGGCCTGTCGTCCGTCCCCTGGCTGACCAACGCCGGCAGCGTGCACGTCACCGTGCACCGCATCCCGGACCAGGCACCGCTCGCCGCGCCACAGACCGTCTACGACCAGAACCTGAGCGCCTCGGGCGGCTCGATCACCGTCCCGTTGACGTACCAGGGCGCGCACGACGCGTTCGCCGTCTATCTCACCCCGGCCTCCTCCGGCGGCGAGAGCTTCCCGGCCGGCTACCACCAACTCGTCGTCGCCAACAACAACTTGTGCCTGGACGTGTACGGCGCTTCAAGCAGTGCGGGCGCCGCGATCGACCAGTGGACCTGCAACGGGCAGAGCAACCAGCAGTTCCAGTTCGTGCCGGCCTCGGGCGGCTACGGCGAACTGCGCGCCCAGAACTCCGGCCAGGACGTGGCGGTCGCCGGCAGTTCCACGACGGCAGGCACCCCGGACATCGTCCAACAGAGCCCCGGCACAGCGGCCAACGGACTCTGGCTGCCCGTGCGCCAGTCCGACGGCTCCTACGCCTTCCAGAACCGCAACAGCGGTCTGTGCCTGGACGTCTACGGCGCCGGCAGCACCGCGGGCCAGCAACTCGACCAGTGGCAGTGCAAGAACACACCCGGCACCAACCAGGACTTCTTCCTCCGCTGAACCGTCCGCCGACGGCACCGGCCGTGGACATCCCCCCACCTGCGAAAGGAACCCACCGTGTCAGCAATCGCACGGCTGTTACGGCGCCTGCGTGTCCCGACGGCCGTGGTCGCGGGCCTCGTCCTGGCCGCCGGCGGCGTCGTGGGCACAGCCGCCGCTCCGGCCCGGGCGGCCACCTCCATCGCCCTCAACGGCGCGTCCGGCGGACGGACCTTCGACGGCGTCGGCGCGATCAGCGGCGGAGGCGGCAACAGCAGACTCCTGATCGACTATCCCGAGCCGCAACGCGGCCAGGTCCTCGACTACCTCTTCCGGCCCGGCTACGGGGCCTCCCTGCAGATACTCAAGGCCGAGATCGGCGGGGACACCAACTCCACCTCGGGAGCCGAGCCCAGCCACCAGCACACCCGCTCCGACCTGAACTGCGACCGGGGCTACGAATGGTGGCTGATGGAGCAGGCCAAGGCCCGCAACCCGAACATCAAGCTGTACGGGCTCGCCTGGGGTGCCCCGGGCTGGATCGGCAACGGGAACTTCTGGTCCACCGACATGGTCAACTACCTGGTCTCGTGGCTGGGCTGTGCCAAGCAGCACGGGCTGAGCATCGACTACCTCGGCGGATGGAACGAGCGAGGCTACAACGTCTCCTGGTACCAGCAGCTGCGGGGCGCGCTCAACAGCAACGGCTACGGCAGCGTCAAGATCATCGCGGCCGACTCGGACTGGTCCGTCGCGAACGACGTCAACTCCAACCCGGCGTTCGCCTCCTCGGTGAGCGCCATCGGCACGCACTACCCCTGCGGCTACCGGTCGTCCCAGTCCACCTGCTCGGTGCCGGCGGCCGCCATGTCGTCCGGCAAGCCGCTGTGGGCGAGCGAGAACGGCTCGGACGACTACAACGGGGGAGCGCAGGCCATGGCCCGCGGCATCAACCGCGGATACATCGACGGACGGATGACCGCGTACCTCAACTGGCCGGTGGTCGCCGCCCTCACCCCCAACCTGCCGTATCCCACCATGGGTATGGCCCTGGCCGCGCAGCCGTGGTCCGGCTCGTACTCGATCGGCAAGAACACCTGGGTGATGGCGCACACCAGCCAGTTCACCAGCCCGGGATGGCACTATCTCGACGCCTCCAGCGGCTACATCGGCGGCAACCGCGCAGGCGGAAGCTATGTCTCGCTCAAGTCCACGAACAACTCCGACTACTCCACGGTCATCGAGACCATGGACGCAGGCAGCGCGCAGACGCTGAACTTCAACGTCACCGGCGGACTGTCCACCGGAACCGTCCACGTCTGGTCCACCGATGTCGGTTCCACCAACCCGGCCGACCACTTCGTGCACACCACGGACCTCACCCCGTCCGGCGGCGGTTTCAGCCTGACCGTCCAGCCCGGCCACCTGTACACCCTGACCACCACGACCGGACAGGGCAAGGGCACCGCCAGCGGTCCCGCCCGGAGCGCGCTGAAGCTGCCGTACAGCGACTCCTTCGACGGCTACACCACCGGCACCGAGGCGAAGTACCTCATGGACTGGCAGGGCGCCTTCGAGACGGTGGGCTGCGGCGGTGGTCGCAGCGGAAAGTGTGTGCGCCAGATGAGCCCGCAGAAGCCGATCACCTGGGACTCGCTGACCGATCCGCACGCCCTGCTCGGTGAGGTGGGCTGGGGCAACTACACCGTCTCGTCCGATGTGCTGCTGGAACAGGCCGGATACGCCGAGCTGATCGGCCGTGCGGGCGGGCACGACTACGACCGCACCGGCGGACAGAACGCCTACCGGCTGCGGGTGAGCGACACCGGGGCCTGGTCGATCCTCAACTCGAACACCAACGGCACCGTCTCCACCCTGGCCCGCGGCACGACCACGGCGCTCGGCACCGACCGGTGGCACAGCCTTGCCCTCACCTTCAACGGCACCACGATCACCGCCGCCATCGACGGCGCCACGGTCGGTTCCGTGAACGACGGCACCTGGGCCGCCGGGCAGATCGGCTACGGGACCAGCCAGGGCGAGACGGCACAGTTCGACAACCTGTCCATCACGCCCGGCAGCGGCGGGAACGACGGCGGCACGGCCGGCGCGATCGTCGGGGCCGGCTCCGGCCGGTGCGTGGACGTACCGAACCAGTCGCAGACGGCCGGCACCCAGGTGGCGCTGTGGGACTGCAACGGCGGCAGCAACCAGCAGTGGACGAACACCTCGGCCGGTGAGCTGCGGGTCTACGGCAGCGACTGCCTGGACGCCGCGGGCCAGGGCACCAGCCCCGGCACCAAGGTGGACATCTGGGGCTGCACCGGCGGTGCCAACCAGAAGTGGACGCTCCACGCCGACGGCACGATCACCGGTGACCAGTCCGGCCTGTGCCTGGACGCCGCCGGCGCCGGAACGGCCAACGGCACCCTGCTGCAGCTGTGGACCTGCAACGGCAGCAGCAACCAGAAATGGACGCGCGACTGATCCCGTGACCGGCTGACGATCAGTGACCGTAGGCACCACCTCCGTCAATTCCCCCGAGAGGCCCCCCACATGTCCTCCTCCTCCCTGCCGCTCGGCCGGCGCCGACTACTGGCGGCGGCTGGCGCGTCGACGGCCGTCGGCCTGCTGCGGTTCGCCCCCGAGGCCGCCGCGACCGACGGCCCCGGGAGCTACACCGCGAGCTGGTCCTCCGTGGACCAGCACCCCCCGGCCCCGGCCTGGTTCCAGGACGCCAAGTTCGGCATCTACTACCACTGGGGCGTTTTCAGCGTCCCCGCGTTCGGCAACGAGTGGTATCCGCGCAACATGTACATCGGCGGCTCGTCCGAGAACAACCACCACAAGGCCACCTACGGCGACCCCTCGGCCTGGCCGTACAACAACTTCATCGACGGTGCCCGTGACAAGGCGGGCAACTTCGTTCAGTTCGCCCCCAAACTGGTCTCCCAGGGCGGCAAGTGGGACCCGGACGCCTGGGCCCGGCTGTTCAAGGCCGCGGGCGCCCGGTTCGCCGGCCCGGTCGCCGAGCACCACGACGGCTTCTCCATGTGGAACAGCCGCGCCAACCCGTGGAACTCGGTCCAACGCGGTCCCCGACTCGACCTGGTAGGGCTGCACGCGCAGGCCATCCGCGGGCAGGGACTGAAGTTCATGGCCTCGCTGCACCACGCCTACCACTTCAACGGCTTCTACGACCACGTGCCGAACCAGTCGGACCCCACGCTGCGCATCCTCTACGGCCAGCAGGGCTCGGCCGCGGAGAACAAGCTCTGGCACGACAAGCTGGTCGAGGTCATCGACGGCTACCAACCGGACCTGGTCTGGCAGGACTTCGACCTGAACCTCGTGCAGGAGTCCTACCGGCTCCAGTTCCTCGCGCACTACTACAACCAGGCGGTCGCGTGGAACAAGGACGTGGTCGCGACCTACAAGGACGGCCTCAACAACAAGGGTGAGGTCTTCGACTTCGAGCGCGGCGGCCCGGCCGGTCTGCTCACCCCCTACTGGCTGACCGACGACAGCATCTCCTCCTCCAGCTGGTGCTACACGGTGGGCATCGGCTACTACTCGACGCAGGCCATGCTCCACTCGCTGCTCGACCGGGTCAGCAAGGGCGGCAACATGCTGCTCAACATCGCCCCGATGGCCGACGGCACCATCCCCTCCGGGCAGCAGTCCATCCTGCTCGCCATGGGGGACTGGCTCGGCCGCTTCGGAGAGGCGGTCTACTCCACCCGCTCCTGGTCCAGTTACGGCGAGGGCCCCACCAAGATGGGCGGAGGCTCGTTCAGCGGACCGGTGGCCGGCAAACCGCAGGACGTCCGCTTCACCCGCAGCCGGGACAACAAGGTGCTCTACGCCACCGCCCTGGGCTGGCAGGGCGGCACCATGACCATCACGACGCTGAACTCGAACCAGATCAACCTCAGCAGCCTGACGGGCGCCCAACAGCTCGACAACACCGCCGGCACCTACATCAACCTGCCCGCACCGACCCAGGACGCCTCCGGCCTGCACCTCACCATGCCCTCGTCCAACCCGCCGTTCAGCGCCCTGGCGTACACGGTCAAGCTCACCTTCTCCGGCGAGATCCCCGTCCTGGGCGCGCCGGGCGGCTCCACGACCTGGGTCAGGATCGCCAACGTGACCAGCGGACTGGTGCTCGACAGCGGGGGCAACGTCGCCTCCGGCTCCAACCTCAAGCAGTGGAACTACGACGGCAGCACCAACCTGCAATGGCAGCTGATCGACCTCGGCAACGGCTACTACCGCCTCATGAACCGCACCAACGGCATGGCCGCCGACAGCTGGGGCAACGCAGCCAACGGCGCTCCCGCCCGCCAGGAGACCTGGAACGGCGGCAACAACCAGCAGTGGTCACTGGGCAGCCTCGGCGACAACCGCTACCAGATCGTCAACCGGGACACCGGCACCGCCCTCGACGGCAGCGGCAGCACCACGGCCGGCTCCACCACGGTGCTGTGGATGCCGAACTCCAGCACCAACAACGCGTGGACCATCACCGCCGTGTGAACCGGCACTACCCGTACGACGGAAGAACTCGACGACGGAAGAACTCGACGACGGAAGAAGGAGAGCATGGAACGCAAACCGCTCTTATTGTCCATCGCGGCCGCACTGCTCCTCATCCTGACCACCGCGGGCACCTCGTTCAGCAGCGCCCTCGGCGCACCCGCGCCGGCCACGAGGTCCGCCGCCGCGGCGAGCGCGGGCTGCGGCAAGGCCCCGACGCTGACCAGCGGCAACCACACGATTCAGAGCGGCGGCCAGAACCGCAGTTACATCCTGCGGGTCCCGGCCGGCTACGACAGCAACCACCCCTACCGGCTGGTCTTCGGCTTCCACTGGCGGGGCGGCACGGCGAACGACGTCGACTCGGGCGGAACGGACGGCTACAACTGGTCCTACTACGGCCTCAGGCGCCTGGCCGACAACGCGAACAACAGCACGATCTTCGTCGCGCCCCAGGGCAACGGCAACGGCTGGGCCAACCCCGGCGGCCAGGACGTGGCCTTCGTCGACGCCATGGTCAACCAGATCGAATCAGGCCTGTGCGTCGACACCACCCAGCTGTTCTCCGCCGGCTTCAGCTACGGCGCCGCGATGTCGTACGCCCTCGCCTGCTCCCGGGCGACGGTCTTCCGCGCGGTCGCGGTCTACTCCGGCGCGAACCTCAGCGGCTGCAACGGCGGCAACCAGCCCATCGCCTACATGGGACTGCACGGCCTCAGGGACAACGTGCTGCCCATCCAGTCGGGACGAGACCTGCGCGACACCTTCGTCCGGACGAACGGCTGCACCCCGCAGAACCCGCCCGAGCCGGCCAACGGAAGTCTGACGCACATCATCACCACCTACTCCGGATGCAGGTCCGGATACCCCGTCGTCTGGGCCGCGTTCGACGGAGCGGGCCACGACCCGGGTCCCATCGACGGCTCCACCGGTGACGGCTGGCGCACCTGGACGTCGGCGGCGGTGTGGCAGTTCTTCACCCAGTTCGGCTCGAACCAGCCGCCGCCTCCGCAGTCCGGCAACCAGGAGATCGTCGGCCAGCAGTCGGGGCGCTGCCTCGACATCAACAACTCGACCACGGCCAACGGCACGCAGGCCCAGCTGTGGGACTGTAACGGCGGCTCCAACCAGCGGTGGACCTACTCCGCCGGAAAGCAGCTGGTCGTCTACGGCAACAAGTGCCTGGGTGTCGGCCAGGGAGCGGGCAACGGCACCCCGGCGGCCATCTGGGACTGCAGTGGACAGGCCGACCAGCAATGGAACGTCAACGCCGACGGCACGATCACAGCAGCCCAGTCGGGGCTCTGCCTGGACGCCAGCGGCCAGGCGACCGCCAACGGGACGAAAGTCCAGCTGTGGAGCTGCTCGGGCGGCGCCAACCAGCACTGGAGCCTGCAGAACTGAACGATTGACGTCCTGAGTTAACGACGATAAGTTAACGTCGTTAACTCAGGACGGGAGCAGCTCGTGGTCACACTGGAAGCCGAAGAGGTCTACGCGCTCGCGCCGTACGCCAAGACGCTCGGCGTCGAGTTCGAGGAGATCGCGGCGTCCGGCGTCCGGGCCAGGCTGGCGCACGATCTCTCCCTTTCCACGGTGGGTGGCGGCCTCCACGGAGGGGCGTTGATGGGGCTCGCCGATGTGTGTGCCGCCGTGTGCGCCGCCCTCAACGGTCCAGTCGGCGCCGCACCGGCCACCGTGGAGTCGAGCACGCATTTTCTTCGGCCCGCACGCACGAGCGTCGTCGCGACAGCCCGTCCCCTGCGCCTGGGGCGCAACACCGTCATCGAGGTCGACGTCCACGACGAGAAGGGCGAACTGTGTGCCCGGGTGACCCAAGTGGTCACCGCCGTCGTGCCGAAGGCACCCTGATACATGTCTGCGACCGTTTCCCGGATGCGCGCCGCCAAGGGCCAGGGCGGGCTGCTCCGAGACCAGCTCCTCGACGTCGCCGATCAACTGCTGGAGGACGGGGGCGCCGAGGCGCTGACGATTCGCGCCGTGGCAACACGTGCGGGAGTCAGCCCGCCGGCCGTCTACCTCCACTTCGCCTCGAAGCGGGACCTCGTCCATGCGACGTGCCTGCGGGTATGGAGCTCCCTGTTCAGCGAGTTGGAAGCAGTGTCCCGGGACATCCCGGCTCCCGTGACGGCGCTGTACGAGATCTGCGTCGCCTACATCGCGTTCGGACTTCGTCATCCTTCCCAGTACCGGCTCGTGATGACAGGGGAGGCCACCGAGGCCAGCCGCCGGAACGAGGACGAGTGCTTCCGCTATTTCCGGGACAAGGTCGCAGCATGTGCTGATGCCGGGGTTCCGGTGACGAGCAGGACCGAGACCGCCAGAGTGTTGTGTGCCGGCGTGCACGGGGCGGTTTCCCTGCTGATCCACCAAGAGCGTGATGTCTGGCCTCCGGACCACGATCGCTACGTCAGACGGGCGGCGTCCTCAGCAGTCCACGGCGCGCTTCTCACCGCATCCCACACGTCCGGACCCTCGCTGGTCGACGTGACGCAGTCGGGCTGACCCCGGGTGCCTGGACAGCACCTGGGGCGGTTGGGTCAGACGACGGTGCCGGTCACCGCGCGGGCGTTCTTGGTCACGTGGTAGGTCACGGTGGCGCCGCTCCAGAAGTGGAAGACGAGCCTGGCCTGCGTGTGGTCCCGGAGCGCGTTGAGGAAGTCGGAGGTGAGCAGGAGCCCGTTGCCGGAGTAGTCCGGGCTGAAGGACACGTTGAGCTCCTGGTAGGGACTCCAATGGACGGGCCCGGCGTTGGAGCCGTCGGCGTAGGTGGCCTCCATGGTCGCCAGTTGGTCACCCCGGTACTGGGTGGGGAGGGTGAGACCGCTGGTGGAGCCGGTCGCGTCGGAGAGCACAGGGCTGTCGTACGTGGTCACGTAGATCTGCCAGGGCAGTTCGCCGGAGTACCGGGCCTCGATGGTCGCGTTGGTCCCGTAGGCGCGGCTGCCCACGAGTCTGGTGAGGGCGGCGGCCGTGAGGGTGAGCTGGTTGTCGGAGACGGTATAGCCCTGGCCCTGGGCGAGCCGGGTGCTGCCTGCCAAAGCCCCTGGATGTCAGTAAGTTCTGGTGGCCCCGCATCGAATGTTTCGGGATTCCCGGCGAATCATGCGAGAAGTATTGACGCCGTTCTGAGGTTCCCTATCATCCAGATTGCTCGATAGTTCGACTGTTGTTCGGTATGACGAACAAGAGGGCCGCTCCACTCGCACAGCAGGGCGTCACCGCACACGTCTGCCGCAACGCTGAGCCGCAAGGGGTATGCCGCACGATGTATATGTCATGGGCTTGTCAGCCCTGTTCTCGCCGTCTCGCGCTGACGGCGACCACCGGCCCTTCGCCGCCGCGGACCGCTACGCACCGCACCACCTCGACCGTCCGGTCGGCCTCCGCGCGGGGCAGCCGGAACCGCTCACCCAAGGACAACGAGGTCCCCATGCGTAGACGTAGTTTCGACCGCGGACGTGTGTCCGTGGTGCTCGCCGCTGCGATCGCGGCCCTGGTCGCGTTGGCGGCGATGCTCGTCGCCAACCCGGCTCAGGCGGCCACCAGCGGCGCCTTACGTGGTGTCGCCGCCGGCCGATGTCTCGATGTGCCGAACTCCAGCCAGACCGACGGCACGTACCTGCAGATCTGGGACTGCTCGGGCGGGACCAGCCAGCAGTGGACGGCGACGGACAGCAGCCAGCTGACCGTGTACGGCAACAAGTGCCTCGATGTTCCGGGCCACGCCACCACGGCCGGTACGCGCGTGCAGATCTGGACCTGCAGCGGGGGTGCGAACCAGCAGTGGCGAGTGAACTCCGACGGCACGATCGTCGGCGTGGAGTCCGGACTGTGCCTGGACGTCACGGGCTCCGGTACGGCCAACGGCACGGCGGTGGAGATCTGGACGTGCAACGGCGCCGGCAACCAGAAGTGGACCGGCCTGTCCGGGACGACCCCGCCGGGCGGCGGCAACTGTGCTCTGTCGTCCTCGTACCGGTGGACGTCGACGGGAGCGTTGGCACAGCCGGCGAACGGGTGGGTCTCGCTGAAGGACTTCACCAACGTGACGTACAACGGCAAGCACCTGGTCTACGCGTCGAACGTGTCGGGATCGTCGTACGGCTCGATGCGGTTCGCGCCCTTCACGAACTGGTCCGACATGGCGTCGGCCGGCCAGACCGGCATGAGCCAGGCCGCGGTGGCGCCCACGCTGTTCTACTTCGCGCCCAAGAACATCTGGGTGCTGGCGTACCAGTGGGGTGCGTGGCCCTTCATCTACCGCACGTCGAGCGACCCCACCAACCCCAACGGCTGGTCCGCACCGCAACCCCTGTTCACCGGCAGCATCTCCGGGGCCGCCCCGATCGACCAGACCCTGATCGCCGACGACCAGAACATGTACCTGTTCTTCGCCGGTGACAACGGCAAGATCTACCGGGCGAGCATGCCGATCGGGAACTTCCCGGGCAACTTCGGCTCGTCGTACACGACGGTCATGAGCGACACGGTGAAGAACCTGTTCGAAGCACCGGAGGTGTACAAGGTCCAGGGCCAGAACCAGTACCTGATGATTGTCGAGGCTCGGGGTGCGAGCGAGCAGCGCTTCTTCCGCTCGTTCACGGCCTCCAGCCTGAACGGTTCGTGGACCCCGCAGGCCGCCACCGAGTCCAACCCCTTCGCGGGCAAGGCCAACAGCGGCGCCACCTGGACCAACGACATCAGCCACGGCGACCTGGTCCGCAACAACCCCGACCAGACCAAGACCATCGACCCCTGCAACCTGCAGCTCCTCTACCAGGGCAAGTCCCCCAGCGCGAGCGGCCCCTACGACCAACTGCCGTGGCGGCCGGGCGTCCTCACCCTGCAACGCTGACCGTCGACCGATACTCATCGCGTCGAGGAACCCCAGCCGCGCGTCGGCTGGGGTTCCTCCGCACGGCCGCTGATTGCGCCTCGCGCATGGCCGAAGTCAGGGGGCGCCCTGACGTGCAGGGCAGGCAAGCGCCCACGGCGTGGACCTCAACCAGCGCTACGCCTCCGCCGCGATCGTCCCGGACGGCACACCGGACCCCGGCTTCGCACGCGACCCCGAGCTGCACTTCCAGCCCAGCACCCGCCCCGGCGTCAAGCTCCCGCACGCCTGGATCAGGCTGCCCCCAGCTTCATCACCCTGCTGCGACAGGGATGACGGCGACGGTCTCTCACCTCCGCACGAGTTCACAGCGCTTCACGGCGCACTGACACCACCCCCCCAGGTCATCGACTTCGACAGGGGGCAAAAGTCATGCCGGGCCCGGAGGCCGGCGGCCCCATTGCAGGACCGCGAAAAACATAACTCGGGGAGTGCGTCCCGCCTCCCAGGTGGGAGACGAGTGGGAGATGATCATGGCGTGGTGATGCAGTCAGGCGCTGGGAAATGCTGGATGGTGCTATATGTGTGGCCCGGGATCAGGACCCGGACTCCGCCGCGTGCGGGCTCAGCGCACCCGTCGTGACCAGCGCGATGATGACGATGCCGAGTGCGATGCGGTAGTAGACGAACGGCATGAAGCTCTTGTGCGAGATGAACCTCATGAACCACGCGATCACCGCGTAGCCGACACCGAAGGCGATGACCGTCGCGAGGGCCGTCGGGCCCCAGGAGACATGGCCGCCCTCCGATGCGTCCTTGAGTTCGAACACGCCCGAGGCGAGCACGGCCGGCATGGCCAGCAGGAAGGAGTAACGGGCCGCCGCCTCACGCGTGTAGCCCATGAACAGACCGCCACTGATGGTCGCGCCGGACCGGGAGACACCGGGGACCAGCGCCATCGCCTGGCACAGGCCGTAGATCAGACCGTCCCGTACGCCCAGGTCCTTCAGGCCCTTGCGTTCCTTGGCCGCCCGGTGCTTGCCGCCGGTCTCGTCGCGTGCCGCGAGCCGGTCGGCGACGCCGATGACGATGCCCATCACGATCAGCATCGTCGCGGTGATCCGCAGATCCCGGAACGGTCCCTCGATCTGGTCCTTGAGCGTGACCCCGAGAACGCCGATCGGAATCGAGCCGACGATCACCAGCCAGCCCATCACCGCGTCGTGGTCGCTGCGCATCGCCTTGTTGGTGAGCGAGCGGAACCATGCCGAAAGGATCCGCCCGACGTCCTTGCGGAAGTAGATCAGCACCGCGGCTTCCGTACCCAGCTGGGTGATCGCCGTGAAGGCGGCACCCGGGTCCTCCCAGCTGGAGAACGCGGCCGTCAGGCGCAGATGCGCACTGGAGGAGACGGGGAGGAACTCGGTCAGCCCCTGGACGAGTCCGAGGATGATGGATTCAAACCAAGACATGAAGTTACGTGGTCCAAGCGCTGATCGTGGAAGGGCCGACGGACACCCGGCGCCGCGCACAAACGCTCGAAGAGCGGCGGAGATCAGGTGTGTTGGGGGCAGCCTAGCGGCCTCCGGCGACAGGCTGAGCACAGGGGGCGGAGTCAAGGGGCGGTAAAGGGCGGGGTTCGCCCGCTGGCCCTCTCCGCACCATCCACCCCGTGGACACTCCCGACGCGGTGTTGACCGGCCGCTCGGACGGAACATACGTTGCCAGCGAAGAGTAAGCGCTTGCTGCCCCCGGAGGTCCCGGAGTCATCACGCGTTGACCCACGTCAGGCATCGCGTCCGATGGAGCGTTGATCACGCACATGACCACACCCGCAACCCGTTCCGGCACCTCTGCCGCCGCCTCTCCCGCAGGCCGCGTGCCGCAGGCCTCATCCGCTCCGCTCCCGCCGCTCACCGGCCGTCGTATCCGGGCCGCCGTCATCGGGGCGGGCGCCATCGGACGGGGGTCGCATCTGCCGGCGCTCGCCCAGCTGGCCGACGAGGGCGAGACGGAGGTCGTCGCCGCCGTCGACATCAATGCCGACGCGGTCAAGGCGTTCTGCGCGGAGAGCGGGATTCCGCACGCGTACACCGACCTGGAGCAGATGCTCCGGGAACAGCGGCCCGACCTGGTCACCATCTGTACGCCGCCCACCCTGCACCGCGAGCAGACCGTGGCCGCGCTGCGCGCCGGGGCATGGGTCTGGTGCGAGAAGCCGCCGGTGCCCACGCTCGCCGACTTCGACGCGATCGAGGCGGAGGAGGGGCTCGGGGGCGGACCGTACGCCTCGATCGTCTTCCAGCACCGCTTCGGCTCCGCCTCCACGCATGTGCGGCGGCTGCTCGCCGAGGGAGTGCTGGGCCGGCCGCTCGTGGCGCACTGCCAGACCACCTGGTACCGCGACACCGCCTACTACGCCGTCCCCTGGCGCGGACGCTGGCAGACCGAGGGCGGCGGGCCCGCCATGGGCCACGGCATCCACCAGATGGATCTGCTGCTCGATCTGCTCGGGCCGTGGAGCGAGGTGCGGGGGATGGCCGGACGGCTCGTCCACGACGTCGAGACCGAGGACGTGTCCACCGCGCTCGTCCGGTTCGCGAACGGCGCGCTGGGGACCGTCGTCAACAGTGTGCTCAGCCCCGACGAGGTCAGCCGCATCCGCATCGACTGCGAGCGCGCGACCGTCGAACTCACCCATCTGTACGGGCACTCCAACGCCGACTGGACCATCACCCCGGCGCCGGACGTGCCGGAGGCGGAGATCGCCGCGTGGCGCGACTTCGGGGCGGACGTGCCCAGTTCGCACCTCGCGCAGCTGCGCGAACTGGTCGCCAGCATGCGCGCCGGCGAACGGCCGCGCAGCAGCGGGGCGGACGGACGGACCAGCCTGGAACTGATCACCGCGCTGTACAAGTCCGCCTTCACGGACACGACCGTCAAGGCGGGCGACATCGGGCCCGGCGACCCCTACTACACCGCGCTGCACGGCGGTGCGCCCGGCTGGGCGCCCGCAAGCGGCGACGATGGTGCCCTGTCCGGTTCCGCTACCGAGGAGGCGTCCGCGTGACCACGTCCGAGGACCTGCGCGTCGTCCACGCGCACGGTGACCGCATCACCGTGACCGAACCCGTCACCGGGGTCGAGCTGTTCAGTTACGTGTACGGGGCGGAGGCGGCCTGGGAGGCGCCGAAGCCGTATCTGCACCCGATCCGGACGCTCGCCGGAAACGTTGTCACCGACTACCGGCCCAACGACCACCGCTGGCACAAGGGCCTCCAGCTGACGGCCTCGCATCTGTCGGGGTCGAACCTCTGGGGCGGCAACTCGTACGTGCACGGCGAGGGATATCTCGCCCTCCCCGAGCGCGTCGGCTCGATGGCCCACGTCGGCTTCGACGAGGTCGCCTCGGAGGCGGGCCGGGTCGTCATCGCGGAGCGGCTCACCTGGCACCCGTACAGCGGGGAGCTGTGGGCGGACGAGTCGCGTCGGGTCGAGGTGCACGACGTCGACCCGACCGCGGGTTCCTGGGCGCTGACCTGGACGAGCGCGATCACCAACCGGCGTGACGAGCCGCTGCTCTTCGGCAGCCCGACCACCGCCGGGCGCGAGGCGGCGGGCTACACCGGCCTGTTCTGGCGCGGCCCCCGCGCTTTCCGGGACGGGCGCGTGCTCGGCCCCGACGCCGAGGGACCCGAGCTGATGGGCACGCAGGCGCCGTGGCTGGCGTACTCCGGCGAGTTCGACGGCGCAGACGGCCACGCCACGCTGGTCTTCGCACACGCGCCCGAGAACGACCATCTGGGGACCGAGGGCGCCCATCCCGCCCACTGGTTCGTGCGCAACGAGCCGTTCGCCGCCGTCGCCCCCTCCTGGGCCTTCTACGACGAACTGGAGCTCGCGCCCGGCGACACGCTCACCCGCCGCTACCGGGTCGTCGTCGCCGACGGGGAGTGGGAGCGCGAAGGCGTCGCCAAGTACCTGGCGGAGCACCCGTGGTGAGCGCGGCACCCGGCACGGCATCCGGCATGGCGGCCTTTGCCGGGCTGCCCGGCGGCGTCGCCGTCTCGCACCTGTCCGTCTACGACTGGCCGGCCGACGACGGGGTGTGCGGCGGAACTCCCCATATGCACCTGACCTGTTCGGAGGCGTACGTCATCACGGGCGGGCGGGGAGCGGTGCAGACGCTCACGACGTCCGGGTACGAGGTGACGCCGCTCGCGCCCGGGACGGTCGCCTGGTTCACGCCGGGCACCATCCACCGGCTGGTCAACGAGGACGAACTGCGCATCACCGTCCTCATGCAGAACAGCGGGCTGCCGGAGGCGGGCGACGCCGTGCTGACGCTGCCGCCCCGGTATCTGACCGACCCGGAGACGTACGCCGCCGCGACCGTGATCCCGGCCGACGCGCCCGTCGCCGAGCAGGAGCGGGTCGCCCGGGCCCGGCGCGACCTCGCCCTTGAGGGGTACCGGGCGCTTCGGGAGGCGGAGGGGCCACAGGCGCTGGCCGCCTTCCATGAGGCGGCGGCAGCTCTCGTGCGGCCCCGGCTCGCCGACTGGCGTGAGCGCTGGCGGCGCGGCGCCGAGGCGGCGGCCACGGCGACGGGCGCCCAGCTCGACCGTCTGGAACGGGGCGACACGTCCCACCTCGCGCAGGCCGTCGTACGGGCCGAACAGCCTTCGGCGCACGGGAAGTTCGGGATGTGCGGGCGGCTGGACGTGTACAAGGGCCCCTCGTAGGCAGAGGGGTGCCCCTTGCGCCTTCCGGGTCCGGATTCAGTGCCCGCGCAGGTGGTGTCGCTTGCGCCAGGCCACCACGGCGCCCACCACGGCCGGTACGGCGATGAAGGCCATCGCGATCAGGAAGGCGGGGGAGGTCGGCGACGAGGCGCGGGCCCCCGCGACGACGTACGCGGCGGTGTTCGGAACGGATCCGAGTGCCGTCGCGAGCAGGAACGGCAGCCAGCCCATGCGGGAGACGGCGGCGCAGTAGTTGGCGGCCCAGAAGGGCACCCCGGGAAACAGTCTCGCCGCCATCATGGAGCGGAAGCCGTGCCGGCTGAGCTGGCCGTCCGCCGCCTGGAGCCAGCGGGCGCGCAGCAGTGGGCGCAGTGCGTCCTGGCCGAGGACGCGGCCCAGGCCGAAGGCGAGCCCGGCACCCAGGACCGTCCCCGCGAGGGCGGCGGCGAGGCCCAGCTGGGAACCGAACAGCGCGCCCGCCGCGAGGTTCAGCAGCGGACGCGGCACGAACGCCACGGTGCACAGTCCGTACGCCGCCCCGAAGAGCACCGCCGCCGCGGCCCCGCCGACCTGGGGCGGCCAGCCGTCGGCGAGCAGCCGCTGGGGCTCGAAGAGCAGGACGCACGACGCCGCGGCGCCGAGCAGAAGTACAAGGAGCGACAGCCGCGACCATGGCGAGAGCAGTGCTCTCGTGCAGCGCGCGGCGAGGCCGCCGGGCGGGGCCACGACGATCACGGCAGGCGAGAGCGGAGAGAGCTCCGAAGCGATGGCCGGGGGAGTGGCCGTGGCGGTGCCCCCAGAGCGGGTGGTGGCATCGAGCATTCGGCGACACTAACCGACGGATATGTGTGATCGCCGTATGGTTCGTCTCAACGGGGGAACAACCGGGGACACGACCGGCGCGCCCGGTGACACGTGACTCCCTACCCTGCGGAAACACCACGCCGTGACATGCGCCACTGCTGCGGGCCTTCCCGCGCTCGCGAAGCCCTTGTCGCCGGAAAACCATTCGACGTGCGGTGACGCGTCGGCGATGATCGGCCTCATGTTCCGGTATGCCTTCCCTCTCGCAGCGTCCGCAGTCGCGGATGCTCCGAAGGCTGCCGTCCCGATCCTCTTGGCCGCAGCCGACGGCGCTCGAAGCTGACCCTTCCCGGATCGTCCGGCGGACCCCGTAGGGGGAGGGTCGGCGAACTTCCTCGGGGTCCCCGTCCCGGCCGCGTTCTCCGCGCCGGGACCTTCACTCAGTACCGCTGAAGAGGCTTCGAGGTACCGCCATGTCCAAGACGGCTTACATCCGCACGAAACCGCATCTCAACATCGGCACGATGGGTCACGTCGACCACGGGAAGACCACCCTGACCGCCGCCATCACCAAGGTGCTCGCCGAGCGCGGCTCCGGCACGTTCGTCCCGTTCGACCGGATCGACCGCGCCCCGGAGGAGGCCGCGCGGGGCATCACCATCAACATCGCGCACGTGGAGTACGAGACCGACACCCGGCACTACGCGCACGTGGACATGCCCGGCCACGCCGACTACGTCAAGAACATGGTCACCGGGGCCGCGCAGCTCGACGGGGCGATCCTCGTTGTCTCCGCGCTCGACGGGATCATGCCGCAGACCGCCGAACACGTCCTGCTGGCCCGGCAGGTGGGCGTCGACCACATCGTGGTCGCCATCAACAAGGCCGACGCGGGTGACGAGGAGCTGACGGACCTCGTGGAGCTGGAGGTCCGCGAACTCCTCAGTGCCCAGGGCTACGGCGGCGACGCCGTACCCGTGGTGCGGGTGTCCGCCCTCAAGGCTCTTGAGGGCGACCCCCGTTGGACGGCGTCGATCGACGCGCTGCTCGACGCCGTGGACACTTATGTGCCCGTCCCCGAGCGGTATCTGGACGCGCCGTTCCTGCTGCCGGTGGAGAACGTGCTCACCATCACCGGCCGGGGAACGGTGGTCACGGGCGCGGTCGAGCGCGGCACCGTCCGGGTGGGTGACCGGATCGAGGTGCTCGGCGCGGACGTCGAGACCGTGGTCACCGGCGTGGAGACCTTCGGCAAGCCGATGGAGGAGGCGCAGGCGGGGGACAGCGTGGCGTTGCTGCTGCGCGGAGTGCCACGGGACGCGGTCCGACGCGGGCACATCGTCGCGGCGCCGGGCAGCGTCGTACCGAGCCGGCGGTTCTCCGCACAGGTGTATGTGCTGTCGGGGCGCGAGGGCGGGCGTACGACGCCGGTCTCGACGGGGTATCGGCCCCAGTTCTACATCCGGACCGCGGATGTGGTGGGGGACGTGGACCTTGGTGAGGTGGCTGTCGCGCGGCCCGGGGAGACGGTGACGATGACCGTCGAGCTGGGGCGTGAGGTGCCGTTGGAGCCGGGGCTCGGGTTCGCCATCCGTGAGGGTGGGCGGACTGTGGGGGCGGGGACCGTGACCGCCGTGGAGTGAGGTGGCTGGTGTGCGTGGGGGACTGCGGGGCCGTTGTGGCTGGTCGCGCAGTCCCCCACGCCCCTTGGGGCACGCTGAAGCCAGGCACAATGAAAGGGTGAACGAGGAGTCGATACCCGTTGCCCGTGCCGTCGATCATGGGTTCGCCAAGCTCATGCCCGACGTCGACCGTGAGCGTGCCTGGCTGCTCACGGTCGACGGGGCGCCCCAGTCGTACGTCGACCTGGACGAGCCGACGTATCTGGAGTTCGAGTACGCGCGTCGGCTCGGGCACGTCCTGGACACCGTCGCGGAGCCGGGGCGGGCGCTGGACGTGCTGCACCTCGGTGGTGGCGCGCTCACCCTGCCCCGGTACGTCGCCGCGACCCGGCCCGGTTCCCGGCAGGACGTCGTCGAGGCCGATCGCGGGCTGCTTGACCTGGTCGTCGAACACCTTCCGCTCCCCGTCGACGCGGGCATCGCCCTGCACGCGGCCGACGCCCGCGCATGGCTCGAAGTCGCCCCCGACGACTCCGCGGACGTGCTTGTCGCCGACGTGTTCGGCGGGTCACGCGTTCCGGCTCACCTGACCTCCCTGACGTACGCCGAAGAGGCCCGGCGGGTGCTGCGCGGTGACGGCGTCTACCTCGCCAACCTGGCCGACGCCGCGCCCTTCGCCTTTCTGCGCTCCCAGCTCGCCACGTTCTCAGTGGTGTTCGAGGAGCTGGCGCTGATCGCCGAGCCGGGTGTTCTACGGGGCCGGCGCTTCGGCAACGCGGTGATCGTCGCCGCGCACCGCCCCCTCGATCCGGCCGCCCTGGCCCGCCGGGTCGCCTCCGACGCCTTCCCGGCCCGCCTTGAACACGGGCCCGCGCTAAGGGAGTTCATCGGAGGCGCCGCACCTGTCCGGGACGAGGAGGCGGTGCCGTCACCAGTGCCGCCGCAGGGGGCCTTCGGGATCGGGTGAGGCTCGGTGGGCGAGGCCGGCGTAGGGGAACGCGGGGGGCGTCAGCCGTCGGTGCTCTCCAACTCGCCCTTCACCGGCGCCTCCTGGGCCGAATCACGGGTGGTCTTCTTCGTGCGCCGGGTGAGGTTCCGTACGTCGCGTACGGACAGGGCCGCCGCCGTCACCACCACGATCAGGGCCGCGCAGCCCCACAGGGCCGGAGTGCGGCCGAAGGCGTGTTCCGCCGGGCCCGCGAGTGCCGTGGCGAGAGGGAGCAGCGCGACCGAGCCGAACCAGTCGTACGCGGAGACGCGGGAGAGCTTGTCCTCGGGGATCTCCTGATGCAGCGCGGTCATCCAGCTCACGCCGAACACCTCCTGCGTCACGCCGGTCGTGAACATCACCGCGCAGAGCACGGCCATCGGCGCCGGTACGGCGAGCGCGGCGGCGGGCAGGGCGAGGGGGAACACGCAGAGGGTGCCGGCGAGCAGCAGCCGGCGTGGCTTCCAACGCGTCATCAGCAGGGCACCGGCGACCGTGCCGGCCCCGAAGGTGGCCAGCGCCAGTCCCCAGGGGCCGGCTCCGCCGAGGCTGTCGCGGGCCACGAGCGGGCCGTACACCGACTGGGCGGCGCCGATGACCGCGTTGGCGACGGCGAACTGGACGACGATCACCCACAGCCAGGACCGTCCGGCGAACTCCCGCCAGCCCTCTCGCAGATCGGAGAGCATGCCGCTGCCCGGCTCGCGCGCCGGGATGTGACTCACGTCGAGGAACGAGCGCAGTGCCCCGGCGACGGCGAACGCCACCGCGTCCACGGCGAGGACCCAACCCGGGCCGAGCACGGCGACCATCGCGCCGCCGAGGGCCGCGCCGCCCATCGAGGCGCTCTGCATCGCCATCCGGAACACCGCGAAGGCGCGGGCGGCCTGGTCACCCTTGACCGAGGACAGCAGCATGCCCTCGGCCGCCGGGCTGAAGAACGCCTGCCCGGTGCCGCCGAGGGCGGTCAGCAGCATCATCTGCCACAGCTGTGGCTCCCCGGCCAGGACCAGCACCGCGAACGCCGCCTGGGAGAGGCAGTTGAGGGCGTTGGCGGCGACCATCACATGATGCCGGGGGAGCCGGTCGGCGACCGCGCCGCCGATCAGCAGGAACAGCACCAGCGGCAACGTCCGTGCTGCCGCGACCAGCCCCACGTCACCGGCGTCGCCGCCCGCCTCCAGCACGGCGAACGCGGCGGCGATCGTCGCCCCGTTGCTGCCGAGGTTCGTCACCACCGCCGATGCGGTCAGGAGGCTGTAGTTGCGGCCCGCCCAGTCGGGGCGGCGTGGACGTGTGGTGGGGGAGCCGGCGGAGGTCACCGGGCGACTATCGCCGCCCACCGCCGACTTGCCAATTCATTTCCTGACCCGCCGCGCCCCGGACCGGCCGGTTTCGGCCGGTCCCGCTCCGTACGTCCCGCACGCCCGCGTCACGCCCCGGTCGGGTCCCCGTGCAGTCGGACCGTGCTCAGGATCTGCATGATCGTCTTCTCGGACACCTCCCCGGTGACGCCTGTGGCGCCGTAGAGGCTCCATGCCACGTAGTCGCCGACCGAGTTCTTGAAACCGAAGGTGATGGCCTTGCCGTCGCTCGCGCACTTCCCCGTCTGCGGGGTGTTCTTCGAGTGGGCCCGGGCGAAACTGCCCTTGATGCCCGACTTCGTCGTGTACGGAGTCGCCTTCTCGTCGAAGACGAGGCTCTTCTTGTCGGGCTGTGTGTAGCCGCCGTAGACCCACCAGGGGACCTGGTTCAGGGCGACCTCGTCGGCGTTCTTGGCGCCGCTCGCTCCCTTGGTGCCCACGGCCGCGAGCGCGGTGTCCGACGTACGGCCGTCCTTGTCGTCGTCCGAGACACACCACTTCGACTTGTAGTACGCGGGCGCCGACATGGTGATGAGCGGCTTGGTGTCGGCCTTGGCGTCGGTCTCCTCGAAGCCGATCAGCGTGCCCGGCGACTTCACCTCCCAGCCCGCCGGTACGTCGAAGGCTGTGCCCCACTTCGGATTCACGACCACCTTCCAGCCGGCGACGGTCGGTTGCTCGGCCTGGGAGTCCCGAGGGTTGTCGTCGGAAGCCGACGGGGACTCGGACGCGGGGGCCGAATCACCGGGGTCCGCCGATTCGGGGGCGGGTGTCGACGCGGGCGCGGACTGCTTGTCCTTGGCCGGGCCCGCGCCCGCCTGCTCGTCCTTGTCGCCGCCCAGGACCAGGAAACCGGTCACCCCGGCCGTGATCACGACAGCGATGGCCGCCACGATCGCGGTGACCTTCGTCCGGTTCCCGCCTCCGTCCGACGGAGGCTGCGGGGCGCCTGTCGGCGCCGGAGCACCCCAGGCCGGTTGCGGCTGCTGCTGCGGGGGCTGGGTATAGGGGTTGGGCTGCGGATACCCGGTCTGCTGGTAGCCGGGTTGCTGGTACGGGTTCGGCTGCTGATAGCCCGCCTGCTGGTAGGGATTGTGCGGCGGGACCTGTGCCTGCTGCGGATGGTGCGGGTCCTGCGGGTTCTGCTCGCCCCCGGGCGGCTGCTCTTCTGGCCACATGGCCGGTAACGATACGGCGATCGGCGGGCCGGATCCGGCCGGAGTGGCCTCGGGGTCGTCGCCGACCGGTGGGACGACGGTGTCGGCGGCGATGCAATGGCGATGAAGTGGCAATGAAACGGATGTTGTCCGCTCCTGTCCGAACATCTGCCGTTACAGGTGATCAACTCGACGCGGATGGGCGCCAGTTGGCTCTGGTTCCCGGCTCGGCGGGGGCGTCCCTCGCGGTGCTGGAAGATGAAGATTGTGTGTGCCACCCGGGTGTTCGTGCACACAACTCGGCAGGCGACGGAGGGGCAATTTCGAATGCTGGTGCGGATACCGTCGGTAACACATCTGAATTCTTTTCGTTTTGAACTTTGGTCACTCGTACTTCTTGTTTACTGTGAGACGTGTGTGCGAGTGTGAGCCAACTCGCGCGGGGGCGGAGGTCAGACCCCCTTGTCCCGCTCGGGATTCCGTGCCGGTCGACCCGAAAGTCCCCCAGCTGACGAGTCGTAGGTACGCACCAATCGGGCACCTGCTTTCCCGTGGATGTGCAATTAGCTCGTGCCGTCCTGCGGCTTGGAAGGAAATAGGTTCTGTGCAATCCCCTCCCCCACCGCGTCCGCCCTACCCGCCTCGTCCTGGCATGAGCCAGGGGGAATCCGACATGAACCTCGCCGCGCGACTGCGAGGGCGAGTGGAGGGCGAGAGCGCCTACGCCGTCGCACTCCTGTTGGCGCGGCACTGGCAGTCGACGTACGACTACGCGGCCATCTGTCTCGCGGTGGAGGGAGACCTTGCCACGATGGCCGCCACGTCGGCCTTCCACCGTGTGCTCGGGTTGCTGGAGCGCGGTGAGTCGAATCGGGCGCTGCGACCCCAACTCCTCGTAGCGGTAAGGGAAACGGTCCGGGAGTGGTCTGCCGACGACGGTATTTCGGTGGTGCTTCCGGAACTCCGCAAACCCACCGGTGGACGTGGTCTACGCGCGGCGAGGGCTCGGACATCCGAAAATCGGCAACTGGCCGAGCGGTCATTCGGTGTCCTGCCGAGAGCGGCCCAATGTCTGCTCTGGCACACCGAGGTCGAGGCCGAGCCCCTTTCCGTACCGGCCGGTCTGTTGGGGGTGGACTCCGTAAGCGCTTCGGCAGCGCTGGAACAGGCCCGTGAGCAATTCCGCACCGCTTGTGCACGCGCCCATCGTGAACTCGCGCCGACCAACGAATGCCGCTTCTACAACCGCCTCCTCGACGTTCCGATCCGACGTGGCGGCGCCCTGTTGCCCGATGTCGAGCAGCATCTGCTGTCGTGCCGTCACTGCCGGCACGCCGCCGAGCAACTCAGCCATTTCGAAGGGGAACTCGGCACGCTCATCGCCGAGGCCGTGCTCGGCTGGGGAGCCCGCCGTTATCTCGACTCCCGTCCGGGACGCGGTGGCCCGGGTGCCTTCCCCCGCAAGCCGGCCGCCCGCGGCGGCGGCAGCGGGCGGGGCCCCGGCAGCGGTGGCCGCCATCGGCTCATGGCCCATTTCCCCCTGACCGAGGACCGGTTCGCCCTCCCGGGAAGGCGCAGGCGCGCCGTGGCCGTCGGAGTCGGTGTGATGTCGTTCGCGCTGCTCGCGAGCGTGCTCGGCGCCCGCAACTGGTCGCACGACAGCACTGTGCCGACGGCCACCTGGGGGACGGCCAGCGGCTACTCGGCCGGACCGGGTGTCGGCTCCCCGAGCCCCGCCGACCCCGGGTCGGCCTCGCCGTCGCAGACCGACGGTTCGTCGCCGGCCCCCGCCGCCTATCCCGGCGCGGGGCAGCACGGCAGGCTGCACCACGACGCCACGGGCCTGTGCCTGGACATCCAGGGCGGCCGGGTCCTGGCCGGCGCCGGGACGCGGCTGGCCGTGTGCTCGTCCGCCGAGACCCAGCAGTGGTCGTACGAGTACGACGGACTCCTGCGCAGCCTCGCCGACCCGAGGCTGTGCCTCGACTCCCACAGCGCCGACGGAGACGTCGTCCTCTCCGGTTGTGTCGGGACCGCTGCCGACGAGGTTCGCTACGACCTCACCGTCCAGGGCGAACTGCTGCCCCGCTGGCGCGAGGAACTGGCTGTCGTGCCCGTCTCGCTCCGGGCCGGTGCGGACGTCGTGGTCAAGCCGAGGTCCGGGTCCGCGGGGGAGACCTGGACGCTCGTGCCCGGGCGGTCCGCCTCCGACTCCGCCAAGAAGGGTGACCGGGAGGAGAGCGACGGGGCGGCGACGGGTGACAAGGGAGACAAGGAAGGCAAAGACGCGAAGGGCGGGGAGACGGGACAGAAGCCGAAGGGAAAGGGGGAGGGGGAGGGTGGTTCGGACGGCACTCAGCAGGGGCCCGAGTCCGATACAGGTGACGGGACTTCGGGGGCACCCGGGGCGTCCGAGCCCTCACCCGAGGCCACTTCCGACCAGCAGTTCGAGACGCGTTATGTCGCGGACGACGGCACCGAGGAGCAGCCCGCGCCCGTTCCGGCGGCGGACCTGCAGCAGCCGATGGACGCGGTGAAGGCCGTCGTGGTCTCGGCGGTGCGGGCGGTCGGCTCGTTCACACAGGTATCGGGTCGCTCGCCCAGCTGACTGACACGAGTCGGATCCGAACGGCAGCGTCAGCTGCGGGCTGCGGGCTGCGGGCGGCGGGCTGCCGGCTGCCGACGCGGAGTCGGTGTCACCTCGACCCGGTAGGCTTCCCGGCGTGTGCCCATGGCCGGGCGCGCGCCGGGAACGCAGACGTACCGGGCGTAAGGCGAGATCGGAAGGAACCGGCGTTGCACGTGCAGGAATGGCTCGAGACGATCCCCGCGGTCAGTATCTACGCGCTGGTTGCACTGGTCATCGGCCTGGAGAGCCTGGGCATTCCCCTGCCCGGCGAGATCGTTCTGGTCTCTGCCGCGCTGCTCGCCTCCCAGCACGGTGAGATCAACCCGTTCGTCCTCGGCGCGTGCGCGAGCGCCGGCGCGGTCATCGGTGACTCCATCGGCTATGCCATCGGTCGCAAGGGAGGCCGGCCGCTGCTGGCCTGGCTCGGAGCGAAGTTCCCCAAGCACTTCGGCGAGGGGCACATCGCCACGGCTGAGCGGTCCTTCGAGAAGTGGGGCATGTGGGCGGTCTTCTTCGGCCGCTTCGTCGCGCTGCTGCGGATCTTCGCGGGGCCCCTCGCGGGAGTGCTGCGGATGCCGTACTGGAAGTTCCTGATCGCCAACGTGCTGGGCGGGATCATCTGGGCGGGCGGTACGACGGCGGTCATCTACTACGTGGGCGTGGTCGCGGAGTCCTGGCTGAAGCGGTTCTCGTGGCTGGGCCTGGTGCTGGCGGTGCTGATCGGGCTGACGTCGATGCTGGTGCTCAAGCGCAAGGCCAAGAAGATGCAGGGTGAGAAGCAGGGTTCTGAGCCTGACGCCGAGACCGTAGGGGTTGCCGAGTAGTTCCGGGCGCGGGCCGTCTGCGGCTTGTCGCGCGGTTCCCCGCGCCCCTCCGGACGGAACGCCCTACTCGTGGATTTCCTGGTGGGCCTTCGCCAGTTCGGCGTACATCGTGCCGTTCAGCGAGACCCCCTCCCTCTCCTCCACGGTCAGCTCACGCCTCACCTTCGCCGGTACACCCGCGACCAGTGAACCAGGCGGGACCTCCATGCCCTGCGGTACCAGGGCCTGGGCCGCCACCAGCGAACCCGCGCCGATGACCGCGCCGTTCAACACGGTCGCGCCCATGCCGATCAGACAGTCGTCCTCGACCGTCGCGCCGTGCACCACCGCGTTGTGGCCCACGGAGACCCGCTCGCCGATGGTCACGGGGAAGCCAGGATCGGCGTGCAGCGTGCAGTTGTCCTGGATGTTGCTCCGGGCACCGACGGAGATCCGCTCCACGTCGCCGCGCAGCACCGCCCCGTACCAGACGCTGGCCCCCGCCTGAAGGGTCACGTCCCCGATCACCGAGGACGTGGGCGCCACGAACGCCTCCTCATCCACCTTCGGCTCCCTGCCGCCGATGCCGGTGATCAACGCCTTGTGCGTCATCGCGCCTCCTCGTCCTCGAATGCGTAGACGGTACGCCACCTCTGTGGGGCGAAGATCACAGGTGTACGGCATGCTGGCCCCACCCGGCCGTGAGTACGGTGTGCGGGTGCCCAAGCCCAAGAACACGTTCTCGTCATGGCGGCGTCGGCAGGCGCAGCGCGCGGTGCACGCGGTCTGGGACTGGGTGCAGCGCACGGGTTCCGTGACCGCCGAGAGCCCCGGGCGGCTGACCTTCCGGGCGATGGGAACAGGTACCAGACTGGCCTTCCCGCTGGGCACGGTCTTCGGTGAACCCTGGATCGAACTGGGCTCGCACTGCATCGTCGGCGAGCAGGTGACCCTGACGGCCGGCCTGATGCCGGACCTCGACCTCGGCCCCGACGCCATTCTGCGTATCGGCGACGGGGTCGTCCTCGGCCGCGGCAGCCATGTCATCGCCGACACGACGGTGACCATCGGCAGCGACTGCTACTTCGGACCGTATGTGTACGTGACGTCCACCAACCATTCGTACGACGATCCGCACGAGCCCATCGGCAAGCAGTGGCCGCGGATGGAGCCGGTGGAGATCGGCCCGGGCTGCTGGATCGGCACCGGTGCGGTGATCCTTCCGGGGGCGCGGATCGGGCGGAACGTGGTGGTGGCCGCCGGTGCGGTGGTACGCGGAACGGTGCCCGACCACGCGGTGGTGGCGGGGGCCCCGGCCCGCGTCGTACGCCGCTGGACGCCGACCGAGGGTTGGTGCCCACCGCTGCGGACACCGGCCCCGACACCGATACCGGAGGGGACCACTCCGGACCAGTTGCGGGCGTTGGCGGAGCTGGACGAGGGGGCTGTGGCGCGGCTCGCGGAGCTGGACGTCGAGGAGCAGGTCGGGGACGTACGCGCCGAGTCCTGATCCCGGCGTATGCCGTGACCGGCGGTCAGCCTGTGGCGAGCAGGAGGGTGCCCACCAGGGCCAGGCCCGCGCCCGCCGCCTGGACCGCGCGCAGCCGTTCGCTGAGGAAGCCGCGTGCCGCCAGGGCGGTGACCACCGGGTAGAGCGAGGCGAGTACGGCGGCCACGGTGACCGGGCCGTGCTGGGCGGCGATCGAGTAGGTGCCGTTGGCGGCGACGTCGGCGAGGCCGACGAAGCCCAGCGCGGGGAGCAGGCGCCAGGGGAAGCCGCCTGCCGGGAGGGCGGCGCCACCGCGCCGGACCGAGACGTACAGTGCGGCGCCACCGGCGGCCACGTTCGTCACGCGCTGTACGAAGAGCGCGAGGAACAGGCCGGTGAGGGTGGTCGACGCCTCCGCGATCAGCGCGAACACCGTGCCGAAACCGAACGCCGCGAGCAGGCTGAGCAGGATCGCCTGCCGTTGCACGGGCGCGCCCTTGAGCTGCGGTCCGCCCGCGAGCACGACCCCGGCGACGGCCACGGCGATCCCCGCGAACTGGAGCAGCCCGGGGCGCTCGCCGAGGAAGAGCCCGACGCTGATGGGGACGGCGACACCGAGGGAGCCGAGGGGGGAGACGACCCCCATCGGGCCGAGGGCGAGCGCCTTGTAGAAGGAGAGCAGGGCCACCGGTCCGGCCAGGCCGGCGGCGACGGCGAACCAGAGCCGGGGGCCCGCCTCGGTCCACCCGCCGGTCAGAATCACGATCGTGCCGAGCACGACCGCCGCCATCGACTGGGACACCACGACCACCGTCAACGCGGACATGCGCCGGGTCAGCAGGCCGCCGCCGAAGTCGGCCAGCCCCCAGAGCAGGCTGGTGACCAGGGCGAAGAATGCGGTCATGAGGACGCCTCGCAGTACAGTGGAGTGAACGATTCGGTGCACCACACGGTAGTACAGTGAAGTGAACCTTGTCATCCAAGATGTTGCACTCAGGATTGTGCGGCAGGATGAGGGCTGAAGCCGAAGCGCTAGCCGCGGCGGATGACTGAGCCGAAGACAAGAGTGTCGGACGAGAACTGGGACGGAACATTGTCGGACCTCGACCTGCTGACCCAGTCCCTGGCGCGCAGCGTGAAGCGCTGGCGCGCCGAGCGGGGCTTCACCCTGGAGACGCTCGCCGCCCGTGCCGGGGTGAGCCGCGGGATGCTCATCCAGATCGAGCAGGCCCGCACCAACCCGAGCCTCGGCACGGTCGTGAAGATCGGCGACGCGCTCGGCGTGAGCATCACCACCCTGCTCGACTACGAACAGGGCCCGAAGGTCCGGATCGTCCCGGCCGACCAGGCCGTGCGGCTGTGGCACAACGACGCGGGCAGCTACAACCGGCTCCTGGCGGGCACCGAGGCGCCGGGCCCGCTGGAACTGTGGGACTGGCGGCTCATGCCCGGCGACAGCAGCCCGTCCGACCCGCACCCGGCGGGCACGTTCGAGATCCTCCATGTCACGGCGGGCGAACTGACGCTCACGGTCGACGGAGTCGAACACCGCGTCCCGGCCGGCGCGAGCGCCACCTTCGAGGCCAACGTCCCCCACACATACGGCAATGACGGCACCCTGCCGATGGAGATGGTGATGTCGGTGTCGGTCCCGCCGGTGAGCTGATGAGCTTCTCCGGTGTCAGTGGTCGGCGTCCCTGCCGATGTACACGTCGGCGAACGCCGCTGCCGCCGCAGGGGAGTTGAGGATGCGGCGTAGACGGGCGAGGGTGGTGCCGGAGCGGAACGGGTCGCCCGACGATGCCCCGTGGTAGATGTCGGACAGCCACAGGGAGAACTCCTGGTACTGCCAGACGCGCCGCAGACACGCCTTGGAGTAGCCGTTGAGGGCGTCCGGGTCGCCCTTCGTGAGGTAGTCGACGAGTCCGTCGCCGAGCAGGAAGGCGTCGTGCAGGGCGAGGTTCATTCCCTTGGCGGCGATGGGCGCGGTGAGATGGGCCGCGTCACCGGCCAGGAAGAGCCGCCCGAACTGCATCGGCTCCACCACGTAGTTGTGCATGTCGAGGACGCGCTTCTCGATCAGACGGCCCTCGTTGAGCGGGGGCGCCCCCAACGCGCCCAGTCGTTCGTGGAGTTCGGCCCAGACGCGGTCGTCCGGCCAGTTCTCCGGATCGTCCCCGGGCGGGCATTCCAGGTAGTAGCGGGTGACCTCGGGCCCCCGCGCCATGTGCCCGGCGAAGCCGCGCGGATGGATGCCGAACATCACGCAGTCGTTGGACGGCGGCGCCTCGGCGAGAAGGGCCAGCCAGCCGATGCCGTAGTCGTGCCGCGCGACCCGGGCGTGCTCCGCCGGGATCGCCGTACGGGTCACTCCACGTGCCCCGTCGCATCCGGCGATGAACTCGCCCTGCACATACTCTCGTTGACCTGTCTCCGCGGAGACGTAGGACACGGCGGGCCAGACGGTGTCGAGGTCGTGGACGAGCACGTCCCGGACGCCGAAGCGGATGTCGCCGCCGCGCACGTCGGCGTACTCGCGCACCAGGTCCGTCACCAACAGCGGCTGGGGATAGGCGAAGTGGCGGTGGCCCGACAGCTCGGCGTACTCGAAACGATGGCGCCGGCCGTCGAACCGGAACTCGCACCTGGTGTGCGTTCCCGCCCGCTCCAGCAACGTGTCGGCCAGGCCGCGCTGTTGGAGCGCGCGCACCGCCCACTCCTCGATGAACCCGGCCCGGGGGTGCTGCTCGATGAACTCCCGGCTCTCCGTCTCCAGCACCACACAGTCGATGCCGGCTGCCCGCAGGATGTTGCCGACGGTGAGACCGGCGGGTCCGGCGCCCACGATCACCACCGGGAAGCGTTGCGCGGAAGGGGAGTTGGGCGTGGGGCCGGGGGGCGGTGAGGCGAAGGTCACTCGTGCATTATGTCGACCCGTCATGTCGACCGCCCGCCGTGGTCGGGTATCCCGCACTTTTCGTTATCGGCGGTCCTGGGGCGCGTCTCCTCTCCGAATGGCCTCTCCGTATCTCCGAGAGCACCTCATCTCCGAGAGCACCTCACCCCCCAGAGCCAAGGACCGGAGCTTTGAACACAGAGATCAGCCGTCGCGGCTTGCTGAAGTTCACCGGCACGACAGCGGGCGCCGTCGCCATCGGTACGACTCTCGCCACCCCCCGGGCCACAGCGGCCGGCGCGAGTCTCGTCCACCCGGGCATGCTGCACACCCGGACGGACCTGGACCGGATGGCGAAGAAAGTGAAGGCCGGGGCTGCGCCGTACACGGCGGGCTTCAGGCGACTGGCCGCCAACCGCCATGCGCAGAGCGGCTGGACGGCCAACCCGCAGGCCACGGTCTACCGGGGCGCGGGCTCGCCGCAGAACTACGCGATCCTCTACAACGACATCCACGCCGCCTACCAGAACGCCCTGCGGTGGCATGTCACCGGCGAGAGCGTGTACGCGGACACCGCCGTCGCGATCCTGAACGCCTGGTCGGCCAGGCTGACCGAGGTGGCGGGGTCGGCCGACCGGTTCCTCGCGGCGGGTCTGTACGGCTACCAGTTCGCCAACGCGGCCGAACTCGTCCGCGACCACGCGGACTTCGACCTCGCCCGCTTCCAGAAGATGATGCTGGACGTCTTTCACCCGCTCAGTGAGGACTTCCTGGCGAACCACAACGGCGCTGTCATCACCAACTACTGGGCGAACTGGGACCTCACGGCCATCGCCTGCGTCCTGGCCGTCGGCATCCTGTGCGACGACCGCGCCAAGATCGACCGGGCCGTCGAGTACTTCAAGCACGGCGCCGGCATGGGCTCGGTCAAGAACGCCATTCCGGTCGTGTACGACGACCAGGGGCTCGGCGAGTGGGTCGAGGCGGGCCGCGACCAGGGGCACGCGCTGCTCGGCGTCGGCCTGATGGGCACGGTCTGCGAGATGGCCTGGAACCAGGGCATCGACCTCTACGGCTACGACGACAGCCGCTTCCTCAAGGGCGCCCAGTACGTGGCCAAGTGGAGCTTGGGCGGCGAGGTGCCCTACACGGCGAACACCCGCAGGAAGGGTGCGGTGAACGGCTGGTCCGGCAGCGAGAGCGCGACCCGGGCCGCCGGTGTGGACCCGGCGATGACCCGCCCGATCTGGGCCATGATCGCCAACCACTACACCAAGCGCCGAGGACTGTCCGCGACCTATCTGACCCGCGTCGCCGCCCAGGCGTCCCCCGAGGGCGGCGGCGGTGACTATGGCCCCAACAGCGGAGGTTACGACCAACTCGGCTTCGGGACACTGGCGTTCACCCGGGACAGGTCGATCGAGAGCGCGAGCCCCAACCCCGGCCTCACGCCCGGAGCGAGTGCCGGCAGTCCGAGTGCCGACGGCCGGGGTGCGGTTGCCGGCGGGGCGGGTGCGTCGCCTTCGGCCGGTGCGACTCCCCAGGGCGGCAAGGGCGAGGACCTCGCCGCCACCGGTACCACGGACGTCGTCGCCTGGACCGCCGCCACCGGCATCACCGCTCTCGCGGGCGGACTTCTGCTGCTGCGCCGGCGGGGGCGGTCCGGCGGCGGTCCGGCACAGTGAGGCTGCCGGAGATCTGAGACCGGGGAGGGTTCCAGGGTCAGCCGAGGCGGGGCAGTTCGATGGCCGGGCAGCGGTCCATGACCATGTCGAGGCCGGCGGCCCTGGTGCGGTCGTACGCGGCTTCGTCGATGACGTCGAGCTGGAACCAGACGGCCTTGGCGCCGACGGCGGTCGCCTCGTCGGCGACGTGACCGGCGAGGGCACTGTTCACGAAGACGTCGACGACATCGACGTCGAAGGGGATGTCGGCCAGCGTGGCGTAACCCTGCTCGCCGTGGACGGTCTCGGCCTTCGGGTGGACGGGGACGATCCGCTTGCCGTGGCGCTGAAGGACCTCGGCCACCCGGTAGGCGGCCCGGTTCGGGTTCGACGACAGGCCCACGACCGCCCAGGTGTCGCCTCCCGCGGTCAGGATCTTGCGGATCGTCGCTGAGTCGCCGTACACGCCCGGCCTCCTGGGAATTCGAACAGCCTCTGTTGTGCGTGACAACAGCGGCTGGGCTGCGGTGATTCCCCGCTGTTGGCGCCGGCTTGGGCGGTCGGGGGCCCGGCCGGGTGAGTACCGGGCGGGTGGTGAGGGCCAGGAAGGGGCGACCTGTACGGGCGGGCCGCGAGGCCCAGGGGGTTCGTGCCGCAGGTGTGGTGGGCGGTGCCGAGGGACCGGTCGTCGTTCAGTGTCTCGGGGGTCGGGTCTACGAAACCGGCCGAGATCTTGCGAAGGCGGGGGTGGCCCGTAGCGCGGCGTTCGTGCGGACCCTCTCGTGCATCCGGCGTCTGTCGTCGGGCGTCCGCTTGGTGTCCGCCGCGGGTGCCGTGGGCCCCTGTACTGGCAGTTCCGACAGTTCCGGCCGTACTGGCAGTTCCGGTCGGCTCAGTTCACCAATGCGGCGGGCTGCCACACGGACTCGGGGTCGAGCGGGTCGCGCTTGAAGGCGGCGGCCTCCTCCTCCACGTCCGGGAGGGTCGCGCCGGGTGCTCCGAAACCGCGCAACAAGGTGTCGCAGTGGCCGACCGCGCCTACGGGTGCGTGTCCGTGATCGCGATGACCTGGTCCAGGCGGTCCAGGGCAGCCCGCAGGTCGTCGGCCCTGGCCTGGATGCGGTCACGCTCGGCGCGCAGCATGGCTCGTTGTCCGGCGTCGGTGTGCCCGGCGTCCCAGCACGGAAGGAGTTCCATGATCTTTCGGCTGGTCAGGCCGGCGGCGAACATCTCCTGGAAGAAACGGACCCGGGGGATGGCGTCCTGCCGGTAGAGGCGCTGGCCGGATGCGCTGCGCTCCGGGATGAGCAGCTGCTGCTGCTCGTAGTAGCGCACGGCGCGTACCGAGACGCCGGCGCCCTGTGCCACCTCGCCGATGCGGATCAGCCGCTCGGTCGAGGGCTCTGTGACGGTCATGGTGATTCCTCTCACCCCGGCCCTGATGACCAGCGCTTGCCTCTGACGTTGGCGTCAGGTTTTAGCGTACCGGGCATGGACATCAACAACTCAGTTGCCCTTGTCACCGGAGCCAACCGCGGCCTGGGCCGCGCCTTCGCCCAGCGCCTGCTCGAACGGGGCGCCCGCAAGGTCTACGCGACGGCCCGCCGACCGGAGACCGTGGACCTGCCCGGGGTGGAGGTGCTGTCCCTCGACATCGCCGATCCCGCATCCGTGAGGGCTGCAGCCGAGGCCGCCCCGGACGTCACGCTGCTCATCAACAACGCGGGAATCAATACGGGCACCGACCTGGTGACCGGTTCGCTGGACGCGGTACGGCAGGAGCTGGAGACCAATGTGTTCGGCCACCTGGGAATGATCCGGGAGTTCGCGCCGGCGCTCGCCAGGAACGGCGGGGGCGCGGTCGTGAACGTCATCTCCGCCATGTCGTGGTTCGGGATCAAGGGCGCCAATGCGTACCATCTGACCAAGGCCGCCGCCTGGGCCATGACCAACGGGGTCCGCCTGGAGCTCGCCGAGCAGGGCACGCTCGTGACAGCGGTGCACCTCGGCCTGGCCGACACCGACATGACGGCGGGCTGGTCCGCGGCCAAGATCGCTCCGTCGGACCTGGCGGACGCGGCGTTCGACGGTGTCGAGGCGGGCTCCGCCGAGGTCCTCGCCGACCAGTGGAGTCGGGACATCAAGTCCCGGCTGCCGCTGGCACCGGAGGAGTTCAACGCCGCGATGGATCGCGCCTTGGCGGCGCTGATGGCAGCCTGAGGGGCCCCTCGGGCCGCGCAGGTGTGGATCTCCATGTGGTGGCCTCGCGTCGGTGCCGGTGCCGGTGCCGGTGCCGGTGCCGGCACCGGTGCCAGTGGCAGTCGCGGGCGGCCTGATGTCGACGACACCACCCCATGAGATCCGCACCTGTGGCCTGCCCCGCAGCTCGCCGGCCGCCTCATCGGCCGCATGTCCGCCGTCGACCCGTCGCCGACCGCAGGTCAGCGCGCTCGCCCGCCAACGGCCGTTCGCCGTCAGCCGCGTGCCACCATCCGTGGCCCTACGTCCCCCCCCGGGCCTCGCTCGCCGCCCCCTCCAGTCGCCGACCGGTCGTCAGCACCACGGTCACCCTCCACCGGCGCCTCCTTGGCGCCCTCGGCGAGCGGCTCGACCTTGACCCACTCACCGCATCACGCCCGGGTACACCCGACACACCACGGCACGCCGGACTCACCACCATCGCCATACGTGCCACGGGCCGGCTCTGCCGACGCCCCTCAAGGGGCGCGAGGAACTGCGCGACGACTCCACCAACCCGGGCCGAACCGACCCGCCGAACCAGCGGAGCGTTACGCTCGGCACCGTGCTCCGCATCTCTGACGCCCGAACCGGCGAGTCCGTCGTCGCCGCCCCGGCCCGCCGGGCCCTTACCCGTGTCGAGGCGCATGCGCCGGGCTTCGGCACCACAGCCCTGCGCGTGGTCCTGGTCGCCGACGTCCTCGTCCGTGCCCTGGAAATCGGCGGCACCCCCGTGTGGCCCGTGCTGGCCGGCGCCGAACGGGTGGCCGAACTCCGGGCGGGTGCCACGGCTCTCGGCATCCGGCCCTTCGAGGACCGGGGTGATGTCGGGACTGAGCCGGCTCAGTCCCGGGTGATCCATGTGGTGAGCCTGGGCGACCGAACGGCGGACGGTGTCCGACTGGATGTCGCTCCCGCCGACTCCGCGACCGACCCCGGAGACATCGACCCCGCCACCCTCCGCCTGGCCCTGCTCACCCGCCCTCGCTCCGAGCCTGTCGACCTGACCCCGGCCGCCCTGGCCGACGCGGGGAGCGCGCTCGCGCACTGGCGCCGATCGGTCGCCGGCTGGGCACGGCAGCCGTCCCGGCCGGTGCCCGAGGAGGTACGCCAGGAGCTGCGCGCCGCCTGGGAGGACGACCTGGACACGCCCGCCGTACTGGACGTCCTGCGCCGCGTCGAGACCCTCGACGGGCTGCCGGACGGCGCCCGCTTCGAGACGTACGCCTACGCCGACCGCATCCTCGGCCTCGAACTCACCCGCGAGATCGGGTCGTTGACGTGACCGCCCGCCACAACGCGGGCCAGCCGCGTCGGCTGGTCGTCCTGCGGCACGCCAAGTCGGCCTGGCCGATGGGCGTCGACGACCATGACCGCCCCCTCGGGCCGCGCGGTCTGCGGGACGCGCCGGCCGTCGGACGCGCACTCGCCGAGGCCGACTGCCTGCCCGACCTCGTCCTGTGCTCCACGGCCGAACGGGCCCGCCGTACCTGGGAGTTGGCGTCGGCCGAGTGGGGTACCCCACCGCCGGTCCGGCACGAGCCGAGGCTGTACGGGGCGGACGTGGCCGAGTTGCTGGCTGTCGTCGGTGAAGTCCCCTCCGGGGTCGGGACGTTGCTGCTGGTCGGCCACAACCCCGGCCTGGAGGAACTGGTGCTGGAGCTGGCCGGGGAAGCGCTCGACGGCGCGCTGAACGACGTACGGACGAAGTTCCCGACCTCCGCGATCGCCGTCCTGGCCTGGCACGGCGACAGTTGGCGCGACCTCGCGCCCGGCACGGCCCTGCTCACGGGCATGACCGTGCCGCGCGGGACGACAACCGGCTGATCCGAGCCGGTCAGCCCACGTGGACGCGCGGACGCCGATCGAGGTCCGGTTCGGCGCGGCGCAGGACCTCACGGGTGACCGGGGCGACCTCGCCGTGGCCGAAGATCAGAAAGCGGACCAGATGGCTGAAGGGGTTGCCCTCGGTCCAGTTGAAGTAGGCGTGCGGAACCTGGCCGGTGCGGTCGCGCAGCTGCATCAGCACCGCCGCGATGGTGTTCGGCACGGTCGCGCCCTCGACCCGCAGCCGGCGTGCCCCGTGCTTCTCGTCGCCGCGCACGGCGAGGTCGGTCGTGAAGTCGGAGGAGTCCCGCACGAACACCTCGAGGAACAGCACGGGACGGCCGTCCGGGATGTGGGTCTGTTCGCGCTGGCTCTGTTCCTTGGCGCGGTACTCCCGCGTGCTGTGTTCCTGCGGCTCGTTCGCCACCAGGAGAAGCGGGCCGCTGGCGGCCGCCTCGTCGATGATACGGACGGCGGCCTGGTCGAACGTCACTTCCGCGGCCCGCAGTTCGAAGGCGCGGCGCACCCGTGACGCGAACGACAGGACAAGGATCGCCAGGATGAAGATCATCGCGATCTTGATGCCGTCGGGACGCTCGATCACGTTCGTGACCAGGGTGTACCCGAACACCGCGGTGATCGCGCCGAAGCCGATCGTGGCAGCCCGGTGGCCGCGCTGGTGCACGGCCACCGCCGACGCGAACGCCGCGGACAGCATCAGCACCAGCACACCGGTCGCGTAGGCGCCGCTCTGGTCGTCGACGTTCGCGTTGAACCAGAGCGTGATGAACACGGCCGCCGCCATGAACACCAGCACCAACGGCCGGACGGCCCGCGTCCATTCGGGCGCCATGCCGTAGCGGGGCAGATAGCGCGGTACGAGGTTCAGCAGACCGGCGAGCGCGGAGGCGCCCGCGAACCAGAGGATCGCGATGGTCGAGATGTCGTAGACCGTGCCGAACGCCTCGCCCAGGTGCTCGTGCGCGAGGTAGGCGAGAGCGCGCCCGTTCGCCGGGCCGCCGCTCTCGAAGGCGGACTGCGGGATCAGGATCGTCGTCGCCAGACTGGACAGCAGCAGGAAGCAGCTCATGATGACGGCGGCCGTGGTGAGCAGCTTGCGCGTCTCCCGGATCCGTCCCTCGGGCCGTTCGTAGGTGTCCGTCGCGTCGCCCTTGACCTGTGGCATCACCGCCACGCCCGTCTCGAAGCCGGACATGCCGAGCGCCAGTTTCGGGAAGACGAGCAGTGCCACGCCGATCATCGCGATCGGCGAGGAGTGCTCCGCGGTCATCGCGTCCGTCCAGTCGCCGATCTTGGTGGGGTGGCTGAACACCTCCCAGGCGGAGACGGCGAGGACGACGACATTGAGGGTGAGGTAGGCGCCCACGAGTGCCACGGCGATGCCCATGGCCTCCTTGAAGCCCTTCAGGAACACCGCGCCGAGGCCGAGGACCAGGACGAGTGTGATCCACACGTTCCCGTTGTGCGTCCAGTGCGGGGCGAAAGGATTCTCCACGACGTGCGCGGACGCGTCCGCCGCCGACAGGGTGATCGTGATCATGAAGTCCGTGGCCGCGAAGCCGAGCAGCACGAGTACGAAGATCTTCCCCGACCACCAGGGCAGCAGCCGCTCCAGCATGGCGATCGACCCCTCGCCGTGCGGACTCTCCCGCGCGACGAGGCGGTAGACCGGCAGCGCTCCGAGGAGCGTCAGGGCGATCAGCACGAGGGTGGCGAGCGGCGAGAGGAGACCGGCCGCGAGGGCGGCGATGCCCGGCTGGTAGCCGAGCGTCGAGAAGTAGTCGACGCCCGTCAGGCACATGACCCGCCACCACCGGTGGCCCTGCTGGTCCTCGGCCGGAGTGGCGTGCGGCCCCGGATGCCGGGCCGACTGCTCGCTGAGCCCCTCCAGCAGCCAGGCCCGCCAGCGAGGTGCGGGCTGCGCGGACACCGTCGCGGAGGACCCGGGCTCCCCGGGCCCGGCGCTGTCCATGCCATCCACCTCGACGCCGGTCATGCGGTGATCTCCTTGGGGTCTTCTTTGTGTGTTGTTTGCTTCTTTGTTGCTTCTCTGCGCATACGGAATGGCCTGCGGCCTTTTGGCAACGAGGAGTGAGTATCCACCACGTCTGCCCCCGTAAGGTGGCCGGATGCCGGACGAGTACCGAACAGTCGCCCAGGCGGGCTTGCACGAGACCGAGGTCAACCGCTCCCGCTTCCTGTGCGCCCTCTCCCCGGCGGCCACCGAACAGGAGGCCCAGGAGTTCGTCGCCGCCGTCCGCAAGGAGAACGCCGACGCCACCCACAACTGCTACGCCTACGTCATCGGCGCCGACGCCTCCGTCCAGCGGGCGAGCGACGACGGCGAACCGGGCGGCACCGCCGGCGTCCCCATGCTCCAGATGCTGCTGCGCCGGGACATGCGGTACGTCGTCGCCGTCGTCACCCGCTACTACGGCGGCGTCAAACTGGGCGCGGGAGGCCTGATCCGGGCCTACGGGGGAGCGGTCGGCGAAGCCCTCGACATCCTCGGCACCCGCACCCGCCGCCGCTTCCGGCTGGCCACGGTGACCGTCGACCACCAGCGGGCCGGAAAGGTCCAGAACGACCTGCGGTCCACCGGCCGCGAGGTGCGCGACGTGCGGTACGGGGAGGTCGTCACGATCGAGATCGGGCTGCCGGACGCCGAAGTGGACGCCTTCAGGGCCTGGCTGGCGGACGTGACGGCGGGGACCGCCGGGTTCGAACTCGGGGGAGAGGCGTACGGGGACGCGTGAGCAACACGACGCCCTCGGGGGCCGCACAACGGGCCGATACGGGAGTAACCGCCCGTGATGTCAGACCCGGCTGTTAGTTTCGGGGATCATGAGACTGCTGCACACCTCCGACTGGCATCTCGGCCGCGCCTTCCACCGGGTCAACATGCTCGGGGCGCAGGCCGAGTTCATCGGCCATCTCGTCTCCGTCGCGCGGGAGCGCGAGGTGGACGCGGTGGTCGTGTCGGGTGATGTGTACGACAGGGCGGTGCCTCCGCTGGCCGCGGTCGAGCTCTTCGACGACGCCCTGCACCGGCTAGCCGACCTCGGTGTGCCCACGGTGATGATCTCCGGCAACCACGACTCCGCCCGCCGCCTCGGCGTCGGCGCCGGGCTCATCGACCGCGCCGGCATCCACCTGCGCACCGACCCGTCGGCTGCCGGCACCCCCGTGGTGCTCCGCGACACCTTCGGCGACGTCGCCTTCTACGGCCTGCCGTATCTCGAACCGGCCCTGGTGAAGGACGAGTTCGGCGTGGAGAAGGTCGGCCACGAGAGCGTCCTCGCCGCCGCCATGGACCGGGTCCGCGCCGACCTCGCCACGCGCGCGGAGGGCACCCGTTCCGTCGTCCTCGCCCATGCCTTCGTCACCGGCGGCGAGGCCAGCGACAGCGAGCGGGACATCACCGTCGGAGGGGTCGCCGCCGTGCCCTCCGGGGTGTTCGACGGCGTCGACTACGTGGCGCTGGGTCATCTGCACGGCTGCCAGACCATCACCGGGCGCGTGCGCTACTCGGGCTCCCCGCTGCCGTACTCCTTCTCGGAGGCCGACCACCGCAAGAGCATGTGGCTGATCGACCTGGCGGGCGACGGCTCGCTCACCGCGGAGCGCCTCGACTGCCCGGTGCCGCGCCCGCTCGCCCGTATCCGGGGGGCGCTGGACGACCTGCTCGCCGACCCGGGCCTCGCCCGCCACGAGGACGCGTGGGTCGAGGCGACCCTCACCGACGCGGTGCGCCCGGCGGACCCCATGGCCCGGCTCATGGAACGGTTCCCGCACACCCTCGCCCTCGCCTTCGATCCGGAGCGCTCACCCGGGGACCCGGACGTGACGTACGCACGGCGCCTGGCGGGGCGCGGGGACCAGGAGATCGCGGAGGACTTCGTCCTGCATGTGCGGGGCGCGGGAGCCGACGAGCACGAACGGGGCGTGCTGCGGGAGGCGTTCGACGCGGTGCGGGCCGACGAGACGGTACGGGAGGTGACGCGGTGATCCCGGCGCGGGCTGTGGGGATGGGGCGGAAAAGTGCGGGGCAGCAGGGCGGGCGCGGGCCGGTGGGGCTTCTCGCGCAGTTCCCCGCGCCCCTGAAAGGCGGGGGCTGCGCCCCTCGCCTTTCGGACCACGACACGGGCCGCACCGATTCGCACAGCGACTGGCACACGGAGGGCGCCCGGTGAGGCTGCACCGGCTGGACATCACAGCCTTCGGGCCCTTCGGCGGCACCCAGCGGGTCGACTTCGGCGAGCTGTCCGCCGCCGGGCTCTTCCTCCTGCACGGCCCGACGGGCGCGGGCAAGACCTCCGTCCTGGACGCCGTCTGCTACGCGCTGTACGGCTCGGTGCCCGGCGCCCGCCAGGGCGGCTCGCTGCGCAGCGACCACGCCGAGGCCGGCACCCGCACCGAGGTCACCCTCGAACTCACCGTCGCCGGACGCCGGTTGGAGCTCACCCGGCAGCCACCCTGGGAGCGGGCCAAGAAGCGCGGCGCGGGCACGACGCTGGACAAGGCGCAGAGCTGGCTGCGCGAGTACGACGCCTCGGCCGGCACCTGGAAGGACCTCAGCCGCTCCCATCAGGAGATCGGCGAGGAGATCACCCAGCTGCTCGGGATGAGCCGCGAGCAGTTCTGCCAGGTCGTGCTGCTGCCCCAGGGCGACTTCGCCCGCTTCCTGCGAGCCGACGCCGAGGCCCGCGGCAAGCTGCTCGGCCGCCTCTTCGACACCCACCGCTTCGCCGAGGTCGAGAAACGCCTCGCGGACCGCCGGCGCGCCGCCGAGGCCGAAGTGCGGGACGGGGACACGGAGTTGCTGGCCGACGCCCACCGTATGCAGCAGGCCGCCGGGGACGCCATGGAGCTGCCCGGCCTCGCGCCGGGTGAACCGGGGCTGGCCGAGGCCATCATGGGCGCCGCCGCCGTCGCCCGCTGCACCGCGCGTGAGCTGCTCACCATCGCCCACTGCGCCCGCTCCGCCGCCGAGTCCGCGCAGGGCGTCGCCGACCGGGCGCTGGCCGACGTACGCGAAGTGGCCCGGCTGCAGGGCCGGTTCGCCGAGGCACGGGAGCGGGCCGGGAGGCTGGAGGAGCGCGCGGACGCCCATCGGGAGGACCGGGCGCGGATGGAGCGCGCCCGCAAGGCCGAGGCCGTGGCCCCCGCGCTGGAGTTGCGGGAGGCGGTCGAGAGCGAGCATCGGCGCGCGGCCGACGCCGAGACCCGCACGCGTGCCCTGCTGCCGGGCGGTTTCGCGGACGCCGGCGCCGGTGGACTGGCCGCCGCCGCGCGCCGGACCGCCGAGGAGCTGGGCGGGCTCGAGTCCGCCCGCCGCGCCGAACAGCGGCTGGGGCGACTCGTCGCCGAGCGCGCCGACCTGGACCGCCAGGAGCGCGCCGACGAGGACGTCCTGCACGACGCCGAGACCTGGCTCGGTGAGTGGGAGACGACAAGGGCGGGCCTCCAGACCCGCATCGAGTCGGCCCAGGAAGCCGCCACCAGGGCCGAACAGCTCGCCGTCCAGCGGGAACCCGCGCAGAACCGGCTCAGGGCCGCCCGGCAGCGCGACACGTTCGCCCGCGACACGGACGAGGCCCAGACCCGTGTGCTGGCCTCGCGCGAGAGGGCCACGGAGGCCCGGGCGCACTGGCTCGACCTCAAGGAACAGCGGCTGAACGGCATCGCCGCCGAGCTGGCCGCCGGCCTGAGCGACGGCGAACCCTGCGCCGTCTGCGGAGCCACCGAACACCCAGCGCCCGCACGGAAGATCGCCGGGCACGTCGACCGTGACGCGGAGGAGCGGGCGCTCGCCGCCTACCAGCGGGCCGACGAGCGGCGCACCGAGGACGAACGCCGGCTGGGCCTCGTACGCGAGGCACTGGCGGCTGCCACCGCCGAGGCCGGAGACACGCCCACCGGTCAACTCACCGAACAGTACGAGGAGTTGGAGCGGAGTTACGACGTGGCCAGGCGGGGCGCTTCCGGGCTGCACGCCGCACACGAGGAACTGCGCCGGGCCGAGCAGGAGCACCAGCGCCGCAGCGCCGCCCGGCAGGAGGCAGCGCTCAGGGCGGCGTCCAGGGCCGCCCGCCGGGACACGCTCGACGGCGAACGGGTGTCCCTGGAGAAGGAGTTGGCGCAGGCCCGGGGCGACGCCGAGAGCGTCGCCGCGCGAGCCGCGCAGTTGGAGCGGCAGACCGCGCTGCTCACCGACGCGGGCGAGGCGGCGCGGGCCGCCGAGGACACCGCCCAGCGGCTCAAGGACGCCGACGCCCGGCTCGCCGACGCCGCCTACCGGGCCGGCTTCGAGACACCGCGCGCGGCGGCGGACGCCCTACTGGACGACGCGGCGCATCGCGAACTGCAACGGCGGCTGGACGCCTGGCAGTCCGAGGAGGCCGCCGTACGGGCCGCCCTCGCCGAGCCGGACACGGTGGCCGCCGCGCAGCAGTCGCCCGCCGACCTCGCGCGCGCGGAACAGGCCGCCTCGGACGCGGCCCGGCGGCTGCGGCAGGCCGCCTCCGCGCGCGACGCCGCCGCGAGCCGTTGCACCGAACTCGACCGGCTGTCCGCCCGCTCGGCCACGGCGGTACGCCGGCTCGCGCCGCTGCGGGCCGCCCACGACCGGGTGGCCCGCCTCGCCACCCTCACCGCGGGCACCTCGGCGGACAACGAACGCCGGATGCGGCTGGAGTCGTACGTCCTCGCGGCCCGCCTGGAACAGGTGGCCGCCGCCGCGACGGCCCGGCTGCGGCGCATGTCGTCCGGGCGCTACACCCTCGTCCACTCCGACGACCGGGCCGGGCGGGGTCGCAGCGGCCTCGGGCTGCATGTCGTCGACGCCTGGACCGGCCGGGAGCGGGACACGGCGACCCTGTCCGGCGGGGAGACGTTCTTCGCCTCGCTCGCCCTCGCCCTCGGTCTCGCGGACGTCGTCACGGACGAGGCCGGCGGAGTCCGTCTCGACACCCTCTTCATCGACGAGGGCTTCGGCAGCCTCGACGACCAGACGCTGGACGAGGTCCTCGACGTCCTCGACTCGCTGCGCGAGCGCGACCGCAGCGTCGGCATCGTCAGTCATGTGCCGGACCTGCGCCGGCGGATCCACGCCCAACTGGAGGTGGTGAAGGAGAGATCGGGGTCGGTGGTGCGGCAGCGGGGCGGTGAGTGAGGGGCGGGGAGTGCCGCTCTTTCAGTGAGGCTCACTGACCGACGGGCCGGCGGGGGAGCGGCGAGGAGTAGACGACGCTCGTGGTCACCGAGCCCAGCGCGCCGATCTTGCCCGACACCTCCTCCAGATGGCGCATCGACCGCGCGACGACCTTGATGACGAAACAGTCGTCGCCCGTGACGTGGTGCGTCTCCAGGATCTCCGGCGTCACGGCGACCAGGTCGTGGAACGGCTTGTAGTTGCCGGTCGGGTACCTGAGCCGGACGAAGGCGAGAATCGGCAGGCCGAGCCGCTCCGGGTCGACGACCGCCGCGTACCCCTGGATGACACCGGCCTCCTCCAGCCGCCGCACCCGCTCGGTGACCGCGCTCGGCGACATCGCCACGGCGCGTGCCAGCTCCGCGAAACTGGCGCGGCCGTCCCGCTGCAGGACGTCGAGGATGCGCCAGTCGGTGGCGTCCGGGGAAAACATGCTCATGCCCGAGGAATAGCAGGGGAATCCCCGGCTGATCAAGAAGAAGGCCGTGGATCACTCCTTCAGGTGAGGTGATCGTCGGCCGTAGATTTCTGGCCATGGAGCCCTGCCCCGGGCTCCCTTCAGGGAAAGGACAGCAGCTGATGAGCGTCAGTACGACAGTCGTCAACCCCGTTCTGCGCGTCGCCCCCGCGTCCCCGGCCGACGCCGCCGCCTATTTCGGCGCGAGCCTCGCCTTCCACGCCGACGTGTCCGACGTGGCCGCCGCACTCGCGGCCGACGGAGACCCCGGGTTCGTGGTCGTCGACTCGCGCTCCACCGAGTCCTGGGACCAGGGCCACATCCCGGGCGCCCTCCATCTGCCCACGGCCCTGATCCCCGAGCGGGCCGCCGGGCTGCTCGACAGCTCCGTACCGGTGGTGACGTACTGCTGGGGACCCGGCTGCAACGGGGCGACCCGTGCCGCCCTCGCTCTCGCCCAACTCGGCTACCAGGTCAAGGAGATGCTCGGCGGCTTCGAGTACTGGGTGCGCGAGGGCTTCGAGTTCGAGACGTGGGAGGGACGGGAACGCCGCGCCGCCGACGCGCTGACGGCCCCGGTGGACGCGGCGGAGTGCGGCTGCTGAAGCAGCGAAGCCGGGCCACCGAGGGCCCGGCCCCGCCTCACGGGGCGCCTCAGTCCCGCACGACTTCGGGCAGCGGACGCAGAAAGGCACGGTCCGCAGGGCCGAACTCCCCTTCCGGGCGGGCAGCGTGGAGGACGACATCGAGGGCGGCATCCGGATCGCAGGCGTAATGCCCGCTCGCCCAGGCCGCGTTGGCCTCGACGACCGCCCACCGCGACCCCTCAACTAGCAGCCCGACGTCCACGACCACGGCACTCGGCAGATACGGGGACGCGAGGTGCTGCGCGAAGGCGAGTACCTCCGCGCGCCGAGGGTCCTCGTCGAGCGGGACGACATCCAGCTCGCCATGGGTCAAGTACCGGCTGCCGGTGCGGACTTCACCGTCCAGCAGAAACAGCCGGTACTCCACGGCGAACGCCACGATGTCGCTCACCAGCACCGGCGTGCCGTCGTCGACCGCGTCGGGGCCCGGCAGCCGGCTTCCGTCCGGATAGACGCGCGCGGGGAAGCTCTTGTCGTTGGGCGGCTTCACGAAGGCGGGCCGCCGCAGCTGCCGGGCAACGCCGACCGTGCTGAACTCGATCTCCCTGCACGTGAGTTCGTACGGCAGCCGGGCCAGCCAGTCCGGCGGCGCCTCCAGCAGCCCGAGCCCCAGCCCGGTGGCCACCGCGTCCGCGAACAGCGGCCCGGCGTACAGGGTCGCGCCCTGGGCCGCTTGCCACTCCTCGGGCACGCGCCACTCGCGCAGGACCTCGGTACGCATGCCGCGCCGACGCGCCGCGTCGGCCAGTGCGTGTCCGGTGGCGGTGACCCGGGGGGAGAGGAACAGAGTTCGGGCGTTCATGGAACCGAGGGTGGCCCACGGGGAGGGTCGTCCGACACCGAATTTACTCGCGCGTACACCGTGTAGGTTGCTGCGTATGGCAGTTGAGTGGGTGGAGTCGGGCGGTGGACCGCTCATCGCAGTACCGGAAGCGGTGCTGCCGTTCTGGGCGGGGGCGGACGGCGACGAGCTGTCGACGGACTACGACCGGGCCTGTGAAGTGGACGGCCTCATCGGCTTTGTGCCCGTCGGCGACACCACCGCTCTGGTCCTCGGCGGCGAACCCGCCTCGACCGCGTTCCTGCCGGAGCACGACACCTTCGTACGGTGGTGCGCCGCCGACTCCGAGGACGAGGTGCTGGCCTGCGTCCCGGCAGCGCTCGCCGCGGCCGAGTGGGAGCCGGACACGGCGTGGGAGACACCGGGAGACGTGCTCCTCTTCGACTCCGCCTGGCCCGGCAAGGAGACCGACCGGACCGATCACCTGCGGGTCGAGCTGACGCCGGGACGGTACGCGGTGCGGGCGGCGTACGTGGAGCCGGGACCGGAGACGTGGGTGGGCCTCGTACAGCTGCGACGGCTGTCGGACTGACCCGCGAGCGAGGCGGGGGCCGGGGGTGCGGGGTGTACCCCCGAACCCCACAACCCCCGTTTCTCGTCGCCGAGTTGACCTTGGCGAGCTACCTCACAGCCGGGACAGCTCGTCCACCAGGTCGTCCAGTCCCAGTGAGCCCTGCGACAGCGCGGCCATGTGCCACGCCTTCGCGTCGAAGGCGTCGCCGTGGCGGCGCTGGGCGTTCTCCCGGCCCAGCAGCCAGGCCCGTTCGCCCAGCTTGTAGCCGATCGCCTGCCCGGGGATGGTCAGATAGCGCGTCAGTTCGCTCTCCACGAAGTCCGCGGGGCGGCTGCTGTGGGAGCCGAAGAACTCCTGCGCCAGTTCCGGCGTCCAGCGTTCACCGGGGTGGAACGGGGACTCCGCCGGGATCTCCAGCTCCAGGTGCATACCGATGTCGACGATGACCCGGGCCGCCCGCATCATCTGCGCGTCGAGGTAGCCGAGTCGCTGCTCCGCGTCCGTGAGATAGCCCAGCTCGTCCATGAGACGCTCCGCGTACAGGGCCCAGCCCTCACAGTTGGCGCTGACGCCGCCGACGGTGGCCTGGTAGCGGGAGAGGTTCTCGGCGACGTGCACCCACTGCGCGAGCTGGAGATGGTGGCCGGGGACGCCCTCGTGGTACCAGGTCGAGACCAGGTCGTACACGGGGAAGCGGGTCTGGCCCATCGTGGGCAGCCAGGTGGTGCCCGGGCGTGAGAAGTCCTCCGACGGGGCCATGTAGTACGGCGCCGCCGCGCTGCCGGGGGGCGCGATACGGGACTCCACCTTCTTCACCCGCTCGGCGAGTTCGAAGTGGGTGCCGTCCAGTGCCTCGATCGCCTGGTCCATCAGGCCCTGGAGCCACTCGCGGACCTCGTCGACGCCCTCGATGTGCTTGCCGTGCTCGTCGAGATGGGCCAGCGCCACCCACGGTGTCGCGGCGCCGGGCAGTACGTTCTCGGCCTCCTGCTTCATCTCACCGAGGAGCCGGTGGTACTCGGCCCAGCCGTACGCGTACGCCTCGTCCAGGTCCAGATCCGTGCCGTTCCAGTAGCGCGACCAGTGCGCGTACCGCTCGCGGCCCACCGTGTTCGGCGCGCCCTCGATGGCAGGTGCGTACACCTCCCGCATCCAGTCCCGCAGCTCGTCGACAGCCGTGTCCGCACCCCGGGCCGCCTCGTCCAGCTCGGTGCGCAGCGCCTCGGGGCCGGCCGACGCGAAGTCCGCGAACCAGCCGACGCCCTTGCCGTCCAGGTCGGACCACTCGCCGAGCTGCCCGATGAACGTGGCGGTGGGGCGCGGACCCGCGTACAGCCCGCGTTCGAGGCCCAGGGTCAGGCTCTCCCGGTAGCCCAGCAGGGCGGCCGGGACCGCGCGCAGCCGCTCCGCGACCGCCGTCCAGTCCTCGTCGGTCTCCGTCGGCGTCACGGTGAACACCTCGCGCACCGAGTGCGCGGCCGTGTGCATGTTGCCGACGGCGCGCAGGCTCTCACCGGCCTCGTGCACGGCGAGTTCGGCGGTGAGCCGCTCGCGCAGCAGTCGCCCGCAGCGCCGCTCGATGTCACTGTCCGCGCCCGGCCGGGCCTCGGCCTCGTCGAGCCGGGCCAGCGTCGTCCGCGCCAGCTCCGCCAAGGCCTCCTGGCCTGCGGGCGAGGTGTCCGGAAGCCTGCTCGAACTCTCCTTCACGCCGAGGTACGTTCCGGTGACCGGGTCGAGGGCGATGAGATCGTCGACGTAGGTGTCGGCGACCTCGCGGGGCAGCGGGTTCTTGATGTCTGACATGCACTCATCCTCGTACGCGACGGCGGTCGACGTCACCTCGATTCGCGCCGGAACGGTGATCAGTACAGGAGATCAGTACGGCAAGTCAGTCCCGCGCGCTGTGGTCGTACGGCCTCGGGGTGGTGGTCTGGGTCGTGTCCAGGCGGGCCGTGATGACGAGGGTGCCCTCCTCGATCTGGTAGTCGAGGGGCAGACCGAGGCCGCGCATCGCGGCGACCATCCCGGTGTTGGAGGACTGAGTGACCGCGTACACGTGCTCGCAGTTCGCCTCGCGCGCCATCGACACCAGCCGGCGCAGGAGTTCCCCGCCGACGCCGCGCCGCTGCCACTCGTCCTCGACGAGCAGCGCGATCTCGGTCTCGTCGCCGTCCCAGAGGAGGTGACCGAGGCCGACCACCCGCCCCGACGCGGTCTGTACGGCGAGTGTGCGGCCGTAGCGCGGGCTGAGCAGGTGGCCCAGGTATCGGTCGGCGTCGCCCATCGGGCCGTGGTAGCGGAGCGAGAGGGTGCGCGGCGAGCAGCGCTCGTGCATCGCCTTCGCCGCGTCCAGGTCGCGCGCGTCGGCGCGCCGTACGGTGATGGGGTTGCCCCGCGGCAGCGTCAGCACGTCCTGGCCGTGCGGGACGCGGGGACCGAGCCGCGCGTCCAGCTCCACCAGTGCCCGCGCCCGCGCGAACTCGGTCGGGGTGAACGGCAGATAGGGCCGCTCCACGGTGATCACTCCGCCTTCCGGCGCGCGCAGCCGCATCACCGTGTCAGTTTCGTCGAGGGCGCCCTCCACCGGTACGCCGCCCCTGGCCGCCACATCTGTGCCGGGCAGCGAACGGATCGTGCACCGCCCGAGCAACTGGCGCAGCGCGAGCGGCAGTTCGGCCGCGTCCAGGGCCGTACGGGTGGCCAGGCCCAGGACCCGGGTCGGCGCGTCGACGAGATCGTGGGCGTCGGCCCGTTCGATCCACGTCCCCTGGCCGCCCGCCCGGGACACCGACCCGGAGATCTCGGCGGCGGAGAGGTCACCGGGGGCACGCAACAGGAACTCGTCGACCGTGCCCAGGGCCAGCGGATGCGTCTGGAGGCTGAGAATGTCGATACGTCGCTCGGCGAGGGCGATGCACAGCGAGGCGAGCGATCCCGGCTGGTCACGCACTGTCGTCCGCATCCGCCACAGGACACTCGCGCCGGAGTCGGCGTCGGTGTCCGCGTCGGTGGCGCCCGGCGGTGCGTGACCGTGGCGGCTTGCCCACCATGTGCGCAGCAGGGCGGCGAGTTCGACGACGTCCCGCCGCCACCGGCGTACCGGGTGGCGGCCGTCCGTCATAGGGGTTCCCTCAGATATCTCTCGAGTCATGCAGCCACCATGCGCCAACGGTGTTGCGTGATCACGAACGGACTGTGACCGAAGGGTTAAGTTGCATTCCGCCCCTTTTGTTTACTCCTGGACGATTACCGCCCTGTGTGCGCCTACTGGCCCACCCGCCCCGGCTGGAGCACCTTCGTGAACAGCACGGTCCCGTCCTGCTCGCGCAGCCTTACCGTCAGCTCGCCGCTGCCGCCGTCGATGTCGACCTCGCCGAAGAACTGGTAGCCGCCCGCGGGCGAGACGTTCGCCGCGGTCGGCGCCTTCACGAAGACCCGCTCGGGACCGAACGTGTTGTCGAGCGCGCTGGCGGGGAACGCCCCGGCGTTCAGCGGGCCCGACACGAACTCCCAGAACGGCTCGAAGTCGGTGAAGGCCGCCCGCGAGGGCTGGTAGTGCTGCGCCGAGGTGTGGTGGACGTCGGCGGTCAGCCAGACCGTGCCGGTGATCCGCCGGTGCTTGATGAACCGCAGCAGCTCGGCGATCTGCAGCTCACGCCCGAGCGGCGCACCCGGGTCGCCCTGCGCGACGGCCTCGATGTTGGCCTTGCCCTCCGTGGCGTCCGGTACGACCAGGCCCAGCGGCATGTCGGCGGCGATCACCTTCCACACGGCGCGCGAGCAGGACAGCTCCCGCTTGAGCCACTCCAGCTGCTCGGCGCCGAGGATGCCCTGGGGGTCGACCGTCTGGTCGTCGGGCGAGTTGGCGTTGCGGTACGTCCGCATGTCGAGGACGAACACGTCGAGCAGCGGGCCCTGCCGCAGCACCCGGTGGACGCGGCCCTCCCGGGCGCCCGGCCGGAGCGTGGAGATCGGGAAGTACTCGCTGAAGGCCCGCCGGGCCCGGCCCGCGAGGACGTCGACGCTCTTCTCGGTGTAACGGGTGTCCGAGTCGAGGACCCGTTCCCCCGGGTACCAGTTGTTGCGCACCTCGTGGTCGTCCCACTGGATGATCGACGGGACCTGGGCGTTGAACCGCTTCAGGTTCTCGTCGAGCAGGTTGTACCGGAAGTTGCCGCGGAACTCGGCGAGCGTCTCGGCGACCTTCGACTTCTCCTCGGTGGTGATGTTCCGCCAGGTGGAGCCGTCGGGCAGGGCGGCGGTCGCGGAGATCGGGCCGTCGGCGTAGATGTTGTCGCCGCTGCACAGGAAGAAGTCGGGGTCGAGCTTCCCCATCGCGTCGTAGATCCGGTAACCACCGAGGTCCGGGTTGATGCCCCAGCCCTGACCCGCCAGGTCCCCCGACCACAGGAACCGCACCCCGTCCCGCCGCCGTGCCGACGCCGTACGGAAGGTGCCGGTCACCGGCTCGCCGGTGCGGCGCGGGTCGTCCGGGTCGGCGAGCAGTACGCGGTAGTGGATCTGCTCGCCCGGCGGCAGACCGTGCAGCCGCGTCGTACCGGTGAAGTCGGTGTCCGCTCCGAGCAGCGGACCGTGCCAGCGGCGGGGGTTGCGGAACGACTCGGTGGCGGACGTCTCGACGACCATCCGGGCCGGCCGGTCGGACCGCACCCACACCAGCCCCGAGTCGGCGGTCACGTCGCCCGTCTGGACCCCCCACCCGGCCTTCGGCCGCCCGGACAGCGCGAACGCGGGCGCCGCCGCACCGATGGCGCCGGGGAGGGTCAGGGCCGCCGAAGCGGCGAGCGAACCGCGCAGCACGCTGCGACGACCGGGCAGGGAGAAAGCTGACATGGGGCGTGCCTCCGGGGACAGGATCCGGCGAGTGTGCACAGCCACAACTACTGGGGCGTCGCAGCGCCCACGCAAACCACAGATGAACAACCACCGGCGGGGACAAGGGAACCGGTGTGCGAACCGCCGTCAGGGAGCGAGAGCTTCGGCCATCAGCCGGATCCCCTCCCGGATCCGTGCGGGCGACAACTGCGCGTACCCCACCACCAGTCGTACGCCCCGGCTCCGCACCGCCGCGTGCGTGAAGTCCGTCAGCGGCCGGACCGCGACCCCGGCCGCCGCCGTCCGCTCCAGGAACCGGTCCTGCGGCCCGTACCGCTCCGGCAGCGCGGCGATCACATGGAGCCCGGCCGCGATCCCCGACACCTCGGCCGCGGGAAAGTGCTCCGCCAGCGCCGCTACGAGGGCATCGCGCCGTTCCCGGTACGCGCGCTGGCACCGGCGCAGATGCCGGTCGTAGTCGCCGCGTTCCAGGAACCGCGCGAACAGCTCCTGGTCGAGGGCGGGATGGCCCAGGTCCGTCGTCCGCTTCCGTTCGACGACCTCCGCGGCGAGCGACTCCGGTACGAGGAGCCAGCCGAGCCGCAGCCCGGGCGCCAGCGACTTGCTGACGGACCCCGTGTAGGCGACGCGCTCGGGGTCGAGCCCCTGCAGGGCGCCCACCGGGGCGCGGTCGTAGCGGAACTCCCCGTCGTAGTCGTCCTCGATCACCAGCCCGTCCACCGACCTGGCCCAGTCGAGGACTTCGGTGCGGCGGCCCGCCGAGTAGGCGATCCCGGAGGGGAACTGGTGGGCGGGCGTGACCACCACCGCCCGTACCCCGGAGACGCGCAGCACATCGAGGTCGAGGCCCTCGGCGTCCAGCGGCAGCGGTACGGCCTCCAGGCCGGCCGAGACGTACAGGGAGCCGTGTTCCGGGCTCCCGGGATCCTCCACGCCGATGTCCCGCATCCCGCGCGCGTGGAGGACGTGGCCGAGCAGTGTCGTCGCCTGCGCCACCCCGGAGACGACCACCACCCGTTCCGGGTCCGCGACCACGCCCCGGCGCCGCGCCAGCAACTCCGACAGGGCCGTCCGCAACCGGGGCAGCCCGCGCGGATCCGGATAGCCGAGGGCGTGATGCGGGAGCTCCGCGAGCACCGAGCGCTGGGCGGCGGCCCACGCGGCACGCGGGAACAGTGACAGGTCGGGCGTCCCCGGGAGGAAGTCGGCCCGGGCACCGGGGGAGCGCGGAGCGAGGTCCCGCGCGCGGGGACGGGCGGCCCGGGTGGCGTCACCCACCCAGGTCCCGGCCCCGCGCCCGCTGCGCAGATAGCCCTCTGCGGTCAACTGCTCGTACGCCTCCGTGACCAGCCCCCGCGACACCCCGAGGTCGGCCGCGAGATCCCGGCTCGACGGCAGCCGTGTCCCCGGAGCGAGCCGGCCGGACCGGACCGCTTCCCGGAACGCCTCCTGCAGCGAACGCCCCCGCGCGCGAGGCGGCGCGGCAGCGGCCGGGAGCAGCAACTCCCAGGCGGCGGAGCCCGGCAGGCCATCCGGACTGGTCCCCGATGACGTCATGGAAGTGGACCTTAATCCGGTCCGCCGCGATCCCTAGCGTCACCTTCATGAACGCCCTCCCCGACCCCGCCGACATCACCCCCGCGCGTGGGGCCCTTCTCACAGCCCTCGCGGCCGTTCTCGTCGGCTGCTCCTTCACCGCCAACAGCGTCCTCGGCGACTACCCGTACGCGGGCGGCCAGTTCCTCCGCTACGGCCTGGCCTGTCTACTTCTCGTGCCGCTGGTCGGCCGGGGTGGGGCGGCCCCGCTCAGAGTGCTCGCCGCCCGCCACTGGGTCCGCCTCGCGCTGCTCGCGGCCGTCGGCATGGTCGGCTTCAACCTGGCCGTCATCGCCGCCGAACACAGCGCGGAACCGGCGGTGCCCGGGGTGTTCGTGGGCTGCGCGCCCGCAGTCGTGGCGGTCCTGGTGCCGTTGTCGGACCGGCGGAGGCCTCAACCGACCGTCCTGTGCGGGGCGTTGACCGTCGCGGCGGGCGCGTTCGCGGTCCAGGGATGGGGCCGCACGGACGGTGCCGGTCTCGCGTTCTCCGGGTGCGCGCTGGCCGGTGAGGTCGGTTTCGCGCTGCTCGCCGTGCCCTTGGTGCGGCCCCTGGGGCCCCGGCTGATGTCCGCGACCGTGTGCGGTCTCGCCGCCGCCGAGTCCGCGCTCGCTGGCGTGGTCCTCGACGGCGCCGACTGGCTGCGGGTGCCCGACACCACCGAGGCCGCCGCACTGCTGTGGCAGGCGGCGGTCGTCACCGTCGTCGGCTTCGTGTGCTGGTACATCGGCCTGCAACGGATCGGCGCGGAGCGCGCCACGCTCTTCTCCGGCCTCATCCCGGTCGCCGCGGCCTGCACCGCCCCGCTCGTCGGCACGGGCTCCTACGGCGCCCCGCAAGCCGTCGGAAGCGCCCTGGTCGGCGCCGGAGTCGCCCTGGGATCCGGCGCGTTCACGTTCTTCCGCCGGTCAGCGGCTGCCGTCGAGGATCACCCGGGCGACCAGCGCCGGGTCGTCGTTCATCGGGACATGGCCGCAGCCGGGGAGCCGGATCAGGCGGGCCTTGGGGATGATCCGCTTGGCGCGGATGCCCTGGCGGCGCACGAGCAGCAGGTCCCGGGTGCCCCACGCGACGGTGACCGGGATGCCGGGGATGTCGTCCGTGAAGCGGATGTCGCGGCCGGCCGCGAGGGTCTCGGTGAAGCGCTGGGCGTTCGCCAGGGCGAGCGTCTCGGCGACGACGGCCTCGGGTGACCGGCGGCCGGGACGGGCGTAGATGCTGCTCGTCAGGACGGCCCGTCCCGCCGCCGAGCGCGACAGCCGCTCGACCAGCGGCAGCGGCATGCTCCGCGCGGCCCGCCGCATCGCGAGCAGCACCCCGAACGCGTACCGCCGCTCCGCCTGCGACCAGAACCCCGCGGGGGAGAGCGTGGTGACGGACCGTACGCGCTTCTCGCGCCCGAGTTCGAGAGCGAGCAGACCGCCCAGCGAGTTGCCCGCCACATGCGGCCGGTCCAGGTCCAGCGCCTCGCACAGGGCGGCGAAGACGGCGGTCATCGTCGGCAGGTCGTGCACGAAGTCGTCCGGCAGCGCCGGGGACGCGCCGAACCCGGGGAGATCGACGGCGATCACCTCGCGCTCGGTGGCCAGGATGTCGATCACCGGGTCCCAGGCCTGCCGGTGGTGCCCGATGCCGTGCAGCAGCAGAAGCGGCTCGCCGGCACCCACGCGCGCGTAGGACAGGGTCACGGTCCTGGTCCCGGCCGGCGGGCCGTACGGAGAGGGGACCTCGAAGGCGACGGTGGCGGACATGGGGCTGCTCCTCTTCGTACGCGTCTGCGTATCGGCGTGGCTGTCCGCGTGGCTGTCCACGGGGACCGCGTAGACAGCTTGTCAGCAATTACTACCGACGGGTAGCCCCCAATGGGCGTCGGCCGACAACTCGCTGGACATCACCCGCGGTGCCGGGTTGGGTTGGAGTCGTGACCGCCGACACCGTGACCGACGTCTTCGAAGAACACCGGCCCGTCCTCATGGGCGTCGCCTACCGGATGCTCGGCCGGGTGGCCGACGCCGAGGACGTCGTCCAGGAGGCGTGGCTGCGCTGGTCCGGCGCCGACCGGACCGACGTACGCGAACCGCGCGCCTATCTCGTGCGCGTCACGACCCGGCTCGCCATCGACCGGCTGCGCCAGGTGAAGTCGCGCGGCGAGACCTACGTCGGACCGTGGCTGCCCGAGCCGTACGTCACCGAACTCACCGGCGCCGCGCGCACCGTCCCGGACGCCGCCGAGCGGGCCGTGCTCGCCGACACCGTGTCCCTCGCGGTCATGGTCGTCATGGAGTCCCTCTCGCCGCTGGAGCGCGCGGTGTTCGTCCTCCGAGAGGCGTTCGGATACCCGTTCGCGGAGATCGCCGGCATGCTCGACCGCTCCGAACCGGCGGTGCGTCAGCTCGCCGGACGCGCCCGCCGCCACGTCGACGAACGGCGCCCCCGCTACGAGGTCGACCCGGTCCAGCGCCGCGACCTGACCGAACGGTTCCTGGTCGCCGCCGAACAGGGCGATCTCGCGGGCCTCATGGAACTGCTCGCCCCGGACGTCTGCCTCGTCGCCGACAGCGGCGGCCTGGCGCAGGCGCCGCGCCGGATCCTGGAGTCCGCCGACCACGTGGGCCGCTTCGTCGTCGGCGTCGCAGGCAAGGGCCTCGCGGACGCGTCCTTCCGCTTCATGGAGGTCAACGGCGGCTTCGCCGTACTGGTCCTGGACGGCGACAAGCCCGACGCCGTGTTCCAGATGGATGTCGCGGACGGCCGTATCCAGCGCGTGTACATCATCCGCAACCCGGACAAGGTGCGCTCCCTGGCTCTTCCCCAGGACGGCTGATTGGTCTTGACCAAGCATCGGGGCCGCCCTATGGTCGCAGGAAAGTGCAACAACCTTTAATAAACAAGGGCGCCAAAACGCCGATGGGCCACGGCGATTGCGGAGGACACGGTGGGGACCACGCAGTTGGAGACGGTGCCGGAGCCGAAGTACTGGCATCTGAAGACAGTGCTCAGTGAGGCACTGGACTCGGAGTTCACGGTGGGCGAGATCCTGCCGAACGAGCGCGACCTCGCGGCCCGCTTCGGCGTCGCCCGGGCCACGCTCCGCCAGGCACTGGAACAACTCGAACTCGAAGGCCGGCTCCAGCGCCGCCGAGGTGTCGGTACGACCGTCGCCCCGCCGCGCATGGGCGTCGCCGTCGGCACGGCCCAGCACGCGTGGCCGGGCGCGGCGGGCGACGCCTGGCAGGCCGTGGACAGCGGACTGGCCGTACCGGCCGTGGGGGTGGCCGCCGCCCTGGAGACGGGCCCGGACGAGCCGGTCCACACCGTGCGCCGTTCCCGCGTCTCGCACAACCAGCCGGTCGCCGCCGAACTGCTCTACGTTCCGGCCGCGTCGGTGCCCGAACTGTCGGGGATAGACGCTCCGTCCGGCGCGGCACGCGCGCGTGCGGTGCTGCGCGAACTCCAGCGACTTGAGCTGGAGGGCCAGGACCGCTCCGTGGAGCTGGGTTCGGCCCGCGCGGACGACGCCAAGGAGCTGGACCGCCTCCCCGGGGCCCCCGTCCTCGTCGTCACGACCCGCTTCTTCGCCCAGGGCCGCACAGCCGCACTCTCCGTGGCGACCTACCGGGCTGACACGTGCCGCCTGACTTTCGGCGACACCGGAGGAGTGGAGATCCACCACGGCCCGGAACGCCGCGCGTCCTGACGCCCCAAAGGGGCGCGGGGAACTGCGCGACCAGCCACAACGGACCCGCAGCTCATAAAACCGCGCCCCCCGCGGAGCGCTCAGCGGCGGGCCGTCACCGTCCCCTCCACCGCGAACAACTGCTCCTCGACATGGTCGAGAGCGAGCCGTAGCGCGCCTGTCGCCACGGCCGCCTCACCGAGGAGCGAGAGGGCCACGCCGGGCGGGCGCAGACAGTAGCGCGCCAGCTCGTCGCGCAACGGCTCCAGTACGCCGTCCAGCCCCGCGGCCCAGCCGCCGACGACGACCAGCTCGGGGTCGAGGGCCAGCACGAGCGCGGCCACGTCGTGGACCAGCCGCTGGATGAAGCGGTCGACGGCGGCACGCGCCTGCTCGTCACCCTCGCGGGCGCGGCCGAACACCCCGGCGACCGCCACCTCGTCGAGCGGGTGCAGCGGCTTCCCCGTGGTCGACAGCAGCGCCTCCGGGGTGGCCTCCCGGCCCAGCAGATGCAGCGCGCCGATCTCCCCGGCCGCCCCGCCGTACCCCCGGTGCAGCCGCCCGCCGATCAGCGAACCGGCGCCCGGACTCAGCCCGGCCAGGACGAACACCACGTCGTCGGAGTCGATCGCCGCGCCCTTCCAGTGCTCGGCGACAGCAGCCGCGTTGGCGTCGTTCTCGACCAGCACCGGGCACTTGAAGGACCGGCTGAGCCGCTCACCGAGGCGCAATCCGGTCCACTCCGGCAACGCGGTGCACAGCCGTACGACCCCGTCGGCCTCCACGATCCCGGGTGTGGCCACGCCCACGGCCCGCAGCGAGTCGCGGGCCACCCCGGCCCGGCGCAGCAACTCGGCGACCGCCGACCGCAGCCGCTCCAGCCGCTCGTCTGCGGGCGCCGCCTCGTCGACGTCCTTCGAGATCGACCCCAGAAGGTGCCCGTCGAGGTCGGACAGCAGCGCGGCGACCCGATGGGAGCCGATCTCCAGCCCCAGCAGATGCCCGGCCTCCGCCCGGAACCGGAACCGCCGCGCGGGCCGCCCCTGCCGTCGGGCGACACTCTCGTCGGCGGCCTTCTCGACGACGAGCCCGTTCTCGATGAGCCCCTCGACGACGCCCTCGACTGTCGGCCGGGACAGGCCCGTCACCCGGGTGATCTCGGTCAGTGTCGCGCAGTCCGTGGCACGCAGCGCGTGCAGCACCACCGCGGAGTTGATCCTTCGCAGCAGCGAGGGATCCCCACCGGTCAGCTGCCCCAACGTCCGTCCTCCCAGCCAGGCGGACCTGCTGAAAGCAGGCGCGCAGGTCCGACACCGCGCTTCCAGCGGAGCGCTCCGTGCAGTGTGGGGCGGATCGTACTCGGCGTGGAGCAGCCGGGCGAGAGCCGCCCACCCCCGACCTTTCGGACGGGCCGGGATCAGCCGGGCGCCACGAACCCGGACTCGTACGCCACGATGACGGCCTGGGTACGATCCCGGGCCGCCAGTTTCGCCAGCACCGCGCTGACATGCGACTTCACGGTCTCGGTCCCGACGACCAGCCGGGCGGCGATCTCCGCGTTGGACAGGCCCCGGGCCATCAGCCGCAGCACCTCCGCCTCGCGCTCGGTCAGCCGCGCCCGCTCCAGAACGGCCCGGGCGGCCCGATTTCCCCCGTCCCTGCCGCCGTCCCCGAACTCGGCCGCCAACCGCCGCACCGAGGCCGGGAACAGCAGCGACTCACCCTCGGCGACCAGCCGCACCGCGTGCACGATCTCGGCCGGCCGGGCCCGCTTGAGCAGAAACCCGTCGGCACCGGCCCGCAGCGCCTCGTACACGTACTCGTCGTTCTCGAACGTCGTCACGACCAGGATCTTCGGCGGCTCCGGCACGGTCCGCAGCACCGCGCGCGTGGCCTCGATGCCGTCCATCAACGGCATCCGTACATCCATGGCGACCACATCCGGCCGCAACCGCCTGACCAACGGAATGACGGCGGCCCCGTCCGCGGCCTCCCCGACGACCTCGATATCGGGCTGAGCCTCCAACACGGCCCGCAGACCCGCGCGTACGAGGGGTTCGTCGTCGACCAGGAGCACGGTTACGGGCATCCGGTCAGCGTAGATCAGCGCAGCGGCAGCTCGACGTGCACCTGCCAGTCGCCCTCGTCGGGCCCGGTCCGCGCACGGCCGCCCAGCAGCGCCGCGCGCTCCCGTATGCCGCGCAGGCCACTGCCCCGGCCGGGCCCGCGTATCGCGGCGGTGAGCGGATTGCGGACCTCCAGGGCGAGAGTGCCGTCGGCGACCCCGATACGGACCCGCACGGGAACGGCCCCCGCGTGCCGCAGCACATTGGTGAGGGACTCCTGAAGGATGCGGTAGCCCTCGCGGGACACCGGCCCCGGCACACCGTCGACGGGACCGGTCACCTCGATGTCGACCTTCGCCCCGGACAGGCGCGCGGACTCCAGGAGCCGGTCGGCCTCGGTGAGGGCGGGGCGACCGCTCGCGGGGCCGCCCGACTCGCGCAGTACGCCGAGAACCCGCTCCAGGTCCTCCAGCGCGACCCGGCCGGTCTCCTCGATGGCGGCCAGCGCCCGGTCGGTGAACGCGGGATCGCCCGCCGCACGGGCCGCGCCCGCCTGCACCACTGCCACCGTGAGAGCGTGCCCGATGGAGTCGTGCAGCTCACGGGCGATGCGATTGCGCTCCAGGAGCTGCTCGGTGCGCTCCTCCAGCGCGGCGAGCCGCTCGGACGGGGAGGGGCCCAGCAGCCCGCGCGCGACGGCGGTGACCAGTTCACCCAGGCCGACCACCACGCCGTAGAAGGCGAGCAGCGGCAGCGGTGCGAGCAGGGCGTACACCCAGCTCGGCTGCGCCACCGGCACGAACGGGTTGTCGTCGGGCCGGTTCCCCGTCGCGGCCAGGACCAGACCGACGGTGGTCATCGGCAGCCAGACACTCGCCCCCGCCGCGACCACCCCGAGAGCCATCCGCACCTCCAGCCACAGCACCGTCCGCAGCCGGTCCCGCCAACTCGCCGAAGGGGCGACGGAGATCGCCGACTCGCGTGCGCCCGGCGTCAGCAACAGCCGCGCCTGTACCCCCTCGCCCAGCCGCACGGCCGGAATCAGCCCGACCGGCAGCAGAACCACGGCGGGAACCCACGGCTTCGACATGTCGATGAACAGCCACACGCTCACGACGAGCATCGGCACCCACAGGTGCAGTAAGCGGGTGTACGTCGTCCCGCGCAGCAGCGGGCGCAGGAAGCGGGCCATGGGGACATCGTGACAGCCGCCACTGACAACGGGCCTCCCCCGGACGGGGGAGACGAAGCCCTCCGGCGGGGGAGGCGCGCACCCCGGGCCGGCGGCCAGGCTGCTGCCATGACCAGCATCGACGTCCAGAACCTCACCAAGGAGTACGGCGCGACGCGAGCCGTCGACCACCTCACCTTCCGTGTCCTGCCCGGCCGCGTCACCGGTTTCCTCGGCCCCAACGGCGCCGGAAAGTCCACCACCATGCGGCTCGTGCTCGGCCTGGACCGGCCGACGTCCGGCACCGCCACCATCGGCGGTCGGGCCTACGCCACCCTCGACGAACCGCTGCGCCACGCGGGCGCCCTCCTCGACGCGCAGGCAGCGCACGGCTCACGCACCGCACGTGACCATCTGCGGGTGCTGGCGACGAGCAACCGCATCCCGGAGCGCCGGGTGGACGAGGTCCTGGAGGAGACGGGCCTCGCGTCGGCCGCGAGGCGCCGCGTGAAGACGTACTCCCTGGGCATGCGCCAACGCCTGGGCATCGCGGCCGCCCTCCTCGGTGATCCGCCCGTGCTGCTGCTCGACGAGCCCTCCAACGGCCTCGATCCGGAAGGCATCATCTGGATCCGGGAGTTGCTGCGCCGACTGGCCCAGGAGGGGCGTACGGTCCTGGTCTCCAGCCACCTCATGAACGAGACCGCGTCCTTCGCCGACCACCTGGTGGTCCTGGGCCGCGGCCGTCTTCTCGCCGACACCCCGGTGCGGGAGTTCATCCACGCGCGCGTGCAGCCACGTGTCCGGGTGCGTACGACAGAGGGCGCCGCGCTCAAGGGGGCCCTCGCCCGCCACGGATACGAAGCCGCCGAGCACGCGGACGGGCACCTGACGGTGCACCACGCCCGGGTGGACGACATCGGGCGACTGGCGTCGGACGCCGGTGTACCGGTCCTCGAACTGGCCACGGAGGAGGGCACGTTGGAACAGGCCTACCTCGATCTGACGACGTCCGAGACCGAGTTCACCGCCCAGCGACACTCCGCGCAGTCCCCGGCGCAGCCTCAGGAGGCCTGACCATGCCGTTCGCACCCGTGCTGCGCTCCGAGCTGCTGAAGATCCGTACGCTCCGCTCGCTCTGCTGGGCGCTGCTGGCGGTGCTCGCCGTCTCCACGGCGTTCTCCGCGCTCGCCGGGGTCTCCAGCACCTCCGACCCGGAGTTCGACCCCCTGTTCACGGCGCTCTCCGGGGTCTGGCCCGGCCAGATCGCCGCCATCGCCTTCGGCGCGACCGCCGTCTCCTGCGAGTTCCACGGCGGACTGCGACTCACCCTCGCCGCGGTGCCCCGGCGCAGACGGTGGTTCGCGGCCAAGATCGCGGCCATCGCCGTACCGACCCTGCTGGTGGGGCTGGTCACCGGCCTCGCCTCGCTCGCCGCCGCGAGGACGGGGCTGGGCGACGCGGCGAACGGCCTCACGCTGGGCGAACAGGCGCGTGGTGTCGCCGGCTGCGGCCTCTACCTCACGCTGATGGCACTGCTCGCGGCCGGACTCACCGCCCTGTTGCGCAGCGGCGTCGCCACGCTCAGCATCCTGATCCCGTTCATCCTCATCATCTCGTTCGTGATCGGGGACGTGGCAGGCGGACTGACCGACTTCCTGCCCGACCGGGCAGGCCAGGTGATCCTCTACGAGACGACCGACAGCTCCCTCGGCCCCTGGACCGGCCTCACGGTGACCGCGCTCTGGACGGCGGCAGCGCTGCTCGCGGGGGCATGGAGCGTACGCCGCCGGGACGCGTGACGGACGGACGGCGCCGTCGTCACCGCCCACCGTGCACGAGCTCGTCAGGCGGTGACGACGGCCAGGTTGAAGTCCACCGGGCCGAGCACCCCGTAGAGCCGCAGCCACAACGCCATCAGAGCTTCGGTGGCGCGGGCGCTCGAGAGGTCGCCGAGGTCGGTGATCTGCTCGGGTGCCCAGCCGAAGGACCGCAGGAGCGCGGTGGTTTCGGCCTTCGCGTCGGCGTCGTCGCCGCTGACGAAGACGTTGTGCATGCCGGGGACGCGGGCGGGCTCCACCATGACGGCGTTGTTCATCGTGTTGAGGGTCTTCACGACGCGGGCTTCCGGAAAGGCCGTCTGCAACTGCTCGGCGACACTGCGGCCGTCCGGGGTGACGACCTTGGGCGGAAACCCCTCGGAGAAGTCCAGTGCGTTGGACACGTCGACGATGGTCTTCCCACGCAGGTTCTCCGCCCCGGCGGCCTCCAGCACGGCCAGGGAGACCAGCCCGCCGGTCGCGTTCACGACGAGATCGGCGCGGGCGCAGGCATCGGCGAAGGTCCCGTGGGCGCCGCCGGTCTCGGAGGCCCACTGCTTGGCGTCGGCGTTGTCCGCCATGCGGGAACCCATCGTGACCTCGTGGCCGAGGGAGACGAGCTTGCCCGCGAGCCGTCGGCCGACCTCGCCGGTACCCAGTACTGCGATCCTCATGTGCGTCCTCATGTCGGTTCGTTGCGAATCCCAGCCCGGCCGCGGCCGTTGGCGTAACGCGACCCTAGGCGGATGCGCAACGGAACCCAAGCTTCCGCCGCGCCCGACAGCTCCCTCTGCCCGAGGGGTCGGAGTACCATTCGGACCATCCCCTGGGCTGTCATCGCCCACTGTCTTCTGAGTCCATGATCTTGGAAGCCGTGCCCCGGGGCTGGTGCCCGCGTTGCTGGCGCTGGTCGAGCCGGACCAGCGCGGCGCGTCAGGGACACCGGGTCGGTTCGGACACGGTGGCCGCGCTGTTGAAAGAGGAGCGCTTCTCTCTGCAGGGCACCTCCAGGACCACCGAGGGGCCCGGCATCCGGACCGTGACGCCCAGTTCCGCTACGTCAGCGACCAGGTCACGGCCTGCCTCGCGGACGGCAGCCGGTCATGGGCGTGGACGCGAATCTGTCCATGCCGAGTTCGACCCCGGCGCCTACCCCACCGGCGACAAGCTCCCCATGGGGCTGCGGCACCCCAGCCTCAATTGTTCGGCAGGTCCCTGCACTCCATCCTCGTCCCGGTCAGGTGGCGGGCCGTGACGGCAGTCATCATCAAGGAGTGACGTCTATCTACCTTCGTCATCAAGTTCAGGGCTTGAATTCTTCTTCTTCCGATTGCGTGCTCGGGTCACGAAGAGGGCTATCACGGGGATCAGTAGGATCACTGTCGCATATGTCGCGACCCTGACGGCGACATGATACCAACTCCGCTGGTGCTGGAACCCCTCGTACACCGGCATAAGCGCAAAAGCCAGGAACAGAGCGAACAAGGGTGGAAGAATTTTCCTGAGTGTCTTCTTCATTCCGAAATCCTCAATTATTTTGCGTGAATATCCGGCGGAGGATCGGCGGGAACTTTGCGGTTCCTGTAAATCCTCCGCCGGAGGCTTTCTGCGTCACTGGAGTGCGGATCTGATCGCCGATGGTCGTTGACTCAGTGTGTGAAGTTTTCCAGCGCGGCGGCCAAACGCGTCAGGACACTGGTTATCCCGCGTGAAGAGACGTGGACTCGGTGCAGGAGTCTTTCGAGTTTCACGCCCAGGGATACGATCTTGTTCGCTATCCACGTGATGACCCTCCTTCCTGGGCTTGTTCTTGAGAGGCGTTTGATAGCGCCACCAGCAATAGTGCCGGAAACCAGGCCGGCGATGAACTTCTGACTGGCTTTCTTCCAGCTCCATCCGCCGTCGAACCTCGTTTCGACGAAATACCCTGCGACATTTGCGACGCCGCCCATGGCGGCTGCGCAGACCAGGAATCCGGGGCCGCTGACCGCGGCACAGATGGTGTCGCCGGCAACGCCGAGGGACACCAGCCCCGCGGCGATTTCGCAAGTCGTCCCCGAGATCAGGCTGGAGGGGCACTGGCCGTTCAGGTCCGAGCAGTTGACCGGGTCGCCGTTGCAGTAGTCGTACGAGGTGGCGCTGCCGTTCTGGACGGGGTCCGTCTGGAGGAAGCGGCCGGTGGTCGGGTTGTAGAGGCGCAGGCCCATCAGGGTGATGCCGGTGGGGGTGTCACTGGCCCGGAGGGCGTCGCCCTGCCAGCCGTAGCGTGGTGTGTTCGTGGTGTTGCCGTACTCGTCGTAGGAGTAGGCGGTGGCGGTCGTGGTGGCCGTGGCCAGGGTGACCGCTATGTCGCCGTGCAGGTCCGCGAGCTGGAGGGCGATGGCGCCGTTCGCGGAGGTCGTCGCGCCCAGGGCTCCGGCCACGTCCAGGACCGAGCGGGTGACCGTGCCGGAGGAGTCGGCGGTCCAGGTCGGGCTGTCGGTGTCGTCGGCGTAGTGGTTGGTCGCCGTCGTGCCGTCGGTCCAGGTGGTGCCGCCGTCGGTGCTGGTGGCGTTGGCGGTGACGGCCTGGCGCTGCTCCGCGTCCAGTGTCCAGGTCTGCCTGGTGGTGCTGGTCGCCTCGCTGCGGGCCAGGTCGTTGGTGTAGTAGGCGAGCGTCGCGTCGGGGGTTGTCAGGGTGCGGCCGTAGGCGTCGTACGTGTAGCCGGTGTCCGTGATGCGGTCCGCGCTGTCGTAGGTGTGCGTGGCCGTCGACGTCGTGGTCGTCGTCGTGTCGGCGCAGTCCGTAATGCCGGTACTGGTGGTGAGCTTGGTGCGGTCCCAACTGGTCGCGGACGCGAACGTGTAGGCGCGGGTGGTGCAGGTGGCGCCCGTGTCGTCCTGGGCCTGGGTCAGGCGGCCGGCCGCGTCGTAGGTGTAACCGGTGCCGGTGGAGGCGCCGTTGTTCTCCGCGTGGCCGGACTCGGTGCCCAGGATCGTGTAGTCGGCCTGGTCGTCGAGGACGGCGGTGTGGGAGGAGTCGGTGTAGGTGCGGCCGGTGGGCGCGCCGTTGGTGTCGTATGTCAGGGCGAAGGTGTAGCCGCCGGGCAGGGTCTCACCGGTCAGGTTGCCGTCGGCGTCGTAGGACGTGGCGGTGAAGGTGCCGGCGACGGAGTCGGTGGTCTTGGCCGGATAGCCGGTGGTGCTGTCGTAGCTGTACGTGGTCGTCGACGGAACCGAGTCCGTGACCGTCACCAGGCGGTTCGCGCCGTCGTACGCCGTGGTCGTGGTGTTGCCGGAGCCGTCGTTGTAGGAGATCTGCCGGCCGAGGCTGTCGTAGGTGTGGACGATCGTCTGGGCATTGCTGGTCTGAGTGGCGAGCAGACCGGTGGCGGAGTCGTAGGTGTAGGTGGTGTCAGGGATGGCGGTGCCCTTGCCGCCGCTGATCACCTTCTTGATCACACGGTCGACTGCGTCACGGGAGTAGGAGGTGGTGCGGGTGGAGCCGTTCGCGGTCTCGGTGAGGGTGTCGGGCGCGCCGTAGCGGTCGTAGGTGTAGGACTTGGTGACCAGTTCGGACGGGTTGGAGCCACCGCCGGTGATGGCGCCGCCGGGCGCGACGCGGCAGGTGAGGCCGGCCCACTCGGGGTGGCCCTGACAGGCGCCTGAGCCCGTCGCGGACCAGTAGGTGGTCACCGTCTGGGTGGTGGAGTTCTTGTTCGGCCCGGTCGTGGACAGCAGGTTGCCGTCGCTGTCGTAGGTATTGGTGGTGGTCAGAGCCAGACCGGACGGGTCGGTGACGCTGGTCAGTTGGAGGCCTGTCGACCAGTCGTAGGTGCTGATGTCCTTGGACTTGTCGCCGTCGGCCGGGTAGCCGGTGACGCTCGCGCCGACCGTGGTCGAGGTGAGCAGGTCGGAGACCTTGGCGTCGCTCGGACGGCCCTCGTCATAGGCGTAGACGGTGTGCGCGTGGGCCAGGGTCTCGGAGCCCGCGGCCAGGTCGACGTCGCTGGTGCCGCCGGAGAGCGCGTGCTGGAGCGTGACGGTGTGGAGTGGTTCCCGTACGTCCGAGACCAGGGACACACCGTCCGCGCTGGTGGTGTAGGTGGTGATCGTGGACAGGAGGTCGGCCGCAACTGCCGTGTTGTTCGGGGCGGCGATCGCCCCCGCGAGCCGAGGGTCGGAACTGGTGGTTGTTCCGAGTGCCAACTCGCGGTTTCCTGCGGTCAGTTCACGGATCACGTTGCCGTCGGCGTTGTACTCCGTGGTCGCTATGTGTCCGCCGGGCACGGCGGTGTTGACCTCGTGGCCGTTGGCGTCGAGGTAGCTGATCTTCGCCGTGGTGTAGTCGCCGGAGCCCAGTGTGGCGCCGTCGTGGGAGGACGGGGCGGGGGCGGAAGCGGGGAAGACGGCTGCGCCGTAGACCGGGTTGTCGTGCTGGCCCCAGGCGGTGGTTGCGGTCGGGGCGAGCTGGTTCGGCGCGGAACCACCGGAGACCGGGACGTCGTAGACCACGCTGGTGGTGGCGGTGCCGTCGGTGGTCGACGCGGTGCCCTGCTTCAGGGTCGGACGGGAAGCGGACAGCAGCATGCCCTCGCCCGCGTCACCGTTGTTGCCGACCTTGTCGTAGGCGAAGGTCCAGGGCAGGTCGCCGGGGTCGGTCTCGGTGGCCACCCGGCCCTTGCTGTCGTAGGTGTACGCGGTCTTCAGCGGGGTGCTCAGGCGCGGGTCCCAGACTTCCCGGAGGCGGCCCGAGGAGTCGTACGTGTACTGCGCGACGGGTGTCGAGGTCGCGGCCGAGCCGCCGGGGGCGGTGGCCCACAGCCTGATCTCCTGGACCTGCCCCGCGTAGTTGCCGAGTGTGGAGGAGGTCGCGGTGGTACCGGAGGCGTAGACGAATTCCAGGACCCTGCAGTAGGCCGTGGAGGGCTGGGCCACGCAGGTCGCCGCACTGACCGCACTCGTGGGCGCGACGACGTACTGCGGCTCGGCGAGGACCCTGCCGTCGGAGAGACTGACCGCCCGTGAGAGTACGGTCGTGGTGTTCGCGGAGGAGTCGTTCACCGTGTACGAGGTCTTCATCTGCCACGTCTGTGTCGCGCCCGGCACCTTGTCGAAGGTGGTGACGCTGCCGCCGGAATCCTTCAGCGTGTACGTGTCGCCGGCGAGGGTCAGAGTGAGGCTCTCGGCACCCGGCTCGGGTGTCCAGCCGTGGGCCGCGTTGAGGGTGAAACCGGTCTGGCCGCCACTTGAGTCCATCACCGCCACCGAGGTGGGCGTGGTCTGGCGGATGTACGTCCAGTTGGACGTCGACGCGGTGACGCCGGAGGCCCAGTTGGGGCCGAAGACGGCGACCTGGCCGGGCTGTCCCGCCCCGGCCATCGGGTCGCGGGAGGAGAACGTACGGGTCACCGCGGGCGCCGAACGCGCCGACGTCCGTGGCGTCGAGGGAGAAGTCACCGGTGAGCAGGTTGACCGTGCCCGGGCCGATCGCGCTGACCGGCGCGTTGTCCGCCTTGCGGTCGACGGTGACCGTGGCCGCGTCGGTGCCGTAGGTGTTGGTGCCGTCCGTGAACAGCGCTCTCACCTGCACGGGACCGTCGTCGGCGAGCTGGCCGGTCGCCGCCCAGGTGAGGTCTCCGGGGTTCGCGGAGGAGGAGAAGGAGACCGGCCAGGAAGAGATCGCCGAGCCGTCGCTCTTGGTCACATACGTCACCGGGATCGGCTGCCAGCCGACGCTGTCGCCGATCCGGTACTGGTACGTCACCCCGGTGAACGCGCCGGACTGAGTGGCGGACAGGGACACGTCGTCGTCCGTGGTGTCACCCGTGACCGGGGAGGTGAGCCCCGCCTTGCCGACGCCGAAGGCGTAGGAGGTGGCGGAGGCGGAGAGGTTGCCGCCGGAGTCGATGGTCCGTGCGTAGAGGGTGTGCCAGCCGTTGCCCGGCTTGATGGTGATGGTCTGCGAATCGCCGCCGTTGCCGTCGCTGGTGTCCAGGGCATGGTTGGGGAGGGTCTTGTCGTCCAGCCCCCATTGGTAGCCGGCGCCGTCGGTGGAGGACGTGCTCAGCGTGCAGGTGGCACCGCTGCTCGACTGGTCCGTCCAACTGCCGGAGGAGTAGGGCGAGCAGGAGATCGTCGACGGGTTCGGCTTGGCGACGTTCGGCACGAAGTAGATGTAGGAGGACCAGGCGCCGTAGTCCGTCCCGTCATACCCTCGCACCCGCATCCGCAGATGCGAGGCGGCCAACTGGTTCGCGGACGGGACTGCCAGGGTTGCGGTGGAACCGGAGGGGACGGAGGCGGAGGTGGCGGTGTAGGAGTACGAGGTCTCGCCCGAGTAGGCCGGGTCGTTGGTGATCTCGAACTGGGCCTTGACCGTCGAGCCGTCCGGGTCGGAGACCTTCGCGGACAGGGTGGGGGTGTACGTGGTCACGTACTGCTTGCCGCTGTAGGCGTTGACGGCGGAGGGTGACACGCCTGCCGAAGTCGGCTTGGCAGGGTACGAGTTGTAGGTGACCGTCAGCTTCGGGGCGTAGCCGGTCGTGGTGTAGTTGGCGGAGCGAAAGCGGCGCCAGGTCTTGGAGTCGGTTTCGTTGGTGCCGTAGACCATGAGGCCGTAGTTGGGGGTGCCGTCGGCCCAGGCCTGCACGATGGAGTCGATGTCCCAGGTGGACCAGCCGGCCGGGCAGGCGGAGGAGTAGCCGCGCGGCACCAGGTTGTTCACGGCGCCGGTGCCGGTGGACGAGGGCCGGGTGGCCCAGGTCACCGAGGTCGAGGACCAGTCCGTCGTGATCCGGCGGACGGTGGTGCCCGATCCGTCGGTGGCGCAGGTCGCGGAGTAGTAGTTGTAGAGGGCGAGGTTGGTGTCAGTGATGTGCTTGCCGGCGAACTTCGACACGTCGAACTTCAGGAACGACCGCGCCAGGTCCGTGCCGCCGTCGTAGGTGCCCGACTTCAGCTCCTGGGAGGAGACCTGGGAGTCCAGGTAGTCCGGGGTCTGGATCCAGGTGTCGGTCGTGACCGCGAGGGTGGTGGTCGGGTCGACCGTCACCGGGTAGGTGGCGGTGGCCAGGAAGGTCTGGTCGGGGGTGAGGACGAGGGTCTGCGTGCCGTCGGCGGCGGTCTCGACCCTGGCGGCGACCTGCTCCTGGTGCGCGGACTCACCGGAGGCCGGGTCCTTGCTTGCGTCCCACATCATCGGCGCGGGCGCCTCGGCGACCAGTTTGCCGGTGGAGTCCTTCAGCAGGAGGTGGCCGGAGTCGGCCCGGGAGAGGGTCAGGCCTTTCAGGTTCAGCGGAATCCGGTACGTCAGGGACTGGTCGGCCGGGCGCGCGGCGAGGGCGATGTTCTCGGAGAAACCCTGCGCGAGCGCGGTCGCCGTCAAGGTCTGGCCGGCGCCCAGGGCGTAGGAGGCGGTCGCGTCGCGCACGGTCGGCGTGGGCAGCTTGTCCTCCCAGCCGAGACCGAAGGACCTGCCGCTCTTGGTCACCGAGGCGAGAGCGGTGTCACCACCGTCCGACACGGAGATGTCCGCCGCGGCCACCCGGGGCTCCAGGGCGGGGCCGGTGTCGGACAGGTCGGTGTCGATGTCGTGCCAGTCACCGTCCTGCTTCACCCTGATGGGGCCTGCGTAGGCGGCCGTCTGCATGCTGCCGTCGGGCAGCGCGTACGTCGTCGAGTCCGGCGTCCGCTCCGACAGGATCTCGATCTTCCGGTTCTGCAACCGGGCCATCAGCAGAGCAGAGGTGGCGTCCTGAGCCTCGGCGGCGCCGTACTTCGCGGCCTCCGATTTCAGGGCAGACGTCGACGCGACGTTGTCCGGCAGAGCGACGGCTGTCCCGGTGCCGGCGACGGTCATCGCTGTCTCGACGACAAGGGCTGCGGCGGCGATCATTCCGATCGCACATATTCTGGACCGGGACCAGCCGGGACTGCTCGGTCGGCTGGTTCCGCTGGATCTGCCGGTTCTGCCGGATCTTGATCTGCTGCGCACGGACAATCCCCCGTGATCTTTCCATTGGCGAAGGCTATGGGCAGATCTTCACATCGATCACACACAGGTTCACGTAACGGGCATTCAGGTCGTCAAGCGGGGGCAAAAGGTGCCTCAGGAATCAACCGGGCGGGCCTCGGGGGGGCGAGCCTGGAGATCATTGCAAATGGTCATATTCACCCCGGGGCGTGCTTGCCGGTCGTGACCTTGCGCCGGTTTCCGGGTGGGTGTTTTTTGATTGGATCTTTATCCAAAATCATTTGAAATCGCTATAAAGGGGTCATGGATGGTGAAGATCTGATGTTGTGTCGCGTCGGCCCTGGGAGGGGATCGGTGCTCGGCAGATCGATGAACTCGGTCCGGGGAGTGGTGGATTGAGTGATCGGCGCGTCCACCGCCTGTGTCTGCGTCGGTGTAGCCGTCACCCACTCCCTCGGCCACTGTGCGCTCCGCAGTGTGGGCCGAGTTGCTCTCAGGTTCTGGGCTGCGTAGAGGTGGCCCCTGTGGTTCCTGCGGGGACCCCAGCGGGGTGCTCGACGCGGAGGCAAAGGCGGAGACGGGAACCGGACCGGGACTGGAGGCCGAGGCCCTGCGGCTGCGGTGGCTGGCCGAACAGGGGTTTCCGACGGCCCGAGTCGCCGACCTGGGCTCCGCCGGCAAGGCGCCATGGCTGGTCACGGAGGCGGTGCCCGGGGTCTCCGCGGCGGAGGAATGGCCGCGTGAACAGCGCCGGTGCGTGGGGGAGACTGGAAGAAGGCGCAACGGTGACGACAGACTCCTGTCCCGCCCTCCGCGCACGCCTCCTGGAGGCGGACACCCTGCTGTCACGTCGGTGGGTCGAGTGCGTCAAATGCATCGAACGCAAGTCGTTCGACGACGGAAACACCGACGTGCAGGAATGGGCGGCGGACCACACGCGTCTGTACGCGGGACACGACCGGTACCGGATCGTGAGCCAGGTCGGTCTCATTCTCGCCCCGACGATGGCGCCCTGATCCGACGTCAAGGGCCGTCCGGTGCAGTCACTGTGAGTGGTTACCCCTTGAGCCCGCGGCCTGGCACCTTGCGTCGGCTCGCGGTGGGAGCGGCAGGGGTCGGTGAGCCGGTGAGGTCGGCCCTCCCGGCTCCTGCCCGCTTCCCGACATGCGGGGCCCATGAAGCCGCCTCCCGCAGCCGCCCGTACTCCTCGGCCATGGTCGCCGCCGTCCAATGCGCGTTCAGGCCACTCGGGTTGGGCAGAACCCACACCCGCGTGTCGCCGAACCGGCGTTCCTGCGGGCCCACTTGAGCCTTGCGCTCGTCGAAGGCGGTCCGATAAGCCGTCACGCCCACGACGGCCAGCCAACGTGGGCGCAGCCGCGTCACCTTCTCGGCCAGCAGGCGTCCGCCCGCGCGGTACTCCTCCGCCGACAGTTCGTCGGCCCGTGCGGTCGCCCGGGCGACGACGTTCGTGATGCCGAGGCCGTACGAGAGCAACTCGTCCTGTTCGGCGGGCATCAGCAGCCTCGGGGTGAACCCGGAGAGGTGCAGGACGGGCCAGAAGCGGTTGCCGGGGCGGGCGAAATGGTGTCCCGTCGCCGCTGTCATCAGGCCCGGGTTGATGCCGCAGAAGAATCTCCTGAGCTGGGATACGGCAGGTCAGAGCGGCGCCGATCCCCTGACCTGCAACGCAGCATGCGTGTTCGGGTAGTTCGCTGCGTCTTCGTGTAGTACGGCGCCGAGATTTGCATGATCGTTTTCCCATAGGTTTCCCAGTTTCCCGCCTGATCGGGCGGGAAACTGGGAAACGCGAGCGAGGCGTCACAGGGGCCGGAGGTCAGCAATGGCCTCCGGCCCCCGGCCTCACGCGCGGGCGGCTACCTCATCTGCACTGCGGACCGCACGTCGTGCCAGCCAGTCCGCGAGCTGCTTGACGCCGGCTCGCTGCAGGGCGGCCGGGGTCTGGTACTCGGACAGCAGGACGACCGGCCCCTTGGCCGCTGAGTAGTCGAAGGCCCGCTCCAGAGCGGGGCACACGCAAAGCTACGAAACCGCAAGCACCAACCAGGAAACCGCAGACCAAAGGCGTGTACTACCAGCACAGAAATCACCCGGATGATGCACAGCCGGGGACGCCGCGGCCGCGCTCAAAACTGCCGCGTGCAGGCCAGACAGAGCCGCGCCGCCTTCCACTCCGACAACGCGCCCCGATACCGCTCGCCCGCCGCACGGCCAGCCGCACCCCACACCAGACCCGCCACCGCCAGCAGCACACCCAGCAGCACCATCCCCGACGACAAGAACGCGACACCCGCGGCCACAGCCAGCAGCGACTGCCACAACTGGCCGGGCACCTCAGCCGGCGGCGCATACCGCTTCTTTAACGGCGACCCCGCAGGCAACGACTCCCAAAACAGGCTGAGGCTCTGCACGTTCACTGACGAACACGTCTTGCACTCCACGGCCAACTCCCTGCACCCTCAAGACACTTGGCGGAAGACTGGCCAGCTGGGAGGACGGCGGCAAGACGTACCGGCGAGTGTGTGAGCGGCATCACCGAAGGCCCGCACCAGGCGCCCCGCCAGACACGGGCGGAGCGCACGCGTGACGACGCCACTACCCGCTGACGAGGCCGGCCTCAACCGATGACGGCATAGACTCAAAGCTCCGCTACGCGGGCCCGTATCGAAACGAGCCCGGCTGGTTCGCCTGCGCCCTCTTTCTCCTGAAAGGTCGAAGCATCCTGAGCAGCGGGCCGGACGGGAGACTGCGCACCGTCTTCACGTTGTTCTGGGGCGAAGTCGCCGGCGCTGGCCCGGTATTCCGTCGCTGTCGGATCAGTGGGGACCCAGCAGGTCAGGGCAGCCTCGGGTAACGGTTGCGAAGCAGGACCCTGTCCAAGGTGCTGTGCGGCTGTACGTTCCGGTGTAGTCCGAGTAGGTAGCCGGCGGCGCCACCGCGTAGTTCTCGGGCTGCCGTGTGGGCCTGCACGGCCGACGAGAGAATCAGTGCACCCAGGAGTCCCGCCTGCGCCGCGGTGTCAGGGATCGCGAGCGTGGCAGCAGCGAAGGCGGGCAGTAGGGGCAGCTTGAGTGACTTGATTCCCATCGTCGCCTGGACCGGTTGGAGCCCGACACTGCGCAGCCCCCGTCGGAGCTCCGCCAGCGGCGCCCTTACATGGCGATCGGCGAGTGCTTCCAGGCGCGTGGTGAGAATCCCCGGGTCATCTGTCTCGGCCAGTCTGGTGAACTCGTCGGTCAGCGACTCCAGGTGATCCCGGAACGCGTCGAACTCGGCATGGAGCGTCTTCCGCGCGGCCACGATCTTCTCGACAGGAACGTTCTCCAGGGACGCCGGCACCACGGTCTGGATGGCGAGAACCGCATACATTGCGGCAACCCCGTCGGCCGAGTACGGCTTCGGCCTTCCCCACGCTGGGCCGTCGAGTATTGCTCCCGCGATCGCCTCGGAGGTCCAGCCCTCCACGTCGCCGAGACTGTCCGGCTGGTCCGTGACGAGCTTGGCCTGGTTGGCATCCGCGACACGCTGCGCTAGCGCAGTGAGGAACACGGCCGCAAGACGCGGGTGCATGCCAAGCCATCGTCGACCGTAGCGGTCGTCGGCCGTCACCGCGAGCCCCGCCTCGACAAGTATGTCCTCAGCCACGCACATGCCCTTGGAGTCGAGATCGACCCACTCCAAGAGGTGGCGGGCCGGTGTCCCCGGCACTCGGTGGAACGGAGCGTCGCGAACCGTCCGCGACGGAAGAGCTGGTAGCTGCTCACGTAGGTCGTGGACCCGGCTCTCTACAAAGTGGAGGAAGTCCCTCCCGGTTTCTTGGCTATACCACTCCGGGGAGACGTTGACCATCAGACCGAGCTCGCCGTTCAGGACCTCGGCCGTGCGGCTCTCCTGAATGGGATAGTCCTCCGGAACGATCCGGCCGATGTTCGGCCAGTACAAAGCTGCCGCCTTCAGCCATGTGTCGTCCTGGATGTGAATGTACGGGTAGTAGATCGCGAAATCGCGCATTCCAGCCTCCCCCATGGCATCCGCAAGATTGCTCCGCCTCAGGATAGACGCGGCCATGCCCTCCCCGAGACGCGAGAATCTCGTACGACTGGCCCAGGGTGTTCCATTCGAAGGTGGAGCATTCCCGGTCGAGGTCGCGGGGAGCCGATTTCCACAGGACAGACAGGGCGCCGCCCCGGGGTCATCTGCCTCACGCGCCGTGGGAGGTGTCGGACTGGGCCTCGCGGGCGGCCTGCTTCGCTCGGCGCTGAGCTCGCGTGCCCGTGCCGGACTTGTCCAGTGCTTCCCAGCCGGGTTCCGGTCCGGGATCCTTCGTGGGGATCTTGGTCACCTCCAGACCGGCTGCCCGGCCGCGGGTGTGCTGTCCGGTGTCGCAGGTCAAAAGCCGTACCCGGCGTGCGGCAAGCGACTGGATAGCCACGGCCCGGTCGATGATCTCGTCATCCGCGATGGGGAGGCGCACATGGCCGGGCGGATCCAGGACGATCTCCATGTTCACCTCGCCCCGTACCTCGCCGTCGTGCGAGATGAGCTCTTGGCGGTGCAGGATCCCGAACGTTGAGCCATCGAGAATTTGGTCGAGGAGGCCAAGCGTGTGGGGGGCGCGCCAGCGAGCCTGTTGCTTGCCCCCCTCTTTGAGGGCATCGAGTTCGTCGACCACGACCATCGGGAACAGCAGCCGGATGTGCTCGCCGCTGGGAAGCCCGAGCACCTTGTGCAGGTCGACGTCTGCCAGCTTGATGGGGTTGTGGATGTAAAAACTGGAGTCCGCGACGACGAACCACTCCGGGCCGTTCCAACGGCCGATCTGTGCGTCGAGGGCCGCCTGGGCCTCCTCAAACGCCTGGACGCGTTCAGTGATTTCGAGGTCCACCAGGCCGTTGACGAGTCGTTCCTGGGCCGTGCCGGCGAGCGTCCCGCACTTGGCGAGCAGAACCTGGTAGCGGCTGGTGAAAACCAGGGTGTCGATGTCCTTGGCGCTGACCTGGGAGCGCAGGACACTCGCCGTGTCCGTGGCCCAGTTGAGGTACCGCAAGAGGCGCTTGTAAGCGTTCGCCTCTGGAAGCCGGAGGTTGAGGGCGTTGGTGTGGGCCTCTGCAAGTAGGCGGCGGATGTATTTCCGGTCAGCCCCCGGTCGGGGTGTTATGAGCATGGCGTTGATCCTGTCAGGGAGACCGACAGCTTCGTCCTGGTGGGGGCGGACCGTTCAGGAGGTGCCTCGGGTCCAGGCCGAAGCTTGACGGGGCGCTTGTGAGAGACGATCAGTCTTCACGAGCGGACAGGCCGTTCTCAGAGTGCGGTACGTGATCTTCTGTCCGGCTTGTGATCGCTCGATGGTGTGATGTTGGGGCATCGCGGCCGGTTGGGCGTTCGGGGTTCGCTTGGGTTGTGGCATGAGCATGCGCAAGCCGTACTCGAGTGATGCTTCCGACGAGCAGTGGGCCCTGGTCGGTGCGACACGAAGTCGCGCATTTCGAGTGAACTCGCAGATCGGAGGCCGGTTATAGACCGGATGCGTAGTTCCTGATCAGTGTTCGAGATCAGTCCCCGCCCTGGCGTGCGTTCACAGGTCCCGCTTGTGAGGGTGCGAAGCCCAGGGAAGAAGCCCAAGGGCCCCCGCTCCGTCCGGGGGAGCAACCGGGCGAGGGGAAGGCCGGACGGGCGAACGCAAGTGAACCCCCGATGATGCCTCGTCAGCCCAAGCCTTGGGTGACGGGACGAGGACCAGGGTGCAAGGGCCTGGCCGCTGGAAGAGGCGGCAAGCGGCGGCCGGGGACGATCAACCGGTCGTGGGAACACCGCTGGCCCCGGGGTGTAGGGGGCGCCCTCCCCGGCCGTGTCTCGTGTGCGCGGAACGTGGAAACCCCGTCGGGGTCCGGACCTTTTGGCTCGGTAGGCCGATCGTGAGAGGGGCGGAACTCTTCGGCGGGACAGGAAGCCCAAGAAGCAGATGCCGGCGGCCGAAAGGCAGCGGGACTCGGGACATGTGGTTGCCTCTCCAGGCGGCTGTCTCGGGGAACCGGCCGGATGCCGGTCCTGGCGGCCGGGTCCCGAAAGGGGAGCTGACGTGGGCTGGTGAGCCTTTGACGACCGAGGCCCGGGGCCTCCCGAACCGAGGGGCAAGTTGGACACCGCGGTGAACGGACCCAAGGACGTTGGCGAATGGGACGACGTCGCATGGCGTCACCACGAGGACAACGTAGTGAGGCTGAGGCAGAGGATCTTCAAGGCGACGCGGGAAGAGGACTGGGCCCTGGTCCGGTCCTTGCAGAGACTGATGCTGAGATCATGGTCGAACACGCTGATCAGCGTGCGGCAGGTGACTCAGCGCAACGCTGGACGTCGGACGGCCGGGATCGACGGGGAGACCGCCCTGTCACCCGAGGCCAGGATGGACGTGGCTTTGCGTGTGCACCATACGCGCTCGTCCTGGAATCCACTGCCGGTCCGACGCGTGTACATTCCAAAGGCCAATGGAAAACAACGGCCGCTCGGTATCCCCGTGATTATGGACCGATGCCATCAGGCGCGCGTCCGTAACGCACTGGAATCCGAGTGGGAAGCGCGCTTCGAGCCGAAATCCTATGGGTTCCGGCCGGGCCGCAGCTGTGCGGACGCCATCGGCGCCCTCTACTCCACGCTGAAAGGCTCCCGGGCCAGGAGGCTGTGGATCCTGGATGCCGACTTGTCCGCCGCGTTCGACAGAATCGACCACGAACAACTGCTCAAAGCGATCGGGTCCTTCCCGGCCAGGGAAATGATCCGGGGATGGCTGAAAGCGGGAGTGGTCGAGGACGGCCTGCACACGCCGACCGAAGAGGGATCACCTCAAGGCGGTGTAATCAGCCCGCTGTTGATGAACGTTGCACTCCATGGCCTGGAGGAAGCTGCCGGAGTCCGCTATCTCGCATCCGGACGTACTTCCGGAGAAACGGCGCGAGGAGCTCCGGTGCTGGTGCGATACGCCGACGATATGGTCGCCTGCTGTCACTCTCGGCAGCAAGCAGAGCAGGTCAAGGTACGGCTTGCAGCGTGGCTGGCCCCCAGAGGACTGACCTTCAACGAGGAGAAGACGCGCATTGTGCATCTCTCCGAAGGTTTCGACTTCCTGGGATTCACTCTCCGCCAGTTTCACGGGTCCAAGCTGATCATCAAACCAAACAAGAAGGCGATCAAGCGGATACGGAAAAGGCTCACGGACGAGATGCGAAACCTTCGCGGATCGAATGTGGTGGCGGTCATCGCCAAACTCAACCCGATCATTCGGGGCTGGGCGGCCTACTACCGTGGGGTGGTGTCCAGCCGGGTCTTCTCGGATCTGGACTCTCATGTGTGGCGGCTCACATACAAGTGGGCCAAGCACTCCCACCCCAACAAGCCGAAGAAGTGGATTGTGCGTCGCCACTACGGCAAGTTCAACAAGTACAGGAACGACTACTGGGTGTTCGGCGATCGCGGCTGTACCAGCGAAAGCGGCGGCACCTTTCACGTGGTCAAATTCTCCTGGACGAATATCGTCCGGCACCAGCTGGTCACGGGCGGGGCGTCACCCGACGACCCCGGCCTGCAGGACTACTGGGCCAAAAGGCGGAGGAAGGTCAAACCCCCGCTGGACAACTACAACCTGAACCTGCTCGCCAAGCAGGAAGGACGCTGTCCACTCTGCGGGGACTACATCCTCACTGCCAACCAGCCACCGCAGTCCCCGCACGAATGGGAACGCTGGTGGCTGAACACCGTCCGCAGAGCGGTAGCCGCCAGCTACCTCACTCACCACGGGCGGAGCGGCACGCCGGACGGACCGCAGACTCGCCTGGTACACGCCTCTTGCCATCGTGGTCTCCGAGCCAGAACACGCAGGAGACTCGCAGTCTCTGCATCACCGTGAAGCCCTCGGGGCTTGCTTGAGCCGTGGTGCCTGGAAAACGGGCATGCCCGGTTCTGAGGGGGCGGGGACGCAGCAATGCGTCCCCGCTACCCGACAGGCCGTGATCACAGCCTGGAAGGCCGCGCATCCGTCGGTCAGCGGCCATCAGGGCAGATACGAAATGCGGGAGATCGTGAACGCGATCCTGTACCAGAACCGCAGTGGCTGCCAGTGGGACCTGCTGCCCCACGACCTGCCGCCCGCCGGCGCGGTGAAGTACTACTTCTACAAGTGGCGCGATGACGGCACCGACCAGACCATCCACGATCTGATGCGGTGGCAACTTCGGGAGAAGAAGCGGCGGTTAGCCGATCCGAGCCTGGTGGTCCTGGACACGCAGAGTATCCACGTCGCGGTCGGCGTCCCCGCCACCACGACCGGCAAGGACGCCGCGAAAAGAGTGCCGGGCAGGAAGAGATGCCTGGCCGTGGACGTGTTGGGCCTCGTCATCGACTGCGTCGTCCTGCCCGCCTCCGCGCACGACAACACCGCCGCCATCGCCCTGCTGGACGGTGTCGCCGCACAGTGCGACACGGTGACCAAGGCCCTGGTCGACCAGGGCTTCAAGAACAAGGTCGTCGAGCACGGCAAGACCGTGGGCATCGACGTCGAGATCGTCGAACGCAACCCGGACCAGCGCGGGTTCGTTCCGCAGGCCAAGCGGTGGATCGTGGAGCAGACGAACGGGATCCTGATGTTCTACCGCCGTCTCGTACGCGACTACGAACACCGTCCCGCCTCCTCCCGCTCCCGCGTCCTGTGGGCGATGACCTCCGTCATGAGCCGCCGCCTCACCGGAGCCACCCTTGCCTCCTGGAGGACCGCATGAGCGACAACCCGCAGGTCAAAGCTATCCTGGAACACATCGCGGACCGTGAGCGTGAACTAACCGACCAGGCCGGGCAGTTCCGGGCCCGCATCGAGGAACTCACCCGGCAACTCGGCGAACTCGACGCGGAGAGCGAGAACCTGCGCATCACCCGCAAGACCCTCCTCACTCTCCCACTGCCCTCACCCGCCACCGAGCCGGAGGGCCCCGACATCCCGGACCACCCCGCCTACCAGCAGATCCTCACCGCCCTGGCCGACACGGGCCGGCCGATGCGCGCCCGCGACCTCTGCCAGGCCCTCGACCTGCCGATCCTCCCGAAGAACACCGAAGGCATCCGCTCGAAACTGAAGCGCCTGGTCAGCCGCGGCATCCTCGCCGAGCCCGAACCCGGCCTGTTCGCCCGCCCCGGCGCCTGAGGGCCATCTCGCGCCCATGACCAGCGATCCTTGTCCAACCTCAACTACGAAACGGACAAGAGCTCACGTTCCGCACTCTCAGACCTCCCGAGGATCCTGCTGGCTGAGCGCAGCCAGCACACGAGTCGGATCGTCGATCAGATCGAACAGGCCGCTGGTCCGCCGCGCCCACTCCTCTGGATCCTCTCCCTCCGCGAACGCCACGGCCGACGCGAACTGGTCCTGAAGGTTGGCCGGCAGTCTGCTGGCCAGGAACGCACCGAGCTTTCGGCCCAGGACGGCTTGCGACGAAGATGGCCGCATGAAGCGGGCCAGCTTGCCGGTTGCTGGGACGACGGTGCCGCACACGCCCTCGAGAGCCGCAACGGAATCGCGCACCCAGCCGCCGTCCCAGGTGTCGGAGAGCGGAACAGCGATCCGTTGAACGCTGGCGATCGCGTCCCTCCCCAGCGCGAGCGAGAGCCCTCCCGGATCCTCGTGGTAGTTCAGATAGCGGGCGACGTCGACGCCTGGCGGGCAGACCTCGTCGAGCACGACGTCGCCGACAAAGTTGCCGGGGTCGACGAGCCACCCCACCTGCACCACGACGGATGGCTCCAGACGGATCCGGTACAGATAGAACTGGCTGTGGTCGTCGGCCTGGTCGTGGATCCGACGCAGCATGTTGTGGACAGCAGCCTCGTACGTGCCGATGTGGAGCGCCTTCGCCCGCTGGCGTGCGGCCCAGGCGGCGACGAGCCTGTCGCCGCCCATCATCATGCGGGTCTCGGGCGTGAGGACGGCGGCCGGATCGAAGTACCTCGTCGGCCAGTCCGGCTGCGTGCTCGTGTGGTACCAGGAGAACTGCGCGACCCTGTCGTCGTCGAGCGCCGGGTCGCCGGGATCGACCGTCACCCGGGGCGCGTCCTCGTGCTCGCACGTCAGGCCGCAGCCGGGGCACTTCTCTCCGCCCTGCTCCCATCGGTCGATCCAGTCCAGGTCGACGACGAGGCGACGGCCGCAGCCGCCGCACAGCATCTGCCGCTCGCGCGAGAAGTCGATCCGCCGTTCCACGGCACCATTCTCCGGAAGCGTCCGACGGAGAACCAGCCTCAGCCGAGGTCTCGAAGCTGCCGGAACTCCGCTTCTGCGGTATCTGCTTCGCCGCGGAGCAGGCCGACGATCTGCTCTGCGAACCTGCTGGGATCCTCGGAGCGCAGCGCAGCGAACGCCGTACCACTTGCCCGCGAAGGCCATCTCGGCGTTGAGCAGGGACTCGGGCATGGCAGCGAGAGAACTGCTCATGCTGCAACCCTACGGGGGGATGCGCCTGATGCGACGAGACCCCGGCAGATTCGGCGGGGCCTCGTCGCGCTCCGAGGATCCGTTCCCTACAAGACGTTCGCCGTCTTGACGCTCGTGTTGCTGACCGGCACGTCGATCCGGTCCCGAGCGACGACGACCCCGTCCTTGACGACGTAGCACTCGACGACGTGCTCGCCCTTGAAGTCCGAGTGTTCGATGCGGACCCCGCGCTTGCTCGAGTCGACGATCTGGCCGCGGATCTTGTCCCGCTGCTCGGCTTCCGGACCACGATTGAGCACCTTCCACTTCAGCGTGTAGGGCTCCTCGACCGAGCAGTGGGTGACCACGAACCTTAGGCTCTTGTCGGCCTTGAGCAAGATCCCGCCGCGACGCATCGTGCGGAGCCAGGTCGGACGCCATCCGGCCTGCGTGACCTCGCAATCGATGGACACGGTCTCGGAGACGTCGACCGGGAACTCGTCCTCGATGAACTCCTCGGTGTCCCTGAACGACCGGGACGACTCGCTCGCGCTCTTCGCCAGCGGCACCGAGGTCCCGAACACCTCGCGCCACTTCTTGTTGGCGGACGTCTTGCCTTCGTCCGCGATCGCCTCAAGGCATCGGTTGTACGCCTTCTTCGCCCTCGGCTGGAACTTGGCCTTGACGTGGACCCGCTGCCGGCTGCCCAGCGCCAGGTAGTACTCCTGCTCCGGCTGATCTTTGAGAAATTCGAAGAAGTCGCGAACCATGAGGTCGAACGAGCCTGTGTCCGCTGCATCGTAGTCGTCGGTCTGGTCGAAGAAGTTGTAGACGAGGGTGTCGATGTGCAGGCCGCCCATGTTTACGCCGTTCGCGTTCTTCCATGCCCGTACCATCCGGGCGAGGTGGCGCATGTTCGTCGAGGTGCGGTCGTTGCACTCCTTGGTCGCGGCGATCTCCTCGCGCGGCTTGGTGACCTTCCAGCCCTCAGCCTTCGTGTCCGGGTAGTCGAAGCTGCCGTCGGCGTTCTCGAATGCCGGCTGGACCTCGAACTTGAAGGCGTTGGAAGTGAACCGCACTCGGACGACGCACTGGTCGACGCGGATCTCAGTGTTCTTGTACCGCGCCTTGAGGTCGCCGCGGACCCTCTCGAGAATCCTCCGCGGGCCGGTGTCCCCGTCGTAGCTCGACCGGATCCCGGGCGGGAGGATGAAGATCATGTCGAGGTCGGACACTCCCTTGATCGCGGTGTGCCGACCGAACGATCCGACCATCAGCTTGTAGTCGGTGCAGCCGTCCTTGTCGCGGAAGTCCTTGTTGAGCGCCTTCGTGATCTCGTCCCGGCGCGAGGCGACCGTCGTGGCCGTCTCCCCGACCTTCAGGTTCTTGAGCAGTGTTTCGAAGATCTCTGAGGTCTTCATCGTCATGCCTCGCCTTCGCCGAGCCGGAGCGCCTCCGGGAGGAAGAGGTCGATCTCGCGCGAGGTGAACGTCATCTCCTCGTTGTTCTGCAGCCCGCCCTGGGCGCGCGCGAACGCCCTGCTGCTCGTCCTGGGCGCGTCGGCATAGGCGTCGCGCGCGGCCTGCTGCAGCTCGTCCCGCCGCTCTCGGCCCTCCGCGTTGGAGACGGTGCCGGACATCAGGTCTGCGATGAGGGAGATGTAGGACTCCCGGACGTCCCACAGCCGAGAGGCGATGCCGCGGTGGGCCTCGGACTCCTCCTCGAACTTGAAGGTCTGCGCCCCAAGGCTCATCCAGCTGACCAGGAGCGCGATAGAAGAGGTCGTGAGGCTCGTCAGCACTGCGTTGCCGAGTAGGCCGACCACCGCGGCGAGGAAGGTGCCCGAGCTGATCGCGGTGAGAGCAATGAGGACGCCCTGCTGCCACCGGTGCTTGGTGAAGCAGATGTCCGCCTGCTTCTCATGGGTCTTGTGGCTGTAGACCACGCGCCCGAAGGCCTCTCGCATCTGCGCCAGAAGGTACGGGTCGCGGTCGGGCACCGCTTCGCCTTCGCGTGTCAATTCGTTCCCACTCGGTCGAGGACTCCTGGACATGCGCCTGAACGTCAGGTGCACATCTTCTGAGTATGGCGGCGACCACTGACACTCCGACCGACTCGAGCTACCTCCCGTTCAGGCCTCGCTCGATCCGGCCCGCCCCACGGCCCTCTCCTGCTTCGCGCGAGTAGCGGAGAGCGCTGGACACGATGCCGCGGAGCCACTCGCCCTCCTTCTTCGCGACGGCCCCGCGAAGCTGCTGGCTCCAGGCCCGGGCGAGAGCAAGGCTTAGAGCAACTGGTGCTGATCCGAGCGGACCAGGGCTGGCCCCGGTACCTCGCCGGCGCCTGTGCCGCGTGCGCGTTGGTGATTCCGTAGGCGGCGACCATCCCGAAGCCCCCTGCGTCGTGCGACGGTACGGCCCGCGAGTCGCCGGCGGCCGAACGTTGACCTCGATCACGCGGGGACCGCTCGCCGTCAGCCGCAGCTCGACGTGAAGCACCCCCAACTCAGGCCCAGAACACGGACCTCGGCGGCCACGACCCCTTCAACAGACCGCTCGACCTACGCGGCATCGCTTGCCCGACTGCCCGCTGCGCCTGGTCGGCCTTCCGCTGGCGCGGTCCTCCGCTGTTTCGCGTCGGGGACTGGATGCACTCGTGTGAGGCTGTCAGGGGTTTCGGCGATCAGCAGCGTTGTCGTGTCCGGCCGGTGGCAGCAGAGCGTCTCCCCAGGGGCGCCACCGGAACCCGGGGATGCTCATCACGAGACGCCGACGTATCAACCGGGTAGGAGGGCCGGGTGGCCGGCCCTCCTACCCGGTTGGTGCTCCGTCAGAAGAGCAGATCAGGCTCGACTTCTGAGAAGTATCAGGCGGTGATCCGGCGGTTGAGGGCGTCGCCGACGAGTCAGATCGGCCGGCGTCTGGTTGCTGGGGAGGCGCGGATCGCTGCGGGGCCGGGCCAGAGCTGGTGGTCGAGTGCGTCCTCCAGTCGTGTCAGGGTGCCGATGTCCGGCAGGACGTGGCTGTTGAGGACGCGGGCGATGGTGGCAACAAGGACAGCGGTGCCGTCGCCTGACAGCAATACGACCAGAACGGTCCGCCGTACGCGGGGGAGCCCCTGCTGCTCTCCAAGGTCGTCAGTCGAAGGGGCCTTGGCATGCCCGAGTGTGCCGCTGAGACGAAGTGCCGAGCTGGACTGGCAGACCGTCGGGCGGATTGCCCCGGGACAGGGCCGGTGGCGCACCGCACTAGATTTCGAGTGAGGAATATTTCGTGGTGCTATTCTGAGGTCTGATGCGAGGCTTCGAGGAGGTGTGAAGGATGGCCGATGTGCAGGCGAACCCTGGGATGCTCATGCTGTTGCGTGAGTCCCGCGGGATGACACAGGCGGAGGTCTCCACCGCCATGACGAAGGCCTCGGGGCCGGAACCGACGGTGGTCTCACAGGGATACGTGAGTCGTGCCGAGTCGGGCCGCCTGACGGTCACGGACGACCGCCTGGAGTGGTACGCGGCCGCTCTGGGCTACCCGTCCGGCCTGCTGTGCCTTGACCCGCAAGTGGGTGGGGTCGGCGTGGGGCTGGTCCACCACCGCAAGAAGGCCGCGCTCGCAGTCTCCGCGCTGCGGCGGGTGCATGCACAACTGGCTCTGACGCGTGTGCAGGTCCAGGAGATCGCCGCGGCTGCCGAGAAACCGCTCGAAGAGCACCGGTTCTTCCGCGTGAAGCTCTCCGCCCGCACGACCGCGAAGGATGCGGCGCGGCAGGTGCGCAAAGCCTGGGTGCTTCCGGCCGGCCCGATCCCCGACATGATCTCGGTCGTGGAGGCGGCCGGAGCGGTGGTGGCCGTCCGCGACCTCGGCGGCGACCTGCTCGATGCGGTCAGTCAGTGGGACGGCGTCGGCGCCCCGCTGCTCCTCGTCAACGACCTGGCGCCGGGGGATCGTTGCCGGTTCAGCGTTGCCCACGAACTGGGGCACCTCGTCATGCATGCGGAACCCGGCGCCGGTTCCCAGCAGGAGAAGCAGGCCGACGCCTTCGCGGCGGAGCTACTGATGCCCGCCGCAGACATCCGGGGCGCCTTCGCGGGCAGGGTGGACCTGCCGAAGCTGATGGAGTTGAAGCGGATCTGGCGGGTGTCGATGAGCGCACTACTGCGCCGGGCGCTCGATCTGGGCGCGCTGACCGAATGGCAGCACCGCACGGTCATCATCGAGATGTCCGCGCTCGGCTATCGCATGGCCGAGCCCGTAGAGATTCCCCGTGAGCAGCCCCGGGCCGTGCCCGCGCTCGTGCGCACCCTGTTCGACGAGCACGGTCTCACCCTCGAATCGGCGGCGGCCTGCGCACATTTGCTGCCCGAGGACTTTCAGCACCTGTATGTCGAAGGATCCCGCACCACGCCTCTGCCACCGTACTGAAGGAGCTGTCCATGACCGAGCCTTCCGCCGTCCCGCGTCCGCACCTCCCTTCAGCTGCGCATCTCCCCTTCTTCGGCCTGGCGGCTCTGCGCGGCCGGATGCTGATCCAGACCCGCCCCGAACGGGTCGGCCAGGTCCAGGAGCACCTCGCTTCCGCCTCCAGTGGGCTGATTCTGAGCGGGGGCAATGCCACGGCGAAGGCGCTGCAGCTGCGGGATGAGGGATACAGCGGGGTGCTGCTCGCCGACCCGGCCCTCTACGAGAAGACCGCCGCGACCGAAGACGCTCCCTTCCCGCAGACGGAGCCGGACGGCTTCTTCCTCAACGACCCCCTTGAGCGGTCTCTGGAGCAGCAACGTGCCGCGGGCGTCACGGCGCCACTCACGCCGACCGGCTACATCCAGGCCGAGGACTCGGATGCGCTCAGGGCCGCGGTCACCCGTATGACCGAACTCGACGATCCAGGCGTGACCTTCGTGGTGCCGATCGACGTGACCTGGCTGAGGAACGAGGAGTCCCTGCACCAGTTGATCGACTATTTGCAGGACGTCAATGGGCCGAAGGCGATCATCCTGGGCGGGCAGATGGACCCGTTGGCCCGGTATGCGAAGTCGGTACACCACCTCCGGCAGTTGATCACACAGGTACCGGACACCGCACTGCTGCGTACCGATCTCGCCGCCTTCGGAGCCCTGGCAGCCGGAGCAGCCTTCACCGCATTTGGTGCCACCAGCTCACTGCGGCACACCATCGTCCCCGGTGAGAAGGCCCAGACCGGGAAGAAGTCCGGCGGCCCCGGCTCGCCGCACGTCCTGCACCCCGAGCTCATGGACTTCTACCTTGGCGAGACGCTGGCGAAGAAGTACGCCGCAGCCGCCGCGCCGATCTGCGAGTGCTACGCCTGCGGACACAAGGCGCTCGACACGTTCACCAGCAACCAGTCCCCGCTCCCGGCAGAAGCCGCGGCGCACAACATCGCTGTACTCATGGGATGGCTGCGCGACCTCTGCGCGACGCCGCCGGGCATCGCGCGCCAGCGCTGGTGGTACGACCGCTGCCGCATCGCCGTCGACCGGTACCCGCTGCTCAACGCCGCCCTCGAACAGCCCAAGGCGTTCCGGGCACCCAAGCAGCTCGAATGTTGGGCCCTTGCCGACCCCGGCCCTGTCCCGGCCGAGCCCTCACCCGCTCAGCGCACCCGCTGATACAGCTCCTCGACGAACGCCCAGGCCGCCGCAGTGTGCCGCTGCGGCCGGTAGGCCCGGGACTCCAGCACCATCTCCACCCCGTCGCCCGACGGGACGAAGACGCCGATACCGTAGAAGTCCGCCTCCGCCAGTGATTCCTCCAGGCGTGCCGGGCGCCGGTCGAGCAGCATGGCCCTTCGGCAGAACGGGGCGAACCGGCCGGCCCGCTCCAGCCCCTGCCGCCAGCCGGACGCCCGCACGACGGCCAGATCGATCTGCAGCGGCCGCACCGCCCGCCGCGTCACCACCTTGCGGTCACGGTCCGCAGCCCCGGCCGGCAAGGCACGTACAGCACGACGTTCCCGCTGATCGAGTGAGGCCAGCGGCACAGGCAGACCCACCGGAAGGGCCAGAAGGGCTTCCAGCGGGGGCAGCTTGTCCAGGCGCGCCGCGGAAACCTCACGACGGCGCACGTCCTCGGCAGAGTCCACGCGGTAGAAGAACAGCGCCTCCGTCCCCAACACCGGGACCACCACAGACTGCCCGTCCCGCCCCAGCAGTGCCGCGGAAGCAGTCTGCACCGAACCGCCGGTCACGGAACTCGCCAAGGTCATCATGGGCTCCACCCTGTCTCATCGGGCGCCGTCCGAAAACAGCACCCCCGCCATTCATCCAACCCGGTCGGCTCCGGCTGCCTCTGCCAAACAGCCCAAGAGGTCCGCCAGACACCGCCACAGGTCGGCATCGTCACTGCGCCGATACCACTGACGCCGCTCGCCGGGCTCCCGCGGAACACGCACAACCAGACCCGCGTCCACCAGAGCCTGTACCGGCGCCTGGTACACGCTGGGCGCAACACTTCGCGAGACCGCGAGATCCCCCAGACAGACCCCTCGGGAATCCGACATCGCCAGCGCCAGCAGCACCTCGGCCCGATAACGATTCCCGAAGAGCTTTGCCGAGACCTCACGCAACCGTTCGGGCGCGCTTTGAACCATGATTCATGATTCGCGAATCATAAAGCAGATGTCAACCACTCTGATGAATTCCGTGCACTGGGGGAAGCGCTGGGATCACATCCACTGGTGAAGTCCGCCCCGACCCGGGCGGACCGCTCAGGGAGTGAGGTCGAGCACCCGGACGTCGGCCCCGTCCCAGGCCTTGGGCTGGACGGTGGCGACGCGTGCCCCATCCAGGCGTTCGGGGCCGGGCATGGCCACATGGTGGGTGTGGCACCAGCCCAGGGGCCGCTCGTGGCCCGAGGCGGCCAGGACGGCGGCGAGATCGAGTGGATGAAAGACCACCTGGTCGAGCATGCCGAGGTGGCCGGCGAGTCCGGTGCGTACCCGGTCCGCTTCGGCGAGTGCGGCCAGCGCGACGTGGACGCGCCAGGCCCCGGTCTCGGCGGCCTGGTACAGAAGGCGGGAGGCCAGGACGTTGCCCGAGCCCAGAGCGAGCAGCGCGCTGTCGTCGAGGACTACATCGACAGGGGCGACAGGGTTCACGCGGCGCTGCCGAGCCGGCGCGTGAGCTCATCGTCCGCTGCGCGGTCCTGCTCGGGATCCGGGGCGTAGCCGGAGAGCGTGTGCAGGACTTCGAGGGTCTTCGCGACCTGCTCGTCCCGCTCGCTCTGCGTGAGGGTGTGGGTGGCGAATTCGCCGACGAGTCCCGCGATCGTGGTGTCCTTCTCGGCGGCCAGGATCGCCAGCCTGTCCCGGATGCTGCTCTCGACCTTGATCGTTGTGTGCGCCATGCCCGACAGAATACATCGGGTATACCCGCCCGGGCGAGGCGATTGAGGTAGCTGCTTGCGCCTCCTCGGCCGGGGGCCGAGGGGGCAGCCGGTAGGTGTGTTTTCGCCAGCGAGAGCTCGGTAAGGAGTCGGTGGGGCGCACTGTTCGCTGGCGTATGTGCCGACCTGTGAAGTCGTGAAATCCGTTCCGGGATGCAACCCTGTCCGTTTTGTGCGCCCGGGAGGGAAGTCCTCTGACCTGCGGCGACGGAGTTTTCTACAAGCCTCGCGGATGGTCGCCCGACCCGCTGCCTTACCCGGCCAGGACCGGCGAGAGTCATGGGCGAGTGCCCGCTCTGGACCGGCCGCGCAGCGCCCGACCCGCAACCTCTGATCTGTCTCAAGTCCCCACCTCCTACCGGATGGTGATCCGACGATGAGGCCATGTCGCTCACACATCAGATGACCGCAGGGGTACGTATCCACTGGCGGCTGGTCATCCTCCCCGTCGGATTCGTCCTCAACGTCTGGGGAAACACCCTCTTTGACACCTCACCCGACGGCACCAACAGGGCTGTCAGCCTCCTCCTGTTCACCGTCGGACTGTTCCTCGCCCTGTACGGATGCCGGTTCTGGCGGAGCGGAGCAGAAAAGTGGTACGCCCTCCAGCGGGTGAGTCGCTGGATGTCCGGGAAGCGGAACGACACAGCGTGGCAGCATCGCTGGTGGCGCGTGAAAGTGACCGTGTGGGGCGTGGGCGTGTGCGGTGTCGTCCTGTACGCGGTGCGGCTGGTCAACGGTGTCGCCCAGCATCCGGACCAGGTGACCGAGCATGCAGCCTCCGCCATGACGTTCATGTACGTGTGGGGTCTTCTCCCGATGTGGACGCAGGCGGTCGAACCGAAAGGCGCTTCCACACAGCAGTTGCTGGAGGACACCGGCAGGCGTATCGGACGGGCAGCGATCGGCCGGACCGTCGCCAACACCGCCGGCATCTACTTCGCCGGAGCCGTCGTCTACATGCTGGTTTTCCCCAGTCGGCCCGCGCTGCTGGTACCTGCCGCAGTGACGCTCGGCGCAGCCATGATCGCGACGGGGCATAAGACCTGGACCAGGTTGCGCAAGCTGTCCACACAACTGCAGACGCACATCCAGACCTTGGAACGGGACCTGGCGATGATTCCCTCCAGCCAGGACGCAACCCGCGAGAAGCAGGACGCGGCGCGCCGGAGCTGGGACGCCGTGCAGCGGGACCTGTGGACGTCTGTTGACACCGGCTATGGCATCTTCGGCATCCCGTTCGTGCCTCGCGAGACGGTTCGTGACCTCGGGGTCCGCACGGAGCAGGCGATCGAGGCGCTGGAACACGACCAGGACGCGGCGCGGGACGTGCTGATCGATCTTGCCACGATCAAGGAGGCGTGCAGTGACCGGATCGACTCCGTGGCGTGAATCGGCCAGAAGACAGACGGACCTCCCCGACGGCTAACGGGATGTGCCCCGTGCGCTCGCGTGGCAGGCGGGGAGATCACGTCGCAGACAGCCACCACACTGCAGGGATGTGAAAGGGACGGGAACGTCGGGAAGTCGGTCGCTAGGGTCGCTGTATGAGCCTGCACGACGCGGACGGTTCCTGGCTGCCCGACCACCAACTCCACGTGGTGGAGACACTGGCCCACGTCGACCACACGATCGAGCGGCTGCTGCGCCTGACGCACGACTACACGGAACGCGGGACGATCACATTCGCCGAAGTGAGTAACGGTGACCGTGTGGATGTCGTGGTCCGGGAGGTCGCCCCGCTCCCGCAGGCGATTCCCCGGCTCGTGGCCGATGCCCTCACCCAGCTGCGCGCCGCGCTGGAACACACCCTGTATGCCGAGGTCGAGGCCGCTCTCGGACGCCCCCTGACGGAAGAGGAGGCGAAGGGCGTAGAGATGCCGGCCGTGTGTGACGTCGCCGCCCTCACCCGGTGGTTCGGCGACCGCAGGCGACGGCAGCTTCCGCCGCTGAACGCCGGCACGCCGCTTGCGCAGCGTATCGAGCGGCTGCAGCCGCTCCAGCGCCCTACTCCCGACGAGCATCCGCTGCGGCTCCTGGCCGTGTACACCAACGTGGCCAAGCACCGCGCCCCCGCTGTCGCGGCGACCCGGCTCGGCGCCGTGCACCCCGACGATCCGCACAGTGACCTGACTGTCGCCCTTCCCCTCAAGCACGGGCCCCAGCCGGGCGACGGGCTGCCCTTGCGGGAAGGAGACATCCTCGCTAGCGCGCCGCGCGGCGCCCGCATCCCCTTCTCCGTATGGCCGACGGTGTCCCTGCAACGGCCACACACCGGTGTGTGGGCCATCGCCGCCGACGAGTTGAAGCTTCTCGAAGAGTGGGTTCGCACCGTGGCCATCCCCGTTCTGGTCACCGGACGTCACGACGTGAGCCCGCTGCCGCCGCAACTCGACATCACCGTCGGACACCGGGACGTACGCGACGCCCTGGCGACGGCGGGCCGCACACCTGCGGTCGTCCGGAGCCGGGACAGGATCGCAGCCATCACCGGCCGCGACGGTCTCGCCGATTTCCTGACTTTCTTCCCGGAACGGCCAGAGGCGGAATCAGTCCGGGCATGGCTCGACTCGCTGGACGACACACAGGTCATCGAGCACGTCCTGCACCTGCGCACTGTAAGCGGCCGGCCACGTGAACTGGTCGAGGCGGGAAGCGAATTGGTCAGCGAAGCCCGCAGGTACAAGGAACACATCGGGAAGCCGTCCCGCACGAGTGGGGCAGGTGCGTAGGGCAAGGCATCCAGGCTGCCGGTACGACCTCGGCGCACGGGTCTGGCACCGGGCCCGCAAGGCCCGGTGCGGCGGGCCGCCTGCCGATTCCTCGCGATTCGCCGGAAGCGCGGGGGAGCGCGGGTCACGTAGCCGAGGCGGTCTGCAGGCTCTCCACGATCTGGGGCGGGAGGACGGAGCGGGCGGGGGCACTGGCGGTGGAGGCGAGGTAGGCCAGAAGCCGCGTGGGCTGCTCCGGCCGGCCGAGGGGGACCGGCTCGACGCGGCGCCACCCGCGGGCGGAGGCCGCTTTGATGGCGTTGAGATAGACGTTCTCGCTCATGCGTCCGAGCGTCCGCGCCCTCATGAGCAGGGCGGCGAGCGAGACCTGCCAGTGCTGTTTGAGATGGAACAGGGCCGGCCAGTCCACCGTGGTCGGCAGCTGGTCGTGGATGTCGTCGGCGGGCATGAGGAAGGCCGCCGCGAACTGGTGAGCCTGCGTCTCGACCTCTTTGACACCCCAGATCTGCTCGCCGTGCAGGACGAGGTGGGCGAGTTCGTGCGCGCCGTCGAACCGGGAGCGGGCGCGGTCGTTCTTGTTGTTGCCCAGGACGACGACAGGGTGGTCGGGAAACGGCAGCGAGAAGGCGTCCACATCGCGGTTGTCCAAAGGCAGCCGGGTCACGGCAACCTGTGCCGTTCGGAAACTCATCGCTGCTGCTCGGAGGCGGTCTGGCGCGGCATCGCGGTCTGCTGGAACCCTGCCTGGGTGATCGTTTCACTGGTCTATCGGGTGGTACGCAAGCTGCTCGCGGTCCCGGCGGTGCTGCTGCGCCGGGACATGGCCAAGGACGCGGAATTGCTGGTGTTGCGCCACGAGAATGCGGTGCTGCGCAGACAGCTATCGGCACCGGTGCGGTACGAGCCGGCGGATCGGCTGTGGTTCGCGGCACTGTCCTCACTGATCCCGCGGCGCCGGTGGGCGCAGGTGCTCCCGGTGACGCCCGCGACGCTGTTGGCGTGGCACCGCAGGCTGATCGCCCGGAAGTGGGACTACAGCAAGCGCCGGACCCGGTCTGGCAGACCGTCGACGGCGAGAGCGGTGAAGGCGCTGGTGGTGCGGCTGGCCATGGAGAATCCGCGGTGGGGCTGCCGACGGATCCAGGGCGAACTCATCCGGCTCGGACACCCGGTCGGCTCGACGACGGTCTGGGAAATCCTCACAGCGGCGGGCATCGATCCAGCCCCGCGCCGGGGAGGCCCGACGTGGCGCGAGTTCCTGACCGCGCAGGCCGAGTCCATCATCGCCTGCGACTTCCTATACGTCGACCTGATCGACCTGCGCCGCGTGTACGCGCTGGTGTTCCTCGAGCACGACACACGCCGACTGCACATCGCCGGCGTGACAGCCCATCCCACCGGGCCCTGGGCGGTACAACAGGCGAGAAACCTCGCCATCGAGTTAGGTGTGCGGGTGGACTCGCTGCGCTTCCTGATTCGCGACCGGGACGCGAAGTACACCGAGTCCTTCGACGCAGTCTTCGCGGCCGACGACATCGAGGTCGTGCCGACAGCGCCTCGAACGCCCCGGATGAACGCGCACTGCGAACGGGTCATCGGAACCCTGCGGCGCGAGGTCCTCGACCACCTGCTCATATGGAACGAAACCCATGCCCGACAGATCCTCGACGCCTACGCCCAGCACTACAACCGTCATCGCCCACACCAGGCCCGGGCACAGCTCCCTCCCCTCGCCCACGAACACCCGAAGCCCATGAGCGCTCCGACTACTCACCGGCTCCTGCACACCCGAATACTCGGCGGCGTGATCAACGAGTACAGATACGCCGCCTGACCAGCAGCGACGAGTTTCCGAACGGCACAGGGTCCGTCGTCACCAAGGCGGAGTACGGACGGATTCAGCGTTTCGCCCGGCTGTGGCGGGCACTCGGTTGGACCGTCCCCGAGACGGACCAGGCACTGGCCGGACTGGGCACCGGCGACGGCCCCGCGAAGGAAGATCCGGACGAGACCGAGGACGGCGACAAGACCGGCTCGACCGCATGGGATCTCGAGGACGATTGCGGATGCTCGACCGGAGGATGCGGCGAGCACGACGCCGGATGCCCGCCGTTCCCCGGACGGGCCCGGATCGGCACGGGCTTCCCGCACACGGCGTGACCCTCACGACAGAGACCGCAGCAACGTGTTGATTCTTTACGGGCCCTAACTACCCGGCCTTGGGGAAACTTCAAGGAACGGCTGCACCCCGGCGCCCAACTCCTCATCACCAGCCGCCGCAGCCTCCGTCTGGCAAAGCACCGGCCCTCATGCAAGATAGAGGTCAGTCCCTGTGCACCGCGAGGATACGATGACAGTATCGGCCAGGCGATGTTCTCCACCCTCAGGCGGCGTCGCCGAATCCGATAAGCGCAGAGCCGAGTTGTACGCGCGGGAATGTGCAATCGCCAATTTCGGTCGCGGATTCGGAATGCCGTCGGGCAGTCAGGATGGGTTGGTTTCATGTCACTTCCACCACCGTCTCCGCAGGGAACCGCGCTGATCACCGGAGCGTCATCGGGCATCGGCGCGGCCATGGCGCGCGCGCTCGCGGCGCGTGGTTACGGCACCACTTTGGTGGCGCGCGACGGGAACAGGTTGCGGCGCACTGCGGATGAGCTGCGCGAGCACGGTGCCCGTGTCGAGACCATCGAAGCCGATCTCACCAGTCGGACGGACAGAGCAGAGCTTGAAGCGCGCGTCGGACGGGCCGGGCTTACCGTCGACATCCTGGTCAACGCCGCCGGCGCGGCCACCCGCGGCAGCATCGCGGAGTGCGACCTCAACGCAGAGCTCGGACACATGGAGCTGAACGTGGTCAGCGTCGTGGATCTGTGCCGCACGTTCGTCGACGGAATGATCGCCCGGAAATCCGGCGCGATTCTCAACATAGCCTCGACGGCGGCATTCAAGCCGATGGGTGGACAGGGCACTTACGCGGCATCGAAGGCGTTCGTGCTGTCCTTCACCCGCACGCTCAAGCTCGAACTCTGGGAATCCCCGGTGACCGTGACAGCGCTGTGCCCCGGCCCGGTTCCCACCGATTTCGACCGGCGTGCGGGATTCACCGACGAGGAGATCTCGGCGATTCCGGCGATCATGTGGAAATCCGCCGACGATGTGGCGGCCGTCGCGGTGGACGCGCTGGAGCGCGGAGCGGAACTGTGCATCCCGGGCCGGGCGAACGTGGTCGACGCGACGATGTCGCTGCTGAAGGCGAAGCAGCAGGCGTCGCAGGCGGTCAGTCGGTGATCCGCCCCGGTGGCCAGGAGTGCCCAGGCCGGGGGTCTCGGAGGGCTCCGCCCTGCCGAGTCGATCAGGGGCCGGCGTGCGACTCCGCTCTCGCGAGGCTGGTTCGGGCGGCGGCCACAACCCGATCCACGGTGAGGCCGAACTTCTCGTAGAGGACTTCGTAGGGCGCGCTGGCACCGTAGTGCGGCAGGGCGACGATCTCCCCGTGCTCGCCGACGAATTCACGCCAGCCGAGGGCGATCCCGGCTTCCACCGACACACGTGCCCCGACCTCCGGCGGCAGGACGCAGCGGCGGTAGGCCGGGGCCTGCTCGACGAACCACTCCACGCAGGGCATCGACACCACACGGGTCGCGATCTCCTCCGCTTCGAGCAGTTCGGCCGCCCGAACCACGAGCTGCACCTCGGATCCGGTGCCGATCAGAATGACCCGGGGCGTCGGAGCCGAGGATTCGGGGTCTTCAAAGTTGAGCGGGCGGAGGTGTCCGCGGGCTCGGCGGGTGGTGACGCAGCGTGTGCGTAGCCGCTGGTTCTCGGCGTTGCGGAAGCCAAACGCGGCTCGTGCGACGAGCTTGATCACGCGGTTGATGCCCTTGTCGACGTACGGCCTTAGCTGGCCCTGGCAAGATTTCCGTGAAGCTGGGGTGTGCCACCGTGCGCCGGTGACGCTCCGTCACAGGGCGTGGCATTGTCGGCGAGTGTGATGACCTGGTACGGATCGTGTCTCCGCACCTCGATGCGGTGCGGGTGGAACAGGTGTGGGTGGCGGGCGGCGTGGTGCGTATCGCGGCCTGCACCCGGGAGTTGACGGTCGCGTGTCCGGACTGCGGCCGCGGTTCCGCGCGGACGCACAGTCGCTATAGCCGCACGCTGGCCGATGTCGCTGTCGGCGGCCGCCCGGTCGTTATCGGGCTGTCGGTACGGCGACTGTTCTGTGACGGCCCGGGCTGTGGTCGGCGGACGTTCGTTGAGCAGGTGTAGGGGCTGACGGTGCGCTATCAGCGCCGCAGTCCGCTGCTGCAGCACCTGGTGCAGATGGCCGGGGGCGCGTCGGGGACACTGCCGCGGCACACCGCAGCTGCCTGCCCGCAGCAGTTCCCGATCCTGAAGCGGCATCGCCGCCACCGAGCCCAACGGCATCGTCCGACCAGGCCGACACCCGTGCCCGCCGCCACGCGAAGAACCTCTTTGATGCGGTGCACGCGGTGACCGACACCGGCATCTCACTTCACGCTGCAGCCCACCGGCTGGGCTTGAACAGGCGAACAGTGGGCAAATACGCGCGAGCCGCCACTTGGCAGGAGTGCGTACGCCGCACGCCTTCCCGCCGGCCCACCAGCCTCGATCCGTACCTGGAGTACCTGCGGCAGCGGTGGGAGGAGGGCGAGCACACCGCGACGGTGCTGCACCAGGAGATCGTCGCCAAGGGTTACCGGGGCCACTATCAACGAGTCAAGATGGCCATCGCGCCGCTGCGCCAGGGGCTGCCGATCGACACACCGCGCGAGCGACCGCCCTCGCCCCGGCAAGTCGCCCGCTGGATCACCACTGCGCCATCCCGGCGCGGTCTGCACGCCACCGAGGCACTCAGGCAGCTGTTTGAGCACTGCCCGGAACTGGACCAAACCCATGACCTGGTGCGTCAGTTCGCCGCCATGCTCGATTCCCGCGACGCGGCCTTGCTGGCGAACTGGCTCGAGCAACTCGCGACCTCCCGCTTCCCCGCCCTGGTCGGCCTGGCCAACGCCATCCGCGAGGACCAGCCCGCAGTCGTCCAGGGCATCACCACCCCGTTCAGCTCCGGCGTCAACGAAGGCCGCATCACTGATCTGAAGCTCCAGAAGCGGATCATGGCCGGACGTACGGGGGTCCCGCTGCTCCGTCACCGCGTCATTCTCATGGCCCTGCTCCGACGCCGCTATGTGTGACGGAGCGTCACCGGCGCACGGTGGCACACCCCAGCTTCACGGAAATCTTGCCAGGGCCACGTTCATGTGTACGCCGACAGCTCTCGCTTTTCGCGTTGTGGTGCCCGGTGGCGATGAACGCCTCGATCTCGGGCCACCAGCGGTCGACGGTGACGGCGAGCTGCCGCACTTCGGGGATGTCGGCGTCAGCGCACCAGGTGAGGAACTTCCAGCGGGCGTGGCTGACTTGGTGGCGGTCGGCCCCGGTGCGGGCCAGGGCGAGGAGGTTACGCAGGTTCTCCTTGGCAATCCACGCCGTCAGCAGCGTCTGCCCGATCTTCCCCTCGCCGAGCAGCGTGTTCCACATGGTGGCGAACTGGTCGTCGGTGAGATCCTCACGGTTGCGCAGGAGCCGTCGTCTGGCCTTCCACTCCGGGTCACTGGCGCGTCCACGTCGGCCCCGGATCTCGGCAGTGGTGCGGCGCCGGACCATGGACAGCATCTTGTTGGCGAGCTGGACGACGTGGAAGTGGTCGACCACGACCATCGCGTGCGGCAGGCCGGTGCGGACCGCCGCGCGGTAGGTGGCCGACATGTCGATGGCGACGTGCCGGATGCTCTTTCGCCAGGTCAGCGGTGTGGTGGCGAGCCAGGCCAGGACGTCGGCGACAGTGCGGCCCTCGACCTGGCCGAGCAGCCCGCCGGTGCCGAGCGCGTCGACGAAGCCGGTGTGGCACCGGTCCCGGGTCAGGTGCCACTTGCCGCTGTCGGGGTCCTGCTCCCACTTCGTCTTGCCCCGCCGGGTCTCGTCGATGCCCAGCACCTTCACCTCGGGCAGCGGGGCGCCCGTGACCTCGCATGCCGATGTGCGGAAGGCGCCCATCACCGTCGGCCAGGACAGATGCAGGTCGCGGGCGGCCTGGATGACCGTGGAGCCGGCATCGCGCACGCGGCGGCCGGCCGCCTGGCGCAGCCGGGCGGTGACCCGCGCCCCGGTCGGTATCTGGGCAATGCTCTCTGTGAATGACTTCCTCGGGCACTTCGCCTCGCGGGACCACCAGCGGCGCTTGTGCCAGAAGAACTCCAACCTCAGCTGTCCGTAGGGTAGATCACGTGGCCGGGTCACCGCCGGCCCCTTCACCCTCGAGGCGATGACCCCGCAGGACGGGCAGGCCCGCGCCGCCTCGTCGGCGGTGATCAGGTGCACCCGACGCGTCCCGTCGGCCAGTGACTCGACCCGCACGACGGATACCCCGTCGAGACCGAGCAACAACGTCGTATCGTTGACCAAGCCCGTGGCTCCCCAATGATCCTTCTGCGTAGAGAACAGAAATGATCAACCAGGACCACGGGCGTCCTGCGTCCGGGGGCCAGTCCCGCCATGCACATCACACACCGTGACGGACAGTCAACGCGCCTGACGAGACGCACCGCTCAAGTTCGAAGACCCAGGATTCGACGAGCACGTAGCCGCCCCTGGCGGCCTCGGCGTCCGTCGTCCGGTCGAGCACCGGCAGATCCTGCCGCGACAGGAGCAGGCCGGCGCCGGCATTGGAGATGGATCACCCGCACCTACGGCAGCCCCCACCACCGGTGGGGCTTCACCGCCTACGGCGTGGAACTGTTCAACCCCGCGAAGGGTACCCATCCGGCGATACCGCTACCGGGGCAACACCATCCCCGCCCCGTGGTCCGCACGACCAGCCCACACCACCACCTGAGGGACTCGTGGAGAGCCCGGTGCCGGGTAACTGGCACGCCGGGTCCGGACGAGCGGCCAGGGGAAACGCCCTCCAGAAGCGACGGAAACGCGCCCCTGGCCGACTCGTACAATCGTGAGCACCACGTCAGGGATGTGACGTTCGGGGAGGATGCCTCACGGGTGCGGACCGGCAGCGCACCGCGGGCGATGGCCTCCCTGCGGAACCTGGCCATCGGCGCACTCCGCCTCGCGGGGCGGAACGACATCGCCGAGGGCCTACGCCATCAACGGCCGGGACATGACCCGACCGCCGGCCACCCTCGGACTCACGTGATCAATCCCAGCCAATCGCGAGAACGACGGAGCCCTGCCAGCTTCGCAGGCTCGACGGTACCGCAGCCCATAGCGCGTGAGGTGCCCACCCATTCACCAGCGCAACGCATCACCGGACGGACCCCTCGGGGCCCCGTGCGCAGCATGCGCTTTCCGTCACCATCGCCAAACATCCGACACGTGCCGTCACCACCAGGCGGTGAGAATCGGCCAATCAGCGAAGGAGGAAGGTCCTTCGCCATAAATGTGCAGATCGGCACGGACAGAGCCCACCCCCAAGTGACTGCGGAGCCGCCTCGAATCCGACGCGTACCTCGGTCGCGGAGTGGACCACTGACGCAAGGTATGCGTATCAGCCAAACCCACTATTGATCTCGCCAGGAGAAAGCGCATACTTATTTTATTGACAACGGTACTAACGTTCGACATTTCAAACATGCTGCCATGGAGCTGCTGCTCCCTCGGATCAGCCGCGCAGTACATCAGATCGCGTGCCGTCCCAGAGTCGAGAGGTGCGATGGTGTCAGTGCTTTCCGTTTCCGGCGAGAACGACCTGGTCTCCCAGGATGACTTCATCGGTCGGGTCACCACAGTGGAGATCGATCAGCTGCTTCCCACCGACCTGACCCGGCTCGACGGCATCAGCGAGGAGCACGTCGCCCTCATCGCCGATTCCGAACTGTGCATCCCCCCCATCATCGTGCACAAGGCCACGATGCGCGTTATCGACGGTATGCACCGGCTGAGGGCGGCCAGCATCAGGGGGGACAAGAGCATCCGGGCTAAGTTCTTCGACGGCAGCCAGGAAGCGGCGTTCGTCCTCTCGGTGACAGCCAACAATGCGCACGGCCTGCCGCTGACCGCCGCGGACAGGCGCGCGGCGGCCGGCCGACTGCTCGCCCTGCGCCCGGACTCGTCGGACCGCGCAATCGCCGCGATCGTGGGCATCTCGGCGCGCACCGTCGCCGCCGTGCGCTGTACGACTGAGCAGACTGCGCAGTTGAACACCCGCGTGGGCAGAGACGGCCGGGTGCGGCCGGTCAGTACCGTGGAGGGGCGCCTGAAGGCCGCGGAACTCATGGCGGCACGGCCTGACGTCACCCTGCGCGAGGTCGCCAAGGAGACCGGGCTCTCGCTCGGCACCGTCGCCGACGTACGACGCCGCGTGCGGCGCGGTGACTCCCCCGTTCCGGCCAGCCGGTCGGGACACGCGGTCGCGGTGCACTCGCTCGAAGCGAGTGCCGCGGACGGTGCCGACTCGGGCATCGACGTGATCGCCTCCTGGCAGCAGCTCACTCGCGATCCCTCACTGCGGTACACCAGTCACGGCCGACAGTTGCTGCGCTTGCTCAGAGCGCACTCCTCCGTCGCGCAGATAGCCCACTCGGTTCCGAGCCACTGTTCGCAGAACGTCGCGCTGCTGGCGCGGGAGTGCGCCCAGGCATGGGGGCAGCTCGCGCAGCGGCTCGAAGGACCGGAGCGCATCCCGGTCGACAGCCTCGGCTGAGCCGTGGCGCTCGGAGCCCCACAGCCAGAATCCCGTTCGCCCGACGCGTCACCGGACATCTCGGGACGCGGCGAGGCGGTCCGGTGCCGGGGGTGGCGTACGCCGGTCGACGCGGTGCAACAGCAGCAGCGCGCTCGCCGCGGTGACGAACTCTCCGGCGGCGAGACCGAACCACACACCGCGCGTTCCCCAGACCAGGCCGCACACCACCACGAGGGGCGCCTTCAGCAGGATCAGGGACCCGATGGTCAGGACGTAGGCGGGCAGCGGGCGTCCCAGAGCCTGGAAGTAGCCCGCGATCAGTGGGGCTATACCGATAACGATCCCGCCGACCGCGATGACGCACAGCGCGAACCTGGCCTCCTCGGCGGCTTCACCACCGCTGACGAAGATGCCGACGAGCGGTTCCGCGAGCACCGTCAGCAGGATCGCGGTGGCCGCGCCGTAGACGAGCGAGGCCCGCAGCGCGAGCGCTCGCGTTCGCGCCACTCGGGTGTCCAGGCCGCGCCCGGCGTTGTAGCTGACGATGGGCTGCAAGCCCTGGCTCATGCCGGTGTGCGGCATCACGGCGAAGGTCTGAAGGCGAGAGCAGACGACGTAGGCGGTCAGCGCCATCGCTCCCCCGGTCACTGCGAGGGTGCTGTTGACCAGCACGGCGAGCGCGGTGAGACCGATGTTGGCCAGGAAGGAGGGCAGCCCGATGCCAACCAGCTTGCGCAGGGTCATGGCGTGTGGGCGCAGGTCGGCGAGGCGGACGCGGTACGGCCGTTGGCGTCGCGCGAAGAAGAACCACCAGCTCATCACTGCGGATACGGTCTGCCCGCCGACGGTGCCCCAGGCGGCACCGCTCACCCCGAGGCCGAGGCCGAAGATCAGCAGCGGGTCGAGGACGATCTGCACCACGATGGCGCCGATCCACATCCGGGTGGAGAACCCGACCCGGCCCTCGGCACGCACCAGGGCGGAGAACCCGGTGTAGGACAGTGACCCGCACAGCAGGATCACCGCGTACTGCCGGGCGTCCTCGTGCAGTGAGCCGGTCGCGCCGAGCACGTTGAGAAGCGGGTCGATGAAGACCAGCCCGGCCACGGTGGTGACGGCGGCGGTGACCCAGAACAGTGTGAAGGCGTTGCCCGCCGCGCGGGAGGCTGCGCGCTCGTCGCCGGTGCCCAGCGCGCGGGAGACCAGCGTCGCGCCGCCGGCGCCCACGGTGGTGGACACGGCTCCGAGCAGGAGCAGTAGCGGGGCGACGAGGTTGACCGCGGCCATCGCCTGATCACCGACCCCGTGGCTGACGAACCAGGCGTTCGTCAGGGCGTAGAAGCCGAACATGCCGACGGACGCGATGGTCTGTACGCAGTTCTCCCACAGCAGCCTGCCCACGGGGCGGGTCGCCATACGGCCTACGGCGTCCTCGGCCGCGGCCGGCGCGGCCTCCAGCGTTTTCGAGCGCTTCGAGTGGCTCTTCACGTCCAGCAGGAAACCACGCGCGTGATCGGTTCAACCACCGCGCGTGGCACCCCGGATCCACCGCGCCCGGCACCGCCGATCGCGACGAGTCTGCCCCTCCGGTGCGTCCGTCGACCTCCCGGATCGCAGGTCGGGGGACTCGGGGGATTTCGTGGGTCCGGGCGGTCCATTGAATCCAACTCCTGCTCACCGTAGCCAGGTTGGATCTGTTTGACGCCCGGCAAGGCGTCGACCACAGTGGAGATCCCGTACTTCTCGGCCCAGGCTCAATCCATACGGAGCACATCCCAGTCCATCGATACCGCCCGTTGGGGAATGCGCGCGGCGGCGGTCAATAGCGCAGGGAAGAGCAGGTCGCGGCATGGCAGAACTCGGCATGGGGGCCGAACCCCAGACTTCACGCAACCTCGACAACCGCGAGTTCCTCGATCTGCGTAGGACGGTCGCGGTTCGGTCGAAGACCCTTCACGCACTCGCGGAAGATCCGCACTATGCGTCGGAAGTGCCGGACGAGGTAAGCCTTCAGCTCACCTACAAGTGCAATCTCCGCTGTCTGCACTGCTATCAGTGGAGCGAACAGGGTTTCTTCCACGAATTCAGCGCCGCCGAGCAGAAGACCGAACTCGGCATCGACATCGTGCGGCGGGTGCTCGCGGCGACCTCCGAGCGGAAGTCGAAGCTCTTCGTCTGGGGCGGCGAGCCGCTCATGTACTCGAAGTTCGGCGAGTTCGCCGACCTGTTGGCCGCCGATCCGCGCCCCGTGACGATGTGCACGAACGGCCTGCTCATGCGGCGCCACGCGGATGATCTGCTGCGGATCGGGAAGAGTCTCAGCCTCCTGATCAGCCTCGACGGGCTCAAGGAGCACCACGAGGCGCTGCGCGGGGCGCGCAGCTTCGACCGGACGATGCGCGACATCCGGTACATGATCGACCTCCAGCGCTCCGGTCGCTTCGAGGGCACCATCTCGCTGTCCTGCATGGTCAGCAACGAGACCGTCGGACAGATGTACGAGTTCATGGAGTGGGCCGAGGAACTCGGCGTCGACAGCGTCTATTTCCAGTTCCCCTGGTACATCAACGAGGACGTCGCCAACGAGATGGACGACCTGTATCGCGAGGAGTTCTCCTGGCTCAATCCGCCTGAACCGGGAAAGCCCGCGACCTGGCACTCGTACACATACCGCCTCAAGCCGGAGGCCATACCGACCCTGCTGGATTCGATGACCAAGCTGTCCGAGCGGCGATGGAAGTCGCGGATCCGGTATCAGCCGCAGGTCGGCATGGACGAAGTGGACGACTTCATCCGGGGCACCTCGAAGCCGGCCCAGGGTCGGCGGCGCTGCCTCGCGGTGTCGAACCGCATGGAGGTCCACGCTGATGGAAACGTCAGCTCCTGCAAGTTCTTTCCCGAGTTCGTGGTGGGAAATCTGAAGGAGACGGACGTCCTTGATCTCTGGCACAGCGAGCGTTTCCGACGTGTGCGAGAAATTTTGCGGAGCAGGGGCCTCATGCCGGTGTGTTCGAAGTGCGTACTTCTGTATCTGAATGGAGTCTAGGCGTGGACCCGATCTTCAGCACCGTAGTGACGTGCCTGCACAAGGTTCTGGCGCGCGAGGTGCCCATCGAGCCGGAGACGAGCATCATCTCCGATCTCGGCCTCGACTCCCTACAGATGATCGAGTTGCTGCTCACAGTCGAGGACGCGCTCCAGGTCGAGCTGGACTTCGAAAACATGGACATGGATTGCCTTGAGTCCGTGGACGCCTTCTGCCGTTTCGTGTCCACCAAGGGCTGAGGGCAGGGAGAACGCATGCGAGCCGCAGAACCGCGGAAGAGCTCCCTGCACGTCGGCCCGGTGGGGGTCGAGGATTCCTGGCGACCCGCCGACCTCGCCCTGCTGCCCCGCTTCGGGTCCGCCCACGGCTCCGCCATCGCGCAGGCCTTGGACGAGGTCCTTTCCGCGCTGAGCGAGGAAGGGGACCGGTTGATCACGGCCTTCGAGCTTCCACCCGACTTCGTCGACGCGATGCGGTCAGCGGGCTTCCCCGTGGACCCCCTGCCCCACGCCGAAGGCGTCGGCGACGTCGTCGCGCGGACGCTGGCCCAAGCGGACGTGATCCGTCCCCAGGTCAAGGGGATGACCCTACGGCCGTACGCCGCGCGCCGGGAGTACGAGGATCTCGCTTCCGCGCTGGAACTGTCCTACACCTCGCCCACCACCGAATGCGCGAGGCGGGTCAACTCGAAGACGTGGTCCAACGAGGTCGTCCTGACGCACGGATGGAACGGAGCCGCGTGGCCCGTCACCTCGTTCGCCGAACTGGAGCGCAGGGTCGGGCAGGCCGGCTCCGTCGTGCTGCTGAAGGACCCTTACGGTGTGTCCGGCCTGGGCACCCTGGCGATCCGCTCGACGACCGCGTACCGCTCTGTGGTACGGCACCTCGCCCGGCAGGTCGACCGGGGCAAGCGGCTCGAACTGCTCGTCCAGCCCCTGTTCGAGAAGCACCGGGACTTCTCGTCCCACTGGCACATCTTGCCTGACGGCTCCGTACGGAGTGCCGGGCTCCTGGAGAACGACGTCGAGGGCTTCCGCTACCGGGGCTCGTCCCCGGTGGGCCCGGAATCCTTTCGCCAGGAGGAGTTCGAGCACATCGACACGGCGGGTAGGACCCTGTGCAAGGAACTCTTCGCGGCCGGATATTTCGGCCCGGTGGACATCGACGGGCTCATCACGACGGACGGAACGGTCGTACCCTGCCTGGAGGTGAACGCCCGCGTATCCATGGGCACCGTCGGGCTGGCGTTGATGCGCCACGCCGCGCGGCTCGGCCTGCACGCGACGCTCGAATTCATAAACGTGCGACTGGACTCCGGGGCTCGTCCCTTCCCCTCGTTGGTGAACAGGCTGGACGACGCGGGCCTGCTGTACCGGCAGCAGCGGGCGGGGGTCTTGCCCATCGCGGCCAACACACTCACCCGGGGCGAGCGCGGCCGCCTCGTCCTCGGCGTGTTCCACCCGCCCGGCGACGCGGCGCGCGTGCTGCGTGAGGCCATCGGGATCGCGTGCACGTGCGGAATCCACCCAGAGGATCAGCGCCACCCCTGTCACGCACGGCCCGTCGGCGATCCGGAGCGATGACGGCCATCGGCCGTCCACTTCCTTGGAGAGAAAAGCCCATGTCCAACACGCTTGTCCGCTCCCCCAAAGCAGGCCCGTCCTGGCTGGTGCTGCAACTGCTCGAACGATGCAACCTGCGCTGCCACATGTGCTACGAGTGGGGCGACGGGGGGTCCTTCCACATCCTGCCGGAACTCGCCGAGCTCGACATCGATCTCGTTCTGCGCACCCTTGAGGAGTGCCGGCCGAACCGGCCGTATGTCGAGCTGTTCGGCGGGGAGCCGCTGCTCTACAAGGGAGTCTGGCGGGTCATCGACGCGATCCACGCCGGCGGGAGCCAGCTCGTCTTTCCCACCAACGGGACGACGCTGCGCAGCCACGCGGACCGGCTGGTGGCCGACCGACACATCAGGGTGTGGGTATCCCTGGACGGCCCGCGCGAGGTCAACGACGTGCAGCGCGGCGCCGGGGTCTACGACAAGGCCATGGCCGGGATCGACGCGATCGACAGTCTCAAACGCCGCCGCGGCGTGCGGTTCCCCGAGATCGGTGTCACCTACCTGGTCACGCCGGACAACGCCGCTCACATCTCGGAGTTCTTCAAGGAGATCGACCTGAGCAAACTCGGCGCCGTGAGCCTTGAGCTGCAGAGCTTCGCGACGGCCGAGATGCACCGGCACTACGGTCGAGTGGCCCGCGACAGCTTTGGTATTCCGGCGGTGCGGCACTCGGCCGCCTTCATCCGCAGTCCCCAGTTCTTCGAGTCGATCGACGTCGAGGATCTCGTCCGGCAGATGGTCGACGCGCGGGACGCGTGCGAGCAGGCTGGCGTGAAGTTCTTCTCCCGGCCGGCGGCGCTGGAGGTCGAGACGGTCGGGGCTTATCTGCGCGCCGACTGGACCGCGATGAAGGACTTCCACGAGCGGTGCGCCGTCCCGTGGCGCTACGCGGAGATCTCGGCGCGCGGCGAGGTCACGACCTGCCACACGTTCTACGACATACCGCTCGGGAACATCCACGAATCGTCGCTGCTGGACATCTGGCAAGGCGAACAGGCCACGAAGATCCGTAAGCACCTGCGCTCCTCGTTGTGGCCCATCTGCCCCACCTGCACGCGGTACTACTCGCTGGAAACCCACCCGGTCTGACGAGGGCGAAGCAACGAGGGCCATGAATATTGCATTGACGTCCGGAGTGGCACTGGGGACGCACATACCCGGGCTGCTGCTCGACCGGGCCCTGTCGGCCCGGGAGTTGCCGAGCAGGGTGTACGTGTTGGAGAAGTACTTCCCCCACGAGGTCCGGCAGCGCATTCAGATCGCGAAGGGCCGGTACAGCCGCGACTACCGGCTGGCAAAGGCGGCCCACGCGCTGGCCACCGACCACGCGGAGCTGATCGCGCCGGAGACGCTCACCGCGCTCCTCGACGAGTGGGACGCGGCCCACGTGGGCTCGATCACCGTCTTCTCCGGATTCTGGACGGAGATCGTCGCGGCCTACGTAGGCCGGCGTCCGGACGTCCTCGTCGACGTATGCCATGTCGACGCGGTGCCCTCGCCGTCGCATCGCCACGCGGCGGAGCTCACTGGCATCACGCACACATGGCTGCTCGACGCGCGGACGAACACGTTGAACGAGACGATCCCGGTGACGAGGCCCGGGGCGCTGCTCCCCTGGGAATCGCGGTCGATCAGCTTCCTCGCCCACGGCGGCGGCTGGGGCATGGGCACCCATACGGCCGCAGCCGCACGGCTCGTCGAGGAGGGGGAGTCGGTGAGCCTGATCCTGCCGGAACCCTGGAGCGATCCGCCGGCAGGGCTGAGCGCCTACCACCAGGACCCCAGCTGGGAGCCCGGCCTGGGAACGGCCTTTCCGCGACTGGTCGCGGGCGTGGGTGCGGGCGCCCCCTCGTTCGACTCCCGGGAACACTGGGCCGACACGTTCGAGCTGACCCGGCGCAGCCGCGCGGTGGTCAGCAAGCCGGGCGCGGGCACGCTCATCGACTCGCTCAATGCCGCGACGCCCGTTCTCTTCACGGAGGCGCTGGGCGGCTGGGAGCTCGCCAACGAAAGGGTCTGGTGCGCGCTCGGGTTCGGGATGCGCCTGTCGGAGTGGCTGGACCAGCGTGATCCAGCGCTGCTCAAGGCCATGCACGAGCGCCTTGGCGCGGCCCGCGACGGGGCCGCGTCCTATCCGGACAGCATCGTCGCCCGAGGATTCGGGGGCGCGGCGACGATCGCGCGCTGAGCTCTCCGTATCCGTACGGGTCAGGAAATCGATGATCCAGCGAGGGGAATTGATGGCCGTCGGCGACAGTGAATCGCACAGCGTCTCGATCCGGGGGGCCGAGCAGGGCTCGCTGCCCCTCACCTGGGGTCAGGGAAACATGTGGAACAGTATGACCGCACTCGGTCCGTTGTCGGACCGTCTGAATATGTCGTGGCCCATTTCCTCGTTGAAGGATGGCATCAGCGTGTCCGAGGCGCTCGACCGTCTCAGGGGGCTGCTGTCCTCCCTCGACATCTTTCGCGTGTCGTTCGATACGGAACGCGTGCGGCAGACCTTTCAGGGCGAGGCCCGTATCGAGGTCCGCGTGAGCGAGGCCCCGACCGACACGGTTCCCGTCCACCACGGGTACAACACCCGCAAGGACCCGGCCTGCGCGGAGTTGGCGAGCGGGGCGTTCGGCATGGACGAACCCCAGATCCGCCTGGGACTTCAGCACGTCGGCGGGTTCGTCACCCAGATCAACGTCGCGATGTCGCATCTCGCGTTCGACGGCGGCGCCTGCCGTCCAGTGGACCGCCTGATCCGCGACGCGGTCGAACAGCGCGAAACCCGCGCGCTGGGGATGCAGACCGCGGAATTGGTCGGATACGAGCAGTCGGCCGGCCCGGGCCGCAGAAGCGACGCCGTGATCGACGGCTGGTTGGCCTCGGCCCTGAGGCTGCCGCCCGGCCGCGGCCTGATGCCGATGGCGCCCGGCGCGTTCTCGGTGTCGATTCTCCGGTCGCGGGCAGCCGCGGTCGCCGTCGAGGCGCTCGCCCTGCGGCACCGGGTGAGCGTGAGCGGCGTCGTCGTCTCCGCGCTGACGAGCACCATCCGCCGACACGTCAACAGCGACCTCTCCGCTCTTTTGCTCGTCTGCAATAACCGGTCGCAGCCAGAGCTCACGGACTTCGTCGGCCAGACGATCGGGAACGGGCTGCTCGTCCTGCCGAGCCAGAATCGCGGCGGGGACCGCTTCGCCGAATACACGAAAAACATCTACGCCCGCACGATCACCACCTACAGCCGCGCGCGATACGACTGCATCAAGTGGCGAGACGCGCTCACCGATCTCACGGCGAAGGGGCTCGCGCCCGACTTCTCGTACTACTTCAACGACGTGCGGAGCGATCGGGGCGTATGGGCGGGTCTGGAGAGCGGGCTGCCGGATCTCAAGGCACTGCTCGAAGAGTCGTCCATCATCACTGTCGGTCGACGCGACATGGGCGACGCCACCCTCTTCGCCGATCTCGGCAGCGACGGCGACGAACTGATCCTGCAAGTGGTCTGCGACGACACACGGATTCCGCCGGCCACCGCCACTGCGGCGCTCGCTGCGCTGGAGAGCCTTCTCGTCACCGAGGCCTTGGAAGCCTGAACCGAGCGCGACCTACCGGTTGAGTTCGAGCTAGGAGCTGAGAGCATGCGCAACGAAGCCACCGAGCCGGAGATCCACTACTATCCGCGGCCCTACGGCGTTCAGGAGCGGCTGACGCTGAACACCGAATCGACCGTCAAGTTCATCACCATTGATCCGGGGCAGCGGGTGAGCATGCACCGGCACGCGAAACGCGACGAGTGGTGGACTGTTCTGGACGGCCCGCTCGACGTGCGGGTCGACGATCGCATGTGGACGGCGGCCACCGGCGAGCGCATCTGGATTCCGCGCGGCCTCGCCCACCGCGTCCACAACCCGGGCGATGTGCCGCGCAGATTCCTCGAACTGTCCCTGGGCTTCTTCGACGAAGAGGACATCGAACGCCTTGAGGACAACTACCGTCTGCTCACCTCCACGGACCGCTGAGCCTCCCTCCCGTCCACCACGGCACGCAACTCGTCGAGCCGCGCCAGTCCACTCAGCGCCGCGTCGATCGGCACGCCGAAGTCGATGAGGCACGCGATCTCGTCGACGCCCGCCTTTCGCACGCGCTCCACGACGGGAAGCACGTCCGAAACCGCGCCGAACAGGCCGTCCGAGGTGAGATAGCGCTGGTAGGCGCCATCGACGGCCGCTGGAGCGAAGGTGGATCTGGCCCAGGCCCGGGCCCGCTCCTCCGCGGACGGCCGCCCCGTGCCGGTCCCCTTGCCCGCGGCCGACTCGGTCGAGCCCAGGTTCAGATCCAGCGCGGACATCAGATAGCGCCGCAGCGGCTCGCGCACGACGTGCTCCACCGACTCGAGATCCTCGCCGAGGCAGGTGTGCAGCATCAGGACGACGTGTCCGCGACCGTCGCGCCCCGAGCCCGCGTAGGCGCGCCGATATGCCGCGACGTTCTCCGCCAACGACTCCATGCTCTGCGTGAGCAGGTTCGTCAGCACACCGGCGCCTACGTGCCCGGCAGTTTCGAACGTGCCCGGATTGCCGCTGCTGGTGAGCCACAGCGGAATCTCCGCCTGCACCGGCGGCGGGTAGACCCGGCACTCCGGTTCGGCGTCGAAGGTCTCGCCCCGCCAGAGCCGGCGAAGGGTCTCGACGGCGGCAACCGTGCGCTCCCGGCGGTCGGCGTACGCGTCCGGGTTGAAGAGGAAGTCCCGGAGGTTCCAGCCGGAGGCGAGCGCGACGCCGGCCCGGCCGTGCGAGAGGTTGTCCACCATGGCCCACTCCTCGGCCACCCGCACCGGATGGTGCAGCGGCAGCACCACACTGCCCGCCCGCACCTGCACCCGCGAGGTCACGGCCGCCACCGCCGCGGCCGTGACCGACGGGTTCGGGAACAGGCCGCCGAAGCGGTGGAAGTGCCGCTCGGGTGTCCAGACGGCGGCGAGCCCGTGCTCGTCCGCGAAGCGGGCGCCCTCCATCAGCAGGCGATAGCGATCGCCCGCGGCTTCCCCGTCGTCCGCGAAATAGAACAGGCTGAAATCCACGGTTTCCCCCGTCAGTTGTCTGACGCCAAGGCTCCGACACATCACGCATAACATGCGCCCGAACAATCGCCACGCTAGCAATCGACGATGCCGAGAGACCAGCAGTGGCAAGGCGTCCCAGGAGGCCCGAGTGCACAACTCCGTCCTGGTGCTACCGTCCGATCATGCTTGGGGCGGAGGATTACTGATGGAGAGCATCACAAAGAACCGGCAGCCCGTTGAGGTGCTTCGCACCATGGTCGCCCGCGCCTACGGCCCGGAGGAGGTGTGCGACGCGGGCGAGGACTGGGTCGGCGAACTGAGCGAAGGCTGGTTCAACGTGGCCTACCGGATTCGGCTGCGATCCGGCGCGCAAGTCGTCCTCAAGATCGCGCCGCCGCCGGGTGTCGAGGTCATGACCTACGAGCGTGGAGCCATGGCCACCGAGTTGGAGGCGCTGCGGCTGATCCGGGAGCACACGAAGGTTCCCGTGCCGGAGGTCGACTTCGCCGATCAGACCCATGAGGTGTGCGACGCCGACTACTTCTTCATGACGTACATCGATGCGGACAACCTCCACGTCATCAGGGACACCCTGACCGAAACGGAGGTCGGCGCGTACGACGAGGCGCTCGGCGCGATCACCCGCGAGCTCAACACCATCCCCGGCACCGCCTTCGGCCCGCTGGCCGGACCGGGCGAGAGCACGTGGCGTGCGACCTTCCTGCGGATGGTCGGGGAACTGCTGGGCGACGGCGAGCGACGCGACGTCGTCCTCCCCCACGGCTACGGCGCGATCCGCGACGTCGTGGCCGCCCACGCAGATTCGCTGGACGAGGTGACCGAGCCTCGGTTCGTCGAGTGGGACCTGTGGCCAGGCAACTGCATGGTGCGTGACGGCCAGATCGTCGCAATCGTCGACCACGAGCGGGCGTTCTACGGTGATCCGCTGATGGAGTTCGGCTTCACCGGGAGTGAGTCGGGCGCGTTCGGAGACGCCACAGCTTTCATCCGCGGCTACGGCCACCGGCCGCTCACCACCACCGAGCGGACCCGTCGGCGGCTGTATAACCTCCACCTCTCCCTGATCCAGATCATCGAGACGAACTTCCGCGCGCACACCGGCACCGAGCAGTACGACTGGGCGTGCGAGCGCCTACGGGAGACCGTGGCCCTGCTTGGCGAGTAGGCACTGGCCTCGGTGTTTCACCGGGAATTCCAAGAGCTGTGACGTTTTGTCACCGCATGTAAAAGGTGCTCCGTGGCCTGCGATGAACCGGTTTGTTGAGGACTGGATCATGAGCGGGTGGGGGCACCTTTCACGTGTAGGAAGGACGTTTGGCTCCCTCGTGCACTGCTGGTTCGTACGGGCCGATGACGGTACTCCCGTCGGCGTATGAGCTGGGGCACTCCCGCTCGTACGGTGTGGAGGTGACGACCTTCGACCGTCTGTCCGCTCGGTTGCGGGCGTTGCCGCCGGGTGCCAGGGATGTGCTGGTGGTGGCCGTGGTCGGGATGTTCACCGGAGCGGACGCGGCGGTGAACGAGCCGGATTACCGGCAGGCGGACTGGTTCACCTAGTGCTCCGACCGCATTGGTTCACCGGGTTGCTTAGTCGCGGCCGGGACCGGTGAGCCAGCTGGATGTGGTGACACATTCGAACCGGCACCGTGGAGGCGCGTGGTGGCAGAGCCGGTCAAGGTCCGCAGGCTGACCGACCAGGAGGGGCAGCAGTTACAGCAGATCGTGCGCCGGGGCAGCACCAGCTCGGTGCGCTACCGGCGGGCGATGATGCTGCTGGCCTCGGCCGGCGGGAACCGCGTGCCGGTCATCGCACAGCTGGTGCAGGCCGACGAGGACACGGTGCGGGACGTGATCCACAGGTTCAACGAGATCGGCCTGGCCTGCTTGGACCCTCGGTGGGCGGGAGGCCGTCCCCGCCAACTCAGCCCTGACGACGAGGACTTCGTCGTCGCGACGGCCACTACCCGCCCGGCCAAGCTCGGCCAGCCCTTCACCCGCTGGTCCATCCGCAAACTCGCCGCCTACCTGCGCCGCGTCCACGGTCGGGCCATCCGCATAGGCCGCGAGGCCCTGCGCTGCCTGCTGGCCCGCCGCGGCATCACCTTCCAGCGGACCAAGACCTGGAAGGAGTCCACCGACCCCGAGTACGACACCAAACTCGACCGGATCGAACAGGTCCTGGAGCACTTCCCCGACCGGGTTTTCGCCTTCGACGAGTTCGGGCCGCTGGGCATCCGTCCCACCGGCGGATCCTGCTGGGCCGTGCAGGGCCGCCCCGACCGGGTTCCGGCGACCTACCATCGCACTCACGGGGTGACCTACTTCCACGGCTGCTACTCGGTCGGCGACGACACCCTGTGGGGCGTCAACCGCCGCCACAAAGGCGCCGCGAACTCCCTGGCCGCGCTGAAGTCGATCCGGGCTGCCCGCCCAGACGGCGCCCCGATCTACGTGATCATGGACAACCTCTCCGCACACAAGGGCACCAAGATCCGCGCCTGGGCGAAGAAGAACAAGGTGGAGCTGTGCTTCACCCCGACCAACGCCTCCTGGGCCAATCCCGTCGAGGCGCACTTCGGACCGTTACGGCAGTTCACCCTCGCCAACTCCCATCACCCCAACCACACCGTCCAGACCCGGGAACTGCACGCCTACCTGCGCTGGCGCAACGCCAACGCCCGCCACCCCGACCTCCTGGCCGCCCAACGCAAAGAGCGCGCCCGCATCCGCAGCGAGAAAGGCATCCGCTGGGGAGGTCGGCCACTCCCCGCCACAGCCTGACCGCCGCCCCCTGGCGAACCATCCCGGTCGCAGAACCGCAGGCAGTACCACTCGGGACTCTTGACGGGTCGGATGCGGCGGCCGTGCGTTGGCGCAGGTGATGCCCGCATGGAGGCAGCGGCTACGAGCGGCGTACGGCCAGGACAGCTGACTCGGTGGATGTGGTCAGTACTTCGGTTGCGTGCAGTGCCGGATGGGTGAGGTAGAACATCCGCAGCTCGTCCACTGCACCGGCGAACCGGGGCGGCCAGCCAGACGAGGGCGTGAAGTCGTCCAGCACGAGAACACCTCCAGGAGCGAGCAACTCGACAACCAGTTGAGGGTTGTCGCGTTTGCCTCCGCCGTCGCAGAAGAAGACGTCGAAGGGCGCGTGCTTTTCGAGCAGTCGCCAGTCCCCAGTGAGGACACGTACGCGGTCGTCATCAGCGAAGACATCGGCCGCCCTACGTGCCAGGTCCTGGTCGCGTTCCACGGTGAACAGGCGGGCGTCGCCACTCAGCCCGCTGTGCAACCAGGCGGTTCCCACCCCGCATCCGGTTCCGCTCTCCGCCATGACACCGCCCGGTTTCGAGGCAGCAGCCAGCCTGAGCAACCGGCCTACCTCAGGGGCACAGCTGAACCCGAAACCCGCATCTGCCGCGCCACGCTCAGCAGCCGCAACACGCCCTGGCACGTCAGGTCCTGCGTTCCCCACGGCATCCCCTCCATCGCCGAAGCAGCCATCCTGTCACCGATCCTGCTGGCTTATTCGGTCAAGCGGTGAGGGAGAGGTCGAGGCGGGCAAGGTGGCTGACGCGGGTGCGGTCGAGCGGGTGGCCGTTCCACCAGGCATCGAGGCGTATGAGGTTGAGTGCGACGGCGGAGAAGACGTGCTCCAGGTGGGTCTTCTGGAGACCGAGGTAGCGGGCACGTCTCATCCCGGTGACCGCGACGGCCTGGTGGATGGTTCCTTCGATGCCGGCGCGGGTTGCGTACTTGGCTCGCCACTGCTCGTCGCCCTGCTGGAGGCGGGCATGGTCGAGGACTTCTTGCAGCTCGCGGGGTTGCAGGGAGAGGGTCCGGCCGCCGGTCTGCGAGCTGGTGCACTGGTCGCGCACCGGGCAGGGGCGGCATGTCTCCTTGTTGAACTTGATGACGATGGCCTTGGTGCCGCGCAGGGTGGCGGGGCTCCACCAGGTGCTGGTGTCCCCGCGTGGGCAGGTGGCCTGCCGCTTGTCCCAGTCGATGGTGAACGCGGTGCGGTCGAACCCGGCGCCGGCACGCGCCTGGGGTGAGCTGTTCATCAGGACCGGGGTGACCAGGGTGACTCCGAAGTTCTTCTTGATGCCCACGATCAACTCGGCGGAGGCGTAACCGGAGTCGAGGAAGTGGTCGGCGGGCAGGAGATCGCGGGCGGCGAGCATGTGATGGACCGGTTCGGTCATTTCCGCGTCGGTCACTGTGGCGTCGGTGGTCGCGATGCCGGTGATCAAGCGCGGCGGCGGTTCGTCGGCTCCGGGGATCAGCGCCTGGCCGTCGGCAGCCGGGTCCTGATCATCGGCATCGTCGCAGGACTCGCTGATGTGGATCTTGTAGCCGGTCCACCAGGAGCCCTGTTTGAGGCCGTAGCGGGCGTCGGTGTCGTACGGAGAGGCCAGCCTCAGTCTGCCGGGCGGGAGGTCTTTGCTCTCCCGCCGCTTCACCTCCGCTCCGGCCTCGGACACGGTGCGGTGGTAGTTCTGCACCCACATCGTGCGCAGGACCTGCACCGCCGGCAGTTCGCGCAGCCAGGCCGGAGCATCAGGGGCGTGCACCGCCTCCAGCAGCGCGAACCCGTCCCGGCCGTAGACCAGGGCCATCTCCTCGCGCTTGCTCGTGGAAGCCGGCGGATGCCAGGAGTGAATCCGCGGGCCGTAGCGTTCGGCCCATTCCCGAACGGGCACCGCCTGGGTCAGCCACTCCGGGGCCGCGCAGGCCAGCGCCTCCAGCGCGGCCCGCAGCGTCTCCCCCGCCAGCTCCAGCCTGTTCAGATCGCGTACTGCCGCCAGCACGCGGGTGGAATCGGTGCGCTGCTTGCCTCCCGCCTTCACCAGGCCCCGGTCCTTGAGCGCGGTCAGCAGCAGGTCGAGCACCTTCTCCTCCATCCCGTGCTCGACCAACCGCGTGCGGAACTCGGACAGCACCGAGGCGTCGAACCCGGGATCATCCAGCTCCAGGCCGAGCGCGTATTTCAGGTCCATGCCGTACCGAACCCGATGCGCCGCCGCCCGGTCGGTGAGATTCTCGGCGAACTGCAACACCGTCACCAGCGCGAGCTGGCCCGGTGACCAGCCCGGCCGCCCTCTGACTCCGAACGCCTCGGCGAACTCGGCGTCCGCGAACAACTCGCCCAGTTCGTCACGGACCCGCATCGCCAACGGGTACGGGCCCCGTGCCGCCACCGCCCGCGCCACCTGCGCGGTCAGCTCAGGCACCGTCGGCCACGGCCTCGGCTGCATCGACATTCCACACCCCACCCGCGACCGGGAACGCCAAGACGGCCGCTGCTGTCCTGACCAACGAGCCGCCAGCCCCACTGGGCACGTGTCCTGTTTCTGCGATGTATCGGCAGTCCCGCCGTTCTGGAGGCATGTACGGCTGGGTCCCGGTCATGTGTTGGCAAGTTCCGGTGCCCGATAGGTCGAGGGCGCCCTCGTGAATCCGGCAGTCAGCGCAAGCTGATGCAGAAGGGATGCCCAGCCGGATCGGTGAGGACCCGCGCCTTGTCGCCATGCGGCTGGTGATCCGGCTTGCCCGCGCCCAGCTCCAGCAGCCGGGCCTCGGCCACGGCCAAGTCCTCATCTACCTTGAAGCAGATGTGAAGCTGCTGGGGAACGACTTGGCCGGGCCAGCTCGGAGCCCGGTAGTCGTCGACCCGCTGAAAACCGATGAGGAGTCCGTGCTCACCGTTGAGGCCCGCGAAGTCGGCGTCCGACTTCGGGTGCAGTTCAAGGCCGGTGGCCTGCCGATAGAACGCCGCCAAGGCCAGCGGATCAGGGCAGTCGAGCGTTATCGCAACCAGCTTCATCTGCAGGGACATGGCACCTCCGGGCCGACCAGTGAACTTCCGCCACGAGCACCCTAGGAGACAACTACCTACGGTTGAGCGGGAAACCGACCGCCAACGTGTCCCACTCAACCGTAAGCGCCGCTGGTCACAGCCTTGCCCTACCCACCGTTATCTGCGGAATAGGCCAGCAGGATCGTCACCTGACGCAAACTGCGGCTCTCGTGCCGACGAGGGCCCCACCCGAACCCGGTGAACCAATGCGGTCGGAGCACTAGCTGCTGCTTGCGGTGTCACTGCTGGCGCTGGTGTGGCGGTCTCCGTCGTCTGCCGGGACGGCATGCTGGCGGTGGAGGTCGTCGACGACGGACCGCCGTCCCAACCGCCTGCGGACGGTGGCTTCGGGCTGGTTGGGATGAGGGAGCGGGTTGCGGCAGCCGGGGGCAGGATCGGCTACGGGCCGCTGCCCACCGGGGGTTTCCGGGTCCGGGCGGTGCTCCCGGCCGGCGAGGACAGCCGAGCGGAGCGACCGTGGCCGTACGCGTGGTCCTCGCGGACGACCAGACCATCGTACGCGCGGGCTTCCGGGCCCTGCTGGACCTGACCGACGACCTGGTCGTGGTCGCGGAGGCGGCCGACGGGGCGCGGGCCGTCGAGGCGGTGCGGCTGGCCCGGCCCGACGTCGTCCTGATGGACATCCGCATGCCCGGCGTCGACGCATCGAGGCCACCCGCCGCATCGCCGCCGACCCCGCGCTGGACGCCGTACGAGTGGTCATGCTCACCACGTACCAGGTCGACTCGTACGTCTTCGAGGCGCTGCGGCACGGCGCGGCAGGTTTCCTGCTCAAGGACATCGAGCCGGACGAACTGCGGACGGCGATCCGCACGGTCGCGGCCGGGCAGAGTCTCCTCGCGCCCGCCGTCACGCGCTTGGTGGTGGAGGAGTTCGCCCGGCTCAGGGGCCCGGAAGCGATGGGCGCCGAGCGGCTGGCCGTACTCACGCATCGGGAGCGGGAGGTGATGGCGCTGGTCGCGGCCGGGCTGAGCAACGAGGAGATCGGCCAGGAGCTGGTCATGAGGCCGCTGACCGCGAAGACCCATGTGAGCCGGGCGATGATCAAGCTGGGGTCGCGGGACCGGGCGCAGCTGGTGGTGCTGGTGTACGAGACGGGGCTGGTGAGGGCGGGGGAGCGGTGACCGTACTCCCGCGGGGGTGGGTCTTGACCGTTCACCTGGACACAGATCCACAAGGACGCGCTGCAGACGCTCGCCTCCGACTTCTATGCCGACCTCCTGCGCCGCTCCCAGGAAGCCGGGCGCATGGCTGAGCAGTTCTACCGTGCCGCCCGTCTGCAGCCCGGATCGAGCTGCCGCTCCTGGCCGCCGCAGGCAGGACCGACCGCCAGGCCGCGAAGGACCTTGCCAACCGGCTCCTCGCCGATCACCAGCTCGTTTACGTCGTCTACCGCAACGGAGCCCGGGTCCCCGTCCGGGCCTGGCCGGAGGAGGCAACCCTCGCGAAGAGCGCCGTGGCGTACAACGCCGGAACCCTCAACCGCACCGCCGAGGCGGGCGTTCGGCACGTTGAGGTCTTCGACAGGTTCGACTGCGATTGGCTCACTGACACCGACCTCGACAAAGCGAACGGCACAATACGGGCGTGCAGGAAGCTGCTGGCGCTCTGATCTCTCATCCCCGTTGTCGGAGGGCGTTCGGCCCGCGGCCAGATCTGGCTTCTGCCTGATGTGGGGGAAGGCACTCTGGGCACCTTCCGAGCGGCAGTGGTCTACGTGCCAGCTGGCGAGAGGTCACCGCCGCCGATGCGGCGCCTGGTCCAACTTCCCGTCCACGGCGGCGTTGATTAGTAGAGGTGCCTGGCGCTCGACTCCGGGGGGCTGGTTTTTGAGGTTCTCCTCGACCTTGCTCGCAGGAATTTGGAGGACACGCCGGATATCTGCTGCAAGGTCCGGAAAGGGCTCCAGGGCGGTCGCGATCATGTGCAGGTTCTCCTGCCAACCGGCACGGATCATCCCGATGACTATCGCCACCAGCAGCAGGGCGAACTCCGGCAGTTCATCGAGGCTCCCGATACCTTCCATACCCGCGTAGTTGCTGTCGTCGGACACCGCGCAGATCGTCCTGGCGACGAGCGGCAGGAATTTGAACAGCATCGCCACCAGATGTCTGGCCGACTCAAGTTCCCTGGCCGTCGTCTCTGCGATGCGCGCCATCGTGGGCAAGGAAAGGAACTGTGCCGCGTCCAGAAGGTCCTGTGCTGGGCCGACCAGCCATGGCCCAGCACCGTTCACGCGCTGGCTACGCCCTGGGGAAACTCCGAGTACCTGCTCGACCGTTCTGGCTGCCTCCTCGGTCGTGTCCAGCGTCTCGCCGAAGGCAAACAGTCGCAGCAGCACTTCGACTGCACTGGTCCGCTCGGAGGCCCTCATTCGTACCCGGCGCGGCAGGGCGGGCCCGCGCTTGGCGGCGAGGGTTGAAGCGATGGAACTCACGGCGGCCTCGCGCTCCGCTGCCGGGTTCAAGCCTCGGCGCGAAGCCTCAGCTACGAGCTCGCTCTCCAGGGTCCGCGTCATGACGCTCAGGCTGTTGCTCACGGAGTCCCGGACTGCGGCCGTAGTGATCGGGAAACCGTCGAGCCACAGCAGCACCCGCAGCACGTCGGGGTCATTGGTGTGCTCGCGCCAGCGCATGAGGCTTACCAGCTGGCGGTCGGCACCGGGTGCGTACAGCCACACTGGGCTGCGTCCCCGATTCGCCGCCCGCTGGAGGCGGGGGAGCAGTCCCTGAGCACGGAACGTCTCCAGGCGCCGCCCATCTACGGCGTACCCCGCCGCCGCTGCGGCCCGGAAGAGATCTCCCCTCTCGATCCTGATCGACGGCTGCCTCGCCGGGACCGGCCCGATCATCGAACCCTGGTGATCGCTCGGGCAGACACTACGAGTTCAACCTGAGTAGCTCAGAGCGGCTTTGCCCCCTGCCCACCTTCCGCCAGGCCGGTGCTGTGACGGGAAGGCTCCCGACCGGGCAGCGGCCGCGCGGCTTGAAGCGCATGTACTCACGGTTCGTGGCCCTGCGGATCAGGCCCGCCGGACGCGAGATCCGCAAAAACACTGACGGCCCCGAACTGCCCGTGCGCTGGCTGCTGGCCGAATGGCCCGCCAACGAGAGCGAACCCGTCCAGTTGTGGCTGTCCAACCTGCCCGCCGACACCCCGCTGACCACCCTGGTGCGCACCGCGAAGCTGCGCTGGCGCATCGAGCGCGACTACCGCGAGATGAAACAGGCCCTGGGCCCGGCCCACTTCGAGGGCCGCACCTGGCACCACCAGTCACCCTCGTCGCCGTCGCCCATGCCTTCTGCACCCTCCAAAGACTGACCCGGTCCCCAAAAGGGACGGCGCCGGCCTGAGCCTTTACCACGTCGCCCGCGAACTGCAGATACTCCTCACGATCTGGACCGGCGCCTGCCCCACCGGTCACCGCAACATGCCAGAGCCAATACCAACCTGACCAAGCCCCACTAGGGAGTACAACCCGGTGGGGGCTCGTGCCGTCAATCCGCTCGGCCCCGCCCTCGATATCGACTGGCCCCTGCCACCTTTGGTGTCCGAGCAGGACCAAAACACCCTCACTCTGGCAGACGACTGTTCTGACTCTGTTGGTGATCTTCAGGGGTGCTGGCAGCTGCTCCGGGCGTTGCTTCCGTGGGGACAGTGAGGCGGTGCCAAGGTCGAGGCGAGCCCGATGTCGTTGCAGCCGAGAGAATCCCAGCGGATTCCGGCGTGTACCGTGCGCACGGCCTGGACGGCGTGCCTGAAGGGGACGCCCGCGATGCTGGTGCGGGATCGTCTTGATTTACTGCGGACGGCTCGGCGAGCCGACGGCCTCGATGGCCACAGGGGTGATGTTGGGCTTGCCGAAGGTGAGAGTGAAGGGAGCGACGTCGGCGACGCGCGAGTATGTCAGGATGGCCGACGTGATAACAGGAGTTTTGTTCGACGCCTCCGGCACGCTGATCCGGATCGAGAACACTGCCGCGTGGCTCGACGTGGGTCTGGCCGAGCTCGAGCTCGAGCTCGACGACAAAGAACATGCGGCGCTGGTGGCGCGCCTGGAAGCACTAGGCGCACTGCCGGGGACCCCTGCGCCTGCGTTTGTGCCGGAGGCGCTGGCCGGGGCGTGGGCTCTGCGGGAACTGGACCAAGAGGCGCACCGGACCGCGCACATCGGTCTCGCGTTGGCGGCGCGGCTGCCGGATGAGCGGCTAGCGCAGGTGCTTTACGACCGCCACCTGCGCCCCGAGGCGTGGCAGGCGTATCCGGACGCGCTACCCACCCTCAAGGAGCTGCGGCGCCGCAGGGTGCCAGTGGCGGTAGTGAGTAACATCGCGTGGGACCTGCGGCCAGTCTTCCAGCAGCATGGGCTAGACGAGTTCATCAACGTGTACGTGTTCTCCTTCGAACGCTCAGCACAGAAACCCGATCCGAGCATGTTCCACATGGCGCTCGCCGAAATTGGGCGGGCACCGGAGCAGGTACTGATGGTCGGGGACGATGCCTCCACAGACGGTGGGGCTGTCGCCATCGGCTGTACCTTCCACCAAGTCGCGCACCGGCCGGTTGACGAACGTCCGGACGCGCTCCACGCCGTCCTCAGCCTCATCTCTGCCGCTTCCTGAACGAATCACCGGTGTTGAACACGCCGGACGCCTCGTGCGCTTCCGAAAGCGCTCTGCCGCGGCAGCACCGCAGAGGAAGAACAGGAAGCACCATGCCACCGATCCTGAGCATGGTCGTACCCGTATTCGACGCCGAGCTCTACTTCTCCGCCTGCCTCGATTCGCTGACCAACCAGCGAATCGCCGACATTGAGATCGACGACGACGGCTCGGCGGACGGCAGTCGCCCGAATTGCCGACGCGTGGGCGCGCAAGAACTCCCGAGTGCGGGTCATCGAGCAACGCAACTCCGGCTTGAGCGCCGCCCGCAACACCGGCGTGGAATCGGCGCGCGGGACGTACCTCGCCTTCTGCGATGGCGACGACGTGTCCGGGATCTGGATGGTGCCGGACAGCCGGTCCTGGACGTATTCGCGCAGTCGATGGTTCTGGACCAGCTTCGCCGTCTTCGGCCGTCGGCCCCGGCGCTCTGCGTGCCACTGCGCCACCGAGGCCCGGTACTCCAAGTGGTACGTCCGTGTGGACGCGTTGCGCCGCGCCTCTCGGGTGACCGTCGAAGGCGAACGCCCCAGGCGCCGCGTTATCTCGCGCACGCCGACATTCGGAGCACGCCACAGCGCGATCTCTTCTCGCTCCGCGATCGCCGCCGGACTCCGCCACCACGCCCGCGACACCAACCGCCCGCTCATCTCCCTTGGTATTGCGTGATCCACCCGGCCATACCCCTTGGACGACGCCGCCGCGCGCGCTGCTACTGTGACTTCACATGGCTGACACCGAGATCGAGATCACCGCAGACCTGGTCCGCGACCTGCTGCAGGAGCAACATCCAGACCTTGCAGGGCTGGACATCCGCGAGGTGGCGGGCGGCTGGGGCAACCAAATGTGGCGTCTCGGGGACGAGTTGGCCGTGCGCATGCAGCGCATGGACCCCACCCCGGAGCTCCAGCTCAAGGAGCGCCGGTGGCTACCCGTGCTGGCCCCGCGTCTGCCGCTCCCGGTGCCGACCCCGGTGCGGTTGGGCGAACCGTCCGAGCGCTTCCCCAAGCACTGGACCGTGATGACGTGGGTTCCCGGTGAGCCGCTGGACCACGGCTCGATCAGCCGCGGCGTCCACGCGGCCGACACGTTGGCGGGTTTCCTCCGGGCGCTCCATGTGGAGGCGCCCGCCGAGGCGCCGATCGCTACGGACCGCGGTGCGCATCCCAGGGACTGCACGGGCGGCTTCGACTACTTCTTCCACGCCGTTGCTCTCGACGACCTCGCCGACGATGTCCGTGCCGTCTGGGACGACGCCGTTGCAGCGCCCGAGTGGGAGGGGCCACCGCTCTGGGTGCATGGCGACCTCCATCCCGCGAACGTAGTGGTCTCGGGCGGAACGCTCTCGGGCATTGTCGACTTCGGTGACATGTTCGCCGGCGATCCGGCATTGGACCTCGCTGCCGCATGGGTGTTGCTACCCGCGGGCACGGCTTCACGGTTCTTCGACACGTACGCGCGTGCAGACGAGGCGGCGATCCGGCGCGCCCGCGGGCTGGCCGCTATGAAGAGCCTCTTCCTGATGCTCATGGGGCAGAACGGAGATCGGGGCCTTCCCGGCGGCAAGCCGAACTGGGGGCCTGTCGGCCGGGCGGCACTTGATCGTGTTCTGAAGGGCGTCTAGTGTGCTGCGCCAGAAATCCTGATGGTTAGCCTCGCGCTTTCACGTTGCAGGGCGTCCGGTAGGTGATCAAAAACGCGGAGAGTGCTCCTGACCTACAACGATGAGACTCGTCTAGGGTCCAGGTCGTCGCGTGAAAGAAGCACTCTCCAGGTGAAGAAGCGTATCGGGTCGTACCCGCGTGTCCGCATCGAGGGCGGCGGCCGGACGGTGGTCTCGCAGGCCGGGGTGTACTGCTGGTCGAGACCGTCCGCAAGGCCGGCTTGGACACCGCGATATCAGCGGCGCTGACGCCGTGGCGGAAAACTCGGGCGGTGCACGATCCGGGCAAGATCCTGCTGGACGTGGCCCTGGCGGTCGCGCTGGGCGCGGACTGCCTCGCGGATGTCGCCATGCTGCGGGCCGAGCCGGCCGTGTTCGGGCCGGTGGCCTCCGACCCGACGGTCTCCCGTCTCATCGACACCCTCGCAGCCTCCGGGGAGCAGGCCCTGCGGGCCATCCGTTCCGCGCGGGCTGAAGTCCGCCAGCATGTCTGGCGGTTGGCCGACCGGGAAGCGCCTGATGTGGGCGGGACGGTGACCGTGGACCTCGACGGGGTGCTGGTGATCGCGCACTCGGACAAGGAGGACGCCGCACCCACGTGGAAGCGAACCTACGGCCACCACCCGCTGATGGGGTTCGTCGACCACGGAAGCGGCGGCACGGGTGAACCGGTCGCGGCGGCAACGCGGGATCGAACACGGCCACCGACCACATCAGCGTCGCCCAACTGGCCCTGGCCCAGCTGCCGAAGAAGTACCGGCGCGGGCGCCGGACCCTGACTTGCACCGACTCCGCGGGCGGCACCCACGACTTCGTCGCCTGGCTCGCTCAGCGGGGACGGTGGCTGTCCTACTCGGTCGGCACGGTGATCACCGAGCAGGTCCACCAGCATGTGCTGAAGGTTCCGGCATTTGCCTGGACGGCGGCCGTCGAGGCAGACGGCGGGATCCGCGACGGCGCCTGGGTCGCTGAACTCACCGGCGACGTTCTGGACGGCTGGCCCAAGGGCATGCGGCTGATCGTCAGGAAGGAACGACCGCACCCCGGGGCCCAGTTGCGGCTCACGGATGCGGACGGCATGCGGCTGACCTGTTTCGCCACCAACACGCCCGGCCGGCCGATCGCCGAACTCGAGTTCCGTCACCGGCTGCGGGCCCGGGCCGAGGACCGCATCCGCGCCGCCCGGACCCCCGGCCTGCGCAACCGGCCCCTGCACCGCACGGCCCAGAATCGGATCTGGCTGGAGATCGTGCAGATCGCTCTCGACCTGCTGGCCTGGATGCCGATACTCGCCCTGACCGGCAAGGCCAGGCTCTGGGAGCCCCGCCGACTACGCCTCCGCCTGTTCACCGCGGCCGGACAGCTCGTGACCCCCGGCCGTCGGCGAATGCTCCGCTTGGCCCGGCACTGGCCCTGGACCGGTCACATCACCGCAGCCCTCGACCGGCTCACCCAACTGCCCGACCCAGGCTGACCAGCACGTTCCCCATCCCTTCGGCAGCACCTCAACACCTCAACACCCGGAACAGTGGAATCCGGCGCCACCCCGAGGCGACACTCGGGCCCTCGGCCTGCACAGCCTCAGCCCACAGCACGAAAACGGCCCACCGACTCGGTCAGCGGACCGTCACGAAACTTCGAGGCTAATCACGAGTCGTACGGTTCGCAACTCTTGGCAGTTACTTACCATCCCCCAAACCGCCCTGAACAATCATGAATCAACCACTCCACCTCTTGACGAAAAAGATTGGAGCATCCCCCGCAGCCGTCGACGATCAATAAAGGGTTGACACCGGAAGGCGGACTGATGGAGAATTCCAAATGATCACTGTTGCGTTCACGGCAACGTCCACCCCGGAAACGGATGGAACATCAGCGTGGGTAGTGAAACTGGGGAATTCCGCGAATTGTTGCTCCGTGGTCACACTGAAGGACCTTTCCCGTTGACCTGGGGGCAGGGCAACATGTGGGACGGAGTCGTCGCGTTGGGGTCGGCGGCGAGCCGGTTGAATATATGCTTCGCCTTCCCGATTCAAGGCTCCCCGCGTATTGATGATGCACTTTTACGCATCAAAGCCCTGCTGAGCTTGTTCGACATATTTAGTGTCGTCTTCTCGGTGGAAGGTGTAACACAGACATTTCGCGGCGAAGTGGTTGTACCGGTACACGTGGGCGAGACGCCGCCCGACCGGGTACTGGCGGAGAGTGCGTTCCATGTGCGCCCGGAGCCCCTTCACCGTGACTTCCTGCACCAAGCGTTCGGCATGCACGAGGCCCCGATACGCATCGAACTGCTGCAACGCGGCGGATCCGTCACGCATGTGGTCCTGACGCTTTCTCATCTGGCGTTCGACGGCGGCGTCCATCGCCCTCTGGTACGCCAGCTGCGGAGCGCCGTCGAAGGTCTCGGGCTGCCCCCCTCCGTGATGCGGACGACGGATCTGCTCGCCTACGAACGGTCACCGGAAGGACTTCGGCAGAGTGACACGGCCATCAACCACTGGCTGCGCGCGGCGACGAGGCTGCCAGAAGGCCGCGGCCTCATGTCGATGGCACCGGGCGACTTCTCGGTCACCACGATGCGCTCTCACAAGGCGGCGGTCGCAGCTCAGACCCTGTCCGTCAGGAGTGGGGTGAGCCCGAGTGGCATTTTTCTGGCTGCCTTGTCGAAACTCATTCGCCGGCATCTTGCACGCGACCTCTCGGCCATGCTTCTGGTTTGCAACAACCGCCGACAGCGGGGGCTCATGGACTTCGTAGGCCAGACCCTCGGGAACGGTCTGATGGTCATTCCCCGGGACGAACTCGATGGCGCTTTCGTTCCCTACGCACAGAACGTCTACGCGCAGGCGATCTCCGCCTACCGTCGAGCCCGGTTCGACACCCTGAGATGGCGCGGCGTGCTTACCGAGCTTTCCGCGCGAGGCCTTGCTACTGATCTGTCGTACTACTTCAACGATGTGCGGACGGACCACCGCTCGTGGTCAGGTCTGGAAAACCGGGTGGCGGAGCTGAGCGGCAGCGGATCAACCACATCGATCGCGACCACGTCCCGACGGAGCATGGGTGACGCCACCTTGTTCGCCAGTCTGGGAAGTATCGGACAGGACTGCGTGATCGATCTGGCCTGCGACGACAGATGTGTCATGCCGGGCGAAGCAAGCGCCCTGCTGGAAGCGCTGGAGACATTTCTCGTCGAAGCCGCGCTGGCCCTCTGACCGAATCGCCCGGCAGCCGGGCGGGGTCGACAGCGGCGGACCCCGCTTCGTACGTGCTCACTCAAGCTCCGTTCCGTATCGGTCCTATCCATAGGGGAGATCGTGCGAACCATGTCGCCGTCACTCAGTGTTGTCGTGCCCGTTTTCAACGTCGAGCACTATGTTTCCGCATGCCTGGAATCCCTGCTCGACCAGCATCTCACCGACGTCGAGATCGTCGTAGTCGACGACAGCAGTACGGATTCCAGCGGACGGATCGCCGAACGATGGGCGGGGAGAGACTCGCGTATTCGCGTGCTCACTCAGCCTCACGGCGGACTGAGCGCCGCCCGCAACACCGGCGTCCAGGCAGCGCAGGGGCGGTATCTGGCGTTCTGTGACGGTGACGACGTCGTACCCGCCACGGGCTACGCCTCGCTCGTCGCCTCCCTCCAGTCCACAGGATCCGCGATCGCCTCGGGGGACGTTCGCCGGCTCGACAGCAGCGGTGTACGACCACACCCGGGATACCAGGACGTGTTCGCTCGCCACCTGCGGCGCACTCACATACGTCGGCACACCGCGCTCGTACGCGACCGCATGGTGTGGAACAAGGTCTTCCGTCGCTCGTTCTGGGACGAGCACGAGCTCACGTTCGCCTTGCCCGCTTACGAAGACGCCCCGGTGATGCTGCGTGCGCACATCGAGGCCTCCGCCGTGGACGTGCTGCCGGAGGTGGTCTACTTCTGGCGCATCCGGGAGAACGGCGCACCTTCCATCACGCAGCGGCGCCACGAGGCGTCGAACATCACTGCCTGCATGCGCATGGTGGTGGACACCTTCGACGTCATCCGGACGAGCGCGGCCGAACTCGTGGCCCCGTACGCCGACGACATGTGCCGCAACGACGTGCGGGACATGCTCCGCGCTCTGCATCTGCACGATGACGACGCGCTGAGTGACGCCCTGTCCCTCGCGCGCACCTTCGTGACGAGCCTTCCTGCCGATGTCGTCGACGCGCTGCCGGCGAAGGACCGCCAGCTCATGATCCTGCTGATCCAAGGCGATCTGTCGCGGCTAAGGAATCTCGTGGACGCGCCTTCGAAGTCGGCCACCCGAACCAGTGTGTGACCTCACCACGTCATGAGAGAGCGTCCATGAATTCTGCATCCGCCGAACCTGCCGTTCAATTCTACCAGCGGCCGTACGGCACTCAGGAACTGCTGACGCTGAACACGGAATGCACTGTCAAATTCATCACCGTCGACCCGAGGCAGCACATCGGTCTTCACCGCCACGAGAAACGCGACGAGTGGTGGACCGTTTTCGACGGCCCGCTCGACGTGAGGGTCGACGGACGAGAGTGGACGGCCGCCCCCGGTGAGCGGATCTGGATTCCCCGCGGCCTGACACACCGCATCGCCAACAACGGCCGGTCTCCAGCCCGATTCCTGGAACTGGCGTTGGGCTTCTTCGACGAGAACGACATCGAACGCCTGCCCGACGAGTGCTGCACGCAGAGCTGAAGGAGAAGAATCCCAGTGAGAGCTGTCCCAACCCTCGAATGGTCCGCCCTCGACGACAGAGCGGTCAGCGTGAGCCGTGTGCTCGCGGCCGACGCTGTCGAGCGCTCAGGCGGCGGTCATGCGGGGACCGCGATGTCGCTCGCGCCGGCGGCGTACCTGCTGTTCCACCGTCTCCTGCGGCACGATCCGTCGGAACCGGCCTGGATCGGCCGCGACCGGTTCGTCCTGTCCTGCGGCCATTCCAGTCTCACGCTCTACATCCAGTTGTTGCTGTCGGGATACGGACTGACCATCGAGGACCTGGCGGCGCTGCGCCGGTGGGGATCGCGCACGCCGGCGCACCCAGAGTTCGGCCACACTGCCGGAGTGGAGATGACCACCGGGCCGCTGGGCCAGGGCCTCGCCACTGCGGTGGGTATGGCCATCGCAGCGCGCAAGCAGCGCGGACTTTTCGATCCGGACACGTCGGCTGGCGAATCCGTCTTCGACCACACCGTGTGGGTCTTCGCCGGGGACGGTGACCTGGAGGAAGGCGTGACCGGGGAGGCGTCCTCCTTCGCCGGTCACCAGAGACTCGGCAACCTCGTCGTGCTGTACGACGACAACCACATCTCAATGGAGGGCGACACGAACGTTGCCTTCAGCGAGGACGTCTTGGCGCGCTATGCGGCGTACGGCTGGCACACGCAGCGCGTCGAGAACATCAACGACGTGCACGCGCTGCATGCCGCCATGGTCGCGGCACGCGAGGAGACCGGCCGACCGTCCATCATCGCCGCCAACTCGGTGATCGGGTGGCCCGCCCCGAACGCCCGGGGTACCGCGAAGGTGCACGGCTCGCCCTTGGGAGACAGCGAGATCGCGGCGACCAAGCGTGTGCTGTGCCTGCCGGAAGACCAGGAGCTTCACGTCCCGCAGGACGTCGCCGCGCACACCCGTCAGCTCGCCGAACGCAGCGGCAAGGTGCGACGGGAGTGGGACCGCCGGTTCGAGAAGTGGCGCGGCGAGCGGCCCGACGCGGCGGAGCTCCTCGATCGCATGCTGGCGCGTCGGCTGCCCGACGGATGGGCTGCGGAGCTTCCGTCGTTCCCGGCCGGCCACGCTGTCGCGACCCGCAGGGCATCGGGTGTCGTACTGAACGCGCTGGCGGAGTCGCTGCCCGAACTCTGGGGCGGATCGGCGGACCTGGGCCCTTCCAACTTTACGGACATCAAGGGCGCCGACAGCTTCCTGCCGCAGGAGTACGGCGGGTCGCCCTACGGCCGCAACCTGCACTTCGGTATCCGTGAACACGCGATGGGCTCCATTCTGAACGGAATGGCGCTCTACGGGTTCCGCGCCTACGGCGGCACCTTCCTCGTCTTCTCCGACTACATGCGTCCCGCCGTCCGCCTCGCGGCGCTCATGAAGCTCCCGGTGACGTACGTCTGGACACACGATTCCATCGGCCTCGGCGAGGACGGTCCCACCCACCAGCCGATCGAGCACGCAGCCTCGCTGCGCGTCGTACCGAACCTCGATGTCGTCCGTCCGGCCGACGCGAACGAAACAGTTGTCGCCTGGCGCACCATCCTGGAGCGGCCCGACCGCCCTGCTGGACTGCTGCTGTCCCGGCAGGATCTGCCTGTCGTCGACCGCAACGCCCACGGAAGCGCCGAGGGTGCCGCGAAGGGCGCTTATGTGCTCGTCGAAGCGTCTACGGGTTCGCCGGACGTGATCCTCATCGGCACCGGGTCCGAGGTTCACCTCGCGATGAGGGCCGCCGAACTGCTTGAGGCCGAGGGCATTCCCACCCGTGTCGTCTCGATGCCATGCGTCGAGTGGTTCAACGAGCAGGAGGCCGTCTACCGAATGACGATCCTGCCGCCCGGCGTCAAGGCCCGGGTCTCGGTCGAGGCCGGCGCCGCGATGGGCTGGCGTGAGTTCGTCGGCGAGTACGGCGAAGTCATCGGCATCGACCACTACGGCGCCAGCGCGCCGGGCGAGGTCCTCTACGAGCAGTACGGCTTCACCCCGGACCGCGTCGTTGCGGCGGCCCACGCCAGTCTTGCTAAACCACGCATGGTGGCACACGGCGCCACTGACTGATGAGCAGGCCGGCGTGAACCAGTCCAATAAGAGCCGGACTAAACGCATTGTGCCCTGCATTCGGCGCACACGGTATTTCCATGACGGAGAGATATGATAGCTGAGAACGGTATCGGACTGATTGACGAGATCGATGAGATGAACTCGAGGATATCCACTCTGAGTGCGCGAGAATTCGAAGTGTTTCGCCTGGTCGCTACCGGCATGACAAATTACAGTATTGGCGCGAAGCTGAAGATTTCTGAGAGGACAGCCAGGGAGCACATCGCGCGCATCATGCTCAAGCTCAGGGTGGGCTCCCGGGTTGAAATAGCTGTCATCGCCACCAAATGGGACCTGCTCAAAGTGATCGCGGCGAACGCGAGCGGGTGATCACATACACCCTCGACGATCCAGACCGGCCGACCAGGAGGCCCGTAGCCGCAAGGGAGACCCATGCCGTCAGTGCTCGCGTCCGACCGCGCCATCGTCAGTGCCGCATGTCTGACGCCGTGGGGAGAGGAGGCATCCGGTGTCCCGGGGGCGGCTCCCAAGGAGTTGCCCAAGATCTCCGGGTTTGCGATCTCACGCTTCGGTCCGCTGGTGCACGCGGCGGCGTCGGCGTGCCTGGGACCTGCGGACGCCTCGGACGGCCACGTCGGACGCTTCGGAGCGAGGACCGCGATCGTGCTCGCGACCATGTACGGCGACGTGGTGACTGTGGACACCGCGACCCAATGGACGGTCGCGGGCAAACTGTCCAATCCCCTGATGTTCTTCCAGTCGGTCAGTACATCGATCCTCAGCCATCTGACCCGGCGTTACGGCATTTACGGGCCGCTCACCTGCATCTCGGCGGTTCCTGACCCGGCCGGAGACGCCCTCAGAGTTGCCGACGCGCTCCTGGACGACCCAGAACTACACCAAGTGCTCGTGATCGGGGTGGAGATCGAGCCCAACGAACGGGTCCGCCGCGTGAACGAGTTGACGGCGGCGGCGGGCTGGAGGTTGCGGCTGCCCGCCGGAGACGCCGCGGCCGCGATCCTGCTCCGTCGGATCGAGACCGACACGGGAGCAGCACGGCTCACGCTCTCGGAGAAACCCCTCGCGACGACCTGCGGCATCAGCGGGAAGCCGGCTGTGCCGCTCGGCTGGCTCAGCAACCTCATGGAGTTGTGCGCAGATGCGGGCACTGGGCGACAGGAGGCCTACACCTACGAACTCTCCTCCGTGCACCGAGATCACTCGGTCACGACCCCTCACGCCTGACCCGGCCTATCAGACAGGGAGAACCAAGATGATCACTCTTGAGAACGTCCAGGACATAGTGGCTGAATGTATGAGGATGCAGGACGGGGCGGGACCCGACGAGCCCGACGAGCCCGCGGAGTTCGACGTCGACAGCCCTCTCGCACTCGATTCCTTCACGCTGGTCTGGATCCTGCACCTGCTGGAAGAGCGCCATGACTTCGAGATCCCGCCCGAGCGGTTGGACAGCTCCTCCTTCAGGTCGGTGAGGGCGTTTCACGGGTATCTGGCCAAGGAGTTCCCCGATCGCGTCTCCCTGGAGGGCTGATGGCCGTCACCGGCTCGCCCTCCTGGTGGGGGGAAGGGCTTGTGGGACGACGGCGTGACGACGAGGTGTGGGCTCTGGCCGATCGCTCCGTCACCTACGGGGAGTTGCGTGAGAGAGTCGGAGTCCTGGCGGCGAGGATGGCCGCCGAGGGGGTCGGCAGGCGTTCCTCCGTGGCCTTGTACATGCCGCCCAGTGCCACCCTCCTGTACGCCATGCTCGCCGCATGGACCCGCGGGGCGCAGGTCATGCTCATCGATGTCCGGTCGACGGCCTTTGAAGTCGATCGCCTGTTGCGTATCTGCGAACCTGAGTTCCTGCTCTCCGCGCGGCCCGTGAATCCGATGACCAGATATCTGGTCGAGGATGTGCCGTTCACCCTGGAGCGTCGCCCGACAGGTGCGTCGGCCGTGTCGGATGTCTGTCTCATCCAGGTGAGTTCAGGGTCCACCGGCGAACCGAAGATCATCGGCCGTACCGCCGCCTCCCTGCTTGCCGAACTTGAGCGATACGCCGTGCTGGAGGGCATGCCGGGGGCCGGGGAGCGCGTACTTCTGCTGAACTCCGTCATCCACACCATGGGCCTGGTCGGAGGCATACTGCACGGTCTGAACTCCGGGGCGCAGATGGTGTTTCCGTCCCATATGCGGGCCGACACTCTGGTGGAGACCGCACGGGCGACGGAATCGAGCGCGATCTTCGGCGTACCGGTTCACTTCGCCCTGCTCGCCCGCTCCTCACCGGGCGCCGTCCCGTCGCTGCGCCTGGCGGTCTCTGCCGGTGAACTGCTGCCCCTGGGCATCTGGACCCGGTTCCGTGAGCGGTACGGGCTGCCGATCAGCCCGGTGTACGGCACGACCGAGACCGGCATCATCGCCGCGGATCTCACCACGGGTTCGGAACCTCCCGTGGTGGGAAAGCCGACGGCCGGCATGGAGGTTGATGTCGTGAAGGGAGAGCTCCGCGTTCGCATGGAATCCACGCCGTACCTCTGGTCGGACCGTGCTGACCGATTCCGGGACGGATGGCTCCGGACGTTCGACCGGTGTGACCGGGATTCAGCGAGCGGAGTTCTGACGTATCGCGGCAGGGCCGACTCCGTGGTCGCGATCGGCGGACTGAAAGTCGACTTGACGGAGGTTGAGCAGACGCTTCTCCTGCACCCGCGTGTACAGGAAGCTGTGGTCGTCTTCGGTGACGTCATCGAAGCGTATCTCGGAGGCGACGCCGAACTCACCGCAGGCGACGTCGCGGACTGGTGTCGACTCCGTCTCGCCGAATTCAAGATACCCAAGGTCTTCCGGCTCTCCGGAGCGGTGCCTCGCAACGCGAACGGCAAGGTGATCCGCAACCGGGAAGTCCTTCTACGGCAAAGGGATAGCGGTGCGAACGCTCGTCATTGACAACTATGACTCCTTTACCCACAACCTCGCCCATTGCATAGGAACCATCAACGCGGCCGCTCCGACCGTCATCAAGAACGATGACGTGGGCTGGGACCGTTCGTTGCTCGACGACTTCGACAACGTCGTCATCTCTCCGGGCCCGGGCAATCCTTCGGAGGCCGAGGACTTCGGCATCTGCGCGGATGTCATTCGCCACGCACAGATTCCGGTGCTGGGTGTCTGCCTCGGCCACCAAGGGATATGTCACGTCCATGGTGCCCGGGTCATCCCGGCCCCGGAGATCTTCCACGGCCGTGAGTCCCTGGTGAGGCATGACGGAGACGACCTCTTCAGGGGTGTGCCCTCGCCGTTCACAGCGGTCCGCTACCACTCCCTGGCGGTGTCGGACCTGCCAGACGACCTCGAGGCCATCGCCTGGACGGAGGACGGGGTCCTCATGGGGGTCCGGCACCGGAGCCGCCCGCTGTGGGGGGTGCAGTTCCATCCCGAATCGATCGGCACGGTTCATGGGCCGCGCATACTGCGCAACTTCATGCGGCTGACCCATGCGGCGAGCCGGCCGCACGGGACCGGAGTCCAGCGGCACCGCACCGGCCGGCGCGTGGCAGTGCGGAGACTTCCGTTCGCGGTTTCGGCCGAGCGGGCGTTCGCCACGCTCTATGCCGAGAGCCGGCAGGCCTTCTGGCTCGACAGCAGCGGTACTGGTGAACGAGGGGGGCGGTTCTCCTTCATGGGAGACGCCGGCGGACCGCTGGCCCGGGTCGCCGAGGCTGAGGCCGACTGCAGACGTACGGTCGTGACCTCCGCTGTGGGCCGAGAGGTTGTCGAGGGTCCGTTCCTCGACTGGCTTGACAACGACCTGCGCGCTCACCGGGCCGAAGCGCCCGAGCTTCCGTTCAACTTTGCCTTGGGCTGGGTCGGATACCTCGGGTACGAACTCAAAGCGCAGTGCGGCGGGGAACCAGCGCACCGCTCCCCCCACCCCGACGCGGGCATGATCTTCGCAGACCGTGCCGTCGCGTTCGACCACGAGTTGGATGAAATCCATCTTCTGGCCCTGGTGGACGACAATGAGGCCGCGGCGACGGAGTGGTTCGAACGAACCCACCGCAGCCTGGAAGAACTGGCCGCGCCAGCGTGCGCCCACTCCGACGACACGGCCACGCTCTCCGGATCGCCGGGCACGCTCGACGAAAGCAGGCTACGGCACGGTAAAGAGCGCTATCTGGAGTTGATCAGCGCGTGTCACAAGGAGATCTCCGCCGGTGAGTCGTACGAGATCTGCCTGACGAACATGCTGTACGGCTCTGGCACATTCAGCCCCTGGACCGCCTACCAGCGTCTGCGCCGTCAGAATCCCGTACCTTTCGGCGCCCTGCTCCGGTTCGGGCCGCTGTCGGTGCTGAGTTCCTCACCCGAGCAGTTCCTGCGAGTCGGCGCTGACGGTGCTGTGTCATCCAAGCCGATCAAGGGCACGCGCCCGCGGTCACCGTTCGCTCCCGAAGACGAGCGGCTGCGCATCGAACTCGCGAACGATCCCAAGGACCGCGCGGAGAACCTGATGATCGTGGACCTGGTCCGCCACGATCTCAGTCAGTGCGCTGAGGCCGACTCGGTGAGGGTCGATCGACTCTTCGAGATCGAAAGCTTCGCAACCGTGCACCAGTTGGTCAGTACGGTGCATGCGCAGCTCCGGCCGGACCGCACCGCTGTGGACTGCGTTCGCGCGGCGTTCCCGCCCGGGTCCATGACGGGCGCGCCGAAGATTCGCACCATGCAGATCATCGACAGGCTGGAAGAAGGGCCCCGCGGGATCTACTCGGGTGCCTTGGGCTACTTCTCGCTGAACGGGGCCGCGGACCTCAGCGTCGTGATCAGGACGATCGTCATGACCGAGAACGCGGTCTCCTTCGGAACGGGAGGAGCCATCACCACGCTCTCCGACGCTGACGCTGAGTTCGAGGAGACCGCGGTGAAGGCGGCGGCCCTGCTCAACCTCTTCGGCGTGGAGTTTCCCGCGACCGCATGTGACGCAGGGCCCGACAGATGATCGAGACGATCCTGCCCACCGTGGTGGCCGCCGAGGAGGCGTTCACCAATCTCCTCGGTGTGACGCTGTTCCCCGAGGGGTAAGCGGTCTTAGCCTGAGCCGCCGAGGGGCGACGGCGTGAGTTCGCCATCGTCCGTGCCTGTGCGCGAGCCGCACTGGCCCGGATCGACGTGCCGCCCGGGCCCGATCCTGCCCGGGCGGCACGTCGCCCCCCGGTGACCGGCTGGCGTGGTCGGAAGCATGACTCACTGTGGGGTCTGTCAAAAGAGCGTGTAACTGCGGTAGTTGGGGCTACTCGGCGCTGGGCCAAGCTGAAGAACAGGTCGTCGAACCGGGCCGCGTAGTCCTCCAACGGTCCCGGCGCAGGCGGACACGGATGGCGAGAGGTCATCTTCAGCCCCCAGCAAGCGAGTTGACTCCTGCCACCGACCTACGACCAACCCGACCTGCCGTCAGCCCACGCCACCACCGAATTTAACGAACTACCGGTAGCGATCGTGCCGTCCGGTCGGCGAACCGCTCGCACCCTGCTGAATAGATACGACGGATCGTCATGAAACCGGACGACAAGCGACTACACCGAAGCCCTGCCCCGGCCCATTCTCGCCATGTGTGGATATGCGCACCAAGTGGCGCAGAAGGAACCATCGAGATTCGTCTCCAGGACGCGGAAGAACCGCTCGTCCCGCATTCCCGTGAGGAGTGTGCTGCCCGCGATCCCCGCATTGTTTACCAGGACCTCGACGGGACCATAGAGGTCGCGAGCCTCCTTGAATGCGGCGGCTATCTCCTGAGGATTGAAAACGTCCACTTGATCGCATGAGCACCTGGCGGAACATCGGAGCCGCGCTGGACGACAGCGACCCGGCCCCCCTGCTTGAGAAACGCTCTGGAAATGGTGGCGCCTATGCCTGCGACTGCCGCCAGTTACGAGTACCAATCGCATGCTTGCAGCTGCCTCTCCGGATGCCAACTGATTCATGGGAATCCTGAGACTCTGGCGCCGTGTCGGGTCGGTCGTCTACAGTGCAATTGATTCTGCCCGTTGTCGAGGTCATTGGCGTAGCTATCGGAGGTTATCAGCGTGCAAGAGGTCGTTGTCACGGGGTACGGCGTGTTCACGGCGTTCGGATTCGGCAGCCAGACGCTCAAGGAGAATATATTCTCCGGAGAACCGGCCTTCACGAAGGTCCAGCGGTTCGACGCGTCCCCCTATCGGGCGCAGTACGCCGCCGAGTACCCCGGCCCATTGTCCCAATTGACCGCACTGCGCGAGTGTGTTGACGAAGCGCTTTCCAAGGCAGGTCAGAACGGGGCGGACGCACCCGTTTTGCTGGGCACCAGTGGCGAGCATGCGGCAAGCATGGACTTCTGGTCCGTTCACGCCGCGGGCAATCCAGCTGGCGGAGCCGGATTGATGCATACCTTGCCGGGGCTGCTGCCAGAGATCATCGGGGATGAATTCGGTCTCGGCCGGCCCCGTTTGGCGTACGTGAACGCCTGCGTGGCGGCAACCAACGCGATCGCGTACGGAGCGCATCTCATCAGCACTGGAAGGGCCCATTCCGTGATCTGCGGAGGGGCGTACGTGGTCAACGAAGACATTTTCGCCAAATTTGACTCGGGTCAAGCCCTCACCCCCGAGGCCCTGATGCGGCCTTTCTCCGTGGGTAGGAAGGGGCTCCTGCACGGCGATGGCGCCGCGGTCCTCGTGCTGGAGTCCGCGGAGCACGCACGGCGGCGTAATGCCGTCTCGTACGGCACGATCCTGGGCTGGGGCCTCGCTGCTGAGGCCCACCATCCCGTACAGCCGCACCCCCAGGGTCGCGGCCTTGCCGCCGCCGCACAAACCGCCCTCCGGCGCGCTGGTGTCACCGCCGAGGAGATCGGATACGTCAATGCGCACGGTACCGGCACACCGCGCAACGACCCTGCCGAGTCACTGGCACTGCACCAGGTATTCGGTGACGGTGCCAGTACAGTCCCGGTCAGCTCGACCAAGAGCATCACCGGCCACATGCTGGAGGCGACCGGAGCCGTCGAGGCCGTCATCACGCTCCTGGCGCTGGAGGAGGGACTGTTGCCCCCCACCGCGGGCTTCCTCGAAGCGGACCCCGAATGCCCCGTCGACTGCATTCCCCACACCGCGAGGCCCTTGCGGGTCTCCCGAGCCCTGTCGCTTAACGCCGCGTTCGGCGGCGCCACCGCGGCCCTTGTACTGGGCGCTCCGCAGCCCCTTTGACCGCTTGGCCGAGTCATCGTCAGCCGGGGTGACGGGTTCGGCTCACCCGCATGAGGCTGGTGAGCGCGGGACGGACTCCTCGGTGCAGGACCAGGGGCGCGGGCATGGAGTCCGATGATCCCAAGCGCCAGAAAATCTTTCGTGGCGAGGAATTGGTGGGCCATTTCTCCTCGTCCACGAGCCCCCACCGCCGCAAGGTGGTGAGGAAGAAGGGGTCTGCGGCCACCCACCTTTCCTCCTGTTTGAGCTCCAGCCAATTGTGTACGGTGGGGAAAGGCGTACCGACGAAGTATCCCGAAGCGGGGCGTGCCTCAAAACCCGTCGAGTCGGCAATCCGGATCAGGTGCCTGGTGGCAGACCTGCAGTCGGCGAGCAGTGTTTCGGTGAGGAATCCGTCATCCCGTGCCAGCTCGGGTGAGATGCGGTGATATGTGAGTGTCCGGGCCGCGTCGGCGACCACATGGAAGGGATCCCCGAACACGTATTCATCGTCCTCGAGCGGGACTTCGATCTCCAGCGATCCGGCGTCGGGAATGTCTCGCGCACAGTCTCCGGAGACCGTCTGCAGCTGTGGGCTGGCGGAGAAGGAACAAACCCCCTCGTGGCCTAGTTCTGGGCACCGCCAGGACACGTGGATTTTACAGACTGATTCTTCCTCGGTTCGGGGCCTCGTGAGGTGGCGAGGCCACATACGCATGGCCAGCCAGTGCTTCGAGGGAAGACGGAGCGCCACGCTGATGTTTTCCAGGTCCAAGCGGTCGAAGCGGGCAGCCTCGCTGGCCCCTTTATGTGGCAGACCCAAATCAAGCAAGATATCGAGAAGGTCGGGGGAGATTCCGTGGATACGCTGTGCGTCCACGCTCGTGCTGTCCAGTCGGCGAAATGAGTTCGGGACTTTGAGTACCCTCTCCATGACGGTCTTGGTCACAGATGAATCCACTATGGCTTACTCCAACGTTTTAGGCCGGGCACCTGATGACAGAAATCCAACGCAGAGTTAACGGCGGCAGGTGCCGTGCAGTCAACCCTGGCGGGGCGCCGGCGATCCACCCGCCGACCGCAGGCTCAAGCGCGACGACTGGAACGTGCCGCGCACCGCGCGGATTCGGCGGGCAGGGCACCTGACCCGGCTGTTGTCCCGTGGCCGAACGGCCAGTAGGCACGGCGACGGCGGGAGGGAAGTATTGCCGCGTATGCCGACGAGTACGAGAGCGCCCCGCTACGGGAGGACACCATGGACCTAGGTTCCCTACAGCGAATCGCCTGGGACAACAAGGTACTGAAGGGCTACAACACCACCGACGTGCCCGTGGAGTTCTGCATGCTCCAGGAAAAGGCGGCCGCGGCCTTCACTGCCTGGCGGAAGGAGCAGGAGCCTCTCGGGGAGCAACTGGCCGACGTCGTGCTCTACGTGGCGAGCATCGCCGAGATGACCGGCCTTGATCTGCAGCACGAGGTCAAGACCAAGGTCGACAAGAACGCGGCACGTTCCGACTGAGAAACATGTGCGACGAGAAGGTGATGGGCGTGGCCGACAGCGGAACACGAGGACTGTCCTTCGGCGAGATCGCCGATCGTTACGACCGGTTTCGGCCCGGTGTGCCGACAGCCGCTCTGGACTGGCTCCTCCCCGACGGCTGTGAGACGGTGATCGACCTCGCTGCCGGCACCGGCGCGCTGACCCGGCGCTTGACGGGCCGCGTACAGCACGTCGTCGCCGTCGAGCCAGACCCGCGGATGCGTGAGATCCTCGCCCGAAACTGTCCGGAAGCGCAGCTGCTGCCAGGAACCGCCGAGAGCATGCCCCTGGCCGACGGCCGGGCAGACGCGCTGCTCGTCTCCATGGCCTGGCACTGGATGGACCCCGAGCGCGCGATGCCCGAGATCGCGCGCGTGCTCCGAGACGGCGGTACGTTCGGAGTCCTGTGGAACCACCGGGATCTGTCCATCCCCTGGGTAGCCGAACTCGACCGGTTCACCCGCGAGCTACGGGCCCGCCAAAGCGGCCCTGGCACGACCGCTCAGCCACCGACCCGCGACGTGATGGACCCGCCGACCGGGTCGCTGTGCCGCCCTCTCGCCGAACTGCGCCTGAGCTGGTCGATGTCCGTCACGGCCGAGGAAATCGTGGGGCTCATGGGGACCGACGCCAGCGCGATCGCGCTGGCGGTCGAGGCCCGCGATGCCGTGGACGAGCGGCTGGCCGGTTACCTGCGCGACGAGCTGGGTCTGTCAGGAGACCGGAAGATCGAGCTGCCGATGGTGTGCCGCTGTCTGCGCACCAGCAAGGTCCCGGACGCCGCGCCGTGAGGGCTTTCGGGACCCGAGTGAACCGGGTGGAGGACTTGCGGCTGCTCACCTCGGGCGGCGTCTACGTCGACGACCTGCGGGTACCCGAACTCTTGGGAGCGGCGTACGTGACCTTCGTGCGATCCCCGGTCGCACACGCGGTCATCACTGGGATAGACACCTCGCGTGCGGAAGCCCACCGCGGAGTGGTGGCCGTCTACACGGCCGCGGACCTTGCCGATCTGCCCGCACCGCAGCCCTTCCGGAGCTCGGGCACCGACGGCGGCTTCTTCGCGGAGCCCCCGCTCGCCGGGGAGAAGGTCCGGTTCGTAGGCGAGCCGGTCGCGGTCGTGCTCACCGACGCGCGGTACGGCGGCCAAGACGCCGCGGATCTCGTCGTCGTGGAGTACGAGCTGCTACCCGCCGTCGTGGGTCACGCCCAGGCGCTCCGTGACGACACCCTGCTCTTCGAGGAAGCCGGAACCAACCTTGCTGACCAGCGGGGCCGTGACGCCTACGACGACGACGTCTTCGTCGACGCGGACGTGGTCGTCGAGCGGGAGATCGTGAACCACCGCGTGGCCTGCGTCCCGATGGAAGGCCGCGCCACCGCGGCGGCCTTCGACGGCACCAGACTCACCGTCTGGCACAGCAGCCAGAACGCCCAGCGCTGCCGAAGCACCCTCGCCGAGACCTTGGGCATCCCGACTGAGGCGGTCCGGGTGATCGTCCCCGATGTCGGCGGTGGCTTCGGCGCGAAGATCGGCATCGACCGGGACGCGATCGTGGTCGCCTGGGCGGCGTGGAAGTCGGGTATCCCGGTGCGATGGGCGGAGGGCCGCGCCGAGAACCTCATCGCGATGACCCAGGGGCGGGCTCAGCTCAACCGCGTCAAGATCGGCGGCAGACGCGATGGCACCATCACCGCGTACCGCCTCGATGTCGTCCAGGACGCGGGCGCCTATCCGCGCACCAGCACGCTCGCTCCGGTGACCTGCACGATGGCCCCCGGCGTCTACGACATCCCACACGTGCAGACCGGTTACCGCGTCGTCGTTACGAACGCGACACCCGTCAACAAATACCGCGGCGCGGGTCGACCGGAAGCCACGGCGGCCATCGAGCGAGCGGTGGACCTGTTCGCCGCCGAGATCGGAATGGATCCGGCCGAGGTCCGCCGCCGCAACGTCATCGCCGCGGACGCGTTCCCGTTCCACACCAGGACGGGGGCCCACTACGATTCGGGTGAGTACGAGGCGGCCCTCGATAGGGTCCTCGGCGCTGCCGGCTATGCCGGGCTCAGAGCCGAACAGACCGCTCGCAGGAACAACGGATGCACGAAGGCGCTCGGCATCGGCATGTCCGTCTACGTGGAGATGACCGGTGGCGGTGGTGAGACCGCCAAGGTGACCGTGGACGCCGACGGACGGGCGACCGTCCTGACCGGCAGCTCCACGCAGGGCCAGGGCCACCACACGGCGTGGTCGATGTTGGTCGAGGCCGAACTTGGCATTCCGATGGACCGGACCACCGTCGTGCACGGGGACACCGACCTCATCCCGAAGGCCGTCGGCACTTATTCGAGCAGATCCCTGCAGCTCGGCGGTTCCGCGGTCTTCAAGGCCGCTTCCCACGTAAGGGACCAGGCTCGACGGCATGCCGCCGGCCTCCTCGGAGCGAGCGAGAGCGACATCGTCCTTGACGCCGCTTCCGGGACCTGGCACACCGTCGGACATCCCGGCCGGTCCGTGGTCTGGGCCCAGGTCATCAAGCACGCCGATGTGGAAAGCCTCAGTGCCGACGTCGAGTTCGACTCCGACCAGCCGACGTTTCCGTTCGGCGCGCACCTGTCAGTCGTCGAGGTCGACACCGAGACGGGGATGACCACGCTGCTCCGCCACATGACCGTGGACGACGCAGGGCCGATCCTCAATCCGGTCCTCGCCGAAGGGCAGCGCCACGGCGGTATCGCGCAAGGGATCGCCCAGGCGCTGTTCGAGGAGGTGCGCTACGACGCGAGTGGCACTCCGCTCAACGCGACGCTCGCCGGCTACGGGGCCGTTGCCGCCGCCGATCTCCCCGATTTCGAGCTGGAAGCCAGCGAAACCCCTACGTACGTCAATCCCCTCGGTGTGAAGGGAATCGGCGAATCGGGGACGATCGGCTCGACTCCCGCTGTGCAGAACGCTGTCATCGACGCGGTCGCCCACCTCGGTGTCCGGCACATCGACATGCCACTGACGCCGGGCCGTGTTTGGGCGGCGATCAATGAAGCGGGGGACAGACGCCAGACGCGGCGGTGAACCCGGTGTTTCCCTCAGCCCACGGGCACCGCGCCCAACCACGCTCATGCCGAAGGCGAGGATGTCATGGCACGTCCAGCACCACGCGAGGTACGGGATCTCCCGCCGTACACAGAGAACTTGATGACCTCTCAGGAACGGCGACGCGTCCTCCTCCGGGACATCGACATGGTCATCGACGGCGGTGCGAACGGCGGTCAGTATGCGAAGTGGATTCGTCAGTGCGGCTTTCGCGGGGAGATTATATCGTTCGAGCCGGCTTCGGAGACTTTCGCCGTACTCTCCGAAGCCGCCCAGTCGGACGACGCATGGCACTGCCACAACGTGGCACTCGGGCCGGAGGACGGCCAGGTCCTCCTGAACCTGACGCGTACATCGCTCGGCTCGTCGCTCTTCCGGCGGACCGAGCTCCACTCCCGCATGTGGCCGGACGACGTCGAAGCCGGTGCGGAGCTGGTTCCGCTGCGATCGCTGCGCTCGCTATGGGACGAACTGGGCTGTGAGAACCGTCGGGTGTACCTGAAGCTGGACGTGGAGGGCGCCGAGCTGTCCGTCCTCAAGGGCGCGGGACCGCTCCTCGACCGCGTTGCGCTGCTCGAACTCGAACTTCCCCTGGTCGACATGCACCACGACGTGCCGACCTTCGGCGACATGCTCAACTTCCTCACCGCACGAGGCTTCTCCATGGTCGCCTTGGAGCAGAACCACAGCGGTGACGACGAGACCGGTCAGATGCTGATGATCGACGGCATCTTCCGTCGTCGCCCATGAACCGCATCTCGGTGAACGTGGATGGCACGGTGTACGAGGACGAAGTGGAAACCCGGCTTCTCCTCGTCCACTATCTGCGGGATCTACTGAACCGCACCGGCACAACGGTCGGCTGCGACACCGGCAACTGCGGTGCGTGCACCGTCGACCTGGACGGAATGAGCATCAAGAGCTGCCTGGTCCTGGCGGTCCAGGCGGACGGCTGTGCGGTGACGACCATTCAGGGACTGGCAGTTGAAGGCGAGTTGACTGCACTACAGCGGTCCTTCCACGAGCAGCACGCCCTGCAGTGCGGCTACTGCACCCCTGGCATGATCATGGCGGCCCGCGATCTGCTGCGGCGAAACCCCGACCCCAGTCCGAAGGAGATCCGGCAGGCGCTGGCCGGCAACCTCTGCCGTTGCACCGGCTACCAGAACATAGTTGGGGCGGTGCTCGCCGCGGCATCCGACCAGGCGGCGGCCAAAGGCAGCGAGGGGGCACAGTCATGACCCTCGCGCACTTCCTCAACGCGACTCCGCCGTTCCGGCCCCGAGACTCTCCGGACCAGGGAGGTACCGCATGATCCCCGCGGCGTTCGATTACGCCTGCCCTACGAGCGTTGAGGAAGCTGTACGTGTGCTGGCCGAGGGCGGCGAGGAGGCGAAGGTGCTGGCCGGCGGCCAGAGCCTGGTACCGATGCTGCGATTGCGGCTCGCCTCCCCGAAGTCGCTGGTCGATGTAAGGTGCGTACCGCAGCTGCGCGGCGTCCGGGAAGAGGCCGGCTCGCTCGTCATCGGGGCCATGACCACCCATCATGACGTCCTCCACGACGCGCTGGTCCGGCGCCATGCCCCGCTGCTGGCCAGCGCGACGGAGACGGTCGGCGACCCGGCTGTACGCCACCGCGGCACCCTCGGCGGCTCCGTCGCTTACGCCGACCCGGCCGGCGACCTGCCGTCGGTGGTGCTGGCGCTGGACGGCGAACTCGTGGCGCAGGGCCCGCGCGGGCGTCGAACCATCCCGGCCGCCAAGTTCTTCGTCGACCATCTGAAGACCGCGCTGGAGCCCGGCGAACTGCTCGTCGAGATCCGGGTACCCAAGTTGGGCGTGGACTGGGGATTCCACTACCAGAAGTTCCGGCCCTCCGCGCAGGCCCGCACGGTGGTCGGCGTGGCCGTGGCGGTACATCGTGCGAACGGTGGCATCACTGAAGCGAGAATCGGGCTGACGAACATGGGCGTCACGCCGCTCCGGGCGTCTGCGGCCGAGGCGGCGCTGACCGGTGTGGACGCCACGGAAGAGGCCGTGGCGCGGGCCGCCGACGCGGCGGCCGAAGGCGCCTCGCCACCGTCCGGCCCGGACGCCTCCTCGGAATACCGCGCCCACCTGGCCCGGGTGTTGACGCGCCGCGCCGTCCTTGCAGCGGCCAGGACGTGGTGACCAGAAGCGGCGCCCGAGCGGGGACGCCCTCATTGACTCGCACGAATGGCCAGGAATAGCGATTGAGCGCTCAGATTGCATCATTTAAATACGAAAACGGACAAGCGAGGAGGGGAAATGACCGCAGGTGGTTTCTCGCGGAAACGGCTGATCCGCGTGCGAGACGCGCTGGAGCGTCACGTCGACGCTGGCCTCAGCCCGGGCGCGGTCGCCGTCGTCGCTCGCCGCGGCGAGGTCCACATCGAGGCGGCGGGCTGCCTTTCCTTCGAGGGCCCAGGCTCGAAGATTCCCATGGCATCCGACACCATCTGCCGCATCGCGTCGTGGACGAAGCAGATCGTCGCCGCCTGCGTGATGACGCTCATCGAGGACCGCACGCTCCGCCTCGACGCCCCGGTTGACGACATCTTGCCGGAACTGGCGGACATGACCGTACTTGCCGATCCGAACGGGCCACTGGACGACACCGTCCCTGCGAACCGTCCGATAACGCTACGAGATCTCCTCACCTGCCGTCTCGGCACCGGCACGGTGGTCGCCGAGCCCGGAACCATCCCGATCGCCGACGCGCTGAACGCGCTGGAGCGCTGGGACGGTCCAGGCGATGCCGGGCCGTCGCCGGACGAGTGGATCAGCTCCCTCGGCGCGCTCCCGCTCGCCTACCAGCCAGGTGAGCGCTGGATGTACAACATCGCGCCATTGGTCCTGGGCGTGCTCGTCTCCCGCGCCACCGGTCTGTCCCTCGAGGAGGCCCTGCGCGAGCGGATCTGCGAGCCGCTGGGGATGAAGGACACCTCCCTCAGCGTGAGCGGCGCGAACGTCCCTCGGCTGGCGACCGCGTACACGCGTGACGACGCCACCGGCGGAGTCGTCGTCGAGGAAAGCTCCGACGGGCTCTGGAGACGGCCGCCCGCGTTCAAGGCCGCGGGGAGCGGGCTCGTCTCGACTGCTGATGATTTCCTCGCCTTCGCCTCCGCCCTTCTGGCCTGCGGCACCCACCGCGGCGTTCGGATCCTCTCGCCGTCGTCGGTGACGCTGATGACGAGCGACCACCTGACGCCGACACAGAAGGCGGCATCCACGTTCGTCTGGCCGCCGGGGTACTTCGAGGCCTTGGGTAACTTTGGCTGGGGTTTCGGGACGGGCGTCAGCACCCGGCGCACACCCCTCGGACTCTCGGTCGGAAGCTACGGCTGGTATGGCAAGTACGGCACCACCTGGTTCAACGACCCGGCCCAAGACATGACAACGATGTTGATCACGCAGTACACGGAGGCGTGGGGACTGCCGGTCTTTCACCGGTTCTGGAGGGCTGTCTACCAGGCGATCGACGATTGACGCGTCGGCCGATCCGCCAATGACGAAGAGTCGGTGGACAGACGGCCGTGCGCCCAGAAAACTGGTTAGCCGCATGGGAAAGTGCTTCATCCCATAGAAATAAGACATTCGCGAGTTCGCCCATAAATGCTTGACAATATATAAGCTCGCGGAATCCAGGGATGGCTGACATCAACGAGCTCCGCAAGATCATCGATCGATTCCTTTCTCAGCAGAGAAAGGCAGAATCTGCCGTAAACCTAGTGCCGAGCGAGAACAAGCTGTCGCCGCTGGCCCAGCTGCCGCTCAGCACCGACTACTACAACCGATACTTCTTCAATGACGCGTTGGATCCGGAATTCTGGCAGTTCCGGGGCGGCCAGGACGTGGCCGAGATCGAGACGGAGCTGGCCGTCGGTCACCTGAGTCGGCTCGCCCGCGCTCCGTACGTCAACGAGCGACCCATCTCCGGGATGTCGGCCATGATGATGGCGATGGCCGGTCTCGGCGGAGAACCGGGCGGAACGGTCGTCTCGGTCGACGCCGCCTCCGGCGGCCACTACGCGACCGCGAACGTCGCGCGCCGGCTCGGATTTGAGTCCGTGACCGTGCCCGTCGTTCGCGGCCGGGTCGACGAGCAGCGGCTCGGGCAGGTCTTCCGCGAGAGGGAACCGGAACTGGTCTACCTGGACCTCCAGAACAGTCGCCACGAGCTAGACGTGTCGGGTGTTGTGGACCTCATCAGGGCGCACTCTCCGCGAACGCTTCTGCATGTGGACTGCAGTCACACACTGGGACTGATCCTCGGGGGCGCCCTGGGCAACCCCCTCGACGCGGGCGCCGACACGATCGGCGGCTCCACGCACAAGAGCTTCCCCGGGCCGCACAAGGGTGTGCTGTTTACCCGGAACCAGGGGCTGCACCAGCGACTGAAGGAAGCTCAGTTCACGATGCTGAGCAGCCACCACTTCGCCGAGACGCTCGCCCTGGGACTCGCCGCCGCGGAATTCGCCCACTTCGGCCAGGCCTACGCGGAACAGGTGATCGACAACGCTCGGCTGTTCAGCAAGCTGTTGGCGGCCAACGGGTTCGACGTCGCCGTGGACGAGGACGGACACGCCACGAGCACCCACCAGGTCTGGGTGAAGATCGGAAACGCCGAGCAGACCGACCGCTTCTCGCAGTCTCTGTACGACCACGGGATCCGGGTCAACATCCAGGTGGACCTTCCCGGCCTGCCGGGTCCGATGCTCCGCCTGGGGGTCAACGAGCTCACTTTCATAGGAGGTCGCGCGGCCGCCGTCCACGCGCTGGCCGAGGAGTTCGGCCATGCGCGAGCCGACGTCCGCCGGGACGGCGCCGGCAGCCGACGAGTTCGCGAACAGTTTGGACGGCCCTTCTACTTCGTCGAGTTCTCCTGACGGATGGTGAGCACACAGCAATGATCGGCAAACCCATCATCGTTATCGACGCGGGTTCGTACTCCCTGTCAGAAACCTCCATCGCCGGCGTAGGGCAGCGTCTCTCGGAGATCGCCCAGGTCCTCAGTGAGCGGTATACGGTGCAGGTGATCACGGAACTCGCGCCGGACACGGTCGGCCTCGGTGCGGCGGAGAAGGTCGCGCTGGGCGAAGAAGCGGCACGAGCCATTGCCATGGCCGACGCCGTCATGTTCTTCGACACACCGGACCGGGACCGGATCGAACTTGCTGTGGCCCACCGGAAACTGATCATCGGCGAGTGCCGGGCGCCCATCGAGCACATGAGCTATCCCTCGGTCCTAGCCTGTACCGACCCGACCGGCGAGCACCAGCGATTCCTCGGCACTTACCGACGATTGCTGCAGGTGACGCACCACTTTCTCTGCCGCTCCCCGGGCGAGCGTGCGGCGCTCCTGTCGACGCTGTGCGCGTTCGGCCGGATCACTCCCGCCGACATTGCCCGATCATCGACGCTGGACCACTTGATCAGCACCGTGCCGGTCGGATTCGGCCGACGCGGTCTCGAGGCGGCGGACGCCGTCAAGCCGGTCTTCATGGCCGACTTCCTGTGGACCGGCGGCATCTGGGCCTTCTTCGAGCCCCTCATGCTGGTGGAGGCCATGAAGGTCCTCCGCGACCGCGGCGTGGACGCCAGTGCCGCCTTCCTGCACGCGGCACCGACCGAGGACACTCGGTCCACCGTCGCCGAGGTCGGCAGGGCGATCGACGACTTGCGGCTCGGTGATCGCGTCCACCTGCACACGAAGCCCCTCACCCCGTCCGAACGCGACCAGTACGTGAAGGCCGCCCAGGCGTACGTCTGCATCGCGAGGCCGGGCGCGGAGAACGAGACCGGTACACGGCTGCGCCTGCGGGACACCTGGTTGCATGGCATTCCCACGATCATCGACCCTCACGGGCTCTCCGGCGACGTCGTCGCTCGCGAAGACCTGGGAGTCGTCCTGCGCGAACCCAGTGCCGACAGCCTGGCCGACGCGCTGCACCAGGTGAAGACCGGCGCCGTCGGCAAGCCCGGCCGGCGCATGGAGCGGCTTTACGAGAACAGCATGGCGGCCTTCGTGGCCTGGCTGGACGAGGAACTCCGCGGCGGATGAATTGGACCTTCACCCGAAAATGTAGAGACGACAGGAAATTCATACTATGGAGTACCGAGACCTCGGTGTCGCACCCATCGTCAGCGCGCAGGCCAACTCGACACCGCTGGGCGGCTGCACGCTCAGCGAGGGCGTCATCATGGCCATGGGGAACGCGGCACGCTTCCACGTCGACCTGGACCAGCTCTGGCGAGCCGCCGGCATCTTCCTGGCAGAGGCTACTGGCAGCGAGGACGCGTGCCCAGCGACCGGCGCGGCCGCCGGAATGGCGATCGCGGTGGCCGCCTGTGTCGCCGGGACGGACGCCCTCCGTGTTCAGCGCCTGCCCGATCCCGGTGACCAGCCCAACGAGATCGTGTTGCAGAAGGGCCACTCCATCAGCTACGGCGGTGCCCCCATCACACAGATGATCGCGTTGGGCGGGGGCCGGACCGTCGAGGTGGGCGCTGTGAACGAGACGCTGCGGAGCCAGATCGCCGCCGCTGTCACCGGGAGGACCGCGGCACTCGTGTATGTCACCTCCCGCACCCACGCAGTGCACCGCAAAGGTGTCTCGTTGGAGGAGCTGGTCGCCATCGGCCGTGAGCGTGGCGTCCCCGTCATCGTGGACGCCGCGGGCGAAAGTGACCTGCGGAGCTGGGTGGCGAGCGGGGCCGACCTGGTGATCTACAGCGGCCCCAAGATGCTGGGCGCGCCCACCTCTGGGTTCATCTGCGGGAGCGGGGAGCTGGTCGCGGCGTGCCGGGCGCAGTACGCCGGCATCGCCCGGCCCATGAAAGTCGGCAAGGAGAACCTGATGGGGCTGCTCCAGGCCGTCCGGGAGTACACCGTCGTCCCGGAAGAGGAGCGTGCCGCGGCGCAGCTCGCACGGATGACCAAGCTCGCGGCCCGGCTGGACCAGCTCCCCGGCCTCTCCGCCCGGGTCACCCAGGACGACTCCGGGCGCCTGATCCACCGCGTCCTGATGGACGTTGACCCCGCCGCGGCCGGGCGGAGCGCCGTGACCCTCGCCGCGGAGATGACGGCGGGCGCCCCCGCCGTCTATCTTCGGGACTTCAAGCTGCACTTGGGCCAGCTCGAAGTCGACCCCCGAGCGCTCAGCGCTGAGGGAGAGGAAACGGTCGTCCGTCGGCTGAAGGAGCTGCTGCTGGACCAGAGTCGCGTACGGACTGACGTCGGGGCAGCACGATGACACGGATCACGCTGATAGGGGCGGGATTCCTGGGAAACGCACTGGCCCTGGGCGCGGCGCGGCGTGGCTGGAGCGCCACGGTGGTCGGCCGCTCCGACCCCTTCGGCACCCGGGACGCCGATCCCGGGCCGGGGGAGATCCGATTCCTCTCCGGCAACGGTGTCGATCGTCTGCCCGAGGCTCTCGACCAGGACGTGGACGCGATCGTCATCGCCGCGGGCGGCCGTTTTCCGTTGCCCTCGGCGGCGGCACCCGCGGCCGACGCGATCGGAACGCTCACGCTGGTGATCGGGCTCTGTGAGCTGGTTCGCTCACTCAGTCCCCAGACGAGGATTGTTCTCCTGTCGTCGGCCGGCGCCGTCTATGCGCCCGGCGACGAACTGAAGTCTGAGTCGGATCCTGTCGAACCCACGTCTCCCTATGGGATGTCACGGCGCATCGGCGAGGAGTATATGGAGTACTACGGAAGGGTGCACGGCTTGTGCACCCTTTCGCTGCGCTGCGCGAATATCTATGGTCGCCTCCTGCCCGAGTCGCGTGGGCAGGGCGTCGTGGCGGCGGCATTCCGGAGCGCCTTGACTGGGAAGCCCTTCACGCTCCACGGCGACGGGCGGCAGACCAGAGACTTCGTCCACGTCGACGATTTCGTGACGGCCACCCTCGGCTTGCTGGAATCCGGGCGCGACCTGCCCGGCACGATCAATGTGGGGACCGGCGTGGGCCGTTCCATCACTGATGTACTCCACGCGGTCGGAGCCGCCACGGGTTCCGTCATCGCGACCACACCAGGCCCCCATGCGCACACCGACACCGGCAACCTGGCAGTCGATCTGTCGCGGCTCCGGAACATCATCGAATTCGAACCGCTCGACCTCGCTGCCGGCATCGAGCGCATGGCCGCGGAAGTCGCGGCGGGCGATTCCCGCGAAATCCTGTGACATCTCGTCGCACTCCATCAGCGTGGCCGGACGGAGAGGTGTGATTCATGCCAACCGAGGCAGGTCTTCACGATGGATTTCTGGCATCGTCACTGACCTTGAATGGAGCGGAGACACCAGACCCCGACTCCTTCCTCAAGGAGCGATCGGCGTCCTCCCGCTACAGCGTCGAAGAGATTCCGCTGGACGCGCTGCCCGACTGGCGGCTCAACGACCGCCTCTCCCACGCGTCCGACCGGTTCTTCGCGGTGGAGGGTCTGTCCGTACGCACGAACTTCGGACCGACGCCCCAGTGGTGTCAGCCGATCATCGTGCAACCTGAGATCGGCATCCTCGGGATCCTCGTCAAGCGCATCAACGGCGTCTACCACTTCCTGATGCAGGCGAAGATGGAGCCGGGTAACAGCGAGTTGGTCCAGTACGCGGCCACCGTCCAGGCAACCCCCAGCAACTACCAGCGTGTGCACGGCGGCCGGCCCACCCCGTATCTGGAGTACTTCCTTGAGCACGCCGGCAGACGCATCATCTTCGACCAACTCCTGTCGGAGCATGCCTCCTGGTACCTGCACAAGCGGAATCGCAACATGATCGTAGAGGTCCCCGAGGACGAGGACGTCCCGCTGGCCGACGACTTCGCATGGTTGACGCTCGGGCAGCTGCGGCAGCAGCTCGAACGGGGGAACCGCGTGAACATGAACGCGCGCACGGTGCTCGCGGGCATCTCGTACGCCGCGGAGGATGATCCGGACTCCTACGGTGGCATCCGGGACGAGTTCCATTTCCAGGTGGTCGAGTCGCACAGAACGGACCGGTCGGACGCCGATGTCTCCGCCGCGATGACCTGGCTCATCGACCAGAAGGCGAGGTTCAGCCTGGACGTCAGGCGTATCAGCCTGCGCGACATGGACGACTGGGTGCGTGACACGGACAGCATCCACCACCGCGAGGACCGCTTCTTTCGGATCGTCGGGCTGTCGGTCGAGGCCACGAACCGGGAGGTCACCAGGTGGTCGCAACCGATGCTTGCGCCGATGCCCGGCAGCATCGTGGCCCTCATCTGCCAGCGCCGTTCGGGAGTACTCCAGTTCCTCGTCCAAGCCATGATCCAGCCGGGCCTCGCGGACCGGCTGGAACTCGCCGCGACGGTGCAGTTGCCTCCGGGACGCTACCGCGGCCCGGAGGACTACCCCCCTCTCGCGGAATACCTTGACGCGCACGAGTCCTGGATCCGCATGAAGAACGTGCAGTCGGAGGACGGTGGGCGATTTCTGCGCGCGGACACGACACACGTCGTCGTCCACGTCCCGGAAGGGGAGCGGGTGAACGCGCCGGACAACTACCGGTGGATGAGCCTGGGTTTGCTCAACCGCCTGATCCACTCGGGCTACTACGTCAACGTCGAGGCTCGTAGCCTCATCGCCTGCCTGCTCTGACACTCACACCAGGCCGAAGGGAGATTCCCCTCCATGTCCTCATCCATCATCGACTGCGGCCCGTACCGGGAAGAACTGTTCGCTCTCGCCTCGACACTGCCGACAGTGCCGCGGGCCGACCTCTACGCGTTCTTCGAGGACGCGCGGCGGCTGGCGGAGCGCCTGCCGCGTGAACTGCGCGACGGTCTGGACCGTTTCAACGCCGACGGCAACCTCGACGGATACCTGCTCCTGCGGGGGCTGCCCGTTGAACCGGACGACGAGCTGCCGCCCACCCCCCTCTCCAGCCCCCCGCCGGAGGACCGGCGACTGCTGAACATGGAGGCCATGCTCTGCGTCGTCGGCGGGGCCCTGGGCCTCCTCACCGCCTACGACCAGGGCTACGGCAACCGCCGCTCCCTCACGGTCCTCCACGAGCTGTACCCGACACCCGAGGCTCATCCTTTGTCCGGGGGTACCTCTGATACTCGGCTTGAGTTCCACACGGACCTCTCGCACCACGCCCGCCAGCCGAACTACATCCTTCTCTCCTGCTCACGCGGGGACCACGAGGGCAAGGCCGCGACACTCGTCGGCTCGATCCGTAAGGCGCTGCCGCTGCTCAGCGACGAGGTGCGGGGCCACTTGTTCGACCGGGTGTTCACGCGACGGTTCGACGCTGCGGACCCGGAAGCCATCGCCCGCGTCAAGCCGTTGTACGGCGACAAGGACGACCCGTACGTCAGCTTCAACCGGTCGTTCCTCACCGCTGAGACCCCGCAGGACGTCGATGCCCTCGATGCGCTGTCGGAGGCCCTGGCACAGGTTACCGAACCGGTTTTGCTGACCCGGGGCGACTTGCTGATCATTGACAACTTTCGCATCGCGCACGGGCGGGCCCCGTTCGCCGCGCGCTGGGACGGCAAGGACCGCTGGCTGCACCGGGCGTACGTCCGCACCGACAGGAACGGCCAGCTGTCGGGCGGGGAGCGTGCGGGTGACGTGGTCCCCTTCACCCCCAGGGGCTGACTTCCCAAGCCATGGAACTTCTACTGATCGGCCTGTCCCGGTTCGCCAGGCGGCGGGTGCTGCCGGCCGCCGCGTCCATCCCCGGGATCGAGAGGATCAACGTCGTCAGCTCGCACGTCAGCGCCGAGGTCCTCGGATCCGTGGCCAAGCTTGGAACGGTGTACACCGACTGGAGGGAGGCGTTGACCATTGCCCGCCCCAGCCTGGTCTACGTCTCGCTGGTCAACAGCGACCACGCGCGCGTGGTCCGCTGCGCGCTCGAGTGCGGGCACCATGTGGTGGTCGACAAGCCCGGCCTGCCGGACCCGGACACGGCTGAGGAGATGGTGTCGCTTGCCCGGTCAGCATCGCTCGTCATCGCCGAGGCCGCCTGCTACTCGTTCCACCCTATGTTCAGGGCGGTCGAGTCGATCCTCACCGACCTCGACGCGGAGGTCACCAAGGTTCTGGCGGTCTTCACGCCTCCCGTTCTGGCAGACGACTGGCGGTACGACCGGGCCAAGGGCGGTGGGGCACTGCTGGACACCGGCCCCTACGCGGTCTCCCTGGGGCGGGTGCTGTGGGGTCTGGAGCCCGAGCGCCTCGACGTCATCGTGGGCGATCGCACCGCCGAGGCGCTTGAGACGTCGTACAGCATGCTCGCGGGCTATCCGGGCGGCCGTACCGTCGTCGGGCAGTTCGGTTTCACCACTGCTTATCAGAACTTCGTCCGGCTGATGGGGAAAGGGTTCACGGTCGAGATCGAGCGCCCCTTCTCCGCGCTTCCGGGTATGGTGATCGACCTGCGGGTGCAAGCGGGGGACCGGGTGAGCGTGCACACCGTGGAACCCGCCGACAGCATGAGGGAGTTCCTGTCCGAGGTGCTCTCGGCGGCGGAGCGGGGATCACAGGACTTCGCAGTCTCCCTACTGAGTGACGCCCGGGCGCTCGCTCGCCTCACGCGAGCGGCATCGGCTTCGTAGCCCAAGTTTCTCCACCGCGTACGACACGTCGCATACGCGGTCAATGCAACGCAGGGCGGCATTCGTGATCATCTGCGGCATCGAGGCAACTCACGACTGACAGGAAATACCTCGATCATCCCGGTCAACCGTGCAATGACCAGCGAGAGACACGCATCGATACCCTGCGGGAGGTGACAGCGTGCAACAGTTGCAAGCCGACTACAGAGATCTGCGGTGCGCACAACCCGTGGACTTCACAGAGAACGACGCCCCAAATCAGCTCGTGCGCAATCTCGAAGGACGCGGCTTCGCCGTAGTCACGATGAGGGAGCCAGGGGCGCCCGACGCCACCATCACAGCGCTGTCCGCGGCACTGCGACTTGGCAGTCCTCATATCCCGGCCCTCTACCGTTATGCGGAGACGAAGAGTTACTCCGCCTCCTACAGCGACATCCGCAGCGACACAAAGGGCCGACACCCCAGCTTCAGCACCACCGCTGGCCAGGCCTGGCATGTCGATGGTCTTCTGGACGACATCGGCGATATCAAGACCACCGTCCTCTACTGCGTCCGCGCCGCACATCGGGGCGGGGACACCTTGCTCTTCAACTCCCTGGCCGCCTTCGCCGAACTCCGCGAGAAGGACCCGGCCGCGGCGGAGGCACTCCTCTCTCCGAAAGCACTCAATCGCCGCTCCACTCTTCCCGCCATCGACGTGGACTCCACGGGCCCGGTCTTCTCCGTGGACGAAGCCGGTGACCTAATCACCCGCTACACGGACAACGACACCTGCACGTGGAACTACTCGGCCGGCCCACCAGGCGGCCTGCACAGAGCACTGGGTTTCCTCCGCACGGCGTCCGAGAACCCGCGCTACCGACTGGCGATACGTCTGGCTTCCGGCCAAGCGCTGATCTTTCGCAACGACCGCCTCTCCCACGGCCGTCAAGCCTATGAGGACACACCCGACGCCCGCCGCCACCTCGTCAGAGCGCTCTACGCCAACGCCCCCAGCACGTCCGACTCGACTGGTGGCTCCCGGCGAGAGGAAGCCTCATGAGAGACACGCTTCGCCTGCTACGGATGCTGTGGTCGACGGGAAAAGGAACTGCGGCTGCCATTACCGCGATTCGGTTGATAGAGAAGTTGCTACCGGCAGCCACCGCCGTGGTGGTGGGACTGCTCGTGAGCCGGGTCACGGCACTGAACGGCCTCGGAGGTCTCGGTGCCGTGCTGTTGCCGCTGGCGGCGTTCGGTGTGGTGCTGTTGGTGAGTCACGCCGCGGAGGCATGGGCGGAACCGCTGGCCTATCTGGCGCAGCAGCGGATCGATGGAGCGCACCGCGCGGCCGTGACCAGCTTGGTGGCCGGCAGCCCGACCATCGACCTCCTGGAACAGCCGGAGGCGCAGCACCTGATCCGGCAAGCCAAGGCAGACCCTGACGAGTACACGCAACGCACCCCGGGGCAGGCCGCCCTAGCGGAGCTCGATCAGGCGGCCTCCGCCGTCGGGATCGCGGCGCTGAGCCTCACGGTCGCCCAGTTCGCCTGGTGGCTGGTGCCGTTGCTGCTGATTCCCTCACTGGCCTGTGGTCGACTGCGCTACCAGCAGCGACTGGAGTTCATACGACTCTGGCGGGATCAGGTCGACGTGCTTCTGAGGGCGGACCGCTGGCAAGAAGCGCTCGCCTCGGCGGGAGTGGGGAAGGACCTGCGGATTTTCGGCTTCGGCGGCTGGGCGGTGCGCAGGCTGCTGGGGCTCCATGTGGCCCGGGGCGAGCCCATGTTCGCCTTGTGGCAGCGTCACATCCGCAGCCAGTTGTGGATCGTCCTGCTGGTGACAACCCCCTTGCTGATCGCGATCACGGCCGTGGTCAGGGACACGGTGAGCGGACGGGGCTCAATCGCGACGGAGACCGCTGTGGTGACGGCCGCGGTGGCGCTGTTCACCGTGATCGGGTCGGGCGACAGCGCCCTGACCCGGCTTGCGGGGCTGGAAGCCGTCAAGGCGCTCGACAGGTTGGCCGAGCACCTCGGGAACGACGCCCGGCGTCCACTGTCCACCCCCCTGAAGCGTGGCGCCTCTTCCAGCCTTGTCCGTTTCGAGCAGGTGGGATTCAGCTACCCGGGGACGACGAGTACCGTGCTCGCTGGACTCGACCTGGAGATCCGGCCCGGTGAGCTGCTTGCCATCGTGGGGCTGAATGGCTCGGGCAAGTCGACTCTCATCAAACTGCTCGCGGGGCTCTACGAGCCGTCCCGCGGGCGCATCGTTGTCGGTGACGAACAGGACCTGTCCGAGGTGGGCGCCGAAGCCTGGCGGGAACGGATATCCGTCGTCTTCCAGGATTTCGTCAAATACGAACTGTCGGCCGCCGACAATGTCACTCTCGGTCGGCCCGGCACGGAGCCGGATCCCAGCGTGTTGGAGGCGGCGGCCCGGGACGCGGGTCTACGACCGGTCCTTGACCGGCTTCCCGACGGCTGGGCGACGCCACTGGCACGCTCACGTACGGGTGGTGTGGATCTCTCCGGCGGCCAGTGGCAGCAGGTCGTGCTGGCCCGCGCGCTGTACGCGCTACGTACCGGCGCAGAGCTTCTAGTGCTCGACGAGCCGACCGCCCACCTGGACGTTCGCACCGAATTCGACGTCTTCCAGCGGCTGGCCACACAGCGCGACGAGGCCAGTGTCGTCCTGATCTCGCACCGCCTGTCGACGGTGCGTCAGGCGGATCGCATCGTGCTGCTTGACGGCGGCCGGATCACCGAATCTGGCACACACGATGAACTGGTCGCCGCAGGGGGCAGCTACGCCAAGATGTTCGCGATCCAAGCGGAGCGCTTCCAGCAGGGCTACCGGCACGCGATCGAGGAAGGTGAACTGCTGTGAGGCGTTACGTTGCCCTGTGGGCCGAGATGCTTCGGGTCTCCTGGCGGCTGGCCCCGGCCGCCACCGCCGGGATGTTCGGCGTTTGCGCGCTGACCATCGTGGCGGCCGCGGGGATCGCCCTGTCGCTGCGTGCCGTGATCGACGCCAGTGCCCACGGCATGCTGGGTACGGCCATGGCGGCGGCATGCGGCGCGGCCGTCTGCTACGGCGTGACCGTGACGCTTCAGCACACGGTCTGGGACCTGTTCCAACTGCTCCTGGACAAGGCAGGCTTGGAGCTGCGCCCGCAGATCCAAGGGTGGATCGCTGGGATCGAGGGGCTGGACCACCTGGAGCGCACGGACTTCCTCGACCGGCTGGAGGGAGCGAGCAAAAACAGCTGGCAGATCGGCATGAGCCTGTGGCAGATGGTCATGGCCGTCCGCTCGGGACTGCAGCTGGGCGTCATGCTCCTCATCCTGGGCACCGTAAGTCCTTGGCTGCTGCTCCTTCTGCCCTTCGCCGCGCTCCCGCTGTGGTTCGACCACCGTGGAAAGCAGGCGGTGGTCGAGACCGAGACGGCGACTGCCGAGGTCTTCCGGCTCCAGCGGCACCTCTTCCAGCTCGGCACCCGCGCCGACAGCGGCAAGGACATCCGCGTCGCGGGCGCCGGCGAGGAGATCGCCCGCCGGCAGGCTGCGGCCTGGGACGAGGCGGCACACCTGCGTTACCGGGCGCGGGTGCGTGCCGCGGGGTGGAAGTTCGGTGGCTGGGCGGTGTTCGCCTGCGGGTTCGTCGGAGCGCTCGCCCTCGTCGCCTTCCAGGTGGCGCGTGGCCAAGGCACTGCGGGCGATGTGGTGATGGCCGTCATCGTGGCGTCCGGCCTGAGGCAGGTCGTGCAGCAGGCGGTCGGCCGCACGGCGAGCACCCTCGCGACGAGGACCGCCATCGAGTCGTACTTCTGGCTGAGGGATTATGCCGCCGCCGACACCGCCCGCACGGCCGGCACCACCACCGCCCCTGCCCGGCTGGACAAGGGCATCGCCTTCGACGGCGTCTCCTACCGCTACCCCGGCACGGACCGACTCGCCCTCTCCGACGTCAGCTTCCATATTCCGGCGGGAACCGTGGTCGCGATCGTCGGCGAGTACGGATCGGGCAAGACCACCCTGGTGAAGCTCCTTGCCAAGTTTTACCGACTGGACGAGGGCAGGATCACTGTCGAAGGCACGGACCTCGCCGACCTCGACACCGCCGACTGGCGCTCGCGCATGAGCGCTGCGTTTCAGGATTTCGGACGCTTGGAGACGACCCTCGCCGAGGGCGTCGGCCTCGGGGACCTGCCGCATCTGACCGACCGCGACCGCATCACCCGTGCCGTGCGGGACGCTGACCTTGCGGCTCTCATGGATGCGCTGCCCCAGGGCATGGACACCCAGCTCGGGCGCGAACTGGGTGGCGTCGATCTCTCGGAGGGCCAGTGGCAGCGGGTCGCGCTCGCGCGTGCCGTCATGCGGGACGATCCTCTGCTGTTCGTCCTGGACGAGCCGACGGCGTCCCTCGACGCCCCCAGCGAGCACGCCGTCTTCAAGCGCCAGATGGAACGCGCACGCCGGCTCGCCGCGCGCACGGGAGCGATCACCGTGATCGTTTCGCACCGCTTCTCCACCGTAACTGGTGCCGACCTGATCCTCGTCCTCGAGCAGGGCCGTCTGGTCGAGTCCGGCACCCACGCGGAGCTGAAGGCCCTCAACGGTGGCCACTACGCCGACCTGTACGGAATCCAAGCGGCGGCCTACGGTGCCTGAGGACGATGTGGCACGAAGGCGACCTTTCCCGAGACACGAGGGAATCCGGCGGCGGTGCCCTGTCATGTCGGCCCTACTGCTCGACGCGGCCGAGGCGGTGCGGTTCCGGTGAAGGCTCTCGTCCTGTGCGGCGGAATGGGCCCGCGCCTCAGGTCCATGACCCACTCCCTGCCGGAGCAACTTGTCCCGGTCGGCGGAAAAGTGGTCCTGGAACTCGCGCTGGCGAACATCGTTGGCGCCAGCGTCACCGAGATCGGCATCGTGGTCGGCGACCCGATCGCCGCGCTCCGCGAGCGGATCGGCGACGGGTCCCGTTTCGACGCCCGTATCACCTACGTCCTGCAGACCGAGCCGCTCGGCCTGGCTCACTGCGTGCTGGTCGCCCGGAAGTTCCTCGGCGACAACTTGGTGCCCGAGGGCGTCGACTACCTGGCGTGCGAGTTCGCCGCCGCACGCCCTGACGCGCAGAACGTGGTGCAGAAGGTCGCCGACCCCAGCGCCTTCGGCGTCGCCGAGATCGACGCGGACGGGACCGTGCTGCGGCTGGTGGAGAAGGCGGCCCGGCCGCGCAGCGATCTCGCCCTGATCGGCCTGTACTTCTTCACCTCGGCGATTCACGAGGCGGCCGCCGCCATCGGTCCCGGCGCCCGGGGCAAACTGGAGATCACCGACGCCATCCAGGGGCTGACGTCCCGGAACCGTACCGTGAAGGCCTCCGAGTACACCGGCTATTGGGCGGACATCGGTCACGTGGACGGCGTCCCGGATGCCAACGGCCGTCTGATCGACGGCCTCACCCCCCGCCTTCGCGGGCGAGATCGACACGGCCAGCCGGGTCATCGGGGATGTCGTCGTCGAGCCGGGAGCGCGGGTAGTCCGCTCCATGACCGTGGGCCTGGCGATCATCGGCGCGGGCACCGTGGTGGAGGACAGCTACGTCGGCCGTTACACCTCCATCGGCAGCAACTGCACGCTGTGGGACACGCATATCGACGACTTGATCGTGCTGGAGAGTCCGACGCTCTCCGGCCTGCGCGGGCTCCGCGGTTCGGTTATCGGTCGCAGGACAGCGGTCCGGTCGGCGGGCGAAGGGCGCCGTCTGATCGTAGGAGACGATTCCCAAGTGGAGGTGGCGCGTTGAGGATTCTGGTCACCGGAGGCGCCGGGTTCATCGGCTCGCACTATGTCCGGACGCTGCTGAGCGGCGGCTACCCCGGGGCGGAAGGTGCCCGCGTCATGGTTCTCGACAAGCTGACGTACTCCGGTAACTGCAACAACCTCCCAGCGTCCGCGCCGGGGCTCGAGTTCGTCCAGGGCGATATTTGCGACACGGCCTTGGTCCGCGAACTGATGGCGGGGCAGGACGCGTTGGTGCACTTCGCGGCGGAGTCGCATGTCGACCGCTCCATCCGCGAGGCTGGCGAGTTCTTCCGCACGAACGTGGTGGGCACCGAGGTGCTGCTCCATGCGGCGTTGCGGGCCGGTGTCGAGCGGGTGGTGCACGTCTCGACCGACGAGGTGTACGGGTCGATCACGTCCGGCTCCTGGACGGAGGGCTGGCCGCTGGCCCCCAACTTGCCGTACGCGGCGTCGAAGGCGGAGTCCGATCTGGTGGCCCGCTCGTACCACCCGACGCACGGCTTGGACGCGTCGATCAGCCGCTGCTCCAACAACTACGCGCCATGCCAGCACACCGAGAAACTGATCCCCCTGTTCGTCACGAACCTGTTGGAAGGCCGGTCGGTCCCGCTGTACGGGGAAGGCCACAACGTCCGCGAGCGGATGCACGTGGACAACCACTGCCGGGCCGTGCACGCCGTGCTGACCGATGGGCGGCCTGGAGAGATCTACAACGTGGGCGGCGGCGAGGAGCTGCCGAACACCGAGATCGCGGCGCGGCTGGTGCGGCTGTGCGGCGCGGACGAGTCGGCGATGATCCGGGTGGCCGACCGACCGGGGCACGACGACCGGTACGCGCTCGATAGTACGAAGATCCGGCGGGAGCTGGGCTGGGAGGCGCGCATCGGCTTCGAGGAAGGGCTGGTGGAGACCGTGGCCTGGTACCGGGACAACCCGGTCTGGTGGAAAGCGGTCAAGCGTTCCCGGAGGGCGGAATCCGCGAGCACTCCATGAACGGGCGAGGCCTTGGAAAGGGCCCCCATAGCGGCCGTTGTGGCGGCGCGCTGGATATTCAATCGAGATGTGAAGGCGGGAAGTAATGGAACGCGCGATACGCGAGATTCTAGCCGACCCAGGAATTCTTGGTGACGCAGCGGAAAGCATGGCGAGTGATGCGGATCTCCGCCTTGCAGGGATCAATTCCATGCAAGTCTTGCAGATACTGACGGCGATCGAAGACAGGTTCGCGATCGAGGTTCCGGACGAGGTGGTCAGGCCCGAGACCTTCAGTTCGATCCAGGCGCTCGCCACGGCGATCGAGACCGTAGCCGGGCGGGAGCCTTCCGTCAGGCGCGATGACACCAGGTTTCCCGGGCAGTCAGAACACCACTCGCGGACTCCGGCTGGACAGATGTCCGCTTCTGGAGTCGTACTGACGTCGAGTGCGGACGAGAGCGTTCACAGCGGTCTCCGTGCCGGGTTGGCGAAACTGTTCGCGGGTGAGGTGGGTGAGCATTACACTGCTCCGCCCGTCATCGCGCGAAGCATCTCGGAACGTGTCGGCTACCCGACCTCCTTCCCTCACCTGCTCGGTGAAGTACACGGCGCGCGAGAGGGGGGAGACAGCGGCCCGACCGACCTCGTCCTCACGTCGGTGGCGTGCCACCACGTGTACCCGCTTATTTCCGAAGGAGCTCGGCCGGACTCCGGCTGCCTGAGTGTCGAGGCAGCTTGCTTCCGCAACGAGGCGACCGCGGAAACCGGCCGTCTGCGCTCGTTCCGCATGTACGAAGTCGTGCGCTGGGGCACTGCGGACGAGGTCGCGGCGTGGCGCCATCGCGCACTGAGTAGCGCGGAGGGCTGGCTTCGTGATCTCGGTCTGGATCTGGAAACAACAGTGGCCAACGACCCCTTTTTCGGCAGCACAGGAAGGTACTTGGCGTCGGCGCAGCAGTCCGAGGAACTCAAATGGGAGATGCTCGCGGACGTGGCGGACGACCTCCCTCAGGCTGTGGCGTCTGTCAACTACCACAAGAGCCACTTCGGTGAGGCGTTCGGGCTGAGGGCGCGTGACGGCTCGGTCGGGCACAGCGCGTGCGTGGGCTTCGGCCTCGACCGGGTCACGCTCGCTCTCAAGCAGCGCCACGGCGGCATCGTCTCGGCTTGGCCTGAGACGGTCCGTGCCCGTCTCGGCCTGTGAGCGGGACACGGACCGTGGGCCTTGGCCGCCGAGTAGCCGAGGGGATTCTCATCCAATGCCAGGAACTTACGCGGTGCGGGGCTGGGCGGTGCGGCAGGGCGGATCTTGCTGTTCGACCTGGAGGGAGGGCTGTGTTTCGGTGATCTCCGGTGTGGTGATGGAGAGTTGGTAGGTGACGTTTCGCTAAGGGCTTGCAGAGAAGCAACACGTTGCTTCTCTGCAAGCCCTTAGCTTGGCGTTTATCCTCGGGGGGGTGCCTCTATGTCCTTCGTCAAGGCATCCCTGTCGGGTTTGGGGTGGTTGAGGGTTGCTGGGGTCATGCGGCGAGCTCGACGTCCTTCGGCGTCCGAGGTTCGTAGAAGGTGCCGTCGCGGAGCATGGCGAACAGGACGCTGATGCGTTGGCGGGCGAGGCGGAGGAGGGCTTGGGTGTGGGTCTTGCCGCGGGCGCGTTGCTTGTCGTAGTAGGCGCGGGAAGCCGGGTCGGCGTTCATGCAGGCGAAGGCGGAGAGGAACATCGCGCGTTTGAGCTGCCGGTTGCCGCCTCGGGGTGCGTGTTCGCCGTGGATCGAGGTGCCCGACGACTTTGTCGTCGGCGCGAGTCCGGCGTAGGAGGCCAGGTGGGCGGCGGTGGGGAAGCTGGTGCCGTCGCCGACGGTGACCAGCAGGACAGGGGCGGTCCTGACGCCGACGCCGGGCATCGATGTCAGGACCTGGGAAAGAGGGTGGGCCTCCAGCAGGGCGTTGATCTGGGTTTCCATCGCCCTGCGCATGCGCGTTCGGGTAGTTCGCTGCGTCTCCGTGTAGTACGGCGCAGAGATTTGCATGATCGTTTTCCCATCCGTTTCCCAGTTTCCCGCCTGATCGGGCGGGAAACTGGGAAACGCGAGCGAGGCGTCACAGGGGCCGGAGGTCAGCAATAGCCTCCGGCTCCCGGCCTCACTACCGCGCTAGGTGATCACGCCGCACCGAGTACTGCTGGCCAGTCCTGAGCGTGGTGAAGGAGCAACTGGCGGTGCTGCATTCGAGCAGGTACTGCTGGGCGGCCGAGGTGCAAGCTCCCACCGGCCTGAGCGAGTCGGCCCCGGTGCCACGGCGCCAAGACAATGGCCCAGTACGCTGATGCAGTCCCTCGCCGCGGACTTCCAGCTCGACGATCAGCGCGACCAGAGCCATGCTCAAGATCTGTGGATCACCTCGGGGAGGACGTACCTTCCCAGGTGATTGACCGGTAGGTCACGAGCGGGCCGGCGTTGCAGCGTCGGCCGGGCCGCCAACGAGGTCCCCGACCTGTGGCTCCTCACCGCCCACCACATCCAGGCCCCCTATCTGCTGGCCGCTGTCCACCGCATCCCAGAGACCACGCGGGGCGCTTGGCAGGCGCCCGACGGACGCAGATGGCTCCGCTGACTCCGCGCTGGACGCGATCCAGGACTGTATGTGCGTGGAGTTCTGTAACGAAGACCTGAAGTGTCGACAGCCCCGCAGCAGGGCGCCCAAGCAGCCCGGCAGGTGTTCGACGAGGCGGTATGGATCGACTCCGCCCTGGCGCTGTCGCGCCTTAACCCTCTGCCCGCAGGCCGCCTTACTCCGGTCGCGGCCTGCGAGCATCGCCCACGCCATGATCGGCTCAGCGCCTTCGCCAAAGCCGCTCTCATCCTGGAGAGATACGGCTGAGCTGTCGGTCAAGCTTGGCAAGGAACTCACGGTCGGGTGTAGCGCGTACGGTGTGTTGGTCGAGGTCGTCGCGTAGGCGCTGCAGGAGTCCAGTGTCGCGGGGCGGCCAGCTCGGCCTGGTCGTGCGGCTCGGTGTCGAGCTGCCAGCCGCGGGCAGGCCGAGCGGCCTCACTCTGACGCTGAAGTTCGTTGGCGGCCTGAAGTGGGAGAAGATCCGCCGCCTGGCCGGGCTGTCCGGATATGAGGGCAATCTGCGCCAGATCACCTACCAAAGTGGAGTGCGCCGGTCTGCAGCACGGACGGCTGGCCGGGATCACGGTGCGTGGCGAAGATCTGGTCAGCGGCGACCAGAACGCCGAGCAGCTCAGCCTTGACGGATCCGACCAGGCCCCGTCTTGTCGCCGAAAGTGCGGTCGACCCGACCGGGTCCGCGCGAAGTTCGGCCGCGTCATCGGCCCTGCTGCGACCTTCTCTCGCGCCTTGTGAGGAGTTGGAGCGGGAGACCGTGGAGTTCCTCCATGGTGCGCTGTGACCTGCAGCGCTGGCGCCGCCGCGATCCGCGACCAGCACATCGCCGACCTGTGGGCCGCGCTCCAGGACGGCACCGACCAGCCCGTGTGCCAGCGCGATGAGTTCAACTTCTCCGTCGGCATCCAGTTCGGCGGCATACCGCTGGACGACCTACGGGCGACGCTCGCGATGCTGACGCGGGAGCAGCGCGAGCGGAGCATGGGCGGCACGAAGGCCGCCGCGTGACCAGCGGACGCAAAGGGTGGTTTGTCGCCATCGGCTGCGCATTCCGGAGACCAGCTTGTCCGCATACCCGTGCGTAGCCAATCTCTGGGAATTGACACAGAGCCAGCACGAAGTACACGCCGCCCCTGGACGGCAGCTGCCGCAACCGCCGCTGGACCAGCACTTCGTCGATGAGCTCGAAAGACAGGTGCTGGGTCAGCTCACCGAGATGCTTGAGGGCGAAGATATCGTCCGAGACGGTGTCTTCGTGGGTGATTGTCATCGTGGTGGGAAGCTGGCAGGGCAACGGGACCTCTCTCGCGACCGGGAGATCTTGGTCGGTCTCCCGCTTCTATCAGAGGTCCCGTTCTTGCATCCCGAACTCCGATGCTTCGCGGACGATTTGCCAGCTCGTGCCCGTGCTTAACTTCGTGGCCTTGCCTAGTCACTCATGCCACTTGACTTTTAGAACGAGAAGCAGGCTTGAGCGGCTTGGCAGCCGGGGTGGCCGGGGTGGCCGGGCCGCCCTCGGGGGGCTTGCGCGCGGTGGCCTTTCGGCGGCGGGCCTTGGCCAGCTCCGACGGCCTGGCTTTCTCGCGGTTCATCTCCCGGATTTCGCGACAGTCCTGGAGACTGAACTTCAGGAACTTGCCGAAGCGGTGGTGAGGGAAGCCGTTGTGGTTGGCCCCGTCCCGGAGCCAACGTTCGCCGCAGCCGATGACTTTGGCGGCGTCCTTTGGATCCAGCATCATTTCGTCCTGCTCGAGGGCCTTCGTGGCGGCTTCGATGATTGCTTCGTCGGTGGATTCCTTACGCAATTGGGCACTCCAGGTCATTTCGGGTCCACGTTCAGCGGGTCTGGCTAAGAGTGTGTGTGGCTGTCAGGTCGAGGCTGCTGACCGAACGCAGCAGTGGCGTATCCATGATCTGCAGGATCGCCGGTTTGGGTATCCGGAGATCCTGCGTCTCGCGTGGGCTGGCGTGATGGCCTTCGTGTCGTGCTGCTGACGCTCTGCCGCAGTGATGATGTCGAGTCGAGTCGGTTCCCGGTGCATGCCAATCTCTCGCGAGTGACGTCTCCCGGATTGACCTATCAAAGCTTACATGAAAAGCCTATCGACTCGCTTCTCGACTGGTCAATCAAATCTATTGTCGTCAATGTGTGTCGCTCCTTGCCCGGTGGCCGGTCGCCACTCGGGCCCGGCTCGATCGTGGCCAGACTGCCGTAGCTCATCGTCTGCGACGTGCCTGTGACGCCTCTGTCCCACTGGATCACCAGATGTTTCAAGGCCGCTCTGCGCTGACGGCCCCGCACGCGCCAGAACAACCCCGCACCGGATGAGGTGTGGGACGACTGGGCCGCGGGGAAGATCGGACGAGGCAGGACCGGCGCACGGGAACAGGCGCAGGTCCGGGTCGCGGTGACGGGGAGGACGGTGGGGCTGCCGCTGTTCGAGTCGGTGCAGGGTACTGGGCCGGGAGCGGACGCCGGCGCGGATCGACGTGGCAATCGCGAGGCTTCCGTCGGCGTGAACTGACGACAGCGGAACCGGTGTGCGCGGGGTGGCGCACCAGGCCCCACTGTCATGTCAACTACCGGGGGCAGGCCGCCACGTTCCCTTGTGCGTGCACGTGATGCCGCGCTCGGCTTCCTCGATCGCCGGCCGCCGGGATGTCGCAGGTGCAGCCCCCCCCACGGTAACGACCGGCTTCCCGGAAGGGAGCTGTTCGGCGAGAAACCGGCCGCGTGCATGGTGTCCCAGTCGCACCTTCAGTCGATCGCGGTGGTCGACGCCCGTCCGGCGGGCATCTGGACGCGAGGAGCGTGACCGTTGACACCGTGGACCGCCTAGAGACAGTCCAACTCAGGCATCGGCTTCTCGAGTATGGGGTGAGACGGAAGATGTGTGGATCGGGGTGGCGGCGATGACCTGGTGATCGTAGGAGACGCGCCCGGTGGAGGGCGCACAGATCCACCGCGAGTAGGCCGGCGGCTGATGCGGGCAGACGGTACAGAGAGGCTCCGGGTTTCTGGGCTACCGGCTGATACCCATGCGGTAGGCCAGACCACCAAGGCCACGCAGCGCGTGGGTAGGCAGCCGTCTCCCGAGGAGATGGCTGACGGAATCGCCGATCAGCGCGTCGGCGTGGAGCCGTTGCGGGGCGATCAGCTCGGCTTGCAGGAACCGTTCGGCGGCAGCCGATTCCTGTCCGCGGACGTGTGTGAGTGCCCATCCCGGATCGGAGTGGAAGCTGCCAACATGACGACCTCACCGGCCAGGCACACCGCCACGACCGCCCGGACCCCAGCCCGGACTGGCAGGACCCCCACCCGGGTCTGCTGCCAGCCACTGACCAATGGGGTTACAACGACCAGTACGCCTCGATGCACGTCTCGTCCCTATCGGTCCTCATTCAGACGATGACGACCATGATCGAGAGCGCCTTCGTCCCAGCTGTTGCTCCTGATCCCATGCCGAGGCCAGCTCGACGACCGGCACATCACCCCTGAAGCGGAAGCCGCGATCTTCGCCCGGGCCGACGATCTCAACGCCCGCAGCGCCGAGATCCTCAAGCGGTACAGCTAATCTCGGGGGCATGGGAATCGACTGGGAGAACATGCTCGGCACAAGCGGCAACGCCCTCAACGATGCCTACGACAGCGCGGTCTCCGCGGTCATCTACAGCGAGGACCCAGGAGACGACCGTCGGCCACTCCCAGTCGGCGAAGAGTACGACGAGACAGACGGCCTGCGCTGACCTGAGCGCACACACGAAAACGCATCGGTGAGCCGGGGCGTTTTCGTTGCATCAGGAGTCGTATCAGGGGCCAGTCAGGAGGCGACCGAGTTCGGCCTTGCGCTCCTCGGGGACGTTCGGCCAGTTAGCGACGAGCTTCGCCACCAACGCGTCGTGGTCTTCCGCGACCTCTGGGTGGCCTTGACCTCCTCGGCCGAGACCTCTGCGGGGTGCATGATCCACTTCGCCTCGATACTCGCGGCCCGCGCCAACAGCTGCTCCGCCGGCGGAAGCGCCAGCCGGGCCCTTCTGGAAGAGGCGCAGCGAAGTACGACGGCGTCCCCGTGGTGTCCCGGTCGTGTCTCCTGGGAGACCCCACCCGGCATCCCTGCACAGGTGAGTCCTCCGAAGGCTCTGTGTGCGACGCCAGTGCTGCACTGTCGGGGCGTGCGCGAGACACCGTAAGGACGTGCGCAGAACTCCAAGAGGTACACCGGCATCAGTCGGCGTCTTATCGGTGTACCCGTCGAGTCTCGTACGTGTCCCGATGAGTCACCTCGGCGCGCTTCGTTGGCCAGCCGGTTCCGCTCGTTCTCCTCACGCCGCTGGGCCTTCAGTGCCTTCCTCGCCGCGGCCTCCGTGCCGGGACCCCAGGCCCCGGCCGACCATTCAGGTGAAGTGCAGAGAAGCTGGCACCCGGCGCAGAGGCCGACACGGTCGCCGGGGCAGGTCAGCGCGGACGGGTCCGGCTCGTTGATGGGAGGCGGGGGAGTCGTGGTCATCGGCAGGCTCCTGTTCTAGGTGATCATCGGTCGCCCGGTCGGTAGGAACGGGCGGGAGGCGCGGATGTCCAAGGCCTCGTCGGCGGGGCGGTCCCTTCGGGCGGCTAAGTCGATGATGTGCAGCTGGGTGTCGGGGTGGCAGACCGGACATGCCTGCGCCTCTCCGGTGGTGAGGAGGCGGCGGGCTTCGTCGCGGCCGATGGCGCGTTGCCGTCTGCCGGTCATGCCGCACTCGCCGTCGTGGACCTGGAACGGCTCGCCGGTGCTGTTGCCGAGTTCGACGACCCAGTCCGGGGGCAACGGCCGGTTGCGGCGGCCGTGTTCCTCTTCGGCCTGCCGCTGCCGGAGGAAGGCGATCTTGCGGTCGATGCGCTCCAACCAGAGGGCATGCCACACCCTCAGCGCATCCAGTCGCGCCAGATCAGGGGGCAAATCATCGAACATATTTCCGATTCTAGGTCGAAGGTGGGGCGCGGTGGCTCGCGGTTTCGAATACTAGTTCGATAACGTGGGTGAGGGAGGTAGGTGCCATGACAGCTGGAGCTCAAGCGCGGGAGGTGTCGAGTGTGATGCATGTTCGCTGCCCCGACCGCCTGCCCGAGGACGTCTTCCGGCAGGTCCTGGAGCTGTTGGGGGAGCTCTTCTCGGTTGTCCAGGCGCAGCCCCCGTCCGCAGCCCTGGTGGAGGCGAAGGGCGCGCTGCGCTACCACGGCGTCAACGCCCGCGGGCTGGCAGAGGTCGTGCGGCTGCGGACCGTGGCGCTACTGGGTGTCGACGTACGAGTCGGGATCGGGCAAACGATCACGGTCGCGGCCACCGCCTCCCACCGGATCAGCCAGCCCGGCGGCATCCTCGCCATCGACCCCGACCAGGTCACCGACTGGCTTGCTCCGCTGCCCGTCGACGCCCTCCACGGCATCGGACCCCGCCAGGCGACTGTCCTGCGGGGATACGGCGTGGACAGCGTCGGCCTGCTCGCCGGGCTGCCGCCGGCCACCGTGCAGCGCATCCTCGGAGGCCGCGCCGGACGCCTGGTCGCCGACCGCGCCCGCGGCATCGACCCCCGCCCCGTCACCCCACGCGCCCTGCCCACCTCGACAAGCGTCAGCCGCACGTTCCCCCGGCAGACCCTGGACGGAGCCGAAGTCCGCGCGTCCCTCCTCGACATGGTCGTCCAGCTCGGACTACTGCTGCGCCGGCGCGGTCAGGTGGCCCGTGGCGTCGGCCTGACGTTGAAGTTCGCTGGTGGCCCGTCCTGGGAGAAGGCACGCCGACTGGCGGAGGCTTCGGCGCACGATGACGATCTCAGGAGCGTGGCGTACCGGCTCATCGACGCCGCTGGCCTCCAGCGGGGCCGCCTCACCGCACTCGTTCTCCGGGGCGAGGACCTGGTTGGCGCCGACCAGGTCGCCCACCAGATCAGCCTCGACACAGCGCGCGAGGACCGGCTGGTCGCGGAAGAGGTCAGCGACCGCATCCGCGACAAATTCGGGCCCGGAGCGATTGGCCCGGCCGCCACACTCCTGCGGGTCTCCTGACTGCCAACCTCGAGGCGAAGGTGACCGGGGGCAGTGGCGACAGGACTGTCTCCGTGCGCTATTCCTGACGGCATGAGCATTGGCGAGATCGTCGAGATAGACCGCCCTGCCAGCTGGCCGGCGGATGTGAAGGCATACATCCAAGCCCTGGCGGAGACAGTTCCCGACGACGTGACCGACGGCGCAGACCTCCCGTACGAGGCAGACCTCGCCGGGCACGACACCGAACTTCGAGACCTGCTCGCCGACCGCTGGTTGTGCTCATTCCACGCGACCCGATTGCTGGACTACGAGGTCGAGGACGTACGGACGTCAGGGCTGAGGGTCCTGACCCAGTCCCTCGTAGAGGATCGCCAGGACAAGGCCCTCGCCAACGAGGTGATCACTCGAGCCGAGCACGCAGCGCTGCGCGACTCCAGCGTGTTCACAGCGGGCGGCAGATCGGTGCAGTACCGCGTCGGCAAGGTATGCCTCGCAGGCAACGCCCAGCCGCTCCACGACCGCCCCAACGGGTTTTCGCACCAGCTCAGCAACTGGGGCGGCGAGGCGCAGTACGCGACGAGTGCCTGGGACCATCTCGACAGCGCCCGCGTGAAGAGCATGGGGCAGCCGGCGATCGTCGTTGCCCTCCTTGACGTCTCGGACCCCGCCGTCGCCGTCGTCACGAGCCACGCGTTGATCTACGCCTTCGTGGCCAGTCACCTGCGCATGGCGAACGTCGGGTCGCAGATCGACTTCGAGGCCGACATCGCTGGGGCGCAGATCGAGGGCATCTGGCAACCCGGCCAACAGGGGTACGACCAGTTCGAACGCCTCCCTCGTGCATAGGGTGCCGCCGTCCCTGGGGGCGTGGGCATACTGCTGGCCATGACGATCCCGCTCCGTACCCGTGTGTACGTGATGACCATCGCGGTGCTGGTGTGCGTGGTGGGCAGCGGAGCCTGCCTCGGCTTCCTCGTGGCCGACTGGGCGGGCGCCCTGGTGGGTTCGGGCGCCGCCGGCCTGGGCGCGGGATTCGGAATGCTTGTCCGCCCCCGGCCCACGGTGACTCCCGTCCGGCCGACCAGGGGCGACGGCTATGCGGAAGGGATCGCCGACGTGGTCCTGCTGAGCATCGCGATGTACGAGGCTGCGGTCTTCCCGCTCACCACTGATGGGGTGAGTGACGAGGAGCAGGAGGCCCGTCGCACTGTCGCGTACCGGCTCTCCGCCTACGACGGCCTGCCCCGTTCCGTCCGGGTGTCGGCGGCCGCCGCGTTGGAGGCTCTTGATGACGGCCTGGACGCCGAACATGCCCGAGCTGCGGTGAAGGACCTGTCACTCGCGGTATACGACTGCCGCGGCAGCCGTTGAATCCTGGGCAGCGCTAACGCTGCCGATCGTCCAGAGCCGGATACGGCCCTACTCGGTCGCCGCGGCGCGCTTCTTCTTCGCCCGCCGCTTGACCGGTGGCGGTGATTCTTCGCCTGAGGTGCCGTTGTTCATCCGGGCACTGGCTTCTAGGACCTGGTCGATGATGCGGCGGCGCATCTCGCTCTCGGGGTCCTCGCCCAGGTTTTGGGCCAGGCGCTCCGCGGTCAGGTAGTAGCCGGTCAGGACCGGCTGCTCGAAGTAGCGGTTGAGCTGGCTCAGTGTCTGCCCGTACATCTGCAGATAGGTGCGGTTGAGGAAGGCAGAGAGCGCCGCGGCGACGCCCGTGAAAGCGGCGACGAAGACCTTGGTCTGGCCGTTGCCGAAGTACAAGCCGACGGCGAAGCAACCCACAATCACCACCAGGCCCAACGCCATGGCCCGTTGCGAGGACCGGAAGGACCGGTCGGCTTGGTCGGTGGCGATCCGGTGGTACTCGTCGATCTGGGACTGGTTGAGTTTCAGTAGCGTGGCCAGGGGTGTGACGGTCTTGAGGTCCGCGAGCCTCTGCGGGTCCATCTCCTTCTGTAGTTCGGCCGCTTCTTCAGCCGCCTGCAACTGGAGATCCTCCCGGCGGATCTGTTTGACCAGCAGGTAGATCGCTACGCCCCCTACTGCGGTCACCGCGACGCCTATGAAGGTACGAAGGCGCCGGGGCGAGGACGACGGTCGGGGTGTTGCCGTAGTAGCGGGCGTCCCAGCCCGTGTGCAGGGTCAGCTCCAGTCCATGTCGGCAGTGGCCATTCGGCATCTGTGCGGTCGCAGTTGGCTGGTCAGATGCTGGGCGGAGAAATGGCGAACCCCGCCGTCGCCTCGAAGGAGAACTCGTGGACGGTCCAGTACGGCCACGTCTGGAATCCGAAGCGTGGCCTGGCTCATCATCGTGGGATGGGTGAGCAGATGGACCTTCAGCGGTTGCGGGGCCTTATCGAAGGCGTGTGCATCACGCTGTACCAGCGATACCGGCATGAGGATCTGCCAGCGCTGTGCGAGCGGCTTGGCCTGCCCTCGCCTCCTCCCAAAGACCAAGGAACCAAACACGAGCGCTTGACCGCGAGCCTGGGGGTCTGCCCGGACGACCGACTGCCTCATGTGGCGCAGGCAGTTCTCGACAGTGAGCCGCTTATGGCTCCCGAGCGGCTGGAGCTGCAGGACGTTGTGTGGCTCGGTGGCGACTACGTGGAAGTACCCGGCCGTACGCGGCGAGAGTTGGCCAAGGAGCTCGACCTCTCCGACCGCATCAAGTATCCGGACCGCTTTCTGACCCTGCTGGGCAGCCTGTGGGATCTCGGTGAGGACGAGTTCAACGTGTGGGGGCCCCACCTTGGCACCCTGCGCTCCGACATTCAGCGCCACGTGATCAGGTTTCCAGACGACTGGTCGACCGAGGACCTCTTCGAGCAGCTCAGAGCCTTCGAAGCCCCACATCCTCGATTCGGCCGCTTCCTCGAGGGCCTGGCCGACCCAGAAGTCCTTCCTGACGAGCAGGCACAGCGCCGCTTCGTCGAACTGGCCAACTGCCATCTGCAGCCGGTCGGCGCACAGCTCCGTCACGAAGGGGAGACGGACGGATACCCCCAGTTCCACCTGCATCAGCTCGGTCGCGGCACGGACCGCCGGCCGCGCAACCTCATCTTCGCCACCCAGGGAAAGCCCGACATCCGCTTCACCAGCGCCCTCGACAACGACATCGAGATCGCCGAACAAACCGACAAGATCCTGGTCTACAACCACCCGGTGGGCAAGAACGGGCTCCTCTGGAGCGACCTGCTGTCCTGGTGGCAGGAGACCCGCGGCATCGAGGACACGGAGACGGCCCGTCACACCCTTTACGACCGCATGCAGGCTTCCCTGCCACGTGAATCCGCGGGCCAGAAGAATCTGTTCTGGCTCTACCACAACCTCTACAAGGGCCAACTGCCCGACGTACCCGCGCTCCTGCCAGAGATATGGGTGCACTGGGACCCCAAGACCGTCCGCGAGCGCGGGGAGCGTGCCATGCAAAACCTCCGCATGGACTTCCTCATGCTGCTGGCCGGAAACCGCCGCGTGGTGCTGGAAGTCGACGGCATGCAGCACTACACGCGCGACGGCGGAACTGTACCCGACAGCGCAAAGTACGCCGCCACCATGGCCGGCGACCGCGACCTGAAGTTCCGCGGATACGAGGTGTTCCGGTTCGGCCACGACGAACTGCGCGACCGCGAGCGCGCCCGCCCCGTGCTCACCGACTTCTTCCGTACGCTTCTGGGCCGTACACCTGACAGCGGCCCGTAGCTGCTCCACCGGCGGCGCGTGGCCCCTGCCTCAGCGTCGAGGCAGGGGCCGCCCGACCGCCAGACGACGTGATACGCCGTTGGATCAGTCGAAGTCGGGTTCCCAGTCGTCATCCACCTCTTCTTCGGTACGCAGGGAATGGGCTCTCATGTCCGCGAGGTCCAGTTCGGGTCCGGTCAGTGTGAGGTCGCAGACCCGACACCCGAAGTAGCGCGGGAAGAACCAGATATCCCCATAGTCCCCGCTCTTGTCGCGCCCGCTGATGAACGCAGGATTCCCGCCAGCCGGACACGTCGTGGGTACGTGTAGAAGCCATCGGCTGGGCAGTGGCGCTGCCGCCAGAATGGCAATCACCAACGTCCTGGAGCTGGTACTGCGCTACACCGATCACGCGGTGAGGGCGCTCGCGCCGGCCTGGCCGCAGGCGTACGAGGACCGGGCACCGGAGGAGATCGCGTGCGGAATCAGCCCCGATGAAGGCGACGCGGCCCAGGGGCTGGCCGACCTCGATCCCTCCGTGATCACCGACGCGTGCCGGAACCCGGAGCGCGCGGAGCGGGCGCTGGACTGGTTGACCGCGGACCTTGCCGACCTGCCGCTGCGCTACCACCCGACGGTGCCGCTCCTTGGTCCGGTGCTCGCCGTCGTCGCGCACGGCCGCCGTCGGCTGGTGCCGGTCTCCGCCGCGCTGAGCAGCTTCGCCGCGGCCCTCGAACGCCTCCTCGCCACGGTCCCGGATCCGCAGGGCGCCGAGGAGCGCCTGCAGAAGCTGACCGTGAACCGGGTCGCGCAGCTGTTGGGCCTGGACGAGGCCCCGGCGAGACCCGGGCCGGTGTGCGTGATCTCCTCGCCCGGCTACCGCTACGACACCGTCGTCGTCAGCGCGCTGGCCAGCGCCGCCTTGTCCGGACGGATACCCGACGAAGAACCGCGACGGCACCACCCGCCCCGGCCCCTGCCAGCACCTCGGCGAGGAGTTCGAGCGCCGCCTGAAGGCCCAGCGCGACGCGGACGAGTCCCCTGACCCCCGGACATCGCAGATCGAACGGCTCAAGACCCAGGTCTCCGAACTCACGGAACGAGTCGCGAAACGGGACGAGGCTCTGGCCGAGCTCACCGCGTTCAAGACACTTGCCGTCTCCAGGCTCACGGCCCAGCACGAGGAGATCCAGCGGCTGAGACAGCAGGTTGCCCAGGACGGCAACGTCCGCCATCTACCCGCAGCTCGCAGCAGCACGGCCCCGTACGGGTCGTGCAGCTGACGTGATCGACGAGCTCGCCCTGGCCATGGCCGACGCCCTCGCTCCGTAGGAGCCGCTCCGCACCTGCGCCAGCGTCATCGAGATGTACATGATCAAGCCACCCGCCTTACGCTGATTCGCGGGCTGCCGTAACGGTCAGCCCGGTTACTACGGGCGGCTGGCCAGCACTCGTAACGGTTCGACAAGTTCGGCAGTCCGTGTTTTACCTGCGGCGCGGCCATGGAATGATCGCTGCACTCGGTAACCAGAGGGAGGCGGTGGGTGCATGACCAACCCGGAGAATCCCTTCGAGGCATCGGCGTCAGCGCTCGGATACCTCTACCAGCTCCGTGTGGCGCTCCAGCGGTGTGTGGAACTCTCCAGGGGCGGGATCGAGTGGAGTGTGGCGATTGAGGCAACGGACGATGTCCAGGCCCTCATCGGGTCGCACACCGAGCTGACCCAGCTGAAGAAGCGGGCAGACAAGGTGAGACTGACGGACCTGTCGTCGGACCTGTGGAAGACAATCAGGGTCTGGTCACACGCCGTTACCGAGGGGTACATCGACCTTGCCGAAACAAGCCTCTACCTGATTACCACCGCAGAGCTGCCGGACGACGGCGCGGGGTTCCTCCTGCAGCCCAAGGCCAGCGGACACCGTGACGAGCAGGCTGCCGAGGCCCTCCTCGTCCAGGCGCGGCAGTCCTCGAAGAGTACGACGTTGGCCAAGGCCTTCGAGGCGTTCGACGCGCTCGGGGCGCAGCGCCGGGCCGAGCTGATCAGCCGGGTCGAGGTCATCGGTGACGCGCCGGGGATGGACTCCATCAGGGAGGACCTGCTCGGCTACGCAAGCCTGGCCGTCGAGCGCCAGTACGCCGAGTCCTTTCTTCAGCGTCTTGAGGGCTGGTTCTTCGAGCGGGCGTCCGTCCAGATGAGTTTCCCGGGGTCGGATCCGGTGACCGGCGCCGAGTTCGACGAGCTGTTCAACGATCTGCGCAATCAGATCGGTGAGCACAATCTGCCGATCGACCCTGATATCGCCGCGCTCACGGCTGCGGCCCCGGCCGCTACCGATGCCGCCGGCAAGGTGTTCGTGCATCAGCTCCGGTTGATCGACGTGGGCGCGGAGCGGATCGGGTACGCGGTTCGGGACTGGGTGAGGGCCTTCGCTCAGCGCTCCCGCTGGGCGAATGAGAACCTGTTACGTGCCGGCGAGATCGGCGCGTATGAGCGCAGGCTCGTGGAGGAGTGGCAGTCGCGCTTCGCCGAGATGCGCGAAGACCTCGGCGATGAAGCCACCGAAGAAGAGATGAAGCGTGAGGCCAAGCTGATCTACAGGTGGGTCGACCGGGAGGCCCGGCTTCGCATCCGCACCGGCTGTGAAGAGGTGTTCGTCGTCAAGGGGTCGTACCAGATGCTCGCGGACGAGCTGCGGGTCGGGTGGCATCCGGACTTCAGCGCCCGGCTGGCGGCTCTGCTGGAGCCGGCGGGAGCCGCTGATGGCCGAGCGTGACCTCAGCCGCGAGGAGCGCGCCCTGTTCAACCCGGCCTTCACAGCACTCGTGTGCGTCCGGGCTGTGCGGGGCTACGAGAAGCAGTACCGCTCCGCCTGCCCGCTTCCAGTCGCAGTGACCGCCGCGGTCATGGCTCTCCAGCCGTCCATCCGGACGGCGCTGCCCGCCACCATCCGCACCGGGCTGATGAACTGGCTCGACGAGAACGAGGCCGTGCGCGTGGCCATGGGTCTCAACGCCGCCGCCCTCGCCGCCGTCGTGCGACCAGGCCTGCTCTTCGCCCTTCAGAGCGACGTGCTCAGGCTTCAAGGCTCCGGGCTGACGGTGAAGCCACGGGCCGTGACGGCCCTCAAGGACGGCCCCGAACAGAACACCGCCATCCAGAAAGCCGCCCACCAACTCGGGCGCTGGCTGCCCAGCACCGGCAGCATCAGCACCGTCCTGACGCTCCTGGGAGTCCAAGCGTGACCTTTCAGATCCAAGCGGTCACCGTCTACGGCAAGCAGCCCGGGCAGGTCCGCACGGTCCCGTTCCACACCGGCACCCTGAACATCGTCACGGGCGACTCCCGGCGCGGGAAGAGCGCGCTGCTGACGATCATCGACTACTGCCTGGCTAGCTCCGACTACCCCGTCAAGGCCGGCAAGGTCCGCAAGTACGTGGGCGCCTACGCCGTCACCCTGGCGAAGCCCGGCCAGCAGCTCTTCGTTGCCCGGCGCGCCCCGGAGCCGGGGAACGCCGTGAGCACCGTGTTGTGTGTCCTGTCCCAGGCCCCAGAGACCCCGCCTCCCCCGCTGGAGGAGCTGACCTTCGCGACGCCCCTGGACACCGCCAAGGACATCCTCAGCGACTTCTGCGGCATCGACCGCACCGTCAAGGTGCCCGCGGTCGCCCGCGCCCAGACCATCGCTCCGTCGATCCGCCACGCGCTGTACTTCTGCTTCCAGGCGCAGAACGAGGTCGCCAACCCCGACCTGCTGTTCCACTCCCAAGGTGAGGAGTGGCGGCCGAACACCATCCGGGGTGTGATCCCGTACTTCCTTGGCGCCGTCGACCCCGAACAGGCAGCGCTGCGCAACAGGCTGCGGCTCCTGCGCCGGGACCTTTCCGACCTTGAAGCCAAACTCACCCAGGCCCGCGACCTCGGCCCAGCGTCGGGCCAGGCCCGAGCACTGCTCACCGAGGCGGTCGAGGCAGGGCTTCTGCCGCACCGCGACAGCGAGCCGACGGCCGAGGAGGTCCTTGGCCTTCTGCGGTTGGCCTTGGAAGGCAGCATCCGGCTAGAGCTGGAGTCCCGACCGGACAACGACGGCGACCCGTTGGCCGCCGCCATCGGCCGACGCGCCCAACTCCGGCGCGCCGTCGGGCAGTCCCGGGCCCGCATCGCCGACCTCAAGCGCGCGGTCGAGGAGAATGACGACTTCGCGGGTGAGGCAAGAGAGCAGCGCCGGCGTCTCGCGTCTCTCGGGTTGATGCGACTGTCCCCGGACACCTCCCAGGCCGCCCAGTGCCCGGTGTGCGAAAGCCCGATCGCCTCGGCCAACACCACGGTGGCGACGATCATGCACGACCTCGAACGCCTCGACGGTGATCTGCAGGTGATCGGCAGCGACACACCCGCCCTGCAACGCCAGATGGCCCTGGAGGAGGAGCAGCTGCAGCAACTGCGCGCGGCGCTCTCCCGCAGCCAGGACGAGATTAACGAGATCAGCGCCGGGCTGCGCGCGCTGCAGCAGGAACCGGACCAGTCGCAGCGGGCTGCCCATGTGCGCGGTCGTATCAGCCTTTACCTCGACACCACCGCCCAGCATGTGAGTGCCCCGCAGGTCGAAGACCGCCGCGACGACCTCCAGCGACAGATCGCTGAGCTGGAAGAGCTCTTGAGCGACGACACCCAGGGCGACCGGCTCACCAGTTACCTGTCCCTGATCAGCCAGAACATCCGCACCAAGGCTGCCGCACTGGAGCTCGACCACTCGGACGCGCCCATCCGCCTCGACGTCAACCGGCTGACTGTCGTCGCCGACACGGCCGACGGTCCCGTCCGGCTCGCCGACATGGGCAGCGCCGAGAACCACCTGGGCTACCACGTCGCCACGCTGCTGAGCCTGCACGAGTGGTTCAGCGAGCACCACGGACCCGTCCCTCGGACGCTGATCCTCGACCAGCCGTCCCAGGTGTACTTCCCGCCCGACTACACCGGCGAGCCCACACCCCAGGGGACCGACCTCAGCCACCTGCTGAATATCTACCGGATCATCAACGACACCGTCCAGGCACTCGACGGCGCGCTCCAGGTCATCGTCGTCGAGCACGCCGACCTGGCCGACCCGCTCTTCCGGGACCACGTCGTCGAGCGCTGGCGCTACAGCAACAGCCAGGCCCTCGTACCTCCGGAGTGGATCACTGAACCGATTGACGACGAGGACGAGTAGCCCAGCACTCGACGTTTGGCGTCCGCTCCACGCCGAGTGCACCTGCCGCCGTATAGTTCGAAGCCTGTCAGCGTGATGGACCACCGAAGCAGCCAGTGGACATCGAACGGCTGGCCCTGTCGCCGAATAGTGTGATCTAAGCCACAGGTCAGCGAAGGAATGAGACACCTTGATCCTCCATGGCGTGTTGGCGCCTCGGGGCTCCGGTCCCACGTAAAGCGACACACACGCGGGGGACACCGCATCTGCAGCGACACCCGAAGCCCAGGCGCCCGCACCGAGACCGTTGCCGCGTCGGACCTGCCCGCCACCAGCCAGCTCGCCCAGGCCGACCGGCTCCTCCACCAGCACTGGCACTTCGGATTCGCCGCGCTGAGTGCCGTACTCGCCACCGCCGCCGACTGGCCGACCGGACCCGAAGGCATCGCCACCCCCACCCCCGACGACCTGGTGCGCGAAGCGACCACCCGGTCGGGACTGCCCGAAGCCGACCTGTCGACCGGCTCAGCCTGCACCCCGGCAACGCCGCCGGTACCGGACCGCACGCCTACACCGAGGTCGAGCGCCGCACCCGGCCCGCCACCCACCCGCTGATCACCCACGACGGCCGGCTGCTCGTCCTGCCCTGGCTCGTCCACACCGCCCAGGAGCTCTACGCCGCCTACCTCGACGAAGGCCGCCTCCCGCACCCCGACCTTCCCCAGCCCGTCCGGAAAGCCCTGCGCCACCACCGCGAGCAGCTCGACAAGCGACTCGAGGCCGATCTCCAGACGATCGCCCGCGACGCCGGACTGCCCCACCGGTACCGCCTCCTGGAGAAAACCGCCGCCCAACTCGGCATCCCGGGCCTGATCGGCGAGATCAACCTGCTGATCGCCGACCCGGCCACCCAGCGCCTGTGGGTGATCGAGGTCAAGAACCCCGAAGGAGCCGTCGCACCGTACGCCGTGATCCAGCACATCCAACGCTTCACCCAGAACTACCGCGACAAGCTCCTCAACAAGACGGTCACTATCACCGTCCACGCCACCGCGGCCGCCCGCGCCTGCCAGGCCCCAGAAGACCTGGACTGGGAAGTGATCCCGCTGATGGTCACCCGCAGCATCGAGCCCGCCGCCTTCCTCGCCGACCCCAAGGTGCCCTTCACCATCGCCGATCACCTCGCTCGGATCCTGACCGCGTCGACAACTCCCCGCCCAGGGTGGAACAGCCCGGACGGAGCACCGGAATGATGACAGCACTGGAGCGCGTCGATGTGGCGTACACCCTGATCACCGGCCCGGCGAACGGGTACACCTGGTCAAGAACCCGCACACCGGGCAAGGCAGGGGGCGCTGCCCGGCATGCCGCGCGAGGACAGTGAAACGCGGGACTCGCTCGCACGCCCGATCCGGTGACCAGGTTGTCGACGCGTGTCGGCGTTCCGCCCGTCTGCCGGAAGAAGCCCAGCAACATTGATGCGGACCCACCGAATCCAACGGCAGCCGTCCGCCTTCGGCGCGTACGCTCCCGGCCATGAGTGAACTGCACTGCCTGTTCTGCGGTGTTGTCGTGCGCGGCCGCCGCGAGCACGTTCTGCCGTCCTGGTTCCTCAAGCGCCACAACGGGCAAGGTCCCTTCACGACCGAGGTCGACGGCCTGCCGGTCGCGTACGCCAGCGGCGTCGTAGAAAGAGACCATCTTGCCCGCCTGATGCTCCCTGTCTGCGGCAAACGGGAAGAGCAGGCCGGCGGCCAGGACTGCAACGGGTGGCTGAACACCGTCTTCGAACAGCCTGCCAAGGTCCGTGTCCGGACCGCACTCGACGCCCTGGAGCCCATTCACGGCCCCGCCGCACGGGCCTTCGTACGCTGGGCGGTCAAGACGCTGCTGCTGGCCGCGCATCCCGACGCCGTGAACTCCGCACCGCCCGAGCGTGACCGCTCGGCATGGGAGTTCCCGGACGATTGGCTTCCCGGCCTGCGCACCACCCGCGAGCTTCCCGCTGACCTGTCGCTGTGGCTGGGCATCATCGACCCGAGCGCCGACGAGGAACCCCGTGTCCCCGACGAACAACTCCTGCTCCCGCGCATCCACCACCCCCACGCGGCCGGGGGACCGGGCCAGGCGACGAACTTCGGATTCGGCCTGCCAGACGGGAGAATGGCGCAGTTCCAGCTGCTCAGTCATCCCCTCATGGACATCGACCATCCCGCCGAGGAGGCCGGACTGGTGATGAAGCTGTGGCCACAAACGCCGGACCGTCTGGACATCAGCGTGCTGCCGGTCCTCAGCCGTGAGGATGGCCGCCGGATCGCGCGGACCTTCGTCCGGGGCGGACCGCTGATCGGTCTCATGCCCGGGCAGACCCGGCTGCTCGAAGGGCTGCTCAGCCGCCGCATCCGGATCCAGCGCGTGCCGGCGCCCTCACAGGGCCGGGCGTAGGGCGGACATGCGCATGCGGCCGGTGTCCACGCGGAGACCGAACCGTTCGCACAGCGCCACCGCCTCGCCGACCGCCCAGACCTCAAACAGCGTGTACCCCTCACCGCGGAAGAAACCAGCCGAGCAAGGCGTCGACGCTGGCTGTGGCATACCTGCGGCGCCGCCACAGGGGTCTGGTGGCCACGGCATGAGCCGGGTTATCCCGGGTGCTGACCAGACGTCAGGGGTGTTGACCGAACTAACTTGTGAGTCTTCGCAGGTCAATTAAGGTTTCTGCTTGTTTCCCGCCATGCCCAGTGAGCAACGTCCCGGAGGGGACCTCAAGAGGTTTGTCCTGCCCGAGATCGGTCAACCGTTCCTGACATGGGGGTCCGTAAGATCGGCCTCAAGCAGTGAGCCCGATGACCGGTCGGGCGCCCGATCTCTCAGGTTCGATCCTCAGGAAATATCCGTGAGTGTCGGCATCTCACCCTCCGTGGTGGACACATCGATCACGGAGAAGTTCGCGCCTTGCGGGTCGCTGAGGGCGGCGAAGCGGCCGAAGGGTGAGCTCATCGGGCCGAAGCGGAGTAGTCCGCCGAGCTTGACGGCGCGGGCGACGGCGTCGTCGCAGTCGGGGACCGTGAAGTAGACGTTGATGTGCGCGGGAACCTCGGGCGGGAAGTCGTCCGTCATCTTCATGCGACCGAGGACGGTGCTGTCGCCGAGGTTGAACAAGCGGAAGTCGATGGTGTCGTCCTGCATCTGCCGGGCGCTGTAGCCGAAGACGGCCGGGAAGAACGCGTCGGACTTCTCGGGTTCGCGGGTGTAGATCTCGGCCCAGCAGAACGCGCCGGGCTGCTCGGGCGGTGCCTCGAAGCCCTCGTGGGTGCCTCCCTGCCACACGCCGAAGACGACTCCGCTCGGGTCGCGCGCCAGGCACATCGTGCCAAAGTCGCCGACCCGCATCGGTTCCATGAGCACCTCGCCGCCGTGGTCACGGATCCTGCCGACGGTGGCGGCCGCGTCCGGCGAGGCGAGGTACAGGCACCACTGCGACTGGCCCTCCTGACCGGGTATCGGCGGCACGACGGCGGCGACGGCCTTGCCGTCGGCGTAGGCCTGCGTGTAGTTGCCGTACTCCGACGACGACTCGCCGAAGGTCCAGCCGAGGAGGTCACCGTAGAAGCTCTTGGCTCCCTCGACGTCGCTGAACATCGCATCGGCCCAACAGGGGGTTCCCTCGGCCCACGCGCTTCCGGGAGCGGTCTGACTCTGGGTAGGTTCCTGGGCCCTTTGATGGAGGTGGTCCGAATAGGGTTCTGGAGCCAGCAGGCTGCTCCTGGAGGATGCGGACGGTTGATTCCGGGCACCCGGTTCATCATTCGTTATTATTGGCCACGGCGGAGGTATAATCAGCGCCGACAAATCCTCCACGGAGATTGAATCTGCCTGCACAACAGCATCCTCAAGGCGGTGAATCACGGCCTCAGGGTCAAAGTCGTTGAGCGTGTATGCCTTAAGGGCGCTTACCTTCCGGGTGTAGCGATCCCCAAGTCGACCGCCGAACCCAAATTCCATGTCTGCCGAGTTTGTGACTAGCTGGGGGATAACCCCGACGTAGACCATGCGCTCGTATCGGTCATTTGGAGCGGCTGCAGAGAAGAATTCCCACAAGAGAACACCGTGTCGATCTCCCCCGTCGATGATCAACCTGTAGGCCGAAGGTTCGCCTGTACGGACGAAGGAGCGTGCAATGGAGCGCAAGACTCCTATCCATTTATCGTAAGCCTCGTCAGTGTTCACCACAGCTCCAAAGGCCACCGGCTAGATATTGCCTCGATCGGAAAACCGTTGAGGAGGATGTATTCAAACCCGCTCCCCCAGTCGACATGGCGCGGACCGGCAATATCATCGAGCCTTAGCGGTTCTAGGATTAGGAGATGCTTCCTTGCAAGCGCCACCCCGGGCAGCTCAAGTGAACGTATTACCTCGTCGGTTGGATAGGGAGTCGGGGTGACGAATATTTGCCGCCGGGTTCCATATCGATATGTATCAAGGTTTGACATAGTTAGATAGTGGAGCAGCTGTCTTTTTCCCATTTCGGCCGCCACTTCCGCTCCCTTGCGAACCTGCAAATCTCGAATATCGGTACCACATGGAGCGACATTTCCTGGCCCGACCATATGCAAATCTAGGTGTGTCGCCAAATTACTGACAGACGTGGACATGGCGGTACCTCCTCCTTCCAGCGTGGCACTGCTGAGGTGAGTTGTCGCGACGAGCCCCATTGAGCGTCGCAGCACAGCCGCTAACTTGATCTTTAACCTGTGCGGCAAGGTCGTGGGGCCGTAGGTCAGGGGCCCTCTTCCAGCGCTCTACAGGACTGCGGCCGAGCGATGTGGGCCCAAGCCCTGTAAAATGGCTTACTAGACGCAGCACCGAGTAGCCGTCCGTCGCTTACCTGCTGCAGTCCTGGCGATGCCCCCAGGGTGCTCGGGTATTCATCGGTGGCCAACTCGACGCTATCTCAGACTTCCGGGTTGCGCATATGGCACCTTCGCTATATTTCTCGGAACAATCCACGAACGTTGAGCTCGCACGCCGATGGGCGATGGATGTAGCAGCCAACTCCGGAGACTCCCTGGCGCCAGATAAGCAAAAACGACTCTAGGAAGATCCGCAGGGGCCGGACAGGAGAAGTCGCCAGACCTGCCCAACGAAGACGGCCGTGGCGGCCCCCGGAACCGGCGGCGACATGATTTCTGTAGGCAGCAGCGCCCCTGCATGAAGGTAGTGGTCGGCGATGGCTCAGAACGCGATCCAGAAAACCTTTGCCCCCTGGGTAGCCCAGGCGCCGCAGGCCCCAGCCAATTTGGCAGTGACCTTGCGGCCCGAAGATGTGATCGCCTCGGTCTGGAACGGCTTGCAACGCGTGGCTGCCTCTTTGAACAGCATGCCGAGGGAGGTACGTAGCCTGCATGACGATGCCCTCAAGCGGGCTCTCAAGGAACGGGGCCTCGGCCGCACCGTCGCTGTCGGCCTAGAGATCCCCTTTGCTGGGCTTACCGTCAAGGAACGGAACGACTATGTATTCCACCCCAATCGGTTTAATACTCGGAGGCTTAGGAATTATATCCGCCTGGAAATCACGCCTACGGCCGACTTCCTCAACGCGGTCATGCTCGGATCTCACGTGCCTGAGGGAGTGGAGCCCAGCACCGAGAATATGAAGTCCTGTCTAAGTGTATGGATTGCGCGATACACCTTCCATACCTTGGCGCATCAGCATCAAGAGATCACGGCTGGCAACCGTCAAGACCATGCCGGGTCCTCTCGATTGCACGCCGATTTCGAGGCAGATCTTGAGTCCTTGATTCACTTGGTGCATGCGTTCGGGTTCGAGCCGTCTGCCAGCAACTCGCCACCCAGCCCTGACGTGGTCACGCTAATAAAACAGCTGGGCTGCTGTTCCGCTTTCGCTGTCCGGCAAAGCCTGCGGGGGCCAGCCACCCCTAAGGAGGTGGGCGATCGTAAAGCTAGGTCGATAGCCGGCCGAATCAGCATGAAACTAGTACTGAACAATGTCGTACCATTCAGTGTGATAGTCGGCGGCACTACGGTATCGACGGTTCCAGTCATAATAAATAGTTGTTTGCATCATGTAGTCAGCGGCCACGCGGCCCATGACCATGACGACATTGCGAATGTCATACTCTATGAATATCGCAACCACCTCACCGGGTGTAACCGCTGCCGGACGCTGGCGACCGCGCATGTCCAAGCCGTGATCGACAGTCTGGGGAATATGTGATGGCCATCGAACTGGATCTTCTTCTGGAAGAGGTACGGGCCTTGGAGCTGCCAGCGGGCGAGTATGTCGTGGCCGGAAGTGTCCCCATGGGATTGGCCGAACTGCGGGCAGTGAATGACATTGATGTGATCGTCAGCGACTCTCTTTGGGAGGAGCTCATTCACCGGTACTCCTTCGAGTACAACTCGGTCGGTGCACTCTGCATCCGCATTGGCCACATCGAGATCCTCAACTCCTGGTACGGCCATAAAGGGAACGTATCAGAGCTGATCGCACAAGCTCAGACAGTGCGCGAGCTACCTGTCATGCCATTGGAGTGGGTTCGGCAATGGAAACGGTTCAGTGGACGGCCGAAAGACCTGGCTGACCTTGAGCTCATTGACGCCCGTCTGGCCTCGCGCGATACACGTTCGTCGATTAGACCACCCGAAGGGTATGCGTAAAGGCAAGAAGTAAGACTGGGGCCAGCCGCGCGATCCGACACAGGGAGGTCGCGGCACTGTGCTCTGAATCAGGTCATCAATGAGGGTTTTCAGCGGTGCCGCTCCAGAGTGAGGACAGCCTTGGTGATTGACGTCATGCGGTTCGGGCTGCAGCGAGCGCGACGGAAGATTCGCCAGGATTTCAGACGGGCGACTGCTCGTTCGACGGGTACGCGAGCGGCGGACAAGGCCCGGTTGACCGTCTGCTCGGTCGTGGTGAGTTCGCCTTGGGGCGGCCGGCGTTTGGGGGTGGTGACCCACTCGCCTGCGCCGATGTAGGCCATGTCGGCGAGCACGGGGACGCCCTGACGTTCACAGATCCTGGTGATCTTGTGGGTGCGGGCGGCGGTCAGGTCGTGTGTGCGGCCGGGCAGGGCGGGTGAGAGCCATAGCGTGCGACCGGCCGGCGTTGACTTCTTCCCTGCGGACTTCTTGGCCGGCTGCTTCTTCGCCGTCTTCTTGCCTTCGACCTTCGTCTTCGGCAACTCGTGGACGTCGGCGGAGGGCGTATGCCGCCGCGTCCGAAGCTAATGCGATAGGCGTCCGCCCAGGTCGGGCTCTGGGCGATGCCCTCTGAACGGAAAATAGAGGATTCACCGGGCATGCAGGAGCTTCCGTTCGGTGTCTACCGAGGGGATGGTCCGGAGCGGGTGGGGGTGTTCACGCAGGCGCTTCGACGGGGGCGATGGTGACGGTGTGTCCGAGTGCTTCGAGTTGACGGACGAGGTCTCGGGTCTTGCGGATGGGATTGACCAGTCGTTGGTGGTGATTGGGTCCGAGGTCTTCGAAACGGGCGGTCGGGTCGTTGATGAGGTGCCAGACGATGACCAGCATCGATCGGGCCACGGCGATGATGGCCTTCTTGTGACCCCGGTGTTTGACGAGTCTGCGGTAGCGGGCTCCGAGGAAGGTGTCGGTGCGGGCTGCGGCCATGGCGGCCTCGCCGATGACCCCCTTGAGCCAGGGGTTGCCGTGTCCGGTGGGCCCTGAGGTGTTCTTGCTGCCGGACTGGATCGTGCGGGGTGCCAGCTTGGCCCACGAGACCACGTGGCCGGAGGTCGGGAAGATCCGCATGTCCGGGCCGAGTTCGGCCATGATCACCTCGGCGGTGGTCCGGCCGATTCCGGGGATCTCGTCCAGGCGTTCGACCAGGGGTAGCAGGCCGACCTCGCCGGTCTCGCCCGGGGTGCTGCCTGGATGGCCGCCGCCCTCGTCCGCCTGTGGCGAGGAGATCCCGGCAAGCTGGGCGGTGATCCGCTGTGACAGGTCGTCCACTTGGGCGGTGATCCGGTCGACGCTGTCCAGCAGCAGTCGGCATACGTAGGCGTGGTGATCGTTGAATTGCCCGGTCAGCGCCTCCACCAGCGCGTCGTGTTTGGAGACCAGGCGGCCCCTGGCCAGATCGGCCAGCGTCTGCGGACTGCGCTCTCCGCGGATCAGTGCCTCGATGATGGCCCGTCCCGAGACGCCGAAGATGTTGGTCGCCTCTGATGACAGCTTGATCTGCGCGTCCTCAAGGATCTTCTCGGTGCGCTGCTTGTTACGGCTGCGCTCCCCGATGAACACCGTGCGGAGCCGGGTGAGGTCGCGCAGTTCCCGGATCGGCTGGGGCGGCACGAAGGAGGCCCGGAGCATGCCCCGCTCGGCGAGCTTGCACAGCCATACCGCGTCGAGTTTGTCGGTCTTGGGACGGCCTGGGACGTTCTTGACGTCGCGGGCGTTGACCAGCCAGCACTCCAGGCCGCGGGCTTCGAGCAGGTAGAACCACGGTTTCCAGTAGCTGCCGGTCGCTTCCATGATCACCCGGGTGACGCCCTGGCAGAGCAGGTGGTCGCCCAGTGCCAGGATGGCGTTGGTGGTGGCGCCGACGTTCCACACCCGCTGGGTGCGGCGCCCCTCGATCCGTTCGTGCGGCAGGCGCATGCACAGCATCCCGGAGGCCTTGGCCACATCGATCGCGGCGACCCGTTCCACGAGCTCCGTCTCCTGGTCGACGGCTTCGGCGTCGTCCATCCGCGTCCCCTCCAACGTGCGGGCCGGCAAAGGCGGCGCCCGCCCGCAGGGCCGTGAGGGGAAGCGAGAATCTGAACGGCGCGCTCGAAGCGGCAGTGCGTGACCCCTCCGGCCGGCCCCGGCGCCAGACTCTGTCCCGGGCTCAAGGTCCCAAAGAGGGAGCGACGTCGACGGGCGGCCACCGCAACCCATTTTCACGCCTGCGAGGCGTCCCGGGAAGGGATATGGGGGATTAGAGGACATGGGGTCGGCCTTGCCGCGCATTAAGTGGCGCGCGTCGAGCTGTGGTGAGATCACATGCCCCAGCGATGCATGATCTCTGCGCCGAGTTGACGCTGCGCTGCAAACTCTCGGAGTTCATCGCGTACTTCCACACCGTGTACGTGGTCGATGGACGTGAGCACGCGCAGCGTGAACCATGAGGCCTCTGTAGCGTGCTCCAGCGCGTCGCGGACGACCTCCATGCTGTCCCGGACCGTTTGCGCCTCGGCGGCGAGCCAGCGGAGCCCGAGGTCATCGTGCGTCTGGCGAGGCTCTGCCTCTTGTGCGAGCTCGTTGGTGCGCTGATCACGCATCACGAGTCCGCGCAGGTTGAACCGGGCGTATCGGGTGACCGCTGCCAGCGAGAGGTGTCGCAGTATCGTCTCGTCGAGCGGGCCGCCCATGCTCTGTCGCCAGTGCGCGAACCATTGCCACTCGCTGGGCGCCAGCCAACCTAGTTCATCCTCAACGATGTCTTCGTAGACCAACCCTTCGAGCGCCCCCTGATCGGCTGCGATGGCGTCGCGAAGATCCTGCGAGTAGCCCTCGTCCACGACTGCGCGGCGGATCAGTTCAGCGGAAATCCCGATCAGACTCACGACTGCACCCGCACAAACGTCTTCGTCTGATACGCGTTGCGCACCACGAGCGGTGATAGTGGCGTGGGCGGCCCACCGCTGAGCCTGAACTGAGGGGTGTGCGTGAGGGCAGGCGTGTCCGGCATGAACTCCTCCTCGACGAGGATCGTCAGCGAGACGTCCACAAAGCGGGTCGAGTAGTCCTCACTCGACAGCTTCCGTGGGCTCTCCCAGTCGCTGACGGCCATCCATGTGTGCCGCCGATTGGTATACCAACTACCGGCGTCCTTCTCGTCGGGATGGAACAGGACAACATCGATCTCGAAGGCCTCACGGAACTGGTTCCGGAACTCATGAAGCCAGTAGTTGGAGTGAACCGTGACGACGGCCTCGCGATAAGTAGGCCGGGTGTGGAGCCATTGGAGGTACAGCTCCTCCTTATCCGGATCGCGCGCGTCAAAGACCTTCCAACCAGTGGGGTCGAACCGCGACACGACGCCGACGCGGCCGTAGATGGCGGTCGACAACGGATCTTGCACCCCGGTGACGTAGACGCCGCGACCCCACGTGAAGTTGCCTCTTCCGATGAACAGCCCCTCGTTGGGGTTCCGGTAGGTGGTCGCGTAGCGCGCTGGGACGTACTTCACCGCCAGCGGAAGACCTCCGGCTGTCTCGCGGTTGTCTTCGACGAACTGGACCCATTCGGGCTCCGACGCTTGGATCGCGTCGGTGATCGCCTGACTCAAATCAGGCGGCGTCACCGCCGCGCCTCCGCTCACGCCTGGCCCCCGCGCGCGATGATCCTCTGCCGCCATACCCGGTCTTGGGTCGCACCTTGAGGCAGCGGGCACCGCAGCGGTGTCGCACGCATCGGATCGCTTCTAGGCGAGCCGAGATGTGGGTCGAGGCAGAACGCCGGAAGCAGCAGGGTCGAACGGCGGCCAGGACTGACCAGAGTGCCGGCCCCCGCGGTCGTCGCAAATGTCTGGCGACCGGTGAAAGACATCTGCTCGAAGATCTGGCCGGCTGGCATCCACACCGGCGGATCTGCCTCGGATGCCGTCAGCTCGACTATCAGCCAGAAGTCGGCGCGGTCACGGTCACGCGTCTCCCAAAGCTGCGAGACGGCATCCGGCTCCGAGAACTCCGAGAACCGTTTCGGCGACGGTGCATCGTCACTGGAGGCGAGGCCGAGCACGGCGCACCGCACGGTCGACGTAACGATCGACCACGAGTCTCGATCGACGCGTTCGAGGCCAAGAGCCGCAGGATTGCGGAGCTCGAGCCGACGATCCTCCATCCTCGAACTGGCCGCGCCTACTCCCGACATGGCCAACAACGCCGAGCTCCCGCCCAGGCGATCCGCCGCAAACACGCCGAATAGCTCGTTGTCCGGACGGATTTCGTGTGGATCGATGAGCGTCGATGCAGGCTCATCGCTGTCGATCAGCTGGCCGAATTTCTTACCCGAGACCGAGCGATTTGGGAAGGACTCAGCCGGGGGCTCGAGCATGACCTGCTGCTCGTGGCTCGCGATGCGCATCCATCCGTGGTAAATGAGGGCAGAGAGGATTTCCTCCTCCGTGCTGTCCACGAGGAGTCCTCTGTGTGCGGCATGTACAAGCTGCCATGCATCGCTCCGGGACTCGCTAGTTACCGCAGCGCCAGTCACCTTGCCGACCCGTAGATCGATTGCGAGACGCGCCCACGTCTCAGACCCGAGCTCACGCACTACGAACACGTCAGCGAGGTCGGCAACGCTGGTACGTTCGGCGTCCTGTCGGACCGCCACCACAAGCACGGCCATGCGCGCAGCCTCCTATCGGGGCGCACCAGCCACTGTGTGCTGAAATCCGCAGATCCACGCTATGGGCATGACGGTGAGGCCGCATCTCGAAGTCTGTGCCGTTCACGGACGAGGTGCGGTAGGCAGACACTGGTATCGCTGCCCAGGCAGAGAGCGGCTGCCATGCAACGCCCACGGCGGTGCACGATTCGACTCGCTTGCGAGTTAGTTCGGAGAAGGTATGTGAGGCTCCTCAGGCGCCTACGGCAGTCACCAATGGGGTCCTGGGGGCTCAGTCGTCGGTCTTGGGAGGGAACTTTTCTTTCACTCTCACGTCGATCAGCGCGTGTGTGAGTCGGTAGAAGCTGGGGTCTCCGTCGACCAGGAGGGTGTACGTGATTGCCTCTCCTGCCCCCAGGCGGCCGGGGCGGATGGTCATTCCGTCGTTGTCCCAGCTGCCGGGGCGCAGGCCCAGGGCGCCGGGCGGCTCCGCCGCCATCGAGACCAGCTCCACGACTGGCAGGCCAAGGACGATGTGCAAGGGATCGCCCTGGTCGAACTGGGCGCTGGAGATGTCGCGGCGGCCGGTGTTCTCCAGGCGCAGGCTCACCACGGCCGCCTCTTCCACGATGTCTTCGGCGCCGACACACCGCGCCCGGACCGGGAAGCCCACATGATGCTGGTGGCACTCGGACTCGCCGTGTACGAGAGCTCCTTCCAGGCCGGACCGGGCACCCGCATGGCGGTGCTGCCCCTGACCGCACCGATGCACTGGCTGCGCCCAGGACCGGACGCGGCCGACCGCCGCCGGCAGCTTCGTGCCGTACGGCCCTTGGGCGACCCCGACTTCGGTGGGCGGCTGCGCCTGACCGACCTCGTCCGCTTGGAGGACTGGGACCGCTGGTGCGAGGGGGCCTTCGCGGTGCTCGCGGTTCACCTCAAGGCGGCGCGCGCTCAGGCTGTCCAGGAGCACGGTGGTGAGCTCAACCCGCCGGAGCGAGCCCGCCTGACCGACCGCAGGCCCGCTCTCTACATCGGCGAGGACACCTACCACTGGTACAGCGAGCCCGCCCGGGTCCACTAGCCTCCGAGGCCCGTGCCGCCACCACGCTTTACTGCGGTGGCGGAAAGACCGCGGGCCCACCACCGGCGACCTCGACCCGCACGCTGAGCCGCTCGCCGAGGTCGTCGGTCAGTCGGGCCGCGACCGTGTGGTGGACCCACCCGGCGAGGCCCGCGAGGTTTTTCAGATCGCCGGAGCCGATCCGTTCCAGTTCTCGGAACTGCAGGTCGCGCTCCATCTCGCCAACCACAGTCTTCAACACGGCAGCCTGCTCGTCGGTCAGCAGGCGCAGCGGGGCTGTGAGTTCCACCGTGATGCCGTAGGCGTGGCCGCGGTCGGGAGAGCAGACGTGTCCGGGCGGGGCGTCGCCGGACGCGTGGTGGTACAGGTACGCCGTGATGGTGTGGCTGCTGGTCAGCATGGAAGCCCGGTCCAGATCGGCCGTCTGCTCCAGAAGGTGGTGGACGAAGTGCAGCCGGGCCGGATCCACCCAGCTGCCGTCCGTGAGGCGGATGTCCAGGCCAGGCAACGCGAATTGGGCCATCGCCACTGTCCCCTGGCAGTCGCGGCACCCGTCCCGGCCGGCCAGCGCGACCATCGGGTGGAGCTTCACGAGGTGCTCGTAGAGGGCCAGCTCGTCCGCCCGAAGTCCGCTGCGGTCATCGGCGATTCCGTGCTGCCACCACGCCTCCACGATCCGACGGCACTCGGGGCAGGCTGCTATCTCGGAGGCCACAGTCACCAGCGAACTCTATCGACCCTTCCGCCTCCCTGATCCGGTCAACTTCCCGCGCCCGACGTGATACTGACTCCCGGCTCAAGGTGGCGCCTGCGCCGAGCGGCCCCGGTCGGCCGAAAGCCCAGCGCCCCCCATGCCGACTCCTCCGCGCGACTACCTGAACATGTTCGTCCTGGCGATCCAGAGTCACGTTCCGGCCGATGCCGTCGCGGGGCCGGCCCCAACCGAAGTCCCGCGTGCCGTCTCAGGAGCCCAGTACCGGTAGTGCCGAAACCGTCCGGATGACATCAAAGGTGCGGGAGAATCCCGGCTGACCAGACCGGGCGGGGAAGGGACACAAACAGCGGTGCGACCCAGCGAGCAGATGCGCGATCTCGGGATCGTCCAGTACGGCGCGCCGATCCTGGCCGAGCCCGCCCGGACACTCCGGCTGCCGACCGAGCGGGCCAAGGCCGACGCCATCGTGGACCATCTCTTCGCCGCTATGGCACGGCTCACTGCTGCTCACGACTTCTCCGGCAAGGGCCTGGGCCTTGCCGCCCCGCAGGTCGGCATCAACCGCGCGGCGGCCGTCGTCAGGCCGCCTGGCGCCGACCCGATCGTGCTGCTCAACCCCCGGATCACCGAGACCTCCCAGGCGACCGACGAACGGTACGAGGGCTGCTTGTCGCTCTTCGACGTGCGGGCCCTCGTCCCCAGGCCGCTCCAGATCACGGTCGAGACCACGACGTTGGAGGGCACCACGGTGACGACGGCCTACGAGCACGGCACGGCCCGGCTGGTCGCCCACGAGATCGACCACCTCGACGGAGTCCTCCTGCTCGACCGGATGCGGCCCGGCGTCCGCCCCATCCCCGTCGAGCAGTACCGCACCAGCTCTGAGGCCACCGGCCGGCCCTGGACGTACGAGTAAGGGAGCAGTGAAAAGGTCATGGGAAGGCACAGGCGCCCTGGACTGCCGGCACAGCCGTCCCGCGTGCTCCCGCGCACGGACTTCGCCGGTCCGCCCGTCCCCTACGAACGACGGCGTCGCGTTCCTTTGGACATCGGCCGCCGCCACCGGCGGACCGGTGCGGCAGCCCATCCGCGTCCCGCCCTCCCGGCGCGCGAGCCCGGGTGAACACCATGGAGGCCCGAGTGGGTGCTGGACGTGAGTGAAGGTCGTTTCTGTGGAGGTGCGCAGGTGGATGCAGGGGATGACGTCGAGGTGCCCCTCACCGGGGGGCGGATCACGCACGGCGTCGTACGGGTCGGCGACACGGTCCGCCGGCCCGCCTCGGTCTCGTCGCCGTTCGTGGCAAGGCTGCTGCGTCACCTTGAGCAGCGCGGATTTGCCGGTGCGCCCCGCTACCTGGGTGTCGACGAGGCCGGACGTGACACGTTCAGCTACCTCCCCGGCCAGGTGCCGGCCAGGTTCCAACGGTGGAACGACGCCCAGGTGAGCGCGGCAGGCGCCCTGCTCCGCTCATTGCACGACGCAACCCGGGGCAGCAGCCTGGCAGGACCGTCCCCGGTCGTCTGCCACCATGATCCGGGGCCCAACAACGTCGTGTTCCGGGACGACATGCCGGCGGCATTCATCGACTTCGACTCCGCCGCCCCCGGAGACCCTCTCGAAGACGTCGGTTACGCCATGTGGACCTGCACCTCCGGCAAGACCACAGCGCCACCGGTGTCCGAACAGGCCGCCCAGGTGCGGGTGATGGCCGATGGGTACGGACTCGGTGCCCACGAGCGCAGCGCACTCGTCGACGCGATCCTGGAGCGGCAGAGCCGCAACGCCCGGTTCTGGGCCGAGCGGGTTCCCGGGCCCGGCGAGCTGGACCCCGGCCAAGCCGTGATCGCCGCGCGCGTCGAGTGGAGCCGTGAGGTTCCCGACTTGTATTGGTCGTAGCGGAGCGCGGTCGGGTTGGCCGCTCGTAGCGTTCCGTAGGACGCTGGGTCGGATGGCTCGTGAGGTTCCTGCCGCCCGTTGGGGCTGGCCCGCTCGGGGTGTGCCGCCGGCCTGGCGTCCGGCCACGGTCTGACTCAACAGAGGCGTGTCCCGGCAGCGGTTCCGGAAGTCGGCGTGTCGGCCGTGGTCGTCCTGTCGTCCGGCCGCGAGGAGCGAACTCCCGTGATACTGCTCGGTGTTGACCCGCACAAGTCCACTCACACCGCCACCGCCGTCGACCCTGTCTCGAATCAGCAGGCCAGTTCGCTGAGGATCGAGGCGAGCCTGGCGGACTACCGGCGGCTCTTGGCCTGGGGCCGCCGCCGACTCCATCTCCTGCTGGAGTTCCACACAGGCCCGGTTCAGCGTGGCCAGCGTTCCCCACTCATCCGGGCTGACCGTCCCCAGATCCTGCAGCTCGGGAAACCGCGCTCTCACATCCGTCCCCTCCCACTCGTGTGTTCGACATCGCAGGCTACCCGCGCCGCAGGCCCGGACGGCCGGCGAACTGCTCGCGCGCGCCGCGGAGTTCGCCGGATCCTGTACGCGGTCGGTGCCGGGGGACTATGCGGACGTGGCCGCGCGAGGTCTGTGCCAGCGGCTTCGCCGCGGACGGGCGGCGGACAGCGCTTGCCGGCACGCCTCCTCCAGTGCGGCGAACACCGCCTCGGGGTGCTGCGTCGGCATCCGGGCGTGTGACCCACCAGTCGGCATTTCGCCTTCACCGCGATCCGCCGGGTTACGTACGGACAGCGCCATCCGGTGTTGGCTGGCAACCAGGTGGAGGTATCGCGCGTCCGCGTTGTCGCGGATGGCAGTCACCTATGCCGACGGACCATCATCAGCTCGTTGGGGAACTGGTCGGCGAAGTGCAGGAGCCGTTCCAGGATTACTGGGAATACTGCGGATACGACGCATGCGTACCGTCACGAAATGGCAGGGAGGGGGCGGTGTCCGTGGCTGCGGCCACAGGTTCGGACTCGACGCTCAAACGAGCCCGACTCGCACTGAACATGACGTTGGAAGAGGCAGCGGACGCGTTGAACGCGATCACCGGCGGAGCTGCGGACGCGAGCTTGATGAGCGCGTGGGAGTCCGGGCGGCGGCGGACCGGCAAGCGGAACCGTGCGGGCTTGTGCCAGGTGTATCGGGAGCGCCCGGAGGCGCTGTTCGCCCATCAGGACGGGGCGGCTGCCAGCGTGCTGGAGACCTCTGGAACGGCCGTGGTGGTCAAGGTACTGACCCGCTGGACTGACTTGGTAGCGGCGATGGCTGACGTTGCCGCCGGGGCACGCGAGCAACTGGTCGTCACCGGGTCCAGGTCGCGGGAGAAGGCCTATCTGGCGGCGATCGAGACTGCCGTGGCCCAGCACCCGGACCTGGTCCACTACCGCGTGTTATACGGGCCGCCCAGACACGGGGCGCTCGCCGATCACCTGTTGCGGCTGCTGGAGTTGCGTGATCCGTTGGCCCGCCGTAACGGCGTCAAGACGCTCCACATCGGGCTGGTGGAGCCGACCGAGGCGTTGGAACGGTTCTTCGTCGCCTCGGAGTCCGCGGCGGTGGTGCCGCTGCCGTCTTTTCACGGGGCGGACGGGTTCGACTGCGGAGTCCTGCTCAGCCGGGAGGCGGCGGTGGGCCTGGTCCACCATGGACGTGAGGCGTGCGCGTCCGCGCGGCCGGTGGAGACGATCGAGGCTGTGCGGGCGCTGCCGGTACGGCACAACTGAGTGGTGGGGAGAGGCGTGAGCGAGAATCTTCAGCAGCCCGACAAGGCCCGTGTCGTGTCCGTCGTCGAGTTGGCCCAGGAACTGATCCGGCGGCCGAGCCGAGCCGGGATCGATGATTATGGGCCGGTCCTTGGTGTGCTGGAGGACTGGCTTACCACCCGGGGTCTTCCGCACCGGCGCCTGCACGGTGATTCGAATGCCCTGGTGGGGTTGTTGGTTGAAATCCCCGGGGGACGGCCGGGGAAGTGGTGGACGCTGGATGCCTGTGTGGACACGGCTCCCTACGGCGACGAGTCCGCATGGTCGTTCCCGCCGGCTTCCGGTGACATCGAGGCTGGATGGCTGCTGGGACGAGGGGCGGCTGATTCCAAGCTCGCCGCGGCGATGTTCTGTCACATCGCCGAGGACCTCGCCCCCCGGGTCTCGCAGCTGAGCGGCGGGCTCGCTGTGCTCCTGGACGTCGACGAGCACACGGGCAACTTCGGCGGCGCGCGGGCCTGCCTCGCCGACGGGGCCGCGGTCCGCCCGGCCGGGGTGATGATCGGGTACCCCGGTATGGAGGAGGTGGTCGTCGGCGGGCGGGGCCTGTGGCGGGCAGTCCTCACCGTGCACGCTCCCTCCGGGCATTCCGGATCCAGCAGGACCGTGGTAGGTGCGATCTCCCGCGCCGCGCACCTGGTCCGTCTGCTCGATGCAGCCGAACTCCCTGGAGCGGAGGACGGCGCGGAGTTCCTGCTTCCGCCGAAGCTGTCGGTCACCGCCTGCCACGGCGGTCAGGGGTTCTCCGTCACGCCCGACCGGTGCGACCTGAACGTGGACGTACGCACGACGCCCGGATTCGATGCCCACGATGCCGAGACTCTCGTCCGCAAGGCAATCGCCGAGCTCGATGCCGAGTTGCCCGTCCAGAGTCCGACCGAGATCAGCCTGGTGGCCACGTGGCCCCCGTTCCAGCTCACCGACACCGAGCAGCCCGGGGCGGCCCTGCTGAACGCGGCAGCCGAAGCGGGACTCACGGTCCGGCCGAAGACCGCGGGGCCCTCGAACATCGGCAATCTGCTGGCCGGAGAGGGTATCCCGGCAACCGCCGGCTTCGGAGTGCCGTACGAAGGGCTGCACGGCATCGACGAACGAGCCCACCTCGCCGAACTTCCCACGGTGTATGCCGTCTACCAGCGGGCGGTGCTCGGCCTGCTCGGCGGCTGAGGTCCCAGTCGCGTCCCAGGTTTTTCCCAGATCCGCTCCCAGTAAGTGCCCAACTCCGTCTCTGGGAAAGGGACTTCGACGGCGGTGACATAGAGACAGCACCACCTCCATATCCACCGAGAGCGGTCAGGCCGGTCACACGTCGGCCTGACCGCTCAGGCCGTTGGATGGCGGCCGACGTACGGAGGGGTCTCCTTGTCCTTGGTCCATGACACCCGGCCGAGCGCGACGATCGCGCGCCTTCTGCTCGGCGACCAGCTGCACCAGCTACGCGCCGCGCGTCGCCTGACGCTCCAGACGGTGGCCGGGGCAACCTACTTGAGCGTGTCGAAGCTGTCGCGGATCGAGTGCGGCCGCCACCGGGCAGCCCCGGCGGACATTCAGCGGCTGATCGACCTTTATGAAACTCCTGGCGCCCTGCGCGGCCAGTTACTGAAGTGGGCCGCTCGGGCACAGGGCCGCAGCGTCTACCACTCGTTCGGCGACGTCACCGATGCCGCCCTTCGCGACTACCTCGACGTGGAACCCTGGGCGTTGAGCGCGGTGTACGCGCCGAGCGTGATCCCGGCGGTGCTGCAGACCCGCCGGTACGCGCGCGAACTGCTCGCTGAGATGAGTCAGGCGGAGGGAGAGCGGCGCCTGTGGCTGCTGGCCCTGCGCCAGCAGCACTTTGCCCGGCGCGGCGGCCCGCCCGTACGCGTCCTGCTGGGCGAGGGGGCCCTCACCAGCCGGATCGGCGGTCCCGAGGTGATGCGTGAGCAGGCAGCGCGGTTACGGGAGGCCGACGGCCTGGGAGTGGAAATCCGCGTGCTGCCCTTGCCAGTGACTGCCCTGATCGCTCCCGCCGGCGCGTTCGCGCTCGCCGTCCTCGACGAGGCCGGCCTCACCATGGCCGCCACGGAGGACGGCGCCGGGAGCCCGCGGCTCGTCCCGGACCGCGACGGTCGGGCCACGGCCCGGTTCGCACGGCTGTGGCACGCGGCCGCCGCCAGAGCCATCGGACTTGCTGCGTAGCAGGCCATCCGCGCGGCGGGCGGACCTCATGCCGAGTCTGCGGTGAGGACGGTGCGGTGCTCGCCGAGGTGTACGGGGGCGATCTGCCAGGCCAACCAACCCGGTACGAGTACGAGCGTGCCGGGGACGGTGGGCACGGTGATCGGCCGGCCCCAGGGAAGGCCGGGCAGGGCGACGTTGGCGGCGCCGGCCCGCGGGTCGTGGAGGATCACCGCGCCCGATGCCTCGGAGCTGTTCCCGGCGTGCGCGTCGAGGACGACCAGGGCGAACCACGCTCCGGTGCCGTGGCGCAGGGCGGCGTGGAATCCGCCGTCCCACTTCTCGGTCCGCGAGGTCCATGAAAGGTCACGGCCGGGATGTCCGGGCGGCAGGTATCGGGTGAGCGAGTCGGGATCGACGGCGAGTTGGGACACGTCGCCACCGGTGAGCAGGGCGGTGTGCACGGACGTGGACCACAACGTGGTGACGGACATGGACTCTCCTTCGTCGCGGGAGGGGATCAGCTACGGCTGAAGCCGACGTTGAAAGCGACGACCACGCGCTCGGCGTCGCCCTGGTACGGGGTGACCCAGTGCCGCAGCCACGCGGGGAAGGCGACCAGCAGCCCGGGCTCGGGGCGGATCGTGTACAGCGGCGTGCGGTCGGGCTCGCGGGCAGCCGCTGAGGGGCGCGGGTCGACGAACTGCAGGAGCCCGGTGCCTTCCTGCATGTGCCCAGTGGAGACGTAGTAGACGCCGGACCAGGCGGCGTCGTGGTGACTGTGGAGCTGGTGGATGCCGTCGGGACGGTAGACGACAGCCCAGGCCTCGGCGATCATCTCCGCGTCCTGGCCGGACGGGGTACGGCCGGCGCCCACGTGGTCGTTGAGTGCCCAGGCGGCGTCGGTGATCCAGCCGCGGAGATGGTCGATGGCGGGGTGTTCCCAGCGCAGCAGGTCGGAGGAGGTCTTGTCGGCGTTGCGCACGCCGACCGTGGAGGTCGGTGCGGTGCGGGTGCGGTCGAGGACGAGGGCGTGCAGAGCGTCGTTGACGGCCGGGCCGTCGTCGACGGTGCGGGTGTACAGGGGGGTGTGCCAGAAGTCGCCGTTCAACGGCACGGTCGGGGTGGGGGCGGCGAGGGTCACGGGGTGGCCTCCAGGATCCGGTCGGCGAGGGCATGTCCGTCAGCGGTGAAGTAGGGGCGGTTGGCGGTGATGAGGTCGCGGCAGCCCCGGATGTAGGCGGTGAGGTGGGCGAGGCGTCGGTCGCGGACGTGGGTGGGGACGTCGAGGAGCGGCCACAGGCGGGCGAGTCCACTGGTGACGTGGGCGGCGCCGAGGAGCTCGGCGGGGCTTCGGCCGCTGGTGCCGGAGGGCAGCGTGACCCGCTGGGTGCAGCCGGGCTGCTGGAGCGGGGTGAGCTCCTCGCACAGGTAGAGCCACTGGTGAAAGGTCTCGTGCAGGGTCTGCTCGGCGAGGACGGCCGGGTCGTCGAAGGCGGCGTCGGCGAGCAGGACGTGCTGTGGCCAGGCGAAGCAGGAGGCGCTGACGCTGCCGCGGCCGGCCGGCATCGGCAGGTAGGTGAGCGGCAGCGCCCGCAGGAGAGGTGCCCACGGCGGAATGAGGCGGGCGATGAGTTCCACCGTCGTCGGGATGGCCGCGCGCTGCCGGTCGGTGAGGGTGCTGGTGGGCAGGGGGCGGGGCAGGTCGAGGGAGCGGATCCGAAGGGCCTCGCCGGGTTCGAGGACGGCCGCGAGTTCTTCGGGGCTGGGGGAGGGGCGGGGGCCGTCGCGTCGGGCGAGCCGGACGCAGGCCACGGCCGTCAGCAGCTTCTGCGGGGCGTGCTCGTCGTCGAGGAAGGGCCAGCCTCCGCAATGGGCGGGCACGAACGGGACAGTGTCGGTGGCTGTGTCCATGGGCGCTCCGTGAGGTAGTCGCGCAGGTCTCGGGTTTTCACGCGCAGGTCGGGCAGGCGCGGCAGGTGCGCACGGGCCGCGTCGGCCGCGGTGTCTCCGGCGGTGGTACGGATGGCGTCTATGAACGCCGGCTGCGACCGGTCGCCGAACCATCGGCCCGCCAGGAGGCCGATGGCCGCGGCAGCTTGGTCGTGATCGACGAGGCCCGCCCCGACGAGGTGTTCGGCGAACGCGCGCCAGTCGACCAGTGCCTCGCTGATGGGCTGGTAGTCGGGAGCGGGGCCGTGCAGGAGCGCGACCTCGTCATCGGGGGCCTCGGTGGCCAGCAGATGGGCGAAGACCTGCCCATAGCCGGTCATGCCGTGGGGGAGGAGTTCAGCGGCGCGCAGCGCCCCGATCGAGCCGAGTCCCGTGACGGTCCACCCGGCGGCCAGGGCGTCCAGGAGCTCGCGGTGCCCGACCGCGGGGACATCGTCGTAGCGCCCGTCGACCAGGGCGATGTGCCCCGGCGGCTCACGGGTGACCAGCACGTCGATGTGACCGCGGCGGGCCGGTGGCCGCACCCGTACGCCGTCCTGGTGCACCAGCTGTGCGGGCAGGCCGTGAGCGGTGGGCCCGACGAACAGCTCCACCAGGGCATCGACTGGTGGCGGGGTCATCGGTGCTTCCTGGCGTGCTCGGCGAGGCGGCGGCCGAAACGGCGGGTGAGGGGCGTGAAGTGCTCTGCGTGGGCGACCACGACGCGCACCACGTGGAAGGGATCCGCGAGCGGCGCGAAGTCGTGGACGCCGACTGGTCCGAGACCGGCGGCCTCCGTCGTGGCGAGAAGGTGCTCCAGCAGCTCCTGCGGTGACCGGCCGACGAGGGTGGCGTCAGGGGTGGGAAACGAGGCGGTCGGCTCGGGGCGGGCATAGCGTTTGAGCAACTGGGCCCGGCAGCGGGCTCGTTCGCCGGCGGTCATAGCCTGGTAGGTGGCGTAGCTGTCGGTCAGGTCGTGCCGGGAGCCCTGGATGTAGGTGAGGCGGGATTGCGCGGCTTCGGACAGGGCCCGTACGGCGGCGATCTCGGGGACAGGGTGGAAGCCGTAGCCGCCGTTGCAGTACAGGGGGTGGGCTCGGTCCGGGTCGTCGACCAGGCAGGTCATGTAGTGCCCGTCGTACGCGGGAAGCCAGCGCAGCCACACGCCCAGGCCCGCCCGGCGGATCTGGCCATATAGCTGGGAGGGGCCGGGCGGCAGACTGTCCGCGGCGATGAGGCGGGTGGTGTCGGCGACGCTCATCAGCGAGGTGACATCGCGTTCGAGGACCTCGCACAGGCCGTGCAGGACCGCCTCGGAGCGGGTGTTGCCGGAGGCGAGCCCGGTGGTCGTGGAACCGAACCGGCCTCCCGCCACTGAAGGGCAGGGCGTGAGGACGAGTTCGGCCGGGGCGGTGAACTCCCGCTGTCCGTCGGCGGAGGGCACGGTGATCCACGCGAGCGGCTCGTCGACGTCCACGGGCGGATCCAGACGGGGGCACCATGCGCCGAGCTTCACCCCGTCTTCGGCCGCGATGGTCCGCGGCGAGGCCCACCGCAGCGGTGTGGACGGCGCGCAGAACTCGGCGACGGCCTGCTCGACGGCCTCCAGCAGCGCGCCGGCCCGTGCCTCGTGCGGGTATCGGCCCTTGCCGGCGGTCACCACCACGAGCGCGGCGTCCGGGCGCACCGCGCTGAACACGGGGATGCCGACGCGGTCCAGCCACGTGGTCTCGGCGACCCGGGTCACGCCCAGGCGCCGGGCGACCGGCCAGGCCCGCTCACACGTCTCGGCCGCGGCCACTTCACGCACACTGCTGCTGAGCACCACCGTCCCGCTCACCGCGATACCTCCGCGCTGCTCCACGACGGCAGGAAGGGGCGGGGCAGCAGCGGGACTTCGGCGAACCAGGGATGCCCGGCGAGAGGGCTGTGGCCGTCGTCGTCGAGGCCGAGCACGATGATTCCCGTGCCGCTGCGCCGGCCGGTCTGCAGGCACGGCAGCGGGTAGTCGGCCTCCACATGGCCCACGAACATCCGCTCCAGGTCCGGCAGCACGTCGGCGACCAGCTGCGGACCGCAGGATCGGCCGTCGTAGGTGTCGTGGCCGAACCGCGGGTGTCCGATGTCGAAGTCGTCGATGACGGCCACCGCGGTGCGCAGGGTGGTGAGTTCGTCCGCGAGCGGCCAGTCGGGCCCCCAGTGGGCGTCCAGGAACACCAGCGGGCGCTCCAGTCCGGACAGCATCTGGGACAGCAGGCTGGCGGAGTCGCCGCAGTCGACCTTGACGTTGGGGAACGCGGCCAGGCGGCGTCGGGTGAAGGCCGCCCGCCCGGCATCGAGGTCGCAGGTGCGGACGGGCAGGCGGGGGTAGGCGCGGGCGAGGTATTCCGTGGTGTCGCCGAGGTGGCAGCCGCTCTCCACGATCCCGTCGCACCGGTAGAGGCTGATCAGCACGTGGATTTGGAGGGCCGTGGTCACGTCGAATCCGAACGGGCCGCCGCCGCCCGCCAGACGGTCGAGCCCGCCGGCGCGAGGGGTGCGGTAGAAGGCGGTGAGCAGGTGCTGAACTGCCTGCTCATCCGGTAGCAGGGGCCGTTGCGGGGTGCGGGTCGCCGCCATGGGCACGCCTCCGTCTCGCCGGCCGCGCGCGGGCCGGGCACCCACCGAGCATCACCCGCACTGGGCCCGGGGCGGAGATCCACCGTCGTACACGCAATTGCACGTTCGCCCGGCAAACCTTCCTAAATGCCTTCCTAGGGTGGCGAATTGTGCCTGGGCTCGGGCCGGGACGCGGACCTACTGTCACCGCATCCACCCCCACTGAGCAGAGGGAGGCAGGCATGGACGAACCGCAGCAGCAGGCGGTGACCCGCTACACCACCGACGAGGAGCGGAAGAACATCTCGGGGATCGTGCTCGACGCCGACGACGTCGAGCACGTCATGGACCTGGTGGGCAAGGGTCTCGTCGGCGCGGCCGCGATGCACGAGGGCGCCGTCCAGGAGGACATGGCGCTCACGGCCACGGTGACCGTGACGCTGACCCGCGGCGGGATCGCCGACGAGGACGGCAAGGTCGGCGAACTCGTCGGCACCGAGGAGGTCGGCGGGACGATCCGTGCCCGCAAGACCTTCCTCGACCCCGAGCTCGCCCCGAAGACCGACGGCTGACCATCCCGTGGCCGGTGCTGCCCGGGCCGGGGATCGCCCGGCCCGGGCAGCACGCCCCGCTTCGACGACGATCACCACGATCACCCTCAGGGAGACTTGTGTGACCGATTACCGAGCACAACAGCAGGAGATGTGGGACGAGTGGGCGCCCCACTACAACGCCGAACACCAGGACCGCGCCCCAGGCCCAGCTGCCGACTTCCTCGCGTCGGTGGCCGACGGCGGCCCGGTACTGGAACTCGCGGTCGGCACCGGCCGCATCGCGCTCGCTGTGGCGGACCGCGGCATCAAGGTCGTCGGCCTCGACACCTCCCCCGCGATGCTGGAGGAACTCCACCGCAACCGCGGCGACCGGGCTGTGGAGACACGGGTCGGCGACATGGCCGAACTCGACACGGCCGGCCAGCAGTTCGGGCTCATCTACGTGGGCTTCTCCGGCTTCTTCTTCCTCATGACCCAGGCCCGTCAGCAGGCCTGCCTCACCCGCGTCGCGCAAACCCTGGCACCCGGCGGGCGTTTCGTCATTGAGGCGACCGTCCCCCGTGCCCCCGGACTCCTCGCCGGCCGTCAGCAACTTGCCATCCGCGACCTCGCCGACACCCACCTGGCCCTGTCCGGTCACACCCACGACCCCATCGGGCAGATCATCCGCTTCCAGGAGATCCGCTTCGACCAGAGCGGCACCCGGCTCCTCCCTGTCACCCTGCGCTACGTCCACCTCTCCGAACTCGACCTGCTCGCCGCAGTCGCCGGACTCACCCTCACCGCCCGGTACGCCGACTGGCACCGCACCCCGCTCACCGCCGCCTCCACCCAGCACATCTCCGTCTACACCCACGCCGGAGACCCCGAATGAGCACGCTCGCCGCGCTGTTGGGCACCTGGCACGTACGGGGCGCGACCCAGCAGATGTGGCCCACCCGGATCTACCGGCGCACCTCGCCCACCGGCCCGGACACCGGCACGCTCGCCCAGCAGATCCTCGACCGCGAGCACGCCGACACCTCGCTGTCCCTGGGTGTGGAGGGCGCCCGCAAATCCGCGCCCGACATCCTCACCTGGGACATCCCGGCCATGGCCGCGCTCAACGCTTGGATCCGAGAAGCGGCCCTCGCGATCACCGACGCCGGCCCCGACACCCCCCTGACCGCGGTGGGCTGGGCGGTGCACTACGGGCAGGGTGGATTCCACGAGGTCCACGCCCACCACGACAGCGCCGTCTCCGGCGTCTACTACCTGCAGACCTCCGCCCGTGCGAGCGGCGCCCTGGAACTCTTCGACCCCCGCCCCGCCCGACTCGCCACCGCCTCCCACGACGCATCCGAGCCGTGCACCGTCCACCCGCACCCGGGTCTGCTGATCGCGTTCCCCTCCTGGCTGCGCCACGCCGTCGCCCTCCACACCGCCGACACCCCGCGGCTGTGCATCGCCTTCAACGTCACCACGGGGGCGACATGACCACCCTGAGCGCGCCGCCCGTACCCGGCGGGCAGACCACTCTCGAAGACCTCTGGACTACACCCGTCTGGCTCGGCACGACCCAACCCGGCGTCGATCACGACCTGCTGCGCGCCCAGATGCTCCGGACCACCCACGGCGCCCGGGACATCGACCCTGGGGACATCCTCGACGTCGGCCAGGCCCGGGCAGCCTTCGGCACGCTCGCGCGGACCGCCCTCCAAGTCGGTACAGACGAGGTCCAGTTGTCCGTGCAGATCTGGGGCGCGGACCACCGCGTCCCGCTCGCCTACGGACACGCCGCCTGGACCGCCTGGTGCTACCTGGCCGTCGACGGCCATGCTCCCCACGACCGGTCCGGCGCCGTGTGTCTGCACGACCCGAGGGCCGGCTGCGACGCCGCCAACGTGCCGGGCCTTCCCTGGGGCCGGGCCATCACGCTCAAGGCCCAGGCGGGGCTCACCGTGCTCGCCCCCGGCTGGCTCGCCCACTCCGTCCTTCCCGTGAGCGCCGGCCATACCCTCGCCGTCCTCATGGCCCACACCTCCGTGAACGCTGCCGTCGGCGAACCGGGGTGAAGGGATCAGGCGGCGCCGGCGGCGACCGGCGCGGTCTCCTGCTGAGGGCGTGGATCACCAGCGAGCGTGCGGATGTCCCGGGAGGCCAGGGCACAGGCCACGGCCACCAGTACGAGCAGCGCACTGGCGAGCGCCACCCACGCCGGACCGAACGCCGACGCCAGCGGTCCCGCCACGGCGAGAGCAATCGGCGCCACCGCGAGACAGCCCAGCAGATCGATGGAGGACACCCGGGAGATCATGTCGTCCGGGACCTCACGCTGCAGACAGGTCCTCCACATCACCATCGTCACGTCCCACATCACCCCGTACACCGCCGCGCCTACCAGCACCACCAGCAGCGGCGCCCGCAGCGACAGCAGGAGCGCCGGCAGCGCCGCGCCCGCCGTGCACAGCGTCGCCACCAGCATCGGGCGCGCCGGGCGCAGTCGGCCCGCCCACCCCGCCCCGCCGATCTGCCCCGCGATCTGCGCCATCATGACCAGCGACCACGCCCAGGCCCCGCCCAGGTAGTAGTGCGCGAGCATGGGGCCGAGCAGGCCCGCCACCGAGTTGACCACCGCGATCACGATGGTGAGCTGGCCGGTGGTCACCCACAGCCACTCGTGGCGCACGAACTCGCGCCAGCCTTCGCGTAGATCGCGTACCGCCGAGGTCTTGTAGCGCACCGGCCGGTCGGGGATGGACCGGCCGAGGATGCCGAACAGGATGGCGCAGGCGGCGAACGAGGCCGCGTCCAGGGCGAGGGCGAGGGCCGGTCCGACCATGCTGACCACGACGCCGGCGAGCATCATGCCCATCAGGCGGGCGGTGTTGACCGAGACCTTCAGCATCGCGTTGGCCTGCTGCCGCTGATCCTGTTCCGGGACCACGTCTACGACGACGCCTTCGAGCGCCGGGGAGAACAGGCCCCGCGTCACCCCGCCGAGTGCCGCGAGGACCGCGATCCATCCGACCGGTCCGCCCTGGGCGAAGAGGACGGCCAGCGCGGCCCAGATGACCGCGGCCGCGGTCTCGGTGACGCAGACCAGACGGAACCGGCTGCGGACGCGGTCGCCGAGCACACCGCCCCACAGTACGAACGCCAGCTGGGGCAGGGCCTGGCAGGCCAGGACCAGCGACAAGTCCGCCGGGGATGCGCCGGGCAGGCCCAGGACACCGAAGCTCAGCGCGATCGGGCCGAAAGCCGAACCGAGAACCGAGACGAAACGGGCCGACGCCAGCAACCGGAACCGCGGTTGGGACAGGAGTACAGAACTGGTACCTGAGAGCACCCGGGGACCCTATCGACGCGGCCCCTCCAGCCGCCGGGCAATGACGGGTATTCAGCCAAACGAGAGCGTTCCGCACGCCTCGTTGAAGAGCTGCGACCGCCCTTGGGCGCCCGTGCCCACGGAGAGGGTCACTCGCTTTCGAACAGCGAGTCTTGAACGGGGCCGGTGGGCAGGTACTCGGGCTCGACCGGAGGCGGCCGCTTGCCCACAAGATCGTCGATTTGGCGCAACGTGCCCCACCGGCCTGCTGCCACCCCCTGAGCCACAGCCCGTCGGCAGATCTCGGACGTGGCCCACACCGCCTGGGTGAGCGGCGCCCGCCGGCCCGGGAGGTCCACGCCCAGGGCGGCGGCCAGTGTGGACTCTGCGGGTTCCGTCACGGAGGGGCAGGCGATCTGCGCGAGGCGCAGCGCGTCCCAGACCACCTGTGACGCCAGCCGGGGACAGGACGCCCGTTGAGCCCGGAAGATCCCAGCCTCGACCGTGCCGAGGCGGGCGACGACCACATGCGGATCACTTGTCAGCCTCCGCTCCACGGCCGCGAGCGCGTCCGCCGCCGACTCCGCCCACACCACCGAGTGGCTCTCCTCCGCTGCGCCCGGCGGTCCCTCGGGCGCAGGGCCGACGCGGGCGTGCACACGCCACTGCGGTGCCCAGTTCTCGCCCTGCACGGCCAGCGCGGCAACAGCGGTCACGTCGAACTGCCCTGCCTGGCGGGCGAGTTCCAGGCCCACGACGACGAACCTGCACGCGGCGTACTCACGATCCATCCGCACCACGTCACCGTACCGAGGTTCCAGCTGCGTGGGCCCGGAATCACGGGCAGACGCAGGCTCCGTTTCTTGGCGCGCCGCGTCGCTCGATCACGTCGTGCGGCACGCTGCTACCTACAGCCGTACGGCGGGGCCGCTACAGCCGCAGGACGGTGCCCTTGCGGGACGACGGTCCGCCTGCCTGCCCGTCCTGGGCGCTGCCCGCGTCGGCTTCGCCGCCTCCTGATCCCGGAGGCGTGGCGAGCAGATGACTCAGGGCCTTCTTCAGCTTGCCGTTGGCCTCTACGGTGAGATCCCTGCCGTCCGCGGTCACCACGCGGATCGGGTCGGTATCGGTGAGCTTGGCGCCCTTGCGGCCGTGTCGCCACTCGGGCTCGAAGACCATGTGCACGGTTGCCGTCGTGGAGGCCATGACCAGCACGTACCTGCCCTTGTCGTCATGGCCGACGTGGACGGCGACATCGCTTCTCCCGCTCAGGCGTTGGCGGAGGAAGGCAAGGTTCCGCTGGACCTCTGTCGGGAACTCGTCCTCGTCGAGCGGGGGCAGGACCGGCAGATGGGCGGGTCCGTCGGCGGCCGGCGGCAGGCTCTGGGCCAGCTCGGTGTACGTGGCCCACAGGTCCGCGTAGTCATGGAGTTTCCCATCCTTGAGCAGCAGCGGGCACCCGGACTGTTGCCATCCTCGGCTGCCCCGCCGGATTACGACCTCGACTCTCAGCCGGCCGCTCGTGTGCCTGACGCGGATGGAGGTTGTCGACTCATGCTCGATGAGGGGCTGGGCGCCGGTGCGCTCGGCTATCGCGGCTGCTTGGCGCCGCACCGGTATCGGGACGAACTCCTTTTCCTCGGACGGGACTTCGAATACGGAAGAGGTCACGCGGTATTTCCCATTTCGATGCGGTGCTCGGGAGCAGAAGGGGTGAGTGGTGCGGTGGGTGTGGGGCGTGACAGGGCGGTAATCTTGCGCCTAGATCACCGATAGACACGGAAAGTGACGAACTGTGACCACTGCTGTTGTGGCCCCCGCGAAGGTCTCGGACTTCTACTGCCACCAGGCCATTCCCGGCCTCGTGGAGATCGAGCGGGTGATGGAGACGGACCGGGTGCTGGCGTTTCGCCACACCAAACCGTCACACCCGGTGCACATCGTGGTGGTGCCCAAGGAGCACATTCCGTCGCTCGTGGACCTGGGGGACGGCGGCCCGGAGCTGCTCGCGGAGGTCATGGACGTGGTGGCCAAGGTCGCGGACCAGGTACGTGAGAAGCACGGCGCCGCCTCAGTGACCACCAACGTCGGCCTGTACCAGGAGTCCAAGCACCTGCACTGGCACGTCTACCACCGCGGCGAGACCGACAAGCAGATCCGCGAGATGTACGGCCACGGTGACAACTGACGTCTAGCGGGCGCGGCGGCGCCGCGGCCGGGCGGCGGACAGGGTCTCACCGGCGATGCGACTGGCCGCCTGGTGGATCACGGTGGGATCCGGCCGACTGAAACTCGCGTGGGCGCCGGCCAGGTGAAGGCAGGCTGCGACGAGCGTGGCGCCTCCGGCGAGGGCGTCGTCGTCCTGGATGACGTGGCAGCGTCCCTCATGGCGACGCGCGTACGCCTCGGCGTTGACCAGTTGGTCACCGCGGCTGACGCTGGCCGGCAGCGGGATGAGGACGGCGCGCTTGCCGAGCGCCTCCAGCTCGGCCAGGGTCGATGCCCCGGCCCTGCCGATGACCAGGTCGGCCAGCCACTGCGCGTCGGGCATCTCCTGGTGGAGGTACTCGATCTGCCAGTAGCCGGGTGTTCCGTCGAGGGACGGGTCGAGGTTGCCCTTGCCGCACACGTGGATCACCGCGAACCGGCTGCGGAGGTTGTCCAGTTGGCTGCGTACGGCGTCGTTGATGCGGGCGGAGCCGCTGCTGCCGCAGAAGATCAGCAGGACCTCGGCGCCGGGCTTGATGCCGAGCTTGCTGCGCAGCCGGTCCGGGTTGCCCTCGCCGAGGTCGTGCCGCAGGGGCAGACCGGTGACGACCGTCTTCCGGGCGAGCCAGCGCGGCGGCTTGGACCGGGCCGGTTCGGAGAGGCAGACGCGGGCCGCCATCCGGGCGAGGATCCGGTTCGCGAGACCGAGGGAGTGGTCGGACTCGTGGATGACGACCGGAACGCGGCACAGCCAGGCGGCGATTCCGACGGGGACGGTGACGTAGCCGCCCTTGCTGAACACGGCGTCGGGACGCTCATGCCGCATGGCCCGCCAGGCTGCGATGATGCCGCGCACGACGGTGAAAGGCATCCGCAGGTTGCTCCAGGAGCCGTATCTCTTCAGGCCGGCGGACGGTACGGAGCAGAAACGGATATCGGCTTTGGTGGCGTACTCGTGCTCGATGCTTCCGTCCCGTCCGAAGAACACGAGTTCGTTCCCGCCCTGTGTGAGCTGGGCGGCGACGGAAAGAGCGGGAACAACGTGCCCGGCGCTGCCGCCGCCGGTGATCGCAATTTTCATCAATACCGTTTCCGGGTTCGCGTGAACTTATGGAAGGGAGATCGATATTCATTCAGCAGTACTCCGCGCCCTGTCGCGGTCACTGACCGGGCCGGGGCGTGGACTGCGGGCTGAGCTGGTCGGGTCGGCCGGACTTGAACCAGCTCCTCGGCAACGCTTTTGCCGTGCTCCACCGCTTGAGCTACGACCCGTTCACTGTGGTGGGCATCACGCTAGGGGTGCTGAATCCGGGCGTCAACCGGATCGAAGGAATACCGGAGAAATTTTCCGCCATCGCCGACTCGCGTGAATAGAAGGATATCCATCTGAATCTCTGCATGCCGAATAGCGGCGCCGTGACAGGAGTTACGGAGACGCTATTTCAGTCCGGCCTGGTGGTGTCTCCTGGGGTTATCCGCGGGTGGCGAGTAGGGGAATGTGGCTGGATTGGGTGATGGTGGTGCGCCCGGTCCAGCGGCTGATGACTTCGATCTCCTCGGCGGGGCGGTCGGGGGAGAGCACGGCGGCGTGCGGCAGGCCCAGCAGGCGGGCGTAGCGCAGTTTCTCCCCGGCGGGCAGGGGCCGGTCGTCGACGAAGAGGCTCAGCCCGCGGGCGGTGAGGTCCCGTACGAGCCGGTCGGTGCGCTCTTGCATCTCCGGCTGGTCGGCGCGCAGCACGGCGAGGTGGACGTCGGCCGGCCCGGTGCCGGGCTTCCAGCGCAGGCCCTGGTGGTCGCGGTTGAGGTCGGCGGCGGTCTGCATGCAGCGGGTGATGCCGATCCCGGAGCAGGCCATCCAGGGGACGGCCTGGCGTCCGGTGTGGTCGGTGAAGGCGAGCTTCATCGGCTGGGAGTACTGGGTGCCGAGCTCGAAGACGTGAGCGACTTCGACGGCGCGGACAGCTCGGTGGGTCCCGGGGCACAGGGTGCACCGGCTGCCGTCCGAGGCCTCGGCGAGGTCGCGTCCGCTCACTTTCAGGGCGCGTAGGTGCTGGTTGCCGTTCCAGGTCACGCCGGTGCGAAGCCCTTCGCCGCCGTCCGAGATCGCGAACTCGTCCAGAGCGGCGACGGAACTGTCGAACAGCAGGAGGGTGTCGGGGCTGTCCGCGGCATCCCATGGGGTGAGGGTCCCGGCCTCTTTGCCGAGGACGCCCGGCAGGTCCTGGGGTTCGATGAGGGAGAGGCGCGAGGCGCCGGTGGCGGCGGCGACCTTGCGGGCGCTGACCTTGAGGTCGGAGCGGACGGCCACGGCGGCCGGCTGGATGTCGCCGTCGGGGTGGGTGAGGACGAAGGCGATCACGTTGACGACGGGCGCGGTGGGCGGCGGCGTCGGCCGCGCGGGCGTGACGGCTCCGTCGCCGCGGTTGCCGCAGTGGTCGCAGGCCACGATGGTGCTCTGTCCGGCGTCGGACAGCACCAGGTGCTCGGTGCTGGGGCCGGCGGAGATGGCGCCGCCGTCCGCCGGGGCCTGGAAGACGCCGGGCAGTCCCATGCCGGTCAGGGCGGCGGTGCAGGCCTCGTTCAGGAACGCCACTGACTCGCGCATGCCGTCGGCCGATGCGTCGAAGGTGTAGGCGTCGGCCATGGTGAACTCGCGGCCTCGCATCAGCCCGCCGCGTGGGGAGAGTTCGTCGCGGAACTTGCTCGTGGACAGGAAGAGCCGCACGGGCAGGTCCCTGAAGGAGCGCAGGTGCTCGCGGACCGTGGCGGCCGTGATCTCCTCCGAGGTCGGCGCGAGGCACATCTCCTCTCCGCTGGAGCTGCGCACTGTCAGCAGAGCGCCTTCGCGCTGGTAGGAGCGCCACCGTCCGGTCTCCTCCCACAGCCGTCGGCTTTGCAGGGTGGGGGCGGCGAAGGCGAGTGCACCGCGCTCCTCGAACGCGTTCCGGGCGATGACCGCCATCCGGTCGTGGACGCGCAGGCCGAGCGGCAGGAGGGTGTGGACGCCGGTGGCGCTGGTGCGGTCCACCAGGCCCAGGCGGTGGAGCAGGTCGAGAGCGGGATCGGTGGCTTCCCCGGCTCCACGGCGGACCGGCGGCCACATCCGGCTGGCATACAGGGCAGTGTTGGTCATCGGCGCCCCTCGGTCACGGAACGGGACAGGCGGGCCACCTGTGCGACGGTGTTGGATATGCGGTGTCGGCGGGCGTTGGCCGCAGCTGCTCCGTGCAGGTCCTGGCGCAGCGTCTCGTCGGCGGCCACGCGGTCGATGAGCGCGGCGAGCGCCGGTGCGTCGCCGGGCCGGTAGGCCATGCCGCCGTCGCCGAGGGTGTAGTCCAGGCCGGGCAGGTCGCCGTAGAGGACGGGGAGCCCGTGGGCCTGGGCTTCGACGGCGACCAGGCCGAAGGCCTCCAACTGGCGGGTGGTGAACACGAACGCGTCGAATCCGGCGAACCTCTCCCACAGTTCCTCGCGCGGAAGGAACGGCTCGAAGGCGACCCGCTCACCCAGACCGAGCCCTTCGGCGCGCTCCTTGAGTCGAGGGAGTTCGCTGCCGCTGCCGATCACGGTGAGGTGGTGCTTGATCTGGGTGAGGGCGAGGGATTCGATCGCGGTGATGGTGGATTTGTTGGCATCGAGGCGGCCGGTGTGCAGCAGGTTCAGCCGGCGCCCGGGCCGGGGCACGGCCGTTGGTCGGGGTGGGAGCGGGACGCCCCAGGGGACGGTTGTCAGCCGGTCGGTGTAGGCGTGGTGGGTGAGCCGGTCGACCTCGGAGCCCATGGCCGTGTTCGGGACGATCACCTTGGTGCTGGCGGCCACGATCTCGGTGAGGACCTGGAGTGCCTGCTCGCTCTCGGCGGCGGCGATGACGTCGGTGCCGTGCGCGATGGACACCACGGGGGTGGTGCCCGCTGCGCGGGCGAAGGCGAGTGCGAGCCCGAACCCGAGGTGCTGGGCGTGGATGAGGTCGGGCCGGTGCGCGCCGATCAGGTCGGCGACCTCGTCGGTCAGTTGGGCGGCGTAGGCGTCGAAGCGCGGGCCGTAGGGCTGTTTGTCGGCGGCGAGCAGGGCGGTCTCGGGGAAGTGGTGCTTCCAAGTGCCGCTGCCGGGAAGGCCCAGGTACAGCACGCGGAAGTCGTCGGTGAGCCGCTGGTAGACGTCGCTGCACCAGATGGTCGACCCGCATGAGGGCTCTATCGGCAGGTCGATCCCGGTCAGGATCAGCGGACGGTTCATGCCGCACTTCCCTTCTTGGCGTGCGGGAGGTAGGCCTCGAACGAGGCACGCAGCAACCCGGCGGTGCCGGCCCACCCCAGGGCGCACACTGCGTCGATGACGCACAGGCCCGGCGTGAACTCCTGGTGTGGCCAGGCCTGGACGTACTGCGGGTGCCGGTCGGTGAAATCGTTCCACCGCACTGACACCTGGTGGTGTTCCAGCTGGCCGGTGTCGAGGTAGTCGCGGGTGCCGGATCCGGCCCACAGCACCCGTTCCCCGGCGGACGCGCAGATCTGGGCCAGACGCTCGGTCTTGTCGTCGGCGGTGATCTTCATCTGGGAGGTGCGCAGCAGGCGGGCCCGGGAGCCGAGGGCGGTGGCGAGGGCGGTGATCAGGTCGATGTTGAGGTCGGCCAGGTGCTCGTGGCCGGCCGTCAGGGCCGGACGCAGCACGTTCAGGGCCTCGTCGATGTAGGGGGTGCGGGCGTAGGCGAGGCGGATCTGGCGCAGCAGCCGGTCGGGGTCGAAGGCAGGCGCGATCCGGGTGTCCTTGATGAGCTGGCCGGTGTCCCGGACGACCGGCACGGTCAGCCAGTCGATTCCGTTCGCGGTCTTGATGCGGTTGCGGTTCTGCCAGCCGCCCTGGGTGTACTGCACGTCGTCGTAGAGGGCGATCGTGTCGCAGCCGATGAGGGCCTCGCAGAACCCCAGCCACGGGGCGAAGGGCGGCTGTTCGATGTAGATCAAGGTCGGGCGTCCTCTCGCGCGGGAGCGAAGGTGAGGGTGAGCAGGGTGGTCTCGAAAGCCTCGAAGGCACGCCCGGCGGCCGTGGCGGCGGGGCGCAGCGCCCATCCGGCCTGGGCGGCGCGATGGCGGGTGTAGCTCTCGGTCAGGTACCAGCGCCCGCCCTGACTGTGGTGCGCGTCCAGGGCGCGGACCTTGTCGTCGACGAAGTCGGTGACGTCGACGACGACGGTCGGGCTGAAGCCGGAGCGGGGGGCATGGGGTTCGCCGTGGAGCACGGTGTGGCAGGTCGGTACGCGGGTGGCGGCGTTCGCGGCGGCCATGGCAACCGCCAGGTGGTCCTGGTGGTCGTTGGCCGCTCGTAGGCTGTGGGTGATGAGCATGGTGCACTGAAGCCGGTTCAACTGGGCCTCCACCAGGGAGATCAGGTGGAGGTCGGCCACCAGCCCGCCGTCAGTCAGATGGAGGAAGACCACGTCGATGCCGGTGTCGGACCAGGCGGCGGTGACCTCCTTCTCCCGCTCGTCCTCGGCGAGTTGGCGTCCGGAGTCGGCGATGGATACGCCGTTGGCGCCGCGGGTGACGACGACGACCGACACCACCGCACCGGCCTCGCGCGCCTTGCGCAGAGTGCCGTAGCACAGCAGCTCGGCGTCGTCCGGGTGGGCGACCACGGCGACCACCCGCTCCACCGAGCCGTCGGAGGCGATGCGGGACACGGGCGTCACCGGGCCTCGAAGTCGCGGTGGACCAGTGACGGCTGCGGCCCCTCGGACCCCTGGTACTTTCCCTCATAGAGGACGATCTCCCCCTGAGGTACCCAGAAGGTGACCTGCCCGACGAGCAGTCCCGGGTAGATCCGTACGCGCTGCACGGCGTGCAGTTGAAGGGTGAGCTGGCCGAGGGAGCCGATGTCGATGAGGTCCGCGGTGCAGTGCACGAACAGGCCCAGGCGCGCGATCGACGAGCGGGCACGGATGATCGGCACGTAGCAGTCGCTGCCGATCTTCTCGCGGGTGGAGGCCAGGTAGATGCGGTCCGGCTCCAGCACCATGCCCTCGCCGGGGATGGCGTGTTCCTCGAACGGGTTCTCGCGGGCGCAGTCGAGGACCTCGGAGGTGTACCAGCCGATGCGCTCGCCCAGGTGGAAATCGTAGGAGTTCGGCTGGAGGCGTTGCTCGTCGTACGGGGCGATCTGAATCGCCCCTGTCTTGACTTGTGCTGCGATCTCGGGACCGGTGAGGATCACGCGGCTGCCTCCTGCCGTGCCGGGGCCGCGCCGAAGCCAGCAGCCGCGCGCGGGGAGCACGCGGTGGGCTCACTGATTCCGCCGTAGAGCCCGTCGTAGGGCATGCGGGCACCGACCGGTTTCCAGAAACTCACCTGGCCGATCCGCATGTACGGGTAGACCCGCAGGGGTTGGACGACCTTGATCTCCAGGGTCCACTGGTGGGCAGAGCCGAGATTGCCGAGGTCGGCGGAGATCTGGAGGAACATGCCCAGCCGGCCGAGCGAGGACCGGCCGATCAGGCTTGTCACGTACTCGTCGCCGCCGACGGTCTCCACCGTTGCGCCCAGGTACACGACGCCCGGACGCAGGACATACCCCTCGTCGGGCAGCTCGATGACGACTGTCTCCGCCGGGCGCGTCGGGTCGGTCGGATCGCTGATGATCTGCTTCAGAGTCCTGTCGAGGCGGTAGTTGTAGCTGTTGGGGTTCAGCAGATCCGCGTCGAAGGGGGCGATGGTGATCTGCCCGGCCTCGACCGATTCGTGGATCTCGGGGCCGGTGAGGATCATCGCGTGCCTCCGAAAGCTCCCACGCCGACGTACGTCTGCCGCAGCAGCCGTCGCTCGTCAGCGCCGTAGCCGTTCTGGCCGTCGCCGAGTGGCATCCGGCCGTGCGCGTAACGGTGCTGGTCGATGACGAGCAGCTCGCCCGGCTGCAGACGGATGGTCGAGCGGCAGGCGAAGACGGCGTCGACGAACCGGCCGAACGCGGCGGCGATCACCTGAGGCTCTTCGGCGTCGACGAGTTCGCCGCGCTCAAGATGGGGACCCATCTTGGCGGTGAACCGGATCGGCGCGCTGCCGATCCGCTCCGGCAGCACGGGAAACAGTTTCAGGCTCTCGCCGACCCCGTGCACACCCTGGTCGGCGAAATAGGAGAAGACCGACTCGGCCAGGACCATGCGATCGGTGTCCGAGATCGCCTCCACGGCCTGCCAGAGGTCGGCGAGCGCCGACGCCCCGCCGCCCAGCGGGTCTCCGCGGACGCAGTACAGGGCGATGTAGCGGGGGAGGCAGTCGCGGTCGACCAAGTCGACGTGCAGCCGGTTCTCCCCGACGCCGTGCGTGCGCCCGGGGTCGGCGGCCAGGCTGACCGCCAGGTCACTCCAGCAGCCGTCGCCCGGATACACGGACAAGACGGGGCCGAGGCTGGAGAGCAGACTCAGGCTGAGCTCCAGGTTCAGCGGGTGGTCCTGTCCCTCGAACTGGACCAGGACTCGGCCCGCGCCCGGGCCGGTGACGGCGTCGGCGAACTGGCCAGGTGCGTGCGGGCCGTTGGTAAGGTCGCGGCCATTCAGGGTCAGCACATCACTCATGAGGACTCCGAACGAGATCGGTGAGGGCGTCGCGCAGGGTGCGCGGCGGGACGGCGGGCCGAGCAGCAAGGCCCAGCCGTTCGGCGAGGTAGCTCGTGGTTGCGATGGCGCACGCGGTCGTGCCGGACGCGGTTTGGGTGCTGGCGACAGGCTCCTCGCCGAGCTGGCGGGCCGCCGCCAGCACCGTCTCCACGGGGTGTGTGCTGTCCACAAGGACGAGGTCGGCGTCGAAGGGGACGCAGTCCATGAGCGATTGGCGAGTAACGGTCTGCGGCAGCCCGGCCCGCAGTGACCCCAGGTTGAGGACGAACCTGTCTGCGCCTGCGGCGGTCCGGGCGCGCTCGGCCAACAGCTGGGCGACGTCCTCCCTGGTGTCGAGACGGGCTGGCAACGTTCCGACCCGTTCGCCGCCCCAGGCCGCGTACTCGGTGAGTACCTCCTCCAAGCCGTCCGGCCGGGGCGGGACGTTCGTGGAGGGGGTGAAGGTCCCGATGCTGAAGATGTGGCCGCCTGTGCGGTCGAGAGCGATCCGCAGCAGACCTGCTCCCACCTCTGGGGCCTTGACCACATGTCGGCCTGCGGACGCCCAGTGGTACGAGGGGCTGTGGCAGTGGCCCGCGACGACCAACTTGAGCGGCCAGCCGTGCTCCTGGTCGGCAACGTCGTGGGCGAAACCGGTGTGGCTCACTCCTATGACGACGTCGGCCCCCTCGGACAGAAGCCGGTCCCGCTCCGTCGCGATCAAGTCCGCCGTCGGCGGCACGAACCGGAACCCGGCCCGCTCAGCCGGCGGGATCGTCTCGAACGCCTGCTGGCCCAGGTAGCCGACGATGCCCACCCTTGGCTCTCGCTCCGGGAGGAGGAGACTGCTCGCCCAACGCCCGTCGAACCTGTCCGGCGGGCGCAGGTTCGCGCACACCACCGGGGGAAAACGCCCGGGATCAGCCAGTCGCATCAGATCTGCGAGGTCGTGGTTGCCCGGTACGAGCGCGTCGTACAGTTCCGCCAGGAGCCGTTCCTCCACGCGTCCGCCGGAGAACTCGTGGAATGCGTTGCCACCGAAGAAGTCGCCCGCGTCCACGACCAAGGCGCCGCGCGCACGCCACTGCCTCACCGCGGCAAGTGTGGCTCGACCGCCAGGAACTGCGGAGTGGAAGTCGGTCGTTACGACCAGCGTCGTCGCGTCCATCAGCGCCTCTCGATGGACACGACGCGCAGCGGTGCCGGCGCCTGAGGCCAGAACTCCCGCCGGGAGATCCCGTCCACCTCTTCCAGCCGCAGGCCTCGGCCTTCTCCCTCGGCGGCTCGGTACTGGTCCAGGGTGCGGCTCGGTACGACGACCAGCCCCCGCACCACCTTGTGGGTGGAGGCGAAGATGTGTTCGGTGAGGGCTGACGACAGTTCCCAGTCGAACGGCAGGATCGCCAGCAGGACGCTGCCCCGCTCCAGCCCACCATCGAGGTCGACCGAGCGGACGTCCGCGATGGTCACCCGTGCCTGAGGCCCGAAGGGACGAAGCTTGTCCAGCAACGGGGTGCCGAGCCGTACATCCTTCTCTACCGCCCAGATCCGACACCCTGCCTCGACCACCGCGCAGGACAGCGTCCCCAGCCCTGCCCCTACCTCAAGCACCTCGGCGCCAGCGGGGAGTTCGGCGCATTCCAGTAGGCGCCGTGCCACCTCCGGCGAGCGCAGGAAGTGCTGGCCCAGATCGGCTCGGGTAGCAAACCCTGTTCGCGCAAGTACGTCAGCGTCGGCGGAAGCATCAGGCACAAGCGGAACACCCGCTTGTCCAGGGGCGTATGGCAACTGCATCGGAGCAGGTTTCCCTTCAACGAGGCTGCGAGATAAGGCGGTCACTGGGTTCGCTCCCGTAAGACGAGAGGACGGCGGCCATGCGACCGCTGACCTGGGGCTGCGCAGTACAGGCATCGGCTCCGCGCCGCCACCAGGGGCAGTCGCGGGGTTCGCTCTAAGCTGTCGCGACGAGCTGCTGCTCGTACGGGCGATCACGACCCATAGACATCGTCACGCTCTGGTGACGCCCAGTCATTGCCGGTTCCGCACACCCGCATTGCGGGCAACCCGCAATGGTGTAGCCGAGGCAACCAGGCGCTCTCCCTTGCGGACCCGTCCTCGGATACCTGCCTCGGTGCCAACTGCGCCCTGACACAGCGGGCACCGAGGCAGGGGTCATCAGCGCCGATCGACCGGCGCTACAGGGGATGCCCGGCAAGCACCTCTACATCGCCGCCGGAGAGCGCCCGCAGCGCCGCGTGCGTACGCGCCGCTGTGAACGGAGTCAGGTGCTCATCCAGCTCGTCCGGGAGCATCCACAGCGCGCCCTGGATGCTGCCGCCGAACACGAATGGCGTGTCCTCGTCGATGACCCCGCAGTCGAAGAGGAAGTTGATGCCTTCCTTCGACAGGTGCGTCTTGTGCTGCTGGTCGTACATGTGGTGCACGGCCAGTAAGCGGCCCGGCTTCGGCGTGATGCCGAGCTTCGCGCTGACGTTGCGTACCAGGCCGTCAAGGAGCGGTTCGTTCTCCTCCACGCAGCCGCCCGGGTGGAACCAGGGCTTGCGCTCCTCACCCCTGAGTGCGTCCGACGCCTTCTCGGTCATCAGTACCGCACCGGCGGAGTTGCGGATGATGCCCAGCGCTCCGAGGCGGCGCGGGGGCGGGTCGGTGAAGTGGTCACGTTCGGTTTGCATGGTTTTCCTCCTTTGTCGAGGTGGGTCTTCAATTCCCGGCTGGACGACGAGGACAAGGACGGTTGTCCGGGAGGCCAGCCGGCCTGACCCGTGCACGGCGATGTGAATTCACGGAAGGGCTGCCGTTCACGGGAGCTTTCAGGTGACTCGGGATTTGAGCCGGTCCTGCGTGTGGATGCCCGCCGGTCGGCGGCGGGGATGGGTCGTGATCCGGGGCTCGGGCTCCGAGGCAGGGGTCTTTGGATGCTCGCGGGGTCCGGTCTGCCGGTGTGCTGTGGGCTGTCACCGTCGGGAGTGACGGCGAACCGCGCGGTCTGCTGGGTCAGTTCGAACAGCAGGTCCAGTACGACGTCGGTGATGCGGTCCATGCAGTTTGAACCGTCGAACTCGGTGAGACGGAGGGGGAGGTCAGGCACCGAGATACCCCCGCTCGATGCGGCGGACCCAGGCGTCGGGATCGGCGATCTCTTCCTCGGTGGGCAGGAAGACCGCGTCCTTCCAGACCTGGTTGACCAGGTCGGTGCCCCCTGCGGCCACGGCACGCGTGATGAGGCGGGAGCCCTGCTCGTACGCTGCGCGGCTGGGCCCGAGGCGCCGGATGCCGGGGAGTGCGTCGTGGGTGCGGTAGCGCCAGGACTTCGGCGATTGCCGGTGGTCGGCAGGGGCACCGAACAGGCGGGTGGTGACTTGATGGTCGGCCCAGTCGGCATGTCCCTCAAGGACGGCCGAGGCGCCGCGTCCGGTGATCCCCCGCTTCTGTGGGAAGAAGGTGGTCCACACCGCACCGCTTCGCCCATCGGCCTGCACCTGGTGGACGAGTTCATGGGCGACCATCTGGTGAAGGGCCGGTTCGTCGACCAGCAGCCCGCCATGGTGGAGGGCGCGGGGAGCGATGATCGTCTCGCGGCGGCCGTCGGCAGCTGCCAGGGTGCTGCCGAGCACCACGGGCCAGACCAGGACGGGGACGAATCCCATGATCCTCAGCCCGGCCCGGACGGCGTCGATCTCCTGAGAGGTCAGCTCCAGATCGGCGATGTCGCGGGCCAGGGTGCGGTGGTGGCTCTTGCGGGCCTCGTCCCGCCACGCCTTGGGAGTGAGCAGGCGGAAGCGGACCTCCTCAGGGAGGGGGAGGTCGGATATCTCCTTCACCGTCGGCGCAACCCGGTGGAGTATCCGGTCGATCTGCTCGGCCAGGTCCGGATGGCGTTGGGTTTCGTCAAGCACGGTGAAGCGGGTCTGGGTCACTGATGGTCCTGTCCAGAAGGGATCGGTCTGGTCGGCTACTTGTGACCCCCGTCCCCCGGGCCATCGTTCTGTCCCGGGGAAGGAGGGTGTTCGGCGTGCGCCAGAAGGCCTTCGCACACATCGATCCGTTTGTCCGCGAGGACATCTCCAGGACGAAGCGAGGCGTGTGCCTTCACCGGGACCGCCCCCGTTGGGCACGGTCGAGGACCGCACCGTGCGCATCGGGGCAGGAACGCTCTCAAGCTGGTCCGCTGGGCGCGGATTGCCGATGGAGTGTCGTACGCCTCGCTACCGAACCGGAGGTTGCCGCACTTGTGTCCGGGGGGAGCTCCACGGAGGGGTGGAGAGGGATGTAAAGGTCCCCTATGTTCGGTGCATCGGTGGTGCCAGCTCCACGTGAGAAGTGGAGAGAGGTGGAGAGGCAACCGCGAACAGGACGCTCCAGGGCGTCTCGCGCGGTGCACCGTCATCTTACTGTTCTGCGGGCCTGTTGGCGTGGGTTAGCACGAGTCCGCATCCGTAGGATTTGCCTTGTCCGAGCCCGTCGCGGAGAAGATCGTGAACCTGGGCGGCGTCAAGAACGGTCGCACCGGTCTGGAGAGTCCTGGTCACCAGCTGGAAGCGGTCGCCGGACCCCTTGGCGCCGACGATCCAGCGGGGCGGCCCAACAGCGATGTCGCCGACATCCGTGGACAGGCCGTGTTCCAGGAGCCGCCGGTGCAGCCAGGCTCTGACCTGGGCGGGGTCCGTGAGACTCACTCGCCGTGTCGGGGAGCGGAGTTTGCGGCTCGGATTGGCGATGACGCGCAACTGGAGTGACTGTCCTGCACGGTAGGTGTACTCCCTGGTGAACGCGTACGCGTCGCTGAGGCGGCCGTCGTCCAGGAGGGGCTGCCAGTTCGGCTGTTGAGGGGACTGCACCAAGACCTTCACGGGGCGCCCGGCGTCGGGCCGTTCGTTCCCGGCCGCGGCTGGAGGTTCTTCACGAGCGGGTGCGAACAGGACGTGAGCCGGCCGACCGGTGGACCCCGCACCCTCGGACGCGTCGCCCCCGAAGCCGCTCAGGACAAGCCGGTACAGGTGGTGAGCGTCACGGGAGCGGTCGCTCTCGGCAGGTGCCAGGGTCAGGGCAGTGCGCCAGGTGCGTAGGCCCGGCACGGTCGGTGTAAGGAGGTCGGCGGTCACAGGGTGCTCTCAGCAGGCGTGGTCGGAGGGGTGACGAGGTAGGAGTGGACGTGCAAGAGGCGGTAGTCCGGGCCGTCCGTGGTGATGGCGGGCTGTTCGGGGATGGCGTGCATGCCCGGCCCGGGTGGTCCTTGGCTCCAGACCTGGGGAGTTGTGGTGGTGGCCTCCGGGACGAGGGGAACGCGCTGGGGCCAGGCGTCGGCTCCGTCCGCGGTCGTGCCGTAGAGGATCGGCCGTGACGGCGGGCAGGAGCGGCGTCCCAGGTAGAGCAGTCCGTACGGCTGGGTGAGCGCCGTCGAGATGAGCTCGGTCTGCTGGGGCGTACACCCGCTGAGACCGACCAGGAAACTCCCATCGACGACGTACTGCTTGATCGTCATCACGGTGCCCCGGTCGGCGGGCTTCCACGACGCGGGGCTCGGCGCGAGGGGCACGGTGCTCGAGTAGCGGGGAGCGCCGTACCAGGAGTCGGTGGGCAGGACGCCTGCCGCAGCGGCCTGCGCGGTCGGCCGACCGAAGCGTCCGCCGCCGGCAGTCTGGACGTCCGCCTCCAGGTGCCCTGGCCGGTCGCACCGCACGGCGAAGACGAGGTTGGCGAACCGGGACGGGCCGTAGCCGGGGCCGAGGGCGTTGGCGAGCAGGCCGAGGACCGCGCTCTTGGTCGGCCGGGCCAAGGTCGCCCGCTCTTCCCAGCGCGAGGTGGTCCCGTAGGACTGGAGCGGACCGGACATACGCAACAGCACGGTGATCACGGCCGGCGGTCCTCCCACGTGATGCCCTGCGGGAGCCGGGGGGCGGATTCGCCGGCGGGGGGCAGCCATCGGCCGATCCCTGCGTGCAGACCGATCCGGCTGAGGAAATCGGTCAGCCTCGTGGCGGCGGCGATGCCGGCGGGAGGGGCGATGGGCGTCTCGAAGGCGCCGGCGGCCGTGTACGGTGCGCGCGTGGTCGCCGCGACGACGAGGGTCGGCGGGGCCCACGAGCCGGTTCGGGTCCTCCTCGCCTCCGGCAGGGCATAGGCGACCGCCGTGGTCCAGTCCCGCTCGGTCCGCTGCGCGATGCGCTCCACGGTGCCGGTGTCGGCGCCGGCGGCGAGATTGGCGCGCAGCTGCCTGCGGTCGAGGGCCGCGTATCGGTACAGAGTGCCGGAGTTGAGGTACTGCTCGCCCAGATTGCTGAAGACGCCGCCGCTGCCCCACTCGTCGCTGGTGACGAAGTCGTCGGTGAGGAGTTCCTTGGCGTCGACCGTGAAGGCGTGGGCCATCATCGCGGCGGAGCGCACGTTGCCATGGACTCCGGGCAGTTCAGGGAGCATGCGTCCGAAGAGGGCGATGTCGGTGGCGAGTCCGGGGGCGAGGGTCTGCTGTGCTGTGGCCTTGATCTCGACAGGAACGGTGTCCGCCTGCCCCTTGGACGTGGCTTTGCCGGCGGTGCGCCCGCGATTCCGCCCGGGCTCGGCGACCGCCGCAGCAGCTGTGGTGATGGCCTTCTCCATGGCCAGGCGCGGGTCCTCCAGGTCGTCCCAGTGGTCCAGAAGCAGTTCTGCCAGTGCCGCAGGAGCGGAGGAGGGGACGTAGAGGGACGTCAGGGTCCGGTCGGGGTGCGTGAGGTCGATCGAGGGGCCGGCGGCGGTGACGATCAGAGCGGCCGCGGGGAGCGCGTCGGCGCCGTCGATGCCGCGCTCACGCAGGTACTCGGCCGTCTTGCCGGGAAGTTGGCGGGTGTTGAAGCCGTGTACGCCGGTCTGGCTGTGGTCGCGAGTGAAGCCGCGCGCGGCACGGGTGAGGGACTGCGCGGACACGCGCATGCGCTCGACGCCGCCGAGCATCGTGGACTTCGGCAGGCCCATCATGTCGCGGTTGAGGCACACGTCGACCAACGTGGTCAGGGAGTGCACGACCACGAACGGCCCGGGCAGGGCAGTGAGATCGATCGGCGTGTAGGCGGACTCGGGCAGGGACAGGTCGGTTGCTGTAACGGTCATGAGGCAGCGGAATCCTGGGGGAGGTTGGCGGGCATGGTGGCGGGGAGGCTGCTCGCGGGCCGGGCGGTGTAGAACTGGTCGGCCCACTTCTGGCGTATGTCGGGCCCCCACTCGGCGAGATCGGTGAAGAGCTGGCCCCAGTGGGGTGTCAGATCCTGTTGGGCGGCCTTGCGGATGATCCTGGCCAGCGGGACGCGCAGGGCGTGTGCGTCGGGCACGCGCAGGAGGTTGAGGGCTGCGGCCCGGGTGGGCAGGTCGGCGGGGCCGCGCAGAGGGGATCCGTCGGAGCCGAAGGCTCGCATCAGCCGTGCAAGAGGCGCGCCGCCGTAGCGTTGAGCACGGCTGTTCGTGCGCCGGTGCATCGCGAAGAGGCCGGCGGTGAGGAGAGCGGCGTGCTGGAGATGGTCGGGCATCAGGCGTGTCACCAGCCGGTAGGCCTGTGTGTCCGGCGAGGGACGGACGACCCAGGTGGCCAGTTGGACCAGGACATACCGGGTGCGAGGGTGTGCGTCCCAACGTCCTAGCTGCCGCGTCAGCGTGAAGGCGAGTTCCCCCGTCTCTCCGTCGCTGACCCGGGGATGATCGCCGCGGCGCCTCGACCGGGTCGGGGGTGCCGCAGTCGTGCTGGCGGCGGTGACGAACAGGAAACTGTCGTCGTGGGTGTCCATGGCGGCGCGGGCACCTTCGCCAACCGGGCTGCCCGGGACGTCGGGTTCGAGAGAGAACAGCTGCATCTGACTGGACGACGCCGTCGCATGCTCGGTCGGCGGGGGCTCCTCCGGCGCCGCCTCGGAGCCGTCGACTATCAGGTGGGAGACGGCGCCGGCCAGAAGCGTCCGGCGCCGGCCGTGTACCCCGGTGGCGGAGCAGGCCGCCGCGAACAGCAGCGCAGCCTGCTCGTCGGGCTCGGCGTCGAGGAACTGCGGGTCGTCCAGAAGGCCGGACCCGAATCCGGGGGGCAGGACCGTGCCGACGGACCGGCCCGCGAGGCGATCGGGGGCGACGGTCCGCGCCTGGCGCCGGAAGTGCATGACCGTGTGGGCCGCGGCCGCGCTGCGGGTGTCGGCCAGCAGATCCGCCGGCAGCGTGATCCGCCGTTGGTGGACGATCACCGAGTGGTCCCGGACGGCCAGGCCGACCGCGACGACGTCCGGCGTCCGCCCGGCCCGGGCGGCGGCTTGGCGCACGGCGTGGGCCCAACTGCCCTCGGGGGCACCCCACCAGCGTTCCAACAGGGGTGCCTGGTCCTGGTCGCTGGTGAGCTGTTGGCTGCTGAACTTCTGGCCCTCCTTGACATCGACCAGGTCACGGTTGCCGGGGAGCGTCGCAACCGAACTCGCCTTCAGTTCGGGGTGCTTCATGCGCCACCCCTGGGTTAGCAGCACTTCGCGGACGGTGCCGTCGGCCTCGGGCAGCAGCAGCATCCGGCGCGGCTGCCAGGACAGCCCATCCAGCTCACTGCCCACCGGGAACTCCTCGGTACCCGCGCTCGGCGTGTGCGTGAAGGACGCGCGCCCCAGAACGCCAGGAACTGCCATGAGGCGCCAGGTCAGTTGCTCGGCGACCGTTCCCGCGGGCTGCCACACCACGCTGCCCGTCGCGGCGGCAGCACGACCCAACGCCGCCCCTGTGCCGTAGACGGCCTGCTTCGAGCGGATCTTTCCTCCCGTGGCCCACATCTGCTGGACCAGCAGCAGGTGTGCGGCACGGCGCGCGCTGACCGGGACCGAGGCGTGCAGCGGCCGGTGGTCGACCAGAAGCGGTCGGCTGATCGCCGCGGCAGGATCCAGATACAACACCGGCAGCCGCGCCTGGGGCCTATCGGCCAGGTGTTGCAGAGTCATGTCCTGGAACAGCGGCCAGCGCGGATGGAAGAGATCCAGATCCTCCTCGTGCTCGCGCACCCATCGCCGCGCCGGCTCCAGGTCGATGCCGTTACGCACCTGACGTACGTAGGCGTCGTGGTCCCTCGGTCCGCACCTGGCGTGATAGGCGATCACCGTCAGCAGCCGGACGGTCGCCGACCAGACCAGCGGATCCGCAGCCGCCAGGTACAGCCGGTCCGCCTGCTCGAGCACCTGCCGGAGGCCCATCATGTCGGGTCGCCCCGCTTCGTCGACGATGTCGATCCACGGCTGGGTCGCCAGGCTGAAACCGGCGGATTGGAGTGTGCTCACGTCGCGGTCGCCTCGTCGTCCAGTTGGTCGGCCAGGGCGTGCAGAGCGGCGGCGTCGTCCAGAGCATGGGTCAGTTCCTGAGTGCCGGCCACGGCCCTCAGCGCATTGGCCAACCAGTGTGTCTCGGTAGTCCCGTCGGCAAGGAGATAGTGGGCAGGCGCCTCCCGACCGTCCCGCTGGCCCCGTCCCTCGCCCTGGAGAAACTTCCGTCCGCCGGTCAGGATGTCCGCGAACACGGTGATCCTGGGCGTCTCGGTGGCCGTCTGTCCGGTTCCGGCGACATTGGCCTCGGACGCCTGGAGGTTCATGCCCTGGACCACGTTCGTGACGCACACCAGCGCGCGGCCGTCCTGGAACGCCGTGCGCTTCAACTCGCGCAGGCCCGGCGCCTCCCCGGTGATCGCCACCACCTTGTCGGGAAGTCCGCGAGAGTAGAGCTCGTCGGCGATGGTCTTGGTCAGAAGTTCCACGTTCTCCAGGAACCATGCGGGGACGATGACTTGGCAGCCGCGCCCGACGAGCTCGGCGACATGACGCGCGACGTAGGGGGCTTTGAGCAGGGACGCTTTCTGGATCCGCCTGAGCGCGCTCGCCTGGTGGTCGGTCTCCGCATCGAAGCCTTCACTCACCTCCAGGCCGTGGCGGCGGCGGAATTCCTCCCACGTCGCCTCGTAGAGGGCGTGATCCTCCGCAGTGAGACGGATCCTGTGGATCTCACGGTGCTGAGGTGGCAGCCCCAGTTCCTCCTGGGATGCGCTCGCGCCAACACCGCCGCGGTACAGCAGCGCCTTGACCTTCTCCGTGGGATCGGCAACGGCCCTGCCCTTGCCCGGGGTGAGGCGCAGACCGCGCAGCCACTCAAGGTACTCGGCGCCGACAAGGTTCTGGGGTGGGGAACTCCCCGCGGCGTGGGCGATCAAGTCCGCCGCGTACGCGGTTTCCGCGAGTTTGGAGAACGGGGTGGCGCTCGCCGGGATGAAGAACGGTTTCTCTCCGGCCGGGGGGTGGGTGAGGCGGTGCAGCAGACGCGACCGGATCGACTGTGGATCCGCGGCCATCTGCGATTCATCGAGGACCACCGCGTCCCAGGGCAGCCGCGATTTCCCCCACTGCGCGGCGAACCGGGCCGCCTGGTCCGAGGGGAGGCCGTGCAGGCGCACCTGCGGATGGTTGAACAGCCGCACGAGTTTCTCGGGGTTGGTCACCACCCAGCGGCGACGGGGGTCGGCCTCGCAGAAGTAGTCGATGGCCAGCTGCCATACCGGAACCATCGACAAGGTGGTGATCACCAGGACCAGGTCCAAGGAGAGACGGTTCAGCGCGGTGAGCACCATCGCCGTCTTGCCTGACCCGGTCGGGGACACGAGGAGGAACCCCGGGGCCTTGGCAGCCCGGGCGTCCTGGATCGCCTTCACGCGCGGTATCTGGTGGGGCCTCAGCCCAGGGCGCCGGCCACCGGCGGCGGCCACTGGGACAGGGGCCTCGTTGAGGAGGTCCTCGACGAGACGTTCCAGCGAGTGGGGCACCGCGGCGTAGCGGGCGAGCGCCGTCGGCAGCCGCCGGCCGTAGTACACCGGCAGACCCCAGTCAGGGTGCCGACTGACGTCCGGGTACTGCAGCGCGTCAGCGAGCAGCACATGGACCCGCGCCCGAGAGGTGGGCCGTGGGGCGCGGGGCCCGTCACCTGTTGTTGGGAAGTGTGCGGTCACAGGTCACCTGCCAAGGCCTGCACCCGCCCGGCGCCGGCCGGATGGATCGATGCGTACGGGTCCGTGGCCCGCCGGTAGCACTCGCACGTGGCATCAGGTTCGCCGCGGTCGCGGGGGGCGTGGCCGACCCACTGACTCGGCTGGCGGTGTAGGGCGTTGCGAATCAGGTCCGTGACCTCGCCGTCGCCCGGGGGCGCCGCGACGCAGGACAGGGTGAGCCGGACGACGAGTTCGCAGGCGCCTGCCAGCTCCGCTCTGTCGCACGTGGGCGTGCCGGGGGCGGAGAGGACGGCCACCGCACGGTCGCGGACCAGGGCCACGAAGTCGACGGGGGAGGGCAGCGCGCCGTCGGCGTGGCGCATCGCGGAGGACGAGGGCACCGCTGAGAAGGTCGGTGAGGGCAGCCGCTCGCTCCAACAACCGGTGAGCATGGCGCGAACCAGTACGTTGCCCCGCGCCGACGACACCGTCCATTCGGCGGTCGCGGCCAGTCGCTCGCCCGCGTCGCTGTGGGAGGCCAGCGCGCGGTCGACGCCCGCGAGATAGACGTCGGCCGCCCGGCGGACCAGGGCCTGTGCGAGCCCCCACTTGTTGCTGAACTCGTTGTACAGCGTCTGCCGTGACACCCCGGCCATGGCGGCCACGTCCACCATGCGCACGGCGGACCACGGATGGCGGGCGAGTGCCGTGTAGGCCGCATCCAGGAGGGATTCTCGTGCGCCGCCATACACCTTCGTCCCGGTCACGGTGCTACCGCCATCCGGAGGGAGTGCCCAGCCACAGGCTCGGGGCAAGGGGCTGAATCGTAGGCGGGTACGTCGACGACGCGGCGCAGTTCGTCCTGCGGCAGGGCTGTCCACAGCAGCCGCAGATCGTGGCGGACGGCGGGGGCCACGGGCCTGCCCGGCACTTGCGTGCCGTCCAGGAACTCGCGCAGTCCGATGTCCCCGTCCCTGGCCATGGTGTACGGCGGAACCGAGTGCCGGGACAGCACCAGCGCCCCCGGATCGGCGGCCCCGGCTGTGAACAGGCGTCGTACGTCGTGGAAGTGACGCTCCTGAAGGCTGCCGATGTCGATCACGCTCGGGTTGTCCGGGACGGGACTGCCCTGGAGCAGGGTGAGCGGGACGGTGGCGCGGTCGTGCACCAGTACATGGGCCGCCGCGTACAGCAGGGTCTGTTCGTCGGCGGTGGCGCCGCCCTTGCCGGCGAGGCGTTCGACGACAGCCGCGCGCCGGGCGGGGGGCAGCGTCCGCACCAGGTCGCCCAGCGCGGCCACGACATCGGCCGACGGAAGCGTGCCGTACACCCCGTAACGGCCCGGCGTCAGGTGCGACAGGAGCCGGCCGAGACTGCGGGCGAGCAGGTCGGTCTCCGCGTCCACGGCCGGCCCGGACAGACCGTTGACCCAGCAGCCGAGGGAACCGGCCAGCACGATCTGGAGGTGAGGCGCGCGGCTGCCCGCCTCGGTCAGCCGGGACGCCATGCGCACGGCGGGAAGGACATAGCTGAGCGCCCGGAGCGGAACGGTGGTGCTGGCGCCGTACACGATCCGCAGCACCAGCGGGGAGCGGACGGCCTCGCCGACGGTCCGCAGCAGGGGGACGACTCCGTGGTCCGGCAGCCCCTGGAGGTAACCCGAGCGTCTGGCCTCGGCCCCGATGACCGCGTTGAGTACGCGCGGACGCAGCCGGTTGACCTCGCCGGCTTCCTGCGCGTCGGCACACGGCGGGAGGGTGCCCAGCACCTCGCGGACGTCCGTGTCGGTCAGCGGACGGGGTTCCTTGCCAGGTCCCAGGACAGGCACCCCCCGCAGGATGGCGGTGAGCAGATTCGCCTGCTTCTTTCCCAGGGGTGGTACCCCTTCGGACACGTTGGGCATTGCACCTAACAATTCGCATATAGCGCCTGAATGGTTATGAGTTGATGGGCTGAATAACCATGGAGCGGTTGATGTGATGGGGAGTGAGGAATTCATGGGAGTTCTTGACTTTCGCTGCGAATGAGATTCCAGACCGTGGGGCCGAGGACGACAGGGACCTGCTGGGGCCTCCAACGACCCGGATCGCACGGATCGGCGTCAGGGTGGCCACTGGAACGCGTCCGGCGAGGGAAGGGCGGGCATACCGTGGTTGCGCCGACTCTCAGGCGAGTACGCGTCGGGGCTGGTGCCGGGCGTTCCAGGCGAAGTGGAGGCCGTAGGCCCGGATGATGTTGATCGCGATGACCGCTTCGGTCACGGCGGAGAGTGCGTCCATACCGGTCGTCATGCGGCGCATCGCATCTACTCGCCATCCATACGGCAGGCGTGAGAGCCGCTCAACCACGCGGGCCCCGATCTCACGGTCTCGCTGGCGGTCCCATGTGACCTCCCAGTTCCGCCCGGCTGGTGGCGGCGCGTGATCAGCCTCGGCGTGGAGAGAGGCCGCCTGGAGCGCCTCGGCGATAGGTGTGCGCGGAGCGGCACTGTCCGCAGGGCGCTGGCCGCCCAGCACCACCACTTGCCACTCCGTGGGGAGCCTGTTGAGGTTCGTCAGGTGAGATTCGGCCGCCTCTCCACCCGCGAGACGGCAGGGTGAAGTCGACGACCACAGGCGGGTCACCTCGGTGACATCGCCCGCATGGCTCACTACGGCAGACGGTTTCATTGTCCGTACCGAGTCTGTGCGGCTCAGGAGGCGGTATACGGCGGCCTGGTCACTGTCCGGCAGGAACGTCCAGATGCCGGCGCGAAGCTCGTCCCAGGTCAGCAGCGTCGCGTCATGGGCAGCCGCGTGCACTGCTTGCTGGTCGTGCCGTTCGCAGGCGGCCAGGACCCTCAGGGCGGCGTCGATGCACCCCGCCCGGAACGGATCTTCCGCCAGAGTGATCTCGAAGTCGAAGGAACAGACCCCGGGGTGCTCAGAGAACAGGGCGCATGCATCCTGTTTCGACGAACTGGTCCTGGAGCAGAGCTCCTTGGCGAGGCAGGACGGCACGTCGTCCTCGGCCCAGGTGACCCACACCGCTCCGCCCTGCACAGTGGCGAACTCCCGAGCAATGCCCCAGTGGCTGCCCAGCTCGTGTTCGGCGAGCTCGCACACAATGGAGGAACGGACCATCCCGGGGACGCCGCGCCGTTCGGCGTAGGCCCGGTTCTTGAGGGTCTCGGTGGTGGGGATGCGCGCACCACATGTGCGCGGACGTGTCAGGGTCGACACAGATGGGTCCTCTCGGTCACTGTTGAAGTTCGGGGCGATAGCGCGCTGTCGCGAGGGCGTAGGGCATCGAGGGCAAGCCGTGTCAGATGGTCCTGCTGCTGGGCGTCGGCTGTGGAGACCGCGGGGAGGAGCGTGGATGTCGCCCCTGCGGAGGCTCACGGCTGACCGGTTTTCCCCGAAACGTTGGATCGTTCTGTAGCTGCGACCGGTGGGCTAGTGATTGCCCAGAGGGGCACGCCGTGGCGGTAGGCGAGGCATCATCAGTTGGGCGAACTTTGGATTCGACGGAGCCGATGAGCACGTGATGCTCAATTCGTCGGCGTTCGGTTCGTGTCAGGGGACGGAAGGGCGCTCTCACCGGACGCGGGCCGCGACGCGGTCACAGGCCGGCCGCCAGAGTTCGGATCCGCTCGGCGTCGGCAGGGCGCATCACCTCATACAGTTGCTCGGCCTGCTGGTAGTACTGGCGCGCCCGGGCGGAATCGCCCTTGTCGCGGTGCGCGTCACCGAGCCATTCCAGCGCGCGGGCTTGCCATCGGGTGCTGCCGGCGTCGGCGAGCGCGCCAAGGCCCGCCGACATCTCACGGATGCCGGTCTCAGCGTCGCCGGTGAGGACACGGGCGTGGCCCTGGAGGGTGAGCGCGCGGGCAGCGTCGTACGGATCGTCGACCTCCAGCAGGTCGGCGCGCGCCTCGGCGAACACGTCCACCGCGTGGCCGGGGGCGTCGGCGAGGTCGATCTCGCCCAGCACGATGTTCGCCAGGGCGACCCCGCGCGGGTAGCCGCAGGAACGCCACAGGGCGATCGCCCGGGTCAGGAACGGACGGGCCTGCTCCGGGAGGCCGGCGTTGTGGTGGCACGCACCCAGGCCGAGCAGTGCTTGGCCTTCGTCCCGGAGATCGCCTGCGTCGCGGGCCGCGTCACAAGCATCGCCGTACCAGCGGATGGCGTCCTTCGCCCGTCCCGCCGCGTTCAGGCCGATCGCCCCGGAGAGGAGCATCTGCCGCGCCGCCGCCGCATTGCCGGCACGGTGCGCGGCGGCGAGGCCGATCTCGTGGGCGGCCGCCCACAGCTCGTAGGGGTGCCGGCGAAGAAACAACGGCCAGAAGGTGTCGACCAGCGGCCACACCAGGTCGTCCCAGCCAGCGGCCTCCGCCGCGCGCAGCACCTCCAGAAGACTTCCCTCGTACGACTCCAGCCAGGCCAGAGCTGCGCCGTCGTCGTGGAAGGGGGCCCGAACGGGCGGCAGCTCGGGCATCGTCGTCTGCCAGAGGGTCGCCTGAGCCGGGGTGAGACGGACCTGGGCCTGTGTGGAGATCGCCAGCATCCACTCGCAGAGCCGACGCAGTCTGCCGGCGCGATCCTCTTCCGGGTCGTGCTGCAGCGCCAGTCGCCGGGCGTGATCGCGGGCGACGGGGATCAACCGGTACCGGACACGGCCGCCGCGCTCGGGCAGCGGCTCCAGGAGCTGCTCCTCGGCGAGGACCTCCAGCTCCCACTCCGCCTGCGCCAACGGCAGCTCGCAGACCGCCGAGGTCAGGTCCGGGTCGGCGTCGCCGGTCGGGAGCAGGCCCAGCCAGCGGTAGACGCGCTGCGCCTCCTCCTCCAGTTCCTGGTAGGCGCCGTCGAGTGCCGTGTTGGTGATCATGCGGGCGGGGTCCTCACGGTAGGTGTCGTCGGGAAGGTCCCTGTGGGCCAGGGCATCGGCGATGGCGGCGACGGAGTGATGGGGGCGCGAGGCCAGGCGAGCGCCGACCAGGAGCAGCGGGAGCGGAAGGCGAAAGCACCGGTCGGCCAGGCGGGCGCAATCGCGGGGTGCGGCCTCGATCCGGTCCTGCCCCGCGAGGGAGACGAGGAGCTGGATGGCCGCCTGCTGGGTGAGGGGCCGCAGTGGATGGGAAACGGCGCCGTCGACGGCCAGTTCCCGCAGGGCGCGCCGACTGGTGACCACGGTCGAACTGCCGTCTCCGGCCGGGAGAAGCGGGCGGACCGGCTCGGCATCGGTCGCACCGTCGATGAGAACCGCGACCGACCGGGTGGCCGTGACCGAGCGCCACAAGCCGGTCAGCTCCCCGAGATGGGCGGGGGACCGCTTGATGCCGACGGCGCGCAGCCATCGCCGAAGGACCGCTTCCGGGCACAGGGGCTGCTCCGGGCCGGACAAGTCGACGTACAACTGGCCGTCGTCGTAGGCGCCGTCGGCGAGCCAGCGAACGGCCAGCGCGCTCTTGCCGACTCCGCCGATACCGCTGATGACATGGAGACGAGCACCACCCTTCCGCGCGTCGTCCAGGGCGCGCCGGGCCGCTTCCCGAGCCGTGAAGTGCCGCGCGCACGGCGGGAGCTGCCGGGGAATCGGCAAGGGCACGGTCGCCATGTGGTGGTGGACGCCTCCGAAGATGCGGCCTGCCTGCCCCGTCAGCCCCGTCAGGCGGGCCTGGCCGCCGATCTGGTTCCCGCTCATGCCGTACCCGCCGTCGCAGCAGCCGGACACCGGACGCCTCCCCGCGTCCTGGGCGTCCCTCCGGCGGAGGAGAGGAAGCTGCGGACCACTCCGTATGGTCGGCCGGTCCACTCACGGATCGCGCTTTTGGAGAAGTCCGCGTACGCCGCAACGACTTGACGGCAGGACACGGCGCCGCGGGATGCCGTGAGCTGCGTCCGGCGCAGGAGCCGCGCCGGGCCCGCTTTGCGTACGGCGGGCGGCGAGGTACGGGAATTCATGGAAACTCCGGTGATCACAAGCGGGTCTCGTCACGGTCCAGGTGCAGGAAACCGCCGGCGCTGCGAAGACTCCGCAGCACTGATTCGTAGGGGCCGTCGTAGGGCGAGACGTCGGCACGGGAGACGGCGACCAGGCCGTGCAGCGCCCGCTGCCGCATCGCGGTGAGCGCGTACGCCAGGCGGGGACGCAGTACGGGGTCATCCGTCCCGGTCTCCTCGACGAGGACCTCGGCCACGGCGTAGCCGGCGCGGCCGGCCGCGGCCCGGGCCAGGGCCAGCCGCGCGGCAGGATCCTGGTCCGGCCGGACCAGCACGTACAGCGCCGTCACCACGGGCCCGGTGACGTCCTCCTCGGCCGCGCGGCGGAAGGACTCCCGCAGCGCGCGCAGTGCGACGTCCGTGCTCCTGGGAACCTGGGCGCGAGCCACCGTTGAAGGGCGGAGGAGTTCGAGAGCGGAGGTCATGCCGCATCCCTCGATTCACGTTCTGCGGCCGGGCCCGGCGCCAAAGGGCCGGACACCATGGCTTCTTGGTCGGTGCGGAAGCCGGTGAACGACTGGTTGAGGCGGGCCTGCTCGTACGCGACGGCCGCCATCACGGAGGGGAGCGCCGGAAGCAGCGTCAGCAGGCGTCCCACGACGGTCACGGCACCTCCACGGGCATCAGGCTGGTGATGAGGGCCGGCGCGCCGTGGCTCGATTCCGGGCGGCGCTGCATCAGGGAGATCTGGCCGAGATCCCGGTCAAGACTGGTACGGACCGGTTGCCAGCCCAACTGGTCGCGGTAGTGGGCCACCAGCGCGGTAGGAACCCGGCACCGGAGCCACTCCGGCGGGTCGGGCTGGCGGGCGGCGTAGTCGCCGACCCACATCGTCATCAGCCACCCGATCCGGTCGTGACTGAAGGCCGGGTGAGTGTGGGACATCGTCACGAGCCAGGTCCGCTCCCGAAGTTCGGCGGCCGTCCATCCAGGGGCTGAGGGAGCGTAGGAGAGCAGTACGCTGCATCCGAGGACCTGGCCGTCCTCTTCGAACAGGCCGATGACCGTGGAGGTCTCCACCGGCTGGCCGATGAGACCGAGGACGGCGGTACCGCGGCCGTAGCTGAGCTTTCCTCGCTCGAACAGCCACAATTCTCTCTCCGCGATCATGGCGGCGATGGACTTCTGGTCCGCGGTGGTCACGCGGCGCATCACGTACACGGGCTCTTGTCCCTATCGGCTTGACGAGGCGCGGACGGTTTTGGAAAGGCTCTGATCCAGGAGCCCGGCGAAGGCGTTGATCATGACGGGGGGCACGACCCCTGTGGCGAACGTGTGCAGCTGGCGCAGATAGGGCAGTTGGTCGCCACGTGACGCGGATGGTGTCCAGGCCGACGCGGCATCCCACCGTCGGTGGGCGGCATGTGCGACGGCGTACTGGAGCGTGACGACCTTGGAGGTGAGTGACGCGTGGGCGAGCCAGGGAATGTTCCGCAGTCGCCGCAACTGCCTTTGGACAGCGTCCTCGGAGGGCCGTGCCAGGACTTCTTCCTCGGCGCGCAGCGCCTCGAGCAGCCACCGTGCTTCGGCCCCGCACTCGGCGTCGACGAGCTCGTGTACTGCCTCGTCGGCCATGGGCCACTGGGGAATCGCGTGCAGCAGGCATGCGGCGACCACCTGTGGCGGGGCGTCCGGGATGTATCGCCCGAGTGTGTTGGCGACGTTGACGGCATGGGCCAGCGCGTTCATCCCGTCAACTGTCTGGCCTGTGCTCCAGGTGGCGGCGAGACGGAAAGCGGCGTCTGCTCGCGGGTCATTGCGGCTACGGGCTAAGAAGCCGGCCACGAGGGGTTCCTTTCTCTGCTGAGGCGATCATTCGGCGATGCGGTCGGTCTGCGCACGGCACGGCTGCGAAGAACGGTCACCGGGGGAGGGGCGCAGGGCGGTGGCCACTGCTGTTTTCAGCGGCCCAACTGAGGGGCGGTTCAGTCCTCCTGGTGTTCGACGGTGAGGTCGGCGCCGAGGGCTTGAAGGCCGTTGGTGAGGTGTTGGTAGCCGCGCCACACCGGGTGGCCCACTTGGAGAAGGGACGTGCCCGGTGCGGCGAGGGCCGCGATGACGACTGCGGCAGCTGTGCGGATGTCGTGGGCCGACGCGTCGGCTGCGTGGAGTCGGGTGCCGCCTCGTACGCGGACGACCGGGCCGGCGCAGGAGAGGTGGGCGCCGAACAGGTTCAAGGGGGTGACGTGGGTGTTGCGGTGCGGATAGACGCCTTCGGTGATGGCCGAGTCCCCGTTGGCCTGCGTCAGCAGGGCCGCGAGGGGCGGACCCGCATTGCTCGGCAGGAGGCCCTCGCCCGTGACCGCTTCAATTCCGAGCAGATGTCCGTCGGCTTTTGCCTCGACGCCGTGAGTGCCTGCGGCGCTGAGTGAGATGCCCGTCCTGCGCAGGACGTCGGCCAGGCCCGCGGTCAGCTCGTCGAGCCCGATGCCCTCAAGACGCACTTCGCCGCCGGTCGCCGCCGCTGCGCAGATCACTGTTGCGGCTTCGTCGCGGTCGCCAGGAACGTCGACCTCACCGCCGGCGATCCAGTCGCTGCCGCTGACGTGGAGTCCTTCCGCATCCCGGTTGACGAGGACCCCTCGATCGGCGAGGAAGGCCACCGTCGTAAGGACCTCGGGCTCATCGCTCGGGTTGACGATCAGGGAGGCTCCCCGTGCGCGTGCAGCGAGCAGCAGTGCCGAGACGGTGGCGCCCCTGCTGGCGCCGTACCGTGTGGCGACGTCGACCCGGAAGGCCCGGGGCCCGGACGGGCAGGTGGCGGTGATGATGTCGCCGCTGGTCTCGAGTACGGCTCCGGCCGCGCGCATCACGGCCTCGTGGCGGTCGACGGGACGCGGACAGAAGGCGTCCCCGCCGACGTGACGGGGCCAGGTGACGCGGCCGGTGCGTGCCAGCAGGGCAGCAGCCAGGACGGGCGTCGTGCGGACCAGGCCGCCCAGCCCAAGGTGGACTTCGTAGCGGAGCCCGCCGCGTGGTTCGAAGGAGAAGGTGGAGCGGGCCCGATCCCTCTCGACGTGCCAGCCGGCGTGTTGCAGCAGCAGCTCGTAGACGACGAGATCGACGATGTCCGGGGCACCGCGGACGGTGACGGGGGCATCGGCAAGGAGCGCGGCGGCGAGCAGGTGCAGCGTCGCGTTCTTGCTGCCCTGCACCTGGTAGCGGCCGCGCAGCGTGTGTTCGCCGGACACCTTTACGAGTGCCTCGGCGGGTACCTCGGGCATCGAGCCGGTAGAGGAGAGCACCAGTCATCTGCCTTTCACACGCTGGGCGAACACAAGGGAGCGGGCAGAAGGCTGGCCGTGCGTGAACGAGCCTGTTCCGTCGGCTCGGTGACGTGCGGCGGTGAGCTTGAAGGGGAGCCGGCGAACGTGGTCAACGCGGCAGCCAGCGCGTACGGATGCGTGAACAGCCCGGACACCGGACGGCTGATCCACCACAGCGCGTGCGTCTCGTCCCGGGCGCCGCGGGCCGGAATCGACGCGCAGCAGTTGGTCAGGTACCTGGCCTCGGCCGGCCACGTAAGGCGGCCGAGCCGTGTCTGGACGACGAAGCTCCACCGGTCACCGGCGGCGAACACGGCCCCGCACGGCACGTCGCCCCGCCGGAGGTGGTGCCACGCCGGGGAGGCAACGGCCTCGGGTACCTCGACCAGGTCGACGTGCTGGCCGAGTCGTACCGCAGTCGCGACGGGGCTGCGCCAGGCGCCCCCCAGCAGGCGGACGGCTTCGAACTCCGGTCCCTCGCGGGACAGGAGATCCTGCAGCCAGGTGTCCGAGTACGTCGAGCGCCGAAGTACTCGGACCCGCCTGCGTACCCAGGCGGCGGGGCCGCCCGGAGCGGGGGGAAGAGCCGGGAGGAGTCCGGCGGGCAGTTCCTGGGACAGGGAGGAGGAGGGGACGGGCACGGTAGGAGATTCCGTTTCCGAGGGCAAGGTTGCGGACCGAGGGCAGGAGATCAAGCCCGTATGCGGAGTTGGAGACGCGTCGATGACAGAGCACCGACGGACTCGGCAGGCACACCGGAGGTTTGACGGCACCACCTCGTGACGCCGAGTACTCGCCGCCCGTGCAGAGCGAGAGATGGTCTCCCGCATCCCGTGGACGCCAGGAACCCTGTCCGGACAGCCGAGTTGGCGCTGAGTGACGTCGCCGGCCGTGACGAGGGCCGCTGAAGGTTCGGCCCGCCAGCGCAGGGCATGGGAACGGCTAACGGCCGGCTCAACGTCGGTGTCGGGCATACGGGCGCACAGATCCTCTGGTACATGGGGAGCACGCCGAGTCCGACGTACGGCATGGGAAGGTCTCGCTCACGACCGCGGCCGGCCGAATGGGCCCTGCAGCGGCGGGGAAGGCCAACTCTTGCGTCTTGTCACGCGTGATTCCACAGTTCCAGGGGTCTCACTTCTGTCCCATTTCGCCGGTCCCGCCCAAGCAAGATGAACCCTTTTGCGACGTTATGGGATCCGTGGTGGCTGGAAACGTCATCAGCCGATCTGACCGAAGTCCCACATCGGTCCCGGATGCTCGCGCTTGACCACTCGAGAACAGCGGAGTAATCCGGCATATTTTGGCGCGATAGCACACTTAAGGGATTTCTGGGTGACCGTGAATATGGGACCGAAGTGGGACGGGCGGAGTGCTGCGCCATTGCAGGTGAACGGGCACTGTTGGGTGTACCGGCCTCCGCCAACTAGGAGCTGAAGAAACCTAGTTGGCAGACCTGGCCGCCCGAACGGTCCGCCCCATGAAAGCGAGCACACCGTGACGTTGTCCCCCCGCTCCCTGGCGGGCATGACCGTGCACCCCCTGGGGGTCGGCTGCCGGCCCATCGGCGGCCAGGGCACCGGGACCGGGTCATCCGCCCAGCGCAGCGAGCTGCAGGACGACGACGCTCGTGACGGCCTCAAGCTGGCAGTGAAACGGGGCGCCACTGTCTTCGACACGGCCGACATCTACGGTCTCGGACACAGCCAACGGCTGCTGGGACAGGCCCTGGCGCACGACCGCGACCAGGTCTGCATCACGACACGGGTGGCACATCGCGGCACGGCCGTGCACGCCTACGCCCCGCCCCATCTGCGCCACCAGCTGGAGCAGACGCTGGAAGATCTGCAGACCGGCTACCTGGACGTGGTCCTCCTCGACGCCGACAGCTTCGGGCCGGGTGACTGCTTCCTCAACGACGCGGCCATCACCCTGCACGATCTGCGTACCCGGCGGCTCATCCGCGCCGTCGGGCTGTCGATGCCGTGCGGGCCGGGCGCGAGCGGCCCAGCGGCCGGCGCCCGCCTGGTCCGCGTTCTGGAGGCCATGGAACCCGACGTCCTGGCCGCGCGGTACAACGGGCTGAGCGCCGAGCCGTCCATCGCGGGCGAGAACCTCTTCGAGTACGCCAAGCGGAAGCAGATTCCGGTTCTGGTTTGCGAGCCTCTCGCCCGCGGCCTGCTCACCGGCAAGTACAGCGCCAGTCCGGTGGACACGCACTCAGTTCAGCGCTTCGGCACGGAGCAACTGGCCGCGGTACACGACGGCCTTGAGCCGCTGCGCCGGCGCTTCGGGAACGACCCGGCGGGACTCGCACGCCTGGCGCTGAGGTTCTGTCTCGCCCAGTACGACCAGGCCATCGTCCTCGCCGGCTTCAGTACCAGTGACCAGCTCGAGACGAACTACACCCTCATCGACGAGCCGTTCACCGACGAGGACCTGGACCTCGTCGACGACACCTACCGGCGGATGCGCACACGGCTGTCCGCCATCGGTGCGGCCAGCGGTTCCGTGTCCTGATTCCGTCGAGCAGACCAACCTTTCCGTCCCCACCTCCCGGTCACGAGAACGCCCCAGTCGGCGCGAGTTCTCACCCTGCGGCCGCACGCCCTGGGACAACGGAAGCTTCCCCACCCCCCTCACGCTCGTCAGGCGGTCGGCCCGCTCCGCTTCGACTGCCCGACGGACTATCCATTGGCGCGCCCGGTCCTCGACCGGCGGACACCACAAGGAGGCTCTCGGATGGACGGCTACCTGACGCGCCGACGCCACGAGCAGCTCAGGGCCCAGGTGCGCTCCTTCATCGCAGAGGAGATACGTCCCCGCCTTCCACTGGAGGGCATCGACGCACGGCTCGATTCCACCCTCGTACGCCGCATGGCACGCAGGGGATGGGTGGGGCTCACCATTCCCAAGGAGTACGGCGGCCGGGGAGAGGGGCACGTCGCGAAGCTGATCGTCACACATGAGATTGCACGGGTCAGCCCCGGTCTGGCCGCGGAACTGCAGGCCTGCCAGCTGGGCCTGGCGGGACTGCTCAACCTCGGCCCGGAACACCTGAAACGGACGTGGCTGCCGCGCATCGCCCGGGGGGAGATCCTGCCGACGATCACCGTCACCGGACGGGACTCGGGCTCCCACATCAAGGGCATCACCGCCACCGCCCGCAGGGACGGCGACGACTGGATCATCAATGGCGGAAAGGCGTGGATCGGCGCCAGCCACGTGGCCGACATCCACTGCGTGGTGCTGCGAACCAGCGAGGGAACGGGCGACGACTGCCTCACCGCGTTCCTCGTGGAGGCCGAGCGCGAAGGCCTCCAGCTTCCGAAGCATCAGGAGTCCGTGGCCCTGGAGGGCTTCGCTTTCGGCGAGGTGCGGTTCGACAACTGCCGGGTTCCCGACCGCAACCGGATCGGCGATGTGGGCCAGGGCGAAGAGGTCGCCTCGTCATCCAGCGTCCTGTACGGGCGCCTCAACCTGGGCGCGGTAGCCCTGGGCATCCTGGAGGCGGTCCTGGACGCCGTCGTCGAGCACACCACACAGCGGCATCTGTACGGCAAGCCACTGATCAGACACCCCGTGGTCAACGACCAGGTCGGCGCGATCCAGGCGAACGTCACCAGCGCGCGCATGCTCGCCTATCTGGCTGCGCATCTCCTCGACCGGGGCGAGGATGCCGACACCGAGCTGATGACCGCCAAGTACGAGATCGCCGAGAAGGCGGTGGCTTCCGCCACACTGGCCATGGAGATCATCGGCGCCTACGCCCTTTTCCCGGGCGAGTCACCCATCGCCCAGCTCCTGCTGGACGCGCACGCGATGCGGCCGCCGGCCGGCACTCCCGGAATCCAGCGGCTGCGGCTGGGACAGCAAGCCGCCGGACAGACCAAGGGAGAGTCGTACTCCCTGCGGTTTGCCTCTCCTCGCCATCCAGGAATGCTGGCCCGGCTCAGCGGCGACTGACGTACGCCGTAATTTCCAGAGCGACGTTCTTGATCAGTGTCAGGCCCTCGGGGCCCCACGGCCGTTCCACGGTGTCCACCACACAGACGCTGCCGAGAACGAGGCTGGGATCCTCTGGGTCGAAGACCGGCGCGCCGAGGTAGGCGCGGATACCGAGCGCGTTGGCCACAGGGTTGCCGACCCATCGGGAGCTGTCGCGCACGTCGTCCAGTGGGTAGGCCAGCTTGCGCCGGACGACCTTGGGGCACCAGCCGTCCTCCAGTTCCATATGGCGTGGGATGTCATCGGCAGTGGCCCCGTCCAGGCCGCCTGTCGCGACGTGAAGACCGCCGAAGAACTGCTCATCCGCTGTACGCCAGTTGACCATTGCGGAAGGAAGGTAGGGGATCCGGGCGATGACGGCGGCTTGCTTGGCGACCTCGGCGGCGATCGCGTCGAGCGCCGCGTCGGCCGCCTCATGCAGGCCGAGACCGCGCAAGGCAGCATCCCGCCGGGCCGCGTCCGGATCAGCGCCGTTGTCGATAGCCATGGCTGGCTCCATTCGATAGAGGGGTCGGAGGGCTACAGGGGCACGGACTGAGCGCGGGCAGCATGGACAACAACAGCGATCAGTACGTCTTTGACCGAATCCGCATCGCGGGCATCAAAGATGACAATCGGTATATCCGGCCCAAGGTTCAGTGCATCGCGGATCTCGTCGGGCGAGTACCGGTAGGAGCCGTCGAACTCATTGACGGCCACCACAAAGGGCAGGTGGCGGTCGAAGAAGTAGTCCACGGCAGGGAAGCAGTCCTGCAGGCGGCTGGTGTCGACGATCACGGCTGCGCCCACCGCGCCGTTGGCGAGTTCATCCCACATGAACCAGAAGCGATCCTGGCCAGGGGTGCCCCACAGGTACAGCCGGAGGTTCTCCTTCCAGAAAGTGACCCGGCCCATGTCGAGGGCCACGGTCGTAGTGGTCTTGGCCGGGGTGATCTTGCTGAGGTCGTCGATCCCGACGCTCGCCATCGTCATCGGCGCCTCGGTGGTCAGCGGGCGGACCTCGCTCACTGATCCGACCATAGTGGTCTTGCCCACGGCGAACCCGCCCGCGATCAAGATCTTCAGTAGATCCAGGTCAACAGGCTCGTCCAGGCTTGCCTGAAGTCGGGGTGGATGTGTCCCAGTTGGTGAGTGCACGGTGGACCCTCTGCAGAATTTCCGGCGAGGGGGGCTCGCCGATGACGACAGTCAGTCGGTGGACCACGGCCCCGCTCTCGATCAGATCGGAGAGCAGGATCCTGGCTACAAGGAGGGGATAGGGGACTGCGGTGACGACGTCGCCGACAACACTCTCGGCGTCACCTTCCGCGTGGCATGCCGCGAGCACCTTCAGGTGTTGATGAGTCAGCCCCGGCATGTTCGCGGCCTGCTTGGTGGCACGGACGCGGGCCATGAGATCCAGCATGTGCTTCGCCTCGGTGCGTCCCCGTGACACGACATACGGACGTGCGGGGGTGGGGTCGTCGGCTTCGTCGTCTCCGAATGGGTGGGTGGACACCATGGTCATTCAGCCGGGCTGTCGGCACGGCTCTTGTTGGTGAGATGGTCCCGCACCTGGTTGGCCAGCAGTTTCATCTCGTGTCCGATCTGGCCGGCGTCCGCCTCGAGATCGGCGATGACAGCCAGGAGGGAGCCTGGGGCCGCGTCGGTCGCGAAGAACATTCGGTTCCCGAGCTGTGCGACGACCTGGCGGACGTAGCCGCTGCCCCCGAAGTGTTGCTCGACACTGCTCATGAGGCTGTAGGCACCCGATGTGACGGCGGCCAAGTGCTCGGCGGATTCACGCGCCAGCCCTGTGCAGCTGTGGGAGGGAAGCCCGTCGGCGCTGAGGACCAGCACCGTTGCGACTCCGGAGACCCTTTGCTTGAAGCCGTCGAGCAGCCACGTGAGGTCGCTGGCCGCATTCTTGCCGGTCGTGTTCATCTCACTCATTCGTCGTTCTCCTTGTGGGGAAGGGAGGCGGTGTCGAAGGCGGCGGCGGAGGTGTGGCCCTGATCGTTCGAGCCGGCGTGGTCTTGGCCTCGTTGGAAGGCAGCCATCAGGCCGGGGTCGTAGCCGTCGGCATCGCCGCTCTCGCGCCGGGGGATCGTGCGGGGTTGACGAAGTCCTGGAGCCATGTGCTGCCCGCCGTCGGCGCGGCGAGGCAGTTGAGGTTTGCCCTGTGCACCCTGCGTCGGTGCGCCGTTGGCGGACGGCAGCGCGGCGGCTTGCACTGGTGGCGGTGACGACGGGGCGAGCGGGCTCGTACGCCGGGGCAGAGCACTCTGGCCGGGCACTGAGTACGTCGAGCGGGTCGGCCCGGTGGGCTTCGGGTTCTCCCTCTCGGCCAAAGGACCGGGCAGTGCGGCGACCGCGGGCACAGCGGCGATGGAGCCGGTCGCGGTTGCCGCACCGGGATCGGACTCCCGCGCGGGAGCGACAAGCAAATGCCCGGGAAGCATGACCACCGCACGGTTGCCCATGTCGGAGGTCGTCAGCTTCACGCGGATCTTGTAGCGGCGAGCGACTATGGCGACGACGCTCAGGCCGGTGCGGCCGTCCCCCTGGACGAGATCGGCGACCTTCAGATGGTCTGCGCTCAGGAGGCGCGGCAGGTGCTCCAGCACGTCGTCGGGGATCTTCAGCCCGGAGTCACTGATCTCGATCCACAAGGCACCGCGAACGGCACGGGCGGTGACGCGAACGTTCGCCTCCGGAGGCGAGAAGAGGGTGGCGTTCTCCAAGAGTTCGGCAAACATGAGGGTGACCTCCTGCGCAGCGTCGCCGACGAGCTCGCCGTGGATACGCAGGGGCAGGTCGACCCTTTTGTAGTGCTCGATCATGCTCACTGCGGACTGCAGGACCTCGTAGATCTCTTGAGGCCGGGAGGATCGCTGGATGGTGGCGCCGAGCAGCATCAGAATGCTTTGGGTGCGACGCTTCGTCCGCACGAGGCCGTTGTCGATACGGTAGAGCCCCTTGAGGAGCTCGCCGTCTTCTACACCGTTCTCCAAGACGTCGACGTGCGCGATCGCCTTGTGGATCAGTGGCTGCAGACGCCGTGTCAGGCTGAGGACGACGTCCTTCCACTGGCGCTCGGCCTCTTCGGACGCGTGCTTCACGATCGACTGCAGGACCTGCTGAACCACCGCATCCGACGCAGGCGCCCCAGCTGTCTGGGAGAGGTGAACGGGCCTCGTGGCATAGAGATCCTTGCGCAACTGCCCCAACGAGGTGACGACCGAGCCCTCGACCGTCGCAGCAATCTCGCCTGGCATCTTCTCCAAGAGGCCGTAGACCTCTTGGAGTTCTCCGTTCCGGCGATCGACCCGCTCGACAGTTCGATCCTCGGTCTGCTGCGTGACGCGCTGTTGGTCGCCAAGCAGCCGGGCATTCGCCGACTTGAACGCGGCTTGCGCGCAGGCGGCGGCTACGACAAGTACCACCACGCAGGCCGCAACTGCGGTCCACAACACGACCGCACCCGTGCCGTCGGCAGAAACGAGGACCGCGGTCACCGAGGCAATCAATGCGAGCGCCGCGGCGGAGAACACCGCAGTGGCCACGAGGCGCGCGCGTAGAGAGCGCAAGCCTTCCAGTGTCTGCGGCGCGTGCTTTCCACGAGAACGATCATTGCGGCGGCTTCGGCCGTCAGGGTCAAAGGGCGTTGACATCAAGATCCTTGGAAACAGGGGACAGACAGGCACCAACAACACCGGGGAACGCAGATCCGGTAGTGGCAACGGCACTTGGTGGGCGGCGGGCACCAGCGGCAGGGGCGTCGCGCGGGAGCGCGGTCGTGTTCCTCGACGGACGGGCAAGCGAGGGCCCGTGAGCGGGTGATTGCGTCATGCCGAGCCGAGTCCTCCGACGTAACGGAGGGCGTGGTCGACCTCGTCGAGCGAGATCAGACGGCTGCGGACCTGCAGCATGTCGACCGTGCCGTAGTCGCCCAGTTCGGCACAACGCTGAGGAAAGGTGTCCCAGATCTGCTCGAGCCCCAGGTACTCGACTGCGGCACGAAGCCTCGCGCGTGACGATCCGCCCTGGGTGACGCTGTGCGTGCGAGCGTGCAGCACCGCCAGATCGAACTCGCGAATCTGCGCCTTGCGGACAGCCACGTCTGCGGACCAGATGTGGTCCTTGGCCCTCATCCAGGTGCCGACCACGGCCTGCTCGCCGGGCACCAGCACGAACTCGTCGAACTTTGCGTACTCCGGCTCGCTGCACAGCCAGGTCGCCAGGCCGCGCATCTCCAGCCACGCCAGAGCCAGAAAGAACATGATCCGTTCATAGAGAGGGCTCGCGGACACGACGTCCTCAGGTACGCACAGAACCATCCCCGGCTGCTCGCCTCCGCCAGCCGCCAACCTCTGGAACTCGGCGATGAACTCGTGCTGCTGACGGAACAAGAGCAGCGGAAGGACCTCTTCGCCGATCTGCGCCCGGCTCCACAACGTGCTGGGCGCCCCGCTCTTCGTCAGCCACCGCAGGGCGTGACGGGAACAGAACCGCGAACCGAGCCACGCTGCCCCGACCTGGGACAGACCCGGCACCGCCTCCCGGGCGTACACGGAACGTTCCTTCGCTAGATGCTGCTCCAGACCCTGCTCCTCGGCGTCGAGCAGCCGGTCATCGGCGCCCAGCGCGTTGTCCGCGGCGACCAGGCCGTGCACGACGGCGAAGGTGAGCTCATCGAGCCGGTACGCGCTGGGTATTCGGAGCAACTCAACCGGCCGCTCGGGCGCCAGAAGCCGACGGGCATGGGCGGCGTCCAGCACGTACAGGCTGCCCTCGCCGCCTCCGTTGCGGCCCTCCGGTACGGAGGCCAGCAGCAACGCGCGCCGAGACGGCCGAACGAACTGCCGAACGTGCGGATAGTCGGCCGGCCCGATAGCGACAACGTCGGCATCGGAGTGATCGATGGCCTCGTACATCTGGACAGCCACGGAAGTGGGGTCCAGCAGATCCACGCCATCGAGGTACCAGGAGCCGTCGACGCCCGCCACCGGCGTGGTCGGGTAGAGCATCGACGTGGACCACCTGGAGTCCACGAGCATCGCGGCGGCACGGGAGGTCACGTCCAGCACACCGGGCAGTTCGACTTCACGGTCTGGGGCCGGACCCATCAGCAGCTCGAAACCGATCCCGAAGAGCTCCTCCAGCACCTGCTGAGCAAGCCCCTCAGGCGTGGACTCGCCAGCGATCCAGCGCCAATAGGTCGCCCGCGAAACACTCACCGGCGTGCCGCCCTCCCGGGCGGCAACTCGCTTGGCGGCGTTCGCGTACAGCGTTTCGAACCGTCCCCAGCTCAACCAGCCGTTCTGCTCAAGAAGAGCCCTGAGCAGCGTCCGGTATACGGCTCGGGGGAGCGCAGGAGAAGCCACTAGAGCACCCCCAACACGAGCGCCGACGGCTCCGCAGACCTGCCCGCCCTGTTCCCACCAGGAGCGAACTTCCGTGCGAAGGCGTGATTCGGCCCGGGAGCCGTGGCGCCACTCGTCGTCACGGCCGCCGGCACCGTGCGCGCGATGGGCAGCATGACCGGCAAAGTGCCGCCGAGGCCTGGCGAGCACCGCAACTGTCGACGCTGGCGAGGAAGCGGGGTGGGAGTCATGGCCCTTCAAAACGTGGTCGGCGGAGCTGGACAGGAAAGGGTGGGAGGCCACCGGGGCGGGCATCGCCGTCGGCTGGTTCCGGCCACGGGGGATGGGCCGTTGCAGTCGAGACGTGCCGCGCGCCCCGGTGACCGGCTAAGGGGTGAGGGGATGAGGCCCTCGTCGGGGGTCACGGGTTTGACCGGAGAGATGGCCGGCGGAGTCGGATGCAGCTTGGACGAGCTCCGCCAGGTGCTGGGCGGAGGAGGTGCCCGGAATGACCGCGACGTGGCCCCCTTGGTTGAGCACCCACGACAGCGCGGCGGGGACGTCCCCAGCGAGCTGGCCGGAGCACAGAGGCCGGCTCGCCACGTACGGGATCCCCTTGTCCCTGCAGAGATCAAGGAGCGGATCGTCCTGGTCCTCCAGACTGAGCCGACTCTGGACGACGTCGACTCCCGTGAAGTGCGACACCCAGCGCACGTCCGCCGGCGGTACATCGGCCAGCCCGAGGTACCCGACCTTTCCCTCTTGGCGCAAAGCATCGAGAGCCCCGATCTGATCTGCCACGTCGACCTCAGGGTCCAGCCGTTGCAGATAGCACAGACCAAGCCGATCCACACCGAGACGGCGAAGGCTCGCTTCCACGGCGGCGCGGATGTACGCCGGGCGTCCCAACGGGGCCCAATGGTCCCGACTCGGCCTGACCATCCCCACCTTCGTGGCAATGAGCATGCCTTCGGGGTATGGGTGCAGAGCCTCGCGAATCAGCTCCTCGACCACGTGCGGGCCGTACGCGTCCGACGTGTCGAGATGAGTGATGCCGTGCGTGTACACCGCGGTGCGCAACAGCTCAAGCGCGGCACTCCTGCTTGTCGGTTCACCCCACGCCCCGCGGCCGGCAAGGTGCATTGTGCTCAGGCCAAGGCGGGAGACGTGGCGGCCAGCAATCTCGACCTGTCCGCCTGGAGACTCGGTGATCATGCCGCAGCTACCACCTTCGCCGTGGCGTCAGGGAACTTGGCCGCGAGGCCTGGGAAAGCGGCTGGACCGGAGACGCTGGATCGGAGGCGCTGCGCGCCGTGATACAGCCATCGCGCCAGCGAGAGAGCGGCGCGTGGCGGGGGTTCGGACTTCCTCCCGTGGTGCGAGGACGCCGATGCGGGCCTCTGCACGGAGAGCACGGAGTTGGCTTGCTCTGCATCGAGGGTGCACCACGTGGATTTGCCCTTGCTGCCAGATCGAGGGCGTGTGCCCCAAGCCAGAGCAAGCGTGTCGACGATCATCAGACCGCGGCCGTTCTCCTGCTGCTCGTCGGGCCTCTTGAGCCGAGCCTGCCCGTCACCGAGATCGCTGACTTCGATCTCCAGGATGCCTTCGTTGTGCGAGAGCCGTGTGTCCACCCGCGCGCCGTTCGTGTGCTCGATCGCGTTGGTGAGCAGCTCGGTGAGCAGGAGGCGGACGGGGTCGACGAGGTCGGGCAGCCCCCACTTGTCGACCTGGGCGGCGGCCTCGCGCCGGACGATGCCTACTTGGCGCGGGTCGGCAGATACCGACCACTCTGCCGAGAGGGCCGGAGGATTGGTCATGGAGTTCTTCCGCACTTCTCGTCGCCTTCCCTTGCCCTCTGACGGGACGAGACGGGCGTCGGCAGCCACCGTGACGGAACTGGCTTCCGTCAGCCGCTGACGCATGGGCCGCACGCCGACTCCGGGGACTGAGCGCCGGAGAACGAAGGCCGTGCTTGGCCGCATGAGGCATCCCTTGATCAGAGCTGGAGGCGCCCTCAGAGCGCCGTCTGTCGCGAGCTGGTCACCCTAGGATGGACCCTAGAATCTTCTGTTAGCAACTTCAGGCAGAAGATTCACGAAATTTCTTCAGGCAGTGGAGGCTTCATGGACCCGGCCCATGCACCCCGACCCGTCCGTACGGCACACTTGCTCCGTAGTCGCCAACGTGTGTCGAAAGGGGAGCAGCGCCGTATGAGCACCACTTCTCGTGGGTCTGCCGGGAAGCGTCGTCTTCTCGGCGAGCATCTTCGTGCGCTGCGTGAATCTTCTGGACTGACGATCGTGCAGGCGGGTGCAGGGATCGGTCGGTCGAATCCGACGATCAGCCGCATCGAAACCGGCAAACGGACCCCGCAGTTGATCGAGGTCAAGGCCCTGGCGGAGCTTTACGGCGCCGATAAGGAGACGACGGGCACCCTGCTCAAGCTGCTCTCGGAGATCAAGGACGAAGGTTGGTGGGACGCCTACAAGGACGTGATGCCGGCCAGCCTGGCGAACTACGTGCAGCTTGAGGCCGAAGCGGCGTCCCTGAAGGTCTTCGCTCTCGCGGTAGTGCACAGCCTGCTTCGGACCGAGGATTACCTCCGTGCCGTTCTGCGGGCCACCTCGCCAAGTGCCCCGGCAAAAGAGGTCGACCGACTCGCCGCGTTCCACCTGGAGAGGCAGCGCCAGAGCCTGCTGCAGCCGGAAAACCCACTCGAACTCATCGCCGTCTTGGATGAGGCAGCCCTCCGGCGCGAGGTCGGAGGCCGCGACGTGTTGCGCGCCCAGCTGGAGCACCTTCTCCGCAGCATGGAAGCCCCCAACATCACCGTCCAGATCCTGCCGTACGACAAGGGTGCGCACGGCGCGCTCAACGGCAGTTTCACGATCTTGGACTTTCCCGATCCGTCCGAGCCGTCGGTGGCCTACGTGGACAGCCCCGGCGGAAACCTCTACCTGCAGAAATCGCCAGACATGCGGCGCTTCGAGAAGACCCACGCTGAACTCCGCGGCTCTGCGCTCGACAAGCCCGAGTCTGAGCGGTGGCTGCGGAACGCACTCAAGGAGATGTGAGCCATGCCCACCCCCGATCTGAGCACCGCCGTGTGGCGCAAGGCCAGGATGTCCGAGACCGCGCAGGGATGCGTTGAAGTCGCCTCCCTGGGCGGTGACTTCATGGCCGTGCGCGACAGCAAGGACGTGACTAAGGCTGCTCACATCTACCCGGTCAGTGACTGGCAGGACCTCCTGGCTCGCTTGCGGGGTGAACGCCCGACCGTAGGCCGCATCGTTGTCACCGTTGCGGAGCAGCTGGTGATCCTGAGAGACGGAGACGGTGTGGCCAGCCAATCGCACGAGTTCACGTTCCACGAATGGGCGTGTTTCCTGGACGGTGTGCGGAACCGTGAGGCGCAGTTGATCGCCGCGTAACGGACGGCTCGGAAGGGGGCCGGCGAAACATCGTCGGCCCCCTTCGCGTTTGGCCGAGTGTGTGAGCACCCTCCACACCGTGCATGCCGAGACGGGCGGGGACGAGAGAGTTCCCGCGGGGCCATCCGAAGCTGTCCCGCCTTCAACGGCGGCAGGGCCAGTGCGCCCAGCCGCAGAGGCGGTTGATGCCGGGAGGTTCGCGTACGGGGTCACGGGGGGTGTCTTCCGAATTGTCACAGGCAGTGCTTGCGATGTGACCAGCGAACAGCAGACCAGATGAAGAAGGAAGGAAGTTCCAATGAAGTTGACCCGTCAGTAACTCTGTTCGGGGTGCCGTTACCGAGGCCCTTCCTGACATGCTGTGAGCCATGGCGACACTTGACGGACAGCCCGTGACTCCCGATGACCTGCTCCCCTTGGCGCTCACAAACCTGGGCCACTTCACATCCATGCGTGTCGGCGCCGACGGCCGGATCACTGGTCTCGCTCTGCATTTGGAACGACTCGTTCGGGATTGCAAGACCGTGTGGGGGGCCGACTTGGACAGCGTCCGCGTCCGCGACTACGTTCGACAGGCCCTGGACGGACACGATGGACCGTGCGTTATCCGTGTCACCATTTACGACCCCACGGTCGACATGGGACACCCAGCAGATGCCGGTCAGCCGCGTGTGTTGGTGACCAGGCGGCCTGCCGGCGCCATGCCTCCGCCACCATTGCGTGCCATGAGCGTTCAGTACGAGCGAGACCTCCCCGCGGTGAAGCACACCGGGCTCTTCGGAGCGCTGCACGCCCGACGCGCAGCGCAGCTCAAGGGATTTGACGACGCCTTGTTCGTTGGTCCAGACGGCCACGTATCTGAGGGCGGCACATGGAACGTGGGTTTCCTCAACGATCAAGGCGTGATCTGGCCGAAGGCTCCGGTGCTGCCGGGAGTGACCATGGCACTGCTACAGCAGCAGGTTGACCATCAGGTCTCCGGTGTCTCCCTCAAGCAGGCCAAGCGCATGCACGTTGCGTTCGCCACCAACACTTCCATCGGCGTCCGTGCGCTGTCAGCCATAGACGACACGCCCATGGCCATCGAGCACCCGATGCTCAGCAAGCTGCGGGAAGCGTATATGTCGATTCCGGGCGAAACGCTGTAGGAACGAACATGACGGGGGTGGCTAGGTGGACAGGCAGGGAAGTCGGGCTTCTACGGGAGGCCGTGCGTAAGAGTGGCAAAGACTTTGCTGCCCTAGTTGGCGTGAGTCACCGCCAGTTAGTGACCTGGGAGAGCCGGGGCGAGACCATCCGCCTGCGCCCCGGCAACCAGGAGGCGCTTGACACCCTGCTCGCCCGCGCTGGCAGCGATGCGCAGCAGCGATTCGCTGCGTTCCTCACGGAGAAGGCCGCCGTTGAGCACGACGAGCGAGCCGAGGAGCTGCTCCGCAGCGACCCACGCAGTGTGAAGCACCCGGTCGACGGCAAAATCATGCTCCTCATTGACGAAGGCATCTATTTGTCTGGAACTGAGGACATCCCGATCTGGGTGGAGGCCTTCCGGATCGATGCCTACCCGACCACCAATGCCGACTATGAGCGGTTCGTACGGGCCACCGGACACCGGCCACCAAAACACTGGCCGGGTGGCCGCTATCCAGACAACCTCTTCGACCATCCCGTGGTCTGGGTCACGTGGTATGACGCCTCGGCGTACGCCGCGTGGGCCGGCAAGGCCCTGCCAACTGGCGAGCAGTGGGAGAAGGCCGCACGCGGTCCAAAAGGTCGCAGGTATCCATGGGGTGACGACCCAACGGCTGCTAAGTGCAACGTTCAAGACTCTGAGATAGGACATACCACGCCAGTCAGCCGGTATCAATCAGGAGTGAGTCCTTACGGAGTGTTCGACATGTGCGGCAACGCGTGGGAGTGGTGCTCCACAACGACCGAGAATGGGCGCTACGAATTGAAGGGCAGCGCCTTCACCAGCCCGTTCACTCGTTCTGCGCCATCTCTGACCAACGACGCCAACGCCACCATGTCCGACAACGACACGGGCTTTCGCTGTGTCAACCTACTGACCACGACGGCTGCCGCAAGGAGCGGTGGTGGTCGGCAACCGCGCCTCGACGAAGTGTGATGCCTTCGTTCCAAGCGTGCAGTCGACGACGTCCTGGAACTGCGGCGCATCGCGGCTCCACGTAGCCGAAGGTCGGAAGTAGCTGAACTGCGCGAACGCATCCGCACTACCGTTCAAGCATGACATCGCCCCACACCCACGAGTCGTACGCCGTCCTCCAGAAGGTCGTCCAAACCGTAGGCATGGGCATCGAGGGCGCAGAGTCCATCCGCCTAGCAGAGAACGACATCTGGCGTCTCCCGGGCCGAGTTGTTGTCCGGATCGCGCGTCCAGGTCAAGAGGCCGCTGCCGCCCGAGAGGTTGTGGTGACAAGGTGGCTCAGTCAGCGCGGCGTGCCGGCCGTGCGTCCGCTGGATATCGAACAGCCCATCACTGTAGACGGGCGAGCAGCCACCTTCTGGGAGGAGCTGCCTCCGCATCGAGCAGGCGATTCCTCTAACCTTGCTCCTCTTCTGCGTCAGCTGCATGGTCTGCCAAACCGTCGTTCAAGCTCGACGAGATGGATCCGTTCGTACGAATCGCGGACCGCATAGAAGCTGCTCGATCCGTGAACGCGAATGATCAGATCTGGCTACTACGTCGACTAGACGATCTCAGGGAAGCGTGGCGTGATCTGCCGCCTGGCCTTCCGCAATGCGTCATCCACGGTGATGCATGGGGAGGAAACGTAGCTGTTACCGCTAACGGCGATGTGCTGATGGATTTCGAGCGCTGCGCGTACGGCCCCCCCAGAATGGGATTTGACGTCGACTGCCGTAGCAGCGGACACCTTCGGGAAGGTGTCGGGCGCTGCCTATGCCAAGTTCTGCGAGGCGTACGGCCATGACGTTATGGCGTGGGCCGGTTACCCGATCCTCCGGGGCATTCGCGAACTCAGACTTGTTTCCTTCGCCTTCCAGACCGCAGGCCAAGACCCAAGCGCGAACGACCAAGCATTCTATCGGCTCGCCTGCATTCGAGGTCACCACGGGGCACGTCCCTGGCAGTGGCAAGCCGTGGCGTGATGACAAGTCCTGTGCGTGGTCGGCCAGACGGGGCGTGCTGTCGGCAACTGATCGGGTTGAGGAGTGCTGGGGGCCGTAGCAGGCACTGAAGTCACCGGGGCGGACCGCGGGAGGCGGACGACCGCGGTGGCCATCTCGTACGCCTGTGAGGCGGACCTTGTACGCAGCGGCGCCGTTCTTCTACGCGCCCACCTCGCTGGCAGGCCGGGGCGCGCGGCAACGCGCTCCGGCCACCCGACACTACGGGCCGGGACTGCCGGTTCCGGAGCGTCAGTCCCGCTGGGTGTCGCGGGACTCCGCTGCTTCCTCCAAGGCCGCGGTCAAGCGGAGCGTTGCGGTTACCGTCAGGTCACCGACCTGGAGCCGTGGCGAGCGCGAGCACGTGCTGCAGGCGGGATCCGCCCTGACCATGACCACGTGCCCGGATTCGGCACTCAAGATGGCCCCAGTGCGGCTGGCCAGGTATTCCACAGCGTGCCAGCCGTCGTCCGGGTCTAGTGCGGGCCCCGGGATGTCGTACAAGAAACGGCCCAGTGCAACCGCATCGTGTACGCCCAGACCTCCGAAATGGATTAGAGCCCCGGTGACATGAATGTCTCCAGCGCCGATGCCCAGGTTCTCCAGGACGTCCCGCAGTTGCTGGGCTGCGGCGTGCGGGGGCGGCAGGAGCTCCATGAACCATTGCGCAAGGCGTAGCGCGTCGCCGCACGTCGGAAGTTTGACTCGCAAGGCTGTCTCGGGACCGAAGGTCTCGACGCTGGTGTCGGACGCGATGGACAGGCTGTGCAAGCCGTGCCTCAGTACGGTAGCCGCGGACTGGTCAGGCATGTCCGTGCCATCCAGAACGGTGACTGGAGCCCAGCGGCTGGGCAACAGGCTCACAGTAACGGCCGGATCCTGCAGCGTTTTCCCCATATCGCAGAGCGACCGGATGCCGGCCGCGCGCAGAGCAACCGACAGGGTGCGGCTGGCGGTTATGCGCTGGTTGAGTTCGGCGTCGTCGAGGGGAGCGGTGGGGCGGATCGTAGTATTCGGCATGGTCCTTTTTCTTTTGGGCCTGCCCCTCGCGGGCTGGCGCGCGGACGCCTCGCGTTCGTCATCTGGGCACCCAGGTGACCTGATGACCCCGAGAGCACGGAGAAGAGGATCCGCACGGCTCCGAAGGCCTAGCCGGTGTGTGGGAGCTGGGGGGCGCATGACCCTGGTGGCTGGCCGGGACCTAGCCCACTGGGCTGAACACCACCCTCGGTCTCCTGCATGAGCCTTTCTCGCCAGGGTGGTCAGAGTGGGCTGGGCACCGATGCGGCGGTGATGACGATTGACACTCCGGTTTCCGGGAAGAGCCCTGTGAGATGGATGTGCGAGAAGCGGCTGGTGAACTGACCGAGGCTTCGGCTTTGGTGATCGCGATGGTTCCCACTGCGGGTATGGCCGACGAGGCCGACTGCACTAGGGACTCTTCAACGTCTGCCAGCTGCCGGGTGTCGGCGAACTGGTGAGCACGGGTGCCCGGTTGCTGAGCCTCGTGTGGTCCCGGCTCAACGTTGGCATCGGGCGTGCGGGTGCATAGATCCTCTGAACAGGGGAGTACGCCGAGTTCAACGCACGGCATGGGTATGGGTCTCTCACGAGGGTGGTCGCCCGACTGGTCCTGATGCGGTGGGAAGTCCCACTCTCGCGCCTTGCCGTGCGCCAATCTACGGTTTAGGGGGTCTCACATCTGCCCCATTTCGCTGGCACCCGCCCATCCGAGATGACCGCTTCATCCCCTTACCGGATCATGCGTTGGCCGAGAATGCCACCAGGTGATGTGGCCGAAGTCCCACATCGGTCCCGAGCCTGCGCCTGCATCCGCTCGTCAGTGGATGCGAAATCCCGCTCATATGCGACTGATTCGGAAGTAAAGGGTCTATTGATCGGTAGGGAATGTGGGACCGAAGTGGGACAGGCTGTATGGGGGTGCAGCTTCGCCCGGTAGGGGGCGGGGGAGGGTTCGAGCCCGTCGGCCGGGAGGTCGCGCTGTATGCGGACCCCACGATCGGTTTCGTACCCCCGATAAGCCGGCGCGCGGGCACCGTTGGGCTTCCCGTGGGGAGCCCGGGGGCGTGGCGGGCCCCGCCGCCACGGGGGAAGTGGCCGGGCCCGAGGGCCTCCACCTGGGGGTGAGGGGCCGTTCGCATACCATGTACGACAAACCGGCCACGGGGATAGATCCCGGCCGGAAATAGGTACTGTCAGTGTCAGCGGCAATGATGGGCCCATGACCATTAACATGATCAACTTTGGGCTCACCTGGACCGATCTTGAGGGAGTGCACCGCGCATCAGCCGTCGCTTACGACGCGGCGAGCGGGGAGAGGCAGAAGCAGCGCCTGGAGGATGCCGGTTGCACTGACGTGGAACTCGTCGAAGTCCGGCCCGGACAGCTGCCCCAGCCGAAGGCCTGACTTGTTCCTCGGACGGCCGTGCAACTCCGCGCACCCGGACTCACAGGGGTTATCCACAGGCCCACGCAAGAGAGCCCGCCTCGTCGGACGTCGCCGTCCCAACGAGAACGGGGATGTGTGATGGCGTTCAGGGTGGATCTGTCCGTTCAGGTCGAGGATGCGCTTAAGGAACTGCCCGCCGAAGGGCATCGCGACGTCATGGAAGTGATCGCGGCCGCCTTGGCGCGGCGGGGGTCGTGGCCGGTGCCCGGCGGCTGGGAGGTGCGGTGCAGCAGGGGCGGCGCGTGTGGGTGGCGTACGCGGCGTACGGCTACGACAACGCGGCCCCTCCAGCAGGGCCGGCTGCCCCAGGGCACCCACTCGTCGCTCAAGGCCCGTCATCACGAGGCGGTTGGCTTCCCCCATGCCGTCTTCGGCTGCGCTCGTTGCGTCCAGGCTGCGGTCTGACCGGAGTAGGTTGTGGCGTGTCGTCGGTGGTGCGGGAGGAGTGCGGGTGGGCGCGACCGAGTCCAATGCGGGGGATGATTTCCACTTCTGGTGGACGGCCGGGCGGGCTCTCGAGCTCGTTTCCCCTGGCATGGAGCTTGAGCTTGTCACGGTCGAGGGCCTCGCTCTTGTTGACGACCCGGACGAGCAGTACGAAACGGTCGATGTCGCCGAGTATTTCGGGGGACGTGACGTAGCGAGCGCGGACCGGATTGTGCTGTCGCAGTTGAAGTACAGCACCCGGCACGCGGAGACTGCGTGGACGGCTGCCCGCCTGTGCCAGAAGCGGGTCAAGAAGGCGGAGGGGAAGGTGGACTCGGAACGGTCGGTGATCGCCGATCTCGCGACCGCGTACACGCGCTTTCGGGACGACCACGGTGACCAGGCACTGGGCAAGGCCCGGATCGCGCTGGTGAGCAACTGCCCCGGGGATCCCCTGCTGCTGGAGAGCGTGCGAACAGCAGCGCAATGGTCGGCCGGGCAGACCGCCCCGACCACGGCGGCTTTGAAGGCCGCCCTTCCGGCCGATCAGGCCGCGGTGATCGGCACGCTGGCCGGCACCATCGGGCAGCGTTTGAAGAGCGCTGAGTTCTGCCGCTTCCTGCAGCTCCTGGACCTGTCGACGACCGGGACACTGGACCGCACCGCGCTCGCGCGGGCAGTGAGGTCGGGAGCGAGCGTGCTGACGCCCGGACACGGCCTGGACTCGGCAAACCGGCTCTTCGACCTGGTCCGTCAGCAGGCGTTGCCGGGGTCGGGCCGGAGCGGCGTCACCGCCCAGGATGTGTTGGCGACGCTGGGCGTCGCCGACCTGCTCGACCTCTATCCGGCGCCGTCACACCTGGAGCCGCTCCAGAACCCGCTGCCAACGGTGGGCGCCGAGGCCATCGCTGCAGCGGTCACGGCCTACATCGGCAGGCTGACCGTCGCGCACGGTGACGCGGGCGTCGGGAAGACCACGGCGATGCGGCAGATCGGGGAACACCTTCCGGACGGCTCGCAGGTGGTGCTGTTCGACTGCTATGGGGCGGGCGAGTACCTCAGCGCAGGGGAGGAACGGCACACCCCCAGGCGGTTCGTCACCCAGGTCGTGAACGAGGTGGCGCAGCGTTGCGGCACCCCTTTGCTGGTGCAGGCCCCGGCCGACGAAGGGGACCTGTGGCGCAGGCTGGGCCGCACACTCGAGCAGGCTGTCACGACTCTTCCCGACGGCGCGGTGCTGGTCTTGGCGGTGGACGCGGCGGACAACAGTGCGGTCGCGGCCAGGGAGCGCGACGAGCGGAGCTTCCTTACGGGCCTGGTCCGGCTGCCGCTGCCTGGACGTGTGTCCGTGGTGCTGTCCGCGCGATCGCACCGCGTCCCTTCACTCGGGGCCGACGGGGCCGCGCAGGTGCCGCTGCCGCCGTTCAGGGCTGAGACCTCGGCCGCGCATCTGCGCCGCTACCAGCCCGGCGCCTCCGAAGAGGAGTGCCTGGACTTTCACGGTCGTAGCGGCGGCAATCCCAGAGCGCAGAACTACACCCTGGAGCAGGCCCGCACCGAAGCATGGGACATGGCGACCCTGCTGGAGAAGAGCGAGCGGACCCCTCAGCAGATGTTCGAGCTGCTGCTCGCGTCGGGGCTCCAGGCCGGTGGCGCGGACGCGGGCGGAGAGCGGTGGCTCGCGTTCCTGCTGGCGCTGGCCCGCCCGGTCAGCATGGCCACCCTGGCGACCGCGCTCGATGTACCCGTCGAGAAGGTGACCGCGTTCGCGAAGGGCCTGGCTCCCGGCATCAGACTCGTCGGGGAGCGGATCCAGTTCCGGGACGAGGACTTCGAGACGTTCGTCCGCGGCCGCGTGAACGACGAGGCGGTCGTCGAGGCGCACGGCCGCCTGGCCGACCTGTTTCTTGAACAGCGCGCGACCAGCGCGGACGCCGCGGCGCATGTCGCCACCCATCTCTACCTGGCGAAGCGGCTGACGGAGCTGGTCGGCCTGGTCCTGGCCGAGGACTCCCCGGCCGGAATCGCCGATGGATTCCGCCGCGAACAGGTCCAGATGGAGCGGTTGCGCCTGGCCGCACTGGCGGTTGCCGAGACTGGAGCGGCGTCAGACGCGGTCCGGCTCGCCGCGCGGGGATGCGACACCGCATCGCGCTCCAAGAACCTGTCGGAGCTGGTCGACTCCCACATGGATCTGGTGGCCCAGTACGCCGACGTGGACCTGCTCCAGGCCTACGCCCCCCGGCACGGCAATACCCAGTGGCTGGGCCCGGTGTGGATGCGGCTTGCGGGCGTGCTGTCACGTGACCCGCAGCGGCAGGCCGAGACGAGGAACGCCCTGGACAAGGCCGGCGCGTGGGTGCGGCGCTGGATGGCTTCCCAGGACGAGGAAGGAAGCTCCTGGGAGGTCGGCGCCGACGACGTGGCAGCCGCCGCGGAGGCACGGTACCGGCTGGAGGGGATGCAGGCCGCGATCAGCATGCTGCGGCGGTGGCGGCCGGCCTCCTTCGTCGTGGAGGTGGCGGAGCGCCTCGCGGCCCGACTCGCCGGGGAACTGGATGCCCAGGAGGCATACGACGCCCTGATCCGGCACCGCGTGCCCGCGCATGCCCAGGCGCCGGTGCTGGCCCATCTCGGCAGTACGGCGTCTCCTCCTCCCGCGGCATGGGTGGACGAGGTCACGTCCGCCCTCACCCGTGTGCCGGCCACCGAGCCTCACCCGCCGTGGCACCGCAAGCTCCTCGACGTCGCCCTGCGTTTCGGCGACCGTCAGTCCACGCTGGCCTTGGCCGAGCACTGGGCAGGTGAACTGCCCACATCCCAGTGGGCGTTCACCTCGCCGTCGGGCCCGGCAACGATCACCCTCTACAGCCACGCCGGGTCGGCCGTCCTGAGCGACACCCCGACGGACGCCGAACAACTGCTCCCCGCCTCCCTGCGACCACCGGCTCAGGACACCAGCCACAGCTACGACCCGCACACCGGTGAACGCGAAGGCTGGGTGAAGCGGGTCGACCCGCTGATCACCGCTAGCCTTCTCCACGTTCGGGCCGTCCTGGGCCAGGCCGACGCCGGGGACGTGGAGGCGTTCTGCACGGCTGGTCTGCAGACGCGCACCGAACTCACCAAGTACCGCTGGTTCACCTACGACCGAGAGTTCCGCGCCTGGGCGACAATGGTGGCCAGCGCCGCCATCGAGACGGGTGCCCCCGCGGTCATCATCGACCACTTGGCAGACGCGGCCCCCGGGCTGCTGCGCGCCGGGGCGCCCACTCTGTGGCTGGACCTGGCGGACGTGCTGGCCGAGCACGAAGCCCATCCGAACACGGCAGCCGACCTGTGCCTCAAGGCAGCCCAGGCCGCCCGCGACGACGGATACGACGCCGCGGACCGCCTGGAGCTCCTGGCCCGGAGCGCCGGCATCGCGGGCACCATCCACTCCGAGCTCGGCCGAAACCTGTTCGACCAGGCCGTCGACGCGGCCGCCGGCATCAACGACGAGTCGGCCCGGCTGCTCAGCGTCCACGCAGACCTGGCGCAGCGCGCCGACCTGTCCGCGCCGGACCGCGCCGTCACAGCCTCGCGCCTGGTTGCGGCCGTGGAAGCCGTCACCCCGCACGTCACCGACGCCGGTGTCATCCCGTACGAGGATGTGCTGAAAGCCGCGGCCGGCCTCGACTGCCGCCTTGGGCTGGCCACGGCGAGCCGTTGGGACGACGAGGACCGGATCACACTCGCGCAGGCATTGCCGGCCGCACTCGAAGGAGCCGTCACCACGGGGGCGCTGCCTGGCGGGCAAGCACTCGCCCTCGACCACCTGATCGACAACGACGCACGGCGCCTCGCCTTCCAGATCACCGTGGCGCGGCACCTCGCCTCCGCAGGGGCGGCGAGCAGCCGGGCGGCCGCGCGGACAGCTCTGATCCGCGCCGCCACGTGGCTGCGGCTCCGAGTCCCCGTTCGATCGCAACCCCGGCTCGCTTCGCAGCTCGTCGACGCGGCACGCTCCCTCGACCAGGCGGCGGCCGTTCAGCCGATGCTCGAACCGGTCATCGCTCTGACTGCGCAGGGCCGAGCTGATGAATCAGAGGGGGTCTCGGCCACCTGGATCGGGGACACCGAAGACTCCCCCGGAGAGGGGGCGCCCGCGGCGTCGGTGTCCGCGGCCAGTTGGCGCACGCTCGCTCCGGACATCGAAGCCATGGGAACAGCTGCGCCGTACGGTCACGCGCTGGTGCAGCACCTCACCCGTGTCGTCGAAGCCGCGCCGATGACCGAGCGGCTGCCTGCCCTCGACGCAGCCGCTTCACTGGCGTCCACCAACGCGCCGGCCGTGATCGAGGCTCTGGCCGGCCTCGTCGAGCAGTGGCGTCAATGGCCGGGTGTCGAAACGTGGGCCAAGACCACTGTGACCGCCCTGCTCGCAGAGCATCTGCCCGACCTGGTCTGGACGTACGATCCCCCACGCCTGGCACGGCAGTTGCGCAGCCTCGGCGACGACGCCACGGTCCGCAGCGCGATCCTGCGCGCACTGCCGCGTGCGCAGAGGCGCCTGACCGCGTTCGGCTGGCAGACCGTCGCCGTCATGCTCGGTCGCCTGTGCGAACCCGCTGCCGCAGCCGACGCCCTCACCGGACTTCTCGCCCCCTACCCCGCCGCCACGACGGCACATCCCGAGCCGGACGAGAGTCCGCTGCCCACGCTGCTGTGGAGCGCCTTCGGTCACCCCCGGCGTGAGATCCGGTGGCGAGCCGCACACGCGACAAGGGAACTGCTCAGCCACCAAGACCACGCCACGGCACGGCCGCTGGTCGCGGCGCTGGTCGCCTGTCTCGACCGCACCGATGCCGCCCCCTACCGGGCACCGGCCCTGCACTTCTACCCGCTCTCGGCTGTCACGGGTCTGCTCACTGCCCTGCACCGGGTCGCCTGCGACAAGCCTGCGCTGATGCGAGAGCATCTCGCCGTCTTCGTCCGGCACGCCACCAGCACCGACCTGCCGCACGCGCAGATCCGCGAACTCGCGCGACGTACCGCCCTTGCCCTGGCGGCTCCGGACGACCCTTCCCGTGACCAGCTCGAGGCCGCGAACCGCCCCGACCGCTGCAGCATCGACCGGACCCTCAAGGACGAGTACGGCGGCGGCGTCAGCGATGACGGCGACCGCTACCGCTTCGATGCGCTCGACACCGTCCGCTACTGGTTCCGGCCGCTCGCGGGGGTCTTCAGCCTCTCCGTCGACACGATCGCGCGCAAGGCCGAGACCTGGATCCTGGACAAGTGGGGCCTGAGCGAGAAGGACTGGTGGACTGACACGCGTGAACTCCGCAGCGAACGGGTCTCGGCCCGCATGGGCCACGGCCACGGCTCCATCCCACCGGAGGAGAGTCTGCGGCTCTACCTGGAGTACCACTCCATGCTGGCCGCGGCCGGCGAACTCGTCGACGAGCACCATCCCATGCTGATCGAGAAATGGACCGAGAACGAGGACCCTTGGGACGAGTGGCTGGCCCGGCACGTGCTGCCCGACGGACCATGGCTGGCCGACCTCAGCGAGTCCGCGCCCGCACAGCCCTACCTGTTCCTCGGTTCCGGCCTGGACGACAGCGCCTGGGCCGCCCCCCAGCTCACGGACAGCGAGGAGATCTTTGGCCTGGTGCACGGCGGCCTGCCCCCGTCCGTGCTCGTCGCCGCCTCCATGAACATCACCTGGGCAGGCGGCTACGAGGATGTCTACGTCGCCTCGGCACTCGTGCGCCCTGACCGTGCAGAAGACCTCCAACGAGCCCTGGCCGCAGCGACGGAGCCCAGGGACTGGAGACTTCCCGACGAGGGCGAAACCGGGCACGAGGTCGACCATGGGCTCTTCGAGCTGCGCGGCTGGCTGCGCGACCCCGCCTCGCGACCCGAGAATCTCGACGAGCACGACCCCTACGCGCGGGGGCTGCGCACCGAAGGCCCTTTGCCCGGACAGGCTTTCCGGCGGCAGACCCACGCACACCTGGACCAGGATGGCGTCCGGCTCCTTGCAGCAGACCAGGCCGCCCTCGCCCAGTGGACGCAGTGGTCGGACGGCGACCCTGACGACAGCCGCGCAGGCAGGACAACCAACGGATCACGCGTCCACGTGACTCGCGACGCGCTCCTGAAGTACCTCGCGACCACCGGATACAGCCTCATCGTGGAGGTCCAAATTGGACGACGCCGCAACAACACAGCCGCCCGCCACGACGACCGCCGAAGCTGGCTCTACCTCATCCACGCAGACGGCCGGGCAACAGTCCGCTGATCCGCTCGCCGAGCTCGGCGAGCGGATCCTCGCGGAGCTCGGCGAAGAACGCACCAACAACACGCTCATCCGCTGGCTCAGCCACCACACCGCCCGCCTCATGCAGGCCGCCGACGACGCCGCCCGCGCCGGCGATGTCAGTGCTCCCGCGCGGGCGGAGGAAGCCAGGACCGCCGTCCTGCAACTGTGGCAGGCCCGCTCCGCTTGGCCCGAAGGCTGGCCACCGCCAAGGGCCGCCGCCCTGGCCGAGACCCTGGCCGGCATCCCCGAGGTGACGGCGGACTTCTGGCCCGGCCAGTCACTTCCCGCACGCCTCAGCGCCGTGCACGAGGTGATCCTCGCCGCGTTCACTGACGCGGCCGCAGCGAGTGCTCCCGACGGCAACGAGGAGGACTGGCTCTATGCCTCGGGGGGACACCTCACGGACGCCGAGACCGTGATCCTGCGCCGAGCCGCCGACGCAATGCAGCACAACGAAGCCCTCGGCGAGCTGGCAACGCTTATCGAGCAGTTCAACGCCCCGGAGACCGGCGAACCGAGCGGTCCACCCGCGGACGAGGTCATGCAGCACCCCCTGGTGCGGCTGGCCGACACCTACCGAAAGATCATCATCGACCGCGTCGTGCGAACAGCACCTCCCGCACAAGCCGACCGAGCGGCCGACCAGTCGCACGGCACCGACGAAGGCGCTGAACAGACGAGTAGCGTCGAGCCGACTGCTGGCGGGGACAAGCCCTGACCGCGGCAGGCCCTGGGCGCCGAGCAACCGCCCGGCGGCCTGCATCGGGAGGTGGCGGTGCACTGCCACAGGCTTGTGAGCGGCGAGAGCCGTCCCAACGCTCACCGGAGACGGGATGCAGAGCCAGACTGTCCGTCATGGACACTTCCTCAGCCCACCAGGACCGTGAAGAAGCAGAGCGGCTGAGCACTGCCGTGGGGGTCCTCGCCGACTTTCTGAGCCGCCAGCCGCTCACCCAGGCCCTGGCCTCGCTGGAGCACCGATTGGAGGGCGCTGGCGGGATGGATGCTATACGGGTCGCCGAGGACGGCCACGTCGTGCCGGAGCTGCTTGTCTCAGCGCTCACGGTTCGCGAGAGCTTGGGCCGGATCAACGACTTGATCCACGCCTGCGGCATTCTCCTCGTACTGCCCCACATCCTCGGGGATGAAGAACGCATCGCCGTCCGCCCCTCCCTCGGCGCCGGCAACGACCTGAGCCGCCCGTACGACCTGGAGACAGACCAGCGCATCGCGGAGTTCAAGCTCGCTCGTTGGCGCGGCGCGGACACCATGCGCAAGCGCCAGACCTTCAAGGACCTCGTGATGCTCGCCGCCGACACCTCCGGCCGCCGGGCAGAGCTGTTCGTGATCGGCCCCGAGCCCCGCCGCTTCCTGACCACCAGCACTTCAACCGCGGCCTGGGCCCTGGACCGCACTCCAGGGGCACTGCGGACCTTCACCACCGTCTTCGGCGCACCGAGCATGTCCGTCGCCCAGTTCACCGAGACACATGCCGCCCACGTTCAGATCACCGATCTTCGGGACCTTCTCCCCGAGTCCGTCGCAGCCCTCCTGCAGTGAAATGTCCTCGGCATGAGGCGCCAGCCTTGCGAAGAGCCCCACACTCACGCCCCCTAGGCCGCGGCGGCGCGTTCCGCCACTAGCGCGGCGCCAGTGAACAGGCGGCGATGCGGCGTTTTGCCTGTTCAGCCAGCGTTCCTGAGCTTCGTTCTAGAGCGCGAGCACCAACGATGACAGGTCGTCCGCTCGGCATGTGCCGGGTCTGGCCGACCCCGCGGAGCGCTCCCGGAGAATGGAGCCATGGAACGACTAGTCGACTTCTCGCGCGACCGGCAGATGCTGTGCGGCGGCTGCGGCCGTCGCTTCGTCGTCGACCTGGACTGGATCGACCGATGGAAGCAGGGCGGAGAGAAGTGCCCCGGCTGCGGCCTGACGTGCGAGCACGAGGACGCGCCCCGGGTGACGGTCGATCCCGACGACCCGGCGCTCGACGACGACCGGATTGCGACCGTCTCCTGGTACCACACGAGCACGCAGCCGGACTGGCCGACGAGGGACTTCGATCCGGCCGCCGCCCTCACGCCCGAGATCCGCATGATGATGGGCGGCAACGAGCATGTCGCCGCCTGGGCCTCACGCCAGCGGGCGAAGGCGCTCCACATCGGCACGTACGAGGCCGCGGTCCACAACATGCTCAGGCGGATCCGCGACCAGGCCGACCGGGGCAACCAATTCTGCCTGTACCGAGTCCATCTGAATCCGTCCGTCGTGGTTCGCGAGGGCTGGCTCATCGATCCCAGCGACTTCGTCGGCGACGTCGTCCTCGACGAGGTCTGCCCTCCAGGCGTCGACGTCGCCCGCTACCTTAACTACCACGAGGACCCCGGTGGGCTCTCCCTGGCGCTGGGGCGGGAAGCGATCGCCGACATCCAGCAGGTCCCAGTTCCGCTCCCGGATGCTTGGGACGCCGACTGGGTGAGAGAGGCCGTCGCGGCCCTCGAGACCGCTTCCGACGCCCCCGTCCCGGCGATCAGCAAGCTGGCCCGCTTCATGTGGCCGGCCTCGCCGCGAGCTGTCCTGGGCCGTGAGCTCGCGGCGGAGCTGGCTGGCCGTCTGCCGGTCAACCTCCGGGATCAGTTCAAGTCGACTGCAGCGTTCGCCGAGGGCGACGATCCAGCTCGGTGGGCGCGTCGGACCAGCGCACTGCTCGACCTGATCGGGAATCCAACGCGCGTGCTGTCGGCGCTCGGCAAGGCTGAGCACCGACAGGTCTGAGGACTCAGGCAGAGGAAATCCCCCGGATAACCCTCTACAACGAGCAGCACGCCCGGCACGTGCTCGCTGAGTACGCCGCGCACTACAACACCGGCAGGCCCCACCGGGCACTGCAGCTTCGCGCCCCCGCCGACGACCTCGACGCCAGGACGCCAACGTGCTGACCGTCTCGGAGTCGGCACTGGAGGACTTCTACGCCCGCTTTGAGCCCCCTTGTCAAATTCCGTAGTCGTCTGCACTGATGTCCGACGCCCTCTGCACGCGCGTCGGCTGAGGTCGGCGACGGTCGCGCTCGTCCGAACTTCCCGTGCACTCGACTAAGAACGCGCTGGTCACCCGTGCAGACGACTTCGGACACTGACAGCCAGCTCGCCGAGCGTTCTGGTGTGCGGGCGGGAGGCCCGCGCGTTCACCGCGGCAGCTTGGAGGTTCGTTCGGGATGGGCGGCGGTGACGTAGCGCATGGCGGTCTGCTCGGTGATGCCGATGCTGACGGCAGGGTGGTCGGGGTCGACCGCGGTCTTCTGGCTGACCAGCAGGTGAGGGTTGGACGAGGCCGGCCACCGGTGGTGACGGTAGGACGTCCAGTCTGCGGCGAGCTGGTGGGTGAGTTCTTCCAGGCACAGGGCGTGCCGCAGCAGACCGCGCCGGACTTCGAGGGTGCCCCGGGAGAGATCAAGGCCCGTGGTGTGCAGGTTCTGGATCTCCTTGCCGGGCAGGGCGTGGACGGCGGCGAGTGCGCAGTCGAGGCGGGCGGCGGGCCGGGTACTCATGGCGTCCTCCCGTCGTACAGCCCGGCGGCCTCCACGGCGCGGATGGTGTTGTAGTCCTCGTCGATGGCGCGGGGGTTCTCAGCGGTGAGTGTCAGCCGTCCGGGAGAGGTCAGCAGGTCGACGGTGCGGTGCACCGGTGTGCCGGGGACCAGCGTGCCGACATACCCCTGCACTGTCGGGAGAGTCAGCAGGGTGCGCAGGAGGTCCTCGTCGAGCGCGCCGTCGTGCGGCGCGATCAGCGACACCTTGGTGACACTGGAGCGTGGACGATCCGAGGCCAGGCTTTTGGGCGCACCAGTGACCACCGCGTGCACCGCGTCGCGGATATGGTCGCTGCCGACCGCCTCCCGCATCGCCGCCGGGTCGTACGAGCCTTCGGGTCGTGCGCCGCTTTCGATCAGAACGGGTCCCCGCCTGGGCACGTAGATCAGCTCGGTGTGCGCGGGGCCCGCGGCGATCCCCAGGGCGTCGAGGACTCGTACGGTGTAATGCGCGAGGGTACGCGGGATCAGCTTCGCGCGGTTGAGCAGGTCGAGGCGGTCGTACACGTGCGTGGTTCCGGTACGGTGGTCGGCCCAGAACTCGGTGATCGTGTGCCGGGGCGTGCCGTCGGCGTCGGGGGCGGAGACGCTGTTGACGACGTACTGCGAGCCCTGGAGCCGTTCCTGGATGACGAGGTGGTCGTTGCTTCCGCCCATGGCATTGGGGACCCCGTGCAGCTGAATCCAGGCCGCTCGGATCTCGTCGGGGCTGGAGCAGAAGATCACGCCGTCTGATCCGGCGGAGTCAGCCGGCTTGAGTACGAGGTCCGGCGTATCCAGCGAGTGCGCCCAGGACAGGGCGTCCCGGAGGCGGTCGGTGCTCAGGCTCCGTGGAGCGTCGATGCCCGCACTCGTCAGCGCGGCCGCCATGGCGCCCTTGTCGCGGCGACGGTGTGAGGTCTGCGGGTCGTTGCCGGGCAGGCCCAGGCGGTACGCCAGTTGCTCGGCGAGGGGTACGCCGATTTCCGTCCCGGCGACCACGGCCCTCACCCGGAGCGCGCGCAGTGCCCGGGCGGTCTCGTCGACGTTGCCGTCGTGCACGACGACGCGCCGGTACCCGGTGGGGTCGAGACTGCCGCGATACAGGGGAGGCAGCGCGTCATCCGCGGGGGTGACCGCGACGCAGTCCCATCCCCGGTCGGCGAACTCGCTCTGGTAGTGCCTGCCCGAGCCGTACGGGGCAACGACAACGGCGCGCCCCGGGAGAACCGGCGAAAGGGAGCTACCAGCAGGGGTTCGGTCGGGACTGATCAAAGGCAAGGCCATGGGGCCACTCCGAAACGCTTGAGACGCATGGACAGGGGGCGGAGGGCTGCCGGGATCACCGGACACAGGCGGTGAGGTGGCTCGTTGGCGCATCCTGGACTGCTGTGTGTTCCTTGGGGATGGCGAGCGCCAGGCCGTAGCCATGATTCGGGGAGGTCAAAAACCGCTCCAACTCCATTCCGGCGGACGCGAGTTCACCGGCCAGGCCGGCCAGCCGGAATTTCGACGAGATCTCGGTACGCAGGTCCTCACCCGCCGCGAAGTCGACGGCGAGTTGGAGGGCGGGGATCTTCACGGTCTGCTCGCTGCGCGAGCGCAGCCGCATCTCGATCCACTCGTGCTCGGCGGCTGCGTCCCAGAGGGCCACGTGCTCGAAGGCGTCGAGATCGAAGTCGGCGCCGAGTTCCCGGTTGATGACCGTGAGGACGTTCTTGTTGAAAGCGCCGGTCGTCGGGTCGTCGTAGGCGGCGACGAGGAGTGAGGGGTCCTTGACCAGGTCGGCACCGAGCAGCAGGGCGTCGCCGGGCGCGAGGAGGGCGCGGATGGCGGCGAGGAACACGGCGCGTTCGGCGGGCAGGAAATTGCCGATGGTGCTGCCGAGGAACGCAACGAGTCGCGGGCCGGGGGTATCCGGCAGGGTGAGCGCGTTGGTGAAGTCGGCGATCAGGGCGTGCACGGTGAGGTCCGGGCGTTCGATGATCAGAGCCTGCCCGGCCTGCCGCAGGGCGCTCTCGCTGACGTCGACCGGTATGTACGTGTGCAATCCGGGCAGTGCATCGAGCAGGTGCCGCGTCTTCTCGGACGAACCGCTCCCGAGTTCCACCAGGGTGCGTGCGCCGCACACTGTGGCGATCTCGTCGGCGTGGGCCACCAGCAGCTCACGCTCCGAGCGTGCGACGTGGTATCCGGGCAACTCGGTGATCTTCTCGAAGAGTTCGCTGCCGTACGCGTCGTAGAACCACTTCGGCGGCAGCGTCTTGGGAGTACTGGTGAGGCCATGGCGGACGTCGGCACGCAGCGCGGCGTCCGTTGCATTCTTGGGCAGGGTGCGGGTGAGACGGAACGAGTTCACGACAAAGCTCCCTTGAGACGGGGTCAGGACATGGGCAGGGGCGGACGGCGAGCCGTCACGGTCAGGCGGCGGCGCGCGGCCACGAGGATGAGGGCTGCGCCCGCGGCGCCGGCCGGCAGCAGCCCCGCGGTCGGTGCCAGGCCCGCGGCCGCGGCGCCGGCGGCGCACCCCACGTCCAGCGCGGCCGCCAAGAGTGCTTGCGCCTCCGTCGCGGTGCCGGCCGGGGCCAGATCGCCCGTGACTGCGAAGGCGACGCCCAGGAGCGGGGCCATCACCAGGCCCGGGACGACCGTGCCGGCCAGCGCCGTTGTGGGGCTGGCCGCCAGAGTGATCAGCAGCCAGCCCCCGGCAAAAGCCGAGCTCAGGACGATCAGGTGCTGAACTGCTGTGCCCGGCCACAGCCGCGCCCCGTACAGGAGTCCGCCGCCGACGGCACCGAGGGAAAGTACGGCCGGGAGGGCTCCGGAAAGCCACGGTGTGCCGTAGTCGGCGGCGGCTGATACCGCGAGGGGTGTGAGGGCGCCGAGGGGGATACCGACGGCGACCATGGCCAGGTACAACCCGCGCAACTGCGGGGATCTGAGCGGACCTCGCCAGTCGGACCTGTGGAGGCGGACAGTGGTCCACGTCCGGGAGGCCGGCGTCGTCACGACCAGAGCGGTGCCGACGGCACCGAGAGTGGCCGTCGCCACCAGCGCGGCGAATGCGGAGGACACCATGACGATCCCCGCCACCAGCAGCGGCCCCACGACGTAGATCATTTCTTGAGCCGCTGCCTCCAACAAAAGCGCCGTTCGCTGGTGGGCGCGGCTCGGCATGAAGGGCCCCGTTCCGAACAGCGCCCTCAGCCCTGCCTCCAGCGGAGGCTTGGTCGCCCCGGCGACCGCAGCGCCGGCGACTGTCCACCATGGGTGCTGAGACCCAACTGCCACGCAGACGAGGGCGGCTGTGCTCAGCAGGTTGGCTGCGGAGAACGGGATTGTCTGTCCGTACCGGTCGGCCAGGCGGCCGATCAGTGGACCGCCGACCGCGCTGGCCACCAGGTACAAGGCGGCCAGAGCCGCGCTGACGGCGGCACCGGAGCTGTGAGCTCCGATCACAATCGCGAGCGGGGCCATCCCGTTGGGAAGGCGTCCGATGAGCGTCCCGGCCAGCAGACGCGCCGCGCAGGGCACCCGCAGGACATCGCGGTAGCCGACAGGCACGGGAGGCTTCGGCGGCTCAGCCGTGGAACCGAGGACGGCCACAGCAGGTCCGGACGAGGCGCCGGTGACCGGCCGTGAAGTGGGCTTCTGCACAGGTGAACTCCCGAGCGGGCCAGGTAGGGGGAATGGTGGTCCGGTGGATCCGGACAGCCGGCGGGCGAGTGCGGCCGGGTCGCCGGTGTAGTGCAGGGCCTGCAGGCCGAGTTGCTCGGCGGCTTCGACGTTGTCCAGCCGGTCGGCGACGAATAAGGTCTTTGAGGGGTGGGGCATCCCGGCGGCCTCGAGCGCTGCCTCGTAGGCCCGCTTGTGGGGCTCACTCCGATGCGGGCGCAGTAGACGGTCCAGCTGAACAAGGTGGCGCACGATTCGGCGTCGCCGTGGGTGGTGGCCAGCGGTTTGGGTGCGTTGGACAGGAGTACGAGACGCAGGCCGGTGGTGTGGGCTGTGTGCAGGAGGTCCAGCACGGCGGAGTCCGTGTCGGTCCACATGTCGATGCCGGCGCGTGCGAGAGCGGCCAGGAGGGTGCTGTGCCACAGGCGTGGCGCGCCCGTTGCGCAGCAGTCCGCTCCAGAACGTGTGGGTGGTGGCGATGCCCTGGTCGTAGTTCTCCCGCCCTTGCCAGAACGCCTGTTGGAAGGCGTGGGTCTGCTGGGGGGCCACTCCGCGAGTTCGGCGAGCCGGACCCACTGGGCCGGGCCGGGCTGGCGGCCGATGACCCCGTTGTAGTCGAGGATTACGGCCTCGAGGTCGGCGCCGCCGGGGGTGGTGGACTGGGAAGAGGTCAACGGGACTCCAGGGCTCGGTAGGAAGCCAGGGCGACGGCCGCCGCCAGGACAACGGGCAGGGCCAGTGCGGCGGGCAGGCTCGTCGGCGAGGCAATTGCTCCGATGGCAGCCGGGCCGGCGAGTTTGCCGAGGTAGCCGGCCGCGGCGACGGTACTCACCGCCCGTGGGCCGTCACGTCCGGCGGCAGTGATCATGCATGGGAAGGCGGTTGACAGTCCCAGGCCGAGGGCCATCCAGCCCAGCAGCGCGGCGGGGGCGGTGCCCGCTATCAGCCCGGCTCCCAGCCCCGCAGCGGCCAGGCCGGCGCCGACGCGTACCACGGCAGGTGCCCCGAAGCGATTGATCAGTCGGTCGCCGCACAGCCTGCCCGTGGCCATCGCCGCGCTGTAGAGGGCATACGCGGCCGCGGCGGTTGCCTGCGACGCGTCGAGGGAGGCCAGATGCACAGCGGCCCAGTCCGCTGAGGCTCCTTCCCCCAGAAGGACTGCGGCCGCCAGGGCACCGAGCAGCCAGACAGTAACGGGCGAGAACGAGGCCGATGTCCTGTCCGCTGCCTCTGACTGATCCAGGGCCTTGTCGAGGTACCACGCGCGACGGACGCTCGGCACGGCTGCGCAGGCGGCAACTATGGTCACCAGTCCCACGATCGCGAACTGCACGTCGTACGGCATCCATGTGGTGGTGGCCGCGAGAACCGCTCCGCAGAAGCCGCCAAGGCTGTAACTCGCGTGCAGGGACGCCATGATCCGGCGCCGGTAGGCGCGTTCGCAGTTGACGGCCGACGCGTTGACAGCGATGTCCAGGAGGCCGTTGGCAAGTCCGAAGAGCGTCGCGCCCAGAAGCAGGGTGGGGAGCGTGCGGCACTGTCCGAGCAGCGCCAGTGCGAGACCGAGGGCGATCGCGGGTCCAACCAGCAGGCGCGAGGGACCGTGGCTGTCGGCCAGGCGCCCACCGAGCTTGAGCCCGGCGACCGCTCCGGCTGCCGCGCCAAGGAGAACCAGGCCAAGTTGCCCCGTACCGATCTGGGCGGCGTCCTGGACGGCAGGCAACGTCGCCCCCCACACCGCCGTCACGAGGCCCAGAGCGGCGAAGGATCCCGTCAGCAGCCTACGGTCGGCTGCCGGGGAGGCAGTCCGCCGGGCAGTCGCGTTCGCGCTCATGTTGCCTCCGTCAGGACGAATGAATCGGTCGAACTACGAGGTGGCATCCCGTCAGCTCCAGGTCGCAGGCCACGTCGGGGTGCACGAGCGAGCCGAGCCCGATGGTCAGAGCGAGGCGCAGAGCCGGTAGCGGAACGGGCACGGCTATGGGGCAGCGGGCACCGTCGGTTCCTCCGTACAACGGGAGTCAGGACAGCAAGGCTCGGACCGGCCCACTCGCACGAGGCTCCGCTGTGTCACTGTGTCTTCGTGGCGCCGGACGGGATGGGAGCTGGGGAGCCGCCGCGGGGGACGGCGGCGCCCCAGCCGCAGCCGAGTCGCTCTGACCTTGAGCGCCCGCCGTTCAAGAGAAATGGCGGCTGGCTCCTCGGCTGGTCCGACGCGTCAGGGACGGGTCTGAGACGGGATCACACATTGAGGGTGCTGATGGGCCGGCGGACTGGGCGACCCGCTGCATCTGCGCGCCCCAGGGCGGAGCTCCCGAGTCAGCCCGCCATAGCCTTCGATGCCGAGCTCACGCCGCGGGCGGCCGACTCATCAACAACCTCCTCCAGTAGGGCCAGCGGCACGGACACGAGCGGAATCGGCCCCACCTTCTGTACCTCGGTGTGCAGCACCTCGCCGCAGGCTGACAGCAGGACCATCGGGGTGTGGCCGGCCTGAGTGTCGCCGAGGTAGCCGCGCTTGTTGTCGTGCGCGAGCCACCGCTTCGCGAGTGCGGTGTCGACATGGCCGGGAATCACGGGCTCCACACCACCCGCGGCCACGAGCGAGTGGTGCAGTTCGACGAGGTCCTGGTCGCAGTGGCCCAGGCGCCGGGAAACCTCCGCGGCGATGGTCATGCCGACCGCCACCCCCGCTCCGTGCGCGACCTTGCCACGAGAGGCATGCTCGATGGCGTGCCCCACGGTGTGGCCGTACTCCAGCACGAGCCCCGAGCGCCGTTCGTGCATGTCGTCGCATGTGACGCCCGCCTTGGCGGCCAGGCTTTCGTCGATGACGAAGCGCAGGAACTCGTCGTCGTAGCGAGCGTCCGCCCGCAGCCCGCCGGCCAGCCGGTCGATCATGGTGGGACGGATGGCAACTGCGTTCTTGATCACCTCTCCCATGCCACTGCGAACCTCGCGCGGTGGGAGCGTGCGCAGCATCGCCGTGTCGGCCAGGACCTCGACGGGAGCGTAGAAAGTTCCCACGAGGTTCTTGCCCACCGACGAATTGACGGCCTGCTTCAGGCTCAGAACCGAGTCAAGGATGGCAACCAGAGTCGTGGGTATGTGCACGAGACGGATCCCGCGGAAGAGCAACGCCGCCAGCAACCCCGCGATGTTCCCGGTCACGCCGCCGCCCAGCGCGACGACAACCGCGCGGCGGTCGATCCCGTGCTCGAGGGCCTGCCGGGCGAGTGAGTCGACGGTGGCGAGCCCCTTGTGCTGCTCACCCACTCCGTGGGCGAGCAGGTAGGCCGGCCCGACTTGCTCGTTGAGGCGGGCAGTGAGGTCTTGGCCGTAGAGTTCGGCCACCGTGGTGTCCGCCACCACCACATAGCTGCTGGCGTCGTGGGCGGCGAGACGCGTGAGGATGTGCTCGGCGCTGTCGGTCCCCAGACGGTAGGGGAACGCCGTGTCCTGCATTGCTATGAGTCTGAGCTGCATTTCCGGTTCCTTCGGTAGGTAAGGGGGTTGGGGTGCGGCATGGTGCCGACGCCCATGGGTCTATTCGGCGCGGTGTATGGCTGGGAGCTGTTTTTCGCCGCACTGGGCTCACTCGGAAAGGCAGGAACGCTTCCCTGCGGAGAAGGTTCGGGGTTTCCCGGGCCCGTGCTGGTTCGCTGTCGATGTGGCCTTTCACGGCCGACCAGATCGAGAAGTAGCGGAGGCGGAGGATCAGGCCTCGAACCAGTGCGATGCTGAGCACTTCGTAGGCTTCTGGCCGTATTTTGCGACACAGACCCGGATCATGTAATCGCCGCCTTGGTAGAGGTTCGGCGTCCTCCAGGTGCTGCCGTTGTTGCTGCCCGTGTCGTTGACGCTTGTGATGACGTAGCCCTTGGGGTACGTGAGGATCTGCGTGACCGCGAAGTAGCCGTCCTTTTTTATGTCGTTGGCGTAGACCCGTCCGTTGACGTGGTTGTAGAAGCCTTCGGCGCCCTTGCCCTGGGAGAACCACCAGCCGGAGCTTGCGGAGGCAGGAGCAGTGGAGAGCACGGCGATGGTGAAGGCGCCGCCCAGGGCGACGGGGAGGGTGCGCCGGAGGAATTGGGGCATCGTGCGCATGGGTACGTGTTTCCTTTCAGGCGTTGGACTCGACTTCCAAACGGCTGGTTTGTCGCTCGCCAAGGGAGCGGGGCCCATCGCGGCGAAGACATCGAGCAGCGGCCGTCGGTCGTCCGTCGGCGGTGCGGACTGCTCGGCCGGAGCGATCGCGGTCATCGGCCTGCTCCTGGCGCGGGCGTGGGCCGGGTGGTCGTTACAGGGGGCCAAGGGCGCTGGGATGCCCACGAGTTGGTCCACGTGGTGGTGTGTCTCATGGTCGGTTCTCCGGTTCGGCGGTCAGGAAGCGGCGGGGACGGCGGTCATACGGGGGGCCCTGCGGCGATGCGTGAGCCCGGCGAGCGGCAGGCACAGGGCTGCGCCCACGGCGCCGGCCACAAAGGTGGTGAGCGCGGCGAGGACCCCACCGCCATGGGTCAGGGAAACGGCCGCGAGAACGGGGGCGATGATCACGGCGACGGCGAGGGTGGATCCCCAGATGCCTGCGTACAGGCCGCGGGCGGATTCGGGTGAGATCTTGTTGAGGACATCGGATGCGGCAATGAAGAAGGCGATCTCACCGGGAACGACGACGGCCACGGCGAGGCTGTACCCGAGGGTGGTGTCGGCGAGGCCGGCGCTGCCCATGCCGACGCCCAGAACAAGCGAGCTGGCCGCGAGTGTGCCGATCATGGGCCGCTGTCCGCCGCAACGGCGGCTGAACCATGGCGTGAGCAGGGGAGTGAGGGCGATCACCGTTCCGGCGTTGGCGACCTGCGTCCATCCGTAGGCGGTGGCGGCCAGGCCGTCGTCCGCCATCAGCATCGGAAGCGCGGTGAACATCCCGGCGGCACACGTCAGGGCGAAGGCGCTGGCCGCCCACAGCAGCCACAACCGAGCGTCGCGGGTCACGGCCCGCATGGGGACGCGGCTGGAGGGTGCAGTGGCGAGGGGAGTGTCGGCGGGCAGGCAGCGGTGTGCGATGAGGGCGCATGCCGCGCACGCAGCGGCGTTGAGCCAGAACAGGATCTGGAAGCCGAGGTGCGCGGCCAGGAAGCCGCCGACCGCTCCGGTGAGGGCCGCGCCGATGTTCACTGCGCCGTGGCGCCATCCGTTGACCGCAGCACGCTGCGCGTCGTCCGTGATGAGGTCTGCAATGACGGCCGAGACGACCGGGCGCGCCGCGTCGTACACGATGCCGGCGATGACGGCCCCGGTGCAGACGGCGGCGAAGCCGTGCGCCTGCGCCAGCAGCGGAAGGAAGACGGCGGCCGTCGCCATCGCCGTCACGAGGGTGCGGCGTCGGCCGAGGCGGTCGGCAGCCCAGCCGGTCAGCAACTGGCCAAGGAACCAGCCGATGCCGAAGACAGCGAGGACCTGGCCGACGGCCTCGGTGGCATAGCCCAGGTGCTTGAGGTGGTAGCTGAGGAACGGGTAGGCGAAGCCGAAGCTGCGTGCCACGAGCGTGGTGACGAGAAGGGCCCAGATAGCGGGCGGCCATGGACGTGGGGCGGGTTGTTCGGGAGCCTTGGCGGCGGCGGGCAGGGTGGTGGCTGACACAGACGCTCCAGAAAAAGGCGGACGCAGGATGTTCCGGTGGGGCGGCCGGCGTCAGCTGGTTCGGGCGCCGGACGGGAAGGGTGGAGTGGGTGGGTGGGTGCGTCGCCGTGGGCGGACGACGCCCCACTGAGCAGCCGGGCCAGCGCCCGCGCCGGAAGGACGCGGGGATGTCGCCCCAGGGGGATGGAAGCGAGGGGCCGGGCCGGTCAGCCCTTTGCGGGCCACTCCCGAGGCTCCTTGTAGTGGCCCTGCGGGAGCTCCACGGCGGTGGACTTCTGACCCGCCGGGATCAGGAAGGCCGGGCATATCTGCTCCGACTGGCCCGCCGAGAGCTTCTGGTCGGTGTCGCAGGCCGGGGTAGTCGGAGCACTTCGCCCCGCCCAGGAGCAGCTCACACGCGGGGCGACGCGGACCAGCCCCACGACTTGTAGCCGCCGCAGCAGTGGCGCCAGTCCAGGTACAAGGTGCCGTCGGCGTAGGCTTTCGTGGAATTGACCCTGGCCTTGATCGTGCCGGTCGAGTAGCTGCCGTTCCCGAAGACGTCCCGGTTCTCCAGCGTGCCCTCGAACTCGTAGTCCTTCTTCGCGACCGTCGGGTCCGTGCCGGCAACCGACTTCTTCAGGACCAGGCGGTAGTACGCGCCGTCGAACCAGTTGTCGGAGACGAAGAGCGGGCCGTCCCACTTGATGACGGCCTTGGCATAGACGTAGGAGCCGCTGCGCGCGGCACAGTTCTTGACGGTGAAATCCCACTGGTCGGGCTGCGGACCGCTGTAGTTGGCCTGGTCGATGCTGGCGAAGCTCGACGTGCAGCGCCAGGTGAGCGCGGCCGCCGGGGATGCGGAGATCATCGTGGCACCGGCCACGGCCGCAACAGCGAGAAGTCCCGTGCCTGCGCGGCGAGCGAGAGTGGACATGCGAATCAAACCTTCCACGTGAAAGGCCGCGTACGGCGCGCGAGGGGGCACCTCGACACAGTCCGGTGCAGCAGCTGTAGGTGCAGGAGTGGACGCCGCTGCTTCAGGGGCGTGAATGCGGTGAGCGGTTTCGGTGCAACGGGCTCATCTCGGCGTGGCCTAGAGAGCGCGGAACCTAGCCGATGTAGGTTCTCGGCTCCCCTGCCATCTACCGAGACGGTGACCTGGGCGTTCTCATAGCGGATCCGCCCGAACCTCGGCTGAGAGCTGAGAAGATGTCACGGGATTTGAAATCCCACAGTCGATCCTGGATCCGGCGGTCAGGCCGCCAGGTTCACCAGACCGTCCTCGCGCACCCAGCCTCGGGTGCCCTTGGGGATACCGGACTTGGAGCGCTGGGTGAGCTGGCTGTAGTCCCAGTTGCCGCGGCTGCACAGCACGGTCAGCTTGTCGCCGCGGTAGAGGTAACCCTTGCTGGCGTAGGTGGTGCCCGGGCCGGTGCGGTAGTTCCAGCCGTTCTTGGCCACGGTGGCGCCGAAGTTCGACCAGTTGACGGTGCACTTGCTGGTTTCGCCGACGGCGTGCGCGGCCGGGGCGGTGGTCACCGTCAGGGCGGCGGTCACCGACAGGGCAAACATGGCCGTGGCGGCAAGTCGAGCGGGAGCACGAAGTCGCATGGGATCCCTTCAATTCATGGGGTGGGGACATGGGTGACGGGGCGAGACGCCCCACCAAGCCGCACGGGTCGCTGCCAGTGCACGGACGGTGGGCATGGCTGTCCGCGGCGCCGGCGGTTCTATGCGACCTTCCTCCGACGTGCGACCGAGGCCTGAGTTGCTGTCATGGCCTCGCGCCGCAAGGCAATGGATGCAGCGGCAGTGACTCCGACCTGAATGGCCTCCATGGGAATCGGGCGAAGCGAGACTGCGCGAGACGCGGCAGTGGAGACTCGCACTCGACTTGCCGAGGAGGCACGCACGGTCGCAACCACACCGCGATCAGCGGAAGAGTCGCGCCCGAACATGTTGCCCGCCTTGCATAGAGTGGACCGAGTGCCTATTGCGCCCCATTTAAACACGACTCGGAATGCCATTCAATAGGCAGTCGACTGTGACTCGATGAGCGCCACTGTGCGGGACATCTGCAGCACTGGCTGCGACGACAGGACCGACCTGAACCTCTTCGCCAAGGTGCGCCTCTTCTGGCGCCTGCCCTGGCCCGAGGGGGCGCGGAGGTCACCACTCCGGGACCCGTCGTGCGTCTACGTGGCGACGGCTCAGGTCTATGTGACGACTCACCCGGGGGCCGCACCGAGCGCGCCTATGATCGGTGCATGCCGTCGCCCCTTCCCACGTCCCTTGCTGTGTCCGACGCCATCACCCACTACCGCCAGCTGCGCGAGCTGACCATCGATGAGCTGGCCTACGTGCTCCGGATGCTCGATCACCCGATCTCAGCCGATGCCCTCGCGGAGATGGAGCGATGCGCTCGCCCCGTGACCGTCGACGACCTCGTCGCGATCTCCTATGCGCTCGACACGACCCCCGCGGTGCTGCTGTCGCACATTCCCATCGATATGCCGGAACCCGAGGGGCCCCTGGCCACCGGGCTCCCCGGCGACGTCGACCAGTTCGAGCTCCGCGCCTGGCTTGAGGGGAAGGCCACGCTCGACCCCGAGTCGCGGGTGAGCTGGTGGGAAGAGAGGGTCGCCCGCCTCAGGGTCCGGTCGGCGCACCACGAGGAACAGCTGCAGGGCGCGTACGCGGAGCTGCGCGAGCTCGGTGACCTGGCGCTCCAGGAAGCGGACGCCCCGCCGGTGCAGCGTCTTCGGTGGCGCATCCAGGACAGTGAGCATGCGCTCAGCCAGTCCGAAGTCGCACTGGCGCTGACTGAGCATCGACTCAACAACCTCCGAGAAGAGGCCTGACGGGCTGAGTTTCGGTCAGTCGAAGTTGCCTATCCATAGGCGACTTCGACTGGCTTTCTGGCGTTAGGTGGTACATCTGGTACATCAATCTGCAATACTGATAGTGCTCTTGTGAATGCCTGCGCACGTGCTGATGTGTGAGAAGCAAGCTCGGAAGTCGGCGAGGCGGTCCTCATGAGGGCCAGCTTCGGCTCCCGGGCGCGGTCGGGAGCCGGGTCTCGGGGATGCAGCGTGGAACTGTGGAGCCAGACGCTGGTCCCTGTGAAGAGGGGAAGGAAGAACACCATGAACTCCACCAGGACCGCCCGTGTGACGCGGACTAGGAGCGCCGTGTCCGCCGCGGCCCTGGCCGCGGGTGCTCTCATGCTCACCGCCTGCAGCGGGAGCAGCGATGCTGCTTCCTCGCAGAGCCCCAGCAGCAGCCAGGCCTCCAGCTTCGACGGTGCCTACATCTCCATCACCGACGGGGCGCGCGGCGGCATCGCCGCCATCGACGGCCACAAGATCACGTACATCAACGTCACCGCTGGCGACCAGCAGTGCCAGTTGACCACGAAGGCTCTCGGCGACATCAAGCACGGCTCGATCGTCAAGGACGGCAAGACCGACAAGGGTCAGTACCAGGTTCTCTCGACCGGCACGATCAACGACAGCCGGACCAGTGTGCTCTGGGACGATGTCAACGGCTCCGACCAGACAGGCACCGACCCGGGATCCGGCTCGATCTCGATGTCGGACAGCATGATCACGCTCGGGTACACCTTCGCCTACTCGATCGACCAGGCCCAGCTCATCCCCGCCGACAGCGACCAGGCGAAGGCCTTGATCGCCAAGGACTGCAATCAGCACAGCTGATAGCCGCACCACCCAGGCAGCACAGAGCCCCGTGAATATCACGTCCACGGGGTTCTGTCCTTTCTCTGACACCTACTCCTGGAACTGCTGCGCCCGGTACTCCTCAATCGTCTCCGGTGGCTGGCCGTACCCCGGCGCGTGCTGCTCGACGAAATCCAGCTCAGCCCACGCTGCCGACTGCCGGATCCTCGACCGGGCGACCATGACGAACACCATCGCACTGATGGCGATGTTGAGCAGACACCACCCAGCCAGCAACGCCGTCAGCACCACAGGCAGACCGTCCTCGATCGCCATGGTGACCAGAACGACCAAGCCTGCGCTGTTGACCAAGAGGCCGGCCACGTACCCCTCGAACGTGCCGGACAGTCGCGCCAGGGTCCACGGCTCCTCGCGATGCCGCACAGCGCGCTTCACCTCGCCGACGAACACCGCGGTAGCCACGGCCGCCGCAGTGCTCAATGCCAGGTCGCGGATCCCGGTGATCCACCATCGCGCTGAGCGACACCAGCCGCGCGGGAACTCGTCGCGAAGCCTTGATCCGAGCCTCATGCTCTTTCCCTTCTCCTCCATCCGCGCAAAAGACGACGCACCTGGTGAGGATGATTGCAATGGTCGTCCTCACCAGGTGCGTCAGCCCTTCACGCTCGCCAGATCAGTCCTGCGGCTTCTCGCGCCGGCCCCGGCGAAGACCACTGGCCGGCCGCGGCTGCGGCTTCGGAGTCTCCACGCTCTGAGGAGCCGGATCGGCAACCCGACGCGGACGGCGACGAAGGCGCGGAACTGGAGCCTGCCGCGGCGAAGGCGCTAGCGTTCCGGCTCCCGGCTGCCTCGGAGCCGGGGTGTCCTGAGCGGAGCGCGTCGGACGCGTGCTCGGCGCGGCCGGCTGCCCGGAAGCGGGAACGGGAACGCCACCAGAAGTAGCGTCGCCGTTGAAGCGCTGCGGTGCAGCCTGCTGGTTGCTGCCCTGCTGGCTCTGCGTACTCTGGGCACCCGTGCCGAACTGCGTCTGGCCTGTCTGACCGGCGACAGCCTCTCCGCTGGTCGGGGCAGAACTAGCGCCGGCGGCGCTGCTCTGGCCCTGAGAGCCGCTACGAGAGCTCGGCGGCTCTGTGTACGAGGCCAGGACCTCGCCGGGGATGACCTTGTTGCCGTCCGAGGTGTACCCGAGGTTCGACAGGCCGCCCTGGTTGCTCAGATTCTGTGCCGTCTGTTTGTCCGACTGCGAGCTGCCCGCTCCGCCACTGGTCAGCTGCAGTGGACCGCCTTTGCCGTCGGGACCGTCGCCCTGGCCAGACACTCCCAGAGCACCGGCAGGATCGCCACCGCCGCCAGGACCACCGCCCGGTGCCGGACTGTTCGGATCGTCCGGGCCACTCTCGCCGCCGCCCTCCAGGGCCAGCGGCGGCTTGCCGGCAGGCAGAGCCGTGGCGTCGCCGTTCGTGCCGCCGGCGTTCGTCGACGCCGTCTTGCCCGCGGGCTTGCCTGTGCTCGGAGAGACCGGGCCGCTGGTCTTGCTGTTGAACCCGTTGGCGAGCTTGTTGCCCATGGCCATACCCGCGCCGGCCCCTACACCCGCCGCCAGAGCAGGCATCAGCCCGCCCTTGTCCGGCTTCGGCACGGTGTTGGTCTCCAGGAACTTGTCCACGAGCTTGGTGACCACCTCGTCCATAGCCTGCAGCACCGTCTTGCGGACCCGCAGCAGAGCGAAGGTGATGCCCATGATCAGCAGCGACGAGATGAGCGTCAGGATCACCACGATGATCCCGCCGAGCGCAGCGCTGCCCCACAGGCCGCCCGGGCTCATGAAGCTCGACACGGGCCCAGCCATGATGTCCGGGACCGAGATCAGGAACTCCGAGACGAACTGGTAGATGAACAGCGTGAGGAGGACCTCCAGGATCAGCGCCATGGAGTAGACGATCACCTTGGCGATCGCGGCCATCGCGCCCAGCGTCGCGAACGGCACGGCCGCTACGAGCCCGAAAATCCGCTTGACCGAGCCGGCCAGCATGCCGATGGCGTACCAGAAGCCGAGCAGGACGATGGAACCCAGGACCGAGGCTGCGTTGGACCAGTACATAAACTTCGCCGGCCCCGTGCCCACCTGGCTGACGGCCATGTGGCTCTCTCGGGTGAAGCCGGACGTGGCGTTGTTCGAGCTGTACATGCTCAGCGAGCTGGGGCTGAACCCGGTGTTGAGGTAGTTGTACGCCGCCAGGGGAGACAGGTTGCACGAGGAGGGAGTCTTGCCCACCGTGAAGCCGCAGTTGCTCTTGGTCCCGGTCGTCGTGAAGACCGTCGAGTCCTTGCCGGGACGAGAGGAGGTCAGGCCCGTGCCGTCGGTCGAGATCACCGGGTGATCGACCGGCTCCGGCCCCTTCTCCTCACCGAAATCCTCCACGTCGCCGTAGCTGTCCTTGTCGACGAACCAGCTCTTCTTGACATCCGCGCTCTCGTCCAGCTGCGTGATCGAGCTCTTGATCCCCGACTCGAAGTCGGAGGCTGCGATCTCGTTGCTGGCGATGTATTTGCCGATAATCCCGAAGGTCGAGAACACCGCCTTGAAGTCGTCCGACGCGCCGGTGCCGACGGAGACCGTGCCGTCCTTCCAGGCCGACTCGGCGTCGTTGGCCTTCGTGCCGATGCCGATGCCGTTGAACGTCGCTCCGTGGGACTGCTTGTTGATCGCCAGCGCGCTCGTGCGCACCGACATCATCGCGTCAGAGCTGGCCTGGTCGCCGTTCCAGGAGACAGTGGCCTGGTCCGGGATCCCGAGGCGGTCGTTCATCATCCACGCCTCGAAGTCGACGTAGGTGCTCAGTACGACGCGCGTCGGACCGGCATGCTGGCCGAGAACCGAGTTGTCGAACTTGTCGAGCACGCCGGTGTACATCGATCCGATGAGCGGCAGGCCGACGCCGATGAAGACGACGCGCACGATGAGCTTCTTGATCGCCGAACCCCGGTCCATCTTCTTGAACATGACCAGGCCGATGAGCAGGAAGCCGATGAAGATCGGCACCAGCACCTGCCACGAGATGTCGACGAGCAGGCCGTACCAGCCGCTGATCCAGTGCTGCAGACCCGAGAGCGCGCCGCCTCCGGTGTCACCTCCCGTCATCCCGTCGGCGAAGGTCGGATTGACCGCCCTGACCGCCTGGTAGAACCACATGAAGGGGTTGATGAGCTTCAGGAACTGGAGGATGACGTAGAACAGCGTGCCGACCGCCAGCGCCAGGGCGTAGAGGACCCAGATGATGGAGCCTCCGATCACGCTCACGATCTGGCCGCCGATGCCCGAGGACATCGTGTCCAGGCCGAGGTCAGCGTTCGCCGCCCCGAAGTGCGCGTAGTCGAGCATGCCCGAGTACTTCGCGTCGCCCTTGTCGTCTTTCGCTGCCAGGGTCTCGTACGTGACGGTCTGCGAGGACCCCGACACCTCGGCGAAGAACCAGCCCACGATGTTGCCCAGGCTGAACTCCGAGTCGGCGTAGCCGAGCATGGAACCACCTGAAGCAGGACTGCTCGTGACCGGCTTCCAGTTCTCGTGCATGCCCTTGTCGTTCGACGGCGAGTTCTTCTCGCTGAAGTACGAGCTCGCATTCGAAGCCAGCTGGTAGAGGCTGTAGTTGTCGCGCTCCTTCTGGTCGTCCGCGGACGCCGGCGAAGAAGTCGCCATCATGAAGACCGGCACGAACAGCACGGCCAGGAGCACGAGGGCGAGCCCGCGCACGAGCCTGCCCTGGCGGGCTCCGCCGCCCCCGCGGCCAGCCCAGGCACGCAGCCGCGCCACCGCCGTGATCGTCCCGTTCATCGTCTCACCCCTCCTCCTCGCCCTCGTATCGGTGCTGACCTCGCTCATGCCTTGACCAGCTTCTTCGGCTCGGGCTGCCTCGCTGGCCGCATTGCGCCGTCCTCGGGCTGCTGCAGGCTCTTCTGGCCGTCGCGGCGCTTGCCCCCGTCGCTCTGGCCCGCGTCAGCCTCGCCGTCGCCGCCCTCGCTGTGCTTCCGGATGCTGGTGAGATTCGCGCCCGGTGCCGGCTTGTCGTGCATGACCGCGTCCATCCGCACCGCCTCTTCGGCCCTGGCCGCCTCCAGGCGGACCTGCCTGCGCTGGGCCTCGCGGTAGGGGTTGATCCCCAGCGCCAGATCCAGGTGGAAGACCACGTTGGAGACGCCCCGGCGCAGGTACGTGAGGTTCTCGCCCTTGGCCGTGATGAGCTGGGTGAGATCCGGCGGAATCCGCTGGTGCAGCTGCTTCTGGTACTCCGCCACCGTGCCGTCGCGCATCGGGCCGAAGAGCGTGTAGTCCGCGGCGTCGAACGTGTTGAAGTCGCTGTCGGCCAGCATCTTGTCGACGTCGTTGTAGCTGTAGACCACCCGGCCGCCGCGCTCGTGGATATGGTCGAACTGGTCCTTGATGTACTTCTTCACCCGGTCGTCGATGTGCTCGGTGCCGTGGATGATCACCGTGTCGCCGAGCCCCAGCTTGCCGACGGCGAAGCCGACGATGTTCACCAGCTGCGCCATCGCCACGCCCTTGCCGCGGCGCATGAGCCGCGAGAAGTCGTAGACCACGCGCCGCGAATCCCGGACCCCGTCCACCGCCGAGGCCGTGTGGTTGTTGAACAGGTCGCCGTTGGTGCTCAGCATCGCGTTGGCGATGCCCCTGAGCACGTTGTAGGCGCGCAGCTGGTCCGGGTCGGTCTTGCTGGAGTTCAGCAGCGCCTTGTGCGCGGTTGCCACGTAGGAGACGAACATCTGAAGACGCGGCACCTGGGTGTGCGGGATGTTCACCACGCGCAGGCGATGGCGCTGCTCCTTGGCGTTGTGTCGCCACATGCCCTGCTCGATGTAGAAGTCGGTCGCGGTGTCTTCGAGGGCGCTGCGGATGATCGAGGCGATCGCTCCGTCGCTGGTCTCGTAGAGCTGCTCGAACATCAGCTTGAGCTTCTCCATCTGGGCGGAGAAGACCGCCAGTTCGTCCTCCTCCTCGCCGAACATCTCGAACATGTTCACGTCGCCCTGATTCAGGTCCACGCGCGAGGTGAGCCGTTCGAACTTCGGGCCGAGCTTGTCGAGGTTCGCTCCGTCGAGGACGAGGTGGACGACCTGGCCGTTGTTCAGCAGCGTGGCCTGCGAGATCTTCGAGCACCACATGTTGGCCACCCGCTGGCGGTCGAGGTACTCGCTGAGCGTGGCGTCGGCGACGATCGCGTGGTGGTCGTAGGCGTTGACGTCCATGAGCACGGCGCTGTTGTTGACGTCGCCGACCATGTAGCCGACGTACTCGCCGCCTCGGTCGTTGAGGCCATTGGTCACCAGCGAGTACGAGCCGGCCAGCTCGGTCGAGGTGAAGTGGAAGCCCTTGCCCTTCTTCTTCTCGTTGTCCCTCCACAGGCCCGAGAGCTCCTGACGCTGCTCGCCGGCGTAGGGCGCAGCCTTCAGCGTGCCGAATCGGTCGATGTACAGACGCGTGACCCGGTCGATCGTGTCGTCCAGGGTCGCCAGATCGGGGGCCTTGAGGAAGAGCCGGTTGTGCACCGAGAGGTAGCTCGCACCGTCCTGGATCTCGCCGATCGTGATCCCGAGGTCACCGGAGATCTTCGCGGCCTTGCGCTTGGAGGAGGTCGTGCCCGTCTCCTCCTGCTCGTTCGCATCCAGCCGGTCCAGTTTCTCCGACTGCTTGGTGTACGAGTCGATCCACTTCTCATCCATCCGCTTGACCTGCTCAAGCACGACGGCGGTGATCCGCTCGTCCAGGCCGTCCGGGATCCGGTCGATCCCCCAGAAGGCGGCGAAGTTGTCGTGCGCGGCGTCGTCGTGGAAGTACGCCAGGATGCAGGCGACCGACCCGTCGATCCCGAAGTAGTCGGAGCGGAAGAGGTACTTCTCCTTCGGCTTCAGCGCGAGCAGGTGAGGGTAGGCGTCGAACGTGCCCTGGAGGTGCTTCACCTCCAGGCGGCGCTGCCACCAGTTCTTCTTCGGCTCGGCGGCCTCATCGGCTGCGCCGTCCGCCGGCGCAGCGTCCTGCACGCCCTCAGCCTGAGCAGCACCGTCCGCGCGCGGATCATCGACCACAAGCTCCGCGGTCTCATTCGTCTCGTCAGGCTTCTTTCCCGGAATGCCGAGCTGTGCCCGGACTTTCGTCATCAGCGCCATGGTGTCCTTCGTTCGTTCCTCGTCGTGGTGGCCGGCCTGGCGCTGGTCAGTTCAGCAACGCCTTGAGACTGAGCAGTTCGTCGTCGATGCCCTGGTAGAAGACCCGGAGCATCGGCAGGGCCTCCTCGCGGTCGAGCATCGTGGCTTCCTTGATCATCAGAGCCGAGCCGCCGGCCTCGGCCTGGAGGACCTGGTGCCCCTTGCGCAGTGCGTCGGCGTTCTTGCCCTTGAGCAGCAGGTACTGGTGGATCGAGGTGAACTTCCCGCCCACGTGCTGCGTGAGAATGTCGTACTGCTCGTTCTGCAGCTCGATCAGATCGGGATCGCGGACCCGCAGGGCCTGGTTGCGCCGTTCCAGGTTCGCCACCTGGTGGTAGACCCGCTGCGGCTCCTTCGTCGTGATGAAGCTGTACTCGCAGGCCGTCTCGATCTTGCGCCAGAAGGAGTCGACCCGATCGAGAATCCTGACCCGGTCCTCGTCGAAGAGCAGGTAGCTCGCCGAGCCGACGACCAGGTAGACCTGACCTTCACCGCCGTCTGAGAAGTGGATCAGCCCGTCCTCGTCGATCCCGTCGATGCCGACGATCGAGTGGAAGTCCGTGGGGTTCGAGCTGCGGCGCGTAAAGACGTGACGGGCCTTCCGGGGCAGATACGCCAGGAGGGCCGGCACCCGCATGATGCGCAGCTCCTTCGTCTTCATCAGCCCACCGAAGTAGGCGATCGCCGCCAGTCCCCAGAGGACGAAGAACGTGATGGCCACCGGTCCCGAGCTCGCGACGAACGTCGACGTGCTGAACCACAGCAGGGCGAGGATGCCGCCGCCGAAGAAGAGCAGCTGCTTGATCGGGGAGGGCTTGGCCGCCCAGCCTCCCTTGCTCAGCGTGATCTCGTGGTCGAGGAAGCTCCTGTTCAGCGAACTCGGCACCTTATAGGACAGTTTCGCCATGGATCTCTCATCTCCCCCTGCGATCGCAATGGTCATTGCTCGGCCTATCGAAAAGCGCTCATGTGTGAGGTGTGCGGATGACATCCTATCTTGGATAGGCTATTTGAATCGAGAACGAAAGGGGCTTGAATGGTGAAGTCCGACGACTCGGACTGGCGGGTCCGAGTCATCGGACGTCGTCTGAGCGGCTGACCGGTCAGTCGCGCCGCGGAAGCAGAGGCGCTCGGCCCATCGCTACCGCCTCGAAGCGCGGAACGTCGTCGGCCAGGTCGAGCACGCCCAGCACATCGGCTGAGCTGTCCCGGTCGAGGATCTCCTGACGGACCGGCATCCCATCGAGCACTGCCTGCTCCGAGTGCCGGAAGTGGTAGTGCCCGGCGACGCACAGCGTCTCGCTGGCCGGATTGAGCACCGAGAGCGCCCGTGCGGTGTGCACCTGCTGCGCCTCACGCGCGTACGCCAGATCGTCGGGGCGCCAGCCGTGGCTGTCGCCGAGCCGCTGGATCAACCCCCGGGACCGACAGCGGCTCGTGAGCGAGCACCACATCAGGGCTTGCCCCGGCGTCCAGAAGACCCGCTGCCTGCTCGTCCGTGGGCAGCTCAGCCTCCCACCACGTCAGGCCCGGCATCCGCACGCACCGGTCGATACTCGCGGCCCCTGCCGGCTGGCCGACGGAGTGTTGGTCGGCGCGAACGAGACTGGAGCGGGGGAGGAGCGCCAGATGAGGTCCCATCCAGAGGACCCGGAGCCGTTGCGCGACAGCGTGTCGATTACGTCGTAGTTCTCGTGGTTGCCCAACACGACGTGCAGGCGCACGCCCAGCAGGGCGAGCTGCTCGTTCAAAGCCTCCAGAGCCCGGATTGGATCTCGCTGCGCGTGCCGCGCCAGATCATCCCGAAGTCGCCCAGCTGCACCAACGAGTTGCAGCCTCTCGACGTCGGCGTCACCACTGCGTCATGCAAGAACCTGGTGTCGCCATGGACATCGCCGATCAGGCCCACCTGATCTCCCAGCTGCACGATGTCGTTCATCGTCCTCATCGCATCCCTTCTGTTGTCGTTGTCGTGAAAAGGCTGCAGCGGGCCCCGGGATCCGCTGCAGCTCGTCAGTGCTCGTTCGGGCGTCAGCTGAACGACGGCACGATCTTCTTCTTGCCGCCCTCCTCCTTCCAGGCGACCTTCGCGTCAAAGGTCTTGCCCCTGGCCGAGACGAAGCCCTTGCCCTGGATGGTCTTGCCGGCCGCCAGGTCACGCCTTTGCGCATCGGTAAAAGTCACCTGGCACCAGGACCGCGGCGGCTCGTCGCCAGAGCCGAAATCGGGGACGATCTTCTTCGCCTTCGCGTCCCAGCTGACCTTGCAGCCAAAGGCCTTGTCGTTCCGCGCGCTGACAAAGCCGTCAATCTCCAGCGCCTGGCCCGCCAGGAGCGCCGTGACCTCCGCCGGCGTGAACGTCCGGCCGGACCACTTCGTCGGCTTGTCCGGCACCTCCAACTGGAACCCGACGAACTTGCGGCCCTTGTAGTCGCCGACGCCGAGCGCTCCGATGGCCGTGTAGGGATTGCCCGCATTGTTCGTGGCCGCGAACGAGATCGTCTCGCCCGCCAGCAGCCTCGCCACCTCGTCATCGCTGAACTCGTGGCCCGACCAGATCTTCTTGAAGGCGACTTTCTTCGGCCCGCCCGGAGCGGCCTGCCACACGCCCTCGGCGCGCGTAGCGACCACCTGCTCCTTCATGCCCAGCTCGGCGCGCATGGACGCAGCGTTCTTCGTCATCGTGACGATGTCCTCACGCACCCAGTCGGCGACGACGGCCAGGCGCTCCTCGGCCGTCGCCGTCCCGGCGGCGATGTCGCGCATATCCGCGTAGACCTTCTCGGTGAGCCCGAGATCGCCGATGCGCGTGCCCGGCAGGAGCCGCCAGCTCATCTCGCCGGCCTGCGCGAGCCTGAGCTTCCGGCCCTTCTCCGCCAGCAGCGGGTACTTCGCCCTGTCGTTGGTGACCTCCGAGTACGTCGAGGTGCGGGTCGCGCCCGTGCCCACGTCGTGCTTCTCCAGCTGCTTCATCAGCCACTTCATCGTCGGATGCTCGGGGCGCTTGTTCGCGCCCTCGAAGATGAACGGCTCCGCGGTCTGGCCCAGGCCCTTGCCGGACTCGTTCGCGTCGCCTTCGGCCGTGTCGTCGCCGGCGTCCGGATCGAACACAGCCCGCCAGCCGGTGCTCTTGGGCACGTTGGCGATGCCGACGAAGTCCGGGTACGTCGCCACGTGGCCCTTCTGCTGCTCGTAGAGGTAGTCCTCGGCGACCATGGCCAGGTAGTTCTTCGCGAGCATCTCGTAGATGAGCCGCCCGGCCTTGCCGTACTTGTGCTCGACCTCTTCCAGCGAAGAAGGCACCTTCAGGCCCGGACGGTTCGCGCCGTGCGCGCCCTGGGGCTTCACGTGTGTGGACCGGGGCTGGCGATGCGTCAGAAGGCCAGCGTCGACGCCGACCACGGCGGCGATCTTGTCGACCAGCGGGGCGAGGTCCTTGAACTGCTCGGGCGTGATCGTCTTGTCCTCTGTGCGCGGGTACGAGACGACCTGGTCCTCGTACATCTTCTGATAGGTCGAGAGCGTCAGGTTCGCCTTCACACCCTTGCCGACGAGCATCGAAGACAGGGACGCTAGGTCAAGCAGCTTCGGCGGCGCAGTCCTCTTGTCCGCCTTGCTGTCCAGGACGACAGGGGAGGGGCCGTACTGCTGCGGCACCTGGCCCTTCTGGTCGAATCGCGGCTCATCAGGGTTCGTGTACATGACGTCGTTCTCGTCGCGGAAGCGGTTCTGGAAGAACGGCTTCTTGACGTACGCGTCATAAGCCTTCTGCTGGTCACCGACGAGAGAGATCATCGCCGACTTCAGCCGGCCCTGGCGCAGCACGAGGTCCTGGCCGGACTGGCGGCCCATCGCCGTAGCGATACGGGTGAACTGCATCGAGAGGAAGTCCCACTGCGAGCGGTACATAGCCTTGCGGTAATCGCCCTCGTCCTGCATGGACTTCACGGGCCGGCGCTGCTCGAAGGCCTTCTGGATCGAGGCCTTCGACTCGTCGGTGAACTCCATGCGGCTGAACCGCTTGCCAAGGAAGCCGAGTTCGTCGATCGCCTCCCAGAAGAGCAGATCGCCCTCGCCGGACGGATCCAGGTCGGTGGCGATGACGATCTCGTCGCCGCGACCGAGCGCCGCACGCAGAGTCTTGATGACGTCCGCGGCGTTCTTCTGCGGCTCGCGCTTCCACGAAAGATCCTGCGGGTTCCACGGCAGATTGCCCAGGTCCCACGTCTGATAGTCGTCCGCGAGCGAGGAGTCCACCATCGCGTGGGGCTGGGCGAACTCGTAGAGATGACCCCTCAAGGTCGCCACCTCGTAGGCCGTGCCCTTGTAGCTGCCCGTCGTCCCGCCGAGGGCACTGGCCATGTTCCTCGCTGCGCTCGGCTTCTCTGCGACCACGATCGCGGCCATGTCGACTCCTTCTCGCCGTTGACTCTGAAGCGAGTGCGAGCCTACTCGAATTGGGCAGTTGAATGAGAATCGAAAGACTCGGGAAAGGCTTCTGAATAGTGTGAGGGTCGTGCCGAGAAGGTCGACGCCTGAACGGTGCTCGAGCAAGCGCCGCTCGTGAAAAGGGAGAAGGCGCCGAGAGGCTGTGCTTCTCGGGGCCGTCGTCTGTCGAGCGCTGTCACCACCCGGTCGGCAACGGCACGCCGAGCCGGACGCGGTTCACCCGCGGCACCTTGCCGAGCGTCTCAAGTCGCTCAGGGCGCCTCAGGCCGCGTTGCAGGGGACCGACGAGGGCATGATCCCCGGCTGGCTAGCGGACCTTGGCCGGGGTCCGCCTCCGAGAAGGTGGCGGACAACAGCAGCTGAGAGCCATCCTGAAAATCCCGGGGCGATGTGACTCTGGGTGGCTATGGTCTGGCCATGAGACCAAATCGGGACCTGCTGTCGGTGCGTACTGGAGCGGCTCTGCGGACTGCCCTGGTGGAGGGCATCTCTCCTGCCCTGGAACCGTCGTTGCGCGGTTGGATCCGTGAGACCGGGAGTCTTGATCCGGAGGAAGCCCGGCTTCTGCTGATCCGGTTTGATCTGGTGCTTCCGGACAGCTACCGAGCGCGCTATCAGAAGCAGTTGGCCGACCGTAATGCACGGCAGGCCGAACTAAACACCGAGTGGGAAGCGGCCAAGGCCGCCCATGCAGCCAGGGGCCAGTCCGAGGACGTGCTCAAGCCCTTCATGCTCCATCTCCCTGTGGTTCCGCTTCCGACACACCCATGTGTTGCCTTCCTCGCCGAGGGCACAAGCGCCACGATCCTTTGGGACCTGGTCGACGAACTCCTGCGCCGGCTGTGCACGGAGCCCGATCCGGCCAAGCCGGCCTGGGTGGTCGGGTTCACCAAAGGCCACCGACAGACGAAGAAGATCACAGAATCGCTGGGGCGACTGCTGGCCGAGTCGCTCTCGGTCTATGAGATCGCTCCGGACCGGCGGGGTCTTCGGCGCCGGGTGGAGGCGACTTTGGCCGCCGCGGTCAGCGGTGCGGCAGGTGCTGCCGAGTCCGCCGGCTACTCCGCTGCGCGCCAGCATCTGGAGAAGTCCAGGGGGCGGCTGTTCGGACTGCACCCGGATCCCAGTGGGGCGTACGACGAAGTGGTCCGGGCCGTCGAGGCGGTTGCCTGCCCGCTGTTCCTGCCGAACGCTCAGACGCCTACGCTCGGTACGGTCCTCGCCCACCTGCGTCAGTCCAGCGCGTACGAATTCGTGGTGCCCGGCAAGCACGGTGCTCCGGGGGGCGTCGACGCGGTGGTCGCGATGATGGCCGCGGTATGGGAGGGGCACAGCGACCGGCATGCGGGAGGGCCGGGGAATGTCCCCGTCTCCCGTGAGGCGGCCGAGGCTGCTCTCACCTGTGCGTCCGCCCTGGTCACGCTGCTGAGCCGGGGAGCCGTGTACCGGCCCTAGTTGTGCTGTCGCTTGAGGTTGGTGCCGCGGTGCACTGAATACGTGGACGTGCAGGAGCCCCGGCGGACGTTCCGCCGGGGCTCGTTTATTCATGGTCAGCGGTTGAAGTCGAGGGCAGAACGCGCGTCGGTGTCCTTTGGGGCCGGCTGCGCGACGGACGACACGTTGCATCCCATCACCGAGCCTGGGTCGGACACGCCCCGACAGCGTCAACCAGGCCCCTGAGCGCAGCAGAGTGACGGCCCCCGTCGTTTGGACCGACCGCGCGCCCATGCGCTCACGTTCCGCGATACCTATTTCGCAGGCGGCGAGAGCGGCATACGCTGCATGGATGGCGAAGGAGTCTCGTGAAGCCAAAGGGGCCCGGAAGGCCGCGGCAAAGGCGGCGGCTCGCGCCCGTGCAGCCCGCATCACGGCCGGCGAAATCCCCGAATATCTGCGGCAGCCGAGCACGGTCACCCGCCAGCTCCCTCCGCCCAAACCGCAGCACAAGGTAGTCCAGGTCCGACCCGAGCGGCCCGCGAAGGCGCTCATCCCTCCGACTGACACGGAGCTCCGGCCACGGGACCGGGAGCAGTACGCGGACAACGCGCCGCCGGTCTGGGTCAGAGGAGAGCGGCATGCCCAAGATGACTAGTGGCACCGCCCGGCCATGGCACCCGGGGATCGAGGTCGACCCGAACTGCGTGGACACGAGGCGTTGGAGTGCTGGGTCCCATGCTGTGGTCGCACCCTAGGTGCGAGTACGTGGTATTCGGCTGCTGCTCGAACCATGGCCGGTTGCTACTGGTTCCGCCCTAGAAAACCGCTGCCCACATGCGACTGAGGCCCGCTATGTTCAGGCCGTATGAGCAAGCATCTCTCCCTGCGTGAGGCCGTGTTGGCGTGGCTTGAGTACGCGGGCGCCCTGTCTCCAACACCCCAGTCCATCGTGGTGCTGATGCTCCAGCCCCACTGGGAAGACGTGGAGAATGCGGTGGTAGTCGCAGCGCCTAGGGAAGAGCACCCCGACCTCTACGCCAAGACCGACGGAGAGTGGGTCCCGGACTCCCGAACGCTGCTGGAGGTGTCGGGACTGGCTGCGGCGGCACGTCTCATTGCCCAGGGCGTGCAGGTTCCCCTCTCCGAGGTCGCGGACAGTTTCGTCACCTTCTGCACTGGTCCGGCACCCGTCCCTGAGCGATGGCTGCTCCTCAACGCCGCCTTCCCACAGGGGACACGGATTCCGTTGGGTCAGCACACCCTGCAGACCTTCACTGCGGACGAACTCAATCGGACGATCCCGATGCCCGCGCTGAACGTCGTGCAGCGCCGGAGCCATGATCTCGACCTGATCACCGGCGCACCGTTTCTCCATGTTCCTGATCCCGGCGGCTCGGTCACGCGTCGTCCGACCTGGTTCGACTTCACCGGCCCGCGTGCGGAAGCCCAGCACTGGCAGGCACTTCTTCCCCTGATGCTGTGGGACAACGAACTTCTCCGGGTGGACTCGGTCTTCACCGTCGCGCGCGGACGCCTTTTCGATCTGAACCCCAGAAACGTGCCGACCACCATCAAGGTCTATGAAGGCCGCGACGGGATAGGCGAGGAGGTAGAGGTCCGCGACACCGGCGAATTCCATGTTCCGGCCGCATGTCTTCCGGCCTTGACCGACTTCTGCACCGCGATCTCGGCGAAGATCGACGCGGTCATGGCAGGCGCGACCCACGAGCGGCGCATCCTCAATCGGCGCGCCCGCCGACTCGAACGCGCAGCCCGGCACATCCTGACCGCTTACCAGCGCACCTACAACGACGACGGCGTCTGGGAGGTGGAGGCCGACGAACTGCACCTCGACTACGTCATCGCCCTGGAAGCCCTGCTGATCAGTCCCGACGAAGAACGCGTGGGTACCGCCGAAAATATTCGCTCCCGTGCGTCTGCACTGTTCCTCGGCCTTGACTACCAAACAGAGGTCAGGGGCATCGTCCAACGTGCTTACAAAGCCCGATCCACCTACGTGCACGGCGACGTGATCAAGGATCAGACAGAAGAGGAGAAGCTGAAAGAGCTGCGAACTCTCCGGCTCCTCACACTGCAGGTCGTCCTGCGTTGGCTTGTCCTGACTCCTTCCGACACCGGGGATCTCTCGCACTTGCTCGATGCCGCCGTCCATGGCGCAGACCGCGAAAACCGCATCGGCCAGTCCCTGCGTGCCTTCTTCACCACCACCCCGCCACGCAGCCGGCCCGCCGACATCACCGCCACGTGACCTCCCTCCAGACTCCGGCCGTCACGTACAGAGGGGAGCGGCCCAAGATCCCAGGGCCTACACGCACGCCAGTGCGCTGCCGACGCTCTGAGCTCACGGCATCGCACTCAACTGGGTGTAGGACCTGGGACGGTACGGCACGGCACACCTTCCGGCGGGGCCCGATCACGTCGTGAGCCTCCTCTGTCGCCCGTGTGGGTGGCGACGTTCACCGGCCAACCGAGAGACCTCCATGGACAAAGGGCCATCGGGCCTGCTGACACCTACCTCCACCCGGGGGCGACTCATCGAATCCGGCATGTTGGTGGAGGTGCCGGCCCGCTCGCTCGGGTAGCGGTGCTTGAAGGCCCAGGTTCCTTCGTGCTGCGTCCGGCATCCGCGCAACGCATCCACCGCTAAGCGCAGTACAGGCCGAGGTACACCTGATCCTGGAGGCGGACGCCAGATCCTTGCCGCAGGGACTGCAGCGCGGCCGGGCGGAGAAGAGCTTCTCCGTGCTCGCCGTGGTCATCGAATCGGCCGTCCTTCCCGCTCGCGTTCAAGCTTCAGTTGCGTCCTGGTCGCCTCGCGGGCCCTGTCCCGGAAGTAGATCGCCTCCTTGTGCGTGATCGGCGCGTCGTGGAGGTTGTGCGAGCCCCGCAGGAAGTTCTCCGTGCGGTCGGCGATGGAGTACGCCAGCGCCTGCTCGACTACCGCGCTGGTCTGGCGCACCTCGCCCAGCTCGTCGCGCAGCTTGCGCAGCAACCCGTCCCGCTCACGTCCAGCGGCCTCGATGTTCGCCAGGCGTGCCACCACGCTGCCCAGCAGCGGGTCGCGGGAGCGGAACAGCTCGACGGCACGCTCGGTGGCAGGATCGGCATCAAGGTGCAGGTCGAGCTGCGCCAGCAGGAACGCCGTCACCAGCGTGCCCTGGCTCAGTCGCCGGCTGAACTCCCGGGCAGCGCTGTCGCTCACGCCCAGCTCACGGACCGCGGCTGCTCGCAGCTGCTCCCGCAGCGTGTTCATGATGCTCTCGGGCAGCGCCTTGATGTGCGGCTGGCTCTGCACGCCGGCGAGCCGGAAACCCGACTGGGGGAGCGTGGCGGTATCAGCTGTGCTGCCCGATCCGCCCTTCGATGCCGCGCTCTGCACGGCGTCCTGATGGTCGGTGAGCTGGAGCGAGCCGGGCGTTACATGCTCGGGTTCATCCGTTGAGGCGACGATGTCGTGAGAAGTGACTTCCGCCGTGGCAGCGTCCTCGACGTCCGACCGTGCCCCGGGAGCCGGAACAGCGGCGGCCGCAGGGTCCGCCGGCGCACCGCTCGGGAGCACCCCGGCAGTTCCTCCCTGTCCACCGCCGTCACCACCACGCTGGTTGGATCCGCCGGCTCGCTCGGAGTCGTCGGCGTCGGGCTCGTAGTCCGGCTCCAGATCGAGATCAGCCTGCAGACTTTCAACCTCGAGTTGAGAGTCGACGCTGCCAGCCTCGTCAAGCTGCGCCTCCGGCTCGGGCGTTGCCACCTCAGGCTCAGACTGTGCTGCCTGGGCGTGGACGCGCTTGAGCTCCTCGCTCCCGCCGCGCCGGTAGGCGTCGAGGAAGGACGTGTCCACCTCCATCACCTCGTCGGTGGGTGTGGCCGCTTCCAGCATCTCTGCGAAGTCCCGGCTCATCGGAGCTCGCCGTCCTCGTCATCCAGGAGGTAGTTGTCGCCACGGGTGAGCCCGATGAGGGAGTCGAAGCCTGTGGTGACGACGCGTTCGAGGTTCGCCGAGTTCTTCGCCAGTGCCGCGACCTGGTCGACGAGCTCGTTGAGGCGGGCGATCTCCAGGGTCGGCAGGTCGTAGTCGAGGTTCTCACGCCGGATCTTCTCGACCACCGCCTCGGCCACGTACTCGTTCACCGAGGAGAACCCGCGCTTGTCAGCCCAGTACTGCGCGCGCTGCTTGTCGTCCGGATCCAGCCGGACGAACATGCCCTGGCGGCCACTACTGCTGCTCTGCGTCGCGCCGGGCGGCTTCTTCATCGTGCCGCGCACGGGCTGCGTCATCTTCTCCAACTCCTGCGTGACGGTCATGCACGGCTTATCCTTGCCCTATTTATCCGATCTATGAGACCCATCTTATCGACACTAGTCAATAAGCCACGCGTTCTCTTTGCGCTTCTACTCGGATACCAGTAGAGTCGCAGTCGCGCCCAGTCAGTCCCCCCCTGGCGGCGCATCACCGCAGCAGGTGGCCCCGCTCGATTCCTTTCCTCTCGGACGGGGTCACCTGCTGCGGACCACGCCCACCCTCGCGTGACCATGAGAAGAAAAAGGGCCCGGTGTGACATGGCGCACCGGGCCCATCGTCTGCCTGATGGACTTCCGCTCAGGGGCCGGGCATGGGAGTCGGCGTCGCATTCGTCGTGCAGTCGACGAGCCCCTGGGTGAACCTCGGTGACTGCCAGATCGCCTTGTCCTTGTCGTTCGGCAGGTGTTCGACGATCGACCCGGTGCCGAGGGGCGCGCCGCCGGCGAAGAAGTGCAGCGCCTCCTGGCTCAAGCCCGCGTTGTACACCAAGGTCGACAGGCACTGGCCGGCCGCCGCGTAGGTCTTCTCCTGACCCTCGTCCCGGGCGTAAGAGGAGAACATCGAGACCAGGCCCTCGGTGAGCTCAATGGGCGAATTGACCGGCTGATCCGCGGGGGCCTGGTAAGCCGGCTTCAGGTTCGGCTTGCCAGCTACAGGCTTCGCAGCTGCCTTCGGCGGCACGGAGCTCTGAGTCTTGGGGCTGCTGCCGTTCGGAAGTGCAGCCTTGTCGATGCACGCGTCGAAGTCCTCGCGCAGCGACCGCGACGCCAGGAGCGCAGCGCCGCCCTCGCTCACCTTGTTCAGCCCGTCGACGGCTGCACCCATGTCGTCGCCATCGGCCTTGACGATGTAGGCCAGCGCCTCCTCCGGCATTCCCGCCTTCCGCGCTGAGCTGGCCAGGCAGGCACCGCCGTCCTTTCTGGTACTCCCGGCGCCCTGGAAGGCGAGCTTGTTCAGCGCCTCGCCGAGTGCCATATCGGTGACCTTGACGGTGCTCACGCTCGGACTCGGTGCAGCCGGCGCCTGGGTTGTGCTGCCGTCGCCACCGGAGCATCCGGCGAGCAGAACGCCCGCGGCCACAGCGAGTGCTGCGCCCGCGGACGCAGCCTTCCTCGTCCTCCAGGTCTTCATCGCCCCTCACCTCACCCCTCTTGTTGCCGATCAGTCCGATTGAATCGACTGGCCTTCGAGGGTATCTTATCCAAATGCTTATCTAATGGCAGTCTATGGTGAGTCGGAATGCCGTCAAGTGAGGGGGTGCAGAGGGCGCGCCGAGCGCGGCCCGGGCGCGCAGGAGGCCTGCGGGTCTGTTTGGTGCTTGGGGATCAACGGAGTTGATCCGGAGGGTTCTGCGACACCTCGTGCGCGTGTCGGCTACGGGTGGCCCCCTGTCGGGCGGCTGTTCGTGGGCTTCTCATCCCACCCACGAAGGGCTGCTCACCATGACTTCTCTTGCCTCGCGCCCTGCCGCTTCCGCCGATGCTGCTGTGCCCGATCTGGTGGCGTGGCGGTTCGGCCGAAACCGCCACGAAGGTGCTGCCGCCCGTCATCGGAAAGGAAGGAATCGGCCACCTGGACCGGCGGAGTACTGGGCAAGGTCACCCGCTACGAGACCGAGGAGCGGGACCGCTGCACGCCCAGCGGCGGCCGGTACCGGATGCGGCACGTGACGGTCCGCACGCCCGACGACTCGACATGGCGCGGGCGCGGCAGCACCGCGATGGACGCGATCACGATCCGGCGGGTGACCAAGTCGACGCCCAAAAACGGCAAGGGGCCGAAGGTGCTTCGCGACCTGCTCAAGAACTAGGGGGGAACTCATGACCCGTCCGCGACTTCCGTACGAGTGGGATGGCAAGAAGAAGTTCAGCCGCGCCGACACGGGCATGACGATCAAGATCGTGGGCCAGGAGCTGGTGTACCACCGGTCGGCAACCGGGCCCACGCCCGCTGATACGACGCACTTCCTGATCCTCGGTGCGCGCCCGACCATGCCGCGCAGTGTGTCGAGTCTGGTCGACGACCACGGCAACCACTGGCAGACGGGCTGCGCCTACATCAACCCCAAGAACACGTACGGCGACGGGTTCGACCGGACCGTGTGCTGGCCCGCCGGTGAGGCCGACGCCCGCGACGGTGACGTGCTGTACATGCTCCAACTCCAGCGCCGGCCGGCCGGCAGTGACGGCGAGTGGGAGAACTACAAGATGCCGCACAGCGTGAGGGCGGCAGGCTTCACCGGGGACCCGACCCCGTTCAAGGGCAACACCCTGGCCGAACTGCGCTGGTACCCGGAGGAGCAGCCCCGGCACGAGTGGCGAGCCCGCATCGATCAGTACGTCATCCACTGGCGAGGACGGCCGCACTGGGTGTACCCGGACGGTTGGGTTGAGCGCGACAACTGAGTGGGCGGCTGTGGTTTTTCATGCTCCAGCGGTACGCACCGTGACCAACTGGCTGAATGGGTCGACACCGCGACCCGCTACGTAGAACACAAACCGCCTTGCGATGGCACGGCATCCGATCCGGTCGCGGCCTACTGCGTACGCCACATGAGTGCACGCATGCGTCAGAGCAAGCCCCAAGCAAGCCCCAATACCGCGTGAGGGTCCGCGAGTTCAGAGGGCGCACATTCCATCAGGCATTCGTGGTGCACACCGATGGCCCCCGCACAGCAATCGACGTCTGAGCTAACGGCAGTCCAGGACGCAGCAGAAACGCCGCGCCCCGGGCCGCCGACTGTCAGCCACCGGAATGAAGGAGGAAAACCATGCAGCAGCAACGTGTTGACCTGGAAATCGGCGACCGCGTTTTCATGACCATGCCGGGTTCCGATGTGTGCGACCACATGCACGTCTCCGACCGGGTCATGGAGGTGGAGGTGCAGGAGCGCGGCGCCCAGCTCTTCAAGGACGGACAGTCGTTCTCTTTCCCGATCCTGTGGGGTGAGGCCGGTATCTACACCGACTCGATCACGAACAAGCCCTACACCTACGACGCCGAAAAGAAGGCTGCCTGAAATGACGAAGATCACGGAACTGGGCCTGGACGACGACCTTCCCGGCGCGGCGTTCGCCCGCGACTTGAAGACGCAGATGATCACGGGCGGCACCGAGGCCGGCGTTCACCGGTTCGAGCGGCTGCCCTCGTACGAGGGCTGGGCCGGGATGTGCGGGTGCGGCTTCGAGACATCGGAACCCTCGTACGACTCCCTGGGCCCGCTGCTGAAGGAGATCCGGGAGCACCTGGAGCGTGATGTGTTCCCGGCGGTCGACGAGGCCGCGCTGCTGAAGGAGGCCCGGTTCTTCAACATCGGGAAGCTGATCGGCTACCACCGGCTGATCGAGACCACCGACGAACACGGCACCCGACACACGGGGTGGCTCATCGCCGGTGTCGAGGGCACCGTCCGCGTCCGCCCCGACGGCATCGGCCACGTACAGGGCCGCTGGTCCGCCTTCACAACCGAGACGCAGGAGGGCTGAACATGACATTCGAGGCGGCAACGGAATTCCTTCAGGGAATCGAGGCCGGACAGCGGGTGTCGCTGTTCGACCCCGATGCCGTGAACTTCCGCAACCAGTGGATGCCGGAGTTTGTGCTGCACGGGGAGCAGCCGAACCTCCCGTACAACCGAATCTGCCGGAACCAGAACCATTTCCGGATCTACATGCGGGGGCACCTGGAGATTGTCGGGTTCATCTCCAACCTGTGTGCGTGCGAGCTGGCCGAGGGGCGCAAGCGGCTGGCCGTATGGGAGATGCCCGAGGACGCCAAGCACGTCATGTCGGCGACCGGCTTCGACAACGGGAAGCACTACGAGGAGCGCCAGACGTGGCAATCAACCATGTGCGGCGTGCTGTGGGAGACGACCGGCGGCCGGAGCTGGCATCCGGAGGGCCACCTGAGCTACCCCTACCCCGTGCACTGGCCCAAGATCACCTGCCCGGGTTGCGTTATGCGTGAGGGCAAGCCGCCGGAGGAAATCGACGGTGTGAAGGTCTTCGGTGGGGCCGCATGAATGCTGTCCTGACGCCGCCGGCCGTCCCCCTGAAGAGTTGCCTGTTCCTCAGCACGTGGAGCAACGGCGTGCAGCGCTTGACCATCAGTAAGGCCGTCGCTGAATTGCGCCGGATGAGGCGCTCCAGTGACTCCGATTACTGGGAGGTCACGAGGCAGATTTACGCCGGACACCTGAAGGTCACGCTTACCGGCCAGAGAAGTACCGGTGTCATGGTGCTTCGCCTTCCGTATGGCGCAGAGGTTCTTCTGGACGGTCGGTACCGGATTACGGAGACCTGGGTCGGGCTACCCAAGAAGCGTTGGGTGGTGTGGTTCTGCGGTGAATTCATCAGTCACCATGCCACCGATATGGAGGCGGCTCAGGCGGCGTACGAGTACCGCACAGAAACGCAAAATCTTCCCGTCCGTACCGTCATGGAGACCTCGGTCAGCGCGGACGCAGCCGAAACCATGGCGCAGGCGGAGGGCTCGGCATGATTCTTCTGATGGGTCACTTTGACTCCGGCGGCAATCTCATCATCGAGTCGTCGGACGAATTCCCCGACGACCACTCGCAAGTCGAAATCGACGTTCTAGTCGCCGAGAAGATCGGTGACGTCCCCAAAGGATTCGCGCATTCCTACCTGGTGGACTCGCACAGCCGGGCTGTAAACCAGGCGTACCAAGAGATCGTCAGAGACGGCGGCGACGAGAATTCAACCGTCATCGACAACGTCTGGGGCGTTCTGGTCGACGACTGAAAGTCGGGCCCGGTCGACGAGTAGCGGATGCCGTCTTCCCCTATGCGGTATTCGGCGGGTTCGATTCCCGCGCCGGGCACCAAATTGATTCCGAGAGCAGGAAGGGAAAGACATGAAGATTGGCGACATGGTCCGTGTGATGAAGGAGATCGACGGGCGGCAGGAATTCATGTACGGCCGACTCGCCGGTTTCTACAAGCCGGACGGCAGGCAGTACCGGCGGAAGGTCGCCAAGCCGTTCGGCGCGTACGTGGATCTGATCGAGGGTTACAGCGGGGCCCGCCGACCGCTGGCAGAAATCACGCCGGTCGCTGAGGACTTCGAGTTCATCACGGACCCCGTGGAGGTCCACCGCGGCGCTTTCGGCCCGGCCGGAATGCTGTGGTGCATGGGTTGCCCGCGCCCGTACCCGAAGCCTGCCGCCGTGAAGGTGATCCACAAGGCGACCGGTGTGAAGACGCAGTTGTGCGAGGAGCACAACGACGAGGAGCAGTGGGCCCGGCTCGGCCACGGGCCGCTGTGGGATGCGCGTACGTGCCGAGTAGAGATCCAGTCGCTGATGCAGAACCCCGGGGAGATCACCGGCCCGGCCGACGACGTGGACGCTTGTGCACTCCGTCAGTTCGCCGACGTGTTCCCGTACCTCGTGCCGGAGAAGGCGGCCGAGCTGTACGCCGCATGGAAGGAGCAGCAGCGCACGGACCTCGCAGCCTGAAATCCGAGTCCGAATGCGCCGCCTCCCTCCCATCTCTGCCGTAAGGAGTTCCGACTATGACCCGTCGCAGGACCGATGACCTCACGCTGGCCGGCCCGCTTCCCACCGTCCCTGGCGTCGCCTCGCTCGGTATCCGCGTCACCTACCCCGGCTACAGCCCCAAGGGCTGGACCGTGGCTCTGCTGCGCCTGCCCAACGATTACTACGTGGTGGTGGGCCACGAACCGCGCACACGGTGGGCTGTGGTGTATCGCCATTACGTCGTTCCGGGTACGGGCGTCGTCGACCCTCGGCCGGTGCTCATCGACCCGATTTCAAAAGCCCTTGCACCGCGCGGCATCAAGTGGGACTGGAAGGACGGCCGCGGAATTTCCTCCGTCCTGCGCGCCCTGGCTCCCCTCGATCGCGCCCCTGATCGCTACATCGGAAAGGAAACGCATGTCGCTGCGTAGGCTCGTCATTCGAAATCAGGGCTGGCCGACTGAGGCATCCGCCCGTGCCAATCCGGGCGACGACCGGTATCTGATCGACGACTTCGAGGACACGGACGCAGCAGAAATGCGCGCGGGCCGCAAGATCCCGATCGTCGCCGAGGTGCAGGTGCGGAACGCCAACAACACCCGCTGGCTCGCCGAGGAACACCTGTGGAACTTCGTCGGCACGAAGGACATGCTCGGGACGTTCAAGAGCCCCGCGGCGATCCCCCACGAGCACCTGCGGTTCTACGTCGCTGATATGTGGACCGGGTGCCACAACGTCGAGGCCGGCGACCGCGTGCGCATAGTCCCGGGACGCCGGAGCTGGGTGGTCGAGCGGGTCGAAACAGTCCCGTACGAGCTGACCACGGCCTGGACCGGCTACGTCGTCTGCAAGCCCGTTTTCGGCAGCGACCCGGCGATCCGAGTTGCCGTCGAGAACCTCCGCAAGAAGCCCGCGTAGCCACCCCTCACACAAACTGATCAGTCGGACAGTAAGGAGCAACTGAGAATGAAGACAGTGCAGGGGTGGACGATCGTCCAGGCCAGGCGCAGCGAATGGCATGGCGAATTCGACGGGGTATTTCTCGGCGAGCGCGACGGCTCCTGGATCGCCGGGCGAATGTTCATCGGCAAGAGCATGCGCGACGGGTTCAGCGAGAACGGCGAGTGGTGGTACGCGACCCGCTACGACCTCACCACGGAGCACGAGGCGTACGGGGCCCTGCGTGCGGTGCGTGAGTACATCCGGCTGGCGAAGGAAGCTGCGGACTGCTGGGACTACATCTTCGACCAGCGGGCCGGTGAGGCAGTCGACCAGCACTGGGCGAACCGCGTGCCGCTGGAGGGCGTGGCGGACATGTCCTCGCATTGGGTGCACCCCGGCCAGACCGGTGATATCCGCGAAGGCACGCACATGCTGCCCGCGGCCGAGGCGAAGTACGACCTGCTGAAGCTCATGCGGAAGGCGTACACGGTGCACGAGGCTTTCCGTGACCCGACGCAGTGCAAGACCGGCTCGCAGCTGCACACGGCGTACCAGACCGCTATCGAGGCGGCGGGGCCGGTGCGCCTGAACGTGGCCGGCGACGGCTTCGACCTGTCGTACCACGGCCGCTACCACGACACCGACGCGCGCTGGCTACGCATCCCCCGCAACCCGCACCCCGACAGGAAGATGGGCAACTGATCGTGCGCTGCCACACCCAGGCCCACGCCAACCCCCGCTGTGAGGGCACCGCGACGCACATGCTGATTTACTCCACGCCCGACATGGACCGGGAGCCGGGGGAGACCTCCCGGTACCTGGACCCGGTGTGTAAGCCGTGCGGATACGAGTTCATCCGCCGCGACTACTACCGGGCCGTACTGGTGCCGCTGCACATCTACAACCCGACCCCCGAATTCAAGGACATTGCTGGAGGGCACCGGCTGGTCGACCACCCGTTCCATGAGGCGGCCTGCCACGACTGCCTTCTGCTGGGGTCGGTCGAATACTTCCGGCAGGGTCGGGACAAGGGCTTGCACGGTTGCCGGGCCCGCCCGGAATCCGTGAACAGCCGCGAGCTGGCGCAGGCCGACATCGGCCCGGACACCACACGCGACGAGCTGGCCAGCCGTTGGCGGAAGTACGTCACCCATGAAGTCGGCATGGGCATCGGAGGCTGGCGCCCGATCAAGGACGATCGCCTTGTCGTCGCTACTTTCACCTTCCGCGACCGGGAGTACGTCCTTATGCACTCCCCGAGCATTCCGTACGTCTGGGCAGAGAAGCTGGAGAACCGGGGCCGCCTCCGGCCCGACCGGATCAACACCCAGTACGAGACCACCTACAAGCAGGTCGTCTTCCACATCCACGGCCTGGAGAACAAGTACGAGAACACGTACTTCATCACCTGGACCCCCGGCCGTCAGGACGTCATTCTCCACGCCGCCGAGGGGCAGATCAGAGCCGTGCTGCGCCTGACCGGCCTGACACGCCCCGGCGACCCGCTGGCGGAGGTGACCGACGCCGTGTGCGACACCTTCGGTGCCATTGCCGACATCACTTTCCAGACCCGCATCTACGAATAGGAGACAGCCGTGTCCGAACCGCACTTCCACTGCGAGGCCCTCAACCAGGACCGTACCCGTTTCGCGGCGCACGAAGGCGCGCCGCCCGCGAGACCTGGCGCTACCTCGGCATCGTCTACGAGACCGCCGGGGCCGGATGGGTTGCCGACTGGGGTACCCAGGGCCACGTCGCCATGCCCGGATTCAAGGACAGCGACGACGCGGCCGGCGCCTTCTACTGGTTCGCCCCGCCGGCGCGGTCCTTCGGCAGCCGGCCGGCCGGCAAGGCCGCCTCCCGCATGGACGAGCAGCCCGACACGGAAGAGTCCTACCGGGTGCGGCCCTCTCTCATGCCTCACTCCGGCGTCCTCGCTTCCCTCATGCCCATGCGGGGCAGCGGGGACTTCCTGGTCGACTACAACACCTGGGGCGTGGGCAGCGGCATCGGCTACCTCCAGCACCACGAGGACAGGCAGTTCGACGTCCGGATCGACAACAAGGTGATCGGCGAGACGCAGAGCCCGCTAGCAGGCATGTGGGCCGTACTCAAGGACTTCAGCTTGATTTTTCAAGGTCTGCACTCAACTCGACTGCTCTGGCACCATACGAGTGCGTTACTACATGCCCGTCCCGAGGGAGGTTTGCCTTGAGCTCGTCTGAGTCTGACAAGACGTCCGAAATAGTGCTCCGTGCCGTTGCGTCGCTTCGTTCCGGAGCGACGGCGGACTTCGCGCGGCTTCGGGCTCCCCTCGCGGAGTTGCTGGAGGACGCCGCAGTTGGGGACGACGAAGGCGTAGTCAGTCCGTATGCCGAGGCGATGGCCCGCGCAGTACTCGGCCAGTCAGCTTGACCGCGACTACTTCGGGGCCCTCCACCTCAACCAATGAGCAGACACGGACGACCGGCGGCGGCTGATGTCGCCTATGGCGCACGAGCCCGCCTGGCGCAATGGCATCGGCATGGCCGCAGCCCGCTGAATCGAAACGACTTCACCGCGCTCGCCCACGCCCTGGCCAAACGCGTCGACGCCGAGCCCGACCATGCGCGGGCTCCCGACCTTCTCGCCACGGACTGCCTTGAGGCAAGAGCCGTTCGAGATCCTGATTTGGCCGTGACATTCAAGGAACGAGCGGCACGGTATGCCGACAACGCAGAGGCTCTGAGCAAGGGCTCCCACAGCTAAGGGGAACTTCATGGAAGTCGCGTGGATCGCACTGTATGCGGACGCGGTGAAGGCGGACGGAGGGATCCTGGCGGAGCGCGCGGTACGGCCCGTTGTCGAGTACTCCAGCGAGGGCCCGATGGTCCACTGGAGCCAGCCGAAACCGGCTCGCGCCCTGGAGGGATTCATCATGGTCCATCAGGTGCAGGATCTGACGGCGGAGCAGGCCGCCTGGCGCCTGCATGACCTGCTGCGCACCATCTGGGACATGCCCGGGATGTGGAGTCTGGAAGACCTGGGGTCCAAGGACATCATCCGCGAGGGGTACCAGTTGAGCGATGAAGACTTTCCGCCCGATGGGGCATTCCGTCCACTGATGGCGGACCTTGACCTTCTGGCCCACGCGCACTACGTGCTCGTAGGCGGCTCCTGGGTGTACCGCACCAACACATGACGCCCCCAACCCGTAGGAACAGCACACCACATATGCACGCTTTCGCAGGGCCGCCGGCAGCAGGCGCTCACCGCAGGCGGATAAGCTTGTTCCTTATCGTCGGGCCCAGCCGCATGGTCACTCTTTGGAGTGATCGCAGGATATGAGGGCGGCCTTCCTAGTGATCCTGAACTCTGCGAGGAGGTCCGGGAGTTCGCAAGGAAGGCCGTGGGATGAGTGTGCTGGTGTGTGCCGGCGAACCGGACGCGTTCGCGGAACTGTCACGCTTTCGGACGGCCTTCTACGGGTGTCTGTCCAGGCGGGCGGATGCGTTCTTCGAACTGGCCGATGCGCTGCTGCGCGCGGACGGGCCGACCCGGACGCCGGTGGAGTTGTCACTGCTTGCTGAACACCAGCGCGGCTACGGCTCTTTGTACGGAGCCTTGAACCATGGCCGCCTTCACGTCGTCCGGAAAGGGGAGACTTATGTCCGAACGCGACATCGTCGACGTCCGCAAGCTTCCGCCCTACTACAAGGCCGACCTCAACCATCTGCTGCCGGTGGAGCAGTCGTTGCACGGTCGCCATGAGCTGATCATCGGTGACATCACCCGGTACCGCGCAGACATTGAGTACTACGCACCGATTGCCCCCACCGAAGACGGCAGGCTCCGGGGCGGCACACTCACCCTGAGAGAGGCGCAGGCCCGCCATATCTACGCTCAGCTCGGCGAGCTGTTCAAGCGTTGGGACCTGGAGAACGAGCGTGAGGCCGAATGGTCGAGCCGACCGCACTTCAGTGCCTGGATGACCTACGGCACCGGTCACCTCTCTCAGCCACACATGGATGTTTCGGTATGGCAGGACAAGCTGACCGGCGAGCACCCGGGGGACGAGCGGGCATGGTCGCCCGACTATGACACGCCGGCTGCGTTCAGTGAGCGCACCACGATCGCCGCCAAGGGCGGAGACCCCGAGGACGGCAAGCGCGAGGCTGAGCGGCTTCTGAGCGATGCCGGGTGGCGAGTGATCGGCGAATGGCGAGACGCCGACGACATGGCGCTGATCGTTAGCGTCGCCCGCACAGAGGGCTGAATCGCCGCTTCCATGGGCGTGTTGCAGTACCGACTGACACCGGTTGCCCGCTGGCAGCGGCATCGTCTTCACATCCGACGTCCGTACGTCCGCCGGGGCCAGCTCAGGGACCTCCGCCATCGAGCTGTCCCGCGTACGGACCGAGCGCAGACGCACCGGATTCACCGCGACGTATCGCCGTGCTGGCGCCCACTCGTATTGACGACACGGACATCGTCGTCGCCACGCCTCCGTGGTACCGCTGACCTGCGGCTGACGCATGTCGTCGCCGGACGGCGGCCGCCCGCTACCGGCCGCCGATCGACCGGATCACCGCCGCCGCGTCCCCGTCGCCCCGCAGGGAGACGTCCGTAGCGAGGATCGCCAGCTTCCCGGCCCTCCCCATCAGCATGCTCGGCAGGATGCACTCCGGGTCCGAGCCCGCTGCGGCGATCCGGGCGAAGGACTTCTCCAGCGAGCTGGAGAAGTCCGCCTCCAGAGAGGCACCTTGCTCCGCCGGGGAGCACGTCTTGGGGACGGTGAGGTGTTCCATGCTGCGGTCGGCCATGAGGCAGGCCAGGCGGGTGTACTCCTCGTCGAGGGCGGTCATGTCGACAGACACGCGGGTCTCCTTCTCCGGTAGGTCAGGTCTCCTGCATGCCGGACGGCACCGTCAGCGAGTGAGGAACGCTATAGCGGGTCGCCGGGTTCGGTGACGACCTCCCGGTCGACGACCCACTTGCGGATGATCCGCTGGGCTCCGTCGTCCTCGACGGCGACGAACTGGACGACGACGGCGGGGTCGTGGGTGTAGAGCCCGACCCATCCCTTGTACGTGGTGCGGGCGACGGCGGGGTTGTCCCAGTAGCCGGTGACGGCCGGGCCGTCCTGGAACTGGAGGACCGCCCGATACGCCGTCATCGCCCGTCTCCGCAGGCCGCGGCGCTTTCGTCGGCGAACGGGCTCGGCGAGTGGGCGACGACGTCCGGGTGCAGCGTGGCTGCGATCTCTTTGAGGTCGGGGTGGGCGGCGGCGACCTCGCGCAGCAGCCGGGTGAAGGTGACGTGATCGAGCCCGCGGCCGGTGCGGGAAACCAGTATCGGGCCCTCGGTCTCGGTGGAGTGCGGCGCCTTGTGGGTGCGCACCGGCAGGTAGTCATCCAGTGCCCACACCAGCGGGCGGGGGATGGGGGTGAGCGGGCCGACAGCGGAGGCGCTGTTGTTCTTGACCGGCAGTTGCCAGGTGGGACCGGCCTGGTTGTCGCGCTGGACGTACTGCATGACGGCCGCGATGGACTGGCCCGGGCGCAGGCCCGCGAGGGTCATGTAGGTGGCGAGGCGGGCGCGTTCGGGGTGGGGGCCGCGGTAGCGGTCGGCGGCGGTGCGCAGCGCGCCAGTCTGGAACCGGGTGAGGGTCTCGCGCGCGGCCGGCGGGGTGGGTCCGGCGAGCACACGCCGGGGCGGCAGGTTCCAGCGGGCGGCGCCGAGGTCATCCTCGCAGTGGGCGTAGAAGCTGCGGACGGCGGAGACGGCGCGGCCGCGTGACGCAGCGGCGAGCGGGGTGCCGTCGAAGGCGGAGAGGCGTGCGGCCCAGTCCTGGATGTGCAGGGGCTCGAAGTGCCAGACGAAAACGCCGATGTAGGTGAACCAGTCCTGCTTCCAGCCGGGCGGGGCGTCGGTCCCGGCGAGGTAGAGGCGGTAACGGTACTTGGTGTCCTCGTCCCAGACGCGCCCGATGACCTGCTGGCCGTCGGGCCGGACGTACGCACCCGCGAGCCAGCCGTGCAGGATCGCGTAGGGGTCCGGAGCCTGAGTCTGGGAGTCCATCCCGTCACTCTACGAATCGGGCGTGCCGTCTCGGTCCGGGAGTCCCGGCTGGTCCTGTTGCAGCAGCTGACCGTCAGGGAGCAGGTCACCCTGCCGCAGGAAGGCGGCCATCCACAGAACTCCCTCCACGAACCCGTCCCTGTGCTCGGGGGACGCGGCGGCCACGGTGCTCGCCTGGTTCCGCTCGGCAAATCCGTCGGCCCACCGGGCGACTGCCAGGTGGTTGCGATAGATGTCCGCATACGGGCCAGTAAGGGCTTCGGCTGCCCTTTCAGGGCGCCAGTCGATCTCTGTCTTGTCGAAGTCGAGGAGCTGCTCGTCGTTCTCGTCCATGCCTGAAAGCTAGCCGTCAGGCGGCCGGAAACAGCTCATCCTCCGGGCGCGGGTCGGGGCTGCGCGCGGCCGTATCCGTGGAAGCACTGAACTTTAAGGAACAGACCGGTGCTCTTTTTGCTCCTTCGGCGAGACGCACGCCAAGAAGCAGCGGGCCGAGCCGACGCGGGCCGCGATCATCGAGCAGGAAGGGCACCGGTGAGCGAGGCGTAAGGGCACCTGGCGACGATGCTGCGGATCGTTGGCATGGAGAAGATCACCGTGCGGAACCTCGGGAAGGTGTGGGTCCGCATCCGAATGTGGGAGGACGCCGTACGCAGCTTCCGCCAGGACGCTGCTGCCGACGAGCAACGTGTCGGCCGACGCGGAAGTGTCAGTGGTTCCGACGCCGGAAGGGTCAGTGGTCCGGGCTGCGCATCCTGGACCAGTGGGTGTCGTTGTTCGGTTCAGGGAGGGCCGATCATCGAGGAGGCCCGCCGATGGGGCGGATCAAGAAGCAGCGCGTACAGCGGAACGCCCGTCGGTAGGCCGGCGCCCGTTCCTTCATGCCGCAGGTACCGGCTTTCCCTGCGGCGGAGATGGAGAGGGTCGGGCGCCTGTGGGACAGGGCGATCGACGTCGGCCTGATGGCGAGCAGCGTGGAGGCGAAGTACCACTTCACTCCGGACGGCAAGGTTCTGTCCGTGGCCGTCGGCAGGAGCGGGCAGTTGCTGGCCAACGGGGAGCGGCTGACGCCGTCGTTCGCCGAGCGGCTACGGGTGGAGATGCCGTTCCTGGCGCAGATGGTCACCTTCTACGAGAACAACCAGGTCGCCGGACGTGGGCTGGACGGCGGGCCGGAGGACGGGGTGGCTATCCTTCCGCCGCCGTCGGAGCGGCAGCCACTGCCGCCTCCTGACGAGAGGGCGCGGGCGCAGGCCCAGGCGGCGACCCTCGCCCTGGTGCGGCAAGGGAAGGTCACCAACGAGGTGCAGGCGATGGTGATCCCCTCCCAGGGTGGGGCGCTGGTCGCCGTCGGCGGAGTGGATGGCGAGCTGTACGTGAACGGCAGGGCGCTGACGGATCAATGGGCGTCGCAGCTGTGCGCCGACCTGCCGCACCTGGTCTCGGACGTGGTCAGGCTCCAGGCCCGCCGTGCGGCCGCCCGGTCCGGCAGCGTGAGGGGCCGGCGGTGGTCCTCACCGGTCCTGGTCGGGTTCGGTCACTCTATGTGCGGCGAGCGCGGATGCTGCGGTCGCCGGCTCGATGGCGACGCCGAACTCGTACAGCCCGATCTCCAGTACGTCCTCGACCGTCGCGTCCGGGGTCCGCTTGAGGGCGAGGGCCGCGGCGCCGCGGGCGATGGTCTCCTCGCGGCCGGGTGCGTCGGGGCCCTGGAGCGCGGACAGCACGGTCCGCCACAGCGTGGTCATCGCTCCGTACCGTCGTCGGTCGGCTCGGCGTACGCCTGGTCCTGCTCGTCGGCGTCGTGCCCGGTCCTGCCGCCGTACGGACCGAAGGGGCCGATCTCCCCGGGCCGTCTGGCCCCGAGGACGAGCGTGGCGCCCTTCATCCGGTGCGGTGCGGGGATCACGCGCCCTCCCCAGCTGCCTGGGCGGCCAGCACGACGGAGTCGGCTGGCCGGAACTCGGCCAGGCACAGCCCGCACAGCAGCGGTCCCTGTTCGTAGAAGTGCGGGGTGACCTGCTGGCGCCGGGGAACGGGGGTGCACTCGCAGACGATCGCGAAGCGGGAGCCGGAGCGTCCACTGCGCGGCGGGGCGACGGCCTGGACGGTGGCCTGGAGCTGGACGGCGGCCGCGCCGTCGAGGGCGGCGATCACCTCGGTCCACTTCCGCGCTTCGGTGTCGGGCAGGGGGCAGCGGCCCATGCCGACGACCTTGGCGGCCCGCGCGGGCGCGACCAGGCCGACCTCGCGGGCGAGGCTCCCGTACTTCTTGTTGTGCCAGCGGCGGTCACCGCCGCTGACGTCGACGATGCCGCGGGTGAGGGCTAGGCCGTGCGCGGCGTGGTGCAGCAGCCCTTCCATCATCGGACGGCCCCCGAGCCCGAGGGTGCCGGAGGAGACCTGAAGTTCCATGGTCAGATGCCCGTCGCGCACGAAGCGGCGACCGGTGCGCAGCGCCGTGCACTTGGTGGGGTCCTGCGCCCCGGCGGTGGGCGGGGTGGTGACGGAGATGTCCGGGACGCCGTCGAAGCGCCGCCGGATCTCCTGCCATGCGGTCTCGATGGCGCTGATGATGACCGCGCCGTGGACGACGGACGCGGTCGGGGACAGCGGCGGCTCCGCCGCAGGGGCGGTGGGGGTGTCGGCGAAGAGAGTCAGGTCGCTCACGAGTTGCTGCCTTTGAGCTGGGCGGGGACGCGGGAGGTCCGCAGTTACTTGAGGTCGGGGATGTGGTTGTAGAGGGTGCCGACCGAGACACCGAGCAGGGTGGCGATGGTCTCGATGCTGTTCTCCGGGTTGGGCATCATGTCGCGGGCGACGTGCAGCAGTTGCTCGCTGACGACGGTGGGCTGGCCGTCGACGCGGCGGCCAGGCCCTCGTTGGTGCCCTCCACTATCAGCTCCCGGATGAACTCCGCGAGCGCGGCGAACACGTGGAAGATGAGCCGGCCGCCGGGGGTAAGGGTGTCGAGCCTCTCGTGCAGCGAGATGAACCCGATCCCGCAGGTTCGCAGCTCGCCGACCATGTTCACCAGGTCCTGGAGACTGCGCCCGCACCGGTCGAGGGAGGGCACGACGAGCGTGTCTCCGGGGCCGAGGAAGGCGTAGCACGCCTTCAGCTCCGGGCGGGCCTCGTTTTTTCTCCGACTTCTTGTCCTTGGAGATGCGTCGGCATAGCCGATGCGGATCTCGGTCGGCCACGCGGGGAAGGCGAGCAGGAGGTCGTCCTCGGCGCCGAACACGTCGCTCAGGGTCGTCACCTACGGCAGTGTGCCCTCAACTAACCAACGTTTTCTGAGGATCAGCCGGACACCCCCCGAAGGAGGCCCCAGAGCCTTCAACAACTCCCTCAAAAACCCCGGCTCCTCAACAACTCGCCTACACCCTTTGCTGAGGAAATCCGGGCCCGTACGGCTCCATCCGACTCACACCCGGCGCCTTCGCGTCACCCGTTCCGCGACAGTCCACCCGGACGTGTGGATGCGGGCGCATGTTCGGGGACGGCGGTGCCGACACCCACTGACACTTCGGTTCATGGGGAGGGTGCCGGCGGAGAAGCGCCGGGCGGCCGTCGAACGTGCCCGAGCGCGTACGGATCGACCGCGGCCTGGAGTTCGCCGCCGGGGCGGTGAAGGAGGTCCTCCAGGCACGGGTCAGGGCTGCGCACGGCCGCATCCGTAGAAGTGCTGAACTTTAAGGAACAGACTGGTGCTCTTTTTGCCCCTACGACGAAACGCACGTCAAGAAGCAGCGGGCCGAGCTGACGCTGGCCGCGATCATCGAGCAGGAGGGGTACCGGTGAGTGACATGTAAGAGCACCTGGCGACGATGCTGCGGATCGTCGGCATGGAGAAGATCACCGTGCGGAACCTCGGGAAGGTGTGGGTCCGCATCCGGATGTGGGAGGACGCCGTACGCAGCTTCCGCTGGGACACTGACGCGACGAGCAGCGGTTCACCATGCCTGAGGAAGTCCGAGAGAACGTCGGCGTGGCCGCAGTCGACGGCATGAAAAGCTGGCGGACGTACAGTTCGACAGGCAGTTCGCCCATGACGTTCGGGTCGAGACCGAGAAGTCGTACGCGCCCCACACCCGCTTCAACCGAGTACGTGCTCAGGGAAGACGAGGCCTTCGTCCAGGGCAACGGGCGCGTCTTTATCTTCAAGAGGAACCTCTGACCAATGAAGATCGCCGTTGTCAGCTCGACCGCGCTGCTCACCACGCCGTGGGGCAGCCTCCACCACATGCCGCTTCCCGCACCGAGCGACTTGGCCCAGGATCTCGTGCGGTCCTACCGCCTGATCGGACGACTACAGCAGGCGCACCAGGCAGAAGGCAGCGCAGAAGAGTGGCAGTCCGCAATGAGGATCATCACGGACGCAGCCGCAGGGCGGGCCAGGACCAGCTCCAGCTATATCGAGAAGACCCGGCAGCTGGCTGCCGACAAGACGTACCTGATCGACAACGGGCTCTGCCACGAAGGACAGTAGGCCCAAGGACGCCACAACAACTCAGCGGCTCACCATTCCGGTGGGCCGCTTTTGTTATGTCGGGAAGTGCCGGGTTGACAGACGCCGTCTCGATATTCCGACCACCACCTCCGACACCGCGATCAAGGAGAGCTGACCGTGCAGGAGCCGAAGTTCAACCCGCCCTACGGTGGCGCCATCAGCCACGTCACCGATCCTGCCGAGCATCACGGCTACCTGCACATGGTCGCCTGGGCCGTAGAGATCGGGTCCCACGCCGAGTACATCAAGGATCGGTGCGCGAAGGCGAAGGCCGCAGGTGCCCCGCGGGACGCCCTGTACGAGCGTTCGGGTCCCTGCGGGGTCGGTACCGGAGAGTGGGTGCGGTTCAGCGGCAGCGACACCACCGGCCACGACGCGGCCCGCGGGTTCGTACGCATCGAGCAGTACGTGCGGGAGCTGGTGCGCTACCAGCATGCCGTTGCTCAGTACCGTAAGTGGCGCAGGACGGCGCCGCCGCTCAAGACGTTCACGGTCACGATCATGGCTCCGATCACCACCACCGTCCGTGCGCTGGACGAGGAGGACGCGCGTCGCACGGCGATGGCCGGCTGGGCGCCGAGCCCGGACGGCACCACAACGGCCCGCCTGACCGGACCGCCCGGAGCGTGGGTCGCGAAGTTCAACGGCACCCCGAGCGTCAAGGAGGTCCGGCGATGAGCCCGATCGAGCTGCGCACGCTGATCCATACCGCGCTGAACAAGAAAGCCGGCCCACAGTACGGCGACATCCACACCGGCGAACCGATCCCGCCCGTGCCCAGCGAGCCGGTGCGCCTGCGGGTGCAGGCGCCAGACCCGATGGGCGCGATCCGCACCCACCTGATCGAGATCAGCGAGGAGACCTGACGCCGCCTGCTTCCGTCGCCCCCTGCCGGGGGAACACGTCGACGTGCTCGTCGGCGATGCCGAGCCGGTCGGCCGCCTGTTCCGGTGTCAGCCGGGACACGCCGGTCAGTCCCCCTTGCGCGACGTGTAGTTCTCGACGAACGCGCCCTCGCCGACCGGTTCGTCTGTCCGCTCGCGGGTGCTCATGACGTACACACCCGCCTCGTCGCCTGCCCGCTCGACGGTGCCCCGCAGCCGCTCGTACGTAGCGGCGTCGAGGGTGCCCTCGACACGCAGCGCGTCGAGCACGCCGAGGGCGTTGTCTTCCAAGGTGCGGCCGGCGTCGTCAGACGCTTTGAGAACCTTCGCGATCCCTTCGAGGTCGACGTCGCCGTCGACGTACATGGCGGTCAGCTCGCCGAGCACGCGCCCCGCGGGGTTGGGCACGAGGTACGGCCGATGGCCGAAGGGGTGCCGTACGCGCGTCTCGCGGTCGTCCTGGTGGCTGGTCTGCTCGGTCACGGTGTCTCTCCGGTGTTCATCGGCGCGGGCCGTTCTGCGAGCGAAAGCCTGCCAGAAACCACGGTTGTTCGGGATGTGCCGCGGCGCCCTGCGGGGTGCCGAGCGGGTCCCGCTGGGGCGGCCGGTCAGTCTTCCCAGTGCATCTCAGGTACTGCGGGCAGCCCGGCGTCTTCCCGGCGCTGCATCTCACGTCGTACGGCGTCGGCCGACTCCTCATTGAGCCCGCCGAAGTGTTGTCCAAGCAGCGTGTCGCGGTGCGCGTCCGGCTCGGCGTCCATGTCGTCGATCGTGGCTGCCTCTGCTGCTACTTCCGCCCAGAGCTTCCCGTTCACGTCCTCGATCACTCGGACATGCATCGCGGCATCGCCGGAACTGCCCAGGGATCCGTACCACTCGCCGTGTTCACGCGTAGCGGCCTTGACGTCTCCGGAGGCGAACGCCCGCTTCACGAACCTCGCATCGCGCACGAATGTGCTTGTCGCCTCATCGAGGCGACTGTCAATCGCCGCGATGGCTGCCTCGCCGGCCTTTTCGATCGTCGCGTGCCGCGTGAATGCCCCGTTGATCGACAGCAGATAAGCAGTCATGGCCGTATTGTCGCGTTCCACGGTCATCCGCGCGGCCCACTCTGCGACTTCCAACCTGCCAGGAACCCGCGGTTGTTCGTGAGGTATGTCGTCGACGCGCCCTCACCTCGGCCGGGGACAAACCCGAACACATGCGGTCCGAGAGGGTGTTCACGCACCTCGCCGGGGTCGGGCTGATCCCGGCTTCCTCCGGCCGCACCCACCGTCACCGCCTCAACCGCGACGGTGCCCGGGCCGCGAACAACGCGCTGCACACCATCGTGCTGGTCGGGATGCGCTTCGACGAACGCACCCGCGCCTATGTCGAACGTCGCACGCCAGGCACATCACTCAAAACGACCTCGCTCCAGCTGCCTGACAGCTATACGGGCGTCCCGAGAACGGAAAATCCGATGAGCACCAAGCTGTACGACGGGCTGCGGCTGACCGCGCACGCGCCCGACCTCTTCGAACTCACCCGCATGATCTCCAAGCGCATGCGCGAGGTCTTCCGCGAGCTGGCTGTACCCATCATCGCCAGGAACGTCGCCCGCGTCGTCGACAACGACGAGGTACGCGAACGTGACATGGGCGGCCCTCTGCACAACTACCTCGTCTACCGTGCCCGGAAGCTCTGGCTCGACGAGCAGGCCGGACTTGATGACCGCATGACGTTCCACGATCCGCTGCGCTTCAGCATCGTCTTCGGCCAGGTCGACGACGACTACGGCACGCGCCGGCTGGCGTACTCCTTCCCAGGGAGCCGCGCGTACACCGACGCGCTCCTGGCCCTCGAAGCCGATGGCCACCCGATCTTTGTCGACTACCACTACCAGAACCAGGCTGACCGGCCGGCGGAGGTCTCGGACGACGAGTGGACGCATCGGCGCGACAACTGGAACCGTCTGCTCGACGCCGACGACCGCGAGACGGATGGCACCTTAGGGCATCTCCCCGGCTGGCATCTCCCGGACAGCATCGAAGGCGTCTTCGACGCGGTGCTGCTCGGCTACAAGGACACCACCATCGATCTGAACGCGCAGTGCACCATCGAGCACCGCATCCGCCGGGCACTCAACCGGGCGGTGACCCTCGACCTGGACCTCGACGAGGTCAGCGGCATCAACAGAGTGCTGATCCGTAACCAGTGCATCGAGCGCGCGATCTCTCAGTACCTCGGCACTGCCGAGGGCAAGGCCATGCCACGGCCCGCGCCACTGCCGGGTGCTCGGGAACTCGACGTCATGATCAGCGAGTTGCCGCCCGTCTATGAGCCTCCAGCTGGAGCCGTTGCCCGGATCGGCGAGCTGTATCGCGAGCAGGCGCTGGCTGGTGACTGATCTGGATCGACGCAGTCGATCCGGGAGCAGATCTGCAGAGGCATCGGCATCCCCCTCGCTCACGAGCACGGTTGCTTCGTGGGTTCAAATCTCACCGCTGCACTGGAACCCATGAGGCCGGTTGCGCGAAAGCGGAGGCATCTGCTTATTGCGCCCGTGGACGTCCGATGTCCCCGTGGCCACCCCGCCCAGGAGCATCGCGCGTCGCCAGAGACTTGGCCATGCCACGGCTGCCCGGGGGTCACCACAACGCATCCACTACGTGAGAAGAGCGAGATCACCATGGCTGAGTCCACGACCACCGCGAAGCACGACGTCACAGTCAAGTTCGGCTGCATCGAGCTGACCGGGTCGCTCGTGCACGACGACGAGGACCGCGTGCTGGAGCTCGAAAACGCCGAGGGCCCCGCCGAGCCCATCTCGATCAGCCTGCAGGGCTACGGCCTCACGCCCGAGCCCGGGAACGTCTTCATCAAGGACTGGTCCGAGCACTCGGGTCTGACGGCTCGCCTGGCTCAGGCGGGTCTGGTGAAGCCCGTGCACGCGCTCACCGTCGGGCCTTACCTCACGACGGCCTACGAAGTGCAGGTGACGCTGTAGGGACTCCCGCCCCTGAGTTCCTCGGGCCGTTCCTCGCAGGAACCCTCATGATCTTCGTGATGGTCCTGATGTTCTAGATCACCTTGGCGGTCGTCCACCGGGTCAAGATCGCGGATCTCGAACACTCCTACCGGCTCGCCCGCAAGGCCGGCGACACCGCACGAGCGGACCAACTGGAGGCCGAGTTGCGGGACATCCGGACATCAAGCCTGAGGTCTGGTCGGGGGAGTGTGTGGCCGGTCACTCAGCGAGGAGCGCGAGTCTGATCGGCGAAGCCGATTCGGGACTCGGAGTGACAAGGCATTCGATCAGCACAGCTGATTCGGAAGAAGCATTGAAAGAGAACAGCATCTGATCAGCGAAGCTGATCCGGATGGTGGCATGACAGACAACTGAACATCTCAACAACCCACCCAACTGCGCGCGGACGACGACATCGATCCGGGCGCTGTGCTGTATTCGAGGAGAAGAATCATGTCGAACCCCCGCAACAACGGACAGCTCATCGGCCGCCTCGCGAACGACCCCAAGGTCTTCGAGAACAAGGACGGTTCCAAGAAGGTCCTCTTCACGGTCTTCACCGACCGCGCCTACACCAACGCGCAGAATCAGCGCGACTCGGACGCCGTGCCGGTCGAGGCCTTCGTCCGGGCGCAGACCCAGGGTCTGGGCCCCTACGCCAACATTCACAGGGGTGACCTTGTGGCCGTCGGCTTCTCGCTCCGTATGGACCGCTACTCCAGGGGTGGCGAGCAGGTCTTCGACCTCAAGGTGATCTCCGAGGAAATCGCCTTCCTCGAGCCGCGATCCGTGACCCAGGCCCGCCTGGGCGAGCGCGTGCAGGCCGCCGAGGCGCAGAACCACGCCATCAAGCAGGAGCAGGTTGCGCCCGTCGTTGCTGCCGCGCCCGTCGCCGTCGCGCACGCCAGCGCCGTACAGGACGAGCAGCTGCCCTTTGGCCCCGGGTCGCGCTAGTCGCTCCGGGGCCACCTGCACCTGCCCGGCCCCGTATCCGTACGGGGCCGGCGCTGGCCTGCCTCAAGACCAGACCCGCCACGTAACGTCAACTGCACTCATGGCAGGTCCTGTTGCGTGTAATGCACCGCCGGTGGCCAGGTCTGCACCCGCCATCCCAGACGGTCAGCCCGGTACCCCGTCAACTCAACAGGAGTGTCATGAACTCTCCGGTTCCCCGTGCCCCGGCCATCACCGTTCCCTCTGCCCAGCGCGGCGACCCTCCGGCCGCCAGAGTCGACGAAGTCTGGCGTAGCCAAGGCTCCGACGATCCGGACCTCCTCATCGTGTGGCACGAGCCGACACAGCACGACCAGGACCGCGGAATGACCACCGCAGATGTCGTCGCACGCTACCCCGAGGCTGAATTCGTCATCGCCGACCTCGCGTGGTTCCCCAGCGAGGCTGAACAGCACAGGTTCTACCTCACCGGGCACGGCGCATCCGAACCGGTCGCCTTCCCCGAAGACACAACCGCCGTCGCGATGTGGGCACACGGCTACCTCAGCGCCGCGAACGTGATGGGCGGATGGAGTGTGTTCGCGGCGGGAATCGAGGGCCGTGAGGACCACGAGGCCGCCGACTGGGCCGACGAGGCCGCCCGTAACCCCCACCTGTAACCGCGCCCCCCGCAAGAGGAAGCGTCCCGGCAGCCACCTTCCGGGGGCGCGCGCCGCGGTTCGCCGCGACTTCGTTCCGGCGCCGCATCCGTGCCCCTTCACAGCTCTCCCCCTTACACAGGCCCACCCCGCCGCCCTCCCAGGCCGCGTGGGCCTGCACGTACCCACCTGGCCCGCCCGGTCCCAGACCCCCGCCCGCCCGCTTCCCCGGCTGGCTTGGCGCTGCAGAGCGCCGCGCCGGAGGCTCTGAGGGCCTCTGCGGCAACGCACCGGCCCGCCTGGGTCAACATTCCAATGGAGCCCGAATGGAAACGCAGTTTTACGTGCGCCTCGACTTCCCGGCAGCCGCGTGGGTCCTGGCCCGCCTGTCATACTCGCCGGACACCCCCTACTGCGTCGAGGTCACCTTCTACCTGGGCGGTGACCATGCCCCGGTGATGTGGACCCTAGGGCGGGAGCTGCTCCGGGACGGACTGAGCGGGCCCGCGGGAATGGGCGATGTGCAGATCCACCCCGCCGATCTGCCTTCGCACACATTGTGCCTTCGCCTGGATTCCCGGCACGGGACCGCCGAGTTGAGCCTGCCTGGTCAGGCGCTCGGCGACTTTCTCCAACGGACCGCGAAGGCCGTCCCCTACGGTCGCGAAGCGGAAACGCCCGGGTTCCTCGCGAACCTGGACCGCGCGCTGGCCACCATGCTCGCCGAGCCCTGCTGAACGGACCACCCTCAGCTCCCGCGCCCGCCACCCCTCTTCCCCGAGCAGTTCCCCACCAGGTACGTCCCGGTATTGGGGCACTACGTGCCCCACGACGGCGTCCACCCCTGCCTGGGTGCGAGATCGCCATCGTCTGCGAGGAGGGCGCGAACACCGTGAGATCCTTGTACGGCGCGTGCGAAGACAGCACCGTCAATATCCCCATCGGTTTCCTGCGAGTGCCGTGATGCGCGAGAAGCGAACCCCGGCCCTCCGAGATCAGAGCAGCTGATCCGTGCGGTCTACGACACACCACCACGACTTCTGCACGGAGCGGTTCGAACCCGCAGTGCGCCGACTGATTCCCGGCGTACGCCAGTTGGCACACCGTGCAGACCGACCACGCGGAACAGGTTCAATTCCTGAGCACTGCAGCTGATACCTGCGGTGCTCCCCTGGAGATCTCCGCGGCTCCGGCTTCCCCAGCACCCCGGTGCGCGCTCTGCCTTCGGGCAGCAGCTGCGCCGGGGTGCTGTGTTTTTTCTTCTTCGTGGCTCGTCTTATTCGTCCCGTGGAGGCAGTGAGCATGTGATCAGCGGAGCTGATCCGGATCTGGCGTTGAAGAACATCCTCGTCGCGTCAGGAGCCGAGCCATGGACTGCCCGAACTGCGCCATCGACATGGAGTCGAACGCCCAAGGCGTCCGCGTCGGCACGAAGGCCGAAAAGGTCACGCACACGTGTTCCGAGTGCGGCTACAGCGAGACGCGCTGAGCGACTCCTCCTTCATTCCGCCTGCAAAGAGACAGGAACAGCATCGTGTACGAGAAGCCCGACCTGGACACCCCGCTCGCCGGCCTGCGCAGCGCCTTCGCCACCGAGATCGCCGACCTCGCCAGGAAGCACAAGAACTCCGTCCGGGCAGAGACCGTCACGAGGACCGGCCACACCGTCCTGTTCACCGGCATGTGGGGTGACCACGTCGGGGCCATCGAGATCACCGCCCCGGACGGCCAGAGAATCCGCCGCGCCGACGGCTGGAAGATCGGCAAGACCGCGAAGGTCGCCGTGTCCCTCTGGGACGAGATGGAGCAGGACAGGGCCAGGGCGGCCGAGCGCGAGCGCCTCGTGGGCCTCAAGTGCGTGAGCATCACCTCCGCGGACGTCACCGGCCAGACGCACGGCAGGGAAACCGGCACATATCACCTCACGACCGAGCAGCTCGCGCAGGTGCTCGCGCTGGCCGAACGCCTTGCTGCCGCGAACGCGACCGAGTGAAAGCGGGAAGCGCACCGTGCGCAGAGCCGTGGCCACCTCCGGTCACCGCTTGCGGGGCTTACCGACCGCCGCTGCACGGCGCCTCACCCACCACGGGCCGCACCGGCCCGTCCCCGCCGGACACCGCACGCCGAAGCCGCAGGTCTCGGCAGGCAGGCCGCATTCAGGCCCGTTCTGGACCAACCTGGCCCGACTGCATGCCGCCGACCTTCCCCACCCCACCGCTGCCGGCGTGGGGAAGTGCACTCAATCGCTCTTCCGTATCGGCCGCGTACTCCTTGACCCGGCCGGGGGCCCGGCACCTGAGGGAGGAGGAGTTGTGCCCCCACCTCTTCCCCGGAACGGCATCGACACCGGGGTGTTCGGCCACTGGCTGACGAGGCCGGACGACCCCGTGCACCAGGACCTCGCCGCCCTGGAGGCCGCACGCATCTACGGCGTGCGCTGCGAGCTCGACGAGCTCGCCTTCTTCGAACCCATGCCGGCGGCCCGGGCCCAGCACAAGCCACTGACCAAGGAGCACTGACCACCATGAGTTTCCTCAGCCACATCGGCTTCATCGAGACCGAAGAACAGGAGCGGGCCCGGCTGGCCCAGGCCCCCGAAGGCTCGATCAACCACTACCTGTCCACCCTGCCCGTGACCATCGAAGAGTGGCCCAAGGACCTGCTCGTCGAACTGCCGTGGGAGCCACCGCGCACTGACCGGCCATACCGCATCGTGGCGGTGCCGATCGAGTTCCGGAAGGACGCTCTGCCTGAAGGCGTCGAGGAGGAGCCGCTGCCGCGCAAGCTCCACTCGGGCTCCTGGATGTGTGCCGTGGTGTTCTCCGACCACCCGAGCTACCCGGTCGGCGGCTTCCGCATCGACGTCCCAGCCGCCGAGATTGCCCGAGGCCGGAAGGTCGACCTCGCGGGGTACCGGGCGCCGTTGTCATCCGAAAGCTCCCGCCCTGAATTCCCGGGCAAGCAGCCCCCGTCCGAGTCGCGAGGTCACCCCTTCGCCGCCGGCAGCGCCCCCAAGACCGCGGCCGGCCGCAAGATCTCGGAGGCCCCGTCGTGACCGACGCCCAGATTCCCCAGGACGACGGCATCCAGGTCGAGAACGTTGCCGCAGTCCGCTGTGAGGACAGTGGCGAACTCCGGCAACTACTTCGGGCGCGGACCACCATCGGCAAATCCCGCCGCGAACCACCAGCGAAACCGAAACCCCCACCACCGCCCGGACACCAGCCCGGCGCCTGGCCGTCAGACAGCAGCCCACCCGGGCCAGCACCCGAACGCAGCCTCCCGCCCGAAGCCTGGGCCGATGCCGTCCGCCGATACCGCGCCGAACAACGGGGCCAAATCGATGAGGAGGATTCCCAATGACGTTGTCCACCGTCAGCGAAGAGCAGAAAATCGACGCTGTCCACCGGCTGAGCGTGATGTCCGAGCGACACCCCGAGCTGAAACGCCGCGTGGCGGACGCCCGGCTCGAACTCGCTGCCGTCATTCTCGCCATGGACGCCGTCGACGAACGCATCCAGGCGGGGGAGAAGATCCACTCCCTCCAGGAGCAGGCCGCCGTCGAACAAGCGAAGAACGCCCATGCTCAGGCCTTGGCGGACCTCCTGCGAGGCGAGCGCTGAGCCGCACTGGCTCGTCCCCGCAACCATTTCCGAACCGCGCAGAGGAGGCCCCGTCATGCCCGATGCACCCGAATACACGCCCCGCAGCGTCTACACGCTGGAACCGCATGCTGATCTTGTGACCGCCGAGAACGGATACATTCCGATCGAGGCCATCGCCGAGCGCGTCTACGGCAAGCCGTACAGCTCGCTGCGCGGATGCCAGCGGGACGACCAGCACATCGGCAATGACAGCGTGAAGCTCTACGAGCTCACCTCCGACGAGGACTACCTGCAGGCACTCGACGACCTCGACAACGCCGAGATCTACCTGGGCTGGGACTCCCGCACCGGCGAGAGAGCCTTCAAGACCGGCATGACGGAGCTGGACTACTGGCTGAGCATCCGCGTCGCCGACGAAAACACACCAGCCACCGTCGAGGCGAACCCGCCGGCGACGCAGGACCTCGAGAACGCCGTGTTCGAAAACCGGTTCTTCGCCGATCGCGCCTTCTCGGCGTCGCTGCGCCTGGTCCTCGCCGACTTCATCCGTCGCGGCGAAGTGCCGCGCGGCGACTACCTGTTCCGGCACTGGTGGTGATCGAAGCGGAACGAGGGTTGGAACCATCGCTCAGTCTCAGACATCCGTCTTCGACGTCGCCGAGTACTTCCTGCAGGGGCACGCCGCGGCCGAGTCCGATCGGCTGGCGATGACCGCGATGAAGCTCCAGAAGGTCGTCTACTACTGCCAGGCCTGGCATCTCGCCTGGGAGGGCAGAGCCTCCTTCCCGGAAGCGATCCGGGCTTGGGCCTCCGGGCCCGTCTGCCCTGCGCTCTACGAGCTGCACCGGGGCCACTTCGAGATCGAGGGCGGCTTCTTCGCCAAGCGGCTGTGCGTGCGCAGCGACCTCGCAACCGCCTGAGCATCAGCAGAAAGAGAGAGACCACCGCCATGTACAACATCCCCTTACGCAGGCGCTCGCTCCTTCGCGGCTGGGCGATCGCGATCACGGCCATCGCCGCCCTGGTCGCGAGCCTGGTCATCTGGGGCAACCAGATGAGAAGCCAGGAAGCTCAGGACCGCGCAGCCATGGCCAACACGAAGATCGTCTACGCCGCGGACCCTGTGCTGAGGCTCGCGCAGCGTGCCGACGGCAGCTACTACAGGGCCACGACTTCCTCGGAGTATTCGTCCGACATCAGCTTCGACTTCACGACGGTCCAGGACCAGGACGTCGTCGTGCCCGGCACGGTGGCCACCCAGGAGCAGAGGCCGACGGGCTTCCTCTGGTACCAGAAGACCTTGGCCAACGACATCACGGTCCGGATCATCGATCCGCACGAGGCGGACCGGACGCCGCGGCTGGAGCGGCTGCGCTGCACGGTCCAGCCCATCGACTCTTCGAAGCCGAGCTACACCGGAGACCCGCACGACAGGAGTCGGCTGAAGATCGGGCCCGACCAGGAAGGCACGGACGCAGGAATCCTGAGTGGTCTCTTCTCGAACGGCGGCCAGCAGCTGTGCCAGGACCGGATCACGATCCTCGTGCCGGACGGCAGCATTCAGCCGTAGCCGACTGAGGCTCACCTCTGGGCGTCGGCAGGTGAATTCAGCGAAGCCTCCGTCGGCTGAGCATGATGCTCGCCTGGCGGGGGTCTCTCTCTTTCTGCCGGATCAGCGGAGCTGATCCGGTTTGGCCTTCAGGGCATGAGGACACATGCACGGCGCGCGCCAAGGGCGGTCGCCGAGCTGCACGACGGCAACGTCCCCCGAGGCTCCGGCCCCGGCGGAGTACCGCAACGGCGCGGGCGGCACCCTCGGACAGACGGAGGCCGCGCCGGTCGAGGCGGAGGCCACCCAGGAGCAGGAGACGGCCGAAACCGCGCGCACGGAGGCCACAGCGGAGGCTACGGCCGGTCGGCCGCCCCCACCCCAGAAGCACGGCACCCGCGTGCCCGGCGTGCCCCTCAACGGCGGGTGAGCCCCGAGCGTCGTATGGCGATCAGCGCCGGTCTGGTCCCCGCCCCTCCGCACGGAGCAGGGCGCGCCGTTCCTTTGATCCACCCGCGCTGCCCGGTAGGCCGGTTGCCCGGTCGAGCCGGGCCGCACGCACTCAGCCCCACCCACACCCCATCGATGTGAGAGGTGCACCATGACTTCCTGGCCCCACGACCTGAGCAAGACCGCCCCCGCCACCGCCGAGCGCACCGGCACGATCCTCAAGGCCGCGCTGACCGCGCACGGCGTCACCTTCCGCGTGGTCAAGCCCTGGCACTCCCTGCCCGGCGCCTCCCTGGTGACCACCGCCCCGGGCCAGCCGGGCGTGTGGATCGACGCGCACTCCCACACCAACGGCCCCGCCGTGTCCGGCTACGACGTGCCACTGGTCGGACTGTTCGGCATCAGTGCTGTGATCACCGACGATTTCAACACCCGTCACGTGCACTGCGACTTCACCGAGGCGCCCGCCGACATCACCGACCCGGCCGCCGCAGCGGACGCCATGGCTGCCGACGTGGCCGCCCACCTGCACACCTATCAGTCCCTGACCGGCGCGCAGTGGGTCACCATCGCCTCTCACCCGGCCAGCCGCACCGAGTACCGGGAAGCCGTCACCGTGCACGGCGCATGGGCGCACGTCTCCTCAACCACCGGCTACACCGCCGGCCCCAGTCTGGACACCGACCGCGTGTGGGGGGCCTACCAGCGACGTCTGGCGGACCTCACGGCCGAACCCCGCTGACCCCGCGACCGGTCACCCCTGCCGTGTGACCGACCAGCGCGCGGTCCAACCTCCGGAAGAAGCACTTGAATGAGCACCACGACCGAGACCCGCACTTGTCTGCACTGCGCCCGCGACATCGAGTGGATCGAGGCCGACGGGCAAGGCGCCTGGTATGACGTGTCAAACCAGGCCGGATGCCCCGACGGCGAAACCCTGCACGCCCCCGAGTCCTTCTGCGGGTGGTGCGACGACACCGGCCTGATCGAGATCCGCCACGCGTCCACGGACGGCCTGATCGGGCACCGGCCGTGCGACAACCCGGCGTGTGTGGCACGCGGTGAGGAGCGTGCCGCGCGGGCGGCCGAGCGGCACACCGGCGAAATGGTGATCGGGGATGAGGAGTTCGTCCCCCAGGTGTGCGCAGAGTGCGGCTTTGGCGGCTACACCCCTGTACCCGGCCTGTTCAGCCACGGTCAGCCGGTCTACGTGTGCACGGTGCGCGGCTGCGGCTACAAGGCCGGACGCGGCGCTTTCACGCTGGAGGACGGCGAGCGCCTGGCCGTGCACGACGACGGCCGCTTGTACGTCGTTCGTCCCTACGACGGCCCCCCGTTCTAAGACGCACAGCCCCCAACCGGATCACAACCGGCGCCCCGAGCAAGACGGAGCGGGGACACCGGACCCGCGCTGACCGGCGCAGGGTCCCCGACAACGGAGCAATCCCGGAAGGAACCCCCAGCATGACCACGCAGGCTCGCAGCATCGTTCGGGAGATCGCCACCCGCTCGTACCGTCGGTACACCCCGACCAACGGCCGTGCGCCGCAGGGCACCGAGTACGGCGTAGACGGCTGGCTGTTCGACCTGCCCGGCGAGAACCTCAACGGCCGCCGGTTCCCACAGGCCACGTATGCCGCCTACCAGGTGTCGGAACACGGGATGTCGTTCTGGCAGGTGCGTGAAGTCGGCGGAGAGCGGCGGCAGTGCGGCAGCCACAGCACCACCCGTAAGGGCGCGCTCGCGCTCGTGGTCGGGCACGTGGCCACCCAGCGGGAGAAGGCCGCCGCCGCGCCCGAGTCGGCCGCGCCGGCGACTCGCGGTCAGAGCGCTCGTGCGCGCGGCACCGCGTGGCGCCTGGCCTCCGAGGACGGCGAGCGTTCCCAGGTGTCGGCCGACATGACCGAGCGGATGCGTGCGGGCCAGCTCGCCGCCCTGCCGACCGTCGCGGAAATCCGGATGGCGTACCCGCTCGCCGGTGGGGGCGGCACGCTGCGGCTTGTGACCGCCGAGGGCGGGACGGCGGAACGCCACATGATCCCGCTCACGGAGCGCGGCGCGGCAGGTCGGGAGAACGACCCGGCCGGGATCTACCTGGACGCCATCACCGACGGCGCGAACACGGAAGGGCTGAAGACCGCCGCCGGCTGGCACCTGATGCGGCTCGGCTTCAACTACGCGCGCGGCGCGGCCTGGGCGCCGTACATCGGTAGCGCGAGCAGCGAGGCGCAGTGGAAGGAGTGGGCGCCGATGCTGCCTGAGGGGCACCGTTGGCCGCACACGGTGCGCGTCGCCATCACGGCGACGGCCGAACACCTCGCCTACATAGACCGTGCGTACGGTCCAGCGCCGGAACTGCCGGACCTGCCGGACGGTGTGAGCGCGCACCCGTCCGGCCCGCGTTCCTGGCAGATCAGCTACGCCAACCGCCGGTTCTGGCAGCTCTCCTACTGGCCCCGGATGGGCGGCGACGTGTGGACCCTGTACGCCGACCCGACCCGTACCAAGTGCCTCGCCACGGCCGACAACCCTGGCGAACTCCTCGCCACCATCCCCGATCGTGACGCCGAAGCACAGTCCCGCGCGGCGGCCCGCAAGGGCTACTGAGACAAGGGCCTCGACCGCTGGTACGAGGCCGCGGCTGTGTATGTCGGCCCGGACTCGGTCACCCCTGTGGAGACCGCAGCCGCCTGACCCACCACCACCCTCTCCCCGGCCCCGAATGGGCCCGGGGGAACGACTTCCGCGATCCGCGGGAGCCTGAACCACACGCCCCTACGCCCCGGGAGGCGCCTCCGTGACCACCGACCCGCGCGCCCTCCAGCTCGCCAAGAACATGCACCGCCTCGCCCGAGAGAAGGCGACGAAGCTTCCCGAGTGGAAGGACCTGCCGCTCTCGGAGCGCGAGAAGGCCACCACGGAAGCCCGGCTCTGGCTGCGCGCCGCCGTTGAGGCCGGGATCGCCCCGCTTGCCGACCGGCCGGCCGACTGCTCGCAGCCCGCTGTGCCGCGTCCGGTGGCTGGGGAAGAGCGGCCCACCACCGCCGAGGCCGCCGCGGAACTCGGCATAACGCCGACCGCCTACCGTGTCGCCTCCCACCGTGCAGCCGTGGACCGCATCCGGGCCGCCGCGAAAGGTCTGTACGCCGGTGCCGGGGTCCGAGTCCTGGCCGCGCTGGATGCTGTCGAGGAGCAGCAGGCCGACGAGGAACCGATCACCGGCCCGCAGGACTGCGGTCACGACGACTACCACGACGGTCACCCGTGGCACGAGAAGCCGCACATCTGGTGCCCCGGCCACAGCTACAACGACGACACCGCCGTCGCCCAGCCCGGCAAGGAGGCCTGACCCATGGCCATGCACACCACCGAAACCGTCACCCGCACCATTCGCCGCTGGATCGTGCCCGCAGTCGAATGCTGGGGCGCAGCCTCCGACGACATCGGCAATGCGTGGGCCGCCGCTGAGTAGGGCTACCGGACAGCGCACGGCATCCCGGCCGATGGGTCGGTGCCCGGCAACGCGTTGTGGTTTCACGTTGGCGACGACGAGATCGTCGTCCAGTTCGAGATCGAGGAGCCGCGCCCGGGATCGCCGCCCTGCTCGCCCACCTCGCCCTCCACGGCCGCCGTACACGGAACTGGAGAGCTCAAGTGATTGCAATGACCGAGAACCAGACCCGCACCCCCTACGACGCCGAGCACATCGCCATCGTCGAACTGGGCCACACGGTGTGGGCGCTGTACATCCCCAACCCCGACCAGGCCAAGAACCCCCGCGCCGTCGCAGACAACATCACGGCCCCCGAGCACGCGGACGTCGAAGTAGTCGCGACGGCTACACGTTGCTACAAGACCGAGGGGGCCACGGCGTCCGGCTGGTTCATCAGCAGCGGATCCGACTACGGCAGCGAGGGCTACCCCAACAAGCGCGCCATGCGCGAAGCCCTGCGCCATACCATCCACGGCTACTTCACCACCACCGAGCAGGAGAGACCAGCACCGTGACCGAGACCGCCCCCTCGCTACACGGTCAACCAACTCGGCAACGGCTACTTCGCGGTCCGCGACACCGTCACCAGCCTCGACGTGGCCACCACGACCAGCTGCTACGGCGCGCGGCACACCATCGGCTGTCTGGCCGATGGCACGATGGTCCTTGACTCTCTCGGCAAGGCCGTCGCTCAACAGTCGCGGCGAAGAAGCCCGTCATCGAGACCAGCGCCGACACCGGGGAGTACGGAGTCTTCGAAGACGGCGAGTGCATCGAAACTGGCTTCCACGGCGGGTACGGGCGCGTCGCCGCCGGAGCATCCGTCAAGGCCTACGTGGAAGACACCGCGAACGAAGGCCTCTCCTACGAGGTCAAGGAACTCTGCCCCGACCACGAGGAGCAGCCCAGGAACGGCTGCGAGGACTGACACGCCGAGCTGGCCGACGACAACGACGACGAGGACTGATCACCCATGGCAGTGGAACCCGAACGCCGCGATCGCTGGATCCGCAGTCTCGCAGAGGGGGCACGGCAGGAAGTCAGTGCCGCCCTGGGGCTCTTGGAGGGCGCCGACGACCCGGGCGTGAAGGAAGCGTTCCGGTCAGTGGTGGCGCAACTGGATCAGATCCACCGAGAGTTGCGGGACCTCGCGTGACATCCCCACGCACCTGCAACTCCTGCAATTGGTACGCCGACCGCAAAGGTGCCCGCCGCATGGACTCGCCGCAGATCATCGGGCCTGAGCCCTACGCGAACGGCACGGCCCCGTGATCGCGATCCTCCACACCCTGTGGGACGTGTCGGCCGCCTCCTACGCGGAGGCCAACGGCATCGACGAGGCGGACGTACCCCGCGAACTCGGCGGATACGTCAGTGCCTGCATCAACGACATCCCAGCCCTCGCAGACTCCGACGGATGGGCCCGCTGTCTGCACACGCCGGACTTGCCGGACCAGCTCGACGGCCGCGTCCGCCAACGAATCGACTGGCGCGTCGCCGTCACAGCCACCTCCTGGCTCGCAGCCCGAGGACTGGACCAGCAGACAGCACGGACAGACCTATTGGCGCACCTTGCGTGGGACCTCTATCACCTGCCGTCGATCTGCGTCACCGACGCAGTCATGACCGCCACCTACGCCGTGGATGGCCGCGAGACCCGGCGAGAGTTTCGCCCAGACGACCGACGTACTGCCTGAACCAGGCCCCGCCACCGCGCGGGGCTTCGGCGTGTCACGCCGCTTCGACGACGTCCCCGCGCTCCACATCCCGCAGCGCGGCGAGGAGACAGTGGTACTCCGCCCGCTGCGCATCCGTCAGCCGCAGCGTGGGATGCCCGCGCCCGTCAATCCACAACGCGCGGATCCGCTCATTCAGCTCCGCAGCAGACAGCGCGACGCCATCCGGCGGGGGAGAGAGGAACATGCCGTCGATCGTAGCCGCGAACACTGACAGCTGACTATGACTCGGGCGACTGCCCCACCTACGTCCCGCGCCCCTGGACCTTCCACACGACCCGCTCCTCGACGAGGACGTCAAGCCCCCGCCGCACCGTCGACCGGGCAATCCCGTACTCCTGCACCAGCCTTGTCTCCGACGCGATCGGCCGCCCGTATGCCACACCCGGCATTCCTGGGTCTCCCGATCCTGCGAGTGGCCGGAATCAACCCGCCTACAAAGTAAGGACACCGATGGCCACCGTCGAATTCACCCCGAAGGACATCCCCGCCTTGCGCCGTGCCGCGAAGTTCCTGCGCCGCACGGAACTGAACCTGCCGGACACGGCCGACTCCAAGACCCACGACGCCATCCTCATCTCCGCTCTACGGCTGGACGACCAGGCCGACGAGCTGGGCGGGCAGGCACCGGATCCGACCGTGAACAGGACCCGGCACCCGATCTTCAACCAACTCGTCGCCCCCGAGGCCAGCCGGCCCATGTTCCACGAGGAGGCGAATGCGCTCCTCGACGTCCACGAGGACGCGGTCCGGGCCGCCGCCGCGGTGGGCGCGCTCTTGCTCCAGGGCGCGATGCTCGCCCTGCACCCGAAGACCGCGAACCCCCGGCACGGGTGCTGCGCGACGCCGAAGGTCTGCAAGGGGAAGCACTGGCCGGAGTGCCGGAGCAGTGAGCACACGATCGGCGGCGGGGATCCGTGGCCGTGCAAGTCGCTGCGCGCCGTCGGGATCAGCAGCGACACCGATGCCGACGCCGTACGCCAGGCCCTGGCCAAGCTGGAGCGGGATGCCGGGCGCGACGGCTACCCGAGCCGGAAGAAGGCGAACCGCGGCCGCGCCGTGCACGCCACCAGGCAGATGGACGACGGCATCGGCGACACCGGCGCGTGCGGCATGTACTTCCCGAGGGACACGGAGAGCAGCCTCGAGGACCCCGACACCGACGTGTCGTGCCAGGCATGCGTGAAGGCGCTCGCCCGGAAGGGGCGCGAGGAAGCCGAGGCCGCGTCCGCCGACGAGCCCGCGCACCGCTGCACGCTGCCGCCGAACCGCTTCCTGCCGTGCGGCTGCTGCCCGCACCAGGTCTGCGAGGACTGCGGCGACTGTGCCCACACGTGCGAGTGCGGCACCGGCTGAACCCCCGCCCAACCCGCCGGGGCCGCAGGCGAGTTGTGCCCCAACGGCCAGCCCCGCCCGGAGTGCTCCGAGAGCGACCCATGCGAGCCCTGCTGGCAGGACCAGCAGGCGGACGGCGACGCGATCGAGGCCAGCATGGACCTGCGCTGAACCCCGACCCCACGATGAACAGGAGCGTCGACCGTGTCCACATCATCCCAGAACCCGATCGGCATCCCCACGATCGTTGCCCGACGAGCCGTGGTCACCGACACCTTGCAGCTCACGGTGTCGACGATCCGCATCGCCCGCGACAATAACGCCACCGTCATCTTCGACGACAGCCCGGACAAGCGGCACAGCGGCATGGTGGTCGGCGGCTACGTCGTCGACTCCTCGTCGAAGCGCGCCCTCGACCGTGAGTCGGCCATGGATCAGCACCGCGAGGCTCTGATCGCGATCCGCGAGCCGGTGGCGTCATGAGCGCCCACCCCGGATCCGCCACCCCGGATGACACCAACCCCACCGCCGCCCTGACGCCGGCCACGGCCTGCGCCGACCCGAACGGCCGGCCGCCCGCCGGTTGCTTGAACTCCGCAGAACCCCCGCCTGCTGAGCATGATGCTCGCCGGGCGGGGTCCTCTCTTTTTCTGCTTGATCAGCGGAGCTGATCCGGTCTGGTCTTCGAAAGATCACGTTCACGCCAGGAGTACAGCCATGAGCCAGCCCCTCGAACTCACTGCTTCCCCACAGACGGAGCACATGCGCAGCCACTGCGTTTCGGACCTGGGGGCTGCGCACTGCCACCTGTGCTCCGAGACGACGGGGCGAGACGAGGTCTACCCGGGACCGCACTGTCCGACGCGCGCCGTCGAGGCCGCCAAGGTCGCCTTCGAGGTGGCGGCGGGCTACGAGCACGCTGCGCCGGTGGTCCTGCACGCCAGCGAGTTCGCTGATGTTCATGGCGCAGTGAGCGCCGCGTTGCACGCACGCGCAGAGCAGATGCCGGAGCTGCCGCGGCACACGGTGCCCATTGCGGCGAACTACAGCATCCGTGGCGCACACGCGGAGCTCGACGATGTGACGTTCCCGTCTGCTGCCGGCCTCACCACCGCCGTGATCACCATCCGCACGGCCTACCCGATCGACCGGCTGACGCTGATCCCCGTGATCAGCCAGATCTCCCATGAAGTCGAGAGCGCAGCCGAGGAGCTGGACGACGCCTACGTCGCCGAGAAGATCTTCATCATCGAGGAAGGATCCAGCGCATGAACGCCACCACCAGCACCGCGGGTTCGACGTGGCGCGACGGCGCCGCCAAGACGATCGGCCGGGTCCTGCTCACCCTGATGATCGCGACGAACGTGATCGTCCTCGCGCCGGCTGCGGTCTTCTGCGTCATAACCGGCCAGTACACGCCGATCATCGTCAGCATCGCCTTCAGCGGCGTGTGCTGGTGGTTCCTCCTGCGTAGCCTTCAGGCTCTTGCCGAGAAGCGCCGCACGAAGAAGGCGCTCATGAGCGCGACCCAGAACTGAGACCGCAGTCCAGATTCGATCCGCAAGAAGCACAGCGCCATGAGCGTCCTGCGCCGTGCCAAGGACGTCGCGGAGGCCGTCCCCGCCCACGTGCCACCACTACGAGGGCACGGTCGTCCAGGACCACAGCAGCGTCACCGCGACCACGCGCGGCATGATCGCCCGCACCAACAACGACCTCCGCCGCCGGTGACGGCCGCTCCCCTGGACGACGCCACCCTCGCCCGGGCCACGATCACCGTGGGCCTGGACCGGCTGCGCGAACTCGCCCTCGGCGACACCGCCGACCCCGAGGACACGGCCGGCGCCCTGCAGGCCCTGCACCACGGCGGCGACTCCCGTGACGGCGCGCTGGACGTCCTCGCCGCCTAGACGCCGAAACGACCACCGCCCTTGCCGAGATTCCACACGGACGGCAAGTCCGGCGTCCTGCTCACCTCGTTCAGTCTGCCGCTCGCGGTGCTGGTCACGGCCGTGCCCGGGCACGGCCTGCCGCGTGCGTCCGCCGTGCTGGTCGGCGCCGGAGTCGTCGGCCTGGTCGCCGCGATGCTCGTGGTGCCCGCGCGGCGCGCGGCAGTTTCCTCTACTGGGCCGAGTGCACCCCCGAGGTCCTGCTGAAGGACCTGCAGAACCCCGGCGACCACACCGCCCGCGCCGCGCAGTTTCATCCACCTCCCGCAGTTGGCCCGCCGCAAATACCGGGGCCTGCGGCTCGCCGGGGACGTCACCGCCGCTTCGCTCGTCGCTCTCGCGGCAGCCCTGCTCGCCGCCCTCATCTGACCGAAGGAGACCGCCGTGCTCGTCGGCGCACGCATCGAACTCACCGCCCGGATCGACGCCCTGGGTTCCACCGCCCACCCGGGCGAGCAGGGCGTCATTCAGGAGCTCCACATCGGCGGCCACTACACCGTCCGCATGGACAACGGCCGCACCCAGTTCCCCCGCCGCAACGAGATGACCTCGCCCGGCAGCCGTGACTCCCAGCTCCTGGGCCGGGCCCGCGCCGCGCTCGCGCAGCTCGGCGAAGGCCCGACCGCCCCCGGCCGCCCCGACGGCAGCGACCTCAACGGCTGGTCCACCGGCACCTCCGAGATCGACCGCACCACCCTGGCGTGGGCCGCCGCCTTCACCCTGCTCGCCGACCACCAGCCCGGCGCTTGGCTGTTTGCTTACGTCGCCGGCGCCGACGCGGTGCTGCGCGAGGAGGGCGTGCGCGGCATCGCCACCCTGCAGAGCAACCTCGCCGGCGGCGCCCCGGTCGACCACCGGTTCACACGCTGCGCGTACTGCGGCGGCCACGGAGAAGACCCCACATTCCCGACCTGCGAAGAGCGCAGCTGCCTTCCCAAGTACGAGTTCGTCGGGCACGACCACGGCTGCCCGGTCTGCGGCGGCGAGATGTGGGAGCCCGCCTGGTACGGCGAGCAGCAGATCCGCTACTGCGAGGGACTGCTCGCCGACGCGCTGGCGCCCGCCCCACCCGGCCGCCTCGCCCGGCTCCTGCGCCGGGCCTGACCGCCACCGAGAACGCCCTGACCAACACCTGTCAGGGCCGGTGAACCCAACATGCCCAACCCGACCCGACGAGGAACAACACATGACCGTCCACATCGTCTCCTTCGGCTACGGCCACGGCCTGCCCCCACGGTCGACATGGTCTTCGACCTGCGGGCCCTGCTCTTCCGAAACCCGTCCCACAACCCGGAGCTGAAGCCCCGCACCGGGCTGGACCAGGAGGTCAACGACCACGTTCGGGACACCCCGGGTGCCGAGCGGCTCGCCTGAACCCCGCCCTACGGCGGGGCTTGAACGAAGGTCTGTTCCAGCAGTCCGCACGGGTAGCGGGGCTGCCTTCGAAGCGTCTCTTCCCTTTCTTTGGGAACGCCTTCTGCAGTAATGGACAAGCATGCGGCTGATGAAGACGAGTTTGGCCGCTAGTGGTCATCCTGATCTTGCTGGCTCCCATTCACCCCGAATAAGACAGGATGAACTCCATGACCGAGCGCCACGCCACCATCGCAGACCTTCCCGGCTGGGACATCGTCGACACCGTACTCAGCCTGCACGAGCGCCCCGGGGCGCACGGTTGGCTACGGCTGGACGACCCCACCCGGCTGCAAAGGAAGCTCCAGCCGCTCGGCCGCGACCTCGAGGGCAGGCTCTTCGTAGACAGTTCCAGCACCTTCGCTGAGCAAATCTCCAAGACTGCCGTGCAGCTGGGTTATTTTGCTCTCCTGACCGGGGTCGAGGACGGCGTAGCCCTCTGGCTGCCGGTAAAGACGTATGACCACATCAAACCCATCGACCCAAATGCTGGCGGCGAGCAGCCTGAGGTGCCGCGCTGGCTGCCGATCCGAGAGGTCCTGGCGGAGGCACCTGCCCAGAGCATGCAGAACCTAGACTCTTGACCCTGCGGCATGCGACGGTCCCGATCCCCCGCCTGCTGGGACCAGAGCCAAGGCCCGGGGGCGCATGGCTGGCCCCGGGGCGCACCGAGCCGCAACGACGGCGCCGTAACGCCCCCCCCCAGTGCACGTCGACCCGTATTCGGACCGTGCCCGCGGTGCAAGGGGTCCGAGTGGATCCGGAGAACTACGGTGATGCCGTGCGCGAGCTGGAGACGCCGTGCGCCCACTGCCGGCTCGTCGCGATCCGACCCGTCTTGGCCCCGCCTTCCGATGGGGCCGCTCTCTTGACCACGGAAGGACCGACCATGACCAGCGAACCGCAGCAGGAGATCATCGCGTACCTTCTGGGCAGCTTCTGGCTCTGCGTTCCGTGCGCACGGGGTCGCGACGATTTCAAGGACCTGAGGCCAGCCCGGCGCGCCGACCTGATGCCCGTCTACACGTATCGCTGTGACCAGTGCCGTAAGTCCATCGCCTGATCGTCCGCCAACAGAAAGCCTTAGGCCCGGGGTTGCGCTTCACCGCCTGGTCCTCGACCCGGGCGGTGAGGCGCGTCCATCTCGTTCAGGGTGGGTACGGCAGTGGTCTCGGTCATGGCTTCCTCGTTCCCTGGCGGGTTAAAGGCTGAGCTGCCTCACCGGGAGCACGGACGCCGTGACGGTCGTGCTCCCGAGCGGTGCTCAGACCCGCTCGGCCAGCAGCGCCGACGTGTACGTGCAGGCGCTGGAGCGGATGGCGGGCGTGCTGCTCCACCAGCTCAAGACCCCAGGGCGTACGGTCCACCGCAGTGTGCGACCGTACGCCGGCGACGTTCGGAAACAACGAGTGGCCCACCGACGCCGAAGCCGCGATGATCTCCAGCCTCATCCGGGAGTACCTCCAGCACTGGTTCCGCGACGGGTACATCAGCCGCCCGGCCAAGCGCAGCCGTTCTCGTTCAGGGGCGGATCGTCACCGGCTGGCCGATGGTCGCCTGGCCGGGGCCACGGGTTGTAGGTGACGAACGGGTGCCCCCGCTCTTCGCACTACTGCCGGGACCGCGCCGCCAAGACGATCTGCCGGGTGCTCCTCACCCTCATGATCGCGACGAACGTGATCGTCCTCGCACCGGCAACAGTCTTCTGCGTCATGACCGGTCGGTACACGCCGATCATCATCAGCATTGCCTTCAGCAGAGTGTGCTGGTGGATCCTCCTGCGTGCCTTCGGGCTCTTGTCAAGAAGCGCCGCACGAAGAAGGCGCTCATGAGCGCGACCCAGAACTGAAACCGAAGTCCAGATTCGATCCGAAAGAAGCACAGCGCCATCAGCACGAATGACCTTGCGAGCCTTCAGGCCGGCGACAAGGTGGTCGTCAAGAGCGGCCTCGGTAAGAGCGCCGAACAGGCCATCTGCACAACCATGGCTCTGGACCGACGTAACGCGCCGCCCATTTCCGGTTGGGGCGGTCGCGAGGCGACGACCTTGGTCCGGCTGGGCAGCGGTTCCTGGTACGACCTGGCCACCGGGCTCCAGGCCGGCTCCGAGCGCGTCGCCTGATGAACAGCGCAGCCAAGACCCCCGCAGGGACCGGCGGGGGTCTTCCTTTTTTGCACGCTCAGCCCCGGCTTCTCACTCCGAGTCAGTCGGGCTGCGAAATCCTTGCCGAAAGGTCTTTCGGATGACGTGGCCTCGAATCGACAGGCAACCCCGAATGTCCTGACAGGGGCGAGTTGGGGGGGAGCGGGAATCGGATGAGACACGGGCATTGCGCTGCAAGGCAGCGCCGGGGTCTCACTGCCGAATCCATCACACCTTCCCGGGGGAGACCGCCATGCCCGAGCGCACCGAGCACGCCCTGCTTTACATCAAGTATGTCGACGACGCCCTCGCCGAGCAGGGTGTCGCCGCAGTCGAAGGCGCGATCTCCGGCATCAGCTTGAGGATCCTGGCGCGGGCTCTACCTGACGGCCGGACGTCCGTCGCCGTCTCGCTCTACCGGCGCGTGCACCGCATGCGCGCCTCGGGCAAGGCATTCCACTACTGGACCCACGAGAAGCTCACGGCCATGGCCCGCACGAAGAAGGACCTCGTCGTCCTGCGCGAGATCGACCGCCGCACCGGCAAATCCACCACCCGACATGTCTTCTCCGAGACCATGGTCGACTCCTGGATCCACGGACTGTCCGGGACACTGCAGCAGTGGATGTGCAGCAACCCGCAGGCCCGCCGGCTCGAAGGACCGGAGCCAGGGGGAGTCGACAACGCCGTGGACCAGGCGATCGCCGCGATCCGCGAACACATCGGCGAGCTGCCGAACTGGAACGACCGCTTCCCCCTGCTCAAGGACGGCCGGCAGGATCGTCCGGCCTCCGCCTACCTGCCCTATCTCGATGCCCACGATCATGCGCAGGTCGCGAAGAACCTCTTCGGCGTGCGCGCCTACCGTCGGCCGCTTGCCCGCGAGGTGGAGCGTCTGGACACCAATACCCTGGGCTGGTTCGCCATGTTCCGCGGACTGGTGCCCGTGGACTGGCTCATCGACGCAATGCGCACCACGAACACAGCCGGCGGCCGCGGCCTGATGCCCGAGCGATCGCTCACATCCCTGCAGCGGCGAGGCATCCGCTCGATCCTGCGCCGGACTCCGCAGTCCGTGCTGCGGCGGATCCTCAAGGAACCCGTCCACCAGGCGCGGCGCACGCTGGCCGATGCAGCCGACTGCACGGCTCACCGTCTGGCCGTCACCCGTGACCTCGACCTCCTCCCCGAGATCATCGCTGCCCGAGGGCAGCGCCGGGTCCGCGGCTCCCGTGACGTCGAGCACCTGGTCCGGGGCCTGCCCGCAATCGAGCGCTGGCACGCCCCCCGGGGCCGCACGGCCCAGCGCGTCATACAGGAGGAGATCCACGCCCTTCGCGAGATGGAGCATTACAACCGCGAGATCCGGCTGCTTCCCGAGGGCACGGCCCAGGTCGCTGACTGGGACCTCTGGAAGGACGAGGCGTTCCGCGTGCAGGCGTTGGGTCTGATCGAGGACCGTCGGCGCGAGCTGATGGCCGCCCGCGATCGTGAACGCTACGAACGCGAGCAGGCCCGCCGCATCGAGCGGATCGCGAAGCAGGCCCACCGCCACCAATGGGCACTGCAGACGGCCGCACTGCTGGATGGTCGGGAAGCAGCCCCCGGTCTGAGCCTCGTCGTCGCCCGTGATGCCGAGACGCTCTCCCGCTGGGGTGCGATGCTCAACAACTGTATCGGCTGGTACGCCGGCGAGCTGGAGCTGGATGTGCTCGCCGCGATCTGCGAAGCGGACGGCCGCGTACGTCTGAACCTGCACATCACGCAGTCGCATGGCGTAGAGCAGATCCTTGGGAAGAACAACCGTGACGCAGTGCGCGAGCTCGGCGAAGCGGCCCAGCAGGTCGTCGACGGGCTGGTCGCCATGGAAGTCAGTTTCCACTCGGATGCTCTGGGCATGGCGGGGCTGCGACTGCCCCAGAGGACTCACTGACGGCAAATCTCCACAAGGACCCCGACCTGAGCAATGCTCAAGACCTAATAGCAGTGCACGGTGACGGGTGAGCCTTACTCAAGACCTGGAGCCGGACTCCTCTCTACAGGCAGAGGGGCCCGTCACCGTGCAGCTGCCGGAGTACGTCGCACATCTTCACGATGACGTCATGATCGTGACCTGAGCCGTCCGCACGGCCACCTCTCCCTCACCACGCGAGCCGCCGAGCTCCTTCCAGAGACCGGGGGCCGTGCGGGGCTGGTACGTCGGCGTGCTCTGGGGCCTTGCCCAACGGGTTCAGGGCAGGCAGTCCGGGCGACTCTGGAACAGACGCGTGGCTGGCACGTGGTGGTCCAGGCCGCGCTGGCTGTCCAGCCACGACAAGTTCATCCCCTGCCGGACGGCCCAGGTGCGAGGGCTCAGCATGTACGCGTTGGCGATGGTGGCGTCGGCGGCTTGGTGGGCCTGACCGACCCGTTCCCGGGGCAGGTGCTCGATGTGGACGGGACGTAGCCGGCAGGCGGTCATTGCGGCCAGGGTGATGCGCTGGGTGAGATCGTCGCCGTGGCGATACACCCACGGCGGGAATTGGCCCTCCCGCAGCAGCAGGCCCGCACGCACGGCTTCCGTCTCATCGGCGTACACCGTCAGAGGGCCGCGCTCGCGCACTCCGGTCAGCAGAGCGAGGCACAGGGTGAGGAACTCGGCGTTGGAGCTTCTGTCGCACCCGGTGCCGCTCAGGTCCACGGTGGTTACAGTGTCGCCGGTGGCGATGCCTGCGCGGACGTTCCGGGCGTCGACGAAGGAGGCGTCGCAGACCACGGTGAGAGGCTGTCCGGGCAGGCTGGTGGCGGGGTGCCATTCGTCGGCAGGCGTGAACCTGAGAACCAGCTGGAATCGGTTATGGCTGATCATCTTGGCGTGCAGACCCGCAGATGAGGGCCGGCAACGCACGGCGGCGATCAGGCTGGAGGCGACACGTCGCGCCTTGAGGGCACAGTCGCCCCGCAGATGTACAGCAGTCCACCGGCGCCAGTCCAGATACACGGTGAACCGCTCGCGGAGGTTCAGACGCTCGGTCACCATGTCAGCCAGCAGTGCCAGCGTGGTCGGCCCCAGACCGGCCATGCGGGGACTGATGGAAATGACCGCGCTGGCGTAGAGGTAGGGCACGGTTTCCTTTCAGTTCGACGAAAGCATACGCACGGGTCACAGCCCCGGGATGGCGTCTTGCTCGGTAGGGCCCGTTCGTCGTCGTCTCCGACATGACGGTCTCCGGATTCTTCCTCTCGAACTTCGATGAGACGCCCGTCTTCGTCCCGCCGCTGGGACGCGAAGCTGTCTCCGGGGAATACGCATTCAACGCGCTGAAGACCCTCGATCCCGCTGAGTAGATCCACGTCTCGGTGCTCCGACTCCTGGCGAAAACAAGGGGCGGGGCGGCCGGGTGACGCTGCGCCCCGGCTGGAACACCGGAATGCGCATCTGGGCCATGCGACGTGTGCTCATGGCCAAGTTCGCTGTCCCCGGCCTGAGCCAGCGGCTCGTCGCCACCGGTGACCTGATGCTCGTCGAGAAGTTGTCACAGCCCTCCCCAGCAGAGCATCATGCTCTGCTGCGGGAGGGCTTCTTTTTTCACTTCCCTCTCTGATGCTGCAGACAATGCAGCGAAGACCTCACCGCTCGGAGCACTTGCTCCGATGGTGGGGACTTTTTTCCGCGGCCCTGCCCGTACCTACGGCCTGAGTCCCACGAAACGCGGGAAAACGATCTACCCCATGAGCCGTGCCCCGAGCAGAACGGACAGCACCTAGACACCCATGACACCGACATCTCCGGGCCCGTCAATGTCTTCCTCGCTCCGGCCAGTGGGCGGTGCGGGCTGGGCGAGCAGTGCGAGTGCCGCCGCGCCGGCCTCGATGGCGGCGGCCAGGTCGAGCCAGTACACCCCGTACCGCTCAACCACCGACGTGCACAGCGCGTGCCACGTCTCGGCCGTGGCATCGGTGAGGTTCACGGAGATCGCCGACAGGGCGACGCGAGCCTCCGGCGTGATCGGCTTCGCAACGCCGTTGACGTTGTAGGTACGCGTCACGCGCCGTTCGTCCTTGCCCGCGCCCTCATCGAGGCGCACCGAGGTAGCGCCGGGCCGGTACCGGGTAATGACGTGCCCGATGTACGCAGCCGACAGCACCGCCGCCGCTCCCGCGTCCAGGCCCTCAGCGCTCAGCGCCTCCAGCACGGTCAGCTCGTCAGCCGTGGGGGTGGCGGCCCGCTCGGCCGCCGCCTTCTCCTCGGTGGCCCGCAGCGCGGCGGCCTGCTCCTTGGCGGCCTGCTCCGCGTCCACTACGGCCTGCGCCTTCTCCTGCTCCCCGGGCCACGTCTCCCCGGCGGAGAGCCACCGATAGGAGCCGTCCTTCACGGCCACGTGCCGGGTGTCCTTCTGAGGCTCCGTGACGGCGTTGATGCGCATCGCGTTGGACCACATCCGCAACGCCCGCTCTCCCTCGTCGGTGACACCGAACTCGCGCACCCCAGGGGCGATGGCGAACACCTTCACGAACCCGGCCCGCCACAGGCCCGGCACCCGCCGCTTGTTGATCTTCGCGGACACGTCGGCCTTGTCGGGTGAGATGTCGAAGGCGGTGAACCCGCCGGCGGTCTCGCGCACCTTGCCTTCACTCATCCACCCCAGCGCCCGCCACTGGTCGCGGGAGAAGTTCAGCGCCTGGGCTGCGTCGATGTCCTCCGGCGTCATCACGTCGGCGTCTTCCCTCGCGTGCGCGTCCAGGTGGGTGCGGACAGCGTGGGCCGCGTCCTGCTCGTTGTCGTAGACGTAGGCGGCGGCGACGTCGGCGACCGCGTCACCGAACTTGTTCAGCCCCATGGAGACGGGGCCGTGGCGGTCGCACTCGGCCACCCACTTGGAGCCGATCAGGTCGAGGGCGACCGCCCGCGCGCGGGCGGGGGTGCTGTACGCCTCCCCGGCCTTGGGCACGTCGACGGCCGCCGGAAGGTCGGCGACGGCGACGCGTCCCCCCTTCGCGGCGTGGTCCGCGCACAGCAGCGACACCGGCAGACAGGCGACCTTCCAGCGCGGCCCCGTCGCGGTGCAGCCGTAGCCGCCGCATGCGCCCGGCTCGGCGGCGGTGACTGTGCGGTCGGCGTCCTCGGGTACAGCGCCGAACGGCTCCGGCCCCTGCTCGGCCTGTCCGTCGGCGTCACTGCCATCGTGGGTGGCGGCCGGCTGGCCCTGGCCGGTCTCCTCGGGCGTAGCGACGGCGGCAGGCGGCGTCCACTCGGGGAACGCCTCGCCGCGCTCCACGGCGTCGGCGTGGTCGCGGACGATGTTCCGGACGCTGGCCGCGTACGGCACGTCATTGATCACCGAACAGACACCGATGCGCGTGTTGTCCGGCGCAACGACCAGCCACGGCCAATCGTCGCCGCCCTCCTTCGACACCACATAGACGGCTCCGCGCGTCGTCGCGTGCCAGATGTTCGGGTTGATCCGCTTCACCGTGACGCGGCGCTTGCCCGATCCCATGATGATTTCCTCCGGTCCGTGCTGTGACATGACCAGTCCGTCGTCGCGGCGGTCCTCCTCCGACGCCTGCCGTTCCTCGGCCTCCTGCTGGATCCGCGCCCACTCGGCCGCCCGCTCCTGCTCGGCCCGCGCGTCCCGCTCCGCCTGCTCCGACTCAAGCCGCTCCCGCGTGGCCTGCACCTCCTTGGCCCACTGCTCGACCTGCCTCATCTGCGCGGCGCGGCGGCGTTTCTCCTCCGCCCCGAACGGCAGCGGGGTAAGGCGCCTGGCGCGGTCCCGCGCCGTCTGCTTGCTGGTGCGGCCGGTGTGGTGAAGCCGCACCCGCGCCCGGTAGGCGGCCCGCTCGTCCGCGTGCAGCAGATCGGGCGCGGCGACGCACCAACGGTGCGCGGTGACGCCGTCGGGGGTGACCGTGACAGGGCCGCGCCGGCCGGCGCGGGGTACCGCGATGTAGCCGCCGGACGCCAGCAGTTCGACCAGGGCGGCCCGCACCCGGCGGCCCAGACCCTCACGGCGGCGGACGATCCCGGACGTGTCCGCGTGCAGGTCTCCCGCATACGCGGCGGCCAGCACATCGGCCAGCCCCACGCACCAGCCCATACGCGGCAGCTCGGCTCGGGCGTTGTTCTCATCGAGCCACCGGTCCGCGCCGCCGCCCTCCACCCCTGAGCCGGCTGCCAGGGCCTCGGCAGCGACGGAGGTGGCGGGAGCCGTCGCCGCCGAGGGGGCGACCGTCTCCTGCTCGGCGAACAGGGCGGCCACTTCGCGCGCATGGTGCCGCATGAGCTTCCGGCCGTCGGCCATGCCGTGGGCGTGCCCCACGATCGGCGCGGAGACCGCCGACCCGCGCCAGGCCGGAGCGTCGTCGCTCTCGACGTCAGAGAGATCGGTTCGTTCCCGCGTAATCGTCATCGCTGCACCTCCAGAGCATCAGCGGAATCTTCGGTGGTCTCCTGCGGCGTGGTGATGATCAGTCGCCGTGATCCATTGATCGCCTGGGCCCATCTGAGCTTCCGGCCCCAACCGCCCAGGACATGAGCGGGGGTGGGCCACGACTCGAAGGTCTCCAGCGTGAGGACGTCGCGACGGCGTACCACTGCGGGGATGTGCAGCAGCGTCAGATGGACGTAGACCATGTGCAGGGCCTGCGGTGCTATGTCCTCTGCCGTCACATGCAGCTGCGTCTGTGGGTTCAGGCCGTGCTCGAGCATCGCCTGCGACAGAGCAACCACGAACGCGCCCGCGCCGCAGCTGGGTTCATACACATCGGCGAAGCCGTCCCTCTGCACCTGCTCGACCACCGAGTCGATCTGCTGCATCTCGGCCATCAGCTGAGCGATGTCGTAGGGCGTGTAGAACTGGCCGAGCCGCTCGTTGCCGAGCTCCAACTCCATGTAGAGGTGGCCAAGCACGTCGCAGGGCTCGCGCTCCATCTCCATGGTCACCAGCGCCAGGGCCTCAGCGAAGCGGTCCAGCTCTGTTCTGCTGTAGCGGCCGGCGATCCGAAGGTACTGCCCTTCGCGCGTTTCCCAGGCCTCGCTCCCGCGGACGTCCACGGCGTTGCGCGAAGCAAGCGCAGTCATCTCGACGAAGTTGTCGAAGACTTCGCTCATCCGCTTCGCGCCGGTGTTCGCCGCCAACAGCTTCACGATCTCCCGGTAGCCGCTCATGCGCGTGGCACCACAACAGCCGGAGCCTCGGAGGTCCGGACGACACGGTGGACCTCCGGATCGAAAGGAAAGACGTGCAGGTTCCAGGAACCGTGAGCGGCGGGCCGCGGGAACCCGTACGGGCGTACGTGAGTCATACGGTGTCCTCGGCTGCCGTGTCTGATTCCGCAGGAGGCTGTGAGCCGTCCTTCTTCGCCTGCTCGGCGAGGATCTGTTTCACCTGCCAGGCCGGTGCCCGTGTTGCCAGGGCGATGTCACGCCGCGTGGTACGCCGCAGAGCCAGGGCGTGCACCGCGGCGCGCAGGGCTTGTTCGCGTGCGTCGTCGGCGGCCCGGAGCGTCTCCAGCTCCGGTGTCACCGGGATGAGCGTGACCTCGGCGCTGACGCCGACGAGGTCGAGCGCCTGCGCGGCGTTCGCCTCGGTCGCCCTCAGCGTCCGCCCGTGTGCGTACACCCCGTGCTCGGCAAGGTGCGTCATCCAGGTCCGGCCGCGCCGGTGGGCCTGGCCCTCGATGGTCTCGCTCACGCCGGGCTCCCCAGGTCCTCGATGACCTGCTGGACGAGCGTGTCCGGCACCGGGGAGGGCAGGACGATTTGCCGGTTCCCGATCCGGTACAGCGTGTGCGTGGCGCCGCTGCTGACCGCGGTGACAGTGAACCCGAGCCGGGAGGCCGCGGCCCGGATCCGCAGCAGCGGGCCGCCTTCGACGCCCGCGCGCAGTCCCGCGGTGACTTCCTGGGCCCGCGTCCACTCCTCCAGGCTCACCACCGGCTTGTGCACGACCTTCGGCGACCACACCCACTGGGAAATGGGGTTGCGCCGCGAGAACCCGGCGCGGCCGGTGCGGTTCGCCCGCCGGTTGTACACCTGATATCCCGTCAACTTCGGGTTCGAGACCAGACCCTCGACCCTGTTGTAGGTCCACTCGCCCTCGATCGGGTACCGGTCGGGCTCCGCCTTGAGGATTGCGACGATGTCCGGGCCCTTCAGGTGCTCCTCGCGCCGGAGGCGGCACAACTCCCGGGCGGCGTCGAACCGGCGTGAGTCGGGGTGCGGAGCGAGTTTCTTCTTCGGCCGATCCGCGCCGAAGCGTCCCTTCTCCCGTACCGGGGCGTTCTCGTCGATCAGCGTGACGTACGGATACGGCGCATAGCCGTGGTTCCAGCCGTTGATGGCGTGCTGGATCTGCCCACCCATGGACATCTCGTTCAGGACGGTGCGGTAGACCTCCGCCTCGACCTGGCCGTAGCGGCGGCTGCGTAGCTGGCCGGACTTGGTGCCGCCGACCGGCTCGTTGGCGTACACCACCTCTGCCCCGAGGCGCTCCAGCTCGTGCTCCACGGTGAGGCTGGTCAGCATGGCGCGTGCCATGCGGTCGGAGCGCTCGGCCAGGACGTGGGTGACACCCAGCTGCTCGGCACGGTCCACGAGGTCCTGGAGTCCGCCGTCCCGGGGGGTCGGTACGGCGAGCGCGTCGTACATCTCCTGCGGGCCGAGGCCCCGCTGGTCCGGGGGCAGCATGCCGGACTCGACGTCCCAGAAGTACGCGACGAACTTCTCGCCCTCCTTGAGGCGTTCGGAGGCGAGGACCACCTGCCGCGGGATGGACGAGGCCGGGTTCTGGTTGTCCTTGGTGGAGACACGGCCGAGGAACACCGCGCGGCGAGGACGCGCGTCGGCCTGCCGGTAGTTCGGCAGGTGACGGAGGTCGATGGGCGGGGCGAACGGGTTGGTCATGACGTTCCTACGGACTCGGAGCGGACAGTGGTGCTCTGCTGGGGCCCCGGTGGCCCCCGGGGCGTTCACCGTGCGGCGTACTCGTTGTGGAGGGTGGCGGCCTTTTTCCACCAGGCCTCGCGTACGTCGGCTTCATCGCGGGCTCGCGCGCACTGGCCGCGCTGGTCGCCCATGCCGCCGGCCAACGGCGCGTGCAGGTGCGGGACGGACGGCAGAAGCAGGGCGGTGTAGTCCTGGCCGCCGAGGAAGATGACGTCTGCGTCGTCCAGGCCGAGCCGCGCCGTGTGCCAGCGGATCGTCTCTGGCGTGACGGCCCGCTCGTCCTTGAGGGTGACGTCGTAGGGATACAGGCGCCGGTCGAGCGGGACGAGGCCGTGGAGCGCGGAGGCAATGAAAATCAGCGCGGGGTCGGTCAGGGCGTCCGAAGCGGCGCGCAGGGACCGGTGGTAGTCGTCGATGTAGAGCTCCCCAGCCGGGTGGCCCGGAAGCGGGTTGCCGTACTCGTTGACGCCCGGGTCCGGCAACTTCTTCTCACCGCAGGCGATGACCACGACGCGCCGTCGGCGGACGTCGACGTTCCCGTGCTGCCGGGCGTAGAGCCGCCCGGCCTCCGTGAGGTAGAGAGGGCGGCCCGTCTTCTCCCACGTCACCGGACCGTTGTCGTACGGCTCGGGCCGGATGGCGGCATAGCCGCTCGCGGCGATCTTCCGCAGGGTGGAGCCGCGGAACCATGTCTCGCCGGCGCGGCAGGCCCGGTTGTCCCGGCCGGGGATGTTCTGGTCCGGGCGTCGCGCGGCCGTGAGCACCGCCTCGTGCTGCCGGCCGGGCAACTTCCGCAGGATGCCCGGGGCTTCCGCGAGCGCACTGGGGCCCCGGTTCTCTTTCCACCAGGCGTCGAGGGCCGTCCAGCCGTCCTCGGTCATCCAGTGGGTACCACCGTCGGCGGTGTGCGGGACGACCAGGCCGTCGGACGTCAGCTTGGCGAGCGCTGCGGGGTGCCCGGCGACAAGGCCGTCGTCGTTGGCGTTGAGGATCTTCGCGCCGGTAGGGCTGAGGCCGTGACTCATCTGATGGCTTCTTCGTTTCTCCGGGGTAAACGGTGAGGGTGAAGGGGGCCTGTGCCGCGGAGCCGGAAGAGCGGGCACAGCTAACAGGAGCCGCGTGCGATGCGGGCCGATGGTTCGCGCGTACTTGTGGCAGCCGCCGTGGTACATCGCCGCTGCCCCGACCTCCTCGAGCGCCCGAGCGAGCCAGCGCGTGCCGTCTTCCTCGGTTCGGCGGGCGGTGGCTCCGAGTGCGATGAGGCGCCGTTCGACCGCCGCGTGGCCGGTCTCGTCTCGGCGGACCTTGGCTGCTGCGCGGTCGTTCAGCACAGTGGCGTCAGGCAGCACGACCAGACGCCGGGCGCGGGTACGGCCGAGATAGGCGAAGCCCTGGCCGTGGCCGTAGACGTGGCCGATGTGTCCCGGCATCACGTACGACGGGCCGTCGGTCGTGATCCTGACCCGCGGGACGGGATCGGCGTGCGCAACGATCCCTCGGATTCCCTTGGTGGCGGCGTCCCGGAATGCCCTCGCGCAGGCCCAGGATTCGCCGTTCGAAGCCACGGAGTCCAAAAGACACATACGCGAGAGCTCAAGCGATTCCTTCAGCGGGACCAGGTCCGGGAACACATTGAGGACGGCGGTGTTCATCGGGACCCCGAGGGCGAGGACCCCGACCAGACGGCCGCCTTCGGGCTCGCCGGGCCCAGGGGGCTGGTCGATGCGCTGGAGACCGTAGGCGAGCCGCACGACCGGCCAGCTCGCGCTGTAATGATGGGCGACAGTGAAGCGCTTCGCCGGAGCCTCTGGGATCCGGACGACACGGTGGGCCTCCGGGTCGAAGCCGCCGTCCCTGGTCCGTCTCCACGTCGACAGCCGGTGGTTCCAGCGCTGACACAAGGCATCGGCCCCTGGCTGCTGCAGTTCGAGTTGCTCGGCGAGGATGAAGTCGCCCCACTCCCCGTACGGGCTTCCCGGCCGCGTCCTTCCAGAAGTCTCCAGTGCCTCACGCATCAGGCCACCGCGTTACTGCGCTTGCCCGCGGGCTTCGCAGCGAGGACTTGCTGCTCGACGTGGCGCGCCGCGATGTAGAGGCCCTCGCGGTTCAGGTGCCGCGAGTAGCTCGAGTCGAGGTAGAGCACGGGCACATCGCCTGCGGCCTTCAACAGCGCCGGGTGCAGCAGGTGCTTGATCGGGCCCGAGCCGCCGCCGTAGACGTAGACGACCTCGGTCGTCGCGCCGGCCTGGGAGAGGACGTCACCGAAGGAGGAGGCGATCTCGGCGACCAGGTAGCTGGCCTCGTCCTCGACGAAGCCGGTGGCGCGCTGGTGACGGTTCTTCACCAGCACGGACGGCTCCGCGTGGAGGAAGTCGGCCAGCTGCTTGCGCGAGGAGAACAGCAGCGTGGTATCCGACTCGCTCATGCGCTCCATGGCGTTCATCAGCGCGGTGCCGTAGCCCTCGTCGAGGGTGTCGGCCGCCTCGGGGTTGAACCGGCCGTCGGTGAAGACCGGGAAGTTCACGGTGCCCTCGCCGACGTCGACGCCGATGGTGTTCTGCACCGCCACCAGATCGGAGGCCGAGACACCTTCCACGATGGACGAGTCACGGGCGCGCAGATCATCGAGCAGGGCCTGTGCGAGCGGCTCGCCCTTGTCGGTGATGGCGAACTGCGCGGAGGCACCCTCGGCCATCACCTGGACGTCGACGAACTGCAGACGCACCGAGACGGGAGTGCTGAAGTTCTTGATCGTCACCAGGTGCACCGTCGGATCCGCGCTGCCCAGCAGACCGATGAACTCGGCGGCGTAGGAGTGGCGACGCGCGACGAACTCAGAGATCGGCAGCGCCAGGCCGGCGCGCACCCGCACACGCAGCTCGTGATCGGGCAGCGCACCGTTCTCGCGGACGTAGTCGCGCAGGGCCTTCGCGGCGAAGACACCCAGGACCAGAACCTTGCTCAGCTCCTGATCGGCCTTGGAGTGCTTGCCCAGCACCTCGAATTCGGTGAACTTCGAGCCACGCACAGACAGCGCTGCGCGGCCGAAGATCCGGCGGTCCGACGCCGCCACCAGGGGAGTGGTGAGCGAGCAGTCGATCTGGTTGTAGAAGTCGCCGGCCAGCACGGAGGCCGCATCCGTGTCGGGGAGCGGCACCTTCGGCGAGGTGCGGGAAGTCGAGACGACCGCGCTGGGCAGATCGATCTCGTCGAAAATCCCCTGCTTCGTGTTCTGAATGACGCCCTTGACGTAGCCGTTTCCGACGTCGATGCCGCCGGTAAGAGCGATGGTGTCGTTGCTGTTGGCGCTCATGAATTCGGTCCCTCGGTGTCCGTGTTGTCTGCCTGGAAAATGAAATTGACCGCGTCACTCAGCGCCGAGTACTCGCCATGATTTCGTCGATGGATGCCTGCTTCGGCGGCGCCGGCGGTGCGCTGGGGGCGCGTGCCGCGGGCTCCTCCGCAGTCTCAACCGGTGCGGGAACCGGCTCGGGCTGGGCTACCGGCGCTGGTGCTGTCTTCTCGACGACGGCGTCGGCCTGGTCGGTGACCACGGGCTGCGGCTGCGGCTGGAGCGGTCTGGCGGCCGGACGGCGATCGGTTGTGGCCTCGTCGTCCTCGTGCTGGTCGGTGATCTCCAGCGGTGGCCGGCCGCGACGCGGCAGCTGATCGACGGGCTTGTAGAAGACATCGATGTACCCGTCGCGCTGAATGGACTCCCGGATGAGCAGCCGCAGCGACTGCGAGATGTCCGCCTGCCCATTGAGCCACTCGATCACCGAGGTATCGGCAGCGGGAACGGTCCAGCGGACCTTGCGAGGTTCACCCGACTGATTCGCCATTGAACTCACCTCGCCCTGCCACTCGTTCCTTCACTTCATCCGGTCGTTCGCCGGATGTCTCTTGCTCTGTCACATGGACTCACTTCCCTTCGCGTTTCCTCTCGGGTGTGAATCAACGCGAGTCCACTCTAGTGTCCCTGTCGAGTCCTATGCAAGTCCCATTCGATACGTCGGGGAGGCGTCATTTGAGTCCCTATCGAGTACCGGCAGGGACACCTGCGAGACGCCGCAGTGCTCCCGCCTGGGACAACCGCGGGCAAGCCGCTGGCATCATGCGTTTGTGAGTCCCACCTGCGACGCGGCAAGTGCTCACCCGGGACACCTGCGAGACACCAGCGGTCACAGCGCTGATCCCGAGGGGCCGCATTGGAGTACGGATGAGGCCCCATTGGCGTGCCGATCATGTCTCCCGGGAGACGCTACCCGGCATCCCTGCACGGAGGAGTCCTCGGAAGGTTCTGCGTGCGACGCCAGTGCGGCACTGTCGGGGCGCGCGCGAGACACCGTGAGGACGTGCGCAGAACTCCAAGAGGTACACCGACATCAGTCGGTGTCTTATGCGTGGCCCAGTCGAGTCCCCTGCGTGTCTCTGTAAGTCACCTCAGAGGCACGAGAAAGACGCTGTTTTATCGCTGTTCCACGGAGCCGAAGTGCCTGCGCGTTCCCCCTTGTAGAAGCCTGTTGGCTGACGCGGTGAGACCACCGTGAACCGCCGACGGGGCGAGCCGGAACGGCCGTCGGCGATCCATTGCACCGCGCTGTTGCGGCGGCCAGTACAGGGGCGCCATGGGCTCGTTCGATGGGTAACAGGGGTAGGGGCCATGGCCGCCAGCTTGGAGCTGCTGCATCCTTGATGCCGGCGATTTCTCACCCAGTTGCAGCGTCCGGGCGCCGCAACTCTGCTGCCAGCTCCTCGCGAGTGAAGCCGATCGACTGGTCGCAGGCGCCGGGATGGTCTTCGACGAGCAGACACGCCTCAGAGACGACGACCTTCTGGCACCCCGGCGCGACCTGCAGCTCCCGTCGGCCCTCGTCGTCCCAGAACAGCCACCACAGAACGAGCCCGGAGGACTCGTACTGCATCTGTGCACACACTGTGTGCTGCGCCTCGGGTCCGTGCGCACCGAAGTCACAGCCGAGAGGCTCGGCATCGACCTCGAAGTCCGCGCCGGGCAGTGCGTTCAGGGCATGCACCTCGTCGTCCGTCAGCGCCACTTCCGCTGGGCAAGGCATGGGCATGGGGTCCTCCGACTCCAAATCGAGTGACAGCGTCACTCTTCAGGCCCGGCAGACATCGAAAGCGTCAATAGATCTTGGAAGTGCCATGGTGATCTGCGTCACGGTGACTTGTGAGGTTTCCGGGAGAGCCGCCTTAGTCGGAGCAGCCAGCACAACGCGATGGTGCAAGGCCAGCTGTACCGGCCGCGGTGAACAACGGAGCACAGCGTTATCCACAGCCGAATCGACGGCGTCGCGAGAGGCCGGATCCGCTGCGCGGCGAAGGCTGTGCCGCCTCCGGCAGCGGAGCGATGAACCGGGGCTGCGCCCCGTCAGGAGCAGACCCGTACCCCCGCCTCGCTCGTGCCTCACGAGGACGGATCAGCATGGGGGTACGGCCGTATCACGGACGTCGAAACAGCAGTACAGCCAGAAGGTGCGATGACCAGGTGAAACGGCCAGACCCGTACCCCGCTGCGCGGAGAAGGGGGAGGGGGTACGGGCCAAGAGGGTACGGACCGTTTCCCCTGATGTTCCAGGCTTCCGCTAACGCTCCAGCCGTGGAACAGCGATGACGACGACAAGGAAGCAAAAGGGCATAAGGGAACCTGATAACACGTGTCCTGCGGACCCTCGCTCCGCTCGGCCTCTCCGCTGCGCTGCGAGGACGTGTTAGTCGGCATAGCCGACGGGTTCCACCGCTCGCTTCGCTCGCCGGTCCGTCGGTCGCTGGCGCTCCCTCCGGCTATGCCCAGCGCTGCGCTTGAGAGGAGAAACACCACCACGGCCCAGCTGTAGTTGTCCGCAGATGTGGACAGCAGCAAATGGGTGCAGCCGTGGTGGATCGCCTGGCGCCGCGCGCCTGACTCAGCAGGAAGTGACGCCCCGTGCGACGGCTCACCGCACGATCCATCCGGGAGCAGGACCAGCTGGCGAGATCTTCCGGATCGCCAGCCAGCAGAGCTGGCACGGGAGCGGGGTCGAACATCGAGATCACACGGACCCCGGCGGGGTCCGCACTCGGTGGTCGGCACCCGCACCCGAGTCCATAAAGAGGCATCACCATGACGCAGTCCCAGCCTGAACTCTCGCCCTACGACACCGGAGCCCGGTGCGAGCCGAAGTTGTGGCAGCCGTACAGGGAAGCTGTCGCTGCAGCGATGCGCTCCGGCAACGCAGATGACATCGGCAACGTCGACTTCACCGATGACGCGGGCCGCACTGTCGTCACCGTGCACGTCTCCCGCAGCGATGACGGAATGTTTACGGTCCACCTCCTGTCGGCGTGCGGGGACGATCGGATCCGTGTCGAGCTCCACGCCGAGAAGGGCACGGTCACCATCGAAGTCGACACCGGACGACAGGCGTGAAGCGGCGGCACTCGCAGGACCATGAACGTCCGGCGAGTGGCCTGGGTGCCGGACCTCTGGCTCTCGACTCCAGCTGTGGAGGCCACCGAGTCACGAGGAGAGGAGACTCGAATGATTGCTGAAATGATTCCAGAATCCTTCTCGCACGTCGTCCTCGTCACCGGTTCCCGCAGCTGGAACGACGAGCAGAGCATGCGCTCGGCGTTCAACGACGCCTGGCGCGACTGGGGAGCGGAGAACGTCACCCGGCCGGTACTCATCTCGGGGCACTGCCCCGAGGGTGCCGACGCCATGGCCGAGCGCCTGTGGCGGGCCGCCGGCTTCGAGATCCGCACCTTCCCCGCCGCCTGGTCGGCTCAAGGGAAGCGGGCCGGCTTCCAGCGCAACCAGCGGATGGTCGACGCCGCCCAGGTCTTCCGTGAGACCGGGGCTCAGGTGTTGTGCACGGCCTTCCTCGACCTCTGCCGGAAGCCCGGATGCCCGCAGCGAGACCAGGAGCAGCTCATGCCGCATACGCCGGGGCACTTCTCGCACGGCACCATCCACTGCAGGTCTCGCGCGATAGCCGCGGGGATCGAGACGGCCACCGTGATCCATCCGTCGCTGCCGCCGTTCTGATGACGCACGAAGGGCCCCGCAGTGTGCTGCAGGGCCCTGCAAGGGACGGATAGGAGGAGTCGGCCAGGAGGCGAACACCAGGCTCAGCCGCTACTTGCTCCGATCGATGCCGTGTGCCTCGTCATAGGCCTTCATGACCGTCTTCGGGATGCGTCCCCGTTCCGCGAACTCCAAGCCCTCCTTCTTGGCCCACTCGCGGATCTTGTCGCGCTCCTCGGTAGTCGTCTCGGGTACGACTCGCTTCTTGACCGGCGTTGTCTTCCCGGCTTTCCGGCTGACCTTCAGGTATGGCTTCAGCGCTTCCTCAAGCTTCTTCTGCTCCTCAGGGGTGAGGTCGATTTCGTACCAGGTGTCACCCAAGCCGAACGTCTGTGTAGCCGCATCCGGCTTACCACTCAGGTCTGACTCGACAATGCTTCGAATGGCCATATCGGCGAGAGTAGCCGATGTGCAAGGACCTTGAAAAGTCTGTCGCGACCATTCGAGATAAGTGTGTCCTTTGGAACCCCAATGAGACCCAGAGGTACTGCTAAAAGAGCAGAAAGAGTTAATGGCACTGCTAAAATCACAGCATCAATAAGGGGGGCTCGTACCCCGTTCCCCAGCGACCCGGATCGAGAGGCCTCCACCATGTCCACACTCCATATCGTCGACGACCGTTCGCTCACCGCCGAGGACACTGACCTCTTCGAGCTGCTGTGCCAGCGCCGGGGGTGGTCGGATCAGTACCTGACCGAGATCGAGTCCACCGAGCACGACGAACTCCTGGATCTGGCCGAGATGGTCGAGGCCCTTGCGGACGCTCGGGCAACGGGCAAGAAGATCACCATTGCCCCCGACTTCGACATGGACGGCATCTCCTCCGGGGTCCTCGGCTACGCCGGTCTGTCCGAGCTCGGCTTCGACGTCGAGCTGCACCTGCCCGACTACCGCCGCGGTCACGAGCTCGCGCGCGAGGACATCGCCGAGATCCACGCGAAGTGGCCCGACACACGGGTCCTGCTCACCTGCGACGGGGGAGTGAACTCCCACCGCGGAATCGCCGCCGCGCGTGCCCTGGGCTGGATGACGCTGGTGACCGATCACCACGAGGAGCTCGCGCCGGGCTCGACCGCGGACGTCACCGTCGACCCATGCCGGATCGATGAGACCTACGCCCACACCGGGATCTGCGGTGCGCACGTGCTCTACCAGGTGATCGAGGCCTACGCCCGCGTGCACCGGCCCGAGAAGCTCTGGGAGATCCACCTGCTGCGTCTGTTCGCCGGCGTCGGCACTGTCTCCGACGTCATGCCCGTGCTGTACGAGAACCGCCAGCTGGTGCGCGATGCGATCTCGATCGCCCGCCTGTTGCGCGTCGCCGCGCCGAAGACGATCCCCAATCCCTGGGGTGGGTTCGACGCTGATTCCGATGCCATCGACGTCGAGCAGTCGATCCTGATGCAGCTGCTGCGCACCGAGTCGCACCACCCGGTCTTCCTCCGGGCTTTCGAGGGCTTCGCGATCGTGCTCAAGGCCTTCGCGCAGGTCGGCAAGATCCGAGATGTCGACGACCTCGACGAAGGTTTCTTCGGCTTCTACCTCGCCCCGGCCATGAACAGCCCGCGCCGCACGGGGGCCTCGCTTGAGCCGTGCTTCGCGGCGTTCACGGCCGCCGGCGCTGACGTCAAGCTCAAGGCCGCCCGCCAGGTGATCGAGAACAACGAGCTGCGCAAGCACCTGGTCATCGAGCACATGGAAGAACTCGCCGCCGGGGATCAGCCGTTGGCCCCGTGGGTGTACTTCTCGGACGCCTACCCGGGCATGTACGGGCTGCTGGCCAACCGGATGATGGAGCTCAACGGCCACCCGGTCGTCGTCGTCAACCGGCCCGTCGGCTCCGACGATTTCGTCAGCGGCTCCGGTCGCGCGCCGGGGTGGTTCGACATCATCACCAGCCTGGAGCCGCACGACGGACTCAGCGCCATCGGGCACCAGCAGGCATGCGGCGTCCGCGTCGCGAAAGCCGAGAAGCTGGGCGACCTCGTCGCCGTGCTGCAGGAGGCCACCCAGGTCGCCCTGCTCGCCGTCAGCACCCATGGCCCGAGCGGTGATCTGGTACTCGGTCCGGACGCCGACTGCGACGCCGGCCTCGAGGACCTGCAGCCGTTGTTCGAGCTGGTGCGCCGGACCGAGGGACTCAAGCCCTTCGGGCACGGCTTCACCGCTCCGGTCGTCGAGATCGCGATCGAGCCCCTGGGCCTGCGCGTGGACCGGATCGGATCCGAATCACAGCACCTGCGTCTGGTCACCCGGTCCGGCCTGTCCTGCCTGTGGTGGAACGTCGCCGAGGAGAAGTTCGACATGCTCCGGGGCCTCGTGCAGCGCGCCAGCCGCACCGAGCTCGGGACGCTGCGCTTCACGGCGACGCTGCAGATGAACACCTTCCGAGGCGACACCCGCGTCCAGGCCGTCATCAACGAACAGATCACCACGGCTGCTTGAGCCCCGTAGAGGAGGAGACCTTGATGACTTCACCGATCACTTCGCGTCTGCTCCGCATCGGGTGGTGCGTCCTTGTACCCTTCGCCGCCGTCGCGGCCTACCTCGGCCTCGGCACCGTCGCAGTCCGCCTCATCGGAGAGCCGATCGCTGCGACCGCCGTCCTGGACATGCTTGTTGTCGTCCTGGTCGGTTCGGTGAGGATCCAGCAGCCCCGTTGGCTCGCGCATGCGCCGGCCCCGCGGCCGAGGCCGAAGATCCCACGCTCCGGGTGGACCGTCCTTGGCTGCGCGGTCCTGGCCTTCCTCGCCGGCCAGTCGCTGGCCTTGTCGATCTACGTCACGGTCGGGTCCGCCGGCTTCGACGCGTCGAACCAGACGAGGCACGTGGCCGGGTCCACGGCGACCTTGCTGCTCACCCTGGTTGCGGCTCCCGCGGGGGAGGAGACCCTGTTCCGAGGGCTGATCTACCCGTTGCTGCGTAAGCGGGTCGGCATCCTTGCCTCGATGCTGGTCACCGCCATGGTGTTCGGTCTGTTGCACGGCAACGCCGTGCAGTTCGCCTCGACCCTGCCACTGGCGGTGCTCCTGGCCCTGGTCTACGAACGCACGCGCGTGCTGTGGCCCTGCGTGCTCCTGCACCTGGGCTTCAATCTCGCTGCCGCCCTCGTCCCGGCACAGGCGCTCGGTGCTCTGGCGAACCCCGTTTCCGCGGTGTTCCTGTGCCTGGCCTTCGCTGGTTGTGCCGTGGGGCTCTACCGGCGGGTCGCCGGCGGGACTGCGACAGGCGCAGTCCCGGGCCTGGAAGGCGAGTCCGCGATGCAGTGAGCGAGTGACGCAACCTCTTCTGAAAAACGATGGTGACCGAGGTGATCCGGTCACCGGGGGTGTGACTGAAAGTTGTTGTTCAGCCATACTCGTCAGGAGAGGAGAGGATCTCATCATGGCTGTCGTCAGCACTTGCACGTACGACTCGCGAGGAAAGCTCGTCCGTCCCGACACGCTCGACATCAGCCGTGCGAAGATCCGTCTGGACCTCGACACTGGTGAGAAGCCGACCTTCGATCGCGGTCGCCTGCACGTCTTCGTCGTCTCCGACATGGGCGTCACGGCTGAAGCGGCCCGTGAGCGGGTGAACTCGAGGCTGCGCCGGTTCTTCGATCGCGCCGAGGCCGTCTACGGCTTCCGCAAGATCACGATGAAGAAGAGCCAGAGCAGGAACCGGCTCAACCTCAACACCACGATTTCTTACGAGATCCTCTATGTCGTCGAAGCGGACGGGCGATCCTGTAACCGCGGTCCCGAGTCTCCCTATGCGGGATACCAGCGAGGCTGAAGCAGGGTCGCTCCTGGGTGATTCGCGCCATCCATGCCTCGCACTCATCGGCACATGCAGAGAGGCCGGAGAGCTCCCTTCCCACGGGGATGCTCTCCGGCCTCTCTGTTTCACGTTCCAGTGCAACGTCGATCACCTGGCGTCAACGATAGCAGCTGTCGGGCATCACTCGCAATGAGGGGCGAATGTCAGTCAAATGCCCTCTTGCATCGAGTAGAGCCTCATGGGTGAACGACTCGGACAGGGTTCTGGCTCGAGCCCGGAGGGTGCGTCAGGGGCCTTCTGTGAGCCTCGGGACGCCGAGGATGTTCCATGCGGCTTCCGGTTCCGCTGAGGCTCGGTCGTGCCGCCTGGGAGCTGCATGGCAGCTTGGTGCGGAAGTCCGCCTCGGCTTGGTCGCCAGGGAGTGCATCGAGCTGCCAGCTGTACCACGAGGCGTGGTACACCCCTGAAAACCACGTCTGACCTGGGTGAATACCGGTACCGCGAGGCTCTTTCCCGCATCGGGTGTACCACGTGGGAGCGCCGACGTGGTACGGCGTTTTGCCTGGTCAGCCAGCGTTTCCCGTCGATGGACCACAAGTACCACGTTTTTTTGACCGGTTGTATAGGGGACGCGTTCGAGAGCGATCCAGGCGGCTCCAGCCCCAGCTCGCCAGTCTGCTCTCCTATCCCTCCTGCGCGTGAATCTAGTCTCTATTTCCTGGTACAGGTGGTACAGGGGGTATATAAACCCTTCCTGAACTGGGAAAACACCTGTACCACGTAGAAAAGGGCACGTGGTACAGCCTGCTCTTGAACTCCCGAAATTCCTGCTCTGACCTGGGAAAACGGATGTACCACGTCACGTGGTACACGCTCAGATGCCCCTAGAGGGTATATGTATCCGGGTCCCACTGGGGAGCGTCCGGTCGATGCTCTGGAGGCAGCTGGCTCGGCCGGTCGGAAGAACTCCTCCGGACCTTGACCGCAGGCCGGGCGGCTCACGCCGCCCGCGGGTGCGTGGTCGAGCACGAGAAGTCGGCGGCTCCGTCGGGCACATGCTCGACGGAGCCGCCGACTTTCACGTCCCGCCCAGGACCGCGACGCGCGTGGCATGGCCGTGACAGTCGCATGCGCCCTCTCCAGCCCTTTCGATCTTCCATTGATTGCCATTCGGCGCTTCAGTCGACTCGCTTGTCGGCTGATGGTTCAATCGTTGCGAAAGGGCATTCGGATGACGTAGGGTCAAGATCGCGTTCCATTCGATTACGAGTCCAATCGGCTTCCCACGCATCGCCGGCAGGAACTCGATCATGATCGAGAAAGCAGCAACATGACGCCTCCTGATGCCCTCACACCCGCGCCTGCCGCCGGTTCCAGCGCCGGACCGCGCACCAACCCCGTCGCCGACATCCTGACCAGCGTCATGGGGTACTTCTCGAACCGCGACGACATGGCTCCGCAGAACGAGATCGTCACCTACGTCACCGCCGCCTACCTCGACCAGATCGACCCGACCGATCCTCCGACGCCTCGCGTGCTGGAGAAGGAGCTGCTGGCGATCATGGGCGGCGTCATCAAGGCCGAGAACTCCAAAGCGGCCATGGCCGCCGAGAAATACCCCCTGCCCAGATATCTGACGTACTGGCAGGTCGCGCAGATCCTGCTGCGTCTGCACCATGTCATCCGTATCGCACCCAACGCCAAGGGCACCGACCGCGAGTACGACCTGCTGGCGATGTACCAGCCCACGGGGCACGCGCGCGGGACGTACACCACCAGCGAGGACGACATCCGCACCACGGCACGCATGTACAACACCCAGCTGACCCTCAAGGAGTTCGCCGAGGTTCAGGCCGTCCTGCGCGAGGACAGCCCGCGCCGGCACCAGAGCACGAACCGTGACTTCATCGCCGCGCGCAACGGCATCGTCTTCTACGGCGCCGAGCCGCTGGACCTCACGATCTTCGGCAAGGACTTCCACTTCGAGCCCAAGCAGCTCCACCCCTTCGACCCCGCCATTGTGCTGCTGACCAAGAACGACGTCGACTACGTGGACGACGCCCCACAGCAGGTCATCACACACCCCGAGGACGGAGACTGGGAAGTCGCCGCCTGGATCGAGGACCTCTTCGACCAGCCCGGTGACGAAGGCCTCGCCGACCTGATCTGGGAGATCATCGGCGCGATCATCCGGCCGCACGTGGGCTGGCGCAAGACCGCCTGGTTCTACTCAGCAGAGGGCAACAACGGTAAGGGCACGCTCTGCGCGCTCATGCGCAACCTCGTCGGCAGCGGCGCGCACACCTCGATCCCGCTCTCCGACTTCGGCAAGGACTTCGCGCTCGAACCGCTGGTGCGCGCCAACGCAATCATCGTCGACGAGAACGACGTCGGCACCTTCATCGACAAGGCGGCCAACCTGAAGTCGATCGTGACCAACGACGTCATCATGATCAACCGCAAGCACCGGACGCAGGTCGCCTTCCAGTTCTTCGGCTTCATGGTCCAGTGCCTGAACGAGTTCCCGCGCGTGAAGGACAAGTCCAACTCGTTCTACCGCCGGCAGCTTTTCGTGCCCTTCACCAAAAGCTTCACCGGAGCCGAGAAGATGTACATCAGGGACGACTACCTCCAGCGCCGTGAGGTTTTGGAGTACGTCTTCTGGTACGCGATCAACCGCGCCGGCGCGTCCTCCCCGGGTGACTACTACGTGCTCTCCGAGCCGGTGGCCACCAAGGCGGTACTGGCCGAGTACAAGGAGGCCAACGACCCCGTGCGCGCCTTCTGGGTGGAGTTCCGCGGGCGGCTGGTCTGGGACCTGGCACCGTTCACGTTCCTCTACGACCTGTACAAGGCATGGTTCGCAGACGTCTCGCCGTCGGGCTCGCCGGTGAGCAACAAGCAGTTCATCACTGACCTGGTGGCGATCGTCCGGCCGGATGCCCTGTGGCACTGCCCGGACAAGAACCGCAAGATCCGGCCAGGCCAGCAGATGAGTGACCCCGAGGTGCTCATCGCCGAGTACGAGCTGAAGAAGTGGATGCACCCGGGCTACACCGGCAGCGACCCGAAGAAGAAGTCCCAGCCGACGCTGCAGGTCAGCTACCGCGGACTGCTCCGGCAGACAGGCGCATCCGCCCCGCCCGGCGACACCACTGACGAACAGGACTGATGCGTCCATGGCCAAAACTGCCGGCGCACTCGGCGAACTCACCCAGGCCGTACTCGAACTCGCCCGCGGCCAGGGCCGCCTGATCACGGCGATGTCCGACGTCGCGTACGGGCAGCGGATCACCAACCTCGTCGTCCGCTCTCAGATCCGGCAGACCTTGTGGGGAAGGTCCGGTTCTTGAGTGAGGCGTCCCGGCGCATGGACACCCCGCGCTGGCGCGCTCCTTACGACTCCCTCTGAGGCGACGCGCGCTTCCTCCCCAGACACCGGCCGTGATGGTCGGACCGACGAAAGGAGATCCCCGTCATGACCGCGCAGCGAACACCCGTCACGGCCTCGAAGGCGCGCTTCACCTTCTACGACATCGAGTCGTTGTCGGACGTCTTCACCCTGTGCGCCTACACCCCGCGGCCCGGCAGAGCCGTCGACGACCTGGAGGTCTTCTTCCTCGCCGACGACCAGCAGCTCTCCGACGCCGTGGACCCGCAGGTGCTCTATGAAGCCGTGGTGCGCTCCAATCCGGGCCTGCCCGCGGTGAGCGTCCAGCTGTGGAACCTGCGCGGCGAGCGGGGCAACCTCCGCCTCGCCGAGCTGATGGGCCTCTCGAACGCCGACCAGGTCAACGACCGCAGCGAGGGCTCGTCCTATCCGGCGAGCCTGCGCCCGGTCTGCGACACGGATCCCGAGTACGACCCGCTGAAGCACCCGTTCCTGGCCGGGTACAACTCGTGGAACTACGACACGACCATGCTCGCGCTGTACCTGATGGAGGCCTTCCCGGCTCCGCACTCCGGCCGTCTTGTCCAGCCGACCACCGCGCGCGAGATGCGTGAGCACAACGACAAGCTGTTCAACGAGCACACCGGATACATGCCCGGCTACCTCGGCTGGGACGGCCCGGCCGCCAGGATCCGCCGCGCCATGATGCACTCGGGCCGGCACCTGGACGTCGCCCGTCTCAACGAGCTGCAGACCAAGGTGAGCCTCAAGCGCCTGCTCGGGATGCTCGGCCGCCAGATCAAGGAATCCGAAAAGCTCAGCCACGACACCTCGATCGCCGCGATCGAGGATCTCTACGAGCTGCTGGCCTACAACGTCTCCGACTGCCTGGGCCTGGCCCAGCTCTTCCAGCACCCGGCCTACGCCAGCAACTTCGACCTCAAGGCCGGCCTGCTGACGCAGTACTCCGAGACCGTCTACGCCAACAACGGCTCGGTGCGCCGGGACCGCCTGACCATCGACTCGTCCTCGGCGAAGTTCGTCAGCCGCATCCTCGCGCCGTACACCTCGCTGAACGACATCGAGGCGGTTTCGTTCCTCTATCCGGCCAAGGAGGTGGCCGAGGAGCAGGGCATCTCCCAGGTCAACGTGCTCGACGAGTGCGTGCGCTTCTTCGAGGAGAACGTGGCCCCCGACCCTGCCAAGGACCCAGCCGCGACGCCGGCACAGGCGAAGGCACACCGCCAGTTCATGCAGGTCGTCAACTACTACCGCTCGATCGAGGGGCAGAACTTCAACGACTCCGAGGAGTACCGCGGCCTGTTCGACCTCCCTGCCAAGTCCTTGCGCGAGCTGCCGAAGACGCCGAACAACGTGCCCTACTTCCACCGTGACGCTTCCCCGTCGTCGTGCTTCGCCACGTTCAGCACCGGCGGCATCCACGGCGCGGAAGCGGACATGACAGTCTTCGCCGCCGACTCCTTCGAGCACCGGGAACAGGCAGCCATGATCGGCCTCGCCAAGCTCTTCTACCCGGACGCGAAGGACTTCGTCGCCGAGGCCAAGCGCCAGCACAACCTGCTCGCGCTGCCCGACGGTACGGCCGTCGACAAGCGGCTCGTGCTGCTGGGCTCGGACCCGAAAAAGGTGAAGTACCGCAAACCGAAGAAGGACGACCCGGACCAGGCCGAGCAGCTCGCGCGTGCGCAGGCCCAAGTGCCGGATCCGGTCCAGCTGCTGGACACTCAGCGCCCGGACACCGAGGCGATGCACGTGCGCCTGGCCGACGGGACCGTGCTCGACGGCAAGGTCGTCCTGGCCCTCACCTCGGCGGCCAGAGCCGTCTATCGCGATGAGCCCGCGAGGAAGGCACCCGAGCTGTTCACTGCGAAGGCCGACAAGTCCACCAAGCTGCACCCGAAATTCGCACGGACCTCGGCAGGCCTCGTCATCCACGAGGACTTCACGAGCTACTACCCGAACCTGCTGCGCAACATGAGGGCGTTCTACAATCCCGAGCTGGGCGAGGACCGCTACACGACGATCTTCTTCGAGAAGGAGCGCCTGGGCTTCGAGATGAAGAAGCCGGGGATCTCCGCCGAGGAGAAGGCCCGGCTCACGACCTTGCGCAACGGCACGAAGCTGATCCTCAACTCGGCCTCTGGAGCTGCTGACGCCGGGCACCGGACCCCGATCAGGATGAACAACCGCACCATCTCGATGCGGATCATCGGCCAGCTGTTCAGCTGGCGGATCGGGCAGGCCCAAACGCTGGCCGGCGCGCGGATCATCTCGACGAACACCGACGGCCTCTACTCCGTCGTCAGCGGCGAGAACGGCTTCGACGAGACGACCAACAACCAGGTGCTCGCCGAGCAGCAGACCGCCATCGGCATCGACATCGAACCGGAGCTGATGTTCCTCATCAGCAAGGACTCGAACAACCGGCTCGAGCTGGAGCCGCCCAGTCAGGACCGGAGCGTCGCCGACAGTCCGATCATCACCGCCTCCGGCGGGACGCTGGCCTGCCACGCGGGTCCCACCCCGACGAAGTCGCTGGCCCACCCCGCCGCGATCGACTTCGCCCTGGCCCGCTACCTGCAGGCCGTCGCCAGCAGGGGAGAGGAGGCTCTCGCCGAGCCGTTCGATCCCGTCCTGGGCCGGAAGATGATCGAGGAGGCGATCGACCAGGCCGACGCCGTACGGACGCTGCTGCTGTTCCAGAACGTTCTCGCCGCCTCGCGTGGATCAATCACCTACCCGTTCGCCGCCGACCCGGTCAGCGCCGGGTCCGACCGTGACGACAACGAGGACACCGATGCGCAGCTGGTGAACCCGCGGGTCCTGCAGATGGTCAACCGGGTCTTCATCGTCCACGACGGCACCGATGGTGCCGTGAGCCTGCACAACGCCGGCGCATGGAAGGTGAACCCGGCCAGCCAGAGCAAGCGGCGCGAGTCCGGCAGCGCCGGGGTGCGACGTGACCCGATCGCACTGGAGATCCTGCGCCACCACGGCTGGGCGAAGAACCGCAGAGAGGCCAGTACCTCCGACGGCCTCACGCTGCTGCCCGATGACCAGGACGTCGTGATCCGCCGGATCAACGGTATCGACCCGTGCTGGTCGGTGGTCGTCGTCAACGACGACCTTCGTACGCTGCCAGCCTCCCGGGTTGAGCAGCTCATCGGGGCGCTCGACCTCGACATCTATACCCGGATGCTCGACGAGACGTTCACCAACAACTGGAAGAACGCCGCCTGATCAGCACCTTCCCCGCGTCACCATCGGACCGCAGGGTGCCGGGCTGTGCCGACATGACGCTGCCCGGTGCCCGAGTCGAATGTGAGATGAAGGCGAGCCTGGCTCGCCATGGCAAGAGAATCGAGAGACGCCATGTTCGAGTCCGTTGCGGGCGGGGAGGCCCAAGTCCGGGATCACTACGGCACGAAACACTCCACCCTCAGCGTCTCCCGAATGCACAGGCACTCCACGGGCTTCCGGCTCGTCGAGCCCGGTGAGCTGAAGGACGGTGCGCCGGCGGCTTCTTCGGACGAGAGGGCGAGAGCTGATGACGTCCCCGAGTGAGCGTGACATCGAGGGTTACCTCCTTGCCCAGTGCCGGGAACACGGTTTCCTGTGTCTGAAGTTCGTCTCGCCGGGCCGCGGGGGAGTGCCCGACCGGATCGTCGTTGCCCTGGGCCGCATTGTGTTCGTCGAGGTCAAGCGCCCTGGCGGCCGGCTGCAGAAGCGGCAACAGCTCATGCACGACAAGCTGCGTCGGCACGGGGCCGAGGTCCACGTCGTTGACGACAAGCCGGGCGTCGACGCGTTCGTCGCGCACCTTCTCAAGCCCTCATCCGACCAACAGGGAGCAGCACCATGACCCATACATACCTAGCCGCGGCCCGGCAACCGCAGTATGAGACCAAAGACTCCGGCCAGCGCGACCAGTTCTCCTCCGGGATACCGCCCGAGCCCGACACCGGCCGGCCGCGGTTCGACGTGCTCGTCTAGGAGACCGTCCCTTTCGACGAGCATCTGCTCACCCGCTGCGCTGCCCCCATGGAGGGAGGGGCGCAGAAATGCGGCTCCCGTAACTAGCAGAAGGCCGACCCCGTCGCTGAGCTGGAGCGCTTGAAGGCCAGCGTATTCGGCCATTTCATGCAGCGGCTCACCGCGAGACCGACGAGGATCGCGCTGCCGCCCTTGGGCTCAATCTCCTGGCTGTCGAGACGCCCGCGTACCGGATCGAGCAGAGGGGCAAGAACGGCGAGCCGGGGTTCTGATGCGGAACCGCAGCACGAAGGTGAACGGGCCCATGGCCCCGGCGTTCCGCCGACTCATACGGGCCGACCTGCCCACCTTCGACCAGGCGGCCAAGAGCCTCATTCTCGGGGCCGTGGACATCGGCTGCATGGGGCGGATTTCCTCCAAAGGCCACTGCACGACGCCCTTCAGTACTGCGGTCGCTCTGGACTCGCCTCGGCGAGTCCAGAGCGACCGTGCCGCGTCGGTCCCCGCAACCAGAACCGTCTCCGACACCACACCCGAGACTCCGCGGAAAGCGAAGCACGACATACCAGCACCCGCGCACCAGACAGCACCGGTTGGCGCAGCCAAGCAGCCTGACGACCCGGTGGCAGTGCTGCAACGCGTGCGAGAAGCGCTCGGGCCCGACCCGCGCGTCCACAACTTCTCCTCCCTGAGCACTCCGAACTGACCCGTCCGCTCGTCCCGGGCCAGCACTCCCGCCCGCGCCGGCCCGGCTTCCACCACCCGAGGAGACCCATGAACAGCCCGGTCCTTCAGGCGTTTCCGGCATTCCGGCTGCGCCCGCCCGCCGACTGCTCCGCATCGGCCGAAGTCGTCGACGCCAACGACATCGTCGTGGGCCAGGTCGACGCCGCCGGCGGCGCCTACCGCGGCCACGCCGGAACGGATGCCGGCCCCCAGCGCACGGACGCACTGCGAGCAGCCGAGGACGTCGCGATGTTCCGCATCGCCCTGCACGGCCCGGCCGGTGCGGAACACCTGCCGTACACCGGCGTCGCCCAGGCCCAGGCCGCGGTCGCCCTCATTCCCCTTCAGCGCCAGGAGATCGTCGACTCTTCCGCCCGCGCCTACTTCTTCTACGCCCTGCGCCAGCCGCACGTGGCCGAGATCCTCGACGGCCTGGACGCCATTGTGCGGGAGTACTTCGCCGTCGGTACTCGCGGCGGATGCCTGCGCGTGATCCGCCTCCTGGAGCAGCTCCGTGAACCCGCCCGGGCCCTGCTCGCCCAGGTCACCGGCGACGAGCGTGAATGGATGGCCTACCCCCTCGCCCGCCTACTGGCCTTCACCGAACTCGCCCTCGCCCGCCTCGGCGCCACGACGACGAAGCCCTCCGCCGACCTCGACGGCCCCTTCCCCGACCCTCACACCGCCGACCAGGCACTCGCCACCGCCTTCCGCACGTACCGCGACGTCCAGGCCGGCGTCCGCGCTCTCCCCTCCCTGCCGGCCAGCGCCGTCCGCACGCTCGGAGCTCTCGACGCAGCAGCGGCCCAGCTGCCCAGCGGTCCCTGCGCGAGGAACCGGGCCGACTGCCGCACAGCCGCCTCGGCCCTGGACGAGCTGGCCGCCGCGGCCCGCACCGTCGAAGACTCCGCCACCGCGGCCGAGGTCCGCGCCCTGGCCCAGGAGCTGTCTGCCATCGCTACCGACACCAGCGCCCGGCTGGAGTCCACGGCCCTGCTGCTCGGGGACGCCAGCCGCCACGGCAGCGTCCGCACGATCCTCACCACCCTCCACGACGCCGAGCTGGGCCCCGAGACCGACGCCGGCACCCGTTCCCTCCTCGTCGACGACAGCGAGGCCGGCCCGATCCGGCGTACGGACAGCGGCCGCTGGACCGGCCCCGGGATCACCGACCCCTATCACTCCCCCGAGGGTGCCGCGGCAGCACTCGTCAGCACCTTCCGCGACCGGCAGGCCATCGACCGCAACCGCGCCTGACGATGTCTCCGACCGCCACCTGGAGCCAACGCGCGTCACGCAGCTCGAAGCGAGGGTCGGCACGAGCTGGAGACCGAGGGCGCGCAGCAAAACAGAGAGCCGACGGGGCCCATGCCCGGCTCGCCTTCATTCAAGAGGCATTCGATGCCTGACCACTCACTCGAAGAGAAGGGATGACCAGCGACATGACTACGGCTACTGCTCCGTCCCCGATCTCGCTGATGCCGCATCAGCAGCAGATCCACGACTTCCTCGTTGACCATCCCTTCGCCGGTGCATGGCTCGACATCGGGGCCGGTAAGACGCTCACGATCCTCAGTGTCCTGCAGACGATCCGCCCGATGGGGCACATCCTCGTCATCGCGCCCGTGGCGATCGCCCGCTCCACCTGGATCGACGAGATCGAGAAGTGGGGCTTCCCCATCCGGATGAAGTCGCTCATCGTCGACGAGAACGACAGCAAGCTCTCCAAGGCCAAGCGCCTGAAGCGCTTCCAGGAGGTCGCCACCGATCCACCGACGATGTACTTCATCAACCAGGAGCTGCTGACTCAGCCGTCCCAGGAGACGAAGCTGATCACGCCGGTGCCAGGCGCAGTGCCTGCCCCGACCGTCTCACCGGAGGCGACGGCGATCCTGGGTTTTCTCCAGGCGCGGGGGCCACTGGGCAGAGACGAGCTGATCGACGACTACCGTGCTCTGGTCGCCGGCAACGCCAACAAGCGGGTCCCCGCCAAGGCCAAGATCCGCGCCTGGATTCAGGAGTTGCTCAAGTCGGCCCTGGTGACGTGGGAAGCCTATGACTGCCGAACCTGTTCCGGCGCAGGCTGCGCTCAGTGCCGCTTCGGTCTGGTCGACCAGCTGCCGGTCCAGAACATCAACGGCCAGAACACCATCATCTGGCCCTTCCAGACGGTCATCATCGATGAGTCCCAGGGTTTCAAGTCGCACGACTCGCAGCGCTTCGTGGCGCTGGCGACGGTGCGGCCGGCCATGAACCGACTCATCGAGCTGACGGGAACGCCCAGCCCTGAGGGTCTCCACGACTTGTGGAGCCAGGCCTACCTGCTCGACCTGGGCCAGGCGCTGGGCCAGAACATCACCGCGTTCCGCAACCGCTGGTTCACGCCGAAGATGGTTCCCGGCACCACGACGCCGGCAAAGTGGATCCCCACGGCGAACGCCGAGGCTGAGATCCATCAGGCCATCTCGCACTTGGTGATGAGTGCGCAGAACACGAACCTGCAGCTCCCGGCGCTCACCATCCAGGACGTCAACGTCACACTCCCGCCGGACCTGCTCCAGGCCTACAAGGACTTCAAGCGTGACCTGGTCCTGGACATCGTGCAGACCTACATCGACGACGACGGGAAGCTGACGCAGAGCGTCGAATCGATCGTCGCCGCGAACCAGGCGGTGCTCACGAGCAAGCTGATGCAGTTCGCCTCGGGCACGCTCTACACCGCGGATCCTGACGACCCGGCCACGAAAGGCCGGTACGAGGTCATCCACGAGAAGAAGATCGAGATGACCGAGTACCTGGTGCGGAACAACGGCCGCGAGCCCGTACTCATCGCCTATCACTTCAAGTCCGACAAGGAGCAGCTGCTCACGCGGCTCCGGAAGGCCGCCATCGACGCACAGGCCTTCGACGGCTCACGCGACATGGTCCGCCGGTGGAATGCCCAGCAGATCCCCGTGATGCTGCTCCACCCCGCCGCCGCCGGGCACGGCCTGAACCTGCAGCACGGCGGCTCGACACTGATCTGGTACACGCTGCCCTTCTCGCTCGAGCACTACCTGCAGACCAACGGCCGGCTCTTCCGCACGGGCCAGACGAAGCCGGTGACAATCCATCGGCTCATCGCCAAGGGCACGCAGGACGAGCGGATGCCCTCGGTGCTCGCCAGCAAGCAGCAGGTCCAGGACGACCTCATCCGGGCCGTGTCCGGGGACTTCAACGCCGAGCAGGCACTCCTCGCTGCCCTGGAAGAAGAGATCCGCGAGGATCTCAACGACCTTTGGGCCTCCGAGCGGGTCTGACCCGCACCCATCCGACGACAGCCCGGTTGTGATCCCACAGCTGGGCTGTCGCTGCGGCGACCGCTCACCGACACGCATGATCAAGAAGAGGACTCCTTCATGGAGAAGATCACCGCCCTCCGGTAGAGCAAGAACTTCGCGTCACGTTTCGAGGGTGACAGCGTGATCCCCTCGGCTTCGCGTCCTACGGGTGCTGGGCTCGGCGGTCCGGGTCGGCATAGCCGACCCGGGTGTGGGATCGATACCGGAACATGCCGGGTGCACGAACACCCGGCCTGTTCCCTTCTTGCCCATCGACGTCTCGGCAGTGGCATTTCCGAGTCCGGGTGATGCACCGAACAAGACGCGTTGCAGCCACCGGCCAGACGCGAGGGCGACGCTGATCGCCGATGCCCCGGGCAAGGCACCGATGAGGCCCCTCAGTGCACCAGCTGGGACATGCATCGGCCGCCAACCCGACACCAAGGAGGCTCGCTGATGCAGGCCTACAGCGGCACCACCCGCCAGACCTACCCCTCGTGGGAAGACCGGCTGGCGACCGTACATCGCGCGTCTGAGCCACCACCTCGCCGGCTGTCCCAGGCACATCCGCCTGACCGGCCTCTGAAAGGACCGCAATCATGCCCTTCGAGATCTATCGCCCTGACCTGGGACAGCCGCGGCGAAAGCAGGGACCAGCGAAGCTCACCGTGCTCCACAGCGAGAACGGACGCTCGCAGATCACCCTGTCCGCGGGCACGCGGGACTGGCTCCGTCCCACGCCAGGCGACGACAGTGCTCGCTGGCCGGGCAACATGCCAACGATGAAGCTCGTCGTCCTTGTGGACCGGGACGCCCGCAAGCTCATGCTGCAGCGTTGCGCCGACAACGAGACCGGTGAGCACGTCTACGAAGTCCGTGGGCTCAACTCCAGCGGAACCGCATACATCACCGGGTGGAAGTTCGACGAAGCACTCGACATCGAGACCGGCCACTACTTCTGTGAGCTGATCCCTGACATGGCCGACGGCAGCGGCGGCACCGCACGCGCCGTCACCATCTCGATGGACGCCGGCGTGCCGCCGAAGAAGAGGAGGACCTCCGCCCAGCGCACTCATGTGCAGCAGCATGCTGCCGGTTCTCCCGCTGAATCGACGACGGAAATCGACCAGCAGCGCATCGACGAGATCCACACTGTGCTCGACGAGGGCGTCACCGTCGTCGCGGCCTAGCTGCGCACCGCGCCTCCACACAGCCGCAGTCCCTCCCACACGAGCCAGAAAGGCATTCGCATGCCTCCCGTCAACAGCATGGACCTCCCGCGGACCACGCATGTTCTGCCGACGATCACGATCGACGGCCCGCACGACGGCCCGCACGACTGCCCGAACTGCGACAAAGCCATACAGATCTTCGACGGCAAAGGCATCGCCTACACGAAGGTCGACCTTGAGCCGGGCGACGAGAACCACCGCCACGTCACTGAGAAGCTCGGCTACCAGCAGACCCCGGTGATCACCGTCAAGTTGGAGGGTCAGCGGACCGTCCACTGGGGCGGGCACCGCATGGACGTGCTCATGGCCCTCGGCGGGCTCTGTGCCGAGGGCGTGGCGTCCGACCACAAAGAGGCTTCGCGATGACGGCCGCCGAACCCACCATCAGCATCGAGCTGACCGAACGCCAGCAGAGCGTCGCCCTCGACGCGTTGTACGACAAATCAGCCGAGACCGACCGGTACCTCAGCTCCTACCGGGACACCGAGAAACCCGGACCGCTCGACAGTTGCTGCGCGGCGCACCTCGCCCGCTTCGAGGAACGCAGCGCGCAGCGCGCGGACTTGCTTGAGCGCAAGCGACACGTCCGCAGCGCCATCAACATCGTCGACGGGGCTGTGCCTGCTGTCTGGGACAACGCAGTACCGCGGGCCCTCGCGGACGCCTTGCGTGACCGCGAGGACGACCGGTCCGTGCAGGCAGCCGAGTGGCTGGCCAAGCACGAGAACGACGACGAGCTCTGGAGCCTCATCGGTAGCCTGCTCGATCGGATCACGGAATTTGCAGATCCGGATGGAGGTCCGTCATGAGCATCGATGCCCGCACATCCAAATCGAGCCGACGCATGTTCCATAACACCGACCGACCCAAGCCCGGTGACTACGTCATCGTCGCCGAGCCCAGCATCGACAAGGGTCACGAGTCCTACGCGTCCCTGGCGATCGGCCGGGTGACCCGGCTCGCCGACGACGGTGAACCGCTGATCGTCTACGTCGGCAGCACCGACGATACCAAGGTGACCTTCGGCGAAGCACTGGTCATCCCGCAGGCCGTGTTCGAACAGCTCACTGGGTGCGAAGAGATCTCCCTCCCCGACGCGGAACCGGACTCCGTCCACGACTACTTCGATCGTCCACTTCGCGCCGGCGACTCGGTGCTGATCCCGGAAGGAGCGACGGTGGACCGCATCGCGGCGAGGTCACTCTCGATCACCGATGGCATCGCCGGGCGCACCGACACCATCGTCAGGATCGGCACCGACGGTCTCGTGGCCTTGCTCTCGCCCGGCGCTGGCGACTTCCCCGCGGATCTGCTGATCCGCACCAACGAACGTTGACAGACAGGCACCCCATGACCCACCTAACCGAGGCTGCCCCGCACATTCGCTCTCTGGTCGCCGTGAAGGAGCACGCCGACTCCATCGGCGCTGAGCCGTCGATGTACTTCCCTGAGCAGGACGGCAAGGCCGTCCCGGAGGAGGGCGCGTGGATCATCGTGGTCGAGGAGCCGATGACCGAGCTTCGCTCGAGGTTCCGCGTCCCCGAGCTGTCGATGTGGCGTGCCCGTCCGCACCAGCTGAACTCTGGCGCGATCACCGTCGGCCACGGCAAGCAGGCCGCCAAGGTGTACCCCAAACAGGCGGTCATCGCCACGCCCCGGGGAGACCTGCACCTGTGGCCGCACGAGTACGTCGTCGCCGACCGCCCAATGGAGCTCGCGTCGGATCCCGAAGCGACCCTCAACTCGCTCGGAGGGCAGCCAGTGCTCGACGAAGGGGAGCTGTTCTACCTCATGAGCCGCGGCATCCCACGCCACGAGGCCGTGATGCTTCTGTTCGACAGGGTGACCTCTCTCGACTTCGTCTACGTGACGTTTCCCAAGGAGGTCACTGACGTCCTCGCCGGCGCAGGGCGGAGCCTGCGCCGGCACATGACACTGAACCCCCGCGCCTAACTTCACCATCACGCGCAGCATCCAACCCACATCACGCCCTTCTAGGGGGACTGACTCATGGCCCGCACGCAGACGATCACGAAGTACCAGGTCGACCACTGGAAGAACGCGCTGGAACAGATGCTCGAAGAGGGCAATTTCAGGCAGGGCGGCCGGCCGCTGAGCCCCGCCGGCATCGCGGAGTGCAAGCAGGAGATCGCGATGCTCCGAGGCCTGAACACCCTTCGCGTGGGCCAGGTCGTCGACCTGGACACCGTGCAGCCCATCTACGAAGACCCCAACGACGCCGGAAGCTAGACCCAGGTCGGCTTCGATCCGAACAGCGACGTGTACTTCGCCTCGGAGATGTCTCTGACCGCCGTCCAGGCAGTCGGCATGTTCCAGGGCATCGGAGAAGCAGACCAGCGCTGCGCCCAGACCCTTGAAGGCTCTGACTTCCAAGCCGGCATCCGTGCCGCCCTCGCGAACCGTGAGCGCCAGGGCATCGTGTTCCTGGATCCCAACGAGGCGGCCGTCGGATCCACTGGCTGTTTCTCGCCCAGTGGCCACAGCGCTACCCGCGGGCCCTACGGCTCGGTCTCCCACGAGGTCAGCTTCACGCCGCGCGACGGCGAGGTCTTCACCTCGCACCACGGGCCGGCCAATGACGAGAAGGTCGTCGAACTGCTCGTCGCGGCGCTCGTCACCGAGTGCAGCACACCGAGGGCGACCTCCCGCGCGGACTGTGCGGCGACAAAGCCGATCATCAGCCGCACTCGTACATCAGCGGATCGCTGGATGAGTTCCGGTGCACGGCCGACCAGGAGTCCCGGCTACCGTACGCGGCCGAGATCCAGCAGAAACCACACCCCGACACGAGGGAGCAGGCTCGACCATGAGCATCCCCGTCGACACCCTCGCCATGACTGGCCGCGACTCGGTGACGGATGCCGACGCCACCCGGGAAGGCTGGATCCGGGCTATCAACCTCGCCTTTGACCAGGCTCCGCCCCCGCCGAGCTCGACCCAACAGCGGAGCGCGACGCGTACCCAACAAGATCAAGGAGCAGCGCTCTCATGACCGATCACGACTGGGACAACCCCATCACCGGCGAGCACGGCCCCGACATCACCAACGACGGTTCGTACCCCGTGCGGTGGGAGATCGACAGCGACGAAGGCGTCTCCCCGGTCCAGGCCGCTCTCGACGTCTGGCCGTAAAAGTTCCTGCGGTACAACGAGCAGCCGGACAACGGCGACGCCTGCGTCTTCACCGTCATCGAGCGGTTCACTGGCCGGAGCGTCGAGATCGACCTGAGCGACAAGCGGCACGCGCATCTACTCCCATGATCCGTCCTGGTCAGGAGACCGGTGATACGGGACGGACGGCACAGCCGCCCCGGGTGACGACATGAGACGACGAGAAGCCCTGGAGAGCTCCGTGTTCCCCAGGACTTCTGCATTCCTGCGCTCGCTACAAGCACCACGAAGCGCTGGCCGTACCCACCCACGACAGAGGAGTGACAGCACAATGCAGGACTTCACCTCCAGTGGGACCCGTAAGAACCCCAAGCCGGGCCCGGCAGATCAGAACGTCGGGTTCACCGGGCTGAGTGTCGATGATGACGACCCGGATGTTGCGACCCTCAAGAATGCGATCGCGAGGAACCTTGCCCCGATGGGCGTCACCCACGTCACCTTCGTCGAGCCCGGTGAGATCACCGATGCCCGCAAGCAGATCCGAGGGCGGGAAGACGCCTACATGCACGTGAGTGACGGCACGTTCCACGGTTGCCTGTGCGGCTACGCTCCACAGCGTGCCGCGCCGTCCGGGGCACCCGAGTGCCCCGTTTGCGTGCTTCTCGACGCCTGAACGACACAGGGGCGGCTCGGCCGTTCTCCACGCGACGCCCTGCGGTGGGCGGCGAGTTGTTCCCTCAGGTCGTTCAGGGTGCTGGTGCCGCGGGCGGAGTCCGCTCCACCGGGTTGCTCAATGGCTCGTCTCGGTGACTGCCACCGCGGTGTCTATGTCGCCAAGGGCAAGGTGAGCCTCGGTCTGGCGCGTAAGCCGGCGCACCGCTGCGGGGCGCCGCCCTGGCCAAGTCTGGGCAAAGAGCCAGTAACCGCCGGCCACCCAAAGAAGAAGCTCCCGTGTCATCGACGACGTGCTCGCGCTGGACCAAGTCGTGCCGCACGACATCCAACCCACATCACGCCCTTCGAGGAGGGACTGACGCATGGCCCGCAAGCAAAAGATCACGCAAAACCAGGTAGACCACTGGGAACTCACACTGCAGATGTTTCTGGATCAAGGCGACTTCAGGCAGGACGGTCGGCCCCTGAGCCCTGCGGGTATCGCGGAGCGCAAGGGTGAAATCGCGGAGCTGCGCGGACTGCTCACCCTTCGCGTGGGCCAGGTCGTCGATCTGGACACGGTTCAGCCGATTGACGAACACCCCAAGGAGGGTTGATCGCAACCCCGGGAGCCGATGAGGCAGGGCGCGCCGTTGGCTCGCCATCTTCCACCCCGAGAAGAAGTACGCGGTCGTCATCCAGACGATCTCCGACTGCTCGCAGGGTGACTGGCTCGACATATTTGCCGCAGTCCTCGACGGCCAAGGGACGCCGGAGTCCCGCATTGACCAGGTCCGCACGTGGGCCGTCGGCGATGTCTGGACCGTCATCCCCGACCACAGGGCCGGAGTCTCCTGCATCTGCGCCGACGACGCTGGAGCAGCGTTCGCGCGCTTCCGCGAGAACGAGGACGACGAAGAGTCTGTGCCCGAAGGGCTCGATCCGACAGCAGAGCACGACACCAGGTGGCGCGTGAGCTGGGAGATTGACGCTGAAGGAAGCACAGCTCTTGGGGCCGCTCGCCCGGTCTGGGCTGACCAGTTCGGCCGCGACGATGCCACTGACGGGGATGTCTGCGTCTTCACCGTCACCGACGCGCCCCTCTGAGGCGACGTCCCCGTTGAGAGGGTGCGCACCGGCATGGCAGTACGTGCACCGCCGGAATACCGCGGGCCACTGGTGCCCGGAAGCCACTCCACGACTTGGGCCCTGCCTCTACGGGGCCCTGCGGTCGCGCTACCCCTATAGGGCGCGGCACCCGGCCCCCCATCCCACCACCCGTCGGAGAGACTCGTGCCTGCCCCGTTCCTCGCCCCCGGCACCACCGGGCACGACCCCGCCGTCCTGCTCCCCGTCCGCATCAGCGGCTTCGACGGCGCGCTCGAAGCCCTGTGCCCGTGCGACGACAGCGTGAAAGTCCGCGACGGCAAGCTGGGCAACCACTTCCCGCCCATGTACCAGGGGCGACCGCCGACCCTCAGAGACCCGTTCCTGCCGGGCAACTCCCTGTGCCGCTACACCGGCCGCACAGTCACCCTGGCCGCCGCCCTGGCCCGCGACGAGGCACCGACACCCGAGGAACGGAAGACCGCTGCCACAGTGAGGATGAACCCCTCCGCATGGCTGGGTCTGCTCGACTGGGTGACCTTCGAGGACGTGAAGGTTGGCGACCGTATCGGCTTCACGGAGACGGAGGACAACGACGGCTACGAGCGCCGCTTCGTCCGGCACGAACGGGAAGGCATCGTGACCCGCAAGGGCGCCACCTTCGTGACCGTCGACTGCGTCCCCGACGCCCTGGGCGACAAGGCCCGACTGAAGAAGAAGGACTGGAAGAGCTTCCGCACCCGCCGCAAGTACTGACCACCCTGTCCTCGGCATCGACCCCGAGGAGACCAACCCGCGCCGCCTGCTCCTCCCCAGGAGCCGCGGGCGACGCGTGCCAACTGACCGAACCCATTGAGCCCGCTGTCGCGCCGCCCGACTACCCGGTCCTGGCAGCGGCACCAACCGGGCGGCAGCCGCCTGGTTATGGAAAGGAGCAGGACATGAAGCAGCCGGCCGACGGACCCTCCGTACCCGCACAGTTCACGCCCTCCCTGCGTGTGGAGCGGTTCGACGAGGTGGTGCAGTACGACGACGCGATGACGGCGAAGCCGCCGCAGCGGACGTACGAAAAGGTATGGCAGGGGCGGTGCGGCCCGGACTTCACCGTTGAGGACGGCGAGGACAGCGAGACCGTCCGGCCCGTCAGGCTGCGCGTCCGCTGGTTTCAGAACGGCGACGCTACGCCCCGCTGGAACAGCATTGAGGTAACCGGTCAGATGGTCCTGCCCGACGGGCGCCTGCGTCGGCTTCCCGTCCGGGAGATCTGGACGCACTACCACGCCGAGCTGGGGCAGATCCCCGACTGGTTCCTCCAGTTCGTGAGTGCCAACCCCCCGGCAACGCGGACCACCACGCAGGTCTGACACCCAGCGTGACCTGGCTCCTGCCGTCCATGTACGCAAGACACCTGGTCGTTCAAGCCGGGATCGGGATTCGAGTTCCCACAGGAGCACTCGACTCGCTCGACGTCCTGTCCTGCCCGACCACACCCAAGGAGCACGCAGTTGGCCCCCTACCGCTGTCGGCCGAACGTCAGGCTCGCCGCGCCGGTCGTCACCCTCTCCACCGTGATCGCCCGTCACCTGTGCGCCGACCTCCTCGGCCGACCGGATCCGGCCTGGCACCGCATGGCCCATCTCGTCACCGAGCAGCTCTTTCCCGGCAGCGCCCACCACACCGTGACACTGGCCCCCGGGACCTGAAGGACCTGCTGGCCGTGCTGCTGGACATCGCCATCGCCATCGACTTCTACGACCTCACGCTCTCGCCCGAGGCGTGCGGCTTCACCGAAGCCGACATCCAGGAAGCCATCGACGTTCACCACCACCACTACGGCCCGCTCCTGGACTGCTGACGGCCCCCGCGACGGGCCAATCAGTGGTGATCGACCTCAGTGACCACGATGGGTAGTTCGAAGACCCGCTTTGAAGCGCAAGCGCTGGGCCGGCACAGCCGGCTCGGGAGCCAAAGAAACACCTGCCTGCCGGTGGGGCTTGCTGGAACGACCAGCCCAGCTCCACCGGCAGTTTCGGTGCTGGCCCCAGCCAGCTGCGTACCCAACAAGATCAAGGAGCAGCGCTGTCATGACCGATCACGACTGGGACAACCCCATCACCGGCGAGTTCGTCGGCGCGCAGCCACCCGAACACCCGAATGAGGAAAGCACCGTGCCCAGTACCCCGATGCCCGAGAGGCTCATACGCACCGTCACCGACGCGTACGTGATGGCTCTCAGGCAGGAGAATCTTCAGGCAGCGCTCGGACTCATGACGCAACTGGCCAACAGGTACGGTCTGGCAGCCGTCTGGGGCCTCGCTGTCGAACTCGCCATGAACCTTCATACCCACTGCCCTTCACACCTCCGTACTGCCTTGGGCGGCGCGAACCTCTCCGCTCTCGCCCCCGCAGCGGACGACGACAAACTCACCAGCCTCGATGTCGCCTCCAGGACCAACCGCCTCATGGGGCGCGGGCAGGTCACAGCCGCCGACTTGGAGGACACCGAAGTCCAGATGCGCGTCACGGAAACCGTCCGCCACGCCGTTCAAGCGGCACTCAATGCCGCTGCTGGTCAGAGTCATTCGGCTGCTGCCGCTCAGATGGGCGCGCTGACCACGCCCCGCGAGTTGTCTGCGGCCGTGGCCCTGCTCACCAACGGGCTCCGCACCGTACTGCCGTAGGCGCACGCCGTGAGCCCCCGTGTCTACCGCAAGGGCCAGAGCCGCCCGATGCCGTTCGACTGCAAGTCCGGCGCCGGAAACCAGGAACGTGCAGCCCCTTCACCCACCGGCCCCACCCACCCGAGAACGCTGACGATCCTTCCTGAGCTTGCTCAGGAAGAAGAATCCTGCCCACCCTGGGTCTCTCAGGAGAGGCCCTGACCTACGTCGAGGCCCACGTGCAGCGTGGGAACATCGTGTTCCCGTAACGGAAATTCCATAAAATCTCCAGCAGCATACGGAAGCGCTCCGCAAGGTAATCGAGCAAGCGGAAGCCGAGCAGTGATGGTGCCTGGATTGCGAACCAGGAAACTGGCGATGGCATAGAGCTTTACGTCTGCTCATGCTAACCCTGGAGGGCGCGAAATGCATTGGGCCTACATTCAGTGGACCCCGGAAGCAGAAGGCGTCCACGAGGTCACGGTAACCGCGGATCACGCACACAAGCGGTGCGCGGAAAAATCCGAGACCACAAACGTTGTCGTTGACTGCGACGTGAAACTTCCTGAGGAGCTGCGGCACACCGTTTGGGGAGAAAGTAAGGATTCCGTTATGGCTGCGGCTCGCCGCATTGCTCTGGATATCGTTCCTTACGGAGGCCGCTACTCCACCCACTACGTAGGTGAAATCAACTAGTCCCTTAATCGATTGGAAAGGGGAAACGGGAATGCCGATTATTGCTGTAGAGGTTCAGACCCTCAAGAACATGCAGCAGAACCTTCGCGCCCACCTGAAGCGTGCAGGTATCCCGGAGTATTCCTGGAAGGAGCAGCGCGCTGGTTTCGAGGTCTGGCATGCGGAGCATCGCGAAGGCGAGACGTCGATCATCTGGCACACATTCGACCTGGATGGTGATCAGGGTGAACAGCGTAAAGGGCTGGAGTCCTGCGCCATCGTCCTTCAGGAGCATTACTGGGTGAAACTCGATATGCCCGGCATGTACACCGACGTGAACCGGCCGTCTCTGCGTGTTCTGTTCGGCTTGTCGTGGCTCAAGTAGAGGCAACCGCAGCATCTGCGCCCGCCGGCACCGCGAGAACGACACGTTCTACCGCGACAGCCGTGACACCGGGCGGTGGCCGCTCTCTACCCCGCACGACCGGTGCCGCGCCAAGTCGGAGGCCAAGTGGGAGTCGGAGCGCGCCGAGGAGAAGCGACAGGACCAATACGACACCGCCGCTAACCTCTTCGCCGACCTGCACCCGGCCAGACCGGCGCGGCGCCCGACCGCGAATTCGGCCAGGACGACGATGAGACCAACGATGAGATGCCCAACGTGCTGCTGAAGGCGTCGGAGCATCTCGACCGCCTTGCGGCTGCCGGTGAGCTGGACTCCGACCGCTGGGCCGAGCTGGTCGACGGCGCGCGCGATGTCATGGCCTACGCCTACGAGCAACCGGGCCCGGTCGTCCTGGAGAAGAAGCCCGAGTCCTGGCAGATGCCCTTTCATACCGACTCGCCGCTCACCGCTGAGCAGAGGGCGGACCTGCCCGTGCACTCCGTCGTCCGCACCACACAGCTCCGCGCCGGGCACGACTGGGAGGTCGTTGAACGGCGAATCGCCGCGCGCGGACTGGCCCGGTACGGCTTCGCCGACGCCGTGAGCGCCGGGCACGCCCTCACCCTGGCCCGCGCCGGCAGGAGGAGGGGCCGCACGCCGCATCGCCTTCCTCGCGGATGAAGTGCCCGCCATCGAGGCGCTTCGCGAGACGGACGCCTGACGGCCCGCTCGGGCGGGAGCGAGCGACCTAAGCCGCTCCCGCCGGCACTCTCCCGCCCACCACGCAACGCCCCGAACGGAGCCCCAGTGTCCTCCACCCCTGCCGTCATCGAGATGACCGCTACCGACTTGCACACGCACCCCGCCGTAGACGAGATGGCCCGCGACCTGCTGAAGGCGACGCCCGCCATGCTCGCCACCCTCATCCGTCCCAACGACTCCCCGTCGGTCTGGTTCATGGGCCTGGCCAACGAGCGGTTCCGGGAGCGCGCAGGGACGTCCGGCGGCCCGTTCCCGGGCAGCGTCGCCCGCGCCGTGATCACCTGCCTCGCCGAACTGCGCGCCGAACAGGGTCGGGCCGCCGACTGATCCCCTCCCCCGCCGCGCCTCGGCGCCCCGCAGCCGGCCCGGGGCGCGGTCTCCCAGCCACACACCGTAAGGGCACCTGTGACCAGCACCGTTGCAGTGCCCACCACCGCTGTTGTCGACCTGCTTCGCGACCACCGGGAGCTTGCTGACGAGCGGCGGAAGTCCTTCGACCCGTACCGCGACGCCGACGGCGACGTGAAGGCCGACGACCTCACCGACTACGACGACAGCCGCACCACGACCGCGATCGAGGCGCCGGACTGCCTCGACGCGGCCATGGAAACGGCTCGCCGCCGTGGTGCAGCTCCCTGGCGGCACCACGATGACCGTGCCCGGCAGTTACCAGGAACAGTTCACCGTCACCGCGGGGCGGCTGGACGACGCCGCACGGGAGGCGTCTGCCAACTGGCTCAACTGGCCGTGGTTCGGCAGGACGGCTCTCTCATCGACATCGACGGCGCACATGCTCCCGCGGCCGTGCCCGGCGCGGAAGGGCTCGTAGCCGTGAGGCCGACGAGGAGCTGTGGGAGTTCATCTGCAACTCCCCGCACTCGTAGTCGCCCGGACGTTCGTCAAGCCGCGGCTCGACACGTTCTCGCCCACCGCCTGACCCACCCACCCCGCGGCCCGGCCGTGTGACGGGCGGCCCTCCGAAGGGACACTCGTGACCAGCTCGACCACGCCCCACCCCGTCGCCGCCGAGACCATCAGCTACCTGATGAAGGCCGCGTTCCTGTCCGAACAGCGTGTGCTCACCGATCTCGCGCTACACGCGGGCCTGTTGTGGCGCTGCGTCTGCAAGGAGGTCAACACCCTGTACGCCTACCGGTGCGGCGGCTGCGGCGAGCAGCGCCTGTGGACCAAGGACGTCACCCCGACCCGATACAACGGCACCCTCCTGGAAGACCTCCGCTCCGCACTGGCGAAATGGTTCAACGACCGGCCGAGGGCTCGCCGCCCCGCCGCGATCAGCTTCCGCGTCACCACCGTGAACGACGACGGTCCGGCCCGGGCAACCTGGGGCGTGACCGCCTGCTTCACCGACTCCCCGGACGGCAAGGCCTGCAAGGACGTCTTCGAGCGGTCGTTCGTCGCCGACGCCCTGGTCGAGATAGGCGCCTTCGACCAGCCGCAGACCGGCGACACCCTCCGCGTCATAATCCCGCCGCCGCTCACCCCCGACCGGACCACCGAGTACACGTACGTCATCGGCGAGTACGCCCACGAAGCCGCGCGCGTCCTCGGGGAGGGTTGGGACTCGGAGTCCGGCTACATCGGTGCCTACGGCAAGCTCTGGGGCCCCGGCACGCCCACGCTGCGCGTCTACGTGGACCACGACGACGACCTGGTCGTGGCGCTCGACGACGATGCCGACCCCATGCGGTTCACCGTGGACCTCCCCAACGGCGCCCCGACCAGACCTGACGAGCTGCGCGCCGCCGCCGCGGACATCGCCGAGATCATCCGCGCCAACTACCTCTGACCCGTACCTCGCCGCCAGGCGCGTGCGCCGGGCGGCCCCTGCTCCCTGGAAGGGATCCTCCGTGAACCTGTACCCCGGCGACTCCATCGACGTCGGTGTGACCCGAGCGCCGGTCCCCCTCCGGCCGCCTCCCCTCGCTCCCCGCTCGCGGTCGGCGACGTCGTCACCCTCGCCGACGTGATCGGCGCCAACTCGGTCATGAGCACCACTACGCCCCGCCTGGGCCCCGTGTTCTTCGCCAGCCGGGAGAACGTGCTGGCGGTGGTCGCTCACTGGACCCGGGAGCAGTCTGCCCCGGCGCCCCCGGCTGAGGCGCTGCTGTCGGTGGATCCGTTTCGGCGTCGCTTGGCGATCTCCGCTCGCGTTGGGTGGGGAGCCTGATGAGCAGCAAGACGACGGCCGCCTTCTTCGGGGCGGCCGTCCGCCCCCGGCTGGCGCTGGTCGCCGGCCCTCAGGTCGCGGTCGGCTCGCAGTGCCCGGATAGCGACGCCGCGCGGACCATGACCGTTTTCGGCTGGTGCACCGCGTTCGTGGACACGGTGCGGCTGGCTGTCGACGGCGGCCTGAAGGGCGACGGTTCCGGGTTCCGCGCGGTAGACGCGGACGGCCGTACAGGCCGGCGGGTCAAGGGTGAGCGGGTGCGGCTACTCGCCCGCTGCGGATACCTCGCGCGTCACGCCTCGGGCCTGGTCGTGGCAACGAAGGACGGACACGAGGCGCTCAGGCTCGCCGAGGCTGCCGGACCGCGCGTGCTGCGCGATGAGGCCGACGTCATGGCATCGGTTCGCAAGGCTCGCCGCGCCCGCCAGTGGGACAGCCGCGCCGGCCAGGACGCGCACAGACGAGGCAGCCGAGGTGACCGACGAGTTCCGCGCGGGCAGCGACGCCGACGACCGAAATCATCGACTACTGGGGAACGAGGACAAAATAATGACTCGACGTGTGTTCGACGACAATGACGAGGAAGAGACGTCAGAGCTCAATGATCGTCCTGTGTGCCTCACGAAAGACTTGGCTACAGTGCATTTCGTTCCTCGCATGTCTGGTGGGCCGGACTGGGCAGATCCTGGAACTCCTCGACCTACACAAACTCCCCCAGAAGATGCCGATGGCGGGAGACGTACGGTGACAGAAGAAGAGAAGCAGGATGAGCAAGAAGACCTCAGCCTCACTCCTGAAGAGCTGGTCAAATTCCTCTGGTGGGTAGATGAGTCATGTGGTCCGGAAGAAGTTCTGGAGTTCATCAGTTCTGAACCGACATATGTCGCCTCATTCATCCGCAGTTATAAGAACCTGAAAGCGTGAGCATGAAGAAAAAACCCGGCCGACTTGACCGCCGAGGCGGCCAACGGGGCCGCGTCAGCCCTCCCCGAACCGTCGACACTCGCACGGTCTGGCTGCTGCCACGGCCACCGGCGCACAGCGGAACGGCGGTGTTGTTCCTGGTCACCGCTCTGCCAGCAGGGGGAGCAGGACCGTAGCTTTCTGGGTGCGGCACAGTGCGGCAGGCGGCCGTCGCAGCAGCAAGTCCCGTGCTGCACAGCGCCGTTACAGATCACTGTCGCGCCGATTGTGGCCGCGCCGTATTCCCGCTCAGTCTGTGGCCAGTTGGAGGAACGCATGCCCCGGTACAAAGTCTTTCTTCAAGCACACGCCGGTGCCGAGGTCGAAGTGGACGCACCGGACGCGCAGGAAGCCAACCGCCTGGCGCAGGAGGCTGTCAGGGAGCGCAGGGCCGTACGCCGCCCCATCGAGAAGTGGACGCCGACGATGACGGTGAACCTCGACCGCAAACCCTGACCCCCGGCTGCCGCACCTCTAGCCTGACGTGCTGCACAACAACTGCGGCGGGCTGTGCGTCCGGGCCGGCCGTTGGTGAGCACCCGGCGGGGAAAGAGCGGCCACGGGTTGACTGCCGGGCAAGTACTAGATGCGACGGCAGCTGCGCTGTACGTCACGCAACAACCCCTCGCGAGTGCAGAGCCCCGCACTGCACCAGAAGGAAGCCATCGTTCATGGTTGAGGAGACCCCGATCATCGCCAGGCTCGTCGCCGAACGCGATGTTCTGGCTCACGCGTGTGGCGAAGCTGAAGGGTTACGCCGAGACCTGGCGGCTCTTCGGCAAGGGAAGCTGGCGGAACGTCCGTCGTGCGCTGCTGGAAGCCAGCAACGGCAAGTGCCGACGCTGACCCATACGTCGGGGTCGACCGCCGGTCCAGGCCTCGGTAGTCCCGCGCGGCGCGAGGTGTTGTGCAGGGCGAACCGCCTGGTCACCCGGGAGCGGATCGCCCAGCCCGACGTTCAGCATCCTCAGGACGCGATGAGGCGGTGCCGTGTCCCTGGTGAGAGTGTGCCCGTGCTGCGATACGGACAGTGACAGCGTCTCCTCGTGGGTCCGCTGCCCTCAGGCCGGTACAACACCATTGCTCAGAGCGCTGATGGGGTGGTTGAGGAGGACTTCCTCGGAGACGGCGAAGCCGTCGGCGAGTGTCAGGGCATCGGGTGCGAGCTCGTCGAGGATGTCATCGATCGCTTCGGGGAGTTGCCTGACTTGCTGGGCCGTGAGGTGTCCTTGGGCGAGGAGGGTGCCGCTGTGGTTGCTGATGTGGCGTAGTGCGAAGAGCCTGTGGACGGCAAGCAGAAGGCGCCTGGTGGAGGGGTTGGACGCCTGGTTCGCGGCATTCAGCAGGGCCTCTGCGGCGAGGCGCCGCGCGTGGGCGTCGACAAGTTCGAGGGCGGGCAGAACTGCCCGGTTCCACCGGGCGACACGGTTGCCGCGCTTTCGGCTCCGCAGACGGGTGCGTGCTTCGTGGTGCCAGACGCGCTCGATGTCGGCGAGCAGGTCCTGGAGTCCGTCCGGGCTGGCGATGTCGGGGTCCTGTGACGGGGCGTCTGCCGTCGAGGTGAAGTTGAGGAGCATCTCCGCTGCGGCTTTGACCCAGATCACCAGGTTGTCGCCTTCTGCGGTGATGGTGCCTTCGTTCGCGGAGAGTTGGCCCGCGATTCCGTTTGCCAGGAACAGGCCATGAGACCCGCAGCGCTCGCGGCACGTCGTCATGACGTCACGGGCGCGCCAGGTGATCCATCCCTTGGCGATGGCGACGAGCCGGTCGGCGGCCTCGCGGTCTTCCTTGGAGGTGGCCTGCGTCCACTGCCGTACGGCGATGTGGTGCAGCAGTGTGGCGGCGTAGGTGGTGGCGATGGCGTCGAGGAGCGGGGCGTGGTGACTGCGGTGAGCGATGAGGGGGATGGTGTCGCCCGGGATCCCGCTGGGGATGTGACGAGTGTGCGCGTAGCCGATGGCGACTGCGAGGGCGTGGCGGGCCATCCCGAGGCTGGCGGCCGTCATGCAGAGTTTGCCGGCGGTGACCCGGGCTACGGAGCGCAGGAACCGTATGCGGGAGCTTCCGACGTCGCTGGTGAACTCGCCGTCGGGGGAGAGACGGCCGTGGTCTGCTTGGAGCAGGGCCTCGTAGGGCAGGCGGACGCTGTCGAAAACGGTGAGGCAGTGGTCGACGGGACTGGTGGTTGTCTGCGGCAGGCGCTGTATTCGCACGCCTGGCAGGGGATGCCCGGCGTCATCGCTGAGGGGCAGTAAAAAGAGGAACACGCCCTGGTCCCGTCCGCCGACGATCAGGCGGGCAGCGACGACTCCGGACTTCGGGCCGCCGAGTGCGCTGGTGTTGGGCATGAACTTCCCGGCACCCGGGGTCGGTGTCTGTAGAACAAACTCTCGGCCGTCCGGATCGTAGGTGGCGGTGGTTTCCAGATGGGTGGCGCTGTTGCCGTGGGCGGCCTCTGTGCACAGGAACGTGCCCGTGCGCGCCATGTTGGCGAACTCTCGCAGGTCTCTCGGGCCGTCGTGGTCGAGCAGGCTGCCCAGGACGAGGTTGTAGTGGATCGAGGCGATGGTGCCCAGTCCCGCGTCGGCCGGCCCGACCCACTCGTGCAGCGCGGTGAGCCGCTCGATGTCACCGGCGAGCCGCTCCGGGTGGTCGCCGCCGTCAGCGAGGGCGTCGTTGACGAGGCGGAGACGCTGGTACGACAGTGCGGTTCGCTCCTCGGGCGACAGCCCCTCCCGGAAACGGAAGGCGCTGGTGGCGAACAACTTGCGCCAGGGCTCGTGGATTTGCTCGAACTGCCCGCCGAAAATCACTCGTGTAAGGTCAGAGGCAACCGAAATGCCCTGATCAGAGTGTAGTTGAAAGGTCACGTTCCGGAACGCTAATGCATTCCACGGATCTACTCAGCATGATGATCAACACGATTAGAAGTGGGCGGACAGTGGTATCTGCCCACCACGGCGGGCTGAAATGCGTCTTCGGGGCATGAGACATGGCCGAGGCGCATGGTGGCGATCCGGCCAGGTAGGCCCTCTCCTTCGCTGCCGGGGAAGTGAGTGATCTGGTGGGGGATGCGCGGTACTTGTCGCCCTCGGCACAGGAAGCCCTGCGGATGCGGGCAGTGGCCGCCCTCGTGGAGGGACGCTGCCGCGAGGACGTTGCGGCGATGCTCCAGGTCTCGCCCAAGACCGTGGCCGGCTGGCGGGCGAAGTGGATGTCGGGCGGGCGTGAGACGCTGATGGCCCGTCCGCGTGGCAGGCGCACCGGTGACCACCAGCTGCTGTCCGCGGCCCAGCAGCAGAGGCTTCGTCAAGCGGTCCTCGACTACCGGCCGTGCGATCTCGGTCTAGCCGGGCAGTTGTGGACGCGCGCCCAAGTGGGGGCGCTGATCGCCGTGCTCTACCAGGAGCGGCTGACCGATCAGGGCACGGGCAAGTACCTGCACCGTTGGGGCCTTTCCTTTGAGCGACCTGACAGAAGGGCTGCCGGCCAGGACGCCGAGGCGCTGAAAGCCTGGCGGGAGAAGGCCTGGCCCGCCCTGCGTGCCCGGGCCAGGGCCGAGGCGGCCGAGGTAGTCCTCGCCGACCAGGTGGGCATCCGCTCCGGCCAGGCCAACGGCCGCAGGTGGGGCGAGAGCGACCGCACACCGGCCACGCACCGCAGCGGGATCTCGTTCTCGGGCAGCGCGATGGCGGCGATCGGCACGAAGGGGCTCGTCCACTTCATGGTCGTCACCGGCACCTTCGACGGCACCGTGGCGTGTGACTTCCTGGAGCGGCTCAGCGGTCACTTCGACCGCAAGGTCCACCTTGTCGTGGACGCGCATCCCGCCTACCGCTCCCGCGCAGTGAACGACTGGCTGGCGGGCCATGCCAACCGGATCGAGCTGCACTTCCTGCCGTTGCGCGGGGTGACGAGCGAGGAGGAGCCGATCCGGGTCGAGGGACAAGCGCACATGTCCTTCCTGGACGTAGGTGAACCGGCCGAACCGTTCCTTGGCAGCCTCAGGACCCCGTCTGGATTCCCTTCCGATTCCAAGGTTGCGAGACGGGTTCCGAGGCGCTGAGCCGCCGACGAAGCGGTGTGACTGTGCGAGATGGTCGCCCCGGATCGTGGTGCTCGACCCTGCCGGCCGCCGAGAGCCAGGACACCGGCTCGGCCGACCCCGGTGAGCCGCGAAGTCGCCCGCGATCGGTCCGAATCTCCCGGACAGGTGGCGCACGCTTGGACCGCCCGCGTACCGCTGGCACCGGGGAGCGGGTCTGCCTCGGGCGCGTGCCGAGGGCCGTAGGCAGAACAAGGACGGACTCTTGCCCGGGTCTTGCAGCTGTCATTCACACTGGCTCAGCAGGCGCCTGACGGTGAAGAGAGTCGAAGGGCACCGTGACAAGGGTTGCGGCAGTGCCCGCCGCGATCAGGGGGTGTCCGTGTCCTGGGCCGCGGCCTGCATGGTTCAGCGGAAGCGTCGTTCCGTCGATGCCCTGGTCCGCGGCCAAGACCGAACGTACCGACGGATCCCGCTGGATGGCGGATCGGATGGAGCACAGGACCAGATCGTGGGGGTGGCGGACGGATGCCAGCATGAAATCGGCGAGCAGTCGGGGCGCCCATGCCGTGTGCCATTCCGTCAGAGTCGCCTCCCGTGACGGGTCGAGCAGCGACCAGCGCCACCAGTTCCGCGGCCGCCGCCGAGAGGGGAACAGGACCGCGTAGGCAGAGTTCCCGGCGATGACGTCGCCGTTGGCGGCCAGGACGAAGGCTATGTCCCGGTGGCCGTCGACCACGCCCTGCCAGCGTGCGGACACCGGTCCGGGAGGGGGCGGGGGCTCAGTCCCAAAGAGGTCGAGCTGAGCGACGCGCACATCGTGCCGGCTGAATCGCAGCAGGTCAGTGATGCTGTCGAAGAGCTGGGGAGACGGCCGTGAGGCTCCGCTCTCAACCCGCTGGTACACGCCGTATCCGAGACCGAGCGCAACATCCACATCACCTTGCCGCAGCCCAGCGGCGGCCGGCGCGCGGCGACCACGGGACGGCCGAGGGGGCAGGCCGAGTTCCTCGCAGGTCCGCGCGGCACGGTATCGCCGAAGAAGGCCCTGGAAGACCAGCCCCCGCTGATCGGCCGGCCCGCCCGTCACACCCGCTTGCGAGGCCACGGTGACGCCATCCGATCGCGAAGGTTGCACAGTCGGACGTCGTGGTGTTTCCGACTGTTGAGTTGCATCATGGCTGCAAATAAAACCACATGCCTAGTCAGTTTTGGAAGCACGTCGTCTCGACGCTCCTGGGCCGAAGGGCCTGCGTGCCACGTGAGCTGCTCCAAGTTCGGCTGCCGGGTGGGTGGGGGACATGAAGGAGTGCAACAGCATGGAGAGTGCACAGACCGGGACCGCCGCTGCCGCCGCAGGCCGCTGCCCATTCCCTGTGGGTCTGCGGCCGGGCCGCGACCCGCTTCAGGAGGCGGCCGAGATCAGGCAGTTGGGGGTGTGCCCCATGGTCACCTTGCCGGGAGGACTGAAGGTCCGAGCCGTGGTCGACCAGTCCCTGGCCCGGCGCCTGCTGACGAGCAAGCTCATTAGCCGAGACGCGCGTCGGCATTGGCCGGGATACCGCGAGGGAATCATCGACGTGGACGCGATCACCGACAACTGGGTAGGGACGGAGAACGCCCTCAACAGCTACGGCCCAGAGCACCGGCGGTTTCGTGCACCCATCGCCGAGGCACTCTCCCGAAAGCGCGTCAGCGAGATGGTTCCCGTGATCGAAGAGGTGGTCGCCGGCCTCCTCGACCGGATCGACGGTCGCGAAGCCGTCGACGCCGTCGAGGCGTTCGCCACACAGGTACCGCTTCTCGTGACCACTCGGCTGCTGGGCATAGAGAGCCAACGGCGCGCCGCGTTCCGCAATGCCATCGGCGGGCTGTTCGACACCGGAGCCAGTGCCGCGGAGGCGGCCGGCCACCAGGCCACGGTCGGTGCACTCCTTCAGGAACTGATCGAGCGCAAGCGTGCCGTGCCGGGGGACGATCTGACCTCCGACTTCATCCGCGAGGTCGACCTGGCGGACTCGGGCCTGTCGGACCAGCAACTGCACGACCAGCTCAAGCTCTTCATCGCAGCCGGCATCGAGACGACCGTCCACGGCATCGGCACCCTCCTGGTCAACCTGATGACGCACCCCGAGCAGCTGCGCCTGCTCCTCACCCGCGAGGCGACCTGGGAGGAGGCGTGTGAAGAGAGCCTGCGCTACCGAGGGCCCATCGGCGCCGTGCCGATGCGCTTCGTCGTCTCCGACTTCACGGACGCGGAGAGCAAGCAAGACTTCACTCGCGGAGAACCGGTACTGGTCTTCTTCGGTGCCGCAGGCAGGGACGTGGCGGCGCACGGCGCGAGCGCCGACGACTTCGACATCACGCGGCGGCAGAGCCCGCATCTGGCGTTCGGGGCGGGACCGCATTTCTGCCCGGGGGCGTCCCTGGCCCGGCAGGAAATCGCGATGGCAGTGGCGAGCTGGTTCGAGAGGTTTCCCCACTGCTCACTGGCGGTAGACCCGTCCGACCTGCAATTCCTCCCGTCGTGGATCCTCAACGGGTACGTCCAGATCCCCACGCGTCTGCGGACCGAAGCCGCCTTCCACACCGCCTAGGATGACGCGTCCGGGGACCGGCCGAGCGCCCCCGCGCGGTCCCCGGACGCGTCTCCTGCCACGGTCAGCCGGCCTCGGCCTGGAAAACAGCCCGCGCCATCAGGAGCTTCGGATGCTCCGCGGTTAGCGCTCTCCCATGCGCGACGCTGAGATTGAGCACGCGTTGGGTCTCGGCTGTGGCACACATGGTGACGATCGTCCGGTTGATGTTCGCTATGGCATCCGGAAGCTCATTCGGGTTCGGCCGGTGCATTATGTCCTCCCCCGTCCATGCACCGACCCACAGACGAGCCACCGCACGCGGGTCGACCCAGGGCAGAAGCTCGCCCCGTTCCCGAGCCTCCATCAGGAGACCCGAGGCGTACGGAATGTAGCCCTCCCAGAGCTTCCTGTAGAAGGGGGTGTCCGGCTGGGTCGCGAGCCGCGAGGCCGCCCTGACCACGGGCACCTCGGGCAGCAGCACGGCCAGCGAGATCGAGGTGTCTACCACCGCCTGCACGCGCGGCAACAGGTCTGGGTCGGGCTCGTCCAGCACGAGGCCCTCGGTGACCACAGCTGCCGCAATCTCCATCTTGTTGGCGAAGTGGTAGTAGAAGGAGCTTTTCGTGATACCCGAAGCCTCCACGATGTCGTTGATCGATGCGTCGAACCCCTTGTCGGCGAACACGCTTGCTGCCCCCTCCACAAGGGAGTCGCGCGTCTTGACAGCGCGGGCCTGCCGTCGTGGCTGCGGCACTCTCGGGTCCTCCTGGTCGACATGAATCGCGGGGCAGCTGCGCCCACGGGCGGCAGAACCGGCCGCGGGGGAGCGCATCACACTCGATCATCCTGCCAGCGGGACGCACCAGTGCGGAACAGCCGGTCCCGTACTCCGCACCACGCGGGGTGGTTGCTTTCCTGCGGCTGCCAGTGAATCATGTGCCGTGAAAACAAACTACATGACTAGTCGGTTTTGGCTCGGAAGCAGAGCACGTGTGAGTGTCTGCCCGGGCGCCGTGCTGTCGCAGGGGGCAGCGACGGCCGGTCCGAAGGCACCGGGGGAGGTGGCAGGCGCGGTGTTCGTCCAGCAGAGAACGTACGGCTCCGGGGCGGGCCGGGGAGAGGCATGCTGACTCTTGGCTCGTTGCCCCCGGACCTCGAACTGGCCGTCGTATGGCCTCGGAAGCCCGCTGTCCATCACTCCGTCAGGGTCAACGCGCTGGTGTCGGTGTCACTGTCGCCGATGCTGGGGAGCAAACCGCCCCGGCTACTGCAGGCCGGGGCCCTGGTGCTGATCACCGGTGTCGTCCCGCTCACCATCCGTGGCCGCACCGCGGCCAGCATGCAGACGCTGCTCCAGCAGATGTCCCTCGCCGGGTGCGCCGGACTCGTGGTGAGAGCGGACGCAGGTGCCGGCCAGCCATTTCCACAGCCGATCCGTGATCATTCAGACGTATGGGCCGTTCCACTGCTGACCACCACTGCGTCAACGGAGCGATGGGCGGCAGCAGATCACGCCGTCCAGAAGGAACGGCTGGTGCGCGCCGAACAGCGTGAAACCCAACTCGACGAGCTGGTCCACCAGTTGCCCGCCCAGCTCGCCGACCCCAAGGCCCTCCAGCGGATCACGGACTGGCTCGCTCAGGCTCTCGACGTGAAAGTCCTCGTCAGCGAACCCGAACGCGTCCTGGCGGCCTCGCCCGACACCGCCGCCGAGCACCTCGCCCATGCGATCATCCGTCAGTCCGTCTCCAGCGGCGGCCACGACGGCCCAACCGGGCCCCACACTCAGCTCATCTCCCTGGCCCCCGCCTCCGGAACCGGAACCGTCCTGGCAGTCGCCCGCCGTACGCCGTTCGACGAGTCAGACAATCGGCTGCTGCGTCATGCCGCGAAGCTCCTTGGCCTCGTGGATCAGGCAACCCGCGGATACCGCGCGGCCGCCGATGCCTCCGGCGCGGCCCGCGTTGCTGCCGTCGACCTCCTTCTGAACACCGAGGTCGACAAGGCGCGCCGGGTCATGGTGCACCTTGCCCCCGGCCTCCTGGAGCCGGACACGGCCCGCATGTTCGTCATCGACACCACCCCCGCCCAGCGGGACACCGCCGTACGCCGCTGCGAGACCGCCCTGGCCGGCCGCGCCCTGGTGGTCGCCGATCCGCGCGACCCGCGCCGGATCCTCGTCATCCATCCCGTCCGGCCCGGCGAGGAGGCCGACACCAGGGCGGTGGATGAGCTCACCCGGCTGATTCACGCGCTCGGACGGCGCCACTCGTCTCTTGGCGGCAGCGGCGTCTACTCCCTCTCCCGGCTCGCCGAGGCTCTTCACGAAGCGCGAACCGCTCAGCGGTTCGCGCTTCACCAGCCCGATGGCGTCGCCCTGTCCGTGCAGAGCACCAACCTGGTCAGCCTGCTCCCGCAGGACGACGCCCAATGCTGGGCACACCAACTCCTACGCCCGCTCATGCACACCGACGCCGAGTGGGACCAAATACGCGAGACGCTGCCCACCGCCCTCGCCTACCCCAAACACGTCGCGGCCCGGCGCCTCGAACTGCACCGCAACACCGTCACCAACCACGTGAGGCGGGCGGCGCAGCGACTGAACATGGATCTGACCACCGTCACTCACCGCATCGCCGTCGGCCTTGCCCTGGAGCTCGTCACCCAGCGACAACGCTCCACACGGCCCGCCACCGAGCCTGGAACACCAGCGCCGACGCTGCGCGAACTGCTCGCGGCACCCCAGGTCCGTGACTGGGCCGACATACTGCTGAGCCCCGCCCGGGCAGACCGGCGCGATCTGCTCGCCACGGCTACGGCGTGGCTCGCCTGTGACGCCCACATCGACCCGACCGCGCGCGCCCTGGGCCTGTCTGCGGGCACAGTCCGCACCCACATCAGGGCGCTAGGGAGTCATCTGTCGCTCGACCTCGACTCCCTGACAGGCATGCGTGACCTGCAGTTCTCGCTGCACGCCACGACAGGGAAGCCCGAGATCACCGAACCACACCGGGAATTGTGCACAGCTGTCTGAACTACGGAGGAAGGCGAACAAGCATGAGCGAATTCGTGTTGGTGCCGGGGACCTGGCTGGGCTCGTCGGCCTGGGACGAGGTGGCGGTGCATTTGCGAGCGGCCGGGCACGGCGCGCACCCGCTGACGTTGTCGGGACTGGCGGAGCGACGTGCAGAACCGACCGGGCAGCAGGCACACGTGCGGGACATAGTCGAGGAGATCGAGCGCCTCGATCTGCGCGACGTCGTGCTCGTGGGGCACGGCTACGCGGGCATCCCGGTCGGCCAGGCCGCCGGACGGATCGGCGACAGGCTGGCCCGGGTGGTGTTCGTTGACGCGAGTCTCCCCACCGACGGACAGCCCTTCCTGACCGGCTGGGCACTGATGACCCTCGGCGGCAGCAACAACGGCTCCTGGCGCCCCCTGCAACCTGACGATTTTGCGCACCAGGGGCTCACCGACGAGCACATCGCCCGGATCGTGGCCGGCTCCACACCTCACCCGGGGACCACCCTCACCGAACCGGCCGTCCTGACCCGCCCGCTCGACATGCTGCCGACGACGTACATTCAGTGCCTGCTGGATCACTTGACACTGCCCCCCAGGGTGGTGGAGCTACTGAAGAGCGACCGCTGGGAACTGTTCGAGATGTTCACCGGCCATTGGCCGATGTACTCCGAGCCATGCGAACTGGCCGCCATCCTGCTGCAGTCGGCCAGCAGAGGCTGAGCACCCGCGGAGCCCACCGGGTTGCGAAGGCGCAGCCGGTGCCGAGGCACCGACATAACCGCTCGGACCTCAAAGATAGGACCGGCCGAGTCAAGTACCCGCGAGAAGATTCCCCGGTTCGAGATCTCCCTGCCTGGGCACGGCACATCGGCCATCGATGGACTGACCGCGAATAAGCGAGATTTTGCCGGTATGCCGTCCGGTAAGCACTGCAACGCCCATGATCATGCACACCGACCGGCGGCCAGCGGTCGATGCTCCGAATGCGGGGAGATTTGGCGAAGTCTGTGGAGCGCCGGATTGACACCGCTGAAATAGCCCTGCGCGAGAGCGTATTGCCCGCAGCTGCTCGTGAGCGCGATCGCGGTATCAATTCATGGTTCCGGCACTACCGGGCACGATTCACTCTGCCGCCTTGGCGACACGCTGACGATGTTCCGTGATCTGTCGGGCGAGGCCCTCCGCGTGTGCTCCGAGCAGCAGGAAACGATCTCCGGAAACGTGGTAGGTGAATCGGGCGCCGGATCGCGTTGAGGTAGGTCACGCATGTTGCGTTCGCGGTCCCGTACCCCAGGCGCCACACGCCCCTCAGCGCCGGCCCGTTGGTGGCAGCCCGCTCTTGGGGGACCCCAGCGGGCCGGTCTCAACTGGCCAAAAATCTTTACCGATTCACATCCCGATAACGGGGCCGATTTTGCGCGTAGGCGCGGGGAGCCAAGGAGCGGTGAAGTCTCCATGAGAGTGGAATTGGCACGCCGCGACAGTGGGAGAGGCGGGCGTAGCCGTTGGCTCTGCATGATGGAGTGTTCATGGTAATCAGGTGCCAGTAGAGCCTGAAAAGTAACCATCTTGCTGAATAGGGAAGTTGAGGACATTTGCTGATCGCATGTCAGGAGGCCCATTCTCGCCGCTGGTCGCACGCGTGTGCAGTCCCGCAGGGATGTCGCGGAGGGAAGGGCACTTCATGATCTCGATCGCGGTGAGAGGTGCGCAGTCGACAGGTCATGCCCGGAAGTTTGTGCACATGCGAAATGGTAGTGCCGTCAGCATACGCATAGCGTTGCTCATGCAAGCCCAGCCGGATCCCACATCCTGAGGTTGAGCAAGCCACAGCCGAGCGTGGAACAGGCCGGGCGGAGACGTGGGGGACGGCAGGAATGCCAGCACTGCACGAACAGAGTGCACACCTCAGCCACAGGTGCCGGGAGGCAGGCGCCGGAGGGAGTGGTTGGAGCCACATCCCGCCGGACCGCCCGCTCTCGCCAGCGCAAAACCAGGCCCCTGCCAGGGCCTGTGCGTAACGACTCTCAGCAGAGTCACCACCAGCAGATCTGAGGAACCACTGGGGCTTTCCACCGGCGTGTTCGAGCACGTCGGCGGTGCTCAGGATAGATCAGTGCGCTGCGCGAGAACAGCGTGGCCGCCGGCCTTTCCCGAGAGAAGGCCCCCCGAGCCAGACGGGGCGAACTGCATGACCTCCAAGCACGCGACGGACCAGCCGGCACCGCGCACCACAGCGTCGGTTCGCCGCCGATGCTCCCCGGCGGAGTTGGACCGTATAAAGGACCTCGGCGCATCCCGGCCGATCCTCGCCGACCAGGCCCTGGCGATCGGCCGGGAGCCTGCGGACCAGGGCACGGATACGAAGGGGCTGCTGCGGTGGGTTGAGGCGCTGGGCCGTGAACAACCGCGCTCGATCGGCTTTCCGGGCGCCCTGGATTTCTCGTATCAGGAACTCGCTCCGGTCCTTGACGTGCTGGTGAACAACGTCGGGGACCCCGAGAGCAGCGATGCGAGCGCGGTCTCAGCCAAGCAGCACGAGCTCGCCGTCGTTCGTTTCCTGGCGGAAACCGCGGGCGCGGACCCTGACGACATCTACGGCTACGTCGCCGGCGGCGGGGTCGAAGGTATCGAGCGCGGGCTGGAGCTGGCACGCGAGCGGCTGCCGCACGCCCCGGTGTACGTCTCTGACCAGGCGCACTACGCGGTACGCAAGGTCGCCGAGCGGCTGCGCATGAAGCTGGTCAACGTGCCCTCGCGGCCAGGCGGCGAGATGGACCCGGCTGAACTGCGGCTGCGGGTGACTGTCCGCGGCCATCTGGGCAGAGTCGGCCTGTCCGGTGGGCGCCGCCCGGGGGCCATCATCCTGGCCACGACCGGCTCGACGTTCCGCGGCGCCTACGACAACGTGGCCGCACTGCGCCGGGCCGCCTCCTCCGCAGGCGCCCTTCATGTGCACGTGGATGCGGCCATGGGCGGACTCATAGCCGCCCACGCCCCCTCCCGGCCGAGCTGGAGTTTCGCGGACGGCGCCGACTCGATCTCCGTCTCCGGGCACAAGGTCCTGGGCATGCCCGTGCCGTGCAGCGTCTTCCTGGCCCGCCGGGACCACGTCGGCGAGGGCCGCCCGGGCGCCGAGTACGTCGGCGCCACGGACCGCACCTGGGGCTGCTCACGCAGCGGGCTGGCCGTCCTGCTGCTGTGGGCGCGCCTTCGCTCCCTCGGGCACGAAGGACTGCACGAGCGTGTTGGCGCCTGCCTGGACGTCGCGGCCTACGCCGCCGAGCAGTTGGCACAAGTAGAGGGGGCAGCGGCCGACCGGGTCACCGACTCGATCGTGGTGACCGTCAACAGGCCGGCCGAGTGGGTCGTCGACCGCTGGCACCTCGCGGTCGAAGGCGGCCGCGCTCACATGGTGTGCGTCTCGCACGTCACCAGGGCCACCGTCGACCGCTTCCGCGACGACCTCGCCCGGGGGTACGCAGCATGAGCGCCACCCCGACCGGCGTCCGGTCCCGCCCCACCGCACCCGTACCAACCGACCTCGCTCAGCCCGTCGTTGACGTCCGCTCCGACGCCACCCGCATCGGAGCAGCCGACTGGGACGCGCTCGTGGAGCCGCCCGGTTTCTACAACAGCCGCCCCTGGACCAGGGCTCTGGAGCAGACGCACGGCGCCACCCCCGTGCTCGCCGCCACCGCGGCCGGCCAGCTCGTGGGAGTCCTGCCTACCTGGGAGAACACCCAGCCGGCCGGCCTGTTCAGCCTCGACGAGATGACGCGAGGCCTGCTCGCCCCCCGTGAGCAGGCCCTCCTGTGGCTGGGCACACGACGCTCGACCGTGAACACCATCACCTGCGTCCGGGAACCGGGGCTGCGCCGCCGGACCCTGACAGCGCTGCTGGAGACGGCCCGGCGTCTCGCCGCGGGCCAGGGCCGATCGGGCATCGTCTGGCCCTATCTCACCCGTGACGCGGCACGGGAAATCGCGTCCTGCCATCCCCTCGCGCAGGAGGTGCTTCACGCGGCCGACGCCATCGTGGATGTCCCCGCAGACGGCATGGAGGGCCTGGAAGCCGCCGCACGCAGCAAGAGCCGCATTCAGTGGCGCCGAGAACAGCGCCTTTTCCGTGAGGCCGGCGGATCGGTGGAATGGGTCCCCTTGTCGTCGGAGATCTGCGAGAAAATCGGCCCGCTCCTAGCCAGAACACGGGACCGGTACGGATCTCCTGGCGGAACAGCGTGGATGCGGCGCACCCTGGCAGGGCAGATGTCATCGGGCGTCGCACGAAACGCTGTTGTGGCGCTCACCCGCACGGGATCCGATCTGTCCGCGGCGGCAGTCTTCTACCGTCATCAGGACTGGATTTACGGCCGGTACTGGGGAACATCCGACAGCGCGCCACCTTACGCCTATTACACCCTTACCTTTTATGCGGCGGTGGACTGGGCCGCCGCGCACGGATGCCGATTCCTGCACCTGTCGGTCCCGGCCTCGCCAGCAAAGACCGCCCGAGGAGCCCGGCTGAGCCCCCTCTCGCTCGTCGTCCTGCCGACCGGCCCTCGCCAAGAGATCGCCGAACAGGCTCTGACGAGGCACAACGACCGGATGGCAGCAGAGCTGACGGCCAGAAACAGCCCTGTCTCCCCGGCGTGGCCTTCCTGCTCCAACTCGGGCGAGGCGTGAGCATGCTCTATCTCGGCTACACCTTTGAAGCCACCGAATACGCCCACGGCCACCTGGACGATTTCTGGCTCTGGATGGAGAAGCGGGAACCCTGGTTCTATCAGGACCTGGAGATGGTCCGCTGCACCATGTGGCACGTCGAGACCAGGGATTCGGCTCTTCACATCAATCACTACGTCGAATTCGACGACGAACAGGCACTTGCGGAATACCGCACAGCGATCGCGGAAAAGTCGGCGGATCCGTCCTGGGAGGAACGGCGGCTCCAACAGGACGTCTGGTACCGGATCATCGCGCGGTCAATTCACTATTCCCCGCCCGTCGCCTTGGGGTTCCAGGGACGTGGATAACCCCGGGCGGACGGATGTCCGGAACGCGAATCCTCCCGGATCTCGCATATGAAGGAGCGCACCGATGATCCACCCTCACCCAGAAGCGTCCAACTCTGACGAGTTCAAAGGCTTCAACGAAGCCCGGCGCATCATGTGGTGCCATGACGCTCGTGCTCGCGTGTACGAGCGGTTCGAGAAGACGAGCTTCATCGGTGACACGAACGTTGCAGCGGTCCACGTCGACAACACCACCAGGGCGGACCGTGTGTTCCTCGTGGCATTCGACAAGGCCGGCCAGCAGGTCGGCGTCGACACGCTCTACATCGATGAGTCGAATCAACACCTCGACATCGCGGCCGAGTTCGACCACGCCTTCACCGGCATGGATGTCGTGCCGGACTCTCAGCTTGACCAGGCCATCTCTCGGGAGAACGGCTGGGTCGTCAATCTGAAGGTACTGCGCGAGTACGACTCTTTAGCCGATCGCCGGGCCACGCAGCGCGCGGTGTTCCTGGCGCATCTGCAGGACATGATGAAGAACGGTGACGTCCGCGGATTCCTGTTTGGCCGGGGTGAGTCCGATGACACTGATGCGGCGTGAGAGACCACGACCTCGTACCTCAGACGACCCCGTCGGCAGCCTGGCCGGCGGGGTCGTCTGATCTCTGACGCTGTTTCAGTGCTCCGTTTTCGCAAGAGGGGAGGGGATCAGCACAGCTGATCCGGGCGTCGAACCCGGGCCGAGTGCTTTGCGCGGAGACATACCGCGGACCGGCTCACGCCGGTCCCGGGTGACGCCTCGCGGTGAGCCCTACGAGGCCGCGCAGTTCGTCTTCGGCACCTTCGACAATCATGAGCAAACCGCTGAGCACGGAGGACCTCACGGTCAAGTTCCACAGCAACCGCGCCGGCGTCTACCGCGGCGAGACCACGATCTGGCGGGACCCTGAGGGAAGTCTCTACCGCGTCGGCCAGCGTCTGGACCCGGCCGAGTTCGAGATCGCGACCCTCGCCCCCACCGGGTGGGCTGCTCAGCGAGTACAAGCTCGAATACCCGCAGGACTACGCACCGGATGGCATCCGGTCCATGAACGACGAGGTCGAGCAGCTGCATCAGCTGCGTACGCGACTGATGGACCTGCAGGCCGTCGGGGAGCAGGGTCCTCGCCTGAGATGACGACGATGCCCTTACCGCTTCACCGCGATCAGGGCATCGAATCAGGCTCGGTATGTGCCGGGTCGTCACACTGGCGGGACGAGCAGTGAGGCCCATGCGTAGATGAGATCCGGATTCTGGATCTTGTTCGTCTCGACCAGGATGCCGATCGGCACCCCCGTCGTCCCTGAGATCGCGGTGAGCGTATCGCCTGGCTTGATGGTGTAGGGCTTCGCCTTCGGCGCGGGCTTCGCCTCGACTGGTGCACCCGATCCGTTGGGCTTGTCCTCGTCGCCGCGGCCCGGGGTCGGATCCTGACTCGCCCTGCTCTCGTCCTGCTTCCCCGTGCCGCCCTCGCTCGGCGGCTGGGCGCTGCCGCCTCCGGCGTTCTTCTCGCCGGGATTCACCGGTGCCCTGACCGGGGCCTGATTGCCCTGCAGTGCCTGGATGAAGCCGCCGTCGGACGTCGCAAGCTGCGTCAGGCCCCATCCGGCGAAGAGCGCCGCTCCGGCCACCATGACGCTGGCGGCGATGACGGGTCCGTTGCCGAAGCCCATCGGGCCGACGCGACTCCCGGCCGCTGCTCTCGTCTGCGCCGACGGCTTCGAAGCCGTCCCCACTGGCCTCTGAGTCCCAGCCGCCATCCCTGCTCCAACTCCTCTGCAAATAGCACGCACAGCCATTCATGTCCTACATCGACATTCTACTCATAGCCGAACCGAAGTTGATATAATAGGAGATCGGATGGCAGTCCGAATCCTATCCGATAGCCCCCCAATGGACCCCTGAGTCACCGACCGCCAGACCGAACGAAGGAACCGCATCACCATGGCCAACTACCGCATCTCCGCCAGCCAGATCACCGAGGGCAAGAACGTCTTCATCCGCGGGAAGCTCGGCTTCGCCGTACTCGCCCGCCTCATCGAGGGCGCGGAGCTCGTTGCCAGCGATCAGCGCAGGACGAAAAACGGCATGACCCCCGTCGGCAAGCCGCACATCACCGCGACGATCATTCACGCCGAGGTCCAGTGCGCCGATCCGAACAACCCCACCCTCGAAGAACAGTTCGTCTCCGAGCGCCGCTACGACTCCCCGAAGCGGCCCGAAACCGGAGCCAACTACTCCATCGACTCCAAGGGCAGCACTCTGCCGATCATCGCGATCCCTTCTCCGAAAGGCGACGGCACCTACGACCAGGACGAGTCCGGCCAGGAGCTCGCGCAGGGCCTCGACGTCACGCTCGTGCTGCGCACCTACAAGCCGAAGGACTTCAACAACCGCGGCCTGGCCCTCGAACAGGTGATCGTCCACGAGGAGCCGCGCTACTACAATGCCGGCGGCGTCGACCCGGCTGAGCTGGCTGCGCGTGGCATCGTGCTCAACGGCACGCCGCGCCCCGTTCAGACCACTCCTGCCAGTGCTGCCCCTGCCGCCGTCCCGGTGGCGACCGAAGTGGAGGACGGCCTGTCCTTCCCGACCCCGCAGCCGGCATCCGCGCCTGTGGCCGTGGCCGCGCAGGCTCAGGCCCCGGCGACCGCCGTGGCTGCGCCCGTCGCTGCTGCTCCTGCTCCGGTTGCTGTTCCGGTCGCAGCTCCCGCTCCGGCTCCTGCCCAGCAGGAGACCCTGGTGGAGAAGCTTGCGCGCCTGGAGGCCGAGAACGCCTCCCTCAAGGACAACGGTTCGGCGGTGGGTGCGCCGGTGGCCACCGGCCCCTGGGGCGGCTCCGGCGAGGCCCAGCAGGCGGGGATCACCTACCAGGGCTGATCCACGCTGATCATCGATGAGACCCCCGTACGCGCATCTGTGCAGCAGTACGGGGGTCCTGTCTTTCTCTTCCCCTCCTCACGCCTCCGATCGAAAGCGTGCGTCCCACGATGACTCCAGCCGACCCCCATGCCTGGTTCCCGCAGTTTTACGGCAACCCCGCGATCCGCACTCTCGCCAGTGCCTGTCGGTGGACCATCTCCGGACAGATCGGGGACGAGACCCCTGACGATCCCACCAAGCCGCCGAAGCGCAAGGTCCCGATCGACGTACGGCACCTGCTCGCCGGCTGCACCTCCAGCTGTCAGCACGCCGGCCCACTACGCGGAGCCTTCGCCCTGGACGAGACCTGTCTGCTCACTCTCGACGAACTCACCGCGGCGATACCGGAGGCCGCGAACACCGCCTTCTACCTCCAGGCCCAGACTGACGGGCTGCTCGTCCTCGACATCGAGGCCGACTGCCCGTCAGGTGTGGCCGCAGACCTGCTTCGGCTGCCGGGCATCCTCTACTCGGAGCTGTCGATGTCCGGCCGGGGCTTCCATCTCGTCATGCCGCTGCCGGAGAACTTCCACGACTTCCCCGTGGCCGCCGGCAAGCGCGTCCTGCGTGAGGAACACGGCTGGTACGAACTGCTCCTGGACCACTGGTCGACCTTCACCCGCCAGCCGGTGCCCGATCTCATCGTCGCTCGCGTCAACGCAGCAACTAGCGCGCCGGCCTGCGCCTCCATGGAGGACCTCTACGCGCAGCTGGCCGTGAACGCCAGCGAGAGCTCCGGTGCTTCGGCATCAGATGTCGACACCGCCGAGGACATGCCTGACATCCCCTACTCGCAGGCGATCGTCGAGCAGACCCTGGCCAGCGCACGCCATCAGCTCCGGGACCCCGGTGACTTCAACCACGACATGTCCCGCTGGGAGTTCTCCGTTCTTGCCTCGCTCTACGGGTGGATGCGGACGCAACTGCGCGCCTACAGCGCCGTCGGCGTCGAGTACTCGACGGGCGATACCGCGTGGTTGCTCTACAAGGCGGCGGTCGATGTCATCCCTGCACGCCCCAAGCACAGCGAGCGGCGCAACGGCCGGCCCTTCCTCCTCGACCGGGCGGCTGCGCTCGTGGCCGACCGCGAGGCCCGTTCCTCGTCGACCAACTGACTGACGCTCTGTTCCTGCGCCTGCTGCTGCTTCTGGTCCTGGTTCATCTGCTGCCACCGGCAGCGGGTGGGACGGATGGCGGGTGCTGTGACAGTCCCGAGCACAGGTGGGGGACAGTGCTGGATCGCGCGGAGCGCGATCGGGTGGCGATGTGCAGCGGGGCTCCATCGCCACCAATGGCGGGAGCGCAGGTCTCCGCCGGGTTCCGACAGCGCGGCCCGCGCCACAGGACCGTTCACGGCCCATGCAGCCTCGGCGACGCCGAGAGCAGCAGCGCCGTCCTCCGACATCTCTTCTCTTTCTCTCTTCCTCGCCCGCGGACAGAAAAGACATCGCCATGAAGTTCAACGACACCCTGACGACCCTCATCAAGCAGTCGCTCGAGGTCGGCGCGACGCCCGCTCTCATGGGCGAACCCGGCATCGGCAAGTCCAGCTTCGTCGAGGCCCTGGCCTACGCCATGGGCACGCAGGCTTTCACGCTGCCGTGCAACCAGCTCGCCGACAAGGCCGACCTCACCGGTGCACGCCTGGTGCTGTACACCAAGGACGACGGCACGCAGAGCTACAAGCAGGTCTTCTACCCGCACCAGGTGATCCAGGAGTGCATCGACTACGCCGAGATGAACCCGCGTGAGTGGCCGATCCTCTTCCTCGACGAGATCAACCGCACCACCTCGGACGTCACCTCCGGCGCGCTGACCCTGGTCACGCTGCGCCGCATGGGGTACGTCGAGCTGCCCAAGAACGTCCGCATCGTCGTGGCCGGCAACGACAGGGGCAACGTCACCTCGCTTGACGAGGCAAGTCTGTCCCGCTTCGCGATCTTCCACGTCGAGCCCGACGCCGCCACCCTCATGTCCGTCCTCGGCGACAACATGAACCCCTGGGTGAAGACGGTGCTCACGCAGTACCCCGCGCTCATCTTCCAGAAGTCGACGCCCGTGGCCATCGTCGCCGACGGTCAGGACGACGACGACAACGGCAACGTCACGATGGCCGATCTGTTCGACGGCGGCGAGGAGATGAACCAGCTCACCACACCGCGCACCATCGACAACCTGTCGAAGTGGCTCAACGCGGCCGACCCGCAGCAGCTGGCGCAGTGCCTGGCCACCCCGGTCCAGATCGGCGACCGTGAGACCTCGCTGTTGAACGAGGCCATCGAGGCCTACGTCGGGGACACGATGTTCACCACGCAGCTCGTGGCCACTATCGCCCAGGACCTGGCGAGCAATGCCGGCAGCGTGCAGCAGAACCGGGTGAACGTCCCGAAGCCGAACTGCTACCAGAGCCTGAAGGCCGCGGCGACCATGACCGACATGGCCGCGGTCATCGTGACGCTGACCGACAACGAGAAGTCCGGGTCGCTGCTGTACGCGCTCAAGGAGAGCAAGGACAACGCGCGCCTCATCGAGCAGCTGGCCCAGGCCATCACCCAGATCGAGCCGGCGCACACCCGCACGCTCATCGACATGGTGACCAGCCAGCAGATCGACCGCCAGAACCTGGAGGCCTTCATGGAGATCGACGCTCCGATCGTCAACCAGGCCAAGCCGGTCCTCTCGGCCTTCCTCTGATCGCTCGCTCATGGGTGGTGGGGACTGCGGTGGGCTGCCGTCCTTGCTGCAACTCCCCACCGCCGGCGGCGTTCTGCCGCTGCCTTGTCCTCAGAAGGAGACCACGACCCATGACGATCACCGTCACGAACCAGAAGCCGGCCGTACTCGACGCACTGCACACCATCTCGTGCACCGGTGATTACGACCCGATGCCGGCGATCCAGCAGACCCTCATCGACCCGCTGCTGGAGCCGTTGAACCCCAACGCCCCGGCGAGCATCACCGACGCCCAGGGCGCTGATCTGACGGGGGGCATCCCGGATCTGGTCCTGAGCTGCCTCGGCGACACGCTGAACGTGACCAGCGAGCAGACCGTCAAGGAGCTGCTCGGGCAGACCCTGATCAACTTCGACCAGGGCACACCGCTGCCGGTCGCCGAACTCTTCGCCGTCCAGGCCGGACAGCAGAACAAGATGCCCGCACCCTCCCCGCGAGTGCTCTACACCGCGCAGGCTGATGTCCTCCCGGCCGCGAAGGCTCTGCTGGCGGGGACCGGCGACGGGAGCGCCTTCTTCGCCTCGATCGCCTACACCTTCCACCCCGACACCCTCGGATTCTGGTTCCAGTCTTCTGCGGCCTTCGACGACTTCAAGAACTGGCTGTCCCAGCAGACACAGACGATGGCCAGTGCGTTGCCGCCGGCCACCACCAAGCTGCTCAACGACTTCACAACCCTGTCCCTGAAGGGACTCACCGAGTCGCTGCTGGTGCGCAAGGACGACTCTGACGCCAATGATGAGCACTCCTTCGCCCGCGTGCTCGTGCACATGCTCATGAACTACGCCGAGCAGCAGCGGGCTCAGGCCAGCCAGCAGAACACCGCCCCGGACACAGGCGTCCTGCCGTTCACGATCGGGGAGCTGTTCTGCCCGCGCTCCCTCGTCCTGGTCAGCGTCGAGGCCCATGCCCGGGCCAGTGCGGCAAAGATCACGGGGGAGTGGAACCTCATCAACCAGTCGCTGGCTTCGCCGGTGAAGGTCGTCTCGAACACGTCGCTGTCCAAGCTCACGTCGCTGCCTCGGGCCGCCGCCCGGGCCGCCACCCTGGGAGCCAGGCAGCAACCGGGCCAGCCCGGCAGCCGTAGCGCCCAGGTGGCCTTCCGCAAGCAGCCGCCGAGCAAGCTCGACCTGCTCAAGGACATCACCCGTGTGCTGCGCCGGATGGGCAAGGTCATCAAGTCGCAGAACATCTTCCGCACGACGAAGGCGACCTTCCTCAAGGCCAACCGCCGCAACCCGGACGACTTCAACAAGCCAGGCCGGATCACCTCGGTGCAGTACATGCCCGACCTGCACATCTACATCGACACCTCCGGTTCGATCTCCGAGAAGAACTACCAGGAGGCGGTCATGATGCTCATCCAGATCGCCAAGAAGCTCAACATCAACCTGTACTTCAACTCGTTCAGCCACTTCCTGTCCCAGGAGGTGATGCTGCGCACGGAGAACAAGTCGACGGCTCAGATCTGGAAGGAGTTCCGCAGGATCCCGAAGGTGTCGGGTGGAACGGAGTACACGCAGATCTGGCAGTACATCAACGCCAGCCCCGTGCGCCAGCGCAGGCTCTCGCTCATGGTCACCGACTTCGACTGGCTGCCGCCGTCCAAGCGTCAGGACCACCCGAAGAACCTGTACTACGCACCCTGCTCCGCCATGGACTGGTCGTCCATGGTCGACCTGGCAAAACGCTACGCCGACTCGATGCAGCACATCGATCCGAGCATCCGGCAGAGGCTCCTCGGCATGGTCGTCTGACCTTGCTGCACCTCAAAATCCGTCAAGGGCGGTGCCGTCCAACTCTCCTCATCGGCACCACTCTTGACGATCCCTGGCCTCCTCCCATCCATCTGCAGTGCAACTCACGGACACCGATGGTGTTTTCGACGGTCGCAGGCCCAAGGCGATCGCGTTCGGCTCATAGCCTTCGGGAGCGTTGAAGGTCGACTGGCGCTGCACGTCGTCGGTCGAGACGCATGCCGAAAACGGCGCGTCAGTTTCCGTGCGCGTCCATCTGCTGAAGGCGCGGGCACTCATTGGCTCGGCGCTGAACACCTCTGCCGGTACGCCACCCTTCTTCGTACCGGGCAACACCTACGTACACGGGGACCGGGTTCACCGCCCCTGAACTGACGACGCAGCCCTCGACGTCAGAAAGGCAACCTATGCATTGCACCGACACCGAGGCATCCGCTGCACGTGACAGTGCGGCGGCGCTGCGCCCGCTGCTCGACGCCCTCCAACCCGAGATGCTCACCGCGATCCGAGAGACCGTGGCCGGCGCTGAGAAGGCCGCGTGGCTGCGAGTGGTCGCCCGTCGGGTGCGCGCTATCGCTCCGGGCCCGTACGCGGTCGCTGTTTTCGCGAACGTGGGGCCGAAGCTCGGCATGGGGCACGACGACTACAGTGCCCGGAACGTGGACCTGTACGCCGAGGTCGAGGACCAAGACGAGCCGAGCGAGACCTGCGACTTCGACGATGCGGCGCTGACGCGGGCACTGGGCGCGCTGGCGGAACTATTGCGCCCGTCGGACGGCGCGCAACTCGACGTTCACCTGGACCAAGAGGGCGAAGGCAACTGACCAGCTTTGACGCCGTGTTGCGAGCCTGTCGCTTCCCACTCCGGCTGCTCGATGCCTGTGGGCCTGTCAGCTCTCGGCCACCACCCCGCTACCGGGTGCTGATGAACCCATCGTTCACCCGTGGCACCGCCATGGCCCACGTCACCCACGCCTACGGTTTCTGAAACCGAATGGGCTGCTGGTGTCGGTCATGTCGTGGACCGTCACTGAACAGACTTGCAGCATCACAGCTTTCCGAAAGCTCGTGGAACAGCGCGGTGGTCTCGTCGAAGCACTTCCGGCCCGGGTGTTCTCCCAGTCCGGGACGACTGTCGACACCGTCCTCGTCACCATTCCTGCCACCCGACCGGCCGACGCCCGGCCCATGGTCTGGCCTGCGCGCGACATCCCCGCCCAGGACGTGGAGGAACTCGGAGACCCGGCCGACATCGCCTCGGAGATCGTCGCTGATCTTCGTAAGGCAGTCACCGTTTTCGAAGAGGTTGCCGCCGCGCTCACCAAGCCGGCGCCCACCACCGTGCCAGGCGATATCGAGGTCAGCTGACCATGCCGCTCCTCGAAAACCGTCAAGAGCAGTGCCGCTTTTGACGGCCCCTGACTTCCCTCTCACCCATCCGTATCCCTGCTCGGGACACCGTGGCGCATCCATCCAGCGCGCCACCATGCCGAGCGACCCGCACCGAAGGAGGACCCGGTGGGTCTCAGCAACTTCACACCCGGCGGCTCCGACGACGACAAGGGCAACGGCGGTGGCGGCAGCGTCCCTCCGCAGTTCCCGCCCGTGGGACTGCCGTCCAGCGGTGGCAGCGCCGACGACGTCAAGGAGCTCCTCGTCGACTACAACGAGAAGTTCAAGAACGCCGATCCGACCATGTTCCGTGACACGCTCATCGGGCAGGTCCTCTCGGTCGTCATCAGCAAGACCAAGCCCAACGCTCTGCTGGTCGGTTCCGCCGGTGTCGGCAAGACGAAGATCGTCGAGGACATCGCACGGCGCATCGCGCTCGGTGACACCCTCATCCCGGACCAGCTCAAGGACCACACGATCTACGAGCTGCCCATCACCAACATCATCGCCGGGACCGGCGTCGTCGGCTCGTTGGAGGAGAGGGTCAAGGCGATCGTCGCGTTCGCCTCGGATCCCAAGAACAAGGCCATCCTGTTCATGGACGAGATCCACCAGATCACCGGAGGGTCCGGCAGCCATGGCGACGCCGTCGGCCGCAAGATCTCGCAGATCCTCAAGCCGGCTCTTGCCCGCGGTGACATGTCCGTCATCGGCGCGACCACCAGCACCGAGTCTCGGGCCTTCGACGAGGACCCGGCCTTCGCCCGCCGCTTCACCCGGCTCATCGTCGACGAGCTGAGCGTGGAACAGACGCTGGCCGTGATGACCACGGTCCGGCCCGGCCTGATCGCGCACTACCGTTACCAGATCGGGGTCTCCGACGACGTCCTGGCCTCGGTGGTGCAGATCGCCGAAGCAAACTCGCGGGCCGGCCAGCACCGGCCGGACAATGCCATCACCCTGCTCGACCGCGCGATGGCTGACCGGGTCCTGGAGCAGAAGAAGCTCATCGTCCAGGCCGAGAACGCCGGCGACACAGCACTTGCGCAGACCTTGCGGTCCATCCCGCAGGTGCCGCTGACCAACACCCGTGTGCTCGATGTGGCCAAGCGACTGATGACCGGAAACGCCCAGCGCAAGGACCTCGACGTCGCCGCGCTGAGCGCCACGCTCACGAGCCGCCTGCAGGGCCAGGACGACGTGCTCGACACGCTCGCGGACCGTCTGGTCCGCGAAGAGCTCGGCCTGTTCCCGACGAAGACGCCCACGACGTGGCTGTTCGCCGGGGCCTCGGGCGTGGGGAAGACCGAGGCAGTCAAGATCATCGCTGAGGAGACAACCGGCGCCGAGCCGATCATCCTCAACATGACCGAATTCCACAGCGCATGGTCGACGTCGAAGATCATCGGCGCGCCTCCCGGGTACGTCGGATCGGACTCCAACCAGGAGCTCCCGTTCGACACGCTGGAGTCCAACCCCCACCGGGTGATCCTTCTCGACGAGTTCGAGAAGGCCGACAAGGCCGTGCAGCGCCTGTTCCTCTCTGCGTTCGACGAAGGCTACATCCGCAACGCCCATGGCAAGATGCTGGACTTCTCCAAGGCCCTGGTCATCTGCACGACCAACGCCGCCCGTGATTCGCTCGACGGCAAGATGATCGGCTTCGGCAACAACCCGAAGACCATCTCGACCCAGAGCCTCAACAAGACACTGGAGCAGTTCTTCGACGCCGAGCTGCTGGGCCGGTTCTCACTGGTTGTGGGGTTCAACCCCATCGACCGTCAGACCTACCGGCAGATCATGGCCGCCGACTACGAGCGGCAGCGTGAACGAATCGTCGAGGCCAAGCCGCGGCTGGCCCAGGCGCTGCCGGCGTCGATGCCCGACGACGAACTGCGCGCCATCGAAGAGACCACCTACGTGGACTCCCAGGGGGCGCGGCCAGCGCGCAAGGCTGTTCGCACCTGGATCGAGGACCACCTGCTCGCTGCCCAGACCGGCGGCACAGCCTCGGTATCCCCGTCGGACGACTGAGCAGCCGTCCGCATCGCACCGAGGGTTCCTGTTCCGGGTGTTGCGGAACAGGAGCCCTCGGCGTCATGTCCGTCGACGACATCACAACGCCGCTGGCCCCTGACCAGCATCGCGGGGGCGAACACGCTCCCGCGTCAGGCGGCCGTGGCCTGGATCAGACGCGGCCGCCGCCGGCCCGGCTCCGAGGGGCCAGCCGGTGCCACCCCACTTGACAGGAAGTGAAATGACCGAGGAGATCCGGACCACCGCAGGGCGCCCGATCGGGGCACGCGGCCTGAAGACTCGCAGCCAACTGCTGCTCTGTCTCAAGGAGTTGCTGGCCGAACACGGCTATCACGCGACGAGAGTGATCGATGTCGCCCGTCGCGCGCGTACCTCGCCCGCGACCTTCTATCAGTACTTCGCAGACGTCGACGCGGCCGTCCTGGACCTGGCACGGCCCGTGGCGCAGGAGGGAAGCGACGGACTGATCTACGCGGAGATCGGCAGTGGGTGGGGCGGCGGGCGTCACGCGGCCGGGAGCACGGTGGACGCCTTCTTCGCGTTCTGGCGGGAGCACGAGGTGGTCCTGCGGGTGGTCGACCTGCGGGCGGCCGAGGAGGACAGCCGGTTCACCGAGATCCGCCGCCGTATGCTCTCCGGTCTCCTGGGGCACCTGGAGTACGCGATCACCGCTCGTCCGTCATCACCCGGTGCGGCGGACGAATCCTTCGCTGCGGCCGAGGCGCTGACGGTGCTGCTTGCCGCGGCCGCCGGGCGCCAAGACCCCGAGACAGCGGACTCACAGGTGGTTCGCCAGATGCTGGTCGAAATCGTCGCCCGGGCCGTATCCGGCGGAACCGCCGCCGTCCAGCTGCCGACTGCGTGACCCCTCAGGGACGCGAGTCGAGCACGCGATGTCCGACCGGCGACACGCTCGCGGTCGTGATGTGGTGCGCCAACCCCGGCCCAGACGGGCGGGGTACCCGCCACAACCCTCTCAGGAGTACCGCGTTGGCCGTGACCGCCAATGTGATCGACACGCTGATCGGGCGGCCACGGGCCAGCGACGGCTCCGGCCAGCCCACACCTGGCAGGACCGCCCTTCCCCACCAGCCGACTTCAGCGCCCCGCCTCCCGGCCGGGCACCACCGATTCCACTGCCCATGGGCAGTGCAAAGGACGTCCGTCATGCCACTGTCGCTCTCTCAGCTTGAGAAGCACCTGCTGGGCGCCGCCGAGGTGCTGCGTGGCCCGCTGAGACGGCACCAATAACAGGACTATCTGCTGCCGCTCGTCTTCCTGAAGCACGCCGGCGACGTACCTCGCCCCCCACGCCCTCATTTCTCAGAAAGGGGGACAGCCATGTCCACCATGCTCCCCGAACCTCTGCTCCAAGAGCACCGAAAGCGAGCCATGGAGCTCTCTGCTGCGGCCCGAGCGAACCTCACCACCCGTGTCCGGAGCACCGATGAATTCCGCGAACTGGGCCTCATGCTCGGCCTGGTCGAGGTTGATTCCGCAGGCTCCCTCGTCACGGCCTGTCCCTGGGATCTCGATGCCGACGATGCTGCCGTCGATGGTCCCGACCGGCGCTCGGACTCGACCTAGAAGTGAGATGAGCTGCCGCTGATGAACGACCGCGCGCCTGGGTAGCGCGCGGTGTCCGGGGTATGTGGCTTCGCCACATACCCCGGATTCAGGGGCCTGACGGCCCCTGACGGGTGGGTTGAGAGGAACACGGGCGGGGCTCGTCGGCTGACGAGAGCCCCGCCCGTGTTCGTACCCGCGCCCATGACCAGCCCCGTCGCTGCGCTTTTCGCTCGCCTTCGAGCATTCGACTGACTATTCATTCTTGTCTTAATTGCTGTGCGACGTTTTCTATACCTTCTCTCAACCCGCCTCTCGATCCACTGGAGAAAGGCAACGACATGCCTGTCCTGCTTGATGACCTCGACCTCTCGGCCAATGCCGTTGCCCAGAAGGCTGTCGACCCGAAGTTCTTCTCCTCGAAGCTCACCGGCAACGGCAAGAAGATCGGCCTGCTCAACGAGTCCCTGCTGCCGGTCAACACTGCCACCAACACCGCCTACGCCATGGCCACCGACATCGAGGTCAAGCAGAGCTCGACACAGCACGACATCACCACGACGTCGATCCCGCTCGCGCCGATCACGCGCCGCGCCCTGAACGCCGGCGGGTCCTTCACTCTGCCGAGCCCGCACGCCGACGACCGCTTCGCTGTGGACACTTCGTCCAGCCAGTTCGACAACTGGGACGTCGTCTTCGACATGACCCCGCAGGCGCTCGTGTTCTACGAGGACAAGTCCGGCGGCAAGTCCACGCGCGACCTCGTCATTCAGTACCGGATGGAGCTGTACCTCTTCAAGAAGGGGCTCCCCGAGCCCGAGTACGCGACCGCCGTCTCGCGCTCGGCCGGCTACGGCAACCACGACGCCGCCGTCTTCCTGCAGTGGGACACCAGCCCGCTGGAGAACGCCCGTGACTACGTCCAGGACGTGCTCACATCCGCCGGCCTGACGGCCTCCAGCCTCGGCGATGAGTTCGAGGACTGGATGCGCCAGTACTCGATCTACGAGCGCATCACGCGCCTGGCCCAGATCTGGGACTCCGAGGTGATTGCCGACGAGGTCTGCCGCTACATCCAGGACATGCCCGCGGGCCCGACGGAGCAGCAGCTGAACATGCTCGCCGTCCAGCTGCGCTACCTGGAGAACTACAACGTCCCGCTGGAGGCCTACCGCCGGATCCACAAGCAGGTGGATGCGACCTTCTCCGACCAGATCGCCGCGAAGCTGTCGAAGCAGAACCTCAGCCTGCTGATGAACCACACGCTCGACCATCTGGAGCATATGAAGCCTCAGCTGATCGTGCCTGCTCAGCCGGCCACGCCTCCGAATCTGCCGCCCCACCTGTCCAAGCAGCAGCTCGACGCGCTCACCACGCACGAGCCGCTGGTGATGACGCAGGCGGGAGCCGGCACCGGCAAGTCGACCGTGATCCTCGAACGGATCAAGTACCTCGAGGTCTGCGGTGTCTCCGCCTCGGACATCACGGTGCTCTCGTTCACCAACGCCGCTGCCGACAACATCACGGAGAAGAACCCGGACGTCGGCTCGATGACGATCGCCAAGATGATCATTGACATCTACTCGATGAACCACCCGAGGCACAAGGTCTCGGCGATCGACACGATCATCAACTCGATCGACATCTTCTACCCGAACAGCAAGTTCGCGGCGACGTTCCGCCACCGTCTGCTGGAGCTCGACCAGAACAGGACCGGCGCGTTCACTGCCCTGAACACCTTCGTCGAGAGCCACTTCGACGAGGTGATCGCCCTGCTCGACCGCATCGAGCAGACGTCACTGGAGCTGCAGATCATCATCTGCTACCAGAAGATCGACGACATGGCCGAGCCGGCCCACGTGCAGTCGAAGTACCTCATCATCGACGAGGTGCAGGACAACAGCGTGTTTGAGTTCATCTACGTGCTGAAGTACATCACCAAGCACGCTCAGTCGCTGTTCATCGTCGGCGATGCCTCGCAGACGCTGTACGAGTTCCGCTCGGCGAACCCGCGCGCGCTCAACACGCTGGAGGGCTCGGGGGTCTTCGCGACCTTCAAGCTCACGACGAACTACCGGAGCAACCAGGAGATCCTGGATTTCGCGAACGTCGTGCTCGGCGGACTGGAGACCAACCAGTTCGCCAACATCCAGCTGCAGGCGAACTCGCTCGCCATGCCCACGGCGGACTCGTTCCAGGAGAAGGTCACCCTGGAGTACCGCGAGGTGGCCAGACTCACCGGGTTCGTCACCCAGGACCTGCAGGCGACCGTGCGCAACACGGTCATCCCCGACTACGTGGACAAGTGCCTGGACCGGGGCGAGCAGGTGGCCTTCCTGGCCTACTCACGCCGCGAGGTGTCCCTGATCCAGGATGTGCTCGAAAAGCGCTACCCGGACCGCCGCGTTGCCTCTCTGGTCAGCGATCGGGTCTACGCCACGGACATCTTCTCGAAGTACATCAAGTTCTTCTGGAACGATGTCCTGCAGGCACAGCCGGCCAACGCCGCGTTCGTGGTCTCCCAGGGGATCAAGGACAACATGGACAAGCTGGCGAAGAATGCCGCCAACGCCAGCGTTGAGAAGGCGATCCTGCGCACGATCTCCGAGTGGTGGATCGAGAACAGCACGACCATCAACGGATGGGTCACGCTCTGCCACCAGGGCACGCTCACGCACGTGGCGTTCTTCGACCGGCTGCGCGACAACCTGCTCTCCTTCGAGATTCGACGGAACCAGCAGAAGCTGAACATCAACAAGCAGAAGAACCAGGAACGCAAGCGGAAGAACCTCGAGTCCAAGGCCGACCTGGTCGTTTCAACGATCCACGGTGCCAAGGGTCTCGAATTCGACAACGTTGTCGTCCTCTACAGGGAGGACACGAAGATGACCCAGGACGTCAAGCGGATGTTCTACGTCGCCTTCACCCGTGCCATGAAGAGCCAGTACGTACTCGGTTACGGCACCGTGAAGAACCCGCCGATCCAGAGCAGTTACGAGCAGATCGTGACGGCTCTGACCGAGCGCGACAAGAGGAACGCCGCTCGCGCCCTCGGCATCGATCCGGACCTCCTGGACGACAACGACAGCGCTGCTCCTGGCGATACCGATGACCGCTCCGCGGTCACCGCGGCCGTCTGACCAACCGCCGCCACCTCATGTCGCAGGGGCGGGTGTTCTCGACGAGAGGCACCTGCCCTTGCGGTCTTCCACACGCCACACCCCTGAATGACCCAGCCCCCAACTGGTCACACCATGACCGTGTTAGGGCGCCCGGCACGAAGGCGTACGACGGACCGCTCGCCGAGAGCCACGCCGAAGCCTGGCACCACCTCGACCAATGAGCCATCCACGGCGAGGTCCTCTTCGCCGTCACCGCCCTGGCAGAACGCCAGGTACAGCCAGCCGCACCCGTCATGTCCCCTTCCCGCACAGAGACCTAGACGGGACGGCGGTGTTGAGCAGCGCCGGGCCTCGCCTCCCGCCGGCACCACGCTTTCCCGCCGAAGAACAGGAATCCACCCATGGACTTTCCCGACCTGGAACTGAAGATCCGCATGACACTCGTGACCGACCCGGACCTGAGCGTCTTCGTCCCCGTGCGGCTGTACTACAAGAACACCGACCCCTACGCGGTGCAGGCCTCCTTTGACGTCTCGCCCGACACGGTGGTCCGGTGGACGTTCGCCCGGGAACTGCTCGCCCAGGGCCTCACCGCACCCGCCGGCATCGGTGACGTGAAGATCACTCCGATCGGCCCTCATCAGAACCGCTGCCTCAGCATCGAACTGGAATCCCACGACGGATACGCCCGCCTTGAAGGACCGGCAGCTTCCGTCAAGGCCTGGCTCGCCAAGACCTTCGAGGTCGTCCCCGCAGGCCGGGAGTCTGAATCCGTCAACATCGACCGCCTCCTCGACGAGCTTCTGACCGACTGAGCCAAGCACCGTCCCGCGTAAGAAGATCCGCGCCGCCATGTCACAGGAGCGGCGCGCAGCAGCCCCCGGAAAAGCGACGGCCTCGGCGACCGCGCCGCCGTCTACCTCGTGATCGACCGCTCCTATTTGATGAAGCACTACTTCACCGACGGCACCGTCCAGCGGTTGAGCGACCGGGTCCTCAGCCTGTCGGCACACCTCGACGACGCCGGCAAGGTCGCGGTCGGCGCGGCTTCTTCTCCGGCGGAATGCACACCCTCACGCGAGGCTGCCTGTTCCGCCGCTCCCAGAACTTCGTCGATGTCGCACTCGGCGCCCACCAGGGCCGCATCGCCGAGCTGCACAACTCCCTGGGGCACCTCCTTATTACCCCGGACAACAGCGGGCTTCCGATCCGCTGAGTGCCGCTGCCCCGCCGCCATCTGCCCGACGACGCGGACCGCGTCACCCGAAGGGCCATCAAGCGGCTCCGCTACATCGCACAGGAGGAACAGCAGTGAGCAAGATCTGGATCCCGGACCCTATCGTCCACGTGGATCGGAAGGGGGGCGAGGAGCGGGCCAGCGACGGCTACAGCCGGTACGGCTCGTACGTCGGCGCGCGGGAGGAGCGGTTCCAGGACCACTGGGCCAAGCCGGAACAGAAGCCGCTGGATCCCATCTATTTCGCCAATGTCGCCTGGGAGATCGCCACCCCGCCGGTCATGTCGCCCGGCCTGGTCGACTGGCGGGCCGACCTCCACAAGGTGACGGTCGGCTACGACGAAGAATACGGCAGAGACCTCATGCTCACCGTTGAACTCCCCCTTGAGCACCACCAGTTGGCCGCCAAGATCCCCTACACGTACCAGGACTGGGACCGGCCCTACCGCTCATACGAGGACGGCTTCCAGTTCCTGGCGCAGCCCGGCACCCGCCACGACCGGCCCACCCTCATCACCATGGTCACGGTCCGTCACATCCTCGGCTCCGTCACGCTCGTCACGCCCGGCAAGCCCACCGGCCGCCAGCTCGTAGACGACGCCCTGCTGTCCGTGGAGTACACCGCCGCCACCGTCAACGCCGAACTGCCCGAGATCATCCGTAACGTGCAGGGGGAACCCCGGTGAATCCGCCCGAGCCCAGCCGCACCCTGCTGGTGACCCGGCGTGCGATGGACGGGTGCCGGGTGACGCACCCCTACACCCGCGAGCGCTGCGACAACGGCCCCTACTCCCATGACCTGCACTGGGCGGCGAAGCCAAGGAGCGGCTGGTGGAACACCGCCACCGGCCAGACCACCAGCCCGACCGGGCTGGTGTACGCGCACTACTTCGCGCGGTTTACGCCGGAGCCCGGCCGAGACACCGCCGAGCCCATGGAGCACTTCCCCGAGCCGATGGCCCTACGCAACGAACTCGCCGGGCGGGTCACCTACGGCTACGGCACCAGCTATGCCCCTGGCGCTAACCGGCCCACTGTCCGCTATGACCGTGTGGACCCCGGCGCCTACATGGACGTTTGGGTGATCGCCAGCGTGCCAGCGAAACCGGACTACAACCCCCCGCCGAACCCGGCCACCTTCAGGCCCATGGAGCGCTGGACTGTGGTGGGCGACTTCAAGCGCTCCCAACGCTCGCTCTACCTGCCGCTCACCACTCCCGCACGAACAGAAGCAGCCGCGTGAGCCGCGCCCGCCGGTACCCGGTGGCCGGTGATCCCGGCCCGATCCCCGCAGATAAGCCGAAGCTTTCACCCACTCAACTCCTGCGAGAGCGAGAAGCCTTCATGCCCGCATCCACGATCGTCGCTTCCGGCGGGGAGTTCCGCCTCTACGGGGACTCCGTGCAGACCTTCGCCGATCTGCCCGTGGCCACCTACACGATCTCCTTCTCCCAGGTGACCGGCTACAGCCTGCGCCAGACGGAGCCGCTGGGATCCGCCGATGAGACCGTCTACGGCAGCCACGCCTCCCGTGTACAGCGGATCGTCACCGGCTACTCCGCCATGGACCGCTCGCTCGGCGTCATCCTCTCCGGCGACAAGGGCATGGGTAAGAGCCTCATGCTCCGCCTGCTCGCCGAGCGGATGCGCGAGGAACACCACCTGCCCACCGTGCTCGTACAGCACGACACGCCGGGGCTGGCCGCCTTCCTCGACGAGCTGGGCGAAGTCGTCGTCGTCTTCGACGAGTTCGAAAAGATCTTCTCCAACGAGGACGACGAGTCGCAGAACCAGTTCCTGAGCCTGTTCGACGGGCTGAGTACGACGAAGCGCCTCTACGTCCTGTCGGTCAACGAACTGCACCGCGTCAACGACTACATGCTCAACCGCCCCGGCCGCTTCCACTACCACATGCGCTTCGCCTACCCCGAGCCCGACACGGTCGCCACCTACCTGCACGACCAGGTGCCCGGAGTGGCCGAGAAGCAGGTGGCCGAGATCGTCGACTTCTCCCGGAAGTACGACATCAACTTCGACCACCTGCGGGCGATCGCCTTCGAGCTGTGCCTGGGCGAGTCGTTCGCTGAGGTGATCGGTGACCTGAACATCAAGCGCAGTGAGCACGCCGGCTCGCGGATCGAGGCCCACATCACCTGGAAGAACGGCGACACCGACGTCTTCGATGGCCGTGTCGATCTGTTCAACAGCGACAGCCTGCAGACCATCAACGACTGGGACTCCGGCACCGAGCTGCAGTTCCGCATGCGCGACGCCGTCCCGTCCGAGGACGGCTACCTGCTCCCGGATGGTGCTTTCACGCTCACCGACCTCCGTGACGAGGACGACAGGTCGCCCGACGACGAGAAGGACCTGCGTGCCGCCGCGGTGACCCTGCGCCGTCCCCCGAAGTACTCCATCGACTTCTGAGGACGTCCCCATCCGAACCGCCGAGGAGCCACTCCGGTCTCCTCGGCGGTTCGCTGTCCGGCTCACGCGTTCCTGTACAGAAAGCAGCCTTCGACCATGCCCAAGTACCGCATCGTCTCCGAGCCCGGCCCCGGCGCAGAGCATCGTGAGCCCCGAAGGGCCAACCTTTGCCTCGGCAAGGCCCGTCTCGTCACGGTCATCGACTCCGAGGACCTGTTCTGGGCGACCAGGCGTGAGCTGACCTCCTTCGGCAACGACCCGCACTGAGCGCCATGCAGCCAGATCCGACTGTGCTGCTCGCCTGCCTGGCCGTCGCTGCGCTCGGCATCCTGTGCCTCGCCATCGGCGTTGGCCATAAGCGGCGCTGGCGGGACCCCACCCGGCTTTACAGCTGGTCCCAGAAGCAGCAGCTCATCCGCCAGGCCAACGGCCGGTGCGAGCACAAGCCGCCCCTCTGGTTCCGGTGCCACGCACCGGGGACCGAGGCCGATCACATACACCCCTGGAGCCGTGGCGGGCCGACTGAACTGTGGAACGGCCAGCTGCTCTGCCGCCGGCACAACCGGCGGAAGTCCAACCGCGCGCCGAGCCCCCTCTACCGCTGGCGCCTCGCGCGCCGGCGCAAGAAGCACTGACCACCCCGACACGCATCAGCAGCACACTCATGGCCTGCATCATCTGCCCGAACTGAGGCGCGGAGCGCGACACCTCCGCTCGCTACACCTCTCCGGTGAACCAGGAACGCGACAACCGTGAGTGGTCCGAAGGACATCTGTTCGGCAGGTGCCAGGCCAAGCACTCCGAGGAGAGCAGTGAGCTTCGGCCCGAGCAGCGCTTCAACGAGCTGAAGGGCCGGCTCATCACCGCCACCGGATCGCCCGGGCTCACCTCGTGCCACGACGGCCGGGTCCTCATGACGCTGGGGGATTGGGAACGCTTGATCTCCCGGAACGAGGCGGCCGACGCGGTGTCCGCTGCGCAGACCACCGAGATGCACGCCCGTGAGCTCCACCACTTCGAGGAAGACCAGATCTCCGCCTCCGTGCTCGCCGTGCTGGACGAGATCCGCCGACTCTGCGACGGCGTCGAGTACAAGGTCCCCGGCAAGCACGAGACCTGGGACGCGCACCCCAAGGAAAAGCCCGTCTTCGCAGGCGAGATCGAGGCCCTGATCGACCGGCACGGCCAGTCTCTCGAAGCAGCCTTCCTCCAGGCTCGCATCGGCAAAGCCGTGAACCGGGCCGCCGACGACGTAAGTGCTCTTGGACCCGAGGACGAGCAGGTCCGCGACGCCGCCAACCTCATCTACAGCGCCGCGCTGCACTACCTGGAGAACCCCGCGCGACCCTGCGCCAGGCGGTCAGGGCCAGCTACGACCAGGGCGTCGAGGACGTCCTCGGCTGGATCCAGAACTGATCCGACCCGCTGATTCCCCCCACCACCGAAGGAGCAGATCATCATGGGCGCGAGCATGCTCACGGCCACCATCGCCTTCCCGGCCGAAAGCACCGAACCGCCGAACTTCGACCGAGGCCGTCAGCTGCTCGAAGAGATCACAGACGCCTCGCTCTTCACCTTCGACGAGCCTGAGGCTGAACTGGAGGAGCTGCTGCCGGATCTGGACGGCGAGTCCGACCTCGTCGACGAGAACGGCGAAGTGCTCATCGAGTACGCCCGGCGCGCCGGGCTCGTCATCATCAACAACCTCGAAAAGGCCCTCGACTCCCGGGAGACGACATTCCTCACGGTCGCCGACTACAGGATCTACATCTCCGGAGGGCTCTCCAGCGGCGGCAGCCCCACGGACGCGACCGGCGCGATCTGGGGCGCCTACAAGCTGCCCGAGAGCGTGCTCCTCGCCATGGGCTTCATCCCGGACTACGAGCTGCCGCTCTCCCGCGCGAACGGCAGCGGGGCCAGCACGCCCCTCACTGACACCGACGTGGTCGACGCGATCGCGCTCGGCCTGGGCACCTCGCCGGAGTGGCCCGGCACGGACACCCTCAAGTGGATCGCCGAGGCCATCGGCAAGGTGCGTGACGAACCCGGCAACGCTGAGCCCGTCGAGTACCTCAAGCGCTGGTCGGAGCGGTACGGCTTCGACCTGCTGTCAAGCAAGTTCCTCTCGGCGTACATCGGCGAAGAGATCGGCAAGGCCGGCGAAGAGGCGACTGACTTCACAACGCACCCGCGACCGACAGGGGATGCGGCACCCCAGGTTGACGACGCCAACGCGCGCGGCTGGTTCTTGCGGGAGGGCTGCTCCTAATGGCTGTCCGAGACGGATTTCGACTGATCGCCCGCTGGCGACCACCACGCCCGCGTGCCGCACGCCCCTACTGGAAGGACGACCCTGTGATGACGCTCCCCAACCCCGGCCAGTTGCGCACGCTCATACATGACGCGCTTACCACAGCGCTGACCCGCGACGCCGCCACACTGCCGGCCTCCATGCTCTACACGCCCGGCTGCCGCCCCGCGCTGTTCATCGACAGCAGCGTGGTCCGCGGCGGTCCCGGAGTCGGCAAGACGTTGTGGGCCCGGGTCCTGACCGACCCTGACCTCCGTGCGACAGCCGCCCATGACTTGAAGATGCCGCGCCTGGAGGATACCCGGGTGATCTCCGCCCCTGGGGCCACAGGAGACAGCGACGGCTATCCGGCCGCGCCGGAGCTGGAGGCACTGCTCGGCGAAGGAATCCGCCCCGTGACGGTGTGGACCGCTGTCGCCCTGACCGCCCTGGGCGTCTGCGACCTCACACATCTGCCCAGCTGGCGCGACCGCGCGCAGTGGCTGCTGCGTAACCCCGACGCCCTGCGCCAGGCCGTGGCCTACCTGAACTCGCAGGGCCGCACTCATCTGGTTGTCTTCGACAGCCTGGACCGGCTCCACCCCGATCAACGCACTACGGATCGCCTCGCCTCCGGAGTCCTTCAGCTCGCTGCCGACCTGGCCCGCCTCGGGCCGCGCGTGAGGGCGAAGGTCTTCCTCCGCCCCGACACCCTCGACGCGGCCCTGTGGGCGCTCACGTCCGAGGCCCGATCTGCTCTGCGTACGGCCGACTTGAACTGGAGCACGCCGGACCACTGGGGCCAGGTGACCGGAACGCACCTCTACGGGCTGTTCTTCCAGCTCCTGGCCAACCACCCCAGTGAGGGTGCCGCCGCCTTCCGTTCTCTGACCCCGGGCTGGAGGCTCACCCCCGACGGCCGCTTCAGCGCCCCCGAGCAACTGACCTCCGATCCCGCCGCGCAGGAACGCCTCTTCACCGTGATCGCGGACCCGTACACGGGCGCGGCCGCCCGCAGCGGCTCCACATACCGGTTCATGTTCACGCATCTCCAGGACGGCGTCGGCGGACTCAGCCCGCGCCCGTTCCTCATCGCACTGAGGGAGGCCGTGCGTCACGCCCTGGACGATCACCCCGACCACCCGCGCGCCCTTCACCACCGGGACATCCGCCGGGGCGTGCCGGAGGGAGCGCGTGCGCGCGCCGCAGAGGTCGAGCAGGCCATGCCGTGGGTGTGCGCGGCACTCGCTCCGCTGGCCGGGCAGCAGCTGCCGATCGATTCCGCCCAGGTCATCGCCCAGTGGGACCACGCGTGCCTGCCAGACCGTCTTCGCCGTCTCGGCTCCCGCGCGGCGGACCCGTGCCCCAGCGGCATGCGGCACCTGGCCCGCTACCACGACCTCCTCGAAGAGCTCACTGCCGCTGGCGTCGTGCACCCCAGGACCGATGGGTCCTGGGACATGCCTGAGTCGTTCCGCATCGCGTACGGCCTGGGACGCCGAGGAGGCGTGAAACCGGCCTCGGCCCCTGTCTAGCCCCGGCTGAGGCGCGCCCGGACTCCCGCCACGCACCGGCACGCGCATCAGCTATCGCGCTGCCCCGCCGCCGGATACCGACTAGTGGGGGTGCGCCTGCCGCTGGCTGCGACGAGTGGTCGCACAGCGTGAGCGCAGGCGCTGGTTGGCTCGGTTCCTGAAGCCGAAGGCGTTGCGCGCTTCGAACCGCGCATCACCCGCGCCTCAAGGCCCGCGCCGAGGTGGGCAAGCCCGTGACGCTCGGCACCTTGCGGTGGGAGCTGGCAGGGCCGCCGACGTTCGAGCGGCAGCCGCGCACGGTCGACGGCCCCGGCACCTCGGTCAACGACCGCGGAGTGGACGAGGTGCCGGGGTGAGCGACGTCCCCGACTACGTCCGTGGCCCCGGCCTCCAGCGGCCCCGCCGCCCGCAGAGCACCACTTCGGCTGGTCGGGGCCCGTGCCCGTGGGCCGAGCGCAGGCGCATGCACGAGCCTCCGTGCGTGGCGGGCTGGATCAGCACCGACGAGCAGGGGCCCGAGCGGGGCGCCGACGGCCGACCCCGTACCCGGGACGGCCAGCCCGTCAACCCACCAGACGATGCGCCTGTGTCCCATCTGCCGCCCAGAGGCGGGCCAAACCCTGGCCGACGCGATGCTCACGCACGGCCGGCAATTCTCGAAGTTCCCTAAGCGCAAGGAGCGCTGACATGTCTTTAGCCCAACCCACCGAGACGCGCCCCCCGACCTGGCGCGAGGAACTGACCCTCGACCTGGCCGACGCCACAGAGAAGACGCGGGCGGCCTGGCTGTCGCAGCGCAACGTCGTCGCAACCTACCTGCGGGCCGTCACGCCCCACCTGGAGGCGGCGTTCCACCGGGGCAGGCTTGGCGACCTGCGCGACCGGGGGATGCTCCCGCCCTCGCTGACGCACCCGCTCACCGGCCGTGAGAAGCAGGTCATCGTCCGCGTGGCGCGTGGCATGTCCAACGCAAAGACCGGCGTGGACCTGTGCCTCGCCGAGGACACGATCAAGACCCATCTGCAGCGCATCTACAAGAAGACCGGCGCGCACGACCGGGCCCACGCTGTCGCCCTCCTGCTGATCCGGGGCGACATCACGGCGGCCGACGTCCTGGAGCCCCTGGATGACGACTGTTGACGCCCCTCTCCCGCACCTTGCGCCCGCAGGGGCGCGGCGACGAGTACCCTGCCGCTGCGCTGGCGGGCATGGTGAGGCGGCTGCCAGTTTCACAGCGCCCCTGTGAACGTCCGGCTCCCGGACGGCTTGTATCCCGTTGAGGCGACCACACGCGCCGACACCGCGGAGTGCCAGGACTTCTCCTGGGGTCACGGGGACGAGTGCGAGATGCTGCTCAACACCCCCGCGAAGGAGGGGGCCGACGCCGTCCATGCCACGCACCCGGCCCAGGGGAAGCCCAGCGTGCTGGTCAGCTGTCCCCCGTACGACAAGCCGGGGTCTCCGTTCAACGGATTCTCCGGCTTCGTCATGCCGTTGTGCTCGCCGCCGTAGCCACAACATCCCCCCGCACGTCAGAGAAAGGGCAGTACATCCGTCATGACCAAACCGGCCAACCCCTACGCCCAGGCTTACTTGGGCTTTCTGGGCGGGACCGCCGAGCACCAGACCCAGCAGGCTGAGACCTCTGAGGCGGTGCCGGCATGAGCCGCCGTCCAACCCAGGACCCAGCGATCGACGCGGAACACGGCGGTGAGATCCACCCCGCCTTCGGCGTCGCGGTCGTGACGCGGAGGAGTGGTGGAGGTCGTTCGCTGTTCCAGTCCGACCTGCTCCACAACGAGACCATCTCCCTCTCTGTTCGCGAGGCCACGCGCAAACGCGACCTCAACCACGACTGGGTCCATCCAGGCCGAGAGGTCGTGGAAATCGAGATGAGCCTCGCGCAGTGGGGCTCGCTCGTGTCTTCCATGGGTCTCGGCAGCGGCGTTCCGGTGACCATCCGGCGTACCGAGCACAACGCCTTCGTACCCGAGATCCCTCATCAGCCCCGCACAGCCGAAAGCCTGCGGGAGGTCCGCGAGGTCACCGACCGGATGTATGTCCGCGTCAAGTCCGCCACGGCGGCACTGCACGAGGCGATCCACGAGAAGAAGGGCGTGAGGGCCACCAAGGAAGCACTTAACGCATTGGAGAACGCCGTCGCCGGTGCGGGCAGCAACGCCCAGTTCACCGTCGACTCACTCGTGGAGGCCGGCGAGCAGGTCGTCGCCCAGGCCCGGGCCGATATCGAGGCCCACGTTCTGGAGGTCGTCCGGCTGACGGGTGCCGAGCCCTCCATCGAAGCCTCGTCATTCGATGCCCCGGCGCTGCCGGGGCCCACTGCCAGCCGAGAGGAGCCCTCCGATGCCTGAACTCACCGTGCCCGACGAGCTGTTCGACGCCGATTCCATCGCCTCCGACGAGCACAGGCTGGCCGAGCGCTTCGACTGGATCATCCAGGATGGCCAGATCGTCCACGCCCCCGTCGTCGGCTGGGCATGGGCGTGCCCCAAGTGCGGCGAGTCCGGAACCCTGCTGGAGGCCCCTGTTGCTCTTTTCCACAGTGCCTCCCCGCACGGGAAACAGCACGCAGCTGGCCCGTTCGACACCTTCGGGCCGCTCCTGGTCTCCGTCGTGCGCGAGTTCCCTGGCTCTGCTCCGGGAGCCGACTGAAGCACCAGCCTCGATACGGAGGGGCATCAGCCATGAACGCACTCACGACCACCGGGACGCCGTTCACGGCCTGAGCTAAGCGCCAAGCGCAGCTTGGACTTCATCGTTCGCACCTCGGACGGCCGCAGTTTCACCATCAACCCTCAGCTGCCCGGTCTCTCCATCGAACGCATCAATGACAGCGTGGAGGAGCTGTGATGGATGAACAGAGGAGGCAGGAATTGCTGGACAGCCTGCCGGACGACCCGGTCAACGCCGAGCGGCCTCCGGAGTCCCTCCAGCAGAAGGCGGACCGGATCTCCTCTGCCACCGGCCATCCCACCGAGGACGACATCACCCTGCCGTCCCAACTGGAGAGCCTGGCCGACCAGCTGGCCCGCCAGTACGACTACCGGCCCCTGGCCGAGCTTGAGCAGGAAGACCCCGAACGTGCCCAGGAACACCGGGACGCGGCCGCGCACCTGGCGCCGTGGATCCAGGAGTGCCCCCGCGAGGAACGCCGCGCTGCCTTTGGCCGCGGCTTCGACAAGGGCAAGGAACGCCAGAAGCTGCGCACTGCCGGCGACGTACGCCGTCTCAAGGACGAGGTGGCCGAACTACGGCAGGACCGTGACCCGGACGGGCTGCGGGCTCGAATCCGGGACCTAGAGTACGCGCTGGAAGGCTGGGACCGCTTCATGACCGGCCGGGTCTCCCCGCGGCCGGACGTGCCCGCGGACTGGAAGACGCAGGCCGCCGAGTACTTGGCCAAGTTGACCGCGGTGCAGCGGGAACTTGCCGTGCTGAAGGGTGTGCAGCCATCCAACGCCACTCGGAGCAGCTCGTCGTGACCGAAGGCGCCTTGTACGCGCGGCTGGACGGGTTACAGGCGGCCTTGTCCAGGCCCACACCGGCCCCGCCGCTACGACCCGGCCGCTGTTTCCGCGGAACCAGCCTGCTCCACCCGGATACTCCGCTCGGCGACGCACAGGCCCCCTGTCCAGGACGACCCTGTGCGTCGCCGGATACGCCGCCCACTTCACCGGCCACACCCTCGCTAGTCGTCCGCGACCTGTCCGACTTCCATGGCAGCCGCGCCACCCACACCGTCGCCCACAAGCCCGGCAGCCACGCCCTGCCCGTCTGGGTCGTCGCCAAGCGGGAACTGCACCTGACCGGCAACGACGCCGGACGGCTCTTCGCCTCCTGCACCGCGGCAAGCACCGTGCTTGCCGCCCTCGGTCAACTCGCGGGTGGTGCACCCTGAATCGACTGGGCGCGATCCAGCAGTAGCCGCCTGCCCCGGCCGAGTAACCGCCCACGACCGCCCGGCTGTTACCGGGCCCGTCATCTGCCTGCCCGCCTCACGTAGACGTTTGTATCGCCCGTCGCGCCATCACCGTAAGGCGGGGGCGGTGCCCCGTTGCCCTCCCGCCCGCCAGCGGCGGCGCGGGAGCGGTCGAGGGTCGCATCCGACCGTTTCTTGGGGGAACATCCGCTATGTCCAGCCGTCTCGAATTCGTCCGTGTCGCCAGCGGCCAGCCCGTTGATCTCCTCTACCCCGGCACCAGCATCAACGGAGACCTTGTCGGTGACGGTGAAATGGCCGTCGCCCTGTGGAACCGCGGCAACGGCATTGCCCTGCACGGCACGCAGCAGGACCTGCTCGACCGCCTCGAACAGCTCAGCGCCGTCGTCCGCGCTGCGCCGCCGCTGCCGACCGAGCCGTATCACCTGCCCGCCCACCTCGACCCCGATGACGTCATCCCGGAGACCGGCGACGTCTGCGTCGACCACGTACACGACACCACCCGCTGCGCCACCCCGGGCATCACCGTCCGCGACCCCCGCCGCGCCACCTGCGCCGCATGCCTCAGCGACTGGAACGACACTTGGCACACGGCCATCGCCACGGTCCTGTACGTACCGGCCGATCCAACCGACCACACGATCAGCCCCAGCCTCCCTTACTCCCTCACCGGCTGGGTCACCGACGACAGCGACAGCGGCAAAGCGTCCAGGATCACCGCCAAGCAGCGTCAAGCGCTTCAGCTCATCCACGACAACCCCGGCAGGGTCGTCGTACGGCAACGCGGCCCCCATACAGCCGGCTACCTCAACGTCCACAACAGCACGGCACGCATCCTGAACGACTGCGGGTTGATCTGCCGGGGGTACGCCACTGGCATCAGTGCCCGTCCCAAGAGCGGCCGCAACGACGACAAGGTCTACACGTGGGCTCTTACCCGAGCCGGACTCCACACCCTCAACAGCCAGCCGGAGCCCCACATCGAGGAGGCCGGGCACGATCTGTAATCCGACCTCGGCGACGAGCCGCTGGATGCTTTTGTGCGCCCCTTCGTCGACCTCGCCGTCGAGTCCGCCCGTGCGAAGTTGCCTACTGAGGAGCACGACACGGTCGACAACGCGACCGTCCTGGTCGCCGAGCTCACTCCCTAACCCCGTGCTTGTCCGTAAATCCTCGTCAGCCAGCGCGTTACTCAGGGGTCGGGTCCCCGGGGTCGGCGCTGTCGCCATCAGCGGGGTCTTCGGCCTCCATCCATGCGTTCAGCCTGGCCAGCCCTTCCTCGTCGAAGTCGAGCTCGCCGCCGGGCGCCCTGCAGCCCACGCGGTCGAGTTGCGCCAAGACTTCCTCGATCGTGATGTCTTGATTCGACGCTTCATCGGGGGACGGGACTCCTGCCATGTCTTCTCTCATACCCATACATGTCCCGAGCCGTCCAAAACGTTTAGTCGATTCGACAATTCAAGTGCTTGTCCGAGGCGTTTCGTCGGCGCAGGTGGCCGACATACGTCGGTGTTCCTGCTCCTGAAGGAGGTGCACCGTTGAACACACCCCCGCCCGGTGCGGCGATCAGTGCCGGCGACAGGCGGCTCCTGATCACCGCTGCCGTCGTGCTGTACGACCGACATGGTGATGCCAACGATGTTTTGTGCAGCGCTCAGACCGATGTCATCGAAAAGCTGCGGCCTCTCGTCCACGGCCCGCGCGGCGAGGAATGCGCCGCCGCTATCAGCCCGCGGGACGTGCTGTCGGTCGCGACGACGGCGGTCGAACTGACCGATCGCCACGGGAGCGACGACGAGGACTGGCGTGCGGCAGTGGAACGCGCGCGGGTGTACGTCGAAGTCGATGACGCGGAGAGCTGATCCTGTGCACGCCATCTGACGGCCTGCCCCGGGTGCAGGGGCGGGCCACGTACCCCGCGGCCCCGCACTATGGGCGCCGCCACTGGGGGCCGTGTGTTGTGGCTCTTGCCTCTTGGGCCGAGCCCTGCCACGGCCGTTGCGCGGCTAACTGTCGTGCTGGCCAGGGTGGTTGCCGTCCACCTACCGTCTTTCTTGTCCAGGAGCACGAACATGGCATCACAGCCCGAGCCCACCGTCTTCCACGCCGTCCTGGCCCGCCTCGCCGCTGCGGACATTCACTGCGAGGTCATTTCCGACGGGAAGCTGTCGGACCAGACACACGGCGCCTACACCTTCGCCGACGACTCCCAGCTAACCTGGGGAACTCAGAGCAGCACCGGCGTGGAGAACTCCATCACTCACCCGGTCAGCGCGCACGGCCGCCTCGACGGCTTCTTCATCGACGACGTCAGTGACGAGAGCCGCGAGTTCACCACCGGTGACTTCGAGACCGACGAGGCCGCGTTCGTCACCTGGGTCACCGCCCTGGCCGACCGGCACGGCCGGGCAACCAAGTAGCGATCCGGCGTCCGCCGCCCCGCGCCCACCGGCCGGGGGACGCCAGCCCCTTCCGCCGCCCCTGTTGCGGCCTCACCACGACTACCGCCTGGTGGTCTGGGATCTGCCCAACCCGCCGGTCATCGACACGGTGAATGCGCTGCGCGACGCTGGCCACCAGATCATCTTCTGCTCTGGCCGGCCCGAGCGTGACGACCGGGGGTGCAGCGTCCGTGCTGCGACCCGGGGCTGGCTGGGCCAGCACCTGGGGGAGTGGGCTGACGATGCTCTGCTGCTGACGCGCGGCAGGGAGACCTGCGCCCCGACCACGCCGTCAAGTACGAGCTGTTCAACGCTCACATTCGTGACGCCTATGACGTCCTCCTGGCCTTGGACGACCGTGACCGGGTGGTGGCCCTGTGGCGCTCGCTCGGCATCGTCTGCCTGCAGGTCGACGAGGGGAACTTCTGACGTCGCGACCGTCCATCCATCAGGGCCCGTGCCCCGGCTCCGCACCGTGCGGGGCTGGAGCACGGGTCTCCTCTTTCTCTTGCCCGTCCCGCCTCTCAGGGACGGAGCGATCCACCATTCGACACTCTTATCGACTCGACGATAACCGTCGTATGCGAGTCGATGACAAGCTATTCAAGACTGATTAGACTGAGGCTATGACTCACAACAGCAACGCTCACGACAACGGCACTTCCGACGCCGCGCTCCCGAAGTTCTCCGTCAACGTCGTCCCGACCGACCAGCTCAGGCGCGAGAACCTCGGCACGTTGCTGAACCGCTATCGCTGCGGCGAGATCACGCCGCTGATCTTCGGCGACGACAACAAGCCCGAGGCCGCGATCATCCCTTTCGCCGCGTTCGTGCGCCTCATGAAGTACGACCACGCGGCCCACGTCCACGCTGAGGCTCCTTTCCAGGCCGAGCTCTCCCGCCGCATCCAGGAGTCCGACGCCTCCGGCGAGGCGGGCATGACCATCGAGGAGCTCGCCGAGAGCCTCGGCACGCTCGGTCAGCAGTGGGCCGATGAGCATCGTGCTGCCCAGCAGGAGAAGCGTGATGAGTGAGCGTCAGCCTCCCTTCCGCCTCCTGCCGACGACCGGTCTCAAGCAGGACCTCCAGACGCTCCACGACGCCGCGGTGATGCACCCTCATGGACCGGAGGACCGGCTCCTGCGCGTGGCTCTCAATCAGCTGGGCCGGATCCAGCAGGGCGCGCCGAGCACGCATCCGCTGGAGTACATGCCCAGTTATCCCGACCTCTCTGATTGCGAGACCACGTACGTCGGCGCGGATCCGAATGCGAAGCCCTCGCACCGGATTGTCTGGCGGGAGCGCGCGCCCCAGCGCCCGGGCGGGCCCGTCACCCGCGAGGTCATTGCCCTGGGTGAACGCGCGAACGGGCAGGCCTACTACATGGCCGGCCAGCGCCTCGGTCGCCCCGTGGGCTTCACTCTCGCCGAGCTGGCCGCGCAGCGCGAGCCGATCGCGAGTCCCTCACGGCCTCGACAGCGCTCGATCAGCTTCGACACGCCATCCGCGGATGAGCCTGATCTTCAGTTCGGGTGACCTATAATCCAGTATTCTGTTCATCATTGCGGTCTTCTCATGAAATGGAAGTAATGGTGATTTGACAGGGGGAGATGGTGACGATGTGCGACTGCGAGTCAGTGATCCAGGCGGTCGCTCTGGATGCCGAACCCCAGTTCAGCGTAACCGCGGGACGCCGCCGGCGGTTCAGTCCTCGTTCCGCCCTTTTCGTGCGGCGCGGCATCGGACTGGCGATCGCCCTCGGCATGGCCTACGGAATCTTCCACGTCATCTTCCGCACTGAGGTACTTGCCCCAGTGCTGGCCTACGTCGGACCCGTCAAGGACTTCATCGGTTGGGTGATCGAAGACCCAGATCGGGCCTGGATCGCACTGGCGGCCCTGGTCATCCCGCACATCGGGCTGTACTACCTGCTCTTCGAGGACCGTAGGGCGGGCACCATGTTCAAGAGCGCCCATCTCATCATCGCCCTCAGCCTGATCGGCGGGGTCAGCCTGCCAGCCGTCATTGGATGGGTCACCGGCTTCTTCGGCTCGATCGCAGACACCGTCGCTGGCCTGTGGGACAACTTCATGGGCTGGGGCAACTCGCCGCCGGGGTGGGAGCACCTCGCCGGGGTCGGCGTGCTCATCGTCCCGGTCATCGTGCTCGTGCTGATCTTCGCTATTGCCGACGGCTGAGCCTCTCAACTGGGCTCGTCCCACCACGAAAGAACCCCCGAGATGCCTGTGCATCGCGGGGGTTCTCTTTTTCTGCTGGCACCTCGTTGCCTACGACGCGGCTCGTAGCTCACGATCCTCAACGATGTTCTCGAACTCGTCGGCATCCTCGATCATCCCGTAGGTCTCCGGTGGGATCTCATCCTCGTCGCCCCCGAGCCGGCGGTTGAGGGTGCTCGACGCGGAGAACTTCAGCACCGCGTAGTCGTCGACGTCGCTCTGACCGAAGCGCACCTTGTGGCCCTTGTGATCCTGTCGGTAGAAGCGGCCGAAGCCCGTGAGCACGACCGTCTCCCCACAGCTGGCCGCGCCCGTGAGTTCACCGAGCAACGACTCGTACACCTTCTTCACTGTCCGGACCGGCAACCCGCTGCGAGTCGCAACCCGAGAGATGAACTTGCGCTTACTGACACGCGGATTCGTCGTCGTCTCCATACCCACACCCTGTCCTGTCGTCCTTCAAGCCGCGGTTTCGCTGAGAAACCAGTCTATCGAAGATAGTGACGAGTCGAGAAGGAGAGGTGTGCTTGTCGAATGTCTCTCGCTAGGCTTGTCGTGTCCCATTCGGCTAGAGCTCCAGATCCAGCTCGATCTCCTCCCGGTCGTCCCTGGGCTCGTAGTTGACCGACTCGATGATGTTCCGCGTGTTCGGATCGTGGCGCTGGTTCACGACCTTGTCGTGGGACTCCTCGAACCGCCGCTGCGCCGCCACACGGTGGGCCGCATCGAGCTTTGCGCCGATGTTGCGCTCCCCGAACTCCATCATCGAGCCCAGCAATGCCTTGGTGCCCTGCTTGGTCGCGCTGACGTTCGGCTGGTTCTGGGCCCGCTGCTGCTTCCATCGGCTCCGGTCCTCCGGCGTGACGTAGCCGAACATCCGCGCGAAACGCGATCCGAACCTGACCTGCTGTCCCTCATTCTGTTCCTGGCTCATGGCCCTTCCTCCTGCTCCTTGTTCGTGTTCTCGGATCGTCCTCAGGCGGGCTGGTAGTCCTCGGCATCGGCCTCAGCGTTCGGGCCGTCGTTCTGCTGGCCGGCCTCTCGTTCGGACGACGGGCCCGTAGGGCGCGACCGCGGCTTGAGCCGCTGCTTCTCGAAGAAGCCGCCCGGGTCGTCGACCGCTGTCTGGAGCGTCTGCTGCCAGTTCTCCCCGAGGCTCCGTTTCAGCTCGGCCTCAAGTTCCGGGTACTTCTCGTTCACTGCCTCCAGCGCGTCGACGTAGGCGTTGGAGTAGACCCGCTGCTGCTCCTCGGGCGAAAGACCGTCGATGTCCATGCTCGCGATCATCACCTCGGACTGGTCCAGTCGGCGCTGGAGCATGTCGGGCAGCCCGCTGGTGTCCAGGCCCTGCTTCTGCGCCGCGAAGCCGACCAGGTAACCCAGCATGTTGCCCCCGTAGCCCTCCTGGTCGCCGCGGCCCAGCGCGTCGAGCATCGAGGTCTTCATCGTCTCGGCGAGCTGGACCTGGTGGGCGTCCGCCTCCATGGGCCGGCGCAGCGTGAACATCCCGTCCTCGGGCAGACGCCAGCCCAGCTGGTCGTCGAACTCCCCGCTCCAGACCGTGCGGACCCTGTCTGAGCCCGCGATCCGCTCCTCGTGCGCGGGGGCCTTGACGATCCGGCCGTGGGCCACGCCGTTGAACATCGTGCGCAGCTCGGGCTCGTACTCCATCCGCTCGCCGATGATCATCCGCGCGCGGTGGACGACCTCCTGGCGCTCCAGGCCGTCTTCGCGCATCTGCTCGTGCAGCCGCTTGCGCATCGCCCGGTAGCTGTCGCGGATCAGGCCGGCATCCGCGCCCGGCTCACGCATCTTCCAGAAGGCGTTCTCCAGGAGCGCGACCTCCGTCATGGCCGCCGAGTCCGGAGTGAACATCTCCCGGTGGCCGCGTTCGCGGTGCTGCATGGCGTCGAAGCGCTTGCGCCACTTCTTCGTCAGGTGATCACGCGGATCGGTGCTGCCGATGAGGCGCTCGCGCCGGGCGCCGCTCGGCACGTCCTTGAAGATCCTCTGCCGGTGCGCGATGCCGCTTTCGGCGGAGGCGATCATGCCGCGGGTCCTGGTGTCGATGCGCTCCTGGATCTTGTCCTTGAAGGGCTGGAGGTAGCTGTCCATCTCCTTCTTGAAGTCCGGGGCAAGCATCCGCATGGCCATCACCATGCCGACGGCCTGGACGACCGAGTTGGCATTCACCCCTCGAGAGAGCGGCTTGAGACACGACTGCATCATCATCTGCATGTAGACGTGGTGCATGACACCGAGCTCCTGCGTCCGCTCCTCGTCGTTGAAGCCGGGCACCAGCAGCTTCGAGTCCCGCAGCGAGGCCATGTACTTCTCGCCGGCCAGCCGCGTCTCCGCCCGGAGCTTGAGCAGTTGCTCGCGATGGTCCAGGCCCTCGGCCTCGTCCTCGGCCCGGTCGACGTCGATCCGGTACACGCGCTCGCGGTCGGCCATCCGCGCCTGGGTCTTCGCGCCGAAGAACCCGCGGGCGCGGTCCCGGAGCCGCTCGCGCCAGGCGCGCGAGCCGTCGTTCTCCGGTCCCGGCTCGTCGTTCACCGGAAGCTTCTTGGTCGCGCGCCGACGGCCCGCAGGGCCCGTTCCCAATTCCTTGGATTGCGCCATCTCAGTACCCCATCCCGTGGTCGTCGTTGCCCTGCGGCTGATCGATCTCGATGCTCGGCGTGTAGCGCGGGCGCGACGCGCCCACGCCCACGGCATGCGCCGAGCGGCGGTGCGAGCCGCGGGTGCGGGAGGCCTCCGCGTCCTGGGAGATCACGTCGCGCTTGACCACCGAGTCATCTACGGCGATCGCAGTGCTGTCCAGACCCTGTGCCTCGGCGGAGCTCAGCTGATCAAGCTGCCGGGATATCTCCGTCCGGGCCTTGCGGGTCCCCGAGGACGCGAACTGCTCGTTCTTCTCGCCGTCGTAGACGCTCTCGCGGTTCTTGGCCGCCTGGACGAGCGCTTCGAAGCCGCCGCCGTAGGCCATCCGGTCCATCACGGTGCCGGCCAGCGACGGGTCATCTTCGAGGTTGCGGATGAGCCCGGTCTTCGGGTCCTCCAGCGCACTGGCCACACGGGCCACATAGTCCGGGTTGACCGCGACACCGAAGCCCTCCTTGGACTCGTAGAACTCGATGAACTGCTTCTCCCACTCCTCGGACGTGGCCTGGACGGGCTCACCGTCGAGGAACGCCGTGCGCCACTGACCGGGGCCGACGTGTTCGATGCTGCGGCCCCTCCAGAGCTCGCGGCCGGGGCCCTGGAGCATCGCGTACTTGTGCCGGGCCTCGGCGGCGTCGTGTTTGGCCTGCAGGATCGACTGAGTCACCGGGTAGGTGACCTCCAGGACGGCCTTGAGGTCTTCGCCGCGCAGCGCACGCACGGCGCGCTGGCTGAAGCTGCCGCCCAGGCCGGTGCCGTGGGCCTTGATCGCCGTGGCGTACATCGAGGCTTCCTGGTCCGCCTGCGTGATGCCCGGTGTACCCTCCGCATCGCCCAGGTTCCGGGCGTAGTCGGCGAGCTTCTTCTCGCTGCCCTTGGCACCGGTCTCGACGCAGACCTCGCGCACGCTCTGCAGGTGCGCTTCGCGGTCCGAGAACGTCAGTGCCGCGCCGAACTCGCCACGCTGCGCCTGGCGGTACAGCCCGCTCAGCTCCTCCGTCACGACCTGCTGGTCGAGCTTGATGTCCTCCGGCGACTCTGCGCCCGTGAGTGCCTGCAGCCGGAGCCGGTTCGCCTCGCTGCGCGAACTCTCCAACTCATCGGCCAGTCCGGCGTCCTTGGACAGCGCGACCTGGGTGTCCAGCGAGACCTGCATGGCCAGCGGGTGCGAGCCGTCGCCCTTGACCACGCCGGTGTCGAGCAAGTTGGCCGGCACCGAGAGCTTCGCCAGGGCTTCCCCCTTGGCGGCCTCGCTGTGCAGCTTCACCACGGCGACCGCGTCGCCGTCGAAGTCGCCGTCGAAGCAGGCGTCCATCACGGGGTTGATCGCGGCACCGGTGAGCCGGTCGTCGATCGCCACCCGCATGTAACGCACACCGGCGTCACGGAGCACCGGGTCACGCCACACCAGCGCGTGGTCGCCCTCGGCCAGCCCCAGCTGCTCGGCCTTGACCGAGCTGAACGCAACCTGGTCGACGTCCAGCCGCGGGTCCGCGGTCCACACCATCGTCGCCGAGTCGGAAAGCCGCGAGGCCATCAACCCGGTCTTGAAGATGTTGTTCTTGCCCGTGAGCACCCGGCTCTGCACGTCGGTCGTGATCGCCTCGAAGGCGCGCTGAGCGCGCGAGACCGACTCGCTCATGCCGCGACGCACCTCGGCGCGCTTCTCCGCGGACAGACCCTGGCCGTCCAGCTGCTCGGCCATGTAGCGATAGCGGCAGGCCTCGACGAAGACGTCCTGGTAGCTGCGGGTGTGGTCGTGCGTGACGGAGGACCCGTCCTCGAACTCCTGACCACTGCGCAGATGCGAGGACATCACCGGCAGCTTCCACGAGCTCGCGCTCACCGTCTCGGTCTGCTCGCCGGTCGGATACGTGAGCGGGAACGGGATCTCCATGTCGCCGCCGCGGTCGCCGATGAGACCGCCGAAGGACTTGCGCATCGCCGTGGTGTTCAGTCCCGGGAGCTGGCCCTCCTTGCGCGGCTGAGTGCGCAGCAACTCGGGCATCGCGATGAACCGGCGCTCGGGGCGCTCGTCGAGGCCCTCGGCGTGGCCGACCACCCGCAGAGTGCCGTCAGCCTCCATGTCCATGCCGGTCACCAGCAGGTACTCGCGCAGGTTCGACTCGGCCCCGCTGTTGTGGCCGTAGAACTCGCGCATGATCGCCGGGCAGTCCTGAGACTGCAGCGCCCAGGCCAGCTGCGAGGAGGCCTTACGGCCCTTGCCGGCACGCACCTGCTCGTCGTCGTAGATCTTCGTCTTCTCGTCGACGGCCATGTGAGTGACCACGAAGCGCATCTCGCCCAGGGCACTCGGCCGCAGTTCTCCCGTGGGGGAGCGCAGATCGGAGACGTTCCCACTCATCAGCTCGCGCGCCGAGCCCGCATTGCGCCGGGAGATCAGGCTGAACGGGCTCATCACCACGTCCAGGCCCGGGTTGGCCCTGAACCAGTTGACCTCATCGACGACATCCTGCTCCCGCGCGTCCTGCAGCGGCATGTCCCGGTCGACGATCAGCGAGATCACGCCCTTGTTGCCGTGCAGATCCGAGATCTTGTCGCCCACGACGAGATCGCGCTCCCGCCCGCCGGCCCCGCGGATGCGGTGGCGCTCGGCGAACTCCTTCGACACCACGATCGGGTCATCAGCCGTCCAGCCGCCGAAGGTCATCAGCGCCGTCTTCGCCGGAGCGGTGACCTCAGAAGACTGCATGATCGTCGAGGCCGTCATCTGCTGGCGGTCGAACGGGTCGTACCGCAGCGTCTCGAGCTCGGCCAGAGCCATGAGCGGCGCACGCTGTCCGGCCACGCTCTCGTCGCCCGGCACGATCCGGCCGTCGGCGTCGACCTGGGCCTGAGTGGTCAGGTACCGCACGATGCCCTGGTTGGTCGCGCCTCCGGTCATCACCGGGTCGAAGTAGCCGCTGGGCGCAGCGACGTTGCTCCGGTCCTTGCCGGTCAGCACCGTCATGTTCCGCCCGCCGGTGAGCCGCCAGGCGTCGAAACGGTTGTCGTCAGCCGGGTCAGTCCGGTCGCGCTGGGCCCGGTACTCGGCGTAGATCGTCGAGCCGGCCTTGATCTCGTTGGAGTAGCGCACACGGCGCGCCTCGGTCTGCAGGATCGCGGCCGTCCACTCGTCCAGGTGCTCCTTGATCTCGCGGGTGGACTCGTCGAGCTGGTACGTGGTGGCGCGCTCGATGAAGTCGATCGGGTGTTTCGTGCCGTGCAGCTGCGAGTAGACCGTGTTGAGCGAGGACGGCTCGCCGGTCTGGCTGCGCCCGGCGATGAGGTCGCCGGCGATCTGGTACTGGATGCGCTCGTGCATGAGCTGCTCGTAGCCGCGCAGGCGCGTGCGTTCCTCGACCGAGGTCGGAGCCTCGCCCGGAGTCTGGGCCGTGATCGTGGCCTCGTAGCCCGGCACGACCAGAGCGTTCTCCCCGCTGGCGAAGGCGGTGGTGATCTCGCCGTACTCGCCGACGTCGAAGACCTGGCCGATCTCACCCGAGATCGGAGTCCCCTCGCCGTTACGGCGCAGCTTCTCGCCGCTCCAGCGGATGACGCCCTGCTCGTCGACCAGGATCTCGGAGACCGTCGCCGCGTTGCGCTCGATGCTCTCGCGCACGGTGGCCCCGATGCGCCGCATGAACGCAGATTCGTGATCGGCGATCGGTATGGAGCGCTCGGCGTCGAAGCGGACGAGCCGGTCCTTGAACCGGGTCGTCTGGAAGGTCGAGCCCATCATCTCGTCGGGGGAGACCCCGCAACGACGCAGCGCCGAGGCGAGGTTGTCGAGGTTCGACCACTGCCCGGTGGGGCTGGTCATGTACCGCGCCACCCGGTCCGGGTTGAAGCGCTGATCGACCCACTCGCCGTCGACGTCGTGAGGCTCCGCCTCCCAGGTCCCGATGAGCTCGAAGGGGACGTCCTCGGCGTGCTGCCGGACTTTCTCGACGGCCGTGCCGCCGTAGACGAGGTTGCCCATCTCGGGCACCTCCGTGGCCTGCAGCTCGCCGATCTCTTCCAGCCGTTCCTGGTACATCTCCTCGGTCGCGCCCGGGCGCAGCAGATCGCTGTGCGCGCCGGTGAGCACGTCCCAGTAGGAGCGCTGGATCGCAGCGACCTCGGAGTCAGCCGAGTACTCCGGCGGCTCGACCGCATCCAGGTCTCCGCCCGTTCGTTCCAGCTCGGCCTCGGCGCGAGCGATCAGGTCTTCGACGCCAAGAGCTGCCTGCAGATTCTCCCGCGCGCTCTCGACGGCGGCCTTCGCGTAGGCCTCAGCGGGCTCGGCGTCGACGAAGAAGGTCGGCAGGGAGCGGTTCTTCGCGTCCCGGCGCAGCATCACCTTCGGCCCGGGCCGGGGACCGGATTCGCCGGGGGCCACGTAGTCGCCGACCACGAACATCGACTCCCGGTCGACGTGGTAGCTGTCGGGCACATCCGCCAGCGTGCGGCCACGGCCGCGCTCCTGGTGCGTTGTGCCGGTCTCGCCGGCGGCGTGCCCCGGCAGATCTGTGCGCTCGATGCGGTGGCCCTGGGCGAAGCGCAGCAGCTGAACGGCCTCCGCCGGCGAGGGGGAGTGGACCGCCATGCCGCCGGGGACCCGGTAGTTCGTCGAGTAGCGCAGCACGCTGCCGTTGTCGTAGATCCGGGCTCCGGCGTACTCCTCCTGGCGCGTGTCGGTGAGACGGATCTCCATGCCGGTTCCGGCGATCTTCGCCTTGATCTGACCGGGCTCGCGGTCGCGCATCACCTCGTAGGACACGCCCTGGGCCTTCAGCTCTTCGAGCAGTGCTGCCGAGCGTGCCACGGCGCGCTGGGACATGAAGCGGTTGCGGTCGACGCGGTTCGTCTGGGGATCCCGGCCGCCGTCGATGACCCACTCGCGGACCTGGTCGTATTCCTGCTGGCTCATCTTGTCCATCAGCGCGGTGAGTCCAGCGGCGTCATCGTTCGTCATTGCTCGGCCTGCCTCGAAAGGCTTGCCGTCGTCGTCGATGCGCCAGAGCACCATGTTCCCGCGCCGGGGGTCGGCCAGGGTCTCCACCTCGCCGCCGGCCACACGCCCGATCGTCTCGTCCGGCAGGTACACCAGCGCGGTCCCGGCGCGCTTGACGGTCGCGCGTTCGGACCAGTCGGGGTCGTAGGGGCTGATCGGCAGCCGGGCCGTCTTCGGGTCGGCCTGGGCACCGACGCCGGTGGCACGGGTGAACTCCCGCTGCGACTGCTGGTAGCGCTCGTTGTGCGGGGAATGGTCACCGAACTGCGGCTCGTAGTCGGACACCTTCTCCACGAATGCCTGGTCGATGGCGGAGAGGCAGTCGGTGACGCCCAGCCGCGGGTCGGCCAGCGCGGCGCCCCGCTGGCCGAGGATCTCGTCGACCCGGGCGCGGATCGCCTTGGCCTGGGAGATCGGAACGACCTGTCCGGTCTGCTCCCTGGCCTGCTCGACTGCCTTGTAGTAGACGTACTCGTAGAAGTACCTGCGCAGTCCATGTGCCTTCTTCATAGCCAATCAGCTTCCTGTGGAGGCTCGGGGTTACATAAGCATGTATAGAGCCTACCTGGCTTATCGAAAGGTAGTGAGAGGCTATCTGGAAAGGCCAGTGCCGAGGCAGTCTCCCTTAGTCGAGAGACGACCTCGGCACTGGTCGTGATCCTTCGCCGGCCCCCAAGTGGCCGTCGGCTACTTCGAGTTCATCTCGATGGCCATGGCCCGGTCGAACCGGCCGTCGGCCAGCACCTCCCAGCTCGGCAGTGAGGCCAGGTACTGGTAGAAGGCCGAGTGGACCTTCACCGTCGCCAGTGACTTCAGGTCCTCCTCGGTGACGTCCTGATCCGCGAACATTCGCGAGGCCTCGTCGTTCACGTGGCCGTTGATCCGGCGGGCCGCATTGGCGTACGCGTCCGAGCGGATCTGGCTGATGTACGTCTGAGACCCGTCGGCGCTGCGCAGCTCGCCGTCGCCGCCGACCGAGAAGTGCTCGCGATCCTGTTCCAACTCGGTCTGCGCCGACTTGTAGGCCTCACCGATCTCGATGTCCAGGCTCTTGACCTTCGCCGAACCGTCGGGGTTGACCAGCATCTCCTTGCTGATCGTCCCCTCGGCGTAGAGCAGACGCTGCCGCTCGGCGCTGACCGCCTGACTCTCGGCGACCGCAACCCCGACCTCGACGTTCTCGATGAACTGGTCCTCGTCGAACATGCTCATCCCCTCGTACGCGTCGGGGTCGACGACCACCGGAGCGTTGGGGTCCTGGCCCTCGTCGACCGTGGTCATCGTCGTGATGACTTCCATGACCTCGTCGGCGTAGACATCCGGGTCCAGGCGCTCGATGTCGACCTCCTGGTAGCCGTAGATCTCCTTGTACTGCGCCTTCGCGGCCGCGGCCTTGACCGCCTGCCGCATGCGCTTCTCCAGCATCTTCACGAAGTCCGGCTGATTCATCCGCACGTCGAAGTCCATGGCGCTGGACAGCGTCGGGATCGTCTGCAGCGAGTAGGTGTGCCCCGGGTGGTTGATCGTGTTCCCCAGCAGCCGGAACGACATCGGCAGGATCGTCTGGTTGCGGTTCCAGATCGGCGCGTCGCCGGCCCGGAAGACGATCGAGTTGCGCGGCGAGAGGAAGGCCATGTCGTTGTAGCTGATCAGCGGCTCCTCCTTGGTGTTCATCGTGTAGGAGACCCGGCCCTCGGTCTTGCCGCCGATGACCTTGTCGAGATCCTGGCTGATCTGCTTGCTGTCCCGGTACGACCGGTGTGTCTTGCCGCTCATCTTCTCCAGCGTCTCGATCATCGAATCGTCCGTGGACTTGAGGAAGACGATGTTCGAGGTGTTGTGCGTCGGGATGAAGTCGTCGGTGAGGTAGAGATGCCGCTCGTCGGCCACCCGGATGCACTGCACCTCGTCGTCCCGCACGTACTCGACGCTGACGACACGATTGAATCCGCGTGTAGGGTCCCGCCAGCGCTCCGCCTTGCGGGGCAGCGCGAACGGGTTGATCTTGGGCAGGCGAATGTTCTGCACGCGGTAAGCGTCCCGAGCCGCCTTGGGTTCGCTCTGGTTCGGGGCCGTGTACGTGATGTTCGTCCTGACATTGATTGCCACGCGACCACCGAGCGAACGGATCAGGGTCTGCACACCCTCGGCGAGCTCACGGCTCGCAGAGGTGAACTCCATCTCACCCTTGGCGCTGATCGTGCCGTCGGTGTCCATCAGCCCCCGGAGCAGGTCGGTGCGCTGCGCGACCGAGCCACGAAGGTACGCCTCCGGGACCGACTTCTCCCACGAGCGCTTGCCGGCGATGTCGAACTCGCGCATGAGCTTCCGAAGCCCGTTGATCCGGTACGTGGGGCACAGGCCGTCCGCGACGGCCTGCTCGACGATGTCGTATCCCCGACGACGGATCTCGTCCACGATCTCCAGGTCGCGGCTGTAGAAGGAAACCGTCCCCTCCGGGTTGATGTGACCATCACCCAGGATCGCGCCCAAGACGTACGGGTCGATCGGGAAGTCCATCTCCGGGTAGGCGACCGGGTCGATCGCAATCAGGTCGACCTGGCGACCCTTCTCGACGCGAGACTTGAGCTCCTCGGTGCTGATGATCTCGGTAACCCGCGCCATCGTCTTGCCGCCGGCACCGCCGACGTAGAGCCGCTTGCCGTTCTCGTCCTTGCCGCCGAGGTATTTGATGCTGGACTTCCGGCGCTCGACCGGCCACAGGTGATCAGGGCATGCCTCCACCGTGGACCCGTCGCGCAGCTTGAGCCGGTAGACCGGACGAATCTTGACTGGGTACTTCGCGGTCACAGTCGTGACCGTGCCGAACGGGGTCATCAGCTCGTCACCAGGCTGGATCTTCTCCATCGTCGTCCATCCGTCCGGCGTGGCGATCTTGGCGTCGAGCGCGAGGCAATTTCCCTGGACGATCTTGTCGACGCTCTCTCCGTAGACGTCGCGCAGCTGCTGCAGAGTCTGCAGGATGAGCGTGAACTGCTGCTCCTGGCCCAGGCCGATGGAGAGCATCGTCTCGAAGCCGTCGATGCCCTTGCCCTCCGACTGCAGGTTGCCGAGCTCATCGAGCATGAACCGCGTGCGGTAGAGCGGCTTCTGGTTCGACTTCGTCATGTACGCCTGGTCGGCACTCACGTCGAACAGCTGCTTGACCAGGATCAGGATCAGCTTCGCGTACTTCATCAGATGAGGCGGAGTCACCAGGAACAGCGCCTTCGGGGACTCCGAGTAGCGCGACAGTGTCTGCGTGATCGCCCGTGCCTGATACGAGACTTTCTCCGGGTTGCCGCCGCCGGAGAAGTCGAGCCGCGTGTCCGGGTACAGCGTGTCCCCGGACTGGAAGGACAGGATCTTCCCGTCCCGGGTGCCGCCCTCACGCACCGGCTTCAGCTCACGCATCACGCCGTTTTTCACGATCTTCTTGCCCGTCACCGGCTCAACCACGTAGTACCGGCCGTTGAGCGAGACCTGATAGTTCTTCGTGAAGCTGAAGTAGAAGGTCCGCACCAGCATCTTCGTCTGCGGGTTGACCAGCTCCAGCTTGAGCCAGGCTTCGTCGCCGGGGAACGTGCCCTTGAAGTTGTACCGGGCCCAACCCTCGCGGCCGACGATCTCCTCGTGCTCGAAGTCCTCCCCCAGGTTCTCGGCGAACATCGGGTCCGCGTAGGCCGACCACACGGCCTGCTGACCGACGAGGTGGTCGCGCTTGACGTAGTTCGGCGCGAAGCGCACGCCGAGGCGACGCGGGAAGCTCAGGCCGGCCAGGTCGGTGTTCTGCGAGGGCTTGCCCGAGGTCAGCGTCGAGATCGTGGGGTCGGTGAAGAACGACATGGCGGTGATCGCGATGCCGTACACCGAGGCCAGCATCTTCTCCGCGCCGGCCATCGAGCGCAGCGCGTTGTGGGCGTTGCCCACCAGCGTGCGCATGTTGTTGCGGGGCAGCTCCTCGCTCGCGTTGAAGTACAGGCTGAGCATGTCCTGATCGGCCTTGCCCTCCCACATGAAGGCCTGGGCCGCCGCCTTCTCCTGCTCCTCGGCCAGGGCGTCCTCGTTGTTCTCGAACTCGCCGGCCTTGACCCGCTTCTCCAGCTCGGCCTCAGGGTTCTTGATCTTCTTCGAGCTCATCTGCACGAAGAGCTGGTAGCAGTTGTAGAGCGTGCCCTTGCCCCAGAGGTCATCGAGCTTCTGCTCCAGCAGCGCCGGGTCCATATTCAGCACGGCTGCGGCGCTGCGCAGCTCCCGTTCCTCCTCCAGGTAGAAGTCGATGAGTCCGTAGGCCGCGCGCTTGAAGGCGTTGTTGGCGGCGTTGGGCCAGACCGGGTCCTCGCCGCCGTCGAGCGGAAAGAAGATCCCGGCGATGTTCTCCACGTACAGCGCGCACTTGGTGAAATTGCCCTCACGCGCCGCGTCGGCTGCCAGCCCCAGGGGGTTGTAGATGTCGGTCTTCATGGAGTTGATCAGGTTGAACTGCACCGGCTCGAACCCGCGTGTGACCAGGGGAACGTAGTTCTTCACCAACAACTCGCCCTTGGGGTCGTTGATGACCATGTTCGAGGGCTTCTTCTCCCGCGACCACATGTCGATGACCGGCTCGATGTACGTCTGGCCCTTACCGGCTCGGGTGATGGCCAGCACCATGGTGTTCACCGGCGCGGTATCGACCACGTACGCCCCGGCCGGGCGCTGGACCTCGTACACCGGGAACGTCCAGTCCTCCGTGATCAGGTCAGCGACGGTCTTGTACGTGTCCGACTCGAAGCCGAGCTTGTCCCGGTTCTTGCCGTCAGGGTTGTACGGGATCCGCGTGGTGTCGTACTTCTGCCGCAGCATCTTGTCATCGGGGATCCCGGATGCCTCGAACAGCTCGTCGCCGAAGTCTTCGTCGATGATCGGCAGGGTCTGCGTCAGCGGATTGCCCTCGTCGTCGTCCATGACCTCGCCGGCGGAGTAGACGAATTTCCCCTCCTCGTCGATGACGTCCTTCTTGGCGCGCTGGGCGACCTCGACGGTGCCCAGGCCCTTCTTCTTGAGCATCATGTGGCTGAGCATCGAGCTGACCTGCACGCTTGAGTGAGCGCCGGCGTCGGGGAACCAGTCGTAGTTCTGCTGGATCTCTTCCGGCAGGGAGATGTGCTGGTCGTTGTGGTACTGGTTGATGTCGCTCGTGGTGTTCATCAGGTTCGCCGCGGCGACCTTCCGCGAGAACCACGTGCCGACAATGAGGGCGACCATCAGACCCGAGCCGAGCGTGATGAAAAGCTTGAACCCCGAGACGCCGGCCAGCTGCTCGCCGACCGTCGTCGCACTCTTCTTGGCAGCCGGTTTCTTGGCGCCGGGCTTGCCGTCCTTCGCCGCGGTGTACCAGCTGGGGACCGGAACAGCCTCAGCGCTGTGGTAGCACTTCGCCTTCACGTCCGGGTTGCCGTCCTTGGTCAGGGGCCGGTAACACTTCACGACCGAGCCGCCAGCGCCCGTCGTGGTGTCCTGGACGTAGTACACGCTCGGCTTGCTGGTGCTGCTGCCGCTGCCGGACACACCCGGACCCACGGACACGCCCACCGAGAGCACCGCCGTGGCGATGAGCGAGTAGAAGACCCAGGCGACGATCGTCACCAGCACGCCGGTCATCACCGCGATGACGATGCCCGGTCTGGTCGACCTCAGGGTCAGGAACGTGCTGCGGTCCAGCTGCTGGTTGTCGTGGACGTCTCGGTTCGTCAGCGTTTCACCGGGTGTCCGCGCCGAGATCTTGTCCCAGCTGCTCGCCTTCGGCCGTGCCGCCTTCCGCCTGTTCGTGGCCATCGTGATTCCTCACTCTCGAGCCTCGCTTGTTCTGCAGTCCTGCTGTCCAGCGCGTCTGCCTGCGCAGACGACGACGGCGCACGGGGAACGCGCCCCATGCGCCGTCAGATCACCCCGTCGGTCATGACCGGATCGCTCAACGGGTCAAGACCACCCCGACGATGAAGCCGGCCGCGCCCATCAGGAGCGAGAGCGTGATGATCATGACGACGAGGATCTTGTTCGAGCGGCTCTGCATCTCGGAGGCCCGCGCCAGCTCGTTGGCGTAGGACTCCTTGTCGACCCGCACCTCCGTCAGGCGTGCCTCGTACCGCCTGGCCACTGAATCCTCGACCGTCGACAGCTGCCGGAGCAGGTCGGTGGCCCGCGCCGCCTGGGAGTTGGTCTTCTCCTTCTCCAGATCGAGGTTGTGCTGCCACTCGGCGTCCCGAGCCGTCATCTGCGTGATGGCGTCCTTGCGGTTGCGTTCGAGCTCGTCCTCCATCCGGCGGATCCGGTCGGCATGCTCAGAGCGCACCGACTCCAGGAGGTCCTGCTGCGCCCGGCGCAGGACGCCGATCTCGTCCGTGGTCCGCAGGTGCTCGGCCAGCGCCTCGGACTGGGCGATGTCGGCCTTGCGGTTGTCATCGACGATCCGCTGGATCTCGGACTTCCACTGGTTCAGGCGCTCTTCCTCGGCCCCCAGGTACTCCGACTGCCGTTCGGCCAGCACCTCGAAGATCCGCGTCTGCCCGGTCTGCATCTTCAGCGTCGCGTCCGAACGCCGGACCCGCAGGATTTCCTGCTGGTTGTGCGCGTGGGTGTCCTCGACGTCCCGCTCGATCCCGGCGACGGAGTCGATCTGCTCGCGCTCCATCTTCGGGCGGTTGCGCTCCTTGTACTGCAGTTCCGCCGAGAGCGCCGCCTGCTGGGCCACCTTGGCGGCCTGCGACTCGTAGTCCTTGGCGATCTCCGCCCGCCGGGCCCGGACCTTCTCATCCTTCTCCGTCTGCCGCTGCTGGTGCTCGGCCTCGGCGGCGTCCTTCAGCAGCTTGTACCGGGAGCCCGCGCGGTCGGTGGCCACATCGCGGATGACCTGCTCGGTGTGCGCCGACATAAGGTTGACGTAGAGCGCACGCAGCTCATCCTCGTGCGCGGAACGCAGCCGCGTCAGGTCGGCGTTGGCCTGCCGATTGAGCTGGGCGACCTGGTCCCCGAGCCACTCCGTCGCGCCCTCGGGCACAGCGATCTGCACGACCGGCGCGCCGATGGCGAAGGTCGCGTTGAACTCATCGAGCCGGACGTCCAGGTCCAGCTCCTCGGAGAGGAACCGGCGGGCGATGACGCCGCGCACCTGGGCCTGATCGGCCAGCAGCACAGTGTCGCCGGCCTCCTGGTAGTCGCCCTCGATGCCGTACCCGGCGTCGGTCTCGTCGAAGCCCTCGTAGCCGGCCACCTCGTCGCCGTCGTCGTCCGGCGCCCACTCGACCGGAGCGGTGCCCGCGTCGTCGATACCTGCGACGTCCTCCTGGAACAAGGGTGCGTCCGCCCCTCCCTCGTCGTTGACGACGTCGCTGAAGAGCGGCTCGTCGTCCAGACCCTCGTCAGCCCCCTCGTCACCGAGGATCTCGTCGAAGATCGCATCCCCCTCGTCCTCTCCGCGGACCGCGGTGACAGGGCCAGTGGTCCCCACCTCGGCGACCAGGCCGCTGTGCCCTTCCCACGCCTCCTTGCCCACGGCTTCTGCGAGGCTCGTGGTACCCGCAGCGACAAAGCGCGCCTGCGCGAAGGTCGCGTCCTTCACCAGATCGACGAGCAGATCACCGCTGGGCTCCTGCCACACGACGGCCCAGGCGTAGGTGGCACCGGTGAGCAGCGAGTACTCCTCCATGCGCGCGAGAGTCTCGTCGGTGGGGATGATGCCGAAGACCTCCTCTTCGAGCATCTCCGCCGTGGCCACCGTACGGATCTGGTCGGAGCTGATGAGCTCGATGATCGAGCCCTTCGCCTCGTCCCGGCCGTGCCGCTTGCTCAAGCCGCCGATCGAGTCGGCTGCGAGCACGAGCATCACCCAGGCCGTACCGCTGGGAAAGACGAACTGCGTGTTCGCCCGCAGCAGCTCGACCGCCGCCGGGATCGCCGTCTCTCTCACCACGGAGGCCAGAAGCTCGTCGGGCTTCTTCTTCCGCTCCTTCTTCTGGCTGGCCGCTGCCGTCCCCAGAATGCCCATTGATGCGCGACCCCTTCGCTAACAAAACACAAGTCACCTGGTTTATGAGTATCCTATCGTCGTCTTATCGGAGTGGGCAACTATAGGGAATGATGGGGTCATTGACTCACGAGTCAACTAGTTCCCGCTGTCCTCGACCGGCTCATCGCACCGCGCTGACCTCGATGTTGGCGTCGGAACTCAGCAGATTCTTGTCATCGCTGACCAGGTCGCCGACGACGTCGATGCGGATCCGTCGCTGCGAGGGGTGCTCGTTGAGGAAGGTCGCCACCGAGGTGGTGACCTCGTCGGTCAGCTTCGCCACAGCCGCACGCGCACCGCCGGCATCAGAGTCGGTGTCGCCCTTGTCCTCGATGAGGTACTGCAGGACCCTCGCATCGACGTCGATGCGCACGTTGTGCTTGACGAACACCTCCTGCACCATCTGGCGCAGCTTCTTCCGCACGATCTTTTGCTGCGTCGGCAGCGACAGCGGCTGGAAGGGCACGATCGCGTCGATACGGCTCAGCAGCTCGGGCGGAAACCGGTTGTCGCCCGTGGTCGAGGAGATGGAGCGACGGATGAGCTTCTCGTACTCCATCAGCTGCTTGCCCGACCCCGTGTCGTCGGCGGCGTACTGCGCGATGTCCTTGTAGATCTCCGAGCCGGCGTTCGTCGTGAGCACGATGTAGGTGTTGAGGAAGCTCACCTCGCGGTTGTTGTCGTCGTTGAGCCGGCCGTCGTCGAGCACCTGCAGCAGCACGCGTGTCACCATCGCCGAGGCCTTCTCGACCTCGTCGAAAAGCAGTACGGCGTGGGAGAGGTCCCACACGCGCTTGGTGAGCTCAGAACGGAACGCCGCGAACGACGAGTCCTCGGCGTACTCCGTCATGTCGAACCGGATGAGGTGCCGCTGGTCATCGCCGAACAGCAGTCGCGCCAGCTGCTTCGCGAGCTCCGTGTTGTGCGTGACCACGAACTGACCAGCCTGGTAGAGGTGCTCCTCGTCGTTGACGCAGATACACGACGAGCTCTGCTGCTCCGGCAGCTTCTCGATCGACGCGATGCCGACCATGTCGAACTTCTTCACGCGCTGACGACCCGAGGTCACGATGACCGCCCGCCGTGCGATCTCGCGCTTGCGGGGGAGGGAGAAGAACCGGGCCTTATCCTCGTTGCCGACCTTCACGTGCACGCCGTACTCGACCAGTTCGCGCCCGCCCTCCTTCGTGCGTGTCCACGATGTGACCGTGTTCGAGACGCCGAGCGAGAACAGCACCTCCCTGAGGTCCTCCGCGAGCCCCTTGGAGAACGTCGAGTACGAGACGTTGAAGCGGTCGTTCGAGCCGCCGATCGATCCGTCAGTGTCGAAAAGGCCCCGCACCAGTGCCCACCGCTGCTGTACCGATCCGTGTTTGTACCTCTCCGGGATACGGCGCTCCGCCGATCGCGCACCGATCAGATCGGGAACCGGGGCAAGCACGTCCTTCGTCTGGAACAGCGAATCGCGGCGGTCGTCCACCGGGCCAACGCCGACAGGAAAGACCCAGCTGTAGTTGTGCCCGTAAGACTTCGGTGCCGATCCCAGCCATTCGCCCACCGTCCACACGGTGTGGTCGGCGTCGTCCCCGCCAGACGAGAGCGTCAGCTGCGTCTCAGTCAGGCACCCGTTGCCGATGAGGACGCCCAACACATACGGGTCGACGTCGAAGTCCTGCTCCGGCCAGTGCACCGGTCCGTTCGCCGGGATGAAGAACTTCAGATCCTCCCGAGAGCCGCCGGGGTAGGTCCGCACAACGCCACGCTCGACCATTTCCTGCGTGCTCAGAACCATCGGCACGATGTCCTTGCCCGCATGCTTCCTCGCCCGCTGCTTGGCTGTGTAGACCGTCCACAAGTGCGGTCCTCCCACGTCGAGAGTCCGGCCGTCCCAGAGCGTGACCCGGTAGACGTCCTGCATGCCCTGCGGGAAGTGTCCGAGCACCTCGACCGGGCGACCTTGGCGACCGAACACTCTGTCGCCCGGGACCAGGTCGCCGTGCAGCTTCCAGGTGGTCTCGCCGTCGCTCGAGTAGACAGGAACCCGCGTCGAGTCGATGCAGAATTTCCCCACACCGGTGGAGCCCGTGAACAGCAGGCTCGCCATCGGCTTTCCCTTGTCGTTGAGGTCCGCCACCGACAACTGCAGACGACGCGCCACCGCGCCGGTCGCCCAGTCCTGGCTGAACACCTTCTCGTCCAGCTGCTTCTTGATCTTCGCGCCGTCGACCCGGAATGCGACGTTCACGTTCAGCGACTCCATGAGCACGTCCGAGAGCAGGTCCCGGTCCATCGGCCGGCGCGTCAGGCGATGCCAGCCGACCATGGAGTCGAGCACGAGGATCGACTTGCGCGGCTGGGCGCTGGCCGGCATGTAACGCTGGGTGTACTCGTAGATCTGCCGAAAGACGTGGTCGTCGTAGAACTCGTCGGCCACCCCGTACCGTTCGGCCATGCCCTGCAGGATCTTGATGGTCGTCGCCTGGTCCGGCGGGTTGAGGTTGATGCGCTGCAGACGCTCGACGAGCGGCTGGTTCGGCGAGATGTGCTTGTGGAACTCCTCGTAGGTCGTCGCCGCGATGATCCTGATACCTCGGGTTCCCGAAGCTGCGAGGACCGGCTTGATCGCCTCGACGGCGGCGTCGGAGAGCTGCATGATCTGGTGGAACTCGTCGATGAAGAGCACCAGTTCGTGCTTCTCGTCCTTGACGAAACCCTCGGCCTCGCCGAAGAAGCCCTTGAGTATCGCGGCCATGTTCTCGGCGTTGCCCGCCTCGGAGATCATGCGCGCCGGGTCCACTTCGAGATAGAGGCGATCCGGATCCACGAGCATCGTGGCCTGGACCAATGCGGTCTTACCCGTTCCGGCCTCGGCCAGCAGCAGCGCATTGCACAGCTCGGGACGGCTCATCGAGGCCAGCAGCTGCATCGTCTCGCGCTCACGGCCGACGATGTCGCGCTCAGCCTTCTTCAGCGGCTCCGAGAGCTTGGAAAGGAGTGGGTAGCGCCCATCGAGCTGTGCTTCGTGAAACATGCCGCGCAATACCTCTCGACTGGACTGAAGATTCAACTGGGAAATCAGCCGGAATCCTATCACGAGTTGCATTCGATAGGGCATTGAATGGGTAATTCGAAAGGCCCCGGAGTCCACTCCGGGGCCTTTCGTTCCGTGCACTGGTCGCGAGTCGCTCACCCGCCGTATTCGGACTCGCTGCCCTCCGGCGTCTGGGGCTGCTCGAACTGGTAGTTGAAGCGCTCGCTGACGGGGGCCTTGTTGCTCCCCTCCGCGCCGGCCTTGCCCATCAACGCGCCCATGCGTCCGACCAGGTCCGCGCCGAACGAGGGTGAAGCCTTCGGTGTGTCCGCGGAGGTGATCAACCCAGGAGCGAGAGCGGCCGGCTGCCGAGTCTGCGGCCGGCGCACACGCACCACTGGGTTGAACCGCGGTCCCGGCTCGCCTGATGCCGGCGCCGACGGGTAGCTGTGACGCGGCCCGCCGTGCGTGCAAAACAGCTCCTGTGTGTAGTGAGTCAAGTGGCCCGGGACGGAACAGAGGAGGGCGGCGTGCCCGCCGCGTCGCTACCGCTGGGTGCTCGCGGAGCCCACTTGCTCCCACTCGCCGTCGATCACCTGCGCGCTCTGCGGGGTGAGTGCGGCCAGGAGCTGCCCCTGGTACGTGTCGTTGATCGCGTAGATCTCGCCACTCCCGTCGGCGCCGAGGGCGATCTGTGCCTCGCCCGCATGGAGGTAGCCGTTGGGGTACTGGGGCTTGACCACCGTCTTCTGGGTGTGCGCGGTCCCGGCGACAACAAGGACTCCGCCGTTGGCCAGCCGCAGCGCGTACACCGTGCTGGAGGCCGGCTCTGCGGCGACGAACCAGCTGTCCGCGATGTTCTTCCCGGTCTGGTCGTCCTTGCCGGTGCCGTGTGCCTTGTAGTGCCGGTAGCTGTTGATGGCTTCCTTGGTCTCCGCGGTGGAGGCCAGCTTCTTGCCCTCCTGCGCTCCTCCGGTTTCCCACAGGTCCTCGTACGCGGTGCGGAGCTGGTTCGGAGTCAGCGCACCGACCTGCTGTGTGGGGTCGACGCTCTCGGCCAGCCCGTGCTGGTCGACGGCGATCTTGGGCAGTGTGGTCTTCTTGCCCAGCCAGACCGCCCCGGACATCTTGTACGGGCCGCCGCTCGCCTTGTCGAAGACGAACACGCCGCGGGACTTGTCGCCGCCGGAGGAGGTGGCCGTTATGGCGAACCACGTGGCGGGTGCGGCCGGGATGATGTACTGGCGGTTCTCGTACGTGAACGGGCGTGAGTAGGTCTTCTGCTTCTTCGCCGTCCACGTCTTCCACTGTGTAGGTTCCCAAACGGAATGCCCCTTTCCGGTGTGACGGCCTCGGTGTTCCCGGCTGTCTCACTTAGGGGACACGGCACTTCTGTCTCACGATCTTGTCCCGTGTGCTGCTCTTACGCTGTCCGGCGCGCGGCGGGCGTGAATTGCAGGTAGGCGAGTGCTCTGTCGTCCGAGAGCTTCTGGCGTGCGGTCAGGCCGCCCCGAACGCCGAGAATGCCCACCCCGTAGCCTGGTGCAGCGCGTCGCCTGGCTGTGCCGCCCGGGCGTCACGCAGGGCCTCCGCCAGGGAGAGCCCCTCGCTCAGGGCCTTGTGCAGCGTGAGCATCAGCGGGACCACGGCGGCGTCGTTGACGGGTGCCGTGCAGGCGACCACCCCTGCCGTGCCCAGCGGCAGCAGCGCGGTGACCAGGCCGAGCAGTTCGTCGGCACCGACGGAGGCGAAGCGGGCGGTGTCGCTGCAGGAGAGGATGATCTGGTAGGGGCTGCGGTCCAGGCGTTCGAAGTCGTGGATGATCAGTGGCCCGTCGGCCATCCGCAGCGACGAGAACAGGGGACTGTCCGCACGGTACGTGCTGTGCGCCGCGATATGAGCCAGAGCCGCTCCGTCCAGCTCCTCCAGCACACGGGGCACACGCGCGTCCGCGTGCTCCAGGACGACGGCACCGCCGTACTGCCCGGCCAGATGGGGCACCTCCGCGCCGCCCGTCGCCAACCCCGGCCCGCGCACCAGCACGTGGCGGACGGCCGGCGGCGGCTCGGTCTCCCGTGCGCGCAGCCAACTGCTCGCCGACGCCGACACGCTGAGCACCCTCTCCCGCAGCGACGGCAGCAGCGCCCATGGCACGCGGTGCAGCCTGGCCGGCGGTACGACCACGACCGGGCCGTCGCCCAGCTGCGCGGCAGCCGGGCCGAGCAGCAGCTCCTCCAGCCGCCGCCCCGCGGCCTCCACCACCGGCAGCCGCGCCTCCGCGCCGGGGTGGGCCAGCCGCCGAAGCCCGGTCTGGACGTGCTCGGCCTCGGTCTCCGCCTCGGCGAGCAGCCCGGCCTCGTACCGCCGCACTCGCCCCTGCCCGCATAGGAGGAGCTGGATCCGTCCGTCGAGCACGAGGAATTCCACCAGATATGTATTGTCGCCCAGTTCGGACAACAGTCTGTCGGGGGTGAAGCGATGGCCGTCGCCGAGTGTGTCAGCCCGTAGCTCGCGGGTCCGGGAGCGGATCTCCCGCAACAGTCGCCGCTGTTCGCGCTCCAGGGTCGGAACGGGACGAGCCTCCATGCGGGCCGCCTCCGCGCGGGCTGCGATCTCTCGAAAGGCAGTCAGGTGGCTCTGCAGCTCTGGGTCGGCTGGTGGGCGGATCGGTGGTGCGGAGAGCACCGTAGCCCGCCAGCGCTCACTCCACTCCAGCAGACTGTGTGGATTGTCGGAGTCGAGGCTGGCCTGCTGGGCGAGCGCGGCCAGTTCCGCGCCTTGCGCGATAGCGGTGGCGCGCAGCTCCGATGCTCCGAGTACCGCCCGGTAGTCATCGAGGGCGTCCATGCCACGACGGCAGGCGTCCAGGACGCCCTCGCCGGAACCGGCGGCCCGGGCCTGCAACGCCTTCGCCGCCCAGCCGGTCATCCGCGCCAGTGGCGGCCCGCTGCGCCGGCTGCGGGCGGCGACGGCCAGATGCCGCTCGGCGTCCGCCGTCAAACCGAGCCCGAGCGCGATCCGGGCCGCGAGTAGTGACGCCTCCGGCGCGGCCGGCGCGCCGAAGAGGGCTAGCCGGTCGGCGACCGCCGCCGTGTCGGCCACAAGCCGGCCCGAACTGCGCCCGGCGGCCACCCGTGCCTCGATCAGCACCAGCCGTGCATGTGTCTCCCACCAAGTGCGCCGCTGCCCCGCGAACAGCCGCACGGCGAGATCCGCGCGCGCGATCGCAGTGTGCGCGTCCCCCGCCCGCCGGGCGGCGCGCGCGGCGGCGAGCAGTAGTTCGGCCTTGCGGGTGGGCTGCCCGCTGATGCCGTCGAGCACGGCGATCGCCGCGTCGGCCTCGGCCAGCGCCTCGGGCGCTAGCCCGGCGGCCATCAGCACCTCGCAGCGGCGGATGTTGAGCATGAACGTCGGCGTGCCGAGCTTGGCGTACCGCTCCTCGGCCTCGTCCAGCAGCCGCAGCGCCGCCGGAATGTCGCCCGACCGGAACGCGGCGAGCCCCCGACTCTCCACCGCGTCGGCCTTGTCGTGCTCCTGGCCCGTGGTGTCCCACAGGGCCTCCGCCGCCGTGAAGTCGGCGTCCGCCCGCTCCACCGCTCCCAGCGCCAGATGCACGGTGGCACGCAGAGTCAGCGCCCGCGCCGTCCAGATTACGTCGTCCGCCTGCCGCAGTACCGGTATCGCCCGGCGTACGTCCTCCAGCGCCTCGCGATGATGGCCGAGCACCCACCAGGCGTAGGCCCGCCGGAACAGTACGCGCGCGCGAGTGTGTCCAGTGCCGCGCGCGACACCTTGCTCGAGCGCCACGAGGCCCTGCTCGGTGCGACCCTCGTGCACCAGCGCCACGCCGAGCGTGGCGAGGACGTCCGCCTCCCTGTCGGACGAGTCGGCGCGCGCGGCGAGGTCTCGCGCGCGCCGCAGATGGCTCAGGGCGAGCCGCATGTCGCCCCAGTCCCGCTGCCAGACGCCGATTACCTGGTGGGCGACGGAGGCATCCAATGGCGGCGGATCGGCGTCGAGTACCTCTTCCGCCCTCGCCCGCGCCTCGTTCGGGGCGGCGAACACCATCGGCAGCAGTTCGAGAACCGAGTCGCTTCCCGCTGTCACTGGCTACCGCCCGTAGTGACGCGTGAATACGTGCGCATATCTGTCGGGCTCATCGTCCACTCACGCCATCCTTCCCCAGACGACAGCCTCCCGCAGGTTTGCTGCTTCGGCCATGGTGCGCAACTCCAGACGCCACGCAGGCCGTCTCCCGGTGCTACCAGCGATGGCAGGTCTCCAGTCATTGCCACGGCGCAGAGCCTCGCGGTTTGCCGAGCATGTCGCGGCCTGCATTCTTGCCGGTGAGGACATCGAGGGTGATGGCAGCTATGCCGTCTGCGGACGTCACGAGGATTGCGCCGTCAGAACTCATGGCCACGGCTGTGACGGCCGAGGGTAGATGGAATGTTGCGCTGCATGTCCCGGTGGCCAGGTTCCAGAACACTGTGCGGCCCGATATGTGGCCGGTCACTACATGGGGTTGCCCAGGCAGGTCGACCACTGTGAGGTCAGTAACGGCATCGCCTTGGTGATCGGTCAGCTCCCCTCTGCAGTATCCGGTGATCAGATCCCAGAGATACACGATGCCCCCTTCTCCGGCTGAGACGGCGTAGGGATGCCCGTCAAGATGGGTGACCGCCGCCGCCTTAACCCAGCCGACGTGACCGGTGAGGTCGTGGAAAACGGTTCCGGCGCTCAAGTCCCATACCTGGATACGCCCGTTATCAGCGCCGGCGACGACGTAGGGGCGGCCGTGCATATGCGTGGCTGCCAGAGCATCGACCCACGCTCCATGGGCGACGAGCTCTGCGGTCTGTATGCCGGCGGCCACGTCCCACACGCTGAAGCCTCCGTAGCCTCCGACGAGAAGGCGACTGCGATCGGCGAGCTGTACAGCCGTCATGGTGGTGGCGGATCCGACGTGGCCCGGCAGTTCGCGGACCAGTTCGCCGGTCAGCGGATTCCATATCTGCATACCGCCGTAGCCTCCCGTGACAATCTGGGGGCAGCCCTCGGAATCGATCAAAGTGAGGGCTTGAACCTCTGCTGCCATCCGCGCTTCGCTCGGGTCTTCCTCCGAAAAGTCCAGGGCCTTTCCGCTGAGTGCGTCCCAGACTTCGATGTAGCCCAGGTCGTTACCGGTGACGGCGTACGGGCGGCCCTGTGCCGTGAAGGCCGACAGGGCGGTCGGAGGCGAACTGGCAGGAACCGCCCAGCGCACCGTCCAGTCCGTGGAGCGCTCGAGCGTCGTCTGCAGCGGTCCGTTCTTACGGAATGCGGCGCTCATTGCCAAGAGTTGGCGGCGGGTATCGAGGGGCATGGAGGTTCGTTCAACGAAGGCGCCTTCATAGGCCGCTGCGTTCGCCTCGGCTTGTGATCGCACGGACCCCATAGCATGCGGCAGCAGCTCAAGGAGGACGGACGGATCGCCAAACACGAGGTAGTCGCCGTCTTCGAAGACCTGGTCCAGGCAGCCTGCGTCGGCGGCATGCTGCGGCAGGTGACGCTGCAAATACGGCGCGGCGAGACGCCACAGCGGCCGATCCTCCTCGTCGCGCGGCACTGACGCGACAAGACCTCGGTACAGCTGTTGCCGGTCTTCGTGGCTCGCGGACTCACGCCACCAGTCGGACACGCCCTGGTGGAAGAGGCGGTAGAGGGTGGTGCCGTCCTCGTCCACGCTTCGGCTGAGGTAGAGGCGTGCCTCGTTGTCAAGGAGGTGGTACAGGGTCTCGAACGGCACCTGGCGGCCTTGGCCGGTGGGGTCGAAGGCCACGGCGTCAGCCAGTACGCGCTCTGGCATGCCCCGCCCCTGCGCGAAGGCCAGTGCAGTCAGTACGACCCGAAGAAGGGGCTGGTCACCGTGACGCTGGAGGTCCATCTCCACCAGGTCGGGGAGGCTACGCGGGGCGTCATGGCCGATCCGCGCTGCTTCTTCGATCACGGAGCTGTGCTGAGTGCTGGACAGCATGAAGTTCACGTAGATACCCGCGGTGAGAAACTCCCCCAGCCGTAGGTACTCCGGCACACGGCCATCCTGCTCGTCGGCGTCGTCGGCCAGTCGTTTAGCGATCGCTTCCGCCAGAGCGCTGCGAGCGTGTCCCATGGGGCCAGTGGTGTAAGGACCAGCCGCGGCCAACAAACGCTTCACGTAGACGATCAGGTCGTCACGAAGTGCTTCCGGAACAGTGGTATCGAGATCGAGGCACTCGTACCCGCTACGTGCGGTGAGCAGGCCGCTGACCCTCGGGTCTTTGCGTGTAGCGATCAACAGCCGAACGAGCCCCCTGTACCTGCGGGCCAGGGGGTAGAGCAGTAACTGAGTGATCGTTTCGGGCTCGTTCGACTCGTCGAGGGCATCGATGATGATTGTGATGGGGCGTTCCGACTGCTGTTGGCTTTCCTGCAACAGCGTGAAAAGGGAACCTGCCGAATCCTGGCCAGGAACCGGACCCGCCGGTGACGGTTCGGGCGGCAAGGCCGCAATGTGGCGTACCTGCTCGGACAAGGCCCGCACCATGTCGTTCAGCGCCATGTGGCGCGCGTGGATGACGAGCAGCCGGTCGTTCGTTCCCGGAACCGTGTCGGCCAGGCCGCTCCAAAGCGGCTTGGTGTATTCACGTAGCCCCGGATGCGCGGCGCAGATCAGCATGCCGAGCAGGGCCGATTTTCCGGCCCCCGGCTTGCCGGTGACGACGCACAGGGCCGGAGCGGCATGCTCGTCGTCCAGCCAGCTCGAGAGTTGCATCAGGTCTTGCTTGCGTCCGCTGAAGTATCCCTCGCGCCAGTCCCGTTGGACAGGCTCTGCGCCGCTGGCACGGCGCATGAAGTGCAGGGGGTCCACCGCCAGGTCGGCCAGACGGCCGATTTCCGTTGGCAGCCGCTCCTCTGGGGCAGTCTCGGCGAAGCCCGGGTTGGGAAAGAACGGCAGAGTTGAGAGGTCGGCGTGGCTGGGCACCAGACTCGTCAGGACACTCTGCGGCAGGCCCTCCTCCTCGGCCACGAGCTCGCGTACGGTTGCTTCAACCTCCTTCCAAAGGGTGTTCGCCGGGATGTACCGAACCGATGAATCGATCCGTAACTCACCACGAAGGTAGCGACCGAGGACTTGGATCAGTGCTCGGCTGAGCCGGTAGCCGAACGCCTTATGTCGCGGTCCCGTTGCGGCGAGGACCCATGCTCGACGCTTGGCCACGTCCATCCGGGCGTGCCAAGCGGTGACAGCGGCCTCGCCCGCGCAGCAGACGTCCAGGATGAACAGGGTGACGGGACGGTGGCGCTTGGGGTGATCCTCGATCCACCCGATCCAGCCACTGACAGGATCCCGAAGAGGCTCCCCGTCGGGGCCGAGGATGTACAGCTTCTCGCTGCTATCTTCTGCCAGTTCGCCGTGCCCTACGACATGCACGATCAAGACTGCGATGTCCGACGCGGTTACCAGACTCTCAATCAGCTGCTCGCAGTCGGCATGCTCCGACTGCACCGGAAACTCCTCGTATTCAAACCCGGACAGTGCCTGGGCGACGCGCCGGGCGTGGGCAGGCGCACTGTCCAGCGGATCAAGGTCCGCCCTGGGGGACGAGCCATCCGCACTACGCGTTAGCGGCATTCCGAGGGCCAGCACGACACGCCGTCCCGGACCGCCAGCGTGGCGCCCACTAGCCGCTACCCCAGCTGTCTCCCCCATCCGTACGCCCAATTCCCCCTGTCGTGACCAGTTCCCAGCACCGACCATAGACGTCACACTCGTGTCCGCACACGAGATCATTCAAAGCCAGGCATGCCAATGGCTGGCCGGTCCATCATGCTCTTGCTTCGCCCGGCATCGAGAAGCGCAGAAGGCCATGGCTGCTCAATCGCCAGCCACCGGCGCGGCCACCCTCGCTCTTACCGTCGCGGCCGGCGGGAGGGTAAATCTAACGGCGGATCACACTTCGAGGTAGGGCGCGATGGTAGCGGCGGTGGTCGCGGATCGCAGGTAGTTGTCGGCGTGATGGAAGCCGAACAGGTGATTGATGACGGTGGTGTGGTCGAGGGCGATCCCGTCGAAAAATCGGCCTAGTTGGGGAGGGATGGCCACGGGGTCACCGGGGTCGGCGATGTTGACCCATCGCGTTGCGCCGGGTGGGCATGTTCCCCGCGGTGCCGGGCCGGCGCCCTGCGGTGCAGGGATGAGGCGTTCGAAGACGGCGCGGGGGAGTGCCAGGGGAGAGCCCAGGGTGAGGAACAGCTCGGGTTGCAGGTCCGGGTGGGCGTGCAGGGCTTCGTAGGCGACGACGGAGCCCAGCGAGTGCGCGATGACGATGCGCGGCGCGTGCCGGGCGATCCGCAGGGCCACCTCGTCGCGCGCCGCTATGCGTTCTGGGGCGTCCTCGGCTCGCAGGTAAGCGGCTACCTCGCGGAACAGAAGTCGGATGAACACGCGCAGTGGTCCTTCGGCGAGGTCGAACTTCCGGGCCACCCAGGATGCCAGTGCTCGCAGGGGCAACGTGGCGTGGCCCTGCGACACCTCCTCGGGAACCCCCAGCTCCCGCGCCCATGCGGTGAGCATCTCCTGTGCCAGTGGGTCGTCCAGCAGGTCAGGGTTCTCTGTCCCTTGGGCTGCCGGACCGGTGGCGAGCTTGTCCGCGTAGTACGCGAAGTCCAGATCAATATGGTTCGAGTCTATGCCGAGACCGCTGGTCAGGTGCCGTGTCCAGGCGCCGGCCTTGAGGGTGCGCAATTCTTCGAGGCGGGTGCCGGACACGTCGGAGCCGAGGCTGTTGCCCACGCCGTGTACTGCGACGACACGAAGGGGTGCGGCGACGGGGCTGGTCATTGAAGCCTCCGGCTGAGAGGGGCGAGGCTGAGGGCGACCACGTCGTGGCCGGCACCGAGAACAACGGTGCCGTCGGCAGTGGCGGCTACGGCGTTCGATACGGAAGGGAGGTGATATGCGGCGAAACAGGATCCGGTGGTCAGGTCCCACACCCGAACCGACCTGTCGCTGCTGGCGGTGAAGGCATGAGGGCGGCCCTCCAGCTCCTCCACCACTACAGACAGGACCCTGTCGGTGTGGCCGATGAGTTGGTGGATCTGGTCTCCGGTGGTCAGGTCCCATACCCGCACCGATCCGTCGCCGGCGCCGGTGACGGCGTGGGCGCGGCCTTCCAGCTCCGCCACCGCCACTGAATGGACCCAGTCCAGGTTGCCGATGTCTTGCGGGGCCCGGGCTCCGGTGGTGAGGTCCCACACCCGCACCAACCCATCGCCGCCATTGGTGATGGCGTGGGGGCGGCCATCCAACTGCGCAACCACCACTGAATAGACCGCGTTGGTGTGGCCGGTCGTCAGTTGGCGGGTCTGCTCTCCGGTAGTCAGGTCCCACACCCGCACCACCTTGTCGTAGCCGGCAGAAAGGGCGTGGGGGCGGCCCTCCAGCTCCACCACTGCTACCGAATTGATCGATTCGGTAGAGAGCGATTCGGTGTGGCCGGCCATCAGTTGGGCGGTCAGTTGGCGGGTCTGCTCTCCGGTAGTCAGGTCCCACACCCGCACTGCCCCGTCGAAGCCGGCAGAAAGGGCGTGGGGGCGGCCCTCCAACTGTGCAACCACCACCGAACGGGCCGATTCGGTGTGGCCGGTCAGTTGGCGGCTCTGCTCTCCGGTGGCCAGGTCCCACACCCGCACCGCCCCGTCGTAGCCGGCAGAAAGGGCGTGGGGGCGGCCCTCCAGCTCCACCACCGCCACGGAAGAGACCACGCCGGCGTGGCCGATGTTTTGAGGGGTCTGGTCTCCGGTGGTGAGGTCCCATACCCGCACCGACTCGTCGTGGCCGGCGGTGACGGCGTGGGGCCGGCCCTCCAATTGCGCAACCGCCACGGAATAGACCGGGCCGGTGTGGCCGGTCAGTTGGCGGGTCTGCTCCCCGGTGGTCAGGTCCCACACCCGCACCGCCCCGTCCTCGCCGGCTGAAAGGGCGCGGGGACGGCCTTCCAGCTCCACCACTGCCACCGAATAGACCCAGCTGGTGTGGCGGATGAGTTGGCGGGTCTGGTCTCCGGTGGTGAGGTCCCACACCCGCACCGTCCCGTCGTAGCTGTCAGCGAGGGAGAGGGCGTGAGGGCTGCCCTCCAGATCCACCACTGCCGCCGCATCAACCCGGCTGCCACGGGTGGTCAGTTGGTGGGTCTGGTCTCCGGTGGTGAGGGCCCATACCCGCACCGTCCCGTCGTAGCTGGCAGCGAGGGAGAGGGCGTGAGGGACGCTCTCCAGATTCACCACCACCACCGCATCAACCCGGCTGGTGTGGCCGATGAGTTGAGGGATCTGGTCTCCGGTGGTCAAGTCCCACACCCGCACCGGTCCCTCGCCGGCGGTGACGGCGTGGGGGCGGCCCACCAACTCCACCACCGCCACTGAATGGACTGCGTCGGTGTGGCCGGTCAGTTGGCGGGTCTGCTCTCCGGTGGTGAGGTCCCACACCCGCATCGCCCCGTCGTGGCCGGCGGTGACGGCGTGGGGCCGACCCTCCAACTCCACCACTGCCACCGACCAGACCCGGCCGGTGTGGCCGGCCAGTTGGCGAGTCTGCTCCCCGGTGGTCAGGTCCCACACCCGCACCGGCGGGTCGCCGGCGGTGACGGCGTGGGGGCGGCCCTCCAGCTCCACCACTGCCACCGAATTGAGTCGGCCGGTGTGGCCGGTGAGGGTACGGACCAGCGCTGTCGAGACCTGGCTTCCTGTCGCCCATCGCACGCGCCAATCGGTGTCGCCGGGCAAATCGGCCTGCAGGCGCTCGTTGCGGTAGCGTGCCGCATCCAGGGCCAGGAGTTGGCGGCGCGCGGCTGGCGGCAGAGCCTGGTGGACTCCCCAGGACGCCCGGTACACGGCGGCGTTGAGTCTGGCCTGCTCCGATCTGGCGTGGGCCAGGGTGTCCACTAGGGTGTGCGGGTCCGCGTGCACAAGGAAGCCGCTGTCCTGGAGGAGGTCATCCAGGTGCCCGGCGTCGAGAGCGTGCTGGGCGGTGTGCCGCCACAGGTAGGGGACGGCCAGATGCCACAGCCGCCGGCCCGCGCCGTCACGAGGCACACTGTTCAGGAGGCGCTCGTAAAGTCGTTCCGCGGCGCGGAGACTCCGTTGTTTCTGACCCGCACCGTCACTGGGCACACCGCCGTCCACTATCCGCCGTTCAGTGGGGCGGAGTTCGTTCCAGTCGATGGTGCGCGGATCCTGCCGCGGTGGCTGGCTGTGGGGTGGGTTGTGCCGGAGCCATTCGGCGAGACCTTCATGGAAGAGCCGGTAGAGGGTAGTGCCGTCCTCGTCCACGTCGCGGCGCAGGTAAAAGCGCGCTTCCTGGTCCAAGAGCGTGTAAATCTCCTGGAGAGGAAGAGGGCTGTCCTCCGTCGGGACGGTGATGAAGGCCGCGGCAGTGTGGGCGAGGACGTGCTCGGGCATGCCCCTGCCCTGGGCGAAAGCCAGAGCGGTCAGCACGGCGTGCACGAGAGGCTGGCCGGTGTGGCGTCGAAGGTCCAGTTCCATGAGTGCGGGCAGGCTACGAGGGACAGAACGGCCCAGTTCGGCGGCCGTTTCGGGGGTCTCGCGGGGCTCCTCGGCAGCCAGGAGGTAGTGCACGTAGAGACCTGCGGTCAGGAACTCCCCCCACTGGAGGGCCTCGATGTCCCCGGCCGACCCGTCCCCGCCGCCTGCTCCGGTGAGCCTTACGGCGATGGCCCGCGCCAGCGCCTCGCGGGCCGCTCGCCGGACACCGAGGGCATACGGGCCGTCAGCCGCGAGGAGCCGACTGACGTACTCGGTAACGTCCCGGCAGACCGTTTCCGGGGCGATGGCGCTGAGGTCCGTGCACGCGTCCTCGTCACGGGCGAGGTCCAGGAGGCTGCGGAACCGCTCGTCATCACGTGTGCCGACAAGCAGCCGCAGCCCGCCTCCCGGCATCTGGGCACGCTGCGCGAGCGGGAGCACAAGCTCGGTGATGATGTCCTGGGGCCGGACCGCCTCGTCGAGCGCGTCGACGATCACGGTGACCGGGCGCCCGTCACCCGGCAGCAGGCTCAGAAGATGATCCACCTCGTTCGAGGCCGACCCTTCACTCTCCCCGTCAGGACCGGACAACCCGCTGCCGGGGTCACTGATGTGACGTAGCTGGCGGGCAAGCGAAGAGAAGATTTGCTTGACGCCCAGCTGGCGCGCATGGACCACCGCGATCCTGTCGTTCTCACCCGGAGCCCGATAGCCCAGGCTGCGCCACAACGGCTTGGTGTGTGGGCGCAGTGCCGGGTGTGCGGCGCAGACCAGGACGCCCAGCAAGGCTGACTTCCCCGCACCGGGCTTACCGGTGACGACACGCAAACCCGGGGCTGCAGCCTCATTATCGAGCCAGACGGACAGGTCGTTTAGTTCCTCGGCGCGGCCGGAGAAGTAGCTCTCGTCCCAGTCGCGGTCCACCGGCTCGGTACCGCCGGCCCGCAGCATGAAGTGGGACGGGTCCGAGGCCCAGTCCGCCAGCTGGGCGATCTCGCTGGGCAGCCCGGCAACCATGGCGATGCCCGCGCGGTAGGCCGGATCGAAGCAGGGGTTGGGGAAGAAAGGGAGATGGGAGAGATCGGCGTGGCTGGGAACGAGGCTGGTGAGGATCGTCTGCGGCAGACCTTTGTCCTGCGTGGTCAGGTCGTTCACCGCGCGTTCGATCTCCTGCCACACGGTGCTCGGCGGGATGTACCGCACGGAGGGATGGAAGCGGACTTCCTCGGCCGTGTACTTCCCGAGGACGCTCACCAGGGCCCGGCTCAGCCGGTAACCGAACGCCTGGTCCCTGGGACCGGTGGCCGCCAGCACCCATGCCCTGCGTTTGGCGACGTCCATCCGCGCGTGCCAGGACGTCACGGCGACCTCACCGGCATAACAGACGTCGAGGACGAACAGCGTCACCGGCTGCCGGGGCTCTTGATGGTCTTCATCCCTCTCATGGTCCTCGATCCGGTCGATCCAGGCTCCCACCGGTCGGCTCAGACGTTTCCCGTTGCTGTCCAGGACATACAGCTTCTCGCTGCTGCCCTCGGCCAATACGCCGTGGCCGACGATGTGAACCACCAGCACATCGACGTCCTCGTCGACCACTGCCTGCTCGACCACGTCCCCGTAGTCAGCCGCCTTGTCCGACCCCTCGGCCGAGTACGGTTCGTACTGAAACTTCCCCAGGGCCTCCGCGACCTTTTCCGCGTGATAAGGAGCCTTCTCCAAAAGGTCCAGGCCGAACCTTGGCGAACCGCCGTCCTCGGCGCGCGCCAGCGCGATACCCAAAGACAGCACCGCATTCCGCGCCTCGTCTGCTTTCCCTGAAGAGGGCACATCCCCCGCTGTACCTCGCATCACCCCGGCCCTGTCCCTTCGTCCGTCCACCTCGACGTCCACGCGTTGAAGATAATCATGTCGCGCTGCCCTGGTAAGCGCGTTCTCTGACATTAGGGTGCCGACCAGCATCTGATACGGCATCCACCGTGGCGGCCCAGGCAGCGACTATCAGGGCGATCCTGCAACGCCGCCTCGCTGTCGTCGGCCGCCCAGACCGACAACGACCGTTGGACCGGCATGCATCCGCCCGTCCGCTATGAGGGTTCGCTGGTCTGAGGTCGAGCGCCTGGCATGCGTCAGCGAGCGTCAGCTTCAATGCACACACGAGCGTTCGTCTCACATCGGTGTCCCATGGGCCAGACAAGGGCAACCGTCAATGAGAAGGGGACATCCGAATTGCGAACCTACACACTGCTTGTAAACGCCCTGGTCCTGGGCGTAGGGACCCCCTGCTTCTACGGTGCCCAGCAGCTTGGCGTCCCGTGCGGCATTTGCGGCATTGTTCACGGCCTGGAAGTGGTCGACCACCTGCTGGGCGGCCGCCTTGCTGATCGCTCCCTTGGGGGCGGGGGTGCGGCTCGCGCTCGGCGTAGGGCTGCCGGCGCTGCTGGTGTCCGAGCCTGCGTCGCACGCGCCGAGGGCGAGCGCCGCGGCGGCGCTTAGGGCCGTGAGCGCCAGCGGACGCAGGTGGGCGAGGCGTGTGGATGGGGACATGCTGAGGTTCCTTCCGGGAACGGCGACGGTGTTCTGTGCGGTGTGTTGCGTGCGGTGGAAGTGGTTGAGGTTCAGGCCGGTGGCCTGCGGCTGCGGCGGACTCCGGCCGCGACGGCTGCGGCCGTCTCCGCGGCCGCGACAGCGGGTGCGGACGGCCGGGCGTGCATGGACCGGATCACGGCGGAGCCGACCACCACGGCGTCGGCGTAGATTCTCCGGTTCGCAGAGAAGCGGATTGCCGACCTCGAAGCCGGAGTCGGTGACCAGAAGTTTGAGCAGGCGGCCTACCTCATACCAGTTCATGAGGCGTCCACCGCCTCCCACAGAGTGCGGGCGACGCACTCCGTGCCACGGGTGAGCCGTGGACGAGACGGCGTGTGCCACCTGCGGCGAGGGGCACGATGGGCGGCTGCCCGCCGATTGGCTCCACGCGGACGTGCACCGCTCGCCACGTCCTGGGTGTAGGTGATCAAGCGGGTGCAGGCCAAGGCTTTCGCCGCCCGCCGCGCGGCGCCGTACAAGAGCGAATTCGCGTTCCGGGCTCCGTCACTGCATGTGCGTGTGACTTCGAGAGTGGCTCCGTCGTCCAGGTGGCGAGCGACAGGACGCCCCACGATCGCGACAGCTCGCAGAACTCCCTCCTCGTCGGCGGCGAAAATCGCGAAGATCTGTCCCGGGGGAGGTGCGTGATGACGGTGCCGGTCCTGGGCGAATGCCGCAGCCTCACGGAGGCGAACAGGCACCAGACGAAGGGTCATGCGGCACCGCCGACGGCGAGCGCAGCCACGAACTCCTCGACCAGGGCCGCCGTTTGGTGGAAGCTCTCTGCGCCACTGCGTAGAGAGCGGACGAGAGGTGAGCCGATCACGACGCCAGAAACGTCTACGCGCCCCACGATGGCGGAGGCAAGCTCAGGCGTGGAGACTCCGATGCCGGTCAGGATCGGGGTCGACGGAGCAAATTGCTGGACGGCTTGAACGAAAGCAGCGAGACCGTCCAGATCAATCCCAGCCGCGTATCCCGTCTGCTGGTCAGCGGCCGCGGGCACATAGACGAACCCCGTTGCGGCTCGGCATATGTCGCCCAACTCGGCATACGACGCATCACGATTGGCGAGGAGCGGGGCGCTGATTCCGGCCTCCGCCGCTGCCGCCACCCACGCCTCAACGCGTTCCGGCGGAACGTCCGGCACGAAGCACCCCGCAGCACCGCCGGCGGCCAGCTCATCGGCCATTCGCTGCGGACCAAGAGATTGGATCGTCGTCCAATAGCTCATGACGACCACAGGCGTGTCACATCGAGCAGAGACGCGCCGCACCGTTTCCCGCGTGACTCCGATGCCATCACCAGCACGAAGAGCACAACTATGCGCTGCTGCGATGGCCGGACCGTCGAGCCAGGGATCCGCCACTGGCACACCCACTTCCAGCATCGCCGCACCGCTTTCCGCAAAGGAGGCGAAGGCGTCCACGCTGCTGCGGAGATCCGGATAGCCCGCCACCGAGAAGGCCCCGAGGGCGGGCTGGGGGTGCGAGAGCGCGGCGGCGAGACGGTCGGGGGCGGTGCGAGTCATGCGGGGTCCCTTCAAGCGGCTTACGGCGGGCCGGAGTTGCTCACGCAGCGCGGGGGACGGCGGAGGTGACCTTCACGTCGGTGCGGGCGAGGACGTCGGCGAGGTGCTGCTGGGCGTCGTGCGCGCTGTCGCCGCTGACGACCGCGTACCCGGCGCGGATGTTGGTCGGCGTCGTGCTGGAGGGGGTGAGGGTGGCGGTGTCACCGACGTCGCACAGCCACTGGAAGTGCTCCAGGTACTGGTCGCTGCCGGGCCGCAGGTCGCGGTGGGTGACGATGCCCTCGGCGGGCGGGTAGATCATGCCGATGGCGGCGCTGCGCTGCCGGGTGGGGCGCAGGTTGGGGATTTCGCCGCAGGCGAGGGCGGCGGCGGCAAGGGGCAGGGAGATCCCGGTCGCCAGGCGTACGAGTTCGCCGATGAGGTCGCCGCCGTGGCGGGCGTTGACCTCGATGACTTTCGGCCCCTGTGGGGTGAGGCGGAGGTCGGTGTGGCTGACGCCGTGGGTGATGCCGAGCGCCTCCAGGGCGGCTGAGGCGACGGGGGCGACTTCGTGCAGGAGCGGGTCGTCGGCGCTGACGCTGTGCCCGGTCTCCAGGAAGTAGGGGGCGAAGCCGACCGCTTTGCGGGTGACGGACACGGTGCTGGTGACGCCGCGGTGGGTGACGGTCTCCACGGAGATCTCGTCTCCGTGGAGGTACTCCTCCACGAGGACGCCGTCTCCGTCCGGGCCCTGGTGGGCGGCGCCGGCGGAGGCGATGGCCCAGGCTGCGGGCAGATCGGTGATGGTGTCCACGCTGATGACGCCGATGCCGCCGGTACAGGCGGCGGGCTTGAGGACGACCGGGTAGCCGACGCGTTCTGCCGCCGAGGCTGCGGCGTCCAGGGAGTGCACCCAGGTGGAGGCGGCGGAGGGGACTCCGGCGGCGGCGAAGCGCTGGTGGGAGGTGGCCTTGTCCCGGGCGGCGGCGACGGCCGCGAGGGTGTTGCCGGGCCGGCCGCCGAGGCTGTGTGCGAGCCGGGCGGCGGCCATCAGGTGGAACTCGTCCCAGGTCAGTACGCCGGCGATGGGCCATCGCACGGCGAGGGAGGCGGCGGCGATGTTCACCGCAATCGGGTCGCTGAGATCGGCGACTTCGTGGTCGATGACGTAGGGCTTCTGCCAGGTCATGGGCGCGCCGTTGATCAGCAGCAGCGGGTAGTGGGCGGCGGTCTGCTCCAGCAGGTAGCCGCCAAGGGGGCGCGGGCCGGAGCCGATGACGAGGAGCATGGGGTGGGACACGGTGAACTCCCAAGAGAGACGGGCGGGTTGGAGGCGGGATCAGGCCGTGCGCGGTGCGTCGGTCCGGGCAGCGGCCCGGGGGGCCGGTGGCCGTGGGATCGGCGGCTGTTCGGCTCGGCGCGTAGGAGGCGCGGTGGTGCCACAGGCGCCTCGGAAGGCGAGGGCCACGGCCGCGCCCTGCAGGACTGCGCAGGCCAGGAGCAGGCCGGGCAGGGCGCCGGCCACGGGCATCGGCAGTACGACGAGCACGATGGTCACGCTGAGCGTGCTGCCGAAGGCGGCGGCCGGGGTGAGGCGGGGGCGCAGGGTGCGCAGGACTACGGTCAGTGCGCCTTCGCCAGCCATCAGGAGGGCGATGGTCGCCGCGCCTCGCCGGGAGGTCGGTGGGCAGGCGCTGGACGCAGTGTCGGACACCGGCGTTGCCGAGGCATGGAAGGTGGGCCCGGCCGTGGTCAGGTCACGGCGCTTCGGCCCGGTCGCTCCGCGAGGGAGCAGTCTGGGGACGCGTCGGCTCGGCGGCGCGCGGTGGGTTAGAACCAGCTGGCGGCGACCCAGCCCTTCGTGCCGTACGAGCTGCCGGAGAGGGATTCACCGTAGTACCAGCGGTTGCCGTACTTGTTCTTGGCGGAGCACTCCACCCAGAACTCGCCGGCGGAGTCGAGGTGGTCCTTGGCCTTGTAGGCCACGCCGGGGCCGGTGCGGATGGCCGGCCATTCCAGGTTGGGGCCCCGCACGCTGTGGTTCTTGTCGTTGCGGGTGCAGGCCGCCGCGCCGACAGCGGATGCCGGGGTGACCGCCGCGGCGATCCCGCCGAGCAGGACTGCGGTGGCCGTCGTTGCCATGACGGCGTTGCGGATGGCGGATCGCATGAGAAGAACCCTTCGGTTGGAGGTGTTCGTCGAGGTGCGGGGGCCGCGTCTCCAGCGGCCCCCCCTAGCGCGGCGGACGCGCTGGAGATCTGTGGATCAGCCGTGCGAAGCCGACTGATCGCCCTGACGGGAGCGGCGCCGCGAGTACATCGAGCCACCCACGGCGGCGACGCCGACAGCGAGCATTCCGCTTGCGACGACGGCGAGTTCGCCAAGTGACATCCAGGGGCCTGTCGAATAAGGCTTGACTCGACCTCGGTCTCAGCCGACCGCCGGCTCATCGACCTCGGCTGCCTGCTCCTGCTCGGCCTCGGGAGCCGGGGCCTGAGTCTGCGACTCCTTGGCCGCCGCCCGGGCCTCGCGGGCGGCGCGCATGGACGCGAACTGGTTGTCCAGCGTCTTGTCGTCGACCTTGAACTCGGAGGCCTCGACGGACTTGGTGTTGACCACCAGGCCAGTGCCGCGCGTCGCGGGCATCACGTTGCCCTTGAAGCCGTAGACGGTGCCGACCTCGTTGCCGTCCTTGTTCAGGATCGGCTCGGTGTTCGGACCCGCGGCCTTGACGATCTCCTCCATCTGACCGGTGGAGTACGGAGCGCCGTTGTTGTAGCGGACCTTGCCGTCCTCACCCTGCACCCGATCGGACCTCAGATGCAGGTTCGTCTGTTCGGGACCGCGCGGATCTCGAGCGTCGAGCTGGACGTCGGCGTACTGGGACTTGCCCTCCTTGGTGACGCCGTTCTTGTAGACCCTCGCGATGAGGTTGACTCCGGTCATCGCGCCCTTGCCCTTGAGAAGTGCCATGATCTTTTCCTTCCGTTCGTTCCGACTGCCCACTGACAAGTCGGCCGCGATCAGTCACATCGTCCGGGCAAGGTGTTGAGTCCCGCCGAACACTCTTCACGCTAATACTGTTATAGAGCATTCGACAAGGATTCGACTAGTCTTTCTGTTCATATCCAAGGTCAGTCGAGATGGAAGGTGACTGCGAGTCGAATACCATCCTGGCATCCGCTGTGGCCACAGCCTGATCGACCTGGGCCTGGACCCGCACGACGAGGCCGGCGTCCAGCGACGAAGCCTTGGACCGCCGCATCCGCTCGGCCTGCCCGCGCTCGGCGCGCAGTTCCGCGATCCGGGAACGCAACACGAGCGTGCCGGTTTCCTCGTCTGTCTGCTGATGCGTCAGCTCCCGGGAGACCCGTGTCATCGCCGCGACATCGTCCACCGGCAGATCGGGAATCGCCTCGGCCTGGCCGGACTGGTCCAGGTAGTCCATCGCCGCCAGCAGCAGCAGCCGGCGATCCCTGGTCGCCTCGACGAAGGTCTGGCGTGCCTGCGGCCCGATCTCGACGTCGGTGACGAAGTCGTGTCCCAGGTGGTGCAGGTCCAGGGCCTTGACCTCGGCGAAGTCATACGCGGCACCGGCGACGATCTTGAAGTCCGTGCTGACCGCGTCGGTCTCGGTACTCGCCCGGTCCTCGGCGCTCGACCCCACGCGCAGCACCAGGCCGGAGGAAGCGAGATCAGCCCGCAGGCCGTCCAGCTTCTGGTCATAGGACTGCTTCATCGTGTGGATGCGCGCGTCCAGCACCGCCCGGCCGCGCTTGCCCTCGGTCAGTTGCCGGCCGCCGGGCTGATCGTAGATCGTCCGGCCCAGGTTCTCGGCCTCCTCGGAGTCTTTCATCCGCTGCAGGGAGGCATCCGCGCGCAGCGCCATGAGCGAGAGCAGCCGCTGGCCGTAGGTCGCCACGTCCTGCTGCTGCTCGTACCACTGGCCGGCGTCCCCGAGGAACGGCAGGAAGCGCTGGTACTTGCTCATCAGCCGCCGGTGGTAGTTCTCCTCGAAGCGGTAGAAGTCGTAGAGCGGGCGTGAGTCCTCGGCGGCGACGCCGGCGTTCTCGGCCTGTTCCCACTGGTGCATGAGGTCGCGGTAGACCCCGGCCTTCTCCCGGTGATGCTGCAGGCGTGAGGCGTAGCTGCGCAGTCGGAAGCCGAAGGAGACCAAGTCGGCCTCAGTATTCTGGTCTTCGCCCTGCCGGTCCGCGGCGAGCGCCGCCATCTGCTGGTAGTCCATTCCCATGACTTCGAGCATCGGCGTGCGCACCCGCAGCTCCGACTCCGGCATGGCCCGCAGCATCTGGTAGACGCCGTTGACGGCTCGCTCCATGATCTGCGTACGTCCCTGCTCGACCAGCTTCTGCCATTCCTCCGTGCTCAGAGACTCCTTCGCGCGGCGCTCGTTGGCGTAGTCGACGATGCGTTCCATGGCCTCCGGTATCGGGGACCCTGCACGGTCGAGTTGCTCCTTCACGAGCTCGGTCACCAGTTGGTTCGCCTTGCGCATACGGGCGTCATTCGAGCCGGCGCGCCACAACGTTCGGTCTGCCGGCAGGCAGGCGAGCAGGAACTGCGGCAGAGACTCGGCACGGATCCGCTCGTGCGCCCACCGCTTGATGAAGGTGGTGACGTTGCGCCGCTCGTAGCCGACAGCGCTGGCGAGATGAGCCACCGCCTGCTTCTCATCGAGCCAGGCGTCAACACCGCGGCGGAGCCTGGACTTGTGTCGGTCCAGGAGCTTGCCGCGCTGCGTACCGTTCTTCGTCACCTGGCCCCGGCCGCCGTCGACCATGGCCAGGTGGCAGTGGACGTGCTCGGTGTCGATCTGGATGACCCCGACGTAGCGCAGGTCGTCGAAGCCGCTGGTGCCCGAGCTCATCCGCTCCAGACCGTGCATGATCGCCATGCGCAGCTTCATCTGGTCGATGTGGCCGCGGTAGTCGCCGCGGGCTTTGCAGTGGAAGTCCTCGTCGACGATCTTGTGCTTGCGCAGGTATTCCTCGTCGAAGGACAGCACCGTCTTGAGCACGGTGTGTCCGGCGTCGAAGTAGTGCTGGATGTCCTTGGCGGCTGCGCGCAGCTGCTCGTCGGAGAGTGAGACCGAGCCGTAGCCGAAGGCCACGCCGCCGGCACCCTGGGCCTGGCGCATCTCATGCTTCGCCGCGCTCCGCGAGATACCGGCGCGCTCGACGGCCGACTCCCGCGCCATGTAGCGCATGATGAAGTGGTCGGTGCGCAGACGCTGGATCGGAGTCAGCGACTCGGTCGCCTGCTCGCGGGCCATGTACCGGGTGACGTAGTCACCCGGCGTCGCACCACGCGATCCCTCGCCGCCAGGCAGCGGCACACTGAACTCGTTGACCACGATGATGTCCTGCTTCAGGCCCAACGTCGCTCTCCTTCCTGTCTCGGTACCGATGCACTACGGCCCCGGCTGCTGTCCGCCAGCAACCGGGGCCGCGCTCGTCATGCCTGCTCCGTCCTCAGGACCCCAGGCTCTGCTCGCCGTCCTCGTCGAAGTCCAGATCGGCCGCACGCTGGGCCACCTGGCGCTTGCGCTCGTCCAGACTTGGAGCGGGCTTGACCTCACGTCGTCGGGACTCCTGCTCCTCCAGCTCCAGGTCGAGATCCAGATTCAGGTCGCGCTGCGCCTCATGGGCCGCAACCGGGGGAGCGAACGGCTCCTCCTGCTCCTCAGCCGTCTGCAACGCTGCCGCCACGCGCTCCCGGTAGAGGTTTTCCGTGGTGCCCTCGGTGCTCGCGCGCTCGGTCTGGTACTGCTCCTGTTCGGTGGCGATCTCCGCCTCGATCTGCTGCAGACGCGCGCTCATGCCGTCAGCGACCGGCGCTGCCTCGGGCACGGGCGCTCCGACGACCTGCTTGACCTCAGCGTCCAGGCCCAGCTCGTCCTCGGTGAACAGCGAGTTGATCGCGTCCGAACGTGCCTTCAGCCCGCGCGCATCGACCACAGCCTCAGCCCGCGGGACGCCGTCCTTGGAGTGGTCGGCGAAGTAGCCGGCCAGGTCGTAGCCGCTGGACTCGAGATCGATCTCCAGGCCCCCGATGTCGTGGATCTGGGTGAAGACCACGGGCGCATCGCCTTCGGTCTGCGCCCCCGACGGAGCGAGCACGAGCATGTCCGCCGTGGCCGGCAGCTCCCACTCGATCCCGGTGACCTGCTCGGGCACGGCGAAGCCGCTCGTGAAGTAGCCCTTGCCGGCGAGCACGACCAGCTGCTGGTCGTCGAACTCGTAGAAGGCGTCCACCTTCTCGCCCTGGCCGGGGGCGTAGGTCACCTGGGAGATGCCGAACGGCAGGGCCTCGGCCGGGGTGACCGAGCGCAACTCGCCCGTCATATGCAGATACGGGCGGTAGTTCTCCTCCTTGCCCCGGTGCTTGAGATCGAGCGATTCGACCATGACGCCGAGCTCGGCGGCCACCCCCTCCAGCCGGTACGTCTCCACCCCCCGTTCACGCAGGACACGGTGGGCCCACACGTCGTTCATCGCCAGTCCTGCAGTGCGCATCACGTGCTCCTCTTGCGGTTGGTCTTGCTCTGGCTGGTGGCCCTGGTCGTGGACTTCGGTGTGACGTCGGCCCCGGTCGCCTCGCCCCGGGCATCCCGGATCTTCGCGATCATCCGCGTAGCCCAGCGCCACATGCCGCGCATCACGACGATCTCGCCCGCGGCGAGCAGTGCGACCAGGAAGAGGAGCGGCATCACCCACATGGCAATGGTTCCGTCCGCACTGAGCGCCCCCCGGGATGCCCCCGACTGCTCGTGCAGCCACGCGCCCAGCAGCGGGATGATGACCATGGCCGTGATGAACGCCAGCAGGCAGTCGGCGAGAAAGACGATGACCCGGAAGAACCCCGCCCACACCACGACGGAGAACCTGCCAGTCTCCTCCTTCGGGGCCAGACGCCGCCATCCGGTACGCAGCTTCGAGTCCTTCTGCTCCTTCGCGGGCTTCGCCCTGGTCTTCTTCGCCGTCGCGGCCGTGCTCGTCGGGGCGGTCGTCTCGGTCTTCTCCAGGGTCTGGGTCGACATGTTCGTGTCCTCACGTCTCGGCGGGGTCTTCTTCGGTGCGTGCTGAAGCGGTGGGCGCTTCGCTCACCCGGTCGGCTTGGGGGAGGGCTGTTCCGCGCTGGCGGCAGCGAGGGCGTCGCGGGTCTTGATGGAGGCCCGATATGCGTCCAGCGACGTCACCGTGCCGTCCTGAGAGGTGCCGTAGGTGAAGACCACGAACTCGCTCTTGACAGCGCTGTTCCGATCCGGCCCGACACGGACCGGATCGAGCCGGGCCACCCCCGTGTAGGAGTAGTTCAGGCCCTGCACCCGACTCACATCGATGTCCAGATCAGCGAGCGTGTACGTCGTCCCAGCGCCCTTCGTGGCTCCGGTCGCCGTCATCCACTCCGGCACGAACCCGGTGAGCACCCGGGACTTGTGGTCGAGGAAGGCGTAGCGCGCGTCGAGGAGTACCTGCTGCTCCTTGACGGTCCGGGTCGACGCCGAGCTGTCGGTGAGGCTGAGCAGGAGGGACCGGCCCGTCGCCCTGTCACGGTTCACCCGCTCGATGTCCATGCCCGGCAGCTGAGCCAGCAGCGCCGTGTGCTGTGTTGCGAGCCTGGCCCGGGCGTCGCCCAGGTTGCCTTCGAGCTTGTGAACAACCGCATCGGCCTGGGTGTCCGACGCGGCCGGGCCATCGCTGAGCAGGCTGGCTCCGAGCGTGACCACCGAGAGCGCGAGCAGCGCCCCGGCGCCGCCGAGCAGGATCTTCCCGGCGTGCTGGCGCAGCTTGTCCTTGATCTCCTCGTTCACGGTGTTTTCACCTCCTGCTTCAGGGCCTCGCCAGTGGCCGTCGTGCCGGTCTGGATGTTCACGAACGCCTTGCGGACCTGGTCGTAATCGGTGCGGGCCCAGGCCAGCACCGCCGGCCTCTCGCCCGTACCTGTCCTGGTCTCCATCGCCAGCCAGGTCACCGTGATGGTGCTGTCGTCGTTGACCAGGTAGGGCACCTGGGAGACCCACTCAAAGCCGGAGTTGAAGCTCATCGGGATCCCGACGCCGGCCGCCACGTCCTTGTCACTGGCGAGCAGATACCACGGCCCCAGGTCCGCCTGGTGCACCGAGGGGGCGAAGTAGGGGATGAGGTTGCGCAGCGTCGACTCAGACGTCGCCGTGTCGAGCGAGCCGCCGTCTGCCGCCACGCTGGGAGTCAGGTAGCGGTAGTCGTTCTGCAGCATCGCGACCTGACCAGCCGCCGTCAGGGCCGCGGTCAGACCACGCTCGGTGTCGTCGGCCGTCGGCAGCGCCGCCGTCTTCGCTTCAGTGATCCTGATCTGCTCCTGCAGAGAGGAGATCTCCGGCGCAGCCGTATCGCTCACCGCGCTCTGACCGCCGGAGAACCCCGCAGAGAGTACGAAGCACAGCAGTGCGCCCACACCCATGCTCACGCCGGCCACGAGGGTGCGCTTGCGCAGGCCGCCCGCGGGCTCCGTCTGCTCAGGAGTGTCCGCGCCCTCCTGCGAGGACGCGGACGTCGCGACGAAGCGCGTCTTGCGCACTGCGCCCCCACCCGACTCATCGGTCTGTGTCGATGCCATTAGTCCTCAACTTGCCGTTTCACTCGAATACCAGAGCGACTCTATCAATAAGACGAGTCGAAAGGCGGTATGAGTCATCCGGAATAGCGAGTCTCGCCACTCGCCGGGACGCCGGAGAGATTCGAGACCTTGCCCTGGGCGTCGACCGTGACGAAGAGCAGCGCGCGCCGGTGCGCCGTGACACTGGCTTTGCTCGACTTGTTCTGGGACACCGCGTCGGAGGTGACCTCGACGTCGGCCAGGACGGCGTAGGTGTAGACGCCCGCCTTGACGTCGACGACCTCGATGTCCGGATCCTCGCCCAGAGCCGAGTTCAGGCCGACCGTGTCGATGTAGTAGTAACGCCGCCCCCGGGAGTCCTCGTTGAACCTCGACGGAGGCATGAACGACGTCAGGAACGTCTCGTTCTCGGCCAGGCCGAACCGGCTCTTCAGGCTCTCGCGCGCCGCCTCGTAGCTCAGTCCCGACTCCCACGTGAAGGCCATCGAAAGCAGCGACTTGATTCGCTCGCCGTCGGTGCTCAGCCGGTTCTGGCTGACACCCAGGGCCGCCATAACGTCCGCGTTCACCTGCTCGGCGTTCTCCTTCTGGATGCCTGCCAGATGTCCCTCGACGTCGCTGATCCGGGTTTCCTGCTCAGCCAGGGCCGCGTGCTGGCTGCTCCAGGTCGCGCCGGCAACCGTCGCTACAACCGCGAGGACCGCTGCCGTCACCAGGACCGAGAGATTGCGCCGGAACAACCCCCGCCGCGGGGGTGCTGCCGTCTGCTCCGTCATCGCTTCCCGCCCTTCTTCTGTGCGCCCGTGCCGCTGAGTTCAGGGACTCCGGACCTGGCCGGCATCTCGATTGCGGGGTTCTCGTACTGAGCCCCGGCAGCGGTCACCACGAGCGCCAAGCGGCCGAAGGTCCCCGCCGTGCCGTTGCGCACGTAGCGCGCGCTCGCCCAGGCGAGCACCCCGCCGCTTTTCGTGTCCCGGCAGAGCCAGAGGACCTTCGCCTGGATTGTCATGCCCGAGACGTTCTGCATGCTCAGGTCCGGCATCACCGTCCCGACCTTCCACGCGTACGTGCTCGGGGCCGCTGCGTTCTGGCCGTCGTAGCGGATGTACCAGGCGTAGCGCGGATCGATCTCGGTAGTCGCATCGAACGGCGTCAACGACGAGGTGCCGTACGCCTCCTTGCCACTGACCAGGAAGGAGTCCTTGCTGAACAGCGCTGCCATGTCCCGGCGGTGCATGATGATCTCCAGCATGGCCTGGTTCAGAGCCCCGTTGTTCCGGCTGGGCTGGACGCCGGCCTGGTGGTACAACGTGGCGAAGGCCTGCTCCCCGGTCGCTACCTTCTTCGCCTCGGCAGCTGCCGCCTCGGTGAGCCTGGACAACTGCGCGCCGGCGTCCGCTGGCACGGGCGTGGACCGGGCATCATCCAGCTGCCCCTTGAGCTGGACAATCTGGGCCTCGTTGTCCGCCGTGCTCGCCTTGAAGCTCTCGCCGGCCACGCCCGTGGCGACGACCAGGGCGAGGATCCCCACGCCCATCACCGTGGTCACGCTGCGCCGGATCAAACGTGCGTTGTCCTCAGGGGTGCGCACCTGGACCTTCTCGCGCTGGAGCATCGTCCAGCCCGCGAAGCGCTCTTCGAGCTCAGCTCCGGTGACCTTCTTGCGCGTCTTCGGTGCCGCGGGCTTCTCTTCGGGCATCGACCCGGTCTCCTGCTCGGGGCCCGCACTCTCGGACTCGTCATGGGCTGTCGTCACGGAACGCACTCCTCACTCCACGTTGCTCTCATAAACGACTCAAGTCTACCTATAAAGGCATTCGAGACCGACTCTGAATCCATTCGATAAGAGATCGGAAAAGCGAAGCCGACACGCAGGGCCTGCACCGGACATGAAGAAGCCGGTGCCCGGATCGCCCGGCACCGGCTTCTCGCTCCCAGATCAGATACAGCGCATCAGACCGTCTTGATCTTGCCGGAGGGGAGCATCGAATCCGACATGTCCACGAACTTCCAGCCCTCGGCCGCCATCCGCGCCGCGCTGTCGACGCGAACCCGACCCATGTAAGCGCAGTAGCCGGCCTCGCCGAGGATGACCTTGTCGCCCTGGATGCCGAGCACCACGAGAGTGTGGCCGGCGGGGGTACTGCCCGGGGCGGAGCCCACCGAGTAGGCCGTCGGAGTCGAGGACATCTGCTTGCCGGTCACCCTGGCAATCGTGTACGCCGTCTCCTTGCCGTCACCGGCCGGGTAGGTCTGGAACGTCGTGTACTTGTTCACGAAGTAGGTCGAGAACGATGTGCAGTTCTGCGCGTGATTACTTCCGCACGAGCCAGGACCACCCTGGTCGCCGTAGCGGTCGTCGAGGAACTTGTCGCCCTCCTTGTTGAAGAGGTCAACCAGGGTCTGGGCCTCTTCCTGAGTCATCCCGCCGTCCTTCAACGAGACAGAAGTGCCGCCCTTGGAGGTGCAGTTGCCCACGATCGTGTTGATGCCGTCGGCGGTGTTCTCGATGATCCCGCCGACGATGTCCTCGACGCCGCCCACGACCGAGCTGTCGACCGACCAGCCGCTCATCGTGCCGAACCACATCTCGGCGTTGTCGCTTCGTGCGGTGAGCCCGGCCGCGCCGTCAGAGGAGCGCTCCCAGTTCTCGTGGAAGTGCAGCGCCGCCGCACGCGGCGAGCCCTGCGACTTCTTGAGCATGTCCTTGAAGACCGTGACATCGCCCGGGTTGTCACCATCGACCATGAAGGCCAGCTGGGCCTTGATCGTGAACCAGTCGACGCCCTTGCTCTTCGCGTACTGGCGCAGCAGCGTGTTGCGGCCGAACGCCCACTGCCCGAGACCGATGCCGGTGTCCGTGTTCTGTGCGGCGCTGGCCTTCTCGGCGGTCATCGCATACGTCCCCGTGGGGAAGTCCTGCACGCTCGTCGGGTCGATCCCGGACTCCTGCGACCAGTTGCCGAGGATGCCCGCGATGTTCTCCTTCGGCATCCCCCAGCTGCTGAGTACCGAGTAGATCTCCTTGGCGTTCTTCTCCACGCCCGCCGGGACGGTCGCCCCGGAACCGTTGCCGACGCTACCCGCGTTGACGACGCACGCCGTCCCGTTCGCGTTGATGCTGCCCTCGGTCAGCGCCGTCGAGTTGAGGACGCCGGTCACGACCGTGCCCACCAGGGCCAAGGCGGCGGTCATCGCGACCGCACCCGACATCGCCGCCGCTACAGGGGGCATCGTCGCCGTGACGGTGACGCCCAGGACCGCGCCGGCCCCCTTGGCCATAAAGCTGCCGATCGCCATGAACGGCGCAACGATCGCATGACCAACCGCCTTGGCGATGTTGACGATCAGCGTCCACAGCAGCTTCCCGGCGTTGACTGCCATCGCCAAGGCCGCAAAGAACATGGACTTCAGCCAGTTCAGAAAGGCCATGGCCATGACCACCCCCATGGCCGGCGGAGCAGCAGCCGTGCCACCGCCGACGGCGACGCCCTTGGCCGCCTTCGAACCCAGGCCCTCGTCGTCCTTCGACGCACCACGCTCGTAGCCCGTGCCGCCGGCACCCAGCTCACGTTGGTCGGCCGGCTTGGCGTCCGCGTCCTGGGCCCCCTCGACGCCGGCGTTCTGCGCTGCGCCAACGGCGGCTCCCGGAAGCCCGCCAGTCAGTGCGCCGGCCACGGCACCGGAGACGGCAGCTCCTGCGTAACGCCCCGCGTTACGGCGGGTCGCGCTGCTGCCGTCTCCCTCGATGACCTTCTGGGCCGCGCCTCCGGACATGTTCCCGGCGACGCCGTTCATGCCCTGCTTGATCTTCGACCCGGCACTCGCGGCACCAGGAGCCTTGCCCGCGGTCTCCGCGGTGCTTGCCGCGTCCGGCATCTTTGGCGCAGTGCTCGCCGCGCCAGAAGGACCAGAGAAATCAGCCCCCTGCCCGAGAAGCTGCTTGGGCACGCTGGCCTTGCCCTTGGGAGGCTTCTCGATGCCCTCCTCAGGGCCGAGGCTCTTGGTCCCGCGACCCTGCCGGGGCATCCCCTGACTCACCGACGTACTCGGCTGGTCCTTCTGCGGAGTCCGATTCGGCTTGTCGGTGGCCATGTCGCTTTCCTTTCCGGCTCACTGTCAGGTAGCGGGATGCGTCGCCTCCTCGTCGCACTCAATGGAGTGTGATGAGGAAGTCCTTGTCGTCGCGGATGGTGCTGTTGGACTGCACGTCCCGCAGGCTCACGTCCAGTCGGATCAGGTCGAGCGACAGGTCTGATTCGTACTGCGACTTGTTCCGGGAGTAGTTCTGATACGCCTGTGAAAGGTTGTTCATGATGTTCATGAGCGGGCGCATCGTCACGTCAGAGGACTGGTAGTCCTTGGTGAGGCTGGTGCCATCCGAGAGGATCCACTGCATGTCCGAGATCTGCTGGCTCGTCGGATCCGAGCCCTCGTCACGCTTCTTGGTGAAGAACTGGGCGTAGCTCTGACCAACCGGCACCAGGGCGTCGAGGTAGCCGTCGTAGACGTTGCCTGCACGCCAGTTGAGGTCGAAGCCGCCCGGGACGACGTGCTTGGTCTGCAGCGCCAGCGTCGAGACGCCGTCCTCGGCCTCGGCCGCGGAGACGCCCGTGATCCTGTCGGCGGCGATCGAGACCGGAACGGTCGGCGGACGCAGGAACAGGCCGTCGATCTTCGTCGTCTGCAGGTCGGACGTGTACGACTGAATCTGCGTCAGATTCGCGCGCATCTCGACGAGCTTCTGGTCCAGGGCATCCCTGGCCTCGGTCTCCTTCTCCTTGAGCGCGACCTCGTAGTAGGCCTGCGCAGGGTCGAAGGTCAGGCCGTCGAGCGCCGCGATCTTCTGGACCCCGGATGCGCCGGGGTTGAAGAAGACCCGCCACTGGTCGTACTTGGAGAAGGTCTCGTCGCCGGCCAGCTTGCCGCTGCTCTGCGCCTGCTCCGCTGCGGGCGTGGTGAGTTCGGCATTCGCACGGACCGTCAGGTTCAGCACCTGGCGGTCGAAGGGTCGGTCGGCGTTCAGGAGGACACCGACGTAGCCGGTCGAACCGAAGGCGTAGAAGGAGCCCTTGATCCCGCTGGTGCTGACCGGCTCGCTGTTCAGCGAGGTGTCCGACCCGAGCAGGAACGCCCTGTAGTCCGCGGCGTTGTACGAGATCTGGGCGGTCGGACTGAAGTGCATCATCACGAGCGCCTTGTTGCCGCTCTCGTTGGTGTAGATCCCGTCGACGGTGCCGTCGAGATTCGTCTTCGACGTCTTGAAGTCGCTGGTGTACAGCGCCGTCTGCGACAGCGAGTCACGCTCCGCCTGGTACGCCGAGGCCCCCGATGCGCTGATCACGATCGCGCCCGCGACCGTGAAGATGCCGAAGAACACCCCAAAACGCTCGATCGCGTGGTGTGAGTCGAGCTTGAACTTCCTGCTGAAGGCCAGTGCCTTGTCCTTGATCCCCATGTTCTGCTCTCTTTCGTGCCTGCACCGTGCTGCCGGCCCGGATATGGCGAACCGGGCCGGAGGAGGCCTTGCACCTCAACCGACCCGGTTCGCTCGACGCCTCTGTCCCCGGTCGTGTGCACGGTCTGTGACGGCCTCTTACTTGGAAGGGCCGCTCAGGAACCCGCTGAACTGATCGACGGGCTGGACGATCACCGTGCCGCCGCCGAGGTCCGTGATGGTCTGCTGGCCGCCGGAGCCGACCGTCGAGATCAGCGACCACCCACCAGTGGTCAGGGCTCCGCCGACGAGAATGAGAAGCGCGATCATGACCCAGCCCTGCTGGTGACCCGCGGACTGCGGGTTGGCCATCAGCTTCTTGATCGCGAGCACGCCACCCCAGACCATGCCGACAGCACCGAACAGCATGAGCAGAAGACCGCCCCATTGCTGGATCTGGGACTTGGCGTTCTCCAGGAAGCTGGTCAGGTCCCAGGCGGCACTCGGCAGGGAGGCCTGCGAGAAGACGACTGCCTCGTAGATCCTTGTCATGGTTCTTTCCCATCGCCTTTCGAGTCACTCTTTGGCGTGACCGTGAGTCACAAGGAAGCAAGCGTGGCCCACCCGCCTGGGCGGGCAGTGATAGAAGCCGAAGTGGTCAGTCGCATGCTGCCAGATCCCCCATGGACTCGTATATGTGCGCATCTATAGCGGCTAATGTACCCCATTCGAATGGTGAGCTACAGGGTCACTCGAAAGGGTCTATCGATAAAGAGTCAAAGGAGGCTCGGAAACGAGACGAATCGGCGTTGTGGCGTGCGACCGCAGGGTCGCGGTGGACGCCTGTGGAATCCGCAGCGTGAGATGTGTAATGTGCCGCTCCAGCACTGCTGCGACGCTGGCCTGCTCGATTTCGAGGCGGCCCCCCACACCCCGTCGATCGCGATCCCGACCAGGAAGTGCCAAACCACCATGAACCCACTGCCCGGGGACCTCTTCGCCCGCCGACTTCGTCAAGAACGCGAACGCCTCGGCATCAGCCAGGCAGAACTAGCGCGCCGTATGGCCGCACTTCTCGGCACGAACGTCGACTCCACCGCCATCACACGCATCGAGCAGCAGACCCGCGCGGTCAGGCTCGACGAAGCGGTCACCGCTGCCGAGGCTCTCGGGGTCCCTCTGATCACACTGGTCAGCGACAACTACGCCCGGAAAAACGAGGCTGAGATCCAGAACCAGCTCGCCGAACTCGCCCTCGCCGAGCAGGAATGGGAGAGGCTGCGCCAGCAGATCCATCGGATCACCCAGACCATCCAGCAACTCTCCGCCGAGCGGGAGGCCTTCCGCTCTCACGCGCTGGACGTCAACCCTGAAACCGCCGGCGACTACGAGCTCGACCCTGAGACCCAGGCCGCTCTCGACGCCCGCATGCGCGATGTCCGCAACAAGGCGGCCGGAGAGGTCACAGCCCCAGGCGCATGACGCTGTCGCGGGCGGCCGGGTTGAACTCCCGGTCGTAGACCTTCACCGTCTCGGGCTTCCGCCACCGGTCAGCCCACATGATCTCCTCGATGCTCGCGCCGTTCCGCCTTGCCTGAGTGACGTGACCAGCTCGCAGACTGTGGGAGTTGTACGCGGCCGGATCCATCCTCAAAACCTCCCTCATGCGCGTGTGCAGCGCGTTGCCGCGCACATCGGTCTCGTGAATCCGGGCGTCCCCTCTGTTGCGTTACGTCGCTGATGTATATGACAAAGTCGCCTCCGAAGCCGTCTACGACGACAGGGACCTTGGAGACGCCGAGCTGGCGCTACCGTTCGATGAGGACTGGCCCCGCGCTCGGGGGAACTTCAGACCGGCGAGACGCCTCACCGCGACCGCCCCCAACGGCGCCGCGGTCATCACAGCCATCAGGTCCTCCCCCGTGCCACTCGACCAGCTCGGGGTCATACACGTCAATGTCATCCGGATGCAAACCGACGCGACGGACGAACTCGATGAGGTCCTCCGAATCGACGGGGACTGTCCTGAAAAACAAGAGGCTCCCGATCGACGAGTAAGCCCAAGGCGACGGTCCTCTGCTACCGGCCTACTCCGGCCCTGACCCGCCGTCAATAAACCACCGCTAGGTATAGCCGGCCGCACCTTGACGGGTGCGAGGAAGGCGTGTCGCTCAGTGAGCGATGGTCCTAGGGCGCGCCGCGGGGTGCGGCTGCGCCACGATGGCGCAATGGGCGAAGGCGCGTCGGGCGGGGATGAACCAGCCGACGTGAGGGGCGCGGTAAGCGCTCTACTTGCATGACGCCGGAGAGGCAGTCGGCTGCCGTTCTCCAAGAACGGCTCAACGGCCTAGAGTACGCGCCAGGCATGGATGTTGACTGTCCGTCGACCGTCGCGGTCAGGAGGGGTGAATGGATGCTGTGTGACGCTGTCCCTTGTAGTGTTCCGAGATGTCGTGACGGCGGATAGGAAGTCGGTTGTCGTTCCCGTGTAAGGGTTCAATGGCCCGGGGATGCGAATCAGGCATTGAGGAGGCGGCTGCTTGTGTCCGCAACTGCCCCACAAGCAGGCGCGAGTAGCAGTCCACACAGAGCGCGGCAGAGCAGGTGAGGGGCTCGCTGGGTCATCACGGAAAATCCAAGGAGGGGCGATGCCATACGTCGAGTGGCGCGGCGGCAAGTGCCGCGTCAAGTGGTGGGAGGGCGAGTACTTGCCCAACGGCCGCAAGAAGTACGAGTCGGAGTCCGGCTTCGAGGACGAGAAAGCGGCATGGGACTACGGGCTCGATCGTGAGTACGAAGTGCGTCACGGTACTGCGATCAAACAGAGGGACAGTAAAACTCTCATGTCGGTCTACTGCTGGGACTGGTTTCAGGCCCAGGATCTGCGGCCGTCATCAACGGTGAGCTACAAGGCCATCATCAATAAGCGGATCGAGCCCTATTGGGGAAGTCGAGCCGTCGGTGACATCAGTGCATTCGAGTACGAAGCATGGAAGAAGGCGCTTCGCGCGGCCGCCGAGCGTGGCGAGATATCAGCCGGGTACGTGAAGGAGATTCTCATGGTCTTCGGCGCCATGATGGATGACTCGGTGACTCGCTATCGACTCCGCATGACCTCGCCAGTCGTACGGGAGAAGCGTGGCCGCGGAAAGTACAAGAAGAAGGTGCGTGAGAAGAAGCGCCCCCAGGAGATGGCCACGCTCCACCGCCTTGCGGTCAACGCCTACAGCGTCTGGGGCTACAACGGCTGGACGTACATCTGGACCGCGGCGTTCACTGGTATGCGGCCGAAGGAGATGTGGGGGCTGCAGCGGTGCTTCGCTTCACCGAACTGGCCCGCCTCGGATCCACTCGACTCCGACGACGGAAAGCGTGAACCGGACCTGGATCGGTACATGCGGATGCCGGCACTGCGGGTGCAGTCTCAGCACCAGTGGGTTGAGGGGGAACGGAGGCTGGTGGACCCGAAATACGACTCGTGGCGGACGTTGGTGGTGCCGCCGTTTCTGCATGAGATGCACAAGGCGTTGCTGGCTTCGCACGACTCGCAGTGGATGTTCCGGTCGCACAGTGGGGGGCCGTTGCTTGGAACGAACTTCGAGGAGGCGTACTGGTATCCGATCAGGGACGGTAGCTCAGCGCGCGAGGGGCGGTATGCGCGAGCGGAGATACCCGCGGTGCCGGAGATGGCCAAGAAGCGGATCTATCTTCTGAGGCACGGCCACAAGGAGTGGCTCGACGAGGACGGCCACCCGCGGGTGGCCGTCGAGGCGCGGATGGGGCACGAGATCGGGGGAGTGGAGGGCGTGTATGCGAACGTGACACCGGGAATGGAGTTGCGGATTGCAGAGACGCTGCAGGAGCGGTGGGAGAAGTTCATGGGAGGGGAGGGGAAAGTGTGGCTGCCGCCTGTTCCCAATCCTCTCCCAGTTGATCTTGCAGATCGTGTTCCTGCGCAGCTCAACGGGGGTGCATCTCTAGATGTCGGTTGATGCCGCAGAACAGGACGTGGAGGCCGTCCGCGACGACGTCGGGTACGAGACGGTCGCGGGCGGCCTCCAGTTCGGCCCGGGTGAAGCGGGGCGTGCGGGTCAGAGGATCGCCCCGGGGGTGTAGGCCGCGGCCTGGGGGTGCTGCTTGGCGATCTCCTCGATCCGGCCGACGACGACGGCCACCTGGTCGGCGGCGGCGCCCGTGAACGACAGCTTGTCGGCCATCAGGGCGTCGAGCTGCGCGCGGTCCAGGGGGATGCGCTCGTCGGCGGCGAGCTTGTCGAGGAGCTCGTTGCGCTCGGTGCCCTGCTCACGCATGGCGAGCGCGGAGGCGACGGCGTTCTCCTTGATGGCCTCGTGCGCGACCTCGCGGCCCACACCCGCGCGCACCGCGCCCATCAGCACCTTCGTGGTGGCGAGGAAGGGGAGGTAGCGGTCGAGTTCGCGCGCGACGACGGCCGGGAAGGCCCCGAACTCGTCGAGGACCGTCAGGAAGGTCTCCAGCAGCCCGTCGAGAGCGAAGAACGCGTCGGGCAGGGCCACCCGGCGCACCACCGAGCAGGACACGTCGCCCTCGTTCCACTGGTCGCCCGCCAGCTCGCCCGTCATCGAGGCGTAGCCGCGCAGGATCACCATGAGCCCGTTGACGCGCTCGCAGGAACGCGTGTTCATCTTGTGCGGCATCGCGGACGAGCCGACCTGACCGGCCTTGAAGCCCTCCGTCACCAGCTCGTGCCCGGCCATCAGCCGGATCGTCTTGGCGGTCGACGAGGGCGCGGCGGCCAGCTGCACCAGCGCGGTGACGACGTCGTAGTCGAGCGAGCGCGGATACACCTGGCCGACGGAGGTGAAGGCGGTGGAGAAGCCCAGGTGCCCGGCGATCCGCTGCTCCAGCTCGGCGAGCTTGGCCGCGTCGCCGCCGAGCAGGTCCAGCATGTCCTGGGCGGTGCCCACGGGCCCCTTGATGCCGCGCAGCGGATACCGCTCCAGCAGCTCCTCGACCCGGCCGTACGCGACGAGCAGCTCGTCGGCGGCGGTCGCGAACCGCTTGCCCAGGGTGGTGGCCTGCGCGGCCACGTTGTGCGAGCGGCCGGCCATGACCAGCTCGCCGTACTCGCCCGCGAGCTTCCCGAGCCGCGCCAGCACGGCCACCGTACGGTCGCGCACCAGCTCCAGCGAGAGCCGGATCTGCAGCTGCTCCACGTTCTCGGTGAGGTCGCGGGAGGTCATGCCCTTGTGGACGTGCTCGTGCCCGGCGAGGTCGTTGAACTCCTCGATCCGCGCCTTCACATCGTGCCGGGTGACCTTCTCGCGCTCGGCGATGGACGCCAGGTCGACGGTGTCGAGAACCCGCTCGTAGTCGGCGAGGGCGGCGTCGGGCACCTCGATGCCGAGGTCCTTCTGGGCCCGCAGCACGGCGAGCCAGAGCTGCCGCTCCAGCCTTACCTTCTGCTCGGGCGACCAGAGCGTGGCGAGCTCGGCGGAGGCGTAACGTCCGGCGAGGACGTTGGGGATGCGGGGCTTTGCGGGTGCGGCGGTCACGTGTACGGAGTTTACCCGGCGTCCAGAAGGGGTCTGCCCCGTCTATGGAGTCTGTAGAGCGCAGGAGCGTGACGTCGGCCTTCACCGCCTGGTTGTGGCGGTGATGGCCGACGTTGTGTTCGGGGAGGGTGTCGGTGTCGCTGCGGCAGTGGGGCTGGGAGAGATTCCCGCGGAGACGGCGCGGGTGGCGTGGACGGTGTGTCCGAAGGGCACGCCGGCGGTGCGGCTGCGGGATGAGTTCGCGGAGGTCTTCTCCGCCGAGGACATCGGGCAGCTCTTCCCGACGGTGGGCCGTCCAGCGGTTCTGCCCGGAGTGCTGATGCTGGTCACGGTGTAGCAGTTCGCCGAAGGGCTGTCCGACCGGCAGACCGCGGAAGAGAGACACGGCGACACCCCGCTCCCGTCGACCGTCTCCGGCATCACGCACGCTAAGCGCCGTCGTGGTCGCAGCGGCCACGATCATGGTCTCGTCTTCGCCGGATTCGTCTTCAACCCCCAGCCCATGATCAGATTCCCCTGGCGCCCGCGCCGTGCTCCCCGGTCCCACTCCGCGCCGGGCAGGGAGAGGCACGCGGCGGACGTTCCGGTTTCCGGGCGGGAGCCTTCCGCGGCCCGGGACCGCTCACACGCCTGAGCCGGCCGGCGGATGATCCCCCGGAACCCTCGTGTCCGGTTTGCCCCGTCCGGGAAGGTGTGGCCGTTCTGTCGCGCCCGCACAGGCCGCGGCGGGCTCCCCGGATTGTTTGTTTACCACCTGACCTGCATTGATCAACAATTCTGCGGCGGCCAGAGTGGCGGTCGAACGGCCCGCTCCGCCGCTGCCGATCTCCCCGGTGACGCGGCGGTGCGGACACCGTGCCGGCCCTCACACCCCCGAGGGCCGGCAAACGCAGCGCATGCGCACGTCCCGAAGTCTCGTCATCCACCGGTGTTCCGCTTGCCCGGAACCGGCTCCTCCGTCTCCTGGAGTATTCGATGCGATTCGCGCCCCGCACCCACCTCCCCTCCCGTCGCCTTGTCCGCGGCGCCGGCGTCGCCGCCGCCCTCACCCTGGGTGCCTCCCTCATGGCGGCCCCGCAGTCCTACGCCGCCGACAGCCCCTCCGTCGCGCAGCTCCTGCAGCAGTGCGCCACGGCCGACGTGTGCAAGTTCCACCCGCAGAGCTACACCGCGTACACCGGCCCGAAGCACCAGGTGGGCTCCACCGCGTTCAACTGCGCCTCCGAGATCAACCAGCACACCGTCAACTGGTCGGACACGACCTCCGCCACGAACACGGTCGGCGTCGCGATCACGGCGACCGCCAAGTTCTGGGAGGTCTACGAGGCCTCCGTGGAGGTTTCGTACTCCCACTCCTGGACGGCCTCGCACACCGACTCCGAGACCAAGACGGTCAACGTCCGCCCCGGGTGGAAGGGCTGGCTCGAGCGCGGCACCTCCAAGCAGAAGGCCACGGGCTGGTACGAGCTCCACTTCGGCAAGCGCTACTACGGTCACTACATCTGGTACATCAACAACTACCAGGCGGCCGGCTGGGACCAGGACCACCCCAAGAACGGCTACGTCAACTTCAAGGACAAGCTGATGACGTCCGGCGAGCGTGCCGCGCACTGCGGCTGAACCGTCCCCGAGGACAGCGGGCGGCACCGGGCAACGGACCGCACCGGGCCGCCCGCCCTCACCGAGAAGTGGTGTTCCGTGATGCCAGACAGTCGTCTTCGTCCCCGTGCCGCCGTCGCGGCCGTCCTCTGCTCGCTGCTGTTCCTGGCGGGCTGCGGCGGCGCGGCGAAGCAAAACGCCGCGACCGCCTACGCGGATGACGCGGGGCCGCTCGTGATCGGCACCGACGGTTCGGCCGAGAGCCGGGTCGTGGCGGCCCTGTACGGCGAACTGCTCGCCGACGCAGGGGTGAAGGCACGCATGGCGAGCACCCGTTACTCCTCTCCCGCCGCCACCACACGGGCCGTGGCCGAGGGGCGGATCGGTCTCGCGCCCGCCTACGAGACCGCGACGCTGCGCGCCCTGCCCGCCGGCCAGACCCTGCCCGGCAACATGGCAGCCACCCTCAGCATGGCCCTGCCCCCGGGCATCGACGCCCTGCCACCCGCGCGGGCACAGAACGGCGTCGTCCTCGCGGTCACCCGGGCCACCGCCCGCAAGCACCACCTGCGCACCCTCGCCGACCTGACGAAGGCCGGCGGCCTGCGCACCTTCGGCGGCTCCGCCTCCCGAGATCCCGACGCCCCCTCGCCCACCACCCTCCAACGGGCCTACGGCGTCCAGCTCACCGCGACCGGCACCTCAGCGACCGCCGACGTACTGGTCCTGCGTGCCACCGACCCCGTCCTCACCCATGACGGGCCGGTCGCGCTGACCGACCCCAACGGCGTCCTGCCGCCCGAGCACGTCTTCCCGCTGATCGGTGCCCCCTACGCAGGCCGCACCGCGTGCACGGCCCTGGCTCGTCTCAACTCCCGGCTCACGACGGCACAGTTGGCCGGCCTGGCGACGTCCGTCGAGAACGGCGAGCAGCCGTCCGAGGCGGCCCGCAAGTGGCTGCGCAGCAACGGCCTCGTGGGCTGACAGCCCTCCCTCCTTCCCGAAAGGTATGAGCGACATGAGTTCCCTCAACAGAAAGCTCACCATCGCGGCTCTCACCGTGGCCTCCGTCTTCGGTGGCCTCGCGATGCCCGCCACGGCCGGCGCCGCCACGGCCAACGTGCAGATCCAGATCTGCAACGACAACGGCAGCGCACTGAAGTTCTTCCTCGTCGGCTACAACGACCAGGGCGACTGGGTGAACTCCCGCTTCTGGAACGTCCCGGCAAACGGCTGCACGACCGCCAACAACTACTGGTGGCAGACCAACAGCTCAGTAGAGTTCCACTACGTGCGTCCGCCGGCCGGCTGGACCTGGCACCAGGTGTACTTGTCGAAGAACAAGAACGGCCGCACCTTCACGTACCACCAGTCGTAACCACGCCCTCGCCCGCCCGGGGGTCCCGTCGCGACGCAACGTCGGCGAAGGTGTTCCCGGGGCGGGCGTAGCGTAGGCAAGTCGAAGGACGGATCCTTCCCAGGTACGCGTCCTCGGCAGGGGCGCACCACCCCCACTCAGGGGCAGCCACCGAGAACCCTTAATAGCATATAAGCGATTCGGGAACGTTAGATCGAGAGGCAACCCGTCGACCTGGACAGCCCTCAGGGGGTATCTCCTGCGCCGGTAACCACCGGCACGGGTGGTATGGGGTGCCGTTGTCCTTCAGGCATGCCATAGCAGCCGGAAGGAGGTTGCCGACGCCGATCGAGCTGGTGATCAGCCGCCGGGAGGCGAGGCCGCCTCGCCGACCGCACGCCGATGGTCAGGCGGCGGCACGCTCGCCTGTGGGTCGGCGGCGCAGGGCCGGCTGCTGGACGGCCGGAGGGAGGTAGGCGGACCGGTCACCAAGCCGCGGACTACGCCGAGTTGCTCGGCTGCTCGGTCCGCACCCTGAGTCGCGCCGCCCGGGACGCCACCGGCAAGGGCGTACGTGAACTCATCGACGAGCGGCGCCTTCTCGAAGCCCGACGCCTGCTGGGAGTGGCCCGGTGGGACGCCCGGGCCGTGGCCGTCCACCTCGGCTTCACCGATCCCGCGAACTTCGGCCGCTTCTTCCGTGACCGCACCGGTCTCACCCCGGCCGCCTACGGGGCCCGCGACTCCGGGCCCCACCCGTGAGCGGAGCGCGGCGGCAGCCCCATGGGCTCCTGACCGGCCGGGCAACGGGGGGCCCATGCTGCGGGACTCCCGATCGATTCGGAGGTCCGCTCGGGCTGGTCAGACCCAGGTGGGGGCATATTCTTCGGCGTAGCGGGCGCCGAAGCCGCCGGTCGGGAGGATCTCGTGGATCGCGGCGAGATCGGCCTGGGTGAGGGTGACGTCGGCCGCGTGGGCGTTCTCCTCCATGCGGGCTGGGCTGCGGGTGCCCGGGATCGGGACGATGTCCTCGCCCTGGGCGAGCAGCCAGGCCAGGGCGAGCTGGGAGACGGTGATGCCCTTGGCCCTGGCCAGGTCGCTGAGTCGGTCGACGGCTTCGACGTTCTTCTCGAAGTTGCCGGGCTGCCAGCGCGGGTCGGTGTTGCGCATGTCGGTGGCGTCGTAGGTGCCGGCGGGCTTGGCGGTGCCGGTGATGAAGCCTCGGCCGAGGGGCGAGTAGGGGACGAAGCCGATGCCGAGCTCCTTGAGGAGCGGGAAGAGCTGCTCGACCTCGCGCTCGAAGAGCGAGTACTCGGTCTGCAGGACCGAGACGGGCTGGACGGCGTGCGCCTTGCGGATCGTCTCCGGGCCGGCCTCGCTGAGGCCGAAGTACTTCACCTTGCCCGCGTCGATCAGTTCCTTGACGGTGCCCGCGACGTCCTCGATCGGCACGTCGGGGTCGACGCGGTGCTGGTAGAAGACGTCGATCTGGTCGACGCCCAGGTAGCGCAGGCTGTTGTCGGCGACCTTGCGGATGTTGTCGGGACGGCTGTTGACGCCGAATCCCTTGGACAGGTCAGACAGGTCGGACAGGTCGAAGCCGAACTTGGTGGCCAGGACCACCTCGTCGCGGAAGTCCTTGACCGCCTTGCCGACCAGGATCTCGTTGGAGCCGGTGCCCAGGCCGTAGAGCTCGGCGGTGTCGAAGAAGGTGACGCCCAGGTCGTGGGCGCGGCGGATGGCGGCGATGCCCGCCTCTTCGTCACCGGGACCGTAGGCCATGGTCAGGCCCATCGAGCCGTAGCCGATTGCCCAGGCGGTCAGGCCCTGGGTGCCGAGTGTCCTGTGCTGCATGCGAATCTCCTGATGTGAAACCAAACAGTTCGGTTTGAAGCCTGCATCGACCACCGCCCGGAGGCAAACCAAACGGTTTGGCCGGGTGGCGTGGAGACGTGAGCCCCTCACCCCGCGGGACTCGGTTCCCGGTCGACATCCTCGTCCTCGTCGACCAGATCGCCACCGCCTTGGCTGCACAGCCTGACCTGCTGCCTCCGCACAGCGACGGTCGCACCACGTTCCTGACGGCGGGCCGAACTGCCGTCGTCGCAGCCGTCGAGCGGCTGTTTCCCCGCGACGACGAACTGACCGCGCCCCGAGCCCTCGAAGCGGCGCATCACCCGCATTGGCGCCCGGGAGACTCGGGCGAGTGACCGACCGCCGTCGCATCTCGTCAATATCGATCAGCGGGTGACGGTGGCGCCATCCGGGTGCAACGCTTATCTGCATTCCCGTCCACGGGTGCTCGGGTCCCCCGGCGTCAGCGCGGCCCCCGGCGCTCGTCGGCGCCGCGCGGCGGGGTCCGGATGTGCGACGGCACGCTGCCGCTGAACGTCTCCATGTGAGCGGCCACCTGCGCCGCACTCACCCTCGGTGGGGGCGCCTGGCTCGCGGGTCTGCGGTAGCGGTGTTGAGGCGCGATCCAGATTCTTCGGAGTTCGACGGTCTGAGGGTCAGCGTGCGCGAGGGAACAGGCGCTCCACGGCGGTGACCAGGGCCGCACGGCGTGCACCGACGGAGTTGTCCGCGGCCAGCTTGGTCGCGGCGGCGCCGATCTCCGGCTGACCTGCCCAGGTGGTGGCGATCTGGTTGATCAGGGCGAGTACGTCGACCGGATCCCAGGCGGGATCGATGAGGCCGGCGCGCTGCGCGTCGCGGAGCTGTTCGACCTTGCCGGTGATGGTGGCCAGCATGGGGTCAACGGTGTCGCTGTCAGCTTCGCTGTCAGCTTCGCCGTCGGCGAGTTCGAGGCGGCCCCAGGTGATGAGCCGATAGTGGTCCGGGTGGGCCGTGAAGTGGTCGAAGAGGATGCCGGCGTAGCCGGGCAGGTCCGCCGGGTCCATGCGGGTGGCCTCGATGACCGCAGTTGTTTCCTGCCCGGCGATGTGGTGGTAGAGGGCCACTTTGCTGCTGAAGTAGGCGTAGACCCGTTCCTTGCTGGTTTGCGCCTGCTTGGCGAGGCGGTCCACTCGGGCGCCGGCGATGCCGTACCGGGCGAACTCATCCTTCGCCGCGGCGAGGATCCGCTGCCGGGTATCGGCGGTAGGGGAGTTCGAGGTCTTGCGGGAGACGGCGGAGCGAGGCATAGGGACACGATAGGCGACGGAACAGTTCGGTTTGCGAGCCATGGAGGCAGATCTCCTCTCCGGGGGTCGGGTGATCCGGAACGCAGAACGGCCACGAACCCGGCGTGGGCGGCCTGTTCGGACCGGTTCTGCGGCGGGTTCGTGGCGATGGGGGGCGGCCCGGGTATTAGCGGTTGACGCTGCGGAAGGGCTTGAAGTCGGTGCCCTCGCCGTCGAGGAACGTGTCGCGGAACTTCTGGGTGAGGTTGCCGACCATCGTGAGGTGGATCATCTCGGTGGCCTCGGCGAAATCCTTCTGGCCGTCGGTGGTGAGCTCCAGGTGCTTCCAGACGGCCTCCTCGTTCTCGTAGTGCTCGTGCTGGAAGTACGAGCCGTCGGGCGCCTGGAAGATCTCGTAGCCGAGGATGTACGGCTCCTGGGCCTCGGTGACCGGGAGGACCTTGGCCAGGTAGTCCTGGAAGCGGTCTTCCATGCCGGGCTTCACGCGGTAGTGGAACAGGGCGTACACGACGGTGTCGCTCATCGACTTCTCCTTGCTGTCTTCGTCGTTCGGTCGGTGCAGCGACCAGCCGCTGCTGCCCGCGCGGCCCGGGGGCTCCGCGATCGGCGAGAGCCTCTGCGGCATTCAGCCCGAACCGCACCCAAACCAAACCGATTGGTATTGACCGTACCCGGAGACGCTCCGTCGGTCAAACTGAACTGTTTGGTGTGGGATCTCGCAGGGGTCATCGGGTCCAGAGCGGTCAGGCCCGGTGCAGTGCTGCGACGTGCAGCCCGCCGGGCTCCTGTGCCGCCGCTGCTTCTGCTCCATCGGCGAGCCGGCAACGCCGACCTTGCGGTCGCGGACCGGGACCAGGGTGCCGTCCACGATCCACAACCTCTCCGCCGCATCGGCTGTGCGAGAGACGGGCTCAACCGCCAGTAGCGGACCAAGCCGCTGGATGACCCGGCACGCGGTGGAGGAGGAGACGCCGAACAGGGGGCCCAGCTGCCGCATCGTCAGATTCGTCCGGTAGTACACCGCAACCATCAGCACTCGCTCGGTCAACGGCGGCGACCGCGGCCGGCCCCGCAGCGTGCCGTTGCCGCCCCGCTCCCGCACCACCTTTAACGGCCCCGAGAACTGTGTCATCCGCAGTCCCGTGAACGTCTCCACCCACTCCCGCTCAGCGCGTAAGACCCGGCCATGCCAAGGAGATGCCCAGCTCAGAGCCTTGTGCAACACCCTTTAGGCGCAATGCCGTTGCGTCACACGAGACTCTCGTTGCGGATGAGGCGCAGGCCGATCGGTCCAGTCGAACGTGAACCGGCCGGTGGTGCTCTCGCGGCTGACGTTGCAGCGACGGGTGTCGACGCGAACTGCTCTGTGACTCTCGAGAAGAAGAGAAGCAAGGATTGTCATCTGGTGACCGTCAGGTGACCGCTGTCCGTCGGGCGTTTTGCCGGGTGGGGGGAAACCAGGGGAGACATCAGTGCGAACGTACTTTAGAGTGCAAGGAAATTGCTTGTCAGGACATGCTGATGTTCTGATGTGCGCGTGATCTGTGTGTGAGGTGGCACTTGGGGCGTCCTGAGCGGCCGGTCGATCCCGATGCCGGTCCTGTCCAGCGGTTCGCCCACGAGCTGCGCTCACTGCGCAGGGGGGCCGGGGCGCCTTCGTACCGGACAATGGCCAAGCGGACAGGGCTGTCGGTGACCGCCCTGTCGCGGGCCGCCTCCGGGGAGCGGCTGCCGTCGTCCACGGTGGTACGGGCCTACGCCCAGGCCTGCGGGGCCGACCCGGACGTGTGGGAGCGGCGCTGGCGCGAGGTCGACGAAGAGGCCACCCCCGCTGGGGTCGGGGAGGAGGATTCCCCGTACCTGGGGCTCGCCCGGTTCGAGCAGGGGGATCGGGCGTTGTTCTTCGGCCGGGACCGGCTCGTCGACGACCTTCTGCAGTTGGCCCTGGACCGGCGGTTCGCCGTACTGCTCGGTACGTCCGGGAGTGGCAAGTCGTCCTTGTTGCGGGCCGGGCTCTTGCCACGGCTGGACGACGCCCTGGTACGGGAGAAGGACTGGGCCGTGGAGTTCCGGCTGATCACACCGGGTGCCCGGCCCTGCCGCACGCACAGGGAGCTGCTGGATCCGCCGGCGGACGGGCCGGAACGGTTCGTCGTGGTGGACCAGTTGGAGGAGATCTTCACGCTGTGCCGGGACCGGGCCGACCGGTGGGGGTTCGTGGAGAGGCTGCTGGCGGCGCAGGAGTCCACCAGCCGGCTACGGGTCGTCGTCGCGGTCGGCGGCGGATTCCACAAGCTGTGTGCCGAGCACGAAGGGCTCGCCACGGCCATGCGGGACAGCTCTCTGACCGTCCGCCCGATGACCCGGACCGAGCTGCAGGACGCCGTTGTCCGGCCGGCGACAGCCGCGGGGTTGAGAGTCGAGCGGGAGCTGACCGCCCGTATCGTCGAGGAGGCCGTCGATCGACCTGGCGCGCTGCCGATGCTGTCCCAGGCCCTGCGCGAGACCTGGCGCCGACGACGCAGCAGTATGCTGACCCTTGCTGCTTACCAGGCCGCTGGAGGGATCCACGGGGCCATCGCGGCGGCTGCCGAGGAGGCCTACCGGCAGCTGACGCCGACCCAGGCCACCACCGCCCGGCTGCTGCTGCTCGCCCTGATCGCTCCCGGCGAAGGCACCCCCGACACCCGGCGCCCGGTCAGCCGCAGCGATCTGCGGGATTGGCCCGACCCCGAGGTGCCCGCCGTCCTCGAACGACTCTCCCGCGCCCGGCTGGTCACCCTCGACGGGGAGAACGTCGAGCTGGCCCACGAGGCTCTGATCACCGGCTGGCCCCGGCTGCAGGGCTGGATCGAGGCCGACCGTGAGCGGCTGTGCCGGCATCGTCGGCTCACCGAGGCCGCCCGGATCTGGCAGGAGCACGGCAGCGACTCCGGCCACCTCTACCGCGGCACCCATCTCGCCCTCGCCGAGGCGCTGTTCGGGCGAGGCCTCGACGGAGACCTCACCGGGCGTGAGCGAGCTTTTCTCAGTGCCTCCCGGGTGGAGGGCCGTATGGAGAGCTGGAAGGCGGGCCGGACCCGCAGGCGGGCGCGGGCTCTGGCCGTCGCGCTCTGCTTCGCCACCGCCGCCGGCCTGATCGCCAGCCGGCTGGCCTGCCAGAGCGAAGAGGCGGCCGACCTGGCCCGGACCAGGGCCGTCGCCCTGGAGGCAATCGGTCTCGCCGATCGCACCCGGTCGGCCGATCCCCGCACCGCCGCCCTACTCGGCGTCGCCGCCTGGCGGCTCGCCCCGTCGGCGACGAGCCGCGCGGCCCTGTTCACCGCGTTGACCGAGCCGCAGGACGATGTCTTCCCCGGGCCGGAGCAGGACGCGGACGGACGGAGCTTCCTGACCGGCTCCGGGCGGACGCTGCTCACGGTGGGCGCGGGCGCGTGGTCCACCTGGGACGTGGTGACGCATCGACGGACCGGGTCCGGAATCCTGCCGGACGAGCCGGTGTTGGACGCGTCCCCCGACGGGGGGAACCTTCTGCTGGGCGCCCCTGGGGGCCGGCGGCTGTGGCGGCTGCCGACCGGGAGCGGGACGCGGGACGCCGGGGCCCGCCCGGTGGTGGCCGGGCGGCTCCTCGGCTTCGGGACCGACGGGCACAGTTATGTCGTACGGCGTTCCGGGCCGAGCCCGAAGGTGCAGCTGAGGTCGGTCGATGACGGGAAGGTGCTGTTCGAGACGGCGCGGGACCTGTACCCCGTGCCCAGTCAGGACGACCGGCTGGCCGCTCTGTGCCGGCGCGGACAGCCGGTCGGGGTGTGGGACGTCGCTCAGCGGCGGGCGCTGCGGGGGGCCTGGGGGGACTCGGTGGCGGCCGGTGACTGCTCGTCCGCGACCGTCGCCTTCGGCGCCGGTGGTGCGCGGCTCGCCGTGGTGACCGGCGACGGCATCAGGGTGTGGGACACCGGAACGGGGCAGCAGATCGCCGAGTTCGGGGAACCGGGGGCACGACAACCTGCGTTCACGTCGGACGGACGGTTTCTGGCCGCCGACGGTACAGACGGGGTGACTGTCTGGCGGATCTCGGCGCCCCGCGTGCCGGTGTTCAGCCAGGACATGACCGGAGAGGGCCCCGTCGACGCCCTCGCCTGGGACCCCACCCGTCCGACCCTGCGCTGCCTGGTGGGCGGCGCGGTGCGGTCCCTCGATCTCTCGGGCTCTGTCGTTCGCACCTGGCGGGAACGGCCGCTGGACGCCGTGCTGCTGAGCCCGGACGGACGACTGCTGGCCGTCGGAGAAAGGGCCGGTGACGGCTATCAGATCCGGGTGCAGGACCTGCGGACCGGCCGTCGAATCGCCCAACTGCCCGTCGTCGGGCGGAATCCGGACCCCGCCCGGGACCGGCCGAGCGGTTTCACACGGACGCCGGTCCCCGGGGGGAACGCCCATCTGCTGCTCGCCTTCAGCCCGGACAGCCGCAGCATCGCCTACGGCCTGGACGCGGCATCCGGGGCCGCCGGGACCCGGTTCGGCGTACGGGACGTGTCGGGGGGTGGGCCGACTTTTCTCGTCGTGGCCGGGTCACCCGGAGCCGCCGTTCACTCGATCGCGCTCACCGCGCGCGGCCGGCGCCTGCTGGTCTCCTGGCCCACGCCCGGTGGTGGCCTCACCGGCCAGGTGTGGGACACCGCACGGCGGACCCGGCTGTCGGGGCCGGAGGCCCTGACCTCCGACTACTCCGGCCGCGGCTCGTTCCCGCCCTTCGGGCCGTCGCTGGCGGCGGACGGCAGCCACGACTTCGCGGTCAGCGCAGACGGCGTCCACTTGGCCGCGGGCGGGACTCTGGGCACGGTCACCGTGTGGGATGCGGCGGGCGAGCGGCGTACCGAGGCCGTGGTGCCGCCGTTGCCCGCCCCGGCAAGCTGTGCCTCCTGCTCCCGGATCACCGCCCTCGCCTTCAGTCCCGACGGCCGTACCGTCGCGGTGGCGTACGGCTCGGGCCGCCTGCGGCTGTGGGACCTCGTCCTCAACCAGCCGCTCGGTGGCAGTCTGGGCGCCTCGGGCGACACGGTCGACGCGCTGGCCTTCGGCGCGGACGGGAGCTACCTGTACGCCGCGGGCCGGCACATCGGCGTTCAGACCTACGCCGTCGGGCCCGCTCAGGTCGCCGCGCGGCTGTGTGCCCGTGCGGGGCGGACCCTGAGCGAGGGTGAGTGGCACCGGTATCTGCCGGACGTGCCGTACCGGAGGGTGTGCCCGCAGCCGGAGACCGGGACGGACGGGGGCCCGGCGAGCGGTGCGGGCCCGGCGGCCGAGGCTGGGCCGGCACTGGGGACCGGCGACCGCACCGACGGTCGTACGGACGCCAACGGTGAGAACACCGGGACGGTACCTGTCTCCCCAGACCACATCCCCTCGGCGTCCACTGGGTCGGCCGCGCCCACGAAGCCGGGGTCCACGCTCGGCCCGAAGACGTCCCCGGCGCCCGCTCCGCGCTCGCGGTCCCACTCCGCGCCGGGCAGGGAGAGGCACGCGGCGGACGTTCCGGTTTCCGGGCGGAAGCCTTCCGTGGCCCAGGACCACTCACGCGCCTGAGTCAGCCGGCGGATGGTCCCCACAAACCCTCAGGTCCATTTTGCTCTGTCCGGGAAGGCGCGGACACCTTCTGACGCACCGCACAGGTCGCGGCGGGCCCCAGTTTGTTTGTTTCCCCTCTGACCTGCATTGATCAACAATTCCACGGCTCCCAGAGTGGACGTCGAACAGCCCGCTCCGCCGCTGTCGATCTCCCCGGTGACGCGGCGGTGCGGACACCGTGCCGGCCCTCTCACACCCCCGAGGGTCGGCAAACACAGCGCATGCGCACATTCCGGAAGGTCGTCAGCTGCAGGTGTTCCGCTTCAAGGACGCGGTGGTGACGTCAGGCGAGTGTGCCGTGCACTGCGGCTGAACCGTCCCGTGGGACAGCGTGCGGCACCGGGCAACGGACCGCAACGGGCCGCCCACCCACACCGAGAAGTGGTGTTCCGTGATGCCAGACAGTCGTCCCTCCGCGTGCAGCCTGAGCCAGGCCGGCATGTCGGCCTCGCTCGTCACGGCCCTGCGCTTCCTCGGCTTCGACGCGCACCCCGTGGCGACTGGGGCCGAGGTCTGCCGACGGCTGCGCGTGACGGGGGGCAACACCCCGGTGCTCTTCCTCAGCGCTCGAGACACCGTGGCGGACAAATGTCACGCGCTGGCCATGGGCGGCGACGACTGCATGACCAAGCCCTTTGATCTGACCGAGGTCAGTGCCCGCATCCGCGCACTGATCCGCCGCGCCCGGGCGCCGGCTACGCCGCGGCCTCGCGGTCCCCCCGGCGGTTACACGTCGGCGGGGTCGAACTGGACGAGAAGACCCGGGAGGTGTGGCGGCACGGCCAGCCGGTGCAGCTCTCTGCGACCGAGTTCGCCCTGCTGGAAGTCCTCATGAAGCACGCGGGCGAGGTGATCCCCAAGGCGATGATCCTGGCCGGCGTGTGGAACTACGACTTCCAGGGCGAGTCCGGAGTCGTGGAGACCTACGTCTACTACCTGCGGCGCAAGCTCGGTGACTCCGGCCGTCGCTGATCCGCACTGTGCGCGGTGTGGGCTACATGATGAGTGCCGGCGCTGCGGAGAGCTGAGGGCGCCACGTCCCATCTCGTACGCAACGAAGCTCCGGTTGGAGCGGGGGACCTACCAAGTCGCCCTACTGAACCGGAGCTTTGGTCTGCCCTGGGTCTGATGGCATCGGGTTGCTGGTCATTCGAAGTCATGCACATGACTGCCTAAGTCGCGCCGCACATGAGTTTCCTGCTTTTCCGACACAACATCCATGTCAGAGGCATTGCCGTGCCCATCGCTGAACTCCGCAGAGGAACCATCCACTCCCCGATGGCCGAGGAGGAGGTCACCTATCCCGTAAGCATCGTTCTCTCGCTCCAGCGCGAGCAGACGGCGCCTCTGCTCCGCACCATGCGCAGTCAGCATGTGCTGCCTGCTCTGAGCCACACCTGGGGCTCCGCACAAGCCTACGGTGCCCTGCTGCACCAGGCCGTCACTCCACTCACCGTCCTGGACGTGCCCGGTCCGCAGTGGATCAAGGGGCTCGAGCAACGCGTGCGCGCACTCAGCAACATCTCATCCGTGGTGGTGCTCGTACCTGACCACACGGAGTCCGTAGGGCTTCTGCTGGCAGGGGCCGCCAACGTCATTCCCCGCGACACGCCTGCCGAGGAGCTCGCCAGCAGAATCGCCGCGGAACGGCGATGGCTGGACATGCGGCACTCACCGCAACGGCCTGCAGCAGATGCGGAACAGTACCGCTCGCTGCGACCATGGCAGTACTCACAGCAGGTACTGCTCGACATCCTCAGTTCCGGCTCGCGACCCTGGTGCTGCCATGATCTGTGCCTACTGCTCGGCACAGCCGGGGAGCCGATGAGCCGCCGAGCTCTGCAGGCCAGGACCACGCGGCTCAGCGAGCGTCTCATGCCTCACGGGATATCCCTGGACTACACCGCGCAATGGGGGCGCACGACATTCGTGGGGCTCGTCGAGGGCCCAGGAATGGCTGAACGTCGGCGGTGAAAACCTCGCGGTGAGCACCGCCCGGTGGCGGTAGCATCCGGCCGCCGAGCCGCTGCAGCACCACCAGCGCGCGCAACAGACGGGATCGAACGCATGGCCCGACAGGGACTCGTCGAGCGCCAGCCCTGCGGGATGAACGCGCAGGCCATCGCCAGGTGCACCGGAATGCGCTGGGCGGCGAAGTTGCACAGGAATCCGAGGACTTCACGGACTTGGTTCGGCAACTCGCCGTCGTCGGCGGTGTTGTGAGCCAGGTTGACCGGGGTCGGCGGGCGGCGCATCAAGGATCGTGGCCAGGACCCGGCAGTTGCGGTCGGGCAGCGCAGTCGTGATCAGCTCGTACCGTTCAGCCTCGACCTTGCAGACCAGCTCGGCAAGGATCGTGAACGCGTCCGGGGCGCTGACCTGCCGTCCAGGCGAAGCGCTCTTGACCTGCGCGGCAAGCAGACAGTCGCCGTCCTTGTCGACAAGGTCGAAGTCGACCACGTCGATGGCCGAGACCGAGGTCGTATCCGCGGGCCCCTCGATCCGGTGCTACGAGAGGCCGCCGTACGAAGTGATCTCCGCGTCGGCAGGTTCCCCGCCCCCGGCAACGCGGCAGATCACCGGAAGTCTGCCCCCGAACTGCTCAGGTCGGGACTGTCAGGGCAGGTCGGCCAGGCGCCGCGCCCAGAAGGAGCGGTCGGTCCAGCGTGCCTCCTGGGCGTGGATGACACGGTGGCCGCGCAGGTACGCGCTCCGTGCGGCCGCGACCTGGTCCGCGTAGGCGGCGAGGGCCGAGTCCGCGCCGTCAGGAACGCGACTCAGACGGGCGTCGACGGCCAGGCCCGCGCTCAGCCCGGTGTAGAGGGCGGTCAGCACTCCCTGGGAGGAGAGCGGGTCGAAGGCGACGGCCGCGTCCCCGGCGGCGGTCCAGCCGTCTCCGTACACCCGGTCCAGGTGCGCTGTGTGCGCGGCGGCCCGGCGGGGTGCGGCGGGTGACGTGGGCGGGGGCCCGTCCCGCTGAACCCATCGGGACACGTGGCGGGTGGCCGACATCCGGCGGCGGAAGTGGCGTGCGGTGTGGGTGGCCGCGGGCAGGTCGGTGTCGGTGAAGTAGGCGACCAGGCGCCCGCCGGAGGGCTGCGGGGCGGTGTACCACCAGCCGTCCTCGTCGGACTCGACGAGGGAGCGGCGGTCGGTGTCCAGCGGGTTCGCCTCCAGGGGCGCGTACAGGGCTGTGAGCCGGTCCCGGACCCGCCGCCGGGCCCCGTGCCGGACCGCGATCGCGGCGGCGCGGCCGGTGGCGTCGATCACCCAGCGGCAGCGCACCGTGCGCTCGCCCCCGGACCGGGTACTGGCAGGGCCCGTGCCGCCGCGCAGGACCAGAGTCCAGCCGCCGTCCGGCGTCCGTGCCGTTTCGCGTACGGCCGAGCCCTCGGCGACCTCGGCGCCCGCCGCGCGGGAGGCGTCGCGCAGTCGCCGGTCGAACAACCGCCGGTCGAGGTGCCAGCCATGGCCGTGCGGGTCGTTGATGAAGTCCACGGCGTGCAGGTCGGCCGAACCCCACGCCGAAAGACTGCCGTAGCAGGGCAGATGGCCGGAGTCGAGAACGCGCTCGGCGACGCCGAGGTCGCCGAGCAGGACCCGCCCGGCGGGCACGAGCGTCTCGCCGACCTTGGGCGGCCCGGTGCCGGCGTCCGCCAGCAGAACCGTACGGCCGGCCCGCGCGAGCATGAGCGCGGCGGCGCAGCCGGCCGGGCCGCCGCCCGCCACCACGACGTCGTAGGTGTCCGCGCCGGGAGCGACCGCGGCGCTCACCGTGCGTCGCGGAAGGGATCGAGCTTCTCGAGGTATCCGGCGGTGATCTCCTCCTCGCTGTAGCCGGTCGCCCTGGCTGCTTCGCCGACCGCCCGTGCCGCGGACTCGGCCTCGACGGTTTCGGGGGCGAGCCTTCCCTCGGGCGAGAGGCCCGCCGCCATGGACCGCACATGCGGACCCACCTCGGGCACCTGCACGTTGACGAGGTTCGCCGTGTCCGGTGCCTGATCGAGCGGTTGTCCCGGGTGCGACTCCACCAGGATCCGGTCGGGGAACTTCCCGTCGCCCACGGTGTAGTCGCGCGCCTCGACGACGCCGAGTTTGGCCCAGTCCCTGATCATCTGCGTGCGCTGCTGGTTCATGTTGCCGCTGAGTCCGCGCAGCCAGGTCGCCCGCCGTTCGAACGCCTCCTCCCGGGCGCTGTCGTCGCTCCCGGCCGGCGGGGTGTTGACCTTCTCGAAGTCCTCCAGCTTGAGCACATGGTTGGGTACCTGGGCAGGCCAGAAGGTCGGCAGGTACGGGCTGTACCGGGGCCCCAGGTTGGCCAGCACCTCGTAGCCGGAGCGGCAGCTCGCGGTGTCCGCCTGCCAGGGGGCGGCCATCCAGCGGGTGAGGTCTCCGGCCCCCTGCGCCTGTAGGGGGCCGGTGGCGGAGACCGCCTCGTCCGGAGTGAGGGTGGGCCCGAAGTCGGGTTCCGCGGCGGAGGGCGCGCGGTGCCGGATGCGGAAGGGTGCGCTGAACATGCTCGCGTGCCTGATCGGCCAGGTGACCTCGATCCCCGGGTGGAACGCGTCGGCGGCGCAGCCCTCCAGGGCCGCCCGGTCCAGCAGCGCCGGCTGCTCGGCGACAGGGGCGGCGTCGACCGTGGGGCGCGGCTGCCGCAGGGATCCGGCCACGAACGCCCCGTCCGCCCAACGCTGCAGCATCCAGTCCTGGGTCGGCGACAGCGCCAGGTGCTGAAGCACGGACTTGGGCTTGCTGGCCATGCCGTCGCCGTACAGCCACGGCCACGGCAGCGGGGACTTTCCGTCGCGGTTGTAGTCGCGTAGGGAGGCGTACGTCTGGCGGCGCAGTTCCCGGCTCCGGTTGGACGGATCGGCGAGCCTCTTGCGCATCGCCGGCGAGAGGAAGAAGTTGGGGCCGTTCCAGCCGAACTGGGTCGCGAAACCATGGTTGACCCACTGCAGATCGCAGAACCTGCGGAATATCGGCTCGATGTGATCGGTGAACGAGATCTGCTGCGGGCGGGTCAGCGAACCGGCCTGGACGAAGACGTCGAAGAGCAGGTCGTAGAGGGTACGGACGGACTTCACACCGGGGGCGTAGTGCGGAGGTCCCACCACGACCCAGGCCGGGACGGCGGTCAGGTCCCGGCCGTCGATACTGACCTTCGCCGTCACCGGGCCGTCGGACACGTCGTCGTACCAGGTGTCGTTGTTGGTGACCCCGGTGATCGGCTGGTTCTTGTAGGAGGCGGAGTTTCCCCGGCCACCGAGCACCACCAGGCGGCCGTCGGAACGGGTGGAGATCTCGCCGAGGTACACCGCCTTGTCCATGACCTTGCCGGTGTCGAACTTCTGCGTCTCGGTCTTCGAGCCGCGAACGGTGCGAGTTCCGGGATCGTTGACCAGCTTCTTCCGCGCGACGCCCACGACGTCGGCGTTGCGCCGAGCGTATTGCGCCGCCGTGAGCGTCTTGCCCTCGGGGATGTCCAGCGCCAGATGGAACTGGTACCAGGCGGCCTTCTTGTTGGCCAGATGCACCGTCCACTGGATCTCGGAGACACCCTCGGCGCCCGGCTTCAGCTCCCGTACGACTTCCCCCGCGGCGTTGTAGCCGTACACACGGAATCGGGCGGCCTGCCTCCGGAGCGCCCCGGAACCGTCCTTGTAGGAGCCGGGGTCCGCCGGTTTCTGGTCCGGTGATTCCGGGCCGATGAAGGGTGCTTCGGCGCTGTTGCCGACCCGGGCGACACCGATGGCGGGGTGGATCTTCACCTGCACGATGTGACTGTCCATCAAAGAGCCTTCCGTTGTGGGTTCAACCGGTCGAAGGGCTGTGGCCGTACATGAAGAGGGCGCCGGCCGAGATCGCGTTCCGGCCTACGGCCGCTGCTGCCAGGAAGTTCGGTGTTGGGTCGTCGGGCGGCGGACAGTCTGTGCCGCCCATGATCGCGGCGCCGGAGCAGAAGCGCTCACGGCGCCGCGCCTCGGCACGCGTGAACACCGCGATCAGCGGCCTGAACGCCTTGCCGCGTTCGCCGAGACGCGCGGACCGGTGATCTCGCCCCGTTGTTCGTCGAGGCGGCCCAGAGGGAGGCGGCCCAGAGGGCGACGGCGCCCCGCGGTTGATCGGTGCGGTGTGTGGCAGCCGGGCGGGTTCCGGGTCAGGGCCCCACCTGTCGCCAGTCCGTCACCGGGCCGGGGTTCGTGTGGTCCGTAGGGGTGACCCAGAAGGGTTTGCTCAGCTCGGCGCTGAAATGGGCGCCTGTCCGGCCGTCCCCGGAGGAGCGGCCCGTCAGACGGCGCGCTATCCACGGCAGCAGGTACTGCCGGGCGAAGCGGGCGTCCGCGACCCGGCGCGCGCCCCAGGCGAGCGGTGCCGTGGCCGCCATCGGTGTACGCCACTCCGGGTCCTCGGCCTCGTGGCCGAGGGTCTGCCAGACCGCCTCGGCAACTCGCCGGTGGCCCTCGGCTGTGAGGTGCAGCCGGTCCACGTCCCACAGCCGGGGATCGCCGAGCGACGGGGCGCTGTACAGGTCGACCACGAGGGCGCCGTGCCGGGACGCGAGGTCGTCGATGCAGACGAACAGTTCCTCCATGCGCGGCCGGAAGCGCTCCATGACCGGGCCCTGGCGACCGGGGCTGCGCATCAGCACCAGCTGCTTGCACGCAGGCGCCAGCCGCTCCACGGACTCCTCGAGGAGCCCGCGCACCCGGCCCATGTCGCACTTGGGGCGGAGAGTGTCGTTCAGGCCCCCCACCAGCGTGATGACGTCCGGCTCCATGGCCACCGCCACAGGCACCTGCTCGGCGGCGATCTGCCCGATCAGCTTCCCGCGCACGGCGAGGTTCGCGTACCGGAAACCGGGCGTGCGGGCGGCCATCCGGGTCGCGAGGAGGTCGGCCCAGCCGCGGTAGGTACCGTCCGGCAGCCGGTCCGACATGCCCTCGGTGAAGGAGTCGCCGACCGCGACAAGGCTGGTGTATGAGGTGTTCGTCTGCATGGCGACAGAGATGATAGCCCGTTCACATACCCGGCGGTCGGTCGACCTCTTCGAGGGGGTGGGAGAGGGGCCAGCCGGTCTACGCCCGCTGGCCGAACAGCTCGCGCAGCACGTCCTCCATCGTCACCAGGCCCGCGAGGAGCCCGTCCTCCCCTTGCACCGCCGCGAGGTGCGTACGGCTGCGCCGCATCGCCGTGAGGACGTCGTCCAGGGGAGTGTCCGCCCGTACGCTCGCGATGGTCCGCATGTCCCGCACCTGGAAGGCGAGGTCCCGGGGCGCGGCGTCCAGCGCGTCCTTGACGTGCAGGTAGCCGGCGATCCGGCGCTCGTCGTCCACCACCGGGAAGCGTGAGAAACCCGACTCGGCCGACAACTGCTCCAGCTCCTCCGGAGTGACGCCCACGCGCGCGTAGACGACGCTTTCGAGGGGGAGTGCGACGTCACGCACCGGCCGACGGCCCAGTTCCAGGGCGTCGTGCAGGCGTTCCCGCGCGCGGTCGTCGATGAGTCCCGCCTCGCCGGAGTCCCGGACCAGGCGAGCCAGTTCGGCGTCCGAGAAGGTCGCCGTGACCTCGTCCTTGACCTCGACGCGCAGCAGCTTCAGCAGCGTGTTCGCGAACGCGTTGATCGTGAAGATCACGGGCTTCAGCGCCCGCGCCAGGGTCACCAGGGGTGGCCCGAGCAGCAGTGCGCTGCGCACCGGCTCCGCGAGCGCGATGTTCTTCGGCACCATCTCGCCGAGCAGCATGTGCAGATACGTGGCCAGGGCGAGGGCGATCACGAAGGACACCGCGTGGCCCGCGCTCTCCGGGACGCCCACCGCGTGGAACACCGGCTCAAGCAGATGCGCGATCGCCGGTTCCGCGACCACACCGAGGATCAGGGTGCACAGCGTGATGCCCAGCTGGGCCGCGGCCATCAGCGCGGAAACGTGCTCCAGGCCCCACAGCACGCTCTTCGCCCGCCGGTCGCCGTCAGCACGGTCTCCGTGGGAGCTTTCCGCCCCTTCTGCCCCTTCTTCCATGTACTGCTCGATCTGGCTGCGGCGGACGGAGATCAGCGCGAACTCGGCGCCCACGAAGAAGGCGTTGACGACCAGTGTCGCCAGTCCGATGAGCAGCTGGATGGTGGTCACTTCGCCTCTCCTCCCTCTTCGTGTTCCTTCACGAGCGGCGCGTGCAGCAGCACGCGCGCGGCCCTGCGGCCCGACGCGTCCACCACGTCCAGGCGCCAGCCGGCGACCTCGACCGTGTCACCGGCCTGCGGAATCCGGCCCAGTTCGGTCGCCACGAGGCCCGCGAGCGTCTCGTACGGGCCTTCCGGCAGCCGGAGACCGACGCGGGCGAGCTGGTCGGTGCGGGCCGCGCCGTCCGCGGAGTAGAGGGCGCGGCCCCCGTCGTCCGTGCCGGCGGGGTCGAGGTCGGACGTCTCGTGCGGGTCGTGTTCGTCGCGTACCTCGCCGACGACCTCCTCGACGATGTCCTCCAGCGTGGCCACGCCCGCCGTACCGCCGTACTCGTCGATGACGACGGCCATCGTGCGCTTGCCGGAGAGCCGGTCGAGGAGCCGGTCGACGGTCAGTGACTCGGGGACGAGCAGCGGCTCGCGCATCAGCTCGGAGACGGACACCCGGGTGCGACGCTCCGCCGGCACCGCCAGGCAGTCCTTGATGTGCGCGACGCCCACGACCGAGTCGAGGTTGCCGCGATAGACGGGGAACCGGGACAGCCCTGTCGCCCGCGTCGCGTTCGCCACGTCCTCGCAGGTCGCCTGGGCGTCGAGGGCGACGACCTGGACGCGCGGTGTCATCACGTTCTCCGCGGTGAGGTCGGCGAGATTCAGGGTTCGTACGAACAGTTCCGCGGTGTCGGGCTCCAGGGCGCCCGCCTTGGCGGAGTGCCTGGCCAGTGCCGCCAGTTCCTGGGGTCCGCGCGCGGAGGCCAGCTCCTCGGCCGGCTCGATGCCGAAGAGGCGCACCATACGGTTCGCCGTGTTGTTGAGGTGGGTGATGAACGGCCGGAACGCGGCACTGAACAGGCGCTGTGGCGTCGCCACCCGCTTGGCCACGGCCAGCGGCGCGGAGATCGCCCAGTTCTTGGGCACCAGCTCGCCGACGACCATCAGGAAGACCGTCGACAGCGCCGTACCGATCACCAGGGCCAGCGAGGAGGCCGCCGAGGCCGAGACACCGAGCGATTCGAGCGGGCCCGCGATCAGCGCGGCGATCGACGGCTCGGAGAGCATGCCGACCACGAGGTTGGTGACCGTGATGCCGAGCTGCGCGCCGGAGAGCTGGAACGTGAGGTTCCGTACGGCCTTCAGGGCGCCGGCGGCACCCCGCTCGCCGCGCTCCACCGCACGCTCCAGCTCGCTGCGCTCGACGGTGGTCAGGGAGAATTCCGCCGCGACGAAGGCGCCGCAGGCCAGAGAGAGCAGGATCGCGACCAGGAGCAGAAGCACTTCTGTCATCGGTTCACCTCCGTCCCATGGTCGGGCAGGGCCGGCGGGATCGCTCGACGTCGAGTGGTGCTGTCGCTACTGGGAGGCTCGCCCATGGGCGGACGCTCACACCTTTCCTCGGAGAAGTAACTGGTCCGCCAATGGTAAAGGATGCGCAAAGTGGCTCAGTCGGTGAGAGGCTTCACCCAGCGACGCCACTGCTCCTCGGGCCCGTACCCGGCCGCCCGCCACGCCTGCTGACCGCTCTCGTTGCGCTCCAGCACCATGGCGTCCGCGCGCCGCCCGCCCAGTCGTACGAACCGCTCCTCGGCGGCGGCCAGCAGCGCCGAGCCGATGCCCTGCCGGCGCCGCTCCGGATGCACCGCGAGCCGGTACAGATGGCAGCGCCAGCCGTCTAATCTTGGCTGCTCACAAGCTTCCCGGCGGGTGCCTGCAGCAGTTTGACCCAGCGTCGCCAGTGGTCTTCGCGATGGTAGCCAGTGGCGGCCCAGGTGTGGTGGGCCTGTTCGTTGGCTTCCAGGACCATGGCGTCGACGCGTCGCCCGCCCAGGGCGCCGAAGCGTTGTTCTGCCGCTTCCAGGAGGGCGGTGGCGATGCCTTGCCGACGGTGGTCCGAGTGTACGGCGAGTCGGTAGGCGGAGCATCGCCATCCGTCGAAGCCGGCTATGACGGTTCCTGTGAGGTTGCCGTCGTGCTCTGCGAGGAGCAGGGCTTCGGGGTCTCGTGTGATGAGTCGGGCGACTCCGTCGTGGTCGTCGCTGATGCTCGTTCCTTCCGCGGCTTCGCGCCAGAACTGCAGCACGGTGCCGATGTCCGAGAGGGTGGCGCAGCGGATGTGAAGATCGCTCATGGGGGGAGCCAAGCAGAGCGCTCGCCTGTCTGGCGAACGGGTTTCCCTGCCGGTGAATCGAGAGGGGCAGGCTTGGTCCCGAGTTTCCGCAAGCCGTGAGGCCGTCGGCCGGATCCTCGTGCATCACGGGTTACCAGGTTGAGGACCGACCTGTTCAGGGGTGCCTCACGGAATCGGACTGTGCCCTGCTCGGCCTGCCGCCGTAGCCGGACGCATTGGCCACTCGATCGAGTGTCGGACGGGGCGCGCGTCTGGTGGACCTTGAGCCTTTCGAACGTGAGGGTGGGCGTCCGGCAGTGCGCGTCCTCGACCTGTTTCCGATGACTCATCATGTGGAGTGTGTCGCGATCCTTGAACCGGTCGCGAAGACGGATCCTGGACGAGCAGACCGCCAAGGAGGTTCAGCGCGATCCACAGGCCGCGGCCGTGGCGTTGGGCACCACAGCCGACAAGCTCGCCCGCGCGACCACCGGCGAACTGGACACGCTGGTGGCCTCCTGCCTGGACTTCGAGCACAGCCCGCACAGCGCGGGCGGGCTGTGTGACGTGTCCTTTCTGACCTGTTTGCGCTGTCCGAACGCGCTGATCGCGGAACGTCACCTGTCCAAGCTATTCGCCCTCCTGAACTGGCTCCAGGACGAGCTCGACGCCCGCACCGTCGAGGACTGGATCGGTCAGCACGGCATCACCTGGCTGATCATCACCCGGCTGATCCTGCCGAAGTTCACCCCCGCCCAGCAGGAGCGGGCCCGCCAAGAGGCGCCGGATGCCTTGCCCACCGACCTGCTCGACGGACTGAGGGAGCCTTCGTGACCGACCAAATGGCCGACCGAGTACACGCGAACGTACACAACCAGGGACAGCCCCGCATCGCTCCGGACGCCTTCGTCCTGGCCGGGCGCCCGCTGCTGCCCGGAGCGCGCCTGTCGGACACCTCGCGGTTCAGCGATGACATCTGGCGTCTGAAGCACGCCCAGATGCAGCGGCACCAGACCGACCTCGTCATGAATTTCATGCGGGTCCCGGCGCGGTTCCGGCAAGTGGCGAAGGAGGTGAGCTACATGCTGCTGGCCGGTGACCTGCCGCCGGGCTGCGAGCAGATCCGCACCCTCTCGACGATCCGCAGCTACATGACCGACCTGCGAGTGGCCCTGGTCTGGATGGACGACCACAAAGCCCCTGCTGTCTCCGCGTTGACCACCGGCGACGTCGAAGCCTTCGCCCGGCACGTCGGCGGCCTGCGGGCCAGCCAGGACACCAAGGATTGCTACCACCGGGCCCTGCGGCTGCTGTGGTTGTGTCGGACGAAGATCAGTGACCCGCTGACGTTCGACCCCGCTACGGTCCTCGCCGTCCTCCAGCCACCGAGGTCACGCTCGGCGACTCGACGGGCCAGGGAGAACGCCACCGACCGCATCCCCGAGCAGGTGCTGTCGCCCTATCTGGTCTGGGCTCTGCGCTGGATCAACGACTTCGCGGACGACATCATCGGCGCCCATGACGAGTGGCGGCAGCTGAATGGCTGGTCGATGCCCAGCCGCCGACGACGCGGAGAAAAGCCCCTCGGGTTCGACCAGACCGGCAAGCAGGTCGCCAAGGTCCTCAACCGATACCGGGCCGAGGGCCGACCCCTGCCGGGCTGGCGGGGCGAAGTGAACCGCCAGCACCTCGCCCGTGAGTCGCGGGTCGAGCGGACGAGCCTGGTCAGCAGGGCCCCGGGTGGGAAGCTGCTCCGTGAGGCTGCCGCCGAGATCGGGATCGCCGACGCGACCTACCTGCGAGCACCGGTCCGCGGCCTGCTGGACGGCAAGCCCTGGCACGGGCCGATCGAATACGCAGACGTCGAGCCGCTGACCCGCATGCTGCAGACCGCCTGCTACATCGTGATTGCCTTCCTCTCCGGAATGCCCTCCACCAGTAGTCCTGGGTCTGCGGCGCGGCTGCCGCGCCGTCGACGAGGAGACCGGTGAGCTGCTGATCCAGGGACGCCGAGGAAAGGGATTCGACCGCACCCCACTGGACCCGGTTGATCCGGAGCGGCCCTGGGTGACGGTGCAGCCGGTCCACGACACCATCGCCATGCTGGAGTCCCTTCACGACGCCGATCTCCTGTTTCCCGCCAGCTTGCGCATGAACACCCGCAGAGCACGGCGGTTCGCTCCCCGGACATCGCAGATCAACCGGGACATGGAGATCCTGCTCGCCTGGGTCAACGACACCTTCGCGCCCGGTGACGGGAGCCTGCCGATTCCACCGGATCCCACCAAGCACCTGCACGGCTCACGCTTCAGGAGAACCCTGGCGTACTTCATCGTTCGCCGACCGCGCGGGCTGATCGCCGCCGCATTGCAGTACGCGCACGTCTCCACCAAGGTCACACTCCGCTATGCCGGGGAGGGAGACTCCTCGTGGCTGGAGGACCTGGCGGTCGAGAAGCTGGAGATGGTCCTGGAACAGAACGACGACGACTGGACCCGGATCCAGGACGGTGAGCACGTCAGCGGGCCGTCCGCCGACGAGTACCGCTCCCGGGCGTCCGGTGTCGCGCGGTTCTCCGGGCGCGTGGTGCGCTCCGTCCGCAGTGTGGAGCGGCTGCTCGACCAGGCCGATCCCGACATCCACCACGGTGACGCCATGACCTGCGTCCACCGCGCGGAGACGGCCGAGTGCCGCAAAGAGAAGCTCGCCCTCGGGCTGCCGGCGGACAGCGGCCCCGACGAGTCGTTCTGCCGAAGCTCGTGCACCAACCTGGTCTACACCGACCGCGACATCGCCCAGCTCCGCAGCAAGATCCCCGCCTGGGAGGCGACAGCATACGATCCCCTCGCACCGCAGCCGCGGCGGGCCCGCGCCGCCGCCCTGGCCACACAAGCCCGCTCGATCATCGAGGCCCACGAGGCGATCCGGCCCGCCAGCAGCGAGGACGGTGACGCGGCATGACAGGCACAAGCAGAGACAAGGACGCCGAACGCACAGCGATCCGTGCCGCCGCCGCCCGCCTGCTCGCCGGAACACCACTGCGGTCGACGACTGGGAAACTCACCGGCAGCGAACTGATCATCGAAAGCGGCCTGCGGCGCGACGCCGTCTACGGCGACCACAAGGACCTCATGGAGGAGTTCCAGGCCCAGGCCAAGGCCCGGTCCTACACACCGGATGCGGTCCGGAAGGTCGCCGAGGAGAACGTCGCGCTGAAACAGGAGCTCAAGGACGCCAAGGCGGCGCTGGCCGCAGAGCGGGAGAGGAACTCGGCACTGGTGCGGGTCGCCGCCGAGCTGTCGCTCGAACTGGAACAGGCCCGCGCCGACCTCGAATCCGCGCGCAACGTACCCCGGCTGCCCGGAACGCGTTCCCCCCGCCTTCCTCCACGACGGCGCAGGTGACCTGACTTTCCCGAGCCGCTACCCGCGATACGGTGCCCGGGCAGACCGCGCCAAGGGAAGGACGACGCGCATGGACTTTCGCCCTGTCACGCGGGCCCCCGGGGCCTTCCAGCAGTCCGTGCCCCCGGAAGAGATCGAGGCGATCTGCCGCCGCGCCTTCGGAACGGACACCAAGGTTGTTTCGGCGACCGAGCTCGGCACCGGGATGTACAACACGACGTACCGGGTCACCGCCGAGGGCCAGGAGCGGGCGGTGATTCTCCGGATCGCCCCGGAGCCGGAGCGTCAGTTCACCTCGGAACGGGCCTTGATGCGCAACGAGTACGCCAGCCTGCCCTACCTCGCGACGCTCGCGCCTCTCATGCCGCGCGTCCTCGCGGCCGACTTCACCCACGAGATCATCGGCCGCGACTACATGGTGCAGTCACTCCTCGACGGCATCCCGGCGACCGAGCACCTGCGCACGTACCCGCGCTCGGCGTGGCCGGTGTACTACCAGCAGCTCGGCGAGATCGCACGGCGCGTCCACGACGTCCGCGGCCCCGCCTTCGGGCCCATCACCGGTCCCGCGTACGGCAGTTGGAGCGAGGCGGTCGCCGCCTCCTTGGAGGACATTGCCACAGACCTGGAGGGCGTCGGCCTCGACGCCGCCGACGTCCGCAAGGTCATCACGGCAGTACACCACCACCAGGCTGTCCTCGACGAGATCACCGAACCTCGGATGCTGGCTGGGGATTTGTGGCTCCCCAACACACACCTTGATCACCAGGCCCCGGAACCCGCGATCACCGGCACGTACGACTTCGACCGGACATGGTGGGGAGACCCTGCGGCCGACTGGACCATCCGCATGGTCACGGCCAAGTCCGACGAGCGACAGACGTTCTGGGAGACCTACGGGCCCTTGGACCAGTCCGAAAACGCTCTTTGGCGCCAGAAGGTCTACGAGGCCCGGCATCTCGGCGCCATCCGCCTTGAGCGGCACCGCCTAGGCAACCGTGATGGGGTACGCGCGAGCTACGACTCCATGGCGTCCATCCTGGCCATCGTGGGCTGAAACATCGTCAGCTAGGAAAAAGGTCGCGTCTTTCCGGAGCCGAACAAGACGAACCCGGCCCATTCGCGTGGTGGACGGCCTGCGGCGATCCGGTCGAGCGCGGCCCGGCGAACGGCCTCTGCTACATCGGTGTGGGCCAGATGCCGGTAGAACGCGGTTGCGAAACGACTCGCCGCGCCGTCCGCGATCTGCCAGGAGGTACCGAGCACATTGGCGGCGCCGGCCTCCATGAACGCGGGGAGGAGTCCGTACAGCTCGTCTCCCGGCCCGAACCGATAGGTCGCCCCGTTGCAGACGTTGAGGTAGACGAGGTCGCAGCCGCGCAGCGGAAGCTCGCGGACCCGGGCACTGGTGAGTTCGGGACCGGCCAGCTGGACGGCGTGGCCGTGCAAAGCGTGGGCACTTGGGAACTCGCCGTGGGAGGCGATGTGCAGCACCCGGGCCCGCTCTGCGTGTGCCGCGAGTGCTTCTACGTCGGCCTCCGTTCCGGAGAGCGACACCAGCGGCATTTCACCGATCGCCTCGCGCAGCGCGGTCAGTTCTCGGCGGCTCGCCGGGAGGGGCGGCGTGCCGTCGGCCGTCGCAGGCTCGGTCAGCGCCACGATCGAGGTGCGTGCCGGCTCCCGTTGTGATCGCAGCAGGGCCCAACTTGAGGCGCTGGGCGCGACCGTGAGAGCGGTGTGCGTAACGAGTGGGTTGCCGTCGGGGCCTCGCAACGCGGCGAAGGGCACCGCGTGCAGGGGGCCGTGCGGCACGAGGACCATTCGCGGGAACTCACGGGGCGAGAGTCCTGCCTTCTCCAGAGGTTCGATGAGCAACCGCCAAAGCTTGGAGAGCGCTTCGCCCGGATCCGTGTCGTCGTCGGAGAGGATCTGGTGGCGGGTCTCGGAAACGAGCGCCGTCAGCGGGTTGATGTCGCGCGGCGGCCGGTCGCCGATGGCGATCGACAAAACGGAGGGGTCACCCTTGAGGCTGGGCGCGCGCAGGGTGAACAACTCGCCGCGCGCCAGGGCAAGAAGGTAGATCTCCGGGTATGGCTGGTTCCAGTGGTGGACCACGATGTAGTAGACGAGAAGCTCGTCGGAATCGACGGTGCGTTCGAGGGTGTCCAGCGGGACGGTCAGTGCGGCCTCGTGCCGACCGCTCGCGAGGACGGTGTGGTCGCCTTCCAACTCCAGCAACCCCGAGGTTCGGGAGAGCGCCCGGTCGGCGTGGTAAGAGCGCTCGAACAGCGGGAGCGTGCTGACCAGTTCGAGCTGTTCGAGCTGCGAGTCCTGATAGTCCCCGTCCGGGACTGGGCTGAACGGCAGGAGTTGCGCTTCGCGCTGTTCGAGCGCGCGGTTCGTGGCTGCGCCCGGCCCGCGGGCGATCCCGTCGAGCAGAGTCCTGGCACGGAACGGCTCGATCAGGTCGTACAGGTCGGTGACGAGCGCGGTCGGCCGTTCATTCAGGCGCCGCACTAGTTCGCGCATGTGGAAGTCGTGCAGTGTCTCCGTCACCCAGATCCGTCCGGTTTTCGTCCGGCACATCGCGCGGACCTCTTCATAGGCCGACAGCAGGACATCGCAAAACGGGACCCGGTCGAAGTCCGCGATCAGGTGCTCGTCGTAGGTCTGGTGGAGGATCGCCGCACGGTGGAGCCAGCCGAAAGCCGCAGTCAGGCCGCCCTCCACGACACCGGGATCGTGGAGGTGTAGGGAGTATCCGAAGCGTTGGATCGCGACGTGGGCGCTCCCGTTGTCGCGGGACAGCTGGCCGAGCGACCAGGACGTTGCCGCAGACTTGTCCAAGTCTGCACCGAATCGGAAGGCCGTGGGCACCGTCCACTCCGCCAGTGCGGCCAGCGCACGCGCCGCGTCATTGAACGCGTCGAGCCGGTTCGCTGCATCCTCGGTGTTCGGCCACTGCCCCAGCTCTTCTTGCGTACCGACCAAACGATCCGCTACGACGCCCAGGAGGCTGACATATGTCGTGTAGTAGTAGTTCGGCTCTTCGGTGAGATCCGGTGTGTAGCTGCCACCTGCTCCGTGCAGATGGTCCAGAACGAGCATGAGCCAGTCGTCGGCGTTCGCATCGTCGTCGGCCTCTGCAGCGAACCAGGCGCAGTCGGCCGCCATGACCAGGGCACCGAAACAGGTGTGGCGGTCCTGGATCCGGACCGCCCGGTCGGCGACAGACCGGGCCATGCTTCTGATCGTCTCAAGGCGTTCGACCTCGGTGAAGGCCATGAACCCCGCGCGGCATCCCTCCAGATTGGCCCTGATGGCGAGGCGTTCGTCACCGACATCGTCGTAAAGGATCCCTGCGGCCTGTGCCTGATAGAACGCGTCCTCGTAGCGTTCGGACTGCATGGAATCTTCGTGGATTTCCATGAGCCGGGCCGCTGTCCGGGCCGGATCAGTGCGGAACGGGTACGCCGTCAGTTGTTCAACTCGTGACGGCTCCTCGGTGACCCACTCCATCAGTCCGCGCGCGTCGTGGTCGGCAGGGTCACCTCTACGAGCGAACACCGTTCCCCCTGCCGCTGTGAGATTGCGGGACGTACGAGCATTTCTCCCGTTACATTGTCCGTCATGGGCGGGCCAGTTGGGGGAACACGGGCGGATGCAGTAGAAGTGCTGCGAGACGTGCTGGACTGGCGGCTACGATCTGATGCCTGGCCCCGGATCGCGTCGCTGATCGAGTCGGTCGCCGCGGCCCCAGACGACACAATGCTCGCCTGGGCCATCGCGGACCTTGAGGCGCTTGGTCCCATGCGGGCAACCCGGCTCGGCTCCGCTCCGACGCTTCCCCCGCCCGCTGACGTGCGCGAGCGGGTCGCCGACGTGATCCGCGCACTCATCCTGGCGGAGCCCGGCCCAGGCGACAGGGAACCCGAGGCCAGGTGAACGCCCCGCTCCTCGACCCGGAACTGATCCTCCACGTCTTCGCTCAGGCCGAGGGGCCGGAAGCTGCCGATGCCCGCCACCGGCTGGCCGAGATCTGGGCTGCCTGCCGCGAACAGCTCGGCATGGACCAACTCGTCCCGGGGACCGGTCTGCCGAACGTACTACCCGAGCAACTCCGGGAGCAGATCGCCGGGACACCGGTCGCTGCCGCGCAAAGTCCCGGCAACAAGGTGTTCCAGATGGTCTTACACCGTCATTACGGGATGTACACGCTGTCACTGGTGCTCGCGCCCGACTCGGGCAGCCCCGGGTGGTGGGCGGAGGCAGACGCGCTGTGGAACGAGATCATTGGCGCGTCCCAGGACGGGCTGATCGGCGAAGCCCGATTGTTCCTCGCGAAAACATCTCAAGACGTCTCGGACAGGACGGTTGCGCAGAGTGTCCGAGATGCGATGGCGCAGGTGACCGATAACGCTCTGCGCGACCAAAGCGTCTCGGACGGGTTCGCGGTCTGGGAGGCATCAGCCCGTGCCGACACCCGGATGACGCGCAGACTCGCCATCGTCGCGCCAGCTGTGCGCGAACCGGAGCTCAGTGCCTGGACGTGGTCGCACGGCGGCCTCGAAGCCCCGCCTCTGGCCCGCTACCTCGCCCACGCTGCAAAGATCCGGCACGCGCTCCGGACCTGGGACGACGGACGGCCCCTGCGCAACCTGCGCCAGCGGGTGAACACCGCCGTCGACGGCCTACTCGACCTGATCTCCACCGGGTCGAGAGAACCGGAACCCATCAGCACTGCGTCCGCCGGACTGACCGCCTTGCTCGCCGACCGCACCGGATTGGTCGTGGCCGACACGTGGCTGCGCGAAACCAGGCGCGGCGTCGAGATCTCCATATCCAACATGCGAGCCTTCCTGCCTGAGCCGCCAGACGAGTCAAGTCCGTTCGCGGCCGACCTCATCCTCGCCGAATGGTTCCTCACCCGCCTCGACGACGATCTGATCTACGTGGTCGCCGTGCGCGACCGCGCGCGCGAGGTCGCAGCGCTGACCGACCGCGTCCTCACCGCCTCTGCTCAAGCACGCGAGCAGGCATCCCGACACCGCCAGGAACAGTTCGGTCTGCTGCAGGCCGCACTCATAGGCGCAGTCCTCATGGTCCTCACCGCGATCCAGGCTCTCGGCTACCAAGTTCCGGTACCCGAAGAGGTCAAACCCGCGATCGTGGCTGCGCTGGGCGCGGTCGTGCTCCTGCTTTCGATGCGAGCCTTGGTCCTGGCCCTGCCCGCCCGCCGCGCCGCGCTGGTCTGGGCCTACCGCGGAGCGGCCGCGCTGACAGCGGTCACACTGGTCTGGACGGCCCTGTCCTGGATCCTGGACTGACACACCATAAGTTAACGCCGGGGGGCCAGATTCTGGTGAAGACAAGCTGCCACAAGGCTCTGAAATCCACATGCTGGGGAAATCCCGTTGACTCCTGTTTGACGGGCGACGAAGTCGTCTTGGAGTAACCCTCGCAGTACCCGACAGCACCGCTTCCGACAAGTGACTTGCCTAGTGAACGGTCCACAGGTCTCCGGTCAGCAGCCTCGGTTCGGAGACTTCGTCCAGCACAGCGCGGTCGTGCGCTGCCGCCGCGGCGACCTTCCGTACGTCGGCCGCGTCCAGGCCGACGCCGTCCAGGTCGGCGGCGATCTCCTCCAGCGACGTGATCACCGCCTCGCTCCACGTCCCGTACCCCGGGCCGCCGACGGGCCCGAAGTACGGTCCGCGCACGTCGTGCACGGAGCGGGTGATGGCGCCCATCTGCCGGAAGAACGTCGGCCACGCGGTGCGCGGGTACGTCCCCAGGTGCTCTGGAGCCGGGACGCCGTCCAGGTACGTCTGGATCATCCAGTCCCGGCCGATCACCTCGTGCGACCAGTCCGCCGCGATCACTCGTGGCATCAGCGGCGCGATCACTGCCAGCCAGGGCACGGAGGCGTATTCGTTGCGCATCAACTGCTGCTCGGAACGGAACTGACTGCCCGCCTCCGGCGCCACCCGCAGGATCACGGGCCGGTCCTGGCCGGCCAGCTCGACCTTGTACGTGCTGTTGGACATGCCCATGCCCAACTCAACGGCGGACAGCGGGCGGCTCTCGGCTCCGAAGGCAGGGCGGTTTCAAAGTCCTGAACTTCATGAATTTATGCAGGTCACGGCCGTTCGACGGTGTATCGGTGACCCGCCACGTACGCAACGAAGCTCCAGTTGAAGGGGTGACCTTGCCAAGTCGCCCTGTCCAACCGGAGCTTCGATGTGCCGTCAGTCTGCCAGTGTCTGCCTGATCAAGTCGCCCTCGCGTCAGCACCGCGCGCTCCCGCATCTGTCGCAGCGGCTGGTCACGCTGGCCGATCCGCGCCATCGGCGCGGGAGGCGTCACTCGTTCGTGAGCGTCCTGCTGATCGCCTGCTCCGCCGTACTGGCCGGGGCCCGCTCGTTCACGGCGATCGGACAATGGGCCAGGTCGGCCCCGCAGACGGCCCTCGCCCGGCTCGGCGCCCGCGTCGCCACGGTGTTCAGCGTCCGCGTCGCGCCGAGCGCGGCGACCGTGCGCCGCGTCCTGAACGCGGTCTGCCCGGGCGGGCTCGCCGACCTGCTCGGCACCGATCCAGCCGGGGCCGGCACCCTCGCGGTGGACGGCAAGAGCGCCCGGGGCTCGCGCACCGCAACCGGCCCGGCCGCGCACCTGCTGGCCGCGATGACCGGCGCCGGACAGACGGTCACCCAGTTGCGGGTGCCGGACAAGACCAACGAGATCACCTGTTTCGCCGCCCTGCTGGAGCCGTTCGACCTGGCCGGAGTCACAGTGACCGCCGACGCGCTGCACACCCAGCGCGCCCACGCCCGGTTCCTGGTGGAGGAGAAGCAGGCGCACTTCCTGCTGGTGGTCAAAGCCAACCAGCCCGGGCTGTTGCGGCAGTTGAGGGCACTGCCATGGAAGCATGCCACCGCCCGGCGCTACGACCGCGAGACGGGGCACGGCCGCAAGGAGACGAGGGCGGACCAGGGCCTTGACGGTCACCGACCTCGGCCTGGACTTTCCCCATGCGGTCCAGGCCGTGAAAATCCTGCGCCACCGCACCGACATCAGGACCTGCAAGGTCACCCGGCAGACCGTCTACGCGCTCACCGACCTGACAGCCCGCCAGGCATCCCCCCAGCGGCTCGGACAGCTGGCCCGTTCCCAATGGGTGATCGAGAACCGGCTCCACTTCGTCCGCGACACCACCTTCACCGAAGACGCCTCGAAGATCCGCACCGGACACGGGCCGCAGAACATGGCCACACTCCGCAGCTTCGCGATCAACGTCCTGCGAACAGCAGGCCACGCCAACATCGCCGCCGGAATCCGCGAGATGTCCTACGAGCCCTTCCGCCGTCCGCTCGACCTCCTCGGGCTGAGCTGACCGGCAACGATTCAAGATCATCAGACTTTGCAACAGCCCTGGGCCGGGCCAGGTCGGTGCAGGAAGGCTTCAGAAGGCGAGTCCCACGTGGTCGCTGAGCACGTAGCGGATGGCAGTGAGGGCCGTATCCGTGGCGCGCGAGCGAGTCGTCCGAGTACAGCTCGTGGTCGTAGCGGAGGCGGTGCCAGCGTACGGAGATGGGGTCGGCCTTAGCGCAGAGATCCCGTCTCCCTGCGAGCCATCGCTGTCCTTCGCGGCCGAACGCGGCCTGGAGATGGGCGAGTTCGACGTCCTCACGACGCTGCAGCGCTCAGGCCCGCCGTACGAGCTGACCGCGGGCGCCTTCCGTAAGGCCGCCATGGTCACCTCGGGCGCGATCACCAACCGCATCGACCGCATGGAGGCCAAGGGGCTGGTCGAGCGGGTACGCGACACCGGCGACCGCCGCACGGTCAAGATCCGCCTCACCGAGCGCGGCCACGACGTCACCCGTACCTTCATGAAGGAACACCTCGCCAACGAGGCCCGCCTCCTCGCGGACTTCGACCGCGAGGAGTGCGAGGAACTGGCGGCAAAGCTGCGCAAGCTGCTCGTGGCGCTGGGGGACACCACCATCAAGTGACCTCCCGCGTGGGCTGGTTGAGCCGCGGCGGAGCAGAATACGTCTTAAGTGCGTATGGCCCGGCTTGCGGGGGCGTTGGCATGATGGGCGTCCCGTCGCCGACCCGAGCGGGTGATCATGGGCCCCACCGAGGACGTCTTCCGCTTCGTCGCCCTGCGCGACCCCGAGCCGCGCAGGAACGGCGCGCGGCGCCTGACCGCACCGGCCTACGACCCCGCCGCGCCGACCGCCCTGCATCTGCAGCTCGTACGCGTCGCCGGGCCGAAGGAGCGGGCCGAGGTGGCCGGGGAGTATCTGCGCGCGCCGTTCAACGTGGTCAGCGGCGAGGGCGGAGATCAGCGCAGGAATCCCCGCTTCATCGGCACCCGTGCGCAAGTTCCCCAGGTGATACGGGAGTTGAACGACCTGCTGACCGAGGCCGGCGACCGGATCTCCGGCAAGCGGATCGGGACCCGGATGGTCGAGGCGCTCTCCTCGGCGTTACCGGACCGGCCGAAGGAGCAGCAGCCTGAGCCGTCACAGGGCGATCCGGCACCATCCCAGGACGATCCGGCACGGTCGCAGGACAACCCCGCACCGCAGGTGGACAAGCACGGATACCCGAAGGGCGGATCAACACCGCCGAAGGGCAGGCCCACCCTGCGGGAGCTGCTCGACGACCCGTACATCCACGGGCTGTGGCTGGACCACGCGGACAGCCTGCTCGCCGTCACCTACGCCGCCGAACCGCCCGCCGCCGCCCGCGGCCTGCTGACCCGGCTGCTCCTGGTGTGGGAGCTGCTCAGCGTGCTGGCCGACAAGCCGGAGCTGCGCGCGGACCAGGTGAGCGACCTCCTCGCGAACGGCCTCGTCCTCGTGCCCTCCGACGCGGACACCCCCGCGCAACAGCAGCCACAGGACGCCAAGGAGCCCGGCGACAAGGCGGGCGAGGACAGGGCGCGCGCCATCGACAAGCTCGTACGCCTGGAGTCCTCCCTCACCGACCTGAAAGCCGTACTGCGCAGGAACCCCCTCGACAACTGGGCGATGAACGAACCGCTGCGCGCCCTCCTCGCCCCCACCACCCGCGAGCTCCTCCAGGAGGAGGGCCTCGCGGCCGACGGCACCCCCGTGCCCGAGCTCGTCGAGCAGCTCCTTACCCGCGCCGAGCGCGTCCACGCCCCCTTGCTGGCCCCGGCGGGCGCCGCGGAGCGCCGGCTTGCCGTACTCCAGGAGATCGCCCGCCGCAAGGGCTCGACCCTCGACGGCATACGGATCGACCCCGGCGAGATCCTCAAGCCGGTCGTCCCCACCACCCAGCCGGGCCAGGCCCGCCTCCTCAGCCCGCCGTTCATCGGCGAACTCAAGGTGATCCGGCAGCAGTTGCGCGGCTACACCTTCGGCGAGATCGCCCATGTCGAGAACGTCCTCGAAGGCGAGACCAAGGAGCGCCGGCACGAGATCGTGGACCTCCGCGAGGAGGAGACGACGTCCGTCGTCGAGGAGGAGCGCGAGCGCACCCACGACTCCCAGACGACGGAACGCTCCGAGCTCGGCAAGGAGACCCAGTCCGCGTACAACGAGAGCGAACAGATCACGCTCGGCGGCAGCCTCTCGGCCGGATACGGCCCGTATGTTCAGGTCACCGCCACGGCCGGTTACGCCAAGAACAACTCCCGCAGCGAATCGGCCTCTTCGAGCAGCCGCTTCGCCCGCGAGCTCACCGAACGCGCCAGCGACCGGCTGCGCAAACGCACCGAGGAAACCCGCAGGCAGCTGACCCGGCGCACGGTCAGCGAGCTCAACCGCCATGTCCTCAAGGCCCAGGACAAGCCGGTCGTCGGCATGTACCGCTGGCTGAACAAGGAGTACTGCGCCCAGGTCTACGAGTACGGCCTGCGGGCCCTGATCGAGATCGGCGTCTCCGACCCGTCGGCCAACCTCCGTTACGCACAGGGCAGGGGAGCGGGCCTGGACATCTCGATGGATCCGCCGCCTCCGCTCAACGTCCCGGGCACCAAGACCCCGCTGACCCCCGAACTCGTCGGCGAGACGACCTGGCGCACCCTGGCCGCCACGTTCCGGGTGCCCGACTTCCCGCCGCCTCCGGCCGCGATGATCACGGTGACCACGGCGTTCAGTATGGAGGCGCCGCCGGGGGAGCAGCCCTCCACGTCCAAGGACGCCGACGACAAGGAGAAGAAGGGGACAGGGTCCGAACCGCCGCCCCTGGTGAAGGTCAACACGGAACTCACCGTGCCCAACGGGTATGTGCCCACCCAGTACGTCGCCAATGTGCTCAGTGCGAGCGGGGATCCCCGGGAGCTGATCTCCCTCGTCTACGCCGATATCGAGGCGTTCTCGCGGGAGCTGCAGGATCAGTTCGACACGGACGCGGACTGGTGGAAGGCGATGACACCGTTCATGCAGCGCTGGTGGTCCTGGGCCCCGCAGACCGAGCCCGTGCCGGTGGTGAACGAGCCGGACCACGCGACCGGACTCCGCCTGCTCGCCCTGCTCAGCAGCCTGCCCAAGGTGCCCCAGCGCGTGCTGTGGAACCTCCGCAACTACCTTGACGCCTCCCGCGGCTGGCCACCCCGCCACCACGTCGACCTGGCGATCGGCCCGGTCCTGCGCTCCATCCCGGTCGGCCCCCAGAAGATCACGGGACTCTTCGACCACGGCCAACGCCTGGGCATCCAGGCCGAGCTGACCGGCGCCGAACCCGACGACCTCACCCTGCCCATCGCCGCCTGCGTCGGCGCACCCGCCACCGCCCTGTCCATGACGGTCTCGGTGATCTGCATCCAGACCACCGACCTGTACCACCGCTGGCAGATGCAGGCTTACGAGGCCGTCCTCGCCGCCCACGCCTCCTGGGAGTCGGACTTCCGGGCCGCCGTGGCCCAGGCCGAGACGCGAAGGGGTGTGGTCATCGAAGGGCGCAACCCGCTGGACAACGAGCGGACCATCCTCGACGAACTCAAGCGCTCCGCGGTCGCGATGCTCGGCGGTGTCGCGGCGGAGCAACTCACCGCCGTACAGCCGGGTGATCTGGTCGCCGGCACGCCTCCGTCGCTCGACCCCGCGAAGGCGCAGCGGGCGGGGCGGCTCGTCCGGCTCTACGAGGTGGCCTTCGAGTGGGAGCACGCGGCGTACACCCTGTACCCGTACTTCTGGAGCGGCCGCGCGGACTGGCCGGAGGCCGTCCTGCGTGACGACCCGGACCCCAAGTTCGCCGCGTTCCTGCGGGCCGGATACGCCCGCATGATCCTTCCGGTACGCCCCGGCTTCGAGGAGGTCCTCGCCAGCCACCTGAGCCTCAACATCCCCGACCCGTACCCGACTTCACCGGCCCCGCGCCCGGCGGACGACCCGTCCCTCGACCTGACGGAGGAGATCCGCGCCTCCCAGGACCGCACGGGCGGGGTGCCGACGGGTACGCCGTGGCCGGTCACGGTCCCGACGACGCTGGTCGCGCTGAGCACGGCGGAGTTGCCGTGGGAGGCGGGGCCGTGTGATCCGGAGCCGGTCGAGGGGGGTGAGGGCTGATGGGGGAAGGCGGGGGTTTCGACCCCACCAAGCCGTTCGAGTTCGTCGGCAACATGATCCAGTCGTTCGACGTACTGAAGAACTGGGTGCAGGCCCAGGACGGTCTGAGCGTCGAAGGTGACAGATTCGTCCTCAGGTCCCCGAAGCCGGCCGCGAAGGCGAAGCGCAAGCCGGCGGGGCGCCGGGACAATACGTCGCGGCGCGAGCAGTCGCAGCTGCGGGCGGGTGAAACCACTGCGAGCCCGCCGGCGCCGGACGTGGGCTGGCTGGACTGGCATCCGGAGGTCTTTCTGGTGGCCCGTACCGCGGGCGGGAAAGCCGGTGATGCCGAGGCGAAGTTCGGTGTCTATGCGCAGGATTTGGGTCAGGGGCGGGTTGGCTGTGTGGCCACCCTCATCAACCAGACCGGATTCAACAGCGCCTTCGGCGACCAGGTCGTCTGCCGCATCGGCGGCGAGATGGTGGATGACAACAGCCGCCGCCGGATGGTGACCTTCGAGGGCTGGATCAATCCTGTGGGGCCCGGGTTCGGACGGTTCGCCGGCGCCGTGCTGGTGTCGGTCGATCAGGGCAGGCTCAAGGTCGAACCGGGCGGCTGCTCGCAGATCGGCCAGGGGCCTTGGCGGCACATCGACTGGGTCAACAGCTGCTTCACGGTGACGGTCGGGCCTTCGGACTGACCCTGGTCCGGGAGGTGACGAGAACGATCGCCGGACCGGCCCGCCGCTCACCGCACCTCCACCTCACCCACCGCCTCCGGCCCCGCCCCCGTCTGCACGATCCGCACCCACCGCACCGAACTCCCTGCCGAAAACGCCCCCCACCGCTTCCCGTCCACCGACGACTCCACCCGATAACTCCCGCCCGCCGACACGGACTTCACCGCCCGCACCCGCCCCAGATCCACCTTCAGCCACGCCCCCGCCCGCTCCGGCTTCCACACCGTCGCCGCGCTCCCGTCCACCGCCGCCGCTGCGTACAGCCCCGGCTCCTCCGAGCTCGCCGACACCGGCCGGCACCGCGCGAGGGAGCCGCCCGGTGTCAGGTTCGGGCGGCGGGTCTTGAGGACGGCCGGCTCGCCGGGCGTCACCGGGAAGGAGCCCTGGGGCGACTCGACCGTGAAGGGCTTCCCGGACGTCAGGCGCACCGTCGTCTCGCGCGGCCCCACGTTCACGTCATACGTACGCCCGCGCCACGACAGCCCGTACAGCCGTACGCCCGAAGCGAGTTGAGGCGGCAGCGTCGGGTCCAGATGCGCCGCGTCCGGCCGAAGCCGCAGCCCCGTCAGACCGTGCGTGAAGACCTGCAGAAAACCGCCCTTGCCGGTCAGGAAGTCCTGCGCGGGGGAGCCCGCGAGGGGATCGTGCGCACCGGCCTTCTCGCCGCGCGCCTCCGAGAACAGCGCGAACGGGCCGCGCACGAAAGGCCGGATGGAGCGCTGCAGGTACGTATACGTGGAGCACCCGGGCTCCCCGATCGCGGCCGCGTCCACCGCGTGCACCGAGTCGGTCATCGCCGGACCGTCCGGGTCGGTGATCGCCGCATAGTGGTCGAGCGTCGCCGCCGCGGCACCCTTCGGCATCGGCCACTCCAGCGGATACATGAGCAGCACCGTGTCCGCCTGCTTGATCTTCGGCGCGGACAGCCGCTGGAACCCCTCGTACTGCCAGAAGATCTTCCGTCGTGGGTCGTACGGGATCCGCAGCTTCGAGGCGATCCGGCGCCAGGCGGGATCGGGCCGCCCGCCGAGGAGTTCGACGGCCTCGGCGGCGTGGCGCAGTGTGGTGGCCGCGCCCGCGTTGGTGAAGACCGCGTCGTCGACACCGTTGCTGTACTCGTCGGGTCCGGCCACATCGCGGATCGAGTACGAGCCGTCCTTGTTGCGTTCGGCCTTGTCGGCCCAGAACGCGGCGATAACGGCGTCCGCGGTTGCCTGGTCATGAGGCGAGGGCGAGGTTGTGCATGTGGGCCACGGCCTGGACCGCGTGGTGGAGGCCGTCGCCGCGTTGCCGGCAGTCGCGGAGGATCTTGTAGTTCTTCATCCGGCCGATCACATGCTCAACCCGGGCGCGGACCGTGCGGTGGGCGGCGTTGTCGCTCTCCTCGCCGGGCAGCAGCTCGCGGCGGGGGCGTTTGCGGTGCGGGGTGACCATGCCGCAGTTCAGGTAGGCACCGTCGGCCAGGACCGTGACGCCCTGGCAGTACTGGGCCAGGTCCGAAGCGCGCCAGGCGTGGGCGTCCGCGGTGGTCCCCGGCAGCGGACGACCGGCCGCGATCACCAGGCGCGTGTCAGCGTCCACGATGACCTGCACGTTCGCCGAGAACCGGTAGTTGCGGCTGGAAGCACCAACGGTGCGGTCGCGGACCGGGACCAGGGTGCCGTCCACGATCCACAACCGGTCCGCCGCGTCGGCCGGCCGGGCCACCGGCTCCAGTGCGAGCAGCGGACCCAGCTTCTGGATCACCCGGCACACCGTCGATGAGGAAACACCGAACAGCGGGCCGAGCTGCCGCATCGTGAGGTTGGTGCGGTAGTACACCGCCACGATCAGCACCCGTTCGGCCAGCGGCAGCGCCCACGGCCGCCCCTGCAAGGTGCCGTTCCCACCGCGCTCACGCACCGCCCGCAGCAACCGGCCAAACTGCTCAACCCGCAGCCCCGTGAACGTCTCCACCCACACCCGCTCGGCCCTCAACACCCCAGCCATACAACGGATATGCCCAGTTCAGAGCCTTGTGCAACACGCTTTAGACGCAATGCCGTTGCTTTACGGTTCTGCGGGTTGGGGGCGTTTGATGCGGATGGCTTCGGTGCCGGTGCGGGTGGGCTGGGGCCATGCGCGGTGTTCGGCCCGCTTGAGCCGGTAGTTGGACATCTTGCGTTTGACGACGCGGGGCTGGCTGCGCAGGCGTCTGGCGGGCATGAGTCTTTCCAGGAGGTCTTCTTGGAGTACTTGCAGTGCTCTGACCAGGAGTTCAGGGGGAAAAACCACCCGGGGTGACGGTCACGCTGCGGCGGGCGGAGCGCAGGGTTTCGGTGAAGGAGATGCGGTCGGGGTCGAGTTTGCGGGTGGCCGCGGTTCTCAGCATCAATTCCCGCAGCGCATGGTGGACCAGGAGATGGGCCCAGATCTGCTGGAGGACACCGTCAGGGGTCTTGCTGCTGAGCACGACCCGTGCGCCGCGTTGGTGGGTCTTGATCTCGGCGAAGACGGATTCGATCTCCCAGCGTTCGCGGTAGAGCGCGGCCAGTTGCCGGGCCGGATGGCGGCGGGCGTCCAGGAGGCTGGTGACCAGACGGTAATCGCCGACCGCAGCGGCGCCACCGGTGTCTTTGAGCTGGTAGGCCAGGACTCGGACCTCGACCGGATCACGTTTCGCCCTGTCGGTGCCGGCGTGGATGTGGGAGAGCCATGATCCGTCACGAAGGAGCTTGCGGACGGGCAGGACGCGGTTGGCGGGCACCCTCCACAGCAGGTCGGCTCCCGTGGCGGTGAATGCCCGCCACAGCGGAACGCCCAGGAACTCGCGGTCGGCCAGGACCAGCTGGCCGGGGCCGCATGAGCGGGTCAGGCGGCCCACCAGGGTGACTTCCCCGGTCCGGCAGCCGGCGAGTTCCGCGTCCAGCACCGCGTGGCTGCCCACTTCCACCAGAGCCGCCATCCGCACCTGGACGAAGGCACTGCGTCCCGTCCCGCGGCCGTTGCCGGGACGGCCGAAGGCGGTCTGGTTGGCTTCGGAATCGGCGACGTCCCAGCACGTCCCGTCGACAGCCAGCAGCCGCAGGCCCCGCCAGAACGCACCGGGCGTCGACTCGGCGGCCATCGGCTTCGCGGTCGCCGCGAACAGAACCTGCAGCGGCTCGGAACCCAGCCGCTGCCGGGCCCTGAACAGCGAGGACTTCGCTGGAATGTGCCAGTCACCCAGCAGCCCCAGACCGCGTAATCCCGCGACCAGATGTCGCATGACCTCGAGATACGGAGCAGGCGAGAACAGCGCCAGCCCCAAGACGAAGTACACGACCAACCGCGCAGGAAGCAGCCGCCTACGTTGCTCTGAACGTCCACACGCGGCCACCACCCGGTCCACCAACCCCGGCGGATACACCCAGGTCAACAGGCCAAGACCCGATAAGTCAGACGCACTCGCAGCCACCCGCACCACCCCCGGCACCCACTCCCAACCAGCCTACGCCCGCGGCAAAAGCAACGGCATTGGCTTTAGACGTCATCTCAATTGGTGGATGATTGTGTAGATAGTCGCTGGCAGACGTGCTGTGGTGACGGTTGAATGCCTTGGTGAGCGACTACTGGACACCCGCGCATCACGCGGTCGAGCACGAGGATGCGGAGACCCTGGCCCGGTTGCTGGCCGACGGTACCGATCCTGATGAGGTCTTCAGCAACATGACGCTGCTGACGCACGCAGTCGACGCCGAGGGCGATGGCTCCCTGCAGAGCGGTCAACCGTTGACCGTGCACTCCACTGCTGTGCTGCTGGCCTTCGGGGCTGACCCGGAGCTCGCCGATCCAGACGGTCGCACCCCCATGGACATGGCCAAGCACTACAGCCACGACTTGGCGGTGAAGCTGCTGCGGGCCCACATCAGCGGCCGAGCCGCCGGTAACAGATGAGGGTGCAGGCGATACTCGTGAAGGCGAGGAAGTGCTCGGCCGTGCGCTCATAACGACGGTGGAGACGGCGGCAGCCGGCGAGCCAGGACATGGTGCGTTCGATCGTCCAACGGTGACGCCCCAGCCGCTGGGAGGTCTCAACTCCCTTGCGGGCGATGCGGTGCCGGATGCCTCGGCAGCTTAACCATCGCCGCAGGTGGGCATAGTCGTAGCCCTTGTCGGCATGGAGCTTGCCGGGCTTGCGACGCCGGGGGCCCCGGCGGGACCGGACCGGCGGTATGCCCTTCACAAGCGGGATCAGGGCCTGGCTGTCATGGACGTTGGCACCCGAGATCCCCACGGACAGGGGCAGACCGGTCCGCTCGGTAATCAAGTGGATCTTTGAGCCGTCGAATCTTGGCTGCTCACAAGCTTCCCGGCGGGTGCCTACAGTAGTTTGACCCAGCGTCGCCAGTGGTCTTCGCGATGGTAGCCAGTGGCGGCCCAGGTGTGGTGGGCCTGTTCGTTGGCTTCCAGGACCATGGCGTCGACGCGTCGCCCGCCCAGGGCGCCGAAGCGTTGTTCTGCCGCTTCCAGGAGGGCGGTGGCGATGCCTTGCCGACGGTGGTCGGAGTGTACGGCGAGTCGGTAGGCGGAGCATCGCCATCCGTCGAAGCCGGCTATGACGGTTCCGGTGAGGTTGCCGTCGCGCTCTGCGAGGAGCAGGGCTTCGGGATCTCGTGTGATGAGTCGGGCCACTCCGTCGTGGTCGTCGCTGATGCTCGTTCCTTCCGCGGCTTCGCGCCAGAACTGCAGCACGGTGTCGATGTCCGAGAGGGTGGCGCAGCGGATGTGAAGATCGCTCATGGGGGGAGCCAAGCAGAGCGCTCGCCTGTCTGGCGAACGGGTTTCCCTGCCGGTGAATCGAGAGGGGCAGGCTTGGTCCCGAGTTTCCGCAAGCCGTGAGGCCGTCGGCCGAATCCTCGTGCATCACGGGTTACCAGGTTGAGGACCGACCTGTTCAGGGGTGCCTCACGGAACCGGACTGTGCCCTGCTCGGCCTGCCGCCGTAGCCGGACGCATTGGCCACTCGAGCGAGTGTCGGACGGGGCGCGCGTCTGGTGGACCTTGAGCCTTTCGAACGTGAGGGGGGCGTCCGGCAGTGCGCGTCCTCGACCTGTTTCCGATGACGCATCATGTGGAGTGCGTGGCGATTCTGGAGCCGGTCGCCAAGGGGGCCTGAGCTGGGGTTTTGTGCGTGCGCATTATGTGTGGTGTGGGCGTTACGGGCGATATCTTGACGCTGAAATGACGCTCGTGACGCTCATTTGACGCTCGTTCTGATGGGGAGTCAGGCGTGCTGCGCCGCAGGTCAGCCGATCTGAATGCGTAGGTCGGTCAGGCGCGATCGCCGAGGAATTTGTGGTGCCAAGCGGTCAAACTCGGCCACTGGTACAGACCGCCCAGCAGGTTCTTCGTCTGCTAACGGTACAAGTGCTCGGCACTGGTTGATCTGCGCGTTCAAGGCCAGGGACGACATTCAGCAGTCCTGTGGTCCGTGAATGGTCCGGACTGTGGCTGCTGGCTGCTGGCTCAGGTGCCGGCGGTGGTCTGGGCTTTAGGCAACCGGCAGGAGGTAGTGGCTGATGGACGCGCGGTCTGGCCGAACAGGGTTCTCAACCAGGAGTAGGCGTCGCTGCGTTGAGCGTGGTGCTTCGGGCAGCGGTCATGAAGGCTTCGCGGGCGGATTCTGCGCTGTCCATGAGCGGGTCTCGGAGCCAGCCGCCGACCAGCTGGTCCCAGGTCGAGGGGCAGCGGTTGGCGAGTTCGAGAGCCTGGTCCACCTGCGTGTCGGACAGGATGCCGCTGTCACGGAGGCAGAAGTCCAGCAGGTCCCTGTCGTTTCGTCTCTCCTCGTGTTCTTTGTCGGCCCAGCTGGTGAGGAGGTCCCACGCGACCCACGCCGCATTGTGGCCCTCGTGTGTGCAGTTCTCCACATCGCCGGAGCACCAACCCGTCTCGGCGCTGCCGGGGCACCATCCGGCTTCCAGCGCATCGATGGTCGAGTGGAGCACCGCCCGGTCGAGCGCTACTCGCTCCAGGTGCCGGCAGCATGCACGCAGCTGCTGCGCAGGGGACAGGAGGGCCGTAGGGGTGATGAGTTCCAACGGGGCGTAGGCATCTTCCACTGCCTTGGCGTGTTCCCAGACGAGGGGCTGGCGCAGCTCGTGTTCGACACCGGGCAGCCGTTTCACAATCCAGGTCAAGGCGTCCGTCGCGCGGAGGAACTCGACTGCCGCGTCGCCAAGTTGCGCGCGGTGCCACCGATCGTTTTCGGCGCGGTCCTGGGCCCGTACGGCCGTCAAGGACGCAGCGGCCTGAGCGCGTCCCGCAGTGAGCGCGGCGGCCGTTGCTCGCTCTGCACTGCGCTTGTTCCACCACGCCGCGACAAGGGCGACGGGTATGGAAAGAAGGGCAGCGATGGCGCCCGTGTCCGCCATATCCATGGGGCCCATCTTGCCGGGGCTCGCACGAACTCGGCGGCTGTTCGCCACAGACGCTCGGAATCGGCCTTACGGGGATGGTAGGGGGACGATCACCGTGTTGACCTTCGACGGGAGATGCGTCTGGCTGGACGGGTCATCCCTGACGCTGGCCGTCAGCTTCGTCGCCCGATTCCCGGTTTGCCCAACCGGGGGTCCACTGCTGTAATCCGCCGCGTCGTCGCGTTCCGGGGCGACTACGGTGGATTGAAGATCAGGCCGGTTTCGGTGATGAAGTCGTCGAGTAGACCGCTGCGGTACTGCATCTTCTCGGGGGCAAGGGGTCGCACCATTGGGTCAGCTGTCCCGGGAAGAGACGTATGTGGGATCAGGCAACCCGTGGGACTTGTGGAGCATCAGCGCGGCCCAGCGGCTCGGACGTAGCCTCTCACAGCATCTTCACGCGCTCGAAGGCGATCGCGGAAACAATCACCCCCTCCCCGGCGTTCTTGATCGTCGAGTCGAGGAGGGGAAGGTGTCGGGTCTGAAGCTGTTCCACACGACCAATGACGGCGTGACGGAGGTCGCGCCGCGTCTTGCCGAGGCCGAGGCGGATGTGCAGGGTCTCGTCGAGGCGCACATGGAGATGATGCTGGGGGTGCGGCTCCTGGCGAGCGAGTACGGCACGGGCCCGGTGCATGGGGGTCGGATCGACTCGCTCGGGCTGGACGAGAACGGCTCGCCGGTGATCGTCGAGTACAAGCGCGGCGTCGACGCCGGCGTCATCCACCAGGGCCTGTTCTATCTGGCGTGGCTGATGGACCACCGTGCCGAGTTCGAGCACCTGGTCCGCGACCGGCTCGGGGTGACGGTCGCGTCCCAGGTCCTGTGGAGCGGCCCGCGCCTGATCTGCGTCGCCGGTGACTTCACCCGCTACGACGTGCACGCCGTACGGGAGCACCGGCGCAGCATCGACCTGGTCCGCTACCGCTACTTCGGCACCGAGCACCTCAGCCTTGAGACGGTGGCTTCGGTCACCGGCCTGGCCGCAGTTCCCGGAGCAGCCCGTCGTCGCCGTACGCCGGAGGCGGCGCGGGTGCGCAAGGCGGATGGGGCGATGGCCGAGCTCGGCGCGGCCGTCGACGAGGTCCTGCTCGGCCTCGGGGACGGCATCACCCGGGTGCAGCGCAAGCAGTACCGGGCCTACCAGCGGCTGCGGAACATCGCCTGCGTCTGCCCGCCGCAGCAGACCAAGGTTCTCGTCTACCTCAAGGCCGACCCGAAACAGGTCGACCTCGTTCCCGGCTTTACCCGGGACGTGACGGGGCTCGGCCACCACGGCACGGGGGACCTGGAGCTGCAGCTGCGTACGGAGCGGGACCTGGAGCGCGCCAAGGACCTGCTCCGCCTCAGCTACACCGCGGCGTAGACCGGCGCATCCCGGTGTATGGGCTGGGCCAGCGCGGTGGTGGTACGGCGTGTGCAGTTGTCGGTCAGAGCTCGTAGCGCAGCCTTCCGACGTGACGGTCAGGGGTGGCGGTGGACTATCAATGATGCGGACGATTCCCGGTTTGGCCAACCGGCGATCCGCTGCTATGTTCCGCGGCTTCGTCCTTGGACCGGGCTGTCTCAGTGGGGCTGTCCACGCTAGATTGCGTGCACGAGGCCCCGCGTCATCCCCCGTACGCGGGGCCTCGTGCACGCCGTACCTGGTGAGCTGCTGTCACTTACTGGGTGGTCGGTAGGCCGCTCCCGGCTATTCGTGTCTGGCCTCAGCGGGGGCGAGTGGTGACCTTATGAGGCCCGCTCCCGTACGAGGCCGAGGCGGGGGTCTAGGCGGAGTGTGTGGCGGCCAGTGACGTACGGCTGACGTCCCCGTTGCGGGAGACCCTGTGGGGCAGCAGTCACAGTTCCGCCGCGGCTGGGGTTTTGCGCCATTCCTACGGGGCCTGAGTCTCGGGGGCCTCGACGGAACACCCCCGCATCGGCGGGACGGACGACATCTTGCTCAGGTCGGAGTCGGCGAGACCCGGTACACCCCGCGTTGGCGGGACGGACTGGCTGGCAGACGCGGCCAAGGCCGGGCAGGACGGAACACCCCCGCGTTGGCGGGACGGACGAATACCGGAGGTGGCTGCAGGCCGGCCGCGGCGAAACACCCCCGCGTCGGCGGGACAGACAAATCGGCAGCGCTCCACTTGAAGGGCACCCACGGAACACCCCCGCGCCTGCGGGACGGACGTGTTCGGCGACCGGGTCTGCGAGAACGTCGACGGAACACCCTCGCGTCGGCGGGACAGACGTCAGTGGCCATGGCGCGCAGCCGGTTGAGTTCGGAACACCCCCGAGTCAGCGGGACGGACCCCTCCTCCCGGATCAGCCAGGCGAACGCGTGCGGAACACCCCCGCGTCGGCGGGATGGACCGTGTGGCCTCTCGTGGTGCCCCTCGTAGTAACGGAACACCCCGCGTCGGCGGCACGGACACCACGAACGTGGCCAGCACCACCAAGGGCCTCGGAACACCCCCGCGTCGGCGGGACGGACTCGGCCAGCTCGTTGGGGTCGAGGTTGGAGAACGGAACACCCCCGCGTCGGCGGGACAGACCGCAAAGCCAAGGAGAAGGCCCTGAACGTCGCCGGAACACTCCCGCGTCGGCGGGACGGACATCAAGCGGCTGTCCGAGATGAGCCCCGAAGCCGGGACACCCCCGCGTCGGCGGGACGGACTCGAGGAGGGCGGGGATGCGGATGTCGGCCCACGGAACACCCCCGCGTCGGCGGGACGGACGGCTGGAGCCTGCTGTGCAACGACCTGGTGCTCGGAACACCCCCGCGTCGGCGGGACGGACTGGGTCGGCCGGTACTCCTTCACCGGCGAGAACGGAACACCCCCGCGTCGGCGGGACGGACTCTCCCGGTTCAACTCCCTTTTCCTCGGCGGCCCGGAACACCCCCGCGTCGGCGGGACGGACCTCACCCGGCTCCGCATCCCCGTCGTCGGCAGCGGAACACCCCCGCGTCGGCGGGACGGACCCACGAAGCGACGTCGTCCCGTACAGCGCCACCGGAACACCCCCGCGTCGGCGGGACGTACCAGGGCACCGACCTCGTCCCCAACCTCATCGACGGAACACCCCCGCGTCGGCGGGACGGACCGCTGGGATTCCCGCTGGGCGGGTTCGGGCGTCGGAACACCCCCGCGTCGGCGGGACGGACTCCGCCGTCGTCAATTCCGCCCTGGCCGCGCAGGGAACACCCCCGAGTCGGCGGGACGGACGCGTCAAGGCCGGGGTGGTCCCCGCGGATTTCCGGAACACTCCCGCGTCGGCGGGACGGACTCAATGACGACCTCGCGGTGAGTGCGGCGGACCGGAACACCCCGCCCCGCGTCGGCGGGACGGACGCCTCGGACTTCTTCAGCGCGTCGGTGGTCCACGGAACACCCCGCGTCGGCGGGACGGACATCGACGAGTACGCCGCATGCAGCCCTGAGATCGGAACACCCCCGCGTCGGCGGGACGGACCATCAGCGCCGCAACGTCGAGATCCTCGCCACCGGAACACCCCCGCGTCGGCGGGACGGACACTGACGGCGCGTTGTCTCCCTGGCACATGTCCGGAACACCCCCGCGTCGGCGGGACGGACGCGGCCACCACGGCGGACGAGGGCCCACCCTTCGGAACACCTCCGCGTCGGCGGGACGGACACGTAGATCGAGCCGTTTGGAGCGAACCGGATCGGAACACCCCCGCGTCGGCGGGACGGACTTTACGCGGTGGATTTTCCCGGCGGATTCCAGCGGAACACCCCCGCGTCGGCGGGACGGACACCTGGATGGTGGTGCCGACGGTGACCGTGGACGGAACACCCCCGCGTCGGCGGGACGGACGTCCTCACCGAACTGCGCGCCACCGGAGGCCGCGGAACACCCCCGCGTCGGCGGGACGGACTGGCCGACGGCACCTACCCGCCAAGAACCTGGCGGAACACCCCCGCGTCGGCGGGACGGACGGGAAAACCCTGAACGGGTCCGCGACGGTGGATGGAACACCCCCGCGTCGGCGGGACGGACATGAGGGCGGCCGGGAAGGTGGCGGCCCATTCCGGAACACCCCCGCGTCGGCGGGACGGACCGTGCCATGGCCCAGGCCGCGTTGCGGATGACCGGAACACCCCCGCGTCGGCGGGACGGACGTCCTCACCGAACTGCGCGCCACCGGAGGCCGCGGAACACCCCCGCGTCGGCGGGACGGACTGGCCGACGGCACCTACCCGCCAAGAACCTGGCGGAACACCCCCGCGTCGGCGGGACGGACCCTCCCGAGCCGCCAGAACCGCGCTGAAGGGTCGGAACACCCCCGCGTCGGCGGGACGGACACCACCAAGGCACTCGGTGGTACGACTCGTGCCGGAACACCCCCGCGTCGGCGGGACGGACTTCCTGACCTGCTGCCTAGCGATGGCTTTGCGTAGTCATTGCCAAATTGGTTGCAGGGTAGCGGGTGGCCATGGGCCTCACCGTACAAGTTGCTGCTCCAGGCGGTGTTGTCAGTGCGGTCTGGTTGAGTCGGGGCGTTAGTTCGAAGTGTGGTGGGTGGGGAGGGCGCTCGATGATGCGAAGGCCGTGTGAGAGGCCGGACGAGTCGGCATGGGGGAAGTCGCGTGGTCTCGACCCGTTACTTCCGCCGTATCCGTTGGTGCGGCATCTGCTGGATGCTGCCGCGATGGCTTTGTGGATCTGGGACCGTTATCTCTCGGTCAACCAGCGGCGGTGTATAGCTGACGGGCTGGGACTGGCAGATGATCATGAGCGGGCGCGGGCGGTCGTGGCGTTGTGTGCGGGGCTCCATGACATTGGCAAGCTGTCCGGTTTCCAGTTATGCGATGCCCGTGGCCGTGAGCGGCTGAGTACGGCGCTTCTCCGTGACATGGGGAGGATCGGCGTGGAGAAGCTGTCGCATGACGTGGCTGGAATGGCGGCGGTGCCGGCGGTGCTTGCCGCGCTGGGCTTTGCGGATGACATGACGGGGAGAGGGGCTGTCGACCGGGTCGCGGAGATCGTCGGCGGCCATCACGGCCGGTTCTACCGTTTGGAGAGGGAACGCAGCGGAGGCCCCGTCTATCAGTCGCTGCTGGGTGGAGCGGCCTGGGCGCGGCAGCGTACGGCGCATGCGTCGACGGTGTTCGAGGCGCTCGGGTCGCCTGTGCCTCCGGAGCAGTTCAAGGCCCCGGCCGCGGTGCTGGTGACCGGGGTGGTGATTCTCGCGGACTGGCTGGTCAGCCAGGAGGATTTCCTCAAGCGGCGCCAGCGGCGGCTTGGTGTTTCGCTGGAGGGGCATTTCGTGGAGTCGTGTGCGCAGGCGGGGAGGCTGGCGCGTGAGGCTGGGCTGGTGCCCGTGGAGCTGGAGCGTAAGGGCTTTGGTGAGGCGTACGGGATCGACGGGGAGCCCAACTCCCTGCAGCGGTCGATCACGGAGGAGTTGTCGGCGGCGTTGAAGGGCATGGGCGGGGATCGGGGCGGGGCCGGCATCATGCTGGTTACCGCGGCGCCGGGGGACGGCAAGAGTGAGGCCGCCCTGGAGGCGGAGCGGGCCATGTCCGCGGTCTTCGGGACGCGGGGGTTCGCGTTTCTGCTGCCGTCGATGGCCACCAGTGATCAGATGCACGGCCGCATCGCCGGTGTGCTGGCCCGCCAGAACGGGCAGGGTGCCGGGCTGACCCTGACGCACAGCATGGCGTGGCTGAGCAGTGCGTACGCAGACGATGTCCTCGATGGCGGGCCGCGGGTGCTGGTCTGCGAGGGGGAGGAGTGCGCGGGCAGCGGCACTGCTGGTCACCAGGCGCAGATGCGGCCCCCGCAGTGGCTGCGCGGTTCCAAGCGACCGCTGCTGGCGCAGTACGCGGTGGGCACGGTGGACCAGGCGCTCATGGCGGTACTGCCGGTGCGGCACAACGCCTTGCGGCTGCTGGCACTCTCCGGCAAGACGTTCATCGTCGACGAGGCGCATGCCTACGACCCGTACATGCAGGTCCTGTTGGGAAGGCTGCTGAACTGGCTGGGGGCCTACGGCGTTCCCGTGATCCTTTTGTCCGCGACCTTGCCCGCGTCGGTCAGTGACCGGCTGATCAAGGAGTACCTGCGGGGAGCGGGGCACACGGGCCGCGAACTGAAGGGGCGGTCGTTCAGGGCGCCTTATCCGGGCTGGCTGTATGTGGACGCCGCCAGCAGGGACCGCACGGACGGGGCTTGTGCCGCGATCTCCGAGAGCCGCCAGAAGGAGCAGGCCGCTCAGCGGTCCATGGAACTTCAGGTTGAGGTGGAGGCGGTGGTCCACGGTTCGTTGGGTGGAGCCCGCAACCGGTTCGCGGTCATCGAACGCCATCTGGAGCCGGTCGTCACCGGGGAGGGGGGCTGCGCGCTGGTGGTGTGCAACACAGTGGGTGACGCGCAGGAGACGTACACCCGGCTCCGTGCACGCTGGGCAGGCCGGGGCCTGGCCGACGGGGACCTTCAGTTGCTGCACGCGCGGTTCCCGGGCGATGTGCGCGAGGCGCGGACACAAGGTGTTGCCGACGGCATGGGGCGGACGGGACCCAGGCCGCTGCGGCGGATCATCGTGGCCACCCAGGTCGTGGAACAGTCGCTCGATCTGGACGCCGATGTGGTGATCAGTGATCTGGCTCCGCTGGCACTCCTGCTGCAACGGGCAGGGCGCTGCTGGCGCCACGAAACCTGGTGGGCCGCGCACGGACGGCCGGGCGGACGACCGCGCCCGGCCTGGGCGGCCGGGACAGGGCCCCGCCTGGTGGTGCTGGATCCGCTGGCCGGCGCGGGGAGCGTGCCGAAGCAGTGGGGGAGTGTGTACGCGGAGTTCCTCCTGTCGGAGACCTCGGACGTTCTGGCCGGGCGTGGGGATCGGCCCATCGCCATCCCCGGGGACGTCCAGGAGCTGGTCGAGCTGGTCCAGGGTGATCGCACGGACCGCTTCGACTGGGAGAACCCGGAAAAGTCCGCGGCGTGGTCGGCGTACACCGGCGATGACCACGCCCAGCGGAGCGTCGGCTCTCTCGTCGCCATTCCCCGGGCGCAGAAAGGGCTCGAACTGCGTGCCCTGCACCACCTGCAGGGCACGGAAGACGAGTGGGAGGCGGCCACCCGGCTCGGGGCGGACTCGGTCCGGCTGCTGTGTGTCTACGAGCACGAGGACGGCCGCGTCACGTTGGACGTGGACGGTGCGCAGCTCCTGCCGGAACCGGGTGAGGGCGGGCGGATGCAGGTGGGAGACGTGCGCACGGTGATGGGCAGGACGATCCCCGTCCGTGCCGACTATTTCCGCGGTGAGGAAGAGGGGCACCAGCCGCCGGCCGCCTGGTCCGATCATCCGATGCTCGGCGACCTTGCGGTCCTCAGGCAGCCCGTCATCGCAGGGCAGGTGCAGGCGGTCCGGGTTGGCGGTAAACGCATCTGGCTGGATGTGGAGTTGGGGCTGGTGAGGGAATGAACAGCGAAACCCGGTGGCAGGGCGTGCACCCCCACATCGGCGGGGAGAACTCGGCAGCTGAAGGCAGGCCGCACCTTCAGGCGAAACACCCTCACATCGGCGAGGACACCGCAGCCGGCACCCGCACCACCCTGGTGCGCGGGAGGACGGCACAGACGAGGTCAGGCCCGGCGACGTGCCAGGCGGCCGTACGCCTCCGCGGCGACGAGGAGCAGAGCGCCGCACGTCGTGCCGACAGCGGGAGTCGGCTGGATCACCAGAACCACAACGATCACGAGCGTGATGAAGACAAGGGGCCCAGCCCCGTGTTGCCGATCAGGCCATAAGGCCGGAACACCTGCTGTGTGTGACGTCATGAGGGTCTCCTGTGGTTGTACGGCGCCCAGCCGCGGGCGACGGACGTGGCTGGGCGTGAAGCACACGTCGCATGCTCAGGGGACGTTGTACCGCCCCAACGGCCTTGATCGCAATGGCCAGTTGAAGATCAAACAGCACCTTCAGGCTTCTTGAGACAGCCAGAGTCTGTGTCTGCTCCACTGGTGGTCTCGGCAGGAGCCAGGGCGTTGTCAGTGGCGCCTGTTTCACTGTGCGCAGCGGTTCCCTTCAGATCACGCGAGGGACACCGCCATGCCTTGATACGTGCCGATGAACGCAAGGGAAGGGAGGAAGGATGACCGGTCGATTCGACCTGCGGGACGAGCCATGGATCCCGGTACGCCTGTTAGGGCAGTCGCGGCGGGTCGGGCTGCGGGAGCTGTTCCACCGGGCCCATGAGATCGAGGACGTGGAAGTGCCGGTGCCGCCGGCGGCCTCCGGCCTGTTACGCATCCTGGCCGCGATGACGGCGAGGATCGCCCGCGAGGACGGTGTGCAACTCGGGGACGAGGAACTCACCGACGAGATCGAGGACTGGCTCACGCACCGGGCGAAGGTTCTGGCCCGGGGGCGGTTCGACACCGAGGCGGTGGACGCCTACTTCGACACGGAGGTCCCCAGCGGGCGATTCGACCTCTTCGACACGGAGCGGCCGTTCCTGCAGGATCCGCGCCTGCGAGCCGAATGCGTCGATGCCAAGGGCAAGCCCAACCCGTCCGGCGTGAACAAGCTGGTCCTGGGACGGCCCACCGGAGTCAACGGGGCAGTGCTGTTCGGCCACTTCACCGACGGTGATCCGCTGCCGGTTCCCGCGGGCGAAGCCGCCTGGCACCTGATCGCGCAGCTGTACTACGGGCCGTCGGGACAGTGCACTCCGCGCCGGATCACCACCGTCAAACCGGGCAACGGCGACGCGGGACCACTGCGCAAGAGCGTCTCCTTCCACGTCTGGGCGTCCGACCTGTTCACCACACTGATCCTCCAGGTGCCCGCCCCCGGCGACGGCGTGGATCTGGACGGCGAGGACCACTGCCCGTGGGAAGAGGACACGCTTGGCGATCCGCTCGGGCCGCTCGCACCCGTGACCTGGCCGGGACGGCTGCTCACCGGCCGTGCGCGGCACGCCCTGCTGCTGGAGCCGTCGGCCGAGGGCACCGCGGTCACCAACGCCTACGTAACCTGGTCCACGCATCAGAGTGCTCTGAGCGCCGCCGACCCGTATGTCGTGCTGGACCAGCCGAAAAGCGGCGCCGGCGCGCCGTTCGCCCGCCCCGCCGACGGCCAGCGCGCCATATGGCGTGATCTGGACGCGCTGCTGCTGAAGGACGATGGCCAGTCCCGGCGGCCCAGCACGTTCGAGCACCTGCCGCCCGCGCTGCGGCCGGTGCTGCGGGTGCGGGCGTACGGGTTCGACCAGGACGGGCAGCAGCGTGACAACGGCTGGTACGAGGCGACCACACCGCCGGTCCTGCGCTGGCAGGCGGACGTCGACGAAGAAATGGCCCTGTATGTGGCCCGCTGTCACCGGGCGGCCGAGTCGGTCGGCGACCAGCTGCGGTTCGCGGCCCGGCTCGCCTGGAAACTGACCACCGATCCGGGCACCGACCCGTCGGCGAAGGTGAGGCTGGACCCCAAGAAACCCGGACCGTGGGCTTCGGCAGCGCTCGCCCGCTACTGGCCGGCCGCCGAACGGGAGTTCTGGCACCTGCTCACTGCACAGCGGTGCGACACCCCGCCGCACCGGCCGTTCGTGGAAGCAGCGCTGAGCGCACTCGACGAGGCGATCGGCTCCGCTCGCGCCGACGTACGGGCAGCCCGCGCCCGCAGCCGCGCCCACGCCGTCATCCGCTCCGCCATCCCGTCCGGCGGACTCCCGCTCAGCGATTCAAGGACGTGAGATGACTTCCTCCTCGCCGCCGAAAACGGTGAAACAGACACAGATCGAGCAGTGCGACGCCTTCGTGGGCTACGTCCTTGGCCTGTGCCAGGACAAGAAGACCCAGGCCGAGCTGCGCACCGGACTCGGACTCCCGGTCGAGCGCTGCACCTACCTGCACCGCTACCTCGTCCCGCGCCTGCCCGAGCGGCAGCACCCCGACGCCCGCCGGGCCCGCTACGCCGTCGCGGCCCTGATCGCCGGCCGACCACGCACCGCCCGCGACGCAGACGCAGCAGCACACGCGACTGCAGCTGAAGCCGGCGCCGGAGAGCCGGTACCGGAGTGGTGGAAGCGGCCCAACCTGGGGGTCTCTCTTGCCCAGGCGGTCAACAAGAGGGCCCTCAAGCCCGCTTCGGCCGAAGGCGATCTCCACCTGATGACCCGCCAGAGCAGTGACGCGATCCACCCGCGGCTGCCGTCCCTGACCCGGCACCTGCTCAGCAGCGGCGTGCGGGTGGACTGGGCCGTGCTGCTCGACGACCTCTCCTGGTGGAACCACGACCGCGACCGCATCGCCACGCGCTGGCTGGAGAGCTACTTCCGCACGCGCACCCCCGACGACAGCCATGACCCGCTGGAGGAACACAAGTAATGTCACTCTTCGTCGATTTCAGCGCCATCCAGTCCGTTCCGGCGGCCAACCTCAACCGTGACGATCTCGGCTCGCCGAAAACCGTCATCTACGGCGGCGCCTCGCGTATCCGCGTCTCCAGCCAGTCCTGGAAGCGGGTGATCCGCCACGGCGTCGAGCAGGATCTCGGCGAGACCGCCGCCCGCACCCGCCTCGTGCCCATCAAAGTCAAAAAGACGCTCATCGGGGCGGGTTGGCCGGCCGATCTGGCCGAGTTCGCGGGGGCCCAGGTCGCGGCGAGCGCGGGGAAAAAGCCGCTGAAGACGGAGAAGGCCGGGCACACCTCCGTGCTGCTCTTCCTCCCCGAGAGCGGCATCGAGGAACTGACCGCCGTGTGCGGCGAACATCGCGAGGCACTGGAGAAGGGGCTGGGAAAGAAGGATCCCGGCGCCCTGCTGCCCACCGCCCGGATCGAGGAGATCCTCAAACGCCGCACCGCCTCCATCAGCCTGCTGGGCCGCATGCTCGCCGAACTCCCCGGCGCCAACGTCGACGGCGCCGCCCAGGTCGCCCACGCCTTCACTACCCACGCCAGCGAACCCCAGCGCGACTACTTCACCGCCGTCGACGACTGGCTGGACGCGGCCGACACCGGCAGCGGGCACCTGGACACCGCCGAGTTCAGTGCCGGCGTCTTCTACCGCTTCGCTACCATCAACGTCACCGACCTGCTGACCAACCTCGACGGCGACCACAAGGCATCCCGCACCGTCCTGGCCTCCTTCGCGGACCAGTTCCTCATGTCGCTGCCCCAGGCCAAGAAGAACAGCACCGCACCGCACACCCTCCCCGACCTCGCCTACCTCGCCGTCCGCACCCAACGGCCCATCTCCCTGGCCGCCGCCTTCGAGACCCCCGTCCCCGCCGACCGCGCTGGCGGCTTCTCCCGCCCCTCGCGCCAGGCGCTCGCCACCTACGCGCAGGCCATCAACCGCCTCACCGGCAACCGCAACCGGCCCTTCCACGGCCACGCCGGCATCAGCACCGAAGCGCTCGACGGCATCGGCGATGCGCACGACTCCTTCCACGACCTGATCGACGCCGCAGTCGACGCCGCGCTGCCCGAGTCCAAGGACGAGCGGTGAGCGGACTGCTGCTGCGGCTGGCCGGACCCCTGCAGTCCTGGGGCGAACGCTCGGCGTTCGCCCCGACCCGCGACACCACCTCCTTCCCCACCCGCTCGGCCCTGATCGGCATGTTCTGCGCGGCACAGGGCCGCCCTCGTGACGCCGACGACGACACCCTGGCCCGGCACGCGGAACTGGAGTTCACCGTCCGCATCGACCGGCCGGGCATCCGGCTGATCGACTACCACACCGTCGGCGGCGGACAACCCAAACACCTCACCGCCGCCACCAGCGGCGGCGACCACAAGGGCGACGCCGTGATCACCCGCCGCCACTACCTCGCCGACGCCGTCTTCACCGTCGCCGTCAGCGGACCCGACGACACGATCACCGCCATCGCCACCGCCCTCCACCAGCCCCACTGGGCCCCCTACCTGGGACGGCGCTCCTGCGTACCCGACGAGCCCTTCCTCCTGCGCACCGCCGTCGACGATCCCGTGCGCGAGCTCCTGGAACGGGTCCCGCTCAGCCTTCCCGAAGCCGGCGACCAGGGACGGGCATACCGAGGGGGCGACGTGCCGGTGGACTTCCTGTGGGAGACCTACCACCAAGACCAACTGCCCCAGGACGCCGTCACGCTCACCGTCCACGACGTCCCGCTCAGCTTCGCCCAGCACAGCCGCAGCCACGGCAAACGCCTCGTGCACCGCACCACCGAGCAACTGCCCGCAACCCTGCGGGCCGACCAAGCCAGCCTGCACCAACGACTGACCGACTACGCCCAGGAGGAATTCGCGTGAGTGACGCCGCGACCCTTGCCCGGATCCGCCTCAACCCGCACAGCCGCGACGTCCAACGTGACCTGCGCGACGCCGCCCAGATGCACAAGACCCTGATGCGCCTGGTCCCCGACCACCTCGGCGACACCCCGCGCCACAACTCCGGCCTCCTCTTCCGCGTCGACGAAACCGAGCAGACCAGCACCCTCCTCGTCCAGGCCACCATCCCGCTGGACGCGGGGCGTCTTCCCGCCGGGTACGGCCACGCCGAGATCAAGAACCTGGCCCCCATGTTCGCCGCCCTGCGCAAGGGACTGACCGTCCGCTACCGCACCACCGTCGACCCTGCCAAACGCGAACGCCTGCCCCTGGAACAGAAGAACACGCGCGGCAAAATCACGCCGCTGGCCGGAGCCGAGGCCGATCAGTGGTGGACCGGCCGCGCCGCCGCGGCCGGCCTGGACCTCCACACCCTGCTGCCGACACCCCTGCGCCTCGTACGCTCCGCGACAGGAGGCGGTTCCACGTTGCGGCACAGCCTTATCCGCTACGACGGCACCGCCACCGTCACCGACCCCGACGCCCTCACCATCGCCCTGCTCAACGGCATCGGGCGCAGCAAGTCCTACGGAGCGGGCCTGCTCAGCCTCGCCCCGACCACCACCGCGTGAGCGCACCCGACAGGACACCAGCCGATCCGAAGGGATCGGGCTGCTGTAAGCGGCTGGGACGGGAACTGTCTCTCGTGTTCCCACGTGTACTGAGAGAGGCATCATCAGCAACGGTCTAGGCCATGGACACACAGTAACGATGGGATTCTGAGGGTGATGATCGACGCATTAACGGCGATAGCTGCGGCCGGGGGCAGCGCTGTTGCGCAGGCTGCAGGGACAGATGCGTGGACAGGGCTCCGCTCGGCGCTGGCTCGGTGGTTCGGCCGCGGCAACGCGCAACGCGAACGAGTCACTCTTGAGCGGCTGGACCACAGTGCCACCGAACTCGCCTCTGCTGGCCCAAATGCCATCTCGGACCAGGTGATGGCCGTCTGGCGGACTCGCTTCGAGAGCCTGCTGGAAACCCTGGATGACGATGCACAGGAGCAGGCCGCGGCCGAACTCAGCGCGATCCTGTCTGCACACTCCCCGGCCCCCGGTGCCTTGGCAGATCACGCAGGGGTGGCCGTCGGCGGTAACCTGGACATCAAGGCCAGCCACGGTTCGGCAGCTGCCGTGGTGATGAGGGACGTGACGCTGGGAAACCCTACGGTGCCGGGCTCGGAGTAGGGATAACCGCACCCGGCATAACAACGGTCGACCACCACGCCTCCTTCCATCCATCACTAGGGGCCCAGCACGGCAGCGTCGCCGCACAGTCCATTGCTGCCGTCTACATGAATGCCCCGCCACGACGGCCGGTCTCCTGGCCCCATCAGGTCGGGGTCCTCCCCCGCCAGGCGGACGGCTTCCAACAGCGCGACGCTCTACGGCAATTGGAACGGTCACTGTCCGGCTGGCACACCACGGCACGAGAGCACCTGTTGATCGGCATGGGCGGGGTCGGCAAGACCCAGGTAGCCGCGCGCTACGCGCGCCGTGCCCAGCAGACCGGCGCAGTAGACCTACTTGTCTGGGTCGACGCAAGCACTCGTTCGGCAGTGGTCGACCGGTACGCGCAGGCAGCCGCCGGGGTCATGGCCACCCCCTATGCCGACGCGGAACAGGCAGCCGCCGACTTTCTGGCATGGCTGGAGCCGAAGGCCAGCCAGACCTCTCCGTGCCGGTGGCTAGTTGTGCTAGATGATGTAGTCAACCCGGCCGACCTACGGGGGCTGTGGCCTCCCGCAAGTTCCGCCGGTCGGGTCCTGGTGACCACGCGCCGTCGCGATGCCGCTCTGACCGGGCGCGGACTCGAGCTAACACTCGGACTGTTCGACGCGGCACAGTCCGCCGCCTACCTCGCCGACCGGTTGGCTGCCGCTGGCCGGCATGAGCCACCCGAGCACATGGCCGCCGTGGCGGCCGACCTCGGACACCTCCCGCTGGCGCTCTCACAGGCTGCTGCATACATCATCGACACGGCTCTGCCCGTTGACGGCCCACCCGGGTGCGGTACCTATCGGGCCAGGCTCGCCGACCGTGCTACTGCCCTGGCCGACCTCACCCCTGACGCTCTTCCTGACGACCAGGACTCCACACGGGCTGTGGGGGCGGCTTGGACTTTGTCCCTCGACCATGCGAACGGGCTCACACCCAAGGGGTTAGCCCAGCCAATGCTGCAGCTAGCGGCCATGCTCGATGCGAGCGGCATTCCGATGAGTGTCCTGACCAGTTGGCCTGCTCTCGCTTACCTCGCTCACTACCGCGCGCAGGGAAAATCGGTCACCGAGTCGGCGGCGTCCGACATCACCCCCGACGACGCGCTCGGGGCCCTGCGAGCGCTGCACCGTCTCAGTCTTCTAGACCACAATCCGCATCAGTCTCACCAGAGCGCCCGTGTCCATAAGGTCATCCAGCGCAACATCCGCGACCGCCTCACCGACAACCAGCATCGGCATGTGGCCCACATCGCCGCCGATGCACTTTTCACCGCCTGGCCTCATGTCGAACGCGACACCGCTCTCATCCAGAGTCTGCAGGCGAATGCCAGCGCGTTGACCAGCCACGCGGAAGAGACGCTGTACCAGCCACATACTCGTCCCGACTTGGTGCAGCTAGGCAACAGCTTGAGCGACGAGGACAAGGAGGTGCTGCGCCGACCCCACCTTCGCCCTGTGCTGCTCAAGGTGGGCAACAGCTTGGGCGAGGGCGGTCAGCCAGCTGCAGCTCGCGACTACTTCGCTCGCCTCGCGAGCACCGCACGCCACCATCTGGGCGCCGACCATGCTGACGTCCTTAGTGTCCGGAGCCAACTCGCGACCTGGCGAGGAAGGGCGGGAGACGCCGCAGGAGCAGCTGACGCCTTCGCCGAGCTACTGCAAACCCGCCGCAGGATGCTGGGGTCCCGGCATCCCACCAGTCTCGTCACGTACGCCGCTGTTGCCGACTGGCAGGGTGTGGCGGGGAATCCGTCCGGAGCCGCGCAGGCGTACACCGCCCTGATCCCGGAACTCGAGCAGCTTCTGGGCAGCGATTCCCAAGACGTCCACGCCGCCCGGAACAACCTCGCCCTTTGGCGAGGAGAAGCTGGCGATGCGCAGGGGGCAGCCGCCGCATTCGAAGACCTCCTGAATGACCGCCTGCGAGTGCTGGGCCCCGACCACCCCGAAACCTTCGCGACCCGCGCCAGCCTCGCCTCCTGGCGAGGAGGAGCTGGCGATGCGCAGGGGGCAGCCGCCGCATTCGAAGACCTCCTGAATGACCGCCTGCGAGTGCTGGGCCCCGACCACCCCGAAACTCTCACCACCCGCGCCAGCCTCGCCTCCTGGCAAGGCCGGTCGGAAGGCACCGTCGCAGCCGCCGCGAATACCGTCGCGCTGCTCGTTGAGCTGCTTCCCGGCATAGAGCGGGTTCTCGGCGCCCACCACCCGAACATCCTGAGCATCCGTGCGAGCCTTGCCTACTGGCGGGGAAGCGCAGGAGATGCACCGAGAGCCGCGGTTGAACTAGCCACCCTGCTGCCCGACATGCATCAGGTCATGGGAGCACACCATCCAGTGACCCTCACGACTCGTGTTGACCGGGACTGTAAAACGTTCGGTGTAACTCCCGATCATGGAAGATGCATCGATGACCAGCAACAACGTGACTGAGCCCGAGGCCGTCGAGCCGTCTGAGGCGCCGGCGAAGTCTGTGGACAACCGACTGATTGACGAGCTGGTGGGCCGGGCTCAGGCCGAGGGCCTTCAGCTGACCGGCGAGGGCGGGCTGCTCCAGCAGCTGACCAAGCGGCTCCTGGAGTCCGCTCTCGAGGGTGAGATCACCGACCATCTCGGCTATGACAAACACGATCCGGCCGGGAAGAACGGCGGCAACTCACGGAACGGCACCCGGGCCAAGACCGTGTTGACCGATGTCGGCCCGGTGGAGATAGCCGTGCCCCGCGACCGGGAAGGCAGCTTCGAGCCGAAGATCGTCAAGAAGCGGCAGAAGCGTCTGTCCGGCGTGGACGAGATGGTCATCTCGCTCGCGGCGAAGGGCCTGACGACCGGTGAGGTCCAGGCCCACCTGGCCGAAGTCTATGGGGCCGAGGTGTCCCGGCAGACGATCTCAACGATCACCGACAAGGTTCTCGACGGGATGGCCGAATGGCAGAACCGGCCCCTCGACGCCGTCTATCCCGTGATCTTCATTGACGCCATCCACGTGAAGATCCGTGACGGGGCGGTTGCCAACAGGCCCATTTACGTGGCCCTGGCGGTCACTGTCGAGGGTCGGCGGGACATCCTCGGGCTGTGGGCGGGCGACGGCGGCGAGGGCGCCAAGCACTGGATGCACATCCTCACCGAGATCAAGAATCGCGGTGTGAACGACGTCCTCATGCTGGTCTGCGACGGGCTCAAGGGCCTGCCTGACGCGGTCGAGGCCGTCTGGCCCCGCACCACGGTCCAGACCTGCGTGGTGCACCTGCTGCGGAACTCATTCCGTTATGCCGCCCGCCAGGACTGGGACAAGATCGCCCGCGTCCTCAAGCCCGTCTACACCGCGGCGACCGAGGAGGCCGCACTCGAGCGGTTCGCCGAGTTCGCCGATGCCTGGGGCCGGAAGTATCCGGCGATCGTGCGGCTCTGGGAGAACGCGTGGGAGGAGTTCACCCCGTTCCTCCGCTTCGACACCGAGATCCGGCGCATCGTCTGCACCACCAACGCGATCGAGTCCGTCAACGCCAGGATCCGGCGGGCGGTCAAAGCCCGCGGACATTTCCCCACCGAGCAGGCCGCATTGAAGTGCGTCTACATGGCCATCACGTCCCTGGACCCCACCGGCAAGGGACAAGCCCGCTGGACCATGCGCTGGAAGACCGCACTCAACGCCTTCGACATCACCTTCGACGGCCGCCTCTCGGCAGCCCGTCAGTAACTCCAACAACCCCAGTTACACCGCTCGTTTGACAGACCCTGTTGACCTTGCCCACTGGCGGGGAAAGATGGGAGACACGGCAGGGGCCATAACAATGATGGCCGGTCTACTACCGCTGATGGACCGCGTGCTCGATCCCCAACACCCGATCACTGTCGCCGCTCGCAAGGCGTTCCTGCACTGGTACAACATGGAATTCGAACGCCTGGGAGAGCTGCTCCAGTCGCGTTTGAGTTCGAGAGGGGACTGAGCGCCGGCTGATAACAGGTTGAACCCTCCCGCAGCTCGTGTGACGGATCGGTGGGGCCGTCTTGAGGTCGCCCCATCGATACGGCCATGGACCGGATCGGGGGCGGGGCGCTGTGTCCGTGTCAGAACTCGGCGTACTCGCGCAGGGCCGTGAGGAACACGGTTGCGTCCGCTCGTGCCGGGCCAAGGCCCCGACGGATCTGAGTGCTCTGCTCGATGAGGAACGCTCGCTGTTCTGTGGGGAGATGGTCGAGGACTGTGCGGTGCGGGCTGCGGCGTGACGGCTGTGGAAGCCTGCCCAGTACCGGCATTCCGTGGCGGGCGAGCTCGGTATCCACCATGGAGTCGAAGGCGTCCGGACCGGGCTCCTCGTGTGGGCCTTGAAGGAGTAGGCCCGTCATGGGTAGGTCGGCGAAGGGGACCCTCGCCAGGCGACGGTGCAGCCAGGCCATGGCGGATTCGGCGGGAGTGAGGGGGATGGTGCGGCGCTGCAGTTCCCCGGCTTGCGCTGTGGTGCTCTTTGTCGTTTTCGGGAACGTGCTGCCTGTGACGACGAGGTGGTCGTCGGCCAGTGGGGAGAAGCCCAGCAGGGGCATGTCCGACCAGTGGAGCTTGACCATGATGATGTGGTCGAACTCCGCGCGTGCTCGGGCGAGGGCGGTCTCGAGGGCGTCGCCCATGAAGTCGGCCGTCCCTGTGAACATGGCGCCGGATCCGCCCGTCAGGCGCGCACGATGCCACGAGGCTGGGGCCAGACCGTGCGGATACTTACTGTCCACTCGGAGCACCAGTGTGTGGAGCCCCTGGTGCGCCCAGACGGCGGCGAGTTGTTCGGCGGCGTCCGTCGGGCCGTCTCCCCAGGGATCGAGCAGCTGGAGTACGTGTCCTGCACGGCTTGCACCGGCAGTATCTGCTTCGGGGTGAGGTTCCTTGAGGAACGTGGACAGGACATGGGCGCGGGCACGGCCGGGCCGTCGAGCGGGGCGGTCGTCTGTGCCGTGCACGGTGTGGACGGTGAGCCGTGCCGAGTTGAAGGTCTGAACGCACTGCAGCTGGTTGCAGCGGTGTCCGTCGGCGTCTGCGATCAGCCCTGGTCCGGCTACGGATTCGGCGAGTGCCGTCGTCACGTTGTCGTCGTGCATGCGGTGGCTGTTCGGCAGGCAGCGCTGCACCGTCCAGGCCAGCCCTGTTTTGTGCGGCTCGGCGGTGATGGTCACCGTGCTGCCGGCGGCAAGGGAGTTCCACAGATGCAGACGGCGCAGCAGCGCACTGGCCAGGCGTGGCTGGACGGTGTGCGGGTCTACGGGCTTGGCCGTCTTGCCTGTCGTCTGCCCGGGGCGGCTGCGGCGCATGGGCCGCGGCATCGGGTCGTGTGGGGTGTCCTTGGTCCACAACGGCACGTGTCCCCGGCCCTCCACCTGTTGCCGGTGCGCGTCCAGAGCGGCGGCAAGAGGGCAGTCCTGGGGTCCAAGGACCACGACGCGTCCGCCACCAGTTCTGCCGAGGACCAGCTCGATGCCCCGGGGAACGGTTGAGGCCCGCAGGTCGACGACGCCGTGCCGGGACCTGCGTCTGTCCCGGTGAGGCAGCAGAAGCAGCAGCGGGGCGAGCAGTTCCTCGGACTCCAGGCGCAGCACCAACTGGTCGGCGTAGGGGACGACTTCGTTGATGCCCAGAGGGTGACGTCCACGCCCCCCGCCGAGAGCTTGCAGCAGGTAGGACTCCAGCCGGGCCTGGTCGCTGTTCTTGGCGGCGGGCAGCAGCTTGGACCAGTCCCGAAGATCACTCAGGCGATCTCGGGCTCCCATCAGGCTCTCGCCGGTGAACTGGCGGCGGACGTCGACGACGTACTGCTCAATGAGCATCACGCTCTCCTTTGTTCCTGCCCCGACCCGGCAGGAGGTGCGTGAAGAGCAGAATCCAACGGCCCGTGCTGACATTCTTTGAAGAGGTGTTCTCCGTCGGTGACAGGGTCGGTTCGCGCCACCCGGAACTGGCCGCCACGTACAGCCAGGCAGGCAGCAGACAACCGTGCCGCCCTGTGCCGACGCAAGCTCGGGGCGCGTGAGGAAGGAGAGTTCCCCCGAACGGAGGACGGCCGGTCCTCTCAGGGCCGGCGGCGGGTGCGGGCAGGCGTATCGGGCCCGCGGATGAACTCCGCGCACGGGACGGCCACTACCTGTGAAGACTCCCCGACCGATTCAGGACGTCGTCACCTTGCCAGGGTGGGGAGTCACCGGCTCCGCCTGGAGCGGAGGGGTTCTGGCAGCGCAGGCGCTGCGCCGGCCTGGATCGTGCGCGGAGCCTGGCCTTCCGCAGGCGCCGGTCGCACGGTCCGTACGCCATGTCCTTCGGCGAGTTCGAAGGCGATGTCCTGGAGAAGGGGTGCCGGGGAGTGCGTGGACAGTTCCAGGGCCCAGGTGGGCTGGTGGATGGCGTTGCCGCCCCACACCGTCCAGGTCGGCAGAGCGCTGCCGGGGCGCTGTCCTGCGGCGAAGGCGTCGAACTGGATGCCTGCGGCTTCTTCGCCGGGAGCGTCCCAGCGGATGTAGCGGCCTTCGATGGTCTGCTGCCAGCCCGCGTCGGCGAGCGGGCGCGTCGCCTGCGTGAGGGTGGTCTCCGTGATGCTGGCGGCTGGACCCCATGCTGACTCGCTGGCGGCGGAGTTGAGCAGGGCGAGCACGATCTCGGCGGGGGCGGCAGCGGTGGCGGTGGCGTGCCACAGGCGCTCGCTGACCGGTGTCTCGTACGCCACGAGCGTCCATTTGGTATCGCGCCCTTGGGCCTCGTGGTCGAAGAGCGCCCGGAGGGTGAGTGATTCGTGGTTGGCGATGGTGGTGTTGTCGTCCCAGGTGCGCCATTTCTCCCAGTCGCCGTGTGTATCGAGGAAGGCGTCGAGCAGGGCGTCGTGGTCGCCGGCATCGGCCAGGTAGGCCGCAACGGTCTCCGGCTCCGGGTGGGACGGTTCGGCCGTGGTCGGGGTGAGGTCGAAAGTGGCACGGGCCTCGGCGGCGGCGCGTTCGGTTTCGGTCAGGGGCGCCGCGCCGGGGAGCATGTCGCCACCGTGGACCTTCTCGAAGGCGAGCAGGGCCTGGGCTGGGGAGTCGAACGTGTCGGCGATCTGGCGCAGGTGGTCCTCGCCGTGGAGGTAGACGGACGTGCCGCCCCGGGAGAGGTAGGTGCCGACGGCGACGGTGGTGTGGCCGTCGTGGGCGTGGGCGTGGGCGTGGATGAGGAGCTGGCCGTGGCGGATGTCGTCGTGGATCTTCTGGGCTTCGTTGGAGACCGCGCGGATTTCGCTGCGGGTGCACCAGGACATCGGGTAGTTGGCCCAGGTCCATTCCTCGTCCATGGCCTCCCGGAGCCGGGGGGTGATCTCGACGGCGATGCCTTCGGCGGACAGGTGCTTGGCCGCGTCCTGGGCCCAGTAGGGCTCCTCATGGTCGATGCGGACCAGGACCAGCACGTTGTCAGCGACGACCGTCCAGTCGGCAGCTTCCAGGCCCAGATGGGCAACGTGGGCTTGGGAGCCGGTCAGGACGGCGGTCACGGCGCTGGGATGGGTGGGGTGGCTGTCGAGGCGGACGTGGGCGTCGATGGTGGGAGTCACGTTGGGGTGTCGTCTCTTCTGCCGGTGGCCGGGCCTTCGGGTCCGGCCACCGGCGTGTGCGGGGGCTATCGGGTTGCTCGCGCGGCGCGGGTGGTGTGCGCGGGCGTGGTGGTCGGCGGGCCGGCACGGGTGGTGGGTGCCGGGCGCGGTCGCTGCGGCGGGATCGTTCCGGTGGCGTGTTGCCAGCGGGTGCGGACGGCGCCGATGTCGGCGAGGGAGCGGCGGGCGCCGACGACGAGCTGGAACGGGGTGTTCGCCGGGTCGGCGGCGTACGCCTCGATGTGCCGGCCGGTGTGCTCGGCGGTGGCCAGGAGAGAACGCTGCAGGGCCCGCTCGCCCCAGTGCTCCACGGAGCCGGCCGGTTCGGCCAGCAGGCGCAGTACCTCGCCCGGTTCGCTTCCGTCGTCCAGCAGACCGCGCTGCTGGGCTTCCCACAGAACGGTGACGGGGTCGACGGGCTCGCGGCGGCGGGCGAGGGTGGTCAGGCACTGCCACAGCCCGGCGTGCAGCGGCCGGTTGAAGTCCTCGGGGAGTAGCCACCGGACGGATTCGACATCTGCGGGGTACGCGGTGGCGGTCGCGAGCAGCAGCTGCTCCTCCTCGACCGCCTCGGTGTAGTCGGGCGCGACGGTCGGCGGCGGTGCCGTGGTGCGGGGCAGGACGCCGGCGCGTGGCGGGAAGCGGCTCGCGATGTCGTCCACGACTGCGGCGAGCACGTCGGCCTCGGCGAGCACCGTCTGGACGGGGTGTGGGAGGGAGACATCGTGGACGGTCTGGACGAGGTGTTCCGCGGCGGCCTGCAGACGGCGGCGGGCGTGTTCGGCCTCGACCATGCGCGCGTAGGCCGACGCGTGGCGGGGCCAGGGGCAGATCTGGATGACGGCGTGCAGGTATGAGGCGGTCAGTCCGTGCGCCTGCTCGCGGCCTGCGGCGAGCAGCTGGTCGAGCCAGTTGGTGCTCTTCGCGTGTTCGGTCGGATCGGGCGGGGGCAGGGTGCTGATCGCGGCGAACAGGGCGGCGTGCGCGGCGGTGGAGAACGAGTTGGCGGTAATCCCGGTCACGTCGCCGAGACGGTGCGGGGCGAGGAGGAGGGCACCGAGAAGGGCCTGCTCGGCGTAGTGCACGGGCGGCGGCGGATGTGTGTCGGGCAGGTCGTCTTCGTCGGGTTCGGGGCTGTGGGGCATCAGGCAGCCAAGGTGAAATCGTCGGGGTCGAGGGTGACGCCGAGGTGCGGGGCGAGGAGGTGGCCGGCGAGCAACGGTGGGACCGCGTTGCCGATCTGGCCGAAGACCTGGCCTTTGTTGCCGGCCCAGGGGTAGTCGGCGGGGAAGGTCTGCAGGAGGCCCGCCTCGCGGGCGGTGATCCGGATCGGCTCCGGCACAGCGGGGGCCTCCGCGTCCTGCGTTCGCGTAGCGGCTGGTTCTGCGACCCACGTGCACTCGTTCGCGCGGTGTCCGAAAAACAGCGTTCCCGCCGGCTCCTCGATGGACCGGACGGTGGCGTTGGCCTGGTTGTTGCTGCGCAGCGACCAGGACCAGCGGTGGGCCTGGGCGGTGAACGTCGGCGCCGGAGCGCCGGCGGCACGGTCGGTGCCGTGGCGCGCTGCCCACCCTGCGCCTTCGCGGCGGGACTGCAGAACCACTCCGCCCGGCCTGGGCATCCAGGTGCCGCGTTCCCGGGCATTGGACAGCGTCTTTCGGGAGCCCGAAGGGAAAGGCTCGGGTCCGCCGCCGGGTCCGCCGCCGGCGCACACGGTGGGGACAGGCCGGTCGGTCGCGCCCCACCCGAGTGCCTCAGCCATGCTCACCCAGCGGGCGCGGCCCGGACCGAACAGCGATTCGGGCTCAGCGACTTGGGAGTGCGTCGGCGTTGGAGGCTGTGCCGTACGGACCCGGGAGGCGAGCAGGATCGCCCGCCTCCGCGTCTGCGGAACGCCGAAGTCGGCGGCATTGAGGATCCCGTACCAGACCGAGAAACCCCAGCTGCGAAGGACGGCCGCGTACTGGCGCCACAGCGGCAGCACGTCGGGGACCTCCTCCATGGCCACCCATTCCGGTTCGCCGACCGTGTTGAGGGCGTGCAGGTAGCGCATCGGCTCGGCCGCCAGCAGGGAGCGCTCGTCACGGCAGGCGGCCAGGAGCTGTGCGCGGGTGTCGCGGCCGGTGGCGAGGTCGGCGACCGCCTGGTGGACCAGGGGCTGGTCCACCAGGCCGAGGCGCTTGCCGGCCATGGACCATGCCTGGCAGGGCGGGCTCGCGATGAGCCCGGCGGTTTTTCCGAGGAAGGGCCGGACGGGATACAGCGCCACGTCGGTGCGAATCGTCAACTGCCCTGCCGCCGCACGGGTTTTGCAGGCCCACTCATCCCATTCCAGGCCCACGTCCCGTACGCCGAGGACGTCAAGCGAGTGGCTCCATCCCCCCGGCCCCGCAAACAGGTCCAGGATGGTCAAGAGGCCAGTCCGAAGTCGTCCTGTACCGGCTCGGCTTCACCGCGGCAGGCCCACGGGGAACAGCCGTCGACGACGCCCTGCTCCAGCTCCTGAAGGTCCGGTCCGCTCTCGGTGAGTTCCTGCTGCATCGCCGCCCATTCGGCGGCGGTCACGTGATCGATGGGAGCTTCGCTGAGAGGGACGCGGGAACGGTGGAGAAACGCCTCGCCGAGCAGACGGTTGCCGGTGGCGTTGGCGCGCGCGTTTCCCTTGCGGATGGCCGCGTCGAACTCCACCACGTCCTCCCATTCCTCCGGGGAGTTGTCGCGGATGTTCCGCCACTGGGCGTTTCCGTGGAAAGGGCACCCGAGGCAGCTCGATTTCGGGGTGTCGGCCAGACCGAGCGACGTCAGATAGCGGACGCAGTCGGACCGCGACCAGCCCATGTCGATGAGCGGGTGTCGGTTGCGCATGTACTTGACGTCGGCGTCCTTGGCCCGGTGGAATTCATCGGTGGAGATGCCGACCCACTGCTCGACGAAGATTCCCTTGGGGATGCGTGTCGGATAGGGATATCCGAGTAGTTCGCGGACCTTCTTCTTGATCGGCTTGATTTTATATTCCCCGGTACATTGTCGCCTGGTCATACCCGGCTTTCCGTCCTTGTTCAGGACGTAGAGCGGCATTGACGCAAACCTGTGGTCGGGGTCCAGGGCATCCTTGCGTATGTTTCCGGACGATACGCGGAGAACGGGTATGCCTGCGGGTCCGGCTATTTCTCGCTCCAGCCGGTCGAGATGGGAATAGACGCCTCTTGGCTCCCAGCCCGTGTCGGCGAAAATTGTGTAGTCGACCTTCGGGAGTATGCCTTGTGCGGAGAGGGCGAGCATGGCGCTGGACTGGATACCGGCACCTAGTGAAATTGCCCGGAAGGCAGGGAGTTCGGAAATGATCGGTCCTGGGGGTGAGGAGGGTGGGGGCCCGGATCGGCGGCGAGGCGGGCGATGCGGTCGCTGATGAGCGCGGGGTGGCGGATGGGCAGCGCGTGCGTGGTGCGGGGGAGGATCTCCAGGCGGGCGGCGGGGAGTTGGGCGGCCATCTGCCTGGTGTGGGCGGCGGGGATGTGCCGGTCGTCGGCGCCGGCCATCAGCAGGAGTCGGTCACCGAACTGGTTGAGCACGGTGGCGTCGCGCGGCCCGTAGGCGCGCAGGCACTGCCACAGGTCGGCGAGATCGCGGGTGTGGGTGTGGCGGATGCCGTGGCGGCACGGCGGTGGCCCGTCGGCCGGCCGGTCGGGGCGGGTCGCGAGGCTGTAGGGGTGTGCGCTGGGCAGCCGGTGCCGCAGGAGGTCCACAGCCCGGGGAGCGTGGGTGCAGGTCAGGGCGAACAGGCTGCGTCCGGCGGCCAGCAGCAGGGCACGCGGACTGCGGCCGGGCAGCACGCTCGCCCCGCGTGCGGTGGCCGACAGCAGCACCATGCCCCGTACGCGGGCCTGGTGTTGGGGGTGCAGTGCGGCGAGTTCCTGCAGGACGAGGGCGCCCAGGGAATGGCCGGCGAGGACCAGCGGTCCGGCGGGGACGATGCTGGTGAGGATCTGGTGCAGGTCGTCGGCAAGCTGCCGGATCGTCAGCGGCGCCTGGCCGCGCGGGGTGTGGCCGTGCGCGCGCTGGTCGTAGCGCACGACGGTCAGGCCCAGGCCGGTCAGGTGCCGGGCGTGGTGGCGCCACAGGTCGGCGGTGACGGACGCGCCGTGCACCAGCACGACCGTCGCGCCGCCGGGACGCGGGCGCACCGGGGTGTCGCGGTAGACGGACAGGCGAGTGCCGTCCGCGGCGGAGACCGACAACACCTCGGTGGCGGACGGAGGGTTGCGCACAGGTAGGACTTCCAAAAGGGGGATCAGTAGGGGGCAGCCGTTCGCCGTCCGCGCCGGGTTGGGGGAACCGGCGGTTCGGCACCGCACTGCGCTTGCCGCAGTGGGGCGGGCGGATGCCGGGGAGGCGGCCCCGAAGGGGCGCGGGCAGTCAGCGCCGCACGGAGTCTTCGGCGGCGTGCTCGGGCGGCGGGACGGGGGTGGCGCTGCCGGGTACCGGCTCGTACCACGGCCGGGCGGTGCCGTTGCCGTCGGAAGTGGCGAGGAGGCGCTTGTGGCTGGGCTGGTGGCGTGTGAGCGCGCGGTGGGCCTCGGCGGCCGTGTTGCGCTGGATCCCGGCGGGGATGCTCAGCGGCGCGGGCCCGGCTTGATGGCGGGGGCAGCAACGGCGGGCGGCCGTGTCGTGGTCGACCGGCGCGGAACGCTGACGGTTGCCAGCGCAGGACCGCGAGCCGCCCGGGCACGGGAGAGGTCCCGCGACGTGGGCACCGCCGCAGTCCAGCGTGCTGCGGGGGCGTCTGGCATCAGCGGGCGCAGGTGGGCGTGGCACTCGCGCGGCACGCAGGCGCGTTCACGGGAGACCGGCGCCGGATCGGCTGGCGCCGTGGCGGGGGCCACGACCAGGTGGGCGGGGGTGGCGCTGTGGAAAACGGCCTTCTACGGCGCCCGCCGCGCATCCGGGGCGGCAATGATCCATCCGTTGGCGGTCGAGCCGATGAAGGCGTCGTGGTGGTTGGTGAGAGCCATGGTGCTTCGGAGGGTTGTGGTGCGGTGAGCGCGATCCGGGGGTGTGGCGCAGCCCGGTCAGGCGGCCGTGCCGTAGTCGTCCTGCCGGGGTGCGTGCTTGGCGATGGCGCGGGCGGTGATGGCCTTGGACGCGCGGGCGGAGGCGGCGGACAGTTCCTCGGCGCCGGGCTCCAGATACCAGGGACGCAGGTCGAGCATAGCGGCGCGCATACCGGTGGCGAAGCAGAGCGCGGTGCCCTTGGGCAGGGCACGGATCGCGTCGGGCGGCAGGATCCGCTCCTGCCGCATCGACACGGAGGTCGACTTGCCGGACTCCGAGTGCGAGGTCGAGGTGGTCTCGACATCGTGGTCGCCGATCAGACGGGAGAGCTTGTCGGCGAAGTCGGGGTCGTCGATACCGCTGCCGATGACCTTCACGGTCGAGGCGGACCACAGGGCGTCCATGCCGGCGTCCCCCCAGACCTTCTGGCCCTGGCGGTAGGACTGCAGGATCGTGACCGGGATGATCCCGCGGCTGCCGAGGTGGGAGTACAGGTCCGGCAAGTCGCTGATCTTGCAGACGTTGGCGGCCTCGTCGAGGATCGCCAGCATGGGCGGGTCGAGGCGCCCGCCGGCGCGTTCGGCCTGGGCGGTCGCGGCGCGCATGACCGAGTCCGCGCACGCCGCGATCAGCGCGGAGGCGCCGCCGCCTCCGTCTTTGCTGAGCAGGAAGAGTGTGTCGGTGGAGGTGACGAACTGCGCCGGCTGGAATTCGGGGACGTTCTTCTGCGGTGTCACCCAGGCCGCGATCTCGGAGTTGAGCAGCGCGGCGGCGTACTGGCGGGCGGTCTCGTAGATGCCGTCGCGGGTCTCGGGCGGTCCCTCGACGGTGCCCTTGAGCTGGGCGGCGACGGCGGCGAAACCGTGATCACGGAGGATGTCGAGCGGGGTCCGGTCGGCCGGGAAGGCGAGCCACTGCATGATGTCGGTGATCGGCCGCTCGTCGAGAGCCGCGGCCAGGAGCAGCTGGGACAGGATGTTGCTGCCGGCCTTGGACCAGAAGTCGCCCTGCTGGGACGCATCGACGCTCGCGGCGAGGAAGTGGCCGGCCAGCCGGTTCGCCCCGTCCAGGGTGGTCGCGCCGGCCAGGGGGTTCCACCACATCTCGCGGGCAGCGTGGGCGATCTGCTGCGGGTCCATGGTCCACACCCCTCCCGCCTTCGCCCGCGCTTCGTAGGCTGTGGTGAAGGCATCGCCGGCGGCCTTGTTGCTGGTGAGCAGCACCGGTCCGGGGGCGTGAAGGATGGAGGGGATCGCGAGCGAGGTCGTCTTGCCGGACCGGGGCGCCATGATCGCGACGGCGACGTCCTCGAACCCCATGCGCACCTCGTGCCTGGTGCCCTGCAGGTTACCGAGGAGGACGCCGGTGTCCTTCGCGTCGATGTGCTTGGCGTCCTGAAGGCTCGGCCGCAGGGAACGGGCCTTGGCGGTGATCGCCCTGGCCATCAGGGGCTCGATGTCCCGGGCCTTGGCCATATCTGTGATCGTCTTTCTTCGGCCGCCGCCGCAGCTCTTGTGCCGGGCCCATACGACGCCGACCGCCGCCCCGAGGGCCAGGAACAGAAGGACGGGCACGATGCGGGCGCCGATCAGCAGGAATGTTTCTCCTGCAGTTGGCCAGACCTGCTCCGGGTGGAGCAGGGCGGCGGTCGGCTGGTACGGCGCCCAGCTGGCCCCGGTGAGGTAGGCGGTGATGTTGCCCGACAGCCAGGCGAGGTGGGCGAGGGGGACGACGATCGCGAGTACACCGAGGAGGAGGCGCAGGACGAGGTCGTAACCGTCGGTGGAACTGTTCGGGGAGGAGGGAGGTGACAAGGGCTACGTGCTTCCGGGCGGGGACGGAGGGATCAGCGGCTGCGGCCGTTCTTGGCCGGCGCAGGTGTCTCGGCCGTCGGTTTGGCCGGCGGGAGGGTGCGCCGGGCAGCGAGGGTGTGGACGCGTTCTTCCAGCGCCCCTGCGACCAGTACGGCGAGCACGTCTGCGGTCCGGCGTGCGACGACGTCCGGGTCGTGGGTCGGCAGACTGTGCACGCTGCCGGTGCGCGCTGCGGGGGCCGGATCGGCGAGCGCGGCGGTGAACGCGGTGACCAGGCGCGCGGGAGTGTGCTCGCCGAAGCGGGCCTGCCACACCTTCTGATGCAGGCCGAGCGTGACGGTGACGAACCAGGCTCCCGGATCACCGGGCGTTCCCAGGCGCTCGACGTACGCCGCCTTGTCGGGCGAGACGAGGCCGTCGTCGCCGTACGGTGACCAACCGATCTGCCGGAGCGGTTCGTACGGGTCGGACGACGCGCTCACTGCTGAGGCGGGGGCGGTGAGGGTGTCGGTGACGGCGGCGATGAGTTCGACCGGGGTGCGGGCGCCGAAGCTTGCGTACCAGGCGGGCCGGCCGGGCTCCGGGGCGTGATGGAGCGTCCACCACTGGCTGTCGGGGTCGGGCTCCAGACGCAACAGAGCTTTCTGGTCGGGGCTGGAGAGTAGGACGCGCGGCATCAGGGGGTCGTTGCCGTGGCTCCAGCCGCAGGCGCGGTGGAGGGGGACGGTGATCCAGGCAGGGTCACCGCCGCCGGCGAGGTGACGCGGTGTGATGAGGTCGACCTCGACGGTCTCGGGATTCAAGGGCATGCTCACCTCCGTGCCGCAATCCGCCGGACGGATGCGGGGACCGGTGTGGGGGCCAGAGGCGAAGGGGCCTTGAGAGCGGCGGAGTTGATCTCCCGGAGCGCCGTGCCGTGAGTGGCCCAGTCATCGAGGTAGCTCCACGATTCGGCGTGATGCCCGGCGAGGGCGTCGTCGAAGTCGGCGGTGCCGGGCTTGGCGGTGGCGGGGAGGGCGTCTCGGGTGGCCAGCCACTGCTCGTGCAGTTCGTCGAGCCGGTCGAGGGCGCCGCGCAGGACGCCCAACTGGTAGACCCAGCGGCTCTGCACCGTGTTCTCCCGCAGCAGGGCCAGCTGCGTCTCGGCGGTGGCCAGCAGGTGACGGGCGCCGTAGCGGAGCGGCTCGAACGCCGTGAGGGTGTCGGCGTCGCGCTGGCTCGCGCGCATGCCGTAGGCGTGATCGTCGTGGGGCCAGCCGTCCAGGTCGGTGTGCTCGTCGGAGTAGGCGTCCCAGGCGTCGAGGATCTTCTCGCTGTCGCTCAGATAGTCGTCGAGGTGACGGAGGAAATCGCGGTGTGCGTGGTGGTCGGTGGAGATGAGGTGGGAGTCCTGTCCGTTCAGCGGCGAGCGGCCAGCCGGGCTGGGCCAGCCTTTGCCGGGGTTGTCGTGGGCTTCGTCTGCTGCCGGCGGGCGGAGAGTGCCCGGGCACGGAGCGACTCGATACGGGTGGTGTGCGCGTCGACCACCTCCTGTGGGCGCAGTGGGCTGGCCTCCTGCACCACGCTGTAGTGGCCGGTGCGGTCGTACATCCCGCGCTGGAGGGGGCTGCGGTCGGCCAGCGCGGTGAGGAACGATCCGACCAGGTGGGCGGGGGTGTGCTCGTCGAAGTAGGCGTGCCAGATGCGCGGGCCGTGGAACTCTCCGTGGCCGGGCTCACGGGTCTCGACGTGCCAGGACGGCCGGTCGCGGAATTCGCTCAGCGGGCGCAGTTCGATGTGACACATGGAGTCCGGCGAGCGCGCTGTGCCGTCTGCGTCGCGGTGCCACCCCGCCGAGGTCACCGGCTGCCACGGGTCCGGCTGCTGTGGCGGCGGGACGACGAGGGCGTCGGTGAAGCCGGCGAGGACCTCGGCGGGCACGAGTTCACCGAACTCGGCGTACCAGCCTGGCTCGGTGTCGGTCGACTCCGCCCGCAGGCGCCACCACGCGGAGGTGGCGGACTGCGGGTCGAACTGGAGCCGGTGGCGCAGGTCGGGGCTGCGCAGGACGATCTCGGCACTCAGAGGGTCGGAGACGGCGCTCCATCCGGCGGCGGCCAGAGCGTGGGTGACGTGGCGGGCGTCTCCGGGGCCGGCGAGGTGGCGGGGGCTGGTGTCGAACGGGATGCGCCCGGCGTGCTTGTCGGCGAACGCGGCGAGCTGCCGTTCGCTCAGCGGCACAGGCCGCACCCCGGCTCACCGGCGCCGGAGTTGCCGTACAGGTCGCGGAGGTCGTCCAGGACGTAGTGGAGGGTGTGCTGGTCGGCCTGCTCCCACGCGGCCGTGCGCAACTCGGTGATCAGAAGGTCGACCTGAGCGGTGCGCGGGGCGTCCGGGGCCTCCTGCAGGGTACGGGCGAGGGCGCGCAGGGTGTCGGCGAGCTGGACGGGCAGGCCCGTGTACTCATCGAGAAGGGGCTCGACGAGGGCGAGGGCTTCCACGGGGTCGGGGTTCTCGCGCAGGTAGTCGGTGAGGTCAGACAGGGTCTCGGTCGCGGTGCGGATGGTGTCCGGGGTGAGTGCGGGCATCGGGCTCCTTGGGACGGGGCATCGGGTCAGCGGCGGGTCCGTGCGCCGCCGGCGGGCGTATGGGGACGTGCGCTGGTGCGTGGCCGGGTGCTTCGGGCGCGGCTCTGGGCCCAGGTCGCGGCGCGGGCAGCCGTGATCCGGGCCTGTTGCCACGCACGGAGCTGGGAGGGCTGGACGGAGACCGACCAGGTGCGGACCTGTGCGCTGTGCGGGACGCGCCCGCGCGGGCGCATCACGGGATCCGGGTTGGCGAGTTCGGCCGAGAAGGCGTGCACCAAGTGCATTGGGGTGTTGGGCGTGAAATTGGCCGTCCAGCCGTTTCCCTGCTTGTCCTTCGCTCCGGCCCACCACAACGCCGCGCCGTCGGGGCTGTGGTGGTACTGCATCCACGCGGCACCGTCGGGGCTGGTCGCGGTGTAGTGCTCGCCCTCGAAACGCGTGTGCCAGTTCTGCTCCTCCAACGGTGCCCAGACATTGGGAGCGTGGGCGGAGCCGGGGCGGGTGAGGGCGTCGGTCAGACCGGCGACGATCTCCACCGGGGTCTGCCGGCCCAGGTGCGCCGACCACGCGCCGCTGGGTCCCTCCGCTTGGCCGTGAACGGTCCACCCTCCGGGCAGGACGTAGGGGTCGTAGGCGACACGGACGGTGCGGTCGGGGCTCTCCATGAGCAGCGGGCCGTTCGTCTTGGACTTGTCCCGCCAGCCCGAGGCGCGCAGGAACTCCGAGACGTGCCGGACGTCGCCGCCGCCGGCGAGGGCACGGGGCTGGACGAGATAGTGCTGCTCGGCCTGCTCGCCTGGCCCCCAGCCCTGCCACTGCTTCTCCTTCACCGGTGCCGCCGTACGACGAGCGGTGCGGGTGCCGGGGGCTTCGCCGCGGTGGTGGCGGGCTGGGTGCCGACGTGCTGCAGGGTGTCCTTGTGTTCGTCCAGGTCGAGGGTGATGTCGTGCAGTTCGTTCGAGGCGCGGCCTAGAGCGAGCCATACCTCCGCGGGGAGGGCGCCTCGTTCGGCCTGGTCCTTGGCGAACACGCTGCCGGTGGCGACGAGGTGGGTGACGGCGCCGAGGACTCCGGCGTCCGGGTCGAGAACGCGGGCGATGACCTGCGCGGCCTGCGTCGGGGGGAGCTGAGAGAGGTGGTCGGCGAGCTGGCCGAGCTGGCGGGTGATCTCGTCGGCCAGTCTCACCGGGTAGGGGGCGGGGTGGGACATGCTCCTCCGGGTCAGGGGGACGGTCAGTGGTGGTGGCGGTTGCCGACGCGCTGCGTCTCCGCGAGGACGGCTTCCGGGCGGGCGCCGGCCAGCGGGGAGGCGCGGTCGGGGCCGGTCGGGATACAGGCGCGCAGGTAGCGGCGGAACAGGGCCGTCGCGAGTCGGGGCTTGAGCCGGTGGCTGATCGGTGGGGGTGTGCGGGGTGCTACGGGGTTTCTCCGGGGATCGAGCGGTGCGGTGGGCGGGCGGCCCCGGCAGGGTGCCGGGGCCGCCCGGGCGCCTTACGGGGTGCGGCGGGCCGGTGCGGGGCGTGAGGGGGAGCCGGCCGGTGCCGGTTGCTGCGCGGCAGGGCGGGCCGCACGGGTGCGGATGTCGTGCACGGCCTGCCGGTAGGTGGCTTCGTCGAAGACGTCGGGGGTGCAGTTGACCTCGTACCCGGCCAGGAGCAGAGCGGGGATGGCGCGGGTCGCCAGTCGCTTCTGCTCGTCTGCATCGAGGTGTTCGGGCACGGTGTGCCAGATGTACAGCGGCGCGTCCGTGGGGTATTCGTGGCGTTCCAGGCCGAGCTGTTCCAGCAGGTCGTGGAGTTCGGCGGGGGCGCCGGTGGGGGTGTCGGCGTGGATGGTGGTCGTCAGGGCCTTGATGTAGACCTCGACGTCCGTGCCGTATTCGTCGGCCAGGTTGGCCATGTGTTTCTCCCCGGGTGCAACGGCGGCGGGAGGCCGGGGGCTGGGCGTTGCTCGGCGGCGGTGTGGGGGCCGCCGGTTGCGGAGCGCGGGCGGCGTGGTTGCGGGCGCGGAGGATCACGTGCGCGGCCTGGCTCAGGGAGCTGACGGTGTCCCCGAGCCGTGCGAGGGGTTCGGGTTTCTCGCCGGGGGCAGCCCGCTGGAGGTCACTGGCGGCGATCCAGCCCCGGACGACCACTTCCCTGGTGAGCGGCAGCAGCCCGTTGACCGGGGCGGCGATCTCGGTCAGCACCTCGGCCACCGCACTGCCGGTCTCGGCGGCAGCGACCCGCTCGGCGAGCTGGGCGAGGTAGCGCAGGGCCGCGTCATGTTCGCTGTCCGGCGTGGCCAGCGCGTTCAGAGCGGGGTCGAGGTGGACGCTGTGACCGGCGGAGAGCAGGGCGTGCGAGGCGGTGGTCGCCTTCAGACGCTGCTGCTCGACGGGCAGGCCGTGCGGAAGCCGGTGGTAGTCCCCGCGGGGTCCGGGGACGGAGAGGAAGCCGCCGGTTCGCTGGAGGATGTCCGCCGCCTTCTCGGTGCCGCCGATGGCGACGACCAGGCCGGTGCGCGGGTCCTTGGTGATGGTGATGTACTCCAGCACCCAGAACTCGGGCTCCGTCTGCTTCATCGAGCCCTGGCGGTCGGCGTACGGGTGCTTGCCGGGGAGGGCGGCATGGAGGCTGGGGCGGAGGTGGGCGCGGTCCGGCCTGCGGGATGCTGGAGGGCGGTGCCGATGCCGAGGGCGTCGAGCTGCGGGCCGATCTCTCGCAGGGCGCGCGCCTGCGCCCTGGTGTCGTCACCGCTGAGGCGGTAGATGCCGCCCTGCGGGTCCTGGACGAAGCCGTTGGCCACGAGGACGGCGCCGGCACGGTCGTCGACGGGTGCGGTGGCGACACTGCCGTCCTGCTGCCAGGTCAGGACAACCCGGTCCGGCTGGGAGGGCTGGATGCCGCCCAGGGCGGTGTGCCGGACCTGGGCGAGCGCGCTGTCGTAGCGGGCGAGCAGGTCGCCGGCGATCTGCTCCGCGCTCAGGAACGGGTCGTCCGCCAGGGCGATGCCGTTGGGCTCGGGGACGGCGCGGTACGCCTCGTCGGGCAGGGCGCGAGGGGCGGTGGCGGCGATGAGGAAGCCGTCGCGTTCGTCGTGCCGGTCCACAAGGACGAGCTGGGCGCCGTCGGGGCGGCTCAGGACGGCTGCCTGCCGGAGCGGGTGCTCGGCGAGCAAGGCGGCGACCAGGTCCAGGTCCCAGATGCGGTCGGCGAGTTCGGCGAGGTCGTCCTTGGCCTGCGGCGGGAGGTGCGTGCTGGTCCAGGTGCCGGGGAGTTCGCCGGCGAGGACGTCGGCGTACGAGGCGAGGCGCTCGGAGGTGTCGTAGTCGTGCATGGTGTCCTTGAGTGAGGTGGGAGTCAGCGGCGCAGTCCGGCGGCCACCGGTGGCGGCGGGGCCGGGAGCGTGCGCGGCGGGGGCGGGCAGGCGCACACGGCGGAACGTTCGCGTTCGGTGGCGGGGACATCCCCGGTGCAGGTGCTGCGGCCGGGGTGCGGTGCGTGCCGGTCGGCCAACTGGTTGCGGGTGTGGGCGAGGTCGGTGCGGATGAGGTGGAGGTGCTCGTCGGCGAGGTAGCGCAGCCGCCGGGCGATGGAGGGGTCGGCCGGCTGGCCGAGCCCGTCGTGGAAGTCGGCGGTGGCGGTGAGGACGTCGTCCAGCGCGGCGAGGATGCCGTCGTGGGCGGCGGTCAGCTCGACCAGGGCGTCGGCCGCTTCTTCCGTGGTGGTGGCCTCGCGAATGCGCTCGGCGAGGTGGGCTACGGAGGAGCCCAGCGGCAGGTAACTGGCCGGACGGTAGTCGGTGTCGAAGTCCGTGGTGCAGTCGACGTGGTACCCGGCGGCCCGGAGGCGGGCGACGGCGTCGGTGGCGAGATCGGACTCGTTGTCCTCGGTGAGGCCGGTGGGGGCGCGGTGGTAGGTCTCGTGGGTGCGGACGACGGCGACGAAACCCGCGCGCTGGAGGATGCTGTGTGCCTCGGAGTCACCGCCGCGGGCGAGGAGTTCGTCGGAGTGCGGGTCACGGCGGATGTCCAGGAAGCGGTCGGTACGGGGCAAGGAGACGTTTCTCCTACGGCGATCGGTGGGCGGTGTACCGGGCGGCGGGCGGTACGGCGGCGATCGAGGGCTGGACCAGGTGGGCTGCGGTGCTGTCCAGGTCCTGCTGGATGGCGTGGAGGCGGCGGGCGATCAGCTCCAGGCGGTGCGCCGTGTCGGTGCCGGCGGCGCCGGGCTGGCGGGCGATCCGGTGCGCGGTGTGCTCGACGAGTCCGCGGACCGTGGCCAGCGGACCGACCTGCTCGTCGGCGAGCTGCGTGAGGACGCTCGCGAGCTGGGCCGATGCCGTGGGCGCCGGCCGGACGGAAAGCCCCGCCGTGGGGCCGGTGCGCACGGAGATCAGGCGGAGGTCCTGCTCGATGCGGCGCGCCTCGTCCGAGAGCCGCCGCAGGATGTCCGCGGGCGGGGTGTGCCACGCGCCGTCGAGGTGGATCAGGTTGGCGATCACATCGAGGCGTCCGGGCTGCGCCTGAACGGCAATCCACCGGCAGCCGTGCTCCTTGCCGGGAATCTCGATGCCGGCGGCCCGGGCGAGCCGGTGGGCTGTTTCGGCCCACTCCGGTCCGGTCAGCTCCCGGTCGTCCGGGTGAAGCCGGATGTCGAGGTGGAGGATCGCCCGCCGGTCGTCGTCCGGGCCGGCTGCGAACGGGTGCTCCAGGTAGGGGTCTTCGAGGTGCTCGGCCCACTGGACGCATGTCCAGGTCTTCTGTTCGTCGTCCAGGGTGAAGTAATCCAAGCCCGGCCAGTGGGCGACGACCGTGTACGTGGTCAGGCCCTCGTTCGGCGAGACCGGCCGCCCCAGCGCCTCGGCGAGCGGGTCGTGCGGCGTGTGGGTCCGCTCGTGCAGGCGGGCAATCACCGGCCGCCCCGGATGTCGGCGATGTGCACCAACTGGTTGAGAGCGGTGGTGGTGTACCAGCCGCAGTCGATAAGCTCGTTGCGGCCGGCGTACCGCGGCAGGAGAGCGTCCTCCATGGCCCGCAGGTAGATCAGGCAGTCCGGGCAGCGGCGCGAGAGGTGCACGAGGTAGCGGGGGTTGCCGGTGACGTAGGACTGGGCGCCGCCGGTCGCATCACGCAGCCGCCATCCGTCCTCGTCGGTCGGGGTGTGCCAGGACGGGGCGACGACGCGCATCGCGTCGCCCCACAGTTCCCCGCCGGCCACCCCCTTCAGGACGACGACGGTGTCACCGGCCTGGAAGTGCTGGTGCGTGATGTCCCGGTCAGGGGTGAGCGGGTCGGGTGTCGGCGCGAAAGCCGACGTGGGCGGGGGCTGGGACATGCGGTTCCTTCCACGCAATCGGTAGCGGGGTGGGAGGAACAATGGTCCGGAGGAACGCCGGTTTGGCTAACCGGCGTTTCCCGGCTATGTTCCCCCGCCGTCAACGGAACGGGTTCTCCGTACCGCGGTCGTTCTCGCCTACAGCGTCGAGGAGTTCGAGCAGGTCAGCGCCTTCTGTGGCGAGGTGAAGCCGCCATCAGGAAGGACCCATGCTGGGCACTGGTCCGGCATCTCGATCACGTCGAGCAACTCCAGGTCGCCGACCGGGCCGCCAGCCTGCTGCTGTGGTTCGCCCCGTCCAGCCGACGGCTGTATCGACCGCCTCACTACCGAGCACATCGTTGACGGGAGCGGCACACCGGCTGAGAAGCCCAGGCGGGTCCGTGCTGAGACTCCCTTGCCCTTGGGTGATCTGACCCGTCGGCTCCTCGGGCGCTGGAAATCCTTCTCGGAGCCTGGTTCGACATCGCCGAAGGCGGCTTGGTAACACGGGGGTGGGAAACGCCACGCCGAGGATGATTCCGGGGCCGGGCACGCCGACGATCACGTCGAGGAGCGACCATCGGAAACTGGCCTCAACGGCCATGTCGGGCGGGCGGCATGCGAGTTGAGGGCCGACGCCTTCTGTATCGGCATGTTCGGCAGCGCGGCGGCATGTCTCGCAGGGCTGGCTGGTGTGCTGCTGTTCGGCGTCCGGGGCGGAGGACGCGCGGGTTGCGTAACCAGGTCTTCAACCGGCTGCTGCCGAATCGTTCCTGTGACTCTGTCCGCCTCCCGCGCGACCGGGTTGACCTGCTGACTTTCTGCTGCCCGCCTTCTGGGTGTGTCGTTTTCACGTGCGTTGGCAACATGTCCCCGGATTCATCTGTTTGAGCCATTCTTCCGAGGTTCACATGAACGGCTTTTGGGGGGAGCTCGGGGCGGCAAGTCTGCGTTGTGGCACGCGTGTTTTCGATATGAGCCAGGAAGTGATCGGAAAGGAGTGCGAGTTGTCGTGATGAGGGGCCGAGAGGGGCGACGAGGTGAGGCCGCTCCGTTTTCATGGCCGAGATGTGCCGATGCGATGCCAGGGAAGGGAGCTATAGCGTTCCGGCGCCACACATGAGTCAGGGCCCCGATGCCGCGGAGCCCTGACAGTGAACCATGTGTGCTTCGAACGAAAGGAATTCGAACATGGCTCACTTGCGCCGGCTGCTCGAAAGGCTGCTTCCGGCTTCAACAGAGGTTAGCTTTCCGCTGAATTTCATGACCCAAACCAGGTCGCTGAGTTCCCTTGCCGTCAAGGTGCACTGGAGTGCTGCTGCGATGACGTTGCTGGCCGCGACGACGGCCGTCTGCGGTCCCGTGGTACCCGAGAAGGTGTGGTGGGGCGTCGTTGCGGGGGCGCTCGCAGACGGATCGGTGATCAGTTACCAGCGCTTCCGGCGCCGTTGACACATGTGGTGCGGGCGGACGCCGGTGAGGCGTCCGCCCGCACCACAGGGCCTCTTTGTCTTCCGGGTGGCGGGGCCGCGCTGGTTTCCACTCCTGGGAACGCCACAAGTTCAGCGGATGGACGAAAATCATGCAGCAGGGAGCAACTCGCCGGGGACGCGGCGAGTCGTACGAGTACAGCGTGTGCGCTTTCGCCTCGTGCGGACGCCGGTTTCGCCGGCCCAGGAAACCGGGCCGGCCACGTAAATACTGTCAGGACGCCTGCGGACGCCGTGCGCAGCGCCTGCGCAACAGGGAGGCGACCGCCGAGTCGGGGGTGGTCTATGCGCCGCGCTGGGGGCCGGGCGTGGCCCAGGACCTGCAGGCGCTGGCGGCCGAACTGGTGGAGGCCGAACGCCGCGACGCTGGTCTGGAAGAACTGGTCGAGCGGGCCCTGGCGGTGGGCGCGGAGGTGACCCACTATCTGGGCGCGGCTGTACACGATGCCCGGGAGCGCGGGGCGAACTGGAGCGAGGTGGCGCGCAAGGCCCGGGTCAGTGAGGCCACTGCCCGCGCCAAGTGGGGGCCTCAGAGTGTGCGTCGGCAGATGGGTGTCCGTGCCCAGCGCACGGCCGTGCCGGTGACGGCTGTCGAAGCGGACCGGTCCGCTGGCGCTTCCTCGCACCGGCAGAGACTGGGCGCTGCCGTGTCCTTCCTCCTGCGGGTGCGCGGTCGTACGGCGCAGGAGGTCGCGCGGGAGGCGGAAGTTTCCCCGTCTTGCGTGTCACGGCTGCTGGCCGGGCAGCGTGTCCCGGACTGGCCGACCCTCTACACGGTGGTGGTGGCGGCCGGCGGGGCTCCGGCGGAGTTCCGGGTGCTGTGGGAGTGGGCGCGCGGACACCGCCAGCCGCGGCGGCGCTCCGCCGCCGTCGCCCTGACCCGCTTTCAGGGCACGCTGCGCGGCTTGCAGTGGGCCGCGGGCACGGCCCACGCCGGGCCACCGGCCGACGGAGTCGCCCCGGACATTTTGGATGCCGTCCTCACTGGTGATCTCGTTCCGGACTGGGAGACCACGCACCGGATCGTGCTGCAGCTCGGCGGTACGCCGGCCGAGGTGCGGTCCTTGTGGGAGGACGTCCAATACACGTTCCTGATCGCCCACGATTTCTTTCCGGCGCAGGGGGTTCCCGGTGCGAGCGACCTCGTCTGATGCGGTGCCACCGGGCCGGCCGCGCCGGGGGCCCTTCGTCCCCAGGCGCAAACCCCCAACGCCGTACGCCCGCCAAGGGGCCCGCCTGGCGGTGACAGCGGCCCGCGGCCTCGGCGAAACGGATGTGGCGATCGGCATGCCCAGTGCCTTTGCCGCGTTCTGTGTGCGCCACCTGGATATCTACACCCGCTACGCGGCCGTGCGGATGAGGGATAGCGGCCAGGCCCAGGCGCTGGCACAGGCGGCGCTGGGCGATCTGGCCATGATGTGGGCGGAGGCGTTGGAGAGCCCGTCCCCCTCCGCGTTGGCCTGGAGGCTGCTCGCGGCCCGCACCGGCCGGGCCGCGGCGGGGGGAGGGATGGAGTTATACCGGGTGCTGCCGGTGGCGCAGGCGGATGCGGTTCTGCTGCGCTACCGGCTGGGCCTGTCGGCGCAGGACGCTGCCGAGGTGATGGGCTGGGAGCCGGGTGAGTTCACCTGTCTCCTCAAGGCCGCCGTACGGACCGGAGCCGCCCGGTAAATACCGTTGGTACCCGGCGGGATGTGGTGAAAGCGCCCGCGCGCGCCGGTGCCGGTGCATCAATTCTCCGGCGAGCCGGATTGCAATTTCACTCCTGAGTGTCAACCGGAATGTGCTGCCGGGGTGGAATGCCTGGTGCATAACTCCTAGCATGGTGCCCACTTGACGCGCCGTCTCACAGGTCCTCCTGTGCACTAGCGCGCGGCGGGCAAACGGCATGCGGGGGCAGATGCTGATGATCGATGTGACCCAGGCCAGCGACGCGCGCATCTACAACCGCCTCTTAGGCGGCACGGACCACTACCCCGCGGACCGCGAGGCCGTCAGACGCCTCCTCGCGCTCGCGCCGAATGCCCGGGAACTCGCCCGCATCAACCGCCAGTTCCTGGTGAGAGCCGTGCGGTATCTCGCCGGGAACTGCGGGATCGGGCAGTTTTTCGACCACGGCGCGGGCTTGCCCACCCGCGACAACGTGCATCAGGTCGCCCAGCGTGCCAACCACGGCGCCCGGGTGGTCTACATCGACAACGACCCGGTCGTCGTCGCCCACGCCCGGATGATGCTCGACGGGGAACGCACCCTCATCCTTGACGCCGACATGCTCGACACCTCCGACGTCCTCGCCCGTATTCGGCAGGCGGGCTTCCTGGACGAGGATGCCCCGGTGGCGGTGCTGTTCGTGTCCGTGCTGCACTGCGTGGCCGACGAACGCGATCCGTGGAGGCATGTGCGGGATCTGATCGACCAGCTGCCCTCCGGAAGCCACCTCGTCCTGAGCCATCTCGCCTGCGACGACCAGGCGCTGCGTGAACAGACCGGTGAAGTGATGCGGCGGCTGACGGGGCGGCAGTGGGCCCGGGTGCGTTCCTTCGCCGAGGTGGACCGGTTCTTCGAAGGACTGCAGCCGGTCGGCGGCCCGATCGGCGATGTCGCCGCGTGGAGACCGGGCACCGACCTGAAACTCCAGCTCGCCGACCGCACCTGGATCGCCTACGGCGGGGTGGCCTGCACGCCGTAGGCGTCAGCCGGCGAACTGGTCGATGTACCGATGGATCATGGCCAGGGTCTCGTCCCGGGTGGTTGCCCTGGACCACAGGGTCGTCAGCGCCAGACGATAGCGCTGTACACCTTCGGGATCGGTGAGGTAGCTGCCCCCACTGGGGACCTCCAGATACACCATGTCCTCCTCCCGGTCGGCCGGGAAGGACAGCAGCGTGAGGGCCGGCGCGGGAGCCAGTCCCTGGGCACCCGCTCTGAACGGCAGGATGCGGATGTGGATCCGCTCTTCGTTCTCCTCCATGTTGTACAGCGCGCGCAACTGGCCGCGCATGACGGAGTCTCCGCCGACAGCCCTGGCGAGGATGCTTTCGTCCATGAGCGCGAACAGATCCGGCGCGCCGGGCTCGTTCAGCAGACTGCGCCGTGTCTGACGTACTCTCCCGGCTCGTTCGAGCCTTGCCTGGCGCTGGTCTTCGGCGGCCGGTGAGACGGCGGGGATGGCCTGTTGCATTAAGGCGCGGGCATAGGAGGGGGTCTGCAGCAGGCCCGGCACATACTGCGCCTCGTAAGTGCGGATCTCCTGGGCGGACGCCTCGACGCTGATGAGGCGTTCCAGCCAGCCCGGGATGGCGTCGCGGAACTCTTCCCACCACTGGGGGGCTTGCGAGGAGCTGACCAGCCTCTCCAGCGCGTCCAGTTGGGCCTGATCGGTGACCCCGTAAAAACGGGCGAGCGCGAGGACCGTGTCCGCCTTGAGAGGTGTGGACCCGTTCTCGATACGGCTGAGTGTGGGGGCAGATCCGACTTGGCCGACCTGGCCCACCACGTCCTTCAGCCGCAGACCGCGTTCCTTGCGCAGCCGGCGCAAGTGGGTGCCCACCACCATCCTGCCCGCGCCGGGCTGCGGGCTGCCCGGGTCGTCGTCCCTGACAGCCCGCAGAAATTGACCGCCCGACACCCAGACTCCTAGGTCACCAGTGGTTTCGACATGAGACCCCAGACTGGGGATCGAGCATGGCTGACCGCAAGTCCGGAACGTCGAAATTCAGTCGGCCAGGCCGTCGAACTCGCCCTGCTTCGCACCGGCGAGCATCGCATCGATCTCCGAACGAGTGAACACCAGTGCGGGTCCGCCGGGGAAACGCGAGTTACGGACTGCAGTGCCGCCGTTCGGCAGTGCTGCAAATTCTACACAGTTGCCGCCCTCGGGAGTGCTCTTCGAGCTTTTCACCCACCGCACCTCCTCGATGGAGTCACCCGCCACACCATTTGCGTAGTCTCTCAATGGTCGCCCTCTCACTGTTCCTGCCCTCACGGATTCCGTGCGGGCCGCCCATGCGGAACCGTGTTCGGGCAGGCAGGGCGACGTCCGCGTACGCCCCGTGAAATTTCATGGGGCCGTGGAATAACGTCGATATTAGGGGGTCGATTTCATGAATGCCGTCCCTCGGAAGGGTGTTCTTTCTCGTATGGTGATCCAATGAATTGGGGTGAACATTTGTGCGACAAGCTGAGGGTGCGTCGTATGTCAGCTTGGCTGGATCTGCAGGGGTAGCGCTTCCTGGCGAAACCTGGGCGCTCGACTGGGGTCTGGCCATGGGGATCTCAGTCGCCAACTTCGCCGCCAGCAGGGTCGACGCGAGCGCTGAAGGACTCCTGAATGCCCGGGCGTTCACCCGCTGTCATCTTCAGCGGTGGCACCTGCAGGACGCCGTCGACGACGTGGTTGCGGTCGTGGGCGAACTCACCGCCAACGCCGTGCGCCACACCGCCGCCGCGACAGGCGGAGCCTGGCTGGCCCTGGCCACGAGTCCCCGCACGGTCATGTGCGTCGTACGCGACCCCAGTTCGCGAGTCCCCGTCCGGCGCGCCGCCGTGTATCCGGCGACCGAGGGACGGGGCTTGAACGTCATCGCGGGTCTGTCGTGCGTGTGGGGCTGGAGCGTGGAAGACGACGGCAAGGCGGTGTGGGCCCGCGTCCCTATCTGACCGCTGACCGCTGACCGCTGACCGCTGACCGCTGGCCGCTACCGGTACGGGTTCTCGGTGCCCCGGTCGCTGCCGGTGGCTGCGTCGAGAAGTTCCGGCAGATCGGTGCCCTCGGCATCCCTTTGGTCGATCCACCACCCGGCCCGGCTGATCGTGCGGATCTTCTCCTCCAGGAGCGCCCAGTCGGTCTCGTCCCAGGTGCCTTCGGCGACCAGGGCGGCATACGCGCGGGCGGCCAGCTGGTGGCGGGAGCGCTCGCCCCAGTCCAGGGCCCGCTCGGGTCCTTCCAGCGGCGGCATGCCGAAGCGGGCGGCCCACTCCGCGGCGGCCTGCTGCTCGGCGGCCCGCTTGGCGGCGAGCCACTCCTCCTTGCCGGCGCTGTCGGCGTCGCGGGCGGCCTTCCAGCAGTCGGTGCAGTCCCGTCCCGTGAGCCAGCGGGCGAAGGCGGCACGCCGGTCGGCGGGCCGGTCGGACAGATCGTGAACGACCTCGTGGCCGCAGGCGTGCTCGACAGGCCACTTCAAACGGACCCCCGGGGAATTCCGTTTGATGGGCGTTACGTTCGAGGTCGGGCTGCTGGTCTGGGGCTTCAAATCGGGTGCCTTTCGTTGGCGGTTGGGGTGGTGGCCTGCGTCGTTGCGGAGGGTCGTGCATCAGATGCACGATTCATGCGGCGGACGGAGGTGGCCTGGAGTGCTTGGCGGTGGTCTCGGGGACGCTTCCGCCTTCTGCGTCGTCTCAGCGTGTCCTGCGGATGGCGTCTGTGGCCGCCGTGGCGATGGCGACGGGAGCGCTGGAGGGCTGGGGCAGGTGCAGCAAGGTGGTCCCCGGCAAGTGGCGGGACTCCGCGGTGAGGGTGAGCTGGAGTACGGCGCAGCCGGCGGTCGTGAGCTGCTGGACGCGGGTGACGGCTTGAGCGGTTTCGTCGCTGGCGTACCGGGCGTCGGTGACGATCACGAGGAGGCGGCCGGCGCCGGGGCGGCTGAGTTCGAGGCCGTGGTCGAGTGCGTCGATGGCGTCGCCGAGGTTGTGGTGGCCGCCGTTGGCATCGAACGTCGTCACGCGCTCTGGTGCTCGGTGGGTGGGTCGGGTCAATGCGGTCAGGTGCCTGTCATAGGCGATGGTGGCGGTAAGGGAGTCGGGGTCGGTCAGGGCTGCTGCGCGTGCCACGATCCAGGCAGCGGACGCGACGGGCGCGCAGGCGGCACGCATGGAGCCGGAGACGTCGACGGCGATACCCACACGCAGCGGTGGGGTGGGGGAGTTCCGGCGGCGGGTGTGGGTGAACGGTTCCGCGGTGGGGACCGACCCGGCCGCGCGCTGAGCGTCGCGGGCGAGGGCAGCGCGCATGTTGAGGCGGCCGGGTGGTGTGGGGCTGGTGGTCCGCTCCTCGGTCCGCTCGCGGTAGGCGGCGGCACGCAGGGCGCGGCTCAGGCGCGCGGCGGCACTCTGCTCGGCGGCGGTGGGCCTGCGGGTGCCGGTGACCGGGTTGCCGTAGGGCGCCGGTGTGCCGTCGGGGGTGACGGTGGTGCCACGGGCGTTGAAGACCGACTTGGCGGTGGCGGCGGCTTTGCGTCGCTGGCCGGCCCGCTGGGCGCGGTCCTGAGCCTGCGCCTTGGACTGCGCGGCCATGGCGTTGGTCGCGGCGGCCTGTGCCGCGAGGTCGGCGGCGTCGGTGGCGGCCGTGCTGTCCATGACGACCCCCACGGCGCCGGACAGCAGATCGGTGAGGTTCTCCGGCACGGGCAGGGCGGGGGCCGAGGTGTCCAGAGCGTCGCACCATTTTTGAGCGTGCGCGAGCATGGTCGTGGCGTCGTGGTCGGCGCACTGGTGGGCTGCGGTCCAGATGCGGGTGAGTGTGGCCAGCAGGTTTGCGCCCAGCACCTTTTCGCACAGATCGGCGACGGCCCGGGTCTCGCCGGCGTCCAGGATGCCGACGTCACGGCGGCCGAGGACCAGGGCCGCCACGGCGGCGGCGTGCTCGATGCCCTGGAGGGTGGGGTGGGCGATGTCGGGCATGACCAGGGTTCGGGCACTGGTGCGCAGGTACGTGCGGTCCGTGGGCCGCGTGATCAGGTGTGCGCCTTCGACGCGGCTCTCCTCCAGCAGGAGCGCGGCCTCGACGACACGGGGGTCCGCTCCGGCAGGCTGTGTCCAGACGGAGTGGGCCGCGTGCGCGGCCTCGTGGACGAACACTCCCCAGGCGGCGGGATACCGCTCCTCGTCGCCCACGATCCGCGGATGGATCTCGTGGGGCTGGAGCGGGGCGAACAGGCCGGCGTCGAACTCGACTTCGCCCAGAGTGGGGAAGAACGCGGCCGGTGCGCCGCTGCGCGTGCCGGGGCGGCAGGTGACGAGGAGGTCCTGGCGGCCGGAGAGGGCGACCAGCCGATCGCCGAGTTCGGCTCCCACGCGCAGCCACGCGTCCGGGGAGGAACGGGGTTGCGCGGGCGGCGCGCCGTCGTCGTCCCATCGCGCGAGGTCGGCGTCGTCGTCCGGCGTGGTGGCGGGGGACTGGACGTGGTGGTGGGCGCTCATCGCGAGCGGCCCCGGTGCGCGGAGCCGGTGCTGCCCGGAGGCTGCCGGACGGCCGAGGCGGGGAGCTGCTTGCCGAGCGTGAGGGGCGCGATCTTCTTGACGCCGACAGCCTTGATGACGGCGGCGGCGACGGCGTCGCGATCCTCCACAGGAGCGATGCCGACGAGGTTCGCGAGCGCGGCTTTGGTGCCGAGGACGGCCTCGGTCTTCTGGTAGCTGAGCAGCTCCCGCAGTTGGGGGGCCCAGCCCAGCTCGCCGAGTTCGACCTGGTGGGCGAGGTGTCGGGCGACCCGGACCACCCGGGCATCGATCCTCAGCGCCAGGGCGAGGTCATAGTCCGTGCCGATCTGGATCTGCACGCTGAACCGGCTCGCGAGCGCCTCCGTCAACACCGCCCCGTGGACGCCGGGATTGTGGCCCGCCACCACGTAGAAGCCCGGCTCGGCCTTGATGGTCTCGCCCTTGTGGGCCTTGACCTGGATCTGCCTGCGCCCGTCCATCGCGGGATACAGCGCCGCCAGGACCTTCGGCGAGATCAAGGTGGCATCGTCGATCAGCAGGGCGCGGCCCTCGGTCATGGCGGTGACCAGCGGACCGTACTGGAAGACGTAGCCTCCGCTGTCGGCCTGCGTGTACTCGCCGATCAAATCGCCGACCGTGGTGTCGCCGTCACCGGCGACGGTGAGCAGGTCCGGGAACGCCGCCTCGACCAGACTCGTCTTGCCGGTGCCCGGAGGGCCGTAGAGCAGCACCGGCACGTCGGCGTCGCGCAAGCGATTCAACGCCTCGACGTCGGGCAGATCGGCCAGCTCCCGGGGGTGGTAGACCTGGCCCCCCGCGCGGCGGATCGGGCCGGTCTGCCTGGGCGTGGCTGCTGCGGGAATGGTCGTGCGGGCCGTGACCGCCTGGGCGCGGGGAAAGTGGGTGCCCGGTGGGCTGATCACAGCGGTCTGCGCGGCTGCGGCGGTTCTCGCGTTCGCGCGGAACTCCGGTTGTCCGGTTCCGCCTTGATCGGCCTCGCCGCGTCGCACCAGGGTGAGGGCGGAGTTGCGGACGGCGCCGTGGGAGTGGCCCAGCTGCCTGGCCATGTCCCCGATGGTGAGCGTGTCCGCCGGCCGGTCGGCCAGCAGTCGGGCCACCTTGGCCCGTAGCTCGCCGCCCTTGGTGCGCGCCGGACTGGCAGGCGTTCCGGGTGTGGTCAAAACGAGGCCCCTTCAACAGGCGCGGGTGCGGGCGGGGTTGGCGATGCGCTGGAGAGGCTGGCCGCTCTCGGAGCGGATCACGGACTGTGCCGACATCGGCGACCGGGCCAACCGGGGCGTACCTCATCGCTCACCGGCCGACCGAGGGCTCGGTCCAGGTGCACGGGATGGCCGGCGACGAGCAGCTCGCTGGCTGCCGAGCAGGCCCGTGCGTCCGCTCCGTACCGGGTTCCGTCGCTCGGCAGGCGCAGCCTGGCGTCTCTTCGAAGCCGGCCTGGAGCAGGATCCGCCGGGCGGCGGCGTTGTAGCCGGTGGTGGTGATCTCGCCGGTGATCGTGTGCCGGATCGTCATGAACGGCTCTGCTGGTGCTTCGGGCAAGGCGGGCCTCCTATCGGTGGTGGCGTGAAAGCGGTGGGGTGTTGGGCGGGTGCGGCGGGGGCCGTCGCGCTCGGGCCCGCTGAGCCGGTACAGCCCGGGTTCTGCGGGAACGGCCTCGAACTGCTCGCGTTCCAGGTACCAGTGGGTGAGGTGCGCGGGCATGGAGGCGACGAAGCCGTGCGTGTCGTGGTCGCCGAAGACGAAGTGAGTGCTGGGTTGCAAGGGGGCGGGGTTCTCCTCACGTTGTCGGGGTGGAGCTGTCAGTGGCTGCGGTGCGCGGCGATCTGGTCGGCGACATCGCCGAGATACGGACGGCCGCTCACCTGGAGAGAGGCCCGGTGGCGGCGGGCGATCGGCAGCAGCTTCGTCATCGCCACCGGCACGCTGTCGCCGGGCGTGTGGAAGCTGCCGGCGTCCCGCTTGGTGAAGCCTGCTTCTGCGAGGGCGGCGTGTGCCCATCGCCACTGCTCGCCGTGGGAGAAGGCGATCAGCCCGTCGAGATGGCGGCTGTAGGCCACGGTGATCTGGGCGGGAGGGTGTGGCGGCAACTCGGCTTTCCTCGGAGGGGAGTTCATGAGCGGGTCCGCTGCGGCACGGCGGTACTCCGGGCGGCCGGGCGGGTCGAGCGTGACGTGGGGGGAGCGGCAGGGGGCGGCGCAGTGCGCAGGTCGGCGGCGGTGTTGCGTAGCTGGGCACGGGCCGTGACGTACTTCTCGGCCGTCAGCATCCGCAGAACCTGCGGGTCGTTGCGCAGATGCGAGTGGGCGAGGTCCGGTACGGCTTCACGCTGGAAGCCGGTCGTGGCGTAGGCCAGGGCCTCGGCCAGGGTGTCCAGAGCGCGTGCGATGCCCGCGGCGGCCTTGGCGAGGCGGACCAGGACGAGGCGTTCCGGGGCGTGGACAGTGGCCGGGGCGGTGAACCGTTCCTGTGCGCGTTCGGTGGCGTGTTGCAGATGCTGGGTCAGCGTGCCGATGTCGTCGGCGAGTGTGACGAGGCCGACGGCCTCGGGGCTGGTGGGAAACTCGGCAGCCAGCTCGTCCAAGCGCCGGGCCAGGTAATCGAGCGTGGTCTGGGAGACGGCGGACGTCAACGCACCACCCCGACCATCTCGTTCGTCGCACGGGCGGAGAGGGCGGCTCGCAGGCTGCGCCCGTAGTTCCACGCCTGCCGGCGGGCGGCGGGCTCCAGGACGTCGTGGGCGTCCTGGGCGGTCATCTGGCCGGGGTGTTTGCGGTAGCGGTAGACCGGTACGGGCAGCAGGACGCCGGGCGCGAGGCAGGTGACGCCGATCGCGGCCATGTAGTCCTCACCTTGGACGAGTCCGCCCATCGGGGCGGCCCGCACCAGGTCGGTGCGCGCGAGGATCGTGGTCGGACCGATCGGGATGGTGTCGGACGGTGTCTTCCAGTACGTCCATACGTCGCCGGCCGCGTGTCGGCCGGGCGGGGTCGGGCAGCGCCACAGGGAGGTGGTGCCGTCCGGGTGGAGGTCCTCGCTGTATCCCGCACACCAGCCCAGGCCGGTGGACTCCAGCACGCGCAGTCGGAGGGCCATCGCGTCCTCGGTGAACAGGTCGTCGTCGTCCGCCCAGTTCACGTAGATGGTGCCTACCTCGTTCAGCGCGAGGTTGCGGGCGCAGGCGGCACCGACCGGCCTCGGCAGGGCGAGGATGCGGACGCGTGGGTCGTCCGCGATGGGTGCGGGCAGGCAGCTGGGGTCGGCGCCGTCGAGCGCGATCACCGCCTCCCAGGGAACGCTCTGCCGGGTGAGGCTCGTGTACATGGCCGTCAGGTGCCTGAGCCGGTCGCTGCGCAGTTGGGTGGCGATGACGACGGTGATCTCGGTGGCGAGCTGGGTGCGGATGACGGCGTCGTCGGTGGTGCTCATCGGCGGCGCCCCTGGCGCGGGTTGCCCGGTGGAAGGGGTGGGTGGGAGCGCGGGCCGTCCAACGAGTGCACGGTGATGTGGAAGTCGCGGTGCCGTAGCCGCTGCAGGCTTTGGATCAGCTGACGCCTGGTCTGCTCGGGGGTGAGCGTGTCGGGCAGATGGCATTCGCCGGTGGCGGGGTCGAGGAGGAAACCGCCGCGCGCGAGCAGCTCGATGAAAACGGGGATGTAGCCGGTGCGGATCCGTGGGCGCTGCTGTGCGTCGAGAGCGACGTGGACCTGGAAATGTCCGGGACTGCTGCGCCGGATCGGGGTGGCAGAGGCGAGACGGTAGTCGGTCAGCAGCCGGCGGTGCAGCCTGGCTGCGGCCCGGGCGGGGTCGGCCGGTACGACGATGCCGCGCGGGGCCCTGAGGCCCTGGACATGCTGGTGGCTGGTGTTGGCCGGCAGCATCGGAAGGACGAGGTACTCGTCCGGGCGGTGGGGGCGGGGCATGACGTACAGCTGCAGGCCGAAGTGGTGCGTCAGCACGCTGCGCTGGACGGTGTCCGTCTGGAAGGCGCTGTAGGGCAGGGGGCCGCTGTCCCAGATCCGGTTGCTGGCCGGGTCGTCGGCGATGGGTACCGCGGTGGCGGCGGGCTGCCAGCCGGGCAGGCGCTCGGCGAGCGCGTGGGTGAACTCGGTTACGTGCAAGAGCGGTTCCTCGTGCGGCGGGTTGTCTGGGCGGTGCTGGTCACGAGGAAGTGGCCATGCCCTGGGCGTCGGTGCGGCGGCACGTGTAGCCGAGCAGCGTCGACTTGCCCGGCGCGGTGGGGACGGTGGCGGCGTCGGAGCAGGTGAACGTGTAGGTGAAGTACGGGGAGTTGGTGGTGCCGAGCCAGGCGCGGTCGTCCTTGTCCGGGATGATCTCCAGCCCGGCGGCGACGGTGTCGCGCTGGGTGTGCGTGTGCGCGAAGACGACGAGGGCGCTGCCGTTGGTGGTCCTGAGCGCGTAACTGTCGGTGAACTCCGGGCTGGCCGCGGAGAACGCGGTGCTGCCCCGGGTGCCGAACTTGCGGATCATCTTGTCGTGCACCGTGATCTGCCGCGTGGACGCCTTGGCCGTGGCGAAGACCTTCTTGCCGCTCAGGTCTCCGCCGGTGGCGAAGTTGTCGCCGACAGCGGTACGCAGGACATCGACCGGGGCGGCGACGTTCTTGGTCGAGGTGGCGTCGAGGGCGGTGGCGTAGCCGTCGGCGTCGAGGGCGATCTTCGGGAGCTGCTTCTTGTCGTCGAGATCGACGCAGGAGACCATCTCCCACCGCTTCGTCGTCGCCTGCTCGGCCATGACGAGGAGACGGGGGGATGTGTCGGCCTTGCCGTTGTAGGTGATGGCGGCGAACCACTGCTGCTGGCCGGCGGTGAACCGTGGGATGTAGACGGTGGTGAGATCCAGGTTGTAGGACCACGGCTTGTACGGTTCGCGGTCGGCCCGGGGCAGGCCCTCGTCCTGCGTGTAGTCCGCAACCGACATTGCGTACAGCGCACCGTCCTCGATCGTGTCGAGCACCCGTCGGTTGTGAGTGGCGTTGGCCTCGTTGTTGATCTTGGAGTAGTGGGCGATCTGCGCGAGGGCCTCCTTCTTGGTCAGCGCCGGTTCGGCTGCCGGCGTGGGAGAGGCGGTGCGCGTGGCCTTGGCCGTGGTGTGGCCGTCCTCGGCGCTGTCTGAGGACGTGCAGGCGGTCGCGGTGAGTGTGACCGCGACGGCGGCGGTGAGCCGGAGGGCGGTGCGGCGGGCGGAGGCGTGCAGGGGAATGAGGTGCTCCGAAAGGGAAGAAAGGGTGGGTCAGCGGGTGCGGGAGGGGTCAGCGGAGGCCGCGGGCCGGGGCGGTGTGGTCGCGGACGGCGTGGTCCGGGTGTCGGCGGCGGCGCGCAGCTGCTTCGCGGCGCGGGCGAGATGCGTACGGACTGCGCCCATGGAGTCCACGAGTCTCTGGTGCGCGTCGGCGGTCGTCCGGGCACGGGCGGGAGTCGGGGACTGGTGGGTGAGGTCGGCGAGGTGGCCGAGGTGGTGGACGGCCGAGCCGAGGGCGGCGAGCGCGGCGCCAGTGGGCTCGGCGGCGGCGGCGAGCGCGTGGGCGGTGCGCCGGCCGGTGGCAGTGACCTGGGCGGGGTAGCGGGTGGCGGCCCGGTGGCGGAAGGCGTGTTCCCCGGCCAGGTAACCCAGCAGGCTGGCCAGGTGGCGGACCTCGTCGTCGAGGATCTCGCTCAGCCCGGGATCCAGACGGATCTGGTCGGGCATCGGGAGATGGTCCATCACGGTGTTGAGACGGTCGGCCACGGTGTGCAGCAGCATCCGCTGGTCGAGATCAGACACCAAGGGCAGCTCCAGGCTCTGGGGCGGGATCATGGCAGTTTCCTGACCTGGCAGGACGCGTCGTCGGAGGTCTGCCCGCGGAGGCGGAGCCGTCGACGGCGCGTCGGCGACGGCGAAGGGCTGTGTGCCGCCGACGAGGGAGGGGCGGCCGTCGAGTTCGTCGAGCCAGTTGAGGAGCTTGGGCAGGTTCTTGTCGGGCCCGTACGCGAGGTAGGTGCCGTCGGCGCTGTCGCAGCCGAACCACTCGGCTACCCCCAGACGTAGCCGGGAGTTGACACGGCCCATGTGCACGCCCTTGCCGAGGGCCTTCGCCTCGCGGGCCAGCCGCTCGGCGACGGGGCCGAGTTTCCACTCGGTCGATCCGGCCAGGAACAGCACGTCGAAGCCGTCCCACGGCAGCAGCCCGGGCGCATCGCAGCCGTCCTGGGCCGCGTAGGCCGCGGGGATGCCCAATTCGCGGATGCGGGCCAGCCACGGCAGGGACTCGGTGAGGGTGCCGGCGGCGTCGAACGGCTGGTCCGGGGCGAGCGCCCACAGACAGCGATCGGGCCCGTACCGTTCCACGGTCCGCAGCAGCCAGGCGAACCACGCCTCGGCGCCGGGCCAGTAGCGGCCCTTGCCGTCGCTGCCGAACCTGGAGTTGTCATAGGCGTCCAGCGCACCGTCGGGGATGCGGCTGCCTTGCGCGGGCGTGGTCATACAGCCGATGCGTCCGGCGCTCATCGCGGCCCGTATGTCAGGTCCCGAGGGAGTGCCGAGGTACAGCACCGGGCACCTCCCCGTCAGGCGGAAAGCGAGGGCGGTGGGATAGGAGTATGGCTCGGTGCTCGGCGGAGGACGGGTCTGTTCGACCTGCGTGGGGCCGGGTCACCGCCTGCGGGGACGGGCCGGGCGGGGGCGTATGGCGGCCGGGTCGGTCTGGTGCCGGGCTGCGGGTGGATTGGCGTGTGGGGAGGCGTGGAGGTCTTCGAGCCCGAAGGCGGGCAGGGCGCGGCCGTCCTGGGTGAAGTGGATCTCGACGTACTGCGCGTGCAGGTCGTCCTCGGGATCGGTGCGCCGGAAGACGCAGAGGGTCTCCCGCCAGGCGCCGTCGGGGCCGTGGCAGGTGCTGGTGATGCGCAGAGACCAGGGGTCTTCAGGCGCGGGGCAGTCCTTGCCAAGGGGGTGGTCCGGCAGATGGGTGTGAGCGAGCAGGGCTTCGAAGAAGGCCAGGTCGTCAGGGGTGAGCGTGTGATGATCAACGTAGGAGAAGGACATGGGCCGTTGGATCGATTCGTCGGTCGGTGAGGGTGTCGGGCGCCGTGCACCTGACGCTGCTTCCATGCCCTGCGGGCAGCGTCAAGGGCGGCCCGGTTGCGGGGCAGCATGCGTCGGTTGACCGCGGCGGCGCGGACCGGATCGGTGGGGACGGTGATGCTGTCCGGTTCACACGCTGGGGAGATCTGGTGGGTTTTGAAGCCCTCGGGCTCCAGTGCGGCCACCACGAACTGGTGCCGGTACAGGGGCCGGTCGTGATGTAGAACTGCTCTCCGTCGGGGCCGTGCAGGATGGCGTCATGGCTGAGGACGTACTGGCTGACGATGTAGTCGACGTGGCCGGCGTCCCAGAGCTGTTCGGCGATGGGGAACTGATCGGCGTAGGGAAGGTGGCGGGGGTACGCGCTCGTCCAGGCGCCGGGCAGGCGCACGGCCAGGGCGGCGGCGAAGGCGGACAGGTCGCTGCGGGGTGACGTCATGTGTTCCTTGAGGGAGTCAGCGCGTGTTCCGCGGCTGTGCCGGCGGCAGGGCGCGCAGGGGAAGCGACGGCGGTCGGGCCGGGGCGGACGGGAGCCGCGGTGCTGGCAGGAGCGGGGTCAGTGCCCGCATCCGGTCCTCGGCCACGTGCAGGACCTCTGTGAGGTTGCGGATCTCGGCGGCGGCGTCGGCGAGGTCGTAGGACAGGTCGAAGCCGTCGTCCTCCCCGGCTTCCTTGGCTTTCTCCCCGGCTGCTTCGAAGAACTCGCCGAGCCGTTCGAGCAGGCCGTTGATCGGATCCAGGACCTGGTGCAGCAAGGCAGCGGCGTCCGCGTGTGACTCGGCTGCGTTGAGTCGGTCGGTCAGAGCGAGCATCGTGTCGCCGCAGACGTAGACGGGGGCGCGGTCTGCTGTGTCGGGGACGTCCGGGGCCTGGGGTGCGTGGAGCGTCGGCGTAGCCGGGAGCGCGTGTGGGTTTCCCGCGGGTGAGACGGGATGTGACAGCAGCCCGAGCTGGGCAAGGCGATGGTCGATCGCCTCGATCAGGGGCGTGGCGCTGCCGCCGTGGCGGGCCTCGGGCCGCTCAGGGGCACCAGGGTCGGCGGAGGGAGCCGAGTCGTAGATCACTTCGAACAGCGCCTGGTCGTCGGGATGCTGGCGGGTCACGATCCACCCCCGCGGGTCCCCTGGGGGACGGTCGCAGGAGGGCTCCTGCGGCGGGCCGATGATCAGGTAACTGTCATCGGGGAGCGATACGCGCACGATGTACGCGCTGAGGCCGAACTCGATGTCGCACTCCAGCCCGCGCTGGCGCAGCGGCGTGGTGATGTGCGCGTGGCGGCGCCACAGCTCCTGCCACCAGGCGGTGTCCACGTTGCAGTGGTCGGGGAGCGGCGCGAACGCAGACGCGTCGACGGACGTGCGGCGGGCGTCGGCGTGGGCGGCGGTCGGGGTGTTCTTGTCCTCAGCGACCACGGCTTCTCCCGCGCGAGGGTGCGTGGCGCAGCGGCGGGGTCCGGCGAGTGGGACTGGGCTGTGGCTCCGGAAGAGGGGTGAAGTCGAATTCGTACTCGTCGTAGGCGTTGATCAAGCCGTGTTCCATCTGGGCTTCGCGCTCGGCGACCTGCGCCATGAGGTCGTCGTGCTCTGCCTGGCACTGCTGGTACTCGGCCCAGTCGGCGTCGCTGAAGTGGGCGGGGCGGTTCAGGGGACTCCTTGAGAGGGTGATGCCGGCGTGGATGCTTCGGCGCGGGCTTAGCGGTGGTGTGCGCTCGGCCTGGGCGGCGCAGGCGCCGGGCTCTCCTGACGGGAAGGTGTGGAGAAGAAGCGGTGGAAGTCGAGGTGGGCGTCGAGTTCCTTGACCGCGTCGCGGAGCGATTCCGACGTGCGCCGCAGGAGGGCTCGCGCCGCCGCGTGATCGATGACCATGCGGTTGCTGAGGTAGTACCGGTCGGCCGGGTGGGAGGCCCGCGGCAAGGACAGGGCGTTCTCCGCGGTCTCGGTGAAGTGCGGTGCCGCGTGGCTCGACAGGGAGGCCGCCGTGGCGAGATGGGCCAGGACGGCACCGCCGGCGCGGGTCGTGCCGTGCGGCCCCCGGGCGAAGTCGGCCGTCAGCCGCAGGACGTCGCGGGAGAGATTCTGCGCGTCGGCAGCATGTTGGAGCAGCGCGGTGTAGGAGGGCGCGGCCGGTACGTGGCCGCTCCCGTCCAGCAGCTCCCACTGCCGGGGGGCATCGAGGAGTCTGCCCTTCATCGCGCTGAGCACGCCGATGAGGTGGACAGCGTCGTCGCGCGGTATCAGTTCGCGTTGGATATCGGTTTTCACGGGCTTCCTGCGTTTTCAGTGCATGCGGGCGTCGGTGTCGAAGAGCGCCAGCTCGTGGCTGTGCAGGAGGTGCTGCACGATGAATGATCGTCCGGCGACTTTCCACAGGCCACGCCCTCGGTTGAGGTGGGCGATGGCGTCCATTTCGACGGACGTCAGGCCGAGCAGGGAGGCCGCGGAGTGGAGTTGGTCGGTTTCCTGGCGGTAGATGATCCGGGTGCTGCAGTCGGCGAGGAGGCCCTCGGCTAGGGCGCGGCCCTGTGATCCGGCGTCGCCGGCGGTGAGCAAGTCGGACAGCCGGTGGATCACCATGAGGTTCGCGATGCCGAGGCCGCGGCTCAGCTTCCACTGGGCCTGCATGCGCTGCAGTAGGCCGACGTGCCTCATCAACCGCCACGCCTCGTCGTACACGATCCAGCGCCGGCCGCCGGACGGATCGGAGAGGGCGGACTCCATCCAGGCACTCGCGCAGGTCATCGCCAGAACGAGGGCGGTGTCGTCGCCGGAGCCGCCGAGGCGGGACAGGTCAATGGTGAGCATCGGCGCGTTCGGGTCGAAGGCGACGGTGGAGGGGGCGTCGAACATGCCGGCCAGGTCACCGTGGACGAGGCGGCGCATCGCGTGGGCCAGGTCGCGGGCGGCGTCGCTGAGTTGGCCCGACATCATCCCGGTGGCCTCGTTGAGCGCACTCGGATTGTTGAGGGTGGCGGCGACGTCGCCGAGGAGAGGGGTGCGGCCGGTGGCGGTGGCGCGGGTGACGACGGCGTCCAGGGCGACGTCCAGGGCGGTGTGCTCCATGGGCATCAGGTCCCGGCCCAGGACGGTCCGGGCCAGGGAACCGAGCAGGAGCAGGCGTCGTTTGCGGATCTCACCAACCCAGTCGGCCTCCGCCACGCTCTCCGGGCGCGGGGCGGCGTCCAGGGGGTTGAGCCGGCCGGGCAGTCCGGGGCCGAGGGCGACGGATCGGCCGCCGAGGGCCTGTGCCACCGGCGTCCACTCGCCCTTCGGGTCACACGGGACGTAGACGCGGTATCCGAAGGCCACCGAACGCAGCGCGAAGCTCTTGGCGAGGGCGCTCTTGCCCTGGCCGATCACCCCGGCGAGCAAGAGGTTCGGGTTGGTGAATCCCTCCACCTTGCCGTATAGGGCGAACGGATCGAAGACGAAGGACGCTTCCGCGTGGACGTCGCGCCCGATGTAGATGCCCTCGGCGCCGAGTCCGCCTTCGGCCAGGAAGGGGTATGCGCCGGCGACCACGGCCGTCGTCATGCGGTGGGCGGGCAGCTTCAGCCGGTTATGACGCGCGGAGGCGGGTCCGGGACGTCCGCTCGGTGGGTAGAGCGCGGCGGGCATCTCGTGGGCGGCGGATGCGCGCTCGGTCTGGTGGGCGCTGGCTTGTGCGCGGGCCTTGGCGGTGGCCTCGGCGAGCTGGCGGCGGGCGGCCTTGCGGCTGGCGCGGTCGGTGCCGTGGGGGGTGAAGAGCGGGCTGGCGGACGCGCGCCGGGCGGGCCGGTGGCTCATCGGTGGCCCTCGTTTCTGCGGGTGGTGCTCATCGCACGCAGGCCGTGGTGTGCGGGCGGAGGTCGGTGGGGGTGGTTTTGCGGCGGATGATGTGTCCGGCGGCGAGGTGGCGCTGGCAGATCGTGAGCACGGGCGGTCCCTCGGGCAGCCGCTCTGGATGGCATGCGCTCGACTCGGCTTGTGCTGCTGTGTTGTTGGGCAGCAGGTGGAAGGCGGAGTGGACCTCGCTGGTGGCCTGCCAGAGGCGGGTGTGCGCGGTGGCGAGGTGGCGGCCGGCGGCGGGGTGTGGCGGACGGGTGGTTTCGGCGAGGCGGTCCAGGAGGTGGTGCAGGGCGGTGAGGTGGGCGTGGAGCACGTCAAGGTGCAGACGGTCCGCCGGCCGGGGCGCGGTCGCGTCCGACGAGGCAAGGGCCCGGGTGTGGTGGCGGACTCCGGCGCTCGCGGCGCGGAGGTAGGGGTGCGCGTCGTCCGGATGTGTGCGAGGGGTCAAAGGTGGTGGTCCTTCCTGCCGCGAGGCAGGGGAGGCGACGGGTGGTCCGCCGCGGGTGAGCGAAGAGCAGCGGGCCGGCGGGGCCGGCTCATGAGGCGGTCCGGGCGAGCGGGAGCGCGGCGAGGGCGAAGGCGTCCGGCTGCTGGTAGTTGAGCCTGCGCAGATCGACGCCCGAGGTGACGGCCTGGGTCTCGATCTGCGCGCAGGCGGCGTCCAGGAGGGCGTCGGTCTCGGCGGTGACGGTGACCAGGCCGGTCAGGGCCACGTCCGCGTGCCCGGCGATGAGCTGGCGCTCACGCTGCTTGACGTCGGCGTACTCGACGGAGTCTTCCTCGCTGTCGACCTGCCCCCGGCGGGCCCGTTCATTGGCGTCGGCGATGATCGCCGCCTTCTTCCTCTGGACGTCCCGCAGCGCGGACTCGAGCCCCTGCGGCACGTAAATAAGGGAGAGGCTGCGGCGCACGCCGGCCGTGAACATGATCCCGTGCAGGAACCCGGCGTGGGCTTCGGTGCGCGGCCAGTTCTCCACCCAGTACGTCGCGTGCCGTGCGCTGTCGGTGGCGAGGCGGTCGTACTCCTCGAACTGGACGACGGGTCCGGCGGCTGCGGGGTCGGCCTCGGCGCGGCCGGTCGTGGACCACTGCTGGAGGGCCGCGAGGGCCCCCGGATCGTAGGCGGTGCGGATGACGGCGGCGATCTCCCGCGAGGTCAGCCACCCGGTGACCTGGAGTCCGGAGTTGCGGGCGGCCTGGGCGATGGAGGCGGTGGTCTGCTCCATGACGGTGAACGCCCCGGGCAAGCCTCCGCCGGCCTGGCTGATCAGGCGCCGGGCGGCTTTGAGGTCGAGGGAGATGGCGAGGTAGGTCTCGTGCGGGGCGGCGGCGGGGCCGGCCGAGGAGACCAGTTCGGAGTAGATCTGTCCGGCGACGGGGGTCTGGGGCTGCCCGTTGTGGGTCCAGTGGCGGGTGAGGGTGTCGCCGCTGTCGGGGACGGTGCGCTCCAGCACCTGCACGGTAGCGATATGACCGGTGCGGGCGATGCCTGCGAGCGCGCGTCCCCAACTGCTCACGTTGTGGTTCTGGGTCGCGGGGTCGAGGAGGGCGAAGGCGCGGCTGCTGACGCGGGCGACGGCGGTCAGGGTCTGCTGGTGCGGGTCGTGGACGGCCGCGGCGCCGTTGGCGGAGTCGCCGGGGGTGACCACCTTGAGAGAGGCGGCGGTGCCGGGCAGGTGGAGGACGCCGTCCTGCCGGGGCCGGGTGACGGGCCGGGCGAGCCAGAGGGTCTGGCCGGTCCGGCGGCGGTATGCGTAGCGGGTGACGATCGGTGCCCAGTCGATGAGGGAGCGGCCGTGCCGGCGGATCGCGACGAGGGCACCGGAAGCTGCCCACAGTGGGGTCAGGGCGACGGCGCCGAGCAGTCCGATGGAGACCACCGTCATCATCAGCACCGCCAGCGTGCAGGAAACGAGGATGAGTTGGAGCAGAGAGAGGCCGAGGAGGATGCCGCGGCGGGACCGGTGCGGGAACTTCACCGTGACCGCGGCGACGGAGAGATCAGTCAAGGGGGCGGGTCCTGGAGGCGCGGGTGGAACCCGGGGGCGGGCGGTGACGGGCACGTCCCGCCCCCGGTAGGCGGGCAGGGGATCAGAGGCCGGTCGGAGGCGGAGGCGGCGATGCCGGCCCGCTCGACGTGGCGTTCTGTGAGCCGGAGGACGGGGGTGCGCCCTGCGGCGGCGGCGTCGTGGTCGGCGGAGCGGACTGCCATCCGCCGCCCTGGCCGGACGCGGCATGCGCGCCGGATCCGCCGGGCCCAGGGCTGCCGCCCACCTGGCTACCGGTGTCGTCGCCCACGCTCGTCGGCGCGGGCTGGACGGCCTTGTCCAGACCGGACTTGACGGCATCGGCACCGGGCGAGCCGCCCGTTCCGCCGCTTTGCGAACCTTGGTTGCCCTCTCCGCCTGCGCCGGTCGGGTTGGCGGCGATGTCGCCGGGGAAGCCGCCCCCGCCGGCGTCGGGGCCTAGCGGCGCGGCGCCCGCTCCGGCGGCAGCGCCACCGGTTCCGGCGGTGGCTGCAGCTGCGGCGGCCTTGCGGGTGGCCTTCTCGGCATGCGCCTTGGCGATCTGCGCTCCGGCGCCGCCGGCGCGGTGGATGGACTCGCCGTCGGTGCCGTCGGCTGCCCAGTGGACGAACTTGAAGACGGCGTACGGGCAGAGCAACACCAAGACCATGATCACGATGCCGGACATGACGTCGGCCAGAGCGGCGATGCCGTCCTTGGCCTCGGTTTGGCCCATGGCGGCGATCCCGAGTACGAAGATCACGGTCATCAGCAGCTTGGAGACCACGAGGGTGGCGGTGGCTTCGATCCAGCCCTTGCGCCAGCGCCGGGCGACCTCCCAGCCGCCGCCGGCGGACGCGAAGACGGCCAGCGTGACCATGACGAGGATGCCGACCTTGCGGACCATCATCACGCACCAGTAGAGGATGGCGCCGATGGCTGCGCCGAGGCCGGCGACGACTGGCACGAGCCAGCCCAGGCCGGACAGGCTGGCGATCTGGTTGACCTTCACGATGCGGCGCACGGCCGACTCGATGTCCAGGTGCGCGGTCTTGAACAGGCCGTCGCTGACGGCGTCGACCACTTCGACGGCGACCGTGGTGAAGGCGATGGCACAGAACGCGAACAGGACGCCGCTCATGGTGCCGGTGAATGCCTGTGCCAGCGCTTGTCCGTCGCGCCGGACGGCTGCCCGGACCAACTGCGCGCAGAATGTCGCGACCAGCAGGACCAGGCCCAGCGGCAGCAACATCTCGTAGTTGTCGACGAACCACGTCGCGTTCAGGTCCACCTTCGTGGTGGTGTTGACGGCCTCGGCGGCCAGATCGGCTGCGGCGGCTGCCAGTTCACCGGCGGACTTCGCCATCCAGTCACCGATGGCCTTGCCGGGGTCCGAGGCGAAATCCACCGCGTCGCCGACGGTGCACAGCTTGTCTGCCAAGGGGAAATCACAGAAACCCACGAGGAGTTACTCCTGCTTTCTTGTCTCAGGCGCGGGTCACTGCGTGACGCTCGGTGCGATGGCGGCCAGGGTGCAGTCGTGGCTCGGGCGGCACTGCACGGCGAGGGTCACGGCGCGTTCCTCGGCTCCGCCGCCGCCCTTCTTCCAGCTGAGCGTCTGCTTGCCGTTGGCGGTGACGACGTAGATGTACGCCTCGGTGATCGCGGACGGGTCGTCTGCCAGAGCCGCTTTGAACGCGGAGGGGTAGTGGCCCTCGGTGATGCTGGCGGTGGCGTGCTGGTCCTGGTCGGCCATCCGTGACCACAGCACTGGATCGGGGACCTGGCCGGAGACCGAGGCCCAGTCGGCGTACTTGGTCTCGGCGGTCATCCAGGCGCGCATGCCGGCCAGTTGCTGGTCGCGGCTGGTGCCGCGGGTGTCGTAGGACCACAGCATCTGGGCCGCAGCCTTGGCGTAGGCGACCGGGTCGGCGATCTGCGGAGGCTTGGGCACCGACCCGGATCCGGAGGACGGCTTCGGGGCGGCCTCGGAGGAGGCCGGGCTGCCAGTCGGGGCAGGCGCGGCGGAGTCCGGGGGCCGGTGGCCGTTGCCGCCGCCGGTCAGCAGGGCGACGATCCCGGCGATGGCGAGCAGGACGGCGACGGTGGAGGCGACGATCGTGATGCGCCGGTTGGCTGACCAGCCCGCGCCGTACGAGGACAGCGAAAAGGAAGGGAATCGGTTCCGCATCAGTGGACCTGCGACCCCAGGCCGGAGAAGAAGGCCACGATGCCGTTCGCGGCACCCAGACCGAGGGCAGCGCCGGCGGCTACGACCGCGCCCTTCTTACCGTTGGCCTCGGCCTGGTGACCACCGGTGTGGTGACCCCAGGCCCATACGCCGAGCGAGACGGCGAGGGCACCGACGACGGCGATGATCCCGAACATGTTGATGCTGTTGACCACGTTCTTCAGCACACTCAGGCCGGGCAATCCGCCGCCTTTGGGCGAGATTCCTGGGTCGTAGGCAAGCTGGATGACGCGGTCTGCGAGAGGGACGGACATAGGTGTGGCGGGGCTCCTTGCATACGCGGGCCAGGCGAGGGCCGACGGGGAGGGGAGGGAAAGCGGAGGGGGGAGGTGCGCTCGGGGCGCGGAAGTGGCCGCGGCGGCGCCCCTCCCGGAGCGGCGTCGGGCGAAGGCGAGGGGAGGTCACTCCTCGGGCCGGGGCGCGGCTTCCAAGCCGCTGTTTCGGCTCGAGGTCAGGGAGGGCTGCCGGGGCGTTCTACTTCGGGATCGACGGCTTCGGCGCCGGGTTCGACTCGTATGGGTTGGCGCAGTCGTAGATCATGTATCCGCGGAGCTTCTTGCCGTCGGACTTCCGGGTCACCGTGCCGCGGGTGTACCAGGTCTTCTCGGCGCGCTTGTACGCGAACTGGTCATAGGCGACCTTGTCGTGCCGGTAGGCGATGCCCACGACGGTGGACTGCTTCGAAGGATCCTTGCGGACCTTGACCGCCTTGCACGAGATCGTCGTGTGGCCGGTGTCGTACGCCTGGGCTGTGGAGGCGCTGGCGAGGCCGCCGGCCGCAACTGCGAGGCCGATCAAGCTGGCCGCGAGGGCGCGCCGGACGCGGGAGTGGATGGTCACGTGGATGCTCCGGGGTGTTGGGGACAGGGAGTGGGCCGTCGGCTCGTCCTGCTGGGCGGCCGTCGGGCGAAGCGAGTGAGGGAAATGGGGAGTTGGCCACCGAGTCCAGCTATCGGGCAGCACCGGCGAGGTCCTGGTGACGGCGGCTCGCGGGCCTGCGGGCTGTCCGGGGTCAGATGACGCGGCGGGCGGCGAGGATCGTCCAGTCCTTGATCGGGGTGATCCGGACCGGCTTGGTGGTGCGCGGCGCCTCGATCACGAGGCCCTCGCCCATGTACATGCCGACGTGCTCGGGCCGGGCGGCGGTGCCGCGGCTGAAGATCAGGTCACCGGGCTCAAGCTGGGCGGGCGATACCGCCTTGCCCTCGTTGACCTGCGTGTACGTGGTGCGGGTGAGCGTGACGTTGGCGTGGGCGTACGCCTGCTGCATCAGGCTGGAGCAGTCGCAGCGCCCCATGGGGTCGGGGCCGTGCGCGTTGGTGCAGGATCCGCCCCACTGGTAGAGGGTGCCGAGCTGGTGCATCGCCCACTCGATGGCCTTGCGCGCTGTCGGATCGGCGTCCTTGGGGATCGCGTAGCCCTTCGGGACGCTGCCTTCGGGGATGCGGCCGAAGCCGGAACCGTCCTGGCCCGGCGCGCAGCCGGTCGTACTGGTCGACGGTTCCTTGCCCTGGTTCGCATCGTTACCGCCGCCGCCGGGGAAGGTCTTGGCGATGGCTTCCTGCAGTGCGGTGGCCAGGTTCTCCCACTGCGCGTACGCGTCCGGCAGGCCGGACTTCTGCACGGCTTGGGCGGCCTGGGTGACGGTCATCTGCTGCCAGCCGTTCACCTTGAGCAAGTGCTTGTAGAACTGCTCGCTCGCGTAGACCGGGTCGCGGATCTGCTGGGCGCTGCCCCAGCCCTGGGAGGGACGTTGCTGGAACAGGCCGAGGGAGTCGCGGTCGCCGTAGTTGAGGTTGCGCAGCCGGCTTTCCTGCATTGCCGTGGCGAGCGCGACGATCTGTCCCTTCTTGGGGACGTCGAGCGAGAGGCCGGCGGCCACGATCGTCGCCGCGTTGGGGACCTGCTCGGCGGGCAGGTCCAGGCCCTCGATGTGGACGTTCTTGCCGGACGCGCCGTCGAGGATCTTGGTGACCTGTTCGGCGACCTTGTCGGTGTCGAGGTCGGTCAGGCAGTTGCTGAAGGAGCCGCTGCTCTGCACGGCGTCGGCGGAGGTGGCCAGCATCATGCCGGTGCCGGCGATCAGGATCGGGGAGAGGAAGACGATGCCGATGCCGGCGGCGAGCCACTTCAACCGGAGCGGACCGCTCGCGGGTCAGCGGTTTCGGGCATGGGTGGGCAGCGAGACGTCATGAGCGTGTCCTTCGGGGTGCGGTGTCCGGGCAGCCGCGTGCGCGAGGCGTGGTGGAAGGGCGCGGCGGCCGGGGTGGGCGATCAAGGCGGGCCGGTACGGGCGAGTTGCCGCTCGCTCCGCGTGGCCGGGCCGTGAGCTAGGTGTGCCGGGGCAGGGGGTACCTCCGTGAGGCGTGGCGGGAAGTAGCCAGCGGCGGTGTGCGCCGGGCGGTTCAAAAACAGTAGGCGCCAATCGGCGGTTGACCAAAAAGTTGGCGTGAGGTGCCGGAATCCGGCACCTCAGCAACGCACTTCTTGGTCGTCGGCTGATTCGCCTCTACAGTTTTTGGACTCCCCCTCGCTCTCCTCGGTCTGCGGCCCTGGGCTTCTGCATGCCCACTTCCGGCCCGCGAGGATTCCTGCGCGAGGTGATGAGTTCCCTCCGCGATTCCGCACCCGAATAGGGGTTCCTCTTTGCCTTTTTCCCTGCACCAGGGCGACGCCCTCAGCGTTCTCGCCGGCCTTCCGGATGACTGCGTCGACTCCGTCATTACCGATCCGCCGTACAACTCGGGCGGTAGGACCGCGAAGGAGCGCACCACCCGCTCCGCGAAGCAGAAATACACCTCCGCCGACGCCCAGCACACCCTGCCGGACTTCACCGGCGAGAACATGGACCAGAGGTCCTACGCGTTCTGGCTGACGCAGATCATGACCGAAGCCCACCGCCTCACCCGCACTGGCGGCACCGCGCTGCTGTTCACCGACTGGCGTCAGCTTCCCGTCACGACGGATGCGATCCAGGCGGCCGGGTGGCTGTGGCGTGGGGTGCTGGCCTGGCACAAACCGCAGGCCAGGCCCCAGCGCGGGAGGTTCACGCAAAACTGCGAGTTCATCGTCTGGGCCAGCAAGGGGCCGATCGACGGCTCCCGCAACCCGGTCTATCTCCCGGGCATGTACTCCGCGTCGCAGCCCTCCGGGGCGAAGCGCCAGCACATCACGCAGAAGCCCGTCGAGGTGATGCGCGAACTCGTCAAAATCAGCCCCGAGGGCGGCACGGTGCTCGACTTCTGTGCCGGCTCCGGCTCCACGGGGGTGGCCGCGCTGCTGGAAGGCCGGGACTTCATCGGCGTGGAGAAGACCGAGCACTACGCGTCGATCGCCGAAGCTCGGCTTTTGGAAGCGATGCAACAGACCGCGCGGCGCGAGGACTTCATTCTTGCTGGTCCCGAGGAATAGTGACGTCCTGAGCGAGGCGAGTCTGGAGCATTCGGTCAGGGGACTTACCGCTCACACAGCGGAGTGCAACAATGTTGCGCTGTACGCATCATCCGGGGTGGTGGTGAGCATGATCGAGACTCCGGGCTCGGCGCTGCTGGTGTTGGCAGACGGTGTCGTGCCGTTGGACCCGGAATCGATGGTGTTCCGAGCGATGTTGGAGGGCTGGGCCTGTCAGCAGCGGGCGCGGTTCCTTGACGAGCGGGAGACCATCGATCCGCGTCTGGCCTTGGTGCGGCGCATGGTGGCGTTCACCGGGCTGTATCCGTGGCAGTGGACGCCGGCGGAGGCGGAGGCGTTCATCAGCGATCTCCGCTCGGGGCTGCGGCCGATCATGGTGTCCACGGCGCGGAGTTATGAGATCACGCTGCAGCTGTTCTGCGCGTATCTGACTGACGCCCACTACCAGTGGGGCCGGGTCTGCTCGGAGCGTTTTGGGGCGGCGCCGCAACAGGTGTTCCACGAGTGGAACAGCGTGAAGCACATCGCGGATTACGAGGGCGATCCGCGGCGGCGGCCGTTGGACTACGACGAGGTCCAGGCCCTGTTCGATGCGGCGGACGGCCGGGTGGAACAGATTCGGGCCCGGCGCGTCAAAGGGGCGCTCCCAGCGATGCGGGATGCGGCCCTGCTCAAGACGGTGTACGCGTTCGGGCTGCGTCGTCAGGAGACGGTGGGGACGGACTGCGTCGATTTACGCCGCTGTCCGAAGACTCCGCAGTTCGGGCAGTTCGGCGCATTGAACGTGCGGTTCGGCAAGTCGAGCCGGGGTGGTCCGCCTAAGCGGCGCACGGTGTTGCTGGTGCCGGAGATGGACTGGATCGTGCCGGTCCTTCGGCAGTGGACGGAAGAAGTGCGACCGTTGCTGGCCGGCCGGAGTCATCCGGCGTTGTGGGTGACCGAGCGGTGCGGGCGGCTGCACCGCCGGTCGGTGAACGACGCGTTCGAGAAGGTGGCCCGCCTGGCGGGGCTTCCCGCCGAGCTCGACCCGCACTGTCTGCGCTACTCGTACATCACGCACCTGGTTGAGTTCGACTACCCGCAACGCTTCATCCAGGAGCAGGTCGGTCATCTGTATGCATCCACCACGGCCTTGTACACCGGGGTGAGCGACGAGTACCGGACACGTCTGCTGCTGCGGGCGCTGGCGGAACACCGAGACGAGTTGTGGGGTGAGCAGGGATGATCCGGAAGATGGGCTGCGGCTGGAAGCTACGGCATCTGATGGCGGAGCGGGGCATGTTCCAGACCTCGGACCTGGTGCCGCTGCTGGCCGAGCGGGGCGTGATCCTCTCACGCGAGCAGGTCTACCGACTGGTGACGCAGGTCCCGCAGCGACTGAGCATGGACACCCTGGCCGCATTGTGCGACGTGCTGGAGTGCACCCCGAACGATCTCATCGAGATCAAGGTCGTCGACCGTCAGCTGCCCAAGGCCGCGGGCGAGAAGGCGAACGACGTGCCCCCAGTGCGGCGTTCGGTGGTCCGCCGCCCCGGCCAGCCATGAACCCGCCCAAGACGCCGAAGGAATGCGCGCGCTGCGGACGCCCGGGGCGTATCAACGCGCGTCGGCCGGAGGGCGGCATCTGCCACCGCTGCTACCGGCATGACCCACAGGTCGTCAAAGAGTGCGCCCATTGCGGCCGCGTCCGCATACCCGCCGCCCGCACCGCCGATGGACAGCCACTGTGCGAACGCTGCTGGCAGCCGCCAGAACGAGACTGCGCAGGCTGTGGTGCCCGCGCGCCGACCAAAGCGTTCACCGAGGCTGGACCGCTGTGCCCGCAGTGCTACCGCCGACGGCGTCAGCCGCAGGCGGTGTGCGACCGGTGCGGCGATCTCGCTCGCATCGCCCGGCGCGGCACCGACGAGGACGACCAGGTGTGCTACCGCTGCTACCGGCGCCCCACCGTCCTGACCCCCTGCGCCGTCTGCGGCAGGACCAAGGAATGCCTGCAGCTGGGGGACGGGCGCCAAGTCTGTGTGAACTGCAGACCGTTGCCTCGCCGATCTTGTGCCGCCTGCGGCACGGAACGCATTGTGGCTGCCAACTGGCCTATGGGATCGGTGTGTTCCGCTTGCTATCGCAGGATCCGCTTCGCCCGGGCGCCCTGCCCCGGCTGCGGACAGGCCAGACCGCTGATAGCTCGAACACCGGACGGGGAGCCACGCTGCGGACCCTGCGTCGGGCTGCCCCTGCCGCCTCCATGCCGGTTCTGCGGCAGCCGCGACACGCCCTATGCCCGGGGCACCTGCGCTCGCTGCGTCGCCCGCCAACAGTTGGGTGACCTGCTCACCGGCCCGGACGGTGCCGTTCCTGATCAGCTACTGCCGCTGCTGCACTCCTTGGGGGCCGCCGACGCTCCTGCCCGGATCATCAGCTGGCTGCAGAGCAGCACCAGCGCCCGACTCCTCGCCGAGCTCGCCGCGGCTGGCAAGCACTTGACCCACGACCTCCTCGACACCCTCCCTGCCGGCCACGACGAGTGCTACGTGCGCGCCCTCCTGGTCCACACCGCCGTGCTTGAACCTCGAGAGGAAGGGCTCGAACGCATCGCCCCATGGCTAGAGCGGATCCTCGTCGACCGGCCAGCAGCCCACGCCCGCCTGGTGCATCCGTACACACACTGGGTTCTGCTACGCCAGGCGCGCACCCGGGCCGCCAAAGGGCTTACTACGACGAGTAGTTGGGGCCGCATCCGTGGCCGTGTCACCCTCATCCTCTCGTTCCTGGACTGGCTCGACGAGCAACACCTCGCCCTGGCTACTCTCACGCAGGACAACCTCGACCAATGGCTGACCTCCGGCCCCCGGCGCCTGCACGACATCCGGTCGTTCCTGACCTGGGCCCACCAGCGTGGCCTGACTAACGAGCACCACATCCGACCGTCCCCCGAAGCGCCCGACACCCTGATCCTCAGCGAGGACCAGCGCTGGCAGGAATTGCGACAATGCCTGAACGGCGACGACTTGCCTCTGCGCGTGCGCGCCGGCAGATCGCTCACCCTGCTCTACGGCATGCCTGCCAGCACGGTGCGGCTCCTGACCGCGAACGACGTCCGTTACGGCCCCGACGGCATCTACCTGGACCTCGGGCGGCAGCCTCTATTCGTCCCGCCCCGTCCTGCGGCCTTGGTGGTCGGTCTCGCTGATAGCGCCCGCCAATCAGCCTCGATGACTGCCAGCACATCATCGAGGGCCTGGCTTTTCCCCGGGACAGTACCCGGCCAGCCCCTCAGCACCGCTGGCTACAGCCTGCTGATGCGACGCCACGGCTTCCACATTGTTCCCGCGCGCAGTGCGGCGTTGATCGCCCTGGCAGGGCAACTACCATCCCCGGTGCTCGCGGAACTCCTCAACATCCACGTTCACACGGCTCGGAAGTGGGCCTCCTACTCACAACCTGACTGGAGCGCCTACCTGGCCGAACGCGCTGCGGATGAAGACCTCCGGAAGTGATTGTGGCTGTGCTTCTGCGACGGCCAGAACTGGTACCGCACGGCCGAGATAACCCGCGAGCGGGTTTCCGGTGTCCGTTCGGTGGGCGTTATGTGCCCCTGTGTAGAGCTGGTCCCTGAGTTCCTCTACGCCCTATCGTCGTCTATTCGCCTTCCAGATAGGAAGTCGAGCCAACAGAGTTGAAGCCCGACCAAGACGGCATAGTAGTCATGACCGCGATGCCGATCTGAGGGCTCCTGAAGTCGGGATTCCGTGAAGCCTTCTGGGCGGGCAGATTCTGGTGTAGCGGCTGAAGTTCCATTTCAGCCAGGGGTTCGTCAGCCCACCTCTCGGTCCATGTGTAGGGAGGGACAACCTGTCTACGGGACCGAGGCACGGGTGCGTCGCCTAGCGGTAGACGGCCTCCTACCCAGGCCGCGAAACGCTCAGCGTCGTACCAGGAGACATGGGTCACCGGATCGTCGTCTGGCGCATCAAGCGGCGGACCGCCGTCCACGCTCAGCCGCCCCGCCAAGTCTTCTGACGGACGCCATCGATCACGGATGCGCTCTTCCGCAGGGTGGACGCCCCAGCCAATCCCTCCTCGCCATTTCGTGTCAGCCAGGAATTCCTTGAACTCTCCGACCGTCACGATCCTGAGTTGCTGGCTAATCACCCTGGCTCTATAACGTCGACCACGGATGAGTTGCGGCACGAGGAAGCGGTTGATGTTCGAATCGAACAACAGGTTAAGTCGTGACAACAGAGCAGCCCTGTTGCACATGAGTTCGGAGGCCAGGTGCCTGGCCAGGAAATACTCCTGCCACGAGAAGTGGGTGAACTTCAAGCGGCCCAGCTGATCGGGGCTGAGGAACCCCGCCAATTCGGCGAGCCTGTCCAGCTCGGGAGATGCCTGCACGGGACGTACGAAGGATGCCGAGCGCTGCTCCAGGTACGCCAGGAGCGTCGACCAGTCTCGGCGTTCTGTACGCTCCAGGAGCGGCACACTCCGCTTCCAAGCGAACGCCACCTGCTCGTAGATCTGATCCAGAGAGAGTTCGTGCGCCTTCGCCCGGGGGCTCTGGCCCAGCGTGACGAGTAGCTGGATCAGCTGGGGAGTGAGTTCTACGGGCAGCGGCCAGCCGACACTGGCGAACCACTCATCCGAAACCCCCTGTCGGCGTAGAAACGCCTCGGCCTCGTCCTGTTCCACGGCGTCGAGCCCCAACAATGTGGATGCCAAGGCATCAGGACTGATCACCTGCCGCACCGCAAATTCCGTTTCCTCCATGAGAGCGCGCCGTTCGACTGCATGGTTGGAATCCGGGTAGTTGAGCGCGACCGCGCGGCAGCAGACGAGGATGCGGATGTTGGATTCGAGGGAGGCGAATGCCTGGCGTAGCACACGGCGTGGTGAGTCGAAGCCAGCAGCCGTCAACGCACCGACTTCATCCAGGTCGTCGAGGATGACCACGGCGTCGGTGGCCCCACTGTCGATACCTTCCTTCAGCCGCTGGGGGAGAGGCGGATCGGCAAAGCACAGCAGGGACATGTCAGTGTCGCTGCCTGTGCTCCTGTTCTGGCCTGCATCGTCCAGTACTCGGCGCGCGGACACACGCACAGGTACGGGTAAGTTCGGTTCCTGGGCCAGCTCGTGCGCCAGCCACACGGCAAGCATCGACTTCCCATACCCGACGCCGCCCACGATCGTGCCCAGACGCTGCGTCGAGGCGAGCCATGCTCGCAGGGCTTCACGCGCGTCGGCCGTCCCATGGAAAGGCCGCCAGGCCGTGAGCGGCAGCGAAGGCTCTCGCAGAAGGCTGCTGCACGCAAGGCGGACATCCCGGCGGTAGATGGCCGAATCGGTGTCATCGGCGACGGCCCCGTCACCGCGTTCGGCGTCATATCGCGCATTCCACAAGAGCCGTAAGGCTTCCACCTGCCTTTGCGGCGGGCGCCGTTGCAAATCACCCAACACCCACAAAGTTGTGTAGACCTGGGCCCATTGAGTGATGAGTTCGCCCTTGAATAGACGGCTGAGGGTGGCCAGAGGAACGCGAGCGGGCTGCACGTGCGGCTTGGTGAGCTGCGCTGTGCGTTGCGCCTGGTGTTGTCGCATCAACTGGTCTGTCCGAGCCGCGATTTCGCGGAGAGACGGCGTTCCTGCTGCCTTGCGCACCTGACTCAGCAAGTCGCCGACGGAGCCCGGCTCGTCGCTCCTGTCTTCTGCGCGTTCTGCTCCCGCCACTGCCGACTTCCTCACCTACAGCACTTTCCTGGTCACTGCATGTTCCACGCTAGCAAGCCGTGAACCAGCCTGTGCCGACCCGTTCCAGCTTGACGCAGAGACGGTCGGAACGGACTCCGACATGGTCGATTGGTAGCGCGAAGAGCTCACGTGACGAGGTTGATGGTCCGAACCAATAGTGAAGGCGGCAGATGTGACGGATAGGAAGAAGCGAGTGGGTTGGACTGCCGCGGTGTTGGGCGTTACCGCAGCGGTGTGCGGACTCGTGCTCGGTGACGTGCTGGACCCCGACCGTGCAACTGCAGCAGTGACAGTGGCTGGAGCCGGGGTTGCCGTAGCTGTCCGTCTTCGTGAGCGGCGCCCCCATGCCGGGCGAGATGGGCATGCCTCGCCGGCACCTCCCGAGGACGGAGGACCGGACGCCTCTTCTGCGGAGCGTTCATGACCGGTGCCGCCTTGGCGCCCTCTCTGGGTAGTCGGCCGGAATACCGCCGATGGGGAATAACCCCACTCCACCGGTAGCCGACCGGCTCACCGAAACGATCCGCGAGACCCTCACACAAGACGACGTGATTCTCACCGCCTGAGCCGCGAGCGCACGTCCCGTCAAGGCGCCCGACGCCCAAGTCGGCAATCCAGCGAAGCAGCCTTGCAACTCGCTGGCCGCTCCGCATGCCGCCGCTTTCGCCCTTCTCTCATTCCGCGTCTCGTAGGAGGCCAACCTCTCCATGCCCGAATCCACAAAACCCTCTGACGATGGGGAGTTGGAGCCGGTACGTATTCCCGATCCACAGCTGGAGGGAATCGAGGCGAGCGTCCGACGGCTCATGGAGCAGTCGGCGCAACAGGCGCAGCAACTCGACCACCTCGCGTCCGCCCCGGAGCCGAACGGATCGCCGTTCGCCGCGTTCGGCATGCCGGGGCTCGGCGGGCCGCCCGCCGCCGCTCCGCCGGAGCCCCGCCCGATCCTGGAACTCGACGGGGAAGAAAAGGAGGACGAACTCGACGCCTTGGCGGACTGGGTCGACGACTTCTTCCTCCCCGTGTACGGGGCGGAGGTCACCACCGCGGCCCCCTGGTGTCTGCAGTGGCAGGAGCACGACGATGTCGTGGCATGGCTCCACGCCCTGTGGCTCGCCTACCAGCAGCACAAGGACCCTGAAGCCGGATTGAGCGGCCTGTTCGTGTGGCACCGGGACTTCCTCACCCACGCCGTTGCGGCGATCCGCGCACCGGGCGGTCCGCTGTCGGCATGTATGACCTCTCCCGACCGGCCCGCGCACCGTCTTCTGCCCGGTCCGCCGCCGTCCGTGCGTACGGAGAGGGCATTTACGGCGGAGGCCGCGGGGCCCGCCGAGGCGTACGAGCTGACGTCATGACCGCGGGAGTGGGACAGCCCGCTTTCGGACTGAGCTTCGACCCCCGCGCGCTGACCGATCTCCTCCAGGCTCCCAGCGACATCCGCGACCTCACCCTTGCTTACCTGCAGGAAGTCGTGAACGCGCAGCGCTTCGGGCTACGTCTCGACGGTGACCTGGATGGTTATCGCAAGCTGTTCGTGGACTCGCGCAGGGACTGGCGCGTTGTCTACGGCGTCCGCCTGGCGCCCGCGGAGTCCGCGCACCCGAAGGAGATTCACGTCGTCGCCATCCGGCCGCGTGCGGGCAACGACGTCTACGACGAGGTCGGCCGCCGCCTGGGGATGACCCGCCGGCCGCTGAGCGCCCGCACCCACGCGGCACGCTCCCGCTCCCCGCAGCTGACCACCCGCACTCCCGTACCCCGGCCCGGTCCGCAGCCCGCCGCACTGCCGGGCCTGCCCCGTCCCGCACACAACCCTGCGCACCATCACAGCCGCTGAACGCACGGAGCCTCGCCCATGCCCCCTGAACCCGCGCCGACGCCAGCCCGGCGTGCGGTCTCCCCGCTCGACCATCACATCGAAGCCGTCACCGGCCACGACATCGACACCCTGTGGGCCTACCGTGACCGCGGCGTCCTCGACGAGCCGCACGCCCACCTGGTCGACCGGCACCGGGAGTTGGCCAGGTCCCAGACCGGCGTCACCTTCTATCTCCGCCTCCTGGGACGCCTTTCCAGCGGCGAGTTCGACGTCGATGACGCCCTGTTCACGCGTATCGACCGCACGGTGGACCAGCTGGAGGAGGCCACTGACGCGCGGGACGCCGCTGCCCGGAAGGTGCTCGCCGCTCTGGAGCCCATCGAGGCCGCTGCAGCGGCCTCGATGCCCGACGCGGAGCCGCTCTCGACGGACGACCAGGCGGCGCTGCTCGTCATCGCCGGCGGCGCCAAGCTCTACGCACACCTGCTGACCGGCCGGATGTCCGTCACAGCCGCCTCCGGCACCCGCATCCCTCGCGCCAAACTGCAGCGGCTGGAGGACGCCGGCCTGGTCGTCCGGGATACCGGCCACCCCGTGCACGCCGGCCAGCCGGTCGCACTCACCGACGCCGGACGTGCCGCGCTGTTCGCCGCCCGGCGGACGCCGACGACCCAGACACCGAAGGTCCCGGCTCGACCCGGCACATCACCGTCCACCCCGGCGCAGCGCCGCTGAACTCCACCGAAAGGCCCTTGTTGTCTCCCACCGAACCGGCGCCGGCCCGGAAGCCCGTCCCCCAAGTCGACTTCGCATTGGACGACTTCGATGCCGACGAGGAGATTTATCTCGACTTCTACCGCCAGGTCGCCGTCCGCGAGGACATGCTCGTCCCTCTCGCCGAACACCACACCCCCAACGGCGCGCACAGCTACTACGTCCTCTTCGACCGCAGTGCCACCTACGGGCACCCGGGCATGCCGCAGTACGTCGCCGTTCACTTGAAGCGGGACCGGGAGAAGGTCACGTTCGACTTCGAGCAGAGACTGCTGCCGCTGCCCGCGATGGCGCAGTCCTGGCTCATCCACCGCGGCTGCCCGCACGACGCCATCGTCCTCGACCCCGAGCTGGGCCCACCGCCGGCGGACGAGGCCACGCGTGCGCTGGCACGGCGCCTTGCGGGCGACGGCGACCACTACGCCATGGGCTACTCCTACACCGTCGACGCCCCGGACAACATGGTCACTGTCGTGGCCCTGCGCGCCCTGGACGAGCGAGCCCCCAGCCCGTTCCGCGTCGTGGTCGAGGAGGTCGACACTGACGCGTGGACGCACACCCTGCGCGAGGGTGGCTTCGACACGGTGGGCGAGGCCCTGCAGTGGTGCGATGACCGGCTCACCGGCGAGGCCGGTCCTCTCCCGCCGATCCGCCCGGCAGCCGCAGCCAGCCGCCCGGCCGGTGTGGCGAAGGCCCCTGCTCCGCGCCCTCCCGGCCGTTCGCACTGAGCGCCACGGCGGAGGCGGGCGGCGAAACATAGCCGACGATCGCCGGTTAGCCAAACCGGCGATTCTCCGGACTCTTATACAGCCGCCGGGACAACTCCCGCGGCGCTATTCCACGCAATCCCTCTGGCTTCACGGAGGTTTCTTCCGCATGCGCTCCACCCGAATTGCCATCTCCGCGGCGATGCTCGGCGCACTCGCGCTATCGGCGCTGTCCGCCACCACCGCCGGCGCGGCCCCCGCCGCCGTACCTGCGGCCCTCGCGAGCAGCTGCTACGACCTGTCGCCGCTGCCGTACGCGGTGCACGCCAAGGCCGTGACCATCCGGTCCAAGGCCAGCGCGAAGTCCACCGCGCTCGGAGTGCTCTACAAGAGCCACAAGTTCACCGTCCGCCAGAAGAGCGGCAACTGGCTCTACATCACGGACAAGTCGACCGGCGTCAAGGGCTGGGTCTCCGGCACATACGTCTACCGCGACACCCGTATGTGCCTGGACTGACAGGCATTCAGCAGGTGCCCGCAAGCGGCTGAGCCGCCGGGTACGGCCGCCCCTCGCATTCCCCCAGGCACCGGTCTTTCCAGAACAGGAGTTTCTCTTTTGGCCGACGGCATATCCGATGGCGCCGAGGATGTCGTGGGCGTGTTCACCGAACGGATCGAAGCGCGCTTCGCCATGGACATGAACCAGTTGAAGGCCGCGGTCGCCGCCGCGCCGACCGCGAACCCTGACGCAACCGACGTCGTCAAGTGGCACGGCCTTCTCGTCCAGGCCCAGTCCGCGCTCGACCGCGCGGAGGACGACCTCCTCGCCGCGCTGGACACCCAGCCCAGCGAGGTCGACGACCCAACGATGGGCCTCGCCCACCGCGTGAACGCGGCCGTCACCGCACGCGACGGCCGGGCCCTGGTCGTGCGGTGGCTCCTCGACCCGGACGCTCCGGGCAAGAAGGACCTCGCCGCCGAACGGCTCGCCCGCCTGCGCCCCCGGACCGGGCCCGCGGTGCAGACCAGCGCTCCCCACCGACCCGCAGGTACACCCGCGCCGGCGTCGGCGTGGCGGGCGGGAAGGCCCGTCCGTTGAGCCGGGGCAAGGCCAGCACCATGGACGGCGACCTGCAGAAGGTCTTCGGGAACCCGATTCCCGAGCTGTACGAGGCGGCTGTCGGTCCTGATGCCTCGCCCGCGCTCGCCCGTGCCCTGCAACTGCGCTCCTTCCTGGCTCTGACCGAGGAGCAGGTGGCCCGCGTCCGCGACCGCGTGCGCGCCGACATGGATCCGGACCGCGACATGGGCGAGTTGTCGGCGGACACGCTCCGCTTCGACGCGCAGTGGCTGAAGGCGGCGCTGGAGGCCCGCGACGGCTACCGCGCAGCCCTCGGCGAGCTGCTGCGCACCATGCCTGCGCACGACCAGCGGGCCCGGCCCGTCCGCACAGCACAACTCAGGGCCACCGCCACTCTGCCCCCGTCCGCCGCCCCGGCACCCTCGCGTGCCGGGGCGGCCCGGGCCCGCCGACCGTGAAAGCCCCCGCTTGTCCCACCTCACGTCCACCGAGATAGCCGGACGGATCGAGGACCTGTACGGCGCACCGCTCGCCGACCTCGAAGCACACGCCCAGGACCAGCCGCCCGGCATGCTCTCCGCCCTGCTCGGCATGCACGACAATCTCGCTCTCGCCGAGCGCAGCATCGACTTCCACCGCGACCGCCTCGCCCGGCTCATCCACCCCGAGCGGCAGATCGGCCAGCACGAGGTCTCCCACCTCCTCGACGGCTCCCGTCGGCTCGCCGAAGCCGTCGCCGTGCGCGACGTCCAGGTCACGTCGGTCGCCGCCGTTGTGCAGAGTCTGGCCCGCGTCGCGGCCCCAGCGCCGTCCCCGCCGGCTCCCTCGCTGCCCGTTCCGGCTCCGCCCCTTCCGGCCCAGAGCACGGCGCACAGCCGCTGACCCGCAGACGATCCCCCTTCATTCACCCAGGAGTTCCTCCCTTGGCCATCACCGCTCTGCCTCCCGACACCGACGCCGACATCGCCCGGGTCACCGAGGCCCTCGCCATGATCACCCCGCGCTGGAACGTGAGGATCCTGCTGGCACTCTCCGGCCCGCCGCTGCGTTACAGCGAGCTGGCTGCCAAGTTGTCTTGGCTGCAGAACGGCCAGCTCCACCCCAAGCTCAAGTCGCTGTGCGACGCCGGTCTTGTCGAGCGCACCGAGCACACCGCACGGCATGTGAGCTACGGCCACACCGAGCGTGGCGCAGCCCTGCTGCCGGTCCTGCCGATGATCGTCACCTGGGCCGAGGAACATCTGGAGAAGGCGGACCGCCCGCTGCTCGCGATCGAGCAGATCGAGGACAGCGTCACCCTGCTCACCCGGCGGCACGCCGCCGCCATCCTGTGGGTGCTCAAGTCCCGCCAGGAGGTCAGCGGGCGGGCCCTGGCCCGGATCGTGATGCCCAGCAGCGACTGGACCAACGTCTACCCGCCGCTGCGGCAGCTCGTCGCCGACGGCCTGGTCGGCACCGAGGGCATCGGCCGGCCCTACCGGCTGTCCGCGGCGGGCGACGGCCTGGGCCCCGTTCTCGGCGCCCTGTCCGCGTGGTCCGCCGGGCAGCCCCTCGACCAGGCGGCCCAGCACCCGGTCTGGGGGCACCCGCAGGCGAAGCCGACGCCGAGGCCGTGGGTCAGCAGCCAGTCCCGGCCGGCACCCGCACCATTCCCGCAGGCCCGGACGGGTGAGTCCTCTCCGGCGTGGCACCACCGCGATCTCTTCTCGCACGCCACGCCCGCCCGCCCGCAGGCGGCCATCCCGGCGGGAGGCCCGCGCCGATGACCACCCCCTTCGCCACGGCGGAAGTCCGCAACGCTGTCGAGCTGCTGGCTTCTCGTTCCTTGATCCGCCTGGTCATCGAGATCGACGACAACGGGGCGATACCGCCGCGACGGCTGGCCGGTACCCTCTCCGACCTCTCCGCGCACCAACTGCGCCGCGCTGCCGAAGCGGCTCGTGCCCACGGTCTCGTCCGGACCGTGCCCGGCGCCGGTCTGGAACTCACCGATTCGGGTTCGGAGTTGGCCGACCTGTACGACGCGGCTGCGCACTGGGCCCGCCGCCACTACTTCCCGGCACCGGTCTGCGAGTTCAGCAGCCGTATCCGCCACGTCCTCGACCTCCTGGCGCCCTCGCTCGCGACCGAGTGCGTCGACGGCCTCCCGAGGCCGTCCGCCGCGCAGCTGCCCAGCGACGAGGCCGAGGCGGACCTTGCCCGTCCCCGCGCTCTCCTGATCCAGTGGCTGGCCGGCAACCCCCAGGCCACCCGGGTGTCCGAGCCCGAGCCGGTCGCGTGAGCGCTGCTGTCATGCCCCGGCATGCACGCCACACTGCCGGGCTGATGCGCAGCATCTACCTGCCGCGTACGGCGGACGCTCTCGCGTTCGCGATGTCCACCTTCGGCATCCCACTGCTGGTCTTGGCCACCACGCGCTCCGCCGCGTTGACGGGGGCCGCGTTCGCCCTGGAGTGGATCCCGCGGCTGGCGGCATTCGGATGGGCCGGATCGATCGTCGACCGGCGCGGGGCGGCCGTCGTCTTCCACCTCGCCTCCCTGGGACGCGCGCTGGCCCTCGCCATCGGCGCGGTCCTGCTCCACCTCCATCCGTCCGGCACCATGGCGATCACAACGGTGATGGTGCTCGCGGCGGCGACCGGCGTGCTCACCGAGTTCAGTTACATCGCGGCCGAGACCGCGGGCGCCGCCGCCGGCCGCCGAGCAGGGGCGCGGGCCCACCGCGTCCAGGCCGTCCTGCTCGGCATCGACCAGACCGCGACCCTGGCCGGCCCGGCGCTCGCAGGGGTACTCCTGCTCGCCGGGCCACCGCCGATGCTCGCGATGATCACCGTGCTCTCGCTGCTCGCCGCGCTGCTCGCCCTCCGCACACCCCCCTCGCCCGTCGCCCCGGCCCGCGCGCCGAAGGGGCGGCTCGGCTCGGGACTCCTCACCGGGTGGCGCACCATCCGCTCGCTTCCCGTACTCGGCTGGCTCGTGACCGGGCTGGCCCTGTCCAACCTGGCCACCGGCCTCCTCCAAGCGGCCGGTCCCGTGATCGTCGTCCAGCACTTCGGGCAGTCCACCACTGCAGTCGGCCTGGTCTGGTCCGCCGCCGCGGCGGCCACCCTCGTGGCCGTCACCATCTGCCGGTTCGCGCTCGACCGCCTGGGCCTGTGGCCGGTCGGCGCCGCCTGCGCGGCCCTCGCCTCGCTCGCCTGTCTCGCCGCCGCCCAGGCCCCCGACTACCTGTCCTACCTGGTCCTGGTCGCGGTCCTCATGGCGGCAGACGGCGGCATGACGGTCGTCCTGCGCACCCTGCGCTCCCGCCTGATCCCCCCGAACCAGTTCGGCAGCACCCTGTCGGCGACCATCCTCATCCTCCTGCTGCCCTTCCCCGTCGCCGGCGTGCTCACCGCGCTCACCCCGCCCGACGCGCTGGGCCACGTCATCACCGCGTGCGCCGCCCTGCAGGCCCTCGGCCTGTTCTGCGCCTTCGCCCGCCTGCGCACCGATCCCGCCCTACGCACCTGACCCTGCCGCGCCCCCAGCCTGTGGAGAACCTGATGCCTACTGCCGTCCTCGGGACGAACCGCGCGAGCGGTCGCACCATCACCGAGCAGTTCAACGCCTTCGACGCGCACCACCCGCACGTCTACCGCGCTCTGGAACGCATGGCGGCCCGCCGCCTGGCCTCCGGCGCCACACGGGTCAGCTTGAAGGACCTCTTCGAAGACCTGCGCCGCCAACTTCCGTACGGCGTCGCCGGGCTGAACAACAACTTCACCGCCCTCTACGCCCGCCGCCTGATCGACGACCACCCCCACTGGGCCGGCGTGTTCGAGCTGCGCCGCCGCCGCGCCGCCTGAGACACCCCTCTTTCTCTTCCCTGGTCCTGCCGCCTACCGACTCGGAGAACCCCTTCTTGTCCGCTCGCCCCCTCGTACTCGTCGTCTCTCCGGGCGATGAGGCGGATCGCGGCTACTGCCTTGAGCAGGTCGCCGCCGCGTACGACATCGTCCTGCTGACCGGCGCCGAGCCCTCATGGGAGAAGCCGCACATCGTCGACCATGCCGTCGCCGATCTGAACGACACCACCGCACTCCTTGGCGCCGGCCGGGCTCTGGCCGAGCGACACGACCTTGCCGGCGTCGTCACCTGGGACGAATGGAACCTCATCCCCACCGCCCGCCTCGCCCGCGCGCTCGGTCTGGCCGCGAACTCCGTCGAGGTGATGCGGGCCTGCCGCAACAAGGCCACCGCCCGGGCGCTGTTCGCCCGCCACGCAGTGCCGTCGGCCGCGTCGATGAAGGCCCGGACCCTGCGGGAGGCTGAACTGGCGACGAGGACCATCGGTTTGCCCGCCGTCCTCAAGCCCGCCGCAGCGGCCGGCAGCATCGGCGTGATCCGCATCGACCGGCCCGAAGAGCTGCCCGCTGCCTTCGCGTTCGCCTCTGCCGGCGCACGCCGCAGCCGCGAGGACAGCGGCGTCCTGGTCGAGGAGTACCTCGACGGCCCCGAGGTCTCCGTCGAATGCGTCACCCACCGCGGCACCACCACCGCCGTCGCCGTGACCCGCAAGCGCCTGGGCCCCGCACCCTACTTCGACGAGACCGGTCACACCGTCGACGCCGCCGACCCGCTCCTCGCCAAGGTCGCACCGACCGCCGCCGCTGCCATCCAGGCCCTGGGAATCACCGACGGCGTGCAGCACGTCGAGATACGCCTGGTCGGCGGCCGGCCCCGGCTGATCGAGGTCAACGCACGCCTGGGCGGCGACATGATCGGCCACCTCGTCCACCTGGCCACCGGCGTCGACCTCGCCCGGGCCGCCGCCGACACCGCCTGCGGACGCACCCCCGACCTGACACCCACCCGCCACCAGGCCGCGGCGATCCGCCTCATCTACCCCGCCTACTCCGGAACCCTCACCGCCCGCCGCCTGAAGGAACACGGCGGGGGAGTGGAGCGCGTGAGCTTCCAACGACAGGCCGGCGACCAGCTCGTACTGCCACAGGACGGCGGCAATCTGTACACCGCCCGTATCGGCTTCCTGATCACCACCGGGCCGAGCGCCGCCGTCGCCGAAGCCCGCGCCCAGGAGGCGTACCGCAACCTCGACATCCAGGTGGCCCCGCTCCCGCCAGCGGCCCGGACCACCGGGGAGCACGCCGCGTGAGGCAGACCGCAGCGCCCGAGCTGGTGCGCAGCCGCCGCCTACTGACCGGGTACTTCGCCGGCCTGGGTGTGGTGATGGCCGTCTGGGGTGCACGCATGCCCGCCGTTCAGAACGCCGCCGAGGCGAGTACCGCCGGACTTGCCCTGGTCCTGCTGGCCGCCGCCCTCGGCATGGTCGCCGGACTTCAGGCGGGCGGACGCCTCGCCCGCCCGGCCCGTCTACCTGGGCTGCTGACCGGCGGTGCCATGGCCCTCGCCGCCTGTCTTGCCGTCCTCGGGATCTGCCGCACTCTGGAGAGCCTCCTGGCGGCGGCGTTCGCCTTCGGGGCCGCGCACGGCGTCCTTGACGTCGCGGCCAATTCCGCGGCGGTCCGCTGCCAGGACGCCCACGGCCACCCCATCATGGGCCGACTGCACGCGAGTTACAGCTTCGGCGCCCTCCTCGGTGCCGCGCTGGCCGCGGCCACCGCTCACACCGCACACGCCATTCTGTTCACCGCGGTGGCAGCGTGCGCCGCGGCGGCGGCAGGCACGGCCACACGGCTCACCCGCACCGTCGCCAGCCCTGCACTCGAACCCGTCCACCCCGGTGCCGCACCGGGCTCGGACGGGCAGAAGGGGTTGTCCCGGCGCCGATTGTGGCTGCTGGGCGCACTTGCTGCAGCCACGCTGCTGGGCGAAGGAGCTGCTGCCGACTGGGCGGCTGTCCACCTGCATGACCTCGGCGCGACGGCCGCGACCAGCGCCGCGGCGTACGGCTTCTACAGCGCCGCCATGGCCGCCGGCCGTCTCGCCGGAGACCGGCTCACCGCCCGCTTCGGCGCGGACACCGTCGTGCGCACCGGTGCCGCGCTGGCCGCGCTCGGCCTCGCCACCGGACTGGCCGGCTCCACCATCGCCTTCGCCCTGCTCGGCTGGACGGCCTTCGGCCTGGGCCTGTCCGTCACCATCCCCAGCCTGATCACCGCCGCCGGCACCGGCGGCCCCCGCGCGGTCGCCACCGTCGCGGTCACCGGCTACGTCGGCCTGCTCGCCGGCCCCGCCCTCATCGGCGCCCTCGCCACCCTCACTGCACTGCCGCACGCGCTGCTGCTGCCCGCCCTCCTCGCCGCAGCCGTCGCCGCCCTCGCCCCCAAAGCCCTGGAGAAACCCACCCCTTGAACCACACCTCCGCCTCCCCGACCGGCGTGGACGCCGTGATCCTCGACTACAACGGGGTCCTCGGCCTGCAACCCAGCACCCCGATGTGGACCCGTCTCGCCGACCTCGCCGAGTGGCCCGACCGGCACCTCCCCTCCTTCCAGGACGCCTTCTGGGCTCACCGCAACGCCTACGACGCCGGGGAGCTGAGCGATCTCGCCTACTGGGCGAAGGTGCTCGGGCACCACCCCGGCCCGCGGTGGCTGCGCACCCTGCGCGATGCCGACACCGCCATGTGGACCCGCACCGACCCGCGCGTCCTCGACACCCTGCACCGCGCCCGGGCCGCGAGGCGGCTGCCCATGGTGCTGCTCTCCAACGCCCCGGCCCACCTCAGCGACGTCCTGGACGCCACCGTCTGGCGGCGCGAACTGATGGACGACGCCCAGTACTCGGCCCGCCTGGGCCGGTGCAAACCCGATCCGGCCGCGTACGAACACGCCCTGGTCGCCACCGGCATCACCGGCCCGGCCCGTGTGCTGTTCGTCGACGACCGCGAGGACAACTGCCGGGCCGCTGCCGAGCTGGGCCTGCGCACCCTGCACTACACCGGCCGGATCGCCGACCTCGAAGCAGCACTGCTGCACATCCCCGGCTGAGCCACCCTCCCCACCCCCTCACCCCTTCAGGACCCTTGTGTCTTCCCACGACGACCTGTGGACCGGCGGGGACGTGTACGTCTCCCCGCGCCATCTCGCCCTCGCCACCCTCAGCGGCGACCCCGCCCTCGCTCCGCTGTACCGCCTCGGCTGGCCGCTGACCTACGACGAGCGCGGCAATCTCTACCTGAGTTCACCCGACGGGACGGTCCGCCTCGGCTACCTCTCGGAGGGCCCGGACGACGGTCTGTGGCGCATCAACGCCTATGAGGACCCGTTCGGCCCGCCGGCCTGGGGCGTGTGCTTCAACGACCGCTGTCCCACCGAGTTTGTCACCGCGTTCACCACCGCGCTGGCCGCAGCATACGAGCAGGGCCCGGGCTCCTATCTCGCCAAGCCGGTCGTCGGCCGCAGCGACAGCGACTTCTTCCTGGCCTTCGTGCCGCTGATGAGGCGGGGCTGGCAGATCGACCATCCCCGGTGGGGGATGGTCGCGGTCGAGTCGAGCGACGGGCTCGCCACGGTGGAGTACGCCACCGGCGCCCTCGACCCGGCGGCCGAGCTGACCACCCGCGAGGCCCGCTGGCACCTGTGGGCCGGACCCTCCACCGAACACCCGCTGTGGTACGCCACCGCCAGCACCGACACGCCCACCGCACTGATCCGCGCGGTCACCGAGAGCCTCTGCGACTCCGCGCCCCTGCCCCGGTGGAGGCAGGAAACCCACACCTACGCCGAGGGCCTGGCCCAGCTCACCCCCGTCCTCCCGCCCGGCCCGCCGATTCCGACGCCCCTCGATGTCCGGCGCACCGCCTCCCACCGCCCGGCCGCGCTCCCCGCCGCCAGCGTCCCGCGCTGGAGCACCGCCAGCCGACCGGTACTGCCCGGCCCGCGCCGATAACCGTGGCTCGACTGCGACCGGAGACCCTTCTTGTCCCTGCAGGCCCCCGCGTTCTTCGCCGAACTGTGCCTCCCCTTGCACGACCACGCCGTCGTGGGCAACACCTACTACGCCACCCCCGTCCCGGGCCTACCGCTGCGGCTGCGGATCGACTTCACCGCCACCATCCACGCGGACACCTACGGCGGGCTCCGTGCGGCGATCATCCACCCGGACCGCGGTGAGATCGATGCGGTGGCCCTCAGCTTCGTGGATCACGGCACCTTCCACCGTCGCGACGAAGCCCACAACACCCGGCCGAACACCAAGCATTACGGCACGTTCGACACCTACCACCACCCCGGCCGGCCGCCGTGGGACGGCGCCGTCACCACCGGGCTGCGCGATGCCATCGAGCAGTACACCGCCGTCTGGTTCCCCGGCGCCTGGACCGCGACCGCACCGAGCCGCCCTGCGGGCCGGACCGCGCACACGTCTCCCGCCATGCCGGTCACCCGCAGCGGCGCCCGCGCCCGCTGAGCCGCGCCCACACCGGCCAGCCCCGGCGTCCCGCACTCTCCAGCAGGAGCCCCGCCCGTGATGACCCACCCCTTCGAACACCTCGACCCCGCCCAGACCGTGCAGGTCCTTCCCCGCCACCTTGCCGGGCCCGGAGCAGCGGACCCCTGCAGAGCTTGGGCCCTCCCCTTCGACGAGGGCTGGCCGTTCGCCCAGACCGACAACGGCACGGCCGCCGCCTTCAGCCCGTGCCTGCGACTGCAGACCACCTATGAACCTCAACCCGACAAGCCCAGCAAGGGCACATGGACCATCAGCGCGCACCGGGCCCCGTCCACCCCACCGGCCTGGCGGATCACCTTCGACGCCACCACCCCCGTCGAACTGCTCCACGACGTCCACACCGAACTGCTCGACCTCTACCTCGAAGACCGCCACAGCGACCAGGACCGGCTGTTCCAGCACGAGACGGCGCCGCACGAGGCGTACGTACCGCTGCTCACCCGCGGCTGGAGCCACGACGTCAAGACCGACGGCACACAGACCTTCCTCACCCCGGAAGGACTCGGCGGTCTACGCCACCGCTACGCCATCAGCGGCTCCAGCGAGCCGGCCTGGAGGGCCTGGGCGGATACCCGAGCGAACCGTACTGGCAGGCGCACTTCTCGTTCGCCACGCCCACCACCCTCGTCGCGGCCTTCACCGCCTCACTGATCTCCACCGAGCCGCTGCACCGCACAGTCCAGGACGTCCCCTTCCATACCCGCCGCCACCTCTACGTCGCCACAGCGGCAACCAAACAACCGCCCGGCCACTCACCTGCCGCCCCGCCTTCGGCGACGGCCGCTGGCCGGACCCGATGACCTCCCCACCACCCGATCAAGGAGTCCCCTTCTCGTGCATGCCCGCTTCGCCCGTGGCGCCGGCAGATCCGCTGCCCTCGCCGCCGCGCTGATCGCCACCCTCACCTGCGCCACGGCCGCGACCGCCCAGCCGACCGAGCCGACGCCCTCGGCCACCGCCGATCCCGCCGAGACGCAGACAGCGGATGCGGGCAGCGTCGCGATCACCACGAAGGACACGGCCGGAGATGTCCTCCCCGGCGCGGCCTTCCTCCTGCTCGACTCCACCGGCCAGGAGGCCGGGCGCGGGAAGACCGACGCACAGGGGAAACTGACCTTCCCCGACCTCGCACCCGGCGTCTACCGGCTGAAGGAGACGGACTCCGGCAGCCCGCTCCACGACGTCGCCGCCGACCAGGACGTCATCGTCACCCCCGGCGCCACCGCCCCCGCGACGGTCATCGACCCCTTCAAGCCCGCCCATCTCACCCTGAAGACCAAGGACAACAAGACCGGCAAGCTGCTGCCCGGCTCCACCGTCAACATCGGCACCGGCGATACGACCCTCCTCACCCTCACGACGGGCCCGAAGGGCACGGCCTCCGGAGACCTACCGATCTCCAGCCGTACGACGAAGTTCTGGGTCAAACAGACCAAGGCGCCCTCCGGCTACGCCCTGTACAAGCCCTCGAAGACCTTCACCGCAGGGCCCGGCACCTCGGTCACCGTGACCGTCGCCAACTCCAAGACCTCGACCGGGTCGAGCCCCGATCCGACCGAGAAGCCGACGGGTACAGCGACCAGTACTCCGCCCACGTCCGAAGGCAAGAGGGCCGACGACACCCCCGGCGGGACGATGTCCACCCGGCCGCACTCCACGGCATCGGACGCCTATTCCTTGCCCAGCCCGTCAACAGACGCCACCGGCGAGGCAACGCCGAAGGCGCTGGTGGGCTCCCTCGCCCACACCGGAGCCGACGCCACCGCGTGGATCCTCGGGGCAGCAGGACTCCTCGCCGCCAGCGGCATCGGCGCTGTCGCTGCCACCCGTGGCCGACGCACCGGCAGCGACGAGAACACCCAGTCCGGTGAGGACTGACACCACTGCACTACCCCGTGACGGCGACGCCCGGGAGTCCGTACACGGACTCCCGGGCGTCGCCGGGTTTTCACCAGGTCAGCGGATGTGGATGGCTGCCATCAGGTAGTTGACCCCCGCTGTCGTGAGGGCCACGACGGCAGCTGCTGCGCCGGCCCGAAGGCAATGAAGCAGGAGGCAGCCCGCCGGCTCCTTGGGGCGCTGGCGTGGCCGATGAGGTCGGCTTGGGCGGCGCGTACGGTGGTGCATGTCAGCCCTCCTGGGGTTGTCGGGCCCCGTGCCGCCGACTTCGCGAGAGGGAGCGGCACGGGGTGCTGTGTCTCCACAGTGGGACAGCTGCCCCCGGCAAGTCGCCGTCGGACGTGCCGATCTCGGTGTAAGTTCCAGAGCGTGACGGACTGGCGCGACGCCTGGCCGGCGGGAACCGCCGCTGACCTGGTCGAGGATGCCCGCGCTCTCGGTATCAAGGCGAGTCCGCGCATGGTCACCGACTATGTGGAAAAGGGACTGCTCGCGTCGCCTCTGTTCCGGAAGACGACGCAGCGAGGAAGCGACCGCCGTGTGTTTCCGCCCGAGCAACGCCGCCTGTTCCACGAGCTGAACTGCGCCAAGCTCCGTTCCCCGCTGGCCCGTGTCCCGCACCGGACCATGGTCCCGGTCGTTCTCTACCGGTGGTGCCTGGACGACACCGTGGTCACGGACACGCAGGCCCGCCGCGCTCTGCGGACCTACGCACAGAGCACCGGCCTCAGCTCCGACGCGGGACGCCGGAGTACGGCGCGCACGATTGTCGAGCAGTTCGCCCACCCACTGGCCACGACCAGCCAGCTCCGCGCCGCACAGCAGTGGATCCGGGAAGGAGAGCGAGCACGAAGGCCGAACTGGGATGCTCTGGCGGACAGCCTGAGCACGGTCGCCAGCCCGTGGCGCTCGCGTGGTCTTCTGGAGATCGTGCGGGGGATCGGGCCCCCGGACGCGCCCGTCACGACGGACCACGTCGTGGCGAAGTGGGAAGTCGACTGGCAGACCAACCAGCAGTTGGTCGTGGAATCCGTCGACGAGCGGGTACTGCGGCGCGCCCGGGACGAGCACCGGGACGACTGGCAGCAGTACCAGAGGGTGCGGACCGACTTGGCGTCCCGAGCCGGATCATTGGCACACATCTTCGATCTGCCAGATGGTCAGGAGCAGGCCGCCCGACAGCGCGTGAACGCGTTCGTCACCATCCTTGGCAACACCCTCGACCTCGCCAAGCCGACCTTCGCCCGAGCCCAGGCCAGAGCCCGAGCCCGCTAGCAGCGGGGGCGAAGGCTCCACCGCATACTCCCGCTCATCACGACCGGCGACACGTCAGAGCTTGCAACACGATCCTGTTGAAGCGCCCGGATCAGGCGGGGCCGAGGCGACTGCTCGGCCATTCAGGAGGGCGCGCGCGTGCTCGGCCATGGACCGTGGACGATGACGTGTGCCGATGGCGGTCGTACTGCTGCCGTCCCTGGCCGGAGCGGTTGCCGAGGCCGTGTCCGGTGAACGGCCCGGTTGAGCCCGGACATCTTGGGCAGCGGCTCCCGCGAACTGCACCGGTACGGGTCAGTCCTGTGGGCAGATGGTTTCGCCCGCCAGCCGTGCAGCCAGACTTCTGCCGGACCTTTGCCCGCCCTTTCTTGATTGCTCCCCGCAGCCGGGCGCCGCTGTTCTATCGTCAGATCGGCGAGGCTCACCAGGCCAGCACGACGGCCCCAGTTCCGGTATCAACCTGCGTGCCTCATTCGCGGCACGCATCGTCGAACTGGAGGTGAAGCGTTGGGTAAAGGGAAGCACCGCCGCAACACGGAGAATGGCCGGCCACCAGCCAAAGCGTTATTCCTGACCTCGTTCACAGCTCGCGTCCTCGCGGCGCTGATCTGGAACTGGTTTCAGGATCGCTGACAGCAGGTAGCCGACCTCTCCAACGCTAGGACGGGCGGCCGAGTACACCGGTCGCTGGACTCGCCGCCGAAGCGGCGAGACCACGCGCGGGGTTGGGCTGCCAGGCCCACCCCGCGTGCCATGCCACGAGCCCCCCCGACGGAATGACAGTGCATGTCGAAAGGGGATTGTGCAACGCGACGCTTAAGACTTTACGCATCCGCGGCGTCTCCGTCAGGTTTTACGCGTCATCTGGGTATGGAAAACCCTGCATCCGTAAAACCATTTAAGCAATCGTCCCTGGCCAGCCACATGCCAGGGAGGCAGCGCACACAACTCGTTGGGCCGGGCACAGACCGGCGAGAGCGATGGCCGGCAGACCGGCCGAAGCTCCGCGTTGCGATCTACGGCCAGATGGACACCGCTGCACTCACCGCAGTCAGTACGGCGGATGCTGCGAGGAACAGGCCAGGGGCGTGGATCGCATCGTGCCCGGTGATGACTACTGAAGAGACCACCCTTCAAGCACGTGTCAACGGCCGGCTCCGGAGGGTTATCCACAGGCCGCCGCAGGGGTGTCCGTAGCGTCGTACCGTGCTGCCGGAGCTGATCACGAGCACGGGGGTACGCGATGACGTACAGGGTGGAATTGGCAGTCCGGGTCGAGGACGCGCTGGCTGAACTGCCGGGGGAGGGACGGCAGGAGGTCATGGAGACGATCGCGCAGGCACTGGTCCGCAGGGATGCGTGGCCGGAGCCGGGCGGCTGGGAGGCGGCGCTTTGGTTCGGGCCGCGGACGTGGGTGGCCTTCATCGCTTCACTGGACGGAATCGACATCGTCAACATGGGGTGGGCAGGCTGACGGACCCCCGCCCCGTACCGGGGCAGTGGCACGCCGTTGGGCTGCGGCTGACTCCGGACAGCGACTTGGAGACGCAGAGAGTGGCTGCCGCCCCAACCAAGAGGAGCGCTCACCGAGTTCGGCGGTCGGTAAAGGGCGGTGTCGGCTATGGGGCGAGGTCGTCACGCAGCCGTACAAAGCGACCGGATGCCGGTAGCGGTCCGCGTCAATGGCGGTGCCGGCGACGGATTCGGCGGCCAGGTCTGGGCTGGCGGGGTGGTGCTCCATCAGTTCGCGCCGCTCCTACTCCGGCAATTCGGCCAGCGCTTCCTCAACCTGGAGCCAGAGTTCCACTCTGTACAGCACCGCACCCCCGTGCTCGTTACCAACGGAGAGAGCTACCGTAGGACGGTCGCGACGATCACGAGCGTGCCTGTGGATGACTTGGCCTCTGTCTTAAGCCGGGGCCTGCACGCTGGTCACATGCCCGAACTGATCGACAGTGAGCGCCACGCGTACCTGCTTGGTTGAAGCGATCAGTACCAGCCAGACGAGGCCCCACACCAGGCAGGTGACGATCGTCAGGATCGCGTGCAGCACGTGGTTTACGGGTTCCCCGCGAGCCATCACGGCCTGGGTGGGCGAGCGCGACTCCAAGCGCCAGCCACGCGCGACGTAGCCGTTGACCATCCAGTCCAGATTGATCGTTCGCTGTTCCGCGCTCAGCGGCTGATCCGGCTGGGCGTCCACCAGCTCGCGTGGCGGCGGAGGAAGCGGTGGAGGTCCGTCCAGGTTGCTCCAGCCTTGCCACTCAGGACTTCCCGGCATCAAGACCACCCCACTCTTCAGGGCCACCACCACGCCAGTCGATCCACGGCACCGTCGGCACCTCGGCCGGGTCGACTTCGCGTCCGGCCCGCCGCAGGAACTCGGCGACGTCGGAGATCTTGTGCGCCAGGCCGAGGATCTCGCCGTCCACGCGCACGCGCCGGCCGCCCGTCGGTGACGGCGGATGCACGACCACGCGAATCGGTCCGGCCATGTCTTCAGGATCATCCGGGCAGTACGCCCCCGCACCCGGGCCGCTCATTCGAGGATCCCCAGGGCCGTGTCCGGTCGGCAGAACTCGCAGGGGTGGAAGAACCGCGCGTCCTTGCTGAGTGCCCCCCGCGCTTCCTCGGCGGTGAGGCCGGTGACGGGCCGAGTCGCCATGACGCAGCCGCCGACGTGGACGGTGCAGCCGAGCGGATGCCCTTGGTGGATCGCCTGCTCGGAGATGTACGCGCTCTTCGGCCTCGAGGGTGATTGGGGGCGTTGCTGCGGGGTGGGAGCAGGATCCGCTGCGGTGAGGGCGCGGTGTACGGCCTCGCGCTGGAGTCGCAGGTAGGTGGCGATCGTCTCTGTGGTTGCGAGTTGCTGGTCGAGGTGCGACAGGATCGCGCGGAGACGCGGTGGATCCGGAGGCAGCTCGTTCATATGTTCGATACTAGCTAACGAGCTCACGCATGGTTGTGTGACGTTTGTAGATCTCTCGCAGCGATTCCTAATGCCGTTTGTCAAGCCGCGAGGGCGGCCAATCGTTGCCAGCCACAAGCGGCAGAAGGTTGAAAGCCACACCCGACATCCCTGGGTGGGTGAACCGTACGAAGGGCTCGCCCGGTCCCGCAGGGCAACGTAGGGAAGGTTGAGTGACGCAGAGACGGGCCGAGACTCGCCGGGCGGCAGCTTTCGGCTGGGTAGGGCCGCGGGGAGTTCGCGCCGGTCGGGCTACGCTTGTGGAGGGTGCCGACGGAGACGCCGAGCAGCTTGGCGATCGGCTCGATGCTGTTCTCCGGGTTGGGCCGCATGCCGCGGGCGCCGTGACGCACGTCTTGACGATCGGCGATTCTGATCCTTCACCGTGCTGCGGCGGACGCTTCGCTAGTCTGCCGCAGTGATCGAGTCCTCCTCACTGCCCGGCGACCCCACCGAGTTCCACCTGCGCATCTCCTACGACGACGAACTCTGCGACACCCCTCAGGCCGACACGCTGGAGCGGTGGAATGTGACCATCCTCCACCGCCGACGGACCCACAACGGCGGGGCGGGCCCCGCGGGGGCCGGTGCCTGCGTCACTGCAGACTGCACTTCGTGCACCGCGGACGACGTCGCCTAGGATCGATGGCCTTCTACCGGGTGCATCTCGACGGCGCGCGGAACGCCTTCTGGGCCATGGAAGAGGAGTCCGAGGAGCTGTACGAGATCGCCCAGGTCGTACTCGATCCAGAGACCGGCTCTTTCACCACCGAGGTCGGTGAGTTGCTGGAGTACGTGGGCTCCGCCTTGCTCGTGATGGACCGGGTGACCTTGGATCCGCCATGGCGTGGCCACGGCCTGGCCTCCGTTCTCGTCATCGAGGCGATCCACCGGCTCATGGCCGGATGCCGGGCCGTCGCGTGCTCGCCCGGCATCACCGACCTCGAGACCCGCAGCGTGATGGACCGGTCTGAGTGGGACCGGGTGAACGCCAAAATCACCCAAGGGTGGGAGCGCATCGGGTTCCGCTTGTACCGCGACAACATCTATCTTCTCTCGCCCAGCTCGCAGGACCTGGAGGAGCAACGAGGAGTGCTCCGGGGGCGGCTTGTGGAACTAGGCGCCTCGTGGAGGAGCGAGAGGTCCGTACCATCGCGGGAGTGAGCGGGAGGGAGCCTTCCGCTGTCCTTCGATGGAAGGCGACCGCTGGTTGATGTCGATGTCCCGGCTCGTTGAGAAGCTTGCTGTACGCATACGACGCATACAACGCGAGGCCACCTTCCGTGACGGCGCCGAGCGCGGTCTGATCGGCACCCATGAAGTGCCGGTGGCACGAGCGTTACCAGCGCAGCACGCGCTTCCCTTTCGTCCGGACTAACGGGGACAAGCCTGCGCTGGACCGGCGGGCCGAACGGCTGGCGCAGCGCATCCAGGGCATCGGCATCTGGATCGCCTACGCCCTGCTGCCCATGCTGCCTGGCTTATCTGGGGGTCGAAGGCTTTCTGTGCAGTTCATAGGCGTGATCGGTGGTGCAGGCAAGTAAGGCACGTAGCCGGGAACGGTTCGGTCGAGCCGTTCACAGGGCTCCGTCTGGCCGGGGCAAGGCCGTCAGCGTTTGATGCGGTTGCGGACGGCGAGGACGGCCAGGCCCAACAGGACGGGTTCGGTTAGGCGGGAGGTCATCTCGATGTAGGTGCCGGCGGTGGTCAGGTCCTGGCCGGAGGAGCGGAACACCACCGAGTTGAGGGTGACGTTCAGGGCCTTCTCGAAGCGCTCGCCGGTGAACCGGCTGCCGGTGGGGTTCTGGGGGTCGTCCTTGTCGATCTCGAAGGTGACCTTGCCCCCGCCGGCCGGGACGGTGCCGGTCGCGGTCTGTTTCGGGGTGTCATGGGCGATACCGACGGCCATCAGCAAGACGATGGTGAGGAGCATGGCCGACCCGAGCCAGGCCAGGGTCCGCGAGGCGCGCAGACCGTAGCCGGACAGCGCCCAGTACGCGGTCAGCAGCCCCCGTTCACTGCGGGGGATGTCGTCGGCGTGGCGGCGCATCTCCATCTCCCCGTAGTAGAAGTCCGCGGCCCCCGGCTCGTGCTTGCCGTCCTCGAACGCCTTGCGCAGAGCCCGGTACACCGGAGCCAGCTGCAGTGGCCCAGCGCGTCCGGCGCCGAGGACTGCCACGTTCCAGCCCCGCACTGCTCCCGGCTGGCTGGCACGCCACTGGTGTTCCTCGGCCAGGATGCGGCGCTCGGTGAACCGCACGGGCGGCCAGTGCCACCACACGGCGGGCGGAGCCGTGTCGAAAGTGCAGGCCCCCTCCAGACGGAGTTGGTCCAAGTGCACGGTGCCGGCGAACAGGCACTGCGACAGGTCGAGGTCTGAGAGGACCAGATGGGCCGCGTCCACCCCACGAAGCGACGCCATCCGCACCCGGGGGGCGCGGGGATTCGAAAAGGGATCTTCGGCGAGCTGTCGGCCGTTGGTGAGCATGAACGGATCCGGCTCGGCGGCGATTGTGAGGGGGTACTCGAACACCGCATGAGCGAAGTCCACCGTGGCGTAACGCAGGCGGATCTCCGCTGTCGATGACCAGCGAGTGCGACGGCACTCCAGACGGCGCGCAGCGAACGAGAGGGTCACCGGGCCACCGAACGCCGCACCGGACAGCACAACCCGTCCAGCACACACCAAAGGTCCGAGCTGGTCAGCTGTTACGAAGGTCGTCGACTCGAACCAGGCGTCTCCGTTGAAGGTCGCCGAGTTGAACCAGGTGTTGCTCTCGAAGGTCGCATCCATGAACAGGGCGTCACCCTGGAAGGTGGCCGAGATGAACCTGGCGATATCCTTGAAGATCGCCATGAGGAACCCGGCGTCGCCCTCGAAGGTTGCCGAGTCGAACAGGGCGATGCCCTCGAAGGTCGTCAGGCCGAACTCGGCGCGGCTCTCGAAGGTCGCCGCCTCGAAGGTCGCCGAGCCGAACCCCGCGCTGCCCACCTCGAAGGTCGCCTCGCCGAACAAGGCACTGTCCTCGAAGGTCGCCTGGCTGAACCCGGCTTGGCCCTTGAAGGTCGCCTGGCTGAACCCAGCTTGGCCCTTGAAGGTCCCCCGGTCGAACAGGGCATTGTCGCCCTTGAATGTCGCTGACTCGAACAAGGCGTCGCCCTCGAAGATCGCCGACTCGAACAAGGCGCAGTCCTCGAAGGTCACCGACTCGAACGATGCAGCGCCCTCGAAGGTGGCCAATTCGAACTTGGCATGGCCGAGACGTGGGTGCCCGGATTCAGGGTCGCGGAGGGCGTTGAGGAAGGTATTGAGAAGGGATTCGGTGAAGTTGGTGCCCCGGTGGTCGATGCTGGCGCCGGGAGTCAGGGCGGCCAGGTAGGCGTCGCGGTCGTCGTCGGCGAGGTGGGCGAGGCATACGGTGTGGCCGGGGACATGGATGCCGCGGCAACCAACGGGGTCTACACCGTGTGCGCAGTGCGGCCAGGGTGGCGGTTCGGATGTGCTCATGGTGCGGCGGCTCCACGGTGTCAGGGTGCCCGTATGGACGCCCTACGGACGGGAATGGTTCAGGCTCGACGGTGACAGGCCGCGTCGGGGAGGTTCCCAAACTGCGAAGATGCCGTACGTGCCTGAACAACCCGTTGATATCCGTCAGGCACGGAGCATTGAGGGACACATGCCACACATGACTTCTCTGGAATACAAGATCTCGGCCTCGACCGGGTTATGCGACCGTGCTCCGGCATGGCCGTTCGCTCGGTCGGGAGTGCGCTGCAGTGGCTAGAGTCGCGCCATGGGACCTGGCGAGTTGAGCGAGGAAGCCCGCGCCGCGATGCGCCGCGCTCTAGTGGATGAAGCCCATCGGGCCGCTCGGCACCAGTACGTATCCACGACCTTGGACGCCATGGTCAACATCGAGAGCTGGCTTGCCGTCGACTCTTGGCTGGGGGCTGGCAAGCTCGCAGACACCAAGCTGCGACCGACACCCGATGAGGTGAGTTACTCAGCGTTCCGTGCGGTGTCCACGGTCGTATGCATGAGCACCGAACTGGCTGATGCCGCAGTCGCGATGGCTGAGAAGGAGCGGTATTACGCAGTAGGTGCAGTGATCCGTCAACTCATCGAGTGTGAGTACCTGCTGGCACTGTTCAGCGAGGACCTAGACCATGCTCGCGGGTGGTTCGAAAGTACGCCTGAGCAGGTCCGTTCGATGTTCGCGCCGGCAAGAATGCGGAAGCTGACCGGGAAGTTCTCAAACGAGGAGTACTGGAATCACTGCTCCACCGGCGGACACCCTGCTCCGAAGGGTATCGGCTTGCTGCAAATGATGGATCTTCCCCGGAAGCAGTGGCCATATGTCAGCGCTGAACTCCTGATTGACTTGGGCCTGCATCTGCATCGCATCTGGAAGGCCATGGATCAACTCCTCATGAACCACCATGCCAGATATGAGGCCGTTCGAGCCGATCAGCGTGACCAGGCCGAACGTGCATGGGTGACTTGGCAGGAGGCGGATCCTGTAGTCGCGGTTCTGATCGAAGCGTGGCGAATCGGCTGAACTAACTTAGGCAGCACGAAATGCTTCGATCCCTGTCGGGGCGCTATTCACCGGGCATGCTGGGAAGCTAGCAGAATCCTCGTCTGGCCTGCGAGAACTCGTGAGTTAGTTCGGTCAACACGTCTGTCGCCCGCTCGACACCCGAGATAACAGGAACTCTCGTCCGATCAGCGGAGGTGGCGCTCGATCGGCCAGTCCGACGACGAGGTGCCCCGCTTCGGCGCATGACCCGCAAGAATCGGACCTGTTAGGTCCAATAGGTCCGACCACCTGTGATCTGGTGAATGAGACTGGGGCCTGGTGAGTGAGGCGAGGAGCCGGTGGCGATTCCACCGGCCCCTCGGCGCTGTGTCGGCGGGTGAACGAGCCGACAGTCGCGGGGGCCCTCGCGGCAACGTGGCCGACCACGACGATGTCCCGAAGTCGAAGGGGGAGCCCACAGACCGACGGGATGCCTGAGTGCTTGGCACTTGAGGCGACACCAAGAATCACCTCGTACGCGCACGTGGCACAACCTTGATTGAGACGGCTGCGGTGCAACGCCGGCAGAGTCACGGCGCTGACCTGCGAAATCCGGGTGTGCGAGGTTCTGGATCCACAGCGCCCAGTCTGAGACAGGGGTGGTCCTATACCCCGGCGTAGGTAGAGAACGGGTCTTCGTACCCCCGGGGGTGCGTCAACATCGTGGAAGGTCACTCGTGTGGGCGACGGCAACCGCTCGTGCGCAGAGGCCAGTTGGGGAGCCCGAACAGACACCGAACGGGAGAAAACTATGTCTCACACCGTCCATGCCGCCTGCGTGGTGCCCGGCGACCGGCCGCTGACCGGTCCTGAGGCGACCGTCGTTGTGGTCGTCTTGGTCCTGGCCGTGCTGCTCGCCCTCGCGGGGATGCCGGCCTTGTCCGTCCTGGTCCTGCTCGCCGAGGCGACGGACACGGGCGTGCGCCTGGTCCGCCGGGCGCGCTCCGGCAAGCAGGCCGCGGTGGAGGGCTGAGCGATGGGACGACGGGAGAACCCCATCGCCCCGTGCGACCGGGAACTGGAGAAACTGGTCCGCTGCCTGCGCGATCACCGCAGCCGCGCGGGTCTGAACTACAGGGAGCTCGCCGCGCGATCCGGGTGCAGCGCCTCGACGCTGATCCGGGCCGCGTCCGGTGAGCAGATGCCGAAGCTGAAGACGGTCCGGGCCTACGCTGCAGGGTGCGGCGCCGACCCCGGAGAGGCTGAGCGGCTGTGGAAACGCGCCCGCTACCGGGCTGTCCGCGGCTGCGAGGAGCCCGTTCCGCATCCCCGGTACGTGCGGAACTTCGCGGAACTGCACGCAGCGCTGGCCGACCTCTACCGGAAGGACGGCTCGCGGCCGTACCGCGAACTGGAGGCGGCAAGCGACGGCGTCCTGGCCCACGCCACCGTCGGGCGCTTCCTCCGCCAGGAGGGCGGACGCCCCACCCGGCAGTTCGTCAGGGAGTTTGCCATCGCCTGCGGGGCGAAGGGGATGGCGCTGCGCGAGTGGGAACAGGCGTGGGACCGGGCCGAGGAGCAGCGGCTGGGCGGCAGACCCGCGATCGTGACACGTCGCCGGGTCTCCGAAGTCGTGTTTGCGGACGGCCGTCCGGTGTTCTTCCACTCGGACCCCGAGCGCACCCCCGACGGGCAGGAGGTCCGGCGGATCACCCCCGCCCGCCCGCAATCGGACGGCCATGACGTCACCAAGCTGATCCGGGTGATCAAGGGGATGTCCACGTCCTGCCTCGTCTGCACGCAGAACACCCGGCCGTCCGGTTCTGTGCCGCCGGTCCGATCCCCGCAGCCAGTGCGCCGGAAGATGGCCGTCGCGGCGGCCTCAAGGGCCATCGGAGCAGGGATTGCAGGACCGGCCAGAGCTCCGTCACACCTGAGAGTGACGACCGTCAGCAAGAGTCTCGGCGGTACGGCGATCATCGCGTAGCGGCGTTCCCGCCGGAAGCGCAGTCCACCGCTGCTTTGTCCCGTTGGAGGCAATGGGACAAAGCAGTTGGCGGAGTGACACGCGGTCGGGTAGTCCGGCGGATGCGTTGTCGTCCCATTCGGCGGCGGAGTGCCGGTACCCGAGACCGTCTGCCCAGCGCTCACGGGCGGAATGCCTGCTCAACGGAGCTGTCGCCGCCATCTACGGGGGACGAGAAAGAGTGGCAGTCCACCCGGATCTTCGTCGAGACACCCGAGTCTGGTCCCACCCGGCGCAGGAGCCTGATGGTGCTCCACGAACTTGGCCGAGCCCGGCGACTTCGGCTGGGGCTACAAACGGCACCGGCAACATCAAACGCTGCCGCTGCGATCCTCACCGACGCCCTCGGCTTCGGCGGCCCTGTGGGATGCGGCATCCGCTTCACCTCCGAACCGGAGGGCATGAACGTCCGCCGACTCCGTGAAGACTTCTGCCGCGACGTCCTGTCCCCGCTCTGCGACGAGTGGCGTCTTCGCTGCGGTGTCGTGCTGCGCTGGTCCCTGGCCTGGTATCCCCAGAGCGGCATCACGGAACTGCCAGGTGCCCTACAGGAGATGCCGGCGTTCTGACAGAACGGGCAGAGCGAGCGTGGACAGGACGCGTAACAGGTTCTTGATCACTCACTGGGTTGTAGTGGGGCCGGCCTGCGACGCGCAGGAGGACGGCCAGGCCGTCACCTGAGTGGACGTCCCCTTTCACCGATGGATGAAGCACTCGTCCACGAGGCCAGCCCTGAGGGTCAACTGGCCACCTCACAGGTTGTGACCGCTCCTGCGTAGCGGCTGGGGCGGCTGATGCCCCAGCCGCTCGGCGACCAAGATCTCAAAAATGTGGGTTAAGGGGTGTCGTGCCTGTTCAGGGCACCCGTCTGATCGGGTTGGACAGGCGCTGAGAGGTTCTTTGGCTTCGGTCTCGTCGAAGTTGACGCGGCGTCGGGGAGTGAGGTGGTCATCCTGGGGCGGAGACGGTGGGCGTTGGTGGGCAAGGGGGAAGCCGGTACCTCGGGTGAGGCACCGGCTTCGGTGTGAGGTGGAGGGGTCGCTGTTCAGTGGTTCTCAGGGACGGCTCCGCCTGCGGAGGTGATCTGCCGTTTTCAGGTGGGGTCCGGTTCGAGGTCGGGGATCTCGAACATGGTGTCGGTGGGCGGTTCGAAGTGGAATCGGCCGCGCATGTTGATGTGGCTGTACATCATCCGCGAGAGCTGGCGGAGGTCGCTGTGGGAGATGGCCTGGCCCTGGGCGCGCATTTTCTCGACGATCTTCTGGATGTAGACCGTGTTGAAGAGGGCCACGGTGTTGAGGACGAGACCGAGAACGCCGAGCCGGTTTTCCAGACCGGGGTAGTAGTCCGGGAAGGGGCCGTCGATGCCGTGGCAGATGCGCCTGGCGAGGTCGGAACGTTCCTTGTGCAGCCTGCTCTGTGCTTCGATCCCGTGCCGATACTCGGGGTTGTCGTAGAGACGGAGCAGGTGGCGTGTTTTGGCGATGCGGCCGAAGGAGACGATCGCTGATCCGAGGCCGGTGGGCTGGCCGTTGTGGGTCACGATCCGAAGGGCGTCGTGTGCGCTGATGGCTCCGTGGTGGATTGAGCCGATCACCCGCAGGATGTCTTCCCAGTGCGCGGCGATCTGGGATAGGTCGATCTGCCGGCGTGTTGCGCTTTGGAGAGGTCCGTAGTCCGCTGACCTGTCGATGCGCCAGAGCCTGGTGTCGTTGATCTGGTGCGGGGCGGGCTGGTAGGAGTAGCCGGAGAGGGTCAGAAGGCCGAAGACGAGGTCCTCGTGTGTTCCGGCTTCGGCGACGATGGCTTGGGGGTGTCGGCTGTCCGGGACGTTGGTCTGGTCCCGGTAGGTCGTAAGGGTGTTCAGCGCTTCCAGCGCGGCGCTGGGTCGGCCGCTGACCATGCGCCCGGACAGTTGGATGGCCTGCTCGGTCAGCATGGTGAGCCAGGTGACCTCGGAATTGCCTTCGGGTGCGATGAGCAGGCCGGGCTTTGGGGTGGGGATGACGAAGCTGTGGCCGTCCACGGAGGCGAGGCGCTCCCCGTCCAGCTGCAGGGTGGTGAGTGCGTCATTCTCTGCGCCGAGCATGAGGGTGGTGCACGCCTCGATCACATCGGGGCGGAAGTATTCGCGGCTGATGCTGGTGAGGCGGTCGAGTTTGAGGGCGTCTTTTTCTTCGTTCGCGACGGCTTCGAGGCCGATGTTGCAGCCGTACGCGACCATCACGGCGGCTACGGACAGCTCGAATTCCGGGTAGGGGGAGGGGTTGCCGTTGCGGGTGGTGAACGCGGCGATCGCGCCGGTCCGGATCAGCACGTCCAGCACCACTTGGGGCAGCTCTACCTTGGGGAGCATCTTCGCCACTTGCCGGCTCAGGCTCGATGGACGCGGTGGCCGCCCCTTGGGCAAGGCCAAGTCGCCGTTGCCGAGCGCGATGTGAGCGCCTTCGGGCATGCGGGAGGCGACTGTAACGAGCTCGGCGTGCAGGCTGGTGGCAGCGCGGTCGAGGTAGGCGCTGGGGTCTTCGGGCAGATCCAAGCTGGTGAGCAGGCTGGGCCGGGCCCGTGCCCAGACCTCGCCTGACAGGAGGCGCGCAAGGAGGTCTCCCCAGCGGGAACAGCCCTGAACGAAGATCTCTCGTTTGCACAGATGCCGGTGGAAGGTCTTCACCACACACAGGGCGTATGCCGACAGGTTCACCGGGCCGTCGGACTGTTCCGGTTCACCTACGACAAGGCGTCTCCAGGAGCCTTCCAACAAGGTGGTGTCGATGTCTTCGAGCTGGACGTCCTCACGATCCAGAAGCAACGGCAAGGCGTGGAGCGCGTTAAGTGCGGCCTGGCCCGCGGGACGTGCGCCGAAGCGGACCTTGTCGACAAGGACGGGTACGAGCGTTCGTACGTCTCGGAACCGTTCCAGCGCCTTGGCGCGACGGACCTCGTGAGTGTCGGAGTCCCGGGCTGGCATGTACTCTAGGAGGTTCTTGGCCGCCCGCAGGAGAGTGTCCCGGTCGGCGACCGTCTCCAGCACGGTGCGCGTGGAGTCCGTGTCGGTGACTGGGTCGGTGATCTCACCGCTGTCGTGATCGATGCTCTCCGCCACGGATTCCAGGACGGCGAGCAGTGCCTGTCCGGTCAGGGTGCCGTCCGGGGCGAACGTCGGGTAGGCGTCGACCAGGGCCTTGTCGGCCCACCTCTTGGGTTTGGCGATGAAGCCCTCGGTGATCAGCTTGTCGAGCATGTCGATGGCATCGTCCAGGGCGCTCGTCTCCAGGCGCTTGACGGCCGCAAGTACCGCAGCCCGCTTGCCGGTCTGCTCCTTCAGGCGCGGTACCCGCTCGGTCAAGGCGTGATCGGCCAGCTGCGCCAGCTTGCGGTCGGGGACGGACGAGACATCCACATCAACGAACCCGAGAGCGCGGATATCGTCCGCGCGTTGCAGCGCCTTCTCGAAGTTCGCCCAGGAGGGCACGCCGACACCGCGGCGCAGCCCGTCCAGACGACTGGTGCGCTCGTCGGGGGGGACCTCCATCAACCAGTCGATGGTGCCGACCTGGTGAGGGTTCAATTTGGAGACGAGTTCCTTCGACACTGCGTCTTCGGCTCTGCTGCGGCAGAGCGTCACCAGGTCGCGCAGAGTCGAGTATCGGGGGAGCAGCACGCGCTGCTCGCGGAGCCAGATCAGGGCCTGGAGTGTCATCGCCTTCGGGCCGTCCGTGGAGTACTTCAGCCGGTCTTCCAGCCAGGCCACGAGCTGGGCCTCGCCCTCCGGGAAGGAAGCCCAGCCGTGTTCCCGTCTGATCTCTCGTACGTGGTCTCGAACGGTGTCGCCGTTCTCCCCGTACAGGATGATCTTGGCGAGCGGGTCGGAGATGCCGAGTTGCTCGCCCACGCGCAGCACCAGGTCCTTGGGGATCCTCTCCATGTCGGTCTGGAAACGGCCCAGCAAGCGCAGAACCGTCAGCTGCACGGCGAGGCCGAGACGATTGTGCTCGCCGCGCTTGCCCTGGATCAGCCGCTGGTCTTCCTCGCCGAGCCGGAGATGGGGCCAGTCGCGCTCCGGGATTCCATTGACGAACGACGGGTACCCCGCGCTCACCTCCTGCCGCTCCTCTGCGCTGAGCATTGCCTCTCCTGACGATCGGATTGTCACGCGGGGCAGATTCAGGCCGCCGGCTGGGTCGGGTCAAACCGGACTCCGGGGGTGATCGGCCTTAGGGCACATTTTTGAGATCTTGGTCGTCGACCCGTTTTCTGCGCGGCTGTTCGAGTGGCTCGCGTCCATTTCCGACGGCTCGGACTTCTACCGTCCTCGGCCATGGAGAACGTGTGGATCGAGCCGGGCGCTAGCGCAGAACCCGGCTACACCGACGATCAGCTCAAACGTGCGAGAGGGTTCGCGGAGCAGGACGTCCAGGCGACGCGGGTGCAGCTTGCGGCGCGCTTCGGACTCGGCGACGTGTGCGCCGAGATCGCCGAGCAGTCCAGCCTGGCGGTGAGCAGCGCTCTGGAACCGCTGGCACGCCAACTCGGCTATGCCGCCGACACGCTTGAGCGATACCAGCGCGTCACGGTGTTGGCGGGCGCGGAACTTCGTGAACGTCTCGCCACGTCGTCCGTCCACGTGCCGTGGAAGTGCGTGGTCGCAGCCTGCGTAACCGACCCGGCCGAGCGCGCGCGTCGTATCGGACTGCTTCTCGGGCGGCTCGCCGGCGCCGAGCGGGCGGGATGGCCGGCCGTACTCGACGCCGGGGAGTACTGCCGGGCCCTGGGCCTGGCGGACGGAGCGTCCTGCGGCATGGAGACGCCGGGCGAGATCGTCGCTCAGCTCGGCCGTGCAGGCGTGCGGGAGGCCGTCGTCGCGGAACTGACCAAAAACCCGGAAGCCGTCCTGTCCATCCTGCGGGAGCCGACCGTGCGTGACGTCCTCCAGGACCAGGAGATCGCCCGGTACGTGCGCGAGCAGATGCGCCCCGTGTCGGATCCGGACCAAGAACTGGTCAACGAGCTGATCGGCGACGACGCACGCGATCCGCGTGCCGCCTGGACCATCCGCTACTTCGGCCTCGCCCACAAGTGCAGAGAGATCCTCCTGCTGGGTCCCGACGATTTCGCAGACGTCGACGACCCCGACGTGTGGCAGTCCGTCGAATCCATCCGTGACTCGGTCACCTCCTGGGCCGGCCGCGTCCTGGACAAGCGCCCCCGCACGATCCGACTCCTCTCCGGAAAGTAGAAACCCGTGTCTATCCCCAATGCCGCCGGCCGCTACCCCAACGCCGTACGCGACGTCCTCGACCGGGAGGCACTGCGGTGCATCCGCCAGGGTGGGAGCGAAGTCGAGCAGCTCGCCCGGATGCAAAGCGTCGTCGGGTCGAAGATCAACGTGCTCTCTACGGAATACCGTCCGGTGTTTGACCGCGCCGTGAAATCGATGTGCACCACCTCGTTCAACAAGGTCTGCAAGGAACTTCGCATCGCCGCTCTCGCTGGTCCGGCCGGACCCACACAGGGCGGCACCACCGTCACGGGTCCGAACTGCGGGACCGGAGCATCGGGTCCTGGCGACAATGTGGTTCCCGGCCCGCACAGTGCTGGATCCGACGACGAAAGGGTCGTGGCGAAGGTTCTGATCGGTGAGGGCGGCGAACTGACGGAGAAGTCGGCCCAGCAACTCGTGCTGGAAGACCTCGACCGCATCATGGAAGTCCTGCCTCCTCTTGCCGAGCGCGACTTCATGGAAGCGGACCGGCTCGATAGAGCGGCCAAGGAATCCGCCCTAGGAGCCAAGGAGCACAGGGCCCGCGGAAACCGCATCCTCGCCCTGTTCAAGCGCTACGACCGGCTCGTCGTCGGCATCGACAGCATCCCCGGCATCTTCAACCTCGCCGACTACCTTGCCGAGGTCGGAGCCCAGGCCCTTGGCCTGGACGACGAAGACGCCGAGCTCCTCCGGTACGCGGGCGCCCTGTGACCGAGTCCACATGGCACAAAGAAGTCAAGGACTGGGGTGTGGCCACCGAAATCCCGCTCGGGAACCGCAGAGCGGACTGCCTGCTGCGCTGTGGCAAGCGGGCAGAGATCCAGGCCCATCCGCTCGCCCCGGTGGAAGTCGCCGGCCGGGAGGCCCACACAGACCTGTGGATCCTCGACTGCCGAGCCGCCCACGCGCGCAACCGCCTCCTGGTCTGGGACGACCCGGAGTTCGGGACGCTGTTCCGCTGGGACCGCGCCTGGCAGGGCTTCGCTGTGGCCAAGCGGCCCGCCTTCCTCAACACGGAACTGGACATCAGCACGGGATGTGGCACCTTCCTGGAGGTGACCGGCTGGATCTTTGACGGATACCGCGCTCTCGGTTCCGGCAGGCTCCATACCGCTGCTGCCATGCGTTCCTGGATGCGCTACGACACGCCGCTCACCTCGCGCCCGGCCGTGACCCAGTGACCTGGCAGCCACTCCACGGATGGACGGGAATGCACTACCGCACCGTCGTGATCGAGCTGGACGGTCTCCTCCAGCAGGTGCCGGCCGAATACCACGCGACCGGTGCACGCGCGGAACACATGGTGACAGCCAGGGCCTTCCACGCCGACTCCGTATTCGGTGAATGCCCGGTTCCCGTGGCCCTACCCTTGCACCGGCCCACTGCCGGCACCCACCCGGCACTGATCGTCGTGGATGACCGGGCCGAGTCCTGGGTCATGGACTTCAACATCTGGCACAACCAGATCCGCTATCACGTCACAGGCTTCTACCCCGTCGGACAACGGGCGCCTCGACCACACTCCATCTTCGGCAACTTCGCGGTGCCGAAGCGTGATATCGCGGGCGTTCGCAATTCATGACGCATTCGACATCGCCGGATTAAGGCGGTAACGCGCATCTGCCGAAACACAAATGATCGGCATGTTCATCCGTGGTAACTTCCGGGCCTTCGTGACAAGTTGGAGGGCATGTGAACGGCGAGTTCCTACTCGGCTTGATGGCTGCGGGAGCGGCGTTCGGCGGAGCACTCCTAGGCGCCGGTGGTACAGCCATAGCCGGACGCAGTCAGGCCAGTGCGGCCCGATACCAAGCCGACGCCCCCTGGATCAGGGAACTCCTGCCCACCCTCTGCGCAGAGTTCCTCCTCCAGGCCGAGCAGCTCTACCAGGACTATCAAGCCATGTATGAGGACGCGTTCCATGAACGCTGGGACGAGATGGAGCGCCGGGCCCGGGAGCTGGACTCGCAACGGTTGAAGCGGGCCTTCGCCGCACTCGAACTCCGCGCTCCCATGGACGTAGTCGATACGGCCACTGCGCTTCAGCAGTCTCTCCTCTACGACCATGCCCCAGAACCAGTCTGGCTTGGCACAGCAGGAAGAGACCGGGGCCAACAGATGGCGGCTCGGACCAGGCTCTCCGGCGCGTACCACAGCCAGCACAACCTGTTCTTGAAGGTGGCCAGAACCGCTCTCAAGGTTGGCGCCTACGAGGCGCCGGCCCGGAGAGCGTGGCTGCCCCTGCGGCGCCGCCAGCTGTAAACGGGTTCGGTGTTTGGTGAGGGAACGCTCACCTTCGAAGCGACAGGACGGCAGTTGTCCTTTGACAGCGAAGTTAGTCGTTCACAGCGCGCTGACCTGGCCCGACTGAGTTGAATGTCAATGAAATCATCGACGTAAAGGTCGCACAGGCGCTGCGTGAGGCGCCGTACCTGGGGACGCCCAAGGACGTGCGAGGAAGGCGCTCGGTAGGCGGTGAAGTCGGCGCTGACGCGCTGCTGCTCATTCGCGCGGAGGGAGGCACTCGTCGAGCAGAGATTAGGGGTGAACATGGACGTTTTCGAGCGGGCGGTGGGATCCGGGGCGGACTGCGCGAAGCCGCCACTCCGCTACTGCTTCTTGCGACTCCTACGCAGTGCGTCGTCGAGTTGAGCACGGATCTCTCGCTCTGCTGTCGCCTCACTCGGTTCGTCCGGAGCCAGGCGTGGAGGATGGGGGTTGGCAGCCTCGGCTTGTTCCTCCTCTTCGAGGCGGCTACTCGTGCGCAGGGTGTGAGTGGGAGCTGGCTCGGAGGGCCATGCCAACAGCAGATACTCCTCCGGGGGTACTGGAGTGGTCTTACTCTGGGCGACGGACCTTCCTATGGCGTGGACTCGGACGCGGTACTGGAAACAATCCGCAGTCGTCAGGAGAGTGCCCGGGGCAGGGGGTCCGAAGTCCAGGGATTCGAGCCGGAGAAGATTGTGGGGAGCGGTGACGGTTGCCTCCACGATCTCTTCCCAGGGCCGTGACTCGTCGATGTCTTCGGCTGGTTCCCTCTCGGTGCGGGCGCATACGCGGACGTATCCCGTCTGGATGCCTGTGCGAACTAGGGCGCCACCTTGCAGCATCGGTGCGATGAGACCGTTGGACCAGTCAGCGGAATGTACTGGGATATCCCCGTTATCGAGCAGCCCGAAGGTGCCTTCCGATACGAAGACGTCGTGCCAGGGGGTGTTCATGGATCCTCCTTCCGCGTCAGGTTAGCTTTGCTGGAGCCGGTTGTGCCCGTGTGTGGCGCCGGGACGGCCGGGAAGAGGCCGCTCCGCTCCCGGCGCCTTGGTGCGTTACATAACGCGCCGCCTGCGGAGTTAGGGGATCACAATTACACGGAACGGGTCGTCTTGAAGGACGCGTTCAGACCGATACAGGGCCGAGTGGAGTCCGCCCTGCGAGCTATTCTCCGTGGCGGTGATCATGCATACGCTGACCCCGGTGGGGCCCTGCCCGGCCGGGATAGCAGGGAACCCGCATCCATCGAAGGTGCGGCGTGTGCCGCCGGCTGAGAGTCCCTGCTTGGAGCTGGCGACGGGGTATTCGTCACATGATTTTCCGGTGACGCTGGGTGCGTCACCGCATGCCAGGTCTCGGTTGGCCTGGTTGACGGCCGGATCCGTGGTGCGAGTCAGAGGAGCCTCGAAGGTCGCACCGGGCAGTCCCGAGGCTTGGGCACGGGAGACGTGCGCGGCCAGTGAAGGGTTGGTGGCCTGGCTGTAGTAGACGGCCGAGGCGTACCAATCCACCACGCAGCCGGGATCGGTCCTGCCGGCGGTGTTGTTGTCGCACCGGAACTCGGCGAAGAGGGGGACAACGTACGTCGACGAGGTGTAGCCCGGGTTCGTGAAGGTCAGATTCCACCCTGTGTAGCAGTCGCCCTTGGCGCCGGCGGCTGTTGCTGTCGAGTCGTAGAACGCCTCGCCCGTGTACCACTGGCTCAGCGGCTGGATCGGCTTGGCGGGGAATGAACCGCTCTCCTTGGTGCAGGAAGCGCCGACTCGCGCCGTGCCGCTGTAGGAGCCCTTGAGCGCGTCGCCCCAGCCGCTGAAGGCTGTGACGTCGAGCTGATGGGCTATGCGGGACTCGCTGGTGCTGCCATAGCTGTAGTTGATGAGGAGGAGATTGGCCTCACCTGTAGTAGTCCGGACGCCGTTGCGCTCGACCCACGTGTAGTAGAGGACCCCGTTGATGCGGCAGGCTTGAGTGCGCGTGGCATACACGACGCCCTGGGCGTCTTCGCACCACTGAGGCGGAGAACTGCCGCGAGTTTCGAGTTGGCTTCGCCGCTGGGCAGGCCCGGTATGGTGTCGGCATTTTTGTACTCGATGCAGGAGCCCCGGCCGTTCTCATCGGACGCTGTGCAGATCTCGCTTGTGGCGGAGAGTCGGCTTGCGCCGGTTTCCCTCGCAGGTTCGTCGGAGCCCGGTGTAGTTTCCGGGATCAGAGGGGCTAATTCCGAAACAACAGCGGATCTGCTGTTGCTGTCCTGGCTCTCAGTTACGGCGCCAGCCGGTGCCGCACCAGCGAACGCAGCGAAAGCCACGGTTGTCGCTGCGATCACTGACCAGCGTCTCTTTCGGTACTGCTGCATGACAGTTCCCTTCAGATGACACGCAACACGCGTGGGTGCGCGCATCACTGAAGCCTCACTGAAGATGGAAGGTCAAGACTTAATCGCTCTGAGGAACGATTACGCGCCAGGGCGGTACCTTGTGACCGCGACGCTCATTTGCCCTAGGTTCACCACGTATGCGTGACTACTTTATTTTCCGGTGTCCTGGTTATTGACAGTTATCTCCTGATGCCGGGCGCCTTCGGCGTCGTGCGTATCTGATGTAGTGGCGGATGGAGTCGTATGTGATCAGGTAGTCGTGGTGGTCCAGGAGTTCGGTCCAGATCTGCCTTCCGTTGAGCCTTCTGCTGATCATGCTCTCGATCAGGTCGGCGAGTTCGCCTGTGATGGGATCGGTCACCGGACCTGCCTCTGCAGTCGTGAGGCGTGGGATCTCCAGGGCGAACCGGACATCCCAGCAGCGGAGGTTGTAGCGCTTGGCGAGCGTGCGGATCTGGGTGCCTTTGAGGGCCTCTTGGGCGATGCGGTGGGCCAAGCCCCGGCGCCGGGTGAAGGGATTCTTCTTGGGGAGGCGTCGGCGTGGTCTGTTCGTGCCGCCCAGGGCGTCGGCGTCAGCAAGGGCACGTTCGAGTACTTCGGGCGAGTGCCCTGCGGCCGTGGCGAGGTTTTCGAGGAGCGGCTTGCCGAACCACTGTGGTGGGCCGCAGAGATAGCAGTGCAGGAAGCTGGGCTTGAGATGGTTGGCGCGAGCCAGACGCCGGATGTAGGAGTTGGCGGACTCTCCGAGGCAGGGACGGAGTCGGACCGGCAGCGGTGCGAACCGGGGCGGTAGCTCGCTGTTCATCGGAACGTGGCGGTCTTCGTGGCCAGCGACGCCGTGGTGTGGGCGGTGTGGTCGAGCGGAATGGCCTGGAGGCTCTTCTTGGTGATCTTCTCGGTGCCGGTGAGGATGGCGTCGACCGCGGCTCCGCGGATGGCGTGGGAGAGGGACCCGATCATGCCGCCGGATTGGTCGTGCAGGAAGCGGTCCAGGCCCGTGAGTGTGCCGGGACGGTGGTCGTGCAGCCGCAGGGTGTCCTCCATGGCGGCGACCAGGCCCTTCCATTCGCTGTTGTAGGGGAAGGGGCGGGAAGGGATCAGGGTGAAGCGGCCGGCGATCTGGGCGCCCCGTGTCCCGGACAGCAGGCCGGATTCGGCGATGTCGATGCCGGCATAGACGAAGGTGGCGGCAAGGCGCTCGGAGAAGTACTTGAGAGTGTCGGCGACTTCGGCGCCGTGGCGACTGGCGAGTGAGATGTTGTGCAGTTCGTCGACCAGCACCAGCCCGGTGCGGGTGTCGGTGCAGACACCGACCACGGCCTCGATGATGTCGGTGATGTTCGAACGTGCCCGCACTGGCAGGCCCAGGAAGCGGGCGAACTCGGTCGCGATCATGCGGGCGGTCGCGGCAGGCGGGACGGTGACGTAGACGACCGGGATGCGGTCCGTGACCTGTGGGTGCCGGGCCCGGTCAAGGAGTTCGTGGGAGCGCCCCAACTGGGTGATGGCAATGGTCTTGCCGGTTCCCGCAGGGCCGGAAACGATCAGCCCGCGGCGGGCGCTGATCGCGTGGCGGTTGAGCAGGACCAGCCGGCGGCCGCAGATCGCCGTCTTCTCGACGAACGAGGTGGCGACCGTGAGCATGCGGGCGTGATGGTCAACGCGGTCCTCGTCGTAGAGGCCCCGCTCGGACACCGACATCCGCTGCCAAGCCCTCCGGGACGACAAAGCCGGGGGTGCGGGTGGCCCGTCGATGAACCTCCGCCACCCGCCCAGGGTGTTCAGCTGCCGCCCGGCCTCGGTGTCAGCCTCCCGCAATACGGGGCGGCGGGCCGCCGGCTTGGAGATGGTCACGAGCGCCTCCAGGGGTCGGCCAACGGGTCGAACAGTCCCAGCCGGACGACCTCGGCCAACGAGGTGTCCTTGCCCTCATCCATCGGCTCGCTGTCGGCTGGCGGATCGGGAAGCTCCCGCCCTGGGGCGGTCGCCCGGGTGCGGGCGGCGATCCGGCGATCCCGCCGGGACCGCTTCGCCGGAGGGCCCTCCTCGTCCGGGGGGCCGTCGTGGGCGCGTTTGAGCAAGGCGGCTGCCGCGTCCGCGATCTGTGCCTCGTTCCCATTCCTCGGGGCCTGCTGACGGGCGTGGTCCCAGGCCAGTTCGCCGAACGGGACGCCGACGCGGTGCAGGTGCCGCCAGAACACGGTGATCCACCGGTCCCTCTCGCCGCGGCGGTCGCGTACCCAGATCCGGGAGACGTCGTAAGGGTCGTAGTGGACCTCCCACAAACCCTTCTTCTCCGCGACCCCGGAGCGCTGACGGCGCAGCGGGTTCAACTCCGGGCCGTCGTAGGTGCGGTGGTTCATCCGGATCCCGTAGGCGTTGATCGCCTGCCACCTTTCCGGCAGCAACTCGATGTAGTCCTCACCGCTCAACGGAGCCGGAACGTAGCCGCACGACTCCAGCAGCATCGCGTACTTCTCGTTCGGCGAGTAGGCCCGCTTCGGAGCGCTGGGATCTCGCAGGGCGTCATGCGGCCGGTTCTGCCAGACCGCGACGATCCACTCGTCCAGCAGTTCCTGCAGCTCGGGCAGCGACCACAACGGTCCGTCCTCCAAGCGCCGACCGCGACGGTCCACCGACCGGCCGGTGTAACCGGCAACAAACTGCGCGAACAGCGTCGACACCGAACCCAGGGTCCTCTCGATCACACCCTTCTCGAAGGGGGACGCCTTGTGTGTCGGCTGCAGCGTGACGCCCAAGAAGCGACAGGAGGCACGGAAGTTGTGCGAGATGAAGACCTTGCCGTGGTCGCAGACGATCGTCTCCGGAATGATCACCGGTCTTGCCGCCGCGTGCTCCAGCCGCTCGTCCAGGGCCAGCAGCCGCTCGTGGGGCAGCGCCGACCGGGACATCCGCAGCGCCTCTGGCCAGCCCGGACGCATTGTCTCTGGTGTGATGCTGCGGGCCATGAGGGCGGAGGCGTCGGCTGCCTTCGTCGTGGGCCGCAGGACCGCCGCAGTGATCGACCTGGAGGCGATGTCGACGAGTGCGGTCAACTCGACCTTCTCCGCGATGCCGTTGTCCAGCCGCACCAGGACATCCAGCGGACTGGAGTCGATCTGCATCAACTCGCCCGGCGCGATGGCCGGCACTTCCCCGAACGGGCCGGCCGGACGTGCATGCAGCGAGCGGCGAGTGGTCGCCGAGCCGGTCGCGTGTGTGCCGGCAGCCAACTTGTCGAAGAGCCGGTAAAGCGTGCGCTCCGTAGGCAGTTCGATGTCATGGGCCTCCTCACGGGACGCCAGGATCTGCTTCGTCCGCCAGATGGTGAATCGGACCGTCCTTGAGGAGGCATCGGCTGTCTCGGCGATCGCCTGCCGCATTGCTTCGACCACCGCTGGGGCGATCCGCCCGAAGGCCGGCAGTTGCTTGGCCGACCGGCCGTCGGCCAGCCCGACAAGCCCGTCGCGGTGATATCGCTGGCGCCGCTGCTTGATGCCGCTGGCCGTCATCGGATGGCCAGCTGCCGTCAGCTCGGCCGCCTTGGCTCGCTCGCGTTCGGCCAGTGAATGCCGCCTGGGGTCGAACTCCGGTCGCGGCACTGCTCCTTGGGGTGTATCCGACGGCAGACCGTGCAGCACCTCCAGGATGTGGTCCTCCCACCAACGAGCCTGGTCAGCGGCCGTCTTGGGGAACTCTGCGATCCGGGCAGTCGGCGGAACCCGTCGCCGCTTCTCCTTCATCCGGCACTCTCACTGGACAGGCGCACGACCGTGAGCGGGCCCAGCAGTTCGACCGCTATCCCCTCGGCGGACAATTCCTGCCTCCACAGCAGGTGGAACAGCACGGGCAGCGTCGCGAGCCGGTCGCCTGCCGCATCGGCCCCGGGCATCAGCGGCCCCGGTTGCGAGAAGACGTCCATCAGCCGGGCAGCGACCGGACCCTGCCGACAGCGGGGATGACGGTAGCGCGACAACCACCGCACGTTCGCCAGCAGCACCGCCTCCGGCGTCCCCACCCGCTCGAAGTCCCACCCGGCCTCGGCGCAGGCCAGGCGCGTCACTTCGAACGCTTCGGCATCGCGCGGCGCGATCCAATCGTCGGCGCGGACATCGACGACCACGGCCGAGCCATCCGCCCGGCGCACAAAGAAGTCCGGAGCATGCCGACGCTCACGCGAACCATCGTGCCAGTGCAGCCAGAACGGCTGGGACGCGATACCCACCACGGCGGGATCGAAATCCATGAGCACGAGATGGTCCCGCTCCAGCCACGACTCGAAGCCGACATGCTGCCCGGTCGTCGCCGCCCAGTACCAGCCCGGGAAATGGCGCCCACCCGGCGGCCACCGAAACGGCCGTACCGGAACTGCGTCCTCGAACCTGACCGACACGCAGTCCAACAGCGGACGCCGTCGACGCTCGCGCCGGCCATCCATGCACGACACCTCGACGTACGGCACGGCCCCGTCCGCCCCAGCCGGTACGGCCATCCAACACCCCCAGCGTGCTCACCCCGCACGACTAGGTTCGCTGTCAAATAAGCCGAAACGACTGTTTTCGTTGTCAAACGCCTCGATTGGATGACAAAGGACAGCAGTTCGTGTCCTTGGACAGCGAATCCAGTCGTCCGCCCCGCGCTGACCTGTGGCGACTAACTTGATTGTCAAGGGCGTTGTTGAGGCCGTCCCCGCTCACCAACGTCATGACCTGCTACGACTGCGTTGGATGTCAAGGAATTCCACGGACTGGGTTCGATGTCGGCGGACAGTTCGCCGGGGGCAGACAGGAAAGATCGCGGAAAGACTGGCCAACGTGCGCGAATGCATGTCAACGTAGATGACCTTACAGGAAACCCCAGGCCAGAAAGGTTATTGCCTGTGACCGTAGTGCCCGCGGGCCCTGGTTTCTCCACCACCGTCGAAGCCCTGCGGCTTCGCGAATGGCAGCTCGGCCCCGGCCAGCCCACGCTGGTCATGGACCAGTTCTCCGCGGAGGAATTCCACCTGATCGTGGACGACCGCGCGGACGTGCACGTCAGCTCCAAGGACGGTCGCTTCTACCTCGGCTGGTTCCCGCTCGGCCGCCCCGGCACGGACGGTGAGGGATGGAAGATCGCCGTCACCGGCACCGCCAAGGTCCGCGGCTACCGCCTGTCGTTCGACACCGAGACGCCGGCCGACGTCGTCGCCGCGACCGTAGCGCGCGTGCTGGAGACCTCACGCCGCCTCTGACAGTACGGACACCGACACGTAATGCCCGCTCGGTGAGTGCTGGCCGTACCGAAGGCCGGCCCCTCCCGTTCCACTGCCCCGTTTTCCCCGCACCCCAGGAGGCTGTTCGTGACGTCCCCGGAGATGACCGTCGGCGATCTCATCGACCTGTTGTCCCGCTGCGACCGGAGTGCTCCGGTCCGCCAGGCCATGAACCCGTTCTTCCCGATGGCGCACCGCTTGGCGCAGGTCCTGCAGTCGGTCGACGAGACCGGCCGGAGCGTCGTCTACCTCGCCGAAGGACGGGACGAGGACGCACAGCTCGGCCACCTGCCACCGGAAGTCGCCATCGAGCTGACGTGGCAGGGCCCGGTCCAGGCACCCGCGCGCCGCGCCCGCCGCCGCGCCGGCGGCAGCTAGACCCGCACCGAGCCCTTGGAGGCGCCCCTGTACCCCGACTTCCCGCCCGACTCGTCCACCCCGCGCAGCGGCCAGCCCGCGTTCTGGGTCGGCCCCCGGCACCTGGCCGGTGACGATGGACGCCTCTACGACGTCGTCGCCGACGCGCTCGCCGGCCTGGGCTGGACGAGCCTGACGATCGTCCGCGGACGGCATGAGCCGGACGAGGCGCCGGAGGACCGCCAGGTCCTGCGCAGCACCGTCCTGCACATCAGCTCCGACGCCTTGCGCTGGGCCCAGTGGATCCTGGCGGACGAGCCGTTCCACCTGGGTGAGCTGCCGATCGCCTGGCAGATCTCCGCCCGCGCCGAGGAGAGCAGCCCACTCGCGCAGTGGTCGGCCTACTTCACCCGTGACGTCCCCGGCGAGGCGCTGGTCGACTTCCTCGTCGCGCTCGACGCAAGCGACCAGCCTGCCGTTCCGCTCGCCGGACCTGATCTGGTCCTTGACGCGGTCGCCGCCCACGGATGGCTCCGCGACATCGACCAGCCCCAGGCGGCGGCGACGGACCCGACGTTCACCTCGCACATCAGCCTCGGCGAGGTCCCGCCCCTCATCCAGGACGCCAACCCGCGCGCTCTGTCCGCCGAGGACGACGAGACGGGACCGGCCGGATGGCAGGCGTGGGCCGAGCCCGCGCTCGGCGCACCGTGTCTGTGGGCGGCATCGTTCGCCGCCAGCGCCCCGCACGATCTCGTGGCCGCCTTCGTCGCCTCCCTCAGCTCGACCGCACCGGTCCTGCGGCGGGTACTGCCCGAGGCCACTCAGGAGCGCCTCCTGCGCGCGCCGGCCAGCTGACGTCCCGCGCGCAACTCCCGACGAACGCAGTCCGGCACCCTCCCAGTGGGGGTGCCGGACTTTCTTGCTTCTCGGGTGAAGCGGCCATTGGCTTCGAAGCCAGGAAGAACTGCCGCCCGCCGATGGAACGATGCGGGAGGCGGCAATGCACCCCAGCCTCGGCGCCTTTATGGTCATCGCTCTCATCGTCCCCGGCCAGGTCCGGGCCTGGGGATCAGGCCAAGCCGCTTGCGCCACTCAACGCGTCAGCCGGTAATGCGCTGCTGCCCCCGATCTGCGGTGGTCGGGGGCAGCAGTGTGACGTGCACGCAGGTCAGCTCGTTGCCGTGGCCTTGGCGAGGGCCTTGTCGAGGTGGCGGTCGACAAGGGCCGGGGAGCCGGAGACGACCAGCAACAGGCTCCCGTCGCGGATCGCGGTCTGCTTGACCACGGTGCTTCGTCCCCCGGCGGTGAACGTCAGAAGATGGCTCCACTGCTCGTCACCGCCGGCGTGGGATGCGGGCAGCTTCTGCGAGGCCACATCGACCGGGGTGCCGCCCGCGACAACCTGATACGCCGGGCAGCCGGTCATGGCGTCGAAGATCCGGTCGATGCCGGCGGAGAGCTTCTTCGCGCTGTCGCTGTAGAGCTCCTCGGAGATCTCCGAGGAGCTGCCACCGTAGGTGAAGTCCGCCTTGGCCTTGTGCGGGAAGGCGAGGGTGCCGCCCGTCGCTGCGTCGCCGCCCAGCTTGCTGAGGGCCGGGCAGCCGATGACGGTGACGTCGTCGTGCTGGGCCGGATGCTCCGGCTTGGGCAGGTAGCCGCTGCCGAGGTCGCTTGGGTCGAGCAGGCGGGACGTGAGCGCGGCCGAGGAGAGCGCGGCCGTCTCCTGGACGGCGTCGGCTGGCTTTCCCGTACGGGAGGAGGGGGCCTGGTGCTTGATCCCGGTGTCGTTGGAGCAGACGGGCAGGGCGAGGAGGGCGGCGGTGATGCCGAGTGCGGTGGTGGCGACGCGAACGCGCATGACGGAACTGACCCCTTGGTGCTGGGTGACGGGTGGTCAGTGCGGGCCCGCGGGCCCGGTGGGGTCGTAGGGGTGGTGGTCAGTGCCCGAGGTGGCGCAGGCAGTCCTCGAACGTGGCGTGCGTCGCGTCCGCCGGTCCGGAGTGCCGGTTGTACCAGGCGGCGTCGAGGCGGGTCTCCTGCTGCTGGTGGCCGGCCCGGCAGCGCAGCCAGATTTCGCCGCGGGTGGAGAGGATGAGCCAGTCCCGGTACGCGCCGCACTCGGCGCAGGCGACCATCGCGCCGTCGAGGACGAGCGGCTGCTTCCACGGCATCATCTTGCCGTCGACCTGGTCGTGACTCGGCACCCGCAGTTCCGGCGGGAGGAAGTCGTCCACCATGGCGGCCGGCTCGGCGGACTCCGGCTCAGGCGCCGGCACTCCGAAGCCGGGCGGGACCTGGCCCTGCAGCTGCGCGTGCAGCTCGGCGAACTGTCTCTGGGCTTCGCTCGGCTCCTTGGCTCTGCGGCCTATCCGGTGAAACACCCTGGCGTCCTCCTCTACCTCGGCACCTCGTCCTGCGCGTTTCATGATCGTGCCCCAGGCCCCGGGTGGTTTCAATTCACAAAGTTCACAGTCCCTCCGGCCAGGTCAGTAGGGGCCACGGCTGGGCACGGATGCCGACAGCCCCCACATCGGACCGGGTGGCCACCGGGGTTCGACGGGGCGCACGACCATGCTCCGGGTTGCGGGCGGAGCGGTGGCGCTGTCCCTTCTCTCGGTGATGCGCTGAGGCCGCGTGCCGGCACCCGGCGGGCTCACAGAGTCTTGCGCGATGTGTCCTCTCCGCTGCGCCGCCTGCCGGGCGTGGAGGGCCTGGTGGCTGTCCCGCGCGTTGCCGACCGGCGCCCTGCGGTGCTGGTCTCGGGCAGGTGGGAGGCGTCGGCGGGCAGAGCGGCCATCCGCCGCATCCGCCACATGAGTACGTCGCTGACGGAGTCCGCGGTGCCGAGTTCGCGGCGTTCGGCAACGTCGGACAGAAGGACGGCCGTGTCGTGGCCGGCGGCTTCGGCTTCCGCGATGGTCGCCGCCAGGGCGTACCAGCCGGGCTCGGCGAGGATCTGCTCGGCCAGCTCCGGCAGCGCCTCGCGCAGCAGCACGGTCTGCCGCTGGAGCATCGGCCGGCTCAGCCGCCGCCCGCGCTGGTGGAGCACGCCGAGGGGTTGTGCGGCGGCGGTCCGGTAGGCGGTGCGCAGGTGCTCGGCGGCCCGGGTAGCGGCCTCGGCCTGCTGGGCGTGTTCCTTCCGGGCGTGCCAGTGCGCGGCGGCGGTGATGAGGAAGAACAGCATGTCGATGGCCATCGCGGTGGTGGCGCCGTCCTCACCGCGGCCGAGGGCCGGGCCTCCCTGGACGAGGTCGCGGGCGGCCTGCCGCAACGCTCGGTCGTGCCCGCGTACGGCGCGGACGTGGGAGCGCGAGGCCCGTTCGAAAGCCGTTGCGGCGTCGCGCAGTTCCCGGCGGGTGTGGGCGGCGGAAGTCTTCGCGAGGGCATCCAGGACCTCGCCGGCCGCTGCGATGTGGGCGGCGGCGACCGTGTCCTCACCGCGCTCGACGACGAGCACGGCCTGCCACACGGCCGACGCCGTCCCGCGGCGTGCGGCGGCCGGACTGCCCGGCCCCGTACGGATCGCATCCTCCCGGCGGGCAGGCGGAACGTCCTGCGCGTCACCGGCCCAGCGCTCGCGGATGCGGGGCAGCGACAGGTCGGGGGCCAGGCGCGCGCCGGGGTAGAACACCGGCTCGCCGTCCTTGTTCAGGTCATCGGGCAGGGCGACCTTGTAGCCGAGCAGGTCCCCGGAGGGAGCGGCGCGCTTGCGGATCAGGAGGCCGGCGGCGGCCAGCCGGTCGAAGAACTCCTCCTCGCTCGTCGCGCCGGCCACCGCGCGCCGGACGGTCTCGCGCAGTTCCTCCCGTGCGGGGCGCTCGCGGCCCTGGCGCTCGGCTTTGTGGCGTTCGGCGCTGGTGGGCCGCTGGGCGGCGGTACCGTCACCGGGGGCGACCTGGTGCAGGCCGAGTTCCTTCTCGATGAGGCGGCACTCGGCCTGGGCGCGCTTGCCGGAGCGGAAGTCGTCGGGACGGCTGCCGTCCTCGCACACCAGGGTGGCGACGATGTGGATGTGGTCGTCCGCGTGGCGTACGGCGGCCCAGCGGCAGCCGGGCTGCCCGTCGCCGGGGTCGATGCCGGTCGCGGCCACGATCCGCCGGGCGATCTCGCCCCACTCCTCGTCGGACAGGACCCGGTCGTCCGCCGTCGCGCGTACGGAGGTGTGCCAGACGTGCTTGGCCGGCCGCGCGTGTCGGGGGAGGGCTGTCACGGGCTGGTCGAGGAGGAGTTGGAGGTCCTTGAGGGTGGCGTGCGAGTCGCGGCCGGGGTCGGGGGACATGCCGTCGAAGGAGGCCACGAGGTGCGGGTCGATGTGCTCCTCGGACTTGCCCGGACCGTAGAGGTAGGCGAGCAGGCCGATCGTCCGGGAGCCGGACTTGTTGACGCTGGGGATCACGTGGCGTGCTGCTCGATCAGCCGGGCGGAGGCTTCGCGGACGCTCTCCGCGGCGCGGTGCACGGTGGTGATCGCCGCTTCCAGCTGGGGTGCTTCGACACCGGAGTTGAGGGCCTTGACCGCCTGGTTGAGATTGCTGCCGGCCCAGCCGAGCTTGCGGCGGCTGTCGAACAGGGCCGTGATCACTTCGCGTTCGCCGGCGATCTCGACGCTGGTTCGGTCGAGGTCGCGGGCGGCGGCGAGCGCGGCACGGGCGAGGAACCCGGCGACGGACAGGTTGCACCGGGCGGCGGCGGACTTGATCGACGCGAACTCGTCGTCGTTGAAACGGGTGTTGGGCTGGTGCAGGCGCTTCGTCTCGCGCGGCTGACGCGGACGCTGACGGGCGCGGTCAGCGCGCTCGCGGCGGTGGCGACGCTCGGTCGGCTTCTCCTCCTGTCCAGGCTTCGATCCGCCCCCGGTCGAAGCCTCACGGACCTGCGCCCCCCGGTGCAGGTCCAACCCCGCCCCCTCGGGGGCGGGGTTGGCGGAAGCTACGCTTCCGCCCCAACTTGCTGTGCGACGCGAGGCCGCATTTTCCGAAGTGAGGTGATCCTCGTGGAGAGGTTCTGACAAAGGAATTTCCTCCGAATCAGTGTCTGGATTCATCCCCGCGCTCACATGCGTCGCTGGTAACGGCGGGGTGTGAAGCTGAGCTTTCAAGCCCAAGGGCGTCTCGGCCATCGAGAGGCCACAGGCGAGGGGAAGACTGGACGGGCGAACACGTGTGAACCCCTGGTTAATGCCTCGGTATGTGGAACCCCCGCGGATGGCTTGCTCTCAGCGGGGCAGGGCCCGGCGCTGAAAGGCGCCAGCGGCTTCCGGTGCAAGCAACACCGGAAGTGAGACACCGCCGGCCACGGGGTAGAGGGGGCGCCCACCCCAGTCGCATCTTCGAAATGCGGAACACGGAAACCCTGACGGGGTCCGGAAGTAGTTCCGGTAAGCCGACCGCAAGGAAGGCCCAAGTCCCCGGCAGGAACAGGATGGTCCAAGAAGCGAAGGCCGGTAGGCCGAAAGGCCAGGGGAAAACCGGGCGGCGGCCCTCTCTGCCCGCTGTTCGCTATAACCCGCCGGATACGGGCCCTTGTGGCCCGGCCTGAAAGGGCGCCCACGTGGACCAGGTGAGCCTTTGGAGCACCAAGGCAAGGCAACCGGAACCGACGGACAAGTTAGATACCGGAGGCGGACATGAGCACCATCAGGGCGGCTGCAGCCACCCGCCCGCCCGAGGGGAACGGACCCGAGGGCGGGGCCTCCGACTGGCACGGGATCCACTGGGCCAGATGTGAGCGCGACGTACGGCGGCTGAGGCAGCGGATCTTCAAGGCGACGCAGGACGGGGACCTGAAGAAGGTCCACAATTTGCAGAAGCTCATGCTGAGAAGCCACAGCAACACGCTGGTGAGCGTGAAGCGGGTGACCCAGCAGAGCCAGGGCCGCAAGACGGCGGGCATCGACGGGGAGACAGCCCTCACCCCAGCGGCGAGGGCGCGATTGGTGGCAGAATGCCGTCAATCGTCCGCCCCGTGGAAGGCCCAGCCGGTCAGGCGGGTCTACATCCCCAAGGCCAACGGCAAGCAGCGCCCACTCGGGATCCCGGTCATTCGTGACCGGGTGCTCCAGGCACGCGTGAAGAACGCGCTGGAACCGGAGTGGGAGGCACGGTTCGAGTCGCGATCCTATGGATTTCGCCCCGGCCGTAGCTGCCAGGATGCCATCGCTTCCATCTTGCAGACGGCGCGCGGCTCGCGAGCGAGGCGTCGTTGGGCGTTGGATGCGGATCTGGAAGGGGCCTTCGACCGCATCAGTCACGATCATCTGACGGCCATGCTCGGGCAGTTCCCCGCCAGGGACCTTGTCCGGGGCTGGCTGCGGGCGGGCGTGATGGATGCCGGGAGATGGGCGCCGAGCGTGGAGGGCACTCCACAAGGCGGCGTCATCAGCCCTTTGCTGCTGAACATTGCGCTGCACGGGATGGAACAGGCAGCGGGATTCCGCGCCGACGGGTATCGGACGCGTGCTCACCACGCGTCCGCCGGTGTGCCCGTACTGGTCCGCTATGCCGACGACTTCGTGGTGCTCTGCCACGACGAGGAGGAGGCATACCGGGTCAAGGAGGAGCTGAGTGTCTGGCTGGCGCCGCGAGGTCTGCGCTTCAACGAGGCGAAGACGAAGGTCGTTCACCTCGATGAGGGGTTCGACTTCCTGGGTTTCACGATCCAGCGGCACGGCGACAAGCTGAACATCAGGCCGAATAAGGCGGCTTGCAACGCGCTGCGGAAACGGCTGCGGACGGATATGCGGATCCTTCGGGGTGCGCCTACCCAAGCGGTCATTGTGAAGTTCAACCCGCTTGTGAGGGGTTGGACGGCGTATTACCGCAGTGCGGCGTCGCATCAAGTGTTCTGTTCCATGGACGCTTACATGTTCAAGCTGCTCTACAAGTGGGCTAAACGCGGTCACGAGAACCGTTCGGGGCTGTGGATAAAACGCCACTATTTCGGCAGGTTCAACAAGACCAGGCGCGACAACTGGGTATTCGGTGACCACGCGAGTGGCGCCTACGTTCAGAAGTTCGCCTGGACACGCCATGTAATGCATCACCCCGTCAAAGGCGCGGCATCTCCGGATGATCCGGCCTTGGCGGATTACTGGCAGAAGCGTCGCCGCAGCACAGCGCCACCGCCGATGGACAAGACGAGTCTGGTTCTGGCGGCCCGGCAGAAGGGCCTGTGCCCTCTCTGCGGGCGGGCGTTGATCGAAGGAGCGGAATACGAGCCGGACAATCTGCGGGAATGGATTGACTGGTTCGCCGCGACGAAGAAGATGTTGAACAAGCATCACTTCGTCTACCGCAGCAGCGGCGGCACGGATAGACGGACCAACCTCCGCCTTGTTCATGCCGATTGTCACCGTTCGTATCATGCAGACGACGGAAATCGGGACGTAAGTTACCGTCCAGCGGAGCCCTCGCGGCTTGCTTGAGCCGGATGCGGTGAAAGTCGCACGTCCGGTTCTGAGGGGGCCGGGACCCAGCGATGGGCCCCGGCTACCCGACCGCCCTGAGACCGAGTTGGAGTCGGGATCAGGTTCCGGGGTGGTGCCGTTCTGGGCGGGGTTCGTCATCGGGTTTCGGGCCTCATGGTTCGGGTGCGGTGCTGGATGGTCGCCGCCAGCGCGACGACGTCGGCCGGTCCCATGAGGACGCGGACGGGTCCGTCGGGCCGGTCCTGGACGAGCCACTGGTCGTTCGGCGTGAGGACGGCCGCGTGCAGGAGTCGCCGGCGGACCAGGACGTCCGCCCAGGCGCCGGCCTCGGCGGCGGTGGGCTCGGATGAACGAGGGGGACGCGGAATCACGGCGTACCTCCTTAAACGGGCCGGTGGCCCTGCACGGAGCCGGGCCACCCGTTGCGGATAGGGGCGTTGAGCTGGGGTTTGGCCGGTTCAGCCGCACTCGAGGCAGCGCCCGACGTGGCTGCTGAGCGCCTGGGCCATCCGCTGCTTGGTCGAGGCAGCCTGCTTTGCGCTGGACTTCGCCGCTGGCCTGCCCTCGTGCCGCTTGGAGTGGGCGAGCATGAAGCTGATCTCCCGCTCGTACTCCGCGCGGACGGTGTCGAACTGGTGGCAGGTCTTCATCGGGCGGTGCTCCTTGTCTTGGTGGTGTCGTCGCTCCGCAGTTCCTGGAGGACGAGGCTCAGCCGGTCGTTCCGGCCGCCCTTCAGGCCCTCGCGGCGGAGGATCTCCCGCAGCTGGACCCGGGTGACGGACTCGTTGCCGTCCCGTTCGAGCAGTGCGGGGACGTGGGGGAGGACCTGCCGGACGAGCTGGTCCACCGACTGCTCCAGCTCGCCTGGCGGGCGCTGTGTCTGCGGGGTGCGGGACCGGCCGCGCTTCCCCCTGTTCTTCGTCCTGGTCTTCGCGGTCGTCTTCCGCCGGAGGGGGACCTTGTGTCCCCGGTCCCCGGTGGGTTCGGTCCCCGTGTCGGCGGTGGTCGGTCCCCGGTCCCCGGTGGGTTCGGTCCCCGTGTCGGCGGTGGTCGGTCCCCGGTCCCCGGTGGGTTCGGTCCCCGACTCGGCGGCGCTCGGTCCCCGACGTGAATCAGGGCCCTGAGCAGGCGCTTCTCGCGTCAGGAGCTCAGTCCCCACGCCTCGGGCGTCCCCCTCCGAGGTTTCCGGATTGGCGGGACCGGTCCCCGGGACCGCGCCTGCTTCTGGGGCCTCGGTCCCCACCCCGGTCCCCGCGTTCTCGCCTTCGGTCCCCGCGCCTGCCGACGCCTTCGAGTCCGCAAACTCGGGGACCGGTCCCCTCGGGGCGCTCGGTCCCGTGCCCCCGTCCGACTCGTCGGGACCGGCTACGGGGACCGGCGCCTTCGAGGCTGACTGGGAGGGGACCGTGGCTGCCGTTGCGGTGCTCTGTACCGGGGACCAGGGCGAGGGCAGCGGGACCGTGGCGAGCGCGAGGGCGTGCCGGCGGGCGGCGAGCTGGTCGAGCAGCTGCGCGCGCTGGAGGGGGTCGGTGCCGACCGAGGCCCTGCCGACCGCCTTCGACAGGCGTCGCGTGAGCCGACGGCCGCGTCGGCTCCGCTGTTGCTCGGGTGTGCGTTCGGCGAGGCGGGCGGCGAGGGCGACCGCGCGGGTGGTCGCCCGGTCCCGGGTGATCTGTGCGGCGTCGCGGTCTCGCGCGGCGATGCCGAGGCGGGACAGGAGTCGCTCGCGTGCCTCCCGGCCCAGGATGGCGATCAGCCCGTGGGAGGCGGCGCCCGGGGTGCGCAGGCGCAGCTCGATTCCCATCGCGAGGTGCCACAGCATCGCCGCCATGACCGGCCCGACGAAGGCCCGGACGGTGCCGCCGACGGGACCGCTCTCGGCGTAGGCGGGAATCACCTGCACTCCGGTGATCACCCAGACCAGGGTGCCCGGCATGCCGGGGGCACCCTGAGTGGCCAGGTTCTGGCGTGCCATCAGCGCGGTCGCGAAGAGCGCCAGCTCGGCCGCGGCGAACATCCCGGCCCGCTCGGCGGTGCCGGCCATGTCGAGGAAGTCGGCCGCGAAGCGCCACGAGGTGTCGGCGCTGTAGGCGGTGCAACCGAGGGCAGCAACGGCAGCGACCTTGACCGCCGGAGTGCCGAGACGTTTCTGCGGGCGCGTACCCCGGCGCCGGATCGTCCAGGCGGCCAGCACCAGCACGAGGGCGGCGGGCACGCCGGCGGCGAGGAGGAGAGGGAGGTCCGGAGCGGCGCTGAGGGCGAGGACGGGGTGGATCATGCGGCCTTTCCGAGAGAGGCGTGCGCCGGAGTCGACGCCGCCGGGCGGGCTACCGGCTGCTGTGTGCCAGGTGCGGCGGGCGCGGGGCTGCCTGCTGCCGGATTGGTCGTCTTCCGCTTCTTCTTGGGCCGCGGCACGCCGTAGGTGCGGTCGCGGTCGAAGACCTTGTTGGCGGCCTGACGGAGCAGGTCTCGGGCGTGCTTGTGGCTGATCTGCAGGGCGGCGGCGAGCCTGCCGGGCCGCCAGCCGCGTACGTAGGCATGGTCGATGACGACCTGCCGCTCGACCTCGGTCAGGTGCACGTCACGTCCCTGGAAGAAGGCCGTCACGCGCCGGTAGTCCAGGCGCTGGTGCAGGTTGTCGTGCAGAGGGCGCCGCTCGGCTTCGGTGAGACCGCCCCAGACGCCCTCCTTGAGGACGTTCTCCAGGGCGAAGTCGAGGCACTCGCGGCGTACCGGGCACCAGCCGCACAGCTCCTTCGCCTCCGCGATGTCCTCGTGGTCCCGGGGCCCGGGGAAGAAGACGGCGTCGGCGTCCTCGACGTCCATGCCGTGGCACGCTCCGCTGGTGTGCCAGCTGGTGTCTCCGATGCCGCGCAGTCCTGTGGCCGGCGCGTCGTGGGTGGTGATGTGGCGCAAGGAGATCTCCGATGTGCTGCCGCGGCGGCCGACAGGGGCGGTGCTCGGCGGGTGCGGCGTCGGGTGCCGGCTGCGGTGCGCGGGCGTGCGCCGCAGCCGGGGCGGGACGGTGATGTTGGGAGGCGGTGCATCGGACGGGATGTACGCGACGGATGCGCCGGTCAGGCCATGGCGGGCTGTTGAGCCTGCTCGTTCTGCTGGGCCTGCTGGGCGGCGGCGAGGTCGAGCCGGCCGGGGTGCGGGGTGGCGCGCGGGGCAGTTCCGCGTACCCCGTCGTCGGGGCCGATCCGGCGGCGGCGACAGGGCTCACCGGGCTGGGCCTTGCACCATTCGCAGCGCACGCTCAGGGCGTCGGGCTCTCCTAGCGCGATGGCCATTTCACGGGCTGCCCGGGCGGGTCGGTAGGGCGCGAGGGCGGCTCGGGCAGCGGGCGGGATGCAGGAGCCGACTCGCTCCAGCATCGCCTCCAGCTCCGGGTCGGTCCCCTCCCGACCGCTGGTGATCGCCCGTGCCTGTGCGGGCTCCGCGAGGCCGGCGGCGACGGCGCGGCGCATGCCGGCCAGCTCGGCGGTCCAGGCGGCCTGGTCGTCCGGATCGGCGGACGGTGTCGGGTCGGAGTGTCGGGCCAGGCGGTCGCGCCGGTAGCTCGCCCAGGGCCGGACCACGTCCGCGGGCAGGATCTGGTACGGCGAGGTGCGGATGTGCTGACGGGCGGCGACGCGGGCGTCCCAGCCGTGCGGGGTGGCCATCGGCACGTCGCCGAGCAGCTCGTGCCACTGGGCGAGCTGGTCGCGGGCTTCGCCCTGGTCGGTGCGGATGGTGCGGGGGTCGAGTCGGCCGAGGTAGGCCAGCAGGGCGGCGGTTTCGCGGCGGTCCACGGTCAGCCCTCCGTTCCGGTCGGCTCGTCGAGGGCAGCGAGAAGGGCAGCGGTGTGGGCCTCGGTCCGCGTCATGCCGCTCGGCGCGGAGGAGCTCTTGCCGGGCCCGGCGTAGAGGTTCGGGCGGCTGGGGGCGTGCTCTCGGGCGATCCAGGAGCGCCAGTCGGCAGCCCAGGCTCCCGCCAGCCTCGGGGCGTGGCCCGCCCGGTGGGCACGCCACTTCGCGTCGGCGGCCCGCAGGCCCTGCTCGCCCAGGCGGTCGAGATGTCCCTGCTGGCGGGCCCAGGTGTGGGTGGCTGGGTCGACCTGCCACTCGGCAGCCGAGGTGACGGCAGCACCACCACTGCTGTACCTACGGTTCAAATCCGGTTCACTACGGTTCTGTGTGCCGGTTTCCGGTACATCGCTGTGCCGGTTTCCGGTACATCGAGGTGCCGGTTTCCGTCGGGACCTGCCGGATTCCGGTACTGCCGGTTTCCGGACCGTCGCGGGTGATTCCGGCACCTCACGGGGGCGGATTCCGTACCGCCGCAGGGCCGAGATCCGGAGCGCCGGGATGGCTTCGGGCCCCTCCGGCGGCGCCTGGTCGGCTTCCTCTTCCTCCGAGGTCTGTGCCACGGCCTTGGCGGCGAGGGGGAGGCGGTAGACGGTGCTGCGCTGCGGGCCGGTGAGGTCGTCGAGCTGCTCCAGCTCACCGGCGTGGACCAGGCGGTCGATGGCTTCGCGCACCGTGGAGACGGAAGCGCGCGTGCGCTTGGCCAGGCTCGACAGCGAGGCCCAGGAGATGCACTGCTCGTCGGCCACCCGGTCGGCGATCGACAGCAGGACCAGACGCGCGGTGCCCCGGCTGGTGCTGTGCTCCCATACCCACTCGCGGGCTTCGCTGCTCATCGGCCACCCCCGTACGGGAAGCCGGACCAGCGGTTCGGCGAGGTGGTGGTGTTCTCCTCGGGGCTGGACGACGCCGAGGAAGTGATGGCTGCCGCGCAGGCCAGGCGCCTGGGCCTTTCGCGCAGGGCAGGAGGCATGCAAAAATCTCCTTTGCAGTGTTGCCACGCTGATGCGCCCCGTGGAAAGGGATCAGCGTGGTGAAGGTGGGCAATCTCCGCCCTTGCCGGGGCGGGTTTGCCGCTGAGTGTTCGGCGTCCGGGAGTTAGCCGCTCTCGGGCGCCGCCGCTGTATGCGGACCTACGTGACTGGTCGGTACGTGCTCCTCACGTTCGCAGCCCGGCCAGGGGTGCCCGGGGGGACGACGAACATACTCACGGACCCTTGGCAAGATCCAGAGTTGGTTCTTAACCTCTGTACTAGTTGCAGAGCGTGACAATCTCAGGGCATTCCGTGCCCACGCGTGAGGTGGAGCGGTCTGCCGCGCGGCCTCCGGACGGACGGCAGCCGCGGTTGCCCGGAATCGTCGAAACGCTCTTGGGGGGACTCGCTCGTGGAGTCTCCTGCGTCGGCGCTGGACAGTGGCTCCAGCGATCCCGCTGCCCCGGCGCCTTCTGCTCGAAGATCGAATACAGCCCGCAATCCCGGACGTGACATGCGTCGCCACCACGAGTGGCACGTGTCAAGCCATCCGGCATAAGAAGTGCTGCGGCATTGTGCGGGATTCCTGACGGGGAGGGGGTGCGGTGGCCGCCGTGGAGCGAGGGGCGGCCGGCCCCTGAGTGTGCGGTGGACTGTGCCACGCCTCCGCGAAGAGGGGGCCTCTCGCGTGAGGTGCGGTGCCTCGCCCCGGCCATGGAAGGGGTGGGGCGAGATCGAATCCAGAGGGCCGGCGGTATGCGAAGGCGCCCTGTTTTCGCTACGCTGAAGTTATTCCCACTCGAAGTGAAAGTCAACAAGATGCATTCACTTCAACTTGAGGAAAAAGCGAGGTCTGATGCCTGCCCGTCACGTCGACCGACACCGTGCTCGCGCGGTCCGGCGAGCTGCCGACATCCTCCAGAGTGAGGTGGCGGCGGAGCTGGGAGTGTCCGTCTCCGCGGTGGCGAACTGGGAGGCTGGCCACTCCTCACCTGACCCGGAGAAGCTGCCCGCATACGCGGCGGCGCTCAGGGTCGACCTGGACGATCTGTTTCCCCGTGCCGGCCTTCCCGATCTGGCTGATCTGCGCTGCGATGCGGGCATCTACCAGTTCGCGACCGCCGAGGTGATCGGCACCAAGAGCGCCGGCCCGGTCGCGGGAGCCGAGCGCGGGGAGCGCCGGCTCAAGGACAAGTACGTCCCGGCCCTGGCGGAGAGGTACGGCGTCAGCGAAACGGAACTGCGCCGGGCCGAGGACCGTTCCATGGCCGCCGCAGAGGCGAGGAAGAACGGCACGGCGGGGGAGTCCGGATCCCAGGGGGCCGCCGCTGCGGACCCGATCGGGCCGCCGGGATCCCTCGCCGAGAAGATCACTCTGATCCTGCAGCGTTCCTACCCCGGTCCGCAGGGACCTCCTTCGGACGCCGAGATGGCGGCCGAGGTGAACGCCTATGCCGGGGCGACGCTCATCACAGGGACGGACTTCGGGGACCTGCGGACCGGTGTCACGGACACGGCAGCCCCTGTGGTCTTGGACGCGCTGGCGGCCGTCGTCGGTGTGTCGCGAATGTACTTCGATGCGGACGAGGCCGTGGCCGCCACGGTCTACGAGGGACTGCAGCTGCTGGCCGCCGCGAGGCAGGGTGCCGTGGGCCGGGTGAGGGCCCGCGGGCTGGGCGAGCGGGGTCTGTCGCCCACAGCGATGGCGCTGGTCAACGAACTGGTGGCGGAGATGGCGGAGAAAGAAGTGGGCACGGGTAAGTAGGCAGTACGGCCCGCAGCATGTGGGCTGAACGCCGGTGGCGCAGCTACTGCTTCCTCTCTGCCGGCGAGATCGCCTCGTGGGCGCGTCCTGCCACGACTGCGCCGCGGATCTGCCGGTGGGGCTCCCAGGTCGTGCAGCGAATCTCCGCCGACCGGTACGAGTCCGTCGCCTCGGTCGGCTGAACACCCGCGCCGGTTGCGGCAATGAGCTTGGCGCTGTCCTTGGCTTGGCTACGGCGTTGCCATTTGGGACCACCGTGGCGTCTCGAATTGGCCCCGTCTTGTGAAGATCGCTGCCCGTGAAGGCCGCTCGAAGTAGCTGCCTCCGTTGCGGATTAGGTGCCTACGGCTGTGATCGTGAGGCACCGCAGGCAGGTGGCCCCGGCTCTGGCTTCCACGAAGAAGCCGTAACTGGCCTTCGGCCAAAGGCATGATGCCTGTTTATGGGGATGCGAGGCCGGTGGGGAGTCCGGGCGGCGATCGCGGTGTGCGTGGCGCCCGGGGTGTGGCTGGTGGTGACGGCACTGCGTGGTGGCTGGGGTGAGGCTGACCCGGTGGCCAGTGTGTTCGGTTCCATCGCGGGGCTAGCCGCTCTGGCGGTGTCGTTGCGGCCTGCCTCGATAGGACTAGCAGGGTCTGTTTGGCGTCCTCCGCCAGCTGAGGTTCCGCAGGGGTGGGTCGACCGGGAGGAAGCCGATGCCGTGATCAAAGCGGTTCGCCGACGGTCCAGGCGATGGCGATCCGGCGCTCCTGTGGCGATCACAGCCGGGCTACACGGCGCCGGCGGGTTCGGGAAGACAACTTTGGCGAAGTACGTGGCCACGCAGCGGTCGGTGCAGCGGCGGTTTCCCGGCGGTGTGCACCTGATCACCATCGGCCGTGACGTCCGTGGCCGTGCCGCCATCGCCGCGAAAGTCGCGGAGGAAACCCATCTGCTGACCGGCGACACTGGCGGGACGAGTTCGGACCCCGAGCGCGCCGGGAGCTATCTCGGCGCCCTCCTGGCGCAGCGACCGCGCACCTTGCTGATCATCGACGACGTGTGGGAGTCCGAGCAGCTCACGCCATTCCTGCGGGGCGCAGAACGGTCCTGCGTGCGACTGGTGACCACCCGTCGGCCGAGCGTGCTGCCCGACACCGCAGTGCGGATCGAGGTAGACCGCATGACAGTGGAGCAGGCTCGCCAGCTGCTCACACACCGTCTCCCAACTTTGCCTGAGCCGAAGGTGGTGGAGCAGCTCGTTAAGGCGACGGGGCGGTGGGCGCTGCTGCTGAGCATCGCCAACAAGCTCCTCTTCGACCAAACTGGCACCGGAGCTGATGCGACCGTCGCAGCGAGAGACCTGCTGCAGCGGCTATCCACGGCCGGGCCTGCGTTTCAGGACACGGACGACGACACGCTCGACCTCAGCGACCCTGCCCAGCGCAATACCGCGATCCGGGCGAGCATTCGCGCTGCCACAACCCTCCTGCAACGCGAGCACGCCGAGCGGCGTTTCAGTGAACTGGGCATTTTCGCCGAAGACGAGAGCATTCCGATGGGGCTGGTGGCAACGCTTTGGGAAGCTACCGGTGGTCTCGACGAGACGGCCGTGCGCTCGTTGTGCAAGCAGATGGCTGACCTGTCGTTGATCGGCATCGACACCGCTGTGCCAGGCGGTGCGGTTGCCCTTCACGATGTCGTCCGCGACTACCTGCGTACCGAGTTGGGAGAAGAAGGCTGCCAGACAGTCAACCGTGAGCTTCTCAATGCCGTCGCCGCCAGCCTCCCCCCGCCTGAGGACGGTCAGGTGCCCTGGTGGCAGGTCCAGCACGGCTACCTGCTGGATCATCTCATCGAGCATCTTCTGGACGCCGGACGCGCGCTCCAGGCGCACCGCCTCGCGGAAGACTTTTGGTGGGTACGGGCCCGACTGCACCAACGCGGGCCCACCGCGCCCTGGCACGACCTCGACCGCATCGGTCTTTTCGCCCGCGGCCTGGCCCGCCAGCTCGCCCAGGCTGCCCACCTATTGACCCCCACCGAACCCGCCCACGCCCTGGATGCGATTCTGCTTAGCCGCATCGCCGACACCCCTCACTGGCCCGCCAATCCCCTCCACCCTGGGACTCCCGCCCTCATCAACCACTGGTCGCCTCCCGATTTGCCGGATCCCGGCCTGGTCCGCACCCTCAGCGGCCACAGCGACTGGGCAAACGCGGTGGCGTTCAGCCCTGACGGAACCTGGCTGGCCTCCGCCAGTAACGACCGCAGTGTGCGGATCTGGGACCCCGCCACCGGAGAGACACTCCACATGCTCACCGGCCACACCGGCGGAGTGTATGCGGTGGCATTCAACCCTGACGGAACCTATTTGGCCTCTGCCAGTAACGACCGCAGTGTGCGGATCTGGGACCCCGCCACCGGCAGGACACTCCACATGCTCACCGGCCACACCGGCGGAGTGTATGCGGTGGCATTCAACCCTGACGGAACCTGTTTGGCCTCTGCCAGCAGCAGCAACAGTGTGCGGATCTGGGACCCCGCCACCGGCAGGACACTCCACATCCTCACCGGCCACAGACACTGGGTGCGTGGGGTGATGTTCAGCCCGGACGGAACTCGCCTCGCCTCCGCCAGCAGCGACCACACCGTGCGGATCTGGGACCCTGCCACCGGAGAGACACTCCACACGCTCACCGGCCACACCGGCGGAGTGTATGCGGTGATGTTCAGCCCGGACGGAACTCGCCTCGCCTCCGCCAGCAGCGACCACACCGTGCGGATCTGGGACCCTGCCACCGGAGAGACACTCCACACGCTCACCGGCCACACCGGCGACGTGTATGCGGTGGCATTCAACCCAGACGGAACCTGTTTGGCCTCCGCCAGCAGCGACCAGAGCGTGCGGATCTGGAACACTGCCACTGGCAGCACGTTCCGCACGCTCACCGGCCACAGCGACTGGGTAAACGCAGTGGGGTTCAGCCCGGACGGAACCCGGCTGGCTACCGGCAGCTGCGACCACACCGTGCGGATCTGGGACCCCGCCACCGGCAGGACACACCACACTCTCGCCGGCGGGGTGCGTGGGGTGGCGTTCGCCCCGGACGGAAACTGTCTGGCCTCCGCCAGCGAGGACCACACCGTGCGGATCTGGGACCCTGCCACCGGCAGCACGTTCCGCACGCTCACCGGTCATGGCGACTGGGTAAACGCGGTGGCGTTCAACCCTGACGGAACCCGACTCGCCTCCGGCAGCTGCGACCACACCGTGCGGATCTGGGACCCTGCCACCGGCAGCACGTTCCGCACGCTCACCGGTCATGGCGACTGGGTAAACGCGGTGGCGTTCAACCCTGACGGAACCCGACTCGCCTCCGCCAGCGACGACCGCACCGTGCGGATCTGGAATCCCACTAGCGGCTGGACACTCCGCGCCCTCACCGGCCACACCGGCGAGGTGCGTGGGGTGGCGTTCGCCCCGGACGGAAGCTGGCTGGCCTCTGCCAGCGACGACGGCAGTGTGCGGATCTGGGACCCTGTCACCGGCGAGACACTCCACACGCTCACCGGCCACACCGCCGGAGTGTATGCAGTGGCGTTCGCCCCGGACGGAAGCTGGCTGGCCTCTGCCAGCGACGACGGCAGTGTGCGGATCTGGGACACCGTCACCGGCGAGACACTCCACACGCTCACCGGCCACACCGCCGGAGTGTATGCAGTGGCGTTCGCCCCGGACGGAACTCGCCTCGCCTCCGCCAGTAACGACCGCAGCGTGCGGATTTGGGACCCCACCACTGGCAGGGCAACGACCATGATGCGGACGGACAGCAGTATGTCTTCTTGCGTCTACAGTCCTGATGGGCGCCTCATAGTTGCAGGTACGACCGCAGGACTCTGTGCCTACGTGTTGCACCCATAGGTTCCCTGACGGACAACGACGAGCCAGTTCACCGCGCGACGTCCCCGCCCTCACGGACTGTACGCAGCCTGGAGGAGGTGGCCGATGTGCCTGTACGGCGCCTTCTTCCGATTCCTTTGAGGCAACCCCAGGGTGTGATGCTCGCTCCAAAGCGCGCTGAATTGCCCCCGCCCTTGACGGGGGCAGGTACTTCAAGCCGCCTTCGCGGGCAGCGATCTTCACAAGACGGGGCCAATTCGAGACGCCACGGTGGTCCCAAATGGTGACGCCACAGCCACCTTGGCTCCCGCGGACCAGGACGAACATGACCGCCGTTCGCTCCTCTCCGAAGAAGCGGGGCTGTACTGTCACCGTGGGCTGACGGCCGGGGAAACCGCGACGCCCAGGTCGATGATCTTCTTCAGGGCGTCCTGACGGAGGGCGAAGCCGTCGCTCGCCGTACAGGTGCAGCGCTCTATGGTGACCAATGCCGGGGTACTGGTGTCCGTGGCGATGCCGTCCCGGACGGCCGCCACACGCAGTGCTGGCTGAGTGCATGGTCCAGCAAACCGACAGGTCCTGGCGCAGAGTCACGTCCTGAGCCCCCTGAGTACCAGTGGAGAGTGACGCCGACCGCCGTTGAGCTGGTGGGTACTTCGAGGAGACCAGTGCCGCCATGGCTGATGGCATGTCTACCTCGACAAGGAACGCTCAGCGGACCGGAGCGCATCACCGGGCGAGTTCAGTTCTGAGGACGATGGATTTTGATGGTGTGGACGATGACATCCGTGATGGGGCGGCCGTTGTGACCGGTTGGGATCACGGCGATGGCGTCCACGACATCTTGTCCCTGGATCACTTCGCCGATGATCGTGTGCCGGTTGTTGAGCTGGGGCGCCGGCCGGACAGTGATGAAGAATTGCGAGCCGACGGTGTCCGGGGCTGTGGTGGCCATGGCCACCATGTGGGGCCGGTCGAAGTTCAGAGCGGGGTGGAATTCGTCCGGGAACGCCCAACCGGGGTCTCCGGTCCCATCGGCCCGTGGATCGCCTCCCTGGATCATGAGGCCGTTGACCACGCGATGGAAGATGGTTCCGTTGTAGAGCGGCCCCCAGCCCAGTGCATCCGTCCGTGGGTCCAGCCACCTCATGGTCCCCTGGGCCAGCCCGATAAAGCTCGAGACCGTCTGCGGCGCGTACTCCGGAAACAACCGCACGACAATCTGTCCCACCGAGGTATGCAGCGTCGCAGTCAGTTCTTCCACCATGGACTCCCATCCTGTCGTCAGATGCCGGCCCACAAGGGACAGGGCAAGTGTGCAGGCCAGAGCGGGGAGACGCCCGGTCAGACATGGGGCCCGCTGAACCGCGTCCGGCGGGATGAGCGCTCGCCGATGCCTGCCGGTGGCTGTCCCGGAGCATCGCCGTCGCCTGCCTCGGGAACACGCTGCCTCGCCGCCAGGACGTCCGGTCCGGGTTCCCGCCCGCGCCCATGCGGCGGGCACCATCCGTCGCATGGGCGCGGGCGGCCTGTCACTGAAGATCTTGGCACTGGCCCATGTGTGAGCGGTGGACCTGGAGGAGACGGGGCCGGCCCCGCAAGACCGGCCACCAATCCGCAATTCGCGGGCCGACGAAGGGCTACGGCTGCCCGGTCCGCGAACCCGGCTCGAATACCCGTCCTGCGGCGATCACCGCGCGAACCTCCTTGAGGGCATCGAGGTCGGCCAGTGGATCTCCGCCGAGGACCAGCAGGTCCGCGCGGAACCCGGACGCGATGCGCCCGGTTGACCCGCCGAGACCGAGAGCGTCCGCCGCGTGGACGGTGGCCATGTCGATGATCCGTTCGTTCGGGATGCCCAGGTGCGCATAGAACGTGAGGGCTCCGGCGAGGGAACCGTCGAATCCGGTCCGCTGCACGCCGGCATCAGTGCCGGCGATGAGCCTGACGCCAGCCTCGGCCATTTCCCGGACCTGCCCGAAGAGGACCTTCGCTCGCTCCTCGCCGAAGAAACGAGGCACCATCTGCCAGTGCGGACTGGTGGCCGGACACACAGCGATGCCCTGGTCGATGATCTTCTTGAGGACGTCCTGGCGCAGACCGAAGCCGTCCTCCGTCATCCAGGTGCAGTGCTCGATGGTGTCCACACCGGCGTCCACGACCGCAGCGATGCCGTCCGCCCCGTGCGCGTGCGCGGCCACCGGCACGCCGGCCTGATGTGCCTCGTCCACCAGGGCACGCAGCTCGTCCGCGGAGAACTGACTCTGCCAGCTCTTCGGTCCGTCCTTGGTCAGGCCACCTCCGGACGCCATGACCTTGATCACGCCAGCGCCCTGCGCCAGGTTGCGTCGTACCAGGTCACGGACCTGGGCCTCGCCGGACACCTCACCGCCCAGGAAATGGCAGTGGCCTCCGGGCGAGGTCAACGGAATGCCCGCCGACACGATCCGGGGCCCGGGCGCGCCGCCCTGTCCGATATCCGCGCCCAGGCGCAGCGCCAGGTGGTCGCGGTCGCCCAGGTCCCGGACGGTCGTCACACCGCTGGAGACGAGCTGGTCCGCGCGTCGGCGCATGTCCGCCAGCAGTTGCTCGTCGTCCGAAGCACGCAGCGAGGCCACGGGATCGCTGCCGCCGTCGAACACCAGGTGGACGTGGGCGTCGATGAGCCCGGGCATGACCGTCGCATCGGGGAAAGCGAGATGTGTTTGGTCCCGGCCCGCAGGGTCGGCGAGCTGCGCGCGGGGTCCGACGGCGGTGATCGTGTCGCCTTCGACGAGGACGGCGCCGTCCTCCAGGTATGTCCCGGATGCGGTCAGGATCCGGCCGGCAGTGATCAGCATGGTGTCTCGTCTCCTCGTTTGTGCCCGGTCACGCGGTCAGCCGGAGTGCTTCCGACACTGCGATCAGCTGACGGACATCCTCGTCCCGGTCGTCCCCCTCCGGCACTGCCAGGGCGACCGCCTGCCGCGGCGCTGGAACATGGTTCTTGATCATGTCGGCGGCGGCGTGCAGACGCTGGGCCAACTGGGCCGGCTCAAGATCCAGCAGGGTCATGCGGTCCTCCTTGCCCACCAGGTAGGGGCTGATGTCGACCAGTCCGTCCCGGCATTCCACTATCCGCCGGTGGTAGCGGCGATGGACACCACGAGCCCGCCACCGGTCCCAGAACCCCAACGAAGCGGGACGCAGTTCGTTCTGCGGGTAGACCTCGATCAGAAGGTGCCACAGCGGGGCCAGTCGGCGGTGGTCCCGGCGTCGGCGCAGCCACAGCCGGGTGGCGGTGATCCGGGCACGGGCCACCGAGTAGGAGATGCCTGCGGCGAAGAGCAGACTCGACGCTGTCAGCAGGAGCGACACGGAGGTATTGACCGGCCGCGGCACAGCGCCGCCGCTCCACCGGACGGCGACGAACACCGCGCGGATCGCGCAGGCCACAGCCATCGCGCCCAGGCTGATCGCGGTCATCCACAAGCCCGTCGCGTAGGGCCGGCGGGACATGCGCGCATAGCGTGCGGACCACCATCCCGCGGCGGCGATTGCGTACATCAGGTACAGGCCCGCGACGGTGTAGAAGAGGAAGACCTGGGGAAGCGTCATGTCCACCGTGACATACGGTTTGCCGAGCTCTTGCCCCGGCACGGTCACGGCCGCCACGGTGATTGCCGCCGAGACCAGGGCCATGACGGCGGCCTCGCGACGGGCACGGCGCCGTGCGGTCGGCCCGTCGGCCGAGTACAGGTAGAAGCACATCAGGAAGTAGACCGCCAGCAGCAGCAACAGGTTCTGAACGAGCCGTGCCATGCCGTGTCCGGCCAGGGTCTCGATGCCGTGGGCGCCGCCCGGCATGGCTGCCGGATACGACAGCCCCACGCTCAGCAGGGCGAGGGCCACCGAACGGGTGGGTGCGTCGTGCGGGGCGCGCGACCACAGGTAGAGCCGCCACACGACGACGGCCGCAATGACCATCAACAGGTACGTGCCCATGTCTACACCCACCCTCGCCGGTCGCCCAGCGCGGATTGAACCCGACGTACCTCCGGGTCGTCCGACAGCGGCGGGAGCTCGTCGAGCACCGAGGACCACTCCAGGATGATGGTCGCCGCGAGTTCGACTGAGCATTCCTCCGCTTCCTCGTACGAGCAGCGCTGGGCGACCCGCCGGATCAGCTTGGGATCCAGGACCGGAAGGAGAGCCGACCAGCCCTCCACGAAGTCGTCCGGGGACACCTCCGCGGTCTCCTCCTGGTCGTCCTCCCACTCGGCGACGAGGATGTGGAGGACCTCGTGGAGGATGATCTGCCGCTGGTGCAGCCGGGTCGTCTCCTGCTGGTAGAGGATCACGTCCATCTGCGGCGTATCGACCCACAGACCCGACGGCCCTGGCTTCTCCAGCGGAAAGGGACGCAGGACGATCGGGCGTCCGCGCCTCTCGCTGAGCGCCCCGACCAGATCCTCCACGTCCAGGGGACGGCGGACGCCGAGGTCGCGCAGCTCCTGCCGCAGACGACGGCGGAGGTCGCGCTCCACTGTCCGCCCCCCAGCACCACGCCACCGCCCCAACCTCCGGCGGCCCACCTGTTCCCGCGCGGGCACCGGAGCGCCGCGTCTTTCTCCCGGAGACATTGAGCAATCCCTTCGTACCGGCCGGCCGGTAGCTCTCATCTCGGAGCCGGGCGACAGCCACCACGTGTCAACGATGTTCGAGTCCCCGGACGGCGCGCATGAAGGTGACCACGGACGCCGAGACCAGCACCGACCGAAGAGCACACGCCGATCCAGCGATCGAGCCGCGAGAACGTGCTCAATCCCTGCGAACGTATGTGGTCGCTAGCGCGAACGAACGGTCGGGCCCGGTTGAAGCTCGTCGGTGAGACTCACGGGAACAGTCTGGGACCTTACGTGAGACCCGTATGTGATCAAGGCCGGAAAGTGACACATCGAAGATCAGTAATAGATGTCGATGAGTGCCAATAAAACCTACCAAATCACCTATTTCTTATTTTTGATCATGGCCCTGAGCTGCTGATTCACTTGTGGTCGTTTTGGTCGCACCTCACGAGAGGCGGGTGCTTCTGTTATCGTTTTGAGATCTTTGGCGGGAAGTTAATCCGGGCATTTAGTTGCTAAGGTCACATAAATTCGAACCTGTTGGGTGGATGCTTGTGTGGAAGTGGTCACTTCCGTTTCGATCCACTCGGTGCTTCGGATTACGATCCGGGCATGCCTAGCGATAAATTCAGCCAGACGCCTGACAACTCAGCGTTCTGGAATGAATACCATTTGTGCACGCTGACTACTCTGCGCCCCGATGGACGCCCGCACGTCGTGCCGGTCGGGGTCACCGTTGATGCCGACGCTGGAGTCGCACGGGTTATCACACGCAAATCAAGCAAGAAGGTTGCCAACATCCTGGCGGTCCGGCCGGGCAAGGCCCGCGTGGCCGTCTGCCAGGTCGACGGAGGACGCTGGGCCACCCTGGAAGGAACGGCCGAGGTGCTCACCGACGCGGCAGCGGTCGACGATGCCGTGGCTCGCTACGCCGACCGGTACAAACGGAGGCCGGCCCCGGACCCCGAGCGTGTGGTGATCGAAATACGCATCGAGCGAACCATGGGACTGGCCGCAACTCCCCGCCCTGCCGCCGACTGAACCGTGCAGCGCGAGCTGAAAACCGGGCTCCAGCCGAGGCTGTCCGCTCTCGCTGACGCGCCGCACCCTCACTGCCTGGTCAGACGGCGGCACGGTTGCCCAGCGATTGGACGCCGGCGAGCATGCCGCAAGAACAGCCTCGGACGTTCTTGGTGCGACGGCATACGGGACGACCGCCGTCGGCCAGGACGAGGACAGGGCCGCGGCTGCCCAGCCTGCCGGGGTCGTTCGGTGGGTACGCAGACGCAGGTCACCTGCCTGCTCGCGCCCAGCGACCGCTGCCGGCGTGAGGGGTGCCCTTACCCACCAGTGGCGACGAGCAGGATGCCGGAGACGGCCAAGCCTGTCTCCACCAGGGCAACGAAGATAGCGACGGGGAGCCGGTCAACGATCTTCTTGCCCGCCCAGGCGCCCGCAGTGGAGGCCGGGGCCAGTGCCAGACCGGTGGCAAGATTGCTGACGGTCAGGACGGCGGCGGCGCCGAAGACGACGAGTTTGACCAGGTGCATCACCACCGCGGCGGCGGCCTCGGTACCGATGTAGGCGCCACGGAAAAGGCCACGGGCTAGGAAGAACGGGGCGACCATCGGCCCGACCGAGCCGACGAGGGCCGAGCCGAACCCCGAGGCGGCTCCGACGGCGACGAAGGAGAGGGCATCCACGCGGGCGGCCTGCGGCTTCCACCGCCGCCAGACGACCATGGCCAGCAGGAAGACGCCGATGACGCGGGTCAGGGCGGGCAGAGGCGCAGTGGCGAACAGCAGGGCGCCGGCCGCGGCGGCCGGGACGGCGCCGAGAGCGAAGACGCCCACCAGGCTCCGGTCGACCTCCGTGCGGTTGAACCACACGCGGCTGCCGTTGCTTGCCAACTGGGCAACGGTCAGGATCGCGACCGCATCCCGGGCGCTGAAGACGGAGATGAACACCGGCAGCAGCAGCACCCCGCCGCCGAACCCGGCGACGGCGGACAGCGCGCGGTGCCGAACGCGGCCACGATCATCAGCGCGATCACGCCTATCTCACTCAGCCCCACACCGCCTCCGACACGGCCACCCTGACGAACACCATGCCCAGGCCAGCCACCGCGCCGGCGACGACGTTGGCCTCGGCGGAAGGACCGTGCCCCGGATTCCGCCAGGCGCAGTAGTGCCCAGGAGACCGCAAAGTCATCCGCCGTCCGGGCTCTTCCGACGTGTTAGTTCAGAGAAGCCTGCGTGCGATGCTCGCTCCTGCGGCCGGATCCGGCCCAACATGCACGGCTGGTCGAGATCCGCGACAACCTCCACGCCCGCATCGCAGAGGCCGAACGCGAAGGCTGGCTCGGTGAAGTCGAGGGCCTGCAGGTCAGTCTCGCCGGGGCGCGGGACAAGCTCGCCCAGCTCGGTGCAGACCAGACACGCACCCGCCTGGCCCTCGACCTGGGCATACCCACCTTCCGCCACGTCGCCGGCCGCGAGGGCACCTCACCAAGTAGCCTCGGCTGACTGCCGCCCGTCGTCGGCAGGTTCGGCGGACCACGTGGTGCGGAGTCCGACCAGAGCGCCCAGGGGGTAGCTCCTCTTGAGGACCTGGGACGATTCAGCTGGCACAGCGATCACCGGACGAGGGCCTCGGGAGGGGCGGCGATCATGGGATGGCAAGAGATATCAAGCGAGGTGGTCCATCGGGGGCCGTATATCTCCTTGCTCCGTGATTCGGTGCTCCGCCCGGATGGGAGCCTCGGCACATACGAGCACGTCGCAGCCGATGACGGAGTCCGCATCGTCGCTCTCGATGAGCAAGGACGCGTCATTCTGGTGGAGGACGACTTCTACCTCCAGCGACGCCGCGTCCTTCACGTGCCCGGCGGCGGCTGCGGCGGCCAACGCCCGCGTGACGCCGCGTTGCGGGAGCTAGAGGAGGAAACAGGGCTCGTCGCGGGCAACGTTCATCCGCTCGGGGTCATCGACCCGCTGCCAGCGGTCACCGCCGCGCGCACGCACTTGTTCCTCGCCACCGATCTGCGCACCGGCACACAGCGCCGGGACGGCACGGAGGCCGGGATGACCGTGCAGCGGCGGACGCTGCAGGAGGCGATCAAGGCGGTACGCGCGGGCGCGATCACAGAGGCCGGAAGCGTGGCCGCGCTCCTCCTGGTCGGGCACCCACGGATAGGGTGACAGCCATGGACGAGGAAACTCGGCGCGCGGCGTGGGCTGTCTACGTCTCGCTGCACAACCTCGCTGCCAGTCACGTCCTCGGCCCGGTCCCCACCATCGCACGCGACGACGGCGCGGACCTGGGCGACATCGATGACGCACTCCACCAACTGAACCGGCACGAAGAAGTGCTGTTCCGCGCCGATCCCGGAATCGTCGAGCAGATTCGGGACGCCGTCGCCGGCTGGGACAGCCGTCCCGCCACCCGACTCGTCACACTCTTGCCCCTGTTGGACAGCCTGGCAGAGATCGCAGGGGCAGCCCTGCCACCCGTCTTGCCCCCCACGTGACACCTTCGTAGCGCAGAGAGACGCGCTGTTCGTTCGAAGCCTGTCCTCAAGCCGATCAACGAGTTCCTCCGGCCCGGCCAGCACGTGTCCATCCCGAACGCTGCTTCAACCGACACAAAGGCTTCCGCGCCATCGCCACCCGATACGAGAAGACCGCCACCTCCTACGAAGCAACGGTCACCCTCGCATCATTCCTGCTCTGGGCAAGATCTGTTTGAAGACGGACCTAGAGCACGATCGGCCCCCAGTACGGGCTCGACACCACCCCGGCCATGGTCAGTAGCCACCAGATCATCGCCAGAGACACGGACAGCTGTAGATGCCGACCCGCCCTCACTACCAGTCCTGCGCGGTCCAACCGCAGGTCCCAGTCCCGCTTGTCACCCATGCCGCCACTCTTCGTCTCGTGCCCGTCCATGCATCCGTCCTCTCCGATGCCTTCCACGGAGAGTACACCAGAGAACAACCTAGGTAGAGAAAGAGTGATGCTGCTGAGAGGTGTCAAGTTAGGTAGAGCTCTAATGTCGAACCCAGGTACAGTGCAGGTATGAGCGGACTTCGGATGACACTGCAGACGCAGTTGGTGATGCGAGAGCTGCTCCAGCACCCGACACGAGCCCAGTACGGACTCGAAGTAGGGCAGGCGGTGGGCCTGCCGAGCGGCACGATCCACCCGATCCTGGCGCGGCTGGAGCGCGCGGGCATCGTGGAGAGCTTCTGGGAGGCAGCCGACGAGCACGCCGAGGCGGACCCGCCTCGGCCGCGTCGGCGCTACTACCGGTTCACCGAGGATGGTGCGGAGGCAGCTCGGCTAGCTCTGGCGGCCGCGTACAAGGGCGGCCAGACTTCTGCTCGCCTGACCGGGAAACCGGCTACCGACTCCTGAAAGATCGACAGGTCTTCTCCATGGACGTTGTATTCACAGCTGCTGCCGCCACGCTAGCCGGGGCTACGGTGACGGCTTGCGTAGCGGAAGGGCCCTCAAGCGAGTGACTAAGAGCCGCCAGCTCGACGAGAAGCGTCAGGACGCATCTTCCCTGTGGCAGGAGTTTCGCACGCTGCTGTCCATGCTCCGGGGCACCCCTCCTCCGAGTTTCCAGGAAGTATCTGAACAGCTGGCGGCCTTGCGCAAGAACCCCGAATCCCGGGTTGGCGTGAAGCTGAGAGTGATCGGTCTGGTGCTGCCGGCTGGGGAGCGGGAGCGGTACGTGGAGCAGTGGATGGACGAGCGGAATGCCATCCGCCGCGGTGAGTTTCCCAAGCAACGCTTCCACGGCTTCCGTCTCCTGTGCGGGGCCGTGGTGCAGTCGTACGAGACTCGCGTCCACGCCCGCCGAAGCGTCGACTGAACTTGGACGGGGACGGCATGATCGAACGGCAGTGGACAGGTTGGACGGAGGACGAACGTCGTCGGAAGACGATCGAAGCCACGAGGAACCAGCTGTTGGCGGGCCTCCCCCTTAATGCAGCCCTCGAAAAGGCCAGAGCGATCGTAGATCGTGAAGAAGTTGGGGAGCTCGTAGACCGTGGACTGGACATCCCCGATGCAGTAACGATGACTCTGAGGCTACGCCCGCAACGGATCCTGCCGCTGAGTAGGCAAGCTGAGTCCCGGGTTGGCGTGAAGCTGAGAGTGATCGGTCTGGTGCTGCCGGCTGGGGAGCGGGAGCGGTACGTGGAGCAGTGGATGGACGAGCGGAATGCCATCCGCCGCGGTGAGTTTCCCAAGCAACGCTTCCACGGCTTCCGTCTCTTGTGCGGGGCCGTGGTGCAGTCGTTCGAGACTCGCGTCCACGCCCGCCGAAGCGTCGAATAAGGCAGATGGCGACAGCATCTGTGCCCGACCTCTTGTTCGACCGGCAGATCTACCGTCAACGCAACATCGTCGAACGCTGCTTCACCCGGCTCAAAGGCTTCCGCGGCATCGCCACCCGATACGAGAAGACCGCCACCTCCTACGAAGCAACGGTCACCCTCGCATCATTTCTGCTCTGGGCAAGATCCGTTTGAAGACGGACTCTAGAGATCTTTAACGGTGCGGGTGACGAAATGCTATCCCCAGGTTCGGGAGAGTCACTACAGTATGAGCCGTGACCGATCTCACCGGCGGGCGTGCCCTGTCCAGAACCTTTAAAACTGCCAAGTGGGGCCTGAGAACTTGGACTCAGCGCCAATGGTTTAAGTATCTGATTCAGAAGTCTGTCCTCTGGGCTCTTCTGATGGCGAATTCCGAAGCGCATCCTCAGCAGGTAAGGGAGGCCGCCTCGATAATGCGCAGGGTCTTAATGAAGACCCCGATATCACGGGATCCTGAGGGGTTCAGTAAGAAATTAGGCCAGCTGGCGCGACGATGGATCACGCGTGGCGTAAGGTATCCCGATTTCCGAGGACCGGAACGAGACTCCTTCCAAGATCGCTTGCGGGAGTGGGCACTTGATGCCGCTAAAACCGAGCGAGGAAAAGTGGCGCTCGATTATGCGCAATTTCCTGCGAGCGAGAATCGCGCGGAAGCCTTCGCAAGGAATTTCCAATTGGCCACGGGTCACATATTGAACGACCCGACGGGGCCTCCAACTGATGCACAAAATTATGCCCGCGATGCAATGCTGCGAGAAATTGAAATCGGCCTCACTGCACAGCAAATTCAAGGGAAGTCGCATAATAGAAATGCCGTCCTGAGGAGTATTGCCGCTGGCGCCACAGGCGCTGCTTTCAGCGGCATCGGTCTGCATGGCGAGTGGTATGAAACTGCGAGTTTTGCAATAATTGGCGCTACCGCCTCAGCTACTGTGGACTATACGCTCGTCGGGACCCGGAATGTCACCCAGAGGATGGTGGCAGCTCGCAGGAAGGCTCTGGCGTGGCTCCTATTCCTGATGAAGACTCTACTGAATTGGCGAGAATCTGAGCTACCCTCTTGGGGCATCGAGGAAGGCTGGAGGGAATACCTTCCTCGCGCTCTCGAATTCATGGTCACTGAAGAAAATGAGACCCTTCAGGGCATGCTTCAAGAAATGGAAACGACGGGGCGCCTAAATAAACTAATCGAGACGGCAGAGAGAGCCGCTGATGAAGACTTGAGTAGGCTTCTGACTGAAGTCGAGACGGCGCTAGAATATAACGACCTCCATGATTTTCCAGATGCTGTCGGAAATCTTATCTACCTACTCAAGGGGGTTTCTCCGAAGAGCGGCGGATATTCACGCCCTGAGATTGCTCCTGGGGAACGACCTCCTCAGCTCCCCCGCATTCCGGATGAGCTGGAAGGGAGTTAGAGATCTTCAATGCATGGGTTTATGGCGGTTCGAGGTCGAGTCCGGTCTTGGCGACGAGCCCTTCGAAGAGGTGAGGTCGGTACTGCATTCGTTTCAGTCGGGTCTTCACCAGTGCGGTGAGCTGGTCGAGACTGTGTTCGGCGAGGTTCGCCAGGGACCGTTTCAGGTGTGACCAGACGCCCCCGCCTCGATCAAGTCAGCCGCCGCAAGCCGGACCCGCTCACCCCGATCCCGCTCCTCGGCCGTCAGCCCACCGCCATCCGGGTACCTCATCCCTCCGGCATAGCGCAGCCCACATCAACCGTCACGGCCCCACGTAACCCACGCCGTTAAAGATCTCTAGTTCAGAGAAGTCCGGGGGCGGCGACATGCGGATAATCCACCGTGGCACCGTGGCACCGTGGCACCGTGGCACCGTGGCACCGTGGCACCGTCGGGCCGTACGGCCTCATCCACGGTCAGGCGGATGCGATCCTGCGGGCCGCCCGCGTGTAGGACCCGGCTGCCGTGTTTGTGCCATCGTCCGTCACCGCTCATCCGATGGACTCTACGTGCGGCCGGTGATCACTGTGTCGCTCGGTGCGCAGTTCGTGGTGCGGGGAGCGTCGCCTAGCGGTGTCACAGCTTCAGTCCGGTGTGATGCTCGGCGAGCGCCTTCGCCGCCTGTTCGTTCGTGGCCAGGAGGCGGGTCGGTGCTTCGTCCCGCAGATGTTCCGTCAGCACCACTTCCCACAACTCCGCACGGCCGTCCGGACCGTCTACGTAGCGGTCGGTCAACTGGTACCAGTGGAGGAGGAGTTGGGCGGTAGCGCGGTGGGGGCGCGGTCTGGCGAGGCGCCGTATGTCGAGGTGGTGGTGGCTGTGCGCGTCTCGGATGCTCTGCCGGAGTTCCTCCGGTACGGCGTCGGGGTTGCCGGCCCGGCCCAGGAGTTCCTCCAGGTCCTCGCCGCATGAGGGGCTCGGGGGCAGCGGAGTGCCCCAGCCTGGGAGTGACCCGTCCTTGAGGGTGCCCGCAGGGCGCCGTGCCCATCGGTCGTCGCGTATTGCCTTCAGGTCCTCGGCGTCGATCGGCGTGGTGCCTTCGGTGCCGTCCAGGTCGACGATGTATCCCGCCGGGCCGGTCAGCTGCTGTTCTTCGTCGTCGATGATCCAGCCGAGGTCCTGGACGTAGCCGCGCCGGCCGGCGAAGTCGCCGGCCATGACGTGGACGCGCTGGTAGATGGCGAAGCCATTGCACTCCGCGCTGAGGACGGAGGCGACCGCGCCCGCGGCCCAGTGTGTGCAGACTTCGAGTGCGGGGTCCGGGACGCCGCCCGCGATTGCTCGGCTCAAACCGTCCCAACGGGGCTCCGCCACGGCCACGGGGCTGCCGAACCGGTCGTGCCCGGTCTGCCGGAGCGTGCCCCCGGTGGAGGACGGCCGGTTGAGGCGCCGGACGGGTGCGTCGGGATCCCAGGTGCGGTTCAACCACCGCCACCGGTCCAGTACCGCTTCCTCTGTTCCTGCCGTGGTCTCGGCCAGGGCCTGGGCGGCGCCGGGCACGGTGTCCTCGACCAGGGAGACGACGCGTTCGTCATCGTGCAGCCACCACAGCACCGATGACCATGGCACCGTGTCGGCCTCGGTGCCGGTGCGCAGGTGCAGGGCGTAGAGAACCGTGGCGATGATGTCGCGGATGGCGACGTCATCCCAGCAGTCCTCGTCCATCCCGCCGGGCCGTTCGCTGTTGGCCACGGCCGTGGCGCGGCGCACGGCGTCGTCCCAGGCCCTGGTCGCCGTCGTGGTCTGCGCGGTCACCGTCAACTCCGTTCTCGGGATGTCGTCCTGTTCGCGTGCCGAGCTGGTGGTTGGCGCGGCAGAGTTCCTCGGTCAGCAACTTTGCCATCGCTGTGGGCGGGGTGTCACCGCGAGCGGTGAAGCGGGAGTGCTTCTGCCTGCGACTCCCATCGCGGTTGTCTTCCCGACCGGCCCAACGAGTTGGTGGCGCGCTGGTATGTGCCGTCGTCAGTCGTAGGCCGCGGGTGAGAGAGGTCGCCCCACCCGAGGCAACTGCGACTCAACTCGACGGGCCCGGGAACGAATTGTCTGACCGCGCGGGGTGGAGCTCTACAGTTCGTTCATGCCTGTGCATCCGCTTGCCGACCAGGCCGCAACTCTGCGGCGCGAGACGCTGACCTTCCTGCGCGCCCCGTTCGGCCAGGAGGTCTGGAGCTGGCTCATGGCCCAGGGGCACAGCTTCACCATGCCTGCCTCCTGGTCGGCGCGCGCCCGCTCGCACCAGGCAGAGTCCCTGGTCGCGGCGGAGAGCAAGCGGGTCGCCGACGGCGTGACGTTCGCGATGGACAGTGACCTGATACAGGCGGCCCGCACCGTCGGGCAGGACCAGTCGATTCCCCTGCCGTTCACCGCGGACGTGCTGCCCGCCCCCTCCGGCATGCTGGCCTTCTCCCGGCAGGATCCGCTGATGACGATCGGGCCGCATCCCGTGATCGCGGCCACCTGGGGGCCGCCGATGGACGGCTTCGGCCCCGGAGTACATCTGACCTGGTGGACGGCGCTGCCGGACGAAGCCCAGGAGCCGGACGCCGCGGCCCGGGGCCGGCTGATCCCGATGAACCCCGACTTCGACCTGCACCTGTCCTTCCTGCCCCGCCTCGACACGCGCCTGCTCCAGCCGAAGGAGGAACTGTCGTCCGGCCTGCTCTACTCGGCCGTCCCACTGCGCACCGTGGTCGCCGCCTGGTACGCCCTGACCGCGGACACCACGACGCTGTCCGAACAGCGGCCCCAAGCCGCCGTCACCCAGGCATTGAAGGAACTCAAGGCGAAGAAGCGCGGGGTCCAGGTTGCCACCACGCCTGACGCCGACACCACACGCCGCGACATCACCGAGCGCGCCGCCCAGAAGATGAGCGCGGTGGGCGCGCCCGACGACTGGTCCAAGCCGTCACCAGAGTTCGCCGCTACCTCCAAGAAGGTCTCGCACGGTGTCTTCGACCCTGCGCTCGACCACCAGCTCGACGCCGGCCAACGGCGCATCGCCCACATCTACCGGGAGGCGGCAGCACACTGGCACCGGCTGGAGACCCAGGCCAACCAGAAGTATCCCGGCATCTTCGCGCACCTGGAGGAACTACGTGCCCGGGAACACAAGGACTGGCAGCCGTGGTGCTGGGTACCGAGGCGGCTCGTCTCCGCCTATCTGAAAGCGAAGTACGACACCCCGCCGCGGACGGCCCTGTGGGACGGCGCCCGCATCGCCGCTCTGGGAGCCTGGCGCAACGGCGGTCGCCACAGCATCCTGACCACGATGCCGCTCCAGGAAACCGCCGGCGACCGCGCCCCCGTCAACCTCCCCACGACGATGCCCGCCCCCGGCCTCGGCATGGTCATCGACGACAACGGCACCATCCACCTGCTCCTGGCCTGCCTCGACGATGTCAGCGACCACGGCCCCGCGGACGCCGAGCTGCTGCTCACCTCCAACTACGGCGATCCCGCCGGCATGCTGGAGGACATCACCAAGCTCACCCTGTTCCTCACCGGGGACGACCTGCTCGACGCGGTGAAGACAACCCAGGCGTACTACGACGACGCTGCCGCTGTGAACAGCGGTAAGCGGCCCCGCTCCGCCACCGACGCCGAGACGGCTCAACACACCTACAGCATGCAACTGTTCACCGGACTGCTCGCTGCCATCTGCGCTCCCGGTGCCGACCTGCTGGATGCAGGCGCCCCGACCGGACGCAAACTGCCGGCGACCTGGCCTCCCCAGCCGAACATTCTGTCCGAGATGACACTCTGGCTCCTGGCCACTCCGCCCGAGACTCCCTGACAGCATGGAGACGAAGCGCGAGCCGAGGACGACGCCGATCCAGCGAAGAGCCCCGGCCCAGGCTGCGTGAAAACGAGCGGTGAGGACGAACGGGCTGCCGTGACCCTCCGCGCGTCCCGCTCGACGGGGACGACAGGGATCCGCGATCGGTATCGGAGCAGTGCCGGCCAGTCGTGGTCAACCGCCGTGGCCAAGGTGGCCGTGCCGACGACACCCGTCCCTCACAGGTATGAAGGCGAAGGGGACACGGCGCACTTCGGTCTGCGATCAAGGACGATGGGTTCCCGGCGGCGAGGTATCGAGGCTCGAGGAGGCGAGGCGGGGATGAGGGGCTCGGAGAAGAAGATCGCAGTGCTGGACGCGCTGCGTGAGCACGCGCGAAGCGCGCAGGATGCGTGGGTGCTGGACGATGCAGTGCCCGTGTCCCTCCAGCGGAGTGCGGAGGCGGCGATGCGCGAAGGACTGGTCGAATTGGCGGACAGGGGGATCCGCGCCGAACTCTCCGTCCTCACCTCCCGGCCGGTGCGCTGGGCGGCGCGATTAACCCCTCATGGCCGCGACGCTCTCGCGTACGCTCACGCCTGCCCGCTGGAAGTGTCCGATGGGCCTCAACCCGGCCCGGGTGAACGGCTGGTGGAACTGCGCCCGGCCCAGATGCGTGCGGTGCGCGTCTTCGTCGGCCTCGCCCGCGCACTGGCTACCGCTTCGGCCGACGGGCTCGTCGAGCGCGTGCACGCCGCGTCCTTCAGCCGGGCGGACAACCGCTGGCGGCTGTACCTGAACGACACGCAGATCGCCTCGGTCGCCTACGGGCTCTACCTGCACCGGCTCAGCGGTTCCGAGGCCGAGGCCAACCGCTTCGCCCGCGACTACGGCGTCGCCTACCGGCCCTCCCCGGACGGCGGCACGCCGGTTCTGGTCGTCCTCGGGCAACGCACCAGCCGCTCGGAGGACGCGTAAGCCGAGGCCAGAGCTTGACGACTGAAACCCTGTCAATTGCCGGGCTCGCGTACGCTGGGCCGTTGCTCGGAATCGTCCCTGACGATGCACACCGTGTTCAGGAGCGAGCAGCCGAGGGCGGCGGAGGTGGCACCTCCTCTGCTGCGGGGCGGTGGGCCCGCTCCAGCGACCGCACCCACCCGGGAACCCCCTCGCCCATGCCCATGGTGGCCAGTGATCGCTCGCGACGGGGCTCGATGACCTGGCCGCTCTCGTTGGCGTACAGAGTCTCCGCGTCTGCGATACCGGACCACCACACCGGCGCGGGCCACGTCGTGTGCCGGTACTCGAAAGAGACCGACTCCACGCGCAGCAACTGGGCGTCGGGGGCGGCGAAGTCGGTCAGGACGTTCCCGCCGTGCCAACGGGCGTAAGGCTGGTGGCCTTCGACGAAGCGCACCGTGACGTTTCTGACCGTCTCCACCGTGCGGGCTCCTTCGGGGCCCATCCACACCTCACCCCAGGACGCCACGACCTCGGCGACCTCGATGGCGTCGTTGTGCAGCGGGTACCGCCCGTAGCGAGGGTCGTCCTCAGGGCGGTAGGTGACCTCGTACCGCTCGCCGCCCGGGACTGATCCGCGCGACCGACCGTCCTTGAGCGGGCCCTGTACGTGCACCGCGGCAAGGTGAGGCACGCGATCGGACCAGGTGGCGAAGACCCACCGGCCCAGCTCCCAAGGGCCGCAGTTTCCCGTCAGGGAGTCGTCCAGCTCGTTCAGGTACTGGTGGGCCAGCTCAGTGTCGACCCAGGTGTCGAACTCGGCCAGAGCGGTGTGCACCGCGACCGATTCGTCCTCGGTGAGGTCGTCCTTCGCCACGACCTCCAGCCGTACCGTCCACAGGTGCCCGTGGGGATGGCGGCATTCGTGCCAGGACGGCAGGACCTGCTGGCTGTGAACCGCGGTGAACTCGCCTTCGCGGGTCAACGTCATCATCGGCTTCTCCCAAGGGACTTCAACCAGGCACGGCCCGAACGAGTCTGTAGGACTGGCGCGTTGTGGGCCTCTCGGAGCAGTTCGTCGGCACCCCTCTCACAGACGGTAGACGATCAGCACGCCGCCGCGGGGACCAAGTGGCGAACGTGGCCGGAAGGCGGAGCGCCGCCTGGGGCCCTGTACCTGCAAGCTCTCATGAGGTGGAGGACTGCTGGTCCCTGCCTGCGGCTGCCGTGGTGTCGCTCAGCAGGCCAACGGCTGACGACCGTGGACGGCGGCGAGGGCCGAGAAGCGGGAGGGCAGGCTTTTGCGGATCAGGCGCCGGCCAACCGGCAGGAATGCGCTTCGCAGACTGAAGCGTGAGCACCGCGGCGATCCAGCCTCTGAGCTTCGCCTTCGGGCTGAACGCCTCGGCAAGGGCCCGCGCCGGCGGGATCGGGCAGACTGTCCCCATGGGGGCTCTCATCCAGCAGCTGGAGACGGCAGCACACATCTTGGGATCGGCCGGCAACCTCGTTCAGGTTCATGTCGTGTGTGAACTCGGCGAGCAGCCCTTCGTCCGTCTGCACACCCCGCATCAGCTGACCGTGGCCGATCAGCGTTCCGCCGTCGACCGCGTTGCCGCCGTGCTGGGTGAGGTCCCCTTGCTCCAGCCGGTCTTCACCGGCCGTCACGGCACTTCGGTGCGCGGTGTCCGCGACGGTGTGGAGATCGTGGCGGTGACGAATGCCGCGATCCCCGACGGGTGTAGTTCCTTTCGAGGGACAGGCTGAGCTGGGCATTTGCCAGGTTGGCCCGGCTGGCGGCCACGGAGATGGTTTCGGAACCAGCAGGTCACGCGCGAGTGCTGGTCGTGATCGACACGACGGGTGCTGCGGGTCCCGGCGATGCCCTTCCCGGCACCCAAGCTGATCTTTTGGGTACGCGCCAATCCGCAGTTCGCACAGGTGAGGCCGTCCCTCGAAAGGAGCCACACTCTTCGAGATTCCGCACGAGAGCCTGAACTCCCCCGATAGGGTGCCTGGATGGCCGAGGACCGCACCAAGATCCCTACCCCTCTGCGGCGCGAGGTGCTGGAGGAAGCCGGATACGCGTGCGCCATTCCGGTCTGCCGGATAGCCACGGTGGAGATTGCCCACATCGAGCCCTGGTCGAAGGTGAAGGAACACACCTTCGACAACCTGATCGCCCTCTGCCCGAACCACCACACGCTGTACGACGTGGAGAAGAAGATCCCGAAGGCGTCGGTCCTGCGCTACAAGGCCAACCTCGCCGTACTCAACGGTCGTTACAGCGACCTGGAGCGCCGGGTGCTGGAGGACGCGGTGGCCCAGCGGTACGGCATGGCCAACGGCATGCCCGTCCCGCCGGACCCTGGCATGCGGCAATGGACGGTCCACAGGGGGATGGGCCTGCTCCTCTCTCATCTACTCAAGGATGGTCTCATTCGCAAGGGTCTCGGACCGAGCGGTGGCCTCAGGGTCGGTCACCAAGAGATGGAGCACACGTACGTCCTGACGCCGAAGGGCATCGAGTTCGTGCGGCAGTGGCAGGATGCGGAGCCACTGTTGGAGTGAGAGTCCGCTGATCCGAGCAGAGATTGTCCAACTGGAGCCCCGGAGCCCCTGTTCGGTGGCAGCATCGGGCTGTGCTGAACACCCAGATCGCGGCTGACGCTGTCCTCGGCTTCCCGCGCGAGCAGATCGACCACGCCTTCTACGAGGCAGTGGTCCGCACGCCCTCTCGCGTCGTCGATGACGCCCGGTGGGAAGCGACTTCCGCCCTGTACGCAGCGGTGTACCGGCACCGGAACGCACGCGAGGCAGCCGAGGCCCTCGTTCCTCTCACGGGCCGCTCAGCGCAGGGGAAGCCGCTGTGGCGGTACCAGATACAGACGCTGCTGTTCGATCTCGTCGTCGGCCTGAACTCGGCCGTGGAGAGTTCGGCCTACGGCCTGTACTTCATCGGGTCGGCTATCGCTCCCGCTGGTCATGAGTTCACGCTAGCCGCCTCTGACAAGCGCAAGAAGATCACGCTGGAGTCCACAGCCAAGGCGTACGCGAGCGCATGGCCTGCTGAGGACCTGGCGAAGGCCCTCACCGAGTTGCCGCTGGATCCGGGCTACAAGGTGCTGCTGGAACGCCGGAACATCCTCGCCCACCGGGTCGCTCCGGGCCTTGAATTCCGGCAGACCCTGACGGTCGGCAGTCCCGGCGACGAGTACATCGTGGCCGTGTTCGGCGAACCCTTGACGGAACTCGTGGACCAGATGCTCGCTCATGCCGAGCGGCTGCTGGACGGCCTGTGGACCGCCGCTGAGGACTTCGCGGTGCTGCATTCCTCGGAATTCCGTCTTTAGGCCGGCGCTCTGCACCGGTCGAGGCGCTCTGGCGTGATTCTCGGAAGGGTGTAGTTCCTTTCGAGGGACAGGCTGAGCTGGGCATTTGCCAGGTTGGCCCGGCTGGCGGCCACGGAGATGGTTTCGGAACCAGCAGGTCACGCGCGAGTGCTGGTCGTGATCGACACGACGCGTGCTGCGGGTCCCGGCGATGCCCTTCCCGGCACCCAAGCTGATCTTCTGGGTACGCGCCAATCCGCAGTTCGCACAGGTGAGGCCATCCCTCGAAAGGAGCCACACCCATCCCCGACAGCGTTCTTCCACAGCGGACCACCACCACGCGCGGGACCATCGCTGTCCTGAGGGCCGTTGTCCCATGGGCCCGCAACGTCGAAGCGCATGTGCACACGCTGGCCGTCCATGACCTGTCCACCCGGTACAGCGTTGCCGTCGACGTGACGGACGGCGAGGCGGCGGAGGCGGTCTTGGCCGGGCTGGTGCGGGACGAGCCCCGGGGGCGTGCCCGAAGGGCACTGCTTCCGACCGGCCACTCCCTCACGGTGAGGGTGATCAGCCTATGACGGCCCTGGACAGACGGACCGCGCACGGCCTCAGCACCGGTGCCGACTGCACGGGCCGGCCGGTCCGGCAAGGGGTAACTGCTGTGACCGGCTCTTGTGATGGTCCTCCGTGGGGGCCGGGTGTCAGGGAGGTGTCGCAGGGCATCGTGCTGGGCACGAGTCTGGCCATGGAACGCAGTGCGGGCGCGAGTGCGCGCTGTAACCTGAGCCGGTTGAACTCGCCGAGCTCGGCGCCTCGTTGACATTTCATCCGACCCGCTTGGAGTCACCGTATGACGGTTGTCCTGCCCCATCGGACGCTGCCGGACGAGATGGCCTACCTGCTGCCCACCACGGCGCCGGACGTGTGGCGGGCCGCCGTGGCGCGCGCCGCCCAACTTCTCGCACCGAGCTGGGATGAGCGCCCCAACGGCCTCAAGGCGCTCGCCTTCATCCTGCTCACGCTGTCGGTCGAGCGTGAGCAGCCCCCGGAGTCCATCCCTCCGGCGGCCGTGGCCGAGGCCCTGAGCGACCAGGGCGAAGAACCGCACGAGCTGAGCCGGCGGATCGAAGCGGCCGGAACGACCGCCGGCGTCCTGGGCAACGGCTACGGTCCCGACACGCTGGACACCTTGTGGACGGACCTGAAGAGCTGGCAGGAGGCGCCGGGCGACCCGATGGGCGACGCAGAGGGATGGCCCCCAGCGTTGTGGGCGGCCGTGGGCCGGCTGCACGAAAGGATCAGCGGTCTGGATGAGGCCGTCATCCGGCGAACGCCGGTACCGGTTCCTTCCCCCGGAGCGCTGACCATCTCGGTTGGCCGCTACGTCAGTGTGGTCTCCACCGACGCCATCAGGCCGATCAAGTGCGACACCTGCGATGGTTGCGAAGGTGGGTCGCTGCGCGTGGACGGCCCGGCGGTCACCTTCGTGTGCGCCGAGGGGCACACCACGGCCAACCCCCGGCTGGACGTCTGGCGCGTACGCAACGCGCTCGCGTACGCCGGCCTGCCCATCGGCGCTGATGTAGCAGTCGAGCGCGACTTCCTCGTCACCAGCAGGCCCTACGGCGCACAGTCCGATCCCCGGTACCTGTCCCGCTTCACCGCCGCTCTGCTTGCGTAACCCCTCCCGAGCGACGATCGGAGGCGCTGGCGTTACTGCCGGTGACGCCGACTGGGCTGAGCCCCCGTCCGGCGGCAGGGCGCTGCACGACTTCAACTGAACGGTGAAGCCAGGGTGTTGGATGACGTACATGCGCCTTCGGGGTGCTGGCCTGGCGAGTTGCGATCCGACCGGCCCACAGGCGAATCCCGATTGTTCGCGTCAGGCCGCACCGGGCAGCGAACGTGCGCGTCCTGACGTGGGGGAGAAGCCGTTGGCGCCAGCGGTGGTTCTGCCCCTTCGGCTACGAGGCACGGTCGATCGAGGCTGCGACACCGGTCACGTCGTGGATTCTCCACCCGTTCTCGCGGTCCCACTGGTACACGGTGTCGACGGAGGTGAAGCCTGACAGCCACACCACCCGAATTTCCGTCGGGACGCCGGGGTCTCTCGGCGGAATGAACCTGTTGTCCAGTGCGACGCTGATGTTCAGGTGCGTGCTGTCGGCCCACAGGAACAGGTGCGGCTCCCTGTCCTTGATCCCACCCAGTTTCTTGATCTTGTTGGCTCCGGCCTTTCCCGCAAGGAACTCCTCAACGTAGGGCGGCACATCCTCCGCTGAGGCTCGCCCCACGCCGGCCGCGAGACTCCCGTAGAAGATCCGCCCGGCCACGTCGGGGCTCTCCCCGATCTGTGCGACGGCGTTGATGCCAAGGCTCCTGATGGCCGTGACGTCGCTGACAGGCTGGACGCCCGGTGTTCCTGAAGACCAGTCGTGCGGGCTCTCCCATTCCCGGACGCTCACTCGGTCGACGCCCCGGGCTTCGAAATCCGCCAGGAGATCGGCGAGCCGACGCGCCGCCTCGCCTTTCACACGAGAGTCGGCGGTGAACTCGACGAACCAGCCCTTGGACAGATTCGGGAGCACCTGCCCGCGGTACTGCTTGTCCAGGCTGCTCCAGACCGCCAGCAGCTTGCTGTCGCGGTGCGAGGAGACCTCCAGCGCGATGGTCGCCGCTCCTTTGCCTCGCGGGGCGAGGTCGAAGTCGACCTTCCCATCTTCGGTGTTGTCGTCGCAGCCGACGGTGTGCGTGTCGAGCACTGTGTTCACTATGACGGCGGCGAGGAGTTCGTCAGGGCGGGAAGCTACCGGATTTCTGACCTTCTTCGGCTGCATCCGCTCAACCTACGAGACCGCGCGCTTTGCCCGTACTCCCCTGGCGTGTGGAGGCGTTGGCCGTCAACGAACCACCCCATGCCGCAGCCCCTGTACCGACGGACTCCTCCCGGACTCCGCGAGTGGGAGAGAACGAGAGACCGTGTGTACCCTGCGGCACACCGGCCGGCTGGATCTTGGGGGTGCTCCCTCGGGTTGGTCTGTGCAATCGATCACCAGTCGGCTTCGGGGCGGAGGACGCGCGCGTCCGTCGTACGGGCCTGCTCCCATGCGTACAGGTGGTAGCCGTTGGGCAGGTCGTGCAGCGGGTGGTGACTGCGCAGGCTGCACACGATGATGCCGCTGGACTGGAGCTGGCCCGGCCAGCCGTTCGGGGCGGTCGCCGCGTCCGTGTCCCGGAAGGGGTTCTTGGCCAGGATTCCGATCACCCATTCGTCGGGAGGCTTGGGCAGGTCGGCGCCTTCGTCGTCGGCCGGGTCCGGCTCGTCGAAGGGGAACGGGTCGTGGGAGACGAGATAGCCGACGACTTCCAGCGGCAGCGGCTCCTGGAGCCAGTCGCGCGTGACCGCCTTCGCTGTCATAGGGCGGAAGTAGCCGGTGCCGACGGCGTCGAACTGCTCGAAGACGTGACGGAGCGGCTGGGTGTCCAGCGGGATGCTGGTGAGCTGGAACGACACGTTGCAGTGCTGGACCACGCGGGAGGGGTGGCTGGAGACGTCGGCGGCCAGTGTGTAGAAACCTCCGTCCGGGAAGGTGTCGACGTAGGTCACCTTCTCCGTGTGGTGCACATCGTCCTCGTCCAGGCTGTCGTAGCGCTCCTTCCAGGCGCGCAGCGTGTCGAGGAATTCACGGGCGCCCACGCCGTGCCAGTTGCGGGTGGCCTGCTGGATCGCCCACTGGGGCCGGGAGGTGGTCCAGCCCAGCGAGGCCAGGGCGTACAGGAGGTCGGCGAGCCCGTTCTCGTCGAAAGCGCCGATCGGCAGATCGAGACACACTCCGCTCCCGCCGGCCGGCACCCAGTCCACGTCCGGCAGCTCCTGGACGAACACCAGGTCGGTGAATCCTCCGTCGCCCGCCACGAACGGGAGCGGTGCGAGGTCGGTGCCCAGCAGCCTGAGATCGGAAGCGGCCAGGTCGGTGGAGGGGCGCCGTCTGCGCCGTCGGGGTTTGGCGCCGGCGGCCAGGTGTACGCGGCCGTGGGTGACGAGGTGCTCCCGTTTACGGTGCAGCAGACCCGCCACGGACGCGGGCGCGGCAAGCACCTCGGCCAGCTCCTCCTCACCGAGAAGGAGTACCAGCTCCTGCCCGCGGCACTTCACTGCCTCCTCGATCACCGTGCCGGTGAACCCCGACATGCTCACGATCACACCGACGACCTGGGACGATGCGGCCCGCTGCAACCGCCGCAGGACGGCGTCGAAAACCTCCACGTCGGCTGGAGCGTTCTGCCACTTCGCCTCGATCAAGTACCACACGTCGCCGTAGCGGGCCACGAGGTCTGTCTGCCGTGGCGCCGCGATGCCCGCATCGCGGTCGACACGGAAGTGCGCCTGTTGGAAGAGCCGCTCCAGCAACTGCTCCAACTTCAGGCCCCGTTGGTGTGCGTTCGTCACGGCCCGCAGGCGCTCGAAGTCTGCTAACAGAGATCCCTGCGGCATCGCCACCCCCTGTGTGTGGCCATGCACTTCATGGCCACGGCAGCAGGGTGACACAGGAGCAGGTCCCGCACCGATCTGACGCGATCGTTGCGTCCGGGCGTCCGTCTCGGCGAACAGCGCCTGCCCGGCGCGAGATCTGCTGGTCAACCTGTTGGAGTGGTCGTCGAATCGCTACCGTGCTGCCATGGGATCGAACCTGCACACGGCAGCGGAAGAGGTTTCGGCGATCGGCCGGGACGAGCCTGGATGGGATGCCGCTGTGGCCCGGGCCGCGCGGCTCATCGAGCCGCAGTGGCTGACGAAGGAGTGGGAGTACAGGCGCCATCTCGCACTGCAGAGCCTGGCACTGATCCTGTTTGCGCTCGACCGCGATGAGCAGCTGGACGACCCGGCGACGCTCACCGCCCTCGCGCCGTATACGCACACGCCGGACGCCGAGTATCTGCGCACAGCGGACGCGGTGTCGGCTACGCGCGCATTGTTTACCGAGCGCCTCCCCGACGACGGCGGACCACTCAGCCGCCTGGTCACCTCCCTGACGACACCTCAACAGGTATGGGTGACGGTGGACCTGCCGTCGATGGAGACCCCCGACTTCCGCATGCTGCTGGCCCCCGCCCTGGAGTGGCTCGACCGCGGGCTACCAGCAAGGCCGCAGGCAGCCTAGAAGAGGAGAACCCGGAGGGACGAGCACACAGCGCCAGGCGGGTCAGCGCCACTCCGTGGGATCGTGCGGGTGGACGGAGGAGGTGGACGCGTCGGCCGGGGTGATGGCGAGCCGGTAGGTGTCGGAGAGCACGGTGGCGTCGATGCGGCCCGGCGGACGGGGCTGCAGCAGGCCGGCGGGAAAGCCTTCCGGGATGTCGGTCTGCTGGTCTGCCCACCACCTGATCCAGCCATAGATCACCGACGGGTACAGGCCCACCGGCCCAGGTTCGTCGCTGCGGACCATGACCGTATAGCCGGCCGGTTCCCACACGGCGGGCGGCTGGACGCGCACCCACACCAGCGCTGAACGGCTGCTTGTCACCGCGGCCACGACCCGGGCGACGGGAAGCGACCGCACCCTCTCCCGCAGCCCCTCCTGCGCGGCCTGCCAGCTGGGGTGCTCGCGGGCATCAGCAACGACGACGGACGCGCTCTGGACAACCGGCTCCGGAACAATCAGTGACCGGCCGGCCGGTGCCACCAGATGCCACGTCCCCTCCGCCGTCGGCGGATGCGCGCCTGCCGGCGCCTGCCAGTCCACACGGACCCGCACGACCGAGTCCGCCCCGGTATCCACCTGCGTTTCCACATGCCCCGCAGCCACAGCCTCGTCCGTCGGCAGATCGAGCACGCCGGGCCCCTCTCCTTGACACCCATGGATCACCCGCCCGGTACGGCAGATGTACTCCTCCTATCCTCCCTGCGGTGCGCAAGTCCAGTAGCCCCACGGTGATTTGCTCATCCCGGCACTCAGCGGGGCGTGGTCTGTGGCCATGACCTGACTGCCTCCCAGAGGGGCCGAGGCGGCCGGATCACACCTCGAACTTGCTTGTGAGCGTCCGGAGTGCTGAGGTGTGGCGGCTGACCGGGCCGATCTGTTGCGCAACGGGCGGCGGCGACCGGATTGCATCCGACTGCTGGGCCGGGGCCCGACCGTGATGCCCAGGCCGTTGTCAGTGCATGGGCGGAGAATCGGTGGATGGCCTTCGACCCGACGCCGGCTGGCGAGTCCGAGAATCTCGCCGCTGCCTTACGCGCGCACCTGTCCGAGACCCGCTTCACCTTCACCGGCCTGACCGGCACGGAGGCGACCGGGTACATCACCCGCGCGGTAGAGGAATGGGGGGAGTCGTCAGGCTGGCGGAGCAGACGGGAGGCGCCGATGCGCTACATCGACCCGCCTCGCATGCTGAACGGGGGCTGCCGCACCTACTGGTCGCCGCCCTGGTCGTCCTACCTGGATCTCCGCCTGGTTCGCAACGACGGTACTCCCGTCGCCGTGGAGATCGACCGCGTGGACGACAGTACTGCCGTGGACAAGCTCCGCGACGAGGCCCTCCGCGGGCACCCAGCACTGTGGATCCGCTGGCACGGAGCGCTGCGTGCCGAACTCCCGGCTGGTGTAGCCCGCTTGCACCTGCCGACGCAGTCCAGCCGTTCTCCCGTCCGGTACGCGCTGACCCCGCTCACCGGAACGGCAGCGATCACCCTCGGCCAGCCCGTTACCCCCGAGGCTCGAGCGGATGCCCAGCGCAGGGACCAGCAGCGGAAGGCGAAAGAGAAGCACGCTGCCGCCTTACCCCGGGATCCGGGCCCCATCCGGTGCTTCTAGGGGGTGTCGGCGACGGGTGATCCGAAGGAAACGCCGTGGACGTCCCAGGGGTCAACACCCACCGGCTAGGCTCCTTCGCGGTCACCGGCCCGGACGCCGCCGAAGCTGAACCGCACCCAAATGTAGGGTCCGTGAGTCGATGAGCATCGGTTCCTGCGGAAACCCGAATCCGGGTCTGACGAGCAATGCTGTTGTCGGTTGGGAGCAAGCAGTCCAGGTCCGCCGAGGTGTCCAACGGTCACGATCTGCAGCCGTCGTGCCGGCGACAAGTTCGCCGGTGAAGTCACGACCGTATGCCGGGTCAGGTGATTCTCAACGACGCTTCGCCCTCGTCGTCGCCGGGCTCATCATCCAAGTCGGCGAACTTCGTGAGGTTCGGGGGCAACTCGAGGTCGTATTTTTCTGCGAGGAAGAGCGTCTGCGCGTAGAGGCGCGCCTGCTTCGCAACATCCCCGATCACGTAGGCGTTGGCGCTAGTCGATACCACGACGGCGACGACGGGGAGGCCCTTGGCGGCTTTGCCCACGGATACGTTGGGCACGCCGTTCCACTGCTTCATCAGTTTCTCTAGCGCGGCGAGGATCCGATGGTCGTGGCGAAGCTTCTTGCTCCAGTTCTTCCGACCCTTCGCCGCAGCAGCAGCGAGATTAGCTTTTCGCGCTGTCGTGGCCTTAGTGGCCTGCATACCGAAGGAGCGGGTGGCCATCCGGCGAACGACGTGTTGGAGTTCAGGGTCCTTGGCATCGAATCCGTAGGCGTAGCAGACTCTGGTCGCAATCGCGTTCATCAAGATCTGCATCACCAGAAGATCGGCGGCAATCGCCAACGCGCCGCCAGCGAAGGGAACCATCGCCAATGCACCCAGAGCGGCTCCCTCTGCCGCGCCGAAGGACCGCCACTGCAACACGAGCCGACTCACGACCTCGTCCAAATCGGCAAGGTCGAGCTCGCGAAGGTCCGCCAGCGATGCGACGTCCCGGCCCTTTCTGCGATGGAAGTCAATCACCTTCTGCGGGTCGGTGAGCTCGACGACCCAGTCGTTGACGAGCTCGATCGTTCGCACGATTCCGCCGACCGCCGGCGCGAGGGCCGCATCGGTGGCCTGCATGCCGAACTCCTTGAGCGACTCCGGCGTGACCTCAGCAACAGCAGTAGCAGCGCGGGTGGCAAGCCCCTTCGTCCTCTCGCCACCTGCGCCCAAGGCGGCACGAGCCTTGGGCGGTACCAACTCGCGGCGCTGCGCCTTCTTGGCCCAGTGCGCGTTGAGTTCGCGCCACCGGCGTGATTCGTACGGCGAGATCGACGGGCTCATCATGGGTTTGAGATTAATACTCCATCGGATCATGATGGGAATTCACGAGGAAATGAGGGTTTCCGGGTCTGGTGGTGGGGGCGTGCAGGCTCGTTCTTCCCCGACTGCGGGATGTGCCTGGCCGCGGAATCGCTGCATGGTGCAGCCGGGAAACGGACTCCAGTAATCTGCCGCGTGCTACGGCGCTGGCCGCAGTCAGTTGCTGGCGGAACTGGGCCCGAGAGCGGCCGTCAGTACCGGCTGCCATCGTTCGTCCCCGCTCGGCGCCGACGGCAGGATGATCGTGCGCATTCCCAACGCCTCACCTCCACGGTCGGCTTCGGGGTTGTCGCCCACCATCAGCGTGTGGTGCGGCTGCACCCCCAGCCGCTGGCACGCCGTTTGGAAAATGACCGGGCTTGGCTTCCTTGCGGCAACGTCGTAGGACATTACGCAGTCGGAGACCCATCGCAGCAGGTCATGCTGACGCAAGATGGGCCGTAGGTCCCAGCCGATGTTGCTGACCACCCCGATCCGGATACCGGCCCTGCACAGTCTGACTATCGCGCGGCGCGCGGCCGGGTCGATGCGCCATCCCTCGGCGCTCATCGTCCTGCGGTACAGCGCCCCGGCGGCATCCGGCCAGGGCAGCCCGGCCTCGTCCAGGAGACGGTGATAGACGTCCCGGTGGGCCTTGGGGTCCAGTTGCTGCCGCCACCACGCCGCAAGACTGTGCGGGGACAGATCCGCCGGCCGGCGACCGCCCGGCAGACCCGCCGCCTCCGCCTGCCGCGCCCAGGCACGGCGATCTTGTGCCGGGACAGGGATGCCCGCCGCGTCCAGGGCGCCCGAGAGCCATTCCTCAGCACTCTCCAGGTGTGCCATCGTTCCTGCCCAGTCCAGCAATACGGCCTCAACAGGGCCCGGCCGCGCTGGGGCGAAGGCCGACTCCGCCGTGATCTCGCGGGCCGCCAGCGCGTGGACGTACGCGTAGCGCGCGGTCACCTGGGCCACATCGGTCCCGGTTGGCGAACACCGGAGTAGCGTCATATCCGCCTCAGCGTCCTGCCGTTCGGTGTCAAGGCGCTGCATGGCGGCACCATCGACATCATTCTCACGGAACAGGCGGTGCAGGCGGACGGGTCCTACGCCTGAACGTGCGCGGTCAATGAGGATCATTGCCTCAGCTATCTCATGCTTTTCGGGCACGCGTCCCCCTGGTATGTGAACGACTGGTCGGCCCTGCATCAGAGAGAAGAACCCGGTGCAATGGCACCGAGGTGTTCCACGTGATCGTTTTCTCGCTGCTGTCGGGCGTGAGGTCTTCGAGGCCGAAAGCCGAGATGGGCAGCGGCGCGTGCCGTGGCCCCACCCGACATAGCAGCCGCTGTACTTGATCGGAGTCGGCCCCACTGTGGGCGTAGGTGATCGTGACGTGCTCGACGAAGAGCTGGACGTGTCTCTCGCCGACCGTTCCGGTGCTCACCGGACGCCACCCAGTGGGATCTCCGCCAGAGTCTGCCAGGTGATGGTCTTCTCAGTGTCGTTGGCGACGACGTCGACCAGGGTGATGCACTCGATGTGGAGGGGGGCGTGGCTGGGGCGGACACGTCGGACGCGTCGGTGGATCTGGTGGAAGTGATCCAGGCTGACCTCGGCGGTGGCGTACGACTCGGTCAGGTGGAGCACGCCGGTGTCGTAGGCGGTGGCCTCGGGTCCGAGCGCGATCTCGAAGGCGCTTGTGGCGGCGGCCCGGAGTTCATTCAGCGGCTCGTCCGGACCGAGATCGAAAATTAGGCCCGAGGCGTACGGGAGAGGGCTGCCGACCGTGATGGTGAAGGGAGCGAGGGTCTTCATCTGCTCGGTCAGCGCGGCGACAATGGCCTGCCGTTCGTCCTCCGGGATTTCGGAAGCGGGCTTCTGGCTCAGTTGGTAGAGCGTGATGTGAAACCACTCGTCGCTGACGTGGGCGAGTGGGTCGTCCTTGGTCGCGGCACGGACGTCACGGATGTAGGCCCGCATTTGGAATGTCCCATTCCGTTGTGGTGACCTGCGCTTTCCCGACTGTCTCATTTGAGGGACACGGCAGTTCTGTCTCACGATCTTGTCCCAGGTGATGGTCTTGGCCTCGCTGTCAGCGGTGACGCCGACGAGGTGTGCGCTGCCGACGTACAGATACGCCGATGGGTTCGCGGAACCTCGGTGTGGTCGGTCGAGCAGCAGTTCCTCAATCAGACGCGGACATCATGATCGGGCAGCGGCCAGCATGTTGGCGAGCTCTCGCAGGTCCTGTGCGCGGTGGGTGGGCACGGACATCGTCTGCGGGTAGACGGAGGCTCCGCGCTGCAGCCAGGCGCCGCCCAGCCCGGCCCGCCGCGCTCCGGCGATGTCCCAGGGATGTACGGCGACGAGCAGGGTCTGGTCTGGCCGGACTCCGGCCTGCTCGACGGCGTACTGGTAGGCGGCGGGTGCGGGCTTCCAACAGCGCGGACCGCGCACGTCCAACAGGGTCTCGAAGCGGTCCAGCAGTCCCGCCTTGGCCAGCAGCCGTTCGGTCAGGGCGGCGCTGCCGTTGGTCATGGCCACCAGTCGATACCCGGCGTCGCCCAACTTCCTCACGCCGTCCGGCACATCGGGGTGCACGTCCAGGTGAGCGAAGCCGTCCAGGACGTGCTGGGCTGCGGCTTCCGCGTCCCCCGTCCAGCCCTCCAGCCCGGACAGCACCGCCCACACGCCGTCGCGGGCGACGGACGCGAAGTCCGCGTACGCCCCGGCCGCCGTCAGCGCGAATCCGTCCCGCAGCACTCCGGCGAACCATGTCGGCATCAGATGCCCGGGGGCTCCGACGTCCTCGAAGCGGACGCGCAGCGGGGTGAGGTCACTGAGCGTCTCGTTGACGTCGAAGATGAGGACCTGGTGACCGTCGGCGGGCATTGATCTCCTCCGCTCCACTCTGCTCACACGCACTGCGTCAGGCTTAAGAACGGTGCGGTGAAGATGTCCAGCCGGGCAGACGTCCTCTCCGCCAGGGCGACCGACCCTGCCGATGTTCTCGGGGCTCTTGCAGGCCGGTGAACGACCTCATCCGCTCCATCCGTACACGCTGGCCCTGGCAGTCCAGCCAGGGAACTTCCCCGGCCCACGGCCGTATTCGACGCGCTCTAGGCTGCGAGCACGCGCCGCCCTCCAAGCGCCCGCGGGAGCGATAGCTCTCCGCTTGCTTCCGCGTGCTCCAAGGGAGTGGACGGCCGGAGCGCGCGGGCGGTCCCAGACTCGTCGCGCACGGCGGTTTCCCGGCCGTGCGCGAGCATGCGCCCCAGGGCCTGCCGGATGCGGGTCGCCGGCTCGTCGATGCAGATACGTTCCTCCGCGTAGGCGTGGGTCAGATTGTGCAGTCGGAGGCGGCCTGGTGCCGTGCGCCGGATCAGGTGCGTTGCCGCAAGGGTGTCGAGGTGGTGCTCGGCGGCGGAGACCGGTTCATCCATGAGTGCGGCAGCCGTGGCGGCGTCCACATCCTGGGGTGGATGGAGCGCCAGGAGGCGCAGCAGCCGCCGCGCGCCCATGGGCAGTCGCGCGTCGGAGGCGGCGAACGCGGCCCGTACGCCGTCCTCTAGGACCAGGGTGCTCAGGGACTCCTGATAGTAGTCACCCAGCGCCCACGCGGGATGGTCCCGCATGTGGCGGCCGATGATGGACAGTGCCAGCGGGAGGTGCTCCAGGATGTGGGCGATCCGCCGGACGGCCTGGCGATCCGGGTCGACGCGTTCGGCTCCCGCCGTTTCCCGCAGCAGTTCCAGGGAGTCGTCCGGGTCGAGCACTGGTACCGGCAGGCGGGCTGTGGCGTCCAGGCCGGTCAGGGCCTGACGGCTGGTGATCAGAGTGCGGCAGTCACGGGCCCCGGGCAGGAGCGTACGTAGCTGTTCCGCATCCGCCGCGTCGTCCAGGACGACCAGCGCGCCCGTGCCCGCCAGCAGCTGACGGTAGAGGACGGCCCGGCCGTCGAGGCCGTACGGAATACGGTCCCCGGTGACACCGAGCAGGCGCAGAAAGGTCTCCAGTAACGCTGCTGGGTCGGCGGGCGGGCCCTCGGGCGCGAACCCTCGCAGGTTCGCGAAGAGCACCGGCACGTCGGCCCCTTCCTCGGCGAGCAGTTGGTGCGCGACGTGCAAGGCAAGTGACGTCTTGCCCACTCCCGCCATGCCCTCCAGCGCCACCGTCGGCGCTTCCTCACCGGTACTCAGCAGGGCTTGTGTCTTGGCCGCCAAGCCGGACCTGCCGGCGAACGAGGGCAGCGCGGCGGGAAGCCTGTCGTACGCGCTGACTCGCGTGGCGGCCTCGGCCTCGCCGAGCACCGTGCGCAGCGACTGTCGCCAGGCCGAGACGACCGCTTCATCGCCGCCGACGAGGGCGTGCACCACGGCCAGCAGCAGGTCGGAGTTCGGGCGGCGGCGGCCCACCTGGAAGCAGTTGCCCACCGTAGAGCGGGCCGGCCACTCGCTGCGCGGCCGTCTGGCCCGCTGCCAGTCCTGGTGGACGCGCCGCGTGATCTCGGTGATCGACGGGTTGCCCGCCCATGCCTTCAACAACCTCAGTTCCGCGATGAATTCATGCATTGTGCGGGCTTTTCCCGGATCCAGCACCTGCGGCACGAACATCCTCCCCCATGGGACACCTGGGCCACGAACAACTCGGAACGACTGTTTCAAGTTAGACGAAGTGGGGCCGTAACTGTCAAGCGGTTTCTGTCTGTTGAGATCCAGCCACGGAGCGCATCCAGGATCATCCACGATCTGTCCGGAAGCCCTTATTCCGTCCTGATGCTGAAGGCCGTCTCGACCACTGGCACCCCGGGAATCCCGGGAATCCCGGCCTAGCCCTATGTGCCCCGTTCCAGGACAGGAGTCCGTGTACAGCCATGTCTGGCATTGGTGTGTCCCTTCGGCCCGTCGGCGGCAGCGTCGTCGTGGGCCAGGCCCGCGACCACACGGTCACCATCGACCGCCCCAAGGAGAAGGAGGGGACTGACGCCGGTCCCATGGGCGGGGAGCTGCTCCTTCTCGCCCTCGGCGGCTGCTACGTGAGTTCCTTCCTGGCGGCCCTGGGGGCCGAGGATCCGGAGGCCGATGCCTCCGAGGTCCGCTTCCGGGTCGACGGAACGCTCGTGAGCGCGCCGACCCGCTTCTCCGAGATCACCGTGACGGTGTCCGTGCCCGCCGCGCTTCGGGACCTGATCGCCAAGCCCCTGCTCAAGGCCGAGCGGGGCTGCATCGTCCACAACTCGATCCGCGACGCCCTGACGGTCCACTTCACCCACGAGTGGCTCTGACTCTTCCGCCCCGAAGGAGACAAGACCGTGGAAACGCAGCACAGCACGATGCAGGTCGGCCGCGTCCAGGACAGCGGCATGCAGGACCACGCGATGCAGAGCAAAGAGATGCACGACGCCGCCATGCAGCACGGCTCCATGGACAGCGCGGCTGCCGTCACGAAGCGCGTCACCATCGTCGGCGCCGGCTTCTCCGGCACGCTCACCGCCATCCGGCTGCTCCACTTCGCCGATTCGCCCGTGGAGATATGCCTCATAGAGCGTGAGGAGGGTTACCGGTACGGTGGTCTGGCTTTCGGCCAGGCGTCCACCATCTGGGAGCACATGCTCAACATCCAGGCCGGCCGCATCACCCTGCGCCGTGAACGCCCCGAGGACTTCCTGGAGTGGGCCAACGAGCAGGCGGACCGTTCCGCCTGGCCGCAGAAGTGGCAGTACCACGCCTTCGGCGTCGCCTGCGTCGTACCGCGCCGGATCTTCAGCCAGTACCTGGCCGAGCGACTGCGGGACGCCGTCGCCGATGCCGATCCCGGTGTCACCCTGCGCGAGGTGAGCGGCGAGACGATCGACGTGCGCGCCGAAGGTGCCGGCTATGCGGTGAAGTACGCCGACGCCAGTCCGCAGGGCGGTGTGCACCACCTGCATTGCGACCAGGTGATTCTGGCGACCGGTCACCTCTCACCGGTGCAGGCGCCCTTCTACCACCGCATCAAGGACTCCGACCGCTTCCTCGCCGACCCGTACGCCCCCGGCGCCCAGGACCGGTTCCGAGCCGTCGGCCCCGACGAGACGGTCCTCGTCACGGGATCCGCGCTCTCCTCCTTCGACGCCGTGGTCTCCCTCATTCACGCGGGTCACCAGGGGCAGATCCTGATCTGCTCGCGGGGCGGCCACATGCACGGCACCTACCCCGTCGACCACGAGCACGACATCTGGCAGGCCCGCCGCCCGCCCTTCCTCGACGCCGAGAAGCTCACCGCGGAGGTGGTCGTCGAAGGGATCGCGGCGGAGTACGCCCACCTGCGCGACCAGCACGGCGTGGAGCAGGGCAGCGCGCTCGACGCTGTCTTCCCCGAGCGCGTCATGAAGGCGTGGGAGCCGTACGTCATCGAGCTGATCTCCCGCATGGACCCGCGCGACGTCCGGATGCTGCTCGACAGGTACAAGAGCCTGGTCGTCACCAACCGCACCAGTACGGTGAGGGAGATCGGCGGCGTCGTCCGCAGCCGGATGCAGGGTTTCAACGGCGCCCCGAAAACCGTCAGCGCCCTGTCCGCCGGCATCCAGGACATGCGCCTCGTCGAGGACGGCACGAAGATCCGGGTGGTGTTCGAGGACCAGCCGGACATGCTCGTCGACCGGGTCGTCAACTGCCTGGGCAACAACACCGATTACGAGCGCCCCGACCACCCCCTGTGGAACGGCCTCGTCAACGGTCACAAGTACGCGCAGCCGCAGACGAGGACCCACCGCGGCATCGAGGTCGGCGCGCACGGGCAGCTCGTCGCCGCCAACGGCGAGATTGCGCGGAGCCTCTTCTGCGTCGGCCCGATGCGCCAGGGCGACGAGACCACCCGCCGCGGCCGGCTCGGCGCGTTCGTGTTCAGCATCGGCACCCTGCGCAACCAGTGCTTCGACACGGCGACGGAGGTGCTGCGCCGCCTCAGGTCCGCGAGCGACGAGGAGCAGATGGACATTCCCGACGGGATCCACCACTGCCTCGTGCGCAGCTGCGACTGGATCGTCGGCGACCTCGCTCTCCCGGCCAAAGAGCGGGACGTGACCCGGCTGCGGGAGCGGCTGCTCGGCTACGCCCGCCAAAGTGCCTACCCCAACGCCGTCGACTACCTGCAGGCCCAGGACCGCACCGAGCGCCGCAAGTACCGCGGCATCCTCAACGACGACCTGGCGGACTTCGGCGCCGCGGTGGCCCGCGAGTTCGGCCTCACCGCGCAGCAGGCGCAGCGGACCGTCTCGATGCTGACGACGCTGGTGGAGAAGCACGCGGTGCACAACCTGTGCGACATCACCAAGCTGGCGGGCTGGGACGCTCAGTACGGCGACCAGGTCAAGCACGCGCCGAAGAAGGACGCGTGATGGCACCTCACGAGGACGGCGAGCCGCTGAGCCGCCTGTTCATGGTCCGGCACGGCGAGTCCACCTGTAATTCCGTGCACCGCATCGCCGGGCAGCGCGACGCCCCGCTGACGATCCTGGGCCGGATCCAGGCCGAGAAGGTCGCCAAGGGGCACCGGGACCAGCAGTTCGACCGCGTCTATGTCTCCCCGCTGACCCGCGCGCACGAGACCGCCGGCATCATCTTCGACCTCGACGAGCGGGGCGAGGACGCCCCAGAGGTGGTGGTCGACGAGCGCCTCATGGAGCGCGACTTCGGCAGCTACACGCTGGAGAGCAAGTCCATCCTCCAGCGCCGGCACGGCATCGCCGAGTACGAGCGGGCCATGAACGCCGACAGCCCGACCATGCACGGCGGCGAGACGTTCGCACAGTTCAAGGACCGCGTGCACGCCTTCTACGAACAGGAGTTGCTTCCCGCACTCCGTCGCGGCGAAGTGGTCTGCGTGGTCTCGCATAAGTACGTCGTCGAGCTGATCTGCCGCTTCATCCTGGACCGCCCGGCCGACGAGTCCTACGACCTGCGCCTGCCCAACTCCCAGATGCTGCAGGGCGATCGGATCCACAGCTACGTGAAGAACGAGAACAAGACCCTGAACATGGTCTACGACTGGGTCGTCGTCAACCATCCCGTGGTCTTCTGCGCGGGCCTCGCCGCGGGCCTTCTCGCGAACCTTGCCGGGCTGCGGGTGTCCGCCTCGCCATACCTGCTGCTCCTGCTCCTGGTGCTGGCCAGCGTCATCACCATGTGCCGCATCGAACTGGAGAACGCGCGCAGTTTCGTGACCGACCGCGGCACACTCCGCTCCGTCGCACTCCGCTACCTCGCCCTTCCGGTCGCCTTCGCGGCCCTGCTGCGCTGGTGGGACGTAGGCAGTACAAGTACCGCGGCGATCGCCGCGGTCTTCCTCGCGACACCGAGCTCCGTGGTGGCGATGACCGTCAGCCGGTGCCTCGGCGGGATGATCATGCCGACGTTCGCGCAGGTCCTGCTCTCCTCGCTGGCCGCGACCGTCTCGTTCTCGACCGTCCTTGCCCTGACCCTGCACGAGGACGTCGCACCGGCCGTCGCCATCAGCGCCGCCACCTCGACCGGCGTTGTCACGGCGGTGTACCTCCTGGTCAGGCGGCTGCGGGAGCGCTCCCCGATACGCACCGCCAAGTACGGCGAGCGCAACGGATACGTGGCGGTACTGCTGCTCACCGCGTTCATCGTGCTGGTCTGCCTCAAGCTCGACCTGGACGGCTTCACCACGTACGCCCCGACCGCCGCGGGCATCGCCGTCGGCCTGCGGCTCGTCGCCGCGCTCCTCAAGCGCCGACGCCATGTTCAGACGCTCGACGACTACACCGCCATGACCTACCCGAACGTCTTCGTGGTGGTCATCATCGCGGCGCTCACCGGCAATGCGCCGCTGGAACAGGTGGCGATCTGGACCCTGCTGCCGATGTTCGTCCTGTCGTTCTTCGACAGCTGGTACTCAAGGTTCCTCGTCGTCGCACCCGACGACGCGCGCTGGCCCACCGTGCTCGGACTCCCCGCGCACCGTCCCGTACGCGACCGCCCGGCCACCGAGGGACCAGCCGCCGAAGGCCCGGCCCACCCCTCCGTCCCCGCACATTCCTGATGACCACGGGAGCTGTTGTGCACCACACGACCTTTCTGGCCGCCACCACGGACAAGAACCTCGAACTGGTCCTGCGGGTCCTGCCCGCGATCGTGGTCATCCTGGCCGCCTCGGCCCTCTGCGGACGGCTCGCCCTGCTGGTGAAGCAGCCACGGGTGCTCGGCGAGATGGTCGCTGGCGTCCTGCTCGGCCCCACTCTGTTCGGCGCCCTCTTCCCCGCAGCGCAGAAGGCGGTCTTCACCCCCGAGGTGAAGCCCATCCTCTACGTGTTGAGCACCATCGGCCTGACCCTCTTCATGTTCCTGGTCGGCGCCGGCCTCGAACACGGCGGCGGCAACGGCAAGAAGGACACCAAGAACGCCGCCGTCCTGGCCGTCTCGGGCATCGTCCCGTCCCTGCTGCTCGGCGCCGGAGCCGCCTACCTCCTCTACGACCGGCTCTCCCGCCCCGACGTCACCCCCTTCGAGTTCGCGCTCTTCATCGGCGGCGCCCTGTCGATCACGGCCTTCCCGATGCTCGCCCGCATCCTCTACGAGCGGGGGCTGCAGAACTCGCCGCTCGGCCGCATGACCCTGCTCGGCGCCTCCATCGACGACGCCGCCGCGTGGTGCTTCCTGGCCGTACTGTCGGCGATGCACACCGGAGCCGGCGCCCTGCATGTCCTGCGCACCATCGGGCTCACGGCGCTGTTCGCCCTCGTCATGCTCACCGTCGTGGCCCGCCTGCTGCGGCCGCTCGGCACACGGGTCGAGCGCACGGGCCACTTCGGCTTCGACCAGATGTACCTCGTCGTCGGCCTCGTCCTGCTCTCCGGGCTGTTCACCGACTACGTCGGCATCTACTCGGTCTTCGGCGGCTTCATCGCCGGGCTCGCGATGCCGCGCAACCCCGCCTTCCGTGAGGCGCTGCACAGCCGCATGATGGACCTCGTCTGCGTCCTTCTCCTGCCGATCTTCTTCGCCTTCTCCGGGCTCAACACGGAACTCGGCGGAATCGCCGGCTGGGCCATGATCGGACCGTTCCTGCTGATCCTGGCGGCAGGCTTCATCGGCAAGTACGTCGGCTGCGCGACCGCCATGCACACGGTCGGCTTCTCCTGGCGCGAGTCCTGGGCGGTCGGCGGCCTGATGAACGCCCGCGGCCTGATGATCCTCATCTTCATCAACGTCGGCCTCGCCCAGGGAATGATCACCAAGGACGTCTTCTCCATGCTGGTCCTGGTCGCGGTGATCACCACCGCCGGGGCCATGCCGCTGTACCGCTGGGCGCTGCCCAAGCGGTTCGAACAGCAGATGTCCCCGCCGGCACCGGAGCCCGAGGCCGCCTCCGGAACGGCCTCGCCCGAGGCAGAACCCGTTCACGCCTGACCCACCGGCCGGCCGGACGCTTCCGCGTCCGGCCGGCCCTCACGTGATTCCTCCGCCAGATGTCCTTCGTCCCTGCACGGGAGCAGCCATGCCCAACGGCGTGAACCGCGTCGCACTCGCCGTCTTCGTCCTCTTCTTCCTGGCAGTCACGGTCATCGGCTTCCTGGCGGCGCGCTGGCGCAAGGCCGACAACGACAGCCTCGACGAATGGGGCCTGGGCGGCCGGTCCTTCGGCACCTGGATCACCTGGTTCCTGCTCGGCGGCGACGTCTACACGGCGTACACGTTCGTGGCGGTCCCGGCGGCGATCTACGCGGCGGGCGCGGCCGGCTTCTTCGCCGTGCCCTACACGATCCTGGTCTACCCGCTGATCTTCACCTTCCTGCCCCGGTTGTGGTCCGTGTGCCACCGGCACGGGTACGTCACCACGGCGGACTTCGTCCGAGGGCGCTTCGGCTCCAAGGGTCTGTCGCTGGCCGTGGCTTTCACCGGCATCCTCGCGACGATGCCCTACATCGCGCTCCAACTGGTCGGTATCCAGGCGGTGCTGGACGTGATGGGTGTCGGCGGTGGCGAGGACACCAATTGGTTCGTCAAGGACCTGCCGCTGCTCATCGCGTTCGGCGTGCTGGCCGCGTACACCTACTCGTCGGGCCTGCGGGCGCCCGCGATGATCGCGTTCGTGAAGGACGCGCTGATCTACATCGTCATCGTGGTCGCGATCATCTACATCCCGATCAAGCTGGGCGGGTTCGACGACATCTTCGCCAGGGCAAGCGAGGCGTTCAGCCAGACCAACCCGACGACGGGCAATCCGCGCGGCGCGCTGGTCAGCGGCCCTGATGCGCAATGGACATACGCGACGCTGGCGCTCGGCTCCGCGATGGCCATGTTCATGTACCCGCACTCGATCACGGCGACGCTGTCGTCCCGCAGCCGTGAGGTGATTCGGCGCAGTACGACGGTGATGCCCCTCTACACCCTGATGCTCGGCCTGCTGGCGCTGCTCGGCTTCATGGCCATCGCAGCCGGAGTCAAGGTCACCAACGGCCAGTTGGCGATCCCGCAGCTCTTCGAGACGATGTTCCCGGACTGGTTCGCGGGGGTCGCCTTCGCGGCGATCGGCATCGGCGCGCTGGTTCCGGCGGCCATCATGTCGATCGCGGCCGCGAACCTCTTCACCCGCAACATCTACAAGGACTTCATCAAGCCCGACGCGACCCCGGCCCAGGAGACCAAGGTCTCCAAGCTGGTCTCACTCCTGGTGAAGGTCGGTGCGCTGGTCTTCGTCCTGACCATGGACAAGACCGTGGCCATCAACTTCCAGCTGCTCGGCGGCATCTGGATCCTGCAGACCTTCCCGGTCCTGGTCGGCGGCCTGTTCACCCGCTGGTTCCACCGCTGGGCCCTGCTCGCCGGCTGGGCGGTCGGCATGCTGTACGGCACCCTCGCCGCGTACGGGGTGGCCTCGCCGACCCAGAAGCACTTCGGCGGCTCGGCCAGGGAGATCCCCGGCATCGGGGAGATCGGCTACATCGGTCTGACGGCGTTCGTGCTGAACGTGGTCGTGACGGTGGTCCTCACCTTCGTCCTGAAGGCGGCCAAGGCTCCGGAGGGCATCGACATCACGTCCCCGGGGGACTACACGACGGACGCGGCACAAGCGGAAGCCAAGGCGGCGCCCGCCCCTCGGCCTGGCACTTCGCCTGCTCCCAACCCCAGTTGAGAGCAGGATCCACACTGAGGTGCCCTGTGGTCCGGCGCCGAACCAGACCACAGGGCACCTCATGCCACCTCGTGTCTATGCGGCCGTTCGGTCGGTGATCGAGTCCAGAGCAGCGGTTACCGTCTTCCGCAGCGTCGTAGCATCGGCGCCGGCGCGGGAGCGCAGGTTCACACCGTAGGCGAGCAACGCCAGCAGGTCGGCGGAAGCGCCCGGATCGGCGCCGGGGGCGAGATGCCCCTGGGCCTCGGCGGTGACGAGTGCCGTGTACATCGCGTCCCGCAGCTCCTGGTGGTGCTGGTCCAGGACGGCGCGTACCTCGGGATCGCTGTTCTCGGCCCCGGCGTGCGCGTTGGAGACCATGCAGCCCCAGCGGGCGTACTCGCCCGAGCAGCGCGCCACGATCAGGCCGGCGAAGAAGTCGGAGATGGCGGGCAGCCCCCGCGCATCCTCTGCCAGACGCTGGAACATCGGCTGAGACCGCTGCTCCAGGTAGCGGCGCAGCGCGGTGAGGTAGAGCTCCTGCTTGCCGCCGAACGTGGCGTACAGGCTGGAGCGGTTGAGCCCGGTCGCGGTCACGACGTCCTGGATCCCGGTCGAGGCTACGCCCTGCCGCCAGAACAGCCGCACCACGGTCTCCAGGGTCGTGTCCGGATCGAAGTGCTTGATGTCCGGCATGTTTCACCCCGCCATCTTGAAATAAGGATTCCAAGATACTCCCCGTTCACCGCGCCGCAAAGGCACCGACGGATACAGAGCGGGGCAGGCCGCCCACCTGCGCAACGGCGTCCAGCTTCGTCCACGATCCGCCGGAGGGCCGCCATGCGCCGCGATCATGCCCTCATGAATCGCATACCAGCCCTTTGGGCGGCGGCCTACGGGTCGCACACGCCCCGCCTCCGCCGCTTCCTCGCCCGCCGCGCGGTCCACCTCGCCGCCTTCATCCGGACCCTCGCCCTGACCGACCACCGCCCGTTCACCAGCCTCTGACCCACCGGCACGTCCGCACAGCTGGCGCGGGGCCACGCATACCCGTATCTTGGAACAATCATTTCAAGATTTGGTGGGTGCCGGGCCAGGTACGAAGTACGTCCGGCCCCGCCCCAGTCACCAGCCAGGAGGAACGAGCCGCCATGACCACCCTCAACGCCGAACTGAGCACCTTCTACGAAGCCCGCCAGCAGCAGATCCCCGCCGAGATTCGGGAGATCATGCACCGGGCCAGTCAGGAACTTGCCGAAGCCGGCCAGGCCGACCGCGCTCTCGCCGTAGGCGCGCAGGCCCCACGCTTCAGCCTCCCCTCCGCGACGGGACAGACCCTGGCCCTGAACGACCTGCTCGCCGACGGACCCGTCGTCCTGACCTTCTACCGCGGCGCCTGGTGCCCGTACTGCAACATCGCCCTGCGCTCCCTCCAGCAGCACCATGACGCCATCACCGCACGCGGCGCCCGTCTGGTGGCCGTCTCCCCGCAGATTCCCGACGAGTCCCTCTCCCTGGCAGAGAAGCACCAGCTCGCCTTCGAAGTGCTCAGCGACATCGGCTCCGACACCGCCAAGCAGTACGGCCTCGCCTTCGACCTGCCCGACGACCTCGCCGCCGTCTACGACAAGCTCGGCTTCGACCTTCAGCGCGTCAACGACGGCCACCCGCGCACCCTCCCGCTGCCCGCCACATACGTCATCGACCAGCAGGGCATGATCCGCTGGGCCTTCGTCGACACCGACTACACCACCCGCGCCGAACCGGCCGACATCCTCGCAGCCCTCGACGCGCTGGGCTGACTCGTCAGGCGCGGGCCAGTTCGGCCGCGCCGAACGAGACGTCGAAGCGGTCGCACCAGATACTTACGCTTGTAAACGCGGCCGGGTCGACATCGGCGGACAGGCGGTAGTTCTGGTCGCCCTTGTTCCCCTTGAGCTTGCCGAGACTGACGTACTTCCCGTCGTCGAAGACGCCCCAGCCGGCCCGGCCCTCCTTCACCGGCGCGTCGGTCAGCCAGACATGCAGGTCCGGGCCGTTGCTGGTGTCGAGATCCTCCAGCCGCAGGACATGCGATCCGTCGGCCAGCCGCAGCAGTCGCACCTCGCCGGATGTGGCGTGCTCGTGACTGATCAAGTCACCGCTTGCCAGCGTCGCCGGATCGCCCGCCGGTGCGGCCGGCGCGGAAGCGGACTTCGAAGGTGCCGCCGAGGGCGTAGGCATATCCGTCGCCGCGGGCAGAGCTTCCCGCACGGTCTCGTCCTGCCACAGCTTCCACGGCTGGAACCAGTACAGCCCCGCGCCGACCATCACGACAGCCATCGTCAGGCATCCCACGACTACCGGCCTGCTCAGCACATTGCGCACGCGCCGCCCCATCCCGCCTCCTCCAATCCCGTCGACATACATTTAACGCAATCGACGGCATCACCGTCCCAGTTGGGAGATGACGAAACCCTTACGACTCCCCAAGCGCGTCGACGGGCAGCGCGGGTCTCATCTGAGCTGCTGCTCACTCGCCCGTTGCTGACCGTGCCTCCCGATCCTCGTCCTTGCGCTCTTGGCCGTCACCGGGGCCGAGTTGGTCGGCGTACGGTCGGGCAGCGGCCAGGACCTTCTCGCCGAGGTCGGTGAGCCGCATAGGGTGCCCGTGCTGGCAGCGGATCAGGAGCTGTCCCTGGAGATCTCGTTCCAGGTGCTGAATCTGCGGAGTCAGCGCGGATGGGGACATGCTGGTGCTGTGGTGTGGACGTTCACGTATTTCCCCGGGGCTGAGTTCACGTAATTCCCCAGCCCCGGGCGCCGATGGCGGCTACTTGACCGACGGCTTGGCGGGCTTGTCGGTGGGGTTCTTGGGGCGCTTGTTCGGACGGTAGCTGGGGCCGTTCATGATGACCTGGTGGCTGGTGTTGATGACCCGGTCGAGGAGGGACTCGGCGACGACGGGGTCTTCGGCTTGTGCCGCGGCCCGTGGAGATCACCGAGTTGGTCGGCGTACGGCTGCGCGGCGGCCACGACCTTCTTGCCCAGGCCCGTGAGCTGCATCGCGTGTTTGACTCCTCCGCGGACCAGGAGCTGGCCGTCCAGGTCGCGTTCCAGCTTGCGGATCTGCAGGGTCACCGAGCCCGGATCGAGGTTCGCGTCGCGGGCGAACGCCGTCAGGGTGGGATAGCGGACTGCTTCCAGGAAGCGGCGCAGACGCCGCTGTCCGCCTTTGGTTCCTGCCCCCGGCCGCAGCAGAGCAGGGAGGCCAGCCAGCCTCGCTGCCGCAGCGGCGGTTGTCCGGGGCCTTCGCCGGTGATTCGTCCGTACGGGAGACCGTGCCGCTTGAGCCATAGCGGCGGGCAGTCCGAGTTGCCTGGCCAGGGGCAGGGCGGCAGCAAGGACCTTGTGTCCGAGGTCGGTGGGTTCCATCGGCCGGTTCTTCGTGGGCCGCACCAGTAGCGGGCCGCCGATCTCCTCCTCCAGACGCAGCAGATGCATGGTGACGCTGTGCGTGGGCAGGCCGCGTGCCGCGCACGCCTCGGACAAGGAGCGGTATCCGGCGACCTGAAGGAACGTATGGAGCCGGCGCAGCTGGTAGTTGTTGCTGAGCACCGGGCGCAAGAGCGCGGGGATCGTCTCGACGTCGAGGTCGGGGCGGCTGAGGTGCCGGTTGTTCTGCCGGGGGATGTTGTGATGCTTGGCCCAGCGCGACACGGTCGCCGCCGTGACGCCCAGCTCTTTGCCGATGTCCTTGAAGGACCGGTTCTGCTCGACATACTGCCCGTGAAGCCAGGCGCGGTCGAGCAGTTCCTTGGGGCCGCGGGTGCCGTCGGCCTGGCGGGGAAGGTTCAGGTGGCGGGGCAGGCCGTACTCGTCGACGAGCCGGGCCACCTGCTTGCGGTCGAGCCCCCGCTGCTCGGCGATCTCCAGGAAGGTCCCGTGCCGGTTGACGTAGAGCTCCTCGAGAACGTCCCGGGGCAGCTGCTTCCGGGCGATCTGCAGGGCGGTGGGAAGCCGCCGGCTCGATGTTCCCTTGCGTGGCTGCCGTGGTTTCGGGCGGCCGGACCGTGGCTTCGGGGCACGTGGACCGGGCGCCGGGTGCTCGGTGAGGACGAAACGCAGAGTGCGCGGATCGGCGCCGAGGTGTCGGGCGATGTGCTGCGGAGCTTGCCCGGCCCGGACCCGGTGGTGCAGGTCAGCGAGATCAAGGCGTTCAGGATCGGCGCGTGGAAGGTCGAGGCCGTCCAGCAGTTCGGCGGGCGGCTCCCAGACCAGCGGCTCCTCGTCGATTCCCCGGCGGGCGAGGAACGCCCTTCCGGTCTGGTCGAGTTCGGCGAGGAGCTCCGGGGTCAGCAGGTAGGGAAAACGATTGCGGGCACTTCTGAAGGACACGGTCTGAGGCGGGAGTTGAGGCATGCGGCTGCCGGGCAGCCCGCTGACCCGCTCGAACAGCAGGCACTTGGCGACGGGATAGCGCCCGCCGTTCCCCGGCGATTGGACGGCCCGCTCGCACGCCCTCACCCACTCGTCCTGGGATAGCAGGTCCGTGTAGTCGAGGCGGCGGCGCCTCGCGTAGTCGATCGGGACGTCGTGGCCGTCGAGGTACTCGGCCAGGCGGATCAGTGCCACCTGGATGTCGCGCCACTGCGGGGCCGCCCGCAGGGCCTGCAACGCTTGCGTGGCGATGGGCTGGTCGATCAGACCGCCCAGCTGCCGGGAGATCACGGGGGCGAGTTCGGCCCGGCTGTCCACCAGCATCAACGCGGCCGACAATGCGGTGCCCAGGTGTTTGCGTACCTGGGCGGGTGGATCAAGACGGGCCTCCCAGCGAGGCCACAGCACTGCCGGGGTCTTGGCCGCCCGGCGGGCCACCGTCTCCGCACTGGCCGACGGGCTGCCGGGCCGGGCGGCGGCCGAGCGGTAACGCAGCTGGTCCACCGAACGAAGCGTTGGCCCGACCGCCGCCACGTGCACGGTCTGCAGCCACGGGCTGGCGTACCGCGCCCAGACGCGGGACACCGTGGGGCTGATGAAGTTGCCGCGTTCCACCGCGGCGTCCAGCAGGAGCCGCATTGGTGGCGCCGCCCGCTCAACGTCGGCCTGCCCCAGGATGCTCCATGCCGCGGTGACGGTCGCGGCCGTGGCACCAGCACTCCCCGGGACCGCACGCCCCACGGCGTCGATGCCGGCTGCCGTGGACGCGTAAGGCAGGAGATCGGCAGGGAGGAGCAGGGCGAGCCGGTCGCCGGACACGACGAACAGCACGCGCCGTCCCAGGCCCTTCACGTCAGCCAGGACATCGAGGGCGGGCTGGGGTGCGTGCCGGTAGACGCCGAACGAGCCGACGCCGGTGGTGACGGTATCGACGAGGTCCTGTTGGGCGCGCAGAGCCGGATGGTCCGCCTCGAAGAGGAGAGTCTTGGTCGAGTGCAGCGGATACCTGCAGCGAGGCCGAGGGCCGCTCTCCGGCCTGGGGCCGGGACGGTCGCACAAGCCCGGGGCGGGGATCTCGGTGTCGGGGTGCCGGCGGTGGCGCTGAGGTCCCGCGCACTGCGGGCAGGCGTCGGCCAGCAGTCGGCGGTGCGTCAGGCAGGCGTAGGACCAGCCGAACCTCCAGGACAGCTGCCACCGGCCGCCGCTCTCGGCGAGGCAGTCGGGGCAATACCGTGAGCCGCTTCCCGCGCTGCGTCGCCAGTTGCGGGTGCGGTGCAGTGCTTGCTTGTCGCGGTCGACGACCAGGGCCCGCTGGTCGTAGTTCTCCAGCGTCATCGCGCGAAGCGTTTCCGGGGCGAGGCCGGTCGTGACGCTCAAGCGGCCGGCTGCGAGCGGAGGCAACAGGACGAGCCAGGGGGCACGAATGGGCAGCTGGTGCCCCGGTGGCCTGTGCTCCTCGATCAGGCCCACCTCGGTCAGCAGTTCCCCCATGGGCGTGCGTAGTCTCCCGGCGAGGGCCTCGAGCCAGGAATCGAGTGCCTCGCCGGGCACCGGGGCGAGCCGCAGCGGCAGCGACCGGACTCCTCTCACGCCGCCTTCTTCGCCGCACGGGAGCGAGGCTTGGTCGTCATCCGCCCGCGGTCGAACTTCTTCGCGAGCGCCTTGCGCGCCCGCTCCGCCGCCGCGTCCAGCTTGACCTGGTCGAGGAGTTCCTCGTCCAGGAGCTCGACGCCGGTGCGGGCAGCACGCTGACATCCACGGTTGATCAGCGTCATCAGTGAGCCGATGTGTCCGGTGGTGCGGATGTAGAGGTAGTCGGACAGCTCGTCGGCGAGCATGCCGGGGAACTTCCGGCACAGCACGATCCGCTTCTCCAGGGCGAGCAGCATGCGGCGCCATTCACGGCGGTGCTTGTCGTTGGTGACGACGAACGGCTCCATGGTCAGCGGCGTGGTGCGGCGCGCGGTCTGGGCGAGGGTGATGTTGCCGTGGGAGTTGGCCTCGGAGTACAGGCCGCGGTTGCCCAGCTCGACACCGATGAAGATGATCGTGACGGGGAACTCGTTCGCGATGTATTTGAAGTGGTTGCTGACCTCGGTCCCGTTGCGGTCATGCCACTTCAGGAAGTGCAGATCGTCGATTACCAAGATGCGCGTCTCACATTGCAAGACGCAGTCCAGGGCGCGCTGAGCGAACAGCGCGGCCGTGCCGGTCGTCCGGCCGGGGTGCGCGTAGTACTCCAGCAGCGACCGGTTGAACTCCTTCATGCCGATGTTGCTGGTCAGGCCGACCCTGCAGACCGGCCACCGCTCGTGTCCGGCGGCGGTGAACGCTCCCTCCCGCTCGATCACCTGACGGTGGTACTTCAGCGCGAAGTCCAGCACCGCGGTGGTCTTGCCGAGCCCAGGGAAGGCGTCCACCGCCACGGCGCCCTTGGCCTTGTCGCCGTCCTGCTGATTGCTCGCGAGGATGTCCCACAAGTCCTCGTGCAACGCCTTGAGTTGAGGCGTGCCGATCGGGCCCAGGTTGGCGTGCCAGACACTGCGGCCCTGCTCGTACTCCAGCAACGCCGCCTCGCCCAGGAGCGCCTTCTGCTTGAGCGTGAGCAGCTCCGGAGGCTGCCGCTTCGGCGCCTCGGCCAGGGCCCGCAGCCCCTCCTTACGCGAGAGCGTGAGGTTGTCCAGCGGCGGGGTCTCGGGACGGGGCGGCATCATGCGTCCTCCAGAGCATCGGCGTAGAAGTCCCCGTCGTCCTCGGGACCGTCGGGTTCGTCGAGGTCGTCGTCTTCGTCGTCATCACCAGGCAGCAGGCCCTCATACGGCTCGGCCTCCGGCTCCTCTGCGTCGTCCTCCTCGACGTCGGCGTTGGTGGCGAGGTTCCGCGCGACGGACGGCAGTATGCGCACGTCGTCCTCGACGGTTCCCGGGAGGTCGAAGGCGGACTCCTCGCGGGCCTGGCGCAGCGCCAACCGGCGCTCGGTCATCGTCAGCCCGAGGCCCAGGTGCCAGCGGTCGAGCAGTTCGGCGACCGCGGTCTCGTCGTCGGGGTACGGGTATTTCTCGCCCGCGATCTTCCGGGCGATCTCGATGGCTCCCTGGCTGATCGGGAACTTCTGCGCCGGGGCGTGCTCCCACTCCAGGGTGTGCCAGCGGCGTGTTTCCGGGCGGCGGAAGTAGATGTGGTTGATGTTGTCGGGGTCGACCTGGACGGGCCACAGCCCGTTGGCTTTCGGCCCGGTGTACGGGCTCGTCTCGCCCCGGTAGCCGTCCAGCCCGTCGCCGTTGTAGCGGCACTTGCGGATCTCGACCCCGTAGTGGTGCAGCGGCTTCCACTCGGTCTTCAGGAACTCGAAGCCGAGCGCCGGATCACGGGGCACCTCGATGTAGCCGGCCCGGGCGATGCCGTGCTCGAACATGGCCGCCGGCGACAGGTTCAGCCCCGGTACATGGGCGTCGACAAGCCCCCTATGCGGCTTGTGGTGATACGTGCAGGCCACCCATTCCCGGATGATCGCTTCCAACTCGTGGAGGAAGAAGAACGCCTGGTCCTCAGGCCGTTCGCCCCGCGAGAACAGGTCCGGGCCCTTGTAGCCGGGCAGCGACTCCAGCAGCCCCTCGCGCACGGTCCTAAAAAATCTTTCAATCGGCCCCTTATCCCGGCCCGTTCGCAGACGGGCCGGCTGAATGGACAGGCCCAGACGCTGGCAGACGGAGGTGATGTGCTCCGAGATGAAGGGCTTGCCGTGGTCGACGACGATCGTCTCCGGCACCAGAGCCGGAGAGGCGACACCGCCCTTCTTGGCTTCCTCCGGCTCCTTCTCATCCGGGTCGAGTGCCTTCCGCTCGACGAACACGGTGCGGGGAATGCCGTGGTCGGGCCACACGGCGTGCGCCGGCCAGTCCTTGCCGGCCGGGCGGGGGCGGAAGGTCTGGAACATCACGGCCGCGACGTCGATGGACGACGTGGACACCGGTGTAACCCTGATCCCGCACACGCACCGGTCGTACCAGTCCATCGCGACCGTCAGTTCGGCCTGGACCCACTTCATCGTGATCGGGTCCATGGCGAAGACGTCCAGGCGCGTGGTGTCCATCAGCAGATACTCGCCCGGCCTTGTGGGCCTTAGCTTCCCGTACGCGCCCGGCGGCCGGGTGGCGATGTCCCGGTTGCGCTTCGTACTCAGCCGGAAGGTCGGCAGCCGCCGCTCCAGTTCCTCGAGCCACCGGTATGCCGTCGCGCGACCGGGCAGCTTCACCTCGCCTTCGCCGTAACGGGCCTCCAGGCGCGGGCCGACGGAGCGGATCACCTTCCCACGGGTCGGCTTTGAGTCCTTCCCGTGCTCGGCCATGATCTCCAGGGCCATCTCCACCCACCGCACGTCGGCCCGGCCCAGCCCGCCCATGTCGCCGCTCCCACGGTCCGGGCCGCCGCGTACGAGCCCGGCTTCCCGGTCGGTGAGGAAGGCTCGCACCCACCGCTTGATGGTGCGTACGCTCACGCCCAACTCGGTGGCCTTCGCCTCGTATCGCTGCAGTTTGGGCACTGTGGTCGCGTACTGCGACCGGGGCTCTCCAGGCTCCGCGAGTTCGTCGCTGCCCGACCGGAAGCCGGTCAGGACCTCGTTGATATGGGCAGCCCGCTCCCGAACCTCGGCAAGTTCCTCTTCGCCGAGCAGAGCGAACAGCACCGAAGCTGTCTCGCGGTCGTCCTCCGATTCCGGCCCCGGTCCGGTCGCGATGACCTGGGCCCGGCCAGAGGCGAGCACCTCGCGCAGCGACAGACGGAACCTGCGGCCCGGCCCGTCACGGACCAGCACCTCGTTGCCGGCCGCCGAGCCGAACATCTCCTCCACCACGACGACTTCGCCGTCGTACTTCAGCCTCGTGCCCACCCCGACACGTACAGCAGCTCCGGTCACATGTCCTCCTCCACGAGACCCCGACCTCGTGATCCGACAGATCTGCTCGTCGTCGAGTGCGGATTCGTCCTCAGGCTCCTCGACGGGGCGGGGCAGGTCGCGCCTGCCAGCGCCAACCACCGTGACCGGGCCCTGGCACAGCATGTGGCCCTCGGACAACGGCTCCGACAGGTCCGTCACGAAGTGCTGGCACCACAACAGCCGCAGCACCGCGGCCCTCACCCGCCAGTCCAGGCGACGGGGGAAGGCACGAAACGCCTCTCCCAACGTCGCCCCGTACAGATCTGCCGCCCGGATCTCCGCGAGCAGGTCCTCGTCGAAGAGCCACTCGCGGCGATAGCCCGCGAGGAACCGCAGGTTCGCCAGTTCAGCTTCGGGCGGCTCGGACCACACCTGGAAATCCCAGCCGCGCGACAGAACGACCTCGCGGGCCCAGCCGAGCGCGAAATTCACCTTGGGGCGGGTGAGCAGGTGCCGCGGTTTGACGTCCACGACCAGCGGAACGTCCTTCTCGCGCATCACCAGGAAGTCGGGTACATGGCGGCGCCGGCGACCGTCGACGGTGGTGGACAGCAAGAACGGCTGGGCGAAGACGGCCGTCACGTCCTGGTCGAAGTCGGCGTAGAGCAGTCGTGTCAGCTCAAGCCGGGACTCGTAGACGACGTGGTCGCGCATGGTGGACGACCAATACAGCCCCGAATAGTGCTTCTGGCCCTCTCTCCAGCGGAACGTACGCCACGGGATCGAGGGCTCGAAGACGTCGATGCCCGTCGTCGACCAGACCAGGTCCTCGTCGATCTTCCCGTCCGTACGACGGAGACTCATCGAGACTTCGCCGACCACACGCGACATGCCCCACCCCCCGAGCAGCAAGAGCGGGGCGCGGAGCTCCCGGTCTCGATCAGCTGCGACATCTCCACGATCAAGCGGGAGGGGGCCGCTGCATAGAACGAGACCGGGAACAGCACTACGACGAGTGAACGATCAGACAGGAGTTCGTCTCATCGCATTGTCCCTTGGGCCGGACGAAGGCCATCGTTAATGAGAAAGGGACACACGAAATGCGAACCTACAACGGATGAGTTCGGCGAGTTCCGGATGGCGGCCGAGATCAATGGTGACGTAGGCGTGCAGAAGGGTTGGCGAGTTCCCTGCTTCCCATAAGTCTTGCCCCTGCTGAAAGGTGAACGGCTTCATGGCGAGGCACCTTCCTTTCTGCATAGTGAGGTTGGATGGCCGGAAGGGAAGTATTCCTGTTGGACTTGCCACACAATTGATCGCCGGTGACGCGGCCTGACGTGTTCAGGCAGTCCGCACTCTTCCGCGTGCCCGGCCAGCACCGGGCTGTCAGGCGCCCGCTCAACTTCCGTGCGGTTGAGCCGTCTTTTCGAGTCTGTCGGTCACGGTTGAGTTGGCGTCGTCGAGGACGGAGTCGCTGCCGAGACCTCGCTGATACGTCCGGGGTGTCCAAGTTGTCTCCCCGACGGTCAAGATCACTATGCCGGTCTATGCGAAGGCGTCCCCGCCCGTCCAGACGGGCTGAGAGCGGTGTGGCCTGTATGGCACTCAGGATGATCGTCCGGTGATGACCGCGCGGGCGGCCCGGAGACGTTCCGCACACGGATGTTCGGTACCCAGGGTGTGTTCGCCAGTTGTGCAGGTGTCCGTGATGAGTTCGGCGGCTTCCTCTTGGCGTCCTGCGGCATGCAGGACAAGTGCGAGGTCACGGCGCAGAAGCAGAGTGTGCGGGTGTGAGGGGCCCTGGCGGGCGATCCGCAGGTCGAGCAGGTTCCGAGCTTCGATTTCGGCTTCCTCGTACGCGCCCGTCTCGCGCAGGGCCTGGACGAAGAGATGCCTGGCGGCCCAGCAGTCCGGGTGGGCCTCTCCCAGGACGTAATGGACGTCTGTCACGAGGGTGCGCACCTGCTGTAGGGCGTCGTCGGCCCAGGTGCGGACGAGGATCCAGGGCAGGGCCAGACGAATGGTCAACTGTGCCGCGGGCGTGATGTCCGGCGCGGTCTGGGCGCGGCGCTCGGCCTCGCGGGCCAGGGCCTCCGCGTCGGTCCAGCGGCCTTGCTCGCCGACGGCTTCCGCGAGACGGGCCAGCGTAGTGAGTGTGGCCGGTGCCATTGGTCCGTCGGCCGTCACCCGTCGCTCCAGCGCGTCTCGCAGTTGTGTTTCGGCGTCCCTGTAGCGGGCGAGACCGTACAGGGCCAGGGCGTGGCCCTCCAGCAGGGCCGGCAGGTCGCGGGGCGCGTCGTCCCGCCTGCGCTGTTTGTCGGCCGGGACGCCTTCCGCGGAGAGGGTGTCTATGAGTGCTGCGTAGAGCTGCTCGGCTTGGGCGAACCGGCCTTCACTCAGGGCGATTTGAGCCTGCGCGAGGGCGTCGCTGTAGTCGGTGGTCAGCATGGTGTACCTCCGTAGGTTGCTGGGCGGCCTCAGATGGTCATGTCCGGGGAAGGGATTTATGGGTGGACGTGCGTCTTTGAGAAGTCGGTGCGTGCGAGGTCGAGGGTGCAGACGGTGCCCCAGTGGTCGGTGCAGCCGCCGGGGTCCACCAGTTGGTAGTCCTGGATCGCGGGGACGAGGGCGGGGGTCACGTGTGTCTGGTCGGTGCGGATCTGCCCGAACTCGCCGGTCACGCGCAGGAGTTCGGGGTTGTTATCGCGGGCGGCCAGGTGGGCGGCGATGTCGGTCATGTCACCGTTGAGGAAGGTCTGGCCGACGATGCGGTTGCCGAGCCACGGGTCATCAGGGCGTTCACGTGGCAGACAGCGGGCGACGCGGTCGTACGGCGGGACCTGCTCCCAGTCCGGTTCCGGGTCGCCGAGGGGCAGGTGGTTGATGTCGCCGCCGATCAGCCCGATGCCGCCGTACCGGTAGGCGCGGTGGATGACCACCTTTGCCTCGGCTGCGGCGGTTTCCGCAGCGAACGGGGTGAGGTGTGTGCTGATCGCCACCAGCGGCACTGGCCATTCCTGGTCCGTGCGCGGCTTGAAGCGGGGCGCGCAGTAGCCGTGGTGCAGATCGGTCGTGCTGTACCGGGTGTCGGTGTCCAGCCAGTCCAGGGCCTTGGGGTTCCAGGCCACCGCGGTGTTGAGCTGGCGGCTGGGGGCGACCGTGAGCTTGAGACCGAGGGCGCGTTTGGTTTTCTCCGCGTCGTCCGGATCGGCGAGGAGGTCGGCCTCCTGGAGCTGGAGCAGGTCAGGGCGGACGTTGTTGACGAGGTCGAGCACGGCCGGCCAGCGCCCTTCCGCCAGGGCGTGCAACTTGATGTTCAGGGACATCGCGGTCAGTTTCATGTCGTCAACTCCATGGGTTCACAAGACGTGTTCGCGGGGACCGGGTGCGCCGACGGGAGGCGTCCGGGGCCCGGTTCGGGTGGTCGGGCGCGGCGGTGGGCCTGGACGAGTTCGTCGACGACCGGGGCGTTGTCGTCGCGGCGCTAGTTGGGCGCGGCGGCAGCGCCCAGATGCAGTTCGTGGAGGCGGGTGAAGGTGTAGGCGTCGCGGCTCGGGTCCTGGCGCTCCCACACGAGCCACACGCTCGTCACGGTGGCGTGGGTACGGATCGCGGGCCTGATGCCCCGGCCGATCTGGGAGGCGAACCGGTCCGAGCGTTCGGCCAGTTGCGCGGTGGCGCTGTCCTGGGCTAATGGTGCAGTCGGGTATCGGAAGCCCCCGAATAGCTCGGACCACATCGAGCCGATCTTGTCCGGTCCCGACGAGGTGCGTTGGATGGCTGAGGGTTCGGCGGGGTGGGTGTGTTTCCTAGACACGGCACGATGCCACCGCATGCTGCCTGCGCAAAGTCAGCGGACGCTGAGTGCGATCGCCGATACCCTACGGCTGGGTCGATGCAGCGAGTGCGGGGAGCGCGAGTGAAGATCACGACGTTGCGGCTGAGCAACTTCCAGTCCTTCGGCGCGAATCCGACGGCAATTGATCTAAATGATCTGACGTACGTACTCGGTCCGAACGGCTCAGGTAAGACCACCCTCCTTGAGGCGCTGTCGCGGCTGTTCAGTCCGCTGGAAGTTCAGCGCAAGATCCGCGTCGAGGACTTCCACGTACGCGTTGACCAATCCACAGGCGAATTGCAGGCAGGGGAGCCGACGCTGTGGCTGGAGGTGGACATCGAGTTCCCGGAAGCAGGAGCCGACGGGCAGCATGCGTCGGTGCCGCCGAGCTTCTCGCACATGGCGATCGACAGCGCAGACGGTGTCCCGAGGATCCGTGTCCGGCTGACAGCGTCGCTGGCCCCGGACGGTGTCATCGACGAGAAGATCGAGTACGTGCTGGAGGCAGATGCGGCGGGGGAACCCATGCGCCATGCCGACATGTCGCGGTATGACCGTGGGCACATTGAGGTGCATTACCTTCCGGCCCGTCGGGACCCCGCCGACCATCTCTCGTTCACGACGGCGTCGCTCATCGGTCGCGCTCTTCGAGCAGCCGACTGGACGACGGAACGCGAGACCCTGAGCGGCCTCGCTGCTCAGATCACCGCATCGCTCGTCGCGAACACCACCGTGGCAAGCCTTGGCCTTCGGCTGACCGAGGAATGGCACAGTCTCCACCGCGGCGCCTACTTCAAGGATCCCTCGATCGCCTTCGGCCGAGGCGAACTGGAGGGCGTACTGCGGCTGCTCACCGTGACCTTCTCGCCCACGCACGACGGTGCACCCCTTCCCTACGAACGGCTGAGCGACGGACAGAAGTCCCTGCTCTACATCTCGCTTGTGCTTGCATGGCAGTCCCTGGCCCGGCGAGTCCTCACCGGCGAGGAGACCTCGCTCGACGCGGACCGCCTGCGCCCGCCCGTGCACACCGTCATTGCGCTTGAGGAGCCCGAGAACAGCCTCGCGCCGCAGTACCTCGGCCGGATCATCCGCCAACTGCACGATGCCTGTGCACACGGCGATGTACAGTCCCTTATCGCCACGCATGCGCCCACCCTCCTGCGCCGTGTCGACCCCCATGCAATCCGCTTCCTGCGACTGAACACCGCCCGGGAGACGACCGTCCACCGCATCGTCCTGCCTGAGGACGAAGAATTGGCCGCCAAGTATGTGCGGGAAGCGGTGCAGGCATACCCCGAGCTGTACTTCTCGCGGCTCGTCGTACTCGGGGAGGGGGACAGCGAACAGGTCGTCCTGCCCCGTGTCCTGGCGGCAGTCGGCATCACCGTGGACGATGCATCCGTATCGGTGGTCCCCCTGGGCGGCCGGCACGTCAACCACTTCTGGCGTCTTCTCAACGAACTGCAGATTCCGCACGCGACACTGCTCGACCTCGACGCCGGCCGCTACCACGGCGGTTGGGGGCGTGTGCGGAACGCCTTGCAGCAGATCAACGCAGTCCGCCCGAAGACCTACTCCGACGAGCAATTCAGCAAAGTCCCCAAGTGGAACGACGACTGCGACTTCCCAAAGCTTGTGGACCCCGGCTTCAAGGATGGCCACGGCCCTGTCGAAGACCTGGAGCGCCGTGGGGTCTTCTTCTCCCATCCGGTCGATCTCGACCTCATGTTGCTGGCGGCGTATCCCGACGCTTACGGCGTCAGTCCTGCCGAGCAGGGCGAGCCGACCGAGCCGGACCAGAAGGCCGTTGTGGCTGTGCTCGGCAAGAGTCACGTGCACGAGGAACGCCTCCCCGAGGATGTCCGCACGCTCTTCGATGACTACCACGCAAAGTTCGACCTAGGTAGCAAGCCTGCTGCACACCTGGCCGCTCTCGCTGACCTGAACGACCAGCAGTTGCTGGAAGACCTTCCCGAGGTGCTCACCAGACTGGTCGAGTACGTCCGCACGAACCTGGCGGAGCTTCCGGAATGATCCACCCCGGCCAATGGCACCCGGTCGACGGCCTCGTCCTCGAACCGAACGCGATGTCAGCCGTCACCATGGCGGACGAGAACGTGGTCGTCGCCGCTGGACCCGGAGCCGGGAAGACCGAGCTACTCGCCCAACGGGCAGACTTCCTGCTGCGCACCGGACAGTGCCCCTACCCGCGCAGAATTCTGGCGGTCTCGTTCAAGGTCGACGCGGCGCGCAACTTGCGGGAGCGAGTTCGTCGACGTTCTGGTTCGCGGTTCGCGTCCCGGTTCGACAGCTTCACCTTTCACGCCTTCGCCAAGCGCGTGATCGACAATTACCGGCCAGCGCTGACCGGATCCAACGCCCTGAACCCGGACTACCGGATCGATCCCAACGACCGGATCCAGGGCGAGCAAATCACCTTCAAAGACCTCGTGCCCCTGGCGCTGGAGATCATCGAGACCAACGCCTACGCCCGAGGAGGCATCCGCCAGACATATAGCCATGTCTTCCTCGACGAGGTCCAGGACTGCACCGAGCAGCAGTACCGGCTGATCAAGGCGGCATTCAGTCGTACGCCGGCTGTCCTGACCGCGGTCGGCGACACCAAACAGCGCATCATGGCCTGGGCAGGCGCCCTCGACGGGGTCATGCGCACCTTCGCCAACGACTTCTCGGCCCGGCCGCTCCCCCTCTACCAGAACTTCCGCTCCGCACCCCGGCTGCGGAGGATGCAGAACCGGATGATCGCTCGGATGGACCCTGCGGCGGTCAGCCCCGACAGGGAGCTGATGGGCGACGACGGTGTCATCGAGGTGCTCGGCTTCGACACCGAACACGACGAAGCGAAGGCCCTGGCGGAACTCATCGACGGCTGGCTCCGCGAGGGAATGCCACCGAGCGAGATCGCCGTCCTCGTACGCCGGCAGCCGCATCTGGTCGCGGCGGCGCTCGGTAGCGCACTCGCGCGCTGCGGCATCGCCTTCCGTAACGAACAAGACAGTCAGGACCTGACCGCGGAGCCAGCAGCGGCGCTCGTATTCAACTTCATCCGTGTGATTGCCGACGACAGGCAACCCGAGGCGTACGCCGATCTCATGAGGGCCGCCGCTCGTCCGAGTGCGCCCGAGGACGAGGCGACACGCTTCGATAGCCGGTTGAAGAGGATGGTCGGCAACGCCCGAGCGGGCGTACGCGGCCCAGGGTTCCAGGCAGAAGATTCCATCGCGTGGAGGACCCTCGTCCACGAGTTCCTGAATCTCGTGTCGCGGCCAGTGCTGACCGCACTGTCAGCCGGATACCAGCAGGGCACCTGGCTCGATGACGTGATCGAACATGCACTGGACGCCTTCAGTGGGGAACTCAGCTTGGACGGGGACCCGGTCCAAGCGCTCCGGCGTCTGTCTGAGGCGGACGCTGTCCGCTTCCTGACCATTCACAAGTGCAAGGGTCTGGAGTTCGAGAAGGTCGTGGTCCTCGGGGTCGAGGAAGAGCTCTTCTGGGGCAACCCCACCGCAGCGATCTCCGAGTTCTTCGTCGCGGTATCCCGCGCGAAGCACCATCTTGTGCTGACCCACACCAAGCATCGCAATCGGCCAGAAGGGATCACGACGAGGTGGGACGAGCGGCGCACGCCCCACCAACGGTTCTTGGACTTCGCCCACGAAGACTAGGTTCCGGCAGATGCAATCCTCACGCAGGCTACTGCTCACCGGATAGGACACCAACTCATGGGAAAATCGGCGCGAGTGCTGGGACGGGAATTTAGCCTAACGGTTCGCCAAATGAACGAGCTTCTCAAGGAGTACGGCTACCTGGACGGAAAACCCGGCGCTTATGGGCTCACCGAGAAGGGGCAGCAGTACGCAGAGGAGCAGTATCACTCTCGCGGCAAAGGCGGTTCCGCCCAATACAACCCAAGCTGGGAGACTCGCACCTGGAGCGACGGGACAGGGGCGGCGCTTAAGGCTGACATGGAGGCCAACCCTGGAGGCTTTGGCTCAGGAGACTCTACCGTTGAAGAGGAGGACGCTCGCGAGCGCGAGCCTTTCGTGGACTACGGCGGTAGTGGCGATGACGATTTCTCTCAGCCCAGTTGGAAAGGGTTGGTAATCGGCGGAGTCGTAGTAGGGGCTCTTCTCGTCGCTCCTCATGTTAAGCCATTCTGGAACAACAAGATGAAGCCTGCTGCGAGGAACTTGCGGGACAGGTTGACGAAACAGGATTCAGTCGAATCCACTGACTCCTGACGCCGTGGAGGGTTTAATGGTGCAGCCGGGTATTCGAACTCTCCGAATAGCACCGGCAGTACGGCCTCCGGTTTGATGACTCTATCCACCAGGTTTGGTCGGTCAGGATGTCGAGTACCGCAGTCAGGTCACCGATGTCGAGCGTGAACGGGGTCAGGCACGCTTCGGCCCGGGAAAGTCCTAGCCCGCCATCGAGGTTCCGCCGGTGTGCGGGAGGTGCTGATCAGCTGCCCGTGGAAGAAGACGTCTTCGCCGGGCGTCAGCGGCCACTCGTGCGAGGCCAGCCGGTCAGCGCCGCCGGCTCTCACTCACTCCGACAGAGCCTCGGCGGAGGTGCCGTCCAGGCGGCGGCTGGAATCGCGTTTGTCGAAGTACTGCGCGGCAAGACCCATGAGTAAGAACGTAGCGGGCTCGGGGACGGGCCCGGAGCGAATCTGGGCCCGTCCGCCCCAGTGTGGCTACCGGTTCTGCACCCACCACACAAGGCATGTCACGCATTCCGAACCCGCTCCCCAGGCGGCTCCGTTGACGAGACTGAAGAGCGCGGCGCGGGCGAGCCTGCGGGTGATGGGCATGGGCTTGTCCATGTGTTCCCCTCCTGGGTGATCGCCTGGCCCTCGTGGCCGGGCAGGACGACCGTGCCGGGTGCGGGCGGAGGTTGTCCGAAAGGGCGGGCACTGCGGGCAAGCTCCCTCTACCCTCCTGGTCATCGGGGTGCCCGCCGCGCCCGGAGCGGGCAGCCGGGCACAGCGGGCACCGGGAAACAGGGGGAGCTGATGGAGAATTCTGCGGGAGCCCGTGCCCTGTACGAAGAACTACGCACGCTGGCAGGAAGGGCGAAATCCGCCCGTGCCAAGGAGGCGCTCCCGCATTCGCCGGGCGAGGCCGTCCGGCAGCTCAAGGAGCGGCATCCCAAGCTTCTGCAGGTCGGGGGCGACAGGTCGTTGAGCAAGCGCATCGGTGAGTGGCTCGATGACGACCGGAGCAAGGCGACGACACCAAGCCTCGGGAGCGAAGCCCAGCTGTTGGCTGTGGTCGAGGTGTGGTGCAAGTGGTCCAAGGAACCCTTCACCAAGGACACCAGAAACAGGTGGAAGAGCCTGCTGGAGGAGGCTCAGCCCCGTCGCGCCGGTGCTCATTCCAATCGGGCTCGGGCATCAGCCTCCACCGGAATCGTGACGGATCCATTCGATCAGGTCATCAGGGACCTGGCTGGGCTCGTCCGTAGCGAACTGCGCGATGAACTGGACGGGCTGCAGGTATATCGCCCATACCCTCTTCCCGTGTGCGGGCAAGCCGCACCCAAGGACGACGTCCGTGGGATGTACCGTCGTACGCCAGCTGGACGGCTCGTCATCCTCGGTGAGCCCGGCAGCGGCAAATCCGTCCTGGCCCTGCGCCTGGCTCGGGAGCTGATCGACAACCACACCGCTGGCGCCCCGGTTCCGGTGGTGTTTGCACTGCGCACCTGGAGTGAGCCGACCACCGGCTGGCGTCAATGGCTGGCCGACTCACTCGCCGAGCGATACCCGCAATACCCTCAGCTGCGGGAGCAGAGGAACGGGCACATCACCCTGGCCCGTGAGCTGGTGAATCACGATCGGATCCTGCCGGTCCTCGACGGACTTGACGAACTGCCCGCGCAACTACGAGCTGCTGCCATCAGGCAGTTGCCCAGCGACGGGCCCGTGATCGTGACGAGCACGGCAGAGGGCTACACCGCGGCCGTGGAGGCCGCTGGGCCCGTGCCCGGCGCCACGGAGATCACCCTCGGCGAAATCGACAGCCGTGAACTCGCGCGGTACTTACCGCAATCGAGTCCCGCCGACTGGACGCCTGTCGTCGAGCCGCCCGACAGCCAGAGTCCGGCCGCGACCGCAGTCCGTGAGGCTCTGCGCACCCCGCTCATGATCACGCTCGCACGCGAGGTCTACCGTGCCAACCCCTCCGAACTGCTGGATGTGGCCGCTGACGGCGGCTGCGCCGCAGTGGAGCGCAATCTCCTCAATGAGTTCATTCCCGCCGTCTACTCCGAAGAGCTGCGCGAGCCGCAGAGGAAGCGTCGCCGCAGTTCACGGGAGTGGCACACCAAGGACGAGGAAGATCGCGAGACAACGCTCCGGTACGTCCGGGCTCTTGCCAAGCTTGCTGCAGACGAACGGTCGGGCGGCATCCTCGCGTGGTGGCGGCTGTACGCCACCGTCCCGCGCGGCTTCCGCGCGCTGGCCATCGGCACGTTCTACCTGATCGCCGGGCTGGTCGCAGCGGCACTCGCGCAGGGCGCGTACTCCTGGACCGGCGGCTCCGGCACAAACGTGCTGCTCTGGAGCCTCCCCGCTGTCGCCGCGGGTGCTGCGATCTGCGCAGTCCAGGGTCTCCGGGATAAAACCCTGCCCGCGCCGGTGTACGTCCGCCTGCGGTTCCGCGGCCGGACCCTGAAGGTCCTCATGGAGTCTGTGCTGGTCTTGCTCATCGCCAAGTCGTCCCTGGTTTTCGTGAAGGCCACCGCGACTGTCACGGGGCAACGAGACGTACTGGTGCTGGCCATAGCAATCTCATGGGGGCTTGGCTTGGCCATCGCCAGCACCTACATGCTGCGGCGGTTCCTCGAAGGCCCGCTTGAGCTCGACGCGGTACCAAGCACGCCGGCAACACTCGCGGCAGCACGACACAGCCTGCTCCTGGCCTCGGCCATCGCGCTCGTCTCGACCGCACTCGGTCTCGGAGGGGTTGCCATGGCAGCCTTCCACTACACACCGTGGGCACTGATGGTTGTCGCCGTCGCCGCCCCGGTGCGCGTGGCAACCGCTGTCCTGTCGACCGCCTACGGCAGGTTCTGCTTCGTGACGCGACCGTACTTCGCTCTGACCGGCCGACTGCCCTGGCCGGTGGTCGACTTCCTCGATGACGCAGCATGCCGTGGTGTGCTGCGCCAAGTCGGCCCCGTATACGTCTTCCACCACGGCCTACTGCTCCAAGCCCTCCTCGACGGCTCTTCCTCGTCCCAGCAGGACGCCGTCGGTCGTGAGGACGGTCCCGGCGACGGGCAGACCCCAGGAGCCGGAGTCCGTGAGGGCGGCATCCAACGGCCGTCCGCAAACTGACCTGATATATGTCATTTCATCATGGTTCATCCCGGCGTAGTGCGAGGCTGCTTCACTCGCTGGGCAGAAAGTGCTGGTGGGCCGGGTGCTGGCCCCGTAAATCGGGGCCAGCACCCGGGCCTCGTGGATGGCTACAAGGTGTGCACCCACCACGCGATGGCCCCCGCGAGGCCGGATCCGACCGCCCACGCGATGCCGCGGACCAGGCTGAAGAGCGCGGCGCGGGCGAGCCTGCGGGTGATGAACGCGGTCTTGTCCATGATGTGTGACCTCCCCTGTGATCGCCTGGCCCTCGTGGCCGGGCAGGACGACCGTGCCGGGTGGGGGCGGGTGTTGTCCGAGAGAGCGGGCACTGCGGGCAAATCCCCTCTACCCTCCTGGTCATCGGGGTGCCCGTCGCGTCCGGAGCGGGCAGCCGGGCACAGCGGGCGCTGGGAATTGGCTCTGCCGGTGAGTCGTGATGTCGTTTGTCGTTGAGCGCGGGTGGAGAAGTCGGCCAAGGCCCGTGCCCTGCACTACGTACTGTGGTGCGTTGGGAGACGGCCTCAGTCGACATCGGTATAGCCGTTGCCGCTGAGAAGAATCATGATCCTGGTGGCACGAGTGTGCTGACCCGGTTCTCGTACTTGCGCCTGGCCTTGCGCTGCGCCGGGACTGCGGGGAGGCCCGGGTCGCCGTCAAGCGGCTGGCATTGGGCAAGGAGTTGACGGTGGACCGCTGGCACGGCCGTGACACGGAGGTGTAGCCCTGTCCTCGCCGTACGGTCACCCCCTGGTCGAGCGCGGCCCGCTCGGCGGGCTCCAAATCGGCGACGGGCCGTGAGGGGAGCAGGAGGCGTCGAACACCTCCCTCAATGGCGCGGGAGCCCTGTCCGTTGCGGACGCCTACCTCGTCACCCAATCAGTGGCACCGCTGAAGGCTCACTCATCTGGCAGAGGAGGCGACGCTTGAGACGAGTGCTGCAGCGACACGTTCTGGTGTCGGGTCTCCGAGGACGGGGCCATCGTCGCGGACTGCGCCTACATGGCTGGACAGGATGAAGGATCCGTACAGGACAATCACTGCGCGTGCTTCGGAATGATAGGGATGAGGTACGACGTAGGCGAGGTGGCCGGCGATCTTTGTCTGCTTGACGTTCGGAACTTGGAGCTCGCTGAAGGATTCGGCGGCGCATTGGGCGATCTGATCGGGAATCTTAGAGAAATAGGACGAGGCGGTCGCGTCGTCCACGTACATGCTCACTTCCTGTGAGAAGTAGGTGTTGCCTTCAATGTTTTCGCCTGTGCGAGAGGCGTAGGAATTGGTATTCCACGAAAAAAGCTGGAGGTTCGGGGTACAAATGTAGTCTTTGAAAGCGAGGCTTCCTACGCTCACGCCATGAAAGTCCGACGGGGATTCATCTGGGTCACCAGCGGTTGTTCCGGCCGTGAACATCGATGGCGGCAACAGAAATGCGGTGAGCTGAGAACCGTTCAGTCGAGGAAACCGTACGGTGGGGAGAGTCGCAGAAGTTGCAGTCGGTTGGGAGCGTGTGACTTGCGGTTGTGGGTCTCCCGAAGTCAGGGCGTTGATACCGAAGCCGGCGCCGACCAGGACGCTGGTCACGACGGCGACGGCCGCCACAGTCTTGGCACCGCGCCCGGCGTTCAGCAGACGCCTCATGTTGTGTGTGCCTGTGCTGCGCGCTCCTGGCACGGTCACCAGTCGGGTGGTTCGCTGGTCGAGGAGCAGACCACCGACGAGTAGCGCCGCGGTTGCCGCCCGCTGGTCGCCAGTGAGAACGGTCTGGAGAGGTTCGCCTGTACGCACCCAATACTGGACCTCGGTGGTCAGGTCACCCTTCACAGCTGCTCTGCGGCCCAGGACGGACAGTTCCAGCGCGGTCTGCTTGCGGCCGACGCGCAGGGCAATCGGGAGCACGGTTCTGTCGAACCGGGCAGCTAACGCCCAGTGGCGGTCCTTGTCCAGCGCTCGGGCGAGGGACAGGAGCAGGTCAGTATCCGGATCCACCGCGCCAGAAGGCGTTGCGAGCGCGGACAGCACACCCTCGGCTGCGGTAGCCGAATCAGCTGGCGGCCAGCCAAGGGAACGCACGGCGGTCGCAGCATCTTCCGTCACCGCGATGTATTTGCCGCGACGGGTCACCAATCGTCGGTCGTGGAGTTCCCGTCCTGCCGCAGTGGCCTGCGAGATGCCGGTCAGCGGGCCGAACCAGTCGGACCTGAGCGGCACGTCGAATGTGGCAAGGGAGACCAGCAGCTGCCGCGCAGGTTCCCCGAGCCGTATCGCCAGACTCTCGGCCTGGTAAAGCGGGTGGACTCGCAGGGCGTCGGTGGGTGGCGGCCCGTGTCCCGGGGAGTCTTCCAGTTCCGCGTGCGCTTCGAGCGGCACGGCTGCAGCGCGTTCATGCCAGTCGTCCGAGCCCTTGATGAACTCCGCGTACTGCTTCAGCCGTTGCGGGCTGCCCTCCGTCTTTTCCAACGCGTGGTCGAATTGCAGTTCCCGTAGGCCCACAGGGCCTAATTCCAGTCCCAGTTCAGCGCTGAACAGTTCGACCGCCGCCTGGCGTGTCAGTGGCTGGATGTGATGGACGGCCGCTGAGTCAGGCAGCGTCCGGTAGGGAGAGGTGAGGAGGAACGTGCATCCTTCGAAGGTTCGCAGCAGGTGGGTGACGTCTTCCCGGCTGAGGGCGCAGTCGTAGATCGCGATAAACACGTCCTGGACGCGGGAGACCGCCTCGCGCAGCTCCGACTCCTTGATATCACGCAGGAAATGCCGCTGGAAGAAGAGCCCTGCCAGGCTCCGATAGACCGCCTGTAGACTCGCGGTTTCTCCCATGGCTGGCAACAGCAGATGCCCGCGACGGCGCTCGGCCGCGAGCCGGGATCGGACGGCGTCGGAGATCGCCTTCTTCCCCACGCCCGCACGGCCGTACAACTGCACACTGTTGCCATCCAACATCTGCCCGCACACTTGATCGACGATGGCGTCCCGCCCAAACAGGCGGACTGGCTCGGACGCCATCTCAGGTGCCTCGTGCAAGGGCAGTTGGCGCAGGCTGGGTGTCTGCTCGAAGCCGCTGGTGCCGAGAATGATGTTCGTGGCCCAGTTGCCCGTGCTGATGATGCCGTGATTGTCTCCGTAGACGACAGGCGGGTGCTCGGGTGCTGCGGGTAACGGAACCTGCGGCATCGGCTTGTCCGGCTCAAGTTCGTGGTTCATCGATGCTGGATGTTCGTCGCGCCGTCGCCGGTGGACACGATGCCGTAGTTTCCGCCGACATCCACGCTGCGGGTGTGGCTGGTAGGCGGCGGCATCATTTGGACGAGTTCCGCCATCAGTTGCGGGTCCTGGGCCAATACCTGTCGCAATTGCAGGCGCAGCGCTGCGAGACTGTCCGGATCACCACCTGTCTCGGCCAGGTCTGCCACCGCCGCTTCCACTCGGGCCTGGCGGTCCCCGCTGCGATTGAACAGCCGCGTCAGCAATTGACGTCCCCACTGAACGGTCGCATCCATAGCCTGGCCCTCGGCCCGAGTGAGCACTCCCACCCCGTACGCGCTAACGGCGGCGCTGATTGCCGGCAGCGCTTGCGCGACGAATACATCAATGTCAGGCACCCGAGATCCCCCCGTGAGGCATATATCCCGATAGCTACTCTAGTGCCGCAGCCTCCAGCAGGGCAGAGATTTGCTGAACTACGCGGACCGAGAAAAGTGGCTCTGTCGATCGGTAGATCGCGAGGCGGCGGCAGCTGGACCAGACCGGTCCCTTGGACGGCGCCTCCGGAGCCTGACTCAACAGCGAATGACCGCCTGCCGTTCCGGTCCCGGATGTTTCGTGAACTATCCGCGGGTCATGGGCCCGGCCGCTACCGTCCAGAACGGCATCCCCGAGACGGCAGGAGCACGGCGTTGGAGAACTTCTTCGTCCCCAGCAAGATCTGGCAGGGCGGAGGCCCCTACCCTCACGTCCTCGTCCTGCTCAGCGAGTACCCGCAGTTCCGCGAGTACGCCCGTGCCCACCACAAGCTGCTCACCGAGTACGGCGACCAGCTCGGCGTGATCCCCGAGGAGTGGCTGCACTCCACGGTCCAGGGCATCCACCACGCCCTCGACGCCGAACAGTTGGCTCAGCTCTGTGGCGCCCTGCGCGAAGAACTCGCCGGTATGCAGCCGTTCCAGGTCCAGCTCGGACCGGTGTGGCCCGGCATCACCGCCGTGACGGTCGCGGTCTACCCGGAGCATGGGATGGCCGCACTCAACGATCGGGTCCGGACTGCGGCCGAGAAGGTGCCAGGCATCTCTCTGCGAGGAAAGGAGGCCAGATTCTGGGCTCACGCATCCTTGACTTATGCCCGTGCGGACTTCTCCAGCAGGGACCTGAACCGGGCACTGCGGGCGCTACGGCCCCCACGAGTGAACATCACGATCGACCGCGTCCACCTCGTCAACCAATACCAGCACCCTGACCGGGGCTACTACACCTGGGACGTCGTCGAAGAGGTCCAGCTCGGCTAAGCACTCGGGGCGTCCGTCGTCCGGGAGCCGGCACGGATGGCGGACCGGGCGGCGACGTCAGCGGCGTATCCCATCCAGTCACCGCCGCTCGCGCGCTGCCAGGCGACGGCCACGCTGATATGTACCCCGAGCATCTTGGACAGGAGGCCGGCGGGCACCTGCTCGGCGAGGGCGAACAACGCGGTGCTGCGGCTCCGACCCGGCTTGACACCGATCGCATTCAACCGTCGATGCAGCCGGCTCTCGTGGATGGGCTGGCCCACACTGCGGCCGGGGAAGAGCCAGTCGCTCTCGTGCCGAATCAGGGTGTCGGTGCCCCGGGACGCGACGAGTTCCTGCATGAGAGCGTCCAGGGGTGCCGGCAACTGGATGGGCCGGTCGCCGAGGCGGAGCAGGACGTGGTCGCCGTCCTGGGTGACGCGATCGGTGGTCAGGCGGTGGATGCTGCTGGTCGTCTGGGCATACAGCAGCACGAGGAGTCCGGCGACGCGGTCCGCCGTCGGGAGCGTCTCGTCGTGCAGGAGGACGCGGGCCACCGCCCAGCGTGCGTCCTGATCATGCGGGCCAGCCGGACCCGTCCACCGAGTTGCGGGTGCTTTGATCTCGGTTGGGGCATAGCGCCGCCGTACGGCCCATCGGACGAATCCGGAGCACTGCCTCGGGTACGAGGGCTTGGTGTTCAGGTACCTCTCGACGTCAGCCTGCGCGCATCCGCTCAGCGTCTTGCCGCGGCCTTCCAGCCAGCGCAGAAAGGCATCGGCCGACACCAGGTGGCTCTTGACGTTGCGGAGCTGCTGAACGCTGGCGGGCTTGTCCTTCAGCCGTCCGCGCAGCCGCCGCAGGAGGTGCCAGTCGATGAAGCCGCGCAGGGCCCGCTGGTGCTCGCCCGGGGCGTATCGGGTGATCGTCTCGTTCACTTCCCGTTCGAGCCGCATCAAGCCTTCGTCGCGAAACTCCAGGGCGCCGACGGAGATCAGCATGGAGCGGAAGTGATCGAGCGTCTTGCTCGGTGGCATGGCGTCGAGTGCGGCGTGGGTGATCTTCGGGTGCTCGCGCACCAGCGCGGTGATGGTCGACTGGACGTTCGTCTTCCGCAGCCAGGTGATCGCGTAGTTCGGGTGGTCGACCTGGACGAGTCGTTCGCGAAGGCGGTCCAGCTCGGAGGCCGTGGCGCCGTCGGCGGCCGTGAAGACCTGGCGCAGGCGGGCGTCGAGACTGCACCGGGTGCAGGGCGCGGTGGTCAGCTGCCAGGTGGTGCTGCACACCCGGCACCGTTTCCAGAAGTCGGGGTCGGGGTTGACGCAGCGGGCGCACAGCGGCTCCTGGAGCGTCCCGCCGCGAACGATCCCGCTCTCGCCGCATCCCGAGCAGACGATCCAATGGCCTTTACACAGGTCACACAGCGGTTCTCCGGTTGCCCGGGAGATGGTTCCCCGCCCCGTGCGTCCGCAGATGGAGCACGTGCGCTCGGGCCGGGGACGGCACTGCAGGCAGACAGGGCCGGCGTCGGTGCGTCCGTACACGCGGCGCAGGTTGCCGCACCCGACGCAGACCTGCCGGTTCCGCGGATCGCCGGACCAGCACGGCTCGCACAGAACCTCACCATTCTCGTCGCGGTGGTTGACCGGCTTCGTCTTCTCACAGCGCGAGCAGATGGAACTCCGTGCCTTCGCGGCGCAGTAGCTGCACACGCGTACCGCGCCAAGGGGCTGCCTCAACAGCTTGTGCCGCCCGCAGCCGGGGCACGGCGGAACCACAACGGCCTGGGCGCCGACCGCGTGCAGCTCCTCGATGAAGCGCAGGACTCCCGGAACCGGCGCCGAAGCACCCGCGCCGGTGAGCAGCTCGGGACGTTCGACGACGGCGGCGGTGATCTGGCGACGTCCAGAGGCACGTTTGTCGGCACGTTCCAGCGCACCGGCGACCGCTTCGGGTGTGAGGGACGCGTCGATCCCGGCTACGATCTCGACCAGCGGCGCCGTCACGTCGTCCGCGACGTAGCAGCGGCTGCAGTATGGGCGTCCCAGAAGATCGCGACCGCGTACCTCCTGCTCCTGGCCGCACTTGGCGCAGGACGCCCGCGTGCTCGGGGTACCCACGCAGCCATGACATCCCCAATCGCGTCTGGCGTAGGTAGGAGTGCGGAGCTGGCGCCCGCACTGCCGACAGACCGGTGCGGCGAGTTGCTGGGCCCCGGCCTGTTTCAGGGCGAGCAGCAGTTTGCCGACGATGATGGGTGCGGGCGACTTCCCGGTGCTCAGCACGTCGGGGGCCTTTGCCAGCTCGTCGGCGAGCCGTCGTTGCCGAGCGCGCTGCTGGACGACGCTGGCTGTCACCGCGCGGATGACGGCGCGAGCGAGCGAGGTCTCCACCCGGCACAGGATGTCGACGAGCTCGTCGAGCGGTTCGGGTCGTACTTGCGCACCTTGATCGTGCGAGGCGACTGCGGTCACGTATCCCCTCCGGTGATCCTGGCACGCTTGGGCCGCAGGCTGCCCAGCCCTGGCGGCGGCGGTTCAGCCGAACTGCCGCCCGCTGCCGCCTTCTTCGGACGGGCGCCGGCTTCCGCTGCCCTGATCGGCTCGATGAGGTCGTCCATGCGGCAGTCCAAGATGTCGAGCAGGGCCATGAGGATCTTCAGGCTGAGACGCTCCGGCCGCTCGACGACCAGCCGGTATACCTGGCTCGACGAGAGCGTGATCCCACGCTCCTCCAGGAGTGGCATCAGGTCGGTCGTAGAGAACATCCCGCGCTCGGCCATGACCTTGCGCAGGTGCCACTGGTAGTCGAGCTTGGCGGTCATCGCGTCGTCCCTCTTCTCCTCGTCACACTCCGGCGAACGCCGGAGCCAGTGCATTCTTCAGAGAAGTGTTCATGAAGTCGTCGCTGACGTGGGTGTAGATGGCCAGGGAGCTGTCGCACTCGTGGCCGACCTGCTGCTGAATGAACCGCCGGTCAACCCCGTCCTCGGTCAGATGCGTGACGTAGGAATGCCGCAGGGAATGGGGCGTGAGCGCCTTCGGCAGCTTGAGGGCGTCGCGGTACTCCTCGAACCGATCATTGATCGAGCCGGGCCGCAGCCGGCCCCCGCGTTCGGTGACCCATAGGGCCGGGTGGTCCGGGAAGCCGAACTGTGGCCGGACGTTCTCGATGTAGTCCTGGGCCGCTTCGGCCGCCCAGTCCATCACCGTCAAGACGTTCCGCCGACGCGGGGGCTGGCCCTTTTTGGCCTTGCCGTAGCGGACGTTGAGTGTGCCGTACTTCCCGAACTGGCGTGCCTTGGGGTTCTTGCCGAAGTCGACCAGGTCCAGCTTCGATGTCTCGGTCCGGCGTAGGCCCCACCCGTAGATGACCTTGAACAGGGTGGCGTCCCGATACGCGGCGAGGGCGCCCTTGCGCCTGCTGCGAATTGCCCGCTCCACCTGGTCGTCCGCGTAGTCGAGGAACCGCTGGAGTTCCTCCCGCGTGAACGGCCGGGCCTCCGGGTCGCCCTCGTAGTCCTGGAGGTGCGGGATGGTGTTCCACTCGTGACAGATTGCCACGGGATACGTCCCGAACTCCCTCTCGCACACCGGCGCCCAGCCGTAGCGAGGGTCGATGACGTACTCGGAGAAGAGCCGCAAGGTCCCCTGGTAGCCACGCACCGTCGAGGGCGCCAGGTGTTTCTCGGTGGTCAGTGTGGCCGACCACTCGTCCATGTGCGCCGGGGTCCACAGCCACGGGTACTCGTTCGTGTGCGAGTGGAAGGCGCGAACCTGCTTCTCCCGCGGCTCGTACGTACCCCTCTTCAGGTTGCGGGCCTGCTGCTGCGCCTGCCAGCCGCGCAGCATGGCCTCCCACGTGGCGTCCTCCGGCCGGAGGTGGACCACGCCGGAGACGAGTTCCAGGTTGGCCGATCCGGCCAACTCCACACTCGGCTGACGCATCATGTGCGATCCCTTCCGACGCGCTAATCATGCATCAGAAGGGATCGACCCACAAGGCGTGCAGGTGAGGAGGGTGTTCCGTGGTGTCTAGGGGTAAGGTCGGAGGAGCTTGCTGATCAGGCAACCAGGGCGAACGCGCCCATCTGATGCAATTCCCGAGGGTTGCCGTAGCCGCAGGACATGTGCGGCCAGAAGTGTTCTTCTGGCGGGGGAAGCGTCAGGCCCGCGGCGAGCAGTCCGGCACGGACGCGCCGGTTGAGTTCGGCCGGGCCGCTCTCGGGCCAGATCTCGACGATCCCGGCCGACCCGGACGCGCGGGCCGGGCCGATGTCAATGGCGAAGGGAGCCAGCGCGTCGAGCTCGCGCTGGAGGGTGATCGCCGCGTGGGCGAGCTGGCCGTCGTCCACACGGATGCCGTCGCTGTTGTGCGCGTTCACTTTCTGGACCGTCATGTGCAGGTCCTCGTCCGCGATCGGCGTGATCACGTCCGGATACTGTTCGACAATTTCACGGAGACGGGCGAAGTAGCTGATGACCTGCGGTTCGTGCTGCGGGAGCCACAGCACGTGCGGCCTGGCCCAGTCCTCGTCCGGCGCGCCCTCACTTCCCCACAGCCGCTGGGGTCCCATGAACCTTCTCATCGCCCCTCCTTCCCGGTACGGATCCGCGTGAGGCCGAGGCCGCTCCGGGGCATGTGATGTTCCGATCCGGCCAGTGCGGCCTTGCTGGTGTGGACTGCTCCGTCGTCGGCACCGGGGGCGATGGGCGGTGAGGTCGATGTGGTGCTTGTGGCGGCGGCTTCGCGGAGCATGAACCGGCTCGGGCCGACCAGATCTACGTGCACTGGACGCTCAAGTGCCGGCAGGCGAGCGGTGGCGACCTGTCCGCTGCCCGCGCCGAGGGCCAGCAGCGTCACGGCGGGCATACCCGTCATGGCGTCGGCCAGCAGCCACGCGACCTCCTCGGGCGCACCCGGCCGGAACCGCGCGTACGCCTCGCCCCTGTCCCGGGCCGACAGATCCTCCTCGTCCGGGTCCGGACTCGGGGTGGCAGCGGGATGATCGGCGGTCTGGTTCACCGCGCCTCCCCGCCCGGCAGCGGACCCTCGTCCCACAACGTCCAGGACAGACTGGAGTGGCCGTCTCCGGCGACGGCTCGCTGGCTGCGGTCCGGGTCGAACTCGATCCGGTAGGTGGCGGGTTCGCCGGCCGCCCGCCACCGGGCCGCGATCTCCTCGATCTCGGGCCAGATGGCGCGTGGTCCGAACTCGGTGACCGTGCAGGTACCTTCGCCGTCCGGGCTGACGCGGATCCAGGAGTCGTCCTCGGGGGCGCCGATCTCCATGCGGGCGGCGCCGAAGTTGCGCACGAGGCCGGGCCGCAGGTGGCCCAGGGCCAGCCAGAATCCCCGGGCCGTGTCGGGCGGCGGCGGGCGGCGGCCGTCCGCGGTCACTCCCTCATGTGTGGCCATCCGCTCGCGGAACGCCGCGGATAGGACGAGACGGCGTGAGCCCCAGCCAGAGCGGTGCCCGAACTCGACCGCCCGCAAGACGCCCTGGACGCGCCCCCGGGCAGTCTTGGTGATCATGGCGAGTCCCGGCCACGACGGCGTGCCGCTGCTGACGGTCGCCAGCAGTCGTCCGTGCGGCGCGAGCTGCTCGGCCAGCGCGGGCGGCATGCGGGGCATGGCGAAGGAGACGAACACCCGGTCGTACGGGGCTCGCTGCGGCCACCCCGCCTCGCCGTCCCCCGTCACCACGGCGGGCCGGTAGCTGAGCTCGGCCAAGCGCTTGGCGGCGGCTGCGGTGACATGGCCGTCGCGGTCGATCGTGGCCACGCCCGCGTCGCCGCTGATCCGGCAGGCCACAGCAGCGGTTACCGCGGCGCCGGTCCCGACGTCCAGCACCCGCTGGCCGGGCCGCAGATCCAGCTCCTGCAGCAGTTGGGCGGTCATCCCCATCACGCTGGACATCGACGTCATCGCCCCGCCCGAGCGCACCCCGCGCGCTCGCCCGAGGAGGGGTTCGCCGTCGTGCTGGACGGCGACGCTGTCCCCGCTGTGCAGGACGCGCAGTAGCTCCTCCCGGTCCTGGGGCACCGACCAGTCCAGCAGCTGCCAGCACGGCGGCGTCTGGTCCGGGGCGCTGCGCCGTACGTACGCCTGCGGCATCAACACCTGTCGCGGCAGCGCCAGCAACGCCTCTGCCACCGGGCCGGGGGCGAGGTCGCCGGCCTCGCCCAGACGGGCGACCATCGCCGCCCGGGCAGCCACGGCGATGCCGTCGTCCATGGCTGTACCAGTGAGGGACGCGGGCGGTGCGGGCTCGGGCATGGTGGTGAACCTTCTGAGACGGGGCGGGGAAAGGAACATGGGTCAGGTCCAGCCGAGTGCGGTGGAGAGGCGCCCGTGGCGGATAGCGTCGATGGCGTGCTGACATTCCGGACAGTCCGACACGGAAGTGGGTCTCCGTCTCGGTGGGGGCTCGTACCTCGCGGTTGGTGGCCGAGGCGGCAGCGAGACGGTGGTCGACGAGCCTGCCCACCGCGATGCCGCGGGAGAACGGGACGGTTGTGCAGAGGGTCCGTAGATCTTCGGATCGTCCGAACCGGCGCCCGTGTCACCTGTGATCAGCGGGGGCGCGGTCAGATGGGCCCCGCCGGATGTCCGCGGGGCGGACCTCGACGGTGCGACGGTCATAGCAGCTCTCCCGGTCGTGCCGTCGCCGGTGGCAGCAGAATCTCCAAGGGCAGCAGATTCGACAGCAGTCTCAGGTCGTGCCGGACGGCGGGTGCCACCTCGTTGTACAGGCACGGGGTCTGGCCGGTGCTGAGGAAGTCACGCAGGGCGATGTCCCCGCCGCGCGCCATGGTGTACGGCGGCACCGAGTGCCGTGAAAGGACCAGCGCACCGGGGCTTGCCGACTGCGTCAGCGGTGAAAACAGGCGTCGTGCGTCGTAGAAGTGGCGCTCTTGCAGACCGCCGATGTCGATGACGACAGCGTTCTGCGGCACGGGAGTTCCCCGGTCCAGGGCGAGCGCAATGGACTCGCGGTCGTGCACCAGGACGTGTGAGGCCGCGTACAGGAGGGTCTGTTCGTCGGTGGTGGCACCGCCCTTGCCGGCGAGCCGCTCGATGACGCGGGCTTGCTGGGTGGATGTCAGGCCGGCTATCAGCTGGTGGAGCGCGCCGAGGACATCGGAGGTGTCGGATGGCGTGCGGCAGATTCCGTAGCGGCCGGGGGCCAGGACCGAGAGGACCTGGTCGAGAGATCGTGCGAGGACAGCGGTCTCCTCGGCGACGTCGTCTTGGGCGAGGGAGTTGATCTGGCAGCCCAGGGAGGAGGCCAGGACCACCTGGATATAGGGAGTGCGGCAACCGACCGCCGTGAGGCGGGCCGCCATCTGGATGGCCGGCAGGATGTAGCTGAGGGCCCGCAGCGGGATGGTGGTGCTGGCGCCGTAGACGATGCGCAGGACGAGCGGGGCCTGAGCCGCCCTTGTCACGGCCTGCAGCAGGGGCTCGACACCGTGGTGGGGCAGACCGTAGACGTAGCCGGTGCGTCGAGCGGCGGGGCCGATTACCGCAGTCAGCAGACGGGGGCGCATACGGTTGGCCCGGCCCGCCTCCACCGCGTCGGTGCTGTGGGGAAGGGATCGGAGCGCTGTCATGGCGTCGTCGGTGGTCACGACGTCGGGGTCGTGGGTGCGTCCCAGAAGCGGTAGGCCCCGCAGCGCGGCTGTCAACAGGTTGGCCTGCCTCCTTCCCAACGGTGGTGTCCAGTCGGTCTCGTCCGGGGGAGTGCCGGGCAAGCCGCTTTCGGCGAAGTGCACCGGGTACGTGCCGTCCTCGGTACAGCCGCGGATCGCGGCGGCGACCCGGTCGGGCGTGAGTTCCTTGCCCTGCGCGGGCACGGGCTTGAGATCCGTTGCGCTCATGACGCACCGCCGGGACGCCGGGCGGGCTGGAACGTGAACACTGCGTCCTCCACCAGCGGTCCTTTACCCGCACGAGCATCCAGCAGTGCCCGGGCGTCGGCTTCCAGGGCGGAGTGACGCTCTGCGAAGAGGTCCGGGCCCGCGAAGGATGTCGTCCGCAGGAAGCCGAGCACGCCTGCCGGCGTCCGGATAGGGGGCACAGGGAAGCGGCGGTGGGTGGTGTCGTTCCACGCGGATGCGGCGAGGGATTCCTCGAACGAGCGGCGAGGTTCGGGGAAGTCGTCCTGGTCGACTTCCCGGCGGCGGGGGCCCAGGCAGCGCTGGACCGGCTTGCCCAATGGTCGGGTCCGGCCCGCCTGGTATGTCCACGGGCTTACGTCGCCCATGGTCGCCGTCGTGGCGTCGGGGGCAGCGCCCCGGTCCGCCATCGCCGGGACGTGCGGACCGCTCATCCAGGGGTACGACGGGCAGCCCGTGGCCAAGTCCGGGGTCGGCACGGCTTCTCCGGGCAGCGGGGCGGACACGTCAGCTGTCGAGTGGACGAGGGTGAACGTGCCGTGCCCGAGCGCCGAGGTGAAGACGGCGCGGGCCTGGTCGTGCATCGGCCGACTGACTTCGACGGCCTCGATGGGTGCGAGGCCGGGCACGGCACCCAGGAGAGCGAGGGAGACGTTCCGGCTGCTGGTGCCCACATCCGGGAGCGTGGGAGCGGGACGCCTCCCGAGAGTGCCGGCCGGCAGGCGGACCACCTTGTCCGGCAGACCGGGCCGGTAGTGCGCGTAGTCGGCGGCCGGCGAGAACAGCGCTACTTCCTTCGGAGAGGGGCCGGGGAAGGGCTGGTCGGGGTAGGTCTTCACGAGGTTGCTCTCTCGTCGGACAGGCGGGGTGCGGGTAGGGGCCAGGACAGACGGTCACAGGACGATGTCGCCCGTTCGGTGCCGTCGTTCGCATCCGAGGGGCATGCACGGCAGTGAGTCGCCTGAGACGATCGGGCGTCTGGCACGCGGGTACTGCGCGCCGGACGATGCGCTCGCGGCCGGCAGAGTCCTTACGCTGCGGGGGCGCCCTAGGTCAGTGCGCTCGTCATTTCGGCACGGGACGGGGTGATCACCCTCGGCAGGAGGGGCTGTTGGCGCCATCCGGGCAGCGGCTCGACCGTGCGCCGCAGGAGGGTCTCGACCAACTTGCGCTTCGACAGGTCGACCACCACGAGGTCGTGATCGCTGAGTCCGTCCATGGGGAAGACGTGTACCTCTTCCACCGCCTGGATGGAGAAGGCATCCAGGCGGGTGTTGTCGATCCGGCAGGGGCCGCCCTGGTCCGGCCGGGCCCGGCCGGCCGTCGGGGCCAGCGCCTCCAGCTGCCCGTGGTGAGCCGCCCAGCGGGCCGCGTCGTACATGCGGACGATGTGCATGATCTTGTCCACGTTCGTGTAGCTGCGCCAGGTGCCATCCGGCAGTAGCTCGGCGCGGTGCGCTCGGTGCGTGTCGTCGGTGACAGAGGGCCAGTCGGGATGCGGAACCAACTCACCCTCTGCTTCCGGGAGTTCGTTCGTGTCTGAGAGAAGCCAGCACGCGGACCAGCCCGGATCAGAGGACTCGTCCGGTGCGGAGGCGGGCTCTTCCTCCTCGGCCGGCGGCCTGCGGTCGATTTTCACCTTGTCCACGAGCCGGGTGAAGCCGAATGCCTCGCGGTGCCGGTCGGGAGGCGAGTTGAACGAATAGTGGCCGACGCCGACGTGGATCGGTGTCGGCGCCCCGGGCACGCGGAGGGTCAGGACGGTCGGCGGGGTGTTGTGTCCCAGGACGGTGCGCTGGGCGTCCGGTCCGAAAAGGAAAGGACCACGGCGTACGAAGCAACCCGTCGGGTTGTTGCCGACGCCCATCTCCGCACGGAAGCCTTCCATCCCGAGGATGGACTGCTGGGTCTTGAACCTCCTGTCGGCCGCTTCCACTTCCTCGGGACTGGCACCCGGCCGGGTCTGTGCGTGCGTCAGCTCGGTCATGGCGAGCAGGTCCATCTCCAGCGGGACGAACACCTCGCGGTTCACCTTGTGGAAGGTCTCCGGCAGGACGCCCGGCTCCGGCTCAGGGCCACCAAAGTGCTCAAAGTTCGCGTTCACGAGCCGGAGCCGGTCATCGCTCTTCTTCACATTGCTCCTTGAGCCTGAGAAGTACAGGTACTTCAGGCATTGCACGGGTCGGTCAAGTACGTGCGGTACAGGGCAGGTTGGTCAGTGCAGGGCGGTGGGGGCGGTCAGCACGGCTCCCGTTTCGTCCTGGTAGGCGGTGTCCACCAGGGTGTGGAAGCGACGGGCGCAGGTGTCGTCGGCCGCTTGGGCGCGCGCGTCCCGTACGCGGTCCCACCACTTCTGGCCGCCGGGGGTGGCGAACAGGGAGAGTGCCGCGCCGTGGACGCCGTCGGCGGAGAGAGCACCGACGCGGTACATCGCTTCCCAGGCCGAGACCCAGGCGTTGCGGTGCAGGTGGAGGCGCCGTTCAGCCGGATCCAGCGGGTCCAGGCTTCCCCAGATCGCGCGCAGGCCAGGGCGTTCGATCTGTGCGGCGAGGAGGTGCTGGTGGAGATGGGCGGTCTCCAGGACGGTTCGGTCGCGGTGCCGGCGGTGGCTGAGGACCGTATGGGCGAGGGCGGTGCCGGCGAGGGTGAGCAGCGCGGCGCTCGTCAATCGACTGCGGTGCATAGGGGTTGGTGTCCTTCCGCGTGGTGGAGGTCAGGCGGGTGCCGGGGTGTGCACGAGGCGGGAGAGGTACTGGTGGGCCGGGGCTCCGGTGAGGGCGAGGCGCTGCAGCCGGGCGAAGGCGGCCTTGTAGCGGAAGGTCCGGGCGGGGTGTCCGAGAACAATGGGGATCGGAGTGAGGGGCAGGACGACCGTATGGGCGTCGAGGATCACGAAGGGTTCCAGCGGGAGTTCGGCAGGTGCGCGGGTGGCGCCGAGGGGGATCAGCCCGAGCACCAGGTCCGTGTCTGCGTTCAGGAGGGTCATCAGGTGGGTGATCTGGTCGGACATGACATCGGGGGAACCGACCTGGCGGTGGAGAGCGCTCTCTTCGAGGAGGACCGTGGCTTTCACAGCGTCTGGCAGGTCGGCTTCCTCGTGGCCGCCGTTCCGGGCCCACGGACAGCTGCGGAGCGCTTCCCGGTATCCGCGGACCTGTAGCGGGCCGGGGACGAAGGTGGAGGCGTAGGCCCGGATACGGTGCGCTGCCTGCCATGGGGCAGCCGGTGCGGTGCGCGGGTGGCGGGGCCTGTATGTCCTGGTCATGCGTGCAGACACAGAGGTGTCGGTTGGTTCCGGGACGCAGAAGTGACGTCGGCGGTGCCGGACGGGGGCTGGGCCATGTGAGTTCTCCGGGAGGGAACGGGTGTTGGCGGGGTGGCGGGGCCCGTCCCGTCCGCGACCGGGGCACGGGCGGGACGGGCCGGCTGAGGAGCGCCTCGTCGGCCATGGCGTGGAAGAGGAGGGCGCAGGTGTCCGGAGCGAGGTCGTCCTGGAGGTGCGCGGAGCCCCGGCGGGGACGGGGGTGCGGGCGGGCTGCTCATGGTCGGCCGGTGTCTGGTCCGAGGGCCGCGAACGTGTCGTCGAGGTCGTCGAGGTCGGTCAGCAGATGTCGGATGGTTGTCTGCCGCTCGCTCCAGTGGATTTGGGCGTTGGCCTGGGCCGCTGCGGGGAGTTCGCTTTCTGCGGTGGTGGCGCCGTGGAGGTTGAACAGGAGGTCCAGGAGGGTGATCCGGGCGCATGCCTGTATGTCGGCGAAGGGGAGGGTGGGATTTTCTTCGCGGTAGGCGGCCAGCATCGCGAGGGCGCAGGCGGCCCAGCCGGGGCCGGCTGCGACCGTGCGCGGTTGGAACGCGGCGCGGCCCAGTTCCCAGGCCGCGATGCCCGTCGCTCCGTGGAAGCCGATGATGCCGGTGACATGGTCGCCGGCCGCGATCAGGTGGGTGCGGGATATCTGGGCGTGCAGGGCGTGGTCCACGAGGTGCTCGGGCAGTTGGCTCCGCAACCGGTGGGCATGGAGGTGGAGGTCCTCGCGCCGGTGGTCGAGGTCGGAGATCAGGTGTCCGCCGTGCACACGCCGGTGTCTGAAGGCCCGGTGCAGGACGGCATCACATTGCGCGAGTGCTTGCTCGACCGGTTCGGTGCGCCAGCGGCTGGGCTGTACGCGTTCGGGCAGTGGGTAGGCGGCCAGGACCCGGTGCATGCGCCCCAGGACGGTGCCGACGTGTTCGGCCAGGGTGAGCGTCATTGCCGAGGTGGAGGCCAGGCCGGGTGCCTCGTCGGCCACGGACCAGGCGTTGCCCTGCGCGATCGTGACGAGATAGCTGTCCACGTCGGGATGTACCCGGGGAACGGGAAGCCGGGCTGCCCGGCAGTACTCCGACATGTCCAAGGCGATCCGCAGGGTGTCCTGCCTGGCGGTTGCCCGGTATTTCTTCACGACCAGCCGTCGCCCGTCGTCCGTCAGGACGCGCCGGACGGTCGTTTCCGTACTCGTGGGAACGGGCTCGACCGCCGATGCCGTTAATCCGTACCGGTCTTCCAGGACGTCGGCCGTCAGTTCGGCCTCCCAGTCCGTGCTGTCCACTCAGATCACCAGGCTCTCGGGTATGAGAGGACGCCGAGCGCGGAAAGCTGAGGATGGCGTACAGGCCGCCATCCGGTGCCTGACGGCGCCGGGCGTCGCGGCCTGCGGACCGTGGCCCGCTTCCGCGCGGGCACGCAGATCTCTGCCGAGCCGCCGTCCTTGTCCGGCGTGTGTCGGGGGACGGAGAACATGACCGGTGGCCATCTCGGTGAGGGACTCGTCGAGCAGGCCGTACATCCAGCCGAGGGTGACGAGGTGGGGTCGTTGGCGGCGCCGGTGAACTCGCGCACGTCGGTGACCCGCCGCAGGGCTTCGCGGCGGCTGGTGCGAGCCCGCTTCGCGTAGATCTTGGAGGTGGCGCCGATGGCGACCATGTGCCACGCCTCGATGTGCTGGGCCGAGATATCCCTGGGGGCGGGGGCTCGTTCGGGGCGCGGTAGCTGCTGGGTGGCGAACGTGGCGTGGACGACGGCGGCCCGGCCGCTCGCGCCGAGCTTGCGCCCGCACAGGGTCACCTGCACGTTGACCGAGCTGATGGCGAGCGACAGGTCGGAGGCGATCGCGTTCGTGGATTCGCCGTACGCGATCTTCGCCACGATCACCAGCTGTACGGGGGTCAGGGGCAGAAGCGACGCGGGCGGGCGGGCCAGCCGGGCACTCACGGGCTAAATCCTTTCGACAGACAGTTGCCGACGGCGGGGCGCGTGTCAGCTGGGCGATGTGACGGAACCCAGTCGGACGGGCAGGGACTGGAAGCCGTGGGAGATGAACGACTCCACGCGCGCCAGGTCGCTGGCTTCCGGTGCGAGGGCGAGGCCGGGGAAGCGGGCGAAGAGGGCGGGCAGGGCGATCTTGGCTTCGAGGCGGGCCAGGGGGGCGCCGATGCAGTGGTGGACGCCGTGGCCGAAGGCCAGATGGTCGGTGGCAGCGCGGCCGGGGTCGAACTCGGCAGCGGTGGCGCCGTGTTGGTCGGGGTCGTGGCCTGCGGCGGCGTAGGTGGTGAGGATCGCCTCGCCGGCGCGGATCGTGGCTCCGTCGGGGAGAGGGATGTCGGTGACGGCGAAGCGCAGGGGGAGGCTGGCGATGCTGGGGGCCCAGCGCAGGGTCTCCTCGATGACGTCGTCCCACGAGACAGCGCCCGCGCGGACACGCTCCAGTTGCCCGGGATGGGTGAGCAGGGCGTGGACGGCGTTGCCGATCAGGTTGACGGTGGTTTCGTGGCCGGCGCCGATGATCAGGAGGAGGGTGTCGATGAGTTCCTCCTCGCTCAAGCGGGAGCCGTCCTCGTCACGCACGTCGACCAGGACGCTGGTCAGATCGTCACCGGGGTTCGCGCGCTTCAAGGCCACCAGCCCGGCGAGGACGGCGCGGACCTCCTTCTGCGTGGTCTCCGCCTCCTGCGCGGTGATGGTGGTGTCCATGATCCGGGAGATGAGCCGGGCCACGTCTGTGCGTGCGGCTTCGGGCAGGCCGAACAGCTCGCAGATCACCCGCATCGGCAGCGGATGCGCGAACGCCGTCCGCAGGTCCGCCACCCCGCCCGGGCCGCTCTGGGCCAGGGAGTCGAGGAGGGTGTGGGTGATCCGTTCGATCTGCGGGACCATCGCCTGGGTGCGGCGGGCGGTGAAGGCCGGGGCGATGAGCTTGCGCAGCCTGCGGTGCGCGGGCCCGTACGCGGTGAGCATGTTGCTCACCCCCACCCAGTTGATGATCCAGGTGTCCCGGAAGGCGCCCTCGCGCCAGGCGGGCCAGTGCCGGCCGGGGTCCTTGCTCACCCGGTCGTCCAGCAGCAGGGACTTCAGCAACTGGTGGCGGGTGATGTACCAGGCGGGGATCTCGCCGGGCAGGACGACACGGACGGCGGGGCCGGTCTCCCTCAGCCGACGTGCTTCGCCGAGGAGGTCGCGGCCTGCGGGGTCGAGGAGAAGGGGCTGCTGCTGGTCCATGGGGTGACTCCTGCCTGGTCGGGGGTGAGCGGGGTGAAGCGGGCCGGGAGGTGGGCGAGGGCGCGGTGGAACGGGCCGGGCCGCCAGCTGAGCTGCTCGCGCGCCGTGGTGAGTTCCAGGTCGCACAGGTGGCTGGTCAGCCGCTCGATGGCGGTGGTCGCGATCAGCAGGGCGGGCTGCTTGACCGGGCAGGCGTGCGGACCCGCAGCCCACGCCAGATGCGCGCCCCCGCCGGTCGGGACGGCGCCGGCTGGCAGACCGTCGGGGGCAGCGTTGGCGGCGGCGTAGGAGACCAGGACGAGCTGGTTGGCCATGATCCACGTGCCGTGGAAGTGGACGTTCTGGCGCGGGAAGTGCGCCGAGTAGTTCGCCATCGGCGGCTCGTGCCGCAGCACGTCCTCGATGGCGTCCTTCGCGGTGAGCGCGCCGCTGGACAGGGTGCTGTAGTAGGCGTGGTTGGACAGCATCCGCGACAGCGCGTTGGAGATCAGGTTGGTGGTCGGCTCGTGCCCCGCGCCCATGGTGAGCACGATCTGGTGCAGGACCTCCTCCGTGCTCAGGCCGGCCGGGTGGTCCATGAACCAGGACGTCAGATCGGGTCCGCGCTGCTTCGTCTTGAGGGCGATCAGCTCCGCGATGTATTGCTCGAAGTCCGCGTTCGCCCGGGTCGCCTCCTGCGGGCTGGTGGCCTCCATCAGCCCGGCGAGCGCGGTGACGAGGCGGTCGCTGTAGGAGTCGGGCATCCCGAACAGGTTGTTGAACAGCACCAGTGGCAGCGGGCGGGCGTACTGCGTGACCAGGTCGACGTCGCCGGTGGCCGCGAAGGAGCGGATCAGGGTGTCCGCGGCGTGGGCGACCTGGGCGCGCAGCCGGTGCGGTTCGACGCGGGAGAAGCTGTCGGTGATCACGGACCGGTAGCGGGCGTGGTCCGGGCCGTCGTTGAACAGCGGGTTGGGGCGCCACTTCATCATCGGCAGGACCTGGCTGTCCGGCGGCAGCGTCTTCTGCCACTCGCTCGGGTTCTTCGACCAGGTCGTGGTGTCTTTGAGCAGGTCCAGGGCGACGCGGTAGTCCGTGACGAGGTAGGCCGGGACACCGGGGGCGATCGCGACAGGGGCCAGCGGCCCGTACTGGCGCAGCCGGGCGTAGACGGCGTGAGGGTCCTGGGCGAAGTCCGGCCCGTACAACGGGACCGGGTGAGGGAGGTAGTAGTTCATGAGGCAGCGGCATCCAGGGCGGGGTGAGCGATCAGGTGGGTGACCAAAGCGATGAGCGCGTCGATGGACGAGGTGTGGTCGCGGGCGTCGCAGGTCAGCAGCGGGGTGTCCGGGTCCAGGTCGAGCGCCTCCCGCAGCGTTTGAAGCGGGTAGGCGGGAGCGTCGTCGAAGGTGTTGACGACGACGGCGTGACGCAGGCCCAGTTGCTCGATCAGGTCGAGGACCTCGAAGGAGTCGTTCAGGCGCCGGGTGTCGGCCAGCACCAGCGCGCCGAGCGCACCCTGGGCGATGTCCTCCCACAATGACCGGAAGCGTTTCTGGCCGGGCGTGCCGAACAGGTAGAGGACGAGAGCGTCGGACAGGGTGCGGCGGCCGAAGTCGATCGCGACGGTCGTCTTGGTCTTGTCCCGCACGCCCGCCAGGTCGTCGACGCTGGCGCCGGCCTGGGTCATGGTTTCTTCGGTGTACAGCGGCACGGTTTCCGACAGGGTGTTGATCATGGTGGTCTTCCCGACGCCGAACGGGCCGGCGATCAGGATCTTCACCAGCACCGGCGCGGTACCTGGCAGCGGCATGGCGTCATCGGACGGCGCGAAGTCCACTGAGCACCCTTTCTAGTAGCTGCGGTTCGTGTTGCAGGGCGGCGGGGACGGGCGCTCGCATCTTGAGATGCCCGCGGTCCATGAGGTCGGACACCAGGACCCGGACGATGCTCACCGGCAAGCGCAGATGCGCGGCGGCCTCGGCCAGGACCACCGCCTCCAGGGCGATTTCGACCAGCCGCCGCTCGGGCGGCTCCAGGCCGTCAGGAACCGTTTCACCGGTGGCGTACAGGACCGTGAGCCGGTCCAGGGTGTTGCGGGTCGGCCGGGCCCGGCCTGCGGTCGCCAGGAACTCGGGCACCAGACGCCGGCTGTCACGGCGGGCCGTCATGCCGGATTGCCACTGTCCCGGGCCTGCGTGCTCATGACCTTCGTGCCGAGGGTGGCGACCTGGATCTGCATGTGATGGGTGACCATCCCCATGTCGACCTCTGGCTCGGTGAACACCGCTAGGACGGTGTTCTCCCCGGCCGGGATGGCGAACACGAACCCGCAGTCCGTGTCGATGACGACCTGACGCAGTCGGGTCTTCTTGCCGGACAGGGCACGAGCCACCGCGCGCGCCGAGCCCTGGAGCGCGGACATCATCCCGGCGGCGCCTTCTGCGGCCTCCCGTGCCAGGGACGGGTCATACCCCTGGATGAGGCCGTCCGTGGACAGCACCAGCGCGTGCACCACGTGGGGCAGGTCCAGCAGCGGGTTCAGTACCCAGGACATGTCCTTGGCTGCGGGAGAAGACTGGGGGGCACTCACGTCAGGTTCCCTTCATCATGATCAGTGGTCACGGCAGCGCGACCCGAGGCGGTGCCGGCCTGGAACGCGCTGTAGGTCGAGGCGACCTCATCCGGCGTACGGGCATCCGCCGGCGCCGCAACCGGAGCCTGGGACGCGGGAGCGGGCTGCGGAGGCTGGCTCCGGACCCTCCTGCGGCGGGGCAGCCCGGCATCGCTGCCGGAGTCCGGTGCCTCGCCGTGGCCGGGCGATGAGGCGCGGCGCTGGGTTGGCGCCATGGCCGAGGGCGGATGTGCCTTCTCGTCCAGCAGCGTCAGCAGATGACCGGGGATGAACAGCACCGCCCGCACCCCGCCGTAGGGGGACGGCTTGTCGACGGAGACGGAGAACCCGTACTGCTTCACCAGACGGCCGATGGTCGCGAACCCGGCCCGCGGCGGATCACCCAGCTCGGTCAGCATGACCGGCCACGTCCCGGACAGCAGCCGGGTGGCGAACGCCACCTCCTCGGCGTTCATGCCCACCCCGGCATCGTCGATCACGACGCACGCCCCGGACTCAACCTGATGGCAGCTCGCCTCGACCGGCAGCGTGCCGTGCGTGTTGTGCACCGCGTTGGCCATCAGCTCCGCCACCGTGACAGCGACCGGCTCCACCGCCCGCGCCACCACCCCCAGGGGCTGTACCAGATGGTCGCTGACCGTGATCCGCTGGTACTCGCGCACCCGGGACTGCGCCCCCTTCAGCACGTCACCCAGCGACGAGTCGGCACGAGTCAGCCCCGGCGACGCCCCGCACAGCACTCCGGTCGCCTGAATACGGCGCAGGTTCTGTTCGTTGAGCTGGTCCAGCCCCATCGCGGTCTCGGCGATCAGCGGATCGTCGAAGCGGTACTGCATCTCCCGGATCTCGCTTTGCAGCCGGTAGCTCTTGGCCTGGATGACCGTCGTCGCACCGCGCATCACCGCCTGCGCGGCCTCATCCACCCGCTCCCGCTCCGCCGCCACCGCCCGGCTGACCAGGTCAAGAACCTGTCGGTGGGCGACATCCACGGAGCTACCGACCAGGGCGCGATCCCGCAGGCCGGGGACGGGGACGTGCGGATGCGTGAGGTGGGTGACCAGCGCTGGCAGGCGGGCGGTCGCCAGATGCTCGTTCTCCGCCGCCCACCCTCTGAGCCGGGCGTTCTCCTGGTCAGCGGCATCCCGCTCGGCCCGCAGCCGCCTGAAACGACCCCGGGCACGGATGTAGAGCGGCGTACCGACCAGCGTGGCGGCGGCCGTACCGGCGGCCACGGCCACCGGCAACGTCTCCGAAATCGACATGATGAAGGAACCTCGAAGAGAGAACGAGAAAAGGGAAAGGGGAGCGCAGGAGGGGAGATGAAGCGGCGGGGCCTGCTCGCCTATGTGTCCGGTGCAGGTCTAGAAGCTGAGCTTGCCGATCATTCCGGCCAGGCTCGTCACGGCATCGCTGATCGTCGGGGCGACCGAGGAACTGGCGAGGTAGAAGCCGAGGAGGACGCACACGATCGCGTGTCCCGCCTTCAGGCCGCCCTTCTTGATGAGCAGGAACGTGATGATCGCCAGGAGGACGACGGCGGAGACGCTAACTGCCATGGCGCACACCCCAGTTACGTGCGCCGGCGGAACGGGTCATGGAGAGCCGGTGGAAGAGGGCGTCGCTGTCGGTGGACCCGTGGTTCATGTCGGCGGGAAGCAGCCAGACCCCCGCACAACGGGAGTACCGCGAGCGCTGCTTGTCGGTCGAGCACTCCCACGCACCGGGACGGCAGAGGGTCTGGGGAGCGTGCCACCGGTACGCCGTGTCCGCCTCCACCGGGATATGGACGAGGGAGTGCACCAGACAGCAGAGGACAGGGCCGGTACGAAGCCCCTGTTCACGTACGCCCTCAACCGCTCGCAGCCCCACCCGCAGCCCCGCCTGCACGACGTCGACAGCGCCGAGCGGCGGAAGCGGACGCGCCGCGAATTGAATCCTCCACGACAGCTCAGTCTGTGCAGGGGACAGCAACGGTGGCTCCGGAGAGAGAGGTTGGCGACGCGACCACGACCTGTCATACCGCAGCGCGGCAGACGGAGTCGGCCACTGGGGCAGGGGTGGATCAGGGGCGACTTCCACTCGCCCTCGGGAGGCAATCACCGGGATCTCCTGTACGTCCGGACGCACTGATTCAGTTGCCGGCCCACGCGACGGCTGTCACAAGGACGTTGACTGATGCCCAAGACTGTTCACCGAAAGGCGATTACGCACATTCCGCAGGTGATATCACTAAGGTGATTCCGGTTGAGAAAGAGCTGGCAGGCCGCACGCGAGTCCTCAGAGGAGGAGAGAGTGCTTCAGCAGGCACAGCGATGCTGTGATCGGTGCGGCTGCTCCCTGAACCGGTACAACAAGGACACGCTTTGCGCCGTCTGCGCCCGTTCGCAGATACGGGAGAAGCACTCCCCTTCCGTCCCCGAACATGTCTGGGCTGACCCGGAACTCCAAAGCGTGCTCTCGGCTTGGGACTTCGGCCGCGCCAGCCGTCTGATCCGCCTCCGCAGCGGCCTACGCCAGGACGACATGGCCCGGCTCACCGGTCTGAGTCAATCGTTCCTGTCGATGCTGGAGTCAGGCGCCCGCCGCCTCACCAACATCGACAAAATCGTTGAATACCTGACGGGCTTGGGTGTACCTGGCAACTTGGTTGCCCTGCCTCTTCCGGGTTCTTCCACTCCGGCGTCGAAGGAACCGCCGGCCTCGTTCGCCGGGGACGCAGACCCGACCCTGCCGTGGACAACGGCTCGTATGGTGGCAGCACTTGGTACAGCGGTAGGAGGCAGCGAGATGGACCGCCGACGATTCCTCACTGCCAGTGGCGTCGCGCTCACCTCATTCGTCAACGGGTGGGACGCCGCCGATGCAGAGCCCCTCCACCATGCGGTGGGGGGAAGCCGTCTCACCAACGACTTGCTGGACGGCCTCCAGCACACCACCGACAGCCTGCGGACCATGGACGCGTCCGACGGCAGCGGCACCCTGGCAAGTCTCGGAAACCGCCACCTCCAGTTCCTCAAGCACCTCCTGGAGGAAACCTCGTACGACGAGGCGACAGGACGACGGCTGGCGGCGATCACCGCCGACACCGCCACCCAGACAGGATGGTTCGTCTTCGACGCCGGCGACCGCGAACGTCCCCTCGCATACCTGTACGCAGCGCTCCGCGCCGCGAAGGCGTCGCAGGACCTGCGGCTCGGCGCTGGCGCTCTGTCTTACATCGCCATCCACGGGTACTCCACGGGAGCCCCTCACCATGCTGTCGCCGCAGCACAACGAGCCCGCGCCAGGATCAAGAAGCTCGGCACTCCCGCGCTCGAAGCAATGCTCCTGACCCGGCAGGCCCGCGGGCACGCGAAACTCGGAGAGCGCCAGGCGGCACTTGCCGCGCTGGGGAAGGCTGCTGAACTCTGCGCCCAGGGCCGCTCGGAGCACGACCCGCACTGGCTCTACTGGATCAACGAGGGCGAGATCCACGGGCAGGCCGGCAGTTGCTATCTCGACCTCGGTGACCCCAGCAGCGCCGTCGTCAGTTTCGCGAAGGCCCGGGAGGCGCTCAACCCTACGGACCATCGCACCAGAGGGCTGTTCCTCTCCCGCGCCGCAACCGCCCACATCGAGCAGGGCGACCTCGAAGTCGGCTGTGCCACGGCCCACGAGGTTCTCGACCTCGCCGAGAAGCTTCAGTCGGCACGGTTCGACAGCCACGTCACAAGCATGATCCAACAGCTCCGCCCCGTCGCCCACAGCCCGTACGCTCACGACGTACTGGCGCGACGCGCCGCCGTGACGGCAACAGGGAGCTGAACTTGACCGACGCCAGGCAGATCCTCGTGCTGTGGGACATCGACCGCACCCTGCTGTACGTCGGTGACATCGACCGGCAGGTATACCGCGAGACCTTCGCCGAGATCGTCGGCCGCCCCGCAGAACGCCTTCCGGCCCGCGGCACCGGCGTCACCATGCCCCTCGCCATTCGATCCCTGCTCCTGGACAACGGCGTCCCCGAAGCAGACGTCCCCGGCCTGCTGCCGCGCATGGTCGAACTCCTGCCGCAGCGACTCGCCGCGCACGCCGACGACCTTCGCGAGCAAGGCATACTCCTGCCTGGCGCCGTGGCCGCACTCAAGGCGGTGCACGCACAACCGGGCTACGTTCCGACCGTCGCCACGGGAAACCTCAAGCCCAACGCACTGCTGAAGCTCGAAACGTTCCACCTCGACGAGTTCCTGGACACCGAGGTCGGCGGATACTCCTCGGACAACGACCACCGCCCAGCTCTCGTCGCCGTCGCACAGAAAAGAGCCCGAGCCAAGTACGGGACCGTGTTCACCCGCTCCAACACAGTCATCATCGGAGACTCCCTCGAAGACGTCCGTACCGGGCTTGAAGGCGGCGCTCCTGTGATCGGAGTCGCGTCCGGCAAGACCACTGCCGACGAACTCTCCATGGCCGGCGCCGACATAGTCCTCGACAGTCTCGAAGGCGCTCCGCGGCTCCTGGACGCGATCGCTACAACGACCCGCAAACACACCTGACGATGGCTGCTCAGGAGAAGCCCCCAGCTGCCCGGATTACATGAGTGATGCCAGCACGCGCGTACCCCGCTTACGCTGTCGAGCGCAGACAGGAAACGGGGGTGTGATGCCAAGGCACACTCGCGTATGCGTTGACTGCAGATGCCTCTTAAGCCAGTACAACGACCAAGACCGGTGCGCTACATGCGCACGCAACCGATGTCTCGACGCCCGCCTTCAACACCGCGTTCCGGACACCGTCTGGCATGATCCCGAAGTCCAAGCTGCCCTCGCTGCCTGGGACTTCGGGCGGGCGAGCCGTCTCATCCGCGAGCGGGCGAAACTCCGCCAGGAGGACATGGCCCACCTGACGGGGCTTAGCCAGGGTTTCCTGTCCATGCTCGAAGCGGGAACCCGTCGGCTGACGAACCTCGACAAGGTCGCAAGGTTTCTCAACGGCATCGAGACACCCGACGCACTGCTCCCCCCGCCGTTCCGCGAGCATCATGCCGCAGCCCTCACACCCCTGCCCTTGCCGCGTTCAGGACCGCTAACCGTCGATCTCCAAGTATCGACCGGCGAGCAGGCAACGGACCTCTACCAGCTCGCGACGCAAGCTGCGGCCCAGTCGCTGCGGTTCGCGGAAGCGGTCACACACAGCAATGTGAGCGACGTCGAGCTTGAGGTGCTGGAGTCCACGATCACGCGGATCGCGACGGACTACGTCCACGCTCCGCTATACCCACTCTTCCACGACCTGCTGTCGACGAGAAACCAACTCTTCTCGCTGCTGAGCGGCCACCAACCGCCGGGTCAAACTCGCGAGTTGTACCTCCTCGCCGGCACGAGCTGCCTGCTTCTCGCCCACGCGTCACAGAATCTCGGCGACCAGGACTCCGCTGTCGCCCAACTCCAGACGGCCGGAACCCTCGCCGAGCACGCTGACCACGACGATCTCCGGGCATGGGTCAAGGGCACAGCCGCACTGATCGCGGAATGGTCGACCCACCGGCACACAGCCCTTGAGTACACGCAACAGGCGATCCGGTTCGCCCCCGTCGGTGAGACCCGGGTCAGAATCGCGGCGATCGGGGCCAGGGCCGCGGCACGCGTCGGAGACCGGAACACGGCCCTGACAGCGCTCAAGGAACTTGAGCAGGCCCGCGAACAGCGAACAGACCCCAACGGGCTCACCAGGTTCGGAGGGTTGCTCTCTTTCCCGGAAGCCAAGCAGGAGTACTACATCGGCGGAACGTACGCCCTTCTCGGCGAACACGAGAGGGCCGAGCAGCACGCCGCCGCCGCGATCGATCTGTACGAGATGGGCCCGAAGGAGCAGCGGTCGTACGGCGACGAAGCCCTGGCACGCCTTGACATCGTCACGGCGCGCATCGCCACTGGGGAGATCGAGGGAGCCGGCGAGCAGCTCCAGCCCATCCTGGAGCTGCCGGTGGAGCGCCGTATCCGACAGCTCGGCGACTCGGTGCAGGGAGTGGCTAGGCTTCTCGAAGAACCGCAGTTCGCCCGCAACCGAACCGCCCGCGAACTTGCGGACGCGACCCGCGGCTACCAGGTGATCGACACGAGAGCGAAGGCCCTCACCTCATGACAAAGACGGTCTCTCCCGAGTCCGCCGCCCTCAAAGCCTGCCGAGCGGCGGGGCTGGCAGACCGTTCCCTCACCCAACTTCACCACCACGCCACTTCTGTGTTCCTTCTTGCCGCAGAAGGCGTTGTCGTACGTGTCAGTCCAATCTCGCAGCAGCGGCGCCTCGAAACCGCCGTGTCACTGGCACGTTGGCTCGTCGCGAACGACTTCCCCGCGACAGAGCCTGCGAACGTCCCCCAGCCGGTGGCGTACGGCCCGTACGTTGTCACCTTCTGGCAGCACTACCCGCAGCCTGACCACGGCGCGCCACCGGCTGGGCGCTTGGGTGATCTCCTACGGGCCCTGCACGACCTGCCGCCCCCGCCCCTGGCACTGCCGACGTATCGACCGCTTACGTCGTTCAAGAATGCCGTGGACCACAGTACGTACCTGGCACCGGGACAGCGAGAGTGGCTGACGGCCAGGAGGAAGGAACTCCTGGCCGTTTACGGGAAGCTCGACTTCCCCTTGGGCCACGGCCATATCCACGGTGACGCATATCCAGGTAACACCCTCTGGGACGGTCAGGGCGTCAGACTTGGCGACTGGGACGAAGCAGCATTCGGCCCACGCGAGATCGACCTGGCAAATACGTTCCAAGGGGTCCGCTTCGGGCGTAGCGCCGGAGAACTGGACAACTTCAGTGAGCAGTACGGCCAGGACATCCGACAGTGGTCCGGCCTTTCGGTTGTCTGCGAAATCCGAGACCTTCACACACTTGGATCCTTCGTTCGGCGTGCGGATCGAGGAGATACTGCCGCAGCCCAGCAGTTGTCGTATCGCATAGAGACTCTCAGGAACATGGACGCCCAAGCCCGATGGGGCGCCGCCTGAAAGAGCACAGACCGGGATGGACCGAAGCTCAGGCCCGTTCCACGTCTTCCGGTACGAGTCGGCTCGTGAACCCGTCGCTACGCAACCGTTCGAAAGCCGCCGCCACGTCGTCGGGAATCTCCTGCGCGATCATGAACCCTTGCCGCGGGTACACCATGAGCCGCTGCTGGGCCCCCACCAGCATGTCGATGACCAGGCGGGCATCCTGGATCGAATCGACGTATTCGGAGAGTGTCATGGGCGTGGAGGCGCTCACCCACTCGACGTCCGGCCAGAGCTTTCGCGCCGTCGCATAGGCTCGCCGCTCCTCGTACGGCTTGCTGACCAGCAGGACCGACGAGACAGGAACGCGCTGCTCTTCCAGAAGAGCGCGGGAGAAGCGGATGTTCTCGCCCGTGTTCCGGGCTTTCGGCTCGACGATGATGGCGCTCTCAGGGACCCCCAGCGCCACCGCACGGTCCCGATAGTGTTCCGCCTCACCGCGGGGCATCCGTTCACGCGTTGTACGACTGGTCGCTCCGGTGAAGACGACGAGCGGCGCCACGCCACGGTGGTAGAGGTCTGCGGTGGTATCCGCCACCCCCAGGTCGTGGCTGCCGAGTCCGATAGCCACGGAGCAAGGACGCAGCTCGTGACCCATCTGCTGGAAGTCCCACAGCCGCCGAGCATCCGCCCATGCCTGCGTTGAGATCACTTGCTCTCGTCCTCCATGTTCGCCGAGGACAGCTCCCCGCCGTTGCCCTCCGATGGGGTCAGCCTACGTTCCAGATCACGGACGCCCTCAGACGATGGTTCTCCTGCCCCGCACACTCACGCCGTGTGACACTCGATCGACCAGGCTGAGGGGGTGTGCCAATGCGGGGAATGACAGACCATCTGCCGTTCGGCAAACGAGTCCGGTTCTACCGGAAACGCCGGGGCCTTAGTCAGCGCCAACTCGGCGAACTTCTTGGCCGTTCCGAGGACTGGGTGTACCGGGTCGAGTCCGAACGCATACCGGTGAACAACGTGAAGATGCTCGCGGACCTGGCACACGCTCTGCGAGTACATGTTGAGGACCTTCAGGGCACGCCGACGCTCTTGGACGACCACGGTCGTCACACGGCCAGCATCCCGGCGATCCGTACCGCGCTCATGCAGTCGCGACGGCTGGCGGGCTCGCTGTACGACGGCCGTGAAACCGTGCGCCTCGAACGTCTCTCCTTCGCAGTCGACGAAGCCTGGAGGCTCTATCAGAACTGCCAGTTCGCGCGCCTTGGAGAGTGCCTGCCTGGGCTACTCGCGGACGCCCGGCTGGCGACACAGGAACGCACAGGTGGCGCCGAACACGTCGAGGCACTCCGGTTGTTCGCACTGACCTGCCACGTGGCAGCGGTACTTCTACGAAAGTTGGGCGAGACTAACCTGGCCTGGACGGCTGTGGACCAGGGCGACATGGCGGCCTCGCAGTCCGAGGACCCCGCCACGATGCTCGCTCTGCGCCGAGGTGTCGCGCACGTCCAACTCGGCGCCGGCATGCCGGCGGAGGCGGTGAACGTCACCCTTGACGCGGCGGACGACCTCGCACCCGGTTGGTGGCGCTCCACGCCGGCTTCTCTCTCCCTGTACGGGACCCTGTTCCTCAACGGGGCCGTGGCAGCGGCCCGGATGCGGAACCGGGCGCTGGCCGATCACATGATGGGTAAGGCCCAAGAGGCAGCGCACCTGCTCGGTGGCGACTCCAACGCGATGTGGACATCCTTCGGTCCCGGCAACGTAGAGATCCACCGGCTGGCGCTCGCCCTGGAATTCGAGGACGTTCAACTGGCCGTGGACGTAGCGCCGCGAGTCAGAGCGGCAGGATTGCCGGTAGAGCGACGGGGGCGGGCGCGACTGGATGTTGCCCGTGCCTATGCTGAGGCCGGGCGGACAGATGAGTCGATAGACCATCTCAAGCGTGCCTACCGAACCGCTCCGGAGCAGATCAAGGCACATGAGTTCGCTCGGGACCTAGCGCGTCGGCTCCACAAGCGCTCCCGCCGTCAAGATGTCCAGGACCTGGCCATGCGGCTCGGCGCCATCAAGTAGAGCCTGCTGTAGAGAGGTTCGTTGGCGGACCCGGAAAATTCCTCCGGGTCCGCCTCCCCATCGGCTCCTACGGTCGTTGCGACCAAGCCACTTGCACGGGGAGACATCGGAGTGCCTGTGACCTATCGGCCGGATGATGGCATCGGTCCCGAGAGCGGCAGTGCGGTGGTGCTCCGCTGGAGTTGTCATCCGCGCTGCGTCGGCCTTGCGCGTCGTGAACTCCGTAAGGCGCTTGGTGATTGGGGCCTCTCAAGCATTGAAGACTTAGCTGTCCTCGTTCTCTCGGAGCTCTTAACCGACGCGGTACGCTACGGTAATGTGCGGCCGGGTGCGGAGATCGAGACGCGGTATCTGCGAGTACGACGTGGTCTGCGAATCGAAGTGTCGGACACGGTCCACGAATTCCGCCAATTGATGGCAAGTTCCTCGGAGCCAGATAGAGATCCCCGGCTGAGGATCGTAGACGCACTGGCCGACCGGTGGAAGATGAACGACTATTTCGGGCTTGGTACATCGGCATGGGCAGAACTCGACTTCCCGTCACAGACCGGTGCCCCCGATGTCGACTGATGCCCGCCATGGCTTTCCGCTCGCCTTAGCAGTTGACGAGGACACCCGCAGGATCCCTACACGCGCAGGCGTAGCGACGGTTGAGACGGGGACCCGGGAACGCAGTCCCTCGCCCTCGTCTGAGACGGATGCTGCTGAGCGGCGTGGACGCCAGTGTCGATGGTGTCGACGCCCCCTGAGCCGATACAACAGTGAACCGTACTGCAGCGCTTGTTCGCGACACGTACCTTCCGCCTCTTCGCCGCCCCAGGTGGTGGCAGAGGTTTGGAAGCGAGTAGACGTCCGGGAAGCTCTCTGGGCTCGTGACTTTGGCCGAGTATGCCACCTTGTACGAATCGGAAGCTCGCTACGCCAGAGTGATATGGCGGAACTCACGGGTCTGAGTCAAGCTTTCCTGTCCATGTTGGAGTCAGGGGTGCGAAGGCTCACCAACATCGACAAGATCGTCGAACTGCTTGCGGGACTCAATACTCCGGCGGAACTCATCGGTCCCATGCTCCAACCGCCGACAGCGGAAGGCCGTCCCTGTATCCCGTCACGCACAGGGAGGAAAGAGGGATGGCCGGCGTGACCCTCGGCCCCGCATACCACTCCAGCCGCATCGAGAGGCCGCTGTTCGCGTAGCAGCGAATGGGGGCCTTTGGGCCAATTCCGGGGCCCGAACCGTCGGGAGACCCGCGCAGTTGGCTAGCGCGCCACCCCTAGGATTCGGAGAGATCGTCGCAGATAGCTGATAGCCCGTCCGCCGGATCGCATTGCCTTACGATTCTCCGAGCCAGGCGTCGATGCCGTGCAAGGCCCGTGTGAGGATGTGGTCGGGTGCCCCGGACGACTGGATCGACGTGCGGGCCAGAGCGGCCAATTGCGAATCCACCAGCTCCAGTTGTGAACGAGCGAGGCGATACTCCGCAAGGAGGCTGGTCCCAAGGAGCAGCGGATCATCGGACCCCAGGGAGCAGCGCACTCCGGACTCCAGGATGCGCGGGAGCGGGTGCTCTTTGGTGTCCCTCACGACTCCCAGCGCACGATTGGACGTCAGGCATATGTCCAAGGTGATCTGTGCGTCGGCGAGGTGCTCCAGAAGCATCTGGTCCTCAATGGCCCGGATCCCATGGCCGATTCTGTCAGGGACCAGCGCGTCGAGCGCGTTGCGCAGAGTCGCTCCGCCCACGAGTTCTCCTGAGTGGGGCGCGATGATGACGCCTGCGTCCCGGGCGATCGTGAAAGCGTCCTTGAAGGCTTCTGCAGAGCCAGCCGTCTCGTCTCCGGCGAGTCCGAAGGTCACCACGCCACGGCCGGCGTACGCGGCGGCCAGTCGTGCAAGGTCTGTGGCGTGGCGTGGGTCGCGGTTGCGGCTGGCACTGAGAGTGAGTCCGAAGCCGACGCCGAGGGGCTCTCCTGCGGCGAGCCCGGTCTCCAGGACGAGGTCGAGCACTTCGTCGACTGAGCCGAGTGCGGGGGCATATGTAGCCGGGTTGAAGTGCGGCTCGATCCATACGGTCCCCGAGACCGCCGCGTCCTCGACGACCTCGCGTACGAGTCGACGAAGGTCGGCTCTCGTGCGAATCATCTTGACGACCGCCCGGTAGCAGTGCTGGAACTGGTCGAAGGAGCTGTAGTTGGCGACCTGCGGAGTCGGCTCTCCGTGGGCGTCTGACAGGTCCGCGAGGGTCTCGGGTCGCATGGCGCCCTCAAGATGAAGGTGGAGATCGGCCTTGGGCAACCGTGCCAGGCAACGGTCGCCCTCGGGGATATTCCGAGGTACTGAGGGACTCTGGTGGATGGCTTGTCCTCGTGGGGAGCGCGGGCGGTGGCCGGTCATAGGCGCTCTATGTTCTTGCCGCTCAGGCAGGCCCGACAGTCCAGGGCGTAGAACCCGTGCCACTCAACGAGCCGGAAGTCGTCGGTATCGAACCCGATGAACCGGTGGCCGACCTGTGCTGCCTGGATGGCCAGCGGAAGACCCACATAGCCCTGGCCGAGTATGACCGTGCGGCGAGGTTGGGGGCTTGCGCCAACCACCGGCGATCACTCGGTCGGCAGAGGCAGGTCGCCGGCCAGTAGACGTTCGTGAAGTTCGCCGAGAGCTGTGCGATTGCTGTCGAACCGCAGTGCATCGAGGGCCGCTTTGTAGTCCAGCCACTGGACATCGGTGTGCTCGTGGGAGATCTTGATCTCCACGTCGGTCAGGTCGGTGGCGAACGAGTGCTCTGGTACGACGTAGGTTCCGGCAGGCCAGCTGCCGCGATCAGCGAAGAACCGGGCCGGGATGCTGGCCCTGGTCTGTAGTGGGTACAGCGGGACCGGCCGGTCGAGGCCGAGTTCTTCACGGGCCTCGCGTACGGCGGCCTGTTGCGGAGTTTCGCCGGCCTCGCCGCCACCAGCCACGGCCTGCCAGACGTTCATGTCCTCGCGTCGCAGCACAGCGAATTCGACGTGGTCGCCAACTCGGCGGAATGGAACGACAAGGACTTGAAAGGGGGCTCGGGGCATCGTGGCTCCTTGACTAGTGATGTGATCAGATGTGGATCCGGCTGAGCTGACGCTGCTCGCGGCGCAGATGGTGACGATTCTCGTGGATCTTTTCTACTGCGCGTACGACATCGGCGAGTTCCGCCGATTCGTTGAGCAGCAACCCTGATCCAGCTGCCTGCCCGAGAAGTACCAGCCTGGCGCAGGCCGCCCGAGCCTGCGCGGCCGAGGCTGTCCGTGAGCTGGAGTAGTCACGGCTGGTGGCGTTGGCGTAGATCGGTTCATCAGGGCAGGCGACGAGGTCGCGGAGTGAGACAGGTATGCCCTCTGCCCGCAGCGCGGCGCGGAAGACGCTGACCGAGGGGCCACTGGTGCCTTCACCGCCGAATGTCTCGCTGTCGAAGGTGAAAGCGAAGGAGAACCGGCCGTGCGCGGTCACCCGCGGGTCGAGATCAGTGGGCATGGGTACGGGGCTCAAGCCAGGCAGGTTGGCCAGCTTCGAAGCCAGATATGCCGCACCTGTGGCCTTCGCGGCCAGGTGATCATTCAGACGTGCCAGCTGGGCACGCAGGATGGCGGATTGGAATTCACTGAGGCGCAAGTTCCAGCCGAGTTCGGGGTGGTCGCCGGCGACCCCGAGAGGTCGGCCGTGATCGCGTAGGGAGGCGATACGTGCGGCGAGTTCGTCATCGTGGGTGACGATTGCCCCACCTTCACCAGCGGTGATGTTCTTGGTGCTGGCGAAGCTGAACACCCCGATCGCACCCAAGGATCCTGTCTGGCAACCGTTGTAGGCCGCTCCGAGAGACTGGGCACAGTCCTCAATGATCGGAATGCCGTACCTGTCGGCGACGGCGCTCAGGCTATCCATGTCGGCAGGGTGCCCGCCCAGGTGAACGGCGATGACGGCCTTCGTCTTCTCGCTGATTGCGGCCTTCATCGATGAGCCGGTGATCGTGTGGGTGGCGGAATCGATGTCGGCGAAGACCGGTACGCCGCTGAGCAGGGAGACCGCCGTTGCCGTCGCCACGTACGTCATGGCGGGGACGACGACCTCGTCACCCGGTCGGATACCCAGGGCCCTCAGAGCGATCATCAAACCGGCGGTACCGCTGGAAACCACGGCCGCATGGGGCACCTGGAGGTATGCGGCAAGCTGGGTTTCGAAAGATTCTCCTTGTGATCCGCTGTGGACGCCGCCCCAACGGCGGCTGTTGAGGACATCGGCCAGCACGTCGACTTCCGTCTGATCGAACTGCGGCCACGTCTGGAAGGGGCGTGTGCGCAGGGGCGGTCCGCCGAGGAGCGCGAGAGCGGTCATGGCTGTACCTCCTCCGCGACCCTGCGCAGAAGGTCGCGATGCTCGATGATCCAGGTCAACTGCCGGTGGCGGGCTTCGGCGAAGGCGTGCATGCCGCGGACCTCACCCTCAGGCGTGGTGAAGGTCCGGGTCTCGGCCGCCTGCACGGTGATGTACAGGTCGACCATGAGTGCGCGGTCCGCCGCGGAGATCGGCGTGATGGCGTGATAGGCACTCAGATAGGACCGGAATGTCACCTCCAACAGATGGGCGGGCAACTCAGGGCCGATGGAGGCGACGTAGCCGCGGACGACTTCGTACGGCCGCGGGAAACGTGAGACCTGGTCGAAGTCGATGAACAGGTGCCGGCCCGCGGTACACGTGGTGGTGAGCAGATTGTCCGGACGCGCGTCGCCGTGGATCCAGCTGTGGTGCGTGGTCGCCACTGTCTGTGATCCGAGCCCGTAATCTGCAAGGATGCGCAGGCGCCACTCAATAACCTCACGGCAGACTTTGTCCTGTGTCCGCTGCAGAACCCGCTCCAGGCCCAGCGCGGGAGGGTCGGACAGCTCAAGGAAGTCCGTGCAGCGACCGCCGGGACGGAAACCTTCGAGTCGGGCGTGGAGCGCGGCGAGCGCGACAGCGAAGTCGGTGGGTTCGGGCGGACTCGCTGGATCGATGTACTCGGTAATCATGTAGGTGGCATCGTTGATCTTGGTTGTCAACTGGCCGTTCAGCGTCAGCCGTACGGGCGGGGCCAGTCCGGCGATCGCCGCGAACTGGTGTGCCTCCGCCGCGAGTCGAGTGCGCGCAGCGTCGAATCGTCCGCCGAACCGTTTGACAGCCAGTCGCCCTTGGCCGGTCGGGACTACGACGGTGCTTCCGACGTGCCCACCCGGCAGGGGCCGTGCCGCTCGGCGCGCCTGTAGTCCGTATTGGCGCAAGCACGCGGACAACTCCTCCGCATCCATGATCGTAGTCACTTGGTGAGCACTCGATTCCCCAGGACGAGCAGGTCAAGGCCCGAGGAGTAGAAAGTGCGGATGGCATCTTGGGGGGCACACACGATCGGTTCCTCGGCGAGGTTGAACGAGGTGTTGAGGACCGCACCGACGCCCGTGAGATCGCGGAATCTACTGATCAGCTGGTGGAAGAGCGGGTTGGTGTCCGCAGTCACAGTCTGCGGCCGTGCGGTGCCGTCGACGTGGACCGCGGCTGGAATGAGATTCTGTGCTTCGGGCTGTACAGACAGCGTTCGCTCCATGAACGGAACCGCTGGTTCCGAGCCGAAGTAGGCGGCGAAGTCCTCGGCGAGCACGGCCGGCGCGAACGGCCGCCACGGTTCGCGGAACTTGACCGCGTTGTTCACCTGGTCCCGCATGCGCGCGTTCCGAGGGTCAGCGAGGATTGATCGGTTACCCAGCGCACGTTGACCGAATTCCATACGGCCTTGGAACCAGCCGACAATCTTCCCCTCTGCCAGCGCGTGGGCCGCAGCGGCGGCCGGATCTTCCACTGCCGGCGCCCGCAGCTTGGCGCGCGACAGCACCTCGTCGATCGATGCTTGATCGAAGGAGGGACCGTAATAGTTGTGGATCATCGCCGAACCGCGATCCGCGCCGAGCAGGGCGCAGTGCGTGTAGAGCGCAGCTCCGATCGACGTACCGCTGTCGTCCGGGCAACTTGAGATGAAGATCTCATCGAAGGGAGTCGAAGACGTGATCTTCCCGTTGAAGACGGAGTTCATGAAGCTCCCTCCGCCCAAGACGGCTCTCCTCACCCCGGTCTGCCGGTGCAGGTTCGTGAGCAAGTACCGCAGTGCGTCCTCGAGCACACGCTGCACAGCCGCTGCCACGTCATGATGCCGACTGGTGATCGCCTCACCCGGCTGCCGTGCCGGACCGAACCGGTCGATGAACGCATCACTGACCGCGCCACGCGAGGGGCGAAGGTAGTAGCCGAAGTAATTGAGGTCGATGCGGACGGTGCCGTCCTTGAGGTCTACGAGATCACGGAGCGACTTGTAGGCGCCGGAGTCGGGATCCCCGTAGGCGGCCAGTCCCATGACCTTCCACTCGTCGCGGTCAATCCGGAAACCTAGGTACTGGGTGACAGCGCCGTACAGCAGCCCCACCGAGTGGGGGTAAGGAATAGTGTCGACCGTGGTGAAGGTGGTCCCGTTCCCGATCGCGCTCAGCGCGGTGCAGTCCTCACCTCGCCCGTCGACTGTCAGGATCGCGGCAGACTCGAAGGGGGAGAGGAAGAAGGCGTTCGCCGCGTGGGCGTCGTGGTGGTAGACGTAGTCGATCTGTAGGGGCTTGTCCGCAGTCTGGAGGACTTGGGCTGCATGCCCCTGATATGGCCCATCCACCAGGGTGGCGAGATTGTTCGGAATCGAGTAAAGGCCCTCTGGGTGCCAGCGGGCACGTCCGGCGTAGCGGCCGTCGGGCACGCTCAGATCGATCGCCGGGTTCGTACTGACCGCGACCCGGTCGACTCCGCGCAGACCATCGGGGACAGATGACAGGCAATAGTCGATGGCGCGGGCGGGGAAGGCCCGAGTGTGCTTGCTCCGGATGAATCGCTCTTCGGCCGCAGCGGCCACGACCTGGCCGTCCTCGATCAGCGCGGCGGAGGAAATGTGCAGATCACTGGCGATACCGAGGATGCGCATCTCTCTCACTCTCCTATCGGCGTGCGGCACATGAGATCTTCGATTAGTCGGACGGTCAGCGGGCCCGCGGCGGGCGGTTGGATCAGGCGGTATGCGGGAACTCGCGGAATCCGCAGCGCGGTCCGGATCGCCGGGTCGGCAACGACAGCCTGTTCGGGGAAGACCGCGGCAGGGTCGCGCAGCAGGTGTCGAGCCCAAAGCGCATGGCACTCAGCATCGTTGAGCCTCTGCAGGCGCGGTGTGGCCACTTGCGGATCAAGGTGTGGCTCGATGGCCATGCCAAGACGGCAGCGGGGAATCACCTTGCTGCCGGCGGCTGCGGTCAGTTCCTGCGGCCGGACCTGGAGACGGGTTTCCTGGTCGCTCCGGGCGTCGATGTCACCGAACCGCTGCGACCATCTGCGCTCTAGGAACGCTCGCAGGGGGCCTTCTGTAAGCGCGAGCACACTGCCCGCACGGATCCCGACCTGTATGGGGAAGCCAAGCGCCACGATGGGGTCGGAGTCCGTGCCGGGCGCCAGGGCGATCTTGTCGTTGCCGAGCAGTGCCGCCTCTGGGTGGTCCAGGGCATGTAGAAGAGTTGTTGTCTTGCCGGCCGTACGAACTCCGATCAACGCCACGCCTGTTCCCCGCAGCGCGAAGCAAGCCGCATGGAAGAACGAGTAGCGCATAGCTAGCAGTTCCCGCAGAACGAGCGCGCGCAGGATCCGTACCACCAGCAGCACGGACTGGTCCGAACCGGCCGGCGGGACGAGATGGACCGCTCGGCGCCGGTCATCCACCAGGCAGATCGTTTCCGAAGTCGAAGGGAGAACGACTCGCCGCAGCGGTGGAGCGAGCCGCGCGTGATGGACCGAGCGCCACAGGTTCGGAGGCAGATCATGGACGAAGAGCCGCGCCTGGGCCGGTGACTGAAGACTTCCGAAGTAGCCCTCCGTGTACCAGGTGACGTAGTCGACGATCGCCGATGGCGCGTTGATCTGAACGACGGCATCCGGAACACCGAGGTGTTCCCGTCGCCACCCTGTGGCGCCATTGTCCGCCCAGGTGTCGAGTTCGGCGCTCGACAAACTGCCCCGCACGGAGGTCACTCCTCGATCGCGTAAGCGCCGCCCTCAACGAGGTTGGCGACGTGTTCCTCCAGTCGATCGATGCCGCTGGCCGTGACGACGCTCTTGGCCTCTGCCAGGAGTCGGTTGGACCGGTTCTTGAACGGGTCACATACCTTCGGGCAGATCACGGGAAGCCTGCCGCGCAGTTGCCGACGCAGCTCGCCCTCCCAGACGGCGGCGAACGACTGGTCCAGCGCGCTGCCGTAGCTGAATCCACCGGGGCGCGGGTGGTAGTTGCACGGGTACAGACAACCGTCTGAGCCCACGGCGGCCATCAAGTCGGTGATCGAGCAGGTCGAACACGACCGGGCCATCTCGCCTGTCTGGCCGACCCGGTGAATCTCGAGCAGCCGGAAGCTGTCGGTCTCCAACTCCGCACGGATCCGCCCGATCAACTGGGCCGCGTGACGTGCCTGGTCAGCGCTCAGAGGGCGCTGCCCGGAATTGTCCTGCTTCAAGCGCAAGCTGTCTGCACCTGCCGCACGGATGAGTTCAGCGGCCATATAGACCTCGTGGAAGTTCTCCGGATACATGACGAAGGAGGTGTTGATCTCCACGTCGGATCCTGTTTCAGCTCGCCGCTGGACAAGCCGCGCTAGGTTTGCGAGGGCTCGCTCGAACATGGCCTTGCCGGCCGAACGGCCGCCGTACTTCAGCTGGGCGTAGGTCTCCGGTGTTCCCGCGTCGATACTGATGTGCACGTACCCGGCTGGAAGCAAAGCCTCGATGCACATGTCGTCCATCAGCACCGCGTTGGTGAAGATCCCATAGCGGATGCCGCGCTCGGCCAGGAGACCGAATGCTGGTATCAGGGCCTTGCGGGCGATGAGCGGTTCGCCGATCAACCCGGAGAACGACACGGCCTCCACCTTGAAGACTCCCGAGCAGTCCTCGCCGCTCTTCCGGTAGGGCGCCTCGACCTCGTAGTCGGCGATGTCGCCTATGAGCTTGAGCATGTTCGCCGGAGTCGTCAGATGGTCCGGAAGCCGATCCACAGCGTCCTTGGCCGCGTCGAGCATGACCAGTTGCTCGCGCTGTTCATCCCATAATTCAAGAGGGACATGGTCTCCGATGCACCAAGCACATCGCAGGTTGCACCCGCTGGAGGGGTGGATGAGGACCTCGTACGGCGGCACGACCGCACCCTGCGACACCGCCGCGAAACGCGCCCAGTGCCGTCGGAGCACGTCGAGCTCGTTGAAGCGGCCGGGTAGATCATTGCGAACGTACGGGGCGAGAGGATTTGTCTCCAGAGCACTTGCCATGCGTAAACCCCTGACCGTTGTGGGCTGCTTGCTGGCGGATGATCGCAGTGGTGTCAGAGCAGGCTGGTGAGCCACGACAAGCTACCGGTCTGCTGACGGCCGCGCATATCACCGGGGAAATATGGCTCGCGGGGACGGCGCCATCCCGTCGGTGATCCGCGCGCTCAACCCACGGTTGTCAACTGGGGCTCCAAGACGGCGAGGATCTCTAACGCAGTCGCCCGAACTCAAGGGTGTCCAAGGCATCTAGGGACCGGAGGCGTAGCCGTGCGCCCTGCCGCCCGGTCTAGGCCCTGGGTCTCCGCGTTCCGAGGTCGACGCGCCAACGAGTCTTGGGGCGCTGCTGGCAGGACAGATGACGTTTCTCCCAGATCACGGGAGAGATATCACGACCGTGATGTGTGAAATTCTCCCACTGGAAGCAGGGTTGAGCCGGGAAGGCCAGCAGCCCACAAGCAGTTGGCTCTCGTCCCGAAGCACGTCGTTCCAATGCCACGCGTCGGCCAGTACCGCCCGACAGAGGCGCACTGCGCCGCCGACGAGCACCGCCCTTAAGTACCAGTCGATGCGCCTTGGACACGGGGCGGTTTCTGGCGTCTACCGCCAGTTTGCATAACCACTCAGCGGCTGCGTCCCTCTGTAGCCGCAGGATCCCCAGGCCACTCGCTTGCCGAGAGGTCCCGATGAGAGGAGTGCCGAGTGACCACGACCGCGAAGAGCATGAAGGCCAAGAAGGAGGGCGGCGGGACCAGTGTCGGTCTGCTGGTCGCCGTCGAGCAGCTCGCCGTGGCCCACGATCGCAGCGAGGCGGAGCGGTCCGACATCACCAGCTCGCAGAACAGCGCGGGCGATGACGGCGACAACCGCGACCTGAACCTTCCCAAGGAGTAGGAGAAACCATGGAGCACCGGCTCGTCACAGGTATCGAGAAGGCGCTCGGCTGGGGCGGGCCGGGGCCCGTGGGCACCGCGTTCGCTCGCGGGCACCTCGCCGACCCGGACCTCATCACCCGGCTGATGACCCCGAACCGGCTGCTGGAAACCATCCGGCACCGCCAACTCGCCAACCCCCAACTGCGCTGCTACGCAGAGGGAGACGAGGTACACCCCTCACTCTTCCTGTCTACGAACGTCAACCGGCGTAGGCAGGCCGTCAGCCAGGCCGACATGGCGGCCATCGGCCGGATCCTCAACGGCGGCGGAACCGTGGTCCTGGACCACGTCGACTCCTTCGACCCGACCCTGGAAGTCGCCTGCCGCGCGCTGGGCTGGTGGTCAGGCGAGCTCACCTCCGCCAACGCCTACCTGGCCGTCGGCGACACAGACGGCTTCAACCTTCATTGGGACGACCACGACGTGATCGCCGTCCAGCTCTCCGGCGAGAAGTCTTGGGAGGTCCGAGGACCCTCCCGCCCAGCACCGATGTACCGCGACGCTGAACGCAACCTCACTCCGTCGGAGGAGGTGCTCTGGAAGGGCACCATGCAGGCCGGCGACGTCATGCACATACCCCGCGGCTTCTGGCACACCGCAACGAGGATCGGCTCCGGCGGTGACGGCCACTCCCTCCACGTGACCTTCGGACTCACCAAGCGCACCGGGGTGACCTGGGCCAACTTCCTGTCCGACGCCGCACGCGCCGACGAGGACTTCCGTACGGACCTGGAGCGCAGCCAAGACACCGTCGACGGCAACGTGCTCGCCACGAAGCTGACCGCCCTCGCCCGCGAGTACGACCCCAAGCGATACCTCACGGAACTGCGCGCGAACACGCCGCCCGCTCGGCACATGCCCCACATCCCGGTGTTCGGCCCGCTCCAGTACACCGCGGCTGTCACCGAGTTCGAACCCGTCATTACACCTTCTGGTGACACGGTCCAGGTGGTGGGCGGCGGCAAGCGCCTCACCTTCCACAGCCGCGCCGAACCCGCCCTCCGCAGCCTCCTGTCCGGGCACCCAGTGCGCCTCACCGACGACGACCAAGACCTCACCACGCTCGCCGAGCACCTGATCCAGGAGGGGCTGTGCGCACCGCTGACCGCCGAATCGCTCTCGGCCTACACCGAACTCGTCACACCCGACACCTTCTAGAGGGCGCCCTGGAGCAGGGTGTCACTGACCTCGACACCGCGTTCAACTACCACCACTTCACCTCCCACCGGACCCTCGCGGCGATCGCTGACGACCTGCTCGCCGCCTTCACCATCTCCACGAAGGTCGGCTACTTCCCCGACGGCCACGACCTCGCCCCGGCGCGGCTTCGCGCTGCCGTCGAGCAGTCGGCCCAGGAACTCGGCCGTACGCCGGACACGGTGCTTCTGCACAACCCCGAGTCCTCGGTCGCCGGCTTCGCCGACGCGTGCGCCGCACTTCTGGAGATGCGCGAGGCGGGTCTCTGCAAGAGCTGGGGGCTCTCCAGCTGGGACCCTCGGTCTCTTGTCGATGCCGGCTGGGAGATTCCACGCCCGGACGTAGCGATGGTCCGCGCCGGCCTCACCGTCTCCGCCGGGATCCTCAACGCGGTGGACGAACTCGTCGACCGCGCAGGGATCACAGAGCTGTGGGGAATGGCTCCCTTCGCGGGAAACGCGGACGACCCGATCTGGCAGACCGTGGACACCTCCACGTTTCTCGTCCCGGGCCAACAATGCAGCACGCTTCAGGCAGGCGTCGCCGCAGCGTTCGCGATACCCGAAGTCACCCGTCTCGCGGTCGGCACCTCCCACGTCGATCACCTCGCCGAAGCTGTCGGTGGCTTGCGACTTGAGGTCAACACCGAGACGGTGACGGTGTATCGGGCGCTGCTGCGCGAGAGGGCTACCGTGAGCGCAGGAGCCCAGTCCAGGAAGGACCAATAGTGCAAGCCACCTTGGATGACCTCTCGACCGTTCCGCTCGACGACGTCCTCGACGACATCGAGCGCCGGCTCGGACGGCAGCTCAAGCGCGAGGACGGCCACTTCAGCAAGTACAACGGCACCGCCGGATTCCGAACCGCCGAAGCCACATGGGTCCGGCTCGCCTGGCGACGTACAGAGAAGATCGACACCCAAGTCTGGACCGGCTTCGAGGCCGCAGCTGCCATCCAGGGCGTGCCTCGCCCCGAATGGTCGGCAGCAGCCGTCTGGACAGACCAGGCACGCGGCGTGGTCTGGCGGGCGGACGAGATGACACTCGTGGAAGACGGAGCCCTTTCCACCATGGGCGACATCACGTCGGACCCTGGCCTGCCCGAGCAGTGGTGGATCGACCTGCGAACCGCGCTCATCAACCTCTCGGAGCACTCCACGGACCGCGTGTCCATGGGCCAGGCCCACCTGACCCGGCGAATCCACGAGGTCTACGGAGAGGACATCGACACCACGATCACTGACTGGGCCTGCGCCCACGGCGATCTTGGATACGCCAACCTCTGCGGCCCCGGCCTGTCGATCATCGACTGGGAGAGCTGGGGCATGGGCCCGGTCGGATGGGATGCGGCCTGTCTGTGGTCCGCCTCCCTGACCGTGCCGGCGCTCGCAGACCGAGTACAGACCCTGCTCTCCGACGTCCTGTCGACTCGCAGCGGCGTGCTGTCCCGCCTGCTGTTGTGCGCCAACGTCGAGCGCGCCTTCCGACGGACGGGCAGGAAAGCGCCATTGACCGACACCATGGCCGAAGTCGCTGCTTCCCTGCTTTGCGAACTGCGCTAGAGAGAGCGCCCCGGACTACAGACCCTGTCGGCGGAAAACGTTCCTCGTCTCGCCGGTGGTGGTTGTCGCCATGCTGTATCGGTGCAGTAGGAGCGCCTTCCTCGGCAACCGTCCTTGACGCCCGCGCACTGTTCGTGGCGAGCATCGGCGCTCCCTATTCATGCCGGCCATCTGCTGACTGCGGAGGATGGCGGACTCTCGGTTGAGGCAGCGTCGGTGTCGCTGACCAGCATTATTCCCCTGAGATCTGCCGGTACTCCAAGGCCGTCAACGAGTTGGATGATTTTGTCGATGTTCGTGAGCCTGCGTGCGCCCGATTCCAGCATCGATAAGAATGCCTGACTCAGACCCGTCAGCGAGGCGACGTCTTCTTGGCGGAGGGAGACGCGTTCGCGAACGAGTCGGCACAGCCTGCCGAAGTCCCGGACCGCCAGCGCCTGTTGGAGGTCCTCGTCGGCCCACACCGTATCGGGCACGTGCACGCCTCGACTGATCTGCCGTGGGATACCTCGTGCACAACTTCCGCATCGGAGTTCGTTGTTGTACCGGCTCAGGGGGCATCCGCATCGGGCGCAGCGTCGCGCGAGCCTGACCACTGCGGCTGGCGTGACATTGTGGAATGACGACATGCTTTCTCCTGGTCGGCACGCGTCCCACGCCCCCAGACCATCGGCGGTCGTTGCATCAGCTGACGCCTGGCCGTCTCGCATGCGGCGATACACCTCCCGCCTCAGTGAGGCACTGAGCGAGGCTCGCCCCAGCCGTGCTGACAGCCCGCATCATCGTGGACAGCACTGATTCCGCCAGGGTGCCCCCGCCTTGAGCCCCTCTCCCGGAGCGACGTCGCGGGCCTCCTGCGAGCGCTCGATCGCCTCACCGCATGCGGACCACCCGCGACTCCCGGCGGAGAGCGATTCCCAATGAATCGAAACGTAGGGGATGAGCGTCGTGACGTAGCCGCTGAGCGCTTGTGTGACCGCTGCGAGGGTGTGCGGATGCGGGTACACCCCCGCCTGTTCCCAGGACTTCGCCGCACGAATGGCTTCGCGGATACGCGTCGAATCGAGCCAGGCGCACACCGTCCTGCCCCAGCCGTCGACCACGTCGGCAGAGGCGTCGACAGCAGGAAGGACGGCGAACAGCTCCCGCCCGGCCTCGGACATCCGCTGGTGCAGGGACACCGCGCGCACGGCGTCGCCGGGAATCTCCTCGTCGAGAAGGGCACGCACGCCTGCGACCAGTTGATCCTCTTCCCGAGGAGGCTCGTCGGCATCGACAGGAACGACTGCTCCGAGCAGTCGCATCAAGTGGCCGCGCATGAGCAGCAGTTGAACGTGTCGCTCGTCCGGGTCTTCGCTGACGGAGGCAGCCTCGGCGAACACCAGTCTGGTCCTTTCACGGTAAAGGGGGTCCTGCACCGCCAGAGGCGACGGTCCGGGTGCGAGGGTCGACACAACAGTCCTCAGGTCACGGCCCAGTTCCCTCAACGAGCCCTCCAACCAGGACACTCCGTCCACCTGCCCACCGCCGACGGTGGGAGCCGAGGTCGTGGTGCGAGGCATACGGGCAACTCCACTAGTGAGATCCGAAGTTGGCGACCGGGATGTCACCTCGGCGGCCCCCCAAGAGGAGCCGCCGAGGCATTTCGAGCCGCCACTCGCCGACAAGGGCGGTTCGTTCAGGGAAAACACGGTGCGGCGAGCTACACGGGCATCGTTCAGGGAGCGCAGAGACACCGGTACCGCCCCGTAGGACCTGGCCAGGACGTCCTGGGACGTCCCGCTGGCCGGATCGAGATGGGAGCCGAACGTTCCAACGGCGCAGTGCTGTTGAGGCTGGCTTGCCCAGTCGAGCTCGCTAGAGGAATCCGGCGCCGCGGCGGTGCGCGGAGCGGACGGGTTTGACGTCCCGGCGAGCGCGGCCGGACATCGGGGCGTGGGTACGCCGACATCTTGGTCATGGGGCAGCACGAGGATCCGGCCCTGCTCAGTGACGGTGCCGGTGATGCGGGGGAGCGTCTGTGTCCTCATGGCCAACAGTTCCGAATCTCACGGGTCGGGGCGGCGTAGTGGTACGGCAGCGAGTACGTGCTTCATGTGTGGCCGCCGGTATCAGCGTTTCGCCTGGCGTGTGGCGTCGGTACGCCATTCGTCTGCCACTTCACTGCCATTTGCGTCGATCCACGGTTGCTTTACGGCTATATGGAATGGATTGAGCAGCCTGAAGGGCGTGGTGCAGGAGAGCGCGACTCGGGCTCGTACTGCGGTCCGGCGGGGAAGTGGCAGTGGAGTGGCAGGCCCGTGGCGTACCGATGCCATCGCGGCGAGCCGAGGCTGGTTACGGCCGCTGTCGAGCGGCGACTGACATCTACGGCCTGGGAGTGTGACTTTCGTGGGGAAGATCGTCTTGTTCGCCGGTGTGGACCCGCTTGCCACCGGCGAGTCCGACTACCCCTGGCACCCGCTGTCCGTGCTGACGGTCGGCACCGCCTTGCGGGCTGCCGGGCACGAACCGGTAATCATCGACTGCCAGATCGAACCGGACTGGCGCAAGAAGCTGTCGGACGAGGCCAAGGACGCCCTGTACGTCGGGGTTTCGTGCATGACGGGTCCCAGCATCGGCAACGTGCTGGACGCGATCGGCGCGGTGCGCGAGCACGCGCCGGGCGTACCTGTGGTGTGGGGCGGCTACCACGCCTCGCTCGCCTACCGGGGGATCCTGCGGGAGCGGTGGGTGGACGTGGTCGTCCTGGGACCGGGCGAAGCCGCGGCCGTGGCCCTGGCCGAGCTGGCCGAGCGGAAAGGCGGCCTGGCTGACACCGCTTCGCTCGCGGCCATCCCGAACCTGGCCTACCGGGACGGGAGGCGCGAGATCTCGCTGCGCGGCGCGGTGGCGGACCGGATTCTGGAGACCCCGTACGGCGCCCTGGTGGACATGAACACGGTTCCGCCCCTGGACTACACCCTCATCCCGGTGACCGCGTACTACACCGACAGGGTCCGGGATCTGAGCTACCTAACGTCCTGGGGCTGCCCGCATCCCTGCGGGTTCTGCAGCGAGCCCAAGACCAGCCTGCGCCGCTGGAAGGGGCTGCCGCCGAAGCGAGTCGTCGACGAGGTCGAGGAGCTGTGGAAAACCTACGCGCCGGACCAGATCAGCCTGATGGACCCGAACTTCTCCACGAACACCCAGCGGGTGATCGGCATCGTCGAGGAGATGGAGCGCCGCGGTCTGTGCATCCAGTTGCGGGCCAACATGAGGGCCAAGGACATCGTGAACCTCGCGGGGCACATCGACCTCGAACGGCTCCGGAAGGTCGGCTTCAGCGCGATCTTCGTCGGCTGCGAATCGGGCTCCGACCGAATGCTGGAGTTGATGACGAAGAACGCGACGGTCCAGCACACGATCGACGGCTGCCGGATTCTGTCGGCAGCCGGCATCGTCCAGCTCACCAGCTGGATCCACGACCTTCCGCACGAGACCGACGAAGACAGCGACCTCACCTTCCGTCTCGTCCAGGACCTGGCCCTGCTCCCGTACAACGAGCAGAAGCATCACTTCTTCACGCCGTTCCCGGCCACCGACATGTACGACGCGCTCTTCGGCGCCAGCGAGGACGACGGACGCAGCCAGCGCGACTGGGCGCGCAGCGACACCTACTCCGGAAGCGCGATCTGGTCCGGCCGGCCCGACTTCCGCCGCCGGGTACTGGGGCGGCTCCTGGAGCTCAGGGAACAGCACCCGGACGTCCTCGTCAGGACGCTTCCACGGCTCGTGGACGCCTGAGCACCACAACCACCGAACGACCGGGCTGGGGGCGTGTGTTCGGCGCGCCGCGATTGGTGCCGACCGCTCCTCACCTCTACGGTAGGAATCCCACATCTTGTGGTCACCGAACGCAAGATGCCCATAGGTTGTGGGCGTCAGACCTGTTATGCCCATTTCGACCACCCAGAGGACACATTCGATGGCGGACCGAACCGTTGACGGCATGGCGCGTAAGCACAGGGGCGGGGAGCACCCCCTCGTCCAGGTGCCCCCGCGGTCCCCGAGGCGTCTGAAGTCGACGACCCGGTCGTTCAACGTCGGCGAGGGGAAGGGCTACCTCACGGTCGCCTGCACCGAGGACGGTCGCCCTGCTGCGGTCACGATCTTCATGGCCAAGCAGGGCTCGACCATGGCGGGGCTGATGGACGGCTTCAGTACGACCATCACCCAGGGGTTGCGGCACCAGGTCCCGCTGGAGGTGTTCGTCCGCGAGTACGTCAGCATGCGCTTCGAGCCCGCGGGCATGACCAATGACCCTGAGATCAAGCAGGCCACCTCCGTACTGGATTACGTCGGTCGGCGCTTGGCGCTCGACTTCCTGCCGTACGACACTCGGGTGGAGTTCGGCGTGTTGACGGCCGACGAGCGCGCGGCCAAGGAGCTCCAGGACAACGTGGGCGACGCGGCCTGGGCCGACATGATCGGCCTGGCGATGTCCGCGCCCACCGTCACGAGCCCTCGCCAAGGCTGAGGACCACGACACGAAGGGGGGCCGGCGCCGCGATTCGTTTGCGGCGCCGGCCCCCCTTCAGTTTCAGGGTGTACACGCCGGGCTCAGTCGTCAGTCCAAGTGAGGGCGGTCTGGATCGCAGCGTCCACGTCGGGCACGAGTGTGACCTCGGGGAGCATGTCGAAGGAACAACTCGGCTCGCCCACGTAGATGACCGGGATGCCGGCGGCCAGCGCGCATCCGATCTCCACGCTCAGCCCCGCGCTGCGCCTGCTGAACCCCATGGCGATCAGCACCTTGGAGCGGCGGACGTCGTCCAGGCACAGCCGGGCGGCGAGCCGGTTGAGCGCTATCCCCGCGTCGAACTGGCAGCTGGGCCGGGTGAGCGGGTCCAGGTCGAGCCACCGCGAGGTGGAGTGCAGCGGGGCGGGCAGGCTGTCGCGGAGCCGGCGGATTTCGTTGCGATGGCGGAGCGTGGCCGCGAGGTACACCGGAACGGCGTCCGGCGGGACGCTCTCGCTGCGCAGGATCCGGCTCGGGTCCCCCGTGTGCAAGCGGGCTGGTCCAGGCCGGGGCGAGAAGCGGTTGCCTGCGGTGGTCCGTCCGGCGCCGTAGGGCGTGATCGGACTGTAGGCGTGGCTGAGGTCCTCGTGCAGCAGGGGCATCCCGATGAGCCTGCGCCTTTCGTCGACCTTCCCGTAGGCGCCGTCGAGCGGGTAGAGGAAGCGGGGTTCCTCGTCGCGGACGAGCACGAAGGTGCCGTAGCGCTGGGGTTGTCCGTGCAAGGACTGGACCCGGTCGTCCAGCAGCGCCAGGTGCCGGCCGTCGATGAGCCGCGTGGTGACGTTGCGGGTGGCTTCGTAGAGCAGTTCGTCTCTGCGCTCGCCCGCGAGATCCGCGTGCTGCATCAGCAGCCAGACCGCGTCCACGGCGGCGGGATCGTGCCGGTCGAGCCGCGGCCAGTGACACCGGGCGACCGCGTCGATCACTTCTGCGGTGGCGTCGGCGGACGCCTGAAGGTAGAGCGCGAGGTCCTCGGTGGCGCCTGCCAGCTCGGGGGCGAGGACCGGCAGGAGGGTGAGCGGCTGGGGCCAGTCGGGGTAGCCGAGGGCTTTGCCGATCTTGTCGTCCAGGGCCGGGTCGACGAACAGGGAGGCCAGAGCACTCTCCAGGAGGAGTTGCTCGCGCTCGGCGACCTGGGTGAGGTGCTGCCAGATACCGGGACTGGTGGCAGGGGCTCGGGGGGCGATGACGAGTTCCTCGCTGACGGGAGCGGCAGCGCGTCGTGCCTGCTCAAGTTGGGTACGGGCGGCGGTGGTGTCCAGCTTGCCCGCCTCGGTGCGCGGGATGGAGGCGACCCGCACGATCGTGCGCGGAACCTTGAAGTCCGCGAGCTGGCCGCGGGCGTAGCGGCGTACGTCCTCCACCTCGCCACCGACCGCCAGGTGCAGGAGAGCGCCCAGGGTGTGTCCGCGTACGGGGTGGGCCAGGGGTATGACGGCGGCGTCCTGGACGTCGGGGTGGGCCAGCAGCACGCGGGTGATCTCGGGGAGGTAGACCTTCTCCCCGCCGAGGTTGACGCATTCGCTGTCCCGGCCGAGCAGGAGGATGCGGCGTCCCGCGGCCAGACGGGCGTGGTCTCCGGAGAGCAGGTACGTGATGCCGTCGCTGACGCGAAAGCGGTTCGCTGCGAGGCCGCCCGTGGGGTGGAGGCCGAGGGGGTGGGGCTGGGCGACGGCCAGGAGGCCGTCTTGCCCGACGCAAGCGCGAGTCCCGTCGGGCCGTAGTACGACGGCGTGGGCGCCGAGATCGAAGGTCCCGGTGGCCGGCACGAAGTCGGCTGTGGCGGTGGAGGAGCCGATGCCGGTGGCTTCGGTGGCGCCGAGCGTCTCGATGAGCCGTGCGTGGGGCAGGGCGTCGAGGAGACTGCGCTTGGCCTGTTGGCTCCACGCGGCACCGGATGAGGTGATGGTGGCCAGGCGGGAGAGGTCCCAGCGGCCGGGTCGGCGGTGCAGGGCGGTGGCGAGGGGGCGGGCGAGGGGGTCGCCCACGATGGCGAGGGTGTCGGCGCGGTGCTGGGCGACGGTGTCCCAGATGGCGGAGGGGCCGGGCTCGGGCACGGTGATCACCGTGCCGCCGGCGCACAGGGCGCCCAGGGCGCGAGTCTGCCCGGAGCCGTGCATGAGGGGGCTCGCGACGACCAGTCGGGCATCGGCGACGGCGATCAGCCCCGCGGTCTCCATGGTGCTGCGGCGCAGCCACGGATTGTGGGCGTTGAGATTGCGGGCAAGATCACCCACCCGCCAGCGGATCGCGGCGGGCTCCCCGGTGGTGCCGCCGGTGCACTTGATGAAGGTGTCGTCCGGGGAGGACGCCCAGGGATCGTCCGGGCCGTCGGACCCCTGAGCGTTCAGGATCCGTTCCAGCGATTGCGTCCAGGCGGGCAGGTCCTGCGGGCCTGTGGCGATCCATGTCCGGCAGCCGGGCAGCCCGGCGCGGGCGGCGGACATCTCGGTGAGCTGTTCGGGTGCCAGGAAGACGGCGTTCGGCGTGAGCAGGGTGAGCATGCCGTCCAGTTCGCGGGCTCGGTAGCGGTAGTTGATGTTGGCGGGCACGACGCCGATGCGCAGGCATGCGGCGAGGCAGACCAGATGCTCCGGGCGATTGGGCAGAGCGAGTGCGGCGACGTCCCCGCGGCCGAGGCCGCAGCTGCGCAGATGCGCGGCCAACGTCGCGGCCTGCTTGTCGAACTGTCGCCAGGTCACTGTGCTGTTGCCGTGGATGAAGGCGAGGCGCTCCGGATGGTCTGCGGCGATACGCCGCCACAGGCTCGCGAAGTCGAGCTCACCGCTCACCTGGGTGCTCCGGTCCGGGACGCTGGTACCCGGCGTGCTGTTGGCGCGACGGTGGTGAGGTCGTCGACGGTGGCGCGCATCTGTTCGGGGAACGGGTGGGTCTGCCAGTCCCATGCCGCGTCCTCTATCTGCGGATCGAGCCGGGCCACGACCTCGCGCAGCCGGATCCGGGGGAAGGCGTCGTTGGGAACGGGGTAGCACGTCAGGGTGCCGGTCTGGTCCCGCACGGTGATGTAGGAGGTGTCCGGGCTGCGGGGGACTTGGGCGTAGCTGGCGATCTCGTATCCCGGGGCCCGTGCGGCGAGCCATTCGCTGAGGTCGGCGGTGCTGGGCAGCATGTGCAGATGGCCATGGCAGATGCGCCGCCCGGCGGGGAGGTTGAGGCCGTACTCGAAGGTGAGGATCGGGCGCCGGTAGACCTGGTGCAGCTGGTTGGCGAGGTCGTGGGCCAGGTCCTCCACCCCCGCCAGCTCGTCGTCGTTCAGTTGTCCGAGCGAGAGCACGTGGGTGGTGGGCACCACGAGCAGGTAGCCGGGGACGAAGGCGCCGATGGTTGGCACCGCCGCCGCGTACTCGGACGCGGCGACGATGCGTTGCTGACCGGCATGGAGATGGCGTTGCAGAGTGCAGTCGCCGACGTCCGGGTTGATGGCCTGGCACAGGTCACAGTCGGGCATGTCCTTCTCGCAGGGTCGTGTGATCGAGAGCTGCGGTCCGACGCAGCTCGATGGCGTGGGGGCGCTGAGGCGGTGTCAGCCGCTGGGCGCACCAAGTGCGCAGGACCGATGGGGTGAGGGCCGGGTCCTCGGTGTGTACGACGGCGGACAGAACGGATCCGAACCGGTCGTGGGGGCTGACGCGGATTTCGCAGTTCCGTACGGCGGGGTGGGCGGACAGGGTGTCGTGGGTCTCGGCCACGGCGATCTTGACGCCCGCCACGATGGCGCGGCCGGGGACGGCCACGTCGGTGACTTCGATGCGGTCGGTGTCCTTGATGCGCCTGCCGAGGTCGCCGACGCTCTGCCATTGCGGCCGGCCGGCGCACGGCTGGTCGGTGCGGTGGGAGATGAGTCCGGTCCGGCTGCGGCCCTCGATGGTTCCCTGGATGCCGGCCGCTACGGGCCAGCGGCTGGGGTCGACGATCCGCAGCTCGGTATCGGGCAGCGGAGATCCGCCGGGGCCGCGAGAGGTGTAGGGGCTGAAGGTCCCGTCGTACAGGGTGGTCCCGTAGTACTCCGCGAGGCGCTCGGGCCCCAGGACGTCGGCCAGGCGCTGGCGCAGCGGGGGCGGGCACGGGGCCGAGGAGTGCAGGAGCAGACACAGCGAGGAGCAGTCGCCGCGGAGTTCGCGGGGTGGACGTGCGTCCCAGATCTGCTGGATCTGCGTCGGAACCAAGAACGCCCAGTCCGGCTTGTGGCCGCGGACGCTCTCCAGCCACTGCTCGGCCTCGAAGCGGGGGGCGAGGATGATGCAGCCGCCGAGGAGGAGCTGACGCAGTGCGAACTCGAACGGCCCGTTCAGGTGCATGGGGGCGGCGAAGAGGGCACGCCCGCCGGGCCGCATGCCCAGAGCGCGGGCCTTGCGCGGGGCGGCGGGCGATTCGCCGTGTGTCAGGACCGGAACCTGCTGGCGGCCCGATACGGCCAGGACCGCCTTCCACGGGCGGCAGCCCGCTTTTCGTGCCGCCTGGACGTCGCGCAGTGCCTCCGCCTCGGGCACGCGGGCGGGCAGGACCAAGGGCGTGCGGCTCACCATGAGAGCGGCGCACACCTGGATGAAGAACGCGGCGGTGGGTGTGGCGCGCAGTACCGCGACGCCCGCGCCGTGATCGGGACGGGACTCCAGGTCCTGGGCCTGTTGGGCGGCGGCTAGGTAGAGGGAGCGGAAGCTCGTCGTGCCGTGGCGGTCGATCACGGCGGGGTGGTCGGGCCGCCGGCGGGCGGTGCGGTGGAGTTTGCTGACGACGTCCGCAGTCCACGTCGGCCCCGGCGGGTGCACGGTCATGCGGCGGGGGCCGGGTCGGGAGCGGTCGGGGGCGCCCAAGTGGTGGCGAGCTGCTGCTGCTGGTCGTCGGTGAGCCATCCGAAGCGCAGGTACTCGTCGGCCTCTGCGGCTCGCCGGCTGCGGTAGTGGGGGAAGGTGATCCACGACCGGAGCAGGTGACGGGGCTCGGCTGGGGGCCGCGGGTCGCGGTAGGCGGTGCGGGAGTGGAGCACCGTGTGGTTGTTGACCAACTGGAGGTCGCCCGCGCGCAGTTCCATGTCGATGCTGTTCTCGTCGGCGAGCTCCTCCAGCAGGTCGAAGGCGGCCATGGCGTCCCGGTGGAGGGGGACCGCTGTGACGGTGGGGGTCTCCAGCAGCGTGTGCCGGACGTAGCGGGTGGAGAAGTGGCCTCGGTGGAGGGAGAAGATCGGCGATATGAAGGTGGGGGGTAGACCGGGTACGTTGCCGCCGGCCATGTGGAAGTGGAACGGCTGGTACAGCTCGGCGGTCCGCGTCGGGGAGGCGTTCAACATTTGGTTGTGGACTGTGGCGGCCGAGGCGAGACGGGAAAGCCCTCCGGTCTCGGAGGCGGTCAGGCACAGCAGGGCTGCGGCGTCGGCGCCGTCAGTGTGGAACCAAAGGCGGTTGGCGGTCTGATGACCTCGCACGGTCGCGTCGCCCAGCGCTCGGCCGGTCGCGCGGACGTGCCGGATGAGCTGTCCGTCCCGGCTTTGGGTGGCGATGGGGCCCAGGTAGGTGGCCAGTCCGCGCAGGAGCAGTGCGTTCTGGCGTTCGTCGAGCCGGTCGACGGGCAGTCCGCGCAGCACGGCGAAGCCGCGGCCGTCGGACACCTCGCTGGAGATCGCTTCCAGGATCGAGCCGACGTGGCCCAGGGGGAAGTCTCTGCGGTTAGTGTCGCGGTCGGTGAGCATGTCGCGTCCGGTTAGCCGGTTCTGCGCGACGGTGAGCGCGTCGATGATCTCGATGGTCTCCTCGCGCGAGAGCGTGTACGTCCAGGCTTCGGGCGAGAAGGTGCTTCGGTCCCACAGCGGGGCCTCGTCGGAGGTGAGCCACCTGGGGCGGGGTGTGCGGGCGGAGGTCAGCATGCTGGAGTCCTTGGGGGCCGGGGGAGTCAGGCGTTGACGCTGCGGCGGGCGGCGATCGCGTCGCCGGCGAGCCAGCCGGAGTCGGCGGCGCCGATGATTCCGCCGGTGAGCCCGGGGCCGTCACCGACCAGGTAGAGGCCGGGGTGCCCGGGGGCCTGCATGTCATCGCCGACCTCGAAGCGGTCGGCCCAGCGCTCGACGGCCGGCCCGTACAGCATGTTGCCGGGGTTCAGGACCTGCGGGCACAGCCGGGCGAGGCGGTGAAGGTAGTCGCGCAGCAGGGCGACGGTCGGCTGGGGAAAGAGCGCGGTGAGGTTCCCGGTGACGGCGTCGGGGATGCTGGGGACGAACCCGTGCGCGGCGTCGGGAACGGTTCCGGTGGTGGGGACGCCGGCCAGGAAGTCGCCGAGCGTCTGGGCCATGACCCGGCCCCTGGTGGCGTTGTTCATCCGGGCGACGAGGTCGCGCACGTACTCCGTGCTCAGGGGGAACGCGTCTCCGGCGGTGGCCAGCACCGCGGTGTTGCTGCGGTCGTGCCCGTGATCGCTGGTGGAGTGTCCGCCTACCAGGGTGAGGTCTTGGTACTGAGCCGGGACGACATCCCCGCCGAAGCAGACGCAGTGCGTGCGGACCTCGGCTCCTGCGCCCGGTTTCCAGATGACCTTGGGGTCGGTGGCGACCTTCAGCAGGAGGTCCAGGAACTCGCGCGGCCCTTCCAGGCGGAAGCCGAGCTTGGGCTGGGCGCTCTTGCGGGACAGCCCCAGGGTGTTCCCGAGCGCGCGCAGCCAGGCGGCGCCGATCTTCCCCGGTGCGAGCACGACGTTGTCCGCGTACAGGGGCATCGGCTCTGCCCAGCCGTTGCCGGTGACCCAGACCTCCCAGCGGTGGCTGGTGACAGGCGAGTGCCGAACCTCGGTGCAGCGGATTCCGCAGAGCACGGGAGCAACGGCTGCAACTCGCTGGCGAAGGGCGGACGTCATGCGCATGAGCTGGTCACTGCCGATGTGGCGGACGGGGTAGTGCAGGTATTCGAGGCCCTCGGCTCCCGCCCGGTCGGCCAGCTCGGCGGCCCTTGTGTCGTCGGCACCGTGCAGCGGGGCGTCCTCGCCAGCACGGAAGATCTCGTCGATGGCGTACTGCCGTGCTTCGACCTCGTGCGGGGGGAAACGGTGGGAGATGGTGGAGCCGATGCGGTGCGACAGGCACAGCTTGCCGTCGCTGAACATCCCGGCGCCGCCGAACCCCGAGGTGATGGTGCGCTTCTCGTCCTGGCCCAGCTCGCGGGCCCGGATACGCCCGTCGATGTCGTCGCCCTGCTCCAGGACGACGATGCCGCCAGCCGGGGCTCCCGCGCGGATCGTCGCGAGCAGCCCCGCCGGGCCGGCGCCGATGACGAGGGTGTCGTAATGGGTGGGAAGGCCCCACAACGCGGACGTGGAAGGTAAGGGCACGGCAGCCTCCGGCTGAGGAATGGGATCGGCACGCGGTCCGCCCGCCCGGACGTCCGCTGGATGCCGCCCCCGGCGAACTACCCGTACGTCAGCTCGCCGAGGGCCGCTGGCGTCCACGTTCGCCCGGTCTGCATGGCGTCGGTACGCCATTCGTCTGCCACTTCTCTGCCACTTGGCGGTCGAGCGCCCAACGCATCTCAATCCCAGCAAAGTGCGCTATTCGCCTCAAGTGGGCTGCTTCCTCTGCCTCTGTCGCCGGAGGAAATGGCAGTGGAGTGGCAACTCAATGGCGTACCGACGCCACCGCGATTCGCCCACCGTTGAAGCGGGCCTTCAGCAGGCCCTCCGCTGACGGGCTCAGCCCACCAGCGGTCACCGCACGTGCACAGGGAGACGATGGTGCCACCCCCACTGGCTGCACTGAAACCGTCCGGCTGCCTCAACCACGCCCCCGAACAGCACCGCCTCGACCTCAGCGTCAGCGAGTGGCCCACCAGGGCCGCCCGCTCCCAAATCCGCACGGTACTGGGGGGAAGGGTTGACGAGGCCACGGTCGACGACATGGTCCTGGTCGTGGACGAGTTGGTCGCCAACGCCCTCCGGCACACCCCCGGCGTCGGGACATTCCTGCTGGAGGTGGACCAGGACCGGGCCACGGTAAGGGTGTTCGACGCTGGTGCGAACTGCGCTGCGGTGGCCGTCAGGTCTGCGGAGAAGTCCGACGAGAACGGCCGCGGGCTCAGCATTGTCGCGCGACTGACCGAGGAGTGGTTCGCCGAGCCGACCGCGGACGGCGGCAAGGCGGTGGTCGCGGTGTTCGCCATTGCGCTCCAGGAGAACAGCTCACGATGACCGCTCTCGATCTCAAGCCGCGACACATCGCGCCCGGACTGACCGTCAATCCGCTCGGAGTGGGCTGCTGGGCGATCGGAGGCCCGACCGTCAACGCCGGCCATCCGGTCGGCTGGGGCTCCGTTGAGGATGCGCAGTCGCTCGATGGTCTGCGGACCGCGGTGGAGCACGGCGCCAACTTCTTCGACACGGCAGACGTGTTCGGGCACGGCCACTCCGAGAGGCTGCTGGGACAGCTCCTCAAAGAGGTCGACCGGGAATCCGTGCACATCGCCAGCAAGATCGGATGGGTGCGAGGCACAGCGCCTCACCCCTACGCGGGCCCAAAGCTCCGCCACCAGTTCGAACAGAGTATGGAGAACCTGGGGGTCGAGTATCTGGATGCCTACTTCCTCCACACCCTCGACTTCGGGGACGACGACGACTATCTGCATGTCGCCATCAATCAGATGCGCGCCCTGCGGGATGCCGAGTACATCAGGGCCATCGGCATGCGCGGGCCTCACCCTCTTGCCTCGGACCGTAAGGACGCGGCGGACGTGCGCAGTGCCCGGTTCGCCAAGATCTTCCGTTTGCTGCGGCCCGATGTGCTCTGGACCCGGTGCAACCCGCTGAGCCCGCCGACCTTGGTCGACGGCGAGGACCTTTTCAGCTTCACCGCGCGCCACGGCGTCTCGCTCGTGCTCACTGAGCCCCTCGCTCAAGGGCTGTTGACCGGGAAGTACCAGCCGGGTGCCCCCGCCGTCTTCGGCCCCGGCGACCACCGACGGCACAAGCGGTGGTTCTCCAACCCTGGACTCGAAATCATCGACCGCGGCCTGGAGACGCTGCGCGAGCACTTTGGCCGCCACCCGCAGGCACTGGTCCGCGTCGCCCTGCGATACAGCCTGCAGCAGGCCGACCACACGGCAGTGATCGTCGGCTTCACCACGCCCGAGCAGGTCCGCGAGAACTACTCCTGCCTCGGAGAGCCGCTGACGAATGAGGAACTCGCGTTCGTCGACGGCACCTACGGCCGGATACGCAACGAACTCCATGCCACTGGCGATGCCTACCGCCGCATGGAAGTGCCGGTGTGACCGCGCAATCCGCATACCGTCGGCCGGTCTACGGCGTGCCCCGGCACGTCGCTGAGTCACATCTGCCTCTCGCGGAACTGCTCGACGCCGCCGACCACGCCTTCGGCCATCTCCTGCCCGAGCGCATCCCCGAACGCGCCGCCTCCTAGCCAGGCAGCGACTCTCCCCGCACACAATCACGGAGGTCCCATGGGAACGATCCAGCAGGCGCTGCGCATGAGCGCCCCGTACTGGGCTGCGGAACACGAGATTGCCCTGCGCTACTTCGGTTCGAGCGTCAGGAACACCGGCTCCGACAAGGTCTGGGTCGGGCACCAGATGTTCAAGGAGTGGACCGGCAGCGGGGTCTACGGCCCCCGGCACACGACCGTGGCCAGCATGATCGCCGAAGTGGCCGAAGAAGTCGCGCCGCTGGGCCACGGAGCGGTCGCACCCTCCCCGCTGAAGAGCACCTACACCAAGCTGAGCTTCGCCTCCGACGAGCTGCGCCACTACGCCCAGTTGCATGACCTGTTCCTGCTCATCGAATCTGCCACGCCCCCGCCGGCGATCGCCGAACTCGGAAAGCTGAAGGAGGGAGCCGCGCTCACCGAACTGCGACTGGGCTACCGAGACGACAAGCTCGGCGCCATCGCGGTCGACCTGTCCGAGGGCGGCGGCCTGGGGCTCTACTTCGGGATCCGCTCCGCGAAGAACCTGCTGGACTACTCCAGCGAGGTGGACCGTGAGGTGCTCGCGGTCGCTGATCGAACGATCGAGGACGAGACCCGGCACCTGATCGGCCGCTTCACGGCCGCTGATGACGCGGGGCTGGACGAGGATCAGTGGGTCCGCGTCTCCGAGATCCTGGTGGAGATCTCGCACCAGAAGCTCCTGGAGCGCAACGAGCAGTTCGGCGGCATGCTGACGATCCAGGAGGTAGCGACCGTCTGCGCGAGCGAGAACCACGCCCGGATGGCAGCCTTCCTCACGGACCACCTCGGCTTCCTCCTGGACTACCTGGGAATGAGCCCAGTTGATCTCTGACGCCCGCAGGTACGCCCGACCGGTGCTTGCCGGGCATCGCCTCGAAGCCCCGTTGAACACCGTCTTCAGCTACGGCTCGCGCCGGCGCGTCGTCGTCGGACTGGGCAGCACGGGGCATCTGGAGGTCACCCGAGGGGTGTGCTCGTTGTCGCTTCCCGGCCTGGCAGGCCGGGAAGCGACAACGCCGGAGTCCCTGCTCGCTGGACTCCAATCCTTCTTCGAGGCGACCGACGGCCGATGGATCATGGGGTACATCGGGTTCGGGGCACACCACAACCGGTACAGCACGCTGGCCGTCGGGCCGGATCCGGAGGTACTCCTGTTCACTCCGGAGTCCGTCCTGGTGATCAAGGACGACGGCAGCGCCTCGTCCGCATCCGGTCCGATGCGACTGCCGCGAGGGCGGCGTGCGACCAAAGCCGGTTCACCGCCTCCACTTGCCGACGAAACCGTTGATCGCTTCCGCGTGATGGTCGACGACGCCTTGGGATGGGTGGGGCAGGAGCCGGGCCGTCGGCTGACGGTCGCAACGCGGCACGGCTGGAGCGGACCGGTGGACCTGGTCTCCACCATGGCGGCGGGGCAGGACGACTCCCATGGGGTGTCCCGCTCGTTCTACTGTCACCACGGTGGGCTGGAGTTCGCGGGGACCAGTCCAGAACTCCTCATCGACGGGTCGCTGGAACGGTTCACCTGTCACAAGCTGTCCGGTACCTCCGGGCACACCCGTGACAGTCGACGACCGGCGCCCTGGGACCTTCGTCTCGTCGAAGAGCACCGGTCATCCATCGACTCGCTGCTGACCGCGTACAGCCACTTCGCCAGCGTGAGCGCGGGACCCCCGGAGTTCCTGAGACTCCAGGAACTAGTCCACGGAATGACCCGGTTGACGGTGGAGCCCAAGCCCGGAAGCAATCCGGCCAGCGTTCTGTTGGGAGCGTTGCCCACCGGGGCCTCGCCCGCCGAGGGATTGTCCGAGATCGCGAAGCTGGAGCAGTTCCCGCGAGGGCCGTACTACGGCCTGGTCGGGTGTGCAGCACCGGACGGCAGACTCCAGTGGTCACAGCTCCTGCGCAGCGTCTTCCAGCGGGACGGCCGGGTTTGGCTGCCGGTCGGGGCGGCGGTCACGGCCAGATCCAGCCCGGACGTGGAGGCGGCCGAGATCGCCCTCAAGGCCCGGAGCGTGCGGGTGGCGTGGCACAGCTGAGCCGAAGGATTGGGCGCCGGAACGTCCCGGTCCCCAATCCCCCCGTACCAGCTGCGCCGCTGGAGTCAGAGGGCGGGCGACCGGCCCGGCAGGGCCAGGCTGTGCAGGACATGCCATCGGTACGTACGCACTTCCCGGCGCAGTTCGACCAGGTGGACCCGCTCGATCGGGAGCGTGACGGAGGGGCGGTTCCTCAGAAGGGCCACAGCGTCGATCACCGGTGAGGCGGTCCGGGCCCGGTTGTTGTAGAGAATCCCGAGATGAGGGCGGAAGCGACTGCTCGGCTTTCCGCCTGGGACGCCGACGCGTTGCCCCGCGCGGTGAAGGGCGGCGTGCAGCTCCACCAGCGGTGTCCAGGGCGTAACGCTGAACCGGATCGCCCCCGTGGACCCCGCCATGGGCTCCGCGCGGATCTCGAACCCACCGCCAAGCGTGCCGACCGCCAGCTGGGCGAGCGCGTCCACCGTGCCGGGCTCGACGTCCGCGCAGCTACCGATCTTGTTCATGGTGATGTGCAGACCGTCGTGGGGAACCTCGTCCATGTCCAGATCGGCCAGGGCCTGCTGGCACGAACGTGCCTGGGCGATCAGCTCCGGCTCCTCGGGGAAGGCCAGCATCCAGTAGTAGGCCCGGTGACCCGGGGGCCACCCAGGCCGGTCCCAGTGGTCGGTCATCCTCTCGACGGCACGAAAGGCGTCCCAGTCGTTCGAGATGATTTTCCGGGGATCGTCCAGATCGGGAGGCGGCGCCGCGGGGAAGGCCCTGCTGTCCTCGATCAGCGGGCTCATCACCAGAAGTCTCCTTGGTAGCTCGGGCCGTCGGTCACGGTGGCGGGTCGGGTTGCGCCTGGCCGGCCGGCTGGTAGTTCAGTGCCGCCACTTCACTGGCATAGTCGCGCACGACAGGCTCGGCTTGCCACTTTCCCGTGTGCTGGAGGAGTTCGGTAGCGCGCTGCCACACCGAATGGATGGGCGTGCTGCCGCTGGTGTGAAGGGCCCGGGTGCCCAGAGACAACGCCTGCTCCAGGTCGGGGCGACCCTGCCGCAGCAACGCGGTAGCGACGTCCAGGGACACAAGTGTCCGGGTCCACTGGGAAGGCGACTGCTCGACCAAGTCCTCAATCTGCCCGGCGTACTCAAGGACCTTCGCGACATCGCCGGTCGACAGATGGGCCGTGACGGCGTTGGCGAGCGTACGAGCGGGGCTGTACGCCTCGAAGGAGATGCAGGAGGTGACACCGCCGGGAAGGTGTTGCTGCTGGTCGCTCAGGTCGAGTGCTCGCCCGATCGCTCGCACAGTTCCGCGGGCGTCCCCCTGCCTGGCGAGGGAGCGGGCGCGGCCGTTCACCCAGAGCCTGATCGCCTGCGGACTCTGCGGTGACAGCGCGATCCCCTGAGCAGCCGCTGCGTCGGAGGCGGCGTACTCACCGACGTAGTAGAGGTTCAGGGCCCGGGTGCCCAGAACCCACATCTTCGCCCCCACGTCGCCGACCTGGCCGGCGAACGCTTCGGCCTCCACGCAGTACGCCTCAGCCACGTCGGCGTGGCCAGCGTTGACGGCCATGTACGCCAGCAGGCCGGACGACCGGGCTGCCAGACCGAAGAGCTCCTGTCGTTGTCCGGAGCTCTGCCGACCGAGAAGGAGGGTGCGCACCATCCTACGGAGCAGCCGCGCCTCACCAGCGAGCTGCTGGGGACCCTGGTCCTCGTACCGCTGCACGATGCTCTCGATCGACTCCGCCGCCAGACTCAGCAGGGCAGGATCGGTGTTGCTGGTCGTCAACTCCTGCGCCTGGAGGAGGATCTCACCGGGGCTTCCCCATCCGCCACTGGTGAGAACGGGAGGGGAAACATCAGTTGGCTGCCGGGCGATGTTGCGGTCCGGGGGCGGTCCGAAAAGGACCGCGGTGGTCATGCCGAAAAGATGCTCCAGGACACGGGCGGAGTCCGGGCGCGGGCCTCTCTCGCTGAGCTCGCCCTTCATCCACCGGTCGAAGGTTCGGCGGGGAAGATCGACGCCGGCCAGGCGCGGGTCGCAGTCCTTCTCCGCCAGCTCCGCGCGCGCCCTCTTCCACTGGATGCACAAGGCTTCGTAGGTCCAGCGGCGCTCCTGGACGAGTACACGGAAGTAGTTGGTGCGCACGGTCACCTGTGAATTCCCTCCCGGGCCTGTGGCCGGTGGAGCAAGCGCGCCCGGCTGCTACCTCTTAGTCGGTCCCCACGCCATGGTCAAGTGCTGGCCCGGAGGCAACTTCAGGCTTAAGCACCTATGCCGGAGTGACGGTCTGACGATAGAAGATCTTGGTGTCCTGCGGGACCGCACCAAGTGCTTCGTAGAACTTCTGGGCATCGGGATTGTCGCGGTCGGTGGTCCACTCTATCCGGCTGCATCCGAGCTGGGCGGCGACCTCTTGAAGCTGTGCCATCAGGGCCTTTGCCACCCCGCTGCGGCGGTGGGCTTCCCGCACAAACAGTTCCTTGAGGTACAGCGAGCGGCTGTCACCTGCGGCAGGCCAGAGCAGCGAGAAGGTGGCCATACCGACCACGTCGACGCCGATCCGCGCCAGAAGGATGGAGGCGGCCGGATGATCTCCGAAGAGCATGTCCCGCAGTCGGCCGACGCGGTCGGGCAGCTCGCCTTCGACTGCGCCGCCGTAGTACTGCTCGATGTCCGCTACGAGTTCCGCGATGCACGGCACATCGGTTGACTCGGCACGAGTCACGGTGAGTTCGCTCACGGCGCCTTTCCTTCGTGTTCGGAGGCTATTCCTTGCTCGAGTGGGGCGAGTACGTCGCGGAGTACCCGGACGGAACGGGGTCCGCTGGGGATCGTGGAGAGCAGTCCTTCGAGTTGGCAGGCCCTGGTCAAGATAATCCCGGAACGGTGCTGCGCCGGGAGTTTTCGAAGGATCTCCGCCGTACTGTCGGCGGCCCCGGCCGGCTCGCCGTCCAGGAATAGACACATGGCAGCGTCCAGCTCGATCAGGGCCCTGTCGAGATGTTCATCTGCCGGATAGAGCTGGAGAGCTCGCTGCTGTGCTTCCCGGGCACGGTCCGTCTGACCGAGGTGGGTGAGGGCGTTGCCTTGGTGGAAGCGCAGCTGGGCCTCGTTGTAGCCGAACGCCGACTCTGCGGTGTCGTCTCCGTGCAGGTGCGCCAGCGTATCCTCCGCCCGGCCGAGAGCGGCCTCGGCTTCCCGGCGGTCTCCCATGACGGCGTGGGCCCGAGCTTCCAGCGGAGCGGCCAAGGCTGCGCCGACGGTGGGCTGGACGCTGGAGACTTGCGCGCGGCGCGCGGAGCGGGCCGCTCCGGTGAGATCGCCGCAGTAGAACAGCGCGTATGCGTCTTCGGCAAGGATCCAGGCTCGGACGTCGCTGTCGCCGACCTCCTCCGCCGCGATCTTGGCGACGCGCAGCCAGGCGTTCGCGTGGTGATCATCGCCCTGGCGGACCAGGACCAAGCTCATGAGGCCGGCCATCTGGGCGGAGAACCTCGTAAGGCGGCGCATGGCGCCAAGGGACTGCCGCTGGTCGAGCGCCCTGCTGAGCGCGTCGACATCGCGGCGTAAGTCCCGCAGGAGGTCGCTCTCGGGACGAAACCGGGTGGCCCGGCCGTGCCACGCCAGGGTCTCTTCCCACGAGGCGAGCCCGGCTTCGCTTATATGGCCACTGGTCAGAACTCCTTCGAGCCTTCGGCGGACGGCCTCGGCCTGGTCCGGCTCCTCGACGGGGAGCTGGCCGGCCGGAAGCCCAGCGAGGCCCTCATCGGACTCGGCGAAGACCTGTCCCACGGCCATACCGAAGAGGTACTCAAGAACTCGCGCGGTGTCCGGGCGCGGTCCCCGCTCGGTGAGATCGCCCTTCATCCACCGGTCGAAGGTCCGGCGCGACATCGGAACGGTGGCGAGTCGGGGATCTCGATCGCGCTCAGCCAGCTCCTCACAGGCACGCTTCCACTGGATGCAGAAAGCCTCGAACGTCCAGCGCCGCTCTTGCACGGTGGTGCGGAAGTTGGTGGTGCGCGCCGGCATCGTAGGTCCTTCCTTACTGGCTTGCGGCTGAGCTCGAGGACTGGCTGAACTACAAGGTGGGCACCTTGTAGTGCCCGAGCCTGGGCCTGGTCATGAGCGGATCGGCGACTTCGACAACGAACAGTTCCGATATGACCTGCACACGCCCTCCGGGGAGATGGCTCGTCGTCCCCTCCGCCGCCTGGCCCTTGAGCCCGACCGCGACGTGGATATGAGGGGCCAGGGCGTTGCCCTCTTCGTCCCCGGCGATCGTCCCTCGTCATGGGCCCATCGCATCGCGTGTCCGAGCCCCGGACCAGGGGAAATCGGAGGGGGAAAAATCTGTCAAGGGGGGAAACTGGAGGGGGAATTGAAGCCATGATTGGATTCCGCCCCCGGACAGAGGTCACACTCATGGCAGATCCGTTCGCCGAAATGCTCCTCCGGCTCCGGAAGGACGCAGGCCGGACGCAGGAGCAGCAGGCAGCCGCCATCAACGCTGTCTCCGGCCGGGACACCATGACCCGTCGAGAGATCAGCCGTTACGAACAGTTCGAGAACGTCCCGACCAACCACACGCTTGAACAGATCGCGGCGGCCTGCGGCGTCTCATTCGAAGACTTGAGGCGGGAGGCCAAGGCCGCTCGCGCCAGGAAGAGAAAGGAATACGCCCGTGAAGAGGAGGACCAGGAGGACGTGAAGCGCCGCACGTTGCTGGGGGGCGCCGCCATCGGAGTGAGCGCGGCTGCCGAGCCATGGGGACGGCTGGCCCTCGCCCTCAGCAAGGGTTCCAAGGCCGACGCGCCTTCCGTGGCTGCTCTCGTCGACCGAGCCGCTGAGTTGCACATCCAAGAACTCGGAATCAGCGCACGCAGGTTGCAGCGCACGGTCGAGTCTCACCTTGACGCGATCACGGCTGCTTTGCCCCGTGCTGGCGAGCACGAACGGGCTCTTACTATCGCCGCCGGAGAAACCGCAGCCCTGGCCGGGTGGGTGGCGTGGGACCTGGGTGAGGCCAACAAGGCTGATGCCTATTACCAGGTCACGTCGGAGTGTGCGTCGGCTGCCGGACACCCTCCGCTCCGAGCCCTGGCCCTGACCTACGCCAGCTACGGAGCTTCGACGCCCAAGGAGAGGCTGAGGCTCCTTTCCCAGGCATCCCAGGACGTTCGAGGCCACGGCAACGCCACGGCCGCCGCCTGGGTGCTCGGCAGGCACGCGGAGGAGGCTGCGGCGCTCGGCGACGACACAGAGGCACTGCGTGCATTGGAGCAAGCAGTCTTCGCCTACGATTTTGCGGATCACACAAGCGAGCAGGCGTGGGTCCGATTCGTGACCCCTTACCGCATGGACTCACTGGCACTCTCCGTGTACGGACAGCTGGGACGATCCGAGCTGACGGCCACGGCCGACACCGCCATCGAACGCCTCGGGGATGGCCTATCGGATGGAGGCGTTGTCGTGCTCGGCGACCTCGCTTCCGCGCTGCTCCGCGGCGGAGATATTGAGCAAGGTGTCTACGTGACACGTCAGTTTGCGGCTGCGAGTCAGGCCAAGCCCAACACGATGGGCAAGGAGCGTGCCCGAGCCATCGCGACCTGGCTTCCCGACAACGAGCGAGAACTTGCCGATCACCTCAGGAAGTTCGCGTCTTGAGGCTGTGCCACACCCAACGCGGAACTCGCCGAAAACGCGAGCGCGTCAGCGCTTGGTTGCCTCCTCAACGACCCAGGACAGGTAAGCGCTCGATCCGCCTGTCACGGGAAGGGTGACCCACTGCGGCACCTCGTACGAGTGCCTTTCGGACACCCACGCCTCCAGCTCCGGCAGTTGGCCCACGGTCGTCATGTACGAGATCCGCCACTCGCGCGCCGTCTCGATCTCGCTCTTCCACCAGTAGACGGCGGTGAACGGCGCGTCGATGTGAGCGCCGGCTGCCAGCTTGCTCTCAACCGCGCCCCGAGCCAGTGCCTTCGCCTGGTCCTCGTCATCGATGGTCGTCTGCGCAATCACGATGTCGGTCATGCCACTACCTCTCAAGCCGGGAGTAGCCGACCCTATCCAGCGGCTTCCCATGGGTGCGCAGGTACCAGACCACGAGCTGACCAGAATACGCACGGGCCCGATGCTGCACTCATTCGGAGAGTTGGAGACTCGGGGCGGGGATGGGTGCCGGTGACCTCCGGCGCCCGTTGCCCGTAACCGCTGGGATCGACACGCGAGGACGCGCAGGCGACATCCCTTAGCCGCGGCTCGGCTGCCCGGTCGTCGTCGTACGCAGCGACGCGCCCGAGGCTCCGGAGAACTACCGCAACGAGTGGAAGCGTCGCCAACACCCATTTGCCCAACGACCTTAGGGCTCACGCTAGATAGACTCGGCGGAGTCCGGCAACGGGCACCCGAGTCGCTGCGGTCACAGGCGGCGTACGCATTGTTTTCCTCATACTCGGGAGGCCCCGCTGTGCCGTGTGTGCTGCCTGCTAGGCGCCGTCGATATCACCCCGACGCCCTTGCCGAGGCGTTGACCGCAACCATGCCACTACCTGGCACGAGGCCGTGTGCGCATGTGCCGCGTTCCCAGAACGGATCGTCCTGCACCCAGGAGCCTGCCTGGCGGCCCGCGTGGTCAACTGCCCATCGCCATGGGCATGTCGAGAAGGAGAAGGCGTTGCCACACCGTTCTGTGATCGGACTTCACTTAGTCCTGGTTCAGGGTGACCGGGTGCTGCTCGGTCTCCGTTCGGGCACTGCTTGGTGTGACGGATGGTGGCATGTTCCGGCCGGCCATCTTGAGGAGGGGGAGTCCTTCCTCGCCGGCATGGCCCGTGAAGCTCGGGAGGAGCTGGGCATCGCTCTGGAAGAGACGGACTTGGTGGTCGCGCACACGGTCCACGACTACGACCCCAAGACTCGCGAGAGTCGGCTCCAACTCTTCTTCACCGCCAACCAGTACGCCGGGCGGCCTCATGTCGCAGAACCGGACAAGTGTGCGGAGCTGCAGTGGTGGCCGCTCTCGGCTCTGCCGGAGAAGCTCGTGCGCTACACCCGCCAGGCCCTGATCTGTATTCAGCGGGGCCAGAGCGCGAGCACGGTGGGGTGGCCCGATGCCTGCTGACGACGTGCGCGAGCCGGTGGGTTTGATGGCGCCGGAGGACTATGCGCGCTCACGCGCGGTCTTCTGGGGCGGGGCCGCGGTGCTGTTCACCGACGCAGAGGGCAGGGTTTTGACCCTGGATCCCGCGTACCGGCCTGGAAGGCTGCTGTTGCCCGGTGGAGGTGTGGACCAGGCGGAGCGGCCCTCGGCCGCGGCGGTGCGCGAGGTGGCCGAGGAACTCGGGCTGTCCGTCGGTGTACGCCAGCTGCTGGCGGTCGACTGGGTCAGCAGGGGCAATCTGGAGTTCGGGAAGGTGTACGGCTTTCCCGGTGAAACCGTCTCCATCTGGGACGGTGGCGTCCTGGAGGACAGCGACATCGCCCGGATTCGCCTGCCCGAGCACGAGATCACCTCGTTCCACTTCCTTTCGCCGACGCAGGCCGCATCCCGGATGTTCCCGATCGAGGGGCGACGGATGCTCGCTGCCTTGCGCGCCCGGATCGACCGTGCCGGACCCGCCGTGCTGGAGGACAGTGAGACCGTCGGGCTCGGACAGGCACTGCAGCGATTGGACGTCGTCCCGCGTATTGCGATCGGCTACCAGGACATCGCCTGGCACCCGGCCATGGAGCCCGCTGCCGGCCTTCCCGTGAAGCAAGCGTGGGTGTGGGCCTTCGACCCGCTCGGCAGGGTCGTCGTCCTCGTGGATCCGCGCGACGGCCATGTCGTCCTGCCCGGCGGAACGGTCGAAATGGACGACGACGGGCCGAAGGCGGCGGCACTGCGTGAAGCCGCCGAAGAGGCGGCTCTGCGCCTGCACGATGCCGCCTACCTCGGCTACCTCCTCGATCCGGACGGTGCGGTCTACGGCCCAGGCACCGGGGCGAACGCCCGGGCACGTTACATCGCCCGCATCGACTCCCTGGGGCCGGCGGCACCGGATGTCGCGACCGGCATCACCTACGGCAGGCTGCTGGTCAGCCCGGTGCAGGCGAGCGAGCTGCTCGGCCTTGGACGCGCCGGAGCCGAACAGGCCGAGTACGCGGCCCGAACGGCGGCAGCCCGCTGGGGAATTCCGCTGAGCCCGCCGCAGGCCGCGATCGAGATCCCCCACACGGGCATGGCGGCCCTCCTGCCCTGACGTCCGCACGTGACGCGCACTCTCGTGCCGGAGTCCTGCCGGCGCGACGCCCTGCACTGACTCTCTGGCCTTGGAGGAGGACTCTCATGTCCGGCGAACCTGACACCACCGAACATACTGTCGGCAGCCCTGACCGCGTGGTCACCGACGAGCAACGGGCGTACTGGGCCCAGGTCGAGGCGCCCATGGCCTCCTGCACCGCCTTTATCACCGATGCCGACGGCCGGATTCTCGTGGTCGACCCGACCTACAAGGACGGCTTGGACCTGCCCGGCGGCATGGTGGAGGCCGGCGAAACGCAGATCGAGGGCCTGGAACGTGAACTGGCCGAGGAACTCGACCTGACTGGCGTGCCGATCGGCCGGTTCCTCGTCCTGGACCAGGTCCCCGCTGCCCGGTACGGGCGGGCCATGGTCGTCACGGTGTTCCACGTGGGTCCCCTCACTGACCAGCAGACACAGTCCCTGCGATTCGCGGACGGGGAGATCGGCGCCGCCGAGTTCCTCCCCGTCGAGGAGGCCCTCGCGCGGCTGCCGCACCGCCTCGCCCGCCGCATCAAGGCGGCGCACGCCGCGCTGCTTGCTGGTGTGCCGGCTGTGCTGATCGACGGCACGTCCCACGTCCTGTCCAGCTCGGCCGTGCCGGAGGCGCGATGAAACGGCTCCTGAAACGGGTCTGGAAGACGGAACAGACCGTCTCCGAGTCCGAGGTCGCGCTCTTCGGCGGGGCGCTGCGCTACGACTTCGGCTGGGTGCGCCACGAGTACGCGCGACTGGACACCAAATTCGGGCAGGCCGCCCGGATGGTGCCGGCGCTGGTGGGCAGCACCCTGCGCCTGGCCTGGCAGGCGGACCGCCGCGCCCTGTTGACCATCGGGATCGCCGAGGTGGGCCAGAGCATCACCCAAGCCGCCGGGCTGCTGGTCACCAACCAGGTGATCCAAGCCCTGCTCAAGGACGGCGACAACGTCTCCCGGCTGCACGCCGCACTGCCGGCCCTGATCGTCGGCTGCATCATCGCCGTGGTCGGCACCATCCTGGCCTGCCTATCGACGGCGGGCACCGGGCGGCTGGAACCGAAAGTCGAGAGGCTGGCCACCGAACAGTTTCTGGAGGGCGCCGCCCGCGCGGAACTCGAGGCCATCGAAGACGGCGAGTTCCGCACCCTGCTGGACTCGGCGTACTTCGGCGCCCAGTCCTCCCGCACCATGATCGGCGTCTGCGTTGCCGTGGTGAACGGCGTGTTCTCCCTCGTCGCCGCAGCCGGCGTGGTCACGGTCCTCAGCCCCGTACTGCTGCCCCTGCTGCTGCTCATCGCGCTGCCCCGTGGCTGGGGCGCCATGCATGTGGCCCGGCGCCGCTACGCCTCCCGGATGCAGTGGATCGAGCACGAGCGGGCCAAGCGCCTGGTCAACAACCTCATCACCGCCCGGGAATCTGCCACGGAGATCCGCGTTCACCAGGTCGGCCCCTTCCTGCTCGATCACTTCCACGAGATGGGCCAGACCGCAGAGGCCGAACAGACCCGCCTCGCCGACGGCCGCGCGGTCACCGAACTGATTGCTGCCGCCATGGCCGGCCTCGCGTCGGCGGCCACGTTTGCCGGCCTGGGCGCGCTGTGGCTGACCGGCCACATGAGCCCCGCCACCGTTGCCACGGCCGCGCTCGCGATCCGAACCGGCTCAGCAAGCCTCGGCGCCCTCGTCGACAACGTCCTGCGGCTGCACGAGGAGTCTCTCTACGTCCGCGACCTCGACCGCTTCCGTGACGAAGCCGAACGCCGGGCCATCCCCACGGGCGGACAGCCCGTGAGCGACTTTCCCGACCACGTCACCTTCGAGAACGTGTCGTTCACCTACCCCGACCGCGACACTCCCGCTCTGCAGGAGGTGACCCTGACTTTCCCGCGCGGGGCCGTCATCGCCCTGGTCGGCGCGAACGGCAGCGGCAAGACCACTGCGGTGAAGCTCCTCGCCGGGCTGCACCGGCCCACAGCTGGCCGCGTCCTGTGGGGGCAGACCGACCTTGTCGAGGCCGACCGGGTGGACATCTTCCGGCACGTGGCCGCACTCGATCAGGGCTTCCAGCGCTGGCCCTTCACCCTGCGAACCAACATCCAGATCGGCCAGCCGGAACGCAACGCGGACGACGACATCGCCCGCGCCGCCGCTTACTCGGGCGCCGACAAGCTCGCCGACACTCTTCCCCGCGGTCTCGGCACCCTGCTGGCCCGGCAGTTCCGCGGAGGCCAGGAACTGTCCGGCGGGCAGTGGCAGACGGTCGGGCAAGCCCGGCTGCGGCACCGGCAGGCGAGCCTCGTCATCGCCGATGAGCCCACCTCCGCCCTCGACCCCGAGGCCGAGATCGAATCCTTCGAACGCATCCGCCGCCTGGCCGACGAAGGCAAGACCGTCGTGCTGGTCAGCCACCGCATGGCCGGCGTCCAGCACGCCGACATCATCTATGTCCTGGACGAGGGACACCTCGTGGAGAGCGGTTCCCACCAGGAACTCATGGCGCGGCCTGATTCCCCCTACCGGCGCATGTACCTCATGCAGGCCAACCAGTACGGCAGCGCCGCCGCACCGTTGGTGCTGCCGACTCCCTCGGCCAACGGCGAATCACATGCCACCAGCACCCCCGACTGACACCCACCACCCGCCACGCACCGCCCGGCCCGGTGCGCGGCGGCCCAGCAAGTGGGCCGCCGACCCGCTGTGGAGCACGCTGCGCGACCTGCTGGGCTGCCTCGGCGTGATCGCGGCCGGCCTCGCCATCACCACGATCGTCACCCTCCTGACCTCCCACTTCCCCGACCCCAGGATCCGTCCGTGACCCACCTCCCGCCCCGACTCGTCCTCGGAACCCGCGACTCCGACCTGGCCCCGATCCAAGCAGCCCACGTCGCCGGACTACTCGAACACGCCTTCCCCCAAGTCGCCGTCCACGTGACCCCGATGAAAGCCGCCGGCGACCTGCACCAGGGACCTCTCGCGCAGATCGGCGGCAAGGCCGCCTGGGTACGCGAGCTGGACCGGGCGCTGGCCGCCGCACGCGTCGATGTCACCGTCTCGTGCGCCAAAGACCTCCCAGGCCCGCACGAGCGCGGCACCGACACCACCATCGGCGCCGTCCTGCCCCGCGAAGACGCCCGGGACGCCCTCGTCCTCCCCGCCGGACAACCCGACGCCACCCTGGACGACCTCCCCGCCGGAAGCGTCCTCGGCACCAGCGCGCCGCGCCGAATCGCCCAACTCCGCACCCGCTACCCCCACCTCACCATCCAACCCGTGCGCGGCAACCTGCTTCCCCGCCTCGCCCGCCTCGACGCCGGCGAAAGCGACAACCCACTCGACGCCCTCGTGGTCTCCTATGCCGGACTGTGCCGGGTGTCCCAGGCGGACCGTGCCACACAGCTCATCCCGGCCTTGGTGCTGGCCCCGGCCACCGGCGCGGGCATGCTCGTCGTCGAGCAGCGCAGCGGCGACACCATCGCCGCCCACCTCCTCGACGCCATCAACGACCCCGCCACCGCCAGGCTGCTGGCCGTCGAGCGTGGCGTCCTCGCCCAGCTCAAAGGCAACTGCCAGACCGCCTGCTCAGTCCACGCCCACTACACCGAAAAACCCCACCGGATCAGAGTCGACGCCGCCGTCTTCCACCCCTTGGGCTGCGACGCGATCCACGTCGCGGCCACCGGACCGGCCGACGACCCCGGCGGCCTCGTGGAGAACATCACCCAGCTGCTGCACGGCGAAGGAGTCGAACGACTCCTGCCGCGCTGACCGCGTGCGGCCCCGGTCGGCAGCGGGAGCCCACCACGGGACGCGACACCGAACGGCGGGGCCGTAACAGCCTTACTTACGAGGGGAGTTCAACGACGTGCCGCACCGATCCGAACCCGACGCCGAAGGAAGCCTGTGGCGAGACAGAGACTTCCGGAACTACGCCCTCGCGCAGGGCATCAGCGTCACCGGAAGCGGCGTGACCACGATCGCGCTGTCCGTCCTGGCCGTCGTCGAACTGCACGCCTCCACCTTCAACGTCGCGCTGATCGCCTTCGCCTCCAAACTCCCACCCTTGCTGCTGTCCCTCCACGCCGGCGTCCTGGCCGACCGCCGCCGCAAACGCCCCGTGATCATCACCTGCGACCTGCTCTGCGCCGCCGTCCTGCTCACCCTCCCCACCGCACAGCTCCTCGCCCGCATCACCTTGATCCACCTGTACGCGGTCGCCTTCACGGTGGCCGCCCTGCAGGTGGTCGGCAGCAACGCGTCCATCAGCTACCTGCCCTCCCTCCTCGGCCCAGGCCGGATCAGGGACGGCAACTCCAAGATGGGCGCCAACAACTCCCTGGCCGACCTGATCGGCACCAACTCCGGCGGCGTCCTCGTCACGGCGCTCGGCGCGGCCCGCGCCGTCACCGTCGATGCCGCCTCCTACCTGGCCAGCGCCCTGCTCCTGTGGCGCATCAAGCACCGGGAAGACCCGCCTCCCACCCGCACGGCGGGCACGAGCCACTGGGCGGAAATCCGAGAGGGCCTCACCTACACCCTGCACACCCCCGTCGTGCGCTCGATCGTGCTGTCGAATACGGTCACCTCCTTCGTCCTGGCCGCCAGCAGCGCCCTGTGGTCGCTGTACCTGCTGCGCGAACTGCACTGGACCCCGACCGCCCTCGGGATCGTCATGGGCGCCGGCGGAATCGGCGGCATCCTCGGAGCCCTCGTCTGGCAGCCCCTGGAACGACGCTGGGGCCCAGGCAAGGTGATGGTCGGCGCACTCGCCCTCAACCCACTCGCCCAGATCCCCCTGGTCCTTGCCGGCCCCGGGCTCGGCGGACAGATCGCCATCGGTTCCGGCATGGTCATCCAAACCGGCGCCGCGGTGTGCCACGGCGGACTCCAGCGCGCCGTCCGCCAGGAACTCGCCCCCGACCATCTCCAAGGACGAGCCCAGGCCACCGGAGCCTGGCTCGCCTTCAGCCTGCGCCCGTTCGCCGCGCTCGCCGCCGGCGCACTGGGCACCCTGCTCGGCCTGCGCCCCACCCTCACGCTCATCACCGCGGCCCTGGTCGTCCCGTTCCTCGTGCTGTGGAACTCGCCCGTCCGCGCGCTCGGCCCCGCCGCCCCCGTCTCCCTGACCCCGACAGAGGAGCCCGCCAACCCATGACGAACACCACCCCGGCCGACTACTGGGACCCGCTCTGGGCATCGGGACGCCGCTACCGCAGCCTCGGCCCCGAGGAACAGCAGCTGACCCGCCGCTTCCTCGGCGCCGGCCGCGGCCGGCCCGCGCTCGACATCGGCTGCGGCACCGGCGCTCTCGCCCGCTACCTGCACGCCGACCTGGGATACCGCACCACGGCGATCGACTGCTCCTCCGCCGCTCTGAAGATCGCGCAGGCCGAGCAAAACGCGAACGACGGCCCGGGCTTTTATCAGCTGGACATCGAGACCGACGACACCAGCGTGCTTCCCGACGCTGGCTACGCCCTCGTCACCTGCCGACTGGTATTCGCCTTCATCAAGGACAAGCCCGCCTTCCTCGACCACATCCGATGCCTCCTCCCGCCCGGCGGAACGTTCTGGCTGGTGACCCCTCTTGTCGAACGCCTCCCGGAGGAACGGAAATCGATCGGAATCACCATGCAGCAGGCGGAATTGCTGACCGCGCCCTGGTCATCGGTCCGAAGCGAAGACCTGGACTCGATGCGCTGCTACGCCCTGCGCCCCTGACCCGTCACGATCCAAATCCTGACCTCTACGAGGCCCCCCGGTGGCAGGGACAGGCCGGCTCAGGCCGCTGCTGCCCGCAGGTGGGCCAACAGGCCCTCCGTATCCGTCAGATCCGGAACGACGAAGTCGGCGCCGACGGCACGGAGTTCCGCCACCGAGTGGATGCCCGAGGCGACAGCAATACAGCGCGCCCCGGTGTCATGCGCGGCCCGCACGTCGCGAGGCGTATCACCGATGAGTACGGTCGGCGTCGTCATCGCCACGCCATAGGCGGCGTGAATCCGGGCCCGGGCAGCATCGACGAGACGGGCCCGGTCCTCGCTGTCCTCGCCGTACCCACCCACCGACATGTCGAGCAGGCCGTCGAGACCGAAAGCCCTCAGCTTGACGCGCGCATTCGCTGAGATGTTGCCCGTGAGGACTGACGAACAGTTCTCGAAGTCTGTCGCGAGCGCCTTCAACACCTCCTGGACACCGGGCAGTACCCGGCCCCGTTGTCGCAGATCTTCCTCGCGGCCCCGCCCTGCTTCTTCCAGCGCCCGCTGCGCCGTGGCCCATCCGGGAACCGGCAGACCGTGCCGGACGAACATCTCACGCATGATCGCTCGGTCCGTACGCCCTTCCGTCGGCGCGGGCAACTCGGCGTCCCGCCCAGCGAGGGCCTTGAAGGCGCTGGCGTAGATCTCTTTGCTGACGCCGGCGTTGTCTACGAGGGTATGGTCCACGTCCCAGAGCACGATGAGCTGCACGTGCCCAGGGTAAGCAGCGTGAACTGCCTGTTAATAGTGCCCTCTTGGGACGTCCTGGCGTCCCGCAAGATCTTGCCGCGTCCCGGGACGTCCTGCGAGGATGTGAATGTGAACGAGCGGCTGCGTACGGTGATGATCCAACGAAAGGTGACCCCGGAGGATCTTGCGGCGTCCTGCGAAGTCGACGTCAAGACGGTGGAGCGCTGGATCAGCCTGGGCCGACAGCCACTCCGCAGGCACCGCTGGGCGGTCGGGCGGAGACTCGGCGTGGACGAATCGTATTTGTGGCCGCCGGAGGAGGACGACACCCCGGGCCAGCCGACGGAACAGACGGAACTGGTCGCCGCCTTTCCCAATCGCGCGAGCGTCCCGCAGAAGACCTGGGTCCGCCTCTTGAAGTCCGCGCAGGAGCAGATCGATGTCCTGGTGTTCAGCGGAACGTTCTTCGCCCAGACCAACCCGCGCGTGGCGGCGATGCTCGCCGAGCGCGCCGACGCCGGCGTCCGGGTCCGCCTCTGTTTCGGCGATCCGTCCGGCAAGGCGGTCGCCGTCCGGGACGAGGAAGAAGGGATCGGCGGCACCCTCTCCGCGAAAATCAGGGCATCGCTCACCTACTACCGCAAGCTGATCGGCACCCCCGGCTGCGAGGTACGCCTCCACGACACGACCCTGTACAACAGCCTCTTCCGTTTCGACGACGCACTCCTCGTCAACCCGCACGTCTGGGGGCAGCCCGCCAGCGCCAACCCCCTGTTCGAACTGCGACGATTGGGGGACGACGGCTGGTTCGACCACTACACGGGCAGCTTCGACGCGGTCTGGGAGACTGCAAAGCCCTGGTCACCCGAGTCCATGTGAGGAGCACGGCCCGCGATGGGACGTACGGAGTACTGGTACGACGAGAACGCACCCAAGCCCAACACATTGATCCCGGCGTGCAACATGCTCGTCGCCCGAGAGACCGACGGGGCGATCCTCCTACAGCGACGCCGGGACACGGGGCAGTGGGCCCTGCCCGGGGGAGCTATGGACATTGGGGAATCCCCGGCGCAGTGCGCGGTCCGGGAATGCAAGGAGGAGACCGGAATCGATGCCGAACCCACCGGGCTCCTCGGCGTGTACTCGCCCCCTGAACATGTCGTGGCCTATACGGACGGGGAGATCCGGCAGGCGTACGAGGTGACCGTGATCGGCCGGCCGGTCGGTGGTGAGCCCACCATCAACGACGAGGCCGATGGGGTCCGCTGGGTCGTACCCAGCGAACTGGAGTCCTACAACATCCACCCCTCCATGAGGAAGCAGATCGCCCACTTCCTCAACGGGACGTACCCGCACGTGGACTGAAATCCGCGCGCCCCCTACTTGCCGACCCTAGCGAGCCGGACTTCGACCCTGTGCACAGCGGCGCACAGCTCGGGTTCCGCTCGACGGATGAACCGGCCGACGATGCTGTCGAGACCATACCGACCGAGGATCTCCGCCAAGCGGGCATCCACCGTAGTCGGCTCACCGTCCGGCGTCGTGGTCATGTCGCAGTAAACCAGCGCGTCGACCAGCGCGGGATGACCAAGAAGGGGGAACTCGTCCACAAGCTGCTCCCTCAGCCCGCGCTCCTCCGCTTCCAGCACGGCACACGAGTGGTTGGCCACCAACCGCACCAGCCTCTCGTCCGCAGCTGTTTGATCCCGCAGGTAACGAGCGCCGTCGAGCGGATGGAACCCTGTCACGGCAAGTGTCGGAGCGTAGCCGATGTCGTGCAACATCGCCGCAGCCCACAGCAGTTCGGCATCGTCGCCCAGGATCTCTGCTAGAAACCCCGCCTTCGCGGCGACGCCCTGGGAGTGCGTCCAGCGGCGCGGCAGGGGTTCCGCGAGGCGAGACTTGGCCAGGTCGCGGGCCCAGACGCTGAGATCCATGCTGGAAGACTAAGCCGGAACGCCCGGTGGGTAGCTGGTATCGGCTGGACGTCCCAGGACGTCCTCGTAGCTGTCCCCAGCAGCGACTTCCTGTCCGATGAGCGACTGGCTCCGAGCCCCTGCTCGACCAGAGCGCCGAGGAACTGATCCAAGGGAAAGTTCGGCGCAGCCACCCGGGTTCATCAGCTGTGTGGAGATCGATCCATTCGCTCACGGCAGACGAGAATGATCCGCGAAAGGGAACTCGGTCTGGGGCTATGAGAACGTACAACACCCCAGGTAGACAGGGCCCATGAGTGGCTCGACGGTGGCTTTGGCGAGGTGCTCGGTTTATTGCGACTGGCCCGTTCAACTTCGAAACTTCAGCCCTGGTTGCCGGGCGTAGGCTGCTGCCAACCTTTGGACCACGTGCGAGGCGCATGTTCGTCAGGCTGAGCCTGAGTCTCGATGGGCTGACGCCAAGGGCATGACTTCGAGCTCTCGGTCCTGGGCGGGCGATGGCGCAACATAGCCGACGATCGCCGGTTAGCCAAACCGGCGATCGTCCGGATCCTTGATGCTGTTCGCATACGGCTGTACTTGGCGGTGGAGCCGTGCGGACTCAGTGGATGGGCCGCAGCAAGTTGCAGGGAGGTCATCACGCGGCCAGCACTACTGTCCCGTAGTTCACAGCACTGTTTCTGGAGAAGCTGCGATCCCTCGTCGAGCCGACGCGGGAATCGGACTGCTGCAGTCCCGCTTTGCTCCCCAAGGTGCCGCCGCGCAAGGAAGCAAGATTTCATTGATACGAACCGTCGTGATCTCCGACACCAAGATTCCCTATCAGGATGAGCGGGCAGTGCAGAGCTTGCTTACATTCCTTCGAGACTTTCAGCCGGACGAGGTTATACAGATCGGGGATCTGATGGACTACCCTGCCTCCTGTCGATGGTCGGCAGGGACGAGAGCCGAACTTGCCCTCAAAGTACGCAAAGATGGCGAGAGCGCAAAACGTATATTCCTTGCGCCGCTTCGCAAGGTTTACACGGGATCCGTGAAAGTCCTCGAAGGGAAATGCCTGGATACCCAAGTGTCGGCACTCGCGGCCGACGGCGAAGCCTTGCATTATCGGAATCTCCTGGACTTTGATGGTTTTGGTATTGAGCCAGTCAAGCCGATCTATCGGTTCGCGCCCGGATGGGGGGCAACTCACGGGCACGAGATGAAGGGTCTGAACCAGATCGCCGACCACGTTATAGCAGTCAAGGCGAGGAACGTTGGAATCTCCATCGTTACAGGGCATACACGCCGGCTTGCGCTCTCTCCGGAAACCACTGGCCTGACTGGAGATTTTCGCACTCTCTACAATTTTGAGGTAGGTCACCTCATGGACCCGCGCAAGGCTGGCTTCCTCATGGGCCGCCGCCCCGCCAGTGGAGCGCTCGGATTCGGGCTCTTTTACATAGAAGGGCTATCCGTCACCCCCCAGGCAGTTTCCATCCAGCCGAACGGCTCCTTCGTGGTCGAAGGAAATACCTACGGGGCCCGCTCTTGGGTCAAGGCGGCGTGACGAATGAAGCTGCCCTAAAGTGAAGGTTGTTCAGTTGCTGCTGCCGGGATACTGCGGTCCGCTCGTGGATGGAACGGATATGCGTGCGGCAATCTGGGAAGTTCAAATCGGCGGACACCAGCGGTTGTGCCAAGGACCTGGTGTGCCCACCAGTTGGTGCAGGCACTGCCGTCGTCCGGCACGCGCGCGGTGAGGCTCGAACACCGGCACCGAGCCGCGAGGGCCGCGCATCCCGATCGCGTCGCGCATTGGGTTTTGGGGTCACGCGGGCCAAGGATATGCGCTGTAGGGCTTGAGTGGCGGAAGCATGGCCCGATTGCCGGACGCAACAACCTTGCCGGTTTGTGTGTCGATCAATGGCCTGGCCCACTCTTCGGCAAATTTGCGATGCATATCAGTTGCCAGGTCATCGAAACTTTGAAGCGGCGTGAATTCAGCCTTACCTGCGGCGATGTTGGTCGCGTGCTCGACGTACCCCTCCCCGTAGGCAGAGATGAAGTGGTTCATCGGTCCGCTACGATCACCCCCCAAGTAGAGGCGGATGCCTAGTTTGTGCAGCAGGTCGAATCGGCTGTCCCACCGGTGGTCCGCGGCCCACCTCTGGCCGAAGGTGAGTCCAGTACCCGTGACTTCCCAGCGGTCGGCCACGAGGGGCTCCGCCTCGAGCTGAACCAACTGCGCCTCATACTCCCGCATGGTCGTGAGGATGGAGTTTGCTGCGGTGCCCCCCGGGGGGAGGTCAACCAAATGTTGGGCGAGGTTGTCAATACCCTGTCGTAGATTGGCGATCTCGTCTGTGTGATCCTTTCCGGGAATGAATGTTTTCTCTTCGATCTCTACGTTCTCGAGCTGCTCGAGGAAAACAGCTTCAAGCCGTTGAGTAATGAATCCCAATGGCCAGGTCGTGCGGTGCTCGCAGGGATTGTTGCGGGCAATGGAGCGGCACCTCATGTAGTAATAAGTGTGCTCGCGAATGGCGCCGTCCTTGAGTCTCCTCTTGTTACGTGCCGTTGAAGAGTGCATGGGCTCCCCGCACCAGCAGTACACGAGGCCCGTCATCGGGTTGGCTGTCTCGGGAAGCTTGTCGAATCCGTTGGTCGCAATCACGGCTTGCAGCTTGTCGAACTCGGACTTCGAGACGATGGGCTTGGCCCACTGGACTGGCAATCCGTTACGCTGTCGCACTTTCCCGTCTTGTATCGAAAGCCCCATGATCGTTGGCCGTGTGAGGATGGCCTTCAGCATGGTGTGCTGCCACTTGAGGCGCGGATTCACCTTGGTGGAGACGCCTTCTCTGCCAAGCGCGAGATTGGTTCGAATCTGGTGATTGCGGGGGGTGTCGATGCCTCGTTTGTTCCAGTCGCGTGCGATCTGGTTGAGCCTCCACCCCTTGTTGACCATGCGATCATAAGCCTCGCGCACCAACGGGGCAGTCACGGGATCCTGGATCAGTCGAAAACGCGGCTTACCCTCCTTCTCGTCTATGAGCCGCTCAGCGCGATACCCGAAGGGCCACTGTCCACCTGGCCAGAAGTCGTGTGCTCGATAATGCTCGAGCTGCTTGTGCTTTTTGGTGATCACGTCATTGCGGTAGTTGGCCGCCTGAGCAGCCTTGAAGCCAGCTATGACGCGTCCGTTGGGCGTCGTGAGGTCGAGGCCGGGATCGTCGAGAACGATCACATTCTTCTTGTTTGACTGCAGGAAGGCAACAAACCCCCACCAATGCAGGTCATCCCGGGTGATTCGGTCTTGGGTGGTGAACATCAGTGCGTCCCATGTGGCGAGCAGCGGTTCTCTGAGCCACTCGCCGAGGCTGGGGCGTTTGTCTAGGTTCACGGCACCGGAGACGCAGGAGTCCTCCACGTCGCCAACGACTTCGTATCTCGCCTTGGCTGCGGCATCCGAGAGGGCCTCGTCCTGGGCAGCCAATGCCGACGACTGCTCTGTGTCGCGGCTGATGCGCCGCACTTTCACGACCCGCATGATGCCTTGTTCCCGATCCTTGATTCGCGCAGTATTTGTGAGTTTAGCAGATTCGACCCGTCGAACCCGGCTATCACCGTGCCCGACAGAACTCCGTCGCGCTCTGCCAGGAGCAGGGCCTCGGGGTCCCGGTCGACGAGGCGGGACACGCCGGCGCGGTCGTCGCTGATGCTCGTTCCCTCGGCGGCCTCACGCCAGAACCGCAGCACGGAGTCGATGTCCGCGTGGGTGGCGGGGCGGATGTGTAGATCACTCATGGGACGAGCCAAGCAGAGCGCCGGCCCCTCTGGCGAACCCGTTTCCGTGCACGGCGGACACCCCGTCGCCGTGCACGGACGTGAGTCAGCCGGTCAGCGCCGGTCCAGCAGCGCCGAAAGAGCCTCCCGCAACACCGCCTCGGGAGCCGCCGACGGCCCTTCCGAGCGCCAGGCGACGAAGCCGTCGGGGCGGACCAGCACCGCTCCGTCCGTGCCGACGCCGTGGGCGTCCGCCCAGTCCAGGTCGCTCGCGGGTGACAGTTCGGCGTCGGGCCCGCTGCCGATCCGGTACGAGTCGAGCGGCATCGACAGCCGACGCGCGACCTCCGTCGCCGCGTCGTGCCATCCGCCGGCGGCGCCCGCGGAGCTGAGGAGCACCACCGAGTTCTCGTACAGGTCGAGCGTGGACATCCGGGTGCCCGCGCGGTTCAGCCACAGATGGGGAGCCCTGCTCCCGGGCTCACCGGTCAGCCGTACGCCCTCGGGTACGACCGGCACGGCCGGATCGGCGCCCAGCACCGCGCCCCGCGGATAGCGGTAGCCGAGCGCCACATTGAGGATGCCGCCCTTCCTGCCGCCCGGGCCGCCGGCACCGGGAGCGGGGGTGTACCCGGGGTGGCTGTGCTCGACCGACCGCGCGGAGGCACGGGCGCTCGTCGCCTCCGCGACCGGCCGGCGCTCGAGGTCGTACGACCCGAGCAGACCGGGACCCGCCCAGCCGCCCAGCACGGCTGCCAGCTTCCAGGCGAGGTTGTGGGCGTCCTGGATACCGGTGTTGGAGCCGAACGCCCCGGTGGGGGACATCTCGTGGGCCGAGTCACCGGCGAGGAACACCCTGCGGTCCGCGTACCGTTCGGCGACCCGCTCGGCGGCGTGCCAGGGGGCCCGCCCGGTGATCTCCACATCCAGGTCCGGTACGCCGACGGCGCGCCGGATGTGCTCCCGGCACCGCTCGTCGGTGAACTCCTCCAGCGTCTCGCCCTGTTCGGGGTGCCAGGGCGCGTGGAACACCCAGCGCTCCCGGTTGTCGACCGGCAGCAGCGCTCCGTCGGCGTCCGGGCTGGTCAGGTAGCAGACGATGAAGCGCCGGTCGCCGACCACGTCGGCGAGGCCGCGCGAGGTGAAGGTGATGCTCACGTTGTGGAACAGGTCGCCCGGGCCGTTCTGCCCGATGCCCAACTGCTCCCGGATGGGGCTGCGGGGACCGTCCGCCGCGACGAGGTAGTTGGCCCGGATGGTGGTGTGCTCACCCGTGTCCCGGCTCTTGACCTGCGCGGTCACCCCCTCGGGGTCCTGCTCGAACGACATCAGCTCGGTCGAGAACCGCAGATCCCCGGCCAGCGCCCGCGCGCTCTCCAGCAGGACCGGCTCCAGGTCGTTCTGGCTGCACAGGCACCACCCGCTGGGGCTGAACCGGGCGAGCCCGCCGCCGGGGTCGATCTCCTTGAACAGCCACTCGCCGACATCGCCCACCAGGCTCGGCGTCTGCAGGATGCCGTGATTCTCCGCCAGGACCGACGCCGCCTCCTCGATGCGACGCTCCACCCCGGCCACCCGGAACAACTCCATGGTGCGCACGTTGTTCCCGCGCCCCCGTGGATGGATCGAGGTGCCCGAGTGGCGCTCCACAAGCGTGTGCGGCACCCCCAGACGACCGAGGAACAGGGAGGTGGACAGGCCCACCAGGGAGCCGCCGACGATCAGGACGGGGGTGTGGTGGACGCCATTGCCGTCGGCCTCTTCCGCACGGTTCATTGAATGCCTCCAGGGTCTGCCGGTCGTGGCCGGGACGCGGGTCAGCGAGCAGATGCCCCTGCACAGTGCATCCCCGGGGGCCGTTTCGCCCGCCGGAGGCACCCGGATGGCGCACGGTTCACTCGCCCGACCCCGCGGGAGTCGCGCACTCGGCGAGTCGCGTCAACGATCGGCTCATGGCGGCCCCGGCAATCGGACCGGGATGCCGCTGCCCGCCTTCCACGACCAACCTTCACGACGAGCTTCCACAACGAAGAGGAGAGGTGCGCCGGATGACCATCTCGGGACGCATATCGCAGTCGGCGTTCGACGGCTCCAGGCTGCGGGTGATCCTGCTGCTCGACCTGTACGAAGGAGCCCAGCAGCAGTTCCTGGACGCGTACGAACACATGCGGACCAATGTCGCGTCCGTGCCCGGTCACCTCAGTGACCAGCTCTGCCAGTCGATCGAGAACCCCTCGCAGTGGCTCATCACCAGCGAGTGGGAGAGCGCCCCGCCCTTCCTCGCCTGGGTGAACAGCGAGGAGCACGTCGAGACCGTACGGCCGATGCACAGCTGCGTCCGGGACACCCGGTCGATGCGCTACAGCATCCTCCGGGAGACGACCCCCAACGCCCCGCTCACCCCGGAGTCGGCCAAGGCCGGCATGCAGGTGGCGGCCCGCGTGGGCGACGGTGTCGCCCGCCACGCCCTCACCTTCACCGTCAAGCCGGGCTCCGAGTCCAAGGTCGCCGAGCTCCTGGCCGGCTACACCTCGCCCGAGGCCCAGGTCGACGACACCACCCGGCTGCGCCGCACCTCCCTCTTCATGCACGGTAACCGGGTCGTACGGGCCGTGGAGGTCGAGGGCGACCTTCTCGCGGCGCTGCGCCACGTCGCCCGCCAGCCCGAGGTGCGGGCGGTCGAGGAGGCCATCAACCCGTACCTGGAACAGGACCGGAACCTCAGCGACCCCGACTCGGCGCGCGTCTTCTTCACCCGGGCCGCGCTCCCGGCCGTCCACCACGTGGTCGCCGGCGAGAAGGCACCCGCGGGACTGCGCCGGCACGCGCTGTACTACCCGGCGAAGGAAGGCCGGGGCATGGACCTGGCCCGGCTGCTCGCCCACCAGGACGAGGCCGCGGCGGACGACCCGGCCAGTCCCGTGTACGGAAGCACCGTCTTCCAGCGCGATGACATCGTTGTCCGGCTCGTGGACCTCACCGGCGAGCTCGACGCCGACCCGATGTCCTCCCTCGGCCTCAAGGGCCCCGGGAAGGCGGCGGAGCTGGAGCGGCTGCTCGACGGCGCGGCGATCGGTGTCGAGGGCTCCCTGGAGTCGGACCGCAACCTCAACCGCCTCCTGTCGCACGCCGACATGATGCCCGTCACCGACCGCAGCTCGGCGCGTTCCTGACGGACCGCCACGGCGCTGTCCGCGCCGCTCCCGCCCTGCCCGGACGACGTCCCTGCCCCACCCGGAGGTGTCAACCATGAACAAGCAGCACCCATGCATCGTGGACCTGAGCGAGACAGAACCCAACCGCAGACGCGGCGGTGACCTGCGGGCCATGCTGACGCCCGCCACGGTGGGTTCCACCAGCGGCTTCATGGGCCTGGCGATCGTCCAGCCCGGCGAGCGCATCGGCGAGCACTACCACCCGTACTCCGAGGAGTTCGTGTACGTCGTCGCGGGCGCCCTCGAAGTGGACCTGAACGGCGAGACACACGCCCTCAGGCCCGACCAGGGCCTCCTGATCCCGATCGACGTACGCCACCGCTTCCGCAACGTCGGTGACGTGGAGGCCCGCATGGTCTTCCACCTGGGCCCGCTCGCCCCCCGCCCCAGCCTCGGCCACGTCGACACGGAGTCGACGGAAACCGCCGACCCCGGCACGGAGTTCGCCGTCGGCGGCCCGGACCGGCTCGCCCCGGACCACGGACAGCGGTCCGCACGAAGCGAGGCCATACGGTGACCCGGCGGGTGGCTGTCACCGGCATCGGTGTGGTCGCTCCCGGAGGCACCGGCGCCACGGCGTTCTGGGACCTCCTCTCGGGCGGCCGTACCGCGACCCGGGGTATCACGCTGTTCGATCCGGCGGGCCTGCGTTCGCGCATCGCCGCCGAATGCGACTTCGACCCGTTCGCGCACGGCCTGGACCCGGCGTTGAGCCGGCACGCCGACCGCTACATCCAGTTCGCCATGGTCGCCGCCGCCGAAGCCGTGGGCGACTCCGGCCTCGACAGAGGCACGCAGGATCCCTGGCGCGTCGCGGTCTCCCTGGGCAGCGCCGTCGGCGGCACCACCCGTCTGGAACACGACTACGTGCAGGTCAGCGAGGGCGGACGGCGGTGGGACGTGGACCCCCGCGGCGCCGACCCGCAACTGCACCGGGCGTTCTCGCCGAGCACCCTCGCCTCCGTCGTCGCCGAGCAGTTCGGCGCACAGGGCCCGGTGCAGACCGTCTCCACCGGCTGCACCTCCGGGATCGACGCGGTCGGCTACGCCTTCCACACCATCGAGGAGGGCCGCGCCGACATCTGCATCGCCGGCGCGGCGGACTCGCCGATCTCGCCGATCACCATGGCGTGCTTCGACGCCATCAAGGCGACGTCGGACAACAACGACGACCCCGAACACGCCTCCCGGCCCTTCGACGCCCGTCGCAACGGCTTCGTGATGGGCGAGGGCGCGGCGGTGCTCGTCCTGGAGGAGTACGAGCACGCCCGGGCCCGCGGCGCGCACGTGTACTGCGAGATCGGCGGCTACGCCACCTTCGGCAACGCCTACCACATGACCGGTCTGACCAGCGAGGGACTGGAGATGGCCCGGGCGATCGACTCCACGCTCGACCAGGCCCGCCTCGACCCCACGATGATCGACTACGTCAACGCGCACGGCTCCGGCACCAAACAGAACGACCGGCACGAGACCGCCGCGGTGAAGCGGTCCCTGGGCGCGCACGCCTACGACACACCCATGAGTTCCATCAAGTCCATGGTGGGCCACTCACTCGGCGCGATCGGCGCGATCGAGGTCGTCGCCTGCGTCCTGGCGCTCAAGCACCAGGTGGTGCCGCCGACGGCGAACTACGAGACACCCGACCCCGAGTGCGACCTGGACTACGTACCGCGCACCGCGCGTCAGCGAAAGCTCAGGAACGTGCTCTCCGTCGGCAGCGGATTCGGCGGCTTCCAGTCGGCCGTGCTGCTGACCGGTCCGGGAGGGAGATCCCGATGACAGCTCAGTCAGCTCAGTCAGCTCGGAACAGTCGGCGCACTCGGCGCGCCTCGCGCGCGGCCATCACCGGGATCGGTGTGATCGCGCCCAACGGCCTGCGGGCCGACTCCTACTGGAAGGCCGTCGGCGAAGGCCTCGTCGTCCTGGACGGGATCACCCGCGAGGGGTGCGGGCATCTGCCGCTCCGTGTCGCGGGTGAGGTCCGGGGCTTCGACGCCGCGGGCCTCATCGAGGAACGGTTCCTCGTCCAGACCGACCGGTTCAGCCACTTCGCCATGGCCGCCGCCGCACTGGCCCTCGACGACGCCGGAATCGCCCGGGGCGAACCCCCGGACGCGTTCGACATCGGGGTGATCACCGCCGCCGGATCCGGTGGCGGCGAGTTCGGGCAGCGCGAGCTCCAGAAGCTGTGGGGCCAGGGCTCCCGGTATGTCGGCCCGTACCAGTCCATCGCCTGGTTCTACGCCGCCAGCACCGGCCAGATCTCCATCCGCGGCGGCTTCAAGGGACCGTGTGGAGTGGTCGCCAGCGACGAGGCCGGCGGTCTGGACGCCGTCGCGCACGCCGCCCGGACCGTGGGACGCGGAACAGGTGCCGTCCTCGTCGGCGGCGCCGAGGCGCCCCTCGCCCCGTACTCGATGGTCTGCCAGCTCGGATACGCGGAGCTCAGCACCGTCGAGGACCCGGCCCGGGCCTACCGCCCCTTCACCAAGGGCGCCTGCGGGTTCGTGCCCGCGGAGGGCGGCGCCATGCTCGTCGTCGAGGACGAGAACCGCGCCCGGGAGCGGGGGGCCGCCGTCCGCGCCACCGTCGCCGGCCACGCCGCCACCTTCACCGGGGCCTCCCGCTGGGAGCGGTCCAGAGAGGGGCTCGCCCATGCGATCAGGGGCGCCCTCGACGAGGCCGGATGCGCCCCGGAGGAGATCGACGTCGTGTTCGCCGACGCCCTGGGTGTGCCGGAGGCGGACCGCGCGGAAGCGCTGGCCATCACCGACGCCCTCGGCGCGCACGGCACCAAGGTTCCCGTCACGGCGCCCAAGACCGGCATCGGGCGCGCCTACTGCGGGGCGCCCGTGCTGGACATCGCGGCCGCGGTGCTCGCCATGGAGCACCGCCTGATCCCGCCCACCCCCAACGTGTTCGACATCTGCCACGACCTCGACCTGGTGATGTCCCGCGCTCGCCCCGCCGAGCCGCGCACGGCCCTGGTTCTCAGCCGGGGACTGATGGGTTCCAACGCGGCGCTGGTAGTGCGCCGCTCGGACGACTCCGCCCGATAGCAACGGGCGGGAAGGAGAACACCGCATGCTCACCACCCAACTGACCTACGACGACCTGGCCACCCTCATCAAGAAGGGCGCCGGAGTCACCGTCGACCCCGGGGAACTGGAGCGGGCCTCCGACACCCCCTTCGGGATCCTCGGCCTCGACTCCCTCGGCCTGCTCGGCATCGTCGGCGAACTGGAGAACCAGTACGGCCGCTCGCTGCCCCCGGACTCGGAGCGCTGCAGGACGCCCCAGGAGTTCCTCGACCTCGTCAACATCACCCTCAAGGCTGGAGCCTGAAGTGGCCGGACACACCGAGAACAGCATCACCGTCGACGCCCCGCTCGACCTCGTCTGGGACATCACCAACGACATCGAGAACTGGCCGCGGCTCTTCACCGAGTACTCGTCCCTCGAAGTGCTCTCCCGCGAGGGCGACACGACGGCCTTCCGCCTCACCATGTACCCGGACGACAACGGCAAGGTCTGGAGCTGGGTCTCGGAACGCACCGTGGACCGCGCCAACCGCACCGTACGGGCCCGCCGGGTGGAGACGGGACCCTTCGCCCACATGAACATCCTCTGGGAGTACACGGAGCTGCCCGGCGGCACCCAGATGCGCTGGACGCAGGACTTCGCGATGAAGCCCGACGCACCGGTCGACGACGACTGGATGACGGACAACATCAACCGCAACTCCCGTACGCAGATGGCGCTCATCCGGGACCGGATCGAGCAGGTCGCCCGCGACCGCCAGAACGCCCCCCTGCCCCGCTGAGCCACCGGCTCAGGAAGGACACCCCGATGCACCACGCCCTGATCGTCGCCCGTATGGCACCCGGCTCGGCACCGGCGATCGCCGACCTGTTCGCCGCCTCCGACAGCGGGGAACTCCCGCACCTCGTCGGTGTCACCCGCCGCAGTCTCTTCCAGTACGGCGACGTGTACCTGCACTTCATCGAGGCCGACCAGGACCCGGCGCCCGCCATCGCGAAGGTGGCCGGCCACCCCGAGTTCCGCAACGTCAGCGACAAGCTGTCGGCGTACGTCTCCGCGTACGACCCGCAGACGTGGCGCAGCCCCAAGGACGCCATGGCGCGCTGCTTCTACCAGTGGGAGCGGAACGCCGGTTCCTGAGCGCCGATCCCCGAGGAAAACCCCGAGGCCGGTACCGCGACATTCGCGGTACCGGCCTCGGGGTTTCGGCTGTGACGGGAGGTCAGCCCGGGACGGTGCACTCGAAGGCGTGCAGATACGCGTTGACGGGGCGGATCTCACCGATGACCAGACCCGCGTCGGTCAGCCGGTCGACCATGCTCTGCCGGGTGTGCTTCGCACCGCCGACGTTGAGGAGCAGCAGCAGGTCCATGGCGGTCGTGAACTTCATCGACGGGGTGTCGTCCACGAGGTTCTCGATCACGATGACCCTGGCCCCGGGCCGCGCCGCCTTGCGGACGTTCGCCAGCGCCCGGCGGGTGCTCTCGTCGTCCCACTCCAGGATGTTCTTGATGATGTAGACGTCCGCCTGTACGGGGATGTCCTCCCGGCAGTCTCCGGCCACGACGCTCACCCGCGCGGACAGTGAACCTCCGTCGCGCAGCCGCGGGTCGGCGTTCTCCACCACTCCGGGCAGGTCTAGCAGCGTGCCGTGCATCCCGGGGTGCTTATCCAGGAGACTGGCCACGACCTGGCCCTGACCGCCGCCGATGTCGGCGACCGAGGACACCCCGCTCAGGTCCAGCAGGTCGGCGACGTCCCGCGCGGACTGCTCGCTGGACGTCGTCATGGCCCGGTTGAAGACGTACGCCGACTCGGGGGCCTCCTCGTTGAGATACGCGAAGAACTCCCTGTCGTACATGTCCTCGAAGACGTTGCGGCCGGAGCGCACCGCCTCGTCCAGCTTCGGCCAGACGTTCCACGTCCACGGCTCGGTGCACCACAGCGCGATGTACCGCAGGCTGTGCGGGTCGTCCTCGCGCAGCAGCCGGGACATCTCCGTGTGGACGAACGTGCCGTCGGGACGCTCCGCGAAGACGCCCTGGCAGGACAGCGCGCGCAGGAGCCGCCTGAGGGTGCGGGGCTGGGTCTTCACCGCCGCCGCCAGGTCCTCGACGGTGGTTGGCGTGTCGCCGAGGGCGTCGGCGACGCCCAGCCGGGCGGCGGCGCGTACGGCGGCGGCGCAGGCCGCCCCGAACACGAGCTCCCGCAGCCGCATGGGTGGTGGGGGAGCGGGGAGGGCCGGGGGAGCGGGGGGAGCCGGATCAACGGTCGTCATGTGGTGTCTCGCCTCTCTGTTGGTGCCGTGTGGGGGTGGGGCGGGTGAGGTGGATGGGCCGGCCGGCGCGCCGGCCGGTCAGCACATTCCGGCGGGCTCGGAGACCCCGCAGGTGTTGCCCCGGAAGGTGTTGTTCCTGCCGGGATCCCCGTCGACGAGATCTGCCGCGCCGTTGCGCAGCACCACGTTGTCGCGGATCTCGTTGTTCTCGTTGAGGGCGCCCACGAAGCTCTTGAACAGCACGATGCCGCCCGACAGCGGGGAGGTGCCCACGTTGTCCTCGACCCTGTTCTTCGTCACCAGGGTCTTCTCGGAGCCCGTGAGGACGATGCCCGAGCCCTGCAGGAAGGGCAGTCGGGGGGTCTTCGGGCACAGCTTGTTGTTGGCCAGGACGCGGTTGTGGCTCAGGGTCATCGCCCCGGCGCGAGGGGTGCCCTCGTCGCCGACGACGAACACCCCGGTGCAGTTCCCGGTCGCCTCGTTGTGGTCGACGGTCAGGTTCCGCAGGCGGCGCACCGTGAGGCCGATGCGGTTGCCGAGCAGCCGGTTGTGGTCGATCTCGGTGCCCTTGCTGTCCTGGGCGCCGTCCTCCCGGTCGACGGTGTTGGCGACGAAGAGTCCGGCGTCGCCGTTCTGCTCGGCGACGTTGTGGCTGAACACGCCGCGTACGGACCTCTCCTGGGCGATGCCCCACTGGCCGTTCTTCTCGGAGGTCAGGTTCTTGACCTTCAGCTGATCGGTCCACGACGCCCACAGGCCGTTCTTGGCGAAGCCCCGGATCGTCAGTGAGCGCAGGGTGACGCCCTTGAGGGGAGCGCTCTTCGTGCCGGTCACGCAGATGCCGTTGCCCGCGGTGGCACAGGTGTTGTCGGCGGAGGCCGGGCCGGGCACGATGACGGCGGGTCCGGCGACGGAGCCCCGCAGCGTCAGGTCCGACACCGTGATGCGGACGCTCTCGTGATAGGTGCCGGGGGAGAGGACAACGGTGTCCCCCGGCCGGGCGGCGTTCACCGCCTGCTGGATCGATTCGCCGGGCTGTACCCGGTGGATTCGGAGTACCTGATGCGCCGAGCGGTGGTCCGTCGGCGCCGCGGCACCCAGCCCCGATGCCACGACAGCGGCGGTGCATACGAGGTGGGTGATATGTCGTCTGGTCATATGCCGAAGCTAGGAGCGGGTGTTCCGGTTCGCCACCGCTGATCCCCCAGGTGGGCCCCAGCCGGACGCCTACGGGTCAGACGAGGTGGGCGAAGACCACGAGGTTGTCGGTGTAGTCCCGCACCGTGTGGTCGTAGTCGCCGGCGCAGGTGATCAGCCGGACCTGGGCCTGCGGGGTGTCCGCGTACACGCGCTGGTCGGGGAAGTCGTCCTTGGCGAACTCCTCGACACTGTCGACCACGAACACGGCGGTGCGCCCGTCGGACCGGTTGACGGAGAAGCGGTTCCCCTTCTTCAGCTCGCTGAGCCCCGCGAAGACCGCGGCGGAGGTCGCGGTGTCGACGTGCCCGGCGATGATCGCCGTCCCGGCCTCTCCCGGGGACACGCCGTCCGCCTGCCAGCCGACCAGGTTGGTGTCGTCGGCCGGCGGGGGGTTGAGCCGGCCCGAGTCGCCGATGGCGAGGCCGACGAAGGGGGCGTTCACGCCGATGGCCGGAATGAGCAGCCGCGTCGGACGGGCCCGCGGCAGATGCTTTCCGGCCGGCACGGTGGCCGAGGACTTCGGCGCGACCGACGAGGAGGGAGCGTGGGCCGCGGCGGCGCGGGGCGCGCGGGAGTCGTCGGCCGACTCGTTGTTTCCGGAGAAGAGGAAGAACACCGGGATCAGCAGTACGACGGCCCACGCGACCAGACGCACCAGGGACCGTCGGCCGGACGACACGGACTCGGCCCCAACAGGGGAAGGCAACCGGGTTGCCATTGGGAACCACCTCACGGGAACACAGCTGAACGGAATCAGCGCAGACGGAAGACAGGGCAGGGGGAGCGGGGGCGGCAACGGGAGCGGCTGAAGAAGGACCGGAGGAAAACCGGCCGGGCCGCCGCAGTGCGCACAGGTGGATGTGCGCACGCGACGGCCCCGGCTGCTATGTCAGGCATCGGTCAGGACACCCCGTCGGCCGCGTTCCTGCGGCGCATCGCGAACGCACCGGCGCCGACGACCGCCAGGGCCGCCATCCCGCCGGCCGTGACACCCGGGGACGCGAGCGCGCCGCCACCCGTGTGCATGCCACCGCTGGGCTTCTCGTGCTTGGAGCCCCAGTCGCCCTTGCTGCTCTCGTCCGAGCTGTCTTCCTTGCTCCAGTCGTCCTTGCTGCTGTCGTCGGCGCTGTCGTCCTTGCTCCAGTCCTCCTTCTTGCTGTCGTCCGAGCTGTCGCCCTTGCTCCAGTCGCCGTCGTTCACCGCGGTGAGCGCACCGCCACCCGTGTGCATTCCACCGTTCGGCTTGTCGTGCTTGCTGTCCTTGTCGTGCTCCTTGCTGTAGGAAGAGTCACCGTTGTCCCAGTCGCCTCCGTCGGCGGCGAACGCGCCGGGCGCGGCGATCGCGAGAGCGGCCGTGGCCGTCGCGGTAGCGAGGAGCAGGCGGGCAGAGCGCATGGTCGAAGTCCTTCCGCCGTGACCAGGGCGCTGACGTGTTGTCAGCTGACGAGACCCGGCCCCGACGTGATCCACCGTCAGTCAGATGCGCCCGCCCCACCACTCGAGCCACCCACCCGACTGACCCGCACGGCGGCCCCCGACCCGCCGTCAGATCGCCGCCCCGGAGCGAACACCAGCACACTGACCAGGTATTTGACCGTCTGATCAGCAGTCACTTCCCGCTCTGCACAGCGCCATAGGCACAACCCGATCGGCGGCACACGACTGCACGCACCACGGGCCTGTTCGCGCCCTTTGGTGGGGCCGCAGGCCCCTACCAAAGGGGCGCGGGGAACTGCGAGCCCAGCCACATGGCACCCGCCCCCGAGCCCAGGCGCGCCGCCCTTCACTCGTGCGCGATAGCCGCCAGCACGTTCATCCGGGACGCGCGCAACGCGGGCAGCAGCGCGGCCACGATGCCGACCACCGCCGAGCCCACGACCACCAGGACGATCGTTCCCCAGGGAATCGCCAGCGCCTCCATGCCCTGGAGGGCCAGCACCCGGTGGATGCACACGCCCCACACCAGCCCGAGTCCGAGCCCGAGCACCGCGCCGAACACGGCGATCACGACCGACTCCAGCCGGATCATCCGGCGCAGCTGCCGCCGGGACAGTCCGATGGCCCGCAGCAGCCCGATCTCACGCGTCCGCTCCACCACCGACAGGGCGAGCGTGTTGACCACGCCGAGCACCGCGATGACGATCGCGAGCCCCAGCAGCGCGTACACGAGGTAGAGCAGTACCGAGATCTGGTTGCGGATCAGTTCCTTGTAGTCGGCCTGGTCACGCACCTTGATCTGCGGATACGGGTCAAGGGTTCGCTCCAGCGCGGGCCGCAGCTTGTCGGCGCTCGTGCCGGCCGCGGCGTTGACGTACAGCGCGGACTCCTGGCCACCGGGTACGTACCGCTCGGCGACGGCGATCCCGAAGTAGATCCCGCCCTGCGGTCCGAATCCTTCGGCGCTGTCCTGTTCGGTGAGGGCGCCGACCGTCAGCTCGGTCCGGCCGCCGTCCGGGAACTCCACCGGCAGCACCGTGCCGACGCGCACGTCGTGGTCCTTCGCGTAGTCGGCGGACATCGCCAGGTGGCCGTCCGCGAGTGCGGCGGCCGTGTCGCCCTGCGCGTAGGCGACATGGGCGACGTCGTCGAGCCGAGTGTCGTACCCGGCGGCCGTCGTCTCCAGGCGCTTGCCGTCCGGGAGCCGCACCGCGACCGGTACGAACCGCTGCCGTACGACGAGACCGACCCCGTCCGTGGCCCGTACCTTGTCGGTGACCTCCCGGGGGAACGGCACGAGGTTGTCGTTCTGGAGGACGAAGTCGGCGCCCAGCGTCCTGTCGATCTGCTCGTCGAAGGACTTGCTCATCGAGGCGCTGGCCACGGACATCCCGCCGACCAGGGCAAGGCCCACCATCAGCGCGGCGGCCGTGGCCCCCGTACGACGGGGATTGCGCAGGGCGTTGCGCTGGCTCATCATGCCGACCGGCCCGAAGAGCGCCGGGAACGCACCGCCCAGGACCCGGACGACCGGCCGGACCAGCAGGGGGCCCGCGATCACCGTGGCTACGAGGGTGAGCAGGACCCCGAGGCCCAGGAGGGAGGCGGAGGTCGACGTCTCATCGGCCGTGGCGCAGCCCACGAGTGCGGCGGCCCCGAGTGCCCCGACGATCGCGCCGATCACCGCCCGTACCCGCAACGGCCGCCCCACGCCCGCGATCTCGGCGTCCTGGAGCGCGGCCATGGGCGAGACCACCGAGGCACGGCGAGCGGGCAGATAGGCCGCCACGAAGGTGACCCCGAGGCCGACGGCGTACGACGACACGGGAGTCGGCCAGCCCACCACCATGTCGGCCGACCTGAGGTCCATGCCGATCGCGCTCAACAGCTGGATCAGCCCGGCCGCCAGCCCGATCCCGGCGGCGAGGCCGAGCGTCGAGCCGACCAGACCGAGCAGCACCGCCTCGGTGAGCACGGACCGGCGCACTTGCCGGCGGTCGGCGCCCAGGGCTCTCAACAGGCCGAGTTCGCGAGTGCGTTGGGCGATCAGCATCGAGAAGGTGTTGACGATCAGGAAGACCCCGACGAGCACCGCGACGCCGGCGAAGCCCAGCATCACGTACTTGATGACGTCGAGGAATCCGCCGAGTCCGGCCGCGGCCGACTTGGCCTGTTCGGCGGATGTCTTCAACTCGTAGTCGGTGGCGCCGATCTGCCGCGCGATACGGCTCTTCAGCTCGGCGTCGCTCACCCCGCTCGCGGCGGTCACCGAGATGCTCGTGGCCCGGTCCGGCGCACCCAGGAGCCGGGTCTGCGCGGTCCTCGTGTCCAGGAACAGCAGCGCCGCACCCGGGTTGGTGGTGGTGAAGGTGGCGATGCCGACGATCCTCACCTTGAACGACCCCGGCTGCGCGTGGACGGTGAGCGTGTCACCGATGCCCACGTCCTTGCTGTCGGCGGTGTCCGCGTCCAGCAGGGCCTCGCCGTCCCCCTTGGGGAGGCGGCCGGAGGTGAGTTCGACGGGGCTGCGGTCGGTGCGGTACCAGTCGGTGGCGATCGTGGGGGCGCCCGTGGTCGGTGACACCGACTTGTTGTGGTTGTCGACGACCGTGATGTTCTCGACGGACACGTCCGCGTGGGCGTCCGCCACGCCGGCGACACCGGCGACCCGCCGCGCCAGCGAGGCGGGCACGGTCAGGGTCTCCCCGGACGGGACCGACGACTCGAAGTCCTTGCGGGGATTCACCGTGACATCGGCGGAGGTGGAGGCGAAGAGCCGGTCGAAGGTACGGGTGACCGTGTCCGAGAAGATCAGGCTGCCCGCGACGAACGCCACGGACAGGACGACGGCCAGCGCGGAGAGCAGAAGTCTGCCCTTGTGCGCGAGGAAACTCCTGAGCGTTGCCTTCAGCACGGGGTGTCAGTCCTCGTCGGTGGGCTTGGTGAGGGAAGGGGCCTCGGCGTCGCCGTCGGCAGGGCTGCCGGGGGAGGTTGCCTGGGGCTGTCCTCCGCCGGAGAAGAGGCGCATACGCTCCAGGACCGCTTCCGCCGTGGGCCGGGCCATCTCGTCCACGATCCGTCCGTCGGCGAGGAAGAGCACCAGGTCGGAATGGGCGGCGGCGCCCGGGTCATGGGTCACCATGACGACCGTCTGGCCGAGGTTGTCGACGGCCTCGCGCAGGAACCCGAGCACCTCCAGCCCGGCGCGCGAGTCGAGGTTCCCGGTCGGTTCGTCCGCGAAGATCAGCTCGGGGCGCGAGGCGAGCGCCCGGGCACAGGCCACGCGCTGCTGCTGCCCGCCGGACAACTGGGCCGGCCGGTGCTTCAGCCGGTCCCGCAGTCCCAGGGTGTCGATGACCTGGTCCAGCCATTTCTGGTCGGGCTTCTGGCCCGCGATGTCCATCGGCAGGGTGATGTTCTCGACGGCGTTCAGGGTCGGGATCAGGTTGAACGACTGGAACATGAACCCGATCCGGTCCCGGCGCAGCCTGGTCAGGTCGCGCTCCTTCAGCCCCGTGATCTCCGTGTCGCCGAGCCACACCTGCCCCGCCGACACGGTGTCGAGCCCTGCCAGACAGTGCATCAGCGTGGACTTGCCCGACCCGGAGGGACCCATGACCGCGGTGAAGCGCCCGCGCGCGATGTCCACGTCGACCGAGTCGAGGGCGAGCACGGTCGTCTCGCCGGTGCCGTACGCCTTGGTCAGCGCGCGGGTGCGGGCCGCGGTCCCGTCGGCCTCCGGGTGCCCGGGGGCGTGCTCCGCAGCAGGTGTGGACAAGGCTGCCTCCTTCGATGGCTTGCTGGTCGTGGACGGCCCGATGTCGTACCGACGTCCCTCGTTCCTTGTCCCGGCCGAGCGTAGTGTGACGGGGCGCACACCCGGTATCCCTTTTCACTCCTCGGCACCCTTGCCGGTGCTAGCACATACGCGCTAGCGTCTAGGTATGGCGAAGACTCAGCTGAACGTCCGGGTGGACGAGGGCACCGCCCAGGCGGCGCGCGAAAAGGCCCTGGCCCGCGGGATGAGCGTCAACCGGTATATCGAAGAGCTGGTCAGACACGACACCGGCGAGGCGGGCCACACGTTCGTGGAGGCCGCCGCCGACTTCATGAAGCAGTACGAGTCGGTCTTCGCCGAAGAGTTCGGCGCGGACCGTGAGGGCAAGCGCGAAGGTCGTCACTGACCCCTTGGACAACTTCGGCAACCTCAGGATCGACCTCGCCTGGCTGCTCATGATCGCCGAACGGAAGACGCCCGGAGACCCCCAGGTATCCGACTGGGGCGCCCTGGTCGCCGCCGTCGCCCGCCACGAGGCCGAGATATTCGACATCCCCGTCTACGACAACCCGCACGCCCGGGCCGCCGCCCTGCTCCAACTCCTGCTGCATGTACCGGCGTTGGAGCGCTCCAACGCGTTGTTCGCCTCAGCGGTCGCCTACGCCTACCTCATCGCCAGCGGGGTCAAGGTCGTCACCTCGCCCGAGCAGGTGCGCGACCTGGCCCGGCTGGTGAAGACCGGCGACGCCTCGGTGCACGACATCGCGCACGAACTGCGCCAGTGGAGCCTGTGAGGCGTGCAGCCTATGAGGCGTCGAGCCCGGGCTTCGACTCCGATCCCGGCCGCGCGGGACGCCACGCGCTGCCCATCACGCAGTACGAGATGGGCAGCCGCGGTCCCTGCTCGGAGAGCAACAGCCGCCGGTACGGGCCGAGTTCGAACCCGGCGTCCCGCAGTGCGGCCACCGGGTCCCGGGACAGATGGCAGCCTCCGGCGAGCGCGGGCCACACCGTGCGGTCGAGGGCGCGCTGGGCGAAGCGCATCGTGGGGCCGCCCCCGATGCCGTGCTCGAAGAACCGCACCTCACCGCCGGGCCGCAGTACCCGCCGTACCTCGCTGAGTGCCCGGGAGACGTCCCGGACACCGCACAGCACCAGCGAGAGCACCACCGCGTCGAACGCCTCGCTCTTCACCGGCAGAGCCTCCGCGACGCCCGGGACGACATCGACCGGTACCTCGCAGCGCATCGCCGCCTCCAGGGCCAACTGCCGCAGCAGGCGCTCGGGTTCGATCGCGACGACCTCCGAGACGGTGCCCGGATAGTGCGCGAAGTTCAGCCCGTTGCCGGCGCCGATCTCGATCACCCGCCCGGAGAGCCCGGCGAGCAGCCGGCCCCGTACGGCACCCAGACCCATCCGGGTCTCGGCGGCCACGCTGAGCCGGGCGTAGTAACGGGCGAACAGCGGATGGTGCACGGGATCCCGCGGCACCTTGCCGGAGCCCGCGGCGGACCGTAGCGGCATGGGGACCTCCCGGGGAGGACTGGCCTTACCGTGATTGTCCTCCTGACGGGACCCGCGCACCCTCGCTGTCGACAGAAAGCAGCCGGAATCGGCCGGAATCAGGCGATGAAGTCGCGGACCTGGGTGTAGACGCCGTGGTCGTTGTTCATCTCGTCGTGCGAGATGCAGCCGACCTCGACGTTCGTGGCGCCGCTCAGCAGCGCCGTGCTGTCCGGGTTGAGCGCCTCGTCGCAGTTGGACCAGTAACTGGCGTACGACACACTGCCCGGGGTCTCGTCGCCCGAGTTCAGCGATGTCAGGAACGAACTTCCGGTGTTCATCTCGGCGCACGAGGTGTACAGCCAGGCGCACAACGAGGCGATCGTCGTGCCGTGATTGGTGCCGGCCGTGGAGACGAAGTCGTCGACGTAGGCGGTTCCGCCGAGGTTCTTGAGGTAGTAGCGAGCGCTCAGCGTGCCCATCGAGTGGACGACGAGATCCACCTTCGAGGCACCCGTCGCGGCCAGAACTCGTCTGACCTCGGTGGCCAGTTGCTGGGCCGTGGTGACGTTCGACTGGGACCAGGAGTACGTCCAGGCGTCCAGCTCGGAGGCCGTGTAGCCGTCGGCCTTGAAGTCGGCGACCCAGTCGTTCCAACTGCTCGACGAACTGCTGATGCCGTGCACGAAGACGATCGGATTGTGGGTCGCGGCCTGGGCGGGGGTGGCGGTGAGGGAGAGGGACAGGAGCATCGAGGACACGACGGCCGAGACGGCTGCCGTGATGCGTCGCGTGCGGCGCTGCATGGTGCCTCCTGATATACGTGGGGTTGGCTGGAGTGTCAGGCCGCGTCTACGCGCGCCGCATCGGTGAAATCGCCGGTCTTTACGCGCCTTGTAACTCGCCAGTAACGTGAGTTGTGTGGTGACCTCGGTGAATCCCCCGCCTCAGCCGCGCACTTCGCCACCGCAGCCCACGGACGCGTGGCAGCAGCTCGGCCCCCCGCTTCCCGAAGGCGTCCGCGTGCGCGTCCTGCGTGCCGCGTACGGAAATCCGCGCGCCGCCGCCGAACTCGTACCGCTCCTCACCGAACGACAGGCGGCGGGCCTCGACCCGCTCCCGGCGGAACCCGCCGCGCTCGCCCCCCAACTGCTGCGGGCGCACCGCCTGCACATCCGTGCCCTGCCCGACGACACCCGGCTGCTCCTCCTCCTGGCCGCCGCCGACCAGTACCCGGTGGCGACCAACGCCTTCCTGCGCGCGGTCGCCGCGGCGCACCTCGACACCCGGGCCCTCGAAGCCGCCGAGGCCGCCGGGATCGCGCACGCGACGGCGAGCGGAGTCGTCTTCCGCGACGCCTGGACACGCGTCGCGGCCTACGAGTCCGGGTCCTCGGCGGACCGGCGGGACGTGCACCGACTGCTGGCCCGCGTTCTGCACGGCGACGGTGAGGCGCCCCGGCGGTCCTGGCACCGCGGCGCCGGCGCCCTCGGCCCCAGCGCACGGCTCACCGCCGAGTTGGGGGCCGCCGCGCACGAGGCCCGCGAGCTGGGCGACCACCTCCTGGCCGGCGCCCTCGGCGAGCGCGCCGCCGCTCTCTCGCCCGACCCGCGCGAACGGTCCCGGCTGTTCTCCAGGGCCGCCGCCGACGCCTGGCACCGCGGCGACGGGGACCGGGCCCGCGGTCTGGTCTCGGCCTCGGCCTCGGAGGAGAGCGCGCTGGGCGGCATGCTCGCCCTGCGGTCGGGCAACGCGACCGAGGCCTTCGACGGGCTGCTGACGGCAGCGGTCCGGCACGCGAGGGCCGCGCTGGAGCAGGGGAGCGTGCTGAATCGTTCCGCCGGGGATCAAGGGTCTCGCTCCGCCCAGCCGGAACGATTCAGCACGCCGGACGACCCGTACCCGTACCCGTATTCGTCCCACCCCTACGGGTCCTGGGACTCGCACCCCGACGCGCAGTCGTCGTACAGCGTCCCGAACCCCGCCCTGGACACCGCTGTGCACTTATTGGCACGTGCCACCGAGGCCGCCGTCTACACCGGCGACCTCCGCCGCTGCCGGGAGGCGGCCACCGTGGCCGCACGGCTCGGCGTCATCCCGCCCGGCACCCTCGCGGGACTCGCGGCGGCCGTCGAGGGACGGTACGAGGACGCCCGCAACCTCCTCAAGGCCGCCGCCGGGCGCTGTGGACCCGGTGGCGACCCCACCCTGCTCATCCACTCCGGCATCGCCGCCCTGCTTCTCGGCGACCACTCCGGCGCCGAACGCGCCACCGTACGGGCCGCCGCCTCCGCCCGCGCCAGGGGCGAGGCGGTGACCGTTCCGCAGGCCATGGAGTTCCGGGCCTACGCCGACTTCTGGACCGGACGCCCACGCGCCGCCGAGGCCGCCGCGGCCGACGCCCTCTGGCAGGCGTACGCCACCGGTCAGGACAACGGCGCCTGCCATCTGCAGGCCGCCCTCGCCATGTTCGCGGCGGTGACCGGCGACGGCGAGGTCTGCCGGGAACGCGCCGAGGCCGCCCGCACCCACGCCCGGGCCCACGGTCTGGGCCTGCCCGCCGCGCTCGCCCTGTGGGCGCTCGCCTTCCTCGACCTGTCCACCGGCCGCTTCGAGAGCGCCGCCGCCCGGCTGCGCGCACTCGCCGGATTCGGCCCCGGCCACGGTCACCGCGCCATCCGGCACCTCGCCACCCCGCACTATGTCGAGGCCGCCGTCCGCACCGGCGACACCCGCGTCGCACGGGCCGCCCACGCCGACTACGACCGCTGGGCCGTCGCCGTCCGCAGCGCGGATGATCTGGCCCTCAGTGCGCGCTGCCGCGCCCTGCTCGCCCCCGGTGCCGAAGCGGTCGACCACTACCGCACGGCCCTCGACCTGCACGCGCATGGCACCCGGGACTTCGAACGCGCCCGTACGGAGCTGCTGTTCGGCAGTGCGTTGCGTCGGCTGCGGCATCGGACCGAGGCGCGCGACAGGCTGCACAGTGCGCTGGAGGCGTTCGAGACGTTCGGGGCGCCGCACTGTGCGACGCAGGCGCGGGCGGAGTTGCGGGCACTTGGTGCGCCGGCCACGCTCACGTCCCGCCCGACGGACCTCACGACACGGCTGACCGCACAGCAGTTGATGGTCGCGCGGATGGCTGCGGAGGGGGCGACGAATCGGGAGATCGCTGTGCGGCTGGCGTTGAGTCCGCGCACGATCGATCATCATTTGCGGGGGGTGTTCTCGCGGTTGGGGATTCGGTCGCGGATTGAGTTGGTGCGGTTGCTTGGGGATGTGGGGTTGTGAGTTGGCTTTCCGCTGGATTGGGCTGGTCGCGCAGTTCCCCGCGCCCCTATAGGGGCGCTTCTCGTGCCCCGAATTTCGACGCGTCCCATGTGCCGCCCAGGCTCGGCGCCAGCCAAGTGCCGGCCATCGTGCGGAAGTTGGCCGGGGGTAGCGCGCCCGCCCCTGCAGGCAGTGCTCCCAATAGCGGTGCTTCGGCGACATCCGGCAGGTCGGTCAGGTTGCAACGGGTTGCCAGGTCGGGAGAGTTCGGCCAGCTGCCGAGGACGATGCCCGTCAAGTGGAGGTTTCTGCGGGACAGTTCACGGGCCGTCAGTTCAGTCGCGTTGAGGGTGCCCAGGCCCGCCGACGTGACGACGAGTACCGGCGCGGCCAGCAACTCGGCCGCGTCCGCCAGGGTGCCGCCCTCGTCGTCGAAGCGTACGAGCAGCCCGCCGGCGCCCTCCACCAGCACCACGTCGTACTCGGCAGCGAGTTTGGCGGCTGCCTCCGCCACCTCGGCCGGCCGCACCGGTGGCAGCGCGGCTCGTCGGGCGGCCGTCGCCGGGGCCAACGGGTCCGGATAGCGGGCGAGTTCGAGGGTCCGTACGTCACCCGCGAGCCGCGCGACCTCGTCGGCGTCACCGTGCTCGTCCGGTCGTACCCCTGTCTGCGCGGGCTTGAGCACGGCCACCGTGCGGCCCGCCGCGAGTGCCGTGGCGGCGACGGCGGCAGTGGTGACGGTCTTGCCGATCTCCGTGCCCGTCCCCGTGATCACCAGGATCGGCATGTTCGTCCCTCCTGTTTCACGCACTCTGTGCCGCCGCGCACACCGCGCGCGCGATCCGGGCCACGTCCGCGTCGCCGGTGACGTACGGCGGCATGGTGTAGACGAGGTCGCGGAACGGCCGCAGCCACACGCCCTCGCGCACGGCCGCCGCCGTGGCCGCCGCCATGTCCACCTCGTGGTCGAGCTGCACCACCCCGATCGCGCCCAGCACACGCACGTCCCGGACCCCGGGTAGTTCCGCCGCCCCCGCGAGCCCGTCCCGGAGTCCGGCCTCGATCCGCTTGACCTCCGCCTGCCAGTCCTGGTCGAGCAGCAGGCCGATCGAGGCACAGGCCACGGCCGCCGCCAGCGGGTTGCCCATGAAGGTCGGGCCGTGGGCGAGCACCGGGACCTCGCCGCGCGAGATGCCGTCGGCCACCCGGGCCGTGCACAGCGTCGCCGCCATCGTCAGATAGCCGCCGGTCAGCGCCTTGCCCACGCACATCACATCAGGGGTCACCGCCGCGTGTTCCGCCGCGAACAGCGTGCCCGTGCGCCCGAACCCGGTCGCGATCTCGTCGAACACGAGCAGCACGCCGTACGCGTCGCACGCCTCGCGCAGCACCCGCAGATAGGCGGGGGAGTGGAAGCGCATCCCGCCCGCGCCCTGCACCACCGGTTCGACGATCACGGCGGCCAGTTCGTCGGCGTGCCGCTCGATCGTCGAGCGGAGGTGATCGGCGTACGACTCGTCGTACTCCGTGGGCGGCGCGTCCGCGAAGACCTGGCGGGGCAGGACGCCCTGCCACAGCTCGTGCATCCCGCCCTCGGGGTCGCACACGGACATCGGCTGCCAGGTGTCGCCGTGGTAGCCGCCACGCCAGGTCAGCAGGCGCTGCTTCGCCGGCCGGCCCACCGAACGCCAGTACTGCAGACACATCTTGACCGCGACCTCGACCGACACCGACCCCGAGTCGGCGAGGAAGACATGCTCAAGTCCGTCCGGCGACAAGTCGACAAGGAGCTTCGCCAGCCGTACGGCGGGCTCGTGGGTGAGTCCGCCGAACATCACGTGGCTCATCCGCGAAAGCTGCTCGCGCGCCGCCTCGTTGAGCACCGGGTGGTTGTAGCCGTGGATCGCCGACCACCAGGACGACATCCCGTCGACCAGTTCGCCCGAACCGTCCGCGAGCCGCAGCCGCACCCCGCTCGCCGACTCCACGACGAGCGGTTCGACCCGGCCCGGCATGGGCCCGTACGGATGCCATACGTGCCGCCGGTCCAGGTCGAGCAGCTGGGACAGAGGCAGATCAGCCAGGTCAGGCATTGGGCGCGAGGTCCGTTCCGGCACCTCGGCGGCGTACGGTCACCAGATCGGTACGGGGTTCGTTGGCCAGGTCCGTACGGGGTTCGGGCGTCGCCGCGTCCGAGGCGCAGGCGCCCGCCTCCGTGCCGCACGCCCCCGACGATGACGATGACGCGCCACAGCCGCCCCCGGCCACCCGGTGCTCGGGAAGGGTCACCTGGTCGGAGCTCTCCACCTCGAAACCGGCGTCGGCGATCATGCCGAGGTCGGCCTGGCCGGCCTGGCCCTCGGTGGTGAGGTAGTCGCCGAGGAAGATCGAGTTGGCCAGGTTCAGGGCGAGTGGCTGCATCGACCGCAGATGGACCTCACGGCCGCCCGCGATCCGCACCTCCGCGTCCGGGCACACGAACCGGACCATCGCCAGGATGCGCAGACAGCGCTGCGGAGTGAGGTTCCACTCCTTGGCCAGCGGGGTGCCCTCGACCGGGATCAGGAAGTTGACCGGAACCGAGTCCGGGTCGAGGTCACGGAGGGAGAAGACGACGTCGACGAGGTCCGCGTCGCTCTCGCCCATGCCCGCGATCAGGCCCGAGCAGGCGGACAGTCCGGCCGCGTGGGCCTTCTGGACGGTGTCGACCCGGTCCTCGTAGGTGTGGGTGGTGGTGATGTCGCCGTAGGTGGCCTCGGACGTGTTCAGGTTGTGGTTGTAGGCGTCGGCGCCCGCCTCACGCAGCCGCTCCGCCTGGCCGTCGGAGAGCAGGCCCAGGCAGGCGCACACCTCGACGCCCTCGTTCTGGTCCTTGATCGCCTTGATGGTGCCGGCGACCCGGTCCACGTCCCGGTCCGTCGGGCCACGCCCGGACGCCACCAGACAGACCCGCTTGGCGCCCCCGGCCAGCCCGGCCGCCGCCGCCTTCGAGGCCTCGTCCGGCTTGAGCCAGGTGTACTTGAGGATGCCCGTGGTGGAGCCCAGGCGCTGCGAACAGTAGGAACAGTCCTCCGGGCACAGGCCCGACTTCAGGTTCACCAGATAGTTGAGCTTCACCCGCCGCCCGAACCAGTGCCGGCGCACCTTCCCGGCCGCGGCCACCACATCGAGGAGATCGTCGTCGGAGGTGGCCAGTACGGCCAGCGCCTCTTCGCGGGTCGGCAGCTCGCGCCGCAGCCCCTTGTCCACCAGCGTCGTCAGCAGGTCCATGGGAGCCGATCCTGACGTATCGAGCGGGCTGAGGGAAAGGAGGGTTCGTACAAGAGAGGTGCTTCGACGTGTGGGGTATGTAACACGACCGCCCCAGTACGTAGGGCCAGCAGAGAGCATGGAAGACCGGGTCAGAGGCCCAAAGTCCGCATCTCACCGCCGATTTGGTGAGAGACATGTGTGAGACGAGAGGGCCAGTGGATCAGTATGGAGGGTTCCTACAACACCCCGAAGGGGCTGTTCACTCAAGCGCCGTGCGTGACTTGCTGCGGGCTGTCCTGGAAGCTCTCGACATCCCCACCCTGCGACCGTAGGGGACCGCGAGGCGCACGACCGGATCTTGAGCGAACGGGTCATGCACGCGGCAATTGCGCTCCGCGGCGTACTGGACGGGTGCCCCCTCGAAATCGAGTGGACAACCGACTATCTGCGGGAACGGCTCCCTGAGTATCCCGCTACCGGCTGTGGCCAGCGGGCCGGCGGGCCAGCCGGAAGCCACAGGGCCTCTGTACAGCTCTCTGAGACGCACAGGAACCCCCCAAGTGCCGTCCGCTCGGGTCCTGTCTGTGTGAAGCCCCTTCAGGGGCTGTCTACCGGTAGTTCGTCAAATCCGGTGTTGGTTTGGATTGACGGCAGGGCGGGTTGGTGGGGGCTGAAGATGACCGTTCGCCGTCCCTGTCCGCCCGCGCCGGGACCGTTGGAGGAGTACGTGGCCCGGTTCGACGACCTCTTCTTCAGCCTGGCCCAGCGGCGAGGGCGGAGTCGGTGGCGGGTGCGGGGATGCCGGGGTGCAGCGGCTGCAGTTCTTTCTGTCCGAGTCGCCCTGGGAGGTCGAGCAGGTCAACGACCGGCGGCTTGAGCTGCTGCGCGAGAAGTCGGCCACGGCTCCGCACGAGAGTGGGGTCATCGTGATCGACGATTCCGGGGACCGCAAGGACAGCACGGCGACCGCGCATGTGGGCCGGCAGTGGCTGGGCCGGCTTGGCAAGACGGACAACGGCATCGTCACGGTGACCACGGTGTGGACCGACGGCCGCGTGTACTACCCGCTGCACGCGACTCCCCACACCCCCGCTCACCACCTCGCCCGCGGCCGGGCCGACCTGTCCTTCCGTGCGAAACCGCAGCCGGCCGCTGCCCTCGCGGCACGGGGCAAGGAGGCGGGCTTCGGCTGCCGGGCGGTGGTCGCCGACTGCGCCTACTCCGTCAGCGACACTTGGCACCTCGCATTGCGCGAGGCCGGCCTGGCCTACGTGGTCGCGCTCAAGCCGCCTGCGGCACCTGGGCCCCAGCCAACCAGCCGCACACCGCCATCGAAGCCGCTCAGGCTCCGGCCTGGCGCGATGCCAAGCGGCCCGGCGACTGGACACCCGTGGAGCGGCACTTCCGCGACGGACACACCGAGACCTGGTGGGCCGCCGACGCCCGCCTGGGCGGCTACGGACCCGACTCCCCCTGCCGGCTGATCGTGTCCACCACCGACCCAGCCACGTTGCCGGAGAAGGCCACCTGGTACCTGGCCACCAACCTGCCCCACCCCGACGCACCCCACGCCGCCACCAGCCCGCACCCGCCGGCCGACCTCGCCGAGATCGTCCGGTTGTACGGCCTGCGGCCATGGATCGAGCAGAGCTACAAGCAGATCAAGGACGAACTCGGCTGGGCCGACTTCCAAGTCCGCTCCGCCCGCGCCATCCGCCGCCACCAGACCCTGGTCGACTGCGCCTTCTCCTTCTGCTGGGACCAGACACGGGGCCCAGCCACACCCCACCGGCCCCAAAAGCCCTGCTGGCCCAGGGCATTACGGTCCATCCGTTCCTGGCTCACCCCCGCCACCACCCTCAGCCGATGGTGGCGGGCATGGACGGACAAGGACCCACTCCCCGACCTCCAGGCCCTGATCGACGCAGTCACCACCGGACACGGCATTGACCTCTACCGCCGGATTCAACGAACTACCGGTAATTCGGGGGATGGAGGAGCGCACGGCAGGCCTTCAGTCTGCCGCCGCTGGGGTTCGGGTGACTGGGCCTCGTCGAGCAGGTCGACTTGGTCGACACACCGCAAGGTGACGGCACACGCAACGACCTCTCCTGGCATATCTCTGACCACTACCCGCTCCGGGTAGCGGAACGGCTGTTGGGGGCGGGCGCCCGAACGAACGGGCGCCCGCCCCCAACGTCATTCCGTCCCCTGGACGTCGGGAGCAGCGGCGTTACCGCAGTGCCTGCGCCGACCAGAGTCCGCGTCCGTGGGTCGCCACCAGGAGGTGCCCGCCGTCGGGCGAGACGTCCAGGGAGACGACCCCGGCGTGGGGCAGTGTGCCGCCGAGCCGGTACCAGGTGTACGAGCCGGTTGCGGTGGGCGCGGCGGCGAAGACGCCGACGTCCGTGCCGACGACCACGTGGCCGTGCCACAGGGCGAGCGCCCCGGCCGGCGCGTCCGGCAGGTCGCCGGTGCGGTCGGTCCAGGTGGTGCCACCGTCGGAGCTCTCGAATACGTGGCCCTCGCCCGCGCCGGAGACGTAGGAGCGGGTGAAGCCGCCGTACGTGGCCCAGACATGGAGGGCGTCGTGCGGGTCGACGGTGAGCGAGGTGACGTACCGGGTGGGCAGCGGCGCGGTGAGCCGGTGCCAGGTGCCGCCGGCATTGGTGTCGATGCCGCTGGCGTACTGGTCGCCGCTCCAGTCCTCCCAACCGGTGTACGTGACCGTGCCGTTCACACCGAGGGCGGTGACGGAGTGGTCCTCACCGGTGTCGTGGACGGCGGTCCAGTCGCAGGAGTCGGCGGTGCAGCGGGTGTTCCAGCCCTTGCCGGCGTTGTCCCACACGTAACGTCCGCCCGCGACCCAGTGGTTCACGTCGGCGGTGTCGGAGGTGTAGGGGGCGATGAACTCGGGTCCGGGGTCGCAGCCCTTGAGATCGGCGTTCCAGTCGCAGGCGGGCGAGATGGTGGTGAAGGAGGGCGTGGTGCCGTCGGAGCGGCCGCCGTTGGTGGTCAGCGACATGTCCAGGTCGACGTACTCGTTGACGGCGCGGTCGGCGTTGTGCGGGTCGACGAGGACGAAGCCGCCGTCGCCGCCCGAGGGCTGGTACAGCTCCCGCGCGCCGGGCAGGCTCAGTACGTTGCCGTTGTCCTGGGTGCCGCCCCAGGTGGACAGGGCGCCGGTCTTCGGGTCGGTGCCGTACGCGGCGTCGTAGTACTGGAGGGTGTGCAGGTCCTGGTTGAGGTTGGTCCAGCCCTTCGAGGGCAGCTCGGGGTCCGGGCGCAGGGTCGCCTGGCGCTCGTAGACGCCGCCGTCGTTGCCGAAGTAGACGCGGTTGCCGGGGCCGAAGGCGATGGCGTGCTGGTCGGCGTGGGTGGTCATCGGGCAGCCGCCGGCTATCAGGCCGTTGGTGTAGCACTTCAGGCCGTAGTTCCAGTACGGGCCTATGGTCGCCCAGGTTATTCCGGCGTCCCAGCTCTCGAACACCTCGGAGAAGCCCGCGTACACGTGGTCGGGGTCGGCGGGGTCCACGGCGACGTACTGGTTGTACCAGGCGGCGCCGGCCGCGTCGCTGTTCTGCGCGCCCGACGCCTTGAGGATGTCCTCGTCGGCGACCGTCGTCCAGGGCCCGGCCGCGTCACCGGTGGCCGAGCGGAAGACGTCGCCGTCGCTGCTGCCGTTCGTGGCATCGCCGACGAGGGCGAACAGTTCACGGCCGTCGGCCGAGTACGACAGGGTCGACCGGCCGGGGGTGACGCTCGCCAGGTCACCGGTCGGGGTGACCTTGTGCCAGGTGCCGGGCCTGCCGTGGTCGTCGGACTCGTAGACGCCGTTGGCGTCCCCGGGCCCGGTGAACTGGCGCGCGATCACGGCGGTCACCTGCTGTCCGCCGGTACCGGGGCGTACGGCGACGTCGGTGGCGGCCGAGGACCAGCTGGTGTCCGGGTCGCCGGGGGCGAGGGCCACCGTCCAGTCGGCGGTGATGTCGTCGGCGGCGCGGCGCAGGACGCCCTCGTTGGTGGCGGCGTAGACGTGTCCCCGGCCGTCGAAGGTGATGCGGGGGACGATGCTGCCGTCGATGCGCCTGCCCACCTGCTTCCAGGTGCGGCCCCGGTCGGTGGAGCGGTAGATGCCGAGGCCGGTGTAGGAGTCGCCGGAGTTGCTGGGTTCGCCGGTGCCGATCCACAGGGAGTGGTCGGCGGGGTTCACGGCCAGGGCGCCCATGGCGAGGGTCTGCTGCTGGTCGGACAGGGGCTTCCAGTGCCGGCCGTCGTCGTCCGAACGCCACAGGCCGCCGTCGGCGGCGCCCTCGTACACGGTGTGCCCGTCGACGGCGAGCGAGGAGACCCGGCCGCTGACAAGACCGAACCCCGAACCGAAGTTCGAGGCGACGGGGTCGGCGTACTCCTTGTCCTCCTGCTGGAGCGGGACGTCCGTGACCTCCGACCACCGGGTCGGCACGGTCGGCAGTTTCCCTGCCTGTGCGTAGGCGTGGGTCAGCGCGCCGGGTCCGATGGAGTCGCCGGGGGCCGTCTTCATGCGGTTCTGCTGGGCAAACCCGGCGGTCGGGTCGTCGCGGTCGGTGCCGTCACCGTCGTCATCGCCGTCGTCACCCTTGTCGTCCTGGGCGGTCAGGGCGGTGACGGCGGTGGTCGTCGTGGGGTCGACCGGGCCCGATCTGAGGTGATCGTGGGGGTGGACGGGCGACGCGGCGTCAGCGCGGCCCGCGACCAGGAGCAGGGCACACGCGGCAACGACAGCCGCCCGTACGCCCGTTGGGGGGTGGCTCAGGTTCATGACAGTGATCACACAGCAGCTGTTTGAACTCTGGAGTACACAGGCAGCAATTATCTGGCAAAGCAACCCCCTCAACCGCCCAGGAGAACCAGGGGGTTGAGGGGGATCGGGTGCTACGAGGGGAGCGGCGATCCGAAGGTCCCGGTGCTCGGTGGGACGTCGTGGCGGCCAGTACAGGAACCGCACCTCCCGACGCTGGGTGACCAGCAGAATCCACGGCCACCGCGGCGGTCGCGGACCGGCGCGGTGACTTCCGCTTCGCTTCCCGACCCTCTTCAGGCGGGTGCCGCCGCTCCCCCGCAGCGGCGGCACCCGCGGCACGAGGAGAACTGGCTCCCCTCCGGGGTTCTCCTCGTGGTCTACTCCGGCGGCGGCTCAGCTGGTGTATGACAGCCGTACCGTCTTGCGGAGGATTTTGGCGAAGTGCATGTCCTGGTCGGCTGTGTCGAGGAGCTGTTCCGCTGTCATGCCGTCCCGGGCCCAGCCGCGCCCCACGCTCGCGGACAGCTGCACGGCGACGTCGCCGACGTGCACCGGGTGGGCGAGCGCGGCCAGGACGCGTGGCTCCAATTCCTCGACCTGTTGGAATGTCCGTCCTGGCGCCAGCAGCACGAACTCGTCCCCGCCCACCCGGGCTACTACGTCCCCGGGGAGCGTGAGCCCGGTCAGCCGCTGGACGACTTCCACCAGCACAGCGTCGCCCGTCTCGGGTCCGTGCGCAGCGTTGAGCTGGGTGAAGTCGTCGAGGCCGAACGACAGCAGGGCGAGGCTCATGGCGGGGCCGTCCGTCCCGGTCGTTGCGCGCAGCCGTCGCAGCTCGGAGCGGAGTGCCGACCCGGTCACGGCCCCGGTGAGCGGATCACGGGCCAGTGCGGGACGACCGTCGGGCCGGTCGGGGCGGCGCAGGTCTAGGGTGATCAGCAGGCGGGGGAGCGGGGCCCGCGTGCCCGGTCCGCCGGGGGGAGTCCTGCCGTCGCCTGTGGTGACGGGAACGGCGCTGACCGATGTCGTCACGTAGGAACCGTCGCGCCGGGCCAGCCGAATGCGGCCGGTGTCCCGGCTCAGCGACATCCGCAGCCAGGTGGCGAGGTCGTCCGGGTGGACCAGGTCTTCCACAGAGAATTCACGCAGGGCGGCTGGTGCGCGGTCCAGCATCCGGCACAGGGCGGCGTTGGCGTAAAGGAGTCGGCTCGACTGTTCGGGCGGCAGTTCCGCCAGCGCCATCGGCCGGGGAGAGTGCTCCATGGCCCGGTGCACCCGCGCCTCGCTCACCGGTAGCGGGCCGTTCTCCTGTTCCGAGCGGACTCGAGCCCGCTCGGCGGCGGCGCGCAGCCGCGCGGCGGCCAGAGCCAGACCTGCCTCGCGGGCGTACAGCGCCAGCGCCTCGCGTTCCCAGGGGCCCGGCAGGAGGCCGTTGCGGGGCAGGTCCACCGACAGCACACCGAGCAGAGCGCCGGTGTCGGCGCGTACCTCGGCGAAGAGGCGGTCCTCGTAGTGCCAGGCGCCTGGTGCCGGATCTCCGCCCGCCCCAGCCCGCCACGCCGGCACCCCGTCCCCGTCGGCGGTCCAGCCGATCTGGTGCGAGACGAACACGACGTCACCCCAGCGCTCGCCCATCGACAGCCGCGCGTCCCACGCCGCCCGCGGTCCCACCCGGCCGGTCAGGAACGCCTCGGCTGTCTCGTCGCCGGCCACCGACACCACGACCAGGTCCCCGTCGGGACGCACCAGGTTGAAACAGGCCACGCGGTAATCGAGGTCCTGCACCGCCCCGTCCGAGATCGACTTCAGAGTGTGTGCCAGGCTCTCGGCGTTGTGGAGCCGTACGAAGCCGCGGCGTAGCCGGGCCAGCCGGGAGGCGGGCTCTTCCCACCTCTTGTCAGGGGCGTGCGCCGGGCCGATGACGTTGCTGGTGGCGCGTCGGCGGCGGAAGGTCTGCAGTTCGTAGGAGGCGTCGGCGACCCCTGAGCGGGCAGCCAACTGCAGCCAGCGGGTGGCCCGCTCCCAGTCCTTGCGTGCCGAGTACTCCATTCCGAGCGCGTAGGCGTCGGCCCCGATCTCCGCCCGCCGCGTGTCCAGGTCGTCGCGCGATTCATCCGGACCGTCACGGGTGTCGAGCTGCTCGGTCACCGCATGGAAGCCGGCAAGGAGTTCGCCGTCGCTGAACGCCGGACGGGGAGCGTCCAGTTGGGTGAGGAGCTCCTCGATCCGGGCCTCTGCCGACCGGGCGTCGCCGACGGGTACGGGGCCTGGCGTGGTGGGGTCGTGCGTCATCGGGATGCCCCTTGTTCGAGGGAAGCGGCTGCTCCTGGGCCGGGGGAGTGGAGGTAATCCTGGAGTTCGGGCATGGACCTCAGTTCGCGTACGGCTGCCGAGGTCAGCTTCTTCAGGCCGTCCACGCCGATGCCCATCAGCGCGGCCGCGGTGCCCCGGTCCAGTCCGTCGATGTAGCGCAGGGTTACCGCCTGGCGCTGCCGTTCGGTCAGCCGGGTCAGGGCCTGCTGGAGGTCGACGCGGATGTTCGCGCGGTCGCTCTCCGCCTGCTCGTCGTCACGGCCCCGGTCGAGGGTCTCGTACAAAAACGCGTCCCCTGGCAGGTCCGCGGCGCGTCCAGCCTCCTCGTACCAGTCGGCGATCCGGCGCCGGGCGATCACGAAGAGAGGCGCCACCTCGTCCGTGTATCCCTGCCAGGAGCGGCGAAAGTACGCCACCCACACCTGTTGGCAGATGTCCGCCACGGCCGCCTCGTTGCGGACCCGCCGGCCGACGTACCCGGCCAGCCGGGGATGCTGGGCGCGGTAGACAGACAGCCTCGGATCCCCCGTCACCGGGTACTGTCCCTCTGCTCTCGGTCCCGCCCTGCGGGCCGCGTTTCCATGAGCCCGGTCTCCCCTCCGTCGGATGCCGTCACCCAACAGGTCACTCGGCGACCTGCGAACGGGTACCTCCGTCCCAACATTCACCCAGAAACGGCGGGGCATCGAGCGGGATGCGGAGTTCTCGGTCAAGTACGTGTACCAATACCCGTCGAGCCTCATGCGTCGGCGTTGAGCGGAAACAGGCGGCTCGGCCTTGGCAGCCTGCGGGCCGCTTCGTCTTCATCCCGAACGTTCCAGCGTTCCCGGCCAGGGCTTGGCTGACCGCGTGCGCACCCCGTCGCGTCTCCACCCCTACGGCTACACCGTCCAGTACGAAGACCAGTACATCCCCGACCGCCTCCAACTACGCGACCGCTCCTACGTAGCCACGGCATAACACCGCTTCACCACACAGGACCCGGTCCCGGCGTCCGCCGACAACCCCAACCAGTCTCCGTACGACTACGCAGACAACGACCCCACCGACTTCTCCTATCCATCCGGCAACTGCCCGATGTGCATGGGCGCGGCTATCGGAGCAGTGGTCAGCGGTGGCGTCTACTGAAGGGCGGTCATGATGGTGCCGCGTAGAAGCAACTCCGACGAAGGCGGCATGACATGGCCTATGGCTACATCGGTTCGATGAAGACCCAGCCCGGCATGCGCGACGACGTGGTTGCGATCCTGCTCTCCGGAGCCGACAGTCTCCGCGAGCTTGGCTGCAGAAGCTACGTGGTGGGCCTGGCCAACGATGACCCGGACACGATCGTGGTCACGGAGGTCTGGGAATCGAAGGACCACCACGACGCATCCCTGCGATTGCCCGAGGCCAGGGAAGCGATCGCTGCCGCTATGCCCATGCTCACCGGCGAGTTCACCAGTCGCGAACTGGTTGTCGCCGGAGGCCTCGGCGCCGGCGACTGACGCATCGTGGCTTGAGCCGGAGGAGGATGGCTGCGACAACACGCTCTCAGCCGACCTTGCACTCGCCGAGAACTCCGTCCGTGCAGTTCAGGCCGCATGCCGGTACTCGTGGAGGGTGCCACCAAGGTGGTCACGTCGGCGTATGCCGAGGTGGGTGAGCTGCTCCGAATCGGTGATCGGTGGGGGCAGGGCGTCCAGTGGTCGGGCGCCTGCGATGCCCTGGTGGGGCCGGTGGGAGTTGTGGTGCTGCTCGAACTCGCGCGAGGCCTGGAGCAGATGGTGCTGGTTCCAGAACAGGGTGCGGTCCAGCAACTCGTGCGGTGATGACGAACCGCACTCTCCGGCCGTCGAGTTGGCGCTCCAGTACCCCGATGAAGGCGAAGAGCGAGGATCTGGGCGTCCTTGCCATGGCGGCTCATCGGCAGCAACCGCAGCAGGGCGAACACCTTCGTCACACGCAGATGGGCCAGTCGCAGCAGCACGGCCGGCCATCATGCCGGGGCGACCACCAGCCGCGCGATACCGGCGACTCGATCGGCCTCGGTCAACGCCGAAACCCGATCCCACCTGCGTGGATGAGATATTCGGCAAGAGCAGGGTCAGGCCGCATGGCAGGTGTGGAGGCACTGGGGTTGAAGGTGCGTTGCTCGACAGCAGCGGAGGATCCGGCCATGCGGTGGCAAACTCAGCCGCGTATCCGTTTTCGCATCCGGAATCGCGCCTGGGCCTACCGTAGGCCGCAAGCCCGGTCATAGGGAGGGTTAGCGCCACCACCTGATGCCCGGAGCGGAATGAGGGCAGTGTGGCGCGGCGGCCCCTTAAGGAGCGCCATCTCGGCCATTTGTCCGTGGGCTACTTGATTGCTTAACGAGGTCACCCTAAATTGTTGTGCCGCTTAGCCGTTTCTGCTTCCTTCCTCATGTAAGCGTATCGATTGCATGACATGGGCGCGGCATGATACGCGCCCTATTGGCAAGCACGTCTTGAAGAGCACGACCCGAGATCCGTAAGAGCAGCATTCCGCCCTGTTCTGTCAACAGCGCACGCTCTCCCGGCTGATCGGTCGCCGTCACGCTCCCTTTCCAGTGTCTGCGCCATAGCGGAATCCGTCTTTCCACCGGTCTGCGGCCATCGCTGCACCCTGCGAATTCTGAATCCCGCGTCCCGACCGGAGGAAAGCTTGTGTCGAACGCCGTTCAGGCCCCCGGGTTTGCCACGCTGCACCCTGGCCGCGCGGTCGAGACACAGCTCGTCGATGGTCGGCTGCAGGCGGTCGCCTGGGACATCGCCGCGGACCGGCGGCGGGTCCTGACAACCCGTCCGGGCGGCGTGGACATGAGCGAGATCGAACCGGACGGCGGCCACATCTGGTGGTTCGACTCCGACGGCACGGGTGAGGGCATCTGGCGCCGCCAGCCGTTCGCAGGCGGCCCCGCGGTCCCGGCGCTCAGGGGCGTGCCGCGCGGCCGGGCCTACGGCATTGCCTTCGATCGCACGGGCTCGCTGGCCGCGGTCGGCGTGGGCGTCGACGGCACCTCGCGCTGCTACGTGGGAGCACCCGCCGGCCCGGCCCGCCTGGTGGGCTCCGTCCCCGGCTACCTGAGCCTGGTCGACATGACCACGGACGGTCGGTTGCTCGCGCTGGCCGGGGAGCCCGACGGTGCCGATGCGGTCCTCGTGTGGCCGTCCGACGGCGCCGTCGCCGCCCTCCGGCTGCCCGGGAGGCCGGAGGCGCGGCTTTGGCCCATGGAGTTCCGCCCGGACCCCGACGGCGAGGCCGACCTCCTCCTGGTCGTTGAACTCGCCAATGAATACATCGTGGCGACCTGGCGGCCGTCCGAGGGCTCTCACCCCCGCCTCGTCCCCGGGCTGTCGTTCGCCTCGGAGATCTCCGCCCGCTGGCATGGAGCCGGCCGGGGCGTCCTCGTCCAGCACGAGCACGCTGGACGCAGCCGCCTCGTCGTGGCGGACCTGGACCGCTCCCGGGTTACGGACGTACCCATGCCCGGCGGCTCCATCCACGACCTGTCGCCGGCGCCGGACGGCACCCTGCACTGTGTATGGAGCCGAGAGTCGATGCCGCCCCGCACCCTGGTCCTCAGGCCGGGCGCGCCCGGCACCGGGGCGGGCTCGGAACTCGATCCTCTGGACGGCGCGCACCGCACCGAGCGGTGGACGCCGCGGTCGTACGGGCGCATCCACAGCTTTGTCACCACACCCCCCGGTCCCGGCCCCTGGCCCACGCTGTTCCTGCTGCACGGCGGCCCTGCGACCCACGACCGTGACAGCTATGACCCGCGGATCGATCTCCTCACCCGCGCCGGCTACGCGGTGGTCCGTACCAACTACCGGGGCTCCACCGGATATGGGACGCGGTGGCAGCACGACTGGGGCCACCGGGTTGGCCTGGCGCAGATCGAGGACCTCGCCGCGGTGCGCGCCGCGCTCGTCGCCGAGGGCGTGGCGGTCGCGGACCGCACTGGTCTGTGCGGCTTCTCCTGGGGCGGCTATCTGGCCCTGCTCGCCCTCGGCGCGCAGCCGGAGCTGTGGTCGCTGGGAATGGCGGCGTACCCGATTGCCGACTATGTGGCGGCTCACCACGCCACGACCCCCGCCCTGCGCGCCGTCGACCGGGAGCTTTTCGGTGGCGGCCCGGCCGAGGTCCCCGAGCGGTACCGCGCCGCCTGCCCCATGACGTACGTGGCGCGGGTACGGGCCCCGGTGCTGCTCATCGCATCGCCCACCGACGACCGTTGTCCTCCCGCCCAGGTGGACCGGTACGCGAAGGAACTCCGGAGCCTCGCAGTGCCACACGATGTGGTCTGGGTCGACGGCGGCCACCGGAGCCGCCGGAGCGCTGACCACGCGCTGGTGCTCGACACCATGCTGCGATTCACCGAGAGCGCATGGCCGGTACCCACCCCCGACCATCCGGCTGCGTCCCGCGGTTGGATGACCGACGAGTCCCGGGAAGGAGGTGAAGAACGATGAAGCGACGCAGCGTTCAGAACGACCCGATCAGCACCCCGGAGCGCGACCGTGGCGCGGTGGTGACCGCGTTCACGATCGACGTCACGAAGGCCGTCCCGGTCAAGCCGTCCCAGGCTCAGCCGAAGGCCACCGAGAAGAAGTGAGCACCGCTGCTCCGGGGCCTACCGTGCCCCGGAGCAGCACCGGGCACCGGAAGGCGAGCAGCCCCGGTGCCCGCTGCTGTCCGGCAGCTCCACGACGGAAGTGACCACTCATGCGTATCGTTCTGGTGCAAATGCCGTGGGGGGCGCTCGACGTGCCGTCGCTGGCGCTCGGCATCCTGCACACGGCTGCCGCCGAGCGCGGCCATGACGTCGAGGTGCGCTACGCCAACCTGGACTTCGCCGACTGGGCGGCGGAGCGGGCCGGATTCGACCTCGACGCCTACAGCTACTTCTCCGAGAAGTCGTACTTCCAGGGCACGGGCGACTGGGCGTTCGCCGGGGCCCTGTACGGCGACGACCCGGCGGACGACGGGACGGGCCCCGAAGCGGCGGAGTTCGCCGACTACTTCCGGTTCCTCGCGGCCAACGGCGCCGGCGAGGAGCAGCGGGCGCTGGCCAGGGCCGCCCGTGCGATCGCCCCGGAGTTCATCACCCGCCTGGTCGGTGAACTCGCCACCGACCCGCCCGACCTCATCGGCTTCACCACCACCTTCCAGCAGAACACCGCGAGCCTCGCCGCCGCGCGGCTCCTCAAGGAGACCTGCCCCGGCGTCCGGGTCGTCTTCGGCGGGGCCAACTGCGACGGCTCTCAGGGGGCCGCCCTGCACCGCAACTTCCCGTTCCTCGACTTCGTCGTACGCGGCGAGGCTGAGGCAGCGTTTCCCGCGCTGCTCGACGCCCTTGACACTGCCGCCTCCAAGACCGCGCCGCCGGACCTGTCCGGCATCCCCGGACTGTGCATGCGCGATGCGTCAGGCGCCTCGGTGGCCAACGCCATGGCGACCCGTCCGCTGCCGCCCGCTGCCATCCGCACCCCACGCTTCGACGGTTTCTTCGAGCGGCTCGACGCCTCCACCGCGGCCCACTGGATCGACCCCAAGCTGGTACTCGAAGGCTCCCGGGGCTGCTGGTGGGGCGAGAAGCACCACTGCACCTTCTGCGGGCTCAACGGCTCCTCCATGGAGTTCCGCAGCAAGCACCCCGATGACTTCCTTGCCGAAGTGCTCAGCCTCACCGAGCGCCACCAGCTCCTGGACGTCTACGTCGTCGACAACATCCTCGACATGAGCTACTTCAACACCGTGCTGAAGACGCTCGCCGGCCTCCCTGTCGATCTACGGCTGCACTTCGAGGTCAAGGCCAACCTCCGCCGTGAGCAGTTCCAGCTCCTCGCCGACTCCGGCGCGGTGCAGGTCCAGCCCGGCATCGAGAGCCTGAGCACCCGGGTGCTGCGCGTCATGGACAAAGGCGTGACCGGCTGCCAGAACGTCCGCGCACTGCGCGACGCACAGAGCGCCGGGGTCTCGGTGTCCTGGAACTACCTCTACGGCTTTCCCGGCGAGGAGCCCGAGGACTACGAGTCGGTCATCCGGCAGATGCCCCTGCTGCACCACCTCGACCCGCCCGCCGCGGCCGGCCGGATCGTCATCGAGCGGTTCAGCCCCTACTTCGACCGGCCGGAGATGGGCTTCGACATCACCCGGCCCGCGTTCCAGTACCGCGAGACCTACCGGCTGCCCGAGGGCGAACTCGCGGACCTCGCCTATGTCTTCACCGCCCCGTTGCGCGGCATCGGCACCGATCTCGGCGACGCCCTCACCGAGGCGGTCGGCACCTGGCGCCAACGGTACCCGGACAGTCGGCTCACCTACCTGGACACCGGTGACCGCATCGTGCTCGTCAACACCAGGCCGGCCTACGACTGGCGGGTGATCGAGTTGACCGACCCGGTGGAGCTGGCGCTTTTCCGGCTCCTGGGCAGGCCCCGCTCGGCCGCGGCGCTCGCCGCGCGGATCCCCGGCGGCGCGGCGGTCGTCACCCCCCTGATCCGGCGCTGGTCGGACCTGGGCCTGCTCTTTCACGACCACGGAAGCTGCCTCCATGTCGCCGTCGAGTCCGACAACCAGCTGCTGATGCGGGTGGAGCACCGGCACGGACCCGCCGAGGAGGACTTCGACACACCGGAGGCTCACGATGCCGTCACAGCCGTCTGACAGGACCGCCCCGGCCACGGCCCCCGGCGTGGCCGCCGAGATGTGGCTCGACTACGACCCGGTCGCCCGACGGCTGCCTGGCATGCACCTGGGCACCCGGACCCTGGGCGCCCCGGCGGGCGCTGCCGTCACCGAACTCCACACCGCGGGCGTACGGTGCATCCGGCTGCCGGAGGCCGTCCGTCTCTGCGCCGACGCGCCCGCTCACTCGGCTCATGCCCTGATGCTGATCAGGGAGGCCACCGGCCGGGGACTCGCCGTGCTGTGGGACGCAGTCTGCGACGACGGCTGCGTCGCGCGACGTCTCTACCACCACCTGTATCCGCCCGAACACGTCATCGGCGCACCAGAGGGCATCGTGACCGACTGGCGCGCCACGTACTTCCCGAGCAAGTGCATCTTCCGGCGCGGCCCCGGATTCGTGGAGGTGCGGGACCGCCGGTCGGGGACTCTGGAGCTGATCACCGTCGACGAAGCGGGCCATCTCGATCGGCTGGAGGCGCTCACCGAGGACATCAACGCCGGGGAGCTGCCCGACGCCGTACGGCGGGACTTCGCCGGGGCCGGCCTGATCGCCGAGCACGCCGGGCGCGCCTGGTGGCTGCCGATGCGGGTGCGCCGCTGGCCCTTCCCGGCCTTCACTGTTTAGGAGATGCTCATGACGACTGCGATCGACGACGCCGACGCGCGCATATCAGCGTTCATCCGGGACCCCTACCCCACCCTCGCCAGGATCCGCGCCGCCTCCGCGGTCTCCGCACTGGAGTACGAGAACGGCCTCCCAGTGTGGATCTTGACGCGGTACCACGATGTCACCGCCGCTCTGAAGGATCCGCGATTCGGACAGGACGTACGCCGTACCCAGGCGATCGCCGACCGGCGGGCACAAGGCGTCACCCTCGGCTCCGACGTGGTGCACATGCTCAACAGCGACCCGCCCGACCACACCCGGCTGCGCCGGCTCATCCAGGGCGTCTTCACCCGCCGACGGGTCGAGACGATGCGCCCGATGGTACGACGAATCGCGGGCGGCCTCCTGGACGGATTACGCGAGAGGGAGCGGTTCGATGCCGTGATGGACTTCGCGTTTCCGCTGCCCATCATGATCATCTGTGAGCTGCTCGGCTTCCCTCCAGAGGACCTGCACTCCTACCGCACCTGGTCGACGGGGATCCTCACCCACGGCGGCGACACCTCCTTCGAGGAGGCCAAAACGGAGATGAGCGACTACCTCCGGGACCTGATGGCGGCCCGCAGGGCCGCGCCGAAGGACGACATCCTCACCGACCTGGTGCGCGCCTGCGACGGAGGTGAGCTCACCGAACAGGAGGTCTTCTCCATGGTCTTCCTGCTGCTGATCGGCGGGCACGAGACCACCGTCAACCTGCTCGGCACCGCGACCCTCGCCCTGCTGCACCACCCTGATCAGCTCGCCTGGCTGCGCGCCCACCCGGAGGCGATGCCCATGGCCGTGGACGAGTTCCTGCGCTACGAGTCGCCGGTGAGCATGGCCACCCTGCGGTTCACCAAGGAACCGGTGACCGTCGACGACGTGGAAATCCCTGCGGACGAGTTGGTTCTGGTGTCCCTCGGCGCAGCCAACCGCGACCCGGACCGCTTCACCGACCCCGACCGGCTGATCCTGGAGCGGAACGACCCCGGCCATCTGGCCTTCGGCCAGGGGCTGCACCGGTGCCTGGGCTCGTTCCTCGGCAAGCTGGAGAGCGAGGTCGCCCTCACCGGACTGCTCGATCGCTTCCCGCACATCGAGCTCGCTGCGGACGAGGCGACCCTGCCCTGGCGGAACACCATCATGCTGCGCGGCCTGGAGTCGCTGCCGGTGTCGGTGCATGGTTGACCCCGCCAGGACCCTTCGGCCGCCTGTCCGCTTCCGGCCCCGGATCAGCCTGCTCCCCCTGCGCTTCCGCGGCTACCGGCTGCTGATCATTGGGCAGGGCACCTCGGAGTTCGGCAACGCCTTCCAACTGGTCGCGCTCCCGCTGCTCGTCTACTCCTTCGCGGGCGGTGCTCGTGCGCTCAGCCTGGTGGTCGCCGCGTACGGGGCGTGCCGACTGGCCGCCACCCCGCTCGGCGGGGTGCTCGCCGACCGCTTCGGAGCCTGGCGGGTGATGATGGCCGCGGACATCGGCCGACTGCTCGCCACCGGAGCGCTGGCCGCAGTTGCCGCCTGCCAGGTCGAGAGCTTCTTCCTGATCGGTGTCCTCAGCGGCCTGGTCGGCCTGGGCGCAGGACTGTTCCTGCCGGCCGCCTGGGCCATCACACCGAGCCTGCTGCCCCAGGAGGAACTGCACGCGGGCAACTCCCTCAACCAGACGGTCAACTTCGCCGCCGGCCTGATCGGCCCGGGCATCGCCGGCGCCGTGGTCGCCTGGCTCAATCCGGCCATGGCGCTCACCGCCGACGCACTGACCTTCGCCGCCTCGGCGGTGACCCTGCTGATGATCGGCCGGGGCCAACTGGCAGCCCCGGCGAAGGACGTCGCCGAACGCGCCTCCGTGCCCAGAAACTTCACCGGTCTGCTTCGCGAGTCCCGGCTGCTGCGCATCGTGCTCACCGTCACCGTGGCCGCGAACCTCACCATGGGCGGCATGACACGGGTGGCCCTGCCGTCCCTGGCCACCGACGACCTCGGCACCGGCGCGATCGGCCTCGGCGGCCTGCTCGCCGCGTTCACCGGCGGCGCGCTGCTGGGCGGGCTGATCTCCGCGAGTCTCGGCGACCTGCGCTCCCGCGGCTACCCCGCCGTGTTCTGCGGCCTTCTGATGGGTGCGGCGGTCGGCCTGGTGCCGTTCACCGGGCTGTGGGGCGCGGTGCTGATGCTGTGTGTCGCAGGCGGCGCCAGCACAGTGCTCAATGTCCTGATCATCACCGGGATCCAGAAGAACACCCCGCCCGCGCTGCTCGCCCGGGTCATGGCGGCAGTCACCTTCTGCGGCCTCGCCGTCTTCCCTCTGTCGGTGATCGGGGTGGGCGCCGCGGTCAACGCCTTCGGCAGCCGGGTGGTCTTCGTCGCCACCGGCCTCTCCCTGCTCGGAGCCTTCGGATACGCGCTGACTCGGCGGGAACTGCGGGCGATGTAGTGCGGTGCTGGACGGCGGAGAGGCCGGCTGCGGGACGCAGGTACGGCTCATCGCCCCACCTGCACGACCGTTCCGCGCTGCCCGAACCGCACCCAGTCTCTGAAGCCGTTGAACGCCTCCACCTTGTCGGTCGCGGCCGTCACCCGGCCGCACAGCGGCGCGTCCGAGAGGTACCGCAGGATAGCTGGATGGTGCGGATCACCCGCGCGACCTCATACGGCTCCGCCTTTGCGTCCAGTCACTGCCCCTACGGCAGTCCCAGCAACGCACCTGGGTCCTGGGAACGCAGCGCCCTGCGTGAGCCTTCGAGATCCGGTATGTCGCAGCCCCTCTCCCCGGTCGCGGTGGTGATGAGCGGCTCTCAACTCCGCTTCTCGCCGCTGTCGTGCCCGGCGTCCGCCGTGCGCTCCCAGCAGGGCATCGGCCTGGGAGCGCAGGAAGTCCGCCCAGGTACTGGACGTTCGCTCGGGTGCCGGCGGGATCCCGGCGTCCTTGAGGATCTCCCAGACCGTGGACGCCGCCACTTTCACGCCGAGGACGAGCAGTTCACTTCATCGAAACCATCACCCTGACCGGGCAGCGGCAGTACGTCCTGGCCGTCATCGAGCACGCAACCCTCCGCATCCGCGTCCTGGGTACCACCGCGCACCCCACCGCGGGCTGAGTGACCCAGGCGCGAGCACCTCGTCATGGACCTTGAGGACGTGGGCGCGCACGCCGCCTACCTGATCCGCGAGCGCGACGCGAAGTACCCTGCCCTGATCGACGAGACCCTCGCCGATGTCGGCATCCAGAGTGTGTTCACCGGCGACCGCATGCCAAGGATGAACTCGATTGTGGAGAGATGGGTGCTCAGCCTCCGCTGCGAGCTCCTCGACCGCATCCTCATCTGGAACGCTCACGACCTGCGCCATGCCCTGAGCGAGCGGTTCTACAACGAGCACCGCACCCACCGCTCCCTGCAGGCAGCCGCGCCGCTGCGCGCACTCCCCGAAACCATCACCGGCCCCAGGGAGATCGCTCGCCTCGACATACGTCGACACGACCGCCTCGGCGGAGTGATCCACGAGTACCAACAGGCCGCTTGAGCTGCACGGACGTGATTCCAGGCACGCACAGGTCCCGCGCCTGTCCTACGGGGACTGTAAAACGTTCGGTGTAACTCCCGATCATGGAAGATGCATCGATGACCAGCAACAACGTGACTGAGCCCGAGGCCGTCGAGCCGTCTGAGGCGCCGGCGAAGTCTGTGGACAACCGACTGATTGACGAGCTGGTGGGCCGGGCTCAGGCCGAGGGCCTTCAGCTGACCGGCGAGGGCGGGCTGCTCCAGCAGCTGACCAAGCGGCTCCTGGAGTCCGCTCTCGAGGGTGAGATCACCGACCATCTCGGCTATGACAAACACGATCCGGCCGGGAAGAACGGCGGCAACTCACGGAACGGCACCCGGGCCAAGACCGTGTTGACCGATGTCGGCCCGGTGGAGATAGCCGTGCCCCGCGACCGGGAAGGCAGCTTCGAGCCGAAGATCGTCAAGAAGCGGCAGAAGCGTCTGTCCGGCGTGGACGAGATGGTCATCTCGCTCGCGGCGAAGGGCCTGACGACCGGTGAGGTCCAGGCCCACCTGGCCGAAGTCTATGGGGCCGAGGTGTCCCGGCAGACGATCTCAACGATCACCGACAAGGTTCTCGACGGGATGGCCGAATGGCAGAACCGGCCCCTCGACGCCGTCTATCCCGTGATCTTCATTGACGCCATCCACGTGAAGATCCGTGACGGGGCGGTTGCCAACAGGCCCATTTACGTGGCCCTGGCGGTCACTGTCGAGGGTCGGCGGGACATCCTCGGGCTGTGGGCGGGCGACGGCGGCGAGGGCGCCAAGCACTGGATGCACATCCTCACCGAGATCAAGAATCGCGGTGTGAACGACGTCCTCATGCTGGTCTGCGACGGGCTCAAGGGCCTGCCTGACGCGGTCGAGGCCGTCTGGCCCCGCACCACGGTCCAGACCTGCGTGGTGCACCTGCTGCGGAACTCATTCCGTTATGCCGCCCGCCAGGACTGGGACAAGATCGCCCGCGTCCTCAAGCCCGTCTACACCGCGGCGACCGAGGAGGCCGCACTCGAGCGGTTCGCCGAGTTCGCCGATGCCTGGGGCCGGAAGTATCCGGCGATCGTGCGGCTCTGGGAGAACGCGTGGGAGGAGTTCACCCCGTTCCTCCGCTTCGACACCGAGATCCGGCGCATCGTCTGCACCACCAACGCGATCGAGTCCGTCAACGCCAGGATCCGGCGGGCGGTCAAAGCCCGCGGACATTTCCCCACCGAGCAGGCCGCATTGAAGTGCGTCTACATGGCCATCACGTCCCTGGACCCCACCGGCAAGGGACAAGCCCGCTGGACCATGCGCTGGAAGACCGCACTCAACGCCTTCGACATCACCTTCGACGGCCGCCTCTCGGCAGCCCGTCAGTAACTCCAACAACCCCAGTTACACCGCTCGTTTGACAGACCCGTCCTACGGCTGGTCGTGCATCCGTGTCGTCGACGGGCCGAAACGGATTTCCTCTCCGGCGAGATGAGCGAGGCTGAGGTTCAGCAGTTCCTGGCGTTCGGCGAGGAAGTCGGCGTCCTCCACGAGTGCCGGGCTGTCGACGTACATCTCGGCGAACGCGGCCTTGTGCACCCGTACACCCGCGTGGGACAGCGGTCGGATCAGAAGGGCCGGGAGGCTCTCGTCGGGAGTCTTGACCGTGCCCACCAGGAAGGGGACCACGCGACCGAACGACTCGATCCGCAGGAACACGTGGTGGAAGCGGGCGTCGGGCCGGCTGAGCCACAGATCCAGGTGCGGGGCGAGCGGCACGTCGAGCAGGAGCGCGGTGGTGCGTGGCCAGGAGCCCTGTAGCCAGGGTGCCAGGTGGGGTTCGGCGAACAGGGACAGAGGAGCGACGGCGAACACCGGGAGCGCCGGGTCCGTGAGCGTTTCGGGGCCGGGGAGCTCCAGCAGTTCGACGACGTGTCCCGTCGGCTCGACCACCGTCCGCCGGGCCACCGTGGTGATGCCGGCGGCCCAGGGCGAAGAGTCCGGCGTCATCGTGTAGTTGGCGGCGAGAGCGGCGGTTCGGCGGTGGGTGAGGAACAGATGGGGGTCGGTCAGGTCGGCCACCATCAGTCCCGGATCCGTGCCGCGCGGCAACAGCCGCGCCAGGAGCGGCGGTGCCACAGTGAACGCCTCGCTCTCCGCGTTCCCCAGCACGACACTCGCGACCTCCGACTGCCGTCTGCGGTGGCCAGGTCGGAGGTCCAGCCGACCGCCGATGCGGTGGGCCGCGGCGAGCAGCGCGGGGGTCAGTTCGAGGTGCTCGTCGAGCGTCAGCGTCAGGAGCCCGGCTGTGCGCAGGGCGTCCGCGATGGTGTCGTACATGACCTGATTGACCCGCTGCCACACGTCCTCCAACGCGGGATCGAACAGCGCGGCGGAGAGAGATGCGGCGGTGATCAGTCCGTGCAGCCGCTCGTCCCGTTCCGCCTCGGCGGTCAGCAGGGCCACGGCCTGCTCCCAGTTGGGCGGGCGTCTGCGGAGGAACGCGAACCGGGAGTCGGGCAGGTCACGGTCACGGATGTCCGCGAGCGAGAAGCTGTGCAGACCGGCGCGGAGCGCGGTGGCGATGGCCGTCGTCTGCATGCAGGCGCGGCACAGCGTGTGCGCGGCGTGAAAACGGAGATAGGGGCTCTTGATCCCGCCGACCAGGCTCTCCAACGCGTCGTAGTGTGGCCCGTATTCGGGATAGCCGCGCACCAGGTCGGCGCGCGTCCACGCGAGCGCGGCGGCGGGCAGCCAGGACGCGAAGGCCTCCTGCACGTTCGTGCTCGCCCGGGTCAGCAGCTCGGCCGACTCCCCGTACCGCGCCTGCCCGGTGGCCTTGCCCAGCTCGTGGTAGACACGTGCGACAGCGCCGTAACTCGTCGAATCCTGCAGCTGCTTGTGGTGGGACTCGTGCGCCGACGCGAACTGCGTGCTCCTGGGATCGTCGCCGGGCTGGGAGATCCACCAGCCGTCGTGGTCGAAGGCGCCCGAGGAGGTACCCATGTCAGGCCGCCCAGAAGCCGATGACGGCTTCCTCACCGACGAGATGACCGACCACGACGGGGACCAGATGCTCCTCGTCGCGGCCGAGCACGGCGAGATCCGACCGCAGCCGCTCGCCCGAGGTGTAGTGGATCCAACTCGCAATCGCCTGGCCCGCAGCGAAGCCGCACGGCAGCAGCAGAAGCGGATCGTCGCCCAGCCGCACACATAGGACGAAAGACTCGTGCTCCTCGTCACGTACGGCGATCAGCGCGTACCGCAGCGGATGACCGGACTCCAGCAGGACCGGCACGGTACGCCGGGGGAGGGTGTCGAACAGCGCCGTCGTCTCGCCCAGCGTGCGCAGCCTCGGCAGCCACGCGGCGGCCCAGGATCCCCGAAGGCTGCACGCGAGCGAGTAGTTCACCACGACGCCCAGGTCGGTGCCCGCCGCCGGGATCTCGGCGAGCTGCCCCGGGTCGTCGACGACGAAGAGCTCCACCGGGCGCCCGGTGCGCTCGTCCGCCGGCACCAGGACGGCCACCACGGGAGTGAGGGGGGCGAGGTCCGTGAGATGGCCGGCGTCGAGGTCGAACTGCACCCGCAGGCGCTCCAGGGAGCGGACGCAGACGTACACATGCGTACGAGGGGACGCGCCCGATGTCAGCGCGGTGGCCCCGCGGTCGGCCCAGCGCCGGACCTTGGCCGGGCGGGGTGTGCGCAGCGTGAGATTCTCCAGCTCGAACAGGCTCAACGCGTCCGTGCGGAAACTACCGGGCGGCACGAAGATCCGCTCCGCCTCCGGGACGACCCCGCGCAGTGCCTTCAACGTCTCCTCACTGGCCGCCATCATCTCCTCGATCTTCGGTGTGGCGAAGCCCAGTTCGCGCAGCGCGCTGGACGCCGTGTTGAATGTGACCGCCTGGAGATGGTCCCAGACCTCGGTGCCGAAGGCGCCGACGCCCTCGATGTCGGCGGTGGCCGTGTGCCGCAACCGCTCCCACACTTCGGAGCCGAGGGTGTCGGCCAGCATCCGTTCCAACTCCGTCCACAGGCCGCTGTTCTGCCCGCGCAGGGCGCGGAAACGGGCGTCGGGACTGTCCGAGTCGCGCAGGACCCGTGCGGGCGGGGAGAATCCCGCAAAGCCGCACTCGGCCAGCCGGTCCAGGATTGGCGTCTGCATGCACGCCATCAGCGCGCTGTCGACCGCGACGCTGTGCCAGTAGGGGCGCGACTCCGGATCCGGGCCGGTCCGCTGGGCGAGTTCGTGGAAGCGGACGTACTCCGGATAGCCGGCGAGCAGCTCGTCCGGCATCAGCTCGGAACGTGAGCAGATCCCGAAGACCGAGGCGTGGGTGGCGTACGCCTCATGGGTGGTACGGCAGCGCTCGACCAGCTCTCTCAGCGTGTCCAGGTATGTCGGATCGCCGGTCTTGAGGTGGGCGACATGGAAGGCGAGCAGCGCCGTGCCCCAGGCGCTGGAGGCATTGAGCGCGGCATGCTCCGCCTCGTGCTGGGTGGGCATCATGGCGTGAAGGAGGCCGGTCCCGGCTATGTGGACCACGTTCCAGCCACTGTAGGTGTACGAGCCGGTCATGACATGGGCGTCCGGACTGGTCAGGCCCAGGACATGCGAGAGGTGGCCGTCCACCGGGGCTCCTTTCCGTACGAGACGATCGTCGACGAGTCGGCCCGACGCCTCAGTTCCGGTCTCGGGCGGCCGGCGGCGGCACCACGCTCAGCGTGGTGCCGCCGCTCGCGGCGAAGGGGGAGTGGAGCACGGAGGCTGCGAGTTCCTCGCCGAACTCCCTGAAGTCCTCGGCGTTGATCTGCGTCACGAGGTCGTCGGGGAGGACGAACGGCCCCGGGCGCAGCCGCAGTTCGAGCCGGAGTCCCGCCTCTCCCGCCGTGACGGGACTGGCCGGCAGGTACGCGACTGCGGGCAGGCAACGAGCCGCCAGCGTGACCGAGGTGGTGTCCGACACGGCGCCGGAGCCGACGATCGCCGCGGCCAACACCGCTTGCAGCAGCCGTTCTCGGTTGCCCGGTGTGCCGAGGTCGACCCAGCTCCGGTCGTCGGTCAGCTCCAGTCGCTCCTGCGTGTGTTCGCGTCCGCTCTCCCACGACAGTCCGCACACGCGGGTGACCGCGTGGATGAACTCACCGTCGTCCACGGTCGTCACCGTGGCCGCGATGCGCTCGAGTTCCGCGCGGTGCAGGCGGTCACCGTCCACCTGGGCGGCCTTCTTGAGGGCGTCGATCGAGTCGTCGGTCACTGTTCTGCGCTGCCTTTCGTCGGGTTCGGCCGGTCGAGCCACTGGCGTACGCGGGCCAACTCCTTCTCGAAGCGCCCGGGATGGCGTTCGGTGACCCGCTCGTAGTGGACGAGCGCCGCTGCCGCCAGCTCCCGGGCGTCCGTGGGACGCCCTGCCCGCGCCGACAGCAGGGCGAGGTTGTACGAGGTCGCCGCGAGCTGCGGCTCATAGGCGTCGGGGCGTGCGGTGGCCAGTTCCTCGCGCAGGGAAAGGGCCTGCGCGCCGACCTCCAGGGCCTCCTGCAGGTCGGTCGTCAGGGTGGCGAGGGTGTCCAACGCGTCGGCGCGCAGTGACAGATGGGCCGGACGGTTGGCCTCGACCAGCGTGCCGGTGAGCCGCACCGCCTGCCGCGCGTGTGCGAGCGCGGTCACCGGGTCGCCATGCTGGCCCGCCCGGATGGCCTGGTTGTTGAGGGCGGTGGCCAGTCCCGCCGTATGCCGTCGATCGGTGCTCGGCGGGAGAGCGCTGTACCGCTCCACGGCGGCGGCGCCCGCGGCGAGGGCTTCCGGGTGCCGGCCGGTGTCGCTCAGCAGCAGGGCCAGAACGGCCTGTGCCTCGGCGAGTTCGGGCAGGAGCGCCGGATCGGTGGTACTCAGCGAGGAGTAGAGGCCGACCGCCTCCTCGGCCGCCGCCAGCGCCTCCTCCAGGTGTGCGCCCAGAGAGCTGTGGCGCCCGGCGAACCGGCGGGCGAGCAGTGCGGCCTTGCGTGGGTCGCCATCGGCTCGGGCGCGGTGCGCGGTGCGTGCCCACCGGGTGATGTCCGCCGCGAGTTCGGCCAGCACCACGCTGCGCTGGGGCAGCGCCGCTAACGCCCGCTCCAGCACGGCCGGTTCGGCGTCCCGGAGCGTGGCGGCGATCTCCGTGACGAACGCGGCGGGTTCCTCCAGGGCGAGCGTGGCGTCCAGCGCCAGCGGCGCCAATCGGCCGGGCTCGGTGCGCAGGGCAGCCGCGATACAGCCCTCCACGCGGCGATCACGGGCGATCGCGCGCCCCAGGACGGTGAGGGCCCTGACGGCCTGGGTGTCGGACACCGACCGCAGACACTCCAGGAAGTCCGGGTACCGGATCACCACCTGCGCGGCTTGGACCTCGCCGAGCCGCCGCGGCCGCAGGGCGTTGAGCGCGGCCGGCCCTTGGTACATCGACTGGGCCCAGCCGATGTACTTCTCCACCGTCCACCCCTCGGCCCCACGGAACGCCGGCAGCGCGCCCAACGTTCTGACTGCCTCGGTGTGGTCGGCGGCGCCGAAGAGAGTGGCGGCGGCGGCCGTCTGGTCGAACCGGCCGGGATCCGCGGGCGCCAGCTGAAACGCCTCTGCCGTGCGCCGCCAGTAGCCGCGTTCGAGATCCAGCAGGCGGCCGAACACGTCGGGCCGCGCCCCTGACGAACCGTTCACCCGGCCCCCGTTCAGGTCCAACACGCTTTCCAGCGCGGCGCCGTGCAGATCCAGCGGGCTCTCGAAGGCCTGCGGTGCGGGGGCCGGCGGTGGGACCGCGGGCAGGACGATGTTCAGCCGGGTGGCGAAGGCGTCCATGGCCCGGGCGAACTCCCGCTTGCGTGCCGCCTGTTCCAAGTCCGGCGCGGACAGCGACACGGTCTTGACACGGCCGTGCAGATCCGCCGCCCGGTCGTCGTCGACCTGGATCCGGTTGAGCCAGTCCCCGCCCGAGCGCGCGAGCAGCAGCAGCCGTACCGGCGGCGCCGAACCGGGCCGCCGGGCCAGGGCGGTGAAGGCGGCGGACAGTTCCTCCTGGCGCGACTCGGCGGCGTCGAACACGAGGAGGGTGGGCCGGACTAGGCCGTGGATCCGCTCCAGGACCGACGGCGGGGCGCCCGGAGCGATGAGTCCCGCCGTCCACTTCTCGCTCCGCAGTCGCTCGCACACCTCGCGAGCCAGCCGGCTCTTGCCCTGCCCCGCGCCCCCGGTGAGTAGCAGCACAGAAGCCGACGCGGCCCCCTCGCTCCAATCCAGCAGGATCTTCAACCCCCGCCGACCCGTGGGTTCTTCGAAGGGGACGACCTGGTGCTCGGGGCGCAGAAGAGCGCTGGGCAGACCCAAGGGAGGCGCGGCGGGAGGGCGTTCCAGCAGTACGTCCAGCCGGAGGTCCGGAACCCACCGCTCCACTACGGCGGCCAGACGGTCCAGGTCCGTGTCGGCGGAGCGATGGTGCAGCCGTACGCCGTGTTGGTGAGCCAACTGCTCGATGTCCGGCGGGAGTTGCTCGGCCTGTGGGGCGGGCGCTCCGGTGACGTACACGGGGATGACGCGCAAGCCCTCAGTGAAGGCCAGTTGGATCTCCCGGCGTACCCAGTCCTCCGGCTGCCACAGGCGCCGCGCGCCCTCGGCGTCGCGGGTGTCCAGCCAGCTCTCGCCGATGACGGCGATCAGTACGGTGCACTCCTTGAGGCGGCCCAGGATCTGGTCCCGGAAGTCCCTGCCCGGAGTGTTGGAGCGACTGGCACGGAACACGTTGTCGGGGCCGAGCCGCTCCGCGAGGAGCCGGTCGATGAGGACGGCCACGTAGGGCTCGTCGGAGTTGCGGTAGTTGATGAAGACTCCGGTCACCCCGACGGCACCTCGCATCGAGTCGGATCGAGTTCGGCGAATGCTGCTCATAGTGGCAGATCACCTCCAATGATCTGCTGTTGCCGGAGGGTTGGAAGCCGTTGCCCGGTGTTGCCTGTTGCCAGTCCGGCCTGACGATTGGCAACCCCTTCAGCCGAGTGCGGAGGGCGTAGACGCTGAAGGCACTCACCAGGGGAGGTGGCAGCTCCGTGGAACGGATCCCGAGCGGAAACAAAGGCCTGATCGCTGCAGTGGCTTGGCTGGTCAACGCGCACCAGCTGGTCGCCCTGTTCACCTACGCGGGACAGTCGGGCCACGGCACCGAGGTGGTCCTCGGCGGGCTCGCCCTGTGGCTCCTGCTGCGCGGCGGATCGCGGTCCGACTCCCGATGAACCGGCTGTCGAGCGCGTCTTGTCGGGAGAGATCTCTTGTGTCACCGTTCAGTGACACCCTGTGTTCACGGCGGCGTGGTCCCAAGGGCCGCTTACCCGCCCTGGGTTCGGGGACGCCTCGTCGTGAGCCGGGAGCCGTCGTGGACGTCAGGGATTCCTTCGGACCAGCGCTTCGGCAGCGCCGGATGGCGGCCGGTCTGTCACTGACCGTGCTGGCCGGCCGAACCCACTACAGCAAGGGCTACTTGAGCCGCGTGGAGACCGGGGGCAGGCGGCCTACGGCAGCGCTGGCCCGCCGCTGCGACGCGGCCCTGGGCGCCGAGGGCGAACTGGCCGGCCTGGTTCCCCCGGACCGCGCCGACGCCGGACCGACGGCTCCGGCACTCGGCATCCAGAGCATCGTGGGCCTCGACATCCACGCGGGCCTCGAAGCCGACGCAGGCAACGACGACGAGATATGGATCATGGGCATGGGACGAGGCGGTTCGATCTGGTTTCAACCCGCCGACCGGCGGCAGGCGGTCGGCATCGGCGTGACCTCCCTGCTGTCGCTCGGCCTGGCGGTCCCCGGGGCGTCGGCACCGAAAGGGCTGGACGCGGAGACCACGGTGTCCACGTTCGCCGAACTCTTCCCACTCGTGCGGCGCCTGGGCCAGCGGGCGAGTCCCGCCGCCGTCCTGCCCTCACTCATCGCCCAGACCCACACCCTCCAGACGGTCGCCGAACACGCCGACGGCCGTTGGCGGTCGGAGAGTTACCTGCTCGCCTCCCGCTATGCCGAGTACGCGGGCTGGATGGCGCAGGAGGCCGGACGCGACGACATGGCGATATGGTGGACCGACCGGGCCGTAGTCCTCGCCAAACGGGGCGGCGACCTCGAACTCGCCGCCTACGGACTCGTCCGCCACGCCCTGATCAGGATGAACGCCGGCGACGCCCTCGCCACAATCGCCCTGGCGCAGCGGGCCCAGGCGGCACCCGCGGCAGGCACCCGGGTGCGGGGACTGGCCGCCCTGCGCGAGGCACAGGGACACGCACTGGCCGGCGCCTACGGGGAGTGCCGGCACGCGCTGGACCGGGCACGCTCCCTGCTCGACGACTCGCCGGGCGACGAACCCACTCGCGTCCTGGGCACGTCGAGCGGTGGGGATCCGGTGTCGCTGGCCACCGCCGGATGCCTGTACGACCTCGGCAGGCCCGCCGAGGCGGCCGAGATGTTCGACCGGGAACTGAGCGCCATACCCGACGAGTCCCGTCGGCTCAAGACCCGTTGGGCGACCCGGCAGACTCTCGCGCGGGCGGCCGCGGGGGACATCGACCACGCCTGCGCGCTGCTGCGTGAGCTGCTCCCCGGTTTCGCCGCCACCGCTTCCTGGAGCATACGGACCGATCTCCTGGCTCTCGCTCGCGTGTTGGCCCGCCGCTGCGACCAGCCCGCGGTACGGGACGTGTACCCCCTGCTCACCTCGATGCTGCACACCCCGCATCCCGACGACCGTGCGAGTGGATCATGACCGGTGAGGGCAGGCCCGACGGCAACGAGAACGATCCGTGGGACGAGGATCATCTCGCCTTCTTCCTCGACGGCTTGACGGGCAGTACGGGCGCGTACCGCCCCCGCCGCTTCGAGTTGCGCGGCGACGGCAAGGACGGGGTGCGCGACCGGGTGCTGCACGCGCACGAAGCGCACCACGCGATGCTGAACGACAGCACCACCTGGGGGATCGCGCTGCATCTGACCGCACGGCACAGGCCGTGGCAGGCGCTCGGTCTGCCACTGCGTGACGCCTGCCGGACCGTGCACGAGTCCTTCGCCACCTTTATGAGCGTCAGTGCGGTCTCCGGCCGATTCCCTCAGGCGGAACGCGTGTTGGAGCAATACCCGGACTACCAGCCCCTGTACGTACGTACGGCCGCCGCGGTGGCGCAGGTGGCCGGACCGCACCGACAGGCCCTGGCCGTCTCGGCGTTGGCCCGGGCCAGCATGCAGACGCCGGTCCTGCAACGGCTGTCGGAGACATGGCCGGACGGGTTCACGCTCAGCCTGTTGCGCGAGGTCGACCGGCCGGACGGGCGCTGGAACCGGCTGCTGCGCGGCGACCGTGGCGCGCTCATGGGGGCGGCCGCGAGGGCCGTCGACCAAGAGGTCGCCACTGCCTTCGGAGACGAGGCGCTGACGGCCGACAGGCCCGAAGCCGATCCGTCCGCCGCCGTGGCCGACGCCTTCGACGACGCCTGGGAACGGTGGGAGGACCTCATCTACCGCAGGGTGGCGGAGGAGTTGCGGGGCATGGGGGCCACCGTGCTGCCTTTCCTCGGCGGGCGTACGGAGGCCGTCGAACTGGCGGACCGCATCCAGGCGGACGACCCCGACGGTCCCCCCGTGCGCGTTCAGCCACCGGATGTCCCGCACGTCGACGACGCCACGTTCGAGGCCTCGCTCGTCCGCCAGGCACGCCACTGGATCGTGCCGGAGCCGAGGCCGGCCCAACTCATCACCTTGGGGCCCGACGTGGACCCCGAAGAGGTCGTCAGGGTCGTCGACGCGAGCGCGCGGATCGCGGGCCGTCCGTCCCTGGTGACTGCGGTCCGCCTCCCCGCGCGGCTCCTGGAGGGCTACGCCTTCGACGCCCGGGCCGAGGAGACGCTCGCCCGCCTTGAGGGACCCACCGTCGCCGTCCGTGCGGTGGCGGACGACGGGGCGGGAGGCGACGCCGTATGGCACACCCTGCTGCGGGAGCCGGCCGATCTCGACCGGCTGGCGGAGCTCTGGGCGGACCGCGGCCCGCTGCTGCACTGTGTCGCCGCCAGTTGTCTGTTCGACCGTGGCTGGCAGTCCGCCTGGCTGCCCGCGCTGGAGGAAACCGGCAGGCTCTTCGTGCTGTTGGACGTCGGGGTCGTGTCCGTCCTGCCGTCGTGGCCCGACGGCACTGTGCTCAGCGGCCTCTACCTCGACCTCGGCGGCTCGGACTGGAACCGGCGAGGTCTGCTCCTGGCCTCCGATCACCACACCGGGGTGTGGCTCGCGGTCGGCGACGAGACGGGCATAGAGACCCTGGTCAGCCAGCTGTCCCACACGGAGTCGCTGCACCTGCGCATGGAGGGAGCCGACTGGACGGACTGGGCCGAGTCGCTGCAACCGATGCTCGTCCATCTCTTCGCCACCGAGTCCTTCTTCGACGCCGCCGCGCTGGAGCCACCTCCCGACGGCATGTGACGGAGACGACAGCACGAGGAAGGGGGCCGGGGCGTGGTCACCCAGCAGCTCACGCAGGTCGAACCGCACGTAGTCCGAGTTGGACCTCGTGGGGATGCACGCGACGGATCAGTGAGCGGTTGGTAGCGTTCCGGCATGACCGAACGCGAGCATCGTGTCGTCGTTGAAGAAATTCGGATCACCACACCCCGGCTCGTCCTACGCTCCTGGACCGTCGAGGACGCGGCGGACGCCCTGCGAATCTACGGCGCCGCGGACGTCGCCCAGTAGCTGGCCCACGACCGGCTGCGTGGACGGGTGCGTGAGCGGGAGGGCCGTGAGGCGGAGCCGACGGCCGGGATCATCGATGCGCAGTCGGTGAAGGCCGCGGCTTCGGTGCCGTCCGTCTCACGCGGCTACGACGGCGGGAAGAAAGTGGGCGGCCGCAAGCGGCACATCGTGACCGGCTGCCTCGGCCTGCTCCTGGTCGTCGCGGTCACCGCCGCGAACATCGGCGACCGCGGCGCCGCGGCGGGCTTGCTTTCGAGCGCACCCCCTCGACCTTCGCCGACGTCGTCCCAAGGCCCTACGCCCTCGCGATCTCCTTGGCCTTCAGCGGCCCCTGGCCCGTCGGCTGCCGCTCGTCGAGCACGCCCAGGATCCGCTGGTAGTCCGGCGCAGGCACCGTCACCGGCAGTCCCTCGCGCCAAGGAGGCACGATCGAGCCCGGCACCGGCGCGGGCGGGGCACGGGTTTCCGCTCCGCCTCAGTCCCGGTCACGGCGGTGGTCTCGGCAGCCGAGGCTGCCAGGGCCTCGACCAGTTCTTCCCGCGCGATCACCCGCCGGTCCAGCCCGATCTCCGCAGCCTCCAACACCCCGGCCAACCGGGCGACTTCCTCCCGCAGTCCTTCCACCCGCACACGGACCGCGGCCTCCCGCTCCTCCAGCATTCCCAGCACCGACGCCATCGCGTACCCCTCGCTCACGGAGCGGAAACAAGACGCCGCGTGCCTCCCTCGCTACGAGCGAAACCATGCCTGACCAGCAGAGATCAAGCGATCATGTTCGGTCGAGATACGGCTTCTCGGTCAAACACCCGTACAAGCAAGGGACTTGAGGCCGCCCTGGTTCAGCCTGTGAATGTTCGCTTGCGAATCCTGTGAGAGGTGTTGACGCTGATCACTGGAACCCTAATCATCCAATTGCTCGACACTTCGACCCATGTTCGCTATGTCGAACAATTCAGGGTCGTACCACACCGCTTCCGGACAGCCCCTGACGGGCCGGACCGGAGTCGCTTGCTCAAGGATGACGAGGTCCTTATGCGCAGACGTAGTCCCAGTCTCAGACGCCCGTCGGCGGTGCTCGCCGCCGTGGTCGCGGCCCTGGCCGCGTTGGCGGCGCTGCTCGTCGCCGGCCCGGCTCAGGCGGCCACCACCAGCGACGTGCGCGGTGTTGATTCCGGCCGCTGTCTCGACGTGTCGGGCTTCAGCCAGACCGACGGCGCCAACGTGCAGATCTGGGACTGCCACGGTGGAGTCAACCAGCAGTGGACGTTGACGGACAGCGCCCAGCTGACCGTGTACGGCAACAAGTGCCTGGATGCCCGGGGCGGCGGCACCACGGCCGGGACCCCGGTGCAGATCTGGACGTGCACCGGCACTGAGAACCAGCAGTGGCGGGTGAACCCCGACGGCACGATCGTCGGCGTGCGGTCCGGGCTGTGCCTGGAAGTCTCGGGCTGGGGTAAGGCCAACGGCACGGAGGCGCGGCTCTGGTCGTGCACCGGCGGCGCCAACCAGAAGTGGACCGGCCTGTCCGGGGCGAGCAACGCGTGTGCTCTTCCGTCGACGTACCGGTGGACCTCGACCGGCCCGCTGGCGGAGCCGGCGAACGGGCAGCTCGCGGTGAAGGACTTCGCCACCACCACGTACAACGGCAAGCACCTGGTCTACGCGACCACCGCCAACGAAAGTGGTGCGTGGGGCTCGACGGGGTTCAGTCCCTTCACGAACTGGTCGGACATGGGGGCGGCCACCCAGACCAAGACGAACCGGGACGCGGTGGCGCCCGAACTGTTCTACCTCTCGACCAAGAACATCTGGGTGATGGCGTACCAGTGGCCGTCGTTCGTCTACAGCACGTCCAGCGACCCCACCAACCCCAACGGCTGGTCCGCCCCGCAGTCGCTGTTCACCGGCAGCCTCCCCGCCGGCGAAGACGGCGCCCCGCTCGACGCGACCATGATCGCCGACAATCAGAACATGTACCTGTTCTTCGCCGGTGACAACGGCAAGATCTACCGGGCGAGCATGCCGCTCGAGAACTTCCCCAGCAGCTTCGGCTCCTCGTACACGACGGTCATGAGCGACACCGAGGACAACCTGTTCGAGGCGCCGGAGGTCTACAAGGTCCAGGGCCGGGACCAGTACCTCATGATCGTTGAGGCGAAGGGTACGAACCGCTACTTCCGCTCGTTCACCGCCTCCAGCCTGAACGGTCCGTGGACCGTCCAGGCCGGCAGCGAGAGCAGCCCCTTCGCGGGCCAGGCCAACAGCGGTTCCACCTGGGCCCGGGGCGTCAGCCACGGTGACCTGGTCCGCAACAACCCCGACCAGACCATGACCATCGATCCCTGCAACCTGCAGTTCCTCTACCAGGGCCTCAAAGACTTCCCGGCGAACACCCCCTACCCGGCCCTGCCGTACCGGCCGGGCCTGCTCACCCTGCAGCGCTGACGCGCCTGATCCACGGTGATCGGATGGGGTGCGGTCCGCCGCCGCGTGGACGAGCTGTCTACGGCGTGGGCAACTCCACCCGCTGACCGATACTGATCGCCTTGAGGAACCCCAGCCGCGCGTCGGCCGGGGTTCCTCTCGTTCGTGGACTTTCATCGTGGGTACGGACCGAGGGGCGTTGTCACGTTGTTGGGTGTGTGACTGCTTGACGGTGCGTGGGGGCAGGGTGGGCTTGGGGGCCGGGCCTGTGTTCAGGCCGTGGCGGCGAGGGCGGCGACGCCGGTGATCTGGTCCCAGAGGGTGAAGCGGACGGTCATCTCGGCGCGGTAGTGGTGTGCGGGCATCAGGTGTCGGCGGGGGCGGAAATGGGGCGAGATGCCGCTGAACGCGGACAGGAAGCGCTGGGCTGCACCAACGCCACGGAAGCCTTTCATCGCGCGTTCGCGCTGCCTGGTGGGCTGGTGGCTGTTCTCCGCCTGGTTGTTCAGGCCCTTGTGGGAGCGCTGCTCGACGGGGGCATGACTTCGCGGTGGGCGGCGTCGTAGGAGCGGAGGTGACGACCACCCGCGTCACCATGCGCGTCTTCTTCGTCAGCCTGCGGAAGAAGCGCCTGGTCCGTTGGATTAACGTTCGATGTGGTACCGGCTTTGGGAGATGATGGCCTGGCGGAGTTTGGCGGTGAATGCAGGTGTGCGGGCGATGCGGTCGACGCCGCCGGCTTTGCTTTGGCGCAGGGTGCTCTTGAAGTCCTGTTCCAGCGTGCCCGTCATGCGCGTCATGAGGTCGTCGCTGAGATGGGCGAGGTCGATGTTGAGTTAGAGGTCCTAACGAAGGCGTTGGACGTGTCGGTGGGTGATGAGGCAGGTGGCGAGGCCGAGGAAGGCTTCGTGGATGTCGTCGCGTCGTTCCCAGCGGATGCGCAGGCGGCGGAAGCCGTGCAGCCAGGCGATCGTGCGCTCTACCACCCAACGGAAAACGCCCAGGCCAGAGCCGTTTTCAACGCCTCGTTCGGCGATGACTGGGCGGATGCCGCGCTGCCACAGCAAGCGACGGTACTTGTCGTGGTCGTAGCCGCGGTCGGCGAGGAGCGCGTCGGGCCGGCGTCTGGGCCGGCCTACGACACCTGCCACCGTCGGCACCTTGTCCAGCAGCTGCAGCAACTGCGTGACGTCGTTGCGGTTGCCGCCGGTCAGCGACACCGCGAGCGGGATCCCCTGCCCGTCGGTGAGGACGTGGTGCCTGCTGCCCGGACGTGCGCGATCGACCGGGCTGGGTCCGCTTTTGGGCCGTGCCGCGCCGCCCTGACGTGGGAGGAGTCGATCACCGCCCGCGACCAGTCCAGCTTCCCTGCGGCCCGCAGCTTCTTCAGCAGCACCAGATGCAGCTCGACGCCGGCCTCGTTCCACGCGGCCAGGCGCCGCCAGCATGTCATGCCCGAGCCGAAGCCCAACTCCTGCGGCAGGTACTCCCACTGGATGCCCGTATGCAGCACGAACAAGATCCCGCCCAGCGCCTGGCGGTCCGGGACCCGAAGGCGTCCCTCCATCAAATTCGGCCCCGGCGAGGGCAGTAACGGCTCGATGAGCGACCACAGTTCATCCGACACGATCCAGGGCCGCGACTGTCGTTTCCCCACGAACAGACCAACGGCCATCCCATCCGAAAGTCACATGATCAACAACTTCTGTTAGGACCTCTTAAGCGTCCTGCGCCCAGGCGCCATGGGACCCAACGCCTCCCGCGACGACGTCAGCCTGGAAGAACTCACCAATCACATGGCCGGCGGCGCCGAACTCACAGCGCTCAAACACGAGTTGTCCCAGGTAAGGCGGCGCCGACGTCGAGGAACTTCCCGAGCAGGAGGACCGGGCGGCCCTGTAGTGGCATATCCCGAAAGGACGTCCTCACGACCGTGAACGCGTCAGCTGTCCACTGAACGCAGGTCGTCCTGGCTCCTCGCCCACATCGTCAAGGGCTCGATCCCGACAGACGTGCGGTAGGTGCCACGCCCGGCGCGGCAAGGCCGAAAGCCCCAACTGCTGGGGGACGTACCGCGTGCGCCGCTCCGATCCCCCGAGGCCGCCTCCCTCTGCCCGCGGTCGCCGATGCCTCAGCGCGACGTCTGCGGTGCCGTGCCACTGGTGCCGCGGACCACCAGCTTCGGGTCCAGTACGACTTCCCGAGCTTCCAGATCCGGTTTCTCCAACCGCTCCAAGGCGAACCGCACGGCATGCTCCGCCATGAGAGCCGCGTCCTGGCGGACGGTGGTCAGACCGATCGGCATCAGATGGGAAAGATGACTGTCGTCGTAACCGACGACGGACATGTCGCGCGGGACTTCAACGCCCGCACGCGTCAAGGCCATCAGCAGACCCCATGCGCACCGGTCGTTGCCCGCGAGGACCGCGGTCGGCAGGGTCTGTCCCCGATCGCGCTCCGCCACGAGCAGGCGGCCCGCCTCGATGCCCGACTCCTCCGTGTGCTCGCCGGGGATCACCCGCGCCTCGGACTCCAGCCCGTGCCGGCGCATCGCGGCCCGGTAGGCGCGCCGCCGCTCGGCCGATCCGGGTCCCCGGCCACCGTCGATGTGCACGATCCGGCGGTGCCCCAGTTCGACGAGATGCTGCATGGCCTGCTGCACGCCCTTGCCTTCGGCACTGTGCACGAAGTCCACGCGGGCGCGGGGCACCCGGCGGCCGACCGAGACGGTCGCTGTCCGGTGTCCGAGTTCGTCGAGATACGCGGCCTCGGCCTCGGGGCCGAGCAGGATCAGTGCCTCGCAGCGGTGGCTGAGCAGCGCCTCGGCCGCCTTCGCCTCGCTACGGCCATGGGTGGCCGCGGAGAGCAGGACGTCGTAGCCGAGACGTTCGGCCTCGGGGTAGATCCCCTGGATGAGCTCCGCATGGAAGGTCTGGTGCACGGTGAACATCACACCGAGCGTGCGACTGCGGCCGCGGGCCAGCAACCGGGCCGCGCTGTCGGGGTGGTAGCCGATCTCGTCGGCGACCCGCAGCACCCGCTCCCGGGTCTCTTCGCTCGCCCCTGGCTGACCGCGGAAGATGATCGAGACGAGCGCCCGGGACACCCCCGCTTTCGCGGCGACGTCCGCCATCGTCGGCCGTCGCTTTCCCGACACATCCACCTGCGCACCCACCCTCCGACGCGGCCCACCCTACGGGCCTTCTCGAAATCTCCCGGCACCAAGGTATTGACATGACATTCGGACAGAGGTCATCGTACACAGACTAGAGCGCGCTAGTAGAGCGCATTAGCGAATCCGGTGAGAGCCCCCGTCTCTGGCACGAAAGGGAAACCAGCGTGATGCCGTTCGAAGTGCTGACCATGGGCCGTGTGGGGGTGGATGTGTATCCGCTCCAAACCGGCGTGGGGCTGGCGGAGGTCACGTCGTTCGGCAAGTACCTGGGCGGCAGCCCGACCAATGTGGCCGTGGCCGCCGCTCGTTACGGGCACTCCGCCGCCGTGATCACCAAGACGGGCCGCGACCCGTTCGGGGATTTCGTGCGCACGGCCCTGGACGGGTATGGCGTGGACAGCCGGTTTGTCGGCACGTCGGACATCGCGCCGACCCCGGTGACGTTCTGCGAGATCTTCCCTCCGGACGACTTCCCGCTGTACTTCTACCGGCTGCCCAAGGCCCCCGACCTGGACATCCAGCCGCAGGAGCTGGACCTGGACGCGATCCGCGACGCACGGATCTTCTGGGTCACCGGGACAGGGCTGTGCGAGGAGCCGAGCCGGTCGGCCACGCTGGCCGCGCTGGCACACCGCGCGAAGTCCGGGACGACGGTCTTCGACCTGGACTGGCGGCCGATGTTCTGGAAAGACACAGCCGGGGCCGACCCGTCGCAGGTACGGGCGTACTACGCCGAGGCGCTGCGGCACACCACCGTCGCCGTCGGCAATCTCGACGAGTGCGAGGTCGCCACCGGCGAGCGCGAGCCGTACGCCGCAGCGAGGGCCCTGCTCGCCGCCGGCGTCGAGCTGGCCGTGGTGAAGCAGGGCCCGAAGGGCGTGCTGGCCATGGACCGGGACGGTCGGGCGGCCGAGATCCCACCGGTCCCGGTGGACGTGGTCAACGGCTTGGGCGCCGGCGACGCCTTCGGCGGGGCCCTGTGCCACGGGCTGCTGTCCGGTTGGGACACCCGCCGCACGGTCGCCTTCGCCAACGCCGCCGGCGCCATCGTCGCGAGCCGCCTGTCCTGCTCCGACGCCATGCCGACCGAAGCCGAGGTGGAGGCGAAGCTTCACCCCTCGACTCCCGGCACCCCCGACGACTCTCAGCGAGAGGTGTGACGACGTGCTGTCCGACAACGTGATCCGGATCGTGAACGCCCGGGTCAACGACCCCGGCGCCATCGCAGCGGCCGCCGCACGCCGTGTGAAAGCCTCCTCGCTGCTCGGCACCCATGGCAAGGCGATGATCATCGCGGCGGACCATCCCGCGCGCGGCGCCAACGGCATCGGCAGTGACCCGATGGCCATGGCCGACCGCTTCGAGCTCCTTGACCGCCTCTGCGTCGCCTTGGAGCGACCCGGCGTCACGGGAGTCCTGAGCACGGCCGACATCCTGGAAGACCTGCTGCTGCTCGGCGTCCTGGACGGCAAGAGCGTCTTCGGCTCGATGAACCGCGCCGGACTCGCGGGCTCCACCTTCGAGGTCGACGACCGGTTCACGGGCTATGACGCCGAGACCATCGCCGCGATGGGCTTCGACGGCGGCAAGATGCTCACCCGGATCGCGCTGGAGGACCCGGCGACCCCGGCCGCCCTGTCCGAGACGGCTCGAGCAGTCAACGAGCTCAATGACCGTCACCTCATCGCCCTGGTCGAGCCGTTCCTCTCCGTGTGGCGGGACGGGAAAATCCGCAACGACCTGTCGACCGACGCCGTCATCAAGTCGATCTCCATCGCCTCGGGACTGGGCCGGCGCACCGCATACACCTGGCTCAAGCTCCCCGTCGTCCGGGACATGGAGCACGTCCTGGCCTCCTCCACCCTCCCCGCGTTGCTGCTCGGCGGCGAGGTCAAGGATCCAGAGGCTGCGTTCGCTTCCTGGGGCAAGGCCTTGAAGCAGCCCACTGCGCAGGGCCTGGTCGTCGGCCGCTCTCTGCTCTATCCCGCGGGCGGCGACGTCGCCGGCGCGGTCGACAAGGCGGTGAGCCTGCTGTGAGCGGCAAGTACCACCTGCCGAAGGCGACTTCGGCCGTCAGTTCCTACCACCTCGTGGTCACACCCGTGTCGGCCGACTGGGCAACCGACTTCGAATATCTGCCTCCCGAGTCGGAGGCCCTGATCAGCAGCGCGCAGGGAGGTCTGTTCGCGCTGCCCTCCGCCCGTACCGAGCGGAGCTCACTCTCCGCTCGGTACGGGCCCAAGGAGGACGTCCCCGTGGAACTACGCGGTGCGGGGGCGTGCTCACGGCAGGTCAACAACTCCTGCCTGCCCGGCACCTTCGAGGCCGAACAGCCGCTGGTCTGCGAGGTCCTCACACCCGGCGGCAACTGGTCGTCGTACCCCCCGCACAAGCACGACGAGGCACGGCCCGGCGTCGAGCCGGAACTGGAGGAGATCCACTGCTTCCAGGTCTACGGCAGCCCCGAGCGGCCCATCGACGTACTCGCCGAGATCCGCTCCGGCGACACCGTCCCGATCCCGCACGGCTGGCACGGTCCCTCGATCGCCGCCCCGGGCTACGACCTCTACCACCTCGACGTCATGGCCGGTCCCGGCCAGGACCGCGCCCGGCTGATCTGCGACGACCCCGCCCACGGCTGGGTGCGGGCCACCTGGGCCTCCCAGGACGTCGATGACCGGCCGCCCTTCGGAGAGAACTGATGACCACCGTCCGACTCACCACCGCCCAGGCACTGGTGCGCTTCCTCGCCAACCAGTACAGCGAGCGCGACGGCCAGGAACAGCGGCTCGTCCCCGGCGTGTGGGGCATCTTCGGACACGGCAACGTCGCCGGCATCGGGCAGGCCCTGCTTCAGGCCGCCACCACCGGCGAGGCCGACCTGCCGTACTACCTGGCCCGCAACGAGCAGGGCATGGTCCACGCCTCCGTCGCCTACGCGAAGATGCGCGACCGGCTGGCCACCTTCGCCTGCACCGCCTCCACCGGTCCCGGCTCCACCAACATGATCACCGGCGCGGCGCTCGCGACGACCAACCGCCTGCCGGTGCTGCTGCTGCCCTCCGACATGTTCGCCACCCGGGCCGCCGACCCCGTCCTGCAGCAGTTGGAGGACACCCGGGGCGGGGACGTCACCGTCAACGACACCTTTCGCGCCGTGTCCAAGTACTTCGACCGCGTCTCCCGCCCCGAGCAACTGATCCCGGCCGCGCTGGCAGCGATGCGGGTACTCACCGACCCGGTGGAGACCGGAGCGGTCACGCTGTCGCTGCCACAGGACGTGCAGGCCGAGGCATACGACTGGCCGGTCTCCTTGTTCCGGCGCCGGGTGTGGCATGTGGGCCGTCCGGTGCCGGAACCGGGCGCGATCGAGCGGGCCGCCCGTCTGCTGCGCGGGGCACGCAGGCCGCTGATGGTGGCGGGCGGCGGGGCCGTGTACTCCGGCGCGGAGACCGCCCTGCGGGCCTTCGCCGAGGCCACCGGCATCCCGGTCGCCGACACCCACGCGGGCAAAGGCGCGGTGCCGTGGGACCACCCGTACGCGGTGGGCGGCATCGGCTCGACCGGGTCGTACGCGGCGAACGAGCTGGCGAGGTCAGCCGACGTCGTCCTCGGCATCGGCACGCGCTACTCCGACTTCACGACGGCCAGCCACACCGTCTTCGGCAACCCGGACGTCGCGTTCGTCAACCTCAATCTCGCCCGCCTGGACGCCGTGAAGCACTCGGCGGAACCGCTGGTGGCTGACGCCCGGCTCGGCATCCAGGCTCTCGCAGGCGCTCTGACGGACTGGGAGGTCGACCCGGCGTACCGCGAGCGCACCCGTGAACTCATCGCCCGTACACGGGAGATCGAAGACCGGTGCTTCACCCTAGGCCACGGCCCGCTGCCCGCCCAGACGGAGATACTCGGCGCCCTCAACGACGTTTTGGACGACCGCGCGGTGGTCATCAACGCGGCCGGGTCCATGCCGGGCGATCTGCAACAGCTGTGGCGGGCCCGGGATCCGAAGGCCTACCACGTCGAGTACGCCTACTCCTGTATGGGCTACGAGGTGGCCGCCGGGGTCGGCGCGAAAATGGCCGACCCGTCGCGGGAGGTCGTCGTCCTCGTCGGTGACGGCTCCTATCTGATGATGGCCCAGGAGATCGTGACCATGGTCTCCGAGGGGCTCAAGGTCATCGTCGTCCTCGTGCAGAACCACGGCTTCGCCTCCATCGGCGCGCTGTCGGAGTCGTTGGGCTCCCAGCGGTTCGGCACCAAGTACCGCTATCGGGACGGCGATTCGGGACAGCTCGACGGGGACGTCCTGCCCGTCGACCTGGCGGCGAACGCCTCTTCGCTCGGCGCCGACGTCCTGCACGCCGCCACCGTCGACGAGTTCCGCACCGCGATGGAGAAGGCCAAGGCGGCGAGCCGCACCACCGTCGTGCACGTCGAGACCGACCTCTACGGCCCCAACCCGCCCGGCCACGGCTGGTGGGACGTCCCCGTCAGTCAGACATCCGCCCTGGACACCACCCGCAGCGCGTACGAGACGTACGCCGCGCGCAAGAGCGCCCAGCGGCACTACCTGTAAGTCCCGTCCCCGCAAAGGAAACCCGCACCGTGAAGACCATCGAGCACTGGATCAACGGCTCCTCCGCACCGGGCTCCGGCTCGGCCACGCAGCCGGTGTTCAACCCGGCCACCGGCGCCGAACAGGCCCGGGTCGTCCTCGGCACCACCGCCGACGTCGACACCGCGGTCCAGACCGCCACCCGCGCCTTCGAGGCCTGGTCGGAGTCCTCCCTCACCCAGCGCACCCAGGTGATGTTCGCCTTCCGCCAACTCCTCGTCGAACACGAGGAGGAGCTGGGCCGGATCATCTCCGCCGAGCACGGCAAGACCGTCGACGACGCCCGCGGGGAGATCGTGCGCGGCCGTGAGGTCGTCGAGTTCGCCTGCGGCCTCGGCGACGTGCTCAAGGGCTCCTTCTCCGACCAGGTCTCGCGCGGCGTGGACGTGCACGACTTCCGCCAGCCGCTCGGCGTCGTCGCCGGCATCACCCCGTTCAACTTCCCCGCCATGGTGCCCCTGTGGATGCACCCCATCGCCATCGCCACCGGCAACACCTTCATCCTCAAGCCGAGCGAGCGCGACCCCTCGGCCGCCAACTTCGTCGCCGAGCTCTACAGGCGCGCGGGTCTGCCCGACGGCGTATTCAACGTCGTGCACGGAGGCAAGGACGCCGTCGACGCCATCCTCACCCACCCCGGCATCGAAGCCGTCTCCTTCGTCGGTTCCACGCCGATCGCCAAGTACGTGCACGAGCAGGCGACTTCGCACGGAAAGCGGGTCCAGGCCCTCGGGGGCGCCAAGAACCACGCCGTCGTCCTCCCCGACGCCGACCTCGAATTCGCCGCCAACCACATCACCGCCGGCGCCTACGGCTCCGCGGGCGAGCGCTGCATGGCCGTCTCGGTGGCCGTGGCGGTGGGCGACGCCGCCGACGGACTGGTGGAGTTCCTCACCCGCAAGGCCGACGAGATCAAGGTCGGCCCCGGTGACACCCCCGGCACCGACATGGGCCCCCTTGTCACCAAGGCCGCCCAGGAGCGCGTGGAGAACGCGGTCGGAACCGCCCAGACGCAGGGCGCCACCGTGGTGGTCGACGGCCGTGGGCTGAAGGTGGACGGGTACGAGGACGGCTTCTTCACCGGCCCCTCTCTCCTGGACCACGTCACCACCGAGATGGACGCCTACAAGGAGGAGCTCTTCGGCCCGGTCCTCGCGATCGTCCGCGCCGAAAGCCTCGACCAGGCCATCGAGCTGATCAATGCCAACCCCTACGGCAACGGCACCGCCCTGTTCACCGCCTCCGGCGAAGCCGCCCGCACCTTCCAGCGCAAGATCAAGGTCGGCATGATCGGCATCAACGTCCCCGTGCCGGTCCCGATGTCGTACTACTCCTTCGGCGGCTGGAAGGACTCCCTCATCGGCGACTCCCCGATCCACGGCCCCGAGGGCATCCGCTTCTACACCCGCCCCAAGGTCGTCACCACCCGCTGGCCCGAGCCCAAGCAGCAGGTCACGGCCGGTTTCGACTTCCCCACCTCCAACTGATCTCTGTCCCCCTTTCCCGAAGGACACGCCATGGCAACGGTGCCATCTCGGCTCCGCACCACCGCGGGCAACCTCTGCCTGGGCTCCGCCCCCGACTCCTGGGGCGTCTGGTTCCCCGAAGACGAGCACCAGGTGTCGTACACCCGCTTTCTCGACGAGCTCGCGCAGGCCGGTTACAAGTGGCTGGAGCTCGGCCCGTACGGCTACCTCCCCATCGACCCCCAGCGGCTGAAGGAGGAGCTGGACGCTCGCGGGCTCCAGGTCTCCGGTGGTACCGCTTTCGGCGCGCTGCACCGCCCGGAGGCGTGGGACGAGATGGTCGCGCATGTCCGGCAGGTCGCCACGCTGACCGCTGCCGCGGGCGCCCACCACATCGTCTTCATCCCTCCCATGTACCGGGACGAGAAGACCGGCGCGTTCACCGAGCCGCCCGAGTTGACCGCCGACCAGTGGGCGGGCTTCGGCAAAGCCGCCGACCGGCTGGGCAAGCTGCTCCTCGACGAGTACGACGTCCGGCTGGTGATCCACCCGCACGCCGACAGCCACATCCAGACCCAGCCGGAGATCGAGCGGCTGCTGAACGAGTCGGACGGCCGCTACACCAACCTCTGCCTGGACACCGGGCACGTGGCCTACGGTGGCGGCGACAACCTGGACCTGATCCGCCGGTTCGGCGAGCGGGTGGGTTACGTCCACATCAAGCAGATGGACCCGGAGATCCTCGCCCAGGTGGCGGCGGAGGACCTCTCGTTCGGCGAGGCCGTCAAGCGCGGGGTGTGCGTGTCGCCGCCCGCCGGCGTGCCCAAGCCCGCCGATGTCGTGGCCGAACTCGCCCAGCTCGACGCCGAGTTGTTCGTGATCGTCGAGCAGGACCTGTACCCGTGCGCTCCCGAGGTGCCGCTGCCCATCGCGACCAGCACCCGTGAGCACCTGGCCGAGTGCGGCCTGACAGGTACCCGACGCCCGAACGACGACCGGTAGGAGGCGGCCGTGGACGTCGTCCCCGAGACCAGGGGCCACACCCTCGAAACCCTCGAAGCCGAACTCCGGGCGCGCTTCTCCTGACCCCCCTCTTGAAGGAATGACCATGCCTGTACGTGTAGGAGTCATCGGCGCCGGCTGGATCGGCCACGAGCACATCCGACGTCTCACCCACACCGTCACCGGTGCCCGGATCACCGCGGTCACCGATATCGACGCCGCCCGCGCCGAGGCGGCGGCGGCCCCCGTCGGCGCCCAGGTGTACGCGAACGGTGCCGAACTCATCGCGGCGGACGACGTGGACGCCGTCCTCGTGACGTCCTGGGGCCCGACCCACGCCGAGCACGTGCTGAACGCGATAGCCGCCGGGAAACCGGTGTTCTGTGAGAAGCCCCTCGCCACCACCGCCGAGGACTGCCTGAAGATCATCGAGGCGGAGACCGCCCAAGGCCGCCGTCTGGTCCAGGTCGGCTTCATGCGCCGCTACGACGTCGGCTACCGCCAGATGAAGCAGGTCATCGACTCCGGCCGCATCGGTGAGCCGCTGATCGTGCACTGTGCCCACCGCAACCCGACCGTGCCGGAGTCGTACACCTCCGCGATGGCGGCCCTGGACACGGCGGTGCATGAGGTGGACGTGCTGCGCTGGCTGCTGGACGACGAGATCGTCTCCACGCAGGTGGTCACCCCGCGCGCCACCAGCAAGCGGTTCGCGCACCTCAAGGACCCGCAGATCATGCTCTTCGAGACGGCGAAGGGTGTCCGGATCGATCTGGAGGTCTTCGTCAACTGCCAGTACGGCTACGACATCCAGTGCGAGGCGGTCGGCGAGGAGGGTCTCGTACGGCTGCCCGACCCGGCCACCGTGGGTGTCCGGACCGCCGCTCAGCACAGCACCGAAGTGCTCACGGACTGGGTGGGGCGTTTCCGGGACGCCTTCGACACCGAGTTCCGCGAGTGGATCACGGGCATCGCCGCCGGCGACGAGCCCACGGGCCCCTCCGCCTGGGACGGCTACGCCGCCACCGTCATCACCAGCGCGACCGTCGAGGCCCTGGAGTCGGGGCGCGTCGTCCCCACCGACCTCAAGCCCCGCCCGACCCTCTACGGAGGCACCGCATGAAGATCGCCCTCGACCCTTACATGTTCCGCTCCCTGCCCATCGACGACATGGTGCGCACCGTGGCCGAACTCGGCTACCAGTACATCGAGTTGTCGCCACGTGACGACTTCATGCCGTTCTTCCTGCACCCGCGGGCGGACGACGAGCGCATCGCGGAACTGAGGAACTCGCTGCGCGCGCACGGCGTGAAGCTGGCCTCGGTGCTGCCGCTGTACAAGTGGTCCTCGCCCGACGAGACCGAGCGGCAGTCCGCCGTCCGCTACTGGAAGCGGATGATCGAGATCACCGCGGACCTCGAATGTCCGTTGATGAACTCGGAGTTCAACGGCCGCCCCGATCGAGCCGCCGAGAGCGAGGCCGCGTTCTGGCGCTCACTGGAGGAGCTGCTGCCGGTCTTCGAGCGCGAAGGTATCGCTCTGAACCTGGAGGCCCACCCGGACGACTTCTGCGAGGAGAACACCCCGGCCGTCGACCTGGTCCGCGCGATCAACAAGCCCTGGGTGAACTACCTCTACTGCGCGCCCCATTCCTTCCACCTCTCGGGCGCGGACCCAACGGCCGACATCGCGGCGATGATGCGCTACGCCGGCGACAAGCTGCGGCACGTGCACATCGCCGACTCCTTCAATCACAAGGGCTCCTCGGGCCTGCGCTACATCCTCAACCCGCCCGGCACCACCGCCCGAATCCACCAGCACCTCGACGTCGGCCAGGGCGAGGTCGACTGGGACGTCTTCTTCGGCACCCTGCGCGAACTCGACTTCGACGGCGTCGCCACCGCCTGCGTCTTCGCCTGGGAGGAACGCGCCCGCGAGTCCTCGGCATTCATGCTCGACCAGATCACCAAGGAACTCGCGATGTAATCCATCCGCCGGAGTCCGGCAGCGCCCGGCGTCCACCTCCGGACGCCGGGCGCTGCAGCTGGTTTGTCGGCGTCCGAAGAGCTCGGCGCGGTGGCGGACGCCCTGGTGACGCGGTTGGACGACCAGCAAACAGAAGGGGACGTCGCACTGATGCGGGGCCTCTCCCACACGATCCGCCCTGTAGGACGGCGGTCAACTGCGGGCGATTACCGCGCTGTCCGGCGGTGACCAGCAGTGACAGCGGCCGTTGCCCTTGTTCGCACGCGAGGTGGATCTCGGTGGCGAAGCCTCCGCGGGAACGGTTCCCAGGCCGTGGCCCTCAGGCTCATCGCGGGACCCGCCCGGCGGCTCCTTCGAGATCGGACGTCGCAAGGTCGCCGTCTCTTCGCCGCGTCGCGCACGCCCACGTCGACTTCGTGCACTCCGCCGAGGGCAGGGCGTACGGCAGGCCATGGATCACCTCGTCGAACCGGGACGCCGCAGGATCGTGCACATCGAAGGCGGACGCCGTCCGGGCTCGGCTGAGCGTCGGCGTGCCTACCGGGCAGTCCGGCATCGAGACCGGCCGGCTGCTGGTGGTGGAGCGCGACGAGGGGCGGTCGTTGCCCACCGCGTTCCTCGCGGGCAACGACCGCAGCGCGACGGGCCTGTTGATGTCGCTGACCCGGGAGGGCATCGAGGCTCCGCGGGACCTGTCCGTGATCGATACGACGACAGCGATCTTTCCCACCTGATGCCGATCGGCCTGACCACCGTGCGCCAGGACGCGGGGCTCATGGCCGGGCACTCGGTGAGTTTCGTGGTGAAACGCCTGGAGGGCCAGAACGAGAGCCGCGGGCTCAGCGGTCGTCAGGCCGCATCGAGAGGTAGCCCCGCCCCGCTCCCCTCCTCTCCCTGGAATTGGATGTCGCCCTGTCGCCGGATTTCGTCCATCACCTTCAGGGTGGTCACGGAGTCGCGCAACGGGCGCAGTGGGGATTGGAGTCGGCCTTCGGCGATACGGCGGGCCACCTCCGCGGCCTCGAAGTGCAGTGCGTCATGGGAGGTGTGCGGTTCGGTGTACGTCAGTCGGGTGCCGCTTCCCGCGAGGGTCAGGACGACGTCGCCAGGCTGGTAGAAGGGGCCGGGCAGATGCAGCGTGGCGTGAGTTCCGGCGATGGTGGCTGTTGTGGGCGTGTCGCTGAAGAGGGTGGTGTGGAGGATGCCCTGAGCGCCGTCGGCGCCTTGGAGGAGGGCGGAGGTCTGGCCGTTGACACCCGCGGGGTGCGGCTGCGCGGAGGCCAGCACCTCCACCGGTGCGCCGAGCACCGAGACGGCGAAGGCGACGGGATAGGTGCCCAGATCGAGCAGGGGACCACCCGCCAAGTCGGGGCGGAGAATGCGATGCCCGGCGGCGAAGTGCTCGCCGTGGTCGGCCAGCACCGTGCGGATATCGCCGAGGGCGCCGGAGTCGAGGACCTGCCGGACGACATCGAACCTGGGAAGGAAGAAGCTCCACAGGGCCTCGGCGCAGAACAGGCCGCGTTCCGCTGCGAGGTGGGCGATCTCGGTGGCCTGGGCGGCGTCCAGGCCGAGCGGCTTCTCCACCAGTGTGTGCTTGCCGCCTTCGAGGGCGATGCGGGCGCAGGCCAGGTGGGCCGTGTGTTCGGTGGCGACGTAGACGACGTCGATGTCGGCCGCCGCGGCCAACTCCTCGTAGGAGCCGTAGAAGTGGGGGATGCCGTGGCGGTCCGCGAACTCCCGTGCGCGGGTGGCGTCGCGGGAGGCGACGGCCGTGAAGCGCTGGCGGGTGTGGCGCTGCACGGAACGTACGAAGCGTTCGGCGATCCAGCCGGTGCCCAGGACGCCCCAGCGCAGTGCGGGGGCGTCCTCCGGGGCCGGGGTACGCGGAGCGGGCAGGGCTCCCGGGAAGGTGGGCATGTTCAGACCTCCGGAACCTGGACGGCGATGGTCCGGCCCCCGTTCTTCATGGACATGATGACGGCCTCGGCCACCGCGCCGGCCAGCAGACCGTCGTGCGCCGTGGCGAGTGGTGGCGGACCGCCGCTCGCCACGGCGTCGGTCCAGGCCTGGAGTTCGAGGCGGTAGGCGTCGGCGAACCGGGGCCGCCAGTCGGCCGGGTAGCCCAGGGAACGGGTCCGGACCGAGTCGGCGACCAGCCGGGCGGGATTGGCCAGGGCCAACGTGCCTCGCTCGCCGACGATTTCGCAGCGGACGTCGTATCCGTACGTGGCGTTGAGGAACACCTCGACGGTCGTCAGCGCACCGTCTGCGGTGCGCAGCAGCATCAGGTGCGGGTCGCGCAGCCCGGTCGCCGCCGACGTGGAGCGAGGAGCGTGCCAGCTGACCTCCACGACAGTGGAGTCGAGTAGCCAGGGCACGGTGTCGAACTCATGGATCGCCGATCCGGTGACGCTCGACTCGTCAGTGGCCCCAGGCGCGGAGGAGACCCCTCGGCTGACGCAGTGCAGCAGCAGTGGCGCCCCGCAGACCCCGGCGGTCAGAGCCTCGCGCAGTTCCACGTAGGCCGGGTCGAAGCGGCGCATGAAACCCAGCGAGATCAGTGGTCGGCCAGTCCTTCGTTCCTCGCGCACAACACGGAGACATGCGTCGACGGTGGGGGCGAGAGGTTTCTCGCACAGTACGGGCTTCCCGGCCCGTACGGCCGCGATGGACAGGTCGGCGTGGGTGGAGTCGTGCGAGGCCACGACGACTGCGTCGACCTCCGGGTCGGCGATCACCGCGTACGGGTCGCCGGTGGCGCGGGCGCCCGGGAGGGCACCGGCGACGCCGGCGGCCCGTCCCTCGTCGAGGTCGGCGACCAAGGTGACCGTGGCGCCGGAGACATGACGATGCAGGGTCTTCGCGTGATCAGCGCCCATGTTGCCGGCACCGATCACTCCGATCCGCAGGGTGCTCATGCCTCGGACACGGCCTTGCTCGCAGAGGCCTTCAGGTCCGTCTCCTCGGGGAGTCCTTCGACGTCGACGCCGCGTACCTGTGCCAACTCGTGTTTGAGGGCTGCGAGTTCGGCGCCGCCGGCCATGTGGTTGGTGAGTTCTTCGAGACTGACGTCGCTGCGGGCGGCGGAGAGTTCCATGGTGCCCAGGCGCAGGACGCTGAAGTGGTCGCCGACCATGTAGGCGTGGTGCGGGTTGTGGGTGATGAAGATGACGCCCAGGCCCTTGTCGCGGGCTGCGGCGATGTACTTCAGCACGACACCGGACTGCTTGACGCCGAGGGCGGCGGTGGGCTCGTCGAGGATGAGGACGCGGGCGCCGAAGTAGACGGCGCGGGCGATGGCCACGGACTGGCGCTGGCCGCCGGAGAGGGTGCCGATGGGCTGGTCGAGGTCGTCCAGGACGATGCCCATGTTGCGCAGTTCCGCGTCCGCGGTCTGCTTCATCTTCTCGATGTCGAGGCGGCGTACGGGCCAGGGGCCCTTCGTCATCTCGGAACCGAGGAAGAAGTTGCGCCACACCGGCATCAGCGGGACGGTCGCCAGGTCCTGGTAGACGGTGGCGATACCGGCGTCCAGGGCTTCGCGGGGTGTGGCGAAGTGGACGGGGCTGCCGTCGATGAGGAGTTCGCCCTCGGTGTGCTGGTGCAGCCCGGAGATGATTTTGATCAGCGTCGACTTGCCGGCGCCGTTGTCGCCCAGCACGCAGGTGACCTGGCCGGAGCGGACCGCGAGGTTCACGCCGTGCAGGGCACGGACGTTGCCGTACGACTTGCCGGTGTCGCGCAGTTCGACGATCGGCCGCGCGTCCTTCGGCGCGTCGCTCTGCGGCGAACTCTCGTCGGTGAGGGTGTCGTTGGGCGAGACACCATTGGGGGAGGTTTCGTTGGTTGTCATCAGTTCACCTCCGGGTCGCCTGGCGGCGGACCCACAGATTGACGAGGGCGGCGACCAGGAGCATCACGCCGAGGAACGCCTTGAACCAGTCCGGGTTCCAGTTGGCGTAGACGATGCCCTGGGAGACCATGCCGAAGATGAAGGCCCCGATGACCGCGCCGACGGCCGAGCCGTAGCCGCCGGTCAGCAGACAGCCGCCGATGACGGCCGCGATGATGTACAGGAACTCGTTGCCCACGCCCTGGCCGGACTGCACCGTGTTGAACGAGAACAGCAGGTGCATGCCCACGAACCAGGCGCCCGCGCCCACGCCCATGAACAGGGCGATCTTCGTGAAGTTGACCGGGACGCCGACCGCGCGGGCGCTGTCGTTGCTGCCGCCGACCGCGAAGATCCAGTTGCCGAACTTGGTGCGCAGCAGGAGCCAGGTGGCGAGCGCGGCGAACACCAGCCAGTACACGATCGTGATCTTGAAGCTGACGTCACCGATGGTGAACTCGGAGGCGAAGACCTTCTTGGCCTGGTCGAATCCGTCCATGTCGGCGATCGAGTCGGACGCCACGTTCCCGGTGAAGATCTTCGTGACGGCGAGGTTGGCGCCCTGCAGGATCAGGAAGGACGCCAGTGTCACCAGGAAGCTCGGCAGTCCCGTCCTGATCAGCAGCCAGCCGTTGAACGCTCCCACGGCGAGGGAGACGATCAGGGCGACGAACACGCCGGTCCACACGTTCATGGACAGCTGGAAGCTGAGGATCGCGGCGGTCAGTGCCGAGGTGGTGACCGCGACGCCGGCGGACAGGTCGAACTCCCCGCCGATCATCAGCAGGGCCACCGGCAGCGCCATGATGCCCATCACGGACGCCTGGTAGAGCACCGTCGCCAGCGCGCTGGTCTCACGGAACGAAGGCGCCGCCGCGAAGAAGAACACGTACACGAGGATGGCGGCGATGAGAGCGCCGACCTCGGGGCGGCCGAGCAGCCGGCGTCCCAGGGAACGCTGGTTGGTGCGGCCGTCCTTCTGAATGGCCGGCGGAGCCGGCGGCGAGGAGCTCGCCGCCGGTGCCGTGGTCTGACTCATCGACATCACCGAGTACCCTTCGCCGCGAACGCGGCCACGCTGTCGACATTGGTCTTGTCGATGAAGGCCGGTCCGGTGAGGACGGGAGCGGTGCTGCCGCCGCTGAAGTTGCCGTTTGTCTTGTAGAGCCAGAGCGAGTCGACGGCCAGGTAGCCCTGGAGGTAGGGCTGCTGGTCGACCGCGAACTCCACGGACCCGTCCTGCACGGCCTTGACCAGGTCCTTGTTGAGGTCGAAGGTGGCGAGCTTGGCCTTGCTTCCGGCGTCGGACAGCGACTGGACGGCCGTCAGTGCGATCGGGGCGCCGAGTGTGACCACCTGGTCGATAGAAGGGTCCTGGTTGAGCTTCGCGGTGATCGTCGCCTTCACGGACGGCATGTCGGTGCCGTTGACATAGAGGTTGTCCGTCTTGCCGCTGAAGCCCTTCTTCAGCCCGGCGCAGCGAGCCTCCAGGGCGACCTGCCCCTGCTCCTGGACCACGCACAGGGCGTGCTTGGCGCCGAGCTGGTTGAGTCGCTCTCCGAAGGCCTGACCGGCGATGTTCTCGTCCTGGCCGAAGTACTCCAGCATGCCGAGCTGCTTCCAGGCGCCCACGCCGGAGTTGAAACCGACGACCGGGACGCCGGCCGCCGTCGCCTTGGCCACCACGTCCTTCATGGCGTCCGGCTTCGCTGCGGTGAGCGCGATGCCGTCGACCTTCTGGTCGATCGCGTTCTGCACCAGGTTGGCCTGGTTCCCGGCGTCGGGATCGCTGGAATAGATCAGCTTGATGTTGTCCTTGGCGGCCGCAGCCTGGGCGCCCTTGCGGACCAGGTCCCAGAAGGTGTCGCCGGGGGAGGCGTGAGTGACCATGGCGACCGTCATACGCGGGGTGCTGGCCTTGCCCGCCGAGGCGTCCGCACTCCCTTCCTCGGACTTCTTGCCGCCCGAGCTGCTGGAACAGCCGGCGGCGAGCAGGGTCCCGGCGAGGACGGTGGCGGTGAGAATGGCGGCTCGGTGGTTTCTGCGCATGTCCCTTGCACCTCGCTGTGCTTGTTGGGGTGGAGTCTCTGCGGTGAGCGGAGCCGCGTCCGGCTGCGGCTGATGGGTGATCACCGTGTGGCGACGCGGTGTGTGAATGGTGTGTCTGTGCCGTGTGTGGCGGCTCGTTCTTCCGTGGCGGCCGTAGGTGTGGACCGCCGGGTTGGCGACTGGAGCGCTTTAGTAGCGCGCTCTAGTTGGAGAGACTATGGAGCCGCCCCGCAGGGATGTCAACAGGTTTGTCAGGACGTACCAACAAAGTGTTCGGAATGAAATTGAGCAGCGGAACCGGTCATGAGGTGGGTGGTGCCGACCATGTGGGTGGTCGTCTCGGTGGGCCTGGCGCCTCCATGGTCGAGAGGGCCGGCGTTGTCGTGTTCGGGCGAGGGCTGCGGCGGCGGGATCTTGGCAGCGACGAGCGGTCGGGCGGCCGGGGCGGGGTTCGGCGCGCAGTCGGAGCCCATTTCGCCTTTACCCTGCGTGACCGGTTGGTCGAATTCTCCAGCGGTGAGTAGTCCAGCATGCTGGACTACGTTACCGACGGTAACGATGACGTGGGTGAGATCGAAGAGCGCGCCGATGACGATCTCGCAGTGTGGGGAACCGACGAGATGCGGTTCGTGGGGTGACGGAATGCCCAGGGCAGGTCAGTCAGCCGGGCGGTCGCCGCGTGTTCGACGGCGCTTGCGGGCAGCCGTCTGGATCTCGCCCCGCCTGGACGACGATGGCGGCTCAAGAGGCAATCAGGCTCACGTGAGCTGGTGTCGCTGCGATGCCTGATGAGTAATGTCGCCATGCCGGGTCTACAGCACAGTTGAACCAGTCTGGATCGAAACCACAGGAGGTCGAAGTGTCGGCATCAGTGCTCGACATGTCGATGTCACTCGACGGGTATATCGCCGATCCAAACGATTTTCTGGGCGGCGACGACGGTGAACGACTGCACAAGTGGGCCGGCCCGGAGGACGAGTCCGGCCCGCCGTCCGGGCCGGCCGCGCAATTCCAGCACGAATGGAACGCAGCTGGTGCGGTGCTCGTGGGGCGACGCACTGCCGAGCTCATGGATCACTGGGGCGGTGATCACGGTGGTCTCCCGATCTTCGTGCCCAGTCACCGCCCACCCGGCCCCGCCGCCCGTTGGGGCTATCCGTTGGTGACCTACGTGACCGACGGGATCGAAAGCGCGATGGCACAGGCCAAGGCCGCCGCCGGGGACAAGGACGTGCAGGTGCGTGGCGCGTACACGGCGCAACGGGCGCTAGAGGCCGGGGTTCTGGATGAGGTGCAGATCCATCAGATCCCGGTGCTGCTCGGTGATGGCCGTCGCCTGTTCGACGTCTTGCCGTCGCAGATCGAGTTGGAGATCATCCGGGTGATCGACACGCCGGAGGCCACTCACATCCGCTACCGCGTCCGTCGCTGAGCCGGTCGACCAGCACTTTCTTGGTTGTGGTGGGTCGAGGTGCGGTGTCGCATCGGGTCACGGGCAAGTCCTGATGCCCGAGCAATGCACCCTCATGCCGTGGTCCAGCTCCTACGCCTTGCGTCCAACCGTGAGGCTCAGTGTGGCCAACTGGCGTGCTCTGTCGCACGTCGGCGTACGGCGGTTCGCCGGGAATCTCCGCACGTCTACTCGGGATCACCAACCGGCGGCGGTCGCGTTTCAGCAGGTCAGCGCATTCCGTCGGTTGGCCAGTGTTCGTTGACGGTCACGGCCGGAGGAGTTGCCGGGCCGCGCGCCGTCGACGCTGTTCGGCTGGGTTCGCGACCGGGGCAGCCAGCAACAGCTTCTGCGTATAGGGGTGTTCGGGACTCGTGGTGATGTCGCCGGCCGGTCCGGTCTCGACGATGTCGCCTCGGTGGATGACGCTCACGCGGTGGCTGATGTGCCGGATGACCGCGAGGTCGTGCGAGATGAACAGATAGGCGACGCCGGTGCGCCGCTGGATGTCGATGAGCAGATCGAGAACGCGGGCCTGGGTGGTGAGGTCCAGCGCGGAGACCGGTTCGTCGCAGACGATGAGCCGTGGGGCGGGCGCGAGGGCGCGGGCGATCGCCACGCGCTGCCGTTGACCGCCGCTGAACTCCCGCGGCAGCCGCTGCGAGGCGTCCTTCGGCAGTCCCACCTGGTCGAGCAACTCCGTGACCCGGGTCCGGGCCTCACTCGCCGCGGCACCCTGCACGATCAGCGGTTCGCTGAGGATGTCACCGATGGTGAGGGCTGGGTTCAGGGAGGAGTGCGGGTCCTGGAAGACCACCTGGATGTCCCGGGCCAGGGCGCGGCGCCTCTTTCGCCCGGCGTGGGTGATGTCGTGACCCTGGAATCGGACCGTGCCTGCGCTGGGTGCCACCAGGCCGAGCACGGAGCGGCCGATGGTCGTCTTGCCGGAGCCCGACTCGCCTACGACGCCCAGGGTCTCGCCCTGCCCCACGGTGAGCGACACGGAGTGCAGGACTTCGTGGGGGCGGGCCCGCAAGCCCCGCCCGGGGTAGGTGACGCGCAGGTCGTTCACCTCCAGCAGTGTGGTCATCGGGTCTCCGTTTCGAGCACGTCCGCGGGGGCGGCCGGCGGGTCGGTGCGCAGTGCGGTCTCGTCGAGGATCGCGTCCAGGAGTGTGCGCGTGTAGGGGTGCTTCGGCGTGGCGAACAGGTCTTCTGCCGTGCCGGTCTCGACGACCGTGCCCTCCCGCATGACGGCCACGCGGCCGCAGATGTCCGCGACCACGCCGAAGTTGTGGGTCACGAGCAGCACAGCCATGTTCATTTCCTGTTGGAGATCGCGCAGCAGATCGAGAATCTCCGCCTGGACGGTCACGTCGAGAGCGGTGGTCGGTTCGTCGGCGATGAGCAGCAGCGGGCGGCTCGCGACGGCACCCGCGATGAGGGCGCGCTGTGCCATGCCGCCGGAGATCTGGTGCGGGTAGGAGCGGAAGGTGCGCTCGGGGTCGGGTATGCCGACCCGGGCGAGGAGCGCCAGGATCTGTTCGCGGGCCTCGCCCCTCGACGTGGGCGTCGCCGCGCGCAGGCCCTCCACGAGCTGAGCGCCCACCGTGCAGGACGGGTCCAGGTTGGACATGGGTTCCTGGGGAACGTAGGCGATGGATGTACCTCGTACCGCACGCAGTTCGCGCTCGCTCAGGCCGAGCAGCTCGCGGCCGTCGAGGCGGATCGAACCGCGCGTGACGACCGCCTCGGCGGGCAGCACCCCGAGCGCGGCGAACGCGGTCTGTGTCTTGCCGGAGCCGGACTCGCCGACCAGGCCGAGGGTCTCCCCGGCTGCCACGCTCAGGGTGACGCCGCTGACGACCTCCTTCAGTTCACCGTCGGGGGCCGGGTAGGCGATCGCCAGGTCGTCGACGGTGAGCAGTCCGGTGACGGCGGCCCTTTCCGTGCCTGGCGGCCGGTACCCGGTGGCGGTCACGATACGGACCGGCTTGGGGCGCCCGCCCTCCAAGGCGTCCCGCAGCGCGTTCCCCAGGAGCACCAGCGAAGCCGTGATGATCCCGAGGACGAGGCTCGGCCACAGGAACTGAAGTGGCTCCTCGTACAGGTTGGTGAAGCCCTCGGAGATCATCGCGCCGAAGCTCGGCACGGTGTTCGAGCCCACACCCAGGAAGGCCAGGCCCGACTGGACGGCGATGGACGAACCGGCGAGGAATGCCGTGGCGATGATCACCGGGCCGCGCACCACGGTGAACACGTGCCGCCGCAGGATGCGGCGATCAGGAAGCCCCGAGACCCGGGCGGCGTCGACGTAGAGATCGTTCTTCACGCCGAGGACGAGGTTGCGTACGAGCCGGTAGATGCCGGGGGAGAGCAGGACGCCGAAGACGAGCATGGTGGCCCGGTAGTCGCCCTTGGTGACCGGCATCAGAATGATGAGTACGAGCAGTCCGGGGAACGTCATGATCAGGCTGAAGAGCCATTCGGTGGCGCCGCGGACCCGCTTCCCGAAGTAGCCACCGACCAGCCCGGACATGATCCCGATCGCGAGGGCGATGCTCGCGCCGATGAGCGCCGAGACCACGCTCGTGTTGATGGAGAACAACAGCCTGGCGAAGATGTCGCGGCCGCTCTTGTCCCCGCCGAGCAGGTAACCGTGGTCGCCTAGGCCGGCGTTGACGGCGTCCAGGTTCGCCTCGTTCGCACTGTGCTCGGTGAGGACGGGGGCGAGGAGCCCCAGCAGGACGACGACGATCAGCAGGCTCGCGCTGACGACGGCCTGCGGGTCGGCGATCAGGTGCCGGAGCGCCGAGCGGCGCCGCGCTTCCTTGTGGGTGGTGGTCAACGAGCCGTCCTCGCCTTCGGGTTGAGCCAGCCGCCCAGCAGGTCGACGACGAGGTTGACGACCACGACGAGCAGCACGCCGAAGAGACTGATGCCCATGATGATCGGCACGTCGCCCTGCAGGGAGGCGTTGAACGCGTACTGGCCGAAGCCCGGCAGCGCGAAGATCTGCTCGATGATCAGGGCCCCGCCGAGCATCTGGATGAACTCCAGGGACAACACCGTCAGGGCCGGACCCGCGGCGTTGCGCAGTGCGTGCCGCAGAACGATGGAGCGAGTCGGAATGCCCCGGGTGCGCAGGGTGCGGACGTAGTCCTTGCGCAGTTCGCCGATCATGGCGCCGCGGATCTGCGAGGTCAGGCTGGCGATCCCGCCCATCATCAGGGCGACCACCGGGATGGCGATGGAGCCGGCCCACCGGCTCGGGTTCTCGCTGAAGTTGGTGTATCCGGTGGCCGGGAACACGTGCAGCTTGATGGCCAGCACGTAGACCAGTGCGATGGCGACGAGCAGGCTCGGGACGAGGTAGCCGACCATCGCGGCGCCTTGTGCGAACCGGTCGACGGCGCCGCCGCGGGCGGCGGCGGCCACGCCGAGGGCGACGCTGATGAGGGAGGTGGCGAGCAACGCGACGACGACGATCGACAGGGTGACGCCGAGCCGGGCGGTGATGGCCGAGCGGACCGGTTCACTCGTGAAGTACGAGGTGCCGAGGTCGCCGCGGACCGCGTGCGCGAGCCAGTCGCCGTACTGCGCCGCCAATGGCCGGTCGAGGCCCATCTGCGCCTTCTGGGCGGCGATCTGGTGCGGGGTGGCGCCGTTGCCGAGGACGCTGCTCGCGACATCGTCGAAGGACGTGCTGAGCAGCGCGAACGTGATCATGGTCACCAGGACCGCGAGCACGAGGCCCGCGGTCAGACGACGCAGCACATAGAGCGTCATGGTGGCCTGCTCACCCGCCGGACTGCGCGGAGCCGGCCACGCCGAACTGGCGGATGGTGGCCATGGTGGAGGAGCCGTCGCCGAGGTAGGTGATGCCCTTCTGGGTGGCCCAGTCGGTGCCGAGGTAGAAGACGGGCGCCAGCCATGCCTGCTCGACGCCGAACTGGTTGATCTCCCGGTAGATCCCGGCGGACTTGGCGGGGTCGAGTTCCCGCGAGGCCCGGCCGAGCAGGTCGGTCAGCTTCGGGTCGGTGGAGCGGAAGACGTTGCGGAAACCGGCCGGGGTGTAGAAGCTGCGGGTCATGACGGCGTCGGAGGCGAGGCCTTCCACGAGCAGGAACATCGGGTACTTGCCCGAGGCGACGGCGGTGGTGGTCTGCTGCGCGGGCACCGGCTCCCAGGTCACCTTGACGCCGATGTCGGCGAGCGCCTGGGTGAAGATCGGCTCGAAGCTCTTGGTGAAGACGAGGCTCGGCATGGTGACGGAGAATCCCTTGGGGTAGCCGGCCTCGGCGAGGAGCTTCTTGGCCCCGGCGACGTCATAGGGGTAGAGCTTGTTGAGCGTTTCGTCGTAGGCCCCGCTCTGCGGGTTGAACAACTGGTCGGTGGCCTTGCCGGAGCCCCGCAGCATCTGTGTGACGATCTTCTGCCGGTCGAAGGACATGTTGATGGCCTTGCGCACGCGCAGGTCGCCGAGCGGCTTCAGCTTGCTGCCGGCGCGGTCGCCGAGTACGAGGAAGGCGCCTGCGGTGGCCTGCACGTGCGAGATCTGGAAGCCGGCCGCCTTGATCGCGGAGATCTGCGAGACGTCGACGGTACCGGCGTTGGTCTCGCCCGCCTTGAGGGCGTTGGCCGACGCGGTCGGGTCGGTGATCACGCGGATCTTGACCGTCTTGAACGGATATGCCTTCTTGTTCCAGTAGTCGTCGCGCTTCTTGAGGACGTAGACGGAGCCGTTGACCGTGGCCTTGGTGTCCAGGGTGTAGGGACCAGAGCCGACCGGGTTCAGGATGGAGCTCTTGGCAGCCATCGTCTTCGGGTCGCCGATCACGCCGGGCGACGTCGACAGCGCGGCGAGCAGTGAGGCATCGGGCTGCTTGAGCTTGATGAGGACCGTCGAGGTGTCGGGGGTCTCGACCGAGGAGACGGAAGCCAGCGACAGCTGGCTCTGCCCGGGTGTCGACCGGATCCGCTCCAGGGTGGCTTTCACGGCGTTCGCGTCGACGGGATCGCCCGAGCTGAACTTCATGCCCTGGCGGATCTTCAGCGTGAGCGCGCGACCGTCCTTGGAGTACGACCAGCTCTGAGCCGCGCCGGGGTGGAGTACGCCCTTGTTGTCCTGGAGAAGCAGCGTGTCGAAGATCGAGTCCCAGACGTAGGTCTGCTGGCCCTCGATGAGCTGGGCGGGGTCGAACGAGTTGGGTGTGCCGAGGATGGACAGCGAGAGGGTCGCGTCGGCGCCGGAGCTCGGCGTGGCGGCCGGGGTGCTGTCGCACGCGGCAGTGGCTGTTGCCAGCAGAACGACGCTCACAGCGGCGGCCAGTGCCTGCGAGCGCTGTCGTGGCCGTGGCATGGGCCGGGAATGCGAGAAGCGGATACGCATGGGCGGATTCCTTCGTCCTGGAACCTGAAGAGCCGAGGCCTTCGTCAGTGCGTCGGTGTGTGGGCGCGGTCATGCATGGGTGCACGAGTCGGCCGATGCACGTGTGGGGGTGTGCGGCGGAGCCCCGTGAGGCCGGCATGCGTGTGGTGAACAGGGACGGTGAGGCGGTCGCGGATCCGCCGGTGGGCCCCGTCACGCGAACAGTTACCACGTGGTTGAATTTCACTCGGAAGGTAAGCCTCGACGGAAGGCGCGGGAAGACGGGAAGCCTCGTTCGTAACCAAAGCGTTACCTGGCGCGAATTCGGCGCGCCCCGCCCCTTGTGCTCGCGACGGTCGCCGCACACACTCCGAGCAGACAGTGAAAATCTAATGCTTGGAAGGTTTTTGAGGGTGTGATGCGGGATCCGGGAAGAGGAAGCGCACAGTGACCCAGGCCAAGGCCCGCGGCCCGTACACCAAGACCCCTGCCAGACGGGCCGAGATCGTCCGGGCGGCTCGCGAGAGCTTCGCGGAACACGGCTTCACCAAGGCTTCGTTGCGCGACATCGCCGAACGAGCCGGCATCACCCACGCCGGGTTGCTGCATCACTTCCGCAGCAAGGACGACCTGCTGGCCGCCGTGCTGGCCGAACGCGACGCCGAGGAACGGCGGTACGCCGAGTCGCAGGTGTCCGACATGGACCATCTCGCGCCCTACCTCGGAGACATGCTGCGCCACCACCAGAAGGCCCCCGAACTGATGCGCCTGTGGATCGAGCTCGCGGCGGCCGCCTCACGTCCGGAGCACCCCGCGCACGGCTACTTCGCGCAGCGTTACGCCTGGGGACGCGATCAATTCGCCCGGGGCATGCTCGGGAAGGACGAACGCGGCGAACTCCACGCGGCGCTCTGCCCCGACCATGCGGCCACCCTGCTTCAAGCGGTGCTCAACGGCCTTCAGTTGCAATGGCTGCTCGACCAGGATCTCGACATCGTCGGCCCGATCCGGTCCTTCATGCGTATGACCTTCCCGACGACCCGCAGACCCGCAGAAACTGAGGAGGAAGCATGAGACCCGGCATCCTCGCCGTCCAGCTGTACAGCGTGATCGAGGCTCTGGAGGCCGACCGCCCCGGCACCCTCGCACGCCTTGCCGCGCTCGGCTTCCGCCATGTCGAGCCGTTCGCCCTCGGCCTGTGGAACACCCCTCCTGACGAACTGGCGTCCTCCGCACGCGCGTTGCGGGCAGATCTGGACGAGGTGAATCTCGGCGTCAGCTCGGTGCACATCGCTGTCTCGGCCGACAGCCAGGCGTCTGCGATCGAGACCTGCCGCATCCTCGGCACGGACACCGCCTTCGTGCCCATTCCGTGGCTCGTGGACGGCTTCGACGAGCGGGCCCTGGAGAGCCACGACGGCATACGTGCCTTCGCCGGACGTCTCAACGCGGCTGCACGGGAACTGGCCGGAGCGGGGATCCGGCTCGGGTATCACAACCACCACTTCGAATGGGCCCGACTGCCGGACGGCGCTCGCGCCTTCGACGTGCTGTGGGATCTGCTCGACCCCGAGGTCCTCGCCGAGGTTGACGTCTACTGGGCGGCCGTGGCCGGCCAGGACCCGGCCGAGGTCCTGGAACATCTCGGAGAACGCGCCGTGACCGCCCACCTCAAGGACGGCCCTGCCGAGCTGGACAGACCGCAGACGCCCATCGGGACCGGCGACATCGACATCCCGGCCGCCCTGCGTGCGGGCACCCATCTGCGGTGGCACATCACGGAGATCGACCGGACCGAAGGCGACCGCTTCGAACTGCTCGCGGCCAACCGCCAAGCCCTCCTGGCGGGCGGCCTGACCATCCCCTGACGTACTTCCGACTCCGCTGAAGCAAGTGGTTGTCGGCCAGGCACGCCATCTGTCCCCCCGGCTGCCCGAGCGCCGAGAAGCCGGACGGCAGGATCTCAGGTCGCTACCGGCCCGGCCGCGCTCGTGCGTGACCGGCCGACGCCGTGGTACCCGGGGGACGGATGTGACCGCCCGCCCCCAGGCTGGTGTTGGCAGTGCGCCCGCGGTCGTACGGCACCGACGAAAGCGACGCGCGCGTCGGCGCGGACGGGTGTCGCGGGATGACGGCGCCCGGCGGCCGATCGGGACGGCTCCATGTCCGACGGCGGAGACGTCACCGCGCATCACGCGGGGCTGGGCGCCGACCGGGCCGATCAGCGCTCTCCAACGCGTTCCGCTGGACCGCGGTGGGTGCGAGGAGCCGTCAGATCCTGGCTGTGGGAGCCGGTCGGCTCAATCCTTTCAATCCTTCTCCCGCATACGCCGGGTGGCACTGAAACTGCCGCAGCCGAGGGGCCCCACATCGGTGCCGTCGGGGAAGACGATGCGCGCTGTGGTGGCCGGTGGGACGTCGACCGTGATGGTCAGCAGGTCTCCGTCCGTCCGCCACTCGACGGCGATCGTGCCCTGCGGGGACTCGTGGGTGCCCCGGGCCCAGGGAACGGACGGGTGCGGGACGGGCGCGACCTCGAAGGACTCCCAGGCGATCGATCCGGGTGGCTGACGCAGTCCGAGGGTGTGGGTGTGCAGGAAACGGATCACCGCGCCCTTGCTGTAGTGGTTGAGGGAGTCGTGGGCGGTGCCGGTCTCGTCGACGCCCTCCCAGTCCTCCCAGACGGTGGTCGCGCCCCGGTCGAGCATGTACAGCCAGGAGGGTGCGGTGCGCTGGAGGAGCAACTCGTAGGCGATGCCGGAGTGTCCGGTGTCGGCGAGGACCGGCAGCAGATCGCCGGTCGCGAGGAACCCGGTGGTGAGGTGGGTGCCGGCCGCGCGGATCAGGTCGACCAGACGCGCGGCTGCGGCTTCGCGCAGCGCGTCGGGAACCAGTCCGAGGTTCAGCGCGCGCACATAGCAGGCTTGGGTGTCGCCCGTGGTACGTCCGTCGGGTGAGAGGAACTCGGTGCGCCAGGCGTCGCGGATCCGCTCGGCGGTCGCGGCGTAGCGGTCCGCCTCCTCGATGCGGCCCAGCACCCGCGCGATGCGGGCGAGGGTCGCCGTCGAGCGGTACAGGAACGCCGTGCCGATCTCGCCCTTGTCCGCCATGAACCAGGCGACGGGGTCGCTCTGGACGGGGTCGATGCGCGTGCCGTCGGCCGCCTTCGTCTTCGGCTCGGTCCACTCGCCCCAGTGGAAGGAGCCGTCCCAGAGGTACTGTTCGTGCGGCAGCGGCTCGGGCGTGCGTTCGACGCGGGTGTGGTGGCGGGCGGTGCGGGCGGTGTCGAGCGCCCACTCCACCCAGCGGACCATCGCCGCCCAGTTCTCGGCGAGGGCCTCCCGGTCGCCGTACGACTCGTAGAGCTCCCACGGGACGGCGACGACGGCGTCTCCCCACCCGGCCGAGCCGGTCATCATGGCGAACTGGTCGTCGAGGTGGTGCTTGATACGGCGTCCGTCGGGCGAGAAGTTGGCGATCCGACCGTCGGGCAGCTGGTCGTCGCGGACGGAGCGCAGCCACTTGCGGCTGAAACCCAGGACGTCGTACAGGCGCGTCGCGGTGGGTGCGAAGACCTGGTAGTCGCCGGTCCAGGCGAGCCGTTCGCGGGTAGGGCAGTCGGTCGGCACGTCGACGGCGTTGCCGCGAAAGCTCCAGTCGGCGATGGCGTGGAGGCGCTCGAGGTCTTCGTGGCCGCAGACGAAGGTGCCGGTGCGGCGCAGGTCGGAGTGGACGACCCGCATGACGAGGCTCGCCGGGTCGAGTGGGGCGCCGTCACGGCGAACGCGGGCGTAGCGGAAGCCGTGCACGGTGTGGCGCGGCTCGAACGTCTCCCCGCCGCCCGCGGAAACGGCCTCGTCGCGTTGGACGAAGGGGATCGGCGCCTGGCCCGGCCGGTTCGCGTCCAGGTGATCGGTCGTCAGATCGCCGTCGGCTCCGACGTGTTCGCCGTAGTCGATGACGGTACGGGTCCCGGCCGGTCCGAGATCGCTGAGGCTGATCCAGCCGGAGGCGTTCTGGCCGAAGTCCGCGATCCACAGCCCGTCCTTGAGCTGCTGGACCGACCGGGCAGGGTGCGACTCCACGATCCGCACCGGCGGTGCCGGCGACCATGTGATCGCGGGTGCCTCCACCTGGTCCGCGAGGACGGGCTGTTCGGCGCCCGGTCCGACCCGGAAGTCGGTGGTCTGCCCGTCCATGAGGTCGGCCCGGGTGATGCCCGACTCCACGCTCGTCCACGTCCCGTCGGTGCGCACGACCTGCCGCGCGCCGTCCTCGTACACGAGGTGCAGCTCGGCCCGCGCGCCAGGCACCGTGCCCCAGCCGGCCGGCTGGCGGAAGGCGCCCACCTGGCCCCGGTACCAGCCGTCGGACAGCAGGATCTCGATCCGGTTGTCGCCCGTGACGACGGCGGCCGTCACGTCGTACGCCTGGGCGTGGAGCGTGCGGTCGTAGGAGGTGGACCCGGGCGAGAGTTCGGCGGTTCCGGCCCGCTCGCCGTTGACGTACGCCTCGTACACCCCGAGCGCTGTGGCGTACAGCCGTGCCGAGCGCACCCCGATCCGCACCGGGAACCGGGCCGACAGCACGTACGCGGGCCGTCTGCCGTATCCGCGATCCGCGGACTCGGTGGGACTGATCCAGTGCGCCCGCCAGTCGGCGTCCAGCAGACCGCTCTCGAAGGCGTGCCACTGCGACCAGGGCGGGTTGCCCTCGGTGGCGAGCGCCCGGACCCGCCAGGCGACCCGGCGACCGCTGTCCAGCGCCGCCCACGGCCAGGGGACGAGCCGGTGTCCGTCCACAGCGGTGGTCACGGTGGGCCGCGCTTCGCCGTCGACGGTGCACTGCACCTCGTAGGCCATCGGCTGCGCCGTGTCCGACGGCGGCTTCCACGACAGCCGGGGCGTGGGCCCGGACACGGGAAAGTCGTCCCCGCCGCTGTCGATTCCAAGGTCGTACGGTGCGTCGCGCATTCTGTGCCTTCTCGGAACTCGGTGGAATCTCGGAGGGGACGGCCGGGAGGCGGTCTATCGGACCGACCTGATCCTGAACCTGACGATGAGGCCACCGACCAGGGCCAGGACCGCGCCGAGCAGGTAGAGCTGGGTGTAGTTCTTCTCACCCTCGGCGCTGACACCCAGGGTGATGACAAGCGGGGCGATCAACGGGGCGACGGCGCTGGGGATCTTCTGTGCGAAGCCGACGACGGCGAGGTACCGGCCCGCCTGGGCCCGGTCCGGCAGGACCGCGAACACGATCGCCTGGTCGACGGCGCTGAACACGGCGATGGCGAACTGCATCAGCACCGCACCGACGACCAGTTGGGGCAGTGAGCGGGCGAACGCCTCGGTGACGGCGCCGGCGACGAACACCGTGGAGCCGATCAGGGCGAACAGCTTGCGCCTGCCGAGCTTGTCGGAGAGGAAGCCGCCCCCGATGGCGCCGCCCGCCGCGGCCGCCACGCCGATGGTGCCGATGACCGCCACGATCCCGGCGACCTCCTTGACCGGCAGGTCGAGCCGTTGCGCGTAGAAGAAGGTGCCGAAGGTGGTGTTGAAGTACAGGCCCATGAAGAAGACGAAGCGGCCGAGCCAGTTCCAGCCGAAGTCCGGGTACTTGCGTGGGTTGAAGCCGTAGCTGGCGACCATGCCCTTCAACGTCACACCGCTGCTGTGCACCAGCGCGCGGGAGTCGCCCTCGGGCTTCAGTACAGGGAAGAGCACCACCATGGCGGCACCCAGCACGCCCGGGACCAGGAACACCAGGAACGTGCTGGAGGCCACCGCGTACGCGAGGCCGATGCCGAGCACCGGGGCGATCTGGGTCATGACGCTGGTCAGGGCGGAGACCCGGCCCCGCTGCTCCTCAGGCACCCGGTCCGCCTGGATGTTCTGGATCGCCTGCCCGGCGGTCGCCCAGCCGATCATGCCGACCACCCAGGCCAGGCCCAGCAGAACGACCGACGGCGCGAAGGCGACCCCGACGAGCGCGGTGGTGCCGAGCAGGGCACCGCCGATCATGAAGGGGGTACGACGGCCGAGCCGGGAACGCGTGCGATCGCTCCACAGGCCGATGAGAGGGCTGAGGACCAGGTAGACGAACTGGGCGGACCCGGTGACGTAGCCGAGCCGCTCCTCGTGCCCGGGTGCGAGGTCGTCGATTCGCACGGCGAGGGAGTAGGCGAGGGGGACCATCAGGGCCAGGGAGCCACCGAAGCTGGCGATCATCAGCCAGACCAGGTAGCCCCGTGCGACCCGCTGCAGCGGCGGTGCCTCGACCTCGGGCGGGGCGGGAGCCTGGTCGGTTTCCTGCCGTGCGGCCGTGGATGGGGGATGCACCACCCTGACGTCCCGGTCGTCGTGAGGCATGAGGACTCCTTTGTCACATGGTCGCGGGGCGCGGCGGCAACCGACGCGGGGAGGGAGGGGCCGGAGGCTGGGCGCCTCGCCCGTGGCGGTTGCGCGAGAAGTGCCGGTCGGCGCCGGTGCGGAGAGATATGGAGGTGGGCCGGGAGGACTCGCCGAACGGGGCCCGCCCGTGCTCGGGGCGCACGCGAGTCGGCCGACCGGCCGCATGGTGGGGCGGTATTCAGCGGCAGTCGCCGTGGTGGAACGGCTGTTCGGTCAGGTTCGGCAATGAGCGGCGGGTGGGGAGAGCGAAGCGGTTCCGGCCGCAGGGCCGGCGGCGGTACGGTCGGCGCCCCACCGCCGACCGGTCCCGATACGGCGTGGTGCTGAGCCCTGCCGCTCATGGTGAGGGCGGATGGTGCCCGCCCGCACGCTCGTCGGGCCGTGTCAGCGTCGACGTGGCGAGGGTACGGACGGGGACGTCATGTCGGCAGAGCGGCGGCATACCCCGCGCCGCGGGGTCCGCGCAGTCGGCGGCCGGTTCGGTGCGGTGTGCCGGCGTGGATCGTCCGTGCACGGCGGGAAGCGGTGGGGTGGGGGACGGGCCGGCGGCTTCCCGGTCGTCGCGCCAGGGAGGAATCCGTGTCCTACGGGCGAGTGCGGTGTGTCAGTCGGTCGCGGGCAGTCCAGGCTTGCGGCCGTCCAGGCCCTGCCAGCGGCGGCGCAGGGCGAACGCGGCCGTTTTCGGCTTCCGGTCGCGGGAGAACACACCCTTCTTGTTGCCGTCGACACGGTGGATGCCGGGCGAGGTCTGGAAGTCGGCGAAGTTCCACACGTGCTCGCCGACGAACTCGGGGATGCGGTCGAAGACGCGGTGGTACATGGCGAGGAAGTCGCTCTGGTACTCCTCGCTCCACGGGGCGTCCCAGACGGAGTGCAGGCCGGGCTGGGTGTCGGCGCCGTACTCGGACATCATGACGGGCTTGCCGAAGCGCTGGACCCAGCCGCGCAGGTCCTGCTCCAGGTATCCCTCTGAGGTCGCGAGGTCGCCGGTGAACAGGTACCAGCCGTAGTAGCGGTTGATGCTCAGGACGTCGAACAGGTCGCCGATCTGGTCGTTCTGCGGTGTCGCGAACATGACCGCGGAGTAGGTGAGGGGGCGGGTCGGGTCGAGTTTGCGGGTCAGTTCGACCAGCGGCTCGAAGTACTCGCGGGCGCCGTCCTCGTTGGAGGCGGGTTCGTTGGCGAGCGACCACATCACCACGCTCGGGTGGTTCTTGTCCCGTTCGATCAGCTCTCGCAGGTGCTGGGCGTGGACGTCCCGGGTGGTCCCGCCGAAGTTCTCCGGCGCGAAGGTCGGGGTCGGGGGCACGCCGGTCAGTCCGCCCTGGACGCCCAGGTTGAGGCCGACGGCGGCGGTCTCGTCGATGACGACGATGCCCTGCCGGTCGGCGAAGTCCAGAACTTCTTCGGCGTAGGGGTAGTGGGAGGTGCGGAAGGAGTTGGCGCCGGTCCACTGCATGAGCTGGAAGTCGTGGACGAGATAGGCGTCGTCGTGGCCCTTGCCGCGGACCGGGGTGTCCTCGTGCTTGCCGAATCCGGTGAAGTAGAACGGCTCCCCGTTGATGAGGAAGTCGGTGCCGCGTACCTCGACGGTCCGCACACCGAAGGGCTGGCTGTAGCTGTCCACTGTCTCGCCGTTCACGGCCAGTTCCACGACGAGGTCGTAGAGGTAGGCCGCGCCCGGTTGCCAGAGGGTGACGTCCTCGATGCGCAGGACACCCTCGTGGCCCGATCCCTCCGCGACGGTCCGGCCGGCCTCGTCCAGCGCGCGCACCCGCACGGCGGCCGTCTCGGCGTGCACACCGGCGCTCTCCACGCGGTAGCCGACGGTGCCGGCCGAACCGTCCCGCCCGGTGACGACGGTGACATCCCCGACGAACGTCGTCGGCGTGCTGTAGAGGCGGACCGGGCGGGCGATGCCCGCGTAGTTGTAGAAGTCGTGCAGATATGACTGCCGCTCGCGGCCGTCGGAGCCGGTCGTGACGGTGCCGGGCGGGATGGTCAGGTTCGTCAGCCGGTTGTCGACGCCGACCGTCAGCCGGAACGCGGCGCCCGGCTCGACGATGCCGGTCAGGTCCGCCTCGAACGGTGTGTAGCCGCCGCTGTGCTCGGCCACGAGTAGTTCGCCGACGTAGACCTGCGCGGCATGGGTGACGGACCCGAAGCGCAGGAGCACGCGTTCGCCGGTCCAGCCGCGCGGCACGCGCACGTCGCGCTGGTACCAGACGACTCCGACGTGGTCACGGATCTCAGGGTCCGTGAACAGGTCGTTGTAGCTGGCGGGCACGGGGACTTCGAGCGGCGGGGCGAGGCGCGAAGCCCACGGGGCGGCGCCGGCCCGGGTGCCGAGAGCGAACCGCCACAGTCCGTCGAGGCCGACGAGATCGCGGGTAGGGGTGGTGCGGGTCGAGAGCATGGAGTTCCTGCCGGGTGCTCGGTGGGGTCGGGGTGGTCGGGGCGGCGCGCCGGTCACACGGTTTCTCCGGCGTCCGCGAGGAGAGTGCTGCCCGTCATGAAGGCCGAGAGGTCGCTGGCGCAGAACAGCACCACCCGAGCGACGTCGTCGGGCACGCCGAGCCGGCCGAGCGGGCCCGGCTGCATCACGGACATGATCGTCTCGGAGTCCACCCCGGCCGCGGCGGCTGCCGCCAGGTTGCCCTCGGTAGGCACGAACGTCGGTGCGACGCCCAGCACGCGGATGCCGAACGGGGCGAACTCCAGGGCGAGTTGCCGGGTGAGGCCGCGCGCCGCGTGCTTGGAGCCGACGTAGGCGGCGAGGCCGGGGGCCGTGCCACGGAACCCGGCCGTGGAGACGACGTTGACGATGACGCCCCCGCTCCCGGCCTCGCTCATCCGGCGTGCGGCTTCCCGGGAGCCGAGGAAGACCCCGCGGGTGTTGACGGCGAACACCTCGTCGAAGGCCTTGTCGGACATCTCCAGGGCGGGGACGCTGGGGAAGATCCCGGCGTTGTTCACCCAGATGTCGATCCCGCCGAGTTCCCGGACGGCGAAGTCAGCGGTGGCCACGACGCTGTCGGACTCGGTGACGTCCAGGTGGGCGGAGAGCGCACGGCCCGGGCCCCGGGCGCCGAGGTCCGCGGCGACGGCGGCGGCGAGCTCGCCTTGGATGTCGGCGACGAGCACATCCGCTCCCGCTTCGGCCAGCCGCTCGGCGACGGCCCGGCCGAGCCCCTGGCCCGCGCCGGTCACGACGGCACGCCGACCGGCCAGCGAGACGAGTTCGGCCAGGGATTTCGACGAGACGTCGGGTACGGATACCTGCATGGCGTGTCCTCCGTGCGTCGGTGTGGTCAGATCCGGCCGCGGCGGGCGGTCTCGCCCAGCCAGGCCAGCGAGGGCTTGGGGCGGCGCTCGAACGTCTCGCGGTCGACCGCGATCAGGCCGAATGTCGGTGCCCAGTGGCCCCACTCGTAGTTGTCGAGCAGGCTCCAGTGCAGATAGCCGCGGACGTCCACCCCGTCGGCGACCGCCTTGCCGAGATGCTCCAGGGCCTCGCCGGTGTAGGCGATGCGGCGGGTGTCGTCGCCGGTGGCGATGCCGTTCTCGGTGACGAGGATCGGCAGTCCGCCGGTGACCTCGGCGGTGTGCCGTACCGCGATCGCGAGGGCGTCGGGCCGGTAGGCGCTTCCCACCAGCGTGTTGTCCGGATGCGGCGGGTACGGCTCGATGCCGTCCGGGCCGACCCACTGACTGGAGTACGACTGCGCACCCACGAAGTCGTCACCGCGCGCTCCCTCGAGGTAGAGGTCCTCCCAGGTGTGCTCCAGTTCCCGCTTCTTGTCCTCCGCACCGGGACGGGCGACGAAGGCGCGGTTGGCGACCGTCCAGCCGACCCTGGCGCCGGTGTGCTCGCGCAGCACCGTTCGCGCGGCGTGGTGCGCCTCGACGAGCCGCGCGCCGATGGCCGGGTCGGGGGCAGGGAGAGGCGGACGTGGGCCCTCGTTGTCGAGAGTGGGACTCTGCCACTCCCCGTCGGCCTGCGGGTTCTGCATGGCCCGCGCCATGCCGACCATGATGGCCAGCATGTTCGGCTCGTTCATGGTCACGACCCACTCGACGCCGTCGAGGATCGGCGCGACCGTCTCGACGTAGTTCCGGAACCTGTCGACCGCGCGTTCGCCGAGCCAGCCGCCCTCCTGGGTGAACCAGAGCGGGCTGGTGAAGTGGTGCAGGGTCACTACCGGGGTCAGGCCGAGCTCGAAGGCCGTCTCGATCATCCGCCGGTAGTGGGCGAGTTCGGCGCGCGAGACCATGCCGGGGACGGGCTCGATGCGAGCCCATTCGATGCCGAAGCGGTAGGCGTTGAGCCCGGCGTCCTTGAGGAGCCGCATGTCCTCGCGGTACCGGTGGTAGCTGTCGCAGGCGTCGCCGCTGCGTTCCATGCCCGGGATGCGCCCCTCGTTCGCCCAGAAGTCGCTGTTGAGGTTGTTGCCCTCGATCTGGTGCGGTGCCGTGGATGCGCCCCAGAGGAATCCGGGAGCGAGTTCGGTCATCGTCGACTGCCTTCCTGCGTGGCGGGAGTGACGGCTCTGGCGGCGCTCGGGCCGCCGAGGATTTTCTGCATGCCCGGGTGACCGGGAGCGCGGGCGTGGGGTGTGGGCTCGGCAGTGGTCGCGTCCGAGCGCCAACTCTTACCATGCGGTTGGTTTTCGCTGGAACGTTAACCGGGATCCCGAGGGAGGCAAGGCTGCGGGACGGTTTCGTAACCTGAGCGTTACATACGCGGGCAGGCCTCGGCCCGTCGATCAGGAGGCCCGAGCCTGGTCAGGCGCTCGTTCGCGGGTCGATCGACGCTCGACCCGCCGGTGCGGGTCGCCTGGTCTCCGGCCGCGGCCGGGATCGTTCAGGGCCGCGTGATCGCCGTGGGCGTCGGGCCGGGTCTGACGTGCGCGCTGTTCAGCCGGCGTCCGAGGTGTCGTCCTGGTCGAACAGCAGCCTCGCGAAGTCCGTGACCGGTCCCACGATGTCGAGGTCCTGGTCGAGGACCCACTGCAACTGGAGCCCGTTGAGCACGGCTTGGAAGAGAACCGCGGCGCTCTCGGGACTGAGGCCCTCGCGGAGCCTGCTGCGGGCCGCCTCGTCGGGGAATCCGTCGACGAACTGCGCGCGGCTACGGTCGTACCGTTCCGCGAAGTAGCCGTGGGCGGGGTGATCCGGCCGGGAGGCCGCCGCCGCGAGCTCGATCCACAGGCGCATCAGCTCGGGGGCCTTCTGGTGGTGGCGGACGAGCCCAGCGAGGTAGGGGCCGAGCTGGTCGGGCCGTTCGACCGTGTCCAGGCCCTGCTGCCACTCCTCGGCGTCACGGTCGGCGAGCACCTCGGCGAGGAGTTCGTCCTTGTTGTGGAAGTGGTGCAGGAGTCCGGCGTGGGTGATGCCGGCCCGTTCGGCGATGTCGCGCAGGGATGCCTTGGCGTAACCGTGCTCGGCGAAGCTGTCGCGTGCCGCGCGGACGATCTCCGCCCGGCGGGCCGCTGTCTTGGCGTACGGTCCACGCGACTTTGCCTGATCCACGATGTGCTCACCCTCCTCGACGACGCGAACCCAAGATCTACCACTTGTCGGAACGCGATTCGCGCGCACCCTCAGGTGTCCGCAGCGCTGCCCTCGTAGCGCTGGAGGAACTGTTCCACGAAGGTGAGAGCCTCCGCGTGACGGGCCGTCATGCCCATGGTGTTCTCCAGCATGATGATCCGGCCCAGGGCGTTGGTCAGCATCAGCAGCACGGCCGGGGACATCTCGGGCGGCAGCTCGACGCCCGTCTCCGCGAGGCGGCGGGTGAGCGCCGCCAGCTGTGCCTCGCGGTAGCGTTCGGCGCGAGCGGCGAGTTCGGACCTGATCTCCTTGCGGTGATTGGCCAGTGCGGTGAACTCCGTGGTCAGCGCGTTGCCCGGATGGCTGTTGAGACGCCACAGAGTGCGCAGCGGCTGTGGCCCGTCCAGCAGGCTGATCTGCCGCTCCAGCTCTTCGTCGCCCCGTCGGCGCATTACGGCGAGGAAGAGGTCGTCGAGGGTGTGGAAGTAGTACAGCACCAGAGCGGGCGCGACCTCTGCCTCGCGCGCCACCCGGCGCACGCCCACGGCGGCGTACCCCTCCTGGAGCATGAGCCGCTCGGTGACGTCGAGCAGGACCTGGCGCGTCTTGGAGTTCTCGGAGCCCATACGGCGAGGTGCGGTCATGCCGGTCATTGTCCTTGACGGCGCCCCGGGAGCGCTGTTAAACAGTTGTTCAGGGATCGAGTTAAACACTCGTTCAGCATGGACGGAGGTTCAAGCCATCGGGCGGTTCGCGGAGGATCCGGCTGCCGAACTCGCCGCGGCCGAGCCAGGGTTCGAGCAGTCGGCCGGATCCCTCAGCATCGGGTCGACGGTCTCCTTGTCGCCGCATCGCAGCACCATGCCGTACCCGTCGGCCCCCTGGACGCGGTGGCCGGTGAAGCCCTCGAACGTGGCGCCGCAGCGGCCACCGCACTGTTACTTCTCGCGTCCGTTCTGCGCGGCCCCCCCGCGCGGCTTGGTGACCAGGCCTCCCCGCCACCGTCACCGCGCCACATCACCTCATCTCACCTCACCTCACCCATGAATCGAGGTCAGTCATGCCCGGACGAGTCGAAGGCAGAGTCGCCTTCATCACCGGAGCCGCCCGCGGTCAGGGCCGCAGTCATGCCGTGCGGCTGGCAGAGGAAGGCGCAGACATCATCGCGGTGGATGTCTGCAAGCAGCTCGACGGTGTCACCTTCCCCATGTCCACGCCCCAGGACCTTGACGAGACCGTCAACCAGGTCCAGAAGCTCGGCCGTCGCATACATGCGGTGCAGGCGGATGTACGTGACCACGACGCGCTCAAGGCCGCGGTCGACGACGGTGTCAGGGAGTTCGGGCGTCTGGACATCGTGGTCGCCAACGCAGGGCTCGGCAGCGACGGCGCCACGCTCGAAGCGATGGACGAGAAGACCTGGCGCGACATGATCGACGTCAACCTGACCGGTGTGTGGCTGTCCACCAAGGTGTCGACCCCGCACATCGTGGCCGGCGGCCGGGGTGGCTCGGTCGTGCTGACGAGTTCCGTCGGCGGCCTCAAGGGCTACGCGAACATCGGCCACTACATCGCCGCCAAGCACGGCGTGGTGGGGCTGATGCGCACGCTCGCAGGGGAGTTGGGCGCCCAGGGCATCCGGGTCAACAGCCTGCACTCGACCCAGGTCAACACGCCGATGGTGATGCATGAGGGCACCTACCGGATGTTCCGTCCCGACCTGGAGAACCCCACCGCCGCCGACTTCGCGGCCGTCTCGCAGAGCATGCACATGCTTCCCACTCCCTGGGTGGAGTCGCTGGACGTCAGCAACGCCGTCCTCTTCCTCGCTTCCGACGAGGCCCGTTTCATCACCGGCGTGACGCTGCCCATCGACGCCGGCGCCCTACTCAAGTGAGCCGCACAGGAGAGGAGTTGTGCCCATGACCACCGTCAACGCGATCCACTGGGACCCCTACGACCCCGCGCTCGCCCGCGACCCCTACCCCCTCTACGCACGCCTGCGTGAGGAGGCGCCGCTCTACTACAACGCCGAGCACGACTTCTACGCCGTCAGCCGTCACGCCGACGTCCAGCGTGGTCTCGCCGACTGGCAGACCTATTCCTCCGCACGCGGCGACATCCTGGAGATCGTCCAGGCGGACATCGAACTCCCGCCGGGCACCCTCATCTTCGAGGACCCGCCCGTCCACGACATCCATCGCCGCCTGCTCGCCCGGGTGTTCACGCCCCGTCGTATCGCCACCCTGGAACCACGTGTACGGGCCTTCTGCCGCCGGGCCCTCGAACCGGTCGCCGGCGCAGGGCGGTTCGACCTGGTCGAGGCCGTCGGCGCGGAGATGCCGATGCGTGTGATCGGCATGCTGCTCGGCATCCCGGAGGCCGACCAGCCCGCCATCCGCGACCGCACCGACGACACGCTGGGCACCGAGGGCGGCGGAAAGATCAACCACGAGGACATCCTCAGTACGGACGCCTTCAGGGACTACATCGAGTGGCGCAAGCGGCATCCCTCCGACGACCTCATGACCGAGCTGATGACCGCCGAGTTCGAGGACGAGAACGGCGCTACCCGCACTCTCACCGACGAGGAGGTACTGACGTACTGCTCGGTGGTCGCGGGCGCGGGCAACGAGACGACGGGCCGGCTCATCGGATGGTTCGGCGCTCTGATGGCCCGCTATCCCGCAGCGCGGCGGGAGCTGGCCGCCGACCCGTCCCTCATCCCCAACGCCATCGAGGAGGTCCTGCGCTTCGAGCCGACCGGCCCGTTCACCGCGCGATACGTCACCAAGGACGTCCAGATGTACGACCGCACGGTCCCCGCGGGCAGCGCCATCCTGTTCATCCAGGCCGCCGCCAACCGAGACCCCCGCCGCTTCGACGACCCGGACCGCTTCGACATCCACCGGGTCACCCAGCACATGAGCTTCGGCGTCGGCGCCCACTACTGCCTGGGCGCGGCACTGGCCCGCCTGGAGGGCAGGATCGCCGCGGAGGAGATCCTCGGGCGATTCCCCGGCTGGGATGTCGACTGGGACCACGCGGAACTGGCCCAGACCTCGACCGTACGTGGCTGGAAGACCCTGCCGCTGGTCATCGATGGAGGCAAGTGATGGATGGCCGCTGGACCGTCACGGTCGACAAGAGGGTGTGCGTGCGCACCGGCCTGTGCGCGGCCGCCGCACCCGAGGAGTTCGAGCTGGACGAGGGCGGCCAGGGACGCGCGAGGTCGCAGACGCTGCCGGGGTCCGAACTGGTCCTGGAAGTGGCGGAGTCGTGCCCGATCGAGGCCATCGGCATCACGGACGCGGACAGCGGTGAGCGGGTCTTCCCGTCTCCGGCCTCCTAGCGGCAGTCACTACCTCAGCTTCGTCGCCATGCTCCAGCAGTGCGGCCGCCGGGACCTCCTGCAGTGCCTTCCGGCCGAACTGGGCAGGCCCACCACCGACTTCGTAGAGCGGATCAGCGCTCTGCTTCCGCACATCCCCGAGCCGCTGCGCGGCCACCGCATCGCACAGGTCCTCGCCTTCGGTGTGCACGCCGCCGCCCAGCGCGAACGCACCCGGGCCGGCGGTGGGGTCGTGCTGCCCTTCGCCGTCCATGTCGGCGACCTCCTGGACGGCCTGGTCGGCTTCCTCCAGGCCCCGGTCTCCGCCACGACCTCGTCCGTGCTCGGCGGAGCGACCCGAGCGGACCGGTCCTGCCGCTGCACCCCTGAGCACACGCCTTCCCACCCGCGAGCGGAGGAGCGACGGTCCGATGAGCATCGATCTGCACAACGCCGTGGCGGTCATCACCGGCGCCGGCAGCGGGATCGGCCGCGCAGCCGCCCACGCCTTCGCCCGGCGCGGCGCACGAGTGGTCGTCACCGATCTGGCCGGCGAGCGGGCGAACGCGGTCGCCGCCGAACTCGGCGCCCGGGCCGTCGCAGCCGTCTGCGACGTGACCGGCGTCGACGACCTGCAAGCGGTTCGCGAGCTGGCTCTCGAACGCTTCGGCCGCATCGACCTGGTGATGAACAACGTCGGCATCCTCGCCGTCGGCCCCGTCGAGGACATCCCCCTGGACGCCTGGCAACGGGTCGTCGACGTCAACCTGTTGGGCGTCGTGCGCAGCAACCTCGTATTCCTGCCAGGTCTGTTGGCGCAGGGGTCCGGCCACATCGTCAACACCGCCTCCACGGCAGGCCTGTTGCCCTACGGGTACGACCGGCTTCCGTACACCGCGACCAAGCACGCCGTCGTCGGCCTGTCCGAGGCACTCGCCCTATACCTGCGCCCGCGCGGCATCGGAGTCTCCTGCCTGTGCCCGGCAGGCGTCGCCACCAACATCGTCGAGCAGATCAGCTTCTACGGGAAACCGGCACCGCCCCGCGGCCCGAACTTCCCTGTCCTGGACGCCGATTCGGTCGGTGAACTCGTCGCCGAGGGCGTCACCCATGACCGCTTCCTCATCCTCACCGCACCCGAAGCCGCTGAGGAACTGCGCGAACACGGTGCCGATGTCGACGCCTACCTGTCCCGTCTGACGAAGGACGCCCCATGAGCAGCAGCACCATCGACCGGCTCCGCCTGGACGACAAGGTCGCCGTCGTGACGGGCGGCGCCGGTGCCATCGGCCAGGTCTACGGCCGCGCACTGGCAGAAGCCGGCGCCCGCGTCGTCCTCGCGGACCTCAACGGCGAAGGCGCCGAACAGGCCGCCAAGACCCTGGCCGCAGACGGACTGCACGCGTTGGGCGTGCCGGTCGACATCACCGACCGCGCCTCCGCCGCCCACATGGCCGCGCGGGTGACCGACGCCTTCGGCGGCATCGACATCCTGGTCAACAACGCCGCCCTGATGGCCGAAATCCCCCAGGTCGACATCCTGGACCTGCCGGGCGACTGGTTCGACCGGGTCATGCGCGTCAACGTGTTCGGCGCCGTCGTCTGCGCGGGCGCGGTCAAGGCGTCGATGGTCGGGCGCGGCGGCGGACGGATCATCAACCAGGTCTCCGCCGGTGCCTTCATGGGCGGCGGCATCTACGGAGTCAGCAAGCTCGCCCTCGTCAACGTCACCGTCGGCCTCGCCCGCTCCCTCGGCCCGCACGGTATCAACGTGAACGCCATCGCGCCGGGCCTGGTGGACAACGAACCCGGTCTGCGCAGCCTGCCCGCCGACCACCCCGCCCGCGCCGCGCTCACGGCCTCCATCCCGGGCAAGAAGTCCGCGCCCGCCGAAGACCTCCTCGGCACCCTGCTCCTGCTCGCCTCCCCGGCCGGTGAATGGATCAACGGACAGACGATCAGTGTCGACGGCGGCTGGGTCACCCGGCTGTGACCGGCGCGAACGCACCCACCACACGGGTCGGCTTTGTCGGACTGGGCAGCCAGGGCGCGCCGATGGCCCGCCGGATCGCCGAAGAGGGCTTCCCGTTGACACTCTGGGCACGCCGTCGAACCTCGACGGACGCGTTCGCCGACACGGCTGCCACTGTGGCCGGGACACCGGCCGACCTGGGCGCCGCGAGCGACCTCGTGTGCCTGTGCGTCGTCGCGGACGCGGACGTCGAGGACGTACTGCTGCGACCCGACGGCGTACTGACCGGCATGGCTCCCGGAGGAGTCGTCGCCATCCACTCCACCGTTCACCCCGACACCTGCCGGCGCGTCGCCGACGAGGCCGCCGAGCGGGACATCGCCGTCGTGGACGCCCCGGTCAGCGGGGGAGGCGGAGCCGCCGCGCAGCGCAGGCTGCTGCTCATGGCCGGCGGGCGGGAGACGGACGTCGCCCGGTGCCGCCCGGTGTTCGACGCCTTCGCCGACCCGGTGATCCATCTCGGACCGCTGGGCAGCGGCCAACTCGCCAAGCTGCTCAACAACTTCGTGTTCACCGCTCAGGTCGGCCTGGCGCTGGACACCTACGCGCTCGCCGACGGCCTCGGCATCGACCGCACCGCCGTCGCGCAGGTACTGGCCCACGGCACGGGAGGAAGCCGTGCGGCGGCCATCCTCGCCGCCTCCGGCTTCAACACCGAGGGACTGCGTCAGGCCCTGCCCCTGCTGCACAAGGACGTCGGCCTGCTGCTCGATGTCGCCGACACGGCCCGTGCCGCCCGGCCCCACGCCCTGGCGGACCTGACCACCCACACCCTGGCGATGTTGGCCCGGCGCCCGGCGCCCTGACCCCCGCCCCACCCGGACGACCCCAAGGCGGCACCGACATGACCACGTCCCTGTCCCATGACCTCGGCACCACCGGCCCCCTCGTGGACGGCACCTGGCTCGACAGCACCTCCGCCGGCCCGCAGGACCACGTCAACCCAGCGACCGCCCGCACGAACGGCACCGTCCTGCTCGCCGGGCCGCAGGAGGTCGACGCGGCCGTCGCGGCGTCCAAGCAGGCCTTCCCCGAGTGGCGGGCGATGTCCCCGGACCGACGCCGCCGCATCCTCCAGCGCGTGGAGGAGCTGATGCTGGAGCGCGTCCCCGAGCTGGGCCGCCTCAACACCCTCGAACTCGGCGTGCCCATACGCACATCTGCGGCCCTGGCCCAGCTGAGCGCGGGCTGGTTCGGCTACTACGCGGGCTGGGCGGACAAACTGGAGGGCGCCACCATCCCGCCCAGCCCCCGCACGGTGCCCGGGCTGGACTACACCGTGCCCGAGCCGTACGGCGTCGTCGGGATCATCCTGACCTGGAACGGTCCGATCATGTCGGTCGGCATGAAGGTCGCCCCCGCGCTCGCGGCCGGCAACTGTGTCGTGGTCAAGGCTCCCGACCTGGCCCCCTTCACCGTGGCCCGGTTCGCGGAGATCGCCCTGGAGGCCGGGCTGCCCCCGGGCGTGCTGCACGTCCTGCCCGGCGGCCCGGAAGCAGGCGACCGGCTGGTCCGCCACCCCGACGTCGCGAAGATCTCCTTCACCGGCGGCATTCCGACCGCGAAGAAGATCCTCGACGCGGCCCGCCACACCCTCAAGCCGGTCCTGCTCGAACTCGGCGGCAAGACGGCCAACATCGTCTTCGCCGACGCCGACCTCGACGAGGCCGTCACCGAGACCGTCCGCTCCTGCTTCACCCTCTCCGGCCAGGGCTGCAACCTCACCACCCGCATGCTGGTGCACCGCGAGGCGTACGACCGAGTGGCCGCCGCCACCGGCCGGGCGGCCGCCGCGCTGCGCGTCGGAGACCCCTTCGACCAGGCGACGGCCCTCGGCCCGGTCATCGGCAAGGCAGCACACGAACGCATCCTCGGCATGGTCGCACGCGCCGCGAAGGACAGCCGCGTCGTCGTCGGCGGCCACGCGACCGACCCCTCGACGCTGCCCCCGGACAACCGTGACGGTTACTTCATCGACCCGACCGTCCTCGCGGACGTCGATCCGTACAGCGAGGTCGGGCGAGACGAGGTCTTCGGCCCGGTGCTCTCCCTGATCCCCTTCGAGACCGAGGACGAGGCGGTCGAGCTGGCCAACTCCACCCCCTACGGCCTCGGCACCGCCCTGCACACCCGCGACGTCTCCCGCGTCCAACGCATCGTCCCGCAGCTCCAGTCGGGCACCGTCCTCGTCAACGGCGCCTCGGGCCAACCTCCGGGTGCCCCCTTCGGCGGCTACAAGCAGAGCGGCTACGGACGAGAAGGCGGCAAGGAGGGCCTGTACGAGTTCCTCCAGACCAAGAACGTCTTCATCCGTGCGTGAGACCTGCCCGAAATCCCGCCCCTGGAGGCCGAGATGAACGACAGCCCGCAAGTGCGGACCCTGACCGACGCGCTCCCCGACCGCCAACCGCCTACGGCTCAAACGCCGTTCGGCCGTGCCTCACGGGACTTCCTGTACGGCGAGGTCTGGTCGCGCCCCGGCCTGAGCCGTCGTGACCGCCGCTGGACCACTCTGACCTGTGTAGCTGCCGCCGACGCGCCCCAGCCCATCGAGGACCACGTCCACGCGGCACTCGCGACCGGAGACATCGCCCTGGAACCCATGCTGGAGTTCGTCCTGCACTTCGCGGTGTACTGCGGCTGGCCCAAGGCCTCCCACCTGGAGGGCGCCGTCGCCCGACAGTGGGACCGCATCCATCGTGAACGCGGCGAACAGACGCCACCCTGGCCCCAGTTGGGCAACGACACGCTCGGTCCCGGCACCTGGGACGAGCGACTCGAGCGGGGCGCCGAGGAGTTCACCGACGTCAACCTCCTCCCCGCACCGCCCACGAACTCGCCGTACCGGCAAGCCGGCATCCTCGGTTTTGTCTTCGGGCACGTCTGGCAGCGCCCCGGACTGACCCGTCGCGAACGCCGGATCATCACCGTCGCCTGCGTCGCCCTCGACGACTCGCCCGTCCCACTGCAGTCGCACGTCACCGCCGCGCTCCACTCCGGCGACATCACCAAGGAGGAGATGGACGAGCTCGTGCTGCAGTTCGCCGCGTACTACGGCTTCGCCAAGGGAGAAGCCCTCGCCGACGCGGTCGAGGCGGCGTGGTCCAAGAGGCCCGACTGACGGCGGGGGCATCCGCAGAGGTTCGAGTCCGCCCGCCGGACGAGTTGGCGTTCTCGGTCGAACGCCAGCACACCGGCCGGGGTTGGCGCCTGGTAACTGTCCTTGCGCCTGCGGCAGTTGCAGTCGGTCCCTCGCCCACGGGGCCGCCGTGTGCCTACGGTCGGCCCAGGTGCATCAGGCGCTGACCACGCCGGTGCTCAGCGGGCGGAGGCAACCGACTGGAGCCGGTCGCTCTGGCGGTCGGGGCGGCCGGCGGCGTACGCGGCGAGCGCGGCGATCCCGGTGACAGCGATCAGCGCGCATATGGCGCCCCAGCCCAATGCGGTGTAGGCGCGGGTGCCGAGCCATGAACCGGCGCTGCCGCCGAGGAACGCGCAGGTCATGTAGCCGGTGTTGAGACGGCTGCGAGCCTCGGGCCGGAGGGCGAAGATGCGGGCCTGGTTGGCGACCTGGCCGCACTGCACCGCCACATCGAGCAGGAGCAGCCCGACGGCCAGCCCCACGAGCCCCGGCGCTCCGCCCAGCAGGCCCGTGGTGAGTACCGCCGCCGCGGCGAGGGCGGCCAGGATGCACCACAGGTTCACCCGGTCGGCGCCGAGCCGGTCGACCCAGCGGCCGGCCGCCGGCGCGCAGAACATGCTGCCCGCGCCGATCAGAGCCAGCAGGCCCACGGTCTGGGTTCCCATGTCGTACCGGGGGCCGGTGATCAACAGAGCCAGCGCCGTCCAGGCGGCGCTGAACCCGCCGAAGACGGTGACCTGGAAGAACACGGAACGCCGAAGCTGTCGCTCGTCGCGGAGCGGGCGCAGGGCGTCGGCCAGCAGTGTCGGGTAACGATCCCGTACGGCGGGGGCGGCGCTGGGCAGGGCGGGACCGAGGAGCACGGCGAGCAGCGCGGTCAGAGCGGCGGCGATCAGGTACGGCGCGCGCCAGCCCAGGTGCTCGCCCAGGACGCCACCGAAGGTGCGGGCCAGCAGGATGCCGCCGATCAGTCCGGCCTGCAGGGTGCCGATCACGCTGCCGCGCCGGTCCGGCTCGACCAGCCCCGCGGCCATGGGGAGCAGGAGCTGCGGGACCACGGTCGCCATGCCCACCACGCCGGCGGCCGCGAGCAGCGGACCGGAGGCCGGGGCGAGACCGGCGGCCAGCAGGGCGAGGCAGGTCACGATGAGCAGTCCGGTGATCAGCGGACGGCGCGGCAGGCGGTCGCCGAGCGGAACCAGCAGGAAGAGCCCGGCCGCGTAGCCGAGCTGGGTCACCGTCGCCACGACCGCCGCCGTGGCCGGAGCGATGTCGAGGCCGTCGGCGATCATTGGGGTCAGGGCCTGCGGAAAATAGACGTTCGCGACGCTGACACCGCAGGCCAGCGCCATGAGGAGCGGAAGCCTGCGCCCCATGCCCGGCGACTCGGGACGGGGCGCATCGTTCTGGGACATCACATAGCCTCCTATCGAACGAACTGGATGGTTCGAATTTCGACCGTGACACGGCCACCTCTGATTCGTCAAACGAACCAGTTCGTTACCCTGGGATGCATGGCATACGACTCCACAGCGACCAGGGAACGCATCCTTGCGGCGGCGACCGCGGAGTTCGCCGCGCACGGCGTCGCCGGTGCGCGAGTGGACCGTATCGCTGCCGAGGCAAAGGCCAACAAGCGTGCCATCTACGACTACTTCGGCGACAAGAACAAGCTCTTCGCCGTGGTCCTTGAACATGCGTTGGCCGACCTCGCCGACGCCGTACCCCCCAGCGAGGACCTCCCCGCCTACGCCGAGCGTCTCTTCGACTACCACCGCGCCCACCCCGAGGCCCTGCGGCTCGTCATGTGGGAGGCCCTGGAGATCGGCGAGGGGCCGGTCCCCGCGGAGGAGGACCGTACCGCCCACTACCAGGACAAGATCGACGCCGCGGCCTCGGGTGGCAGGGCCGGCGACGCCCGCGCCCGCGTGTTCTTCACTCTTGCGCTGACCGGCTGGAGCATCGCCATGCCGCAGCTGCGGCGCATGGTGCTGGGCCCCGACCACAGCCTCGACGACCTCCGTACGGATGTCGCCCAGGCGGTCCAGGCATTGTCGGCGGCGCCTGAAGGGCAGGCACAGCGCCCTGCCGAGTGAGGGGGAGCCGGGCGTCCCGAGCGGTAACGGCTCAGCGATACACAGGAGTTGGGCATCCGTGCCGGGGCACGGTCTGACACCGAACCTCTCCAACCCGGCAGCTCCCATCAGGTGGCAGGGTGTTGTTCGATCAACGGTGCTGTTCTGTCGGCAGAGCAGAGTCCATGCAAGATGGCCGGTCAGGTCTTCCCCATGTCAGTGAGCCGCTGAACGGACAACAGGGAGCAACCCATGTCCAGCCATGGCAGGAATATTCAGGACGAGCCCGAGACCGCGTACTGCCCCTACCCGCTGTACTCCCAATTGCGAGAGCGAGGCGTGCCCTTCGTCTCGGAGACCGACGCCTTCATGGTCACTCGGGCCGAGGACGTCGACACGGTGCTGCGTGATGTCGAGACTTTCTCTTCGCGCGACGCGCTCGGACTCACGCCGGTCGAGCCGGGGAGTGAGCCAACAGGGGCCGCGTTCTATCTGCTCACCACGGATGCTCCGGAGCACAGTCGGCGCAGGCGGCTGGCGGCCAGGGCGTTCACGTCCGGACGGATCGCCCGCTTCGAGCCGCAGATCCGGACCGTGTGCGCGGAGCTGATCGAGGGCTTGCGCGGGCGGGAGGAAGTCGACTTCGTGACCGACTTCGCCGTCAAGCTGCCCATCGCCGCCATCGCCACGGTGTTGGGCATCGCGGAAGCGGACACCGCTACGATGCGGCGGCTCTCGGAGGAGGTGCTTTCCTCCCTCGTCGGTTCACCCGACCCGGTCGGCTTCAGGTTGGCCTGCGAGGAGTTCGGTGCGCTCCTGTCCCCGGCGTTGGAGGCTGCGGCCGGTGTCGACCAGGAGACCACCATCCTGCATACGATCGCTGCCGCCGGTCTCGGCGCGGAGGACGCCACACGGTTTGTCATCGAGTTGCTGTTCGCCGGTAACGTGACGACCGCCGATGCCATCAGCAGCAGCACCAGGCTGCTGGCAGAGGATGCGCGCCTGGCCGACCTGTTGCGGCAGGACCCGTCGCGGCTCGCCACGTTCGTCGAGGAGTCGCTGCGTCTGGAGTCGCCGGTTCAGGGACTGTTCCGGACCACGACCCGTGACACCGAGATCGGCGGCTGTCCGGTTCCGGCCGGCGCTCGCCTCTTGGTGAGTTTCGGAGCCGGCAACCGTGACGCGAAGCTGGTCGAACGGCCCGACGAGCTGGACCTCGACCGTGTCTCGCCGCACGCGCACCTCGCGTTCGGCCGGGGAGCGCACACGTGCCTGGGGCACGCCCTCGCCCGCCTTGAAGTGCGCATCGCTGTGGAGGTGCTGTTGGACACGGTGCAACGCTTCGAGTTGGCGGTCCCACCGGAGCGGCTCGCTTACCAGCGTGAAGTCACCGTGAGGCATCTGCAGTCCCTGCCGCTTCGCCTGTACTGGTCCTGAGAGACCGTCCCGTCTCCCACGGTGTCCCAGGCACCCGGGTACCGGTCCTCGCCGGGGTCGGGTCCAGGGTTCTTCACCGCCGGGCCGGACACATCCAGAACAGTCGGGCGTGTCCGGCCCGGTGAGTGTCACTCGCCCGGGTGGGAGATCTCGATGTCGTGGCTTTCCACACCCGAGCCGCGAACGGTCAGGTGGGTGGCCTTCCGCGGGTAGCCGGCCGCCGTGATCGTGTACTCGCCACCGTCCAGGTCGGTGTGCCCGCTGACCGGGCCGTCGGTGGAGGACCGGACGGCGGCCGTGGCCGGGACCTTCGTGTCGTGCTCGTTGGTCTCGTGGTTCCCGTCCTCCCGGCCGCGGAGGCCGAACGCCGCCAGGGCGGCGCCCACGAGGGCGAGGACGCCGGTGACCAGGTCGGCGGTGTGGACGCCGTTCATGAAGGCGGTGTGACTGCCCTCCATCACGGCCGCCCTGAGCTGTGCGGGCATCGCATCGGAGACCGGGGCGACGCCCATCGCGACCGCGTCCTTCGCCTCCTCGAAGCGAGCGGCCGCCGAGTGGGGCACGCCGGCGTCGGTCAGTGAGTCCGTGAGCGTGGAGCCGACGCGGCTGCTGATGAGGGAGACGAGCACCGAGGTGCCGAGCGCGCCGCCGACCTGGAGCGAGGTGGCCTGGAGGCCACCTGCGATGCCGCCGTCCTTGACGGGCGCGTTGCCGACGATCGCGTCCGAGGACGAGGCCATCTGCATGGCGCGGGACGTCAGCCCGATCTTGTGCCCGACGAGTGTGGCGCCGGCCGCCACACGCTCCGCCGCCCAGAGTTGCTGGATGGCGTAGGCGTCCTCGATCTCGAGATCGGGATAGGTCAGGCTGAGCTGGGTGATCGGCCGGCGATCACGGTCGGCCTGCATGAGGGCAGCCGCGGCTGAGCGACGTTCGGCTTCGGTGATCACCGGTTTCCTCTCGGGAGGTGCGGACTGTTGTCGCGCGGCGTTCGGGTGGAGCAGGGCATGCACCACCCCGTCGGGTGATGGCACGGTCACGTCAGGCGCTGTCCGGCGTCGGTTCCTGCTTGGCCGACACGGGCGGCGTCGGCAGCCAGGCCTCACCCGGCTCGACGACGAAGGTGAACTCGAGGCTGTACCAGGCCTCGGTCACGTCCGGGTCCGGTGCCGACTCGTTCTCGTGGCGCGTGTAGATGCCGACGAGATTCTGTACGACGCCGAACTGCGCGTCGGTTTCCAGAATGGGGTCGTCGTGGCTGTAGAGCTGGGATGCGATCGTCTTGTAACCCGGTTTATGAATCAGCGCGTGGAGATGTGCCGGTCGGAAGGCCTGATGCTGCGGAAAGCGAACACACCTTCCTCGTCGCTGAAGAACTTGCCACGCAGATTCCACTCGGCCTGCTCGGGGTCCTGGTTTTCATACAGGCCGGCCGGTGATGCGTGCCAGATGTCGACCTCCGCGCCGGCGACCGCGTTTCCCTCGGTGTCGACGATCCGGCCGGTGAAGAACAGTGGCGGTCCCTCGGTGGGCGAGCGGACGATCGATTCGCCGTTGTTCATCAGGGACACCAGCGTCGACAGGCCCAGCGAGCCCGCCATCAGCCTGACCTCGTTGTGGCTGGCCGTGGTGAGCTGGCCCAGCCGGGTCACGATTGTGAGGGCGGTGTCGAACTCTCTTTCGCTCAACCGTACTTCGCGGGTGAACTCGTGCAGATGGCGCACCAGAGCCTGGGTTATCTCCTTGACACGAGGGTCGCCGGCCCGCTCCGTCTCGGCAAGCACCGCCGCGGTGAGCTGGGTTTCGTCCTGGATGATCACGTCGGCGTCCCCTCGAAACGGTCGCCTGCCGACCCACGGCAAGCAGTCAGACGCGAGTATCCGAAGGCCGCTCCGCCCGTACAACACCACTGTTCATCCAGCGAACATCGAGGCGCCGCGACCCGGTTGAAGCGCCCGGGTCAGCGGTGCGCCACCGAAGGCGGCAGAAGCCAGGGCCGCTCGCGACGACAGACGAAAGCGCTGCCTGGCCTTCACCGGGTCAGCGCGCACGACCTCGCACAGGACGTGACTCTCAAAACCGGACTGACCCGAACCGTTGTGCTTCGCCCGCGCCGTTCGTAAGCTTTCCACTTGGAAGGTATTGAAACGTTTCAATACCTTCTGCTCACGAAAGGAACGATCCGTGGACGAGGACAACAGAAGTGCCCTGAGCCGCCGGCACATGGTCGGCATCATGACCGCGGCGGCGGCCGGAGCCTCCCTCCCGCTCGCCGCCGCTTCGCATGCCCGGGCGGTGAGCGGACAGGTTGCCGCACCGGCTGGGCTGCAGGTCAATTCCCGCACCGAGCCGCTGGGCACCGAGACCGAGCCGACCTTCAGTTGGGTGCCCCCGGTCGCCAGGCAGAGCGCCTACGAGATCCAGGTCGGCACCGGCCCAGGCCGCGCGGACGTCTGGCGGAGTGGCAAGGTGGCGAGCTCCAGCAGTACCGGAGTCGCCTACGGCGGGGCGGCTCTGACTTCGGAGCAGGCGTACTTCTGGCGGGTTCGGACCTGGGACGAGAAGCGCACTCCCGGCCGGTGGAGTGAGTCCGCGAGGTGGGAGACCGGGCTGCTGAAGGGCGAGAAGGACTGGTCGGGTGCGCAGTGGATCGGCGGGCGCCAGCCACAGGACCACGACTGGCGGGACCTCACCGCGACGGTCGTCTTCCGCGGCGGCGCAGACCCCACCGTCGGCCTGTCCTTGCTGTTGCGCGCCGAACCCATCGGCAAGACCTGGTCCGAGGGCCTGAACTGGACCGTCAAGCAGAGCGGCGACGACATGCAGCTGGTCATGACGACCCGCCACTACGCCGGCAACACCTGGATCGACGACGGCACCTCCGAGCCTGACTGGGGTGTGAACCACTACGACCCCCAGAGCGAGACCAACCCCACCGTCGCGGGCACCCGCACCCTCCCCGTCGCGGCGGTCGCCCTCCCCGCCTCGACCGGCCTGACCAAGGACACCTGGGCCACCCGCGACCACACCGTCCAGGTCGAGGCCGTGGGCCTCACCGTCACCACCACGGTCAACGGCGTCGAGGTCGACAGCCGCGCTCTCACCGGAGACCAGATCCGCCGCCACGGAAGTTTCGGCTTCGCCGCGGGCACCAGCGCCACCATCCGCAACGTCAAGGTGGCCGGCACCGGCGCCCCCGACTTCGCCGTCGACCTCACGACCGGCGCCAATCCGTTCGAGGCCGGTATCGGCACGCTCTCCGGCCTGACCTTCCCGCCGAAGAACCCCTTCATCCCCGCCAAGAACGCGATTCTTCCCATCGCCAACCCGGCCCCCCTCCTGCGCCGCGCCTTCACCCTGCCCAGGGGCCGCCGCGTCTTCAAGGCCCGCCTGCACCTGAGCGCTGCGGGCAACGTCACCTTCACGGTCAACAACGACCCCATCACCGTCGACGGCAAGCGGGCGAACCGCGACCACACCAATGTGCCCCGCCTTCTGACCGACCAGAGCACCTACGACCGCACCGTCCTGTACGACACCTTTGACGTCACCGCACTGGTCCGGGACGGCCGCGAGAACGTCGTGGCTGCCGAACTCGGCCGTGGCTGGTACGGGGTGACGACCCCTCAGGAGTGGTACTGGCAGATCGCCCCCTACAGCGGCGCGCCCCGCCTGCGCGCGAAGCTCGTCGTGACGTACACCGACGGCTCCGCCACCACCCTCGTCACTGACCAGGACTGGCTCACCGCGGACGGGCCCACGACCTTCGACTCGGTCTACTCCGGCGAGAAGTACGACGCCCGCCGCGCCGACGACTTGGGGGACTGGCGCTCGGCCGGCCACCGCACCAGCCGCGACTGGCGTCCGGCCACCGTGCTGATCCCGCCGGGCAGTTGCTCCGGACCGTTCCCCAAGTCCCACGGCGCACTCCCCGCCACGACGATCCCCGACGGCTTCCGACCGGCGGCCGTACGCGCCCACGAGGCGGAACCGGTGCTGGTCAACCAGACCCTGCGTCCGGTATCGCTCACCGAGACGGCACCCGGTTCGGGCATCTGGGTCCTGGACTACGGCCAGATCATGACCGGCCTCGTCCGGCTGTCCCTCACCGGCGTCCGGTCGGACAAGGCGGGCCTCACCCTCCGTATCCGGGGTGGCAACCGCGTCAGCGGCGGCGACGGCACGGCTGCCTCCCCGTTTTCCGTGGAGGAGGAGAACTTCCAGCACGACGCCAATCTCCAAACGCACTACTACACGTTGGGCCGCCGGTCGACGCAGACCTGGGAACAGCAGTTCAGCCACTTCGGCTTCCGCTACCTGGAGGTCATGAACCTCGAGGCCGTTCTCGGCCGGACCCCCGACCTCACCCGGGACGCGGACGCCCTGACCGTCGGCGTCGCCCGCTCCGGCTTCGCCCGCACCGGCACCTTCACCACTGACAACGCCCTCCTCAACCGCCTCCAGCGCAACCTGGAGTGGGCCGAACAGAACAACCTCGTGCAGAAGCCCACCGACACCCCGTCCCGCGAGAAGAACGGCTGGACCGGCGACGCCATGGCCAGCTCCGAGTCCGAATCCCTCACCTGGGACGTCAACGCGGTTCTCACCAACTACCTGCGCCACTTCCCGGACACTCAGATCTCCACAGGCCAGCTGCCCATGTTCGTCCCGATCGCCAAGGGCGGATACGGCTACGACCGCACCCCCGGCTGGAACGCCACATGGAAGGCGGTCCCGGCCTGGGACTCGGCGTACTTCGTCATCCCCAGGGAGCTGTACACGTACTACGGCAACAGCAGCCTCTTCGCCGAGCTGTACGACCACCAGGACACGCTGCTGAAGTACTACGAGACGCTGTTCACCGCCGAGAACGACTACAAGTTCGAGGCCTCGCTCGGCGCCTACTCCGGTGCCGAGGCCCCCGGCAGCAATGCTGTCATCAGCCTCGCCTTCTACATCCACTTCTGCGACTACATGGACGAGGTGGGCCGCAGGCTGGGCCGTACCGAACGGGCTGTCCACTACGTCCAGTTGGCGCGTACCCTGCGCAAGGCCTTCATTGCCAACTACTGGGACGCCTCCTCGGGTCGGTTCACGCAAGGCAGCATCTCCAGCGAGAACACGCTCGCCATCGCCTTCGACCTGGTGCCCGGCTCGGACCTGGACCGCGACGACCCCCGCTACCTGGCCGGCACCAAGACGCTCGCGCAGAACAAGAAGGCCCTCGCGAACCTGGTCGCCGACCGCATCACGGCCGCGGACCAGCACATCCAGAACGACATGTACGGCTCGCGCTACGAGTTCAACATCCTCAGCGAATACGGCTACACGGACATCGCGCTGAAGGCCGTCACCCGGACCGGCGTGCCCGGCTACGTCTACCAGATCGCCAAGGGCGCCACCTCCCTGTGGGAACAGTGGACCGACCGCCTCTCGGTCGACCACCACTACCGCTCCAACGTGGCGACCTGGTTCTACCAGAGCCTGGCCGGCATCAAGCCGACCTCAACCGGCTACGAAACGCTGCGGATTCGCCCGTACGTCCCCTCGGTCGCGGTCAACAGCCAAGTCCCGAAGAGCATCGACGACACCGACCTGTCACCCGCGACCCTCGACCACGTCAGCGCCTCGATCGACACGGTGCGCGGCACGGTCTCCTCGGAGTGGCGGCGGCGTACGGACGGGAGGATCGAGCTCGCGGTGAGGGTTCCGTACAACACCGACGCGGAGATCTGGGTGCCCACCCAGGACAAGCCTGTGATTGCCCCCCGAGGTGTGGCCTACATCCGTGACGAGACCTGCGGCGGTGCCGCCTACAAGGTGTACCGGGCGCCGACGGGGTCGTACCGCTTCAACGCCTGACGGGACCTGCCGGGTCGGTGAGATTCGGTGCCGTAGCGCCAGCAGGTGGGCACGTTCGCCGCCGGAAGCACTCGACTTCCGTTGTCGGACCGTGCCCCTGCTGCTCGGCCGGGACGCCATCACCGCTCTCTGACGGGGGTGGCGCGCCCGCCTGGTTGTGTGAGCACTGGATCCATTGGGCAGCGCGTCGTCGTCTGCGGGCTGAGTGGTCCGCGACCGTGAGGACTTCGAGCACGTTGTCGGCCGCGTGTAGGGTCGCCTGAACCGGCCCGGCCCGGTCGCGTGCGTGGGCACCTCCGGCGGGGATGTCCGCGGGCGCGGGAGGGCGGTCCCGGTGACGGGGTTGGTGGTGAGGGTGCGGCCGACGGATCGCAGCAGCGAGTCGTGGATGCCGTCGGCATAGAGCAGGCCGCCGAGGTCGCCGCAGGTCTTGGCGAGTGCTGAGTCGGCCTGGAAGCCGCCCGCGCCGACTAGGAGCTGTTCGGGGTTCGGATCATGTGGTTGGGGTGAGGTGCTTCAGCCACATGATTGAGCCTCGGAGGTGGAGTCCGGCCGCGAAGCTCTCTGGGGTCTTGTCGTAGCGGGTTGCCACCCCGCGCCAGGTCTTGATCTTCTGGAACCAGCGTTCGATGGTGTTCCTTTCCTTGTAGAGCTCGGTGTCGTGGCTGACGGGCCGCCCGCCCTTGCTGCCTTTCTTTGAGCGGTGAGCGGCCTGGTCCCTCTTCTCCGGGATGACGGCCTTGATGCCACGCTTGCGCAGGTATGCCCGGTTGCCCTTGGAGGAGTAGGCCTTGCCGGCGGCGACCGCGTCCGGGGTGGTCCGCGGGCGGCCGGCCGGCCCCGGACCCTGATCTTCTCCATCACAGCCTTGAACTGCGGCAGTCTGCCGCCTGGCCAGGTGTCAGGACGAAGGCCAGGGGCAGCCCGGCCGAGTCGACCGCGGCATGGACCTTGCTGCTCAGGCCGCCCCGGGACCTGCCGAGTGCGGCAGCCTTCGCGCGGGTCTTGCGAAGCCGCCGCTTCGTGGCACGATCTGCACCCGCCCGGTGTGCACCGGCCGTGTCCGCCGCAGCTTGCGTTGCACCACCCGGGGGCAGGGCGTCCTTGAGTTCGCGAACCGTGAGGCGTTGGCGGAGTAGCTCACGCCACCACTCCAACCGCGCCGGGGCGGTCTGGGGCAGGGCGCGGAGGAGAGTGCGCGCCGGCGTGACGAGCGCGGTGGTGACGGTTGCTAGGGCGACGAGGCAGGCGGCGGCCCAGGATGGGACCGCTGAGAGGTCGGGCAGCACAGGATGACGGCCTTCCGGAGGCGCGAGGGCGAGTCCGCGACGAACCCCCGCCAGGGTCGTGCCGAGGAGCCTTGCGCTGGCAGAGCGGTGGCCGTGCCTGTGCTGTCGGGAGGTCGCTCGACTCAGCCAGGTGGGCCGGTTGGTCATCGGGTTCGGCATGCCGGTGACGCCGTTGGCGTCGCCCCTGGCATGTGCATCCCCCTATGCGTTGTCTCCGTTGGCCGGTGTCTTCCCCCAGTCGGAGATCCCTGCACGACTTCCGAGGCGCGCCCTCTCTGCCGGCCTTGGATGAGACGCCCCGTTCTGCGGTCTCAGCCTGAGAGGGCACGACAGGACAACCGTCCCCCATACCCAGCACTGAGCCCGTCGGGTCCGACCCGGCGCCGAGGCCGAGCGTCGCACTTTCACCTCGGAGTACAAGCTTCGGATCGTCGCCGAGTACGACGCCGCGCCCAGGAACGAGAAGGGTGAGGTCCTGCGTCGGGAACGGCTCTACCACTCGCATGTCAAGGAGTGGCGGGCCGCCCGGGATGCCGGGGCCCTGGAGATGTACGCGACATGGAACAGACGGCCGATCAGCATCTTCACTCGGGCCGGCGTCCACCGCAGGTCGGCCCACCCATGGGCCAGCGGGCCACGCTCCAACTGCCGCTCCAGCCGGGCTATCTGCACGTCCGACAGCCGAGGCCGGCCAGGCGATCCCTTCGCCGCACCCCGGCCCGGCCCTCCTCGCGCCACTGACGCCGCCAACATTCCACCGGCCGCTCCGAGACCCGCAAAACGACAGCGATCCCCCGATTCTTGTCCCCGCCCTCGAAGCCAGCCACAGCCTTGAGCCGGACCCGCTCCCGCGCGGTCCTCTCGCCATCGGTCAAGCCACCGCCCTGCGGATATCTCACCCAACCAGGGCTACCGACTCCGCCTGCGCGCTGTCCGGCAAACAGCCCGACATCACCCGATCAAATCAGTACATCAAGAGGAACCCCAAGACCCTCGTGGCGGCTCGTGACGTGCTCGACAAGCTGCTTCCCTGGACGCGGCCGTGAGAGACGATCTTCGGCATCGGGTGTCATACGGCCTCTGACCTGGTCTTTTTCCTTGCTTGATAAAACCGGCTGTGGGTATTGCCACATCCTGGGTGTCAGAGGGTCCGGCTAGGGTCTGTCCACTGCCTACAAACACGTAGCTGCCCGGAGGACTCATGGCGTTCGGCTGGATCGACGAGCAGGCCGAGGCGCGCCGCCGCGCCGGGCTCGTACGGACCCTGCGGCCCCGCCCCGCCGACTCCCCGCTCCTCGACCTCGCGAGCAACGACTATCTGGGCCTGGCCCGCCACCCCGAGGTCACCGAGGGCGCGGCCCGGGCCGCCCGGCGCTGGGGCGGCGGGGCCACCGGCTCGCGGCTCGTCACGGGCAGTACCGAACTGCACGCGGAACTCGAACGCGAACTGGCCGAATTCTGCGGCTTCGAGGCCGCCCTGGTCTTCTCCTCCGGCTACGCGGCCAACCTCGCCGCTGTCACCGCGCTCGCACCGCACGGCTCCCTCGTCGTCTCGGACGCGGGCAATCACGCCTCGCTGATCGACGGCTGCCGCCTCGCCCGGGGGACGACCCAGGTCGTCGGGCACGCCGACCCGGACGCCTTCCGCAAGGCACTCGGCACCCACACCGGGCCGGCCGTCGCCGTGTCCGACACGGTCTTCTCGGTCGACGGGGACGCCGCACCGCTGGCCGAACTCGCCGCCGCCTGCCGGGAGTTCGGTGCGGGAATGGTCGTCGACGACGCCCACGGGCTGGGAGTCCTGGGCGAGGGCGGGCAGGGGTCGGCCTTCGCGGCCGGACTGGCGGGCGCGCCGGACGTCGTCGTGACGGTCACGCTGTCCAAGTCGCTCGGCAGCCAGGGGGGTGCGGTGCTGGGGCCCGCCCGGGTGATCGAACACCTCGTCAACGCGGCCCGGACGTTCATCTTCGACACCGGTCTCGCGCCCGCCGCGGCGGGCGCGGCCCTCGCGGCCCTCACCCTGCTGCGCCGCGAGCCCGAACGGGCCGCCCGGGCGCGTGCGGTGGCGCGTGAGCTGCACACCCGGCTGACGGCGGAGGGGCTGTCGGCGGTCCGGCCGGACGCGGCCGTGGTATCCGTGCGCGCACCGTCCCCGGAGGGGGCCGTGCGGTGGGCGGCCGACTGCCGGGCCGCCGGAGTGGGCGTGGGCTGCTTCCGCCCGCCGTCCGTGCCCGACGGGGTGTCCCGGCTGCGGCTGACCGCCCGCGCGGACCTGGCCGAGGAACAGATCGCGCGGGCGGTACAGGTGATCGGCGAGAACCGACCGTAGACGCGGAGATCCACAGTGCCGTTGATCAGTGACACGCGACCATGAGTCGGCGGACCGCGGCCGTGTGTCGTAGGGCGATCACCGGAACGCGGTGAGGAATCCCTGCCAGCTCTCGGGGGAGAAGAGCAGGACGGGCCCGGTGGCGTTCTTGGAGTCGCGTACGGCGAGCGGTCCGGCCGGGACATCGGTGTCCGGACGGGCCGTCTCCACACAGTTGTTCGCGCCGGTGCTGTAGCTGCTGCGCAGCCATCGCACACCGGGCGGTTCGACGACGGACGGTACGTTCCGAGGCAGTGCGGTCATGGTGCCTCCTCACACGCCGTAATGCAGACCGGCGATGAAATCCAACGAGTCCTCGGGCGAAAGGGCGTGGATCTGAAGGGTGTTGAAGGCCTCGCTGTAGGCCCGGAGGTCTTCTTTCCGTTCGAGGTAGAGGCTACTCATCATCTGGTCGAGAACAACCACATCCAAGTCAGAAGTGCTCGGAAAGGAGAAGATAACGAAAGGCCCGGTAATACCGATATACGCCCCTGCGGTGAACGGCAGGATCTGCAGCCGCACTTGAGGCAGTTGGGCCGCTTCCAAAAGCCACGCCAGCTGACGTGTCATCACCTCGGGTCCGCCCACCTCGCGGCGCAGCACCGCCTCGTCGAGGACCGCGCTCAGCTCCAGCGGCCGGTCCGAACGCAGCACGTCCTGCCGGGCCAGCCGCACCTCGACCAGCGCGTCGAGCCGCTTCTCTTCCAGGCCGTCCACCGCGGCCCGGGTCACCGCACGGGCGTACTCCCGGGTCTGCAGCAACCCCGGCACCACCGAGGTCTCCAGCGTGCGCATGGTGCCTGCCTGCGACTCCAGGCTGATGAAATCCCGGTAGGCGGGCGGCAGTACGCCACGGTAGGCATGCCACCAGTTGTGCCGGTCGCCGTCCTCGGTCCCCGCCAGTACGAGCAGCAGCTCACGCGACTCGCCCTCGGGAACGGCGTACGCGTCCAGAAGTAACCGGACGTCCGCCGGTTTCACGCCGCTCGCACCTGTCTCGATCCGGCTCACCTTCGACTGGTGCCAGCCCACCAGACGGGCCGCCTGACCGCTTGTGAGCCCGGCCCTGGCACGCAGCGCGCGCAGTTCGGCACCCAGCTTTCGGCGGCGCACCGCGGGACCGTACTGCATGGGCCACCCCTTACTCCTGATGAGCCGCCCGAATACGTTCTGGGGTCGCAGAGTTCACCGCTTCGAGCGACAGATATATGCATATCTTGGTGGATCGCACCCCGTGACCGGCGCCGGAATGGCAGTCTGGCGCGAAGCACCAGTCCGGGACCGTACTCGAATCAGCCGCTCCGTGTCGGGCCCCGGTCCTGTGGGAAAGGGACGACGTCGCCATGGCAGACCACCTGGAAGCATCCGTCACTCTGCCGAGCGATCCCGCCTCGGTCTCCGCCGCCCGCGCGTATGTCGCCAACGTGCTGGCGGAATGGGGCCTGCCGGGTGACTCCGAAGCCGCCGACAGCATCCGCCTGATCATCTCGGAACTCGCCACGAATGCCGTACAGCACACCTTCGGGTTGTCACCCACCTTCACGGTGGACATCGCCCTCGATCGTGACGAAAACCTGCGCATCGGGGTGACCGACAGCCACCCGCGTTTCCCCAAACGGCTGCCCGCCGCCGTGCAGCAGGACAACGGGCGCGGGATGGTCATCATCCGCTGGCTGACCGCCGAGTCGGGCGGCAAACTGCGGGTCCGCCCCACTCGGGAGGGCGGCAAGACGGTGTCGATCGAACTCCCGTGGACGGTCCCGGCCAGGCCTCCGGTGACCGCGGTCGGACAGCAGGAGCCGTGACGCCGCGCCGACGGGCTTCGGCGCGCTGTTCCCGCTGGAGGCGTCGCTGTCGCTGTGAACGGGGCCCGGGGCGGGCCGGCGGCTCCTGGCCGCCGGCCCACCCCGGGGAGGTCAGCTGACCCGGCCGTACCAGACGCTCTTCGTCCAGATCTTCTGGAGCTTCACGACATCCCCAGTCTTCGGGGAGTGCCAGATCTTTCCCTTCCCGGCGTAGATGCCCACGTGGTAGACGTTCGAGCCCGAGTGGAAGAAGACCAGGTCCCCGCCCCTGCGGCTCTTGGCGGAGATGTGCTTGGTCTTGTTGTACTGGGCCGCCGCCGTACGTGGCAGGGACTTGCCCGCCTTCTTGTACGAATACTGCGTCAGACCGGAGCAGTCGAACCTCTTCGGTCCCGCGGCGCCGTACTTGTACGCGGAGCCCTTCTTCGAAGCCGCGATCTGAAGTGCCTTCGTCGACGGTGCGACCGCCGCGGCGGCGTTGGTCGCGACACCGGGGATCACCAGGCTGCCGCCCACGGCGGCGAGGGTGAGAGCCGAGGCCGTACCGGCCCGGGTCATCAGCGACGGGACACGATTGAGCGCAGACATGCGCAACCCTTCGTCAGCCGCCTGTGAAGGATGACCTGTCGGATTCGGGCTGGCGAAGTTGCCCGGCCGCTGACGCGGCTTCACCCCAAGGGCTGCTCGGCCCGGTCATGGCGTGACCGTTCCGGCGACCCGTCGTGCTTGGGTCCTCCACTCCTGCCGATGCACATCTGTCGACCGGTCATCCAGGCGGCGGCAGGACTCGGCGTCCGCCCGGATCGCCCCGCCGCTTGTGGCGGGGGCTTGTCGTCAGGAAGGGATCTTGGCTCATGGAAGTGGGAAAATCCCAATGGAAACGGGGCTTTGTGGGGTTACTCACCGCTGGCCCGTTCGGGTGGACACCCGTACCCACGAAGGACTTTCGAGGGGGTCGCGCACCCTCGGACCAGGGGTTGAGCGGTCTCGATTCGGTTACGAACCGTGCGTGTCGCGCAAGTCGAGCGGGCCGGACGGGGGATCCGCGACTACTCCGAACGGGGGATGCCGCCTAGTCACTTCCCCATCCGTTCCGGACAGTCCGTCACCTGACGGATGAGCCCGCCTGATGCGGTCCCGTGGATGCGGCGCGTCAACCGGCGGGCTCACGAGGAACGGTGACGCGCGCCGTGCGGCGCTCCCCGTCCAGGACGCGCAGCGCACGCGCCAGCGTATGGGCGTGCACCTCGGCCTCGCCCCGCTGGTGCATCAGCTCCAGCGCGTCGCGCAACGCCACCGCCTTGGCGACGAGCGCCTGCGCGGCCCTCAGCCCGCGGTAGGTGTCGCCGTGATAGGCGGGATTGATACGGCCGAGCAGATCGGCCACTTCGAGGTAACGGTCGATCAACTCGCCCTCCGCGCGCGTCAGCGCGGGCAGCGGAGGAAGTTCGGGTGGAAGCATCGGCGGCTCACCTCGTACCGGGGGTGGGGTGCGACGACTTGCGGCTGGGCACGATCCGGTCCACCAGCCCGTATTCCAGAGCGGCCTGGGCGTCCAGGATCTTGTCCCGCTCGATGTCCGCGGCGACCCGCTCCGCGCTCTGGCCGGTGTGCCGTACGAGCAGTTCTTCCAGCAGGTTACGGACCCGGCCCAACTCCTGGGCCTGAATGGAGAGATCGCTCACCTGGCCGTGGACCGGCTCGGACAGCGAGGGCTGGTGGATCAGCACCCGGGCTCCCGGCAGCGCGCTGCGCTTGCCCGGCGTACCCGCGGCCAGCAGCACGGCCGCCGCGGAGGCCGCCTGCCCCAGGCAGACCGTCTCCACGTCGCAGGTGACGAACCGCATCGTGTCGTAGATCGCCGTCATCGCGCTGAACGAGCCGCCGGGGGAGTTGATGTACAGGGAGATGTCCCGGTCGGGCGCGAGGTACTCGAGATGCATGAACTGGGCCATCACGTCGTTCGCCGAGGTGTCGTCGACCGGCGTCCCGAGAAAGACGATCCGCTCTTCCAGGAGCTTCGAGTACGGATCGAGCGTCCGGCTCCCGGAACTGGTGCGTTCGGTGAACTCGGGCAGGACGTAACGGGCTGACGGGTCGTCGCTGGCGTTCATGGCGTGCGCCTCCTCGATGGCTTCCGTAAAAAATGTACAGGACGTACAGAGCCCGGCGCGAGGGGGTGCGTGAGCTTTTCGGCCCGGGGTTCGGAAGCGCCCCAAAGGGGCCCGGGGAACCGCGCGACCGGCCCCAACGGCGCCGCAGTGAACCGGCAACCTTTCGCCGCCCCTCCAGCGGAGCGCTTACGCTGGAACACATGGCCTACGAGATTCCGGTGACGCAAGCCAGGGCTGAGCTCGCCGACCTGATCAACAAGGTGGTGTACGGCGGTGAGCGCGTCGTCGTGACGCGGCACGGCAAGCCCCTCGTCGCCCTGGTCTCCGCGGCCGACCTGGAACGCCTCGACGAACTGGACGCGGCGGAGGAACAGGTCGTCGGCGCGGTCTCCAGCGCGGTCTCCAGCGTCAGGGAGGTCGCTGCGGCGCCCGTCGAACGGCAGCGGTTCGGCATCGCGGCGGAGCACAGGCGGCCCGGGGCGCGCTGAAGCGGCGGGGGAGCGGGCGAGTGTGCGTGTGAGGGGTGCGGCGCCGTATACGGTCCGGTTCTCGGCGGCGTCCCGGGCGGCGGCCTCGGCGGCGTGGGAGTGGAGCTCGAAGGCACCCTTGGGGGACGACAGTCGCTGCTCGCCCTGGGTGACGCCGAGGCCGGGCCCGCCACGCCGAGCGGCAGATCGCGGGGCTTGATGCGGGCGGCGGGCCAGGCGAAGGCCCAGAGACTACGGCGATCACGCGTCGGAGATGCCCCTGGGTGCTCGCGTCGGCATGGGGGTCGATCTGTCCGCCGGGGCCGTCCACCGCTGCTTCAGCGGCGAGGAGCAGCTGATCGCCGCCATCGTCGCCGAGGTGCTCCGGGAGGTCGGAGGCGCCTTCGAGACGGCATGGAGGTGATGGGCGGGATGCGGCGAGCCGGCAAAGGTCCTCGACCAGGGCTGCGCCAAGGTCCGTGAGCCGTCGGTGCGGCTGGTCGAGCGCTATCAGGAAGCCGCCCGGACCATGATCGCCGCGGCCCGGGGCTTCGTCGCTCAGACGGCCCTCTTCGGCGACACGTCGGTGGAAGTGTTCCACGACGGTCTGCGCGGTCTGATGAGCTTGGGCGGGCCCGCTCGAAGTGAGCCGGGTGGATCACAGGCCGGTTAACGTCCTTGAAACTCCGGCCAACTAGCGTGCCCATCTCGCCACCAGCGGTTTTGGTGGCACCGGGCAACCGGACCCCGCACGGTCCGGAGCGAGGATGTGAGGTGGCAAGGCGTGCAACTGACCCCGCACGAGCAGGAGAGGCTGCTGATCCATGTGGCGGCGGACGTGGCCGAGAAGCGCCGGGCCCGTGGGCTCAGGCTGAACCATCCCGAGTCGGTCGCGTTGATCACCTCGCACATTCTTGAGGGCGCCCGTGACGGACGTACGGTCGCCGAACTGATGTCCTCCGGACGCACGCTGCTGACCAGGGAAGACGTCATGGAGGGCATCCCCGAGATGATCCACGACGTCCAGGTCGAGGCGACCTTCCCGGACGGCACCAAGCTCGTCACCGTCCACGACCCGATCGTCTGAGGGGAGTGGCTGCCGTGATTCCCGGAGAGTTCCTGTTCGCCGACGGACCCGTTGTGTACAACGAGGGCCGCGAGGTCACGACGATGACCGTGCTGAACGCCGCCGACCGGCCCGTCCAGGTCGGCTCCCACTACCACTTCGCCGAGGCCAACCCCGGCCTTGAGTTCGACCGTGCGGCAGCGCGCGGCAAGCGGCTCAACGTCGCCGCCGGCACCGCCGTACGCTTCGAACCCGGCATCCCCGTCGACGTAGAACTTGTTCCGCTCGCCGGCGCGCGCATCGTGCCCGGACTGCGCGGGGAGACCGGAGGTGCCCTCGATGCCTGAGATCTCGCGTGCCGCGTACGCGGACCTGTTCGGCCCCACCACCGGCGACCGTATCCGGCTCGCCGACACCGACCTGCTGATCGAGATCGAGGAGGACCGCAGCGGCGGTCCCGGTCTCGCCGGTGACGAGGCGGTGTTCGGGGGTGGCAAGGTCATCCGCGAATCCATGGGCCAGGCCCGCGCTACGCGCGCAGACGGCACCCCCGACACGGTCATCACCGGCGCGGTGATCGTCGACCACTGGGGCATCATCAAGGCCGACATCGGCATCCGGGACGGCCGCGTCACCGGCATCGGCAAGGCCGGCAACCCCGACACGATGGACGGGATCCATCCCGACCTGGTCATCGGTCCCGAGACCGAGATCATCGCCGGCAACGGCCGGATCCTGACGGCCGGCGCCATCGACGCGCACGTCCATCTGATCTGCCCGCAGATCGCCGACGAGGCGCTCGCATCCGGCGTCACGACCCTCATCGGCGGTGGCACGGGCCCGGCCGAGGGTTCGAAGGCGACGACGGTGACCCCCGGCCCCTGGCACCTCGCCCGGATGCTGGAGGCGATGGAGCAGTACCCGCTCAACTTCGGCCTGCTCGGCAAGGGCAACACCGTCTCGCACGACGCGATGCTCTCCCAGATCCGCGGCGGCGCCCTCGGCCTGAAGATCCACGAGGACTGGGGCTCGACCCCGGCCGCCATCGACGCGGCCCTGACCGTCGCCGACCGGACGGGCATCCAGGTCGCCATCCACACGGACACCCTCAACGAGGCCGGCTTCGTGGCCGACACGCTCGCGGCCATCGCGGGCCGGGGCATCCACGCCTACCACACCGAGGGTGCGGGCGGCGGGCACGCGCCGGACATCATGTCCGTGGTCTCAGAGCCGCACGTCCTGCCGAGCTCGACCAACCCGACCCGGCCGTACACCGTCAACACCGCCGACGAACACCTCGACATGCTGATGGTCTGCCACCACCTGAACCCGACGGTGCCGGAGGACCTGGCGTTCGCCGAGTCACGTATCCGGCCGTCGACGATCGGGGCGGAGGACATCCTCCATGACCTGGGTGCCATTTCGATCATCTCGTCCGACGCCCAGGCGATGGGACGGGTCGGCGAGGTCATCATGCGGACCTGGCAGACGGCCCATGTGATGAAGCGCCGCCGGGGTGCCCTGCCGGGCGACGGCAGCGCGGACAATCACCGTGTACGTCGCTATGTCGCCAAGTACACGATCAACCCGGCCCTCGCCCAGGGCCTCGCGCGGGAGATCGGGTCCGTGGAGACGGGCAAGCTGGCCGACCTGGTCCTCTGGGAGCCCGCCTTCTTCGGGGTCAAGCCGCATCTCGTCATCAAGGGCGGCCAGATCGCCTACGCGCAGATGGGCGACGCCAACGCCTCCATCCCGACTCCGCAGCCGATCCTGCCCCGGCCGATGTTCGGCGCGATCGGACGGGCACCGGCGTCCAACTCGTTCAACTTCGTCTCCCAGTTGGCGATCGAGGACGGGCTGCCCGAGCGGCTTCAGCTCGGTAAGCGGTTCGTCGCTATCGAGTCGACCCGTGCGGTGACCAAGGCCGACATGCGGGAGAACTCCGCGAGGCCGGACGTACGGATCAACCCCGACAGCTTCGCCGTGCACATCGACGGGGAACTGGTCGAGGCCACTCCGGCCGCCGAACTGCCCATGGCCCAGCGGTACTTCCTCTTCTGATGGGCGGCGCGAGATGAGTAGGGCGGCGCTGCTCGTCCTGGCCGACGGTCGCTTCCCCGCCGGAGGGCACGCGCACTCCGGCGGGGCCGAGGCCGCCGTCAAGGCCGGGCGGGTCACCGGCGCCGCCGGCCTGGAGGAGTTCTGCCGGGGGCGGCTGCACACGACGGGGCTGGTGTCGGCCGCGCTGGCCGCGGCTGCCGCGCTGGGAGTCGATCCGGTGCTCCTCGACGGTGCGGCGGACGCGCGGACGCCGTCACCGGCGTTGCGGGTTGCCGCGCGCAAACTGGGGCGGCAGCTGATGCGGGCGGCGCGGGCGACCTGGCCGTCGGCCGAACTGGAAGCGCTGGCGCGGGAGTTCCCCAAGGGGGCGCATCAGCCGGTGGTGCTGGGGCTGGCGGCCAGGGCGGCGGGGCTGGGGCCGGAGGACGCGGCGTACTGCTCCGTGTACGAGTGCGTCAGCGGGCCCGCGACGGCGGTGGTGCGGTTGCTGAGCCTTGATCCGTTCGATGCGACGGGGGTGTTGGCTCGGTTGGCGCCGGAGTTGGACCGGGTGGTGGACCGGGCGGTGGAGGCGGCACAGGTGGCGGCCGGGGGCGAGGTGGACGCGTTGCCTGCGGTTTCCGCGCCGATGCTGGAGGTGAGTGCGGAGGGGCATGCGGGGTGGGCGGTGCGGTTGTTCGCGTCGTAGGGGTTCCTCGCCCCCGCCGCCCCTACCCGTCCCATCCCGTTCCTGGGGGCTGCGCCCCCAGACCCCCCTGTCGGCTCTGAAGGGGCCTCGTCCTCAAACGCCGGACGGGCTGGAGGTGCCGGCCGGCGTTGGTATTTCAGCCTCTCCGGCGTTTGAGGAGCGGGGGTTCGGGGGCAGCGCCCCCGAGGACGGGACGGGTAGGGGCGGCGGGGGCGAGAAGAGAAGTCGCCCGGGCACACCACAACACACAGAGACCAGAACTGGAGCCGTATCTCATGCACCTCGACCACTCCCACACCCACGCCGGCACAGCCGTGAGCGCCGACGCGCACCGGCCCGACGGCACCCGGCGAGCCCTGCGCATCGGCCTCGGCGGTCCCGTCGGCTCCGGCAAGACCGCCACCGTCGCCGCCCTCTGCCGTGCCCTGCGCACGGAGCTGTCCCTCGCGGTCGTCACGAACGACATCTACACCCGCGAGGACGCCGAGTTCCTGCTGCGCGAGGCCGTGCTGCCGCCCGAGCGGATCACCGCGGTCGAGACCGGCGCCTGCCCGCACACCGCGATCCGTGACGACATCTCCGCCAACCTCGAAGCCGTCGAGGATCTGGAGGACGAGATCGGGTCGCTCGACATCGTCCTCGTCGAGTCCGGCGGCGACAATCTCACCGCCACCTTCTCCAAGGGCCTCGTCGACGCGCAGATCTTCGTCATCGACGTCGCGGGCGGCGACGACATCCCGCGCAAGGGCGGTCCCGGCGTCACCACCGCTGACCTGCTCGTCGTCAACAAGACGGACCTCGCGCCGTACGTCGGATCCGACCTCGGCCGGATGGCCGCCGACGCGAAAGCGGCGCGCGGGGAGAGGCCCGTCGTCTTCCAGTCGCTGCGCGGTGAGGGCGGCGTCGAGGACGTCGCCGCCTGGGTACGGGCCCAGTTCGCGGCGTGGACGGCATGACCACCGGCGTACGGGCCACCGCTCGGATCGTCGCCCGGCCGGACGGCAGGGGCGGCACCGCCCTGCCGGTGCTCGACGGCGACGGCCCGCTGGCCCTGCGCCGCATCCGCGCGCACGGCGACGAGGCCCGCGTCATGCTGGTCGGCGCCATGAGCGGCCCCCTCGGCGGCGACCGCTTCACCGTCGAGGCGCGAGTGGAGGAGGGCGCCCGACTGCAGCTGGGGTCCGCCGCGGCCACCATCGCACTGCCGGGCCAGGCGAAGGGCGAGGCCCGTTACGACGTACGGATCGAAGTCGCCGACGGCGGTGAACTCCGGTGGCTGCCCGAGCAGTTGATCTGCGCCCAGGGCAGCGAGCTGTGCGTCGGCACCCGCGTCGACCTCGCGCCGGACGCTCGCCTCGTGTTCCGCGAGGAGCAGGTGCTCGGACGCTTCGGTGAGGAGCCCGGGCGGCTCTCCAGCCGCCTCACGGTGCGGGTCGGAGGGCGGGCCGTCCTCGACCAGGAGCTGGCGTGCGGTCCCGGAGCGCCGGGCGGCTGGGACGGGCCCGCCGTACTGGCCGGACATCGCGCACTCGGTCAACTGGTCGTCGTACGCCCGGAGTTCACGGACACGCCGGTCCAGGCCCGGCTGCTGGGGGAGAGTGCCGCGCTCGTTCCGCTCGCCGGACCCGCCGCACTGGTGACGGCGGTCGCGTCGGACGCGCTGCGGTTGCGCCGGGTGCTGGACGAGGCGCTGGCGGCCCTGGCGCCCGCCGGTGGCGGCTGACCCGACCGGGACACCGGCCCGCCCGCCGATCACGGCAAATCCGCACACCGCACCGGATATCCGCTCAGCGGACTCAGGTCACCGTTTATCGGATTGGTAAAGAAGGCTGCTCACCCCCTGGTCACAGATGCCGCACAGCGGCGAGGATCCCCGTTACGACCAAGCACAACTACCCACGGGGAGGTCCCACTTGAGAGGCACCAGACTGACGAGACGAGCCGCCGCGCTCGGCTCCGCCGGAGTACTCGTCACGACGACCCTGATAGCCGGCGCCGTCGCGGCGCCCTCGGCCGTCGCGGACGCCCGCCACGGCCAGGACCGTGAGACGCGCGGCGCGGCCATCACCGCCGCGCGTGCCGCGAAGGCCGGCATCGACTGGCAGGACTGCCCGGCCGACTGGGGCCTGGAGAAGCCGATCCAGTGCGGCTGGGTCACGGTGCCGCTCGACTACGCGAAGCCGTACGGCAAGCAGATCAAGCTCGCCGTCGACCACATCGGCAACACGGGGACGAAGGACGAGCGACAGGGCTCGCTCGTCTACAACCCGGGTGGACCGGGCGCCTCCGGGCTGCGCTTCCCGCGCCGGGTCACGACGAAGAACCCGCTGTGGACCAACGTGTCGAAGGCGTACGACTTCGTGGGCTTCGACCCGCGTGGAGTGGGCCACTCGGCGCCCATATCCTGCGTCGACCCGCAGGAGTTCGTGAAGGCGCCCAAGCCCGACCCGGTGCCGGACACGGAGGCCGACAAGCGCGCCCAGCGCGAGTCGGCCCGTGAGTACGCCGAGGGCTGCTACGAGCGCAGCGGCGAGATGCTCCCGTACATGACCACGCCGAACACCGTCCGCGACCTGGACGTCATCCGTGCCGCGCTGGGGGAGAAGAAGCTCAACTTCCTCGGTGTGTCGTACGGGACGTACATCGCCGCCGTCTACGGGACTCTGTACCCGGGTCACGTCCGCCGCATGATCGCGGACAGTGTCGTCAACCCGTCGCGCGAGAAGATCTGGTACGAGGCCAACCTCGACCAGGACGTCGCCTTCGAGACGCGCTGGAACGACTGGCAGGACTGGGTCGCCAAGAACGACGCGGTCTTCCACCTCGGTACCACGCGCGCCCAGGTGCAGGCGAAGTGGCTGGAGTTGCGGGCCACCGCCAAGGCGAACCCGATCGGCGGGCTCGTCGGACCGGCGGAGCTGCTCTCCTTCTTCCAGGGCGCCCCGTACTACGACTCGTCGTGGATCCCGGTCGCCACCGTGTTCAGCAAGTACTTCGCGGGTGACACCCAGGCGCTCGTCGACGCGGCGGCCCCCGACCTCACGGACATCGCGGGCAACGCGTCCTCCGAGAACGGCAACGCCGTCTACACCGCCGTCGAGTGCACCGACGCCAAGTGGCCCACCAGTTGGAAGAAGTGGGACCGGGACAACACCCGGCTGCACAAGAACTACCCGTTCCTCACCTGGGCCAACGCCTGGATGAACCTGCCGTGCGCCACCTGGCCGGTCAAGCAGCAGACCCCGGTGAACGTGAAGTCCGGCAAGGGCCTGCCGCCCGTGCTGATCGTGCAGTCCACGCGGGACGCGGCCACCCCGTACGACGGCGGCGTCGAACTGCACAAGCGGTTCAAGGGCTCCCGGCTGATCACCGAGAAGGACGCGGGCTCCCACGGTGTCACCGGGCTCGTCAACCCGTGCATCAACGAGCGGGTCGACGCCTATCTGCTCACCGGCAAGGTGGACGCGGCGGACGTGACCTGCACCCCGCACGCCACACCGAAGCCGTAGCACCAGCCGTAGCGGGCAGCTGTCCTACGAGGTGCGGGGCGGCCGGAGATTTCTCTCCGGCCGCCCCGCACGTCACGCGTGCCGTCCCGCGAGCCAGGCGTCCTCCGCCGCGTAGTCGAAGAGGTCGCCGTACGCCTCGTACATCTCGGGATACGCCTCCCGCCAGTCCCGCCCGGCCAGCCGGCCCTCGATCCAGGCGACGGTCTCCGGCAGGCTGTCCGCGTACGTGACCACGGGCCGGTACCCCAACTCCCGTTCCGCGGCGGACATGTCGGACACCACGGGGACCGGAGTCGACCACGGGGTGTCGCCCACGGTGGGCGCCGGGGGAGGACCGTCCACCAGCACGTTCTCCACCTCGATCCCCATCACGGCGTCGATCGCCCCGGCGATCTCCGCCACCGTCGGCGCCTCGGGATCGACGGCGTTCAGGGCCCGCGTACCCGGACGTGCGGCGGCCAGCCGGATCAGCTCGGCGATGTTGTGGACGCTCGCCGGATGGAAACGGCTCGCACCCCCGTAGGCAAGGGCGCGCCGGCGCCGCCCGTCCAGGTTGCGCTTGACGAAGTACAGCTCGCGCGGGCTACGGCAGTACGGCCCGTGGATCGCGCCCGCCCGCAGCAAGGTGGCCGGCAACTGGTCGCCTACGGCGAGGAGTTCACGTTCGAGGCCCGCCTTGCGGGTGCTGTACGAGCTCTCGCCGGGCCGGACCGTGCGCTGCTCCTCGGGGATGGGCACGGGGTACTCGGGGAAGCCGTCGGGCTCCTCCTGCGTGTCGAAGTTCCGGCCCTTGGCGTCCTCGTACACGGACAGGCTGGAGATCACCACGGCCGACCCGAGCCGGCCCGCGAGACCGGTCAACTGCCGTGCGTGCTCGGGCCCGTAGGCCACCATGTCCACGAGCACGTCACATCCCTCGCCCACGACAGCCGCGAGCGCCGCGTCGTCCGCCCGGTCGGCGGCCGTGACCCGCACCTCGTCCGGCCACTCCGTGTCCCGCCCACCGCCACGCGAGACGGCGGTCACCTCCCACCCGTCGCGGGCGAGCGCCCCCACGGCCACCCGCCCGATCTGCCCGGTCGCCCCGATCACCACAGCTCGTCTCATGGAGCGACGGTAACCACTGAGACCGACAGTTCCAGCGGAACTTAGCCACCAGCAGATCGCGACCGCGACTGCGGTCGAGCGGCCCGGCCGCTTCAACTGAGCGGCATACGCGGGAACTTGCGGCCCCGCTGCTCCTTCTCCGCCTTCTTCTCGGCGGCCTTCTGCTCGGCCTCCTCCTTCTTGGCGACGGCCGCGTACTGGTCGACGTACTCCTGCTCGGAGAGGGAGAGAATGGCGTACATGATCTCGTCGGTGATGGCCCGCAGCACCGCCTTCTCGCCTTCCATCCCCTCGTAGCGGGAGAACTCGAGGGGCTTGCCGAAGCGGATCCCCACCGGATGGATGTTCGGGATGACCTTGCCCGGCGGCTGCGCCTCGAAGGTGCCGATCATCGCGCACGGAATGACGGGCACCTGGGCCCTGAGCGCCATGACGGCGACGCCGACCTTGCCCTTGTACAGCCGCCCGTCGTGCGACCGGGTGCCCTCCGGATAGATACCGAGCAGCTCGTCCTTGCTCAGCACCCCGAGCCCCTCACGGATCGCCGCCTGCCCGGCCTCCTTGCCGGACCTGTCCACCGGGATCTGCCCGGCGCTGCGGAAGAAGAACGCGGTCAGCCGCCCCTTGATCCCGGGACCCGTGAAGTACTCGGCCTTCGCGAGGAAGGTGATGCGCCGCTTGAGGATCGCGGGCATCAGGAAGTGGTCCGAGAACGACAGATGATTACCGGCGACGATGGCGGCACCCGACGACGGCACGTGTTCGAGCCCCTCGATCCGGGGCCGGAAGACGAGTTTCAGCAGCGGCCCGAGCAGCACGTATTTGAGTACGTAGTAGAACAAGGGGGTCGCTCCTCAGATCAATGCAGGTCAACGCAGGTCAACGGGGTGCGCGTCGGGACGTCAGTGTATGTGCCGGGGCCGCCACCTGTAACGGGGGCGATCAGCCTCGGATGCGGCTCGAACACAGTCCGGCAGGACCCGTAGACACGCTTGGAACCCACTCCTGCGCCGAGGGCGACCGACCGCCGGTCGCGCGCCGCGCCCGGTGGTCGGTCGGCCGATCCCTCGGTGGCTGTCGATGACGGCACGGCGGCAGGCCCGCCCGCCCGGGTGAGGGGTGGGGGAGTCGCCGTGCCGTCCGCCGTCAGGCTCCCTGTGTCAGCACCCTCTCCAACGCGCCCAGCGCCGTCCCCAGCTCCTCCCCGGTGACCGTCAGCGGCGGCGCCAGCCGGATTGTCGAGCCATGGGTGTCCTTGACGAGGATCCCCTCCCGCATCAGGCGCTCACTGATCTCCCGCCCGGTCCCGATGGCCGGGTCGATGTCGACGCCCGCCCACAGTCCCCGCGCCCGGAATCCGATGACACCCTTGCCGACAAGGCCGGTCAGGCCGTCGCGCAGGACGATGCCCAACTCGGCCGCCCTGCGCTGGAATTCGCCGGTCTCCAGCAGTTCGACCACCGCTTGGCCGACCGCCGCGGCGAGGGGGTTGCCGCCGAACGTCGAGCCGTGTTCGCCCGGGTGCAGCACCCCGAGGACGTCCCGGCGGGCGACCACCGCCGACACGGGCACGATGCCCCCGCCCAGGGCCTTGCCGAGGAGCAGCATGTCCGGGACGACGTCCTCGTGGTCCACCGCCAGCGTCCGGCCGGTGCGGCCCAGGCCCGACTGGATCTCGTCCGCGACGAACAGACAGCCCTTGCGGCGCGTCAGTTCGCGTACGCCGGTCAGATAGCCGTCGTCCGGGATCAGGACGCCCGCCTCGCCCTGGATGGGCTCCAGGAGGACCGCCGCCGTCGTCTCGTCGATCGCCTCCTCCAGGGCCGCCAGGTCGTTGTAGGGCACGATCCGGAAGCCCGGTGTGAACGGGCCGAAGCCCGCCCTCGCCGTCTCGTCCGTCGAGAAGCTGACGATCGTCGTCGTACGGCCGTGGAAGTTGTCCGCCGCCACCACGATCGTCGCCCGGTCGGCGGGCACGCCCTTCACGTCGTACGCCCATTTGCGGGCCACCTTGACGGCGCTTTCGACCGCCTCCGCGCCGGTGTTCATCGGCAGGACCATGTCCAGGCCCGTCAACTCGGCCAGGGAGGTGGCGAACTGGGCGAGACGGTCGTTGTGGAAGGCGCGGGAGGTGAGGGTGAGGCGGTCCAGCTGGCGGTGTGCCGCCTCGATCAGCGCCGGGTGGCGGTGGCCGAAGTTGAGGGCCGAGTAGCCGGCCAGCATGTCCAGGTAGCGGCGGCCCTCGACGTCCTCGACCCAGGCGCCCTCGGCGCGGGCCACCACCACGGGCAGCGGGTGGTAGTTGTGCGCGAGGACCGGTTCCTCGGCGCGGATCAGGTCCGCGGAGGTCTGCGTGCCGGTGCCGGGTCCTGTGCTCGTGGGTGCGGTCATGAGCGGATCTCCTGAGTGCAGCACTTGATGCCGCCGCCGGCCTTGCGGAACTCCGACAGGTCGACGGGGACGGGAAGGTAGCCGTGGCGCGTCAGTTCGGCGGTGAGGGCCGTGGCGCCCGGGTCGATGAAGACATGGCGGCCGTCGGAGACCGAGTTCAGCCCGAACGTCATCGCGTCCTCGCGGGTCGCCACGACCGCGTCCGGATACAGCCGGGCCAGCACCTCGCGGCTGCCCGGCGAGAACGCGTCCGGGTAGTACGCGATGTTGCTCTCGTCGAGGACGAACAGCGCCGTGTCCAGGTGGTAGAAGTACGGGTCCGTCAGCTTGAGGCCGATCACCGGGACGCCGAAGTACTCCTGCACCTCGTGATGGGCCTCACGGGTCGTACGGAAGCCCGTGCCCGCCAGGATCCAGCGGCCGGCCGGGACCAGGTCGCCCTCGCCCTCGCACACCGACTCGGGGCGGTATACGTCGAAGCCCGCCGACTTGAACCACGTCTCGTACGCGGTCGACTCGGGGCGGCGCTCCGGGGCGTGGAAGGACGAGCCGAAGACCCGGCCCGCTACGACGACCGCCGAGTTCGCCGCGAACACCATGTCGGGCAGGCCGGCGACCGGCTCCACGGTGTCCACGGTGTGGCCATGGGCGCGGTAGGCGCTGATCAGTGAGCGCCACTGCTCCTGGGCCAGATCCACATCCGCCCTGGTGTCGGGGTTCATCCAGGGGTTGATCGCGTACTGCACGGCGAAATGTCTGGGTTCACAGACGAGAAAGCGCCGGGGGCGCGGCACACGGCTGTCGGGCACAGAGGGGTTCCTCCGCTTCCTGCAATGTTCCAGTGGGATGTACACCACGGTAGGAACTGAGCCCGACGCTCGACAAGCGACAACGATTGCGTGTTCGCGCAGGAATCCTGCGTCTTTGCGCCGCTCAGCGCAGGTCTGTTGCGTTGTCCGAAGTGGTGTTCGGAGCGGGGTGGGTAGCGCCCGCCTCGGGGCTTTCCGGGAGGAGGTGGGACAGCACCATGTAGCTGATCGTCTTCCGGATGAACGGCTCGGTGCGGATGCGCTCCAGCACGTTCTCGAAGTGCTCCACATCCGTCGCCCGCACATGCAGCAGCGCGTCCGCGCCGCCCGTCACCGTCATCGCCGCAGTGATCTCCGGATGGTTGCGCACCACCTCCGCCAGCCGCCGCGGCGGCGCCGCGCCCTCGCAGTACACCTCGACGTACGCCTCCGTGCTCCAGCCGAGCGCCGACGGCTCCACCGTCGCGGTGAACCCGGTGATCACGCCCGTCTCGCGCAGCCGGTCCACCCGCCGCTTCACCGCCGTGGCCGACAGCCCCACCGTCGCACCGATCTCCGCGAAGCTCGTACGGGCGTTCGCCATCAGGGTGGTGATGATCTTCCGGTCCAGCTCGTCGAAAGGCGCCGGCCTGCTGTTCATCCGGGCACTGTATCCAGCGACCGGCGGGCACCGCGCGCGTTCGCCGCTTGGACGCCCGGCACATGTGCACACGTACGAATTCCACCTACACTCCACCTTCATGCTGCGCGCCCTCGCCGTCGACGACGAACGCCCCTCACTGGAGGAACTCCTCTATCTGCTGCGCGCGGATCCCCGGATCGGCAGCGCCGAGGGGGCCGGGGACGCGACCGAGGCGCTGCGCCGCATCAACCGGGCCCTGGAGTCGGGGCCCGGCGGGCCCGAGGCCATCGACGTGGTGTTCCTGGACATCCACATGCCCGGCCTCGACGGCCTCGACATGGCCCGCCTCCTCACCGGGTTCGCCAAGCCGCCGCTCGTCGTCTTCGTCACCGCCCACGAGGACTTCGCCGTCCAGGCGTTCGACCTCAAGGCCGTGGACTACGTACTGAAGCCGGTACGCAAGGAACGCCTCGCCGAGGCCGTCCGGAGGGCCGCCGAACTGCGCACCAGCGTCCCGCCCGTCGCCGCGCCCATACCCGTGCACGAACCCGACCCCGACCACATACCCGTCGAACTCGGCGGCGTCACCCGCTTCGTCGCCGTCGACGACATCACCCACGTCGAGGCCCAGGGCGACTACGCCCGGCTGCACACCGACCGGGGCAGCCACCTCGTACGCATCCCGCTCTCCACCCTGGAGGAGCGCTGGCGCGCCCGCGGCTTCGTACGCATCCACCGCCGCCATCTCGTCGCCCTGCGCCACATCGGCGAACTCCGCCTCGACGCGGGCGCTGTGAGCGTCCTGGTCGGCACCGAGGAACTCCAGGTCAGCAGGCGGCACGCCCGCGAACTGCGGGACCTGCTGATGCGCCGGCCCGCGGGCTGAGAGGCGGAGCCCCACTCATGCCCCAGGATCCCTCCGAACGCCGGGTCGTCGTCACCGGGCCGCCCCGACGCGCCCGCCGGACCTCCGGCTACTACCGGCCGCGCACCGAGATCGACGAACAGACCACCCTCGGCCACACCTACGTCCGCTCCCTGATGCGCTCCCAACTCCGCGCCGCCTTCACCGTGTTCGCCGTCCTCGCCCTGCTCATCGCCCCGCTGCCGCTGCTCTTCGCGGCGATGCCCGAAGCCCACCACCTGGAGTGGCTGATCCTTGGCTTCGGCCTCTACGCGCCGCTGGTGCTCCTCGCCCGCTGGTACGTGCGGCGCGCCGAACGCAACGAGCGGGACTTCGTCCGGCTGGTCGAGGACCAGGATCGCTGACATGACGAACGAGAAGCGGTCACCGTGAACGAGAACTACGCCGTCCCGGCCGTCGCCCTCGTCGTCGTCGCGACGGTCTTCGTCGGCGCGTTCGGCCTGCGCATCTCCCGCACCACCTCCGACTTCTACGTCGCCTCCCGCACCGTCGGCCCCCGCCTCAACGCCACCGCGATCAGTGGGGAGTACCTCTCAGCCGCCTCCTTCCTCGGCATCGCGGGCCTCGTCCTCGTGCAGGGCCCCGACATGCTCTGGTATCCCGTCGGCTACACCGCCGGCTACCTCCTACTGCTGCTCTTCGTCGCCGCCCCGCTGCGCCGCTCCGGCGCCTACACCCTCCCCGACTTCGCCGAGGCCCGCCTAGCCTCCCAGGCCGTACGACGGCTCGCCGGGGCCTTCGTCGTCGGCGTCGGCTGGCTCTATCTGCTGCCCCAACTCCAGGGCGCCGGGCTGACGTTGGCCGTACTGACCGAGGCGCCCGACTGGGCCGGCGGGGTCATCGTCGCCGTCGTGGTGGTCGCCACCGTCGCCGCCGGCGGTATGCGCAGCATCACCTTCGTCCAGGCCTTCCAGTACTGGCTGAAACTCACCGCGCTGCTCGTCCCCGCCCTCTTCCTCGTCCTCGCCTGGCAGGGCGACGGCGCCCCGCGACACGCCTTCGACGAACCCGCCACCTTTCGCGAACAGCGCGTCGTCCGCGTCGACGACGGCCTCGACCTGAAGCTGAAGGCCCCGCTCACCGTCACCGTGACCGGCACGGTCGACGGCCGCCCGCACGCGGACCAGGTCCTCCGTCTCCCCGTCGGCACCCACCACATCGACCGCGGCACCCGTCTCACCTTCGCCAAGGGCGCCGCCGTCCCCCAGGCCGACCGCGGCACGGGCGGCGGCATGTCGACCTCCCTCGCCGCAGGCCGCGAGGAACGCCCGCTGTACGCCACGTACGGCCTGATCCTCGCCACGTTCCTGGGCACCATGGGCCTTCCGCACGTCGTGGTCCGCTTCTACACCAGCCCGCACGGCGTCGCCGCCCGCCGCACCACCGTCGCCGTCCTGGGCCTCATCGGCGCCTTCTACCTCCTCCCGCCCGTCTACGGCGCCCTGGGCCGCCTCTACGCCCCCGAACTGGCCCTCACCTCCAACGCCGACGCCGCCGTCCTCCTGCTGCCCGACCGGGTGATCGGCGGCCTCGGCGGCGACCTGCTCGGCGCACTGGTCGCCGGCGGCGCCTTCGCCGCGTTCCTGTCCACCGCGTCCGGGCTCACCATGGCCGTCGCCGGCGTCCTCACCCAGGACGTCCTGCCCTCACGCGGAGTACGGCACTTCCGGCTCGGTACGGTCATCGCCATGGCCGTCCCGCTGGCCGCCAGCGCCATCGTCGGCGGACTCCCGGTCGCCGACGCGGTCGGGCTCGCCTTCGCCGTCTCCGCGTCCTCGTTCTGCCCGCTGCTCGTCCTCGGTATCTGGTGGCGCCGGCTGACCCCGCCCGGCGCCGCCGCCGGAATGCTGGTCGGCGGCGGCGCCGCGCTTGTCGCCGTGGCCGCGACCATGGCGGGCTTCCCGGGCACCGGCGCCCTGCACGCCCTGCTTGCCTGGCCCGCCCTCTGGTCCGTGCCCCTGGGCTTCCTCACCATGGTCCTGGTGTCCCTGGCCACCCCGGGCCGCGTCCCGGCCGGTACGGCCGCCATCCTGGCCCGCTTCCACCTGCCGGAGGAGCTGTCCGGGGCACACGGCGGCCACGGCCACGGTCACGGTCTCGGGGGAGCGGCGGCGCGTACGGAGGTGACCCGGACATGAGCGGATTCCTCGCCGGGCTCTGCGTGGCGATCCTCCCGCTGCTGGCCGCCGGTTTCTGGCTCGGCCGGCGCACCGCCCGCCCCGAACGCCTCGGCGGTCTCGGCACCCCCGTCGAGCACGCCACCTTCGAGACCCTGCACACCGCCTCCCTCGCCGCACCCCCGCTGCGCGCCGGCCTCACCGAGGAGACCGCCGGCCGCTCGGCCCGCCGACTGCGCACCCTGCTCGGCACGGACGCCCTCTGCCTCACCGACCAGGAGTCGGTCCTCGTCTGGGACGGCGTCGGCGAACACCATCGCGCCGAGATCATGCAACGCCTCACAGGCCCCCTGGAGACCGGCCGGGGCGAAGCCCTCCGCCTCACCTGCGACGCCCCGGACTGTCCCCTGCGCTGGGCCGTCGTAGCCCCCCTCACCGTCGACGACCGCGTCCACGGCGTACTGGTCGCGTTCGCGCCCCGCGAGTCCGCCGTCCTCGTCCGCGCCGCCGGAGAGGTCGCGAGATGGGTCTCGGTCCAGTTGGAGTTGGCGGACCTCGACCAGTCCCGCACCCGCCTCATCGAGGCCGAGATCAAGGTACTTCGCGCCCAGATATCCCCGCACTTCATCTTCAACTCGCTCGCGGTGATCGCCTCGTTCGTACGCACCGACCCCGAGCGTGCCCGTGAACTGCTCCTGGAATTCGCGGACTTCACCCGCTACTCGTTCCGCAGGCACGGCGACTTCACCACCCTCGCCGACGAACTCCACGCCATCGACCACTACTTGGCCCTCGTCCGGGCCCGCTTCGGGGATCGCCTCACCGTCACCCTCCAGATCGCCCCCGAGGTCCTCCCGGTCGCCCTGCCCTTCCTCTGCCTCCAGCCCCTCGTGGAGAACGCGGTCAAACACGGCCTGGAGGGCAAGGGGGCAGCCGCCGGCAAGAGCCACATCAGCATCACCGCGCAGGACGCGGGCGCCGAGGCCCTGGTCGTCATCGAGGACGACGGCGCCGGAATGGACCCGGTCCTGCTCCGCCGTATCCTCGCGGGCGAGGCCAGCCCGTCGGGCGGCATCGGGCTCTCGAACGTGGACGACCGGCTCCGCCAGGTCTACGGCGACGACCACGGCCTCGTCATCGAGACGGCGCTCGGTGCGGGCATGAAGATCACCGCCCGGCTGCCGAAGTACCAGCCCGGCGTCCACTCGGCGGGCCGACTCTTCGAGGACTGACCCGACCCGCCCATCAGCCCACCCACCCACTAGCCCAAACGGGTGTACGGACCTCAGGTGGGCCGGGCGACCACCATCCCGAGGGTGATCAGACCCAGCACCACCCAGCCGAACCACAGCCAGCCGTTGCTGCCGAGCGTCACCGTGTAGGCCGTCACCACGACGAGCCCGCCTACGGTGAGCACCCCCATGGTCTTCGTGGAACTGTTCGTGGAACCGGGCATCGCAACACCCTCCTCATGGCTCTTCTCCCTCCATGGTGCCCCCGTTCTGCCTGCGCACGGTGCACACGACGAAATGCGTTCCGGAGTCCCAGGCTCCACGCCCCGTCCAGGACCCGGCCTCGTGGACCGACGGATCGAAGCCGTAGTCGGTCGGTGGCACGTCCTTCGCGCAGGCGGTGTCCGACACGTCGCGCGCCTCCTCGAAGGGGACGGCGGGGTCGAGCCGAGTGAATCCGAGGACCTCCTCGTCGTGCGGCTCGGTACAGGCGACGAGCCGCGCCTCCCGCCCGGACGGAGACCTCAGACAGTCCCGCTTCTGCATGCCGGCCGTGTCGCGAAACGCCTGCCCGGCCTCACGGAACGGACCGAGCGGCCCGTACACCGGCCCGTGCGCACCGAGCAGCAGACAGGCCGTACGCCCCTCGGCGGCCCGGAACCCGCCGTCGGTGGGTACGACGGCATATCCGCGTACGTCGGCCAGCTTCTCCCTGAGATCCCGGGTCCGCTCCTCGCAGCGGGCGGGCCCCTGCGCCCGCGCCTCGGCGGCGGACGCGGAGTCCACGACCGCCACGACCTGCCCGTCGGGCGCCGCGCCCCCGCAGGCCGGGTCCACGGTCAGCCGTGGCGTCCCCTCGAAGCGCACGCCGCCGGGCCAGTCGGCGAACACACAGTCGCCCTCCGCCAGGGGCGCGGCGAGACCGACGGGTCCGCCGTACGGCTTCCGCGCGGTCTGCTCGTCGCCGCCCGTCGGGCCGCCCAGGGCCAACCAGAGGCCGACACCGGCGAGGACGATCCCGAGCAGGGCACCCAGGGCTGCCAGGAAGACGCGGGTGCGGCGAGGAGGTTCCGGCGGGGGCGCGGACGGGGCGGGGGAGACGCCAATGGGTGGGGACGGCGGGGCGTCGTGCGGCCCGTACAACGGCTCCGGCGCGCCCCATGGCGGCAGCGATCCCGGGTCCGTCCTGGTGTGCTCGTACGGGTCGGCCTGGGGCGTGACGATGCGGTCCAGGGCCGCCTCCACCCGGGCTGCCGTGATCCGCCGGTCCGGGTCCTTGTCGAGCATCGCCTCCAGCACGGGCCCCAGCGCGCCCGCCCGCTCCGGTTTCCGGTGCTCCTCCATGACCACGGCGGTGACTTCCGCGAAATGCGTGTCCCGTTCGAACGGCCCGACGCCCTCGACGGCGTGATACAGCGTGCAGCCCAGCGAGAACAGATCGGCGGCGGCGGTCGGCGGTCCGCCGGTGGCCCGCTCGGGCGCCAGATAACCGGCCGTGCCGACCAGGGCGGACGTCAGCGTGTACCGCGTCTCGCCGGCGTCCGGCTGTACCGAGATGCCGTAGTCGGTGAGCAGGATCCGGGAGTACGGCGTCCCGGTGCGGTCCGGCGCCAGCAGGATGTTCGCGGGCTTCACGTCCCGGTGCATGATGCCCTGCTCGTGTCCGGCGGTCAGCGCGTCCAGGACGGCGAGGCCGATGCGGGCGCACTCGTCGGGCGCCAGCGGTCCGCGCATACCGATCAGGTCACGCAGGTCGAGGGCGCCGGCCACGTACTCCATGACGATCCACGGCAGGCCTTCGTGCTCCAGTACGTCGTGCACGGTCACCACGTTCGGGTTGCCGCGCAGCCCGGCCGCGTGCCGGGCCTCGGCGCGGGCCCTGGCGACTCGGGAGGCCCGCTCGTCGGAGGCCTCGACGGGGTCGCGGAACACGATCTCCTTGAGGGCGACCTCGCAGGCGAGTCTCTGGTCGTGGGCGAGCCAGACATGGCCCATGCCGCCGCTGCCGAGTCGGCTGAGCAGGAGGTAACGGCCGGCGATGACCCGGCCCACTCCCGACGTGGGTGGTCCTGATGACATCCGGTGACTCCGCTGTATGGGTGGTTCGTCGGCTGCGGGTCGGTGGGGGTTGATCGCGCAGTTCCCCGCGCCCCTAAAGGGCGCGTCGCGCGCCCGGCGTTCCCTGGGCCGTCGGCGAAGGTGGGCTGCTCGTCTCGGGGGGTGATGTGTCCGGGGGCGCGCTGGTCGTCTCCGACGAGGTGCTGGGTGTGTCGCTCGGGGGAGGCGAAGGTGGCTCCGAGGTGGGTGATTCGCTCGTGGGGCCGCCATCGGGGGAGCTGCTGTTGGGGCCGGACGGTGGAGGATCGGGCGAGGGCGGCTCGGACGCACTCGGCGTGGGCTTGTCACTGGACGAGGGCGGAGACGTCGGGGGAGCGGTCGAAGGAGTCGACGCGTCGGGCCCGTCGGCTGACGGGGTGTCGGACCCCGGAGCCGAGCTCGCCCCGGGACCCGGCGCCGACCCCGACACCGATCCCGACCCGGGCTCCGATCCTGTTCCCGTCCCGGAGGGAGTGGTGCCGTCACTTCCGCCGCTGCCGTCGTCGGGTGACCCGGACTCGATGTGGACGTTCAGCGTGACGTACGAGCCGAACGGGAGCGCGGCTCCCGGCCCCGGGTCGGACCCGGTGACGGTGGCGTCGGACGGGGGCAGCCCGGCGCTGTCGTACGCCGTCGCCAGGCCCAGGTGCGTGAGGTGGCTGCTCGCCGCGCCGAACGTCGTCCCGGCGAGGCGCGGCACCTGATGGCGCTCGCGCGTGTCGAAGACCTTGTCGGCCTCGCCCTTGGTCCCGGTCCGGCGGTAGATGCCCCGCTCCGGTTCGTCCACGTCGATGAGCGCGAACCGGTCGACCTTGGCGGGTGCGGGACGGACGAGCACGACCTCGTCGGCGTCGTAGTCCCGCCACTTCTTGATGCCGTCCTCGAACTCGACGGAAATACGGTTCGTGGCGCCCTTGAACGGCCTCAGCGGATTTCCGCATGAACACTTCACTGCGGGAACTCCCGCTTCATCGACGAGAACCGCGATTCCCGCCTGGAGCAGCGCGTCGAAGGGGACGGCTTTCTCCTTCTTGTAGTCGTGGTTCTTCACGAGGGTGTCGTGACGCAGGAGAACGGGTGTGAGCCGGTCGAGATAGGCGGAAATCCCGCCCTGTGGAATATCGACCACACGTGCCCATTCGCGGGCCTTCCTGTTGTTCCCGGGGTCGGTGAGGAATTGCTTCAGCCGGTCGACGTCACAGACCGTCGGCTTCTTCGTGCCCCCGTACAGCCCGGGCGTGCTGCCCTGCTGCAGGCTGCTGCCGTGCGCGGGCTGCGAACGGACCTGTGCGTCATGACCCAGGCCGCTGTTCTCGTCGAAGAACGGCGCGAGGGAAGGCACCCCGGAGGCCACGGCCTTCACCATCGTCAGTGGTGCCTGTCTGCCGCAACCACTGGCGAACAGAACGCACAACAGTGCGATGGACAACCGCTGGAGCCCGGATTTCCTGAAAGCATGCAGTGTCATACCGCTCCCCCCGGCGGATACGTCACGACCATGCTACTGAATGCGAAAGTGTTTCAGGCAGGAGAATGAAAGTTGATTCAGCGCCCACGTGCGTTCAGTGAGGCCAAATAGGCGTTGTACGCCTCAAGTTCCTTGTCGCCGTCCCGGTCGGCGGCCCGGTCCTGACGCTTGGCCTGCCGCTGTTCGGAGCTGTGCCACTGGAAGAGCAGGGCCAACAGCACCAGTACGGTCGGGATCTCGCTGAACGCCCAGGCGATCCCGCCGGCCGCGTTCTGGTCGGCCAGGGCGTCGATACCGAGCGAGGCGGGCGGATTCCGGTACGAGTCGACCATCGGTGTCGACGCCATCATCAGCGCGATCCCGAAGAACGCGTGGAACGGCATGCCCGCGAACAGCTCCAGCATCCGCATCAGATAGCCGGGCCGGTTCGGGCCGGGGTCGACGCCCATGATCGGCCAGAAGAAGATCAGTCCGACGGCGAGGAAGTGACACATCATCGTGATGTGCCCGGCCTTCGAACTCATCAGGAAGTCGAAGAGCGGGGTGAAGTACAGGACGTAGAGACTGGCGATGAACAGTGGGATGGTGAACGCCGCGTGCGTGACGATCCGCATGAACCGGCTGTGCAGCAGCGCCAGCAGCAGCTCACGCGGCCCCTTCCGCCCCCGTCCGGCGACCGGCAGCGCCCGCAGGGCGAGCGTGATCGGCGCGCCGAGCAGAATGAGGATCGGCGAGACCATGCTGATCACCATGTGCTGCACCATGTGCACGCTGAACATGACCATGCCGTAGTCGTTGAGCCTGGTGCACATGACGAGCATGACGGTCAGCACACCGAGCACGAAGGAGACGGTCCGCCCGACGGACCACTTGTCCCCACGCCGGGTGAGCCGCACGACCCCCCAGGCGTACAGCCCGAGCCCGACAAGACAGGCGACCAGAAAGAACGGATCGGCGGACCACCCGAGCCCCCGCCCCAAGGTGAAGGGCAAAAGCCCCATGTCCGAACTGTGCCCGCTGTGCTCCATCCCCTCAGGGTAGAGCGGCCCCCGGTCACGAAATGACCCGGGGGCCAGGGGAGGGCTTTTAGGGGCGCGGGGAACTGCGCGACCAGCCACGGCGAACCCGCAGCCGAAAAAACAACCTCAGAGCACGCACTCAGCCTCTGCATACCGAGCCTCAGGAACCGTCTTCAACGTCTCCACAGCCTCCGCCAGCGACACCATCACGATGTCCGTCCCCCGAAGCGCCGTCATCCGCCCGAACTCACCCCGGTGCACCGCCTCCACCGCATGCCACCCGAACCGCGTGGCCAGCACGCGGTCGTAGGCCGTGGGCGTCCCACCCCGCTGCACATGCCCGAGGATCACCGGCCGCGCCTCCTTGCCGAGCCGCTCCTCCAGTTCCAGGGAGAGCTGCCGGGCGATCCCGGCGAAGCGCTCGTGGCCGTACACGTCCTTGCCGCCCTCGTCGAACTCCATCGAGCCCTCGCGGGGCTTCGCACCCTCCGCGGCGACGACGATCGCGAACCGCTTGCCCGCCGCGAACCGCTCACCCACGCGCGCGGCCAACTCCTCGATGTCGAAGGGGCGTTCCGGTACGACGATGGCGTGGGCGCCCGCGGCCATGCCGGAGTGCAGAGCGATCCAGCCGGTGTGGCGGCCCATGACCTCGACGATCAGGACGCGCTGGTGGGACTCGGCGGTGGTCTTCAGCCGGTCCAGGGCCTCCGTGGCGACCCCCACGGCCGTGTCGAAGCCGAAGGTGACATCCGTGACCGCGATGTCGTTGTCGATGGTCTTCGGGACGCCGACTATCGGCAGGCCGTTGTCGGACAGCAGCCGGGCCGCCTTGAGCGTGCCCTCGCCGCCGATCGGGATGATCGCGTCGAGCCCGAGCTCCTCGACATGGCCCCTGGCCCGCTCGACGCCGTCCCGCAGATGTTCGGGACGGACCCGGGAGGAGCCGAGGATGGTGCCGCCGCGAGCGAGGATGCCGCTCACCGCGTCAAGGTCGAGCTTGAGGTAGTCGCACTCCAGGAGGCCCTTCCAGCCGTCCCGGAAGCCGATTACCTCGTCACCGTGGTCCACTACAGCGCGGTGCACGACGGACCGGATGACGGCGTTCAGACCGGGGCAGTCGCCGCCGGACGTCAGGACACCAATGCGCATCGCCCGAAATCCTTCTCCACGTGGGCCAGGACCGGACCACGCTGTCCGGCTCGATCCCCGTCACCATACCGGCGGCGGGGACCGTAGCCGTAGCACCCGTCCGGGTGCTGGACACCCGCGCTCACCTGTGCGGATGCCCCGTCAGACGGGCCGGTGGCGCACACGAGGACGGCAGGTGTACAGGCCGGCACGGTCGCGGCGGTGCGCGCAGGTCAGGCGGGCTGCTGCGCAGCCGTGATCCGCTCGTTGCGCAGCGCCTCGTACCAGCGGTCGTCGGTCGGCGGCAGCGCGTTGACGTCGAGGGCCAGCTTCAGCAGCAGGTCCGCGATCAGCGGGTTACGGGCGAGCACGGGCCCGTGCATGTACGTACCGAAGACCGTGTCGTTGTACGCGCCCTCCGTGCCGTCTCCCGTGCCGTTGCCCTTGCCGAGCCGCACCTGCGCGAACGGGCGCGCGGTGGGACCGAGGTGGGTGACACCCTGGTGGTTCTCGAAGCCGGTCAGCGGAGGCAGGCCGAGGCGTGCGTCGATGTCACCGAGTACGTCGCCCACGCACCGCTCGCCCTCGCCGCGCACCGAGACCACGTCGAGGAGTCCGAGGCCGGGCTCACGCTGACCGAGGTCGTTGATGAACTCGTGGCCCAGGATCTGGTACCCGGCGCACACCGAGAACACGATCGCGCCGTTGCCGACGGCCCGGTGCAGTCCGCCGTCACGGCGCAAACGTTCCGCCGCGAGCCGCTGCGGTCGGTCCTCGCCGCCGCCGATCAGATAGATGTCGCCGGAGGTCGGGATCGGCTGGTCGCTGCGTACGTCGAGCCGCGCGACGTCGAGGCCGCGCTGCCGAGCCCGGCGCTCCAGGACGAGTGCGTTGCCCTGGTCGCCGTACGTGCTGAGCAGGTCCGGGTAGATCCACACCAGACGCAGCTGGTTGTCGCTCATGAAGTGATCGTCCTCAGTGGTCGGTTGCCGGCAGTGGTCAGTTGCCGACGCGGCGGCGCAGGTCCTGGAAGGCGGTGTAGTTCGCGATGACCTCGATCCGGCCGGGCGGCGCCATCTGCACGGCCTGGTCGGCGCTCTCGCAGACCTGGAAGTGCTGGTTGGCGACCTCAAGCCGCACCGCGAGGTCGAGCTTGCGGTCGCCGATGACGAAGATCGGGTGACCGGTGAGCTGCGTGTAGTCGACGTCCCACAGCCAGGAGGTGTCGGTGCCGTCGGCGCCCCGCGCGTTCACGGAGAGGATGACCGGGGTCGGCGGCGGGTCGATCAGGGAGAACGTCTCCAGCCAGCCGGCCGGGTTCTTGGCGAGCAGCAGCCGCAGATCGCGCTGCATGAACTGCACGACGTCGTACCGTCCGGCCACGGCCTGCACCTGGTACATCCGCTCCAGGCCGACCTGCGGCGGTACGCCGAACACGGCGGCGACAGCGGCGGAGGCGGCCGCGTTGGACTTGTTGGCCCGCCCCGGCAGCTGGAGACGGATCGGCCAGGCCGACCCGTGCGGATCGAGCACGTGGTCGCCGGACAGCGCCCAACTCGGCGTCGGACGGCGGAAACCGCACTGACCGCAGAACCAGTCGTCGCCGGGGCGCTGCATCACACCACCGCAGGACGGGCAGGACCAGGCGTCGTCCTTCCACATCTGCCCGGCGGCGACCCAGATCACGTTGGGGGAGGAGGAGGCGGCCCACACGATCAGCGGGTCGTCGGCGTTGGCGACGATCACGGCCTTCGAACCGGCGAGCCCCTCACGCCAGTTCTCGGCGAGCATGCGGGTCTCTGCGGCGCGGTCGAGCTGGTCGCGGGAGAGGTTGAGAAGCGCGATGCACTTGGGGTCCGTGTCCCGGGCGACGCCGGCGAGGTACTTCTCGTCGACCTCGATGACCCCGAACTTGGCGTCCGAGCCGCCCGCGAGCGCCGAGGTGATGCCGGCGGGCATGTTGGCGCCGAGCGCGTTCGACACGACCGGTCCGGCGGCGCGCAGGGCCTCCGCGATGAGCCGCGTGGTCGTGGTCTTGCCGTTGGTGGCCGAGACCAGGATGACGTCCAGGTGCTGGGCGAGCCGGGCCAGGAGGTCGGGGTCGAGTTTGAGGGCTACCTTGCCACCGATCACCGACCCGCTGCCGCGCCCTGCCGCACGCGATGCCGCCGCAACGGCCTTGCCGGCCGTCACTGCCAGCTTGGCCCGCGGAGTGAGCGGGTCCGAGTTGCCTGCCATCAGATCTCGATCCTCCTTGCGTACGCGCCGCGCCTGTGCCTCCGGCCACGTGGTGTGGACCTCAGCCTATCGAGATCCGTTCACGAGATCCGCATCGCGGCACCACCACGGCGCCCGCGCGACAAGGGTGACCGTACCCTTGCGGCCATGCGACCAGGCTCCATCCCGGGTACCAGGGGGCGCGTCCGCCCCCTGACACTGCTCGGCGACCCCGTTCTGCACACCCCCTGCGCGGAAGTCACACACTTCGACGCCGAACTAGCCGCGCTCGTCGAGGACATGTTCGCGACAATGTACGCCGCCCAGGGCGTGGGCCTCGCCGCGAACCAGATCGGCAGGCCCCTGAAGGTCTTCGTATACGACTGCCCCGACGACGATGACGTCCGTCACGTGGGCCATGTCGTCAACCCCCGCCTGGTCGAGGCGACCGGCCTGGTCCTCCGTGGACCCGAAGGCTGCCTGTCTCTCCCCGGCCTGGAAGCGGGCACCGAACGCCACGACGAGACGACGGTCGAGGGCTTCACGGCAACGGGCGACCCGGTACGCATCGAGGGCACAGGCTTCTTCGCGAGATGCCTCCAACACGAGCTGGACCACCTGGCAGGCAAGACCTACGCGGACCGAGTAACGGGCTGGCGCCACAAGAGGCTAATGCGACAAGCAACCCGAGCTTCGTGGAATGGGGCGAGGGGAGATACGTAGGGGCGTGGGGAACTGCGCGACCAGCCCCCACCGGGCCCGCAGCCAACACACAACCCTCAGAACCCCGGACCCCCGATCCGGTCCCCGGCGGCAGCCAGTCGCCCCCACAACAAATCAGCCAAACTCCGCACCAACTCCGCCCGGGAGCAGGGCCGTTCCCCCAGCCACCAGTCTCCCGCCGCATGCATCATCCCGACTATCCCGTGCCCCCACACCCGAGCCAACTGCTGGCTGCCGGGCCCGAGATCCAACCGATCCTCGATCACCTGGGCCAACTCCTCGCCCATCAGCCGCAGCAACGGCAGCGAGTGCTTCCTCACATCGAACCCGGGATCGCCGGGTGACACGCCGTCCCCGGGGTGCATCAGGAACCGGTACACCTGGGGCCGCGCCTCGATCGCCGCGAGGTAGGTGTCCAGCGTGGCCTCCACCCGTTCCCGCCGCTCCGCCGGAGCGTCCAGCGCGGCCCGCAGGGAGTCGAGCAGGGCGTCGGTGTGCCGTTTGGCCAGAGCGGCGTACAGTCCGCCCTTGTCACCGAAATGCCGGTAGAGAATGGGTTTGGTGATGCCCGCCTCGGCGGCGATGGCGTTCATCGAGGCGCCGGGGCCGTCGCGGAGCACCACTCGGTCGGCGGCTTCCAGCAGCTCGCGCCTGCGGCGGTCCGCGGACCGCTGCTGATCGGTTTGCTGCGTGGTGTCCATGGTGTCTCCCCACCCGTGCTGATATCGGTGACGCTTGCGCAAAATAACACTCATCGGTCGATGCCCATCGAACGGGCTGCCGACCGGGGTCCGGGAGTTGACTTTTCCTACCGACGAGTAACAGACTCCAGTTACCGTAGGTAACATGCTAGTGCAGCGATGGAGGGGTCATGGCCGAATTCACCATGGAGCTCAACGACGAACAGAAAGAGGTCCGCGACTGGCTCCACGGTTTCGCCGCCGACGTGATCCGTCCTGCCGCCGCCGAGTGGGACGAGCGCGAGGAGACCCCCTGGCCGGTCATCCAGGAGGCGGCGAAGGTCGGCATCTACTCCCTGGACTTCTACGCCCAGCAGTACTTCGACCCCACCGGCCTCGGCATCCCCATGGCCATGGAGGAGCTCTTCTGGGGTGACGCGGGCATAGCCCTCTCCATCGTCGGCACCGGCCTCGCCGCCGTGGGCGTCCTCGCCAACGGCACCGAGGAGCAGATCGGCACCTGGATCCCCCAGATGTACGGTGACGCGGGCGATGTCAAGGTCGCCGCCTTCTGCTCCTCCGAGCCCGATGCCGGCTCCGACGTCGCCTCCATGCGTACCCGCGCCGTGTACGACGAGGCCAAGGACGAGTGGGTCCTCAACGGCACGAAGACCTGGGCGACCAACGGCGGCATCGCCAACGTCCACGTCGTCGTCGCCGTGGTCGACGCCGAGCTGGGCTCCAAGGGCCACGCCTCCTTCATCGTCCCGCCGAACACGCCCGGCCTGTCCCAGGGCCAGAAGTTCAAGAAGCACGGCATCCGCGCCTCGCACACCGCCGAGGTCGTCCTGGAGAACGTCCGCATCCCCGGCTCCTGCCTCCTCGGCGGCAAGCAGAAGCTCGACGAGCGCCTCGCCCGGGCCCGTGAGCGCGCGAAGTCCGGCGGCGAGCGGGTGAAGAACGCGGCGATGGCCACGTTCGAGGCGAGCCGTCCGGCCGTCGCCGCGATGGCTGTGGGTACCGCCCGGGCCGCGTACGAGGTCGCCCTCGACTACGCGAAGACCCGTGAGCAGTTCGGCCGCCCGATCATCGACAACCAGGGGATCGCCTTCCAGCTCGCCGACATGCGTACGTCCATCGACGCGGCGCGGCTGCTGACGTGGCGGGCGTCGTGGATGGCGATCAGCGGGAAGCCGTTCACCGCGGCGGAGGGGTCGATGTCGAAGCTGTTCGCGAGCGAGACGGCGAAGAAGGTTACCGGGCAGGCGATTCAGATACTCGGGGGGAACGGGTACACGCGGGAGTATCCGGTGGAGCGGATGCATCGGGATGCGGCGATTTACACGATCTTCGAGGGTACGAGTGAGATCCAGCGGTTGGTGATCGCGCGGACCCTGGCGGGGATGCCGATTCGGTAGCGCCGTGGGGGTGCGGTGCGCTTCGGGCTGCGGGTGCGTCGTGGCTTGTCGCGCAGTTCCCCGCGCCCCTGCAAATCGCCCCGCATCCAAAACGCCGAAGAGCTACCCCACTCAGGGGCGCGGGGCTGTGACATCTGCGGCTCCGCCGCGGGGCGCGACCAGCCACAGCCGGCCGGTGGACGAAACGAAACCCGTGCCCCCACGACGCATCCCTCACCTCAGCCGGAGGCGCCCCCACTGCTGTGGGCGATGCAGGCCACGTCGATTCGGTCGGCCAGTTTGGCGAGTTCGATGGTGAGGGCGGCCACGGTGTCCTCGTCGAGGTTGTCCTGGCCGGCCTCCACCAGATGCAGCCAGCGGCCGCCGACCGTACGCAGCAGTTTGCTGACGTCGGAGGCGGCAACCTGCAACGTGCCGCGGTCGTCGACGATCAGAGGCAGAGTCACTTCGCGGTTCACAGGGGCGATCGTAGCCGCGGAACGCTCACGCTCCGTGCCATACCGTGGTGATGTTGCAGAACTCGCGGATTCCGTGTCCCGACAGCTCACGCCCGTATCCGGACCGCTTCACCCCGCCGAACGGGAACGCCGGATGGGACGCGGTCATCCCGTTGACGAACACGCCGCCCGCCTCCAGATCCCGTACGAGACGGTCCACCTCGGCCTCGTCGCGGGTCCACACGTTCGAACTGAGCCCGAAAGGCGTGTCGTTGGCGATCGCCAACGCCTCCTCCAGGTCGGCCACGCGGTACAGGGTCGCGACCGGGCCGAACGTCTCCTCCTGGTGAATGCGCATCTCGCTGGTGACGTCGGCGAGGACGGTCGGCGCGTAGTACCAGCCGTCGTCCGACAGATCCTTCGGACGTTCGCCACCGCACATCACCGTCGCGCCGCTCTCCACGGCCTCGTCGACCAGTGCCTCCAGCTCCTCGCGCCCCCGCTCACTCGCGAGCGGCCCGACCTCCGTGTCCTCGGCCAGCGGATCGCCGACCTTCAGCGCCGCCATGGCGGTCGAGAAGCGTTCCGCGAACGCGTCGAAGACATCCGTGTGCACGATGAACCGCTTGGCGGCGATGCACGACTGCCCGTTGTTCTGCACACGCGCAGTCACCGCGACCTGCGCGGCCCGTTCGACATCGGCGGACGGCAGGACGATGAACGGGTCGCTGCCACCCAGCTCCAGCACCGTCTTCTTGACCTCGTCCCCGGCGACGGCCGCCACCGCGCGTCCCGCCGGTTCGCTGCCGGTGAGCGTGGCCGCCCGCACCCGTGGGTCGCGCAGGATGTCCTCGACCGCGTCCGACCCGATCAGCAGCGTCTGGAAGCAGCCCTCGGGGTAGCCGGCCCGGCGGAACAGGTCCTCCAGGTAGAGGGCGGTCTGCGGCACGTTCGACGCGTGCTTGAGCAGGCCCACGTTGCCCGCCATCAGCGCCGGCGCGGCGAAGCGGATCACCTGCCAGAGCGGGAAGTTCCACGGCATCACCGCGAGCACCGGGCCCAGTGGGCGGTAGCGGACCACGGCGCGCGAGCCTCCGGAGTCCTTGATGTCCGTGTCCGCGGGCTTCTCGTCGGCCAGGAGTTCCTCGGCGTGGTCGGCGTACCAGCGCATCGCCTTCGCGCACTTCGCGGCCTCCGCGCGGGCCTGCTTGACCGGCTTGCCCATCTCGAGCGTCATGGTGCGGGCGATGTCGTCCCGGTCCTCGTCCAGCAGACCGGCGGCCCGGCCCAGCAGCCGGGCGCGCTCGGCGAAGCCGGTCGTGCGGTACGTGCGGAAGGCGGCCTCCGCGGCCGCGAGCCGGCGCTCGATCTCCGCGCCGTCCATGGCGTCGTACGTCCGAAGCGTCTCGCCGTTCGCCGGGTTCACCGTCGCGATGGGCATTGCCGTCCTCCAGGTTGAGGGCTGTCCTTCGACCTTCCCGCGCGCCGGAGGGCCCCGCAACGCGTACGGCACCCACCGGCACTCTCTCAATGCCCCGAGTGCTCCGTCAGCCGGTCCAGAAACCCGCCCTGCGCCGTCACGATCACCGCCCGCGCCGCATCGAGGCCGAACCACCGCACCCGGTCCAGCTCGGGAAACTCCCGCTCCTGCCCCGACCCCCTCGGCCACTCCATCCGGAACGTGCCCGGCACCACGGCCGCCGGATCGAGATCCGCCTCGATCGCCCACGCCGTGACGACCTTCCCGCCGGCCTGCCGGACCTCGCCCAGCGGCACGGCCTCGCCCTCGGGCGGCGCCAGCCCCAGCTCCTCCCGGAACTCCCGGCGGGCCGCGTCCCAGGCCGTCTCCCCGTCGCCGTACTCACCCTTGGGGATGGTCCAGGCCCCGGCGTCGCGCCGGGCGAAGAAGGGGCCTCCCATGTGCCCGAGGAGCACCTCCAGCGCCTGACCGGGCGGGGCCTGGCGGCGGAACAGGAGGAGTCCCGCGCTGCGCTTCCCGTTCGCCTTCTCCGTCATCCCGCCACCTCCGGGTGCGCGGCCAGCAGCGTTTGTACGGTGTCCGCTTCGTCCGGGGTCTTGTCCTCGCGGTAGCGGACGACGCGGGCAAAGCGGAGGGTGACACCGGCCGGGTAGCGGGTGGACCGCTGGAGACCGTCGTAGGCGACCTCGACGACCAGTTCGGGGCGTACGGTCACCACCCAGCCGTCGTCCGACACGGCCAGCGCCTGGAGCCGCTCGGTCTGCCAGGTCAGCATCGCGTCGGTCATGCCCTTGAAGGTCTTGCCGAGCATGGCGAAGGACCCGTCGGGGTTACGGGCGGCGAGGTGGAGGTTCGACAGCTTGCCGGTACGGCGTCCGTGACCCCACTCGGCCGCCAGCACCACCAGGTCGAGCGTGTGTACGGGCTTGACCTTCAGCCAGGACGCACCGCGCCGGCCCGCGCTGTAGGGGGCGTCGAGGGCCTTGACCACGACGCCCTCGTGGCCACGCGCCAGGGTGTCGGCGAGGAACGTCTCGGCGGCAGGGAGGTCGGCGGGGCCGCCCGCCAGCAGGCGCCGCACCCGCATCGGCTCGGGGACCAGCCGGGCCAGCTCCGTGTGCCGCTCGGCGAACGGAAGGTCGAGGAGATCGTGGCCGTCGACCGAGAGCGCGTCGAAGAAGACGGGCGAGACGGGTGTCTCCCGGGCTGCCGTCTCCACGTCCACGCGCGAGCCGACCCGGCCGGCGGTGTCCTGGAAGGAACGCGGCCGGCCGGCCGTGTCGAAGGCGATCACCTCGCCGTCCAGGATGAACCGCTCGCCCCTCAACGCCCTTGCGGCGGTGGTCAGTTCGGGCAGCCGGTCGGTGATGTCGTCGAGGGTGCGGGTGTAGAGCCGTACGTCGTCGCCGTCGCGGTGGACCTGGACCCGGATGCCGTCCAGTTTCTCCTCGACGGCACAGGCGCCGAGCTTCTCGACGGCCTCCGCCACCGAGGAGGCGCTGTGCGCGAGCATCGGCAGGACGGGGCGGCCGACGGTGAGCCGGAAGCGGGTGAGGGACGCCGGTCCGTCGGCCAGCAGGGCCTGCGCGACGGGCTGGATCGACCCCGCGAGCATCACCGCGCGCCGTACGTCGGCGGGCGGTGCGGCGGTGGCCGTCGCCAGGCCTTCCACGGCCACCGCGTCCAGGGCGCCCTGCCGTACCTCACCCGTGATCAGCGCGAACAGGAACTTCTGCTCGTCCGGGGTGGCCGCCGCGAGCAACTCGCCGACCAGCCGCCTGCGTTCGGCCTGCGAGCCGGCGCCGCTGACCGTGCCGATCGCGGTGAGGCGGGCGTCGACGTCCCGGACGGTGAGGGAGGGCTCGGCGGCGCCCGGAACCTGCTGGTCCAGCACCTTCCAGCCGATGCCCAGCCGTCCCTGGGGCAGGCGTCCGGCGAGATACGGGATGACGATGGGTACGTCGTCGGCGTCGGCGTCCCGGAACAGTTCGGCGAGCAGGGCGATCTTCCGGGACCGGGCGGAGGTGGCGGCGACCTCCTGGGACACGTGGGCGAGCCGGGTCAGCAGCATGCAGCCATGGTGCAACGGGGGTGGCGGACGCACATCCGGGCGGCGGGGCGGTTTTCTCGCCCCCGCCGCCCCTACCCGTCCCATCCCGTCCTGGGGGCTGCGCCCCCAGACCCCGCTGTCGGCCCTTAAGGGGCCTCGTCCTCAAACGCCGGACGGGCTGAGGGTGCCCTCTGCCGTATTGACAAACCTGTTTGCCGAAAATGCAATAACGGCATGGATGTCACTAACGACGATGCTGCCACCGAGCAGGTCCTCGCCGAGGTGGGGCCCCGGTTGCGGAGGATTCGCAAGGAGCGGGGGGTGACCCTGGCCGGGCTGTCTGCCACTACCGGGATCTCCGTCAGTACGTTGTCCCGGCTGGAGTCGGGACTGCGGCGGCCCAGCCTGGAGCAGTTGCTGCCGATCGCGCGGGCGCATCGCGTGGCGCTCGACGAACTGGTCGGCGCTCCGGCCGTCGACGATCCCCGGGTGCGGACCAAGCCGATCGTCCGGCACGGGCGGACGTATCTCCCGCTCACCCGGCAGCCCGGCGGCCTCCAGGCGTTCAAGGTGATCCTGCCGGTGAGTGGCCAGCAGCCCGAGCCCGGCACGCACGAGGGCTACGAGTGGCTGTACGTCCTGGCGGGGCGGCTTCGGCTCGTGCTTGGCGAGCACGACGTGGTGCTCGGGCCGGGCGAGGCCGCCGAGTTCGACACCCGTGTACCGCACTGGTTCGGGGCGACGGGGGAGGGGCCCGCGGAGTTCCTCAGCCTGTTCGGGCCGCAGGGGGAGCGGATGCACGTACGGGCGCGGCCCGCCCGTGCGAAGGGGGAGCGGTCGTGACGTACGCGACTGCCGCGGACCGGTCCTCGACGGTTCCCTGATCTGCAAGCGACCGCTTAGTATGCGGTCGAGCCCGGTCAGTCGAAGAAGACGAGCACAGTCCCGTGGAGGCCCCCCATGCAGGCATGGCAAGTGCACCAGAACGGCGAGCCGAGCGAGGCGATGGTCCTCGGCGAGGTGGAGCGGCCGGTGCCCGCCGAGGGCCAGGTGCTGCTGAAGGTGCGGGCCGCGACCATCAACTTCCCGGACGTCCTGATGTGCCGCGGGGAGTACCAGGTCAAGCCGCCGCTGCCGTTCACTCCCGGGGTGGAGATCTGCGGCGAGACCGAGGACGGCCGCCGGGTGATCGGTAACCCCGCGCTGCCGTACGGCGGTTTCGCCGAGTATGTCGTGGCGGACTCCCGCGGGCTGTTCACGGCCCCCGAGTCGCTGGACGACGCCCAGGCCGCCGCCCTTCTCATCGGCTACCAGACGGGCTGGTTCGGACTGCACCGGCGGGCCGCCCTGGAGGCCGGCGAGACGCTGCTCGTGCACGCCGCCGCGGGCGGGGTCGGCAGCGCCGCCGTACAGCTCGGGAAGGCCGCCGGAGCCACCGTCATCGGCGTTGTGGGCGGGGCCGAGAAGGTCGCCGTGGCACGGGAGTTGGGCTGCGACGTCGTCATCGACCGGCGCACGGAGAACGTCGTCGGAGCGGTGAAGGAAGCCACCGGCGGGCGCGGTGTCGACGTGGTCTACGACCCCGTCGGCGGGGAGGCCTACACCCAGTCCACGAAGGTCGTCGCCTTCGAGGGGCGGATCGTGGTCGTCGGCTTCGCGAGCGGAGCGATCCCCAGCCCCGGGCTCAACCACGCCCTTGTGAAGAACTACTCGATCCTGGGCCTGCACTGGGGTCTGTACAACACCAAGAACCCGAAACTGGTCCAGCACTGCCACGAGCAGCTCACCGAGCTGGCCGCCCGGGGCGCGATCAAGCCGTTGGTGAGCGAGCGGGTGCCGCTGAGCGGGGCCGCGGCGGCCGTGCAACGTGTCGCCGACGGTGTCACCACCGGCCGGGTCGCGGTGCTGCCCGCGCTTGCGAACGGAGCCGCCGAATGACCGTCGACGCCACTGAACTCACCCGGCTCACACGGGAGTTGCTGGCCGCCCATCCGCCGGCCGACACCGAACGGCTCGACTTCCTCAAGGCCCGCTTCGACGCCGGGCTCGCCTGGGTGCACTACCCGGAAGGGCTGGGCGGTCTCGGCGCGCCGCGTGCCCTCCAGGCCGTCGTGGACGCCGAGTTGGAGGCCGCTGGGGCTCCCGACAACGACCCCCGGCGTATCGGCATCGGTCTGGGCATGGCCGCGCCGACCATCCTCGGCTTCGGTACGGAGGAGCAGAAGCGGAAGTTCCTCCGGCCGCTGTGGATCGGCGAGGAGGTCTGGTGCCAGCTCTTCAGTGAGCCGGGTGCGGGGTCCGACCTCGCCGCGCTGGGCACGCGGGCCGTCCGGTCGGGGGACCAGTGGATCGTCAACGGGCAGAAGGTGTGGACGTCCAGCGCCCATCTCGCCCGCTGGGCCATCCTCATCACGCGCACCGACCCTGACCTGCCCAAGCACAAGGGCATCACCTACTTCCTCTGCGACATGACCGACCCCGGTGTCGAGGTCCGGCCGCTGCGGCAGGTCACCGGCGAGGCCGAGTTCAACGAGGTGTTCCTGACCGACGTCCGGATCCCGGACGCCCATCGCCTCGGCGAGGTCGGCGACGGCTGGCGGGTCGCGCAGACCACGCTGAACAACGAGCGCGTGGCCATCGGCGGTATGCGCATCCCGCGCGAGGGCGGCATGATCGGTCCCGTCGCCCAGACGTGGCGCGAACGACCCGGACTGCGCACCCACGATCTGCACCAGCGGCTGCTGAAGCTGTGGGTGGAGGCCGAGGTCGCCCGGCTCACGGGCGAGCGGACACGCCAGCAGCTCGTCGCCGGACAGCCCGGCCCGGAGGGCTCCGGCCTGAAACTCTCCTTCGCCCGCCTCAACCAGGAGATCAGCGGCCTTGAGGTCGAACTCCTCGGCGAGGAAGGCCTGTTGTACGAGGACTGGACGATGCGCCGGCCCGAGCTGGTGGACTTCGTCGGCCGTGACGCCGGCTACCGCTACCTCCGCTCCAAGGGCAACAGCATCGAGGGCGGGACCAGCGAGGTCCTGCTGAACATCGTCGCCGAACGGGTCCTGGGCCTGCCCAGCGAACCGCGCACCGACAAGGACGTCGCCTGGAAGGACCTCGCCCGATGAGCACGCAGCCCGACCTTTTGTACTCGGAGGAGGAGGACGCCCTCCGCGCGGCCGTCCGTGACCTGCTGACCGACCACTGCGACGCGGCGGACGTGATCGCGCGCGTCGAGTCGGACACCCCGCACGACATCCCGCTCTGGAAGGCCCTCACCGAGGGAATGGGCCTCGCCGGCCTGCTCGTCCCCGAGGAACTGGACGGTCAGGGCGCCACGCACCGGGAAGTCGCCGTCGTCCTGGAGGAGTTGGGACGTGCGGTCGCGCCCGTCCCGTATCTGACCAGCGCCGTCGTCGCCACCGAGGCGCTGCTGGAGTGCGGGACCGACGACCTGCTGTCCCAGCTGGCGTCCGGGACGACGATCGGCGCCCTCGCGGTCTCGCTGAGCGTTCCCGTAGGGAGTGCCTACAGCGTCGTACGGTTCGAGGACGGCGGCCTGCACGGGCAGTTGACCGGTGTCGCGGACGCGTCCGTCGCCGACGTGCTGCTGGTGCCCGCCGACGACGGCGGCCTGTACGCGGTGGACGCCTCCGCCGCCACCGTCACACCACAGGTGTCCCTCGACCTGACCCGACCGGTGGCGACGGTCGTCCTGGACGGGGCGCCGGGCCGCCTTCTCGGCGACGCCGAACCCGCCGTACGCCGCGCCCTGCGGGCCGGCGCCGGACTGCTCGCCTCCGAGCAACTCGGCCTCGCGGAATGGACGTTGACCGAGACGGTCCGCTATCTCAAGGAACGCAAGCAGTTCAACCGTCCGGTCGGCGGCTTCCAGGCGCTCAAGCACCGGCTCGCCCAACTGTGGCTGGAGGTCGTCAACCTGCGCGCCGCCGCCCGCAACGCGGCCGACGCCCTGGCGAACGGCGACGACGCCGATGTGGCGGTCGCCGTCGCCCAGGCCTACGCGGCCCCCGTCGCCGTCCACGCGGCCGAGGAGGCGCTCCAGCTGCACGGCGGGATCGGTATGACCTGGGAGCACCCGGTCCACCTGTACCTGAAGCGGGCCAAGGCCGACTCCATCGCGTACGGCACGGCGGGCGCCCACCGGGAGGCGCTGGCCGAACTGGTCGATCTGCGCGCACCCTGACGTACACCTGAGGAAAGCACCGGGAAAGCCCGCCCCAACCGGGGCGGGCTTTCCCGTGTCCGTACGGCCGCCCAGGTGAACGAACAACGGTGCTCCGGCCAACTCCCCGCGCTACGCCGCTCCTTGCCGCCTCCGGCTCGCATACTCGGTGAGTCCACCACCGGCCCCACCCGGGAGGCAGCGCATGGCCCTCACCACCCGTCGACGAGCCCTCACCGCCTTCGGCGCCGCCCTCGCGGGCACGGTCGCCCTGCCGGCCGCGAGCGCCCTCGCGGGCGAACCGACCTACGGTCCAAGGCCGTTGTGGCGCGCCCACGCCCACAACGACTACGAACACCCCCGCCCCCTCCTCGACGCCCTCGACCACCGCTTCGGCAGCGTCGAGGCCGACATCTACCTCGTCGGCGACCAGCTTCTCGTCGCCCACGACCCCGCTGACCTCGACCCGGCCCGCACCCTCGAATCCCTCTACCTCGACACCCTCGCCGCCCGAGTGAAGACCAACCACGGTTCCGTGTACCGGGGTTACCGTCGACCGCTCCAGCTCCTCATCGACATCAAGACCGAGGGCGCGTCGACCTATCTGGAACTCGACCGCCATCTCCGCCGGTACCGGCAGCTGTTCACCACCTACGCCCACGGCCGTGTCCACCCCGGCCCGGTCACCGCCGTGGTCTCCGGCGACCGCGCCGCCCGCGCGCCCATGGAGGCGCAGAGCGTTCGGCGGGCCTTCTACGACGGGCGCCTCGCCGACCTCGGCACCTCGGCGCCCGCCTCCTTCGTGCCGCTGATCTCCGACAACTGGACGCTCAACTTCACCTGGCTGGGTGTCGGCACGTTCCCGGCCGCCGAGCGCGCCCGGCTGAACGGCATCGTGTCGGCGGCCCACGCCCGTGGGCAGCAGGTGCGCTTCTGGGCCACTCCCGACGCGGCCGGCCCCGCCCGGGACGCGCTGTGGGGCGAGCTCCGCGCCGCCGGGGTCGACTACCTCAACACGGACGATCTGGCCGGGCTGGAGGCGTTCCTCGACGCCACGAAGACGTCGTAGGCGTCCCGCGATCGTTCCCCAGCCGTTCCCCAGTCGTCCCGGCAGTCACGAGAGACCACACGTTCGGCCGTCATGTCAGCCGCACGGACGAACCCTCCACTACGCCACACTTGCGGCCGAAAGCCGCGAAGTGGGCGTGGCGGAGGAGGTTCGACGATGGCCATTTCCATCTCTGTGGTGGTGCTGCTCCTGATCCTGGCGGTGGTCTTCCTGCGCAACGGCGCGCTGAAGCCCAGCCATGCCGTGGTCTGTGTGCTGCTCGGCTTCTATCTGGCCAGCACGAGCGTGGCGCCGACCATCCACAGCGGGCTCACGGCGACGGCGGACATCGTGAGCAGCCTCAAGCCCTGACGGCCGCGTTCAGGGTCTCAGGGCATCAGGACGTCATGAAGACTCCGATGGCGTTCGGGACGGGCCGCTCGGCGTCGCCGGTCGGATGGTTGCGCACGGTGACCCGGCCGGCGCCCGGTGCTCTGGCGACGAGGGTCGTGGAGCCGCCGCCGTCCAGGTTGAAGGCGTCGACCGAACCCAACTTCCGCATGGTGGCCGCCACTTCGGCGACCGTCAGCCCGCTGCGGTACTGAGGCGCACCGTCCACCGCGAGCAGCAGTAGCTTGCGCCCTCCGTTCGCGATGCCCGCGGCGGTGCGTACAGCGGCGGTGTTGTTGTCGAGGCCGGCCAGCGCCCGGCCGTCCTTCAGCACCGGGTAGCCGCCGAGGGCGAAGCGGTACGGGATGCGGCTCGTGGCCGCCACGAGACGGCTTCTGACCGTGACCGACTCGCCGACGGACAGCTTCCGCAGCTGCCGCGCGCCCGCCTCCCGGCCCACCAGGACCGTGGTGTTGGCGGCGATGGTGCCACCGCCGGGAGAGTTCGCCGTCCGTACGACCCGGCCACGCCGCACCGTCACCTCGTACGTGTCCGTACTGCACGGCGCGGCCCGCTCCGTGTCCGTGCCGCACACCGCCCGGGCCCGGGAGACACCGCCCCAGGCCTGGGTGAACGCGCCGATGGAACCCACCGGCAGCGCGTACTGGTTGAGCCCGCCGAGCGTGAACCGTCCCACGGGCGTGCCGACGCTGCCCGACAGGGCGAGGTTGTCCAGCCGGGCCCTTCTGTCGGTGCCCACGCCGAGGACGGCTCTGGTGGTGACGCCGGGCGGCATCGAGGGACCGAAGCGCTGACCGTTCGGCACCGACGCCTTCAGCACCACACCGCTCGCGATCGCGGGGCCCACGGACGCGCCCGTGGCCGCGACCCCGGGATGCTGGACCTCGCTGATATTGAAGAAGTCGCCGTTGACGCCCGCCACGGCACCCTTGGCGTCGGCCATCCTGGAGACGGCGGCCCGCGCCGCCACCGCCCCCGCGTACAGCAGGTTGACCCGCACCCGTGCGTTGCCGAGGTCGACGCTCAGCAGATGGGCGTGGGTCACCCCCTTGGCCGCCACGATGTCGAACTGGGCGTAGCGCACGCCCGGCGCGACCTGGTTGGCTCTCGGCGCGCCACTGGCCGGTGCCGCCCCTGTCAGGGTCGCGCCGACCAGCACTCCGATCACCGCGACTGCCGATACCGGTGTTCTGCCCGTTCTGAACCGTCCGCTGCCACGCATTCAGACCCCCCTGAAGTCCCGTCAACTGTGGCAGGGCGCAAGGGGAGTGCGAAAGGTGACGATGAGCCGCGCGGCGGCGTGCGAGAGGCTAGGTGTTGACCAGTCGGGAGCGGATCAGGAAGCGAACGCCTTCGGGTGCCTCCAGGGAGAAACCGCTGCCCCGGCCGGGTACGACGTCCACGATCAGCCGAGTGTGGTCCCACACCTCGTACTGGCTGCGCGACATCCAGAACGTCACCGGTTCGGGGACACCTTCGACCGCCAGTTCGGCGAGCAGTACGTCGGAGCCGCCGGTCCGGAACTCGCCCGCCGGGAAACACATGGGGGCGCTGCCGTCGCAGCAGCCGCCGGACTGGTGGAACATCAGCGGGCCGTGCGTTCCGTGCAGCCGCCGCAGCAGTTCGGCGGCGGCCGGGGTCAGTTCGACGCGCGGGTCCTTCTTGGGCATGTCCACGGCCTCAGTGAACGCCGTACGACGTTGCGAGAGGGTTGCGGGCCCGCAGCGGACACCCTGGACATGCGGAAGGCCGCCTCGGGCAGAGGCGGCCTTCCTGGACGAACTACCGGGTCAGCTCCGGTCGGTCACGTCCGTGACCCGCCAGCGCTGGTTCGAGCCGGAGTTGGCCATCCAGGTGGTGACGGCGGCCCCCTCGTTGGTCGCCTGGCCGCCGACCTCCAGGAGCCGGCCGGTGGCCACGTTGATCAGGGTCCACGTACCGTCACCGGTGGTCGACATGATCCACTCGGTGGCCGGATCCCGCTTGCCCGTGTCGGGCTCGACCACGGGGACGTTGTCGCGGACGGCGAGTCGCTTGCCCTCGGCCGGGTTGGCGAAGACGTACCGCTGGCGGGCGCCCTTGTCGCCGTGCCGGGCGTCGAGCTGCCACTGCTGCGCGACCGTGCCGTTGGCCGAGCCGATCACCAGGCTCTTGCCGTCGGCGGCGACGGTCACGGCCTTGCCGCTCTGCACGCCGGTCAGCGTGTAGGAGTGGCCCTTGCTGAACAGACCGGCGTTCTTCGCGACGCCGGAGACACCCTTGATGGCGAACGAGGTCACCGACTGGGCGGGGACGGTGTACGTGGCCTTGCCGTCGACGACCTTGACCGGGGCCTGCTGCTTGAGCTTGCCGTCGGCGCTGGTCACGGTCGGCGTGACGGTCGCGTTGCCCTTGATGGTGCGGAACTTGGACAGGTCGATGGTGACGTCACGAGCCGCGGTGGTGGAGTTGACGTGGACGAGCGAGGCGCCCTTGCCGTCCTTGGTCACGGCGGCGGCGCTGGAGGTGTCGTCCACCTTGATCAGCTTGTCGCCCGGCTTGATGAAGTGCGTGAAGTTGCGGGCGGTGTCGAACTTGGTGTTCGTGTAGATCGGGCACGACGCCAGGGTGTCCGTCTTCTTGCAGCTGAACGACAGCTGGATGCTGCCCCAGTTGCCGCCCTTGGCGGACTCGCCGCCGGGCTTCATGTTGTCGTAGTCCTCGACCGGCTGCCAGAACACCCAGGCCTGGGGCTCCAGTTCACGCAGGTCGTTGACGATCTGCTGGGCGAGGCCGAGACCCGGACGCATGTCCGTGAAGCTCTGCCCGTCGCCCCAGTCGCCCTCGACCTCGCTCATCCACAGCGGCTTGTCGGCGGCCTTGGCGAGGTCGCGCACGGTGGTGCGCTGCCCGGTGCCGTAGGTGTGGACGTTCATCTGGTCCACGAGGTCCTTGGAATCCTGCGAGTAGGAGTTCCAGTTGTTCGCGAAGATGGACGGGTTGGTCTCGTCCATCGCCGAGATCTCGGACTTGACCTTGGCCTTCTTCAGCGCGGGAGCAAGCGCGGCGAGCACCTTCTCCTGGAGCGCGGGGCCGATGTGGGCACCCTCCTGACGGCCGCCGACGGGCTGGCCGTCGGCGCCCAGCTTGGTGCCCCAGTAGCCGGTGTTGGGCTCGTTGAACGGGTCGACGGTGTCGACCTTGATGCCCTCGGCCTTCTCCAGCCGCTTCGTCGCCCCCGCCAGGTAGGCCGCGAAGTCGTCGACCGAATCGGCCTTCAGCTGGTCGGCGTTGGCGTTGAAGTTGCCGGAGACGTAGCCGCTCTCGGTCATGAACCAGGGCGGCGAGTTGCTGAACGTCTCCCAGTGGGTGATGTCCTTCTTGATCCGGTCCACCCACCAGCGCTGGGTGTGGTCCGCGTTCGGGTTCCAGTCGGCCGCGTCGTCCGCGCTCCACCAGTCGGTGTCCGTACGGGTGGTGCCCGCGGGCGCCTTCCACCAGCCCTCGACCGCTCCGCCGGCCCGCAGGTAGTCCTTCACGTCGGGGGCGTTGCCGCCGCCGATGTTGTAGCGGGCGATGTTCAGCGCCAGCCCGTCGTCACCGAACAGCAGCTTCGCGAGCTTCTCGCGGATCGCCGGAGGGTAGTCGCCGGTCGCGTTGGCGAACCAGACCAGACTGGTGCCCCAGCCCTCGAACTTCTCCTGCTTGTAGGAGGGATCGGGGGTGACCGTGACGGACGAGGCGGCTGCCTCGGCCGCCGCCTGCGCGTCCGGCGACGGTGCGCTGACCAGAGCGGCCGAAGTGGCCAGAACGGTGATGCCGACGACTCCCAGAAGGTGTCGCGTGCGGGTACGGCGTGCCAACGTGTGCTCCCAACTCAGATGTGGTCGCTGCGGTGGACCGCCGTGCCCGCACCGTACGCGGGTGCGTACGGACGGGGCACGACGGTGTGCCCCTAGGATCAGGGGAGTTCAGGGTGGTGCGGGGTGCAGCTCAGCGGGCGGGCTGTCGCAGTACGGCGACTTCCCTCGGGGCGAGGACGAGCACACCGTCGGCGTCCGTACCGCCGGACAGGCGCTCTCCGTCGAGGCCCGGCAGCGGGATCTCCTCCTCGCTCCGGTTCACCAGGAACAGGAACCGGCTCCCGCCGCCCCGTCGTACGGTCAACTCGACGCGCCCACGGGCCTGTTCGGGCAGCTCGCTGTCGACACCGGCCGGTGCGAGCAGCCCCGGCAGCAGCGCCGCGAGGCCGTCGACGCCCAGACGCGTGGAGACGTACGACGCCGAACCCGTGCCCGTCGTACGGCGGGTGACGGCCGGGCGGCCCGCGTAGGCGCCCGTGCGGTAGTGGGCCAGGACCTCGACCTCGGGGTCGGCCACATCGATCCGGTCGGTCCACACCGTGCCCGTGCCGCCGCCGTCCACCTCGACCGACTCGCCTTCGAGCAGCGGGCCGAACTCCTCGACACGGATGCCGAGTACGTCGCGTAGGGCGCCCGGGTAGCCGCCGAGCCAGATGTGGTCGTTCTCGTCGACGACACCGGAGAAGTACGTGGTGATCAGATGGCCGCCCGTCTCCGCGTACCGCGTCAGCTCCTTGGCGAGCGTCGCCGGGACCATGTGCAGGACCGGGGTGATCAGCACGTCGTAGCGGCTGAACTCGGTGCGCGTGGTGACGACGTCGGCGCGGATGCCGAGGGACAGGAGCGCCGAGTACCAGTTCAGCCCCTCCTGGCGGTAGTCCAGGAGCGCGGTGGGGTGCGAGTCCTGCTCGCTCGCCCACCAGGAGTCCCAGTCGAACACGATCCCCACGCGGGCCGGTTCGCGCTCGGAGCCCGCGATCGGCGCCAGGTCCTTCAGGGTCTGACCGAGGGCGGCGACCGCCCGGAAGACCTCGCTGTCGGCGCCGGCGTGCGGCACCATCGCGGAGTGGTACTTCTCGGCGCCGGCCGCCGACTGGCGCCACTGGAAGAAGCACACGGCGTCGGCGCCGTGCGCGACGTGCAGCAGCGAGTCGCGGGCCAGCTCACCGGGGCGCTTGGCCACGTTCACGTGCTGCCAGTTGACCGCGCTGGTGGAGTGCTCCATCAGGAACCACGGACGGCCGCTCGCGATACCGCTGGTCAGGTTGGCGGAGAAGGACAGCTCGTCGCGGTCCTGCGGGCCCGGGTGGACGTAGTGGTCGTTGGAGACGAAGTCGATCTCGCCCGCCCAGTCGGGGTAGTTCATGCCCTTCGTGCCACCCATCACCATGAAGTTGGTGGTGATGGGGACCTCGGGCGTGTACTCACGCAGGATGTCCCGCTCCGCGACCAGGTACTCCTTCAGCGCGTCCGAGGAGAACCGCTTGAAGTCCAGCTGCTGGGTCGGGTTCGGGTGCGAGCCGGCCAGCCGGGGCGGCAGGATCTGCGCCCAGTCGCTGTAGCGCTGCGACCAGAACGCCGTGCCCCAGGCGTGGTTGAGGGCGTCGAGGGTGGTGTAGCGGGCGCGCAGCCACTCGCGGAAGGCGTGGGCCGCGTCGTCCGAGAAGTCGTAGATGTTGTGGCAGCCCAGCTCGTTCGAGATGTGCCAGGCCACCAGGGCCGGGTGGTTGGCGTATCGTTCCGCCATCTTCCGGACCAGACCGAGCGCATGGCTGCGGAACACCGGGGAGGTGGGGCGCCAGTGCTGGCGCGCGCCGGGCCAGACCGTCTCGCCGGTGGACGTCACCGGGAGGATCTCCGGGTGCGCGGTGGTGAGCCAGGGCGGCGGCGACGCGGTCGCGGTGGCCAGGTCGACGCCGATCCCGCCCTCGTGCAGCAGGTCCATGACCTCGTCGAGCCATCCGAAGTCCCAGGTGTCCGCGTCCGGCTGGATACGGGCCCAGGAGAAGATCCCCACCGAGACGATGTTGACGCCGGCCTCGCGCATCAGCCGTACGTCCTCCTCCCACACCTCCCGAGGCCACTGCTCGGGGTTGTAGTCGGCGCCGTACGCGAGACGGGGCACGGAGTCACCGTCCGGCCCGTACGGCAGACGGGACGGGGAGGCGGAGGTCATGGTGGTCCTTCCGGGGCGCTGCGAAGCGGCTCGACGGCGGGGGAGAGGGGACAAGAGGGGGGTGGGGGTACGAGGAGCGGCCGGCGGTGATGCTTTCCGGCCGCTCCTCGGCTGTGTCGCAGGTCGGCGGACGCTTCGCCGCCGACACTGCTCAACCGGTACTTCTCGACTGCTACTTCTCGACGGTGAAGCCCTGCTCCGTGCCGTACTTGATGGAGGCGTCCTGCCAGGTCTTCAGACCGGCGGCGAGCTTCTCGCTGGAGATGTAGGCCTTGCCGACGGTGTCGTTGAAGATCGAGTTGGCGTACTGCTGGAAGGGCAGGTACGACCAGTCGCTGGCGACGTTGGCGGCCGAGTCGGCGAAGATCTTGTTGGCCTCCTGGCCGTCGAAGTAGTCGAACTTCTTGCTCAGGAACGCCGGGTCCTGGAGCTGAGCGGTGGTCGCCGGGAAGGCGCCCTCGTCGACACGGGTCTGCACGCCGTCACCGGCGTTCGCGTACTCGACGAACGCGTAGGCGAGCTCCTTGTTCTTGCCCAGCTCGGGCAGGGTCAGCGAGCTGCCGCCGTTCTCCGCGCTGGCCTTGTCGCCCTTGGTCCAGGCCGGCATGGGGGCCGCGCGCCAGTCACCGGAGGCCTTCGGCACACCGGTGACGAAGTTGGCGGGCATCCAGGCGCCGGTGGTCAGGGTGGCGATGGTGCCGTCGCCCAGGCCCTTGTACCAGTCGTCGGTCCAGCCGTTGATCGGCGAGACGAGCTTCTGGTCGATCAGCTTCTGCCAGGTGTCCGTGTACTTCTTGGCACCCGCGTCGTCGAAGTTGATCGTCACCTTGGTGCCGTCGACCTTGTACGGGCGTGAACCGGCCTGCCACAGCATGCTGGTGGTGAAGCCCGCGTCGCCGGCGTCGTTGGCGATGTAGACCTTGGGGTCGGCCCTGTGCAGCTTGGCGGCCGCGTCGACGTACTCGTCCCACGTGGTCGGGACGGCGATCTTGTACTTGTCGAAGACCTTCTTGTTGTAGAACATCGCCATCGGGCCCGAGTCCATCGGCAGGCCGTAGACCTTGTCGCCGTCGTTCACGGCGTTCCACGGGCCGGGCGTGTACTTGGCCTTGAGCTTGTCGGCGCCGTAGGGGGCCAGGTCGGTCAGGCCCTTGGTGAGCGAGTACTGGCTCAGTGCGAAGTACTCGACCTGCGCGACGTCCGGGACACCCTTCTTGGCCGAGATGGCGTTCGACAGGGCGGTGTAGTGCTTGTCGCCGGAGCGCTCGGCGACCAGGTTGATCTTGACCTTGGGGTACTTCTTCTCGAAGTTGGCGGCGACCGACTTCAGCGTGGGCTCCCAGGCCCAGACATTGACCGTGCCGCCCTTCTTGAGGGCCGCCTGGATGTCCGCGGCGGAGACTGCCTTCTGGTCCGAGCTGTCGTCGTCGGAGCCGCCGCAGGCGGTCGCGCCGAGGGCGAGGACGGAGAGCAGGGTTATGCCGCGCATCAGGCGGCCGGTGGTTCTACGCATCGAGGTGCTTCCACTTCTTCGTGGGTGGGACGGGGTGAGGGTGAATGCTGTGTGAGGGTGAAACGCGGTGAAGCTGAGGGGGGTGTGGGGCCTGGGGGTGGATCACTCCTTGACACTTCCGGCGGCGAGGCCGGACTGCCAGTACTTCTGGAGCAGCAGGAACGCGGCGATCAGCGGGATGATGGTGAGCAGCGAACCGGTGATCACCAGGTTGAAGATGACGTCACCGCCGATGGTCTGGGCCTGGTTGTTCCAGGAGTCCAGTCCCAGGGTCAGTGGGTACCAGTTCGGATCCTTGATCATGATCAGCGGCAGGAAGTAGTTGTTCCAGGTCGCCACCGTGGTGAACAGCAGCACGGTCACGGTGCCGGGGGCGAGCAGGGGCATGGCGACCTGGAAGAAGGTGCGTATCTCGCCCGCTCCGTCGATGCGGGCCGCCTCCATCAGTTCGGTGGGGATGGCCTCGGTCGCGAAGACCCACATCAGATACAGACCGAAGGGCGACACGAGGGACGGGATGATCACCGCCCACGGGGTGTCGGTCAGGCCCATCTTGCTGAACATCAGGAAGGTGGGCACCGCCAGCGCCGTACCCGGGACCGCGACGGCACCGATGACCACGGCGAACACGGCGCGCTTGCCCGGGAAGGTGAACTTCGCCAGCGCGTAGCCGCCGAGGATCGCCAGCAGGGTGGCGCCGCCGGCGCCGAGGACGACGTAGAGCAGGGTGTTCAGCAGCCAGCGGACGAAGATGCCGTCGTGGTAAGTGAACGTGTCGTGGATGTTGCTCCACAGAGCGAAGTGGTCGCTGAACCAGAGTCCCGACGAACTGGCCAGCCCGTCCTGGGTCTTGGTGGCGCTGATGACCAGCCAGATCAGCGGCACGACCGTGTAGACCAGGATCAGGCCGGTGAGCACGGTCAGCAGGATGCTGCGCTTGGGGCGGCTGGGCGAGTGCTTCTGCCGGCGGGTGCGCAGTCGGGGCGCGGCGGTGGTGGAACCGTCGCCGGCCGGTGCGGATGCGGACGGGGAGCTGGTGGTGACGGAGCTGCTCATGGTTCACGCTCCCTTGCGCATGCCGCGGAGCTGCACGACATAGGCGATGACCATGGTGATCAGCCCCATGATGATGGCGACCGCCGCGGAGTAGTTGTGCTGCTGGCCGTTGAAGGACAGCGAGTACGTGTAGAAGTTCGGGGTGAAGTCGGTCGTGATGGCGTTGCGCGCGACCGGCCGCAGGATGGCCGGCTCGTTGAAGAGCTGGAAGCTGCCGATGATCGAGAAGATCGTCGCGATCACCAGGGCACCGCGGATCGCGGGGAGCTTGATGGCCGTGATGACGCGGAACTGGCCGGCGCCGTCGATCTCCGCGGCCTCGTAGAGCGAGAGCGGGATGACCCGTAGCGCGGAGTAGAAGATCAGCATGTTGTAGCCGATGAACTCCCACGTGACGATGTTGCCGATCGACGCCAGCACCAGGTCACTGGAGAGCGGGTCCGGCAGGGTGACGTCGAACGCGCTGTTGATGTCACCCACCAGCCCGTACTTGGTGCCGTACATGAAGCCCCACATCAGGGTGGCGACCACGGCGGGCACCGCGTACGGCAGGAAGATCGCGATACGGAAGAAGTCCTTGCCGTAGAGGCGTCCGCTGTCCAGGGCCAGGGCGATCAGCAGGGCGATGCCGAGCATGATCGGCACCTGGACGACCAGGAAGAGCGAGACCCGTATGAGGGAGTTCCAGAACTGGTCGTCCTGCAGGGCCTGCTGGTAGTTGTCCAGGCCGACGAAACTCGTGCCGCCGATCAGCTGGTCCCTGAAGAGGCTGAGGTAGATCGAGTACCCGATGGGTGCCAGGAAGACGAGGGCGAACACCGCTACGAACGGGCCTATGAACCCCCATCCCGTCCATGAGCGGCGGTCCCTCTTCGCCGCCGGCCGGGCCGGGGCGCGTTTCACGGCCACCGGCGGTTCTAGGGTTGTCATTTTGTCGTGCCTCGCTCGTCCGTCTCGGAACCGGCGCTGGTCCGCCGCCGCCCCGATGTTTACGTAAACATCCCTGTGCGTGGAGCCCCACGAGAGGTCCACCGGCTGTTATGTTTACGTAAACATCTGATGGCGGCATGTCTACACCGCTCCCCCGACGCTGGTCAAGGGTCGTCGAGCGCAACTGTGGACCGGACGGCGAGGGTTGACGGGTGGATACAGCTGACGGCACCTCGGCGGAGCCGGCGCGGCCGCGCGCACGCACCAGAAAACGGGCGGCCCGCCGTACACAGAGCGCCTCCATGGCGGATGTGGCCCGGGTCGCGGGAGTGTCCTCGCAGACCGTCTCCAGGGTGTCGAACGGGTTCCCTGGTGTGAACGAGGAGACACGGCGGCAGGTCCTGGAGGCCATGAAGGAGCTGGGCTACCGGCCCAACAGCGCCGCCCGTGCCCTGAAGCGCGGCGAGTTCCGCACGATCGGCGTCATCACCTTCGGCCTGTCCACCACGGGCAACGTTCGGACGCTGGAGGCGATCGCCACCTCGGCGGCCCAGGAGGGGTACTCGGTCACCCTGCTGCCGGTCGCCGTGCCGACCCAGGACGAGGTGCGCGGCGCCTTCTCGAGGCTCGGTGAGCTCGCCGTCGACGCCGTCATCGTCATCCTCGAAGTGCACCTCCTCGACGCGTCGACCCTCTCCATGCCGCCGCATGTCCAGGTGGTCGTGGCCGACTCCGACGCGGGCGACCGCTACACGGTGGTCGACACCGACCAGGCCGGCGGCACCCGGACCGCCGTACGGCATCTCCTGGACCTCGGGCACCGCACGGTCTGGCATCTGGCGGGCCCCGAGGGCTCCTACGCGGCGCAGCGCCGCGCCGACGCCTGGCGCGCCGAACTCCTCGCGGCCGACCGGATCGCACCGCCCCTGGTGCGCGGCGACTGGTCGGCGGAGTCCGGCTACCACGCCGGGCTGCGGATCGCCCGTCTGCCGGACTGCACGGCGGTGTTCGTGGCCAACGACCAGATGGCGCTGGGGCTGCTGCGGGCGCTGCACGAGAGCGGGCGCAGGGTGCCCGAGGACGTCAGTGTGATCGGCTTCGACGACATCCCGGAGGCGGGATCCTTCCTGCCACCGCTGACCACCGTGCACCAGGACTTCGCCGAGGTGGGGCGGCTGTGCGTGGAAGGCGTGCTGCGGCAGATGCGGCAGGACGCGACGGAGCACGGGACGACACTGGTGCCGACCCGCCTGGTCCTGCGGAACAGCACGGCGCCGCCGCGTTCGCGCTGAGCAGGAGCACGTCGCCGGCTTCTCCGGCTTCGAACGGGCGGTTGCCGGGCTGGAGGTGCCGGGGCGACGGCGGGGTCGGTGAGGCTCGGTCCGCCGGGGCGGCCGGAATGTGCGGCGTACCGGACCGTGTACGGCGTATGGCGGTCCAGGGCCCGCCGCGCGTGCTCAGCGCCCCGCGACGGCGGGGTGAGGCTCGGTCCGCCGGGGCGGCCGGAATGCGCGGCGTACCGGACCGTGCGGGGCGTACGGCGGTCCAGGTCCCGCCCCGCATGCTCAGCGCCCTCTCGGCGACCGTCACCCTCCCGGCTGCCCGGAGGGCCCCGTACGCCTTGCCCGTGGTGCGCGGCGGGCGCACGCTGGTTCCATGGCTGCGCACGACGGACCCACGCTGATCACCTCCGTCCAGCGGGCCTTCCGTCTGCTGGAGGCGGTGGGCGCCCACGAGAACGGGGCGCCGGCGAAGCAGCTGGCACGCGAGACGGGGCTGCCCCTGGCCACCGCCTATCACCTGCTGCGGACGCTGGTGCACGACGGCTACCTGCGGAAACTGAGCGACGGTGGGTTCATCCTGGGTGACAAGGTGCGGTCCTTGCAGGTCGCGGGGGGCGGTCAGGCGCTGCTCAGCCGGGTCCGTCCGACGCTCGCCGCACTGCGGGACGAGCTGGCGACCGCCGCCTACCTCACCTTCTACGAGGAGGGCGAGATCCGGGTCGCCGAGATCGTCGACGGCCCCCGGACACCCCGCGTCGACCTCTGGGTGGGGTTCGAGGACGCGGGACACGCCACCGCGCTGGGCAAGTCCGTGCTGCGGGAACTGGACGAGAGCGCCCGCAACGACTACCTCTCCCGCCACCACCTGAACGACCTCACCCCGAGGACGATCACCAGCCGGCCGGAACTGCTCCGGCGTATCGATTCCTCACCCGTGGCCCCGGCCGTCACGGACCTGGAGGAGTACTCCCTCGGCACGGTCTGTGTCGCCGTCCCCGTCTACCGGGGCGACACGCTCGGCTCACTCGGTGTCTCCATGCCGGCGGACCGGCTCGCCCGGCTGCCGGAGATCCGGGAGCGGCTGATCCCGGTCGCCGACCGCGTGACCAGGAGTCTCTCGCTCACTATCTGAAAATCCTCTTCTTGTTGCCGCCCCGGCCGATCGCGTTTCCTGGAGTCAGGACGAAACCGGCATTTCGGGGGCTCAGCCCCGTACACAGGTGAGGACTGCGGACGGAACATGAGTCAGGCCCGACACCAAGTCCGACACCAGGCCCGACATCAGGGTGAAGCGCATCGGCGGATACGAGCGTTCAGGAGCCGGGTGTCCCTGCTGCCCGCCCTGCCCGTGCTGGTCGTCGCCGCAGTGGTCCTCGGTGACCTCGTCGGCGGAGCCGGCACGAGCTGGCTGCCGCTGCTCGCCGCCGGTCCCGCACTGGCCGCCACCACCAACGGACCGCGCGGTGTCCTCTGCGTCGGCCTCCTCGCCGGCACGCTCGCCGCGACGCTCGGCATCCGGAGCGGAGTGCCGGCCCGGGAACTGGCCGCCGTACTGTCCGCCCTGGCCGCCGTCACCCTGGCGAGCGGTCTGGCCAGCGCGCTGCGCGAACGCCGGGAGCGGGTCCTCGACGCCGTCCGCTCGGTCGCGGAGACCGCCCAGCACGCGCTGCTCAGCCCCGTGCCGGCGACGGTCGGCCCGTTCCAGGTGGCCGTCCGCTACAGTGCGGCGGCGGCCGAGGCCCGGATCGGCGGTGATCTGTACGCGCTGATACCCACGCCGTACGGGGTGAGACTGATCGTCGGCGATGTACGCGGCAAGGGGCTGCCCGCCGTGGGGACGGCCGCTCTGGTGCTCGGCGTCTTCCGGGAGGCCGCCTACGACGAGCCCGATCTCCTCGCCGTCGTCGACCGCATCGAACGGAGCCTCGCCCGCAACCTCGGCCCGGACGACTTCGTCACCGCCGTGGTCGCCGGATACCCGACGCCCGGACACCTGGAGGTGGTGAACTGCGGACACGCGCCCCCGCTGCTGGTCACCGCCTCCGGCGTCCTCGTGACCGTGGAACCCACGCACCCGGCCCCGCCCCTCGGACTGCGCGCCCTCACCGGGCACACCCCCGACCTCCAGGTGCTGCCCTTCACGGACGGCGACCAGCTTCTGCTGTACACCGACGGAGTCACCGAGGCCCGTGACCGGGGACGCGCCTTCTACCCGCTCCCTGAAGGGCTGGCCCGCCACGCCGGCGACGAACCGTCCCGAACCCTCGACGCACTCCACGACGAACTGCTCGCCCATGTGGGCGGCCGACTGCACGACGACGCGGCGCTGCTCCTGATCCGCAAACCGACGGTCCGGGAAGTGGTGGTTCCCGAACCGTCGGTGGGCGGAACAACGAGTTCAGGCTCTGGAACTGCGGCTCCTGAAGCGGCCGTTACTCGCCCGAAGGCGCGGTCAGTGTGACGCCGAGCGCCACCGGCGTACCGAAGTTCGGTGTGCCGTCGGCGTTCCAGGTGAACTTCTGCGCCCTGGTGGTGCGGTTCATGTCGCAGCCGCCGGAGGCGGAGTTGTTGGCGTGGTAGACGATCCAGTCCTCGGTCCCGTCGGGTGACTTGAAGAACCCGTTGTGGCCGGGACCGTACACGCCGTTCGCGTTGGACCGCTGGAAGACCGGGCCCGCCGACTTGACCCAGGACGAGGAGTTGAGCGGGTCGCCGGTTCCGTTGTACGTCAGCATGCCCAGCTTGTAGTCGGGCGTGGAACAGTGGCTCGCCGAGTAGACGATGAACGTCTTGCCGTTCCGCTGGAGCACCTCGGCGCCCTCGTTGACCGCGCCGCCGACCGTCTCCCAGCTCAGCGTCGGGGTGGACAGGACCCGGCGGGTTCCGCTCGCCGTCCACGGGTTGGACAGCGGCCGGATGAACATCGGCTGCGAGCCGTTGTAGAAGGTGCCCAAGAGGTAGAGCTGGCCGTTCAACTGGAGGATGCCTGGGTCGAGTTCCCAGGTGTTGTCCTGGGTCGGGTCGAGCAGGTCGGCCTTGAAGGTGTAGGGCCCCATCGGGTCCAGGCCGGCGCTCTCCAGCACATGGATGCGCTGCGTGCCCAGGTCGTACGGCTCCCGTCCGGCCGTGTAGTAGAAGTACCACCGCTTCCCGTTCGGGCCGTCGAGCAGATGGAACTCGGGGGCCCACATCGTGCCGGCCCCGTTGGGCCGCGTCAGGTTGAAGATCACCTGGTCGGTGGCGGTGGCGAGCCCGGCGAGGGTGCTCGCCCTGCGCATCGTGACCGTGGAGTTCCAGGTGGTCGTGGCGAGGTAGTAGGAGCCTTCGTAGTACGTCAGCCAGGGGTCGGGTCCGTGCTGGGAGAGCGGGTTGGTGAACGTGTGGGTGCCCGTACCGCCACCGCCGGTGAAGCCGGGCAGCCGCCACACCCTGCCGTTCGCGGTGGCACACGGGAGTTGTACGAGGTTGGTGTTCGAGGCGGACGAACCACCGCTGGGCGTCACGCACTTGCCCGAGCTGACGGACACCAGGTTGAAGGTCCTGTCGGTTCCGGAGACCGTCACGGGAACGAGCCGCCACTGTTGGTTCGTTCCGCTGTGGCAGGGCCACTGGATGATCGTGGCGTCGTCCGCCGTCGAGGCCCCGTAGACGTCGACGCACTGCCCGGACTGCGTGGTGATCGTGTAGGTGTCGGAGGTCCCAGCCACCGGGGTGTAGCCGAAGTTCTGGTTGGCGCCGGAACCGCAGGTGAACGCCCTCAGCTGAGTCGCGTTGGTCGTCGAACCGCCGGGCAGGTCAAGGCAGTTGCCGCCGTTCTGGTTCACTCCCGTCGAGCTGAAGCTGACAGCGGCGGACGCGGGCGGCACCACCAGGAGGGCGACCACCATGGCGAGCACGGCGACGAGTACGGCCGTACATCTGGATCCGGTTGATCCGGTCACTTGAGGCACATCCCTTCGTTCCTTCAGGGTCCGTACGCCTTGACTTCGAGGAGACCGACGGAGCTGGTGCCGGTGGCGGTGAGCAGTACCCGTAGCCGGGTGGTGCTGACGGCGTTGAAGGAGACGGAGTTGTACTGGTTCTTCGCCAGTGCGTAGGCGCCGGCACCCGGCACGTCCACATACGCGCTGCCGTTCCAGTACTGGAGCTTCCACGCGGAGGGCATGTCGATGCCCTGGTCGTCGTCGAAGAAGTACACGTCGGCCCTGTTGAGGGTCTTCGCGGCCGGCCAGGTCAGCTCGGCCCACTGCTGGCCCGTCTCCGGCCAGGTGCCCCAGCGCGGGTTGACCGTGTCGTTGGACGAGGGCGGGTCGACCCCGTCGTTGACCGCTGCGACGCTCTCCCAGGAGGAGGTGTACGACGCGGACGCCGTCGCGGAGGACGCCTGGTTGGCCGGTGGCTGCGGTGGCTGGACACCGCCCCGGTCGAACACCTTGACCTCGGTGAGGCCCGTCTTGGCGCCTGAGGCGTTGGTGGCCAGGACACGGATGCGCTGGGCGGTGACCGCCGGGAACTGCACGAGGTTGTAGTTGGCGCGCGGGGCGGTCGGGGTCCTGGTCTGGCTCGGCGCGTTCACCCACGAACTGCCGTCGTAGTACTGGATGTTGTACGTGGACGGCGCCCGGTAGGTCGTACTCGCCGGGCGGCTGTCCTTGAAGTACAGGCGCACCTCGTTGAGCGTGCGCGCGGCACCGAAGTTCAGCTCGTACCAGTCCTGGCTGTTGGGGGAGCCCCCGGCGCCCCAGAACGGTTCGTTGGTGGGATAGCCGTCGACAGCGCCCGGGACCGAGCTGCCGGAGCCGGTGTACGAGGCCGAAGTGGTCGCCCCGGTGGCCAGGTTGGTCAGGTCGGCGGTGAGGTCGACGCCGGCCTTGGCGAGCATGTCCACCATACGGGAGCTGCTCTGGACGACCTGGTTGGGTGCCTGGAGTCCGGCGACCGCCGTGTGGAAGCCGACCGTGCCGCTCGTGGTGACGTCACCGGTGGCCGGGTCCCAGGTGAACGGCACCAGCGAGTTGACGGTGGCGGCCCGGCTGCCGTTGACGTAGATCGAGTAGCCCTCCGGGATACCCGGGTAGCGCACCACACCGTCGGCCGGGTCGTCCCAGACGATCGACAGATCGGCGTTGCGGTAGCGGAGGTTGTTGACGGTGAAGTGGTCCCAGCCGATGTCGATCGGTGAGAGCTCGACCTTGGCGTCGCCCCGCGCCCGGAGCCCGGCCACGTCCTCGATCACCGTCCAGTTGCTGCTGCCCAGGATGTTGTGGTGGATCCAGGACCGGTAGTCGATGCTGCTGCCGTTCCAGTCGGCCCAGAACTCGTTGGCATCGGGCCACTGGGTGTTGCCGCCGACGTACTGCGCCCAGGTGTTCCAGTACAGGAGCTTCTTGTAGTCGGTCGCGTTCATCCACGAGTTCGGATAGTTGCGCAGCACCGAGGAGTAGAGCCTGAACTGCACCGTGGAGTTGATGGTGGAGAAGTTGTTGGAACCCGGCTCGCCGGCGTCGGCCGCCGCCTTCTTGTCGACCTGGTTGGCCGTGTAGAAGGGGAAGATCGGATACTGCGCCGGGTCGTCGAACAGCCGCAGGGCCTGCTTGTACGTCGCCGTGTCGGGGACGGCGCCGACCGAGAACGGGTAGTAGTTGTTGATCTCCTTCCAGGGCACCCACTCGTTCGTCGACTTGAGCCGGTGCTCGAACAGCTGCCGGTTCGGATTCCACAGCACGTTGACGATCGCGTCCTTGATCTGCGTCGCGAGCGTCCGCATCTCGTTCGCCTTGGCCGTGTTGCCGGTCGCCTCGTAGGCCTGCGCGGCGGCCAGCGCACCGCTGTACTGGTAGGCGGACTCGGCGCGGTCCATGTTGCCGGGCTTCCAGTGGAACGAGACCGCGTCGGCGTCGTTGCCGGTCAGCGCGCCCCAGTCGTACTCGATCAGCTTGTTGTTGTCGTGGTCGTAGTAGGCGAGCTGGCCCTTGACGTCACCCTCCGCGTAGCGCGCCAGGCTGGCGGCGATGGCGGGCTGGCCGCCGTGCAGCTGATAACTCTTCCAGGCCGCCTCGGCGATGTACTGGGTGTAGCTGTTGGACCAGTTCTCCGGGTCACCCGGGTTGTCCAGGAAGCGGCCGCCCTTGGAGGTCTGCCCGGCACTGAGCCAGTCCCCGTACGCGTAGGCCGGGTTGCGCAGATACTTCAGGTCGTCGATGTGCATCGGCTGGGTGAGCGCGATGGCGTTGTTGTAGCCGAGGACGCCCTCGGTCGAGGTCGGGAACTGGAAGGTCTGCCCGGGGATGTCGGCGTCCAGGTTGTTGAACCGCATCAGCCACCAGCGGTAGTAGACGCTCTTCTTGATCGCCGGTTCGGGTACGTCGATGTAGGGCACGTTCTGCGCCCACCACAGGTTGTAGGCCCTGACGTGCGTCGCGAAGGCGGTCGCGTTGGAGTAGCCCGCGTAGGCGTTGTACTCGGTGAGCGACTGGGGGATCTCGTCGGTGACGAAGCCCATCACCACCTTGGCGGTCACCGTGGCCCCGGCCGCGATCGTCACCGAGCGGTTCAGGCCGCCACTGGTGACCGTGAAACCGTCGCCGGTGAGGCGGGGGCGCAGCGTGGTCAGGTTGTTGTAGGCGCTTGCCTGGCCGGTCAGCTCGCTGCCGGTGCCCGTGGTGGCGTACGGCGAGGTCGCCCGCAGTTGCAGGGTGGTCGAGCCGCTGCCGTTGTTCTTGATCGACAGGTTGGTCACGGCCACGTTGTTCTCGGTGATGAACTTGGTCTGGTCCACCGTGACCGACCCGCTGGTGTGCACGCTGTTCCAGTGGCTGGGCATCTGCCGACGCTGGGAGACCTGCTCGGTGAAGGTGCCCGGGCTGATCGCGATGCTGTACGCGTTCTGGTCGTTGACGCTCTCCCAGTAGGCGACATGGCCGCCGAAACCCAGTATCGCCGGGTCATGGGTCTTCATGAACAGCGCGCGGCCCCGGCTCATCAGCCAGGGGCCGGCCGGGTCGTCGCCGGAGCGGGCCAGCAGCCGGTCCATCCAGAAGTCGGTGCCGGAACTCTCCGCGTCGTAGATGGCCTTCATCATGTCGCCGGTGGTCTGGGCGACGGGCGGGGCAGGGACCGCGGGGCCGCTGAAGGTGGGGAACCCGATGGTCTGAGCGGCGGCGGCCGGGGGCGCGGTGAGGACGGAGGCGAGGGTGAGCAGCAGGGCGACGAGGAGGTATCTCGTGCGCCGGCGTCGTGACAGTAAGGCGTGCGGTCTTCTCATCGGAGGCTCCCTGTCCCGTTGCCTGACAGACGTGTGGTCGCGATGGCGCCGACGTTCATGAACCCGGAGAGCACAGAAAACGGACCTGAAAGGTTTTCGCAACGTAGGAGCGACCTGATGATGTGTCAAGAGAGCTCGGTGAGACCCGAGTTCGCCGAGTCGGCCGCCCCACCCGGATCAGGGCACGGGTGCGGCGCTGAAGGCGCTGACACGGACTCGGTTCAGGACAGGGGTGCCGTCGAGCCCCTGATGACGACCCGGCAGGGCAGGGACTCCGTGCCCGAGCGCCGTACCCCGCCGATCGCGCTGAACAGGGCGTGTGCGGCGGCCCGCCCGACCTCTTCGAGGTTCAGGTCGACGCTGGTCAGCGGCGGCCGGGCGCCGGAGGTCAGGACGTGCCAGTCGTCGAAGCCCATGACCGACACGTCCTCCGGCACCCGACGGCCACGCTCGCGCAGGACCTCCATGACCCCGCGCGCTATCTGGTCGTTGCCGCACAGCACCGCGTCGACCTCCGGATGCCGGTCGAGGAGCAGCGCGGTGGCGGCCCGCCCCCAGCCCTCCGACCAGGCCCCGAACCGCGGTTCCTCGACGGGAGCCAGACCGGCGTCGGCGAGCGCGGCCAGGGCCCCTTCGGCCCGCTCGCGCGCTGCGAGATAGCCGGGGTCGCCGGTGATGTGCGCGATCCGGGTGCGGCCGCACGCCAGCAGGTGTGCCACGGCGATCCGGCCGGCGTCGACGCTGTCGGGGACGATGGACAGGTCGGCCGGATCGTCGGACGGGGCGTACGCGTAGACGACGGGGACCGGCAGTTCGGGGCCCAGGGACGGACGCGGATCGGTCCGGCTGCCCACCACGATCAGACCGTCCACCCGGCGCCCCAGCAACGCCCTGACATGGTGCTGTTCGCGGATCGCGTCCCCGCGGGCGTCGCAGAGGAACACGGCGACCTCGCCCGCGCCGAAGGCGTCCTCGGCGCCCATCAGGATCGGGATGCTGAACCGGCCCTCCAGGTCGCTGGTGAGCAGACCGACCGTGCCGGTTCGCCCGGCGAGCAGGCCGCGGGCCAGCTGGTTGGGGCGGAACGACAGCCGCTCGGCCGCGTCCACCACCCGCTGCCGGGTCTCGGCGCGCACCTGGCTCCGGCCGTTGAGGGCCTTGGACGCGGTGGCGATGGACACGCCCGCCAGGCGGGCCACGTCGCTCAGTGTGGTGGGCTGCGAACGAGAGGGGCCGGTGGCCTGTGCCATGGGGTGAACTCCTTCTCTCGCCCTGCGTGCGTAAACCGTACGCGAGCTTGTTTCGGTCCAGGCGCGTTCCGCGTACTTCCACGGTTTTCGGTGGACGTCCGTGCCGAACCTCCGACTTCCCTTCTGTGCAAGGGGATTGACGGGCAGTGAGCGGAGTCCCTACGTTCAGAAAGCCTTTTCGGCTTCTTTTCGGCGCAGAACCCAGCAGAACCCACACGAGGGGGATCGTTATGGGGAGCACGACCGGGCCACGTGGACACGGACGTCGACGCCTCCGCAGACTCGCCACCGGTGCCGTCGCGGTTCTCGCCGCCGCGAGTCTGGTCACGGCCTGCGGCTCCGGGGACGACGGCTCGGACGGAGGGGGAGGAGGCGGCGGGGGAGCGGCCGGTGCCACGGGCACCGACGACGGCGCCACGCTGACGATGTGGACCCGGGCGGCAACCAGGCCGCAGAGCGAGGCCCTGGTCAAGGCGTACAACGCGGGCCACAAGAACCGGATCGAGCTGACCGTGATCCCCACCGACGACTACCAGGCCAAGGTGGGCGCGGCGGCCGGGGCCAAGGACCTGCCCGACCTCTTCGCCTCCGACGTGGTGTTCGTCCCCAACTACACCTCCAGCGGCCTCTTCACCGACCTCACCGACCGTATCGACGCCCTGCCCTTCGCCGACAGCCTCGCCCAGTCGCACATCAAGGCCGGCACATACGAGGACCGGAAGTACGTCGTCCCGCACACCCTCGATCTGTCGGTGCTCTTCTACAACAAGGACCTCTACCGGCAGGCGAAGCTCGACCCGGAGAAGCCGCCCACCACCCTCGCCGAGTGGGATCAACAGGCGCGCGCGGTGGACGCGCTCGGCGGCGGTGTCAACGGCACCTTCTTCGGCGGCAACTGCGGCGGCTGCGGTGTCTTCACCTGGTGGCCGTCCATCTGGGCAGCGGGCCAGGACGTGCTGAACAAGGACGGCACCGAGGCGACCCTGGACTCCGCCACGGCCAAGAAGGTCTACGACACCTACCGCGGCTGGGTCAAGGACGACATCGTCGCCCCCGGCGCCCGCGACGAGACCGGCGCCACCTGGACCGGCGTCTTCCCGAAGGGGCAGGTCGGCGTCATGCCGATGCCCTCGACCACCCTCGGGCTGATGCCCAAGAACCTGGACCTCGGTGTCGCGCCCATCCCCGGACCCGACGGCGGAAGGTCCACCTTCGTCGGCGGCGACGCCATCGGCATCTCCGCCACCAGCAAGTCGGCCGACCAGGCCTGGAACTTCCTCGCCTGGTCCCTGGGCGACCAGGCACAGGTCGACGTGGTCGCCGCCCACAAGGACGTGGTGGCACGCACCGACCTCGCCTCCAACAAGTACTCCAAGGCGGACCCGCGGCTGGTGACCATCAACCAGCTGGTGGCGGACGGCCGGACCCCGTACGCCCTGAAGTTCGGCCAGACCTTCAACGACCCCAACGGCCCCTGGCTGAGCCTGATGCGCGACGCCGCCTTCGGCGACGGATCGGACGTGGCCAAGGACAACGAGGCGGTCAGCGCCTCCCTGGCCGACTGAAGGGACAGGGGCGCAGCCCCGTCCCTTCAGGGGCGCGGGGCTGTGACATTGGGCGGCTCCGCCGCGTGGGCGCGACCAGCCCCCACTCACCCGCAGCGCACGGCAGAGGAGAGCCATGCACATGAAGGCGCCCAACCGATCGGCGCCCGCGCACCGGGACCCACCGGTCAACCCTGGAACGCGCACACCGGCCCGCCGCTGGTGGACCTCCCGCAAAACCCAGGGCCTCGCCTATGCCGCCCCCACGGCAGTGTTCGTCACCGTCTTCTTCCTGCTCCCACTGCTCCTCGTCGGCCAGATGTCCCTCAGCGACTGGCCACTCCTGGCCGGCGACCGGGGCGTCAACGCCCCCGAGAACTACACGGACGCCATCGACACCACCCTGTTCTGGCCTGCGGTCCGCTTCACACTCCTCTACACGGTGATCGTCACGGTCGTCCTCCTCGGCCTCGCCCTTCTCCTCGCCCTGCTGGTGCAGGAGTCCCGCCCGGGAGCCGGCTTCTTCCGCACGGTCTACTTCCTGCCCGGCGCCCTCGGCCTCGCCTCCGCGTCCCTGCTCTTCTGGGGCCTGTACAGCCCCACCACCGGACCCCTCAGCCGCATCCTGGAGAACTTGGGCCTCGTCGACGACCCGGTGTCCTTCCTCGGCACCCCGACCTCCGCCCTTCTCTCGACGGTGTTCCTCATCGTCTGGAAGTTCGCCGGGTTCTACATGCTGATCCTCCTCGTGGGCCTCCAGCGCATCCCCCAGGAGGTGTTCGAGGCGGCCCGGACGGACGGCGCGAGCCGGGGCCAGATCTTCCGCTCCATCACACTGCCGCTGCTGCGCCCGTCCCTCGCGCTGACGCTGCTGCTCTGTGTGACCGGATCACTGCTCGCCTTCGACCAGTTCTTCGTCCTCACCAAGGGCGGACCGGACAACAGCACGGTCACCGTCGTCCAGTTGATCTACCGCGAGGCCTTCCAGCGGATGAACCTCGGTACGGCGGCGGCCCTTTCGGTGATCGTGCTCGCCGTACTGCTCCTGCTCAACGCCCTCCAGTTCCGCGGCCTGGGCCGTGCCGACGAGTCATGAGCCGGCAAGAGGCGAACCGCACGCCATCGGAAGGGAGACCACGGTGCTGACCCGCGCCCTCGGCCGTACGCCCTACTACGTCCTCGCCGGAGGACTGGCCGTCGTCTTCCTCTTCCCCCTGGTGTGGAACGCCTGGGCCTCGGTCAGCGGTCAGCCCGGCACCGCACAGGAGTCCGGCTACGGACTCGGCAACTACCGGACCCTGCTCCACTACGACGCGGGCCTGTGGCAGTACTTCCTCAACAGCACGATCGTCTCCGCGCTCACTGTCGCCCTGACCCTCGGGGTGTCCCTGCTGGGCGGCTACGCCTTCGCCCGCTTCGACTTCCCCGGCAAGAACCTGCTGTTCCTGCTGACGCTGGCCATCCTCATGGTCCCGTACGCCACCCTCCTCATCCCCCTCTACGTCCTGCTCGGCCGGCTCCACCTCCAGAACTCGCTGGTCGGACTGAGCCTCGTCCTGGCGATGTTCCAACTACCGTTCGCCACCTTCATGATGCGCATCTCCTTCGAGGCGGTGCCCCGCGAACTGGAGGAGTCGGCGCTCGTCGACGGCTGCGGCACGGCGGGCGCACTGCGCCGGATTCTGCTCCCGGCGGTACGTCCAGGGCTGATCACCGTGGGGCTCTTCGCGTTCCTCGCCGCCTGGAACGACTTCATCGCCCCGCTGATCCTCATCTCCGACAGCGAGAAGGCACCCCTGCCGCTGGCCGTGGCGAACCTGCGCCAGCAGAGCATGGGCGCGGTCGACTACGGCGCCACCGAAGCCGGAGTGGTCGTCCTGGCCGTCCCTTGCCTCCTCGTCTTCCTGCTGCTGCAGCGGCACTACGTACGGGGCTTCATGTCGGGCGCGCTGAAGGGCTGACCGACCGGACGACCGGATGAAAGGCATCAATTGGTGAGCGATAACCGAGAGTTGTCGACCGTGCTGCCCGTGGCACCGACCAGGGGACGACTGCGTCCACTGGGCCTGGACGAGGTCAGGATCACCGGCGGCTTCTGGGACCGGCGCCGGGAGACCAACGCCAACGCCACCCTCGCCCACTGCCGCGACTGGATGGAACGCGTCGGCTGGACCGGCAACTTCCGGGCCGTCACCGACGGCCGCATCCAACAGACCCGGCGGGGAAGGGAGTTCGCGGACTCCGAGATCTACAAACTCCTCGAAGCGATGGCCTGGCAGACGGCCACGGGCAACACCGGCGCCACGTTCGACGCGGACATCGCCGCACTCACGGCGACTGTCGCCTCCGCCCAGGAACCGGACGGCTATCTGAACACCGCCTTCGGCCATCCCGGACAGCAGCCCCGCTACAGCGACCTCGAATGGGGTCATGAACTGTACTGCTACGGGCATCTGATCCAGGCGGGCGTCGCCCAGGCCCGCACACAGGGCGAGGGCGAGCTGACGAAGGTCGCCCGACGCGCCGCCGACCACATCTGCGCCACCTTCGGCCGAGGCGGCATCGAACGCGTCTGCGGCCACGCGGAGATCGAGACGGCCCTCGTGGAACTCGCCCGGCTGACGGGCGAAGAGCGCTACCTCGACCAGGCCGCCCTGTTCATCGACCGCCGAGGCCAAGGCACCCTAGCCGACGGCGAGTTCGGCCGCGTCTACCACCAGGACGACCTGCCGGTACGGGACGCCACCGTGCTGCGCGGCCACGCCGTCCGCGCCCTCTACCTCGCGTCCGGCGCGGTCGACGTGGCCGTGGAGACGGGCGACGAGGAACTGCTCGCGGCGGTCGGGCGCCAGTGGGAGGCGACGGTCGCCCGGCGCACCTATCTGACCGGCGGTATGGGCTCCCACCACCGGGACGAGGCCTTCGGCGACGACTTCGTCCTCCCGCCCGACCGCGCCTACTCGGAGACCTGCGCCGGCGTCGCCTCCGTACAGCTCAGTTGGCGGCTGCTCCTGGCCACCGGCGACCCCCGCTACGCCGACCTCGCCGAGCGGACCCTGTTCAACGTGGTCGCCACCTCCCCGTCCGAGGACGGCCGTTCCTTCTTCTACGCCAACACCCTGCACCGGCGTCATCGGGGCCCGGCACCCGCTGCCGACGCGGTCAGTCCGCGTGCCGAATCGAGCCTGCGCGCCCCCTGGTTCGCGGTGTCCTGCTGCCCGACCAACGTGGCACGCACCCTGGCTCAGCTCCCCGCCCACCTGGCGACGGCCGACGACCAGGGCATCCAGCTCCACCAGTACGCCGACGCGGAGATAGCCACGTCCCTCACCGGCGGCCACGCCGTCGCCCTGCGCGTCAGCACCGACTACCCGTCCGGCGGCAACGTGACGGTACGAATCGACCGCTCGCTCCCGGGCCACCCCTGGACTCTGTCGCTGCGCGTCCCCGCCTGGACGGAGGGCGCCACGGCCTACCTGGTCGACCCGGACGGAGCCTGCCGTACGGTCGACCCGGGCACGGCCGAGGTCACCCGGGCCTTCCGCCCCGGCGACGAGATCCGGCTCGAACTGCCCGTGGCACCCCGGTGGATCGAACCGGACCCGCACATCGACGCCGTACGCGGCACGGTCGCCGTCCAGCGCGGCCCGCTGGTGTACTGCGCCGAGTCGGTGGACCTGCCGGGCGGGCGTGAGGTGGACACCGTACGAGTGGATCCGTCCGCCGAGCCGGAGGACGGACCGGTCGGCACCGTCGTCGCCCCCGGCGAACTCCTCGCCCAGGACGGTCCGGTCGACGCCGCATGGCCTTACCGGCCACTGGACCGGGCCACCGTTTCCACCGCCGAGCACATGGGAATCGTCCTGGTCCCCTACAACTCCTGGGCGAACCGCGGCCCTTCGACGATGCGCGTGTGGTTGCCGACCACAGAGACATAGACCGGACAGACCATGGACCCGACCAGACCGACCATGGACCGGACAACTGGAGACAGGCCCCCGAACCCCCACGATCGGAGCCCGACGAGATGACTCAACCCCCCACCCGGCGAGGCCTGTTGAGGCTCGCTGCGGGAAGTGTGGCCGCCACACCTCTCGCGTACGCGATCCCGGCGGCGCACGCGGCCCCGGCCCTCCCCGCCTCGCCCGTGTCCGGCACCACCCTTCCCGCGGCAGCCCCGTCCACCTGGGCCGTACAGCCATTCCCGCTGGACCAAGTCGCCCTGGGCGACGGTGTGTTCCGCCGTAAACGCGATCTGATGCTGGAGTACGCCGGGTCCTATCCGGCCGACCGCATCCTCGCCGTCTTCCGCGCCAACGCGGGGCTCGACACCCGTGGCGCGCAGCCGCCCGGTGGCTGGGAGACCGCCGACGGCAACCTGCGCGGCCACTTCGGCGGTCACTTCCTCACCCTCGTCGCGCAGGCGTACGCCGACACCCGGGAAGCCGCGCTGAAGACGAAGCTCGACTACCTGGTCAGCGCGCTCGGCGAGTGCCAACAGGCCCTGGCGGACCACGGATCGCCCAGGCCCAGCCACCCCGGATTTCTGGCCGCGTACCCGGAGACGCAGTTCATCCTGCTGGAGAGCTACACGACCTACCCGACCATCTGGGCGCCTTACTACACCTGCCACAAGATCATGCGCGGCCTTCTCGACGCCCACACCCTGACCGGGAACCAGCAGGCACTGACGATCGCCTCGAGGATGGGCGACTGGGTGCACAGCAGGCTCAGCCGGCTGCCCCAGGCGCAGTTGGACCGTATGTGGTCGATCTACATCGCCGGTGAGTACGGCGGCATGAACGAGGTGCTGGCCGACCTGTACGCCCTCACCGGCCGGGCGGAACACCTCGCCGCCGCCCGCTTCTTCGACAACACGGCGCTGCTGGACGCCTGCGCCGACAACCGGGACATTCTCGACGGCAGGCACGCCAACCAGCACATCCCCCAGTTCACCGGCTACATCAGGCTGTTCGACCACACCGGGGAGGCCGAGTACGCGGCTGCCGCCCGCAACTTCTGGGGCATGGTCGCGGGCCCACGGACCTACAGCCTGGGCGGCACGGGCCAGGGGGAGATGTTCCGGGCGCGGAACGCGATAGCGGCGACGCTCGGCGACAACAACGCCGAGACCTGCGCGACGTACAACATGCTGAAACTGAGCCGCCAGCTCTTCTTCCACACCCCCGACCCCGCCTACATGGACTACTACGAACGGGGCCTGACCAACCACATCCTCGCCTCCCGCCGGGACGCCCGCAGCACGGTCAGTCCCGAGGTCACCTACTTCGTCGGCATGGGGCCCGGGGTCGTGCGGGAGTACGACAACACCGGTACCTGCTGCGGCGGTACGGGTATGGAGAACCACACCAAGTACCAGGACTCGGTGTACTTCCGCTCCGCCGACGGCAACGCGCTGTACGTCAACCTGTACCTCGCCTCCACCCTGCGCTGGCCGGAGCGCGGCCTCGTCATCGACCAGACCAGCGACTTCCCGAACGAGGGGGTACGCACCCTGACATTCCGCGAGGGCGGCGGCAGCTTCGACCTGAAGCTCAGGGTGCCATCCTGGGCCACGGGAGGCTTCACCGTCACGGTCAACGGGGTCCCGCAGCAGGCTGGAACCGTCCCCGGCAGCTATCTCACCCTGAGCAGGAACTGGCAGCGCGGCGACCGGATCACCGTCTCCGCCCCCTACCGTCTGCGCGTCGAACGGGCCCTGGACGACCCCACCGTCCAGTCGCTGTTCCACGGCCCGGTCCTCCTGGTCGCCCGGAGCCAGAGCACGACCTTCCGTACCTTCTCCTTCTACAAGGACTTCACCCTGCGGGGCGACCTCGCCGCCTCCGTCAAACCCGAAGGGCGGCCACTGCACTTCACCACGCACGGCCTGACCCTGGCCCCCTTCCACATCGCGGACACCGCCCGCTACCACGCCTACTTCAGGCGCTCCGAGCCCGTCGTCGAGTTCGGCACGGCCATCTCCGGCGTACCGAACCGAGCCCGCGCGGACGGACTGACCTTCCTCGACGTGCTCTGGGCACGGGCTCCCTTCGCCGCCCAGGGGGTCTTCCTGGACGCGGTCCGGGTTCTCGCGGACAACTGGCTGTCCCAGGGCTTGTTCAGCCGGGACGAGCGGGACGCGGTCGTCGCCGCGTCCGTCCGGGCAGACTTGAGGCGCTGAAGGCCGGAAACAAGAGCAAGAGCAAGGGGGAGGGGAGCCGGGCGAGCGGCTCCCGTCTCCTCGGCCGGCCGTCAGCGTCGTACGAGTGTGATTCCGTACGTCGTCGTCCGCGTGCCGTCCTCAGCGGTCACCGTGACGACGGCCCGGGTGCGGCCGTGCTCGCGGACCTTCTCGACCGTGACGTCCGCATACGGGTCGCGGGCCGTCGCCGTGACCTCGGCGCCCGCCGGATCCCCGGTCGCGACCCGGTAGTCGGTCGTGCCCGGGTCGAAGGAGGCGACCGGCACGCCGGCCACCTCGACCGACGCGGCGGCCGAGTCCGAGGAGACGCCTGGAGACTTGGCGTACACCTCGATCTCACTCATCGTCAGATATCCGCCCTGACGTGCCGTCATGACCACCTGCACCCCGGCAGCGGGCCCCGCCGTCAGCGGTACGTCGATCACCGGCGCGCCCTCGGTCCCGACCGGGACGGGGTCGCTCGCGTCGGTCCAAATGTCGGCGCCTGGCGCCCGCACCTGCACCTGCAGGCTCGCCGGGAAGGACGCGCTGGACCCGTCCCGGTAGAAGTGCGCGACGACCCTGCTCAGATCGCGGGCCTTCGGCAGCGTGAACGTGATGGTGTCGGAGGGGTTCTTGGTGTTCCCCGGCTTCCAGTTGGACCATGCCTTCTCGGTCGGGTCGCCGTTGCGCAGCTTCTCCGCGGAGTACCCGCTCTCGGTGAACGTGGCGGCGACCGAGACGTCCGGGTCGGGTGCGATGTTCGTCGTCATCGGCGCCGTGACCTGGACGCGTACGGTCGCGTCGGCCGTCCCGCCGCCCACGATCCGGGCGGTGCCGTGCAGGGTGACGGTCCCGGTCGTGTCGAACGCGCCTTCGGGTGCCGGGTCCCAGGTGACGGGAAGGTCGGTTCGGCCGCCGTTCCTGCCGACGCCGACGACCGTCGCGGGCAGCTCCGGGTGCCCGCCCACGTACGTCTTGGCACGGCCGGGCAGGGTCGAGGCGATCGTGTCGACGGTGACGATCGCCTTCGCGGCGATCGTGTGCCCGAGCGAGTCGGTCGCCTCACCCCTGACCCGTACGGTCCCGGGCTTGCTCCAGGCCCGGTCCGAGGGCAGGTCCCACACGACGGGAAGGGCGTCCCGCGCGCCGTTCCGGAACACCGGCGTCACCGTTTTCGGCAGCTCGGGGCGCAGCCTCGGGACGGTGAACGTCTTCGCGGGCTCGGTGCGCAGCACTGTCTCGTCGGTCACGGCCCAGCGCTGGTTGTCCGCCGAGGTCGGGGTGTACGTCGACACCTTCGTGCCGTCCGTCGAGGACTGCCCGGTGACGTCGAGCAGTCGGCTGGTGGCGGCGTTGACGAACGTCCAGGAGCCGTCGCCGGTGGTCGAAAGTATCCACTGGGCGGCGCTGTCGGACCCACTGTTCGCCGGGTCCGGTTCCGGGTTCTCCAGGACGGCCACGTTGTCGCGCACGGCGAGCCGCTTGCCGGTGGTCGCGCTGATGAGGGCGTAGCGTTCGCGGTTGTCGGTGCCCGGGGTCAACTGCCGTACGGACCAGAGCTGTTGGGGGTTCGCGGCGTCGGTCGTGCGGATGACGACGCCGGCGTTGTCGTCCGACGGGGTGAGCGACCTGCCGCTCTGGGTGCCCTGCAGCCGGTAGACATGGCCGGGCTGGACGAGGGCGGCGTCCTTCGCCACGCCGCTGACACCCGAGACCAGGAAGGTCGTGACCGACTTCGCGGGGACGGTGAGCGTCGCCGACCGGTCGGTCACCGGGACCGGCGTGCCCCGGACTAGCGCGCCGTCGGCGCTCGTGACGACGGGCGTGACGGTGGCCTTCCCCGTCACCCTGCCGAAGCGCGAGAGGTCGAGGGTCACGGAACGCTCGGTCGTACCGCTGTTCACGTGCACCGCCGTCGCCGCACGGCCGGACGCCTTGACTGCGGCGACGGTGGACGGATCGTCGGTCTTCACGAAGTGGTCGCCGGGCCGGATGTAGTGCGTGAAGTTCCGGATGGTGTGGAACTTGGAGTTGGCCTTGACCGGGCAGGTCTCCAGGGTGTCCGTCGCCGTGCAGTTGAACGGGACGTGGATGCTGCCCCAGTTCTTGCCGGCCGCCGCCTGCGGGATCGAGTCCTCGATCGGCTGCCAGAACACCCAGGCGGAGGGCTCCAGTTCACGCATGTCGTCGACCATCCGGGTGGCGATGCCGAGCCCCGGTTCCATGCTCGTGAAGTCGGTCCCGGTGCCCCAGGTGCCCTCGACCTCGCTCATCCACAGCTTCTTTTCGGCGCCCTTGGCGATGTCCCGGGCGCTGGTGCGCATACCGGTGCCGTAGGTGTGCACGTTGAGCTGGTCGACGGCGGCCCGGGCGTCGGCGCCGTAGGCGTTCCAGTTCTGGGTGAAGATGCTCGGGTTGGTCTCGTCCATCGCGGAGACCGTCGCGTGGGTCTTCGCTCCGGCGAGTGCCCTGTCGAGGGCGAGGACGACCTTCTGCTGGAGCGCCGGACCGGCGTGCGCGCCCTCCTGACGGCCACCCGTGGGCTGGCCGTCGGCGCCCAACTGGGTACCCCAGTAGTTGGTGTTGGGTTCGTTCAGCGGATCGATGGTGTCGAATTTGATGCCGTGCCGCTTCTCCATCTCCTCGGTCACCCGCACCAGGTAGGCGGCGAACTGGTCGACCCGGTCCGCTCGGATCTGGTCCGTGTTCGCGTCGAAGCCCCCGGAGACGTACCCGCTGACCGTCTGGAACCAGGGCGGCGAGTTGCTGAACGCCTCCCAGGTGGTCACCTTGTCCTTGATCTGGTCCACCCACCAGCGCTGGTTCGCGTCGGCGTCCCAGTTCCAGTCGTCCGGGTCGTTCGGGTCCCACCAGTCCATGTCCTTCTGGGTGGTGCCCGCGGGGGCCTTCCAGAAGCCCTCCATGGTCGCGCCGGCCTTCATGTAGTCGGTGCGGACGCCGGGGGCGTTGCCGCCGCCGATGTTGTAGCGCGCGATGTTGAGATCGAGCCCGTCCTTGCCGAACAGCATGTCCACCAGCCGTCTTCGGACGGGCTCCGGGTAGCCGCCCGTCGCGTTGGCGAACCAGACGAGACTCGTCCCCCAGCCCTCGAACTCCTGCTGCTGGTACGACGGGTCGATCCGCACGGTGACGGTGCTCCGCGCCGCCGCTTCCGCGCTCGCCGCGGGCTGTGGGACCAGGAGACCCGCGCCGAGTACCAGAGGAACCGCCGGGGCCAGGGCCCGGGCGATGCGATGGCGGTGCCGAGAGGCCACGGCATTCCCTTCCACAGCAAGGAGGCGAACAGAACCGAACAGAAGGAATCGAGCTGACGGCATGCTTGATGACAAAAATGAACACGTCAAGATGGTGTGCAAGTTCCGTTGTGGTGAGCGGACTTGGTGCAGTTCGTTGACGTGCCGGAAACAGCTGGCTAGCCTCCGGGCAACCTGGGAAAGCGCTTTCAGGAAACCGTCGTCCCCCTACGCGACGGCTCATCCCCCCACAGGAGCCCCCATGAGTTCACAGCGAGTTTCTTGGCGCAACAAAGCGGTGGTGGCCGCCCTGGCAGCCGCGATGGTGGCAGGCCCCGGCATCGCACAGGCGGCCCCGCAACCCGCCCCGGCGGCCGGCGAACGGGCGGCGGCGGCCACCATCACCTGGTCCCTCGTACGGGCGAGCAACCCCACGACGGACCAGCAGTCCGCATACAACCTCATCACCACGGCCATGAACGCGGCCGTGGCCCGTTACAACAACCTCAGCGACCTCGGAAAGACCATCACCGTCCGCTACGAGCCCGGCGTCCCCACCGCCGACGGCAACATCAACGGCACCATCCGCTTCGGCGGCAACCGCAGCTACATGACCGAGCGGACCGCTCTGCACGAGATCGCCCACACCATAGGCGTGGGCACCAGCTCGGGCTGGTCCTCCCTGGGCGGCAGTGGCACCTGGACCGGCTCACAAGCCACGGCCCTGGTAAGGCAGTTCGACGGTGCCGGCGCCAAACTGTCCACCGGCGGCGGCCACTTCTGGCCCTACGGCCTGAACTACGAGAACGAGTGGTCCGGCACGGCGGCCGACCGCCACGTCCGGATCGTCGCCGCCATGAAGAACGACGGGCTGTAACCGGCGACAACGGTTGGTGCCTGATGACAAAGGTGCCACCGGGAGCTGCGTTCTTGTGAGCACCGCCTGAGCGGGTGGTTCGCGCGGTCCTACGGTCCCGCTATGAAGACGAGTCGCAGCAGAAGGACGCCCTTCACAGGGCTGCGCGGCACCGCGCTCGCGGTGCTGCTCACCACCGGGACGCTCACCGCGGTGGCCCCGGAGGCGCACGGCGAGAGCGTGCGCACCGAGGCCCCCGTGGCGACGTCGAACCCGGCGGTCGCCGGCGTGACGGAGACGGTGGTCCGGGTGAAGGCGCCGCTGCCGGCGTCCTTCGGGGCCCGGCCGGCGGCGTGCGACTGGCTGTCCTATCTGCGCTACCGCTCCTCCGCCGGGCCCACGAAGTCCGGCGACGCCGACCGGATCCTCGTCGCCCAGCCGGGCATCCTGGAGGGCGCCGGAGCGTTCGACAGCGTCGCCCGCAACACCGTGGCGCGCGCTGCCGAACAGGGCCGGCACATCGAGTTCTGGGCCCTGGACCGGCGCTCCAACTGCATGGAGGACCACACCGGCATCGACTCCGGCGACCAGCACACGGCCGTCGACTACTACTACCGGGGCAAGCAGGTCGCGGGCCGTACGTTCGCCGGATTCGCCGGCAACGACAAGCTCGGATGGATGGCGAAGCTCGGCATCGAGCAGACCGTCCGTGACCAGTACACCCTGCTCACCACCGAGTTGCCCGACCAGGGCCTACGCGCACGGAAGGTGCTGTGCGGCGGGCACTCCCTGGGCGGTGTGATCACCGGGTACTTCGCGGTCGCCGACTTCGACGGCGACCCGGCCACCACCGCCGACGCAGGGCACCGCCAGTGCGCCGGCTACTTCGCCCTCGACACCACCGTCTCCACCTCGCTCGCCGACCTGAGCGGCAGCATCCCGGACGACACCAACCTGCCCGACATCGGCCTCGGTTACGGCGTGGTTCAGGCCGGGCTCGACAGCGGACTGCTGCCGCGCTCACTGTCGGCGCCGGTCCTGCTGAACGCCGAGACGATGACCCTGCTGGCCATCGCCGGTGTCGGCGCGACACGGGACCCGGGCGGCGAGGCCGACCTGCCGTCGTATCTGCCCGCCAACGTCAACATCGAGGCGACGAACCGCTTCCTGTTCGCCAAGGACACCGCCGCCTTCCTGACGGGCTCACCCGCCGTGAAGGACTTCCGGCTCACCAACGAGACGGTGCTCGGCGCGCTGATGGACGACAACTCCGTACCGCTGGCCTTCCTGCAGAGCAGCGTGGGGTTCTTCGACGGCGGGCCGATCTCGGACAAGTCCTTCCCCGTGGCGAACGGGGGCGACGAGCAGCCGGGGCTGTTCGGTATCGCGTACAAGGCCATCCCCGACCGGCCGCACGGGCCGCTCTACATCTGGCGGAACTACGACCGGGTCGGCGACCCCGACGACCCGGGGTACCGGTCGGCCGACGGAACACCGTTCACCGGCGCCGGCAAGGAGGTCACCGACATCCAGGAGCTGGCCCGCAGCCTCGCCCAGCAGCCGCTCGACTTCACCGAGCAGTACTTCCCGACCAAGCTGATCACCGACCTCGAACTGGCCACCTCCCCGCAGGTGAAGCGGCTCGTCGTGCACCCGGAGGGGCTCACCGCGAACCCGACGCTCACCGTCCTCGCGGGCGACGGACTGCTCGCCGGCCGGGTCCCCACCGACCTCCACCCCGTGGTCGCCGACGGCTACCAGCACCTCGACGTACTGACCGCCGGACCCGCACAGAACAACGGCCGCCCGGAACCCGTCTCCACGAGCCTCACCGAGTTCGCGCGGGACCCGAAATAGCTTCCTCCCATGGAAGAAGAGCCCGGGAGGATTCTCCTCCCGGGCTCTTTCCCGTACTCCGCAAGTGCGTGTTTCCGATCCCCGGTTCCTAGTGGCCGTGGTCGGCGCGGCGGAGTGTCCGGAGTACGGGTGGGGCGGATGTCGACCACCGAACTTGACTCGCGCTCAAACGCGAATCACCTGACCACTCAGTCAGCAGTTCTTGACCCAGTGGACCCAGTACCAGGGTGCGTCGTCGTCCGCGCTGAAGGCGCCGCTGTCATGCCAGCCCGAGACGCCGTTGTTGTCCAGGAAGTTGGCGACGGTACCGGTCGTCTGGTTGTTGATCCACGACCCGTTGGCGGTCCATGGAATGCGGTAAAGGGCGCACTTCCACATGGGTATCGGAGTACCGGTGTAATTCCGCCCGCTGTAGGCGCAGAAGTAGCCGTAAGCGACAGGTAGGGCGCAGGGGTCGGCCAGCACCCCGTTGGTCATGTCGCGGGGATGTGCTTCGCCGGGAAGAGCCACGAACATCAGATGCTTGCCGCCCAGGTCGATCACATTGGCGGCCACCTGCTTTCCTCCTGTCTGGGCGAGATACCGGCCTACCTCGCCCTGGAGTGCCGCCGTCTGAGTGGCGGTGAGGCCTGCCTGCTTGGCCTGGGAGGCATAGGGACTGATATCGGCGGGAGTACTGGCTGATGAGGCGCCGGCGCTGAAGCTCAGAGCCAGAACTGCCGCAGCAACGGCGAGCATCGCCTTGACCCTCGACAATCTGCTTTGCACAGTTACGTCTTTCCGATTCGTGTAACGGATTCGGTGCGTCAGTCCGCTCTCAGGAGGTTCCTGGGATCCCGGCGTTCGACATCCGTGATCAACGCCCGTCGAAGCGTAGGCTCCGCCGGGGGACAGTCGCCAAGGTTTCGATGACCGTCGAAACGTGCCGGCCGGTCAGCCGAGGAAGCTCTGCCCAAGCAGGGCGATGCCCAGTGACGTGACGGTGTGGAGGACCGCCTTGCCTTCGTGCCGGGTGGTGATCAAGTGGGCATTGCGCAGCACCGTCGCATGGTGGCTCGCGGTCGCCGGCGAGATGTTCACACGGCGGGCCAGCTCCGTGGTGCCGCATCCGCCGACGGCCGCCCTCAGTACCGCGGCCCTGGTGCGTCCCAGCAGGTCGTCGAGCGACTGGGCGGTGGACTCGCCGATGCCTTCCCACAGTGAGGTGTTGAGTGAGGTTCCACTGAGGGTGGGGACGGCCAGCGTGGGTGCTTGGGCCGGGTCCAGTGCCGAATACAGAAGTTCGATCTGCGGTGTGGAGAACACTGTGGGTGCGATGACGAGACCTCGCCCGCTCAGGTGGATGTCCGCATCGTGCGGGTGAACGACTTCGAGCACGGGTGGCCGCCAGCGGGCAAACGGGCCGCAGTGCGTGGTGAAGAGCTGTTCCACCCCGCCGTCAGCCATCGTGCCCACGTAAGCGGCACGGACCTCACTCAGATGAGAGCGCACCCTGCTCCAGAAGGGCGCGACGGTGACACTGTGGCAGGCCCTGAGCGCCGCAGTCACCTGGAGGCGAGCTTCCCGGTCATTGTCCATCAGGTTCCGGGCCCAGGACCGGTGTGAAGGGTGGAAGTCGATGTTCTCCAGCTCGAGGCGCAGCAGAGCGCGGGGCGCCGCCATGAAGTTGTCCACCGCCTCGTCGATGGATGCCGTGTCTCCCATCAGACTCATCGCGTCGAGCAGCGGACCACGCATGGGCAGCAACGCGGCAACCGGGCCGGCCTGACCGCCCAGCCGTCCACGCACCGACAACTGCCAACGGCGGAAGGCGGGACTGGCGTCGCGATCCCTCAACAGCCTCACACTGTCGAACGTCTCCGCCGCCACGCCGATCGTCGTGGCCACACGGGTCCGCGCCAGGTCCTCCGCCGTGAAGTGAATGCGTTTCACCGAGCACCCCGTCATCAACTCACTGTTTGGCCAACAGCAGTCTCAGACCCAGACGGAAGTCGTACAACGATCAATCTGGCCACACCCGGGCGGACGCCTCTACCAGGTGGCGGGTCCGAGCGAAGCCACGGCGACACGTCGACCGCCAGGACCGGGCGCCCGCCGTCGAAACGCGGCAGCGGGCAGCCCGGTCGGCATGGTCCGCAGTCGGCCGGTGTCGACAGGTGAGCGAACCAGTTCGAGACGCCGTTCGAGGCCGGTAGAAAAGGAACGCCAAGGCGGTCGGCTACGGCCGTGGGCTCGCGCGGCTCAGACCTTGGTCGCCGCGAAGTCGGCCGCCGCGGCGGCGTTCGCCGTGTAGCCGAGGTGGGCCAGTACGTCGCCCCCGCCGTTCTCACAGATGGGGTCACCCTTGGCGCAGAAGTCGATGGTGCGGCTCTGGTAGGTGCCGGTGACGCTCTTGCCGATGGCCCGGATCGGGTTGCCGAACAGCAGCACCGCGGCGACCCTTCCTTCCAGTGCGGCGGGAATGGTGGCCACGATCGGGCTGCCGACCACCGCGCCGGCGCTGCTGATTCCGATGGAGTTGTCGACGACGTTTGCGCCCTGCGAATAGCCGACGAGCACGAAACGCTGGTTCGGGCACGCCGTCGCCTGGCCCCTGACGTGGTTCACCAGATCCGAGTTTCCCTGCGCGGCCGAGGTGAGCGAAAGGTCCGCGGGGTAGTTCACCTTGTAGCTGGACAGGCTTTTGCCCGTCAGTTTCCTTTGGAGGGCGGAGTACACCGGGTCGCCGACGATCGCGCCGAGCGTGCCCGGCTCGAACGTGCCGCGAGCTGCGACGACGTCGATGTCGCTACAGGCGGCGGCGGTGGCGGCGGGTGCCGAGAGGGTGGTCAGTCCGGCCCCGCCGACGAGTGCGAGCGCGGCGAGACAGAAGCGGATACGCATGGGGGATCCTTTGCGGGTCGGGCGCGGTCAAGCGCCTATGAGAAAGGACGTCCCGAACGTATTAGTGTTGACGCACCGAGAGTTATGGACGGGAATTCAGGAATTCCTCGTTTTTTTGTGCCGACGTGAGTGCCAGAATCAGCTCCAGGCGGTTTCCCGGGTCGTGCAGGGCCTCACCGAAGAGCTTCTCCAGCTGGCGCAGGCGATAGCGGACCGTCTGCGGGTGGACGTGGAGGCGGGCGGCGACCTCGGGCACGTTGCTGCCGCTGAGCAGCCACGCGAGCAGTGTCTCCGCGAGCCTGCCGCGCGGCTGCTCGGAGACCCCGTCGAGGGGAGCGAGGGCGCGGGTCCGGAGCAGGTCGAGCATGGGTTCGTCGCTGTGCAGCAGCAGGGTCGACAGATGGTCGGCGCAGCGCACCACCCCCTGCCGGGGGAGTATCCCGCGCCCCATCAGCCCGAGGGCCCGGACGGCCCAGCGCAGCGACCTGGCCGCCTCGACGAGGGGGACCGTCGGCCCGATCGCCGCCGGCCGCCCCCGTAGGGCGAGCGTGAACGCCCGGCCGCCGAAGCCGCCCGAGCCGTCCGGGTCTGGCACCAGCATCCGTGGCGGCCGGGACTCCATGTCCACCAGCGCCCCGGCGGCGGCCAGCGGCCGCTCCTCCCGCTGGTCCGACGGGGCCGCGAGGACGACGACCGCGACGTACGGCGGTACGGACCAACGGGCGCCGTGCGCCAGGTCCCGCACCGCCTCCGGTAACACCGGCTGCTCGCCCAGTAACAGCGCGAGCAGCCGCCCCCTGCGGCGTTCCAGCTCGTCCGCGCTGCGCAGCTGCCCCTCCGCGTACCCCGCCGCCGCTGCCTCGGCGACCTCGTGCACGGTCCGGAACGCCAGCTCGCCCAGCCCGGCCATCACCGAGGAGTCCAGCCCGAGTTCCTCGGTCGTACGGCCCAGCAGCCGCCAGGCGTGCAGCCCCCCGACCCGCAGCGCGGACTGCAGCGTTTCGAGGCTGTGGCCCTCCAGCGCCTCGCCGCGCCCCAGCTCGTGGTAGATCGCGGTGATCGAGTCTCCCCGGCAGCACGGATCGGCGATGTGGTCGACGAACAGGGTGAGCGCCTGGACGACCCCGGATCTGAGGAGTGCGCGGCTCGCTCCGTCGGCCGACCGGACGGCGTACTCGGGGACCTGTCTGCGTACCTCCTCCTCCACCTCGTCGGCGACGGCCTCCAGCTGGTTGCGCAGCAGTCTGGCCAGTTCGGGCGGTACGGCGGCGGCTCCGGGGCCGTCCGGTTCACCGTGCGGGGCGGCGGGGGTCGCCACGGAGGGCCCTCCTTTCACCCGGAAGAGGCTCACCCTCGGGTTGGTGCCCGTGGGGCGAGGGACAAGTCCTGGGTTGGACGGACGTCCCCTGCGCTCCGTTCCGTGCCCCGACGGTACCGGCCTCACTCGGGCAGCCCCAGGCCCCTGGCAAGCATCGGCCAGGACGCCCTGAACTCGCCCCTCCAGTAGGCCCAGCTGTGTCCTCCGCCCGGGTAGTAGTGGGTCGTGACCGGGACGCGGAGCAGTGCGAGCGTGTCGGTGAAGGCGTGCGCGGAGAGCCACAGGGCGCTCTCCAGCGCCTCGGGCAGCCAGTCACCGGTGCCACCGACGACTCCGCTGCCGCTGGAGACGTACAGGGGGGTGCCGCGCAGCCCCTCGGCGCGGGACCGCGGGTTGAAGTCGCGCCAGGTGAGGAGGTTCAGGAAGGGATTGCCCCACAGGGAGCCGGGCGCCAGGTTCTCGCGGGCCACGATGGCGTCCACCAGCGGCGGCACACCGGGTGCCATGGTGTCGAGGATGCCGCTGTACGAGGCCGCCGCCGCGAACATGCCCGGATGGCGTGCCGCGTGCGACATGGCGCCGTAGCCGCCGGTGGAGACACCGGCGACGGCCCGGACACCGGAGGCCCGGTACTGGCGGGCGAGCAGCGCGGGCACCTCCGTGAGCTGGAAGACCTCGTAGTCGGGGCCGCCGCGCCAGGCGCTGGGAATGCCGGTGGGGCCCGCGTCCGGCATCGCCACGATCAGGTCCCTGCCCTCGGTGAAGGCCTCGATGTCCGTCTCCCGGGTCCAGGACGTGTAGTCGTCGTGGGCGCCGTGCAGCAGATACAGCACGGGGTAGGTCCGCCCCGTCTGCGTGCCGAAACTCGACGGCAGGATCAGCCGGACCGGTGCGCTGCGGCCCAGGGCGGGGGACGACACGGTGATGTCCAGGGTGCGGGCGGAGAGCGGGGTCGCGGCTCGGGCGGTGGCGGCTCTGCTGCCGAGCAGCGCGGTCAGACCGACGGCCGTGGCGGCCTTGGTGACAGCGCGTCGGGACACTCGGGTGCTGGGACGGTCCATGGTCTGCTCCTCGTCGTCCGGTTCAGCGGCTCTGTTCGTCGAGTGCGCGCCGCAACCCGGCGGCGATCTCGTCCACGCACGGCGGGTCGAGCAGCGACAGATGGTGCCCCGCGACCGCTACGACCGTCAGCCGCGGGCACACCTCGTCCCAGCCGAGCGACTCGTCGTCCCGTTCGTACGCGGGGTCGCGCACGGTGTGCGGGGCGGGCTCGGTGGCCCGGTACAGGACCACCCGCCCGTCGTAGGTCCCGGGCCGGTGGGCCTCACCGATCCTCAGGTCCAGGTAGGAGGAGCGCTGGTGCTCCAGAGCGGCGGGCGGTATGTCGGCGACCTCGCGCAGGGCCCGCAGCACGATGTCGATGCGCTCGCTGTCGTCGTCCATCGCGAGCAACTCGTCGTACGGCAGCTCCAGTTGGGCGCCGTACGCGTCGGCGACGTGACCGGCGAAGCCCTCGAAGTGGGCGCGGATCCGGTCGCCCGGAGTGTCCCCGGGCCGGGGGAGGGGCCGTACGGAGTCGATGAGCGCCACGAGTTCCACGTCCCGCCCGGCGGCGCCGAGTTGCCGTGCCGTCTCCTGGGCGACGAAGCCTCCGAAGGACCAACCGCCCAGCAGACAGGGCCCGGTGGGGTGCGCGGCGGTGACGGCCTCGGCGTAGCGGCGCGCTTTCTCGGTCACCGTACGGGCGTCCGGGAGCCGTTCCAGTCCGTACACCGGCCGCTCCTCGCCGAGCCGTTCGACCAGCGCCCGGTAGACGTCGGTCGTGCCACCGGCGGCGTGGACGAGGAAGAGCGGGGGCCGGGAGCCCCCGGCGCGCAGGGTACGCAGGGAACCGGCCGACTCGCCGGTCGGGAGCGCCTGTTGGAGCCGGTCGGCCAGCGACTGGACGGAGGTGGCGCCGAGCAGCTCGCGCAGGGGCAGCTCGATGCCGAACTCGGCTTCCAGCGCGGTGCGGACACGGACCGCCATTAGGGAGTCCAGGCCGAGGTCGGCCAGGACGGTGGAGGGCGTGAGGCGGGTCGTCGGGTGGCCGGTGACGGCGGCGATGTGATGACGCAGCCGGCCGGAGACGGACGGGTCCGGCACGCGGGCCTCTTCGGTCACCGTGCCGGTCGCGGACGTTGTGGGCGTTGCGGATGTGGTGGGCGCCGCGCGCCCGTCCGTCCACCAGTGCCGGACATGCCGCCAGCGCGGCGCGGGCAGGTCGATGACGCGGCCCGGAGGTGACGACAGGCGCCCGCCCGCGCAGTACAGGGCGCCGACCCGGGCCAGAAATCCGGCACCGCTGTCGTCGTCGCGGCGCAGGGTGCCGATGGCGAGGGCGCCGGGCGCGGTGTCGAGGACGGCCCTGGTCAGGACAGGGTGCGGCGAGATCTCGACGAAGGCGGTGTGACCGTCGGCCGCGGCAGCCGCGACGGCCCGGTCCAGGCGTACGGGCCGCCGCAGGTTCGCCGCCCAGTGGGCGGCGTCGAAGAGGGAGTCGTCGCGTGGGTCGTCCAGGACGGTGGAGTAGACGGGGACCCGGGGACGGCCGCCCCGGACGTCGGCCAGGGAGCCCGTCAACTCCGCCAGCAGCGGCTCGACTTGGGGTGAGTGCCCGGCGCCGACGACACGCAGGGCGCGAGCGGTCCGCCCCTCCTGCTCCAGCCGCCGCACGAGCCGGGTCACCGCCGGCTCCTCCCCGGCGACGATCTTCTGCAGGGGCGAGGAGTGCACGGCGACGCAGACACCGGGGAAGTCCCGTGCCAGGACGTCGAGTTCACCGTCGGCGAGGTCGACGACAGCCATGGCGCCGCCCCGCAGTCCGCTGAGCAGCCGGGCCCGTACGGCGATCACCCGGGCGGCTTCCGACACCTCCAGGGCGCCCGCGCACACCGCCGCGGCCACCTCACCCACGGAATGGCCGATGACGGCGGCGGGTTCGACACCGTACGAACGCCACAGCTCGGCGAGGGCCAACTGCAGCCCGAACAGCACGGGTTGGGCGACCTCCAGGCGGTCGAGGTCGCGGCCGTCCGCCAGGTGCTCGTACAGGGACAGCCCGCACTCCGGGGCGATCTGCGCATCGAGCTTCTCCACCGCGGCGGCGAAGGCGGGTTCCTCGGCCAGCAGCCGCCGCCCCATGCCGACCCACTGGCTGCCGTACCCGGAGTACACCCACACCGGACCGCGCCCGACGAGATCCCGCTCGCCTGTCACAACTCGCGAGTGCGGATCTCCTTGCCCCAACGCCCGCAGCCCGTCCGCCAGTTCGTCGCCGTCGCGGGCGACCACCGCGGCGCGCACGGTACCCCGCCCGACACGTCCGGCGAGCGTGCGCGCCACGTCGGCGGGGTGCGCGGCGCCGCCCTCGGGCGTACGGAGCCAGTCGGCGAGCCGCGTCGCGGTGTCCCGCAGACGGACGGTGTCGACGTCGGAGAGGAGATGGAGGCGGGCGACCGGTTCCTCCTCCTGGGGAGACGGCAGGACGTCGGGCCGCCATTCCTCCAGTACCGCATGGGCGTTGGTGCCGCCGAACCCGAACCCGGACACCCCGGCGGTGGCCGTACCGCCGTAGCGCGGCCACGGCTCGCACTCGGTGACCACCCGCAGCCGTTCGTCGTCCAGGGCGCTCCCCTCCGCGCAGTGCAGGGACGGCGGAACGGTGTCGTGGTGCAGCGCGAGGACCGTCTTCACCAGCCCGGCGATGCCCGCTGCGGACTCCAGATGGGCGAGGTTGCCCTTGACGGAGCCGAGCAGCAGCGGCTGGTCGGGGTCGCGGCCCGCCCCCAGTACGGCACTGAGCGCGCCCGCCTCGATCGGGTCGCCGAGCGGGGTACCGGTGCCGTGCGCCTCGACGTGGTCGACGTACGCCGGATCGAGCCCGGCGCGGGCGTAGGCAGTGGCCAACAGGGCTTTCTGGGCTGTGGGGTTGGGCGCCAGGAGGCCGTTGGAGCGGCCGTCGGAGTTGACGGTGGTGGCGCGGATGACGGCGAGGACCCGGTCGCCGTCCCGCTCGGCGTCGGACAGCCGCTTGAGCAGCACGGCCGCGCATCCCTCGCCGCGCCCGATGCCGTCGGCCGCCGCCGCGAACGGCTTGCACCGCCCGTCCGGCGCGAGAGCCCCCGCCCGCCGGAACGCCACGCCGACGGTCGGCGAGAGCAGCAGGTTGACCCCGGCGGCGATCGCCGTGTCGCTCTCACCGGTGCGCAGGCTGACACAGGCCTGGTGCACGGCGACCAGCGAGGACGAGCAGGCGGTGTCGACGGCCATGGCCGGCCCCCGGGTGTCCAGTACGTAGGCCAGCCGCCCGGCGGTCACGCTGGGCGCCGCGCCGGCGGGCGCCCAGGGGTCGACGGCCGTCGGGTCGGCGCCGGTGAGTGAGCCGTACTCGGCGGCGGAGACGCCGACGAAGACACCGGTGGCACTGCCGGCGAGGGAGGCGGCGGGGACGGCGGCATGGTCGAGGGCTTCGTGGACGACCTCCAGCAGGATCCGCTGCTGCGGGTCCATCACCGCGGCCTCGCGCGGGGTGACACGGAAGAAGTCGGCGTCGAACCCGGCGATGTCGTCGAGGTAACCGCCGTACAGGGGTGCCTCGGCGGGCGGGAACGGGGCGAAGTCGCGCCAGCGGTCCTCGGGGACCCGGCGGACGGCATCGACACCGTCGGTCAGCAGCCGCCAGTAGTCGCCCGGCCCGTGCACACCCCCGGGTAGCCGGCAGCCGACCCCGATGACCGCCACGGGTTCGTCGGCCGGGGGCGGGGGAGGGGCCGGTCTGTCCACCGGGTCGGGGCCGGCCGCCGTCCCTGGTTCCGTGCGGCACAGGTACTCCACCAAGGCCTCACCGGTGGGTGCCTCCCACAGCAGCGTCGCCGACAGCTCACGACCGGTCGCCCGCGAGAGGTCCCCGGCCAGCACGACCGCGTCCCGCGACGACATTCCGAGGTCCGCCAGCGGCCGGTCCATGGGCACGTCCCCGGGAGCCGTACCGCTCCAGGCGGCCACCCGCTCCCTGACCAGCTGACGTGTCCGGCCTTTGTCGGCGCCCCTCACGCGGCCGGCTCCGGCGTGTAGGCGCCCTCCAGATAGCGTCGCCGGGTCAGGGCCCGTGCCACCTTGCCGCTCGACGTACGGGGCACGGTGCCCGGCGGCACGAGGACGACGTCGGCGAGCCGCAGCCCGTGCCGGGCCGAGACGGCCGCGCGCACGGCCCGCACCAGCCCCGGTACGTCGATCTCCGTGAGCCCGACGCTCCGTACGTGCTCGGCCACGACGACCACCCGCTCGCCCTCGTCACCCGGCACCCCGAACGCGACGAGCCGGTCGCGCCGCACGACCGGGTCCGCGTCCTGCACCGAGGCCTCCACGTCCTGCGGATAGTGGTTGCGGCCGTCGACGACGATGAGGTCCTTCAGTCGCCCGGTGACGATCAACTGCCCGTCCAGGAACGTCCCCAGGTCGCCGGTGCGCAACCAGTGACCGCGGTCGGCCGGGTCGTCGGCGAACGTGGCACCGAACACCCGCCGGGTCTGCTCGTCCCGATTCCGGTAGCCCCGACCCACGTTGGGACCCTGCACCCAGATCTCGCCGACCTCTCCCTCGGTCAACCGGGCGCGTGACACGGGGTCGGCGATACGGACCAGCTGCCCCGCCGGAGTCCCGCAGCCGGCCAGCGTCACGGCTTCCGGATCGTCGGCCCGCGCGAGCAGGGCCTTCCCGGCGGTGAGCGCGTCACGGTCGAGCGTGAACCTGCGGAGCGGCTCCCCGGGCCGGGCGGCGCTGACGAAGACGGTGGCCTCGGCAAGCCCGTACGACGGACAGTGGGTGTCGGGCGCCAGTCCCTGGGCGGCGAAGGCGGCGTGGAAGTGGTCGGCGGTGCCGGGGCGGACCGGCTCGCTGCCGTTGAGCAGCGCGGCGACACCGTCCAGCCGCAGTTCCCTCTTCTGGGCGTCGGTGACGGCCGAAGCGCAGTAGTCGTAGGCGAAGTTGGGGGCCGCGCTCAGTGCGCGCGGATGCGCGGCGAGCAGCCGCAGCCAGCGCACCGGCTCGTGCAGGAACGCGGCGGGATCCATCAGCACCGACAGCAGTCCCCGCTCGACGGGAGCGGCGACACTCAAGACGAGCCCCATGTCGTGGTAGAGCGGCAGCCAGCCCACACAGGTCACCGGACGCTCGTCCACGCCGTAAGCGGCCAGCGCCTGACGGGCGTTGGCGACGACATTGCCGTGACTGATTTCCACGCCGGCCGGGGAACGGGTCGAGCCGGACGTGTACTGGAGGTAGGCGATGGCATCGTCGTCAGGTGCGACCGGCAGGAAATCCGCGACGTCGTCGGGCACTTGGTCGACGGCGACGATCCGCACCGGCAGACGGGCACAGAAGTCCCGTACCTCATCAAGAACCTGACTGGTCGTCAGTACTAGCGCCGGGCACGCGTTGTCCAGCACGGCCGCGAGCCGGTCACCGTGCCCGGACAGGCCCGGCGGATACAGGGGTACGGCGACCAGCCCGGCCGTGAGCGCCGCCAGGAAGGCGGTGACGTACTCCCTACCCTGCGGGCAGAGCAGCGCCACCCGGGTTCCGGGCTCGGCCTCTTCGGTGAGCCGGGCGGCCAACGCCCTTACCCGTAGGTCCAGTCGGCGCCAGGTCAGGGTGCGGTGGACGCCGCGCGACCGCGGGGCGGGATGGTCGACGAAGGTGAACGCCCGGCGGTCGGGGGTGGTTTCGGCCCAGTGCCGCACGTACTCCGGCAGACTCCGGGGAGCAGTGGCGGGGGCGAGCGGGGGGCGGCGGCTGTCCATCGGGCATGGCTCCTCACATCGCGGGAACGGCGGGAACGGCGGAACAGCGGGATTCGGTCGGCTCGGAGGCCTCGTGCGGTTCAGAGCGGGATGTTGCCGTGCCTGCGCGTCGGCATCGGGGCGCGCTTGCCGCGCAGCGCGCGCAGGGCACGGACGATGTGGTCCCGGGTGTCGCGCGGGGCGATGACGGCGTCGACGTACCCGCGTTCGGCGGCCAGGTAGGGCGTCCCGTGCGTGCTCTCGTACGCGGCGACGAGGCCGGCCCGCAGCGCGTCCGGGTCGGCGGCGGCGGCCAGTTCACGCCGGTGCAGGACACCCACCGCGCCCTCGGCGCCCATGACGGCGATACGGGCGCTGGGCCAGGCGAGGTTGATGTCGGCACCCAGATGCTTGGAGCCCATCACGGCGTACCCGCCGCCGTACGCCTTGCGCACCACCACCGTGACCTTCGGGACGGTCGCCTCGGCGTACGCGTACAGCAGTTTGGCGCCGCGCCGGATGATCCCGGCCTGCTCCTGACGGACGCCGGACAGATAACCGGGGACGTCGGTGAAGGTCAGCAGCGGGATGCCGAACGCGTCGCAGAACCGCACGAACCGCGCCGCCTTCTCGGAGGCGTCGATGTCGAGCACACCGGCGCTGTGGAGCGGCTGGTTGGCGACGACACCGACGGAGGCGCCCTCGACGAGGGCCAGCGCGCAGATGATGTTCGGCGCGAACAGCTCCTGGATCTCCAGCAGTTCACCGCCGTCGACAACCGCGTGCAGGATGTCCCGCATGTCGTAGGCCTGCCCGAGCCGGTCCGGCACGACCTCGTCGAGACACCGGTCGGTGGGCGCCGCCACGGGCGCGTACTGCGGAGGCCGCTCCAGGTTGTTGGCGGGCAGGTACGACAGCAGGTCCCGTACGGTGTCGAGGGCCTCCACCTCGTCGGCGGCGAGGAAGTGGGCGTTGCCGTTGACGGAGTTGCTGGTGCGGGCGCCGCCCAGGTCCTCGGCGCTGGTGCGTTCCCCGGTGACCGCCTCGATGACGTCGGGCCCGGTGACGAACATGTGTGAGGCGCCGTCCACCATCACGGTGAAGTCGGTGATGGCCGGCGAGTAGGCGGCCCCGCCCGCGCACGGCCCGAGCACGACCGACAGCTGGGGGATCACCCCGGACGCCTGGACATTGCGGCGCACCAGCTCGGCGTAGAGGGCGAGCGAGGCGACGCCCTCCTGGATACGGGCGCCACCGCCGTCGTTGAGCCCGATCACCGGGCAGCCGGTCCTCATCGCGAGGTCCATCAGGGCGACCGTCTTCTCCCCGAATGCCTCGCCCATGCTGCCGCCGAAGACCGTGGAGTCCTGGGCGAACACACAGACGGCACGTCCGTCGACCGTGCCGTGCCCGGTGACCACCCCGTCCCCGTACGGGCGGGGGGTGCCGTCCCCGGTGGGCCGGGCCCGGACGAACATCCCGGTCTCGGTGAACGATCCCTCGTCGAGCAGCAGGTCGATCCGCTCGCGGGCGCCGTACTCCCCGCGTCTTCCCGGCCCGCCCTCCGTCAGCGCCCGCGACCGGCGGCTCTCCAGAACGGTGATGCGGTCGGCGGTGCGGTCGGGCAGATGTGCGTCCCAGGATGTTGTCGCCTCTAGCGTCACAGCCACCTCCGAAAGTGGCTTTCGAATATGGCAGCGACGATGGAGGGGCCCGGGTCAATCACCGTTCTGTGTGCGCGAGGTGAGTCCCAGGGGACCGGGCTTCGTCCGTGTGTGACAAGGGCCGGTGCGGGAGGGGCCGCGTCCCAATCTCCGGACATCCGGATCACCGGACATTCGGATCCGGAGATCCGGTGTCAGGCGGGCTGCGGGACCGTCCTCCGGTCTCCCCAGCGCCGGGTCCGGTAGGCGCCGGCCAGGCGGCACAGCGCGTAGATGGAGAACGAGATCGTGGTGACGTACGGGCTGATGGGGATGGAGCTGCCCAGGGCGAGCAGGATGCCGCCCTCGACGGAGAGCACGGCGAACACCACGCTGAGCAGCGGCAACAGAACCGGGGACGCGGTGACGCGCGCGGCGGCCGCGGCGGGTGTGACGACGAGGGTCAGGACCAGCAGAGCGCCGACGACCTGGACCGACAGGGCGACGGTGAGACCGAGCACGAGCATGAAGGCGAAGGACAGTCCGCGCACCGGCACACCACGGGCGGCGGCGACGTCCGGGTCGGCGCTGGCGAAGGTCAACGGGCGCCAGATGACGACCAGGGCGACCAGGACCAGGGCCGAGGTGCCCAGGAGCCAGGTCATCTGCGGGGTGTCGACGGCCACGATCTGCCCGGTGAGCAGGCCGAACTTGTTGGCCGCCCGGCCCTTGTAGAGAGCGAGGAAGAGCACGCCGAGCCCGAGACCGAACGGCATGAGGATGCCGATCGCCGAGTTGCGGTCACGGGCCCGCGCGCCCAGGGCCCCGATCGCGCCGGCCGCGAGAAGCGAGCCGACGATCGAGCCCCCCACGATGTTCACACCCAGCAGCAGGGCCGCCGACGCGCCCGCGAAGGACAGTTCGCTGATGCCGTGCACCGCGAACGGCAGGTCGCGCATGATGACGAAGACCCCGGCCAGTCCGCCGACCAGGCCGAGCGCGGCACCCGCGATCAGGGAGTTGCGGACCAGCGCCAGGAGTTCGCCGTAGTTGTCGAAGCTGAAGATCTGGTGCCAGACCCCCTCGGCGAGCGTCATGGGTGCACTTCCTCGGTCTGGCGGACCACCCCGTGGGCGGTCTCCTGGGCGTGATGCGGGGGAGTGGCCGGTCCGTCGGGGGCGCCGACGACCACGACCCGCCCCCGGACACGGACGACGTCGACCCGGGTGCCGTACAGCTCCGACAGCGACTCGGAGGTGAGCACCTCGTCCGGTGTGCCGATCCGGTGACGGCCCGGCGCCAAGTACAGGACGCGGTCGACCAGGCCGAGCACGGGGTTGATCTCGTGGGTCACGAAGACCACGGACGTGCCGTGGGACCTGCGGCGGGCGTCCACGAGTTCGGTGACGGCCCGCTGGTGGTTCAGGTCGAGGGAGAGCAGCGGCTCGTCGCAGAGCAGGATGCGCGGATCGGTGGCCAGGGCCTGCCCGATCCGGACGCGCTGCCGTTCGCCGCCGGACAGCATGCCGAGGGGGACGTCGGCGTACGCGGTGGCTCCGACGGAGGCGAGGATCTCGTCGACCCGCCGACGGACGGCGCCCGTCCGCAGCCGGGGTCCGAAGCGGTGCCCGTCGATGCCGAAGCGCACGAGATCGCGGGCCCGCAGCATCGCCTGCGCGGACACCTCCGCCTGCTGAGGGACGTATCCGAGGTACCGGCCGGCCTCGCGCGGGGAGCCGCCGAGGACGGTCAGTGTTCCGGCGGACAGGGGCTGCCGGCCCAGCAGGGCCCGGACGAAACTGGTCTTGCCCGATCCGTTCGGCCCGAGCACGGCCAGGAACTCGCCCGGCCGTACGTCCAGGTCGAGGCCCTGCCACACCACACGGGCGCCGTACGACAGTTCGGCGCCGCGCAGACTGACCACGGCCCCGGAGCCGCTGCCCCCGGCGGGCCCCTCGGCCTGACGGGGCAGGGGTACGGCGGCCGGGGCGGGCTGCCTCACTTGGCGAGCGCGCTCGCGAGCGCGTCGACGTTGGAGGTCATCCAGCCGAGGTAGTCCTTGCCCGCGGGCAGGGTCTCGGTCACGGGTACGACGGGGATGCCGGCCGCCTCGGCCGCGGCCTTGGACTTCTCGGTCTGCGGGCCGGAGGTCTGCTCGTTGTAGACCAGCGCTCCGACCTGCTTGTCGCTGAACACGGCCAGCGTGGCTTGCAGGACCCTGGGAGAGACGTCGTCGCCCTCTTCGATGGCCTCGCTGAACGCCGGGGGCGTCTTGTTCACCAGCCCGCTCGCGGTGGTCAGGTAGAGCGGCACGGGTTCGGTGATGGCGACGCCCTCGCCGGCGTGCTCCTTCTTGATCCGGGCTTCCTTCGCCTCCAGCGCCGTGAGTTTGGCCTTGAAGGCCTCGGCGTTCCTGGTGAAGAGGGCGGCGTCGTCGGCGTCGGCCTTGCCCAGCGCCGTGGCGACACGGTCGACGATCTTCGCGACGGTCGGGAAGTCGTACCAGACGTGCTCGTTGAGCTCGCCGCCTTTCGGGGCGGTCTTCCCGGAGACCTTGACGGCGTTGACGACCTCGGCGGAGGAGCCGCCGCTCTTCAGCATCCGGTCGACGAAGTCGTCGTAGCCGCCGCCGTTCTCGACGACGACCTTCGCCTTGGACAGGGCCAGCTGGTTCTGGGTGTTGGCCTCGTAGGAGTGCGGGTCCTGGTCGGGGTCGCTGATGATCGAGGTGACGTCGACCTTCGCGCCGCCTATCTGTTCGACGATGTCGCCGTAGACGTTCGTAGAGGCGACCACGACGATCTTGGACGAGGCAGCCGGTTCCTGCGCACCGCTCCCGTCACCGCCGGAGTCCGACGAGCTGCCGCACCCCGTCAGGAGGGCCAGTGAGGCGCCGGTGATCAGGGCGAGGCGCCGGGACGGGGACGGGGACATGGATCCTCCACGACAGGTGGTCAGCAAGGGTGCGCTCGCCACAGTAGATGGAAATGAATGTCAAAAACATCGCCGGATCCAATCGATATGGAAACCATTACCAATACTTGACGTGCTGCGCAGGTGACAGGCGCCCCCCTCATGAGGGACGGGCGTCACAGCTTGCGGAAGTCCCAGGAGACGGTCTTCGCCGGGGTCAGACGGATCCACGCATGCCGGCCGTCGTGCGGCATTTCCTCCAGGCCGAAGTTCTTGCGGGCGAACAGCGGTTCCAGCAGGGCGAGTTCGGGACACGGCTCGCCGGAGCGGGGTATCTCGCCCACGAACTCCACGGTGCCCGACAGCTCGGCGCCACGCAGCTCCCCGTACCCCTCGCCGGAGTCGACGACGACCGCGACGCGCGGATCGCGACGAAGGTCGGCCCAGCGCTTGCTGCGCACGATGGAGTACAGCCACAGCGAGGTGCCGTCCCAGGCGAACCAGAGGGCACTGACATGCGGGGCGCCGTCACTCGACAGTGTGGCGACCCGGCACATGCGCTGAGTGGTGAGGAACTCGTCCAGCTCGTCCGGCGTCATCATGATCTTCCGGCTTCTGCGCTGAGTCGCGGCCATGCGGGGCCTCTCTTCTCTCACGTCATGGCGCCAGGCCGTCCTGCCGTCCTGGCGTCCGGCCGACAGGGTGGGGCATTTTCGGTGAGCCCGCAATGGCCGAGAGGCCCCCCGCGCAGGTGGGCCTGGCACGACGCGCACCGGCCGGAACCCACCGGTCCGGACAGGGCGCCGAGGGCACTGTGAGCGGCGGAGCCGAACCGGCACGAGTGCCCAGTGTTCGTTCGTGTAATCCGCCTGATGCAGGTCTTTTTCGGCCGACCGATATCTCCGCGCCAGGCTTTGGTCGTGTGCCCGAAGCTGAGTTAATCTTCACCGGATTTTCTCATCCGGCCGGTCGGCGAACTGCGGAAACGCGGTCGGTGAGCGGGCCTTCCACCGGCCCGGCGCGGGTTCCGAGTCCTCGCCGTGAGGGCTCTTGGGGAGCGGAACGAGGGTGCGCATGAGCAGCAGGACGATCGAGGCCGTCGACCGGGCCCCGGGCGAGCAGGAGCTACGGCAGCTCCTGGCCGGACTGACCGCCGTACGGGACGGCGACTTCGGCACCCGGCTGCCGTCCGACGGCGAGGGGCTCCTCGGCGACATCGCCACGGTGTTCAACGGCATGGTGGACCAACTGTCCGTGTTCACCTCCGAAGTGACGCGGGTGGCGCGCGAGGTGGGCACCGAGGGCACCCTCGGCGGCCAGGCCGAGGTGCCGGGGGTCTCGGGCACCTGGGCCGACCTGACCGACTCGGTCAACGCCATGGCGGGCAATCTGACCACCCAGGTGCGTGACATCGCGCAGGTGGCGACCGCGGTCGCCAAGGGCGACCTGTCGCAGAAGATCGACGTCCCCGCGCGGGGCGAGATCCTTCAGCTGAAGGAGACCGTCAACACGATGGTCGACCAGCTCTCCGCGTTCGCCGACGAGGTCACCCGGGTGGCCCGCGAGGTCGGCAGCGAGGGCCGGCTCGGCGGACAGGCCCAGGTGCCCGGAGTCGGTGGCGTCTGGCGCGACCTGACCGATTCGGTCAACTTCATGGCGGGCAACCTCACTTCCCAGGTTCGCAACATCGCCCAGGTCACCACGGCGGTCGCTCAGGGCGATCTCTCGCAGAAGATCACGGTGGATGCCCGTGGGGAGATTCTGGAGCTGAAGAACACCATCAACACGATGGTGGATCAGCTCTCCGGTTTCGCCGACGAGGTCACCCGCGTGGCCCGTGAGGTCGGTACCGAGGGCCGGCTCGGCGGACAGGCCGACGTCAAGGGCGTGAAGGGCACCTGGCGTGACCTCACGGACTCCGTCAACTTCATGGGGGGCAACCTCACTTCGCAGGTCCGCAACATCGCCCAGGTGGCCACGGCGGTGGCTCAGGGCGATCTCTCGCAGAAGATCACGGTGGATGCCCGTGGGGAGATTCTGGAGCTGAAGAACACCATCAACACGATGGTGGATCAGCTCTCCGGTTTCGCCGACGAGGTCACCCGCGTCGCCCGCGAGGTCGGCACGGAGGGCAATCTGGGCGGACAGGCGATCGTCCGGGGCGCGTCGGGGACCTGGAAGGACCTGACGGACAACGTCAACGTGATGGCGTCGAACCTGACCGGCCAGGTCCGCTCGATCGCCCAGGTCGCCACGGCCGTCGCGCGCGGCGACCTCTCCCAGAAGATCACCGTCGAGGCCAAGGGCGAGGTCGCGGCTCTGGCGGACGTCATCAACACCATGGTCGACACGCTCTCCGCGTTCGCCGACGAGGTCACCCGCGTCGCCCGCGAGGTGGGCACCGAGGGACGCCTCGGAGGCCAGGCACACGTGCCGAACGTCGCGGGCACCTGGAAGGACCTCACCGACAACGTCAACTCGATGGCCAACAACCTCACCGGGCAGGTCCGCAACATCGCCCTGGTGACGACGGCGGTCGCGAACGGCGACCTGTCGAAGAAGATCGACGTCGACGCCCGCGGCGAGATCCTGGAGCTGAAGACCACCATCAACACGATGGTCGACCAGCTGTCGTCGTTCGCCGCCGAGGTCACCCGCGTCGCCCGCGAGGTCGGCAGCGAGGGCCAACTCGGCGGACAGGCCGAGGTGGAGGGCGTCGAAGGCACCTGGAAGCGGCTGACGGAGAACGTCAACGGACTCGCCGGGAACCTCACCCGCCAGGTCCGTGCCATCGCCGAGGTGACCAGTGCCGTCGCCGAGGGCGACCTGACCCGCTCGATCACCGTGGAGGCCTCCGGTGAGGTCGCCGACCTCAAGGACAACATCAACTCCATGGTGGAGTCCCTGCGGGAGACCACCCGGGCCAACCAGGAGCAGGACTGGCTCAAGACCAACCTCGCCCGGATCTCCGGCCTGATGCAGGGCCACCGTGACCTGCCCGTCGTCGCCGAGCTCATCATGGACGAACTCGCGCCGCTGGCCTCCGCCCAGTACGGCGCCTTCTACCTCGCCGAGGACACCGAACGCGGCCCCGAACTGCGGCTGGTGGGCTCGTACGGCTATCCGGACGACACCGACCGGCCGGACCGCATCCCCGTCGGACGCTCCCTGGTCGGACAGGCCGCGCGCAACCGGCGCCCCATCAGCGTGGAGGAACTGCCGCCGGGCTACGTGACCATCTCCTCCGGTCTCGGACAGGCCGTGCCCAGCGCCCTGGTGGTGCTGCCCATCGTGGTCGAGGACCAGGTGCTCGGGGTCATCGAGCTGGGCTCCGTCACCGCCTTCACCCAGATCCACCAGGACTTCCTCGCCCAGCTGATGCCGACCATCGGCGTCAACCTCAACACCATCGTGGCCAACGCCCGCACCGACGAACTGCTGGGCGAGTCCCAGCGGCTGACCGCCGAACTGCAGGCCAGGTCGGAGGAGTTGCAGGTGCAGCAGGACGAACTCCAGCGCTCTAACGCCGAACTGGAGGAGAAGGCATCCCTGCTGTCCTCGCAGAACAGCGACATCGAGGCCAAGAACCTGGAGATCGAGCAGGCACGGCAGGAGCTGGAGACGCGCGCACAGGAGCTGGCGCTGGCCTCGAAGTACAAGTCGGAGTTCCTGGCGAACATGAGCCACGAACTGCGCACCCCGCTCAACAGCCTGCTGATCCTGGCCCAGTTGCTGGCCCAGAACCCCTCGCGCAACCTCACGCCCAAGCAGGTCGAGTACGCGGGCATCATCCACTCGGCGGGCTCGGACCTGCTGCAGCTGATCAACGACATCCTCGATCTGTCCAAGGTCGAGGCGGGCAAGATGGACGTCACCCCCGAGCGGGTCCCGCTGCGCAAACTGCTGGAGTACGTCGAGGCGACCTTCCGGCCGATGACGACGCAGAAGAGCCTGGACTTCACGGTGGCCACCGCCCCGGGCACGCCCGCCGACCTGCTCACCGACGACTCCCGGCTGCGCCAGATCCTGCGCAACCTCCTGTCGAACGCGGTGAAGTTCACCGAACAGGGCAGTGTCGCCCTGCGCATCGAACCCGCCGCCGACCGGGAGGTGCCCGCCGGCGTCGTCCGCGGCGGTCCCGTCGTGGCCTTCAGGGTGCGGGACACCGGTATCGGCATTCCTCAGCAGCAACTGGAGACGATCTTCGGAGCCTTCCAGCAGGCGGACGGCACCACCAGCCGCAAGTACGGCGGCACCGGACTCGGCCTGTCGATCACCCGGGAGATCGCCCAGCTGCTCGGCGGCGCCGTCATGGTGGACAGCACGCCCGGCCAGGGCAGCACCTTCACCCTCTACCTCCCCGTGGCACGCGCCGACTTCGAGGAGGTGCTCGACGGCGGCGGCCCTCCGACGGAGCAGCACTCCCGAACGGCCGGCCGTGAACTCCCGTCCGTCTCCCGGCCGGACTCCGCTTCCCCCACGGCACCCGAACAGCGCCGACGCCGCCTCCTCGTCGTCGAGGACCGTCCGCGCGGACTGCTCACCCTCGTCGCGGAACGCGCGGTCGCGGACCTCGCGCCCGACGACGGCCGGCTCGGGGCGATCGACATCATCACGGCGATCGGGGCACAGGAGGCGGCGAGCACACTGGCCGCCGAGCCCTGCCACTGTGTCGTCCTGGAACTGGGGATGCCCGACGACGAGGGGACGCGTCTGCTGGACGCCATAGAGGGTGACTCGGCGCTGGCCGGCGTCCCCGTACTGGTGCACACCGGTCATCGCGTGGACCAGGCGCACGAGCAGGCGTTGCGCTCCCGTGCGGACGGCCGCCCGCTGGACTTCCTGTCCAGCCTGGACGAGCTGCGCGAACGGATCACCCTGCACCTGTCCGCCGAGGAGCCGGGCGACGTGCTGTCACTGGTCCGTACGGACGAGTCCCAGCGCCCGGCCGCACAGGTCGTCGACGGCGCCTTCGCCGGCCGTACGGTGCTCGTGGTCGACGACGACGCGCGCAACCTCTTCGCGCTGAGCGGGATGCTGGAGCTGCACGGCTTCAACGTCCTGCACGCCGACAACGGCCGCAAGGGCATCGAGATGCTGCTCGCCCATCCGGACATCTCGGTGGTCCTGATGGACGTGATGATGCCCGAGATGGACGGCTACACCGCCACCGCGGAGATCCGGGCCATGCCCCAGTACGCCGATCTGCCCATCATCGCCGTCACCGCGAAGGCCATGCCCGGCGACCAGGAGAAGAGCCTCGCCTCGGGCGCGAACGACTACGTCACCAAGCCGGTCGACACCAACGACCTCATCGGCCGCGTCCGGCGCTGGCTGTCCGTATGACGGGGAGCCGCACCGCCCCGCGCGCCGACCGACCGCGTGGTGTCCGAGGACACCCGAGCCGAGGAACAGGTCAACCGTGAGCATTCCCCATCCGCCGGCCGAGCCGCTGGACGCCGGACCGAAAGAGGACGACCACGCGGGGCAGCCCTCCCCCGTGGGCAGACTCGCGGCGACCGTCGAGCGACTGCGCCGCGAGGTGCAGACGGCCCACGCGGAAGCGGACGGCCGTGCCCTGATCGAGCTGGCCAAGGGCATCCTCGTCGAGCGGCTCGGGTGCGGGCCGTCGCAGGCGGCACGGCAACTCGCGGAGCTGACCGAGCAGGCGGGCGTGACACCCCTGGAATTCGCCGTCGAAGTCATCAACCAGGCCGCGCGTGACCGGCTCTCCGACGTGACGACGGCGCTCCTCGAGACCACGGCGGACCGCGCCGACGCCGCCCACCCGCCCAGGGACGGCTCCTTCGCCGTACGGCTGCGGACCGCCGAGAGCGGCGCGCTGGCCGCGCCCGACACGCAGGCCGTGGCCGACTCCCTGCTGGAACACGCTCTGACGCCGCTCGGCGCGGAAGCCGTGGCCATCTGGGCGCTGGGCGCCGACGGCTCCCTCACCCTGGCGGGCAGCGCCGGGTTCCCGGCCGCGGAGGCGGCACGCTGGCGCTATGTGCCGCCGGGCGTGGTCACGGTGGCCCGTCGAGGGCTCGGTGAGCGAGCGGGCCAGTGGATTTCCTGTCTGGCGGAGACCGGCCTGCCCTCCATCGGCCGGAGCCACCACGCCGACGGCGGCCGGGTCGCCCTGCCGGCGGGCACCGGCGGGCGGATCCACGGAGTCCTGGAAATCGTCTGGCCCACACCGCTGGGAGCCCAGCCTCCACAGATCGTCCGCCAGGTCGAGGCCCTCGCCGAACTGTGCGCGCACACCCTGGAGACCTACGCTCCACACCACCCCGACGCCGACACACGGCCCGGGATCCTGCCGGACGCCGCCGAACTCATGGACCTCGCCGACGGTCTCCACGACCCGGCGCTGGTGCTGGTTCCGCACCTGGACGCCACCGGGGAACTGGTCGACTTCCGTATCCACCACGTCAACATCCCCTTCCTCGACCCGGCCGGCCGGCCGCGAGGCGCCGTCAGTGGAGCCCTGCTCCTGGAGACGTATCCGATGGCCGCCGGCGAGAGCGAGTTGTTCGACCAGATCGAACGGGTCTATGCCACGGGTGAGCCGTTCCGCGCCCACCGGATGCGGCTCACGGCCCTGGTGGACGACGTGCCGCTGGCCTCGGTCGCCGATATCAGCGTCAGCCGGCACGGTGGCAGCGTCCTGCTCGTCTGGCGTATGGAGGACGAGACGGCACGGCTGGCGAGCCTGCTGCAGCACGCCCAGCGCCTCGGCCGCATCGGCGGTTTCGAGGAGAACCTCCTCACCGGCGAGATCACCTGGAACGGCCAGCTCTTCAGCCTCTACGGCAAGCCGTCCGTCAGCGGCCCGGTCCCGCTGGAGGATCTGCCCGCCCACGCCCACCCCGACGACGCGGTCGTCGTCGGCAGGTTCCTGCGCACCCTGCTGCACCACCGTCGCGCCGCGTCCGCCGCCTTCCGGCTCCAGCGGCCCGACGGCGTGACCCGGCACATCCGGGTGGTGGCCGAGCCGGTCCTCGACTCCGACGGCCGGCTGTTCGTCGTCCGGGGTGCCTACCAGGACATCTCCGCCCACCACTGGACGGAGGTCGCCCTCGCCGCCACCCGCGACCAACTCGCCCACTCCGAGCAGCAGGCCAGCGAACGCAACCGGCTCACCCTCCAGCTCCAGCACGCGATCATGCCCCCGGCGCAGGCCCCGCTGGAGGCCCCCGGACTGCGCGTGGCCGTCCGATACCGGCCCGCCGAGACCCAGCACCTGGTCGGCGGCGACTGGTACGACGCGGTGGTGCTGCCGTCCGGGCTGGTGCTGCTGTGCGTGGGGGACGTCGCCGGACACGGCATCGAGGCGGCCACCAGCATGGTCGTCCTGCGCAACGCGCTGCGCGGTCTCGCCGTGACAGGCGCCGGACCGGGCCAGTTGCTGTCCTGGCTCAACATGGTCGCCCACCATCTGACCGGAGTCGTCACCGCCACGGCGGTCTGCGGCCTGTACGACCCCGACCGCCGCACCCTGCGCTGGGCCAGGGCCGGCCATCTGCCGCCCGTCCTGGTACGCGGCAACGACGCGACGCCGCTGCCCCTGATCACGGGGCTGTTGCTCGGCGCCGCGCCCGAGGCGACGTACGAGGAACACGAGGTCCAACTGGCCGTCGACGACACGTTGTTGATGTACACGGACGGCCTGATCGAACGCCGGGACCGGTCCGTGGAAGAGTCGCTGGCCCAGCTGCTGCTGGCCGCGCGCACGGTACCGCCCACGCTGGACCAGCAGTTGGACCGCCTGCTCACCTACAGCAAGTCCGACACGGACGACGACACCTGCCTCGTCGGCGTGCGGGTGGCCTAGACCCAAGCCACAGGGCCTTCAGGGCGAACCCGGCGCCGAAGAGGATCAGGGGGCAAGCGACCGGTCGCCGGACGTCTGGGATCGCGCCCTGTGGGCACGCGATATGTACGAGTTGAGCGCGGATGACAGAAAGGGGAAGTCGGTGGTGATCAAGGCGATGGGCTGGGCGCGTTCGTTTCCCGCCTCAGGAGGCGTACGCGCCGGCCGGCACTGGGCGCGAAGGCAGTTGGAGTCGCTGTCCTGGACCGCCGACGAGCCCGAGACAGTGGACGCTGTCGTCCTGACGGTGTCCGAACTGCTCACCAACGCGCATGTCCACGCGCGCAGCGACGCGAATCTGATCCTCACCTGGGACGGCGACTGCCTCCATGTCAACGTCCATGACGAGGACCCGACCCTGCCGAGCCAGCGTGACCCGCAGTCGGGCGAGACCTCCGGACGCGGAGTGGGGATCGTACGGACACTCGCCGACGAGTTGCAGATGACGTGTCAGCGGCACGGCAAGACGGTGTCGGCGTGCTTCCGCCCGCAACGTTCAGCCGGGTGAAACGGATGAAAGGGCCAGGCCCGGGCAGAAGAAGCAGATGGCTGATCTTTCGGAGTTGCTGCAGCAGGGCATGCGCCGTCGTCACCTGAACGCGCAGGCCCTCGCCACACGGACCGGTATCCGCACCCCCCGCATCCGGGTCTTCGCCCAGGACGGGGCACACGGCCCGGTCCATCCCACGCGGGCGGAGCTGGCCGAACTCGCCGCCGCCCTGGCGCTGCCCCTGCCCGACGTACTCGCCGCCGCCCGTACGCCCGAGACAGCACCGTCACCCTGACGCGGCGAGCACCGCGTCTCGGTCGTCGCCCCGGTGGTGGGCGGGCTACGACCTGGCTCTGACCAGCCCGGCGTCGTACGCCGTGATCACTGCCTGGATGCGGTCGCGTGCCCCGATCTTGGCGAGGACCCGGCCCACGTGTTTCTTCACGGTCGACTCGGTCAGGACCAGGCGTTCGGCGATCTCCGTGTTCGTCCAGCCCCGGCCGATGGCCACCAGGACCTCGCGTTCGCGGTCGCTGAGCGAACGCAGCCGGGGGTCCTCGGGAGCGGCGGCGCCGGCCGGTGCGAGGACCTGGTGGGCGTAGGCGTCCAGCAGACGGCGGGTGAGCCGGGGGGCCACGACCGCGTCGCCCGTGGCGACCGCCCGGATGCCGGCGACGAGTTCCTCCGGGCGGGTGTCCTTGAGCAGGAAGCCGCTCGCGCCGGCCCGCAGGCCGTCGTACGCGTACTCGTCGAGGTCGAAGGTGGTGACGATGAGGACGCGGGTGCGACCGCCGGTCGCGATGATGTGGCGGGTGGCCTCCAGGCCGTCCATGCCGGGCATACGGATGTCCATGAGGACGACGTCGGGGCGGAGCTCGGCGGCCATCCGGACGGCCTCGGCGCCGTGTTCCGCCTCACCGACCGGCTCCATGCCCGGGGTGCCCTCCAGGAGCATACGGACGCCCATGCGCTGGAGGGGCTGGTCGTCAGCGATCAGAACGGTGGTCATCGCAGCGATTCTCCCGGTTCTCCCGGTGCCGGTTTGGCGGGTGCGGAGGGTACGTCGAGCACGACGTCCACGAGCCAGCCGTGGCCGGTGTCGCGCGGGCCGATGACGACGGTGCCGCCGTACATGGCGGCCCGCTGGCGGATGCCTACGAGGCCGTGGCCGGGGCCGTCGTCCTGTGCCGTCGCCTTCGGTGCCGAGGGCGCACCGGGGGGTGTGCCGGTGTCGGCGACCTTGATACGTACCTCTCCCGCCTCGGCGGTGAGGCTGACCTCGGCGGACGTGCCGGGTCCCGCGTGCTTGAGGGTGTTGGTCAGCGACTCCTGGACGATGCGGTACGCGGTGAGCTGCACACCGCTGCCGAGGGCGTCGAGGTCGCCCACGGTCCGGTAACCGACGGGCAGGCCCGCCGCCCGGACCCGAGCGAGGAGTGGATCCAGGTCGCGGATGCCGGGCTGCGGGCTGAGCGGAAGGTCGTCGCCGGGTTCCTCACGCAGGACGCCGAGGACGCGGCGCAGTTCGCTCATGGCCTGGCGGCCGGTGTCGCCGAGGATGCGCAGGGCCTCGGCGGACCGTTCGTTCCGGTTGGCGGCGAGGGTGGCGGCGCCGTCGGCGACGCTGACCATGACGGAGAGGTTGTGGCCGACGATGTCGTGCATCTCGCGGGCGACCCGGGAGCGCTCGGCGGCGGCGGTGAGCCGGACACGTTGCTCGTGCTCGATCTCCAGCCGCCGGGCGCGGTCCTCCAGCGCCCCCAGATACAGCTGCCGGATGCGCAGGGTCAGACCGGTGGCGACGGCCGCCGTCGCCGTGCCGAGCACGAAGAAGAGGCCGAGCAGCGGATGCCCGACCGGCACCATGAAGCAGACCGCCTGAACCGCCTCGACCACGGTCAGTGCGGCGGCCCAGCCCAGCACCCGCATCGACCCGTTCCGGGCCACGGTGTACAGGGCGATGAGCGCGGCGATGCCGGTGGGCAGCCAGACATTCAGTGACCACTGGACGAGGGACACCGACACGATCACGAAGTACGTGACGGCCGGGGCCCTGCGGCGCCACCACAGCGGGACGACGAGTGCGGCCGCACAGGCGAACAGGACCCCGTACGGCAACTGGTCACGGACGCCGGCGTCCTCGAAGGGGGCGGAGCCGCCGTCCCGCAGCACGGCCAGCAGGCTGAACAGGGCGACGGCCAGCACCACCGCGGTGTCGAGCAGCCATGGATGCCGGCGGTCCAGTCGCTGCCCGCGGCCCCGGTCGCGCAGCAGCCGGCCCAGAAGAGGGTGTGCCCAGGCGGCGTCGAACCCGGAGGACGGCGGCGGTGACGCCGCCGCCCGGGCCGCGTCCGCGGGGGCCGCCGCACGGTGCGCAGTCATGTACACCATTGTCCCCGTGCCCAGGTCAGACGTCGGACTTCGCGAGCCGGAAGGCCGCCCCGGCGAGAGCGAGGGCCACCCAGCCGGCGAAGACGGCGAGTCCCGCGCCGGGGGAGAGGGCGTCGGAGGACTGGTGCAGGGCGTAGACCGCCGAGCCCGCGTTGCTGGGGAAGTAGGGGTTGATGCTGTCGTAGAGGGAGTCGGGCAACAGGTTGGCCAGGCCGGGCAGGATGAGCAGGATGCCGACCAGGGACGCGATGGCACCGGCGGAGGAACGGATCAGTACCCCCAGAGCCACGCCGAAGACGGCGACCAGACCGAGGTAGAGGCCGGCGCCGGCCAGGCTGCGCAGCACGCCGTCGTCACCCAGCGAGAGGGCGATCTTCTCGCCGTCCAGGCCCGGGCCGCCCAGCTGGAACGCGGCCAGGGCTCCCAGCGCGCTGAGGACCAGGGCGATGGGGCCGATCACGGCGGCCTTCGACCACAGGACGGGCAGCCGGCGCGGCACCGCGGTGAGGGTGGAGCGGATCATGCCGGTGCTGTACTCGCCGGCGGACAGCAGCACCCCGAGCACGCCGACGGCCAGCGAGGCGAAGGTGACGCCGGTCAGGGCCAGACTCACCGCGCTGCTGTCGGCGCCGTTCCCCGGGCCGGGTGGTCCGGCGGTCCCGGTGGCGTCGGGGCTGTAGGTGTAGGAGGCGATCGCCCCGAAGAGGACCAGCAGGAACACGGCCACGCCCAGGGTGATCCAACTGGAGCGCAGCGACCAGAACTTGGCCCACTCCGAGCGCAGCACTCGCGGGCCGGTCACCTTGTAGGCCGTGGATGGGGAGAGTTCGGTGACGGTCATCAGGCTGCCTTTCGTGCGGTGTCGGCCGGGTGGCTCTGGTACTCGACGACGTCGCGGGTGAGTTCCATGAAGGCCGCCTCCAACGAGACGGACTGCGGGGTGAGTTCGTACAACGCCACCCCGTGCTGGGCGGCGACCGCACCGATCTCGCGGGCGTCGCGTCCGGTGACCAGGAGTTCCTCGGCGGAGGAGGAGCTGATGGTGACGTCGGGGCCGGCCAGCAGCGAACGCAGCCTGGTGGCCTCGGTGCTGGCGACCTTCACGCCGCTGCCGCCGGCCTCCCGGGTGAAGTCGTCGACCGTGGTGTCCGCGAGCAGTCGGCCGCGGCCGATGATCACCAGGTGGTCGGCGATCAGCGCGGTCTCGCTCATCAGGTGCGAGGAGAGCATCACGGCCCGCCCCTCGTCGGCCAGCCCGCGCAGCAGGTTGCGCACCCACAGGACGCCTTCGGGGTCGAGGCCGTTGACCGGCTCGTCGAGCATGACGATCGCCGGGTCGCCGAGCAGTGCCGCGGCGATGCCGAGGCGCTGGCCCATGCCGAGCGAGAAGGCGCCCACCCGTTTGCCGGCCACGCTGGTCAGTCCGGCCAGCTCGATGACCTCGTCGACCCGGCGGCGCGGAATGCCGTGCGTGTACGCGAGCGCCATCAGGTGGTTGAAGGCGCTGCGTCCGGGGTGGACGGACTTGGCCTCCAGCAGGGTGCCGATCTCGTGGAGCGGTGCCGTGTGCTTCGCGTACGACGTGCCGTTGACGGTGACCGAGCCCTTGGTGGGGGAGTCCAGGCCGACGATCATGCGCATGGTCGTGGACTTGCCCGCGCCGTTGGGACCGAGGAAGCCGGTCACCTCGCCGGGTTTGACGGTGAAACTCAACTGATCGACGACCGTCTTGTCGCCGTACCGCTTGGTCAGCTCACGCGCTTCGATCATGGGAGGGGGCCTCTCTCACCTGGAACTCGACTCTCACTTGGAACTCGACCGCGGACAAACCGTGGTGTCTGTTCTCGAAGCTATGAGCGCGAACGGTCCGGAGGCTGGGACCGCGGGGGCATCTTCGGTGGGTCAGTGGTACCGCGGTACCACTCGGGCCTCCGCCTCGGCGCGCGCCTGGCCGGGAGGCTGTTGCGTATGCTCGGCATCTCACCGGAGGGCGCCCGTGACGTGGCCCGACGCCCGCTGCCCGACCTCCACCGACAAGGGACTGACCGCCGTGCCCAAGCCTGTCGTCCGCGAACCGCTGCGACGCAACGCGCGTTCCAACCGGGCCCGTATCCTCGTCACCGCCCGGCAGGAACTGGGCCGGAACCCCGATGTGACCCTGGAGGAGATCGCGCGGGCCGCCGGTGTGGTCCGCCGTACGCTCTTCGGGCATTTCCCGGGGCGCGCGGCCCTGCTGGCCGCCCTCGCCGACGAGGCGTCCGAGGCCCTGCGTGACAGTGTGGCCCGAGCACTCGGGTTCAAGGAGACACCGCAGCGTGCCCTGGCCCGGTTCGTCCTGTCGATCTGGGCCGTCGGAGACCGCTACCGGCTGCTTCTCGCCCTCGCCCGCCAGGATCTGGGTACGGAGCGGGTGTCCGAAATCCTCTCCCCGGCCCGTGACGGGGCCACCGCGATCCTGGAGCGCGGACAGGGCGAAGGGGTGTTTCACGACCAGCTGCCGGCGCCGGTGCTCAGCGCCGCTCTCGAAGCCCTGACCCTCGCCCTGCTGGAGAGTGTCAACGCGGGGGCATGGGAGGACGACGGGAGGCGAACGGCTGTCGCCACACTGATCGCCGCGGGCGTGGCCGAGCGGTCGGCGAACGCGATCGTGGGCGACCTGGCGTCGGAGATGCGCGCCGAAACCGCCGACAGCTGATTCCGGGCGAGCCGGAAACCGGCACGGCTGGGCGGACTGTGCCGCCCAGCCGGGAACCGGTCGCAGAAGGTCAGACCCGGTCGGCGGCGATGAGGACGTACTGGAAGGACCCGTCCTTGTAGGAGTTGATGAACGCGTCCTCGATTCCCGTCACCAGCGAGGACGTTGCCCGCAGTTCCCAGTAGGGCAGCGTGTCGGGCGTGAGATCGATGACCGCCTGAGGCACCAGGCGGTTGTCCGCCATGGCACGCAGGTACTCCCGGCGCGAGTGGATGTTGCACTCGAAGTGCGCGTTGATCTGGGAGACCCACTTCGAAGGCTGGCCGTACCGCGGGTTCCAGCAGCCGGTGATGGTCACGTAGCGACCGCCGACCTCGAGAACGCGGGAGTGTTCAGCGAAGAGGTCCTGCAGGTCGACGTACATGCTCGACTCGTTGTTCCACGAGGCGATGGCCTGCCCGGTCGCGAAGGGGGTGGAGAGCATGTTGCAGACGCGGGCGCGGACATGGTCCTGGATACGGAGTTCGTGGGCACGCCGGTTGGCGAAGTCGGCCTGCTTGGCCGACAACGTGACACCTTCGACCTTGCATCCGAATCGTTGGTGCGCCATCACCATCGACCCGCCGCGCCCGCAGCCGGCGTCCACCAGGGTGTCGTCCCGCCCGATGTCGCCGAGGTGCTCAAGGAGGAGATCGGCCTGCGCCGACTCCAGGCGGTGCAGCTCGGCGATCAGCTTCTTCTCGCTCTCGCTGTCCTCGGCGTCGCCGAGTGCGGAGTGGTCGACTTCACCGATGCCGTAGTGGTGGTGGTAGAGACCGTCGACATCGCCGAGACGCAGGTTCACGGGCCTGGCCTCCCCGTCCCAGTAGCGGGCGATGTCTCCCTGGTAGGGAGAGGCCGGGCCGGGGATACGCACAGGAGCGTCGGTGGCGGTGAGTTCGGTGCTGGTCGTGCTGGTCACAGATGAGTCCATTCTTCTAATCGGAAGTAGTTACCAGAAATCGGGCAGGCTGTAGCGGTAGGTGTTGGTCCGGTGCCAGTCGTGGTTTCCGTCGACCCATGCGGCCACGCCCCGCAGGAAGCGCTGCACGCTTGGGACGGGGCAGTCGGCGGCCAGGGCCGCGGCGTTGGTCTCGAAGTCGTGCATGAGGTCGTTGTGGACCTCGATCGACTTCAGATAGGCGTCCCGGTCGGAGAGACCCTCACGTTCGGCGATCACGACGGGCAGATTCAGGTGCCGGCCCGGAGCGTCGAGCTCCTTCGTGTACGAGTACAGGTCGTTCACGATGGTCGTCGCGTTCCCCGCGAGCGCGATGACCTTCTGCATGGCGTCCTGGGCATGCAGGTCCATCGGCAGTTCGTAGCCGCCGATGGTGTCGGTGATGGTCGGGCAGGGGCGGAAGTTGTTGAACTGGCGCATCGCCAGGTACTCCCACACCTCGGGCACGTGGTCCAGCTGCGCCCAGGCCGCCTCGGCGAGATACCCCAGGTGAAGCCGGGCGATGTCGTGCCGGAACCGGTCGCTCTGGGAGGGGCTGGCCACCTGGACGAAGTAGTTCATGGCGGAGTGGTAGGCGCGCCGGGGCGCGTCGGAGTGGAGCGACTTGGCCCACTGCTCCTGGTACTCCTCCGTCGTGTGCACGTGGTCGAGTGCCGTGTGTGCCAGCAGCAGGCGTTCGCCGAGGCCGACGGGTGAGCCCCCGTGGTCCTCGCAGTAGTAGTCGTCCACCGCGTTCTCGGCCACCATCAGCCGGGTGGCGATCATCAGGTGGTCGACGCTGGGTGCGTCGGGATGACAGCCGACCATGTAGCTGCCCACGGAGAAGCCGTCGAACTGCTCCGCCAAGTCGTCCGGATACAGCGAAACCTCGTCCAACGCCCAGGACTTGATCCTTCGGCTGACCTCTTCGACCCGCACCGGATCGGGCTCTGCCACCTGGTGGTGGTAGAGGCCCGGAATGGCGCCGCCCTCCGCCGAGGTCGCGGGCGGCTGTGAAGGCGGCGGCAGTTGCTCCCGCAGGACCAGGCGCAGGTCCGCCGTGCCCAGGCCGCTGGGGCCGCGCAGGATCCGTTCCAGGCCGGGGATCGGTGCCGGCACCACGGCTGTCGGCAGCACGGCTGTCGGGGCATCGGGGGGAGGCAGCGTCGGCACGGAGAGCGCGGGGAGCGCGGGGAGCGCGGGCGGTGCGGGCAGGGACAGCTCGCCGGGTGAGTCGCCGGTGGCAGCCCTGACATCACAGGCACGGGCCGCGGCTTCGGCGAGGACCTGCGCCCCGAAGTGGGCAGCGGCCGCCGGCAGGCTCGACTGCGGAGATGTTGGCTCGGGCGCGGGCATCGATGGCTCCTTGGTGGGGTGGGCGGCTGTCCGGGGACATGTCGGGCATGCGCGAGCCGCGCGGAGGATCCGGGGTCACCGTGCCTTGCATGCCGGGCCCGCTACCTGGGCCGGTGGGCGATCTGCACGTTCTCCAGCACGCCGACCGCGTCCGGCACGAGGATGGCGGCCGAGTAGTAGGTGCTGACGAGGTAGGAGGTGATCGCCTGCTCGTTGACACCCATGAACCGGACCGACAGACCCGGTTCGTACTCGTCCGGCAGACCCGTCTGATGAAGACCGATGACGCCCTGGTTGTCCTCGCCGGTACGCATACAGAGGATCGAGCTCGTCATCTCCCTCGTGACGGGGATCTTGTTGCAGGGGAGGATGGGAACCCCGCGCCAGGCCGGGACCTGCTGGCCACCGAGGTCGACGTGGTCCGGGTAGAGCCCGTGCGCGTTGAACTCACGCCCGATCGCCGCGATGGTCCTGGGGTGCGCGAGGTAGAACTTCGACCCTCGGCGGCGGCAGAGCAGTTCGTCCATGTCGTCCGGGGTCGGCGGCCCGGAGTGCGTCTGGAGGCGCTGCTTGAAGTCGGCGTTGTGGAGCAGACCGAACTCCCGGTTGTTGATCAGCTCATGCTCCTGGCGCTCGCGCAACGCCTCGATGGTGAGCCTGAGTTGCTCCTTGGTCTGGTTCATCGGCCCGTTGTAGAGGTCGGCGACCCTCGTGTGGATCCGGAGAACGGTCTGCGCGACCGAGAGTTCGTACTCGCGGGGGTTCAGCTCGTAATCGACGAACGTGCCGGGCAGGTCGTGCTCGCCGGTGTGGCCGGCCGACATCGCGATCTCCGCCTCGCCGCGGTGGTTCTGCCGTTGGCGGGGAAGGGACTTGAACGCCTCGATGTGGTCCCGGAGGCCCGGCGCCATGGACAGTACGGCCTCGAAGTCGGCGCGCGACAGGGTGAGCAGGGTGCCCGAGGTCACGGCGGTGGCGGTGTGGTCCCACGGGGCGTTCCCGTCCAGCAGGGCGTGGTCCCCGAACCGGTCGCCGTTGGCGAGTACGTCCAGGGCGACCTCGTCGCCGTACCCGCCGACGGAGGTCCGGCTGACGCGGCCGTGGGCGATCAGGTGGAGTTGGTCCGCGGGCGCACCGCGCTCCACCAGCGTCTCGCCGACCCGGAAGTCGCGTTGGACGCACCGATCGGCGAGGGCGGTCAGTACCTCGACGTCGTCGAAGCCGCGCAGCAGGGCCAGTTCACCGAGTTCCTGGGGGATCACCCGGACAGCGGGGCCGTCCTGGACGAACTCCACGCTCCCGTCGCCGACGGTGTAGGTCAGACGACGGTTCACCCGGTAGGTCCCGCCCTTGGCCTCCACCCAGGGGAGCATCCGCAGCAGCCAGCGGGAGGTGATCTCCTGCATCTGCGGGGCGGACTTGGTGGTGGTGGCGAGGTTGCGGGCCGCCGCCGTGCCGAGGGACTGCTGGGGTGGCTCCAGTCGCGCGTCCGGGATCGAGTCAACAGTCATCGGGCGAGCTCTCCTTGCTCAGGGCGGTGATGGCACCTGCATGGGCTCATCGGACCAAACAGGAGAAAAGGTGGTTTTCAAGGTGGAATCCGTCCAGACCCAGGTGAACATTAGTGGCGGCTGCGTCCCGTGTGCCAAGGAAAGTCGGCGCCATTAACTCGATACGATGATCGCGCCCGCACGATGTTTGCCTGGGCATCGACGGGATTCAGCCCGGTTTGGGCGGTGAATCCCGGCGGTCGGCCGCGCTCCCGCTGTCGAACGTCTCGTTCCGGTTCACCCTCATGCGGGGGTAGCCGGGCAGGACGGATTGCGGCCATGGTGGGACCCGTCGAGAAGAGTTCGTGACCCGACCCGGCCAAGACGCACGGCGCATCCGAACCACGTTCCAGGGCCGAGGCGCGAGGCCCGTACCGCTTCCTCCGCCCCGAGGTTCTGCCGCCCTGAACAGCCACTGTGCGCAAGCGCGTTCGCACGCCCAGAGAGGCACTTCCGATGGATTTCTCCTATTCACCGAGGCTCGTCCGGCTGAAGGAAAGCGCTGTCGATCTCGCGCAGAGAATCGAGGCCTACGAGGACGAGTGCGAGACGTCGGGCGGCCTCGGCCCCGAGAGCCGCGCCGCCCTGCGCCGGATCGTGCTGGACAGCGGCCTGCAGGCGATGAACGCACCGGTCGAGTGGGGTGGAGCGGGGCTGAGCTGGACCGAACAGGTCACCGTGGAAGAGGAGTTGGGGACCCTCACCAACGGACTCTGGGCGGCGGTGTGGCGCCCCACCGCTGCTGCCCTGCTGGCCTCGACCCCCGAGCAGCGGGAACGTTATCTGTTCCCGGAGAACCGCGGCGAGCGGTTCGGGGCCCGGGCCATCACCGAACCCGAGGCGGGCTCCGATCCCCGGCGGATCGCGACCGTGGCACAGCGCACGCCCGGCGGGTACCGCATCACGGGCGAGAAGTGGTTCGTGACCATGGGCGATGTGGCCGACTACCTGATCGTGCTGGCGGTGGTGCAGCCCGACGCCGCCCCCACGATGTTCCTCGTCGACAAGGACGCGCCCGGCGTCCGGCTCCTCGAAACCCCGCGCTACTCCCACAACTTCGCCTACGAGCACCCGCACTTCGCCCTGGACGGCGTCGAGGTCGGCGAGGACGCCGTCCTCGGCTCGGTGGGCGACGGGCTCGCACTGGTCCAGGCGACGTTCTTCGAGGAACGGGTGCTGGTCGCGGCGCACGCGGTGGGCGCCGCCGAGCGTGCTCTGCGGCTGGCCGCGGACTGGGCGCGTCAGCGGGTGCAGGGCGGAAGGCCCATCATCAAGCACCAGTTGATCCAGGCCATGCTGGCGGACTCCGCGACGGACATCGCCGTCAATCGCCTGCTGGTCCACCGGGTCGCGTGGGACATCGACCAGGGCGGGGATCCCAAGACACTCAACGCGAAGGTGGCCATGGCCAAGGTGTCGGCCACGGAGGCCGCCGGCCGGGTCGTGGACAGGGCGGTACAGATCTTCGGGGGGCGCGGATTCATCCGGGACAACCCGGTGGAGCGTCTCTACCGGGATGTGCGTGTCGACCGTATCTGGATGGGCACCTCCGAGGTCCAGCGGCTGATGATCGCCAACGAGGTCGACAAACGGGGGCTGTCCGGGCTGCTGCACTTCCCGGCGGCGCCGCCGGACAGGCCCGACCTGGCGGGTGCGGCGGATACGCCGGTCTCCGTGGCCGACGCCGGCGAGGCGCTCCTGGAAGGAGCCTCCCGGTGAGCGCGCCGGCCGTGGCGCGCCGGGACCCCGCGCGCGTGCTGCACGACGTCCTGGAGCCGTATCACGCGGTGGTCTACTACGCGCCCCAGGTCTACGAGGCCTTCCGGGGCGTCGGGTTGAGCGGCACCTGGCGTGGCTACTTCGGCGGACGCGCGGCACCGCTCGGCCCGGTCACCGCGCCGGTGGTCACCGCCGCGTTCTACCACTTCCGACCGAGTGTCGTCGCCGCGGCGGTCCCGGCGGTGTGGGAGAAGGCGGCGCCCGAGAAGGTGCTGGCCGCGCGGCTGGCCGGAGTCGACGCGGCGCTGCGCGCGGTACTGGGCGACGTGCTCGACGGGCCCGAACTCGCCGAGGCCGCGTCCCTCGCGACGGACGCCGCCGGGGCGTGCACCGTGCCCGGACGACTGCTCGGTGCCGCGAACGCCGCCCTCGAACTCCCGTCCGTACCGCATCTCGCCCTGTGGCAGGCGGCGACCACGCTGCGGGAGTTCCGTGGCGACGGGCATGTCGCCGCGCTGACGCACGCCGGGTTCGACGGTGTCGAGGCGCTGGTCACCATCACCGCGGCCGGCGGCGAGGTCCGGGAGGACATCCAGACCAGGCGTGGCTGGAGCGACGAGGAATGGGCCGAGGGCGAGCGAAGACTGCGCGGCCGCGGGCTGTTGGACGCCGGCGGGGAACTCACCCCCGAAGGGCGTGCGGCCCGGGACACGGTCGAGGAGCTCACCGACCGCTTCGCCGCCGCGCCCTGGAACGCCCTGGGCCCCGCCCGCACCCGCCGGCTCCACACGCTGCTCCGGCCGATCGGCGAACGCGTCATCAAGGGGTTCCGGCTCCCGCTGCCCGTCCCTACGGACTCCTACGACGGCTGACCCCGGCAACCCCCTCCAGGACGACGTCCCCGACCCGCTTGGTGGAGCACGTGACAGACCTGACCGATCTGACCCCTCCCCACCCCCTGAACATCCCCACCGGACCGACTGACGCCCTCCCGGGTGACCCCGGCGAGCACGTACCCGCCCACCCGCACGGTTTCGCGGCGGCGACCCCGCCGTACGCGGTCCCGGCGGACGACGGGCAGGGTCTGCGGGACCGGATGGAGCTACGGCAGCTCGTCGACACGTACGCCCACGCCCTCGACCGGCGGATGACGGAGCTGTTCGCGTCACTGTTCGGCGAGGGGGGCGAGCTGGTACTCATGCGGCCGCCGGGCAGCCGTCGGGCGCCGTGGGTACTCGACGGGCGCGACGGCTGGGCGAAGGCACTGGCCGTGCTGGAGCCGTGCCGGGTCACCACGCACTTCGTCGGCAACCACCTGGTCCGGCTCGCCGGGGACAGCGCGACCGGGGAGACGTACTGCCTGGCGCACGAGATCTACCCCGCCGACGGCGCGGACCGGATACGGGTCCGGTCCATCCGCTACCACGACTCCTACCGCCGTACGAACGGATCCTGGCTCTTCGCACGCCGGGAGCTGACCATCGACTGGACCGAGGACCGCACCCTCAGATCCCCCACCGGCCCCTAGGACGGCCGCCGAATTCCCCGCCGACCGGCGACGCCACGCACACGCGCTCGCCGGGCGCGATTCGACGCCCGGCCACAGGCCGCCCACGACCGCCCGCGCCGCGCCCGTGTCACTCCCCTTCGGGCCGGCGCGGGCCCCCGCTCATCCTCCCCAGCACCGCGGCTGCCACCGGCGCGCCCGCGGCGGAACGACCCACGCCGGCGAAGGACGGAACATGGTTGCAGAGAGTGTGCTCACCGAAAGCGGCGCACCCACTCCGGGCGGAGGCATCACCGCCACCGGCCCGATCGACCCGTGGGCCCCCGACTTCGCGGGTGACGCGCTTGTGCGACGCGCGCACCGCATCAGAGAAGCCGCACACATCGTGCGGGAACGATCCACCGGCCGGACGGGCCTGGCCCCCGGCAGCGAGTCGGCCCGCACCCGGCTGGCCGCCGAAGGCCTGCACCAGGTCCTCGGCACACTGCCGCCGCTCTACCCGGAGTGGCTGGGAGACCCCTCGTTCTGCACCGCCCACGGGGTCCGATTCCCTTACGTCGGCGGGGAGATGGCCAACGGCATCGCGACCACGCGGATGGTCCTCGCGCTGGCCCGGGCCGACCTGATGGGGTTCTTCGGCGCCGGCGGACTGGACCACCGGAGCGTCGAACGAGCTGTGGCGGACCTCGCGGCGGGGCTCGGCGACCGACGCAACTGGGGAGTCAACCTGATCCACTCCCCGCAGGAACCGGAGTTGGAGGAGCGGGTGGCCGACCTCCTCGTCACCCGGCGCGTGCCCGTCGTGTCGGCGTCCGCGTTCATGGCGCTCACTCCCGCGGTGGTGCGCTGTGCCGTGGCGGGACTGGTCACGGACCCGGCGGGAGTGATCGTCCGGCGCACCCGCGTCTTCGCGAAGGTGTCGCGGCCGGAGGTGGCCGAGCAGTTCCTGTCGCCCGCGCCGCCGGCTGTCCTGCGTGTCCTCGTCGAGCGCGGCGAGATCACCGAACGGGAGGCAGACCTCGCGGCCCATGTGCCCGTGGCCGAGGACCTCACTGTGGAGGCCGACAGCGGCGGCCACACCGACAACCGGCCGCTGGGCGTGCTCCTGCCCGTCCTGGCCGCGCTGCGCACCGAACTCACGGCGCGGTACGGCTACCGGGTGCCGCCACGGGTGGGCGCGGCCGGCGGCCTGGGCACCCCGCAGGCGCTGACCTCCGCGTTCGCCATGGGCGCGGCGTACGTGGTCACGGGCTCCGTCAACCAAGTGGCCCTGGAGGCGGGGCTGTCCGACGAGGCCAAGGGTCTCCTCGGCCGGGCGGACATCGCGGACGTCACCATGGCGCCCGCGTCCGACATGTTCGAACTCGGCGTCAAACTGCAGGTGTTGCGCCGGGGCACGATGTTCCCCGCGCGGGCCCAGCAGCTCTACGAGGTGTACCGGACCTGCGAGTCGCTGGAGACGATCCCCGAGGACGTGCGCGCCCGGCTGGAGCGCGACGTACTGGGCGGCACCGTCGCCGAGTTGTGGAGCAGCACCCGCCGGTACTGGCAGGACCGCGATCCGGGACAGCTGGACCGGGCGGAGCGGGACCCCAAGCACCGTATGGCCTTGCTGTTCCGTTCCTATCTGGGGCAGTCGAGCCGCTGGGCGATCACCGGCGAGTCGGCCCGGCGCACCGACTACCAGATCTGGTGCGGACCGGCGATGGGTGCCTTCAACCGCTGGACGAAGGGCAGCTTCCTCGCGCTGCCCGAGAACCGTTCCGCGGTCCAGATCGCGCTCAACCTTCTCGAAGGAGCCGCCGTGGTCACGCGCGCCCAGCAACTGCGCACCCACGGCGTGCCGTTGCCCGCCGCCGCGTTCGCCTACCGGCCCCGGCCACTGGCCTGAACCCTCACGACGACTCCCCGGCACGCGGGTCGGCTCCGGCCCGCGCCCGTCGTCGGATCGCCCGCACGCCGTTCAAGCCGCCCGGCGTCGCCCCCACCGCTGCAGACGGAGAACTCCTATGACCGTATCGAAGGCATCGAAGGCATCGCCCGCGTCATCCGGACTCGCTGGTTCCGACCCGGCCGACCTGCCCGGTCCCCCCGACTCGATCGCGCCGACATCGGCCCGGCCCAACCGCCCGCTACACGTCCCCATCGCCGTCATCGGCACCGCTGCGCTGACTCCCGGTGCCGCCGACGCGGAGGGCTTCTGGCGGAACGTTCTCACCGGACGGGACCTGATCACCGACGTGCCCGCCGACCACTGGCTCGTCGAGGACTACTACGATCCCGATCCGTCCGCGCCGGACCGGACCTACGCCCGGCGCGGCGCGTTCCTTCCCGCGACCGACTTCGACCCGTCGGCGTACGGCATCCCGCCCAACGCGCTGCCCGCCACCGACACCACCCAACTGCTCGCCCTCGCGGTCGCCGAACGGGTGCTGGCCGACGCGGGGTTGAGCGGGACGGAACGGTTCGACGGAGAGCGGACCGGGGTCATCCTGGGCACGGCGGCGCTGGAACTCCTGCACACCATGAGCAACCGCATGCAGCGTCCGGTGTGGCTGAAGTCGCTGCGGGAGAGCGGCATTCCGGAGGAGCGGGCCCAGGAGATCTGCGACCGGATCGCCGGCCACTACGTGCCGTGGCAGGAGGAGTCCTTCCCCGGAGTGCTCAGCAATGTCGTCGCCGGGCGGATAGCGAGCCGCTTCGACCTGCACGGTTCCAACTACACCACGGACGCCGCCTGCGGCAGTTCGCTCGCCGCGGTGACCGCCGCCGCGAACGAACTCGCCGTCGGGACAGCCGACTTGATGATCACCGGGGGCGTCGACACCCTCAACGACATCCTGATGTACATGTGCTTCAGCAAGACCCCGGCACTCTCACGGTCCGGGGACTGCCGGCCGTTCTCCGACGCCGCCGACGGCACGATGCTTGGCGAGGCGCTGGTGATGTTCGCACTGAAGCGGCTCGACGACGCGGAACGCGACGGCGACCGGATCCATGCCGTGCTGCGCGGGATCGGCAGCTCCTCCGACGGCCGGGGAAGCGCCATCTACACGCCCGTACCCGCCGGACAGGCCTGGGCGCTGCGGCGGGCCTACGTGTCCGCCGGTTACGGTCCCGAGTCGGTGGAGCTGGTCGAGGCGCACGGCACCGGGACCACGGCCGGTGACGCCGCGGAGTTCACCGCGCTGCGCACCGTGTTCGAGGAGTCCGGCCGTACGGACGGCCAGTGGTGTGCGCTGGGCTCGGTGAAGTCGCAGATCGGGCACACCAAGTCGGCCGCGGGCGCGGCCGGGCTGCTCAAGGCCGTGATGGCGCTCCGGCACAAGGTCCTGCCGCCCACGATCAAGGTGGAACGACCCAACCCCGCACTGGAGTTGGAGAACAGTCCGCTGTATCTGAACACCGAGGCCCGCCCCTGGGTGAAGGAGGCGGCACAGCCCCGGCGCGCCGCTGTGTCGAGCTTCGGATTCGGTGGCACCAACTTCCATCTCACGCTGGAGGAGTACGTTCCCGCACCAGGGGCGCGGTCCCGTCCGGTTCCGCCGGCCCGGGCGGTGCCCACCGAACTGGTTGTCCTCGGAGCGTCCTCGGCGGAGGAACTTCTCACGCGAGCGGCGGAGTTGGCTAACGAGGCGGCCGACGGCACATGGGCCGAGGTGACGTTGGCGGCTCAGCGGGCCTTCCGCCCGTCCGATCCGTACCGGCTCGCCATGACCGCCACAGGGCCCGAGGATCTCGCGAAGCGGCTGGAGCAGCTGAGCACGCTGATCCGCCGCGACCCCGACCGCCCACTGACCACGCCGGACGGTGTCACCTACCGCACCGGCACCGCCACGCCCGGCCGGACGGCCTTCCTCTTCTCCGGGCAGGGCAGCCAGTACACCGGGATGGGTACCGACCTGGCCATACATTTCCCCGCGGCGCGGGAAGCCTGGGACCGGGCGGCCGGGCATGAACTCGACGCCGAACTACCGCTGCACAAGGTGGTGTTCCCGGTGCCCGCCTTCACCGGGGAGAGCCGCGCCGCACAGCAGGACCTGCTCACCCGCACCGAGTGGGCCCAGCCGGCGCTCGCCGTGCAGAGCACCGCACTGCTCGCCGTGCTGCGTGCCGCGGGTGTCGAGCCCGACTGCGTCGCCGGTCACAGTTTCGGTGAACTGGTCGCCCTGCACGCCGCCGGAGTCCTCGACGAGCGTGTGCTGCTGCGACTGGCGCGCAGGCGCGGGGAGTTGATGCGTGACGCGGCCACGGAGCCGGGCGCCATGCTCGCGGTGATGGGCGTTTCGCGCGAGGACGTCGCCACGCTGACCGACGGCTTCGAGGACGAGGTGTGGGCCGCCAACGAGAACGCTCCGGGGCAGGTCGTCCTCTCCGGACGGGCCCATGCCGTCGACCAGTTGGAGCGCCGCCTGGTGGCACAGGGCGTCACCGTACGGCGGTTGCGGGCGTCGGGTGCCTTCCACACTCCGCTGATGGCCGGCGCGGTCGAGCCGTTCACCGAGTTCCTGGACGACCTGGACCTGCGGGCGCCGAAGTTCGACGTGTACGGCAACGCCGACGCGCAGCCGTATCCGGAGGATCCCGCGCTGATCCGGGAGCGGATCGCCGGGCATCTGCTGTCACCGGTACGGTTCGTCGCCGGTGTCGAGGCGATGTACGAGTCAGGGGTACGCACATTCGTCGAGGTCGGGGCGGGGTCGACGCTGACCGGACTGACCGGGGAGATCCTCGACGGCCGGGAACACCTGGCCCTCAGCCTGGACCGCCGGGGCGTCCACGGCGTCACGGCGCTCCAGCAGGCCCTCGGCACCCTGGCGGTGTCCGGCGTCGCCGTGGACCTGGACGAGCTGTGGGCGGTGGGCGGCACGACGGAAGCCCGCGAGGAGGGAGACCGGGGTACGCGTCCGCAGGCCCCCGCCCAGCCGTCTCCCCGGCCCCGGGCCCGGATGGCCGTGCCGATCTCCGGCGCCAACCATGGTGCGCTCTACCCACCGCCGGGGGGAGCGCAGGCCCTGCCCCGGCCCGTCCCCGCCGAAGCGGCGGCACAGGCCGAGCAGGCCACGGAGGCCGGATTCGCACCGGCGCCGCCCGTCGCAGCGGCTGCGGCCGATCCCTGGCTGGCCGCCTTCCAGGAGACACAGCGGCAGGCCGCCGAAGCACACGGCGAGTTTCAACGGACCATGGCGGAGAGCCATATGCAGTTCCTGCGGACGATGGAGACATCCTCCCTCGGCGCGCCCACCGGCACCCGGCTTCCGGACCCGACTCCCCAGATCCCATCGACACCCCAACTACCGCTACCCGTAGTGGAGTTCACACCGCCGGAGGCGCCACGGACTGAAGCGACGGCAGCACCGGCACCCACCACAGAGCCGAAGACCCCTCCCGTCGACCCCGGGCTGGACGTGGGCGCACTGCTGCTGGAAGTGGTCGCCGAGAAGACGGGATTTCCGCCCGACATTCTTGAACTCCATATGGAGTTGGAGACGGATCTGGGGATTGATTCGATTAAGCGGGTGCAGATTCTTTCGGTGCTTCGTGAGCGGGTGCCGGCGCTTGCGCGGGTGGATGCTCATGAGCTGGCGCCGTTGCGCACGCTGCAGCAGATCGGTGACAAGTTGCGCGAGGCGCAGCAGGCCGGCAGCCCGGCCGCCGCGTCTGTGCCGGCCCCGGCTGTCGTGGGAGACGTGGGTGCGCTGCTCTTCGAGGTGGTCGCCGAGAAGACGGGTTTCCCGCCCGACATTCTTGAACTCCATATGGAGTTGGAGACGGATCTGGGGATTGATTCGATTAAGCGGGTGCAGATTCTTTCGGTGCTTCGTGAGCGGGTGCCGGCGCTTGCGCGGGTCGACGCCCATGAGCTCGCGCCGCTGCGCACCCTGCAGCAGATCACCGACAAGCTCCGTGAAGCCGAGTCCGGCGCGGCGCCGGTCGCCCCGCTCGCGCCGCCGCCACGGCCGGTCGACGAACAGACCCCGCCGCCGCCCCAGTTGGCGCGGGCCGTCAGCGTGATGGTGACCGCGCCGCTCCCGGGGATGGAGCTGGCGGGGCTGCGGGACGGGCCGGTCCTGGTCACCGACGAGGGGACCGGAGTGGCCCGGCGGTTGGTGGACCGGCTGGGGGAACACGGGGTCCGGGCCGCGGTCGTGACGGAGGCCGTGCTGGCCGATGCCGCCGACGTGGCCGACGCGGAGGGCGGAGGCGTGGTGCTGCTCTCCGGTCTGCGCCCCGTCACCTCCGCCGAGGCGGCGACCTCCGTCAACCGGGAGGCATTCGGCGCGGCGCGTTCCGTGGCCCGGCAACTGGCCGCGCGGGGGCGGGTGTTCGTCACCGTCCAGGACACCGGAGGTGACTTCGGGCTGGGTGGCGGACAGGGCGAACGGGCCTGGCTCGGCGGATCGGCCGGGCTTGCCAGGACCGCCGCGAAGGAGTGGCCCGACGCCTCGGTCAAGGCCGTCGACTGCGAGCGCGGTGACCGCGACGCCGACGCCCTCGCCGAGGTGCTCGCCACCGAACTGCTGCGCGGTGGTTCGGCCGGCGACATCGGTCTGCGGGCCGACGGCACCCGCTGGGCGCTGCGGGACAGGGCCGAGCCCGCAGGACCGGCCGAGGCGGCGGGGGAACACGCCGGACCACTGGGCCCGGACGCCGTGATCGTCGCGACCGGCGGTGCCCGAGGGGTGACGGCGGTGACCCTGTGCGCCCTGGCCGAGGCTCATCTGCCGTCCATCGTCCTGCTGGGCCGCACCGAACTGACCGAGGAGCCACCCGGGTTGGCCGAGGCCACGGACGAGAGGCAGCTCAAGGGACTGCTCGCAGGCAGGGCCCGCCGACAGGGCGGCACGACTGCGTCCCCGGCGGAACTGGCCGCCGAGGTCGCCCGCATACTGGCGGTCCGTGAGATCCGGGCGACCCTCGACACCATCGAGGCGAGCGGCTCCCGGGTGCGCTATCTGTCCGTGGACACCCGCGACGCGCGGGCGCTGCACCGGGCACTCGACACGGCGCGCGAGGAGTTCGGGCCCATCAGCGGCATCGTCCACGGAGCGGGCGTCCTCGCGGACAACCGGCTCGCCGACAAGACCGACGCGCAGTTCACGGACGTCTTCGACACCAAGGTCGAAGGGCTGCGGACGCTGCTCGCGGCGACGGCGGACGATCCGCTCGACCTGGTGTGCGTGTTCTCCTCCGTGGCTGGCCGCTTCGGCAATACCGGCCAGGCCGACTACGCCATGGCGAACGAGGTCCTGGCCCAGGTCGCCTCCACCGTCGCCGTGAACCGGCCGAACTGCCTGGTGAAGTCCATCGCCTGGGGCCCCTGGGACGGCGGCATGGTGGGACCGGAGCTGCGGGAGCACTTCCGTGAGCAGGGCGTGCCGCTGATCCCGACGGACGCGGGCGCCCGGGCTCTGCTCCGGGAACTGAACGACGTACCCGATCCCGCTCGGGTACGGGTCACCCTGACCGCCGGCGACGCGGACGCCTCCGCGTCCCTGGGCGCGCCCCCGGCACAGGCCGTGGGCGGGGACATCATGGTCGGGCTCGGTTCCCACCCCTATCTGGCGGACCACAGCGTCGCCGCGACCCCGGTGGTGCCGATGGCGCTCGTCATGGAGTGGTTCCTGGACGCCGCCCGGGCGTGGCGTCCCGACGCCCCGGGTTTCGTCCTGCGCGACCTGGAGGTGCTCAGCCGGATCGGCCTCGACGGCCCGGGCACGGCTCCGGAGCAGGGACAACGACTGAGGGTCCGTGGCCTGGCCGCTCCCGCCGGGGATCGCGCGACGTCGCGGCTCGTCCTGGAACTCACCAGCGGTGCTCCGTTGCCGCACTACCGGGCGGCGGTCGAGGTCCTGACGGAAGCGGACCACCCGCTCACCGAGTCGGTCCGTTACGACGCGGGGGACCTCGACAACCCCCAGGACCAGGAGATCTACGACGGGCATGTGCTGTTCCACGGTCCGGCCTTCCATGCGATCACCGCCCTGGAGGGACTCTCCGCGACAGGCGCCGCCGCGCTCGTACGAGGAGTACGCGAACTGGCCTGGCCCGGAGAGAGCTGGCACACCGATCCCGCCGCGGTCGACGCGGGTCTCCAACTCGCCCTGAAATGGGCCGAGTACGCGCACGACGGCGCGTTCCTCCCGATGGGCGCGGCGGAGATCAGGACAACGGGCCGGGGCCCGGTGGGGGAGGGCGCCCGGTGCGTGGTGCTCGCCCGGGGCGCGGCCCGTGACCTCGACGTCTCCTGCGACGTGGCCCTGCTGGAACCGGACGGATCGGTGCACACGGAGCTGCTCGGGGTGACCCTCGTCCGCCGTCCGGACACCAACAAGGCATCTCAGGCCCGGGCCGCCGCCTCGGCCTCGGACGCCGCTGAGGTCGCCACCGCTTCCGGGACTGCCTCCGGCGGCGACCGTTCCGTACGAACTCTCCCGGCCGCCGCCGGGACACCGGGCCGGAGGTGACCGGGGCCATGCGCTTCGAACCGATCGCCGTGGTGGGACGCGGCTGCGTCATGCCGGACGCCCCCGACCCCGACACCTTCTGGAACAACGTCCTCGCGGGCCGGGTCAGCCTGCGCGACACCCCGCAGGACCGCCGGCGCCTGTCCGACGCCTGGGCGCTCGGCGATCCGGCCGACTGCACGGACCGGACCTGGAGCCGCACCGCCGGCTATGTCACGGACTTCACCGCGTCCGGTCCCCTGGACCCGTCCCTGGATCCCGTCTTCCACTGGACGTGGCAAGGAGCCGCCGCCGCACTGCGGGAGGCCGGCCAGGAACGACTGCTGCACCGCGCGGGACTGGTGCTGGGCAACCTGTCGTTCCCCACCACCGGAATGGCGTCCTACGCCGAACACATCTGGCTGCGCGACCAGCACCTGACGCCGGGCGGCCCGCCGCCGGATCCCCGAAACCGCTTCATGTCCGGTCTGCCCGCACATCTCGCCGCCCGCGAACTCGGCCTGGGACTCGGCGGGTTCGCCCTCGACGCGGCCTGTGCCTCCGCGCTCTACGCGATCGGGCTGGCCTGCCGGAAGCTGCAGGAGCGCCGGGCCGACCTGATGGTGGCGGGCGGAGTGAACAGCGCGGACGACCTCTTTCTCCAGGTCAGCTTCTGCAGCCTGGCGGCGATGAGCCGCAGCGGATCGAGCCGGCCCTTCCACCGGGACGCCGACGGTCTCGTCCCCGCCGAGGGCGCCGCCTTCGTCGCCCTGATGCGCCTCGACGACGCCCTCGCCTCCGGCGCGCCCGTCTTCGGGGTGATCCGTGGGATCGGCCTGTCCAACGACGGCCGGGGCGGCGGACTGCTCGTCCCGTCGGAGGACGGCCAGGAACGGGCGATGCGACAGGCCTACGAAGCCGCGGGCGTCGCCCCGGAGAGCGTCGGCCTGCTCGAATGCCACGCCACGGGCACACCCGTCGGTGACGCGGTCGAAGTACGCAGCGCGGCCCGGGTGTTCACCGACTCGGCGGACCTGCCGACGGGTTCGGCCAAGTCCAATGTGGGCCATCTGATCACCGCGGCCGGTGCCGCCGGGCTGCTGAAGGCGCTGGGCGCGCTGCGCGCCGGGATCCGCCCGCCGACGGTCGGCGCGGAGGAACCCCTCGCGGCGCTCGCCGGAACCCCGCTGCGGCTGCTGCACGAACCCGAGGAGTGGACCGGGCCGCGCCGTGCGGCGGTCAGCGCGTTCGGCTTCGGCGGCAACAACGCCCACCTGATCGTCGACGCCTGGACCGGCGACGACTCCGGAACCCCGGCGCTTCCCCCGCCGCCGCGCACCCCTCGGACGCCCGAGCCGATCGCCGTCGTCGCCGTCGGCGCGCGCGTCGGCGACGGCCGGGATCTGCACGATCTGCGGGACGCGCTGTTCGCCGGGCAGCGCCGGGACGATGCCCGCCACACCGTGGAAGTGGCCCTGGACGGGCTGCGGTTCCCGCCGCTGGACCTGGAACACACCCACGCCCAGCAACTCCTGGTACTTGAGGCGGCCCGCGAGGCGGCGGACCGTACGGCCCTGCCGGGGGACCGGACGATGGTGCTCATCGGCATGGGCTGCGATCCCGAAGTGGCCCGGTACATCACGCGCTGGCGGATCCCGGAGCTGCTGGACGAGAACAGCAGTCGTGTACGGGAGTTGCGGGACGCCGTCCAGTCGCCGCAGTCCGCGTCCGCCGTGGTGGGGACGATGCCCAATCTGGTCGCGAACCGGATCAGTGCCCAACTCGACCTGACCGGGCCCGGGTTCACGATCAGCGCGGAGGAGGCCTCCGGCCTCGTGGCGCTGGAGGTCGGCGCCCGGGCGCTGCGGGCGGGCGACGCCGACGCCGTGCTGGTCGGCGCGGTGGACCTCTCGCACGAGCCCGTCCACCGCGCGGCCCTGGCCGAACTCGGCCGGGACGACCGGCCGGGAGACGCGGCTGTCGTGCTGGTGCTCAAGCGACTCGCCGACGCCCGAGCCGACGGCGACACCGTTCTCGCCCTGCTGGACACGGAACTGACGGACACGGAACTGACGGACACAGGCCTGACGGACCTGGATCTGGCGGACCTGGATCTGACGGACGCGCCACCGTCCGAGAACCACGACGAGGAAGCCGTCGGGCGGCGGTGGACCGTCGGGGACCCCACGCAGCCGGGCGCCACGCCGGATCACTTCGACCCGGCCGATCTGTTCGGCCGTGCCCACGCCGCGAGCGGACTGCTCGCCGTGGTGTCCTCGGCGCTGGCCCTGCACCACCGGGCCGTACCACGGGCCGGCGCCCCGGCCCGCCCGGCGCTGCGTGCACGGACCGCCGTGGCCGGGGTGGAACCGCTGGGTGGGCCCGCCCGGCGGATACGGCTGCGTGCCGCCGACCCGGCTCCGTACCTCACCGAACTCCCGCGCAGGGTCCATGTGTTCTCGGGGGACAGTCGCGCGGACGTCGTGCGGGCCCTCGCCGAGGGCCGTGAGTCGCACGACGGTCCGGCCCGGCTGGCGCTGGCCGCCGCCGGCCCCGAGGATCTCGCGGACCGGACCGAGGCGGTGCGGAGATGGCTCGCCGGCGAGGGCGGCGCACGGCCGGACCTCACGGCGTTCCGCGACCGACCCGTGGGCGGCGAGGTGGCCTTCGTCTTCTCCGGGGGATCCATGGCGTACGCGGGTATGGGCGCCGACGTCATGCTGGCCTTCCCCGATCTGCTCGCCGCCGTCGAGGAGCGCAGCGGGCCGCTGCACGGGCTGGTGGGCTGGGCCCACGAGAGCGAGCGGCCACGTCCCCGGCATGCGCTCGACCAGATCTGGGGCGCGTCCGTACTCGGCCAGCTGCACGCCCGGATCACCCGAACGCTGCTGCGGATCGAACCGCAGGCCTCGCTCGGTTACTCCTCGGGCGAGTCCAGCGCACTGGCGTCGCTGGGTGCCTGGACGGACGTCACGGGCCTGTCCGCGCAGGCCCGGCGCGCCCAGCTGTTCGCCGACGGGGTGGTGGGCGAGCTGAAGGTGCCGCGCCGCGCCTGGCGGAAACTGGGTGTCGAGGGCACCGTATGGGCGAGTTACCAGGTGGAGGAGCCCGTCGAACGGGTGCGAGCCGCCATAGGGGACGAACCCGGGGTGCACCTGATGGTCGTCAACACCCCCGACTCCTGTGTGTTCGGCGGCGAGGCGAGCGGCTGTCTACGGGTCCTGGACCGGCTGGGCACCACCCAGGCGCTGCACATTCCCTACCAGGTCGCCGCACACGTACCGGAGTTGGCGGAGATCCGGGACACCTGGTGGCGGATGCACCATCTGCCCACCACCGATGTCGGGGTGCGTTTCTACACCTGCTCCACCAGTCGCTGGTACCGCGCGAGTGCCGACGCGGCGGCCGACGCGCTGACGGAACAGGCCCTGGGCCCGATCGACTTCGGCCGTACCGTCGAACAGGCCTGGGAGGACGGTGTCCGGGTTTTCGTCGAACACGGTCCCCGCAGCCACTGCGCGGGATGGATCAGGCGGGTCCTGGGGGACCGCGAGCACGTCGCGGTGTCCCTGGACGCTCCCGTGGGTCGTGGCATCAGCCAACTACTGCGCTCCGCAGTGGAGTTGGTTGCGGCGGGAGTGGAGGCGGACACCGACGCGCTGTGCGACACGCTGGCCGCGGCCCGGCCCGAGCCCCGAGCTGCGAGCCGTCGGCTCACCCTGCCCGCGCATCCACCGGCGATCCGGCTGCCCGATCCCGGCACACTACCGTCCCCCGAGGTGATGCCGAGGGCACCCCGGCTGCCGAGCACACCGGAGTACTACGCGGGCACGGACACGGACACGGACAAGGGCATGGGCGAGGGCATGGGCACGGTCCCGGCGTGCGACGCGCCAACTCGCCCTGCCCTCGGGGTGGTTGGGGATCCGGATCGGATCCTGCTCCCCGCGCCGGCCGCCGCTGCGCTGCCCGTCCTGGCCGAGGCCCCTGCCGCGCCGGTCGGTGTCACGCAGGCCCCCGGCACCCTGACGCGCCACCCCGCGACGACCGCGGTCATGGGGACACAACACCTCGTCGTTTCCGCCCACCGTCACTTCCTCGCCGTCCAGGCCCGGGTGCACGGGGAGTTCCTGGCGACACGCCAGAGGGCGGCGGCACACCTCCTGGCCGCTCGTCCGAACGCTGCCGGTTCGCCGCCGAACCCCATCGGTTCGCCCCCGCACCCGTCCGCGCCCGCATCCCTGCTCCCACCCCCACCCCCACCCCCACCCCCGTCCCCGCTCCCGGCGCCGTCGGCTCCCGTGGCAGTGGCCACACCCGTGGCCACACCAACCCCCGCCGCAGCCGACGTATCCAGCGGCTCCGTCTTCACCCGCGCCGACCTGGAACGTCTCGCCACCGGCCCGGTGTCCGCCCTGTTCGGCCCCCTGTTCGCCGCGCAGGACCAGTACCGGCGGCAGACCCGGATGCCCGCGCCGCCGATGCTGCTCGCGGACCGCGTCACCGGGATCGACGCGGAGCCGGCGTCCATGGGTACCGGGACCATCCGGACCGAGACCGACGTCCGGCCCGACAGCTGGTATCTCGACGCGTGCGGACGCATGCCCGCCGGCATCATGGTCGAGGCCGGCCAGGCCGACCTGCTGCTGATCAGCTGGCTCGGGGTGGATCTGCTCAACCGGGGTGAACGCGTCTACCGCCTCCTCGGCTGCGAACTGACCTACCACGGCAGCCCGCCACTCCCGGGCGACACACTCCGCTACGAGATCCACATCGACGGCCACGGCGAGCACGGCGGCATCCGGCTGTTCTTCTTCCACTACGACTGCTACGTCGGGGACGAACTCCGCCTGACCATGCGGGGCGGTCAGGCGGGCTTCTTCACCGACGACGAACTCGCGCGCACCGGCGGCGTGTTGTGGGACCCGGAGACCGAGACCCCCGACCCCGCACTGCCCTTCGACCCGCCACCTGTCAGCACCCCGGCGCGTTCCTTCGGGCCCGATGCGGTGCGGGCGTTCACCGAAGGCCGGCCCTTCGACTGCTTCGGCACCGGCTGGGAACTCACCCGTAGCCACATCCGTTCGCCCCGGACGGGCGACGGGAGGTTGCAACTCCTGCACGAGATAACGGAGTTCGACCCCACCGGCGGGCCCTGGGGTCGAGGCTTCCTACGGGCCGTCACCCAGATCTCACCCGACGACTGGTTCTTCGAGGGTCACTTCCCCGAGGACCCGTGCATGCCGGGCACCCTCATGTTCGAAGGCTGTCTGCAGGCCATGGCGTTCCATCTCGCCGCCCTCGGCTGCACCGTCGACCGTGACGGCTGGCGTTTCGAACCGGCCCCGGGCAACCCCGTGCCGATGCTCTGCCGAGGACAAGTGACGCCCGACAGCAGGCAGTTGACGTACGAGGTGTTCGTGTCGGGGCTGTCCACCGGACCCGAACCGGAACTGGTGGCGGACGTGCTGTGCACGGTCGACGGGGTCAAGGCGTTCCATGCGCGGGGCGTCCGGCTGCGGCTCGCTCCGGACTGGCCGCTGACCCACTGGCGGCAGCTCGGGCCCGCCGCGGTCCAGCCGACCGGCGTGCCCGTCCCGCACCGCGCGCTCGCCGGTCTCGTGGGCCACCACGAGGCGACGGCTGTCGCCGAGGCGGAGGGTTTCCGCTACGACTACGCCTCGATGCTCGCCTGCGCATGGGGCAAACCGAGCGAGGCATTCGGCGCCGCCTACGCCCCGTTCGACAGCGCCCGTAGGCTGGCGCGGCTGCCGGGGCCGCCGTTCCACTTCATGAGCCGTGCCGTCGCCGTGGAGGGTCCCGCCTGGGTGCCGCAGGCAGGCAGCGCGGTGGAGGTGGAGTACGAAGTCCCGGACCAGGTCTGGTACTTCGAGCAGAACGGCTTCCCCGTCATGCCGCTCGGGGTGCTCATGGAGGTCGTTCTCCAGGCCAGCGGCTGGCTGGCCTCGTATGTCGGCAGCGCCCTCGGTCACGACGAGGACCTGCTGTTCCGCAACCTCGACGGCACGGGAACGGTCCTGCGGGAGATCCGGCCCGGCACGAAGGTGCTGCGCACCCGGACCCGGCTGCTCGACATCGCGCACAGCGGCGACATGATCATCGAGACGTTCGGGGTGGAGTGCTTCGCCGACGGCGAGCCGGTGTTCTCGCTCACCACCGTGTTCGGCTTCTTCCCGCCGGCGGCGTTCGAGAACCAGATCGGACTGCCACCGACCGACGACGAACGGCGGGCCCTTGAACGGCCGTGCGACGTCCGTGTCGCTCTCGACGCCAGGCCCGCGAAGTACTTCGAGGGGCCGCTCCACCTGCCCGGTCCGATGCTGCTGATGCTCGACCGGGTGACCGGCTGGTGGCCGGACGGCGGACGGGCCGGGCTCGGGAGGCTGCGCGCGGAGAAGGATGTGGACGCCGACGAATGGTTCTTCAAGGCCCACTTCTTCCAGGACCCGGTCCAGCCGGGATCCCTGGGCGTGCAGGCCATGTACCAACTTCTCCAGTTCTACGCCATGGAGAGCGGACTGGGTGACGCCCTGCGCCGACCGCGCTTCGAACCGGTACTCCCCGGGCGGCCCCTCACCTGGAAGTACCGGGGCCAGGTGACCCCGCGCAACAGGACGATCACCGTCGAGCTGGAGGTCACCGAGACCGGCGAGACCGAACGCGGGCCGTACGCCCTCGCCGACGCCTGGCTGTGGGCCGACGGGACTCGCATCTACCACGTGACGGACCTCGGCATCGGACTGACCGAGGACGACGGCTGAGCGCCCTGCCCCTTCCCCGAGGACCCCTTCTCCGCGAACCCCTTCTCCACGAACCAAGGAGGTTCCACCGTGGCCCCGTACTACGCCGACGACCTCACCGAACTCGTCGACTTCGTCCGGCAGCACTCGCCCTACTACCGCGACCTGTACGCCGAGGTGCCGCCCGGCCCCGTGGTCCTGGAGGACCTCCCCGTCCTGGACCACTCGTCCTTCTGGGCCGCCAACACCGCCCACGACAGCCGGGTGCTCACCGGCCCCCTCACCGACGGCATCGTCTTCAAGTCCGGCGGCACCACGACCGAGCCCAAACTGTCCGTCTACACCCGACAGGAACTGCTGGGCATGAGCCGGCTCCAGGGCAACGGCTTCGAGCACGCCGGACTGCGCCCCGGCGACCGGATCGCCAACCTCTTCTACGCCGGGGAGCTGTACGCCAGCTTCCTGTTCAACGTGCTGTGCCTGCAGGAGTCCTCGGTACCGAACGTGCACCTGCCCGTCGCGTCCGCCCCGCTGGAGTACACGGCACATGTCATCCACGAGTTCGCCGCCACCGCGCTGTTGGGGCCGCCGACCACCATCTGCCAACTCGCCGCCCAGCTCACCGAGTTGGACCGGCCGGCGCCCGACGTCCGCCTCGTGATGTTCGGCGGCGAGTCGTTCTACGAGGACCAACGCCCCCTCCTCGAAGCGGCGTTCCCCAACGCCCGTATCCGCTCGATGGGTTACGGCAGCGTGGACGGCGGCATGCTCGGAGCGCCCGTGGCGGACGACCCCGATCCCCGGGTCCACCGCACCCACCGGCCACAGACGGTGATGGAGATCGTCGACGACGACACCGGCGAGCCCGTCAGGGAACCGGGCCGGCCCGGACGGCTCGTCGTGACCGATCTGGCCCGCCGGCTGATGCCCGTGATCCGGTATCCCACCGGGGACCGCGGCACCTGGGTGGACCGCGAGGAAGGGCTGTTCCGGCTGTTGGGCCGCTCCGACGAAGGCGCTCGGGTCGGGCCGATCACCGTGTATCTGGAGGATCTGCGCGCCGTGGTGCAGCAGGTGGCCGACGGCCGGCCCCTCGTCGGCATGCAGGTGGTGCAGCGCCGCAAGGACGGCCGGGACGAGCTGGTGGTGCGCATCGCGGGCGACCTCGGCGATCCGGACGCCGTGGGCAAGGCCGTCGCGAGCCGGCTCGACGAGATCCGCCCGATGTTCGCGGAGCACGTCGACGCCGGACTGATCAGCCCGCTGACGGTGGAGTGCGTTCCGGCCGCCGGGCTCGTCGTCAACTCCCGGACGGGAAAGCTGCTCCGGCTGATCGACGAACGCACGCCGTGAGCGCCCGCCGCCCAGCCCAGGGAACACGCCCCCGACCAGAACAGGAACCCTCATGATCCAAACTCGTCAAGGGGACCCTCGCCGACTCCATCGCCGTACGGAACAGGGTCCGGGTCCGGACGTCCTCCGCCGAGAGGGAGGCCTCGACCATGACGCGTGACACGGACGATCACGACACGGACCTTCATGACACGGATCTGTCGGACGTCGCCGTGGCGGAGGCCGGGGCCGAGGCGGTGACCCGCAACCTCGGCATCGTCAACGAGCGTGAGCAGGCGGCGTTGCGTGCGGCGACCGTGCTCGTGGCAGGCTGCGGCAGTGTCGGCGGCGCGGTGGTGGAACCGCTGGCGCGGCTCGGCGTGGTGCGCTTCCGGCTCGCCGACCCGGATCACTTCGACGTCTCGAACCTGAACCGGCAGGCCTGTGTGCTCGCTGACGCCGGTCGGCCGAAGCCCGAGGTACTGGCCGAGCGGGTGCGCGCCATCAACCCGTCCGCCGAGGTGACCGTCTGTCCGGAGGGGCTGACGCTGGAGAACCTGGACGAGGCGCTGGACGGTGTCCATGTCGCCTTCGACGCCATCGACCCGCAGATGTCCGCCTGGGTCAAGTACCAGCTCCACGAGCGTGCCGCACAGCGTGGCATCCCCGTTGTCGCGGGTGCGGACTTCGGCGGGAAACCTGCCGTGTACGTCTTCGACTACCGTCGCCGACCCGTGCCCTTCTACGGCACCGCCACCGCCGAGGCCCACCGGGAGGGCCGCGTCTGGGACTCCGTGCGCTGGTTCGGCAGGTCCCACTTCCCCAGCGACTACCTCCCGGTCATGGCCGACCGGTTGTCCCACGGCGGCACCTGGCCGCAGATCTCCTACTGTGTGCTCGGCATGGGCGCGTTGGGCAGCAGGGTGGTACTGGACCTGTTGATGAACCGCAGGACGCGGCACGTCGTCACCGTGGACCTGCACGCGGCGGCCATGCCCCGCGCGGCGGCGCTCGCCCACCGGGTCAGAATGCCGCTGGAACTCGCGCGGACCCTTCGAGCGGTCCGGTCGGCGGCCCGAGCATCGGTCCAGGCTCCGGCATCGGCCCACCTCCGTCCGCCCGAGTCCGCGGCCCCGCCCGTACGTCCGCTCCCCGAACGTCTCGCGATCGTGCTGCGGGGCGCCCGGCTCGCACCGTCCCCGTACAACGCCCAGCCCTGGCGCTTCGAGCCCCTCGACGGGCGTACGGTGCGACTCGCACCGGACCCCACGCGCTGGCCCTCCGCCGCACCCGACCCGCTGGGCTGGGCGGAGAGCCTCGGCTGTGCGCTGGGGGCGATGTCCTACCTCGCCCACGGGGAGTGGGAGGAAGGTGGAGCCACCGCCGATCCGGGCGAGGCGGACTGGTTCGCGGGCCGGTTCCACTGCGACCGACTGCGCGACGACGTGCTCGCCCGGCAGGGAGCTCTCGGCCTGCGCAGTACCCACCGGGACGATCTGCTGCGGACACCGCTCGACGGGACCACACTGAAGCGGATCGAACTGACGTGCACCGAGCGGAACCTCACCCTGGAAACGGTCACCGGAGCCACAGCCCTGGGCCGGCTCGCCCGCACCGAGCTCGACGCCGGGGAAGACGGGCGCGCGGACGACGGTGCGCTGTGGGAGTGGCTGAGGGAACGAGCACGAACCGAGGACGGCCGACGCTCCTTCGGTGATCCAAGCGATCTGCTCGCCGCTTCGGGAACGACCCATGCCGTCGGCCGCGTCCTGGGAAGCCGGATGGTGCCACCCCGGTGGGCGACACCACCGGCCATGGCGACGGCCCGTCTCCGGGCCCGAGGACTGCGCAACTGCGGAGCCGTACTGGTCCTGCGGGGCCCACGGCGGACGGTCACCGACAGGCTCGACGCGGGTGTGGCGCTGATGCGCGTGTGGCTCGCGTTGACCGAGGCCGGATACGCCGCCCAGCCACTGGGCCACGAGTCCGGCGGACCGGCGGCGCTCCGGACCGGCGGCGGCGCGGACCCGAACGACACGGTACTGGCGGTGCTGCGGGCGGGACGGGCCACCGCCGCGCCGGCCCGCCAGGTGACGCGCTGCCCGACCGACGCCTCCGTGCGGTGGACCGGATGGACGGGACGGTGACCGAAGCGCAGCCCGTCCCGGACCGGGCAGAAGGGGTGGGCCACCAACTGCTCCATGCGGGTCTTCGCGCGGGCCATGTCGGGGGGCGGGGTTGTTACTTCTGCGTGGCCGCTTCGGAGGGGACGGGTTGGTTGACGCGCAGGTGCTCCTTCAGTGCCCGCGCGGTGTTGCTGACGTGCAGCAGGGCGGCGGCCTGGCTGAGGGCGCTGTCGCGCGTGGTGAGTGCCGCGTAGATCGTCTCGTGCTCGGCGAGGGTCCGGCCCGCCGCCTGGTCGTCGACCAGGCCACGCCAGATCCTTGCGCGCAGCGTTCGGCCGGAGACGCCCTCCAGCAGGGTGAGCAGGGTTTCGTTGCCTGTCGCGGCGACGACCGCGCGGTGGAAGGCCGCGTCGTGCGCGTTGAGCAGTTCGACGTCCTCGCGGGCCTCGCGCATGGCGTCCAAGTGGCTTTTGACCTCGACCAGTTGGTCGTCGGAGATGCGCGTGGCGGCCAGTGCGGTGGCGGCCGGTTCGAGGAGCCGCCGTACCTCCATGAGGTCCTGCAGGACGGCGGAGTCGCCCTGCAGGAGTTCCACCGCCCCGCCCAGTCCCTCCAGGAGCAGGCTGGGCTGGAGACTGGTGACATAGGTGCCGTCGCCCCGGCGGACCTCCAGGATCCGGGCGACGGCCAGCGCCTTGACCGCCTCGCGGGCGAGATTGCGGGAGAGGCCCAGCTGGGCGGCCAGATCCGGTTCCGGGGGGAGCTTGGATCCCGGCGGCAGTGCGCCGGTGCTGATCAGCTCGCGGATCCGTTCGATGGCTTTGTCCGTCAGAGACACCGCGCACACCCTCCCCGGTCGTCGCCGCCGTGCATGTCCGCTCGGATCAGCCCCTGGGCGCGGAGTTCCTCCCAGAGGCCTTCGGGGACGGGTCGCCCGTGGAGTTCCATGTTTCGTCCGACCTGTTCCTGAGTCCGCATGCCGAGAGTGACAGTGATGATACTGGGACGGTTGCGGGTGAAGACGATCACGGCGGCGGACAGTGCGACAGGTCAGCGGCTGACGGCTGCTGTGCCGCCTGCCATGAGTGCTTCGACTTCGCTGAGCGTGGCCATGCTGGTGTCGCCCGGGGTGGTCATGGTGTGGGCGCCGTGGGCCGTGCCGTAGGCGAGGGCGCGTTCCAGGCGGGGGACTGACAACGGGCCGGGCCAGGGCTCGTCGCCGGTGAGCAGGCCGTGGATGAGGCCGGCGGCGAAACTGTCGCCTGAGCCGATGCGGTCGAGGATGTGCAGGCCCGGCATGTGGGGGCCGGCGACGTAGCCCGTTTCGGGCGACCAAGCGGCGGAGGTCCAGTCGTTGACCGCGGCTGAGGGCACTTCGCGCAGGGTCGTCGCCAGCACCTTGGCGGTGGGCAGTCGGCCGGCGATGTCGGCCAGCGCGTCCGGGACTTCGTCGGGGGCGAAGCGTGGGGCCTCGGGGCTGGTTCCGGCGAGGCCGAGCGCGCCGACCAAGACGTCGGCGTGGCGGGCGAGGTGCAGGTCGACCTGGCGGGCGGCGGCGGCCCCGCCTCGGCCGGTCCAGAGGCTGGGGCGGTAGTTGGGGTCGTAGGAGATGGTGATGCCGTGGCGGCGTGCGGCGGTCATGGCTTCGTCGGCGACGTCGAGGGTGGTGTCGGAGAGGGCGGCGAAGATGCCGCCGGTGTGGAACCAGCGGACGCCGCTGGTGAAGACGGTGTCCCAGTCGATGTCTCCTTTGCGGAGTTGGGAGGTGGCGGTGTGGGTGCGGTCGCTGACGCCGAGGGCTCCGCGGATGCCGTAGCCGCGTTCGACGAAGTTGAGTCCGTTGCGGGTGGTGCGGCCGTTGTTGTTGTCGGGTGTCCAGCGGATGTGGGAGGTGTCGACGCCGCCTTGGAGGATGAGGTCTTCGACGAGGCGGCCGACGGGGTTGTCTGTGAGGGCGGTGACGATGGCGGTGCGCAGTCCGAAGCAGCGGCGCAGGCCGCGGACGACGTTGTATTCGCCGCCGCCTTCCCAGACGTGGAAGGTTCGGGTGGTGCGGATGCGTCCTTCACCGGGGTCGAAGCGGAGCATGACCTCGCCGAGGGCGATCACGTCGGTAGTCCCGGTCACAGTGCGCTCCTGTCCACGGCTTCGCGGGTGAGCCGGCGGATGGTCGCGTAGTCGCCTCGCGCCAGGTGGGTGGCGGTGGCCATCCAGCTGCCTCCGACGGCGAGGACCGAGGGCACGGCCAGGTAGGCGGCGAGTTGCTCGGGCCTGATCCCGCCCGTGGGCACGAAGCGGGTCTGCGGGAAGGGCGCGCCGAGAGCCAGGAGGGTGGCCAGGCCGCCCAGAGCTTCGGCGGGGAACAGTTTCACCGTGTCGAGACCGGCGCGCAGAGCGCGCATCAGTTCCGTGGCGGTGGCGATGCCGGGGACCACGGGAACACCCAACTCCCGGCACTTGGCCACGACTTCCTCGTCGTAGCCGGGGGAGACGACGAAGCGGGCCCCTGCCTGTACGGCCCGTTCCGCCTGTTCGGGGGTGAGCACGGTGCCGGCACCGACGGTGAGTCCGCCGTGAGCGGCCATCTCCCTGAGTACCTGTTCGGCGCCGTGGGCGCGGAAGGTGACCTCGGCACAGGTGGCGCCGCCCGCTGTGAGCGCCTCGGCCAGTGGGGCGGCGGTGGCGGGGTCGGGCACGGTCAGTACGGGTATCAGTCGGGCGCCCCCGAGGACGCGGGCAAGGATGTTGGCCAGGGCCGGATCGCTGGTGTTGTTCATCGGCCGAGCCATCCGCCGTCGACGGGGAGGGTGGTGCCGTGGATGTAGGCGGCGGCGTCGGAGGCGAGGAAGACCGTGGCGCCGGCGAGGTCGTCGGCGCTGCCCCAGCGACCGGCGGGGATACGGTCCAGGATGGCTCTGCTGCGGGCCGGGTCGTCCTGGAGGGCTTGGGTGTTGTCGGTGGCTATGTAGCCGGGGGCGATGGCGTTGACGTTGACGCCGTGCGGCGCCCACTCGTTGGCCAACGCCTTGGTGAGTCCGGTGATGCCGTGCTTGGCGGCGGTGTAGCCGGGGACGGTGATGCCGCCCTGGAAGCTGAGCAACGACGCGGTGAAAATGACTTTTCCCTGTCCCCGTGCCACCATCGCCGCGCCGACGGCCCGGGTCAGCGTGAACTGTGCGGTCAGGTTGACCTGGAGGACCAACTCCCAGTCGACGTCCGAGTGTTCGGCCGCGGGGGCGCGGCGGATCGTGCCGGCGTTGTTGACGAGGATGTCGACGGACCGGGTGCGTGTGGCGAGGTCCGCTCCGAGGGTTCGTACGGCTTCGGGGTCGGCGAAGTCGGTGCGGATCGCCTCGAACGTACGGCCCGCTGCGGTGACGTCCTTCTCCACGTCGCTGCCGGAGGGCTCCAGGTTGGCGCTGATGCCGATGATGTCCGCGCCGGACCGGGCGAGGGCGCGGGCCATGGCGCGGCCGATGCCCCGGCGGGCGCCGGTGACGACGGCGAGCTTCCCGGTGAGGTCGAAGGCGTTCACGCTCCGGCTCCGTTCGTCCGCTCGGTGCAGTCCACGAGGATTTTCATGACGTCGCCGCCCGCTTCGAGGGCTTCGAAGGCGGCCGGTGCCTCGGTGAGCGGCACGACCTTGCTGATGAGCCGGTCGGCGGGGACGGTGCCGTCCGCGACGAGCGCCACCGCCTTCTCGAAGTCGGTGCGGTTGTACAACCGGGCGCCGACGAGGGTGAGTTCGCGCCAGAAGAAGCGGTGGAGGTTGACCTCCCGGGGCCGGGGATGGATGGCGACGAGACACAACCGGCCGCGCACGCCCAGCACTTCGACCGCAGTGTCCACGCCTGCCGCGGCGCCGGACACCTCGAAGGCGACGTCGGCGCCCGCGTCCCCGGTCCACTCCCGCACCAGCTCGGGCACATCGACGGCGGCCGGATCCCAGGTGGTAAGCCCCAACTCCGCGGCGATGGCACGCCGGTGGGGGCTGACTTCCACCACCCGTACGTCGGCTCCCGTGGCTCGTGCGACAAGGGCGATGAGGATGCCGACGGGCCCGCCACCGACGACGACGATCTGCTCGCCGGGGCGTACCGCGGCGCGCTGGACGTCGTGGACGGCTACGGCGGTGGGTTCGACGAGGGCGGCGCGGTGGAGGGGGAGAGTGTCGGGCAGGCGGACGAGGGTGGTGGCGGGTACGGTCCAGCGTTGCTGCATGGCGCCCGGGGAGTCGATGCCGATGAAGTCGAGGTGCTGGCAGATGTGTTGGTGACCGGTGAGGCAGGCGGGGCAGGTGTCGTCCCAGCGCAGCGGCATCACGGTGACCGCGTCACCGGGCGCCCAGCCCTCCACGTCCGATCCGATACGGGTGATACGGCCGGACATCTCGTGTCCGATGACGGCGGGGGTCTGGACGCGGGCGTCCATGTCCCCGTGGAAGATGTGCAGATCGGTGCCGCAGATCCCGACGTAGGCGGGGGCGAGTTCCACCTCGCCCGGACCCGGCGGGGCGGTCTCCGCGGGGGCCGTGTCCAGGGTGCGGGCGGCCGTGTAGCGGACGGCGAGGGTCATCGTGTGCTCAGGGTCCCTTCTGCGCGGACCCCGATGGTCAGCAGCAGGTTCGCGGAGGTGCGGATGTCGGCGGTGACGATCGCCAGTGCCAGGCCGGGAGAGCGGGCGGCGTCGTAGAACTCGAAGCGGCCGAGGGTCCCGACCGGGTCGGGGTGTGCGGGTGCCTTGGTGGTGCGCTCGGGGTGATGGCCGGGGTCGCACACCGGCTGGTGGGGGTCCACCGGGCGCCGGGTGTCAGACACGGGCGGCCCAGACCGGGCCGTCGGGGTACGTGTACTGCTTGAGGGACTCGGGGTGCATCTGGGCGCCGAGTCCGGGGAAGGTGGGGGCGAGGTAGTGGCCGTCGGCGATGCGCACCGGGTCGACGAAGTGCTCGTGCAGATGGTCGACGTACTCGATGACGCGGTCCTCGGTCGTGCCGGAGACGGCGATGTAGTCGAACATCGACAGGTGCTGGACCATCTCGCACAGCCCGACCCCGCCCGCGTGCGGGCACACGGGGACGCCGAACTTCGCGGCGAGCAGCAGGATCGCGAGGTTCTCGTTGACGCCGCCGACCCGCGCGGAGTCGATCTGCACGATGTCCACGGAGCCGGCCTGGAGAAGCTGCTTGAAGACGACCCGGTTGGCGATGTGTTCGCCGGTGGCGACCCTGATGGGGGTGAGGGCCTGGCGGATGGCGGCGTGGCCGAGGATGTCGTCGGGGGAGGTCGGCTCCTCGATCCAGTACGGGTCGTAGGGGGCCAGTTCGCGCATCCAGTCGATCGCGGGTTGCACGTCCCATCTCTGGTTGGCGTCGACGGCGATGCGGATGTCCGGGCCGACGGTCTCGCGGGCGGTGCGCATGCGGCGGATGTCGTCCCGAAGGTCCGCACCCACCTTCAGCTTGATCTGGGTGAAGCCGTCCGCGACCGCTTCGCGGGCCAGACGGGCCAACTTCTCGTCGGAGTAGCCGAGCCAGCCGGGGGTGGTGGTGTAGGCGGGGTAGCCGCGGTCCAGGAGGAGGGCGACGCGCTCCGCGCGGCCGGGTTCGGCCTGCTTCAGGATCTCCAGCGCCTCTTCGGGGGTGAGGGCGTCGCTGAGCCAGCGGAAGTCGACCTGGGCTACCAGCTCCTCGGGTGACATCTCGCCGAGGAAGCGCCAGACGGGCTTGCCGGCGCGCTTCGCCGCGAGGTCCCAGGCGGCGTTGACGACGGCGCCGGTCGCCATGTGGATGGCGCCCTTCTCCGGTCCCAGCCAGCGCAGTTGGGGATCGTGGACCAGGGAGCGGGAGAACGCGCCGAGGTCGGCGCACACCTCCCGCACCGACCGGCCGACGACATGCGGGGCGAGCGCAGCGATGGCCGCGGCCTGGACGTCGTTGCCGCGGCCCGTGGTGAAGGCCAGAGCGTGGCCCTCCAGCCCGTCGCCCGCATCGGTGCGCAGGACCACGTAGGCGGCCGAGTAGTCGGGCTCGGGGTTCATCGCGTCCGAACCGTCCAGCTGCTCCGACGTCGGGAAGCGTACGTCGAGGACGTCCACGGCGATGATGCGAGCGGATGCCGGTACGGGGGACTCAGCGCAGGACATGGCAACTCCTAGGGGGCAGGGGGCGTGGACCCTGCGACGAGAGAGGGCGAGAGCGGGGAGGACAGCGGGGGGTTCGGCGGCCGTGCGGTTCCCGTGGATCCCGGCGACGGCAGCCAGCTCAGTCCTGGACCTTGCCGCCCGTGATGCGCGAGATCATCAGCGCGACCAGGATGATCAGGCCGTTGAGGGCGCCGATCCACTGCGCGGGGACGCCGCCCAGGGTGAGCACGTTCTGGATCATGAAGAGCAGCAGGATGCCGCTGAAGGCCCCGAACATGGTGCCCTTGCCGCCGTTGAGGCTGATCCCCCCGATGACGGCGGCGGCGAAGACGGTGAAGATGTAGCCGTTGCCCTGCGCGGAGGCCACCGAGGCCAGCCGCCCCGAGAGCAGCAGTCCGGCGAGGGCGGCGAGCACGCTGCCGGTGATCAGGACGATCCACAGCACCCGGTCGGTACGGATACCGGCCGCCTTCGCGGCGTCGACGTTGCCGCCGATGGCGTACAGGGAGCGGCCGAAGCTGGTCCAGCCGAGAACCACGACGGCGATGGCGAACAGTGCCAGACAGAGCCAGATGGAGGCCGGCATCCCGAACCACTGGGCCGTGCCCAGGTAGAGCATCGACTCCGGCAGCTGGAAGAAGGTCTGGCCGCCCGAGATACCGGTCAGGACACCGCGCAGCACGATCAGCATGCCGAGGGTGACGATGAAGCCGTTGAGGCCGAAGCGGATGATCAGCAGGGAGTTGACCACACCGATCAGCAGGCCCATGGCGAGGGTGACCGGGATCGCCCAGGCCCCGGGGAGGAGCCCGAGGCCGTGTCCGGCACCGGTCGGAACGACCAGCCAGGCCGCGACGCCGGGCGCGAGGCCCATGGTCGACTCCAGGGAGAGGTCCATCTTCTTGACGATCAGGATCATCGTCTGGGCGAGGACCAGCAGTGCGATCTCGGACATCGTCTGCAGAACGTTGATCAGGTTGTCGGTCTGCAGGAAGACCGGGCTGACGATCTGTCCGACGATCGCGATCGCCACGATCGCGGGGACCAGCGCGAGGTCGCGCAGCCTGGCCAGCGGTATCCGGCCGCCGAACAGTGCGGTCCGTCGGGCCCCCGGCTCGGCGGCCTTCGGCGCGGGAGTCTCGGCGAGAACGGTTTCAGGCATGGAGGTCCACTCCTTCCATCGCGGCCACGAGGTCGTGGTCGTGCCAGCCGCGGGTGATCTCTGAGGTCACTCGGCCCTGGAACATCACCAGAACCCGGTCGCACATCCGCAGGTCGTCGAGTTCGTCGGAGGCGATGAGCACTCCGGTCCCGGTCTGCGCGGTCTCCTCGACCTTGCCGAGGAGGAACTCCTTGGAGCGCACGTCCACGCCTGCGGTCGGGTTGATCAGCACCAGCAGTCGCGGGGCGTCGGCCAGGGCGCGGGCCATGACGACCTTCTGCTGGTTGCCCCCGGACAGCGCCGACACGGGCAGTTCGGGACCCGGTGTCTTGATCGCCAGGTTCTCGATCATCCCCTCGGCGAGCCGGTCCCGGGTGCGGCCGCTGACGAACCCGTTCCTGCCGAGCCGGTGGGGCACGGACAGGGTGGCGTTGTCCGCGATCGACATGTCGGGGACGAAGCCCTGGTGGTGGCGGTCCTGCGGCACGAAGCCGGCGCCCGCGGCGAGCGCGGCGGGGACACTCCCCGGCCGGGGCCGCCGCCCGGCGATCGCGACCCGGCCGGCGTCCGCCGCCCTGAGGCCCACGACGGTCTCGGCGATCTCCGTGCGACCGCTGCCGGCGGCTCCCGCGAGTCCGACGATCTCGCCGGCGCCCACCTGGAAGGTGACCTCGTCGTAGGCCTCGCCGCTCAGTTCGCTGACGTGCAGTGCGGCGGTCGCTTCCGCGACCAGCGAACTCGTCCGCTCCTCGCGCCGGTCGCCGGCCGCCTCGCCGGTCATGGCGGCGACGAGTTCGGTGCGGGGAAGCTCGGTGACCGGGGCGGTCAGGATGTGCCGGGCGTCCCGGAACACCGTCACCATGTCGCAGATCTCGTAGACCTCCTGGAGGTGGTGACTGATGAACAGGAAGGTCACGCCCTGGCCCTGCAGGTCCCGGATCCGGTCGAAGAGCCGGTTGATCGCCGCGCCGTCGAGCTGGGCGGTCGGCTCGTCGAGGACGATGAACCGCGCGCCGAACGACAGTGCGCGGGCGATCTCCACGAACTGCCGCTGTTCCACGTTCAGTTCACCGGCCGGGGTCTGCGGATCCACGTCCACCGACCAGGTCGACAGCAGCTCCTGGGCCCGGCGTCGTACGCCCTGCCAGGTGATGAGCCGGCTGCGGCCGTGATCGTGCCGGTTCAGGAAGAGGTTCTCGGCGACGGTCAGCGTGGGGATGATCGTCGACTTCTGGTAGACGCAGGCCACCCGGCTGCGCCAGGCGTCGCGGTCCGAGGGCCGGGGGGCCGGGGCGCCGCCGAAGGTGACCGTGCCCTCGTCGGGCGCCTGAAGTCCGGTGAGGACGGACACCAGGGTCGACTTGCCGGCTCCGTTGCGGCCGACGAGCGCGTGGGTCTCGCCGGGCCTGATGGTGATCCGGGCGCCGTTCAGTGCCACCGTCGGACCGAATCGTTTGACTATGCCCGTCGCCTCGACGACGGGCGGGCCGGACGTGGCCCGTCCGTCGTCCGCCGGGGCGGGCTCGGGGGTGACTGCTCGGTCCCCGTCGCTCATCTCAACCGCCTTGTGTTCGTCGGTCCGGAAGTCCTGGCGGTCCGTCAGCCGAGGTTGTTGCCCCACAGGGACTTCTCGTCGCTCTTGATGCTGGGGACACCGCCGTAGGTGCCGCCGTCGGCGGTGACGAGCGGGGCGGAGAGCTGGTCCTCCAGGAGACCTTCACGGACCTGGATGATGGTGCTGTCGTGGTCCGTTCTGCCCGGCTTGAACGTCTTCCCGTCGATCGCGGCCTTCAGGTAGTACAGGGCGTACTTGGCGTACAGGTCGGCCGGCTGGGAGACGGTGGCGTCGATCTTGCCGTCGGCGATGGACCTGAGCTCCTCGGGGATGCCGTCGTTGGAGACCACGAACACGTGCTTCCTGTCCGACGGCTCGACCAGCAGGCCCTTCTGCTTGAGGACCTGGAGGGTGCCGGCCAGGGCGAAACTGGACTGCATGTAGACGCCCTTGATGTCCGGGTTCGCGGTCAGGTCGGTCTGCAGCTTCTGCGCCGCGACGGCGCCGTCCCAGTTGGTGGCCTCGCCGAACACCTTGACGGCCGGGAAGTTCTTCTTCATGCAGTCGTTGAACGCCTCGGTGCGGTCACGGCCGTTGATGGAGTCCAGGCCGCCCTGGAGCATGACGACCTTGCCCTTGCCGCCGAGCTTGGTGCCCAGGTACTGGCACGCCTTCTCGCCGTACGCCCGGTTGTCGGCGCGCACCACCATGAAGACCCTGCCGCTGTCGGGGCGGGTGTCGACGGTGACGACGGGGATCTTCTTCGCCTCCAGCTGAGCCAGCGTCGGCGCGACGGCCGCCGTGTCCTGCGGGGCCATCGCGACACCCTTGACGCCCTGGCTGATGAACGTCTGCGCGTTGGCCGTCAGCTTGGCGACGTCGTTCTGCGAGTTGGTGGTCTTGAGCGAGAGGCCGAGCTCCTTCGCGTACTCCGGCGTGTACTTGATGTACGAGTTCCAGAAGTCGGTGTCGGAACGCGGGTAGTCCACGCCGACCAGCGGTGCGCCGCTCGACGACGCCGAGCTGTCGGAGCCGCTGCCACAGGCGCTGAGCAGCGCCAGGGCGGACAGGGCGGCGGCGGTGGAACAGAGAGCGTTTCTGAATCTCATCGGTACTTCCTCACGCTGGTCCCGAAGCGGGAGATTTTCCGCAAGAGCGACGATTTTACGTCGCCGTCTGGGAGAGATGGGATGTTTATAGGGTGCGCGATGAGATCACGTCTAGCCCTTGACGTAATTTCCCCGAAACTGGCAGGTCACTTGTGAAGCGAGATGCCGTCGGTGGCGGCTGTGAAGGTTGGATCCATCCCATCAATCGATCACATCGCCAGTCATTGGCTGCCCGACCTCGGTTGGACCGCACCCGAAGACATGCGATGTCTGATCGACTGAATACCTGACCAAAACGCAAGAAAAGGCGCAAAATGCCTGGCCGAGTGATGCCACTCATCCCTGCACGCCCGTTGACATCCCGGGGACACATGGTCGATCTTCGTGCGTAACAAGTGGCGACCCGGACACCGTGAGTGGCGGCGGACTCCCGTTCCCCACGTCCCCCCTCTGTCACCTTCCGTATCGAGGATGTCTTCATGTCGAGTTCGAGCAACAGGCGCCAGTTCCTGGCCAGTGCCACCTTCGTGGCCGCGACGGCCGTCGCCGGAGGCATCTTCGGTGCCGGCGGCGCGCAGGCGGCGCCCAGCACGTACACACCCGACTGGAACTCGGTCGACCAACACCCGGCGGCCCCGGAGTGGTTCCAGGACGCCAAGTTCGGCATCTACTTCCACTGGGGCGTCTTCAGCGTTCCGGCGTACGGCAACGAGTGGTATCCGCGCAACATGTACGAGAGCGGCAACAACGCCAACCAGCACCACATCGCGACCTACGGCCAGCCGTCCGCCTGGCCGTACCACAACTTCATCAACGGCGCGAAGGACCTGGCGGGCAACACCGTGCAGTTCGCCCCGAAGCTGAAGTCGGCGGGCGGTAACTTCGACCCCGACGAATGGGTGCAGCTGTTCGTCGACGCGGGTGCGAAGTACGCCGGGCCGGTCGCCGAGCACCACGACGGCTTCTCGATGTGGGACAGCCAGGTCAACGAGTGGAACTCGGTCGCCAAGGGACCGAAGCTGGACCTGCTGGGCCTGTTCACCTCGGCGATCCGCAACAGGGGCCTCAAGCTGCTGGTCGCCATGCATCACGCGTACAACTACAACGGCTTCTACGAGTTCGCGCCCGCCCAGACCGACCCCAGCCTGAAGAAGCTCTACGGGCAGCTCGGTGCGGCGGCGGAGAACCAGCTCTGGTACGACAAGCTCAAGGAGGTCATCGACCGGGCCAAGCCCGACATCCTCTGGCAGGACTTCAAGCTGGACGCCGTCGACGAGACACAGCGGCTGAAGTTCCTGTCGTACTACTACAACCAGGCCAACACCTGGGGCCGTGAGGTCGTCGCCACGTACAAGGACGGCATGAACGGCAAGGGCGAGGTCTTCGACTACGAGCGGGGCGGGCCGGGCGACCTCACGACCCCCTACTGGCTGACCGACGACAGCATCTCCAGCTCCAGTTGGTGCTACACGCAGGGCATCGGCTACTACAGCACCAAGCAGATGCTGCACTCGTTTCTCGACCGGGTCAGCAAGAACGGCAACGTGCTGCTGAACATCGCGCCGATGGCCGACGGGACCATCCCCCAGGCGCAGAAGGACATCCTGCTCGGCATCGGCGACTACCTGAAGCGCTTCGGCGAGTCGGTGTACTCGACCCGCGCCTGGAGCGTGTACGGCGAAGGCCCGACGAAGATGGGCGGCGGGTCCTTCACCAACCCGACCGCCGGCACGGCACAGGACATCCGTTTCACCCGCGACAAGGCGAACACCGTCCTGTACGCCACCGTCCTGGGCTGGCCCGGCAGTTCACTGACGATCAAGACGCTCGCCTCGGGCCAGATCAACCTCTCCTCGCTGACGTCGGTGAAACTGCTCGACTCGACGGCCGGCAGCTACATCAGTCTCCCGACGCCGGTACAGACCTCCTCCGGGCTGACGGTGTCCCTGCCGTCCTCGGCGCCGTACAACGCCAACGCCTACGTCCTGAAGCTCAGCTTCTCCGGCGGGATTCCCAGCCTGCGGCCGCTGACCGGAGCCGTCGCCTTCAAGGACGTCGACTACGCCGATCCCGGTACCGTCCTCGCCGTCGGCGACTACACCGCCGCCCGGTTGCAGCAGGCCGGCCTGGGCACGCTCAGCCTGTCCTCGCTCTGGCTGGCCCCCGGCTACCGGCTCGTCGGCTACTCGGGCGACAACTTCACCGGTACCTCGTGGACCTTCACCGCGGACAACCCCGACCTCCGGGCCACCGGCAACAACGACCAGGTCGCCTCGCTGAGAGTCCAGTTCAACCCGTCGACGTACTTCCGGATCACCAACGTCACCAACGGGCTCGCACTGGACGGCGGCGGCAGCACCACCTTCGGGGCCAACCTCAAGCAGTGGACATGGGACGGGAGCACCAACCTGCAGTGGCAGGCGGTGGACATCGGCAACGGCTACTACCGGCTGGTCAACCGCACCACCGGCATGGTCGCCGACGGCTGGGGCGCCACGGCCGACGGCTCCGTCGCCCAGCAGGCGGCGTGGAGCGGCGGAGACAACCAGCAGTGGACGATCACCCACAGGGGCGCCGGCCGCTACTCGATAGCCAACCGCACCACCGGCCTGGTCCTCGACGGAGGCGGCAATGTCGCCTCCGGCTCCGTCGCCAAGCAGTGGACGTACGACAGCAGTACCAACCTGCTGTGGACCTTCACGGCGCTCTGATCCACCAGGCAGGAAAGAAGGCGGTGGCGTCCACCAGCCCGGGCGCAAGCTCGGGCTGGGCCCGGACATCGTTCAGGAGGTGAGCGGCCGGTAGTCGAACCAGTCGAAGTGGGCGGTGCCGGTTGCGGCGTACATGCCGATGACGCGTCCGGTGAAGCCGCCGGCGACCTCGGTGGTCAGATAGCGGCCGTCGAGGGTGGCGAGCGCGGTGAAGGTGTCGTCCGGTTCCTCGATGCCGAAGGTGAGGAGGTCGGGGCCGGTGCGGGGGCCGTTGGGAGGGGTCTCGGAGATGTCGAGGCGCAGGATCACGGGTCCGGCAGGTACGGAGCGGGATGCCACGGTGGTGCGCAGTGGTCCGATACGGCTGAGGACGCGCACTTCGCCTTCGGACGCCTCGATCTCGTAGTGGTGTTCTTCGTCCAGACGGACGGCGAGGCCCCCGCGACCTTCGGCCGGGTCGATGAGCGTGCGTGCCTGGCAGGCGAGATGTTGCTGGCGGCGGCCGACGAAGACGACATCGGGTTCGTCCAGGGAGTCGCCCCGGGCGTGCAGGGTTAGCCAACCGGGCCGTTCCTTGGTGGTGCAGTGTTCTGCGGGCCGGTCCCGGACGGAGATCCATCGCGGGTGCGGCTCGCTGAGGTCGAAGTCGTCGCGGACCTCTTCGGCGGGTCCGGGAGCGAGCGGCCAGTCGGGGGCGGGCAGTTCGGACGGGACCTCGCCGAGGACGGGCCAGCCGTCCACCCAGTCGACCGGTGTCAGGTAGGTCTCACGGCCCAATGCGTGCCAGCCGGGGGTTCCCCCGCGTGGGCGGACGCCGAGGAAGACCATCCACCACGAGTCGTCGGGTGCCTGGACGAGGTCCGCGTGTCCGGTGTTCTGGATGGGGTGGTCGGTGCTGCGGTGGGTGAGGATCGGGTTGCCCGGGCATGGTTCGAAGGGGCCTGCGGGTGTGCGGCCGCGCGCGATGGAGACGCTGTGGCCGCGTTCGGTGCCGCCCTCGGCGATGAGCAGATACCAGTAGTCGCCGATCCGGTAGAGGTGCGGTGCCTCGGGGGCCTTGGCGCCGGGAGCACCGGACCAGACCTTGCGCGGTGGCCCGAAGGTCTGCCCGGTGTACGGGTCGATGCGGACCTGTGAGACTCCGGCGACGGTGCACCAGCAGGTGTTGTCCTGGTCCCAGGCGAGGTCCGGGTCGATGCCGGGGACGTCGGGCAGGCGCACCGGGTCGGACCAGGGTCCGGCGGGGTCGGTGGCGGTGAACAGCATGTTGCCGCCCCCCTGGGCCACGTTGGTGACGATCAGCCAGAATCGGCCGTCGTGGTGACGCAGGGTGGGGGCGTAGATGCCGCCGGAGGACGGGGTGGCGGCGGTGAGACGGAGCTGACCGGGCCGGTCGAGGGCGTTGCCGATCTGCGTCCAGTGCAGCAGGTCGCGGCTGTGGAAGACGGGGATGCCGGGGAAGTACTCGAAGCTGGAGCACACCAGGTAGTAGTCGTCGTCCACGCGGCAGACGCTGGGGTCGGGATGGAAACCGGGGATCACGGGGTTCGGGAAGGCGCCGTCCGCCCGCTGCTTCTCTGACACTCGGTCAAGTCCCTTCAGGAGTTGGCGAACCGGCGGGCTCAACATGTGTCGAAGCGCTTCACCTGACAGCGACGCTAATGACATGTTTCTCGCGAAACAAGAGGGAGGAAGCCGAGAAACTTCCTCGTCTTCTCGTTATTGACAGTCCACGGGGAGGGATGGCAGCGTCGAAGCGCTTCAACATTCCGCCTGCCCAGGGGGTCACCTCGTGGATTCGCCGCACCGGTCCACCGCCCACCGCCTGCCGTTCCGTGACCCGGCGCTGCCGGGCGACAAGCGGGTCGACGACCTCCTCGGGCGGCTCACGCTCGACGAGCGGATCGCGCTGCTGCACCAGTACGGGCCGGCCGTCGAACGGCTGGGCATCGCCGCGTTCCGTACCGGTACGGAGGCACTGCACGGGGTGTCCTTGCAAGGCGAGGCGACGGTGTTCCCGCAGGCCGTCGGGTTGGGTGCGACCTGGGACGAGGACCTGGTGCGAGAGGTGGCCGAGGCGGTCTCGGTCGAACTGCGTGCCTTTCACCACCACCGTCCGACGGCGAACGTCGTCGGCGCCAACAGCCTGCAGGCGTGGGCGCCGGTGGTGAACCTGCTGCGTGACCCGCGCTGGGGCCGTAACGAGGAGGGCTACTCCGAGGACCCGGTGCACACCGCGCGGCTCGGCACCGCCTACTGCCGGGGGCTGGCCGGTGACCATCCGACCTATCTGCGCGCGGCCGGCCTGCTCAAGCACTTCCTCGCCTACAACAACGAGGACGACCGCTCCGTCACCTCCTCCGGTCTGCGCCCCCGCGTCCTGCGGGAGTACGACCTGGCCGCCTTCCGCCCGGTGGTCGCCTCGGGGGCCGCGACGGGAGCGATGGCCGCGTACAACCTGGTCAACGGCCGCCCCTGTCACGTCAGTCCGCTCCTGGAGGAACTGCGCGGCTGGGCCGTGCCGACAGGCCACGAGCTGTTCGTCGTCAGTGATGCCGAGGCGCCGTTCAACCTGGTCGAACACGAGCACTACTTCGACGATCACGCCCAGGGGCACGGCGCGGCACTGAAGGCAGGGATCGACAGTTTCACCGACCAGAACGAGGACAGCCGGATCACGGTCGGGCGGTTGCGTGAAGCCCTGGAGCGCGGCCTGATCGACGAGACGGACATCGACCGCGCGGTACGACGCCAACTGCAGCTCCGCTTCAGGCTCGGCGAGTTCGACCCGGACCTCGACCCGTACGCCGGCATCGGCCCGGAGGTGATCGACAGCCCCGAACACCGCGCGCTGGCCCTACGCGCCGCGACCGAGTCGGTGGTGCTGCTCAAGAACGACGGCCTGCTGCCGTTCCGGACGGACCGCACACCGCGCATCGCCGTCATCGGCCCGCTCGCCGACGCCGTGTACGAGGACTGGTCCAGCGGCACCCTGCCCTACCGGGTCGGCGTCGCGTCCGGGCTGCGCGCGACGGCTCCTGACGTTGTCACCGTGGAGGGCCTCGACCGGATCGCCCTGCGCTCCCGCACCACGGGCGAACCGCTCGGCGCGACCGCGTACGACGTGGCGGAATGGGGCGACGGGGTGCTGACCCTGCGCGACGCCACGACCGGCCGCTACCTCACCCGCACGGACGACGACTCGCTCGCCGCCGACCACGAGATGATCAAGAGCTGGTTCGTCGACGAGAGGTTCCTGCTGGAGCCCGACCCGCACGGCGACGCCGACACCGTGCTCCTGCGCAACGTTCGCACCGGCCGCTACGCCGCCGTCGACCCCGCCGACGGCAGGGCCACCGTCACCGCCGACACCCCGAGGGAAGCCGAACGCTGGCAACGTGAACTGCTGCGGGACGGCCGGGCCGAGGCCCGCAGCGCCGCCGCGGCGGCCGACGTCGCCGTCGTCGTCCTCGGCAACCACCCGCTCATCAACGGCCGCGAGACCGAGGACCGTACGGGCACCGCCCTGCCCGCAACCCAGGAGGCCCTGCTGCGCGAGGTCGCCGCGGTCCGGCCGGAGACCGCGCTGGTCGTCATGAGCAGCTATCCGTACGCCCTCGACTGGGCGGACGAGCACCTGCCCGCCGTGGTGTGGACCTCCCACGGCGGGCAGGAGACAGGGCGGGCGCTGGCCGCCGTACTGCTCGGCGAGGCTGACCCGGCGGGGCGGCTGCCACAGACCTGGTACCGCGGCGACGACGAACTCCCGCCCCGGCTCGACTACGACGTCATCAAGGCCGGCTGGACCTACCAGTACCACCGCGAAGCACCCCTGTACGCCTTCGGTCACGGTCTGTCCTACACGGACTTCACCTACGGCGACCTGCGGCTGTCCGCGTCCACGATCGGGCAGGACGGCGAACTGGACGCCACAGTGACGCTGTCCAACACCGGGACGCGGTCCGGCAGCGAGGTCGTCCAGCTCTACGTCCGTGCCGTGGACGCCCGTTACGAGGCGCCCCGGCTGAAGCTCTCCGGCTTCCGCAAGGTGCGCCTGGAGCCGGGGGAGCGCCGGGAGGTGGCCTTCCGGCTCCCGGCCGAGCAGCTCGCCCACTGGGACGTGGCCACCGGAGCCTTCACCGTGGACCCCGGCGCCTACGAGGTGCTCGTCGGCCGCTCCGCGCAACACGTCGTCCTGGCCGCGCCGTTGACGGTGACCGGGCCGGCCCCCGAACCCCGCCGGGTCGTCGACCGGCGCACTGCGGCCGCCGACTTCGACGACTACACGGACGTCACCCTCGTCGACGCCACCCGTACCGCCGGGGACGCGGTCACCCCCGCCGATCCCACCCGCCCCGCGACCGTGCTGTTCCGCTCGGTCGACCTGTCCGGCGCCGCCCGCTTCGAGGCGGAGGTCGCCCGGGAGGACACGAGGCCGGGCGAGGAGGCACGGCTTGAGGTCAGGGCCGGTGACCGGCTCCTGGCGGAGATCGCCGTACCGGTCACGGGCAGCCGCTACACGTGGACCAGCGTGACCGCAGACGTGGGAACTGTCGCTGACGGTGGGGGCGTTCACGACCTGCGGCTGACCCTGCACGGAGCCTTACGCCTCGCCTCCTACCGGTTCGACTCACGCGCCGGCCACGCACAGGGCGACGAGGCAGACGCATGAGCGGCCCCGGCTGCTACGCCCGTCCGATCGACTGACCATTTACGTCTCGCCCAAATCCCGGTGCGGGGCAAGCGGCTTGCTCCGCACAATGACCGCCATGACATGGGACGGGTTGATCCGGCTGGGCGACGGGGACGTATGGGCGGCGGACAGCGGGGGTGACGGGCCGTCCTTGGTGCTGCTGCACCCAGGGGTGGGCGACTCGCGGATCTGGGACGGGTTGTTGCCCGAACTCACCGCGCGCTACCGGGTGATTCGCTACGACGTGCGCGGCTACGGGCGCTCACCGCAGCCCACAACCGCCTACTCGATGCTGACCGATCTGCACGCCGTGCTGGACCACTTCGGGCTTGACCGGGTCCGCCTGGTCGGCTGCAGCATGGGCGGCGGGACGGCGCTCGGGTTCGCACTCCGACATCCCGAACGGGTGGAGTCGTTGGTACTTCTGTGCCCCGGTGTGCCCGGATACCCGTGGCCGGCCGAGCCGGAGCTTGACGCCGAGTACGACCGGCTGGTGGCCGACGGCGATCTGGACGGGCTGACCGCTTTCGGCCTGCGGGAGTGTGCGGCGGCCGGCGCCGACGAGGTCGCGGCCTCCCAGTTGCGCTCCGCCGCCGGAGCCTGGCCGGGCGAGGATGTCCACCAGCAGCCCGACCCTCCGGTCTACGACCGGCTCGGCGAGTTGTCCGATGTGCCCGCGGTGGTGCTCGTCGGTGGCCTCGACCGCCGTCCGGTGATCGACTGTGCCGAGCGGACTGCCGCCCGACTCGGCTGTGAGCTGGTCCGGTTGCCCGACGTCGACCACCTGCCTCCGCTCAGGGCACCCACCGCCGTCCTGCGCCTGATCAAGTAGGGATCAAGCAGGAGTCAAGTAGCAAGGACGGCGGTCCGGCCGCGTCGGTTCGGCGCTCAGTCGAACAACGGTGCAAGCGCGGTCTCGCCCGCCATGATCCGCCAGGCGGGCACCCGCACCGTCCGGCTCACGGGGCAGGGCTTGGCCCCGTGACCTCCGGAGGGCAGTCCCGTGAGCAGGTCGCCTCGCGCGTGGGTCAGCCGAAGGTGCCGTGCGAGGTCCGCCCCGGGCCCCGGGCCGGAGTCGATCAGCACCGCTGTGTTCTCGCCGGCGTCGGTGAACAGCAGGTCCACCGGGTGGCCGCCCACCAGCACAGCCCGCTCCAGATCCGTGATGCCCCGTCCGGCCAGGTAGGCCTGAAGGCGGTCGGCGAGGTCCTCGCGGGCCTCGGACACCGGTCCGGACGCGCCGGTCTCGGCCGTCGTGCCGTCGTCGCCCGCGCCCAGCGGCGCCGAACGCGCGGCGAGGAGGGCGGGCAGGCCGCTCTGGTCCTGCCAGAAGGCACGGCCGCCCACCGTGATCAGCTGCGACTTGGCCCGGGTGACCGCCACGTTCCACAGGTTGACCTGGCTCCCGACCCAGTGAGTCGTCCGGGGCGGTGTGTTCGGTGCCGCCACTGGGCTGAGCACCATCACGTCCCGTTGTCCGCCCTGGAAGGTGTGGACGGTGCCGACCCGGACGCGGTCGTCGTCACGCCACATCCGTGCCAGTGTCTCCTTCTGCGCCCGGAACGGCGTGACCACCCCCACCGTCGCGTCCGGCGGAAGCCCCGCCAGCAGCCCGTCGACCACACTCCGGACGGCCTCCGCCTCCACCGCGTTCCGCCAGGACTGCCCGTCGCCGCCGCGCGCCGACTCCCCGGACGGTACGTCGACCCAGCCGAGCACCGGGGCCGGGTCGGCCACCCCCACCGGGTCGTGCGCCGGCACCTGCCGCCGCACGTCGGTCAGCACCCGCAACCGGCCGCCGTAGCAGTGCCCGTTGACGACGTCCGCGATCCGCGGGTGGCAGCGGTAGTGCTCGTCGAGGAGCAGCGCGCTGTCGCCGTGTTGTTCGGCGGCGTGGTACGAGGAGTACACGTGATAGGTGAGGCGGTGGTGCTCCAGCTGCGCGGCGCTCAGCCCGGCCCGCACCCGTGCCTGACGCTCCTGCTGCGGTGACACACCGGGGATGTGCCCGAGCTGCATGGGGTCACCGATGATCAGTGCTCTGCGGGCCCGGAACAGCAGCGGCAGCACCGACGGGATGGAGCACTGGCTGGCCTCGTCGATGACCACGAGGTCGAACAGCTTCGGGGCGAGTTCCAGTTGTCGCACCGAGTGGGTGCTGACGGCCCAACCCTTGATGTGCGTCATCAGGTTCTTCTGGCTGCGCTGGTAGCCGGAGCGGCGCCGGAGCACCTGGAGCCGCTGGTTCATGAGCCCGGTGGCCCGGCTCAGGACCTCGGCGGACAGCGCACGGGACAGTTCCGCCGACAGCCCGGACAGCGCTTCCGCCGTCGCGAGCCGGGACTGCCTGAGCCCTTCCTCGTCCCATTCCCCGTGCCGGTGGCCGAGTTCCCGTACCTCCCCCTCCACGGACACGATCCCGGCCAGGGACTCCAGCAGCTCGGGCGGCACGGGGCGTCCCGTCGCCCACTCGGGCCATGCCGGTCCGGTACCGTCCGGGCGCCTCACCTCCGCCGCGACCAGAGCGGCGAGCGCGCGCCCGCGCCGCCATGCCCCCAGCTGCCACCAGCGGGCCCCGGCAGTCTTCCGCGCCCGCTGGGCCCACCGGCCCAGCGATGCCGGGCCGTCGACGTCCGCCGCCCAGGCACCTTCGAGCAGGGACAGGGGCAGCTCCAGGGCCGCGGCCCGCTCCTCCCGGTCGCGGAGCAGTTCCAGCAGCTGCCCTTCCTCGCCGACACGGTGCGCCGCCTGCGCCCGCAACCGGTCGGCCGTTCCCCGAGTGTTGCGCAGCTCGCCACCCACGGTGGCCGATCCGCGCCGAGCCGCCCCGGCCGGTTCGGCGAGCAGCCGTTCCAGTTTGGCCGCCTCCCGCTCGAGCGCCTCCGCGTTGCCCGTCCGCATCAGCAGGCCGGGCGCGATGTCGTCGCAGCGCTGGGCGACGACGTTCACCGCCTCGTTGTTCGTGGAGGCGACCAGTACCGACTGCCCGGCGGCGACACAGGTGGTGACAACCGCTGTGACGACCTCGCTCTTGCCCGTGCCGGGCGGCCCGGTGGCCACCGTCAGAGGCTGGGTCATCGCCGACGAGATCACCAGTTCCTGGCTCTCGTTGCACGGCCCCGGAGCGACGGGTGTCACCGGGTTCGCCGCGACGGCGGCCGTGGCCGACGCCTGCCGGGCCCCGCCGTTCAGCAGCGCGTCCAGGGCGGTGCCCTCGATCTGCGCGGTCCGCGTGGAGATCTGCAGCAGGTTCTCCACCAGCGCCTGGGTGGCCATGGCCTCCGCGCCCGAAGGCACCAGCAGCACGGCCGCGTTGTGCGCGCCGGGCCGCAGTGCCTGCATCACCGTACGGTCGCTCAGGGCGGACGGGTCCAGCGGTTCGAGTTCCGGCAGCCCCAGCTCTTCCAGCAACTCCCTGACGGCGCGCAGCATCTGGGCGTCGTTGCCCTCCTGCCAGGCCGGCTGCCAGCGCGCGACCAGGTCGGCCGCGTCACCCGCGTCCAGGAACTCCGAGACGACACCGCTGTGCAGGGACGGCACACCGCTGGGCCGGAGCACGTCCCGGCCGTCCTCGTCCGGCGCCAGCTCCATCTGCTGGATGAGCAGCGGCGCCAGCTCCACCGTCGCACGCCGTCCCCGGCCGCCGTCCCGCGCGGGCAGTGTGACCGCCGGATAGCCGTACCAGTACTCCTGCCGCGATCCCGCTTCGGTGTCCGAGCCGTTCCGCCCCTCCTGCGGCCGGGGCAGCGGTCCCGGCGCGAGGATGTGCGGTCCGCGCCCGGACTGGATGGTCTCCTCGCCCTGGGCCAGCAGGAAGTACTTCTTGTTCCGGCCGCTGTCCCGGTCCGGTCGCATTCCGGCCGCCGCCTGCGCGGTGAGGCAGCCCGCGTAGTACCGCAGCAGCCCCTGCCGGTCGACGCCGTCCCGCTCGTCCGCCTCCGCCAGCGCCCGGGCCTTCAGCAGCGCGGGGGAGCGTCGGGCGGCGGCGTCGTGGGGAAGCGCGGGGAGCCGCACGGGCCGGGCCACCGACCGGGCGAAGGGAAGGCTCCGGGTGGCCCTGATCGTGGACTTGGTGGGCCGCTGCTCCTCCGGTACGCCGTCGCGGGTCATCTGGGCGGTCAGGTAGTCGAAGAGGTCGTCCGGGGTGATCCAGCCGCCCTCCTTGATCCGGCCGTTGCGCAGTCCCTCGACGATCTCCCCGGTGAACCGGGAGGTGCCGAGGCCCGACCCGGGCGGTGCCATCGCGGAGGCCGCCTGGAGGGCGTCGGACGCGGTGATGAAGTACACGCCGGTCGGTCGCAGCAGGGTGCTCGGCGCGGGTGGGTTCGCTTCCCCCGACGGGCCCTTCGCGGTCCAGCCCTGGACGACGGACCCGCTGGAGCAGCAGTCCAGCAGGACCAGTTTGGAGGCGGCCCGGCAGGACTGGAGCATTCGCTCCAGGAACTCCGCCGGTACGGCCGTGCCCGGCAGGTCGGCCGGGTCGGTGTCCCGGGTCAGGAAGTACAGCTGGCCGTCCTGCTCGCAGTACTCGCCGTGCCCGCTGAAGTAGAGCAGCGCCGTCTCACTGGGCTGCCGTGACTCCAGGAACGTCTCGACGGCGTGCAGCATCTCCGCCCGCGTCGGCTCGGCGGCCAGTGCGCACTCGTTGTACATGCCGATCTCGGTGTTCTCCAGTACCGCCCGCATGTAGTGCAGATCGGCGCGTACGGCCGGGAGGTCGGCGTACCTCTCGCTGTCGTACGTGGAGACGCCGACGAGCAACGCGTGCCGGTCGTTGTCGGTCATCGCCGCTCAGCCCGCCGTCGGCGCCGACGCGTCGTCGTCGCCGTCGTCCGCGAGGAACCGTTCGATGAGCGTGTCGTCCTCGCGGGCCTCCTTGCCGGTGACATGCAGGGTCGCCCCGTCGGGCCGCTTGACCACGATGGTGCGCTGCGGGACCCGCGCCAGCCACGTCTGCACCAGCGCGACGACGAACGAACCGGCGCTCAGCAGCAGCCCGACGGTCTCGGCGGACGGCCCGCCCTTGTCGCCCGCCCCGAACAGGCCGCCGGGCTCGGGCAGGTCCAGCCTTGCCGTGGGGTCCACCTCGCCGAGCGCGGCGAGCAGTTCGCGCGCGTCTTTACGGGCACGCAGCGGGTCGTCGTCTACGACAGAGATCAGGTATGTGGCGTGATTGTCGGGCATGACGGTCTCGTGCTCCCCCTGAGTGCACCGGCTCCTTGCCGGGCGAACGAGACTAGTGCCCGGCACCGGCACCGCACGCCCACGAGGGTCCGGCCTCCGGGTCGTTGGCGTAAAACCGGTGGACGATGGCTGGAGCCGGCGCGATTCGCGTCATGCGTGGTTCCGCGCAGCACGGGTGGCGGCCCCGGGCAGACGGTTACGCGGTGGCCCTCGCGGGGAGCGTGCCCGCTGGGGCCGCGCGATGGATGGGTCCGACGCCCAGCGACAGGGGCAGGCCGGTGGCCCCGTTGGTGTGGGCGATGATCTCCGCGGTGATCGAGACGGCTGTCTCCTCGGGAGTGTGGGCGCCGAGGTCGAGCCCGATCGGGGAGCTGAGCCGGGCGAGTTGGGCTTTCGTGACGCCGGCCTCGCTCAGTCGCCTGTTCCGGTCCTCGTGGGTGCGGCGGGATCCCATGGCGCCGACGTAGGCGATGGGGAGGCTCAGGGCCAGGGCCAACAGGGGGATGTCGAACTTGGCGTCGTGGGTGAGGACGCAGACGACGGTACGGGTGTCCACCTGGGTGCGTTCCAGGTGGCGGTGGGGCCAGTCGACGACGACCTCGTCGGCGTACGGGAAGCGTGCCGCGGTGGCGAAGACGGGGCGGGCGTCGCAGACGGTGACCCGGTAGCCGAGGAAGCTCCCGGCCCTGCTGAGGGCTGCGGCGAAGTCGACGGCGCCGAAGATCAGCATGCGGGGTGGAGCCGCGTGCACGTGGACGAGGACCGCGAGCTTCTCGGGGCAGGTGTCCTGGTCCCCGCCGACATCGACCACGCCGGTGCGTCCCGCCCGCAGCAGGGCGCGGGCCCGCGCCACGACCGCCCGGTCCTCGTTGTCGCTGCCGAGGGTGCCGTCGTAGGCGCTGCCGTCGCCGAGGAGGCTGAGGGTGCGGCCGAGGAGTTCCTCGGGGCCGTCGACGACCTGTGCCACGGCGGCGGGACGGCCGAGTACGACCTCGTCCAGCGCGGCTGTCAGGTGCGGCCGTGTCGCCGGCTCCACCCGCTGGACCAGGACGTCGATCTCCCCGCCGCAGGTCAGGCCGACGGCGAAGGCGTCGTCGTCGGAGTAGCCGAACCGGGCGCGTGCGGGAGGACCGCCGTCCTTCAGCACCTGGGCGCACAGTTCGTAGACGGCTCCTTCCACGCAGCCGCCGGAGATGCTGCCGACCGCCTCGCCATCGGTGTTGACGGCGAGTGAGGTGCCGGGTGGCAGGGGTGCGCTGCCGCTGACCTGGATGACCGTGGCGAGGGCGAAGGGGCGGCCCTCGCGGCACCACGCGTGCAGCGTGTCTGCGATGTTCAGCATGGAGGTGGCTCCGGGTGGGACGGCGGACGGACGGGGGTGTGGGCGGGCCGCCGCCGTGTCGGCGCGGGGGAGATGACACGGCGACGGCCCTGGGTGTCCGGCGGCAGGCCGCTCACTTGCCGCCGGACGGTTGGAGGGGCCCGTCGGGGGCCCAGGTGTTCAGAGCAGGGCCTCCGCGGTGATGGGCAGTTCGCGGATACGGCGGCCGGTGGCGTGGAAGACCGCGTTGGCGATGGCAGACGCCACGCCGACCTGCACGATCTCGCCCAGGCCCTTGACGCCGATGGGGTCGGCCTCGCGGTCGTCGCCGTCGAGATAGATCGCCCTGAGGTCGGGGACGTCGGCGTTGACGGGGACGAGGTAGTTGGCGAGGTCGGCGTTGACGATGCGGCCGTCGCGGTGGTCGGTGACCGTGTGTTCCAGGAGGGCCTGGCCGATGCCGCCGACCATGCCGCCCAACGCCTGGCTGTCGGCGAGTTCGGGGCTGATGATGCGGCCCGCGTCGTACACGCCGAGCATGCGTCGTACGCGGACGAGCCCGAGGCGGGCGTCGACGGCGACCTCGGTGAAGACCGCGCCGTAGGCGAACAGGGAGTGGCGTTCCGGTCCTGTGGGCGGGGTGAAGGAGCCCATCGTTTCGAGGTGGGTGAGCTTGTTGCGGGCCAGGAGCTGCCGGTAGGTCTCGCCGCGTGCGGGGTGGCCCTTGACGTGCAGCCGGCCGGCGCGGACCACGACGGTGTCGGGATCGACGCCGTACAGCGGGGACTTCTCGTCCTCTACGGCGAGCGTGACGGCTTGCTCGCGTAGTTTGTCGCAGCCGTCCTGGACGGCCGATCCGACGCTGGCCATGGTCCAGGAGCCGCCGTGGGGCGGGGCGGGCGGCATGAGGGAGTCGCCGAGGCGGAACGTCACTTGGCGCATCGGCAGGCCGAGGGCGTCCGCGGCGAGCTGGGTGTTGGAGGTGTAGGTGCCGGGGCCCATGTCGCTGGCCGCGGACTGGATCAGCGCGGTGCCGTCGGCATCCAGCCGGACCGATGCGGACGCGTTGTTGCGGGAGGTGTCGTAGACGCCGGCCGCCATCCCGGTGCCGATCAGCCAGTCGCCGTCGCGGGAGGAGCGCGGTTTCGGGTTGCGTCGGTGCCAGCCGAACTCGCGGGCACCGACGCTGTAGCACTCGCGCAGCTTGCGGGTGGAGAACGGCAGCCCGCTGGACTCGTCCGCGTCGGGTTCGTTGCGCAGCCGCAGCTCGATCGGGTCGATGGCCAGTTCGTGGGCGAGTTCGTCCATCGCGGACTCGATGGCGTAGGAGGCGGTGGTGTAGCCGGGGCCGCGCATGAACAGCGGGGTGTGCACGTCCAGCGGGACCGTCCGGTACTCCTGGCTGACGTTGGGCATGCTGTACATCATCTGGCCCGGAATCATGACCGACTCGAGGAACGTCTCGTAGCTCGACGTCTCGGCCCGGATGTCGTGCGTCATCGCGGTCAGGCGTCCGCGCCGGTCGCTGCCCAGGCGCACCGCGTACTCGTAGGTGGGCCGGAAACCTGTCCCGAAGAACAACTGCTTGCGGGTCAGGGCGAGTTTGACCGGGCGTTTCGTCTCGCGGGCGGCGAGGGCCGCGATGGTGGCGTGCGGCCAGGCCCGCAGTCCGCTGCCGAAGCCGCCGCCGACGAACGGTGAGATGACGCGCACCGACTCCGGTGGCAGACCGAACACCGTGGCGAGTTCGATCTGGGTGCCGAACACCCACTGGGTCTTGTCCCACACGGTGAGCTTGTCGCCGTCCCAGCGGGCGATGGTGGCGTGCGGCTCCATGGCGTTGTGGTTGTTGCGGGCGAGGTGGTACGTCATCTCCAGACGTACGGCCGCCGCCTCCAGCGCCTTGCCGACGTCACCCCTTGCGTACGCGAAGGGTTCGCCGGCCTTGGCGTGGGACATGTCGGTCGAGGGCTGCTGGGCGTCGTAGGTCACCTTCAGGACGCTGGCGCCGTGCTGGGCGGCCTCCAGCGTGGTGGCGACCACGACGGCGACCGGCTGCCCGTGGAAGCGGACCTTGTCGTCCTGGAAGACGTGCAGCCGTTCGCCCTGCGGGGAGGTCGGCAGCGGACTGGGCTGATAGGGCAGCTTGGGAGCGTTGAGGTGGCTGATCACCTTCAGGACTCCGGGGTGGGCGAGTGCGGTGCGGGTGTCGATGCCGGTGATGCGGCCGAGGCCGATGCTGCTGTCGACGACGACCGCGTGCACGGCTCCGGTGACTTCATGGTCTACGGCGTACAGCGCCTTGCCGGTGACTTTCAGCCGGCCGTCCACGCGGGAGAGCGGGGCGCCGACGGCCGCCTGTGGCTGGGGGCTCATTTGCCGCCTCCTACGATGCGCTGCTGGCGTTCGACGGTGCGTTTCAGGAGCTCGGTCTTGAACCGGTTGTGCTTCAGGGGGTGGGCTCCGTCCGCCGCGTGCCGTGCGGCCTCGGCCCACAGCCGGTCCGAGGGGCGCTCGCCGATGAGGGCGCCTTCGACGGCGGGCAGTGTCCATGGCACGGTGCCCACGCCTCCGGCGGCGACCTTCGCCTCGCGGATCACCCCGCCGCGGATGTGCAGGGCGACGGCCGCCGAGGTGAGGGCGAACTCGTAGGACTGCCGGTCGCGCACCTTCAGGTAGCCCGACCTCAGCGGACGGGGGTGGGCGGGGATCTCCACGGCAGTGATCAACTCGCCCTTGAGGAGGGCCTGTTCACGGTTCGGAGTGTCGCCGGGGTTGAGGAGGAAGTCCGCGAAGGCGACACTGCGCCTGCCGGCCGGGCCCAGGAGGTGGACGGTCGCCTCCAGTGCCGCGAACGCCACAGCGACGTCCGAGGGGTGCGTGGCCACGCAGGACTTCGACGTGCCGAGGATGGCGTGGCTGCGGTTGAAGCCCTCCAGCGCGGCGCACCCGGTGCCCGGCTCGCGCTTGTTGCAGGCGGCGGTCACGTCCCGGAAGTACGTACAGCGGGTGCGCTGCATGATGTTGCCGCCGATGGTCGCCATGTTGCGCAACTGCGCCGACGCGCTCAGTTCCAGCGCCTGCGAGACGACCGGGTACAGGGTGCGCACCTTGGGGTGGGCGGCGGCCTCCGCCATCCGTACCAGGGCGCCGATGCGCAGGCCCCCGCGTTCGGTGACGGTGACGTCCCGCAGTGGCAGCGCGCTGATGTCGACGAGCGTGTCGGGGCGTTCCACGGTCTCGCGCATCAGGTCGACCAGGGTGGTGCCGCCGGCTATGTACCGGCCGCCGCGCCGGCCTGCGTCCAGGGCCGCACGGGTGTGTGCGGCCTTGGTGAAGGAGAAGGGATACATGGCTCACTTCCCCCCGGCGGTCTGCTCGACCGCGCGCACGATCTTGACGTAGCAGCCGCAGCGGCAGATGTTGCCGCTCATCCACTCGCGGATCTCCTCGTGCGAGCCGGTGTGGCCTTCCTTGATGCAGCTGACGCCGGACATGATCTGACCCGGTGTGCAGAACCCGCACTGGAAGGCGTCCTGCTCGACGAACGCCTGCTGCAACGGATGCAGTTCGTCACCGTCGGCCAGACCCTCGATGGTGGTGACCTCCGAGCCCTCCAGGCGAACCGCCAGCGTCAGGCAGGAGTTGACCCGTCGCCCGTCGACATGGACCGTGCAGGCCCCGCACGCACCCGCGTTGCAGCCCTTCTTCGTGCCGGGCAGCCCGAACTGCTCGCGCAGGAGGTCCAGCAGCGAGGTCCTGTTGTCGATCACGGCGGTGTGCCGCTCGCCGTTGACGGTCAGTGAGACGCGACCGCTGCCGGGTGGCACGGCGTCGGCGGTCCCTGCGGCAGCTTCCTCGGCGCCGAACGCAGGGGCTCCCGAGACCAGGCCGCCCGCCAGGACGGCGCCACCGACGGCGGTCGTCGTGGCGATGAACGTGCGGCGCGTCGGCGCCGGCGCAGGTTCTTCAGGGGGAGAGCCGTATGACTCGGGAAGTTCGGCAGGCATGCCCACTCGCTTTGTTCGGCGACAGGTTCGGGGGTGGAGGGTCGGTGGCGCACCTGTCAGGTACGCCCCGACCTGTGGTCCGTAGGTGGGGCCGGCGCTCGATGACGCACGGGGTGAGTTGTCGAGCACCGGCACGCACGGTCTGGGCGGGGCTCGATCGGTGACCGGCCGTCAGGGCAGCTCGGGGTAGAGCGCGGCGGCGCCTCCGGCCAGTCCGGCCTGCACCTGGCGGCTGATGTCGTCCACGACGATCTCGTAGGCGCCCTCCGCGATGCCGTCGACGGCGAGGCGGGCGACGTCGGCGGGGTCGGCCTTGGGGCCGGCGACGTCCCGGATCATGTCGGTGTCCATGCCGCCGACGTGCAGTCCGGCCACCCGGACACCCTGGTCGGCGAGCTGTACGCGCAGCGAGTTGGTGAGCGACCACTCCGCGGACTTGGCGGCGCAGTAGGCGCCGGACTCCGGGAAGCTGTACCAGGACAGGGCGGACAGGATGTTCAGGATCGCCCCGCCGCCGCCCGCCACGATCTGCGGCGTGAAGGCGCGGACCACCGAGAGGGTGCCGTAGTAGTGGGTGTCCATCTCCAGGCGGATGTTGTCCAGGTCGCCGGTGAGCAGGTTGGTGGTGGTGCCCACGCCGGCGTTGTTTATCAGGACCGTCACGTCACCCGTGGCTTTGGCGGCGGCCGCGACCGAGGCCGGGTCGGTGATGTCGAGCGCGATCGGCTTGACGCCCGGCAGGTCGACCTTGTCGGGGTTGCGGGCGCCGGCGTAGACGGTGGCGCCGCGGCCGAGCAGTTCGGCGGCGAGTGCGCGGCCGAGGCCCCGGTTGGCGCCGGTGACGAGGACGGTGCTGGTGGAGAGGTCCATGGGAAGTCCCTGGTGTGTTGGATGCGGAATGGTCGGGCGGTCGGGCCGGTCCCGGGGCGGCGCGCCAACTGGTGCGCCGAGTGGTACTGGTGCGCGACGGCTATCGGCTGTCGGCCTGGAAGATCTGGCAGCTGGTGGTGGCGTGGGCGAGCAGCTTGCCGCCTGGGTCGGTGATGGTGGCGGTGGCGTAGGCGGTGCGTCGGCCGATGTGCACAGCCGTTCCTTCGCAGCGGATGCGGCCGGTGCCGGCGGTGACCGGACGCAGGAAGGTGATGTTGACGCCCTGCGTGGTGTAGCCGGTGCCGGCGGGGAGGCGGCTGTAGACGGCGGAGCCAAGTGCGTTGTCGGCGAGGGTCGCGAGGATGCCGCCGTGGACGGTGCCCAGCATGTTGTAGTGCCATGGCGCCGGGACCAACTCGAAGACGGCGTGGCCCGGTTCGACCTCGCTGAGCTCGATGGCGAGGGTGTCCGCCGCCGGCGGGGCGGACAGCGTTCCCTTGCCGATCCCTTGGAGCGCCTCCAGTCCGCTCAGCTCCTGGACGGCCTCGATGGTCGGACGGGGGTCGTGCCAGGTGTAGGACCGGCGCTGCGGCGCGGGTTGGGTGCTCATGAGGCCGCGGGGGTGATGGTCGTGGGGGTGGGCATGGGGGTTCCGTTCTGGTGGGGGCGGTTCTTGACGGCGGTCAGGGCAAGCACGGCTGCGGCGAGGAGGACGGCTGCGGTTACGGCCAGTCCGGTGTGTATGCCGGAGGTGAAGGCGCCCTCGATCGCCGCGCGCCCTTCGCCGGACAGTGACTGGACTCCGGTGCTCCCGGAGGCGACGGCCTCCTCGACGTGTGCCCGGGCGCCGACCGGGACACCGTGTACGGCGAGCTGGTGGGGCAAGTCAGCGGTGACGCGGGCGGCGAGCAGCGAGCCGAGCAGTGCGGTGCCCATGACCGCGCCGACCTGCCGGGCGGTGTTGACCGCGCCGGAGGCCATGCCCGCCCGCTCGGGAGCCACACTGACCAGCGCGGCGGCCGTACTGGGCGCCACGACCAGACCACTGGCGGCCCCGAACAGCACGAACAGTGGCCAGACACGGGTGTACGGCGTGTCAGAGCCGACTGTGGCCAGGCCCAGCACGGCGAGAGCGCAGAGCAACAGGCCCACTGCCAGAGGCGCCTTGAACCCGGTACGGCGGATTATTCGGCCGGTGAGGTACGCCGAGACGACGTAGACGCCGAACAGGGGCAGCATGCGCCAGCTGGTGTCCAGGGCGTTCAGGTGCTGGACGTTGTTGTAGAACATCACGACGAGGACGGCCACGCCGGTGAAGCCGAACAGCGCCACCATGGCGATGACCATCACGGCACTGAACGAGCGCGACGCGAACAGCCGCACGTCGAGCATCGGCGCCGCGACCCGCAGTTCGACGGCGGCGAACGCCACCACGCCGACCACGGTCACGATCCAGGCGGTGATGACGGGGGCGGCCGTGTAGCCGTCCTGACCGCCCTGGATGAGCCCGTAGACGAGACCCGCGATCGTGACGGTGCCCAGCAGCGCGCCGGGGATGTCGAGGCGTCCGCCCAGGGCCAGGGACTCCGAGGCGAACGGGACCGCGACCAGCAGCGTGATCACCCCGAGGACGGCGTTCGGCACGAACACCGCAGGCCAGCCGGAGCGGTCGAGCAGCACGCCGGCGAGCAACGGGCCGATGGCCAGCCCGATGCCCGACGACGCCGCCCACACGGTGATCACCTCGGTCCGCCGGTGCGGATCGGTGAACGTCGCGCCCAGGATGGCCAGGCTGTTGGGCAGGATCAACGCACCGCCGACACCCGAGACCAGCTGTGCGGCGATCAGCATGGCGCTGGTGCCGGCGGACGCGGCGAGCAGGCCTCCCCCGATCATGACGACCACGCCGACACAGAACATCCGCTTACGGCCCCACAGGTTGCCCAGCGTGCCGGCCGACAGCACCAGACTGGCCACGACCAGCGTGTAGGCGCTGGGTATCCAGACCAGCGCGCCCGGACCGACGCGCAGATCGTCCTGGATCGCCGACAGCGCCGAGATCGTGGCCGTGACGAGCAGGAACGTCATCATCACGCCCAGACACATCGCCATCAGCGTCAGCGCCTCCCTGCGCCGTGCCGCCTCTTCCGGGCCGGCACCGGCCCTGCGGCCGCTGCGGCGGCGGTCCGTGGTCATCGGGGTTCCTTCATCGTTCGGCGGAGTTGAGGGGGAATTGCTTCCGGTGTGCACCGGCGGAGGACCGCGGCGGCCGGTGGCTGCCGGGTGACACCGGGACTGTTGTCGGCCAGTGGCCCACGGGGTGTGTCGAGCCGGCGCTCGGTGGGGCGGGGGCGGGGGCGGGGTCGGGGTCGGGAAGGACGCCCCTCGGTGGCCGACCCGACCCCTTGTCGCGGTCAGCCCGCGGCCATTCGCTTGGCCGCTTCCGACGCCAAGGTCAACACCGCGTCGGCGGGGCGCATCATGACCATGAAGTCGGTGATCTTGCCGTTCTGGTCGAACTCGACGATGTCGACGCCGAACAGACGTGCGTCGCCGACGTGGGTGCTGAACTCCAGCACGTAGCCGTTTCCGCCGCTGAAGTGCCGCAGGTAGGTGAAGTCCTCCATGATGCCGAACACGAGGCGCAGGATCGCCACCATGGTGTCCTTGCCGTGGTAGGCCTCGATATCCGCGGGGGATCGGTAAGTGACCTTTTCCGCGAGGAGATCGGGGAGACTTTCCCAGTCCAGTTCCGCGACGATGCGTTGCCACTCCGCGATTCCGGCCTGCGCCGCCTCGTGCGGCTGGTCCGTTTTCCTGTCAGCCATGATGTCGATGTCTTTCACTTGGCGAGGGAGCGGGCGCTTATGCCTGTTCGTTGATGAGGGCGGCGTAATGGCCGAGGTTTCGCTCGATCTCGTCGAGACCGATCTCGGCGATGGCCTTTCCGAGTTGCGGCACGCGTGCCTGGAATCCAGGCCAGTTGACCGATTCCGCGAACTCCGCCCAGGACGTACGCAGATCGGTCACGGGCGGCAGGGTCGACCGGTTGATCTGTGCCCTGGCCCCCAGGACGGACTGCTTGTCGAACGAGGCGATGCGAGCGGCCACACCGCTGACGAAGTCGTCGAGTTCGGCGTCGGGCAGGGCTCGGGTCACCCATCCGTAGCGCTCGGCCGTCTCGGCGTCGAAGTCCTGGCTGGTGAGGATCGCTTCGAGCGCGCGGTCCCGCCCCAGCAGCCGGGCCAGACGGTCGCTGCCGCCACCACCGGGGACGATCCCGATCGCGACCTCGGGCTGGCAGAAGAACGCCTCCTCGCGGCTGGCGTAGCGCAGGTCGAAGGCGAGGGTGATCTCGTTTCCGCCGCCGCGCGTGCGCCCACGGATGGAGGCGATGCTGATGAAGGGGGCCTCGGACAGGCGCGTGACGAGGTCGACCCATGTCGGCGTCCCGTCGGCGCTGTTGAGCGCCAGGAGTTCGGCCACCTGGCCGAGATCGGCGTGGTTGAAGAAGTATTCGGGCGTACCGCTGTCGAAGATGACGACCTGAACCTGGTCGTCCCGGCTCAGCTCATCGACGACATCGACCAGTTGCGTGACGGTGTCCGCGCCGACCACGTTCACCGGCGGATTGGTGAAGGTGACCTTACGGATTTTCGGCGCCACTGTCTCGATGCTGAACATGCTGTGCTGCGTCATAGTGTGCTCCAGTGCTGAATTGCTGAGGTGCTGATGTGAACAAGTTGAAGAGTGGGAATATCGGTCGACGTTCGGTCGACGTATTCCTGTTGGCGACGATCAGAAGGGCGTCGTCATGGTGTTTCCGGAGACTGCTGGCGGTGGCGTCCTGTGCATGGGGTGGGCTGCGTGGTGTACGTATGCCGGCGGGACGTTCGGCCACACCACCCGGCTGCGTGCGACGGTGGCGAACCGGCGGGCCGGCGGTGTCCACGCCGTGTGCACGTACGCGAAGGTGCTGAATCGGCCGTTCGTGCTCAGTGCGCCGGCCGCCGCGTCGAGGATCCGGCGCTGTCCCTCGTACGGCATGACGGTCCACGGGAGACCGGACACGATGGCGTCGACCGGATACGGAACGAGCGTCGCCAGGTCCTCGGCGGAACTCTGGACCACCTCGACGGCGCTGTCCGCGTACCGCTCCGCGAGCCGCCCGGCGAACACCGGGTTGAGCTCGACCGCCACCAGCCGCGCCCCCGGAGCCAGTTGCCTCAGGATCGCCCCGGTGATCGCACCCGTACCGGGCCCCAGCTCCACGACGACGTCGACGCGGTCCAGGCCGAGTCCGGAGGTCATGGCCTGAGCGAGAGTGGGGGACTTGGGAGCGACCGCGCCGGTGAGCCGGGGGCGGCGAATGAACTCCCGCATGATCGACATGCTCAGAAACTAGGTATTGCCTGTGTCGTCGAGCGTCCTCCCGAGCGCTCGACCGGGTCATCCGCCAGGACGAACCAGTCCGCTTTCGTAGGCCAGGACGACGGCCTGTATCCGGTCGCGGATGGGCAGTTTGGCGAGGATGCGGCCTACGTGGGTCTTGACCGTGGTCTCGCCGAGAAACAGCTTCTCGGCGATCTCCCCGTTGTTCAGCCCCCGACCGACCAGTCCCAGCACCTCCCGCTCACGGTCGGTCAGACTGTCGAGGCGGGCGTCGGCGAGGGGAGGGGCGGCGCCCATCACATACCGGTCGATGAGCCGCCGTGCCACCGAGGGGGCGATCATCGTGTCGCCGCGCAGCACGCCACGGATGGCGACGAGTATCTCGGCGGCCGAGGCATTCTTGACGAGGAAGCCACCGGCTCCGGCGCGCAGGGCCGCGTACGCGTACTCGTCGCGGTCACAGTCGGTGAGGACCAGTACAGGCGTCCCGGGTAGTTCGGCTCGCAGTCGCCCGGTGGCCGAGATGCCGTCCAGGCACGGCAGTCGCACTTCCATGAGCACGAGGTCCGGGCGCAGTGCGATGGCCTGGGCCACAGCCGTCTCGCCGTCCGTGGCCTCACCGACGACGGTGAGGTCCGCCTGGCTGCCGACCACCCCGCGCAGGCCGGCCCGCATCAACTCGTGGGCGTCGCAGATCAACACGCCGGCCTCTGGCATGGCACCCCACCCCCTGACACGGCCACCCGCTCACGCACGCCGACCAGCTGATCGGGGTTTACGACACCGGCGTGGACGGCGATGCCCGGGCCGAACGGCGCGACGGCGAGAGTCCGGCCAAGACCCCGGTCGGCTCCTTCGGCGAGAACGGTGCTGGTGGACCGGCCCATGAAAACCTCCTGGGGAAAGGGGTGAATGCCGTGAAAAAGGGTGAAGGGATGGCGTGCTCAGGTGCTCGGTTGCTCAGGTCAGTTGGGTCGGTGCCCTGAGGGGACCGGCCTCGCGGGCACGTCGTCGACCGGACGGCGGCTTTCGAACGCGACCAGTCCGACGACGACCGCGGCGGCGATGACGGCCGCCAGGTAAGCAGGGGCCCGCAACGTGACCGTGCCTGCGATGACCAGCGCAGGCAGTGCGAGCAGCCGTGACCAGGGCAGGTCGTCGAACAGGGTTGCCCCGTGCCAGGTCTGCGCGGCGATATAGAGGGCAGACCCGCCGAACAGCATCAGGTTCGTGGTGATTCCGGCGTGCTCCACCGGATGCGCGATGACACGTTCGTCGGCCACGGCAACGGCGACCATCCCGGCGACCGAGATCATCAGGCTGATGACACCGCTGCGCCCGGCCCGCATCGGGTCCTCGCTGTCCTCGTAGTGGCGCACGATGCGCTCGGAGCGACTGAAGAACAGCCAGAACAACGCGATCGTGCCCATAAGGGCTACGCCGGCGGTGAGCAGGCTCATCGGCTCGTACGGTGCCGCGGTGAGCGCCGTGCCGGTGGTCAGCACCGTCTCACCCAACGCGATGATCATGAACAGGCGGCCGCGTTCCAGCAGGTGACCGCCGTCGAAGTTGACCTGCCGTGACTCCAGTCTGCGGCCGGGCAGGGGATGCGCCGTCATGATGCCCACCACCTCGATCAGGGTCGCCGCCGCCCACCACGCGAGCCGCGCGCCGCCGTCGACCGCAGCGCCTACGAGCCACAGGGGTGCACCCACCACGAACCAGACCAGAACGCGGACGAAATGCTCCTGGCTGACCGGGTCCAGGCCGACCCTGAGCAGCCATACCGTCCGGCCGATGTGGATCAGCAGGAAGGTGACGACGAAGACCCACCCCGCGTCGCTGAAGGCTCGCGGGATCGCGGCGTTCATGAACAGCCCGACGAACATGACGGCCAGCAGCATCCGCCGGGTGCGCGGGTCCTCGGCCGGCACGAGGGTGACCGCCCAGGCGGTGTAGGCCCAGGCCGCGTAGACGGCGAGGTAGAGCACGAGCGTCTGGGCCGCGCCGGTCCACGTCGGATGCGCCAGCAGCTGGTGCGACAGCTGGCCGATCGCGAAGACGAAGACCAGGTCGAAGAACAACTCCAGCGGCGTGACCTCCCGGCGCGCCGGATCGCTGCTCGACTCCACGATGACTCTCCTCTGTTCCATGTTTTCAGGCGGTGTCCTGGCAGGTCCCGGCGGCCGACCGGCGGAACCGTGCGCGGACGCATCATGCAGGGCCGTGGACCTTGGCCCTGCCCGTGACAGGCGAGGCGCTGCGAGATCCGTGGTGTCGGGAGCCGTCCCAGGGGTCGGTCGGCCCAGTGGTCAGTCGGCGAGGAAGGCCGTCACCTGGGTGGCGAAGTCCTTGGCGTGCTGGAAGAGGAAGGCGTGGCCGGCGTCGCTGTAGGCGAGGAGGGTGGCGTGGGGAAGGTGTTGGGCGGCGGTGTAGGCGGCGAGGGGGGTGATCATCGCGTCCTGCATGCCGGTGGCGTAGAGGACGGGCTGCTCGATGCTGGCCAGATCTGCTCGTACCTGTTCGAAGGGGATGGACGCGTCTTTCCCGATCGCGGTGAACTGGCCCATGGCCGCCGCCTCGGACACACCGGGGAGCCCCGTGGCCAGCCGGGTGGCCACCCTGTCCAGGTGCGCGTGCCCGGCGGCGCGACCGGTGTCCGTCTCGGGGAAGAACAGGAAGACCAGGTCGTCTCCGGTGACCTCGGGCTTGGTCATGGTGGCCCGTATCTTCGGGTCCGGGTCGGGTGCGCCGGGCACGGTGCCGCCGGGGTTGGCGGCGGCGACGACCAGCTTGCGGACCAGGTCGGGCCGGGTGCGGGTGAGGTGCTGGGCGACGGTGCCGCCCAGCGTCCAGCCGAGCAGGTCGACCTGGGTCAGGCCGAGGGCCTCGATGAACTCGGCGGTGCCGTCGGCGAGTTCCTGGACGGAGCCGGCCGGGGTGCCGGTGGTGTAGCCGGTACCGGGGTAGTCGAACACGATCACGTCATGCTCGGCGGCCAGGTGGTCCAGCAGTTCCGGGTCCCACCAGTCGAGGGTGCCGCTGACCCGGTTCAGCAGCACCAGCGGGATGCCGCCGCGCGGTCCGAGGCGGCGGTAGGTGAACGTCGCGGAGGGGCCCTCGACGGTGAGGTTCTCGGCCGCGTCGGCCAGATAGGTACTCATGGCGGGCTTCGCTTTCCGTAGCGGGGGAGCAGGGGAGAGGGGTGTCGGGCGGTGGTCAGGCGGCGGGGAGGTGGTTGAGCTTGCGCAGCTGCTGGTCGAACATGCGGGCGGGGACGAGGCGGCGCATGGTGCGTACGCGTCCGGTGACGGCGCCGGCGGTGTAACGCAGCTTCGGCTTGGCGTCGGTGGCCGCGGCGACGATCTGTCCGGCGACGATCGAGGGGTCGTCTCCGTCCCTGACCGCGCCTGCCATGTAGTCCTCGAAGACGTGACGCTGCCGGGCGTAGACGTCCAGAGGCTGGTCGGGGCGGACGCTGGCCGCGTCGAACGCGGTGCTGGTCCAGGCGGGCTCGACGAGCAGGACCCGGACGCCGTACTGGCGCACCTCGTGGTCGACGGACTCGGAGTAGCCCTCGACGGCGTGCTTGGAGGCCGCGTAGACGGCCATGAACGGCTGCGGCATGAACCCGACGATCGACGAGATGTTCACGATCCGCCCGCTGCGTGCGGCCCGCATGTGGGGCAGGACGGCGTTCGTCATCCGGATGACGCCGAAGACGTTGATGTCGAACAGGTGCTGCGCCTGTGCGGCGGAGGACTCCTCGGCGGCGCCGGCGGAGCCGATGCCCGCGTTGTTGACGAGGACGTCGATGTGTCCGAACCGGTCGATGACCTCGCCGACCGCGGTGGTCACCGAGGCGTCGCTGGTGACGTCGAGGTCGAGGAAGGTCACGCCCTTGAGGGGGCTGACGCGGGAGGTGTCGCGGCTGGTGCCGACCACCTCGTAACCCGCCGCCGCCAGCGCGAGGGCGGCTGCCTTGCCGATGCCGGAGGACGCACCCGTGACGAGGGCTACCGGACGTGTGGTGGTCATTTCGTGCTCCTGACGTCTGCGACTGATGTCGCCTTGATACGGGTGAACGGGCCGGGGCGGTCCTCCCCGATTGGTTTCATCACTGTATCAATTAATTAATCAGGAGCAACAGTAGAGAGTCAATTATTGGAAAAGTAGTATCTTGCACGTATCTTCTATGGGGGAGTCGGTCAGTACCGATGACGGGACAGGAGGCAGACATGGGCCGAGCACTGCGGGCAGATGCCGAGCGCAGTGTGCGCGCGATTCTGGAGGCAGCGGAGCGGGTTCTCGCGCAGGATGCGGGTGCTTCGATGGAGCAGATCGCGGGGGCGGCGGGGCTGACCCGGATCACGGTGCACCGGCGGTTCGCGAACCGGCAGGCGCTGCTGGAGGCACTCGCCGTCTCCGCGAAGCAGCAGCTCGTCGACGCCATCGAGGAGGCCCGGCCCGACGCCGCTCCCGCGCTCGTCGCGCTCTACCGGGTCACCGCGAACGTACTGCGGGTCAAGAGCACGTGGCCCTTCACCCTCAGACAGGCCACCACCCACACCGAAGCGGCGGCGGCTCTGTGGACCGAGATCGATGCTCACACCGTCCGACTGCTGACTCGGGCGCAGCACGAAAGGCTCCTCGCCCCGGGCACGGACCTGGAATGGACGCGGCAGGTGCATTACGCCCTCCTGAACGAAGCCCTCAACTTGCCCGGCGCCGACCAGGACTCGGCCGGCCGGGACCCGGACACACTGGCCACCCTCGTCGTCGACACGCTCCTGCATGGCGCAGGACCGCGCGGATGAACCACCTCACGTGATGGACAACCGCGGGCACCGGGCCGGAGCGCGGAACGCCTCGCTGGGTCAAGGTCGAGTACATGCCTGCTCGGCGCTCCGGCTGCCGTTGGTGTGCCCCACTTCGGTGGGGCGGGGTGTCAGCGGTGGGCGCCCTGCTCCAGCGGCTCCGGCAGCGGGTCGGCCGGCCCGTTGCCCGTGGCCTGCTTGCGTGTCTTGTCAGTCGGCCAGATGGCTGGGCAGTGGGTGCCCTCGGCCGGCGTCTTCAGCGTGGTCAGGTACGTGTCGATCGCGTCCGCGCCGCAGGGGCTCAGCCAGTAGACGCCGTGGCCCACGCCGTCGTACGTGAGGAGCACGGCCGAACGGCCCATCTGCCGCGTCACGTTGGCGCTCCAGGAGTACGGCGTGGACACGTCGTAACGGCTGCTGGTGACCAGGATCTTGGGGGTGCCGTCGACCCGCAGCGGATGCGGCGGATTGGTCACCTCGGTCGGCCAGTTCAGGCAGTTGGTCAGGTCGGTCCACTCCACCCCGTTGAGCCGGGTCACCGGAGCGAGGCGGGCCAGCCGCTTCTCGAAGCCGGCGAGGACTTCGTACGACGGCAGGTCGCGGTAGTAGTCCTGGCACATCACCGGCAGATACGCGTCCGAGCCTGCCTGGCCCTGTACCGGCGGGACCTCGGTCGGGTCCGAGCCCCCGGTTTCGAAGGCGCTCAGGTGGTCGGCGAGGCCGGACCAGGAGTCCGCCGGGCTGTACATGGCGTCGACGAGCAGGTCCTGGAGGGCCGCGCTGGTGTACGGCTTCGGCGGCTTGCCCGGCATCTCCAGTTGACCGGCCTCGGCGCGCTTGTAGAGCGCGTCGACGTACCCGCGCACGTCACGACCGTGCAGCGCGCAGGACCTGGTCCGCTCGCACCAGTCGGCGAACTGGCCGAAGGCCCCCTCCATGTCGACAGCCCCGGTCTTCTGGTAGCTCCAGGGATCGAGGCTGTGATCCATGCTCGAGTCGAGCACCATGGCGCGGATCCGGTGCGGGTAGACCTCGGCGTACTGCTGGCCGATCCCGGTGCCGTAGGAGAGGCCGAAGTAGCTGATCCGCTCCTCGCCGAGGCCCGCGCGTACGGCGTCCATGTCGTGGACCACGCTCAGGGTGCCCATGTGGTCCACGAGGGGCCCGGTGAGCGCGCGGCAGCTGTCGCCGACCGCCTTGTTGATGTGGCGCAGGTCGGCGAAGGCGGCTGCGTTCTTCGGGTACGACAGCGCCCGCTGTCTGTCGATCAGGTCGTGGTCGCACTTCACCGGGGGCTTACTGCCGCGGACGCCGCGCGGGTCGAAACCCACGATGTCGAAACGGGAGGTGAGTTCGGACGGGAACTCCCACGGGGCCATCGCCCAGGCGACGCCGGAGGCGCCCGGACCGCCCGGGTTGAACAGCAGCGAGCCGATCCGCTTCTTCGGGTCGGTCGCCAGATGGCGGGCGACCGCCACCTCGACGGTCGCGCCCTGGGGACGGTTCCAGTCCATGGGCACCTTGACCGTGCCGCATTCGAAGGTGCCGTAGTCGGGTTCCGCGTCGGCGCAGGAGTGCCAGGCGATGGCCCGTGGGGCCGGGGAGCGCGCGGGCTCGGCGGCCCCGGATCCGGTGAGGAACTGACCGAACAGCGCGGTGATCGCCGCTGTGACGGCCAGTCTCCGCCACCTTCCGGGCAGGCGGATGGTGGGGGGTGTGGGGGATGGCACGGGGGATCCTCCTGGGGATCAGAGTGCAGGCAGTCAGGAGCGCTGTGCGGCAGCCAGCAGTGTTGTGCGCAGGGCTTTCTTGTCGGTCTTGCCGACAGCGGTCTGGGGGAGGGACCCGGTGACCCAATACGAGGCAGGGGCGTAGAGGTCCCCGAGCGCGAGAGTGATCCGGTACGTCAGCGCGGTGAAGTCCGGGACACGGGCAGGGTCCTGCGGCACCAGTACCACGTGCACCTTCTCCCCTCCGTCGTCACCGGGCAGGCCGATGGTGGCCGCGTCTTTCACGGTGGGGAGCGAGATCAGGAAATCGTCGAGGAGGCGTGAGTAGACGTTGTCGGCGGTCCGCCCGGTCACGATGATGTCCTTCACCCGGTCGACCAGGTACAGGTACCCCTGGTCGTCCTGGCGGGCCAGGTCACCGCTGCGGAACCAGCCGTCGGCGTCCAGGACTTCGGCCGTGCGCTCGGGATCGTTCCAGTAGCCGTCCATGACCGTGCCGCTGCGTACGTACATCTCACCGACCTGCCCGATCGGCACGGGCCTGCCATCGGCGTCCCGCAGCTCGACCTCGGCTCCGGGGCGCGGACGCCCACAGCTGGTCAGGGACTCCGGCCGCGTCAGGTCGTGTTCCTGTGGCGTGAGTTCGGTGACCACGCCGTTCTCGGACGCCCCGTAGATCTGGTGCAGCACGGGGCCGAAACGTTCGACTGCCTGCCGCAGCCGGGCGGGAGCCGCGGCCGCGCCGGTATAGAAGAGGGTTCTCAGCGAACGGAAACCGCCGGCGGAGCAGTCCGGATGGTCGAGAAGCTCGTACAGCATCGGCGTCACCGTCATCATCGCGGTGACCTGTTCGCTGCGCATCACCGACAGGGCGCTGCCGGCGTCGAATGTCCTCAGCAGTACGACTGTGGCACCGGTCAGGATGCCTATGAGGGAGGCGAGGTGGCCGCTGGTGTGCGTGGTCAAGGTGCAGACGAGCATCTTGGGGTCGGCTGAGACCTCGTCACCGTACCTCCACGACACACGGGTCAGAGCCTCGTAGTAACGGCTGCGGTGCGTGACCAGCTTGGGCGTCCCGGTGGTGCCGCCGGTGTAGAAGAGCGTCGCGATATGGCGGCCGTCGGCTGCCTCGTGGGGTACGAGGCCGGTGTGGTCCGGGGCCACTGCAAGGAAGTCCGTCGCCTGTGACGACCGGCCGATGCTGAAGACGTGGGGGACATCGACCCGGCCGGTGATCTGCCGGGCCCGCTCCTCGAACCCGGGATCAAAGAACAGTGCCTTGACCTGGGCGCGTTGGACGAACGCCGCCAGCTCGCTGTTGCCGGGCTCGGGCGGTACGAAGACCAGCCGGCAGCCCGCGAAGTGCACGGCCAGCATCAGTAGCGAGGCTTCGGGTGAGTTCTCCACGAAGAGGGCGACCCCGTCACCGTTTCCCAACCCGGTGTCCCTCAGCGCTGCGGCGTACCGGAGAACCGTTTCGAGGGCCTCCGTGCCGCTGATCCGGTGCGTCCCGGAGACGATCGCGTCTCGACTGCCGGTCGCCTTCAGCCGGTCCAGCACGTTGACGGTGTAGTTCTCGATGGAATTCATAGCCCTGTTCTGTCGTGACAAAAGTCGACTGCTCCGACCGCCCCGGCGCGGGCGCTCGCCGTTGATCCGGGTGCGTGCCGGCGGGGCGTGGCCTGAGCAGGCGTGGGGGGACTGGGAGTGACGGCGCCGGTGAGTCGGGGGCGGCGAAGAGACTCCCGCATGATCGACATGCCCAGAAGCTATGCATCGATGAGGTCGTCGGAAGTCATCCTGGGCGCTTGACGGCGTCATCCGCCAGGACGAACCGGTCCGCCCGCAAACAGCACGACGGCGGACTGTCTCCAGGGCGCGGAGGAGCGATTCGCCGAAGGATCCGAGCCACGTGGGCCCTGACCGTCCTCTCGCCGAGGGCTGGTTTCCCGGCGATCGGGAGGTGTGACGGGTGAGCATCACATAAGAGGGGACTCGTGGCGTTCACGTATCCTCTACAGAGAGTCCAGACACGAGCCGACGTAACAGGAGACAGACATGGGCCGGGCACTGCGGGCAGATGCCGAGCGCAGTGTGCGCGCGATTCTGGAGGCCGCCGAGCGGGTTCTCGCCGAAGACGCCGGCGCGACCATGGAGCAGATCGCCGAGGCGGCGGGGTTGACCCGGATCACGGTGCACCGCCGGTTCGCGAACCGGCAGGCGCTGCTGGAGGCACTCGCCGTCTCCGCGAAGCAGCAGCTCGTCGACGCCATCGAGGACGCCCGGCCCGACGCAGCTCCCGCGCTCGTCGCGCTCTACCGGGTCACGGCGAACGTACTGCGAGTCAAGAACACCTGGCGCTTCACCCTCAGCCACGCCACGGCTCACACCGCCGCGGCAGCCTCCCTCTGGGCCGAGATCGACGCCCACACCGTCAAACTCATGGTCCGGGCGCAGCACGAGAAACTGCTCGCGCCGGACGCGGACCTGGACTGGATGCGACAGGTGTACTACGCGCTTCTGAGTGAGGCCCTGAACAAGCCCGGCGGGGACCAGGATCCGGACGTGCTGGCCGCGCTCGTCATCGACACCCTGCTGCACGGTGGGGGTCCACGCGACTGAGTCGTGGACCAGGATCTGCTGATCCGCTGCACGGGGGTGTCCGGCTTCATCATCGATCCCGTGCACGAGCACGACCAGCGGCCCGCTGCCCTGCTCCACCAGGTGGATCCAGCCGCCTGGTGAGGGCACCGGCAGCACTCGTTCAGCGGCCGGCGCACCAGGCGCGAAACCCGTTGTCGGTTCAGCCTGTGACTTCAAGTCGGCGAAGGCTCGCGGCACGTTCACGCGGCTGCTGCCGGCCTCGCTCCCGGAGTGCCTCCGCCTGTTCGCTGGAACGCTGCGCCCGTCCCGGAGTCGATGCCGTCGCCCGTCATGTCGGCGAGCGTGACCCCGCCGCACGTGGCCGGACGTGACGCCCCGCGTGTGCGGGCACCCCGTCTCGGCCGACGCCGCACCCCTTGCAGCAGGTCCCGCCAGTCTTTGTCCTGTGGGTGGAAAAAGAATGCCCGACTGCTGCACAAGTACTTCTCAGTCTGGAAAATCGCTGTTACGTTCCTCCCGACAGCCTGACGACGCAGTCGGCGGAAAGCAGGCGTCCTGGACTCAGCCGTGGGTGAGGGGAGGGATCGTGAGGCGGATGACTGCTCGACCTGAGAACACGCATCAGGCGTGTCTGCTTCGCCTGCTGCGTGACAACGGGTCCAACTCGCGTGCCCAGCTGGGTGATCTTGTGGACCTGTCCCGTTCGAAGCTGGCAGTCGAGGTTGACCGACTGCTGGAGACGGGCTTGGTCGTAGCGGACGGGCTGGCCCCGTCCCGGGGCGGCCGCCGGTCGCACAACATCCGGCTCGCGCCGACACTGCGTTTCCTCGGCGTCGACATCGGTGCCACGTCGATCGATGTCGCCGTGACGAATGCGGAGTTGGAGGTCCTTGGGCGGCTGAATCACCCGATGGATGTCCGGGAGGGCCCGGTCGCGGTTTTCGAGCAAGTCCTGGTGATGGCAGCGAAGTTGCGGGCATCGGGGCTCGCGGAGGGGTTCGACGGCGCCGGTATCGGCGTCCCTGGTCCGGTCCGTTTCCCCGAGGGTGTTCCGGTGGCTCCGCCGATCATGCCCGGCTGGGACGGCTTTCCCGTGCGGGAGGCGCTCAGCCAGGAACTGGGCTGCCCGGTGATGGTCGACAACGACGTGAACCTGATGGCGATGGGGGAGCAGCACGCGGGCGTTGCCCGTTCCGTGGGCGACTTCCTCTGCGTCAAGATCGGCACCGGTATCGGCTGCGGCATCGTCGTCGGTGGTGAGGTCTACCGGGGGACCACTGGCAGCGCCGGCGACATCGGACATATCCAGGTGGAACCGGGGGGCCGCTCGTGCGTGTGCGGCAACCGGGGCTGCCTGGAGGCCCACTTCAGCGGTGCCGCACTGGCCGCTGACGCGCAGCGGGCCGCGCGTGAGGGCCGCTCCGTACACCTCGCCGCTCGGTTGGAGGCGTCCGGACGTCTGACGGCCGAGGACGTGTCGGCTGCCGCGGCGGCCGGGGAACCGGTGGCTCTGGAGCTGATCCGCGACGGCGGACAACGCCTGGGGCAGGTCATCGCATGGCTCGTCAGTTTCTTCAATCCGGGACTGGTGGTGATCGGTGGCGGCGTGACCGGGCTCGGGCACACGTTGCTGGCCAGTGTCCGGACCCAGGTGTACCGGCAGTCGTTGCCGCTGGCCACGGGCAACCTGCCGATCGTGCTGGGGGAGTTGGGGTCGGCTGCCGGAGCCATCGGCGCGGCCCGGCTCATCAGCGACCATGTCTTCTCACCGGCCTGACCGCTGCCCGAACCCGACGGCAGCGGATCACCGGGCGCACCGTGCGACCCGGTGGCGCCACTGACCAAGCCCGCAACACCAAGCCCGCAACCACGTGTCGGCGCACCCTCGTCGACGATCCCGCACCCCCGGTGCGCTGCGGTGACCCCGTGACGCCCCGGCAACATCAGCGGAGCCACTCGCGCAGCAGCGGTGTCATCGCGAATGCCGCAGCACGACCGTAATCACCCATGGAGTGTCGGCGGCCGTGACCCCCTGCACGGTGGCCGGGCGATCACGCCTGCCCCGCCGTTCCCAGCCTCCACGTCGGCCCGGCGCGGACGACACCGGGGCTCCCACAGCCGCCCACGCAACCGAGACAACCAGCCCAGCCCTGTCCTGCCCGCGAACGGCCCGCATCCGCCGAGGGGATTCCTCATGGCACCACAACCACCCCTGCTCACCATGTCCGGCATCACCAAGTCGTTCCCCGGAGTCCGGGCCCTCGACGGCGTCGACCTCGACGTCCAGGCCGGCGAAGTGCACTGTCTGCTCGGCCAGAACGGAGCCGGCAAGTCCACCCTCATCAAGGTGCTCGCCGGCGCCCACCAGCCCGACAGCGGTGAGATCACCTGGCGGAATGAGACCGTGACCCTGGGGTCGCCGATCGCCGCCATGCGTCTGGGCATCGCCACCATCTACCAGGAACTCGATCTGATCGAGGGGCTGTCCGTCGCGGAGAACGTCTTCCTCGGACATGAACCCACGTCGGCCGGGTTCGTGGTGCGTGGCTCCGTCGCCCGTACGGCGACCGGGGAGCTGCTGAAACGTCTGGGGCACCCGGAGATCGATCCGACCCGGCTCGTCGGTGACCTGTCAGCGGCGCAGCAGCAGATCGTCTCCATGGCCCGCGCACTGTCCCACGAGGTTCGCTTGATCGTGATGGACGAGCCGTCGGCGGCGCTCGACCCCGAAGAGGTGGACAACCTGTTCAGGATCGTCGGCGATCTGACGGCCGAAGGCGTCGCCGTCATCTACATCTCCCACCGGCTTGACGAGATCCGGCGCATCGGCGACCGGGTCACGGTCCTGAAGGAGGGCCGGTCGGTCGCGGGCGGCCTGCCCGCCAAGAGCACACCGACCCATGAGGTGGTGGCCCTGATGACCGGGCGGAACGTGGAGTACGTCTTCCCCGAGCGGCCCGAGGCCGGGTTCGCGGCAGAGCGAGAGCCGGTACTGAAGGTCGAAGGGCTGAGCAGGCGAGGGGAGTTCACCCCCGTCGATCTGGAGCTGCGGCCCGGTGAGATCGTCGGTCTGGCCGGGCTCGTCGGGTCCGGGCGCAGCGAGATCCTGGAGACGATCTACGGCGCTCGCAAACCCGACCAAGGCCGTGTCCTGGTCGACGGCACACCCCTGCGCCCCGGAAGTGTCCGTGCCGCCGTCCGCGCCGGTATCGGTCTCGCGCCCGAGGAGCGCAAGGCGCAGGGCCTGCTGATGCTGGAATCCGTCAGCAGCAACGTCTCGATCTCCACGCTGTCCCGGTTCGCCCGCGCGGGCTGGCTCGACCGCCGTACCGAACGGGCCGCGACGCACCAGGCGGTGCGGGAACTGTCCCTGCGGCCGGACAATCCCGACGCCGCGATCAGGACCCTGTCCGGCGGCAACCAGCAGAAAGCAGTGCTCGCCCGCTGGCTGCTGCGAGGCTGCAAGGTGCTGTTGCTGGACGAGCCGACCAGGGGTGTCGACATCGGCGCCCGGGCTGAGCTCTACGCAGTGATTCGCCGCCTGGCCGACGAGGGCCTTGCAGTACTTCTCGTGTCCAGTGAGGTGCCCGAGGTCCTGGGGCTCGCCGACCGGGTGCTGGTGCTGCGTGAGGGCAGCGTCGTGCACACGGCGGACGCCCGGGAGCTCGACGAGCACCGCGTACTCGATCTTGTGATGGAAGGGAGCCTGACGCCATGACACAGCCAGGCACTGCGGCGCACGAGGGCGCGCCGACGTCCGCCGCCAAGTTGGCGGGGGAGCACGGGAGTTCGCGCCGATCGGGTCCGTGGTGGGACGTGCGCACCCTGTCGTTGCTCGGAGTCCTCGCCGTCCTTGTGGCGGTCGGTGGGATCACCGCACCGAACGAGTTCCTCGCGACGAGCAATCTGCAGCTCGTCCTCACCCAGGCGTCCGTGATCGGCGTCGTCACCGTCGGCATGACCTTCGTCATCACCAGCGGCGGTATCGACCTGTCGGTCGGCGCGATCGTGGCGCTCGCGTCGGTGTGGGCGACGACCGTGGCCACCCAGGAGTTCGGCTTCGCGGGCATCCTCTTCACCGCGATGATCGTCGGTGTGGGCTGTGGACTCGTGAACGGTCTGCTGATCGCCTACGGCAGGATGGTGCCGTTCATCGCGACGCTGGCCATGCTCGCCTCCGCCCGGGGCCTCGCGCTGCAGATCACGGACGGCAGCACGCAGATCGTGAGCGTCGCATCGGTGCTCGATCTGGGTGCCAGGGACTCCTACATCCTCGGCATCCCACCCCTTGTCCTGATCTTCGCCGCGGTCACCGTCATCGGCTGGCTGGTGCTCAACCGCACCACCTTCGGCCGCCGTACCGTCGCGGTCGGCGGCAACGCGGAAGCGGCCCGCCTCGCCGGTATCGACGTGCGCCGCCAGCGCCTGTACCTGTACCTGCTGTCCGGGCTGTGCTGCGGTATCGCCGCGTTCATGCTGATCGTGCTCGCCGGATCAGGGCAGAACACCAACGGCAACCTGTACGAGCTGGACGCCATCGCCGCGGCGATCATCGGCGGCTCCCTGCTCAGCGGGGGCCGAGGCACCATCGTCGGCTCCGTCCTCGGCGTTCTGGTCTTCACCACGATCACCAACATCTTCGCTCTGAACAACCTCGAGACCGCTGTCCAGCAGATCGCGAAGGGCGCCATCATCGTCGCCGCGGTCCTGGTCCAGCGCCGCTCGCTGCACGGCGACACCTGACACCGTGCGGCACGCCGGACGGCGGTCCCTGACAACCGCCGTCCGGCATCCCACCGCCTCCATCTCCCGCACACCACCCAGCCGAAGGGTCGATCCGTCATGGCAAGAACCCCCGCCGCCAGCCGTAGGGCACTGCTGTTCGGCACCGCCGCCGTTTCCGCCGGCGCGTTGCTCACGGCCTGCACCAGCAACGAGTCCAAGGACCAGGAACAGGCCGCCGACAACGCCGCCCCGGTCGCCGACGACAAGCCGGGCAAGGCCGTCACCATCGGCTTCGCCGGCCCCCAGGCCGACCACGGCTGGCTCAACGCCATCAACTCCAACGCCAAGTCGCGTGCGAAGAAGTACTCGGACGTCACGCTGGAGATCACCGAGGGCTCCAACGACACCGCCCAGCAGATCGGCCAGGTCCAGACGCTGATCAACAAGAAGGTCGACGTCCTGGTGATCCTGCCGGCCGACGGCAAGGCCCTCACCCAGGTCGGCCTGCAGGCCATGCGGGCGGGCATCCCCGTCGTCAACCTGGACCGCGTGTTCGCCTCCCCGCAGGCGTACCGCTGCTGGATCGGCGGCGACAACTACGGCATGGGCCTCAACGCCGGGCACTACATCGGCGAGCAGCTCAAGGGCAAGAAGGACGCCAAGGTCGTCGAACTGGCCGGCCTCGACAACCTCGAACTGACCCAGCAGCGCACCAAGGGCTTCGACGACGCCCTGAAGAACCACCCCAACATCCGCAAGGTGGCCCGCCAGGCGGCCGACTTCACGGTCGAGTCCGGCCAGGCCAAGATGGCCCAACTGCTGCAGGCCCAGTCGAGCTTCGACGCGCTGTGGAACCACGACGACGACCAGGGCGTGGGCGCGTTGCGCGCGATCGACCAGGCCGGCCGCGACGACTTCCTGATGGTCGGCGGCGCGGGCGCCAGGTCCGCGATGGACGCCATCAAGGCCGGCAACAGCGTGCTGAAGGCGACCGTCCTGTACCCGCCGACCATGGCCGCCTCCGCCATCGATCTCGCTCGTGCGCTCGGCCAGTCCAAGGGCATAGGCGGCCTCGCCGAGTTCGAGATCCCGTCCTCGCTGACCCTCTACTCGGCCGTCGTCACCAAGGACAACGTCGACCAGTACCTGCCGACCGGCTTCAAGTAGAGGCACCGGGGCCAGGGGCTGGGCGGCTGATTCAGGCGTGCGGTTCAGCCGCGCCCGACAGGGGCGCGGGGCTGCGACACAGTGCGGCTCCGCCGCGGGGCGCGCCCAGCCACGACGGATCCGCGGCCGATCCACTGATTCACCCCCACCACCAGGAGGACCTCCGCATGGGACAGTCAGACGCCGACACGCCGACATTGGGCGTGGGCATGGTCGGCTACGCGTTCATGGGCGCGGCCCACTCCCAGGGCTGGCGCACCGCGGGCCATGTCTTCGACCTGCCCCGGCGCCCGGTACTCGCCGCGATCTGCGGCCGCGACCCGGGCGCTGTCCGAGCGGCAGCGAACAAGCACGGCTGGGCCGCGACGGAGACCGACTGGCGCGCCCTCATCGCCCGCGACGACGTGCAACTCGTCGACATCTGCACACCGGGCGACAGCCATGCGGAGATCGCGATCGCGGCGCTGGAGGCGGGCAAGCACGTCCTGTGCGAGAAGCCGCTGGCCAATTCCGTCGCCGAGGCGGAGGCCATGGTCACGGCCGCCGAAGCGGCCCGCACGCGCGGGCAGTTGGCCATGGTGGGCTTCAACTACCGGCGCGTGCCTGCCCTCACCTTCGCGCGCGGCCTGATCGCGGACGGCAGGCTCGGCACACTGCGCCACGTACGGGTCAGCTACCTCCAGGACTGGCTGGTCGACCCCGATTTCCCGCTGACGTGGCGGCTGCAGCGGGAGCATGCGGGATCGGGGGTGCTCGGCGACCTCGGCGCGCACATCGTCGACCTCGCCCAGTACCTGGCGGGTGAGGTCCTGGTCGGCGTCTCCGCCCAGATGGAGACGTTCGTCAAGGAACGCCCCCGCCTCGACGGTGCGTCCTTGGGCCTGACGGCGTCCGGCGGCCCGCTGCGTGGGCCGGTGACGGTCGACGACGCCGCCGTCTTCACGGGCCGGCTCGCCTCGGGAGCGCTCGCCACGTTCGAGGCGACCCGAATGGCGTCCGGGCGCAAGAACGCCCTGCGCCTGGAGATCAACGGCGAGTTCGGCTCGCTCGCGTTCGACCTGGAGCGGCTCAACGAGCTGTCCTTCCACGACCATCGGGAGCCCGCCGCCACGGCAGGGTTCCGCAGGATCGTCGTCACCGAGGCCGAGCACCCCTACCTGGAGGGCTGGTGGCCGCCCGGCCACGTGCTCGGCTACGAGCACACCTTCGTCCACCAGGCCCGCGACCTCGTCGAGGCCATCGCGTCCGGCACAGACCCGAGGCCGTCGTTCGCCGACGGTCTGCAGGTCCAGCGTGTGCTCGCCGCGGTGGAGGAGAGTGCGGAGAAGAACTCCGTCTACACCCCCATAGCGGTCTCACCCACTGCTGTCTCACCGACAGCTGTGTCATCCGTATCGGTCTGAGGAGGTTCGACGAGTATGCCGCGCGACTTCACGCTGTTCACCGGCCAGTGGGCCGACCTGCCTCTCGAGGAGGTCTGCCGTCTTGCCCGGGACTTCGGCTACGACGGGCTCGAACTCGCCTGCTGGGGCGATCACTTCGAGGTGGACAAGGCTCTCGCGGACCCGGCCTATCTGGCGGGCCGTCACCAGCTCCTCGACAAGTACGGCCTGAAGTGCTGGGCGATCTCCAACCACCTGGTGGGCCAGGCGGTCTGTGACGCCATCATCGATGAGCGGCACCAGGCGATCCTGCCCGCCCGTATCTGGGGCGACGGTGAGGCGGAGGGTGTACGGCGGCGGGCGGCGGCGGAGATCGCCGACACCGCGCGGGCCGCGGCCGCTTTCGGTGTCGACACCGTCATCGGGTTCACCGGCTCGGCGATCTGGCATCTGGTCGCGATGTTCCCGCCCGCCCCGGAGTCGATGATCGACCGCGGCTACCAGGACTTCGCCGACCGCTGGAACCCGATCCTCGACGTCTTCGACGCCCAGGGCGTGCGGTTCGCCCACGAGGTCCACCCCAGCGAGATCGCCTACGACTACTGGACAACCCAGCGCGCGCTGGAGGCGGTTGACCACCGGCCCGCCTTCGGCCTGAACTTCGACCCCTCGCACTTCGTGTGGCAGGACCTCGACCCGGTCGGCTTCCTGTGGGACTTCCGCGACCGGATCTACCACGTCGACTGCAAGGAGGCCCGCAAGCGGCTCGACGGCCGCAACGGCCGCCTCGGCTCCCATCTGCCCTGGGGCGACCCGCGCCGCGGCTGGGACTTCGTCTCCGCCGGCCACGGCGACGTCGCCTGGGAGGACGTCTTCCGCATGCTGCGCTCGATCGGCTACCGGGGTCCCGTCTCCGTGGAGTGGGAGGACGCCGGCATGGACCGGCTCCAGGGCGCCCCCGAAGCACTGACCCGCCTCAAGGCGTACGACTTCGACCCCCCGTCGGCCTCCTTCGACGCGGCGTTCGGGGGCGGCGACAAGTAGGCGTGCCGCCGCGGAAGGCGTAAACCGGCGCCGCCCACTCCCGGCTGCGGCGCTGAGGGGTCGTAGCCGCCTTCCCGGCCTGGTGAGAGCCGACCCGGTCGGTGCGCGGCAGTGGGAGAGCCGCCGGGTCGATTCCGGCTGCCCGGACACCGCTTTGTCCTGACTCTGGAGAAAGTTAGCCGTTTCTCTGCGCGAGGGGTTCCGGCCAAGGACGAACGGGGCTACGTTCCCTTCGTGCACAAGAGCCGCACAGTGGTTCGAGACTGACGACGCGTCAAAGCCGTACGGCGCACCCCTCGGTCGACCGGCCAACCGAGCACGACCCTGCACGGCGCAGGGCCAAGACCCTCAGACACCGCACATCTCTCAGCGGCGGCCCATTGCCGCCCCCTCGCACTCCGCAACCGCGCGCATCACGGAGCAGCCCTCCAGGCCGCGGCCGAAGCCGTCCCCATGCCGACGGTGGGGCGGGAGGCCCTCGAGCCCCTGCCCACCGTCCGCCAACCACATCGGAACATCGACATGGCAGGGAGGCAGCCTGTGAACCAAGACGGGAACGCATCGAAGCCCCGGACCGGCGGGCGAACCGCACGCACCGGTGTCTGGTTCGTCGGAGCCCGTGGATCGGTCGCCACCACCGCCGTCGCCGGATGCGCGGCGGTCACCGCCCGGCTGCGGCCGCCGACCGGCATGGTCACCGAGACCGCGCCCTTCGACGGCACAGGTCTGCCGCCTCTGGCCACACTCGTCTTCGGCGGCCATGACACAGCCCAGTGCCCGCTGCCCAAGCGGGCCGAACAGCTCACCGACGCGGGCGTCCTGCCGCACGGGCTGGGCTCCGCCGTGCGGGCCGAACTCCAGGCCGCGGACGAGGAGATACGGCTCGGCGGCCCCCTCCCGGGCGACACGCGAAGCGACGAGGAACTCATCGCGGCCTTCGCGGCCGACCTCACCTCGTTCCGCGAGCGCAACGCACTGGCTCGGGTGATCGTCGTCAACGTGTCCTCCACCGAGCCGTTGCCCGCGCCCGACGCCGTACGACTGCCACCCAGCTCGCTGTACGCGGCCGCCGCCGTGCGAGCCGGCTGCCCCTACGTCAACTTCACGCCGTCCACCGGGTTGCGCACCCCGGCCCTCACAGACGCCGCCGCGGCCGGCGCACTGCCCCACGCGGGCCGTGACGGAAAGACCGGCCAGACCCTGTTGCGAGCCGCGCTCGCCCCGATGTTCGTCCAGCGCGCACTCGAGGTCCGCGCCTGGTCCGGCACCAACCTGCTGGGCGGCGGTGACGGGGCGGCCCTGGCCGACCCGGGCGCGGCCGCGGCGAAGAACGCCGGCAAGGAACGAGTCCTGGCCGACACCCTCGGGCACACCCCACAGGGCGAGGTGCACATCGACGACGTACCGGCGCTCGGCGACTGGAAGACCGCCTGGGACCACATCGCCTTCGAGGGCTTCCTCGGCTCGCGCATGATCCTGCAGACCATCTGGCAGGGCTGCGACTCGGCCCTGGCCGCACCGCTCGTCCTGGACCTGGCCCGCCTGGTCGCCCGCGCCCACGAGGCGGGGCTGTCCGGCCCGCTCACCCAACTGGGGTTCTACTTCAAGGACCCCGACGCGGGCCCGTCGGGTCTCTCGGAGCAGTTCACCGCCCTGCTGTCGTTCGCCGACCGCCTGCGGGAGGCCCAGTGATCCGCTCCCTCCTGACGAGGATGCCGTCGAGCACCCCCATCGGCCCGTCCCCTCCGGCGGTATCCCTTCTGCGGCGGCGCGGGGGCGCGTACCCGTGGCACGTGCCGCCGCACGGAAGGTGAGGCACGCATGAGCGTCCGCCGGCGACTCCGCCCCGGCCACCTGCACCTCGCCCCGGACGCCCCCGAACTCGCGGCCCGCTGTTACTTCCGCGAACTCGGCGACGTACCTCTGAGGCACCGGCACAACGGTCCGGCGGCCGGCGGCAAGGTCTGGGCACCACGACTCGGTCGAAGCATTCATGGACCCGCTCGACCCCTTCGACCCCTACGCCAAGGCCCCGGGCAGCCACCGCGCCGGCCCGCGAGAAGCACCGCCTGCATTGCCGTATGACGGTCGTGCCCCTCGGCCCGTCACCTCTTCGCGGCAGCCACGGCTGCTTCCCCCACGAGCGACGACGACCGTGCGCTCGTCCTGTTCTCCACCCCCCCCCGCGCAGTATCCGGCCGTGGAGCGGCCACGGCCACCGAAGTGAAGTCAGTTCTCCTGCGGCACGCCGGCCTTGCCGGAGGCGACTGCCGCCGGGCACCCGCAGCGCCACAACGACGAAAGAGAGAACCACTGTGACCGCGTTCAACGACGAAGCCGTCACCGGCGACGCTCTGCGCCGCACACTAGGCGTCAACCGCCGCCGCTTCCTCAGCACCTGCACGGCCGTCACCGGAGCGGCGATCGCCGCTCCGGTCTTCGGCGCCGCGCCCGCCCTGGCGCAGAACAGATCGACGGAGGCCGCCGGCCATGACCGTGACCGTTCCGCGCTGGTTCCGCCGCACAAGCGCGGCATCATCCTCTACACCGTCCGGGACGCGGTCGGCCGTGACCCGCTGGCCTCCGACCTGCCCTCCGGCTTCCGCGGGGTGTTCAAGCAACTGTCCCGCTTCGGCTATCGCCAGGTGGAGTTCGCCGGCTACGGCCAGCACGCCAACGCGCCCGGCGGCGCCGATCTGGGCACGGTCGAGGGCGCGCGGCTCCTGCGCTCCTGGCTGGACGAGTACGGGCTGCGGGCGCAGGGCAGCCACGGCTACATCCCGCCCTCCTGGCCGCTGACGTCGTCCGACCGTGACACCTTCAAGCGCTGGCTGGAGATCGCCAACATCCTCGGTATGGAGCACATGGGCACCGGCGCCGACCCCACCAACACCCCCTACCGGGCCGACTGGGACGTCGCCGCGCAGAAGTGGAACACCCTGGGCGACCTCGCCTGCCGCGCGGGCATCAAGCTCTACACCCACAACCACGACGCGGCCTACGACTTCCTGCTCGACGGGGGCCCGCTCGACGCGCAGGGGCGGCCCACCCGCAGCTCCGGAATCCGCAAGCTGGAGTACTTCCTGAAGGTGACGGACCGGGGGAGCGTCTACCTGGAGCTGGACGTCTTCTGGGCGCACGTGGCCCAGTACAAGTTCCACACGTACACCGCCCACGACGGCTCCCAGCGCGAGCGCGTCTTCGACCCGGCCGCACTCGTCGAGCGCAACAGCACCCGATTCCCGCTGTTCCACGCCAAGGACGGGGTCGTCAACACCCAGAACGGCATGGGCTACGACATGGTGCCGTTCGGCACGGGTGACATCGACTACCGGCGGTTCTTCACCCGGGTGGGAGCGAAGAACTACCGCAACCCGATGGTCGAGCAGGACACCGCACCGAGCGCGACCGTCCCCGGCCAGTCCCTGGAGTTCGCCAAGATCGGCTACGACAACCTCGCGGCCCTGCGCGCCTGCAACTGACGAAGCGTCACCCGACGTTCGGCCAGGCGCGTTCCCGTGCCCGACGTACTGCGCGTGCCTGGCCTTCCACCCCCCCTTCACCCGCCTTCACCCGCAACGGCCGGTCGGCCGCGGACTCGCTTCGCAGCCGCCGCTTAGACCGAAGGAGTTCTGAGTGCGCAACAGACGATTCGTCACCCTTCTGGGGGCCGCCACCCTGACCGGAGCCGCCGGGCTCCTCCCCCTCCCCGCAGCCCAGGCCGCCCCGTCGGCCCCCGTACCGCCGGCCGCGTCGGACTTCCAGAAGGTCACCCTCAACGACCGCCCGGGCGAGCCCATGGCACTGGCCGTCCTGCCCGACCGGCGGGTGCTGCACACGGCACGCACCGGCGAAGTCCGCATCCACGACCCCAAGAGCGGCGTGAACTTCCTCGCCGCCGACCTGAAGAAGAGCCCCGCGGGGCTCTACCAGCACGACGAGGAAGGCGTGCAGGGCATCGCCGTCGACCCCGGCTTCGCCAAGAACCACTGGGTCTACCTCTACTACTCGCCCCGCCTCGCCACCCCCATGGACGACCCGGCCACCCCCGGGGTCAACGAAGGTGACGCGCCGCAGTTCGGCACGGACGCCGACTTCGCCAAGTACAAGGGCGTCACCCGCCTGTCGCGGTTCAAACTCGTGGGCAACAAGCTCGACTTCGCCACCGAGCAGAAGGTCATCGAGGTGCCGGCCGACCGAGGCCTCTGCTGCCACGTCGGCGGCAAGATCGACTTCGACGGCAAGGGCAACCTGTTCCTGTCGACCGGTGACGACTCCAACCCCTTCTCCTCCGACGGCTACGCCCCGCTCGACGACCGCCCCGAGCGCAACCCGGCCTACGACGCGCGGCGCACCGCGGGCAACACCAACGACCTGCGCGGCAAGGTCCTGCGCATCCAGGTCAAGCCCGGCGGCGGATATCAGATACCGCGCGGCAACCTCTTCGCGAAGGGCACCGCGAAGACCCGTCCCGAGATCTACGCCATGGGTCTGCGCAATCCGTTCCGCTTCGGGGTCGACGACAAGACCGGCGAGGTCTACGTCGGCGACTACTCGCCCGACGCCCAGAGCGCCAACCCCGACCGCGGCCCCGCCGGCCAGGGTCGCTGGATGGTCGTCGACCGCCCCGCCAACTACGGCTGGCCGTTCTGCGTGACGCGGGACATGCCGTACCAGGACTATGACTTCGCCACCCAGAAGTCGAGCGGCGCCTTCGACTGCGCCAAGCCCGTCAACGACTCGCGTCACAACACCGGCCGCAGTGTGCTGCCCCCGGTCGAGAACGCGGAGATCGTGTACGGCTACGGCGCGTCGGCGCAGTTCCCGGAGCTCGGCACGGGTGGCATCGGCCCCATGGGCGGCCCGGCGTACCAGTACGACAAGAGCAACAAGGCCCAGAACCGCTGGCCCCAGTACTTCGACGGCAAGCCGCTCTTCTACGAGTGGACCCGCGACCAGATGAAGGCCATCACCCTCGGCAAGAAGAACGAGGTGCAGAAGATCGAGGACGCGATCCCCTCGATCACGACGGACGGCCCGATCGACGCCGAGTTCGGCCCGGACGGCGCCCTGTACGTCCTCGAGTACGGCACCGGGTACTTCGCGGAGCTGCCCGAGGCCCAGCTCTCCCGTATCGACTTCACCCGCGGCAACCGCACCCCGGAGCCCAAGGTCGCCGCGGACCTGGTCAACGGCACCAGCCCGCTGACCGTCCAGTTCTCCAGCACCGGCACGAAGGACGCCGACGGCGACGCCCTCCGCTATGCCTGGGACTTCGACGCCGACGGCCAAGTCGATTCCAGGGAGGCGAACCCGAAGCACACGTTCACCGAGAACGGCGTCTACGACGCCACGCTGAAGGTCACCGACAGCACCGGGCGTTCGGCCTCCGCGTCCGTCCCTGTCGTCGTCGGCAACAAGGCGCCCGTCGTCTCACTCACCACCGACCCGGCTCCGCACGGCGGCAGAGCGTTCCACTGGGGTGACACGGTCACCTGGCAGGTCACCGTCACCGACGACCAGCCGGTGGACTGCGCGAAGGTCAGCGTCTCGTTCATCCTCGGCCACGACTCGCACGGCCACCCGCTGTCGACGAGCAACGGCTGCGCCGGATCCTTCGTGACGTTCGTTGACGGCGGTCACTCCGGTTCGGACAACCTCAAGGCGGTCTTCAACGCCAGCTACACCGACACGCCCCCGGACGGCCTGCCGTCCCTCTCGGGCAGCGCCGAGGTCGCCCTGACACCGGCCGACTGAGCAGCGACGACGACACCAGGACGGGGCGCCCTTTCGGGGCGCCCCGTTCGTCGCACGAGGACACCACGGAGGCCCTGGAAGAACCCGAGTTTCTTGGGACTGTACGAAACAAGAAGGTTCTTCGTCTGCTGGTGGTACAGCCTCGCTATAGCCTCTGACCTGTGACTATGGGTGAAATTAACTGTGGCTGAGGCGAGTTGGTCCGAGCCTGGTCCGGATCTTGGTCCGTTCTGTGGCGTCGGCGTGCGAGGCCCGGGGTTCGAAATGGTGTATGTGCTCCGGGTAACTGCACAACGGATCTCGCCGTACCAGGTCGACGGCGGCCGTCGTGCGCGGCTGGTTGCCCGGGGCGTGCATCTGTAACCGGAGGAGCAAGTGCTGGACCGCCTCCTGACCGGCGGGGTGACCGTCTGAGCGGGTTCAAAACGCGTGAGGTCGAGCGGGCATCATTGCGGGCCCGATCCGTCCAGGTACTCATGCACTGCAGCCCGTGGCGGTTTCCGGTCAGGATGCCTTTGCCCAGTGACGAGGGTCCATGCGTCGATGTCCTGATAGCGCCGCGGGCCTGGGTGGCCGCTTATCGTGCTGCCGACCAGGTGGAGGCGTTCGGTCTGCCAAGGACGTCCGGTGAAGCCGTCGAGGCAGGCGGCCGCCGCCGTGACGGACGCGTTGTCGTAGCGGCGAGCGCGGGCCAGCGTGAGGTGGGGACGCAGCGGACGTTCGGCGCAGGCGACGTCGCAGTCCCTGATCCGCGCCCGTACTGCTTTGGCCAGCTCGTGCAGTCTGTCGAGATCGCCCTCGATGCCGCTCCACAGCACTCGTTCGTCGAAGTGTCCGCCACCGAGGAGTTGCAGTTCGAGAGAGGGACGGGCAGCCGCCAGTTCGGCGAGGGGCGGACGAAGCCGGTCGACGACCTGCACCGGCAGCTCGCCCAGGAAGGCCAGGGTGATGTGCCAGTCCTCGATGCGGTTCCAACGCAGGTCGGGATAGGCGGCGTAGGCCGGGCTCAGTGCGTGTGCCAGCTCGTTCTTCGCATCGTCGGGCGGCGCGAGGGCGACAAACGCGTGCTGGGTGGCGGTCTGGGACAGTTCGGTCACGGCTGTCTTCTTACCTCATGCGTCCGCGGGGCCGAAGCCTGACTGCCTACAGTGGACGTCCGCTGCGCACCGCCGGTCGCCATCCCGGTGGAGGCCCGTGTTCAGTGTGGGTCAACTTCATCCCCGCCCAGAGCGACTCCGAGCGCGACATCCAGCAGGGTCTTGCCCGGGTCGTGCACTGCCCGCGGCTTGCGCCACGGCGCCGTTGCTGCCGACACAGAGGTGCCCAGGCCGCACTTGCGGATCGTCCCGACCAGCAGCACCGCCCCGGCCTGGGAGACCGTCCCGCTGCCACCGCCCTCGACGCGGACACGCGGGTACAACCCGATACGCCTGCTCACCTGGAGAGTGCTTCTTTCCTTGCAGCCAACAGGACCCTAGAAAAGTCCCATCGTTGCAGGTCAGGAGCACTCTCCGCTTATTTGATCAAGCATCGGACAACCCACCTCGCGAAAGCGCGAGGCTAAAAGCATGCAGTGAACGCTAGTTCTGATACAGCCTGTCGGTGCCCGGGCCGCCCGAGAGGGTGTCGGTGCCTGGGCCGCCGTGGAGGGTGTCGTTGCCGCTGTTGCCGTAGAGCTTGTCGTTGCCCTGGTCGCCGAACAGGCGGTCGTTGCCCTTGCCGCCGTAGAGGACGTCGGCGCCGGACTTTCCGTGGAGGATGTCGTTGCCGGCGTCGCCGTAAAGCGTGTTCTCGTCGCCGTCCCCGTCGGTGCCGCCGGTGAGCGAGTCGTTTCCGGCGCCGCCGTGGCAGGCGTACGAGCACTGGGTGAGGGTGTCGTTCCCGGCGCCGCCGTACGATCCGAGGCCCCAGACCCCGCCCCCGCCGCTGATGCTGTCGTTGCCGTCCTGGCCGTAGAAGACGTCGGAAGCGTTGCCCCGCAGAACGTCGTTGCCCTTGCCGCCGTAGATCGTGGCGTACGCGCTGTTGTGCTGGGAGTCGATCGTCGCGGTGTCGTTGCCGTCGCCCAGGTCGACGTCGTAGATGTCGGAGTCGTCGGAGCCGTTCGGGATGCCGACCGCGCATTGGGCGACCGTGTGGTCGGACGGCGTCGGGTACACGCACTCGTCGAAGTCCGCCGCGCTCCGGTCGATGGTGATGGGGGCGCGGTCCTGGAAGGTGAGGATGTAGTAGGTGTCCCACTCGTTGTCGCGGACCTCGATCGTCATCGACACCCTCAGACGGTTGGCCTGGCCCGGGGCGCCCTTGTACCAGAGCTCGTCGGCCGTGTGGGTCAGCGTGCCGGCCTTCGGTGCGGCCGCCGCCTGGGCCGCTGGGGCCATGAGCGCCGCCGCGCCCAGAGTGAGGGTGAGAGCGAGGGCGGTGGTGGTCGCGGTGGCGAACCTTCTGTATGTACGCATGCCGAGTAGCCCCTTCGCGGGAGTCGTGCCGTGAGCATCTGAGTACCCGTTAGACGGCTGACCTGGGGCCGAGGTTGTGCTCCGGGTGGGATCAGGAACGAACCCGCACCGCCGTTCCACCCTCTCCCGACCGCGATCGCTACGTAAGACGGGCGGCGTCCTCGGCAGTCCACGGCGCGCTTCTCACCGCATCCCTTCGGACGGCGGTGCCGGGCGAACTCGTCCCGTCCGTCAGCAAGTTCGGTGCCCATCGGTGCATCGAATTTTTCGGGATTCCCGTCGAATCATGCGAGAGGTATTGACGCCGTTCTGAGGTTCCCTATCGTCCAGATTGCTCGATAGTTCGACTGTTGTTCGGCATGACGAACAAGAGGGCCGCTCCACTCGCACAGCAGGGCGTCACGGCACACGTCTGCCGCAACGCTGAGCCGCAAGGGGTATGCCGCACGATGAATATGTCATGGGCTTGTCAGCCCTGTTCTCGCCGTCTCGCGCTGACGGCGACCACCGGCCCTTCGCCGCCGCGGACCGCTACGCACCGCACCACCTCGACCGTCCGGTCGGCCTCCGCGCGGGGCAGCCGGAACCGCTCACCCAAGGACAACGAGGTCCCCATGCGTAGACGTAGTTTCGACCGCGGACGTGTGTCCGTGGTGCTCGCCGCTGCGATCGCGGCCCTGGTCTCGTTGGCGGCGATGCTCGTCGCCAACCCGGCTCAGGCGGCAGCCAGCGGCGCCTTACGTGGTGTCGCCGCCGGCCGATGTCTCGATGTGCCGAACTCCAGCCAGACCGACGGCACGTACCTGCAGATCTGGGACTGCTCGGGCGGGACCAGCCAGCAGTGGACGGCGACGGACAGCAGCCAGCTGACCGTGTACGGCAACAAGTGCCTCGATGTTCCGGGCCACGCCACCACGGCCGGTACGCGCGTGCAGATCTGGACCTGCAGCGGGGGTGCGAACCAGCAGTGGCGAGTGAACTCCGACGGCACGATCGTCGGCGTGGAGTCCGGACTGTGCCTGGACGTCACGGGCTCCGGTACGGCCAACGGCACGGCGGTGGAGATCTGGACGTGCAACGGCGCCGGCAACCAGAAGTGGACCGGCCTGTCCGGGACGACCCCGCCGGGCGGCGGCAACTGTGCTCTGTCGTCCTCGTACCGGTGGACGTCGACGGGAGCGTTGGCACAGCCGGCGAACGGGTGGGTCTCGCTGAAGGACTTCACCAACGTGACGTACAACGGCAAGCACCTGGTCTACGCGTCGAACGTGTCGGGATCGTCGTACGGCTCGATGCGGTTCGCGCCCTTCACGAACTGGTCCGACATGGCGTCGGCCGGCCAGACCGGCATGAGCCAGGCCGCGGTGGCGCCCACGCTGTTCTACTTCGCGCCCAAGAACATCTGGGTGCTGGCGTACCAGTGGGGTGCGTGGCCCTTCATCTACCGCACGTCGAGCGACCCCACCAACCCCAACGGCTGGTCGGCACCCCAGCCGCTGTTCACCGGCAGCATCTCCGGGGCCGCCCCGATCGACCAGACCCTGATCGCCGACGACCAGAACATGTACCTGTTCTTCGCCGGTGACAACGGCAAGATCTACCGGGCGAGCATGCCGATCGGGAACTTCCCGGGCAACTTCGGCTCGTCGTACACGACGGTCATGAGCGACACGGTGAAGAACCTGTTCGAAGCACCGGAGGTGTACAAGGTCCAGGGCCAGAACCAGTACCTGATGATTGTCGAGGCTCGGGGTGCGAGCGAGCAGCGCTTCTTCCGCTCGTTCACGGCCTCCAGCCTGAACGGTTCGTGGACCCCGCAGGCCGCCACCGAGTCCAACCCCTTCGCGGGCAAGGCCAACAGCGGTGCCACCTGGACCAACGACATCAGCCACGGTGACCTGGTCCGCAACAACCCCGACCAGACCAAGACCATCGACCCCTGCAACCTGCAGTTCCTCTACCAGGGCAAGTCCCCCAGCGCGAGCGGCCCCTACGACCAACTGCCGTGGCGGCCGGGCGTCCTCACCCTGCAACGCTGACCGTCGACCGATACTCATCGCGTCGAGGAACCCCAGCCGCGCGTCGGCTGGGGTTCCTCCGCACGGCACCTCGTGCTGTTCAACGCCGACTTCAGTGACGACGGGGTCGGCTGACGATCGACCATGTCGGCATCCAGCTGGGACTCGACGACGGCGGAAAACGCCGATTCCTCGAACCCGACGGCCTTCGAGAGCAGGCGAACCGTCTCATCGAGCAGTCCATGAACGAGTGGCAGCGCGTCAGCTGAGAGAGGCGCCTGACGGGTGAAGGCCCAGGTCAGGCGCCTCTTTTCGTGTGTCTAGAAGAAGCCCAGCTTCTTCGGCGAGTAGCTCACCAGCAGGTTCTTCGTCTGCTGATAGTGATCCAGCATCATTTTGTGCGTCTCACGGCCGATCCCGGACTGCTTGTAGCCGCCGAACGCCGCGTGTGCCGGGTACGCGTGGTAGCAGTTGGTCCACACCCGGCCCGCCTGGATTGCGCGGCCCGCCCGGTACGCGGTGTTCATGTCCCGGGTCCACACACCCGCCCCGAGGCCGTACAGCGTGTCGTTGGCCGTTTTGATCGCGTCGTCGAAGTCGTCGAAGGACGTCACGGACACCACTGGCCCGAAGATCTCCTCCTGGAAGATCCGCATCCGGTTGTCACCCTCGAAGATGGTCGGCTGGACGTAGTACCCGCCCTTCAACTCACCGTCGTAGTCGATGCGTTCGCCACCCGTGAGGATCCGAGCCCCCTCCTGCCGGCCGATGTCCAGATACGAGAGGATCTTCTCCAGCTGGTCGTTGGAGGCCTGCGCGCCGATCATCGTGTCCGTGTCGAGCGGGTGACCCGGCTTGATGAGCTCGGTACGGGCCACCGCGGCCCGGAGGAAGTCGGCGTAGTTGCCGCGCTGGATCAGCGCACGGGACGGGCAGGTGCACACCTCCCCCTGGTTGAGCGCGAACATGGTGAACCCTTCGAGCGCCTTGTCGCGGAAGTCGTCGTCCGCCGCCCACACGTCGTCGAAGAAGATGTTCGGCGACTTGCCGCCCAGCTCCAGCGTGACCGGCTTGATGTTCTCCGAGGCGTACTGCATGATCAGCCGCCCCGTCGTGGTCTCACCCGTGAACGCCACCTTCGCCACCCGCGCGCTGGACGCGAGCGGCTTGCCCGCCTCCACGCCGAAGCCGTTGATGATGTTCACGACACCCGCCGGCAGCAGGTCCGAGATCAGGCTCATCCAGTAGTGGAGGGACGCGGGTGTCTGCTCGGCGGGCTTGATCACGACCGCGTTGCCCGCCGCGAGAGCGGGCGCCAGTTTCCAGACCGCCATCAGGATGGGGAAGTTCCACGGGATGATCTGCGCGACCACCCCGAGCGGCTCATGGAAGTGGTACGCCACCGTGTCGTCGTCGAGTTCGCCGAGCGACCCCTCCTGCGCTCGGATCGCCCCCGCGAAATAGCGGAAGTGGTCGATGGCGAGCGGGATGTCGGCGGCGAGCGTCTCCCGTACCGGCTTGCCGTTCTCCCAGGTCTCGGCGACCGCCAGCGCCTCGAGGTTCGCCTCCATCCGGTCGGCGATCTTCAACAGGATGTCGGACCGCTGGGTCACCGACGTACGGCCCCACGCCGGCGCCGCCGCGTGCGCCGCGTCGAGCGCGCGCTCCACATCCTCGGCGGTGCCGCGCGCGATCTCCGTGAACGGCTGCCCGTTCACCGGACTCGGGTTCTCGAAGTACTGCCCCCGGGCCGGCGGCACGTATTCGCCGCCGATGAAGTGGTCGTAGCGCGACTGGTAGGAGACGATCGCGCCGGTGGTGCCGGGTGCCGCGTAACGGGTCATGCTGGCCTGCCTCCTTGAGCAGAGCCGCCCGCCGTTGGGCCGCTCTCGCCGCGAGGCTAGGACCGGCGAGGTTGCAGACAGGTTGCGCCTGAAAGGGTGCGCCGGCGTGTGACGCGTACGGGGGTGCCGTCCCGTGGGTGGCCAGGTGAAACCGGGTGTGCCTGTCAGCGCCGAGCGGACTGCCGCGCCCACCCCCGCGGCGCAGCCTGTTCCGACTCCAGCCCGTTCAGGCGGGCCCGCACGGCCACCGTCGGCCGCACCGCCGCGAGGGCGCGCCACACGTCGAGGTCGTCCTCGCCCCACGGCGTGTGGACCCAGTCGGCCAGCAGGTCCGGGTCCCGGCGGGCGACGAGCGCGGTGCGCAGACCGTCGGCGAGCCTGCGCCGCAGCCGGGCCACCGCCGGTGCCCGGGAACCGGGCAGCAACGGACCGGAGTACGCCCGCACCGCCGTGGTGATCGCCCCGGTGTCGAGCGCGCGCTCCACGACGGCGATGTCCGACTCGACCGGCATGGTCAGCCGGTACGGGCGCGACGCCAGCAACCCGGGAGCCAGGACCCGGCGCAGCCGGGCCAGTTCGGCGCGCAGCGTCACCGGTGTGACCGACTCGTCCTCGTACAGCGCGCACAGCAGCTCGTCCCCGGTCAGCCCTTCCGGATGGCGGGCGAGCAGGACAAGGAGCTCGCTGTGCCGACGGCTGAGCCGCAACGCGCGCCCGGCGGCCAGCAGCTGAGCCTCGTCACGGCCCAGCGCGGTCAGGTCGAGCGCGTCCGTGGCCGGGCGGGCCGGGGCGAGCAGCGCCAGCTGGGACTCCGCCGCCCGTGCCACCGCCTGCACGAACCCGAGACTGTGGGGATGCGCGAGCCCGTCCCGGCCGGTGATGTCCACGGCGCCGAGCACCCGCCCGGTGCGCGGATCGTGCACCGGAGCCGCCGCGCACGTCCATGGCTGCACCTGCCGGATGAAGTGCTCGGCCGCGAACACCTGCACCGGCCGGTCCACGGCGACCGCCGTACCCGGCGCGTTCGTACCGACCGCCGACTCCGACCAGCGCGCCCCCGGTACGAAGTTGATCCGTCCCGCCTGTCGTCTGGTGGCCGGATGCCCCTCCACCCACAGCAGCCTGCCCTGCGCGTCGCACACCGCCAGCAGATGCTCGCCGTCGGCGGCGAAGGTGCCCATCAGTTCCCGGAACAGGGGCATCACCAGGGCCAGCGGATGTTCCGCACGGTAGGAGCCGAGCTCGCCGTCCAGCAGCTCCACGCTCGCGGAGCCGTCCGGCCCCACCCCCGCCCGGGCGGAACGTCTCCAGGAGTCGGCCACCACGGAACGCACCGGCCGGGTCACGGTCCCGGCCTCGGTGAACGTCTCGTGCGCGCGACGCAGCACCCGTCCTCGTTCGGCGGGGTCGGCTCCCGGCTCCAGGGCCACCCATGGATCGGTCAACTGGGCCTCCCTGCGGGCGATGCGGCTGGTGACATCGTCACTCGGGGGATGGAAGCGGACAACCGTTTCGACGCGGTGGACCGATCAGGGGCACCACCGTTTCGCTCAGGCGCCGCCCACGAGGCGCATGTAACGCGTCCAGTCCCAGTTCGGTCCGGGATCGGTGTGGTCGGTGCCGGGCACCTCGTAGTGCCCGATGATGTGCGTACGGTCCTTCGGTATGCCGTAGCGCGCGCAGACCGTCGCGGTGAGCCTCGCCGACCGCTCGTACAGGGCGTCCGTGAAATAGCCGGGCCGGTCCACCCACCCTTCGTGCTCGATGCCGATGCTGCGCAGGTTGTGGTTCCAGTCGCCCGCGTGCCAGGCGATGTCGCGCTCCCTTACGCACTGCGCCACGTGTCCGTCGCCGGACCGCACGACGTAGTGCGCGGACACCTTCTTCAGCGGGTGCTGGAAGACGGCCAGGGTCGTGGAGTAGGACGCCTGGGTGACATGGATGACGACGAGGTCGGGAATCAGGGTCAACGGGCGCTGCGACGCCGTGTAGTTGGCGGTGGTCGCGGGCTCCCACGTGCCCGACGGGTAGTCGGGTGACGGGGGCTGGGCGCCGACCCGGGGCGCGGGCAGCAGGGCGTAGGGGCCGACGGCGAGCGCGGCGCCCTTCAACAGCCGCCGTCTGCTGGGGAACACCCTGGTCCGCTCCATCCGTGAAAGGCCTTTCGAGGAAGGGGGGGAAGGTGAGGAAGGCGAGGCGTACTGATGATCGGAGGAGTACTGATTGAGGGACGCACCAGTGCGCCCGGGGGTTGCGGATTCCCGGAAGGCCGCCCGCTCAGCCCCGCCCCGCCACCGCCCCCGGATCGTCCAGCACCGCCCGCACCACCGAGTGCGCGGCGCCCAGCAGCGGGCCCTCGGGCCCCAGCCGCGACACCGTCACCGCACAGGCGGGTCCCGCCGTACGCCGGGCCAGTTCCGCCTCCAGCGCCGGCAGCAGCCACGGTGCGAGCCCGGAGAGCGCGCCGCCCAGGACGACGGTCTCCGGGTCCAGCAGATTGACCGCCCCGGTCAGCGCGATGCCGAGTGCCGTGCCGGCCCCGTCCAGGGCTCGCCGTACGTCCGGATCACCCTGAGCCGCGCGCTCCGCGAGCAGCCCGACGCGATCCTCTCCCGACTCGACGCCCGCCGCCCGCAGGACCGCCTCCTCACCCGCGTACTGCTCCAGACACCCGCGACCACCGCACGCGCACCGTGGCCCGTCCGGATGGACCGGCACATGCCCCAACTCGCCCGCGAATCCGCGCGTTCCGCGCAGCAGACGGCTGTCCACGACCACCGCCGCGCCGATGCCGATCTCGGCCGAGACATGCAGGAAGTCGGGCGGGGTGCCGTCCCCGAGCCAGAGTTCCGCCAGCGCGCCGAGGTTGGCCTCGTTGTCCACCGTCAACGGGAAGTCGACGGGAAGCAGCGCGCCGAGGTCGGTGTCGTGCCAGTCGAGGTTCGGTGCGCGGACGACAGTGTGCCCGTCGCGGGCCACGAGCCCCGGTACGGCGACCGCGAGCCCGGCCGGCCACAGGCCCTCGCGCTCCGCTTCGGCGATCACCGCCCGCACCAGACCGGTCAGTTCCGCGATCACCGGTTCGGGGGACCGCCCGCGGTTGGCGCCGTGTCGTACGGCGCGTGCCCGGACCACGCCCCGCAGATCGACCGCGCAGACCGCGAGATGGTCGACACCGATCTCCGCCCCGATCCCGGCCGGACCGCGCCCGCTCACGGCGAGCGCCGACCCGGGGCGCCCGACCCGGGCGGGCCGCTCGGGACCCAGCTCTTCGAGCAGCCCTGAGCGGATCAGCTCGTCCACCAGCGTCGACACCGCCGCCCGGGTGAGTCCGATGCGTGCGGCGACCCCGGCACGTGACAGCGGCCCCTCGGCGCTGACGGTGTGCATCACCCGCGCGAGGTTGCGGCGGCGCATGCCCTGCTGGGTGTCGGGCAGCCGGGCGCCCGCGCCGGGCGGACGGGCCTCGTGCAGCGGTGCGGTCATGCCTCCGTCAGTCCTCGGTCGGTGTCCGTGAGCCGGCGTCCACGGGCGGGTGTACGCCGGCTTCCTTCAGCTGATGTCGGTGCGGCTCCGTCGCCTCGTGTTCGCCTCTCGGGCCGTCACTCGGCGGCCGTCCCCCGCTCCAGCAGCGGCGATGCGTCGGAGAGTACCCCGGCGATCCGGTCCAGCGTCGCCTGGTCCCGTTCCACCGCCTCCAGCACCGGCCCCCGGGCCGTGTCCCAGCGACGGGCGACCGCGGCCGGGTCCTCACCGGTCAGCAGGCCCGCCGCCTGCGCCGCGGCGCCGAGCGCGACGAGTTCCCTGGCCTCGGGCACCTGGACGGGCCGCCCGGACAGCCGTCGTACGGTCTGCTGCCAGGCCGTACCACGTGCGCCGCCGCCGATCAGCAGCAGCGGTGCCGAACGGTCCGCCTCCGCGTCGAGCACCAGATCGAGGGCGCCGAGCAGCGAGTGCACCGCCCCGTCGTAGGCGGCCTGGAGGAGCTGTCCGCCGGTCGTGTCGTGACGCAACCCGTGCAGCAGTCCCGTGGCGCCCGGCAGGTTCGGGGTGCGCTCGCCGTCCAGGTAGGGCAGGAGCGTGACGTCCGTACCGGGTTCGACGGCCTCGCGGTCGAGGCCGAGCAGTGCCGCGACGCGGTCGACGGCGAGTGTGCAGTTGAGGGTGCAGGCCAGCGGCAGCCAGTCGCCGCGGGCGTCGGCGAAGCCCGCGACGGTGCCGGTGGGGTCGGCGGGCCGGTGCGTCGAGACCGCGTACACCGTGCCCGACGTGCCGAGGCTCAGGACCGGTGTGCCGGGGCGCAGCCCGAGTCCCAGGGCCGCGGCGGCGTTGTCCCCGGTGCCCGCGGCGACCAGGGTGCCCTTGGAGAAGGGCAGGTCGTGGCTGTCGCGGACGGTCCCGGCGACCTCACCCGGCCGGACCACCCGGGGCAGCAGCGCGGGGTCGAGCCCCACGTGTCCGAGCACCTCCGCGTCGTAGGCCTCCGTCCCGGACGCCCACCAGCCCGTGCCGGAGGCGTCGCCGCGGTCGGTGGTGCCCAGGCCCGTGAGCCGCTCGGTCAGGTAGTCGTGGGGGAGGCGCACGGCCTTGACGGCACGAACCGCCTCCGGCTCGTGCTCCGCCAGCCAGGCCCACTTCGTGACCGTGAAGGAGGCGCCGGGCACGCTTCCGGTGCGCTCCGCCCAGGTCTTCGCGCCGCCCAGTTCCTCGACCAGCCGGCGGGCCTGGGGCGCGGAGCGTACGTCGTTCCACAGCAGCGCCGGACGGACCGGCTCGCCGTGCGCGTCCAGGGTGACGAGCCCGTGCTGCTGGCCGCCGATCGACACGGCGGCGGCCTCGCGGGCCGCGTCACCGCATTGGCTCAGCGCCTCGCACAGGGCGTCCCACCACTGCCGCGGGTCGCTCTCGCGGCCCGCCCCGGTGGTGACGGTGTGCGGTGCCTGGCCGCTGGCCACCACCCGCCCCGTGGCCGCGTCGACGACCAGCGCCTTGGTGGACTGGGTCGACGTGTCCACGCCGACAACGAGCGGACCCTCGGCTGCTGACATCGAGCTCTCCCTCTTCCGCGGCTCCGCGGGATCTGGCCTGGTGTTCTTCGGTGCGTGTCCGGGTCGCGGTGACCCGTCCCCACCCTCAGTCTCTGCTCAGGGAAACGTTTCAGGGACACGTTGTCTCTTCCCAGAGATGCTTCCGCATACTAATTTGTAAACCGCCATGACGAAATAGTCGGAGCAAACGCAAGGAGCCGCGGCATGAACTACCAGCCCACCCCCGAGGACAGGTTCACCTTCGGCCTGTGGACCGTCGGCTGGCAGGGACGGGACCCGTTCGGCGACGCCACCCGCCGTGCGCTCGACCCGGTCGAGACGGTGCAGCGCCTGTCCGAGCTCGGTGCTCACGGAGTGACCTTCCACGACGACGACCTGATCCCCTTCGGGTCCTCGGACACCGAGCGCGAGTCGCACATCAAGCGCTTCCGCCAGGCCCTCGACGCGACCGGTATGCGCGTCCCGATGGCCACCACCAACCTCTTCACGCACCCCGTCTTCAAGGACGGCGCGTTCACCGCGAACGACCGTGACGTGCGCCGCTACGCGCTGCGCAAGACGATCCGCAACATCGACCTCGCGGTCGAACTCGGCGCGGAGACCTACGTCGCCTGGGGCGGCCGGGAAGGCGCCGAATCCGGCGCGGCCAAGGACGTACGCGTCGCCCTCGACCGTATGAAGGAGGCCTTCGACCTCCTCGGCGAGTACGTGATCGCCCAGGGCTACGACCTGAAGTTCGCGATCGAGCCCAAGCCGAACGAGCCGCGCGGCGACATCCTGCTGCCCACGGTCGGCCACGCCCTGGCCTTCATCGAGCGCCTGGAGCGCCCGGAGATGTACGGCGTCAACCCCGAGGTCGGCCACGAGCAGATGGCCGGGCTGAACTTCCCGCACGGCATCGCCCAGGCCCTGTGGGCGGGCAAGCTCTTCCACATCGACCTCAACGGCCAGTCCGGCATCAAGTACGACCAGGACCTGCGCTTCGGCGCCGGTGACCTGCGTGCCGCCTTCTGGCTGGTCGACCTCCTGGAGAGCGCCGGTTACGCGGGCCCGAAGCACTTCGACTTCAAGCCCCCGAGGACCGAGGACCTCGACGGCGTGTGGGCTTCGGCGGCCGGCTGCATGCGCAACTACCTGATCCTCAAGGAGCGCGCCGCCGCCTTCCGTGCCGACCCGGAGGTCCAGGCGGCCCTGCGCGCCTCGCGGCTGGACGAGCTGGCGCAGCAGACGGCGGCGGACGGTCTCCAGGGGCTGCTCGCCGACCGCTCGGCGTTCGAGGAGTTCGACGTGGACGCCACGGCCGCGCGCGGGATGGCCTTCGAGCAGCTTGACCAGCTGGCCATGGACCACCTGCTGGGTGCGCGAGGCTGATTCGCGTCACGTCGTGTCACGTCGCGTCCCGGGGACGCCTGTCTTCTGACGGGGTCCCCGGTCGCCGGTGTGGACAACTGTGCCGCGTTTGGTCCCCTGTGACCGATCCTGGCTCGGATTGCTCCGGAATCATGCGGTCCATGGCATGAGTCCGTATCAACTTCCGTGTGGGGGTCGCGTGTTGACCGGTTCGCGGCGACTCTTGACGGTATGGCCATGCCGCCCGTACCGCCCCAACCGCCCGGGCCGCCGGGGCACAGTCCGCCTCCGGGCGGGGGCTTCGGCCCACCTCCCGGGGGCTTCGGCCCACCCTCCGGGGAATTCGGCCCGCCCTCCGGGGGAAGCCACGGAAGCGGGGGCTACCCGGACGGACACCGGGGACCCGGCAGAAGGCCGGGTCCTCTCTTCATCCTGCTCGCCGCCGCCGTCGTGGTCGCGGCCGTCGTCGCAGTGGTGCTCATGGTGTCCGGAGGCGACAGCACCCCGGACAAGAACCCGCCCGAGAGCAGCCGCAGCCCGAGCCGTACCCCCGAGCCCTCGTTCAGTATCCCGACGGCACTGCCCACCGAACTCCCCACCAGGCTGCCCACCTTGCCGTCCGGGCTCCCCACCGACCTTCCGTCCGGCTTCCCGACGGATCTGCCGAGCGAGTTCCCGAGTGACCTGGAGTCGCTCGTTTCACTGGCCGATGGGGCGGCGGCGCCCTAGATCGAGGTCGTGAAGACGGCCGAACCCGAAGAAGGTCCCGGCGGACGACGGTGCCTCCGGGCAGGCTCCTCCACGGTTTTATGTGCTGGTTATGTGCTCCATCGAAGCGAGCGCGGTCGCCGGGTCCTGGGCGGCTCGGCCGGCGGGCACCCACCTGCCGTCGTGCCTGCGGTACGGCCACCAGCGGCCGTCACGCCCCAGGCGCACCTGGCTCCCGGCGCCGACCACCGTCCACCGGTTGCGCGCCGCCCGCAGCGTCGGCCGCTCGTCCTCGTCCCAGGCGGAGTCGATCGCGGCACGCGCGCGGGCGAGCTGTTCGCCCCCGACCGTCCACTCCTCCTCCAGGACCGACAAGGCTGCCGCGCCACCGAATCGCCAGGCGTGAACGGCCGACGCCAACTGCTCCCGGCTGCGCCCCGACCCCTCGGCGAGACGGTCCGAAACCTCCGCAGGACTGCCCACGGCCAGTCGCACGGCGTCCTGGCTCATCGTCAACTCCGCTTCCGAGGGCCGCCGTTCATGACCCTCCCCGAGTGCCTCGGCGAGCAGCCGGTGCGCCTCTACGGCCGTCCGCGCGGCCAGGAACTCCAGCGCGCCGGCGTCCACTCCGGGCGCGGGCGGGGTGTCGGTGTCCAGGGCCGGCGGTGTCCCGGGGGTCTCGGGCAGCGGGGGCAGGGCGGGCAGCGCCGGGAGGATGCTCCCGGCCGCGTACGCCTCAGCCCCGTCCACGCCCTCCGGCCCGCTGGGCACCTCGGCGGGGACGGCGCCGCGGCTCTGGACGTCGTCCAGCAGGGCGCGTTCGCCGCGTCCCCGCATCAGCAGCAGGACGAAGGGGTCCTGGTCCAGCAGCCGCGCCACCTGATAGCAGAGCGCGGCCGTATGACCGCAGTGGTCCCAGGCGTCGCAGTCGCACTGCGGCTCCAGATCACCCATGCCGGGCAGGAGTTCGACTCCGGCGGCAGCGGAGTCCTCCACCAGTTGCGATGGCATGTCCCGGTCGAGCAGGGCCGCGATATGGCCGGCCCGCTCGACCGCCATGTCCAGGAAGCGGTCCCACTGTTCGGCGGACAGCTCCTGCAGCAGGACGTCGGACCGGTGCGCGGTGCGGTCGCGGTCGAGGACGACGGCGGTGATACGTCCTGGGCGCACGGAGACGGCACCCACCGCCCCCGCACGGGCGAGCCGACGGCCCGCCCGCACCTGCTCGGAGTCCAACGCCGCGTCCTCCAGCGACTTCAGCCACGCGCGCCCCCACCACGTCTCCGCGAAGCCGCGCCCCGGCGGGGGCGGGAGCGCGGAGAACGTACGTTCCAGGTCGGCCCCGGTCGCGGCGCTTCCGAACGCCTCATGGCCGTGGTCACCCTCGTACTCGTCACCGTCGTGCCGACTCATCACGCCCCCTCTCGCAGCCGCACCAGGTCGGCCAGTTCCGTGTCCGTGAGTTCCGTGAGCGCCGCCTCGCCCGAGCCGAGCACCGCGTCGGCCAGCGCCCGCTTGCGGTCCAGCATCTCGGCGATCCGGTCCTCGATCGTGCCCTCGGCGATCAGGCGGTGCACCTGAACGGGACGGCTCTGCCCGATGCGGTACGCGCGGTCCGTGGCCTGGGCCTCGACCGCGGGGTTCCACCAGCGGTCGTAGTGCACGACGTGCTCGGCCCTGGTCAGGTTCAGGCCCGTGCCGGCGGCCTTCAACGACAACAGGAAGACGGGTACCTCACCTTCCTGGAAACGCTCCACCATCGCCTCGCGTTCCGCGACGGGCGTGCCGCCGTGGAGGAACTGCGAGGGCACCCCGCGTGCCGCCAGATGCCGTTCCAGCAGCCGTGCCATCTGCACGTACTGGGTGAAGACCAGAACGCTCGCTCCCTCGGAGAGGATGGTGCCGAGCAGTTCGTCCAGGAGCTCCAGCTTTCCGGAGCGTCCCGCGATCTTCGGGCGGTCCTCCTTGAGGAACTGCGCCGGATGGTTGCAGATCTGCTTCAGGCCGGTCAGCAGCTTCATGATCAGCCCACGTCGGGCCATGCTGCCGGCGCCGGAGATCTCCGCGAGCGTCTCCCGCACCACCGCCTCGTACAGCCCTGCCTGCTCCTTGGTGAGCGACACGGCGCGATCGGTCTCCGTCTTCGGCGGCAGTTCGGGTGCGATGCCCGGGTCCGACTTGTGCCGCCGCAGCAGGAACGGGCGTACGAGGTGGGACAGACGCTGGGCGGCGGCCGGGTCCTGACCGCCCTCGACGGACTGCGCGTACCGTGAGCGGAAGGTGCCGAGCCGGCCCAGCAGGCCCGGGGTCGTCCAGTCGAGGATCGCCCACAGTTCCGACAGGTTGTTCTCCACCGGGGTGCCGGTGAGCGCCACGCGTGCGCGTGCACCGATGGAACGCAGCTCCCGTGCCGTGTCGGAGTAAGGGTTCTTGACGTGCTGTGCCTCGTCCGCCACGACCAGACCCCAGGGCGCCTCGGCCAGCCGCCGGGCGTCCAGGCGCATCGTCCCGTACGTGGTGAGCACGAACTCGCCGTCGACCAGGGATTCCAGGCCGCGCCGAGACCCGTGGAAGCGGCGTACGGGCGTCCCGGGCGCGAACCGCTCGATCTCGCGCTGCCAGTTGCCCATCAGGGACGTCGGGCAGACAACGAGGGTGGGCCCGGCGGCCGACCGGTCCGTCTGCCGGTGAAGATGCAGCGCGATCAGTGTGATCGTCTTGCCGAGGCCCATGTCGTCGGCCAGACAGCACCCGAGCCCCAGGGACGTCATCCGGGCCAGCCAGTTCAGGCCCCGCAGCTGATAGTCGCGCAGCGTGGCGTCGAGCGCGGCCGGCTGACCGACCGGGTCCTGTGCCTCCGGGTCCGAGATGCGGTCCCGCAGGGCCGCCAGCCACCCGGTGGGCCGTACCTCGACCGAGCGGCCGTCGACCTCCGTGGAACCCGTCAGGGCGGCGCTGAGGGCGTCGACGGGCGTGACCTTGCGGTCCTGCTGTGCGTGGGCGCGGCGAACCTCCTGTGGGTCCACGAGGACCCACTGGTCACGCAGCCGGACCACGGGCCGGTTCGCCTCGGCGAGCCGGTCCAGCTCCTCGCGGGTGAGTTGCCGGTCGCCCAGTGCGAACCGCCAGTTGAAGCCGAGCAGCGCGTCGGCGGACAGGAACGACGGAGTGTCCGACGCGACTTTCCCGGGGCCCGTGTCCTCGTCGGGCGGCCCGATGACCGCGCGGGCGGTCAGCTTGCGGGCCAGCTCCTTGGGCCAGTGCACCTCCACCCCGGCGAGGGACAGGGCGCGGGCGCCTTCCCTGAGCAACTCGGTGATCTCCTCGTCGGCCAGGTCGACGGCGTCCGGCACGGTCGCGGAGAGCAGAGGTGTGAGCGGCGGCCAGGTCCGGGCCGCGCGGCGCAGTGCGAGCAGGGCGTCCATCCGCGCGCGCGGGCCGAAGGCGCGGCCGGGTGCGCCGGCCGCGGCCCACACCTCGGCCGCGTCCCCGACCAGCCCGGGCTCGCTCACACTGTGCACCTGGAGCACGGCACGGAACCGCAGGGCCGTGTCGTCCGGCCCGGCCGATGCCAGCCCGGGCACCTCCACCCTCAGCGAGATCCGCACCCCGGCGTCGTGCCCGGCGGCGACCTCCGCGGCCCACGCGCGCTGTTCCGGCATCTGCCGCGGTTCCGGCGCCGCGTAGGCGGCCCCGCCCGCGGCGAGGGAGGCGGCGGGGGAGCGGGGCAGCGCGTCGGCCACGGCGTCCAGAAAGGCCCGCAGCAGCCGCTCGGGGTCGGGCAGTCGCGGCGGCTCCGTGCCCTCCAACGGCACGGCATGCGCCTCCGGGGGCATCGCGGCGGCGAGTTCGCGAACGCGTTCCACGTCCGCCGCGCCGAGCGGTCCGGCCCGCCAGGCGTCGTGGTCCTCCGCGGAGAGGCCGGGCAGCAGCAGTCCGCGCGCGGCCAGTTGCAGGGCGACAACGGCGGCCGTACCCCAGAACGCCGTCGCCCGGTGCCCCTGTGCGACGGCACGCGCCCGCGTGAGGACCGGCAACGCGGCACGCACCGGAAGCAGGACGGCGGTCACCTCCGTCCGCTCGACACCCCGGTCGCCGGCCACGACCACGGTCAGGTCGTCGACGGTCCCCGCGGACACGGTGGGCGGGGCGGCCCCGTCGGGCCGCCAGAACGCCACCCGGCCGGCGCGGGCCGGATCGCCGGGTACGAACACGGCACAGCAGCCGGCCAGTTCGGAGATCTCGGACGGTGTCGCCGCGGGAATCCTCTGCACAGTGATGGGCACTCCTCAAACTTGACTACTGGAGGTACGCGTCGCCGAGGGTACAGCACCCGTGGTGGTGCGTTCGCCGTGCTGTTCGGCCGTGCGGGGAGTCGTCCGGCCTCGGGGTGTCCTCAACCCCCTGGTGGCAGCGGGGGTTTCCCCTGCCGGGAGACGGGTGGTGGCGCCATGGTCGCGAGGGGCGGCCACTTCGTACGTTTCCTCAGGTCAGCCCGATCCTCGAAGAGACCCGGAGACCGCCATGCCCCAGACAGCCGTCCTCGCCGCCGAACCTCCGGGCACCTCCGCCCCGCAGTCCGCCGGCAGTGACTTCGCGCCCCTCCTGCGCACCGTCAAGGGGCAGGGACTTCTGGAACGGCGGCACACCTGGTACGCCCTCGGGATCGCCGGAAACCTGCTCGCCCTGGCCGGCATCGTCACGGGCATCGCGCTGATCGGCAGCTCCTGGTGGGTTCTGCTCCTGGCCCCGCCGTTCGCCGTGTTCTGCGCCCGCACGGCCTTCATAGGCCACGACGCGGGCCACGCCCAGATCACCGGCAACAGGGCCGTCAGCCGTGCGATCGGCCTTGTCCACGCCGACCTGCTGCTGGGGATGAGCTATTCCTGGTGGATCGACCAACGCATAGTCAGATGTAGCTTCTAGATATGACTGATGACGTACAGCGGGCCCACTGGGGTGACTTGGACGGACAGAACTGGGCCGGTCTGGCCCGGCTCTCCACCGAGGAGATCGAGGGAGACGACTTAGCCGACGACCCGTCAGACAAGCACCGCTTCGTGCCGATGACCGGGCGGGACATCAAGAGCACGGAGGAGCAGGAGAAGGACGGCCGCCGGTTCGTGGAGAGCCGAGGAGGCCGGTACGTCCACACGTACATGGAGCCCGACACCTCAGCGTGGAAGCGTAGGAGGGTCCGTCTCCCGGACGGCCGTACCGCATACCGAGTGATCCGGCCTGTGTTCGAGGGAGCGTTGGAGGACCTCAAGCGCGGTATCGCGCCGAACGGCGAGCGCGTTGACGGCCTGATCGTCTATGACATCGACCGCCTCACCCGCGATCCCCGCCATCTTGAGGACGCCATAGAGGTAGTGGAGCACCACCACCGGCCGATCATCGACATCACAGGCACCTTGGATCTTCTGACGGACAACGGCCGCGCCATGGCCCGCGTGCTGGTGACCATGGCCAACAAGCAGTCCGCCGACACGGCCCGCAGGGTCCGGCGCAAGCACAAGGCGTTGCGTGAGCAGGGCATCCCTGTCGGGGGTTCGCGCCCGTTCGGTTGGCAGGAAGACAAGCGCACGCTGGACCCCAAGGAGGCGAAGCTACTGCGGGATGCCGCCCGTCGGCTGATCGAGGGAGCCACCTGGCATGGGATCATCGCTGAGTGGAACCGCGAGGGGATCACGACTCCCCGAGGCAATCGCTGGACACGCGCCGTCCTCAAGGAACTGATGCGGAACCCCCGCTTGTGCGGCCACCGTTCTTACACGATCTCCGACATCGCCCCGGAGACTGGACGAGAGACGCGCCATATCGCCGTCGCCCAGGACGACGAGGGCAAGCCGGTCGTTGGCCAGTGGCAACCCATCCTCACGGTGACCGAATGGCAAGCTCTCCTGGCGATCATCGGTGAGGGGCCGATTCGGGGCACTGGACACAACACCCGGACGTACCTGGGAACGGGGACGCTCCGATGCGGCAAAGAAGGCTGCGGAGCACTGCTACGCGCGCTCAAGGCGGCACGGAGCCAGGGGAAGCCCGAGGGGTACTTCTACTACGGCTGTCACGGCAAGTCGACCGGTCGAGGCTGCGGGGGCATCAAGATCGGTGGACCGGAGACCGACGAGTTGATAGGCAAGCTCGTGATCGCCAAGTACGAGGAGGAGGCCGCCGAGCGGGAGGCGACAGTGGCCCCGCAGGCATGGTCGAAGGAGGCGGAGTTGGCCAACGTCCGTGAGGACATCGCGGACCTCAAGCGGGCCCGACGGAACCGGCAGATCAGCGCTGAGAGGTACTACGCCGATCTGGCCGAATACGAGGCTGACGAACGGCGACTGATGAAGGACCGCAACGCCTGGCAGCGCAAGACCCTTGCCACCCACGGCAAACCCGTTGACATGGACAAGGAATGGCATCGGGACGGGATCACTTTGGCGGAGCGCCGCGCCTACGTCGAGCGCACCTTGACGGCCCTGGTTGCTCTCCCCGTAGGCAGGGGCAGCAAAGTGCCGTTGAGGGATCGTCTGGTCCCGATCTATGCCGAGGAGTAGGGGAGGACCAGCACACGCGGGCCTGTCACGTCGCACGGCGATGATGACGGGCCCTGTCGTTCGTGGACACTTCCAGTCCAAGAGCGGCGTTGATCCTGCGCCACTTGGCATCCGACCAACGGGGAGCCTTCCGCGCATGTGCTCGCGCCCAGGCCATGTCCGGATCTTCTGCGGGGTCACCCGGACGAGGCACCCAGCCCGCTCCTCTCGGCAGCCAGCTCTTCCCGCGCGGTCTCGCGACTGGCAGCGAGATCTGTGGCGATCCCAGCGGCGATGAGTGCGGCCCCCGGGGTGTGGCCGGAGCCGACGTAGCGCCAGTGCCCATCGGTCACCGTGCCAGGCACGGATTCGTGACCAACGTGTTCGGCACGTTGGGCGCGCAACGCGGTGTATGTCGTTGAGTAGGCGCGGGACTTGGTGAGGATGTGCCCCCGGTAGCCGAGAGTGTGGGCCCAGGCGCGGAGGCGGAGCGGCTCGTATTCGGGGAGGCCGCCGAGGCGCCAGCAGGTGCGCATGAGAGTGCGCACGTGCTCGGTGACGGGTGCAGAGGCGATGCCGTGCCAGGTGGTGATGGTGTGGTCGGTGCCGGCGCCTGTCTCGCTCGCGCCTTTGGTGACGTACTTGGCGACGTACGCGGCCACGGCGTCATCGTCGGGCCCGTCGCCGTCGGTGTGCAGTTGCCGGGCGTCGACCTGGACGCCCCAGCGCAAAGCCAGTTCGCCTGCGGCCGGGCTGTAGGGAGTGTGGACCAGGACCCGACCGGCGGAGGCGCGTACAGCGTCGATGAGCAGTTGCGCAGTGCCCCAGGCCGGGGGTTCGTCGCTGGGTCCGTTCGGACCGTCCAGGCGGACGACGGCATGCACGTGGACGGCCGCGCGCTTCTGGTATTCGGCGACGCGGGCGAAGGACAACCGGACGTGGTCCGCGAAGCGGGACTGCACGAGGCCGACCGAGGAGGCGAGGCGCCGCCGGACGTCGATGACGAACCGGTCCCACAGCTTGGAGGCGTGTGCGTGCCACAGCACGTGGGCGGTGTAGTCGTAGCAGTCGCCGCACAGCGGTTGGCCGACGGCCGGAGCATCCGGGGCGTGGGTGGCGCCGCAGCCGAGGGGGCGCCCGTGTTCGCAGGTTCCGCCGTCGCGGCGCGGTCGGCAACGCTCGTTCCCGGCACGATGGACCGGCCCGAACGACGGCGCGGTGAGGGTGACGAACAGGCGGGGGCGGTTGCGGACGGTGGTGGGGATGTTCTTGCCGCCGAGGAGGCCCGCGCGGACGAGGTGGAAGGTGTCGCCCGCGTGGAGGCGTGAGCAGGGGGCGCAGACACTCGCGCGCCGGTTGCGGCAGCGGACGGAGAGCCGTTCGCCGGGTTCGGTGCGGGTGTCGTAGTGGCGGAGGATCTCGCCCGTTGCCGCGTTTAGAGTCGTTGTCGACCCGGAGAGGTGGATGGGGTGGGCGCAGCCGCCGGTAGCGGTGATCTGCTCCAGCCAGCGCGGGAATTGGGGGTGTTGGGCGATGCGGAGTGCGTCTCGGTCTGTTTCGGGGAGTTGGCGCAGGCGCGCCGCGCGGTTGAGGACGGCGCGCCTGTCGGCCGGGGTGGTGTGTTGCGGGGTGATGGTGGTGACCTTCCGGGGTGGGCCGCCGCAGCGGCTCGGATGGGGGTGGGTGGCGGGGTGTGGGTCATGGGGATCACTCCTTGTGCGGTCAGTTGGGTCGGTTGGGGTGGTGGGTTCAGCGGATGGTTCCGGTGCCCCGGCAGACGCGGCAGCGCCGTAGTCGTCCGGTCCAGGTCTTGCGTGCTCCGTCGCCCTTGCAGACGGTGCATCTCACGCGGCGCATGGGCATAGCCGTATGTCCCTTTCTGCTGTGTCTAGAAGTGGGAGAAGCCGCTGAGGACCCAGGTGACGAAGCCGTTGATGGTGAGGCTGACGGGGGTCTGGCCGAGGTAGAGGCCGAACAGGGCGATGCAGACCGCTTCCCAGGCGCGGACGTCGCGGGAGCGGACGAGGAGGAAGGTGATGATCCCGAAGACCACGACGAGGGACACGGCGGCACCTGTGCTGATCATTGGGCGTCTCCTTCGAGGGCGGCGAGCGCGCGGGTGACGGTGGGCAGTTCGGGCACCAGGCCCGCGTGCTTACGGGTGACGGCGACGGCTTCTTGGGTGGGGGTGAGGTGGGAGCGGGCGCGGTTCCAGCCGCCGTCCGGTCCGGTGCACACGGCCACGCCCTGTTCCTGAGCGGTGATCGACTGGGCGATGGCCACGGCGTCCTTGTTGAGGTCGCCGAGGATCATTTCGGCGGTGCCGGGGTCGTTGACCCGGTGGCAGATGCGTCCGCCGAGTTGGGCCCGCAAGGCGGTGACGCCGGGGCCGAGGTCGGAGCCGACGCGTTGCCCGGCGACGATCAGGTGGATGCCGAGGGCGGCGCCGAGTTGGGCCAGGCGGAGCAGGAGGGTGGAGCACTGTTCGGCTTCTGCTTTGCTCTCGCGTCTGCCGTCGGACAGGTAGAGTTCCGCGATCTCGTCGACGATCACGACGACGGGTACGGGCCGGAACCTGACGGGCAGTTCCCAGATGGAGCGGGCGCCGGCCGTCCGGCAGACGCTCATCCGGTCCTGCATCTCGACCACCAGCGCGGCGAGCACCGCGACCGCCTCACGCCGACTCGTCGCCAGCGCACTCAACCTCTGCGCAAACAAACCGAGTTCCATGCCGCCCTTGCAGTCGATGCCGACTAGGGCGACGTGCTGCGGGGCGAGTTGGGTGATCAGCCGGGCCAGCAGGGTGGACTTGCCCGACCGAGTGGCCCCGGCGATCAGCCAGTGCGGCACCACCAGGAGATCCATCACCCACGCGCCCCCGCTCTCCAACACCCCGATCAGTGCCGAGAGCAGTTCGGCCGGGGCGGTCGCCAGGCCGGGGCGTTGCAGCGGATCGGTGGCCGTTGCCGTCAGCAGCGCCAGCCCCCGTTCCGGCGAGGTGACCCGCACCGCGTGGACCTTCCACGCATGCACCAGGGCATCGGCCGCCTTGAGGTACATGGCCGGGGTCTGGCCCGCATGCAGCCGCACCACCACGGTCAGGCCCATACGGGTGGCGCGTGGGAAGGAGATGCGCGGTGCCACCGGCCGGACCGGATCGCCCTTGACGACCAGGTCACCGAGCAGCCCACGCGACGGACGACGGGACACGGCAAGATCGACGAGCACGGCCACCTTGCGCCAGGTGAACACCACCCGCCACACAGCGGCCGGGTATCCGGCGAGGTACCAGTGCCAGACCGGGCGATGCCGCCGCAGCAGATCACCACCACCCAGCACCCAGACGAGCACCAACAGCCCGAGGGCGAGAGCCAGGATGCCGGTCATCACGCACCACCGGCCTTTAAGGCGCCGGAGATGGGGGTGATGGCGTCGGCGCGGAAGCTGACGCCGTGCCGGTCGCCCATCGCCCACATGAACGCGGTCAGCCCGGTGACCTTGAGGATCATCCCTTCCTCGATGCCCTTGGGTTCGCCGGTGACGGCGATCTCGATGACGGAGATCCGCCGCCGGTCCTGGCGCACGGTGACGGCGACGGTGTAGACGGGGTTGCCGTCCCGGTCCTTCTTGACCTCCTGTGTCTCCTGGTTGCTGATCTTTGCTTCGGGGGCGATGGCGCAGCGCAGTACGCCGAGCCGCCCGGTGTCCACGGGAATGGACTGCATTTCGTTGGCCTCCCTGGCCGATCTGGACGCCTGACATATTCAGACGTCACTTGTCCTTACGAGTGAAGACTATGAAGTGCTGTACGGCGAGGACGCAAGTACTTATGCTGACGAGTGATGTCGCGCGTGCGACGTGACTACGAACTGAACCCGGAGATGCCGCCATGTCGGAGATCCAGCGCCCCGGAGCCCTCTACCAGCAGGTGGCCGCCGCCATCCGGGAAGCCATCCTGTCGGGCGAGTTCGCCCCCGATGCCCTACTGCCGTCCGAGGCCCAACTCATGGCCCGCTACGGCGTATCGCGCCCCACCGTCCGCAACGCCGTCGCGGCCCTACGAGCGGAAGGCCTGATCGACGTCCGCCACGGCAAAGGCAGCTACGTCCGCTCCACCGGACAGCCCACCCTCACCCTCGAACGCCGCATCACCCACACCGCCGACGGCACGTTCGTGATGCCAGGCGGCGACGTATGGGACGAGACCGAAGAGCCGAGCACCTACCGCACCCGCACCACCAAGGACACCGGCCGACTCCTCCAACTCGGCGCAGAAGAAGCCCTGTTCGGATGCGACCGTCTCCTGACCGACCCCAACTCCGGGACGCGCGCCATGCACCGCACGCTGATCCCCTTCACGACCGCCGAGACCGTCCCGTTGCTCGCCGAGGAGCCGTCCACCCGCCCGGCCGAGATCTACGAGCTGCTCACCCAGGACGGGCACAAGCTGTCCTGGACAGAGACGGTCCGCGCCCGCATGCCGCTTCCCGACGAGCGGACCACGCTCCGCCTGCCGGACGCGACCCCGGTCCTGCACCTGGCCCGCGTCACGCACTCCGCCGACGGCCGCCCGCTGATCCTCGAAGAGCTGCGCACCGGCGCAGACCGTGCCGAACTCGCCTACCGGATCACCGCCGACAAACAGCCCACCCGACGCACCCGCGCCTGAGCAGCAACGGCCATCGGTCGAAACAGCCTTCACTTCCTCAAGGGCGCGCCTACGGCGCGCCAGGGCGCCCGGCCGCCCCGGCCGGGCGTGCGGCGTGGCCGCCGATCCCGTCCGGACGGCCAGCGCCCCACACCGCAGCACGCCAGGGGAGTTGAGGCGTCGACCGGCCGTGGCAGGCCGGGGTGTCGTGGGCTGGGGGTCGACGGCCTCCGAGACTTTAGGCAGCCACCATGGGGCGAGCCTCGAAGAACAGGGGGCCGATCGGGCTATTGCGGGCAGCTCCAAGGCCTGCCCGATCCGCTGGCGAGCGTAAGGCCCCCTGTTCACTCGCCCCATGGCAGCTCCCGCCCAAAGTCCCTGCGGCCGGCGACGTGCCCACCCGCACCACTCACCAGCGAGAACGCTCCTCATGCCACACCGTCGCCAGGGTGCGACTCCAGGAGCCAAGCAAGCCGCTCCAACGCGTCCGGCCAGCCCGTAACCCGGACCACGCCGCGCCCGTCCTCATTCGTCGAGGCAACGGCCCGTACCTCCGACAGCTCGAACCCGGCACCGAGGAACGCCCGGTTTAAGCGGTCGGCAGACTCTCGCGCGACCCGCCACGCCGCCAGGTAGTCGACGCCAGGCACCCAGAGCCCGAAGTCCGCACCGGAGTCGTCGATGCCGTCGCTCAGCCAGTTCTCGCCAGCGCCAGTCATTGTGTCCACCTCTGTCCTGGTCCAGATAACAGATCGTCAACTCTCTTTGGTCCAGGGCGGATGCACAGCACAACGACCCCGGTACCATCAGGCACCGGGGGTCGCTGTACTCCCTTCCGGACCACCCCAGTTGCTTCCAGGCGCGGGGGTGGTCCGGTCTTGCGTTTTCGGTTGTGAAGCGCGGCCCCTTGCTACTCGGGTGGGGAACCCGATGGCCCAAGCCAAGAGGCCGCGCCCCGTACGCCGGAGGGACGACCCTCCAGCCCTCAGACCGTCACCCGCTCCCGAGGGAGCAACGAGGACGTGACGGCCCGAAGATCACCACAACGGCTTGCCCCCGGTGCCGTCGACGAGGTCGAGGCGGGCCCACACGGTCTTTCCGCCCTTGTCTTCCGGTGTCCACCAGACCGAGGTGGCCAGCCGCTGAACGATCAACAGCCCCCGCCCGCTGTCGGGCAGCACAGCCTCAGACAGTTCGCCCGAGAGGCCGGGGGAGAACGGCTCTCCCAACGGGAGCAATGGCGGGGACGAGTCCTCATCGGCGACGCCGATGAACAGCCACTTCGGCCACAGCTTGAACGCCACATCGATACGCCGAGCTCCGCCGGGCCTGGAAAAGCAGCGCTCCGGCACAGCATGGTTGATTACGTTCCCGACCAGCTCTGACACGATCAGCCGGGCATCATCCACGACGTCATGGGCCCCGGTGCTCTCAAGGAACGCACCCGTCATGTCACGCGCGAGGCGCGCGGTGTTGCCGAATTCGGCGAAGAGCGTGAGCGTCAGGTAGCGCCCACCGTCGGACAGATTCGGCGAGATGAACCAGTGAGCGAACGCGTCCAGCTCACTCGCCACGTGCTCACGCTTTCGAGCTTGCTTCGCGGTCATGACACAAAGTCACCGTCTCCGGTCACATCCGCCGAGACTCTCCCGGCGGGGTGGACCGAGGATGCATCCCCTGTATCGGCTGTCGCTCCCCCCTCTTGGGGACCCCCCTCGTGGGTACACTCGCAAGACGAACGCAGAAGAGAAGACACGTCTGGTCAATCACGATGGGGAAGTGAGATGACCGAAGCAGCGCCGACACCGGCAGCCTTGCCGCCGCACGTGCTGGAACGCGCGGACGTACGGTCGGCAGTCGCCAACCACGACTTCGGCGAAGTCTTCAGACTCGCCCGACTGCACGGCAAGATCAGTTACGCCAAGATCGCCGAAGCCGTCGGCTACAAGCGCGAGCACATCGGCCTCATGGCCCGACCGGAGACCGACGGCAAGGGCGCACGCCCACGGATCACCCAGCACCGCAAGATCCTCGAAGTGGTGGACGGGCTACGCATTCCCGGCCCTCTCGCAGGACTCGCCCCACGCCCCTGGGAGCTGGCACGAAGCGCCAGCATCGCCGTGCCGCAGGACCCGAGCACCTTGATCACAGAGGGTGGTGCAGGACTCTGGGACATCGCCGAACTACTACGGCGCACGGAGATGTCCAGCATCAACAGCGCAGCCCTGGAGTCGATCGAACAGGGCATTGACCAACTGGCCCGCGCCTATCCGTATGCAGACGCCGACTACCTGCACGAGCGCACCCGCAACGGCTTGCAGTACGTCACCAAGCAACTCGAAGGCCGGATGACCCTGCGCCAGCACCGGGAACTCCTCGTCGACGCAGGCTGGCTCTTCCTTCTCAACGCGTGCGTGCAGTACGACCGAGGCCAGCGTGAGGCAGCCAACCTCAGCAAGGCCGCCGCCCTGCGGATCGGCGATGAGGCCGGCAACGGCGAAATCAAGGCATGGGCGTTCGAGATCGAGGCATGGTTCGCCCTCACTCAAAGCCGCTGGCAAGACATGCTTGACGCCGTGGAAGCAGGGCACATCGCCGACCAGACACACTCCGTCGGCGTGCAGCTGTACGCACACAAGGCCCGCGCCGCTGCACGGATGGGAGACGCCCGACTTGTCCGTGACTCGCTGGATGCCGGACGCGCCCGCTTGGACCGATTGCCCCGGCCGGATCACCCCGAGCACCACTTCATAATCGATCCGGACAAGTGGGATTTCTACGAGATGGACGCCTACCGTCTGCTCGGAGACGATGAACGCGCCGCCACCCACGCACGGTCAGTAATCCGAATCAGCACGGGCCCGGACGGTACCGAGATTTCCCCAATGCGCGCCGCAGAGGCCCGCCTCACACTCGGAGTCGCCGCAGCCCGCACCGGCGACATAGAGGAGGCCGTAGGCATGGGTACTACGGCACTTGCGGCCGCCAGGAAGTCCCTTCCATCGTTGCTTTTAGTCGCCAATGAACTGGACAAGGAACTTCGTGCCCGTTATCCGCGCGAGGCCGTTACGCGTGACTTCCATGAACGGATTTTGAGCATCACGAGGGGCGCGGCCACACCTGAGCTTCCATTCTGAGTTGCTTGCCTTCGTCCTCCTGAATGCATGTGTTTGTGTGGGAATTTTCATCCCAATTTAACTACCCCCGAACGTGTTTACCCATTTTTCGATGGCGTCTTGACCGATGAAATCGGTGATGATTTGGGTAGAGATATTGCGATTGACTAGATTTGAAGCACGCGCAAGGACGGTATCGGAAATGTCGACGGGGATGATGGCTTCCCCTCGGAAATTGGAGCTAATTAGATTTGTGACAGCCAGGTCGGTCGGTGGCGCGCTGTAGCCCATAATGACTAGTTCTTCCGCCTCTCGGAGTGCCTGAGCTGCAATTTGCCATTGCGTTGCAAGAAGTCGATTGGAGTAGAAGGGGGTTTTCGTTGCTGCAGGTGGAATGAGTAGGGGTAGCTTGTCGGACACATATGTTTCGACTTCTTCCCACATGTTACTGATGCCTTCATTGAAGGATCCGTGCCAGGAAGCCTCGTAAATGACATCAAATTCGCCACCCTCAGGTCCTGAATACCACCAGGATACTGACCCGTGTAGTTTGAGAAGTTTGAGTGTAGGACGCCTGTCCCCACCCACGACGGCGCTCACTCGCAATGCTGCTGGAGTTACGGGGATTGAATAGAGTTCTCCCGGCCACTTGTCCTGTTTATCTGCGCTTTGTAGATATGCCAACTCGACTAGGCGGTCATAGTTAAAGGTAATGACCGTTGACTCGGTGCGATCCCAGTATTGAACTAGGGGACCTAGCCAACTTGGAGCCGCATTGTGAGCGACTCGCAATTCCAGTGCTGTGATTGACTGGGCAATATCGTCGGAGACTTCAATGAATTGGGCGCGATTTCGCATTTTTTCTGCCACAGTCAGCCATGGCCCTGGATCCGCCAACGAGCTCAACCAACGCTCAAGGTCATTACCGAAACCGGCTAGGTCGTCGGAAATGTCAATCCCACGCCCATGAAATGCTTCTTTTACGCTATCGGTCAGTTGGTAGAGAGTAGGCATCAGAGGGTTGATGGCCTTAGAGAAACCTGCGCCGAGGATGAAGACTCTATTCATGGGCGCAGCGTAGCGGTTCCCGGTGCATGGGTTGGCAGATACAGGATGTGAGCCCTATCTGGTCCCGTACCTGGCCGTCTCGGCCGACTTGTTTCAGAACCCTGCCATTGACTTGTCCAGCACTCCGCCCACCGCGCCGTAGAAGCTGCACCGAGCAGAGTGCCCTGCTTTGCGGCGGATGAGGAACCCTACGAGGAAGGAGAGTGTAAAGATCCCGTACAGGACCACCGTCATCAGGGGGTTGTAGACGAAGTAGACGAAGCATGCGATGCCAAGCCAGACCAGGATCGGGAGGAGAGAGCCACGTATGACTGTCCGGAACGTGATCGGTACCGCCCCGTGCGTCAGCACACGTTGATTCCATAAGTCGATGTGGTTCCGGGTTACACAGTGCTCATCGCGCATCCAGCAATGAGATCACGCTTCAATCTTGATCCACATGGTGATCCGCAAGTATTGGCTTGAGAGTGAAGGAGAAGCTGCATTTACCAAGGTGTTGCGACAAGCACAACCGCCACCACGCCAACCCCAACCACATCGAGAAGGATCCCGACGTCGTCGCCGACGTCCTGGTGTTCACCGGCGAACAGGCTCGGCATCGCACCGGCTTCCGGGGCTGGCTGACCCGTCATCAGGCCTGGCTCTTCTTCCCTCTCACGCTCCTTGAGGGCATCGCTCTGCAGATCACCGGCTTCAGGTACCTGCGCCGACAGGCGCCCCGGGAACGGGCAGTGGAGGCCGTCCTCCTGGTGACCCATGCCGTTGCCTACGCGACGCTGCTGCTGACCTCCCTCTCGCTTGGCCAGGCACTCGTCTTCGCCGCCCTCCACCAGGCGCTGTTCGGCCTCCACCTGGGCATGGCCTTCGCGCCCAACCACAAGGGCATGGAGATGCCCGACCCCGAAGGAGGCGAGCGCTGGGGCCATCTGCGCCGCCAGGTGCTCACCTCCCGCAACGTCCGCGGCGGCGCCCTGACCGACTGGTTCCTCGGCGGCCTCAACTACCAGGTCGAGCACCATCTCTTCCCGAGCATGCCCCGCCCCCATCTGCGGCTCGCCCAGCCGACGGTGCGCGCCTACTGCCGTGAGGTGGGTATGCCCTATACGGAGACAGGGCTCGTCGACTCGTACCGGCAGGCGCTGCGTCACATGTACGAGGTGGGAGAGCCCCTCAGGGGCGAGTAGGGGGCGCATCTCAGGGACGTCTCAGGGTCGCGGTCCGGAACTGTGGGAGGCGCGGGCCCGTTTTTCAGATCAGAGAGCGGCACTGGCCGCGAAGGAGGCGACACTCATGTCGAGGAACGCGAAGATCGCCGCAGGGGGCGTGGCAGTCGGGATCATCCTGTTGTTCTGGCTGCCGTGGTGGGCCGCGCTGCTGATAGTGCTGGGAGTCCCGGCAGCCGCCTACCTCACGCTGGACCCCGCACAGCGGCGCAGGCTGCGCCGAGTCTCACGCAAGGAGATCGGCCGCTGAGGGGGCGCCGTTCTATGTCCCGCGCCCACTGCCGCTGACCCTCCGCAGGGCCCGCAAAAGCGCCTGGAGTGCCGACGCCGCCCGGAATCAGAGCCATCCGGGCGGCGTCGGCCGACGCGCTCAGCTGGGGCGTACGGCCATTTTGTCGAGTGCTTCGAGGAGACCGGGCAACTCCGGGCCCCGGCCCACCGGCAGTACCTCTCCGGGCTCGTCGTCGAGCAGGACGAACGCGATGTCGTCGGTTCTGGCCACCATCGACCAGCCGGGACCGTCGGCGCGCAGAGTCCGCGCGTCTCCGGGAGCGAAGGAGGAGCGGACACGGCCGAGGGGCGGAGGTGTCTCCACGTACGCCCGTACCTCCGCCATGACGCGCCGGATGCTCGCACCGGGTCGCTTCACGCCGCCGTCGGCCTGCCCGGGGGTGTCCTCGATCGGTGCTGCGCCCCCCTCGGACGTGCCTGCGGTTTTTCCGGCCCGGCCCGTGTCCGCCTCGGCCTGTGCCGGTTCACCTGCGGGCGCCGCCGACCCGCCGCCCGCAGGGGCGAAGTCCTCGTCGCTGAGCTGTTCCCGCCAGGTCGCCCACTGGCGCGCGATCTCGTCGGCGCCCAGACGGCGCTGGGCGGGGCCCCACGAGGTGGTGTCCGGCGGAGTGAGGGGCGGCCGGTCCGCGACCTCGGGGCCCGGGTCGTGCGGGGCGGGGACGTCGGGAGCCGCGACGGCGACGGCGAGAGGCCAGCCGGGCAGGGCCGCGACGACGGTGTGCTCCTCCGGCGACAGGTCGTATTCCATTCCGCAGTCCCACGACGCGATCGCGACCGCGACCAGGGATACGTCGTCGATGGCGACGGTCCATCGCGCGCCGTCGCCGTCCTGGCCGAGCACCAGCCCGTACCCGTCGGCGAGAGGCGCCAGGCCGAGCGCCGTACATGCCTCCAGATAGTCGTCGCCCAGCACGCTCGGGAACTGCGCGGGCGTCAGCAGCGCCGCAGTGAGCACATAGAGCGCGTCGTCCGCGGTGGCGACGGCTTCCTCGTCCGTCTCTGCCATCCCAGCCTCCCCATCGGTTCTTCCATCGGCGCGCACCCTAATCCGATCGGAAGGCTGTTGTCACGACTCCCACCCCTCCCGGAGCTGCTGCTTTCCTGCAGGGCAGGGGGAATCGACCGGATGTACCCGCTTCGGTCAGGCCGTCGGCAGCCCGAGGAGCTCCCGGGCCACCGTCCGCGGCGACTCGTCGCGCTCTCTGGCCAGCGCGATGACGGCACGGCACGCCAGCTCGTTCACCCCGAACGACAGTGCTTCCGGGGACACCCAGGCCACGGCTTCGTCCATCTGATCCTGGTCGTCCTCCGCGCACGCCGACACATACACGGCGGCCGCCTCGAAGAGATTGTGTGCGCGTTTCCTACGCCCCGGGCTCTCTTGCACCTCTTCCGCCACTTCGGCCTCTTCCGCTTCCGGGCGCCAGGATCGGAGGAACCTTGTGAACGATTCATGGATGCCGCCGAACACGCGGACCACCTTCCCCCTGTGTGGTTGCCATGGTTGAGCGTTCATCTGCCGCTCTCCAACGTAGAGTTGCGGCGCCCACGGCAGAAGAGGACAGCCGCGCTGCCGCCGCCCCGTACGACGAGGGTCCCGGTCAGGCCGGGCGCACGGCCAGCGCCAGAAATCGTGCGTCCTCGTCCACGTACGACGTCATGTGCCAGCCGGCGCCGGCCAGCAGTGGACCGAGACTGGCCTCCGCCCGCAGGTCCTGCGAGGTGATCCGCCGGCCCTGCCGGGCAGCCAGTGCGGCTCTGCCGATCGGGTGGAACAGCGCCAGGGTGCCGCCGGGTCGCACCACGCGCGCGAGTTCCCGCAGATTCTCGCCAGGATGCGGCAGATGCGCGATCAGGCCTGCCGCGAACACGGCGTCGAGCGACTCCGAACGCAGGGGGAGGGCCGCCACGTCGGCGAGCAGCAGCTGTCCGTCAAGGCCCCGTCCGGCCCGTACCGCGGCCTCCAGCATGGCCGGGGTCAGATCCGCGCCCAGGACCACTCCCGAGGGCCCCACGGCGGCACGCAGCGGATTCAGGGCGCGCCCGGTGCCACAGCCCGCGTCCAGCACCCGGGACCCCTCACGCAGCCCCAGGTCGGCGACCGCGGCGGCGTAGGCGGGCCCGTCGTCGGGGAATCTGCTGTCCCAGTCGGCCGCGCGGACGGTGAAGAACTCCCGGACGTGTGTGTGGTCGTCGCTCATGTTCCGCATGATCCCGCACAGACGCGAAGTACCCCAGGGCGCGCATGTTCGAGCTGGACGCGATCGTTCAGGCGCATTTCCCTGCCATATTTCAATACCTTTCGAAATGCGCCCCCAATGTGCGCCCATGCCCCCACTAGCGTCCCCTGGTCATGGGACACCTGGACCACGCCGCCTTCGGCTGGCTGACCCCCGCACTGTCATACGTGATGGCCTGCACAGGCGCCGCCCTCGGGCTGCGCTGCACCGTCCGCGCGCTCGGCGCGACCGGGCGCTCGCGCCGCAACTGGCTCGTCACCGCGGCCTCCGCGATCGGCACCGGCATCTGGACCATGCACTTCGTGGCCATGCTCGGCTTCAGCGTCGGCGGCACCGACATCCGCTACGACGTGCCGCTGACGATCCTCAGCCTCCTCGTCGCCATGGCCGTCGTCTCCACCGGAGTCTTCGCCGTCGGCTACGGGCACGACCGAGCCCGCGCCCTCTTTGTCGGCGGACTCACCACCGGGCTGGGTGTGGCGAGCATGCACTACCTCGGCATGGCGGCGGTACGCCTGCACGGCGACGTGAAGTACGACCCGGCGCTCGTCGCGCTCTCCGTGGTGATCGCCGTCGTCGCGGCCACCGCGGCCCTGTGGGCGGCTCTGAACATCAAGTCGCCGAAGGCGGTGACCGTCGCCTCGCTCGTCATGGGGGCGGCCGTCAGCAGCATGCACTACACCGCGATGTTCGCAGTGCGCGTGGACGTCACGCCCTCCGGCCAGACGCTGCCCGGGGCCACGGCGATGCAGTTCATCTTCCCCCTCGCCGTCGGCCTCGGGTCCTACCTCTTCCTGACCTCGGCGTTCGTCGCACTGTCGCCGACGGCCGGGGAACGCCAGGAATCCGCGTCCGCCCAGCGACCGGTCGACAGCGTCGCCGCCGGCCAGTGACGCGCGGCGGGCCGTCCACGACCCGCGGGCAGACCCCGAACCACCACGAGCGAGGAGGCCATGCGTACACCCCGTAGGACCCCGATACCCGGCGCCGGGACGGCGCCCCCGCCCCCGACGCGCGGACGCCGCGCGCACGCCGGTCCGCCGGCCGACGAAGACTCCGACGAACTGCTCGGAACCCTGCCCGACGAGGTGCCCACGCGCGCGGGACGCTGGCGGTTGCGGCCGGGAACCGTCCGCGCCAAGATCGTCTGCCTGCTGATGGTGCCGGTCGTCTCGCTGCTCGCGCTGTGGGCCTACGCCACCGTCACCACGGCCCAGGACGTCGCCCGGCTGCGGCAGTTGCAGCGCGTCGACTCCCAGGTGCGCGCCCCGGTCGCCGCCGCTGTCGCAGCGCTCCAGGTCGAACGTGAGGCGGCCGTACGCCGCGCCACCGATCCGTCCTCCGTCCCGGGACTCGACCTCAGGACGCTCGGCGAGCACACCGACCGGACCGTGGCGAAGCTTCGCCTCGGGGAGCGCAACACCGTCGCCGACGGCGAGGAACTGCCCGCCGGAGTCGCGGAGCGCCTGGAAACCTTCGTCGTCGGCGTCGAACAACTGCGCACGCTGCGAGCGTCGGTGCTCGACCGCCGTACGGGATGGGCCGAGGCGTACGCGCGGTACACCGAAAGCATCTCCGAAGCCTTCGCCGTCGGCGGTGCGCTCACCGGCATCCAGGACGCCCAGCTCGGCTCCGACGCGCGTGTACTGCTCGAATTCTCCCGCGCGGGAGAGTCGTTGGCCCAGGAGGACACCGTTCTCGCCGGGGCGCGGCTCGCCGGGGCGCGGCTCGCCGGGCGGCTCGACGGACAGCGGCTGCGGCTCTTCACCGGAGCCGTCGACACGCGCCGCAACCTTCTGGAAGCCACCGCCCCGGACCTGCGCGGCCCGGAGCGAGCCAGCTGGCAGACCCTCGCGTCAGGCAGCGCGTACGCCACGTTGGCCGCCGTCGAGGACAAGGTGCTCGGCGCCCGCCCCGGCGTCAAGGCGATCGCCGCCGCGCCCGAAGCGACCTGGGCCAGAACGCACGCACGCGTGCAGAGCGGTATGCGGGCCATCGAGACGGACGCGGGCCACGACGTCGCGCACCGGGCCGATCCCTTCGCCCGGGGCCTGCTCACCCCGGCCGGCGCGGCGGTGCTCTTCGGCCTCGCCTCCGTCGTCGCCTCCCTGGTGATCTCCGTACGCATCGGACGCGGCCTCGTGGTCGAGCTGGTGAGTCTGCGCAACAGCGCCCTGGAGATCGCTCGCCACAAACTCCCGCAGGCCATGCTGAAGCTGCGCGCGGGAGAGGAGATCGACATCCGGGCCGAGGCACCCCCCGGACCGCCGGCCGAGGACGAGACCGAGCAGGTCGCGGAGGCTCTCGCCACCGTGCACCGTGCCGCGCTGCGGGCCGCCGTGGAACGCGCGGAACTCGCCAGCGGCATCTCCGGGGTCTTCGTCAACCTCGCGCGTCGCAGCCAGGTCCTCGTCCACCGCCAACTGAGCCTCCTCGACAGCATGGAGCGCAGGTCCGACGACCCGAACGAACTGAGCGACCTGTTCCGACTGGACCACCTCACCACCCGTATGCGGCGCCACGCGGAGAGCCTGATCATCCTCTCCGGAGCGGCGCCCGGCCGGGCCTGGCGTCTGCCGGTCTCCCTGACGAACGTGGTCCGCGCCGCCGTCTCCGAAGTCGAGGACTACGCGCGCGTGGAGGTACGCCAATTCCCCGAGGCGGCCGTAACGGGCGCCGCCGTCGCCGACCTCACGCATCTCCTGGCCGAGATCGTCGAGAACGCGGCCCAGTTCTCACCCCCGCACACCCGGGTGCGCGTCACCGGCGAACCGGTCGGCAACGGCTACGCCGTGGAGGTCGAGGACCGGGGCCTCGGGATGGGCCGCGAGACCCTGGCGGAGGCGAACCGCCGCATCGAACAGTCCGAGGCGCTCGACCTGTTCGACAGCGACCGACTCGGGCTCTTCGTGGTCAGCAGGCTCGCCGCGCGGCACGGCATCAAGGTGCACCTGCGGACCTCCCCCTACGGCGGGACCACCGCGGTCGTCCTGCTGCCCACAGCGCTGCTGCACGGCGGCGCGGCGGAACGCTCGCCCCGCGCGGCGGTGGACCGGGAGCGAGCTGTCGAGCGCGAGTACGCGCGCGTGCCCGCTGCCACCGCCCCGTCCCAGGAGCTGGTGCAGGCGCCGGCGGACCGACCCGCACTGGTGGCTCCCGTACAGGCCGTGGCGGAGTCGGCGTCCGAAACCCCACCGCCAGGAGTCACCGCCCTGCGGCTGCACCGTCCTCCAGAGGACCCCGGCGACGCGGAGGAGAGCGACGACCTCCCGCGGCGCGTCCGGCAGGCACACCTCGCTCCCCAACTGCGCGAACAGCGCCCGGCGGAGCCGACACGGACGCCGGGTTCCGGCAACGAGGAGAAGCGCACCCCCGAGGCCGTACGAGACCGCATGGCGGCCTACCACGACGGCTGGGTGCGGGGCGGCGGCAGGTCACCCGGCCGCGGAGCCGCCCGAGGTTCCGAAACCGGCAGAGACAGCAGTGAAGGAGACCGCGCATGATCAAGGATCCGGGCACGAGGGCGGAGCGGCGCTCCGGCGAACTCGACTGGCTGCTGGACGACCTCGTACTGCGCGTCAGCGAGGTACGGCACGCGGTGGTGCTGTCCAACGACGGGCTCGCGGTGGGCGCCTCCACCGATCTCGAACGCGAGGACGCCGAGCACCTCGCCGCCGTCGCCTCGGGCTTCCACAGCCTCGCCAAGGGCGCGGGACGGCACTTCGGCGCCGGTGGCGTGCGGCAGACCATGGTGGAGATGGACGACGGCTTCCTGTTCGTCGCGGCCGCGGGCGACGGCTCCTGCCTCGCGGTGCTCACCGCCGTGACCGCCGACATAGGCCTTGTGGCGTACGAGATGGCGCGGCTGGTGAAACGTGTGGGCGAGCACCTCCACACGGCGCCGCGGGCAGCGGCCCGTCCGCCCGCCGCCGGATGAGGCGAGAGGGCAGTCCGCACAGATGACCGAGGACACGACAGGCACCCTGCGGGAACCGGGCAGCCAGTGGTACGACAACGAGGCCGGACCCCTCGTCCGCCCGTACGCCATGACGGGCGGACGCACCAAACCCGGCCCCACGGGGGTGCGCTTCGACCTGATCGCGCTCGTCACGCTCGACCCGGGCGCTCCCGGCACGGACGACGACACGGCGCTCGGTCCCGAGCATCGGACGCTTATCGACCTGTGCCGGACGGAGACACAGTCCGTCGCCGAACTCGCCGCGGACGCAGACCTCCCCGTAGGGGTGGTCAGGGTGCTGCTCGGCGACCTCGTGGAACTGGGCTGTGTCACCGTCAGCCGTCCGGTGCCGCCCGCGCAGCTGCCCGACGAACGCATTCTGCGCGAGGTGATCGAAGGACTGAGGGCACTGTAGATGAGAGGTCCGATTCCCCGGCGAGGAGAAACCGTTGCCATGAAGCCGACCTCGCACACACGCGGCGACACCGCGCGCGGAGCCACCGCGGGAGCGCGGTACACACCTATGAACGTCGACCGTTGCCGGCCCTCCCGAGAGAAGTGAACGATGGTCTCCGAGCACTCCGACGCCACGGAGGACGAGATGTCCGCACTGGCGCTGAAGATTCTGGTCGCCGGCGGATTCGGCGTCGGCAAGACCACACTGGTCGGCGCGGTCAGTGAGATCAGGCCGCTGCGCACCGAGGAACTGCTGAGCGAGGCAGGCCAGTTGGTGGACGACACCGACGGCGTCGACCAGAAGGTCACCACGACCGTCGCCATGGACTTCGGCCGCATCACCATTCGCTCAGGCCTGTCCCTGTACCTGTTCGGTACGCCGGGCCAGGACCGCTTCTGGTTCCTGTGGGACGAACTGTCGCAGGGCGCCCTCGGGGCCGTCGTCCTCGCGGACACCCGCCGACTGGAGGACTGTTTTCCCGCCGTGGACTACTTCGAGCACCGCCACATCCCGTTCGTGGTGGCCGTCAACTGCTTCGCGGGCGCCCGCTCCTACAACGCTCAGGACGTGTCGCGCGCCCTCGACCTCGACCAGGGCACACCCGTGGTGCTCTGCGACGCCCGAGACCGTGACTCGGGCAAGGAAGTGCTGATCCGGCTGGTCGAGTACGCCGGGCGGATGCACACCGCCCGGCTGCTCGACTCCGTTAGCTGAGGCGAGGAGTACGCGAGTGGGCCGCGCCCCTCCTCAGAGGGCGAGGTCGGTCTGTGCCAGTACTTTCTCGATGCGGACGCGGACGACGAGTTCCCCGGGAACACCGTTGCGGGCGCCGAACTCCTCGGCTCGCTCCTCGCCCATGTAGCGTGCGCCGATGCGCGCGGCCCAGTGCCGGACGTCGTCCAGTTCCTCCGACAGCGTCGCCCGGCCCTGGATCACGACGTAGCCGAAGGGCGGCCGGTCGTCGTCCACGCACAGCGCTATCCGGCCGTCGCGGGCCAGGTTGCGCCCCTTCACCGTGTCCTTCCCCGTGTTGAAAACCAGGTCGTCACCGTCGAGCAGAAACCAGATCGGGGCCACGTGCGGGCTTCCGTCGGCCCGGACGCTCGACAGTTTTCCGGTGCGGGTGCCGTGCGAGACGAACGCCCGCCATTCCTCGTCAGTCATCTTCTGTGCCATGCGCCCATCCTCCTTGCTCGGAGGGCGGCCGTGGGGAAGGGTGGCTGACCGGATCCTTCGGCTTGGAGGACCTGCCGTACGGGGAGATTCGGAAACATGGCGGAGAACCAAGGACTTGGCTGGCTTCTGGACGATCTGACCGAGCGCGTCGAACACATACGACATGCGCTCGTCCTGTCGAACGACGGGCTGGTGACCGGCGCGAGCACGGGACTTCGACGTGAGGACGCCGAGCATCTGGCCGCCGTGTCGTCGGGCCTGCACAGCCTGGCGAAAGGCTCGGGACGCCACTTCGGCGCGGGCCGAGTGCGCCAGACGATGATCGAGTTCGACGACGCGGTGCTTTTCGTCACAGCGGCCGGCACCGGCAGCTGTCTGTGCGTGCTCAGCGCCGCGGAGGCCGACATCGGCCAGATCGCCTACGAGATGACACTGCTCGTCAATCGGGTCGGCGAACACCTCGACGTGGATGCCAGGCAACCCGAAAACATTCCGACATCGGACAGTTGACCTGCGGATATGTCATTCCGGCGAGAGTTATCCACAGCCTTGCCGGACCGGGCGCCAATCCGGATACGGTTTTTCCCGAGGCCGGCGCACACGGCGCGGGCCATCCACTCCACGGGGGAGACCGACCATGTCAGGTGTCAGCATCACGCGACCTGCTCAGACCGCCACCGCACCGCCCACCGGCACGATCCGAACCCCCGGCGCGCCCTTCACACCGAGCCGTGCCGCACGTGAACTCGGTTTGAAACGGCGCGAGTTCGATCTCGCCGTCCACCTCGGGTGCGTCCGGACCCTTCCTGACGAAGGGGGCGGCGGTCGGCGCGTCGACCGTGACGAGATCCACCGGCTGCGCAACGACGCACACTTCCCCGAGACGCTGCGCGAACGCGTCCGGGCGGTGGGCACGGCCGACGGCGCGAAGCTCATGGATGTGACGCCCACCCGGTTCACCCGCCTGGCGCGACTGGGCCTGGTGACACCAGTGACCTTCTACCTCAATCGCTACCGGGCCGTGGTGTGGCTGTATCTCGCCGACGAACTACGGCAGTTCGCGGTCGGCAAGGACAGCGCCCCGCTGCTGACCGGCCGCACCTCGCGGAGCCAGCGGGACCAACTCGAAGCAGGCCTGGACCTGCGGCCCCGCAACTGGCGGGGACGGCAACTGGGATTCCTGCTCCGCCCGGCCGACGATCCGTGGGCGCGGGCCGCGGTCGTGGCGTCCTTCCTCGACCCCGCCCAGGTGGCGGAAATCGTGGACGACCCCTACGAACGCGCCCATGTGAACCGCTTGCGGCCGGAACAGCCGGCCCACGGCGTGCCGGGTTCGCCCACCGCCGGTCTCGCCGAACGGATCATGACGGCGGACGATCCGGACGAGATCCTCTGGCTTCGCGCGGACCTGACCGTAACCCTCGCCGAGGCCCGCGACCACCGACCCGCACCGCGCCCAACGTCGGAACAGGCCCCGCCCGCGCACGAAGCGCCCGAACAGGACCGCGCCCGGCCTGTGCCCCCGCCGCAGGACAGCCGACCCGAGGTGTCCGGGCAATCCGGGGTACCGGAGCGAACCCGTGGCCTGTTGGGTCGCCTGAGCGGCAGAAACCCACGCCCCGCACGGGACCGCAAGCGCGCCGCGCGGGTCTGAGCCCGACGCTCAGCCCAGTTTCCGGAACAACCCCTCCTGGACCACGGAGACGAGCAGCCTGCCCTCGACGTCGTAGATCCGGCCGCGGGCCAGCCCGCGCCCACCTGTGGCGATGGGCGACTCCTGGTCGTACAGAAACCACTCGTCCGCGCGGAACGGCCGGTGGAACCACATCGCGTGGTCCAGCGAGGCCATGTCGAAGGTCCGCGGGCCGAACAGGGGCTCCACCGGGAGACGGACCGCGTCCAGCAGCGTCATGTCGCTGGCGTACGTCAGCGCGCAGGTGTGGACGAGCGGGTCGTCCCCCAGCGGGCCGACGGTGCGCATCCACACCGCACTGCGCGGCTCCAACTGCTGGACCTCCTCGGGGGTCCAGAGCAATCGGTCCACATAACGGATGTCGAAGGGCTGACGGCGCGCCATACGTTCGAACTGCTCGGGCAGCGCGCCGAGATGCTCCTTGATCTCCTGGGTGACGTTCGGCAGGGACTCCGGATCGGGGACCTTCCGGGCCGGCGGCAGCTGATGTTCGAAGCTGCCTTCCTCGGGTCTGTGAAAGGAGGCGGTCAGATTGAAGATCGTGCGGCCCTGCTGCACAGCCGTGACCCGCCGGGTCGTGAACGACCGGCCGTCACGGACCCGTTCGACCTGGTACACGATCGGCACGCCCGGACGGCCCGGGCGCAGGAAGTACGCGTGCAGCGAGTGCACAGGACGCTCGCCGTCCGTGGTGCGCCCGGCGGCGACCAGCGCCTGGCCCGCCACCTGGCCGCCGAAGACCCGCTGGAGGGATTCGTCGGGGCTGCGGCCACGGAAGATGTTGACCTCGATCTGCTCCAGGTCCAGCAGGTCGACGAGTCTCTCGGCTGCGTTCGTCATGGGTGCGATTCTCCTGTGTTCACAGCTGACCGACGGCCGTTACCTTGATGACCGCACGGCCCTCCGCGTCGGATGCCACGAGGTCGACCTCCGCGCTGATGCCCCAGTCGTGGTCGCCGTTCGGGTCGGCGAAGGTCTGGCGGACGCGCCACAGCCTGTTCTGCGGCTCCTCCTCGATCATCAGCAGCCGGGGGCCGCGGGCGTCGGGGCCGGTGCCGAGGTCCTCGTACTCGTCCCAGTACTTGTCCATCGCCTCACCCCACGCGTCGGCGTCCCAGCCTGCCTCCGCGTCCAGTTCGCCGAGGGCCCCCACCTGGTCGAGGGCGGCCAGTTCGACGCGGCGGAACATGGCATTGCGGACGAGTACACGGAACGCGCGCGCGTTGGCCGTGACCGGCTTGACCTGGTCCGCCTTCTCCTGGGCCTCTTCGGCGGTCATCACCTCCGGGTTGGCGAGCTGTTCCCACTCGTCCAGGAGGCTGGAGTCGACCTGACGCACCATCTCGCCCAGCCAGGCGATCAGATCCTGCAGGTCCTCGGACTTGAGGTCGTCGGGGACGGTGTGGTCGAGGGCCTTGAAGGCGCCGGCGAGATAGCGCAGCACGATGCCCTCGGTGCGGGCCAGATCGTAGTGGGAGACCAACTCGGTGAAGGACATGGCGCGTTCGTACATGTCCCGGATGACGGACTTGGGGGAGAGAGGATGATCGCCGACCCACGGGTGGCTCTTGCGGTAGGTGTCGTAGGCGTGGAAGAGCAGCTCTTCCAACGGCTTCGGGTACGAGACGTCCTGAAGGCGCTCCATGCGCTCCTCGTACTCGACGCCGTCCGCCTTCATCAACGCGACGGCCTCACCTCGCGCCTTGTTCTGCTGGGCCGCGAGAATCTGGCGCGGGTCGTCCAGCGTGGACTCCACCACCGACACCATGTCCAGCGCGTACGACGGCGACTCCGGGTCCAGGAGCTCGAACGAGGCCAGCGCGAAGGTCGACAGCGGCTGGTTCAGCGCGAAGTCCTGCTGGAGATCCACCGTCAGGCGCACGATGCGTCCCGTCGGGTCGGGCTCGTCCAGCTTCTCGACGACACCGCCGTCCAGCAGCGAGCGGTAGATGGCGATCGCGCGCCGGATGTGCCGCAGCTGCTGCTTGCGCGGCTCGTGATTGTCCTCCAGCAGATGCCGCATCGCGTCGAAGGCGTTGCCGGGGCGGGCGATCACCGACAGCAGCATGGTGTGAGTCACCCGGAAGCGGGAGGTCAGCGGCTCAGGATCGGAGGTGATCAGCTTGTCGAAGGTGCTCTCCGTCCAGCCGACGAAACCCTCGGGCGCCTTCTTGCGGACCACCTTGCGGCGCTTCTTCGGGTCGTCGCCCGCCTTGGCGAGCGACTTCTCGTTCTCGATGACGTGCTCGGGCGCCTGCGCGACGACGAAGCCCGCCGTGTCGAAGCCCGCGCGGCCCGCCCGGCCGGCGATCTGGTGGAACTCACGCGCGCGCAGGGTCCGTACGCGATTGCCGTCGTACTTCGTCAGCGCCGTGAACAGCACCGTACGGATGGGCACATTGACGCCGACGCCGAGGGTGTCCGTGCCGCAGATGACCTTCAACAGGCCTGCCTGGGCCAGCTTCTCGACCAGTCGGCGGTATTTGGGAAGCATGCCGGCGTGATGGACACCGATGCCGTGCCGGACGTAACGGGACAGGTTCTGGCCGAACTTGGTGGTGAAGCGGAAGTTGCCGATCAGGTCGGCGATCTTGTCCTTCTCCTCACGCGTGCACATGTTGATACTCATCAGCGCCTGCGCCCGCTCCACCGCCTGCGCCTGGGTGAAGTGCACGATGTAGACGGGCGCCTGCCTCGTCTCCAGCAGCTCCGTCAGCGTCTCGGTCATGGGCGTCAGCTTGTACTCGTACGACAGCGGGACCGGACGGGTCGCCGAGCGGACCACCGAGGTCGGGCGGCCGGTGCGGCGGGTGAGGTCCTTCTCGAACATCGCGACGTCGCCGAGCGTCGCCGACATCAGGATGAACTGCGCCTGCGGCAGCTCGAGGATCGGGATCTGCCAGGCCCAGCCGCGGTCGCCCTCGGCGTAGAAGTGGAACTCGTCCATCACGACCTGGTTGACATCCGCCTGCTTGCCGTCGCGCAGCGCGATGGACGCCAGCACCTCGGCCGTGCAGCAGATGACGGGGGCGTCGGAGTTGACGGAGGCGTCGCCGGTCAGCATGCCGACGTTCTCCGTGCCGAAGATCTTGCACAGCTCGAAGAACTTCTCCGAGACCAGGGCCTTGATCGGAGCGGTGTAGAAGGTGACCTCGTCCCGGGCCAGCGCGGCGAAGTGCGCGCCCGCCGCGATCATGCTCTTGCCGGACCCGGTGGGCGTCGACACGATCACGTTCGCACCCGAGACCACCTCGATCAGCGCCTCCTCCTGGTGCGGGTAGAGCGTGAGACCGCGCTCCTGGGCCCACGACTCGAAGGCTTCGTAGAGGGCGTCGGGGTCTGCGGTCGGCGGCAGCTGATCGATGAGGGTCACGCCCCCATCTTGCCTGTGATCCCAGGTGAAGGGGGAATCGGATGCGAGTCCGAAGATCACGGCCGCTACGCTGTGTCGCCGACGGAGCGTCAGCGCTCCCGGTCAACTGGACAGCGGCGTACGAGGAATAGGGCGGAACACGGCCATGATGGGACCAGCACACTCACTCTCGGGGGCCGCTGCCTGGCTCGGTGTCGGAGCCGCCGCGGCCGCGGCGGGCAAGCCGATGCCCTGGCCGGTGGTCCTGGTCGGTGCCCTGATCTGCGCCGGTGCCGCACTCGCCCCGGATCTCGACCACAAGGCGGCGACGATCTCGCGGGCCTTCGGACCGATCTCGCGCGGGCTGTGCGAGATCGTCGACAAGCTCTCCTACGCCGTCTACAAGGCAACGAAGAAGCAGGGCGATCCGCGCCGCTCGGGCGGGCACCGGACACTGACGCACACCTGGCTGTGGGCGGTCCTGATCGGCGTGGGCGCCTCCGCCGTCGCGATCACCGGGGGCCGCTGGGGGGTGCTGGCGCTCCTCTTCGTGCACATCGTGCTCGCCATCGAAGGCCTGCTGTGGCGGGCGACCCGTGGCTCCAGCGCCGACATCCTGGTCTGGCTGCTGGCCGCGACCAGTGCCTGGATCCTGGCCGGTGTGCTGGACAAGCCGGGCAACGGCTCGGACTGGCTGTTCACCGACCCGGGGCAGACGTACCTGTGGCTCGGGCTGCCGATCGTGCTGGGCGCGCTGGTGCACGACATCGGGGACGCGCTGACAGTGTCCGGCTGCCCGGTCCTGTGGCCGATCCCGATCGGCCGCAAGCGCTGGTACCCGATCGGTCCGCCGAAGGCGCTGCGGTTCCGGGCGGGCAGCTGGGTCGAGCTGAAGGTGCTCATGCCGGCGTTCATGCTGCTCGGGGGAGTGGGCTGCGCGGCGGCGCTCAACTTCATCTGAGGCCGATGCGCCGGACACCGGCTGCTGAGACGGTGGTCTCAGTTCTGGCCCTCCGCGCCGCCGTATCGCCGTTCGAACGCGGCGACGCGGCCCTCGGTGTCCACCGTCCGCGCCTTGCCGGTGTAGAACGGGTGGCTCTCCGAGGAGATCTCCACATCCACGACCGGGTACGTCTCGCCGTCGTCCCACTCGATGGTCTGTTCGCTCGTCGCGGTGGACCGGGTCAGGAAGGCGTATCCGGCGGCCCGGTCCCGGAAGACGACCGGCTGGTAGGCGGGCTGCTTGTCCTGGTGCATGAGTGTTCTCCTCGCTCGAACGGTCGACGGCACCACCGGGCCCTGGGGACAGGGGGACGGTCAGCCGGACAGGGCGTCCTCGTCGACGATGTGCATCGCGGCCTCTTCAGCCGAGGCCGCGGCGCCATCGATACCCACGTCGGTGGCGATCAGTCCGCTCTCCCCGTCCTCGTGCGCGCCCTCGTTCGGGGCCACCAGACGACCGGAGCGGGCGGCGCCCACCTCGTTGTCCAGCGGCTCGCCGTCGGTCCCCGCGCAGTCGCCGATGCCGTCGCCGTCCGCTGCCGCGATGTCCGGCAGTTCCTCGGCAAGGCGTTGGTCCAGGGTCTCGCCGCGGCGACGCTCCGCCGCCGTCACACCGGAGCGCTCCACCGCCCAGGGCCGGTCCGGAGGGGACCAGCCGCGGTCGAGGGGGTCATCGACTCCGTCGGTGACCAGGGTGTCCTCGGCGTCCAGCAGACCCGCGTCGTCCTGTACCTCGGATCCGTCGGGCTGGTAGACGTCGTCTCCCCATCCCTCGTCACTGTCCACGGGTACCTCCAGGTGCGTGGGGACCGGCCCCGGCGCCGCCCACAGGGGCGGGCAGCCGCTTCCAGCGTTCCACTCATCGTCGGGACCGCGCAACGGGACGACGCCGACCCGGCCCCGTCCCGCCGCCCGGTCACCGGTGATTCACCCGTGCCACGACCGCCACAGTGCCGCGTAGGCCCCGTCCGCCGCGACCAGCTCGTCGTGGCTGCCCAGCTCGCTGATCCGGCCGTTCTCCACGACGGCGATGACGTCCGCGTCATGGGCCGTATGCAGCCGGTGGGCGATGGCGACGACCGTACGGCCGTCCAGGACCCGGGCCAGGGACCGCTCCAGATGACGGGCCGCGCGCGGGTCGAGGAGCGAGGTCGCCTCGTCCAGGACCAGCGTGTGCGGGTCGGCCAGGACCAGCCGGGCCAGCGCGATCTGCTGGGCCTGCGCCGGGGTGAGCGCGGAGCCGCCCGATCCGACCTCGGTGTCCAGGCCCTCGTCCAGCGCCCGGGCCCAGCCGTCCGCGTCGACCGCGCCCAGCGCCGCCCACAGCTCGGCGTCCCCCGCGTCCGTACGGGCGAGCAGCAGGTTGTCGCGCAGGGAGCCGACGAAGACGTGGTGCTCCTGGTTGACCAGCGCGACGTGCGAGCGGACCTCCTCGGCGGGCATCCTCGACAGTTCGGCGCCGCCCATCGTGATACGGCCGGTCCGGGGGGCGTAGATCCCGGCGAGCAGCCTGCCCAGCGTGGACTTGCCCGCGCCCGAGGGACCCACCAGAGCCAGCCGGGTGCCGGGCGCGACCTCCAGGGAGACCTTGCGCAGTACGTCCACGCCCTCCCGGTAGCCGAAGTGCACCTCGTCCGCGTGCACGTCCCGGCCCTCCGGGGCCAGCGAGGAGTCCCCGGCGTCCGGCTCGATGTCCCGGACTCCGACCAGCCGGGCCAGCGACACCTGGGCGACCTGGAGCTCGTCGTACCAGCGCAGGATGATTCCCACCGGGTCGACGAGCATCTGGGCGAGCAGTGCGCTGGTGGTCAGCTGGCCCACGTCGATCCAGCCCTGGAGCACGAACACCCCGCCGATCATGAGCACCGAGCACAGCACGGTCACATGGGTGGCGTTGATGACCGGGAAGAGCACGCACCGCAGCCACAGCGTGTAGCGCTCCCAGGCCGTCCACTCACGGACCCGCCGGTCCGACAGCTCGATCCGGCGGTCGCCCAGGCGGTGGGCCTCGATCGTCCGCCCGGCGTCCACGGTCTCCGCGAGCACGGCGGCGACAGCGGCGTACCCGGCGGCCTCCGCGCGGTAGCCGGAGGGGGCGCGCCGGAAGTACCAGCGGCAGCCGACCGCCAGCAGCGGCACGGCGAGGAGTACGGCGGGCGCCAGCGGCGGCGCGGTGACGACGAGGCCGCCGAGCAGCAGCGCCGCCCAGACCACGCCGATGGCGAGCTGCGGCACCGCCTCGCGCATCGCGTTGGCGAGCCGGTCGATGTCGGTCGTGATGCGGGAGAGCAGGTCACCCGTGCCCGCCCGCTCCAGGACACCCGGCGGCAGCCCGACCGCCCGGACGAGGAAGTCCTCGCGCAGGTCGGCCAGCATCCGCTCGCCGAGCATCGCGCCGCGCAACCGCACCTGCCGTACGAACACGGCCTGCATGACCAGCGCGACGGCGAACAGGCCGACGGTGAGCTCCAGATGGAGTTCCCGGGTGTGGTCCGAGACCCGTTCGACGAGGTCACCCAGCAGATAGGGGCCGGCCATGGAGGCCAGGACGGAGACCGTGTTGACCGTGACCAGGAGCAGGAAGGCACGGCGGTGCCTGCGGAACAGTTCTGCCACGTAGGCGCGTACGGTCGCGGGGGCGCCGACCGGCAGGGTGCTCGCCGTTGTCGGGGCCGCCGGGTCGTACGCCGGTGGCGCCACGCCGATCATGCCGTCTCTCCGATTTCCTTGAGTTCATCCAGCTCATCCAGCTCATTCAGCCTGTTGAGCTCATTCAGGTCGTGCGGCTCCTCGCCGACGGACGCCTCGTCCTCGGTCTCCCGGGTCACCACGGCCCGGTATCGCGGAACCTTGTTCACCAGTTCGCGGTGCATACCGACGGCCGCGACCTCGCCGTCGTGGACCAGCACGACCCGGTCGGCGTGGTCGAGGAGCAGCGGTGAGGAGGTGAACACGACCGTAGTCCGGCCTGCGCGCAACTCCCGCACCCCGTCCGCGATCCGGGCCTCGGTGTGCGAGTCGACGGCCGAGGTCGGTTCGTCGAGTACGAGCACCTCGGGGTCCGTGATCAGCGACCGGGCCAGCGCAAGCCGCTGGCGCTGCCCGCCCGACAACGACCGCCCGCGCTCGGTGATCCGCGCGTCCAACGGGTCCTCGGCGTCCAGCGAGCCCTGCACGAGCGCCTCCAGCACGTCGCCGCACTGCGCGGCGGCCAGCGCGTCCGCGGCGCTCACCGCACCCGAGGAGGGCACGTCGAGCAGCTCGCGCAGCGAACCGGAGAGCAGCACAGGGTCCTTGTCCTGGACGAGGACGGCCGTGCGGGTGCTGGAGAGCGGCAGCTCGTCCAGCGGTACGCCACCGAGGCGTGCCGAGGTGCCCTTCTCGGAAGGGTGTCCGCCGAGCCGCTCCGCCAGCAGACCCGCCGCGTCCGGATCGCCGCACACCACGGCGGTCAGACACCCGGCGGGTGCCAGCAGCCCGGTAGCGGGGTCGTACAGATCCCCGGTCGGCACCGCCGCGTCGAGTGAGCCCGCGGTGTCCGTGGCGCGCTCCAGGGACAGCACCCGCGCGGCCCGTTTCGCGGAGGGCCGGGAGAAGGAGTACGCCATGGCGATCTCCTCGAAGTGCCGCAGCGGATACGACAGCAGCATGACCGCGCTGTACACGGTGACCAGTTCCCCGACGGTGATCCGGCCCTGCCGGGCCAGGTGTACGCCGTGCCAGACGACCGCGATCATCAGCAGGCCCGGCAGCAGCACCTGGATCGCCGAGATCAGTGCCCACATACGGGCGCTGCGCACGGCCGCGTGCCGTACCTCCTGCGAGGCCCGGCGATAGCGGTCGAGGAAGAGTTCCTCGCCGCCGATGCCACGCAGCACCCGCAGTCCCGCGACGGTGTCCGAGGCCAGTTCGGTGGCGCGGCCCGCCTTCTCGCGCTGGAAGTCGGCCCGCCGGGTGGCCCTGGGCAGCAGCGGCAGTACCGCGAGGGCGAGGACCGGGATGCCCACGGCGACGACGATGCCGAGTGCCGGCTGGTAGACGTACAGGCCGACGCAGACAAGGCCGACGGTCAGGGCGGCGGCGGTGAACCGGGAGACGGCCTCGACGAACCAGCCGATCTTCTCCACGTCCCCGGTGGAGACGGCGACGATCTCACCGGCCGCGACCCGCCGCGTCAGCGCGGAGCCCAGCTGGGCGGTCCTGCGGGCCAGCAGTTGCTGGACCCGGGCGGCGGCCGTGATCCAGTTGGTGACCGCGGCCCGGTGCAACATGCTGTCGCCGAGCGCGATGGCGCCGCCGCACAGCACCATCAGCCCGCCCGCGAGGGCCAGCTTCTGGCCCGAGCGGTCGACGACCGCCTGGACGGCGAACCCGACGCCGAAGGGCAGCCCGGAGACGGCCACGAAGTGCAGCAGTCCCCAGGCGAGGGCGGTGAGCTGCCCGCCGAGCTGGTTGCGGAAGAGCCACCACAGAAATCTGGGGCCGGAGCGTGCGTCGGGTACACCGGGGTCCGGATACGGAAGGTCTTGGATCTTCATGACGTCCCAGTGGCTCGCATCTCGCATGAGGGGGTGAATGTGGGGTGATCGTGGGGGGTGGGAGGGGCCGGAAAGGCCGACAACGGGCCGTGAAAGGTTCGCGTCACACCGTGCTCGGAGGCAAACGGTTTTCCGGCGAGAGGCGTGGATTCGGCCCGATTGGCGGTTGTTCGCCTCATTGCCGTGCGGTGCCGACTGGCCGTAGAACACCGGCCATGAGAAGCCGGATCTTCATGTCCATGCTTGCCGGAGCGACCCTTCTGGCGGGCACCCTCCTCGGGGCGGGCCCCGCCCAGTCCGCCACGGAGGCCGCCCGCCCGGTCGACGTCCCCGCCGAGTTCGGCACCGACTGGCACGACCCGGTCACCGCCGCGCCACCCGTCACCCGGCCGGCCGGAAAGACCTCCTGCGAAGTCACCGTCGCAGAGGCCCAGTTCAAGGACTTCACGCCCTTCGAGGGCACGTACACGCCCCCGAGCGGCTGCGGCGCGAGCTGGAGCAAGGTCGTGCTGCGGATGGACGGCAAGGTCAAGGGCCGTCAGTTCGACCGCCTTGGCTACCTGCACATCGGTGGCGTCGAAGTCCTCCGGACCTCCACTCCGGAGCCCTCGCCCGACGGCATCTCCTGGTCCGTCGAGAAGGACGTCACGCGCTACAGCGACACCCTGAGCAAGGTCCAGCCCGTCGAGATGCTCATCGGCAACGTTGTCGACGACACGTACACCGGCATCCTCGACGTCAGGGTCACGCTGACGTTCTACGCGGGGAAGCCCGTCGCGAAGGACACTCCCGACCGCGTCCTCACCCTCCAGGACGGCACCCTCACCACCCCGCGCAACAGTGAACGCATCGTCGCCGAGGTGTACGCGACGGGGTCCGGCGGCGGCTGCGAGGAGTACTGGTACCTCACGGTCCCGGACGCCGCCCCCTACTCCTGCAAGGCCACCGGCGGCCCGTATCGCGAGGTGCAGGTCAAGGTCGACGGCCAACTGGCCGGAATCGCCGCCCCGTTCCCGACCGTGTGGACAGGCGGCTGGTCCAACCCCTTTCTCTGGTACGTGATCCCGGGACCGCGCGCCTTCGACATCAAACCGATCGAATACGATCTGACCCCCTTCGCCGGGCTTCTCAACGACGGCCGCCCGCATGACGTGGAGGTCTCCGTCGTGGGCGTCCCACAAGGGCAGGCCGGCTGGAGCACCCCCGTCAACGTCCTCGTCTGGCAGGACGCCGAGCGCGCGCGGGTCACTGGCCGGCTCACCGCGTACCACGTCGGCGACCTCGTCAACTCCTCGACGTACACCCCCGGTTCGGCCGACGAGCAACACCGCCTCGACACCGACGGCGCGCACCGGCTGACCGTCGCCGGTTACGTCGACACCTCGCACGGCCGGGTCGTCACCACCGTCAGCCGCGCCCTCACCAACACCTCCGTGCACCGCTGGACCGACGGCGAGGACACCGACGGCCTCACCGCCACCTGGACGGACACCGAGAACGTCACCGTCGACGGGCGCGGGCCGGCCGGAACGACCCGCACGGCACGGACGTACACGATGGACGGCACGACCACACTCGGCGCGGGCGACCGGCTGCGGACCGTGCTGGCACTGGGCGACCGGGAGGCCGTCACCCAGACGTCGGCGGGCCGGCGTACGGCGTGGTCGTGGCTCGACGACGCGTACACGGGTGACGCGACGTATACGGCGAACGTGCCGCGCGACCAGCGTCACGCCGTCGGGACGACGAGCGAGCGCTACCGGCTGTACGGCTCGGCGGGGGGATGTCACGACCGTGCGCTGGTGACCGTCCAGGGGGTGCTCACAGAGGACCGTAACCGCTGCTGACGGTGCTCTGTGAGCGCGCTGTGGAGGCTGTCGATGATTTACACGGCCGTCATACGCAGGTTGCAGATGGCGCGAACAGCTGATCAATAGTGTGCGACGCGGAAGCACTTTTCCGCATCCCAGAAACCCCTTGGAGGAGTGCCCGTGCCGCAGTCCGTACCGTCCCTGCCGCGACGCGCCGCACACATACTGCGTACCTCACTGTTCGCGCAGGTTGCCTGCGCGCTCGTGCTCGGCATCGTCGTCGGCAAGCTCTGGCCCGACGTGGCCACGGATCTCAAGCCGCTCGGCGACGGTTTCACCCGGCTCATCAAGACGATCATCTCGCCGCTCGTGTTCTGTGTGGTCGTCGTCGGCATCGCCAAGGCCGGTGACCTGAAGGCGTTCGGCCGGATCGGGCTCAAGGCCCTCATCTGGTTCGAGGTGGCGAGCACGCTCGCCCTGATCATCGGGCTGCTCGCCGCCAACCTCGTGCAGCCCGGCTCGGGGATGAACGTCGACCCGTCCACGCTCGACACCGCGGCGGTCGACGCGAAGACGGGCGGCGGCTCGCTGCCCTCCACGACCGAGTTCATCGTCAACGCCATTCCCACCAGCTTCATCGGCGCCTTCGCCGAGAACGAACTCCTCCAGGTGCTGATCCTGGCCTGTCTGGTGGGCGCCGCGCTGCTCCATCTCGGCCACACCAAGGTGCCGAAGGTGCTGCCCGCCATCGAGCAGGCCCAGGAGATCATCTTCGCGGTCGTCGGCTTCATCATGCGCCTCGCCCCGATCGCCGTGTTCGGCGCGATGGCCGTCCTCATCGGGCAGTACGGACTCGGCGTGATCGAGACGTACGCCAAGTTGATCATCCTCTGCTACGCGGCTGCCGCGCTCTTCGTCGCGCTGCTGGCCGTTGCCCTCAAGATGGTCACCGGGCTCAGCCTCTGGAAGTTCCTCCGCTACATCCGCGAGGAGATGCTGCTCGCGCTGGGCACCGCGTCCACCGAGTCCGTGATGCCGCGCGTGATGCTGAAGCTGCGCAAGGCCGGTGCTCGCGACGACGCCGTCGGTCTGGTGCTGCCCACCGGGTACTCCTTCAACCTCGACGGCGCCTCGCTCTATCTCTCCATCGGCACCCTGTTCATCGCCCAGGCCGTGGGCGTGGACCTCAGCCTCGGCCAGCAGATCACCGTGGTCCTGGTGCTCATGCTCACCAGCAAGGGCATGGCCGGCATCCCCGGTTCGGCCTTCCTCGCCCTGTCTGCGACCGCCTCCTCGCTCGGCGCCATCCCGGCCGGGGCCGTCGCCCTGCTCCTCGGCGTCGACCGCATCATGGACTCGATGCGCGTTGTCACGAACCTGCTAGGCAACTGCGTCGCCGTCTTCGCGGTCTCCCGCTGGGAGGGCGCCCTGGACCTGGAGCGCGCGAAGAAGGTACTGGACCGGGAAAACGTGATCACCGAAGAGGGCGATGACGACGACAACGACGTGAGCGACGCGGAGGCCGAGGCGGCCGACGCCGACCACGTGAAGGAACCTGCGAGCTGACCTGCCCCGCTCATACGGGCCGTGGGTCTTCTCCGGTGGTCACCGGAGAAGACCCACGGCCCGTTTCCATGTCAGCAGCGGCGCTCGGGCGGCGCGCCGACCCCGTCCATCAGTGTGTCCAGCAGGCCCCCCAGCACTGTCCGCTGTTCGTCCGTCAGCGGTGCCAGAATCTCTTCCGCCGCAGCCCTGCGTGCTCCGCGCAACTCGCTCAGCGCCTTTCGGCCGTCGTCCGTGAGTTCGATCCGGATGACCCGACGGTTGTCGGGGTCGGGCAGCCGGCGCACCCTGCCGCTCGCCTCCAGCGCGTCCACCAGCGTCGTCACCGCCCGGGGCACGACCTCCAGGTGCTCCGCCAGATCGGCCATCCGGGGCGGATGGCCATGGTGCTGGAGGTGGTGCGAGAGGCTGCGCAACAGCCGGGACTGGGCCGGGGTGATGCCGACTCCGCGCTGTTCCAGCTGGTGTTTGTGGATGCGGTGCAGACGGCGGGTCAGACTCAGCAACTGGTCGGCGAGTGGACCGTCGGCGTCGGGGGAACTCATGCGGGAACAATATCAGGATGCAGTTCATTGTGAGTATAGGTAACAATGAGCTAAGCTCCGGCAGTCGTCATCATCCCCGGTTCTCCCGAAGGAGCCCATGAAACCCGAACAATCCACCTGGACCCCCTCCGCCGACTCGGTGGAGCAGCCGCGCCAGGTCCGCCGCATCCTGAAACTCTTCCGCCCCTACCGCGGCCGACTCGCCATCGTCGGCCTGTTGGTCGCCGCCGCGTCACTCGTGTCCGTCGCGACCCCCTTCCTGTTGAAGGAGACCCTCGACGTCGCGATCCCCGAAGGCCGCACCGGACTGCTCAGTCTGCTCGCCCTCGGCATGATCGTCAGCGCCGTCCTCGGCGGTGTCCTCGGCGTGCTGCAGACGCTGATCTCCACGACCGTGGGCCAGCGCGTCATGCACGACCTGCGCACAGCCGTCTACGGCCGCCTGCAGAACATGTCGCTCGCCTTCTTCACCCGCACCCGCACGGGCGAGGTCCAGTCCCGCATCGCCAACGACATCGGCGGAATGCAGGCCACCGTCACCTCCACCGCGACCTCCCTGGTCTCCAACTTCACCAGCGTCGTCGCCACGATCGTCGCGATGATCGCCCTCGACTGGCGACTGACCGCCGTCTCGCTGCTCCTGCTGCCGGTGTTCGTCTGGATCAGCCGCCGCGTCGGCAACGAACGCAAGCGGATCACCACCCAGCGCCAGAAGCAGATGGCGGCGATGGCCGCCACGGTCACCGAGTCGCTGTCGGTCAGTGGCATCCTGCTCGGCCGCACGATGGGCCGCTCCGACTCGCTCACCCGGGCCTTCGCCGAGGAATCCGACGGCCTGGTCGACCTCGAGGTGCGCTCCAGCATGGCCGGCCGCTGGCGGATGGCCGTCATCGGCATCGTCATGTCCGCCATGCCCGCCGTCATCTACTGGACCGCGGGCCTCGCCCTCCAGTTCGGCGGTCCGACCGTCTCGATCGGCACGCTCGTCGCCTTCGTCTCGCTCCAGCAGGGACTGTTCCGGCCGGCCGTCAGCCTGCTGAGCACCGGCGTTCAGATCCAGGCCTCCCTGGCGCTCTTCCAGCGCATCTTCGAGTACCTCGACCTGCCCATCGACATCACCGAACCGGAGAATCCGGTCCACCTCGACACGGTCAAGGGTGAGGTCCGGCTGGAGGACGTCGAGTTCCGCTACGACGACAAGAGCCGCCCGATCCTCGACGGCGTCGACATCACCGTCCCGGCGGGCGGCAGTCTGGCGATCGTCGGCCCGACCGGCGCCGGCAAGTCCACGCTGGGCCACCTCGTGCCCCGGCTGTACGACGTGACGGGCGGCCGGGTCACCATCGACGGCGTCGACGTCCGCGACCTCGACTTCGACACGCTCGCCCGCGCGGTCGGCGTCGTCTCCCAGGAGACGTACCTCTTCCACGCCACGGTTGCCGACAACCTGCGCTTCGCCAAACCGGACGCCACCGACGAGGAACTGCACGCGGCGGCGCGGGCGGCCCAGATCCACGACCACATCTCGTCCCTGCCCGACGGATACGACACGGTCGTCGGCGAGCGCGGCCACCGCTTCTCGGGCGGCGAGAAACAGCGCCTCGCCATCGCCCGTACGATCCTGCGCGACCCGCCCGTCCTCATCCTGGACGAGGCGACCAGCGCTCTGGACACCCGCACCGAACACGCCGTCCAGGAAGCCATCGACGCCCTGTCGGCCAACCGCACCACGCTCACCATCGCCCACCGGCTGTCCACCATCCGGGGCGCCGACCAGATCGTGGTCCTGGACTCCGGGCGCGCGGTCGAACGGGGTACGCACGAGGAGCTGCTGCGGCGGGACGGGCGGTATGCGGCGCTCGTACGCCGGGATGCCCAGCTGGAGCCGACCGGGTGACACAAGCGGTCGGAGAAGATGAAGATATGCCCGGTTTGTGACTCTTTGCGGGTTACCGTGCCCGCATGCAGATGAACACTCCGTCACGGAGCACGATTCGCCTGACGCGCCGTGGCCGGGCCCTCCTCATCGTGACCGGCGCCGTCGTCGCGGCCACCGCCGTGGCGGTGCCGCTGCTGAGCGTCGACAGCGAAGGGGACCCCCGGCCGACCTCCCTCCTCATCCCGGAGGGCTGGCGCTCCATGCAGGTGTACGAGGCGGTCGACAAGGCTCTCGCCCTGCCGGCCGGAAGCACGAAGAAGTCGCTCGGCAAGGCCCGGCTGAAACTCCCGAGCGACGCCGAGGGCAACCCCGAGGGCTATCTCTTCCCGGCGACCTATCCGCTGAAGGAGAAGGCCACTCCGGAGTCCCTGCTGTCGGCCATGGTCGACACCGCCAACCAGAGGTTCGGCGGTCCGCCCATCACCGCCGGCGCGCAGCGCAACGCCATGAACGTCTACCAGGCCGTCACCATCGCGAGCATCGTCCAGGCCGAGGCCGCCACCAAGCAGGACATGGGGAAGGTGGCCAGGGTCGTCTTCAACCGGCTCGAACGCGGGATGCCGCTCCAGATGGACTCCACGATCAACTACGCGCTGAACAGGTCCACGCTACTGACGACGGCGAACGACACCCGTCTGAACAGTCCGTACAACTCCTACCAGCGCATGGGCCTGCCTCCCACCCCGATCGCCAACCCGGGCGAGGAGGCGATGCGCGCCGCCATCAACCCGACTCCGGGCGACTGGCTGTACTTCGTCACCGTCAAGCCCGGTGACACCCGCTTCACGGCCGACTACGCCGAACACCAGCGCAACGTCGCCGAGTTCACCCAGAACCAGAAGAACCAGAAGAACCAGAAAGGCCAGAAGAGTCAGCAGAGCCCAGGTCAGGGGCAACAGAGCGGACTGCCCGCCAAGTGATCCGCCGGGTCACGTCAGCCGTACGGGACGTCAGACAGTGGCCGGTTCCTGGTCGAGCAGCCGCCTGATGTCCCGTACGGCTGCCCGGCCCGCCCGGTTGGCGCCGATCGTGCTCGCCGACGGGCCGTAGCCGACGAGATGGACGCGCGGATCGGCGACAGCGCGTGTCCCCTCGACACGGATGCCGCCGCCGGGCTCGCGCAGTCTGAGCGGGGCCAGATGGTCGATCGCGGCCCGGAATCCGGTCGCCCAGAGGATCACATCGGCGTCGACCCGCTCTCCGTCGGCCCACTCGACGCCGTCCGGGGCGATCCGGTCGAACATGGGCCGCCGGTCGAGGACGCCGTCGGCGAGCCCCTGCCGAATCGCGTCGTTCAGGGGCAGCCCGGTGACCGACACGACACTCTTCGGCGGCAGCCCCTGGCGTACCCGCTCCTCGACGAGGGCGACGGCCTCCCGCCCGAACTCCTCCGTGAAGGGCCCCTCGCGGAAGACCGGCGGACGCCGGGTCACCCACGTGGTCGCGGCGGCGTACGGAGCGATCTCCATCAGATGCTGGGTACCGGACGCGCCACCGCCCACGACGACCACCCGTTGCCCCGCGAACTCCGCGGGCCCGGGGTACTGCGCGGTGTGCAACTGCCGTCCCCGGAAGGTCTCCTGGCCCGGATAGCGCGGCCAGAACGGCCGGTCCCAGGTGCCGGTGGCGTTGATCAGCGCCCGCGCGGACCAGTCGCCGTCCGAGGTCTCGACGAGCAGCCGCCCGTCCCCGCCGCCCTCGCGCACCGCCCGTACCTCCACGGGCCGGCGCACCCGCAGACCGAACGCGCGCTCGTACGTGTCGAAGTACTCGCCGATGACCTGGGCGGACGGCCGCGCCGGATCGGCGTCCGTCAGCTCCATGCCGGGCAGCGCGTGCATCCCGTGCACCTTGCCGTAGGTGAGCGACGGCCAGCGGAACTGCCAGGCGCCCCCGGGCCGCGGGGCGTGATCGAGTACCACGAAGTCACGCTCCGGTACGAAACCGGTGCGCTGCAGGTGGTAGGCGCTGGACAGACCGGCCTGGCCGGCGCCTATGACGACGACATCGACTTCTCGTACGCCGTCACGAATCCCGGTGTTGTTCACGCTTCTACCAACCGGGGGAGGGGCGAGGATCTTCCCGGCCCCGGTCGGACAGATGATCGTCGCGCGGTCACGACTCCTTGCTGGGGCGCGGTGCGGTGGTGGACGGAGGCAGGTCGTCGTTGAAGCGCCGGTCCACGTACTTCGCGAAGTCGACCTTGTTCGGAATGAGCCCCAGGCCCGTGAACGTGTCCGCGATGCGCTGCTCGGAGGCGACGAGCGCGTCGTCGATCGCCACCGGGATACGGGTCGCGTTGGACCGGTTCACCGAAGCGAGCGCCACCTCGTACGGCAGCCCGGTGTCCTTCGCCCACACCTTGGCCCACGCGTCGGGGTGCGCGTACACCCAGTCCTGGGCGCGCCGCAGCCGCTCCACGAAGTCCTTGATGGCTGCCGCCTTCTTGCTGTCCCCCAGCGCGGAGGGCGCCGCCACCTGGAAGTTGAGCCCGTTGACCACGCCCTCGCCGTCGGCCAGGACGCGTCCCTGTCCGCCCTTGAGGATCTGTGAGGTGTACGGGTCCCACACCGCCCACGCGTCGACGCTGCCGCTGGTGTACGCGGCCAGCGCGTCGGCCGGCTGGAGGTACTTGACCTTGATGTCGCCCAGGGTGAGCCCGGCCTGCCTGAGGGAGGCGATCAGCTGGTAGTGCGCGGACGAACCCTGCGCCACGGCAACGGACTTGCCCTTGAGGTCGGCGGCCTTCTTGAGCTTCGAGTCCTTGGGAACGAGGATCGCCTCTCCGTGGGATCCGCCGCGCAGGGCGCCCACCACGGTGATGTGGGACCCGGCGCCGGCCGCGAAGACCGGCGGGGTGTTGCCGACGCTGCCGATGTCGACGGCCTTGGCGTTGACGGCTTCGAGGAGGGGCGGACCTGAGGTGAAGGTGGACCACTTGATCCTGTAGTTCAGGTTCTTGAGTTCCCCGGCGGCCCGCAGCACGGCCTCCGAACCGCCTTTCTGGTCACCGACGTTGAGCGTGAGGGACCCCTTGCCGTCCGTACCGCTGCCCGAGCCGATGGAGGAGTCGGCGGCCGAGCTCCCGCCGCAGGCCGAGGCGAGAAGGGCGAGGGGGAGGAGCAGAGCGGCGGGGACGAGGTGTCGTCGCATGGTCGTTCGTTCCGATCGTTTCTGTGCGGTGAAGGGTGAAGGGGCGAATCGGGGGGAGCGGGAGGGGAGTTGCGAGGACGCGGGGGCTCGGCGGATCAGGCGGCTTCGGCGGCGGTGTCGACGCCCAGGCGTACCAGGAGCTGGGCGCGCAGTTCGGCGAATCGCGGGTCGGTGATGTCGCGCGGACGGTCCAGGTCGACCGTCGTCTCGTACGCGATGACGCCCTCGTCCATCACGAGGACGCGGTCGGCGAGCAGCACCGCCTCCTCGACGTCGTGCGTCACCAACAGGACGGCGCAGCCCCTGCGTTGCCAGAGTTCGCCGACCAGCCGCTGTGCCTTGATGCGAGTGAGCGCGTCCAGCGCCCCGAACGGCTCGTCGAGCAGCAGGAGATCGGGCTCGCGAACCAACGCCCGGGCCAGCGAGGCGCGTTGGGCCTCGCCGCCGGACAGCGTCTTGGGCCAGGCGTCGGAGCGGTGGTTGAGGCCGACCTCGGTGAGCGCCTGTTCGGCGACCTCGCGTCCGGGCTTGCCGGGCAACCCGAGCAGGACGTTGCGCCACACCTTCTTCCACGGCATCAGCCGGGGTGCCTGGAAGGCGACGGCCTTGCGGCGCGGTACGAGGACGGTGCCCGAGATGTCGCGGTCGAGGCCGGCGAGGATGCGCAGCAGTGTGGACTTGCCGCAGCCGCTGCGGCCGAGCAGGGCCACGAACTCACCCGGCCGGACGTCGAGTTGGAGGTTGTCGATGACCGCGCGGCCGTCGAAGGACCGGGTCAGCCCGTCGACCCGTACGGCCGGTGAGGTCACCGTCCGGTGAACGTGGGTCGCCATTGCAGCAGCAGCCTTTCGAGGGAGCGGACGACGAAGTCGGCCAGCAGGCCGAGGAACGCGTAGACGATGAGGCAGACCACGATCACGTCGGTCCGCAGGAAGTCCCGCGCCTGCACCATGAGAAAGCCGATGCCGGCGTCCGCGTTGATCTGCTCGGCGAAGACGAGGGCCAGCCAGGCGATGCCGAGCGAGTAGCGCAGGCCGGTCATCGCCCCGGGCAGCGCGCCCGGCAGGACGACATGCCGGACGAGTCCCCACCGGGACAGTCCGAGCGACTCCCCGGCCTCGATCAACTGGGCGTCCACGCCTCGGATTCCGGCGTAGACGTTGAGGTAGAGCGGGAAGGTCACACCGAGGGTGATGATCGCGATCTTCGGGGCCTCGCCGATGCCGAACCAGATGATGAAGAGCGGGATCAGACCGACGAACGGCACGGTCCGCAGCATCTGGACAGGCGCGTCGACGAGGTCCTCGCCGACCCGGAACAGGCCCGACACGAGGGCGAGTCCGGTGCCGATGACGGTGCCGAGGAGCAGCCCGAGGGCGACCCGCTGGAGTGAGGTGCCCATCGCGTTGCCCAGCGAACCGTCGGCGATCAGATCACGCCCGACCTCGGCGATGCGCTCGGGGGAGGCGAGGATGTCGGCGGTCAACGCGCCCGTGCTACTGAGGACTTGCCAGAGCGCCAGGAGTAGGAGTGGGCCCGAGGTGCGGCGCAGCCAGCGGGGGACGCGGGTACGGCGGGTGGAGCTGGGGACGATGGGTTCGAGGTCGGGGAGGGTGCGCCCGGTGTCGCTGTCGACGCCGCTGTCGGTGTGACTGCGGTCGGGTTCGGCCGTGGCGGAACCTGATTCAGTCGATATGTCGGGCTTGGGGGAGCCGGGCGGGGCGTGGCTGATGCTCATGAGTGCTCCACGAGGAGGAGAGCGACCGGGGAGGAGATGTGCCTCGGCGCCGCCGCGTCCGGAGTGGATCAGAAAGGATCCCGGACGTGCGGGTGGGGCGGTGCCCAGGAGGGCGTGAAAGGAGGAGAAAAGGGCGTCAGCAGCCGCGGCGACACGCGGCGGAGGCCACCCGCAGCAGGTCGATGTGACCGCGCGTGGTGAGCATGGCTGAACGCAACATGCCGCTGAAAGTAGCCAGGTGACGTGACCACGGTCAATGGTGTCTCGCGGAATGGACCTCTGGTGTCAAATGGCGGGAGTCGGGACGGGAAGCGCGCGGCCTGCGGGTGATGATGGGGCGCATGTCCCATGCCTTCACCACTCGAGTCCTGAACATCGTCTCCGGCAGCGAGGAGGCGATCGTCGACCTCACCCATGACTGCGAGATGTTTCTGAGGGAAGTGGCCGATGGCCGGGACGGTCTCCTCAACGTCTTCGTCCCGCATGCCACCGCCGGAGTCGCGGTCATCGAAACGGGTGCGGGCAGCGACAGCGACCTCCTCGCCGCACTGCACACCCTGCTTCCCGCCGACGACCGCTGGCAGCACCGCCACGGCACCCCCGGCCACGGCCGCGACCACGTCCTCCCGGCCCTCGTCCCACCGCATGCCACGCTGCCGGTGCTGGGCGGGCGACTGGAGCTGGGGACGTGGCAGTCGGTGTGTCTGGTGGACACGAACAAGGACAACGCCGACCGTCGGGTTCGACTGAGCTTCCTCGGCTGACCAAGTTCACTCGAGGGGTCGTGCCACCCTCTGACAGCTCGAACAGGGTCCCCGAGGGTGCGATGAGCCGGAGGAGCGCCTCATGTGCTGGCGTCCCGCGCACACGAAGACCCCATCGACCGGTTGCCCTCCCCTGACGGCTGATCCAACTCCTGGATGGGCAAGGACACCCACATGAGCGGCGTGGGGACCACAAGGTCCTGCAAGACGCTCGGTCGCACAGGACGCTGAGCTCATGGTCTCCACCGCGCACAAGGCCAGGGGCCGAGAACGGCCCGCCGTCCGGCCTCGCGATGAGACGGACGCGTACGACGGGTCGGTGTCCGCAGCCGTCAGCGCAGCAGTGCCCGGACGGCGTCGAACGCCGCCGTCACCGTCGCCGGATCCGCCCCCGGGCGGGCCAGCGCGCTCATCGGGATCGGGGTGACCGGGGGCAGCCCCTCGCAGGGGGTCAGGCCGTCCGGTGCCGGGCCGACCGCGGCGAGCAGGGCCACGCCCTGGCCCGTGCGGGCGATGTCGAGGACGCCGGCCAGATATCCCGCGTCGCCGACGACCGTGGACTGAACCCCGTGCGCGGCAAGCGTCGCTATGGCCCGGCGGCGGATTGCGCAGGGGTCCTCGATGGCGACCAGCGGCACCGGAGCCGGCGCGGTCGGCGGCTCCCAGCCGGGCGTGGCGTGCCAGAGCAGGGGGAGGCCGCCGACCGGGGTGCCCTCGGTGGCCGCGGCCTCCGTCACGTACACCGCGACATCCACGCTGCCCCGTTCCACGGCCTCGACCAGCCGCGCCGAGCGGTCGATGCGGAACCGCACCCTGCAGCCGGGCCGCACCTCCTGGACGGCCGCGGTGAGGCGGGGCAGGAACTGGTCGGCGGCGTGCTCGGTGGAACCGATCGTGACGGTGTCGCCGTCCACGTCGAGCAGGGCGCGCACCGCCTCGTCATGGACGGCGAGAATGCGCCGGGCCTGCTCGACGAGCAGGCGTCCCTGAGGGGTGAACCGCATGCCCCGGCCCTCACGTTCGACGACCGGGCCCCCGAGCGTCTTCTCCAGTCGGCGTACATGCTGGCTCACCGCGGACTGGCTGAGCGCGAGTGAGCGGGCCGCGCGATGGAAGCCGCCGCAGTCGGCTATCGCGGTCAGGCTGCGCAGGGCCACGATGTCGAGGACAGGTTGGGGCATACGGCGACGGTAGCCCGTATCCGGCATCGATCGCGATCGCTGATCGGTTTCGATGCGGAATCGTCGTTGGACGTGGTCCGTCCCGGCCGGTCATGATGAGCGCATGGTTCCCACGACCGCTTCCGCTGCCCTTCTGACGCAGCGCCGAGTCATTGACTTCGGCGTGGCGTGCAGCGCGCGCTGTCGTTGATCTCCGCCGCGTACCGGCGTTCCCGTTCTCCACACCGGCGCTCCCGCCGGGCCTGAGCTGATCACGTCTCCCTTGTTCTGACACGTGTCGGCGTCCCCTTCTGCTCGTCACGCGTTCATTCCCCCTGCCCCGAAACGGGAGTTGCTTCCCCATGCCCTCCTCCTCTCCCTCCCTCTCTTCCTCCCCCTCGCCTGTCTCCTCCTGGGACGAACCCGAAGGCCTCGCCGCACGCGGCACGCTCATCGTGCTGGCCGGGCGGGGCGAACACGGGGGCGTGTACGAGCGGTTCGGCCGCCGTCTCGCCTTCGACGCCTACCGGGTGCGCGCCCTCGGCGACGCCTCCGCGGACCCCTCCGTGCTCGACGAGGCGGCCAAGCTCCTCGCCGACGAGTCGCTGCCCGGCCCCAAGGTGCTCGTCGGTTCGGACACGGGCGCCCGGTACGCCGCTCGGCTCGCCGCCGAGCAGCCCGCGGGCGTCGACGCGCTGATCCTGGCGGGCCTACCCACCGGCCCTTGGACGTCCGGAGGTTGGGAGAGCGAGGTCGAGGCACGCACCGCCTGCCCCACCCACCAGGGACGCCTCACCAACGACCCGCTCTTCCGGCGGGGCGCGCTCGACGAGCCGCCCGTTCTGCCGGAACTGCGACTGGATCTCGCCGGCGTTCCCGTGCTGGCCCTGCACGGCACGGACGACACGGTGAGCCCGCTCGACCGGGCGCTCAGCGCCTACGAGGGCCACTCGGGCGTACAGGTCGTGACCTTCAACGGCGGTCGGCACGACGTCCTCAACGACGCGTTGCACCGCACGGCCGCGGCCACGGTTGTGCTCTTCCTGGAACGACTGCGCCTCTCGCCCGAGCTGCCCGCGATCGCGGAGGGTCTCGTATGAGCGCCCGGGTGACGACGACCGTCAGCGAGCTGCGTGAACTGCTCGTCTCGGACCGGCCGCCGGTGGTGCTCGACGTCCGATGGGCGCTCGGTGACCCGCACGGCCGCGATCACTATGCCGATGGGCACATCCCGGGGGCGGTGTACGTCGACCTGGACACCGAACTCGCCGCGCCGGCGAGCCCGGAGGTGGGCCGCCATCCGCTGCCGGACCTGGCGGAGTTGCAGAGTGCGGCCCGCCGGTGGGGCATTCGTGACGGTCAAGCAGTCGTCGTCCACGACGACTTGGGCAACACGGCGGCGGCCCGCGCCTGGTGGCTCCTGCGGCACGCCGGAGTGACTGATGTGACGTTGCTGGACGGGGCGTTGGGGGCCTGGCGGGCGGCGGGACTGCCGCTGGAGACCGGAGTGCCGACCGCTCCCGCGCCGGGTGACGTCGTGCTGAAACCGGGCGGACTGCCGGTCACCGATGCCGACGGCGCAGCTGAACTCGCAGGTGGCGGCCTGCTGTTGGACGCCCGTGCCGCCGAGCGGTACCGGGGTGAGGTGGAGCCCGTCGACCCGCGGGCGGGACACATTCCGGGGGCGGTCTCGGCGCCGACCGGGGAGAACCTCGCGGCGGACGGGACGTTCCTGCCGCCCGAGGTGCTGCGCAAGCGGTTCGAGGAGCTCGGCGCCGACGCCGGTTCCCGGATCGGCGTGTACTGCGGGTCCGGCGTCACCGCCGCCCACCAGATCGCCGCGCTCGCCTTGGCCGGTTTCGAGGCGACGCTCTTCCCCGGCTCCTGGTCCGCCTGGTCCGCCGATCCCGCCCGCCCGGCCGCGACCGGTCCGCTGCCGTCCTGAGGCGACGCGAGAGGAATCCCCGCACATGACGACGAAACCGCTCGACGCGGCGGCCACCACGGCCCTGCCGCGCCCGCACTCCCCGACCGACAAGGCGCCGCCCACAGCCCGGGTGACCATCCGGGGCACCGCCCGCACCACCCGCCGCTTCCGGGTGCCCCGCTCCGTGCGCCGGACAGCCGGACCCGTGGGGCTGGTCCTGCTCTGGTTCCTGACCTCGGCCACCGGTGTGCTCCCCGAATCGGTCCTCGCGTCCCCCGTGGACGTCGTGAAGCAGGCCGTCGAGCTGACGCAGAACGGCGAACTCCCCAGCGCCATCGCCGCGTCGGGGCGCCGGGCTGCCATCGGCTTCCTCATCGGGGCGACCGTCGCCCTCAGCCTGTCCCTGCTGGCCGGACTGTTCCGGCTCGGCGAGGACGTCATCGACTCCTCGATGGGCATGTTCCGGGCGATCCCCTGGGTCGGACTGATCCCGCTGTTCATCGTGTGGTTCGGCATCGAGGAGACCCCGAAGGTCGCGCTGGTCGCGCTCGGTGTCACCTATCCGCTGTACTTCAACATCTACGGCGGCATCCGCTCCACCGACTCCCAACTCGTCGAAGCCGCACGGATGATGGGGCTCGGCAGGCTGGGCCTGATCCGGTACGTCATCCTGCCGAGCGCGCTGCCCGGGGCACTCGTGGGGCTCCGGTACGCCCTCTCCACCGCCTGGCTCGCCCTCGTATTCGCCGAGCAGGTCAATGCGGACGCGGGCCTCGGCTATCTGATGAGCAACGCCCAGCAGTACTTCCGCACGGACGTCATCGTGCTCTGCCTCGCCGTCTACGCGCTGCTCGGTCTCGCCTGCGACTTCGCCGTACGCGTCCTGTCGCGCCGGCTGCTGACCTGGCGGGCCAACTTCGAGGGTGAGGCATAGGACCATGACCAACAGTGTGGAAATCCGCGGGCTTTCACGGGCCTTCGACGGCAACACCGTCCTGCACGACCTCGACCTCGACCTCCGGGAGGGCGAGTTCGTGGCCCTGCTCGGGCACAGCGGCTGCGGCAAGTCGACGCTGCTGCGGATCCTCGCCGGGCTCGACGACGAGATCGGCGGCGAGGTCACCGTACCCGCCCGTCGCAGCGCGGCCTTCCAGTCGCCGCGGCTGCTGCCCTGGCTGAAGGTATGGCGCAATGTGGTCCTCGGGCTGCCCGGCCGCCCCGACCGGTCGCGCGCCGAGCAGGCGCTGCACGAGGTCGGGATCGCGGACCGTGCCACCGTCTGGCCCAAGACCCTCTCCGGCGGCCAGGCCCAGCGTGTCTCGCTGGCCCGCGCCCTGGTCCGCGAGCCCGAACTCCTGCTCCTGGACGAGCCGTTCGGCGCCCTCGACGCCCTCACCCGAGGCCGGGTGCAGCAGCTGGTCGCCGAACTGTGGAAGCGGCACGGCTGCGCGATCCTCCTCGTCACCCACGACGTGGAGGAGGCGCTGCTGCTCGCCGACCGCGTCCTGGTGATGGACGAGGGCCGGATCGCCCACGACCTGACCGTCGGCCTGCCGCGCCCCCGCGACCTCACCGCCCCCGAGTTCGTCGCCCTGCGCGCCCGTCTCCTCGGCTGGCTCGGCGTCACCCCCACCAACACCCCGGCCGACACCAAGGCCCTTGAAGGGACCCTCTCGTGATACGCAGACTCGCCGCCGCCGGACTCAGCCTCTCCGCCCTCCTGGCACTGACGGCGTGTGGCGCCGACTCCGCCGCGGACACCGCCAAGAGCCAGGACGAGGTCACCCTCACCATCGGCGACCAGGCCAAGACCCTCCAGACGATCATCGCCGCCTCCGGCGCGCTCAAGGGCGCCGCGTACAAGGTGAAGTGGGCGGAGTTCCAGGGGGCCGCCCCGCTCTACCAGGCCGTGCAGGCGGGCGCCGCCGACACCGGGTTCTCCGCCGACCTGCCGGCCCTCCAGGCGCTCAGCGGCGGGGTGAAGTTCAAGAACGTGGCGGCGCTCAAGAACGACGGCAAGCACGTCGGGATCATCGTGCGCAAGGACTCCGGCATCGACAGCGTCAAGGACCTCAAGGGCCAGAAGGTCGTGGTGTCCTCGGCGAAGGGCAGCGTCGCCGAGTACCTGCTCGCGAACGCCCTGAAGCAGAACGGCCTCACCTACTCGGACGTGAAGGTCCAGTACCTGCTGCCGACCGACGCACAGGCCGCGTTCGCCTCGGGGAAGGTCAAGATCTGGGCGACCTTCGGCGTCTACCAGGCCGTCGGTCTGGAGCAGGGCGGCAGACTCCTCGTCGACGGCGCCGACGGGCGCGTCAGCGGCTACGGCTTCATCGGCGCCTCCGACAAGGCCCTGGCGGACCAGCAGAAGAAGACCGCCCTCGGCGACTTCCTGCGCCGCCTCGGCACGGCCCTGAAGTGGACGAGCACGCACCGGGACGCGTACGCCAAGGCCATCGAACAGCGCAACGGCGCCGACGCCTCCGTGGCGAAGACGCTCGCCTCGGCCGCGTACAGCCAGGTGCTGCCGATCGACTCCGACGTGAACCGCACCGTCCAGGGCGTGGCCGACCTCATGAACGGCATCGGCGTCCTGGAGCCGAACGTCGACGTGGCCAAGTCCGCCGACACCTCCGTCCTCAAGTGACCTACGCGGAACTCAACTGACGTTCTGAGAAGCGGAACTCAACTGCCGCTCCGAGAAAGGGAGTTCATTATGCCCGTCGAGTTCATCAGCGCCGTCCACACCGACTCCGGGGCCTCGGGCCCGGCCGCGGCGAGCCGGACCGGCTTCGACCCCGACTACCTGCGCAGGTACGCCCGTGCCCTGGACGACGGCGGCTTCGACCACACTCTGGTCGCCTATCACTCCGCCTCGCCGGACGCCTTCCAGGTCGCCCAGTTCGTCGCCACCCACACCGAACGCGTCCGCCCGATCCTGGCGCACCGGCCCGGCGTCGTCTTCCCCACGCACGCGGCCCGCGCCCTTGCGACCCTCGACCAGATCAGCGACGGCCGACTGTCGCTGCACATCATCTCCGGCGGCAGCGACGAGGAGCAGCACCGGGAGGGCGACTACCTCAACAAGAGTGAGCGGTACGAGCGTTCGGACGAGTACATCCAGATCCTGCGGAAGGTGTGGACGGCCGAGGGACCCGTCTCGCACGAGGGCAAGTACTTCAGGTTCGAGGGCTACTACTCCGATGTGAAGCCGTTCAACGGGCTCATCCCCGTCTCCGTGGGCGGGTCCTCCCAGGACGCCTACCGGGTCGGCGGCCGGCAGGGCGACATCTTCGGCCTGTGGGGCGAGCCGCTGAAGGAGACCGCCGAGCAGATCGCCGCCGTCAACGCGGTCGCGGACGCCGCCGGCCGCCCCCACCCCCGTATCTGGGTGTCGTTCCGGCCGATCATCGCGCCCACCGACGAACTGGCCTGGGAGAAGGCGCACCGGACGCTGGGCGTGCTGAAGGACCAGGCGAAGAACACGGAGCTGCTGCGCCACTACCGGACCACCGGGCGTCCGGCGAACGTCGGATCGCAGCGGTTGCTCGACATCGCGGAGCGCGGCGAGGTCCAGGACCGCTGCCTGTGGACCGCCCCGGCGGTCGCCACCAATGCCGCGGGTGCCTCGACCGCCCTGGTCGGCTCTCCCGAGACGGTCGCCAAGGCGCTGCTCGACTATGTCGACATCGGCTGCGACCTGCTGTCGATCCGCGGCTACGACCCGCTCAACGACGCGATCGACTATGCCCGTTACGTCGTCCCGCTGGTCCGGCAGGAACTCGCCCACCGAGCCGCCGCCTCCCAGGCCGCCTGACCCGAGCCGCCTGGATCCCCGTCCACCACGCCCGTTTGCGAAGACCCATATGGAGACTCCGTGTTGTTCCGCCGTTCCCTGCGCGCGTCCGCCGCCGCCCTCGCCCTTCTGTTGCCGTTCGCGGCTGCCTGCGGGGGCGACGCGACGGCCACGTCCTCGTCCGGCCTGTCCTCGGTGACCCTGCGTGTCGGCGCCACCGGCTGGAAGGGCGAGGAGGCGATCCTCAAGTTCGCGCACCTCGACGACACCCCCTACAAGGTCAAGTGGAGCCTGTTCCAGGGCGGTGACCAGCAGCTCCAGGCCATCCGCGCGGGAGCCCTCGACGTGGCCTCGTCCAGCGAGATCCCGCCGGTCTTCGCGGCGGCCGACGGCAAACCCAACTTCAAGGTCGTCGCCGTGCAGCGCGGCACGACCCTGAACCAGGAGGTCGTGGTCCCGGGGGGCTCCGAGGTGACCGACATCGCGGGCCTGAAGGGCAAGAAGGTCGGCTACGTCCAGAACACGACCGCCCACTACTTCCTGTACGAGCTGCTGAAGCAGGCGGGCCTGAAGTGGTCCGACATCGACGCCAAGCCGCTGCTGCCCAACGACGGTCTCGCCGCCCTGGGCGGCGGGAGCATCGACGCCTTCGCCTCGTACGGCACGTCGATCATCACCGCCCACCAGCAGGGCGCCACGACGGTCGGCTCCGGCAAGGACATCCTGTCCGGCAACTTCCTCTGGTCGGCGCGGGACAGCGTCCTCGAGAGCGCGGGGCAGCGGGCCGCCACGGCCGACCTGATCGCGCGGATCACCAAGGCGTACGCGTACGTCCGTGACGGCCGGCAGCACGAGTTCGCCAAGCTGATCGCCACCACCACCCACCAGCCCCTGGCCCAGGCGGAGAAGGACTTCCGCGCCCAGCAGGCGCAGCGGCCGACGCAGGCCCGGACGGTCGGCGACGACACGATCGCCTCGCAGCAGAAGGTCGCCGACGCGTTCGCCGAACTCGGCGCGCTGAAGTCGCCCCTGGACGTCAAGTCCTTCTGGAGCCGCGAGCTGAACACCGACCTGAACGCCGACCTGAAGAAGGCGCTGTGGCCACGGACCTGATATCCCGTCTCGCGGAACTGGCCCCCGGCTACGACCGGTCCGGCGCCTTTCCCACCGAGTCCCTGCGCGCCGTGCACGAGGCCGGGCTGCTCACCGCCACCGTCGGTGACCGGTACGGCGGCCGGGGCGCCGGCGTCGAGGAGACCGCGCGCATTCTGCACACGCTGGGGCAGGGGGACCCCTCGGTCGCCCTGATCGCCGCGATGACCCTCGCCACGCACAGCAGGCAGGCGGCTCAGCCGCACTGGCCGGACGAGCTGTACGCGCGCCTGCTCAAGGAGTCCGAGGAGCGGCCGGCGCTCGTCAACCACGCCCGCGTGGAGCCCGAGTTGGGCTCACCCGCGCGAGGCGGCCTACCCGCCACGCGTGCCCGGCGCACCACCGACGGCTGGTCGGTCAGCGGCACCAAGCGGTTCGTGACGGGCGCGGAGGGGCTCGCCTGGTTCCTGGTGTGGGCCACCACCGACGAGCCGGAACCACGGGTGGGCACGTTCCTGGTGCCGGGTGACTCTCCCGGCATCGAGATCACCGACCGCTGGGACCAGTTGGGGCTACGGGCCAGCGGCAGCCACTCGGTGACCTTCCGGGAGGTGGAAGTCCCGTACGAGCAGGTCATCGGGCTCACCCCGTACGGTCCGGCGGCCGAGCAGGACAACAGGGCCGGCGCCTCCCTCCATCTCCCGCTCGCCGCGCTCTACTTGGGCGTCGCACGGGCCGCGCAGTCCTTCTTCCACACCTTCGCCCACGAGCGGGTGCCCGCCAACCTCGGCCATCCGGTGGCCCGTACGGAACGCTTCCGACGGACCGCCGGAGAGATCGAGGTGCTGCTCGCCTCCGCCGAGCAGTTGGTGTTCGGCGGCGCCGCCCGGATCGACGCCGACGACACCGCGTACACCCCCGAACAGGCCCTGGGCGCACGCCTGCTGGCCGACCGGCACGGTGTACGGGCCGTGGAGCTGGCGGTCCGGCTGCTCGGCAATCCGGGCCTGGCGCGCGACAACCCCTTGGAGCGGCACTTCCGCGACATCCAGTGCGGCCCCGTGCACGCACCCCAGGAGGACATCTCCCTGCTGGCGATCGGAACGAAGGCACTGAACCCGTGACCGCACCCGCAACCACCGCGTCCGCGCAGCTCCTGGGCCTCCTGGCCCGTGACCTCGCCCCCGACCGGCTGACCACGGACCGGGCGGCGCTCGCCCCGTACGCCACCGACCGCTCCGGCACCCGGCCCGTCGGCAGTCCGCTGGCCGTCGTGCACGCCCGGCGCACCGAGGACGTGACCGTCACGCTCCGGCACGCGCACGCTCTGCGGGTGCCGGTGGTACCGCGCGGTGCTGGCACCGGTCTGTCGGGCGGAGCCTCGGCGGGCGAGGGCTCGCTCGTCCTGGACCTGTCCGGGATGAACCGGGTGCTCGAACTGTCGGCGGACGACCAGCTCGCCGTCGTAGAACCCGGAGTGATCACCGCCGACCTGGACCGCGCCGCCGCCGCGCACGGGCTGCGGTACGCGCCCGATCCGGCGAGCGCCGCCCTGTCCACGATCGGCGGGAACATCGCCACGAACGCGGGCGGTCTGCGCTGCGCGAAGTACGGGGTGACCCGGGACAGCGTGCTCGGCCTGGAGGCGGTGCTGGCCGACGGCACCGTGCTGCGGACCGGCCGCCGGACGGTCAAGGGAGTGACCGGCTACGACCTGACTGCCCTGGTCACCGGCTCGGAAGGCACCCTGGCGGTGATCACGTCGGCCACCCTGCGGCTGCGCCCGATCCCGGTGGCGACAGCCACCCTTGCCGCGTACTTCTCCTCGTTCGAGCGGGCCGCCGAGGCCTCCTACGCCATCACCCGCGCCGGTGTCGAGCCCGCGCTCGCGGAACTCGTCGACGGGCCGGTGCTCCAGGCGATCGACCCGGCGCTGCGGAAGCGGGGCGCGGCCCTGCTGCTCGTCCAGTGCGACGGCGCAGGCGCGGCGGCCGAGGCGGCGTCCGTCGCACAGCTGCTGAAGCCGCTGGCGACAACCGTGGAAACGACCACGGATCCCACCGAGGCCGAGGCGCTCCTGGCCGCCCGCCGACTGGCCCTGCCCGCGCTGGAACGCCTCGGACGACCGCTGATCGAGGACATCGTGGTGCCCCGCTCCCGGCTCGCGGAGGCGGCCGCGGAGATCCGGGCCATTTCCGCACGCCATGACGTGCCGGTCTTCACCATCGCGCACGCGGCGGACGGGAACCTCCACCCGATCATCGTCGTGGACCCGGCACTGCCGGGTCTGCCGGACGCGGCCTGGGAGGCGGCGGGCGAGATCTTCGCCCTGGCCCTGCGGCTCGGTGGCACACTCACCGGTGAGCACGGGGTGGGGGTGCTCAAACGGCAATGGGTGGCGGACGAACTGGGCCCCGCGGCACACGCGTTGCAGCGCAGACTCAGGGAGGCGTTCGACCCGCGGGGCATCCTCAACCCCGGCAAGTCGCTCTGAGCGGAGACGGTTCGCTCCCGGCGTACGGGAACAGCGAGCGGGACGCTCCCTGAACCCGGCGGGTGTGCCCGCGCTTCGCCGTCTAGAGGGGTGCCGGGGACGAAGCCCCCGGGATCAGCAGACGGGGGCTGCCCGTGCCGTTCGCGGGTACGGTCCACAGGTCGCTGCTGCCGATCTGGCCGTTGGTGGGCAGGGCGTAGGCGATCGTGCTGTTGTCGAGCCAGGTGGCCTGGTCGTCGACGCTGTGGCGTTCGGCGAGTGCCGTTTCCTTGAGGGTGGCGAGGTCGAGGACGTACTCGTGCCAGAGGGCCGTACGGGACAGGACCCGCTTCTTGAAGGCGACGCGTGTCCCGTCCGGGGAGAGCGAGGGGCACTCCACGTTCTCGATCAGGGTGGTGACCTTGCGCTCGGAGAGCGAACCCCGCACCAGATAGGTCTTGCTGCCGGTGTTGAGGGTGGCGTAGATGGTGTCGTTGTCGGAGGCGAAGGTGACGCCCCAGAAGTTGATGTCCGAGGCGCGGTACGGCTTGCCGTCCAGGACGACGGAGAACGTCTCCAGGCTGGGCGTCAGCTTCATGGTGCGGGTGTCCAGGACCGAGGTCCGGGTGGAGAAGAAGGCGGACGCGTAGGACTCGCCGGAGACGAAGACGGTCCAGGCGACGAAGCGGCCACTGGGGGAGACCCGGGCCCGGCTGGGGGCGCCCGCGAGCGGGTAGGTGCGTACGGTGCGCAGGTTCGCGTCCAGGAGCAGGGCGCGGTTGCTCTGCTTGAGGACCCCGGGGACGGACTGGAGACAGATGCCGGTGCCGGCCGCCGCGTAGAAGCGCGCGCACTTCAGGTCCGAGGCGGTCCGGCCCGCGCCGGGGTCGGCGGACGGGACCGAGGCGACCGCGGTGCGGTGCGGGCCGGCGGCGGCGTTGACGAACGTCAGGCGGCTCTTCTGGTCGAGTGTCAGCCTGCCCGTACTGACGGCGGGTCCGCCCGGCTGCGACCTGTTCGCCCGGTCCGCGCGGTCGGCGGCGTGCAGGACCACGCCGGTTCCCACGCCCGCGAGGACGAGGACTCCCGCGACGAGTACGAGCAGGCGGCGGCGCAGCGAAGTCATCCGGATCCTTGGGGCGTTGTGGCTGTGGTGGTCATCGGGTCTCACCGGCCGGCCGCAGCACCATGCCCGCGACGACCGCGCAGCACAGCAGACCGACCGCCGACCCGGCCAGCGCGGGACCGTCGCCCCACACCGTCCAGGCGGCGCCGAAGGCGAGGGAGCAGCAGAACCGGGCCAGCGCCTGGCTGGTCCCGACGATGGCGAGGCCGCTGGCGCGCAGTTGCTCGGGCACGACGTCGGCGAGAGCGGCCGGCAGCACGCCGTCGGTGGCCGCGTAGAACACGCCGTGCAGGGCGAGTACGAGGAAGGGCAGGGCCGGCGTGGCCGGGGCCCACAGCAGCAGGCCGTAGCCGGTGAGCAGACTGACGTGCCCGGCGAGGAACACGGTGCGGCGCCCGACCCGGTCGGCCAGCGTGCCGAAGGGCACGGCCAGCAGCAGGAACACGGCGGCGGTGCCCAGCGGCAGCAGCGGGAACCACTCGTCGGCGATGTCCGCCCGTCGTTGCAGGAGCAGGTAGACGAATGCGTCGCTGACCGTCGTCAGGCCGAGGAGCGCGGCGCAGAGGGCGAGCGCCCGCAGCCGGGGCAGCCGCAGCAGGGCCAGCGCCTCGCGTACCCGCACGGGCGGCCTGGTGTCGGCCGCGCCAGCTTCGTCCGCCCGCGTCTCCCGCCGTCTGCCCGGCACGAACAGCACCAGTACGAGCACACCGAGCACGGCGACGCACGCGCTCACGCCGAACACGGCGTCATAGCCGTCGGTCGCCGCGCGCAGGATGAAGAAGGCGGCCAGCGGGCCCAGCATCGCGCCCGTGGTGTCCATCGCCCGGTGCACGCCGAAGGCGCGGCCCTGCCGCTCGGGAGGTGTGGACAGGGAGATCATCGCGTCGCGCGGGGCGGTGCGCAGGCCCTTGCCGGTCCGGTCCAGGGCGAGGACCGTGCCGAGGGCGCCGATGCTGCTCACGAGCAGGAGCAGCGGCTTGCACAGCGCGGACAGACCGTACCCGAGCCCGGCCATCAGCTTGTGGTTGCGCACCCGGTCGGCGAGGTGGCCGCCGGTGAGCTGGACCAGCGCACTGACGCCGTTGTAGACACCGTCGAGGGTGCCGAACACCAGCGGGGTGAAGCCGAGCGTGGTGACGAGGTAGAGCGGCAGAACGGCGGTGACCATCTCCGAGGAGATGTCGGTTATCAGGCTGACCGAGCCCAGCACGAGCACCACCGGGGCGACCCCGCGCCCCGGGCCACGTCTTCGGCCCTGTTCGGTGTCCGCCTGTGCGGGGGCGGAACGGTCGGTGAGATACATGATCGAGAACTCCAGGTGCGGTGCTCAGTTCTGCCGGCTGCTCTCGTCCCGTAGCCAGGTGCCGAAGTCCTGTGCCCGGATGGCCTTTCGGGCCCCCCGCCGGGCGGCGACCGCCGCCGCGAGGAAGACTACGACACTGGGCAGGAGCTTCGGATCCCTGCGGACCAGGGCTTTCAGATCGGCCACGCTCGTGCGCGCCGAGGCTTCCTCCGGTCCCTGGTGCTGTTCCACCTGGGCGGTGGACACCGCGGCCCGGACGCGCCGTTTCATCAAGTCCCGCCAGGTGCGCGGCGGGTGGACCACGACACCGGCCCCGTCGACCACGAGCCGCTCCTGCGGGCCGAACGCGAGGGAGGCGGCCAGGTCGTCCGCCATCAGCGGCGGCAGGGCGGCGATCCTGGTGTGCCCGGCCTTGGAGACCGCGATGACGCCCCGGCCGAACAGCCCCTCGCGGACGGCGGGGAGTTGCTGCCACACCCGGTAGTAGGCGCGGACCCGCCAGGCGCAGCCGGCCAGCGGGATGCGCCGGTCTGGGGCGGTGGCGAGGACGGCGGAGGTGTCGTCGTCCAGGGGCTCGGTGAGGGCCCGGACGTCCGTGCCCGTGAGCACGACGTCGGCGTCCACGTAGAGGCGGGGGAAGCCGCGGGCGTGGTCGTCGCCCGCCCGCAGAGCGGCGTGCTTCGAGGGGGTGGGGATCTCGACCACCCTGACGCGCGGTCCGTACGCGGCCGCGATTTTCGCGGTGTCGTCCGTGCAGCCGTTGCATACAACGACGATGTCGGTCTCGTCCTCGGGGGAGTCGGCCACCAGCGAATCGAGGAGTCTGCCGATCACACGCGCCTCATTGTGCGCCGGTATCACGATGCTCGTCACGTGGGCAGTATGCCGTCAGTGTCACTAATGCGATGTGTGTTTCGTTCAACCGTTCCCGTCATTGCGTTTGGTGGTCTAGATTGAGTGCCGCCGGACCGGTTTGGGTGGGGAACTCGTCCTTGACTGCATGTCATGGTGCGGCTTTTTGCACGAATTTGAACTTGTAGTAAAAGCATGCTGGGGGGCATGAGGCGGTTGGGGAACCGCTGACGCTCCCTCGCTTTCCAGTGTCGCTGTGTGGAGGGCACTTCGAATCGGGGGGTAGCCGCGCATGTGGTGGGGGGAGCATGGCCATTGAGGTCACGCATGAGCAACTGGTTGCGGAACGCAGAACTCCGGAAGCTCGCCGAAGACGTTGGGATCGCAAATACCGGATCGCCCTGTTGGTCGCGGACGGCTTCGCCGCCGTTGCCGCGGCCTTCCTGATCCACGCGGTGTACGGCCGCTGGGCGGTGGCTCTGGTGCTGCCTCCTATGTGGATCGTCGTCATGATCGCCCACCGCTCCTACGACCGCACCGCCCTGGGTCTGGGAACCGAGGAGTACCGACGGGTGCTTCGTGGGGCCCTGGTGCTCCCGGCGCTGGCCGCGGTCGCGCACTACCTGGTCGCGCACGACGAGGGACTCCTCCATGACATGATCATGGCCACCGTACCGGTTGTCGTGATCGCCCTGCCGGGCCGGTACGCGCTCCGCCGCCGACTGCACCGAAGATGGGCGCGGGGCCGGGACCGGAGCACGACACTCCTGGTCGGGCCCTCCCGCGGCATCGTGGAGCTGGTCGCCGTACTGCGTCGCGACGGCGCTCAGGAACTGCAGGTCGCCGGGGTGTGCCTGAGCGATCCGAAGAACCGGACGGAGATCCACAAGCTGGGGCTTCCCGTCCTCGGCGGAGTCGGCGACATGGACGACGTCGTCCGGGTCATGGGCATCAGCACCGTGGTCGCAGTGCCGGTCCCCGAGGCCGACGCCTCCGTCCTGCGCCGGATGTCATGGACCGCGGCCGTGCAAGGGGTCGACTTCCTGCTGGCCCCCGTACTGACCGACGTGTCCGCGTCCCGGCTGGCGGTACGCCCCACCAACGGGGTGCCGCTGGTACGGATACAGGCACCCAACCTCACCCGGATCTCCCGGCTGCCCAAGGAACTCCTGGACCGTTCGCTCGCGGCGGTGCTCCTGGCCGTCCTCGCGCTGCCCCTGCTGCTGATCGCCCTGATCGTGCGGCTGGACAGCTCCGGGCCGACGCTGTTCAGACAGCAGCGGGTGGGCCGGTACGGCGACCACTTCACCATGTTCAAGTTCCGCACCATGCGACCCGACTCCGAGTCCCTCCGGGCGGAACTGGAACACCTCAACGAGAACAGCGACGGCCTGCTCTTCAAGGTGAAGCAGGACCCGCGCATCACCCGCGTCGGCTCGGTGCTGCGCCGCACGTCGATCGACGAACTCCCGCAGCTGATCAACGTGCTCGGCGGCCACATGTCGCTCGTCGGCCCCCGTCCGCCGCTGCCGGAGGAGGTCGAGGAGTACACACCGGAGGTCAAGCGCCGACTGCTCGTCAAGCCCGGCCTCACCGGGCTGTGGCAGGTCAGCGGTCGCTCCGACCTGCCCTGGGACGAGGCGGTCCGGCTCGATCTCGGCTACGTGGACAACTGGTCGATGGGACTCGACCTGGAGATTCTGGCGCGCACCGGGTCCGCTGTGGTGCGCGGAACGGGGGCCTACTGATGGACCGAGGGAAGAAGAGCCAAGTGACGCAGACCACCGAGCCGTTGGGGATCGCGGTCGTCGGGGCGGGCTACTGGGGCCCCAACCTCGTACGCAACTTCCAGGCCAGCGAGCAGTTCCGGCTGCGTTGGCTGTGCGACCTCGACGTGGACCGGGCCCAGCGGGTCCTCGGCGGTTACTCGACCGTCCAGGCCACCGCGGACTACGCGGCCGTCCTCGCCGACCCCTCCGTCCACGCCGTCGCCGTGGCCACGCCCGCCGGCACCCACCTCGACATCGCCCTGGCCGCCCTGCGCGCCGGAAAGCACGTCCTCGTGGAGAAGCCCCTCGCGGCGACCTACGCCGACGGAATGCGCCTGGTCACCGAGGCGGAGGAGCGCGGCCTCACCCTGATGTGCGACCACACCTACTGCTACACGCCCGCCGTGGGCCGTATCCGGGAACTGGTCCGCTCCGGGGAACTCGGCGAGATCCACTTCGTCGACTCGGTCCGCATCAACCTGGGGCTCGTCCAGAAGGACATCGACGTCATGTGGGACCTGGCCCCGCACGACCTGTCGATCCTCGACTTCATCCTCCCCGACAACGTCGAGCCGGTCGCCGTCGCCGCCCACGGGGCCGACCCGATCGGCGCGGGACAGGCCTGCGTGGCCTATCTGACGCTCCAGCTCAACACGGGGGCCATCGCCCACGTGCACGTCAACTGGCTGTCGCCGACCAAGGTCCGCACCACCATGGTGGGCGGCGCCAAACGCACGCTGATCTGGGACGACCTCAACCCCGCCCAGCGCGTGGCGATCTTCGACCGGGGAGTGGACCTGTCCGCGCCCCAGGAGATCGGTGCGGACGAACGCCGGGACATGCTCGTCTCCTACCGCTCCGGCGACATGGTCGCGCCCGCCATCGGCGAGAAGGAGGCGCTGCGCAGCATGGTCGACGAGTTCGGCGACGCGATCAGACAGCGCAGGGCGCCGCTGACCGACGGCCGGGCGGGCCTCAGGGTGCTGGACATTCTCGAGGCGGCGTCCCGGAGCCTGGAGTTCAAGGGCGCGGTCGTCGGCCTGCGTGCCGGACGTTGACGTTCCCATTCACTGAGAGGGCAGGGCAGTTGAGCAGCGTACGAGGCAAGAAGATCCTGGTCACCGGGGGAGCGGGCACCATCGGCTCCAACCTTGTCGACCTCCTGGCCGAGGGCGGCGCCCGCGAGATCGTGGTGCTGGACAACTTCGTCCGGGGCCGGAGAGCCAACCTCGCCAAGGCCATGCCCAGCGGGGTCGTGGAGGTCGTCGAGGGCGACATCCGGGACGCCGCCACCGTACGGAAGGTCACCGAGGGCGCCGACCTGGTGTTCCACCTCGCCGCGATCCGCATCACCCAGTGCGCGCAGGAACCCCGGCTGGCCAACGAGGTCATGGTCGACGGCACCTTCAACGTCCTGGAGGCGGCGGCCGAGGCCGGCGTCGGCAAGGTCATCGCCTCGTCCTCGGCGTCCGTCTACGGCATGGCCGAGACCTTCCCGACGACCGAGCGACACCACGCGTACAACAACGACACCTTCTACGGGGCGGCGAAGGCCTTCAACGAGGGCATGCTGCGCAGCTTCCACGCCATGTACGGACTGGACTACGTGGCGCTGCGCTACTTCAACGTCTACGGCCCCCGGATGGACATCCACGGCCTCTACACCGAGGTGCTCATCCGCTGGATGGAGCGCATCGAGGCGGGCGAGCCGCCGCTGATCCTCGGCGACGGCACCCAGACCATGGACTTCGTCGATGTCCGGGACATAGCCAGAGCGAACGTGCTGGCCGCCGAGTCGGATGTGACGGACGAGGTGTTCAACGTCGCCAGCGGCACGGAGACCTCGCTGCGCCAGCTCGCCGACGGCCTGCTGGAGGCCATGGGCGCGTCCGGCCTCGAGCCGGAGCACGGGCCCGCCCGCGCGGTGAACGGTGTGGTCCGACGGCTCGCCGACGCCACCCAGGCCGCCGAGCGGCTCGGCTTCACGGCGCGGATCGACATGCGTACGGGACTCAGGGACCTGGTGGAGTGGTGGCGTGCCGAGCGCGCCGCCGACGCCGCCGCCGCGGAGGCCGCCAAGTGAGCACCGACCGCATCCCGGTGATGATCCCCTGGCTCGGCGAGGAGGAGGCCAAGGCGGCCTCCGACGCGGTGCTGTCCGGGTGGGTCGCCCAGGGGCCCCGGGTCGCCGCCTTCGAGCAGGCCTTCGCGGAGCGGGTGGGCGCCGAGCACGGCATCGCCGTCAGCTCCTGCACCACCGCGCTCCACCTCGCGCTCGTCGCGCTCGGACTCGGGCCCGGCGACGAGGTCGTGGCGCCCTCGCTGTCGTTCATCGCCACCGCCAACGCCGTGCGCTACGTCGGCGCCGAACCCGTGTTCGCCGACGTCGACCCCGCCACCGGCAACCTGACCACGGCCACCGTGGACGCGGTCCGCACCCCCCGCACCAAGGCCGTTCTCGCCGTCCACCAGGGTGGCGTACCGGCCGATGTGCACAGCCTGCGCGCGGCCTGCGCCGACTGGGACCTGCCTCTCGTCGAGGACGCGGCCTGCGCCATCGGCTCGACCGTCGGCGGCAAGCCCGTCGGACAGGGCGCGCTGATCGCCGCCTGGTCCTTCCACCCCCGCAAGCTCGTCACAACCGGCGAGGGCGGCATGATCACCACCGACGACGCCGAGTGGGCGGTACGCCTGCGCCGGCTGCGCGAGCACGGCATGAACGCCTCGGCCGCCGAACGCCATTCGAGCAGCAAGCCGGTCCTGGAGAGCTACCTCGAGGTCGGCTACAACTACCGGATGACGGACGTCCAGGCCGCCATCGGCCTGGTCCAGCTCGGCAAGCTCGACGCGATGATCGCCCGCCGCCGCGAACTGGCGGCCCGCTACGACGCGTTGCTGCGGGACGTCCCCGGACTCACCCCCGTACGCGACCCGGAGCACGGGCAGAGCAACTTCCAGTCGTACTGGGTGCTGCTGGACGAGGACTTCCCCGTCGGCCGGGACGACCTGCTGGGCGCGCTCGCCGACGCCGGCGTCTCCGCCCGGCGCGGAATCATGGCCTCGCACCTCGAACCGGCCTACGAGGGTCACCCGAGCGCGCCCCTGCCGGTCACCGAGCGGATCAGCCGCGACTCGCTGATCCTGCCCCTGTTCCACACACTCACCGAGGACCAGCAGGACCGCGTGGTGGCGGCCCTGCGTGAACAGGCGCGTGGATGAGCGGACTGCTGATCATCGGCGCGGGCGGCTTCGCCCGGGAGACCGCCCAGGCCGTACGGGACGCGGGTGACATCGAGCTGCTCGGGCACCTCGACGACAACTCCGCCCTGCACGGCACCGAGGTGGACGGTGTGCCCGTACTCGGCGGCTGCGACCTGGTCCACGACCTGCCCGAGGCGCGGGTCGTGATCTGCGTCGGCAATCCCCGGGACTACGCGGCCCGCGCCCGGCTGGTCCGCAGGCTCGGCCTGTCTGCGGACCGCTACGCCACCGTGGTCCACCCGACGGCGTCGGTGTCGGCGACCTCGCGGGTCGGCCACGGCTCGGTGCTCCTCGCGCACTGCGTGCTGACCGCGGCCGTGGAGCTGGGTGCGCATGTCGCGGTGATGCCACAGGTCGTCCTCACCCATGACGACGTGGTCGAGGACTTCGCCACGATCACCTCCGGCGTCCGGCTGGGCGGGGGAGTACGGCTCGAGCGGGGCGCCTATGTGGGCTCCGGTGCCCTCATCAGGGAGGGCACGGTGGTCGGCGCCTGGTCGCTGATCGGGATGGGAAGTGCCGTGCTCGGCGATGTGCCGCCGGGCGAGGTCTGGGTGGGGAGCCCGGCCCGACGGCTGCGCGAGGCGGCGGCGCCCGCACTCGACGAACTGTTGACACAGCAACTGGGGGGACCAGTCGCATGAACCAGATTCCGCTTGTGGACCTCAAGGCGGCCCACGAGGAGGTCGCCGACGAGGTGAGGGCAGGGTTCGAACGGGTCCTGGCCAACACCGCTTTCATCGGCGGCGACGAGGTGCGGGCCTTCGAGCGCGAGTACGCCGACTTCGGCGGTGTCGCGCACTGCGTGGGCGTCGCGAACGGCACCGACGCCGTCGAACTCGCCCTGCGCGCGAGCGGGGTCGGGCCCGGCGACGAGGTCGTCATACCCGCCAACACCTTCATCGCCACCGCGGGCGCGGTGGCCCGGATCGGCGCGCGGCCCGTGCTGGCCGACTGCCTGCCCGACACCTACCTGCTCGACCCGCAGGCCGCCCTGGACGCGGTCGGCCCGGCGACCCGCGCGGTCGTACCGGTGCACCTGTACGGCCAGCTGGCCGAAGTGTCGACTCTGGCCGCCCAACTGCCCGACCACGTACGGGTCGTCGAGGACGCCGCCCAGTGCCAGGGCGCCACCCGCGACGGCCGGTCACCGGGCAGCGGCGGGATCGCGGCGACCAGCTTCTACCCGGGCAAGAATCTGGGGGCCTACGGCGACGCGGGCGCGGTGCTCACCGACGACGAGGAACTCGCCGGCCTGGTCCGCGCGATCGCCAACCACGGCGGCGTCGCCAAGTACCGCCACGACGTCCCCGGGTTCAACAGCCGGCTGGACGGGCTGCAGGCCGTCGTCCTGCGGGCGAAACTGGCGCGGCTCGCGGACGGCAACGCGGCCCGGCGGTCGGCTGCGGCCCGCTACGACGCGCTGCTCGCCGACCTGGTGTCCGCCGGGCGCGTCGTGCTTCCGGCCACCGCCGAGGGCAACCTGCACGTCTGGCACCTGTACGTCGTCCAGGTCTCCGGAGCCGACCGCGACGACCTCGTGGGCAAGCTCAACGCGGAGGGCATCGGCGCCGGGGTGCACTACCCCGCCCCCGTCCACCTCACCGAGGCGTACCGGCATCTCGGCCACGCCCGCGGCGACTTCCCCCACGCCGAGAAGGCGGCGGACCGGATCCTGTCGCTGCCGCTCTTCCCCCAGATAAGCCCCGACCAGCAACAACGCGTCGTGGACACGCTCGCCACCGCGCTCGACAGCTGATCGGCCCCCACATCCACGCTCCACCCCGACTCCATGGGTCGGCCCTGCAAGTGCACAGCACGGCTGAGAGGTACACATGAACAGATGGAGCAGACGGATCCGGGGCGGGCGCCTCGCCGTCGTAGCAGCGTTGATATGGGCGGTGCTTCCGCAGGCCCTGCCCGCCCAGGCGGCGGTCACCGACCCGTGCGGCACGGGCTCGAACCCGGTCGTCTGCGAGAACTCCAAGACGGGCAGCCCCATGTCCGACTGGTACTCGCCCAACGCCTACGGTGGCATCAAGGGGTTCTCCACCAAGGAGAGCGTCCAGGCCGGTGACACCGTGCAGTTCAAGATCCAGTCGCCGGTCGCGTACCACGTGGAGATCTACCGGCTGGGCTGGTACGGCGGCGACGGGGCGCGTCTGATGTCGACCGCGGCCCAGGTGGCCGTGAACTATCCGGCCAACTACAACCCCAACTCCAATCCCGCCAGTTGCACCACCAAGAGCAGCACAGGCCTGGTCGACTGCGGCAACTGGCCCGTCACGGTGAACTGGACGGTGCCCAGCGACGCGGTGTCCGGCCTGTACATCGCGAACCTGACGCAGAACGACGGCGACGGCCTGATGCCGTACCCGTTCGTCGTGCGCAAGGACTCCAGCACCTCCGACATCGTCGTACAGACCAGCGACCAGACCTGGCAGGCCTACAACGACTACGGCGGCCAGGACCTCTACGGCGGCGCCGGTCCCGCACCGGACGGCCGCGCCTACGAGGTCAGCTACAACCGGCCGCTGGACATCGGCGGTGACAACGGCATCTACGGCTCCGAGTTCATGATGCTGTCCTGGCTGGAGCGCAACGGCTACGACGTCAGCTATCTGTCGGGCGTGGACGTGTCGACCAACGGCGCCACCCTGCTGCCGAAGCACAAGGTGTACCTGTCCTCCGGCCATGACGAGTACTGGACGCAGAGCCAGTACTCCAACGTCCTGGCGGCCCGGAAGGCCGGCGTCAAGCAGGGCTTCTTCAGCGGCAACGAGGTGTTCTGGAAGACCCGGCTCGCCGCGAGCAACGACGGTACGAGCACGGCGAACCGGACCCTGGTCTGCTACAAGATGACCAAGATGGCGCAGGGCAACGGCATCGCCGACCCCAGCGGCACCTGGACCGGCACCTGGATGGACCCGACCAGCACCAACTACGGTCAGAGCTACCAGCCGCCGAACATCCTCACCGGCTCCATGTTCCAGGTGAACGGCTCCCGCGACGACGCGATCACGGTCCCCGGCTCGTACGGCAAGAACCGGATCTGGCGCAACACCTCCATCGCCAGCCTCACGTCGAGCCAGACCGCCACCTTCCCGGCCGGCACCCTCGGCTACGAGTGGGACAGCGACCTCCCCAACAGCACCAGGCCCGCTGGAGCGATCGCCGTGTCGTCCACGACCGTGGACATCAACGACGGCAAGTACCGCCTCGACTGGGGCAACATGTACGGCAACGGCACCGCGACGCACAATCTCGTCGAGTTCCGTGACCAGGACTCCGGAGCCCTGGTGTTCGGGTCGGGGACGGTGCAGTGGTCGTGGGGCCTGACCAACCTGCCGACGTACGACCCCGCTGACGCGGTCGTCACCGAGGACGTCCGGATGCAGCAGGCGACGGTGAACGTCCTCGCCGACATGGGCGTCCAGCCGCTGACCCGGCAGAGCAACCTCGCCGCCGCCACGGCCAGCACCGACACCACCGGCCCGGCCATCACCGTGACGAGCCCGGCCTCCGGAGTCACCGTCCCGGCGCTGAAGCCGGTCACGGTCAAGGGCACCGCCAGTGACTCCGGCGGGGGCGTGGTGGCCCGCGTCGAGGTCTCCACCGACGGTGGAACCACCTGGAACCCCGCGACCGGACTGACGTCCTGGACCTACAGCTGGACGCCGACGGCTCCGGGCGCCGCGTCCATCAAGATCCGCGCCGTCGACGACAGCGTCAACATCGGCTCCGTCACCACCATCCCGGTGACTGTCGGCCCTCAGGCCTGCCCCTGCACCGTCTGGCCCGCCACCACCGTGCCCGGCACCATCAACGCGGGCGACGGCGGTCCGCTGGAGCTCGGCGTCAAGATCCGTACCACGGTGGCCGGTTCCATCACCGGCGTCCGCTTCTACAAGTCGCCCGCCAACACCGGCACCCACACCGGCAGCCTGTGGAGCGCCTCCGGCACCCGCCTGGCCACCGGTACCTTCACCAACGAGACGGCCTCCGGCTGGCAGCAGCTGAACTTCGCCACCCCGGTGACCGTCAAGGCCAACACCACCTACGTCGCCTCGTACTTCGCCCCGAACGGCGGATACTCCTACGACGGCGGCTACTTCTCCAACAGTGCGGCCGGCCTGGCCCCGCTCACCGCGCTGCAGTCCGGCACCGACGGCGGCAACGGCGTCTACCGGTACAGCTCGACCAGTGCCTTCCCGTCCTCGGCGTCCTCGGGCAGCAACTACTGGGTGGACGTGGTGCTGGACACCTCGACAGCCAGTACGACCCCGCCCGTCGTCACCTCGACCTCACCGACGTCCGGGGCGACCGGCGCGTCGATCACGGCACCGGTGTCCGCCGTCTTCGACCACGCCATCGACGCCGACACGCTGACGTTCACCCTGAAGGACCCGAACGGCAACACCGTGCCGGGCACCAACACGCTCCCCGCGTCCAACAAGGCGACCTTCACACCGTCGACGGAACTGGAACTGCACACCACGTACACCGCGTCCGTCCAGGCCGAGGACCTGTGGGGCAACGCCATGACTGCCCCGGTGACGTGGTCGTTCACCACCAGCTCCACCCCGCCCGCGGTCACCTGCCCCTGCACGCTGTGGAACTCGAGCACCGTGCCGGCCAGGACAGCCGTCACCGACGACCCCAACTCCCTCGAACTGGGCACCAGGTTCCAGTCCTCGGCGAGCGGCTGGGTCACCGGTGTCACCTTCTACAAGGGCGCCACGAACACCGGCACCCACACCGGCAGCCTCTGGTCCGCCGACGGCACGCTCCTCGCCTCCGGCACCTTCACCACCGAGTCCGCCTCCGGCTGGCAGACGATGACGTTCGCGACCCCGGTCGCGATCAGCGCCGACACCGCGTACGTCGTCTCCTACCATGCGCCGAACGGCAACTACGCGGTGGACGGCGGCTACTTCGCCGCGGCCCACAAGTCCTACCCGCTGACCGCCACCGCCGACATCAGCACGGCCCACAACGGGCTGTACCGGTACGGCAGTGACGTGGCCTTCCCAGGCGGCTCCTACGGATCCGCGAACTACTGGGTCGGCCCGGTCTTCACCGCCGACGACCCGTCCGCGTCGCTGACGTCGGGCACGACCTCGGAGGTGACCAGCTCCTCGCTGGCGCACACCGCCGACGCGGACAACGCGCTGGTCACCTCGCTGCCCAGCACGGCCAAGCTGTCGACGGTGAAGGCGACGGTGACCGTCCTGCCGGGCGCGAAGGCCGCGGCCGCCGGGAAGCTCAAGGTCAAGGCAGTCCTCTCCTACAACCGGGCCACCCACAAGGTGTCCGTCCACCTGTCCGCCCCGCTGCCCGACGGCACCCGGTTCAAGATCACGGTCGTGGCCCGGGACAAGCAGCACCACACGGTGACGTCCCGCGTCTGGACCCTCACCAGCAAGACCGTCCGCAAGAAGAACTGACCGACCACAACCCACCGCCGGTGGCCTCCCGCACCCACGCGGGAGGCCACCGCCGGGGATTGGCCTTCCCAACCGATGAGTACCGTCAGTGTCGTGATCCCGTGCTACAAGTACGGCCATTTCCTCGCCGACTGCGTGAGCAGCGTCCTGGACGAGCAGGACGGCGTTGACGTCCGGGTACTCATCATCGACGACGCCTCCCCGGACGACTCGGCGGAGACCGCGCTCAAACTGGCCGCCGCCGACTCACGCATCCAGGTCCGCGTCCACAAGACCAACAAGGGACACATCGCCACCTACAACGAGGGCCTCCTCGAATGGGCGGACGGTGACTACGTCGCTCTCCTGTCCGCCGACGACCGGTTGGTCCCCGGCGCACTGGTGCGCGCCGCCGCCCTGCTCGACGCCCACCCGGAGGCGGGGTTCGCCTACGGCCGCCCCCTGCGATTCCAGCACGGCGGCCCGCTGCCCAAGGCCCGCACCAGCGGCACCGGTTCGACCGTCTACCCCGGACACTGGTGGCTGGACCGCCGGTTCCGCGAAGGCACCGGCTGCATCACCTCACCCGAGGTCGTCGTCCGCACCAGCCTCCAGCGCGAGGTCGGCGGCTACGACCCGACGCTTCCCCACGCCGGCGACATCGAGATGTGGATGCGGCTCGCCGCCCGCGCCGACGTCGGCTACGTACGCGGGGCCGACCAGGCCTTCTACCGCGTCCACGGCAACAACATGTCCACCACCGACTTCGGCGGCCAGCTCGACGACCTGCGCCAACGCCTCGTCGCCTACGACTCCGTACTCGACAAGTGCGCCGACCTGCTGCCCCAGGCCGACCAACTCGCCCAGGCGGTGCACACCCGCCTGGCCCGTTTCGCGCTGCGCCGCGCCTACCGCGCCTACGACCGGGGACGCACCGAGGTCGTCCCGGTCGATGAACTCGTGGCCTTCGCCGAGGAGTGCCTCCCATCATTCGAGGCGCTGCCCGAGTACCGCGCGCTGCGGCTCAGACAGCGGATCGGAGCGAGGACGATGCCGTATCTGCAGCCGCTGGTGTGGTCGGCAGTGGCCGAACGCGGGCGGGAGTGGCTGTGGTGGGAGTCGTGGAAGCGCCGCGGCATCTGATGCTCCCGTTCCCGTTCAGTCCGAAAACCGTGACCGACCGGTGCCGGGGTGCCTCGCGCCCGCTTCGGGGCTCAGCCCGTCACCGGAATCCCGCCCGGGTGGTGACGCGGGTCCGGCGATTTGCCCTTCCTGCTCCGGCGGCGCAGCGCGTACTGGTCGAACCACAGCGCGCTCAGGAGTGCGAAGGTCGCGCCCAGCAGGGCCGTACCGGCCAGTGCGCGGCTCTTGGTGCCGAGCACCTGGGCCGCGCTCGGGGCGACCAGCACGGAGGCGTTGATCCGCGCCGCCGCCAGGATCCCCTGCGCCTCCTGGACGGCCTCCACATGCCCGGAGTAGACGCCGATGATCTGACGGACCGCCGTGTCGGCCTCGACCGGGTCGGATGCCCGCGCCTGTATCTGCAACGAGGGGATCAGATAGGCGGGCGTCGCGCTGGTGCCGCTGTTGCGCGGGATCAGCTGATACGCCCCGTGGACGCCCGCAGAGCTCAGTTCCTTGCGCCCGGCGGGCGATTCGAGCTGCTGGATGACACCGTACGAGAGGGTGGCGAGCGGCGGTTGGAGATTCGTCAGCTGGTTCGGCTGGTTCCCCGTCACCGGCGGTTTGAGGACCACGACCGCCGAACTCAGGTACTGCGGGGCCGGACGGATCACGGGGTAGGCCCCGGCCGCCGTCAGCAGAAGCGCGAGAACAAGCACATACCAGCGGTGGAGCAGCGCTTCGGCGACGTCACGGGGCGACACGGGGATTCCTTCCGTCGGCACCGATCCTCGCAGGCGCGGGGGCGGATCGCCACCAGATCACGAGGCCTATGCTTGGCCGGAGCCCGGACGTGCGGTCACGCGGCACCGGGCCGGGGGGAGAAGTCATGAGCCTTGGCGACATCTGGGCGATCATGTGCAGGCGTTGGTACTTCATGGTGCCCCTCACCCTGCTCAGTCTGTTCGCGGGCGGATATCTGTACCGGACCATCCCGGTGTCCTACGAGTCGCAGAGTTCCGTCACGCTGCTCGACTCCACCGCGGTCGCCGATCTGGCACCCACCTTCGGCAACCCCATATCGAACGCGGGCGGTTCGCTGGTCGTCACGGCCGATGTGCTCATCAGGACACTCCAGTCGAGCGACTCGGCCAAGGAACTGCACTCCCGCGGCGTCACCGACCGGTACACGGTCGGCTTCGCGCCCGAGGCCGACAGCCCGCTGCTCACCCTGGGCGTCACCGGCACCGACCGGGCGAAGGTGCTGCGGGAGACCACCACCCTCACCAACTTCACCGCCGAGCAGCTGAAGGCCCTGCAGGCCGCCTCCAAGGTGCCGGCGAAGTACTCCGTGCAGGCCGCGCCGGTCGTGCTGCCGCAGACACCGGTCTCTCAGTCGAAGGCCCGGTACCAGAACATCGCGATGGTGCTCATCGTCGGGATGGTCAGCGCGTTCCTGCTGTCCATCCTGGCCGAGGGCGTCGCCGTGGTCCGCCGGCGCGGTCGCGCCACGGCCGGATACGTTCCCCGGCGCCATCGCGTCAAGCCCCCCGAGCGGGCGCCCAGAGGCCTGCTGGTGCGGAAGCTGGACGCGACGACGATCCTCAGCGGCTATCTGGTGCTGGCCTTCTTCGTCCCGTCGAACCTCACCCTGCCCGCGCTGGGCGGCGTCGGCACCCCCGCCAACGTCTTCGCCCTGCTGGGACTTCTCTGGTATCTCGCCACCTGGCTCGGCGGCCGTATCCGTCCCGCCCAGGGCACCAGGCTGCCGCGCGTGGCGATGTGCCTCCTCGCCGTCGCGGTACTGCTGTCGTACCTCGCGGACGCCAGCCGCGAGAGCTCGCACGAGGAGGTCCTCGGAGCCGACCGGGGGCTCATCGGACTCGGGGTGTGGGTGGCGCTGGTGGTGCTGGCCTCGGCCGGTATCCAGGAGCGCGACCGGCTGGAGACCCTGATGCGCCGGCTCGTCGTCCTGGGCACGGTGGTCGCCCTGATCGGCTACTACGACTTCTTCGCGGCGACCAACATCGCCGACTCCATCCACATCCCCGGCCTGCAGTCCAGCACCGCCGGGATCAGCGCCATGGACCGCGGCTCGTTCACCCGCCCGCGCTCCACCACGGCCCACCCGCTGGAGTTCGGCGGGATGCTGGCCATCCTGGTTCCCTTCGCCGTCCACCAGGCGTTCGATCCGGTACGCCGTCACGCCGGCGCGCTGCGCCGCTGGGCCCCGGTGGCGATCATGGCGGGCGCCCTTCCGCTGACGGTGTCCAGGACGTCCATCATCGGCGCCGCCATCGTGATCCTGGTGATGGTGCCCCGCTGGAAGCCGGCGCGTCGCTGGGCCGCGATCGGGATCATCCTGGGTTCGGTGGCCGGCTTCAAGGTGATCATTCCCGGGCTGATCGGCACCATCACCAACCTGTTCGCGACCTTCTTCGCCGGTTCCGACAGCAGCACCCAGGCACGCACCGTCAAGTACAGCGCGATCGTCCCCTATCTCGACGAACACCCCTGGTTCGGACGCGGCTTCGGCACCTTCACCCCCGACCTGTACTTCTTCACCGACAACCAGTACATGCTGACTCTGGCCGAGATGGGCATCGTGGGCCTCGTCGCGCTGCTCGCCCTGTTCGTCACCGGGATCCACACCGGCGGTGCCGTCCGCCGGCTCGCCCGCACCGAATCCGACCGGGAACTCGGACAGGCGTTCCTCGCCTCGGCACTGGTCGCCCTGGTCATCAGCGCCACCTTCGACGCGCTCAGCTTCCCCATGTACGCCGGAATGTTCTTCCTGACCCTGGGCGCCGGCGGCAGCTACCTCGGCTTCATCCGCCGCGAGGCGGCCGAGGCGGCGGCAGCGGCAGCGGCAGCGGCGGACGCAGCCGTACCGGTCCCCGCACCCCGTAAGGCATCCGAGGCCCAGGTCCCCCAACTCGCGGAGTCCCGATGAGTCCCGTCGCCGTCATCGTCGTCACCTGGAACAGCGCCTCGGTGCTTCCCGGGTTCCTCGCCGCACTCCCCGACGGCATGGCCGGCCTCGACTGGCGGCTCGTCGTCGCCGACAACGACTCCGCCGACGACACCGTCGCGGTGCTCCGCGAGCTGGCCCCCGACGCCACCGTCGTCCGAACCGGCCGCAACGCCGGCTACGCGGCCGGGGTCAACGCGGCACTGGGCGCCGCCGGTGAGTACGGGAGCGTACTCATCTGCAACCCCGACATCCGGATGCGGGAGGGCTGCGCCAAACGCCTCGTCGACAGTCTCGGCGACGGTGTCGGGATCGCCGTACCGCTCCTGTACGAAGAGGGCCGGGACACGCCCCACCACTCCCTGCGCCGCGAGTCGAGTGTGACCCGGGCACTCGGCGAGGCCCTCATCGGAAACACCCGCGCCGGACGCTTCCCGCGCCTGAGCGAGCTCGTGACCGACCCCGCCGCGTATCAGCGGCCCACGCGCGCGGACTGGGCGACCGGCGCCCTCATGGCCATCTCGGGGGACTGTCTGGCTGCCTGCGGCCTGTGGGACGAGTCCTTCTTCCTCTACTCGGAGGAGACCGAGTACTGCCTGCGCGCGCGGGACCTCGGCTACGCCACCCAGCTGGAGCCGACGGCCGAGGCCGTCCACCTGGGCGGCGACTCCCAGGTGTCGCCCCGCCTCTGGACCATCCTCACCCTCAACCGGGTCCGCCTCTACCGCCGGCGCCACGGCCCCCTCGCCACGGCGGCCTTCCGCACCGCCGTCCTCCTCCGGGAGACCTCACGCGCCGCCCTGGGCCGCCCGGCAGCCCGCGCAGCGGCAACTGCACTGGCAACACCGGGCGCCCTGAACAAGACCCCGGCCCCCTAAAAGGGGCGCGAGGCTGTATCCATCTGCGGCTCCGCCGCGTGGGCGCGACAAGCCACGACGGCGCAGCACTCGGCCGACACCCCTCAGCCCGTACCACTCCGAGGCCGGCACACCATCGCGACAAAATCGTGCCCCACGCCAGGGAGAACCGCGTCCTCCAAAGCAAAACACCGTTCCAGCAGCGCCAACGTCTCGGGCTCCTGGTCAAGGAAGTTGTGCGCGATCCCCGAGAACGCGATGTGCAACACCGTGCCCCCGTACGGCCGTTCCTCGACGACGTCGAACTCGCGCCGCAGGCCCGGCAGCAGCGCCGCCGCGTCGACCGCCTCCGAGGGATCGTCCAGCACCATCGACAGCCTGCTGGGCCGCACGACCCGGCGCTTGATCCGGCCGTCGGCCTGGCGCCGCCGCTCCTCGGGGAGCTGGGCCAGCAGAACGTTCGCCGCGTCCAGTTGTTCGTCTGTCCACTGGAACCGGGTGGGGCCGACGAACTCGTCGACCACGAACATGCCGTCGGGTTCGATGAGCCCGGCAAGCCTCGGCAGGCCGGCGTCGAGGTCGTCGAAGTGGTGCAGGGACTGGAGGCCGAGGAGTACGTCGAAGCGTTCCCCGTCGGCGGTCATCCGGTTGACGTCGGTGACCCGGAAGCGCAGGACGTCGGCGAGGCCGTGCTCGGCGGCGGCGCGGGTGGCGAAGTCGATGCGCTCGGGCGCCACGTCCACGCCCGCCAGGAGGGAGAAAGCGCCGGTCTTCGCCCAGAGAAGCTCATTGCCGCCGGTGCCACACCCGAGCGACAGGCCGCGCAGATCGGTGCGCGGCGCGAAGTGCTTGGCGGCCACGTACTCGGGAAAGGAGGTGTCGGGGTCGCCGGTCATCAGCAGGTTCCAGCGTTTGACGACCGCCGGTATCGCCCACCATTCGGTCAGCGACGGGTCGACCCGGGACCAGTGCCGGACCACCCGCGCGCCGCCCCGCACCCGCAACTTGGTGAGTACCGGGTCGAGTTCCAACCGCCGTACCTTGCGCAGTAACCGGTCCGCGTCATGTCTGTTGATCAGGTTGTTCAGCATACGGGCTCCGTTCTGACGGCTATGAGTGACTTCGGGGCACCGAGCACCCGCTCGCTGAGCAACACCGACCTGGGGAACAGGTAGCGCATTTCGGTGCGGGTGAGCAGCTCGATGTTGATCACCGCGTCCATCGCCGACTCCGGGCTGTCGGGGCGGCTGTGGACGAGCGGCCAGCGCCGTACGAGACGTGCCCTGGCGGCCAGCGGCAGGAACTGGAAGCCGGGCGCCACGAAGTGGGGCTCGACGGGGAAGTAGCGGTACGGCGTCTGGATCCAGTGCAGCGGCGCCAGGGACTCCACGGCCGAGACGAACTTGCGGCGCTGGCTGTGGCCGCCCACGTGCTCGATGGTCGAGTTGGAGAACACCAGGTCGTAACCGCCCTTGGCGCTCAGCTCGGCGGCGACCGCCTCGTCGGTGACGTCGGCGACCTCCGCGGTGATCCAGTCCGGGAGTTCGGCGGGGTGCTCCTGCAGGTTGATCAGGTGGACGTGCTTCGCGCGCACCGGTGCGCGCAGCCACATCTCGGCCGTCCCGCCCAGGTCGAGGACGCTCATGTTCTCGATGCCGGGGAAGCAGCGCCGGAACCGCTCCCAGCGGGCGACGCGCATGCGTTCGCCCAGCGAACCGGGCGCGTCGACGAACTTGTTCCTGAGGGCGCGGGAGCGGGGCATGGGATCAACCACCTGTGTTCGGAACGGGAGAGGAGCAACGGTCGGAGGAGTATTCGTCGTCGGAGCAATGGTCGGGGCGGCAGGGGCGATTCATCCCGCTGTCACCACTGGGTGTAGAAGCTGGCCGGGTTCACCAGGTATCGGACGGTGGGATGCGGCACATGGACCACCCGGTGCCCGCGCGCGTACCGGTGGATCAGCTCCCAGTCCTCGCGGGGCATCACCTCCGGTGTCCGGCGCAGCCGGCTGAAGCGCAGGGAGCGATCGCGTCGGGCGACGAAGGCGTTGGTGTCCAGGAAGGACTCACGGGCCGCCCTGCGCCGGTCGTAGGGCACCGACAGGACGTCCTTCTCGCTGCCGTCGGGCAGGACGCGGCGCAGCGCCGTGTACACGCCGTCGGGCCCGTCCGGGGACTCCAGGACCGCCAGCGTCCGTTCCAGATGGTCGGGTTCCCACAGGTTGTCGTCGTCCAGGAACGCCACGTACCGAGAGCGGCTGAGGCGGATGCCCACATTGCGCACGACTCCCGCGACCCCGGTGTTGGCTGCCAGGGAGACGGCGAACAGCCTTGGGTCGTCCGGGAGTTCGGCCAGGCCGGCGCCGTCGTCGACCACGACGACGACCTGGTCGGACACGGTCTGGTCCAGAGCCGAGCGCACCGCGGCACGCAGCGCCTCGGGACGTCGGTGGGTGGCGATCACCGTGGCGACCAGCGCCGAGGGCGGCGTCGGCAGGCCGGCGGCCAGCCGCCGGGTCTCGGCGTCCTCGATCCGGCGAAGCCGCACCGCGGTGTGGGCCAGCATGACCTTGTTCCTGACCTCGAACAGCACCAGCCAGCCGAACACCGCCTTGAGCAGCGTCCAGGGCGCCCGTGCGACCCTGCGCACCACCCCGCTCACGACGCCGGCTCCGGCTTGACCAGGCGGCCGTCGGACATCCGGTTGTTGCTCCACACGTTCCCGGCGCCGCCCGCGTTCCAGTGGGCGACCACGCCGTAGCCGCCGGACCCGGGGTGGTACTCGGTGGAGAAGATGTTGTCGGTGACCCTGATTCCGGTGGCGCCGGTGTCTCCGCCGTACAGGGCGTACGCGCCGCCGGCTATCCAGTTGTCGTCCACGGTGACGTTGCGGACCACCCCGGTGTCGGCGAAGAGGCCGATGCTGCCGGAGGCACCCTGCTTGAGGCTGGTCGGGTTCAGCAGGGTGTTGTGGCGGATGATCAGATGCCCGGTGTTGCCGCCGCCGCTGATCACCGTGTTGGTGTGCTGCCACTCGCCGCCCAGGTTGATGAACGGCACGATGTCGTGCACGTAGTTGTCGTGCAGGTTCCCCTGCCCCATGGACAGGGCGTCGCCGAACACCGAGACGTCGCACCAGCCGACCTCGATGGAGCTGACCCCCATGTTGGACACCGCGTAGTCGACGCCGCCGTTGTCCGGACCCTTGCCGGGTACGGCCGTGATCGTGGAGTGCAGAACCTTCAGGCCGCTGTATCCGGGGCGCAGGTTGATGCCCCACCAGCTGTCCGAGGTGATCCTGGTGTCGATGACGGTGACGTTGTTCGCGTAGATGTCGAGCGTGCCGGTGATGTCCTGGCCCCGGATGACGAGCCCGTCGGTACGGATCGCCCAGTACCCGGTCTTCTTGGCCTTGAGGGCGATGCGCGGACCGGTCGTGTCGGCGTCGGGGAAGCCGCAGTCGCCGGGCGAGGCGCAGTTGGTCCTGGCCGCGGGAGCGCCGGACGCGCTTGTGGCCCCCGCCGTCGCCCTGGGCTTCTTCGTCGCGGTGGGCGCCTTGGTCGGTGTGGGCTTCACCGTCGGGGACGGCGAGGCGGTGGGAGTGCTCGTCGTCACGTCGACCGTGGGCGACGGGTCCGGGCTCGGTGACGCCGAGGATCCGGTCGTACGGCAGGTCGGCCCGTCCTTCGGGCAGTCCTGCGACACGGACCGGTCCGATCCCGAGCAGGCCGAGCCCAGGACCGCCAGCAGGGCCGCGAGCAGTAGTCCCATGAGCGAGTTCCGGCTGATGCGCCGTGACATCGGGTTCACCTCAAGTCCTTCTGGGTGTGCCGGACGGGAGCGGGGGACCGGTGCCGGCCGCGGTGGGGCCGCTCGCCGCGGCCGACGCCGCGCAGGAAGTCACGGCTGGGCAGGACGCACAGCGTGTAACCGGCCAGGGCGATCGCGCTGATGGCGAGCAGGGCGAGCCGCCCGTCGCCGAACAGGCGCTGCAGACCGAGGACGATCCCGGCCATCACGGCCCCGCCGAAGAAGGGCCACGCACAGGCGGCGGCGACCCGGCCGAAACCGATGCCGCCACGGCGGAGGGCGACCAGGAACACCGGCACCACCAGGCCGCCGGCGACCAGGACATGGGCCTGTGAGACGCCCACGATGCCGTGCAGCCGGGCGGCGACGAGCAGTACCGGCACCAGGGCCGCCAGCCACAGACCCTGCACCAGGAAGAGCGACCGGCGCTGGCCGATGGCGACCAGACAGTCGTAGGCGAGTTCGCTGCCGATGCGGATCAGACCGAGGACCATCAGCCAGGGCAGTGCCGCGGCGGCGGGGCCCCACTGGTCTCCGTAGATCGTCACGATGGCCGGCTCGGCGAGGCAGGCGAGCAGGACGCAGAGCGGGACGGTGCCGGTGATCACCACACCCAGTGCGCGGCTGAAGCCCTGGGCCAGCGCCTGCGGCGAGTCCGCCAGGCGGGAGAAGCCGGCGAAGGAGACCCGGCGAGCGGCCTCGGAGATGATCCGCACGGGCCAGCCGGACATGTTGAAGGCGAGGACGTAGAAGCCCAGAGCCACGTTGCCCAGCGTCGCGCCCACCACCATGGTGTCGACGTTGACCACCGCGAGGGCCAGCATGCTCGCCCCCGCCAGCGGAAGCCCGAACCTGAGCAGCGCCCGGGCCTGGCCGGGGTCCCAGCCGAACTTCAGGGTGCCCGGAGCCGCCAGCCCGCAGCCGACCAGCGCCACGACGTTCCCCGCCACGGCTCCCCAGGCGAAGCTCATCGCACCCCAGCCCTCGAAGGCCAGCAGCAGCGTCACCGCCGTGCTGGCCACGAAGTTGAGCCCGTCGATGATCATCCGCTTGCCCTGGGCGAACTCACGGGTGAGGAAGCCGGCCGGCACCTGCGCGATCCCGTCGATCACCACACACAGGCACATCACCCGAAGCACACCCGCGGCGTCCGGCGAGCCGAGCAGGCCCGCCACCGTCGGTGCCGCCGCGAACAGCGCCACGTACAGCACGCTGCTGGAGAGGGCGCTGAGGGTCAGCACGGTCGGCGCGAACCGCCGTGCGTCGCCCTCCCAGCGCACGATGGCCAGGCCCACGCCCAGCTCGTTCGCGGACAGCAGGACCAGCAGCACGGTCTGGGAGATGCCGTAGACGCCCCACTCCGCCGGCCCGAGGGCGAAGCGCGCCAGCAGGATGCCGGTCGCGAAGTTGCCCAGCCGCATCACGACGGTGTTGATCAGGCTCCAGCGCGCGGCGGAACGGACCTTCCCGCCCAGGGAGGCGGCGGCCGGAGCGGGAGTGTCGCTCGGTTCAGCGGTCTCGCTGTCCGGTGTGCGAACGCTGTCCATGAGTCGACTCCTCGTCGAGCGGCTCGGCGGCGGGTGCCACGACCGTGGCGGTCCGTCCCGTCCTCGGCTCCGCGGGGGGACTGTTCACGGCGGACCGTGCCCAGGCGGGCGGGGTCCGCAGAGCGATGGTCCGTTCCGCGGGCGACTCCTCGGCCGACGGCCGAGGGGCGGTGACACGGGAATCGGCCGCAGGTTCGGGCACTTCGGCCGGCTGCTCGGGTTCTTCCGAGCGCACAGGCGCCTGCACCTGCGGGCGCGACCGGCGGCGTGCCTCCACATAGAAGGAAGCGGCCAGGGTCAGGACCAGACCTCCGGCCCCGGCCATGATCATGTATTCGAGCCGGGTCTTGGTCTGTGCCATCGGCGGCTGCGGGACCACGATCGTCATCATCTGGATCATGGCCTTCGGTTCGACCGACTGCTGCTTCTGGAACTGCTCCAGCCGGTCCTTGGCATACGCCGTCAGAATGCGGTCCGAGGCCAGCACAGAGGCCTTGCCGGTGCCGGTGACCGTGAGCCACATGAGCGGCCCCTGGGCGTTGTCGGCGATCTTGGCCTCGAACGTACCGGTGGCGCCACGGGACTTGAGTTCCCTGACGGAGTCGTCGGAGTTGAGGTTGCGGGCCAGGCTGTCGGCCATTCCCGTGAGCGACGTCTGGGTGCTCAGGAAGGGGTTGCCGCCGTAGGCGACGGTGGCCTTCGGGGAGTTCAGCAGCTGCACCGTGCTCTGCGACTGATAGGTGACCGGGACGACCACCACCACGGCGGCCACCAGACCGGCGGTCAGCAGCAGTCCGGGCAGCAGGACGTACCAGCGCCTGCGCATGACCCGGAAGATCTCAGCGAGATCCATGGTGGTCCCCCCTTGCGGCCCAATGTTCTACGAGCATGTGTTTCAAGCGGATCATATGGGGAACGTTCGATCCTTGGCTCTCGGCAGGTCGGTCGGTCTCCGCCGCGTGCTCGCGGTGCCCCCCTCCAGCAGCACGTCCGCGATGCGCTCGCTCGCGTGGCCGTCCCACAGTTCGGGTCTGCGCGGCGCGGGCGGAGCGTCCAGAACCCGGTTCACGGTGAACACGATCCGGGCAGGATCCCGGCCCGCCAGCACATTGGTGCCCTGTTCGACGGTGATGGGCCGCTCGGTGTTGTCCCGCAGCGTCACACAGGGCACGCCCAGCGCGGTGGTCTCCTCCTGGATGCCACCGGAGTCGGTCAGCACGACGCGGGCGGAGTCCTGCAGGGCGATGAAGTCCAGGTATCCGGCGGGCGGTACGAGCCGGATGCCCCCGGGGACGCCGATCTCGGCCAGCCGCCGCGAGGCGCGCGGGTGCACGGGCAGCACCAGCGGAAGACGGCCGGCGATCTCCCCCAGGGCCTTCAGCAGCCCGGTCAGCACCTGGGGATCGTCCACATTGGCCGGCCGGTGCAGGGTGACGAGGCCGTACTCGCCCTTGGTGAGGCCGTGTTCGTCCAGGACGGCCGAGGCCCTGGCCCGCTCCAGGTTGACCAGCAACGTGTCGATCATGACGTTGCCGACCAGGTGGATCTGGTCGTCCCGGTAACCCTCCGCGCGCAGGTTCTCGGCGGCGTCGGGGGAGGGGGCCAGCAGATAGTCGCTGACCCGGTCGGTGGCGACGCGGTTGACCTCCTCCGGCATGCTCCAGTCGCGGCTGCGCAGCCCCGACTCGACGTGGGCGAGCAGCGGGCCGGCCTTCGCGGTGACCAGGGCGCAGGCCAGGGTGGAGTTGATGTCCCCGACCACCACGACGATGTCCGGGGACACCTCGTCGAGGAGCGGCTCGAACGCGGTCATCACGCGTCCGGTCTGCTCGGCGTGGCTGCCCGAACCGACCCCGAGGAAGCGGTCGGGCGGGCGGATGCCGAGGTCGGCGAAGAACACGTCGTTCATGGCCGGGTCGTAGTGCTGACCGGTGTGGACGAGGACGACCTCGGCGCCCCGGCGTTCCAGGGCGTCCATCACCGGTTTGATCTTCATGTAGTTGGGGCGCGCCCCGGCGACGCAGACGATTCGCGGCATGGCTCAGAGCACCTCGATCGTGGGCCCCGAGGACAGCCGGCGGCGGCAGTCGAGGACAAAGGGGGCGTGTTCGGCCACGAGTTCGTAGTCGAAGCTGTCGTGGTCGGTGAGCAGGACCACCACATCGGCGGCCGTCAGCTCGTCCGGGGTCAGTTCGACCCGTACCAGACGGCTGTCCACCGGCAGGCTCTCGACCACGTGCGGATCCGCGGCCCTGACCTGGGCCCCCATGTCGAGCAGCAGTTGGGAGATGCGCAGCGCCGGCGACTCACGGGCGTCGCTGGTGTTCTTCTTGTACGCGAGACCGAGCAGCAGGACGCGCGAGCCGTTCACGGACCGGCGTCTCTCGTTGAAGAGGTCGCTGATCCGGCGTGCCACGTACTCGGGCATGTGGTTGTTGATGTCGTTGGCCAGCTCCACGAAGCGGAAGCTCTGGCCGAGTTCACGCTGCACCCGCCAGGACAGGTACGAGGGGTCGATCGGCAGGCAGTGGCCGCCGACACCCGGTCCGGGCGTGAACTTCATGAAACCGAACGGCTTGGTGGAGGCCGCGTCGATGGCCTGCCAGACGTCGATGTCCAAGTGGTGGGCGAACATCGCGATCTCGTTGACCAGCGCGATGTTCACATGCCGGAAGGTGTTCTCCAGCAGCTTGGCGAGTTCGGCCTCCTTGGGCGAGCTCACCGGCACCGTGGTGTCGACGAGTTGCGCGTAGAAGTCCTGAACTGCCTTGAGGGAGGCCTCGTTGACCCCGGAGACGACCTTCGGGGTCTCCTTGAAGCCCCAGACCGCGTTTCCGGGGTCGATCCGCTCCGGGCTGTACCCGAGGTGGAAGTCGGCGCCTGCGGTCAGGCCCGAGCCGTCCTCCAGGATCGGCGCGAACAGCTCCTGGGTGGTGCCCGGATACGTCGTCGACTCCAGGACGACAGTCGCTCCGGGGCGCAGATACCGGGCGAGGGTGACCGCCGAGTCCCTGATGTACCGCAGGTCCGGCGTGCCCTCGTGCAGAGGGGTCGGGACGGTCACCACGGCCATGTCGAAACCGCCGCAGTCGCGGGCCGCTTCGCTCGGGCGGTACGAGCCGTTGTCCAGTGCCGCGCGGATCCGCTCGGAGGACACGTCCTCGACGAACGACTCACCGGCGGCGAGGGTCTTGATCCGCCGCGAGTCGACGTCGTAGCCGATCACCTCGTGTCCGACCTCGGCGGCGCGGATGGCCAAAGGCAGGCCGACGTATCCCTGTCCGACCACGACGACGCGCATCAGTGGCTCCTGTTCGCGGTAGCGGGTGACGGGGTGGGCCGGAAGAACTCCCGCGCCGTCATGAGGACGAAGGCAGCATTGGTGGTGAGGTAGCGCCGGCCCAGGCGGCGCGGCTCCTGCAGCGCGCGGTAGAGCCACTCGACTCCCAGCCGCTGCCAGCTCTCGGGGGCCCGCTTCGTGATCCCCGCGAGGATGTCGAAGGAGCCGCCGACGCCGTGCACGACGCGGGCGCCGGTGCGTTCGCCGTACGCGGCGGTGAAGATCTCCTTCTTCGGCGAGGTCATGCCCAGGAACAGCATCTGGGCGCCGCTGTCGGCGATCGCGCCGGCGATGGCTTCCTGCTGGGAGTCGTCGAAGTAGCCGTTGCGGCTGCCGGCCACCTTCAGGCCGGGGAAGCGGTCGGCCACCCGGCGCTCCATCTCCGCCAGCACCTCTTCCTTGGCGCCGAGGAAGTACACGGAGATGCCCGCCGTCTCGGCCTCGGCCAGCAGCCGCAGGAACAGGTCGATACCGGCGACCCGTTCCGGCAGCGGGGCGCGCAGCACCCGGCCGGCCCAGACGACGGCCTGTCCGTCGGCGACGACGAGATCGCAGCCGGACACGGCGTCGGCGAGCCGCTGGTCGCGCCGCATGTTCACCAGCTTCGCGGCGTTGACGACGCCGATCTCCAACTGTCTGCCGTCACGGACGGCTTCGAGGCAGCGCTCGACGGTCTCGTCCATGGTCAGCGGGTCCAGCTCGACCCCGAACAGGGTCCGGCGCTCGCTCATATTCGTCTCCCCAGCCAGGCGTGGAGCATCCAGCCGAATTCGTACGGCCGGCATTCGCGGTCCACGGAGACGGGCTGGTACACCCGGTCCAGGGCCTTGAGCCGGAGGTTCGGAGCGACTCGGGTGCCGAGTCCTCGGGCGGCGCGCACCGCCTTCTTCGGGTCACCCCGGTAGACCTTGCGCCAGGTGACGCCGAGTTCGTCGAGGATCATCGGTTCCTCGTTCCCGGCGGCCAGTTCGGGCACGTCCGTCATCCAGCGCAGGCCCTTGCGGATCGCCGCGCCGAAGTCGCTGCCGCCGGCGTCGGTCAGATCGAACAGGGCGGTCGGCGCCATCGCGTGCTGGTGGACGCTGTAGACCGGGTAGCCCTCCACGACACCGCCGGTGCGTGCGTCGTAGTGCCACCACCACTGCCCGCCGTCGCCCTGCAGTTCGCAGATACGGGCCGCGCACGCCTCGGCGGCGGCCAGTGCCTCCGGATCGCCGGCGCCGTCGCCGCTCGCGTGTGCGCGGGCCAGGGCCTGGAGCGGGTACGTCTGGTCGGCGAAGCAGCTCACATGAGACCGGTACCAGGGCACCAGGCCGGGCCCGGTGGCGTGGGGGAACAGTGGACTGTTCCCGACGCGGGCCCGCAGAAGGCGGTCCCGGGCTGCGGAGAAACGTTGCTCCACATCCATCGTGCTGCGAGCCGCCGCGAGCGCCGACAGCACCCACGCCGCCTCGACGGTGTACTGCGGCCGACCCTCGTCATCCAGGGCGTCCAGCCGTGCGAGGGCGTCGGACAGCTTGGGGTGGTCGGTCTCGGCGGCGGCCCAGGCGATCAGCGCCGCGTCACCGAGATTGGTCACCGTGGGCAGTGACTGGACCAGCAGCCCCGTGAACTCCTGGGCCGTGTGACCGCCGAGCACCGCGCGCTGGCGGTCCTCGGGGAGGAACTGGGCGCCCAGCACGGTGATGGCCGCGTACCGGGTGCTGGTCCCGCGCCGCTCCAAGGTCCAGGAACCGCCGGGGGTTTCCCGCCCGGCCATGGTGAAGACGAAGGCCTCACCGCCGGGAAGGAGCATCGACGGAAGTCCCGCCTCGGCGACGGTGAGGAGACGCTGGGCCAGCGCGAGCAGTGGCGGTTCCTCACGACCGAGCGCTGCCAGACGTGTGGTGGTCATGGTTTGGGCACACCAACCCCCCTGTGGGTCCTGTGGTGAACAGACTGGTGACCGCCGCGGCACGGATGGGCGCACGGCGGAAGCAAACGACGGACAACGGACGTCGGACGCCGGAGATTTCGGACGCCAGGCGTCAGAAGTCAGGCGTCATGCGTCATAAATCAGCCACGTGGCGCTGGAGCGGTTGTCGCTCCTCGCTTTTGGCACAGGCGTATCCACCCGGTAACCCCCCCTGGGCACTGGTCAGTGTGCTCATTGTGCGTGCTCTGCATACTTCGTACACATGTTATGCCTGTAGATGTTCGAAGATTTGCGTTTTGTGGGACTGGAAAGTTACCCGCGCTCGACGAGTTCGCCGTCCTTCTCGTCGTACAGCGCGCCCGTTTCGGGGCACTCCCACACGCCCGGCTCGCCTGCCCGCTCGCCGAGTCGTATGCCGGCCCGGCCGACCCAGCCGACCCTTCGCGCCGGTACGCCGACCACGAGCGCGAAGTCGGGCACGTCCCGGGTCACCACGGCGCCCGCCGCGACCAGCGCCCAGCGGCCGATGCGCACCGGCGCCACACACACCGAACGGGCTCCCAGGGACGCCCCCTCGTCGACGACCACCGCGACGGCCTCCCAGTCGCCACCGCGCTTCAGCCGGCCCTCCGGGTCCACCGAGCGCGGGAAGTAGTCGTTGGTGAAGACCGCCGCCGGGCCGACGAACACCCCGTCGCCGAGCACCGCGGGCTCGTAGACCAGCGCGTAGTTCTGGAGCTTCACGTTGTCGCCGATCCGCACCCCCGGGCCGACATACGCTCCCCGGCCCACGATGCACCCGGTGCCCAGTCGGGCGTCCTCCCGTATCTGGGCCAGATCCCAGACCGTCGTCCCGTCGCCGATCGTGGCCGTCTCGTCGACCTGGGCGGTCGGCTGGATCCTGGAGCTCACCTGGTTGAACCTTTCTGCTCACTGGGCAACAACAGCGCCTTCACGGGATCACCATACTTACGCCGGATCGGCGGGCAAGGGTGGCCGTTGCCCGGCCGGGAGTGCCCGTTCGCCGCCCGGGGTGGCGAGTTGGCGGTGGGCGGCGCGAGAGCGGTCCTCCCCGCCGTCACTTCACGGAATGCGCACCGAAGTTCATCGACTCTTTAAGTTTCAAGAGCTAGGCTCGGCGTCAGTCGAGTGGCCGACGGCCCCCACGTCCCGGCGCTCGCTCCCCCCACAGGCACAGGAGACTCGGCGTGCGCGACGGCGACGTAGTGGTGATCGGCGGCGGCTATGCGGGCGTACGGCTGGCGCGACGACTGGACGAGACGGCGCGGGTCACGCTGGTGGACCGCAAGGAGGTCTTCTTTCACCGTATCGCCTCTCTGCGGGCGGGAGTCCACCCCGAATGGACGGTCACCCCGTTCATCCCGTACGACCGACTGCTGAGCAACGGCCGGATGGTCGTGGGCAAGGCGGTCCGGATCGACACCGCCGAGCGGCAGGTGGTCCTGGCATCGGGCGAGCGCCTCCCGTACGACGTCGTGGTGATCGCCACCGGCGCCGACTACCCGGAACCGGCCCGGTTCACCGGCACCACCGTCGAGGAGGCGGCGCAGTCGTTCGCCGAGCACCAGCGGAGCATCGCCGCCGCCGATCATCTCCTCGTCGTCGGCGGTGGGCCCTCCGGCGTCGAACTCGCCGCCGAGATCCGCCTGGCCCGGCCCGACGCCCGGGTCACCCTCGCCCACGCGGGGCCGGCGCTGCTTCATGCCACGGGCAGCGAACGCGCCGGCAGGAGGGCCCGTGTCTGGCTGGAGTCCCATGACGTGGAGGTCCGGCTCGACTCCTTCATGTCACCCGGCAACGACTTCGGCACCTATCGCGATGCCCGCGGCCAGGTCATCGCGGCCGACCGCTCCTTCTGGGCCACGGGCACCACCCCCAACACGTTCTGGCTGCGCATGGCCGGCCACAGCGACTGGCTCAACGACGCCGGTCATGTGAGGGTCGACCGCACGCTCCGGGTCGAGGGGTGGCCGGACGTGTTCGCGGTCGGCGACGTGAACGACGTCAGCGAACTCAAGATCACCCCTGTCGCCATCGCCCAGGCGGACCTCGCCGTGCACAACATCCGTGCCTACCTCCAGAGTTCGGGCAGGCATCGCAGGCGTCCGCGCTTCTATCGTCCGACGCACCGCACCCCGCTCGTCGTGCCGTTCGGCCCCGCCGACGGAGTGACCATGGTGCCCGTGCCCGGCGGCGAGACCGCGGTCCTCGGGGGCCGCACCGCCACCCTGGCCAAGGCCAAGACCCTTCTGACCCCCTACATGCGGCGCCAGCTCGGATACACGGCGGCCTGAGAGCCGGGCGTGGAGACCATGTGGAGACCTCGCGGAGGCCACGTGGAAGCCTTCTTCGGCGGGCCCGTACCTGCGAGTCGCGCCCCCGTTGTTACTCCGCCGTACCCCCTGAGGTAGGGTCCCCACCGTTTCCAACTACCGGCTGAACGTGAGCCGGTACGGGGAGTGTTGGAGGGGCGGCGCGCAGATGAAATCGCAGTGGGGCGACGGCGGATCCGTGGACCTGGACGACACACGGCTGGAGGAGATGACCCCTGAACCGTTGCTGACCAGGGACTACGAGACGCGTCCCGCGCTCGTGTACGAACGGCTGCGGCAGCAGCACGGCCCGGTCGCACCGGTCGACCTGCTGGGAGTGCCCGCCTGGCTGGTCCTGGGCTACAAGGAGTCGCTCCAGGTACTCCAGGACGACGACGGATGGCCCAAGGGACTTGAGAAGTGGCGGGCCCGCTCGGAGGGCAGAGTGCCGTCCGACTGGCCGCTCGGACCGTCACTGGAGGTCAACCATGTGCTGATCCAGGGCGGCCCGGGTTACCGGCCGTTGCGGGCGGCATGGGACGTGGCGCTGAAACCGTTCCAGGATCCGGCCCACCCGCAGGCGAAGCGGCTCAAGAGGGCCGTCACCGAGTACGCCGACGAACTGATCAGCCTGATGGGCCAGGGCGGCGGTACGGGCCTGGCGGATCTGTCCGCCCAGTTCTCCCGGCCCCTTCCGCTGATGGTCGCCAGCCGTCTGCTGGGCTTCCCCGGTTCGCAGGGCGACGATGCCCTGATGGACATGTGGCGGGTACTGGACGCCGGCCCGGACGCGGAGCCCGCCCTGGAGCGGCTGCTGGCGACACTGGCCGAACTCGCGGCGGTGAAACTGGACAAGCCCGGGGACGACTTCCCCTCGTACCTGATAGCCGCGCACCCGGGGCTGTCGATCGACGAACTGGCCCGCGAGCTGTTCATGCTGCTGGGCATGACCTCCGACCACGTCGGCATCCTCGTCTCCAACACGGTGGTCGAGGTCATCTCCGGCGAGGGCGGAGTACGGGCCAGCCTGTCCGCCGGGATGGTCCGGGAGACCATGAACCGGGTCGTCATGCGCAAGCCGCCCCTGGTCAACTTCGTGCCCCGCTTCGCCGCCAGGGACGCGGTGCTGGGCAACTACACGATCCGGGCGGGCGACCCGGTGTGGGTCTCCTCGGCCGCCGCGCACGCCGACCCCCTCTTCGCCGACAACATGTGCCCGAGCACCACGGTCAGCACCCGGGCGCACCTGTCCTGGGGCGCAGGACCGCGTCAGTGCCCGGCGCGCGAGCTCGCGTCGACGGTGGCGTCGGTCGGAGTGGGCCGGCTGTTCGAGCGGTTCTCCCACCTGGACCTCGCCCTCCCCGTCGACCAACTGCCTTGGCGCTCCTCGCCGTTCATGCGCGGGCTGCGGTCACTGCCCGTCCGGTACGAACTCGCCCCGGTGCCCGAGCGGCGGTTGGCGTACGACCAGGCGGGCCCGTCGGCCGAAACGGAACTGCCGGACCCGTCGGCCCGGCAGCGCTCGTCGCTGTGGCGCTATCTGACGGGACTGATCCGCACCGGCCGCTGAGGTGACCACTGCCTCGGGCGGCGTTGCGGGGGTGCCGAGGGCTGGCGTGCCCCCGGCTCGGTAGCGCTCGGCGCTGTGGCGCTATCTGACAGGGCTGATCCGCACCGGCCGCTGAGGTGACCACTGCCTCGGGCGGCGTTGCGGGGGTGCCGAGGGCTGGCGTGCCCCCGGCTCGGTAGCGCTCGGCGCTGTGGCGCTATCTGACAGGGCTGATCCGCACCGGCCGCTGAGGTGACCACTGCCTCGGGCGGCGTTGCGGGGGTGCCGAGGGCTGGCGTGCCCCCGGCTCGGTAGCGCTCGGCGCTGTGGCGCTATCTGACAGGGCTGATCCGCACCGGCCGCTGAGGTGACCACTGCCTCGGGCGGCGTTGCGGGGGTGCCGAGGGCTGGCGTGCCCCCGGCTCGGTAGCGCTCGGCGCTGTGGCGCTATCTGACAGGGCTGATCCGCACCGGCCGCTGAGGTGACCACTGCCTCGGGCGGCGCTGCGGGGGTGCCGAGGGCTGGCGTGCCCCCGGCTCGGTAGCGCTCGGCGCTGTGGCGCTATCTGACAGGGCTGATCCGCACCGGCCGCTGAGGTGACCACTGCCTCCGGCGGCGCTGCGGGGGCGCCGAGGCCTGGCGTGCCCTCGGCTCGGTCGCCGGGCCACCGGCGTGGGGCCGTGTGCGGACGCTGCTTCGGCCTACCGGGCGACGCGACGCGGGAGGGCCCGGACCGAACTCCGCACGCACCAGCCCCGCACGCCGGTGGGCGGCGGCTGGGCGGCTGGGTGTTCGGGCCCGCGCTGGCCGCAGGCTGTGTTCAGGTGGCCTACACCGGTGCGGGCGGGTGTGCTTCGGTGAGCGGTGCGCGTATCGCCGGGCGGGTTTCGGCGGTGATCGTGCACTCGGCGGGAGCCGTCCCTCCCCGCACACCGGTGGCGGCGGCTCGGCGGCCGGGCCAACCTGCTCAGGTGCCGTACACCCGTGCGGGCGAGGGTGCTTCGGTGAGGAGGGCGTGTACCGCCGGGCCTATCTCGGTGGGGGTCCAGCGGCGGTCGCGTACCCGCTGGGGGCCGTGCTGCCAGCCGTCGGCGATGCCGAGCGTGCCGCCCTCGATCTCGAAGACGCGGCCGGTGACCTCGCCCGATCCGGCCGACGCCAGCCACACCACCAGCGGTGAGACATTGCCGGGGTGCGGGGCGTCGAAGCCGGACTCCGGTGCCCGCATCTGCTCGGCGAACGCCTCGACGGCCTCGGTCATCGGCGTGCGGGCGGAGGGCGCGATCGCGTTCACGGTGACGCCGTACCGGGCCAGTTCGGCGGCGGCGATCACGGTGAGCGCCGCGATCCCCGCCTTCGCGGCGCCGTAGTTGCCCTGGCCGACGCTGCCCAACAGCCCTGCGCCCGAGCTGGTGTTGACGATCCTGGCGTCGACCAGACGGCCCTGTTTGCTCATCTCCCGCCAGTACGCGGCAGCGTGCCGCAGCGGCGCCGCATGCCCCTTGAGGTCGACCTTCAGGACCAGGTCCCAGTCCGCCTCGGTCATGGAGACCAGCATCCGGTCGCGGTTGATGCCCGCGTTGTTCACCAGCGCGTGCAGTCCGCCGAACTCGTCGACCGCCCGCCCGATCAGCCGCTCCGCGTAACCCCAGTCGCTGACGTCGCCCAGGTCGGCGACAGCGGTGCCACCGGCCGCCCCGATCTCCTCGGCCACGGTTTTCGCGGCCTCGCCCAGGTCGTTGACCACGACCCGTGCTCCCTCGGCCGCCAGGGCGAGGGCGTGCTCACGGCCCAGGCCCTGCCCCCCTCCGGTGACGACGACGACCCGGTCCCGACAGATTCCGCTCACGTTCCCGCCCCTTCACTGACGATGCCGGCCGCCCCGGCGAGTCCCAGCCGCCGCGCGATGAACTCCCGGTGCTCCGAAGGTCCGCCCCAGTCCGCGGCGAGCGCCCACGCCCGCTTGGCGTACAGATGGAGGTCGTACTCAGTGGTGTATCCGATGGCGCCGTGGCACTGGATCGCCGTACGGGCCGCCTTCCTGGCGGCCTCCGACGCGAGCACCTTCGCCATCGACGTCCGTACGGCGGCCTCGGGATCCCGGGCGGCCTGGGCCCAGCCCGCCGCGAGGACCGCCGGCCGGGCGAACCGTACCGCCAGCTCCACATCGGCCAGGGCGTGTTTGACCGCCTGGAACGAACCGACCGGCACGCCGAACTGGTGCCGCTCCCGGACATGCGCCACGGTCAGTTCGAGCATCCGCCCGGAGAGCCCGACCAGCAGAGCGGCCGTGGCCAGCACCCCGCGCCGGTGGGCGATCGCCAACTCGGCCGGCCCCTCGGCCAGCAGCAGCCCACCGCCCGCCGGAACCCGGACCCGGGCCGACTGCCGTGAGCCGTCGACCGATTCGACGGGCTCGGTCTCCAGCTCGTCACGCGTGTACAGGCGCAGCTGGTCCTTGTCCGCCACGGCTATCAACTCGGCGCGTGCGGCGAAGGGGACCGGAGCATCGGGCGTGAAGGACACCGTGAGCAGGCTCGATCCGCCGATCACGGACGGGAGTTGGGGCGCGCCCGCCGCGGCGAGCAGGGGGGCGCCCACGGCCACCGTCTCGGCGGCGGGCACCGGCAGGCCGCAGCGGCCCAGGGCCTCCATCAGCGGCGGCAGCGCGTTCTCGTCGAGGCCGAGGGCGTCGGAGCTCTCGGCGGTCTCGGGGATCAGAGCGCCGATGACACCGACCCCGGCCAGGGTGCGCCACACGGCGTCGACACTTTCGGCGCGTCCACCGGGCCACCCGGCCCGGATCCGCTCGGTACCGGCCTGCTTGGCCAGCACCTCACCGGCGGCCTCGGCGAGAGCCGCGTCCCGTTCGGCTACGGCGAAACGCATCGCTTCCGGTCACCTCCTCGGCAGGCCGAGCAGCCGCTCGGCGACGATGTTGCGCTGGATCTCGTTGGTCCCGGCGTAGATGGGGCCCGCCAGCGAGAAGAGGAAACCCCGGCTCCAGGGCCCGTCGACCTCGGCCTCGGGGCCGAGCAGGTCGGCGGCCGTCTCGTGCAGGGCGATGTCGAGCTGGGACCAGAACAGCTTGTTCAGGCTGGACTCGGCGCCGACCTGCCGGCCCTCGACGATCGAGGTCACCTGTTCCAGGGTGAACAGCTCATAGGCCTGGGCCTCGATCCACGACTGCACGATCCGGTCCCGATGCGCCCCCGGCCCGGTCGCCCGCGCCAGATCGGCCAGCCGGTCGGCGGTGTGCAGGAAGCGGCCGGGGGAGCGCAGGGTCAGCCCGCGCTCGGATCCGGTCGTCGCCATCGCCACCCGCCAGCCCTCCCCGACCCCGCCGAGCACATCGGCGTCCGGCACGAGGACGTCGTCGAGGAAGACCTCGGCGAACCCCTCGTCACCGTCGAGGCGTTCGAAGCCGCGGACGGTCACACCGGGTGCGTCCAGGGTGACGAGGAAGTAGGTGAGGCCGCGGTGGCGCTCCGCCGCCGGGTCGGTGCGGAAGAGGCCGAACAGGTGTGTGCAGAAGGCGCCGCGAGTCGTCCAGGTCTTCTGGCCGGTCAGCCGCCAGCCCCCGGCCCCCTCGTCGCGGACGGCCCGGCTGCGGATGCCGGCGAGGTCGCTGCCCGCGCCCGGCTCGGACCAGCCCTGCGCCCACAGGTCCTGGGCGGCGGCCATCCTTGGCAGAACGCGCCGCTGCTGTTCCTCCGTACCGAACGCGAACACCGTCGGGGCCAGCAGGAAGATGCCGTTCTGGGTGACCCGGGCGGGCGCCCCGGCCCGGTAGTACTCGTCCTCGAACACCAGCCACTGCCACAGCGACGCGTCCCGCCCGCCGTACGCCTCCGGCCAGGACACGACCGACCAGCGGGCCTCGAACAGCGTGCGCTCCCACTCCAGATGGGCGGCGAACCCGGCACGGGTGTCACCGGACGGCAGCGGGCTCCTCGGCACGTTCGCCGCGAGCCACTCCCGCGCCTCCCGCCGGAACGCCTCCTCCTCGGGGCTCCAGGTGAGATCCACCGCTCACCCCTCCCTGTCCGTGCGGCCGCCGAAGCTGTCGCGGACCTCGGCGGCGACACCCGAGAGGTTGATCTCGAAGGTGAAGCCCTGTTCGTAGCGGTAACTGCGTTTGACGTCCCACAGGTCGATGCCGTTGAAGGCCTCCTTGGCGGCACGGATCACCATCGGGTTCTTCCCGGCGATCTCGGCGGCGACCTCCAGGGCCCGGCCCCGCAACCGGACGGCCGGGACGACGTCCAGCACCGAGCCGAAGGCGTGCAGCTCGGCGGCGGACGCGGTCGCGCAGGTGTACATCATCGCTCTGGCCCTGTGCTGCGGCACGAGTCGGGACAGATGGGTCGCGGCGCCCAGAGCGCCCCGGTCCACCTCGGGCAGCCCGAAGTACGCGTCGTCGGCCGCGACGATCACGTCCGAGTTGCCGACCAGCCCGATCCCGCCGCCCAGACAGAAGCCCTGGACCGCGGTGACGACCGGCACCGCACAGTCGTAGACCGCGGCGAACGCGGCGAAGCAGCCCCGGTTCACCCCGATGACGGCCGCGTGGGTGGTGTCGGCCTGCAACTCCTTGACGTCCACACCGGCGTTGAAACCGCGCCCCTCGGCACGCAGCAGCACCACCCGCACATCCGGGTCGCGGCCGAGCCGTTCGACCGTCTCCGCCAACTGGTACCAGCCCGCCACCGGCAGGGCGTTGACCGGCGGACAGTCGACGACGACCTCGGCGATACCCCGCGCGTCGACGGCTGCCTTGATGAATTCCGTGCCCATGGGACCTCCTGTGTCGCGGGGCCGGATCGCGGGGCGGCCGGCCGTGGTCACCGTTTCGCTCCGGCGGTGGTCAGGCGGGTGAGGACGGCGTCGGCCTCCGCGATGATGCGTTCGACGAGTTCGGCGCAGCTGGGCAGGTCGTCGATCACACCCGTGACCTGGCCGGAGGCGAGGGTGCCGAGGTCCGTGCGTCCGTCGACCATGGCGGCGCGCAGCATCATCGGGGTGTTCGCCGCCATGACGACCTGGGACCAGCCCAGTTCATGGCTGCGGCGCATCGCCAGTCCCTCGCGGACCAGGTCGGACCACGGGGTGCCGGAGACCTTCCGGAACGCGACGGCGTGCCGCAGCGAACGGACGAGTCGCGCGGGCGCCCGTTCCCTCAGCAGCCGTTCCACCGCTTCGGTCCGCAGTACGCGCTGGGGGATGCCGTCGAGGACCGGGGTGACGACGGTGTCGGCGACGCCCCGCGCGAGGTACTCGGCCTTCACCGAGTCGGGCACGGTGCTGTCGCTGGTCAGCAGGAACCGGGTGCCCATCGCGATGCCGACGGCACCCTGGGCGAGCGCGGCCACCAGCCCCCGCCCGTCGCGGAACCCGCCGGCCGCGACGACCGGGATGTCGACGGCGTCCACGACCTGCGGGAGCAGGATCGAGGTGGGTACGCCCCCGGTGTGGCCGCCGCCCTCACCGCCCTGGACGACGACGGCGTCCACACCCCACGCCTGGACCTTCTCGGCGTGACGGCGGGCCCCGACGGACGGGATGACCACGAGCCCGGAGTCCTTCAGCTCACGCACCACGCGTTCGTGGGGGGCCAGGGCGAAGGACGCGATCTTCACACCCTCGCGCACCAGGAGGGCACCGCGCTCCAGGACGTCGGGGGAGTCGCCGCGCATGTTCACACCGAACGGCGCGTCCGTGCGCTCCCGGACGGCACGGACGGCGTCCCGGGTCTCGTCGAGGGAGAGCGTCGCACTGGCCAGGATGCCGAGCCCGCCGGCCGCCGCGGTGGCTGCCGTCAGTTCCGGGCCGGAGACATACCCCATGCCGGTCTGCACGATCGGATATCGGACGCCGACCAGATCGCACAGCGCGGTGTGCAGGGCGGGATGGACGGGGGCAGTGGGGGCGTTCATACCGGTCTCCTTCTCGCGCCGCTCGCCGGGGCGGGGACGAATCCTCGGGCCCGGCTTCCGAGGGGGTTGTCGGTCGAGCCAACGTAACCTAACAATTGTTTGCTAGGTAAGACTCCGTATGGGTGAGAGCGTGGGAGGAACAGTCCATGGGTGACAAGTCGATGTCCCTGGAGGACTTCGCCGGCACCGTCGAGTCGGGCATGACGATCGGTATCGGCGGCTGGGGATCGCGGCGCAAACCGATGGCACTGGTGCGCGGGCTCCTGCGCGCCGACGTGCGCGATCTGACGGTCGTCACGTTCGGCGGCCCGGACGTGGGGCTGCTGTGCGCGGCGGGCAGGGTCCGCAAGCTCGTCTACGGCTTCGTCTCGCTGGACAGCATCGCCCTCGACCCGCACTTCCGCGCCGTTCGGGAACGGGGTGACGTGGAGACCGCCGAGTACGACGAGGGCATGTTCGTCACCGGGCTGCGGGCCGCCGCGAGCCGGCTGTCCTTCCTGCCCACCCGCGCGGGCCTCGGCTCCGACGTCCTCACGATGAACCCCGACCTGGTGACGATCGCCTCCCCGTACGACGACGAGGAGTACGTCGCGATGAAGGCGCTGCGGCTCGACGTGGCCCTGGTGCACGTCAACCGCGCCGACCGCGCGGGCAACGCCCAGTACCTGGGCCCCGATCCGTACTTCGACGACCTGTTCGCGATGGCGGCCGACCGCTGCTATGTGAGCGCCGAGCGGATCGTCGCCCCGGAGGACCTGCTCGCCTCCGGGCCCGCGCAGTCACTGCTGATCAGCCGTCTCTTCGTCAACGGTGTCATCGAGGCACCCCGAGGCGCCCACTTCACCTCCTGCGACCCCGACTACGGGCGGGACGAGGCGTTCCAGGCGCACTACGCGTCGGCGGCGCGGGACGCCGACTCCTGGAAGCTGTTCCGCAAGACGTTCCTCGACGGCGACGAACAGGCGTACCAGGAGGCGGTGGCGGAGTTCCACGCTCACCGTGCGGGACAGGAGGAGGGGCGATGACGGAGATCACCCGGGCCGAGGTATGTGCCGCCGCCTGCGCGGACGCGTGGCGCGGGGCCGGCGAGGTGCTGGCGCACACGGCCGGGGTGCTGCCCTCGGTCGGAGCGCGTCTGGCCCGGCTGACGACCAGCCCGGACCTGGTGCTGACCGACGGCGAGGCCTACTTCATGAGCGACCCGCCGCCGCTCGGGCGGACCGCCGCCGACGGGGGTGTGGTCGAGGGCTGGGTGCCGTACCGGCGGGTCTTCGACATCGTCGCCAGTGGCCGCCGGCAGAGCATGATGGGCGCCAGCCAGATCGACCGGTACGGGAACCAGAACATCTCCCTGATCGGAGACTGGCGTCGTCCCACGCGGCAGCTCATCGGCGTACGCGGCGCTCCGGGCAACACGGCCAACCACCGCACCGACTACTGGGTGGCCCGGCACACCCCGAAGGTCTTCGTCGAGAAGGTCGACGTGGTCTGCGGTGTGGGCAACGACCGGGCGCGCGGCGCCAAAGGGCTGGGGTTCCACGACCTGGGCGTGGTCGTCACCAACCTCGCGGTCCTCGACTACGGCGACGACGGGCGGCTGCGCGTGCGCTCCCTGCATCCCGGCGTCAGCGCGGAGGAGGTCCACGCCGGCACCGGCTTCGCACTCGACGCGACCGGCGCGCCCGAGACCCGCCTGCCCGACGAGACCGAACTGCGGCTCATCCGTGAGGTGATCGACCCGCGCGGTCTGCGTGAACGCGAGGTGAGCCGGGGCACCGGGTCGTAGGACCCGGCACCCCGGCTCGGCTCAGCGGGACGGTTCAGCGGGACAGTCGGCCCGTCAGCAGTTCGAGTTGGTCTGGGTGAGCAGGCCGAGGCGCCACGGCAGGGTGTTGTAGTCGCCGGTGGCGTTGGGGTTCATGCCCTGGTACAGGTACTGCAACCTGCAGGCCGGGATGGTGAGCGTCTGGTCGTAGCCCGCGCGGATCATCTCGCCATGACTGATGTCCCGGGTCCAGGACCCGGCGGGGAACGTGGTGTTGTTGGCCCGGGCGAACGGGTTGCTCTCCGAGGCGGCCAGCGGTGTCCAGGAGCCGTTCAGGCTGCCGGCAGTCCAGGAGCGGAACCAGCGCCTGCCGTCGGAACCGATGGCTTCGACGAGCATGAGGTACTGGTTGGAGCCCTGGACCTTGTAGATGTTGCTCGCTTCCCACAGGGCGTACTTGTTGGAGTCCTGGGCCGCGATGACGGTGTTGGTGAAGCCGTTCGGGAACTGGCCGACGGTCGTCTGCGAGCGGTAGAGGTGGCCGTTGTCGTCGGAGGAGAACAGGTAGCAGTTGGCGCTGTCGCAGATCACCCACATGTCGACCCAGTAGCCGCCCCCGATGTTCTGCCTGATGATGTCGGGCATCGACGCGTAGAAGTTGCGGGGTGCGCTCCACCCGTTCGGATTGCTGATGTCCGGGTTGGTGGAGTAGGAGGCGTTGCCGGTCTGGTAGACGAGGTACCACAGCCGCTGCGGGGCGTTGTAGAAGACCTGGGGTGCGGCCCGGTAGCCCGTGCCGATCGCGGTGCGGTCCAGGTAGTAGTGCGTCGCCGAGCCCGCCTGCGACCAGTCGGTGAAGCTGAGGTAGACGAGGTTGTAGCCGCCGGCGCTCGCGGTGCTGGCGAACACGTGGTACTTGCCGTTGTAGTAGACGACCGACGGGTCCTTGAGCGCCGCGATGTTGTGGCTCGCGTCCGGCTTCGGTCCGATCAGCGCGCCGCTCGAACTCCAGGTGAAGTTGCCGGGCAGGGCCGCCGCCGAGGCGGCAGAACGGGTGCTCGCGGGCCGCGCCTTCACCGTGGCCGCGCTGCCGCCCAGTGCCGTCAGCGTCGCCTGGAAGGCCGCCTTCTTGTTGCCGCCGCCGTCGAACAGCAGCGGGTTCTCCCCGCTGCGCCACGAGTCGCTGTCCCGGATGCCCCACACCGTGATCCCGGTGCAGCGCGCCACGTTCATACACGCCCGGACGGTGTTCGTGTACGCGGCCGACGGCGCCTGCGCGATGTCGAGTTCGGTGATCTGTACGTCCACACCGAGCGCCGCGAAGCTCGACAGCGTGGTCTGGAAGTTCGACGGCGGGCCGCCGGTGCCGAAGTGCGCCTGGAAGCCGACGCAGTCGATGGGCACACCCCGGGCCTTGAAGTCGCGCACCATGCGGTAGACGCCCTGCGTCTTCGCGGCGTTCCAGTCCTCGATGCTGTAGTCGTTGTAGCAGAGCTTGGCGGCCGGGTCGGCCGTCCGCGCGGTGCGGAAGGCCTGCTCGATGAAGCCGTCGCCCAGCAGGTTCTGGAACACCGAGGATCGGTGCGTGCCGCTCCCGCCGTCGTTGAACGCCTCGTTGACGACGTCCCAGGCGTAGACCTTGCCCTTGTAGTGGTTCGCCACGGTGGTGATGTGGTTGTTCATCACGCTGCGCAGGGTGTTCGCGTCGGTGATGGAGCTGACCCAGCTGGGCAGTTGGGAGTGCCAGACCAGGGTGTGCCCGCGCAGACGCTGTCCGTGCGACGAGGCCTGACTGGCGATCCGGTCCCCGGGGGCGAAGTTGAACGACCCGCGTGAGCGCTCCGTGGTGTCCCACTTCAGTTCGTTCTCGGGCGTGACCATGTTGAACTCACGGTTCAGGATGTTCGTGTACGTGGTGTCGCCGAGCCTGCCGGCCGCCACCGCCGTTCCGAAGTAACGCCCGGACTGGGCCGCTTGGGCGCCCAGGGTGGTGGCCCGGACGTCCGCCGCGTTCTTGGCCGGGGCCTCGGCCTTGGGTACGGCCGTGGCGGTGCCGGTCGCCATCAGCGCGGTCGCGGCCAACAGGACCGTGGCGCCGAGCGGGTGCGCTCTCCGGCGCCCGGAACGGGCTTGAAGAAGCCATGACATATGTGCGCTCCTCTTGTCTGGGGGCTAAGAGGTGTGCGGAATCGGGCGGAGGGGTGGTCGCGCTATCGATGTTCGCCATGTCGAACATCGGCCGCCCTTGTGGACGTCCTGGATATTAGGAGCCGCACGCGGGGCGTCAATACCCCTCGCATCATTCGGTTGTCGCGGCGAAATGTTTCGCTGTCACTTCCCGGTGAGAAGCCGTCTCGGATTGTCGACACGGAAGGCGTACGCCGCCGCTCCGCCGAGACCGAAACCGGGGTGCAGCGGCGGCTCCGCGTAGGGCCGGTCCGAGCCCTGGACCACGGCGTCGCTGCCGAGGGCGCGGACGACGGCGTCGACGGCACGAGGACCGTATGACGAGGTGTCGACGAAGACGCCCGGGTCCGTGTCGAGCTCGGATCCACCGCCACGGGCGGCGAAGCGTTCCCCGTGCAGCGGGGCGAGTCCGGCCAGCAGGGCGAAGCACACGCGCAGCTGCGGATGGCGGGGCCGGCCGAAGGCGCGGAAGGCGAACCAGGCGGCGTGCATCTGCTGGACGTACGGGACCATCGCGGGCCACCAGCCGGGCCCCGCCGGTTCGCCGGCCGCCGGTCCGGGGTGGACGAACAGCGGCAGGTCGCGTTCTTCGAGCAGGTCGAGGAGCGGGGCGCACCGCGCGTAACCCGCCGCGTCGGCGAGCGCGTTGGCCGGAAGCTGGAGGCCGGCGAACCCCCGGTCGAGGTCCTTGGCGGTCGCCGTGGCATCGATGTCCCGTACGCACGCGGCGGCCCAGGCGTCGAACGGTTTCGGAAGTGCGGCCGATCCTTCGTGATACGCGTCCAGCAGGGGCCGGGCCTCGGCGGCGGGCAGCCACTCCACGCCGATCGGGGCGGACAGCGAGACGAGCACCCGGCCGAGACCGTCGGCGGCGGCGAGTTCCGCGCGGCCGGCGATGTCGTGGTCGGCCGGCTGGATCCCGTAGGGCGGCTCACCGCGCAGATACAGGGTCCAGCCGTCCAGGAACGGTGGGTCGCGGCGGGAGCGCAGGGCTGCCACCAGCGAGGGGGTCCACAGATGCTGGTGCACGTCGACGCTGGTCATGACGTTCCTCCCGCCGGGGCTGACGATTCTTCCAGCAGCGCACGCAGCGCGTCCCGGACGTCGTCGGACCCCAGGATGCCGTGACTCACCGCCTCCACGTCCACCCCGCAGGGCCGGTCGTCGTCGAGGCGGGGCACGACCGCCCGGATCGCCCGGTGCAGCAGCCGGGGTCCACGCCCCAGGGCGGGCGGCGCCGCCAGGTCCACCGCCTGGGCGGCCACCACGGCCTCCACGGCGAGCAGAAGCCGCAGCCGGCCGAGGATCGTGGCCAGCCGGCGTGTTCCGAGCGCCGCGTTCGTCGAGTCGTCCTCGACGGCGTCCGCGCCGTGCCGGGGGTCGGTGGACACCGGTGCGGAGAGCATCCTGATCTCGGCGACGAGTGCCTGCGCCGTCTTGGTGAGGGGAGCGAAGCCCGAGCGCTCGGGGCCGTACGGGGAGAGATTCGCGGGCAGTCCGCTGACGGCGGGATCGAGCAGCCGGCGCATCCGCTCGGCCGAGACCGCCGCCGTCTGGGCCAGGGCCAGCGCGAGGGTGTCGAGAGCCAGCGCCAGCGCCGGGGTGTGGAAGTTGCCGGAGGAGAGGATCTCGCCGGTGTCGGGCAGCACCACCGGATTGTCGCCGCAGCCGTTCAGTTCCGGATCCAGGGCGGCGTCGGCGAACTCCAGGGCCGCGTACGCGGCGCCGTGCACCTGGGCGGCGCAGCGCAGGCTGACCGGGTCCTGGACCCGCCGGGCGTTGCGGGGATCGCCCAGCCCGCCGCCGTCCAGCAGGGTGAGCAGCTCGCGCGCGGCCCGGGCCTGGCCGGGGGCGGCACGCAGGCTCAGCACCCGGGGGTCGAGCGGGCTGGTGTTGGCCCGGAAACCCTCGTAGGTCAGTGCCGTGACCGCCTGGGCCAGTGCGAGGAGCTCGGCGGCCTCGTGGAGGGCGAGTGCGCCCTGACCGGCCGCCAGCGGGCTCGCACTGCACAGCACATGCCCGTCCTTGGGGCCGAGCCCGGCCGGCGCGAGACCGGCCCGCCGCAGCGCCGCCGCGCCGTCGAGCACCTCCCCGCCGAACTCGGCGCTGCCCTCGCCGATGACGACCAGGCCGACGTGCGCCAGCTGGCACAGGTCGGAGGCGCCGATCGAGCCCACCTCGGGGATCACGGGATGCACCCGCGCGTTGAGCATCGCCACGAGCAGGCGCGGGATCTCGGGCCGCACTCCGCTGCCGCCGCCCGCGAGGCCGTTCACCCGGGCGAGGACGGCGGCGCGGACGACGGGGACCGGCAGGGGATCACCGACCGCGTTCGCCCGTCCCCGGACCGTACGGACGCTGAACGCCTCCAGTTCGGCGCGCGGCAGGGCGTAGGAGGAGCGGGAGCCGAGCCCTGTCGTCAGGCCGTACGTCGGTACCTGGCGGTCGACGATGTCGTCGACGACGGCCCGCTCGCGCTCCAGCCGGGGCGACACGCTGTCCGCCAGGGTGACGCGGGCGCCGTGGTGGGCGACGGCGACGACATCGTCGTACGACAGCGTCCGACCGTCGACGACGACCTCCGCGCTGCCGCTGCGGCTGCCGATATTGATGCCACTCATGAGAAGCGGAGTTTCTGGCCGAGGCCGCGCTCTTCGGCCTTCCTCAGCATGGCGGCGCCCAGCGCGATGTCGGAGAGGGAGAGTCCGCGGTGCCAGAACAGGTTGGTCTCCTCGGGGCTCTCCCGGCCGGGCTTCAGGCCGGCGACGATCTCGCCCAACTCCGCGTGCAGGTTGGACTTGTTGAGCCTGCCGGAGTCCACATGGGCGCGCAGGGCGCCGAACGGCCCGGCATGCGCCTGGCCCCAGTCGTCGACGACGATCTTGTCCATGATGTCCGTGAGGCTCAGCTCGACCGCGCTGTTCGTTCCGTAGGGCACGACCAGGGCACCGGGGGCGATCCACTCCGTCCTCAGCAGCGGCTCCGGGTGTTCGAGGCGGGACGCCTCCACCACGACGTCCGCGCCTTCCACGCAGCTCTGCCAGTCCTCCGTCACGACGACCGGCTTCCCGAGGTCCCGCTCCAGACGCGCGGCGAAGGCCTCGCGGCTCTCCGGGCGGCGCGAGTGCACACGGATCTCGGTGAGGTCGAGGATCCGGTCGAGAAGACGGACGTTCCAGTACGAGGTGGCGCGGGCGCCGATGTGGCCGAGCACCCTGGAATCGGGACGGGCCAGGTGACGCGCCCCCAGAGCGGTCAGCGCACCGGTCCGCATCTCGGTGAGGGCGGTCGCGTCGACGACGGCCACCGGCATACCGGTGCGCGGGTCGAACAGGTTGAGCAGGGCCATCTCGGAGGGCAGCCCGGCCTTGTAGTTGCCGACGAAGTCACCCACGATCTTGACCCCGGCCAGCGAGAGCGGAGCGACGTAGCCGCGCAGCACGTTGAAGTGACCGTTGAACGCGGCGTCGGGCACGAGGTGGACGCGCGGCTCGATCACCGTCTCGCCCTGCCCCTGGGCGCGCAGGCCCTCCTCCACGGCGTGGAGGATCTCGGTGTCGGTCAGCTCCAGCTGTGCGATGTCCGAGCCGTTCAGAAAGGTGAACCAGACCGGTTCCATGGAGGTGTCTCCCTGTGTTTTGGACGTCCCTGGCCTGATTTCGCGTGACTGTAACGTGCCGTTTACAGATGGGCATTGACTGTCATTCAGCCACCGACAACTCTGCATGACCATATGCAGTCGGGTAAGGGGCAGCTTTGATCAGGTTCGACGCGGTGAGCAAAAATTATCCCAATGGGACGACAGCGGTGGACGAACTGTCGCTGGAGTTGGCCGAGGGTGGCATCACGGTGCTGGTCGGTCCCTCCGGCTGCGGCAAGACCACGACGCTGCGCATGATCAACCGAATGGTGGAGCCCACATCAGGGACGGTGAGCCTGCGCGGCAAGGACATCCGGGAGGTCAACGCACCCGAGCTGCGCCGCGGCATCGGGTACGTGATCCAGCACGCGGGGCTGTTCCCGCACCGCACCATCCTCGACAACATCGCCACCGTTCCGCTGCTGCTGGGCTGGAGCCGGAAGAAGGCGCGGGCGCGGGCGGCGGAACTGCTGGAACTGGTGGGGCTGCCGAGCACGATGGCCAAGCGCTATCCGAACCAGCTTTCCGGCGGTCAGCAGCAGCGCGTCGGCGTGGCCAGGGCGCTGGGCGCCGATCCACCCGTACTGCTGATGGACGAGCCGTTCAGCGCGGTCGACCCGATCGTCCGGTCGGAACTCCAGGCGGAATTCATCCGGCTCCAGAAGGAACTGCACAAGACGATCGTCTTCGTCACCCACGACATCGACGAGGCGATCAAACTCGGCGACAACATCGCGGTGTTCCGGACCGGCGGCAGGCTGGCGCAGTTCGACACGCCCGAACGGCTGCTCGCCGATCCCGCCGACGACTTCGTGGCCGACTTCGTGGGGCACGACCGGGGTATTCGCCGGCTGTCCTTCGTCAACGCGGCCGAGGTGCCGCTGCGCGACGGTCCGGTGCTGCCGGTGACCTCCTCCGTGGGGTCGGCGCGGACGGGCGGCGAACCCTGGGTGCTGGTCGTCGACGCCGACCGCCGGCCGCTCGGCTGGGCCGCGGTCGCCGACCTGCCGGCGAGCGGCACGCTCGCGGACGCGACGCTGGCACCGCTCGGTCACACGTTCAGCCTCGTCGGCGACTCGGCACGGGCCGCTCTCGACTCGGCGCTCCTGTCACCCGCCCGGCTCGCGGTGGGCGTGGACGCGCACGGCGCGGTGGTCGGAGTCGCGGACGCCCACGAGCTGTCCTCGGGCACGGCGGAGGCCGCCGGGACGGAAGCGGGCGCCACCCGGAGGGCCGGTGACGACGATGAGTGACGGCGAGCCGCTGATCCGGTGGCAGTGGATCGGCGATCACGCCGGTGAACTGGCCCACTACACCGGCATCCACCTGAGACTCGGTCTGCTGCCGGTGCTGTTCGGGCTGATCATCTCCGTACCCCTCGGCATCCTCTGCTACCGCTATCGCTGGCTGTACCCACCGGTGCTGACCGTGTCCAACGTCCTGTACTCGATCCCGTCGCTGGCCCTGTTCATGATCTTCGTCCGGTACACGGGTCTCTCCGAACGCACGGTGATGATCCCGCTGACGATCTACACCCTGTCGGTACTGGTGCCCAACGTCGTGGACGGGCTGGCCTCGGTCCCCGAACCGGTCCGGCTCGCGGCCACCGCGATGGGCTTCGGCGCCGTCCGACGTGTCGTCCAGGTCGAACTGCCGATCGCCGTCCCCGTCGTCATCGCGGGGGTCCGGGTGGCGGCCGTGTCGTCCATCAGCCTGGTAGCGGTGGGACAGCTGATCGGACAGGGCGGACTCGGGTACTACATCACCCGTGGTCTCCAACTCGACTTCCCGACTCCGATCATCACGGCGATCGTGCTGATCATGCTGCTCGCACTGGTCACCGACGCCCTGCTGGTACTGGCGCAGCGGCTGCTGACCCCGTGGTCCCGGAACAAGGTGACGGCGCCGTGAACGACTTCCTGAACCAGATGCGGCTCGTGGGGGACTGGCTGACGTCCTCGAAGCAGTGGCACGGAGACGACGGGATTCCCCATCGGCTCCTCGAACACCTCACCTACAGCGGGCTGTCCCTGCTGTTCGCCGCCCTCATCGGGCTGGCCCTCGGGCTGCTCGTCGGGCACACCGGCCGTGGGGCGTTCGCCGTGGCCAGCGTGGCGAACCTGGCGCGGGCGATCCCCACCTTCGGTCTGGTGGTCCTCGTCGTCACCCTCGCCGGACTCAGCACGACGCCCGTTCTGGTCGCGCTGGTCGCGCTCGCGGTGCCGCCCATCCTCATCAACACCTTCGAGGGCGTCCGGGGTGTGGACCCCGACACCAGGGACGCGGCGCGCGGGGTCGGTATGACCGAGTGGGAGGTCCTGGTGCGGGTGGAGGTGCCGATGGCGCTGCCGCTGATCCTGCTCGGCCTCAGGGTCGCCGCGATCCAGGTCGTGGCCACCGCGACCGTGGCCGCCTACCCCGGTCTCGGGGGCCTCGGCCGCTACATCGTCGACGGTCTCTCCCGCAACGACTACGAGCTGGTCATCGGCGGCTCGACGGTCGTCGTCGTCCTGGCGCTCGTCGTCCAGGTCGCCTTCACCGCGCTGCGGCGCGTCGTCGTCTCGCCGGGCCTCCGGGTCTCACCGTCGAAGTCCTGAGCCCTGAGCCCTGAGTCCGCTGAACCCTCTGACCCCCTGACTGAATCCCTGATTTTCCGAGATTTGCCGAGCTTCCGGGCTCCGAGAAAGGAAACACCCCATGAGCACCAACAGAGCCATCTACCGCGGCGCCGCGTTCAGCCTGATCGCCGCGCTCTCGCTCACCGCCTGCGGAGGAGGCGACGACAGCGACAGCAACCCGCTGACGGGCGACAGCGGCGGCAGCGGGAAGACCATCGTCGTCGGTTCGGCGAACTTCCCCGAGAACCAGCTGCTCGCCGAGATCTACGCCCAGGCGCTGGAGGCCAAGGGCCTGAAGGTGACCCGCAAGTTCGACATCGGCGCCCGCGAGGTCTACTACGACCAGATCGTCAAGGGCGGCATCGGCGTCTTCCCGGAGTACAACGGCGCCCTGCTGTCGGTGGCGGTCGACAAGAAGAGCACCGCGACCAGCACCGAGCAGGTCAACGCCGAGCTGAAGGCGAAGCTCCCCTCGTCGGTGGAGATCCTCGACTCCGCCGCCGCCGAGGACAAGGACTCGGTGACCGTCACCTCCGAGACCGCCGCCAAGTACAAGCTCAAGACCCTCGCCGACCTCAAGCCCGTCGCCAAGGACATGACGCTCGGGGCCGGTTCCGAGTTCAAGACCCGCACCCAGGGCGGGGTCGGCCTCAAGACGGTCTACGGCGTCGAGTTCGGGAAGTTCCAGCCGCTGGACGCGGGTGCCCAGACCACCTTGGTGAAGCTGCTCAAGTCGGACGACGTGCAGGCCGCCAACCTCTACACCACCGACCCCGCCATCGTCGAGGACAAGCTGGTGGTTCTGGAGGACCCGAAGAACCTGTTCTCCTCGCAGAACGTCACGCCCCTGGTCTACAAGTCGGCGGTCAACGACACGGCCAAGTCGGCGCTCAACACCCTCTCGGCGAAGCTCACCACCGAGGACCTGCTGGAGATGATGAAGAAGCTCGTCAACGACAAGGAGGACTCCAGCACCGTCGCCAAGGAGTGGCTGACGAGCACCGGTCTCGTGAGCTGACCCCGTCGAGCTGTGGCAATACCGACCGCCCGCTCCTCCGTCCGGCACACCGGGCGGGGGAGCGGGGCCGAAACACGACCGGGAGGGGAGCGGATGAGCGACGGCGTCGGCACCGACCCGGCCGAGGGGACCGGCTCCTCCGTAAGGCTGCACCGGCTTTTCGAGGGACGCCGGCTCACCCCGACCCAACGCCGTATCGCGCACTGTCTGGTCCGGCAGGCGGCGGACGTGCCCTTCCTGTCGAGCGTGGAGCTGGCCCAGCTGGCAGGCGTCAGCCAGCCGTCCGTGACGCGGTTCGCGGTCGCTCTCGGCTTCGACGGGTATCCGGCCCTGCGCAGACATCTGCGCGAGGTCGCCCCCACCGGCACGGAGACGCGGGAACGGGTGGGTAACCCCTACCAGCAGGCGGTCCAGACCGAGATCGACAACCTGCGGCAGCTGGCGTCCCTGCTCGCGGACCCCGCACCCGTGGAGCGCGCGGGACGACTGCTGGCCGCCTCCCGGCCGTTGCCGGTGCTCGGGCTGCGTGCCTCCGCCGCTCAGGCGCGGGGCTTCGCCTACTTCACGGCCAAGGTCCATCCCGACGTACGACTCCTCGACGAAGGCGGCTCGCAGCTCGCCGACCGGATCGACGCGGCCCGGCAGGCCGGTGCGAGCGCGCTCCTGTGCTTCGCGCTGCCGCGCCACCCGCGCGAGCTCCTCGACGCCCTCGCCCATGCCCGTGACACGGGGCTGACGGTGGTGACGATCGCCGACGGCACCTTCGCCCCGGTGGCCGCGCACAGCGATCTGCTGCTTCCGGCGGCCGTGGGCACCGGCCTGGTGTTCGACACCGTGAGCGCTCCGATGCTGCTGGGACAGGTCCTCCTGGAGGCCATGTGCGACGCCCTGCCGGACGCGCAGGCCCACCTGGAGGAGTTCGACGCGCGGGCCGCGGCGCGAGGGCTGTTCGTCGAGTGAGTGCCCCATGTCCAAGTACCAGCCACCGAGAGTGAGTTCGACCCCGATGACCAGCCACCTCGTCGACGCCTGCCCGCTCGGCGCCGCCACCACCCTCGCCGAACTCGCCGACGACCCGCATCCCCGGCTCGCCCTGCTGCGCGCCCACGAACCCGTCTCCTGGCTGCCCGAACTGGACGGCTGGCTGGTGACCCGGCGCGACCTCGCCCTGACCGTGATGCGCGACGCCGAGACCTTCACCGTCGACGACCCCCGCTTCTCCACCGCCCAGGTCGTCGGCCCCAGCATGCTCTCCCTCGACGGCGACCAGCACACCCGCCACCGGGAACCCTTCAACACCCCCTTCCGCCCGAGGGCGGTACGTGAGGGCTTCACCGCCTGCATCGAACGCGAGACCGACCGGCTCATCACCGCACTCCCGCCGACCGGCGCCGCCGACCTGCGACGCGCCTTCGCCGGACCCCTCGCGGTCGCCGTCGTGACCGAGGCGCTCGGGCTCACCGGCACCACCGCCGACACGGTGCTCGCCTGGTACGACGCCATCGTGCGGTCGGTCTCCGACATCACCGCCGGGCACACGGCGAGCCCCGCCGGCACCGCCGCCTACGCGCAGCTCAGGGCCGCCGTGGAAGCCACCGTCGCCCACCGGGACACCGCCTCCCTCCTCGTCGCCGCCGCGGGACGGCTGGCCGTGCCCGAGGTGGCGTCCAATGTCGCCGTCCTGATGTTCGGGGGCATCGAGACCACCGAGGCGATGATCACCAACGCGCTGCTTCACCTGTTCCAGCATCCCGACCAACTGGCGCTGGTCCGGGGGGACTTCGACCTCCTGGACGGCGCGATCGAGGAGTCGCTGCGCCTCGAACCCGGCGCCGCTGTCGTGGACCGCTACGCCACCCGGGACACCGTCCTGGGCCCGGCCGCGATCCGCCGAGGCGACCTGGTCACCGTCTCCCTGACCGGCGCCAACCGCGACCCCGCCGCCTTCCCCGACCCCGACCGGTTCGACGTCCGCCGCGAGAACGCCCGCCTCCAACTGGCCTTCGCCCACGGCCCACACCACTGCCTCGCCGCGCACCTCGCCCGTCTGGAGACCCGCATCGCCCTCCAGCGCCTCCTCGAACGCCTGTCCGGCCTGCGCCTCGACCCGGACCACTCCGCCACCGTGCAGGGCCTGGTCTTCCGCAAGCCGTCCGCGCTGAACGTGCTGTGGGACGCTCCCGCCTGACGAAGGGCGTTCCGGGGTCAACGGGCGGGGGATGCGCGGGACTTGCGGGAACAGGCGGGGCGAGCCATCAGGATCCAACAGAGTCCGACAAGATTCTTGCTTCGGCTGTGTTCGAAGTCCTAGGGTGAGCCTGGCTCGGCAGCTCCCACTGTCACCAGCAGTTGTGTGCTGACGCAACATCAACTCCCGCACCGCCCAGGTGGGTTGAGCCGCCACCGATGACCACAGCGCTGCCGGATTCCGGGTCGGTTTGTCAACAGTAACGAACAAGATCTGACGCACCCTCAGTCCGTACAGCGCCCTGTCGTACCGAGGAAGGCCACGGTCATGCCGCACCCCCACGAGTTCGCCGTCAGCCGCCGCCGTCTCCTGGAGGGAGGAGCCGCCGTCCTCGGCGCGCTCGCCCTGTCCGGACCTGTCGCCGCCCAGCGGGCCGCCGCCGCGGACGCGACGGACGCCACCCCCGAGTGGAACGGCCACATCGACGTCTTCCGCGTCGGCACCGAACCCGCGCACACCACGCTGATGCCGTACGCGACCGTCGCCCAGGCCCTCGCCGCCGACCGCACGCGCTCCCCGTACCGCCAGAGCCTCGACGGCACCTGGAAGTTCGCGTACGTCGACCGCCCCGACGACCGGGACGCCGACTTCTACCGCACCGACGTCGACGACAGCGCGTGGGGCACCATCCCGGTGCCCTCCGTCTGGCAGCTGCACGGGTACGACAGTCCGATCTACGTCAACAGCGACTACCCCTGGTGGGGTGCCAACGGCCGGGGCGAGGAGGCGCAGCCGCCGGCCGCGCCGACCGTCCACAACCCGGTGGGCCAGTACCGCCGCACCTTCACGCTCCCGCGCGACTGGTCGGGCCGGCGGACGTTCCTGCACTTCGAGGGCGTCAAGTCGGCCCACTACGTATGGATCAACGGCACGCTGGTCGGCTACCACGAGGACTCGTACGACCCCTCCGAGTACGACATCACCCCGCACCTGAAGCCTGGCGCCAACCAGATAGCCGTGGAGGTCTACCGCTTCTCCGACGGCGACTGGCTGGAGGACCAGGACATGATCCGGCTGAGCGGCATCTTCCGCTCGGTGTACCTCTACTCGACGCCCGCCGTGCGCCTGCGCGACTTCCGGCTCGACACCCCGCTGAGCGACGACTACACGGCGGCCGAACTCTCCGTCACCGCGAATGTGCGGGACTACGGCGGCAAGGGCGCCGGCCAGTACTCCGTCGAGACGCAGCTGTACGACGTCGGCGGTCACCCGGTCTGGTCGCGTCCGCTGCAGCAGACCGTCGCGCTCGGCGCCGGCGAGGAGAAGTCCGTACAGGCCACGAAGGCCGTGCCCGCACCGCGCCTCTGGTCGGCCGAACACCCGAACCTCTACACGGCCGTGCTCCGTCTGCGCGACCCGGCCGGCAAGGTGATCGAGACCCTCTCCCACCGGGTCGGCCTGCGCGAGTTCGCCCTCAAGGACGGGCTGATGCGCATCAACGGCAAGCCGGTCTCCTTCCGGGGCACCAACCGGCACGAGATGCACCCGGTCCACGGTTCCGCGCTCACCCGGGCGGACATGGTCGAGGACATCGGCATCATGAAGCGGCTGAACATCAACTCCGTCCGCACCTCGCACTACCCGAACAACCCGCAGTGGCTCGAACTCGCCGACGAGTACGGCCTGTACCTCGTGGACGAGACCAACCTCGAAACCCACGGCATCCGGGGCGAGTACCCCGGGAACCACTCCGAGTGGACCACGGCGTGCGTGGCCCGCGCCCAGAACATGGTCCACCGCGACAAGAACCACGCCTCGGTCGTCATCTGGTCCCTCGGCAACGAGGCGGGCGGCGGCAGCACGTTCAACGCCATGTACGACTGGATCCGCTCCTACGACACCACCCGGGTCATCCAGTACGAGGGCGACGACCGCCCCGGGATCAGCGACATCCGCTCCGAGATGTACGACAGTCCGGCGCGCGTCGAGCAACGCGCCAAGGACACCGGCGACACCCGGCCGTACGTGATGATCGAGTACTCGCACGCGATGGGGAACTCCAACGGGAACTTCAAGAAGTACTGGGATCTCGTCCGCCGCTACCCGGTCCTCCAGGGCGGCTGGATCTGGGACTTCGTAGACCAGGCCCTCAGCTGGCCCACCCCGACGCGCAAGCTCCTCACCGAGACCGGGCCCGCCGCGCTCAACGGCGAGATCATCGCCCCCGCCGGCACGTTCACCCGCGACCAGGGTGTCTCCGGCGGCACCGTCTTCGCCCGTGACGAGCGCCTCGACCTCACCGGGTCCCTGACCCTGGAGGCGTGGATCACTCCGCACTTCCTCGGCTACCACCAGCCGATCATCGCCAAGGGCGACACCCAGTACGCGCTGAAGCAGTCGGACAGCGGACTGGAGTTCTTCATCTACGGCGGCGGCCAGTGGATCAGCGCCTACTGGTCGCTGCCCGCCGACTGGACCGGTAAGGAGCACCACGTCGCCGGCGTCTTCGACGCGAAGTCGGGCACCCTGACGCTGTACGTCGACGGCGTGGCGCGAGTCACCAAGGCCACCACCCAGCGGCCCAGCAACAACACCGCGTCGCTCGCCCTTGCCACCGACGTCGACAACCCAACCCGGGAGTTCAGCGGCACCATCCGCAGGGCTCGCGTCTACGCCCGCGCGCTGAGCACCACCGAGCTGGCCTCCGACAGCCGTGACCCCGGCGACGACGACGTACGGTTCTGGTTCGACGCCGCCACCGTCGGCCTCACCGAGAAGCGGCCCCGCGAGAAGACGTTCTACGCCTACGGCGGCGACTGGGGCGACAACCCCAACGACGGGGCCTTCGCCGGGGACGGCCTCCTGACCGCCGACCGCGGGCTGACCGGCAAGTCCGCCGAGGTCAAGCGGATCTACCAGGCGGTGCAGATCACGGCGGGTGCGACGCCGGGCGCGGTCACCCTCACCAACGAGTACCTCTTCACCAACCTCCGTGAGTTCGACGGGCGTTGGGAGCTGGTCGCCGACGGCCAAGTGGTCCGGCGCGGCAAGCTGACCCGCGCCCAGCTCGACGTCGCGCCCCTGTCCGCCAAGGACATCACCGTGCCCTTCGACCTGCCGGACGACCCGGCACCCGGCGCGGAGTACTTCCTGCAGCTGTCCTTCACCACCAGGGAGAGCACGAAGTGGGCCAAGGCCGGCTTCGAGGTGGCCCGGCAGCAACTCGCCCTGGACGCGGGCAGCCCGGCCGTCGCGCCCAGGCCGCTGACGAGTGTCCCGGCGCTCCGCCACGAGGACGGCGACGCGTCCGTCACCGTCAAGGGCAAGGGATTCTCGGTCACCGTCGACAAGGCGACCGGCGCCATCACCTCGTACAAGGCGGGCGGCGCCCAGCTGATCACCTCCGGGCCCACCCCCAACTTCTGGCGGGCACCCACCGACAACGACCGGGGCAACGGCCAGCACACCCGCAACGAGATCTGGCGGGACGCGGGTGCCCGGCGCACGGTGACTGGCGTGAGCGTCCGCGCCCTGCGGGACCGGGCCGTCGAGATCGAGGTCGCCGGCACGTTGCCGACGACGCCGGCATCGACGTACACCACCACCTACACCGTCTTCGGCAACGGCGAGATCAAGGTCGACAACACCCTCCACCCGGGAGCCGCCTCGCTGCCGTACATCCCCGAGGTCGGCAACCTGCTCCTGCTGCCCGGCCGCCTGGACAGGGTGCACTACTACGGCCGCGGCCCCGAGGAGAACCACTGGGACCGCAACAACTCCACCGACGTGGGCCTCTACTCCGGCACCGTCGACGGGCAGTGGAGCGGCTATCTGCGCCCGCAGGAGAACGGCAACAAGACCGACGTCCGCTGGATCGCCCTGACGGACCGCAAGGGCGCCGGCCTGCTGGTCTCCGCCGAACCGCTCCTCGAGGTCAACGCCTCGCACTTCACGCCGGAGGACCTGTCGGTCGGCGCCCGCCACGACTACCAGCTCACCCCGCGCGAGGAGGTCGTCCTGCGCCTGAGCCACCGCCAGATGGGCATCGGCGGTGACAACAGCTGGGGCGCGCACACCCACGACGAGTACAAGCTGTTCGCGAGCCGCGACTACGCGTACAGCTACCGGCTGCGTCCCCTCACGGACGTCGACGATGCGACGGCGGCCTCGCGGCGGCCCACGGCGGGGGAGTCCGCCAGATAACGGCGAAAGCACGGCTTCGGGGGCGTCACCCTTCGTCGGGGGTGGCGCCCTCGCCCAGTTCGTCGGCCAGACAGGCGAGGTACAGGGCCATGGTGGTCCGGTGTTCGCGCAGCGGGCGGCCGGTGATCTGTTCGATCTTGGTCATCCGGTAGACGACGGTGTTGCGGTGGATGTGCAGAGCGGCGGACGTCCGTACGAGGTTGAATCCGCTCTCGCACCAGGCGGTGATCGTGTCCCGCAGCACCGGCCAGTCCGGCTGGGCCCGCAGACTCGCGGCGGTCAGTTCGACGAGGCGGCGCCGGGCCGGCTGGTTGACCGCCGCCAGGACCTGATGGACACGCAGCTCGGCGATCAGATGCACCCGGGAGCCGCCCGTCACCCGGGCGCCGAGGCGCAGCGCGTCACGGGCGTCCTGCCAGGAGTCGCGCAGACCGGCGACGGAGACGGCGGGTTCCCCGATCCCCACGCGGGCGGTGAGCCCGTCCTGGGCGGCGATGACGTCGGTGATCCGCCGGCAGTCGGCGACCAGGGAAGCCGCCTCGGCCCGGACCGGCAGGCGGCGCAGCACCCCGATCCAGCCGGGAGCCGTGGACGCCACGACGTCCTGGGGGTCGGCGAAGACCTCGCGCACCGTGCGCAGCAACTCGGAGCGGACCAGGGCCATGTCCCGGGTCACAGCGCCCTGGCGGCGGGCGCCCGTGGCCGGCACGCTCACCTCGATCGCCACCGCGACCCGCTGCAGCCGCAGGTCGAAGCCGAGTTCGGCGGCCCGGAACACCAGGAAGTCGCCCTCGACGACCTGCGGGTCGTACGAGGCGATGTCGGCCAGCAGGGTCTCCGCGGCCCGCTCGGCGAGCAGCCGGGAGCGCAGCATCACGGACTCCCGGAGCAGGATCTCCGTCTGGCGCTTCACCAGCAGTCCGAACCGGCGTACCTGGGCGGGAGTTCCGGTGATGCCGACCGTGCCCACCGCCTGCCCGCCCGTGACCAGCGGCAAGGTCACACCGGGGCGTACGCCGCGCAGTTGGTGGGCCTGCGAGGCGTTGTGCGTGGCGGGCTCCTGGGTGCGGATCACCGCGACCGACGCCTCGTGGAAGGTGCCGACACGGCTGCTGTCGCCGCTGCCGATGACCATGCCCTCCGCGTCGGTGATCAGCACGTTGAAGCCGATGACCGCGGAGGTGTCCCCGGCGATCTCCTGGGCGAGTGACGGGCTCAGCACGCTCGTTCCTCCCGTCGGCGACTGGACGCAACGTACAGGAGATCGATCGAATCCAGCCACAACCTCGTACGGAGTGACCGGTGACGCACGGTGTCCGTCATCCCTAGCGTATGGGCCTCATCACCTCCCGCCGGAGGCACAACGCGGTGAAACGGCGGGCTCCTCCCACTCCACGAGTTCCTCGGCACCGGTACGGAAGGCCCACGCCCATGACCCGTATACGCCCACTCGCCGCCGCCCTCTCAGCGACACTTCTGATGCTCACGGCCGCCGCCTGCGGCTCGGACAGCGACGACCCCCCGACGAACGTGTCCGCGAAGACCGCCGCCCTGGGCACGCTCACGCCCGGTGTCATCAAGGTGGCCGTCCAGCCCTACGCCCCCTACACCACCGTCCAGGGCGACAAGATCGTCGGCCTGGACGGCGACATCCTCACCTACGTGGCCGAAAAGCTGGGCCTGGAGGTCAAGCCCCAGGTGACCGACTTCGCCGGCATGCTCGCCGGGGTGCAGTCCCGCCGGGTGGACATCACCATCGGCGGCGTCGCCTGGTCCGCAGACCGCCAGAAGCAGGGCCTGTTCACCGACCCGCCCTACTACTCGCCTCCGGCGATGGCCGTCCGCAACGGGAAGACGTACAAGACCGTCGACGACCTCAAGGGCCTCCAACTCGGCACCGTCGAGGGCTATGTGTGGGTCAAGTCCATCCAGGCCGTCCCGGACGCCAAACTGCACGCCTACCCCGACGCCAACGGAGTCTTCGACGACCTCGGCGCCGGCCGCGTCGACGTCGGCTTCCTCGACCCGCTGATCATCATCGCGGCGCAGAAGGAACGCCCGGACCTGAAGATCAGCACCCAGTACCTGACCCCGCCGACCGCCGCCGAGGTCAAGGCCAAGCCGGACTACCAGTACTTCCAGCCCTACCAGACCGGCTTCTACCTGCCCAAGAAGGCCACCAAGCTGGAAGAGGCGGTCTCCGCGCAGATCGACGCCATGTACACCAACGGCGAGATGGCGAAACTCGTCAAGAAGTACGGCGGCGATCCCGAGCAGTTCCTCAAGCCGGCCGCCGAGGTCGCCACCGCACGCCGGGGAGTCGACCGGCCCCAGGACTGGACCCCGCCGTCCGTCGCGAACTGAGGGGCTGACATGTCCGACCTCTTTCAAGTCCCCTGGTCCGACTACCGGCCCGACCTCCTCGACGCCCTCTGGCGCACCCTCTCCTACACCGTGGTGAGCTTCGCGGGCGCGGTGCTGCTCGGCCTGGCGGTGGCCCTGCTCAGGCTGAGCAGGGCATGGCCGGCGCGCGCCGTCGCCGCCGTCTACACCGAGCTGTTCAAGAACATCCCCCTGCTGGCGATCATCTTCCTCAGCTACTTCGGCCTGGCCTCGGCGGGCATCCGCCTCGACGTGTTCACAGCCGGCTGTCTGAGCCTCGTCGTCTTCTACGCCGCCTACCTCTCGGAGATCTTCCGCTCCGCGATCAGCGGCGTGCACACCGGCCAGACCGAGGCGGGCCAGGCGCTGGGCCTCGGCCGGGCCGGCATCTTCGGCCACATCGTCCTCCCGCAGGCCGTACGGCAGGCGCTGCCCGGCACCAACACCATGCTCGTCGACCTGCTGAAATCGACCTCGCTGCTCGTCACCGTCTCCGCCGCCGAGCTGATGTCCGAAGGACGGCTCATCACCTCGTCCACCTTCCGCGCACTGGAGGTGTACCTGGTCATCTCGGCCATCTACTTCGCCCTCTGCTACCCCCTGTCCCAACTGCTGCTCCTCCTGGAACGCAAGGTACGGGCGGGCGTCCCCCTCTCACCGTGGCGCCGACGACGCCTCCGCGCGGCACGAGCCCTGCTCGCCCAGGACGCGCTGCCGGACCGGACCGTGGACACCGACGTGAAGGCAGGTGCCGTATGACCGAGTCGCTCGCCACAGCGCGCAGCACCCCTCCGGCCCCGCCCGAGGCAGTCGTTCGGATCGACGGACTGCGCAAGTCCTTCGACGGCCGGGTGGTCCTCGACGACGTCCATCTCACCATCGGCCGAGGACGCATCGTCAGCGTCATCGGCCAGAGCGGCGGTGGGAAGACCACCCTGATGCGCTGCGTCAACCTGCTGGAACAGCCCGACCGGGGAACGATCGAGGTCGCCGGAGAAGTGGTCCACCAAGGCGGCCGCACGGTCTGCCGTGACCTGCCCCGCCTGCGCCGCACCGTCGGCATGGTCTTCCAGCGCTTCAACCTGTTCCCGCACCTCACCGCCGTGGAGAACGTCGTCCTCGCCCAACGCAGGGCAGGCACACCGGAGTCGGAGGCACTGGAGCGCGCCGTCACACTGCTGCGCCGGGTCGGCGTCGCCCACCGCGCGCTCGCCCTGCCCGACCAGCTCTCCGGCGGCGAGCAGCAACGCGTCGCCATCGCACGGGCGTTGGCCCTCAAACCCGAGCTGCTGCTCTTCGACGAACCCACGTCCTCCCTGGACCCCGAAGCCACCCGGGAGGTACTGAGCGTGATGCGGGAACTCGCCGCCGACGGAATGACGATGATGCTGGTCACCCATGAACTGCCCTTCGCCCGTGAGGTGTCCGACCACGTCGTCTTCGTCGACGGCGGCCGGATCGTCGAGGAAGGGAGCTCCGAGGACGTCCTGGGCGCCCCCGCGAAGACCCGCACCCGGGAGTTCCTCGCGTCGTACGGCACCACCTCATGACCGGCGTTCCGGACAGCCCCGTCGCCGTCGTGGGAGGCGGCGTCGTGGGCCTGTGCACCGCCTACTACCTGGCCGCGGCCGGCCTTCCGGTCGTGGTCGTCGAGCGGCGCGCACTCGGCTCGGGCGTGTCCAGGGGGAACGCGGGCTGGGTCTGCCTCAGCCACTCCACACCCGTCCCGGCCCCCGGCATGCTGCGCTACGCCCTGCGCTCACTGGGTCGGCCCGACTCCCCGCTCTATCTACGGCCGTTGCCCGACCCGGCGTTCGTACGCTGGCTGTGGCGGTTCTGGCGCAGCAGTACACCGGCCGCGTTCCGGCGCGGCTATGAGGCGATCGCCGAGCTGAACCGGCCCACCTTCGACCTCTTCGACGGTCTGCGCGAGGCAGGGGTGGCCACCACCCTGACCCGGCCCGGCATGGTGCACGCCTTTCTGTCCCCGGCCGAGGCCCGGCATCACCTCGCGGTCCAGCGGGAGATGGCGGACGGCCACTATCCGATGCCCGAGGACGTGACCACGGGCGCCGGGGCGCATCTGCTCGACGAGGCGCTGTCACCCCGGGTGCGCGCGGCCTATCTCGTCGAGGGGGAGGGGGTGGTCGACCCGGAGGCGTTCGCCCGAGGACTCGGCGAGGCGCTGGCCGCGGCCGGAGTGAAGGTCCACGAGAACGCGGAGGTGACGGGGTTCCGCACCGGGGGAGGACAGGTCACCGCGTTGACCACGGACCAGGGCGACATCCCCTGCTCGACGGTCGTCGTCGCGGCCGGCATGCGCTCAGCCGCCCTGCTGCGAGCCCTGGGACACCGGCTGCCGCTGCAGGCGGGCAAGGGCTACAGCTTCTCCGTCGACCTGGACCCGGCACCCCGCCACACCCTCTACTTCGGCGAACGCCGGGCCGTCGCCTCACCGATCGGCGGCACCACACGCATCGGCGGCACCATGGAGCTGAGCGGCAACAACAACCGGCTCGACTGGCGCAGGATCGTCGCCGTGGCACGGGCGAGCCGCCACTATCTGGGCCCCTGGTTCGACGACCCGGACGACCTGGTGAGCCTGATCCGCGACCCCTGGGTGGGCGGCCGGCCGTTCCTGCCCGACGGACTCCCGGTGATCGACCGCCTGCCCGGGTACGGCAACGCCTTCGCGGCCACGGGTCACGGCATGCTCGGCGTCACCCTGGGCCCCGCCACCGGCCACCGCCTCGCCGAGTACATCCGTACCGGCAACCGCCCCGACGCCCTCGCGCCGTTCCGCTTCGACCGGCTCCGCCACTGACCCGGAAAACCGGGCGGTCGGACGGACGGGCGGCTACCTACCCTGGTTCGCGCGCTTTTCCTGCTGCTCCTGGTGCAGCTCCTTGATGCGCGCCGACTCCTTGCGGACATCGACCTGCACGGAGCGCTCGTGCCGGAGCCACTCGGGGGCCTCCTGCTTCAGGGCGTCGATCTGCTCGGTGGTGAGGGCCTCCGTGACCCCGCCCCGGGCGAGCCCCGCGATGGAGACGCCCAGCTTCGAGGCGACCACCGGACGGGGGTGCGGGCCGTCGCGGCGCAGGTCGCGCAGCCAGGCCGGCGGGTCGGCCTGCAGCGCGGTGAGCTCGGCGCGCGTGACGACACCCTCCTGGAACTCAGCGGGGGTGGCCTGGAGGTACACACCCAGCTTCTTCGCCGCGGTCGCGGGCTTCATGGTCTGGGAGGTCTGCTGCGTCGTCATGCTGTCAAGGGTATCGAGCGTATGAACCAGCGCCGACCACGTGGGGCGGGGCGGGGAGAACCGGCGACAGGGCGGGCAGCACGGCGAGAGGAGTACGGCAGGTAGCCTGGCGCGGTGACTGGCTCGGTAGATTCCCCCGCGTTCCGGCTCGCGTACGTCCCCGGAGTGATCCCCGCCAAGTGGGTGCGGATCTGGAACGAGCGCCGAACCGACGTCCCCCTGACCCTGCTCCAGGTGTCCGCCGCCGAGGCCGGCGAGCTGATGCTGGCCGGCGACGCCGACGCGGCCCTCGTCCGCCTGCCGGTCGACCGTACGGTGCTCAGCGCGATCCCCCTCTACACCGAGACGTCGGTGGTCGTGGTCCCCAAGGACCATGTCGTGGCCGCCGTCGACGAGGTGACCGCCGAGGACCTCGCCGACGACATCGTGCTGCACCCCCTCGACGACACCCTCGGCTGGGAGCGCCTCCCCGGCCTCCCCGCGATCGAGCGCCCCGCGACCACCGAGGACGCCGTCGAACTGGTCGCGGCCGGGATCGGCGTCCTCGTCGTCCCCCAGTCCCTGGCCCGCCTCCACCACCGCAGGGACCTCACGTACCGGCCGGTCACCGACGCGCCCGGCTCCCAGGTCGCACTGTCCTGGCCGGAGGACCGCACGACCGACCTGGTCGAGGACTTCATCGGCATCGTGCGGGGCCGCACCGTCAACAGCTCACGCGGACGCCGCCAGGAGCCCGAGGCAGAGCAGCCGAAGACCAAGAAGCGGGCCGGTGCGGAGGGCACGGCACGCAAGCCCGCCGCCGGAAGGTCGGCGGGCCGGGGCGGAGGCGGCGGCGCCGGAAAGAGCGGATCGGCGGGCAGGAACGCCCGCAGCGGTGGCAAGACCGGCGGTGCCCGCCAGGGCAAGCCCCGCCGCAAGTCGTAGCACCCGCCGAGACCTGGAAGCCGGGCACACAACCGCGCCGCGAGAGCGGTCGGGGGCGGTGATCAGCGGGCGATCGCGCGGCCGATCGACTCCACCAGGGGCAGCAGCCGGTGCGGGACGCGCTCGCGCAGGGCCACCTCCGTGCGGGTGCGGACCACGCCCGGCACGCTGATCAGAGACTGGATCACGTCCTCCAGATGGGCGTTGTCGCGGGCCACGACCCGCGCGAGGACATCACCGCCGCCGGCGATCGAGAACGCCTCGACGATCTCCGGCACGGCTCCCAGCGCCTCCCCGACCTCGTCGAGATGGCCCTGGGTGACCTCGATGTGCACGAACGCGAGCACGGGGTGGCCGAGCGCGGCGGGGGACAGGGAAGGGCCCGTGCCGGTGATCACGCCGTCCCGTTCGAGACGGTCGAGGCGGGCCTGAAGGGTTCCGCGTGCGACGCCGAGGACACGGGCGTACTCGCGGACGCTGCTGCGGGGCCGTTCCAGCAGCAGCCGCAGGATGCGGGTGTCCAGCTCGTCCACGGCCATGGTGCCGCCCTCCTCGTGTACCTGGTCCACTACATGGTCCACATGGTCCGTTGGTTCGACGGTGGACACCTGCGGACCGATATGTCTGTGCCAATGGCCCAGCATATTCGCCCTGACTTGAGCCGGTCGCGGCGGAAGTGCTGCAATGTTCCCGTCGATGGCGCCGCGGACTCCGTGGCGCCTTTCTCATGCGGACTCCAGTGGGGCGGGGCAGCAGTGCTGAAAAGGGTGTTCATGGCGCCGGACCCGGGCCGCGCCCGGTTGCGCTTCGCCGTGCGGGCCGTGCTCGGTGTCGGCCTGGCCGTCACCGTCTGCGGCCTCGCCGGACACTCGCTCACCGGGGCCGTGACCGGCGGACTCGCCGCGATGCTCGCCCTGTTCACGGTCACCGACGTCACGGTGCGCGGGCAGGCGGTCACCACCGCGCTGCTGCCCGCTGTCGGCCTCCCGGTCCTCGCCGCCGCGGCCGGACTCCACGATCACCCGGTCGCCCGCGGCCTCGCTCTCCTCGCCGTCGTCGGCGCCGGCGTGTACGCGCGCCGCTGGGGCCCGCGCGGCCACAGCCTGGGCATCTTCGCGTTCATGACCTTCTTCGTCGCCCAGTTCCTGCACGCGGTACCGGCCCAACTGCCCGAGCTGTACGGCGCTGTCGTCCTGTCCCTGCTCACCGCCTCGGCGGTGCGCTTCGGCCTCTGGTGCTACGAACGCCGCACGCCCCCGCCGCCGGCCCCCCTCGCCCCCGCCGGCGAACGCGGTCTGGCCCGCGCCACCACCCGTCAGGCCGTCCAGGCGACCGTCGCCGCAGGCTTCGCGCTGGTCATGGGCCAACTGGTGTCCGGGGACCGCTGGTACTGGGCCGTCGGCGCCGCCTGGTGGATCTTCGTGAACACCACCTCGCGCGGCGAGACCCTGGTCCGCGGCTTCCGCCGCGTCCTCGGGACGGTGCTCGGCATCGTGCTGGGCCTCGCCGTCGCTGTTCCGGTAGCGGGCGCCGCCGTCCCCACGGCCGTACTGGTCGCCGTGTGTGTGTTCGGCATCTTCTACTCGGCCGCCGTGTCGTACACGTGGATGATGCTCTCGGTCACCCTGCTCGCCGAGCTCCTGTACGGCCTGCTGGGCGTCCTCGACCCCGCCCTGCTCGGCGTACGGCTCGCGGAGACCGGTGTCGGTGCACTGGGCGCCCTGCTGGCCGTGGCCTTCGTGCTGCCGATCACCACGCACTCCACCACCGACGCGTGGATCCAGCGCGCCCTGCGCTGCGTCCACGCCTGCACCGCCGAGGCCACCGCCCGGCTCGCCGGTTCGCCGGACGGTGGCCTCGGCGGCGCGGCCCCCGACCCGGCGCCGCGCGTCGCGGAGCTGGAACTGCTGCTGGGGCGTGTCCGGCTGTCGGTCGCGCCGCTCGTGCATCCGCTCAACCCGGTGCGCGCCCGTAAGCGCCGCGCGCGTCGGGTACTGGCGCTCCTCGACGACTGTGCCCGCGAGATCCGCGGCCTGGCCGCCGTGGCCGCCGACCGTGAGGCCGCCCACGACGTCCGGCTCGCCGCCGCCTGCAAGCGGGTGGAGACCGCGGTGGAGGCGCTTGTGGAGGGCCGCGCCAGCTCCGTGGCGGCCCAAGTCGACCGGTCCCACGTCAGGGAGCCCGCACTCGCCCACCTGCACGCCCTGGAACGGACCCTGGCCGAGCTGGCCGATCCGCTGCGTGGCCCGTCGCGTTCGCCACTCGTCGGCGCCTGAGGTCCCCGCGTCCGGACACGCCGAGGGCCCGCTCCCGGAAAGGAGCGGGCCCTTCGGCGTACCAGATGTTCCAGACGTCGGACTGCGTCGTACGGGGTGCTGCCGGGTCAGCGGACCGGGGCGCCCTGGGGCTGCTGCGGGGCGATGCCCAGGGCTGTCGTGTACTTGGCCAGCGCCAGCTTGCCGATGGCCGGGTAGGGGCCGAGCGCGTCGGAGGAGGCACAGCCGGCCTCGGCCGCCGCGGCCTCCAGCAGACCGGCGTCGATCTCCGGGCCGATCAGATACGGGGCGAGCGCGAGGTTCTGCGAACCCGAGGCCCGCAGCTGTTCCGCGATGGCCGCGATCGAGCCGTCCTGGTCGAGCGCCGCCGCCATGACCGGTACGGCGAGACGCGCGGCGAGCAGCATGCCCGTGATCCCGGCCGCCTGCACGGCCTCCTCGCCACCCACCGAGGCCAGGATGATGCCGTCCGCGGCGGTCGCCACGGTGAACAGTCGGGCCCGGTCGGCGCGCGCGAGGCCCGCCTCGGACAGCCGTACGTGCAGTCCCTCGGCGAGCAGCGGGTGCGGGCCGAGGACGTCGGTCAGGTCGGCCGCGATACGGCTCTCCATGACGGCCTGACGGACCTGCCGCAGCAGCGCGTTGTCCGGACCGGCGAGCAGCGGCACGACGACGGCCACGGGCCCCTCGGGCTGCTTGACGTCCGCACCGGCGGCGAGGGCCTGCTCATAGCGGGCGGTGCGCTCCTGCGCGGTGTGCGTGAGCACGGACTGGAGCGTGGGGAACTCCCCGTCGTCACCGTCGAGGTAGCCGATGCGGGCGTCGAGGCCGGGGAGTTCGGAGCGGGCGATGCTCACGACCTCCTCGGCGAGGCCCCGGGTGGCGGCGCTGGGCATGCCCGGCACCGCGAGGACGAGCGCGGGCGCCCCCTCGGGAGCCGCCAGCGGCTCGGGGCGGCGGTGCCGGCCCGGCTGGCGGGGGCGCGGCATTCGTACTGGCAGGCCGGCGGGCCCAGTGGGGGAGCTCATGGCGCCGCATGTTACTGGCTTACTGGGCTCCCTTGTTCGGGGAGGGGGCAGGTGAGCGGTATCCGTCCCCTTTTGTCTGATGAGTTACGGACGGATCAGAAGCGATCAGTAGGTGACATCTCTCCGCAGGGTGGAAAAGGCGCGCATTCCGGTCACTCGGCGGTGTCGGTGTGCGAGCGCTTGGCTGTCCGTGCGGGGCGTCGGTGTGTGCCAGTAGGGTGACGGACTGTGGCACCACGACCCTTGCATGAACTTGTTGAAGCGGGCTGGGCGAAGGCTCTTGACCCCGCCGCCGAACGCATCGCCGCGATGGGGGACTTCCTCCGGGCCGAGATAGCGGCCGGCCGGACATACCTTCCGGCCGGGGCGAATGTCCTGCGTGCCTTCCAGCAGCCGTTCGACGACGTGCGTGTCCTGATCGTCGGTCAGGATCCCTACCCCACGCCGGGGATGGCGATCGGGCTGAGTTTCGCGGTGGCGCCCGAGGTGCGTTCGTTGCCGGGCAGCCTGGAGAACATCTTCCGGGAGCTGCACACGGACTTGGGGCTGTCCAGGCCGTCGAACGGTGATCTGACGCCGTGGACGAAGCAGGGTGTGCTGTTGCTGAACAGGGCGCTCACCACGGCGCCGCGCAGTCCCGCGGCGCACCGGGGCAAGGGGTGGGAAGAAGTCACCGAACAGGCGATCCGGGCGCTGGTGGCGCGTGGCAAGCCGCTGGTGTCCGTCCTCTGGGGGCGTGACGCACGCAATCTGCGGCCGCTGCTGGGCGATCTCCCGGCGATCGAGTCCGCCCACCCGTCGCCGATGTCGGCGGACCGTGGCTTCTTCGGCTCACGCCCCTTCAGCCGGGCCAACGACCTGCTCGTCAAGCAGGGGGCCCAACCGGTGGACTGGCAACTGCCGTAGGCCACGGTCGCCGAGCCTTGAGCTGTGCCTGGTGGCCTCCAGGCACAGCAGGCCGTGAGCGTGACCAGGGCGTCGGCCGCTACCGTCGCAGCCCCGGGCCTCCCGTCAGGCTCCGGTCGGCGCCGTAGCTTCCCAGCATCGCGGCGGAGACCACCCGGCTCAGCGCCATCGGCCCCAAGCCGCAGTCCATGCGCACCTGTGCCATGGCAGGGGGCCCGGGGCCGGGAACCGTCCTCCTGCGACCGGTCCTCAGTCGATCACCGCGGCCCGCACACACAGCACGTCCGGCAGATGGGACGCCAACTGCTGCCAACTGTCGCCGTCGTCCGCCGACGCGTACACCTCGCCGTTCCGGTTGCCGAAGTAGACGCCCGCCGGGTCCGCGTCGTCCGTACACAGGGCGTCGCGCAGCACCGTGCCGTAGTGGTCCCCCTGGGGCAGGCCCGCAGAAAGGGGCTCCCAGCTCTTGCCGGCGTCCGCCGTGCGGAAGATCCGGCAACGGTGGTCGGCGGGGACACGGTCCGCGTCCGCGTTGATGGGGAAGACGTACGCCGTGTCGCCGCGGTGCGGATGAGCCGCCACCGCGAAACCGAACGTCGAGGGGAGACCGGCGCCGATGTCCGTCCAGTGCCCGCCCGCGTCGTCGCTCCGGTAGACACCCCAGTGGTTCTGGAGGTAGAGCCGGTCGGGGTTGGCGGAGTCCTTCGCGACCTTGTGCACGCACTGGCCGAACTCCGGGTTCGGATCCGGCAGGAACACCGCGGAGACACCGGAGTTGGACGGGGCCCAGCTCGCGCCGCCGTCCGACGTGCGGAACACGCCGGCGGTCGAGACGGCGACCGTCACCGCGCGCGGATCACGCTGGTCGGTGACGATCGTGTGCAGTCCCTCACCGCCGCCGCCCGGCACCCACCGGGAGCGGGTGGGATGCTCCCACAGCGGGCGGACCAGCTCGAAGGACTCACCGCGGTCCTCCGAGCGGTACAGCGCCGCCGGTTCGGTGCCCGCGTACACCACGTCCGCTTCCGCCGTCGACGGGTGGAGCTGCCAGACGCGCTCCAGTGAGGCGCCCGTGTCCTTGGGGAACTTGACGGCCGGCCGCGTCGGCTCCGTCCACGTCCGGCCCAGGTCGTCGGAGTGGAATACCGACGGCCCCCAGTGGGCGCTGTCGCCGCCGACCAGCAGCCTCGGGCTCTCCCGCCGGGTGTCGATCGCGACCGAGTACACGGCCTGCGCGTTGAAAGAAGGGCTGTCGTCGAACTCCCACGTGCCTCCGCGCCGGTGCCCGATGAACAGGCCTTTGCGCGTGCCGACCGTGAGCAGTACCTCGGTCATGCCGATCACCTCCGGGACGTCTTTGTCCAGTCATCGGCCAGTCTGCACCCCACCACTGACAGTCACCTCTGGAATCGGCGTCGTCGCAGGTCAAAGCGGTTTGTCGGCGGGATGTGACGGAGACCTCGGACCTGTCGTGAGCAGCGGCGGCCCGTCGCGCGTATGGGAGGACGGCAGGGCATGTCCGTGTGCGCGTGAGGAGGATGCCTTCGATGGCGGCATTCCGTGGTCCGAGGGTGTGGCTGTGGCGTTGGCGGCGCAATCCGCTGAGGCGTCGCGTGGATGCCGTGGAGGGATGGGCCGCACTGGCCACCTGGGCACTCATCGTGCTCACCGGGGTCTTCGTCGGCCTGGTGTCGGCCCACTCCGTCGAACAGGGGCTGGCGAGAGAGCGCGTCGAGTGGCGTTCCGTGACGGCACTGGTGGTGGAGGACGCGCCCGGCACGGTGGGCAGCGAGAAGGTGTGGGCGAAGGTTCGCTGGAGCACCTCAGACGGCACCCGGCACACGGGCCAGGCCCGGGTCGACGCGGGCAGCACCGCGGGCAGCCCGGCGACGGTCTGGACGGACCCGCAGGGCCGTCTGGTGACGAAGCCCGCCACCGAGTCCGAGGCCCGTCTCAGAGCCGTGCTGATCGGCGCCCTGGCGGGCGCGAGCGGGGCGACCGTGCCCTACGTCGGCTGGCGTCTCCTGCGCGGCCGTCTGCAGCGCAGGCGGATGGAGGAGTGGGACGAGGCGTGGGAGCGGTTCGACCCGATGTGGGGCCGCAACACCCGCTGAGAAGGGTCACGGGGGTCGGGGGAGCCGGGGTCGGATGCGTTCGGCCTGCGGCCACCTCCCCTGCTGTGTGCGTCGGCTGAGGTGTGGCGCGCGACGGGGGAGGTGCGGTGCCGCGCCCGGCCGGATCCCGACCACCGTGACGTCGCGCTCGGCGGCCTCGTCGGCGGCACGGCGCAGACCGTCTCCGTGCCGTATCCGCCGTACAGGCGGTGGAAGGAGACCGGGCCCGTCGGTCGGGGCGAGCGGAACGCTGTCGCGGCACTCCGCCGAAGGCGGTGCGGCAGGACGGCCAACCCGCGCGGGGTATGCGGCGGTGGCCGTCAGACCGGACGTAGCCCGTACCCACCCGCCGCACGCGCCCACGCCGAGCGGGCACCCGCCCTGGTGCCGGTGCCGGCACCAGTGTCGAGCGCGAGCAGCAACGAGGAGAGCGGCGCCCCGAGTCGGAACGGCGGCGGCTGTACGAGGCGGTTGCGGGACCGCCTCGTACAGCCGCGGTGGGGGGACGGATCAGCGGTACGTGATGTCGCTGGTCGCGTACTTGCAGTATCGAACGTGCATCGCTCTGGCGCCCTCGCTGTGATCTGGATCTGGGTCGTGACCTGGCCATCTAGTCTTTCTGGTTCTTTCTCGGTGTTTCGCGATGTGTCGTTCAGCACCCCCCTGGGAACTCCCTGAAGGGCTTCGAACCCCCTCTGAACCCCCTGAGATTGAGCCCCGTAAGAGGGGGTGTAGGCCTCGTGTAAGAGGCAGTGAGCTGGAGAAATAGCAGCCCCCCTGCGCCAGCTGACGACGCAGGGGGACTTCCGATGCCCCTGACCAGGTCCCGGCCCGCGACGCGGTCTGCCTGCTGGACGTGCCGACGTACAAGACCGGCACCGCGTTCACCAAGCCGGTCGATCCGATCCTCGGTCAGGCCCTCGGTGCGTGGCAGGCGATCCGTTCGGAGCAGCCGCAGTTCACTGACCGCCACACCGGCGACCTGGTGGATCTGCTGTTCGCCACCCGGGCCCGGAAGGTTTCCTCCGCCTACACCGACAGCACCGTCATCCCGATGCTCTGCCGCAAGGCTGGTGTTTCCCGCCGCCGACGTGCGTGGGAACATCACCAGCCATCGGGCCCGGTCCACGATCGCCAGCCAGCTCTACAACGCGAAGGAGCCGATGACTCTGTTCGAACTGTAAGCCTGGCTCGGCCACTGCTCGCCGCAGTCCACTCAGTTCACTTTTACGCGAAGATCAGCCCGACGGCGCTGACCCGGGCCTACGACGACGCGGGTACTTCTCCAGTAACGTCCGCACGATCGAGGTCCTTGTCGACCGCGACGCGGTCACCTCCGGCGCCGCCGCGCCGGGCCGTCGAGTGCGGCGGGGCGCGCTCGGTGCTGGAGAAGCTGGGGTCGAAGTCGGTCGTACCCGAGGCGGTGCGGTCCAGGTAGACCTCCCTCGTCACCAGATGGCCGGTCGTATCGGAGGTGACGCAGACTCATCGCGCCGCGAGACGGCCGAGGCAAGCCCGCACCCCGGCACCTCGACGACGGCCCTCTGTCGTGGCATGGGGAGATCAGGCTTCCGGTCCCTGTGTGTAGGCAGCAGACCCGGGGAACTCCCGTGCCGGGGGAGGGGGCAGGGGGGTCGGCGAGATGCGCAGCCCATCGACGACCAGGGCGAGGTAGCGCCTGCGGCCCGCGCCGTCGGGATCGCCTAGACGCACCGTGGCCAGAACCATGACGATGACCGCCGCCACGTCACGAATCTCCAGCTCCGGTCGCACCACCCCCGCCTCGACGGCACGTCGTAGCAGCCGTTCAAGGGAGCGCAGGTAGTGGTGCACGCTTTCGACATCGAACGCGTCGGACTCCCGGGCAAGGGAGAGGATGACCTGCCGTTGAGCCAGTACATCGATGCTGGCCCCGAGCACGTCGACGAGATCTCGCCACGGATCTTCGGTGTGCGCCGCCGCCATGGGCTGGATCTCCGTGGTGAGAACGTGGTCCAGGACGGCTCGGACCAGCTCGTCGCGAGCGCGAAAACGCCGGTAGACCGTCATCACACTTACCTCCGCGCGCCGAGCGATCTCCTCGAGGGTCACCTCCGGCCCGATCTCCTCGAACGCCTGGACCGCGACACCGACGATCCGCTGGTAGTTACGAGCCGCATCAGCCCTCAAGGTCCGTCCCTGCGTCGCCATGACTGCACAGTAGTACGCGCTGCCGGGCCGTCGGCCGTCCACAACCTGGCCGTCAGGCCACGTGCGGCGACGTCAAGCCGTACACCGCCAGTGCGGCGGCACCTCCGGTGCTTTCGTTGTGACCCGTTCCCTGGGTTGTGACCATCATGAAAATAAGTGAAAGCCAACTAACACTTATCGCCAGAGTGGTGCTACGGTCCAGGTGTGATGAGCAATCTCTTCCAGATCACAGATCAAGATCGCCGTGGCAACCGGGTCCGGCCGGTCATTGGCGCCGCGACGGTGGTGGCACTCGCCGAAGCGGGCGCCGACGGGGTCATCCCTTCGCGCACCGAGGAGGATCTGACCACGGTGGCCGCGCCCTTCATGCAGGAAACCGGGGGCGGAGCGATCGCCCACAGCGCGACGATCCTCTCCCTCGCCTCACCCACGAATTCCCAGGTCACCGGCGAGATCATCGAAGTCGACGGGGGAGTCAACTTCCGCCCGTCGGCCTTTGGCCGTCGGACCTGTAGGACACCCCATGGGACGACGGGTCGGCCGAATGGGGGTGCGCGCTCGGCGTTCTCGCAGGACGTGCCGGGTCGCCTCCGCCGCATCAGTGGTGACATCACCGTGTTGCGTCCGGCCACGGAGAGCGCATGCTCACGGGCAGCCGGAGCGGCACACTCCGCGGCAGCCTTTTCGGGAGGCGTACGAAACAGCTCGATCTGCGACGGCGAGGCGCACCCGGGGCGCCGTACAGCCGTGCCTGCTCCGCCGGCGACGTGGCGGGAGGGGTGCGCCGGGAGACCGCGGTCTCGTCGGCGAAGGCCTCGACCGTCAGGGTCTCGCGGACGCGCTCAACTCAAGGTGCCCGGCCGCTTGTGCAGCGCTTGACGGGCTGCCCGCTTTCTGACGAATGAACGATCGCACGACGTCCCCTCCATCCCTGTTACCGATCGCCCCTACGGAGGCTCGACCATGCCCCATTCCCGTCCCCGAACCGTCGATGACGGAAGGGCCACAGCACCGCGATCCCAGGCCGTGGTGGCGGCCCTGGCCTTCGGCGGAATCGTGTTCTCGCTGATGCAGTCCCTGGTCATCCCCATCATCCCGGACCTTCCGAAGCAGCTGGGAACCTCGCCGTCGAACGCTTCCTGGGCCATCACCGCCACCCTGCTCGCGGGCGCCGTCGCCACCCCCGTGATGGGCCGGCTGGGAGACATGGTCGGCAAGCGCCGCATGCTTCTGGTCAGCCTGGTCATGCTGGTGACCGGCTCGGTCATCGCCGCACTCAGCGACTCACTGACACCAATGATCGTCGGACGGGTGCTGCAGGGAATGGCTGCCGGCGTCATCCCGCTCGGCATCAGCATCATGCGTGACGAGCTGCCCCCGGAGCGGCTCAGCTCCGCCACCGCACTGATGAGCGCATCCCTGGGCGTGGGCGGTGCCCTCGGCCTGCCCGCCGCCGCGGCCATCGCCGACAACTTCGACTGGCACACGCTGTTCTGGGCCTCCGCCGGCGCCGGCGCCCTCGCCACCGTCCTGGTACTGGCGCTCGTACCGGAGTCGCAGGTGCGCACTGGCGGACGCTTCGACGTCGTCGGCGCCATCGGCATGGCGGCCGGCCTGGTCTGCCTGCTCCTTGCCATCTCCAAGGGCGCCGACTGGGGCTGGACCAGCGGCACCACCCTCGGCCTGTTCGCCGCGGCCGTCGTGGTGCTGCTGCTGTGGGGCTTGTTCGAACTGCGCGTCAAGGAACCGCTGGTGGACCTGCGCACCGCCGCGCGCCGTCAGGTGCTGTTCACCAACGTCGCCTCGATCGCCGTTGGGTTCGGCATGTTCACGATAATGCTTGTCGTGCCGCAGCTCCTGCAGCTGCCCACTGCGACCGGCTACGGTCTGGGCAGGTCGCTGCTCACCGCCGGCCTGGTCCTGGCGCCGATGGGCCTGGTGATGATGGCCGCGGCTCCGGTGTCCGCCCTCCTCTCCAAGGCCCGGGGCCCGAAGACGACCCTGATGACCGGCGCTCTGATCGTGGCCGCCGGCTACGGCCTGAACATCGTCCTCATGGACGAGGTCTGGCAGTTCATTTTGGCGTCCTGCATCGTCGGCGCCGGCATCGGCTTCACCTTCGGCGCCATGCCTGCCCTCATCATGGGCGCGGTCCCCGCGTCCGAGACGGGTGCCGCGAACAGCCTCAACACCCTCATGCGGTCTATCGGCACGTCGTCCGCCAGCGCGGTCGCCGCCGTGATCCTCTCCCAGATGACGACGACGGTCGGCTCCGTCTCCCTGCCGTCGGAGAACGGCTTCAAGACGGTCATGGCCGTCGGCGCCGGCGCAGGCCTCCTCGCGTGCGTCCTCGCCTCCTTCATCCCGCGCCACCGCCCCGCCACCGCCAGGGCGGTGGACACTGCAGCCGAGTCGGCCATACCGACCGCGATCCCGGACAGGGCCGCCGTACCGGCCACCGGGGCCAACACCATGGAGAAGTAGTGGGTCACCGTTCACCGGCCGCCGCCCAGCGGATGCCGGTGCCCTCCACCGCCGCGGCCGTTGCCGGAGGGCTACCGGACGGTGGACGCGCCCGAGGCGCGGGGAAGACGCCCCTGGCCGGAGCCTCGATGACGCTGATCCCGCTCGCAGGACGTCAGGTGGGCCGCTCCGTCACCCGCGCCGACGGCTCGTACGGCGTGGACGCGCCCGGCGCCGGATCCTACGTCCTCATCGCGTCCGCAGACGGCTACCAGCCGCAGGCCACGACAGTGGCCGTGGGCGACGAGCCGGTTGCGTTCGACATCCTGCTCAGCGGTACCAGCGGGCTGACCGGGGTGGTGCGCTCCGCCGACAGCGGGGCCCCGGTCGCCGACGCCGCAGTCATCGTGACCGACGTGCGCGGGGACGTCCTGGCCAACCGAACGCCATCTGGCCGCACTGCCGCCCGACTCACGTCCGCTGCCGTCGGTGGCCGCCTACGACCAACTCCTGCGTCACACCCGGCCGTCAGCCGGGCGTCCCACCAGTTAAGGAGCCCCGCCATGAGCGTCACCCGTCACCGCGGCCTGACCGAACAGGCTGCTGATGCCGCCATCGATGCCGCCTGCCGCAACCTGCGGCTGCCCACGATGCGCGGCCAGTTCTCCGAGCTCGCCGACGCCGCGGTCCGCGATCAGATGACCTAATCCGTAGTTAGAGCGGTCGAGTTGGACGCTCAAGCGGTGATGGCCGCGCGGGTGCCAGGTGGATGCATGCGGTTCGGCCTGGCCTTTGAGGCCTACGGACAGACTGGGCACGTCTTGGCGCCCGTGGGCCATCACCCCGACCTGCATGTTGGTGCTCGTCGGCGCTGGACGTACGCCTGCAGATGACTGGGCTGAGAAGGCCTGGCGGTAGATCGGCGCCGTTCAGCGCTGTCGGGCATCAACACCAGGCCTTGCTCGTTCGTTGGTGTTGGTGGGACGAGCCCACCTCATGGTGACCTCTTGATAGGCCTGAGCCGTCTGAGCTCCTGCATAGACCGAGGCCCGTGGGGCGAGCTGGTGCCACGAACAGCTACTGAGGTGGCGGACCGGCTGTAGAGGCTGAGTCCTGGGATTAGGTCGCTGCGTGGCCCGCATGAGCTCGTGGATAGGACAGAGCTACGGCGGAAGGAAAGCCTTGATCTACTGCGGGATTGATTGGGCCGAACGTACCCATGACGTTGCCTTGGTCGACGACAGCGGCCAACTCGTCGCCAAACGGCACATCACCGACGATGCCGCCGGCTATCGGGTGCTCCTGGATCTGCTGGCTGAGTACGGCGACACCGAGGAGAACCCGATCCCAGTTGCGATCGAAACCTCCCGTGGCCTGCTGGTCGCGGTGCTGCGGACGGGCAAGCGCAAGATATTCGCGATCAATCCGATGGCCGCAGCCCGCTATCGCGACCGGCATGCCGTCTCCCGCAAGAAGTCCGACCCCGGTGACGCCTTGGTCCTGGCGAACATCCTGCGCACCGACATGCATGCCCACCGGCCACTGCCGCAGGACAGTGAGCTGGCCCGTGCCGTCACGGTTCTCGCTCGCGCCCAGCAGGATGCTGTCTGGAACCGCCAGCAGATAGCCAACCAACTCCGCTCCCTGCTGAGGGAGTACTACCCCGCGGCTTTGATGGCCGTTGAGTCGTGGAAGAAGGGCCTGTGCCGGCCCGAGGCCCGCGAACTTCTCCGCCTCGCCCCCACTGCGACGCGAGCCGCAGAGCTGACCCGCGCACAGCTTCAGGCCGCCCTCAAGCGAGCCGGCCGCCAACGCGGCATCGCCGCGGAGGCTGACCGGCTCCGTGACATCCTCCGAGCCGACTGGGCTCACCAACCTCAGCTGGTTGAAGATGCACTCGGCAGGCAGATGCTCGCCCTCCTGCTTCAGCTGGAAGCCGCCTCCAAGGCCGCCGACGACCTCGAAGAGGCGGTGGATGAAGCGTTCCCTGAGCACCCGGATGCTGAGATCATCCTCAGCTTTCCCGGCCTCGGCATCCAGCTCGGCGCCCGGGTGCTCGCCGAGATCGGAGACGACCGCCAGCGCTTCGCAGACGCCCGCGGACTGAAGGCATACGCCGGCGCCTCACCCATCACTCGCGCCTCAGGCAAAAAGTCGAGCGTCACCCGGCGGTGGGTGAAAAACGACCGACTGAACCACGTCGGCTATCTCTGGGCCTTCTCCGCACCCAACGCCTCGCCTGGAGCCAAGATGCACTACCGCCGGCGTCGCGACGATCACGGAGACTGGCACGCATCCGCCCAGCGCAACCTCTTCAATCGCCTGCTCGGACAGCTCTACCACTGTCTCCAGCACGGCCGCCGCTTCGACGAAGCCGTGGCTTTTCCTGCCCCAGTCTCTGCGGTCGCGCGGGTGGCCTGAGCGCGGGGATCTCACAGAAGTCCGGCGGCCTGCCGAAGCTTCGCCCGGCTGTCCGGGTTGATCAGGCCTTCCGGCAGCATCGCCACCACACTTGCGTGTTGCTCGAACACGGCCCTGCACTGCTCGCGCTCGGGGTGATCGTTGTCGTTGCCGAACCACAGCGCCATGGCCTCGTTGCCGGAATCGATCGGCTCGGAGTAGTCGGCGACAGTGACCAGACGGTCCAGTAGTCCGGACCGCTCAGGAACCTGCGGGTCGCCTGCGAGACGAAGCAGGAACGGCAGGACCACCGGCATGGCCGGATTCATCTCGGCGATGCTGAACATGGTGTTGGTGAGCACACGCTGGGCCTCGGCCGCGGCAGCCTGATCGAGCAGGCCGTACAGCAGGACTGGGATCGCGGCAGGGCACCCGGAAAACTCCGACCAGCGGACCTCCTCACACCCGTGGAGGGCAGGATGCCCACGGCCGGCATCAGCTGCCTGCGGATACTCGTGGAGAAACCGAGCGATCGCCGCCTCCTTGGCGGCCACATCCATCCTGCACACCTGTCTGTCCCCCGTCCCGCCGCCATAAGCCCCGAGCTCTGCGTCAACCGCACTCTTGCCCGACCGGCGATCCGCACGCAAGCCAAGACAGCGAGCCAACAGTGTTCGATTCCCCAGGCGCACACAGCTGCTCGGCTTGACGAGTTAAGCGCCTGAGGTGTCTACCGCGGGTTCCTGGCCGAGCTGCTGATGGCCGAGTGCGACGACCGCAACCGCCGCCGTTGCGAGCGCCGGATCAAAGCCGCGGACTTCCCCCGCGAGAAGGCACTGCGCACCTTCGAGTTCGACGCGAACCACGCCATCGACCCAGCTGCATCCACACCCTGGCCTCGTGCGACTGGGTCCGCAAAGGGCTGCCCCTGTGTCTGATCGGCGACAGCGGCACCGGCAAGTCACACCTGCTGATCTCGCTGGGCACCGAGGCCGCGATGGCCGGCTTCCGGGTCAAGCACGTCCCGGCCACCAGGCTCGTCAACGAGCTCGTCGAGGCCGCCGACGAGAAACTGCTGACCGAGACGATCGCCCGCTACGGACGAGTCGATCTTCTCTGTATTGACGAGCTGGGCCTACATGGAGCTGGACCGGCGCGGCGCCGAGCTGCTGTTCCAGGTTCTGACCGAGCGCGAGGAAAAGAACAGCGTGGCGATCGCCTCCAACGAGTCGTTCTCCTCCTGGACCAAGACGTTCACCGACCCGAGGCTCTGCGCGGCCATCGTGGACCGCCTCACCTTCGGCGGCAACATCATCGAGACCGGCAGCGACTCCTACCGACTCGCCCACACCAAAGCCCGCCAGCAGGCCGCTGCCGTCTCCTGACGGCACCGGGCCCTTCCTTCCCAGGCGCCGATCACACCGACCGGAGGACGGGTCAACGTGGAGAGCCCGCAGGTGTCGGCGTACACCTGCAGGAGAAGAACAACTCCCCTCGCTGGGCAGGCAGGCTCCAGGATGACGCGCGCAGAAGCGGAACGGTCACGCTGGCATGGTGGCCGGTTCGGTTGTCATCCCGTCGCCTGATCTGGTGGCTATCACGCCGCCCTGGGACCGCAAGCTTGGCGAATTCGGCCGGCGGATCGGAAATGGGTTGCGGTCCCAGCACGGCGTGACCGAGGCGCCATCAGGCGACGGGATGACAGCCAAACCTCGACGGGCGCACAGAAGGGCGGCGCGGCCCCTGGATCAGGACGATTGCGGGACCAGGGCGCTGTAGTCCTCGCCGGTGTTCATCTTGACGAGGAGCGCAGTGTCGAAGTAGTCGGTCCACCGGCTGATCTTGCCGCCAGTGATAACGAAGGTGCCCATCACCGGAACCCCGTGCTTGATACCGTCCGGTGTGCGGATCATGTCGACCCGCTCGGTGAGCACGACATCACCGTCCCCAGCCAGGTTGACCATCCGGTACTCATAGCTGTCTGGGAACGCCGTCATCTGCTGAGCCAGGTTCTCTACGATGGCGTCGACGCCGACCGCCGGCGGCATACCGACGTTGTGGTACACGGCGTCGGCAGTGAAGAAACGGCGCAGGACCTCCGCGTCACGTTTGACCATCAGGTCGCAGAACTCGCTCACCAGCGCTGTGTTGGTGCTCATCATGTCCTCCGAATCAGTCAACATACAACCTGTATGTGGACCATACTGAGGGCATGTCGAACGAGCAACCCCCCACCCGGGCCTCCGCGATCGCGCAGCGGTCAGAGGCCACCCGCGCGGCCCTACTCGAGGCGGCCAGGCGCCTGTTCGTGACCAAGGGCTACTTCAACACCGGGACCGAGGAGATCGTGGCCGAAGCGGGGGTCGGGACGAGGGGTGCGCTCTACCACCACTTCAACGGCAAGAAGGCGCTCTTCCACGCGGTATTCGAAGCCGTCGAGACCGAGCTCTTGACCGCCGCCTCAGGCGCAGACCGGATCGGCAGCGCCGCCGAACAGCTCAGATCCGGGCTGATCGGATTCCTCCACGCTGCCGCCAGCCACCGCGACGTGCAGCAGATCCTCCTCATCGACGGACCCGCCGTCCTCGGCTGGCAACAATGGCGCACCCTGGAGGAAAAGTACGGACTCGGCGCCATCCGCACCCTCCTCGAACGCGCCGTCACCGAAGGCACCATCGCCCCACAACCCCTCGACGCGCTCGCCCACATCCTGCTCGCAGCACTCGACGAGGCGGCTCTCTACATCGCCAACGCCCCCGACCCCGACACAGCCAAAGAAGAATCCGCCACCGCCATGGAACGACTCCTCCGCGGCATCAGCGCATAACCCCAGACGCGATCTCATCACCCAGTCCAACCGGGGACGCTTCCAGCGATCGAGCGCACCCACTCCCTGTACCACATTCGTGCAACACGACACCGGCGAAGCACGACAGGCGACGATCATTGACGAACACGTCGACCGCAGGGGACTGTAAAACGTTCGGTGTAACTCCCGATCATGGAAGATGCATCGATGACCAGCAACAACGTGACTGAGCCCGAGGCCGTCGAGCCGTCTGAGGCGCCGGCGAAGTCTGTGGACAACCGACTGATTGACGAGCTGGTGGGCCGGGCTCAGGCCGAGGGCCTTCAGCTGACCGGCGAGGGCGGGCTGCTCCAGCAGCTGACCAAGCGGCTCCTGGAGTCCGCTCTCGAGGGTGAGATCACCGACCATCTCGGCTATGACAAACACGATCCGGCCGGGAAGAACGGCGGCAACTCACGGAACGGCACCCGGGCCAAGACCGTGTTGACCGATGTCGGCCCGGTGGAGATAGCCGTGCCCCGCGACCGGGAAGGCAGCTTCGAGCCGAAGATCGTCAAGAAGCGGCAGAAGCGTCTGTCCGGCGTGGACGAGATGGTCATCTCGCTCGCGGCGAAGGGCCTGACGACCGGTGAGGTCCAGGCCCACCTGGCCGAAGTCTATGGGGCCGAGGTGTCCCGGCAGACGATCTCAACGATCACCGACAAGGTTCTCGACGGGATGGCCGAATGGCAGAACCGGCCCCTCGACGCCGTCTATCCCGTGATCTTCATTGACGCCATCCACGTGAAGATCCGTGACGGGGCGGTTGCCAACAGGCCCATTTACGTGGCCCTGGCGGTCACTGTCGAGGGTCGGCGGGACATCCTCGGGCTGTGGGCGGGCGACGGCGGCGAGGGCGCCAAGCACTGGATGCACATCCTCACCGAGATCAAGAATCGCGGTGTGAACGACGTCCTCATGCTGGTCTGCGACGGGCTCAAGGGCCTGCCTGACGCGGTCGAGGCCGTCTGGCCCCGCACCACGGTCCAGACCTGCGTGGTGCACCTGCTGCGGAACTCATTCCGTTATGCCGCCCGCCAGGACTGGGACAAGATCGCCCGCGTCCTCAAGCCCGTCTACACCGCGGCGACCGAGGAGGCCGCACTCGAGCGGTTCGCCGAGTTCGCCGATGCCTGGGGCCGGAAGTATCCGGCGATCGTGCGGCTCTGGGAGAACGCGTGGGAGGAGTTCACCCCGTTCCTCCGCTTCGACACCGAGATCCGGCGCATCGTCTGCACCACCAACGCGATCGAGTCCGTCAACGCCAGGATCCGGCGGGCGGTCAAAGCCCGCGGACATTTCCCCACCGAGCAGGCCGCATTGAAGTGCGTCTACATGGCCATCACGTCCCTGGACCCCACCGGCAAGGGACAAGCCCGCTGGACCATGCGCTGGAAGACCGCACTCAACGCCTTCGACATCACCTTCGACGGCCGCCTCTCGGCAGCCCGTCAGTAACTCCAACAACCCCAGTTACACCGCTCGTTTGACAGACCCGACCGCAGCTCAGAAGCCATAGCCCGGCACTGTCAATTTGTGTGGGTGATGGGGTAGTTGGGGCAGGCTGGGGTGGTCTCGTGTGGCCGGTGTTGTGCCCGTCAGGCATTCGCGGGGGCGCAGCCGGTGACGGTGCGCCAGATGGTGAAACGGTGGGTCATTTCGGTGCGGTAGTCACGGGCTGTGAGCAGGTGGCGGCGAGGGCGGAAGTGGGCTGAGACGCCGCTGAAAGCGGACAGGAATCTCTGGGCGTGCCCTGGTGAGGTGAAGCGCCGCATGGCGCGTTCCCGCTGCCTCGTTGGCTGGTGACTGTTCTCGGCCCGGTTGTTGAGGTACTTCGACTGACGGTGCTCGGCCGAGGGCATGACCTGGCGGTGGGCGGCGCCGTAGGAGCGCAGTTTGTCGGTCACGATCACCCGGGGCACGTACTCGTACTCCTTGAGCAGACGGCGGAAGAACCGCTTGGCCGCCTGCGTGTTCCGCTTTGACTGGACAAGAATGTCGAGGACGTTGCCGTCCTGGTCCACAGCGCGCCAGAGGTACTGGAGCTTCCCGTTGATTTTGAGGAGGACCTCGTCCATGCACCACTTGTCGCCCGGCCGGGGACGCCGGCGCCGCAGCTGGTTGGCGTAGGCCTGGCCGAACTTGGCGCACCACTGCCGGACCGTCTCGTATGAGACCGTGACGCCCCGCTCGAGCATGAGTTCCTCGACCTCCCGGAACGAGAGCGGGAAACGGTGGTACAGCCACACGCAGTGAGCAATGACCTCGCCCGGATACCGAGAGCCCTTGTACGACGGCGGCACGGCATCCACGAACAGGCCCTCCCCAAGACGATCGACTCGAAGACCATCTCGCGGAGCCCGACCGCCAAGTTGACAGTGCCCACATCGAAGCTTCGTTGTGGGACGGCGACTTGGCAAGGTCACCCCCACAACGGAGCTTCGTTGCGTCCGGTCGTGCACCCGACCAGCATCGTCACACCGCCGTGACCTGCACATCCGAGAGATCACCACGACTTTGCAATCGCCCTGGCTGCGGCATCCGCGAGGGGAACCACGAGTCGGCAAGAGCATGTGCCGTGGCCGGGTTTGTGGCGGTGGGAATGTTGTACAGGGTCGCGAGGCGCAGCAGTGCATACACGTCGTGAGCGTGCGGGTGGACTCCCAGCGGGTCCCAGAAGAACACCAGGCAGGTCACCTGTCCGGCGCTGACCAGCGCGCCGATCTGCTGGTCTCCACCCAACGGCCCCGACTCGACCGAGTCGACGGGTAACCCCGTCGACTCGGTCACAACACGCGCCGTACTACGTGTGGTTACCAATCGCTTCCCCATGAGCCAGGCGTGTTGCGCCTGGGCCCATTTGGCGAGTTCATGTTTCTTCGCATCGTCTGCAATGAGAGGTGTGCAAGCTGAAGTTCCTGGTCACGTGGCTGGTGTGCGTGGGCGTCGGGATGCTCGTGCTGGTCGCTGGCAGGTGACTTTGGTGAAGATCGTCGGTCATCGGGCGACTTCGCGGTTCGTGAAGACCAGCAGGGCCCGGACCAGGGCGGTCGCCCAGGAGGGGTCGGTGCGTACCTTGCCGAGGACGCGCCAGTTCTTGAGGTGGGCGAAGCCGTGCTCGACGGGTGCCCGGACGGCCGCCAGTGCCGTGTTGGACAGCTTCTGGCCTCGTGTCAGGGGCCGGTTCCGGGCTGCCTTGTAGCCGGTGATCACCGCCGGGTCGGCGTCGGGGCCGCCGTCGTCGAGGCCGACGAATCCCAGGTCGGCGATGGCTCCGAGCCCGGCTTCCCGCAGTTTCCGGGTGAGCTTGTCGTGCCGGCAGGCGGTGATCTCCGAGGTGCGTCTGGGGCGGGCCGCCGAGATCCACAGCAGTCGACCCCGGTCGTCGGTGAGGGCGATCACGAGCAGGCCGTGGCATTTGTTCTCGCCGGAGTAGTTCTTCCGGTTTTCCTTCCCGGTTCTGCGCCGGGTGCGGATCACCGATCCGTCCAGCAGTACGATGCCGCCGCCCATTCGGGTGATCTTCTTCAGGGCCCGGTCCAGGCGTGGGGCGCGGGCGGCGAGCAGGCCGACGACCTCCCTCACCCATCGGGTCACGGTGGTGCGGTGTACTCCGTTGCCGCCGGCCGGGTCGCCGGGCCGCTGGTCACAGCGCAGCACTGCCAGCACGATGGTGGCGATCTTCCCGGCGAGCAGGGTGCGCCACCGCGAGCCGATCTTCTTGAGGTGGCCGCGTATCAGGTCGGCGAGATGGTTCAGGGTGGCGCTCGACAGCGGCAGGCGGGCGGTGTGGACAAGGCCGTCAGGGCCCTCGACGGGATGGTTGTTTTTCGTCACACAAACTCAACTGCCGTTGGGGGCCCGTCCGTTACGGGCGCACCGCGCGTGACTACGGACGTGCCGTGAACCGCCCGTCGCCCCGCTTGTGCAGCCAGCCGCGGTCGGCGAGCTTGGTCATCTTCGCTCGCAGAGGTTCCAGCTTGCCGCGCACCGAGGCGTCCAGGCCCAGCCGCTCGCCGACCGCCCTGACCTGCACCGGGCCGTCGGCCTCCCGCACGATCGCCAGGATCTTGCGGTAGTCGCCGGGCAGCGCGCCCTCGTCGGCCGCGTCGCTGCGGTGCGGGATGAGCAGGACCGCCCGCCCGGCCACCTTCGCCGATACCGGAGCGCCAGCCCCGGCATCGGCCTGGACCTGCTCGGCCAGGCGGTTCAACACCCGCTCCGCGATTCGCCAGTTCGTCCCGTTCGACCTGGACCTCCTGAAGCTGCTTGGCCAACTCCTCCCCGAGGGCGTCCAGTTCACTCCGGCGGGCGGTGATCCACTGCCGCTCCTGCATCCCCGCGCCCTCCCGCGTTCTCACGGCGTGCCGACCTGCTGACGGATCGTAGGCGGGGGTCTGTCGTGGGCGCAGCCGAACCCGGCATCCCGCAGGAGCCGGACCTGCCCGACGATCTACGCCATGGTCATCGGCCGCCGACCGGCACGAGCGCCCAACTCGCCATTCACACCAGACCCGTGACCTGCGACTTCACGATGCACACCACTCCATGGAGTCCTGGACACTGGCTGCGGTGACCAGCACTGCCAGCAGCAGGCTGAGGGTGTCGGTGATGATGCTTCGCTTGCGGCCTGCGATCTTTTTGCCCGCGTCGATGCCCTGACTTCGCGTGGGGACACTGGTGTCGGTCTTCACGCTCTGCGCATCGAAGACAGCGGCCGACGGGGCCGCCGGCCGGCCCTGTGCGCGACGGGCCTTGTCACGCAGCAGGTCATGCACCCTGTGCGTCGTGCCGTCCGGTTGACATAGAGGATCGCGTTCACGATCTCCCGCAGATCGTGAACCCGCGCCGCGATCCCCGGCCCTGTCCGGCCTGCCCGCCAGGACACGAACACCGGCTCGATCAACATCCAGCGGGCATCGCAGACATCACTGCGATACGGGCGTCGAGGACTCACAAGACACGCAACGACCCACCAGCGTCCTGGGTCACAGCGAGTACCCCAAATCACTTGCAAAGCAGATCAGTTGCCCTCTAAGTCGATCGGCGGGGCCACGTTCCACCACGTGGGAGGTCAGGTCGACGTCCTCGCCGGTGGGTTCGTCGCTGATGGGGTGCCGATAGGTCACCACGGGTGAGTCGATGACGGCGAAACCCGGATAAGGCCTGCCGTTGCTCAGACACTGCTTCGTCGCCCAGTTGGCACGTGGAGACTTTCGTTTGGATCAGCGGTCGACCAGAGCGAGAGCCTGAGAAGCTGTTGTCTTTCCGGACTTGAGGACTGCGTTTCCGCTGGTCAGGCGTAGGGTCGGCGATCCCGTGGGAGTTGTGGCCTGTCGTGTTGTCGCTGCCCGGGAGGTCGTGGATGCCGTCGGTGGTTGGGCTGTTGGAACAGCGTGAGCTGGGTGCTCGCCGTCGTGTTGACGAGCTGCGGGAGGAAGCCGACCGTGTCCAGGCCGAGTTGGCCGTGGCCGAGCGGGAATGGAGGGAGTGGGCCATCGCCTGCTCGCGGGTCGGCGAGGTGCTGGCCCCCGTGGACGAGAGCGGGCAGGACCCCGCCCGGGCCGAGGGGACCGCGCCAGCCGCCGGGGAGCAGACCGGAAAGACGCCGCAGGTGCCGGAGGCAGCGAAGAGGAAGTCGCAGGTTCCGATGTGGCGTGAGGGGCTGGCCTGGTCGGTGCTGTCGGTGGACTATCAGCGCATCCTCACCGCGCTCGCGGACCGGGACCGGCTCCGTCAAGGTCCGCTGACCTGCCAGGAGTTGGCCGTGTTGTTCGGTCTTGACGTGGTGCCGGCCAAGGTGGAGGCGCTGCGGTCGAAGGCGAAGCGACTGGTCGCGCGGGGCTGGCTGGCCGAGGGGCAGCCGGGACGGTTCACGCTCGCTGCGGGTGTGGCCGGGCGAGGCGGCGGGTCATGAGCAGGGTCATCGACCAGTAGATCATCGCTTCGGCGCTGGTGGTGCGGCGTTCGTAGTCGCGTGCCAGGCGGCGGGTGCGCATCAGGTGGGCGAAGAGGCGCTCGACGATCCACCGTTTGGGCAGGACCACGAAGCCGCGCATGTCGTCGCTGCGTCTGACGATCGCGAGGACCAGGGCGAGCACGGTGAGGCAGCGCTCGACGAGGCTGCCGGTGTAGCCGCCGTCGGCCCAGACCAGCTCCAGCCGGTGGTGGGCGTCGGCGACCTGCCGCAGCAGGACCTGGGCGGCGGCGCGGTCGCCGGTGTCCGCGGCGGTGACCATCACGCCCAGCAGCAGGCCGAGCGTGTCGACCACGACGTGCCGCTTGCGCCCGTTGACCAGCTTTCCGCCGTCGAAGCCGCGGCTGTCCGCACCGACGACGGCGTCCGCCTTGACGGACTGCGAGTCGATCACGCCAGCCGTCGGCTCCGTGTCGCGCCCGTCCCTTTCGCGGATCCTTGCGCGCAGCCGGTCGTGGAACTCCTTGACCAGCCAGTGGTCGCGCCAGCGGCGGAAGAACGCGTAGACCCGGTCCCACGGCGGGAAGTCGGCGGGCATGGCCCGCCACTTGATGCCGTTGTCGACCAGGTAGCGGATCGCGTCGAGTATTGCCCGGTGGCAGTACGCCTCCGGCTGTCCGCCCCGGCCGCGCAGCCAGCCCGGCACGGGCAGCAGCGGCCGGGCCACGGTCCACTCCGCGTCCGTCATGTCCGAGGGATACCGCCGAACACGTTCCGGGTGATCGGCTGCGTTTCCGAACCGGTGGGCGACACAATCACACGTCGGTGCAGCCGAGTTGAACTCCACCGGCGTGTGCACGTACAACTGCGGCAACAGGGTCTCCTGGATCTCGGTTGGCTTCGCAACCCCGAGCTACCAAGAGGCCCTGCCTTCATGCCCGCAGCCGGCGCCAACCACCCGATCGAGACTCCCGTTCGACGCACACCCCTCAAGATCGGAACGACAACAGCTACTGAAATGTAGCGTCCGGGCAGGCGACTGGCGACGGTCTTCTCGGAGTGAGCGGCGATGCCTTGCCACGGCTGTCAGTGCAATCCTGGGAACTTTCTGAGAAGCGGGCCAGGACTTCGGCCGTCGGTGTGCTGTGACCTGTGTCGTTCTCTGTCAGCTCTCAGGAATCTCCCAGAACCTCTCAGGAACGTCGTATCCGCAACCGCCACTGTGCGCGGGTCCCCATGGGCACGCGGCGCCGCACTCTCCCCGTCTGGCGCCGCATGTCTCCTTCCATGAACGAAGCGGAGTTGCTCTGCATGGCTGCCACCACACCCCGTCTCCAGACCAAGCCGGACTCCCGTCCGCAGCCCGGTACGATCCCCCGGCCTCTACGCCGCACCGTGCCGGTGCAGTTCGTCGGGCCATGGGAGAACTTCGTGGAAGGGGCTGCGGCGGCGCTGTGCGCGGTGGTCGCCATGATGGCCGTGTCCGCGCTCGCGCTGATGTTGCTCGACGCGGGATCTGTCGGCTCGGTTTGGTCGTTGACCATGGCTCTGACGGCTATGGCCGTCGGCGGTTCCGCCAGCGCCGGTTCTGATGTGTCCGGGGACAACGGGTCGATGGGTGGCCTGGCCTCCCTGTTCGGCGATGCCATGAGGCCGTCGATGAGCGGTGCGGCCGACGTCGTACCGCTCAGTGTCACGCTCGTCGGTGCCGTCGTGTTGTGGATCGCCTTCTCGCGGCGGTTGGGCCATGGGCAGCAGCGGCGGTTCGCCGCCGGTGAACTGGCCGTCCGGGCGGCGGGAGCGGCGACTGCGGCGCTTTTCACGCTCGTGATCGTGGCCGCTCTTGCGAAGGGATCGGCCACGATGCCCGCGTCGGCGATGAGCGGTATGAGAGGCCGGGGCGGCGGCCAGGCTTCCGAGGGTTTCGGAGGGAGCGGCGGCCTTGGTGAGCTCATGGGCGGTGGCAGCGGTGGTCTGGGCGGTCTCATGGGTGGTGGTTCGGGGTCCCAGATGACCGTGACGTACCACGTGAGCACCGGGTCGGCGGGCTTTGGCGCGTTGCTGTGGGTGGCCGTCGTGCTCGGTGTGGGATGCCTGATCAGCCGTCGTGTGCGGCTGCCGTTGGGCGGTGCGCTGGGCGGACTGCGCAGCGGCTGGGGCCAGAGTCTGTCGGCTGTTGTGCGTACAGTCCTCATCCTGGCGGCCGTACCGCTGGTGACCGTGGCCGTCGTCGGGTCAGTGGTCGGCGGCAAGGCGGCCTCAGCGGCAGGTGCCGCCCTGCTACTCGCCCCGAACGCCGTGGCGGTGTTCCTGACCCTGGGCGTCGGTTCCTCGTGGACGGCCGAGATGCATCCGGTGCAGAGCGACAGCAGCAACCCGCTCGCCTCTCTGATGGGCGTCATGGGCGGGAGGACTGGGGCCATGGGCGGCGGCCAGCAGGCTGACCGTACCGAACACCTGAGGTCCCTGGCACTTGGCGGCTGGCCCCTGTGGCTCGCGGCCCTCATGGCGACCGCGCTCATCCTAGTCTGCTGTGCTTACCGGGCGGCCCGTGCCACGAACACGGCCCACCTGGTTCCGCTGCACCCCTACCGAGGACCGTTGGCCGGGCACCTTGGCATGGCCCAGCGGTTCGGTGTCGTCACAGCGGTCGTGATGGGTGCGGCGGCCTGGCTGGTGGGGGCATCCGGCAATTTCGGCATCAGTATGTTCGGCAGCGAGATGGGCGGAATGCGGGCCGAGCTGAGCGGCAGCGTGTTGCAGACGGTCGCCTTCGGGCTGCTCGTCGGCGGGCTGGCCGGTTTCGGCGGAAGTCTGTTGGCCGCTGTGCGCGGTGTTTTCGGGGCACGGTGACAACGGACTTTATGTGGCGGAGACAGGACGGTTCCGTATCCTGCCTTGCAGGATCCCGGCTGCCGTGGGCTGCGCGTTTTCTGCCGTGTCCCCCTATCTGTGGCGGGGCCGGGAGCGTGTTCCCGGTGACTGGAGGCTTCCTTTGACTGCGATTGAGCGTTCTGCCTTGCCTGGCACCGGTGCTGGAAGCGACTTCGGCTTGACGCGTGCCAGAGATGTGAATCTATTGGTCGTGGACGACGAATCCACTGTCCGGGAGCTGTTGTGCGCGGCCCTGAGGCATGCCGGCTTCACCGTTGCGGCGGCCGGGACGGGGCAGGAAGCACTGGACCGGGCGCGGGAGGTCTCACCGGATCTGGTGCTGCTCGACGTCATGCTGCCCGACCTGGACGGCTTCGAGGTGATCCGGCGGCTGCGCGGGCAGCATCGCCTTGCCTCGGGGCCCCAGACCGGACACGTCCCCGTTGTGTTCCTCACCGCCCGCGACGGCACCCAGGACAAGATCGAGGGGCTGGTACTGGGCGGCGACGACTATGTGACCAAACCCTTCGACCTGGAGGAGCTGATCGCGCGGATCCGCGCGGTGCTGCGCCGCACCGGCGGCGACCCCACTGCACTCTTACGGGTCGCTGACCTGGAACTCGACCCCGAGGGAGTGCAGGCGGCCCGTTCGGGAGAGCCGCTGCGGCTGTCGCCCACCGAGTTCCGGTTGCTGCACTACCTGATGACCAATGTCGGACGCACGGTCTCCAAGGCGCAGATCCTTCAGCGCGTGTGGGACTACGACTTCAACGGCGACACCGGCATCGTCGACACCTACATCAGCTATCTGCGCCGCAAGATCGACAACGGCGGTCCCAAGCTCATCCACACAGTGCACGGCGTCGGGTACGTGCTGCGAGGGCCGAAGACGTGACCAGCTCCCGTATGCCTGGGGTGTGGGCGAGGGCGTCACTGCGCAGTCGGGTGCTGCTGCTCGCTGTCGCGCTCCTGACGGTCGGCTTCACGGCGTTCAGCCTGGTCACCGGCAACGCCCTGCGTGGCTACATGGCGGACCGCGTCGACGCGCAACTGCGTGCTGTCGCTCAGGTGTTCGCCCTGGTTCCGCCCACGGCAGCGGAGAGCGGCGCCGCACGAAAGCTGCCATCCGGCCTCGGTGACTTCAGCACGGAAGTCCTCGGTAACCCCGTCATCACCTATGTTACGGAAGACGGCACGGTCGAGACCAGTGTCGACTCCCTCGCCGGGACCGGCCGGACGGAGCAGGCGACAGGCCCGGCACTGCCCCGGATGAACACCGCTGCGATCATCGCCCGCGGCGGTCGCCCCTTCACCGTCGCCAGCACGAAGGGCGACACCCGCTGGCGGGTGATCGCCGTGCCAAGGATCATCGGCGCCCGCCTGCCGGGCGCCGCGACGACGAACTCCTCCAATTCCGGCAGTGTCCTTGTGGCGACGACGATGACCCAGGCAGACAGCACGGTGAACCGCATGTGGCGGATCTACCAGAGCACGGGACTCGGCCTGCTTGCCGTCCTGGCCGTGGCCGGCTGGTTCGCGGTCCGCTCGGGACTGCGTCCGCTGTTCCGTATCGAAGAGACAGCAGCCGAGATCGCCGGCGGCGATCTCTCTCGTCGTGTGCCCGAACTGGCCGGTTCGAAGACGGAGTTGGGGCGACTGGCGGCGGCGCTGAACGGCATGCTCGGGCAGCTTGAGTCCGCTTTCGCCGCCCGCGCCGAGTCCGAGGCGCGGATGAGCCGGTTCGTCGCCGACGCCAGCCACGAGCTACGCACCCCACTCGCCGGCATCAAGGGCCTGACCGATCTGCACCGCATGGGCGCCCTGCCTGAACGTGAGGACGTCGACGCCACGATGAACCGCATCGCCCGCGAGTCCGAACGCCTCACCCGGCTCATCGAGGACATGCTCCTCCTGGCCCGCCTCGACGAACACGCGCTGAAGACCACGGGCAAGCCCACCGGTTCCCGCGCGTCGGAGGGCCCTCCGGATCTCGACCTCGCCCCCGCCGACCTGCGCACCCTGGCCGCCGACGCCCTCCACGACGTACGCGCTCTGGACCCGTCCCGCACCGTCACGCTCACCGGACCGGGCAGCGAGGGCCCACCCGCCCTCGCGCCGGCTCTCGCCGACGAGGCCCGGCTGCGCCAGGTGGTCACCAACCTGGTCGGGAACGCCGTCGCCCACACCCCGTCCGGCACACCTCTGCGGATCGGCGTCGGCACGGTCGGCGGCCACGCCGTCCTGGAGGTGGCCGATGAGGGCCCCGGGCTCACGCCGGAGCAGAGCGACCGCATTTTCGAGCGCTTCTACCGTGCCGACACCTCTCGCAACCGCGCCACCGGCGGGGCCGGTCTAGGCCTGTCCATCGTCCAATCCATGGTCACCGCCCACGCGGGACACGTCGTGGTCGACTCGACCCCTGGTCAGGGCGCCACGTTCCGGATTCTGCTCCCAAGACTCGCCGACCAGCCGACGCCGACCGGCCCACTTGAACCAGCGACGCTCAAGGGATGACCAGTGCACATGGGCTCTGGCCTGGTCCGACTCCTCGGGCATCCAGCATCAGGCCGCGGGTCGTATGAGGCCGGACTCGTAGCCGAAGGCCACCGCCTGGACACGGGCGCGGGCGCCGATCTTGGCGAGGATGTTGCTGACGTGGCCTTTGACGGTCGCCGGGGCGATGGGCAGCCGCTCGGTGATCTCGGCGTTGGACCAGCCGGAGGCGACGGCGATGAACACGTCGTGTTCCCGACCGGTGAGCGGGTCGAGCCCGGAAGTCTGAGGGGGCACCGGGCCGGCGTCGGCAGAGGCGGGCAGGAGGCCATCGAGCTGGGCGAGTTCACTGTCACGGCCGGTGAAGCCAGCGACGGCCAGGGGAAGTTGGGCGGGGACCGCGCACGGCATCGCGGCCGTTGTAGGCATCGGGGCAGGGGATGTGTCCTGGCGCAGAACGGCCGTCTGGATGTCCCGCAACGCTGGGCTGGGGTCGATGCCCAGGTCGTGGGCCAGTCGCCCGCGAGTGTGATGGAAGCGGTCCAGGGCTTCGGCGGAGCGGCCGCTGAGGTGCAGTGCGAGCATCAGCTGGCCCGCCAGACGTCCGGAGGAGGCGGGCAGGGGTACGGCGCCGCACAGATGGGCGAAGGCTGCCTCGGAGCGCAGGCGCTCGGGGTTGTCGCCGACGGCTCTCAGGAGGCGGGCGGCGGTCTCGGGTCCGACGCCGTTGACGGCCAGCAGCATCGGAGCGGCCTGAGTCGCCGATGTGGTTAACTCCGCGTCGTACTCGCTGATTTCACGCCCGAGGTCTTGGTAGCGGCGGGCAAGGCGACGCAGGGTTGACAAGGTCGGGTGTCGGTCGGAGTCTGGCGCACACACTGATCAGGTCTGCCGCTGCCAGACCGCGCAGGGTGTCGGGCGCGGTGACCAGGAAACTGCGGATCTGATTGATGGCCTGGGTGCGGGCCTTCACGGCCGAGGTGCGGGCGTTGCGCAGGACTCGCAGTCCCTCGGCGGCGCCGGCGTGGATCTTGGGTATGACGCCCGCGCGTCCGGAGGCGACTGCCTCGGCGGCGGCATAGGCGCAGGGGCGTGGGAGTGGTGCGACCGGGCGGGGCGCGGCACGGGGGCGCCGTCACCTCGGGCAGAGATTCATACGGCCTATGGCCTTCTGGTGGGGCGTCCCGGCTCATGATCTCCGGGACGCCCCACCACGGGTGCCTGTTCCGCCTTGTGGCGCAGGGGCGGTCTTCAGGAACGCGCGGACGGCTCGGGTTCGGGGGCCGGGCTGTCCTGTGCGGAGGCCGGGAAGGGTTCGTCGGGTGGGTCGACCGAGAGGTGGGGCATCCTGCGGTCCAGCCAGGCCGGGAGCCACCAGTTGGCCTTGCCGAACAGGTGCATGGATGCCGGGACCAGGATGGTGCGCAGGACGAAGGCGTCCAGGGCGACCGCGGCGGACAGGCCGATGCCGAACTCCGCGATCGTGCGCTGGCCGCCGAAGACGAAGGCGATGAAGACGCAGACCATGATGGCGGAGGCAGCGGTGATGACCCGCGCCGTCTCCACCTGGCCGACGCGCACCGAGCGGGCGTTGTCCTTGGTGTGCACCCACTCCTCATGCATTCGGCTGACCAGGAACACCTGGTAGTCCATGGACAGTCCGAACAGGATGGAGATCATCATCACGGGGAGGAAGGCTTCTATCGGACCTGCCCTGCCGAGTCCCAGGGCTTCCGAGCCCCAGCCCCACTGGAACACCGCGATCAGGATGCCGAAGGAGGCTCCGGCGGCCAGCAGGTTCATCACCCCCGCGACGACCGGGATCAGCAGACTGCGGAAGGCGAGCATGAGCAGCAGCCCGCCGAGGATGACGATCACCACGATGAACAGCGGCAGCTTGCCGGTGAGTACCGTCGCGAAGTCGTTGAACGTCGCGGTCGGTCCGCCGACGTAGACCTTGAGGGCGGTGCCCTTCTCGGCTGTGGGGATCACCTCGTCACGTAGGCGGTCGATCAGGTCGGAGGTCTCCTTGTCCTGGGGGGAGGCGGTGGGGAAGACCTGGACGATGCCCACCGTGGAGCCGGGCCGGATGGGCATCGCGGTGACGCTCGCGACGCCTTCGACGTTCTCCAGCCGGGCGGACAGTTTCGTCAGGGCGGCCTTGTCCGCGGCCGAGGGGACCTGGGCGACGAGCTGCAGTGGCCCGTTGAAGCCGGGGCCGAATCCGTCGGCCAGCAGGTCGTAGGCCTTGCGGGTGGTGGTGGACGCCGGGTTGTTGCCCGCGTCCGACGACCCCAGGCGCAGGGAGAAGACGGGGAGGGTGAGGGCGACCATCACCACCAGCGCGACCAGGGACAGCACACGGGGGCGCCGCTCGACCACAGCGGCCCAGCGGACCCAGGGGCCGGATGTGGCGTTCTCGGGCAGTGGCTCGCCGGCTGCCAGCCTGCGCCGCGCCCGCCGGCCGAGAACCCGCATGCCGAGCAGTCCCAGCAGGGCCGGAAGGAGGGTCACCGCGGCGAGGACGGTCAGCGCCACCGTCAGCGCCGAAGCCACGGCGACTCCGTTGAGGAATTCGGTCTGCAGGACGAACATGCCCAGCAGGGCGATGCAAACGGTGCCGCCGGCGAAGAGTACGGCACGTCCCGAGGTGTTCACCGCCCTGACCAGGGATTCCTGGACGTCGAGCCCGGACTGCAGGCCCTTGCGGTGCCGGGTGACGATGAACAGGGCGTAGTCGATGCCCACACCCAGGCCGATGAGGGTGGACAGGGTCGGGGCGATCTCACCGATGGTCATCCCATGACTGAGCAGGCCCGTGGCGAGGATGGCGGTGCCGACCCCGGCTGTCGCGGTCAGGATCGGCAACAGCATGGCGAACAGCGAGCCGAAGGCGATGAAGAGCACCACGGCGGCCGCCAACACGCCGATGAGTTCACTGGTGGCCGGCGGTGCCTGCTCGGTGCTCTTGATCGCCTGGCCGCCCAGTTCGACCTGCAGGCCGTCGGTCCTGGCCGCATCAGCGGTGTCGATCACCCGCTGGACGTCCGCATCGTCGAGGTCCTGCTGGACCTTGGCGAAGTTCACCTGGGCGTAGGCGGTGCGGCCGTCCTTGCTGATCTGGGCCGCGCCCTGCGCACTGTAGGGGCTGGTGACACCGCTGATCTCGGGCAGCTTGGCGATCTTGTCCAGGGTGTCGGTCATCCGCTCCCTCGTCGCGCTGTCGCGGACGGAGCCGGAGTCGACATGCCAGACCACGGTGTCCGTGTCGCCGGCCTGAGCGGGGAAGGACGATCTCAACAGGTTCAGTGCCTTGTTGGACTCGCTGTTCGGCAGTGAGAAGCTGTTGTTGTAGGCGCTTCCGGCGCTCTGCGAAGCGGCAACGAGTCCGCCGAGCAGGCCGAGCCAGAGCAGCACGACGACGACCCGGTGTTGGTAGCACCAGCGTGCGAGAGTAGACAATGGGGCTCCACGTTCAGGGGTGGGTGGTTCGGTAGGTGCCGAGGCGCTCTCGCCGAGAGCCGGGTCCGGTGACCGGATCATCATGATTTTGCAATCGCCCTGGCCGCCGCATCCGCGAGGGCCTGCGAGTCGACAAGAGCATGTGCCGTGGCCGGGTTTGTGGCGGTGGGAATGTTGTACAGGGTCGCGAGGCGCAGCAGTGCATACACGTCGTGAGTGTGCGGGTGGACTCCCAGCGGGTCCCAGAAGAACACCAGGCAGGTCACCTGTCCGGCGCTGACCAGCGCGCCGATCTGCTGGTCTCCACCCAACGGCCCCGACTCGACCGAGTCGACGGGTAACCCCGTCGACTCGGTCACAACACGCGCCGTACTACGTGTGGCTACCAATCGCTTCCCCATGAGCCAGGCGTGTTGCGCCTGGGCCCATTTGGCCAGTTCATGTTTCTTCGCATCGTGTGCAATGAGAGCTACCACCCTGGGTGGCGTGGCCGTGTTCGCCGCGGGCGTGCCGGAGGTGTTCACCGGGTGCCTCCGGGGGCGGTGTGGACGATCTCGGCCTGGTCGCGTTTGGTGTAGGCGTCCCAGTAGTGCTCGGCGATGGTCTCGGGTTCGGTGCCGGGGCCGCTGCCGATGTACACGCCGATGGCCACGTGTGCGGTGTGCACTCCGTGCTCGGCGAGGTCGATGCCCAGGGCGATGGCGTAGTTGCGCAGGGCCGCCGCCGCGACGCCGATGCTGCCGAACGCGCCGCCGCTGGGCCGGATGGAGGAGGCGCCCGTGGAGAACAGCAGGGTGCCGCTGCCGCGTTCGAGCATGGCGGGCAGCACCTGACGGACCGCGGCGACCGCTCCGTAGAGGTAGTAGTCGAGCTGCTTGTGGAGGTCCTGCGCGGTGGCGTCGACGGCGGCGGCGCCGGCGAACGTGGGGTCGGCGGGTGAGTACTCCAGTACGTCGAGGGCCCCGAACCGGTCGGCGACCGCGGCGAGCGCCGACTGCAGCGAGTCGGGACGCGTCACGTCCGCGGCGAAGCCCGCGGCCTCGATGCCCTCCTCGGCGAGCTGTGCGGCGAGCGCGTCGAGCTTGTCCTTCGTCCGGGCGACCAGGGCGACCTGGAAACCCTCCTTTCCGAAGCGGCGGGCGATGGACAGGCCCAGTCCGGGGCCTGCTCCGATGACGGCGATGACGGGCATGGGTGGTGCTCCTGTGGTCGGACGGACTGAATGGATGAGGCGCACCCTTTGCCGTGGCAGCGGCCAGGACTGAAAGTCGAGGGCGGCCTCATGTTCTGGAGCGTAGCAGAGAATATGAGGCTGCCCTCCGGTTGATAGGCTGAGGGGCATGGCCATCGACCGTCCGTCCGCCTCCGCCGAAAACCCGGCCCCTGTCCGCCCCCTGCGGCGCGACGCGCAGCGCAATCGCGAGTCCCTGCTCACCGCGGCCCGCTCCTGCTTCGCCGAGCAGGGCCTGGAAGCATCCCTGGAGCAGGTGGCCAAGCGGGCCGGGGTGGCCATCGGCACGCTGTACCGGCACTTCCCCACCCGGCTGAACCTGGTGCAGGCGACCTTCGCCGAGAAGCTGACCCTCTGGCGGGAGGCCGCCGAGAAGGCCGTCACCATGGACGACGCCTGGGCGGGGCTGTGCCACTTCCTGGAGACCATGTGCGAACTCCAGTCACAGGACCGGGGGTTCAACGACCTGGCCTCCATACGACTGCCGGAGAGCGCCTGCCTGGCGGGCACCCAGACCCGCATCCGCGAACTCGGCGTACACATCGTCGAGCGTGCCCAGGAACAGGGCAGCCTGCGCCCCGACCTCACCCCCCAGGACCTCGCCTTCGTCATCTGGTCGCACAGCCGCGTCACCGAGGCCACCCACGCCATCGCCCCAAACGCCTGGCGCCGCCACCTCTACCTCCTGCTCGACGGCTTCCGAACCGACCGCGCCCACCCACTGCCGGCACCGCCGCTCACCGGGGAGCAGCTGTACCGCGCCATGATCACCCTCGGCGGAAACGGGGCCTGCGGCACCTGACCATCGGCACGCGTCGTTGTCTGGCTCTAATGACTCCTAAGAGGTCGTTTTGAGATATTTTGTGCGACTTCACGCGCCACAGACAGGTGCTTGCGTCTCTCGCGTATCGGGTTCCTGCAGGGAGCGGCGGGAGTAATCGCCGATATCACCTTCCCTTGGAATGAGACGGGCTTCCTCGGATGAGACGGGCAATTCGAGCCTCCCTCGCACCCCGCTAATCGCCCCAACCCCTGAGGTATCTCAAGGCCCAATCCGCCACGGGGACTTGTTGGGATGAAACGTAATCTGCAGATGAAAACGACCTCTCAGCGCAACGTCCCCGTCGATGCCTGCCGCTTTCTTTCCGGTGCTCTGCTGCGTCACCCGGCGCACAACTCCTGATCTCGGATGTCCGTCCAAGCGGATCAAGCCCACGGCGCCGGTGAACCGCGCAGCTGTTCACGCGTCCTGCGCGGGTCCGGTGTCATCGCCGGCCACGGGACGACCGCCGATCAGCACCAGCCGTACCAGCTCGGCGTCCAAGAGGGCCAGTGCCTGGGCCACGGGGGCGCGCAGCAGCACCAGATCGGCCGGCGTCCCGGGGCGGATCCGCTGTGGCGAGTCGCCCGGCCGCTGGGCGGTGGAGAGGTAGCCCTCCAGTGCCTGGGCGGGAGTGAGCCGTTCGCCGGGGCCGAGGACCGTGCCCGAGCCGGTGCGCCGCTGCACGGCGGCGCGCATGACCGCCCAGGGGTCGATGGGCCCGTAGGGCGCGTCGCTGGACAGGCCCACCGGGATCCCGGCCGCACGCAGCGAGGCGCAGCGGTACAGGTCGCCGTGCTCGTCGGCGGGTGTGCCGCGCCGGTAGTCGTCGCCGCGGTCGGCGAGGAAGCCCGGCTGGGTCACCACCCGCAGGCCCAGGCGCCGTACGGTCGGCAGGACTTCGCAAGGAGTCAGGGACGCGTGTTCGAGCCGGTCGCCGGGGAGCGTACCCACTTCCTCCAGTACCGCCAGGAGCAGCAGGATCGCTTCGCGGGTCACACAGTGCACGGCGACCGGCCGGCCGGTCCGGTGCGCCGCCTCGACGGCTTCGGCGAGTTCGTCGAAGCCGGGCAGCGCCGAGTCGGCGATGACGATCTTCCACGGGCCGGATCGCGGACCGGACCGTTCGGGCGGGCTGCCGGTGAGCGGTGCGCCGAGCAGATGCACCCGTTGCGGCAGTTCTTGGCGGGCCATCGCCTCGGACACGGCCGCGACCGTGGCGGCGTCCAGGCCGGGCGTGGCGTCGGTGACCGTGGTGATGCCGTATCCGGCCAGTCGTCGGCCCAGGTCGGCCAGCGAGGGCGGGGCACCGGGCGGCAGGCGATCGCGCAGCCAGGCGTCCGCCCGCCACAGCCGTCCGGTCGGGCGGCCGTCGGCGTCCCGTTCCACCCCGGCGTGATCGGCCGTGGCCAGGCCGACGGCCGCGACAGCACGGGAGTTGAGCATCCACAGCGCGCCGCTGCGGTGCTGCACCCTCACCGGCACGTCAGCGCGCAGCGCGTCCAGCCGGGCCGCGTCCAACTCGCCCGCCACGGATTCGTGGTAGCGCACCCCCCGGACCCAGCCGTGCCGGTCGGGGCCGGTGCGGTGCAGGGCCCGCGCCAGCCCCTGCGCGTCGTGGACCGTGGCCGGGTCGCACGCGGCGGAGGCGAGGTCCGCCGCGGTGGCGAACAGGTGCAGGTGATGGTCCGTCAACCCGGGCAGCAGCGCTCCACCGTGCGCCTGGAGCTCGTGCTCCGCACGGCCCGCGCGCGGCAGGGCGCGGCCCGTCTCCAGCACCCGGCCGCGTCCGATCCGCACATCCAGGAGCTCTCCGTCGATCTCCGCGCCGCGGATGAGCAGGCCGGTCATGGTACGGCGATCCCGAGCCGGCGCAGCACCGCACCGGTGTCCGCGCCCAGCATCGGCGCGGCACCGGCGGGCGTGCGGGCCACCGGCGCCGCCACCGGGACCAGGCCCGCGCCGGTGTCCACCTGCCAGCCGTCACCGCCGCCGGAGGGCAGCGCGCGCGCCGTGGGGGCCGTATGCGCGCGTACCGTCGCCGCCACCACATCGGCCATCGCCACCTCCCACAGCACTCCGCCACCGCCCTCGGGTTCGGACATCGCCAGCGCGGCGGCCGTCAGACCGGTCAGCGGGTCGGCGATCGCGTCCCCGCAGAAGACCGGCGTTCCCTGGTCGTCGGTGGCCAGCAGGCCGCCTGCCGCGGCCACGTCGTCGCCGAACCCCACCCGGTCCACGGACCGGCCGTAGGCGGTGATCGACACCCAGGTGCAGCCGCGCTCCACCTCGGCCGCCGCGTCCAGGCCGAACCGGGCCAGGGCCCGGGGGCGGGAGGCCTCGACGACCACGTCCGCGGCGCGCACCAGCGCGTGCAGCGCCGCTCGGCCGACCCGGTCGGCCGGGTCCAGTGCCACCGCGCGGTGCCCGGCGTGCAGCAGGTCGTAGAAGGCCCGGTTGCCGAACCTCGCACCGTCCGGACGCGAGGGCACCTCGACCTTGACCACCTCCGCCCCGGCCAGCCCCAGCAGGTGCGCGCACAGCGGACCGGCCCACAGTGCGCTGAAGTCCACGACCAGCATGCCGCGCACCGAGCGGGGCCGGCCAGGGCGCGGCACGCGTACGGCATCCGCCTCCAGCCCCCCGCCCGGCCACCCGCGTACCGCCCCGGCCGCCAGTCCCAGCAGCGCCACCCGCTCCTCCAGCTCGGCCGTGCTGTGCGCGGCGAGCCAGGCGGCCAGTCGCCGCGGCAGCCACTCGTCCAGCTCATGCCCGATCAGCGCGCTCCACAGCAGCGGGTCGTCCGGGCGTACGCAGGAGACCGCCGCCCAGCCGTCCGCCGTGGGCAGCAACCGGCACCCGCCGCCCACCGAGACCCGCCCCCTGCGAGTGGCGCCGGTCAGCGCCGCCCGCTCGGCCAGCAGCCGCCCTCCGTCCACCCGTACCGGACGGCCCGCCTCCGCGCCGGCCCGCCCGATGTGCGCGGCCAGGCGCGCGGCGAGAGCGGCCGCCTCGCCCATGGGTACCAGCGGAGTCCCGCCGGCGTGCCCGGTCAGCCACATCACTCCGCTGCGTGCCCAGGCGTCTGCCGCGGCAGCTGCTGACTGCGGTGCCCCGGTGACCATGCCCAGATGGTAGAACGGGGAGGTGGCTGCCCCAACCATGATCCGTGTCGAGGACCTGGCCGCGGGCGCGGCACAGGCGGAGCTGCTCGGTGCGGACGGGACCGTGGAGGATCCGCTGGTCGTCGTCGACCTGGACCAGCCGGCCGCCGACGAGACAGTGCTGCGCCGGGCGGTGCGCCGGGCCGCGGAGTGCGACCGCCTGCTGGTGGGCCTCACCCGCACGACCGACGGCACACGCCACCTCGTCCCACCGCTGCTGGACGCGCTGGACCTGACACTCGTGCCCGTCGACAGCGCCGATCGGCGTCTGGTCGCAGTCGACGACCCTGAGGCGACAGCCCGCACCCTGGTGCGCGCGGCCGCGGACAGCCCCCAGGCGGCCGTCATCCTGGGCCGTCTGCTGCGCACCGGCCCGCGGCTGACCGTAGGACAGGCCCTCGACGCCGAGTCGCTCGCCTACTCCACACTGCTGGCGGGCCGTCGCTTCGCCCGCTGGCAGGCCGCCCGCGCTCCCCGCCGGCCGCCGCCGCCCGCCCCGGCCGATCCCGTGCTCGTGTGCCGGGACGGGGACGTCCTGCGGGTGACCCTCAACCGGCCGGAACGGCACAACGCCTATGGCCGGGAACTGCGCGACGCCCTCGTCGCCGCGCTCGACCTCGCACTGCTGGACGACACCCTCACCGAGGTCGTCCTGAGCGGCAACGGGCCCTCCTTCTGCTCCGGCGGCGACCTCGGCGAATTCGGAGTCGCCCGCGACCTGGACACCGCACATCTGATCCGCACCCGTGCCGGCGCCGCCCTTCCCCTGCACAAGCTGCGCGACCGCGTCACCGTCCGCCTCCACGGCAACTGCATCGGCGCCGGGATCGAGCTGCCCGCCTTCGCCTCCCGGGTCGTCGCCGACCCGGGAGCCGTCTTCCGCCTGCCCGAACTGGGCATGGGCCTGATCCCCGGCGCCGGCGGAACGGTCAGCGTTTCGCGCCGCATCGGCCGCTGGCGCACCCTCCATCTCGTGCTGACCGGCTGCCCGCTCACCGCCGAACGCGCCCTGGACTGGGGTCTGGTCGACGAACTGAGCTCGTCCGGCCCGACCGGCGCCTGACCCGGAACACGGGAACACACGCCGAGCTGAGGCGTGCACGGATCTCGACACCCCTGCCTGGAAGCCATACGATATGGCTTCCAGAAAGCCTTTCGTTAGCGTGGACGGAGGGGCTGGCGTCCTTGCGACCTGCGGTGTCACCGCAGGAACCGGGCGTCGGCCGAGCCCTGCCGGGGGGACCGCCGCCGCGTACCCACGGTCAAGCGCCGCCCCCCGCCGTTGCCGACCGTGACGTCACCCGCGATGTCCGCACCCACGGAGAGGTAGCGCAAATGATCGAGACCAGCGTCGGTCCGTTCACACCGGAACGCCGCATGCTCATCGACGGCAAGCTCGTAGAAGCGGCGTCCGGCAAGCTCTTCGACAACATCAACCCCGCGACCGAGGAAGTGCTCGGCAGCGTCGCCGACGCCGGGCACGAGGACATGGCGCAGGCCGTCACTGCGGCCAGGCGGGCCTTCGACGAGACCGACTGGGCCACCGACCACGCCTTCCGCCGACGCTGCCTCGAACAGCTGCAGGAGGCCCTGGAGTCCGAACGCGAGCAGATGCGCGCCGAGCTCGTCGCCGAGGCCGGCACCCCGGTGGCGATGACCCGGCTGCAGTTGGACTCCCCTCTGGAGGACGCCCTCCGCTGGCCCGCCGGGTACATCGAGCAGTTCCCATGGGAGCGGCAACTGCCCGACGGGAACGCCTTCGGGATGGCCAGCAAGCGGAAGGTGGTCAAGGAGCCGCAGGGTGTCGTCGGCGCGATCATCCCGTGGAACTACCCGTTCGAGGTGACCGCCAACAAGCTCGGCCCGATCCTCGCCACAGGCAACACGGTCGTCGTGAAGCCCGCACCGGACACCCCCTGGAACGCCACCCGCCTGGGCCGGCTCATCGCCGAGCACACCGACATCCCCGCCGGTGTGGTGAACATCGTTCCGTCCTCCGACCACCTGGTCGGCGAGGCCCTCACCCTCGACCCGCGGGTGGACCTGATCTCGTTCACCGGCTCGACGGTCACCGGCAAGCGGATCATGGAGAAGGGCGCCGCCACGCTCAAGCGCGTGTTCCTCGAACTCGGCGGCAAGTCCGCGATGATCGTCTGCGACGACGCCGACCTGGCCCAGGTGTTGCCGGCCGCCAGAGCCGTCTGCTCGCACGCCGGGCAGGCATGCGCGCTGCAGACCCGCGTCCTGCTGCCCCGGTCCCGGTATGCCGAGGGCGTGGCGATCCTGAAGTCGGCCATGGAGAACATCCCGTACGGCGATCCGACCGACCCGGCCAACATCCAGGGCCCGCAGGTGAGCGCGAAGCAGCGCGACCGCGTCCTGGCGTACATCCACAAGGGCGTCGACGAGGGCGCCGAACTGGTCGTCGGAGGACGCCGGCCGCCTCACCTCGGCAAGGGCTACTTCATCGAGCCCACGCTGTTCGTCAATGTCGACAACTCCATGACGATCGCCCAGGAGGAGATCTTCGGCCCCGTCCTCACCGTGATCGCCTACGACGACGACGAGGACGCGATCCGCATCGCCAACGACAGCAGCTACGGGCTGTCCGGCGGAGTCTTCTCGGCCTCGCCCGAGCGGGCCATGGCCATCGCGCACCGCATCCGCACCGGGTCGATCTCGGTGAACGGCGGCAGGTGGTACGGCGCCGACGGACCATACGGGGGCTACAAGACCAGCGGGATCGGACGGCAGAACGGCGTCGAGGGGTTCGAGACCTACCTCGAGACCAAGCTCATCGGGTACATCGGCTGAGCGGTCCTCGACCGCCGCGCCACAGACCCCGCGTTCAACACCGGACAAGGCACCGGGCAAGCAAGGCACCGGACAAGCAAGGAGTACCCGTGAAACGTCCCATGGAAGGCGTACGGATCGTCGAGGTCGCCCAGTACACATTTGTGCCGGCGTCCGGCGGGGTCCTCGCCGAGTGGGGGGCCGAGGTCATCAAGATCGAGCACGCGGTCCGCGGCGACGCGCAGCGTGGCCTGGTGAAACTGCTCGGCCTCGACGTCGTGCCGACGACATCCTTTTTCCCGATCATGGAGGGCCCGAACCGGGGCAAGCGCAGTGTCGGCATCGCCCTGGAGGTGCCGGAAGGCCGCGCGCTGCTGGACGAGCTGATCCGCTCGGCCGACGTGTTCGTCACGAACTTCCTGCCGAGCGCGCGGGAGAAGCTGCGCATCAACGTCGACGACATCCGCGCGGTCAATCCCGACATCATCTACGTCCGCGGCACCGGCTTCGGCGCCCGGGGCGAGGATGCGGGCAAGGGCGGATATGACAGCACGGCGTTCTGGGGAAGGGCCGGGAGCGCCGACGGCGTCACACCGGTCGGCGCCGACCGGCTGGCCAAAATGCCGTCGGGCGCGTACGGCGACTCAATGGGCGGCCTGACCATGGCCGGCGGCATCGCGGCCGCGCTGTACGCCCGCAAGGCGACCGGCGAGCCGTCGGTCGTGGACGTGTCCCTGCTGGGCCTCGGCGCCTGGGCGACCCAGTACTCCGTCAACCAGGCCCTGCTCGTCGGCGGCCCGTTGCCCAAGGTCCAGGAGCCGCGGCACGGCTCGTCGTCGAACCCGCTGGCCGGGTCCTTCCGCACGGCCGACGGCCGCTGGCTGCTGCTGACCATGCTCCAGCCCACCAGGTACTGGCCCGAGTTCTGCGAGCGCATGGGACGGCCGGAACTGGTGACCGACCCGCGCTTCGCGGGCGCCGCCGTCCTGGAGCACGGCGCCGAGGGCGGTGACATCGTCGCGGAGATCATCGGCGGTATCACCCTCGACGAGTGGTGCCGGCGGATGGAGGGCGCGCAGGGACAGTGGGCACTCGTGCAGAACGCCTACGAGGTCGGCATGGACCCGGCGCTGCGCGAGAACGGCTTCATCACCAAGGTCGTCGACGCCGACGGGGTGGAGCGGGAACTCGTCGCCAACCCGGTCCAGTTCGACGAGACACCCGTGAAGAGCCGACGGGCTCCGCAGTTCGCCGAACACACCGACGACGTACTGCGCGACCTCGGCAAGTCCGAGGAGGAGATCATCGATCTGAAACTCCTCGGTGCGGTCACGTGACCGCACCGAGCACCGGCCACAGCGGGGCGTGCCGCGGAGAGGGAAGCACGTGAGGGCCGGCGTGCGGCAGGTGGTGGTCGTGGGCGCCGGCCTCGGTGGTCTGACCGTGGCAGAGGAACTGCGCAGGCTCGGCTTCGGCGGGTCCGTCGTCGTGGTCGGCGCGGAGGCCGAGCCGCCCTACGACCGGCCGCCGCTGTCGAAAGAGGTACTGAAGGGCACGCGCGCCAACCCGCCACTGCTGCGCGAGCCGAAGGAACTGGACGCCCTCGGACTGGATCTGCGGCTGGGCACCGTGGCGAGGGGCGTGGATACCACGGCTCGCCGAGTCCACCTGGAGGGCGGCGGAGAGCTGCCCTACGACGTGCTCGTCATCGCGACCGGCGCACGGGCCCGCCGGTGGGAAGCCGCCGGTGCCGCGGCGAACGTCTGGTCCCTGCGCACCGCACAGGACGCCGCCCACATCGCTGCGGCCGTCGCGGGCCGGGGCCGCATCGGCGTGCTCGGTGCCGGCTTCATCGGGTGCGAGGTGGCGGCCAGTGCCCGGGAGACGGGCTGCGACGTGACACTCGTAGAGGTCCGGTCGGCGCCACTGTCACACGCGCTCGGTCCGCAAGCGGGAGCCGAGATCGCCAGACGCCATCGGGCGGCCGGGGTCGACTTGCGGTGCGGGGTGACGATCGACGAGGTCGTCCTGGACGGTGAGAACCTTTCCGCGGTCCGGCTCTCCGACGGCAGGAGTGTCGCGCTCGACGCGTTGGTGGTCGGCCTCGGCGTCGTCCCGGACACCGAGTGGGTCGAGGGCTCGGGGATCGCGGTCGACGACGGCGTCGTGTGCGACGCGTCCGGGCGGACGTCCCACGAGGACGTCTACGCCGTCGGCGACGTCGCGCGCTGGGTCAATGCACGCACCGGCCGGCACCGGCGGATCGAGCACTGGACCACCACGACCGAGCAGGCGGCGATCGTGGCGAGCGGCATCGCCGGGCACGAGCGCCGGGTGCTCGACGAGGTGCCGTACTTCTGGAGCGACCAGTACGGCACGAAGATCCAGTGCGTCGGCGAACCGGACGCGGGCGCCGACATCACCGTACGGATGACCGGTGCGGGCGGAGACCGGCCGCTGTACCTCTACAGCCGTCACGGCGAGCTGACCGGCGTCCTCGGATTCGGTCTTGCCCGCGTCGTGACGCGGCTGCGGGCGCTGGTCACGGAACGGACGGCACTCGGGGACGCCCTGGACGTTGTCGACGGACTGCACCCGCAGGCGCCGTCACGGACGAATTCACCAGCATGAGGAAGAGGGCGCGTCACCGTCCAGGTGAGGCCCCGTCGGCGAGGAGAAACGACATGACAGGTCGGGTTACGGGCAAGGTCGCACTGATCACCGGTGCCGCACGCGGGCAGGGACGCAGTCACGCCGTCCAGCTCGCCCGCGAGGGCGCGGACATCATCGCGGTCGACTATCTCACCTCCTTCGACACCATCAGCTACCCGATGGCGACGCAGGAGGATCAGCAACAGACGGTGAAGGAGGTCGAGGCGCTCGGCCGGCGGATCCTCACCATTCAGGCCGATGTCCGCGACGGGGCCGCCATGCGGAAGGCGGTGGCCGACGGCGTCGCGGAGTTCGGCAAGATCGACGTCGTGGTGGCCAACGCCGGTATCTGCGCGATGACGAAGGACCAGCCCCTGCAGGCGTGGGTGGACGTCAGCGGCGTCGACTTCGGCGGCGTGCTCAACACCCTCAACGCGGCGATTCCGCACCTCGGTGCCGGTGCCTCGCTGGTGGTCACCGGTTCCCTCGCCGCCCTGGTCAAGGGCGGCCCGAGCAAGGAGCCGGGCGGCGTGGCCTACGCCTGGGCCAAGCGCTCGCTCGTCTCGCTTGTCCATGACCTCGCGCTCGTGCTGGCGCCCCACTCCATTCGCCTCAACGGGGTGCACCCGACCAACTGCAACACGGACATGCTCCACCACGAGGCCATGTACCAGACGTTCCGGCCGGATCAGGAGCACCCCACGCGCGAGGACGCGACCAAGGCGTTCCCGGTGATGCAGGCCATGCCGGTGCCGTGGGTGGAACCCTCGGACGTCAGCCAGGTGATCGTCTTCCTGGCCTCGGACGAGTCGCGCTACATCACCGGGCAGTTCATCAACTGCGACGCCGGAGGACATCTCAAAATCTGATCGAGCGGTATCCGGCTGCACAGCGCGGAGGAGGACTGATGCGCGTCGGCTTCGTCGGCCTGGGCGACCAGGGCGCGCCCATCGCCGCGCGCATCGCGGCGGCGGGGGTCGACTGCACGGTGTGGGCCCGCCGCCCCGAGACGCTCGACCCCTTCCGCGCCGGCCCGGCCCGGGTGGCCGACGCCCTCGCCGACCTCGGCGAGGGCGTCGACCTGCTCGGGACCTGCCTGTTCGACGCGGCCGGCACATGGGAGGTCCTCTTCGGGTCGGCCGGTGTCGCACCGGCGATGCCGGCCGGCGCGACGATCGCGGTGCACAGCACGATCTCGCCCGACGAGGTGCGGGCACTGGCCCGCGAGGCCGCGACGTACGGTCTGCACCTGCTGGACGCCCCGGTCAGCGGTGGCCGGATCCGCGCGGAGGCGGGCGAACTCATCACGATGGTCGGCGGCGAGCAGAGCACGTTCGCCCGCTTCGAGCCGCTGCTGCGGACGTTCTCCGCCGAGGTCGTGCACGTGGGACCCGTGGGTGCGGGCCAGCACGCCAAGTTGCTGAACAACGCCATGCTTGCCGCGCACCTCGCCCTCGCGGCGGACGCCTTCCGGATCGCCGAAGGCCACGGGATCGATCCCGTGGCCTTCGGAAAGGTGCTCGCGGGCGGCTCGGGCCGGAGCTTCGGCGTCGAAATGTACGCTCGTGCCGGCGGACTGGCGGCCGTCGCCCGGTCCCAGGCCCGGCCGACGCTCGGCAAGGACGTCGCACTGCTGGCCGACTCGATGGTGTCCGCCCGCGAGGGCGGGCTTCTGCTCTCGGCAGCCCGAGCGGCGATCGCCGGGCTCGACGCGGCCGCCGACGACTGAAGGACGACGCCGGCGGCCGCATTCGCGTGTCAGGAGCTGAGCGTGATGGCGCGCTCCGGGCAGTTGGTGGCCCCGGCGCGCGCCGCGGCCTCCAGCTCCGGGGGCACCGCCTTGTCGGAGCCGATGTCGCTGTAGCCGTCGTCGTCCACGGTGAAGACCTGCGGGGCGACCGCGTTGCAGCGCGCGTGACCGCTGCACTTGGCCGAGTCGGCGGATGCTTTCATGTGCTGTGTCCTTTCCTGGGGGCGGCGGGGCGTGTGTCGGCCCCGCGCCGAGTGAGGTTCGAGTCGGTCAGGCCCCGGCGCCGACCTGCGGTGGCTGCGCCACGACGAGGGGGGTGTCGGCGTCGACCGGACCCACGGATCGCGCTCCGCCGGGATTGCCGAGCGGCGCCCCGTCGACCAGCGGAAGGGAGAAGAAGGCGGCGTTGTCGGCGATCGACGCCTGAAGGGCTTCCGGCACTTCCTGATCGAAGTAGACGGCGTCGTTCGGGCACACCGGTGCGCAGGCGCCGCAGTCGATGCATTCCTCCGGATTGATGTACAGGGCTCGGGCACCCTCGTAGATGCAGTCGACCGGACACTCGCGCACACACGCGCGGTCCTTGAGGTCGACGCACCTGGTGGTGATGACATACGGCATGACGGACTGCCTCCTCACGTTCGTGGCGCGAGCCGCGCCGCATCCGAAACCGCGTCGGCGCGCGCCCGGTCGACGACGTCGTGCATCTGGGTGAGCGAGGTGAGCTTGACGCGCGGTCGCCCGAGCGGTTCGCCCCTCGCCCGCTCGTGACGGTCGATCGACAGCCACGCGTTCCAGTCGACGGAGGCCGGAACACCACGGCGGATCCATGCCCGCACCTCGTCCGGCGCGGCACTCGCACGTCCGTTGAGCCGTCCCCGGCGCAGGTCGTCGAGAAGGGCCGTGACGGTGTTCTCGGCGTCCGACTTGTTCGTGCCGATCACCCCCGAGGGCCCGCGTTTGGCCCAGCCGACGACATACTCACCGGTCAGGGCCACGCTGTCGGGGCCCACCAGCCGGCCGGCGACGTTGCGCAGGACGCCGGTGTGCGGATCCAGCGGAAGGCCCTCGACCGGGCGCGCGCGATGACCGACCGCGCGTATGACGAGGTCACAGGGCAGCACCTCGTGCCGGTGGGTCGGCCGCGCGACGACGCGCCCGTCCGGATCGGCTTCCAGTACGTTGTGCGCGGTGCGGACCGCGCTCACGCGCTCGCCGGCGGGGTCACCCAGAAGTTCGACGGGCGAGCGCAGGAAGCGGAGTTCGATGCGCCGGCTGCCCGGTGAGGCCGGGCGCCGGGAGAACTCGGTGAGCAGCGCCAGCCGCCGTGCCGCCGGTGAGTCGGCCCCGTGAGCGGCCAGCTCCCGGGCACTGTGCGGGTCGAGCCGGAGCTCGGCCGGATCGACGACGACATCCACGCCGTCGAGCCGGCCCAGCTCCAGCAGCTCCGGTGTGCTGAAGGCGGACTGGACCGGGCCGCGCCGGCCGAGCACGCTCACCCGGCGCAGGGATGAGGCGGCGAGCGTGTCGATCGCCCGGTCAGAGGCGTCGGTTGTGCGAAGGGTCTCCTCGGGCAGTACGAGCATGCGTGCAACATCGAGCGCGACATTGCCGTTTCCCACGACCACGGCATGGGCGCCACCCAGGTCGAACCTCCGGTGCGCGTGGGCCGGGTGGCCGTTGTACCAGCAGACGAAGTGCGTGGCCGGATGCGATCCGGACAGGTCCTCGCCGGGGATGCCCAGCCGTGCGTCGAGTTCGGTGCCCATCGCGTACACGACCGCCGTGAACCGTTCGAGCACCTCGGCGCGGGTGATCGCCTCGCCGAACTCGACGCCGCCGAAGAAGCGGACAGCGGGATGCGCGGCCGTGCGCTCGAAGACGCGGGCCACAGACTTGATCTTGGGATGGTCGGGTGCGACGCCGGCTCGCACCAGCCCGTAGGGGGTCGGCAGGCAGTCGAAGAGATCGACGGCCATGCCCGCGCGCACGAGGTGATCGGTCGCGTAGAACCCTGATGGGCCGGCGCCTATGACGGCGATTCGGGGCGGGGGAGTCTGGGCCACGGCTCGGACCTTTCCGGCGACGACGTCGAGCGGAACCTGAACCGTTCCGGGCTTCGAAGGGGCTGTGGTGCACCATACCGTATCAATTACGGGAAGCTCCCTCCAGTGGTGGTGCGCAGTGCTGTCGGCCGAAGTCCGGGCGTGTTGGCGCAGCGGGCTCCCACGTCCTTGCCCCGATGTGGCGAGGTAGTTACAGTAGGGCTATCGGTATCGTCGATGAGGACGGAGGGCCACTATGCGGGCCCCTCTCGCGGTCGAACGTCTCGGGCAGGTGAACCTGTTCACGCGGTCCTTGGACGCGGAGCTGACTCTGCAGCAGGACGTTTTCGGCGCACGGGTTCTCCGGCGGTGGGGGGACGGGCCGGCGGGCAGCAGGCATGCCCTGGTCCTGATCCATCGCACCGGTGTCGAGACGTTCGCCCCGACCGCGCCGGGCGGGGCCGTCGCACTCCGGTCCGACGGCAACGGCTGGGATTCGCTGCAGTGGCAGGTGTCCTCCCTGGGCGATGCCGTCACGGCGCTGCGAGAGCACGGCGTCCGGGTCGGCGAAGACGCCGACGGCCGCGCCTTCGTGCGCCCAAAGGACATGCACGGCCTGGCGATCGGGCTCACTGACCGCCGCGCCGAGAGCCACGACCGCGACCTCGTGGACCGCGAACCCGCCTTCTGGTCGGACGAACATGCCCTCGGGCTCGTGGGCGGCGCGACCGTCAAGGTGGTCGCGGCACAGCCGGAGAAGGCCGCCGCCGATCTCGCCGCGCTGGTGGGCCGGGAGGCGTACGTCGTCGAGCGACGGCACCTGAACATGGCCGGGCACGGAGTGCGGTTCGACGACCATGCCGTCGAGTTCGTCGGCTCGGCGACCGGCTCGCGGGCGGACCTCGCCGGCGGCCATCTCGTCGAGCGCGGGGAGCGGATCTTCTGCCTGACCTTCACGGTGCGGGATCTGCTCGCGGCGCGGACGTTCCTGGTGGGAAGGGATGTGCGGTTCGAGCAGTTCGGCCGGCACAGTCTCCTCCTCGCCCCGGTCGACGCCGGGGGAGCGCGCATCGAGATCACCGACACCAACTGAGCCGCCTCCGCGTGTGATCGCGGAGTTCAGGCGAGGTGGGTGACACCTTGCTGACTGGAATGTGGAGGACCGCATGCTGCCACCTGATGCCCAGATCGTCTCCGTGGACGACCACGTCATCGAGCACCCGAACGTCTGGACCGACCGCCTGCCCAAGAAATACCGGGAGGCCGGCCCCCGGATCGAGCACCGGCCGGACGGCAGCGACGTATGGATCTACGAGGGCGCGCTCGCCGGCACACTGGCCCTCAACGCGGTGGCCGGCAAGGATCCCAAGGACTTCGGGCTCGATCCGCGCAGCTACGACGACATGCTTCCGGGCTGCCACGACATCCACGACCGCATCCGGGACATGGACCTCGAGGGCGTCTGGGCCCAGATGTGCTTCCCGAACATGGGCGGATTCGCCGGCAGCGGATTTGCGAAGTCGAAGGATCTCGACCTCGCGGCCGCGTGCGTCCGGGCCTACAACGACTTCATCCTGGACGAGTGGTGCGCGGCCTATCCCGAACGTCAGATTCCGCTGGTGATGGTGCCGTACTGGAACGTCGAGCAGAGCGTGGCCGAGATCGAGCGGACAGCGGCCAAGGGTGCCAAGAGCGTGACCTTCCCGGAACTGCCCGACCGGCGGGATCTGCCGTCATGGCACAGCGACCACTGGGACCCGGTGCTCGCGGCCGCCGCCGCCCACGACCTGCCGCTCTCGCTGCACTTCGGGTCGGGCGGTAGCCCGCAGGCCTCACCGGAGGCGATGAGCACGAACTTCACCGTGGGCATCTCGCTGTTCGGCCTCAACTCGATGTCCGCGACCGCGGAACTGCTGCTCTCGCCCGTCTTCCACAAGCACCCGAACCTCAAGGTCGCGCTGTCCGAGGGCGGGATCGGCTGGATGCCGTACATGCTTGAGCGCATCGACGTGGTGTGGGAGCGGCACCGCTGGTACAACGACGTCAACAAGGACGTCCGTCCCTCGGAACTGTTCAAGGACCACGTCTACGGGTGCTTCATCTCCGACCGGGCCGGTGTGTTCACGCGCCATCTGATCGGCGTGGAGAACATCATGTTCGAGAGCGACTACCCGCACTCCGACAGCAACTGGCCCCAGACCCGCAAGTTGCTCGAGAACGTCATGCTCGACGTTCCGGACGACGAGGTCCGCCTGATGGTGGAACTCAACGCCCGCCGTCTGTACAACTTCCCGCGCTCCGACGCCTGAGGCACAACACCGCCCCGCCCGGCCACCGACATGTGAGGGGACAGTGTCGGTGGCCGGGCGGGGCTGCGTCTGACGCCCGCGGCTGGGCCGTACTTGAAGAGCGGCGCGGGCCGACGGGTGCGCCGTGCACGCACCGGAAAGGCACGTCCGCGAGGAGTCACAGCGTGATGCCGACCAGCTTGGTGTCGAGGTACTCGTCGATGCCCTGCGGTCCGCCCTCGCGACCCAGCCCGCTGTGCTTCGTGCCGCCGAACGGCGCGGCGGCGCTCGTCGGGTTGATGTCGTTGATCCCCACGATGCCGAAGCGCAGCGCCTCGGTGACCCGCAAGGCGCGGGAGAGGTTCTCGGTGTAGACGTACGCCGCGAGACCGTAGGCCGTGTCATTGGCCATGGCGATGGCCTCGTCCTCGTCGTCGAAGGCGATGACCGGGGCGATCGGGCCGAAGGTCTCCTCGTGGTAGATGTCCATCCGTGGTGTCACGTCGGTCAGGATGGTGGGGGCGAAGAACCGGCCGCCCGGCAGGCGCGGGTCGGTGAGCCGTTCGCCGCCGGTCAGCACCTTCGCTCCGTGCCCGACGGCGTCTGCCACCTGCCGCCGCATCTTCGTCATGGCGGCCTCGTCGATCAGCGGGCCGATGCTGACGTCCTGGTCGAGCCCGTTGCCGGCCTTCATCGCGCTCACCCGCTGGACGAGGACGTCGAGGAAGTCGTCGACCAACTCCCGCTGGACGAACACCCGGTTGGGGCAGATGCACGCCTGACCGGTGTTGAGGAATTTCACCAGGCCGAGGCCCTTCGCGGCGCGCCGCGGGTCGGCGTCGCCGAAGACCAGGAACGGGGCGTGACCGCCGAGTTCGAGCGACACCCGCTTGACGGTCTGCGCGGCCTTGGCGCTCAGCATCATGCCGACCTCGGTCGACCCGGTGAACGTCAGCTTGCGGACGGCCGGGCTGTCCAGCAGGGCGTCGCCGACCGGCGCCGGGTCGCTCGTGGTGACCAGGTTGACGACACCCGCGGGCAGGCCTGCGTCGTGCAGCACCTGGAAGACCGCGACGGCGCACAGCGGGGTCTGCTCCGCCGGCTTGAGCACGATCGTGCACCCCGCGGCGATCGCCGGTGCCACCTTGCGTGTGATCATGGAGACCGGATAGTTCCATGGAGTGATCGCGGCGACCACGCCGACCGGCTGACGCATCGTCATGAAGCGGTGGCCGGCCCGCGAACTCGGGATGGTCGCGCCATAGACCCGCTTGGCCTCCTCGGCGTACCAGCTCAGGAAGTCCGCGGCGTAGCGCACCTCGTTGCGGGCCGCCTTCAGCGGCTTGCCCTGCTCCTTGGTCATGAGGACGGCGAGGTCCTCCGCGCGCTCCAGCATCAACGCGTGCGCGCGCTCCAGGTACGCCGCCCGCTCGTAGGCGGTCGTGCGCGACCACGAGGCGAACGCCGCCGTGGCGGAGTCGACCGCGCTCCGCGCCTCGGACGCCGATCCGTCCGAGGCCGCGCCCAGCACGGACCCGTCGGCGGGGTTGAACACGTCGAACTCCCGGCCCAAGGCGGCTGCCCGCCACGTTCCGTCGATGTACAGCGTGGCCGCGGAGGTCGACCGGGCGGAGTTCTCGGCAGTCATGGAGCGGGCCTCCAGATGGAAGTCGGATTGGCTTTACGGTATACCTTTCGGGATGTCTTGTCAGTGCGTGTGACCAGCATTTTTCGATGTCGCGGGTGTGACGTTTGCCGCGTTGTCGGGCGGCTCGGGAATTGAGATGGTTGGTGGACCATCAATCTGTTCGCCCGAGCCTCACGCTCGATGGCACCCCTTCGATGGGAACTCCATGACCGTCGAGCGCAATCACGTGGGCCTGTCCATGCCTTCGCTGACGCACGAGTGGGATGCCGATCTCGCCTCGGCGAACCCGCTCCGTTTTCCCGGCTACGACGCTCCGGCCCCGCAGGACGAGTCCGTCCGTACGGGTGTCGCCGAGCATCCCCGTGGTCCCCTCGTGGTGATCGAGTGCCGGTTCGACCGGCACGGTGGCACGATGGGTGTGGCCGCCGGTGAACGCATCGTGCGCGCTTTCGACCGAGCCCGAGAGGAGCGGCTGCCGGTCGCCGCGTTCGTGGCCAGCGGCGGTGCGCGGCTGCAGGAGGGCCTGGTCTCGCTGACCCAGATGGCGCGCACGGCCGGCGCTGTCGGGCGCCTTCGCCGCGCCGGCCTGCCGTTCGCCGCGGTGCTGCGGCCGCACACGACCGGCGGCGTCTACGCGTCCTGGGCCTCCCTCGCCGACGTCCTCGCCGCCGAGCCCGGGGCCACGATCGGATTCGCCGGTCCCCGGGTGGTCGCGCAGGTGACCGGCTCCTTCCCGCCCGCCGACTCGCACACCGCGCAGGCCGCCTACACGCAGGGGCGGGTCGACGCACTCGTCGGACCCGAGGCCCACTGGGTGTGGCTGGGCGACGCGCTGTACGGTCCCGGGCCGGCGCTGCGACTCCCGCCCGGGCGTCCGCTGCCGGCTCCCCGCAAGCCGATGCCCCGCGACCCCTGGGCCGCCGTCCTGCACGCGCGGGATCCCCGCCGCCCCTCGGGGCTGGAGTGGAGTGCCCTGCTGACCGAGGGCTGGGTGGAGCTGCGGGGAGGCGACCCGGCCGTCCGGGCCGGCCTGGCCGTCATGGCGGGCGAACGCCTCGTCGTCGTGGCGATGGACCGGCACAGCCGACCTGACGCGGCCGCGCGCGTACTCCCGGCCGGATTCCGCCTGGCCCAGCGCGCGTTCGACCTCGCCGAACGGTTGCGGCTGCCGGTGCTCACCTTGATCGACACTCCCGGCGCCGAGCCCGGACCGGCGGCCGAGGCCGACGGTGTGGCCGGTGAGATCGCCCGGACGCTGCTGGCGATGTCCGGCCTGACCGTGCCCACGGTGGCCGTGTGCGTCGGGGAGGGCGGCAGCGGAGGAGCCATGGCCTTCGCGTACACCGACCGCCTGTTCCTGCTGGAGGGATCGGTGTTCTCCGTCATCGGTCCGGAGCCGGGAGCCGCGGTCCTCTTTCGCGACGCGTCCCGGGCGGCGGAGCTGGCGCGGTCGTTCCGGCTGACCGCCGTGGAGCTCGCACGGCTCGGGGTGGTCGACGACGTGCTCCCGGACGGTGACGTGGGCGCGGTCCGGTCCGCGGTCCTCGTGGCCCTGCGCGAGGCGCACCCCGGCGAGCGGGACGCACGCATGGACAGGCTCGCCCGCAGCCACCTGCGAAGGCCCTCGATGATGTGCCGCCCGGAGTGAGTCCGGGCGGACGGCGCACGACCCGGCACACCGTGAAAGGAATGGTGGGATGAGTACTGCGATGTTCCTGGCCTGGAGCAGCCCGGCGGGCCCCGAGGCGGAGGACGAGTTCAACGACTGGTACGTCAACACGCATGTCCCGCAGGTGCGAGAGGCCGTCCCGGCCGTCACGGTCGTGCGCCGCTATGCGGTCCTGGGCACCGGTGAGCAGTCCGGGCCCCGGCGGTACCTGTGCTGCTACGAGCTGAGTGACGCCGATGCGGCGAGCGCGGCGCAGGCGCTGGCCGCGGCCTTCGACAACGGCCGGTTCGACATGTCCCCGGCGATGGACACGACCACCGCGCCACCCGACCTGCAGTTCCTCGTCCCGGTCGACTGACCCCTCGGTCCGATGTGCCGCGCCGGCATGTCCGGGCGCTGCGCAAGATGAGACTGTAAGCCTTACGATAAGCCATACGGAAGGGTTACCCGTCGGAGGGACGGTCGTGCGGAAGCAGGCGAAGAAGACCGGTGACTTCGGCATCGGCATGATGATCCACGCGGTCCACATGACCGATGACGTCACGAAGCTCAACCAGTTCTACGAGGACGTGTTCGGCGGCCTGGTCTACATGGGCGTCGACGAGCCCAACTTCCTCCCGCCGGAGGACAGGTGGGCCGGACTGATCATGATCAGCGACCTGTGCATCGAGACGATGGCACCCAACACGCCGGTCGATGCGACCAAGCCGGTCGGGAAGTTCTACACCAAGTTCGGTCAGCACCTGCACTCGGTCGGCTACCTGGTGGACGACCTGGTCGGGCTGGGCAACCGGATGATCGGGAAGGGCCTTTACATCGGCAGGCCGGGCGGCGGCAAGATCGAGGAGATGGACCCCGACACGCAGTACTTCTACCCGAGCCCACGCGACACCGCGGGCCTCATGGTCGAGCTGTGCAAGGTCCACATGCCGGACGACCCGCGCGAGCTCGGAACCTGGTCCTCACAGCGCAAGTTCTGGGAGACCAGCCACCCGCTCGGCATCAAGCGCATGCTGTACGTGACCCTCGGGGTGAAGGACCTCGAATCGGCGGTGAAGACCTACGTCGACGTCATGCAGGCCGTGCCGATCGCCGAGGGCGTCGACGGCGGCGGGCAGTACAAGTTCGCGACCGTCCACCTCGGCGACTGCCTGCTCCAGCTCGCCGAACCGCTCGGGCCTCACTCGCCGCTGGGCAGGCACGTCGCTCAGTGGGGCAACATGATCTACTCGATCACCTTCCGGGTCAACGACCTGGACTCGGCTCAGAAGTGGCTGAACGGCAAGGGCATCAGGACCTCCCGCCCGCGCCCCGGCCTGCTCGCCGCCGACCCGCAGGACACCTTCAACGCGCCGTACTTGTTCACCACGGACGTACTGGAGGGCGATCCGTTCGAGGAGTGATCCCGCGTATGCGTCGGGCCCGTGCGGAGTCCCTCCGCACGGGCCCGACATTGTCCGGGTACGCAAGGGCGCGTCACTCGGCGGTGATGAGGGCGCAGCCGGAGAACGGGCCGACGGCGTTGCTCACCACGCCGGCCGTCGGCCGGCCCGGCAGCGCGCGCTCACCCGCCGTACCGCGCAGTTGACGGGTGACCTCGATGAAGTAGTTCGCGCCGTGCCGGCGTCCGATGTTGCAGGCGCCGCCGTCGGTGTTGGTCGGGATGACCCCGTCGGCCCGGGTGTGCCCGGACGACACGAACGGACCGCTCTCGCCGATGCCGCAGAAGCCGAGCGCCTCCAGCCACTGCAGTGCGATGAAGGAGAAGCCGTCGTACAGCCCCGCCACGCCCACGTCCGACGGCTTCAGGTCCGTGCGCGACCACATGCGCCGGGCGGCCCGGAACGGGGACGACTGCGTCATGTCCTCGACCAGGCTGAAGTCGCTCTCCTGGGTGGTGCCCATCGCCCAGGACTCGAAGAACACCGGCTTTTGGCGCAGGTCGCGCGCCCGCTCCTCGGTGGTGAAAATGAGTGCCGAGCTTGAGTCGACCGGGTAGTCGCAGTCCAGCAACCGCAGGGGCGCGGCGATGTAGCGCGCGCTCAGGTAGTCGTCGATGGTGAGCGGTTCGGTGAAGAAGGACTCGGACGGGTTGGCGATCGCGTACTCGCGCTGGGCGACGGCGAAGGCGCCGAAGTCCTCTTCCTTGGTGCCGTACATCGCCATGTGCCGCTGCATGTACAGCCCGGCCCAGTGGGAGCCGGTGAAGGAGCCGTAGGGCATGGTGAACTGGAAAGGCCCGGGCGCGCCGCGTTCCATGCCCGGGACCAGCGAACTGCCACCCGCCGCGCCCGCGCGATGCACGGTGCGCAGGGTCAGGACCGTCTCGGCGCTGCCGGAGGCGATGGCGGCGATGGCGTGCTGCGCGGCCATCGAGTAGGCGGCGCCGTCGACCGACCCGGAGTAGAACGCCAGGTCGGGGATGCCCAGCATCGCCGCGGTGTGTGTCGCCGACACGTACTGGTGCGGAAAGCTGTGCACGACGACGCCGTCGATGTCGGCCGGCTTGACACCGGCATCCTCCATCGCGGCGATGGACGCCTGGGCGGTGAGGGTGTCCAGCGACAGGCCGGTGTCACGGCCCACCGTCGAGTAGCCGACGCCGACGATCGCGACGCGCTGTTTCTTGGGCACGGGAGTCCTTTGGGGGTGGTTGTCGGTCAGGCCCGTACCAGACGGAAGACGGGCAGGTCGATCTCGTCGCTGAGGGCGCGGAAGCACACCTCGACCGGATCACCCACGTTCACGCCGTCGGCCGGGAGATCGACGATGTTGGTCAGGAGCTTCAGCCCCGGCCGCTCGTCGAGTTCGACCACGGCGATGCACAACGGGAGCTTGTCGGCGAAGGAGGGGTGGAACGCCTGCGTCGCCGTCGTGTAGCTGTAGACGGTCCCGCGGCCGGACACCTCGGCTCCGCCGAGGTCGAAGGAAAGGCAGGAGTGGCACACCGGCTCGGGCGGATGCTGGTAGGTGCCGCAGGCCGAACAACGCTGGATCATAAGCTCACGGCGGCGGGCGGCCTCCCAGAAGAAGCTGGTCAGCTCGTCCGGAGCAGGCAGTAGAGGCGGTGACTCGGTCATGCCCGGTCTCCCTGTCGGTAGGCCTGTCGGTAGGGGGAACGCATTGCTAGCGTGTCATACAGTAAGCCATGCCGTATCCTCGTCGAGGTCTCTGGTCGCCTTCTCGAGCGCCTAGCGCTCAGACTCCCGGTGAGGATCGAATCGTGCCGAACGAAAAGCGGCAGACGACCCGGCACCGTCGCAAGCGCGGGTCGATCAGTGCCGACGAAATAGTGGAGGGCGCCTTCGCGGTCGCTCGTCGGCGCTCCCTGGACCAACTGAGCATGCCGTCTCTCGCCGAGCATCTGGGCATCGGTGTGACCAGCCTCTACTGGTACTTCCGAAAGAAGTCCGACCTGCTCGGCGCGATGACGGACGTCGCGGTCGACCGGTTCCTCACCCGGATGCCCGCGGTACGTACCGAGGACAGCTGGCAGCGGGCCATGCTTGAGCATTTCACCGCGCAGCGCACCGTCCACCGGGAGGACGAGGTTCTCTCCGACCTGCTGCTGACCCGGACGTCCAGCTACGGCGCCGAGGCGACGCGGCGGACGATGGAGCTGATCGAGGCCATGGTCGGCAAGCTCGTCGACGCCGGGTTCACCCCTGACGCCGCCATGCTGGCGTACAACGCCTTCTCGGTGTACACGCGGGGCCACATCATCCACGACCGCCTCCTGCGCCGGTCGAACACGCCCACCCTGGACCAGCGGCAACAGCGCATGACCGACTGGTCCTCGATGCCGGTCCTGGCGAGTCTGCTCGACCGGCATCCGCTCGCCGGCACCACGGACGAGGACTTCGCCTTCTCGGCCGCCCGGTTGCTGTGCGGCTTCGAGGTGGCGCTCGCCGAGCAGGGCGAGCAGACCTGACCCGCCGGGCCGACCGGGCGTGGGTCAGAGGTTGAATCGCTGGGTCAGAGGTTGAACCGCAGCGCGCCGTCGATGCGGATCACGGTGCCGTTGAGATAGTCGTTCTCGGCGATGTGCACGGCGAGCCGGGCGTATTCGTCGGCGTGTCCCATGCGCTTGGGGTTGGGCACCCCCGGCCCCCATTTGGCCTGTGCCTCCTCTTCGGTCATGCCGTAGGCGGGCGTGAAGAAGGTGCCGGGGGCGATGCACATGACGCGCACCCCCGCGGGGACGAGGTCCCGTGCCGCGGTGAGGGTGAGCCCGATGACGCCACCCTTGGCCGCGGAGTAGTCGCTCTGCCCCGCCAGGCCCTCGAAGCCGGCGATGCTCGCGGTGGAGACGACGACGCCGCGCTGGCCGGAGTCGAGCGGCTCGTTGTGGGTCATCGCCGCGGCGGCCTTGCTCATCACGCGGTAGGTGCCGGTGAGGAAGATGTCCATCGTCCGGGCGAAGATGTCGGCCGAGTACGGGATGCCGTCCCGGCCGACCATCCGGCGCCCGGCCGCCGGACCGCCGTGGACGATGACGGCCGTGCGCAGCGGCCCCAGCTCGGTCGCGGCGGCGACCGCCTGGTCCACCGACTCGTCCTTGGTGACGTCGGTGGGCACGAAGACCACGGCGTCGCCGAGTTCGGCGGCCAGGGCCTTGCCCTTGTCCTCGGCGAGGTCGGCCACCACCACCTTCACGCCGGCCTCCACCAGGCGGCGGGTGGTCGCCTCGCCGAAGCCGCCGGCGCCGCCGGTCACGAGTGCGGACGATCCGGAAAGATCCACGATTCCTCCTGGGGAAGACGCGCCCCGGCGGCGTTCCGTCGGGCGGCGGCGGGTCGATGCCCCGACTGGAAACAGCAGGGTTCGATTCACCGGAAGTACTGTACTGTTGCAGCAACAGTATTGACTACTGTTTCGCGTCGGCCATCAGGGCGCCGCGGACCCGAGGCCATCACCCCAGAGAGGTGCACGTGTCCGCTCCAGTCATCGTCAGCGCAGTACGCACTGCCATCGGCACCGCCCGCAAGGGCACTCTCGCCAACACCGACGGCGAGACCCTCGCCTCGGCGATCGTCGAGGAGACGGTGCGCCGATCGGGGCTCGAACCCCAGCGGTTCGACGACATCCTGCTCGCGGAGAGTCAGTACGGAGGCGGTGACCTGGCGCGCTACGCCGCCGTCGTGAACGGCATGCTGGACGTGCCCGGCGTCGCGCTCAACCGGCACTGCGCCGGCAGTCTCACCTCCATCGGCCTGGCGGCCGCGTCGGTGCAGTCCGGCATGGAGTCGGCGCTCGTGGCCGGTGGTGTGCAGGCGACCTCGATGGCGCCGCGGCTCAGGCAGCGGGTCGCCGGCACGGCCGACGAGTACGCCGACTGGTATCCCGCGTCGCACCCGAACTCGCCCGAGGCGCCCAACTTTGACATGTCGATCTCGGTCGGCTGGAACACCGCCAAGGCCGTCGGCATCACCCGCGAGGAACAGGACGCCTGGGCCTGCCGGTCGCACCAGCGCGCGGTCGCGGCGATCGACGCCGGCAAGTTCGCCGACGAGATCGTGCCGCTCAAGTTGGACGGCCCGGGCGGCGCCCCGGTCGAGTTCGCCGTGGACGAGCACCCCCGGCGCGACACCTCGTTGGCGAGGCTGGCCTCGCTGAAGGTGCTGCACCCCGAGATCCCGGGCTTCTCCATCACCGCGGGCAACTCCAGCGGCATCAACGACGCCGCCGCCGCGGTGGCCGTGACCGGCGCGGAAGTGGCCTTTGACGAGGGGCTCACGCCACTGGCGAAGATCCTCGCCTGGGGCGCGGCCGGGGTCGACCCGGCGCTGATGGGCTTCGGGGCGCTGCGCGCGGCCGACAAGGTGCTGCGGCGAGCCGGACTGACGTACGCCGATGTGACGCTGTGGGAGATCAATGAGGCGTTCGCCGCCGTCCCGATCGCCGCCTGCAAGGAGTTCGGGCTGGACGAGGAGCGGGTGAACTTCAGCGGCAGCGGGTGCAGCCTCGGCCACCCGGTGGCCGCGTCCGGTGCCCGCATGGTCGTCACGCTCGTGCACGAGTTGCGGCGGCGCGGCGGCGGTCTCGGGCTCGCGACCATGTGCGCCGGTGGCGGCCAGGGCGGCGCGGTCCTCATTGAGGTCTGAATCGGCTGAACGGGCGCCTGGAATTCACTACTGTAAATCTTACGGTATAAGGAGCGGTCGACGGTGGGTCGGCCGGTCCCAGCATCGAGGAGTCGCCCGATGGGGCTTGCCATCACCGAGGAACACCAGGCGCTCGCGGCCGTCGTCCGCTCCTTCGCCGCCGATCAGCGGGTCAGGAGCGGCGCGCGTGCCGCGCTGGACGCGGACGCTCCCGCCGTACCCGAGACGTGGAAGCGGATCGGCGACCTGGGCTGGCTGAGCCTGCACCTGCCGGAGCAGGCGGGCGGCTCCGGCTTCGGCCTTCCGGAACTCGCCGTCGTCGTCGACGAACTGGGTCACGCGATCACGCCCGGCCCGCTCCTGGCCACCGCCACCGCCTCCGCGGTCCTGTCCGCGACCGGGGGTGACTCGCTGCACGAGTTCGTCACCCGGCTGGGCGACGGCTCGGCCGTCGCCGGACTCGGGCTCAAAGCCGGACTGACCCGCGACGGCGACGGCGCGTACAGCGGCGAGCTGACGGTGCTCGCCGGGCGATGGGCCGACGTGCTGCTCCTCGCGGCCGGCGACGACCTGCTGATTACCCCCACCACCGACGCGGCGGTCGACGTGGTCCCGGTGAAGGGCCTGGATCCGTCGCTGGGGCTCGCCAAGGTCTCCGTCACCGGGCTGGTCCCGGCCGACGGCCATGTCCTCGCCGGCGCCCTCGGCCCGGCGGTCGCGATGTTCCGGACGCTGGCCGCCGCCGAGGCCGCCGGCGGGGCGCGGGGCTGCCTGGACCTCGCGCTGGAATACGCCCGGGTGCGAGAGCAGTTCGGCCGGACCATCGGCAGCTTCCAGGCCGTCAAACACCACCTGGCCGACATGCTGGTCGCCGTCGAGTTGGCCACCGCGCTCGCCTGGGACGCGGCCCGAGGAGCGGCCGCACCGGCCGAAGCGGAGCTGGCGGCCGCGGCGGCGGCCGGCCTGGCCCTGCGCAGCTACCAGGAGTGCGCGCACAAGGCCGTCCAGATCTTCGGCGGCATCGGCTTCACCTGGGAGCACGACGCCCACCTCCACCTCAGGCGCGCGGCGGCGCTCCGGGCCGTGGTGACCGCCCTGGGCTCGGCCGAGGACGACGTCTACGACGCCACCCACGCCGGCGTACGGCGGCAGTTCGCGGTCGAACTGCCCGAGGAGGCCGACACCCATCGTGCCGAGGCCCGCGCCTTCCTCGACCGGTACCGCGCCGCTCCGGAGGAAGAACGCCGGGCGCTGCTCGTGTCCTCGGGATACCTGGTGCCGCACTGGGCCGAGCCGTTCGGACGCGGGGCGGGCGCGATCGAGCAGCTCGTCCTGGAGGAGGAGCTGGCCGGGATCGAGATGCCCTCGCTGGGCATCGGCGGATGGGTGCTGCTGACGCTCACCCAGACCGCGGACCAGGAACAGATCGAGCGGTGGATCACCCCGAGCCTGCTCGGCGAACTGCGGTGGTGCCAGCTGTTCAGCGAACCGGACGCCGGCTCCGACGCGGCCGCCGTGCGAACCCGCGCCGAACGCGTCGAGGGCGGCTGGCGGGTGACCGGCCAGAAGGTGTGGACCAGCGGCGCGCAGGACTGCAACCGGGGCCTCGCGACGGTACGGACCGACCCGGAGGCGCCCAAGCACCGGGGCATCACGGCGATGGTCGTCGACCTCACCGCGCCCGGCGTCGAGATCCGGCCGCTGCGCGAGATCACCGGGGACGCGCTGTTCAACGAGGTCTTCTTCGACGACGTGTTCGTCCCCGACGCCGACATCGTCGGTGAGCCGGGCGGCGGCTGGAAGGTCGCCCGGGCGACTCTCGGCAACGAGCGGGTGACGATCGGCGGCGGGTCGTCCGCGCGCCTTTCGGCCTTCGAACTGACCGACCTCGCGCTGCGGCACGGCGCGCTCGACGCCGAAAGCCGGCGGGCGATCGCCCGGCTCCTCGTCGAGGAGCAGGCGATGCGGGTGATCAACCTGCGCCAGGCGACGCGTGCCGTCACCGGGGCGGGGCCGGGCGCGGAAGGCAACGTGACCAAGCTGCTGTCGGCCGAGCACGCCCAGCGCGTGAGCGAGCTGGCGCTGCGGCTGTGCGGCACGGCCGCCGTCACCGGGGACGAACCGGAGATCGCCGTGGAGTACCTGTTCGACCGGTGCCTGACGATCGCCGGCGGCACCTCGGAGATCACCCGCAACGTCATCGCCGAACGCATACTCGGCCTGCCCCGCGACCCACTGGTGCGCTGACCGGGCAGGGAGCGGGACACGGCGGGCCCGTCCCCGGTCACCGGGGACGGGCCCGCCGTGTGACGACGTCAGTCCAGCTCGACGACGCTCTTGGCCGGCTGCGTCTTGCCCGTGCCGCCGGACCCTCGACGACGACCGGCTTGCCGAGGCGTTCGGCCAGCTGCACGACACCCGCTATGCGCGGACTTCGGGACATAACCGGTGCCCCGCAGCCGGTCCGCGACCTGCTGGGGGGAATCTAAATGCGGCGAGTCGGGCATCGGCGGAACTCCCGTGCTGGGGTGACGTGCCACCCGTCGGTCCTGCGCCCGACCGCAAGTTGCTTTTACTGTATGCATTACCGTAATGGCGTGTAGAGTGCCGGTCAAGGCGGCTCCGGCGCCATGGCCGTCGGCTTCGCAGTACATCGTCGGGAGGACAAGGTGCCGTCATGAGATTCGAACTGACCGCCGACCAGCGCTTGTTGCAGACGGCGACAGCGGACTACCTGGAGAAGTCCGCCCCGCTGGGCGTGATCCGCGCGTTGCACGACGAGGGGCGCACGTTCGACCGGGAGACCTGGCGGCGTGGGGCGGAACTGGGGTGGACGTCGCTCGTCGTGCCGGAGGAGACGGGCGGCGGCAGCGTCTCCGGCGAGGGGGTCGTCGACGCGACCGTCATCGCCGAGCAGTTCGGACGCGGGTGCGCGCCCGGACCGCTCGCCGCGGTCAACGTCGTCGCCGCCGCCCTCGCCGAAGCGGCCGGAGCGGACCGGCACGCCGGACTCCTCGGCAGGCTGCTCGACGGCTCGATGGTCGCCGCCTGGGCCTGCTGTGCGCCGGGAGGGGGCTGGGACCCCGAAGCGGGCGCGATCGAGGCACGGCCCGACGGGGACGGGTACGTCCTCGACGGCACGCACGACGGCGTCGAGCACGGCGGCGACGCGGACGCGTTCCTCGTACTCGCCCGTACCCCCGAGGGCCTGAGCCAGTTCGTCGTCGAGCGCGACGCGGACGGCGTGTCCGTCCTCCCGCTGGAGAGCCTCGACATGGTGCGCGGCTTCGCACGCGTCGACTACACCGGCGTACGCGTCCCGGCCACCGCGCTCGTGGGAGCGGCCGGCGGTGCCGCGACCGCCGTCGAGCGCCAGTTCCAGCTCGCCGTCGTGCTGCAGTGCGCCGAACTCGTCGGTGTCGTCGAGCGCGTGCTGGAGTTCACCCGGCAGTGGATGTTCGACCGCTACTCCTTCGGCCGGCCGCTCGCCTCCTATCAGGAGCTCAAGCACCGGATGGCGGACATGACGCTGTGGTCGGAGTCCGGCCAGGCGACGATGGCCGCCGCCGCCCGCGCGGTGCAGGAGCGCCGGGCCGACGCCGGTGAGCTGGTCAGCGTCGCGAAGTCCTACCTCGGCCAGCGGGCCACCGACATCATCCAGGACTGCGTCCAGTTGCACGGCGGCCTGGGAGTCACCTGGGAGCACGACATCCACATCTACCTGCGCCGGGCGACGGTGAACCGGCTCATGTGGGGCACGCCGTCCGCGCACCGCCGCCGTATCGCCGATCTGCTGAACGTCTGAGGAGATTCGAGATGACCGCGACGACGACGGCCGTGTCCGACGCCACCGGCATGGAGAGCGTCGACAGCTTCCGCCTGCGGGCCCGCGAGTGGATCCCGGCGAACCTGCGGCGCCTGGCCGACCTGCCCGCCGACGAACGTGCGCAAAGGAACCTGTCGAGCGACCAGAGCGCCTGGCAGCGGGCCCGTGTCCTGCAACGCACGCTGTACGAGGGTGGCTTCGCCGGAATCTGCTACCCCGAGGAGTACGGCGGTCTCGGCCTCACCCCCGCGCACCAGCGCGCCTTCAACGAGGAGGTCACCGACTACGAGATGCCGATGCTGCTGAATGTGCCGACGTTCACCATCTGCGGCCCGACCATCCTCGACATGGGCAGCGAGGAGCAGAGGCGTGAGCACCTGGCCGCCGCGATCCGCGGTGACGAGGTGCTCGTGCAGTTCCTGTCCGAACCGGGCGGCGGCTCCGACCTCGCCGGAGGGACGACCCGCGCCGAGCGCGACGGCGACGTGTTCGTCCTCAACGGCTCGAAGATCTGGAGCTCGGGCGCCTACGCCGCCGACTACGCGCTGTGCTTGGCCCGCACCGACTGGGACGCGCCCAAGCACCGGGGACTGACGATGTTCCTGATGAAGGTGCATCAGCCTGGTGTGCACATCGAACGCATCAAGCAGGTCAACGGCGGCGACGAGTTCTGCCAGGAGTTCTTCGACGACGTCGTCGTCCCGGCCTCCGCGGTGGTCGGCGAGGTGGGCGGCGGCTGGGCGGTCGCCTCGCGCCAGCTGTTCCACGAGCGCAACGCCGTCGGCGGCGGCTCACCGTACTTCAGCGGCGCGCGGGCCGAAGGGCGGCGCGGCACGGAGACCGATCCGCTCATCGACCTGGTCCGCCGAACCGGCCGGGCGGACGACCCCTACGCGCGGGAGCTGATCGCCGAGGCGCACGCCCTCGGCGTCATCCACGGGCATCTCGTCGACCGGGTCACCGCGGGCATGCGCACGCAGAAGATGCCTCCCGCCGCCGGCTCGCTCATCCGCCTCTTCCACGGCGAGAGCGCCACCCGCCAGGCAGAGATCGCACTCGAACTCGCCGGCCCGGCCGCCGCGATGTCCGCCCCCGACGGGCCCGACACCCGCGAGGTGGGCGTGTCCTTCCTGTTCCGCCAGGCCGAGCAGCTCGGCGGCGGCAGCACCGAGATGGCACGCAACATCATCAGCGAACGGATCCTCGGAATGCCCCGCGAGTACGCCGCCGACCGCGACGTCCCCTTCAACCAGGTCCGGCACGGGCGCTGAAGGCCGAACAACGCACCTGAGGTCCTCGGGAAGGACATAACGGAACATGACCACAGCAGAACCCTCCCTCGCGACCACCCCGTCGGCCGCGGAGGTGGTCCGGCGCATCGTGCGGGCCCTGCCCTGCGAGGAGGAACGACATGGGTGAGGCGGGTGACGCCGCTCTGCTGCTGGTACGGCTCACTGTGGGCGCGGTGATGGCCGTACACGGCTGGAACCACTGGCGCGGCGGAGGCGGGATCGAGGGCACCGCGCGCTGGTTCGGCGGACTCGGGCTGCGCCGACCACGCCTGCAGGCGCACCTGAGCGTGCTCACCGAGATCGGCGCGGGCGTCCTGCTGGCCGCCGGGCTGTTCACCTCGCTCGCCGGCGCCGCCGTCATCTCGGTGATGCTGGTCGCGGGTCTGCTCGCGCACCGCCGCAACGGCTTCTTCGTCTTCAAGGACGGCTACGAGTACGTCCTGGTCCTCGCCGTGCTGTCGCTGGCACTCGCGGCCTTGGGGCCCGGCGAGTACGCGGTGGACACGGCCGCCGGCATCGAGCTGACCGGCTGGCCGGGCACCGGCGTCGCGCTCGGCGCCGCGGTCCTCGGGACGGGGACCCTGCTCGCGCTCTTCTATCGCCCGCAGGCGCCGAGCGCGTCCTGACCCGCCATGTGAGGAGAAACACGAGTGAGTCTGAGGATTGTTGTCACGGTGAAGTACGTGCCCGACGCCACGGCGACCGACCCTTCGCCGATGACCTGACCGTCGACCGGGACGGCGTGGAGGGTCTGCTCTCCGAGCTGGACGAGTACGCGGTCGAGCAGGCGCTGCGGATCGCCGAAGGCCGGCGGCAGGAAGCAGCAGACGCCGAGGTCACCGTCCTGACCGTCGGCCCCGAGGACGCCAAGGACGCGTTGCGCAAGGCGCTGTCGATGGGCGCGGACAGGGCCGTCCACGTCGACGACGACGGCCTGCACGGCACGGATGCGATCGGTACCTCGCTGGTGCTGGCGAAGGCGATCGAGAAGGCCGGCTTCGACCTGGTCGTCTCGGGCATGGCTTCCACCGACGGCACGATGGGTGTGGTGCCCGCGCTGCTGGCCGAGCGCCTGGGCGTCCCGCAGGTCACCCTGCTGTCCGAGGTCTTGGTCGCGGCCCAGGGCTGATGCGTTCTCAGCGGGCGAGATGAGCTGATCGCCTGCGTACGAGCCGCTGCGTGCGGTTCGCCCGGTTCGGCAACGAGAGACGCGACCCCTGATGATCAAGGGTGTCGAAGCCTTTGATCACGAACAGGGGTCGCGTTCGCGTGCCATCCTCCCTGATCGGTGTCCTGCAGCGCCACTGCGAGGACATCGACTCCGCCTGCCCGGGTCCGCAGCAGTTCACGTCTCTGGCCGAGGTTCTGGGGCGGATACCCGATCCCCGCCGGGTCCGGGGCCGCCGCCGGGTGCTCCTCGGACAAGGTGAACGATGTCAGTGAAAGAAGTGGATGCCGACAACGTGCTCAGGCCGCTGAGTCGCGACGCCCAGTTTCATGATCGGTATCGACGATGTGTTCGACGCGAGGATTGCGTCAGGCGTCGAGACGATCCTGTCCGGCTTACCGAAAAGGACGGTCTCGGCCCGTTCGTCCTCTGTGATGGCCTCGACAACGAGATCACGATCCTCCAGGGCGCCGAGATCCGTGGCCACGGCAGATCCGATCCAGCACCTGGTGCGCCGTCTCGCCCTGGCCCAGCTTGCCCTTCGCCTCGGCACGTTGAAGCGAGGTATCGATGCGAGACCGCGCGGACGTCGCCGCTTGCGTGGTGGACTCGACGAGAATCACGTCGAGTCCGGCGCGAGCGCCCACCTCGGCGATGCCCGCGCCCATCAGGCCACCTCCGACGACGCCGATCCGGCGCATTGGACGGCGCTCCGGCGAGAGCGGGCAGCAGCGAGACGTCGCTCAACCCTGACCTCGGCGGCATGGAGCGTGGTGGACCCGGCTGCGCCGGCGTCCTCCAGGATGTCGAGCACCGTTGCTCGGACTCCGAGGACGCGCTCCCGCGCCGAAGCAGGAGTCTCCCCACGCAGCTCAGCCACCGCCTGGATCAGTCCACCCACGTTCGCGACGAAGTCAGGGACCCAGGTCACTCCGGCCCGGAGAAGGACCTCCGCCACGTCAGGCGAGGCCAACTGGTTGTTCGCGCCTCCGCAGACGATCTTGGCCTCGATTCGCCTGGCGAGGTCGTGGTCGAGGGTGCCGCCCAGTCCGCAGGGTGCGTACACGTCCGTCCGCAGCTCACGGACGGACTCGACGATCGGCAGATCGGGAACAGCCGATGTCGCCTTGGCGCGGGCCAACTCGGACGGGTCCGCTGCCGTCACCTTGGCGCCCGCCTCGTGCAGCATCACGGCCAGCTGGAAGCCGACCTTTCCCAGCCCCTCGACGCCGACGTGTCGGCCACGGAGCTCGGGCGAACCCCACCGGTGCTCAGCCGCGGCGAGAATGCCCTGGAAGACCCCGAGCGCTGTGTTGCTGCCGCTGTCACCGGATCCACCGCGGCCGGTGTTGCGGAAGGCGACGTGGCGGGTGGCGCGGCCGATGATGTCCATGTCGTCGGAGTCGGTGCCGACGTCGCCCGCGGTGGAGTAGCTGCCTCCGAGGCGGTCGACGAACCTGCCGAACGCCTCGAGCAACTTCGGGGTCTTGTCGCGACTGGGGTCGCCGATTATGACGGCCTTGGCCCCGCCCGTGTCGAGCCCGGCAGCGGCCGCCTTGTAGGTCATCCCACGCGATAGCCGGAGGACGTCGGCCAGCGCACTCGCTTCGTCGTCGTACGGCAGGAAGCGACAGCCCCCGACCGCAGGCCCCAACGCGAGCGAGTGGATGGCGATGATCGCCCTCAGCCCCGACTCCGGGTCGTTGCAGTAGATGACCTGCTCGTGAGGGCTGTCGGCATCGCTCATGGCCTCGAGCACGGACGAGTTCGCATCGTGGCTGGTGAGATCTCGCGCGGTCACGAGGCCAGCCCCTGCCGCTCGGCTCGGAGTGCGCGGAGCTCGAACTCGTAGGCCTCGGCGTTCTTGACCTTGACGTCCTCATAACCCCGCACCGTGTCCGGCAGGGCCGCGATCCGGGTCGAGATCTCGTAGGTGGTCGGCGAGAGCGACGTGGTCAACTCCTGCACCACTGCCGCGTATTCGCTCACCAGCCTCCTCTCAAGTCGTCGTACAGCGGTGTGACCGAAAGGGTCGAACCAGTGGCCCCGGACGAACTTGAGTGTCGCGAGCAGCCGCATCACTGGGTGGAACCAGGGACCGAGCTGGATCTTCTTGCCCAAGCCGAGGGCGCGCAGGGTCGGAGGGTGCAGGTTGAACCGGAGTTTCCCAGGCCCAGCCTCGGCATGAACGGCGGCCAGCGCGTCCGGCGCCGTCAGGAGCCGCGCGACTTCGTACTCGTCCTTGTAGGCGGCGAGCTTGTAGAAGTTGCGCGCGACCTGCTCGCTGAAGGCCGTGGCGACTCCCACCGCCCGTTCGGCGCTCCATGCCCGCGCGACGACGCCGACGTACGAGCGGGCTAGGGCAGTGCCCTGGTAGGACTCGAGCCGGGCCGCCCGGTCCGTGGTGATCCGAAGGGTCTCGCCCCCGATCCCCGACGCCGCGAGAGCTTCCTGGGTCCGGGACGAGGGGGCTTTCTTCGCGGTCTCCGCACGAGTCGGCAGCGACCCAGGATCGGCGACGATCGCACGTCCCCACCGAAACGCGGCGATGTTGGTGTCCACAGCCACGCCATTGAGGGTGATGGCGGCCTCGATGGCCTGGGCCGGGATCGGCAGGCTGCCTGCCTGGTACGCGGCCCCGACCAGCAACAGGTTCGCTGTCTGGATCGAACCGAAGAGCCCCTCGGCCAGGGCCAGCGCGTCGAAGTCGACGACCCGCTTCGAGCCGCCGCGGAGGCGTTCGAGCAGCAGATCGGTGTCTGGGTAGGTGATGGACGCGTCGGCGACCATGTCACCTGTAGGCGTCGCACTGGTGGAGGCGATCACCGTGGTCTTCTCGGTTCCGGTGCGCGCTGCGTTCTTCGCGTCGGCCGCCACGAGCAGGTCGAAGGCCAGATAGAGGTCGGCCGCCTGCTCGCTGACGCGGTTCGCGGGGGCGTCGGCGTCCACCACCAGACGGAGGTGCGACACGACCGGTCCGGCCTTCTGGCTCAAGCCGGTCTGGTCCAAGCCCCTGACCTCGTAGCCCGCGCTCATCGCCGCTGTGGCGATCACCTGGCTGACGGTAACGATCCCGGTCCCACCGATCCCAGCCATGAAAACGTTCGAGTCAGTCAACTCGACGTCCAGGTCCGGCACCTTCGGCGCCGTAGGAACTGTCCGCTTCGATCGCCTCTTGGTGGGGGTCGGCGCATCCGTCACGGTGACGAAGCTCGGACAGTCTCCGCGCAGGCAGCTGTAGTCGGAGTTGCAGCTGGTCTGTTCAATGCTGGTCTTGCGGCCGAGCTCGGTCTCGACGGGCTGCACGGAGAGACAGTTGCTCTTGACCCCGCAGTCCCCGCACCCCTCACAGACCTCAGGGTTGATCACGACGCGGGTCGGACGCGGCTCGAGTTTGCCTCGCTTTCGCATCCGGCGGGCGTTTGCGGCGCACTGCTGGTCGTAGACCAGGACCGTTACGCCCTCGACGTCCCGGAGGAGGCGCTGCGCCTCGTCGAGTCGCTCACGCGGCCACACGACCGAGCCGCGAGGCATGCGGATCCTCCGGTAGCGCTCCGGCTCGTCGGCACACACGACAATTCGGGTTACCCCTTCGGCGAGGAGTTTCCGGGAGAGCGCCGGCACTGGTAGTGCTGCCTGCGGGTCCTGGGCGCCGGTCATGGCGACGGCTGAGTTGTACAGAACCTTGTACGTGATGTTGACGCCGGCGGCGATGGCCGCCTGTACAGCGAGCTGGCCCGAGTGGAAGAAGGTACCGTCCCCGACATTCTGGAAGATGTGACGGTGCGAGCTCCATGCCGCTTGACCGATCCACTGGGCGCCCTCGCCACCCATCTGGGTCCATCCCGTGATTGCCGAGTCCTGTCGTGAGGACACCGACGCGAGGGTGTGGCAGCCGATTCCGCCTCCTGCCACGGAGCCGTCAGGGACCACGGTCGAGGTGTTGTGCGGACAGCCCGAGCAGAAATAGGGAGTGCGCTGCACGCTGAGAAGGTCGAGGGTGACACGACGCGCCGGCCTCGAGGTGAACTGGACCCTGTCGCCGACGAAGCGACGCACAGGTCCGTACAGCCGCTCGGCGACGAGCTCTCCGTCGGCAGGAACCAGCACAGCTCCCGACTCGTCCCGCTTCCCGACAATCGCCGGGCGGTCAGGGTGCGCGTACAGGAGATCCTTGATCTGCCGCTCGATCACCGGACTCTTTTCCTCGACCACCAGGATCTTCTCGAGGCCGTCGGCGAATGCCGCGACCCGCTCTCGGGCGAGTGGGTACGGTGCGGCAACGTCCATCAGGCGGATTCCCCCGCGGGACAGCGCCTCATGGTCGACACCAAGGTCACGGAAGGCCTGCACGGCGGCGTCGATTGCCGTCCCACTGCCCATGATGCCGAGGACTGCGGGGGCGGTTGCGGGCCGCACGGTGTCCAGGTCGTTGGCCGCCAGGAACGACTCGGCCGCAGCCCAACGTGGCCCGACGAGGTCCGATTCAACCCGAAGACTCTCGGATGGGGTGCGCACCGGTCGCTGGGCGTAAGTCCAAGGACGTCCCTCCCATTCGACAAGCGGTCGCTCGAACTCCAGTGACTGGAAGTCCCGTGCAACGGTCCACATGCCATCTGCGACGTCGCTCAACACCTTGACTCCGACCCAGCATCCTGAGAACCGTGACAGCTCGACAGCCGCGAGCGTGTGCAGGATGACCTCCTCGGCGTTGCGGGGGGTGAAGAACGGCATGTTCAACGCCGCCAGGGTCGCGTCGCTGGCGTACGGGAGCGTGGAAGACTTCGACGACGGGTCGTCACCCACGAAGGCCACCACCCCGCCGCCGGGGTCAGTTCCGTACATATTGGCGTGACGGATGGCGTCAGAGGCGCGGTCAAGGCCTGGCCCCTTCCCGTACCAGACACCCACGACCCCATCGACCGTCCTCTTGTCGTCGGGGAGCGGCAGCTGCGTACCCCAGACCGACGTCGCCGCCAGTTCCTCGTTGACCCCGGGGGTGAGGTGGATGCGGTGGTTCTCACGCAGGCGCGGGATGGACTCGAGCAGACTGTCGAGGCCGCCTAGCGGGGAGCCCTGGTACCCGGAGACGAAGACTGCGACATCTCGACCGCGAGCCGCGTCGCGCGCGCGGAGCTCGATCAGGGCTCGCGCGATCGCCTGCACGCCGGTCAGTAGTGAGCGTCCGCCCCCGACCTCGTAGCGGTCTTCGAGTCGGTACGCCGCCGGGTCCGGCGCGGCGCGATCGTGCATGGCGACCGTCATGTCAGTTCCTGACTGCTCAGGCTCCGGCGCTGCCCGACAAGCAGCGCGGGAGACAGCGGCAAACCTGCCGCACTTCGGGATCTCACCCATATTGTCGAGAACGCCACTCGGCGGAAGCTACGGCAGAACCCACGAAGCCCGTATTGTTTCGGCATGCAGGTTGGTGAGATTCCCCATTTTGACTCCGGTTCCCGGGCGGAGGTGCAGGCGCTGTGCTCCCGAGTGCGGGACGACCTGGACGCGGTGGTCTCCAAGGCGGTTAGACGGATCCGACACGAGCTGCCCGAATACCTTGTTGTCGCGGAAAACGAGCACTGGGAGGCTGTTCACGAGCAGCTCCGCCGTCGCCTCGAGGCGGTGCGGTACGACCGACCACCTGAAACTGCGGACCTTGAGTCCGCCGCACGGCTAGCGAGGGCTCGCGCGCGGCAGCACGTACAGATCTCAAGCCTGATCGACGCCTATCACATCGGTGACAGCGAGGTCTGGAATGCTCTCGTGCGCGCTTCCGACGAAGCGAGCGCCCCCGAGCTGCCACGGCTCGCCAGCCGGATGATGGATTCGCTGCACGTGCTCTCGTCAGCACTCACAGCGGCCCACTCCGAGGTGACGCAGAGCCTCCAAGGGCACAGAATCACCCTGATCCACCGCCTCGTCGAGAGGCTCACCAATGGTGTGGTCGACGACGAAGTCCGCGCCATCGCGGAGACGCTGCGCATGCCGGCCACCGCGAGCTGGCAGGTGCTCGTGTGGGCGCCGCCACGATCTAACGCCGAGGTGTCCTTCGAGCTGCAACGCAGCATCACCGGACTCGGTGCCCAGATCATCTGTGCCGCGCGAGGAGCTCACCTCGTCGTACTCGCCGACGAATCATCGTCGACCGCTGTTCGCGCCTACGCGGAAAGTCATCGGGAGGGCCGGTGGGGCATCGGGATGCTCCGCCAGGGACTGGACGGCGCCGCCGCGAGTCTTGAAGACGCACGGCTGGCGTTGGACGCTGCCACCGCGCCGCGGCGGGTCAGTGACTTCTCGGACAACTGGGTTCTCGCGTGTGTCGCGGCGCACCGCGACCGCCTCGTGCCCCTCGTGGCCGACCTCGTCGCGGTCGCTCGCGAGCACCCCCACCTCGCCGATGCCGTCATCGCTCACTGGGAGAACTCGCTCTCGTTGGCGGCCACGGCGAAGGCGCTCAACATGCACGCGAACACGCTCACTTACCGCTTGGGCCGGTGGCGGGACCTGACGGGACTCGACCCCCGATCGGCACCGACACTTCTCCAGTCGTGGATCGCTGCTCAGGAGGCCCGCCGACCATAAGGTCAGCCACGGCTACGGCGCGAGTGCCGAACCAGTTCGTCGCGTCGGTATGCGGGCGCGCCCAATCCCGATAGTTATACCGTAAGACTTACGGCATACTCATTGGGAGACCTGAAGGGGGAGTAGGCGATTCCTGAGGGCGCCGAACTGCGATGCGTCCGGCGCTCGTCGCAGCGCCGGCCAGGGACAATCGAGCTCGATCCTCCCTGTCCGAGCACGTGTGAAGTGCCTGAGACCCCAGTGGTGCAGGGCACCCGTACGAAGGAGTGCAGGCAGTGGTGGATGACAGCTCATCGTCGGACGTCGAGGTTTCGGAGTCCGAAAGAATTATTAATGTGACGTTCTGTCGTGACGCCAAGCTGAACGCCATCACGCCGGCGATGTTCGATGCGCTCGACGCTGCCGTCATTCAGCTCGAACAGCGCGCAGACCTCAGAGTCCTGGTCATCCGCGGCCGCGGCCGGTACTTCACCGCCGGTATCGACATCTTGACGGTCGGCGCGACGGTGGATCCAGGCGGCGACGCCTCGCGGAGCGGATACGACTTTCGGCGCAGGTACCGGGCAGACGCTCGGCACGACCTGTTCGACCGGCTGGAGATGGTCGAGAAGCCGGTGATCCTGGCTGCCAACGGGCCCTGCATGGGCATCGGCGTCGAAATGGCGGTGTCGTGTGACTTCCGGCTGGCGTCGGAGGCAGCCAGTTTCCGTCTGCCGGAAGTAGCAAAGCTGGCGATGATTCCAGGCTCCGGCGGGATAAGCCGGCTGACGCGGTTGCTCGGAACCCACTGGGCCAAGTGGCTGGTCATGACGGACGCCTTGGTGGATGCCTCCGCTGCGACGGACATCGGACTGGTGCATGCCGTGTACCCGTCCGAGACCTTCGACCGCGATGTTGACGAGTTCGCACGCAAGCTGGCTGCGTTGCCGGCCGAGGCGCTCGGTCTGGCCAAGCTTGCGATCGACGCGGCGTCCGAGGTGGATCGGCGAACGGCCCGGGACATCGATCGTCTCGCGCAGACGATGCTGATCCAGTCCGAGTCCTTGCGGCCGTGAAGTTTCCCCGCGATCCTGGACACCCTTCTTCTGCGCTGCGAGCGTCTGGCCGTTCCGGAACCGCTGACGTGTCTCGTGGGGTGTGAGGTACCCGAAGACAGCGTGTATGCGTAGGCGCGCACCTTGGCCGCGTGATCCGGGTCGTCGTCGGGTGAGGCGTGGAGGTCGCGATGGTCCGCCGGACCTCGCTGTCCGGGTGTTCACTCGGGATTCCTTGGTTCTCGCCGCTTTCGTTGCTGGTCGTCGGGCCGCCCAGACCGGCAGCTGGCTCACGACCTGCTGCAGGTGGCAGCCGGATCGCTCAGGCCTCGGGCAAGTGACATCCTTGTGACACGTCCAGGGTGTGAGTGTGGAGTCGCAAGGACATTCTCCGGAGAAAGGGCCATGTGATGCCCAACACGAGCCTTCAACACCCGGGCCAGCCCGACATGCTCAGCCACCAGGCGTACGTGACCCACGACGTCGAGGCGACGGTGGAGTTCTACGAGAAGATCATGGGAATGCCGTTGGTCGACAGCGTGATCGGCGACAAGGTGCCCAGCACCGGCGATGACTTCCCCTACTTCCACATCTTCTTCCGCCAAGGCGACGGCTCGACGATCGCCTTCTTCGAGGCGCCGGGCTTGCCCAAGGCCAACCCCAAGGGCCACCCCGCGTACGACATCTTCGACCATCTGGCGCTGCAGGTCGACAGCAAGGAGCGCGTCGAAGCCTGGAAGGAGTGGCTGAACGCCAACGGCATCTCCACGGTCGGCCCGATCGACCACGGGATCGTCTACAGCGTCTACTTCCGTGACCCGGTCAACGACCTGCGCCTGGAGATCACCACGCCCCTCGACCCCAAGTGGAACGACAACGCTGCCGTGGCCCAGCGGGAGCTGAAGGCCTGGATCGAGGTAAAGCACAAGGCGGCGGAGCGGAACGAGGACGTCGCCGAGGCGGTGATGAAGTTCATTCAGGTCTACCGGAACGAATCGCACGACAACACCCCGGCCTGAGATCCGCCGAATGAGCTTCTTCGGCTTGGCCTCCGATCAGGTGACGGTCCACGAAGCGCAACGAGCGAGGCCCCCGGGCTGTTGAACGAGATGTCTGACGTCTCAACCACGCTGCCCGGGGGCCTCGTTGGTCATCTATGCTGCCGCACTCGACCTGCCCCATGCCCTTGTGGAAGTGGGTGATGACGTTCATCGTCACCCACGAGGGTGACCGGCGCTGCAAGCTCCGCCCGTCCCAGCGCGCGATGGTGGCACTGGTGTACCTGCGCGAGCACACCACCCTGGCGAAGATCGCTGCCCGTACCCACCGCATCATCCGCATCTGCGAGCGCCAAGGCGTCCCCATACTGGCCGACCTCGCCTATCAGGGTGCCGGCCTCTGATTGACCACAGGCATCAAGCGCAAACCCCTGCAGGAACTCACCCTCACCGAGAAGACCCTCAACCGCGCGCTGTCCGCAGCACGGGCACCGGTCGAACGCGGCATCGCACGATTGAAGTCCTGGCGGATCTTCCGAAGATCCCGATGCAGCCCCAACCGGATGACGTCAATCGCCAAGGCCATCCTCACTCTGGAGCGGCAGCGCTGAAGAGGCTCAATGAAGAGGGGCCACCGCGGGCCCCGCTTCTGCTTGCCTCAGCCGTGCGGCCCGTCAGGCCGGCAGGCTCCCCTTCAGCCGGTGCTTCTGGATCTTGCCGACGGGCGTGCGCGGCAGCTCGCGGACCAGTTTGACGCTGTCGGGGACCTTGAACTTCGCGAGCCGCTCGCGGCAGAAGTCGAGGATCTCGTCCGGGGTCGCCTCTGCGCCCTGGCAGAGCACGACGAACGCGACCAGCGCCTCGTCGCGCATCTCGTCGGGAACACCGACAGCGGCGGACTCGAAGACGGCGGGGTGCTGACCGATCACCGCCTCGACCTCGCTGCAGGCGACGTTCTCGCCGGCCCGCTTGATCATGTCCTTCGCCCGGTCCACGAAGATGACGAACCCGTCGGAGTCCATGGCGGCCACGTCTCCGGTGTGCAGCCATCCGTCGACGAGCGTCGACGCGGTGGCCTCCGGGTTGGCGAGGTAGCCGGTCATCACGTCGCATCCGGGATTGGCGCCGACGAGCAACTGCCCGGGAGTGCCGAGCGGGACGTCGTTGCCCTGGTCGTCCACCAGACGAATGCGTGCGCCGGCGACCGGCCTGCCCATCGCCTGGGAGTTCCGCGTGCCGAGCAGCGGGTTCATCAAGGGCGGGAAGACCGTCTCGGTCATGCCGTAGAGCTGAAGCAGATCGACCCCGAACCGCTTCTGGAACTCCGTGACCTGGGCGGCGGAGACGTTCTGCGCGAAGATCACGACGCGCATCTGGTGCATGTGGTCGGCATCGGAGACCGACTGAGCGAGCAGCATCCGGATCGGAGCGGCGAAAAGGCTGGCGACCGTCGCTCCGGTGGCCAGCGCCTGCTCCGACCATCGGCTGGCACTGAACCGGGGGGTGAGCGCCACAGAGGCTCCGGAGACGAAGGCCGACATGGTCGAGTAGTACTGCGCGTTGCCGTGGAAGAGCGGCAGGACGATGAGGTTGCGGTCGTAACGACGCAGCCGCAAGTGACCGGCGACGACGTCTCCGGCGTTCAGGTACGCCGCGTGGGTCACCATGACACCCTTTGGGCGGCTGGTAGTGCCGGAGGTGTACATGATGGCCGCGAGCGTGCCGCCGTCGGTGCGACGGAGGTCGACTGAGTCCCAGTCGGCGAAGGTGTCGCTGACGTGCCACGCGTGCTCGACGTCGATGATCGTCCGGGCGCCGGCGGCGCGGGTTGTGTCGGCCAAGTCGGCCTGGGTCACGACGACTTCGCATCCCGCGTGGTCGACCACGTAGCGCAGTTCGTCGGCGGTGAGCAGTGGATTGGTGGGCACGACGGCTGCGCCAAGGAGCGCGGCGCCGAACCACACGTCGTAGAATTCGGGACAATTCGTCAGGTGGACGCCTACCTTGTCGCCGGCCCGCACGCCGTGCGAGGACAGCAGCTCGGCGGAGGAAAGCGCCCGCGCGGCCATCTGCCCCCACGTGGTGGTCTCGACCAGCCCGGGACCTCGCTCGTAAGCGAGGAAGGGCGCGTTGGGCTGCAGGTGGGCGAATTCCTTGAGCACCGAGCCGAGTGTCCGGTGACCGTGAGCCATTGTCATAAGGGGAACCGTAGGCCGATGTGCCTGTCGAATGGATGCCACTTCGGGACCGCTCGCTCGGACACCCAATCGACATCTATTCGCACCTAGCCTGAGGACGTCCCGCCTGGGAGCGGCATGAATTTGGAGGAGCAGGTGGAGTCTGCACTGGCAGGTATCCGCGTCGTCGACATGAGCGCCACGGTGATGGGGCCGATGGCGAGCCAGCTGCTCGGCGACCACGGTGCTGACGTCATCAAGGTCGAGTCACCGGCTGGTGACACGACACGGAGTATTCCGCCGATGCAGAACCCCGAGATGGGCTGCACATTCCTGCAGCTCAACCGGAACAAGCGCAGTGTCGTGCTCGACCTCAAGATCGAGCGGCACATGGAGGCGATGCGCGACCTCCTCGCCGGCGCCGACGTGTTCATGTATTCGGTGCGCCCGCAGGCGATGGCCCGGCTCGGCCTGGGGCCCGAGGACCTCGCCGAGCTCAACCCCAAACTCATCTCGGTCAGTCTCGTCGGTTTCGGCGAGGGCGGCCCCTATGCCGGCCGACCAGCGTACGAGGACCTCATCCAGGGCCTCACCGCCGTGCCCTCCCTGCTGGCCCGCACAGGCTCGCCGGAGCCCGGCTATGTGCCCACTTCGTTCAACGACCGCGGTACGGGTCTGTACGCTGCGCACGCCATCGTGACCGCCCTGTTCCACCGCGAGCGGAGCGGGGAGGCCCAGCACATCGAAGTGCCGATGTTCGAGTCGATGGCCCAGTTCGTGCTCGGCGACCACATGGGCGGCATGGCCTTCGAGCCGCCCATGGGTCCGCCCGGATACCCGCGCACACTCACCGCCGAACGGCGCCCCTACCAGACGGCTGACGGCTACGTATGCGCGATCATCTACACCGACAACCACTGGCGGTCCTTCGGAGAGCTCGTCGGGCGGCCGGACCTTCTGGATGACCCGTACTTCGCCGACTTCGGCGTTCGCACCACCCACGCCGATCACACGTACGCCTTCGTGCGCGAGCAGCTGGCCGCGAGGACCACCGCTGAGTGGCTGGGGGTGTTCGAGAAGGCCGATATCCCGGCCACGCCGCTGCACACCCTGGAATCGATTTTCGACGACCCGCACCTGAACGCGGTCGGCTTCTTCCAGACGACGGAGCACCCCACGGAGGGCCCGCTGCGCACGGTGCGCGGTCCGGTCGGCTGGTCCAAGACGCCTCCGGGCCTCCGCCGGCACGCGCCGCAGCTGGGCGAGCACACCGTGGACGTCCTCGTCGAGCTGGGCTATGGCAAGGACGACGCCGCGAAGATCAAGAGGGAAGGCGGGCGGTGAGTGCCCTGGCCAGCTCTGAGAGCGACTCCGGCTACGCCCATGTCGCGTATCACGTCGAGGACGGGGTCGCGCACGTCCGCCTCAACCGGCCCGACAAGCTCAACGTCCTGGGCTTCGGCCCGGACGGCAGCCGGGCCGAGATCCTTGCCGCCCTGCAGCGTGCCGACGCCGACGCGTCCGTCGGGGCGATCCTCGTGAGCGCGGAGGGCCGGGCGTTCTGTGCCGGCGGTGACCTGACCGGGGCGCCGCCGACCGACAGACCGTACGACGTCACGGAGATGGTTGCGGAGGTCGACCGGTTCCACGCCGGCATCCGAGCCGTCCGCAGGCCGATCGTCGCGGCCGTGCACGGCCTGTGCCTGGGGGCGGGCCTGGGCCTGCTTGCCCAGTTCGACCTCGTCGTCGCGGCCGAGGACGCCCGCTTCGGTCTCGTGGAGGGCCGTATCGGCCACCCGGGCGCCACTGAGCTGGTGCCGCTGATCGGGCCGGCGTGGGCGAAGTTCCTGATCCTCACCGGAGAGCTGATCGACGCCTCCGTGGCCGAACGGATCGGGCTCGTCCTGGCCGTGGTCGCACCCGACGCGCTGTCGGTCCGGGCGGGTGACCTCGCCGCACGGATCGCGGCGACGCCCCGGGAAGCGGCGATCCTCAACAAGGCCGCGGTCAACGCCACCGCGGATGCCATGGGGCGTACCGACGGCCGCGCGGCCGGGCGTACCCGCGACGTGGTGACCGTCTCGAACGCCCGCTACGCCGAAGCTCCTGATGGCCGGCGCTTCGCCGACATTCTGGCCACGGAGGGCGTGACCGGACTCAAGGCGGCCCGCGACTCCCAGTTCACCGGGAGCTGGCTGCCGACTCCGACGAGCATGAAGGAAGACCAGTGATCCTCGACGTTCTCCAAGGGGACTTGCAGTACCAGTACATCGCTCTCGACTACCCCGAGCAACGCTCCTTCAACGAGGTGTACGGCTACGCCGGCAGCCAGGGCATGGTCCATGTCGAGGGCGTGTTGCTCAAGCCGCGCACCGGCACCTCGAAGACCGTCTTCTTCTTCATGCATCCGGTCACCCCGATGGATGCGCTGCCCGTGCCGCGGAGCCTGGCCGAGTCCGGTGTGCACGTGCTGTGCGGACGCACCCGATATTTCAAGAACGACTCGGCCCTGATCTTCGAGAAAACGCTGCTCGACTTCGGCGCCTGGATCCGCTACGCCAAGGAACAGCTCGGCTACGAGAAGGTGGTGCTCGTCGGGTGGAGCGGTGGTGGCTCCTTGTCGATGCTCTACCAGTCGCAGGCCGAGAATCCCACGATCGTGGATACGCCGTACGGCGACCCGGTCGATGTCGTCGGTGCCGGGCTCATACCCGCCGACGCTGTGGTCTTCCAGGCCGCGCACGCCTCCCGGGCGCGGGTGCTGCTGGAGTCCCTCGACGCCTCGGTGCGCGATGAGCTCAACCCCGAGGACCGCGACCCGCATCTGGACCTCTACCGGCCCGAGAACCTGGCCAGTCGGCCCTACAGCGCAGACTTCGTCGCGGAGTACCGTGCCGCCCAGCTGTCCCGGATGCGCCGTATCACGGCGACCGTGCGTGAGCGCCTCGAGATGCTCGAGAACCGCGGCGGCAAGGAGATCGAGGGTGCCTTCGTCGTCCACCGGACCGAGGCCGACCCGCGCTGGCTCGACCCGACCCTGGAGCCCAACGACCGTCGGCCGGAGTGGTGTTACTCCGGTGATCCCGAGACGGTCAACACTGGACCGGTCGGCGTCGCGCGGTTCTGCACGCTGCGCTCGTGGCTGTCGCAGTGGTCCATCGACGACACCCGCGCCAGGGCCGAGGTGTGTGCCGAGGACGTCACGGTGCCGTTCCTCACCATCGAGAACAGCGCCGACGACTGCGCCCCGGCGGCCCACGTCCATGAGGTCTTCGAGGCGGTCGCCAGCACCGACAAGGAGTACAAGGTCGTCAAGGGAGCCGACCACTACTACGCGGGCACCCCCGAACTGCTCAAGCAGACAACCGAGCTGACCCTCGAGTTCGTCGCCAAGCGCGGCCTGCTCGGCCTCAGTCCTCCGTCCCCCACCCGACTTCGCTGAAAGGCGCCGCAATGAACGAACCCTTCACCGCACTGGTCGTCGACGAGACCGACGGGAAGCGGGTGTGCGACTTCCGCCGGCTCAGCCTCGCCGACCTGCCCGACTACGACACCCTGATCGAGGTCGAGTACTCCTCGCTCAACTTCAAGGACGGCCTCAACGTCTCCGGCGCCCAGAAGATTGCGCGGCGCACGCCCCTGATCGCCGGCGCCGACCTGGCCGGCACCATCGTGGAGACCACAAATGCCCAGTGGAGGGTCGGCGCCAAGGTCGTCGTCAACGGCTGGGGCATGTCGGAGACCGAGTCCGGTGGCTACACTCGCTATCAGCGGGTCAAGAGCGAGTGGCTCGTCGAGATCCCCGAGCCGTTCAGCACCCTTGATGCGATGGCGATCGGCACAGCCGGCTACACCTCAGCCCTGTGCGTCGACGCACTGGATGCCTGGGGCGCACTGGCCGGTGGCGATGTGCTCGTCACCGGCGCGGCCGGAGGCGTAGGGTCGGTCGCGGTCGCACTCCTTACCGCGGTCGGAGTGCCCGTGGCGGCCTCGACCGGGCGCCCCTCCGCGCACGAGTTCCTCACGGAGCTGGGAGCCGGGACGATCGTGGACCGCAACAAGCTCCTCGAGCCCGGGCGCCCGCTGCAGAAGGAGTGCTGGTCCGGGGTAGTCGACACCGTCGGCGGTGTCACCCTCGTCAACGCGCTGTCGCAGACCGTTTACGGCGGCGCCGCTGCCGCCTGCGGGCTGGCCGGTGGCAGTGACCTAGTCGGCGCGACCGTGCTGCCCCACATCTTGCGCGGGGTTGCGCTGCTCGGCGTCGACTCCGTGATGGCCCCCCAGGCGAAGCGTAAGGCTGCTTGGAGCCGTTTGGCGCGCGACCTCAAGCCCGATGTGCTCGCATCGTTGTCCCGGGTTGAGCCGATGTCGGCGCTTCCGTCACTGGCGCCGCAGATCCTGCAGGGCCAGGTCCAGGGTCGCGTCGTCATCGACGTCACGGCTTGACGATTACAGGTTCGAGACATGGCCGCACGCGAACCGTCGGTGACACAGCGAGAGGGGCGGGGGATGCGCGTCGAGATCGTCGAGGTCGGACCTCGCGATGGGCTCCAGAACGAGAAGGCGCCGCTGTCACCGGAGGACAAGGCCGAGTTGATTCGCCGCAGCACCGCGGCGGGTCTTCGCCGGGTCGAGTCGGTGAGCTTCGTCAGCTCCAAGGCAGTTCCGCAGATGGCGGCCGCCGAGGAGGCCATGGCGCGAACTGAGCGGGTGCCCGGTGTTAGTTACAGCGGCCTGGTCCTCAACCCCCGTGGACTCACGCGCGCCATCGAGACCGGAATGGACGAGGTGAACGTCGTTCTTGTCGCGAGCGAGACCCTCAGCCAGCGCAACCAGGGCGCCACCATCGGGCAGATGGTCGGGCGCTGGCGCCAGATCGTCGCCGAGGCCAACGGCGCCGTTCCGCTTTCCGTCGCGATCGCAGCCGCGTTCGGCTGCCCTTTCGAGGGCGAGGCCGACCCCGAGCTGGTCGCCCGCCTCGCGGGAGAGGCGTACGACGGCGGCGCGGTGGAGATCTCCCTGGCCGAATCGATCGGAGTCGGCGTACCGGCCCAGGTCCGCGCTCCTTGGCGACTTTGGTGCCGAGGTGATCAAAGTCGAGGCACCTGGCGAGGGCGACGCGATGCGCGGCTGGGGTCGGGTCAAGCCTCAGGGCTTGTCGCTGCACTGGCCGATCATCGGGCGCAACAAGAAGTCCATCACGCTCAACCTGCGCAGCGCCCAAGGCCAGGAGATCGTGCGCAAACTCGTCGCGCAGGCGGATGTGCTCGTCGAGAACTTCCGGCCCGGCACCCTGGAGCGGTGGGGCCTGAGCCCCGAGGAGCTCTGGAAGGTCAACCGTGGCCTCGTCGTCACCCGCGTGACGGGATACGGCCAAACGGGCCCCTACGCACCCCGCGCCGGCTTCGGCGTCGTTGGCGAGGCAATGGGCGGATTCCGGTACGTGACCGGCGACCCGGTGACGCCACCGGCCCGAGTGAGCGTCTCGATCGGGGACGAACTCGCTGGCACCTTCGCGGCCCTTGGCACGCTCGTCGCGCTCCACCACCGGCAGAACACCGGCCGCGGGCAGGTCGTCGACGCATCCCTCTACGAGTCCGTGTTTGCGATGATGGAGGCGCTCGTTCCCGACTGGGAGGTCGGCGGCTACCAGCGCGAGCGGACTGGCTCGATCCTCCCGGGCGTCGCGCCGAGCAACGTCTACCCGGCGCTCGAAGGGTCGGTGCTGGCCGGCAACCGCGACACGGTCTTTCAGCGGCTTACCGAGGTGATGGGCCAGCCCGAGCTTGCCGCGGACCCGAGGTTCGCCACCCATGACGCGCGCGGTGCCAACTCCGAGGAGCTGGACCGGATCATCTCCGCTTGGAGCAGTCCGCAGGAATCCGGTCACCTCCTCGACGCGCTCCACGAGGCTGGTGTCCCCGCCGGACTCATCTACCGCGCCAAGGACATGCTGGAGGACCCGCACTTCAAGGCACGTGAGTCGATCGTCCGGCTCAAACACGAAGTGCTCGGCGAATTCCCGATGCGTCCGGGCCCTCGGTCCGGAGCTCGGCGAACACAACACCGCCGTCTACCGCGACCTGCTGGGCCTCAGCGACGACGAGGTCGAGGCGCTGCGGACCGACGCGATCATCTAGCGAGGAGCCGTCATGAGCAAGCGCATCGACACCGCCGTGATAATCGTCGGCGGGGGGCCCGTCGGCCTCACCCTCGCCTACGACCTCGGGCTCCGGGGCGTCCCGTGCGTCCTCGTCGAGGCCGACGCCGGGACCGGACTCGAGCTACTCGCCAAGGCAGGGACCTTCAACGAGCGGACCGTCGAGTACTTCCGGAAGATGGGCGTCGCCGACGACATCATCAACGCCGGGTTCCCGCTCGACTACCCCCGGGACACGCTCTACGTCACCGCGCTCAACGGCTTCGTGCTCGGCCGCGACCCGCTGCCCTCGGCGAAGGATCGCATACCGTTTCCCGAGACGAGGGAGATCCCCGCGCGCTGCCCGCAGTACGTTTTCGACCCGCTGATGGCCGGCAAGGTCAAGGACCTAGGCATGACACAGGTCCTCTACGGCGCTGTCTGGCGCTCGATGTCCGAGGACGCCGATGGCGTCACGTCGGTCGTCGAGGGCCCCGACGGCGAGCACCTAACGGTCCGCTCGAAGTACATCGTCGGATGCGACGGCGCCGGCAGCAACGTCCGCCGCGCAGCGGGCATCGCCTTCGAGGGCAACGATCTCGACTACTCGGTGAGCGCGATGATCGAGTTCGAGGCGCTCGAGGACCTGCACCCTCACGGCCGGGCCGAGCGCTTCATGTTTGTCGGCGAGGACGGGAAGACCTGGGCCAACATCACATCGGTCGACGGCCGGAAGCTATGGCGGATGACGCTCGTCGGCTTCACCGAGCGCCAGCAGCCCGACAGCAACGACTACGACGCAGCCATGCGCCGTGCCCTTGGCACCGACGAGGGCGACTGGATTCTGCACCGCGTGATGCCGTGGCGCCGCAGCCACTACACGGCCGAGCGCTTCGCGCAAGGACGGCTGTTCCTTGCCGGTGACGCCGCCCATACCACTTCGCCCACCGGCGGACACGGCCTCAATACCGGTCTCGGCGACGTCAGCGACCTGGCGTGGATGCTCCAGGCGCTCATCGAGGGCTGGGGTGGCAGATCGCTGATCGACGCCTACAACGCCGAGCGTCGGCCGGTGGCGATCCGCAACGGCAACTTCTCCAGTCGCAACTACGGCGCGTGGGTCGAGGAAGCCAAGTGGGACCGGCTCTTCGAGGACTCGCCCGAGGGGGAGAAGCAGCGCCGGGCGCTGGGGGACCAGATGAACGCCCGCCTGCAGCCCGAGTGGCACTCCTTCGGGGTGGCGATGGGCTATCGGTACGACGAGTCGCCGATCGTCGTCGGTGACGGGACGCCTCCGACTCCGGACGATGCCAGCGTCTACGTGCAGACCGCTCGCCCGGGGCACCGTGCCCCGTTCGTGCGGTTCGCCGATGGCACCGCCACCATCGACCTGCTCGACCGTGACGCCTTCACGTTGCTCGTTCTCGGCGACGAGCCCGCGTCGGCCGACATCGGTCGCGCGGAGGCAGCCGCAGCGGGTCTCGGCGTTCCGCTCACGGTCGTCCGAGTCAGTGAGCCGACCGTCGCCGCAGCCTACGATCGACCGTGGGTGCTGGTGCGCCCCGACGGCATGGTGACCTGGCGCGGCGACGAGTTGCCCGACCCCCGCGACCTGCTGCTGACGGTCACCGGCCATGCCTGAGGATCAGTACGCCCCAGTGGACGAAGGCGTCGATCATGTCCAAGGCATCGTCGCGCTGCTGTGGACGCCCTCGTCCGCTCAGGTCTGGATCTCTACACCACAAGGACTTCGCCCGCAGCGCCGGGTATCCGACGGTGATCGCCCACGGGATGCTCCAGGCGCCTTGCCGGCGACTTACGCAACCGGCCTACTCGGTGCCGCGACCGTGCACCGCTTCGGCGTTCGGTTCCGCTCTCAGGTCTTCTACGGCGACACCCTCAACTGCTCGGGAACCGTCGTTGCCGTCGAGGAGGGGCCGAGGGCGGCCTGGCCACCGTAGAACTGCAGCGAGGCAGCACACCGGCGAGTCGTGATCACCGGGACTGCCGACTTCTTCCTGGCGTGACCCGTGGATCACTGGGTCCAATGATCCCGGTGACAGCGTCAGATGGCGGCGAGCGTGCCGTCCGGCTCGCCCAGGTGGCGTGGAAACAGGCCGCTGAGAACGGCTCCGGCTGCCTCCAGCACTATGCACTGCAAAGGCGTGAAGGGGCTGTCGGAGCGTCTGACGAAGCCGACCTGGCCCCAGGTGCCATGGGCATCGGCCAGGGGAATCGAGAGGATCGAGGGTACTTCGGTTTCGGCCAAGCGCGTCAGCTTTACCGTCGCCGGATAACGGCGCTTGAACTTTGTGATGTCGACGACTCGCCGGATCGCCCGGGTGTTGAAGGTGTCGGCCGAGAGGTATCCGCCGTCTAGCGGCACGCCTGCCGCTACCGAGGTCTGCCACTCCTCCGGCATCCCGGCCTGCGCGACCAGATCCAGCAAGTTCGAGCCCGGGCGCCGGGCGAACACGGCCGCACCGTCACACAGGCTGTCGCCGGCCGCGAGGTCAACGAGGGCCCGGCATGCCTCAAGCCGGCTGTGGGTGGCGAAGAGCGACTGGATGAGCGTGCTCAGACGATCTTCCCAGGTCGCCACGTAGTTGCTGTCCTCCACGCCGGAGCCCTTCTTCTGATGGGCGGCCAGTTCCGTGACGTGCTGGTCGAAGCTGTACCCGATGCCGCGCGCCGCGCGGATGTAGCGACGCTCACCGGAGGCCTCCAGCTTCTTGCGCAGTCGGTTGATCTGCAGGCGCAGGGCGTTGCGGTCGTCTGTGTGCTTCCAGTCCCAGACCTCCTTGAGGATCTCGTGGTGCCGGATCGCGACGAAGGGCTGGCCCATCAGCACGCGAAGCAGGTCGAACTCGGTGGGGGTAAGGCTGACCTGCTGGCCGTCAACCGTGGCTCTGCGAGCCAGCAGGTCGACCCGGAGGCCCGGGCTCTCCAGGAACCGCAGCTCGGCCTGGTTCGGGATGGCTCGGCGCAGGAGCGCGTCGGTGCCGGCTCGCAACAGATCGCCGGAGTAGCCCTGCTCCAGGACCAGGTCTGCTCCGGCGTTGAGCAAAGTGGGCTCGGACTGTGTGCCAGGCGACGACAGCGCGACCATGGGAGCCCGGGAGAGCGGCCTCAGAAGCGACACGGTGCCGATCGTCCACGGATCCGAGGTGCCGGCGACGAAGAGGAGTCCGAAGTTGCGCACCAAGACCAGCCACGATGCCCGGTCCAGGTCGGTGGTGCACACGCACTTCCAGCCGATGGCAGCCAAGGCGCTGGATGTGGCCGCGGCGCCGAGCTCTGTGTCCGCGACCACGAGGGCCGTTCCGCGGTGGCCGCCATTTGGCGCAGACGATCTAGTGGGCACGGTCGGGCCCAGCGGGGGCGCAGGGCGCGAATTGGTACGCCGGTCGTTGTGCACTGAAGCCTCCGCGAACTCGACGGTGAGTGGCGTGCGCCATAGCCAGTATGGCCATATCTGACAGCGTGTACAAGGATCTGCAGGTCGGAGACGACCGGCTGAGCCGGTGGTCCGAGCAACCGGCGTCTCGGTCTGTGGGTTGAGCACCGACCGGCATTCTTCGTACATGTAGGGGGGATGCCGAACTGCTGGCGAGGCTTCTCGCGCCCGGGCGCCCGTCCTACAGTGCCGAGGGGAGGAGCGCGGCTCGATAACTTCGTTCGGAGAGGAAGTTCATGCAGCATGAAACCCTCGTGGTGAGCGGCGAGTTCGACACCGTCGACCATCTGTTGGCGGCGGCGGCCGCCCAACAGGGGGAGCGCGACGCGTACGTCGGTCCCGACGATCGGATGAGCTTTGCAGAGTGGCACCTCCGCTCCGACCTGGTGGCGGAGGAGCTCCGCCGACGCGGTGTCGGCCGGGGCGACGTCGTGGCGCTCGTGATGCCCAACTCGTGTGACTTCGCCGTCGTGTTCGCGGCGATCGCGAAGCTCGGTGCTGTCACCACCGCACTCAACACTCGGCTCGGGCCCCAGGAGATGGAGGCGATCGCCCAGACATGCTTGCCACGGCTGGTGGTGCGTGATGGCACGCTGGCCACCCCGCCGCTGCCCGGCGAGCCGCGGTCCCTCCTTCGCTCCGAGCTGGCGGGGATCTACGCTCGCGTGGCGGTCGACCCGCCGCGTGGCCAGTGCAACCCCGCGGACCCGGTCGTGATCATGTGGACCAGTGGTACGACCGGGAACCCCAAGGGCCCCTACCTTGACCACCGCAACCTCAAGGCCGTCTCCGACGCTGCCGGACCGATGAGCACACCCGGTGACCGCAGACTGGTTCCCACACCATTCCCGCACGCCGGCTACATGGCGCGCCTGTGGGACCAGATCCACCACCTGACGACCGTGATCATTGGCGTGATGCCATGGTCGGTGGACTCCATGCTGCGGCAGATCGTCGAGGAGAGAGTCACGGTGATCGGCGCCGTACCGACCCAGTGGGAGAAGCTTGTTCAGTTTCCCGGCATCGACGAGCTCGACCTCGGCTCCGTCCGCGTGGGGCTCAGCGCGACCGCTCCCGCACGACCCGAGTTGGTGGAGCGGGTCAAGGAGGTCCTCGGCTGCCCGCTCGTGGTCCGCTATGCGATGACGGAGAGCCCGAGCATCGCCGGCACCCGACCTGAGGACCCGCCGGAGGTGCAATTCCGCACCGTGGGCCGCCCCCAAGTCGGCATGGAGGTTTCCGTGCTGGCCGACGAGGGGGAAGTCGGCATGGTCCGCATCCGTGGGGCCTGCGTGATGCGCGGCTACTGGAACGACCCGGCACGGACGGCGAAGGCATTCGACTCCGAGGGCTGGCTGCTGACGGGCGATCTCGGCTATCTCGATGCCGACGGCAACCTCGTGCTCACCGGCCGCTCCAGCGACATGTACATCCGCGGCGGCTACAACGTCTATCCCGCCGAGGTGGAGAGCCTGTTGGTCACCCACCCGAAAGTCGCCAATGTCAGCATCGTCGCTGCTCCGGCGCCGACTATCGGTGAGATTGGTGTTGCCTTCGTGGTGCCGGTACCCGGTGAGACGGTCACCTTGGATGAGTTGCGGGAGTTCGTACGACGAAACCTGGCCGACTACAAGGCGCCGGACGTTCTGCATGTTATCCAGGAGCTGCCGGCGAACGCGATGCACAAGATCAATCGGAGCGCGCTGCGCGAGTTGGCGAAGGCCTCCGTGACCACCGAGACCGCCCCGGTATCTGCCGCCGGCGTGGGCCGCTGATCGACAGGAGGAGCAAGTAGTAAGAGTCGAAGCACCCACAGTGGTCATCGTCGCGGATGCCCGCACGCGACGGGTCGGCTGCTCCGCGGTCTGTCCGGCTCGAGCCCGCCACCGATCTGGGTGGAATCGTGAACCGGCGGGAGAAGGCCAGGATAGGCGGGGACCAGGTCGACTACGTCGTCGTCGGCACGTCATCCAGGCCGGATGCGGGCAGAACACCGCTCGACGGTCGCCGTCAAGGGTGGTAACGCGATGATGATGCCGGCGGTGACACTCATCAAGGTTGCGTGGCCAGGGTGAAGGCGATCGCCACCGCCGACCAGATGATCCGTGTCCGGGAGCATGATGTCGTCGCTGTCGGCGGCATGCAGTCGATGAGCCAGGCCCCGCACCTGCTGTCGAAGTCCGGGACCGGCTTCAAGTACTGCTACACAATGGTGGTCGACACGATGGCCTACGACGCGCTCTTCGACCAATTCACCTACCAGGCGATGGATGAGGCAGGCGACGAGCCGACGCCACGTCTCGGGTGCGGCGTCGGTGGGCGCGCTCGGCGCGGAAGCCGTCGAGCATCAGGTACAGGTGGCGGCGCCATGCGTGCGGGCGATCCCGTCGGGCGCCTCGATGATCCGGCTGTGGGACCAGATGACGAAGGCGAGGTCCTCGGGTACCAGGTCGGGTCGTAGGCGGCCCTGCTCTCGCGCGCGTTCGACGATGCGCACGCCGGGTCATGGATCCGGGTCTGCTGGCTGGCCAGGCAGACGTTCTCAGGCAGCCGGATCGAGGCGAAGTCGTTGAGGCCCCGGTCGCGGGCCTGGAGTTCGCACATGGTTTCCAGGAACAGGCACAGCCCTTCCCACACGTCGTCCATGCTCAGGGCCTGTTCCGCGGCGGCGACCCAGATCGCGAGCTTGCGCCAGCGAAGACCTCCTGCACCAGGCACAGTTGGCGACCTGCTCCAGCGACGCCTGCATCATGCGGCCGGCGGCGACCACATCCGCTCCGGCGTGGCGTTCTCGCAGCTGAGTTACTGGGTCAGCGACCTGCCAGGCGCGGTGGTGGTGGCCTACGAGACCGGCCGACCGGCTTCGTACCTGTACCGGCACCTGACCGCAGCCGGGATCGGGTGCGAGGTCGCAGCAAGCGGCCTTGCAATCGGTGAAGTTGATGCTGCGTAGGCAGTTTGTCCGCCCTGTTCCATGGAAGCCCACGGTTGAGCGAATTCGTCGACCGGACCTCCGTCGGGGGAGAACGAGCCGTGTCTTACCGACCGGTGGTCAGCAGGCCGCACCACCTCCGGTCACGGACCTTCTCCCACCGCGCGGTCAGCCGCCCAGCCGGAGTCCACGCGCTCGTGTCCCGAAGATCTCGGTGCCGAATACCTCACCGAGTCTGGTGGCATCCCAGCGCTGCTCGTTGCTGCAGGCGACCGCGTCCTCGGTCCATCCGCCCATGAGATAGATCTTGTCGCCGATTGCTCGGATGACCTGTCCGGAGATTTGGCTGGCCTGCTCGCTCGCGAGCCACGCGACGACAGGGGAGCAAAGGGAGGCGTCCAGGGGATCGAAGGAGTCCTCGGGACGTTCGTCCGGCTCGGGGACGACATCATCCTTGCCGGACGCGGAGAGACGGGTAAGGCCACCGGGCCCGATCGCATTGACGGTCACTCCGATGCTTGCCAGTTCCAGACTGAGGGTGAGCGTCAGGCCTGCGATCGCCGACTTGGCGGTCGCGTAGTTCGACTGACCGAAGTGGCCCAGGAGCCCGGCACCGGAGACCGTGTTGATGATGCGGCCGTACGTCGTACCCGTGGAGGCTTTGGCGGTCGTGCGCCATCGGCGGGCGACCGAACGGCACGCCAGCCACGTTCCGCGGACGTGCACGCGCATCACCAGGTCGAAATCGGTGACCGGCATGTTCCAGATGGCTCGATCCCGCACGATGCCGGCGTTGTTCACGAGGATGTCCACGCGCCCGTACTCCGTCCAAGCCCGATCGACCAGTGCCTCCACCTGGTCCTCGTCGCCGACATCGCCGTAGTCCGCGATGGCTCGTCCACCGCGTGACCGGATGATGTCGACGACAACGTCGGCGTCGCGGCCGGATCCGTCGCCGGAGATCGTCGTCCCGAGGTCGTTGACGACGACGGCCGCTCCTTGCTTGGCCAGTTCCAGGGCATGACCCCGGCCGATACCGTGCGCGGCTCCCGTGACGATGGCGACCTTGCCATCCAACAGTCCAGGCATGAGGTGGTGATTCTCCTTCTTGTCTTGTCACCTTGTGGTGACACGGCCGGTGCGGTCGCCGGCGTGCCGGTGATGTGGTGAGGACAGCGCGGACTCAGGCAGGTACGAAGACCGGAGCCGACAATGTCTCGTCGAGCGGCTCGGCCCGGACGGTCAGAGCCATCCCGATGTGGAGGTCCTCTGGAGCGCAGTCCACGATGGTGGTCATCAACCGGGGCCCCTCCTCGAGCTCGACGAGGGCGGCTACGTACGGAACGCGATCGGCGAACGGCGGCAAGTCGTTGACATAGACCGTGGAGAACGTGTATAGCGAGGCGCGGCCGCTGGCAGGACGAGGCTCGACGGCGCAGCTCCAGCAAAACGGGCAGAAGGGACGCGGGTAGTGGTGTACCCGGTCGCAGTCCGTGCAGTGGGCGATGAGTAGGACGCCACGATCGCGGATCGCGTCCCAGTACGGCTGTGTGTCCGGCTCTACGGTGGGCAGGTCCCGGCGGTCGGCACGAGTCACGAGAGATCCTTTCTCACACGCCACGGAAAACGGGCGCGCGATTCTCCAGAAATGCGGCCACGCCCTCCGTGGAGTCGATGGAGTGGCTCTGTGCCTCCTGCATCAGACCCTCGAAGGCGAAGGAGGACGCTCGATCCTGATCGAGGGCGACGTTGAAGAGGCGTTTGGTCAGCGCGAGTGCGGTGGTGGGGGCTGCGGCCAACCTGGTGGCCAGTGCGGAGACCGTGGATGCCAAATCGTCACCGGACACGACCCAATTGACTAGTCCGAGCCGCAACGCGTCCTCGGCCGGAAGACGGTCGCCGAGCAGGGCCAGTTCCTTGGCCTTGCGCATGCCGAGGTGACGAGTGAGCAGGTAGGCGCCGGCCGCGTCGACCGTGATGCCGCGCAGAACGAACGACTCGATGAAGACCGCTTCCTCCGTGGCGATCACGAAATCCGCCGCGAGGGCCAGGTGAGCTCCCATCCCCGCCGCCGCACCCTGGACGACAGCGATCACTGGCTTGTCGCAGTCCAAGACGGCAGCGATCAGCTGCTGGGCGCCGCCCATGATTCGCCTGCTGACCTCCCCGACAACCATCTCGGCGTCTGTTCGGCGGAGGCCGGTGACGTCCGCACCGGTGCAGAAGTGCCGCCCCGCGGCACGCAGGACGACGCACCGCACGGCGGCGGTCTCGTGTGCCCTCTGGAGTAGCGCGATGACCTGCCGCCGGTCCGACGGTCGCAACGCGTTGCCCTTGGCGGCCCGGTCGAGGGTGATGGTCAGGATCCCATCCGACAGCTCCGAACGGATCGAAGCGTGCGTTGCCTCTTCGTCAACCACATCGGCCTGGGTGTCCACTGTCTGGTCGTCGTTCATGTCAGCTATTCTGGCATCACCGTCACTTACTAGGCAACCAATGAGGGAGAAACCGCGTGACTGAGGCCCCGCATCTGACGCCACCGTCATTTGAGTTCCCTATAGAGCTCGGGGCGGTGCGAGCGTTCGTCCAGGCCATGGAGTCGGGAAACCCCGCTTTTGCGGGAGCTGCCCCGGTTGTTCCGCCGACCTTCCTGGTGACGTCGCACCGTTGGTCCACGAAGGAGAACCGGATCGACCATGGCATCCCGAGGGCCCGGCTCCTGCACGGCGGGCAGGAGTTCCGTTTCCACGGGGAACCTCCCCGGGTCGGCCACACCCTCACCGCCCGGGAGCAGCTCACCGAGCGTTACCAGAAGCAGGGCCGCCGCGGCGGCACGATGGAGTTCGTCACCGTGACGACCGAGTTCCACGACCATTCGGGAAGGCTTGTCGCGGAGATGAGCGCGACCTACATCGGTACAGCGCCGAAGGGGGAGCACGCATGAACGTCGCCACACCGGAAGTCGGTCAGCGTGCCGAGCCACGTACCTACGGCCCCATCACGTCGGAGACGATCGTGCGCTACTCGGCAGCATCAGGAGACCTCAATCCGATGCACTACGACAAGGATTTCGCCCAGCAGGCCGGCTACCCGACCGTGTTCTCGCAGGGCATGAACTCCGCCGCGCTCCTGGGCTCCTTCCTCTCTGATTGGTTCGAGCCGGCCTGGATTCGGCGATTCGGGGTCCGGTTCCGAGAGTTGGTCTGGCCTGGTGATCTCCTGGAATGCTCGGGGGAGGTCGTCGCGGTCGCCGCGGTCGAGGGAGGTAGCGCCGTTACCGTTGAGCTTCGGCTTCGTCGTCAGTCGGGCGAGACAGCTCTCGAAGGCTCCGCGGACCTGTTCGTGCCGGAGTCCGCGGCGTCCACAAGCTGACCTACGGCGGACGCGGCGCCATCCGGACCGGGCGGCGCCGCGTCCCCCGCCTCGCTCGCCCAAGCGCAGCGTCTGTGACGGTGCCCGGCCTGCAGCCGTACCAGGCGGCTCGGTCCCATTGCCAAGCTGGGCATACGTCATGCCGTGCTGCTTGGCCACGCCGGCAGGCACGTCGAGCGCTTCCCAGATCGCCTTGATGGTTCCCTGCACCGCGTCCGACCGGCGTGTGGCGATTGTCCCTGCCAGCGTCTCGGCATGGACCCGAGGTCCCTCACGGGCGAACACCTCGCTGACCAGTCCCAGACCCGTGGCCGTTCTGGCCCTGATCCGTTCGTCGTTGCCGACGGGGGCGCAGCGCAGCACGTCGCCCGGCGGGCGCGATGCAGCCTGCCGATCGGCTCCGGTGTCGAGACGATGCCGACGCCGGCACGCGGGTCGAAGAAGGTCGCCCCCTCCGAGGCGATGACGATGTCGGATTCATTGACGAAGTACATCCGGCCGCCTGCGGCCATGCCGTGAAAGGCGACGACAACACGCTTCCAGAAGTTGGGCGCGTGGCCCGAGCCACTGACCGGGGTCCATCTGGTTGAAGATCGGCTCGTCCAACCACCCCGGTCCTTCATCGGGGTCGAGAACGGTGCAGAACGCTCGGCCGCCAGCCGCCCGGCACGACCGCGTGGATGTCTTTGTCTCCTCGGACCTCCGCCCAGGCAGCGGTCATGTCCAAGGTCATCTGCCGGTTAAGCCGTTCGAGCCGGTTGAGCGTGATCGCAGGGCTTGATCAAGCTCCGTAGCTGTCCGGATCGTTGGTGATGCCCAGGATGGGGAGTGCTCGGTGGGGCTCGTCGCGTATCGCCCGGGTGGTCTTGGCGATGTTGTCGGCGCCGAGGGTTTTCAGCACGCCGATGGCGAGGTTGCGGAGGGTAGCCAGGGCCCGTGGTGCGGTCCCGGCGTGGACGGTGGAGGCCTCCTCGGCGAAGGTGACGTCCCTGATGTGGTGCGAGGAGTTCGCTGGTGACGGCGTAGACACTCTCACGGGTCTCGCGCTTGCCGGTGGGCTTGCGGCGGCGGTGGACGCGGATGGCCAGGCGGGCGTGGGGAAAGGCGATTCCGTCGAGTTCGTCGGCGATACCGCAGGTCTTGACCGAGCGGGACTCGCGGCGTCCGTGTCCGGTCCCGGAGGCGGTGTGCTGGACTGCGATGGACTGCCAGGGCAGAGCGGCGAGTTGGGTGTAGGCGGTGGGCTGGTTGGTCTTGATCACGGCGATGTAGTGGGCCTTCTTGGTTTCCACCAGCCAGGAGATGTTCGCCTTGACCGAGTGCAGGGCGTCGAAGGTGACGACGGTGCCGGTCAGGTCCGGCGGTGCCAGCAGCGGCCGGAAGTGCGTGGTTTCGTTCGTCTTCGCGCCGACCTCCACCTGGGCGAGGGGCACGAGGGTGCCGTGGGTGACCGCAGAGAGCAGATGCCGGCGCGTCGCGGTGAGACGGGCTGATCCCTTGAGTGCTTTGCGTCGACGGCGATCGCGCGCGAGCGCCCGGACGCGGAGGGCGACGGCGCCTGGGCGGGTTGGGTGGCGGCCCGGTGCCGGTCGGCCGAGTAGGCGCCGACCGCCCGGTCCAGGGCGTCACCGTCGACAGCCCCCAGCACACGGCCGATCGTGGCCGACGCCGGAGCGCGCCGCCATCTGAGCAGGTGGCGGCGGATCCCGATCACTGTCAGGACTGCGTTCGAAGCACGCTGGCCCCACTCGGCGAGTTCATCGATGCTCCTCGCTCCCGAGACGGCCGCGCACGCACACACCAGCAGGATCGCTGTGAATGAGTACCACCGGCCCCGGCGGGCGCGCGGGTGGGGCACGGAATCGAAGTACGGGCGCAGGTCGGCAATCCGGCCGGTGTCCAGCGGCCCCAGTTTCACCAGCACGGCAGGGATGGGAGAGGATGCAGCAGCAGGCACGGGCCACCTCATGATCATCGGGCTTAGACACCACAATGATCACGAAGCCCGTGCCTGCTCTGCTATGCGCCCCAACCGGTCACAACCCGATCAGCCGCACGACCCCGGAACTTGCAACCGCCCTGGCGTGATCGTGGCGATGCTCGCGGCAACTTCGAACAGCATGGTCTCGTATCGCATCAGACAGTTCCTGCTTGCGGGATTGCCTCGGTGCGGTGGAGCACTGCGTCTTTGATCTCCTTCTTCATCAGCTTTCCAAGGGAGTTCACCGGTAGTTCGGCGGCCGTCTCGAGCTGGACCGGGAACTTCCGCCGGTTCACGCCGCGCCCGTCCAGGAAGTCGCACAGCGACTGGAGGGAGGGCGGCTCGCCGGTCGGTACGATGACCGCGCAGACGCGTTCGCCGGTCTTGTCGTCCGGGAGGCCGATGACGGCGACCTCCCGGACGGCAGGGTGCTCGGTGAGGGCCAGCTCGAGTTCGCGCGCCGAGATGTTCTCCATGTTCCTGATGATGATGTCCTTGAGACGTCCGGTGACGATGAGGAAGCCTTCGTCGTCGATGCGTGCCAGGTCGCCGGTGCGGAAGTAGCCATCCTCGTCGAAGGCCTCCGAATCGAGGTTCGCGTCGACGTAGCCAGCCATCAGCGAGTTTCCGCGAACGCGGACCTCGCCCGACTCTCCTGGTGGCACGGGGGCGCCGTCTGGCGTGGTGATCTTGAGACAGACGCCACTGGGTCGGCCGTCAGCGACCGCAAGGTGCGCGAGGCTGTCGTCGAGGGTTGCCATGCTGATCAAGGGCATCTCGGTCATGCCATAGCCAGAGACGATCTTGGCTCCGAACGTCTCCATCACCTGCTCGTGCAGGGCCTTGGCGCGGGGGGCGCCTCCGATCAGGAAAGCCCTCAGGCCGGGGAAGAAGCGGGTCTCTGAATTCTGCCGCTGGACCTCCAGGAAGCCCTGGACGAATGGAAGACCGGAACAGCACAGAGTGGTACCGGCGGCCGTAAGATGCCGAGCGGTCTCGAGGGGCGCGAAGCTCTCGGTGACCACCAGGTGAGCCCCCGACCGTACCGCGCCGAGGAAGAACACCAATCCCCCGATGTGGGCGACCGGTGCGATGGAGGAGATGACGTCGTTCGGACCAGGCGACACGGCTGCGCAGAACGTTCGCGCGGCGGCGACGAGGTCGCTGTCGCGGTGGCGGGCTCCCTTCGGGACCGCCGTGGTGCCTGACGTGTAGTAGAGCCAGCGCACGTCGTCAGGAGCCGCCCCGCGGGCGCGGGGAAGCGGGGCGGAGGAGCCATGGGGAAGCGCTGATTCGAGTACCAGCGCTTGGAGACCCGGCACCCTGCCCTCGAGCCGACGTGCCATCGACGCATGGTCGTACCGTGGCTGGCTTTCTGGCACCAGAAGGAGGGCAGAACCCGCCTGCTGAACCATGAACTCGACGTCCGGTTCGCGCAGCGTTGTGACCAGCGGGTTTTGGACGGCACCGAGGCGCGAGAGTGCTACCGAGACCAGGAGCGCGTTGATCGTGGTCGGTAGTTGCCACGAGACGACGCTGCCCTCGCGAACACCTCGTGCGTACAGCCAGGCTGCGACGCGTTCGGCCTCGTCGGCGAAAGCCCCGGCGCTGAGGGTCCTGCCGTGCTCATCCGACACGAGTGTTGAGCCTGGATCAAGATCCGCACGGTGGACGAGTGACTCCCACAGCGTCGGCGACCATTGTCCGTCCGTCGCCGGCAGAGCTTCGGATGTTCCCTGCGTCTGAGTTCCTGCTGAACGCCCTGCCCTCATGTCTGCGTCGGCCTTTCGAATGTCGTCCGGCAGTGTCGTGGGGAAGTAGTTCCAGTGCAGTAGGCAGGATGTCAGATCTTGGAACCGATGTGGGTCGCCTCCCGGGACGTCCGGCTCCTTGCGAGTAGGCGATGGTGGTCAGGTCACGTTCGAAGCCGGCGACCGAGCGGCTCACCGGCTCGATCGGCAGCCACGTGTGAACCCTGCGCCGCCGTACTCGGCGAGTCGAGTCATCACCTCGGTCGGGTGCTAACCAGCGGCGACACAGGCCACGTTGATCTCTGCCACTTGCTCCGCGAGGACCGAGAGGGGGTCGAGAGTCGGCGAGCCAGTGACTGCGGCCGGTTCCGGGCTTTGCGGCAAGGGCATCCAGCACTCGCCGAGTTCCGACGCCCGTCTCCGTGCTGCGGCCGTTACCGTCGAGCCGGATGGGCGGTCCGCCCGGTGTGAACAGACGGGGCATCGCTCGCTCACTTGCAATATCGTAGACACTGTTGTCAGATCCGTCTTCTGCTTGCGGTGTGCGAAGAATGGGCGCCCAGGGCGGCGGCCGTGGGGGAGCTGGGCGTCTCGACAGCGAGATGAGTCGCCGGCCGTATGGTTGTGACGCAAACGCGAATCTGACAGTATGTATATCAAAGCGAAGGGGAGAGTGGCCGGGGAGTCAACTGTGCCTGGGCACCGTCGACCGGTCTTCACGCGGCGGGCCGCAGACCATGAGCGTGCCAACGAACCTGCTGCACACGACCTACGCCGTCGGTCGAGGCGTCAGGTCGTCGTCTGATGCCGAACCGTCCGGAACGGCGCAATGTGCTTCGCCTTGCCGACCGGTGCCTACCAGGCCGAAGCACGCGTGCGCCGATACGGCGATGCACGGCGAGGTGAGCAGGTCCCAGCTCCTGTACGCCGCCGCAGGGTTCCGAGCGGGACACGGGGGCGTCGCCTCTCAGGCCTCCTTCGCCCGCGTGATAGCTGCACGAGCGGCGAGTGACAACGCGCGAATGGCGATCCAGTTGTATGGAGGAAACGGCTACACCTGGGAGCACGACCTCCACCTCGCCGCGAAACGAGCAACTGTCCTGGCGCTCCAGCTGGGCAGCAGAGACCTGCACTTGTCCCGAGTGCTGGAAATGGAGGACGCGTGACTCGACGGGTAGCGATCGCGGGAGTAGGTCTTTCGGGCGTCGGGGACGACCGGCTGACCAACCCGTACACGCTCATCAGCGAGGCCGCACGACGAGCTGTCGAGGAGGCCGGACTGGCTCCGAACGAGATCGACGGGTTCGCATCGACGGGTCTGGGCGCCCTTCCGCCGGTCGATGTCGCGGAGTATCTCGGTATCCGGCCGACGTGGATCGACTCGACCGCTGTGGGTGGTGCGGCCTGGGAGGTGATGGCCGCGCACGCTGCGGACGCGATTTCCCTGGGCAGGGCCGATGTGGTCCTGCTCGCCTACGGCTCCTCCTCCCGTTCGGACATCAAGAACGGTCTGCGCACGGCCACCTTGGACTGGGGGTCGCGAGGCCCGTTGCAGTGGGAAGCGCCGTATGGCCACACCGTCATCAGTAAGTACGCCATGGCCGCGCGACGACATATGTACGAGTACGGCACCACTGCGGAGCAGCTGGCCGAGATCGCGGTCTCGGCCCGTTACAACGCCTCGCTCAATCCGGACGCGACGTTCCGCGTTCCCTTGACGGTGGAGGAGGTGCTCGCAGGCAGAGTCATCGCGGACCCGTTCACAAAACTGCAGTGCTGCATCCGTTCCGACGGAGGCGCCGCGTTGGTCCTGGTGGCTGAGGATCGCGTGCAGGATCTACCTGGTCTGCCGGTGTGGATACTCGGGACGGGGGAGGCCATCTCCCATATGTCGACGAGCCAATGGGAGGACGTGACGGTCGGACCCGCGAAGATCTCGGGCACTCTTGCATTCGAACGAGCCGGCGTCACGCCGCAGGAAATCGATGTGTGCGAGATCTACGACGCCTTCACCTCCATGCTCCTGGTGAATCTCGAAGACCTGGGCTTCTGCAAGAAGGGCGAGGGCGGGGACTTCGTCCAGGACGGCCGGCTGCGCGTCGGCGGGGCGCTGCCGACGAACACCGATGGAGGTGGCCTCTCCGCAATGCATCCGGGTCAGCGCGGGCTCTTCCTGATGGTTGAAGCGGTGCGCCAACTCAGGGGACAAGCCGGTGCTCGACAGGTAGCGGATGCCCGATTGGCCTGCGTGAGCGGTACAGGAGGATGGTTCTGCTCGAGCGGCACCATGATCCTGGGAGCCGACTGACGAGGACGCCATGGCGGAACTGCCGGCCGGACGAAAGCGACACCTGTTTGTGTAGATGGACTCCGTTCCTGTTCGAGCACGAGTGGCGTCGAGCCTGTCCGGCCTAGCGGTGCCCTGGCTTGCCGCTTATCACTTCCACGGTCTGACACCCTATACACTTCAGGGCGAAGGCTCTCGGTCCGCTCGACAGTCGCTCAGCGGAAAGGAAATCAGACAATGGAACGGCGTCCTAGTTACGGTCCGAACAGCATCACTATCGGGGACCGCGGTGCAACCACGGTCGGAAACGTCCTGCAGACCGCACTGGCGCTCTTTGGTGAAAAGGGATTCCACGATACGACGATCCAGGATATCGCCGACCAAGTCGAGATGTCTCGCGCTACGCTCTACCAGTACTTCGAGAGCAAAGAAAGAATCTTCATCGAACTTCTGGAAGAATGCGGGGCGTCCCTGCTGGACCTTGCTCGCCACCTAGAACCGCTCGGCGCCACGGAGCAAGGCTTCAGCAATCTTCGATGGTGGCTCGACCGATGGGCTGAGGTATACGAGCGGTACGAGATTTTGTTCCGTGAATGGTCGAATATCGACACTCCGGGAGCGCCGGTACGGCCCCTGGTTGGAAAATTCAATGAAACGTACAATACGCGGGTAGCGGATTGGCTTTCGAGTAGCGGCGTCAATGGAGTCGATCCCCGTGATGCCGCCAACATGTTGACGAGTCTGATCATTTATCTCAACTATGCGGACCACGCGAGCAAGGAATCCGGCAGCGGTACCCGGCTGCCGAGTGACGAGCTGCGTTACTACTTCTCCGTATCACTGCAGCTCATGCTTTTTCCAGAGACTCCGGTGGACGTGACGCGCGGGGATCGTACCGTGCCACGGGCATGGAAGAACCACCGTATCACCGGCAAACTTGCCTCCCGTGATCTGGGGCCGATGCCCACCCCATACTCAGACCGGATCGCCGGTCTGACCGCTCGAGCCGTCCAAACGGTGAACATCCTGATGCGCGCAGGTGGGGAATGCTTCGCCGAGTTTGGATACCAGAAGACCAACATCGACGACATCGTTCGTACGGCCGGGTTCGCGCGAGGGACCTTCTACAAGTACTTCGACACCAAGGTTGAGCTGCTGGAAGTCTTGGCCGAGATGTGTGCCCGCGACCTGATCGCTGGTGCGCTTCGCCTCGAACGTGTCAACGAGGATGACTATACGAACGACTTCAAGGAATGGGTGCGCACCACGCTGAAGGCGAGCAGCGAATATCGCGGGGTGATTCGCGCTTGGCGGGAGCGGAGGCCGGCAACCACTGCCATGGAAGGCATGCGCGCGCATGTGGCCACGTCCGTTCGGCGAGCGCTCTTTCTGGCACTCAGCCGATCGCGGCGAGGCCATCCCATGCACCTGAGCGCCAGTCGAATCTTTGTCGGCGGTGTCTTCGATCAATTTCCCGACACATTGGTGCTCCATTACGCCGACCTGTCGCCCGAACATCTGGAGACCCTTATCGCTGACCTGCTGGACCGGGCGATCCTCGGGTTCACCGATGAAGCCAGGCACTCGCCCGGGCCTCGCGAATGAGGGCTCGCGTCCGGGGACGGGCCACTCGTGCCCCGTTCCGAACGCAATCACGGCGAAGGTTAGCCAGGACTGGGCCGAGCGCGCTGTGACAACTGGGGGCACCATGATGCCGCCGTATGTCTCGGCCGTGCTCAAACACCGGTCCCGCCGTTCACGACCGACCTGAGTCAGTTGTCCGCCGCGTGCCAGGCTCCCGGCCATTACCGGAGCAGCCCCGCGGGCTGGGCTGCTCCGGTCAGGTGGCGAATCGAGGGAAGAGGAGTTCGGCGTTGCGGTGTTCGATCGCCTCGCGGTCGGATTGGGTGAGGTCGGCGGTGTCCAGGAGATGATTGAAGTATTCGGTTCCTGCAGTGCCGGCGTAGGGCCAGTCGCTGCCGTAGAGCACGTGGCCGGGTTCAGCGAACGAGGCCAGCAATTTCAGGGCGTCGTGGCCGGTCGACAAGGCGGTGTCGAAGTAAAAGCGTTTGAGGCCGGCCAGGATGGCGTCGGGGGTCGTCGGAGTGGACTTCGGCGAGCTGAGAACCGGGATGATTCCGGCGAAGCGCTGTGCCGCGTAGGGCAGGAATCCGCCCGCATGGGACAGGATGACCTTGACGTGCCGATGGCGGTGCATCACTCCGGAAACCACAAGGTCGACGGCGGTACGAGCAGTGTCGAACGGGAAATCGACCACCGCTGGGCTAAGGCCGTGGAGGGGTCGGAGTCCGGTGGCCGTGGGGTGGATGAAGACCACGGCCTGGCGACGATCGAGTTCTTCCCAAACCGGTTCCCACAGCCGGTCGCCGAGGTATATGCCGACGGCGTTGGACATCAGCACCACCCCGTCTGCCTGCAGGGTGTCGAAGGCGTAGCCGACCTCATCGAGCACGCTGGCGGGATCGTGATCAGCCATGGGCAGGCTGGCGAAATGTCCGAACCGGTCCGGGCGGTTCTTGACCAGTTCTGCGGTGAACTCGTTGATTTCCCGGGTCAGGCGGGGACCGCCTTCGTCGGCAGCGGACGGGAGACCTGGCGCCGACACTGACATCACCGCTGCGGCGACACGGTGATCGTCCATCCACGACAGCGTGGACGCGGCCGACCACTGCGTAGACGGGCCCGCGAAACGTTCGAAAGCGGGGGGAATCACGTGATGATGAACATCGAGCCGCCCCGATGTGGGTGTGGCCATTAGTTCTTCCTCTCAGTAACACCGACTTGTGACGCGACGTGGGAGCCCCCGAGTGCCGGCGAGTGCGACTGCCCACGGGATTCGCCCCGCGGAGGCGGGTAGCTCGGCAGTCCGCTCCACGACCAAGACCTTGTGTGGCTACCCGCCCCGAGCGTTTGCAGTAAGTTTTTCAGTAAGTATTACCGTAAGCATTACGGCACTACCGTACCACTGTGAGTCAATCCCGCAAGCCGACAAGGCACTCGCCTCCTGTGCTGGTGAGCCCCGTGTCGGCCGATGTCGAAGAGCTCGCCGTGGCCGCGGACGCTTGGTTCGCGCGGATGTGGCCGAGGGCCGGCTGGCCTGTGCGTGCGGATGACCGTACGCCCCGTGGGGCTTCGCCCGGCCCCGCACCATCCACCAGGCCGACGGTGCGGGGCTGGTGGTCCGGCCCACCCGCGTGCGCTGCCGCGGCTGCCAGGTCACGCACGTGCTGCTCCCAGCCGTCTGCGCGCCACGCAGCGGGTACGCCACCGACGTCAGGGCCCGGCACTGATCGCCGGCGCTCTGGGCGCCGGGCACCGCGTGATCACCGCCGAGCTGCAGCTGATCCGCTAACCCCATTCGTCGTCGGGTATGCCGAGGACGGCAGCGTCATGGACGTCCGGGTGACGCTGGAGCGCGGCTTCGGTCTCGGCCGGGGCGATGTTCTCGCCACCCCGGATGGTGGTGTCGTCGGCACGGCCCCGGGCGAACAGATAGCCGTCCGTGTCGAGATGCCCTCGTCGCGGGTGGCGAACCAGCCGTCGGCGTCGGTGACCGGGCCGCTCCCGCGGCACTCCCCCGCGACCGGGGACCCCTGACGTGAATCGTTCCGACGGTGCAGGGCGGGCAGGGCCAGCCGTCCGCGTCCCGGATCTCGACGCTGACCGACGGCAACGGGCGTCCGGCTGATGTCAGCCGGGCCCGGACCTCGACGTCGGGGCTGCTGAGAGCCTCGCGATCTCGACCGCGCCGACCCGGCGGTGCAGATGCGTTCCCACTGCGAGTCCTGCCATCGCGACGCTTCCTCTGTTGCGTAGTCGCGGAGCACGGCACCGGCCCTTTCTATACGGTACTAATTACCGTACTGTTTTCTGTATTTTCAGCGGCCCCGGAACATGGGTGCCCTGCGCTCCTCGAAGGCCCGCCGGGCCTCCTGGGCGTCCTCCCCGATGCCCAGGCCCAGGAGGGTCACCTCGTTCTTGCAGGCCTGGTCGAACGACGAGTCATAGGCGTCGTTGATCTGGCCCTTGACGTGTCCCAGGCCGATCGTCGGTCCTGCGGCCAGTCGGTGGGCGAAGTCCGCCGCGGCGCTGAGCAGTTGGTCGTCCGGGACGCACCGGTTGGCGAGGCCCCACTGCTCCGCCTGCCGCCCGCTCACCGGCTCGCCGAGCAGCGCGATCTCCTTCGCGCGGACCGGGCTCAATGAACGCGCGAGCAGATACGCGCCACCGGCTTCGACGGGCAGCCCGCGCGTCACGAACACCTCGCAGAAGCTCGCCGACTCGGCGGCTATGACCAGGTCGCAGGCGAGTGCGAAGTTGCAGCCGAAGCCGTAGGCCGCGCCGTTCACGGCGGCGACGAAGGGCTTCTCGTTCTCCCAGACGTCGCGGATCAGCCGCCACCAGCCGTACCGACGGCCGTCCTCGCGGGCGATGTTGGCCTGTGCGCCACGCCGCCGCTCGGGCCTGATCTCGATGTGGTCCGCCTCTCCGAGGTCGGCGCCCGAGCAGAAGGCCCGGCCCGTGCCGGTGACCACCGCCGCGCGGATGGAGGGGTCGTCGCGCACCTCCGCGATCGCGGCGATCAGCGCGTTACGCAGCGATTTGTGCACGGCATTGCGCAGGTGCGGGCGGTTCAGCCTGATCCAGGCGATGCCGTCCGCGACCTTGAACTCCAGTCCGGCCTCGGAGAATTCGTCGAGCATGGTGTACCGCCAATCCGGTAGTGGGTGCGATGGTTGAGAACTGGGACGGGACGAGGGTGCCGGCGGCGCTGAACAGGCCCCCGATGCCCTGGACGAGATTGGTGCGCACGCCCTCGACGGGTACGGCGGCATCCCCGCGCAACTGACGCACTGCCCTGGATGGCGAACATGCCGTACAAGCCGGCGTGCGTGTACAGCAGTCCGCCGCCGTTGGTGTTCATCGGCAGGGAGTCGCCGGGGCGGGTGGCCCCGCTCTCGATGAAGACGACGGCCTCGCCCCGTCCGACGCATCCGAGGTCCTCCACCCCGTAGAAGGGGATGCGCGCGTAGGCGTCGTACGCCCTGACGTGGTCGACGTCGTCGGTGGTCAGCTCCACCTCGCTCAGGACCGTGGCCGAGGCCTCCCGGAAACCGGACCGCGGCAACATACAGCGTGAGCGAGAGCCCGGCTCCGAAGTCCTCGTCCAGCAACTGACCTCTCGCATCGGTCAGTTCGACCCGGAACTGCTTGCGCGTACGGTCGAGCACGGTGAGCGGACGCAGTTCGACGCCCTCCGCGCGGGGGTCCACGGCGAACAACTGGACCCGCTCGCCCCGTACGAGCAGGACATCAGCCATGTGTGCGTCCAGCGAATGCGTCTTCGCCCCGCTCAGCCGCCCTCCGGCGGCGTCGTCCGAGACGGTCGTCCGAGCGCCGTGCACGTCGTCCGACGCGAGCGTGGCGAGGCAGGTGCCGCGGTCGCTGTGCTCCTCGCTCCACGCGGGGGCGGACCACTTGCCGCCGGCCATGGTGCGCTGCCAGGCGCAGCGTGCCTCCCAGGAGTCGGCATCGGCGCCCCACTTCTCGCGGAATCGCGGCACCTCCGCGTCCAGGAACGACCTGAGTTCCTGAAGCAGTTGCTCCATCAGTGTCCTCCTCCCGCGATACGGGCGCCGAGCGGTTCCACGAACCTGAGGAAGCGCAGGACGTCCGACAGGTGGGTGCAGCCGAGGGTGCCGGGCAGGCGTGCCTTGACCTCGCTGTCCGCGGCACGCAGGGACGTGCCCAGCAGGGCATGGACGTTGCCCGACGCGAGCGGGCACTCCGGGAACGGCAGGGCCCGCGGGGTCACGGTGATGGCCGAGAGCACGAGCGAGTCCCGGTCGGCCACGGCGTGCAGTTCGTACTCGTGCAGGGAGCCCTCGCGCCCGTCACGATCCACGTGGCTGTCCCTGAAGTACTCGTAGATGGCCAACTCCTGTTCTTGCGCGGTGACTTCGAGGATGCGGCGCCTGTGCATGGAGCTGGACCGTGAGGGGTGCTCGAGATGGAAGTCGGCGGGGTGGTCGAGCATCGCGGGGAAGCCGGGGGCCTCGGGCGTCCGGCTCAGGAGGTGGCCGCCGGTCTGTGACAGGCGATGCGCGGTGGCGTCCTCGGCCCAGCCCGTGCAGACGCCGACCAGGGGCGTGGGCCGCGGCCGGGGTGGTTCGCCCAGCTCCGCGATCCTGCCGTAGCCCGAGACCAGTCGCACCGTCGGCAGGTCGTCGAGGAGGGCGGCGTCGAGCGAGTCGGGCGGCAGCCCCGCGTCCGCGAGCGCCCGGAGCCCGGCGCGAAAACCGCTGACGGTGGGGTGGCCGGTCACGGCTTCGACGACGGATCGCGGAAGCGGCGCCGTCAGCCGGGAGAGCACGGACCCGTTGTCGAGTACGGCGCTCAGGCGCGCGGACGCCGTTTCCGTGAGGCGGCCGTGTCCATCCACGACGGCGTCGCGCGCGGCAGCCCGCACGAGGAGGTCTTGGTCCCAGGTCGGATGTGGGGTCACCTGGAGGTCGGACGTGCGCCGCGCCGACGACGGCCGACGTGCGGGCAGCCGCGCGGCGACCCCAAACAGGGCGGGCGGCGTACCGCCCGCGGTCAGCTGCACCATGGATTCATCACCTTCTGTATGGAACTTCCAGTACGGCTGCGGCCGTTCACATCAGACGGCGCAGGATCTCGACCGTTTCGGCCGGTCCGGCGCCGCCGATCACCGTGATGTCGAGCGTGCTGACTCCCGACTCGGCGAAGGCCGCCAGCCGCTCGGCGATCCAGGACTCGGGGCCGACGAGGTTGCCGAGGGACAGCCACTCAGCGGGCACGGCGGCAGCGGCCTCGGCGCGTCGCCCGGCCAGGAAGTGGTCCTGGATCTTGGCGGCCTCGCGCTCCCAGCCCATGCGGCGGGCCAGCGCGTTGTAGTAGTTCGACTGCCGTGAGCCCATTCCTCCCACGTACAGCGCGATCCGGGAGCGGGCGGGGGCCAGGAGCCGGTCGGCGTCGAGGCCCTCGCCGACGGCCACGTCGACGTGTGCCACCACGTCCAGTGCACCGAGTACGGGATCCCTGCGTTTGGCACCGTCCCTCAGCGCGTCGCCGAAGGCCCGGTCGGAGCGCTCGGGCACGAAGAAGAAGGGCAGCCAGCCGTCGGCCGTCTCGGCGGCCGCGGTGACCGACCGGTCGCCGAGCGCCGCCCAGTACACCGGGACCGCGGGACGGACCGGCTGGTTGACGAGCTTCAGCGGTCTGCCGCGCTCGGTCAGCGGGACGGTGACGGTGCGGCCCTCATAGCGCAGAGGCTCGCGCCGCCACACCATGCGGCAGACGTCGATGGTCTCGCGGATCCGGGTGAGCGGCCGGTCGTAGCCGACCCCGTGGAAGCCCTCGACGACCTGCGGTCCGGACGAGCCGAGGCCGAGCGAGAACCGGCCGCCGCTGAGGTGGTCGCAGCCCGCGGCCGTCATCGCGAGCAGGGCGGGGCTGCGGCTGAACACGTTGAGAATCGCCGTACCGAGCCGGATACCCCCAGTGTGCGCGGCGAGAAACCCGATCGCGGACACGGCGTCGAAACTGTAACCCTCCTGGATCCACAGGCCGTCGACGCCCGCTGACTCCAGCGCGCGGATCTCGGGCAGCAGGGCTACGACGTCCTGTGTGTAGTCCAGGGTCACCGACAGGTCCATGGTGCGGCTCATTTCTCCGACAACTCCTCTCTGAGGACGACGACCTCCGGGTCCGGCAGGGTCTCCTCCGCCGGACGGACGAGCACGAGGAACCGCAGGATCAGCAGGGTCACCAGAGAGCACATGGCAGCCGCCGCGAAAGCGGACCGGTAGCCGCTGACAGCGGCGGCGATGCCTCCGACGAACTGCCCGCCGGATCCGGTCGCGATGTCGAAGACCATCGTGAACGTGAAGGGGCGCGCGGACGTTCGTCGTCGGAGACACGGTTGAGCGTCAGGGCCGGCAGCCCCGGGCACTGGAACGCGATACCGGTGCCCAGCGGCACGAGGCTCACGTAGATGCCCCAGACCGCCGGAGTGACGGCGGAATCGGTCACGCCGAGGCAGATCAGCACGGTCGCCGTCCATCCGGTCCTGGCCGGTCCCATACGGTCCGGGACGTTGCCGCCGCCGATGCACACCAGGAGGACGACCACCGCGTAGAAACAGGAAGAGTTGCTGCGTGCCCGACGCGCGCAGGTCGTCGACGAACAGGGTGCGCCGGGGCACGAACGGGCGGATGGCGATTGATGCCATGGCCATGACGCCTCCGACAATCCCGACGGCGAGATCCGTGCCGTGCGGTCGGTCCATTCCGCGAGCGAAGAAGAAGCACAGCACCGCAAGAAAGCCTGATGAGGCTTCCCCGGAGCAGCCTGGGTGGCGTCGCCTCCATCGCTGTCCTGTCGCCACCCTTCATTCGAGCTCGCGCTGGCTGTCCGCATCCTTGCAGGACAACATACCGTAAGCAATACGGTATGGTATTTGATTGATGATGACAGCCGCCGTGCGTCACATCAACGCCCTATGTCAGCAACCGATCCCAGCGCTTCAAGGAGAGGCCGATGAACGCTGCACCGATCGTGGGAACTCCGGTGGTACGCCCCGGGCACTTCCATCGACTGGGCATCGCATGCGAGCCCCGCCAGCACATGGACGCGTGGCTGCGCCGCGTGCTCGGGGCCCGGCCGCTCCAGGTACGGACGCGTCAGGTGCACGGCCTCCCGATAGGCACCCAGGACGGCAACCACTGGCAGGAGTCGGGTGTCGACATCCAGCTCCTGCGGCTCGGCCAGGACCCCGTCGCGCTGTTCACGGCGACGGCCGCCTCGGGGCCGCTGGGGCGCTACGTAGCGCGCTACGGTCCCGGGCTGCACTCGGTCGCCTGGACGATCGACGACCTGTGGGCGGCGGAGACGCTGCTGCGGCGCAGGAACGTACGGATCACCGGGGCCGATGTGCCGGGGCGGCATTTCTTCATGCATCCGGCGGACACATCGGGGCTGTTGGTCGAGTGGACGGACAGCGAGTTCGTCGACGACTCACGCGGCGGCGAGCCGACGGTCGACGGCCGGCCGGGACTCGTCGACGTACGGGGTGTCGCCTGGCTGACGGTGACCGTGCGCGACGCCCGAAAGAGCGCGGAGCTGCTCGCCTCGCTCATGGAGATGGCACCGGCTCCGGGACACCCGGTCGGGCAACACGAGGACTCCGTCGATCTACGCATCGGCGGCGTGACGGTACGCCTCGTGTCACCCCTCAGTGGCCGCAGTCGGTACGCCGAGGCCCTGGAGCGGCACGGCGAGCGGCTGCACGGCGTGTGCCTCGTGGTGGACGAACTCGACACCGCACTGGGACAGTTGGAGGAGGAGGGCGTGACGGTCGTCGAGCGTGCGGGGCCTCAGGCGTGGACGGATCCCGCGAGCACGCTCGGCCTGCCGCTGGAGTGGATCGACCGGCGGGCCCTGCCAGCCGGATGAGCGCGCTACCCGTGTGGAGCCTGATCTCGTCCACCGGGCCCCACTCCAGGGCGCGTCGGGCACGGGCCAGGAACGCGGTGCGCCACCGCCCGGCCCGGCGACGAGCCGGACCGTGCCGCCCGCGCTGGGGATCAGCCCCATCGCGATCTCGGGCAGCCGGACGCGGATGTCGGGATCGGCCGGGACCAGGGAGGCGAAGGACGGCACTGCGATCCCCGCGCCGATGAACGTCCGGACAACCGGGCCAGGAGTGCGGCGGTGCTCCCGGCGGTACTCATCGCATGCGAGCGGACCGGGTCGGGCCCGGTGTCGGACTCGGCCAGGTCGCCTCCGCTGCAGAAGTCCCCGCCCGCTGCCGCCCGGGCCCCAAACCACGAGAGGGTCTTTGAGTAATGATGGACACCACAGCCGGAGATACCCCTGCTCCGGAACCGAGCGATGACACTGAAAAGCACTATGGGCACATTCCCGATCGGAAGGCCTGGGATATCGCTCTGGGCGGCGACGTCAGCACCGATCTCGACTTTCAGGTGTTCACAGGTGGGCGCGCACCCGAGGCTAGGAGGGTCGAGGCCCTTGTCCGAACGCCGGAAGTGGGTCTGTACCGGGCGCGCTACCGGGCGGGAGGCGGCGAGAACGGGTTGCACTCTCACCCCGGCGACTCAATCTGGCTGGTGCTGGCGGGCTCTGTGCAGTTCTACGCCGAAAAGTCCAGGCTAGTCGCCGACCTCGGACCGGGGGGCGGCGTCATGATTCCTTCAGGCGCGACTTACCGATTCCAATGCACCCTGGATAGCGAAGTCGTCCGGTTCGCGGGCCCGCCACCGCCGCCAAGAGCACAAGCTTAGAGCGTTCTTCATCCGCGAAGCAGACTCGAAGGCCGAGGATCGGGGCGATCAGAACTGACGAGCCTTCAACGCAACATCCACTCACTGCGCGAATCTCTTCTTGCTGATGAGTTGACGTGGAACGGTGTTGGTGTCGGCGGCAGTGGGTTGTCGGTGCACTTTGACTCCCGTCGGCTCATTGAACCCTTCTCGGTAACGTCTCGTGACGGTTCGTGATCTTCGTCAGGCGGTGCGGCCGTGTTCCAGCTGGAGCAGGACGAGGGCGGCTCGGGCGATCCAGGTGATGCCGCTGGGGTCGAGGCTGACCATGCGCAGGGCCTTGAAGGTCGTCTTGAGCAGGGAGTTGGCACGCTCACAGACGCCGTGGATGCCGCAGATGACCGTGTTGTACGCCTGTTGCTCCGCGGTCAGCGCGCTCTGGCGGGTTTCTTGACGGGGTGAGGGAAACTGCCGCCGGTGTTTTCGTAGCCGAGGTCGACCAGGGTCGGCGTGTCCAGCTCGGCCAGCCGTCCGGGGTGGAGATGACCTGTGCGTTTCCACCATGGTGCTGCGTTTTCCGGACCCCCAGAGGTCTGCGCCGTTGGGGCCCGGAGCGCTGGCGTGGTCGGTGCGGATGACAGTTCCGTCGAGGTTCACATTCGTCAGCCCGGCCGCCTTCGCTAACGCCGCAACACCCACCACGCCCCCGAACATGGGAACGGGTCACGGACGGTCCGCAGCCGTCACGTTGAGTCGAACACGGGCGTGTCGGGCGATGGTGTACTCATCGAATCCCGCACACCGCCACAGCAGGCGCAGCAGGCGCGGGCGGTCTTCGACATCGAGGTCGGGATGGTCGACGGCATGCCGGACGGCCGCATAGAGGAGCCGATGCCGTTTGCCGAGAATCCGGCCCCGGTCGGCACTTGTGTAGTTCAGCTCCCAAGCGACGCTGGGTCTGAAGTCGGCGTGGTAGAGCTCGCGGCCCCAGCGCAGAACGAACTCCGCGCGCGGTTCCCGGTTCACCGGTGCGGGCGTGCTTCGCACGAACAGCCAGAATTCGTTCAGCCGGCCGTCCGCGAGCAGAATACGTTGCGGCCCTGCTGCGCGGCGGCTCCCGCCGGACTGCTGCGGGCGATGGTTCGCGGAAGACCCAGGGTCTTCATGGGGCGCCTGTAGGCGCAGGCCGCGCTGCACCTGGTGCACCGCCACGGGGTGACGTCGGCGGAGGGGACGGCCTTCCACCCCGCCGGGCTGCTCAGCGGGGCCGAACGCACCGGCTTGGGCACAGGCCCTCTCACCGACTACCTCGTGCGTGACGAGACCCCACCGTCCGCGCTCGTAGAGTGGGCCGCCCGTGCGGGGGTGGGCGTGCTGCCGGCACCGACCCGTGCCTTACCAGGCCGGCCGGGCAGGAACCCGTGCTCACCGAGCCACCCCGCGGGCCGGGGAAGACCGACCGGCCGGCCCTCGTCAGCCGTCAGTCGTACGTGTAGAAACCGCGCTTGGTCTTCCGGCCCAGCCAGCCCATCCGTACGTACTGCTTGAGCAGGGGCGGGGGCCAGTATTTGGGATCGCGGTACTCCTCGTACATGCGCGCGGCCATGTCGTGGACGATGTCCAGGCCGATCAGGTCGCTGAGCCTGAAGGGTCCCATCGGGTGGTTGAAGCCGAGCCTGAGGACCGAGTCGATGTCCTCCATCGAGGCCACGCCGCGCTCGAAGGCGCGGATGGCGTCCAGGAGGAACGGCACGACGAGCAGGTTGCCGATGAAGCCGGGCACGTCCTTGATGATGACCGGGGACTTTCCGAGGGCCTTCGACAGATCGACGGCGGCCCGGACGGTCTCCTCGCTCGTCGCCGGGGTGCGGATGACCTCCACCAGGTCCATGAGGGGGACCGGGTTGAAGAAGTGCAGGCCGACGACCCGCTCGGGGGCGGACGTCTCGGCCGCCATGATCACGAGCGGGATCGTCGAGGTGTTCGAGGCGAGGACCGCGGTGGCAGAGGCGTGGCGCTCGAAGTCGCGGAAGAGCTCACGCTTGAGGTCGACGTCCTCGAACGCCGCGTCGATCACGATGTCGGCTCCGGCGATGTCCGCCCGGTCCGTGGAGGTGCGCAGGCGGGCCAATGCCTGGGCTGCCTCTTCCCCGGTGAACTTCCCCTTCTCGACGAACTTCGCCAGCCCGGCGGCAACCCGTGCCCGACCGTCCCCGACGGCCTGCTCGTTCCGCTCGACGCCGACCACGTCGAAGCCGAGGGAAACGGCCGTCTGCGCGATACCGGCCCCCATGGTGCCGAGGCCGACTATCGCGAGTGTCTTGAACTCCACGCGCACTCCTTGTCTTCGGGTGCTGCTAGAGCACGGGTGTCCTGGCGGACTCGGAGGCCCCGGCGTCCTTGTCGATCTCCGCGACCAGCTTGCGACGCAGTACCTTGCCCGTCGGCGTGGTCGGGAGTTCCGGCAGGAAGACGATGTCGTCAGGGGTCTTCGAACTGCGCAGCCGGCCGCGGACGAACTCGCGCAGGACGTCGGCGTCCGGCCGCACGCCGGGCTTGACGACAACGAACGCGCCGATGCGCTGCCCCCATTCGTCGTCCGGGATGCCGGCCACGGCCACGTCCGCCACCCATGCGTGCTCGGTGAGCACGCTCTCGATCTCCGAGGGGGCGATGTTCTCGCCGCCGCGGATGATGGTGTCGTCGGACCGGCCCTCGACGAAGATGAAGCCGTCCTCGTCGATATGGCCGCGGTCACGGGTGGGGAACCAGCCGGCGCTGTCCAGCCGGCTGCCGGCCTCCAGGTACTCACCGGCGACCTGCGGCCCGCGTACGACGATGTCTCCCACCACGCCGGGAGGGCACGGCAGCCCGTCCGGGTCATGGACCTCGATCTCCACGCTGGGTAGCGCACGGCCCACCGACCCCAGTCTCGCGCGCACGGCGGGATCGTCGCTCGCGGCGGCCGTACGGTGGTCGTCCGGTCCCAGCACCGCGATGGAGGAGGCGGTCTCGGTGAGGCCGTAGGCGTTGACGAAACCGGTGCCGGGAAAGAGCCGCAGCGCCTCCACGAGCACGGGTACGGCGATCTTCGCGCCCCCGTACGACATCGACCGCAGCGTCGAAGGGCCCCGCACGCCGGAGTGGACGAGTTCGCTGACGATGCGCACGAGCATCGTCGGCACCACCATCGCGTGCGTGACGGCCTGGGTCCGGACGCGATGCAGCCAGTCGGCGGCGCTGAAGTGGTCGAGATACACGATCCGGCGACCGGCGTACAGGTTGGAGAGCAGGTTCGCGACGGCGGCGATGTGGTAGGGCGGCACGCTGACGATGGTCGCGTCGCTCCGCTCGGCCGACGCGAACTCGACGGAGCCGAAGATGTAGGACGTCAGGTGCCGGTGCCGCAGTACCGCGCTCTTCGGGGCGGCGGTCGTCCCGCTCGTCATCAGCAGCACGGCGATCGAGTCGGGGTCCGGGTCGGCGGGCTCGGTTTCGTGATCGGCGGCAACGGCCGTCGGTCCGGCGAACTCCTCCAGCGTCACAGCCGCCATGCCCCGGACCCGCTCGGGTGAGTCGGTTATCACGAGCGGCCTGGCCTGGCGGCCGAGGACGTCGTCCAGCTGCTCGTCGCTCAGCCGGTAGTTGACCGGCAGGAACGGCACGCCGACGGAGGCCGCGGCGAACAGGGCGACCGCAAACGCGGGACCGTTGCCGCCGAGGTAGACGACGGTGCCGGCATCGGCGGCCCGGACGAGATCCGCGCCCGAGCGCGCCCGTCGGGCGAGTTCGCGGGCGGTGAGGCCGTCCGCGCGGTCACCGATGAGGATCCGGTCGGGCATCCCCTCGACCACCATGTCGAGGAGCATCGTGAGGTTCATCGCGGGTGCGGTCCGTTCAGTCGGACGCTGGCAGCGCCTTGGCTGCCTTCTGCGTAAGTTGGCTGTCGCCGAAGGTCAAAGGGCCGATTCCGGCCTTGGTGCACAGCACTTCGACGCCGCTGGCGTCGTCCGTGTACCGCTTGCCGAGCTGGATCGGTGGGCCGTCGCTCACCTGTGCTGCGGTGGGATCGGGGGCCGTCGGGCGCATCTCCGCGCCGGCGCACATCAATACCGCGGGGCTGGCGGAACCCATGACGACGATGACTTCGCACGTCGAGTTCTGTCCGCGCAGCCGGTTGCCGACCTGCAAACTCACATCGTCCTCCTCGGCGGGGCATTACTTGGGCACTACTGATGTCGTCCGTCCCGCAGAGCGGCCGGGGCCGTCTGGGAAGGATGCCGCATCACCCATACCGTAAGGTATATAGTACAGGGGTCAAGAGGCGCGAGGGGTGCGGCGGTCGGATCGCGCGCTGGGTCGACTACGGGGACTCGTTCCCGCCGCCCAACTGAAGTCGCAGACGTACGGCAGGTGCCGGCGGAGCCTCCCTGTGAGGCGGAACCGGTGCCGGCGTCAGGAAGATCCCCGTGCAAGCAGGCTTGTCGGCTGCGGGACCGCGTAACTCCTCGCTACACGCTGCGCCGGGAGGTGCCGCGTGCGCTGACCGGCGACGTGCGGGCGGAGGAAGTGACCCGAGAGATGGGAGGGTGCAACCGCATGACCTGGACCGAGCCACTCATCAGGCGGATCCCCGCCGCCGGCGTGGAACTGGCCGCCGAGGAATATCCGGTGGACGCGCCGAAGGGCACCGCGCTGTTCCTGCACGGCGGGGGCCAGACCCGCCATTCGTGGAAGGGCGCGGCCCTGACGCTTGCCAGAAGCGGCTGGCGCACCTTCTCGCTCGACACCCGCGGTCACGGCGACAGCGGGTGGGCGCCGGACGGGGACTACTCGATGGACGTCCTCGTGGCCGATCTCGTCGCCGTGGCAGCCCGGGTCGGTGAGGGCGATCCGCGTCCTCCCGCGCTGATCGGCGCGTCGATGGGCGGCCTGACCTCGCTGCTGGCCGTCGGGGAAGGGCTGGTGGACGCTCGCGCGCTCGTGCTCGTCGATGTCGCCCCTCGCATGGAACGGGACGGCGCCGAACGGGTCTCCGGGTTCATGCGCCGCCACGTCGACGGCTTCGCCACCCTGGAGGACGTCGCCGCCGCGGTGTCCGAGTACAACCCGCAGCGTCGGCGTCCGAGAAGTCCGGACGGGTTGCGCAAGAACGTGCGCCTGGCCGAAGACGGCCGCTGGTACTGGCACTGGGACCCGGCGCTGGTGAGGCGGGACGCCGACGAACCCGGGCGGCAGCCCGACCCGGAGCGGCTGCGCGAGGCGGCCCGCGCCATCGGCGTCCCCACCCTCCTGGTCCGCGGTGCCCAGTCGGACGTGCTCAGTGAGGAGGGGGTGCGCGAGCTCCTGTCACTCGTGCCCGGCTCGCGCGCGGTCGACGTCGCCGGCACCGGCCATATGGTGGCCGGCGACGACAACGACGCGTTCATCGACCAGGTAGGGCGATTCCTCGGCACCGTGTGACCGCGCAGACCCAACGGGTCCTGGGCCTCCGTGACCCGTCCGGTCCTGCGGTGGGTCACCCCGGCCCGGGGTGACTCACCGGCCCTTCCACTGCGGTGCGCGACTCTCCGCGAAGGCGCGAGCCCCTTCGAGCGCGTCCTCGCTCTTGAACACCTTGGAGTTTTCGGCTTCCTGCGCCGCGCGCGCCGCGGCGACGCCTTCGGTGAGCGCCACGCGCATGAGCTTCTTCGTCGCGAGGACGCCGAGCGGGCCGTTCTCGCCGATACGGCGGGCGAACTCCAACGCGGCGCCGACCACGTCTCCAGCTGGAACGACACAGTTGACCAGCCCCAGCGCACACGCGCGCTCGGCGTCGATCAGATCTCCGGTCAGCCCGAGTTCGAGAGCGATCGCGAGGGGGATGCGGCCGGGCAGCGTGGTTCCGCCGCCGGCGGCGAACAGACCGCGCTTGACCTCCGGGATGCCGAACCTGGCCTTGTCGGAGGCCACGACGATGTCGCAGTTGAGCAGGAGCTCGAACCCTCCGGCGACGGCGGTGGCGTTGGCGGCACCGATGACGGGCTTGGGGTACTCGCCTCGGCTGAACATCGTGAAGTGCGTGTTGTCGGACTCCGGCCCGGAGGAATCGGAACCGGAGGCGAACGCTTTGAGGTCCATGCCGGCGCAGAACGCCCGGTCGCCGGCACCGGTCAGCACCACCGCGCGTACCGCGTCGTCGTCCAGGCAGTCACGCAGCGCCCGCGAGAGTTCGGCGATCAGACCGGGGCTGAGGGCGTTGCGCTGGTCGGGGCGGTTGAGCGTGATGACCGCGGCAGAGCCCTCACGGCGTCGGAGCAGATCCATCTCGACCGTCTTCCGGTAGGTGTTTCGTCGAAGGGTCACCGGCCCGGCGGGCAGGAGTCCCCGTCTTCCGCCGGGTGGTGTGGCGCCGGCATGCAGTCCCGGTTGCGGGACTGCGGCGGCCAGGCGCGTGCTCTACCGGTATTCCATTCGGTAAAGCTTCCGGGAATGATTTCGGTAAGTTACCACCGCCTGATCGGAGGGGCAACGGTGCGGTGCCCGGCCCTCGCAGGGGCCGGCGAGGCGGTGCGGTGACGGTCGCTCACGAAAACCGCCGACGACGTCGTCGAGCGTTCGCTCCGTGGCGGAACGGATTCGCTGATGAGGTGCCCGTTCCGACCCGGTTCACCGGAACTGCGCTGAACCGGCAGGCGCCGACGTGGTCCCGGGACGGTAGGGAGCGAGCGGGGCGAAGGGGGCCCGCCTGGCGCGGGAACGTCGGCCGGGGATTGCAGGGCCGCTGACGGTGTCGCGGCCTGGCGACGGGCACGTCCGGGCCTACGGTCAGCCGTCGCGGCAGCGTTACGGTAATCCCTTACCGTATGCCATGCCGGGAGGCATTGGCTGGTACCGTGTCAGTCAGTTCGGAGCGCGGGCTCGGCCTACGCTCGGGCCGGGCCGGTGGGGTGGTGACAAGAAGGAGAAGCAGCGTGACCAAGGCCGATTCCGCCGGGACGCGTAAGCGTCGTCAGCGTAACTCGATCAACGCCGAGGAGATCCTCGGGGGTGCCTTCGAGGTTGCGCGGGGCACCTCGCTCGACCAGCTGAGCATGCCGATCCTCGCCGAGCATCTGGGTGTCGGCGTCACCAGCATCTACTGGTACTTCCGGAAGAAGGAAGAGCTGCTCAATGCGATGACGGACATCGCCGTCGACAAGTACCTGCGGCTGATGCCGGAGGTCCGGGCGGATGACACCTGGCAGAACATGCTGTCCTCGCACTTCCGCGTGCAGCGCGAGATCCACCGCGAGGATGCGGTCCTCTCCGATCTGCTGTTGATCCGCACCTCCACATACAGTCGTGAGGCGACCCGCCGCATCATGGAACTGCTCGAGTCCGTGGTGGCGAAGCTGGTCGCGGACGGTTTCACGCCCGACAACGCGATGATGGTGTGCAACGCCATCGGTGTGTACACCCGCGGTTCGATCATCCACGAGCGCATCCTTCGGCTGGCCAACGCGCCGATGACCGACCCCGCCCGCCAGCGTCGCATCACGGACTGGTTCCACTTTCCCGTCCTGGACGGCTTGATCGACCGCCATCCGATCTCCGGGACGAGTGACGAGGACTTCGAGTTCAGCGTTGCGCGCCTGATGTGCGGGTTCGAGGTCCTCCTTAGCGAGCAGAGCCAGCGGCCTCGCAAGACGTCGCGCGGATCGACGGCCGCGCGGGGCACGGCGACCGCTCGTAAGGCCCCTGCTCGCAAAAAAGCCGGATCCTGACGGCTTCCGGGGATCGCTGCGACACCGGGCCGGTTCGGCCGTGTCGAGGCCGGTTCCCGCAGGGCTCGGCCGACAGTCTCCCAGGCGCATGAGGCCGTTCGCGTCCTCGTGGGATGCATGTCGCCAAGGGCTGGGCCGGGGCTTTGGCGACATGCCGGCCGGGCAGGTTCAGAGCCGCTCGCCGGGCGCGGTCACCAGCGTGGTGCGGCGCCCGGCGGCGACGAGCCTGCCGCCGGGCCCCAGTGTGCTCGTGACCGCGCCCGGGCCCTGCCTGGACGGGAACCGGGACCCTCGCGGTTCGGCTCGCCGGCCGCTACCTGCGGACGGCGGCAGGGTCCCACCGCAGGGGGAGGCTGTTCAGCCCCAGCAGCATGCTGCGCGATTCGTCGAACGAGATGTCCGGATCGATCTCGTACACCGGAATGCGCTTGTGCCACTCCTCGTAGGCGATCACCAGCTCCTGTCGCGCGAGGTGAGACCCGAGGCACCGGTGGGGTCCCGCACCGAACGCCAGATGCGAGATGTCGGTGCGGTCGAAGTCGACCGTCGTGGCGTCCGGGAAGTGCTGCTCGTCGCGGTTCCCGGACGGCAGGCTGAGGATGAACCGCTGGCCCTTCTTCACCGGGCAGCCGTCCACTTCGGTGTCGGTCATCGCCGTCCGCACGATGTTCACGACCGAGTAGACGCGGAGGAACTCCTCGATCGCGTTGGGAATCACCGACGGGCCGGCCGCGATCCGCTCCCGGTCGGCCGGATGGCTCGCCAGATGGTGGAAGCCGTAGCCGAGCGAGGCGGTGACGGTGTCCAGACCGGCCTGGAACAGCAGGAGATAGAAGGAGAGCAGCTCCTGGTGCGGGATCGGCTCACCGTCGATCTGCCAGTCCATGGCGCGCGAGATGAGGTCGGAGCCGCGCTCCTCGGCCGGCGTCTTCCTGCGCTCCTCCAGGATCTGCGACAGGTATGCGGTGACCTCGGTCTGGGCCCGGACCGAGGTCCGGTACGCTTCGGCCCGATCCGTCGACTCCGGGTGCAGGATGTCGGTCTCCCACGCGATGAACTTGTCCAGTTCTTCGACCGGCAGGCCGATGATGTGCTCAAGGAAGATGCTGGTCGGGAACCTGAGCGCGAATTCCTTGGCGAAATCGCAGTGACCGCGGTCGATGAACCCGTCGATGATTTCGTTGACGCGCGCGCGGAGGGAGCCTTCCAGGCCGGCGACGGTGCCAGGTGAGAAGGACGAGGCGAGCAGCCTTCGCCACTTCACGTGGACCGGGCCGTCGATCTGATGCGGCACGAGGGTGAATGCCGCCTCCTTGCCGGTCACCGGATCGTAGAACTTGCTGTGGAACACGTCGGCGCGCTGGGCGACCTCCTGCACCAGGTCGTAGGTGGTGTAGATGATCTGGCCGGTGCCGAGCGTGTGTGCCGGTCCGGCGTCCCGCAGGGAGTCCAGTTCCGCGTAACCGGCGAGCGGTTCGCGCCTGCCGCCCTGCATCACCAGGTCACTGTGGGGGCATCGCTGTGCGATCAGCGCATCCCGCTCATCCGCATCGCTCTTGGTCTGCTCCGTCTGCGCCATGTCGCTCCTTTGCGCTCCCGCATCCGTGCAACGCTTTTACTGTTGCAAGTCCCGTGATGCTTACGGTAACGACTCCAGTCGTCGGTCACAATGGACGGGACGACTGTTTTCGCCGGGCGGGAACGGTGGCGGTTACCGCGGCTGCCGCAGCCGAGGCCGCAGAGCCGCAGTGGAGCGTCCCTTGATGGCGGACCACCACACACCGGCGCCGTAGGCGAGGTCGTCGAGGCGGCGTGCGACGCCGTACCTCAGTGGATCCAGAGCGGCGCCCTGGTGCAGGTATTCCAGAGCGACGTCGGTCACCGCGGCCAGCGCGGTGGCCCGGCGTGCCCGGCGGGAGATCGTGCAGCCGGCCACCGTGAGGGGCCACCAGTGCCGGGTCAGCAGCGCGGACGTCTGGGCGAGCGCGCCGAGCGCGCCCATGGCCGTCAGCGAGCAGGCCAGCCGTACCGGGTGCTCCGTGCCGTCCAGTTTCCGGCAGACGCGCAGGACGGTCGTCGCGCCGACGGCGCCGGCCACCGGGAGCGACCAACGGCGCTGGGCGACAAGGGCGAGGACGAAGGCGCCGCTCCAGGGGGCGAGGACCGCGGGCGCGATGAACTCGGGGTGTCGTTCGGCGAGCGGGTGCGCTCCCGTCCCGTAGGCGGCCTTGCGTCGAAACCAGTCCCCGAGGCGGCCGCGGTGCTCGTGGGCGGCATGGACCGAGGGCTCGTAGCGCACCCGCCGGCCGCTCTTGATGGCGCGCCAGCCGATGTCGACGTCCTCGCCGATTCTCAGCCGCTCGTCGAAGCCCTCGCCCAGGGCGTCGACGCGTGCGACGGCGCAGGCCGTGGAGGCCCAGGAGACGGGTGTCCCGGGGCGTACCAGGGCGGGACGGCTGCCCAGGTCGAGTGAGGAGCGTGTGCGCTCGTACCGTCCGATCCAGGTCTCGGAGCCGGGTGTTTCGAGAGCGGTCACGCGGGGGACGGCCAGGGCGACCCGCGGGTCGCAGAAGTGCCGCAGCAGTGTCGGGACCGTGTCCTTGGGCAGGACGACGTCGGAGTCGACGAAGACCACATATGGTGTGCCGACCAGGCGAAGGCCCGCGTTACGGGCTCCGGCGGGACCGACGTTGACCCTCAGGGGGACGAAGCGCGCGCCATGCCGTGCGGCGGCCGCCTCGACCGGAGCGCGGTGAGTCGACGCGTCGTCGACCACGATCACCGGGGTGTCCGGCCCGATGCTCGCCAGCAGGCGGTCGAGCTCGCGCGGGCGGTCGCGGACGGGGACGACGACCGTGTACCGGGGGTCGTCGGGCAGGGGCAGGGCGCGGACGACCGGGTGCGCGAGACCCGCCTCCAGGAGCCGGTCCGCCAGGAGGGCGCCCGCCCGGTCCCGGACGTGGACCGTACGACCGGTCAGCAGTGGACGTGCCCGCCGGGTCAGGCGCAGCAGCCGCAGAGGGGAACCACCGAGGAGGGTGCGGCCGTCGTCCAGGACGCGGGTGTCACGATCGAGCGCCACGACGAATCCGAGAGGCAGCGTCATCTCCCCGCCGCCTTCGTGCCAGGTCGGTCGCGGGCCGCAAGGTCCAGGAGGCGGCCACGCTCGTCCGTCGTTGCGGCGGTGATCTGGCCGACGAGCCGGGACACCATGGTCCGCACATGCCGGCGGCCCTCGTCGGCCGATGCGCCGGCCGGGTCGCCGAGCACGCCCGACGGCGAGACGGCTTTGACGCCATGGGCCGTCAGCAGAGGCATCAGGACATCCAGCGGGCGGGTGTCGCCGGCGACGGCTTCGCGGATCCGTACCTCCTCAGGGGCGAGATACAGCATGAGCGAGGTCTCGGTCCGGCCGGCGTGGGCGTCGCCTCCCGTGATGCCGCACCCGGCCCAGGCGACGGCGTGCCCCTCGGCGTGCATGGCGCCGAGGGCCGCGTCCAGGGTGGCGGTGTTGCCGCCGTGGCCGTTGACGAAGACGATGCGCCCGGCCCAAAGCGACAGTGAGCGCACGGTTTCGACGATCACGGCGTGCAGGCCCTCATGTCCGATGGAGACGGTGCCGGGGAAGCTGGCGTGCTCGCCGCTGGCGCCGTAGGCGAGCGTGGGCGCCACCAGGGGCGGTGGGGTGAGACGGGCGGAGAGTTCCTCGGCGGCACGGCCGGCTACGGACTCGGCGATGATGCTGTCGGTGTTCAGCGGCAGATGCGGCCCGTGCTGCTCGGTCGAGCCGATCGGCACCAGGACCAGGCTCTTGGCGGAAACGGTGGGCCAGGCCCGGTGCGCGAGCCGGTTGTGCCGTGCCGTCGTCATCCGGCGACCGGGGCGGGGGCACTCGTGCCGCCGAGGGTCAGGGCGAACCCGGGAGGAATCACCAGGTCGTCGGGGGACAGCTCGTGGACGGACGAGCGGCCCAGACCCAGCACCGCGGAGTCGAGGCCGCCGCGCAGGATGTCCAGCACGTTCTCGACACCGGCCTGGCCGTTCGCCGCCAGGCCCCACAGGTACGCGCGCCCGATCAGGACGGCCCGGGCGCCGAGCGCCAGCGCCTTGGCCACGTCGCTGCCGCGCCGGACGCCGCCGTCGAGCAGGACTTCGATGTCATTGCCGACGGCGTCCACGACGGAGGGGAGCACCCGGACGGTGGCGGGGGTGGTGTCCAGGTTGTTGCCGCCGTGGTTGGACACCGAGATCGCCGCCACCCCGGCGTCGACGGCCCGTTTGGCGTCGTCCACCCGGGTCACGCCCTTGAGCAGGAAGGGCCCGCCCCATTCTTTGCGGAGCCAGGCGACGTCCTCCCAGGTGGGCGGGGTGGTCTGCATCCACTCGCCGTAGGCGCCGAAGAAGGTGGGTGCTTCGCCGCGCGGGGGGCGGAGGTTGGGGACCGTGAGGTCGGGAAGCCGGCCGGAGCGCAGGTACGTCCACAGCCACCGGGGGTGGGGCAGCACGTCGGGAGCGAACTTCGCCATGGTCCTCACGTCGAGCTTGTCGGGGATCTGCGGGCTTCCCCAGTCGCGGCCGTGGGAGAAGGACCAGTCGAGGGTGGCGATGAGCGCTTTGGCGCCGGCGGACCTGGCCCTGTCCATACGCTGCACCATGCTGTCCCGGGTGCCGCTCCAGTACAGCTGGAAGAAGGTGTCGGTGTTGGCCGCGACGACCTCCTCCACCGGTTTGCTCGCGAAGGAGCTCAGCCCCATGATGACGCCCCGGTTCGCCGCGGCCCGTGCCACGGCGACCTCTCCTTCCGGGTGGACGGCCTGCACACCGGTGGGAGAGATCAGCACGGGGAACGCCGTCTCGACGCCGAGGACGGTCGTGGTCAGGTTGCGTTCGGCGTGATGGCCCACGACGTGAGGGGCGAAGCCGAGATCGACGAAGGCCGCGGCGTTGTCGTCGATCGTACGGCCGCTCTCGGAGCCGGCGACGAGTGCTCCGTAGACGCTGCTGGGCAGGCGTTTTTTCGCCCGGCGCTGGGCCTCGGCGACCGTCTCGAACCAGGGGTTGTGGGCCATGCGTCAACTCTTCTCGTGCTGGGGTGACGGAGTCTGGGCGAGCCGCAGTCCGGCCAAGGGGTCCTGGGCGCAGTCGCTGACGGGAGGTCGTTCCAGGTCCGCGCGACGGGCCGGCAGCGGCAGGTCGACCGGCCGTCGCCGGGAGTGGTCCTGGGAGGGGCGCGGCAGGAGGGCCCGGTCCGCCGGGCGTTCGGCCAGCAGATCCTCGCCGTAGCCCTGGACGCATTCGGGGTCGGGGCCGTCCAGCGGCAGCCCGGTGAAGAATTTGGCGGCCATGCAGCCGCCCTTGCACGTGTCGTAGAACCCGCAGGAGGCGCAGGCTCCGCCGGTCTGAGGCGAACGCAGGTCGCGGAACAGCGCGGACTCCCGCCACACCTCGGTGAAGCCGCCGGGATCGCGCACGTTCCCGGCGAGGAACTCGTCGTGGATCGCGAAGGGGCACGCGTACACGTCCCCGACCGGGTCGACCAGGCACACCACCCGGCCGGCGCCGCACAGGTTGAGGCCGGGCAGTGCCTGACCGTAGGCGGACAGGTGGAAGAACGAGTCACCGGTCAGCACCGACTCGCCGTGTGCCAGCAGCCAGTCGTACAGCAGGCGCTGCTGCTCCCGGGACGGGCGCAGGTCGTCCCAGACATCGGCGCCGCGGCCGGACGGGCGCAGCCGGGTGAGCCGCAGCTGGGCGCCGTAGCGGTCGGCGAGTGCCTTGAAGGCGTCCAGCTGGGGGATGTTGTGCCGGGTGCACACGACGGAGAGCTTGAAGTTCTTCATCCCGGCCGCGGCGAGGTTCTCCATGGCCCGAAGCGCGGTGGCGTACGAACCGGCCCCGCGCACCGCGTCGTTGACCTCCGGGGTCGCCCCGTCGAGGGAGATCTGTACGTCGACGTAGTCGTTGCGGGCCAGCCGGCGGGCCGCCTCGGGGGTGATGCGGACGCCGTTGGTGGAGAACTTCACGCCGACGTGGTGGCTGGTGGCGTAGTCCAGGAGGTCCCAGAAGTCGGGGCGGACGGTGGGTTCGCCGCCGCCGATGTTGACGTAGAAGACCTGCATGGCCTCCAGCTCGTCGATGACGGCCTTCGCCTCGCTCGTGCTCAGCTCGCGCGGGTCGCGCCGTCCGGAGCTGGACAGGCAGTGCGCGCAGGACAGGTTGCAGGCGTAGGTGAGTTCCCAGGTCAGGCAGATCGGCGCGGCGAGGCCGTACTCGAACAGGTCGACCAGCCGGGTGCCGTGGGCGGGTAGTGCCGGTGAGGTCATGGGGCGGTCCTTTCGACGACCATGGACGACCGGGCCAGGGCGGTCAGGGCCGTGGTGAAGCGGGGGAGTTCGGCGGCGCCGACACCGGCTTGCGCGCAGGCGGCGCGGGCGGTGGGCACGTGCGGCAGGGCCCGCAGGACGGCGAGCAGGCGGAGGTCCTTGACGAACGACAGCCGGCGGGTGCCGAAGTGGTACAGCAGCGCGCCGAAGGGTTCCGGCCGCACCGAGACCTGCGGATGCAGGTCCCAGGCGCGGTCGATGTCCATGTCGGCGTTCACGGTGGGCACGCTGGTCCCCGTTCGCCTAGTAGACGCCGCACATGCCGTCGATCGAGACCTCCTCGATGAGGTCGTCCTCCTCGATGAGCGACTCGGGGGCCAAAACGTCCCCGGCGCCGGACTCGGCGTCGGCAACAGGGGCGGCCTGCGGGGGCAGGGAGTGGAGCGGGCTCATGCGAACCTCCTCGACGGCCGCGGCGATCCGGTCGACCGGACGGTCCCGGTGCCGCGGGTTCCTGTACCGTGAGGCTAATGGCACCCGGTGTCAAAACGGAAGGGTCGTGCGTCATGCCGAGGAACGGCCCTGGTCGGCGCCCCGATGTCGTCGTGGTGGGGGCCGGCGCCAGCGGTGCCGCGCTGGCGGCGCGGCTGAGCGAGGACCCCGGCCGCTCGGTACTGCTGCTGGAGGCCGGACCGGTGCCGCGTCAACTGTCGGACTTCCCACCGCAGTTGCTGGACGCCCGGCTCGTCCCCGGTGCGCAGGCGCAGTGCGCCGCGGTCTCGCACCACCCGGTCCGCCTCACCCCGGACCGGCCCTACTCGGTACCGCGGGGGCGGGTACTCGGCGGTTCCACCACCGTGAACGGAGGCTATTTCGTACGGGCCCGGCGCGAGGACTTCGCCCGCTGGGCGGCCGCGGGCGGGGCGGACTGGTCGTACGACCGCATGCTGCCGTTGCTTCGCGGCCTGGAGACCGACCTGGACCACGGCGCCGACGCCGTGCACGGAGACCGGGGACCGGTACGGATCCGGCGCACGGACCTGAGGCATCCGGCCGCCGCGGCGTTCTGTGACGCCGCCCGCGAACTGGGCCTGCCGCACGAGCCCGACAAGAACGCGCAGGACGTTCCGGGCTTCGGCCCGGTTCCCACGAACACGGTGGACGGTCTGCGGGTCAACACCGGCATCAGCCATCTCCTGGGCGCCCTCGGCCGGCCCAACCTCACGGTGACGGGCGACTGTCCGGTTCACCGGGTCGTCGTCCGCGATGGCCGGGCGAGCGGAGTCGTCGTCGAACACGACGGTGGGTTCGAGGTACTGGAGGCCGGCGAGGTCGTGCTCTGTGCGGGAGCCTTCGCCTCCGCGCACCTGCTGCACCGGTCGGGAATCGGCCCGGGTGCGGCGCTGACGCGGGCGGGCATCCCCGTCGTGCTGGACGCCCCCGCGGTCGGAGCGCGGTTCAGCGATCACCCCCAGGTGGTGCTGGAGTGGGCGCCCCGCGGTGACGTGGCCGACCCCGTGGGATCCTGGCTCGGAGGCGCCCTGCACGTGTCCTCGTCCGACGGCGCGCACCCGGGCGACCTGGAGATCCTGCAGTCACTCGTCCCGATGGCCGGCCTGACCACCGGACGCACGAGCGTGGCGGGTGCCCCGCTGGCGTTCCTGGTCTCCGTACAGACGCCCCGCACGAGCGGCCGCCTGCGAACGAGGTCGGCGGACGCGGCGGACCCACTGGACATCGACTACGGCTATCTGCGCACGGCCGGCGACCGGCGCCGTATGCGTGAAGCCGTCCGCGTCACCGCGGCCCTGCTCGGCACCGCGGCCTTCGGCGAGGTGGCGTCGGGCCTGGCGGACCCGGACGCCACGACCCTCGACGACGACCGTCGGCTCGACCGCTGGATCCGGGCCGGGCTCGGCACGGCTCAGCACACGTGCGGAACGGTCCCCATGGGCCCGGCGGACGATGCCCGAGCGGCCGTCGACGGCTACGGCAGGCTGTACGGGCTGAGCGGGCTCCGGGTGGCGGACACCTCGATCCTGCCCACGGCTCCGCTGCGTGGCCCGGCGGCCACCGCGGTCCTCATCGGGGAGTTCGTGGCCCGTGCGATGCGGCACGGCCCGGACTGACGGGGGCGAGATCAGCAGGCGGCGTCGCGGGGCGGGGGAGGGGCCGTCTGCACCGTGCCGAGGCCCGCGCCCACCTGCTCGATGGTCCGGCCGAGCAGACACGACAGTTCGGTTCCGGGCTCGCTCAGCCAGTGCTCGTACGCCGCCATGGCCGCCGCGAGGAGGGCGTAGCCGGCCAGCCGGGGCACCATGTCCGTCGGGGGCAGGCCCGTGCGTGCCGCGACGAACTCCATGACGACGGCCCGCCACGAGGCATAGCGGAGGGTCGAATCCGCCTGCAGCGTGGGCACCCGCAGGATGAGCTCCATGCGCTGCCGGTGCCAGGGCACCTCCACGGGATCGAAGCTGTTGAACTCGACGACCGCCTCGCGGAGCGCGTCGACCAGCGGCGCGTCCGTGGAAGTCGCCGCCAGCAGCTCGCGCAGCCTGAGCAGGTGTTCCTCGAAGTCGCCCCAGACCAGGTCGTTCTTGGAGGAGAAGTAGCGGAAGAAGGTACGGCGGCCGATGCCCGCGGCCGCGGCGATGTCGTCCACCGTGGTGTCGTCGAAGCCCTGACGGGCGAACAGCTCGAACCCGATCCGCTCCAGCTCGGCCCGCGAGGTCACGCGCGGCCTTCCGGTCCTGGCCGGCTCGACCGTGACCGTCGCGTCGCCGGGCGGTGACTTCACGGGGACTCCTTCCGGGGAACGGGGCGGTACGGCCGACCCGGAGCGTCTACCACTCCGCCTTCGAACCTACCGGCCTTGGACCGGAGCCGCAGAGCCCTTCCTCCTCTGCGGGTGTCCGCTGCGCACCACACATCATCCCAGGCGCCGAAGCGCGCGCCGGACGCCCCGCCGCCGGGCCGACCGGGACCGCTGGGCCGGCTCGGTGCCTGGACCGCCGGGCACTTCGGGCACGTACTGATCTGCTGGCTGCTCGTGGTGGGTGTGCTCGGTGCCTTCGCTCCGCAGGTCACCTCAGTGCTGTCGGGGGCGGGCCGGCAGAGCAACGGCTCGGAGTCGGTGCTGGTGCGCGAGCTGGCGCAGGAGCACTTCGGCCAGAACGCCTCGTCGGCGATCCAGGTGGTCGTCAGCTCGAAGGGGCACAAGGTCACCGACGCGTCCGTGCGGAAGGTGATCGCCGAAGTCACCCGGGAACTGGGCGCCGACTGCCGGATCGGCGAGGTCGTGCCGCCGCAGCCGGGCGCCGGCGTCAGCCGGGACGGACGGACCGCCGTCGTCCTCGGCGGAGCCGACGCCAACACCGACGACATGAGGACCTCGAGGAATCCCTGCCGTGGACTGTCCTCCTTCGGTACGACCTTGATGGACGGCATCGCGGTCTGCAGGCCGAGCACAGGCACGGCCGGCGCGACGAGGGCGTCAGATCGTCGTGGCGTCCGCCGCGGTCAAGGGGCACCTCGCCGAGCTCGTCGCGGAACCGGGACGTTGCGATGAGCTCATCGCCGCCCTGCAGCCCATGGCGGGCAGGTGGAGATGGAGACGGGCACGTTGCTTTGCCTGATGCATGTCAGCAGCGAGGACCCGGACGTGGTCTGGATGTGCGAACGCTTCGCCGAGGAGGTGGCCTTCGAGACGCACGCCGTGTCGCCGGTGCACGCGGAGGTCACCGAACGCCTGCGCGAACTCTGCGTCGCGGGGACGGAGGGGCGTGCCGGCTCGGCCTGGTCGCCAGGCGGGGGCTCCCCGCGGCGCCTTGAGACGACGACGCGTGCCGATGGTCAGGTGCCGCAGGCCCCGTTTCCGCCGAGGGTGATCATGGCGCGGTACAGCTGCTCCCCGGTGAGCGGCGGTGCCGGCAGTGGGTGGGCGCGGTCGGTTCGGAAGCCGTCGAGCAGGAGGTAGAGGTGGCGGCGCCAGGCGTTTGGGGCGATGGCGTGGGTGGCCTCGGTGACGCGGCTGTGCGACCAGATGACGAAGGCGAGGTCCTGGGGGGTGAGGTCGGGGCGCAGGCTGCCCTGTTCCTGGGCACGCTCGACGATGTGTACGCCGAGTTCGCGGATGCGGGTCTGGGTGCCCGCCAGGCAGGCGCTCTCCGGCAGTCGTATGGAGGCCAGGTCGTTGAACCCCCGGTCCTGTGACTGGAGTTCGCACATGGTCTCCAGGAAGTGGCACAGCCCCGCCCAGGCGTCGTCCATGGTGACGGCCTTCTCGGCGGCCTCCCGCCAGAGGGTCAGCTTCTCGGCGAAGGTCGCCTGCACCAGGTTCAGCCGGGTGGGGAAGTGCCGGTACAGCGTGCCGATGGCCACCCCGGCCCGCTTGGCCACCTGCTCCAGGGATGCTTCCAGGCCCTGCTCGGCGAAGCAGGAGCGGGCCGCGGTGAGCAGGGACTCGCGATTGCGCTGCGCGTCGCGCCGCAGGGGGCGGACAGGGGCCGGGTTTTCGGCGGAGGCGGACGGACGGTCGATGGCCATGCCCCTCAGCCTATCAACCGGAGGGCAGCCTCATATTCTCTGCTACGCTCCAGAACATGAGGCCGCCCTCGACTTTCAGTCCTGGCCGCTGCCACGGCAAAGGGTGCGCCTCATCCATTCAGTCCGTCCGACCACAGGAGCACCACCCATGCCCGTCATCGCCGTCATCGGAGCAGGCCCCGGACTGGGCCTGTCCATCGCCCGCCGCTTCGGAAAGGAGGGTTTCCAGGTCGCCCTGGTCGCCCGGACGAAGGACAAGCTCGACGCGCTCGCCGCACAGCTCGCCGAGGAGGGCATCGAGGCCGCGGGCTTCGCCGCGGACGTGACGCGTCCCGACTCGCTGCAGTCGGCGCTCGCCGCGGTCGCCGACCGGTTCGGGGCCCTCGACGTACTGGAGTACTCACCCGCCGACCCCACGTTCGCCGGCGCCGCCGCCGTCGACGCCACCGCGCAGGACCTCCACAAGCAGCTCGACTACTACCTCTACGGAGCGGTCGCCGCGGTCCGTCAGGTGCTGCCCGCCATGCTCGAACGCGGCAGCGGCACCCTGCTGTTCTCCACGGGCGCCTCCTCCATCCGGCCCAGCGGCGGCGCGTTCGGCAGCATCGGCGTCGCGGCGGCGGCCCTGCGCAACTACGCCATCGCCCTGGGCATCGACCTCGCCGAGCACGGAGTGCACACCGCACACGTGGCCATCGGCGTGTACATCGGCAGCGGCCCCGGCACCGAACCCGAGACCATCGCCGAGCACTACTGGGACGCCTACACCAAACGCGACCAGGCCGAGATCGTCCACACCGCCCCCGGAGGCACCCGGTGAACACCTCCGGCACGCCCGCGGCGAACACGGCCACGCCACCCAGGGTGAAGATCTTCCGAGCCGCCAACAAGGTCGTATGGCCGCTGCTCGCCTCCCGCTTCCACAAGCCGCTGAGCGGACGCCTGATGCTGCTCACCTACAAGGGGCACAGGACGGGCCGCGAATTCACGGTCCCCATCGGCTACTTCGACTGGGATCCCGGCACGGTGCTCGCCATGTCCTCCCAGCTCGGCTGGATCCCCAGCATGCGCGAAGGGTCCGCCGTCCGGCTGCGCATCCGGGGCCAGGACCACGGCGCCGTCCCGACGGTCGTCGAGGACCCTGACGAAGTCGCCGCCCTGCTGGGTGAGTTCGGCCGGCGCAAAGGACCCAAGGCCGCCAAGGGGCTGATGCTCGGCCTCCCGGGCGACCGGCAGCCCACCGACGACGAGCTGCGCACGGCCGCCGCGAAGACCCGCTTCGTCTGCTTCCGGATGGAGCCCGAGCGGCCGGGCCGGTAGCACTTGTGAAGCGCCGGTTGCACATCGCCCGGCCCGGGGAAAGCCCCCCCCCCCCCGGCTTCACCAACCCCGTCAAGTTCACCGACGGCAACCCCTGCGGAACCTCGCACGTGACCGGTGCCAAGGGAGAGATCCCCGTCGACAGCACGGCCCGCGTCTCTGGCGCCTACCAGGGCAAGCGGATCGCCAACGTCGCCAGGACCCTCAAGGCCGGCCGCGCGGCGTGACGCTCACCCGGGCGGGGCCGGAAAAGAAGTCCCGGGCACCGTGCCACGAGGCGCGGGACCGGAAGTTCGCAACAAAGGAGTTTCTGACATGTCAGTTCCCCAGACACACACGGACCGCGTGGCCGTTGTCACCGGCGCCTGACGCGGCATCGGCCAGGCCATCGCCGTCGACCTCGCCGCACGCGGCGCGAGCGTCGTCGCGGTCGACCTCAACAGCCCCGAGGAAACCGTCGCCTTGCTCGCCGACAAAGGACACCCGGTGCTGGGTCTCACAGGCGACGTGTCCAATCCCGACCAGACCGCGGCCGTGGGCAAGGAGGTCGCCGACCGCTTCGGGCGGGCGGACATCCTGGTCAACAACGCCGGCATTTGCCCCTTCCTCGACATCGAGGAGCTGGACTACGACACCTGGCGGCGCGTCATCGCGGTCAACCTCGACTCGCAGTTCCTCATGGTCAAGGCCCTGCTGCCGACCATGAAGAAGAGCGGCTGGGGCCGCATCGTCAACGTGACCTCCAACTCAATCGTCACCAACGCGCCCGGCATGTCCCACTACATGGCGAGCAAGATGGGCAACATCGGCTTCAGCCGCGGACTGGCCAACGACCTCGCCCCGTTCGGCATCACCGTCAACGCGGTCGGCGCGACCCTGACCATCACACCCGGCGTCCTGAATGCCTACCCGCAGGAAGCTCTCACGGCGGCCGCACAGTCCCAGGCCATCAAGCGCAACGGGCTGCCGGAAGACTTGACCGGCACCATTGCCTTCCTCACCAGCGACGACGCTGCCTTCGTTACTGGCCAGACCATCATGGCCGACGGCGGCTACGCCCGCTGATCCACGTTGAGCGGCCGTAGGCGCGCTGGTCGCAAGCGCCACCCGCACCGAGGCGCGGCTGCGGATCGCGACCTGGATCACCGGCTTCTACAACGGCCGTCGGCTACACAGCGTGTGTGGATATCAGAGCCGATCGACTACGAGCACGACCACCAGGCCAACTCCGCCTTGGAGCTGGCCGCTTAGAAGATCTCCACAGGTCGAGGGGATTGACATTGGCGCGGTGCGCGCGTAGGACGTGATCCGGATACTGTCGAGGGACGGGCGGCCGGCCCCGCTGGGGGACGCGATCGCGCACTACGGGCGGATCGCCAAGTCCCTGCACATCCTGCGGCTGGCCGACGAGCCCGGCTACCGCCGTCAGATCAAGGCGCAGGCCAACCTCCAGGAGGGCCGCCACGCACTCGCCCGGAAGATCTTCCACGGCCGCTCGGGGCAGCTCTACCAGCGCTACCAGGACGGCATGGAGGACCGGCTCGGCGCGCTCGGCCTGGTCCTCAACGCCGTCGTCCTCTTCGACACGAGGTACATGGACGCTGCGGTGAACCGGCTGCGGGCGGACGGGTTCGACGTCCGCGACGAGGATGTCGCCCGCCTCTCGCCGTTCGTGCGACAGCACATCAACATGCTGGGCCGGTACTCGTTCAAGCTGCCCGAGCTGCCCGGCGGTATGCGCCCGCTGCGCGACAAGGACGCTGCCGACGACGAGTGACGTCGTACGGCGGCGCGTCGTGGTCGCCACCATCTTGACCTAGGCGTCCGTGCCGGCCGGAGCCCCGGAGCTGGTTCCGCGAGTGGTCACACCGGCCGGGGCCGTTACGGCTTCGCGGACCCGCTCGGCGGCCCGTCGGCGGGTCCGGTACGCCTTCTGTCGGCAGGCGGGGCGGTCGTAGAGGACGTCCCGGCGGTGGCCGCGACGGCGGCGTACCCCCCGCGGTCGGTCAGCGGGCGGTGAGCCCGGTGAGCAGGAGGGCGAGCCATCGGGCGCGGGCGGTGGGTGGCTGGTCGGCGGGGAGGGTGGAGAGCATCAGGTACAGGTCGTCGGGGGTGAAGTCGGCGCGCAGAGCGCCCTGGGCTTGTGCGGTGCGGATGAGCCGGCCGAGAGCCTGGGTGACGCGGGTCTCCACCTCCTGCTTGGCGGGGTGGGCTGCGTGGTCGGCGCCGAGCGCGTACGCGGCTGCTTTGACGGCGCGGTTGTGGGCGACGGTGTCCATCACGCGGCTGAGGAAGCCGGTGAGCTCCGCCATGGCGGGTAAACCCTGGCTCGCGCGTTGCAGGCACTCTTCGGCGTCGTCGGCGAGTGTTTCGAACGAGGTGGCGACCACGGCTGTGACCAGGTCGCTCTTGTTCGGGAAGTGCTTGTACAGGGTGCCGACCGCGACGCCCGCGGCAGCGGCTATCTGCTCCATCGACACCTCGGGCCCGTGCTCGGTGATCTGCTCATGCGCCGCGGTCAGGATCCGGGCACGGTTGCGGGCCGCGTCGGCACGCAGCGGTCGGGGTGAGGTCATGGAGCCCTCCGGGACCATTGACGAAAGATGAATGATGCTTCACCTTAGTGGCATGGCGATCACGACACGTGCCCTCGGGCACACCGACACGGACGTGACCATCCTCGGCTACGGCGCTATGGAACTGGGCGGGCTGCGCAGAGGGCCAGGGCTGACCGACGAGGACGCCGGCCGGCTGCTCAACGCGGTCCTCGACGGCGGCATCAACCTGATCGACACCTCGCCCGACTACGGCCGCAGCGAAGAGCTCATCGGCACGCACCTCGCCCACCGCAGGGACGAGTTCTTTCTCGCCTCCAAGTGCGGCTGCCCGATCGAGCCGCCCGCCGACACGCCGCCGCCCTACCCGCACGACTACAGCCAGGCGAACGTCCGCGCCGATGTCGAGCAGTCGCTGCGCCGGCTCCGGACCGATCGCCTCGACCTGATCCAGGTGCACATGTCACCGAGCCGGGCCACGCTCGAAGAGAACCGCACCGTCGAGATGCTCAAGGAACTACAGGCCGAGGGCAAGGTCCGCTTCATCGGCATGTCGGGCATCCTGCCCAACCTGCCCGACCACCTTGCGATGAACGTCTTCGACGCTTTTCAGATCCCTTACTCGGCCGTGCAACGCGATCACGAGAACCTCATTACCGAGGCGGCGGACAAGGGGACCGGCACGCTCATCCGCGGCGGGGCCGCTCGCGGCGCGGCGTCGCAGGAGAAGAACTGGACCGTCGGTCCGCTCGCCCAGCAGCCGGGTGTCGGCCAGCGCAACTGGGAGACGTCGGGCATCGAGGACCTCATCGACCAGGCAGGCATCGACAAGCAGGAGTTCATCCTCCGCTTCACGCTCAGCCACCCCGGCCTGTCTACCACGATCGTCGGCACCGCGAACCCGGCCCACCTGGCGGGCAACATCGCCATCGCGGAAAAGGGCCCGCTACCGTCCGATCTCTACGAGGAAGCCAAGAAGCGCCTCCCGATGGGGTAAAATCTGCCGGTGTGAGCGAGTGGGTGCTGCACGTGGACATGGACCCGTTCCTCGCCGCCGTTGAGCAACTGCGTCACCCGGAGCTACGCGGGAAGCCAGTCGTGGTCGGTGGGGACGGCGACCCGACCAAGCGCGGCGTGGTGTCGACCGCGTCTTACGAGGCCCGGGAGTTCGGCGTGCACTCGGAGCTGCCGCCGCGCACCGCCGCGAAGCGCTGTCCGGACTGCGTCTCCTGCCAGTGGAGGCGGACGTCTACAACGAGGTCTCCGCGCGGGTCATGGCCGTGCTCCAGGAAACGGGGTGTCCGGTTGCGGTGCTCGGCTGGGACGAGGCTTTCGTCGGCGTGCTGAGCGGATGGCCCGGAGAGCTCCACCCGTGGCCTGCAAACCGACGTCAAGGCGGCTACGGATCTAGACTGCTCCGTCGGCATCGGCGACAACTAGCTGCAGGCCAAGATCGCCACGGATTTCGGCAAGCCGGCTGGTGTCGGCCGGCTCACGACCGCGACCTGGTTCGACGTCCTCGACGACCGCCCGCCCGACGCGATCTGGGGAATTCGGCGCGAAGGCGATGTCCGGTTCATGATGATCTTGTGATGCCGTAGAGGTTGAGGACTTGTTGTCGGTCGGCGTGGGCGCGTCGTGCGGCGGCGATGTTGACGCTCGCCCCGCCGAGCGATTCGTGTGGACGGCGGTGTCGCTGACCGCGATCTCGTTGGTCCCGCCCCTCCTCTCCGGGGCAAACACCGCCACCACCACTGCCCTCCTCGGGCTACACCTCGTCCCTGCGACGGTGATGATCCCCACCCTGGCGCGGAGCCTGCGCACCCGGACCGATTGACTCTCGATTCGACGTCAGGCTCCAACCGCGCCAGGACACGCTCGCAGCCGGGCCCTGACACCTACTTCTGCGGGAGGCTGTCACGCCGCCGGCGGGGCAGGGAGCGCTGTTTGTGACGTGGGAGGTTGGAAAAGGCTCATTGGCCCCTCCGTTGACATCCAACCTAGTCGCCCCAGGCCAGCGCGCTGCACGCGACTATCTTCGCTGTCAAAGGACAACCAGATCGGCCGAGACGCCGGATTGTCGTAAATCTCAGTTGATTTGATCCCGGGACCGAGGATGGCGAGCCGTGTCTCAGTTGATGTGGTCTCGCAGTCCCGCGGGTGCCGTGAAGTGGTTGCGGGTGCCGAGAATACATCCGCCCAGGTCGCGGCCCTGACCGCCGATCTCTGGCCGTGCCCCAGCCCACCCAGTCTCTTCACGTGCACAGGCGTGTACACCATCATGATTCTTTCGTGCTGCTGCGCTTGACCTATCTCGCGGCGACCAACACCCTGGCACTCCTGCGCCTTCTGTCGATGAGCGACCGCGACAAGGACATCGAGATCCTGGCGCTGCGCCACCAGCTGCTGGTCCTGCAGCGTCAGGTTGGCAAACCCACGTTCACCGCCGCCGACCGCGCCGTCCTCGCCGGCCTGCTCCACCACCTCCCGATGGACAAGCTGCGGCACCTCTTGCTGCTGGTACGTCCAGACACCATCCTGCGATGGCACCGTGACCTTCTCAAGCGACGCCATGCTGCGGCCTGCGTGCCCAAGCGCCGCGGCCGCCCGCCCACCGTCCGCTCGATCCGCACCCTCGTCCTGCGCCTCGCCCGGGAGAATCCCTCATGGGGATATCGCCGGATCCACGGTGAACTCGCGGCTCTCGGCGTCAAGGTCGCCGCCTCCACCGTCTGGGAGATCCTCCGCGCGCACGGCATTCTGCCCGCACCCGAACGACAGAACACGACCTGTGCCGACTTACTTCGCAGCCGCGTTCCACGTACGGCGACAACACCCTCAAGCCCGAAGACCGCCTCGCCGGACTGCTTCTCCTCCTTTTTGCCCAAGGGCCGTCGGCGATCCACCGGTTGACCACCGAGGACGTCTAGGTCGGCGTCCAGGAAGTACGTCTCCACCTCGGCGACGCCCCCGTCCAGTTGCCCGAGCCCGTCGCCCACCTCGCCCGCACCGTCGCGGCGAACCGCAAGGACCACGCGACCATCGGCGCCCTGACACCGTCTCGATGGCTCTTCCCCGGCGGACAGCCCGGACGGCCGATCAGCACCACGCAGCTGACACAGCGGCTCAACCGGCTCGGGCTCCGTCCCAATCAGGCCCGCAGCACGGCGCTCTTCCAACTCGCCACCGAGATCCCCGCCGCGATCCTCGCCCGCACCCTGGGCATCCACACCGACGTCGCCGTCGCCTGGCAGCGACTCTCCGCAGGCGACTGGGCCACCTACGCCGCCGAGATCAGCCAGCGGGCGAGGCCGACGTGACGCTCCCGGACGGCCACTCCAGGACCGTCAGCTCGGGCCACTGCTCACGCCACCGCACCGCTTTGCTCTCATAGACCGACCGCGGAGCGAGCACCGGATTCGGACGAACGACGAGGTTGAACACATCCGAAAGCCCGTGCGGCGCATACACACGCCACCGGCCGTCGGCCTCCACACGAACCCCCAGACAGCACGTCGTCGCAGCGAAGCTGTCGATTGCCGCCTCGGCGGAGTCATACGGCGGACACGCCACTCCGAACTTGTCCTCATACCAGAGATGAACCCGTGCCTCGTTCCGGATCTCGACCTCTGCAGGCAGGCCGGCGAAGACCTTCTGCCCGGCCTTGATCACGGCGTTCTCCGCCTCCGAGGACAGATCGCCCTCGTCGAAGTAGAAGACGTCGTAATCCTTGATACCGCTGGTCGGCGGCCTATCCGTGACCACGTTCCACACGGTCTGGAACAAGCACCCTGCCGTCACATACCACCCAGGCAGATCCAACGTCGCAGTCCGCGCCAACACCTCCGTCAGCACATTGTTACGCGACAGCACCGCACGCAGGGAGTCAAGTTGCTCATCGAGAGGAAGTCGGCTGATCACCAACCCTGCCTACCACGACTCGCCCGCCAGCGGCCTCGATCCGCCTCAGAAGACCCTCGCCCCAGAGGCATTCCGACATTTCCAATACCCGACGTCACCATTAGACTTCATGCCGGACAACGGCCAGCGGGGGCGTACCGCGGTGGACGCCTGGCTCGATGGCGGCGCCCCGGATAGAACGGGAGCGGACCTGCGTGCCGTGGAGCCGCTGGGCTTCAGCACGTTCACGAAGCTGGACCTTCCTGCCGACAGTGCGCAGAAGTCCACGGAGCTGCTGGTCTCCGGCGCCCGGTATGGCGATGCGTGGGCGGTCGGCGTCCAGCTCGAACTCGGAGGCGTGCTTTTGGGGGAGATCCGCACCGAGGTGAGCAGCGAACCGGACCGTGCGTTGGCCTCTGCCCTCGCGTGGGTCGAGGAGTACTGTGAGAGCAGTGGACTGGCCGTCACCCAGGCCGAGAACCTGAGCGATCAGTTCCCCTCCGAACTGAGGCCCTTCCAGATTCGCGCACGATTCCTGGTGGTGCCCCGAGCGGGAGTTTCGTGAACTCCCGCTGAAACCCCCTGAGAACCCCCTGGATCGACAAGGGCCACCATCCACACAGGGATGGTGGCCCTCTGCGCTGCTCCGCAATTCAGCGACTCAGTAATGGTTTTTGCAGGTCAGAGGGCGAGTTGCTCTCTGTGGCTCGGCTCATTGCTCGCCTTCACCTGCGAAGGGGTTACTTGTACGTGATGTCGCCGGTCGCGAACTTGCAGTACGTGCCGTCGGGGTTGGAGCCGTTCGTGGGCGGCTCCTTGCCGCTGTTGTTGCCGATGTACTTCTGGCAGGGGACGATCTTCTTGCTGGTGTCCCCGACGATCGTGATGCCCCTCAGGGTGGCGCTGTCGCCGTAGTTGGTGTTGATGCCGGCGAGCTTGCCTCCCTTCCAGGTCGCCTCGATGTTGGTGAGGTTGATGGTCCGCTTGTACTGCGTGGAGCAGTTGCCGCAGGACCGCACGAAGGTGCCGAAGTTCTTCGCCGCGAAGTTGGAGATGTTGAGCGTTCCGGCGCCGTTGAACTGGAACACCTTGTCGCTGGCTTCCTTGGCGCCGCCGCCGGACACCGTGTAGACGTTCGACGACGAGCTGCCCCGGAAGGTCGCGGCGTCCTCGCCGACGTCCTCCCACCACACGTTCTGCAACGTGCAGCTGCCCTTGCAGTGGATGCCGTCGGCCGCCGGGGCGCCGATGATGACGTTCTTGAGGACGGCGCCCGCCGCCAGCTCGAGGATCGGTCCCTGGTCCTCGTCCTGGTTGTCGGAGCCGAGGTCCCCGGTGCCGTACAGGCGCTTCATCCCGTAGTCCTTGGTGCCGGAGACCGCGATGGTCGCCGAGACGCCCTGGCTGCCGTTGGCGGTCGGCCAGGTCGCGGCACTCGCCGGGGAGAACGCACCGCTGGTCATGATCATGCCAAGCGAAAGGCTGAGAGTGGCCAGGGTGCCGGTCAGCGCGCGCCCGCGCGCGCGTGGACGTGTTGCGGAAGTCATGTCCCGTTGCCTTCTTCCGGTCGGTCGTGCGGTGTGGGGAGTCGTCAGAGCTTTCCGGCGCCCGCGCCGGACGTCACCGAGGCGACGACGGTCGAGGCCGGCTCCGCGGTGTAGCTGTACGGAGGGGTGGTGAACGTGCCGACCCGCGAGACCTCTGTGGCGGCTCCGCCGAGGTCGTTGCCGCGCAGGTTGGCGTATCCGTCGATGTCGCTGTTGCGGCTCGTGGTCACCGCGACCGGCGTCGAACGGAAGACGTTGTTCTCGACGAGCATCTGGGCGCCCATCCGTGAGTGCACGGCGGTCTCGGCACCCTGGACGTAGTTGTCGTAGAAGTGGCCGGTGCCGAACCGCAGGCTGGGGATGCGCGAGTTCACGTTGCTGAAGTGGTTGTGGTGGTACGTCACCTTCAGATGGCCGGTGTCCTCGGACGCGTTCTTGTCGCTGTGGCCGACGAGTGAGCCCTTGAAGTGGTCCTTGAAGGTGTTCCAGGACACCGTCACGTTGTCGGAACCGTGGTTGATGTCCAGCAGGCCGTCGTAGTAGTCCTTGTCGTGAGTGCGGTCCGCGGAGAAGGAGTTGTGGTCGATCCACACCTTCGTGGACTCCTGGACGGTCACGCCGTCGGACGGTGCGAGCGGCTTGCTGATGTTGAGATTGCGGACGACGACGTTCGTCTCCTCCTTGATCCTGAGGCCGCCCCCGGTGAAACCGGAGGACGAACCGACGCCCAGGACCGTGGTGTTGGAGCCGAGGTCGACCTGACCGCTCAGCGTGATCAGACCGCTCACCCGCACGACCTTCGCCGCGTTGCCCGTGACGGCCGTCCTGAAGGCGGCGAGCGTCGTCACGGTGACGGGGTTGGCGCTGCCGCCGCCGGTCGTTCCCGCGCCGAATCCGATGGGCGCGTTCTCGGCGGCGCCGGCCGTCTGGGGGACGGTCAGCACGGTGGCGGCCGCGAGAGCGGTGGCCGCGGCCGCCACCGCCACAGATCTTTGCGTTTGTGTACGTGGGGGGTGTTTACGCATGCGGGTGCGTCCCTTCGGGAGGGCTGGCTGATCGAGGGGGTGATCAGCTATGTGAACAAAATTCACCATGTTGTACGTCACGTGGTGCGCTGCCCGTGACTCGATGGGGCGGCGACGGAGGGCCCGAAGTGGGGGGACGTCGACACTTCAGGGAGTGCACGTCCCTGAGTGCGTGCGCTTCGGGCCGTCTCGTCGAATGGGGATCGACATCGATGGGTCACATCGATGAACGGAAGGTAGGGGGTAAGCGCTTTCTGGTCAACGCTTTGCGCGCAATGCGTTTCCCTCGGCTCCGCAACCGCTGGTCAGCGAATGTTTTCGATGTGTGGGAGCGCTTCCATGGGGGCCATGCTCATGCCACGATGCGGGCGGGCAGCCCCGCGGAGCGGGACTTCGACTTCCGCCACGCGTCACCCCACGAGCCGTGATCAGGAAGGGACAAGGACGTGTCCACCACTGTCGGCACCATCGCGAGACGACCGCTGCGCTCGGCGCTCGTCGCGCTTCTCGCAGGCCTGCTGCCGTTACTCGCGGCAACATTTCTCACCGCGCCCGCTGCGGCGGCCCGTACGGAGCCGGCGGCGGCCCCTGCCGCGGCGGCCGCCGCGCTCACCGAGGTGACGAACTTCGGGACCAACCCGAGCAACCTGCAGATGTACGTGTACGTGCCGGACAGCGTCACCACGCGCCCGGCGGTTCTGGTGGCCGTGCACTGGTGCACCGGCTCCGGCCCCGTGTTCTACTCCAACACCGAGTACGCCTCGCTGGCCGACCGCTACGGCTTCATCGTGATCTACCCGTCCGTCACTCGCAGCAGCAAGTGCTTCGACGTGTCCTCGCCGCAGGCGCTCACCCGGGGCGGCGGCAGCGACCCGGTGGGCATCAGGTCCATGGTCGACTGGGTCACCCGGACCTACAACGCGGACACCAGCAGGGTCTTCGCCACCGGGGTCTCCTCCGGCGCGATGATGACCAACGTCCTGCTCGGCGACTACCCGGACGTCTTCGCGGGCGGTTCCGCCTTCGCGGGCGTACCGTTCGGCTGCTTCGCCACCACCAACGGCTCGGAGTGGAACAGCGAGTGCGCCCAGGGGACGGTGACCCACACCCCGCAGGAGTGGGGCAACCTGGTGCGCAACGCCTACCCCGGCTACACCGGCGCCCGACCGCGCATGCAGCTCTGGCACGGCACCGAGGACGACACCCTGCGCTACCCCAACTTCGGGGAGGAGATCAAGCAGTGGACCAATGTGCAGGGGCTCACCCAGACGCCGTCCGCGACCGACTCGCCCCAGTCCGGCTGGACCCGCACCCGCTACGGCGCCACCGGTGACAAGGCGCCCGTCGAGGCCGTCAGCGTCCAGGGTGTCGGCCACAACCTGATCACCACCGGCATGGCCGCCCGCGTGATCACCTTCTTCGGCCTGGACAGCGGCGGCACCGTGCCCCCGCCCCCGGCCGGCGCCTGCAAGGTGGCGGTCACGACCAACGCCTGGAACACCGGGCTGACCGCGTCCGTGACCATCACCAACAACACCACGACGGCCGTGAACGGCTGGAAACTGGGCTTCACCCTGCCCTCCGGACAGACCATCACGTCCGGCTGGAGCGCCATCTTCGCGCCCTCCTCCGGCACGGTGACCGCCACCAATGTCACCTACAACGCGGCCATCGCGCCCGGCGCGAGTGTCGGCTTCGGCTACCAGGCGAGCCACACGGGCAACAGTGCCGCGCCGTCCGGATTCACGCTCAACGGAACGGCCTGCACGGCCGGTTGAGCCCCCCTGTGCCGGGTGCGTGCCACGAGCGCGCACCCGGTCACCCCGCTCCGCACGATCCGAAGAAGCCCGTCAGGACAGAAGAAGCCCGTCAGGACAGAGGAAGGCACCCGGCCCGTGAAGTCGCCCCGCCTCGCGCAGTCGCCCCGGCCCGAGCGGCCGTCCACCGGAGCAGCACTCGCCTACCTGGTCGCCACCTGCGTGTTCGTGCTGGCCGTCACCGTGGCGTCCTCCGCCGTGGTGGCCCTGGTCAGAAGCCCACAGCCGACGGTCGCCGGCCCGGCCCGGTCCGCCCCGCACTGGGTCGACACCTGGACGTCGATGCCGCAGCTCACCGAGCCCGGCAACATGCCCCCCGCGCCCTTCACCGGGGAGCGCGCCGTCCTCGTCGACACCACCCTGCGCCAGACCGTGCGGGTCTCCACCGGCGGTGAGCGCATCCGGCTGCGCTTCTCCAACGCCTTCGGCACCACCCCGCTGCCCCTGACCGCCGTGACGGTCGCTCTCCCCCTGGAAGGCCGGGCCGGAGTCAGCGCCGTCGAACCCGGCACCCTGCGCGAGGTGACGTTCGCCGGACGCCGGACCACCACCGTCCCCGCCGGGGCACAGGTCGTCTCCGACCCGCTGGACTTCGGGCTGCGTCCCGCGACCAACCTGACCGTGACGACGTACCTCTCCGGCGGCCAGACCTCGCTCGCGCTCACCTCGCACCCGGGCTCGCGCACCACCTCGTACCTGCGCTCCGGCGACGGCACGGGCGAGCAGGATCTGCCCGGGGCCACCCCGGTCAACCACTGGTACCTGCTCAGCGACGTCGAGGTGCTCTCCCGGCCGGACGCGCGTGCCGTCGCCGTGCTGGGAGACTCGCTGTCCGACGGCCGGGGCTCCACGACCAACGGCAACAACCGCTGGCCCGACCAGCTCCTGGACCGGCTCAGGGGCCTTCCCGGCGGCGGCCGGATCGCCGTACTCAATCAGGCCGCGGGCGGCAACCGGGTCCTCAACGACGGCCTCGGACCGAACGCCCTCGCCCGGCTCGACCGGGACGTCCTGGCCCACAGCGGGGTCTCCTGGCTGATGGTCTTCGAGGGCGTCAACGACATCGGCACCGCCGAGGCCACCCCGGCCGCTCAGCAGCGCGTCACCGACGACCTCATCGCCGCGTACCAGCAGATCGTCGTCCGCGCGCACGCCCAGGGCATCCGCGTCTACGGAGCCACACTCACCCCCTTCCGCGGCAACACGCCGTACGACGATCCGGCCGGCCTGCGCGAGACGACCCGGCAGGCCGTGAACGCCTGGATCCGCACCGGTGGCGCCTTCGACGCCGTCGTCGACTTCGACCGGGCGGTCCGCGACCCGGCCGATCCGGGCCGGCTGCGCGCCGACCTGCACGACGGGGACTGGCTGCATCTCAACCCCGAGGGGTACCGCACGCTGGCCGCCGCCGTTCCCACGCGCTGGTTCGGGAAGAGCTGATCCCGGGTTGAGACCGGCCACCAATGCCCTCATTCTTGGGCATATGGTGAATGGGCCGCGCGAGCAACAGCGGGTGGTCCCGGCTGGTGACGCGCTGGCGGTGATTGACGCGCGGGGCACTCTCACGGGCTGGAGCGAGGGTGCCCGCAGGCTCACCGGACACACCGCCGCCGAGGTCACCGGCCGCCCGGCGGGGGACCTGGCGACCGGCGACCCGCGCGCGGTCTGGCGGGAACTGCGCACCTCCGGCGCCGCCGTCGTGGGCGTACGGCACCGCGACGGGCGGAGTGTGGAGCTGGCGCTGCGGCTGTGTCCCGTCGTGGGGTCGCGGCGGGCGTACGTCGTCACGGCGGCGCCCGACGACGCCGGGCGGGCCCTGGCCGAGCTGGCGTTCCGGCAGGCCTCGGTGTCGATGTCCGTCTTCGACACCGAGCAGCGGTATCTGCGGATGAACGACACGGCCTGTGCCGTCATGGGGCAGCCCGAGGCCGCGTTCCTGCACCGCTACTTCCCCGACACCGTCGAGGACGCCGAACACAGCCGGGGCTTCCTGCGCCATCTGGAGATCGTGGCGGAGACCGGGCGGCCGGTCCACTACGAGAGCTGGACCCGGTCACCCTCGGGGCGGCGCATGCACGCATGGAACTTCGAGATGTGGCCGTTGCGCAGTCCGGCCGACGAACTGCTCGGCGTCGCCCTCGCCGGCTTCGACAGCAGCGAGCAGCACTGGGCGCGGCAGCGGCTGGCCATGCTGAACGAGGCCGCCGCGGGCATCGGCACCCGGCTCGACGTCGTACAGACCGCCCGGGAACTCGCCGAACTGGTGGTGCCCCGGCTCGCCGACTTCGCCAGCGTGGACCTGCTGGACTCGGTGCTCCAGGGCGACGAACCGACGGGCGGGCAGGTGGAGGCCGGCGTGGAGCTGCGCCGGGTGGCCCACCACTCGCTCACGGCCGGGGTGCCTGAGGCGGCGATCGGACTCGGCGCGGCGGACGTCTACCCGGCGTACGCGCCGCCCGCCCGCGCGCTGGCCACCGGCCTGCCCGTCCTCGCCCGCACCGGTGACCCGGACCTCGACCGCTGGTTCGGCCGGCACACGGCCCGCTCGGCGAAACTGCGCGGCGACGACGGTACGGACAGCCACGACCTCTCACTGATGGCCGTACCGCTGACGGCACGCGGTACGACGCTGGGCGTGGCCGTGTTCGTGCGGCTCCTGACGCCCGAGAAGCCCGACGCGTTCGACGAGGACGACGAGTCGCTGGCCCGGGAACTGGTCAGCCGCGCGGCCGTGTGCGTGGACAACGCCCGCCGCTACACCCGCGAGCGCACCACCGCCCTGGCCCTCCAGCGCAGCCTGCTGCCCCAGACGGTGGCCGGCCAGGCGGCCGTCGAGTCCGCCTCCCGCTATCTGCCAGCGCTGTCCCAGGCGGGCGTCGGCGGCGACTGGTTCGACGTGATCCCGCTGTCCGGGACCCGGGTGGCGCTGGTCGTCGGGGACGTCGTCGGCCACGGTCTGCACGCCTCGGTGACCATGGGCAGGCTCCGGACGGCGGTCTGGACACTGGCGGACGTCGATCTGCCGCCCGACGAACTGCTCACCCACCTCGACGACCTGGTCGGCCATCTCGGGACGGACGAGAGCGGCGAGTCCGGCGAGATCGGCGCGACCTGTCTGTACGCCGTCTACGACCCGGTGTCCCGGCGCTGCACGCTTGCCGCCGCCGGGCATCCGCCGCCCGTCGTCCGGTATCCCGACGGCCGGGTCGAGGTGGTGCAGGTGAGCGCCGGTCCCATGCTCGGGGTCGGCGGGCTGCCGTTCGAGGCGACCGAGCTGGAGCTGCCCGAGGGCGCTGTGCTGGCCCTCTACACGGACGGTCTGGTGGAGGCCCGCGACCGTGACCTCGACACCGGAACGGCCGCCCTGTGTACGGCACTTGCCGCCCCGGCCGGCAACCTGGAGGAGGTCTGCGACACGGTGCTCGGCGCCCTGCTGCCGCGGACACCGGGCGACGACGTCGCCCTGCTGGTCGCCCGCACCCGTGCCCTGGACGCCGAACAGGTCGCGGTCTGGGACCTGCCCGCCGACCCGGCCGTGGTCGCCGTCGCCCGTAAACACGCCTCCGAGCAGCTGACCCGCTGGGGCCTCGACGAGGCGGCCTTCGTCACGGAACTGGTCGTCAGCGAACTGGTCACCAACGCGATCCGCTACGGCGGCGACCCCATCCAGCTCCGGCTGATCCGCGACCGCACCCTCATCTGCGAGGTCTCCGACGCCAGCAGCACCTCGCCGCATCTGCGCCGGGCGCGCACCTTCGACGAGGGCGGACGCGGCCTCCTCCTGGTCGCCCAGCTCACCGACCGCTGGGGCACCCGCCCCACAGGCACGGGCAAGACCATCTGGGCGGAACAGGAACTCCCGCCGACTCCCTGAACCCCGCGCCGGGACGACCTAGACGATCTCTTCCCGGGGCTTCTCGACAGCGGGCCGTCCGCCGTCGTCGTCCGCCTCGGTACTGTCGCCGCTGGCTGAACCGCCCTTCCCCGCAAGGTGGTTGAAGAGCAGGTTCAGTACGATCGCCGTCAGACAGCCCGCGCTGATCCCGCTGTTCATCACCGTCTGGAACCAGTCCGGGAACTTCGCGTACACCGTCGGCACACCGACGGGCAGCATGCCCACGGCCACCGAGACGGCCACGACCGTCAGATTGTGGTTGTCCTTGAACTCGACGGCGGCGAGCGTACGCAGCCCGCTCGCGGCGACCGTCCCGAACATCACCAGCCCCGCACCGCCCAGCACCGGCGCCGGTATGGCCGCGACCACCGCGCCGAGCTTGGGCAGCAGACCGAGCAGTACGAGGATGCCGCCCGCGGCTGCCACGACCCAGCGGCTGCGCACCCGGGTCATCCCGACGAGGCCCACGTTCTGCGCGTACGCCGTGTAAGGGAAGGTGTTGAAGACGCCGCCCAGGACGGTGGAGAAGCCGTCCGCGCGCAGCCCGTCGGCCAGCGAGCGAGGCTCGACCTTCCGGCCGGTCATCTCGCCGACCGCGATCAGGTCACCGGTCGTCTCGGTCATCGTCACCAGGGCCACCACCAGCATCGAGATGATCGCCGACGCCTCGAAGGTGGGCGCCCCGAAGTGGAACGGCGTACTGATGCCGACCCAGTCGGCGTCCCCGACCCCGTCGAATTCCGTGAAGCCGAAGGGCACGGCCACGGCCAGCCCCACCACGATGCCGGTCAGTACCGCGATCCGGCTCAGGAACACCGGCGCGAACCGCTGTACACCGAGCACCACGACCAGGACGAAGGCGGCCAGCGCCAGGTTCTTCGGCTCGCCGAACTCCGCCGAACCCACCCCGCCGGCCGCCCAGTTGCCCGCCACCGGCAGCAGCGACAGCCCGATGATCAGGATCACGGTCCCGGTCACCAGCGGCGGGAAGAAGCGCAGCAGCCGTCCGAAGACCGGCGCCAGCAGCATGATCGCGAGCCCGGCGACGATCACGGAGCCGTAGATGGCGGGGAGCCCGCCGCCCGTCGTACCGATGAGGACCATCGGCGACACGGCCGCGAAGGTGCACCCCTGCATGATCGGCAGCCGGACGCCGAAGCGCCAGAAACCCACGCACTGGATGAGCGTCGCGATCCCGCACACCAGCAGGTCCGCGGTGATCAGATACGCCAGGTCGGCGGGTGACAGCTTCATCGCGCCGCCGACGATCAGGGGCACGGCCACGGCTCCCGCGTACATCGCGAGCACGTGCTGCAGACCGAAGGCGGCGAGCTGCCGCACGGGTGGGACCTCGTCGACGGGATGTACGGGTGGGGGAGAGGTGACGGCCATGGGCACTCCAGGGGCGGCAGGCGAGCGGGCGTCCGGACTCGACGAGACCGTAAGGGGCTTGAACAGATTGTTGATTACTGACCTGTTGCCGGTGTGTGTCACGCCCCCGGAAGGGGTGTCACGTCCGAGGCGCCTTCCGCCCGCGCCGCCGCCATGAGCGACTCCCAGTCGGGGAGCTTCACGGTGCTTCGCCCCAGCGTGGCGCCCAGTTCCGCCTCGGCCCGCTCGATGGCCTGCCAGCCCGTCCACCCGACCGGCCGGAACCCCTCCGCGTGCAGTGCGGTCAGCGGGTCCTCGGTCCTCTCCCGCCGTACGAGCACGGCCGCGTCCGCCAGCAGGGAGGTCGCCGTCTCCTTGGCGCAGGGCCGGTTGGTGCCGATGACGCCGGTCGGGCCGCGCTTGATCCAGCCGGCCACGTACTCGCCAACCGCGGGGCGCCCGGCGCGCAGGACCCGGCCCGCGAGATGGGGCACGGTGCCGAGGGCCTCGTCGAACGGCAGCCCGTCGAGGGGGACCCCGCGATAGCCGACCGAGCGGAGCACGAGCTGCGCCTCGATGTCCTCGTACCGCCCTGTCCCTGTCACGCCGCCGTTCCCGTCCGGCGCCGTCCGCTCGAAACGCACCGCACCGACCCGGTCCCCGGCGGCGAGCAACTCGACCGGGCGACGGAAGAAACGCAGCCGGATGCGCCGGGTGGCGTCCGTGGCGGGCAGGGCGGCCCATGTGCGGAGCGCCTCCACGTTCCGGCGCTGTACGGCGGGCAGGGCGGACGGGTCGGCGTACGCCGGATCGACCGTCAACTCGGCCTCGTCCACGACGACTCGAGTGTCCGGCAGTGAACCCAGCTCGCGCAGCTCCTTGGTCGTGAAGCGGGCCTGCGAGGGGCCGCGCCGACCGACCATGTGGATGTCGGTCACCCTGCTCGCGGACAGCGCGGTGAGCGCCGCCTGCGGCATGTCGGTGGGGCTCAGTTCGGTCGGGCCGCGCGCCAGCATCCGGGCCACGTCCACCGCCACGTTCCCGACACCGATGACCACGGCGGACCGTGCCCCCTGGACGAAGCCGTCGTCGACGGCGTCCGGATGTGCGCTGTACCAGGAAACGAACTCTGTCGCCGACCAGCTGCCCGGCAGTTCCTCGCCGGGAATCCCCAGATGGCGGTCGGTGGCGGCGCCCACGCAGTACACCACCGCGTGGTACAGCTCCCGCAGCCGGGCGACGGGCAGCTCCCCGGGCCCGCGGCCGATCCGGATCCCGCCCAGGAAACGCACCCGCTCGTGCTCCAGAACCGTGCGCAGGTTCTGCTGGAGCGACTTGATCTTCTCGTGGTCCGGCGCCACGCCGTACCGCACCAGCCCGTAGGGCGCCGGCAGCCGGTCGAGGACGTCGACCCGCACCTCCGGATCCTGCTGGACCAGGCTCTGCGCGGTGTAGACCCCGCTCGGACCCGAACCCACGACGGCGACACGCAACACGGCGGAACCCCTCACTGCGGGACGCTGCGGAACTCCCTGTTGCTGACACCTCCAGGATCGCACCCCTGGAGCTGCGCTGACAGGGTGCCGGGCGAGACGGGCGCGCGTGTCCGTTCGTAGTGAAAGTGATGATGCGGTTACGTTCCGTATGTGCTAGAAGCATCCTTTCTTAATCTTTCCGGTCGCTGTCCGACGGAGGGCGCGGTGTCGGTGCGGCCCGCCTGGGAAGTGCGGGAACACGAAGGCTCGGCGGCGACGGCATGGTTCGACGTCCGGCTCGCCTTCACCGACGGCGCCCAGGTCGACCTGCTCGCCGTGGTCCGTGAGGCGGGCGTCTCCATCGAGGACGTACGGGCGCAGCCGGCGCTGTCGCTGGACGATCTGGCGGGGCTCGCCGACTGGATCGAGGGGCCGCTCTTCGACGCGTGCGGAGACGGGCCGGGGGAGGACGCGCGGACCGAGTTCTGCCCGCGGCCGCGTCGCGCCCGGCCGGCCTGGCCGCGCGGTGTCGAGGGGCGCTGGCTGATCGCGGAGGAGTACCGCGCGGCCCAGGAAGAGGGCGCCGACCCCGTTCTCGCCGTGATGTGCGCGACCGGGTACAGCCGTCGCCGATCCCTCCGGCTGATCTCACAGGCCCGCGACGCCGGGTTCCTCTCACCCCGTCATGCCCGGCGCTGAGCGAGGACTTCCGACAGGGGGAGGAGCCCCGACCGGCTCGGCGGCTCCCGGCTACATGCCGCGCATCCTGTTGATCTCGGACGTCTGCTGGGCGATCACGTCGTCCGCCATCTCCTCGATCCGCACGTTGTTGCCCTGTGCCTTCACCTCGGTGGCCATGGTGACGGCCCCCTCGTGATGCGTGATCATCAACGTCAGGAACAGCTCGTCGAACGCCTTCCCCTTGGCCGCGCGCAGCTTGGCGAGCTGCGCCTCGGTGGCCATGCCGGGCATCGCCTCATGGGCATGCGCGGTGGGCTCGCCGTCGCTGCCGGTGTCCTTCAACCAGCCCTGCATGGCGGCGATTTCGGGACCCTGCGCGGCGGCGATGCGCTCGGCCAGTCGCTTCACCGGTGTCGACAGGGCGCGCTTCGGGGCGAGTTCGGAGATCTCGATCGCCTGCGCGTGGTGCTCGATCATCATGCGGGCGTACGAGATGTCCGCCGAGTTGGGCGAGTCGTCCGGCAGTTGTGCCTTGGCCTCCTCGGGGGAGAGCGTTTTCGCCGCCTCACCGGGCAGACCGGGCGCGATCACCGAAGGCCCGGTCGCCTTCGCGGCCCTGGCGCTCGCGTCGGGCGACGGGGTCGAGTCGCAGGCCCCGAGCGCGAGGGTGAGCGCGAGAACGGCCAGGGCCGGGCGAAACGTACGGGACGCACGGCGGACGGGCACAACAGCCTCCTGGGTCAGGTGAGTTGAGGGACACCTCGTGAGTGCTGTGTCCGTCCTAGCACGCTTCCATTCGCCGGTGATCAGAAACTTTCATGACGAATGCGTTGCCTACTGTTGATCGGTGCATGATGAAGACGATACTTCGGAGCACCGTGAACCGTTCTGACCCGAACGGCTACCAGGGAGGAAGCAGTGACCCTGTTAAACGATCCTCGAACGCGGCACAGACGCCTGGGAGTTGTCGCCGCCGCGGCCGGACTCCTGGCCGCGCTGCTGACCGCCGGCCCCGCAGCCGCGACCCCCGACCCGGGGGACGGCCCGACGGTGCCGGAGAAGATCTCCAAGAGCGTGCAGACCCAGGTCAAGGAAGCCCTGGCCGCGGGTGAGATACCCGGGGTGGACGAGATCGTCCACTCCGACAACATCACGCACCTCACGAACGTCCCCAAGGACGCGCTGCCCGGCACCAACTCCGACCTCGCCTTCCAGGGGAAGTACGCCTTCTCCGGGAACTACGACGGCTTCCGAGTCTTCGACATCAGCGACCCGAAGGCCCCGAAGACCGTCGCCCAGGTGCTGTGCCCCGGCGGCCAGAACGACATCTCCGTCTCCGGGAACCTGCTCTTCCTGTCCACCGACTCCTCGCGCAACGACAGCAGTTGCAACAGCGTCTCGCAGCCCGCGACGGAGAAGTCGTCGTGGGAGGGCATGAAGATCTTCGACATCACGGACAAGGCGAACCCGAAGTACGTCGCCGCCGTGGAGACCGACTGCGGCTCGCACACCAACACCATCGTGCCCGAGCGCAAGAACGTCTACATCTACGTCTCCTCGTACTCGCCGAGCGCCACCTTCCCCGACTGTCAGCCGCCGCACGACGGCATCTCGATCATCAAGGTTCCGCGAAAGGCTCCGGAGAAGGCGGCAGTTGTCGGCTTCCCGGTGCTGTTCCCCGGTGAGGGCCCCGACGGTGGCGGCAACCCCGGTTCGCCCACCAACCCGGGCGTCTCCAAGACCACCGGCTGCCACGACATCACCGTGCTGCCCTCCAAGGACCTCGCGGCGGGCGCCTGCATGGGCGACGGCATCCTGTTCTCCATCAAGGACCCGGAGCACCCGAAGATCATCGACCAGGTCCAGGACAACGTGAACTTCGCGTTCTGGCACTCGGCGACCTTCAACCAGAAGGCCAACAAGGTCGTCTTCACCGACGAGTTGGGCGGCGGCGGCGCGGCCACCTGCAACGCGCAGATCGGGCCGAACCGTGGGGCCGACGGCATCTACGACATCGTTGGCAAGGGCGACAAGCGCAAGCTCGTCTTCAAGAGCTACTTCAAGATCCCCCGCTACCAGGCGGACACCGAGGTCTGCGTGGCCCACAACGGCTCGCTGATCCCGGTCAAGGGCAAGGACATCATGGTCCAGGCCTGGTACCAGGGCGGTGTCTCCGTCTGGGACTTCACCAACTCCGCGCAGCCCAAGGAGATCGCCTACTTCGAGCGCGGCCCGGTGACCACCGACCGCGTCACCACCGCCGGCCCGTGGTCGGCGTACTACTACAACGGCTACATCTACTCGAACGACATCGCCAAGGGCTTCGATGTCCTGAAGCTCGACGACCGGCGCACGGATCCGGCCAAGAAGGTCCGGGTGCGCGAGCTGAACGTCCAGACGCAGCCGGACTACTTCGACTGACCGTCGCGACGAACCCGTGACGCGCGTCCCGCTGGGCATCTCGGTGCCCGGCGGGACGCGCGTGTGGGGAAACGCCACCGTGATTTCTCATTGACCGAGAAGCCGCGTGGGGACATGCTGTTACCCCTGCGTTGACATTTTGTCAGCCGACGATGCCGACGCGGCCGGAGCGACCCCTCGCGGGTGGTTCCGGGCGGCCGCCTGTCTGGGGTGACGCGGGGGATCACCTCAGACCGGCGTGCCTCACTCGGAGCGTGGTCTCAGCCGATCAGGTCAAGCACCGGTCGCAGCCCGTCCGGCCGCCGCGACACGGGCAGATGGTCCACGAAGTGCACCGCGCAGCCAAGTTCGGCCGCGCCCCCGTCCGCGTGCCGGTCGTCACCGACCATGAGCACGTCCTGCGGCACGGCGCCGAGCGCGTCACAGGCCACCTTGAACAGGCGCGGGTCCGGCTTCTGGATGCCGTGCTCGTACGACAGGACGTACGCGTCGACATACGGGTCCAGCCCGTGCGCCCGGAACACGGGCCGCAGGTCCCAGCCGATGTTGCTCACCACCCCGACGCGGATCCCGCGCTCCCGCAGCGAGCCCAGCACCTCGACGGCATCGGCGTACGGAGCCCACGCGGCCGGAGTCATGTGCCGCTCGTACAGCGCGTCGTACAACGCCTCGTCGGGCAGCGGCACTTGGCGGGCGAGCCCGGTATACGCGGCCCGGTGCAGCTCGGCGCTCCGGTCGCGGATCTCCCACACGGCCGCGAGATCCGCGGGCAGCCGTTCCGGGGACGCCCCGCCCGGCAGCGCGCCCGCGGACTCCAGCGCCCGGGCGTACCCGCCGAACTCGGGCTCCGGCAGGGCGAGTCCGCGGTCGGCGAGTACAGCGCGCAGCCAGGAGTCGGTGGACTCGATACGGAAGAGGGTCCCGGAGAAGTCGAACAGCACGGCAGCCATGGGCCGGACCTTATCGGGCGAGCTGTTCGGCCTGGGAAGACGCGTCAGTTCAGCGGCGCGGGCACCGGGGTGCCGTAGAACGTCATGGGCGGCCAGCCGCGCGACTCGAGGTAGGTGTTGAGCACGTTCGCGATGTCGATCGGGTCGATCTGGTTCGGGCGGGCGGCGCCGGTCGTGGAGCAGTCCACCTTGAACGAGATGCCCAAGTACCCGTCGGGCTCGCTGTACTCGGCGTTGCGGATGTTGGAGTCGCCGCTGAACTCGGTGTTGTACGGGAACTCGGGCATCGCGGTGGGGTCGTCCGCCGCCGCCTCCGCCTGTGTCGCCGTTCCCAGGGCAGCGCCCGCCGCGGCCGTCCCCGAGTAACCCAGCAGCGAACGTCTCGAAATACTGGACAAGTTGATCCCCGTTTCGACTTCTCTCGATGGCTTGGACGGGTGCCTCCCGCAGCCGCCGTCGATCGTATGTACGGTTCCGGGGTGTTCGGGGCTGAATGCGACCGTCCGCAAGTGGAGGCGTGAACCGCGAGGTCAGGGACGCTCGAGGGCCCGCCCGAACCGCTCGTACGACAGCACGGCCAGCGCCACCACCAGCGCCCCGAGGAGCCATCCGCCGAGCACGTCGGAGGGCCAGTGGACGCCGAGCCAGATCCGGGTCAGGCCGGCACCGAGGACCGAGATCACCGACCCGGTGACCGCCGTACGCCACACGGCTCGTCCGGCGCCGTACCGGCGCAGCAGCCACAGCAGAAGGCCGCACACCACCGTGGCTGTCATGGCGTGCCCGGAGGGGAAGGCCGCGTAGTGCGCGGAGTCGACGGGGTCGGGCCACACGGGGCGGGCGCGGCCGACCGCGGCCTTCAGCGCCTGCTGGAGCACCGTGCCCAGCGCGCAGACGACCGCCAGCCACAGCGCGAGCCCCCACGCCGAGTGCCGCCACACCAGCCACACCGCGACGGCCGCGCACAGCAGGCGCATCGTCAGCGGGTCCCAGACCCAGTCCGTCAGGATCCGGAACGTGTGCGTGAGCCCTGGTTCGTCGACCGCCCAGCGATGGGTGGCCCGCGCGATGTCGCCGTCGAGGGTGATCAGCGGGTGCCAGTCCACCGCGACCAGGGTCAGCAGCAGCACAGAGGCAAGGGCCAGAGCGACGGAGGCGCGGACGGCCCGGTGCTGGACGGGACGCCGGAGCCGGGGGACGGGGTGGGGGGTGCGCATGGGTCGATCCTCGCCGAAATTCCGGGCGGGAGGCCAACCGAGGGGTACGTCGGCGCGTTACCCCAGGGCCCGCAGTCCCGGTGCGAACGCCACCAGGACCGGGATCACCGGCACGAGGGCCGCGGCCGCCGTCAGGCGGAGCCGGCGGCCCGCCGTCAGCCGGTCCGGTGCGGTCAGCAACCGGTGGACGCGCAGCGGGACATGGGCCTGAGGGGTCGGGGTCGGGCCGAACACGCCCCGGTCCTCGTTGAGTTCGACCAGAGCGAGGGCGGTCGTCAGACGGCCGAAGCGCCGGGAGGCCATGTCGTCGGCGGCGAGTTCCACCAGCCGGTGCATCTCGTCCCGGAACGAGGCGAAGACCGGCACCTGCGGAAACCCGTTGGCCAGCGCGCCCGAGCAGTGCAGCAGCCAGTCGTGACGGGCCCGCGCGTGCCCCTGCTCATGGGCGAGCACCGCGTCCAGCTGACGCCCTTTCAGGCGACGCAGGGCGGCCGTGGTGACGACGAGACCGGGTGCGGTTCCGGTCAGCCACCAGGCGTCGGCGCGCTCGCCCTCCAGGACCACCAGCCGGTCGGGCCCGGGCTCCTCACCGGGCAACAGGGGTGCGCGGACGAGGAGTTCGGCGCGCCGCAGCCTGCGCCGACTGCGCGCCCGTACGACCTCGCGGACGAGCATCGCCGCCGTCCACAGCCCGCCGCAGGCGAGCGCCACGGCCGTCGTCGCGGCCCATGGACGGGAGGCGCCCAGGACGTACGCCTCCACGACAGCGTGCGGTGCCGGGGCGAAGACATGGCCGCGCACGGCCAGCCAGGCCGCCGCCGCGCTCAGCGTCATCGACAGCACGCAGCAGATCAGCACGGCCGCCACCACGCACTGCCACACCCACAGGGCGACCACCGGTTCGCGGTCCGGCCAGTCGGCACGGGCGAGCAGCCGCGGAGCGACGACGGCGGTCAGCGCGCCGAGCAGCAACAGTGCCGCGGGGACCATCATGGACGCAGCCTATGAGCGGGGCGGCGCTCAGACCTACGGTCTGTGGCGGCAAAGTGACGCAGACCACGGTTTCGTACAGTCGTACAGTCAGAGCGTGATCAGCATGGCGACCGTCGCGATGCCCATGGAGAGCCTGCAGGCGCGCGCCAGTTCGGGCCGGTCGCCCCAGCCCGGCGAGCCCGTCCGGACCCCGGCGCCGACGGCCAGGACCGGTACGGACACCAGCCGGACGCCGGACAGCAGCACATAGCCGGTGAAGTAGACGAGCAGTGACGCCGTCACCAGGGGGATCCCGGAGCCGCCGGACCCGTGGTGGTGGCCCGGCGCGGCGGCCATCACGGCCGCCATGTAGGCCATGGCGAACGCGCCCATCAGATGGTGCAGATGGTGCCGCCCGGTGCGGGCCGTCCACAGGGCGCGCAGCGCCGCCGTACCGAACACGGCCGTGTACACCAGCCAGGCCCAGCGCGGTGGCGCGAGTACGGCGGCCGGCACGGCCATCGCAGCCATGCCGAAGCCCATCAGCGCCTCGCCGCCCGCGGCCCGGCGCTGCTCCTCGACCCTGCTGCGCATCCGCAGCAGGCAGTACGCGCCGGTCGCCGCGCACAACGCGACCAGCAGCCACCCGGGCGAAGCCGGACCGTGCACACGCACCCTCCCCCTGGACCCCCGAGACCGTCGCTGAAGGGATGCCCGCTCCGGGCGGTGCGCAGACGAGCGCAAGGGTGTACACGGGGGAGCGCGGGCCGGAGCACCGCAGGTCCGGGAGGCCGGACACCGACGTCCGCGGCGACGGTGTACGACGTACGGCCGGCCGGCGGCCCACCGGTCGAACTCATGGGCGGCGAGGGCCTGTCGAAGGCCTCAGACACCGGGCCGGTACCGCAGTGGATGGTCCGCCGGCACCTCCACCAGCACGATCCGCGTGCCGTCCGGGTCCGCGACCCACATCTCGACGAGCCCCCACGGCTCCTTCACCGGCGGCCTGAGGATCTCGACGCCCCGGGACGCCAGCTCGTCGTGCGCGGCCGACACGTCCGACACCTGCAACCACAGCCGTACGGACGGCGACGGGGGCTCGACGGCCAGCCCCGAAAGCTCCAGGAACCCTCCGCCGAGGAAGTAGACGGTGCCCCGCTCCGGTCCCGTCCCGAACTCGCGGTGGACGGCGAGCCCCAGCCGCTCCCCGTAGAAAACCCGCGACCGCTCCGGGTCGAGAGGACGGAGAAGGATCCGGCTGCTCAGTACATGCACCATGCAACCTGAGCCTAGTGGGGTGTCGGTGATCGGCGTTAGTCTGAGCGGCGCCCGCGCCGCCACGGCGGGAGAGACCTGACCTGAGTCGAGATCCCGGAGCACCGCCGCCATGGACACCACCGCCACCGGACCCACCTTCCGCGACGCCACCGAGTCCGACGTCGACGCTCTGGTCGCGCTCATCGAGTCGGCGTACCGGGGAGACGCCAGCCGTGCGGGCTGGACCACCGAGGCGGACATCCTGGAAGGGCAGCGGACCGACCCGGAGGGCGTGCGGGGCGTCATCAAGTCGGCCGACAGCCGGCTGCTGACCGTCGAGATGGACGGCCGGGTGGTCGCCTGCTGCCAGCTCGAACACCGCGGGGACCACGCCTACTTCGGCATGTTCGCGGTCAGCCCGGCCTTCCAGGGCGCGGGCCTCGGCAAGGTGATCATCGCCGAGGCGGAGCGCGCGGCGCGCGAGACCTGGGGCGCGCGGGCGATGCACATGACCGTGATCTCCGTACGGAACGACCTGATCGCCTGGTACGAGCGGCGCGGCTACCGCCGTACGGGAGAGATGAGCCCCTTCCCGTACGGCGACGAGCGGTTCGGCATTCCGCAGCGCGCCGATCTGCAGTTCGAGCTGCTGGTCAAGGAACTGGGCTGAAACCTGGGCGCGCCAGCTACGCGGTGAACCGGCCCGTGCGCTTGATCTGCGGGTAGTCGGTGGTCGCGCCGTCCAGTTGCAGGGCGCGTACGAGGCGCAGCTGGTCCTGGGTGTTCACCACCCAGCCGATGATCCGCAGGTCCGCCTTCCTCGCCTGCTCGACGATCTCCAGGGTCAGCCGGCGGATGTCGAGGCACACGGTCGAGGCGCCGGAGCGGGTGGCGCGGTCCACGACGTCGGTGCCGTAGCGGCCGGCGATGAGCGCCGTGCGCACTCCGGGCACCAGCCGGGCGATCTCGGCGATCGTGTCCTCGTGGAACGAGGACACCTCGACCCGGGCGGTCAGATCGCGGCGCTCCATCACCTCGGCCAGCGCCCGCGCCGCCGCCGTGTCCTTGATCTCGGCCTGGAGCGGTGCGCCGACGGCGTCGAGCACCTCTTCGAAGACGGGGACGCGCTCGTCACGGCCCGCGTCCAGGGCGCGCAGCTCGGCGAGGGTCATCTCGGCGACGGGCCCCGTGCCGTCCGTCGTGCGGTCGACGTCGGCGTCGTGCATGACGACGAGGGCGCCGTCCTTGCTGAGACGAAGATCGAGTTCGATCATGTCGAGGCCCGCCTGCTCGGCGGCGACGAACGATCGAAGGGTGTTCTCGGGCTCGACGCCCATGATTCCGCGGTGCCCGATGGTCAGGAAGTTCAAGGTCAGCTCGCTTCCGTCGACGGCGGCTCGGCTGCCGCAGCCTAGCGGCCCGGACCGGCATTGAACCCGTACGGACGCGCCGGAACCGCTGGCCGGAAGTGACTGATCCGGAGCGGGTGTCAACCGGCCGCCGCCGGGTAGGGAAGTCATCGTTGTCCTGGTTACAGGCAGGAAAAAATGCGGTGACCATGAGGGTGCGCAGGATAATCTCTCCCGTCTCGCCTTGTGGTCGGGAACCTCGAACACATACGGTGTCATGACGAGAGGTTCTCCCGTGGAGGATGGGACATGACGGAAATTCTTGTGCAGGCAATTTCGGACCAGCGGATTTCTCCGCTCGGCAGGGTGGTGGAGCACCCGGCCTGGCCCGTGCTCAAGGATGCCGTCGAGCAGATCCGGCCATGGCAGGCCAAGGACGGATCGATCGACTTCGACCGGGAGGACGCCCCGGACCCCGCGGACGCCGATCTCGCCGTACGCCGGATCGTGGACGCCGTCGCGGAACTCTCCCCGCTGCTCCCGCACGACGCCGCCTACCACCAGGCCCTCGCCAAGGACCTGCGCCGCTGGTCCGACAGCGGTTTCCGGGTGCCCGACTTCCTCGACTCGCTGCTGGCCTTCCAGCCCGCCGCGAGCCGCGCGGACGGCCTCCAGCACCTGGTCGTCTTCCCGATGTACACGCAGAACGGCAACCCCGACCGCAACCTCGAAGCGGTCGTCCTGCGCATGGTCTGGCCCGACTGGCTGGCCGAGCTGGAGCGCACCCGCTACGACAACCCGTTGTTCTGCGGCATCACCTTCGAGGACTTCACGGCCGGGTACGACACCAACTCCGCCGTTCTCTTCCCGGAGACCATCGCCGTGCGCGAGGCGCCGGAACGATTCAGCTGGGGCGGTATCTTCTGCGACCGCGAGGCCGCCCGCTTCCGCCGGGTCACCGACGCCGCCGTCGGCATCCTCGGCCTGGAGCTGCCCGAGGACGTCGCCGCGATGGTCCACGACCAGAAGCGCTGCGAGGAGGCGTTCGTCCTGTGGGACATGGTCCACGACCGCACCCACAGCCACGGCGACCTGCCCTTCGACCCCTTCATGATCAAGCAGCGCCAGCCGTTCTGGATGTACGGTCTGGAGGAGCTGCGCTGCGACCTCACGGCCTTCAAGGAGGCCGTGAAGCTGGAGACGGAAGGTGTACCGCAGGCCCTTGACGTGCAGTTCGCGGTGCTCTTCGACCGGATGTTCCGTTTCCCGGTCACCGGCGAGCGCGTCCGCAACTACGACGGCCTCGGCGGCCAGCTCCTCTTCGCGTACCTGCACCAGCACGACGTGATCCGCTGGACCGACAACAAGCTGCACATCGACTGGCAGCGCGCCCCGCAGGTCACCAACCAGCTCTGCGCCGAGATCGAGACCCTGTACCGCGAGGGCATCGACCGGCCCAAACTCGTCCACTGGTTCAAGGCGTACGAGCTGGTCGCCGGCTACCTCGCCCCGCACCCGGGCTCCCGCTGGGCCAAGGGTCCGGACGCCCTCGACCTGAGCCAGCCGCCGCGCAAGCTCGTGGACGACGTGCTTCCGGACGAGTTTCCGCTGAGCATGTTCTATGAGGCCCTCTCCAAGAAGCTGAAGAACGTGATCGCCTCCACCAAGGGGATCACCGCGGAGAGCGCCGAGCGGATCGCCGCGTGAGCGACCGTGCCACCGAAAACACTGCTCAGGAGGCGATGAGGATGGGGAACGGGGCTCTCAGCGGTGCGGTGATCGCGGTCGCCGGCGCCGGCGGCCCGGCCGGCCGCGCGACACTGCTCAGGCTCGCCGAGGCGGGCGCGACGGTCGTCGGTTCGGACAACGACCCGGAGCGGCTCGCGGAGGCCGTGGACGCGGCGAGCTACGCCCACGGCGGCGCCACCGTCGTCGGCGACACCGTCGACCTGCTCGACCTGCAGTCGACCCGGGACTGGGCCACACGCATCGAGAAGGACTTCGGGCGCGTCGACGGCCTGGTCCACCTCGTCGGCGGCTGGCGCGGCAGCGAGACCTTCACCAAGACGGTCCTCGACGACTGGGACCTGCTGGAACTGCTGCTCATCCGCACCGTCCAGCACACCTCCCTCGCTTTCCACGAGGCACTCCAGCGCAGCGACCGCGGCCGGTACGTCCTGACCAGCGCCGCGGGCGCGAGCAACCCCACCGCGGGCAACGCCGCGTACGCCGCCGCCAAGGCCGCCGCCGAGGCGTGGACGCTGGCCATGGCCGACTTCTTCCGCAAGGCCGGGGTGTCGGAGGGCGGGGACAGGCCGACGTCGGCGGCTGCGATCCTGGTGGTGAAGGCGTTGGTGCACGACGCGATGCGCGCCGAGCGACCCAACGCGAAGTTCGCGGGCTTCACGGACGTCAAGGAGCTGGCCGAGGCCGTCGTCGGCGTCTGGGAGCGGCCCGCCGCCGAAGTGAACGGGAAACGTCTGTGGCTGACCGAGAAGCCGTGAACCCTCCGAAGACCGACGCGCGCCGCCATCACGACCCGGAGACCCGAGGCTTCGCCAGCGACAACTACGCGGGGGCCCACCCCGAGGTGCTCGCCGCCCTGGCCCTGGCCAACGGCGGGCACCAGGTCGCGTACGGCGAGGACGACTACACGGAGAACCTCCAGCGAATCGTCCGCAGCCACTTCGGGGCCACGGCGGAGGCGTTCCCCGTCTTCAACGGCACCGGAGCCAACGTCGTCGCGCTCCAGGCGGTCACCGACCGCTGGGGCGCCGTGATCTGCGCCGAGAGCGCGCACATCAACGTCGACGAGGGCGGCGCCCCCGAACGCATGGGCGGCCTCAAGCTGCTCACGGTGCCCACCCCCGACGGCAAGCTGACCCCGGACCTGATCGACCGGCAGGCGTACGGCTGGGACGACGAGCACCGTGCGATGCCGCAGGTCGTCTCGATCACCCAGAGCACGGAACTGGGCACCCTCTACACCCCGGACGAGATCCGCGCGATCTGCGACCACGCCCACGCGCACGGCATGAAGGTCCACCTGGACGGCTCCCGCATAGCCAACGCGGCGGCCTCGCTCGACGTCCCGATGCGGACGTTCACCAACGCGGCCGGCGTCGACATCCTCTCCCTCGGCGGGACGAAGAACGGCGCGCTGTTCGGTGAGGCGGTCGTCGTCATCAACCAGGACGCCGTCAGTCATATGAAGCATCTGCGAAAGCTGTCCATGCAGCTCGCCTCCAAGATGCGGTTCGTGTCGGTGCAGTTGGAGGCGCTGCTCGCCAAGGACCTGTGGCTGCGCAACGCCCGCCACGCCAACGCGATGGCGCAGCGACTGGCGGAGGGCGTGCGGGCCGTGCACGGGGTGGAGATCCTCTACCCGGTCCAGGCGAACGCGGTCTTCGCCCGGCTTCCGCACGACGTGAGCGAACGCCTGCAGAAGCGCTTCCGCTTCTACTTCTGGGACGAGCCGGCGGGCGACGTCCGCTGGATGTGCGCCTTCGACACGACCGAGGACGACGTGGACGCGTTCGTGGCGGCACTGAAGGAGGAGATGGCGCGCTGACGCCCTCCCCCCGAGCACCCAGGCCGAAGATAATGCATAGGTATGCGGTCGCCTGAAAAGTCATTGACTGTTCGGTGATCGCTTTCCTATGCTCTGGGCTCATGGAGCTGATCCAGAACACCTCTGACCTGTCCGCGTATCTTGCCGCTGACGAGGTCATCGACCACCATCACCCGCTCGTGCGGGAGACCGCCGCGCAACTCGCCAGGGATGCGGTGGACTCGTATGCCTATGCGCGGGCGGCCTACGAGTTCGTTCGCGACACCATCCCGCACTCCGCCGACAGCGGCGACCTGCGGGTCACCTGGCGTGCCTCGACCGTCCTGGAGCAGCGCACCGGCATCTGTCACGCCAAGGCCCACGCGCTGGCCGCGCTGCTGCGCGCCGAGGACATTCCCACGGCGCTGTGCTACCAGCGGCTCGCGCACGACGACGGGAGCGGCCACGCCGTGCACGGGCTGGTCGCCGTGCGGTTCAACGGCGCCTGGCATCGCCAGGATCCGCGCGGCAACAAGGCGGGCGTGGACGCGCGGTTCTCCCTCGACGGTGAGCGGCTGGCGTGGATCCCCGATCCAGAGTCCAATGAGGTGGACTATCCAGTACTGTACGCTGAACCTCATCCGGCTGTACTGGGCGTGCTGAAGGCCGCACCGGACAGGCCGTATCTCTGGAAAACGCTCCCCACCGCACTCTGAGGCAGGCGATGACACTCACCCTGACCGTGTCCGACGAGGTGCGCACGCTCGCGCCCGGTTTCACCCACGTCGCGATCGAGGCACACGGACTCGTCAACGGGCCCAGCACCGAGGCCAGTTCGGCGCTCCTGGACGACGCGGCCCGCCGCCTCGCCGTACGCCTGGACGGCCGCGCCCCGCACGAGGACCCGCACATGGTCGCCTGGCGGGACACGTACACGGCGTTCGGCTCGAAGCCGTCGCGCACCCGCAACTCGGCCGAGGCGCTCGCCAAGAGGGCTCTGGCGGATGGCGGCCTGCCCCGGATCAATGTCCTGGTCGACCTCTACAACGCCATCAGCGTGGCGCACCTGGTCCCGGTCGGCGGCGAGGACCTCGACCACATCCGGGGCGGGATGCGGCTCATGCGCGCCACCGGCACCGAGGACTTCGTGACCGTGGCGGGCGGCGAGGAGACTGTCGAGCACCCCGACGCGGGTGAGGTCGTCTGGTGCGACGACGCGGGCGTGACCTGCCGGCGCTGGAACTGGCGCCAGGGCCCGCGCACCCGGCTCACCGAGCGCACCACGTCCGCGATCTTCCTCCTGGAGTGCCTCCCCCCGATGGCAACCCAGGAGTCCCAAGCCGCCGGCGCCGAACTGGCCGAACTACTGGAAAAGTTCAGCCCCGGTTCAAGCATCACGATCAGGTCCGCCTCATAGGCCCGCCCCCGCAGGGGCGCCCTTTAGGGGCGCGGGGAACTGCGCGCCCAGCCCCCACGCGCCCGCAGTGAACGAACGGCCTATCCAGCCGACCCCCGGAGGGCTCAGCGTGCCTCGGCCTCGCGGACCTGCTCCGGGGTCGGGGCCGTGCCGCCGAGGTGAGCCGGCATCCACCACGTGTCGTCCGGGCCCTTGGGGCGGACCGGGTAGGCGCGCTGGGCGGCTTCCAGGAGCTCGTTGACACGCTCGCGCAGCTGGCGGGTGATCGCGCCCGCGTACTTGTCGCGGGAGGCCTCTATGGCTTCGCCGACCCGGATCGTGATCGGGATGTGGCTGCGCTTGAAATTGCGCGGGTGGCCCTTGGTCCACAGGCGCTGCGTGCCCCACACGGCCATCGGGATCAGCGGGACGCCCGCCTCCTGGGCCATCCGTGCGGCACCGGACTTGAAGCTCTTCAGCGTGAACGACTGCGAGATCGTGGCCTCGGGGAAGACGCCGACGATCTCGCCCGAGCGCAGTGAGTCCAGCGCGTGCGCGTACGCCTCTTCGCCGTTCTTGCGGTCCACCGGGATGTGCTTCATGTTCCGCATCAGCGGGCCGGACACCTTGTGCCGGAACACCGATTCCTTCGCCATGAAGCGCACCAGGCGCTTCTGCGGAAGGGCCGCGAGACCGTCGAAGATGAAGTCCAGATAGCCGATGTGGTTGCTCACCAGCACCGCACCACCCGAGCGCGGGATGTTCTCCGACCCCTTGAGGTCGATCTTCAGGTCCCAGGCCTTGAAGAGTGTCCGGGCGAGACCGATGGCGGGACGGTAGGCAAGCTCAGCCATGGACGGGGGTGACCCTTCTCTCTGTTCTGCCCGGGGAAGGGGGTTCCCGGCGGGGAAGTTACGCAGCCGTAGGTTTTACAGCGTTGCGCAGATCGTGCCCCAAGAACGGACGAGTGGCCAGTCCCCGTGCCTGTGATCGGCGAGACACTCGTCACGTCCTCCCTCGATCCACCTCGTGCTTTTACGCTTCCCCTGCATCGCCTTTATGTCGCCATTACTCCGCGCGTGGCGTCACCCGCCGTACCACCAGGTACATCTCGCATCCCAGGCAGTACCCGAACGCGGCGTTCAGGAACGCGGCCGCCAGCGCCGCCCCCGTCGCGGCGATCCCGAGCCACTCCACACCCAGGGCGTACCCGGCGAGTCCCACGCCCGCGAAGACGAGTCCGACCGTCTGCGCGAACCGCGGCGGCTCGGGAGCCTCGAACTCCGTCGGGGGGCCGAGCCGCGGCCGGATCACCCGGCGGAACAGCAGACCGTACGGCGAGCGTCCCACCCCGCCGGCCGCGCCCAGCGCGAACGCCAGCGTCTGCCAGGCCAGCAGCCACGCGCTCCCGGTGACCAGCACGACCGCCAGAACGACGGCCGTCACGGCCGCTCCGAACCGCGGCCCTCTCACATCGATGTCCATGGAGCCCAGCATTCCGCACCGGAAACGGTTCGAGCAGCCGGGAATCTTTGCAGTCTGATGAACGCTGCAACCGGGGATGACCGGAATCGTGATCTGTGTGGCGGTGCTCGCGGCGTCGAGCGTGTTCGGAATGCTGCATCGGCGGCGGAGCGGAAAGGTACGCGTGCGCGTGCGAGACGACGGAAAGCGGCTCGGCGCCGCCGAGTTGGGCGAGAGCCTCGGCGACCGGGCGACGCTCGTCCAGTTCTCCAGCGCGTTCTGCGCCCCCTGCCGGGCCACCCGCCGCGTCCTCGGGGAGGTGGCCGGCATCGTCCCCGGTGTCACCCACGTGGAGATCGACGCGGAGGCGCACCTGGACCTCGTACGCAGGCTCGACATTCTCAAGACGCCCACCGTGCTGGTGCTCGACGCCGACGGGCGGATCGTGCGGCGGGCGACCGGCCAGCCGCGCAAGGAAGAGGTCATCGCCGCGCTGGGGGAGGCCGTTTGAGGCCTCCGGGAAATCCGATACCGCCGCTGATGGTGTGTTCGGTGACGCATCTCCCAGATGCCGGAAGCCACTTGACTGCGCCCACCATCTATCGTCAGCCTGACCCTATGCCTCCGGAACTCCTTCTCTACGCGCGGGTCCACGTGGACCTGCTGCGCACCGCGAGCGCGCGCTGTCCGGGCCGTTGAGCAGCCGCCGACCCGCTCACCGCCTCCCGCAGAAGGACAACTCCATGACGGCCACGCCCGCTCTCGGTACCGCTCAGTCCACCGTTCCTGCCTCTCCCGACCTCCTGCGCTCCGTCTTCCGGCAGCACGCGGCAGGTGTCGCCGTGATCACCGCCCGGGGGAGTGACGGTCCGGTCGGGTTCACCGCCACCTCCCTCGCCTCCGTCTCCGCGGAGCCCCCGCTCGTCTCGTTCGGCATCAGTACCGGCGCCTCCAGCTGGCCCGCGATATCCGGGGCCGACCATGTCGGCGTCCACATACTCGGCGAGCACCAGCACGAGCTGGCCGCGACCTTCGCCCGCAGCGGCGCCGACCGGTTCGGCGCGCCCACCGCCTGGCGTGAGGGTCCCGAGGGGGTGCCCGTCCTCGACGGCGTCCTGGCCTGGCTGGTGTGCCGGCCGGTCGCGCGGGTGCCGGCCGGGGACCACCGGATCGTGCTGGCCGAGGTCCTGCTGGGCGACCCCGCGGGTGCCGGACGGCCGCTGCTGTACCACCAGGGCCGTTTCAATGGACTTCGCGACTGACCGACAGTGATCGGCCGATCGGCGCATGTGATGTAGGCGACGCCACGGGACAGCCGAGTTCGATTACGCTGCGTTGCGAAGGTCACACGCCAAAGCGCTTGCTCAGTGGGCGCTGAGTGGGTGTACTGGCGAGTAATATTTCGTTCGGAGCGCGGGTCGCCCCCATCGGGATCTGCCGCTTTGAGGCGCCTATGCTGCCTGCAGGAAGGCAGCCCGGAACAGACGATGCAGTAGGAGAGCCGGCGTGAGCTTGAGGATCGTTGTCACTGTGAAGTACGTGCCCGACGCCACTGGCGACCGGCACTTCGCCGATGACCTGACCGTCGACCGTGACGACGTGGACGGTCTGCTCTCGGAGCTCGACGAGTACGCGGTCGAGCAGGCGCTGCAGATCGCCGACGAGGCCGACGACGCGGAGATCACGGTCCTGACCGTCGGCCCCGAGGACGCCAAGGACGCGCTCCGCAAGGCCCTGTCGATGGGCGCCGACAAGGCGATCCACGTCGAGGACGACGACCTGCACGGCACCGACGCCATCGGTACCTCCCTGGTGCTCGCCAAGGCGATCGAGAAGGCCGGCTACGACCTGGTCATCTCCGGCATGGCCTCCACCGACGGCACCATGGGTGTCGTACCGGCGCTGCTCGCCGAGCGTCTGGGTGTCCCGCAGGTCACCCTGCTGTCCGAGGTCTCCGTCGCGGACGGTGTCGTCAAGGGCCGCCGTGACGGCGACTCCGCCTCCGAGCAGCTGGAGGCCTCCCTCCCGGCCGTCGTGTCCGTCACCGACCAGTCGGGTGAGGCGCGTTACCCGTCCTTCAAGGGCATCATGGCCGCCAAGAAGAAGCCGGTTCAGGCGTGGGACCTGTCCGACCTGGACCTTGAGGCCGGGGACGTCGGTCTGGAAGGCGCGTACTCCGTGGTCGACTCCGCGACCCAGCGCCCGGCGCGCACGGCCGGCACGATCGTCAAGGACGAGGGCGAGGGCGGCAAGCAGCTCGCCGAGTTCCTCGCGGGCCAGAAGTTCATCTAGGCCCCGTTCGAGGCTCACGTCGAGCCCCGACTCGCTGACCGCCCCTCATCTTCCGCAAGCAGGAGAGTAGAAGTCCCATGGCTGAAGTTCTCGTCTACGTCGATCACGTGGACGGCGCCGTCCGCAAGCCCACCCTGGAGCTGCTGACGCTCGCCCGCCGCATCGGCGAGCCGGTCGCCGTCGCGCTGGGTGCCGGCGCCGCCGCCACCGCCGGAGCGCTCGCCGAGCACGGCGCCGTCAAGGTCCTCACCCACGAGGCCTCCGAGTACGCCGACTACCTGGTCGTCCCGAAGGTCGACGCCCTCCAGGCCGCCTACGACGCCGTGTCCCCGGCCGCCGTGCTGGTGCCGTCCTCCGCCGAGGGCAAGGAGATCGCCGCCCGTCTGGCGCTGCGCATCGGCTCCGGCATCATCACCGACGCCGTCGACCTGGAGGCCGGCGACGAGGGCCCGGTGGCCACGCAGTCCGCGTTCGCCGCGTCCTTCACCACCAAGACCCGGGTCGCCAAGGGCACCCCGGTCATCACGGTCAAGCCGAACTCGGCTGCTGTGGAGGCCGCCCCGGCCGCCGGTGCCGTCGAGGCCCTCGACGTCACCTTCTCCGCCCAGGCCACGGGCACCAAGGTCACCGGACGCACCCCGCGCGAGTCGACCGGCCGCCCGGAGCTGACCGAGGCCGCGATCGTCGTCTCCGGCGGCCGTGGCGTCAACGGCGCCGAGAACTTCCCGATCATCGAGGCGCTCGCCGACTCCCTCGGCGCGGCCGTCGGTGCCTCGCGTGCCGCGGTGGACGCGGGCTGGTACCCGCACACCAACCAGGTCGGCCAGACCGGCAAGTCCGTCTCGCCGCAGCTCTACATCGCCAACGGCATCTCCGGCGCCATCCAGCACCGCGCCGGCATGCAGACCTCGAAGACGATCGTGGCGGTCAACAAGGACGCCGAGGCCCCGATCTTCGACCTCGTCGACTACGGCGTCGTCGGCGACCTCTTCGACGTCGTCCCGCAGCTCACCGAGGAGATCAACACCCGCAAGGGCTGAGCCTCCTGAACCGTCGAGGCCCCCGCGACCGGCAGCACCTGAGCACGGCCGGTCACGGGGGCCTCAGCTCATCCCAGGGTCAGCGAGACCTGCACCGGCAGATGGTCGCTCGCGTACATCCCGTCGACGGAGAAGGTGTTGATCTCCGCCCGGTGGGTGGTCACCCCTGGTGACGTCAGGATCCAGTCGATGCGCCGACCTCCGGGCTTGGGCGGCCGGTAGGAGTTGAGCGTCCCGTACTGGGGGCCGCGGGAGAGCGCCGTGTCCCAGGTGTCCACGAGCCCGTTGTCCAGCATCAGGTCGTAGACCCGGTTCTCGTGCGCGCCCGAGTTGAAGTCGCCGGTGACGACGACCGGCATCGACGGGTCCCACTTGGAGATCGTCTCGCCGATGAGCCCCGCGGAGCGCTCCCGGGCGTACTGGCTGACGTTGTCCAGATGGGTGTTGAGAACGTAGAACTCCCGCCTCCCGTCGGCGAGATCGGCGAATCGCACCCAGGTCACCATGCGCAGCCAGTCCGCCTTCCAGGTGTTGGAGGCGATGGTGTACGGGGTGTCGGACAGCCAGAAGTGGTCGAACTCGAGCGGCTCCAGTCTTCGGGTGTCGTAGAAGACCGCCATGAACTCGTCCTTGCTGCCACCGCCCCGGCCGGTGCCGATCCAGTCGTAGTGCTCGCCGAGATCCTTCTCGATCATGCGAACCTGCTGGTAGAGCCCCTCCTGGGTGCCGATGACGTGCGGGCGCTCGCGACGCAACAGCTCCCGCATCACCGGGCGGCGCACGGACCAGCGCGGTGAGTTGTCCACCACGGTCGCGAAGCGCACGTTGAACGTCATGACGTTCAACGTGCCCGCGTGCTCGCGGGCGACCGCGGGTATCGATGAGCCCGCCGTGGTCAGCAGCGGCATGGCGATGGCGGCGGCCGCCACGGACTTGAGTCCGTGTCGACGCGTCACTCCGACCTCTCTCGGCACGCGATCCCCTCCCCTTCGGAGTCAGAATGAACCTTGCCCACTGAATACGGAAGACGGCGCCGGGATCAGCAGTGACCAGGGGAAAGGATCGGCAATCCCGCTTCGAGACGGTGTTGACCCGGATGAAGATCGACGGCTAGCTTCGTTATGCGGATTACTGATTCCGTAGTGCGGAAGACGGAGGGTTCGGAATGGTGCAGGGTCGGCAGGAAAACGTGACGACGAGCCTGGCGGGTGCCGTCAGCGAGGAGATCAGTGCCTCCCTCGCCCCGGTCGACGCGGAGCTGGAGCGCCGCTACCCCGGAGACCCCGGCACCCGCCAGCCCGTCCACACCGTGTACGTCCCCGGGGACGCGTTCGCCGCCGACACCATCCGCTCCTGGGGCGACCAGGCCCTCGCCGCCCTCGACGAACACGCCCCGGACGCCGCCTCCTTCGCCGCGGTCCTCGGCCTCTCCGACGACCTCGCCGAATCCGTCCATGACCGTGTCCGCGCCAAACTGGAGCGCGAGCCGATCGAAGACCTGCGCGTCGACTTCGAGGACGGCTACGGCCCCCGCCCGGACGCCGAGGAGGACGAGACGGCGGCCCGCGCGGCCCGTCTGATCGCCGAGGCGTACGAGAAGGCCACGGCCGCCCCGTACATGGGCATCCGGATGAAGTGCATGGAGGCGCCGGTGCGCGACCGGGGCATCCGCACCCTCGACATCTTCCTCACCGGTCTGATGGAAGCCGGCGGCCTGCCCGAGGGACTGGTTCTCACGCTGCCCAAGGTGACCTACGCCGAGCAGGTCACCGCCATGGTCAGGCTCCTGGAGGAGTTCGAGAAGGCGCGCGGCCTCACGCCCGGCCGGATCGGCTTCGAGATCCAGATCGAGACCAGCCAGTCCATCCTCGCCACCGACGGCACGGCCACGGTCGCCCGGATGATCCAGGCCGCCGAGGGCCGTGCCACCGGCCTGCACTACGGCACCTTCGACTACAGCGCCTGCCTCGGCGTCTCCGCCGCACACCAGGCCAGCGACCACCCGGCCGCCGACCACGCCAAGGCGATCATGCAGGTCGCGGCGGCGGGCACCGGCGTACGCGTCTCGGACGGCTCCACCAACGTCCTGCCGGTCGGCCCGACCGAGCAGGTCCACGCGGCCTGGCGCCTGCACTACGGCCTCACCCGCCGCGCCCTGGCCCGCGCCTACTACCAGGGCTGGGACATGCACCCCCGGCACATCCCGACCCGGTACGCGGCCGTCTTCGCCTTCTACCGCGAGGGCTACGAACAGGCCGCCGCCCGACTCTCCCGCTACGCCAACCGGGCCGGCGGGGACGTCATGGACGAGCCCGCCACCGCCAAGGCCCTCAGCGGCTATCTGCTCCGCGGCCTGGACTGCGGCGCCCTCGACACCGCGGAGGTGACCCGGGCGACGGAGGGCCTGACCCGCGCCGACCTGGACGGCTTCGCACGCCCGAGACGGGCCGACCTCACCGCGTCGCCCAGGTAGCACGCGTGTCACAACCGTGGGCACGAGATTCCGCTGTCACACCGGCCCCGTAGTCTGTACGGCACGTACGGACGGGTCACAGGAACGGGGCAGTGGTGTCTTCGGGGGAGCACGGACAGCCGGGCGGACATCCGGAGGAGCGGCCGGTGGGACCGGTATCGGATCCGGCAGCGGGCACCGGTCGGCTGCTGGCGGGCCGCTACCGGGTCGTGTCCCAGCTCGGACGCGGCGGTATGGGCGTCGTCTGGCGTGCGGTCGACGAGGTGCTCGGCCGTGAGGTCGCGGTCAAGGAGCTGCGCGCGTTCACGGACGCCGGCGCGCCCGAACTGGCCGCCCTGCGCCTGCGGATGCAGCGCGAGGCCCGCGCGGCGGCCCGAATACGCCATTCCGGAGTCGTCGCCGTGCACGATGTCGCGGAGATCGACGGCCGCCCTCTGATCGTCATGGAACTGGTGGACGGGCGCTCCCTGGACGACGTCCTGAGCGAGCGCGGCACCCTCGACCCGCGCGAGGCCGCCGGGATCGGCGCCCAGGTGATGGACGCGCTGTCCGCCGCCCACCGCGTCGGCGTCCTGCACCGTGACGTGAAGCCCGGCAACATCCTGCTGGAGACCTCGGGCCGGGTCGTCCTGACGGACTTCGGCATCGCCACGATGGAGGACCCGGGCGACGGCTCGGCCACGAACCTCACCCGCAGCGGCGAACTCGTGGGCTCCCTGGACTACTTGGCGCCCGAACGGGCCCAGGGCGGCGACCCCGGCCCCGCCTCCGACATCTGGGCCCTGGGCGCCACGCTGTACGCGGCCGTCGAGGGTGCCTCGCCCTTCCGCCGTACGTCGACCTGGTCCACGCTCACCGCGATCGTGGCCGAACCCCTCCCGGAACCCCGCCAAGCCGGTGCCCTGGGCCCCGTCCTGCGGCAACTGATGGCCAAGCGGCCGGAGGAACGCCCGGACGCGGAGACGGCGCGGGGCCTGCTGGAGGCGGTGGCGTCGGCCACGAACGGTGCGACGGACACGCCCACGGCGAGTGCGTCGGCCGCGGCCGGTGCGACGGACATGCCGACGACGAGCCTGCGACCGCCACAAGCGGCTGCGGCCGCGCTGCCCGAGGCGTCCGGCACACGTACGGACCAAGAGGCGAGGGCAGCAGGGAAGGCGGCGGCGGAGGCCGTTGCGCCGCCGGTGCCGCCGGGATTCGGTCCCGCCGGGCAGGCGTCACCCGCCGCCCCGGCCGCACAGCAGGCGTCCCCCGGGTTCGGTCCGCCGGAGCCGATGACGTACTCCGCGCCCGGTTTCAGCCCCGCAGGGAACCCGCACACCGCCGGCGTACCGGACGCCGGCCACCTCGCCGCGCCGACCGCCTTCTCCACCCCCGTGCCCGCCACCGCCCAACCCCGTCGCAGGGGACGCGCGTTGCTCGCCGCCGCGGCCGTCACCGTGGTCCTCGCCGCCGCCGGAGTCACCGTGGCGGTGCTGAACAGCGGGGACGACAGCGAGGCGAGCACCCGGCCCGTCGCATCCGGGGACAGCCGTGACCCGGCGCCCTCCACCGGCAGTGGCCGGGCCGACGTGGACCTCTCCGATCCCACGCCCACCGGAAAGGGCACCGAGAAGCCCCCCTCCCCGGCGGCGCCGACCAGGACAAAGGGCGCCGAGCCCGGGGGCGGCGCGACCCCGGCCGCGTCGAAGACCTCGGGAAGCGCCACGACCGGCGGCGCCTCGGGCGGTACCACCGGAGATGCCGGAACAGGGACGACCGGAGGCTCGGGCACAAGCGGCGGGACCGGGACGACCGGGGGGACCGGCACAACCGGCGGGAGCAGTACGAGCGGTGGCGCGACCGCCACGCCCGACCCCTCGTGCGAGCCGGCCGGCGACGGCAAGTACAACTGCTCGGTCTGGCGCACCGCCAAGTCCTACACGGAGTCCGGCACCGAGGTCGGCGTCCTCAACTCGGGTGTCAACTACTTCTACTGCCAACAGAATCTGGGCCGGCGCGAGACCTACGGCCAGTGGACCAACGTCTGGTGGGCGAAGACCGACGACGACAGCGGCAACGCCGGTGTCTACGTCAGCGTCGTCTACCTCAAGGGCGGCGACAACGACGCCCCGGTACCCGGACTCCCGGTCTGCTGAGCCCGGGGTCCCCGGCGCGGGCCCGGCTCAGTCCACCGGGGGCAGTTCCCCCGAACCCCGGGTGATCAGACGGGTCGGGAGTTCGATGCGCTCCGGGGAGAGCAGGGTGCCGTCCAGCTGGCGGAAGAGCCGCTCGGCGGCCGTACGGCCCAGCTGAGCCGCGTCCTGGGCGACCACGGTCACGCCCGGCTGGAGCAGGTCGGCGAGTTCGAAGTCGTCGAAGCCCACGAGAGCGACGGGGCGGCGCTGCTCCGTGAGGACCCGGACGACGGTGACCGTCACCCGGTTGTTGCCGGCGAAGACCGCCGTCACCGGGGTCGGAGCGGAGAGCATCTCCTCGGCCGCGCGGCGCACCCGCTCCGGGTCGGTGACGCCGAGCGACATCCACGAGTCCTCGACCGGTATCCCCGCGTCCTCCATCGCGGCGCGGTAGCCGCGAAGCCGCTCGGCGGAGGTGTGGATGCGGGGCATGTCACCGATGAAGCCGATCCTGCGGTGGCCGTGCGCGATCAGGTGGGCCACGCCGTCACGGGCGCCGCCGAAACTGTCCGACAGGACGACGTCGGCGTCGATCTTCCCGGCCGGCCGGTCCACGAACACCGTGGCGACGCCCGCCTTCAGCTCCGGCTCCAGATAACGGTGGTCGTCACCGGCCGGAATGATCACCAGCCCGTCCACGCGCCGCGCGCACAGCGCCAGCACCAGCTCCTGCTCCCGGTCCGGGTCCTCGGCGCTCGACCCGTTGATCAGCAGGGCGCCGTGCGCTCGGGCGAGCTCCTCGACAGCTCGGCTCAGGGGGCCGTAGAACGGGTCGGCGAGGTCCTCCAGGACGAGGCCGATGCTCGCCGTACTGCCCTTGCGGAGCACTCTCGCGCTGTCGTTGCGGCGGAACCCCAGGGCGTCGATGGCCTCCTGCACGCGGCGCTCGGTCTCCGGGGTGACCCCCGGTTCCGCGTTGACGACACGCGAGACCGTCTTCAGCCCGACCCCGGCACGGGCGGCCACGTCCTTCATGGTCGGACGGTTGCCGTAGCGGTTCTCCGGGCGGCGGGCGGTGTCGGCCACGATGCGCTGTCCTGTCCTGTCGTCCACGGGATGTCGGCGGTCCACGGTGATCCATTGCGATACTCCGGACCATGTTGCGCGCGGGGGATGCGTCGTCCCAGGTTGTGTATGAGGATGTGGCGTCGAGCATAGGGCCTGGACAACGTTGTCAGGTGCAGGGGACACTGTCCACGCCAACTCCGGCCTGCGCCCCCACCATCAGACCGGCCTGCCCCTTATCCATGGTTGACAGGGAGATCTGACACTGATGCACACCGACCTCGTGGCCGCGCTCGACATCGGCGGTACCAAGATCGCCGGAGCGCTGGTGGACGGCCACGGCCGGATCCTGCTGCGCGCTCAGCGCCCCACGCCCGCCCGGGAGGACGGGGAGACGGTCATGCGGGCCGTCGAGGAGGTGCTCGCCGAGCTGACCGGCTCGCCGTCGTGGGTGGGTGTGACCGCCGTCGGTATCGGCAGCGCGGGGCCGGTGGACGCCTCGGCGGGCACGGTGAGCCCGGTGAACGTGCCTGGCTGGCGCGGCTATCCGCTGGTCGCACGAGTCCAGGCCGTGACCGGCGGCCTGCCCGTCGAACTGATCGGCGACGGTGTGGCGATCACGGCGGCCGAGCACTGGCAGGGCGCCGCCCGCGGCCACGACAACGCGCTGTGCATGGTCGTCTCGACCGGCGTCGGCGGCGGCCTGGTCCTCAACGGCCGGCTGCACCCCGGACCCACCGGCAACGCCGGCCACATCGGGCACATCAGCGTGGAACTCGACGGTGAACCCTGTGCCTGCGGCTCCCGCGGCTGTGTGGAGCGCATCGCCAGCGGTCCCAACATCGCTCGCCGCGCCCTGGCGAACGGCTGGCAGCCGGGCCCCGACGGCGACATCTCGGCCGCCGCGGTCGCCGAGGCGGCGCGGGCCGGCGACCCGGTCGCCCTTGCCTCCTTCGAGCGCGCCGCCCAGGCGCTCGCGGCAGGCATCGCCGCCACGGCGACCCTCGTGGAGATCGACGTCGCCGTGATCGGCGGCGGTGTGGGGAAGGCCGGTGACGTTCTTTTCGCGCCCCTGCGTGCGGCGCTGAAGACCTACGCCACGCTGTCGTTCGTCCAGCGTCTGGAGATCGTCCCGGCACAGATGGGCACGGACGCGGGCCTCGTCGGCGCGGCAGCGGCAGCGCTGACGCGCAGAGCGGACGACACGGCCGAGGCGAGCGTCTGAGGGGCGGCTGATCGCCGGGTTCGGGCGCGAACCGGTGAAGCGACGCCCACGGGGGACTTCATGGCGCCGCGTGTCGAAACCCGGCTCCGCCCGGAGGTTCTGTCGTCCCGGGCGACGTCAGCCCGGGAGGGCGCCGAGCTGGCGCAGTTGGGTGAGGACGTCGACGACGCCCCGGATCTCGGTGATCCGTCCCTCGGCGAACCGGCAGATGAAGATCTCGCCGTAGGTGACGGTCCGTCCCGTGGGCGGCAACCCCTGGTACTCGCCCAGGTGGGTCCCGGTCACCGTGTTCCTGGAGACGACCTTGTCGCCTTCCGCGACCGTCTCCTCGACGGAGACGTGGATGTCGGGGAACGCGCGCAGGAGTGTTTCCCACACGCGCTTGAGTGCCGCGGGTCCCGTCGCGCCCATCGGTACCGGCGCGTGGAAGAGCAGGTCCGGTGCGACGAGCTCGTCGATGGCCTTGGCGATGATGTCCGGGTCGCCGCTGTTCACGGCGGAGTGGAGACGGTTGAGGGTCGTTGTGTTGCTGGTGGCCCCGGCTGCCGGCATGCGGTCGCTCCTCTGGTCCGCGGATGGTGCCTCGGCAGTAGGACGGCGCGGGCGCCGGGAATGTGACACGGTGCGCGAACCCCGTGACCCCCACCCCGGTTCGGCAGTTGAGCCGGGCATGAAGAAGCGCAGCATGCTCGCCATCGCCTCCCTCGCCACCGGGTTCGTCGTCGCGGCGATCACCCCCTCCCACGGCCTCGGCGCCGACGCCCTCGGTGATCTGAACGTGGACGACACGCTCAGCGCCCTCGACCACACCGTCGCGAGCGACAGCATGGCCGTGGACGAGAACGCGCTGGGAGGCGACAGCACCAACGGCTGACGAGCCGGAAGTGGTCCAAGTGGCGCCGGTGGCCCGTGTGACGGGGCATCGGCGCCGCCGTGTTTGCGCCCTCATCCGAATCTGGTTTCCGTGGCAGGGTGGAACGGGCAAGCCTCAGGGGTCCAACAGAAGAGGGGGAAATGTGATCGTCGTCTGGGTCAACGGCGCGTTCGGTGCGGGGAAGACGGCCACCGCACGGGAACTGAACGAACTGATCCCGAACAGCACGCTCTTCGACCCCGAGGTCATCGGCGGGGCACTCGCGCAGTTGCTGCCGCCCAAGCGACTCGCGGAGGTCGGTGACTTCCAGGATCTGCCGATCTGGCGGCGGCTCGTCGTGGACACTGCGGCCGCCATGCTCGCCGAGCTCGGCGGCACCCTCGTGGTCCCCATGACGCTCCTTCGCCAGGAGTACCGCGACGAGATCTTCGGTGGCCTCGCCGCCCGCCGGATCGCGGTCCGGCATGTGCTCCTCGCCCCGGCGGAAACGATCCTGCGCGAGCGAATAGCCACCCGGGAGATCCCACCGGACCTCCCGGACGGAGAGATACGCGTACGGCAATGGTCGTACGACCAGATCGAGTCGTACCGGACGGCGCTCGCCTCCTGGCTCACCGCCGACGCCCATCCGGTCGACACCAGCGCCCTCACCCCGTACGAGACGGCCGTACGAATCGCCGAGGCCGTCGGCACCGGGACCGCGCCCACGTGCGACATCGTGCAGACCCCGGAACCCACCGGCGAAACGGTGGCTTCCGGGGTCCTGCTGTTCGACGACCAGGATCGGGTCCTGCTCGTCGACCCCACCTACAAGCCGGGCTGGGAGTTTCCCGGCGGCGTCGTCGAGCGGGGCGAGGCTCCCGCGCGCGCGGGCATCCGCGAGGTCGCCGAGGAGACGGGCATCCACCTCACCGACGTACCCCGGCTCCTCGTCATCGACTGGGAGCCGCCCGAGCCGCCCCGCTACGGCGGACTGCGTCTCCTTTTCGACGGCGGACGGCTCGACAGCGCCCGGGCCGGGCGGGTGCTGCTGCCCGGCCCCGAACTGCGCGACTGGCGCTTCGTCACCGAGGAGGAGGCCGCCGACCTGCTCCCGCCCGTCCGCTACGAGCGCCTGCGCGGGGCGCTCCGGGCCCGCGAGCGGGGCGCCGCGCTCTATCTGGAGGCGGGGGTGGCGGTGGGAGAGGCCGAGGCGGAGTAGGCGGACGGGGCGGGGCTGCCGGGGAGGCTCAGGACGCGGCGTAGTTCCGGAGGAACAGGGCCTCTGTCACCGACAGGCGTTCCAGCTCCTCCGGGGACACGCTCTCGTTCACCGCGTGGATCTGGGCCTCCGGCTCGCTCAGGCCGATCAGCAGGATCTCGGCCCGCGGATAGAGCGACGCGAGCGTGTTGCACAGCGGGATCGAGCCGCCCTGGCCCGCGTACTGCATCTCCTGGCCCGGGTACGCGACGGCCATGGCCTCGGCCATCGCCGCGTACGCCGGGCTGGAGGTGTCGGCGCGGAACGGCTGGCCCTGGCCGATCTGCTCCATGGTCACCCGGGCGCCCCACGGCGTGTGCGCCGTCAGATGCGCCTGCAGGAGCTTGGTCGCCGCCGCCGCGTCCACGCCCGGCGGCACCCGAAGGCTGACCAGCGCACGGGCGCTCGCCTGCACGGACGGGGTGGCGCCGACCACCGGAGGGCAGTCGATGCCGAGGACCGTGACCGCCGGGCGCGCCCAGATCCGGTCGGCGACCGGCCCGGAGCCGATCAGCTCCACCCCGTCGAGCACCTTGGCGTCCGTGCGGAACTGCTTCTCGTCGTACTGGAGCCCGTCCCACGACGCCTCGTCCGTGAGTCCGTCGACCGTCGTCGAACCGTCCCCGGCCCGCAGCGAGTCGAGTACGCGGATCAGCGCGCCCAGCGCGTCGGGCGCGGCCCCGCCGAACTGGCCCGAGTGGAGGTTGCCCTCCAGGGTGTCGATCCTGACCCGGAGCATGGTCATGCCGCGCAGCGTCGAGGTGACCGTCGGCAGCCCGACCCGGAAGTTGCCCGCGTCGCCGATGACGATCGTGTCGGCGCCGAGCAACTCCGGGTGTTCCTCGGCGTACCGCTCCAGACCGCCCGTGCCCATCTCCTCCGAACCCTCGGCGATCACCTTGACGTTGACCGGGACGCCGCCGTTCGCCTTGAGGGCGCGCAGCGCGAGCAGGTGCATGATGAGGCCGCCCTTGCAGTCGGCGGCACCGCGTCCGTACCAGCGGCCGTCGCGCTCGGTCAGCTCGAACGGCGGGGACACCCAGCCGGCCTCGTCGAGCGGCGGCTGCACGTCGTAGTGGGCGTAGAGCAGGACGGTCTTCGCACCCTCGGGGCCGGGCAGGAAGCCGTACACCGACTGCGTGCCGTCCGGGGTGTCGAGCAGGGCCACGTCCTGGAACCCGTCGGCGCGCAGCGCGTCGGCGACCCAGTTGGCGGCGGCCTCGCTCTCACTCCTCGGGAATTGCTCGAAGTCCGCCACCGACTTGAACGCCACCAGTTCGGTGAGCTCCGCCCGTGCCCTCGGCATGAGGGAGGCGACGGTCTCGGCGACCGGATTCGAGGACATGGGCACGCTCCTTGTGGGTGCGACGTTGTAGCCAGAGAAGTCCTGTGATCCTCCCACAGCGGACTGTGGCGACGCCCGCCGTAGGATGCGGAGGAACAGGTGCGGCAGGCGGATGACCAGGAGCAGCAGACCATCGTGAGCAGCGAGAACTCTTCGGCGGACGACGTGGCGCAGGTGTGGGACGTCGTTGTGGTGGGCGCGGGACCCGCGGGGGCCTCGGCCGCGTATGCGGCGGCGGTCGCGGGCCGCAGTGTGCTGTTGCTGGAGAAAGCGGAACTGCCGCGCTACAAGACGTGCGGCGGCGGGATCATCGGCCCCTCGCGCGACTCCTTGCCGCCCGGCTTCGAACTGCCCTTCAGGGACCGGGTGCACGCGGTCACCTTCTCGAACAACGGCCGCTTCACCCGCACACGTCGCTCCAAGCAGATGCTGTTCGGGCTGATCAACCGGCCCGAGTTCGACCAGCAGCTCGTCGAGCACGCCCAGAAGGCGGGCGCCGAGCTGCGTACGGGCGTCACGGTGTCGCGGGTCGAGCAGCACGGCTCCGCGGTGCCGGACCGGCGGACGGTCGCCGTCGTCCTGCAGGGCGGCGAGACGGTGCTGGCCCGCTCGGTCGTGGGCGCGGACGGCAGTGCCAGCCGCATAGGAGCACACGTCGGGGTGAAACTCGACCAGGTGGATCTCGGCCTGGAGGCGGAGATCCCGGTGCCGCAGACCGTCGCGGAGGACTGGCAGGGACGGGTACTGATCGACTGGGGTCCGATGCCCGGCAGTTACGGGTGGGTGTTCCCCAAGGGCGACACCCTGACGGTGGGTGTGATCTCCGCGCGGGGTGAGGGCGCGGCCACCAAGCGGTATCTGGAGGACTTCATCGCCCGGCTGGGGCTGGCCGGTTTCGAGCCGAGCATCTCCTCCGGCCATCTGACGCGCTGCCGCGCCGACGACTCGCCGCTGTCCCGAGGGCGGGTGCTGGTCTGCGGGGACGCGGCGGGCCTGCTGGAGCCGTGGACCCGCGAGGGCATCTCGTTCGCGCTGCGCTCAGGACGGCTCGCGGGGGAGTGGGCGGTACGCATCGCGGAGGCCAACGACGCCGTGGACACGCGCCGGCAGGCACTGAACTACGCGTTCGCGATCAAGGCCGGACTCGGGGTCGAGATGGCCGTCGGCCGGAGCATGCTGAAGGCGTTCGAGCGGCGCCCCGGCCTCTTCCACGCCGCCCTGACCGGTTTCCGCCCTGCGTGGAACGCCTTCCGGGACATCACCCGGGGCTCCACCTCACTGGGCGAGCTGGTGCGCACCCACCCCATGGCCGGGCGCGCCCTCACCGTGCTCGACAAGCCCTGAGGCGCTTCGCCCGGGTCTCGGCGAGGTGCCGAGGGACGTTCAGGAGGTGATGGTGATCCGGAAGACGGGGTGCTTGGGAGCGGCGGCGAGCAGCTGCTCGTCGGTCGAGTTGACGTCGACGTCGCCGAAGAAGCGCCCCACTTCCCAGCCCCACTTCTTGAGGTAGGTACGCAACACGACCGGCTTCTCCGCGTCCGGCAGTTCGACCGCGGTGAACTCCTGTACCCGGCGGCCGACCTTGAGTCGTCCGCCGCCGGCGGCGCGCATGTTCCGCACCCACTCGGAGTGGCCGCGCGCCGAGACGAGGTAGGGGCCGCCCTCGTACGGCAGCGGGTTGACGGGCACCCGGCGCCACTCCCCGCTCTTGCGGCCGAGTACGGAGAGTTCGGCGGTGCCCATGAGGCTCATGCCGTGGCGTGCGAGCCAGCCGATGAATCCGTTCATGACCCGGTCGAACGCCTTGGGCTTCATGTAGTGGGCTGACGGCGACGGCATGGTGTCCTCCTGGAATTCGGTCAGGGAGCGTGCGTGTGGATCCTGGTTGCGAGAGCACTGCTCTCGCTTGAGAGCAGTCTGCCGGAGATCGGTGATCCAAAGCAAGAGCACTGCTCTCTTTTTAGTTCGATGCTCTCGATTGTGTGCACTGCTCCGAAACATGGGACACTTGCCCCCATGAGCACCGCAAAAGGAGCCCGCGCCCGCGCCCGGATCGAGGTCACCTCGGCGATCAAGGAAGAGGCGCGCAGACAGCTCGCGGCCGAAGGCGCCGCGAAACTCTCGCTGCGGGCCGTCGCCCGTGAACTCGGCATGGTCTCCTCCGCGCTCTACCGCTACTTCCCCAGCCGCGACGACCTGCTGACCGCCCTCATCATCGACGCCTACGACTCCATGGGCGAGGCTGCCGAGGCCGCCCACGCCGCAGTCGCGGACACCGGCCCGCTGCGGCGCTGGGTCGCGGTGTGCGAAGCGGTGCGCGGCTGGGCGCTGGAGAATCCCCACGAGTACGCGCTGATCTACGGCTCCCCGGTCCCCGGGTACAAGGCGCCCCCCACCACCGTGCCGGCCGCCTCGCGCGTCGGACTGCTGCTGATCGCCGTCGTGCGCGACGCCCACCGGGGCCGAGGCGTGGCACTCACCCCGATCCCCGCCGAACTGCGCCCCGAGGCCGAGCGGTTGGCCGCCGACATCGCCCCCGACCTGCCACCGGAGACGGCGGTGGCGCTCGCCGCGGCCTGGGCGCAGGTGTACGGGCTGGTCGGGTTCGAGCTGTTCGGCCAGTTCAACCGGGTGGTGGAGGACCGGGAGGGGTTCTACCGGTACGCCGTCAGCCGGATCGCCCATGGGGTGGGGCTCGTGTTCCCCGAGGGGGAGAAGGAGTAAGGAAGGGGAGAAGGAGTCGGGGCGGGTGCGGCGGAAAGGGCGCCCCCGGCCTCGTACTCCCCGGGGAGTACGGGTGATCACCTCGCCCGGCGGACGCCGTCGAGGGGCGGCGCCGTCTAGCGTGGCGGACATGGACGAGCAGCGCGGACGCGGACGCGGGGGAGGCCCGCCCCGGTGGTGGGGGTACCGGCGCGGGGAGGGGCCGGCAGGGGCGGACCGGGGTGCCGGCCGGTGGCCCTGGCGTTCCGTCGTCCCGCTGACCGCCTTCGTGCTCCTCGGCTCGAAGTTCGCCGCCGGCCGGCAGGAAGGGGACCGCGCCCACCTGGACCTCTTCGCGTGTCTCCTGCTCGTCGCCGGTTCGGCGCTGCTGCTGTGGCGGCAGCGGCATCCGGTGCTCGTCGCCTTCGGCACCGCCGCTGCCGCCATGGTGTATCTCGGCGCCGGATATCCGTACGGGCCGGTCTTCCTAACCGTGGCCCTGGGCTGCTTCAGCGCCGTCGTCGCCGGGCGCCGCGGGGCCGCGTGGGCGGCCGTCGGGATGCTCTGGGCCGGGCACGTACTGATCGCGCACTGGCTGTACCGGTGGCTGCCGCCGTCCGGCGACGAGGCCGCCTCCTGGGGTCAGGAGCTTGTTGTCGCCGCCTGGGTGGTGGCCATCGTTGCGGTCGCCGAGCTGGTCAGGGTGCGACGGGAGCAGTGGGACCGGGAACGCGCCGAGCGCGCCCAGGCCGTCCGCCGGCGAGCCGACGAGGAGCGGCTGCGGATCGCGCGCGAACTGCATGACGTACTCGCGCACAGCATTTCGGTCATCAACGTGCAGGCCGGGGTCGGTCTCGCGCTGCTCGACTCCGACCCCGAGCAGGCCCGCACCGCGCTCACCGCCATCAAAGGGGCCAGCAAGGAGGCGCTCGGCGAGGTGCGTCAGGTGCTCGACACGCTGCGTACGCCGGGGGACGCGCCGCGCGCTCCGGCGCCCGGGCTGAACCGGCTGTCCGAGCTGGTGGAGCAGGCGGCGGCGGCCGGACTGACCGTCGAGGTGCGCGGCGCGGCCCCGAAGCTTCCGCCGGGTGCCGATCTCGCCGCCTTCCGGATCGTCCAGGAGGCCCTCACCAACGTCGTACGGCACTCCGGTTCGCGGCACGCGCGCGTGCTGGTCGAGGTGGACGAAGCGGACGGCACCCTGCGGCTCCGCGTCGACGACGACGGGCCCGCGACCGGCGCCGACGCGGGTGGCAGCGGGAACGGGCTGGCCGGCATGCGGGAGCGGGCCGTCGCCCTCGGTGGCACGATCGAGGCGGGGCCGCGCGCGGACGGCGGTTTCCGGGTGCTTGCGCGGCTGCCACTCAAGGCGCTGCCACTCAAGGCGAAGGAGGACCGGTGATCCGTGTACTGCTCGCCGACGACCAGTCGTTGGTCCGCGCGGGGTTCAGGGCACTGCTCGACGCGCAGCCCGACATCGAGGTGGCAGGGGAGGCCGCCGACGGGGAGGAAGCGCTGCGCGCGGTACGTGAACTGCGCCCCGATGTCGTCCTGATGGACATCCGCATGCCCGTGCTGGACGGGCTCGCCGCGACGCGCCGGATCACCGGCGACACCGCGCTGAACGACGTCAGGGTGGTCATGCTGACCACCTTCGAACTCGACGAGTACGTCTTCGAGGCGATCCGCAGCGGCGCCTCCGGTTTTCTGGTGAAGGACACCGAGCCGGACGAACTGCTGCGTGCCGTAAGGGCGGTGGTCGCCGGTGACGCGTTGCTGTCGCCCGGAGTCACCCGGCGTCTGATCGGCGAGTTCGCGGCCCGTTCGAAGGAACCGGCCGCCGCCGACGCCCTCGCCCGGCTCACCGAACGGGAACGGGAGGTGATGGCCCTGGTCGGAATGGGCCTGTCCAACGAGGAGATCGCCCGTCGTCTGGTCGTCAGCCCGCTCACCGCGAAGACCCATGTGAGCCGCACGATGGTGAAGCTGGGCGTCCGCGACCGGGCCCAACTGGTGGTGCTGGCCTACGAGTCGGGGTTGGTGCGGCCGGGCTGGCTCGGCTGAGGCCCGTCGGCGGCGCCGTTCTCGCGGGCGAAGCGGTTCAGTACGCTCACCACGCGCACGGTGAACAGGACGGCGCCCAGTGTCGCGCCCGAGGCGACGAGTGTGCCCTGCGCGGCGTCGGACAGGTCGAAGGCCCACGCGGGACCGGCCACCACCCCGAAGACGACGGCCGCGAGGAACACGGCGCTGCACAGGGCGTAGCCGATCTCCACGGTGACCGCGTCCCGCCGTGCCTGGGAGTCCCTCGCGCGGCCCTGCCCCAGGTGTGCCCCGTAGTTGTCCATCCGCTGAGTCAAACAGCCGGACGCCCGGCCGGGCAAGCCACCCCGGCCGGGCTCGGACGCTGGACAGGTCCGGTCAGTCGCGGGCCGCCACCGATTCGGGCGTCGCCGCCTCCTTCTCTTGCTGCTGCTGAAGGGACTTCGCGACAACGACGGAGCGGCCCGGACGCCGTGTGCGCAGTCCGGGGAGTGTGGCGAGCAGGCCGACGAGCGCGATGCCCGTCACCACGATCAGCCCGGGCCGGTAGGCGTCGAGGACGGCCTGCGGCGAGGGGTTCGCCGGGGTGCCCGCGGTGACCACCGCCGTCACGACGGCCAGGAAGATCGCCCCGCCCACCTGGACCGAGGTGTTCAACAGGCCGGAGACCATGCCCTGTTCGTGGTCGTCGACGCCGCTCGTGGCCTGGATGTTGAGCGAGGGGAAGACCAGTGCGAAGGCGCCGCCGATCAGGACCATCGACGGCAGGATCAGGGTGGCGTAGTTCGGGTCGAGGCTGACCCGGAGGAACAGGGCGTACCCGGTGATCATCAGCGCGAATCCCGCCACGATCAGCCGCTGGGTGCCGAACCGGTCGACGATCGCGCCCATCTTCGTCGCCGACAGCGCGACGATCGCACCCGCGGGAAGGAAGGCGAGCGCCGTGTGCAGCGCCGACCAACCGAGGAGTGACTGCATGTAGATGGTCACGAGGAACTGGAATCCGACGTACGAGCCGAAGAGCGTCAACGCGCCGAGCTGTGCGCGGATCTGGGGCCCGGAGCGCAGCACACCCAGCCGGATCAGCGGCCCGGCGGAGCGCCGCTCTACGCGGACGAAGACGCTGAGCAGCACGGCCACGGCGAGGAAGGACAGCAGGGTCCGGGCGGATGCCCAGCCGACCTGCGGGGCCTGTACGACGGTGAAGACCAGCAGCAGCATCGAGGCGGTGCCGAGAATCGCGCCGGGGACGTCGTAGCCGTTGTGGTCCTTCTCGCGTTCGCTGCGCGGCAGCAGCTTCAGGCCCGCGACCAGGGCGAGTACGGCGACCGGGGCCGGCAGCAGCATGGTCAGGCGCCAACTCGCCTCGGTGAGCAGGCCGGAGAGGACCAGGCCCATCGAGAACCCGGTGGCCGCGCAGGTGGTGTAGATGGACAGGGCCCGGTTGCGCAGCGGGCCCTCCGCGAAGGTCGTGGTGATGATGGACAGGCCCGCCGGTGCGGTGAAGGCGGCGCTGAGTCCCTTGATGAAGCGGCTGGCGATCAGCAGGGGACCCGAGTCGACGAGGCCGCCGAGCAGTGAGGCGAGGGCGAAGACGCCGAGCGCCACGAGGAACACCTGACGGCGGCCGAGCAGGTCGGCGGTCCTCCCGCCGAGGAGCAGGAGTCCGCCGTATCCCAGGATGTAACCGCTGACGATCCATTGCAGCGTCGAGGTGGAGAGGTCGAGTTCGGAGCCGATGGACGGCAGTGCGACACCGACCATCGACACGTCAAGTGCGTCCAGGAACATCGCGGCGCAGAGCACCAGCAGGGTGCCCCACAGACGGGGAGTCCAGCGTCCGTCGGTCGCTGGGGTGGTGAGCGGAGAGGTCATGTCGAAGACAGTACATGCACGTGCATTGAATGCAAGTGCAGTTAATGTGGATGCAACAAAATGGTCGGTGGTGCGGAACGCGGGTCGGCGTCAGACGGCGGACCTCTCCTGCCACAGGGCGGCGAGCTCGGGATCGCCGGTCACGCCGGGGAACGGCTGCCGGTTCCACAGCGCCAGGTAGAGAGCGGCCGCCGGGCCGGTCACCTCGCAGTCGGCCTCCTGAGCCGTCGACGCCGCCTGAGCCGTGGTTCGTTCGGCTGCCGCCGGCTCCGACGACAGACGTACGGTCCACACCGCGTCGTCCCTGTCCGTCGCCCGCACCCGCACCACCCGGGGTTCGTCCGTGCGGAGCCGGCTCTTGGTGCGGGCGTGGAAACCCAGCAGCAGTTCCTCGATGCCGTCCACGGCGAACTCCGGTGCGAGCGGCGTGCGTGCGGCACCGACGGCGGACTCGGCGTCCACCCGGTGGACGGCGGTTTCATGGGCCTGCCGCCGGGCCCAGAAGGCGAGGGGTGAGGGGGCCGCCATGAAGCTCCAGCACTCGACGTCGGGCGGGGCCGAGGCGAGGGTGTCGACGAGGGTGCGGTGGCCCTCCCGGAACCAGGTGAGCAGCGCGTCGCCGTCGAGGTCGGGCGGGCTGCCGGGGCGATGGGGTGACATGGTCCGCTCGGCGACGTAGGAGGCGGCCCAGCGGTGCACCCCGCCCGTGTGAAGCAGCAGGTCGCGCACCTGCCAGCCCGGGCAGGTCGGCACCTTGGCGTCGGTCCCCGCTCGCTCGGCGGCGTCGGCCATTAACCGGCCCTGCGCGTCCAGGATTTCCACGAAACGCACGATTTCCATCAGGCTGGCTCCAGTCGGGAGAGTGGGGTGAGTCGGGAGTTGAGAGGTTTGGGAGGAGTCCGGGCGGTGGTCGCTCACCTCAGGAACGCCTGGGTGGTCGCCACGAACCGGTTCGCGTCGTCGAGCCACGGGAAGTGGCCTGCACCGGGCTGGACGACGAGTTCGGCGTGCGGGAACAGTTCCGAGAGCTCGGCCATCGCGGGTGGCGGGGAGTTGAGGTCGACCTCCCCGGCCAGGACGAGGACCGGCGAGGCGAGAGAGGCGAGCGCCGCCCGGGTGGCCGCCGGGTCGAAGGCGCCCTCGGCGGCGAAGACGGCCGCGGCCTCGGCGTGGCGCTGTTCGTCCTCGGCCGTCCGGTGGGCACGCGCGGTCTCGTCCAGGCGGCCGTACCAGAAGGGGGCGATGGCCTGAAAGGTGTCGGCGTCGGGCCGGCCGGCGACGAGGGCCTCCAGGGCCGCGAACGCCTCCGGGAACCACGGCTCGTCCCGGCGCAGTTGTGCGGTCCGGATTCGGACGTCTCCGGTGACGGTGACGCCGACGGCCAGGACGCTCGGGGTGATCAGCGCGAGGCTGCCGACGCGCTCGGGGTACCGGGCCGCGTACAGCACGGCCAGGTTCGTGCCGGCGGAGTGGCCGAGCAGGTCGAGCCGGTCGAGGCCGAGGTGTTCGCGCAGGGCCTCGACGTCCTGCACGAGACGGTCGCAACGGTAGGACGCGGGGTCCTCCGGCACCGCGGACCGGCCGGTGCCCCGCAGATCGAGCATGATCAGACGCCGGTGCGCGGACAGACCGCCGAGGTCCCCGAGGTAGTCGGAGTCCCGCATCGGGCCGCCGGGAAGACAGACCAGCGGTGGCCCCTCCCCGAGTTCGCGACAGGCCAGCTCGGTTCCGTCGTACGCGGAGAAGACAGACATGGCCACGACTCTCGCAGCGGCGTTCCGTCCGGGCAACCGGGTTTTGCGCGGGGCCGAACCACGCAGGGGGCGTTGCCTGCGAACGTGTTCGACACTGCGGTCCCCGACGGTGCTGCACGTGGCGAGCTGCGACCGGGGTGCGGTGAGCGTCGACGAAGCGGGCGAGGTGTGCCTCGGCGACACCACCGGACTGCGGCTCGGCGGAGATCGTGGACGGGCAGATCCGGTCCCTGGGATTCACGGGTGCGTTCGTCGGCCTGGGGCCTGACGGGCGGGGGCCTTCATGTCGACTTCGGCGAGACGATGTACCGCGTCGCCGACTGATGCGTCGGGTGCGAGGTGACGTACGGTCAGTTCGTAGCCACGCGGCGCGTCGTCACGCCGATCAGGGCGGCGAGGGCCGCCAGCGCGGCCACGCTGGTGAGGGCGACGGGGAGGGAGAACCAGTCGGCCATGAACCCGATGGCGGGCGGGCCCAGGAGCATGCCGCCGTAGCCCAGTGTGGACGCGATCGCGACTCCGTCGGGTCCGGCCAGGGCGCCGGCGCGTTCGACGGCGACGGGAAAGAGGTTGGCGAGCCCGAGCCCGGTGATCACGAAGCCGAGTAGCGCCGCCCACAGTGAGGGCGCGAGTGCGCCGAGCAGCATGCCGACCGCCGCGGTCGCACCGCCGTACACCAACGTGCGGGTCTGGCCCAGGCGTTCCAGCAGCGTCGTACCGGTCAGCCGGCCGATGGTCATCGCGAGCGCGAAGCAGGAGTAGCCGATCGCCGCGAGGCCCGATGTGGCGTCCAGGTCCTGCTCCAGGTGCAGGGCGCTCCAGTCGGCCAGAGCTCCTTCGCCGTACGCCGTGCACAGCGCGATCAGGCCGAAGACGAACACCAGGCGGCGGGCGCGGGAGTCCATGCGGCGTGGAGTGCTCTCCCGCGGCGCCGAGCTCTCCGGTGAACCGGGCGGCTGATGGCGCAACAGGGTGCGGCCCGCGAAGAGGGTGACGAGCAGCCCGATCACGGTGAGGCCGAGCAGATGGCGGGTGGGGGACAGGACCCCGGCCACGAGTCCGCCGAGCCCGGCGCCGATCATGCCGCCGAGGCTGAAGGCCGCGTGGAAGCTGGGCATGACCGGGCGGCGCAGCGCGGCGACCAGTTCCACGGCGGCGCTGTTGAAGGCGACGTTGATGCCGCCGAAGGCCATGCCGAAGATCAGCAGGACGGCGCCGAGTGCCAGGGCGGAGTGGGTGAGCGGCGGCAGGGCGACGCTGAGGCAGAGGAGGACGGCGCAGACGACGGTGACCTGGTGGTTGCCGTAGCGGCGGCAGAGGCGCCCGGTGAGGACCATCGTGACGACGGCTCCGCCGGAGACGCCCAGGAGGGCGAGGCCGAGGGCGCTGGCGGAGGCGTCCGTCTGTTCCTTGATGGCGGGGATACGCACGACCCAGCCGGCGAAGACGAAGCCGTCGAGGGCGAAGAACACGGTGAGGGCGATGCGGAGTCGGGTGAGGGTGTTTCCCGGCATGGCGTTGCGCGTTCGGATTTTGTTTATTTGTGGCACAAATTGAGGCTAGGGTGGTGTCGGTGATCGGGGCAAGAGCGACGGTCAGGGCGAGACGCCCGGGACCGTGCCGGGGACAATCGAGTTCCGTGTCCCCGAGAAGATGACGCCGGGGTCGGACGGGGCGTGGTTGAGGACCCACAGGCCGATCAGTACGGCGAGGGTGAACACGACGGCGATCAGCACGGCGAGGACGAGCCGACGGCGTCGCTCCCGTCGCAGCCAGTCGCCGCGCGCCGTGCGGTAGGCGTCGGGGGAGGGGGCGGCGCTCACTCCGCAGGCCAGCGTCTCCAGGGCGGCGCGCAACTCCCTTTCCGTACGGTCCTGTTGTGTGCGGTCCTGGTTTGTGAAGGGCTGGTCCGCGAGGTCCTGTTCCGTGAAGTCGTTGTCGGCCCGGTCCGGGCTGGTGTCGTTCATCGCCGTGTCTCCATCGCCTGGGTCAGAGCGGCGATGCCGCGTGCGGTGTGTGTCTTGACCGAGCCGCAGGAGATGCCCATCGCGGCGGCGATCTCGCTCTCCTTGAGGCCCAGCCAGTGGCGCAGGACGAGCGCCTCGCGCTGCCGGGCGGGCAACTGCTGCAGGGCGCCGATCAGTACGCGCTGGTCGTCGTGGAGCAGAGCGGTGCTCTCGGCGGAGGCGACGGAGTCGTCCGGCGGGGGCGGGTTCTCCACATGCCGTCGGGCGACCTGGAGGTGGCGTATGCGCATCCGGGTCAGATTGCACACGGTGGAGCGCAGATACGCCTCCGCCGCCCCGGTCTCCCGCAGCCGCCGCCACTTCCGGTAGAGCTGGTAATAGGCCTCGGCCACCACGTTCTCCGGGTCGTCGGCACCCAGCAGGACGGCCAGTCGCAGCATCGAGGAGTAGTGCAGCTCGAAGAGGCCGGCGAGGGCGGCCTCCCGTTCGGCCTCGGCCGGATCGCCCGCCACGGGGGCAAGTGCCTCCCCCGGGGCGGCGGGGCGTGGAAGGAGCGGTGCGGTGACGGCCGGTTCGGCCAGGGCCGCGGCCACCGGTGGCATCACCGGCAGGGGCATGGGCTGTCTGCGTCTCACGGGTGGTTCGCTCCCGTCTCGGGGCGTCGCCTGACGGTCAGGCGGGACGGCAGGTCGGTCGCGTCGGCGCCGCGCGGGACGCCGAGACGTTCGAGGACGGCAGTGCCGAGCACGGCCACGGCCAGGTTGAGCAGCAGGGCGGCCAGACCTGCGTAGATCTGGAGGGGCCGGTCGGCGGGACCGAACGGCACGATGGACGAGAAACCCTCGCGCACCACCATGAACGTGCCGGCCGCCATACCGGTGGCCCACCCGGCGAGCAGCGCACGCGGATGCAGTCGGCCGGTGAACAGGCCGACGGCGACGGCCGGGAAGATCTGCAGGATCCAGACACCACCGAGCAGTTGGAGGTTGACGGCGTCCTGGTCGCGCAGCCCGAACACGAACGCGACGGCCCCCACCTTCGCGGTGAGCGACACCGCCTTGGCGATACGCACCTGCCGCTTGGGCGTGGCCGTCGGATGTACGTACTCGACGTACACATTGCGTACGAAGCTGGTGGCGGCGGCGATCGACATCACGGCGGCCGGGACCAGCGCGCCCACGGTGATCGCGCCGAACACCAGGCCCGCCAGCGGCCCGGGCATCAGCCGGTCGACCAGCATCGGCACGGCCGCCTCGGCACCGCCCTCCGGTGCCCGCACCCCCGCCGCCAGGGCCGCGATGCCGAGGAAGCCGAAGAGCGCCAGCAGCCCCGTCCACGCGGGCAGCGCCACGGCGACCTTGCGGACGGTACGCGTGCTGTCGGCGGCGAAACCGGCGGTGAGCACATGCGGGTACATCAGCAGCGCCAGCGCGGAGCCGAGGGCGAGTGTGGCGTACGCGGGCTGCTGGGCGGGGCACAGGAGCAGCGGCGAGTGGGCGGCGTCCGTTCCGCCGAGGCGCCGCGCCGCCCCTTCGAAGACGGGCCCGGGGCCGCCGAACCGGTTGAGGACCAGCCAGCAGACGACGCCCAGCGACACGAAGACGGCCACCGCCTTGAGCGCCGAGATGACGGCTGGTGCGCGCAGCCCGTGCCGGTACGTCGCCACCGCCAGCCCCGCGAACAGCGCCACCATGACCAGGTCTCCGGCGGCGCCCCGCGGATAAAGGCCTCCGGCGGTCAACACGGCTCGTATGCCCAGGAGTTGCAGCGCCAGATACGGCATCGTCGCGAGGATCCCGGTCAGCGCGACCACCAGCGCCAGCGGCGGCGAGCCGTACCGCCCGCGCACGAAGTCGGCGACGGTGATGTAACCGTGCCTCCGGGCCACCGCCCACAGCCGGGTCAGCAGGACGAAGGCGAGCGGGCAGACGATCACCGTGTACGGCACCGCGAAGAACGCCGGCGCACCGTTGCCGTACGCCAGTCCGGGCACGGCGGTGAAGGTGTACGCGGTGAAGATCGTGCCGCCGAGCAGCAGCCACGTCCACACCGGGCCGAGGCTGCGGTCGGCCAGCGCCCAGCCCTCCAGCGAGGGCAGCCGGTCGTTGCAGCGCAGGCGGCGCGCGGTCACGGCGAGCAGCGACGCCCCGCCGATCACGGCGAGGAACGTCGTGGTCATGGCGCTGTCCGCCATGGGTCACCGTCCTTGGTGTGCCTGAAACCCCTCGCCGAAGAGTTGCGCGGCCGGCCGGTTCGGAGGACAGGGATCCGGCGGGAAATCTTCTGGAAATTCGGTGTCAACCGTTTCCGGCGGGTGGGCAACTCTTGCACAGACCCACAACGAGCGGGAGAGGAGCGCAGGTCATGGCACGGACCGGACACCAGCGACTACGGCGCGTCGCCGTCACGGTGCTGCTCCTCGCGCCCGCGGCGGGGCTGCTGTGGGTCCCCTGGTACGCCGGTGCGAGGCCGTATCTCGCCGGGATGCCGTTCTTCTACTGGTACCAGCTCGCCTGGGTCCCGGGGAGCGGGCTCTGTCTGCTCGCCGCCTACGCGCTGACCAGGAAGGAAGACCGCGACCCCTGACCGGCTCGGCCGGCCATCGACGTCACCCCGCTGAGCCGCGCACCCGATGCGCGCTCAGCCATCACCCAACCACCGTCAAGGTGAGGAGCCGCCATGCCCGCATCAGCCATGCCCGAATCCGCTCGTCCGGCGCCGGAAGGCCCGCGGTCCATCCCCTCGGGTCCCTCCGGGCCCTCCCGGATGACGTCACGCTCGATCCTGGTGTGGGCCGTCGTCGCCCTGGTCGGCGCGGTCGGCTGGGGTGTCCTCGCGCTGGCCCGGGGCGAGGAGATCTCCGCGGTCTGGCTGGTGATGGCGGCCCTCGGCTCATACGCCATCGCCTACCGCTTCTACTCCCGCTTCATCGTCCGGCGCGTTCTGAAGCCCGACGACCGCCGGGCCACTCCCGCCGAACGCCTCGATGACGGCGTCGACTTCCAGCCGACCGACCGCCGGGTGCTGCTCGGCCACCACTTCGCCGCGATCGCGGGCGCCGGACCGCTGGTGGGGCCGGTGCTCGCGGCCCAGATGGGTTACCTGCCCGGCACCCTGTGGATCGTCGCCGGAGTGATCTTCGCCGGGGCGGTGCAGGACATGGTGGTGCTGTTCCTGTCCATGCGCCGGGACGGGAAGTCGCTCGGGCAGATGGCCCGGGACGAGATCGGCAGGGCGGGCGGCGCGGCTGCTCTGATCGCCGTGTTCGCCATCATGATCATCCTGCTCGGGGTGCTGGCCCTGGTCGTGGTCAACGCACTCGCCCACTCGCCGTGGGGCACCTTCTCCGTCGCCATGACCATCCCCATCGCCCTGTTCATGGGCTTCTGGATGCATGTCATCCGCCCTGGGCGGGTCGTCGAGACCAGCCTCATCGGGGTCGCACTGCTGCTGCTCGCGATCGTCGGCGGCAGCTGGGTCCAGAACTCCTCGCTCGCCGACACCTTCACCCTGAGCCCGACCACGCTGGTCTTCTGCCTGGCCGGATACGGCTTCGTCGCCTCCGTCCTCCCCGTGTGGATGCTGCTCGCGCCCCGCGACTACCTCTCCACCTTCATGAAGATCGGCACCATCGCGCTCCTCGCGGTCGGCGTCGTGGTCGCCGCGCCGGTGATGCGCGCCGACGCGGTGAGTGACTTCGCCTCCTCGGGCACCGGCCCGGTCTTCGCGGGTGCGCTCTTCCCGTTCCTGTTCATCACCATCGCCTGCGGGGCCCTGTCGGGCTTCCACGCGCTGGTCGCCTCCGGGACCACTCCGAAACTGATCCAGAAGGAGTCCCAGGTCCGGATGATCGGCTACGGGGCCATGCTGATGGAGTCGTTCGTCGCGATCATGGCCCTGATCGCCGCCGCCACCCTCGAACCCGGCCTCTACTACGCCATGAACGCCCCCGCCGGACTCCTCGGCACCACCGCCGAATCCGCCTCCCACGCGGTGGCGGGACTGGGCTTCACCATCACCCCCGACCAGCTGACACAGGCGGCGAAGGCCGTGGAGGAACAGACGCTGATCGCCCGCTCCGGCGGCGCACCCACCCTCGCGGTCGGCATGTCGGAGATCTTCTCCGGGATCTTCGGCGGGGCGGCCCTGAAGGCATTCTGGTACCACTTCGCGATCATGTTCGAGGCGCTGTTCATCCTCACGACGGTCGACGCGGGCACCCGGGTCGGACGCTTCATGCTCCAGGACATGCTCGGCAACGTCTGGAAGCCCATCGGCAGGGTCAACTGGAAGCCCGGCATCTGGCTGTGCAGCGGACTCGTCGTGTCTGCCTGGGGCTACTTCCTTTACAGCGGCGCCACCGATCCGCTCGGCGGAATCAACCAGCTCTTCCCGCTGTTCGGTATCGCCAACCAGCTGCTGGCTGCCGTTGCCCTCACCGTCTGCACGACCGTGCTGATCAAGTCCGGCCGACTGCGCTGGGCCTGGATCACCGGCGTCCCGCTGGCCTGGGTGGTCGCGATCACCTTCACGGCCGGCTGGCAGAAGATCTTCTCCGCCGATCCCCGGGTCGGGTTCTTCGCCCAGCGCGCCAAGTACTCCGACGGCATCGACGCCGGCCAGGTCCTGGCGCCCGCGAAGACCCTCGACGACATGCACACCGTGGTCACGAACTCGACGGTCGACGGCGTCCTGATCGCCCTGTTCCTGCTGCTGGTCTCGGTGGTCATCGTCAATGCGGCCGTGGTGTGCGTACGGGCCGTACGCTCGCCCGTCCCGCTCCCGACGACCGAGGCGCCGTACGTCGAATCCCGCATCGAGATCCCGGAGGGCGCCGCCGAACCCCTGGTGGGGGCGCGCTCATGAACGCCGCGCGCGGCCCGCGAGCCGTGTTCCGGTACCTGCGCTGGTACCTGCGCGAACTGACCGGAGAAGCCGAGTACGACCGCTACCGCGCCCGCCACCTCGGCCACCACCCGCACGCTCCTGTGCTGACCCGCCGCGAGTACGAGGTACTGCGCACCCTGCACCGGGAGACCCACCCGCAGAGCCGCTGCTGCTGACACCTGGGAACCCTGGGCCCCTGGCCCCCGGCCTCGGCCGGGGGCCAGGGGCCCAGGACGGTTCAGTCGCGGGTGGGCGGCGTGTAGAAGTCGCCGACCGACGTCCAGACGCCGTTCTTCACCTCCACCCTCTGCACACTGCGCGTGCCGAGGTGGCCGCTCGTGCTGAACTTCATCACCGGCGACACCCCCGGGTCCACGGTGGAGGCCTTCTGGTAGGCCGCGCTGATGGCCTGGGACGTGACGGACCCCTTGACGGTCCTGGCGATCTCGGCGAACACCTTCGCGTTGCTCCAGCCCCACAGTGCGAGGAATCCGGCGTCCTGACCGGGCTCGTACTTCGCCATGGCCGTGCGGAACTCCTTCACCGCGGGATCCGGGTCCGAGGGCGCCTTGACCAGCTGGACCGCCTTGACGCCTTCGGCGGCGTCCTTGGCCAGGGAGATCGTCGACTCGGCCGCCACCGGCGCGTAGGCGTAGGTGGGCAGTGAGAGTCCCTGGAGCTTGGCCTCCTTCATGAAGGCCGCCGCTTCGGGGGAGGTGAGGATCAGGATCACCGCCTGGGTCTTCGCGGCCTTGACCTTGCTGATCACCGGTGTGTAGTCCGTGGTCTGGTACTTGACCGCCAGCCGGTCGACCTCGACCGAGGGGTTCACCTTCTTCGCGACCGGCTCGACCTGCTCGGCCACGTTCACGAAAGCGGCCGGGTCACTGTGCACGACGAGGATCTTCTTCGCGCCGTCCTGCACCGCCCACGCGGCGACCGCGGCGGCCTGGTCCTCGTAGAGGGTCTGCGTACCGAACAGGCCCGGGCGGGGCGGGTCGTACCAGGACTCGCTGCCACCCACCTCGTTGAGGACCGGGACCTTGGACTGGGTGAGGACGAACGGGAAGGCGGCCTCGGCCTGGGAGGTGCCGTTCGCGTTGACGATGGCCACGACCTTGTCCTGGCCGACGAGTTCACGCGCGATCTGTACGGTCTGCTGCGGGTCGGCCGCGTTGTCCCTGACGGTCCACCGGATCTTGCGTCCGTTGACACCGCCCTGTGCGTTGACCATCTTGAAGTACGCGTCGGCGCCCGCCTTCTCGGGCACGCCGTACGAGGCGGTGGCACCGGTGAGGGGGAGCCACGCCCCGATGTGGATCTCCGACGGGTTGCCTCCGCCTGCTCCCGCGGAGTCCTGGTCGGCGCATGCGTTGGCCGTCAGCGCCACCACAGCCAGGACGGCCGTGGTTCCTGCGGCGCGACGGAGTCTTCTCATTGTCCGGAACACGTTCCACCTCGTTCACAACGGGATTCACACAACTGGGGAGGTCCGGGCGGCGTCCGCCGCGGTCGGGGCGGCCGTTTCCGGGCGGCCGCCGAAGTACGCCGCTTCCGCCAGGGCCGCGAACCCGGGGTCGCCCGGCCGCCCGTGGGCCGCGACGACGCCCTCGTGCAGCACGGCCACCTCGTGGCAGACGGACATGGCGCGGCTGAGGAGTTGTTCGAGCAGTACGACGGTCAGGCCGTCGTGGGCCAGCCGCACCAGTCGGTCGTAGACCTCGTCGACCAGCGCCGGTGCGAGCCCGAGCGCCGGTTCGTCGACGATCAGGACATCGGGCCGGACAATGAGCGCCCGGGCGATGGCGAGCATCTGCTGCTCGCCGCCGGACAGTCCGGCGGCGGAGACGTGCATCCGGTCGCGCAGCCGCGGCGGCAGCCACCCGACCGTCTCCTCCAGCCGCTCGCGCAGGGGCGCGCCGGTGATTCCCGCCGCGTACGCCGCCACTTCGAGGTTCTCGCGCAGGGACAGCGTCTTGAACAGGGCCCGGCCCTCGGGCGCCAGGCTGGTGCGGACGGCGTCGCCCGTCTCCCGCTCGCCGTGGGCGGGTTTCAGGGAGCCGTGCAGGATTCCGGCCAGGGTGCTCTTGCCCGCGCCGTTGGCGCCCGCGATCCCCAGCACGACTCCCTTGCGGACATCGAGGTCGACGTCCCGCAGGGCGGTCACCCCGCCGTAGCAGTGACCTGTGCCGCGCAGTCGAAGCAGGCTCGACTCGCTTACCCGCTCAGGTAGTTGAGCCCGGCTGCCGACCGTTCCCAGATATGACGAGCGCACCTTGGGATCCTGGAGGACGGTGTCCGGGGTGCCCCCGCCGATCGTGCGTCCGAAGTCGAACGCGATCACCCGGTGGGCGACGGAGAAGAGGTCGTCGAGGACATGGTCGATGATCACCACGGCGGTTCCCCCGGCGTGCAGCCGCCTGATGTGCCCGGCCAGCAGCGCCCGTTCACCCGCGTCGAGGCCGCCGAACGGCTCGTCCAGTACCAGCAGCCGCGGTTCCTCGGCCATCGCGCGGGCGAGGTCCAGCCGTTTCTGGAGGCCGAACGGCAGCTCCGTGGGGCGGCGGTCCGCCACCTCCGCGAGGCCCACGGAATCCAGCAGCCGCATGACGTCGGCCCGGTCCCGGGCCCTGACCCGGCGGCGGGTGCACAACACGTTCTCGGCGACGGTGAGTTCGGAGAAGACCTCCGCGTGCTGGAACGTACGGCCGATGCCCAGCCGGCGCCGCGCGGTCGCCCGCGCCGTCAGCAACGGCCGTCCGGCGAACTCGGCGGTCCCACTCACGCGGCCGTTGCCGGTCAGCCCCGACAGGGCGTTCAACAGGGTCGTCTTTCCTGCCCCGTTGGGGCCGATGACGGCCAGGATCTCGTCCTGCCGCAGCGACAGAGAGGCGTCCTCCAGGGCTTTGAGCCCGCCGTACGCGACGGACAGGTGCTCCAGCCGGAGCAGGACGGTGCCGTCGGCCGTGGGCCGGACCGGCACGAGATCCGCCTGCGGCTCGGGAACCGACGGGTTCCTGACCGCCGGCCGCCAGGGAACGCGCCGCAGGAGACCGCGCGCGGGTCTGGCGAGGAAGGGCACGACTCCACCGGGCAGGAAGAGAAGCACCGCGATCAGTACGGCGCCCTGCACCACCGGCTGGGGCAGACCGACCGCCGACGAGAGCGAGGGGTTCCAGGTCAGGTAGATGCCGCCGGCCACTGCGCCGACGACCGTGCCCACCCCGCCGAGCACACACGCCGCGATCAGCGAGATGCCGAAGGTCAGCGAGAACGGATCAGGGCTGACGAACCCGGTGAGCAGACCGAGCAGGACGCCCGCGAAGCTCGTGCACGCACCGCTCACCGCGAACGACAGCGCCGACTGCGCCTCGGGCGCGATGCCGATCGTACGGGCGGCCAGGGGATGCGACTTGGCGGCCACCAACCGCATACGCAGCCCCGAGGCGGCGGCCGGCACGGCCAGCCCGAGCACCACGGAGGCGGCCCCCACCGCGAGGTACTGCGCGTCGGTGCCACCGCCCAGGACGGTGCCCAGGCCGAGCGCGCTGCGCAGTTGGAGCACCGGAACTCCCTGGTCGCCGCCGGTCACACTGCTCCAGCGGTTGATGAGCTCCAGGGTCACCGTGGTGAAGGCGAGGGTCAGCAGGGCGATGTAGAGCACGGAGAACCTGGCACCCGCGTATCCGATGAAGGCGCCCAGGACCGCACCGGTGGCGACGGCACCGAGGACCACCGCCTCCAGGGGCCAGTCGTGGCCGCTGCCGTACGCGGCGAAGTAGGCGCCGATGGCGAAGAAGGCGGGGTGGCCCACCGACCAGATGCCGGACCAGCCGGCCAGCAGGCCGACCGACAGCACGACGACGGTGTACACGGCCGCCAGCCCCACCGAGTACATCTGGTACGCCGGGATGGCGCCGGACGCCATGCAGGCCATGAGCACCGCCCCGGCGGCCGGTCCCAGGGCGGCCTTCGCCAGGAGGGAACGGTTGAAGACCATGGATGCGACCCCTCAGACCCGTTGGAAGGTGCGGGTGCCGAACATGCCCTGCGGGCGGATCAGCAGGACCAGCACGGTGAACGTGAACACGAACGTGTCCCGGAAACTGGCGGAGACGTAGTTCGCCGCCAGGTTGTCCAGGACGCCGATGGTCAGTCCGCCCACGACAGCGCCGTACATGCTGGTGAGGCCACCCAGGAAGATCCCGGCGAAGGCCCGGAACAGCGGGGCGACGAGGGCGGTGGGCACCAGCCCGGAGCGGGGTGCGTACAGACAGGCGGCGAGCGCGGCGAGACCCAGGCCGAGCGCCCAGGAGAGCCGGGCGATGCGCTGTGCGCCGAGGCCGACGACACGGGCGGTCTCCGCCGACTCGGCCACCGCGCGCATGGCCGAGCCGAGCGTGGTGCGGGCGAACAGATAGCCCACCAGCGCCATCGCCACCGCTGCGACGGCGATCGTCACCAGGCTCTGGACCGGCACCGCGGCACCCGACCAGCGCACGGTCCCGTCGACCAGGCTGGGGAAGGACTTGGGCTGGTCGCCCCAGATCGAACCGGCCACGCTCTCCACCACGAGGGACACGCCCATCGTCACGACGAGCGCGGAGAACAGTTGGCCCTGACCCAGCGGCCTGATCACCGTCTCCCGTACCAGGAGACCGGCAGCCACGGTGATCGCGACGGCGGCGAAGACGCCGACGACCGTCGCCACGCCCCGGTCGTGGAGCGAGACCGCCACATAGAGGCCCAGGGTCGCGAGGGAGGCCATCGCGAAGTTCACGACGTCCGTGGCCCGGTAGATGATGACCAGCCCCAGACCCATGAGGCCGTACACGGCTCCACTGGCCACACCGCTGACCAGGACGAGCAGGAACTGACTCACAGCCACTCCCTTGAAGGAACTTGGGAACTCTGAACTCGGGAACATGCGGAACTCGGGGGCTCGGGCCCTGGGAAGAGCGCGTTTCGCGCCACTTACGAGAAACCGTGTTCACCTTGCGAATCATGGAGCGGATCCATAAGTCAAAGTGAACTCAATTCAGTACGCTAGGCATCCGGCGCCGGACGGGCAAGACTCGTGCACGACAATTTGTGCGTGCGGCCTACCGGCACTCAGGGTCGGACGGGCGCGGGTGCCTCGTCGAGCGCGGTGTGTGCCGCCGCGAGGCCGAAGACCAGGGCGGGGGCGAGGCCGCCTGCGTAGGCGCGCCGGTACAGTCCGCCCGCGTCCGCGCCGGCCGCGAGCAGGCCGGGGATCCGGCGGTGCCCGGCCGCGTCGGCGGACAGCGCGTGGGCGCCGGTGTCGATCAGCAGGCCCCCGAAGGCGAAGGTGATCGCCGGGGCCGCTTCGACGACGTAGAACGGCGGTTCGTCGAGCGGTCGGCCGTCGAGCAGCCGCCCCGGGGCCGGCGCGCCGTCACCGGTGGTGGTGGCGTTGAACTCCTTGATCCGGTCGCGGATCACGGCGCCCGGGTAGCCCCACTCCTCGGGCATCGACGCGAAGTCGTCCAGGCTCTCGGCCACCGCGCTGCGGGCCCCGGCGCGATGGCAGAGCTGGAACTTGTCCACGCCGGGGATGCCCTCCACGTACGAGGCGCTGATCCATTCGCGGTGCACCCGCGCGTCGGCGACCAGCAGGCCGCGGGCTCCTGGCCGTTCCAGCAGCGCCATGGTGGTCAGATGGTCGCCGACCGTCTCGTCGACGAAGCGCTCGCCCGTGGTGTCGAACAGCAGGGCGTGCTCGCTGTAGTAGAGCGCCAGGTCGACGAAGCGCGCGGGGTCGGTCAGGGAGACGTCGGCCGGCATCAGGTGGCCGTAGAACCCCGCGTCCTTCTTGCCGAACGCCGCGCCCGCCGCCCGGCCGAGCGCGAGACCGTCGCCCGCGCTGTGCGGGTTGGCCCGTAGCGCGATGTTCGCGGCCCGGGGGTGGATGTGCTCGGCGCGCAGGGCCGGGTCGCCCTGGAATCCGCCGGTGGCGAGCAGGGTCCAGGTGGCCTCGATCCGGCGTACGGATCCGTCCGGCAGGAGGCACTCCGCGCCCTTGACCACGCCGTTCTCCGTCAGGAGGGCGTGCGTCCGGGTGGCGGTCAGTACCTCGTGACCCCTGTCGCGGATCAGCCGCTCACAGGTGTCGAGGTAGTGATTGCTGTCGACCTGATGGCCGCGCCCGAAGCCGAGCACGGGTACCGGTGGCCGGCATTCCACGCCCAGCGACCGTATCCACGCGATGCCGTCGGCGAACCCGTCGATCAGGGCCTCGGCCAGCTTCGGGTCGCCGTCGGGATTCACCCGGCGCAGCTCCTCGAGGGTCGGGGCCGTCCATACGAAACCCGCGAAGCGGGCGGATCCGCCGGTGCGTTCCGCCTTCTCCACCAGGACCACCGAGCCGCCCTCGGCCGCCACCCGGGCGGCGGCCGAGAGACCGGCCATCCCGCCGCCCAGCACCAGAAGATCCACTGTTGCCGCATCCATAGCGGGTCCCACCGCCTTCATGTCGCCGATCGGATACAAGACGCTAATTGAACTCACTTCTGGAGTCGAGGGGTCGGTCGGAGCGTGGTGGAGCCGTACGAGTTCCGGCCGGACCGGTGGGGTCGGTCGGGTGGGGCATCGGTCGGGCAGGGGGTCAGTCGGGTACGAGAACCGCGCGACCCCGCACCTCGCCGGAACGCAGCGCCTCGATCGCCTCCAGCGCGCGCGACAGCGCGAACCGCTCGACCTCCACCTTCAGGGCCCCCTCGCGTGCCAGGGCGACGACCTGTTCCAGTTCGGGGAGGGTCCCCCAGAAGGGCAGGGAGATCCGCGTCCCGGGAGGGAGTGCGCCGGGCTTGCGGACCGTGACCTCCCCGCCGCCGCTGCCCACCACCGCCAGCTCTCCGCCCGCCCGCAGCACGCCGGTCGCGAGGTCCAGACTGGAGCGGCTGCCGACGAAGTCGAGCACGGCGACCGCCCCGACCCCGCCCGTCCGGCTGCGCAGGACCGCCGCGCTGTCGGGTCGCAGGAGCGTGCCGAAGTGTGCGCCGCACTCGTCGGCCAGAGTGAGTGCCTCCGCCCGTACGTCCACGGCCAGCACCTGCGCCGTCGTTGTGGCGCGCAGGATCTGGACGGCCAGATGTCCCAGCCCGCCGACGCCCAGCACGACCACACTCGTGCCGTCACCGATCGAGCGCCGGACCGTGGTCACGGCGTGGAACGCGGTCAGCCCGGCGTCCGACAGCGGTGCGGCCTGTACGGCGGCCAGCCCGCCGACCGGTACCAGCAGCCGTCCGGACGGCACGAGCAGCCAGTCGGCCATACCGCCGTCGCGTCCCAGCCCGGCCCCGGTGCCGACGCGGTCCGCGTCCAGTGCCGCGCGCCGGTCGCAGTAGTTCTCCGCCCCGGACGCGCAGCGTGCGCAACTTCCGCAGCCCCAGGGCCCGTACGCGACGACCCGCTCGTCGACCGCCGGGCCCACCGCGAGGGGACCCTGCTCCGCCACCCGGCCGGCGACCTCGTGCCCAAGGGTGAACGGGGTTCGGTAGGGGAGATCGCCCGGCCGTGCGTCGATGACATGGAGGTCCGAACGGCACAGGCCGGCCGCCTCCACCTGGATCAGGACCTCTTCGCCCGTGGGGACAGGCCGTGCCACCTCGCTGATGACCGGCGGGCCGCCCCACCGGGTCAGCCGGACCGCTCTTGCGCCGCCTGTTGACATACCTGGGACGCTAACAAAAATGAAGTCAGTTCAGGAAGCGGGCGGAGAAAAGTCGGGTGGAGGAAAGCGGAGGGAGAGGTGATCGCGCATGGGTGTCGAACACGCGGGACGACCGGGTGTCGAACACGCGGGACGGTCAGGTGGTGAGCACATGGGACGGTTCGACGGAAGGACCGCGCTCGTCACCGGTGCCGGATCCGGCATCGGCGCCGCGGTCGTCCGGCGGCTCGCCGCGCAGGGCGCCGAGGTCTTCGCCGCGGACATCGACCGCCTCGCGGCCGAGGCGGTGACGAAGGAACTGCCGCGAACGCACCCGCTGACCGTCGACGTGGCCGATTCCGCGGCGGTGGACCTGCTCTTCGACGAGATCGTACGACGGCACGGACGGCTCGACATCGTGGTGCACGCGGCCGGAATCGACGACCCCACGGCCAAGGAGTGGATCGCCGAAGCGCTGGTCGGGAACCGGCCCCCGGAGGTGACCGGGCGGCTCGACGACGACGCCTGGCGGCGCGTCATGCGCGTCAACCTGGACGGCACCTTCCACGTCCTGCGCGCCGCACTGCGGGTCATGACACCTCGCCGGTCCGGAGCCGTGGTCACCGTCGGCTCCTCCTCAGCCTTCGACACCCCGGCCGGATATCCGCACTACGCGGCCTCGAAGGCGGGCGCGCACGCGTTGAGCCAGTCCGTCGCGAAGGAGGCGATCGCGTTCGGCGTCCGCGTCAACACCGTGGCACCGGGACCGACCGACACCGGCATGGCCGTCAGAACCCCCGCCGCACTGCGCCAAGGCTTCGCCGATCCGCGCGTACGCCCGTATGCCACACCGGAGGAGATCGCCGACATCGCCCTGTTCCTCGCGGGTGACGAGGCCGCGAACCTCGTCGGCGCGGTACTCCTCGCCAACGGCGGACGCTTCACGGTCTGAAGGTCTGAAGGTCTGAAGGTCTGAAGGTCTGAAGGTTTGGAGGTCTGGCGGGCTGATGGTCCAGAAAACGCATTACGGCTGAAGGAGACTCGGATGTTCCGGCTCGACCCCGATCCGGCGCTGCTGCTGGAGAGTGACGAACAACGTCAACTGCGCGACATCCTGCGTCAGTTGCTGGCCGACACCTGCGGGCCCGAAGAGGTGCGCGCCCAGACGCGGAGCCCGCGTGGACACGACCGCCTGCTGTGGGACCGGCTCGCCGTCGAGGTCGGCGTGCACGGGCTCGCCGTGCCCGAGGAGTACGGCGGCGCCGGTGGCACCTTCGCCGACCTCGCCGTCGCCCTGGACGAGGCAGGGCGGGTGCTGTGCCCCGCACCGCTGCTGTCCACCGTCGTCCTCGCCGGGCACGCCCTGCTGGACAGCGGCGACCGGCGGGCCTGCGCACGCTGGCTGCCGGGCATCGTCTCCGGCGCGCTCACGGCCACGGTCGCCGGACTTCCGTGCCGGGCCGACGTGACCGCCGAGCGCGGTCCCGGCGGATGGGTGCTGCGCGGAGAGGCCGACTTCGTGCTCGACGGCGAGGGCGCCGACCTGCTGCTCGTCGCGGCCCGGGCGCCGGACGGGGAACGGCTGTTCGCCTGCGAGCCGGACGCCGCGACCGTCGACCGGGTCGCCCACCGCGTCCTGGATCCCACCCGCCGGCAGGCGCTGATCCGCTTCCGGGGGGCGTCCTGTGAACCGGTCGGCGAGGTCGGGCAGGCGTCGGGGATCGTCGGCGCGGTCCTCGACGCCGGGCGGGTGGCGCTGGCCGCCGAGCACGTCGGTGGCAGTGCGCACGCCCTGGACGCCGTACTCACGTATGTGTCTCACCGAACCCAGTTCGGCCGCGTGATCGGCTCGTTCCAGGCCGTCAAACACCGGCTGGCCGACCTGCTCGTAGAGGTCGAGGGCGCGCGGTCGGCGTCGGCGTACGCGAGCGCCTGCCTCGCCGGGCGGGCGGAGGAGACGCCGGTGGCGGCGAGCGTGGCAGCGGTGGTCTGCACCGGCGCCTACCGTCTGGCGACCGCCGAATACGTGCAGCTCCACGGCGGTATCGGCTTCACCTGGGAGCACCCGGCCCACCTGTACGTACGCCGGGCGCGGGCCGACGAGGCCCTGTTCGGCACCGCCGACGACCACCGGCTGCGGCTGGCCGGACTGCTCGGCCTCGGCGGCCGCTCCGGCTGATCGTCGGTCCCGGTCCATTGACAGGGCCAACCGCCGCACCCAGAATCGTACTGAATTCAGTTCAGGTTGGAGGAGCTCATGGCAGTCGAAGACGAGATCCAGTTCGAGCGCGACGGGCACGTGGCGCGGGTCTGGCTGAACCGGCCGCACAAGAAGAACTGCGTGACGGTGCCGATCCTCGAGCGGCTCGACGAGATCATCACCGAGGTCGACGCGGACCCGGAACTGCGCGTGCTGATCCTGCGCGGGCGCGGCAACACCTTCTGTTCCGGGTTCGACCTGGACAGCCTCCAGGCGGACTTCGTCGGCCGGTCCAACGCCATCGACGTCGCCGTACTGTCGGCGAAGGTGTGCGACCGGCTCTACTCGATGAGGACGCCGTCGATCGCCGTCCTCGAAGGCCATGTCACCGCGGGTGGCTTCGAGTTGATGATCTCCTGTGACTTCGCGATCGCCGCGGACGACGCACTGATCGGCGACTTCCACATCCGCCGGGCGCTGTTCGGTGGCGCCGGCCCCATCTACCGCGTGCCGCGGATGATCGGCGTCCGCAAGACCAAGGAGCTCATGCTCACCGGCAAGCTGCTCAGTGGGGTCGAGGCCGCCGAGTTCGGCCTCATCAATTCCTCGGCGCCCGCGGACAAGCTGGACGCGACGGTCGAGGAGTTCGCCGACCAGCTCATCGACAAGAGCCCGTTCACCATGTGGATCACCAAGATGACCATCGACCGCAGTCTCGACGCAGACATCCAGTCCCTGATGGTCATGGAGCACCTCGCGGTCGGTGTGATGCTCAACTCCGAGGACGCGGCGGAGGGCGTCGCGGCCTTCCTGGAGAAGCGGGAGCCGCAGTGGAAGGGCCGCTGAGCGGCGCGGCGCACGCCATCGGCCGACTGCACGGCTCGCGGTGCGCCGGGTGCGCGGTGGCCGTGTACCCGGCGGACCCGGCGTGTCCGCGCTGCGGGGGCCCGGCCGACCCGGCCGTCCTCTCGGACACGGGCATGCTGTGGACGTGGACCGTGCAGCGGTATGCGCCCAAGTCGCCGCCGTACGCCGCACCTGACACCGGGTTCGAGCCGTTCGCTGTCGGATACGTCGAACTCGCTGACGGGGTAAGGGTGTTGGCCGTTCTTGACGTATCGCCGGACGATGTCACCATCGGCATGGCGCTGCGGGTCGGGGCGGCGGACGGCGTCCCCAGGGCCGTTGCCGCGGGAGCCCTCGCATGAGTGCTGACGACGTCATGATCTGCGGCGCGGGGATCACCTCCTTCGCCCGTACGGAGGCCGGCGGCAGGCAGCTCGCCGTGCGGGCCGTTCGGGCGGCTCTCGCCGACGCCGGGCTTCCGTGGTCGCGCGTCCGAGCCGCCTACGGCGGCAGCGACTCGGCCGGGAACGCCGACACCCTCGTGGCCGAACTCGGTCTGACAGGCGTGCCGTTCGTCAACGTACGCAACGGCTGCGCGACCGGAGGCAGCGCCCTCGTCTCGGCCGTCAACGCCATTCGGGCCGGCGCGGCGGACGTCGCCCTCGCCGTCGGGTTCGACAAGCACCCACGGGGTGCCTTCGATCCCCGGCCGGCCGACTGGGGGCTCGACGAGGCCTACGGCCGTGACGGACTCATGGTCACCACCCAGTTCTTCGCCATGAAGATCCAGCGCTACATGCACGACCACGCGATCAGCGCCCGTACCCTCGCGCTGGTCGCCGAGAAGGCGTACGCGAACGGGGTGCGCAACCCCCACGCCTGGCGTCGTGAACCGCTCGACGCGGCCGAGATCCTGGGGTCGGGCATGGTCAACGACCCGCTGACCCGGTACATGTTCTGCTCGCCGGGACAGGGCGCGGTCGCCCTGGTCCTGTGCAGCCGAGCGGTCGCCAGGGAACTGGGCGGAGCCACGGTCGCGCTGCGGGCCGCCGTTGTGCGGACCCGCGGATTCGGTTCGTTCGAGGTGTTCAGCCCCTGGGCGCCGCCCGGCACACCGAGCAGCGTCAGCACGGATGCCGCCCGACTGGCCTTCGAGCAGGCCGGGTTGGGGCCCGGTGACATCGATGTGTGCCAGCTGCAGGACACCGAGAGCGGCGCCGAGGTGATGCACATGGCGGAGTGCGGGTTCTGCGAGCACGGCGAGCAGGAGCGCCTCATCGCCTCCGGCGCCACCGCGATAGGCGGCACGCTGCCGGTCAACACCGACGGCGGCTGCATCGCCAACGGCGAGCCCATCGGTGCCTCCGGACTGCGCCAGGTCCACGAGATCGTCCAGCAATTGCGCGGAAGAGCGGGCGAACGACAGGTGCCCGGCGGCCCGTCGAGCGGCTTCACCCAGGTGTACGGCGCACCGGGCGTCAGCGCCTGCACCGTGCTGACCCGCTGAGCCGCCAAGGCGCCCCGCGGCAGGAACGAAGGGAGGAGAACCATGAGTGACATCCCCGGCCCCGAGGAGTTCAGGGCCGAGGCCCGACGCTGGCTGACCGGCGTGGCGAAGACCCGCGCCGCCCGTCAGGAGTGGGGCCGCGGCGACGACTCGGTGGCCGTCTTCGAGAACCGCACCGAGGCCGAGGAACGTGAGCACACCGACCGCACACGGGAGTGGGAACACACCCGGTACGACCAGGGGTGGGGTGCGCTCGACTGGCCGAAGGAGTACGGCGGCCGTGAACTGCCTGCCCACTACGAGCAGTTGTACCGTGCGGAGGAGGCCGCCTTCGACGTCCCCCGGCGCACCGAGATCTTCCCGGTCACCCAGCAGCTCGTCGCCCCCGCGATCCGCGTCTGGGGGACGGCGGAGCAGAAGCGGCGGTGGCTGCGCCCCATGCTGCGCACCGACGAACTCGCCTGCCAGCTCTTCTCCGAGACGGAGGCGGGCTCGGACCTGGCCGCCGTCCGGACCCGGGCCGTGCCGGACGGCGACGGTTGGATGCTGCGCGGCCACAAGGTCTGGACGTCCGGCGCACAGGTCGCCACCTGGGGCGTCGCCGTGTGCCGCACCAACCCGGGCGTGCCCAAGCACGCGGGTATCACGGTCTTCCTGGTCCGGATGGACGCGCCGGGGGTGACCGTACGTCCCATCCGCCAGATGACCGGCGGCTCCAGCTTCAACGAGGTCTACCTGGACGACGTGTTCGTCCCCGACGCAGACCGGCTCGGCCCCGTCGGCGAGGGCTGGCGGGTCACCCTCACCGTGCTCGCCGCCGAACGCCTCGACTCCGGCGGACTCGGCCTGGGCAACGCGGACCGCGCCCTCGACCTAGCCCGGCACCTGCCCCGACCGCTCACCGGCGGCGAACGGCAGCAGGCGGCCGACCTGTTCGTCCGTGCCCTGGTCCAGCGGCTCATCGGCCTGCGCGTCTCGGCGGCCCTGGTCGCCGGGCGTGAACCGGGCGCTGAGGCCTCGGTCGGCAAACTCCACGCCACCGCGACCATGCGCGCCACCACCGATCTGGTCCAGCAGCTCCTCGGGCCGCGGCTCGCCGCCGACACGGGGGAGTGGGGCACCTTCGCCTGGACGGAACACCTGCTCGGCGCCCCCGGCTACCGCATCGCCGGTGGCAGCGACGAGATCCAGCGCACCATTCTGGCGGAACGCGTACTCGGGCTGCCCAAAGAGCCGAAAGGAGCGGGGAGTTGAGCACCACGACCGAGGTGACGGAACTCGCCGCACGGGTCCGCGCGCACCTCGCCGACCGACACCCGGGCGAACCCTTCGGGGACCTGCGCACCCTGCCCGGAGGACACTCCGGACTCACGTACGCCATCACGGCGGGGACCACCTCGTACGTGGTGAAGGCGGTACCGCCCGGGCAGCGTCCCGTCGGTCGCAACGACGTGCTCCGGCAGGCCCGGATCCTGCGCGTTCTCGCCGGATCACCGGTGCCCGTGCCGCGGGTGAGCGCCGTCGACGAACGCGAACCCGCCTGGTTCGCCATGGAGTTCGTCGCGGGCGAGGCCGTCGAGCCGGTCCTCGACGAGCACCGGATCCATCCCCGGCTGTGCCGCACGCGGATGCTGGCGCTGGCCGACGTACTGCGAGACCTGCACGGAACGGGAGCGGTGACGTCCGGGGCGCCGGCGTCCGAACCGCTGCTGGAACCGGACGGTGAACTGGCGCGCTGGGCCCGCACCATGCGAGCCGTACCATCCGAACTCCGCTACGGAGCCGAGGAGTTGCTCGACCTGCTGGCAGCCCGCGTCCCGACGGCCGTGCCGCCCGTGCTGACCCACGGGGACTTCCGGCTCGGCAACGTCCTGTGCCGGGGCGAGCGGCCGGCCGCCGTCATCGACTGGGAGATCTGGACCCAGGGGGACCCCCGCGGCGACCTCGCCTGGTTCCTGCTCTTCGCCGACCACCGCAACTTCCCCCGGCTCGGGCGCCCGGTGCCGGGCCTGCCGGGCGAGGGTGAACTGCTCGCCGCGTACCTCGACGGCCGCCCCGAACCTCCCGACCTCGACTGGTTCCGTGCCCTGGCCCGCACCAAGATGGCCGCGATCATGGGCCACAACCTGCGCAGACACCGCGAGGGCAAGCACCACGACCCCGACCAGGAACGGCTGCCGCCGACCATCGCGGCCATGATCCGCTCGGCGCGCGACATCGTCGCCCGCAGGCCCTGAAGGAGCGCCACTCATGGATTTCGGACTCTCCCCGAAGGCCGAAGAACTCCGCACCCGGATGGCCGCGTTCATGGAGGAGTACGTCCTGCCCGCCGAAGCCGTGTACGACCGGCAGCTGGCCGAGGCCGACGACCCCCATGAACTCCCGGCGATCATGCGGGAGTTGAAGGAGAAGGCGCGCGCCGAAGGGCTCTGGAACCTCTTCCTCGCGCACGGCGACCGAGGCGCCGGCCTCACCAACCTCGAATACGCTCCCCTCGCCGAACTGGCCGGACGGTCGGTGATCGGCCCCGAGGTGTTCAACTGCTCCGCCCCCGACACCGGCAACATGGAACTGCTCGCGCTCTTCGGAACTCCCGAGCAGCAGGACCGCTGGCTACGGCCCCTGCTGGCCGCCGAGATCCGCTCCTGCTTCGCGATGACCGAACCGGAGGTCGCGAGCTCCGACGCGCGCAACATCCGCACCCGGATCACCCGGGACGGCGACGAGTACGTCGTGAGCGGCCGCAAGTGGTACACCTCCGGCATCCTCGACCCCGACTGCCGACTGATCATCCTGATGGGCGTCACCGACCCCGACGCCCCCACCTACCGGCAGCAGAGCATGCTGCTGATCCCCCGGGACACCCCCGGCATCACCGTCCTGCGCGACCTGCCGATGTTCGGCTACACCGACCGCTGCGGCCATGGCGACGTGCTCTTCGAGGACGTACGCGTGCCGGTGTCCGCCGTGCTGGGCGGCGAAGGGGACGGATTCGCCCTGGCACAGGGACGGTTGGGGCCCGGACGCATGCACTACGCCATGCGAGCCGTCGGATTCGCCGAGCGCGCACTGGAGTTGATGTGCCGCCGCACCCTCACCCGCACCGCCTTCGGGGGCGCGCTCGCGGAGCAGGGGGTCGTGCGGGAGTGGATCGCGCGCAGCCGTATCGAGATCGAGCAACTGCGGCTGCTCGTCCTCAAGTCGGCCTGGCTGATGGACACCCAGGGCAACTCGGCCGCCCGTACCGAGGTCGCCGCCATCAAGGTGGCCGCGCTGGAGGTCGCCCACCGGGTGGTCGACCGCGCCGTCCAGGCGCACGGCGCGGCCGGGGTCAGCGACGACACCGTACTGGCGCGGCTGTACGCCATCACCCGGGCACTGCGGATCGCGGACGGCCCCGACGAGGTCCACCTACGGACGGTCGCACGACGCGAACTGGCCAAGTATCCGGAGGAGTCGGTGTGAACGAACAGGTACTGAGCGGCCGGGTCGCCGTGATCACCGGCGGCTCCCGGGGCATCGGCCTCGGGATCGCCAAGGCGTACCGGCAGGCGGGCGCCCATGTGGTGATCGCGGCCCGCAAACCCGACGGACTCGCCTCGGCACGTGCGGAGTTGCTGCGCGTCAAGGGCGACGGCGAGGTCCACGAAACAGTCGCCAACGCGGGCGAGCCGTCCGACGCCGAACGGTGCGTCGAGGAGACCATGGCCCGCCTCGGACGCCTCGACATCATGGTCAACAACGCGGCCACCAACCCCTATATGGGCGACCTCATCGACCTCGACCTGCCACGCGCGGAGAAGACGGTACGGGTCAACCAGTTCGGGATGCTCGCCTGGACCCGCTGCGCATGGCGGGCCTGGATGGCGGAGCACGGGGGAGCGGTCGTCAACATCGCCTCCGTCGGCGGACTGGTCGTCGACCCGCACATCGGCTGGTACAACGCGACCAAGGCGGCCATGCTGCACATGACCAGGCAACTCGCCTACGAACTCGGCCCGAGGGCACGGGTGAACGCGATCGCGCCCGGACTGATCAAGACCGAGCTGGCCCGGGCCGTCTGGGAACCGCGAGAGCCCATCCTGACCGCGAAGCTGCCCCTGCGCAGGCTCGGGACCGTGGAGGACGTGGCGCACGCGGCCCTCTTCCTGGCGTCCGACGCCTCGTCCTGGATGACGGGGCAGACGCTGGTCCTGGACGGCGGAGCGACAGCGCTGCCGATCGGGGTGGACGGATGAGCCCCGTGGCAGGACCGGCGGTGCACCCGGTGACGGACCTGTTCTCGCTGCGGGGTCGGACGACCGTCGTCACCGGGGCGTCCTCCGGTCTCGGAGCGCGGTTCGCCACCGTGCTCGCCTCGGCCGGTGCCACCGTGTTCGCCGCCGCCCGGAGGCTGGAGAAGCTGAAGGGACTCGCCGACACCGACCCACGGATCCACCCCGTCGTCTGTGATGTCTCGCGGGAGGAGGACCGGCTGCGGCTGATCGCGACCGCACTCGACGAGAGCGGCCGGATCGACGTGCTCGTCAACAACGCCGGCGTGCCCGGAGCCGTACGCGCCGAGGAGGAGAACGCCCAGGACTTCGCCGACGTACTGGCCGTGAACCTGGTCGCGCCCTTCCACCTCGCCCGGCTCATGGCGGAGGCGCCGACGCCGGCTTCGGAGTCCTCATCCGGTCGTACGAGATCGGTCGTCAACGTGTCGTCCGTCCTCGGGCTGGTCTCCGGCGCCCCGCTGGGCGGCGCGGCCTACGCCGCGTCCAAGGCCGGCCTGGTCGGGCTGACCCGCGAACTGGCCGGACAGTGGGGGCCGTTGGGGGTGCGGGTCAACGCTCTCGCCCCCGGCTGGTTCCACTCGGAGATGACCGAGGGGCTCTTCTCCGACGAGCGCTCCCGGCGCTGGGTCGAACGCGGCACGATGCTGGCGCGCGGCGGTGAGCGGGGGGAGCTGGACGGGGCGCTGCTCTTCCTGGCCTCGGACGCGTCCTCGTACTGCACCGGGCACGTGCTCACGGTGGACGGCGGGTGGACAGCGCGATGAGGGTCACCGTGGAGGTCGACGGCGACGGGCTGGCACGGGTCGAGATGTGCCGGGGTGCGGGCAACGCGATCGATCTGGCGATGGCCCGGGGGCTCCTGGACGCCGCCCGGGAGTGCGAGAAGGCGCGGGCGCGGGCCGTGCTGCTGACCGGACGGGGCCGGTCCTTCTGCGTCGGCGGCGACCTCAAGGAGTTCGCCGCGCTGTCCGGGGAGGAGTTGGCAGCACATCTCGCCGAGGTCACCGACGCACTCCACGGAGCACTGCGCATCCTCGCCGGGCTGGACGCCCCGCTCGTGGCCGCCGTCCAGGGGGCGGTCGCGGGAGCGGGGCTCGGGCTCGCGACGGCGGCGGACGTGAGTGTCGCGGCGAGCGACGCCCGCTTCACGGCCGCGTACACCGCGATCGGCTACACGCCGGACGCCGGGACCAGCTGGTCGCTGCCCCGGCTCGTCGGACCCCGGCGAGCCATGGATCTGCTGCTGACCAACCGGCGGGTACCGGCCCCGGAGGCGCTGGAGATGGGGCTGGTGAGCAGGGTCGTCGAACTGGAACGGTTGTACGAGGAGGCAGTGGAGGTGGCGGGTGCGCTGGCGCGCGGCGCCACGGAGGCGTACGGCGCGAGCCGACGCCTGGTCGACGGGGCGTTGTCGGTGGGCCTCGGCGAACACCTCGATGCGGAGGCCCGCCGGCTGGTCGCCGCCGCGGTGTCCGCGGAGGGCCGGGAAGGCGTGGCGGCGTTCCTCGCCGGGCGCCGGCCCGACTTCGGACGCCGCGACCGTGCGCGGTCGGACCCCGCTCGGGCGGACGGCGAACCCGGGACCCGGTCGGTCTTCGAGTCGAAACCGACTTGAACTTGGGTCTACTCTCGGACGACCGGACGGTGATCGGTACCGTCGGTGGAGCAGAGGGAGAGACGATGGCAAGGGCGCGGATCGTGGATCCGGAGGAGGGGCCCAGGTCGAAGCGTGGCGCGATCCTCGTGGCCGCCGTGGAGCGGTTCGGCGAGGACGGCTACGAGAACACCAAGTGGTCGGAGGTGGCGGACCGGGTCGGCATCGGGCAGACCGCGCTCTACCACTACTTCGAGTCCAAGGCCCACTGTCTGCTCACCATCATGCGCCTGGAGCTTCAGCGCTCCCACGACATGTTCGTCGAGGTGACGTCCGGAGAGACGGAGCCCGTGGAGGAACTGCGCGCGGCCGTACGCTCCGCCTTCGCGGTGACCGACCACGAGATCCGCCAGATGCGCATCCTGCAGGCCAACATGTCCCTGCTCGCCACCCCGCGGAAGTCCAAGCGCGAGGAGACCGAGCGCGTCGCGGCCCGTCAGCTGGTCCAGATGGTCGAGCGGGACTGGACGAGCCTGCTGATGCGCGGCATGGCCAAGGGTTCCTTCCCGGTCCGGGACGCGCACACCCTCGGTCTCGGTGTCCTCGGCATGATCGTGAGTGTCTGGCGCTGGTACCGCCCGACCGGCGCGATTCCGCTGCCGGAGATCAGCGAGATGATCGAGGGGTGTGTGGTGCGGATGGTCGCGGAATAATCCTTCGGTCCTGTCGGCGCCCCGCCTCTTGTCGGAGGCGGGACGCTGTCTTACAGTCAAACTGAACTGAACTCAGGTTGTTTCATGGAGCTGAGGGAGAGCGATCAGTGATGGTGCTTCGCGAATACATGGCCAGAATGGACGGCCAGGACCCGGACAAAGCCCTCGAACTCCTGGAGCCGGACTTCCGGTTCCTCATCGCCCTTCCCAGCGGCCAGCAGTCCGGCACCTCCCGTGCGGACTTCGCCGAGTACATCGCGGGCCGCGCCGCGGTGGACCGTACGCATGAGATCACGCGGTACGCGGTCGACGGCGACGTCGAGACGGCGTACGGCTTCGTCGTCGAGAAGGGCGTGGCCGTAGGTGCGTTCCTGTCCGCCGTCCGGGTCTCGCCGGACGGGCTGATGGCGCGCTACCAGTCGTTCTTCACCACCGACTTCGACCTGGTGGACCGGCCGTGACCGCCCCGGCCACGCCCGCCGCGTCGTTCCTGACCACCTGGTTCGGCATCCTGGACAGCGACGACGCCAACCGGATCCTCGATCTGATCGGCGACGACTTCGCCTTCTCCATCCTGTTCTCCACCGGCGGCGACACGGGCACCGACTTCCACGGCGGCCGGGCCGAGATGGAGGGCTATCTCGCCCAGCGCGAGACGGGTGTCCGTACCCACCACCTGCTCACCGCGTCGACCGTCGGCCGAGACGAGCTGTACCTCGGTGAGGTACGCAGGTCGGGAGTGCCGGAGGCGACCTTCGTGGCCTCGGCGCGGCTCGACGAAGACGGCAGAGTGCGGCGCCTGATGATCGGACGCTCGCCCGCGGTCCTGTTCACCTGACTCACCCGAGGAGGACGGATGTACAACCTCGTACTGCTGGCGGCCCGGCCGCCCGAGTGGACCCACGAGCGGTTCATCGCCTGGTGGCGCGGCGAACACGCCGAACTCACCTACCGGCTGCCCGGACTCAGATCCTGGCGGCACACCGACATCGACGCGGCCCTCGAACCGCGCTCGGAGGGCTGGGACGGCCTCTCCGTCCTGAGCTTCGACACCGCCGACGATCTGCGCAAGGCGCTCCGCAGCCCGGAGTGGGCGGCGGCCGTCGCGCAGGTCGGAGACATGCGCGGCCGCCGGATCGCCGTCATGGGCGGCGAGGCGGAGCTGTACACGGGCTGAGCCCGGTGTGCACGGGCGGGCCGAAACGGTGCTTCACCCCTTCGCGAAGAGGCGAGGAAGCGGATGCGACAGACAGTGCGGGAGTTCTACGACCGGGCCCAGCGGGCCGACTTCACAGCGGTCGTCGACGACCAGGGCCGGCACGGCGCCCGTGACCTGCTCCAGCGTGCGGCCGATCTGGCCGAGACGATCACCCCGGACTGGACGCCGGGCGGCACGGTGCTCCTCCAGGCCGACAACTCTTGGCGCACCGTCGCCACGACCCTCGCCGTCGGACTGACCGGCGGTGTCCTGGCACTGGTCAACCGGCACACGACCGCTGCCGAGTTCGAGGCCGCCATGGAGGACATCAGGCCGGACGTCGTGATCGCCGAACCGTCGGCGACGGCGGAATGGGACGTCGGCCGGGCCCTGCCGGACGCGCGGACGGCCGAGGGCCTCGACGGCTGGACGGTACGAGCCGGCAACGGTCCGCACGATGTCTCCCGCTGGTCCGGCGGCGCCCTCATCGGACTCACGTCCGGCTCCACCGGACGGCCCAAGGGCGTCGTCCAGTCCGAGGACTCCCTGCGGTACGCGTGCTCCCGCACGGTCGACGTCAACGGTCTGCACGACGGCGACGCGGTGGCCGCCGTGGTCCCGCTCTCCTCGACCGCCGCCTACTGCTTCGGGGTCTGCCTGGCGCTCATGCTGGGCGGACCGCTCGTACTGACCGGCCGATGGGACCGCGAGGAGGCACTCGCGCGGATGGCCGGCCACGACGTCAGGTGGACCATGTGCGTACCGACCATGGCCCTCCAGCTGGGCGCGGCCGCAGCCGGCTCGAAGGCCCTAGGCGGGGTCCGTTCGATGACCGTCGGCGGCGGCCCCATGGACCGAGGTGCCCTCGCCCGCGCCGAACGCTCCCTGGGGACCAGAATCCTGCGCGTCTTCGGCATGTCCGAATGCCTCGGCCACACCTCGCCCCGGCCCGACGACCCCGAGGAGATCCGCCTGGGTTGTGACGGACGGCCCTTCCCCGGCACCGACCTCAGGGCGGTCGCGGCCGACGGCACCGTCCTCGGACCGGGCGTGACCGGGCGCGCCCAGGTGCGCGGCCCGTCCCTCTTCCTCGGCTACGCCCGCGACGGCAGGACCGAGCCGCCGGCCCTCACCCCGGACGGGTACTTCCCGACCGGCGACCTGCTGACGACCGGCGAGGACGGCACGGTGACCGTCATGGGCCGGGAGAAGGACGTCATCATCCGTGGCGGACGCAATCTCGACGTCACCGAGATCGAACGCGCCGTCGCCACTCACCCGGCGGTGGCCCGCGTCTGCGTGACCCCCGTCCCGGACCCCCTCCTCGGCGAACGTGCCGCCGTACTCCTCGTGCCCGAGGACGGCAGCGGCGAACTCGGCCTCGACGAACTCCGTGAACACCTCGCCAGGACCGGCCTGTCCAAGGCCAAATGGCCCGAATTCGCCTTCACCGTGAGCGAGTTGCCGCAGACCACCGTGGGCAAGCTCGACCGCTCGGGAGCACGTGGCCTCGCCCGCCGACTGCACGCGCGGATACCGGCATCCCATGACCAGCACCGCCAAGGAGACGCATGACCACCCCCACGCCTCCCACCCCCACGCCTCCCGGCCCCCGCTTCGACCGCGGACGGTGGGCGGAAGGCGGACCCGAGACCGTACGGCCCGGCGTCCACCGCATTCCGCTCCCGTTGCCGGACGACGGACTGCGAGCCGTCAACGTCTACGCCCTGGAAGGGCTGACGGAAGGGCTGGTCCTGATCGACGGAGGCTGGTCGATCCCTGAGTCCCGCAAGGCACTTGAGGACGCCCTGACCGGCCTTGGCCACGACCTGGGCGAGATCAGCCACATCCTGGTCACCCACATCCACCGCGACCACTACACCCAGGCCGTCGAACTGCGCAGGCTGTTCGGCTCCCGTGTCTACCTCGGCGCGGGCGAACAGCGCGGGCTGGAGCTGCTCGGGGAGCTGCGCTCGGACCAGCCGTACGGTTCGCTGCGAACGCTGCGCCGCGCCGGGGCCCACGAACTCGCCGACCGGGTCGAGGCGATGGACCACGGAGGCTTCGACCCCAGCGTGTGGGAGCCCCCGGACCGCTGGCTGCGGGAAGAGGAACTCCCCTTCGGGGAAGCGGCGTTGACGGTGATTCCGACGCCCGGCCACACCCGGGGTCATGTCGTCTACCTGGACCGGGCCCGGGGGCTGCTGTTCTCCGGCGACCACGTCCTGCCGCACATCACCCCGTCCATCGGGTTCGAACTCGGCGGCGCCGACCTGCCGTTGGGCGACTACCTGGACTCGCTGCGCCGGATGACCACGCTCACCGACGCGCGACTGATGCCCGCGCACGGTCCGGCCGGTGGCAGCGTGCACACGCGCACCGAGGAGCTCCTGGCCCACCACGACGACCGGCTCACCGAGACGCTGACCGTACTCGGCGACCGGACGCGCAACGCGTTCGATGTGGCGGGGGAGTTGGGATGGACCCGGCGCAGGCTGCCCTTCACGGACCTGAACGCCTTCAACCAGATGCTCGCCGTCAACGAGACCGCGGCGCACCTGGACGTACTGGTGGCCCGCGGCCGGGCCGGCCGCACACTGGCCGACGGCGTCAACTGGTACGCGGCCATGCCTGTTTGACACCGGCCGGCACCCTCCAGGCCGTCCGCCGCACCCATCCATCACCGGCCGTACCTTTCCAGCCCAGGCCCGCACCTCCAGCCCGTCCGGCGTTTGAGGACGAGGCCCCTTCAGGGCCGACAGCGGGGTCTGGGGGCGCAGCCCCCAGGTACAGGATGGGACGGGTAGGGGCGGCGGGGGCGAAAAAGCCGCCCGGCTCAGCGCGCTGTCCACCCCCCGTCGACATAAAGCTCCGACCCGGTCACAAAGCTCGCGTCGTCGGACGCGAGAAAAGCCACAGCCCCGGCCACCTCCCCGGGCGTACCGAGCCGGCCCAGCGGCGTCCCCTCGACCATCGCGGCCAACCGGGGCGTGTCGTGCCACAGTTCACGTGAACGGGGCGTCTCGATGAAACCGGGATGCAGGGAGTTCACCCGGACCCCGCGCTTGGCCCAGTGCAGCGCCGCGTTCTTCGTCATCAGACGTACCGCGCCTTTGGCAGCGTGGTACGAGAACTGGGCACCGAAGCCGCCGACCGTACCGAAGATCGACGCGACGTTGACGATCGAGCCGCCGCCGGAGCGTTCGATCGCCGCGCCGCCATGCTTCATACCGAGCCAGACCCCGGTCTGGGTCACGCCGAGAACCTGTTCCCAGGACTCCATGGTCTCCGTCTCGACCGTGTGCATGGCGGCGATGCCGGCGTTGTTCACCAGCACGGACAGGCCGCCCAGCGCGGAGGTCACCGCGCCGACGACCTCGCGCCACGCCGCCTCGTCCGAGACGTTCAGTGCCAGTCCCAGGGCGCCTCCGCCGACCTCCTCGGCGAGTTTCTCGCAGCGACCGGCGTCGAGGTCGGTCACCACGACCGCCGCGCCCTCCGCCGCGAGCCGCCGTACGACGGCGTCACCGATGCCTCCCGTGGCGCCGGTCACCAGCGCCGTCCTCCCGGCCAGTCCCGACAGCATCGAGTCCCCTCTCCTGTGGTCTCCTCCGGTGGGCCCCGGCCCATGTGCCGGTCGTCCTCAGTCCCGCACACCGAGCCAGGCGAGCGCGCCGCCGTCGATCACGTACGACGCTCCCGTGATGAACGCCGCGTCGTCCGAGGCCAGGAAGCACGCCAACTTGGCCGCCTCCTCCGGGCGCCCGAGCCGCTCGACCAACTGCGGTGCGGTCAGCTCGCGTTCCATGGCCGCCCGGTCGTGCGCCGCGGCGAAGTAGTCCTGGGCGAGTGGTGTGTCGATGACGCCCGGGCAGAAGCAGTTGCAGCGCACCGGGGCCAGATCGACGGCGGTCACCTTGGTCAGATGGATGACACCGGCCTTGCTGACACCGTAGGCGGGCGCGTTGGGGAAGCCAGTGAGGCCGGAGACGGAGGCGGTGTTGACGATGGCCGGCCCCCGCCGTGAGCGGCGCAGGTGCGGTGCGGCGAACTTGGTGGTCAGCCACACCGCCTTGAGATTGACCTCGTAGACGGCGTCCCAGACCTCCTCGGAGAGGGCGTCGACGCCACGGTCCCGGTCCGCCGTGAACGCGGTCTCGATCACTCCCGCGTTGTTGACCAGGACGTCGAGGCCGTCGAAACACTCCGCCGTACGCGCCACCATCTCCTGGATGCTGTCCCGCACGCGCAGATCGCAGACGATCACCTCGGCCCGCGCGCCCTCGGCGCGGACGAGGTCCGCCGTCTCGGCGGCGGTCTCCTTGTTCCGGTCGGCGACCGCCACGGCGGACGCGCCCTCCTGGGCCAGCCGCACCGCGATCGCCCGCCCGATGCCCTGCCCCGCACCGGTGACGAGCGCGGTCTTTCCGTTGAGAGAACCCAGCATGAGTCTGCTCCCTGATCCAGGACTCGCATCCTGAACCGGATCATGAAGAACCACAAACCTGAACTGAACTAGCTTCATTTTCTCTGAGTCTAGATTTGCGGGTCGGCGGGGGACAAGGCCCACGGCGGAGTGAAGTTCGGCCGAGAAACATCGGGCGGGGTCCCCTGAAGGGCGCTTCGCGCCTTACGTTCTCCTCAGCGATCTTTCCGTCCGACCTGTCCGCCCCCCAACTCCGCGCACCGGGAGCCCCCTTGGACGCCGAAGACACCCCCACCAGCACCACGGACGACACCTGGTTCGGCCCGCTTTCCCGCCGCAGATTCCTCCAGGCCACCGCCACCGCCGCAGCCACGGCCACCGCACTCGCGACCGCCGGTACGACGGTCGCGTCCGCCGCGCCCGGTTCGACGACCAGCCTCACCTTCACCGCCGCCACGGGCGGGTCCGCGACGCTCGCCCCCTCCGGTGACCGGCTGGTCGCCGAGGTCCAGAACGTGCTGTGGGCCGTGCCGCGCGCCGGTGGCGCCGCCGTCGCGCTGACCTCGCCCGGCCTCGAACCCACCCGCCCGCAGTTCTCGCCCGACGGCAGCCGTCTCGTCGTCTGTGCCTACCGGGGCGGAGGCTTCCACCTCTGGACACTCCGGCCCGACGGCACCGGGCTGCGGCAGCTCACCGACGGGCCGTGGGACGACCGGGGGCCGGCCTGGTCGCCGGACGGCACCCGGGTCGCGTTCGCCTCCGAGCGCGGGGGCGACACCGTGACCGGCGCCCCGTACCGCGTCTGGGTCGTCGACGTACGCACCGGCGCGCTGACCCGGCTCACCGGCCGCTCCGGGCAGCAGGGCCCGGGGCAGGACACCGCCTGGGAGGACTTCGACCCGACCTGGTCGCCCGACGGCACCCGGGTCCTGTTCGTACGGGCGACCGTGCCCGCGCCGGGCACCCTTCGCGCGGCCACCGTCGCGTCGGTGGCCGCGGACGGCTCGGGCCCGGTCACCGCGGAGCACACCGACGACTCCGGTGCCCAGCTCATGACCCCGGCCGTCTCACCGGCCGGACGCCTCGCCTACCTGCGCACCACGGCCGCACCCGCCGCCTCCTGCACCCTTGTCGTGGACGGCACACCGGTCGCAGTGGAGGGCGATCTCCTCCCGGCGCCGCCCCGCTGGACGCCCGACGGCGAACGCCTCCTGCTGAACGTCGACGGCCACTTCCGTCTGGTCGACCCGGCCGCGCCGGGCGACGGCGAGGAGATCCCGTTCACGGCCACACTGCCGGTGAAACGGCCCGACTACCGCGTCAAGGCGTATGACTTCGGCCAAGCGGCCGCCGGTGCCCGTCCCGTGCGCGCCCTCCACCTGCCCGCCCTCTCCCCGGACGGCCGGACCGTCGCCTTCGCTGCGCTCAACGCGCTGTGGACCGCAGGCACCAGGGGCGGCCGTCCACCCCGCAGAGTTCTCCAAGTCCCCAGCACGCGCTATGTGTTGGCGCCGACGTGGACACCCGACGGCACGGGACTGGTGTACGCCGACGATCGCGACGGTCTGTTCACCGTACGGCGCCGGGACCTCGACTCCGGCGCGGAGACCGTGCTCGCCGGGGGCGGCCGGGTCTTCCCCGCTCTCTCGCCCGACGGGACACGGCTGGCCTGCCTGGACATGTCGGGCAACCTCGTGGTGCGCGACCTGCCCGACGGCGCCGAGCGGGTCCTGGCCGCAGCACTCGGAGCGGGCGGCCTGCCCGGCCGCCCAAGCTGGTCGCCGGACGGCCGGTACGTCGCCCTGTGCGACCGGAACCGGGTCAACCAGCGGTTCCGCGAGGGCTACAACCTGATCCGTGTCGTCGACACCACCACCGGCACCGCCGCCCTGCACGCCGTAGCCCCGCACACCTCGATCGCCGACCGTTACGACTCCGGCCCCGTCTGGTCCCCCGACGGGCGCTGGATGGCGGTCGTTGCCGAGTCGGCGCTGTGGCTGCTGCCGGTCCGCGCGGACGGCACGCCGGACGGGGAACCCCACAGGCTCACCAGCGAGGCGGCCGACCATCCGTCCTGGTCCGCCGATGCCCGCACCCTCTGCTACCTCTCCGCGGGCACCCTGCGCCTGATCGACATCGCGGACGGCAGTACCCGTACCGTCCGTGTCCCGCTGGACTACCGCAGCCCGAGGCCGGCCGACACGGTGGTGCACGCGGGCCGCTTCTGGGACGGCACCGGGCCGGACGTCCGCGAGGACATCGATGTCGTGATCCGCGACGGCCGTATCGCGCAGGTCGCCCCGCACCGGGCAGGCCGCCCGGCCGTGCGCCGGATCGACGCGAGCGAGCGCACGGTGATCCCCGGCCTGTGGGACGCGCACACCCACCCCTGGCAGTCCACCTACGGCGGCCGCCAGACCGCGCTGCAGGTCGCGTACGGCATCACGACGGCCGTCTCCCTCGGCGGCTTCGCCTACGAACAGGCCCGCATCCGCGAGGCCGTCGCCGCGGGAGCCCTCACCGGACCCCGGCTGCTGTCCACCGGCGAACTGCTCGACGGAGGCCGCGTCGCCTACAGCATGGCCCGCGCCCACCGCACCCCCGAGGGCCTGCGCCGCACACTGGCCCGTGCGGAGGCGCTGGACTGGGACTTCGTGAAGACGTACGTACGTGCCCCCGGCTGGGTGATGAAGGAGGCCGCCGACTTCGCCCACGACCGGCTCGGGGTACGCAGCGGAAGCCATCTGTGCAGCCCCGGCGTGCAGCTGGGCCAGGACCTGACGACCCATCTGCAGGCCACCCAGCGACTGGAGTTCGGGCACGCCACCACTGCCACGGGACGCGCCTACCAGGACCTTGAGGAGATCTACACCCGTACCGACTTCCATCTGATCGCCACCCCGTTCACGGCGTTTCCCCTGCTCGGCGCCGACCCCGCCCTCGCGAACGACCCGCGCGTCACCACGCTCATGCCACCGTGGGACACGGCGCTCGTCCGGCAACAGGCGGCGGCGCCGCCCACCGAGGCTCAACTGACTACGCTGGACCGGGAGTTGGACGTCTATCGGCGGATCCTCGCGGCGGGCGGACTGGTGGCGCTCGGCACGGACCAGCCGCTCGTCCCGGTGGGCCTGCATCTGCACCTGGCCCTGCGCGCCCTGCACCGCGCCGGCCTGTCACCGGCGGAGGTGCTGCGCACCGCCACCCTGCTGCCCGCGCGGGTTTTCGGTGCCGATGCCGACCTGGGCACGCTGGAGGAGGGAAAACTCGCCGACCTGACGATGGTGGACGGCGACCCGTTCACCGACTTCGACACCCTGATCCGCACCGTGGGGGTCCTGCGCGGCGGCATCCCCTTCGAGCAGGCGGACCTGGTCGACGCCTTCCCGTCCGCCACCGCCCGGCACCACGCCCCACAGCGGTCGGCCTCGGGCGAGGACTGGCTGGAGGTCAGCCGCCACATGCGACGGGAGGGCTGCTGCTCCCCGGAGAGCGCAGGCTGACCGCCGGGCAGGGTCGCTCCGCGATGTGACGTGGGTCTTTGCCGTGGCTGGGTAGTCTCGGGCCATGCGGATCTCCGTTTCCTCGGACATGGACGAACCCGTGGCCCGCGCCCTCCTCAGGCAGTTGCGCGACCTCGGCCACGACGTGGTGACCCACGGGGCCCTGAGTCCCGGCGACGACCCGCAGTGGGCCGCCTGTTCGGAGGCGGCGGCCCGCGAGGTCGCCGCCGGGACCGCCGACCAGGCCGTCGTGTGCTGCTGGACCGGCACGGGCGCCTCGATCGCCGCGAACAAGGTGCCCGGTGTCCGCGCCGCCCTGTGCACGGACGCCTACACGGCGGACGGCGCCCGCCGCTGGAACGACGCCAACGTGCTCGCGCTCAGCCTGCGCCTGACCTCGGAACCGCTGCTCAAGGAGATCCTCGACGCCTGGTTCGCCGCTGAGGCGAGCACGGACACCGACGACCGGGCGAACGTGGCCCGAGTCGAGCGCCTCGACGACGGCAGAAACTCCCGGTGAATCAGTTCGATCGAAGGGGGCGGCCCTCGGCCGCCCCCTTCTCGTCGTTCACCGCCCTGCGCCGAACTCCCGCTTTCGCGCATGGGTGCTTGATTCTGCTCGAAACTGGACTGTATCTTGCAGGAACGAGCATTCCGTAGGTTCTCTCGGGGAAGGGCACACGACATGACCCATGTAGAGGACGAGCTGAGAAGCCAGCCCGAGTGCTGGACCCGCGCCGCCGCGGAGGCGGCCGAGCATGCCGGCGTGCTGCCGGTGGCGGGGGAGCGGGTCGCGGTCGTCGGCTGTGGCACCTCCTACTTCATGGCGCAGGCCGTCGCGGCCCTGCGCGAAGAGGCGGGCCAGGGCGAGACGGACGCCTTCGCCGCCTCCGAGTTCCCCTACGGCCGCCGCTACGACCGGGTCGTCGCCCTCACCCGTTCCGGCACCACCACCGAGGTTCTCGACCTGCTCCGGCGAGTGAAGAGCACCGAGCCCGTGGGTGCGCGGACGACCGCCATCACCGCCGATCCCCTAACTCCCGTACGGGAAGCCGCGGATGGCCTCGTCGTACTCGGCTACGCGGACGAACGGTCCGTCGTGCAGACGCGGTTCGCCACCACCGCCCTCACGCTTCTCCGCGCCCACCTCGGACTGCACGACGAGGCCGTGGTCGACGACTGTCGTACGGCGTTGGCGACTCCACTGCCCGAAGGGCTCGTCGAGTGCACACAGTTCACCTTCCTCGGCCGGGGGTGGACGGTGGGGCTCGCCAATGAGGCCGGACTGAAGATGCGCGAGGCGTCCCTGTCCTGGACCGAGGCGTACCCCGCGATGGAGTACCGGCACGGTCCCATCAGCGTCACCACCCGGACCACGGCGACCTGGATGTTCGGCGAGGCACCGGAAGGCCTGGCCGAACAGGTGCGGGCCACAGGGGCGTTGTGGGTGCCCGGCGCTCTCGATCCGCTCGCCGAACTCGTGCGTGCCCAGCGCCTCGCGGTCGCGGTGGCGGCGGCGCGAGGCCTCGACCCGGACCGCCCGCGTCACCTCACCCGCTCGGTGATCCTCACCCCGTGACGCCTGTCGGCGGCCAGTCACCGCGCACTCGTTGACCGAAGTCCGACCGAAGTTCGACGAGGTACGACCGAAGTCCGATCGAAGTCCGATCGAAGTCGACCGAAGGGGAAGTGGCCGTGCCGATCGTCACCACCGGTGAGCTCATCACCCGGGCCGCCGCCGCGCGTACAGCCGTCGCCGCGTTCAACATCATCACCCTGGAACACGTCGAGGCCGTCATCGCCGGTGCCGAGGAGGCGGGTTCACCCGTCGTCCTCCAAGTCAGCGAGAACGCCGTCAAGTTCCGCTATGGGCGGCTCCTCCCGCTGGCCCGTGCCGCGGCTTCGGCCGCCGAACGCGCCGCCGTACCCGTCGCTCTGCACCTCGACCATGTGCAGAGCGACGGACTGCTGCGCCAGGCGGCCGGGGCCGGATTCAGCTCCGTGATGTACGACGCGGCACGGCTCCCCTACGCGGAGAACCTCGCCGCGACCCGGGCCGCCGCCGACTGGGCGCACGCCCAAGGGATGTGGATCGAGGCCGAGTTGGGTCAGGTGGGCGGCAAGGACGGTCGGCCACCGCTGGACGCGCACGAACCCGGGGCCCGAACCGACCCCGCCGAGGCGCAGGCCTTTGTCGCCGAGTCGGGGGTGGACGCCCTGGCGGTGGCCGTCGGCAGTTCGCACGCCATGACCACCCGGACGGCAGCCCTCGACCAGGACCTCCTGAAGCGGCTGTCCGCCGCTCTGGACGTCCCGCTCGTCCTGCACGGCTCGTCCGGTGTGCCGGACGACCAGCTCACGGCCGCCGTCGCGGCAGGAATCACCAAGGTCAACATCGGCACGGCCCTGAACATCGCCATGACCGGCGCCATCAGGGTGTTCCTCGCCGCCCACCCCGAGGCGGTCGACTCGCGCTCGTATCTGAGCGTGGGACGTGAGGCGATGGCACGGGCGGTGACCCGGATCATCGGCGTGCTGGGCTGACGGTCACCAGCGCTGGTAGTTTTTTACCATGCGCGAAACGGAGCTGCACCTCGGCGAACCGCCCCACGTGGCGAACGCGGGCGTCGGCGTGCACGGCGTAGCGAGCCGCACCGACGTCTTCCGGCTGCCGGAGCTGTGGCAACTGCACCTCTACCAGTACGAGGCCGAGCTCACCGTCGACGGCACGGTGCACGTGATCCGCCCCGGCCGGGTCAGCCTCGTACCGCCCGGCAGCACGGTCCGCTTCCGCTACCAGGGCCGCTCCGAACACCTCTACGCCCACCTGCGCGTCCCGCCCGTCGGTCCGTCGCGCACGGTGCCCGTCGTGCAGGACGCCGGCCCGGAACTCCCCGTCCTCACCGGCCTGTTGCTTGCGGCGATCGCCGCCGTGCCACGGGCGCCCGAGCACACGAGAGCCGAGATCTGGACCGCGCTGTGGCGCATCGCCCACCTCACCCCGGACACCGAACGCCCGGGCCCGGGACCGCACCCGGCGGTCGGCGCCGCCATCGCGTACATCGAGGGGCGGCTGGCCGCCCCGCTCACCGTGCCCGCCGTCGCCCAGGCGGCGGGAGTCTCGCACAACCACCTGACCAGGCTGTTCAGGGCCGCGACCGGCGACACGGTGGTCGGCTACATCCGCCGCCGCAGACTCGACCGCGCCCGCCACCTGCTGCGCGCCTCGACCCTGTCCATCCCCGCCGTGGCCGCCTCGGTGGGCATCCCGGACCTTCAGGCGTTCAACAAGGCCTGCCGACGCGAACTCGGCGCGTCACCCCGCGCTCTGCGGGGAGAGACGACCACTACAGCGCTGTGAACTGGTCTGAATTCACCATCACTGCTTCACGGCCTTCAGGACGACGAACTTGGCGTCGCTCGCGACGAGTTGGCTGTTGCCGAACAGCTTCCGCAGCTTGAGGTGATAGCCGAGATGACGGTTGCCGATCACATACAGCTCCCCGCCCGGCCGCAGCGCCCGCCGCGCGCCCGTGAACATCCGCCAGGCCGTGGCGTCGGTCGTCGCCTGGTGGGTGTGGAACGGCGGATTGGTGAGCACGACGTCGACACTCCCGTCCTCGATCCCGGCCAGTCCGTCGCCGACCCGGAACTCGGCACGCCCGTCCGGCAGGCCGTTGGCCCGGTACGTCGCCTCCGCCGAGGCCACCGCCTGGAACGACTCGTCGACGAACAGCAGCTCGGCCTCCGGCGCGGCCAGCGCCACCGCCGTACCGACCACACCGTTTCCGCAGCCCAGGTCCACCACCCGGGCGGTGCCCGACGGCTCCGGCAGCTGCCGGAGGAAGAACCGGGTGCCGATGTCGAGGCGCTCGGCGCAGAAGACACCCGCGTGGTTGACCACCGGGTGTCCCGACGCCGGGCCGATGCCGTCGGGCAGCTCGTAGCGGTACGGCCAGGGACTGGCACCCCGGTCCGCGGACGGAGCGACGGTGGCGTGGATGAGCCGGGCCTTCTTCTCCGCGAGGGAGGTCCGGGTCGGGCCGATGATGCGCTCGAACAGCTTCAGCGTCGAGGTGTGGATCTCCTTGACCATGCCGGAGCCGACGACGACCGTGCCCTCGCGCAGGGCCGGCGCCAGCCGCAGCAGCTGGTCCTCGAGGAGCGCGAGACTCTTCGGCACCCGCACGAGCAGCACGTCCACGCGCTCGGGCGGTGCGTCCTGCGTCGTGAGCAGCCGCACGGAATCCTCGTCCGCGCCCGCCCGCCGCAGATTCGCCCGGGTCGCCTCCTGGGCCAGGAACGAGTCGGTGATCTGCGTGGGCCGGTGCGGGGCGAGAGCCGTGGTGAGCGCGCCCCAGCGGTCGCCGACGATCACGACCGTGCCGGACAGGTCGGTCCCGGACTCCGCGAGGTGCCCGAGGAGGTACTCGTCGGAGGCGTCCCAGGCGCGCAGCCGCTCACGCGGGTCGGCGGGGAAACGGGTCAGTGTCAGCTCGGACCAGGGAGTCTTCATACGGTCGTTCATCGTGCCCCAGGCTAACCGAGCCGCAGCTCACGCCCCGTCGGCCCCCGTCGGCTCTCCTGGGGCAGGATGGAAGCCATGGATGCCGAGCTGTTCTCCAGGGCCCGTACGGAGATCGCGCCGGGCGCGGTACACGTGCCGGACTGGCTGGACGCGGGGCGTCAGCGCGAGCTGCTGGACGCCTGCCGCGACTGGGCGCGCCCGCCCGCCGGCCTGCGCACGGTCCGGACGCCAGGCGGCGGCACGATGACCGCCCGCCAGGTGTGCCTCGGCCGCCACTGGTACCCGTACGGCTATGCAAGCACGGTCGTCGACGGCGACGGCTCGCCCGTGAAACCGTTCCCGGAGTGGCTGGGCGAGCTGGGGAGGGAGGCAGCCGCGGCGGCCGGGTTCGACAGTGACGTCGACCACGACATCGCGCTGATCAATTTCTACGACTCCGACGCCCGCATGGGCATGCACCGCGACAGCGACGAGAAGTCGGACGCGCCCGTGGTCTCCCTGAGCCTCGGTGACACCTGCCTCTTCCGCTTCGGGAACACGGCGACACGGACCAGGCCGTACACCGACGTCGAGCTGCGCAGCGGTGACCTGTTCGTCTTCGGCGGCGCGTCCCGGCTCGCCCACCACGGGGTGCCGCGGGTGTACGGGAGCACGGCGCCACCCGAGTTGGGACTGACCGGCCGGTTGAACATCACGCTCAGGGTCAGCGGTTTCTAGGCCTACTGTGCGGTCACCGGGCGTAGGGATCATGGGAGACTCGCCCTCATGAGCGGCAAGGCTGACCCCCGGACGGCGGGGGAGGGGACCACCTCTAGGACGCGGTTGGACCGGGGGCGCGGCGCACTCGGGCCCGCCTTGGAGCTCGTGCACACCGGCAGGGCGCCCACCCGGGCCGTGCTCACCGCCGAGCTGGGGGTCACCCGGGCGACGGCCGGTGCGGTGGCGTCCGAGCTGGAGGCGCTCGGGCTGATCAGAGTGGACGCCCGGCCGGGGGCGGCGGCCGGTTCGCAGGGTCGCCCCTCGCACCGGCTCGAGGTCGCCGAGGACGGGCCGGTCGTCCTGGCCGCCCAGGTGCACGCCGACGGGTTCCGGGCCGCGCTGGTCGGGCTCGGCGGGCGGATCGTCGCCACCGCGCCCGGCTGCGAGACCGTCGACGCCGACCCGGCGAAGGTGCTCGGCTCGGTCGTCGAGGCGGGCGCCGAGCTGCTGCGCGACACCGGCAGGCGGTGTGTGGGCGCCGGTCTCGCCGTGCCCTCCGCTGTCGCCGAACCCGAGGGCCTGGCCCTGAACCCGCTGCACCTCGCCTGGCCGGCCGGTTCGGCGGTACGGGAGATCTTCGCCGAGCGCGTACGGGAGGCGGGCATCGCCGGTCCGGCCTTCGCGGGCAACGACGTCAACCTCGCCGCGCTCGCCGAACACCGGCACGGCGCCGGACGCGGCGCCCGCGACCTGCTGTGCGTGGCCACCGGGCACCGGGGTGTCGGCGGGGCGCTGGTCCTCGACGGGCGCCTGCACACGGGCAGTTCGGGCCTCGCACTCGAAGTCGGGCACCTCACCGTCAACCCCGAGGGACGCCCCTGCCACTGTGGCAGCCAGGGCTGCCTGGACGTCGAGGCCGACCCGCTCGCCTTCCTCACCGCGGCGGGCCGCGACCCCGGACCCGAGGTGTCCCTGCTCCAGCAGGCCAACGACCTGATCCGCGGCCAGTACACGGACCCGACGGTCCGCACGGCCGCCGAGACCCTGATCGACCGCCTCGGCCTGGGCCTGGCGGGCCTCGTGAACATCCTCAACCCGGACCGCATCATCCTCGGTGGCCTGCACCGCACTCTCCTCGACGCCGACGCGGACCGCCTGCGCGCGGTGGTCGCCGACCGCAGTCTGTGGGGCCGCAGCGGCGGCGTGCCCATCCTGGCCTGCACGCTGGACCACAACAGCCTGGTGGGAGCGGCCGAGCTGGCGTGGCAACCGGTACTGGACGACCCGCTGGGCGCGCTGGCCCAGCGCTAGCAAGGATCGTCCTGAAGCAGCGCGAAGCAGTGAGGAGCAGCGGGAAAGAGCCCGCGTACTCCCGGGGAGGTACACGTACTGCCGTCGGCCGTACGACGACCCGGACCCCCTCCCGGCGCGAACCTCGAGTCATCAACGAAAACCCCGACCCGGGAGATGACTCGACATGCAGACCCTCGCGAACTGGAACGGTGGCCCCGGCCCGTGGATCCTGTTCTTCCCGCTGATCTGGGCGTTCGTCGTGATCGGCGTCGTCACCGTCCTGCGCCGCACGGCCTGGCGCGGTCGCCGTGGCCCGTGGCGCCCCGTGAGCGGCCGTGACGACACGCAGGACCGGCTCTCCGGCGACGCGCCGCTCGCCGTACTGGGCCGGCGCTTCGCCTCCGGCGAGATCGACGAGGACGAGTACTGGCGGCGGCTCTCCGTCCTGGACGAGCAGTTCGGTGCCGCAGGCGGGCGCCCGGGCAAGGGCGGTGCGGTATGACCACCGCCGCCACCACGACCCGTACGGCGGCCGGTGTCGTCGACGCGGTGAAGGTGTACGGCGGTGGCGACACCGCCGTACGGGCCCTCGACGGGGTGAGCGTCGGCTTTCCGGCCGGGCGGTTCACCGCGATCATGGGGCCCTCGGGTTCCGGCAAGTCCACCCTGATGCACTGTGCGGCAGGCCTGGACACCCTCACCTCGGGAACCGCGTTCATCGGTGACACCGAACTCGGCGCGCTCGACGACCGGCACCTGACCCTGCTGCGCCGTGACCGGATCGGCTTCGTCTTCCAGGCGTTCAACCTGGTCCCGACGCTGACCGTCGCCGAGAACATCACGCTGCCGATCGACCTGGCCGGCCGAGACGGTGACCGGGAGTGGATCGACACCCTCGTCGACGTGGTCGGCCTGCGCGACCGGCTTCACCACCGCCCCTCCGAACTCTCCGGCGGCCAGCAGCAACGCGTCGCCGTGGCACGGGCGTTCGCCGGACGTCCCGACGTCGTCTTCGCCGACGAACCGACCGGGAACCTCGACTCGCGCTCCAGCGAGGAGGTCCTCGGCCTGCTCGGGCGGGCGGTGCGGGACATGGACCGCACGGTCGTCATGGTCACCCACGACCCGGTCGCCGCCGCCCACGCCGACCAGGTCCTCTTCCTGGCCGACGGCCGTCTGGTGGACCGGATGGAGTCCCCGACCGCCGACAAGGTCCTGGACCGGTTGAAAGCCTTCGAGGTGCCCTCATGAACGCCTCCGCACGCGCCCTTGGCCCCACCGTCCGCATCAGCCTCGCCTCGCTGCGCGCCCACAGGCGCCGCTTCGCCGGTACGTTCCTGGCGGTGTTCCTCGGGGTGGCCTTCCTGGCCGGCACCCTGGTCATGGGCGACACCCTGCGCGCCGGCTTCGACACCATGTTCGGAGACGCGACGAGCGGCACCGACGCCGTCGTCCGCAGCGCCGACGCCATCACGACCCCCGGCGAGAGCCAGGGCGTACGCGGGCCGGTCCCCACCGACCTGGTCGACACGGTCGAGCGGGTCCCGGGCGTCGCTGCCGCCGCCCCCGACATCCAGGGCGCGGGCCAGCTCCTCGCCGCCGACGGCCGACCGATCGGCGGCCAAGGCCCGCCCACCCTCGCCGGCAACTGGATCACCGACCCGAAGCTGAACCCGTACCGACTCGCCGAAGGACGCGCCCCGGCGAGGTCCGGGGAGGTCGTCGTCAACCGGGGTACGGCCGAAAAGGGCGACCTGAGGATCGGCGACACGACGATCCTGCGTACGCCCGACCCGGTGAGGGTGACGATCGTCGGACTCGCGACCTTCGCGGGCGAGGACGGCATGGCGCAGGTGACGTTCACCGGGATGACCCAGGCGGACGCCGAGAAGTACCTGACCGCGAAGCCCGGGCAGGCGGCGAGCATCCAGGTGCGGGCCGGTCCCGGGGTCGGTCAGCAGGAGCTGGTGGTCCGGCTGACTCCCGTACTGCCCAAGGGAGTTGAGGCGATCACCGGTCAGGAGTCGGCCGAGGAGAACACCGAGATGATCTCCAGTCGGTTCCTGGACATCTTCACTCTCTTCCTCCTCGCCTTCTCGGGCGTGGCGATCCTGGTCGCGACCTTCTCCATCCACAACACCTTCGCGATCGTCGTCGCCCAACGCACCCGCGAGAACGCCCTGTTGCGCGCGCTGGGCGCCTCACGCCGCCAGGTCACCGCGGCCACGCTCGTCGAGGCGACCGCGGTCGCCGTGACGGCGTCGATCGTGGGCCTCGTCGGCGGCATCGCCATCGCCGCAGGCCTCCAGGCGCTCTTCCCGGCCATCGGATTCCCCTTCCCCGAAAGCGACTTGGTGATCAGCGGGCTGTCCATGCTGCTGCCGCTCGCGGTCGGCATCGTGGTCTGCCTGAGCTCCGCCCTGCTGCCCGCCGTACGCGCCGGCCGCACCGCACCCCTGGCCGCTCTTCGGGAGACGGCCGTGGACCGGTCGGGTGCCTCGTCCGTCCGGGCGGTCACCGGCGCGGGTCTCGGGGCCCTCGCGCTCGCGCTGACGCTGACCGGCGTCCTCGTCTCACCGTCCTTGTGGCTGGCGGGACTTGGCGGCGTACTGGCTCTCGCGTCCTTCGTGGTCCTGGGCCCGGTCGCGTCCACGACAGTCGTACGGGTCCTCGGCGGCCCCCTCGGCAGACTGCGTGGAGTCACCGGGGATCTCGCCCGGCGCAACGCCCTGCGCAGCCCGAAGCGGACCGCCGCCACTGCGAGCGCCCTGATGATCGGCGTGGCCGTCGTCTCCCTGTTCACCGTGTTCGGCGCCTCGCTGAAGGCCACCATGGACCAGACCGTGTCACGGTCCTTCGCGGGCGATGTGGCCGTGAGCACCCCCTCGTTCGGCGCGGGCGGCAGCGGACTCAGCCCGGCCCTCGCTCCCGCGATCGCCCAGCGGCCCGAGGTGGCGGACGCGGTCGGACTCGGCCGGGGAGTCGCCGAAGTCGACGGCCGGGGACGGGCGTTGACCGTCACCGACCCCGTCACGCTCGGCCGGGTCTTCGACCTGGGTGAGATCCGCGGCTCGCTGACCGGCCTCGGCACCGACGGCATCGCCGTCACCCGGGCGGAAGCCGACCGCCAGGGTCTGCGGACCGGCGACACCACCGAACTCGCCTTCACCGACGGCCGGAAGGAGAGCTTCACCGTCCGCGCCGTCTACGGCCGGTCGGAGCTCGTCGGCGACTACGTCATCACCCGTGCCGCCTGGGTACCGCACCGCGCCCAGGACTCCGACACGTTGATCGCCGTCTCCTTCAAGGACGGCGTGGGTACGGACGCGGGCAAGGCCGCCGTCGAGCAGGTCGCCGCACGTTTCGGCGACCCCGAGGTGCAGACCCGCGACGAGTTCGCCCAGTCATCGGCCAAAGGCATCGACATGATGCTCACCCTCGTCTACGCGCTGCTCGCCCTCGCGGTGCTCATCGCACTGCTCGGCATCGCCAACACGCTGACCCTCGCGATCCACGAACGCACCCGTGAACTCGGCCTGTTGAGGGCGGTCGGTCAGACCCGGGCCCAACTGCGTGCCATGGTCCGCTGGGAGTCGGTCCTCGTCGCCGCCTTCGGCACGGTGGGCGGGCTCGCCCTCGGTGCCTTCCTCGGCTGGGTGCTGGTGAAGGCGTCGGACGGCGCGAGCGACAGTGTCTTCGCCTTCGCGCTGCCGTCCACACAACTCGCGGTCGTGGCCCTGGTGGGCGTCGCGGCCGGCGCACTCGCGGGTCTGCGCCCGGCCCGGCGGGCGGCACGTCTGGACGTACTGCGGGCCGTCGCCACCGAGTGACGTACGGGCACGGCGAGGCGAGGGGGTGGGAGATCGGCGGTCACCGCCCGGTCAGCCGACAACGGCCGACCGGGCGGGAGCGTGTTCCGGCCTGCGCCGGACTGCCCCCGACTTGTGTCCCTTGTCGTACGGCGGCTCGTCGAACCCGGGCCCGTCACACGGCTGCTCCTCGAACGGCAGCTGTGCGGGCGCCGCGGTCGCGGGCCGGGTCTCCGGAGCCGCCACCACAGGTGCGACCGTCGGCAGGGTGAACCACACGACCTTTCCGGACTCGCCGTCCGGCCGCACACCCCAGCTCTCGCTGACCGCGGCGACCATCGCGAGGCCGCGTCCGCAGGTGGCGGTGGGATCCGCGTCCCGGAGTTCGGGAATGCGCGGGTCGTGATCGTGGACCGAGACGGTGAGCCGGTCGAGCAGGACCTCGATCTCCACGGTGCACAGCTTGTCGGGCTGGGCGTGCCGGTGGACGTTGGTCAGCAGTTCGGTCACACCGAGCGAGGCCCGGTCTATCAAGGGATCCAGATGCCAGTAGCGCAAATGTGCAGATACGATTCTGCGGACCTGGCCGATCCGCGACGGCAGGGCTTGGAGCTCCACCGTGCAGTGCCTGCTTGGGTGACTGATCACGGCTTGCGACTCCCCGAATTGAGGTCCGGAAGAAGACACGAGAGCGGATCCAGCAGATGGCTGTCTGTAATGGCCGCCTGCTGTCTATGACCGGCGGGCTGGTTCGCAGCGTTATCACCGGTAAACCCAGAGTGATGTGTGACAAGCGTGACTCAGGGGGCGGAAACCCGCAACTCGCGGCATGGTTCCGGGCGCACTCGGTGCCCGCGCCAAGCGGGGCCCCACGGTCCCTGACGTCCTAGGGCCTAGTGCCCGCGCCCCGCCGCCTTGCGTACGGCCTCGATGAAGCGGCTCGCCGCGGGCGGGCCGGGCCGGCCCGGCGCGGGGTCGTGTTCCCCCAGCGTCAGCAGGTATCGATTGCCGTTGAGGTCGGCCAGCGCCCGGTCGTCGGCCGCGAACCAGGGCTTCGACGCGCGCACCGCCTGCACGGGAGCGCTGTCGATCTCGCTGCCGTAACTGGTGAGCAACTCCAGCCTGCCCCCGCTGATCCGGACCTGTCCGGCCCGGGTGAGGGAGCGCAACCTCTTCCCGATCCGCACGCCCGTGGCCGTGAACTCCGGCTCCGCCATGATGCTCCGCCCCCTAGTCGGCCTGTGCCGAGATGCGTGGTCGTCCCGCGTGAAACGTGATCCAGTGTGTTGATCCAGTGTGCGCCCCCGTGCCGTGCAGTCTGCCCGCCCCCGGCGAGGAGCACCAGTGCGTACGACGCTCCGCGCCAACCGGCGGGAGCACTCACCGGGATGCGCCCCGCGCTCCTCCGCCCCCGTCCCGCCTTTCCCCATCCCTCACCCCAGGCCTCCCTTTGGGTCTCCCAAAGGGGTGTTTATGCAGGTGAGGAGCGTGTGCAAGGTGTCTATGATCGAGGTGTCCGGCTGCCCGACGAGCCGTCGGCGTGCGTATCGCAAGGAGCCTGACGTGAGCATCCCCGACCCCACCCGGACCGCCGAAACCCTGGACACGCTCGACGTGGACCGCAGCGACGCCGACTACCGGGGCTGGCTCAAAGAGGCCGTCCGCAAGGTCCAGGCCGACGCCAACCGCTCGGCCGACACCCACCTGCTGCGTTTCCCGTTGCCGGAGAAGTGGGGTATCGACCTTTATCTGAAGGACGAGTCCACCCACCCCACCGGAAGCCTCAAGCACCGCCTCGCCCGCTCTCTCTTCCTCTACGGGCTGTGCAATGGCTGGATCCGCCCCGGCCGCCCGGTGATCGAGGCGTCCAGCGGCTCCACCGCCGTCTCCGAGGCGTACTTCGCGAAGCTGATCGGCGTGCCCTTCATCGCGGTGATGCCCCGCACGACCAGCGCCGAGAAGTGCCGCCTCATCGAGTTCCACGGCGGCCAGTGCCACTTCGTGGACGACTCCCGCAAAATGTACGAGGCCTCGGCAGCCCTCGCGGCGGAGACGGGCGGCCACTACATGGACCAGTTCACCTACGCGGAACGGGCCACGGACTGGCGCGGGAACAACAACATCGCCGAATCCATCTTCCGCCAACTGGAACTGGAACGTTTCCCGGAACCCACCTGGATCGTCGCCACGGCCGGCACCGGCGGCACCTCGGCGACGCTCGCCCGCTACGTCCACTACACACAGCGCGACACCCGTATCTGTGTCGCCGACCCGGAGAACTCCTGCTTCTTCGAGGGCTGGACCACCGGCGATCCGGACGTCACGTGCGACTGCGGCTCCCGCATCGAGGGCATCGGCCGCCCTCGAATGGAGCCCAGTTTCGTCCCCGGCGCGGTGGACCGCATGATGAAGGTCCCGGACGCGGCGAGCATCGCAGCGGTGAGAGCCCTGGAACAAGCCATCGGCCGCAAGGCGGGCGGCTCCACCGGTACAGGCCTGTGGAGCGCCCTCAGGATCGTGGCGGAAATGGTCACGAAGGACCAACAGGGCAGCGTAGTAACCCTCCTGTGCGACCACGGAGACCGCTACCTGGACAAGTACTACTCGGATACGTGGCTGAAGGAACAGGCCCTGAACATCGAGCCGTACGGAGCAAAAATCGAGGGCTTCCTAAAAACAGGCCTGTGGCCCAACTGACCTCTAGGGGCGCGGGGAACTGCGCGACAAGCCACAGCGGCGCCGCACCCGCAAACGCACCAACCGAGGCACCCCTTTAGGCGCACCCTCAACTGCCAACTTCACCGGCGACAACCAGCCGCCGCAAATGCTCCGAAACCTCAGCCCGAGCCTCAGGCACCAACCCCGAGTCCGTCACCAACGTGTCCACCTGCTCCAACGCCGCGAACGAACTGAGCCCCACCGTCCCCCACTTGGTGTGGTCGGCGACCACGACAACGCGCCGAGCGGACTGCACCAGCCGCCGATTCGTCTCCGCCTCCGCGAGGTTCGGCGTGGACAGCCCGGCCTCGACCGATATCCCGTGCACGCCCAGGAACAGCATGTCGAAGTGGAGTGACGCGATCGCCTGGTCGGCCACCGGCCCCACCAGCGAGTCGGACGGCGTCCGCACCCCGCCGGTCAGCACGACCGTCGCCGCCCCCTGCCGTTGCCCCGACACGCGCTGCGCGGTGTGGAAGACGTCGGCCACGCGCACCGAGTTGGTCACCACGGTCAGATCCGGCACGTCCAGCAGATGATGCGCCAGCGCGTACGTCGTCGTACCGCCCGACAGAGCGATCGCCGAACCCGGCGCGACCAGTTCCGCCGCGGCCCGGGCGATGTCCTCCTTGGCCGTCAGTTCCAGGCCGGACTTGGCCTCGAACCCCGGCTCGTGGGTACTCGCCTCGACGACCGGCACCGCGCCGCCGTGCACCTTCTCCAGGACGCCCTGGCGGGCCAGGGCGTCGAGGTCACGGCGAACCGTCATGTCCGACACGCCGAGCTTCCGGGTCAGCTCGTTGACGCGAACGCCCCCGCGACGCCGTACCTCGTCGAGGATCAGGGCGCGGCGCTGCTCCGCGAGGAGGTTCTGGTTGTCATTCACGGCCGCTCCACGTCTTTCCGGGGTTGCTCCGGGCCTGCCGGTCCACTCGCCCCCACCAACTCCGACACGTCCCGCACACCCGCTGTGCACCTGCTGCGAACCCGCTCCGACAAGGACATTCCTCCTGCTAGCGGCCCGGCGGACGTCCCATACTCGCATGGGCCGGTACTCGTCGCGCCACTGCCCGTCACGACGCGGACATGTCACTCTGGCAACACCGGCTCCACGCTTGTCACACGGATCGGGGAGATTCCGTGACGAGAGGTGTACGGAGCCCACCTGGCGGAGATCCTCCAGTCCCGCCCGGCATCGTCGTTCACAGGACGCGTGGCCGTCGGCGGGGCACGGGGGAAGCACGAGCGACGGGGGAAGTGCGAACAGTGGAGCACGTACAGGAACGGGCCGCGGCGCCCGGAACGGACAGCGCGGCCGGGCCGCCCGAAAGACCCGAACGGACCGGGGCGGCGACGACCACCGGCATCGCCCTGGAATTACTGGTCCACGGCGTGGGAGGTGCCACGCCCGAGAAGATGCTCAACGATCCGCGGACCGTCCGCATCACCGGCGACGACACGGCCGCTGTCTTCCGGCGAGTGGACGACGCCGGGGCGGAGGACCGGCCCGCGGACCCGCACGGCGCGCCGGTGCGCGAGGCGTACGTGTGGTGCAACCTCACCTCCGGGAACGGCACGCGCGCCCTGTGGCTGTTGCTGCTGCCGTTCATGGTGGTCAACCTCGCCCACTGGATGCGCCCCACTGCCCGCGACCGGCAGCGCACGGTCCGCCTCTACGGCCTCCTGGTGCGCCTCGCGGGCCTGACCCTCACCGTCCTCCTGGTCGCCGCCGCCTGCGAGGTCGCCCTCGACCTCACGGCCTGGCAGTGCGCTGGCACCCGCTCGTGCGCCGAGGCGCACTCGTGGCTCGGTTTCCTCTCGCCGACCGAGTCGGGCGGCGGCTGGTGGAGCGTGCCGGGCCGCCGCCTGGCCCTGGCCGCCGTGGTGCCCGCCGCGCTCACCGGCCTGCTGTGGTTCCTGTCCCGTCGCACCTGGCGGGCGTACGAGTCCCAGCGGCCGATGGCCCACGCCCCCGAGCCCGCCGACGAGAACATCCGTACGGCGCTGGGGCGGCCCGGATTCTGGTACGGCCGACGGCTGGTCGCCCGGCTGCGCGCCGCGCACACCGCGGCCGGCCTGCTGACGGTCGCCGCCGCCCTCGGCTCGGCCGCCGCCCGCCACGACCGCGAACCAGGCGGTCCGGCGATCCTGGCGACCCTGGCCGGGCTGCTGTACGTGTCGCTGGCCGCCGGGGCCGTCGCCGTGGTGTGGGTGGTGTGCCGCCGGGGACGCAGCGAGAGACGCCTCGACCAGGAACTCGACGCCCGGCTCGTCCGCCTCCTGCCGGGCGGCGCGCTCGCCCTGCTGCTCCTGACGGCCGTGTACGCGGGCTGGTCGCGTCCCGGGTGGCGGTCGGCGGGGCGGCTGCCGGGCGACACGACCTTCGGCACCCTCGCACTGCTCCAGGGGATCATCGTCGTCGTCCTGGCCGTCGTCGCCCACCTGCTGTACCGCACCCACCCCGACCCGCGAGCCGCTCTGCGCGGCCTCGGCGGACCGGCCGTCGCGACGCTCGCCTGCGCGCTGGGCGGCGTGATGTCCGGCGGCGTGTCCCAGCGCGTCGCCGACTGGCTGGACGGCACCGGCGCCACCGTCGAAGGACCGCCCGTGCTGCTGACCTGGCAGGCATCGGTGATCCCCGCCGTGCTCCTGGTGGTCCTGGGCCTGATCGGCTGGCTGGCCCGGCGCACCCTGCAACTGCGCCGCGCCGAGCTGGACGCCGTCGAGCAGGACTACGACGACGGCTCCGGGGAGCCCATGGACGCCGCGCGCACCCGTCGGATCGCGAGCATGCGAGCGATGGCCGCCCTCACCGACCGGGCGCCCCGCATCGTCGGGATCACCTCCGCGGTCACGCTGCTCCTGGGCGCTACCGCGCTGATCGGAGCCCGGATCACGGACGACACGCCGGGAGACGCCTCGCACGGCACGTACGGGATCGTCCAGGGCGCCGCCGAGACCGCCCAGGCCCTCGGGTCCTGGCTGATCGGAGTCGGCTTCCTGCTGTTCGTCACCTGGGGACGGCGCGCCTACAAGGACCCGGCGGCGCGGCGCACCATCGGCATCCTCTGGGACGTCGGCACCTTCTGGCCGCGCGCCTCCCACCCCTTCGCACCGCCCTGCTACGCGGAACGCGCCGTGCCCGACCTCACCTGGCGGATGGCCACCTGGACCGAGGCCACCGGCGGACGCCTGGTCCTCTCCGGGCACTCCCAGGGCAGCGTCCTCGCGGCGGCCGCCGCCTGGCAGCTGAAGCCGTCCGTGCGGCGGCGCGTCGCGCTGCTGACGTACGGTTCACCGCTGGAGCGCCTGTACGGGCGCTGGTTCCCGGCCCATTTCGGCCCCGCCGCGCTCACCTCGCTGCACCACGACGTGGCCTGCTGGCGCAACCTGTACCGACTCACCGACCCGATCGGCGGCCCCGTACACCTGCCCGGCGACTGCGGCCCCGAAGTGGACCGCGCACCGCTCAAGGACCCGCTCGCCTACGGCCGCGACAAGGAGCATCCGCTGCCCTCACCGATCCTCGGCCACTCCGACTACCAGGCCGACCCGGCCTTCGCCGACGAGCGCGAGGAACTGCTGGGGCGGCTGACGCCACCCGAGGCGCTGCCCGGACCTAGGCCAAAGGCCGGGGTTCAGGGCAGCTCGGGCAGGTCCTCGGGGTAGAGCAGGGTCAGGTCGTCCGTGCTCGGCTCGGGGTGCTGGGCGACGCGGCCCGCGTGCCGCTCGACCATCGCTTCGAACGTCTGCCGCGCCGTGCGGCCGTTGCCGAACGTCGCACCCTTGGGGATCGCCTCGAAGTACTTCAGCAGCGACTCGGAGGCGCCCGGGCCGAGCCGGTACTCGTGCTCCTCCGACTGCTGCTCAACGATCCGCAGCAGTTCCTCGGGGCCGTAGTCACCGAACGTGATGGTCCGCGAGAAACGGGAGGCGACCCCGGGGTTGATCGACAGGAAGCGCTCCATCTCGGCCGTGTAGCCCGCGACGATCACCACCACGGCCTCCCGGTGGTCCTCCATCAGCTTCACCAGCGTGTCGATGGCCTCCTTGCCGAAGTCACGGCCGGAGTCCTCCGGGGACAGCGCGTACGCCTCGTCGATGAACAGCACACCGCCCCGCGCCCGGTCGAAGGCCTCCTGGGTGCGGATCGCCGTCGAACCGATGTGCTCGCCGACCAGGTCCACCCGGGACACCTCGACGAGATGGCCCTTCTCCAGGACACCGAGCGCGGCCAGGATCTCGCCGTAGAGCCGGGCGACCGTCGTCTTGCCGGTACCGGGGGAGCCCGTGAAGACCAGATGGCGGCGGGCGGAGGCCGCCTTGAGGCCCGCCTGCTGCCGGCGCCGGCCGACCTCGATCATGTCGGTGAGGGCCCGCACCTCGCGCTTGACGCTCTCCAGGCCCACCAGCGCGTCGAGTTCGCCCAGGACGTCCTTCGAGGACCGCGCGGCCTCCTCCGGCGCCGAGGGGCCGACCGCCGACTCCGGCTCCGCGCTGCGCTGACCCGGGATCCCGCCCAGCACCCCCGCCGACTGGACCGCTGTCAGCACGGCCGTCTCCGGCACCAGGGGCGTGCGCAGGGCCGCGCTCTCGTCGCTGGTGCAGTCCTCGACGACCGGCCCGCCGCCGGTGGCCGCGCCGGAACCGCCGTCGGCGAACTCGTAACCACCGCGCGCGCAGCGTTCCGTGCGGCACTTCGTCAGCGTCGTTCGGCAACCGTCTATGACATGGAAGCCGTAGCCCTCGCTGCCCGTCACCCGGCAGTGCAGGAAGCTGCCCCGGCCGCCCGCCGACACATAGAAGCCCGCCTCGGCGGGGGAGTCGACCGTGCAGCGCTCGATGGTGGGGTCGGCGCCCTTGGTGACGATCACGCCCGTCTGGGTGCCGACCACGGTGCAGCCGTTGAGTGTGCCGCCGCTGCCGTGGTCGCGGAACCAGGCGCCCGTCGCCGCGTCCCGGATCCGGCAGTCGTCGAGCTGAGCGGTCGCGCCGTCACTGACCGACACAGCCGTGTTGCGCACCTGCGAGAGATCGCTGTCGACGACGTCCGCGCGTGAGCCCCGGTCGAGCACGAACAGCGCGTCCGGCACGTCGTGCACCCGGCAGGACTCGAGGACGGCCGTGGCGCCGTCGCTGATCCACACCGCCGGGTAGTCGCCGGTGCTGTCGAAGATCTCGCACTGGTTGGCGTCCACGCGTGTGCCCGGATCCCACACCGACAGCCCGTTACGCCCGAACTGACGCACCGTCGTGCGGGTCAGGGTGAGAACCGAGCGGGACCGCAGGTCGACCGCGTTCTCCGGGATGTCGTGGATACGGCAGTCGGCGAGCGTCAGCACGGCGTCGGTGTCGAGCGTCACGCCGTCCGCGGACGTACGGTGCACACCACAGTCGGTCAGGTGGGCCGTGGCCCGGCCGGTGATGTGGACGCCGCTGCCCTTGACCTCGTAGATCTCACAACCGACCGCTTCCAGCGCCGAGTTCTCGCCCGAGACCGACAGACCGACGCCCGAGGCGTGGTGCACGCGGCTCCGCTCCAGACGCGGACGGCCGCCGTCGCGCACGGTCACGCCCGCCTGGCCGGCCGCGACGACCTCGCACTCCTCGAACACCCCGCCCGCGTCGTCCAGTACGGCGATACCGGCGCCCGCCGGGTTGTCGACCGTGCAGCGTCGCACCGTTGGGCGCGCGCCACCGCGCACCTCGATGCCCGCGGCGGACCGGGTGACGATCCGCAGGTCCATCAGCTCAGGTGTGCCCTCCTCGACGAGCACGGCCGCCGAGGTCGGGTCCTGGCCCTCCACATGCAGGTCCTGGACCACCGCCGAGGCACGCACGGTGAGCGGTACGCCGTCGGCGGGTGCGATGCGCACCGAGCCGGGGGAGCCCTCCGGCCCGCGAAGTGTCACCGCCCGCTCGACGACGAGGTTCTCCCGGTAGGTGCCGGGCGCGACGGTGAGGACGTCGCCGTCCGCCGCGGCCTCCAGGGCGGCGGCGAGCGACGCGTACTCACCCGTGCGGCGCCGCCACCTCGAAGTGCCGGTGTGCGTCACCTGGACCGTGCCCTGTGCCATGGCGCTGCTGTGCCCCCACCTCGTGGAACGCGGGATGTCGCGGAAGGTGCCGAACGATGTCGGCCGGTCCACCGTAGCGTGCGCGGGCACGGTGGGTTGACCAGAGCCGAAAGGCGGTCAACTACCGGTCCCGGTCCGGCCCCAGTCGGGTCCGGCCCGGTCCCAGGCCTGGTCCCAGCGGGCGTACCGGCGACGGACCATGCGCCAGAGGACCAGCCGCCGGACGCTCTCGACGAACCCGGCCGACAGGACGGCCGCACCGAATCCGGCGAGTACCGCGTGGGTCGTCGCGGTGGCGGTGTCCAGCGGCTGGGCGGCTATTCGCCCCTGTTCGTCCGTCCACAGCGTGAAGTGGTCGCCGGGATGCGGGGACTTGAGGCTCGCCATGACCTTGCCGTGCTGCTGCGTGCCGTCGGGTCCCCTCCAGTCGGCCTCCACGCGGCTTCTCGCCTCCCGAGGGGAGGCCGACTCGGGGTCGGGCTCCAGCGGGGAGCGGGCCAGCCTCTTGATCACGGTGGCCGTCACGAGATGACGGGCCTCGCGCTGGTCCCGTACGGCCTGTTGCAGCGCGCCCTGGGCGGCACCGCCGACGAGGACGCCGATCAGGGGCGCCGCCAGCAGGATCAGCAGCAGGGCCGCGAGCGCCACCCAGGCCTCCGCCAGGTCGGTCGCGCGGCGCAGCGGATTGTGCCGCCAGCGCCAGAGTCCACCGATCGCCCGCACAGCCGCACCCCCTTCCCGCTCCGTGATAACCCGGTCCGAGAAGTTCACGCACGACGCAGGCCGAAGAGAGAGCGAAATCACTGCTCGCCGGCTCTCGTCCAGGCAGTCTCATGAACTTCTCACAAAGGCCAACGGATCAGCCCCGTGCCGGTGTTCCCGCCTCCGGGACCAAATGGGGAGATCACGCCCGCCTATGCGATGACCGTGAAGGGATCGCCGACGCGGATGGTGCCGGGGTTCTCCGGAATCAGGTTCTGTCCGAAGATCAGCTGGTTGCCGAAGCGGCGATGGCGTCCGAGGGTGCGCAGTGGTTCCCGCCCGCGTTCGGAGGTGTCCTGGTCGGTGGTGGTCACCACACACCGCCCGCACATCTTGGCGACCCGGAAGGAGACCTCGCCGATGGCGATCCGGGACCAGTCGTCCTCGGCCCAGGCGGCCGTCCCCGACACGACCACGTTGGGCCGGAAGCGGTTCATGGGCAGGGGGCCCTCCTGGGCGCGATCCCCTTGCGCGATCAGGGCGTTGAGGGCGTCGAGCGAGGCGAGCGTGGTCACGAGCAGGGGATAGCCGTCGGCGAAGCTCACAGTGTCGCCGGGCAGTGCGAACTCCGGGTCGACCGCGCGGCGGGTGGCCGGGTCGTCCATGTGCAGAAGGCGTACGTCCTCACCCAGATACCCCCCGCACCAGGCATGCGCGTCGTCACCCGCGAGCACCGCCTGCACCTTGGTGCCGAAGATGTCCACCGTCGTCGTGCCCGTCACCTCCGGGACAGGCACGGTCAGGGGTGTGCGACCGGGTGCCGACAGACGAATGCCGCCGTCGGGCAGCAGCTCGGCCGCGGCCTGCGCCAGGCGCGGGTGCTGGCGTTGGGTGACGACCTTCCCCTCGGCGTCGATCAGAACCCAGCGCCGGTCTCCGGCCAGCCCCCAGGGCTCCACCACGGCCTGCCGGGGTGCCTGGCCCCGGAACGCCTTGACCGGATGGATGTGAATCGAGTGCAGCTCCGCATTCCCCATGCCGCCATCGTGCCAGCAGGCACGGACACTCCGGGGGCGAGATTCAGTACCCGCGGTACTGCTGGTTGTTGTACGGGTCCTGGTACGGAGTCGGGGCGGGCCGGGGGGCCGCGGGGCGCATCGCCTCGTAACCGGTGGCCGCCGCCGGACGCTGCTGCTGCATCGGCTGGCCGGCGGGATAACCGCGCGGCGGCGCCTGCTGCGGGATGTACGCCGCCGGCGCCTGCTGCAGTGGCGAGGGCTGCTGCGCCTGCGGGTAGCCGTAGGACTGGGCCTGCTGGGACGGGCCGGCCGGCAGCGCGGGAAGCGAGGACGGCAGCGCGGGCAGGTTGTTGCCCGTGTCGTAGGCAGCGGGGACCCGGATCGGAGCGATCTGCGGGGCCCCCCGCTCGGCGACGAGCGAGTCGTAGATCGGGGTGTCCGGGAAGGCGGAGTAGTAGCCGCCGCCGTAGGTGGAGCGGGGGGAGGTCATGGCACATAAGTTAAACCCACGATGAGGTGGTTGGGGAGACCGATAAGAGGGTTGTTTTCCGTGTCGGCGGTGATGTGGGACCCCCAATGCGAGCGAACTCGGCAAAAGGGGCACAGGATCGTGCTGTGATCAGGTAAAGGCCAGGTTCCGGGCGGGTTACCGACGGGTCGCCCCGCGTTCTTCCCTCCTTCGTCAGGAGAGTTCAACGGGAGTTCACGGGCCCGGGAGCATAGGTTGTCGGCGAGGCTGGCAGAGATGGGGGCAGACATGTCGATGTCCAAGGGATCCAATACGCCGGTGCCCACGGTGGCACTCCGGGTCGAACTGGGCTGGCGCTCCGGTGCGGGTGTGCCCGACGCGGACGCCTCCGCGCTGCTGCTGATGTCCGGAAAGGTCCGTTCCGACGGCGACTTCGTCTTCTACAACCAGCCCGTGCACTCCTCCGGCGCGGTCCGGCACGAGGGCAAGCGGGACGACGGCGGCCGGGTGACGGACACCCTTCTCGTCGACCTCGCGCGCGTGGAGCCGGCCGTCGAGACCGTGGTCCTTGCCGCCTCCGCCGACGGAGGAACGTTCGGGCAGGTTCCCGGTCTGTACATCGAGGTCCGCGACGCGGCGCAGGGCACGGTGGTGGCCCGTTTCGACAACGCGGGCGCCAGTGTCGAAACCGCGTTCGTGCTCGGTGAGTTCTACCGTCGGCAGGGCGCCTGGAAGTTCCGCGCGGTCGGACAGGGCTACAGCAGCGGACTGGCTGGCCTGGCCACGGACTTCGGCATCACCGTGGACGAGCCCTCACCCGCGCCCGCCGCGCGGGCCTCCGCGCCCATGGCTCCGCCTGTCGCAGCTCCGCCCGTCACACCTCCGGTCACCCTGCCTCCGCCCCCCGCGCCGCCCGTGACCATGCCCCCGCCTCCCGCCGCGCCGGTACGGCTGACCAAGGTGACGCTCACCAAGGAGGCCCCGTCCGTCTCGCTCACCAAACAGGGAGGCACCTCGGGCGCCCTGCGCGTCAACCTCAACTGGCAGGTCCACAAGCAGTTCTCGGGGTGGGGCAGCAAACTCGGCCGCGCGGTCGCCCAGCACTCCGACCTCGACCTCGACCTGTGTGCCCTCTTCGAGCTCTCCGACGGCAGGAAGGGCGTCGTACAGGCACTCGGCAACGCCTTCGGGGCACTGCACCAGCCGCCGTACATCCACCTCGACGGCGACGACCGCACCGGGGCCATGTCCAGCGGCGAGAACCTCACCGTCAACCTGGACCACAAGCAGGACTTCCGGCGCATCCTCATCTTCGTGACCATCTACGCGGGCGCGCGTTCCTTCGCCGACCTGCACGCCACGGTCACCCTGACCCCGGCGAGCGGAGCCGCGGTCGACTTCTCGCTCGACGAGTGCACGGTGCCCTCCACGGTGTGCGCGCTCGCCCTGATCACCAACAACGGCGGCGACCTGATCGTCCAGCGCGAGGCCCGCTATCTCGTGCCCGAGCGCGGCGTGAGCCCGCAGCGGACCGTCGACCACGTCTACGGCTGGGGCATGAACTGGACCCCCGGCCGCAAGTGACGCACGAGGCTCAGCTCTCCTCGGCGGCGGTTTCCGGCCGGGCGTACGTCCGGCCCTTCCAGGCGGCGCCGCGTCCCCGGTAGTGACGCACCGCCGAGTCGACCGTCATGAGGAGGTACAGGAACGCGGTGAACGGCAGCAGGGGAGCGAGCCACAGCGGCTGCCCGTAGTAGCGCAGCATCGGGGCGTACGTCCCCGCCATCACGACCCACGCGAGGCCGCCGCACACCGCCGCGGGTGTCGTCCCGGTGGCGAGCCCGGCGAACAGGGCGAACGGCGGCACCAGATACACCAGCGCGAGGCCGAGCACCGTGCCGAGCAGGAGCGGCGGGCTGTGGCGCAACTGTGTGTACGCGCTGCGCGAGACCATCCGCCACAGGTCGTGCAGGCGCGGGTAGGGCCGCACGCTGTCCACCCGCTCGGCGAGCCCCAGCCAGATGTGGCCCCCGCCGCCCTTGACGGCCCGCGCGAGGGCCACGTCGTCGATGACCGCGTGGCGGATGGCGTCCGGGATCCGGGCCCGTTCGGCCGCCTCCGTACGCAGCAGCACGCACCCGCCCGCGGCGGCCGCCGTCCGGGATCCCTTCCGGCCGATCCGGCGGAAGGGATAGAGCTGAGCGAAGAAGTACACGAAGGCCGGTACGACGAGCCGCTCCCAGGCGCTCTCCACCCGCAGCCTGGCCATCAGCGACACGGCGTCGAAGCCGCCGCCCCGCGCCGCCGCCACCAGCTCCCGCAGGCTGTCCGGCGCGTGGGCGATGTCCGCGTCCGTCAGCAGCAGGAACTCGGGTTCACGCGCGCGTGCCAGGTCGATGCCGTGGCGCACGGCCCACAGCTTGCCCGTCCAGCCCGCGGGCGGTTCACCGGGCGAGTCCACGGTCAGCGGCAGCCCTCCGTGGTGGCGCGACAGTTCCCGGGCCAGCTCCCCGGTGCCGTCCGAACTGCCGTCGTCGACCAGGAAGACCTCGGCCCGGCCCGGATAGTCCTGGGCGAGCAGCGACGGCAGACTCGCGGGCAGTACACCGGCCTCGTCGCGCGCCGGGACGACGACACAGACGGCCGGCCAGGACTCCGGTTCCCGGTCGTACGACGGCAACCTGACGTCCGTACGCCAGAAGAAGCCCTGGCACAGCAGCAGCCACAACCAGGAGGCGAGTGATCCGACGGCGGTCCACACAACGGCGTTCACCGCCGCAGTCTGCCCCACCCCGAAGGCCCGTAAGGGCACGCCGTTTATAGTGACCGGGTGAAGATCGCGCTGATGGACTCCGGAATCGGACTTCTGCCGGCAGCCGCGGCGGTACGGCGGCTGCGGCCCGACGCGGATCTCGTGCTCTCCCTGGACCCCGCGGGCATGCCCTGGGGCCCGCGCACCACGCAGGACCTCACCGAGCGCGCCCTGGCCGTCGCCGAGGCCGCCGCCGCGCAGCGGCCCGACGCCCTGATCGTCGGCTGCAACACCGCGACCGTGCACGCGCTGACCGCACTGCGCGCCCGCTTCGAACCGGAGCTGCCGGTCATCGGAACGGTTCCGGCGATCAAGCCCGCCGCCGCGGGAGGCGGCCCCTTCGCGATCTGGGCCACCCCCGCCACCACCGGCAGCCCCTACCAGCGCGGCCTCATCCGGGACTTCGCCGAGGGCGTGGCGGTCACCGAGGTGCCCTGCTGGGGACTGGCCGAAGCCGTCGAACACGCGGACGAGGCGGCCATCGACGCCGCCATCTCCGCCGCGGCAGCCCTCACCCCCGACGAGGTAACGACCGTCGTCCTGGGCTGCACCCATTACGAACTCGTCGCCGAGCGCATCAGGGAGGCCGTCCAGCAGCCCGGCCTCCCCCCGCTCGTCCTGCACGGCTCGGCCGGCGCGGTGGCCGCCCAGACGCTCCGCAGGCTCGGCGCGCACCCCGCCCCGGAGTCGGCGGCCGACGGCACCCTCACCGCACTGCTGAACGGCACCGCGGGCCCGCTGCCCGCGGCCGCGCTGGTCTACGAGGAGGGCCGGCTCCTGCAGGCGGCCACCCCCGTCCGCTGACCGGCTTGCGTGCGGGGGCCGGGCGGAGCAGTCACCCTCCGCAAGCCGGTGCCCGCGGAGCGGAATCTGAGTAGTCTCAAAAGCATGAGGGACCTCTCCCGCGAAGAGACCGTGCCGACCGAGATCTGGACCGGCCGGGCGACCAACCGCGCCCAGTGGCTGCTGGCGCTCGGCGGCTGCGCCTTCATGGCACTCGGTATCGAATTGGCCGTCGACTCGGCGTGGACTTCCGGTGTCGCACCGCTCGCCATGTCCGTCGTGGGCTGCATCGCGGCCGGGCTGCTCGTCCTCTTCGGTACCCTCGCGTTCGTGCACGTCGCCGTGAAGGTCGACAAGGACGCCCTCGAAGTGCGCTGCGGTCACATCGGCCTGCCGCGCCGCCGTATTCCGCTGTCACAGATCGTCGGCGCCGAGTTCGTGGCGAGGGTCACCCCGCGCCAGTGGGGCGGCTGGGGCTACCGCTGGCGGCCCCAGCAGGGCACCGCGGTCGTCGTACGCCGGGGTGAGGGCGTGATGCTGCGCCTCGGGGACGGACATACGTTCACGATCACGGTGGACAACGCGGAGGCGGCCGTACGTGTCATCAAGGACCGGCTGCGGGGCGCGGCGGGAACCGCACTCTGACCGTCGGCCCGCTCCCGCCACGGGTCACCGGTGTTCCCGCTGCTCCCGCGCGCGTGTCGACGCCGGGGCCGGGTCAGGGGGCTCGTAGACGAGTGGCCGGGCCGTCGCCAGGCCTGCCAGGAGGCCCGCGCCCACGGTCACCGTGGTGAAGCTCAGCACATTGCCGACCGCCGCGAGGGCGGCCACAGCTGTCAGGGCCGCGCCCGCGGTCAGCGCGACGGAGGCCGGGCGCGGGGTGCGCCACAGGCTGTACAGCACCCAGCAGAAGACCGCTGCCAGCAGGGCCACACCGACCACGCCCTGCTCGGCCGCCTGTTGGAGGGGCGCGGAGTGCGGTCGGGCCTCGGCCGGCAGCGACAGGGAGGCCGTCTCGCCGAGTTCCGCGAACCTGCCCGGCCCCACGCCCAGCGCCGGTTCACGGTGCGCCAGCGTCAGGGCGTCGCGCCACAGCTGGAGCCGATGCTCGCCCAGTTGTCCCTCCAACGAGTCGGACAGGCCGCCCGGCAGTACGTCCTCGGCGGCAGCCCAGACCGTCCCGGTCACCAGGGCCGCCGTCAGTGCCAGCCCCGCGAGGCCCACCCCCCGGCGCGGCATGTGGTCCGCGGTGAGCGAACAGAGCAGGACGGCGGCACAGAGGCCGAATCCGGCGACCGGGCCGAGCACCGCCGACGCCCCCGTGATTCCGGCGGCCAGGGCGCGCAGCGCCAGTCGCAGCAGCGGCGGGCGGGCCGCCAGGGCGGCGCAGCTGACGGCGCCGGTGGCCAGGACCAGAAGGGCGGCCACAGCTCCGAGGTGTCCGGGCGGAGCGGCGGTCTGCGGCCCCGGCAGAGTGTGCGCCGCGGCCACCGCCAGCCCGAACCCGGCCAGCGCCGCCGTACAGGGGGCGGCGACCGGCAGCAGCGCCCCGCAGATCCGTCCCGCCGCGTAACCGGCGGCGACCGCGAGCACCGCCAGGAGCATGCCCTCGGGGCGGCCGTCATGCGCGGCCGCGGTGATCAGCGACCAGGTGGCACACGCGCCCAGTACGACGACGCCCGCCGCGTCGGAAACGTTGCGTCTCTCACTGTCCGACGGCGCGTCCGCCGCCGACGTCATCCCCGTGGACCCCAACCCGTCGCCCCCCGACCTGTGACGGGCCCCGACCGCACGGGCCGTCACCGGCGCGCACGTCAGGGGCTCCGGCACACCGTAACGGCTGGTGCGTCATTTGTGGACGAGTTGCGCAGAAACGATGCGGCAGGCGGGCCTGACCGGTCCCACCGTCACCGGCCGGACCGTGCTGTCGGCGGCCCGGGCAGGCGCCGTACACTCCCGGAGTGACCGCCACCGCTCCTTCCACAGCCGAGCCGGACCAGCTCGAACCGCAGCTCGCGCCCGCTTCGCGCCGCGCCCGGCTGCTGCGCCTCTGGCCAGCCGCCACCGCAGCGCTCGCCGGAGTGCTGCTGTACGTCAGCTTCCCGCCCCGCACCCTGTGGTGGCTCGCGCTGCCCGCGTTCGGGCTCTTCGCCTGGGTGTTGCGCGGCCGGTCCTGGAAGGCGGGGCTCGGCCTCGGCTATCTGTTCGGCCTGGGTTTCCTGCTTCCGCTGCTGGTGTGGACCGGGGTGGAGGTCGGCTCGGGCCCCTGGCTGGCACTGGTCGTCGTCGAGGCCGTCTTCGTCGCGCTGGTCGGCGCGGGCATCGCGGCCGTGTCCAGGCTGCCCGGGTGGCCGCTGTGGGCGGCGGCCGTGTGGATCGCGGGCGAGGCGGCACGCGCGCGCGTGCCGTTCCGCGGCTTCCCCTGGGGCAAGATCGCCTTCGGCCAGGCGGACGGCGTCTTCCTGCCGCTCGCCGCGCTGGGCGGCACCCCCGTGCTCGGCTTCGGGGTCGTCCTGTGCGGGTTCGGGCTGTACGAGGTCGTGCGCCAGGTGATCGAACGGCGCCGTACCGGTGCCGGGGCGTCCGTACCGCGAGCCGCCGCGGTCGTCGCCGCGCTGAGTGTGGCCGTCCCCGTGGTGGGCGCCCTGGCCGCGCGGACGCTGGTGAGCGACAAGGCCGAGAACGGCACCGCGACCGTCGCCCTCATCCAGGGCAACGTGCCCCGCGCGGGCCTCGACTTCAACGCCCAGCGGCGTGCCGTGCTCGACTACCACGCGCGGGAGACCCTGCGGCTGGCCGCCGAGGTCAAGGCCGGCAAGGTGGCGCGGCCCGACTTCGTGCTGTGGCCGGAGAACTCCTCCGACGTGGACCCGTTCGCCAACCCCGACGCCGCCGCGGTCATCGAGAACGCGGCCAGGACGATCGGGGCGCCCATCTCGGTCGGCGGTGTCGTCGAACGGGACGGCAAGCTCTACAACGAGCAGATCCTGTGGGACCCGGTGAAGGGCCCGACCGACACCTACGACAAGCGGCAGGTCCAGCCCTTCGGCGAGTACCTCCCGCTGCGCTCGGTGCTGGCGCACATCAACAAGAACTGGACCACCATGGTCCACCAGGACTTCAGCCGGGGCAGCAAGCCGGGTGTGTTCACCATGGACGGCGCCAGGGTCGGCCTGGCCACCTGCTACGAGGCCGCCTTCGACTGGGCGGTGCGCGACACCGTCACCCACGGCGCCCAGATGATCTCCGTGCCGAGCAACAACGCCACCTTCGACCGCAGCGAGATGACCTACCAGCAGCTCGCGATGTCCCGGATCCGCGCCGTCGAGCACAGCCGGACCGTCACGGTCCCGGTGACCAGCGGGGTGAGCGCGATCATCATGCCGGACGGGAGGATCACCCAGCGGACCGGCATGTTCGTGGCCGACTACCTGGTCCAGAAGGTCCCGCTGCGCTCCTCGGAGACCCCTGCCACCAAGCTCGGCATCCTGCCCGAGATGCTCCTCGTCCTGGTCGCCGCCGGCGGTCTCGGCTGGGCGATCGGCGCGGGAGTGCGCGGGCGGCGCGCCGGTGGCGTGTAGTCGTACGCCGGTCGCACGCCCCTGTGATCAACAGGAGTGACCGGGCCGCCCGGTTAGGGTCGGGGCATGGCTACTCCTGACTTCATCAGCGCCCTCCGGGCCTCCGCCGGCCACCAGTTGCTCTGGCTCCCCGGTGTCACCGCCCTCGTCTTCGACGACGAGGGACGGGTGCTTCTGGGCCGGCGCACCGACACCCGCAAGTGGTCGGTGATCGGCGGCATCCCGGACCCGGGTGAGCAGCCGGCGGCCTGCGCGGTGCGTGAGGTCTACGAGGAGACCGCCGTCCGGTGCGTGCCCGAGCGGGTCGTGCTGGTCCAGGCACTGGACCCGGTGACGTACGAGAACGGCGACGTCTGCCAGTACATGGACATCACCTTCCGCTGCCGGGCCGTCGGCGGGGAGGCGCGGGTCAATGACGACGAGTCCCTGGACGTCGGCTGGTTCACGGCGGACGCGCTGCCGGAACTGAACGAGTTCTCGCGGTTCCGGATCAAGCAGGCGATGTCCGACACCGAGGCCCCCACCTGGTTCGACACCGCCGGTTTCGCGAACCTCGGATGACCTGACCGTCGCCACGCGGTGACCGGCCCGCACGACTCTCCGGCGGGCCGTCTCGCATTCCGGGTCAGCGGCGAACCGGCAGGGCCGTGTTCACCGGTCAGTCGCGGCCCGCGCCCCGGTAGAGGTCCAGCTCACCGTCGAGTTCCACGGCCAGGACGGTCGCGTACTCGTCCAGGTCGTCGGCCCCGGGTGCGTCGATCCAGGTCACGCCGGGCACCTTGTCCAGGCCCCCGGTGACATGGTGGCCCAGTTCGGTGCCTGTGCCGACGACCGAGACACGCCGTACCGCGTTGCGCAGGCCCCGGATCGACACGGCCTCGCGGGGCGCGTCGAAACAGACCAGGTACAGGGTGCGCCGGTCGGCGGAGAGCGTGCTCGGACCGTAGTGGTGCCCGGCGGGCAGCCCCGCGACCGTGCCGTACACCGCGTCGGCGTGCTTCGTCACCCAGGCGCCGAGCCCCTCCAGCCGCTCGACCTGCTCCGCGGGAATCGTGCCGTCCTCCATCGGGCCGGCCCCGAGCAGCAGGTTGCCGCCCATGCCGATCGTCTCCGTGAAGTAACGCACCAGCTGGCGCACCGACTTGAAGTCGCGGTCCTTGGCCCGGTAGCTCCACGAGTCGTTGATCGTCAGGCACAGTTCCCACGGGCCGTCCGGGGCGACCAGCGGAACGCCCTGCTCGGGGGTGGCGTAGTCGCCGTAACTGAGCATGCGGGCGTTGAGGATGGTGTCCGGGTTGCCCGCGAGGATCTGCTCGGACAGTTCCCGCATCCGCCACTGCTCCTCGGTGCGCTCCCACTCGCCGTCGAACCAGAGGACGTCGGGGCGGAAGCGCTCCACCAGCTCGCCCACCTGGCCGTCGCGGTAGGCGAGATAGCGTGCCCAGGCCTCCGGGTCCTCCTCGCCGGGGCGGGCCTGGGAGTAGTCGTTGGGCTCGACGATGTGCGGGCCGGGGTGGCGTTCGCTCGCGTAGTCGGGGTGGTTCCAGTCGGAGTGCGAGTAGTACAGGCCGACCTTGAGGTTCCGCTCGCGCAGGGCGTCGACGAAGCCGGTGACCAGGTCGCGGCCGGTCGGGGTGTCCCGGACCACGTCCAGACCGCGGTGGTCGGTGTCCCACAGGGCCACGCCGTCGTGGTGCTTGGTGGTGAGGACCGCGTACTGGGCGCCGACGCGGGCGAACAACTCCGCCCATGCCTGAGGGTCGTAGCGCGAGGCGGTGAAACGGTCGAGCTGTTTCATGTACTCCTCGTGCGTGACCTCACCCGTGTAGAAGGACCACGACTCGGCCCAGCCGTCCACGGCGTAGATGCCGTAGTGGATGAAGATGCCCAGCTTGGCATCGGGGAACCAGGGTTGCATCGGCATGGGCCCACGCTAGGCACGGGCTCCCGGCGCGCGCGTGGGCGCCGGTCACCACTTCTGGTCTGTTTTCACCATCGGCGACGCCACCTGCACGGGTGTCCCGAACGGCTCCCGATGTGTCCTGCCGGGTCACGCATGCCCGCGATCGCCTCGGGTAGGCGACTGCCACTGTGCCCGGGGCCTGCCGTGCTCCGGGCGGCCCGTACGACCGCCGCTACCAGGGGACCCATCATGGAGACACCCGCCAACCAGGACACCGCCACACCGGCCCGACGGGCGCTGGACGCCCTGGCCTACAACACCCAGGACCCGGCCGCGCTGGACGTCCTCGCCATGAGTGACGTGCTGGTGCCCGTACCGGACGACGTCAGTGATGTGGACGCCCGCAACCCCTCGACCGTGGCGCTGCCCGTCCTGGAGGAGCCGGACGGGCGGGAGGCCGTGCCCGTGTTCACCTCGGAGCCCGAACTGGCCGAGCTGCTGCCGGCCGTCTCCCGCTACCGTCTGATCCCGCTGGGGGCTCTCGCCGACCAGTGGCCCACCGGCGATCTGTCCCTCACCATCGACGCGGCCTCCCCGCACGGGATGACGGTCACCTCCGAGGGTGTACGAACCCTCCTGGCCAGGCCGTTCGAGTACTGAACCCCGCCGCCCGTCCGTGCTCGCCGCCCAGCGTCCCGCGAGGCGGGTGCCCCGGATCTCCGGGGCCCCGTCAGGGGGAGCTGCGGACGAACCCTGCCGCACCGGCTCTGCAGCGGAGCGCCTACTCGCCCAACGTGCGTGCCAGCGCGGCGCGTTGGAGCGGCAGCACCTCGCTGTGCAGCTCGCGTCCCCGAGCCGTCAGAGCGACCCGCACCCCGCGCCGGTCCTCCACGCACATGCTGCGCTCCACCAGCCCGTCCTTCTCCAGCCGCCCGATGAGCCGGGACAGCGCGCTCTGGCTGAGGTGGACCCGGCCGGCGATGTCCTGCACCCGGCACTGCTCGCCCGGGCCGGTGGCTTCCCTCGAGGCGGCCGCCTCGGCGACGAGGACGTCCAGCACCTCGAAGTCGCTGGCGCCCAGGCCGTGCGGATGCAGTACGCGGTCGATCTCGCACATCGTGCGCGCGTGCGCCGCCAGGATGTCCCGCCACTGGTCCGCCAGACCCGCACCGGCGTTGTTCGCTGCCATGTACTCCATGTTAATGCGTATGCATAAAAACCGGCGTGGCCGAGGCGGTGTGATCGCCGACTCAAGCAGAACCCAAGCGGAACTCAGGCAGAGCCCCGCTTGATCAGCTCGGTGGGCAGGATCACCGCCGCCGGATCCTCGCCGCCGATCTGCGCCAGCAGCACTCGGACCATCTCGGCGCTGATCCGGTCGTAGGGCTGCCGGATGGTCGTCAGCTGGGGGCGGGCGGCGAGGGCGGCCGAGGAGTCGTCGAAGCCGCCCACCGACACGTCCCCGGGGACGCTGCGACCCGCCCGTTCCAGTGCCGTGAGCACGCCTTGCGCCATCAGGTCGGACGCGACGAACACGGCGTCCAGGTCCGGGGACCGGGTCAGCAGTCGCTCCGCGCCCGCCTCGCCACTGGCCCGGCTGTAGTCGCCGGAGACGACGAGGCGCTCGTCGTACTCGATGCCCTCCTCGGCCAGTACCTCGCGGTAGCCGGCGAGGCGCTCCACACCGCCCGGGGTGTCGAGCGGGCCGGTCACCACGGCGATGCGGCGGCGGCCCAGGGACAGGAGGTGGCGGACCATGTCCCGGGCGCCGTCGCGGTCGTCCGCCGCCACGTAGCTCACCTTGGAGCCGAGGCCGATCGGCTTGCCGCACGCGACCAGCGGTACGCCCGCCTCGCACAGCTCCTGCGCGACCGGGTCGCCGGAGTGGCTGGAGACCAGCAGCACCCCGTCGACGTGACCTGCGGTGATGTACCGCGTGAGGCGGCGCCGCTCGTCCTCCGTGCCCGCCAGCATCAGCAGCAGCGGGATGTCGTGCGCCGCCAGTGCCTGGGTGCAACCCCGCAGCAGGACATTGAAGTTGGGGTCCTCGAAGAAGCGTTCCTGAGGCTCCGTCAGCAGGAAACCGATGGAGTCGGAACGGCCGGTGATGAGCGAACGGGCGTGGCGGTTCACCACGTAACCCGTCTTGCGGATGGCTGCGTTCACCGCCTCGTGGGCGGTCGGGCTGACGTAGTGCCCGCCGTTGAGCACGCGCGAGACGGTGCCTCGGGACACTCCCGCCTCGCGGGCCACGTCGTGGATCGTCGGCGGTTTGCGCCGGCCCCCGGTATTGCTCATGGTCATGACTTTACGGCTCCGGAAAGCAGGTCGAGGCTCCAGAACCGCTGGATGACCAGGAAGAGCGCGATCAGCGGGAGGACCGCCAGGAAGGCGCCCGTGATCACCAGCGTGTAGAGCGCCGGGGTGGCCGCTCCCTGTTCGAGAAGCGTGAACAGACCCAGCGTGATCGGGAACTTCTCGTCGTCGCTGAGCATGATGTAGGGGAGCAGGAAGTTGTTCCACACCGCCACGAACTGGAACAGGAACACCGTCACCAGGCCCGGGATCATCATCGGGAGCGCGACCCGGGTGAAGATGCGCCACTCGCCCGCGCCGTCCATCCGCCCGGCCTCGACCACATCAGCCGGCACCGCCGCGGCGGCGTAGATGCGCGCGAGGTAGATGCCGTAGGGGGAGAGGATCAGCGGCAGCAGCACGGACGCGTAGGAGTCCGTGATGTCGGCCTTCGCCAGCAGCAGGTACTGGGGGATCGCGAGGATCACCGGCGGCATCAGCACGCCGGCCAGCAGGACGCTGAACACCGCCTCGCGGCCCCGGAAGCGATAGATCGCCAGGGCGTAGCCACTGATCGCCGAGACGGCCGTCGACAGGAGGGCGCCGAGGCCCGCGTAGAGGGCGGAGTTGCCCATCCACTTCCAGTAGACGCCGTCGCGGTAGGCGCTCAGCTCCTTCACGTTGTCGGTGAAGCCGCTGCCGGGCAGGAACGTGAACGTGGAGAACAGTTCACTGCCCGACTTCGTCGCCGCGATCACCACCCACGCCACCGGCAGCAGGCAGTACAGGGCGCCCAGGAGGAGAGTGATCGTCGGGACCAGGGCGATCCTGCTGCGCAGGGGCGGGCGCCCGGCGGTGCCGGGCCTGGTGCCCGTCGCCGCTTCCGGCTTGCCCACGGCAAGAGAACTCATCGTGCTGCCTCCTGCTTGTTACGGGAGTTCGCGGCCCGCAGGAAGCCGAACGAGAGGACGAGCGTGACGATCGCGATGATCGTCGCCTCGGCCGCCGCCGAGTAGATGTCACCCTTGCCGAAGGCGTCCTGGTACACCTTCATCAGCGGACTCCACGTCGTGGACACGGAGTTGGTGAGGGGCTTGAGGGTGGTCGGCTCGCTGAACACCTGGAGTGTCGCGATGATCGAGAAGAAGAAGGTCAGCACCAGCGAGGGCGCCACCATCGGGATCTTGATCCTGAGGGCGATCTGCAGCGGGGTGGCGCCGTCCAGCTTCGCCGCCTCGTACACCTCGGCCGGGATGGACCGCAGCGAGGTGTAGATGACGATCATGTTGAAGCCGGTGCCGCCCCACACCGCGATGTTGGAGAGGGCGAGGTAGAGCGGACCGCCGTCCAGCAGGTCCGGCTGCGGCAGCCCCAGCTTGTCGAGGACGAAGTAGAACGGGCTGACGTCCGGCAGGTAGAGGAAACCCCACAGCAGCGCGGCGACGACGCCCGGGATGGCGTACGGCAGGAAGATCGCGAGCCGGGTGAAGGGGGTGAACCGCACCTTGTCCGCGTCGAGCATCAGCGCGAGGACGAGGGCGAGCCCCAGCATCACCGGGACGACGATCGCGCCGTAGCCGGCCACGCGCAGCGCGCCGCCCAGCAGCTCGCTGTCGGTCAGGGCGTCGGTGTAGTTCCCGATACCCGCCCAGACCTCCTTCCGCGCCCCGGCACCGAGGCCCAGGCCGGACACCTTCACCTTGTGCAGGCTCAGCCAGAGCGCGTAACCGATGGGCAGCGCGAAGAAGAGGGCGAACAGAATCACCGCGGGGAGAAGGAACGCGTACGGGGCCCCCTTGACCCCGTACGACGTCCGGCGTGCGCTGGTCACTCCGCGACTCCGAAGCCCTGCTTCTTGAGGTCGGCGACCGTGTCGTCCTGCATCGTCTTCAGAGCGGCACCGAAGTCGGACTTGTTCTTCGCGGCCGAGGCGAACGCGTCCTTGAACGAGGTGTACGCCACGTTCACGTTCGGGCCCCACGCGGAGGGCGCCGTCGTCTTCGCGATCTCCGCGGCCTTCGGGTAGAAGTCCGCCTGGTTGGAGAAGAATTCGGGCGACTTGACGAACGCGCCGCTGAGCTGGGCGCCGGTGGCGGCCGGGTAGATCCCGCCCTCCTTGGCGAGCGCGGCCAGCGCGTCACGGTCGGTGTTCAGCCAGGCGGCGAACTTCGCGGCGGCCGACTTGTGGTTCGAGTCGGTGGTGACCGCGGTCGAGGAGCCGCCCCAGCTGCCCGTCACGTCCTCGCTCACGGACCACTGGGGGAGCGGGGCCATGGCCCACTTGCCCTTGGTGTCCGGCGCGGCCGTGGTCAGCGTGCCCGGCGCCCACACCGCGCTGACCCACGCGATCTGCTTGCCGGTGTTGAGCGCCTTGTTCCAGGCCGGGGTGTACATCGGCTGGTTGTCGATGGCGTCGTCCTTGACGAGGTCGCCCCAGAACTTGGCGACCTTCTCGGTCGCCGCGTCGTCGATACCGACCTTCCACTTCTCGCCGGAGGTCGTCCACCACTTGGCGCCGGCCTGCTGGGCGAGGCCCGCGAAGAGACCGGAGTCGTTGGCGGAGAAGGTGGTGAGGTCCTTGTCCGGTGCCTTCTTCTTCAGGTCCTTGGCGGTCTGGGCGAACTCGGCCCAGGTGGTCGGGACCTTCAGGCCGTACTGCTTGAAGAGGTCCTCGCGGTAGTAGAACATCATCGGCCCGATGTCCTGCGGCACCGCGTACACCGCGTCCGTGCCGAGGGTCGTCTGCTGCCAGACACCCTCGGCGAAGTCCTTCTTCGCGTCGCCGACCTCGCCGGAGATGTCCGCGAGGGCGTCATTGCTGACCAGCGTGGGCAGCGCCTGGTACTCGGCCTGCACCAGGTCGGGCGCCTTCTTGGCCTTGTGTGCGGTGAGGATCTTGGTGACCAGGGTGTCGCCGGACGCCTGCTTCTTCACCGTGACGGTGATCTGCTGCTCCTTGCCCGGCCCCTTGTTCCACAGGTCGACGACCTTGTCCATGCCGGGCGTCCAGGTCCAGTACGTCAGCGACACCGGGCCCGACTGGGCGTCGCTGTCGTCGTCGGACCCGCAGGCGGCGAGTGTGGTGGCGCCGAGCGTGACGGCGACCGCGGTTGCCACGAGGCGCCACTGCTTCGTGTTCGGCATGGAACTTCTCCCCTGACCTTGGGGTCCTCGCCTGCTGCGAAGACCCGTCATGCTTCTGTGAGCGTTCACAGTAGAGAAACACACTGGACACTTGTCAATGGTTGTTGCCATGCGGTTATCTAGGCCACGCGCCATCCACCACTGTGTGTGCACGTTCCCAAGAAGTGTTCCAAAGCGACTGACCATCGGGAGACATTCCATGCCGGAGACCACCCCCACGGGCCTCACCAGGCTTGCCTTCGGCGGGGACTACAACCCCGAGCAGTGGCCGGAAAGCGTCTGGCAGGAAGACGTCCGGCTGATGCGCGAGGCCGGTGTCACCATGGTCAGCGTCGGAATTTTCTCGTGGGCCCTCCTGGAGACCGCGCCCGGGGTGTACGACTTCGGCTGGCTCGACCGACTCCTGGACCTCCTGCACGAGAACGGCATCCGCGCCGACCTCGGTACGCCCACGGTGGCCCCGCCGGCCTGGTTCTACCGGCAGCACCCGGACGCGCTGCCGGTGACGCCCGAGGGCGTGCGCTACGAGTTCGGCTCCCGTGCCGCGATCTGCCACAGCAACGCCGACTACCGTGCCGCCGCCGCGAACATCACCACGCGGCTCGCCGAGCGCTACGGCGCCCACCCCGCGCTCGCCATGTGGCACGTCCACAACGAGTACGGCGTCCCCGTCTCGGCCTGTTACTGCGACTCCTGCGCCGCCCACTTCCGCCGCTGGCTGGAGACGGCGTACGAGACCGTCGATGGCGTCAACGAGGCCTGGGGAACGGCCTTCTGGGGCCAGCGCTACACGGCCTTCGAGCAGATCAACCCGCCGCGCGCCGCGCCCACGGTCGGCAACCCGGGCCAGGCGCTGGACTACAAGCGCTTCGCCGACGCCACCATGCGCGAGAACTTCGTGACGGAGCGGGACATCCTGCACCGCCTGGCGCCCGGCATCCCGGTCACCACGAACTTCATGACCGCGCTCAGCCAGTGCGACTCCGTCGACTACTGGGCCTGGGGCCGCGAGGTCGACATCGTCACCAACGACCATTACCTGATCACCGACGGCCGCCGCACCCACGTCAACCTGGCGATGGCCGCCGACCTCACCCGTTCCGTCGGCGGCGGCGCTCCCTGGATCCTCCTTGAGCACTCCACCTCGGGTGTCAACTGGCAGGCCCGCAACCCCGCGAAGGCACCGGGCCAGATGGCCCGCAACTCCCTCGCCCATGTGGCCAGGGGCTCCGAGGGCGCGATGTTCTTCCAGTGGCGCCAGTCCCGGCGCGGCGCCGAGAAGTTCCACTCGGCGATGCTCCCGCACGGCGGAACGGAGACCCGCGTCTGGCGCGAGGTCGTCGAACTCGGCGCGTCCCTCGACTCGTTGGCCTCGATACGCGGCACCCGCACGGTCGCCGACGTCGCCGTCCTGTGGGACTGGCACTCCTGGTGGGCGCAGAACCTCCAGTGGCGCCCCAGCGAGGACCACGACCCGCGCGAGCGCGCCGACTCCTTCTACGAGGCCCTGTACGACCGCCACCTCACGGTCGACTTCGCCCACCCGGAAGCCGACTTGTCGGCCTATCCCCTTGTCGTCGTTCCCGCCCTGTACCTGATGACGGAGGCCGCCGGGAACAACCTCAGGGAGTACGTCGAGAACGGCGGCACCCTCGTCGTCTCCTACTTCTCCGGCATCGTCGACGAGCACGACGCCGTCCACGAGGGCCCCTACCCGGGCGCCCTGCGCGACGTACTCGGCCTGACCGTCGAGGAGTTCTCGCCGCTGCTCCAGGGCGACTCCGTACGCATCACGGGCCCCGACGGCTCCGAGCTGACCGGCGACGTGTGGACCGAGTTCGTCGTCCCGCGCGGCGCCGAGACCGTGTGGACGTACGCCGACGGACTCACCGCCGACCACCCGGCCGTCACCCGCCACCGCCTCGGTGAGGGCACCGCCTGGTACGTGTCGACCCGCCTCGACGCGCTCGGCCTGGACGCCCTGCTCGGCTGGGCCACCGAGGACGCCGACATCGCGCCCCGCGCCGACCTCCCGCACGACGTCGAACTCGTCCGCCGCACCGGCGAGTCGGGCACCTACCTGTTCGCCGTCAACCACACCGCGTCGGACGCCAAGGTGCCCCTGGAGGCCCCCGGCACCGAACTGCTGACAGGTGAACGAGCCGCGGGCCGCCTCGCGCTGCCCGCCGGAGCCGTCCGGGTCGTACGACTCGACGGCTGAGCCGCAAGTTCCCCTCCGCCCGTGTGTGCCACGAGAGCCGCGGGCGGAGGGGCCCCTCCTTCCCCTCGGGAGGGACACCCCCAACCCCATCACGTCGAAGGGACGACGGACGACGATGTTCCATCCCAGACGCACACCCAGGCCCATGACCAGGCGCGCACTCAGGGCCCTGCTGCTCCCGCTCGCCGCGGGCCTAGCCCTCACCGCCCTGCCCGCCACCTCGGCGCAGGCGGCGAGCACCCTCACCAACGGCGGCTTCGAGGCCGACGGTTCGGGTGTGGCGGTTCCGAACGGCTGGTCGGAGTACGGCGACACGGGCGCCTCGTACGTGGAGTCCGGTGGCCACGGCGGCAGTTACCGCCTGTCCCACTACTCCGCCTCCGCCTACAAGGTGGAGACCTACCAGTACCTGTCCGGGCTGACCAACGGCAACTACAAGCTCACCGCGTGGGTGCGCTCGGGCGGCGGACAGAAGTCGGCCTACATAGCGCTGAAGAACTGCGGCAGCGCCGAGCAGCGCACCGACCTGCCCGTCTCCGCCAGTGGGTGGATCCGGATCGTCGTGCCGATCGCGGTGACGAACAACCAGTGCACGATCAGCGTCAACTCCGACGCCAACGCGGGCAACTGGATCAACGTCGACGACCTGACCTTCGCCTCCGGCACCGGCGGACTGTCCGTCAAGGGCGCCGACATCTCCTCCCTCCCCAAGAGCGAGGCGCTGGGCGGTACTTACAAGACCAGCGCTGGGACCACGACGGACGCGCTCACCGTCCTGAAGAACTCCGGCATGAACTACGCCCGGGTCAAGGTCTGGGTCAACCCGGCCGACGGCTACAACAACAAGGCGCGCGTCCTCGCCCTCGCCAAGCGCATCAAGGCGCAGGGCATGAAGCTGCTGGTCGATTTCCACTACTCGGACATCTGGGCCGACCCGGGCGCCCAGAGCAAGCCGTCCGCGTGGGCCGGACACTCGTACAGCCAGTTGAAGACGGACGTCTACAACCACACGTACGACGTGCTCAATGCCCTCAAGTCCCAGGGCACCACCGCCGACATGGTCCAGGTCGGCAACGAGATCAACGGCGGCATGCTGTGGTCCGAGGGCTCGACCGACAACTGGTCGCAGCTCGCCGGCCTGCTCAACTCCGGCTACGACGCGGTCAAGGCGGTCAACTCCGGTACGACCGTGGCGCTGCACCTGGCCAAGGGAGGCGACCTGGCGGGCACCCGGTGGTGGTTCGACAGCGCGGTGTCCAACGGTGTGAAGTTCGACGCCATCGGGCTTTCCTACTACGGCTACTGGCACGGCCCGCTGTCGGACTTCCAGACCACCCTGGACGACGCGGCCGCGCGCTACGGCAAGCCGGTGTTCGTCGCCGAGACGGCCTACCCCTTCCGGCTCGACAGCGAGGACTCGCACGAGAACATCATCGACACGACTGGTGAGCTCGTCTCCGGGTACGCGGCGTCCACGGCCGGTCAGTCGGCCTGGTTCCGGGACATCCTGAACATCGTGGAGGCCGTTCCGAACGGCCGGGGCCTCGGCGTCTTCTACTGGGAGGCGACCTGGACCGCGGTCACCGGCAACGGCTGGGACCCCACGGACTCGTCCTCGGGCAACGGCTGGGAGAACCAGGCCCTGTTCGGCTACGACGACAAGGCGCTTCCCGCGATGACGTGGTTCAGCCACCGCTGAGCCGTGAGTGACGGGGGTTCGGCCGTCTGAGGGGGGCGGCCGGGCCCCTGCTTGTTGGGCCGCAAGGGCTTGCTCGAACGCATGTACGTGACAGAAAGAGTCCGACCTCGGCCAAGAGGTACGAAGCCCCGGACGCGGTGGCCCCGACTGCGGGACATTGGGAGGTACGGCACGCGGTGACCGGGACGAGGAGGCGCGATGCTGAAGAGACCGGGAGGCGGGCAACGCCTGGAGATCCTGGAGTGGCTGAAGGACCCGGCCGCGCACTTCCCGCCCCAACGGCACGGCGATCCCGTCGAGGACGGTGTCACGGCCGCCGCCGTCGCCGCGAAACTCGGTGTCCGCCGCTCTGTGGCCCACACCCACCTGGGTCTGCTCGCGGGCATCGGCATGGTCCGGACGAAGAGAATCCGCTGGCGCACGTTCTACCGCCCCGACGAGGTTCGTATCGCGGAGGTGGCGCGGATGTTCGAGAAGGGCTGGTAGGCGGGGGCTGTCCGCCGTCGGCCGGCCGGGTGCGTCGGCTTACCGCGAGTCGTGTGTCGTGGTTGGCGAGGCGGCCGGGCCGAGCGCGCGGTGTCGATGCATCCGGGGTGCGGTACAGCACCCCGACAGGGGAGCACCCCGACAGGGGCGCGGGGAACCATGCGACAAGCCCCACCGGCCCACAGGCCACTGGACGCGCCAGAAGCGACCGGATGTGCCGAGGGCGCCGACCGATCCGGATGCAGTCCCCGTACCCCCGGCGCTACCCTGGTGACCGGCCGCGATCAACCGCTCGCGGCGCGGCGGTGGGGCCCGCCGTACCCGAACCGCGGCAGCTTCGCCGCCAACGGTCCCTACTTGCTCACACGAGCGCGCCCGCACAGCCGGGCGCCGGCGAGTAGGAGACGTACGACCATGACCACCCCCGACCTCAGGACCGGGACCGTCGCCGCCCCACCACGCCCTTCCGTCCTGCACGGTCAGGCGCCGGTCGTCGCGGTGGTCGCGATCGGCGGCGCGATCGGCGCCAGTGGCCGTTACGCGGCTTCGCTGGCCTGGCCCGCGCGGACCGGCGGATTCCCCTGGACCACCTTCTGGATCAACGTCGTCGGCTGTGCCGTGATCGGCGTCTTCCTGGTCGTCATCACGGAGACCTGGGCCGCCCACCGCCTCGTGCGCCCTTTCTTCGGCACCGGAGTGCTCGGTGGCTTCACCACCTTCTCGACGTACGCCGTCGACATCCAGAAACTGGTCGACCACGGCCGTCCCGGCACCGGGCTCGCCTACCTCGCCGCGACCCTGCTCGCGGCCCTCACCGCCGTGACACTCGCGGCGACCGCAACCCGCCGGGTCCTGAAGCGGAGGCGACGATGACCAGACTCACCGGCCGTGCCCTGCGCCTGACCGCCCTCATCGGCGAGCACGACACGTGGCACCACAGGCCGCTCTACTCGGAGATCGTCCACCGCGCCCGGGCGGCCGGTCTCGCGGGCGCGAGCGTCTTCCGCGGCATCGAGGGTTTCGGCGCCTCTTCCCTCATCCACACCTCGCGTCTGCTCTCCCTCAGCGAGGACCTGCCGGTCGCGGTCGTCATCGTCGACACCGAGGAGAACGTACGGTCCTTCCTGCCGCAGCTCGACGAACTCGTCACCGAGGGGCTCGTCCTCCTCGACGACTGCGAGGTCATCAGGTACGTCGGCCGGACAGAGGGGAAACCGGGCGAAGCGGACAGGCAGGGTAAGAAGTCGTTGTGAACTGGCTGCTCGTGGCGGCGGGCGGAATGGTCGGCGCGCCCCTCCGCTATCTCACCGACAGGTTGGTGCAGTCCCGCCACGACACGGTCTTCCCCTGGGGCACCCTCGCCGTCAACGTCACCGGCTGCCTGATCCTCGGCCTGCTCACCGGCGCCGCCCCGGGCTCGAACCTCCAGTTGCTCCTGGGTGCGGGCCTGTGCGGGGCGCTGACCACGTACTCGACCTTCTCCTACGAGACGCTGCGGCTTGCCGAGGACGGAGCCGGTCTCCTCGCCGTCGCCAACATCGTTCTGAGCGTGTCGGCCGGCCTGGGCGCGGCTTTCGTGGGGGTGTGGGTGGGTGGCGCGCTGTAGTCGCGGGGCGTCCGGGACTTGTCGGCATGTAGTAGGACTGACCCTGCCGCTGCCCGTCCCTCTCCAGCAGAACTGGATTCCATGAGCGCCATCTCCATCGGTCAGGCCGTCATCCTGGGAGCCGTCGAGGGGGTGACCGAGTTCCTGCCGGTCTCCTCCACCGGCCATCTGAAGATCACCGAGGGGCTGATGAACATCCCCGTCGACGACGACGCCGTGGTCGGCTTCTCGGCCGTCATCCAGGTCGGCGCGATCGCCGCCGTGTTCGTGTACTTCTTCAAGGACATCGTCCGGATCGTCTCCGCCTGGGGGAGGGGCCTGAGGAACCGCGACGAGCGGTACCACCACGACTACAAGTTCGCCTGGTGGGTCATCTACGCCACGATTCCGATCGTCGTCGTGGGTCTCGCCGCCAAGCCGCTGATCGAGGGCCCGCTGGCCTCGCTGTGGGTGGTCGCCGCCTCGCTGATCGTCGGGAGCGGGGTGATGTGGGCCGCGGACCAGATGGGCCGGCACAAGCGCGGTGAGGACGACACGTCGTTCAAGGACGCGATGCTGGTGGGCAGTTCACAGATCCTCGCCCTTCTCTTCCCCGGCTTCTCCCGCTCCGGCGCCACCATGTCGACGGCGCTGATCCTCGACCTCGACCGGGTCGCCGCCACCCGCCTCTCCTTCTTCCTCGGCATCCCCGCGCTGACCGGTGCCGGGCTCTACGAGCTCAAGGACGCCCTGGGTGCGGGCGTGGGGGTCGCGCCGCTGGCCGTCGGCACGGTGGTGTCCTTCGTGGTCGCCTACGGCTCCATCGCCTGGCTGCTGAAGTTCGTCGCCAAGCACTCCTTCAACGCCTTCGTGATCTACCGGATCGTGGTGGGCCTGGCGCTCTTCGGGCTGCTGGGCGCGGGTGTACTGAACTGAGCCGGCGCAGGGTGGGAGACCGGCCCCCGGACTTCCATGGACTCCCACCCTTGACAGCCCCCTCCCGTCACCCGCAGGATCACCTCCGTGAACCTGTCAGACAGCCAGACAGGTGGCTCGGTGCCGCGGCGCGTCAGCGCTATGGAAGCGGTCCTCGGTCATCTGCGCAGCGCCATCGAGCGCGGAGATTACGCCGTGGGGGACAAGCTCCCCTCCGAGGCCGAACTGTGCCGCCGCCTGGAGGTGAGCCGGCCCGTACTGCGGGAGGCTCTGCGGGCCCTGCAGACCATGGGCCTGACCGTCTCCCGGACCGGCAAGGGCACCTTCGTGGTGTCCAGCACCGTCGAGGACCCCACCTTCGGCGACTACGCGGCGAGTGACCTCCTCGAAGTCCGTCGGCACGTCGAGATCCCGGTCGCCGGCTACGCGGCCCTGCGGCGGACACCCGAGGACCTCGACCACCTCGCGCACCTGCTGGAACGCATGGAGCACGAGACCGACACCACCGCGTGGGTCGCCATGGACACCCTCTTCCATCTGGCCGTGGCCCAGGCCGCCCAGAACCCGGTGTTCCGCCGGGTGATCGAGGAGATCCGGGACGCGCTGGCCCGTCAGTCGGCGTTCCTGAACGAGCTGGGCGGCCGGCGCGAGCAGTCCAACCGTGAGCACCGGGCGATCGTCGAAGCCCTGATCGACCGCAGCGAGGACGACGCGGTGGCGGCCATGTCCCACCACCTCGACCGGGTCTCGACGAGCCTCACAGACATCGTGCGCGCCGCGCACACGGACACCCCCACAGGACCATCCCCGGAAGGCGGACCCGAGGCGTGAGCGAGCAATCCCTCCAGGACGAGACGGCGAACGGTACGGCGCAACAGAAGGCCGCACACGTCGACGCCGGTGACGCGGGCTACAGCAAGTCGCTGAAGGCCCGGCACGTCAACATGATCGCCATCGGCGGTGCCATCGGCACCGGCCTGTTCCTCGGCGCCGGCGGCCGGCTGGCCGACGCCGGCCCGTCGCTCTTCATCGCCTACGCGGTCTGCGGCGTCTTCGCCTTCCTCGTCGTCCGGGCACTGGGCGAACTCGTCCTGTACCGGCCGTCGTCCGGGGCGTTCGTGTCGTACGCCCGTGAGTTCCTGGGCGAGAAGGGCGCGTACGTCGCGGGCTGGATGTACTTCCTCAACTGGGCCACCACCGGTATCGCCGACATCACCGCGGTGGCCCTCTACACCCACTACTGGGGCATGTTCTCCGACATCCCGCAGTGGGTGATCGCACTGATCGCCCTCGCGGTCGTCCTCACCGTGAACCTGATCTCGGTGCGGTTCTTCGGCGAACTGGAGTTCTGGTTCGCCATCATCAAGGTCAGCGCCCTCGTCGCCTTCATGCTGATCGGCATCTTCCTGCTGGCCACCCAGCACCAGGTCGACGGCACGACCCCCGGCCCGGCCCTGATCACCGACAACGGCGGCATCTTCCCCAACGGTCTGCTGCCCATGCTGCTGATCATCCAGGGCGTCGTCTTCGCCTACGCCTCCGTCGAACTCGTCGGTGTCGCGGCGGGCGAGACCGAGAACCCCGAGAAGATCATGCCGAAGGCGATCAACTCGATCATGTGGCGGGTCGGCCTCTTCTACGTCGGCTCGGTCCTCCTCCTGTCGATGCTGCTGCCGTGGAACAAGTACACGTCGGGCGAGAGCCCCTTCGTGACCGTCCTGTCCAACCTCGGCATCCCGGCGGCCGGCGGTGTGATGAACCTGGTCGTCCTCACGGCGGCCATGTCGTCCCTCAACTCGGGCCTGTACTCCACCGGCCGCATCCTGCGCTCGATGGCGATGTCCGGCTCCGCGCCGAAGTTCACCGGCCACATGAGCCGCAGCCAGGTCCCGTACGGCGGCATCCTGCTCACCAGCGGCTTCTGCGTACTCGGCGTCGGCCTGAACTTCGTCGTCCCCGCCGACGCGTTCGAGATCGTGCTGAACTTCGCCGCGATCGGCATCCTCGCCACCTGGGGCATGATCATGATCTGTCACCTGGTGTTCTGGCGGAAGACCGAGAACGGCGAGCTGAACCGGCCGAGCTACCGCCTCCCCGGCTCCCCGTGGACCGAACTCGTGACGCTGGCCTTCCTCGCCTCCGTCCTGGTCCTGATGTACGCCGACGGCGGCGCCGGCCGCACCACCGTGCTGTGTCTCCCGCTGATCGCCGGAGTCCTGGTCGCGGGCTGGTACGGCGTCCGCAACCAGGTGGCCCGCAAGGCCGCCGAAGCGACCGCGTCAGCCGGATCCACAGAATCCCCCGAGTCCCCCAAGTCCAACGGGTCGGCCGGAGCCGACGCGTGAACCACGCAGTGATGCAGGATGAAGTAATGCAGGAAGCAGTGCAGGCAGCCATGTACGGCAGTTCACTCGCGGACGCTCCCACGATCCGTGAACCCCTTCACTCGCCCGTCGCGCACCTCGTGCGCGGCGGGGTCGTCGAGGGCATCCACTACGGTTCCGTCGTCGTCCTCGGCGCCGACGGCCAGGTGGAGCTGCAGATGGGCGACATCGAGGCGGCCTTCTATCCGCGCTCCGCCCTGAAGCCCGTCCAGGCGGTGGCCATGCTCAGGGCCGGTCTGCCCCTCGACGGCGAGCTGCTCTCCCTGGCAGCCGCCAGCCACTCCGGCGAGGAACGCCACCTGGCCGGCGCCCGCCGCATACTGGAGCTGGCCGGTCTCGCCGAGGACGACCTGCGCAACGTACCGGACCTGCCGTTCGACCCGGTGGTCCGCGACGTCTGGATACGCGAGGGCCGCCTGCCCTCCCGCCTCGCCCAGAACTGCTCGGGCAAGCACGCGGCCATGCTCTACACCTGCAAGCTCAACGGCTGGCCCCTCGACAGCTACCTCGACCCCGGCCACCCCCTCCAGCAGGCGATCGCCGAGATCGTCGAGGATCTCACCGGGCAGCGCATCGCCCGGGTGACCGTCGACGGCTGCGGCGCACCCCTCTTCTCCATCTCCCTGCACGGCCTGGCCCGCGCCGCGGCCCGGATCACGACCGCCGCCCCGGACACCCCGGAGGCCCTGGTCGCCGACGCGATGCGCGACCACGCCGAGATGGCCTCCGGCTCGGGCCGCGACGTGGCCGCGCTGATGCGGGCCGTACCCGGCTTGCTCAGCAAGGACGGCTTCGAGGGCGTCCAGGTCGCCGCCCTCCCGGACGGCCGGGCCGTCGCGGTGAAGATCGCCGACGGTGCGAACCGGGCGCGGGTTCCGGTGACGGCGGCGGCGCTCGTCCGGGCCGGTGTCGAGGAGGCGGCGCTCGCGGAGTTCGCGGGTGAGCCTCTGTTGGGCGGCGGGCAGGAGGTCGGACGGGTCCAACCGGTCCGTGCGCTCGATCCGGTAGCGCGTCGGTAGCGCTTCGGTAGGGGGATCCGCGCGGATTTCTTCGCCCCCGCCGCCCCTACCCGTCCCATCCTTCTGGGGGCTGCGCCCCCAGACCCCCTTTCGCGCTGAACGCGCTCGTCCTCAATCGCCGGACGGGCTGAAGTGCCGGCCCCTCTCACGAAAGTAGGCTCGCCCCACCATGACCGCAGCAGCCCAGCGCAGCGCCGCCGCAGTCCACCGCAGCGAACACGACCTGCTCGGCGACCGTGACGTTCCCGCCGAGGCGTACTGGGGTGTCCACACCCTCCGCGCCACGGAGAACTTCCCCATCACCGGCATGACCATCTCCGCCTACCCGCATCTCATCGACGCCCTCGCCGCCGTCAAGGAGGCAGCCGCCCTCGCCAACGAGGAACTCGGCCTCCTCGACCCGAAGAAGGCCGCCGCGATAGTCGAGGCGTGCCGGGAGATCCGTGGTGGCCGGCTGCACGACCAGTTCGTGGTGGACGTGATCCAGGGCGGGGCGGGCACGTCGACGAACATGAACGCCAACGAGGTCGTCGCGAACCGTGCGTTGGAGCTGCTGGGCCATGCCAAGGGCCAGTACGAGTACCTGCACCCCAACGAGGACGTCAACCTCGGCCAGTCCACCAACGACGTCTACCCGACCGCCGTCAAGATCGCGACCGTCTTCGCGGTGCGGGAACTGCTCAAGGCGATGGCCGTGCTCCAGGACTCATTCGCCCGCAAGGCGGTCGAGTTCCACGATGTCCTGAAGATGGGGCGTACCCAGCTCCAGGACGCGGTGCCGATGACGCTCGGGCAGGAGTTCTCGGCGTACGCCGTGATGATCGAGGAGGACCGCAGCCGCCTCGCGGAGGCCGTCCTGCTGATCCACGAGATCAACCTCGGCGCCACCGCCATCGGCACGGGCCTCAACGCCCCTGCCGGATATGCCGAGTCGGCCCGCCGACACCTCTCCGCGATCACCGGTCTGCCGCTCGTCACGGCTGCCAACCTGGTCGAAGCCACCCAGGACTGCGGGGCGTTCGTCCAGATGTCCGGCGTGCTCAAGCGGGTCGCCGTCAAGCTCTCCAAGAGCTGCAACGACCTGCGCCTGCTCTCCTCCGGGCCGCGCGCCGGGCTCGGCGAGATCAACCTGCCGCCGGTGCAGGCCGGTTCGTCGATCATGCCCGGCAAGGTCAACCCCGTGATCCCGGAGGTCGTCAACCAGGTCGCCTTCGAGGTGATCGGCAACGACGTCACCATCACCATGGCCGCCGAGGCCGGACAGCTCCAGCTCAACGCCTTCGAGCCGATCATCCTGCACTCCCTCTCGGAGTCCATCACCCACCTGCGCACCGCCTGCCTCACCCTCGCCGAACGCTGCGTGGACGGCATCACCGCCAACACCGAGGCGCTGCGCGCGAGCGTGGAGAACTCCATCGGCCTGGTCACCGCCCTCAACCCCTACATCGGGTACACGGCCGCCACCGACATCGCCAAGGAGGCCCTCGTCAGCGGCCGGGGTGTCGCCGAACTCGTCCTGGAGAAGGGCCTGTTGCCCGCCGAACGACTCGCGGACCTGCTCCGCCCGGAGATCGTGGCGGGCAACGGCGCGTAGCGCTCCGCTGGAAGCGTGGCAGGGAAACCGCGGGCCCGTCGTGGCCGGTCGCGCGGTTCCTCGCACCCCTCAGGGGCCTGCTTGCGCACCCGATTTCGCCAGGACAGGTCCGGAGGGAGAATGGCGATCATGGCATCAGCTCCGTCGTCCTCGTCGTCCGCGCCCCCGACCTTCCAGCCGGTCCTGGAACGCATCGCCGAGGAGATCGGGCGCACCCCCGGCCGAGGACGCCCCGCCGACTACATCCCGGCGCTCGCCGCCCGCGACCCGCGCAGCTTCGGCATGGCCGTCGCCGAACTCGACGGCACGGTCTACGGGGTGGGGGACTGGCGGGAGCCGTTCTCCGCGCAGTCCGTCACCAAGGTGTTCACGCTCGCCCTCGACCTGGCCCGCGAGGGCGACGAACTCTGGGAGCACGTCGGCCGCGAGCCCTCAGGCAATCCCTTCAACTCCCTGATCCAGCTGGAGTACGAGAACGGCATCCCGCGCAACCCGTTCATCAACGCGGGCGCTCTCGTCGTCACCGACCGTCTGCACACCCGTACCGGCGACGCGGCCGGAACGCTCCTCGACTTCCTGCGCGCGGAGTCCGGCAACCCCGGCCTCACCTTCGACAAGGAGGTGGCCGCCTCCGAGGCCGGACGCGGCCACCGCAATGCCGCCCTCGCCCATTTCATGGCGTCGTACGGCAACATCGACAACCCGGTCCCGGACCTGCTGGACCAGTACTTCCGCCAGTGTTCCGTCGAGGCGTCCTGCGCCGACCTCGCCCTCGCCACCGGCTTCCTGGCCCGGCACGGCGTCCGAGCCGACGGCACCCGCCTCCTGACCCGCAGCCAGGCCAAACAGATCAACGCCATCATGCTGACCTGCGGCACCTATGACGCGGCAGGCGACTTCGCCTACCGGGTGGGCCTCCCCGGCAAGAGCGGTGTCGGCGGCGGCATCATCGCCGTCGTCCCCGGCCGCTGCACGCTGTGCGTATGGAGCCCCGGACTGGACGAGAGGGGCAACTCGGTGGCCGGCGTGGCAGCCCTGGACCGCTTCACGACACTGACGGGAGTATCGGTCTTCTGACTGAGAAGCAGAGGGCTTTCGGTGGCGGCGGCTTGTCGCCTTTCCAGGACCACGGGCGGCCGGGTTCAAGCGCCGGCGAGCTGTCGCTTTTCAGGGGCGCGGGCGGCCGGGTTCAAGCGCCGGCGAGCTGTCGCTTTTCAGGGGCGCGGGCGGCCGGGTTCAAGCGTCGAGGAACTGTCGCTCTTCAGGAGTAGGGGCGGCCGGGTTCAAGCGCCGGCGAGCTGTCGCTTTCAGGGGCGCGGGGAACTGCGCGACAAGCCCCCACGGGCCCGCACCCGACGAACAACCCCCAACCACCCACCCACCGGTAACACGCACGCCCCCGCCAGGAAGGCCCCCCGTAGCCCCCCGTCCACCCACCCTTGCCACGCTTCCCATGTGCCCACGGTTCCCGAGACAACCCTCTCCCGCTGTCAGGCCACAGGCCTCATCGGCACCGCATGCCTGGCCCTCGGTGGCGAGAGCGCCGGAGCCCTCCCCGTACGGGAACTCATCGCACCCTCCACCGCCCGCGCCGCACTGGGCCTGGTCGGCGTCTACTTCGGCGTCGTCCTCCTGATAGCCGCCTGGACGCTGCTCGGCAGACTGGTCCGCAGCACGAATCCGCCCACCGTACGTTCGCTGATGCTCGTCCTCGCCGTCTGGGCGGCCCCGCTCCTCCTCGCCCCGCCCCTCTTCAGCCGCGACGTCTACAGCTACCTCGCCCAGGGCGCGATGGTCGACGCGCACATGGACGTGTACACACACGGCCCCGCCCTGCTCGGCGGCCCGCTCGCCGCCGAGGTCGCCCCCGTGTGGCAGCAGACCGGCGCCCCCTACGGCCCGCTGTTCCTCGCCGTCGCGTCCGGGCTCTCCGGCCTGACCCGGGGCGAGATCCCCGCCGGCCTGTTCGGCATGCGCCTGGTCGCGCTGCTCGGCGTTGCGCTGATGGCGGCGGCCCTGCCCCGCCTCGCCCGGCACAGCGGCGCAGACCCGGCCGCCGCCCTCTGGCTCGGTGCCCTCAACCCGCTGGTCCTGCTGCACCTGGTGGCCGGCGCCCACAACGACGCGATCATGCTCGGGCTGCTCGGCGTCGGCCTGGTGGCGGCGCTGGGCCGGTGGCCGATCCTGGGGGCCGTCCTCGTGACGCTCGCCGCCCTGGTCAAGGCACCCGCCATCCTCGGCCTCGCCGCCGTCGTGGCGCTCCAGATCCGCGCGGGTCGCAGCCCGGCGCGGGCTGTACTGACCACGGCGGGCGCGGCGGCCGCGACCACCGTCGCCGTCACCACGCTGGCCGGCACCGGCTACGGCTGGATAGGCGCCCTGAAAACCCCGGTGTCACCCCAGAACTGGGCCCTCACCAGCCTCCTCGGCCGCGCCACCGCCGCCGGTCTCACGGAGATCGGCAGCGGTCTGGCACCGCTCGCCGTCCCGGCCTGGCACCTTCTCGGGATAGCGGTCACCGTCCTCGCCATCGCCTACATCTGGCTGCGTCGCCCCCGCATCGGCCCGCTCTACGCACTCGGCCTCAGCCTCGCCGTCGTGGTCGTCCTCGGCCCGGCGATCCGGCCCTGGTACGCCCTGTGGGCCCTGTTCCTCATCGCCGCCGCCGCGCCCAGCACCAGCCAGGCGGTACGCCACCGCCTCGCCGCCGTCACCGGAGTCGTCGCGCTCCTGGCCCTGCCGAGCGGCGCACCCGCCGGCACCGAGGAACTGGTCCTGGCCGTGTCCGGCGGCGCACTGGCCCTCGTCGTCCTGTGGCAGGCCCACCAGGCGGCCCACGTACCCCTGCGGGAGAGCACCGGATGAGCCCTGTGAGACTGCCCCGCACCGACCGGGAACGGCTGCTCGTGGTGCTCGCCCTCGCGGTCGCCGTGACCGTGTTCACGGCGACCGTGCCGCTGCTGCGCGGCTGGTTCGACCTGCGTGTCTACTACGGAACCGTCGACACCTGGGTCCACCACGGCGGCCGGATCTACGACTACCGGGTGCCCGGCACGGCGTACGGCTTCACCTATCCGCCGTTCGCGGCCGTCAGCATGCTGCCGATGGCGCTCCTCGGGCTGCGCGCCGCGATCACCGCCGCACTGCTGCTGAACCTGGCGGCGCTCGGCGCGGTGGTGTGGATGGCCGCCGGGCCCGTGCTGCGCCGGTACGGCTGGTACGGCTGGGCCCTGACCGGCTGCGCGCTGGCGCTGTTCGAGCCCGTGCGGGACACCTTCAGCTTCGGCCAGGTGAACCTCGTACTGCTGGCCCTCGTCCTCACCGACGCCTGGCTGCTGACGACCGGGCGGGCCCGCTGGGCCGGCATCGGGATCGGGTTCGCCGCCGCCGTCAAGCTGACGCCCGCCCTCTTCATCGGCCTGCTGCTGCTCGCCGGCCGACGCCGGGCCGCCGGGGTCGCGACGGCCGTCGCCGGTGCGGCCACCGCGCTCGCGGTGTGGATCGCGCCGGACGCCTCGCGCTACTACTGGAGCGAGGCGCTGTGGGACACCCGGCGCATCGGGCAACTGGCGTACGTGTCGAACCAGTCCCTCCAGGGTGTGCTGGCACGGCTGGCCGAACCGGGCGAACCCAGTCGTGTCGTGTGGCTGGTGGTGGTCCTGGCCGTCCTCGGTGTCTGGGCGTGGCGGGCACGGCGGGCCGCCGCGGTGGGGGACTGGTGGGGCGCTTTCGCGCTCACCGGGCTGACCGCCTGTCTGGTCAGCCCGATCACCTGGGTGCACCATCTGGTCTGGCTGCTCCCGTCGTTCGCCGTCCTGGTGCGCACCGGGCACGCGCGCGTGGCGGGCGCGTTGTACGCGGTGCTGTGCACGAGCGTGGTGTGGCTGTGGTTCGACGACGCGTCCGGCGTCGACGGCTTCGTGGGCGGCAGCGCATACGTCTGGGTCACGCTCGGGCTGCTGTTGTGGCTGCCGGTGGACGCAGCCGGTCAGACCCGCTTCGGGCCCGCGACGCGCAGCACGAGCGACACCGCGCCGGCACCGAGCACGGCCGCTCCCAGGATGGTCCAGGTCTCCGGCCAGCCCGGCCCGCGGTCGGACGTCACGGCGGCGGCCGTCGGCACCGGCGCCCGCACCTGCGTCGATGCCTGCACCGGTGCCTGCGGGCCCGCCTGCGACGCGGGCCGCGCGGCGTCCAGCGAACCCACGGGATCGACGCGTCCGGCGGCCCCGAAGCCCCAGTCGAGCAGCGAGCGGGCCTCCTCGTAGACGGCGTAGCCGTCGCCCTCCTGAGGGTTCATCACGGTGACGACCAGGGTGCGTCCGCCCCGGCGGGCGGCGGCGACCAGAGTGTTGCCTGCCTTGCTGGTGTAGCCGTTCTTGACGCCGATCACCCCCCGGTAGCGCTCGACGCCGTTGGCGCCGGTCAGCAGCCGGTTGGTGTTCTGGATCTCGTACGACCAGCCGCCCCCGCCGGGGAACTTCGCGTAGGCCGTGCCGCAGTACGAGGCGAAGTCGGCGTTGCGCAGCCCGGCCCGCCCGAACACCGCGAGGTCGTACGCCGACGACACCTGCCCCGGCGTGTCGTAGCCGTCAGGCGAGCGCACATGGGTGTCGCGGGCGCCCAGGGCGCGGGCCTTGGCCTGCATCCGGACGGCGGTGTCGCGCCAGCCGCCGCTCATGGCGGCCAGGACGTGCACGGCGTCGTTCCCGGAGTTGAGGAACACACCCCGCCACAGGTCGGAGACCCCGTACGTACGCCCGGCCGCGACGCCGACCAGACTGCTGCCGGCGCCGATGCCCGCCAGGTCTGCCTCGGTGACCTTGTGCCGCAGGCCCGCGGGCAGCGTGGGGAGCACGGTGAGGGCGAAGAGTGTCTTGAGTGTGCTGGCCGGCGGCAGATCGCGGTGCGCGTTGCGCGCGGCGAGAACCTCACCGGTGCCGGCGTCGGCCACCAGCCACGACAGCGCGGACACGTCCCGGGGCAGGCGGGGCGCCCCGGAACGGAGCCGGGCATGGGTGCCGGAGCGGTACAGCAGCCGCGCGTCCGCCGCGGCCGCTGTCGTCGGCTTCGGCGTCGGCGTGATCGGGGCGGCACCGGTGCGGGCGGATGCCGGGACGGGCGCGAGCGCCAGCACGCCCGTCACACACAGAGCACAGCAGGAGGCGGCGATCCGTGATGCCGCCGACGAGGACACCGAGGATGCAGCACTACGAGCAGAGAATCCGATGGTCATATCGCAAACGTAGGAATGGGTGCGCCGTATGCCGTGGTGCCGTGGCCGAGGAGCGGGCCCGAACACCCGGATGCCACACCCGAGAGCCCATACACGGGAGCCCACGGACACCGTCCGGGCCGGGTCAGCCGGCGGGCAGCGTCGGCTGGATCCGGCGCAGGAAGGTCGCGTTGTCGGGCGTGTCGCGGAGCCGCTCCAGGAGGGTCTCCAGGTTTGCCTGGCCGTCCCGCGTCTGCAGGGCCCGCCGAAGTCCATGTACGGCCGTCAACTCGGCCGGGGACAGCAGGAGTTCCTCGCGACGGGTACCGGACGGATTGATGTCGACGGCCGGATAGACGCGCCGGGAGGCCAGGTCGCGGTCCAGCCGGAGCTCCATGTTGCCGGTGCCCTTCAGCTCCTCGAAGAAGAAGCCGTCGGCGCGTGAGCCGGTGTCCACCAGGGCCGTGGCGAGGATCGTGAGCGAACCGCCCTCCTCGGCCAGGCGCGCGGCGCCGAACAGCCGCTTCGGCCCGATCAGTGCGGCAGCGTCGACCCCGCCGCTGAGGGTGCGGCCACCGGAGGCCGCCGCGTTGTTGTGGGCCCTGCACAGCCGGGTCAGGGAGTCCAGGAGGATGACGACGTCCTCGCCCGCCTCGACGAGCCGCTTGGCCCGCTCGACGACGAGTTCGGCAAGCGCGATGTGCTGCTTGGGCGTCTTGTCGAACGTTGAGGCGTACACCTCGCCCCGCACGGAGCGCCGCATGTCGGTCACCTCCTCGGGCCGTTCGTCGAGCAGCACCACCATCAGGCGGCACTCGGGGTGGTTGCCGGCGACGGCCGCAGCGATCTGCTGGAGCAGCACGGTCTTGCCGGTCTTGGGCGGGGCCACGATCAGTCCGCGCTGGCCCTTGCCGACGGGTGCGATCAGGTCGGTGACGCGCCCGGTGAGTCCGGCCGCCGGGTGTTCGAGGCGGAGCCGGTCACGGGGGTGGAGCGGGGTGAGGTCGCGGAAGTGACGACGGCCGCGCAGCTCCTCGGGGGTACGGCCGTTGATCAGCCCGACCTCGGTCAGCGCGCGCTGGGTGCCTTGCGCGCCGGTGACGAGGTCGCCCTTGCGCAGGCCGTGACGGCGGATCAGCGCCGGGGAGACCTGCAGGTCGGTGGGCGTGGGCAGGCAGCTGTCGGCGGCCCGCAGATACCCCTTCCCGTTGCCGTCGATGTCGAGGACACCGGTCGCGATCCGGGCCGGGGGCAGTTGTTCTACCGGGGGGTGTTCGAGTGTGGTGGTCATGGTCGGAGAGTCCTTTCACGGACGGAGACGCATGCCCCTTGAGGCACGCGGAAGACAGAGCAGAGGGAGGGCCGCGAGAACTGGGCGCGCCGGGCGCACCGCGGGCGGCGGAAGACAGCGACACCTCGGGTACGGCAGAAACGCATCGCCGTTGGTGAGGTGGTACTGGGAAGAGCTGATGCACCGGTCGGATACCGACGGGCGGGTCAGCGAACTGAGGAGGAACAGCACCGGCGCCCGAGAAGGGGCGTACACAAGTGCTGTCAGGACCGTACCACGGGATATGCGAGAACGGGTGTGAGTCGCGTCTCAGCGGCTCGCGAGGAGCCCGTACAGGAGCGGGATGCGCGGCTCGGGCAACCGCCACCAGCCCGACGTCGTACGTTCCATACGGGGCCAGCGGGGCCAGGGCAGTTCGTCGCTCTCGCGCAGCCGCCGGATGGTCAGTCCCGCCCCGATCAACGCGTTGACGACCTCGTCCATTCCGTGCGGCCACTCGAAGCTCTCGGCGGCCCCGGTCACGGCCGGACCGTCGGTGTAGGTGAACGTCGCATCGCGGTGCACGGCGTCCCGCGCGCCCAAGTAGTCGTGCCGCAACAGGAGTTCACCGGTGTCGCCCGAAGCGGGCTTCGGGCTCAGCGAGTTGAGCAGCGGATGGAACTCCGCGATGTACAACAGGCCGCCGGGGCGCAGGAGTTGGGCGATCACCGCCGCCCAGCGGTCCAGGTCGGGCAGATAGCACAGGGCGCCCTTCCCGGTGTACACGACGTCGAACCGCCGCTGCTCCAGGGCCTCCACGGCGTCGTAGACGTTCGCCCGGACGTACGTCACGTCGAGTCCCGCCTTCGCCGCGATGTCGCGCGCGGCCGTCACGGACGCCTCGGAGAAGTCGAGGCCGACGGCCCGCGCCCCGCGTTCGGCGAAGGCGAGGGTCTCCGTGCCGAGATGGCACTGGAGGTGGAGCACATCACGGTCGGCGAGTTCGCCCAGGTCCGCCCACTCCCAGGAGGCGAACCAGCGCGACGGGTCGAGGTTCTCGCCCAGGCCGTAGAAACGGCTGGCGAGATGGACGGGGGTACGGGCGTCCCAGTTGGCCTCGTTGGCCCGCATCATGCGCGCGTGCTCGTCGGTGGTCATGGGGGCCATCCAACCAAAGCGCGCCCGCCGCGGTAGTGCTTGAGGCGGTCACACCGACCGCGTTGGCGGGCCACTCCCGGGAGGCCCGGGGTTCGGTCAGGCGGACCCGGCGGCCTGTGCCTCCTGGGCGATCCGCTCGAACTGGGCGCCCATGGCCGCCGACAGCGCCTGCGCGGCCGACAGCGGGCGGACCATGACGGTCAGTTCGTCGATCAGGCCGTCTTCGTCGAGATGCAGGAGGTCACAGCCCTGGATCTCGCGTCCGTCCACCCGCGCCGTGAACACCAGTGCGTGGTCGCGGCTGTCGGGCGCGCCGATCTCCCGCTCGTACCGGAAGTCCTCGAAAACCCGGTACGCCCCGCGCAGGACGGCCGCGGTGATCGCCTTCCCCGGGTAGGGCCGGAACGCCACCGGACTGGTGAACACGACGTTCTCCGCCAACAGCTTCTCGACGGCGTCAAGATCCCCGGCTTCCACCGCTTCCCGAAATGCGCGCATCCGCCCACCCTAAAGGGTGAACCTTCCGAGTGGGCGTCCACGATGCCGACCCGCGCGCTCCCCCTAAGCTGAGCCGATGTTCAGCCCCGAAGGCCCCACCCTCCGTGAACTCGCCGTGCAGGCCCTGTCGTCCGTCGAGCACGGCTACGACCTGCTCGCGCCGAAGTTCGACCACACCCCGTTCCGCACCTCGGACCCGATCCTCGACGCGGTGGCGTCGGCGCTCGGCCCCCTCGGGCCGTTCGACGACGGCCTCGACCTGTGCTGCGGTACGGGCGCCGGTCTGGAGGTGCTGGAGCGTGTGTGCCGGGGGAGCGTCACCGGGGTCGACATCAGCGCGGGCATGCTGGAGGTGGCCCGACGCCGGCCGGCGACGGGTGAACGGGCCGACGGGCCGCGCGTCGCCCTGGTACGCGGCGACGCCCGAGCCCTGCCGTTCGCCTCAGCCCCTTCCGCCCCATCCGACGCCCCCGCGTTCGATCTGGTCGTCAGCTTCGGGGCGTTCGGGCACTTCCTGCCGGGCGAGTTGCCGGGGCTGTTCGCCCAGGTCCACTCCGTGCTGAGGCCCGGCGGGCGCTTCGCGTTCCCTGTCGTGGCCCCGGCCCGCCCGGGAACGCGGGCCTACTGGGCGCTGCTCGGCTTCGACGCGGTGATGAGGGTACGCAATGCCGTGTGGAAGCCGCCGTTCGTCATGTACTACCGGGCCTTCCGACTGGCCGACGTACGGCGGGAGTTGACGCGCGCCGGTTTCGACGTGGAGACCCGCGCCCTGCCCGAGTTCGGCCGGCGGCCCGACGGCAGTCCGCGCTGCCGGATGGTGGTGGCGACGCGGACACCCGCCGGGTGACAACCCGTCAGCTCTTGATGAACTCCAGCAGGTCGGCGTTGAACGCCTTCTCGAACTCGCCCACCAGGCCGTGCGGGGCACCCGGGTAGACCCTCAGCGTCGAGTCCTTGACCAGCTGCGCCGTCTTCTCCGCCGAAGCGGCGATCGGCACGATCTGGTCGTCGGCGCCGTGCGCGATGAGCGTCGGTACGTCGATGCGGCCCAGGTCCTCGGTGAAGTCGGACTCCGAGAACTGCTTGACGCAGTCGTAGGCGGCCTTCAGGCCGACCTGCATGCTCCACATCCAGAACGCGCGGCGCATGCCCTCGGACGGGGTCGCGTCCGGCCGGTTGAAGCCGAAGAAGGCCTCGCTGAGGTCCCAGTAGAACTGCGAACGATCCCCCTCGACACCCGCCCGGATACCGTCGAAGGTGTCGAGGGGCGTGCCCTCGGGGTTGGCGTCGGTCTGCAGCATCAGCGGCGGCACCGCGCCCAGCAGCACGACCTTGGCGACCCGCGCCGTCCCGTGCCGGCCGATGTAGCGGGTCACCTCGCCGCCGCCGGTGGAGTGACCGACGAGGATGACGTTGTCGAGGTCGAGCGACTCGATCAGTTCGGCCAGGTCGTCCGCGTACTGGTCCATGTGGTTGCCCTGCCACGGCTGCGAGGAGCGGCCGTGTCCGCGCCGGTCGTGCGCGATGGCCCGGAAGCCGTGCTCGGCGACGAGACGGGACTGGCCGTCCCAGGTGTCCGCGTTCAGCGGCCAGCCGTGGCTGAACACCACCGGCTGCCCCGTGCCCCAGTCCTTGAAGAAGATCTCGGTGCCGTCGGAGGTGGTGAACGTACTCATGGAGGGGTGCCTCTCGAAAGGTAGGACGTAGTCGGACAGTCGCACGACCCGCCGTGCGCCGCCCGAGGTCGTACCCCGACGCTATGCGTCCCCGGCCGGCAGGGAATCTGTCATATGACTGCGCCTGCCATACACCCTGTACGACTCACTGCCAGCCTCTGGTCCTTACCTGGTTCACAGTGCGCTGTACAGGGCGTCGATCAGCGCCATCTTCCGCGGGTCGTTGGCGATATGCGGACCCATGCGGTTCATGACGTACCCCAGCGACACGCCGGCATCCGGGTCGGCCAGCCCGCAGGAACCGCCGAAGCCGTCATGGCCGTACGCCCTCGGGTTGGGCCCGTACCAGCCGTTGTCGCCGCTCAGCCACAGGCCGAGCCCGATCTCCGTCTCGTAGTCGAAACGCGCGCCGAGCACCAGGTCGCGACAGCTGCCCTGCCCCTCGCGCACCCGCTCGGCCATCTCGGCGGAGAGGATGCGCTGCCCGCCGTACGAGCCCTGTCCCGCGAACACGCCGTACAGCGCGGCGATCGCGCGGGCCGTGCCGTGGCCGCCCGCCGCCGGAATCTCGGCGGCCCGCCACTCGGGGCTGTTCGCCTCGGCGGCGCCCGTGACCGGATTGGCCACGGCGGCGATCGTGACGGGCGTCAACTGGGCGAAGATCGCGGCCTGTTCACTGGGTGAGGGAGTCGGCGGCGGCACCAGCTCGGCGGCCCGCCCGGCCTCCTTCTCCGGCAGCCCGAGGCGGAAGTCGATGCCCAGCGGCCCGGTCACTTCCCGCTCCAGGAAGGCGCCCGGCAGCAGCCCCGACACCCGGCGGACCACCTCGCCGACCAGGAACCCGTACGTCAGCGCGTGATATCCGGACCGTGTCCCCGGCTCCCACCACGGCTCCGTCGCCGCCAGCCGACGGGTCGTCAGTTCCCAGTCGTAGAGGTCGGCGAGCGAGTGCGGCTCCCGCAGACCGGACAGGCCCGAGCGGTGCGACAGCAGATGCCGTACCAGCACGCCCTCCTTGCCGGCCGCCGCGAACTCCGGCCAGTACACGGCCACCGGGGCGTCGAGGTCGAGCAGCCCCCGGTCGGCGAGGATGTGCGCGCACAGCGCTGTCGGACCCTTCGACGTCGACCACACGTTGACGAGCGTCTCGCGTTCCCACGCGCGCGTCCGCCCCGCGTCGGCCCAGCCGCCCCACAGATCGACCACGGTCTCGCCGCCGACCGTGACGCTCACCGCGGCGCCGAGCTCCCCGCGGTCGCGGAAGTTCTCCTCGAACGCCGTACGCACCGCCGAGAAGCGTGCGTCGCAGTCGCCGTGAACGGGTGACACGTGCTCGGACATGGGTCCTCCGCGGTTCGCCGGAACTCCGGGCCACAACGCTGTGACCCGGGCACCGTCGAACATACCGACCGGTCGGATCGCGCGGAAGGCATCGGGACCGACCAGTTCCCCCTACGGAAACTGCCGAGCCGTCAGGCGTACGAGCGCAGCCAGTTCAGCTTCGTCGCCTCCTGGAACGGGCCGCCGCCCTCGTGGTCGTTGAAGTCGTAGACCTCGATCTGCTTGTCGTCGTGCGCCCAGGCGTTGAAGGCCGCGAAGACCGTCGACGGCGGGCAGGTCTGGTCCTCCAGTGCCGTCGAGAAGAGCGCCGGGGCCCGGCCGCGGGCCGCGAAGTGCACACCGTCGAAGTAGGAGAGCGTGTTCAGCGCGTCGGCGGTGCGGCCCCGGTGGGTCTTGAGGTAGCTGCCGATTTCGCGGTAGGGGTGGCGGTCCGTGAGGGTCGCCGCGCGCGGGAAGTCGCACAGGAACGGCACGTCCGGGGCGATCGCGGCCAGGTCCGGGACCAGCCCGCCGACCGCGAGCGTGATCCCGCCGCCCTGGCTGGAACCGAGGACCACCGTGCGCGCCGGGTCGACCAGGGGATGCGAGCGGGCCGCCTCCACCGCGCGCACCGCGTCCGAGTACACCCGCCGGTAGTAGTAGTTCTCGGGGGCGTCGATGCCACGGGTCATGAATCCGGGGTACGAGGGCGCGTGGCCCACCGGGTCCGCGGTCCCGCCACCGCCGCCCCAGGCGCTGCCCTGGCCGCGTGTGTCCATGGCGAAGTGGGCGCGGCCGGTCGACGCCCACAGCAGGTTCTCGTGCGGCAGGCCGCGTCCGCCGCCGTACCCGATGAACTCCACGACCACCGGCAGCGGCCCGGAGGCACCGGCGGGCACCCGCAGCCAGCCCTTCACCGGGTGGCCGCCGAATCCGGCGAACGTCACGTCGTACACGTCGACCGTGGCCAGCCCCGTCTCCACCGGCTCGAAACGGGCGTCCAGGTCGTGCTCGCGGGTCTCCTGGAGGGTCTTGGACCAGAACGCGTCGAAACCGTCGGGCTCGGCGGAGTCGCTGTGGTACTCGCGGAGTTCGTCGAGGGGGAGGTCGAACTGGGCCATGTAGGACCGCCTTCGTGAGGTCGTGGCAAGCGCTTGCGGATGATCACACCGTACGTGGGCGAACCGACGACCCGCCAGGCCTCAGGACCGGGACAGGGCCCGCGCGAGGGGCGTGCGCCTCTACGATGGCGCCCATGCCGACTGCTGTGGAACTGCTGGTCAGGGACGCCGAACTGCTCGTCGTGGACGGTACGCGCGAGATTCCCGGCGGGTGGGTGGCGGTCGACGCCGGGCGCGTCACCGCCGTGGGCACCGCCGGGACCGAGCCCGAGGCCCGGACCACCGTGTCGGCGGCCGGGCGGCTCGTCACCCCGGGCCTGATCAACACGCACCACCACATCTACCAGAACCTCACGCGCTCCTACGCGCCGGCCGTGGGCGGCACCCTCTTCGACTGGCTGACCACGCTCTACCCGCTGTGGGCCGCGCTCGACGAGGAGGCGGCGTACGTCTCCGCGTACGTCGGCATGGCCGAACTCCTCATGGGCGGCTGCACCACCTCCTCCGACCATCTGTACGTCCATCCACGCCCCGGACTCGTCGACGCCGAGATCCGCGCCGCCCGCGACATCGGCTTCCGCTTCCACGCCACGCGCGGTTCGATGACCCGGTCGGTCGAGGACGGCGGTCTGCCGCCCCGGAGCGTCACCCAGACCGAGGACGAGGTCCTCGCCGACAGCGAACGGCTCATCAAGACCCACCACGACCCGCGCCCCGGCGCGCTGATCCGGGTCGCCCTCGCGCCCTGCTCACCCTTCTCGGTGACCAGGGAGCTGATGACGGCCACCGCCGAACTCGCCGAGCGGCACGACGTACGTCTCCACACCCACCTCGCGGAGGACCACGACGAGGACACGTACTGCCTGGAGACCTACGGCTGCCGGCCCGTCGAGTACTTCGAGGAGGCCGGGTGGATGAGCGACCGCACCTGGGTCGCGCACTGCATCTATCCGAACGACGCCGAGCTGCGCCGGCTGGCCGCCGCGGGCGTCGGAGTCGCGCACTGTCCCAGCTCCAACATGCTCATCGGCGGCGGCACCGCCCGGGTGAAGGAGATGCGTGAACTGGGTCTGCCCGTCGGTATCGGCTGTGACGGCTCCGCCTCCACCGACCATGCCTCGCTCTGGATGGAGACCCGCGGCGCCCTCCTTCTCGGCCGCTACCGGGGCGGCCCCGGTGCGATGACCGCGCGCGACGCCCTCGACATCGCCACCCGGGGCTCGGCGCGCTGCCTGGGCCGCGCCGACGAGATCGGGCACCTGCGGCCCGGTGCCTGCGCCGACCTCGTCGTCTGGGACCTGCACGAGGTCGCGCTCGCGGGTGCGCTCAGCGACCCCGTGGAGGCGTGGCTGCGCTGCGGACCGGCCCGCGCCTGGACGACAGTCGTCGCCGGACGCGTCCTGGTCGACCGGGGCGAACCCGTCCTGCCGGGCCTGAGGGACGCACTCACCGACCACCGCCGGATCGCCCGCCGGATGCAGGAGACGGTGTGACGAGCGACCCCGCCCGTCAGGCCCGTCGGCCCGTCCACTCCGGTTCCGTACGCGCCCAGGCGCGCTCCCACTCCCCGAGTCGGCGCTGAACGGCCGTACGGCGTAAGGCAGTTCGGGCGAAGAGGACGATCGTGGCGGTCATCCCCGCCGCCCAGATCCCCACCGCCAAGGTGTACTGCCGGACCGCGACTGCACCGGGCGGCGGAGCGACGGCCCGCCCGCGCGCGTCGAGCCACAGGTCGACGGCGTCCCCGCGCCGCGTACCCGCCGGTACCTGCGCCGTCGCCGTACGCGCTCCCGCCCCGGGCTCCGTCCACAGCACCCGCGCACGGGACAGGTACGGTCTGCCGGCCGGCGCCGGGGGAGTCCCGGACCCGGTATCAGCCACGGCCACGGCATGGACGCGATGACGCTCGGCACGCTGCGCGGTGGCCGTCGCCCGCCCCTGGTCGTACGCCCACCGGGCCGCGAAAGCCCCGGTCAGGGGCGCGCCGACGAACAGCAGCACGGCGACGACGAGCCCCGTCCATGCCTCGACCACGTCGGAGCGGCGGCGCAGCGGATTGGGCCGCCGGTGCCGGCTGTACACCCGTGTTCGCCCGAAGACCCCCATCCGCCCATCGTCGCGCGCGGCACCGACCGAACGGGAGCCGCGTACGAGGGTCAGCGCGCACGACCCGCCCGCGCCCCCATGGGCCCGGCGCACCACCGCACGCCGTGTCGCTTCCTCGGCTTTCTCAGCTTGCTCGGGTTCCTCGGCGTGTTCAGCCGAAGCGTTCGATCCGGATCCGGTCCACGGGCTGGCCGGCCGCCACCAGCAGCCGCGAGGCGTGCTCGGCGAACGCGTTGGACCCGCACACGTACGCCTCCCACCCGCCCGGCGGCTGGCCGTCGGCCAGCAACCGCGCCACCTGGGAGGCCGCCAGCCGGCCCACCGGCACACCTTCGGGTGCCCGGCGCGTGAAGACGGGCGTGGTCTCGGCACCGTACTCGCGCGCGTAGATCAGTTCCTCGGGGCCGCGCGCGGACACCAGCAGCCGCAGCGGCACGGCCAGGCCTCGCGCGCGGTGGTGCCGGATCATCGACATCAGCGGTACGACCCCGGAACCGGCGCCGAGCAGCAGCGCGGGACGGTCGCCCGGCCAGGCGAAGAACCCGCTGAGCGGTCCGCGGACCTCCACCTCGTCACCGGGTTTGGCCAGGGTGTGGAACCAGCCGGAGACCTCACCGTCCTCGACGTGGTCCAGGGTCAGTTCGATGTGTCCGGCGTCGTCCGGGGGCGAGGCGATCGAGTAGTGGCGCTGGGCCGTGTAACCGTCGTCGGCGGTCAGCCGCAGCATCAGGTGCTGGCCGGGCAGATGACCCGCCCAGCCGGGCACCGCGAACCGGAAGGTGGACGCGTGGGGTGTCTCCCGCCGGACCTCGGTGAGGGTGGCGGTCTGCCAGTGGGCCGCCGCGCGGTTGCTGACGGCGATGCGACCCGGCACCGCGAACCGGGTCGGGGGCACGAAGGCGCCGGTCGGTGTGGTTTCGGAGGTGGTCCTAGTCACCGGAGTACCTCTGCTCCTCCCACGGGTTCCCGCGCGCGTGATAGCCGTTCTGCTCCCAGAACCCCGGCTCGTCGTGGTCGAGGAGGCGCAGACCCGCGATCCACTTGGCGCTCTTCCAGAAGTACAGGTGCGGCACCAGCAGCCGCGCCGGGCCGCCGTGCTCGGCGGGCAGCGGCCGGCCCTCGTACTCCCAGGCGATCCACGCCCGGCCGCCGGTCAGGTCGGCGAGCGGCAGGTTGGTGGTGTACCCGGTGTGCGAGTAGGCGACGGCGTGGGTGGCGGACGCGTCGGGCCGCACCGCGTCGAGGAACGCGTCCAGGGACACGCCCCCGAAGCGCACGCCGAACTTCGACCAGCTCGTCACACAGTGGATGTCACCCTCGTACGCCGACGCGGGCAGCGCGTGGGCCCCGGCCCAGTCCCAGGTGCGCTCCTCGGCCACCAGGCCGTCGATCCGGAAGGACCAGTCCGCGGGCGCCAGATCGGGGGTGACCTCGGCGGACAGCACGGGCCAGTCGTCGCCCGCGTCGTACTGGCCGGGCGGCAGTCCGGCGTTCTGGACGCGGGGGCGTCCGGTGAAGCCTCGGGTGACGTTCATAGGGTGGATGCCTCACGGTCAGGCCTGGTCAGTGGGTACGCCTACCACCGTACGGGGTCGCCGCGCATGCCCCGGACCCCGGGCCCGTGGGTGATCATTGCGGGTGTATGAACTCTCCCCCAAGGCCGCACCACCCCGGGAATAGCCCTCCCGTGATCGGCCTTGGCGATGAGTGCGGGTTGTGGTGACCGGCGTTTCGGCCGGTCCGGCGCGAGCGAAGGAGAGTGGGAGCAGATGCCCAAGGCGTACGGCTTCACAGAGTTCGGCGGTCCGGAGACCGAGGCGTTCCTCGACGTGGACCGGCCGCGCCCCGGCCCCGGACAACTGCTCGTGGCGGTGCGCGCGGCAGGCGTGAACCCCGTCGACTGGAAGCAGCGCACCGGCTACGCCCGAGCGGGCGGTGCGGCGCGCGACCTGCCCGCCGTCTTCGGCAACGAGGTTGCCGGGGTCGTCGCGGAGGTCGGTGAGGGCGTCACCGGCTTCGCCGTCGGAGACGCGGTCTTCGGCAACCCGGTCACCGGCGGCTACGCCGAGTACGCGCTGCTGCCCGTCACGGTGGCTGCGCCCAAGCCCGCCGGGCTGTCCTTCACGGACGCTGCGGCCCTGCCCGTCGCGGCGGCCACCGCGTACGACGGCGTCGACCAGCTCGCCCTGCCCAAGGGCGCCACCCTGGTGGTCACCGGCGCGGGCGGCGGGGTCGGCGCCGCGATCCTCCAGATCGCCCGGACCCGGGGACTGCGGGTCGTCGGGGTCGCGAGCGACGGCAAGAAGGACTTCGTCGAGTCGCTGGGCGCGGTCCACGTCCCGTCCGGCGCTGACTTGGTGGCACGGGTGCGGGCGGCGGCCCCGGAGGGTGTCGACGGGGTCTACGACCTGGTCGGCGGCGAGGTGCTCGCCGAGGCCGCGACCCTGCTGACCGACAGCACGAAGCTGGTCACGGCGGGCGCCCCCGCGGAGGTCGTGGAGGCACTGGGCGGGGCCCGGGTCGTCCGCGCCCGCAACGCCGCCGTGCTCGAAGCGGTCGCGGACCTCGTCGTACGTGGTGACCTGACCCCGCATGTGACGCGCACGTTCCCGCTCGACCGGGCCGGCGAGGCCCTGCGCACGGTCGAGGAGGGCCATGCGCGCGGCAAGACAGTCATCGTGGTCGAGGCGACGCCCGCGGAGACCGAGGCCGCCGTATGAGCACCGCACACCCCCTCGACCATCCCGCCCTCGCCGCCCTCACCGGCCCGCACGCCCACTTCGCCGAATGGCGGGGCCGGATCGTCCGCTACCCCGTCGACGTGACGCCCTGGCTGGCGCTGCCCGCCGAACTGGACGACCGAGACTGGGCGGACCTCGCCGCGCTCGCCGGCCCCGGGGCCGATGTCCCGCTGCTCGGATTCCAGGGACAGGTCCCGGACGGCTGGGACATCACGTTCCACGCGGAGGGCGTGCAACTCGTGGACGAAGGAGCGGCTGCGGCGCCGGACCCGGAGGCGGTGGAGCTGGGCCCGGCCGACGTGCCCGAGATGCTGGACCTGGTCGCCCGCACCAGGCCCGGCCCCTTCCTGCCCCGCACCGTCGAACTCGGCACCTACCTCGGAATCCGCCGGGGCGGCGCGCTCGTCGCGATGGCGGGGGAGCGGCTGCACCCGCCCGGCTGGACCGAGATCAGCGCGGTCTGCACCGACCCGGCCGCTCGCGGCGAGGGCCTCGCCACCCGGCTGATCCTCGCCGTCGCCCACGGTATCCGCGCCCGCGGCGAGACCCCGTTCCTGCACACCGCCGCCGACAACACCAACGCCATCCGGCTGTACGAGTCCCTGGGCTTCCGGCTGCGCCGCACCACCGTGTTCATGGGCGCCCGGGTGCCCGAACGTCTCGGCGAAGAAAGGGAGTTGGCAGTGCAGTAGGAGAGCGAATTCCGTACGGGACGCCTGGGGCCAACTGTTCGGGTAATGTTGCCGTCCGGCTGCGGATCGCCCCAGCCGGACATCACCTGGGAGGTGAGACCCATTACCGCTGTGTCAGGTCGGGTGCTCTCACCTCAAGGCAGCGCGGACCGCCTCCGCTAGGCGACCGCGAGAGCGCCCTTCGGCTTCCGAAAGGCTCTCGGTTCCATGCCCATGCCCTCCAGTTCTGCGTCCCCCTCGCTCAACCCCGCCCCGGCCTCCGTCGCCGCCGCCCTGCGCGCGGCCGGCTGTGTCTTCGCCGAGGACGAGGCACGGCTGATACTCGCCACCGCCCGTGACCCGCAGGAGACAGCCACCATGGTCGCCCGCCGCGCGTCGGGCCTGCCCCTGGAACACGTCCTCGGCTGGGCCGAGTTCGGCGGCCTGCGCATCGCCGTCGAGTCAGGCGTCTTCGTGCCCCGCAGACGCACCGAGTTCCTGGTCGCCGAAGCCCTCGCCCAGGCACCGGACGCGTCCGTTGTCGTGGACCTGTGCTGCGGCTCGGGCGCGGTCGGCGCCGCCCTGGCCGCCGTACTGACCGGAGTCGAACTGCACGCCGCCGACATCGACCCCGTGGCCGTGCGCTGCGCCGACCGCAATGTCGCCGCGTACGGCGGACACGCCCACGAGGGCGACCTGTTCGACGCCCTGCCCGCCGACCTGCGCGGCCGGGTCGGAATCCTCGCCGCCAACGTGCCCTACGTCCCCACCGAGGAGGTCGGACTGCTGCCGCCGGAAGCGCGCGACCACGAACCCCTCGTCGCCCTGGACGGCGGCGGCGACGGCCTCGACGTGCTGCGCCGGGTCGCGGCCGGGGCACCCGAGTGGCTGGCACCCGGCGGCTGCCTCCTGGTCGAGACGAGCGAACGCCAGGCACCGTCGGCGGTAGCCGCATTCGAGGCCGGCGGCCTGGTCACGCGCCTGGCGGAGTCCGACGAGCTGTACGCGCACGTGGTGGTCGGAGTCCGTCCCTAGGCACCCCCTCGGGTGCTGCCCCGAGAAAACGGTCGGCCGTCCGTGCGAACGTGCTCGCACGAACGGCCGACAGCCGGGTGTGGTCGTCGTTCAGAGCCGGTAGGGCTTGGAACGCCGACGCAGTGCCCAGGCGGCCGCCGCCGCACCGCACGCGATCAGGGCGCCGCCCGCCGCGAAGGTGAGGGTGCCGTAGTCCTTCGCGGCGCCCCCGAGACCGCCCATGACACCCCGGCTGGGGGAGGCCGTTGCCGTGGCGGAGATGGTGGGCGTCGAGGCGGTGCTGACGATGACGGCCTGGGAACCGGCTGTGGTCCCGTTCGAGCACCGCACGATGACGGTGTAGGTGCCGGTGCCGACGTCGGACCAGACGGCGGACTGGCTGGCGGCTGTCCCCGAGAGCGTGACCCTGCGCCCCTCGGAGAAGGACCGCTGGCTGCTGTTGAGGAGCGAGGCGTCGCCGTAGCCGCTGCCGCTGCTCGTGGGGCACGAGGTGGTGGTCACCGAGACCGTGGATCCGCTGGTGCTCACGGAGATCCCGGCCGCCGAAGCCGTCTGGGCGGTCAGGGCGAGCGTGAGCAAGGCGGCGGCCGCCACGGTCGGACCGGATCGGACAATGAGGAGAGGAACGGTTCGCATGTGGACTGCCCTTCGGCGGCACGGTTGGCGGTACGTCCCATGCGCCGCCGAAGGTCGGGGATCGCCCGTGCTGCTTCGGGGCCAGCCAACGTGCCCTCGCCCCGGCCCGCACCCGGACAGCCACCGGGCAGGTGACGGATTCGTTCGTACGGCGGACCCCCTCTGGGCTGTCAGGGCGATCCGGAACCAGCCCGGCGTCGTCGTACTACGGCGCCGTCACCACCGTCCGCTCCGCCGAGAACCCGCCCCACGTCCCGTCCGGCAGCCGCGCCCTGATCCGCACCCGGTACGCGACCCCCGCGTCCCGGCCCACGTAGAAGCCGTACGACGCCCGTCCGCGCGGAGCGGGCCCGCCCCACACGAGGGAGGTGGCCGGACGCCCGTCGAGTTGGATCTCGTACTCCGTGATCACTCCGTCCACGCGCGGCGGCATCCAGGAGAGGTCGAGGTAGTACGCCCCGTCCGTACGACGGGTCGCCGCACGGAATCCGGCGGGGGCGGTGGCGCGGCCGTCGTCGGTGCCGGGCGCGGTGGTGAGCCGTACGGGAGCACCGGCGGGTGACACGTTGTCGGCGGCGTCGCGGGCGCGGACGCCGAAGGTGTACCGGGTGCCCGGACGCAGCCCGGTGACCACGGCCGTCGTCCGGTCCCCGGCCACGGTGTGGATTCGCGACGTGCCCTGGTAGACGTCGTACGAGACCACACCCCGCTCGTCCGTGGACGCCTCCCAGGACAACTGGACCGACCGGCTGCCGACGGGCCGGCCCCGCGTGCGGCCGGGGCGGGTCGGGGCCGTGGTGTCCTCGGCAGACGCGGCCGGGGTCGTCGCGCGGACGCCCTCGCTGCGCGGTCCGGAGCGCCCGTCACTGCTCCGCGCCCGCACGGTGAAGACGTACGCGGTGGACGGGGCCAGGCCGACGACGTCCACCATGCGCTCCGTGCCGGGCACCTCCCTCACCTTCACCTCGCCCCGATACACCTCGTACGCGGCGACCTCGGGCCCGTCCGGCGACCGGTTCCACATCACGTGCACGCTGGTCGCACTGCCTGCGGCGGCCGTCACCCCGGCCGGTGCCGACGGGGGCCGGCTCTCCGTGCCGCTCCCGTCCCCGCTCCAACCGCAGGACATGGTGAACAGCAGCGCCCCGCAGCCGGACATGACGTACCTGACGACGCGTCGCACGGCCGCTCCCTCCGCCGCCCCTCCCGCACGGTATTGGTCCGGACCAATATGGACCCGGTGGGACGTACGCATCAAGGCGTGTGCATCAAGAGGGATGCGACTGCTTCGTACCCGACACGGACTCAGGTGCTCGGCCCCTGTCGGGAGTTCGGGGCGTGCACCGTACGGCCCCCTAACGGTGGCCGCGTGATGAGACGGGCACCAGATTGGACCGAGTGTCCGTCAGATCCCCCAGGAGAGGCCCCTATCGTGCGTGTCCAGACGCTGACGCTCGCCGTGGCCGGCGCCGCCCTGCTCGCCCCGACCGCGCTGCCCGCCGCCGTCCACCCGAACGAGCCGGTGCGCTACGAGGGCGGGGTCCGGGCCTCCGATCTGCTGGCCAAGGTGCGTGACTGCGCGCCCGTGTCCAACGGCCACTACCGCAGCGACGCCGGAGCCCCCGCGGACATCCCCGTCTGCGGTACGGACGACGTGGTGTTCTGGAAGGCCGACATGGACATCGACTGCGACGGCCAGGCCGGGCCGCGCTGCAACGGGCGCACCGACCCGTACTTCGCGGACTCCACCGCCTACCAGCAGTCCGACGGCCGCTATCTGGACCCCGAACGCCTGCCGTTCATCGTCGTCCCGATGGCCAGTGGCATCTGGAACTACCGCGACCACGGCATCCGGGGCGGCTCGGTCGCCGCCGTCATCTACAAGGACCGTGTGCAGTACGCGGTCGTCGGCGACACCGGCCCGCAGGACATCATCGGCGAGGCGTCCTACGCCGCCGCCGCGGCCCTGGGCATCAACCCCGACCCGCACGGCGGCGGAGCGGCTTCCGGCGTCACGTACATCGTCTTCAAGAACGCCAGGGTGTCGCCGATCGAGAACCACACGGCGGCGGTGGAGGCGGGGGAGCAGCTGGCGAGGCGGTTCGTGGGCCAGGAGGCGGAGAGCACCGAGAGCACGGAGAACACCGACAGCGCCGAGAGCGACGCGACCGTGGCCGGCGACTCAACCGACTCATCCGACTCGACTGACTCAACCGGCTGAACCAGAGGGGAAGGGCGGCGGGGGTGGCGGCTGGCCGGTGGTGAACCGTTCGCCGCCGCTTCCTCCTTCCTCCCTTCCCCCCCGCGCTCCCTCACACTTTGCGGTACGCGTACGCCTCCTCGGCCGCCGCCTCCACCGCCGCGAGGTCTGCGCCCGTCGACGCCGTGACGACCGCCGCCACCGCTCCCTCGACGAACGGGGCGTCCACCAGGCGTGTTCCGTCGGGGAGTTCGTCGCCCTCCGCGAGAAGCGCCTTCACGGTGAGGACCGCGCTGCCCAGGTCCGTCAGGACGGCGATCCCGGCACCCCGGTCCACGGAACGGGCCGCCGCGGTGATCAGTTCGGCGCTCGTGCCGAGTTCGCCGGACTCGGTGCCGCCCGCGGCCGCGACGGGCGCGGTCGCACCGTGGACGAGACCCCGGGCCAGGTCCGCCACCGAGGCGGCCACCGCCGCGCTGTGCGACACCAGCACCACCCCGACCAACTGTTCGCCCCTCTCGCCGCCCAGGCCGGTCGCGTCACTCACCGGCGGTCTCCGCGAGAGCCGCGACCAGCAGCGCCGCCGAGGTGGCCCCCGGGTCCTGGTGACCGATGCTGCGCTCGCCGAGGTAACTGGCTCTGCCCTTTCGGGCCTGCAGCGGCACGGTCGAGAGAGCGCCCTCCTCGGCAGCCGTGCGTGCCGCGGCGAACGAGTCGGTTAGGGCGTCCACGGCGGGTACCAGGGCGTCGATCATCGTCTTGTCGCCGGGCGAGGCACCGCCGAGCGCCATCACCGCGTCCACCCCGGCGCGCAGCGCGTCCGCGAACTGCTCCTCGCTCACCTCGGCCGCATCGCCCAGTGCCTTGCCCGTCCGGCGCAGCAACGTGCCGTACAGGGGGCCGGAAGCGCCGCCGACCGTGGAGATGAGCCGGCTTCCGGCGAGCACGAGGACCGCGCCGGGCGTGTCCGGTGCCTTCTCCTCCACGGAGGCGGCCACGGCGTCGAAACCGCGCCGCAGATTGCTGCCGTGGTCGGCGTCGCCGATCGGCGAGTCCAGGGCGGTGAGCCGCTCCGCCTCGCGGCCGACGGACACGGCCGTCGCCGTCATCCAGCGGCGGAAGAAGTCGGCGTCGAGCACAGGATCTCCTTGCGTGGTAGGTACGTCGGTCGCTGTCACACCCGGGCGCCGGACCCTGACCGCTCCGCGCGTCCGGCCGGGTTCACCCGCTCTCACCCGGCCTCACATGCCCCAGCGCAGACCAGCCGTCCGCACCGGCGCGTCCCACAGCCGCAGCAGTTCCTCGTCGATCTCGCACAGGGTCACCGAGGCGCCGGCCATGTCGAGCGAGGTGACGTAGTTGCCGACGAGCGTGCGGGCCACGGCGACCCCGCGCCCGGCCAGCACCCGCTGCACCTCGGCGTTGAACCCGTACAGCTCCAGCAACGGAGTCGCACCCATCCCGTTGACCAGGACGAGCACCGGATTACGCGGGTTGAGATCCTCCAGCACGGCCTCCACCGAGAAGTCGGCGATCTCGCCGGAGGTCATCATCGGCCGCCGCTCCCGGCCAGGTTCGCCGTGGATACCGACGCCCAACTCCAGCTCGCCCGGCGGCAGATCGAAGGTGGGGCTGCCCTTGGCGGGGGTGGTGCAGGCGCCGAGCGCGACGCCGAAGCTGCGGCAACGGTCGTTGACCTGCTGGGCGACGGAGCGCACCTCCTCCAACGGACGTCCCTCGTCCGCCGCAGCACCGGCGATCTTCTCCACGAACAGGGTGCCGCCCGTACCGCGCCGCCCGGCCGTGTAGAGACTGTCGGTGACGGCGACATCGTCGTTGACGAGGACTTTCGCGACCTGGATCCCCTCGTCCTCGGCGAGTTCGGCCGCCATGTCGAAGTTGAGGACGTCGCCGGTGTAGTTCTTCACCACGAACAGGACACCCGCCCCGCTGTCCACGGCAGCCGCGGCCCGCACCATCTGATCGGGCACCGGAGAGGTGAACACCTCACCCGGGCAGGCCGCCGACAGCATCCCCGGTCCCACGAACCCCCCGTGCAGCGGCTCGTGCCCGGACCCACCACCGGAGACGAGGGCCACTTTCCCGGCAACGGGCGCGTCCCGCCGTACGATCACCCGGTTCTCCACGTCGACGGCCAACTCGGGATGCGCCGCCGCCATGCCCCGCAGCGCGTCCGTGACCACGGTCTCCGGAACGTTGATGAGCATCTTCATGGGTACCTCCTGACGAGACCGACAGAGGCGCGTGGCCTGTGTCCCTGCCGGTCGGGCTGGTTTCTGCAAGTGGTCGATCTCGACGGTACGCGGCGGTCGCGGGCGGTCAGGTGGGCGGGCCGGATCGGAAACGGGTCGGTGAAAACGCTGCTGTCGGCAGTATCGACCTTGCCGTGGCGAAGGTCACGTGCGTGGAAGCGTGAAAGCCTGCCTGAACACCAGCGAGACCCCCGAGGCGGAGGCGTCATCGCGCTGTGGCGCCGGCGCGGGCAATGTGTGGGCGTGGTCGGCGGAGCGAACTACGATCGTGGGTCATGGTCGTGCTACGAGCGCCGGAATCCGGCGAATGCAATCTCCGAAGCGGGCGGGAGAGTCGGAGGCCGAGTCGGTTTCGTCGTACCGGGTCGGGGCACACCCGACACCCGGCGGCCGCTCACTCATGAGGAGATGACGCAGTGCTCCGAAGCGCGGGTGGTGATGGAGCGGCTGACCCGGGCGCGGCTGCTGACCGCAGACGAGGACGGCGTGCAACTCGCCCACGAGGCGCTCATCACGAGCTGGCCCCGGTTGCAGGGGTGGATCGAGGAGGACCGCGAACGTCTGCGCCACCACCGCACGCTCACGGAGACGGCCCGCGCCTGGCAGGAGCACGGCAGTTGCCCCGGCATGCTGTACCGGGGCGCTCAGTTGGCGCGGGCGGCGGAGTACTTCCCGGACCCCGCTGCCCACCCGGCCCTGACGGCGCCGGAGCGCGCCTTCCTCACCGCCTCGCACGAGGCACGTGAGGCGGAGCGCCGCGCCACCGACCGGATCGACCGCCGCCACCGCGTCCTCACCCGGTCGCTGTCCGCCGTACTGGCGGTGGCGCTGCTGACCGCCTTCGCCGTCTGGCGGGCACACGACGACGCCCTCCGGCGCCGGACCCAGGACGCGGCCCGCCGGGTCGCTTCCGCCGCCGACGGGCTGCGCACCACCGACCCCCGCACCGCGCTGCTCCTCAGCGCCGCTTCCTGGCGGATCGCCAGGCTTCCTGAGACCCACCGGGCCCTGCTCGGCTCTCTCAGTCAGCCCCGGACGGACACCTTCACGGATCCAGCAGCCGGTGACACGCCCCAGCGGCAGCTCACCGACAACGGACGCACCCTGTTCAGCGCCTCGGGCGGTATCTGGCGAAGCTGGGACGTCCCCACCCACCGGCGTACCGGCGAAGGCAGACTGCCTATGGGCAAGGTGACCGCGGTCGGCCCGCACGCCCGCGTGATCGCCATCAGCCGCACGGGGGGAACGCGGCTGTGGGACACCGCCCTCGGCCGGTGGACCGCCGGATCTCACCCGCTTCCCGGACTGGGCGACGTCCACCTCACCGACGACGGCCGCGCCTACCTGGCCACCGACGGCAAATCTCTGCGGCTGGGCTCGGTCACCGACGGCCGGGTGTTGTTCAAGGCACCGGCACCGGAGTCGACGGTCAGTGCCGTCAGCGCGGACGGGCAGTACGCGGCGGTCTGCCCCGCGGGCCGGGCACCAAGTCTCTGGGACACCGCGGCCGGCCGCCCGCTGAGCGGTGCCTGGAAGCAGGACCGGCTGTGCGCCGGCGGCTCCACGGAGCTCACCGTGGGCGCCGGCCGGATGGCCGCCGTCACCGGAGCGGGCGTCCGGGTCTGGGACCTGAGGTCCGGCCGCCGGATCGCCGACCTCGTCACCTCCGCCGCGCACGACCTGGCCTTCACCGCGGACGGCACCTTCCTGACCCTGGCCACTCGCCAGGACGTGCAGGTGTGGCGGCTGACCGATACCGACGGGCCCGTGTTCCAGGCATCCCTGGACAACCAGGAACTCGGCAGTTCCCCGGCCCTGCACCTACAAGGCCACACCCTGCGCTATCTGGCAGGCGGAACGGTCCACACCCTCGACCTCGGCGCCGCTGTCACCGCCGCCTGGCGCCCGACCGCACAGGCGGACGTCGTACTCAGCCCCGACGGCCGCACCTTCGCCACCGCAGAGTTCACCCATGACCACTACCTCGTCCGCCTGTGCGGCACCGCCGACGGACGCGTTGTACACACCTTCCCGCCGTTGTCGGCCACCATGCCGTCGATCGATCCGCTCGACATCGACGTGCTCCTCGTGTTCAGCACGGACGGGACCCGCCTGGGCTACGGTGTCACCGCGGCCGGCCACACACTGCGTACCCACTCCCTCACCGTCTGGGACGTACCGCACGAACGCGTCGTCACCACACTCGATCTGCCCGGCGCCTCGGTGGCCGAGGCCGCGCTCGGTCCCCAGGGCCGCACCCTCCACCTCACCCGCCTGGGCGACGACGACCTCATGTTCGGCGAGGTCTGGGACACCCGTAGCCGACGACGCATCAAGGTGCCCGCCGGCCCGGCCGTGCAGTATCCGACCCTGCGCGGCGACGGACGGCTGCTCGCGGGCGACGGCGTCGTGGCCCGCCCGCCGTCCTGGCGGGCGAGCGCGCTGGACCTCGTCGGGGGAAGTCCGCTGGGCGCGCTGGCCTTCTCTCCCGACGGTTCCCGGCTGGCGGTGGGTGACATGACCGGCCGGGTCACCTTGTGGGACGGCGATCTCCGCCACCGTGTCACCGCACTGCCCAACACCTTCCGGCCGTCGCAGGGGCCTCCGCTCGAAGCGGTGTCGGCCCTCGCCGTCAGCCCCGACGGACGCACCCTCGCGGTCGGCGGGGGCAACGGCGGCCTGCAACTGTGGGACATGCCGACCGGGCAGCCGATCGGCGGACTCCTCACCACTGCCGGAGACGCGATCTACACCCTCGCGTTCGGCCCCGACGGCACCACGCTGTACACGGGCAGCGCCCATGTCCCGCTCCAGCGCTACGACCTCGACCCCGCCCACGCCCTGGCGCGGGTGTGCGCCCGCACGGGCGGGCCCGGCCTGACCCGGACCCAGTGGCAGACCTACGTTCCTGACGCCCCGTATCGGCAGGTGTGCCCGTCCGCGTGAGGAGCGGTCTCGGCGCTTCGTGCGGTGTGGAGTGGATAGTTGCCGTCCTCGGCCCGAGGGTGCCGGGACTTGGCGTTGAATCTTTTCCAGTACGTGAGGGTGTGCTGTCGGCATGGCGTCGAGTGGATCTGCGCGTGGGTCGGCACCGGCCCGACATCCGGGCAGTGGCGGACATGACCGCCCAGGCATGCCCTACGGGTGGGTGGGTCCGCGGGATCAGTTGTCGAGGCGGGGCGTGAGCTGCCGGGCCAGTGGTACGAGCCCCTCGGCGCCGTCCTTCGCCGCGGGGAACCGCGCGAGGGTGAGCAGCCAGGTGCGGAAGCCATCGCGCCACACCACGAAGGTGACGGTCTGCCCGGGCTGCAGCACTTCGACGGTCTCGCTGGACGCGGCCTGTCCCAGGCCGGGGACTTCGGTGGACCTGGACTTCGCGCATGTCCGCCGACGCGGAGTCGTCGACCAGACGGTGTGAGGCGGCGCGTTCGGCGTCGTAGGAGCGGCCGGCGGGGTCGAGTGTCAGCATGGTCGTCCGGTCGCCGGAGGCGTAACTGCACGAGTCGGGAGCGGTGCCCCTGTTGGGGGCGACACGCGGGATCTCGATGGGGTTTGGTCAGCACCAGGCGGGCGGCGGTCCGGTCGAGGACGGCGCACAGCCGGGAGTCCAGCAGGGTCCTGAGCGAGGAGGCTGCGCTGGGCGTGGCCGAGGGTGGGGTGGTCGACAGCCGACCGGTGGCGCTCGGGACGGTGCTCGGAGAGGCGTTCGTGGTGATGAGGTTCCCGGTGGATGCGCTGCTGCCGGCACAGGAGGCCAGACGGGCAAGGAAGGGCGGGTCGGCGGGCCGGTCCGTGATCAGCGCCGCAGCAGCGTGGCCGACGACGGCCAAACCTCGCGGATGGACAGCACCACGCGCATGAGGTCCTCGAAGTGAGTCTCGATCAGGCGCCAGTTGATGACGTCCTTCTCGGGGTCCTCGGACTGGTTCTTCCCCTTGCCCAGCGGGCAAGGGGAGTTTCTATGGGTTTGAACCGGATACCGGTGTCAGCAGGAGCTCGTGAAGCCGACGCGGACGAGCTTCCACTGCTGGTTCACGCCGCCCCAGTCCGAGTACTGGACGATGCCGGTCCCGTCGGCGGAGGAGAAGCCCGGTACCTCGACGGCCTTCCCGCTGTTCCGGTTGATCAACCGGAAGTATCCGTCCGGTGAGTCCGCCAACCGGAACTGCTGGTTCGCGCCACCGGTGTCGCTCCACTGGTGGATGGCGGCGTTGTCGGCCGTCGACCAGCTGTCGACGTCCAGCAGTTTGCCGGAGTGCCTCACCTTCAACCGGTAGTAGCCGTCACCGGAGTCCACGAACTGGATCTGCTGGTTGGGCCCGTTGTGCCGGGCCCACTGCGTGAGCGCGGCGCCGTTCTCGGAGCTCACGCCCGCCACGTCCAGTGCCTTGCCGCTGTTGCGGTTGACCACGACGTACCAGGCGTTCGGGTCTACAGCGCCCGGTTGCACCGTCGGCGCGCACGCGCGCAACTCGAAGCGTTCCACCCGCACTTCGCCGCCGAGAGCCTGGGTGGCGTGGTTGAAGACGGCGAAGCGGTAGCCCATGAAGAAATGAGGTCTCTCGCTCATGGTGAAGGCCGGGCCGAACGGGGTGAAGGTGGTGCCGTCGGTGCTGTAGGAGAAGGTCGCCTGGCGGCCCGGCCCCGGGCTGATGTCGGCGGCGGCGCGCAGCCAGACGCGGCTGCCGGACGCGGGGAGGTCGGCGCGGGCCTGCTCGGTGCCGGTGCTGCTGGTGTTCCAGTCGGCGTCCATGGTCAGGCCGTCGAACATCACCAGCCTGCTGACCCCGTTCTGCCGCGTGACGCCGATCCAGGCGGAGGAGTCCCGCAGCATCGCCAGCCCGGCGCGGTCGCCGTCGGCCATCCCGGAGCAGTCGAGCACGACGGTCGCGGTGGAGGCGGGGCCCTGGATGCGACGGGTGATGGTGTTACGGGCCTTGTAGAGGTCGTCGGTGACGGTGGCGGTCCTGAGGGTGAGCCCGTTGTTGACGGTGAACGCGGTGGTGTCGGGGTTGTGGTTCCACTCCCAGTACGGCGCCAGCGCCGTCCCCTCGAAGGTGTCGGCGCCGGTCATCGGCGGGAGCGGGTGCGGGGTGACCGGGTAGGGGTATGTCTCGCCCCACGCGCCGTCGACGGTCTGGACCTCGGGCCAGCCGGCGGCGTTCCAGGTGACCGGGGCCAGGGCGGGGACGCGGCCGCCGGGATAGGCGTCGATGAAGCCCATGTAGTACCAGTCGCCGTTCGGGGTGTCGACCAGCGAGCCCTGGTGCGGTATGCCGCCACCGGGGATCGGGCCGGGCAGGTCCAACAGCACCTCCCGCATCTCGTACGGGCCGAAGGGGCCTGAGGTGGACTTCCAGATGTACTGGCCGTTGGGCGGAAGGGTGGTGAAGATGTAGTAGTTCCCGTTGATCTTGTAGAAGCGGGAGCCCTCCAACGAGTGCAACGCGTCGGGCTTGGTGAGCACGTGCTCGGACCTGACCTCGGTGCGCATGTCCGGGGAGAGCTGCGCGACGCGGATCTTGTCGGCGCCGTACGCCACGTACGGGGTGCCGTCGTCGTCGAAGAGCAGCCCCGCGTCGTAGTAGATGCTGCCGAACTCGGCGTGCCTGGTCCAGGGGCCGGCCGCGTTGGTGGCGCTGTATATGTACGACCGCTGCCAGGCGATCTGGCCCACCCAGTAGAAGGTCTCGTCGCTGGGGCGGTAGCGCATCGAGGACGCATAGATGCCCTTGACGTACGCCTGTCCGCCGTTGAGGTCGTACGCGTCGCCGAAGTCGAGGTCCGGCACCGAGTGGCCGATGAACTCCCAGTTGACCAGGTCGTAGGAGCGCAGGACGGGCGCGCCCGGCGAGTAGTGCATGGTCGAGCCGGTGTAGTAGTACGTGTCGCCGACGCGGGTGACCTCGAGGTCGGCGAAGTCCTGCCAGATCACCGGGTTGATGAACCGCTCCTGCTGGGCCGTCGTGGCCGCCGCCGCGCGCATCGTCGGCAGCGTGGCGCCCGCGACCAGGCCGGCGGTGACCGCCATGACTCTCCGGCGGCTGTGGGGGTGTTGGAGCCAGGACATGCGAGATCAGCTTCCTCACGGGTTAGGGGACCTAGAGCAAAGTTCGAAATGTCGGACGTTATTCTGAGTGTCGAACAGAAATATGGGAGGGGCAGGAGGGTGTCAACGCCGGGCGATCAGCGGCTGGCCAGCGGCTCGCCCACAACAGTCGTTGTTCGGTGATGGTGCGCGCTTCGGCGCTCTCGAAGTCGTCCAGGCCAACCCACCCCTGACACACCATCAGCCAACTACAGTCCGCACGACGCCCGTGACCAGCCAGATGGCGAAACGCTGCTGGCGTACCAGTAGGACTCCGTCAGGTCGCTCCGGCTCGGGGGTTCTGGTTGGTGGCGGAATCCCGGGACCGGGGCGGGGAGGGGCTCAGGTCCCGGGAGCAGAGGTCATCCGGCGGTCAGAGTGGTCCACTTCTGGTTGGAGCCGCCGTGGCAGTCCCACAGTTGGAGTTGCGTGCCGTCGGCTGTGGAGTAGCCCGGAACGTCGAGGCAGCGGCCGGAGACGGGGTTGCGGTAGCCGCCGTTGTAGGGCTGCCAGATCTGGTTGGAGCCGCCGTGGCAAGCCCATAGCTGCACCTTGGTGCCGTTGGCCGTGCCGAAGCCGGCGGCTTCGAGGCACTTGCCCATGGAGCGCAGGGTGCCGTCGGTGTAGGCGGACCAGAACTGGTTGATGCTGTCGCCGCCGCAGCTCCAGATCTGGACGGCGGTCCCGTCGGCGGTGCCGAAGCCGCTGACATCCAGGCACTTGCCGCCCATGTCGGACTGCACGTGTGCAGGGGCGGGGGCGGGATTTCTCAGCCACCCGGCGCTGTCCGCGGACTGGATGCCGCGGTGGAAGGCGTCGGCCATCTTCTGGTAGCCCGCGTCGTTGGGATGCAGGGCGTCGGCCAGGTCGGCCGTGGTCAGGCTGCTCATGTCCACGTATGCGACGCGCTTGCCCGCGGACTGTGCCTCGCTCACGATCTGGGGGATGGCCTGGTTGTACGCGGCACGGTACTGCTCCTCCGAGCCGCTGGTGGACACGACCAGGGAGGCCACGAGGACGGTCGCGTCGGGGACGTCGGCGCTGATCTGGTTGACCAGCGACTTCAGCCGGTCGGCGGCGGTGGAGACCTGATAGCTCCCGGCCAGGTCGTTGGTGCCGATCATCAGCGTCACGACGTTGGGCCGGTAGCGGGTCAGCGAGGCGTCGGCGAGTTCGGCGATCTGGTGGATCCTGTATCCCTGGTGACCTTGGTTGTCGGGGTCGGACATCGAACCGCCCCGCAACGTGCCGACGAAGTCCAGCGGATGGCCGTCCGTCGCGAGTTCGTCCCATAACGGACCCCGGTAGCCGTTGCCCGTGCTGCTTCCCACGCCCCAGGTGATGGAGTCGCCCAGCGGCATGACCCGCAACGGCGTGGTGGAGGCGGCGGAGACAGGGGTTGCACCAGCCGCCGTCACCCCGAGCGCGGCAGTGACGAGAGCGATGAGGGAGAGAGTCCAGGACTTTTTCATGCAGTCGTCCTCTTCTGCGAGTGAGTGCTGAAGCCGGCGCGGGCTGCTCGCCGTTCGTGTCGGCAACTCGGCTGCTGTGTCGTCCCGTTGGCATCGGCGGGCACATGACGTACTGGCGGAACGGCGTGGTGGGGAACTGCTTGCGAGGTGAGCGTTGACAACGTCGAGCCATCCGGCGTCCCGTCTGCCTCGGGGCTCGACTGCTGAAAGACCGTCGCCTCGCCGGGCCAGGAGACGCCGTGCACCGCCTCCGTTTCCGGTGCGGAACGAGGCGATGCCGAGGCGGTCCACGTCCGGTGCGTACTGGTGGAGCAGCGCGATCCGCTCGCCGAGCGTGAGCCGACCGAGCAGATCGTCGATGCGCTTGCCTATCGGCAGCGCGGCGTCGCGGAACGGATGCCTCTCGGTCGTAGGGAGGGACGGAAAACGCCAGTCTGACCTCTAAGCAGGCTGGTACGGAGTGTTGAAGCGCTTCGACGCTGTCATTGCTTCTATCGGATTGTCAATCGCTGGAATGCAAGAAAATTTCTTCTTGTGGGCCCTCTTGTTCCGTGCGAAATACACCGTTAGCGTTCGCGGCCAGTGAAGCGCTTCGACGCGCGGTCCGGGGAAGGCCGCCACCATGAGAAACGAGTGGAACCGAACCGCAGACGCTTCGTCGGCAGAGCCGCCGTCGTGGCGGGAGAGGCCGCGATGGCCCCTGTGCTCTCCGCGTGCGGAGACGGCGGGTCTCAGCAGACCGACGGGAGCGGCACGGCGGGCCTGAAGACGACGCTCCCGCCCATGTGCCCGGCAAGTCCCTCCAGCCGGATATCCGCTACCCGTCCGGGCACCTCGTGGTGTCGTACTCGCGCATCCACGTTATGCAGACCTGCCATCCGCGACCTGTCCGGCATTGCGCCGGACCAGACGGTAGTCGGACCTCTGACTTGTTGAATCGGACCCAGACGCACAGTCTGCAGCCGTAGCGTCCAGGGTGCCGGTCGGCATGGGCTCGCGTGACCTCATGCCGCCCCAACTCGGGCTGGCTCGTGATGAGTTTGCCGCCGCTGGCCGGCACCCATCGAGGCGATCCCGCACCAGTATCGCGGGCGTTCCTTTCGGACAGGCCGCCCAGGCCGTGCGTACGGTCCGTGCTGGGATCCGCTGGTAATCCCTTGGGTGCAACGAAATCAGGTCCGCCCCGACCTCGGCGCCGCCACGCTGTCTCCACTGAAGCACCGCCCGAAGTGAATGCCAGCACTCGCTGAAGATCGCCAACAGCGTCATGCCGTTGCCTTTAGGGGGGACTCCGTGGCTTGCGGCCGCCTACGCCGATCTACAACTGGGCAAGCAGGCGAAGAGCTTCCGGTACCTGACGCTCTGTACGGTCTCCTGCCCCAAAGTGCCACCAGCTTCGTGGCCCTGTGGTTCTCCGACCGGCATGGGGGCTGCCGATCTTGACACTTGGAAGATCTGCGGACTAGCGTACGTCTCGAGTATTCGATGTGCCTCATCCAATACTCGATAGATTCTTCTCCCCCCACCACATCCCCCCGCGGCATCCCCCCACCACAGATGCCGACGAAAGGCACGTGAACGGCACATGAGTCAGAGCACGTTGCAGGCGATCGACGCGATCGAGCTTCTCAAGGCGCGATACTGCAGACTCCTCGACACCAAGGACTGGGACGACCTCAAGTCCGTCCTCGCAATCGACGTTGTCGTCGACACGACCGCGCTGGGCGGAGACCTTGTCGTCGGCGCGTCGAACTGCGAAGCCATGCTCGAGCGCAAGTACGACAAGGCCGTCACGGTGCACCACGGGCACATGCCGGAGATTGCCCTGACCTCTCCGAGCAGCGCCAAGGCCATCTGGGCGATGCAAATACTCACGGTGCAGTCGAACGGCAAGCGTGTTCTGGCTTTCGGCCACGACCACGACACCTACGCCCTACGCGGCGGTCGGTGGTTGATCACGACCATCAAGTCGACTCGCCTGCTCATGGATGAGTCGTGATGGCGCCGGGACACGGCCGCAGCGCCACCCGACGGCGCTTCCTGACGGGAACCGGGGCAGCCGCAGCAGCCCTCGGATTGACGCATGCCGTGCCGGCGATTGCGGAGTCCGTCAGTCCGGCCACTGCGAACGCGGTGGATCCTGCCGTATCTGTGGCGGGCGTCCGGGAGATCAAAAATCTCAAGGCGCGCTACTTCCGGGCGATTGACACCAAGGACTGGGAGCTTCTCAAGGAGCAGTTGGCCGACGACGTCGCGGTCGACACGACCGGCTCGCTCGGCCCCAAGATGACCGGAGCGGACGCGTTCATCGGCTTCCTCAAGTTGACGATCGGCAGCGCCAAGACCGTCCACCAGGGGCACATGCCTGAAATCACCGTCACCTCACCCACGACTGCGACAGGCGTGTGGGCGCTACAGGATCTCCTGATCTGGCTGGGCGTAGTCAGGGTCATCGGCTTCGGGCACTACCACGAGGAGTACAGCATCGTCGACGGGCGATGGCGCATCAGCAGCACCAAGCTCACCCGGGTGTACCTCGATCCACTCGGCGAACAGAGACTCTTCGGCGTGTGAAATTCGGTCTGACCGGTGGGAATAAGGGTGCGGGAACGGTGACCCGTTTCCGCACCTACCGTGGCCCTGGTTCCCAACTGTCATCTCTCATCTGTCCGACGGGGGCCCCGATGGAGCAGGGGCGCAGATCGCCGTCGTGAGTTCGACGAGGCGCCGGCTGATGGAGTCGATCATTCGGCCGGGCAGCTCCACGAGAGGGTGCACCGCGAGCAGCGAAACTACCTGCCCTCGGTGGTCGAACACGGGTGCAGCGACAGCTGCGACCGGTTCACGGCCGGAGTTGTCGTTCGGGAAACCGATCGAGCTGAATTCCGCGCGCAATTGGTCGAGCGTTCCACGGATGCTGACCGGCAGGGCGATTGCGCCGCTGGCGAGCGTGCCCACCAAGCCTGCGGCCTCGGCCATGGCGGGTGAGGTGTAATCCACATCGAATCCACGCTCGCGTGTACGATCAAGAGCTTCTTCGAGGCGCGCGGCGGTCTCGGTGCCGGCCGAGGCGGCCCGCTCGATCCAGGCACGTCTTCCTTCGTCGGTGTCCCAGGCCGCGAACCCGGCACCGAATGGCGGCGCATAGGGAATGTGGTCGCCCGGCCAGGGGCTTTCTCCCCCTTCGAACGCCGTGATCGCCAGCGTGTCGCCGACTTTCTCACTCACGGATGCGGCGTAACCGAATTCCGCCACCAGTTCTACCGCGGCGGCGCGCGCGGCATGAGCGAACGGACGCGCGACCATCATGTCGGCGATGAACGTGAGCCCGGCGCCAAGCGCAAAGGTCTTGCTGACCGGGTCACGGCTCGCCCACCCTCGATCGCAGAGGGTTTTCAGGATGGCGTGAGTCGTGGCCTGACTCAGGTCCAGTTCCCGCGCGATGTCGGTGTACCGGAGCGCATCGTCGCCACTACGGGCCAGCAACTCCACAACCTCGACGACACGGAGAGTGGGCGCGGAGCTTGCGCCACGCATCTTGTGTTCCTTTCGGGCGGATACGGCGTAGAGCCCACAACTTAAATCGATTATTCGATGACCGCAAGGAGGTGGCACCCAAGGGTGACGTCCAGTGGTGCGTCCGATTAACACCCTTGAGTGTATTTTACTCCTATATGCCCCGGCGTTGAGATGTGAATGTTGAGGTGTGATCGCTCCTTCCTATTGGTGACGAGCTGTGAATTTTGTTTGCCTCGCCGCCCGGAGTTGACGGGCGAATTCGAAGGCTGACGGTTTTCGATGTTATTCGGCGCACAAGAAAGTTGCGGCACGCATGACTGATGTTCCGGAATTCTCCGCACTCGCATCTGTCGAGAAAGATGAAACGCTGCGGAATCGCCTGGCGGACTTCCTCCCCGATGGGCAGCGCGCCGTGCTGCTGGACCTGCTCAGAGAACAGATCCTCCGGGCGACAGACGGAGACGGATCCGGCCTCGTCGACGTCCGGGCGCATTGGCGGCGTCTGGGCGTGTACCGGCAGTTGGCGCAGCGGCTCCGGGACGGGGTGGCGGAAGCGACCGGGCTGCGACTGCCCGCCACCGTGCTGTTCGACTACCCGACACCGTTCGCGCTCGCCGAGCACCTGCGCTGTGAGCTCCTTGGACCCGGAGCGGTCGGGAACACGGCCGGTGCGGTGGGCGGCGAACGGAGCACGAACCTGGCGGACGATCCGGTCGTCGTGGTCGGGCTCGGCTGTCGGCTCCCTGGAGGCGTGGATTCCCCGGAGGCGCTGTGGCGGCTGGTCGCCGAAGGCCGGGACGTCATCGGCGGCCTGCCGGAGGACCGGGGATGGGATCTGGAGGGTCTGTACGACCCGGATCCGGAACAGCACGGCACCGCGTACACCCGGGCCGGCGGATATCTGGAGGGGGCGGGCGACTTCGACCCCGGGTTCTTCGGCATCGGCCCGCGTGAGGCGTTGGCGCTGGATCCCCAGCAGCGGCTGATGCTGGAGGTCTCCTGGGAGGCGATGGAGCGGGCGGGCATCGATCCGCACGCTCTGCGCGGCAGCAACTCCGGGATATTCACCGGGGTTTCGCTGCAGGACTACGGGCCGGCCTGGCACGAGGCACCGCAGGAGGCGCAGGGGCAGATGCTCACCGGGAACGCGCTGGGCGTCGTCTCCGGCCGGGTCGCCTACACCTACGGGTTCGAGGGACCGGCCCTGACGATCGACACGCAGTGCTCGTCCTCCCTGGTCGCGCTCCACGTGGCGGCGCAAGCTCTGCGCACCGGAGAGTGCGACCTGGCACTGGCCGGGGGTGTCACCGTGATGTCGACGCCGGGCATCATGCTGGAGTTCAGTCGCAAGCGCGGCCTTGCCCCCGACGGGCGTTGCAAGGCGTTCTCCGCCGACGCGGACGGCACCGGCTGGGCCGAGGGTGCCGGCGTGGTGCTCCTGGAACGGCTGTCGGACGCCCGCAGGGCCGGGCGCCGGGTGCTGGCGGTGGTGCGTGCCACGGCTACCAACCAGGACGGCGCGAGCAACGGTCTGACCGCGCCGAACGGCCCGTCCCAGCAGCGGCTGATCCGGCGGACACTGGCGGCTGCCCGGCTGGGCACGGCGGACGTGGACGCCGTGGAGGCGCATGGGACCGGCACCGCGCTCGGCGACCCGATCGAGGCGGGCGCCCTGATCGCCACGTACGGCCAGGGGCGGCCCGAGGGACGGCCGCTGTACCTGGGGTCACTGAAGTCGAACATCGGGCACGCCCAGGCGGCGGCGGGCGTGTCCGGAGTAATCAAGATGATCATGGCGCTGCATCACGAACTGCTTCCCCGCACACTGCACGCGGAGCACCCTTCCGCCCATGTGGACTGGTCGGCCGGAAACGTGAAGCTGCTGCACGAGCCGGTGAGTTGGCCGCGCACCGACCGCCCGCGCCGGGCGGCGGTGTCCGCCTTCGGGGTGAGCGGCACGAACGCGCACGTCATCATCGAGGAGCCGCCGGGGCTCGCGGCAGCGGCCGTCGAGGCTCCCCTCCCGGTCGTGGTGTCGGCGCAGTCCGAGGCGGCACTGTGCGCGCAGGCCGGACGGCTCGGCGGGCATCTGGCCGACCACCCGGACATCGCCCTGCCGGACGCCGGCCGGACGCTGGCGGCGCGGGCCCGCTTCGAGCACCGCGCCGTCGTCGTCACGGCCGACCGCGACGAGGCCGTGCGCACCCTTCAGGCGCTGGCCGAGGGAGCCGCCGTACCGAACGCGATACGTGGCAGTGTGTCGCCGCAGGTCGTGGACGGGCGGCTCGCGGTGCTGTTCACCGGGCAGGGCGGCCAGCGGCCGGGCATGGGGCGGCGGCTGTACACCGCTCACCCGGTGTTCGCCCAGGCTCTGGACGAGGTGTGTGCCCGGATGGACGGGCATCTGGAACGGCCGCTGCGGGAGGTGATGTTCGCGCCCGAGGAATCGGATGCGGCCGCGCTGCTGAACCAGACGGCGTACACGCAGCCTGCTCTGTTCGCGTACGAGACCGCGCTGTTCCGGCTCGTCGAGTCCTGGGGCGTCCTCCCGGACCTGCTGCTCGGCCACTCGGTCGGCGAACTGACGGCCGCGCACGTGGCCGGCGTGTGGTCCCTCGACGACGCGTGCGCGCTGGTCGCCGCACGCGGGCGGCTGATGCAGTCCTGCCGGACAGGTGGTGCGATGGCCGCCGTACAGGCCACTGAGGACGAAGTGCTGGCCATGCTCGCCGGGTTCGACGGCCGGGTGGTCGTGGCGACGGTCAACGGCCCAACCGCGACCGTCGTGGCCGGTGACGCCGAGGCGGTGGACGAGGTCGCGGCGCTGTGGCGGGAGCGGGGTCGCCGGACGAAGCGGCTGACGGTCAGCCACGCCTTCCATTCCCCGCACATGGACGACATGCTCGATGCCTTCCGTGAGGTCGCCGCGCGCGTCACCTACCGGCCCGCGCTGCTGCCCGTCGTCTCCAACCTCACCGGACGGACGGCCACGGACGAACAGCTCGGCTCGCCCGACTACTGGGTGCGGCACGTACGTGAGGCCGTCCGGTTCGCGGACGGCGTCCGTTGCCTGCACGAGCAGGGCGCACGCGCCTTCCTGGAACTCGGTCCCGACGCGGTGCTGAGCGCCATGGGCGCGGGCTGCCTGCCCGACGAGGCCGATGTCACCTTCGCGGCGGCGGCGAGGGCCGGACGCCCCGAGGAGGTGACCCTTCAGACCGCGCTGGCCGAACTGCACGTACGCGGTGTGCACGTCGAGTGGCGCGCGCTCTACGAAGGCCTGGACGTGCACCACGTCGACCTGCCCACCTACGCCTTCCAGCGCCGGCGTTACTGGCTGGACCAGGCAACGCGGCAGCAGGAGCCAGCGATCGCGGCGGCCGGGGCCGACCCGGCGGACTGGCGTTACCGGGTCGAGTGGCGGCCGGTGGTGCCCGCGCCCACGGCGGCCTTGCCGTCGCTGTCCGGTACGTGGCTGCTGCTGACCCCGACCGCCGGTGCCGAGGAGGAACTGGTCGCGCGCGTGGCCTGGACGGTCGACCATCTTGGCGGCCGGGCAGTCACCGTACCGGTCGGACGGGAGAATGCGGACCGCACTCGGATGGCGGAGCTACTGGGGAAGCTGATGGCCGACGCGGGCGGTGACCTGGGCGGCGTACTGTCGCTGCTCGCCCTCGACTCCACCGCGCACCCCGCACACCCCGCGATGACCGAAGGTCTTGCTGCGACCTGCGCCCTCTCCCAGGCGCTGGCCGACCTGGAGTCGACGGCACCGCTGTGGTGCGCCACACGTTCGGCGGTCGCCAGAGCCGATGGCGAGCCGGTCGCCGACCCCGCCCAGGCCATGGTGTGGGGGCTGGGCCGCACCCTCGCCCTGGAACGGCCGCGCGGCTGGGGCGGCCTGATCGACCTGCCGGTGCGACTGGACGACGAGGCGACCCTGTGGCTCGGCATGGCGCTGACCGCGCCGGCGGGCGAGGACCAGCTGGCGGTACGGGGCGACGGGCTGTTCGCGCCCCGGTTGACGCGGGCCGAGGACGGCGTTGTCCCCGGAAGCGGTGACTGGCGTCCGCGCGGCACCGTACTGGTCACCGGAGGCACGGGCGCACTCGGTTCACGAGTCGCCCGATGGCTGGCCTCGAACGGCGTACGACGTCTGGTGCTGACCAGCCGGAGGGGCCTGGACGCCCCGGGCGCGCTGCAGTTGGTGGGCGAGCTGTCCGGGCTGGGGGTGAACGTCTCGGTCGAGGCGTGCGACATGGCCGACCGCGACCAGGTCCTACGGTTGCTGGAGTCGATACCGCCCGGCGAGCTGACGGCCGTGGTGCACGCGGCCGGAGTCGGTGGCCGGTTCGCCCCGCTGACCGATCTGGACCTCGCCGAGTTCGCGGAGGTCGTGGCCGCGAAGGTCGCCGGGGCCGTCCATCTGGACGCGGCTCTCGGTGACACCGAGCTGGACGCGTTCGTCGTCTTCTCGTCCATCTCCGCCATCTGGGGCAGCACCGGACAGACGGCCTACGCCGCAGGGAACGCCTTCCTCGACGGCCTCGCCCACGGCCGCCGCGCCCGGGGCCTGGCCGCCACCTCGGTGGCCTGGGGCCCGTGGGCCGAGACGGGCATGGGCGCCGAGGACGGGATGCGGCGCTTCCTCGCCCGGCGCGGCCTGCCGCCCATGGACCCCGCCGTGGCCACCGACCAGCTGTGGCGGGCGGTCGCCGCGGGGGAGAGCACGCTGACGGTCGCCGATGTCGACTGGGACCGCTTCCTGCCGCCGTTCACCGCGACGCGGGCGAGCCGGTTCTTCGACGAGATCGTGCCGCCGCCTGTCGCCGGGCCGTCGGGTGAGGAGATATCGGGGGTGCCCGAGTTGACGGACCCGCTGCACACGGTGCGGACGGAAGCCGCCGCGGTCCTCGGCCACGCGTCGCCGGACGAGATCAGTCCGGTCCGGCGCTTCCTGGACCTCGGATTCGACTCACTCACCTCGGTGCAACTGCGGCAGCGGCTGATCGCCGCCACCGGCCTGCCGCTCGCCACCCCGGTGGTCTTCGAGTACCCCACGCCCGCCGAACTCGCCCTCCACATCAGCGAGTTGGCGACGGCGCAGCGCCCGGACACCGCCGCGTCCTCCTCCGACGGCGACGGGCTGGGGGTGCGCGGCCTCTACCGGCGAGCCTGCGAGATCGGGAAGTTCACCGAGGGGATCCGCGTCCTCCAGGCCGCCGCCAAGCTGCGGCCGGTGTTCGCCGACGCCACGGAGTTCGGCCGCCCGCCCGAGGTCGTACGGCTTGCATCCGGCCCCGAGCAGCCCGCACTGGTCTGTCTGCCGTCGATGGTGGCCCCCTCCGGCCCGCACAACTTCGCCCGCCTCGCCCTGCACCTGCACGGGCGGCACGACGTGTACGCCCTGCCGCTCCCCGGCTTCGGCGACGGCGACCCGCTGCCCGCGACCAGCGACCTCGTGGTGGACATGCACGCCGACGCCGTCGTCCGCGAGCTGGGCGACACCCCGTACGCCCTGGCCGGCTACTCGTCCGGGGGCTGGCTGGCGCACGCCGTCGCGGCCCGGCTGGAAGCCCGGGGGCACTCCCCGCGCGCGGTCGTCCTGCTCGACACCTGGTTCCCGCAGGACGACATCCCCGGGGACCAGATCCGGGAACAGCTGCAGGGCATCGCGGTCAACGACCACGCCTTCGCCCTGATGACGGAGGCCCAGGTCACGGCACAGGGCGCGTACCTGGAGCTGTTCGACGGATGGCAGCCCCAGGCCGTCGCCGCGCCGGTCCTGCTGGCGCGGGCCGCCGAGCGGATGCCGCAGCGGGCGGACGCCGAAACGGCCGCACCGTCCGGGTGGAGCGCGGAGTGGGACTTCGAGCACGACACACTCGACACTCTCGGAGACCACCAGACGATGATGAGCGAGCACGCGGCCAGCACGGCGACTGCCCTGAGCGACTGGCTGCGCTGCCTCTGACGGCCCTGGTGTGCGGTACGAGGATCGCGTACCGCACACCAGGCTCCTCGACCCGGGGTGCATTTGTCGGGACACGCTGGGGGACGCGGTGACCATGGCATCGCTCGAGCCGGTTCGTCGCCCAGGGATACGAGGCGACCACCATGGAGCAGATCGCCGAGGCCGCCGATGTCGCCCGGGCGACCGTCTTCAACCACTTCGCGCAGAAGGTCGGCTTCCTCGAGGAATGGGGAGTCCGCCGCCGTGGCCGCGTCGCTGAGATCCTCGGCGCGGAGCGCGCGGAAGACCTGCCGGTCGGCGACCGGCTGCGCCGTTACCTGAAGGAGATGGGCGACCTCAACGTCGCCTCACGTGCCGAGACCACCGTCCTGATGGACGCGTCAGCGCGGTACGGGCGCCTTCTGCAGGACCCGTCCCTGGAAGTCGAACTCGCCAGGATCGTCGAGCAAGGGCGGCAGTGCGAGGAGGTCAGGGCGGGCGTCGACTGCGACCAGGCCGGGCAGCTGCCGGCCGCCTGCTACTTCTCGACGATCCTGCGCTGGATCCCCGAGGAACCGGCCCCCTTCGACCTGGACGAGCGCCTCGCCGGGGCGCTCGACATCATCCTGCCGGGGAACCCTGACGGTTGCCCTCACCGCTGCCTTGAGGCAAGAGGCCGGTGGGCCCGGCGATTGAGCAAGCCCGTGGCTCCTGCGTGATCGTTCTGCGTAGAGAACAGAAATGATCACGCGGGACCACGGGCATCTTGCGTCCAGGGCCAAGCCCGCGACCCAACACGAACCGTGACGTCCCGTCAGGAGACCGAGCCGGCGCACCGCTCAACTCAGGCGACAGCCGTCCTGCCCCGGTCCTCCATTCTGGTGGCGGCCCTGTCCACCGTCGTGGAGTGGTACGACTTCACGCTGTACCTGTACATGACCACTGTGCTGTCCCGGGTGTTCTTCGGCACCGGCTCCACCTCGCTCCTGATCACCCTGGCGGTCTTCGCCGTCGCCTACCTGATGCGCCCGCTCGGCGCGATGGCCTTCGGCCGCATCGGGACCGGCTCGGGCGCCGCAAGGTGCTGCTCGGCTCGATGGCGGTGATGACCGCCGCGATGCTGGCCACCGCCCTGCTCCCGACCCGCGACCAGATCGGCTCCGCCGCCGGGGTTTTGCTGTTGCTGCTGCGCTGCGTCCGTCAGCGAAAGAAGCGTCTGGCGGCACCTTGGGAGCACAGCGGTTCCTGTCCGGGTTCAGCGGCATCTCACCCCCACTTCCGACCCCGCCGCCATCTGATCCCCGCATCCGACTGTCGAGCCGAGATGGCCATCCGCTTCGCGATCTGGGACCAGGCCACCAGCGCCCCCGACAAGCCCACCGCAGGCTGAGCACAGGCCCGGAAGCCGGCTCCACCACGCCCCAACGCACCGTCAGACACCCACGCACCAACAACGTGACAGTGCCAGGCGAAGAGCTTCCGGTACCTGACGATCTGTACGGTCTCCTGCCCCGAAGTGCCACCCGCTTCGTGGCCCTGTGGTTCTCCGACCGGCATGGGGACTGTCGATGTTGACACCTGGAAGATCCGCGGACTAGCGTGCGTAACGAGTATTCGATGCGTTTCATCGAATACTCGACAAAATCTTCTCCCCTCACCGCATCCCCCGGCCACAGATGCCGACGAGGGCGAGCCGTGGTCAGCGGCGCTACGCCCTCTGTGTGAACACCTGATCGGAGCACTACGTGTCACCTGACGACCCGAGATCCGCCGAGCAGCTGATGCCTCGGGGGCGCACGCCGCGCCGTAGCCGGATGCGTCGGCGCTTTGTCGTGGGGGCGGTGGCGGTGCTCGCCGCCTCGGCCGGTGTCGGAGCGCTGGCGCCCAGTGCGGGCGCCGCGGCGACCGTCGGTATCCGTGTGGATGCCCGTACCTCCTTGGGCACGGTGCCCAGCAGTGGTGTCGGCCTCAACACGGGCGTCGGCGACGAGAACATGGGCACCGCCAAGGTGACCTCGCTGATGAAAGGCGCGGGAGTTCGGCAGTTGCGCTTTCCCGGCGGCTCTGGCGCGGACGGCTACCACTGGAAGACCCACACCATGGAGGACGGCGGCTGGATCGTGCCCAACACCACCTTCGACCATTTCATGGCCACCGCGAAGAAGGTCGGCGCCCAGCCGATCGTGACCGCGAACTACGGTTCCGGCACCCCTCAGGAGGCCGCCGACTGGGTCAAGTACGCCAACGTCGACAAGGGCTACGGCGTGAAGTACTGGGAGATCGGCAACGAGGTCTACGGCAACGGGCACTACAGCGACGGCAAGGGCTGGGAGATCGACAAGCACGCCGACAAAAGCCCGACGGAGTACGGGAAGAACCTGGTCGCCTACGCGAAGGCGATGAAGGCCGTGGACCCGAAGGTGAAGATCGGAGCGGTGCTCACCACCCCCGGCGGCTGGCCGGACTCGGTGAAGGCTCCCGGTGACAGCGCCGACTGGAACAACACGGTGCTCTCCATCGCGGGAAAGTCGATCGACTTCGGCATCGTCCACTGGTATCCGGGCGGCACCACCACGGCCGACCTGCTGAAGACCCCCTCCAAGATCGCCGGTGTCACGTCCACGCTGCGCTCGCTGGTCGCCAAGTACGCGGGCTCGCACGCCGCTTCGGTGGAGATCGCGGTCACCGAGACCGACGCCGCGTTCTCGCCCGCCCTGACCAGCCAGGCCGCGGCCCTGTTCGCGCCGGACACCTACATGAGCTGGTTCGAGCAGGGTGCCACCAACGTGGACTGGTGGAACCTGCACAACGGCACGAGCGAAGCACCCACCACCGTCAACGGCCAGACCGACTACCAGGACGGGGGCATTCTCTCCGCCGGCACCTGCGCCGGGGGCAAGTGCCAACCGGCGCGCGAGACGCCCTTCCCCACCTACTGGGGCATCCGCTCGCTGACCGCACTGGCACAGCCCGGCGACACCATGGTCAAGTCGTCCTCGGGCACATCGTCGGTCGCTGTGCACGCGGTGCGCAGCCGCAACGGCGGTCTGAACGTCATGCTGATCAACAAGAGCCCGCAGAACGCGGCCCAGGTGTCGCTCTCGTACGCCGGATTCACCCCGGCCGCAGGGTCGGTCACGACCGTGTCGTATGCCAAGGGTGGCACTGCCCTGACGACGGCGAAGCGGGGCACGGCGGCCGCACAGACGCTGCCGCCGTACTCGATCACCACCCTTCAGCTGAAGTCCGCGCCGGGCACCGCCCGCGCTGACAAGGCCGTCCCCGCCCCCACCCCGACCGCCGCCACACCGGTTGCCCCCGCTTCCGGCACGACCGGCACCCGGGCACAGGCGGAGGCACAGGCGCAGACGGAGAACGGCGCACCCGTCGGCGGGCCGACCCCGAACGGCAGCACGTCCGGCCCCCTGGCTTCCACCGGGGCGAGCAGCGCTGTCACCTACAGCGGCCTCGGTGGCCTGCTGGTCATCGCCGCCGGCGGCCTGCTGGTGCTTCGCGGACGTCGCCGCAAGGCGTTGCACGGGAAGTGAGACCGCGTGAGTGACTGACGGCCCGGCAGCAACGCCACCCACCCGTGGCGTGCGCGCCGGGCCGTCGGCCTCCGCGTCGACGTCGGCGGTCAGGAAACAAACAAGGCCCGGGTCGTTGACCTGGACCTGGCTTACCTCGGCACCGGTCCCGACCCGTGGGGCGGCCCACGGGCCGTGGTCCGGGCCACCGTGGAACTGCCGCGCGAGGACTTCGCGATGAACTACAACCAGGTCGTCCAGGTCGTCCAGGCCGGCATGGCCGCCATCGGCACCACGCTCCGCGTCGGGATCGACCTCCAGGCCGTCCACGGCCCGAGCGAGTTCTGGGCCAGGGGCCTGGGCGACCAGCAGAATCGGCCGAGAGGGTCCTCCTCTCTCCGGCGCCAAGCTGCCGGCCAAGCCATGATCGTTCTCGACGCCAACGGCTGTTCCGATGTCCCAAGGCCGGGCCCCAACGGCCGGGGCCCGGCCGACTGAAGACCCGTCCGCTCACGTCGAGCCCGCCTGGCGCCGACTGCCGGCCGAGCGGGAACGGGCGCCACAGAGACCGCGCCCAGAGTGTCTCTCCGGCTGTTTCCTCCGGCTGTCTGTCGCCTCCGTCGCTCCCGGCATCCGACCCGACCTACGAATCGGCGGCAACCTTTTCGGCAGCTGCCGCCACTGAGTAGTGCAACAGCAACACGCTCTTCCGAACGGATGGATATGCAAGAGACACGCCGGGCCGCACGCCAACGCAGGCACAGACGCGGTCTGCTGGTGGCCACCACCACGGGGCTGGCCGTCACGGGTCTTCTCGTCTGCCTGGTCATGACGATGCGACCCGACGGCAACGACGATGCCGGGGCGGCTCCGGCCACGGCCGTGGCCAACTCACAGGAGACGCTCACGCCGACACCGCCGGAGGAGAAGCCCGCCACAGCCTCCCCGTCGGCCACCTCCGTGACTCCGTCGGCCGGTGCTTCGTCCCCGTCGGCGAGCGCCACGGCCCTGAAACCTTCGGCGTCCCCGTCGGCGGCGCCGACCTCGGCCGCCCCGCGGACAGCTCCCGCCACGTCATCCCTGGCCGGACGGATCCGGCCCAAGACCACCTACCAGGGGGTCGCCACCGTCTACCCGGCCGGGGTCGGGGACGGCGCCTGCTCGTTCGGCCCGAGCGCCGACATGATGATCGCGGCGATGAACGAAACCGACTACGAGACAGCCGCGGCCTGCGGAGCGTACGTGCTCGTCCACGCGGCGAACGGAGCCTCCGTCACCGTCAAGATCACCAACGTGTGCCCCCTGCCCTGCGCACCTGGTCAACTCGACCTCAGCGAACAGGCCTTCGCCAAACTCGCCCCCATCAAGACCGGCCGGATCGGGATCACCTGGAGCTTGCTGAGCGCCGACTCGGTCGGCACGGTCTCGATCCGCTACAAGGACGGATCCAGCATCTACTGGTGCGGCATTCAGGCCCTCGGTCACCGCAACCCGCTCGCCCGGCTGGAGGTCCGCACCAGCAGCGGCTGGCGCCAACTCGCCCGCACCGGCTACAACTACTTCCTCTCCCCTGACGGCAGCGGGTGCGGTGGCGCGATCAGGATCACCGACATCTACGGAGAACGGCTGACCGTCACCGGGATCGCTGTGCGCCCCGATGTCGTGCAGTCGACACAGGTCCAGTTCGCACGGCACTGACCCCGCCGCAGACAGTGAGCCAGGGCCCCTCCGAACCGGGCCCTGTTCCCGTATGGCTACCGCCAGGTGGCGTGTAACGGTAAGTAACTACTTGGGGCTGCGGTCGCGCTGATGAAGGGTGGTGAAGTCAGCGTGCGCGGTCTCGACAGCCTCGGGGTACGCCTGGGTCTTCTCGTGCTCAGCGAGGGCCCATGCGTTTCACTTCGTTTCGTTGCGTTGCAGCATTATGCAAGGAGCCCTCCCGGTCGGGGCTGTGATGGCGCCTGTCGCGAACCCCTGCATGGGGGCCAGGTCATCCGCAGGAGCCGATGCCGGGCGGGTGGCGCAGGTCGGTCCAGCCGATGGCGGAACCACCGCCGACGGGAGCATGCCGGACAGTCACGAGGGGGTGATGGTGGGGCCGGCCGCGCTGGACGACGCACGTTTCGGCGGAGCGCAGAAATTTCTTCGCGGCGTTCAGCGGGATCGCACCCCACTCCCGACCCCACCGCCACAGCCTGTCCGCTACCCACTACCGAGCCGAGATGATCATCCGCTTCGCCATCTGGATCACATCACCGGCATCGTCGGCCTGCCCGCACAGCCTGGCCCAGGCCGACACCCGGGTCGGCCACACTCCAGCACGCTGTCAGGCGGTCGCGCACCCAACAACGTGACAGCGCCCTCGAAGTCCGCCCAGGTCACCCCAGGCGTTACGGCGTGGTCAGGCCGCTGACATCCCCGTTGCGGACCCTTCGACCATGCCCTGGCCGGAGCTGAGGATGTGGGAGGGCGGGATGGTCGGCGCGGACGCAGCGGGGGATCGGGGCGCGCTCACTGGTGTTGCGCGTCGGCGAGGCCTCCGCGCCGCGCCGCCGCCAGAGCGGCGGTGATGTCAGGCGGGGACGTCGGCGGGGGCGGGGGCGTGAAGACGGCCGCCGGGCTGGCGGTTACAGCCTGTGGAGCGCAGGTCAGGCCAGGACTCGTCCCGGTCACAGCGCGACGAAGCAGGAAGCCACGGATTCCCGTCCGAAGACTGTGCCCCGTACGGCCAGTAACGGACGGGAAAGCCGGAATCCTTGGGCTTCAGCCCGAGGAGCAAGTCGACGCGGTGCGGTTACGCGGCGCGGGTGAACTGCCACCAGTTCATGTTGAACAGGTAGCCGCTGCCGCCGGTGAACGTCAGGTAGAGGTCCTGGGTTCCCGTCGCGCCGCTCACCGGGCAGGTCACCGTGGTCCAGGCCTGCCAGCCGCCGGTGTTCGGCACACCGCACCGGCCCACGACCGTCCCGCTCGGACTGCCCAGGCGCAGCTCGACGGTGCCGCCGCTGGTGGCGGAGGCCACGCGCGCAGTGTAGGAGGACGCGCCCGGCCCGAAGGCCACGCCCTTGACCTTGATGTAGTCGCCGTTGTCGATCCAGCCGACGTCCATTCCGCCGTCACTGGTCCATTCGGTCTCGATCCCGGAACCCCAGGCGGTCGTCTCGGCCTCCTGGCGTACGTACGGGTCAAGCGCACCGAGCTGGGGTGCACCGGCGGTCGTCATGTTGATCGTCGGGATCGTTCCGTCAGCGTTGTAGGAGAACTTCTCCACTGCGACCGAGCGGGTGAAGTTGCCGCCGCCCGGGAGGGCGCCGTTGTGGTAGAAGAAATACGAGTTGCCCTGAAAGTCCACGATGCCCGGGTGGTTGGTGAAGCTGTTGCCCTGGGCGGGCATGACTGTTCCACGGTAGGTCCACGGCCCGGTCGGGCTGGGTGCCGTGGAGTAGGCGATGAACTCCGCGCAGCACTTGGCCGCATACACCATGTAGTACAGGCCGTTCCGCTTGTAGACCCAGGGTGCTTCTTCGTACAGCGTGGGGCGGTCGGGGTTGTCGGTGCGGGTTCCGAAGCCCGCGGTCGTGAGCGGAATTTGGGCGGGGCTGCCTGCGTAGGACGTCATGTCCGCGTTCAGCTTGACGTACCACAGATTCGGATTGCCCCAGTACAGGTAGGCCTGGCCGTCGTCGTCGATGAAGACGGTCGGGTCGATCTCACTGTTCTCGATCAGCGGGTGGCCGAGGGCGTCCCGGAACGGGCCGGTGGGGCTGTCCGCCACCGCCACGCCGATGGCCATCCGGCCGGTCGCCCGGGCCGTCACCGGCACGTACCAGTAGAACTTGCCGCCCCGTTCGACGGCCTGGCCCGCCCACGCGTCGCTGGACGCCCAACTGAAGGTGGCCAGGCTGAGCGGCGAGCCGTGGTCGGTCCAGTTGACCATGTCGGCGGAGGACCACACCCGCCAGTCCTTCATCACGAAGGAGGAGTTGGAGCCGTCCTCGTCGTGCCCGGTGTAGAGGTAGACCCGTCCGTTGTACACCAGTGGGGCAGGGTCGGCGGTGTAGACGTTCTGCACGATCGGATTGTCCGCCCTGGCCGCTGTGGGATGCACCGCGGCGGGAAGGACGGCGAACGCCAATATGAGGATCAGCCCCCAGGTTGCCCGGGCGAGTCTCGTACCGGTGGCGGGTGATCTCACTGCGGTCGGGTGAGCCGTTGGCCTGAGGGCGGCGGTACTGGTCATGGTGTGTGTGGTCCTTCCTGGTGCTGCGGGGTCGGGGGCTGGGCAGCTGGTCGGATGCAGGGGAGGGGCGTTGCTGCGCTCGGGGTGTGGTCAGCGCGAACCGTGCGATGCGGACGGAGCTGCCGAGTGTCTGCGTGGCGTAGTTGGAAAGGGCGAAGCGGTAGCCCGTGAAGAACTGCCAGGTGTGGCTCCCGGTGAACGCGGGCCCCAGGTGGGTGAAGCTGGTGCCGTCGGTGCTGTGGAGAAAGATTCCCGGACGGGAGGCGCCGGGGCGGATGCCGGCGGCCGCGCGCAGCCGGATACGACTGCCCGTGACGTTGGCGCTCGCGACGTCACACGATGCTCCAGGAGGCGATCACGGCTCGCCGCACGAGCACCAGGTGCACCCGTCCAAGTCCGGCACTGGGCGCGTGGGGGGAGAGCCTTACTGGACGGATGATGCGGGTGCTGTCATGCCCGGCATGCGCACCATGAGCAAGCCGCTTCGGCCGGGCGTGTTCGATACTGCGAACGTGATCCGATCCTTCGGACGGCACGGAGCCTAGGAGTTGATAGCGGACAGCACAAGATCTTTGACCGACCCATTCATGCCGAAGGCTGAGGAGTGGGTCGACCTGTCGCAGTGCAGAGTGCGAGCCGACAAGCTCACGAACGCCTCCAGCTATGGGGTTCACCGGGGGCGAGCGGACGACGCGGCGGGCGGTCGCGCGAGCGAAGGCAACAGTGGCGGGCCGGCCACCGTCGTACTTACCGGCCGTGGATCGCCGAGCCCGGCCTCTGGTTGCAGTTCGATTGGGGATGGGGCCCGAAAGTGCCTGGTCCGGGTGGTGGGAGCGAGCGCGAGACGCCATTGTTCTGCGCGTGGCTGTGGTCCCGCTTCCGGGCGGTGATCCCGGTCTGGGACCAGACCCCGCCCACGGGGATCTCGTGCATCGACTCCACCTTGTGGGCGATCGGCGGGGCACCGACCTGTCTACGCACCGACAACGAGACTCCGCGGGGCCTGCGCGATCTTCTGGCGGCAGGCCAGCACCCGCGTCCACCGCGAGACAGGCAGGGCACCGGCCTCCCCCCAGTCGGTCGACCGCACCTGCCTGCACCCGCTGCCCGTGGCCCCTCACCCCCCAACTGGGACCGGGCGGCAACCTTTTCGGGAGCGGCGGCAACCAGTACTGCAACGGTGCCACTACAAGCCCGCGCCGCTGCCTGACCTTCAGCCAAAGACCCGTACAAGCACGGGACTTGAGGCCGCCCGGTTCGGTCTGTGAATGTTCGCTTGCGAATTCTGCGAGAGGTGTTGACGCTGATCACTGGAACCTTAATCATCCAGTTGCTCGACACTTCGACCCGTGTTCGCTATGTCGAACAATTCAGGGTCGTACCACACCGCTTCCGGACAGCCCCTGACGGGCCGGACCGGAGTCGCTTGCTCAAGGATGACGAGGTCCTTATGCGCAGACGTAGTTTCAGTCTCGGACGCCCGTCGGCGGTGCTCGCCGCCGTGGTCGCGGCCCTGGCCGCGTTGGCGACGCTGCTCGTCGCCGGCCCGGCTCAGGCGGCCACCACCAGCGACGTGCGCGGTGTTGATTCCGGCCGGTGTCTCGACGTGTCGGGCTTCAGCCAGACCGACGGCGCGAACGTGCAGATCTGGGACTGCCACGGTGGAGTCAACCAGCAGTGGACGTTGACGGACAGCGCCCAGCTGACCGTGTACGGCAACAAGTGCCTGGATGCCCGGGGCGGCGGCACCACGGCCGGGACCCCGGTGCAGATCTGGACGTGCACCGGCACTGAGAACCAGCAGTGGCGGGTGAACTCCGACGGCACGATCGTCGGCGTGGGGTCCGGGCTGTGCCTGGAGGTCTCGGGCTGGGGTAAGGCCAACGGCACGGAGGTGCGGCTCTGGTCGTGCACCGGCGGCGCCAACCAGAAGTGGACCGGCCTGTCCGGGGCGAGCAACGCGTGTGCTCTTCCGTCGACGTACCGGTGGACCTCGACCGGCCCGCTGGCGGAGCCGAAGGCGGGGTGGGCCGCGCTCAAGGACTTCACCACCGTGAAGTACAACGGCAAGCACATCGTCTATGCCACGACGCACAACACCCTCGCCGGCAACGACGGGCGCTGGGGACTGACGACCTTCAGCCCCTTCACGAACTGGTCAGACATGGCCACCGCCACCCAGAACACGATCCCCTTCGACGGCATCGCGCCGACGCTGTTCTACTTCGCCCCGAAGAACCTCTGGGTGCTCGCCTACAACGGGGCTTGGCCATACAGCTTCGGCTACCGCACCTCGAGCGACCCCACCGACCCCAACGGCTGGTCCGCGCAGCAGGAGCTGTTCACAGGCACCCTCCCGAAGGGGGGCCCTCTCGACGTGACCCTCATCGGCGACGACACGAACATGTACATGTTCTTCGCTGACGACGAGGGCGGCATCTACCGTGCCGACATGCCCATCGGCAACTTCCCGGGCACCTTCGGTTCGTTCACGAAGATCATGAGTGACACGCCGCTCAACCTGTTCGAGGCCGTCGAGGTCTACAAGGTTCAGGGGCAGAACCAGTACCTCATGATCGTCGAGGCCCAGAACTACACCGGGTACGGCCGCTACTTCCGCTCGTTCACGGCCACCAGCCTGGACGGTACGTGGACACCGCAGCCGCAGGCCGACACCGTGACCAGCCCCTTCGCCGGCAGTGCCAACAGCGGCGCGACGGCCTGGACAAAGGACATCAGCCACGGCGATCTGGTTCGCACCAACCCCGACCAGACCAAGACCATCGACCCTTGCAATCTGCAGTTCCTCTACCAGGGGCGCGACCCCAGCTCCGACGGCATGGACTACGGCCTCCTGCCCTACCGGCCGGGCGTGCTGACACTGCAGCGCTAGTCGGTGGCGTGACGCGGGTTCTGGTGTTCCTGACGTTCACGGGCAACGACGTACGCCGAACCGGGTGAGCGTCACAGCGAGCGATCAGGAGCGGGCCGAGTTTGGAGCGGCGGGCTCGGCGCAAGGCCGAGCCCGCCCGTGCACCTGGAGAACCCGGATGGTGGCCCCCTGGCCATCGGACACTGCTCCTGCCGCTGTCCTCCGGGTGCCGCCTGCACGTCGAGGGCGTTGACCCGGCCGTCGCCGCCGAGGACCGGGGTGGGGGAGTGGTGCGGGCCGGTGGAGTCCGGGCACACGACAACTGCCCCTGACTCGAGTGTCGTTGGGGCCGGGGGTCGAACCGTCGGTGTCAGCGCCCGGTCAGGCGCCGAGCGGAGGCAGCACGACATGCCGGCAGGTGTTCACGGCGCGATGGTGGTCGCGACCGCAGACCGTGAGCCAACTCGGTGTGGGTGCGGGCGGGATCAACGCAGTGGCTGGGGATCCGCCCGGTCGAGGGGCGGGACGCTGTCCGCACGAACCGGGCCCGGAGGCCGTTGGGTGAAGTGGCGGGCGGCGGCCAGGAGCAGGACAGTCAGGGCGGCCGGTGCCGCGTAGGCGAGCCGGAACTGGCCGGTGGAGCCGAGGAGTCCGCTCACCGCGCCACCGGTGATGACGCCGACGTAGTTGAAGAGGTTCAGCCGGGCCAGGACCGCCTCCGAGGCGGCCGGACGCAGCCGTGCGGCGGAGGCCAGGCACAGCGGGGCCAGCACGGACGCCCCCAGACCCACCGCTCCGGCCGCGAGAACGGCGACCGGCCAGCTCGGTGCGGCGGCCATACCGGCCAGGGCACCCGCGACCAGCAGGGCCGCTGTCCGGACGACGGCGACCGCCCCGAACCGTCGCACCAGGCGGTCGGTGGCGGCGCGGCCGACGACGGTGCCGGCCTGGTAGGCCGCGTACGCCAGTGGCGCGACCGTGAGGGACGCGGCGAGAGTCCGGCGCAAGTAGACCGCCGACCAGGCGGAGACGGTGGAGTCGACGACGTAGACGACGAGGAGGACCAGGCCGAAGGGGATGAGCCGGATCCACAGACGGCGTCCCAGCGGCGGCTGCGCGACGGTGTCCGACGGCACCTGGGCGGAGGAGGAGGGGAGTGCGTGGGTGCGGATGCAGGTGGCGAGGAGCAGTACCAGGCCCGCCTGCACGCCCAGCCCGGCGGCGACGGGCCACTGCAGCCTGGCGGTTCCGGCGGTGAGCAGGGCGGCGAGTACGCCACCCACGCTCCATGCCGTGTAGAAGGAGCCGAAGATGCTGCGGCCGTAGGCGCGTTCGATCGCCGCCGCCCGGGTGTTGGCCCCGACGTCGAGGGCACCGACGGCGAGCCCGAAGAGGATGTACGCGCAGATGACGGTCGCCTCGTCGGGCGCCCACCCGATCAGCGTCAGCGCGGCGGCGGCCGTCAGCAGGGCCCCGCGCATCGTGGCGACGGAACCGGCGCGGCGGATCGCGGCCAGCCCCAGGAAGCTGCCGCCGCCTGCCGTCAGGGCCACCGCGACCATCAGGGCGGTCGTCAGGAGCGGAGCCAGTCCCAGGTGTTCGGTGACAGCGGGGACGGTCGTGTACACGGCGGCGACGGACACACCCTGCGCGGCGAACGCGAGGGTCGCACTCCTACGCGTGCCGGACCTGGAGACCGGGTGCCCGGTGGTCACCCGTGCTGGACGTTCAAAGGACATGATGCTGTCGCGCCTTCGTTCCTGTGTGCGCCGAGGTGAGCCGTCCATGCGAACTGCCGGACTGAGTAGTCGGGGCCGGCGAATCGGATTCCGTGCGGGTGATGGAAACCGTAGCCAGGCGGGGCGGGCGGGCTCAGGGCGTCAGGGGCCGTCCAGGGGACTTCGGCGGCCAGGGTGCGCGACCGGTGGTGTCCGCTGTCTACGGTGATGGCCGAAGGAGAGGAGGCGGAAGTGAGTGCGATGTCCCCCGCACCCGGCGCGGCGGAGCCCGCCGGGACCAGCCGCAGTACGTCGGCGACGATCCAGCCGAACATCCTGCGCTTCCTCGTCGTGGTCGCCGACGAGCGCGGTGTCGATCTGCGGCCCCTGCTGAAGCAGCTGGGTCTGGACGAGACGGTCATGCGCTCCGCCGCGCTGCGGGTGTCGTACCGGCAGGGCAGCGCGGTGATCCGCCGTGCGCTGGAACTCACCGGGGACGAGCATCTGGGGCTGAGGGTCGGCGCGGCGCAGCATCTGACTGCGTGGGGTCTGCTCGGCTTCGCCCTGATGGCCGACGACACGCTGCGGCACGCCATCGAGACCGGGGTGAAGTACCAGAACCTGTCCGGGGCGATGGTGGTGTGGTCTGCCGCCGTGGGTGAGGAGGACGACGCGTTCGTGCTGCGCGCCGATCTTCCCGATCCCGCCATGGACCCGGCCGTGGCCTCCTTCCTCAGCGAGGAGGCGTTCGCCTCCGTGGTCACCCTGTCCCGGTTGGCCGTCGGGCCGGCCTTCGCACCGAGGGCGGTGGAGTTCTCCTTTCCGCCACCGCGCCAAATCGGCCTGTACGAGGGCCTGTTCCGCTGTCCGGTCCGCTTCGGCGCCCCCGCGAACCGGATGGTCGTCGACCCCGCGTGGGCCCGTTTCCGGATGCCCGGCCGGGATCCGGTGTGCTACGCGTCGACCCTGGAGCTGCTCGACGCGCACCTGGCCTCCCGCCGTGACCAGCAGGATCTGCTGGAGGTGCTGGAGGTCTCCGTCGCGCAGGGCCTCCCGGTGGTGCCGTCGTTCGCCGAGCAGGCGCGGCGGCACGCGACGAGTGAGCGGACGCTGCGCCGTCGGCTGGCGGACTGCGGCACGACGTACGAGGCACTCGTCGAGGGAGTACGCCGGGAACGCGTCGAGCAGCTCCTCCTGCGCCCGGAGCTGACCCTGCGCGACATCGCTCGCCGGGCCGGGTTCTCCGACGAACGGGCGCTGCGCCGCGCGGTGCACCGCTGGCACGGTGCCTCCCCGGGTCGACTGCGGGAGCGGATGCGTACCGCTCGTCTCTGAGGCCGGATTCAGCGGGTGCGGATCCAGACCGTCTTCTCCCGGGTCCACTGGGCGAAGGCGTCGGTGGACTTCTCCGCTCCCCCGAATCCCGACTGCTTCCAGCCGCCGAAGGGGGTGGTGATGTCGCCCTCGCTGTAGGCGTTGACGGAGATCACGCCGGCCTCGATGCCCCGGGCCAGCCGGAGTGCGGTGTCGAGGTCGCGGGTCCAGACCGAGGCGGCGAGCCCGTACTCGGTGGCGTTGGCCATCCGTACCGCCTCGTCCTCGGAGGTGAAGGTCTGGACGGTGACGACGGGACCGAACAGCTCCTTGGTGAGGACGTCGCTGCCGTCCGGGGCGCCGGTGATCACGGTGGGCGGGTGGTAGGCGCCGCGCGGATGTAGCCCGGGCGGCAGCCCCCGGGTGTGGATCCGGGCTCCGCCGGTCCGGGCGGCCTCGACGGCTGACGCGACCCGGTCGACGGCGGCACGGTTGATGAGCGGCCCCAACTGCGTGCGTGGGTCGGCCGGATCGCCGATGACGAGCTCGCTCGCCGCGGCTGTGAACCGTTCCAGGACCTCCTCGGCGATGTCGCGGTGGACCAGGACCCGGGAGCCGGCCGTGCAGTTCTGCCCCATGGTCAGGAACGCGGCCTCGATCATGTGGTCGATCAGCTCGTCGCCGTAGGAGAGCGCGTCGGCCATCAGCACCTGGGGGCTCTTGCCTCCCATCTCCAGCGAGACCCGCTTGAAGTTGCTGTCGGCGGCGTCCCTGAGGATGCGGCGGCCGGTCGCGGTGGAGCCGGTGAAGGAGAGCGCCCCCACGAGGGGGTCGCGGGCGAGGGCGGCGCCGGCTTCCGCGCCGTACCCGGGCAGCACCGTGAGCACCCCGTCGGGCAGGCCGGCCTCGGCGGCGAGGGCGGCCAGGCACAGGGCCGAGCGCGGGGTCGCCTCAGCGGGCTTGACCAGCAGACAGTTGCCCGCGGCCAGAGCCGGTCCGACCTTCCAGGCGGTCATGGCCAGCGGGTAGTTCCACGGCAGGATCGCCGCGACGACACCGACCGGTTCGCGGCTCATGAGGCCGAGACCGTCGGGCCCGCTCGGCGCGACCCGGCCGAAGAGCTTGTCGGCCGCCTCGGCGAACCAGCGGATCGACTCGATCGCCCCGGGCACGTCGCCCGTACGGCATTCCGTGATCGGCTTGCCCGCGTCCTCGCTGTCCAGCCGGGCGAGGATCTCGGCGTCGTGTTCCATCAGGTCGGCCAGCCGCAGCAGCACCGCCCCGCGCTCCCGGGGCGGCAGCCGCGACCAGACCCCGGTGTCGTGGACCCGACGGGCCCGCTCGGCGGCCTTGGCGACGTCGTCGGCGCTCACGGCGGGCAGGGTGGTGATCAGCTCACCGGTGGCGGGGTTGACGACCCGCAGCGTCCCGTTCGACGTGCCGTTCAACGTCTCGTCCGACGTCCCGTTCGTGGTCCCGCTCGTGGTCATGCTTCCTCCACCAGTTCCCAGCGCCCGTCGGTCCGCCGGGCCAGTCCGCGTCGGCGGAGTTCCTCCAGATAGTGGGCCATGCCCCGGTCACCGCGCCTGCGGAACAGCGGAAGGATCCGGGGCAGCAGGTTCGGCACGAGCATCGCGAACCGCACCAGCCGGGACTCACCGGGCCGCGGATAGGCCTCCAGCCGGGGCCTGTTCAGCAGGCTCACCACGGCCGCGACGACGTCGGCGGGCTGCTGCGGCCGGTCCTGGAACTGCATGGAGTTGCCGCCCTCCACGGCTTCCTGACGCAGCATCCGGGTGTCGGTGGCGGACGGGAGCACCGACCCGGCCAGGATGCCCTTGCTCCTGAGGTCCAGCCCGATGGCGAGCATCGCGCCGCGCAGCCCGAACTTGGAAGCGGTGTAGACCGGGGTCTCGCCGAGCGGGAAGATCCCGCCCAGGGAGACCGTGGTGACCACCCGGGCGTCCTGGGACGCCAGGAGAAGAGGGACGGCTATCCGGGTCGCGACCAGCGGTGAGGTCAGGTTGAGGGCGATCTCCAGCTCGATGCTCTCGACGCTGCGGACGTCGAAGCGTTCCGCGCTGGTCATGCCCACGTTGTTGACGAGGACGTCGAGACGGCCGTGCTCGTCGGCGACCACCTCGAACAACCGCTGCACCTGGGCGCGGTCCAGCAGGTCGCAGCCGATGCCCATGTGCCCGGAGCCGGGAAGCTGTGCGGCCACCTTCATGGCGCGGACCCCGTCGATGTCGACGACGACACAGCGGGCGCCACCCGAGGCGAAGCGGCTGCACAGCGCGCTGCCGATGCCGCCCGCGCCGCCGGTCACCAGCATGACCTTGCCCGTGAAGTCGAACCCGCTCATGCCGTCGCCTCCACGGGCCGCGCGGACCGTACACGCGGCGGCTGCCCGGCGGTGCGCCAGCCCATCTCCGCCGCGACCTTGCCGAGGTACTTCACGAAGGCGGCGCCGTCGACGTAGCCGGTGTGGCGGGGCGAGTCGACGAACCTCAGCCCGCCGGACAGGTCCGGGTGGTCGGCGCGGATCCGCTGGGTGAACCGCTCCGCGTTCGGCAGCCCGTGCCGCGCGTCGTGGATGTACCCGGCGATCAACTGCGCCTGGGAGTCGAAGAGCTGGTACGCGCCCGAGTTGGTCTCGATGAAGCCGATGCCGAACAGCCCCGTGTGCTCGCGCGAGAACGACGACAGGTACAGGTCGGGGTGCTGCTCGTCGCCGAAGTACCGCTGCGCGACGGGCACTTTGTGCACATACCCCGTGGCCAGCAGTACGAGGTCGAAGTCGTCGCTGGTGCCGTCGGTGAAGTGCACGGTGCTGCCCTCGGTGCGGGCGATCCCGGGTTTGGCGGTGATGTCGCCGTGCTGGAGGTGGTGGATCAGCATCGAGTTGATGGCAGGGTGGGTCTCGAACAGCTTGTGGTCGGGCTTCGGCAGCCCCAGCCGTGTCGGATCACCGTTGATGATCCGCAGGAGGGCGCCGAAGAGCCGCTGCGCCAGCCACATCGGCAGGTGCGGTCCGCTGTTGGCGATGGTGTCCACCGGCCGGCCGAACAGGTGCTTGGGGATGAACCAGTATCCGCGCCGCATGCTGATCACCGCGTGGTCCGCGGTCCGGGCCGCGTCGCAGGCTATGTCGCAGCCGGAGTTCCCCGCGCCCACGACCAGGACCCGCTTGCCCCGCAGCTCCTCCGCGCCGCGATAGCCGACGGTGTGCCGCACCTGGCCGCTGAACTCCCCGGGCAGTTCCGGGATGTTGGGGTGCCACTGCGAGCCCGTGCACACGACGACCTGCCCGTGCGTGCTCTTGTGCCCGTCGGCCCGGGTGACCGTCCAGGTGCCGTCGGCGTTCTTCTCGACGTTCTCGACGGCGACGCCGAACTCGATACGGTCCGTCAGCCCGTAGGCGTCGGCGAAGGAGCGCAGGTAGGACAGGATCTGCCGGTGGGGCGGGTAGTCCGCGAAGTGGTCGGGCATCGGGAAACCGCCGAACCCCGACAGGGTCCTGCTGGAGATGAAGTGCGCCGACTCGTACATCGGGCTGCCGGGGTTGTCGATGTCCCAGATACCGCCGGGCGCGGTGTGCCGCTCCAGGTGCGTGTACGGCAGATTCCGCTCGGCCAGGGCCCTGGCGACCGCCAGCCCGGCAGGTCCCGCCCCGATCACGCACGTATCGAACTGGCTTTCCTTCACAGGCCTGCCTCCTCGTTCATCCCGCTTCACGGCTGTTCCTGACGGGCGTTGGAGGAAACGTATTCACCCGCCGTTCAGCGGAAACTGACCCGCGCGGCCAGGGACCGGACCCCAGCGGCCGTGCGGCCCGGTGGCCGGGTGGCGAAACCGGGATCTGTTCGGGCGACTGGTTCACAGGACTCAGTCGCTAGGATGCGGTCATGGCTCATGTTCCCGCGGCCGAGCGCCGTCCTCAGCTGATCAAAGCAGCGATCGACTACATGACACGGGAAGGAGTCGCGGCCGGAAGCACCCGCGCCATCGCCGCCGAGCTGGGGGTGGCCCAGGCCACGGTGCACTACACCTTCGGCACGAAGGAGGGGCTGTACCGCGCCGTCATGGAGCAGCTCACCCAGGATCTGATCGCCCAGGTCGAGCGGGCCGCGCCGGCCGACGCCGGATTCGAGGAGACGGCCGTCGTGCTGGCCACGGCGCTGTGGCAGACGGTGCGCGAGCAGCCCGCCAGCCATCAGCTCCTCACGGAACTGACCCTGTTCGCGCTCCGTTCCCCCGCCCTGAGCGAGGCCCTGGAGAGCCACCACCGGGGCATCACCGAGGTGACGGCGAGACTGGTGACCGAGGCGGCCGACCGCACCGGACAGACCCTCGCCCAGCCCGCCGAGACGATCGCGCGCTTCTTCCTCGCCGGCTTCGACGGACTCACCACCCAGCACCTCTCCCACCCCGACGAGGAGGCCGAGCACGCCTGCCTCCAGGCCTTCGTGGCCGCGGTGGTGGCCATGGCCGACGGCCGACTGAACCTGGCGTCCGCGGCCTGAGGACGGCCGGGAGCAGTAGCGCCCCCCACCCCACATAGAGCGACATGGTCATGTGACCATGTCGCTCTATTTTGTCGCCCGAAAACAACCCTTGACCTGTACTTACGACGACCAGAGCATTCACACCAGTCGATCGACTCGATCATTCGACTTGAGCAGGTGATAAAGTCGGCCTACCGATCAAGGATCCCCACTGTCCCAGGGAGTTCGTCATGGCCGTTCTGCTCCACCGACTGGGCCACAGCGCCTACCGGCACCGAAAGCTCGTCCTGGGCATATGGCTCTTCGTCCTGGCCGCGCTCATCACCTGCGTCAGCGTCTTCAGCGGCAAGCTCGACGACCGCTTCGCGGTGCCCGGCACCGAGTCACAGCGTGCGCTGGACAGCCTGAGCAAAACCCTTCCGGAAGCGTCGGGCGCCAGCGCCCAGATCGTCTTCACCGCTCCCGAGGGCCACCGGATCACCGACCCCGCCTACGCCGCGACCATCGCCCGGACGGTGACGGAAGCCCGGAAGGCTCCCCAGGTCGGCGAGGTCGTCGACCCACGCGCATCCGGCGCCGTCTCGGCCGACGGGACCACGGCGATCGTCCAGGTCCAGTACCCCGTACAGAACGCGCAGGTCGGTGAATCGTCCGTGGCCGCGATCGAGAACGCGGCCGACGCGGCGGAGCGGGACGGGCTGAAGACGTCGGTGGGCGGGTCCGTCTACAGCAGCAAGGGCGTCCACGTCGGCCCGTCGGAGATCATCGGGGTGGCCGTGGCCCTGCTCGTCCTCGTCGTCACGTTCGGTTCAATGCTGGCCGCCGGTATGGCACTGCTGCCCGCGCTGATCGGCGTGGCGGTCGGACTGGCCGGACTGCTCGCCCTCGCGCCCGCGGTGAGCATCTCCTCGACGGCCGTCACGCTCGCCCTCATGCTGGGCCTGGCCGTCGGCATCGACTACGTCCTGTTCATCCTCTCGCGCCACCGACAGCAGCTGGCCCGCGGAGCCGACCCCAGGGAATCCATCGCGCTGGCCACCGGCACGGCCGGGAGCGCGGTCGTCTTCGCCGGCACCACCGTGATCATCGCGCTGGCCGCGCTGAGCATCATCGGCATCCCGTTCCTGACCACGATGGGCCTCGGGGCCGCCGGAGCCGTACTCATCGCCGTCCTGGCCGCGATCACCCTCGTCCCCGCCGTCGCGGGATTCGCCGGCTCCCGGCTCGCCCCCAAGCCCGGCAGCCGCGCCGCCCGACGGGCCGCCGACGCCGAGGCAGCCACAGGCACAGACGGCGAGGGAACCACCGGCCGCGTCCCGCTGGGCACCCGCTGGACCAGGTGGGTCATCGCCAAGCCGCTGCTGACGGTGCTCGCCGTGGCCGGCATCCTGGTGACCCTCGCCCTGCCCGCCATGGACATGCGCCTGGCCCTTCCGGACAACGGCTCCGCCCCGCACTCCTCCACCGAGCGCAGGTCCTACGACACGATCAGCGACAAGTTCGGCGCCGGCTTCAACGGCCCGCTCCTCGTCCTGGCCGAGACGGAGAACGGCACGGCCGCCACGAGCGCGCAGGCCGGCGAGCTGGTGGCCCAGAAGCTCCGGACCCTCAAGAACGTCAAGGCCGTCCTGGCGCCCCAGCCCACCAGCGACCCGACGCAGAGCGTCATCACCGTCCTGCCCGCCTCCGGCCCGGACAGTGTCCGCACCGGCCAGCTCGTCCATGACATCCGCGAGGCCGCGCCCGGCATCCATGAGACCTCCGGTGCCGCGGTCGCGGTCACCGGCACCACCGCCGTCAACATCGACGTCTCCAACCGGCTCAGCGACTCGCTGCTGCCCTTCGTCGCCATCGTCGTCGGTCTCAGCCTGCTTCTGCTGATGATCGTCTTCCGGTCACTGGTCATCCCCGTCAAGGCCGCCGTCGGCTTCCTGCTCTCGGTGGGCGCCTCGCTCGGGCTGGTCGTCGCCGTCTTCCAGTGGGGCTGGTTCGCCGACGTCCTCGACGTTCCGCACAGCGGCCCCGTCGTCAGCTTCCTGCCGATCATCCTGATCGGCGTGCTGTTCGGACTGGCCATGGACTACGAGGTGTTCCTCGTGTCCGGGATGCGCGAGGAATGGGCTCACACCGGCCGGGCCCGCCAGTCGGTCATCGACGGCGCGCGGCACAGCGTACGGGTCGTCACCGCGGCCGCACTGATCATGTTCACCGTCTTCGCCGGGTTCTTCCCCCTGGACGACTCCCTGATCAAACCCATCGCGTTCGCCCTGGCCGTCGGCGTGGCGATCGACGCCTTCGCCGTACGGATGACCCTCGTACCCGCGGTGCTCGCCCTCGCCGGGCGGGGCGCCTGGTGGCTGCCGGCCTGGCTCGACAGGATCCTGCCCGACCTCGACATCGAAGGGGCCGGCCTCCAGAAGGGCCAGAAGGACAAGGAGAGCAAGGAGAGCAAGGAGGACAAGGGGGACCAGAGGGAATCGCAGCCGGTTTCCTGAATACGCCGCCCCGCCCTCCCCGCAGCGACCCAAGGGACGAACGATGCACCGGGTACTCCTGACAGCCGGCGCCGCTCTCACGCGCGACGCCTACGCACGCGTCATCGAGGACTCCGCCCTCCTGACCGTCCAGGCCCAGCTCCCCGACCTCGCCCGCGCGCTGGCCCAACTCCCTTCCCTGAGGCCCGACATCGTCCTCATCGACGCAGCGGCCCTGACCCCCTCCCCACGGACCACCACACTGCTGTCCCTGCGCCGCGCCGCCACCCACAGCGCACTGGCCGTCATCGGCGACATCCCCGGCGAGGAGACCGGTTCGCTTCTGCGAGTCGGAGTCACCGGCATCCTCAATCCCCGTATCGAGGCAGCCCCGTTCGTGGCGGCGCTCACGCTGATCGGCCAGGGCGGCACGGTCATCTCCTCGCCGTCCAGCACCACGAGGATCCCCGCCACCCCACCGAGTCCCGTACTGGGCGGGCTGTCGACCAGGGAGCGCCAGGTGCTCGCCCTGATCGCCACCCAGCCGGACAACAGGACGCTGGCACAGCTCCTCGGCATCAGCCCGCTCACCGTCAAGTCCCACGTGAACCGGATCCTGCGAAAGCTCGGCGCCTCCTCGCGCGCCCACCTCGTCACAATCGCCTACGAGAGCGGCCTCGTCAGCCCCACCCGGTCGGCCGGCCCGGTCTCGATGGCCGGATGGCCTGACGGTCTGTTGGCCTGACCGTCAGGTCACCGTCGTCGGGTGGGAGCCGTGAGCGACACGGTGGGATCGTCCACGTACTTCTTCTCCGCCACCTTGGGTCGGGGTCTGCGCATGTGCAGGGTGTCGAACGCTCCGGCACCGTGATAGGTCAGCGTGACGGTCGGACTCTCGGTGTGCCTCGCCCAGTCCAGTCTGGGGTCCCGCCCGGGGGGCCGCCCGATCAGGCGAGGAAGCGTCAACTGCATCGTCACGGACCTTGGTTGGGGGATGTGCGGGGGATAGGCCGGCATCGGTATCTCCACGCCGTGTTCGTCCAGCGCCGGGGCGAGCTGTTCCCCGCCGCTGGTGACCACGACCGTGACGCCGACGATGATCAGCAGCAGCCCGGGGACCGTCGCGAGCGCGAGGTTCTGGTCCATGAACCACCAGGCGGCGAGCGCGGCCACGGGGGTCTCCAGCAGGAGCAGGACGCTCATCGTCGTCGCCGACGTTCTCCCGAGGACGAAGTTCAGTGAGCCGAGTCCCAGGATCTGCGGGAGGAGCAGCAGTCCGAGCAGCGACAGTTGGGTGGACCGGTCGAAGCCGGTCAGCGGGATGTCGGCCAGCCAGCAGACGGCGAGGAGTTCCATGCCGCAGACCAGCGAGGTGAACGTCGAGTAGAGCGGTGTACTCACGTCCGCGCGCGACTTCTCGCTCAGGGCCGTGTATCCGGCCTGGGCGACGGCCCCGACCAGGGCGAGCAGGTCGCCGAGGAGCGCCGTACCGCCGGACCTGATGTCGAGGCCGGCGGCCGCAGCCGCTCCCACCACCGCGAGCGAGAGTCCCGTCCAGGTCCTGCGAGAGGACTTGACGCCCTGACCTGCGGCGATGAGGGCCTGCCAGACGGGCTGGGTGGCCACGAGGGCGGTGGACATGGCGACTGAGGTGAGCCGGGTGCTCGTCATGAAGGCCGCGAAGTGCAGGGCGAGTGCGGTGGCGGCGAGGAATCCGAAGACCAGGGGCCGCCACTGTTCGCGGCGCAGGATGCCGCGTTCACCGCGCACGACACGCACCACCTCTCGGCGGCGCAGCAGCAGGAGGAGCGGTCCGAGTACGGCGAAGCCCAGGCAGTTGCGCCAGAAGGCCATGGCGAGCGGTGAGGCGGTGGCAGCGGCGGTGAGGGGAGCGGTGGCCGATATGGAGACGACGGTGACCGTCATCGCCGCGATGGTCAGCGGATCGATCCTGGATTTCACGCGCGCGTACCGCCGGCCGGGTGGGTACCGCTGTCCGCGGCTGCCGGGGCTCGGCGGCTGTCCACTGGCTGTCCAATGCTGGTCATCTGGTACGCGGTTCCTGTGCCGTGGGAGATCGGGAAATGCCGGAGGGGAGGGAACGCGGGCGGAGAGCGGTGGTGGGGAGGGAAGGCGCGGCGCCGACGAGGAAGGGGTTGCGGTGGGGCTCGTAGCGCGGCTGTCATCGCTCTCGCGGAGGGCGCACTGCCATTCGCCGAGATGTGACAGTCCCAGTTGATCGGCCGCCACCGGAACCGGGCAACCCACTTGGGGTCGACGTGCCCCGCAGGACAAGGATCTTGCCCGGCAGGCCAGTTCGGCCGAGCGCGACGAACCACACGGCCGGTACCGGCGCCTGGCGACACCGACGAAGACAGGGGTCTGCCGGCCTCTGCGGTGCGCTTCGTCACCCGATGGGCGGGTGAGGACAGGGGGGAGGATGACGTGCGGGGAACCGAGACAGGTCAGGGCGCCTCAACACTTTCTGCCTCCCGAGCTTGCGAAGGCGGAGGCGGTGCTGGAGCGACGGGCCATCGCCCGCGTGGAGCCGGCCGAGGCCCTGTCCGGGCCGGAGCCGGAGGCCGACCACTCGCCGGAGTCGGCGCCGGCCGTTGCCGAGGCCCCGGTGGCGGGCTCGGTGGTGCCGCACTGGCGGGTGGGCCTGACGATGGAGGTGCGCGCGCCGGACTACCAGCGGCTGGTGGGCGTGCTGGAGGCGGAGGCGGAGGCGGAGGCGGGCGGGTCAGGGCTGCGGGCGCGGGAGTTGGCCGCACGGCCACCCGCCGGAGTCGGTGCCGGCGAAGGTCGAGGGGGTGGCGTCGAAGGTGAAGCGGCTGCTGGAGCGGGGCCGGCCGGCCGAGGAGCGTCCCGGGGTGTTCACGCCGAGGCGGGCTGCCGGGTGACGTTTCGGCTCCGGTGGCGGGCGAGGCGGCGTCCCATGAGCATGGTCAGCGACCACAGGACGGCGGCTTCGCTGCTTTCGGGCCGGGTCTCGTAGTCCCGGGCAAGGCGCCGCGAGCGCGTCAGCCGGCTCAGCGTCCTCTCCACCACCCACCTGCGTGGAAGTACCACGAACCCGCTCATGTCGTCGGTGCGTTTGACGATCTGAAGGGTGAGCGGCCCTGGACGTCCCCTGACCCGCACTTCCTTTCGTACGACTGTCTCCAATGGTGTAACGCGAGGGGAGACGGTCGGATTCCGGGGTCAGGTGGACGTCGGGGGCCGTCAGACGAGGCGGATCGTGAAGCGCCGCACGATCTTGGGGTCCGTGGCGATCGTGTCGGAGTGGACCGAGCCGCGAGCCTTCTCGAACTTCCCGGTGCCGCCAGTGATCGCGTTGTCGAAGGGACCCTGGTCGAGGTAGTTGAAGTACATTCCCTGCACGGTGAGCTGGCCGCCCGGGAGGACGTAGGTCACGACGCACTGCTCCGCTTCATCGGCGCCGCCCCGGGTGGTGGTGCAGGTGCCGTGGGTCTCGCCGACCTTGTTGTGTGCCTCGTCGAAGAGGTCCGAGCGGACGACGACTTGATCGCCCTGCGAGGGGCTGCTGGGGGTGACGGGGGGAGTGACGGGGAAGCGGGACAGCTGCTGCACCTCGGCCAGGACTGTGATGATCCGGGCCTTGTCCCTGGCCTGGGCGGAACCGGTGTCCGTCGCGGCGGCTGCGACGGGGGTACAGGCGAGGAGGGTGACCAGCGTGGCCGTGCCGAGGCAGGCCGCTCCAATGGGGCGCATCATGCGACTCCTGAGGTTGATGTTCGTGAATGACCGGATAGTGAACTTTCTTCTGGTTTCGCTCGATTCCCTTCATAACCTCGACTCTGCCGCGCCGCGGAGCACTCCGGCACGAACCACCGGCACATCCAGCCGGTCGGACCAAAGTCAGGCGGCGGAGCTCGGCACGAAGGGGAAGGGCAGCTCCAGGCGATGCCGGGCCTTGAGCTCCTCGTCGGCGACGGTCCCGCCCGTCGGCCCGTCGGCGGCGATGACGCCCTCGCTGAGGATTACCGAGCGCGGGCAGAGCTCCATGGCGTACGGCTGGTCGTGAGTGACCATCAGGGCCTTGACGTCCAGGGAGCGCGGGATGCCGACGAGCTCGCGGCGCGAGGCCGGGTCCAGGTGGGAGGACGGCTTGTCGAGGACGAGGATCTCCGGTGCCGACTTCGGTGACGGACGGTCAGGTAGGCGGGCGGGCTGGCCCTTGTCAGAAGGAGAGCCGGTGGTCCGTTGGAGAGCTGTGTGCGAATTGGCCTGATATGGAATCCTGATGGAGGGGAATTTGACGCGCGGCTGTCGCCGCGGCGGCTGGGGGGAGTGCACGGTGGCTCGTGCTGTGGGGATCGACCTTGGTACGACTCATTCGGTGGTGAGTGTTCTTGAAGGTGGTGAGCCGACCGTCATCACCAACGCGGAGGGTGACAGGTCCACGCCGTCCGTCGTCGCCTTCACGAAGAACGGTGAGGTGCTGGTCGGTGAGGCGGCCAAGCGGCAGGCGGTGACCAACGCGGACCGCACCGTCTGTTCGGTCAAGCGCCACATGGGCACCGGCTGGAAGTTAGGCGTCGACGGCAGGGACTACACGCCGCAGCAGATCAGCGCGTTCATCCTGCAGAAGCTGAAACGGGACGCCGAGTCGTACCTGGGCGAGCGGGTCACCGATGCGGTGATCACCGTCCCGGCGTACTTCAACCACTCCGAGCGGCAGGCCACCAAGGAGGCCGGCCAGATCGCGGGGCTGAACGTCCTGCGCATCATCAGCGAGTCGACTTCCGCCGCTCTCGTCTACGGCATCGACAAGGACGACGAGACAGTCGTGGTCGTCCACTTCGGCGGCGGCACCTTCGACGTGTCGCTGCTGGAGATCAGCGACGACGTGGTGGAGGTGAAGGCCACCAGCGGCGACAACGCACTCGGCGGTGACGACTGGGACCAGCGCATCGTCGACCATCTGGTCGAGCGATTCGCCGCCGACCACGGCGTCGATCTCAGCAAGGACAGGGCAGCGCTTCGGCGCCTGCGCGAGGCCGCGCAGAGGGCGAAGGTCGAACTCTCCTCGACCACCGAGACCATGATCGACCTGCCCTACATCGCGGCCTCCACCGAGGGCCCGCTGCACCTGGACGAGAGGCTCACCCGGGACGGGTTCCAGCAGCTCACCGCGGACTTGCTGGAGCGCTGCAAGGCGCCGTTCCACAACGTCATCAAGGACGCCGGCGTCAGCCTCAAGGAGATCAACCACGTCATCCTCGTCGGAGGATCGACACGTATGCCCGCCCTCATAGAGCTGGTCGACGAACTCACCGGCGGCAAGGAGCGCCAACGGGTCCGTTCGGACGAGCCGGTCGCCGCCGGCGCCGCCCTCCAGGCCGGCATCCTCAAGGGCGCGGTCAAGGACATCCTGCTGCTCGACGTCACCCCTCTGTCCCTCGGCATCGAGACCAAGGGCGGCATCATGACCAAGGTCATCGAACGCAACACCACGATCCCGACCAAGCGTTCCGAGATCATCGAGACAGTACGGGACAACCAGACCGCGCTGGAGATCAAGGTCTACGAGGGTGAGCGCGAGATCGCGGCGTACAACAATAAGCTCGCCACGATCGAACTGACCGGTCTGTCTCCCGCGAAGTCCGGCGAGTCGGAGATCGAGGTCGCCTTCGACATCGACGCCAACGGCATCATGCACGTCTCCGCCAAGGATTTGGCCACTGGCGAGGAGCAACGCGTGACGGCCACCGGCGGATCCGCGCTGCCAGAGGCCGACCTCGAGCGCATGGTGCGTGAGGCCCAGCGGTACGCGGAGTGGGAGTGTCAGCGTCGTGAAGCCGCCGAGACGCGCGACCGGGCCGAGCAACTCGTCTACTCCACCGAGAAGTTCATCCAGGACCACGCGAACACTGTGCCGGGCGGCATCAGGACCGAGGTCGAGGCCGCCGTCGGCGAGCTCAAAGAAGCCCTGAAGAACGGGAACGACGCAGCCGTCTGCGAGGCAACGCGGATGGCTGCCGGCGCTGTGCAGAATCTTCGCCGTTGAGACACCATGATTTCCGGCCCAGGCGCTGGGGAACTTCCTGGGCACCACCTTGGAAGCGCAGCTGACCGACCCCTCCATCACCGCCGTGCGCTCCGCGCCGGACCAGGTCCTGGCCCGCACCACCGAACTCGCCGACGCGATGGATTCCCTGGCCGGCCGCCTGCTGGAGCGCGCGCACGCGGCGGGGGCGGTGCGTGGCATGGTCACCTGGGACGATCTGCGGCCGCTCATGTGCGGGATCGCCTACGCCGCCCAGATCCACGCCGACGACCTGGAGACCCGGCTCGACTCCGGCCGCCGCTACCTGGACGCGATGCTGCACGGGATCCACACCTGGAGCACCCGCGCGTCTGTCGATGACAGGAAGCGCGCGGCTGAGGGGCGCGCGTCGTCCCCGGCTCGGCCCGCAGTCTCTTCGCACCGACTGGCCTCGTAGGCCTGACTTCGGTGACGGGCGGTCAGGGTAGGCGGGCCGGATCGGAAGGTGTGTTCACCGCGGAGAAGCTCGCGGCGGCGATCATGGCGGGCATCGACCCGCGGCGCTTCGTGATCCGCCCGGACACGGGCACGCGAGCCCTGGCGCCGTTCGGCAGGGTAGCGAAACGGGCGTGAGCGGCTTGGCCGAGGTCTTACGGACCTGTGACGGGACGGGCGTGGGGCTGCCGCGCGGTAGGTGTCTGCTCCTAGCGTTTCAGGCATGCGAGTACTGATCACCGGCGGAGCCGGGTTCATCGGGAGTCATGTCGTGGAGGCCCTGACCGCGCGGGGCCACCAGGCGGTCGTGTTCGACCTGCGTGACGGCCTGGACGTGCGGGACCCCGACGCGGTCGCCGACGTGCTGACCGGCGTCGACGCCGTCTGTCATCAGGCCGCGATGGTGGGCCTCGGGAAGGACTTCGGGGACGCGGCCCAGTACGTGTCCCACAACGACCTGGGCACGGCCGTGCTGCTCTCCGCCATGGCCGGCGCCAAGGTACGGCACTTGGTGCTGGCGGGGTCGATGGTCGTGTACGGCGAGGGGTCCTATGCCTGCGAGCGGCACGGAACGGTACGGCCCGGCCCACGGACCGTGGCGGATCTGGACGCGGGACGGTTCGAGCCCCGGTGCCCGCGGTGCGGGGAGCAGCTGAACCCGGGGCTGGTCGAGGAGGACGCCCCGGTCGACCCCCGCAACGTGTACGCCACGACCAAGCTGGCCCAGGAGCATCTGGCGGCGGCGTGGGCCCGGTCGGCGGGCGGCTCCGCCGTTTCGCTGCGCTACCACAACGTGTACGGGCCGGGCATGCCGCGCGACACCCCGTACGCCGGCGTCGCGTCGTTCTTCCGGTCCTCGCTCGCCCGGGGTGAGGCTCCGCGCGTCTTCGAGGACGGAGGGCAGCGGCGTGACTTCGTCCATGTGCGTGACGTGGCGGCCGCCAACGTGGCGGCGCTGGAAGCGGAGGCCCGGGGCGGGGCGCTGGTCGCGTACAACACCGGCAGCGGGGAGCCCCACACGGTGGGGGAGATGGCGCGGGCGCTGGCCTCCGCGTACGGCGGGCCCGAGCCGGTGGTGACCGGGGAGTACCGCCTGGGGGACGTCCGCCACATCACGGCGGACTCGTCCCGGCTTCGAGCCGAGCTGGGCTGGAAGGCCGAGGTCGGATTCGAGGAGGGGATGCGGGAGTTCGCGAGGGCGAAGCTGCGCGGGGAGTAGCTCTCGGCCCCCGCCGCGTCCCCCGACCTGAACTTAGCCGGCCCGACGTTCGCGTCCCGTGTGTCTTCCCAAGGTGAAAGTCGTGATGACCCCTCCTGAGTCCCTTCCTGAGTCCCCTTCCCTCGCACCTTCGCTGTCCGCAGCCCCGTCGGTGGCGGAGGCCGTCGCGCCCGTCGACGTTGTCCTTCCCTGTCTGAACGAGGTCGAGGCGCTGCCCTGGGTGCTCGCCCGTATCCCGGCCACCTGGCGCGCGCTGGTGGTGGACAACGGATCCACGGACGGATCGGCAGAGTTGGCCCGTTCCCTCGGCGCGACCGTCGTGCCGGAAACCCGCCGGGGCTTCGGCGCCGCCTGCCACGCGGGGCTGACCGCGGCCACCGCGGACATCGTGTGCTTCTGCGACTGCGACGCCTCACTCGACCCGTCCCTGCTCGAACCCTTCGTACGCGAGGTACGGGAGGGGGAGGCCGATCTCGTGCTCGGGCGGCGCCGCCCGCAGGGCCGAGGCGTCTGGCCCGCGCACGCCCGCGTGGGCAACCTCGCGCTGGCACGGATGATGCGCCGTCGCACCGGGCTGCGCCTGCACGACCTCGGTCCGCTCCGCGCCGGCCGACGCGAACAACTGCTCGACCTCGACCTCACGGACCGGCGCAGCGGCTACCCGCTGCAGATGGTCGTCCGGGCCGCCGACTCCGGCTGGCGTGTCGTCGAGCACGACGTGCCCTACCTGCCGCGCACCGGCGCCTCCAAGGTCACCGGCACCTGGCGTGGGACCTGGCAGGCGGTAAGGGACATGAGCCGGGTCCTGTCCGAACCGCCGGTGGTCAGGGAAGAGGCCGTCGTCGGCCCGGTCGCCGTACACCCAGAAGGAATCGCCCAGTGAACAGGCCAGTGAACCGCCCAATGACCACACTCCTCGTCATCGCCAAGGAGCCGCGGCCCGGCCGGGTCAAGACCCGGCTCACCCCGCCCTTCACACCCCGGGAAGCGGCGACGCTCGCCGAGGCCGCGCTCGTGGACACCCTGCGGACAGTCGCGGCCACCCCCGCCCGGCGTCGCGTACTGGTGCTCGACGGTGCTCCGGGCCCCTGGTTGCCGCCCGGCTTCGACGTCGTCCAGCAGTGCGCGGGAGGTCTGGACGAGCGCCTGGCCGCCGCCTTCGCCGGTTGCGACGGACCCGCGCTGCTCATCGGCATGGACACCCCGCAGGTGACGCCCGCACTGCTCACCGTGGACTTCGCCGACTGCGACGCGTACGTCGGCCCGGCCGAGGACGGCGGCTTCTGGGCGCTCGGTCTCGCCCGCCCCGACCCCGAACTGCTGCGGGGTGTGCCGATGTCGACGCCCACGACAGGCGCCGTACAGCGTGAGCGGCTCGTCATGGCGGGCCTGCGTGTCCGCGACCTGCCGCCCCTCCGGGACGTGGACACCGCCCGCGACGCGGAGGCGGTCGCCGCGTCGGCCCCGCACAGCCGGTTCGCCGCCGAGCTGGGACGTCTTCGGGTGACCGCCGGCCGATGAGCACCGCACACGAGATCACCTCACCCAGGATGATCGGCTCGGACTGTCCCGCGCCCGTCACGTTGCCGGGCGCCCCGCGCCCCTGGTCCGCCGACCCGTACTCCGAGGCCCTGGTCACCGGCCGGGGGCCGCTCTTCCTGCGCCGGTCCGACGGCTGGCTGCTGCCGCTGGAGGTGGAACGCTGGTGCGCCGGGGCCGACGCGGCGGACATGAGGGTTCTGGACCACTGCGAAGGGGCCGTACTCGACGTCGGATGCGGGCCGGGGCGGCTCGTCGCCGAACTCGCCTCCCGTGGCCTGCCCGCCCTCGGCATCGACATCAGCGAAGCCGCCGTCACCCGCACCGTGCGGCTCGGCGGCCAGGCTCTGCGCCGCTCCGTCTTCGAACCGCTCCCCGCCGAAGGACGCTGGGACACCGTCCTGCTCATCGACGGCAACATCGGCATCGGCGGCGATCCGGCCGCCCTTCTGCGGCGGATGTCCCAACTCCTCAAGCATGGCGGCCTCCTGATCACCGAGACCGCCCCCGACAGTGAGGTCGGCGAACCCGTCACCGTCCAGGTCGTCCGGCTCACCGCCGGCGCTCACGGGTCCGCCGGGCCGCCCTTCCCCTGGGCCCGGCTCGGCACCCCGGCCCTTCTCCGGCTGGCGACGCAGGCCGACTGGCACCCGGAGCGCCAGTGGACGACCGGCGGCCGCTCCTTCGTCGCCCTGCGCAACCACGGTGGCCGCGCTGACCGCAGCGGCCGAAGGGGGAGTGCCACCGTGATCAGCAGCCGGCAGGACAGGGACCCGTCGCCGGGCAGGACGGTGACGGAGAGATGAACCGCGATCTTCGCCGGGACCTGTACGCGGTCCTGACCGCGGCCCTGCTCTTCACGACGGCCGCTGTGGTCGGGACCGTCATCGAGAACCGATACGGCACCCTTCATGTCAGCTTTCCGCCCCTGTACGGTCACTGGGAGCCGCACCTCGGCCCCGGCACCCCCGCCGCGATCATCGTGGCCGTCACCGTCGTCGCGTACGGGCCGCTCCTCGCCGCCCGACTGCCCTGGCGCGCCCTGCTGATCACCGCCTACGGCACCGCCACGGCGTGGACGTTCTCGCTGGCCCTGGTCGACGGCTGGCAGCGCGGCATCGCCCGGCGACTGACGACCAAGTACGAGTACCTGCAGGTCATCGAGCCCGTCAACCGCTTCCATGACATCCACGCCGCCCTACGGGACTTCACTCACCACATCCTGTTCCACTCACCCGGAGCCTGGCCCGCGCACGTCGCCGGACATCCCCCCGGGGCCACCCTCACCTTCGTCCTCCTCGACCGGATCGGGCTGGGCGGCGGGGCCTGGGCGGGCGTCTGGTGCATCACCGTCGGGGCGACAGCGGCCGTGGCGGTGCTCGTCACCCTGCGTGCGCTGTGCGGGGAGGCGATCGCCCGCCGGGCGGCCCCCTTCCTGGTCCTGGCCCCGGCAGCCGTGTGGATGGGCACCTCCGCCGACGGCTACTTCGCGGCCGTCGCCGCCTGGGCCCTCGCCTTCCTCGCCCTCGCGGTCACCGGACACCGGCCACGGGCGGCGGGCCTCGCCGCCGGGCTCCTCCTCGGCCTCACCGCGTATCTCTCGTACGGCCTGACACTGTTCGCCGTGATCGCCGCCGGCGTGGTGCTGCTCGGCTCCCGACGCCTGCGCCCACTCCCGTACGTCCTCGCCGGACTCGTGGTCGTCCCGGCCGCCTTCACGTTCGCCGGCTTCAACTGGTGGGAGGCCTACCACCTGCTCGTCACCCGGTACTTCCAGGGAGCCGGCGGCATCCGGCCGTACGGCTACTGGGTGTGGGCGAACCTCGCGTGCACGGTGCTGCTGGTGGGACCGGCGACGGTCGCGGGCCTGCGGCGAGCCGGCGCGGCTCCGGTGCGCGAGGGACTGCGCGGGCTGCCGCGCACGGGCGTCGACGCCCCGGAATCCCGGCTCGCCGTGCTCGTGTTCGCCGCGCTGCTCGCCCTCCTCGCCGCCGACCTCTCCGGCATGAGCAAGGCGGAGACAGAGCGCATCTGGCTGCCGTTCGCACTCTGGCTGCTCCCGGCATGCGCGTTCCTGAACCGCCCCCGCGTCTGGCTCGCCGCACAGGCCGTCCTCGCCCTGCTCCTCAACCACCTGCTGCTGACGGGGTGGTGACCACAGGTTCTTACGAAACGCGGACGGTCAGGACGACCGTGCCGCAGGGAAGCGAGGCCGGTGGGAAACTGGAGGCATGCAGCAGTCGCACGAATCCGCAGGTTCCGAGCTTGCTCCACGTGGGCGTGGAGGCGCTATGCGCGTCCTCGTCGTGGACGACGATCCGACGGTCGCCGAGGTCGTCTCCGGCTATCTCGACCGTGCCGGGTACGACGTGGACCGGGCCGGGGACGGGCCGTCGGCGCTCGTGCGGGCCGCCGCCCACCGGCCGGACCTGGTGGTGCTCGACCTGATGCTGCCCGGCATGGACGGCCTGGAGGTGTGCCGCCGTATCCGGGCCCGCGGGCCCGTGCCGGTCATCATGCTCACCGCCCGCGGCGACGAGGGCGACCGGATCCTGGGCCTCGAAGTGGGCGCCGACGACTACGTCACGAAGCCCTTCAGCCCCCGTGAGCTGGTGCTGCGGGTCGAGTCGGTACTGCGCCGGTCCCGGCCGGCCACAGCGGCTCAGCCGGTGCACGGGGCAGGCATCACCCTCGACCCGGCCGCCCGGCGCGCCACCAAGAACGGCACCGAACTCAGCCTCACGCTCCGCGAGTTCGACCTCCTCGCCTTTCTGCTGCGCAACCACGGGCGCGCCTACAGCCGCGAGGAGCTGATGAGCGAGGTGTGGGGCTGGGACTTCGGCGACCTGTCCACCGTCACCGTCCATGTACGTCGGCTGCGGGGCAAGGTGGAGGACGACCCGGCCCGGCCGCAGCTGATCCAGACGGTGTGGGGAGTGGGCTACCGCTTCGACGCCACCCCGTTCGAGGAGACCGTATGAGCATGACCGACTTCCTGCTGATCGCTCTGTTCGCCTTTCTCGGCGCTGTCGCCGCCGGGCTGCTCGGGGCGGGCGTTCTGTGGCTGATCAGGCGGCGCTCGCTGACCACGTCCCTCGCTGTCGTCGCGGCCGTGGCCGTGACGGCCATGCTCGCGGGCACGCTGTCCGTGGCGAGGGCCATGTTCCTGTCCACGCACGACCTGACCGTCGTCACCATGGTCGTCGCCATGGCGGCGGTCGTCTCCCTGGTCACCGCCCTCGTGCTCGGCCGGTGGGTCGTCGCCGGCAGCAGGGCACTCACCGCCGCTGCCCGTTCCTTCGGCGACGGCGGCCACTTCGCTGCTCCCCACGGCTCGGCGAACGCCGAACTCGCCGCGCTGAGCCGGGAGTTGGCCAGCACCAGCGCGAAGCTCGCCACATCCCGGGACCGTGAGCGGGCCCTGGAGACATCGAGGCGCGAGCTGGTCGCGTGGATCTCGCACGACCTGCGCACCCCACTCGCGGGACTGCGCGCAATGTCCGAGGCCCTGGAGGACGGCGTCGCCGCCGACCCCCAGCGCTACCTCCGCCAGATGCGCACCGAAGTCGAACGTCTCAACGACATGGTCGGGGACCTCTTCGAACTCTCCCGCATACATGCCGGGGCGCTCGCCCTCTCGCCTTCGCGCATCTCCATGTACGACCTGGTCGGCGACGCCCTCGCCGGAGCGGACGCGCTCGCCCGAGAGCACGGCGTGTGGCTGATCGGCGACCGCATCGAGCCGGTGCCGGTCGAGGTCGACGGCAAGGAGATGAGCCGGGTGCTGAGCAATCTGCTGGTCAACGCGATCCGCCGGACACCTTCGGACGGTACGGTCGCGGTCGCCGCCGAGCGTTCCCCGGACGGTGTCGTCGTGTCCGTCACCGACGGCTGCGGGGGCATCCCGGACGACGACCTGCCGAGGGTCTTCGACACCGGCTGGCGCGGCACGCATGCCCGTACCCCTCCGGCCGGGGCCGGGCTCGGCCTCGCCATCGTCCGGGGCATCGTCGAGGCACACCGTGGACAGGCCGCCGTGCGCAACGTACCCGGCGGATGCCGCTTCGAGGTGACCCTGCCCCTGGCCGAGGCCTGATCCGACGCGGCCGAGCCTTCCCGTACGCGGCCGGGCCCACCGCACGGGTCGGCGGGCTACGCCGGTGGGCGGCCCGTGGTCCGGCGTGGCACGAGGGTGGGGGACAGGAGGATCTGCTCGGTGGGTCTGTGCGGGTCGGCGAGGCGTGCCAGGAGCAGGCGGGCGGCGTTGTCGCCGATGCTGTGGCCTGCCTGGTCGATGCTGGTCAGTGAGATGGGGCCGAGGGCGGCGAAGGTGGTGTTGTCGTAGCCGGCCACCGAGATGTCGTCGGGGACGGAGAGGCCGGCTTCGTTGATCGCCTCCAGGACACCCATGGCCACGATGTCAGCACCGGCGAAGACGGCGGTCGGGATGCTGGGGCGGGCCAGCAGTTCCTGCGCGCCCTCGTAGCCGCCTTCCTGGGTGTAGGTGGTGGAGACGACGTCGATCGACTCGGCGAGTCCGTGTGCGCGCATGGCCTGTCGGTATCCGTCGGCGCGCTGGGCGTTGGGCATCTCGGCGAGGCGTGTGGGGTCGGTTTCGTGGTGTTCGATGTGGGCGATGCGCCGGTGGCCGAGGCCCGCGAGGTGCTTCACGGTGAGGGAGGCGCCCTGGACGTCGTCGTCGGCCACGGTGTCGTAGAGGGCGGATGATCCGTGGCGGCCGACGACGACGGTGGGCACGCGGGAGGCGATGTGTTCGAGGTGGGTGCGCGGTGAGACGGGGGCGACGAGGACGAGGCCGTCCATGCCGCGGTCCAGCATCGCCTCGGTGACGCGCGCTTCCTCTTTCTCGCCGTTGCAGCCGGGGCCCAGCAGGACCTGGTATTCGGTGTTCTGGAGCCGATGGGTGATGCCGTCGAGGACGTCGGGGAAGAAGGGGTTGCGGATGTCGGGGAGCATCACGCCGATGGTGTACGTCTGTCCGCGCAGGCCTCTGGCGCCGGCGTGGGGCCGGTAGCCGAGTTCGTCCATCGCGCGTCGGACCTTGACGCGCATCTCGGGGCTGGCTCCGTACGCGTTGCGCAGCACCTTGGACACCGCGGTGGTGGACACCTGGGCGTGGCGTGCGACATCGACGATCGTGACGCGGCGGCGTCGTACTGGTGGCTCCATCCGATTCCTTATCCCTGGGAACGGCTGCCGCCGAGTCTACGGACGTACCTCCCGCCCGGCGGACGCCTCGTCCCGCCCGCGAGAGGCCGCCCGCCTTGGCAATCGTCCTGCTGGACCCTGCCCGCCGACCGCGGGCCGCTGCGATGCGGCTGCCCGTCGCGCCTGTCTCGCCGGGCCCTTCGTGTAACGTGCCACAAAGGATTGCCCCAAGAGCGAGGTGAACCGGCGGAGCCGTCAGGTCAGCTGCGAGGAGCGTTCCGGAAACGCCGAAGTGGGTGGCGCGCGACAGCAGAGGTGGGGACCCCCATGCGATCAACGGGCGGCTCGAAGAGAGCGACCATCGCCGACGTCGCGCGCAGTGCGGGAGTGTCGACCTCCGCCGTGTCGAAGGTGCTGACCAACGCCTATGGCGTGAGCCCGGCCATGCGTGAGCGGGTGCGGGCCGCGATGGCCGAACTCGGCTATCGTCCGCACGCCGCCGCCCGTGGCATGCGGGGCCGTACCTACACGATCGGCGTGCTGCTCGCGAGCATCCGCAACGCCTTCTACGCCGACCTCCTGGAGGGCGTCGACGCGACGCTGCGCAACACCGAGTACGCGGTGTTCATCGGCTCCAGCGGCTCCGCCGAGAAGGAGGACCAGACGAAGCTGATCCACGCCATGGTGGACCGGCTGATGGACGGCCTGATCCTGATCGCGCCCGCCGTCCCCCGGGCGGAGGTGGTGCGCGTCGCCGCCGACGTGCCGACGGTGGTCCTCGGCCATCACGACCCTTCACCGGCGTACGACTGCGTGGTCAACCAGGACGGGTTCGGCGTCGATCTCGTGGTGGACCACCTGGTCGGCCTGGGCCACCGGGACATCGCCCACCTGTCGCACCCCACGGTCCGTGGCAGCCAGTGGCAGCAGCGGCCGGAGCACCATGTCCGGGCCGCCTATGGCGAGGCGATGGCCCGGCACGGTCTGGCCGACCTGGCCCGGATCGTGAACTCGGGGTACTCGGACGAGGGCGGCTACCGCGGCGCCATGGAACTGCTCACCTCCACGCGTCCGCCCACCGCGATCTTCGCCGGCGCCGACGTCGCCGCGACCGGCGTCTTCCGGGCCGCCGGCGAGCTGGGCCTGCGCATTCCCGAGGATCTCTCGCTCGCCGGGTACAACAACACGTCCGTGGCCGCCCTCGCTCCGGTGAACCTGACCAGCGTGGACCAGGCGGGCGCCATGATGGGCGGCACCGCGGCCCGGCTCCTGCTGGAGCGGATCGAGAACCGCCGTGACCGTGCCGTCGTCATGGCCTCGACACCGCACCTCGTGGTGCGCGGCAGCACCGCGCCCCCGCGCCGCTGACCTGGACCCGCACTCGGATTTCCGCCTCCTTCCCTCTTGACGTCCCGACCTCCTCGGCTCATGGTTGAGTCGTTTCAAACGTGGAACGTTCCACATCGAGGGAGGGGACAGGTATGACCCTGCGGCATCCGGAGCCCAGCACCACCGTTGCGGCGATCCGCTTCGAACACCGGGATCGTCCGCTCGGTGTGGGCGTCCCGACGCCACGCCTCTCCTGGCAGGTGCGCACGGACGACCCCGGGTGGCGGCAGACGGCGTACGAGGTGGAGCTGGACGGCGCCGAAGTCGTCCGGGTCGAGTCGCCCGAGCAGATCCTGGTGCCCTGGCCGTTCGAGCCCCTGCGTTCCCGCGCCCAAGCGACCGTTCGCATACGGGTGGCCTCCGGGGAGAAGTGGAGCGGCTGGAGCGACCCGGCCACCGTCGAGACGGGACTGCTGCGACCAGAGAACTGGGAAGCCCGGTTCATCACCCCCCGCGACCACGGCGCCCTGGACTCGCCCGCCCCGGAACTCGTCCGAACGGTCGTCCTGCGCCCCGGGGTGGTGAGCGCCCGGCTGTACGCCACCGCCCACGGCGTCTACACCGCCTCCCTCAACGGCACCCGGGTCGGCGACGAGGTCCTCGCACCCGGCTGGACCAGCTACCGTCACCGGCTGCGCTACCAGACCCACGACGTCACCGCGCTCCTGACGGAAGGCGCGAACACCGTCTCCGTCCTCCTCGGTAACGGCTGGTACCGCGGTCATCTCGGCTGGTGGGGCGCCCGCGCACTGTACGGCGACCGCCTCGCCCTCCTCGCCCAGCTCGAAGTCCGGTACGCCGACGGGTCGATGGACGTCTTCGGCACCGACGAGGAGTGGCGGGCCCGGGACACCGGTGTTGTCGCGGACGACCTCTACAAGGGCCAGCGCACCGATCTGCGGTTCGCACCCGGCCCGGCGACCGGCCCGGTGGAGGTGCTGCCCGACGAGGAGGCGGCGCTGCCGCGGCTCGTCGCCCCGGAGGGCCCTCCCGTACGGGTCACGGAGGAGCTGCCCGCGCTGAGGGTCTGGCAGTCGCCGTCCGGCCGTACGCTCGCCGACTTCGGACAGAACGTCGTCGGCTGGGTCCGGCTGCGCGTGCGCGGCGCCGAGGACGGCCAGGAGGTCACGGTCCGGCACGCCGAGGTCCTCGAGGACGAGGAACTGTGCACCAGGCCACTGCGTACGGCCGACGCCCTCGACACCTACCTCCTGGCCGACTCCGCCGAGGCCGTCCTCGAACCCTCGTTCACCTTCCACGGGTTCCGCTACGCGGAGATCACCGGGGTGCCGGACCTGAGGGCCGAGGATCTGCACGCCATGGTCGTGGGGACCGACCTGCGCCGCACCGGATGGTTCTCCTGTTCGGACCCGGATCTCGAACAGTTCCACGAGAACGTCGTCCGTGCCACGCGCGGCAACTTCCTCGACGTGCCCACGGACTGTCCGCAGCGCGACGAACGGCTGGGCTGGACCGGAGACATCCAGGTCTTCTCACCCACCGCCGCCTTCCTCTTCGACTCCGCGGGCTTCCTCTCCACCTGGCTCGCCGACCTCGCCGCCGACCAGCATCCCGACGGCGCGGTGCCCTGGGTGATCCCCGAAGTCCTGGACGTCGAGACGCCGACCGCGGCGGCCTGGGGGGACGCGGCCGCGGTGGTGCCCTGGGTGCTGTACGAGCGGTACGGCGACCTTGGCGTCCTGCGACGTCAGTACGCCAGTGCGCGCGCCTGGGTCGACAAGGCGGCCTCGCTCACCACCGACGGGGTGTGGACGGGCGGTTTCCAGTTCGGTGACTGGCTGGACCCGGCCGCACCGCCGGACGACCCGTTCGCCGCCCGTACGCCCGCGGACGTCGTCGCCACCGCGTGCCTGATTCGCTGCGCGGACGTGGTCGCCCGCACCGCCGACGCCCTGGGCCGTTCGCAGGAGGCCGACAAGTACCGTGCGCTCGCCGCCCGGACCCGGGCGGCGTTCGCCCGCGTGTTCGTCACACCGGCCGGCCGGATCGTCGGCGACTCGCCGACCGCGTACGCCATGGCCCTGCAGTGGGAGCTGCTCGCAGGGCCCGAACAGCGTGCGACCGCCGGACGCAGGCTCGCCGACCTCGTCCGCACGAACGGCTTCCGGATCGCCACCGGATTCGTCGGCACCCCGCTGATGACCGACGCCCTCACCTCCGCCGGCCGCCCGGACCTCGCCCACCGGCTGCTGCTGGAGAAGGGCTGCCCCTCCTGGCTGTATCCGGTGACGATGGGCGCCACCACCGTCTGGGAACGCTGGGACAGCATGCTTCCCGACGGCACGGTCAACCCCGGCCAGATGACGTCCTTCAACCACTACGCGCTCGGCGCGGTCGCCGACTGGATGCACCGTACGGTGGCCGGACTCGCCCCCGCGGCCCCCGGATACCGGGAGTTCACCGTACGTCCGCTGCCGGACCGGGCCCTCACCCATGCCTCCGCCCGGCACATCACCCCCTACGGCGAGGCCTCGGTGAGCTGGCGGCGGGAGGCGGGGCGCTTCCAGCTGGAGGTGACCGTGCCGGTGGGGACGCGAGCCACCGTTCACCTGCCCGGCGAGGGCTGGCCCGCCCTGACCGCGACGCACGGCACACACACCTGGACGACCGAGGATCCCTGCCTCCCGGCCCCGGCCGCGGTGGTGACCGTACGGGATCTGATGGACGCCCCCGGCCTGTGGGAGGCCACCGCCGGTGTCCTGGCCCGGCACGGACTGGGCACGGACCCCGCCCGGCTGGCCCGGCGACTGGAACCGTATCTGGACGTGCCGGCGCGTGAACTGCCCGCGCTGGCCAACAAGGTCCTCTTCGAGGACGGCGGTGACGGTGCCGCAGCCGACCTGGAGACGCTGCTGAGCGACCTGCAGGGCTGACAGCCGCGCCGACCCCGACCCCGAGCTTTTCGAACCCGCACCCCTTCACGAAACGGAACACCCGATGCGACAGCTGAGCCGCAGGTCTGTCCTCCGCACCGCCACAGCCGTGGCGCTCGCCCCCGTGCTGAGCTCCCTGGTGCTGCCCGCCCTCGCCCCGACGGCCGCGGCCGCGGACCCCTGGACCGCCAGGTGGATCTGGGCGCCGTCCACCACGACGAACCAGTGGGTGGCCTTCCGCAGGTCGTTCGACCTGGCCGCCAAGCCGGGCAGCGCGGTGACGCGGATCGCCGCCGACTCCAAGTACTGGCTGTGGGTGAACGGAACCCTCGTGGTCTTCGAGGGCCAGCTCAAGCGCGGCCCGAACCGCACGGACACCTACCACGACGTGATCGACCTCGCCCCCTACCTGACCGGCGGCGCCAACACCGTCGCCCTTCTGGTGTGGCACTTCGGCAAGCAGGGCTTCTCGCACAACAGCAGTGGCAAGGGCGGACTGCTGTTCCAGTCGGACATCACCACCGGCTCCACGACCAACCGGATCGTCAGCGACACCGGCTGGAAGCACACCGTCCACGCCGGCTACGCCAACAACACAAGCGGCACGCAGGCGAACTTCCGGATTCCCGAGTCGAACATCTACTACGACGCCCGCAACGCCACCGCCCTGGCGGGCTGGCAGTCGCCCGGGTTCGACGACAGCGGCTGGACGGCGCCCACCGACTTCGGCGCCGCGGGAGCCGCGCCCTGGAACGACCTCGTCCAGCGGCCCGTCCCGCTGTTCCGCCACTCCGGTCTCACGTCATACACCAACGCCGCCTCACTGCCGTCCACCGGACAGGGCAGCACCGCCATCTCCGGCACCCTGCCGTCCAACCTGCAGGTCACGCCGTACCTCAAGGTGGACGCCCCGGCCGGCGCGGTGATCGGTATCCAGACCGACCACTACGACGACGGCGCCAACCTGACGGGCATCGAACCCGGCACCGCCTACAACGTCCGCTCCACCTACGTCTGCACCGGCGGGGTGCAGGAGTTCGAGTCGCTGGGCTGGATGAGCGGTACCGCCGTGCGCTACACCATCCCGGCCGGTGTCGCCGTCCTGGAGCTGAAGTACCGCGAGTCCGGCTACGACACCGACTTCGCCGGTTCGTTCAGCAGCAGCGACGCCTTCTTCGACACCCTCTGGGGCAAGGCCGCCCGCACCATGTACGTCAACATGCGGGACAACTACATGGACTGCCCCACCCGGGAACGCGCCCAGTGGTGGGGCGATGTCGTCAACCAACTCAAGGAGGGCTTCTACACCTTCGACACCCGCTCCCACGCCCTCGGCGCCAAGGCCATCTCCCAGCTGACGTCCTGGCAGAAGGACAGCGGGGCGCTCTACTCCCCGGTCCCGTCGACCATCTGGACCGCCGAACTGCCCGTCCAGATGCTCGCCTCGGTGTGGTCGTTCTGGACCTACTACCTCTACACCGGCAACGCCGACGCCGTCACCGGCGCCTACCCGGCGGTGAAGAAGTACCTCAACCTGTGGGCCCTGGACGGCGACGGCCTCGTCAAGCACCGCGCCGGGGACTGGGACTGGGAGGACTGGGGCAGCAACATCGACGCCCGCGTCCTCGACAACTGCTGGTACTACCTGGCCCTGGACACCGCCGCCAAGCTCGCCGACCTCAGCGGCAACAGCGCCGACACGGCCGGATGGAACGCCCAACGCGACAGCGTGAAGGCCAACTTCGACCGCGTGCTGTGGAACTCGTCGAGGAACGAGTACCGCTCACCCGGCTACAACGGTGACACGGACGACCGCGCCAACGCCCTCGCCGTGGTCGCGGGCCTGGCCCCCGCCTCCCGTCACCGCGCCGTCGTCGAGGTGCTGCGCACCCACCTCAACGCCAGCCCGTACATGGAGTTCTACGTGCTGGAGGCGCTGTACCTGACGGGCGCGGCCGGCGTCGCCGAGGAACGGATGCGCAACCGCTACGCCGCCCAGGTCACAGACCCCGCCTCCTACACACTGTGGGAGCTGTGGACCAAGGCCGAGGGAACCGACAACCACGCGTGGAACGGCGGCCCGCTGTACGCGCTGTCCGCCTACGCGGCCGGCGTGCGCCCCACCCGGCCCGGCTGGACGTCGTACGACGTCGTCCCGCAGACCGGCACCCTCACGAAGATCAACGCTGTCACGCCCACCGTGAAGGGCGACATCCGCGTCGGCATCACCCGCGACGGCACGACGGTCACCCTGAACCTCACCTCGCCGAGCGGCACGACGGCCCGCGTCGGCATGCCCACCTACGGCGGCTCCCAGCCTGTCGTCAGGGCAGGCGGCACCACGGTCTTCACCGGCGGCTCCGCCACGGGCAACGTCAACGGCCTGACGTACGCGGGCAAGGACTCGTCGTACGTCTACTTCACCCTCCAGCCGGGGACCTGGGCGTTCACGGTCACCGGCGCCGGCCGGCTCGACGACCTCGCTCTGGGCCGGACGGTCACCAGCAACAACAGCCTGGAGAACGCCGACTGGGGCAGGAACCGGCTCACCGACGGGAGGCTCACCGGCGTGAGCGGCGCCCGGGGCTACACCAGCAACGAGTTCACCTCCGCCGATGTCAGCGCGAATCCCGTGTGGGTGGAGATCGACCTCGGTGCCGACACCGACCTCGACGCCGTACGCCTCTTCCCCCGCACCGACACCCCCGCCGCCGGTGGCGGAACGGCGGGCTTCCCGGTGGACTTCACCCTCCAGACCCGCGCGGACGGGGCCGCCACGTACACGACCGTCCGTACCGTCACCGCCCAGCCCGATCCGGGCGGCCTCGTGCAGACCTACGGGTTCAGAACCACCGTCGCTCGATATGTGCGTCTGCAGGCCACCAGGCTCGGCGCCCCGGCCGCGGACGAGTCGGCCAAGTACCGGCTGCAGCTGGCCGAACTCACCGTCCCCACCGCCGCGACCGCGGTGACCAGCAACTGCACGCTGGAGAACGGCGACTGGGGCAAGACCCGGGTGCTCGACGGCACCACGGTCGGCGTGGCCGGTGCCAAGGGGTTCACCAGCATCGACTTCACCTCGGCCGACGTCAGCGCCACACCCGTCTGGATCGAGGTCGACCTGGGCGCCGACCGGGCCATCGGCGCCGTCACCCTCCACCCCCGCACCGACACCGGTGCGGTCGGCGGCGGCACGGCGGGCTTCCCCGTCGACTTCACCCTGCGGATCCGGGCCGAGGGCGCCACCTCCTACACCACCGCACGCACGGTCACCGGCCAGGCCAACCCCAACGGCACCGCCCAGACCTACACCCTCACCGCTGCCACCGGCCGCTACGTCCGACTGCAGGCCACCCGACTCGGCGCACCGGCTTCCGACGAGAGCACCCTTCGCCGTCTCCAGGTGGCGGAGATCAGCGTCAAGTAGAGGTACGGGGCGAGAGACACGGGGCGGCGGACGTCAGGCCTGGAACGGTGCCCGGATCACGACAGTTGCTCGATCCGGGCACCGGCGACGTCGAGGCGGGGGAGGTCGGACGCCCCGAGGTTCGCGGCCGTCGCCCGGATCGTCGGGTGGCGGTACAGCTCCCGCAGGCGCGGGGCCGGCAGACCCCGGGCGCGCAGGGCGGCGCCGATGCGGACCGCGAACAGGGAGTTGCCGCCCAGTTCGAAGAAGTCGTCGTCCGGGCCGACAGGTACGCCCAGGACCTCGCTCCAGATGTCCGTCAGGCTCGCGGTGAGGTTGTCGGGGGAGGAGACGACGGGGCCTGTGGTCAGCTCTCCCCGTGTCCGGTGGGCCGTCGGCGCGGGGAGCCGTGCCGCGTCCAGCTTGCCGTTGGGGGTCAGGGGGAGGGTGTCCAGCGCGCTGACCGTGGCCGGGAGCATGTACTCGGGCAGGATCCCGGCGGCCCGCTCCCGGACCGCGCCCGGATCGCCCTCCGGCGACAGCACCACGTACGCGTCGATCCTGGCAGTGGCGGCGTCGGCCGGGTCCGTACGGCGTACCAGGACGGCCGCGGTGCGCACGGCGGGATCCTCCAGCAGAACGGAGCGGATCTCGTCGAGTTCGATGCGGAAGCCGCGGATCTTCACCTGGCTGTCGATCCGCCCGAGGTGTTCGAGCCGCCCGTCGGGGCGAAGCCGCCCGAGGTCACCGCTGCGGTACATCAACCCGTCGGTGAAGGGGTCCGGGACGAATCGCCGGCGCGTCAACTCCTCCTGGCCCAGGTAGCCGAGCGCCACCCCCGCACCGCCGACGCAGATCTCGCCGGCCACGCCCGGCGGCAGCAGCCGTCCGGCCGGGTCGAGCACGTACAGGTGCCAGCCGGGCAGGGCCGGCCCGACGGAACGGGTGCCGGCCAGGGACAGTTGCCGGGTGAGGGTCTGCTCGGTGACGTGGACGGTGGTCTCCGTGATGCCGAACATGTTCACCACCCGGCAGAGCCGCTCGGGGTGCCGGTCGAACCAGGGCAGCAGCATGCGCGCGTCCAGCGGTTCACCGCCGAAGACGACGAGCCGCACCGCCACGTCGCCGTGATCGACGTCCAGGAGCTGGGCGAAGGCCGACGGGGTCTGGCTGAGGACGGTTACCCGCTCGGCGACGAGGAGATCGCGGAAGCGGTCCGGCTCACGGGACACCGAGTACGGCACCACGACCAGCCGTCCGCCGGTCAGCAGACAGCCCCATATCTCCCACACCGAGAAGTCGAAGGCAGCGGAGTGGAACCACGTCCACACATCCGCCTCGCCGAACCCGTACTCGTCGCGGGTCGCGTCGATCAGGGCGACCACATTGCGGTGCGGTACGACGACGCCCTTGGGGCGGCCGGTCGAGCCGGACGTGTAGATGACGTAGGCGGCGTCGTCGGGCGAGGGGGACGGAAGGTCCGCGTGCCGCTCCGGGGTCCGGGCGTCCGCCAGTTCGTCCGGGGTCACCCGTACGTGGTCAGCCACCGCCGGGAACTCCGGGAGCCGGGTGACCACCACGCCCAACTCCGCATCCCGTGCCGTGTGGGCGAGCCGGTCCGCCGGGTAGGCGGGGTCCAGGGGGACGTAGGTCGCGCCGGCCTTCAGCACGGCGAGGAGAACGACGACGAGTTCGGCGGAACGCTCCAGGCAGACGCCAACCCGGTCGCCGCCGACCACCCCGTGGGCCCGCAGCCCCGACGCCAACCGGTCGGCCCGCGCGTCGAGTTCGCGGTAGGTCAGGACGGTCGGGCCGTCGGTCAGCGCGACATGGTCCGGTGTCGCGGCCACGATCCGGTCGAGCGCGGCGGGCACAGTCGCGGAGGTGGGCGCGGTGGCCGGTGCGCGGGACGGGCGGCCTAGTGCCGCAGTGCGGAGGCGCTCCGACTCGTCGAGCAGCTCGACCTCGTCCGGCGGTGTGTGCGGAAGGTTCAGGACCTGCCCGTGTACGTGCACGAGGTGCCGTACGAACTGTGCGGCGATCTCCGCCGAGAAGTGGCTGCCCAGATAGTCGCAGCGCAGACGCAGGCCGCCCGAGTCCCGGAAGACGGAGACCGTGAGCGCGAAGGGCGGCGCGAGGCATGGCACGTACAGGGTCTCGCCCTCGCCCGTGTCCCGCGTGGCGAAGAGCAGGCCCGTGAGGGCGGGGCCCGTCGCGGGGGTCGGCTTCGACTCGCCGAGCGTGGCGGCCTGTTCGACGGTGAGGCAGCCGTGGTCCGTGCCGATGACCGGCGGGACGTCGGGGTCGTAGCGGCGCAGGGTGACGGCCAGCGCGGTGAGCCAACTCGCCTCGTCACCTTCCTGTCCTTCCTGCCTGCCCTGCCTTTCCTGAGTCAGGGCGACGGAGAAGCCGGCGGCTGGACCGTCGTCGCCCAGGCCCCAGGCGGGAGGGGGCGCGGTCGGCGGCCGGTCCATGGGCGTACGGTCGTGGCCGTCGCGTCGGCTCACGACGATCAGGTCGGACAGGCCGTCGGCGTACCGGAGCAGGACCCTGCGTATGTCCTGGGCCGGACGGGCGAGTTCGATGGCCCGGCGGCGCTCGGCGAGGGGGTCGGTGGCCGGAACGGGCACGTCCTCGATCCACAGTTCCTGATCGCCGACGGACTCCGGGAGGCGGGCGGACCGGACGCGGATCGCGTGGCAGCGGGTGGGATCGGGCAGTGAGGCGTTCACGGGCCGTACTACTCCTTGGTGCTCGGGGGAGTCGGAGGCGGAGTCTGATTCGGAGTCAGCGGATGCTGTAGCCGCCGTCCACGGTCAGGACCGTGCCGGTGATCTGGCGTGACTCGTCCGAGGCGAGGAAGACGATCGCGGCGGCGACGTCCTCGGGTTCGATCAGCGCGTTCATGGGCTGTGCCTCGACGAAGGTCTTCTCGTGGTCGTGGACGGGCACGTCGAGTGCCCTGGCGATCTCGGCGAGCATCCGGCCCTCGGCCTGTGCGTCGTCGCGTACCGATCCGGGGCAGACCGCGTTCACGCGGACCTTCGTGGGCGCGTAGTCGAGGGCGGCGGCTTTGGTGAGGCCGACGACGGCGTGTTTGGCGGCGACGTAGCCGGCGAAGTGGCGGTAGCCGACGAGTCCGGCGGTGGAGGCGACGTTCACGATGCTGCCGGCGCGCCGGGCGCTCATCGCTTTACCCACCTCGCGGATCACCCGCCAGGCTCCGGAGAGGTCCACGTCGATCATGAGGGACCACTCGTCCTCGTCGATCTCGTGCACGGGTCTGCCGGAGGGGGCGGCGATGCCGGCGTTGTTGACGGCGACGTCGATCCGGCCGAAGCGGTCCTCGGCCAGGGTCACGGCCTCCCGTACGGCCCGCAGGTCGCGGATGTCGGCCTCGGTGGTGAGGACGGCGGCGCCCGCCTCCCGGCACAGCTCGGCCGTGTGTGCCAGCTGTCCTGGGGTGCCCAGCGGGTAGGGCACGCCGGGCAGGTCGGCGCAGATGTCGAGGAGGGTGAGATCGGCGCCCTCGGCGGCACAGGCGAGCGCGGTGGCCCTGCCGAGCCCACGGGCGGCACCGGTGACCAGGACCGACTTACCGTGCAGACGCATGAGGAACTCCTTCAGGAAGCGAGCTTCGAGGCGATGACGTGGACGAGGGCGGGCGCGGCCTCCGTCAGGTACATGTGGCCGCCGGGGAGCTCGACGTAGGTGAAGTCGAGGGAGGTCGCCTTGCTCCAGGAAACGGCGTCGTCGTGGCCGACCAGCTCGTCGTCCTGGCCCCGGACGACCGTGAGGGGCAGATCCAGGGGGAGTTCGGTCGACGGGGTGTGGTTCTCGTGCATCTCGACGTCCGCGCGCAGGGCGGGCAGGAGCAGCTCGCGCATCTCCGGGTCGTCGAAGGCGGGGTGGCGGTAGCCCGCGAACTCACCGACTCGGGCGAGGAATTCGTCGTCGGACAGCCCGGTGGCCCGACCCGAACGGCCCTGGCCGGGGGCGGGCGACCCGCTGACGAACAGGTGCACCGGCTCGATGCCGGGCTCGGCGGCCAGCCGGTGGGCGAGTTCGAACGCGAGCACCGCGCCGAGGCTGTGCCCGAAGAGGGCCACGCGGCCGCCCTCGTCGCCGAGGCGCTCCCGCAGTTGGGTGAGGAGCCCGTCGACCGCCCAGTGGACGTCCCGGTACGGCTCCTCGTCGATCAGCCTTTCCCGGCCCGGGAGTTGCAGCGCCACGATTTCCAACTCGGCGCCTGCCAGGGCGGTCCAGGGCCGGTAGAACGAAGCGCCGGCGCCCGCGTACGGAAGGCACACCAGCTTGGTCGTGTCACTCATGGTCGTCGATGTCTCCATGTTCTGCGTTCTTCGCGTCGTTATTCGCGCTGTTCCGCGTGGCGTCCGTGCTCACTGACCCATGGCCTCGACGAGGCTCTTGGGGCGCATGTCGGTCCAGTGCTCGCCGACGTAGTCCAGGCAGGACTTGCGGCTCGCCCGGCCGTGGACGACGGTCCAGCCGGCCGGGACGTCGGCGAACGCGGGCCACAGGGAGTGCTGGCCCTCGTCGTTCACCAGCACGAGGTGCTCGATGCTGTCGTCGTCGAAGGGGTTGGTGGTCATGCCTGGTTCCTCCTGAGGTGGCTGTCCAGCACCGGCCCAATGCGGTCAAGTGCCGCAGGCCGGGTCAACTGCCCGTGGGTGCACGGGAGATCGTGGTTGTCGATGCGGCCCGAGATGTACGGCCGCCAGGCGGCGTACCGGTCGGGGACCGCGTCCGGATCCTGTGCGGCGGTGAAGAACAGCAGGTCACCGTCGTACGACGTAGGGGCGAACTCGCCCAGCAGGCGCCGGTTGTTGGCTGTCACGTCGACCAGGGCGGCCAGTTCGGCGTCGTCGAGACTGCCTGGCATGTCGGCCACTCGACGGACCAGCGCTGAGAACCGGGCGTCAGTGAGCGGCTCGGCGTCGTCCTCGTCCGTGGGCGCCTCGCGGCCGAGAATGCTGAGGAGACTGCGCAGCAGTGCCGGGCGGTCGGACGGGGCGGGGCCCTGCGAGGTCCAGGCCCCGGGAAAGGCGTCGAGCAGCGCGAGCAGTGCGACCTGTTCTCCGGCGGCCCGGAGACGGACGGCCACCTCGTACGCGACGAGGCCGCCCATGGAGTAGCCGAGCAGGTGGTACGGGCCGTGCCGCTGGACTTCGCGGATGCGGGCGGTGTGCTCGGCGACCACCTCGGCGAGGGTGCCGGCCGGTTCCTGACCCGGGACCAGGCCACGCGACTGCAGTCCGTACAGCGGGCGGTCCGGGGCGATATGGCGGGCGAGTCCGGCGAACCCCCAGGACAGACCGGAAGCCGGCGGGAGACAGAAGAGGGGTTCGCGGTGACCGCGGGTACGGAGCGGGAGCAGCGGGCCCAGCGGAGCCGCGCCGGTGTCCACGCTCCGGTCGCCGTCGCCGTTGCCCACCCGGCGGGCCAGTGCTGCCACGGTCGGGGTGTCGAAGAGGACGCGCAGGGGCAGGTCGGTGCCGAGTTCGACGCGGATGCGTGAGGTGAGACGGGGCGCCAGCAGGGAGTGGCCGCCGAGGTCGAAGAAGCTGTCGTGGACGCCGACCTGGGCCGGGTCGAGACCGAGGACCTCGGCGAAGATCTCGCGCAGTGTCTCCTCCGCGCCGGTACGCGGAGCCGCCTTGGTGCCCTGCGGCGTCGCGTCGGGGGCGGGCAGCGCCTTGCGGTCCAGCTTGCCGCTGGCGGTACGGGGGAGGGCCGCGACCGCGACGAAGGCCGAGGGGACCATGTGGGCGGGGAGCGTGCGGGCGAGGTGGACGCGGAGGTCGTCAGAGGATTCGGCGCCGCCTTCCGGTTCTTTGCCCGGAGTCGGTGCTTCGGTGGGGACGACGTACGCGACGAGTTGCTTTCCGCCGCGGCTGTCCTCCCGTACCGCCGCTGCCGCACCGGCGACGGCCGGATGAGCGGCGAGTACGGCCTCGATCTCCCCCAGTTCGATACGGAAGCCCCGGACCTTCACCTGATGGTCGGCCCGGCCGAGGAAGCGCAGTTGCCCGTCCGGGGCGCGGACAGCGAGGTCGCCCGTCCGGTACAGGCGTTCCCCCGGTTCACCGAACGGGTCGGCGACGAACCGTTCTGCTGTGAGGGCGGGCCTGCCGAGGTAGCCGCGGGCGGGTCCGCCGCCCGCGACGTAGATCTCGCCGACGGCTCCGTCGGGGACGGGGTGCAGGGCGTGATCGAGCAGCTGGACGTGATTACGGGCCAGGGGATGCCCGATGGGCGGTGCGGAGCCGTCGTCGCCCGGGTGCAGGTCCGACTGCCAGGCGGTGGCGTAGATCGTCGCCTCGGTGGGGCCGTAGAAGTTGACGAGCCGCACCCCCGGAAATGCGGCCTCGATGTCGGCGCGGAGCCGCCCGGGGATCGGTTCACCGCCGAGGGCCACCGTGTGCGGTGAGACGGCGGGTCGTTCCGCGAGCACCCCGGCCATGACCGTGGGTACGCCGCTGATCAGGCCGGCGTCGCGAGGGGTGCCGTCGGTGAGCGCGAGGAGGTTCTCGACGATCTCGACGCGGCCGCCGCACAGCAGCGGCGAGAAGATCTCGAACACCGACACGTCGAAGTTGAGTGAGGTCGAGAACAGCACCTTGGCCAGCCGGTCGTACCCGAACTCGCGATGCGTCCACTCGACGAACTCGACCGCGTTGCGGTGGGTGGCCAGAACACCCTTGGGACGGCCGGTGGAACCGGAGGTGTAGGTGATGTATGCGAGGTTCTCGGGCCTCAACTCGGCGTTGGAGCCTGTTTTCTGAGTGATAGTCAGCTCGTCGGTGATGTCGAACTTCGGGGTGTCCTTCGGCAGCGCCTCGGTCGTCTCGGCGGTCGTGAGGACGACGACCGGACGGGCGTCGTCGACGATGTAGGCGAGGCGGTCGGCCGGATAGGCGGGATCGAGGGGCAGATAGGCGGCGCCCGACTTGAGCACCGCGAGGACGGCGACGACCAGCTCCGCGGTGCGGGGCAGCGCGATGCCCACGACGTGTTCGGGTCCCGCACCGAAGGCGGTGAGGCGGTCGGCCAACTGCTCGGCCCGGGCGTCCAGTTCGCGGTACGTGAGCCGGGTGCCCCGGTCGAGTACGGCGTCGGCGTCCGGGGTCGCCGCGACCTGGGCCGACCACAGACCGGGCAGCGTGTGGGCCGGGGCCGGCGGGAGCTGGACCGGCCGGGGGAGTTCACCCGGCGTCAGAATGCCCAGGCGCCCCTGCGGGAGGTCGGGGTCGGCGGCCATGGCCTCCAGGACGCGTACCAGACGGGCGAGCGTGGCGTCGGCCCATCCGGCGTCGAACAGCCCCGGGCGGTAGGCCAGTCGGAAGCGGGGCCGGGCTCCGGGGACGGCGACGAGGGTCACCGGGTAGTGGGTCGCGTCGCGCCCGCTCGATCCGGTGACCCGGAGCCGACTGCTGCTGCCCGCGTCACCGTCGCCGGTCGCCTCGGGATCCATCGGGTAGTTCTCGAAGACGAGGAGGGTGTCGAACAGCTCCGGAACGCCGACCGCCCGCTGGATGTCGGCCAGCCCGAGATGGTGGTGGTCGAGAAGGCCGACGTAGGTGTCCCGGACGTCGTGGAGCAGACGGCCGAGGGAGTCCGCCGGGCGCAGCCGGACCCGGGTCGGGACGGTGTTGATGAACAGGCCGACCATGGACTCGACGCCGGGCAGCTCGGGCGGCCGGCCGGAGACGGTGGTGCCGTAGACGACGTCGTCGCGGCCGGTCAGCCGGCCCAGGAGGAGCGCCCAGGCGGACTGGACCAGGGTGTTGACGGTGACGCCGAGGCTCCGGGCGCGTGCCGTGAGGGCGGCCCCGGTCTCCGCCGACAGTTCGGTGCGGGCCTGCACCAGGTCCATGCCGTCCGAGGAGGCGCTGGACGGGGTGGCCGGGGCGAGCCGGGTCGACTCCGTGACGTCGGCCAGCGCCTCCCGCCAGGCGGTCTCGGCGGCGGCACGGTCGCGGCTCTCCAACCACTGGAGGAAGGCGCGGTACGGCGGGGCGGGGGCGAGCGCCGCCGGGTCGTTGTCGGCGGCGTACAGGTCGAGCAGTTCCCGCAGGAGCACGGAGACCGACCAGCCGTCGAGCAGGATGTGGTGGTGGGTGACGAGCAGCCGGTGGCGGTCGGCTCCGGTGCGGACCAGGGTGCAGCGGAGCAGGGGAGGGGTGGCCGGGTCGAAGCCCTGCTGCCGGTCCTCGTCGAGAAGCGCCGCCCACGCCTTCTCGGTGTCGGTGTCCGCCCCGGACACATCGGCTTCCGCCCACGGCAGCGTCGCCCGGTGCGGGACGACCTGCACCGGCTGACCGCCCCGGCGGCGCCGGAAGGCGGCCCGCAGGTTCGGATGCCGGTCCAGCAGCGCCTGGCCGGCGGCGCGGAGGCGTACGGGGTCCACCGGGCCCTCGAGTTCGAAGACCAGCTGGACGACGTACACGTCGGGGGCGTCCCGTTCGTGCTCGTACAGGGCGTGGAAGAGCAGGCCCTCCTGGAGTGGGGTCAGGGGGAGTACGTCGGCCAGCGCGGGCTGCGTCATGTCGTCTTCTCGTCTCGCTGTTTCTTCTGACTCGTGCGGCTGTCCGGCTCGTACGGCTTGTTCGGCTTGGCCGGTACTTCTCGCGAACTTCGCGCGGACTTCTCGGGCCCTTTGGGGTCAGCCGTCGAGGCCCGCCGCCAACTCGTCGAGCTCGTCGAGGGACAGACCCGCGACCGACATTCCGGACCCGGACCCGGACCCGGACCCGGACCCGGACCCGGACACCGACCCGGCGTCGGCGCTGTCGCCGGTCCGTGACGCGATTGCCGTGAGGGCGGCGAACCAGGACTCGGCCAGTGCCCGCACCTCGGGTTCGGTCAGTACGCCGTCGGGCCACGACCAGTCGGCCAGCAGGTGCGGTCCGGAGCCCGTGTCGTGGACGACCGCGTTGACGTCGAGGACATGGGCGGCGGCGAGGCCGGGGTCGGTACCGGAGCCGAGTGCCGACGACTCGGGGGCGAACGCCCATGGCTCGGCACCGGTGTTGGTGGCGGGAGCCGTGAACCGGCCCAGGTAGTTGAAGCCGATCGACGGAGCGGGAGCCTTCGCCAACTCGGCGGCCGTGTCCGGGTTGAGGTGGCGCAGGAGGCCGTACCCCGTGCCGTGGTCGCGCAGTTCGCGCAGTTGTCCGGTGACCCGGCCGGTGGCGAGGTCGGCGGCGGGTCCGCCGGCCAGCGCGTCGGCCACGTCCACACCTGCCAGGTCCAGGTGGACCGGGTAGAGCGAGGTGAACCAGCCTACGGTGCGCGACAGTTCGAGCCCGGGGACCAGCTCCTCGCGGCCGTGGCCCTCGACGTCGAGGACGACGTGCGGGGTGCCCTGGTGGTCGGCGACGGCCAGCGCGAGGCCGGACAGCAGGACGTCCTGGACACCGGCGCGGAAGGCGGCCGGGACGGTGGTGAGGAGGGCGCCGGTGGTCTCGGGCGGCAGGGTCAGCCGCAGCGAGCGGGTCGTCGCGGCGGTGTCCCGGTCGGGGTCGAGCGGACGGGTGCCCAGCGGGGTGCGCGGCGCGTCCGCGACACCGTGCCACAACTCGGCCTCGGCGACCCTCGACGGAGTATGCGCCTGCTCGCCCAGCACCATGGCCCAGCGGCGGAACGACGTGCCGACTGCGGGCAGTTCGGGCCGTCGGCCCGCCGAGACAGCCGTCCAGGACGCCTCCAGGTCGGGGACGAGGATGCGCCAGGAGACACCGTCCACGGCCAGATGGTGGACGACCAGCAGCAGTCGCCCCGGCCGGTCCGGGCCGGCGTCGAACCACACGGCCCGCACCATCGCCCCCGCTGCCGGATCGAGCAGCCCCACGACCCGGTCGAACTCCTCGGCCACGGCCGCGTGCAGCTCGTCCACGGCGGAGACGTCCCGGCGGTCGAGCAGTTCAGCGGCCCGGACGGTGCCGACGGCACGTACGTCGAGCACCGGGTCGGCACTCGCTCCGGGGGCGGTGGCCAGGCGGGCTCGCAGCATGTCGTGGTGGTCGAGGAGGGCCTGTAGGGCGTCGGCCAGCTTCGGTAGGTCGGCCGCCGGGGGGACCGTCAGCAGGACGGACTGGCTGAAGCGGCCGATCGGGCCGCCGCGTTCGAGCAGCCACCGCATCACGGGGGTGAGCGGGACCGAACCTGTTCCGTCGCCGGGTATGTGGCCGAGGGCCGGGTGGTTGTCAGCGGTGGTAGTCGCGCCGCCGACCGGACCGCGCGCCACCGCTGCCAGCTCCTTCACCGTCTGGTGCTTGAAGACGTCTCGCGCGCTGATCACGACCCCGGCCTCGGCCGCCCGGCTCACCAACCGGATCGAGGAGATGCTGTCGCCGCCGAGGGCGAAGAAGTCCTCGTCGAGCGGGACTTCGGGGAGGTTGAGCAGTTCCCGGAAGAGCCCGGCGAGGACGCGCTCGGCCGGGGACGCGGGCTCCTGCCCACCGGCGACCGCGGTCGCCGTCGTGGCCCCGGCCTCCGACAGTGCTGTGCGGACGGGCGCCCGGAAGAGTGCGTCGTCCCCGAGGAGGTCCACGTCCTCGACACGCAGGCCGGGGTCGGCGGCGACGGCGGTCAGCAGACGCACCAGGACCCGGGTGAGCCGCTCGACCGTGGCCGGGTCGAACAGATCGGTGCTGTACTCGGCGATGCCGTCGATGCCCGCCGGGCTGCCGTCGGTGTCGCGTCGCTCGCTCAGATAGAGGGAGAGGTCGAAGCGGGCGGCGCCGGTCTCCACGGGTTCCCGGGTCACGCCCAGTCCGGGCAGCGAGAGACCGGGGTGCGCGGAGTGACCGGTGAAGGCGATCACGACCTGGAAGAGAGGATGCCGGGCCAGGGTGCGTTCCGGGCTGAGGGCGTCCACGAGGAGGTCGAACGGCACGTCCTGGTGGGCGTAGGCAGCGAGGTCGAACTCCCGCACCCGGTCGAGCAGTTCGCGGAAGGTGGGGTTGCCCGAGGTGTCGGTGCGCAGGGTGAGACTGTTGACGAAGAAGCCGACCAGGTCGTCCAGTCTGCCGTCGGGGCGTCCCGCGACCGGGGTGCCGAGGGTGATGTCGGTGCCCGAACCGAGCCGGGTCAGCAGCGCCGCGAACCCCGCCTGAAGCACCATGAAGAGGGTGACCCTGGACGTGGCGGCCAGTTCGGCGAGTCCCGCGTGCAGCTCCGCGTCGATGGCGAGTGAGGCCCGGTCACCGTCGCCGCTGGGTTCGGCGGGCCTCGGACGGTCCACCGGGAGCGGCAACTCGCCGGGAGCGCCCGCCAAGGCCTCGCGCCAGAACGCGACATGACGGCTCATCAGGCTGTCGGGCACGGCTGCCGCGCCCAGCAGATCGCGCTGCCACTGTGCGAAGTCAGTGTACTGAACCGGCAGTTGGTGAAACTCCGGTGGAACCTCGGCGCTTCGCGCCGCGTACGCCGTCTCCAGGTCGCGCATCAACGGTGCCATGGACCAGCCGTCGACAGCGATGTGATGGGCGAGCAGCAGCAGGACGTGGGTGTCGGCATCGAGCGTGAACAGGGTTGCACGCAAGGGGAGTTCGGATGACAGCTCGAAGCGATGCCGGGCGGCGGCAGTGAGAAGTGCCGGGAGTTCGGCCTCGCTGGTCGCCACCACGGCGAGATCCGGTCGGCCCGCCTCAGGGTCGAGTACGTGCTGGTACGGCGTGCCCTGGAAGTCGGGATAGACCGTACGGAGCGGTTCATGGCGCGCCACGAGATCGGCGAGGGCCGCCCGCAGCGCCGGCCGGTCGAGCGCACCCGTGAGACGCAGGGCCCAGGGCACGGTGTACGTGCTGTTGCCCGCGTCGAGGCGGCTCATGAACCACAGACGCTGCTGGGCGTACGACAGCGGAATCGGGGCGTGGCCCCGTTCGTGCGGGGCGAGTTCGGGGCGTCGTACGGTGTCCTCGGCGTTCAGGCGCTCGGCCAGTCCGGCCGGAGTGGGTGCCTCGAAGACCGCGCGGACGGGCAGCGCGGTGCCGAGCGCGCCCCTGATCCGGTCGGTCAGCCGCATGGCGAGCAGGGAGTCGCCGCCGAGGTCGAAGAACCCGTCGTCCGCGCCCACCCGGTGCGCCGCCACGCCGAGGACGTCACCGAACAGGCCGCACAGGATCTCCTCCTGCGGGGTACGCGGGGCACGGCCCGCACCGGACGACGCCACCGGCTCGGGCAGGGCGGCCCGGTCCAGCTTGCCGTTCGCGGTCAACGGCAGCCGGTCCAGGACCACCACAGCGCTGGGCACCATGTGCTCGGGGAGCGTGCGACCCGCGTGGCGGCGCAGGGTGTCCGTGTCCAGGGCGGCGCCGCTCACGACGTAACCGACCAGCCGCCCGTCCCGCTCGACGGCGACTGCCTCGGTGACCTCGGGATGGCCGGCCAACGCCGCCTCCACCTCACCGAGTTCGATACGGAACCCGCGGATCTTCACCTGGTCGTCGGCCCGGCCCGCGTACTCCAGTTCGCCGTCCGCCGACCGGCGTGCCAGGTCACCCGTGCGGTACATGCGCTCCCCGGGATTCCCGAACGGATCGGCCACGAACCGCCCCGCCGTCAGCCCCGGGCGGCCCAGATACCCGCGGGCCAGGCCGGCCCCGGCGACGTACAACTCGCCGGTGACACCCGGCGGTACGAGCCGCAGACCGGCGTCCAGCACGTACGCGCGCAGGTCGGGAATGGGGTGTCCGATCGAGCCCTGGGCGGCCCGTTCCGCGCCCTCGGTCAGCGGCAGGCCGGTCACATGGACCGTCGTCTCGGTGATGCCGTACATGTTGACCAGGACGGGCGCGCCCTCAGGGTGCCGGGTGTACCACTCGGTGACCCGGGCGAAGTCGAGCGCCTCACCGCCGAACACGACGTAACGCAGGGCGAGGTCACGCCCGAGGTCCGGCAGGGCGGCGTCTGCGCGCAGCAGTTGGCCGAACGCCGACGGCGTCTGGTTCAGCACGGTGACGTGCTCCCGGACGAGCAGCCGCAGGAATTCCTCCGGATCGCGACTCACCGTGAACGGCACGACCACCAGCGTGCCGCCGTGCAGCAGCGCGCCCCACAGTTCCCACACGGAGAAGTCGAAGGCGTACGAGTGGAACAGCGTCCACACGTCGTCCGGCCCGAAGTCGAACCAGTGCCGGGTGGACTCGAAGAGCCGAACGACGTTGGAGTGCGGCACCGAGACACCCTTGGGGCGGCCGGTGGAGCCCGACGTGTAGATGACGTAGGCCGTGCCGGAGGGGTCGGGGTGCGGCAACCTCGGTGCGGACGCAGGGTGGTTGACCGATTCGGCCACCGTGACCACGGGTATGTCACCGGTTCGCGGCTCCGTCGCCGTGCCGTCCGCCGTCAGCAGCAGTACCGGGTCCGCGTCGGCCAGCATGAACGCCAGCCGCTCCGCCGGATATTCGGGGTCCATCGGCACATACGCGGCACCCGTCTTCAGCACCGCCAGTACGGCCACCACGAGGTCGGCGGTGCGGGGGAGGGCCAGGGCGACCAACCGCTCGGGGCCGGCGCCCCGTTCGGCGAGCAGGTGGGCCAGGCGGTTGGACCGCTCGTCCAGTTCGGCGTAGGTGAGACGGGTGCCCTCGTGCACCACGGCCGTGGCGTCGGGAGTGCGGGCGGCCTGTTCGACGAACAGCCCGGGAAGGGTGGCGGCCGCCGGTACCTCCTCGGTGGCCTGACGGGCCAGGAGGCGTTCCCGCTCGTCCGGCAGCAGCGCCTCCACCTCGCGGACAGGACGTGCCGGGTCGGCCGCCAGAGCGCCCAGCACCATCGCGAAACGGTCCAACAGGGTCCGGGCGCCCGTCTCGTCGTACACGTCGGGCCGGTACGACAGGCGCAGGGCGAGGCGGCGGCCGGGGAGGACGGACAGGGTGAGCGGGTAGTGGGTGGCGTCACGGGCCGTGAGCCGGGTGACCTCGGACGCGCCCTTCGCGGCGGACGCGGGGTAGTTCTCGAACGCCAGCAGGGTGTCGAAGAGGTCACCCGTGCCGGAGGCGCGCCGGATGTCCGCGAGGCCGAGATACTGGTGGGGCAGCAGTTCCGCCTGACGGCTCCGGATACCGGTGAGGAGGTCGGCGACGGTGTCCTCCTCGTCCCAACAGACCCTGGTGGGAATGGTGTTGATACAGAAGCCGACCATCGAGGCCACGTTCGGCAGTTCGGGCGGGCGGACCGTGACGGTCTGGCCGAAGACCGCGTCGCACCGCCCGGTCAACCGGCCCAGCAACAGGCCCCAGGCGCCCTGGACAAGGGTGTTGAGGGTGACACCCAGCGAGCGTGCCGTCGTGTCGGCACGGCCGGTGAGCTCCTCGGGCAGCTCCACGACGAGTTCGTCGGGCAGTACGGGCGTGGTGGGGGCGGCGGGGCTCAGGAGGGTGGGCCCGGTCACCCCGGACAGAACGCCCTGCCAGGCCCGTTCGGCGGCGGCGCGGTCCTGCCGGGCCAGCCAGGCGAGGTAGTCGCGGTACGGCGGCACGGTCGGGAGCGCGGTCGGGTGCTCGCCCGCGTACAGGGCGCTGAACTCACGCACGAGCAACTGCTTGGACCAGCCGTCGAGCAGGATGTGGTGGTTGGTCATCACCAGCCGGTAGCGGTCGGGGGCCCATCGGACGAGCAGCTGGCGCAGAAGCGGCGGCCGGGACAGGTCGAAGCGCCGGGAGCGCTCCTCGTCGAGCAGCCGCTGCCACGCGATGTCCCGGCCGTCCTCGTCGTACGCCGACAAGTCGGTCTCGGACCACGGGAGTTCGACGTCCGTGGGCACGATCTGGAACGGCTGTCCGGCCTCCCGGTGGCGGAAGCAGGCGCGCAGGTTCGGGTGCCGGTCGAGCAGGGCCTGCCCGGCGGCCCGTACGGCGGCGGGGTCGACGTCGCCCGTCAGCTCCAGGACCTGCTGGGCGGCGTAGACGTCGGGGCTGCGGTCGTCGTCGTACAGGGCGTGGAAGAGCAACCCCTCCTGCAACGGGGACAGGGGCAGGATGTCGGAGATTCCGGACCGGGTCACCGTGGGTTACCTCCACTCGCTTCCGAACTCGGCTTCGAGTTCGGCGATCTCTGCTTGGGACAGCGACACCAGCGGCAGGTCGGACGGGGTCCGTCCGCCCTCCGCGGTGGCGTGGGTCAGGGTGGTCAGGGCGTCGCACCACAACTCGGCCAGGGCGTGTACGTCGTCCGCCGACCAGATGCCGGGGGCCCAGGACCAGGTGGCCCGCAGCCCTTCGGCGGTGGCCACGGCGGTGATCTCCAGGCCGTGGGTGACGGGCAGGTCGGGGTCGTGGGCGGCGCCGAGGGCGAGCGAGCCGGGAAGCGCCTCGGGAGCCGGCGACCAGTCGGCCGGCGAAGCGCTGACGGCGGGTGTGCGCCCCAGGTAGTTGAAGCCGACCTGTGGGACCGGGAGCGCGGCGAGAAGCGGTCCGGCAGCCGGGTTGAGGTGGCGCAGCAGACCGTGGCCGATGCCGTGATCGGGTACGGCGCGCAGCTGCTCCTTGACGCTCCTGATGACCTCGGCGGAGTCGTCCAGGGCGAGGCCGGTGAGGTCGAGCCGCACCGGCACCACGCTGGTGAACCAGCCCACCGTCCGCGACAGATCGATCCCCTCGGCCAGTTCCTCACGCCCGTGCCGTTCGACGTCCAGCAGCAGCGCCGGACGGTGCTGTCGGCGCGCGAAGGCGACGGCGAGGGCGGCGAGCAGGACGTCCTCAGGTCCGGCGTGGAAGGCGGCGGGCACCGTGGTGAGCAGATCGGCGGCCAGTTCGGCCGGGAGGGTCCGGGTGTGGTGGCGCATCGCGCCGACGACGTCCCGCGCCGGGTCGGGGTGCCGGGCGCCCAGCAGTGGGTCGGGGGCTCCCAACAGGCTCTGCCAGACGTCCAGTTCACCGGCCCGGGCGTCGGCCTCGCGCTCCAGCAGCCGGGCCCAGTGCCTGAACGGAGTTCCGGGCGCCGGAAGTTCCTCCTCCCGCCAGGCGGCTGCCAGATCGGCACGGAGGATGCCCCAGGACACCCCGTCCACGGCCAGATGATGCACCGTCAGCAGCAGCCGACCGGGTCGGTCCGGTCCGGCGTCGTACCAGACAGCGCGCACCAACTCGCCTTCCGCTGGGCTGAGGTGAGATGTCGACGGCTCGATCACCGCCTCGAAGTCACCGTCCGGTACCGCGACCCGCTCCAGCAGCCCGGCCGCGTCCACGCTCCCGGCGGGCGGGATGTACGCGGTCCAGTCGCCGTCGGTCGTCACCCGCATCCGCAGCACGTCATGGCGGTCGAGTACTGCCTGGAGGGCGCCCGTCAGACGCTTCTCGTCGGCGTCGGCGGGCGTGACGAGCAGCGCCGACTGGCTGAACGAGCCGATGGGGCCGCCGCGTTCACGAAGCCGGTGCATGGCCGGGGGCAGCGGCAGTTCGCCGACCGCCGGTTCCAGTGCGGGCCCCCGTGCCGGGGCCGGACGTGCCGCGGCCACCGCGGCGAGTCCGGCGATCGTCCGCTGCTCGAAGACATCGCGCGGGGCGAGCCGCAGCCCGGCTGTCAGGGCGCGGCTGACGAGATGGATGGAGGTGATGCTGTCGCCGCCGAGGTCGAAGAAGCCGTCGTCCACGCCCACGCCCTGCGCATCCCGGTCGAGAATCTCGGCGAACAGCCCGCGCAGGATCTCCTCCTGCGGCGTGCGCGGCGCAACCGTCCCCTGGGCGGCCTCGACATCGGGCGGCGAGGGGAGCGCGGCCCGGTCCAGCTTGCCGTTGGGCGTCATCGGTAGGGCGTCGAGCACCACGAACGCCTCGGGGACCATATGACCGGGCAGCCGCTCTGCCGCGTACGCCCGCATGTCGATCCCGGCTCCGGTGTCCGGTCCCACGAGATAGGCGACCAGCCGCCGTACCCCGGTCCGGTCCTCGTCGACCACCACCGCGGCCTGGTCGACGGCGTCGTGCGCGGTGAGCACACCCTCGACCTCGCCGGGCTCGATTCGCAGGCCCCGTATCTTCAGCTGACCGTCGGCCCGCCCCCGCAGCTCCAGGACGCCGTCGGCCCGGCGCACGGCCAGGTCGCCGGTGCGGTACATCCGGGCACCCGGCGGCCCGTACAGGTCGGCGACGAACCGTTCGGCGGTCAGACCGGGCCGGTTCCAGTAGCCCCGGGCCACCTGGTCGCCGGCCACGTACAGCTCACCTTCGACGCCGGCGGGGACGGGGTTCAGCCAGGGGTCCAGGACATAGGCGCGGGTGTTCCACATGGGGCGCCCGACGGGAACCGGGCCGGACGGCAGGTCGTCGCCGGGTTCGATGCGGTGGTCGGTGCAGCCGACGGTCAGCTCGGTCGGGCCGTAGTGGTTGATCAGCCGTACGTCGGGATGGTCCCGGCGCCAGGATCGCAGGGCCTCCCCGACCAGGGCCTCGCCGCCGAGCATGAACTCCTCGGTGGGTGAGATGTCGTACGGCAGGGCGGGCAGCAGCGCGAGATGGCTCGGCGTGGCCTTGAGGAATGTGTAGCCGCCGGGCAACGGGTCCGCGCCCGCCTCGTGGACGGCGGCGATGTGCACCCGACCGCCCGCGGCGAGCGCCCCGTGCAGGCTTGTCACGGTGGCGTCGAAGGACATCGTGGCGTGCAGCAGCGAGGCGCCGCGCAGACTCGGGTACGCCGAAACGCAACGGGCCACGTAGGTCGTGAGGTTGCGGTGTTCGACGACCACCCCCTTGGGTCGCCCGGTGGTGCCCGAGGTGTAGATGAGGTAGGCGGGGTCGGCGGGGCGGGCGTCGCTCAGGAGGATGCCGGGGGCGTCCGCGTCGGGACTTACGACCGGACAGTCGACGCCGACCGGGTCCCTGGTGATGACGCACACCGGGCCGGCGTCGGACAGCAGGTAGGCGGTCCGTTCGGCCGGGTGCTCCGGGTCGAGCGGCAGATAGGCCGCGCCCGCCTTGAGGACGGCCAGCACCGCCACCGCGAGGTCGACGGACCGGGGCAGCGAGAAGGCGACGACACGGCCGGGGCCCGCGCCGACCGAGGTCAGTGCCCGCGCCAACCGGTCGGCACGCACGTCGAGTTGGTGGTAGGTCAGGCTGGTGAGCGGGTCCGTCACGGCCACCGCGTCCGGCGTCTCGGCCGCCCGCGCCTCGAACATCCGGTGGAAGGCCGTCTCGGGAACCTCCCGCGCGGTGTCGTTGCACTCGACGAGCAGGCGCTGCCGTTCGCCCGGGCCGAGGATGTCGAGCATGCCGACGGGCCGGTCGGGATCCTCCAGAGCGGCCCGGAGTAGCCGTTCCAGTCGGGCGGCCAGTTCCTCGGCCGTAGCCCGGTCGTAGAGGTCGGCGCTGTACTGGAGGATGCCCTCGATGCCGTCCGGGGAGCCGTCGCCAGTGCGCCGTTCGCCGAGGTTGAAAGTGAGGTCGATCTTGGTGGCGCCGGTCTCCACGGGGAGGGTCCGGGCAGTGAGGCCCGGCAGATCGAGGTGCGGTTCGGCGCCGGGCCGGAAGGCGAGCATGACCTGGAACAGCGGATGCCGGGCAGGTGAGCGGGGCGGGTTGAGAGCCTCGACCAAGTGCTCGAACGACAGCTCCTGGTGGGCGTAGGCCCCGAGGTCCGTGTCCCTGACCCGGTCCAGCAGCTCCCGGAAGGTCGGCGCGCCGGAGGTGTCGGTGCGCAGCACAAGGGTGTTGAGGAAGCAGCCGACCAGTTCGTCCAGCATCTCGTCGGCGCGGCCCGCGACCGGGGTGCCCAGGGGGATGTCGGTGCCCGCGCCGAGCCGGGTCAACAGGGCGGCCAGAGCCGCCTGGACGACCATGAACGGCGTGGTGCCGGTCTCCCCGGCGAGCGCGCGCAACTGCCGGTGGAGGCTCGCGTCCAGCCGTACGGGGATGTCGCCACCCCGGTGCGTGGCACGGGCCGGGCGGGGGCGGTCGGTAGGCAGCGGGAGTTCGTCGGGGAGTCTGGCCAACGCCCGGGTCCAGTACTCGAGGTGATGGTTTGTCAGGTCGCGCGCGTCGCCGAGTTGCCCGCTCTGCCAGACGGCGAAATCGGCGTACTGCAGCGGTAGTTGAGCAGTGTCGGGAACCCGGTTCTGCCGGCGGGCCCGGTATGCGGCGGCCAGATCGCGGGTGAGGGGATCCAGGGACCAGCCGTCCGCGGCGATGTGGTGCAGCACCAGCAGCAGGACGTGGTCGTCGGGGCCGAGGACGAGCAGCTGGGCGCGGAGCGGGATCTCCTCGGCGAGCCGGAAGGTGCCCCTCGCCGACTCGGCCAGCCTGGTCGGCAGTTCGGCCTCCGTGACGCGGTCGACGTGCAGTCGGGGCCGGGCCGCCTCGGGGTCCAGCAGCCGCTGGCGCGGAGTGCCGTCGATGTCCGGGTAGACGGTGCGCAGGATCTCGTGCCGGGCGACCAGATCGGCCAGCGCCAGGCGCAGGGCGTCCTGGTCGAGGGCGGCGCCCGTCAGCCGTACGGCGAGCGGGATGTGGTAGGCGGCGCCCGACTCCTCCAGCCGGTCCAGGAACCACAGGCGCCGCTGGGCGGAGGACAGCGGAGCCTCGTCGGGGACGGCTCCCGGTACAGGCCGGGAGACGGGCCCTGTGACGGCTCCCGTGCCGCCGAGCCGACCGGCGAGGGCCGCCGGAGTGGGCGCCCCGAACAGGTCGCGCAGGGTCAGGTCGGCGCCCAGCGTGTCGCGGATCCGGCCGATCAGCCGCAGGGCGAGCAGTGAGTGGCCGCCGAGCGCGAAGAAACTGTCGTACGCACCGGCCTCGGGCAGACCCAGGACGTCCGCGAAGAGACTGCGGAGAGCCTCCTCCTGAGGCGTCTGTGAGGTGCGCGGGGCCCGAGTGCCGTGGCTGCCGCCGGCCACCCGCGGAACGGGCAGCGCGGCTCGGTCCACCTTGCCGTTGGCGGTGAGGGGCAGCCGGTCCAGCGGTACGACCACGGAGGGGACCAGCTGTTCGGGCAGCTGTTCGGCGAGGTGGGCGCGCAGGGAATCCGGGTCGGGTACCGGCCCCTCGGCGGGCACCGCGTAGGCGACCAGCCGTCGGTCGCCGGGACGGTCCTCGCGGACGAGTACAACGGCCTGGGCGACCTGCGGATGGGCGGCGAGGGCGGTCTCGATCTCGCCGGGTTCGACGCGGAAGCCGCGCAGCTTGACCTGGCCGTCGGCCCGCCCGTGGAACTCCAGCTCGCCGTTCCCGTCCAGGCGGACCCGGTCCCCGGTGCGGTACATACGGGCACCCGGCGGGCCGTACGGATCAGCGGTGAAGCGCTCGGCGGTGGCGTCGGGCCGGCCCAGGTAGCCGCGCGCCACGCCGGGCCCGGCTATGTACAACTCGCCGACCACGCCTCGCGGAACGGGCCGCAGAGCGCCGTCGAGCACGTGGGCGCGCATCCCGTCGAGCGGGCGGCCGATGGGCGGCGCGTCGGGCACGGCGGAGCCGTCCGGGCACGGGCGGCAGGTGGCGAACGTGGTCGTCTCGGTCGGGCCGTAGCCGTTGGTGACCGTCAGACCGGGACAGGCCGCGAGGACGCGGCGGACGGCGGACGCGGGGACGGCCTCGCCGCCGGCCCACACCTGGCGCAGGCCTGCGAAGCAGCCCGGGTCCTGCTCGGCGGCGAGCCGGAAGAGACCGGCGGCCAGCCACAGCGCCGTAAGCCCGTGCCGGGCCGTCAGCCGGGCCACCCCGGCCGCGTCCATGTCCTCGTCCGCCCCGGCCACCACCGCCGCGCCCCCGCCCAGCAAGGGCACCCACATCTCGTAGGTGGACGCGTCGAACGCGGTCGGCGAATGGACGAGAACCCGTGCGTGCGCGCCGCCCCCGAACGCCGAGTCGGCGGCCAGCGCGGCGATGTCCCTGTGGGTGACGGCGACGCCCTTGGGCCTGCCGGTGGAGCCCGAGGTGTAGCTGACGTAGGCCAACTGGTCCGAGTGCAGGGGCACTTCGGGGTCGGTGTCCGGTTCGGTGGCGAGCGAGGGGTCGGTGCGGTCGACGGTGCGCAGGCCGTCGTACGAAGTCTCGGCGTTGTCCGTCAGCAGGACCGACGCGCCGGTCTCCGCGAGGATCCGCCGGGTGCGGGCGGCCGGGGCGCGGGGATCGAGCCCGACGTAGGCGCCGCCCGCCTTGAGGACGGCCAGCAACGCCACGATCAGCTCGTCCGAGCGACGCATCAGGACCGCGACCCGGTCCTCCGGCCGGACACCGAGCGCGAGCAGACGGTGGGCCAGCTGGTTCGCGCGGGCGTCGAGCTGGCGGGCGGTGGTCGCCTGTTCGCCGTGGACGACGGCGATGCCGTCGGGGTCGGCGGCGACGCGGGCCGCGAAGAGCCCGGGAATCGTGCTGCCGTCGACGGCGGGCGCGGCAACCGGACCGTCGAGCCGCGACTCCTCGCCGGGGAGCGTCACCTCGACCCGTCCCACCACCGTGCCGGGCACCGTTGCCGCCGCCGCGAAGCGCTCCAGGAAGTGGAGGAAACGCCGGTGGTGGGCGCTGAGTTCGGCATCCGTGTAGTGCTCGGGACTCGCGTCGAGGTCGACCCGGATCCCCTGGCCGTCGGCGCGGTCGTAGATGTTGACCGCGAGATCCTCGACCGGGCCCGTGGACAGGTTGTGGCGAGTGGTCGGATGCCCGGCGAAGCGCAACTCCGGCCCGAAGGCCATGACGTTGACGACCGGACCGAAGTAACGGGGCCCGTCCTCGGGCCAGTTCACCTCGCGGCGCAGTTCCTCGCCCCGGTGGCGTTGGTGGCCGAGCAGGTCGCGGGTGGCCCGGGCCGCCTGCCGCACCAGGTCGACGGCGGGCGTGTCCGGGCGTACGGACAGCCGCAGTGGGAGCACGTTGGACGCCATACCCGGGGTCGCGAGCTCCGTCTCGCTCTCGCGGGCGGTGACCGCGAGGCCCAGGACGATGTCATGGGCGCCGGTGAGCCGGTGCAGATAGGCGGCCGTCGCCGCGAGAACCACGCGGGACCAGCGGGTACCGGCTCCGCCGGCGGCCGAGTGGACCAAGTCCCCCGCAGGAGCGGGGAGATGGCCGGTGCGGCGCAGGAAGCGGTCGCCGACCCGGGGCGGACGGGCGGACAGGCTCACCGGCTCGGGCCGGTCGGCGAGGACGCTCGCCCAGTGGGCCCGATCGCGTTCGTGCCGCTCCTCGACGCGGTAGGTCCTGTCGGCGGCGATCAGCGGGGCGAGGGGGGCGGCCGGCGGGGTGTGCGGGGTGCCCGCGGCGAGCGCGGTGTACGCGTCGGCCACCCGCCGGGCGATCAGGGAACAGCTGAGGCCGTCGACGGCGATGTGATGGTACGCCTGGTACCAGATCCAGTGGTCGTCCGCGAGGCCCAGCAGCGCGTACCGGAACAGCGGGCCCCGGTCGAGGTCGAACGGCGTGCCGAAGTCGTCCGCCATCCAGTCCCGCGCGGCCTCGGCCCCCGCCGCGTCGACGACGGGCAACGTCCACTCGTGACCGGCGTCCAGCAGCAGCCGTACGCCGTCGTCGTCCGCCGCGAAACGCGACCGCAGTGTCTCGGTCGCCTCCACCACCAGTCGTACGGCCGCCCGGAACAGCTCGGGCTCGACGCGCCCGTGGATCTCGGTGTACTCGCCCACGTTGTAGGCGGCGCCGGCGCCGTCGAGTCGCTGGCCGAACCACATGGAGCGCTGGGCGGCGGACGGCTCCAGGCCACGGCTGACGGTCATCGGCGGGCTCCGCTGGGGGTGTGGGGGAGTGGGGGAGGAGGTGTCGGGGTGCTGTCGTCGGCAACGTGGCGGGTCGTCCGACGCCGCCCCAGAGGGGCCTTGGGGCGCGGACAGTGAGGCGTCAACTGGCCGATCCCGCAGGTGTGGAGGCGTACGACAGACGCCGGCCGACCTGCTCGGCGACCACGCGCGGCCCGTCGCCGCCGGTGGGCCAGGGGACGCGCAGCCAGGGCTCGGCGGGGATCAGCCGCAGGTCACGGGCCTGCCGGGCCCGGCCGCCGCCCGTGATGTTGAGGAGGACCACCTCGTCGCGGTCGACGCGCCCGGCGCTCACGGCCTCGGCGAGTGCGGCCAGCGCGACCCCCGCACCCGGCTCGATGTCGATGCCCTCGGTCTCCGCGAACAGGTCCATCGCCGCGATGGCGGCAACGTTGTCGACGCGCAGGACGTCACCACAGCTCTCGGTGAGCACGTCGCGTACTCCGCCGTGGACGGCGAACGGCGGTCGCCTGTTGGTCAGTTCACGGGCCAGCGGCTCGTGTTCCCGGTCGGCGGGAGCCGCGCCGCCGAACCGCCACGCCTCGAACAGCGGGGTGAACGGCGCGTTCTGACACATCAGCAGACGCGGCAGCCGCTCGCCACCGGACCGGATCCGGCGCGCCGCCTCATGGGCGCCGATGGCTCCCGTACCGCTGCCGACCGCCTGTACGTACGTCTGCGGAAGGCGCCCGATCGCCTCGGCCGCCGCCAGCATCACGGTGCCCAGGCCGTCACGGCGCCCGACGTTGCGGCAGCCGCCCTCCGCCTGATGGCCGGGAAGCCGGGCCAGCAGGTCGGCGGCGGCGATGGCATCGCTGTAGGTGGCGCCCCCGTCGAGGACGACGATGCGTACGCAGGGGTCGAGCGGCCCGGGAAAGCGCATGCCCGCCATGGCGGGTTCGGGCACCACGAGCAGGCAGGGCACCTGATGGCGGGTCGCGGCCCACGCGAAGGCGGCGGCGGTGTTGCCCGCCGAGGGGATCACCAGAACCGGCGGGTCGGCGGGCAGCCGGCCGAGCACCGTGTACGCCTCAAGGTCCTTGAACGTGCAGGTGGGCAGCTGAGCGCCGCGCTCCGGCCAGTACCCGCTGAAGGCGACCCACAGCTGATCGAGTCCGATGCGCCGGCCGAGCCGGTCCGCGTGGTGGACGACCGGGCCGGGCACATCGGGAAAGGTCCGCGCCACCGGCAGCAGCGGGGCGTGACGGAACAAGCCGGTGCCGACGCGTCCGGCGGAGCCCTCGGGGCCGCCGTGCGCTGTGTACTCGGTGTACTCGGTGCGCAGGAACGCCGGATCATGTGGTCGGGGGCAGTCGAGAATCAGGCCGTCGTCCTCGTAGCGGGTACCGCAGGAGGTACAGACGAGTGTGTAGTGACGATTTCCCGGGCGTACTTGGGGGCGTACGGGGGACATTCCATTGCCTTCCGCAGGGCCGTGCTTCGCGGATCAATTGCAACCGGAGATGTGCAAAGGACGGGCGACCCGGGAATTACCGTTGCCCCAACGGTAGGTTGACGTTCCGTTCACCCAAGTCGCCCGGCACACACCTGCGGACTGTTCAGTTCCGCTTCATCTTCCCTTCTCGAAAGGCGAGCTGAGGCTGTGTTAGCCCTGGTAAGGCAGCCGGGCGCATGGGCGTCCTGATGGAGAGGACGGCGGGGAATTGAGCAACAAACCAACGCATGGAACGGTGGTGGAACGGGCAGGTTCTTCGTCCGTTCCCTCGCTTTCGCCTTCGCAATGGCTCCCTTCTCAAGTTCCGGTGCGCTTTTTCCCATGGAAGGGAAAAACGCTGGAAGGCGATCAGGTCGAACCGGCCGACTCGACCGGCGGATTCCGGACGTATGACCTGCCGGATTCCGGGCTGTTGCTCGACGCGTACCGGAAAATGGTGGTGGGGCGCCGCTTCGACGAACAGGCGACCGCGCTCGCCCGCCAGGGCCGGCTCGCGGTCCACCCGTCCAGCCTCGGCCAGGAGGCGTGCCAGGTGGGCGCGGCGCTCGCCCTGCGCCCGACCGACTGGCTGTTTCCCACCTACCGCGACTGCGTGGCGCTGGTCAGCCGGGGCATCGACCCCGTCGAGACGCTGACCCTCCTGCGCGGCGACGGCCACTGCGGCTACGACCCTGTACGACACCGCACCGCACCCCAGTGCACCCCGCTGGCCACCCATGCGGCACACGCCACCGGGCTGGCCCACGGCGAACGCCTCAAGGGCACGGACACGGTCGCCCTCGCGCTCGTCGGCGACGGCGCCACCAGCGAGGGGGACTTCCACGAGGCGCTGGGTATCGCGGGTGTCCTGCGGGCCCCCGTGGTCTTCCTGGTGCAGAACAACCGTTACGCCATTTCCGTCCCGCTCTCCGCGCAGAGCGCCGCACCGAGCCTGGCGTACAAGGGAGTCGGCTACGGCGTCCGCTCCGAGCAGGTGGACGGCAACGACGTGGCGGCCGTACTCGCCGTACTGGGCAAGGCGGTTGAGGAAGCACGCTCGGGTGGCGGACCGTGGCTGGTCGAGGCGCACACCTACCGGATGGCCCCGCACACCAGCGCCGACGACCCCTCCCGCTACCGTCCGGCCGAGGAGACGGAGCACTGGCGCGGACGCGATCCGATCGACCGGCTCGAGACCTGGCTGCGCGAGCACGGCCTGCTCACCGAGGACGACATCGCGGCAACCGCGGCTCAGGCCGAGGCGTACGCGGCCGACGTGCGCAGCCGGCTCGCCGAGGACCCCGCACTCGACCCCCTCTCGTTGTTCGATCACGTGTTCAGCGCCCCGACCCCGCAACTGATCGAGCAACGCGCCGCCCTGCGGGCAGAGTTGGAGGACAACTGAGATGACGGCCACCGCGATGGCACAGGCGCTCAACACCGCCCTGCGGGACGCGCTCGACGCCGACGAACGCGTCGTCGTCTTCGGCGAGGACGTCGGCCGGCTCGGCGGCGTCTTCCGGGTCACCGACGGACTCACGGACACCTTCGGCGACCGCCGCTGCTTCGACACGCCGGTCGCGGAGGCGGGCATCGCCGGCCTCGCCGTCGGAATGGCGATGGCCGGTTTCCGGCCGGTGGTGGAGATGCAGTTCGACGCCTTCGCCTACCCGGCGTTCGAACAGATCGCTTCCCACATGGCCAAGTTCCGCAACCGCACCCGCGGCGCTCTGGCCCTGCCTCTGGTCGTCCGCATCCCGTACGGCGGCGGAATCGGCGGAGTCGAGCACCACAGCGACTCCAGCGAGGCGTACTACACGCACACGGCCGGCCTGAAGGTCGTCACACCCGCCACGGTCGCCGACGCCTACTCCCTCCTGCGGGAGGCGATCGAGGACCCGGACCCGGTGGTGTTCCTCGAACCCAAGCGCCACTACTGGACCAAGGAGGACATACAACTCCCCCTGCGCAACGAGCCGTTCGGTACGGCGGCCGTACGCCGCTCCGGCACCGACGCCACACTCGTCGCCTACGGTCCGTCGGTCGCCGTGGCCCTGGCGGCGGCGTCGCAGGCCGCGGCCGAGGGACTCGACGTCGAGGTGCTCGACCTGCGCACCCTGGTCCCGCTCGACGACCACGCGCTCACCGCGTCCGTACGGCGCACCGGCCGCTGCCTGGTGGTGCACGAGGCGCAGGGGTTCGCCGGCGTCGGCGCCGAGATCGTGGCCCGGGTCCAGGAGCGCTGTTTCGACGCGCTGCGCGCACCGGTGCTGCGCGTCACGGGCCTCGACATCCCGTATCCGCCGCCGCTGCTCGAAAGCGCCCATCTGCCGGGTGTCGGGCGGGTGTTGGCCGGACTGCGCCGGCTGCTGCCGGACGGCGGCCGGGGCGTACGACAGCCGGTGCCGCAGGCGGCCGTCGAGCCGGCGGCGGGCAGCCGTACGTTCCTGCTGCCGGACCTGGGGGAGGGGCTGGTGGAGGCGGAGGTGCTGGAGTGGACGGTCGCCGTGGGTGACAGCGTCACACACGATCAGACCGTCGTCGAGGTCGAGACGGCCAAGTCCGTCATCACCCTCCCGAGCCCCTTCGCCGGCACCGTGACCGCCCTGCACTGCCCGGCCGGCGAGACGGTCCAGGTCGGCGCACCCCTGCTGTCGGTGGCGGAAGCCGCGCCCGAGGACGACTCGGGCGCCGTCCTCACCGGATACGGCACGGGCGGGGCACGGCGGGCCATGAGCAATGGTGCGGCGGCCGCAACCGTGGAGCAGGGGAGCCGGGGGAGCCAGGGGGGTAGCGATACAGCTGCGGCCGCCCGGCAGCCCGGACTGCGGATCCCGTTGGACGCCGCTGCCGAGAAGTTCGTGCGCGGCCACCGCGACACGCCCGCGGTCACGATCTGGGCGGACGCCGACGCCACCGCCCTGCTCGCCGCACATGACGCTCTCGGCACGGGTCTGCTGTCGCTGTTCGCCAGGGCCTGCCTCACCGGGCTCGCCGCCTTTCCGCAGCTCAACTCCCGTGTGGACGACGTCCGTTCGGAGATCGTCCGGTTGTCGCAGGTGCACCTCGGCTTCGCCGCGCAGACCGACGAAGGGCTGGTCGTCCCCGTCGTGAGGGACGCCGACCGGTTGGCGCCGGCCGACCTCGCCGCCGAACTGCGCCGCCTCACCGGCCTCGCCCGAAGCGGCGCACTCCCCGCCGCACACCGCACCGGCGGCACGTTCACCCTCAACAACTACGGCGTGCTCGGTGTCGACGGCGCCACCCCGATCCTCAACCACCCCCAGGCGGCCATGCTCGGCGTCGGACGGATCGTCGAACGCCCCTGGGCGGTGGACGGCCGGGTCGAGGTGCGCGAGGTCGTCCACCTGTCGCTGACCTTCGACCACCGCGTCTGTGACGGCGCCACCGCGGCCGGTTTCCTCCGCCATGTCATCGACGACATCACCGCACTCCGAGCCGGCTCAGTCTGAACCGGGCCAGTCTGTACGGGCTCAGTCTGACCCGGCTCACCCCAGGCGCGGGTCGACATGGAACTTCGGCCCGGGACCCGCGCCCACCGGCCGCTCACCCGCGAGGACGGCTCCGACCTGGTCCAGGCCCACCGTCGCCGCCACGAGAGGCCTCGGATCGACCGAACCCTCGGCGTACGCCCGGATGGTGGCGTCGAGACCGGGGGACGCCGACAGGACACCGACCGCGGTGACGTCCCCCAGGACGAGCGCGCGGGTGTCGACGCGGCTCGGTTCGCCGGCCAGACCTATGTAGACGACATGGCCCGCCGGTTCGACCAACTGAAGGGCGAGGTCAGGAAGATGGACGGCGTTGGAGGCGTCCACGACGGCATCGTACGGCAGATCCGGGACGGTGTCCTGCCTCCAGGTGTGCTCGAAGCCCAGCTCGCGCGCGAAGGCGAGCGAGTTGTCGGTGACGCCCATCAGATGGACCTCCGCACCGGCGGCACGGGCGAACATCGCGACCAGGAGGCCGATCGTCCCCGGGCCCAGGACCAACGCGCGGTCACCGGGACGCAGTTCGGCCGCCCGGGAGGCACGCAGGGCGTTGCCCCCGGGCTCCACCAGCGCGCCCAGTACCGCGTCGACCGAGTCCGGCAGTACGTGCAACGAGGAGACCGGCACCGCGAGTTGCTCGGCCAGAGCGCCGGCCCGCTCGCCGCGGATACCGACCTCCTGCCGCTTCTCGCACACATGCTGGTTACCCCGTCGGCAGCGGCGGCAGGCGCCGCAGCCGAGCATGGTGTCACCCATGACCCGGCGGTCGATCCACCCGGGATCGACTCCGTGGCCGACCGCCGCCACCCGCCCCGCCCACTCGTGGCCGAGGCGCATCGGATAGGCGGAGTGGCCCTGGTGTAGATAGGCCATCGCGCCGGTGAAGAACTCCATGTCGGTACCGCACACGCCGACCCGCTCGACGTCGACGACGACCTCGCCGGGCGCCGGCACCGGAGCGGGGACCTCCTGGACCCTGTACTTCCCGGGGGCCGTCAGGACGAACGCGCGCATGAGGCGCCGGGCGGTCACCGAGGGCCGAGCACGTGCTGACGCTGGCTGCCGAGGCGGGTGATGCCCAGCTCCATGACATCACCGGGCCGGAGATACACGGGCGGGTTCAGACCCATGCCGACGCCGGGCGGGGTGCCGGTGTTGATCAGGTCGCCGGGTTCCAGGACGAGGAACTGGCTCAGGTAGTGCACGACGAAGTACGGGTCGAAGATCATGGTCTTGGTGTTGCCGGTCTGGCGGCGGACACCGTTGACGTCGAGCCACATGTCGAGCGCGAGGACGTCGTCGATCTCGTCAGTAGTGGCCAGCCAGGGGCCCGCCGGGTTGAACGTCTCGGCGGACTTGCCCTTCGCCCACTGCCCGCCCCGCTCCAACTGGAAGGCGCGCTCGCTCACGTCGTTGACGACGACGTACCCGGCGATGGCGTCGCGCGCCTCCTCGACCGAGTCGAGGTAGCTGGTGCGGCGGCCGATCACGATTCCGAGCTCCACCTCCCAGTCCGTCTTGGTCGACCCGCGCGGAATGCGTACGTCGTCGTTCGGCCCGACGAGGGTGTTGGGCGACTTGGTGAACAGGATCGGCTCGTCCGGCACCGCCATGCCGCTCTCGGCCGCGTGGTCACGGTAGTTGAGCCCGATGCACAGCAGCTGGTGCGGGCGGGCGATCGGGGCGCCGATGCGTTCCCCGGCGAAACGGGACACCAGGCCGGCGGCCGTCCGCTCGGCCACGACGGGGCGGACACGGTCGAGGCCGCCCGACCCGAAGAACGCCTCGTCGAAGTCCGGGACGAGGTCGGAGAGGTCGACGTACGTCTCGTCGTCGACACGGGCGACAGGCTTTTCGGCGCCTGCGGCACCGATACGCATGAGGTACACGGGGTCAGTCTCCAGTTCGACCGGGAGCGGGGCAGGGCGGTGGGGTGGCTGGGTGGTTGAGGGTCGGCATGCTGTTCGTCACCGGCGCGGCTCTGCCAAGGGGCCGAGCAGGGCCCGGATCTCATCGACCGCGTCGACCAGGGTGCGCAGCGGCGTCCGGTAGGTGAGCGCGCTGACGCTCACGGCGCCGGAGGGAGCCGTCGGCGAGGTCGCGTACACGGGCAGGGCGAGGCAGTTGACGCCCGCCTCGTTCTCCTGGTCGTCCACGGCGTACCCCCGGTCGCGGGTGACCCGCAGGTCGTCGTAGAGGCCGTCGGCCGTGCACAGGGTCCGGGCGGTGCGGTGTTCCAGGGGCGAGTCGCCGATCCATGCCTCGACCGCCGCCACGGTGTCCAACCGGTGGGCGAGCAGCGTCTTTCCGACGCCGGTGGCGTGGGCGGGATTCCGGCCGCCCACCGTCGACGTCAGCCGTACCGCACCGGTGGGCGGGTCGACCTTCGCGCGGTAGACGACCTCCCGGCCGTCGAGGACCGCGTAGTGCGCCGTCTCGCCGAACCGGTGGGCCAGCGCCTCCAGTACGGGACGTACCCGGACGTGCTCGGGTCGGTCCTCGTGGTGGGCGAAGGCCATCCGCAGGAACTCGTCGCCCAGAACATAGCGACCGCGGGCCCCCTGGTCGGCCAGTCCGGCCCGGCGCAGGGACACCAGGGCCCGGTGCACGGTCGGCTTGGGGCTGCCGATCACCCGGGTCAGCTCCTCAAGGCCCACACCGTCGGGATACCGCGCCAGCTCCTTGAGGACGGCGAGCACGCGGTCGGAGCCCACGAGTCGCGAGACGTCACCGTCGCCCCCGGCGACTTCGTCATTCACAGGGGCTGACGTGCCCTCGTCCAGCTGCCTATGCTCCATGAGGTTCCGAAGATTAGACCAAGGTACCAATTATTGGAAAGGGTCGATGGTGAAGCTTCGCAGCGCACAGTGGTACGAGGGACAGGGGCGCAACGCCTACATCCACCGGGCCTGGATGCGCAGGGGCGCACCGGACGACGCCTTCACGGGCCGGCCGCAGATCGCCATCGCCAACACCGCCTCGGACCTGACCCCCTGCAACGCGCATCTGAACGAGGTGGCTGCCTCGGTCCGTAACGGGGTGTACGAGGCCGGCGGCATCCCCCTGGACCTGCCGGTGGTGTCCCTGGGCGAGACACAGGTGAGGCCCACCGCCATGCTCTGGCGGAACATGGCGGCGATGGCCACGGAGGAGATGCTGCGGGCCAACCCCATCGACGGAGTCGTCCTGCTGGGCGGCTGCGACAAGACGATCCCCTCACTGCTGATGGCCGCCGCCTCGGTGGACCTGCCCGCGGTCGTCGTACCCGGCGGGCCGATGCTGACCGGGACCTTCCGGGGGACACCGCTGGGCTGCGGCACCGACGTGTGGCGGCTGTCGGAGGAGGTACGGGCCGGCACGCTCTCCCAGGAACAGTTCACCCGCTCCGAGTCGGCGATGATCCGCAGCCGCGGGCACTGCAACACCATGGGCACCGCCTCGACGATGGCCCTGGTGGCCGAGGCGCTGGGCACGATCGTGCCGGGGGTCGCCGGTATCCCGGCGCCCGACAGCCGCCTGCTGGAAGCCGCCCACGGCACCGGCAGGCTGGCGGTGGACATGGTCGCCGCCGACCGCCGCCCCGCGACCTTCCTGACCAAGGCGTCCTTCCACAACGCGATCGTCGCCCTGGCCGCCATCGGCGGATCGACCAACGCCGTCGTCCACCTGCTGGCCATCGCCGGACGCCTGGACATCGACCTCTCACTCGACGACTTCGACCGCATCGGCTCCCGCGTCCCCGTCCTGGTGGATCTCCAGCCGGCGGGCCGCTTCCTCATGGAGGACTTCCACCGCGCCGGAGGCCTGTCCGCCGTCCTGCGCGAGGTGCGCGACCTGCTCGATCCGGACGCCCTCACCGTCACCGGCGTGCCGCTGGTGAACCATCTCGACGACGCGCCCATCTGGGACCCGGAGGTCATCCGCACCCGCGCGAAACCGCTGGTCGCCGAGGGCGGTATCGCGGTCCTGCGCGGCAACCTCGCCCCCGACGGAGCGCTCGTCAAACCGGCGGCGGCCTCCCCGCACCTGCTGCGCCACCGGGGCCGCGCGATCGTCTTCGACTCGATCGAGGACTTCCACGCCCGTATCGACGACCCGGATCTCGACGTGGACGCCGACTCCGTGCTCGTCCTGCGCGGCTGCGGCCCCAGGGGCTACCCGGGCATGCCCGAGGTGTCCAACATGCCGCTGCCGAAGAAGCTGCTGGAACAGGGCGTCCGTGACATGGTCCGGGTCTGCGACGGCCGGATGAGCGGCACCGCCTACGGCACCGTCGTCCTGCACGTGGCCCCGGAGGCGGCGGCCGGCGGCCCGCTCGCCGTCGTCCGCACCGGTGACGTCATCGTCCTGGACGTCGAGGCCCGGCGCCTCGACGTCGACGTACCCGCCGACGAACTCGCCCGCAGGACCCCCAACGAGGCCACGGTCACCAGCTTCGCCAACCCCCGGCGCGGCTGGGAACGCCTGTACGTCGACCATGTCCAGCAGGCCGACACGGGCGCCGACCTGGACTTCCTCATCGGTTCCAGCGGCTCCGAGGTGAGCCGCGAATCGCACTGACGCGTCCCACGTGAAAGGCCGCGTCAGGCGGCGCCGGCCGGGCGGACGTCGCGTTCGCAGACGGCGAGAACGTTGCCGGAGGGGTCGTGGAACCAGGCGAACCACGGGCCCTTGGCGCGGTAGATCCCGTCCGAGTCGATCTTGATGGATGTCCCCTCGTAGTGCTCGAACTCCACGCCGCGCCGGGTGAGGTCCGCGACAGCGACGGGGAGGTCGGGGACGACGATGTTGAGGATGGTGAATCGTGCGGGCTCGTGCTTGGGGTGGGCGTACGCGACGGTGTACGCGCCGCCGGGGAGGTGAATGAAGAGCATTCCGTCCCGGTCTTCGATACGCAGGCCAAGTACGTCCTGGTAGAAGGTGCGGGTCGATTCCAGGTCGTTCACGGTGAAGGAGCTGTAGGCGTCCGTCGCGGTGTCGGTCATCAGGGGTCCTTACGTTCGGTCGGGTCGACGGTGGTTAGGGTGCGTGGGTCTCGGTAGCCCGCTCGTAACCGTCGCGGTCAGGAAGCAACCCTTTCGGTCACCGTCTGGGAGAAGGCCCAGTGGGAGTGCGCGATGCGCCACTGGTCGCCGATGAGGCGGTATCCGTGGCAGGCGTTCCAGGCGCGCAGCTGCTTCTCGTCGCCGTTGCCGTCGAGTACGAAAGTGTGCAGGTTGTACGCGAGGACGGCGAAGGTTCCTTCGTCGCTGACGTGCACCTGAGGGTTGAGGTAGTCGCTGCGCACGATGTGCGGGTTCTTGTAGATGGAGTTGATCCAGGCGATGACGTTGTCCCGGCCGACCACGAGCCTTTCCAGGATCGGGTCGAAGTAGCTGACCTCGTCGGCGAACGCGTCGAGGTAGCCGGTGTTGTCGCCGACGCTCCACCGCTCGTTGAAGGACTTCTCCAGCTCGATGATGGTCTTGCTGATTTCTTCCTTGTTGACGCCCATGGCGTTCCTCTCGTGTGAGCCGCGGTCGGCCGATTCCGGCCTGACCGGGCGAGTTGGGGGGGCTTTGTCGGCCGGACATGTGAGCCGGCCGTCGAGCAGAGCGACGTGCTTGCCCGGCGTCGTGCCGGCCTCAGCGGCAGGGTGTGCTGCTCTGCAGCGCACCGTGGGGCGCTACCTCCCGATGCTGCGCCCGAGGTTGTAGCGGGCCCATGCGTCGCGCAGGGACAAGTGCCCGTGCTTCAGCAGCCACTGGCCGTCGGCCTTCCGGAAAATGAGCGACATGTTCCACGTCAGGAACTCCTTCTCCTCGCCGATGCCGTCCCGCCGGTACGTGGTGAAGTTGAAGACCAGCAGGACCTCGTCATCGCTGAGAGGGCGGGCGGTCTCGTTCTGGTACTCCTGCCTGGTGAGGCCCGCGCCCTCGCCCGATTGAAGGCGCTTGAAGTGCGCACGCACGGTTTCACGGCCGACGAGGAGGTACTCGGTGAACGGGTCGAAGTAGGTGACGTCCTCGGCCAGCGCGTCCATGTAGCCGGTCGGGTCGCCACTGCTCCAGCGCCACTGGATCGCTGCTCGAAGTCGACGAGCGTCTGGATTTCCTCGCGTGTGAGGGCCACGACATGTTCCTTGCTGAGGGATCTCTGGGGTGATCTGGGCCGGGGTCTCAGTCGTCCAGGACGACGACGTGCTTGCCCGGCGTGGCGCCGGATTCGAGGTCGGCCTGGGCGTCACGGACCTGCTCCAGGCCGTGGTAGACCTTCGCGACCGGGACGTTGAGGCGCCCCTCCGCGATGGCCTGGAGCTGGTGGGCGAAGGCGTCGGCCGGGAGGTCGGCGGCCTGGCCGCCGTAGGAGGTCAGCCGCACCCCGAACGGGATCATGAACGGGCTGAAGTCGGGGATCGTCCACTGGCCCGCGAGGGCTCCGGTGAAGCAGACCGTGCCGTGGAGGCGGACGGTGCGCAGGGTGTCGGGGAGGGCCGAGCAGCCGACCAGTTCCAGGGCGGCGTCGACGCCGTCCGGGAACAGCTCGCGCACCTGCTCGGCGAGGGTGCCGTTGTCGACGAGGGGGTGGTCGACGCCCGCCGCCCGCAGTTCCCCGGCCCTCGCCTCGCTGCGGGTGGTGGAGATGACGGTGGCTCCGAGGTCCTTCGCGATCGCCGCCGCGCTCAGCCCGACCGTGGAGGTGCCGCCGCGGATCAGCAACGTCTGCCCGGCCTTGAGGTCCAGGCCGCGGGTCAGCGATCCGTACGCGGTCTGGAACATCTCCGGCAGCGCTCCGACCACGTCCCACGGCAGGCTGGTCTCGAACGGGATGACCTGCCCGGCGGGGACGCTCACGTACCGGGCGTACGCGCCGTCGTACGAGCGGCCCATGCCGCCCATCATCGTCGCCACCTGCTGCCCCGGCCGCAGCCCACTGTCCTCGTCGGCGGCATCGACCACCCCGACGCCCTCGATGCCGGGCACCCGCGGATACGTGACCACCGCGTCCGACTCTCCCTTGCGAGTGAGGACCTCGGACTCATTGACGCCGAACGCCTTCACCTTGATCCGCACCCAGCCGGGCTTGCGGACCGGCACCGGCACATCCTTGATCTCCAGTGCCTCCAGGCCGCCGGGCCGGGTGACGACGACGGCCCGCATGGTCGCCGGGGCGGCGGTGTCGGCTGCTGTGGAGTGGCTCATGTCGTACTCCTTGTTCCAGCGGGGTTCAGGTGTCCGCGCGGCGCTTCGGCTGCTCGGTCGCGGTGACGTCCCCATCGTTTCCCGGGGTCAGACAAAACGCCCGGCGGGGAGCGGTCACCTGGTGGTCAGCAGGTGACATTTCCGTGCTTGGTCTTGGAGGGCTCGCCCTCGGGTACATAGCCGCCTTGCGGGGCCGGGTCGGCTTCGCCACCGGCGTGGGGTGCGACATCAGCGGCGGGCGCGCCACCCACGGACGGTCTTGACAACCTTGTGCGGGCGGGGAAAAGTCGTCACACTGGTACCGAACGAATGGTCGGTTGGGGAGCGGGTATCGATGACGACGACACACTCCGCCGCCTCGGACACGGGCGGCGCGGAGCAGACCGGCGAAGGGCTGCTCGGCGAGCACTTCGAGGCGACGATCGCGCGCGACCGCCGGATCGAGCCGCGCGACTGGATGCCTGAGGGCTACCGGAAGACGCTGATCCGGCAGATCGCCCAGCACGCGCACTCGGAGATCATCGGCATGCAGCCGGAGGGCGAGTGGATCACGCGTGCGCCCTCGCTGCGCCGCAAGGCGATCCTCCTCGCGAAGGTCCAGGACGAGGCGGGACACGGGCTGTATCTGTACTCTGCCGCCGAGACACTCGGCGCCGACCGCGCGGACCTCACCGAGCGGCTCATCGAGGGCCGCCAGAAGTACTCGTCGATCTTCAACTACCCGACGCCGAGCTTCGCCGACGTCGGCGTGATCGGCTGGTTCGTGGACGGCGCGGCGATCTGCAACCAGGTGCCCCTGTGCCGGAGTTCGTACGGGCCGTACGCGCGCGCGATGGTGCGGATCTGCAAGGAGGAGTCCTTCCACCAACGGCAGGGATACGAGCTGCTGATGACGATGATGCGCGGTACGGAGGAACAGCGCACCATGGTCCAGGACGCCGTCGACCGCTGGTGGTGGCCCTCCCTGATGATGTTCGGGCCGCCCGACGACGCGTCGCCCAACTCCGCGCAGTCCATGGCCTGGAAGATCAAGCGGCACACCAACGACGAACTACGCCAACGCTTCGTCGACATGACCGTCCCGCAGGCCGACAAGATCGGCGTGACCCTGCCCGACCCGGAACTGCGCTGGAACGAGGAGCGCGGGCGCCACGACTTCGGCACCCCGGACTGGGCGGAGCTGACGCGCGTCATCAAGGGCGGCGGCCCCTGCAACACCGAACGGGTGGCGCGCCGCCGGACCGCACACGAAGAGGGCGCCTGGGTGCGCGAGGCGGCCACCGCGCACGCCGCCAAGCAGCGCGCGCGGGCCGCGAAGGAGGCAGCGGCATGAGCGACGACCTGACCGGGAACGAGGGCTCGTCCTCGAACGAGTGGCCGCTGTACGAGGTGTTCGTACGCGGCAAGCGCGGCCTGAACCACGTGCACGTGGGCTCGTTGCACGCGGCCGACGACCGGATGGCACTCACCCACGCACGCGACCTGTACACGCGGCGCAACGAAGGCGTGAGCATCTGGGTGGTGCGCTCCGAGCACATCGCCGCCTCCTCGCGCGACGAGAAGGACCCGTTCTTCGCACCGAGCGCCGACAAGGTCTACCGCCACCCGACCTTCTACGACATCCCCGACGACGTCCCCCACATCTAGCCGGGAGGAGGAGCAGCAGACATGAGCGACAACGACAACAACAGTGACAACGGCATCCACAGCGACAGCGACAACCACCTCGCCCACAGCCAGGACGACGAGCACGTCTACCTCTCCCTCGCCGAGGGGCACGACGACGGCAGCGACGCCCGCTGGGCCTTCGGCACCGGGTTCGAGGACCCCCTGTACGGCGTCGACACCACCGTGCCCGAAGGCGTCGACGCCGGCGAACTGGCCGCGACCTGCGTCGAACTCGCCGACGACGCCCTGGTGTCGGCCCAGCGACTGGCCGAGTGGTGCACCCGCGCCCCCGAGCTGGAGGAGGAGGTCGCGCTCGCCAACATCGGCCTCGACCTGCTCGGCCAGGCCCGTCTGCTGTACGCGCGCGCCGGCCAGGTCGACGGCACCGGGCGCGACGAGGACGCGTACGCCTATCTCAGGGACGCCGACGACTTCCGCAACGTGCGGCTGGCCGAACTGCCGAACGGGGACTTCGCGTTCTCGATCGTGCGGCTGCTGGTGCTGTCCAGCTGGCGGCTCGCGCACTTCGAACGGCTCGCCGCCCACCGCGATCCGGTGCTCGCCGCGATCGCCGCGAAGGGGGTCAAGGAGCTGACGTACCACCGTCAGTACGCGGCCGAGTGGGCCGTCAGGCTCGGCGACGGCACCGACGAGTCCCACCGGCGGACGCGCACCGCCCTGGACGAAGTCGCGCCCCGTCTCGGCGAGTTGTTCACGGCGTACGACGTCCGGGGCGAAGTCGTGGAGGTGCTGCGGCAGGTCACGGCGGCCACCGGGCTGCCCATGCCGCACGTCGCACCGACGCAGGGCACCGGCCGCGACGGACAGCACACCGAGCATCTCGCACCGCTGCTCGCCGAGTTGCAGAGCGTGGCCCGCGCCCACCCGGAGGCGACATGGTGACCGGGGCCGGTACCGTGACCGGGATCGAGGACGTCCGGCGCGCCCGCCGCATCGCCGCGCGGGTGCCGGACCCCGAACTGCCCATGCTGACCCTGGCCGACCTCGGCGTCCTGCGAGACGTGGAGCTGACCGGGGACGGGACGGTGGTGGCGAGCCTGACCCCGACCTACTCGGGCTGCCCGGCGATGGCCGAGATGCGCGCCGCCGTCGCCGTCCGGCTGCGGGCGGCGGGGTACGCGCGCGTGGAGATCCGTACGGTTCTCGATCCGCCCTGGACCAGCGACTGGATCACCGAATCCGGCCGCCGCAAGCTCACCGAACACGGCATCGCCCCGCCCGGCGCGGCCCCGCGCGGCCCGGTCGCCCTCTCGCTGCTGCCGACCCGGCACACGGTCCCCTGCCCCCGCTGCGGCTCGGCGGACACCGAGGAGACCTCCCGCTTCGCCGCCACCTCCTGCAAGGCCCTGTGGCGCTGCCACACCTGCCGCGAGCCGTTCGAGTACGTCAAGGAGATCTGATGGCCGCGCCCACCGCCCCGACCACGGTTCCGGTACGCCGTCGCCCGGTCTTCCACACCCTGAAGGTCGCCGACGTGCGGCGACTGTGCGCGGACGCCGTCGCCGTCGCCTTCGAGGTGCCGCCGGACCTGGCCGCCGAGTACGCCTTCGCACCGGGACAGTCCCTCACCCTGCGCCGGGAGTTCGAGGGGCGTGAGGAGCGCCGGTCGTACTCGATCTGCGCCCCGGCCGGCGAACGACCCCGTATCGGCGTACGGGTGGTGCCCGGCGGCCTGTTCTCGTCCTGGCTGGTCGACGGCGTACGCCCCGGTGACGTGCTCGACGTGATGACGCCGACCGGCGCCTTCACCCCCGACCTCACCGCGTCCGGCAGCCACGTCCTGATCGCCGCCGGCTCCGGCATCACCCCGATGATGTCGATCGCCGAGTCGGTCCTGGCCGCCGACGACCGCTCACAGGTCACCCTCCTGTACGGCAACCGGCGTACGGACACCGTGATGTTCGCCGACGAACTGGCGGACCTGAAGGACCTGTACCGTACGCGCTTCCAGCTGGGGCACGTACTGTCGCGCGAGCCGCGCGAGGCCGAGCTGCTGTCGGGACGGCTGGACGCCGAACGCCTCGCCGCGCTCCTCGCGGGCCTCGTCGACGTCCCGGGCACCGACCACTGGTGGCTGTGCGGACCGCACGGCATGGTCCGCGACGCCCAGCAACTGCTGGCGAAGCTGGGCGTGCCCCCGGCCCGGGTCCACCAGGAACTCTTCTACGCCGACGACCAGCCGGTCCGCCAGGTCCAGCACCCGGACATGGTCACTGAGGGCCCGGTGAGCCGGGTCACGGTCACCCTCGACGGCCGCTCCACCACCACCGCGCTGTCCCGGGAGGCGACCGTCCTGGACGGCGCCGCGCGCACCCGCCCGGACCTGCCGTTCGCCTGCAAGGGCGGCGTCTGCGGCACCTGCCGGGCGCTGGTCACTTCGGGAGAGGTGGACATGCGCCGCAACTACGCCCTCGAACCCGCCGAGGTCGACGCGGGCTACGTCCTGACCTGCCAGTCGTTCCCGGTGTCGGAGACACTGACGGTCGACTACGACAGCTGAACCAAGGGGTTTGACGGCCCTCGCAACGGCAACTCGACCGGCGTGACCCCTACAACTACAACAACCACTACAACTACGCAGCAGGAACTCTTCCGGTTCCTGGAGGACCGCTTCGTCTGTGCGCAGGCGTGCACCGAGTGCGCGCGCTCATGTGCGCTGCGCGCCAGTGTCGCGGACCCGGACGGGTCTCCCGAGGATGCCCTCGCGCGCCGCAAGGGCATCCTGTGCGCGGAGGTGTGCGACGCGACGTGCCGCCTGCTCTCCGAACAGGCGGACCAGGACGAGGCCGCCCTCCGGGTCCAACTGGAGTGGTGCGGCACGGTCTGCCTCGAAACCGCCCAGGTCTTCGACGACCACTCCGGCGGCCAGGACACGGCGAAGGCATGCCGCGAGTGCGCACAGGCATGCAAGGACTTCGCCTGGACGCTGGACACCCCGCGCCGCGGGACCGACAGCGCGTGAGCCGCACCGCGCCATGAACCGCCGGTCCACGTCCGGACACCCTCGCCTGTGGGCCGACGGCGCGTGAGCCGCACCGTGCCGTGACCGACCGGTTCCCATCCGGGCGCCTCGCCCGGAGGCCGACGGCGCGTGAGCCGCACCGCGCCGTGAACGCGCCGGTTCACCTCCGAATACCCTCGCCCGCGAGATGACGGCAGGTGAGCCACGCTGCCCCGCGAACCCGCCGGTTCACGTCCCGGACGCCCCCGCCCGTGGGACGACAGCATGTGAGCCGCGCGCGCCGATCCGCGTCGTGAACCCCGGGTTCACGACCGAACGCCCCCTACGTGTCGTGCGGCGCACCAAGCGGCCGGCCAAGGCGCACATTCCAGTGCCCCGCCCGGCCGCTCAACTCCGTTGCCGTCAACGGCGGAACGTCGATCCGCCAGAACGCCGACTCCGGCGCACCGAGCGCTCGTACCGTCGCCGCCCGTACGACCTCAGGCTCGACAACCGCCACCGTCCGGCCCGTGACCCGCGCCGCCGTCCCGTCCAGCCAGTGGGCGATCCGGTCGCAGAGCCCGCGGACCGACTCCCCGCCGTGCGGGGCCGACTGAGGGTCGGTCAGCCACTGGGCCAGCGCTTCCGGCTCCTTCTCCGTCACCTCGGTCAGGGTCGCGCCGCGCCAGCGGCCCGCGTCCAGACCGGCCGGCCCCGGTACCGAACCGGCGTCGAGGACCAGTGCCCGGGCCGTCTCGCGGCAGCGCGCGGTGGGGGAGACCCAGACCGTGGACACTGCCGGCAGGCTCCCTGCCGCCGCCAGGGCGAGCCGCAGCCCCGACTCGTCCAGGGAACAGTCGTCGTCGAAACGGGCCTCCCGCAGGGCCGCGCTGATCGCCGGTGAGATCAACATCACTCGGCTCGTCATCCGGTCTCTCCCGCGCTCATTCCGCCCCAATATTCGTTGTCATGCACGGAACTTGAGGCACCGTACGGCGCACCGCCGCGCCGTACGCCGTCCCACGCGCCCTTGGCCGAACCCCCGCTTCGCGGTACCTTCACGACGATATTGACGACGGTTCGACGGAAGCCGGTGGGAATCCGGCACGGTCGCGCCACTGTAAGCCCCGTACGCACCCGCCTGGTGCGGCCCGGGGGCAAGTCAGACCCGTGACTGTCGTCCTCCGCACCACCGATACGGGACGCGAGTTCCCCCAGGAGGTCTGTCATGGCACAGTCCGCGATTCAGCCGACCGCCGCACCCACCGCCGTACCCGAGAAACTGCCGATCGGCGCGATCACCCCCTGGGCGGTCTTCTTCGGCGTGCTGATGCTGGTGCTGCTCTACTTCGTCGGCGCCGAACAGGGCGCCACCTCCCTGGTCTCCGGCGAGGGTGTGCACGAATGGGTGCACGACGCCCGCCACCTGCTCGGCTTCCCCTGCCACTGACGAGGACAGGGAACGCACACGAGCTCATGAACTCCACAACGGTCAGAAACCTCCTGGTCCGCGGCATGCTCGCGGGCCTGGTCGCGGGTGTGCTCGTCTGGGTCGTCGCGTACGTCTTCGCCGAGCCGCTCGTCGACGACGCGATCGCGTTCGAGAAGATGCACGAGGCCCACGGGCACGCCGAACAGGCCCTGGTCTCCCGTGCGTTGCAGTCCACCGTGGGCCTGGGCACCGGTGTCCTCGTGTACGGCGTCGCGTTCGGCGGTATCGCCGCCCTCGCGTACTGCTTCGCGCTCGGCCGGATCGGCCGCTTCGGGCCGCGCGCGACCGCGCTGCTCCTCTCGGGGGCCGGCCTGCTCGCGGTGTACGTCGTGCCGTTCCTCAAGTACCCGGCCAACCCGCCCGCCGTCGGCGACCCCGACACCCTCAACCAGCGCACCGCGCTGTTCTTCCTGATGGTCGCGCTCAGCGTGCTGCTGGCCGTCGGCGCGGTCATCCTGGGCAAGCGCCTCGCGCCGCGCCTGGGCAACTGGAACGCGACGCTCGCGGCGAGCGCCTTCCTCGTCCTCGTGGTGGGACTCGCGTACGCGTTCCTGCCGTCGTTCACCAACGAGGTCCCGGAGGGCTTCTCCGCGAGCCTTCTGTGGCGGTACCGGGTGGCCACGCTCGGCATCCAGGTGACGATGTGGACCGCGTTCGGCCTGGTCTTCGGACTGATGGCGGAACGGCTGCTCGTTCCGAGGAAGGCAGCGGCCGTCGGCGCGAGCGGCACCGAACCGCAGGCAACTCCTGTGGCGCACTGAGCGGTTCGCCGCACTGGTCTGAGGGGGTCCCGGACATCCGGGACCCCCTCAGGCGCGCGTGGACCCGTACACGCACCGCCATTCCCAATTTCTGGAACACGTTCTACCGTGTGCGCCGACAGGTCCGGCCTTGGGGAGCCAGCAGGAGGCGCCGTGCATCTCGAATACACGCCCGAGCAGCAGCAGCTGCGCACCGAACTGCGCACCTATTTCGCCGAGTTGGTGCCGGACCGCGCCTACTCACGCTTCAGTGACCACGTCGCCCAGAAGCGCTTCTACCGCGAGACCATCCGTCGGCTCGGCGCCGACCGCTGGCTCGGCGTCGGCTGGCCGCAGGAGTACGGGGGGCGCGGCCTGAGCCCGATGGAACAGTTCATCTTCTTCGACGAGGCCGCCCAGGCGGGCGTACCGCTGCCGCTCATGGCGCTCAACACCGTCGGCCCGACGATCATGCGGTACGGCAGCGACGAGCAGAAGGCGTACTTCCTCCCGAAGATCCTCGCCGGCGAGATCGACTTCGCGATCGGCTACAGCGAGCCGGAGGCGGGCACCGACCTGGCCGCACTCAAGACGCGGGCGGTACGGGACGGCGACGAAGCCACCGGCCACTACACGGTCAACGGCCACAAGATCTGGACGACGAACGGCGACACGGCGGACTGGGTGTGGCTCGCCGTGCGCACGGACCCGGACGCCCCGCCGCACAAGGGCATCACCATGCTCCTCGTGCCGACCACCGACCCCGGCTACTCCTGCACCCTCATCCGCACCCTCGCCTCGCACGACACCACCGCCAGCTACTACGAGAACGTCCGCGTACCCGTCGCCCACCGGGTCGGCGAGGAGAACCAGGGCTGGCGGCTGATCACCAACCAGCTCAACCACGAGCGCGTCACCCTCGCCGCTCACGGCACGATGGCCATCCGCTCCCTGCACGAGGTCCAGCGCTGGGCGATGGAGACCAAGCTCGCCGACGGCCGCCGTGTCGTCGACCTGCCGTGGGTGCGCCGCCGCCTGGCGCAGATCCACACCAAGCTCGACGCGATGAAGCTCCTCAACTGGCAGATGGTGAACGCCGTCCAGGAAGGCACCCTCACCCCCCAGGACGCCTCGGCGGTCAAGGTCTACGGCTCCGAGGCCCGACGCGAGGCCTACGCCTGGCTCCTGGAGATCGTCGCCGCCCCGGGCGCGCTGAAGGAGGGCTCGGCCGGCGAGATACTCCACGGCGAACTGGAACGCGGCTACCGATCGGCGGTGATCTTCACCTTCGGAGGCGGCAACAACGAGATCCAGCGGGAGATCATCTCGTGGATCGGGCTGGGGATGCCGAGGGTGCGGCGCTGAGGTCTTTGTGACGAGGACTTTTAGTTGGCACAAAAGAGGGATAGTTGGCACCAAGATCACGCGCGTTCTCACAGGTGGCGACGCATCACTTTGATGCAGTGGCCTTGGCCGCGTTCGATCGGTCCCGGGGATACGGGATCCCGAGGTTCATGCCGCTGTCGCTGGTGATCGGTGGCTGCTGCCAGGCGAGGCTCATCTGTGCACCGGCTTCCGCGCGCCGTGGCCACGAGGCTTGGGTAGGGGCCCGCGACGGTCGTGGCCTCGATCTGGAGCCACGCCTGGTGGAAGGCCATCCGTGCCAGCAGGCTGCTGACCTCGTCGGTTAGCTGTTGCCCTACGGCGGACGAGGACTCCGGTCGGCGCCGTATGCGGTACGGCATTTGGTGTGACCATGCCCTTCCGAACGGCCGCGCTCAGAGTGTTGCCGCCGCAAACACACAGAGCTGTGGGCACCCGGCGGTCCGGGTGGCCACAGCTCTGTGTACAGGCGGTCAGGCGAGGGTGACCTCGACCGGCAGTTTCTTGATGCCGTTGACGAAGTTGGAGCGGACCCGGGGGACGTCGCCGGCGAGGCGGATGCCGGCGAGGCGCGGGATCAGTTCCTCGAACATGATGCGGATCTCGGTGCGGGCGAGCAGGTTGCCCAGGCACAGGTGGGGGCCGCCCTTGCCGAAGGTGAGGTGGTCGTTGTTCTGGCGGGTGACGTCGAAGTCGTACGGGTTGCCGAAGACCTCTTCGTCGCGGTTGCCGGAGGCGTACCACATGACGACCTTGTCGCCCTCCTTCACCCGCTTGCCGCCGAGTTCGACATCGCGTGTCGCGGTACGGCGGAAGTGGTAGACGGGCGTGGCCCAGCGCAGGAACTCCTCGACGGCGACCGGGATGAGAGAGGGGTCTTCCTGGAGCCTGGTCAGCTGCTCGGGGTGCTGGATGAGAGCCAGCATGGAGTGCGAGATGGTGTGCCGGGTGGTCTCGTTGCCGGCCACGACCAGCAGCAGGAAGTAGTTGTCGAAGTCCTGCGCGGAGAGCGGGACGCCGTCGCGCGGGGTTTGGTTGATGAGTCTGGAGATCAGGTCGGTGCCGGTGCCGCCCCGCCGCTGGCGAGCCAGCTCCCGTCCGTACTCGAAGACCTCCAGCGAGGCCGGGCTACGGAAGGGCAGATCCTTGTACTGCTCGCTCTCCTTGCTGTGGAGGAGGACATCGGCGTAGTCGGGGTCCGTGTTGCCCATGATCCGGTTGCCCCAGTCGATGAGCTGCTGGTTGTCCTCCGGGGGGACGTCGAGGAGCCGGGCGAGGACGTTGATGGGGAAGTCGGCGGCGACGTCGGCGACGAAGTCGAACGTGCCCTTGGCGAGGGCCGTGTCCAACGTCCTGGCGGTCAGGCCGCGCAGGAAGTCGGCGTACTCGTTGATGACGCCCTGGCCGAACTGACGCTGCAGCAGGCTGCGCATCGCTCGGTGGCGTACGCCATCCAGTTCCAGGATGGAGGCGCGCTTCTTGATCTGGTCGTCGTCGAGTTCTTCGAGGTTGGCGAACTTGGTGGAGGTGAAGGTCTGCGGGTCGCGTCCCACGCGGGCGATGTCCTCGTGCCGGGTGACGGCCCAGAAGCCGTGGTTGGGCTCGGGCTCCGGCTGCCAGTGGACCGGGTCCTGGTGGCGCAGGGTGTGGAACATGCGCCAGGGGGTGACGCCGTCGAGGAACTTGTCGTTGTCGGCGAGGTCGACCTCGTCCAGCGGCATCGGGTCGTCGGGCGCGTGGTGGGTGTTGGTGGTGTTCAGGGTGCTCGTCATGGTGTGCTCCTGGCGGGGTGCTCAGAGGTGGTAGGAGTACTCGGCGAACTCCCAGTCGGTGACGTGTCGTTGGAAGCGTTCGGCCTCGTCGCGCTTGTAGGCGAGGAAGGACGCGGTGAAGTCCTTGCCCAGCAGTTCGATGAGCGCTTCGTCGGCTTCGAGGGCGTCGAGCGCGGCGGTCAGGTTCATTGGCAGGACCTGGGACTTCTCCAGGTCGTAGCCGTAGCCCTCCAGCGGCGCGGGCGGCTCCTTGCCCTCCTGGACGCCGAGCAGGGCGGCGGCGGTGAGCGCGGCGATCGCGAGATACGGGTTGGCGCCGGCGTCTCCGAGCCGTAGCTCCAGGCGGGCGCCGGAGCCGCGCTCGGGCGGGATACGGACCATGGCGCTTCGGTTGTCCAGGCCCCAGTTGATCAGCCAGGGCGCGAGGGTGTCGGGCCCGAAGCGCTTGTACGAGTTGACGGTCGGGTTGAGCAGCGCGGCGAGCGCCGGGGCGTGGGTGAGAAGGCCGGCGATGGCGTGCCGGGCGTTGCCGGAGAGACCGAAGGCGCCGGCCGGGTCATCGAAGACGTTGCGGCCGTCGGCGTCGACGCAGGAGAAGTGCAGGTGGAAGCCGGAGCCGCCCGAATCGTTGAAGGGCTTGGCCATGAAGGTGGCCAACTTGCCTTCCTTGCGAGCCAGTTCCTTGACAGCGGCCTTGAAGCGGAACGCCCGGTCGGCGGCGTCCAGGGCGTCGGAGTGGGTCAGGTTGATCTCGTACTGGCCGCCGTCGAACTCGTGGTTGCCGGTGATGACGCCGATACCGAGGTCGCGCAGCTGTCGCAGGGTACGCAGCAGGTGGTTGTCGGGGTCGGCGCGCAGGCCGGCAGTGTAGACGGACCCGGTGACGGCGGGGCTGCGCCGCCAGCGGTTCGGCGCGGTGGCGTCCTCTTCGAGGAGGAAGTACTCCAGCTCCGGGCCGACGACCGGGCTCAGACCTGCGTCCGTACATCGGGCCAGCACCGAGCGCAGCAGATCACGCGGCGACTCCGCGGCCGGGTCGCCGGTCGCCGGGTCGGTCGTGTCACCGAGACACCACGCAACGCCGGGCTCCCAGGGCACGCGCGCGAGGGTGCTCAGGTCCGGTCGCACGGAGATGTCGGGCAGGCCGGCCTCGATGCCGCCCTGGATCGCGACGACGTCGCCGCGCGGGGTGGTGTGGTAGACGGCGCGGCAGAAGGCCAGGCCGTGCTCGCAGGCCGACGGCAGGTGGTCGAGCAGCACGTCGCGGGCGCGGTCGGTGCCGATGAGGTCGGGGTAGGTCACCCGGACGACGTCGATGCCCTCGGCGGCGAGCTGGTCCTGGTGCCGGCGGACGGATGGGGTGTCGTGAGCGCTCACCGATGTCTCCTCGGCGGATTCGGGGCACCTCTCGGGCCTCGGGCCCGGGGGAGGGTGGCGGAGCGAAGACTGGACCGGAGCGCCGGGCGATGGCGCGGGCGTGAAGCCCCGGGTCAATCATTTGAAGCCAAACGGTATGGAGATGGCCACCTTCCCGCAAGGGGGTGCACCAAAGAATTTATCCATCCGGATAGGTATTGACCAGAGCGCGGCGGCTTCCTATGTTGTTTGAAGCCAAACGAGTCAGGGGTTCGGTTCTCCCGTACCCCTTTGGCCAAGGGCCCGGCCACTGGCCGGGCCCTTCCATCCCGCCCCTGCCCCGCTCTCCCGCCCGCTCCGGCGCACCCACCTTCCAGGAGGACCGGCCATGAAGGTCGTCGTCGACATGAACAAGTGCAAGGACCACGGACAGTGCGTCTTCGCGGCCCCCGACGTCTTCCAGCTGGAGGACAACGGACGGCTGGCCTACGTCAGCGACCCGGACGACACCCTGCGCGACGAGGTCGAGGAAGCCGCCGACGTCTGTCCGCTGCAGGCCATCCGGATCGAGGACTGAGCGGCATGACGACGCAGCGCATCCTCGTCGCCGGGGCCTCAATGGGCGGCCTGCGCGCGGCCGAACAACTCCGCGGCGCCGGGTGGACCGGCGCGATCACCGTGATCGGTGACGAGCCCCACATGCCGTACAACCGGCCGCCTCTCTCCAAGGAAGCGCTGGCCGGAAAGGCGTCGTTCGAGTCCCTGGCCTTCACTCCCAAGGCGAGCGCGGCCGACGTGGAGTGGCGGCTCGGTACGAGCGTCACGAGCGCCCGTCTCGCCGAGCGGGTCGTCGTGCTCGGCAGCGGCGAGGAGCTGCCCTTCGACGGACTGGTCGTCGCCACGGGGATGCGTCCCCGGCGCCTGCGCTGCGCGGGCCCCGCGGTCGGCCGTCACACCGTACGGACTTTCGGTGACGCTCAGGCCCTGCGGGCGGAGCTGGTCCGGCCGGGCGTCCGGGTCGTCGTCATCGGTGCCGGGTTCATCGGCTGCGAGGTGGCCGCCACCGCCGTCGGTCTCGGCGTCACGGACGTCACCGTGGTCGACCCGTTGCCGCTGCCCATGGTCGGACCGCTCGGCGAGCTGCCGGCCCGCGCGCTGCTGGGGCGGCACGAGGAACGCGGCGTGCGCTTCGCTCTCGGTGCGGGCGTCGCCGGTTTCGAGGGCGAGGAGCATGTCACCGGTGTCGTACTGAGCGACGGGACGGTGCTTCCGGCCGATGTGGTCGTGGAGTCGGTCGGCTCCGTCGCCAACACCGAGTGGCTCGACGGCAACGGTCTCGACCTGACCGACGGCGTGCTCACGGACGAGCAGCTGCGGGTCGGCGGACTGCCGTACGTCGTCGCGGTCGGCGACGTCGCCCGCTTCCCCAACGCCCGCTACGACGGCATACCGCGCCGGGTCGAGCACTGGTCGATCCCCAGCGACACGGCGAAGCATGCGGCCAAGGCGCTGGTGGCTCATCTCGCGGGTGCGGAAGCCGGCTTGGCGCCGTTCGCGCCGCTGCCCACCTTCTGGAGCGACCAGCACGACTTCCGGCTGCAGTCCTTCGGTTCCCCCGTGCTCGGCCTCGCCGACATCCGCGTCCTGGACGGCGATCCGGGCGGCGACATGCTCGTCGGCTACCACACCGAGGGCGGGCAGCTCGTCGGCGTCGTCGCCCTCGGCGGCCACGCCGCCGCCACCGGCGCCGCCCGCTACCGCGCCCGACTGCTCAAGCAGCCCGCCCTCACCGCGTAAGGAACCAATGTCATGGCCAGCGTCCGTGGTTACTTCCACCCCAAGACGGCGACCGGATCGTCGTCCCTGATCCCCTCACCCCCCTGGCACTACTCCGGCGACCTGCTCACGATCGAGTACCGCACCGATCCCGCACGCGTACGGGAGTTGCTGCCCGCACCGCTGGAACTCGCCGAGGAGGACCCGGGCGCGGTCGCGCTGATCTGGGCCGACTGGCAGTCCTGCTCCGCTACGAAGGAGGAGCTGCTGGACCCGGTGCGCGCCCAGTACAAGGAGGCCTTCGCCGTCGTCCGCTGCTCGTACAAGGGGGAGACGTACTCGCGCTGCGTGTACATCTGGGTCGACAAGGACTTCGCGATCGCCCGCGGGCTGCACCAGGGCTACCCGAAGAAGCTCGGTTCGATCCACCAGACGCGCCCGCACCCCTACGGTCCGGCCCCGCGCATAGAGGCCGGAGCCCGCTTCGGCGCGACCCTCGCCGCCGCCGACCGACGCCTGGCCCAGACGGTGGTGACCCTGCGCGAGCCGTCCGAGACCAACGGCTTCGTCAACGGCCACCCGATGGCCCACCACCGCTGGCTTCCCTCCATCGAGAACGGCAAGGGCCTCGCGCTCGACGAGTTGATCGAGACCGGCGCCGCGTCCTTCGAGGCCGGACAGCCGTGGGTCGGCGACGCGGAACTGGAGCTGTTCGAGGCGCCGACCGAGGAGCTGGCCCGGCTGGAGATCCGGGAGCCGATCGCCGCGTACTACCGGCAGGTGGGCGTCGTCTGGGACGGCGGCCGACTGCTGGAATCCGGCACCTCCGAGGCCGAGTAACCCCCCTTACGCATCAGAAGACCTGGAGACCGGACATGACCGAGCACATCACCACGGTGGCCGGGGTCGCCGTCGACACCCGGCACTGGATCGGCGGCGAACGCGTGGCGTCCGTCGAGACGTTCACCGACGTGTCGCCGATCGACGGAAGCACCCTCGGGGAGATCTCCCGGGGCACGGCGACGGAGGCCGCGGCCTCCGTCGCCGCCGCTCGCGCCGCCTTTCCCGCCTGGGCCGCCACATCGCGCGCCGAGCGCGCCCGCATCCTGCACGCCATCGCCGACGGAGTCGAGAAGCGCATCGAGGACCTCGCCAATGTCGAGACGCTCGACAACGGCGCCCTCCTGCGTTCCCACCGCCGCGGTGTGATGCCGCGCGTGGCGCACAACTTCCGCTTCTTCGCCGACTGGCTGCTGAAGCTGGAGCACGAGGACTTCGACACCCGCGGCCACACCAACCACGTGAGCTGGGACCCGGCGGGCCCGTGCGTGCTGATCACGCCGTGGAACGCCCCGCTGATGCTGGCCACCTGGAAGGTCGCCCCCGCGCTGGCCGCCGGGAACACCGTGATCCTCAAGCCCGCCGAGTGGTCCCCGCTCACAGCTTCGCTGCTCGCCGACATCGCGGCAGAGGCAGGGCTGCCGGCCGGTGTCCTCAACGTCGTGCAGGGATACGGCACCGAGGTCGGCAACCCCCTTGTCTCGCACCCGGACGTCCGCCGGATCAGCTTCACCGGCTCGGTGCCCACCGCCCAGCACATCGCCCGGGCGGCTGCCGCCAACCTCACCCCTCTCAGCCTCGAACTCGGCGGCAAGTCACCGCTGTTGGTCTTCGCCGACGCGGATCTCGACCTCGCTGTGGACCTGGCGGTGGAGCAGTACGACAACGCCGGACAGGTATGCCTGGCCGCGACCCGCATCCTTGTCGAGGAGACGGTCTCGGACGAGTTCACCCGCCGGTTCGTGGAAAAGGCGAGCCGGCTCAGGCAGGGTGACCCGCGTGACGAGGGCACCGACCTCGGCCCCACCATCCACCCGCGCCAGCTGGAGAAGATCGACGGCTTCGTGCGCCGCGCGCTCGACGACGGGGCTCACGCGGTCATCGGCGGCAAGCGCAAGGACGCTCTGTACTACGAGCCGACCCTCCTCACCGACGTCGCCCAGGACTCGGAGATCGTCCAGGAGGAGATCTTCGGTCCGGTCCTGACGCTCCAGACCTTCGGCGACGAGGAAGAGGCCGTGCGCCTCGCCAACGACACCCGCTTCGGTCTGGCCGCCACCCTCGTCACCGGCGACCACGAGCGCGCCGAGCGGGTCACCGCGCGGCTCGTCGCGGGCACGGTCTGGGTCAACTGCTTCTTCGTACGCGACCTTCAGGCGCCCTTCGGCGGCTCCCGCCACTCGGGCGTCGGCCGCGAGGGCGGCACATGGAGCTTCGACTTCTACTGCGACGTCAAGAACACCGTCACCGCGCCGAACGGATGGCAAGACCATGGGTGAAATCGTCGGGGCGGGTCTGCTCGCCCACGTCCCCACCATCGTGCTGCCGGAGGGGGACCGGCTCGAGCTGAACCAGGGCAAGGAGATCACCCTCGTCACCGGCTTGCGCCAGCTCCGCGAGGACGTCTTCGACAGTGACGACTACGACACCGTCGTGGTGCTGGACTCGCACTGGGCCACCACCGTCGAGTTCGTCGTCACCGCCCAGCAGCGCAGAGCCGGACTGTTCACCTCCGAGGAACTGCCGCGCGGCATGTGCCGGATGCCGTACGACTTCCCGGGTGATCCCGAACTGGCCCACAACATCGCCCGGTTCGCCGACAAGCACGGCACCTGGGTCACCGCGATCGACGACGAGTACCTGCCGATCTACTACGCCACCGTCAACCTGTGGAAGTTCCTCGGCGAAGGGCTGCCCGACAAGCGATGGGTGACCATCGGCGTCTGCCAGACCGGTGACATGGAGGACCACCTGCGGCTCGGCCGCGCCCTGGCGGACGGTATCGCCGCCACCCCTGGCCGCCGCGTGCTGCTGATCGCCTCCGGAGCGCTGTCGCACACCTTCTGGCCGCTGCGCGAGCTTCGCGACCACGAGTCGAGCGACCCCGGCCACATCTTCACGCCCGAGGCCCGCGAGGCCGACTACGAACGCATCGCCTGGTTCAAGGAGGGCCGCCACGACAAGGTCCTCGACACCATGGACGAGTTCTGGAAGTACAAGCCCGAGGCCCGCTTCTACCACTACCTGATGATGGCCGGCGCCCTCGGCGAGCAGGCATGCGTCGCCAAAGCCCGTCAGTACGGCGAGTACGAGAACTCCATCGGCACCGGCCAGGTCCACCTCTGGTTCGACCGGCCGGCCGAGGGTTGGACCGGCACCGGCGCGCCCGCGTCCGCCTCCCCGCGCACCCCGCACAGCAGCTCCTAGAAAGGCCCCGCCATGCCCGAATACCGCCGTGTCCTCCTCGACGGAGCCGCCGTCGAGACCGTCCGTGACGGTGACGAACTCGTCGCCGGGGACGGCCGCCGGGTCAAGATCGAGGACGCCCAGCACCTGCCGCCGGTCGTGCCGTCCAAGGTCGTCGCCGTTCACCTCAACCACCGCAGCCGGGTGGACGAGTTCCAGATCCAGCTGACCCCGACGCCGACGTACTTCCACAAGCCGACCTCGGCCCTCAACTCCCACAAGGGCGCCATCGTCCGCCCAGAGGGCTGCAAGTGGCTCAACTACGAGGGCGAGGTGGCGATCGTCATCGGCCGGACCGCGCGCAACATCTCACCTGCCGAGGCGGGTGAGTACATCGCCGGCTACACCGTCGCCAACGACTACGGCCTGCACGACTTCCGCGACACCGACGCCGGATCGATGCTGCGGGTGAAGGGCTCCGACACCCTGTGTCCGCTCGGACCGGGCCTGGTCACCGACTGGGACTTCCACGGCAAGTACCTGCGCACGTACGTCAACGGCGAGGTCGTACAGGACGGTTCGACGGATGAGATGGAGTGGGACATGCACTACCTCGTCGCCGACATCGCCCGCACCATCACCCTCTACCCCGGGGATGTACTGCTCTCCGGCACCCCGGCCAACTCCCGCCCTGTCCAGCCCGGTGACGTCGTCGAGGTAGAGGTCGAGGGCCTGGGGCGGCTCACCAACCACATTGTCACCGGCCCCACCTCGATCCGTACGGACGTCGGGGCCCAGCCCACCGAATCGGAAGAGGTCCTGTCCACCGCGCTCGGCGGCGACTGGGAGTTCCGCGGTATCCGGGCCCCCAAGCGCTGATGCCCCCCCGCGGACGGAACCGCACCGGGGCTGCCGCGCCGCGCCCGGTGCCGTGCTTCGCCTGCCGGTGCCGGGCGGCCGGGCGCGGACGACGCCGCCGTACGCGTACGGGCCGGTAGGGTCGCACCCATGACCGAAGCCGCCGGGACCCCTGATGGCCGCAGGCCGCGCAAGCGGGTGAACTACGGTGAGGGCCGGGAGGCCCTGCTCAACGCGGCCGTGCGGGTGGTGGCCCGGGGCGGTCTGCGCAAGCTCACCTATCGCGCGGTGGCGGAGGAGGCGGGGGTCACCCACGGTCTGGTCGTCCACCACTTCGGCTCCCGCGACGCGCTGATCGAGGAGGCGCTCGCCCATACCGTACGCACCAGCCTGAGCGTCAGCGCGGTCGAGCCGGGGACCGGCAAGGTGTCGGACTTCTCCGCCGGAGTGTCCGAGATGGTCACGGCCGACCCCGACACCCAGGTCTTCCAGTACGAGCTGCTGCTCGAATCCCGGCGCAGGCCGGAGCTGCTGCCGCTGATTCGCGGGCTGTACGACGAGTACTTCGACGCCACCGAGCGCGAGCTGTCCCGGATACTCCCCGAGGGCGCGAACCGTGCGATGACGCGGCTGGTGTTCGCCGCCCTGGATGGTCTCGTCCTGCACCAGCTCGTGCTGGGTGGCGGACCCGAGGTCACCGACGCGGCCATCGAGGAGCTCCGCTCCCTGCTGCGGTTGCTGGATGCCGACGCAGACGGCGAGAGTGCGGGCGACAGCGGCGCCTGACTCGCCGACCTGCCTGTTGTGAGGCCCCGGACGCTTGGCGCCCGGGGCCTCGTTCGGCGCGGATGTCACCTCGGTTACGGCCTCGCATCAAGCGATGCGGTGGCCTAAAAATCACCACACACCCCCTTGTCATCTGGATAGTTCCAGCCCACTATGAGGCAACTCGTTTGGCTCGAAACGAAACCTCTCCCCCTTCCAGGCAGGTGATCCGCGTGGACAGTCAGACGGTCGAACCAACACAGACCGTGCAGAGCCCCTCCGCTGCAGGCCGGCTCAAACCCAACTCCCTCGGTGTTCTGGGAATCCTCTTCTTCGTCCTCTCCGCGCAGGCGCCGCTGACCGGCATAGCCGGAGCCGTGCCCATCGCCGTCGCCATCGGCAACGGCGCGGGTGCGCCCGCCGCGTATGCCGCGGTCGGCGCCGTCATCCTGCTGTTCTCCGTCGGCTTCGTCGCCATGGGGCGCCATGTCGTGGACGCCGGCGCCTTCTACACCTACATCGGCAAGGGGCTCGGCCGCCCCATCGGCTCCGGGAGCGCAGGAGTCGCGCTGTTCGCCTACTGTGCGGTCCAGGCCGCCATGTACGGCCTGTACGGCTTCATCGTCAGCGGCCTGGTCGCGCAGTACACGGGGCTGAGCGCGCCGTGGTGGGTCTGGGTCCTGGTCACCATGGTGATCGTCCAGATCCTCGGTGCCGCCGGGATCGAGATGGGCGCCAAGATCCTCGCCGTCTTCGTGCTGGCCGAGTTCAGCATCCTGTTCGTCTTCGCCCTGGTGACCTTCTTCAAGGGCGGCGGTCCCGAGGGGCTGGGCTTCGCCCACAGCTTCTCGCCCCGTGCGGCCCTGCAGGGGGCACCGGGTGTGGCGCTGATGTTCGCCGTGGCGTCGATGTTCGGCTTCGAGGCCACCGCGATCTATGGCGAGGAGGCGCGGGAGCCCCGCAGGACCGTCCCCCGGGCCACGTACCTGTCCGTCGTGGTCGTCACCGTCTTCTTCGCGTTCACCTCGTGGATGCTGGTCTCCGCCCATGGTGCCTCGAACGCCACCGCGGACGCCGGGAAGGCGCTGGAGAGCGGCGACGCCACGTCCTGGGTCTTCGCACCGATCACCGCGCAGTTCGGCGGCTGGGTGGGCGACGCGCTGCCCATCCTGCTGGCCACCTCCCTCTTCGCCGGCATCCTCGCCTTCCACAACTCCGCGAACCGCTACCTGTTCTCGCTCGGCCGCGAAGGCCTGCTGCCGCACGGGCTGACCGCGATCAACCGACGCCACTCGCCCTGGGCGGCGGGCGGTGTGCAGACCGTGATCTCGCTCGCGCTGGTCATCCCCTTCGCACTGCTGGGCAAGGACCCGGTGCTGAGCCTCTTCTCCTGGTTCAGCGGGGTCGCGGTGCTGGCGGTCATGCTCCTGTACTTCCTGACCTCCGTCTCGGTGGTCGTGTTCTTCCGCCGGGAACGGCTGGACACGCGCCCCTGGAACGCCCTGATCGCCCCCGTCCTGGGTGCGCTCGGCATCGCCGGTGCCATCTGGCTGATCCTGGCCAACTTCACCACCCTCATCGGCGGGGACCAGGGCACGGCGACGTGGCTGGAGCTCACCGTCCCGGCGGTCCTGCTCCTGGGCGTCATCGCCGCGCGACTGACTCGTGGCAGGGCGATGTCCGACGTCTGAGCCCGCCCCGCGGTGTGGCCGGCCCGGTCCTTGCCCTCCCCTCGGACCCGGACCGGCCGCACTGACCTCTCCAGGTCGGGGGAGGGCTTGCCCTGAGTCCGGGGTGCGTGAAGAAGCCGTCAGCCGGCCGCTACGCCAGGTGGCCGACGTGCCGGCCGTACGCACCGCTCCGCGCCGCCGAGGTCGAGGCAGTCCCGCGTCATAGCCCCGGTGATCTCCGGATCCGCATCCCCAGAAAGCGCCCCACCTGGAACGCCGGCCGATCTCTGGGCGCGATGACGCATTGACCGATCCACCGAGCGCGGTGGTCGGCCCCCGGCCGCCGAAGCAGACACCAAGCACCGGTACGCCGAGGTGGTGATCCATGCGCAGGGGCGCGAGTTCGCCCATGCGTGTCAATAACCCGCTGACCGTACGACCGAACGACAAGCCGGTCGAGACCCTGGTCTCCCCTGCGGGGACCGCCCATGGCTTATCGTTTGGATTCAAACGTAACGCCATGACCTGGAGGCTACGCATGCTGGACATCACCCACGACGACTGGCTGCGCCGGGCAAAGGCACTGGACCTCTCCGGTGCGCACCACATCGACGGCGCGGACGAACCCGGCGGCGGGCAGTCCTACCCGGCCGTCTCGCCCCGCGACGGGCAGGTGCTGGCACACGTGGCCGATGCCGGGACTGCCGAGGTGGACGCTGCCGTGGCTGCCGCGCGCCGGGCCTTCGACTCGGGGCCGTGGCCACGCCTCGCACCTGCCGACCGGGGCCGGGTCCTGTTGCGGATCGCTGATCTGCTGGAGGAGCGGCGTCACCTGCTGGCACTGACGGTCAGCCTGGAGATGGGCAAGCCGATCACGGACGCGTACGACATCGAGCTGCGCGCCGCGATCAACACCTTCCGGTGGTACGGGCAGCTGGCCGACAAGCTCACCGACGAGTCGCCGCACACCGCGCCCGACGCGCTCGCCCTGGTCACCCGCGAACCGGCGGGTGTCGTCGGCGCGGTCGTCCCCTGGAACTTCCCGCTGACACTGGCGAGCTGGAAGGTCGCTCCGGCGCTCGCGGCCGGCTGCACCGTGGTGCTCAAGCCGTCGGAGAACTCGCCGCTGTCCGCGTTGCTGCTCGGTCGGCTGGCGACCGAGGCCGGGCTGCCGCCGGGCGTACTCAACGTCGTCACCGGCGACGGGCCCACCGCAGGACGGGCGATCGGCCTCCACCCGGACGTCGACGTGCTGGCCTTCACCGGATCCACCGCCGTCGGGCGCCACTTCCTGCGGTACGCGGCCGACTCCAACCTCAAGCGCGTCTGGCTGGAGCTGGGCGGCAAGTCACCCAACATCATCCTCCCGGACGCACCCGACCTGGAGAAGGCCGCCGAAACCGCCGCCTGGGGCATCTTCTTCAACCAGGGCGAGATGTGCACGGCCCCTTCGCGGCTGCTCGTCCACTCCTCTGTTGCCGAGCGCGTGACGGACACCATCGTGGCGCGGGCCCGGGAACTACGGATCGGTGACCCGCTCGACCCGGCTACCGAGATGGGGGCGCTGGTCGGTGAGCGCCACCTGCAGCGCGTACTGGAGCACATCGGAACCGGCCTCGACGAGGGCGCTCGGCTGCGGGCCGGGGGCAGCCGCACACTCCCCGACACCGGCGGCAGTTACCTGCAGCCCACCGTCTTCGACCACGTGGATCCGGGCATGCGGCTGGCCCGTGAGGAGATCTTCGGCCCCGTCCTGTCTGTGCTCACCTTCGACGACCTCGACGAGGCCGTCGCGCTCGCCAACGACACCGAGTACGGCCTGGCCGCCGGGCTGTGGACCTCTGACCTGTCCACCGCCCACCAGGTCTCGCGCGCGTTGAGGGCCGGCACGGTCTGGGTCAACTGCTACGAGGAGGGCGACCTCACCGTGCCCTTCGGCGGCGTGAAGCAGTCCGGCAACGGACGCGACAAGTCCGCCCACGCCATCGAGAAGTACACCGAACTCAAGACCACCTGGATCCAGCTGTGACGACGCCCGCGCGACCGCTGATCGCGATCCCCGCCCGCTTCGCCGCCTCCACCTCCGCCCTGCGTCACGCCGCCGAGGTCAACGCCCGCGCGCTGGTCGAGGCGGTCTGGCGGGCCGGCGGCGAACCGGCCACCATCCACCCCGCCGAGCCCACCGCCGCCGGCGTGGCCGCCCGCCTCGCTCGCTTCGACGGCGTCCTCCTCCCCGGCGGCGGCGATCTCGCCCCGTACCGCTACGGCGCGACCGACACCCACAACAGCGTGTACGACGTCGACGACCTCCAGGACGCCTTCGACCTGGAAGTCGCCCGCAAGTCCATTGACCTGGGCCTGCCCCTGCTCGCGATCTGCCGCGGCCTCCAGGTCGTCAACACAGCCCTCGGCGGCACCCTCCACCAGGACATGGGCGGTCCGGACCGCGAGCACCGGCATGTCGTGCAACCGGTGGCGATCCGGCGCGGTTCGCTGCTGGAACGGGCCACCGGCGCCGAGAAGGTGGAGGCATCCTGCTACCACCACCAGCGGGTCGACCGTACGGGCGCCGGCCTCACGATCACCGCCCGGGCCGCCGACGACACGGTCGAAGGGCTCGAACTGCCCGGAGTTCCCGGCTGGTTCGCCGCGGTCCAGTGGCACCCCGAGGACACCGCCCACGAAGACCCCGCCCAGCAGGGACTGTTCGACGCCCTTGTAGGCGCCGCACGCGACCGCCATTGACAGCACGAGAACTCACCGCCGTCTTCCTCGTCGGACGCCGCACAAGTCCTGCCCCCGCGGCTACCTCGCTCCCGGCACAGCTCTGCGGCGATCACCGCCGCCCGAGGGCTGGGACCGCAGGACATCGCCATCGCCCGATGCGGTCAGCTGCCGCGGTCCACCGGCGGGGAGTGGGATCGCTGCCACCGCGTCACCGGTAACGCGGGGGCTCCGAGCGCCGCCGGCCGTCATCGCGGCGGAGGCGTTGTCCCTCTGAGTCCTGCCCCGCTGCGCGGGCTCCCCTTCACGCCTTCGGCTTCGGACGACGACCACTGCGACGCAGGGCGGGCTCGGCACCGTTCAGCAGGGCGCGCCGACGCTCCTCGCCGTGCTCCTCGACCTGGAGCACAACTCGCCGCAGTCCGTCCGCGACGCTGCGGCACTCGTCGTCGTTCAGCTGCTCGGCCACGAATGCCTCCTCCTCGTTGAACTGCGGAAACACCCGCCGCATCAGTTCCTCACCCTCGTCCGTGAGGCTGAGCAGAACCAGCCTCCCGTCGGTGGGATGACCGCCCCGCCGCATTAGCCCCCGAGCCTCCAGCGTGCGCGCGACCCCAGTCAGTGTGCCCTTGGAGATCCCCGCTTCCTCAGCCACGTGCCGGGTCTCCGACTCGCCCCAGATCCAGACCACCCAGAGCACGACGAACGCCGTCCAGGTGAGATCGGATCCGCGGAGTACGGAGTTCTCCAGATGCTGCCGTACCGCCGAGGCCGCCCGGTGGATATTGGCCACCACGGCCATCTGCTCATGGCGGATCGGGATGCCGCCGAGCTTCGCAGCGGCCAGCTTCTCGGCTTCGGTGATGGATCGATGGCCGGGCACGGGCACACCCCTTCGACGTCTCTGCGACGCACTGGATCGACATTACCGTTCGGACCCAAATTGTACGAAGCTCGAGTGAGGGAGCGCTCGGCCATCGGCCGCCGATGTACACGGCACCTGCCTACGCCGCCGCTGCCGAGAAGCCCGGCGCGTCGATTCTCGCCCCTTCGTATGTCTGCAGGACGGAAGACGGCGCGAAGCCGGGCTGGCGGTGGTCCACGCCACCCGGACCACGGCACGAACGAGTTGCTGAGGCGCCCCGGCTGCACGGAGTACTTCTGCGCCTGCGTGCTCACATCATGAGGTGCCGGTCTGCAACCCCGCGACGAGTCCGTCGAGTATCCGCAACTGGCGGGAGGGTGTGGTCAGGCGAGCCGCGAAGATCGCGTTGATCTGGAGTCCCATCAGCGTGGCCATCGCAAGGTCCAAGAACGCATCGAGATCGCAGGACGGGTTGATCTCTCCCGCTTCAGCCGCAGTGTGCAGATACGAGAGCATCTGATCGCGCCAGCGCGATATCGCCTGCTCGTAGACGCCGATCAGTTCCTGATCGGCTACCGCGTAATTCCAGAAGCCGATGACCACGCGGGCCTCATTGAGACGCTCGTCGTCCAGGGGCATGATCTCGACGCAGAACTTGCGGAACGCGTTCAGGCCGTTGGCGCCGGCGATGGTGCGGGCGGCCCGCTGCTCGGTGGCCGCATTGGCGCGCTCCAGCGCGGCCCGCAGAATCGCTGCTTTGGTGGGAAAGTATCGTGCGAGCGCACCGTTGGTGAATCCAGCTTCGGCGGCGAGATCCCGCATGTTCAGCGCCGCGAATCCTCGCCGCGCGGCAAGGCGCCATACGGCTTCGATGATCTCTTCACGCCGCGCGTCGTGGTCCACGATCTTGGGCATGGTGACACCTTACCAACGGGTAGACGCCTGAATGCTGAGGACTGTGGTCGCACTCGCGGGCCTCACGGCGGATGAGTCCGAGGGGTCGTGTGACCCGCAGACCCAACGTGTGACCTGGTGAACCTGTTACGCCACGTCGCGGCAGGGGCGCACGGAGCGAGGGCGAAGAGCTGCCATTCCCGGTGGCCGTGAGAGGGGTCCCCCTGACGCCCCCTTCCCAGCGACCCCATAAGGGATTACATTGGAGCTATTAATCTACAACTGTAGACGACAGGCTCTGGTGCGGCACCAGTCGGTACGCGGCATCGAGGCCCTCTGAATCCGGTAGCGGCCGGATCGCCCCGGGCACCTGATCATCCCCAGTGCTCAGGTAGGCGCTCAGCCCTCGTCATGACCAACACCACCTCTTAGGACAGAGCATGCCTGATCTTGAGCCAGATGAATTCCGCCGCCAGGGCCACCAGTTGGTCGACTGGGTCGCCCAATACCGCACCTCGCTCCCTTCCCTGCACGTGCGGCCGAAGGTCTCACCGGGCTCCGTGAAGGCGCAGCTTCCTCGTGAACTGCCTGAGCAGCCGTCCCAGGCGCTGGGCGATGATCTCATCGCCTTGCTCAACGACGTGGTCGTCCCCTCGTCGCTCCACTGGCAGCACCCGGGCTTCTTCGGCTACTTCCCAGCGAACGCGTCCCTGCTGTCGCTCCTCGGTGACATCGCATCGGGCGGGATCGGAGCGCAGGGAATGCTCTGGTCGACATCGCCGGCCGGGACGGAGATCGAGCAGGTCCTGCTCGACGGCCTGGCGGATGCCCTGGGCCTCGGTCGCGAGTTCACTTTCGCCGGAGGCGGAGGCGGTTCGCTCCAGGATTCGGCTTCGTCGGCATCGTTGGCTGCCCTGCTGGCTGCGCTGCAGCGCAGCAACCCGGACTGGCGCGAACACGGCGTGGACGGCACCGAGACGGTGTACGTCACTGCCGAGACCCACTCGTCACTGGCCAAGGCCGTGCGTGTGGCCGGGCTCGGCGCGCGAGCATTGCGGATCGTCCCCTTCACCCAGGGCACGCTGTCCATGTCGGCGGAAGCCCTGGCAGACATGCTGGCCAAGGACACAGCCGCCGGAAAGAGGCCGGTCATGGTCTGTCCGACCGTGGGAACAACCGGCACGGGTGCCATCGACCCCGTGAGAGACGTCGCCCTGGCAGCGCGTGAGTACGAGGCGTGGGTGCACGTCGACGCCGCGTGGGCAGGAGTCGCGGCGTTGTGTCCCGAGTTCCGCTGGCTCCTGGACGGCGTGGACCTTGTCGACTCGTTCTGCACCGACGCACACAAGTGGTTCTACACCGCTTTCGACGCCTCGTTCATGTGGGTGAGGGATGCCCGAGCGCTGCCCACAGCGCTTTCCATCACGCCGGAGTACCTGCGTAACGCTGCGACCGAATCGGGCGAAGTCATCGATTACCGCGACTGGCAGGTCCCGTTGGGCCGTCGTATGCGTGCGTTGAAGATCTGGTCGGTGGTGCACGGCGCCGGACTGGAAGGCCTGCGCGAAAGCATCCGCGGCCACGTCGCTATGGCCAACTCCTTGGCCGACCGGATCGAGAGCGAGCCGGGCTTCGCCCTGGCCACCCCGCCATCACTGGCACTCGTATGTCTGTACCTCGTCGACCGGGAAGGGAGCCCCGACGACGCCGCTACCAAGGCAGCAATGGAGGCGGTCAACGCCGAAGGGCATTCCTTCCTCACGCACACATCGGTCAACGGTCACTTCGCGATTCGCGTCGCCATCGGCGCGACGACGACGCTGCCCGACCACATCGACACCCTGTGGGACTCGCTTCGCAAAGCCGCTCGCCAGAGCGGTGGGTAACGTAACGCATCGGCATCGTGGAGTTGACCGGCAGCAAGTGGCAGCAAGTGGCAGCAAGTGGCAGCTGAGTCAGCTGTTTCGGGACGCCGACGAAGTCGCCGCCGCAGCCCCACCCCAGCAGACGCCGAAGGCGCGCATGAGGTGGACCGGGCCGGTGGCCTCCCGGGCCGTCGACGAGGTGGCCTGACGGTGTTCGTCCTTGGTGAACAGCACTGCATCGGTGCCCGCGCCTGTTGCGGGCACCAACTCATCCCTGGGCGTCCGTCGCGTGCAGCCGCTCGGGGAAGGTAACCCCGGCCATTCCTCGGAGACGGTCCACAGGCGGTGAACGGGTCGTACTCGCCAGTCAGGTTCAGGTTCTCGAAGTGGATGTGCGTGCTGGCGGGCATCTTGTGCGCGATGGATGACACGGTCGCCAAGCGGTCGGTGATGTGTGGCAGCAGCAGGTTGGTCAGCGCGAAGTGGCAGAGGTGGTTGGTCCCGAACTCAGCGAGCGATCAGCAACGGGTCGAGTCGGAGCGGCGGGCTCGGTGCAAGGCCGAGCCCGCCCGTGCACGTGTAGAACCCGGATGCTGGCGGCCTCGTTCTGGTCGACGACGAGACGCCGAACGTGCCAAGCCTGGTGAGTCGGTCGGTTTCAGGCTTCGTCGAGTGAGCCGGAGTCGTCGGCGTCCGAGGTGATCACTGGATTGCGTGGTCGCCCGGCTGGTTGATCCACACGTTGGTGAGGACGATCGGCGAGGTGGGGGGCCTGTGATGAACCGTTCAGGGGTGCGCTGGTAGACCCACCCGGCCAACGGTGGCTGCAACAGCAGACCCAGTGCGACTTGGATCACACCGGGTGCCCCCATGGGAACAATATCTGATGCGTCAGATACCGTCTTGTCAGATGAATGGCTCGCGTCAGCGGGCCCCATCCTCGACCGAACAGCGAAGAGTCCTGATGAGCACATTCGAATTCACCGGCCTCGATCTGGACTTTCCGGTCGGCAGCAAGAACAGGACCGCCGTCCTCGTCAACAGCGAGCAGGAGGCGCTGCCGACCGACGCCGGCCTCACCCCCGCCGACGGCCACCGGCTCGCCTCCGACATCCTCGACTCCGGCAAGCTCGCCGCCGGGCTGAGGCGCAGACCGTACGAGACCACCGGCTTCGCTGCTTCCGCTCCCACCCTCCCGGCCGAGGCGGTCCGCCGCCCGTACACCGGGAACATCCCTGCCCCCACGCAGAAAGGGTTACCCCTGTGACCAGCCTCCCCAGCCGACGGCGCCTCCTCGCCACCGGAGCCGGCGCCGCGCTCGGCCTCGGCACACGCGCCGCCACCGCGTCCCCCGCCGCGGCCGCCCCCGCCCCGGCCGCATCCGCGCACGGCGCCGGCTCCGAGGAGACCAGGACCCTCGACGAGCTGTACCAGGCTGCCGTCGCCGAAGGCGGCAAGCTCGTGATCTACGCGGGCGGCGACCTCGCCAACTCGGGCAGCGGCGCGGGCGCCCGGACCGCCTTCCGCCAGCGGTTCCCGCTGATCGACCTCAACCTCATCGTGGACTACAGCAAGTACCACGACGTCCGCGTGGACAACCAGTTCGCGACCGACACCCTGGTCCCCGACGTGGTGCAGTTGCAGACGCTGCACGACTTCACCCGCTGGAAGCGCCAGGGGCGGCTGCTGCAGTACAAGCCCGCCGGCTTCAGCAAGCTCCACAAGAAGTTCAGGGACCCGGACGGCGCCTGGGTGGCCGGCATGGTCATCGCCTTCAGCTACCTGTACGACGTGGCCGCGGCCGGCGCCGACGCGCCCCAGACGCCGCTGGACCTGGTCGACCCGCGCTGGAAGGGCGCCATCGCCTCCTCCTACCCGCACGACGACGACGCGGTGCTCTACCTCTACGCCCTCTACGCCGAGACCTACGGCTGGGACTGGATAGCCGGCCTCGCCGCCCAGCAGCCGCAGTTCGCCCGCGGCTCCTTTTCCCCCGGCGCCGCCGTCGCCAACAAGGAGAAGATCATCGGCGTCGGCGCGGGCGGCAACCCGCTCGCCACCACCCCGACCCGCTGGATGATGACCGACGGGCACCCGTTCATGGCGTGGGGACAGCGGATCGCGGTCCTGAAACAGGCCGCCAACCCCACGGCGGCCAAGCTCTACCTCAACTGGCAGCTGTCCACCGAGCGGCAGAACTCCAACAGCTGGTCGGTGCGCACGGACATCGCACCGCCCGCCGGCCTGAAGCCGATCTGGGAGTATCCGAACGCCAACCTGGACGGGTTCCCCCGCTTCATGGAGGACCGGGCCCAGGTCGAGCGGCTGAAGCAGACCTTCGCCCTGTACTTCGGCGAGGTCAAGGGCGACCCGACACCCGGCTGGCCCGGTCTGCACCCGGGCGCCTGACCCTCCATCAGGCCCCGTACGTGGCGGGTTCGACGGCCTCGGATCGTCACACGGCCTGGTCGGATCACAGCCGGCAGCGACGCGGGCGCGCCGTACGCCGGCCATAGCTCGCGCTCACCACGTGCGGGGTCCTGGTTCCAGCGACCCCCGCCGGCCATCGACGAGTTAATCGCCGACGCCCCGCTCAGCTCAAGGGCACCAGGGCAGATGCTACGGATCTCTCAGCGCACTGTGGAGCGGTACGTCAAAGAGGAGATCAGAAAGCCGAGTCCGGACCTCGCCGCGTGCCTGGAGTGCGAGGTCAAGAAGCGGTGTCAGCCGCAGGTCCGCGCCAGGCGCGGCAGAAGGCGGCTACCGCGGGCGGCATCGTCAAGGACGCAACCGCCGCCACGGTCACCATGCCTCCCAGCAGCTGCACAGGTCGCTGACCTGGGAATCGCCCCATCCCACGGACGGCATACTCAGCGAACTCGCCCAGGACGAGGAGCTCTCCTTGGAGGAGGCGACCGTCCTCGGCGTGGGCCTGCTCGTGGCCGGTCACGAGACCACCGCCAACATGATCGCCCTGTCCACCTTCGCCCTGCTCCAGCACCCCGACCAACTGGCCCTGCTGCGCGAAGACCCGGCCGGCCGGATCGACAACGCGGTCGAGGAACTGCTACCTGACCATCCCGCAGCACGGCCTGGAGCGCGCCGCTCCGGAGGACGTCGAGGTCCGCGGCCGGCAGATCAAGAAGGGCGATGTGGTGGTCCCCGCCCTGTTCGCGGCCAACCGTGACCCGGAGCGCTTCGAGAACCCCGACACCTTCGACATCGGCCGCTCCGCCACCGCTCACCTGGCCTTCGGCTTCGGCGTCCATCAGTGTGTCGGCCGGCAACTGGCCCGCGTCGAGATGCGCATCGCGATTCCCGCGCTCCTCGAACGGTTCCCGACGCTGCGCCTGGGCGCTCCCGCAGAGGACATCGAGATGCGGACGAACAGCTTGGCGTACCGCACCGGTGCTCTTCCGGTGGCCTGGTGACCGAATCCGATCACAGGCGACAGCAGGTGCCACATGCTGCTGACGAGAGCCGCGCCTCTCGTCAGCAGCCCTTCCCTTGACCGGACTTGAGGAGTTCGGAAGGTGGGCGGCGAGTATCTCCGGACCGCTTGGACGGCTGGTTGTGAAACGGCTGTGGAGACCCACCAGTATGTGACAGTTCAAGATTCATTACTGGTGAGTTCCCTGTGACACTGAGGGCCGTGGGGGATCAAGGTCTCATCCAATTCGATTGACATGGACCATAGTTGACACACCATCACATACGCCCGAGAGCTGCCGTCACCTTGCTGGCGCCGCTCCTCGCCGGAGCCCTGACGCTGATCATCGTCACCGCTCCCGCCGTCTACGCCGCCGACACCGACGCCGCCCCGGCCTTGGCGGAGAGCGACGGGAGTTTCGGCCCCGGAATGTACGTCGTGACGCTCACCGACCCACCCGTCGCCGCCTACGAGGGCGGACTGCCCCGCCTGAAGCGGACGGCACCGAAGCCGGGCAACCGGCTCGCCCCCGACTCCGACGCGATCGACGCCTATCGGCACCACCTGGACGACCGCCGCGACGAGGTCCTCGACGCCGTACCCGGCGTCAAGGCGCTCTTCGACTACGACTTCACGCTCAGCGGCTTCGCCGCGAAACTGACTGGCCGGCAGGCGTCGAAGCTGGCGGCGACGCCGGGGGTCGCCACGGTGACCCGCGACACGGCAAGCCGCCCGACGGCGGATTCCCCGGGCTCCGCCGGCTCTCCGACGCCGGACCACGGCCCCGCGGCGGAGGCTGCGGGTCGAGCCGGAACCACCACGGACCGGGCCCCGGAAGCACCCGCGTCCGTCGCATCCGGCACACGGAAAACCACCCCTTCCAGCTCGCTCCCCGACCTCCCCGCCATGCTGGGTCTCTCGGGCGGCAAAGGGCTCTGGTCGAAGTTCGGCGGGCCCGAGCACGCCGGTGAGGGAATGATCGTCGGCATCGTGGACACCGGCTTCGACCCGTCGAACCCGATGCTCGCCCCACTTCCGGAGCCGCGCCCCGACGCCGAGGTCATCGCCAAGAAGTGGCACGGCACGTGCGACGAGGGCACCGATCCCGACCCCGCCAACCGCGTCACCTGCAACAACAAGGTGATCGGCGCCCAGTGGTTCCGCAAGGGCGTGGCCGCGCCCACCCCCGACGACGTGGCCTCGCCACTGGACCGGGACAGTCACGGCACACACACCGGTACGACGGCCGCCGGGAACTACGGCGTCGAGGCGTCGATCCCGGGCACCGGCACCAGCGGAAAGCTCAGCGGCATCGCGCCGGCCGCGCGGCTGGCGTACTACAAGGCCTGCTGGAGCACTGACTGCTCGGGCGTGGACACCGTGGCCGCGATCGACCGAGCCGTCGCGGACGGCGTGGACGTCATCAACTACTCCATAGCCGGGGAGATCACCCAGCCGACCGTCAAGGAGGCCATGTTCAACGCCGCCAAGGCGGGCGTTTTCGTCGCCGTCTCGGCCGGCAACAGTGGCCCGGACACCGTGCAGATCACCGCCCCCTGGGTGACGACGGTCGCCGCGTCGACGGACGACACCGAGTACACCGCCTCACTCATCCTGGGTAACGGCCGCCGCATCACCAACCGCAGCCTGAACGCGGGCGTCCCCTCGACCCCACTGGTCAACGCCGCCGACGTGCGCAAGTCGGACGCCGACGCCGAGCAGGCCGCGCTGTGCGCGCCGGGCACGCTCGACCCGGCGCGGACCAAGGACAAGATCGTGGTCTGCGACCGGGGCGGCAACCTCTTCGTGGGGGCGAAGGCCACCGAGGTCAAGTCGGCGGGCGGCAGAGCGATCGTCCTCACCCACACGCCGACCAGCGGTATGGACTTCTTCGCCAACACCTTCGCCATCCCCCTGTTCCAGGTGAGCAGGCAGGACTCACCGACGGTGAAGGAGTACGCGGCCACCGAGGGCGCGACCGCCGGATTCCTCCCCAGCCAAGGCCACAAGACCACCGCCCTCGACGTCACCTCCTTCTCCTCCGGCGGCCCCGACCCTCACAGCCACGGCGACCTGCTCAAGCCGGACATCACCGCCCCCGGCGAAGCCGTCCCGGCGGGCACGGTGCCGGGAGGCCTGAGCGGTTACGCGGGCTCGTTCGGTTTCATGTCCGGTACGTCGATGGCCTCGCCGCACATCGCGGGCCTCGCGACCCTGCTGAGGCAACTCCACCCCGGCTGGTCGCCGATGGAGGTCAAGTCGGCACTGATGACCACGGCGACGACGAAGGACGAGAAGGGCGGCCCCGTCGGCCGTCAGTCCGCCGACTCCGCCACGCCGCTCGACTACGGCTCCGGCATACCCCGCGTCACCCGAGCCGCCGACCCCGGTCTGGTCTACGACTCCACGTCCGCCGACTGGACCGCGTACCTCTGCGCCATCGGCATCCCCCCGGCGGCGGAGAACGGCGAGGACCCCTGTGCGACGGCCACGCCGCTCGACCCCAGTGACCTCAACTACCCGTCGATCGCGGTGGGCGACCTCTACGGCCACCAGACGGTAACCCGCAAGGTCACCAACGTGTCCTCCAAGACGGCCACGTACAAGGCAGAGCTCCGGACCCCGCCCGGCTTCCGCGCCAGGGTCACCCCGGAGCGGCTGACCCTGGCGCCGGGCGAGTCGGCCTCGTACACAGTCGAGTTCGAACGTATGGACGCCGCTTACGACACCTGGTCCTACGGCTCCCTCACCCTGAGCGACCCCCACGCCCGCCACCGCGTCACCAGCCCGATCGCCCTGCGCCCCACGCGGTTCGCGGCGCCGGACGAGGTCACGGCCACCGGGCAGGACTCGGTGAAGCTGACCGTCGGAGTCGGCTGGACCGGCGAACTGACGGCGAAAGCGGCCCTGTACACCGCCAGGAAGACGACAGGCACCCTGACCGGCACGGACACGTCCGACTTCTCGGAGAGCCCGCACACCAACGACGCGGTCGTGAAGCAGCGCGTCCACGTCCCCGAAGGCGCCGACTTCACCCGCGTGGCCGTCACCGCCGCCGACCACCTTCCCGGCAGCGACATCGACCTCTACGTCTTCGACACCGCCGGCAACCAGATCGGTCGCCCCGACTCCGGCTCCGACGAACACGCCGACCTGCCGCCCGGCGACTACGACGTCTACGTCCTCCAGTACAAACTCCCGGCCGGCGCGACCAGCCAGCAGTACACCCTGTGGAGCTCGGATGTGGGCCAGGGCGCCCCGGTGGTACGCCCCTCGGTCACCCCGTCCACCCAGCAGGTCACCGCGGGCGACCGCCCCGAACTGACGGTGACCTGGCCGGACGCCGTACGTGGCGAACGGTACGTCGGCGTCGTGGAGTTCGGCGACGGCTCGACGACGGTGGGCCGCACAACGCTGACCGTGACGCCGTAACTCCACAGGTCCACAGCTCCGTAGCTCCAAATGATCCGGACAGACCGCCCACGAACTCCCTTGAGGTCGTGGGCGGTTCACATGCTCCTGAAGTGTCCGTGAGCGGTTTTTGTGATCAATGGCTGTTGGGCCGGCCTGGGCTGATCAGTTTCGTGTGTTGGCGTGGTCAAGTGCGGCCTTTGGGCGGCCTCAGGCCCTGGCCGGCTTCGTCGCTGAGTAGGCCCGGGGCGCGGTGCCGGGATTGCTCCCGGTCCGTTTCCCCGGACCTCTCGCCGAACCCGCCGTGCCTATTACTAGGCAACGGGCTCTCCACGGTCTGTGCCGTCAGGTGGTTGCAGGGGCCCAGGGAGTGGGGATCTTGTTGCCGCGCTAGCGATATCGGGTGACCGAGATCGCGCTGATCGGCAGCCACCGCTCGGTGGGGGGGAGCCGTCTGCGGACGTCCCTCCAGCTCCAGTGATGCCGTGTCCTCAGCAGGCGGATGACCCGCCACCAGACGAGGTCGTCCAGCCTGCTGAAGATGGGCTTGGCGACGGCATGCCTGAAGTAGTTGGCCCAGCCGTAGGTGAGCTGGTTGAGATTGATCAGCACCACGGCGAGGTCCTGCTGCGACGTCCTGTGGGTGAGGTGACGGATCTTCGCCTTCACCGACCGAAGAAGCCGGTCGGCGACGAAGGTGTAGACGTACCACGCGGGTCTTGGCTGGTGACAGCCGCAACCCCATCGGCGCGAGCACCTGGGCGATCTCCTCACGCAGCGCCTCGGTGTCGTGCCTGGTCCCTACGGCGCATCGGTACGCGCCCACTGGAACGCGCCAGCCGAACCGCCCGCCCGGCACCAGCGGGCGGACAGACGCGTTTCATGCGTGACTGCATTCCTGGGGACGTCGAAGGGGCCAGCAAGGCCCTTTCGCGTGGCAATTCCGAGTAGTGGTCGAGGCGGGCAGGTGCGCAGGGCTTCCATGGCGCGGCTCCTTTCCTGGCTGAGCTGGTGGGCGACCGGTTGGTCAGCAGCTGCTCTCGCTCTTGTTCTTGAGGTTGTTCACCCAGTTCTGCAGCGAGGCGTCGAGGGCTGTCTGCAGGAAGGCCGTATCGGCCTCCACCGGGGCGCCGGTCCAGGACTCCTCGGTGCGCACGAGTACGCCGCCCTTGACGGGGGTGAAGGTCCAGACGTGGATGGCGTTGATGCCCTGGGCGGGACCGCCCCAGGCCAGGCACTTGCCGTGCTCGACCTTCTCGACGGTGGAGGTGATGTCCAGGCCCTCGGTGGCCCAGCGGAACACCGAGCCGGACCGAAGCGCGCCGGGGGTGTCCTTGACCACGGAGGTGACGTTGGGCTGCCAGGTGGGCCAGTTCTCGACGTCCGTCTGCACCTTCCAGACGGTGCTCAGCGGCGCGTGGACGACGATGCTCTTGCGGGTGATCACCGGTGCGGTCTCGTCGGGGTGGACGCCGCCGCAGGTCAGCGACTGGCTGGACGAGACGCGCTCCTGGTGGCGGTCGTGCGACTGCTCGTTCGAGTGGGCGAAGGCCACACTGGGGGCGGCGGCGACCAGAACCGCGGAAAGGGCGGCAAGCGGGAGGGCGGTGATTGCGCGCATGACGTGTTCCTTCGATCGGAGAGTCGAGGTGGGTACCGGGAAGACCGGGTGGAAGCAAGTGGCCGTTACGACCACTCGCTTGTGGACCAGGCGCCGCTGTGCACAACCGGTGTCAGGACCAGGCGATCTCGCCATGGCGGTCGATGAATCGTCCGGTGCCGGTGCCGGGCTCCTCGGTGGCGAGGGCGACGATCGCGTCCGTCCCCTCGGTGAGTGTCTGGGGGCCGCTGTGACCATTGAGGTCGGTCGCGGTGTAGCCGGGGTCGGCGGCGTTGACGCGAATGCCCTTGAGCCCCTTGGCGTATTGCGTGGTCAACATCGTCAGCGCCGCCTTCGAGGAGGCGTACAGCGGCACGACGACGAGCGACTCGGACCGGCCGGGGTCGTGGGTGAAGGCGAGGGAGCCCATGCCGCTGGTGACGTTGATGATCACGGGGTCGTCCGAGCGGCGCAGCAGCGGCAGGAACGCGGTGATGGTGCGGACGACGCCGATGACGTTGACGTCGAGGACGGCCCGGGCGTCCGCGGCGGTGAGGTCGCCGGGATCACCGAAGGGTCCCTGTACCCCCGCGTTGTTGATCAGGACGTCGATCCTGCCCTCGTGCTCGGCGACGTCCGCAGCGGCGGCGGCCACGGACGCGTCGTCGGTCACGTCGATAAGGACGAAGCGTGCGCCCAGCGCGGCGGCTGCCTCCTCACCCCGTTCACGGTCGCGGGCTCCCAAGAGAACGGTGTGACCGCACGCGATGAGGCGGCGGGCGGTCTCGCGGCCGATGCCCTTGTTGGCTCCGGTGATGAAGGTGGTCGTCATGCCTTCGATGGTTGCCTGGACGAGGGAGCTGAACCAGGGACGCTTCGACGGTGGGAAGACCAGTACCACCCTTGCGCCTCCGCATGTGATCGGGGATGCAGGAGGATGAAGAGCATGACGACGACACCCCCCGGGGCCGGACTGGGCGCGGCGATCCGCACGTGGCGGCACCGGCTTCCCCCGTCGGCCGCCGGGCTGCCGGTCGTCCGCATACGCCGGGCTGTCGGGCTGCGGCGCGAGGAACTGGCTGACCTGGCCGGAGTGTCGGTCGACTACGTCGTGCGTCTGGAGCAGGGGCGGGCCACGACACCCTCGGCGTCCGTGGTGGCGTCCCTGGCGCGCGCCCTTCAGCTGTCCACCGCCGAGCGGGATCACCTCTACCGCCTGGCCCAGATCGTGCCGCCGGCGGACGGCACGATCTGCGACCATCTCCCGGCCGGTATGCAACGAGTGCTCGGCCGCCTCGGAGACGTACCGGTTGCCGTTTTCGCGGCGGACTGGCAACTGGTGTGGTGGAACCACGGGTGGGCCGCCCTGCTGGGCGACCCCTTGGCCGCGCCGCCGCGGATGCGCAACTTCACCCGCGACAGGTTCCCGGTGGGCGCCGATCACACCCCCCTCGCGCTGTGGCCGGTCACCGATACGGACCCCGACACCACCGACGCCGCCCTCGTCTCCGACCTGCGCCGCGCCACCGGCCGCTTCCCCCGGGACACTCGCCTGGCCGCGCTGGTCCACGACCTGAACACAGGCAACGAGATGTTCGCCGAGTTGTGGGCGAAGGGAGAGGTGACCGCGAACCGCGAGGTTCGCAAGACGGTCGGCCACCCGTCGGTGGGCCCGGTCACGGTGGACTGCGATGTCCTGACCGACGGCGACACCGAGCTCAAGATCGTCATCATGACCGCCGCGCCGGGCAGCGAGGACGAGACCAAACTCCACCTCACCACCGTCGTCGGCCCACCGGCCGGCACGCGCAACTGATCCGCCCCGCGCGTCGACCGACCGGCGGCTCACGGTCCCCTGTCCATCGCTTCGCGTCGTGGGGAACCCTTCAAGCGGCTCACTCCACGGAGGGGGGCGGCTGCCGGAGCCCCTCCCTACCCCAGCTGCATCCCCTCGCGCCCGGCGGATCGGATCTCCGTGGCCGTTGGCCTCGATCTTTCGCGACCAGGCAAGGTGCCACGGGCGTACCGTGTCCGGCTCAGCGTGGCGTTGCCGACCGGACGGTGACAGCGCTCGACAGATGATGACCCCGGGAAGCACACATTCTCGGGGTCATCTCCTTTTTCACGAGCGGCGATTGCTCGAACAGCGTTTGTCGGCGGCGGCTGAATCCTGGCTCAGTCAAGATTTCCGTGAAACGGCGGGGCCCAGGTCCTCGGCGAGATCGCGCAACCGATCGGGCTCCAGCCCGATCACGGTCACCTGAGCCCCTCGAGCGGCGGCCAGTCGGGCCACCTTCTCGCCGATGCCGCGTGCCGCCCCGGTGACGACCAGCCTTCTGCCCACCAAGTCACGTTTCATGGCGGCAACATAACTTCGTTATAGGTGAAACAAAAGGTTCCGCGCACCGGCCAATGCTCCGATTCACCTGCTGGGTCTCATCACCGGACGAACGTATGCTGGCCGTCATGAGGCGGACATCCTTTGCACAGTGGCCCTGCTCGATCGCGCGGACCATGGACTTGCTCGGGGACTGGTGGACGCCACTGGTGCTGCGTGAGGCGTTCTACGGAATCCGGCGCTTCGACGCGTTCCAGCAGTCACTCGGGATCGCCCGAAACACCCTCACGGACCGGTTGCGGCGGCTGGTGGACGAGGGGCTGCTGGAGAAGCGGCCCTACCAGACGGAGCCGGTTCGCCACGACTATGTGCTCACCGAGAAGGGTCTCGACTTCTACGGCGTACTGCTGGTGATGAACCGGTGGGGGGACCGCTGGCTGGCCGGTGAGGCGGGACCGCCGGTGGTCGTGCACCACGACGTGTGCGGGCAGGAGAGTCATGCCGAGGTGGTGTGCGCGGCCTGCGGAGAGTCGATGACCGCGGACAACACCAGTTCCCGGATGGGCCCCGGCTATCCCCCGCATCTGGCCGAACGACCTGACGTACGAGAACGGTTCGCGGGCTGACCCAGTGGTGCGGGGCGGTCCCGCCTCTCCTTGACAAGTGAGTCTATCTACGCAACTTTACTGGTCAGGTCCCTGCTGCTGGAGGGATCTCGGTACGGGCAGGGAGGCGTCAGGGTATGGAGTGGACGGGTGCGCGCTATGCGGACAAGCCGACGGCCGAGGTCAGCACCTGGATCGCGGCCCCGCCGGCCCGGGTGTGGACGCTGGTGGCCGACATCGAGCTGATGCCACGGCTGAGCGCCGAGCTGCAGTCGGTGGAATGGCTGGACGGCGGCAGCGGCCCCGCTCTTGGCGCCCGGTTCGTCGGCCGCAGCAAACACGACGCGCTGGGGGAGTGGGCCACCACCTCCCACATCGTCGAGTACGACCCGCCGACGGTGCTGGCCTGGGCGGTCGAGGATCCTCAACACCCCACGGCCATCTGGCGGTTCACCCTGGAGCCGAAGGACGGCGGCACATTGCTGGGCGAGTGGATGCAGATGGGGCCGGCCCGCTCGGGCCTCTCCTTCGCCATTGATCGCATGCCGGAGAAGGAACAGAAGATCGTCTTCGTACGGATGCGGGAGTTCGAGACCGGCATGGCCGCCACCCTCGAAGCGATCAAGAAACTGGCCGAGAGTACCCAGACGTCGGGAAAGGCGAGTCTCTGATGCGTACGTCCACCACGATCGAAGCTTCCGGGGGCGACTGGCGGGAGATCGTCGACTACGTCACGGAGGCGGAGAGACTCGGCCTGGACATCTGCTGGGTCGCGGAGGCCTGGGGCTCCGAGGCACCGTCACCGCTGGGCTACCTCGCCGCGAAGACCGAGCGCATGCTGCTCGGCTCGGGAATCATCCAGCTGGGCACCCGCACGCCGATGGCCATCGCCCGCGCGGCGATCACGCTGTCGCAGATCTCCCAGGGGCGTTTCCTCCTCGGGCTCGGCCCCTCCGGGCCGCAGGTGATCGAAGGACTGCACGGCGTGCCGTTCGCCCGGCCGCTGTCCCGGATGCGCGAGACCGTCGAGATCGTGCGACAGGCCGCCTCGTGGGAGAAGGTCTCCCACCTGGGCCGGGAGTTCCAGATCCCGCTGCCCGGCGAGGCGAAGCCGATGCGGCTGTCGATGCGTGCCGAGCACGACATCCCCGTCTATCTGGCGACCCTCTCGCCCAAGATGCTCGAGTTGACCGGGGAGATCGCCGACGGCTGGCTGGGCACCAGTTTCGTGCCCGAGGGCGCCAAGGAGGCGTACTTCGATCACCTGGACGCGGGGCTTGCCGCGGCCGGTCGTAAGCGGGCGGACCTCGACATCTGCCAGGGCGCCGAGGTCGCCTTCGCCGACGACGAGGACGAGCTGCGCACGATGGTGGCCGGACGCAAGAAGGAGCTGGCCTTCAGTCTGGGCGGCATGGGCTCCGCGACCACGAACTACTACAACAACGCCTACAGCCGCCAGGGTTGGGCCGAGGTGGCGGCCGAGGTCCGGGCGTGCTGGCAGGCCGGGGACCGGGACGGCGCAGTCGACCTGGTCACCGACGAGATGGTGCTGGCGACCACACTGATCGGAACCGAGGACATGGTGCGCGAGCGGTTGCGTGTGTGGCGCGATGCCGGAGTCGACACCGTTCGTTTCTATCCGGCCGGAGACACCCTCGACGCCCGAGTCGCCACGCTGGGCCGGGCCATCCAACTGGTCCGCGACATCGAGGGCGAGACGGCGGCGCGTTAGCGGCTCGGCCGTCCCGCCGAGGCGGGCCGTGACGCGGGCGGAGCCGCCCACGAACGCGGCCCCGGTCCAGGTCGGCCGGGGGCCGCGGAGGCCGCCGGTCGCAAGGCCCGACACCGGATCGCATCGCGCGCCGGAAACGACGACGGCCGATCCCTGGCGATCGCAGTCGCCCGCGACGCCTCCGGCCGACCGCCGGCCACGACAGCTCATACGGAGCCCGATCCGTACGGGATGACAGGAGCCCTCCCGGCATGGGGCGCGGTCCACGTGGCGGCACCGGATGCCGAACCCCTGCCCGGCGCACACGGCCCGGTCGCGGCCTTCGGACTCGGCACCCTCATACTCGGTGCGGCCGGGGCCGGAGTACACGAAGTCGCCGAGGCGCCGACCCGCCCTCGATGATGGTCACCCGGGCATAGATCACGGCATCGGAACGCTGAAGCGGACGTCCAGGTGACTGCTCCCGAGGCGGTCGACCAAGTGGTCGCCCTCCTCGTCCCGCAGCGGTGTACTGAGGCGGGCGGCGGCGGAAGCCGCCGCTGTTGAATTGATGAACAGAACAGCTTGTTCGATCGGGAGTCGTCGGCCCCTCACCGGAGGCCAGGCCGCCCCGCAGAGAGGAACAGTCCATGGACGAGCAGGATGAGCGCTTCGACGTCGTCGTACTCGGCGCCGGTCCCGGCGGATACGTGGCCGCGATCCGGGCCGCCCAGCTGGGCAAGCGTGTCGCGGTCGTCGAGGAGAAGTACTGGGGCGGCGTCTGTCTGAACGTGGGCTGCATCCCCACCAAGGCCCTGCTGCGCAACGCCGAACTCGCCCACGTCTTCACGCGCGAGGCGAAGACCTTCGGCATCAAGGTCGACGGGGAGGTCTCCTTCGACTACGGGGAGGCCTACCGCCGCAGCCGCAAGGTCGCGGACGGCCGGGTCAAGGGCGTCCACTACCTCATGAAGAAGAACAAGATCACTGAGATCAGCGGCCGAGGTAGGTTCCTCGACGCCCACACCCTCGAGGTGGCCGACTACGACGGCAACACCCGCACCATCGGCTTCGAGAACTGCGTCATCGCCGCCGGGGCGACCCCCAAGCTGCTGCCCGGCACCAAGCGCAGCGCGCGCGTGGTGACGTACGAGGAGCAGATCCTGGCCGAGGACCTTCCGCAGTCGATCGTGATCGCGGGTGCCGGGGCGATCGGTGTCGAGTTCGCGTACATCCTGAACAACTACGGTGTGAAGGTCACGATCGTCGAGTTCCTGGACCGGGTCGCGCCCTTGGAGGACGTCGAGGTGTCCACCGAACTCGCCAAGCAGTACCGCAAGTTGGGCATCGACGTCCTCACCTCGACCCGCGTCGAGTCGATCGACGAGTCGGGCCCGCAGGTGCGGGTCACGGTCACCGGCAAGGACGGCACCCAGCAGGTGCTGGAGGCCGACAAGGTTCTGCAGGCGATCGGCTTCGCCCCCAACGTCACCGGCTACGGCCTGGAGAACACCGGCGTCACCGTCACCGAGCGCGGCGCGATCGACGTCGACGGCCGCTGCCGTACCTCCGTCCCGCACATCTACGCCATCGGGGACGTCACCGCGAAGCTGATGCTGGCCCACGCGGCCGAGGCGATGGGTGTGATCGCCGCGGAGACACTCGCGGGCGCGGAGACCATGGAGCTGGACTACGTGATGATCCCGCGCTCCACGTTCTGCCAGCCGCAGATCGCCAGCTTCGGTTACACCGAGGCGCAGGCGAGGGAGAAGGGCTTCGACGTCCAGGTCGCCAAGTTCCCGTTCACCGCGAACGCCAAGGCCCACGGGCTGGGCGATGCGACCGGCTTCGTGAAGCTGATCAGCGACGCCAAGTACGGCGAGCTCCTCGGCGGTCACCTCATCGGCCCCGACGTCACCGAGCTGCTCCCCGAACTGACCCTGGCCCAGCAGTGGGACCTCACGGTCCACGAGGTCGCGCGCAACGTCCATGCCCACCCCACCCTGGGCGAGGCAGTCAAGGAAGCGGTGCACGGCCTCGCCGGCCACATGATCAATATGTGACCTGAACGACGCGCACCCGGGCCGCAGCATGTCTGCGGCCCGGGTGCTGCCTATTTCCCCCAACACTTTGCGCGAGGCGGCGGAGTTGGGGGGTGCCATCCCTTCCCATCCCTGCGTCGGAGGGCGGGATTGTCACCCTGCGCGGGGGCAAGGGGCGGGCTTGGTGGTGGCGCCGTCCACCGGGGACTTCGCCGTGCACAGCCCTCGGGACGCGGTCCTGCCCGCACCGTCGGCGCAGGGGACAGATCTCACTGGGCCTGCTTCATGCGGAACCCGGGGCCGGGGATGCTTTCGACGTCATCGGCCTGGACGGGGTGGCCTTCTGTGCAGTGGATCTGGGCGTGGACCTGGGCGCCGCATCCGCGGTGTCGGGTCAGCATGGCCGGTCCTTCCGGGTCCGCGCGATAGCGGTCGCCCCACTGCAGGAGCCCCAGCACGGCGGGTACCAGGTCCGTGCCCTTGGGTGTGATCACGTATTTGGGCCGGCTGCGGGCGCCGGGTTCCTTGTAGGTCTCGGTGGCCAGGATCCCCTCCTCCACGAGCATGCGAAGCCGCGTGGCGAGGAGGTTGCGAGGACAGCCCAGGACGCGTTCGAAGTCGCTGAAGCGGGACGAGCCGTACCAGACCTCGCGCAGGATCAGGATCGTCCACTTCTCGCCCACGATCTCCAGGGTCCGGGCGATCGAGCAGTTCGACGTGTCCCGGTCGAGTCGGAGATTCAGGCCGGTGTCTGCCAGTGCTTCGCTCAATGCGTCCATGCGGTGATACTAACCGCACCTGAGTTTATTTTTCTATACTCAGCGCGTAGCGTCATCACCAGCACACCAACCCCGCCGCGCACCGAACACGGGCGCGACTCCCTCGCAAGGAGCGCCACCATGGCAGTCAGTCGGCAAGCACACGAGTTCGCGGAGTTCCTCGCCGGTGTGAGCGCGAAGTCGTCCACGCCGGGGCTCGACCTGGCCGTCATCCGCGACATCGTCGACTCCAACCACAAGGCCTCCACGGAGCCGGAAGGCGTCACGTACGCCGAAGTCGACGCGAACGGCGTCCCCGCCCTGTGGGCCATCCCGGAAGGCGCCGACCCCGACAAGGCCCTGCTCCACTTCCACTTCGGCGGCTCGGTCACCGCCTCCATACACTCCGACCGCAAGGCCGCCGGCCACATCGCCAAGGCTGCCGGGGTCCGCTCCGTCGTGGTCGACTTCCGCCTGGCACCCGAGCACCCGTACCCGGCGCAGCTCGACGACGCCGAGGCCGCCTACCGCTGGCTGCTCTCCCAGGGGTACGAGCCCCGCAACATCGGCAGCACCGGCCACTCCATCGGCGGAACCCTCGCCGTCATGCTGCCGCTCCGTCTCCTCGCCAAGGGTGAGGCCACCTCCGGCGCGATCGTCAGCGTCTCGCCCTGGACCGACCTCACCCTCCAGAACCCCTCGGTCGACGAGAACGAGGACAACGACAGGATGCTCAGCAGGGCCACGCTCGAACTCTTCCGAGCCGCCTGGCTGCAGGAACCGGGCGTCGACTTCGCCGACCCCCGCACCAGCATCGCCAACGCCGACCTCACCGGTCTGCCGCCCACCGCCGTCCACTACGGCGAGTACGAAACCCTCGCCGACGACGGCGCCGACCTCGGCCGCCGACTCGCGGACTTCAAGGTCACCTCCGAAGTCCACGCCATGCCTGAAGGGCAGCACTCCTTCATCCTGGGCGCGGGACGCGTGCCCGAGGTGGACCAGGCGGTCCAGCAGATGGGTCAGTGGCTCCGTCGGCACCTCGGCAACTGAACGCAACAGCTGCCCGAACAAACGCACCCGCCGTGAAGAAGTCCCCGAAGAAGATCACACAGAAGGCTGACTGACATGAAGGCATTCGTCGTCGAGAAGTACGGCAAGGACGGCGCACGCGCGGCAGAGGTACCCGAGCCCACCGTCGGGGACCGTGACGTGCTGGTCAGGGTGAGCGCCGCCAGTATCAACCCGCTGGACAAGATGGTCCGCAAGCAGGCCAGGTCGCTGGGTGTCCGCTACGAGTTCTTCTTCATGTGGGCCAACGGCTCACAGCTGCGCGAGCTCGCCGCTCTCTACGACAGCGGGAAGCTCCGCCCTGTCATCGACCGGACCTTCCCGTTCGACCAGACACTTGAGGCGATGGCGTACGTCGAGCAGGGCCGCACCAAGGCAGGCAAGGTCGTGGTGTCGATGGTGCCCGACAACGACTGACAGTGCCGGGTCAGCCGCTACCCGGACGGCGACCGACCGCCGCCCGTACGGCAGGAGTCGGCTGCTCACCCGGCGGCGTAAGCTACGGCGGGCCTCGTTCGCCGAGGCGATGAGGATCGTCACCGCGAGCCGGGATGCCCGGCCGTGCAATTCACCGGCACCGGTGACCAGAAAGGTGAACGGATGAGCCTGCGTTTCGAGGAGATCGACTGGCGTCCGACACCGATGGGTGACATCAGCCTGCGGCGTCGGCGGGACCCGGTGTCGGGTGACGACGTGTACGAGGTGAAGCTCGGCGACGAGTTCCTGATGTCCAGCCTCTTCACGGCCGGCGAGATCGCGCTCACGGAGCTGGGCCTGGCCAAGCTGGAGGGTGCCGAACTGGACGTCGCCGTGGGCGGTCTCGGACTCGGCTACACCGCTCGGGCGGCGCTGGACGACCCACGGGTGCGGTCGCTGATCGTGGTCGACGCACTGGCCGAGGTGATCGGGTGGCATGAGCGCGGACTGGTGCCGCTGGGCGCCTCGCTGGCGTCGGACGCCCGCTGCCGGCTGGTCCACGGCGACTTCTTCGCGATGGCCCTCGACCCGCAGGGCCTGGATCCCCGAACGCCGGGCCGTCGCTTCCACGCCGTCCTCCTGGACGTCGACCACTCACCCCGTCACGTGCTGCACCCCCGCCACGCGGTGCTGTACCAGCCCGCGGGACTGCGCACGCTCGCCGAACGCCTCCACCCCGACGGCGTGTTCGCCCTGTGGTCGAACGACGCACCGGACGAAGAGTTCAACTCGGTGCTCGCGCAGGTCTTCGAGGAATCAGAGGCCCACGTCGTCGAGTTCGACAACCCACTGCAGGGACAGACGGCGACCAACACCGTCTACGTGGCGAGGAAGCCACTGAACCTGAACACGTGAGGCCTGGCCCACCCGAAGTCGACCCGGCGCGGGCCTTTGACCAGGGAGGCGTCAAGTGGAAGTCGCATACGCGGGTGACCCAGGACTCTTCGGCCCCCGGTCCGTGACCTGGCAGATGCACAGCGACCCCATGATGTGGGTCGCCGGAGTCCGCGCGCTCTACCTCCAGGCACTGCACCCGCGCGCGGTGCGCGGGGTCATCCAGAACTCGGACTTCCGGGCGGAAGCCTGGGGCCGGCTGATGCGCACCGCGAGCTTCGTCAGCACGACGACCTACGGAACCAGGGACGCGGCCGAGAAGGCGGGCGCCCGGGTCCGGAAGATCCACAGCATGCTGTCGGCCGTCGACGCGGAGACGGGGGAGCGGTACGGCGTCGACGAACCCGGACTGCTGCTGTGGGTGCACTGCGCCGAGATCGACTCCTATCTGCATGTCCTGCGCCGCTCCGGCTGCCCGATCACCGACGCCCACGCCGACCGGTACATCAGCGAACACCTGGTCAGCGCCCGGCTGGTGGGCCTCGACCCCGACGCCGTACCGGCGAACCAGGCCCAGCTGCGTGCGTACTTCGAGAAGGTTCGGTCCGAACTGGCCGTCGGAGCCGAGGCGCGGGAGGTGGACGACTTTCTGCTCCGTCCACCGACGCATCCGCTGCTCGTCCCGGCGCGTGCGGTGGTGTGGCGGCGCGTGGCGCAGCTGGCGTACGCCTCTCTGCCGCCGTACGCCCACGAGCTGTACGGCCGCGCCGCAGCCGAACCGGCCACCGTCACCCGGCAGTTGCGTGCCACCGGCACCCTCTTGCGCCGCGTTCCCGCACGTCTTCGCTGGCAGCTCCCGGCCAAGGACATTCCGCGGGCCATGTCCCGGCTCGGCCCCGGCTCGCGACCCGCGCCGTACAAACTCGGACGATAGCTCGCCATACTGGACGGGCCAGGGGAGGGCGAACGGAACCGGGGGCGGCAGCGGGACATGGCGGACACCAGACTGATCCAGGGCCGGTACCGGCTGATCGATCTGATCGGGCGCGGCGGAATGGGGGAAGTGTGGCGTGCGCGCGACGAGTCGCTGGGGCGGCAGGTCGCCGTGAAGTGCCTGAAGCCACTCGGGCCGCACCACGACCAGTCCTTCACCCGTGTCCTGCGGGAACGGTTTCGGCGCGAGGCGCGGGTGGCAGCCGCGTTGCAGCATCGCGGGGTGACCGTCGTGCACGACTTCGGGGAGTCCGACGGCGTGCTCTATCTCGTCATGGAGTTGCTGGACGGGCGCAATCTGAGTCAGCTCCTGGAGGACAACAAGCATCATCCGCTGCCCGTCCCGGACGTCGTCGACATCGCGGACCAGGTCGCTGCCGCCCTCGCCTACACCCATCAACAGGGCATCGTCCACCGTGACTTGAAGCCCGCGAACATCATGCGGTTGACCGACGGTACGGTGAAGATCTGTGACTTCGGCATAGCTCGCCTCGGGCACGACATCGGCTTCACCTCCCGGCTCACCGGCACCGGAATCGCGATGGGCACCCCGCACTACATGTCGCCGGAACAGATCAGCGGCGCAGAGGTCGACCAGCGCAGCGACCTGTACTCCTTCGGTTGCGTGCTGTACGAACTGGCCACCGGGGTACCGCCGTTCGACCTCGACGACGCCTGGGCGGTGCTCATAGGGCACCGCGACACCCCGCCCGAGCCGCCGCGCAGCCACCGCTCCGAGGTGCCCGAGTTCCTGGAGCGGGTCATCCTCGCCCTCCTCGCCAAGCTTCCCGAGGAACGCCCGAGTGACGCAAGGGAGTTGGCCCGCCGGATCAGCGCGGGCCGGGCCACCCCGCTGTACGTGCCGACCGTCGTCTCCCCGCAGCCCCAGTTCCGGCCGCCCGAGCCCGCCGCCCGCCAGCCCCGGCTGCCGTCGTGGACCCGGGGCATGACAGGCGGCCACAAGGCGACCGGCGCCGGGACGAGCGCCACACCGCCGGACCCGTCGGCCGGCCTCACCGGTGACTGGATCGCCCGCCCCGTCACCGGCCACCCCGAGGTGCTCCCACCGCAGCCGCCGCCCGCTCCCGAGCCCCAGACGCTCCACGCGCTGGCCGGACGGCACAACGCGGGCCTGAGCCTGGGCCGCCTCGGCCGCTGGGCGGAGGCGGGCGAGGTGCACCGCGCGGTGGCCGCCGAACGCGAGCACGTTCTCGGACCCGCCCACCCCGAGACCCTCGCCAGCCGCTACGAGGTCGGCTTCACCCTGAGCCGCACCGGCCGCGCCGCCGACGCCCTGCGCGAGTACACCCACGTGGCCCGGGAACGGGAGCGTGTCCTTGGCGCCGACCACCCGGACACGCTGGCCGCCCGGCAGGAAATGGCGTACGTCCTGGGGCAGTTGGGCCGGCACTTCGAGGCCCACCAGACCTACGCGGCCGTGCTGGCCGCCCGTGAGCGCGCGATGGGCCCCGACCATCCGGACACCCTGCGCTGCCGCCACAACCTCGCCTTCAACCTGAGCCGGCTGGGCCGCCTGGAGGACTCGTACCGCATGGCCTGCGAGGTGGCGGTAGCGCGTGCCCGGGTGCTCGGCGCCGCTCATCCCGACACGCTGGTCACGCAGTACGAAGTCGCCTACGCACTCGGCCAGTTGGGGCGCTGGCCCGAGGCCCTGCGGACGTACCAGGAGGTCGCCGGGGCGCGCGCCGAGGCGCTCGGCCCCGATCACCCCGACACGCTCGCCGCCCGCTACGAGGTCGGCATCAGCCTCGGGCGGCTCGGCCGCAGTGTGGAGGCCCTCAAGCTGTACCGGGACCTGATCGACGACCGCACCCGGGTGGGCGGCCCCGCGCACCCCGAGACCCTGCGCGCCCGGCACGGTCTCGGTGTCAATCTCGGCCGGCTCGACCGCTGGGAGGAGGCCCTTGCCGAGTCGCGTGACGTGTGCGCGATCCGCGAGCGCGTTCTGGGCGCCGACCATCCGGACACACTCGTCAGCCGCCGGGAGGTGGCCGTCGGCCTGGGCTGGCTCGGCCGCTGGCCCGACGCCCTGGCCGAGTACCGCCGGGTCGCCACCTCCCGCGAGCAGGTGCTCGGCGCCGATCACCCCGACACCCTCGCCAGCCGCGACGACGAGGCCCACTGTCTGGAACAGCTCGGCCGGGGCGCCGAGGCCGTCGAGCTGTACCGAAAGGTGGCGGTGCTGCGGCAGCAGCGGGCGTCCGGCCACTGAGCTGGACGTGCCTCGCGGTGTGGCCGGTTCGCTGCGGCCTCGTCGTGGCTGGTCGCGCGGTTCCCAGCGCCCCTCAAGGGCGCTGCCGAACCGTGGTGGACCTCGCAGCCCCTCGGCCCCGCACCTCTGGCCGGGGTGGATCATCGCGTGTTACGAAGAACCATGCCCGCACCCGAGCGCCCCGACCGATCAGGCCGCCCCGACCGACCCGGCCGTCACGACCGATACGACGTGGTGGTCGTCGGCGGTGGCCACAACGGCCTCGTCGCGGCCGCGTACCTGGCCCGCGCGGGGAAGTCCGTGCTGGTCCTCGAGCGGCTGGCCGCCACCGGCGGCGCCGCCGTGTCGACCCGCCCGTTCGCCGGCGTCGACGCCCGGCTGTCGCGCTACTCCTACCTGGTCAGCCTGCTGCCCCGGAAGATCGTGCGCGATCTCGGCCTGGACTTCCGGGTGCGCGGGCGCACCGTCTCCTCGTACACCCCGGTGGAGCGGGACGGCCGGTCCACCGGCCTGCTCGTCGGCGGCGGTGAGCGCCGCACCCGAGAGGCCTTCGCGCGGCTCACCGGAGGGGAACGTGAGTACGAGTCCTGGCAGCGGTTCTACGCCATGACCGGCCGCGTCGCCGAAAAGGTGTTCCCCACCCTCACCGAACCGCTGCCCACCCGAGACGAACTGCGCCGCCGCATCGACGACGAGGACGCCTGGCGCACCCTCTTCGAGGAGCCGATCGGCGCCGCCGTCGAGGCGAACTTCACGGACGACCTCGTACGGGGTGTCGTCCTCACCGACGCCCTGATCGGCACCTTCGCCGACGCCCACGATCCCTCCCTGCGGCAGAACCGCTGCTTCCTCTACCACGTCATCGGCGGCGGCACCGGCGCCTGGGACGTGCCCGTGGGCGGCATGGGCGCCCTCACCGACGCCCTCGCCGGCGCCGCCTGCGACGCGGGCGCCGTGCTCGCCACCGGCCACGAGGCCGTACGGGTGGACTCGGACGGCCGCGCCGCCGAGGTGACCTACCGGACGGCCGACGGGGAGGGCACGGTCGGCGCCCGGCACGTCCTGGTGAACGCCTCGCCGCAGGAGCTGGCCGCACTGACGGGTGACGCGGCGCCGACCCCCGCCGAGGGCGCCCAGCTCAAGGTGAACATGCTGCTCAGGCGGCTGCCGAGGCTCAAGGACACGTCCGTCGACCCGCGCGAGGCGTTCGCCGGGACCTTCCACATCGCCGAGGGGTACGAGCAGTTGGCCGCCGCCCATGCCCAGGCGGCGGCCGGTGAGCTGCCCGCCGCGCCGCCGTCCGAGATCTACTGCCACTCGCTCACCGACCCGACGATCCTCGGGCCGGACCTCGTCGAGCAGGGCTACCAGACGCTGACTCTCTTCGGCCTGCACACGCCCGCACGGCTGTTCGCACGCGACAACGACGCCGTCCGGGACGAGCTGCTGAAGTCGACCCTCGCCCAGCTCGACGCCCACCTCGCCGAACCTCTCGCGGACTGCCTGGCCACCGACGGCGACGGGCGCCCCTGTATCGAGGCGAAGACGCCCCTCGACCTGGAACGCGACCTGCGCCTGCCCGGCGGCAACATCTTCCACCGGGACCTGACCTGGCCGTATGTCCAGGACGACAGCGGGCGCTGGGGCGTGGAGACCCGGCAGTCGAACGTCCTGCTGTGCGGGGCGGGCGCGGTGCGCGGTGGCGGGGTGAGCGGGGTGCCGGGGCACAACGCCGCCATGGTCGTGCTGGCGGCGGACGAGGGCTGAGCACGGGTTCCGGCCGGTCCTGGCAGGACTCCTGGCAGGACCGGCCGTCAGTTAGCGGACGCCGTCCAGCCCACCGCCTGGATACGTGCCGCGTCCGCCGGGCGCGTCTCGTCGAAGACGGTGCCGTCGTCGTCGCGTACGGCCAGGCCGTCGACGTATGCTCCACGGCCCACGTACAGCCTGTCGGTCGTGTACCGCCAGCGCAGGGCGAGGGCCGGGGAGACGGGAAGGTCCGCCGAGAGACGGTGCCAGACGCGCCCCGACCAGCCGGTGACCGAACCCGCCGGATGATCCTGCGGGGTGCCTTCGGCACCGACGGTCGTGAACGGGACCGGCTGCCAGGTCGTGCCGCCGTCGGCCGAGGACTCCAGGAACAGCGCGTCCGACTGCGGCTCGGTGTCCCACCACAGGGCGCAGCGCAGCCGTGAGCCGGCAGTGGTGGCCAGCGGCGGGAGGGTGAGCGTCGCCGAGGTCGCGGTCGTCATGCCGGAGAACCAGGCCGTACGTCCGTGGCGTGGGCGGACCGGTACCGCGCGGGCCAGGTTGTTCGCGGCGGCGACCCGGGGCGCCGAGCCGGAACGCCAACTGCGCACAGGATGCACGGAGTTGCCGAGGACGACCAGAAAGGAGTCGGTCGTCGGGTCGAGGACGATCGAGGTGCCGGTGAAGCCGGTGTGCCCCGCGGTGCGGGGCGTGGCCATCGCGCCCATGTACCAGTGCTGGTAGAGCTCGAAGCCGAGACCGTGCTCGTCCCCGGGAAAGGCCGTGTTGAAGTCGGTGAACATCAGCTCGACCGAGGCGGGCGACAGGATGCGCGCCCGGCCGTAGGCGCCGCCGCTCAGCAGCGTACGGCCGAGCACGGCGAGGTCCCAGGCCGTCGAGAAGACACCGGCGTGTCCGGCCACTCCGCCGAGACTGAACGCGTTCTCGTCGTGCACCTCTCCCCACACCAGGCCCCGGTCGAGTCCGGACCAGGGTGCTCGGGCGTCCTCGGTGGCGGCGATCGTCGGTTTCCAGGAGACGGGCGGGTTGTAGCGCGTGCGGTGCATGCCGAGCGGGGCGGTGATCTCGTCGCGGAGCTGGGTGTCCAGCGGAAGACCGGTGATCCTCTCCAGGACCAGTTGGAGCGAGATCAGATTGAGGTCCGAGTAGAGGTAGGTGCTGCCGGGTGGGTTCAGGGGCGCCTGGTTCCAGATGAGTTCGAGTTTCTGGGCGTGGGTCGGGGCGTTGTAGAGCGGAATCCAGGCACGGAATCCCGAGGTGTGGGTGAGGAGTTGACGGATCGTCACATCCTGCTTGCCCGCCCGCGCGAACTCCGGCAGATATGCGGCGACCTTCCCCTCCAGCTCCAGCGCGCCCCGCTCCAGTTGCTGCACGGCCAGGATCGAGGTGAACAGCTTGGACACCGACGCGAGGTCGAACACCGTGTCCTCGGCCATCGGGATCTGCTCGGCGGCCGGGAACTCGATCCCGGTGTCCGTCTTCTCGTCGTACGCCGCGTAGCGCACCGCCATTCCGATCGGCCGGTGGAGTGCCACGGTGGAGCCACGCCCGGCGAGCAGGACCGCGCCCGCGTACCAGGGGTGTTTGGGAGAGGGTGCGAGGAACGCCTCGGCGTCCGCCACCAGTTGGTCCAGATGCCGGGGGAGGAGCCCCGCCCGCTCGGGCGAGCCGGGACGCAGGACCGGGTGACGGCCTGTCGTCCTGGGTGTGGCCTCGGCCGGGCCTGCGGGAAATGAAGCGAAAGTCAGGGCGCCGCTCAACGCCAGTGTGCGTCTGCCCAGCTGACGTCGTGTCAGTCCGTCGCGCGCCGCGCCGTCCGTCATCGAGGAGCCTCCCACCGCACTGCCTGAAAATACTTTCCGGGACCGCCCTGCGGGGTGAAACTTTTGTGTCACCCGAGGTGTGTGTCAACCGCCTGTCAGCCGTACGGCTCCCCATGGCCAAGAATCTGACGGTGTATCAGAAAAGGTCTTCCCTCGTCCGGAGGACTGCGGCATCCTGCGGCCATGCAGACGGAGCTGAGCAAGAAACTGGGAATCGAGCACGCCGTCTTCGGCTTCACGCCGTTCCCCGCCGTCGCCGCGGCCATCAGCCGGGCCGGCGGCTTCGGGGTGCTCGGCGCGGTCCGCTACACGGCGCCGGACGACCTCAAGCGCGACCTGGACTGGATCGAGGCGCATGTCGAGGGCCGGCCGTACGGGCTGGATGTCGTCATGCCCGCCCGGAAGGTAGAGGGGGTGACCGAGGCCGAGGTCGAGGCGATGATCCCGGAGGGACACCGCCAGTTCGTCCGGGACACCCTGGCCAAGTACGGCGTGCCCGAACTGGCCGAGGGCGAGGCGTCCGGGTGGCGCATCACCGGGTGGATGGAGCAGGTCGCCCGCAACCAGCTCGACGTGGCCTTCGACTACCCGATCAAACTGCTGGCGAACGCCCTGGGCTCACCGCCCGCCGATGTCGTGGCCCGCGCGCACGACCAGGATGTGCTGGTCGCGGCCCTCGCGGGCAGCGCACGGCACGCGCGCAAGCACGCCGAGGGCGGAATCGACATCGTCGTCGCACAGGGCTATGAGGCGGGCGGCCACACCGGCGAGATCGCCTCCATGGTGCTGACCCCCGAAGTCGTCGACGCGGTCGACCCGTTGCCGGTGCTCGCCGCCGGCGGTATCGGCAGCGGACGGCAGGTGGCCGCCGCGCTGGCCCTCGGCGCCCAGGGGGTCTGGCTGGGCTCCATGTGGCTGACCGTCACCGAGGCCGACATGCACTCGACCGCGCTCACCCGGAAACTGCTCGCGGCCGGCTCGGGCGACACCGTCCGCTCCCGCGCCCTGACCGGCAAGCCCGCGCGTCAGCTCCGTACCGAATGGACCGACGCCTGGGACTCCGCCGACGGACCCGGCACCCTGCCCATGCCCCTGCAGGGTCTGCTCGTCGCCGAGGCCGTCTCGCGCATCCAGAAGTACGAGGTCGACCCGCTCCTCGGCACACCGGTCGGCCAGATCGTCGGCCGGATGAACAGTGAACGGAGCGTCCAGGCCGTCTTCGACGACCTGACCAGCGGCTTCGAGCAGGCTGTGAACCGAGTCAACCGGATCGCGGGACGGAACGCCGACGGAAGGGGCGACGAGCAGTGAGTGAAACAGCGAGCCGGACAGCGAGCCAGTCGGCGAGCGAGTCCCTCAACGGATTCTGGGCGCAGGCCGCGGCCGATCCGGAGCGTACGGTCCTCATCGCGCCCGACGGTGAGCAGTGGACCGCCGGCCGGCTGCACGCCGCCACCAACCAGCTGGTCCACGGGCTGCGCGCCGCCGGACTCGGACGAGGTGACGCCTTCGCCGTGGTCCTGCCCAACGGCGTCGAGTTCCTCGTGGCGTATCTGGCCGCATCCCAGGCCGGTTTCTATCTCGTCCCCGTCAACCACCATCTCGTCGGGCCCGAGATCGCCTGGATCGTCTCCGACTCGGGCGCCAAGGTGCTCATCGCGCACGAGCGGTTCGCCGACGCGGCACGCGCCGCCGCGGACGAGGCACAACTCCCGGCCCAGCAGCGGTACGCGGTCGGCGAGGTCGACGGATTCCGGCCGTACGCCCAGCTCCTCGACGGACAGCCCGAGTCGCCGCCCGACGAGCGCACCCTCGGCTGGGTCATGAACTACACCTCCGGCACCACGGGCCGCCCACGCGGCATCCGGCGCCCGCTGCAGGGCAAGCCGCCCGAGGAGGCGTACCTCGGCGGGTTCCTCGGCATCTTCGGCATCAGGCCGTTCGGCGACAACGTGCACCTCGTGTGCTCGCCGCTCTACCACACGGCCGTACTCCAGTTCGCGGGCGCGTCCCTGCACATCGGTCACCGTCTGGTGCTGATGGACAAGTGGACGCCGGAGGAGATGCTCCGCGTCATCGACGCCCACAGGTGCACGCACACCCACATGGTCCCGACCCAGTTCCACCGGCTGCTGGCGCTGCCCGAGCGGGTGCGGCGGGCGTACGACGTGTCGTCCATGCGGCACGCCATCCATGGCGCCGCGCCCTGCCCCGACCATGTGAAACGGGCCATGATCGACTGGTGGGGCGACTGTGTGGAGGAGTACTACGCGGCCAGCGAGGGCGGTGGGGCGTTCGCGACCGCAGAGGACTGGCTGAAGAAGCCCGGCACGGTCGGCAAGGCCTGGCCGATCAGTGAACTCGCGATCTTCGACGACGACGGCAACCGGCTGTCGCCCGGCGAACTCGGCACCGTCTACATGAAGATGAGCACCGGCGGCTTCGCCTACCACAAGGACGAGAGCAAGACGCGCAAGAACCGTATCGGCGACTTCTTCACCGTCGGCGACCTGGGCCTCCTGGACGAGGACGGCTACCTCTTCCTCCGGGACCGTAAGATCGACATGATCATCTCCGGCGGGGTCAACATCTACCCCGCCGAGATCGAGAGTGCCCTCCTCGCCCACCCCGCCGTCGCCGACGCCGCCGCCTTCGGCATCCCGCACGACGACTGGGGCGAGGAGGTCAAGGCGGTCGTGGAAGCGGCTCCGGGACATGTGCCAGGACCCGACCTCGCCACCGAGATCCTCGGCCACTGCGCGCGCCGACTCGCCGGATACAAGCGGCCCAAGACCGTCGACTTCATCGAGAGCATGCCGCGCGACCCCAACGGCAAGCTGTACAAGCGGCGGTTGCGCGACCCGTACTGGGAGGGGCGTACACGGCCTGTGTGAGCCAAATGTGCGAACGACCGTGTGGTCCCGCCCCACGGGGGGACGGGACCACACGGTACGGGCGTACGTCTGTCAGCCCATCAGCCCATCAGTCAACCAGCGCGTCAGCCGTGCACCCGGATCACCCGCAGCGCGGGCGACGACAGGATGTCCTTCTCGCAGAACCTCGCGCTGACCCACTTCTCGGCCGAGAACAGCCGCGTCTGGTCCGCGAAGTGCGGCGAGTTCGGATTCGAGGACTGGGAGTACGTCAGCAGCGTGCGGGCCACCGGGCAGCGGCTGCCGTCCCATCCCACGGCCTGGATGTGGCTGGAGCCGAAGGCGTTGTCGCGGTAGCCACCGTTCGCCGTGTCCCACACCGGCTCGATCTTGTTCCACACGCCCAGGGACTCGGTCCCGCCGCCGACCGGCAGCCGCTGACCCTTCCGTACGACGTACTGGTGGTCCCCGAGCCGGGCGCCCAGCGGGATGCCCGCCGCGCGCAGCTCCGTCACCGCGTCCGCGAGGGCCTTGGTGAAGCCGGGCGCGTCCGTGTTGAGCGTGTTGGGGGTACCTACCGGGTCCGCCGCCGAGAACGGCACCTTCCAGCGCTGCGCGGAGGGCACGGCGCCGAGCAGCTTGCGCCAGAACCGGTCGAACAGCAGCGCACCACGGCTGTCGCTGTTCATGGTGCGGTCCCAGGACGCCAGCACACCGCACGCCTGACTGACGTCAACCGCCGTACCGGCGCTGCCGGTTGCCGTACCGCCCGGAAGTGCCGCGCAGGCCCGGGCCGCGTCGCCGGCGGCCAGCGAGCCCGACGTCGAACGGTTCGCGAACTGCTGCCGCTGGAGATCCGCGACCGTCAGCCCGCCCTTCGCCGCCATCGCCGCCACATCGGCGACGGCACCACGGGTACGCGGTGAGGCTGTTGCGCGCACAGTGCCGAAGATCCGCTCGTAGCCGGTGATCGGCTGGTCCAGATTGGTCAGCCACGCGCTGTCGTTGGAGTTCTCGACGTACGGCGTGTTCTTCAGCGTCGGCATCCGCGAAGGACCGAAGATGCCGGGCGCCACGGAGTCCGGGTCGTCGCCGACGGCGCAGTCGGTGCGTGAGCCGTCGAGGACCGCGACGCCCGCCGCCGGATAGAGGACCTTGCCGAGCGGCGTCGAACAGGCGGCGGCCAACTCGTCGGTGATCCGGGGAAGCACCTGCGACTGGGCGAACAGGGAGTGGCCCGCACGGTCGGCGGCGACGGTGTTCACCCAGGGGATGCCCTGGTGCCGGTCGAGGGAGTCGAGGATGTCGTCCGTGCCGCGCGCCTTGCTGAAGCCGAGCGAGGTGTCGTAGAAGCGCAGGTTCGCCGCGTTCGGATCGTTCAGCGCGAAAGCCGTCGTCGTGGTCCAGGGCAGCGGGAGCTCGCCGCCGGGGGAGAGGACGACGGGGCCGTAGCGGGTCCACCACTGGGTGCGGGTCACCGGCGCGCCGTCCCTCACCGGGACGGTCACCGACCGACGTGTCATCCGCTCCGGCTTGCCGTCGACCAGATACGTCGTCGGGTCGGCGGGGTCCAGCTTCAGCTGGTGCAGGCTGAGCGGCACACCGGTGGACACGGTGTGGCTCCACGCCACGTTCGCGTTGTACCCGATGGAGATCGTCGGCGAGCCGAGCAACGACCCGCCCGCGACGTTCAGTTCACCGGGGATCGTCTGCTGGGACTGCCAGAACCGGCGTCCGCCCTTCCACGGGTAGTGCGGGTTGCCGAGCAGCAGGCCACGGCCATTGGCCGTCGTACTGCCGCTGAACGCCACGGCGTTGGAACCCATGTCCGAGAGGTCGAACAGCTCGCGCGCACCCTTGGCTGCGGCGGAAGCGGTCGGCAGGGAGGGCCCGGCGGCGGCCGTGGTGGAGGACGCGGGGCTCGACGCGGGAGGCGGCTCAGCCGCGGTGATCGCGTCCGCGAGCCCGCCCTGTCCGCCGAGCACCGCGAGGGCGTACGCCCGGGTGGCCACGTCGACCCCGGTCACCGGCCTGACCCAGCCGGCGCCCGCACAGGCGGGGTCCTTGACCCGGTTCTGCTTCAGCCAGGCGTTGTAGCCGGCGGCCCAGCCGTTCATCAGGTCCTTGACGGCCCGGCTCGGCCCCTGCGGCGCGGGCCGGGCAAGGAGCCGCTCGACGGTCCCGGCGTCCCGCACGCCCCGGAAGTACAGGTCGCTGGAGAGGTTGTCGGACGCGTCGGAGAGCGAGAAGTCGGGCGTCGCGTCGGGTCCGAACCAGCGCGAGCGGTCGCCGCGCAGCGTCACGAAACCGTCCGCGAGTACACACACCTGGTCGGCGGCCTGTGCCCAGCCACTGCCGAAGCCGAGGTTCGCGTAGTCCTTCGCGACGATGTGCGGAATGCCGTACTCGGTGTAGCGGATCACGGCGGAGAGCCCGCCGCCGGAGGGATGTCGCTGTGACAGTTGTGGTGCCTGTGGCGGGCCGCTCTGTGCCGTGGCGGCGGGCAGTGCTGTCGTGGCGGTGAGTAATGCGGCGGCCGTGACGACCAGCCGTCTCAAACGGGTGCGCATCGTGCCTCCCAACGTCATTGAGGGAAGGGGCGGTTGAGGCGGTTGAGCGTACCAACGGGTATGTTCCCTGACCCCCGTCGGTGCTTGACCTCGTTCGGTGACGGAACGAGGATCATGAACTATGACGCAGCAATACGGGAGCACGGTTGACGGGGTGCTGCGGCGCAGCGCCCAGCGGGTTCCGGCGCGGCTGGCGGTCGAGTACCGCGAGCGTGCCTGGACGTACGAGGAACTCGACGAGGCCGTCTCCCGAGCGGCGGGTGTGCTCCGGGCCGAGGGGCTGGCGCCCGGCGACCGGGTAGGCGCCTACGGCCACAACTCGGACGCCTATCTGATCGCCTTCCTCGCCTGCGCCCGCGCCGGGCTCGTGCACGTCCCGGTCAACCAGAACCTGACCGGCGACGACCTCGCCTACATCGTCGAGCAGTCCGGCAGCACCCTGGTCCTGACCGACCCGGACCTGGCCGACCGGCTCCCCGACGGCGTACGGACCCTGCCGCTGCGCGACGCCGACGACTCCCTGCTGGCACGCCTGGCCGACACCGCGCCCCACGACGGTGCCGAGAAGCGCACCGAGGACCTGGTGCAGCTGCTGTACACGTCCGGGACCACCGCGCTGCCCAAGGGCGCGATGATGACCCACCGCTCCCTGGTGCACGAGTACCTCAGCGCGATCGCCGCCCTGGACCTGAGCCCCGGCGACCGGCCCGTGCACTCGCTGCCCCTCTACCACTCGGCGCAGATGCACGTGTTCCTGCTGCCGTATCTCGCGGTGGGCGCCCCGAACATCATTGTCGACGCACCGGACGGCGACGTGATCCTCGACCTCGTCGAGTCCGGCCGCGCGGACAGCCTGTTCGCGCCGCCGACCGTGTGGATCGGTCTCGCCGGCCGCCCCGACTTCGCGACCCGTGACCTGAGCGGACTGCACAAGGCGTACTACGGGGCGTCGATCATGCCGGTTCCCGTGCTGGAGCGGCTGCGCGAGCGACTCCCGAAGCTCGCCTTCTACAACTGCTTCGGGCAGAGCGAGATCGGCCCCCTCTCCATGGTGCTCGGGCCCTTCGAGCACAAGGGCAGACTGGACTCCTGCGGACGCCCGGTGCTGTTCGTGGACGCGCGGGTGGTCGACGAGAACGGCGAGGACGTGCCCGACGGCACGCCCGGCGAAGTCGTCTACCGGTCCCCGCAGTTGTGCGAGGGCTACTGGGAGAAGCCCGAGGAGACGAGCGCCGCCTTCCGGGACGGCTGGTTCCACTCCGGTGACCTGGTCGTCCGGGACGCCGACGGCTACTACACCGTGGTCGACCGGGTGAAGGACGTCATCAACTCCGGTGGCGTACTGATCGCCTCACGTCAGGTCGAGGACGCCCTGTACACCCATGAGGCGGTCGCCGAGGTGGCGGTCGTCGGTCTTCCCGACGAGCGCTGGATCGAGGCGGTCACGGCGGTCGTCGTCCCCCGGGGTGAGGTGACGGAGGCCGAACTCATCACCCATGCCCGCGAGCAGCTCGCCCACTTCAAGGCACCGAAGCGGGTCGTGTTCGTGGACGAGCTGCCGCGCAACGCGAGCGGGAAGATCCTGAAGCGGGAGCTGAGGGACCGGTTCGCCGGTTCCTGACCGTCAGCCCTCGTCACCCGCGGCGGTGAAGGTCGCCTCCGCGGTGCTGACCGTCCCGGCAGTGCGGCCGGGGGCGGTCTGGTACTGCCAGTAGAGGTTGGTGTGGGCGATCACCTCGGCCGGCTTCGGAGCGCCGTACTTCGTGAGGTCCTGCGTGGTGTGGGCGTCGCCGACGAGCGTCACGTCGTACCCGCGGACCATCCCGCCGTGCAGGGTGGAGCGGACACACGCGTCGGTCTGGGCGCCCGTGACGATCAGCCGCCCGACCGCGTGCTCGGCGAGAACCTCCTCCAGTTCGGTGGCCTCGAAAGAGTCGCCGTACTTCTTGTGGACGAGGGGCTCGGTGTCGCGGCGGACCAGCTCCGGCACGTACTCCCAGCTTTCGCTGCCCGTCTTCAGCTCGTCGCTGGAGTGCTGCACCCACACCACGGGCGCGCCCTGCGCGCGAGCCCTGTCGACGAGGGTGTTGATGTTCGCGAGCACCTCCTCGCGGTTGTGGGCGCCGTCCACCACCTGGTTCTGGACGTCGATGATGAGCAGAGCGCTGTTGGGGCGGTCGGGCAGGGTCGTCATGGGAACCTCTTCGTCTCCTCGGCGCGAATCCGATCTCGCCACCCACACTAGAACCGACCACTGACAACCGCCCCTGAACTGGCAGTTCCGCCGTTCCTCCGCGCGGACGGCGCTACTTCTTCTCCGGCCCGTACGCCGTCATGAAGCGGTCCCGGAACTTGTCCATGCTCCACTCCGGGGCGTTGGCCGCGGGCTTGAGCCCCTCCGTCCAGCCCCAGTCGGCGACGCGGTCCAGCACCTTCGGGTCGCGGGCGACGATCGTGATCGGCACGTCCCTGCTGGTGCTGCCCGCTGTGACCGTGGGGACGGGCTGGTGGTCGCCGAGGAAGACGAGGACGGTGTTGTCGTCGCCGTAGCGCTGGACCCACTGGGTCAGGCTGTCCACGGAGTACTGGATGGCCTTGCGGTACTCGGTCCGCACGCTCTTCGCGCTCTTCCAGACCTCCGTGGGGTTCGTGCCCTCCTTCTTGATCTTGTTGAAGATCGAGCCGTCCCCGAGGTCGTTCCAGGGGATGGTGTGGGCGATGGGAGACCAGGGGTTGTGGCTGGAGGCCAGGATGATCTCCGCCATGATCGGGTCGCGATCCTTCTTGCCGTGCTCCAGCTTCTGGAAGGACTCCAGGCTGAACTGGTCCGGCACCGGCGTCCAGCTGAAGTACGGGCCCTGGTAGCCGAGGTGCGTGGAGTCGTAGATGTGGTCGAGGCCGAAGTACTTGCCCTCGGGCCACGCCTTCCGGACACCCGGGACGATGCCGACCGTGCGCCAGGCGCCGGTCTTCTGGAAGTAGCTGGTGAGCGTGGCGCGGTCACCGGTGGTCACTGTCCGGTACCGCTGCTGGTTCTTGACCCACAGACCTGAGAGGAACGTCGTGTGGGCGAGCCAGCTGCCGGCGCCCGTCACGGGTGACGTGAGCCAGCCGCTGCGCGATGCGAAGCCGGCCGACTTGAGCCTGGCGTCGCCCTCCTTGAGCGTCGCGTCCATCTCCGGTGCCATCGCCGGATCGTCGATCGCCACCCGGCCGTAACTCTCGACGAAGGTGAACAGCACGTCCTTGCCGCGCAGTCCGGTCAGCAACTGGTCGGACGGCGTGTCGGCGAAGGCGTCGACGCGGAGTTGCTTGTCGAAGACCTCGGCGTCCCCGAGACCCTCGCGGACGTACTGCACACGGTTGGAGAGGTACTGGGAGTAGCCCTTGGTCGCGATCGTCACACCGCCTGTCTGCACACCCATGGTGAAGCAGACGACCCACGCGGTGCCGAGGACCAGCGTGCCGCGCACGGCCACGGGCCGGTGCCGGGCCATCACGTCGGCCAGCCGCACCACCGCGAGCGCGCTCACCACGAGGACGGCGATCAGCAGGACGATCACGCCGATCACCGCGAGCACCTCACCCGAGCGACCGAGCGAGTCCTTCAGGAAGTCCGCCGCGTCGGTCAGCAGCACCCAGTCGAAGACCAGGTCGAACGGCCGGGCCAGGGTCTGGTAGAAGCCCATGTCGAGACACTTCAGGACGGTGGACAACCCGAGGAACGCGCCCAGGACGACGGCCGTGATCCGCCGTGCCCTCGACGGCAGCACGAGCAGGACGGCCGCGAGGAAGATCGCCTCGACAGGCAGACGGAGGAACGACTCGGGGGACATCCGGTCGAGACGGTTGGGTATGAGCAGCACGCCGAGCACCATCGCACCGGCCAGGACGCTCGTGCCCACCCCCACGGCGCGTGCGGCGCGGGGGAAACGACGGCGCCAGCCGAACCAACCGGGCCGGCCGGGTTCGTCGGTGGACGAGGGGGAGGGGTCGGAGGCCGCGGCGTCGTGGGATTCGTCGGTGGTGGAAGCCGTGCGGGCGGCGACTGTCGACGCGGGCGCCTTCCCGTCGTCCGCGCCGTCGGCCGTCTTCTCCAGCCCGGGGCGCGCGCCCGTCTCGTCCGCCTCCGCTGCCGCGGCCGTCGTCGGCCCGGGCGTCTCCTCGCCCGCCGGTTCCCTGTCCGCCGGTTCCACTTCAGCCGGGGCGCCGGGCTCGGTGTCGTTCACCGCGGGAGCGCGCGAGGCCTCCTCGGCTGTGGTCCCGTCCGGCGCGTCCGCGTCCGTCTCAGGCAGTTGACGAGGGGGCGTGTGGTGCGACACCCGTGGGTCCTTCCGTGCGGATCAGCTGATGGCACGGCGGACCGGGCTCGCAGGGCAGGACCGCCAACCTCGCGTACGGCCCTGCGTCACCCTCCGTTCAAACACCTGGGTCAGCCGCGCGCACAGAGTACGCCCGTCGTCCCCGTTCGGCCCACCGGCGAGGCGTAGGCCTCCCGCCTACCGGTCCGCCCCCACTGCCATCTCCTTGGCCCACCGGTAGTCAGCCTTGCCACTGGGCGACCGCCGTATCGTCTCGGTGATCACCAGCTGTCGGGGGACCTTGTAGCCCGCCAGGTGGGTACGGCAGTGCTGCTGTACGTCCGCCAGGCTCGGCCGCGCCGCTCCCTCCCTCAACTGCACGACCGCGGCCACATGGTTGCCCCACCTCGGGTCCGGGACACCGGCCACCAGCGCGTCGTACACGTCCGGATGGGACTTGAGCGCCTGCTCGACCTCCTCCGGATACACCTTCTCGCCCCCGGTGTTGATGCACTGCGAGCCCCGGCCCAGGACGGTGACGACGCCCTCCTCGTCGACCGTCGCCATGTCGCCGAGCAGCACCCACCGCTCGCCGTCCCGCTCGAAGAACGTCTCCGCGGTCTTCCCGGGGTCGTTGAAGTAGCCGAGCGGTACGTGGCCGCACTGGGCGATCCGGCCCACCTCGCCCGCGGGCACCGGCTCGTAGGTTGCCGGATCCACCACCAGGGTCCGGGTGTTGACGCGGATACGGAAGCCGCGCTCGGGGCCCGAGTCATCGGTCGCCGTACCGTTGAAGCCGGACTCCGACGACCCGAAGTTGTTGAGCAGCATGACGTTCGGCACCAGTGCCTGGAACTCGGCGCGCACCGTCTCCGACATGATCGCGCCGGAGGACGAGACGCTGAACAAGGCTGAACAGTCCGTGCCCTTCATGGGCCCTTTGAGGGCGTCGATCAGCGGACGCAGCATCGCGTCGCCCACCAGGGACACGCTGGTGACCTTCTCCTTCTCTATCGTGCGCAGCACGTCCTCGGCCGTGAACTTGCGGTGGATCACCACTCGTTGGCCGAAGTTGAAGCCGATGAACGCGGTCAGGGTCGAGGTGCCGTGCATCAGCGGCGGAGTGGGGAAGAAGGTGATTCCCTCGCCTCCGGCCGCGACCCGTTCGGCGAGTTCCTGTGGGGACTTGACGGGCTCGCCGGTGGGGGCGCCGCCTCCCAGCCCGGCGAAGAACAGGTCCTCCTGACGCCACATCACGCCCTTGGGCATCCCGGTGGTGCCGCCGGTGTAGATGATGAACTGGTCGTCGCCCGAGCGGGCCGCGAAGCCCCGCCCCGAGGACCCGGCGGCCTCCGCCTCGGCGAAGGGCACCGCCGCCAACTCGGGGGCCCCCGGAGCCGGTTCACCCACCCGGATCAGATGTCGCAACGACGTGGCCCGTGGCCGAGCCGCTGCCACCCGCTCGGTGAACTCGGCGTCGAACACCAGGGCGGCGAGGTCCGCGTCCCGATAGAGGTACACCAACTCCTCTTCGACATAGCGGTAGTTGACGTTGACCGGCACGATCCGCGCCTTCAGGCACCCCAGCACGGTCTGGAGGTACTCGACCCCGTTGTAGAGATGCAGGCCCAGATGCTCGCCGGGACGTATCCCGCTGTCGATCAGATGGTGGGCGATCCGGTTGGCCGCGGCGTCCAACTCCGCATAGCTCAGGCGGCGTTCCGCGCCAGTACCGGGGTGGTCGAGATACACGAGCGCCGCACGGTCCGGCACCACGTCCACGACCGACTCGAACAGGTCGGCAAGGTTGTACTCCACCGCTCCTCCTGACCCCGGGCATCCCTGGCGGTTGTCGGCTCGCCGTCATCAGAGCAAAGGGCGCGGCAACTGTGAAGGGGCAGCGTCGAAGAAATCTGACTACCTGTCAGAAAACCCTTGAAGTGCTTCCTCCGCTCCTGCAACCTGTTCTCGTTCTTTCACCTGTTCTCGTTTTCAGAGGGGAGATGGGCGATGGGTGGGACCGAACACCTCACCGTGCGGCGCGAGAACGCCACGCTGGTCCTCACGCTCAACCGGCCGGAAGCCAAGAACGCGCTCTCGCTGCCGATGCTCGTCGGGCTGTACGACGGCTGGGTCGAGGCGGACGAGGACGACGCCGTCCGCTCGATCGTGCTCACCGGCGCGGGAGGTGCCTTCTGCGCCGGAATGGACCTGAAGGCCCTGGCCGGTGGCGGTCTGGAGGGGGAGCAGTACCGCCACCGGCTCAAGGCAGACCCGGATCTGCACTGGAAGGCGATGCTGCGCCACCACCGCCCCCGCAAACCGGTGATCGCCGCGATCGAGGGCTACTGCGTCGCCGGCGGCACCGAGATCATCCAGGGCACCGACATCCGGGTCGCGGGCGAGTCGGCGACCTTCGGACTCTTCGAGGTCAAGCGGGGCCTCTTCCCGATCGGCGGCTCCACGGTCCGCCTCCAACGGCAGATCCCGCGCACCCACGCCCTGGAGATGCTGCTCACCGCACGCCCCTACAGCGCCCAGGAAGCCGCCGGCATCGGCCTGATCGGACACGTCGTCCCCGACGGAACCGCCCTGGACAAGGCCCTGGAGATCGCCGAGCGCATCAACGCCTGCGGCCCGCTAGCCGTAGAGGCGGTGAAGGCATCGGTCTACGAGACCGCCGAGCTGACCGAGACCGAGGGCCTCGCCGCCGAACTGAAGCGCGGCTGGCCGATCTTCGACACCGCCGACGCCAAGGAAGGCACCCGTGCCTTCGCCGAGAAGCGCCCACCCGTCTATCGGCGGGCCTGACCCGCGAAGGAGCACCCGGGATGACCACCGAAGTCCTCAAAGCGCCCCTGATCGTCGACTTCCCCTTCACCCGCTCGCTGGGCCCCGTCCAGAGCGCCTTCCTGACCGGCCTGCGCGAACAGGTCGTCCTCGGCGTTCGCACCACGGACGGCCGCGTCCTCGTCCCGCCCGTCGAGTACGACCCGGTGACCGCCGAGGAGATACGCGACCTCGTGCAGGTCGCCCCCACCGGCACCGTCACCACCTGGGCCTGGAACCACGCCCCGCGCCGGGACCAGCCCCTGGAAACGCCCTTCGCCTGGGTCCTGGTCCGGCTCGACGGCGCCGACACGGCCCTGCTGCACGCCCTCGACGCGCCCGGCCCCGACGCCGTCCACACCGGAATGCGCGTCCGCGTCCGCTGGGCCGCGGAACGCTCCGGCGCCATCACGGACATCGCCTGCTTCGAGCCGTACGACAGCGCGGGCGGCGCTGAAGTGGCCGTGCACGACGGGCAGTTCGGGTCCATGGTCACCGGCATCGTCGCCCAGGCCCGCCTCGACTACACCTACTCGCCCGGCCGCGCCCAGACCGCCTACATCAACGCCCTCGCCGGGCAGCGGATCGTCGGCGAACGCTGCCCCTCCTGCCGGAAGGTGTACGTCCCGCCCCGGGGCGCGTGTCCCACCTGCGGGGTCGGCACCGCCGAGCAGGTCGAGGTGGGCCCCGGCGGCACGGTCACCACGTACTGCATCGTCAACATCAAGGCCCGCAACCTCGACATCGAAGTGCCCTACGTCTACGCCCACATCGCCCTCGACGGCGCCGACCTCGCCCTGCACGGCCGGATCGGCGGCATCCCCTACGACCAGGTACGCATGGGGCTGCGCGTGGAGCCGGTGTGGACGGAAGGGGGCCGCTATCCCGACCACTACCGGCCCACCGGCGAACCCGACGCGGACTACGAGACGTTCAAGGAGCTGCTTTGAATCCACCCCTCGTCATGACGGGGCTTCCTGGCTCACGCCGCTCGGTCGCTCAGCGAACGATCGAGTCTTCCGCGATCAGCACCAGCCGGGTTGAAACCAGCCCGGCTGTATGAAGTTTTGGAAGGAGTTGCTATGCGGGCTTGGCTCTCGCGCCGCAGTGAACGACTTTACCACCGGGGGACCCAGTGACACGCGAGATCGCCGTCGTCGCCTTCGCGCAGACCGATCACCGGCGCACCAGTGACGAACTCTCCGAGGTCGAGATGCTCATGCCCGTGCTGCACGAGGTGCTCGACGCGACCGGGCTGAAGACCAGCGACATCGGCTTCACCTGCTCCGGTTCCTCCGACTACCTCGCCGGCCGAGCCTTCTCCTTCACCCTGGCGCTCGACGGTGTGGGCGCCTGGCCGCCGATCTCCGAGTCGCACGTGGAGATGGACGGGGCATGGGCGCTGTACGAGGCCTGGACCAAGCTGCTCACCGGCGACGCCGACACGGCACTCGTGTACTCGTACGGCAAGTCCTCGCCGGGCTCGGTGCGCGATGTGCTGACCCGGCAGCTCGACCCGTACTACGTGGCCCCCCTGTGGCCGGACTCGGTCGCGCTCGCCGCGCTTCAGGCGCGTGCGCTCATCGACGAGGGCTACACCGACGAGCCCGCGCTCGCCGCCGTCGCCGCCCGGAGCCGGGCGGACGCGGCGGGCAACTCCCATGCCCAGCTGCGGGGTTCGGTGCCGCACGGGGACTACGTCGTGCAGCCGCTGCGTACCGGCGACTGTCCGCCGATCGGCGACGGGGCAGCCGCCGTGATCCTCGCGGCCGGTGACCGCGCCAGGGAACTGTGCGAGCGGCCCGCCTGGATCAGGGGCATCGACCACCGCATCGAGGCACACTCGCTCGGCGTCCGCGAGCTGACCGACTCACCGTCCGCACGGCTCGCCGCGGAGAAGGCCGGCGCCTTCGAACGACCCGTGGACACCGCCGAGTTGCACGCCCCCTTCACCTCGCAGGAGGTGGTCCTCAGGAAAGCACTCCGGCTCGGCGACGACGTCCGCGTGAACCCCTCCGGCGGCGCCCTCGCCGCCAACCCGATCATGGCCGCCGGGCTCGTCCGTATCGGCGAGGCCGCCGCTCGAATCCACCGGGGCGAGTCCGACCGGGCCCTTGCCCACGCCACCTCCGGGCCCTGTCTCCAGCAGAACCTGGTCGCCGTACTGGAAGGGGAGCCCCGTCATGCCCAGTGAACCCGTGGCGGTCGTCGGGATCGGCCAGACCAAGCACGTCGCCGCCCGCCGGGATGTCTCCATGGCCGGGCTGGTCCGAGAGGCGGCCCAACGTGCCCTGACCGACGCCGAGTTGTCGTGGGCCGACATCGACGCTGTGGTCATCGGCAAGGCGCCCGACTTCTTCGAGGGCGTCATGATGCCCGAGCTGTATCTCGCCGACGCGCTCGGCGCGGTCGGCAAACCGATGCTGCGGGTGCACACGGCAGGGTCCGTCGGCGGGTCCACGGCCCTCGTCGCCACGAACCTCGTCCGCTCCCGCGTCCACACAACCGTCCTCACCCTGGCCTACGAGAAACAGTCCGAGTCGAACGCCATGTGGGGACTGTCCCTGCCGATCCCCTTCCAGCAGCCGCTGCTGGCCGGGGCCGGCGGCTTCTTCGCCCCGCACGTCCGCGCGTACATGCGCCGCAGCGGCGCCCCCGACACGGTCGGGTCGCTGGTCGCGTACAAGGACCGGCGCAACGCGCTCAAGAACCCGTACGCACATCTGCACGAGCACGACATCACGCTGGAGAAGGTCCAGGCCTCCCCGATGCTGTGGGACCCGATCCGCTACTCGGAGACCTGCCCCTCCTCGGACGGCGCCGTCGCGATGGTCCTCACCGACCGCGCCGGAGCCGCCCGTTCACCGCGCAGGCCCGCCTGGCTGCACGGTGGCGCGATGCGCAGCGAACCCACCCTCTTCGCGGGCAAGGACGCCGTGTCCCCGAAAGCGGGCCGGGACTGCGCGGCCGACGTGTACCGGCAGGCCGGGATCGCCGACCCGCGCCGGGACATCGACGCCGTCGAGATGTACGTACCGTTCTCCTGGTACGAACCCATGTGGCTGGAGAACCTCGGCTTCGCCGCCGAGGGCGAGGGCTGGAAACTCACCGAGGCCGGGGTCACCGAGCTCGACGGGGACCTGCCGGTCAACATGTCGGGCGGCGTCCTGTCGACCAATCCGATCGGCGCCTCGGGCATGATCCGCTTCGCGGAGGCAGCTCTTCAGGTGCGTGGGCTGGCCGGGGAACACCAGGTGGACGGGGCCCGCAGGGTCCTCGGGCACGCCTACGGCGGTGGCTCCCAGTTCTTTTCCATGTGGCTGGTCGGCAGCGAACCGCCCACCTCCTGAAGCGTCCCCCTCACGTGGCCTGTCGGCGGCAGGAGCCGATGGCTAGGCTGGCGGCGGACGACGTAACCGGGAGGAGCACGGACGTGGCCGAGAGCACGATCCAGGAGCACCCGCTCGCGGGCTGGGACAAGCCGGAGCTGGACCTCAGCAACGCCGACTGGCAGTCGGGCAGCGGTGGGCGAGGGGATGTCCAGATCGCCTTTGTCGAGGGGTTCATCGCGATGCGCAACAGTGGCCGCCCGCACAGCCCTTCCCTGATTTTCACGCCCGCGGAATGGGGCGCGTTCGTGTCGGGGGCACGAGAAGGGGAGTTCGACCTGACCTGAGACCGCCCTGACCTTGGGTAATGCCGCGGCAGGGGTCGGCCCGCGCACGACGGGCCCGCCCCTGCGCTGCTAATGGATGTCTCGGGGATTAGCATTAGCGGCATGCGGGACCTGATCACTAGCGACATCAGTCACGTCAGCGACATCAGCGGCGACACCGGCAGTGATGCGCGGCTCGCCCTCGACCTCGCCCTCACCCTCCGCCACGACGGCGACGGCGGCATCGCGGACGACCTCACCGACACCGCCGGCCTCACCACCTGGGTGCGCGCCCACCGCGACCGCCTGCCCGGAGCTGACGGCTTCGTCGCCGATGAGGCCGCGCTGAGCGCCGTACGAGAACTGCGTGCTGCCGTGCGGACCCTCTTCGCGCGCGCGGTACGGCCCGGGGAACCCAGCCCGGCGGACGCGGCACGGCTGCTGCCCCTGGCCGAGGCGCTGAGGCTGCTCAACGCGGCAGCCGCCCGTACCCCCACGGTCCCCGTGCTCGACTGGGCCGACGACGCCGAACCCGTCGTACGCCACCAGGGCGTGCGCGGTGAGGCGGAGATCGTGGACGTGCTCGCGCAGGCGGCCGTCGCCTTTCTCGCCGGTGCGGACCGGAAACGGCTGCGGGCCTGCCACGCGCCGCGCTGTGTGCGTTACTTCCTCAAGGAGCATCCGCGCCAGGAGTGGTGCAAACCCTCCTGCGGCAACCGGGCCCGCGTCGCCCGTCATCACGAGCGGCACAAGCAGGCCGGTCAGCAGTACGGCGCCCAGGGATAGCGCCCCTGGGACACGAGGTTCGGCGGGACACGTACCATGGCTGTATGTCGTTCCTCCGCCGCCGCAGCGCCACTCCCGCCGGCCCCGAATTCGATGTGCTGGCCATGGATCCGGGCGACTGGCCCGGCAACCTCGGCGCGGGCCTGCTGCCCGCCCCCGACGGCAGCTGCCAGGGCGTGTTCCTGCGCTACGACCTGTTCGGCGGCCGAGGCCCCGCAATGGTCATCGGCAACCTGCCGGAGGGCTCCCCGGCCCGTGACGTCGCCGAGGACGAGGTCCCGTTCGAGGTGGCCCAGCTGCTGCTGGCCCTGGAGAACGAGGAGGAGGTCACCGTCGTCGGCACCGAGGACGTCCCGGTGATGCAGGGCGACAACCTTCTGATCGTGCGCCGCCTCAAGCTGTCCGAGGGCCGGATCGCCTGCGTGCAGTTCGACCGCAGCGACAACGTCCTGGTGACCATCGCGGCCTGGGACCGTCCGATCACCGACGACCTGTACGCCCTGCTGAAGCCCCTGCCCGCGGAGCTCTTCCAGACGGCCTGAAGCGATGCGCGCAGAGGTGAGGGCCGGGTTCCGCCGTGCGGCGGAACCCGGCCCTCACCTCTGTCGTCGGTGGCTCAGGGGAGTGTGAGCCGCACGTCCGCCGCCCGGACGAACGCCACCCGGTGGCCGAACTGGATCTCGTAGTACTGGTCCTTGCCGACCACGACCCGGTGCGAGGCGGTGTCGAAGGTGACGGCGTAGTCGTACTCGCCCGGCACCTTGTCCCCGGCCACGTACTTCTGGCCCGCCGGCAGCTTGTACGACAGCGGTGATACCGCCTGGACGGGCACGCCCGCCGGATACGCCGAAGCCTCCGGGTACGCCCTCCCGTAGACCGGGATCTCCGACAGGCCGTCCTTCGGTGTCACGAGAGCGCCGACGGCACTCACCGCCGTCGGGTTCGCGGCGGGATTCCGGAACCAGGCCTTCTGGCCCAGGTACCAGATCGCCGTCCAGTCACCCTTGCGCTCCGCGACCGCGTACTGCTGGCCGGTGGAGGCACGCGCCCCGACGTCGTTGACGTCGCTCGTCGAGGTGCCGTCCGGGGGGTTGGTCCCGATGTCCTTCACGAGCGCCGACGACGTGTCCGCCTTCGAGTACAGCCGCACCTCGCTCGACCCGTGGGCCGCGCACGCCTGACCCGACGTGGTGCAGCCCGTGTAAGTCGGCCGGTTCGACGCGTAGTCCGGCCGGATCGTCACCACCGCGCTGTCGCCGCGCAGGTGTGCCGTGCGCTCGAAGGGGTGGCCCAGCAGACTGAAGTAGTGCCGCCAGTCCCAGTACGGGCCCGGGTCGGTGTGCATACCCGGGACGGTCGAGGTGGTCGGACCGGGCACGGTGTCGTGGCCGAGGATGTGCTGCCGGTCCAGCGGGATGCCGTACTTGGCCGCCAGGTACGTCACCAGCCGCGCCGACGCCCGGTACATCGACTCCGTGTACCAGGCGTCCGGATTCGCGAGGAACCCCTCGTGCTCCAACCCGATCGACTTGGCGTTGATGTACCAGTTGCCCGCGTGCCAGGCCACGTCCTTCGCCTTCACATGCTGCGCGATGTGCCCGTCCGTCGAGCGCAGTGTGTAGTTCCAGGACACGTACGTCGGGTCCTGGACCATGTTCAGTACGCCGTCCCAGGCGCCCTCGGTGTCATGGACGACGATGTACCGGATGCTCTGGGAGGCCGGCCGGTCGCCCAGGTCGTGGTTGCCGTAGTCGCCATCGCCGAACTCCTCGTACGGCGCCGGGATCCACTCGCAGGACACCGTCGTCGGGCACTCGGTGCCCGCCGCGGACCCCTTACGCAGCCCGGTCCGCCGCAACTGGGCCGTGTCCGGGGCCAGTTCGGGACGGGCGGCGAGGGTGACCCGCTGTCCCTCGTCGGTCGTGCGCCGCTCGCCGGTGCGCAGTACGTCGTACACGTCGTCGGCGTACGCGGCCGCTGTCGCGGTGTCGTCGGCGCCGGAGAAGCGGGCCACCGCCCCGTACCAGTCCGCCGGGTCGGTGCTCAGAGGCTCGGCCAGGTCCCGCTGGGCGGCGGCCAGCAGCGCGGCGCCGCCGGCCAGGTTGGCGGCGGGGTCGGTGCGGAGCCGCTTCGCGGGCAGGCCGGTGAGTTCGGCCGCCTTTGTCAACGTCCGCAGACGGGGCGGGAGTTCGGCCAGCGCGGGTACCTCGGTGGTCGGGTGCAGGGCCGGCCGGGCACTGTCGCCGCGCGCGTCCTCCGTGCCCTCGCTGTGGTGCGGGGCACCGGCGAGGGCGGTCCGGGCGTCCGTGAGGTGCATCGGGCCGTAGCCGCCGGTGACACTGGGCGCCCCGGCGTGCGTGTCCCACCGGGACTGGAGGTAGGAGACGGCGAGCAGCAGGCTCCGCGGCACGTGGTACTGGTCCGCCGCTGCGGCGAAGTCGTGCTGCATCCGGGTGGCCGAGTCGCCGCCGGCAGCCGGGGCCGCGCCCAGCAACGGCAGCAGAAGAGCCGCCGAGGCGACTGCTCCGGCGGCTCTGCGCAGGCGTGGGCGTCTGCGCCCGGGATCGGTGGGGAGGTGGGTGGGGAGGGTGGGTTCGGTGGCGTGTCCTCGCATTTGCGGCCTCCGGGTCGGGCGGATGTGGGGGGAGCGGCGGACGTGCGGGGCCGATGAGCACCTTAGTGGCTCGAACACCCGACGGTCCGTCAATCATGCCCACAGACCGGAGACTTCCCATGTCAAGAGGGGTACGGGAACTTTCGTGGCGACCCGTGTGCGGGCATGGCGAAGGCCCGCGACGCGCCGCTGTCCAGGCGCGTCGCGGGCCCACGTCCCCCGTCAGCGAGTGCCGACCGCCGCGCGCACGGCCCGTCGGGCCAGCTGGCAGTCGTCGTGCAGCCGCCGCAGCAGCAGCCGCTGTTCCTCGCCGGACGGCGCAGCACCCGGGTGGGCCGGTCCCGGTGCCGCCGGGGTCGTCTCGTGCATCGAACGCTGCACGGCCAGCTCGTACGTACGGATCTCGCGCGTCAGGACCAGCATCAGGTTCACCAGGAAGGCGTCCCGTGCCGCCGGTCCCGCCGACTGCGCGAGCTGGCTGATCTGCCGCCGGGCGACCGGCGCGTCACCCAGGACCGCCCACAGCGTCGCCAGGTCGTACCCCGGCAGATACCAGCCCGCATGCTCCCAGTCCACCAGCACTGGACCGGCCGGTGAGAGGAGGATGTTGGACAGGAGTGCGTCGCCGTGGCAGAACTGGCCCATTCCCTGGCGGCCCGCCGAGTGCGCGATGCCGTGCACCAGCTTCTGGAGATCGCCCATGTCCCGGTCGGTGAGCAGCCCCAGCTCGTGGTACCGGGAGATCCGTGCCGCGTAGTCGAGCGGGGCGTCGAACGTGCCGGCCGGCGGACGCCAGGCGTTGAGCCGGCAGATGGCGCTGAGTGCCGCCCTGATGTCCGCACGCGGTGGTGCCTCGGCCGGATGCCGCTGCAGGGCCGCGACCCGGCCCGGCATCCGCTCGATGACCAGGGTGCAGTTGTCCGGATCCGCCGCGATCAGCCGGGGCACCCGCACCGGCGGGCGGTGCCGGACGAACGAGCGGTACGCCGCTATTTCGTGCCGGATGCGCTCGGCCCACGCTGGGGACTGATCCAGTAAACATTTCGCGACGGCCGTGCTGCGCCCTGTCGTCCCGACCAGGAGCACGGAGCGTCCACTGCGGCGCAGCACCTGCACGGGTGCGAACTCCGGGCAGATCCGGTGCACCGACGCGATGGCCGTGCGCAGTTGGGCGCCCTGGGGTCCGGACAGGTCGAGTCTGCCGCTGAGCGGCTGGGTGCCGATCCCCGGCAGCCGTCGTGTCCGGCCGGCGCCGGCACCCTGGGCCGGGGCCGACGGACGCGCGGGGTCGAGGTAGGGGCCGCTGCCACCCGGGCGGGGGTGCAGCAGCCGCGGAGGGGCGGACACGGAGGACGATGCTGCGTACATGGGAGAAACAGATCCCTTCGTGTGCCTGCGACGGTCATGCGCTACCCGGCCCGGTCTCCCTGGTACACCCTGGGGAGTGCACCTGCTGAAAGGGATGGCGACCGGGTCGGGGTGGCGCATTCCTACCTGACACCCGGTGACCAGTGGCACACCATCTGGCGAACCCTGGCGAACCCTGGCGAATAGTCGCTCAGCAACTGACAGACGGTTACTGTCAACTCAGCCGAGAACCTGGGGGCTTGACGTGAGCGGACAACCCAACACTCGTCTGACGGACCTGTTCGGCCTGGCCGGCTGGTCCAAGGGCGAACTCGCGCGGCTGGTCAACCGGCAGGCGGCGGCCATGGGCCACCCCCAGCTGGCGACCGACACCTCGCGGGTGCGGCGGTGGATCGACATGGGAGAGATCCCGCGCGATCCGGTGCCGCGCGTACTGGCTGCCCTGTTCACCGAGCGTCTCGGCCGTGTCGTGACCATAGAGGACTTAGGTCTGGTCCGGCACGGGCGTGTGGGGAAACGGCCGGGCGGCGGGAGTGCGGAAGCTCCCGACGGTGTGCCGTGGGCGCCCGAACGGACTGCCGCGGTCCTCACCGAATTCACGGGAATGGACCTCATGCTCAACCGACGCGGCTTGGTGGGAGCGGGCGTCGCTCTCACCGCAGGCTCCGCACTCAGCAGTGCCATGCACGACTGGCTGCACACCGACCCGACTCTCTCCGTCGACGCACCCGACCTCGACGATCCCCTGCACGCTGATCCCGCCGGTTTCGACCGGTACGAGGCCGCCCCCATCGGGTGGCAGGAGATCGAGGAACTGGAAACCGCGGTCGAGGTGTTCCGGAAATGGGACGCCGCCCGCGGCGGAGGTCTCCAGCGCAAGGCGGTGGTGGGTCAGCTCAACGAGGTGGGCGGCATGCTCGCCTACCGACATCCCGAACCCCTTCAGCGGCGCCTGTGGGGCGTCGCCGCCAACCTCGCGGTCCTCGCCGGCTGGATGTCGCACGACGTCGGCCTGGAACCCACGGCCCAGAAGTACTTCGTCATCGCCGCCCATGCGGCCCGAGAGGGCGGCGACCGGCCGCGCGCCGGGGAGGCGCTCTCCCGGGCGGCCCGCCAGATGGTGCACCTGGGCCGGCCCGACGACGCGCTCGACCTCATGAAGCTCGCCAACTCCGGTTCGGGCGAGGAGACCCTGCCCCGCACCCAGGCCATGCTGTACACCGTCGAGGCCTGGGCGCAGGCGTCGATGGGGCGCGGTCAGGCGATGCGCCGCACCCTCGGCCAGGCGGAGGACCTCTTCGTCTCCGACAAGGGTGATGTGCCGCCGCCGAGCTGGATGCAGATGTTCAAGGCGGAGGACCTGTACGGCATGCAGGCTCTGGCCTACCGGACCCTGGCCGAGCACGAGCCGACCGCGGCGGTGCAGGCCCAGTACTACGCCCAGAAGGCCCTCGAACTGAGGGTCGACGGCCGGGAGCGGTCGAAGATCTTCGACTTCCTGTCCATGGCCTCCGCCTGTTTCATCGCGGACGATCCCGAACAGGCGGCCGGGTACGCGCGGTTGGCCCTGGTGTCGATGGGCTCTAACTCGTCCCGTCGCACCTGGGACCGGCTGCGCGAGATGTACCGGCTCACCGCCGAGTACTCCAGCTTTCCCAAGATCAACGAACTCCGCGAGGAGATCAAACTGTCGCTGCCCAAGCCGACGAGGGGGAGGGGCGGGAACAACGCGCGGGTCTAGGCCCTCGTGCGGGGGCTGCGGGGTTTACGGGGTCACCCTGGCGACGAGTACACAGGCGTCGTCCTCGCGCTCGGTCTCGCCGAACTCCTCCACCACCGCCCGTACACAGTCCTGCGCGGTCCGCGCCTCGCCGAAGCGTGGGGCCAGTTCGAGCAGGCGGTGCGCGGCGGTGGTGCCTTCCGGGAGTCCGGGTACCAGTCCGTCGGTGTGCAGGAGGAGCACGTCGCCCGGTTCGAGGGTCTCCTCGGCCTGTCCGTAGACGGCGCCCGAGGTCGCGCCGAGGAGAACACCGTCCGGTGGGTTCAGCACGCGCCCCGTCCCGTCGCGGAACAGCAGCGGGGCGGGGTGTCCTGCCTGGGCCCAGGTGAGGGTACGGGTGTTCGGCCGGTAGCGGCAGCAGACGGCGCTGCCCAGGGCCGGCTGGACGGACGCGTCGAGTAACTGGTTGAGCCAGGTCATGAGTTGGCCCGGCTGGGTGCCCGCCACCGCCATGCCGCGCAGCGCGCCCAGCAGCATCGCCATGCCGGAGGTCACGGTCACGCCGTGTCCGGTGAGGTCGCCGACGCTCAACAGGGTGTCGCCGTCGGACAGTTCGAGCGCGTCGTACCAGTCGCCGCCGATCAGGGCGCTCGTCGAGGAGGGGAGGTAGCGGGCGGCCAGATCGAGGGACTCGGGGCCCTGGTGCGGGAGCCGCAGGGAGCCGCGCCACGGCGGCAGCACGGCCTCCTGCAACTCGACCGCGAGCCGGCGCTCGGACTGCGCGTGGTGCCGGTGACGCTGCAACGAGTCACGGGTCTCGCTCACCGTCCGCTGGCTGCGGCGCAGTTCGCTGACGTCCCGCAGCACGGCCCACATGGAGGCGGTGCTGCCGTCGGCGTCGAGCACGGGCTCGCCCATCATGTGCACGGTCCGTACACCGCCGTCGGGCCGCAGGACGCGGAACTCGCCGTCGATGGGCTTGGCGTCGATCAGACAGTCCGTGACCATCGCGGTGAGCCTCGGCCGGTCCTCGTCGAGGACCAGGGAGGGAAGCTCGTCGAGGGTGAGGGGGTCCGCAGCGGGATCCCGGCCGAGGATCTGGTACAGCTCACCGGACCAACTGGCCTCGTCCGTAAGGAGGTTCCACTCCGCGCTGCCGACCCGACTGAGGAGCGAGTCGCGCCGGGGAGCGGTCGCCACGGCTGCCACGGCGGGCAGTGTCCCGGCGGTCTCGGGGGCCTCGGGCAGGGGCTGCGGTCCGTCCCGTAGCTGGGCCAAGTGCTCGTCGAGGTCGCTCAGCTGGTGCATTGCCAGGTCGTACAGCGCGCGCTGCCAGCGTCCCTGCGGGTCCGTTCCGTCGGCCGGGGTGTCTCGTCGTACGGCGTCCACGTCACCTTTGAGCTGTCGGGTCTGTGTGATGAGCGCGTCGACGGAGCCGCGCGCGGGAGGCTGGGCGGCTGGACGGTCCGCGGAGAGATGGGGCGGCATGACGCACTCCGATGAAGGGACGGTACGACCAAGGCTGACGGAAGACCGGTTACGACTGTTGCACAGCCTGCGACGCCCTGTAAGGGATTTGGCAACACACGAGACGGTGGTGCTTCTGGCATATGCCACGGTCTTCTTGGACGGTTTTCCTGGTACGGAAACGGTACGCGTCCGGCATGCCAAGTCGTAGGCGGGGTACGCGACTTGGTGGATCAATGGAGCTGAGTGGCAACTCATTCAGGCGCGTGTTCGACGGTCTTTTGTGCGATCCGCGGCGATGTGTTGTGGGGGCGCATCGTCAGGTTGCCCCCGAATCGCCCAAGGGTCCGTGATCCCTGCGGAAAACCACGCATGTCAGTGACGCAGCTCACATTAAAAGCTGTGGGTTCCGCGTAATCGGAGAGGCCATTTCGGGGTCGTAACACCACGTCGGCACAACGCGTCGGCATCACCACCGTCGGCCCGAACCGGGAGCGGAGACTGCCATGGATGTCACCCTCGAACAGCCCGCGCGAGCACGGCTGATCACCTCGGAGGAGCAGGAGCTCCCCGTCCGCGCCACGCTCCGCTACGCCTCGACGGATCCGCTGGCCGTGCACATCGACTTTCCGGCCGAGGCGGCCCTGGACGGCGAGGGGGTGAGCTGGACCTTCGCCCGGAGCCTTCTGGAGGAGGGAGTGCGGCGTCCCGCCGGGAGCGGTGACGTCCACATCTGGCCGTGCGGGCCCGCACGAACGGTCCTCGAACTCCACTCGCCGCACGGCCTGGCCCTGCTCCAGTTCGACACACCGGCCATGCGCCGCTTCCTGCTCCGCACCTTCGCCGTGGTCGCGGCCGGGAGCGAGGACCTCGGCGACGCCGTCGACCGCGGTCTGTCCGACCTCCTCGGCGCCCCTTCGGCGGGGAGCGAGGGCCGGGAGCAGTAGGCCTCGGTGAGCGTCCTGTGCGTCCGCTACGAAGCGGACCTCCGCGTCGGTGCTCAGGCACCGTCCCCGCGGGCGCCGCACTCCGGTCGGTCACGCGCGGTTCCGAGGTCCCGCCGGACCGCCGCGGCCCGATCGCGCCGGCGCTACGCGACCAGGGGTCGGACGGCGTGCCACAACGTCTCCGCGCAGGCGTGCCGACACCGCTGCGCGGGACGTGCGTCGCGTTCCCCGGTGGCGGTACCCGCCTCGGTGAGAGCGACCAGGGCCTCCGGATCGCCGATCACGTGCAGTGGCCGCGGGGTCTGCCTCGGTGGCGGGCCTCCATACGTGCACGATAGGGCCGATTCAGGCGTCAGGCATTCGGAGGATCCGGTGCCCGCGTGCCGGCCTCAGCCGGCGTCGTCCGCGCCGCAGGAACTGCCGTCGGCCGGGAGCGAGCCGTCCAGCAGGAACGCGTCGACCGTGCGGTGCACGCACTTCGAGGACCCGTACCCGGTGTGGCCCTCGCCCTTGTTGTCGAGGACGACCGCCGACGAGCCCAGCCGCTCGGCCGTCTCCGTGGTCCAGCGGTACGGCGTGGCCGGGTCGCCGCGCGTCCCCACCAGGAGCATCTTCGGCGTGTCGACGTCCCGTACCTCTGTACGAATGAAGTCCGTGCCCCTTGGGCGGCCGTAGCAGGTCAGGACCTCGGTGAGGCGGTAGCGGCCGAACACCGGGGATGCCTGCTCGTACCTGGCGCGCAGGGCGGCGAAGTCCTTGGTGATCCGGGCCGCGGTGGGCCGGTCGGGATCGTCGGCGCAGTTGATCGCCATCAGAGCGGCCGGGAGGTTGTCGATGGGTACCTCGACCTCGTCGACGAGCCCGCCGTCGGAATCCGGGGAGGGGGACTGCCGCTCGGCGCTCAGTCTCGGCAGGGCGGGGACAGCCGTGCCTCCGCCGCCGAACGCCATGATCCCGCGCGCGTCCCCGTCCTCGACCAGCGCGGCAAGGGCCCGCTCCAGGGGAGGCCACATCCGCTTGCTGTAGAGGCCCTGGCCGATGGCGCCCACGAGGTCCTGGCCGGAGAAGTGGTCACCGTAACCGGTCGGCACCGGGTCCCTGTCGAGTGAGCCGACCAGGGCGACCACCCGCTCGCGGGCGGTGCGCGCGTCCTGCCCGAACGGACAGGCGATGTCCATCACGCACCAGTTGAGGAAGCCTTCCAGCGCGGTCTGCTGCCCGGCGGCGCCCGCGAGGCCCTGCTCGGCGAGCGACTCGGTGAGGGTGTCGACGCCGTCGAGGACGAACCGGCCCACCTTCGTGGGGAACTGGGCCGCGTAGACCGCGCCGAGCCGGGTCCCGTACGAGAATCCGAGGTAGTTGAGCTTCTTGTCGCCGAGGGCCTGGCGCATCACGTCGAGGTCGCGGGAAGCGTTGACGGTGCCGATGTGGCGCAGCACGGGCCCGGAGTGGCGCGCACAGGCCTGCGCTGCCCTGCGCAGGTGTTCGAGGACTGCACGCGGATCGTCCCCGGCCCCGCCGCCGGTCTCCTCGGTGTCGGTGTCCGCGCCCTCGCCGCAGCTGACGGGGGAGGATCTGCCGACACCGCGCGGATCGAACGTGACGACGTCGTAGCCGTTCGTGAGGCCCATGAAGTCCTTGCCCTCATAGGCGAGTTGGCTGACCCCCGCGCCGCCGGGCCCGCCGAAGTTCAGCAGCACGGAACCCCGGGAGCTCCCGGTCGCCCGATAGCGGGCCATCGCCAGGTCGAGCGTGCGGCCGCCGGGCTTGGCGTAGTCGAGCGGGACGGTGACCTTGCCGCACTGGAGGTCGGCCGTCGGCACGTCGTCCATCGCTGCCTCGTCGGCGCACGCCGACCACTTGACCTTCTGGTGGTAGAAGCGGGACAGGCCGGGCTCGTCGTCGGCCGCGGCCACCGTCGGCGCACCTGTTCCCAGCAGGGCGAGTGTCGTGGCCGAGGCGAGCGCCCGGCGTCGGTACGCGGACCGCATGAATGCCTCCTGAGGCGGCCCCGGCTGCGGGCCGGGACGGCGCCCTGATCACGATAAGGGGGTGGACAGAGCCCCGCCTCCCGGCAGGCCGGGGCGCCGGGAGTGCCGGGCCGGATGGTCGCGCCGCCTTCGGGATCCATGGTCCGATGGGGCCGCATCCCCCCACTGAACGGAACGGAGCACCTCCATGATCTCCTCCGCCGGCGCCCTCCCCCCGGTCTCCGACGACCTCGTCGTCACCCGGGCCACGCCCGAGGACTGGCCGGTCGTCACCGGATGGGCGGCCGACGAGGGCTGGAACCCGGGGCTGTCGGACAGTGCTGGGTTCTTCGCGCAGGACCCGGAGGGATTCTTCGTCGGCAGGGTCGGCGGGGAGCCGGTGTCGGCGATCTCGGTCGTCAACTACGGTGACGCGTACGCCTTTTTGGGTTTCTATCTCGTGCGTCCCGATCTGCGGGGCCGCGGTTACGGGATCACGACCTGGAAGACCGCGCTGGCCCACGCCGGAAGCCGTACCGTCGGCCTCGACGGAGTCGTCGCCCAGCAGGACAACTACCGGCGCTCGGGCTTCGAGCCCGCCTACCGCACCGTCCGGTTCACCGGAACCGCCCCCGCCGCCGAGACCCCGGCGCGTGTGCGTCCCGTGCGGCCGACGGACCTGGCGGCGATCACGGCGTACGACACCCTCTGCACCCCCGCCGACCGGCCCCGTTTCCTGGAGTACTGGCTGACGGCTCCCGGGCACCGCGCCTTCCTGCGTGAATCCGGTGACGGCACCGGGAGCCGTGCCGTCACCGGCTACGGAGTCGTCCGCCCCGGCCGGGACGTGCCCCGTATCGGCCCGCTGTTCGCCGACACCGCCGACGACGCCCGGGCGCTGTTCGCCGCGCTCACCGCCGACGCGGCCGGGACGGAGGTCGCGGTCGACGTCCCCGAGCCGAACACGGCTGCCGTCGCGATGGTGCGGGAGGCGGGATTCTCGCCGTCCTTCGAGACGGCACGCATGTACACCGGTCCCGTGCGGGAGTTCGCGCGGGAGAGGGTCTTCGGGGTGACCACGCTCGAACTCGGTTAAGGGCCAACGCCCTTGACCGGGCCCTCGACTGTCACACCGGGCGTTCGTCGCCGTCGCCAGGGCCTCGGCGGCCAGTTCCACGCAGCGGCGCAGGGTACGTCCGTACGCCCGGAGAGCGGGACGGGCGCCGGAGGGGCCCTGGTAGCACCGAACACTGCTTCGCGTATGCGAATGGCCTGAACCGTGATGTATCGCGGACGCCAATACCGTTGCGCTTGCCGCATCGGGGTGCTGGAGTAACGGCATGGATCATGCAGCGGTGCTCGCCCTTTACGACCGGGACATGCGCGAAGGGGCGCAGCCCGACGGGCCAGGCGCTCGGATCGAACGGGTGGGCGGGGTGGTGCGCCAGGTCGCCGACGCCCAGGGGTGGAACGGGGTCGTCTGGTCCGACCTCGACGATGCACGCGCCGACGAGGCGATCGCCGAGCAGATCCGCCACTACGGCAGCCTCGGACGGACGTTCGAGTGGAAGCTCTACGGCCACGACCTGCCCATCGACCTCGGGCAACGGCTGCGGGCGGCGGGGTTCACGCCCGAGCCCGAGGAGACGCTGATGATCGGTGAGGTCTCCGGGCTGACCTTCGACACCGACCCGCCCGAGGGCATCCGCCTCGTGCCGGTGACCGACCAGGCCGGCGTCGACCTCGTGGCGGACGTGCACGAGAAGGCGTTCGGCACCGACAGCTCCCGACTGCGGCGCCAGCTGCTCGCCCGGCTCACGGACGACCCGGACACGGTCACGGCCGTGGTGGCGCTGGCCGGCGACGAGCCGGTGAGCGCGGCCCGCATGGAACTCGTGCCCGGTACCCGGTTCGCCGGGCTGTGGGGCGGCGGCACCGTCGAGGCCTGGCGCGGTAAGGGCATCTACCGTGCCCTGGTCGCCCACCGCGCCCGCGACGCCGTGAAGCGCGGCTACCGCTACCTCCAGGTCGACGCCTCTCACCAGAGCAGGCCCGTCCTGGAGCGACTCGGCTTCGAGCCCCTCACCACGACGACGCCGTACGTCTACGAGGCCTGAGCCCTGACGACCGGAGCGGCGGCCGGATCGCCGGGCGGCGCCGGTCTCACAGCCCGAGCTGGTACTCCACCGCCCTGTGCGTGGGCACGTACCCCAGCTCGTCGTTGATACCGAGCATCGGCGCGTTACCGGTCGCGGTGTCGGTGAGCAGTCCCGTGAGTCCGGGGTGGAGTTCACGGGCCCGGCGGATCGACTCGGCCTTCATCCAGCGCCCGAGACCTCGGCCGCGGTGCTCGGGCAGCACCGCCGTGCCGTAGTGCTGTCCGTCGCCCTGTCCGTCGCCCGGTACCACCAGCTCGGAGAAGCCGGCGACCGAACCGTCCGCCGTGTCCAGCGCGGCCACGGTGTAGAGCAGGTCGCCGCGCCTGGCGACCGCCTCGGCCGCCGCAAGGACGCGGTCGACGTCCCAGACGACCGTGCCGTAGTCGGTGTCCTCCATCGGCATGTCGTCCATGGCGCGGCGCGAGTCGGCATAACTCCGCGCCAGTGCGGGCGGCACGGCCCCCTCCCAGGCCGTCAACCGGTAGCCGGGGTGCGGGAGTTCGGCGAGCCGGGTGATCTCCGCGAGGTCCACGTCGGCGAGCGTCAGCCGGGCGTACGTCAGTGCCAGCACCCGGTGAAAACCCCGGGCCGCCAGGAAACGGTCGCCGGGGGAGTTCTCCTCGGCCTGTGCCAGGAGCGACCGTCGACCGTCACTGCGGGCCGCGGCGACGGCGGCCTCCAGGAGCCGGGTGCCGACACCCCGCCGTCGCTCGGCAGGGTGGACGGAGATCTCCGCCTCGGCGAGATGCTCCTGGCCCTCCCTGCTGAACAGGCGCAGGTAGGCGGAGCCGAGCGGTACACCGACCTGGTCGGACACCAGCCAGGCGAGCCGCCGGCTCGACGCGCCGGGTTCGGGATCGGTGAGTGCGGTGATGCGTGGGGGCAAGGGGGCTCCGTGACATGAACGTGGGTGGTGGTCCGCCGAAACTAGTCGCGGCGGACCACCACCCACAAAGGAATTTCGGGGCCCCTCACCCTCGCCCGGTCACCGCCGCCTGCCGTGCGCGCGACGCGGTGCCTTCGCCCGGTCCAGCGCGGCCACACCGAAGGCGGCGAGCCCGATCTGGATCAGCCACTCGACCCAGTCGACGCCGTCCGTGTCGGACACGTCGAACCCGGCGGCGATCGCCGAACCGACGAGTGCGGCCACGATACCGACGACGATCGTCCACAGGATTCCGATGCGCTGGCGCCCCGGGACGACGAGCCGACCCAGGATACCGATGACGGTGCCGATGATGATGGCGCCGATGATGCTCGAGATCGTCATTTCCGCCCCCACTTCGCCGTTTTTGGCCACTCCCCTTCCTAGTGCCCGCTGTGGCCCGGGACAGTCCGCCGAACGGCGAGCGAGCCCGGTCCCTTGGCGGGGACCGGGCCGCTTCCACCTACACTCTGGGAGCACTTCTCGCTGTCGCGCCCGCACTCAACAGCCCAAGGAACAGGGCCAGGGCGCCGATGATGATGTTGTTCAGCACGACACCCGCGTCAGGGCTGGTGCCGACGATCCACGGCGAGACGATCATCCAGATACCCATCGCGCACAGGGCCCCGCTGAGGCCGTACATGCGTTCCGGGGTGTTGGTGAACCCGAGAGCCAGCAGGCCGATCGCGATGCCCATGATCAGGTTGTGGGTCACGAGCGGGGGCTGGCTTGTCGTGTAGTGGAGGATCCAGGGGGATGCCGCGCAGTACAGACCGACGAGGAACACCGGTCCGTCCACGAGCGCGACATCGCGACCGCCGAGCATGCGGGCGTACCGGGCTCGCATTTCGGATACATCAGGGTGGCTGTGGATGTCACCACTGGTGTGCGAGACATTGGCCATGACTCGTCTCCTTCGACTGTGCAGGCCTGACCGCTTCTGTGCGGTATGCGGTAAATGCCGCGTACTCACATTGTGCTCTTATTTTTCCCTTATGTGCAGGGGGTGATTCTGTGTGGTCAGCCCTGCACGGTGAGTGTCCCGCCCAGCTCCCTGGCCCGGCGCACGAACACCTCGTGCAGATCGCGCGCGGCCAGCGGCACGGACTCCGCGCGGCGGCGCTGGAGGGTCAGCAGCACCTGGGTGGTGTCGTCCTCCGCGATCGGCCGGTAGGTGAGGATGCCGCGTCGTTCCAGCGGGTCGCCGACCACGCTGAAGTCGGGCAGCACCGTCGCCCCGAGCCCCTCCGCGACCATCAGCTTGCCCATCTCGGCGCCGTCCGTGGAGTACGCGAAGGCCGCTCCGTGGCCCTCCAGCAGCCGGTGCAGATAGCGGTGCATGACGTAGCCGGAGCGCATCGCGATCAGCGGTCCGGCGAGCAGGTCGGCCACCGACACCGCCGGCCCGGCCGCGAGGGGACTGTCCGGACGTACACACACCACGGGCCGTCCGCGCAGCAGTTCGGTGCTCTCGAAGCCGGCGGGTACGTCGTCGCCCTCCAGCTGGTTCACCAGCCCGAGGTCGAAGCCGCCCTCCGTGAGCCCCCGGTGGATCTCCGCCTGCTGTACGTCCACCACCTCCACCTGCGTCAGCTCGTGTGTCGCGCGGAACTCCCGTACGGCGGGGATGAGCAGCGGCACCGTCGCCGCGTTCACCGTGCCGACGCGCACCATGCGGCTGATGCGGTGCTGCTCGCCCGCCGCGCCCCGCAGCCGGTCGACCGCGTCGAGGACGTCGATGATGTGCGGCAGCAGCTCCCGGCCCTCCGCGCTCATCGTCGCGCCCGAGCGTTTGCGCTCCAGCAGGTCGACTCCGAGCTCTCGCTCCAGATTGCGCACGGTCTCGCTCAACGCAGGCTGCGACAGGCGCAGTTCCTCGGCCGCCCGGCGCAGCGAACCGAGCCGGGTGACCGCCGCGATGTATTCCAGCTGTTCAATACGCACCGCAGCAGAATGCGGACGCGGGAGCGGCCCGTTCAAGGGTTTCCCTGTCACACCTTCGTGAAATCAGGTGGTCCGGGATGCGAGACCGGTCGGGTTTTCCTTGACTGCCGTCTTCGGTGACTGTCACGATCGACGACATGAAGATGCGACTGGACCTCACGCGGCGACGGCACGTCGACCTCGCGCGCGTCTCCAGCGCCTCCTGTTGCTCCGCGGCCTGATCCCCGACCCGATCCGCCGCGCCCGTTCCGTTTCCGTACCCGCCTGAAAATTGCCGGACTTCACTCCGGACGGAAATCGGCGTGCCCGAAAACGCGTTCCGCAACAGGAGTTCCGCATGTCCGCAGAGCCCGTGAAATTCGCCTACTGGGTCCCCAACGTCAGTGGCGGACTCGTCACCAGCCGTATCGAGCAGCGCACCGACTGGGGTTACGACTACAACCGCGAACTCGCCGTCCTCGCCGAGAACAACGGCTTCGAATACGCGCTCACCCAGGTCCGCTACATGGCCGGCTACGGCGCCGAGTTCCAGCACGAGTCGACCAGCTTCAGCCTCGCCCTGCTTCTCGCCACCCAGCGGCTGAAGGTCATCGCGGCCGTCCACCCCGGCCTCTGGCACCCCGGAGTCCTCGCCAAACTCGGCGCCACCGCCGACCACCTGTCCAACGGGCGCTTCGCCGTGAACGTCGTCAGCGGCTGGTTCAAGGGCGAGTTCACCGCCCTCGGCGAGCCCTGGCTGGAGCACGACGAGAGGTACCGCCGCTCCGCGGAGTTCATCCAGGCCCTGCGCCAGATCTGGACCGAGGACCACACCGAACTCGCCGGTGACTTCTACCGGGTGCGTGACTTCTCCCTCAAACCCAAGCCCCTCAACACACCCGAGCGTCCGCACCCCGAGATCTTCCAGGGAGGCAACTCCACCGCCGCCCGCGCCATGGCCGGCCGGGTCTCAGACTGGTACTTCTCCAACGGCAAGGACTTCGACGGGGTCGTCGAGCAGATCGCCGACGTAGCGGCCTCGGCGGCCCAGGTCGGCCGTCGCGCACCGAAGTTCGGCCTCAACGGCTTTCTGATCGCCCGGGACACCGAGGCCGAGGCCCGCGAGACACTCCGCGAGATCGTCGCGAACGCCGACCGGGAGGCCGTCGAGGGGTTCGGCGCCGCCGTCAAACAGGCCGGACAGTCCGCCGGTGACGGCAAGGGCATGTGGCAGGACTCCACCTTCGAGGACCTCGTCCAGTACAACGACGGCTTCCGTACGGGGCTCATCGGCACCCCGGAACAGATCGCCGAGCGGATCGTCGCCTACAAGCGCCTCGGCGTCGACCTGCTCCTCCTCGGCTTCCTGCACTACCACGAGGAGGTCGAGTACTTCGGCCGCCGCGTCCTGCCCCTCGTCCGTGAACTCGAAGCCCAACTCCCGGAGAGCGAGCCCCAGTCCGTAGCGGTCCACGCCTGACACCCGTCCCGCTCGCACCGCACCGCGCGAGGTTCGCCCTGAACAGCGCCTCGCCCGCCGACCGGCACTCCTGACCGTCCGCTCGCCCGGGACGCCTGCCACGCACAGGCATGTCCCGGATCCCGGCAAGCCTCCCGAAAGAGGACCCATGGCCACCATCCTGTCCGTCTCCGGCAGCCCCTCCGTCTCCTCCCGCACCGGAAAGCTCCTGCGCCACCTGGACACCCGTCTGGCCGCCCAGGGACACGAGGTGATCCCGCTCGACGTACGCACCATCCCCGCCGAGGCCCTCCTCGGGGCAGACTTCCGGCACCCGGCGATCGTCGAGGCCACCGAACTGTTCGCCCGCGCCGACGGTGTCGTCGTCGGCACCCCGGTCTACAAGGCGTCCTACTCCGGCGTCCTCAAGGCGCTCCTCGACCTGCTCCCGCAGTACGCCCTCACCGGCAAGACCGTGCTGCCGCTCGCCACCGGCGGCACCACCGCCCACGTCCTGGCCATCGACTACGCACTGCGGCCGGTCCTCAACTCCATGGGTGCCGCCCACATCGTCCAGGGCTGGTTCACCCTCGACAAGGACATCACCGCACACGAGGACGGCTCCATCGTGGTCGCCCCGGCCACCGCCGAGGCCCTCGCCCAGGTACTGGACCAGTTCTCGGCGGCGCTCGGCCGCTCCCCGCTCCTCGCCGCGGCGGTCTGACCCCCATGACCGCGAAAGTCCTCGCAGACGATGTGGAGGCCCTGACCGTGGCGGCGGCCCTGGCGGACGAGTTCCGCACCGGGGCCGCCGCACGGGACGCCGAACGACGGCTTCCACGAGCGGAGTTGGACCGCCTCTCCGCCTCGGGACTGCTCGCGGTCACCGTACCCGCCGACCACGGGGGAGCGGACGTACGCCAGGAGACCCTGGCCGAGATCTTCCGGCTGCTCGCCTCGGCCGACGCCAGCCTCGCCCAGATCCCGCAGAACCACTTCGTGTACGTCAATGTGATCCGTCGTCAGGGCACGGCAGAACAACGGGAGTTCTTCTTCGGTGAGATCCTCGCGGGACGGCGGTTCGGCAACGCCCAGTCGGAGGCGGGCACGAAACACGTCCAGGACATCCGCACCCGCCTGGCCCGGCAGCCCGACGGCTCGTTCACCCTGACCGGAGTCAAGCACTACTCCACCGGCGCCCTGTTCGCCGACTGGATCCCGGTCCTCGCCCGCACCGAGGACGACAACCTGCACGTGGCGTACGTTCCACGTGACGCGCCCGGCCTCACGGTCGTGGACGACTGGGACGGCATGGGCCAGCGTACGACGGCCAGCGGAACCGTCCGGCTGGAGGCGGTCCCCGTCCCGGCCGACCGAGTCCTCCCGCACCACCTCACCTTCCAGGGGCCGCAACTCCACGGAGCCGTAGCCCAGTTGCTGCACACCGCCATCGACGTGGGCATCGCCGGGGGAGCGCTCACCGAGGCGGCGGTGTTCGTCCGGACCAAGAGCCGGCCCTGGTTCGAGAGCGGTGCGGAGACCGCCGCCGACGACCCGCTGCTGATCCAGCGCTTCGGTGAACTCGCCGTCCAGCTACGGGCGTCCGAGGCACTGCTGCGCGAGGCGGCCCGTGCCGTGGACGCGGCCGGCGCCGACCTCACCGACGACTCGGCGGCCGAGGCGTCCATCGCGGTGGCCGTCGCCAAGGCACACGCGACAACCGCCGCCGTGGAGGTCACCGGGGCCCTCTTCGAGGTCGCCGGCACCCGCTCGGCCCTCAACTCCCTCAATCTGCACCGGCATTGGCGCGACGCCCGCACCCACACCCTGCACGACCCCGCCCGCTGGAAGATCCAGCACATCGGCCGCTACGTGCTGAACGGCACGAAACCACCCCGTCACGGCCTGCTGTAACGCGACGTACGCGACGTTCCCGATCGGAGATCTTCGGTGTCCCTCACCTTCCACTGGTTCCTCCCCACCAACGGCGACAGCCGCCACGTCGTCGGCGGCGGCCACGGCACCCCGGCCACCGCCTTCGGACAGAACCGGCCGCCGACGGTCGCCTATCTGAGCCAGATCGCCCGCGCCGCCGAGGACCTGGGCTTCGTCGGCGCGCTCACCCCCACCGGTGCCTGGTGCGAGGACGCCTGGCTGACCACCGCCATGGTCAGCCAGCACACCGAGCGCCTGAAGTTCCTGGTCGCCTTCCGCCCGGGCTTCGTCTCCCCGACCCTCGCCGCGCAGATGGCGTCTACCTTCCAGCGCCAGTCCGGCGGCCGGCTCCTCCTCAATGTGGTCACGGGTGGCGAGAGCCACGAGCAGAAGGCCTACGGCGACTTCCTCGACAAGGATGCCCGGTACCGTCGTACCGGCGAATTCCTCGAAGTCGTACGGGAGTTGTGGGAGGGCAAGACGGTCAACCTGACCGGCGAACACCTCCGCGTCGAGGACGCCAAGCTGGCCCGGGTGCCCGATCCGGTCCCCGAGGTGTACTTCGGGGGATCCTCGCCCATCGCCGGTGAGGTCGCCGCCCGGCACGTCGACGTCTACCTCACCTGGGGCGAACCGCCGGCCCAGGTCGCCGAGAAGATCGCCTGGGTCAGGGGGCTGGCCGCCAAGCAGGGGCGCACCCTGCGGTTCGGTATCCGGCTGCACGTCATCACCCGCGACACCGCCGAGGCTGCCTGGGCGGAGGCGGACCGGATCCTCGCGGGCTTCGACCCGGAAACCGTGCGGGACATCCAGGCCGGGCTCGCCCGCAGCGAGTCGGAGGGACAGCAGCGGATGCTCGCCCTGCACGGCGGCGGCAACCGGGACGGGCTGGAGATCCACCCGAACCTCTGGGCCGGAATCGGCCTGGTACGCGGTGGCGCGGGCACAGCGCTGGTCGGCAGCCACGACGAGGTCGCCGACCGTATCGCCGAGTACCACGCCCTGGGCATCGACGAGTTCGTCCTCTCCGGCTATCCGCATCTGGAGGAGGCGTACTGGTTCGGCGAGGGCGTCCTGCCGCGGCTTGCCGCGCGGGGGCTGTGGCGGCACCCGTTCGCGTCGGCCGCCGCCCCGGCGGCACAGGTGCCGTTTGGTGGGTAGGCGGTCAGGTGGTTCTTCGGCCGCGGGCCCGGTGCAGGCTTCTCGCGCAGTTCCCCGCGCCCCTGAAGGGTGCGCTTCGCGCCCCTCAGGGGTTACTCGGCCAGTGCGGCGAGGTGTGCGCCGCGTACATCTGATGTCTGACCCTGCACCAGGAGGAACAGGCCCTCGCGAGCCAGGCGTTGGGCCGGGCTGTCGAGGTCCATGGACCGGCCGCCGCCGGCGACGATCGCCGCGGTCGTGGCCGTGCGCATCAGGTCGTACGCCCGGCTCTTCAGCGCCAGCCGGTCCGCGATGTGCTCCTGCGGTCGACGGTGGTCCGCAAGGGCGTACGCATTGCGGCGTACGGCGTCCAGGCGGGTGCGCAGTGAGCGCGCGGTCGCCGTGGCGTCCGGGTGGGCGGCGAGGAGTTCGAGGGCCGCGTACGCCACTCCGAACACGGCCGGGTTCGTGTTGGTGGCCCGGGGCAGGTCGACGAGGGCGAACTTCTCGCGCGGCATACGCAGGACGACCGCCTCCTCCGGCAGGCGCAGGCCCTTCAGCTCCAGGGACACCGTCCGGGCGGCCGTGAGTGCCGCCAGCCGCATGGGCGGCGAGGCGCGCAGCCCCGACTGCTCGCGGGCGTCGACGAAGGCGAACACCACCTCGTCCGTGTCCGACAGCCCCGCGAGCAGCATGACGTCGTTCAGCCCCCAGCCCGTGTACCAGGGGACCATCCCGTCGAAGCGCCAGCCGCCGCGCTCGTACCCGACCCGCACGGGCACACGAGGGAAGGACCGCAGGTGCGCGTACGCGATACCGGACAACAGGGCGCCCGTCGACAGCGGGCCCAACAGGCGCTCCCGCACCGGGAACTGAGACTCCGTCAGCATTTTCACCGGGGTGTGGTGCTGGGTCTGCACGAACCAGGTCGAGCAGCAGGCCCCGGCCAGGATCTCGGCGATCTCTCGGGCGACCGCGGCGGGCGCGCCCGCACCCCCGTACTCCTTCGGTGCGCTCACCCCGAGCAGCCCAGCCCGCTTGATGGCCTTGATGCTGCTCGCGGGTACACCCTCCTGGTCGACCCGGCTCGCCTGCGGGGCCAGGACCTCGGCGGCGAGCCGTCGGGCGGCGGTGACGAGCGGGTGCACTGTGGCGGTCATGGGGACGATTCTCCAGGTGTCGCGTTGCGTTGTGTCTCTGTGGAGGTGCGCCCTTCGTGTAGGAGATGGGGCAGAGCGATGATGCCCAGGAGGACGCGATGTAACCATGAGTTACTGAAGTGATACTCAAAGCTATCTTCGTGTATGTGGAATATACTTTGCCTTGTGGCAGGTTGGCATGTACGTCGAGTACAGCGAGCCGGCCTTCCGGCCCGAGACCACCGCATGACTCCACCGTGAGCGAGGCACCGTGAACCACCCCACGTCCCCCGAGCAGCCCGGCGACATCGTGGCGCGCCTGCGCGCGACCTTCCGTACGGGCCGTACCAAGCCCGTCGAGTGGCGCAAGGCCCAGCTCGGCGGCCTGCGCGAACTGCTCACGGAGCACGGCAAGGATGTGGCCGCCGCGCTCCACGCGGACCTCGGAAAGAGCTCGGCCGAGGCCTACCGCACGGAGATCGACTTCACGATCCGGGAGATCGACCACACCCTCGAGCACCTCGACGGCTGGCTGCGTCCCGAGGCCGCGCCGGTCCCCGAGCGCCTCGGTGCCGACGCCACCGCCTGGACGCAGTACGACCCGCTCGGTGTCGTCCTGGTCATCGCCCCCTGGAACTATCCGGTCCAGCTGCTGCTGACCCCGGTTGTCGGCGCGTTGGCCTCAGGCAACGCGGTGGTGGTCAAGCCGAGCGAGCTGGCCCCCGCCACCTCCGAGGCCGTGGCCCGGCTGCTGCCGCAGTACCTGGACACGGACGCGGTCGCCGTTGTCGAGGGCGGGATCCCGGAGACCACCGCCCTGCTCGCCGAGCGCTTCGACCACATCTTCTACACCGGCAACGGCGCCGTCGGCCGTATCGTGTTGCGCGCCGCCGCCGAGCACCTCACCCCGGTCGCCCTCGAACTCGGCGGCAAGTCCCCGGCGTTCGTCGACACCGGCATCGATGTGGACGTCGTCGCCGACCGGCTGGTCAGGGGCAAGTTCCTCAACGCCGGCCAGACCTGTGTCGCCCCCGACTACGTCCTGACCGACCCGGAGACCGCCGCTGCGCTGGAGCCCGCGCTCGCCAAGGCCGTCGAGAACCTGTTCGGCGCGGACCCGGCCACCTCCACCGAGTACGGCCGGATCGTCAACGAGCGTCACTTCGACCGGCTCGGCGGCCTGCTCGACTCTGGCCGGGTCGTCACCGGCGGCGTCAAGGACCGTACGACGAAGTACATCGCGCCGACCGTCCTCGCCGACGTCGACCCCGCCTCGCCCGTGATGCGGGAGGAGATCTTCGGCCCGATCCTGCCGATCGTCACGGTGCCCGGGCTGGACGACGCGATCGGCTTCATCAACGACCGCGACAAGCCGCTCGCGCTGTACGTGTTCACCGAGTCCGGCACGACCCAGGAGCGCATCGCCGCCGAGACGTCCTCCGGCGCGGTCGGCTACGGCCTGCCGCTGGCCCATCTCACCGTCTCCGACCTGCCGTTCGGCGGGGTGGGGGAGAGCGGGATGGGTAACTACCACGGCCGCTACTCGATCGAGACGTTCAGCCACCGCAAGGCGGTACTGGCGAAGCCGCTGAGCTGACGCGCCATCCCTGGCCCCGGGCCGGGGCCAGGATGCTGATCGCCCGCGGTGCCGAGAACGACGTTCTCGGCACCGCGGGCGATCAGTTGTCAGGGGCGCGTGACCTACCCGGAGCGGCTCACGCGCCCGAGATGCCGCCGAGGCAGAACTGCCAGACCTCGTCGGCGGTCACCGGCTGGGCATGGCTGCCCGAGGGGACGCCGTTGGCCTGAGCGGCGAACATGACGGTCTGCATGAGAAGCGCTGCCAGCCTGCGGGGCTTGTCCGCGTGGACACTGCCCGCCTCGGCGGCCTGCTCCAGCAGCTCGGTGAAAAGGTTCAGCAGGGGCAGGTGCGCGGTCGCCACCTGCGCGGGGTGCTTGACCAGCAGTTGCAGTGCGAAGTCGCTGAACAGGGGGCGCTGGACGCCCGGGTTGGGCAGTGACTGCTCGAACAGCATCTCCACGGCGATACGCAGCCGGGGCAGCGGCTCGCCCGCGCCCGACGTGGCCTCGCGGATCTCGATCGCCGACGTGGAGAGGGCGTCCTCGAACAGGGCGAGCAGCAGCTCGTGCTTGCCGTCGAAGTGCTGGTAGAAGCTGCGCAGCGACTGCTTCGAACGGTCGACGACCTCCTGGACGGTGAAGTCCGTCGTCCCCTTCTCCGCGATGAGTTCCTGCGCGGCGTCCAGGAAGCGCTGAACGCGCTGCTCGGCGCGCTGTTTGGCGGCGCGGGTGGATCGCTCTACGGCGCGCTGGCGCCAGGCTGGCTCTTCGGGGATGGCGGTCACGCGCAGAACGATACTGCACTTGGGCGGTAATCAGGCGAAGCTCCCTACCGAATCACGCACCGCAACTTTCGAGACCCTTACTCGCGTGGAATGAGAATGGTATTCTCACCCGCATCGCGGACGTACCGGAGCAGTGCCCGCGCGGCATCGAGCTGTGGAAACGAGGGTCGTCTGACATGGCATGGGACTTTTCCACCGAGCCCGAGTTCGAGGAGAAGCTGGAGTGGATCAGAAGCTTCCGCGCCGAGCGCGTGGAACCGCTGGACCTCCTCTACCCCGACCGGGCCTACCATCCCCTCGACGACGAGACCGGCCCGATCGTCCGGGCCCTCAAGCAACAGGTGCGCGACCAGGGGCTGTGGGCGCCGCATCTCGGCCCCGAGCTGGGCGGGCGCGGGTTCGGACAGGTCGGACTCGCCCTCATCAACGAGATCCTCGGTGCGTCGAGCTGGGCCCCCGTCATCTTCGGCACGGCGGCCCCGGACACCGGCAACGCCGAGATCATCGCCCGCTACGGCACCGAGGAACAGAAGGAGCGCTACCTCCAGCCGCTGCTCGAAGGGGAGTGCTTCTCCTGCTTCTCGATGACCGAGCCGCAGGCCGGCGCCGACCCGACCATGTTCACCACTCGGGCCGAGCGCGACGGCGACAACTGGGTCATCTCCGGGCGCAAGTACTTCTCCTCCAACGCTCGCACCTCGAAGTTCGTCATCGTGATGGCAGTGACCGACCCGGACGTCAGCCCGTACAAGGGCATGTCGATGTTCCTCGTACCGAGCGACACCCCGGGCATCCGGATGGAGCGCAACATCGGGCTGCTCGGCGAGGGCCCGGAGGACGGTATGCACGCGCTGATCGCCTACGACGGGGTCCGCGTCCCCGGTGACGCGCTGCTCGGCGGGGAGGGGCAGGCGTTCGCCATCGCGCAGACGCGGCTGGGCGGCGGACGCGTCCACCACGCGATGCGCGTCGTGGGGCAGTGCCAACGGGCGCTGGACATGATGGCCGAGCGTGCCCTCTCGCGCGAGACACAGGGCGGCCGGCTCGCGGACAAGCAGCTGGTGCAGGCCGATCTCGCCGACTCCTACGCGCAGTTGACCCAGTTCCGGCTGCTGGTCCTGCACACGGCGTGGCAGATCGACCAGTACAACGACTACAAACGGGTCCGCAAGGACATCGCCACGATCAAGTTCCTTACGCCGAAGGTGCTGCACGACATCGTCTACCGCTCGATGCATCTGCACGGCGCCCTGGGCGTCTCGAACGAGATGCCCTTCGCCGACATGTGGACCGGCGCCGCCGTCATGGCCGTCGTCGACGGACCGACCGAGGTCCACAAGATCACCGCGGCCCGCGACCTGCTGCGCGGCTACCAGGCCACCCCCGGACTCTGGCCCACCCAGCATCTGCCCGCACGCCGGGAGTGGGCCCGCAAGCAGCTGGAGAACATGTGAACACCGAGTCGCTCGCCCGCTGGCTGGACGGCCGGGACATCGCCCCCGGTGAACCCCTCGAGGTCTCCCTCATCTCCGGGGGCACCTCCAACGACATCTACGAAATCCGGCGTGGAGACCGGCAGTTGGTGTTGCGCAAGCCGCCCGAGAAGGTTCCGCCGGGCCGCAACGAGACCATGCTGCGTGAGTTCCGGGTGCTGAACGCCCTGAACGGGACGGACGTTCCGCACCCGGAGGCCGTCGCGGTGTGCGAGGACACCGACGTCATCGGCTCCTGCTTCTACCTCATGGGCTATGTCGACGGCTGGTCGCCGATGAACGTCGAGGGCGGCTGGCCCGAGCCCTTCAGGAGCGACCTCTCCCTGCGCCCCGGCCTCGCGTACGAGCTGGTGAACGGCATCGCCCGGCTCGGCAACGTCGACTGGCGGGCCCAGGGCCTGGAGGGCTTCGGCCGGCCCGACGGCTTCCACGACCGTCAAGTGGACCGCTGGCAGGCGCACCTGGCGAAGTTCGCGTTCCGTGAGATTCCCGGACTGGACACCGCCGCCGCGTGGCTGCGCGCGCACCGGCCGAGCCACTGGACCCCGGGCATCATCCACGGCGACTACCAGTTCGCCAACGTGATGTTCCGGCACGGCGCCCCCGCCCGCCTCGCCGCCCTCGTCGACTTCGAGATGGCCACCGTCGGCGACCCGCTCCTCGACCTCGCCTGGGTGATCATGGGCTGGCCGAACGCCGACGAGGACCGCTCGCAGAAGGGGTACGTCAGCTACGAGGGCATGCCCGACCGAGCCGACCTGCTGGAGCACTACGCCAAGGTCGGCGGCCGGGACGTCGGCGAGATCGACTACTACGTGGTGCTGGCCCGCTTCAAGATGGCCATCGTCCTCGAAGGCGGCTACGCCCGGCACGTCAAGGGCGAGGGCGGCAACCTCAAGATGGCCTTCTACGGCGACACGGTCCTGACGATGGCCGCCCAGGCCGCCGAACTGGCCGCGACGACCCGGCTGTGAGGGCCGCCCGCTGTCACACCCTCGGCGGTCCGGTGACCGTCGAGGAGGTCCCCGAACCGCAGGGCGAGGTGCCCGTCGACGTGCACTACGCGGCGGTCAACTTCGCCGACGTACTGGTGATCGAGGGCGCCTACCAGGTGCAGGCCTCGGTCCCCTTCACTCCGGGCAGCGAGTTCGCCGGCGTGGTGGCCCGGGACGGGCACGGCTTCCGCACCGGTGACAGGGTCTTCGGCTCGGCATTCGTCGGCGCTTTCGCCGAACGTGTCGCTGTCCCCGCCACCAGCCTCCACCGCGTCCCCGCCGCCGTGTCCATGGAACGGGCGGCGGCCTTCGGTGTCTCCCACGCCACCGCCTTCAACGCCCTGCGCCTGGTCGCCGGCGTACGCGCTGGCGAGCGGGTCGCGGTGCTCGGCGCCGCCGGCGGGGTCGGTCTCGCCGCCGTCGAACTCGCCCTGCTGCTGGGCGCGGAGGTGGTCGCCGTCGCGTCGAGCGAGGAGAAACGCGCCGCCTGCGCCAAGCTCGGCGCCCACACCGTCCTGCCCTACGAGAACCTGAAACAGGCGCTCCGGGAGGCCGGCGGCGCCGATGTCGTCGTCGACCCGGTCGGCGGGCCGCACTCCGAGCAGGCGTTGCGCGGGATGCGCTGGGGCGGCCGGTTCGTCAGCGTCGGGTTCGCGAGCGGTGAGATCCCCGGTATCCCGCTGAACCTCGCGATGCTCAAGGGCGTCACGATCCACGGCTTCGACTTCGGCGGCTGGGCCCGGCACGACCGGGCGAAGCTGGTCGTCGCCCGCACCGAACTGCACCGGCTGTTCGCCGAGGGGGCCATTCACCCCCGTATCCATGCCGTCCACTCCCTCGACGAGGTGGGTGCCGCGCTGCGCGAGGGGCGCGGTGCCATCGGCAAGGTCCTTCTGGAGGTCGCCCGTGGAGTTTGAATTCGACGAGGACCAGCGGCTGCTGCAACGCGTGGTCCGCGAGACGGTGGCCAAGTCGCGAGCGCTGCCCGAGGAGCAACTTTGGTCGACGTATCTGGAGTTGGGCTGGCTGGAGGCACCTCCGGTGGAACTGGCGATCATCCTGGAGGAGTTGGGGTACGCCGCCGACCCGACGCCGTTCCTGGCCACGGCCACCTGGTTCGCGCCGCTGGCCGGACGGCTGCCGAACGGCTCGGGCACGGCGGTCTTCGACGGCCTCGGGGAGTTCGTCCTCGACGCGGACCGGGCGGATGAGGTCGCCCTCCTCACCTCGGACGGTGTGGTCGTCCGCGGCGGCGGCGAAGTGCGGGCAGAACGGGTCGCGGTCTTCGACCCCACGATCCATGTCGCGCGGGTCGATCATCCCGAACTGGTGGTCGGTATCCCGGAGTTGGCATTGATGGGACTGGCGATCTCGACCGTCGGCAGCTGTCGGCGCATCCTCGATCTGGTGGTCGCGCATGTGAAGCAGCGCCATCAGTTCGGGGTGCCCATCGGGTCCTTCCAGGCGGTCAAGCACAAGGCGGCCGACATGTACGTCGCGATCGAACGGGCCCGGGCGCTCGCCCTCTACTGCGCTCTCACCATCGCCGAGGACGACCCGGAACGGGCCAGGGCGGCGGCGATGGCCAAGGCGGCAGCGGGGGAGTGCCAACGGCTCTGCTTCCAGAGCGGTTTCCAGCTCTTCGGGGCGATGGGCTACACCTGGGAGAACGAGCTGCAGATCCATCTCAAACGGGCCAAGGCCGGTGACCTGCTGCTGGGGACAGCGGCCGTGCACAGGAAGGCGCTGCTGGTATGAGACTCGCCGCCGACCCCGAGATCGAGGAGTTCCGGGCCGAGTTCGCCGCCTTTCTCGACGCCAACCTGCCCACCGCCGAGGAGGCCGTGCCCCGTGCCAGGTCGAGCGCGGACGTGCCGCCCTGGGCTCGGGTGTGGCAGCGGAAGCTCTTCGACGCGGGCTGGCTGGTGCCGGGAAACCCGCCCGAGTACGGCGGACGCGACGCCACCCTGCCCCAACTGCTCGCCCACGCCGAGGAGATGTCCCGGCGCCGCATCTACCAGAGTTTCAACCCGCAGGGCGTCGGCATCATCGCCGCCTCGATCCTGAGCTTCGGCACCGAGGAACAGAAACGCCGGTGGGCGGCGCCCATTCTGCGCGCGGAGGTGACGGCCGCCCTCGGGATGAGCGAGCCGGGCGCCGGGTCCGACCTCGCCGGGCTGCGTACCCGCGCGGCCCTGGAGGGCGACCACTTCGTGGTGAACGGGCAGAAGGTGTGGACCTCCGGCGCCCATGACGCGGACGTGCTGCTGACATTCGTACGCACCGATCCGGAGGCGCCCAAGCACAAGGGCATCAGCGTACTGATCATCCCCACCGACACGGAAGGCGTGGTCAGGCGGCCCTTCGGGTCCATCGCCGATCCTGACGACTTCGACTTCAACGAGGTGTTCTTCACCGACGTCCGGGTGCCCAGGGAGAACCTGATCGGCCCGCTGAACGAGGGCTGGAAGGTGGCGAACGGCTCGCTCGGGCATGAACGCACCCTGCTGTGGCTGAGCTACGCCGAGCGGCTCGAGGACCTGATCCGGGACGCGCCGAGCGACGAGGAGTGGTACGCCACGCTCCAAATGGACTTCCAGGCGCTGAAGTTGCTGGGCTACCGCCAGCTCGGCACCGACCGGAACCCGGCCGAGGTGTCCGTGCTCAAGCTCTTCGGCTCGGAGGCCGTGCAGAACGCCACCCTGCGCGCACTGGAGGCACACGGCACCGGGGCGCTCCGCCACCCCGCCGCGACGGCCCCGCACTTCCACATGAACATGGAGGTGTTCTCCGCCAGCTGGTTCGAACGGTATGCGCGCAGCTTCGGCGGGACCATCGCCGGCGGCACCTCCGAGATCCAGCGCAACATCATCGCCGAGCGCATCCTCGGCCTGCCCAGATAGCCGCCGGGACCGACAGAGGGAGCACGCGGATGGACCAGATTCTGTACGAGGTCAAGGACCGGGTCGCGGTCATCACGCTCAACCGGCCCGAGGTGGCCAACGCCCAGACGATGTCGCTCCTCGACGATCTGGACGACGCGTGGAGCCGGGCGGCGGCCGACGACGACGTACGCGTGATCGTGCTGCGCGGTAACGGGCGGCACTTCTCCGCCGGGCACGACCTGAAGGACCGCTGGCCGGGTCCGAAGGAGATCACCCTGGAGTGGATCTACAACGCGGAGACCCGCCGGTACCTGGAGTACACCCTGCGCTGGCGGAACATCCCCAAACCGTCGATCGCCGCGGTGCAGGGCAAGTGCATCGCGGGCGGACTGATGCTCTGCTGGCCCTGCGATCTCATCGTGGCCGCCGAGAACGCCGAGTTCTCCGACCCCGTCGTGCACATGGGCATCGGGGGCGTCGAATACCACGGCCACACCTGGGAGTTGGGCGCCCGCAAGGCCAAGGAGATCCTCTTCACCGGGCGGGCCGTCACGGCGGCCGAGGCGGAGAGGGTCGGCATGGTCAACCAGGTCGTCCCGCTCGACGAACTCGACGCGGCGACCATGGACCTGGCCGACCGCATCGCCCTGATGCCGCCCTTCGGACTGCGCCAGGCCAAACGGGCCGTCAACCAGAGCCTGGACGTGCAGGGCTTCTACGCGGCCATCCAGTCGGTGTTCGACATCCATGAGACGGGTCACGGGAACGCGCTGAGCGTGAGCGGGTACCCGGTGCTGACCCGGCTGGAGGGCATGAAGGAGCACATCAAGGGCCAGTGACAGCGGCGACGAGCGATGAACAGGGCCGTTCGGCCGGGGACTGGACCCGGCCGGACGGCCCTGTTCATCGCTGCTGCAGTGTCACCGCGGTTCGTTGCGGAAGACCTTGCCCCCCTTCATCACGAACCGCACATCTGCCAGTACCGACATGTCATCGAGTGGGTTGCCCGGTACGGCGATCAGGTCGGCGAGCAGGCCCTCCGCGACGCGCCCTCGGTCGTCCGCGTCGATCAGCTCGGCCGCGTTGACCGTCGCCGCCCGCAGCACCTCCAGCGGTTCCATCCCCCGCTCCACCAGGGCGACCATCTCCTGGGCGCCCTTGCCGTGCGGGATCGCCGGAGCGTCGGTGCCCACCGCGATCCGGACGCCCGCCTTGGCGGCCCTGGCGACGACGGACCGGGCGTGCGGGAACACCTCTGCGGCCTTGGCGCGCAGTTCGGGGGCGGCCCGGGACACGTCCATACCGTCGATCAGCGCGGTGGTCGGGACCAGGAAGGTGCCGCGCTCCGCCATCAGCGCGATCGTCTCGTCGTCCAGGAGGAAGCCGTGCTCGATGCAGTCGATGCCCGCCTCCACCGCCGAGCGCACCGCGTCGGCGCCGTGCGTGTGCGCGGCCACCTTCAGCCCGCGCCGGTGCGCCTCGTCGACGATCGCCCGCAACTCCGCGTCGGAGTAGTGCTGCGCGCCGGGGGTGCCCGTGTGGGACATGACACCCCCGGACGCGCAGACCTTGATGAGCCTGGCCCCGTGCTTGATCTGGTACCGCACGGCCTTGCGCACCTCGTCCACCCCGTTGGCGACGCCCTCCTCCACGGAGAGCGGCATGATGCCGGGGGCCAGCGCGCCGAACATGCTCGGGTCCAGATGCCCGCCGGTCGGGGTGATCGCGTGCCCTGCGGGGACGATCCGGGGCCCCTCGATCCAGCCGGCGTCGACGGCCCTGGCCAGGGCGACGTCGAGCAGATAGCCACCGGTCTTCACGAACAGCCCGAGGTTCCTGACCGTGGTGAAGCCCGACCGGAGAGTGCGCCGGGCGTTGCCCACGGCCCGCAGCATGCGCAGCGGCGGATCGTCCTGGACCATGGACAGGACCGGGGTCTCGCCCCGGCCGCCCATGAGGAGGTTGACCTCCATGTCCATCAGGCCGGGCAGCAGGGTGACGTCCCCCAGATCCAGCACGTCGCCCCCGGCGTCGGCACCGGTCCGCGTGATGCGGTCGCGGTCGACATGGACGAGACCCGGTTCCTCGAGCTCCCCGGTCTCGACGTGCAGTACACGCGCCGCCCTGAGTGTGACCACGACCGGTCAGACCCGGGGTTCGACGACGAGGTCCATATAGGCGGCCCCACTGTCCGGCACCCGGGCCTGCTTCCACACCTCGACCGGGAACGAGACGTTCACCAGGGAGAACATCAGCAGCAGCAGATTGCGCTCGGCTTCCGGCAGTTCGTCGAGAGGGAACTTGTCGAGGTGGTCGGAGGCCTGCTCAAGGAGCGGGAACGCCGCGTCGTAGAAGGCCTGCATGTCCTCCATGGAGCTGGCCAGCCGCTTGCTGTAGCGGTCGCGTTCGGAGGCGAGGACCCAGGCGGTGAACGGTTCGAGCGCCGCGAACTCACTGGGCAGCATCGGTGTGCTCCTTGACGTGGTCGGCGACCGTCTTGTGCAGATGGCGGAGCAGCAACTCCTGGTCACAGAGCGGGAAATCGGTGACGACCCGGCTCTTGAGCATGGTCTGCGTGGCCTCCAGGGTGTTGCCGTCCTGGAGGGCGTACTCCTTGAACGTCACCGCGGCGAGCTCCTGCTTCAGCCGCTCGCGAGCTGTCTTCGCGGGCACGAAGTAGAGGTTGGCCTCGAAGACGTGCCTGTCGACCGCTGTCGGCCAGTAGTGGTAGGTCAGGTACCAGCCGGGCTTCCAGATCAGCAGCGTCATGTTGGGGAAGAACTCGAAGGAATCGTTCCCCCACGCCCGGTGCGCGCCCGGGTTCAGACCCGGGGGAAGGGGGTCGAGCCCCTCGATGTCGGGCGCCTCCCACGGGCCGAACAGGCCGCTGCGCAGCACCCGTTCGATGGGCTTGACGATGCTCAGGTCCTTGGGCGGGGACATGCCTCCCCAGGACGAGATCATCGAGTGCGGGCTGTGGATCTCGTAGTGCAGCGCTTCGTATCCGACGTTGAGGAGCTTGTCGGCCTCGTCCTTGACGGCCTGCTTCATGTGCAGGACGGGGGCGTGGTAGAACTCCGCGAACGCGTCGATGAACAGCTTCCAGTTGCTGCCGATCTCCGCCTTGTACGTGAAGACCTCGGTCATCTCGTGGAAGGGATAGCCCTCCAAGCCCTTGGCCAGGTCGCCGAGATACTCCTTCAGCGGCAGCGCGTCGGGGTCCAGGTTGACGAAGACGAAGCCTTCCCAGACCTCGCAGCGGACCTGCTTGAGCCCGTAGTCCGACTTGTCCAGGTCGAAGAACTCCTGCTCCTGCTGGACGAAGGTCAGCTCGCCGTCGAGGCTGTAGCGCCAGGCGTGGTACTTGCAGGTGAACTGGCGGCAGGTGCCCTTGACCTCCTCGTTCGGGAAGTCGTTCCACACCAGCTTGTTGCCGCGGTGCCGGCAGATGTTGTGGAAGGCGCGGATCTCCTTGTCCCTGCCCCGCACGATGATCAGCGAGGTGTCCGCGGCCGCGAGTTCCTTCGTGAAGTAGCTGCCAGTCTTCGGTACCTGTTCCACGCGGCCGACGTTCAGCCAGGTCCGCTTGAAGACGGCCTCCCGCTCGGCCTCGTAGTACGCGGGGTCGATCGAGTCCTCGTAGTTCACGGGGCTCGTGCCCAACTCGGGGTACTGCTCGGTCCAGCTTCCGGCCGCCGGCTTGGCGAAGTGTGGCATGATCACTCCCTTCTCCAGAATGAGAATAGCATTCTCATAGCTGGGTATTGAAGTTCTCGTCAGGGATCCCTGGATCCAGTTCGACCTCGAAGGTGTTCAGGGCCGTGGCCAGTGCGCCGTAGGTGCCCACGGTGAACACCAGGTCCATGAGCTGGCGGTCGTCCAGGTCCGTGCCGAGTGCCTGGTAGGTCGCGTCGGACAGCCGCGAGTCCGTCTCCAGTTCGTCCACCGCCCGGTTGAGCGGGGTGGGGGCGCCGGTCCGGACGAGGTCGATCTCCGCGTCGGTGATCCCGGCCCGCCGGGCGATCAGGGCGTGCTGCGCCCACTCGTACCGGCAGCGCCGCCGCCAGGCCACCCGCAGGACGACCAGCTCACGGGTGCGTTTCGGCAGCGTCGACTCGACCAGCAGGTACTTGTTGAACGCGAGGAACGCCTTGGCCAGTTCGGGGTGCCGGGCGAGCAGGCCGAGCGCGTTCGAGGGCGGTTTCCGTGCGTCGGGGGCCGACGTGCCGAGTGCCTTGAGGTACTCGGCGTGCGGGAGCGGGGTGATGCGAGGCGTGCCGTTCATGTGTTGCGCCCGCCGTTCACGCCCAGGATCTGCCCGGTGATGTACCCGGCCTCCTCCGAGACCAGGAACGCGCAGGCGGCGGCGATGTCCTCGGGGCGTCCGACCCGCCGTACGGGAGTGCGCTGGATGTGTTCCTCGACCGTTCCGCCGAGCAGTTCGCGCGACTCCGCCCTGCGAAGCATGGGTGTGTCGATGAAGCCCGGCGGGACCGCGTTGACGGTGATGCCGGCCGGGCCCAGTTCGAGTGCGAGTGACTTGGTCAGTCCGTTCACCGCCGACTTGGCGGCGACGTAGTGCGTCATGAACTGCTGTCCGGACTGCGCGCTGGAGGAGGAGATGTTGACGATCCGCCCCCAGCCGGTTTCCAGCATGTCGGGCAGCGCGGCCTGGACGCAGTGGAAGACGCTGCTGAGGTTGACGTCGACGACCCGCTGCCACGCGGCGAACGTCAGGTCCTGGAAGCGTTTGTAGCCCGACATTCCGGCCGCGTTGACCAGGATGGTGACCGGTCCGAGTCGCTCCCGGACGGCGGCCATTGCCTCGTCCACCTGCGCCCGGTCGGTGACGTCGGTGACGCGCGAGAACGCCGGGCCCGAACCGGCGGGGTTCAGGTCGAGGGTCGCGACGTGATAGCCGTCGGCCTTCAGCCGCTCGGCGACGGCCAGCCCGATTCCGGAGCTGCCTCCGGTGACAACTGCGGTCTTCATGCGGTCTCCCACGTCGTGCGGTCGCTGGTCCGGCGGTCGTGGCCCGGGGCTGGACTCGACACCCTCGCGTCGATCATGGAAATACTCCTTCCGTACGCGAGAATGCTATTCTCGCCACTGCCCGTCGGGAAGTGTCGCGCGGATCTCTCGTCGGGGCGGCGGAGGCGGGCGTCGGCGGGCCGGGGTCCTCGGCTATCCCTCAACTTGCTGTGATGCTGCACATTCTCGTGTTCGGATGGTTGATTTGCTGAAAGTGAGAATGTAGTTTCCGCCGCATCGGGGCAAGCCGTCCATCCGAGCAAGGAGACAGGATGCGGTTCCAGGACAAGGTGGCGATCGTCACCGGTGCGGGACAGGGAATCGGCGAGGACTACGCGCGGGCGCTGGCCGCGGAGGGCGCCCGCGTCGTCGTCGCCGAGATCAACGAGGAGCAGGGGCAGCGGGTCGCCAAGGACATCGACGGGGCGGTGTTCGTCAAGGTCGACGTCGGGGACCCGGAGTCCGCCGAGGCGATGGCCGCCGCCACGGTCGCGGAGTTCGGCCGGATCGACTACCTGGTCAACAACGCCGCGATCTACCACAGCATGAAGCGCGACGGCCTCACCACCGTCGACCTCGGCTACCTCAACCGGTTCCTGCAGGTGAACCTGATGGGCGCGGTCTACTGCACCAGGGCGGTCGTCCCGCACATGACCGAGGGCGGCGCGATCGTCAACCAGTCGTCCACCGCCGCCTACATGGCCTCCGGCTACTACGGCCTCGCCAAGGCCGGCATCAACCACCTCACCGCCTCGCTCGCCGCCGAACTCGGCGGCCGCAACATCCGGGTCAACGGCATCGCCCCGGGCCCGACGGACACCGAGGCCACCGGCACCGTGCTGCCGAAGGAGCACCAGGCCGTGATGGCTCAGCGGCTGGCGCTCGGCCGGATGGGGCAGCCGGGTGACCTCACCCCGACCGTGCTGTTCCTGCTCTCCGACGCCGCGAGCTGGCTCACCGGCCAGGTCATCCCCGTCGACGGCGGCCAGGGGGTCCGGCTGTGAGGCGGCAAGTCAACGACGTACACGGGCAGCCTGCGGCGAAGCGGCCCCGCATCGACGTACAGAGGAGTCTGCGGTGAAGCGGCTGCTCATCGACGGAGCGCTCGTCGGGACCGAGAACACCTACCCCTCGCTCAACCCCGCCACCGGCGAGGTCCTCGAACACGCCCCCGACGCCACGGTCGCCCAGACCGAGGCCGCCGTCGCCGCCGCCCGGCGCGCCTTCGACACCACGAGCTGGTCCACCGACGTCCAGTTGCGCATCCGCTGTCTCGACCAGCTCCACCAGGCGCTGACCGACCACCTGGAAGAGCTGCGCGAGCTGACGATCGCCGAGGTCGGCGCACCCCGCATGCTCACCTACGGACCCCAGTTGGAGGACCCCGTCAAACTGGTCCGCTACTACGCGGACCTGCTGCGCAAGTACCCCCTGACCGAGGACCTCGGCGAGGTGGAGATCCGGGGGCAGCGGCACCGGCGCTGGGTGGAGAAGGAGGCCGTCGGGGTCGTCTCCGCGATCACCGCGTACAACTACCCCAACCAGCTGGCCCTCGCCAAGCTCGCCCCCTCGCTCGCCGCGGGCTGCACGGTCGTCCTCAAGGGCGCCCCGGACACGCCCCTGACCACGCTGTTCCTCGGTGAACTGATCGCCGGGCACACGGACATCCCGCCCGGCGTGGTCAATGTGCTGACGTCCACCTCCGTCGAGGCCGCCGAGGTGCTCACCAGCCACGCCGACGTCGACATGGTCTCCTTCACCGGCTCCACCGCCACCGGCCGACGGATCATGGAGGTCGCGGCCCGCACGGTGAAGAAGGTGTTCCTCGAACTCGGCGGCAAGTCCGCGATGATCATCCTCGACGACGCCGACCTCGACACGGCCGCCATGTTCGCCGCCGGCATGATCTGCTCCCACTCGGGTCAGGGCTGCGCGCTCACCACCCGCCTCCTGGTGCCCCGGGCACACCACGACGAGATCGTCGAGAAGGTCGCCGCAGGCCTCGCCCGGATGCCCCTGGGTGACCCTGCCGACCCCAAGACCTTCGCCGGCCCGCTCATCAGCGCCAAACAGCGCGACAAGGTCGACGGCATGGTCCGGCGGGCCGTCGCCGCGGGTGCGAGACTGGTCACCGGCGGCGCGTTGGTCGACCCCGGCTTCTACTTCACCCCCACCCTGCTCACCGACGTCGACCCGGACAGCGAGATCGCCCAGGACGAGGTCTTCGGACCCGTGCTCGTCGTCATCCCGTACGACGACGATGACGACGCCGTACGCATCGCCAACAACTCGGTCTACGGCCTCTCCGGCGGGATCCAGAGCGCCGACGAGGACCGGGCCATCGCCCTGGCGCGCCGCATCCGTACCGGCACGTTCAGCATCAACGGCGGCAACTACTTCGCCGCGGACGTCCCGTTCGGCGGCTACAAGCAGTCCGGGATCGGTCGGGAGAGCGGCGTTCCCGGGCTGGAAGAGTTCCTCGAGTACAAGTCCTTCGCGGCGGTCGTCCGGTGAGGCCCCTGGAGGGAATCCGCGTCCTCGAAGTGGCCATGTACGGCTTCGTCCCCTCGGCCGGCGCCGTGCTCGCGGACTGGGGCGCGGACGTCATCAAGGTCGAGCACGCCGTCAACGGCGACCCGCAGCGCGGGCTCAGGCGCACCGGCACGTTCGTCGTCGAGGGAGAACCGAACCCCAACGTCGAGCACGCCAACCGGGGCAAGCGCAGCCTCGGCCTCGACATCTCCAAGCCCGAGGGCCGCGAGGTGCTGTACGAGCTGGCCGGGCGCGCGGACGTGTTCCTCACCAGCTTCCTGCCCGGACACCGCGAACGGTTCGGCATCGACGTGGACGACATCCGCGCCGTCAACCCGGACATCGTCTACGCCCGGGGGAGCGCCCTGGGACCGCGCGGCCCCGAAGCGGTCAAGGGCGGCTACGACATGACCGCCTTCTGGTGCCGGGCCGGCACCGCCGCCAGCATCACCCCGGCCGGCACCGAAGGCATGATCGGCCCGCCCGGTCCCGCCTACGGGGACACCGTCTCCGGGACGAACCTCGCCGGGGGCATCGCGGCCGCGCTGCTGCGGCGCGAACGCACCGGTGAAGCCTCCGTTGTCGACGTCTCCCTGCTCGGCAGCGGCGTCTGGGCCATGGGACACGCCACCGCGCTCTCCCTCCACCTGGGCAGGCCCTGGGCCGCGCCACCGGCGGGCGCCCACGGCTCCGTCGCCAACCCCCTGTCCGGGCTGTACGCCACCGCCGACGGTCACCACCTGGCGTTCGTGATGATGCAGCCCGGCAAGTTCTGGGCCGACGTGTGCCACCACGTCGACCGCCCCGAACTCGCCGACGATCCCCGCTTCGCCACCGCCGAACTCCTCGCCGTCAACACCGAGCAGGCCGTCAAGATCCTGCGTGAGGTGCTCGGGGGCCGCACGCTCGCCCACTGGACGAAGCGCTTCGCGACCCTCGCCGGACCCTGGGCCCCCGTACAGAACACCCTCCAGGTCGGCGAGGACACACAGGTCCGCGCCAACGAGTACCTCGTCACGGTCGGTGAGCTCGAACTCGCCGCCAGCCCCGTGCAGTTCGACGTCACCGCGGCTGTACCGCTCGGGCCCGCGCCCGAGTTCGCCGCCCAGACCGAGGAGATCCTTCTCGAACTGGGCCTGGACTGGACCCGCATCCTCGAACTGAAAGAGGCGGGCGCGGTCACCTGATCACCGCACCTGGTGATTCCCGCACTTCCAGAACCACTTCACCGGGAGGACCGATGAGACGTCTGCTCATCGCGACCGCGCTCGTACTGGCCCTGGCCGGGTGTTCCGACCGCTCCACCCCCGCCGGCAGCGCCGGCGAGCCGTCCACATCCGCGTCCGGCGCCGCAGCGAACGCGGACTTCGGCACACTCAAGAACGTCTGCCACTCCGGCAGCCCCAAGTCCGTGACCGAACAGGGCGTCACCGACAGCGAGATCAAGGTCGGTGTCTTCAGCGACGTCGGGTTCACCAAGAACCCGGAGTTCGTCAACGCCGCCAAGGTGTTCACCTCCTGGTGCAACGCCGCCGGCGGCATCAACGGCCGCAAGATCGTCCCTGTCACCCGCGACTCCAAGCTCATGGAGGTCCAGCAGCGGATGATCGAGGCCTGCCGGGACGACTTCGCCCTCGTCGGTGGCGGCGCCGCCATCGACGGCCTCGGTGTCAAGGAACGGCTGAACTGTCTGCTGCCCGACTTCCCGGCGCAGTCCAGCACGATCAACGCCCTCGGCGCCGACCTCCAGGTGCTCGCCCAGGGCGCCGGAGTCGGCTACGCCCCCTACACCGGCTACTACACCTGGCTGATCAAGGAGGCCCACCCGGACTCCGCCCAGCATGTCGGCGTCATCTCCGGCGACGTACCGGTCACCAAGGTCATCGCCGCGCAGGTCAAGGAACTGATTCCCGCGATCGGCGGCAAGGTGGCCTACGCGGACGTCTACCCGGCGGCCGGGGTCTCCGACTGGACGCCCTATGCGCAGAGCATCAAGAGCAAGAAGGTCAAGGGCCTCATCTTCAACGGTTCCTTCAACGAACTCGCCAAGCTGGAACAGGCGTTGACCAACACGGGCTACAAGCTCGACTGGATCGACACCAACAACAACGCCTACGGTCCCGCGTTCCTCCAACTGGCGGGCACCTCGCTGGCCAAGCAGAACAACTACGCCGACCTCAGCGGTGTCGTCCCCCTGGAGCAGGCCTCCAGTAACCCGGCGACCAAGCAGGTCCAGGACCTGTTCGCCAAGTACGCGCCCGACGCCCAGGTCACTCTGCCCGTACTGCGCTCCTTCGCGAACTGGCTCCTGTTCGCCACCGCGGCCGGCGAATGCGCCGACCTGACCCGCGGTTGCGTGTACGAGAACGCGACGAAGCAGACGCAGTGGACGGCGGGCGGACTCCAGGCGCCGACGGATCTGACGAAGGTCACCAACCCGCCGAAGTGCTTCAACGTGGTGCAGGCGACCGAGAAGGGCTGGACGGTCGCCGATTTCAAGCCGGATCAGGGCGCCTACCGCTGCGACATCCCGGCATACAAGTACAAGGGGACCTACGGCAAGCCGATGACGCTCGCCGATGTCGGCAAGTCGATGGCGGATCTCAAGTAACGCCAGCAGAGACGAAGTTGCCGCAGAAAGCCTGAAGTGCGGCAGGAAGGAATCAGGTCGTGAAGGTACGGGTCGACCCGGAGCGCTGTCAGGGCCACACGCTCTGCGCCATGAGAGCTCCGAAGGTGTTCGAGTTGAGCGAGATCGACGGTCACTCGTCGGCGATCGACGAGGAGGTTCCGGACGACCAGCAGGGCCAGGTCGTCGAGGCGGTCAGGTCCTGTCCGGAACGCGCGATCTTCGTTTCCTGAAGGGGAGGGACAACAACCGATGACCACGGACGATGACGACGCCGACCGTAAGAAGCACACCGTCCACTTCGACCGGCACACCCCCGAGTACCGGCACCAGTTCACCGAGACCACCCATGAGCTGCAGTCCAAGTGCCCCATCGCCTGGACCGAGACCCACGGCGGCCACTGGGTCGCCAGCGGCAACCGCGAGGTGTTCGAACTGGCCCGGGCCGCCGAGTTCATCTCCAACGACCACGACGTGAAGGGCGAACGGCGCGGATACCAGGGCATCACCATCCCACCGCCGTCCAAGGAGCGCGGTCAGGTCCAGGGCGGGTTCCTGGAGATGGATCCGCCCGAGCAGCGCCACTACCGCCAGTCGCTCAACCCCTACCTCTCCCCGGCGGCCATCAGCCGCTGGATCCCGGTCATCGACGAGGTGGTGCGGGCCGCCATCGACGAGAGGATCGAGACCGGCCGCATCGACTTCGTCGACGACCTCGCCAACATCGTCCCGGCCGTTCTCACCCTGGCGATGATGGGCATCCCGCTCAAGGACTGGACCCTCTACAGCGAGCCGGCCCACGCCTCCGTCTACACCCCGCCGGGCTCGCCCGACATGAAACGGGTCGCCGAGATGGCCCGGAACATGGGCATCGGCCTGGCCAAGTCCATCGCGGAGATCCGCGCCAGCCCCAGGCCCGGACTGGTGGACGCCCTCATCCACGCGGACATCAACGGCAGGACCCCGCCGGACAGCGAACTCCTCGGCGTACTCGCCCTGTTGATCGGCGGCGGCTTCGACACCACGACCGCGCTCACCGCGCACGCGCTGGAGTGGCTCGGGGAGAATCCCGCTGAGCGGGACCGCCTCAGCCGCGACCGGGACACCCTGCTGGACTCCGCCACGGAGGAGTTCCTGCGGTTCTTCGCACCCGCGCCGGGCGACGGACGCACCTTCTCAGCCGACTGCGAGATCGCCGGAACACGCTTCAAGGAGGGAGAACGGCTCTGGCTGTCCTGGGCGATGGCCAACCGAGACCCCTCCGTGTTCCCCGACCCCGACACCATCAACCTGGAACGCCCGGCCAACCGGCACAGCAGCTTCGGCCTCGGCATCCACCGCTGCATCGGATCCAACGTCGCCCGTACGGTCTTCAAGCGCATGGTCACCCAGGTGTTCGACCGTATGCCCGACTACCGGTGCGAACCGGAGGGCACAGTGCACTACGAGACCATCGGCATCATCCAGGGCATGCGCCACCTCCCGGCGACCTTCACCCCGGGGTCACGGCTCGGCGCGGGACTCGACGAGACCCTGGAGAAACTGCAGCGCGTCTGCGACGAGCAGCGGATCGCCGAGCCGGTGACGGTCCGCAAGGCGAAGGCGCAGATCGCGGAATGACCGACGAGACCCCCGACGCGCCGGGACGGGCCGCGCCGGAGATCACGGAGGAGAACGCCTTCTTCTGGACCTCCGGCGCGGACGGCCGGCTGCGCCTGACGGAGTGCGGGTCCTGCGCGGCCCTCATCCATCCGCCGCAGCCGGTGTGCCGCTACTGCCACGGGCACGAGACTGGAGTGCGGGCCGTCTCCGGCTTCGCGACCCTGATCGGCTTCACCGTCAACCACCGTTTCCCCGCACCCGGGTTGCCGACCCCGTTCGTCGTCGCCCAGGTCGCCGTCGAGGAGGACCCCCGGGTCCGCCTCACCACCAACATCGTCCAATGCGCCCCGGACGAGCTGAAGTTGGGCATGCGGATGGAGGTGGTCTTCGAGCGGGCCGGGGACGCGTGGCTTCCCCTGTTCCGCCCGGCGGCCGACCAGGGAACGCCGGCGCCCTTCCCCGTGGACGAGGTCGAGCCCGGCCGATTCCGGTCGCGGGTACGCCCGATGGCGACCCCGGAGAAGTTCGAGGACAAGGTCGCGATCACCGGCGTAGGCGCCTCGGAGGTCGGACGCCGTCTCCTCGTACCGCCCCTGTCCCTGACGGTGCGGGCCTGCGAACGGGCCATCGCAGACGCCGGGTTGACCCTCGCCGACATCGACGGCCTCGCCGCCTACCCGGGCGCCGGAGCGTACGGAGGGTTCGCCGAGGGTGGAGTCACCGCGCTGGAGGCCGCGTTGGGCGTCCGGCCCACCTGGTACAACGGCGGCAGCGAGACCTTCGGCCCCGGCGGCTCACTGATCGCGGCGATGCTCGCGGTCGCCGGCGGCCTCGCCCGGCATGTGCTGTGCTTCCGTACGGTCTGGGAGTCGTCGTACGGCGAACTGGTCAAGCGCGACCGGATCGCCCCGCCAGGCGGTGGTACGGCGGCGGGCTGGATGAAGCCCTTCGGCGCGAACTCCGCCTCGCACACCCTCGCCATGAACGCGCAACGCCACTTCCACCGCTACGGCACCACCCGCGAGACCCTCGGCTGGATCGCCCTCAACCAGCGGGCGAACGCCGCGCTCAACCCCACCGCGATCTACCGCGACCCGCTCACCATGGACGACTATCTCCAGGCCAGAACGGTCACCACCCCCTTCGGGCTGTACGACTGCGACGTGCCCTGCGACGGATCGGTCGCCGTGATCGTGTCCGCCGTGGACGCGGCCCGGGACCTCGCCAAACCGCCCGTCCTGGTCGAGGCGGTCGGCACCCAGATCCTCGAACGCATCGAGTGGGACCAGAGCACCCTCACCCACGAACCCCAGGTGCTCGGCCAGTCCGCCCATCTGTGGACCCGCACCTCGCTGCGGCCGGCCGACGTCGACGTCGCACAGCTCTACGACGGCTTCACCTTCAACTGCCTCTCCTGGATAGAGGCGTTGGGCTTCTGCGGGATCGGCGAGGCCAAGGACTTCCTGGACGGCGGCAAGAACATCGCCCGCGACGGGCTGCTGCCCCTCAACACCCACGGCGGGCAGCTCTCGCACGGCCGCACCCACGGCCTGGGCCTGGTCCAGGAGGCGATCAGCCAGCTGCGCGGCGAGGCCGACGCGCGCCAGGTGCGGGGCGCCCGGGTCGCCGTGGTCAGCACCGGAGGACTCACCCCCAGCGGGGCCATCCTCTTCCGGGCCGACACATGACCGCTGCCTCACGCGTCGTCGTCGACGTGGACGGCATCGCCATGTCGGCACTGGTCCGGGAGACACGTCAGCCGCGCGCCGTCGTCCTCGCGCTGCACGGCGGAGCCGCCTTCTCGGGCTACTTCGACTACCCGGACCGGCCCCGGCTGTCCCTGCTGCGCACCGGCGAGGCCCTCGGCTTCACCGTCATCGCCATCGACCGTCCCGGATACGGCAGTTCGGCCCCGTACGCCGACGAGTTCACGTCCCCGGAGCGGCGCGTCGACGTCGCCTACGGGGCCGTGGAGCGACTCCTCGCGGCCCGGCCGCGCGGGGCCGGCGTGTTCGTGCTGGCCCACTCCATCGGCAGCGAACTCGGGGTCCGTATGGCGGCCGACGAGCGGCGCGGACCGGACCTGCTCGGCCTGGAGATCGCCGGCACCGGACGCCGCCACCACGACGACGCGGCCGGAATCCTCGGCGACTGGCGGCGCCGCCCGCCGAACAGCGGGGTGCGCGACCTGCTGTGGCAGCCGTCCCGCCTGTACGCGGACGACGTGGTCGGCGGCGCCCGGATCTCCTCGCGCTCACCCGCGTACGAGGGTGTCGTGGCCCGGACCTGGATCGACACGTTCCCCCAGCTCGCCCCGCTGATCCGCGTCCCCGTCCACTACACGCTCGGCGAGCACGAGCGAGTGTGGAGCTCGGGGCCCTCGGCGCTCGCCGACATCGCCTCCCTGTTCACCGCGTCGCCCCGGGTCGCCGTCGACGAACAGACGGGCGGCGGACACAACTTGAGCATTGGGTTGACGTCTTTGGCCTATCACCTCAAGGTGCTGTCGTTCGTCGAGGAGTGCGTGCTCGCACGCGAGGAAGCGGAAGCGCCATCGGCAGCGGCGGCAGAAGTCGCCGAACGACAGCAGGGGAGGGCGAGTTGACGAACGCGGAAGCGGTCGCGGTACTGGTCGTCAGAGTGGTCCTGGGCGTCATCATGATCGCGCACGGGCTCAACCACTGGCGGGGCGGCGGAAAGATCGAGGGTACGGCCCGCTGGTTCGGCGGGCTCGGGCTGCGGCACGGCACACTGCAGGCGTGGATGAGCGTGGTCACCGAGGTCGGCGCGGGCGTGCTGCTGGTCCTCGGGCTGTTCACCCCGCTGGCCTGTGCGGCGGTGGTCTCGGTGATGCTGGTCGCGGGGCTCCTCGCCCACCGGCCCAACGGGTTCTTCGTGTTCAAGGACGGCTACGAGTACGTCCTGATACTGGCCACGGTCTCGCTGGCGCTCGGAGTACTGGGGCCCGGCAAAGTCTCCCTGGACCACGCCGCCGACATCGAGGTGACCGGCTGGGCGGGGGGCGGCATCGCTCTCGGAGTGGCCGTGGTGGCGACGGCGGGGCTGCTGGCGACGTTCTGGCGGCCCGAGCGTCCTGAGGCGGCCGCGAAGGCGGCGGACCCGGAGGTCACCGGAGTGGCAGGACAGGAGACCGGCTGATGCGGGTGGGGTTCATCGGGCTCGGGAGTCAGGGCGGACCCATGGCGCGGCGGATCGTCGATGCCGGGTTCACGACGACGCTGTGGGCGAGAAGGCCTGCCTCGCTCGCCCCGTTCGCCGGGACCTCTGCCCAACGCGCCGTCTCCGCAGCCGAGTTGGCCGCCGCAAGTGACCTCGTGAGCGTCTGCGTCGGCGACGACGCGGACGTCGAGGAGGTCATCGCCGGCAACGAGGGGGTGCTGGCCGGGCTGCGGCCCGGCGGAGTGATCGCCGTGCACAGCACCGTCCACCCCGACACCTGCCGTCGGCTCGCCGACCGGGCCCGGCCGCGCGGAGTCGCCCTGGTCGACGCGCCGGTCAGTGGAGGCGGCGGGGCGGCGGCCGAGGGACGGCTGCTGGTGATGGTCGGGGGCGAGTCCGGGACCGTCGCCTTCTGCCGACGGGTGTTCGAGACATACGGCGATCCAGTGGTCCACATGGGCCCGGTGGGCTCGGGGCAGGTCGCCAAGTTACTCAACAACGCCCTGTTCACCGCGAATCTGGCGACCTCCGCCGACGTACTCGCCCTCGGGCGCAGCCTCGACGTGGACCCGGCCGGTCTGGCCGACGTCATCGCGCACGGCAGCGGGGCGAGTTTCGCGCTGGGCCGGGTCGCCGCGGCCGGTGGCACCCTCGACCGGATCGCCGCCCATGGCGGACCGCTGCTCAGCAAGGACGCCCGGCTGCTTGCGGACCTCGCCGAAGGAGCCGGCACCTCGGCGGGCGCGACCGTCATGCGGACCGCCGACGACGCCCTCGCCGTCATGGCGCGGATCGACCGGCCGCTGATCTCCGCAAAGCGGGCCCCAGGGTGATGCCCATACTTGAAAATGTCATTCTCATTGGCGAAGAGCGCTGCTATCGTCTGCCGTCAGGGTGACGAAGGGAGCCGTACAGACCGTGAGTGACTTCGAGGCAATCGACTTCTTCCGGGACGAGGGGGCGGTCGCCGACCCCTATCCGTACTTCGAGGCCCTGCGCGGCCAGTGCCCCGTGCGGCGGGAGAACCATCACGACGTGATGATGGTGACGGGCTACGACGAGGCAGTGCAGGTCTTCAGCGACTCCGAGACGTTCTCCTCGTGCGTGTCGGTGACCGGGCCCTTCCCGGGGTTCCCGGTCCCCCTGGAGGGCGATGACGTCAGCGAGCTGATCGAGCGTCACCGGGACGAACTCCCCATGAGCGACCAGTTGCCGACGTTCGACCCGCCTCTGCACACCGCCCACCGCGGGCTGCTGATGCGGCTCATCACACCGAGGCGCCTCAAGGAGAACGAGGCGTCCATGTGGCACCTCGCCGACGCCCAGCTGGACGAGTATCTGGCCGCCGGGGAGGGCGACTTCATCGGCGGTTTCGCCGGCCCGTTCACCCTGCGGGTCATCACCGACCTGCTCGGTATCCCCGAGGCCGACCGGGACGAGTTCGCCGAGAAGCTCCAGAGTCGCCAGCACGCGGACGGGGGAGTAGGCAGCACGCAGGGAGAGATGGCCCACACGCCGCTGGAGTACCTGTACGAACGCTTCGCGGCCTATGTCGAGGACCGCCGCCGGGAACCCCGCGACGACGTGATCACCGGCCTCGCCATCGGCACCTTCCCCGACGGCTCGACCCCCGAGGTCGCGGACGTCGCCCGCGTCGCCACCAACCTCTTCGCGGCCGGCCAGGAGACCACCGTCCGGCTGCTGAGCAACGCGCTCAAGATCATCGCCGAACAGCCGGAGCTCCAGGCGCTGTTGCGAGCCGAACCGGACCGCATCCCGAACTTCGTCGAAGAGGTGCTGCGGATGGAGAGCCCCATCAAGGGCGACTTCCGGCTCTCCCGCGTACCGACCACGGTGGGCGGGGTCGACATCCCGGCCGGCACCACGCTCATGGTCCTGAACGGCGCTGCGAACCGCGACCCGCGCCACTTCGAGGACCCGCAGACCTTCGACGCAACGCGGGCCAACGCGCGTCACCACCTGGCGTTCGGCCGGGGCGTCCACACCTGCCCGGGCGCGCCCCTCGCCCGGGCGGAGGGCCGCGTGGCCATCGAGCGCATCCTCGAGCGTACGACCGACATCAGGATCTCCGAGACGGTGCACGGCCCCGCCGACGCCCGCGAGTTCCGGTATCTGCCGACGTACATCCTGCGCGGACTGACCCACCTCGGCCTGGAGTTCACGCTCTCCCAGGAACCCGCCCGATGAAGGCCGCCGTGGACGAGGACCGCTGCCGGGGGCACGGCGTGTGCTGGACCCTGTGCCCCGAGGTCTTCGACCTCACCGACGACGGGTACGCCGAGGTGCTGGTGCCGGAGATTCCCGCCGAGCACGAGAACGCCGTGCGCACCGCCGTCAGTAGTTGCCCGGAGCGGGCCATCGTGCTCAGCTAGGACCCGTTCGCGCAGTGAAATCGAGAGGACGGGTACATGCCCAAGGGGTACATCATCGTCACCGAGGTCATCAAGGACCCGGCGGGCCTGGAAGCCTACGCCCGCGCCGCCGGGCCGACACTGGCCGCGAGCGGCGCGTCGATCCTGGCCGTCGACGGCGAGCCGCAGCAGCTGGAGGGCGAATGGCACGGTGACCAGACCGTTGTCCTCGAGTTCGAGTCGGTGGAGGCGGCCCGCGCCTGGTACGAGTCCGCCGAGTACGAGAAGGCCAAGCCCCTGCGACACGCGGCGGCCGACGCCAACATGGTGATCGTCGCCGGTTTCGAGCCGCCCGCAGGGAACGGCTGACACCGGTCCGGCCTCGCGACTGTGCCTTCATGGCATGTCAACGCCCGTCTGCTCGGCGGGCGTTGACCTGTTGTGCGGGTGTCGACGGAAGTGGCGGCCGTCCGGCAGTGGCCCCGGGAGGCACTTGTGTGGTGTGGTGACCGTACCGGCACATCGGTGTGCCGGCGGCGGAGAAGGTGACGCGTGGAGACGACGGCCCGGCGTGAGGAAATCCTGGCTGCCGCCCTGGACGTGTTCGCCGAGCGCGGCTACAGACGGGCCTCGATGGACGCGGTCGCCGAGCGGGCGGGCCTGACCCGGCAGGGCGTCCTGCACTACTTCCCCAGCAAGAAGCGCCTCCTGCACGCCCTGCTCCAGCGCCGCGAGGACCTGGCCCGGGAGCATCTCGCCGCCGCTCACTCGGACAAGGACCTGCCGAGCCTGGTCGCCGAGGCCGTCGCATACGACCATCAGAACGCCGGGCTGGTCCAGATCCACAGCGTGCTGGTCGCGGAGGGGATCGTCGGTGACGATCCCAGCCACGCGTTCTTCCACGACCACTACCGGTCGATCCAGGACAACACCGTCGCCCAGCTGACCGAGATCTACGGCGACCGTCTGCCCAGCGGCCTCACCCCGCGCGCCGCGGCGAGCGCCCTGGTCGCGATGCTCGACGGGATGCAGTTGCAGTGGCTGCTGGACGACGAGCAGTCCGACTATCCCGAGATCATGCGGGACGTGATGACCCTGCTGATCGGGTCCACGCCCGGATGAACCCGGCCATGGCCGTCACCGCCCCGGCCCGCATCCGCTCGGCGTCCTCCGACACCCGCAGATCCACGACCACCCCGGAACGGGCCGCGCGGGCGGCGAACCCCAGCGAGTCGTCCAGCAGGGGATCGGTGCCCGCGACCAGCAGCTGGACCGGTGGCAGCCCGTGCAGATTGGCGTGCAGGGGGCTGAGCAGCGGGTTGGTCGGCTCGGCGCCGGCGGCGTAGAGGGAGGCGCGCAGCCGGAGTTCGTCGAGGTCGAAGGCGGGGTCGGCCGCCGCGTTGAACAACAGGCTCGGCGCGTCCAGAGTCAGATCGAGCAGCGCCGAGCCGAGCACCGCGCACTGCGGCGCCGCCGCTCCCATGTCCCGCAGCCGCACCAGCAGCGACGCCGCGAGCCCGGCGCCGAGGCGCTCACCTGCCAGCGCCACCGGACCCCGGGCCCGGCAGGAGTCGTACACGGCGTGCACGTCGTCGAGGGCGCCCGGGAACGAGGAGCGGTAGCGCGGACAGACGACCACCGCTCCCGTACGAAGCGCGAGCCGCTCGGCCGGACCGAGCAGCACCGGATCCGGGGTCCCGGAGAGTTGCCGGTCACCGTGCAGAAAGAGGACCACGAGACCGGTCGGTTCGGGCGGGGTCACGACCGGCCCGACGGGGCTCGACTCGACCAGCACGGAGCCGACTTGGTGGCTCTCGGCCTCCGTGCCGCCCGCCGAGTCGCGTCGTACGTCGGTCAAGTCGCCCTGTGCGCGGCCGGGTTCGGCCGCTCGGCCCGACCGGTCGGCCCCGGCCCGAGTCAGTGGGCCGGGGGTGCCGGGTCCGCCGCGTCGACCTGTGGTCTCAACTCGTGTGTCATCCACGGGACATCACCCTTTCCGCTGCCTGCCAGTGCTCCTCGGACACCCACAGACGGGCGAAGGCGCGGGCCGCCTCCTCCGGTGTGAGGTTTCCCGACACCACCCGCTTGATCTCCTGGGCCGGGCGGGTGGCGAGCCGGTGGGCCAGGGTGCGCCAGCCCTCCGCGAAGGCGGCCCGGGGCAGCACCCGGTCCACCAGCCCGAGACGTTCGGCCTCCGGCGCGTCGAGCACCTGGGCGGTGCCGGCGAGCAGGAGTGCCCGGCCCCTGCCGACCAGCGCGGCGAGCCGTTCGGCGCCGCCCCACGCGGGCATGATCGCCAGGGCTGTCTGGTTGAAGCCGATCCTGATGTCGTCGGCCGCGATCCGGATGTCGGCGGCCACCGCCACCTCGGCGCCACCGCCGAAGGCGTGGCCGTTGAGGGCGGCGATCACCGGGCCGGGGAAGGCGGCCAGCCGGTCGCAGACGCCGCGCATCCGCAGGGCCATCGCCAGCGCCTCGTCCTCGGTGCGGATCGCGGCGAGCTCCTTGAGGTCGCCGCCCGACACGAAGGCCCTGTCGCCCGCGCCCGTGATGACCAGGGCCCGGGCGCCCGCCACCGCGTCGAGGGCCTGGTCCAGCTCGTCCATGGTGGCCGGTGCGATGGCGTTGCGGGCGTGCGGCCGGTTGATGGTGATGACTGCCAGGCCCTCGTCCAGTTCGAGTTCCAGATCAACCATGTGTGCCTCTTCGGTCGGTGGGGCGTGGACTTTGCCGGCTCTCGGAATCAGGCCTCGTACTCGACCGTGACGTGCGTGGTCACCGGTTCGCCCTGGCAGGTCAGGACCCAGCCCTCGGCCACCTCGTCGTCGTCGAGCGCGTTGTTGACGCGCATCTTGGCCTCGCCCTCGGTGAGCCGGGCGATGCAGGTACCGCAGTTGCCCATCTCGCAGGAGAAGGGCGGCATGAGACCGGCCCGGCGGGCGCTCTCCAGCAGCGACTCGCGGGGATGCTGGTCGACCGTGCGCCGCTTTCCGGCGAGGACGACGGTGACCGTGCCGCCACCGCTCTCCCGACCGGCTGCGGCTTCGTTCTCGGGTCCGAGTTCGCGTCCGGGCTCGGCGGCGACCCCCGCGGCCTCCCCTGCTGTCGGCTCCAGCGGTGTGAAGCGCTCGGCGACGATCTGCCCGGCCCCGACGCCGTGTCCGAGCAGCGTGTCCTCGGCCAGGGCCATGAACGGGGCCGGCCCGCAGAGGTAGACGTCCGCGTTCAGGTCGCCGCCCACGAACTCCCGTATCTCCGCCTCGGTGACGAGCCCCTGGCGGTCGTCGAGATGGTGTCGGATCTCGAACCGGCCCGCGTACCGTTTCGCCAGCTCGGCCAGCGTGTCGCGGAATATCACCGAGTCCGCGTCCCGGTTCGCGGTCAGGACCCGCACCCGCCGTCCGGTCGTGGCCAGCGCGGTCTTCACGAGGGAGAGGATCGGCGTGACCCCGCTGCCACCGCAGAGCGCCACCAGCGGCGCGGTGCCCTCCCGCAGACAGAACACGCCTGCCGGGGCCGTGGTCTCGATGAGGTCGCCGGGTGCGAGGTGGTCGTGCATCCAGTTCGACACCAGACCGCCCGGAACCCGCTTCACCGTGGTGGTCAACTCGCTGTCGGTGTCCGGGGAACTCGACATCGAGTAGCTGCGCAGGGCACCGCACGCCCGCACGGTCAGGAACTGCCCGGCACGATAGGGGAAGGGCGCGTCAAGCACGTACGTGCGCGTGTCGGCTGTCTCCTGGATGATCCGCTTGATCCGGACCGGGTGGAAACCGTGGTCTCGTACCATGTCTGGAATTTACCTTCTCCCTCTGCGAGAGTGCAATTCTCTTCACAAGGGAGGGAGTTGCCGCGATGCGAACGATCCCCACGCGCACAGTCCCCGCCGAGCTGGCCAAGCGCTATGAGGCGGAGGGCTGGTGGACCCGCGACACGCTCGGTGACCTGCTGGCGCACGGATTGGCGGCCGCCCCCGACACGGAGTTCCGTGTGCACTCGGCGGTGCGGCCGTGGAAGGGAACATTCGCGGACGTCGAGCGCGTTGCACGCCGGCTCGCGGCCGGACTCAGGGAGCGCGGGGTGGGTCCCGGCGACGTGGTCGCGTTCCAACTGCCCAACTGGATGGAGGCGGCGGCGGTCTTCTGGGCGTCGGCGCTGCTCGGCGCGGTCGTCGTGCCGGTCGTCCACTTCTACGGGCGCAAGGAGGTCGGCTACATCCTGGACGCCGTCCGCCCGCGCGTCTTCGTCACCGCCGCCCGCTTCGGCCACCTCGAACATCGACCCGACCTCAGCGCGGGCGTGCCCGTGGTCGGCCTCGTGGGGCGCGACTTCGAGGACCTGCTCGCCGACGAACCCCTGCCCGGCGTCCTCGCGACGGATCCGGCGAAGCCTGCCCTGATCGCGTTCACCTCCGGAACGACACGCGATCCCAAGGGAGTTGTGCACAGCCACCAGACCCTGGGCTTCGAGACCCGGCAACTGTCCGGGCTCTACCCGCCGGACCGGGGCCGCCAGCTCACCTCGGCGCCCGTCGGCCACTTCATCGGCATGGTCAACGCCTTCCTCATCCCGGTCCTGGACGGCACGCCGGTGAACCTTGCCGACGTCTGGGACCCCGGCGCGGCCCTCGGCCTGATGGAGAGCGAGCGGCTCACGGTCGGCGGCGGCGCCGCGTACTACATGACGAGCCTCCTCGATCATCCCGGCTTCACCCCCGCCCACCTCGCGGGCATGAAGTACGCGGGCCTCGGCGGCTCCGCGGTCCCGGCCGCCGTCACCGACAGGCTGGCCCGCCTCGGGATCACCGTCTTCCGCTCGTACGGCAGCACGGAGCACCCCTCGATCACCGGCTCCCGCCACACCGCCCCCGAGGTCAAGCGGCTCTACACCGACGGCGACCGCCTGCCCGGCGTCGAGGTCAGGCTCGCGGACGACGGCGAGATCCTCAGCCGGGGACCGGATCTCTGCCTCGGCTACACCGACCCGGAGCTGACCGGCCGGGCCTTCGACCCCGACGGCTGGTACCGCACCGGCGACATCGGGGTGCTCGACGGCGACGGGTATCTCACGATCACCGACCGCAAGGCCGACATCATCATCCGGGGCGGCGAGAACATCGGCGCGCTCGAGGTCGAGGAGGTGCTGCTCGCCCTGCCGGCCGTCGCCGAGGCCGCGGTGGTGGCGGCGCCGGACGAGCGGCTCGGCGAACACGCGGCGGCCGTCCTGCGTCTGAGACCCGGTCACCGCGCGCCCACGCTCGACGAGATGTGCGCCCACCTGGACCGGGAGGGCCTCGCCCGGCAGAAGTGGCCGGAGGAACTGCATGTTGTCGACGACTTCCCGCGCACCGCGAGCGGCAAGGTCCAGAAGTTCGTTCTCCGCAAGAACGTTGCGGCCCATAAGAAGTGAGAATAAGATTCTCGCATTCTGCGAAGGAGGATCTCAATGCCGTCGCGCGAGCTGCCGTATCCGCTTTTCGACGCGGACAACCACCTGTACGAGACCGAAGAGGCGCTGACCAAGCACCTCCCCAGGCAATACGAAGGCGCCATCCAGTACGTGCAGGTGAACGGCCGTACGAAGATCGCGATCCGGGGGCAGATCAGCGAGTACATCCCCAACCCCACCTTCGAGGTGGTCGCCCGCCCCGGGGCGATGGAGGACTACTTCAAGTTCGGCAACCCGGACGGGAAGAGCCGCCGCGAGATCTTCGGCGAGCCGATGCGCTCCATCCCCGCCTTCCGCGAACCGGGGCCCCGGCTGGAGCTGCTGGACGAGCTGGGAGTGCAGAGGACGCTGATGTTCCCGACGCTCGCCAGCCTCATCGAGGAGCGGATGCGGGACGATCCCGAGCTGATCCACGCGGTGATCCACTCGCTCAACGAGTGGCTGTACGAAACGTGGGGCTTCAACTACAAGGACCGTATTCTCACCACCCCGGTCATCACTCTGCCCATCCTGGACAAGGCGATAGCGGAGCTGAACTGGGCGGTCGAGCGCGGCGCCCGGGCGATCCTGGTGCGCCCCGCCCCGGTGCCCGGCTACGGCGGCTCGCGCTCCTTCGCCGCGCCCGAGTTCGACCCGTTCTGGCAGCGCGTCGTCGAGACCGGCGTGCTGGTCGCGATGCACTCCTCGGACAGCGGGTACGCCCGGTACACCAGCGACTGGGAGGGCGGGACGAACGAGATGCTCCCGTTCAAGCCCAACGCCTTCCGTACGGTGTCCGAATGGCGGCCGATCCAGGACGCGGTGGCCGCCTGGGTGTGCCACGGCGCCCTGTTCCGCGTCCCGGGACTGAAGATCGCGCTCATCGAGAACGGCTCCTCCTGGGTGGCGCCGCTGCTCGACCAACTCCGCGACGTCTACAAGAAGATGCCGAACGAGTTCCTGGGCGACCCGGTACAGGCCGTCAAGGACAGCATCCATGTCAGCCCGTTCTACGAGGACGACCTCGGCGATCTCGTCGACCTGATGGGCGTGGACCGGGTGCTGTTCGGCTCGGACTACCCGCACCCCGAGGGCCTGGCCCAGCCGCAGAGTTACGTCGACGCCATCCAGCACCTGAGCGTCACCGACCAGGCGAAGATCATGGGCGGCAACCTCTCCAGGCTGATACCGGAATGAAGTGGGAGACCATCCCGCGGATGGTGCTGAGCGCGGCCGACCGCTTCGGTGACGCCGAGGCGGTCGTCGACGGCCAACTCAGGCTCACCTTCGCCGAGTTGGTCGAGCGGGTGCGCACGGCAGCGGGAGCGTTCGCCGTCGCCGGGATCGGGAAGGGCGACCGGGTCGCGATCTGGGCGCCCAACTCCGCCGAGTGGATCGTCGCCGCCTTCGGGCTCCTCACCGCCGGCGGGGTGCTCGTCCCGGTCAACACCCGGTTCAAGGCGGACGAGGCCCACGACATCGTCCGCCGCAGCGGGGCCAAGCTCCTCCTGGTCGAGGCGGGCTTCCTCGGCCTGGACTTCGAGGGCCCACCGGGTGTGCCGGTGATCGACCTCAAGTCGGGCTTCCTGGCGAGTGGTTCGCCGTTCGAGCGGGCGGTGAGCGGCGACGACGTCAGCGACATCGCCTTCACCTCCGGTACCACCGGGCGGCCCAAGGGCGTCCTGATGACCCACGCCCAGACGCTCCGCCTGTACGGCGAGTGGTGCGACCTGGCGACCCTGCGCGAGGGCGACCGCTATCTGATCGTCAACCCGTTCTTCCACATCTTCGGCTACAAGGCGGGCCTCGTCGCCTCCCTGATCCGGGGCGCGACCGTCCTGCCCGTGCCCGTCTTCGACGTGGACCGCGTCCTGGACCTGGTGGAGCGCGAGAAGGTGACGGTCCTGCCGGGACCGCCCACGCTCTACCACTCGCTCCTGGCAGCGGGGGACCGCCGTGACCTGTCCTCGCTGCGGGTGGCGGTGACCGGCTCCGCCGACATCCCCGTCGAGCTGATCCGCCGGATCGTCCATGACCTGCCCTTCCAGCACATCATGACCGGGTACGGCCTGACGGAGGCGGGTACAGCCACCGCCTCCCGCCCCGGTGACTCCTTCGAGGACATCGCCACCACGGTCGGCACCCCCTGCGATGGTGTCGAGGTGAGCGTCGCCGACGACGGCGAGGTCCTCATCCGCGGCTACAGCGTCATGCGCGGCTACCTCGACGATCCCGCCGCCACCGCCGAGACGATCGACGCGGACGGCTGGCTGCACACCGGAGACGTCGGCACCCTCGACGAGCGAGGACACCTGAGGATCGTGGGCCGCAAGAAGGACATGTTCATCGTGGGCGGCTTCAACGCCTACCCGGCCGAGATCGAGGGCTTCCTCCTCGAACACCCGGCCGTCGCGCAGGCCGCCGTGATCGGCGTACCGGACGAGCGGCTCGGGCAGGTCGGCAAGGCGTTCGTCGTACGCGGCGGGGACGTCTCGGCGGACGACCTGATCGCCTGGAGCCGTGAACGAATGGCCGGGTTCAAGGCGCCCCGGTTCGTGGAGTTCCTCGAAGAGCTGCCGTTGAACGCCACCGGCAAGGTGATGAAGGACCAGCTGAGATGACGCCATCGGAAGAGACTGCTTCAGGCATTCGGCTCCAGGCGGTCTACGGACCCGCCGACCGGGGCGCCGCCGATCCGCCCGAGCCGGGCAACTACCCGTTCACACGCGGCAATTACGCGACCGGGTATCGGGGACGGCTGTGGACACTCCGCCAGTACTCCGGCTTCGGTACGCCCGAGGAGTCCAACCGCCGCTACCGCTATCTGCTCGACCAGGGTGGCACCGGCCTGTCGGTCGCCCTCGACCTGCCCACCCAGTGCGGCTACGACTCCGACGACCCCGAGGTCACCGAGGAGGTCGGACGCGTCGGCGTCGCCCTGGACACCCTCGCCGACGTCGAGATCCTCTTCGAGGACATCCCCCTCGACAGGATCAGCACCAGTTTCACCATCAACGGCACCGCGGCGATCCTCCTCGCCTTCTACGTCGCCGCCGCCGAGCGCAAGGGTGTACCGCGCGCGAAACTGACCGGCACCATCCAGAACGACATCCTCAAGGAGTACGCGTCCAGGGGGACTTGGATCTGGCCCGCGCAGCCGTCCCTCCGCCTGATCGCGGACACCATCGAGTTCTGCGCCGCCGAGGTGCCCCGGTTCAACGCGATCTCGGTGGCCGGCTCGCACTTCCGCGACGCGGGCGCCAACGCCGTACAGGAGATGGCGTTCACGCTCGCCGACGGAGTGACGTATGTCGACACGGTGCTGGAGCGCGGCCGGATGACGGTCGATCAGTTCGCCCCGCAGATCTCCTTCTTCTTCTACACCCACGGCGATTTCTTCGAGGAGATCGCCAAGTACCGTGCGGGACGCAGGCGTTGGGCCACCATCGTCCGGGAGCGGTACGGCGCCACGACCGACAAGGCGTCCATGTTCCGCTTCGGCTGCGTGGCCGGCGGGGCCTCTCTCTACGCGCCCCAGGCGCAGAACAACACGGTCCGGGTGGCGTACGAGGCGATGGCCTCCGTACTCGGCGGTGTCCAGTCGATGTTCACGGCCGCCTGGGACGAACCGTTCGCCCTGCCGAGCGAGGAGTCGGCGACGCTGGCTCTGCGCACCCAGCAGATCCTCGCCCACGAGACCGGCGTGACCCGGGTCGCGGACCCGCTCGGCGGCTCGTACTTCGTCGAGGCGCTCACCGACGCGACCGAGGCACGGATCGTCGAGATCATGGACGACCTGGAGCGGTACGGCGGCATGGTCCGCGCCATCGAGGACGGCTATCTGCAGGGCCTCATCGCCGACGAGGCCTACCAACTGCACCTGGACGTCGAGGCGGGCACCCGTCCGGTCGTCGGCGTCAACCGGTTCGTCTCCGACGAGCCGCCACCGGACCTGGTGACGTACGAACTGGACGCGGAGGGCCGGGACCGGCAGCTGAAGCGCCTCGCCGACGTGAAGGCGACGCGGGACGCCGCCCTCGTACGCGAACAGCTCTTCCGGCTGGCGCGCGCGGCGGACGGGACGGAGAACCTGATGCCCGTACTGATCGACTGCGCCAACGCCTACTGCACGGTGGGCGAGATGGTCGCCGCGCTGAAGGCCGTCTGGGGCGAGTTCCAGCAGCCGGTGGTGTTCTGATGAGCGCCGCCACGCGGGCTGCCACGCGGATCCTGGTCGCCAAGCCCGGACTGGACGGTCACGACCGCGGGGCCAAGATCGTCGCGCGGACCCTGCGTGACGCCGGCTTCGAGGTCGTGTTCACCGGCATCCGTCAGCGCGTCGACACCATCGTGGCGACGGCCGTCCAGGAGGACGTGGCCGTGGTCGGGCTCAGTATCCTCTCCGGCGCGCATCTGGCCCTGACCACGAAGGTGGTCGAGGCGCTGCGGGCAGCCGGGGCCGATGACATAGCCGTCGTCGTGGGCGGCACCATCCCGCCGGCCGACGTGCCCCGGATGCGGGCGGCGGGTGCGGCGGCGGTCTTCCCGACCGGTACGCCACTCGACGTGCTCGTGGCGGAGATGCGTGCGCTGACCGGGAACGCGGGGAGCGCGGGGAGTACGGGAAGTACGGCCACGGGCTCGTAAGCCCTGCTCGAACTCTGCTTCGAACTCTGCTCGGAAACCTGTCGACAGCTGGAGGCACTGTGCGGGTCGGTGTGATGATCGGGCCGGAGCGTGGGGATTCCGCGCGCAAGGTCGCACGGATGATCGACGACGTGACGTGGGCCGAGCAGGCAGGCCTCGACACCGCCTGGGTGCCCCAGATACCCACGGACTTCGACGCGTTGACCGCCGTCGCGCTGATGGGCGCGCGGACCGAGCGGATCGAGATCGGGACGGCGGTCGTCCCTCTCCAGGCCCAGCATCCGATCGCCCTCGCCCGCCAGGCGCTGTCCGCGCAGGCGGCGACCGGGGGCCGGCTGGCCCTGGGCGTCGGGCCCTCGCACCACTGGATCGTCCGGGACATGCTCGGGCTGCCGTACGAGCGGCCGGCCGCGTTCACCCGTGACTGCCTCGACGTCCTCGACGCGGCCCTGCGCGGCCCCGGCCCGGTCGACGTCGAGAACGGCACCTTCACCGTGCACAACCCGCTCGACCTCGGACCCGTAGGCCCGCTGCCCGTCCTGATCGCCGCCCTCGGCCCGGTCATGCTGGCCCTCGCGGGCGAGCGCGCCGACGGCACCGTCCTGTGGATGGCCGACGAACGCGCGGTCGCCGACCATGTCGTCCCGCGCATCACCAAGGCGGCCGAGGGTGCGGGCCGACCCGCGCCCAGGGTCGTCGCGGGCATCCCCGTGTGTCTGTGCCGGCCGGCGGAGGTCGACGCGGCCCGTGAACGCGCCAACCGCATCCTCGGGGAGGCCGAGATCTCGCCCAACTACCAGCGCCTGCTGGACTACGGCGATGCCCGCGACATCGGCGACCTGTGCGCGGCCGGCGACGAGGCGGCAATTCTGGCCCGCTTCCGTCGCTTCGCCGACGCCGGAGTCACCGACCTGTCGGTAAGGCTGCTGCCGATCGGCGAGGGCAGAGACCAACTGATCGCCTCCAAGCGCCGTACGCGGGACATGCTGGCCGCCCTCGCGGCGGAGGTGCGATGACCCCCGGGCGGACGGCCGGGCCACTGGCGGGCATCCGCGTCCTGGAGGTCGGCCACATGCTGGCGGGCCCCTACGCCACGATGATGCTCGCCGACCTGGGCGCCGAGGTCACGAAGATCGAGCCGCCCGGCGGGGACATCTCACGGCAGGTGAGCGACGCCTACTTCGCCAGCCTCAACCGGGGCAAACGCAGCGTCTGCCTCGATCTGACAACCGACGCCGGACAGGACCGACTCGGTGAACTCGCCGCCGACGCACACGCGTTGCTCGTCAACCTCAAGCCGTCGGCGATCCAGCGACTCGGGCTGACATACGAGGCTCTGCGGAAGTGGAACGAGCGGATCGTGTGCGTCGCGCTGACCGGCTTCGGGCTGGACACGGGCGACGAACCCGCCTTCGACTACGTCGTCCAGGCGGCCACCGGAGTCGCCGCGCTCACCGGAGATCCCGACGGCCCGCCGACGCTGCCCGGCTACTCCGCCGCCGACAACTCGACGGGCCTCACAGCCGCGTTGGGCCTCCTCGCGCAGATCGTCTCGGGGCGGGGCGGCCAAGTCGACGTCTCCCTACGGGACGTGATGCTCTCGCAGCTCAACTACCGTGCCTCGGCCTACCTCAACGAGGGCACCGAGCCACGGCGCCTGCCGCTCGGCGCGCACTCCTACTACGTACCGGCGCAGCTCTTCCCCACCGCCGAGGGGCACTTGGCGCTGTTCATCACCCACGACGGCTTCTGGAAGTCCTTCGCGGCGGAGGCGGGCGTCGAGGGGTTCCCGACCATGGCCGAGCGTGCGGCACGGCGGGAAGAGGTGCTGGAAGCCGTGACGCGGGCCCTGGCGGGCGACACCGCCGCGGCCTGGGAAGCCCGGCTACGGCCCCTGGGGGTCCCGGCCGCCGCCGTACGCACGCTGCCGGAAGCGCTGGCGGCCACCCCCGAGGCAGTGGTGACGGCGGGGGAGTACCGACTCGTCCGCGGCCCGGTACGGATCGCGGGCCACGAGCCCGGCTACGGGCCGCCGCCCCGACTGGGCGAGCACAACGGCCCTGTCCAGCGCGGCTCTTCCAGCGAGAGCGAGGTGGCCGGGGCATGAGGGGCGAGGACCAGTTCCATCTCGGCATCGTCGTCCAGGACTTCGAGGGGACCCTGGCCGCGTTGTCGGCGGCGTTCGGGTACGAGTGGTGCGCGGAGATCGCCGCACCGTTGACCATGACGCTGCCCACCGGCGAGGCCGAAGTACGCCTCAGTTGCGTCTACTCGCGGACCGAACCCCGACTGGAGATCCTGCGGAGCATCCCCGGCACCCTCTGGGAGACGGGGCCCGCCGGAGGCGTCCACCACATCGGCTACTGGTCCGACGACGTCGGCGCGGACCGCGCGGAACTCGCCGGCCTCGGCTACACGGTCGAGGCGTCCCGCATCGGCCCGGCCGGATCCGACTTCGCGTTCCTGCGCGGCACGGGCGGAGTTCTCGTCGAGCTCGTGGACCGGGCGGCACAGCCGATGCTGGAGAAGTTCTGGGCCGACGGCGGGAGCAGAGCATGAACACCGTGGGTATCGCCACCGGGTCAGGACGCGGAATGGGACTGGAGTGCGCGCGGCGCCTGGCCGGCACGGTGGACACGCTGCTGCTCGTCGACCGGGACGAGGCGACCGTGACAGCGGCGGCGAAGGACTTGGCGGCTGATGGAGGGGGCGCGGCCGTCGAGCCGTTCGTCCTCGACATCACCGACCGGGACGGTCTGGCCCGGCTCGCCGCACGCACCGCCGAACTCGGCACCCTGCGCGCCGTCGCCCACGCCGCCGGCATCTCGCCCACCATGGCCGACTGGCGGACCGTCTTCACGGTGGACCTGGTGGGCACCGCGCTGCTCGCCGAGGCCCTGCGCCCACAGGCCACGGAGGGCACGGCGATGGTGTGCTTCGCCTCGATGGCCCCGCTGCTCGGCAACCTGGAGGCTTCCCCGGCTGTCGCGGCCGTCCTGGACGACCCGCTCGCCGACGGCTTCCTCGACCGGCTCCACGACGCACTCGGACCGGCCGTCGAGGACAGCGGTGTCGCCTACGCCTGGGCCAAACACGGGGTACACCGCTTCGTACGCCGGGAGGCGCTGAGGCTCGGCCCGCTCGGCGCCCGCATCTGCTCGGTCTCACCCGGCGTCATCGACACCCCGCAGGGCCGCCAGGAAGCCGCGAACCAGCCGGCCATGGACACCCTCGTACGCCGGTCCGCGACCGGCCGCCCGGGCCGCGCCGAGGAGGTCGCCGCCGGAGTCGCCTTCCTGCTCTCGGCGGAGGCGAGCTTCGTCACCGGCATCGACCTCCTCATCGACGGCGGAGCCTGCGCGGCGGCACGGGGCGGAGCTGGACGGTAGGACACCCGCCTGAGGTACCGGACGACGGGATGTGCACAGCCACCGGCTGACGCCCAACTGTGCCTCCCAGTCGCACAGTTGGGCATCTGCCAGGTGTTCCTCAGTCGAGTGACTCCGAGCGCTGTACGGTCCCCGTGATCCCGCTCGCGTCCTGCCCGGCCAGCAGTACCGCGGCCCGGCCCATCGCCTCGGGCGGCTCCACCATCTCCGGCGGGATCTCCCGGCCGCCCCCCGCCGCCTGCCACCCCTCCGTCAGGACGATCCGGGACGGGGCAAGGCAGTTGACGGCGATGTTGTCGGCCCGCAGGTCGGCGGCGAGGCCGAGATAGAGGCGCTCGACGGCCGCCTTGGACACCCAGTACGCGTTGGCGCCCCGGTCGGTCATCCCGACCCCACTCGTCGTCACGGCGACCAGTGATCCGCCGCCGCGCTCCCGGACGTAGGGGATCACGGCCTTGGTGACGAGGAAGACGCCCGTCAGATTGACGTCCAGGCACAGCTGCCAGCGTTTGAGCGGCGTCGACTCGACCGGGCCGAGCCACAGCACCCCGGCGTTGGCGACCAGGATGTCGATGCCGCCGAACTCGGCGACGGCCGCCGTCACGGCCGCCTCCACCGACTGTTCGCTGCTGACGTCGCAGGGCACCGCCAGCGCCCGCCCACCCGCCTCCGTGATCCCGTCGGCGACGGAGTGGATCGTCCCCGGCAGCCGCCCCGCCTCCTCGGACCGCGCGGCCACCACCACCGACGCCCCGGCCGCCGCCAACGCCACGGCGACCGTGCGCCCGATACCCCGGCTCGCGCCGGCGACAAAGGCGGCCTTCCCCTTCAACGAACCGCCGCCGTCGCTCACTTGGGCGGGAACCTGAGTGCTCCGTCGAGGCGTATGACCTCGCCGTTGAGATAGCCGTTCTCGCAGATGTGCTCGACGAGCGCCGCGTACTCGGGGGAGCGTCCCATCCGCCGGGGATGGGGGACCTGGGGGCCCCAGTAGGCCTCCAGCTGGTCACCGGCCTTGCCGTAGGCCGGAGTCAGGAAGGTGCCGGGAGCGATGGTGACCACCCGGATGCCGAGCGGGGACAGGTCACGAGCGGCCACCAGCGTCATACTCACGACGCCGCCCTTGGCCGCCGCGTACGGAAGTTGGCCGATCTGGCCCTCGTACGCCGCGATCGACGCGGTGTTGACGATGACCCCTCGGCCGCCGTCGTCGCCGTCGTCGGTTCGCTCCTGCCGGGCCATGGCGGCGGCGGCCAGCCGCAGCACGTTGAACACGCCGGTCAGATAGACGTCGATGGTCGTCCTGAAGCCGTCGAGGCCGATCGGTGTGCCGTCCTTGCCGATCAGCCGGCCGCCGCTCGCCGGGCCGCCGTGGCAGTCCACCGAGATCCGCAGTGGGCCGGCCGACTCCGCCTCGGCCAGCGCCGCCAGGACATCGTCCTCCGAGGTGGCGTCCGTCCGTACGTAACGCACGCCGAGCTCCTGCTCCAGCGCCTTGCCCTTCTCGTCGGCTAGGTCGGCGACGACCACCTTCGCGCCCGCCGCGTGCAACCGGCGGACGGTGGCCTCGCCCAGGCCTCCGGCCCCACCGACGACGACTGCCGAGCTGCCACTGATCTGCATCAAGGTTTTCCTCTCTTGCAAGCAGGGCTCTAGTCAGATGAGAATAGCATTCTCATGAATATAACCATGATTCTGGAGATGGCGACCTCGGCCGGGGACCGGGTGGTGGTGACGGCGGACGGCCGTTCCCTGACCGCCTCGGAGCTGCTGGACCGCGCCCGGGCCGCCGCGCACCGCTTCCGGCACCGGTCGGCCGTGCTGTACCTCGGCGCCAACCATCTCGCCCACCCCGTCGCCCTGTTCGGCGCGGCCCTTGCGGGAGTCCCCTTCATCCCCGTCAACTACCGCCTCGGCGAACAGCAGTTGACCCGACTGCTCGACCGACATCCGGGCGCGCTGGTGTTGCGCGCGGACGACCTCGACGAACTCCTGCAAGCCGAGCGGGACACGGGCGGGGGCGACGACGAACCGGCCCCGCAGGACCAGGACGCCATCGCTGTCGTGCTCTACACCAGTGGGACGACGGCGGAGCCCAAGGCGGCTCTCCTGCGCCACCGCCACCTGCTCGCCTATGTGTTCAACACCCAGGAGTTCGGGTCGGCCGAGCCGGACGCGGCGACGCTCGTGGCGGTGCCGCCGTACCACGTGGCCGGTCTGATGAACCTGCTGACAAACCTCTACTCGGGGCGTCGGATCGTGTACCAGGCCGCCTTCGACGCGCCGGATTGGCTGGCGGCGGTCCGGCGCGAACGTGTCACCCACGCGCTCGTCGTGCCGACGATGCTCGCCCGGATCGTCGCCGAGGTCCCGGACGGCGCCACCGCCCGGACACCGACACTGCGAAGCCTCGCGTACGGCGGCGCCCGCACCCCGCGGCCCGTTGTCGAACGGGCGCTGCGGACCTTCCCGGACACCGGTTTCGTGAACGCGTACGGGCTGACCGAGACCACGTCCTCGATCGCCGTCCTCGGCCCCGACGACCACCGCGAGGCGCTGGTGTCCGACGAGCCGGCGATACGCGACCGGCTCGGCTCGGTGGGCCGGGCGCTGCCCGGCGTCGAGATCCAGATCCGCGACGAGGAGGGCCGAGAGCTTGCCCAAGTGGGCGCCACAGGGCTGGTGTTCGTGCGCGGAGAGCAGATCTCCGGCGAGTACGGGGGCCGGGCCGCCGCGCTGGACGGCGACGGCTGGTTCGCCACCCGGGACCGGGGGCGGCTCGACGCCGACGGCTATCTGTTCATCGAGGGACGCGCCGACGACACCATCATCCGGGGCGGCGAGAACATCGCCCCGGCCGAGATCGAGGACGTCCTGCTCACTCATCCCGGCATCGTCGAGGCGGCGGTGATCGGGCTGCCCGACCCCGAGTGGGGGCAGCGGATCGTCGCCGTCCTCGTCGGGGCGGGCGACCCGGACGAGATCCGCGCCTGGGTCAAGGACCGCCTGCGCTCCGCCAAGACGCCCGACACCGTCGTCTTCCGCACCGAACTGCCGAAGACCGACACCGGAAAGCTGCTGCGCCGCACCCTGCTCGCCGACCTGGAGACCACCCATGCCTGAAGCAGTCATCGTGTCCGCCCTGCGCACTCCCGTCGGCACCGCCGTCAAGGGCACCTTGCGCGACACCACGGCCTTCGACCTCGCCCACCACATCGTCGCCGCGGCAGCCGCCACGGAGGGCCTGGACCCGGCCCTCATCGACGACATCGTCCTCGGCGAGGGCCTGTACGGCGGCGGTGTCATCGCCCGGCACGCCGCCGTCACCACGGGTCTCACCTGGGTGCCGGGGCTGGCCCACAACCGGCACTGCGCGGCCGGCCAGGCAGCCGTCCAGAGCGCGGCGGCGAGCATCCGCGCCGGCATGGACGAACTCGTCATCGCCGGCGGCGTCAACTCGGCGTCCACCTCGCCGCGTTCGGTGACCAAGGTCGACGGCGAGTGGGAACCCTGGATGTCGCCGACCCACCCCGCCCGGCCGGACGCACCCAACACCGACATGTCGATCACCACCGGCTGGAACACGGCCGTCCGGGCAGGCATCAGCCGTACCGAGATGGACGACTGGGCGCTGCGCTCGCACCGCAATGCCGTACGCGCCATCGATGAGGGCCGCTTCGACGCCGAACTCGTCCCGATCGACACCCCGCACGGCCTGTTCTCCGTCGACGAACACCCGCGCCGCGACACGAGCGCGGAGAAACTGGCCGCGCTCAAGCCGCTGCACCCGGAGATCGAGGGATTCAGCATCACGGCCGGCAACGCGAGCGGCGCGAACGACGGGGCGGCGGCGCTGGTCATCGCCAGCGACCGTCTCGGACTCCCCGCTCTCGGTACGGTCCGGGCGTGGGCGTCCGTGGGCGTCGACCCGGCCGACATGGGCCTCGCCCCGGTCACCGCGATCCCCAAGGCCCTGAAGCGGGCCGGCCTTTCACTCACCGACGTCGACCTCTACGAGATCAACGAGGCCTTCGCTGTCGTACCCGTGGCCGCGGTCAAGCGGCTCGGCCTGGACCCGGACCGCGTCAACGTGAACGGCAGCGGCTGCTCGCTGGGGCACCCGGTCGCCGCCACGGGTGCCCGGATGCTGGTCACCCTCGTGCACGAACTGCGCCGACGCGGCGGCGGGATCGGCGTCGCCGCCATGTGCGCCGGCGGGGGGATGGGCTCGGCCACGGTGATCGAAGTACCGGCGCCGTGACCTGATGTGATCGGGCGTCAGTTCCTGAAGCGGAGCAGGGCTTCCTGGGCGTACGAGGCGACCAGGGAGCCCTCTTCGGTGAGGACGTCACCTCGGCCGTAGCAACGGCCGTGCGCCAGCAGGGGACTGTGCTGACGCAGCAGCAGCCAGGAGTCGGTGCGGAAGGGTCGGTGGAAGCGCACGGTGTGCGCCGTCACCGCCGACGTGAACGCGGTGTTCGCATCCTGCTGGCCGACGCCTTCGACCTGGCGCAGCGCGGTGCCGATGAGGCTCAGATCGGTGGCGTACGCGGTGAGGGCCGGCGCCAGTTCGGGGTGTACGGCCGGTGTGCGCATCCAGAGTTCGTACTCGGGCGTCTCCCGCTTCGGGGTGTCGAGGCCGGTGATTGCGCGGGTGTCCCAGGGCAGCAGATCAAGGTCCACGGAGTGTTCCTCGCCGGGCAGGACGGGGACAGGGAGCGCTGTCTGGTGGTTGGGACCGCCCTCCGGGACGTGCATCGACACCGAGGCGGTGGCCATGACACCGGGCGACTGGCGGGCGACGATCGCCAACGTGGCGAAGGTGCCGCCCTGGTGATGGACCGTCACCTCGTACCGGACGGGCTCGTCGGGCCGTCCCGCGCGTGCGAAGAGGGCGTGGACGGACTTCACCGCCTTTGCCGGGCAGGCGAGCGAGGCCGCCCGGACGAACTGGCCCAGCAGCTGCCCCCCGAACAGCCGGTGATAGCCGAGGTGTTGGTTGGCGCCCTCGAAGTCCAAGTCCCCCTCGGTGGGGTTCAGTTCGAGGCACGTGAGCAGATCGCTCCAGAGGTCCGTCACAGGGGCTCCCGGATAGGAGAAACAGGTGGGAAGAGCCGAACCGGCAAGGAGAGAGGGACGGTCAGAGCTGGACCAGCCGGGGAGCGGACCGCCCTTCCCGGACGAGCGCCCCCGCCTCCCGCGTCAACTCCCGCGCGCTGCCCAGCAGCCCGTCCAGTACGAGAGCCCGTCTGACATGCCGGTGCAGATCGTGCTCGGCGGTGAAGCCGATTCCGCCCAGCACCTGCTGACAGTGCCGGGCCGCCGTCAGCGCCGCCCGTCCGGCCGCGGCCTTGGCAAGCAGTGCGCCGAGGTCGTCGTCGGCGGCCACGAGAGCCGCCTCGGCGCCTTCGAGGCCGATGAGCGTCTCCGCGAGCCGGTGCCGTACTGCCTGGAAGGAGGCGAGAGGCCGGCCGAACTGGGTGCGGTCCAGCACATGTGTCCGGGCCAGCGCGAGCATGGCCCGCCCGGTGCCCAGCAGCCACCACCCGAGCGCCCGTCGGCCGGCGCCCAGCGCGACCGGATCGCCAACCGGGCTGTTCCGCAACGGCAGTTCACTGTCGAGGCAGAGACTCGGCGTCCCGCTTCCGCCGCGCTCCCAGACCACCCACGCGCCGCCCGAGTACGGCAGGGGCAGCGTGCCCCCGATCGGCCGGCCGGCCGTGTGCAGCAGCACGTCGTTGAGGAGCGGGGCGTGCGCGCCGGTCTCGCCGAGCAGTCGGAAGGCGAGCGGAACCGCGACGTCCGGCAGTTCCCTGAGCAGGTCGGTCCAGCCCAGGTCGGCCAGCGCGGCGTCGAGGGCCGGTCCCGTCGCCGCCGTCATCGTCTTGCGGAGTGTCGCGGCCAGCAGGTCCCGATCGGTGGCGTCCATGACTACTCCCTCACTACTCCTTTCCGAGGTCCAGCAACCGGCTCGCGATGATGTTCCGCTGGATCTCGGCGGTGCCGCCGTAGATGGTCGCCGCGCGGGAGTACAGGTACTCCGAGCGCCAGGGCGTCCGGGTCAGCTCCAGCACACCGGGCAGCAAGTCCCGTACGGTGTCGAAGAGTTGCTGCTCCGCCGTGGCCAGCAGAACCTTGTCGACGGAGGTCTCCGGGCCCAGGTGCTCCCCGTCCGCCAGGCGCCGCTGCGTCGTGTGGGAGCGGCAGCGGGCGGTGTGCAGGGCGAGATAGGCGGCGCCGAGGGCGTCGTCGTCCTGGGCCGAGTCCGACGCGGGCCTCTGTTCCAGCAGGTGGTCGAGTCGCGTGAAGAGATGGGCGATGCGGTGCCAGAAGCAGGTCGAGCGCTCGTGCGGGAGCAGGTCCATCGCCAGCTGCCAGCCGTCGCCCGGGCGGCCCAGCATCCGGTCACCGGGGACGGTCACATCGTCGAGGAAGACCTCCGCGAACTCGTCCACCCCGTGCATCGTGCGCAGCGGCCGGACGGTGATCCCCGGGGTGTCCATGTCGACGAAGAACGCGGTGATGCCCGCATGGCCGGGGGCCGTGCGGGTGAGCAGAACGCAGCGGGCGGAGTACTGGGCGAGGCTTGTCCACACCTTCTGGCCGGTCACCACCCAGTCGTCGCCCCGGGGGACGGCCCTGGTGGTGAGCGAGGCCAGGTCGCTGCCGGAGCCCGGTTCCGAGAAGCCCTGGCACCACTGTTCCCGGCCGCCGAGCAGCAGCGGGACCATCTCGGCGGCCAGCTCCGGACGCGCGTACGAGATCATCGTCGGGGCGAGGACCTCGACCATCGAGTAGATCCCCGGCTCGGCCAGGCCACGGGTCGCGACCTCCTCGCCGAGCACCGCGCGCAGTACGGCGGGCCCGCCGAGCCCCGTCACCGCGGCGGGCCATCCGTACCGCATCCACCCCGCCTCGTACAGCGCGCGCCGGACCCGGGCGAGCTGTGCGACCTGCGCGTCGAGCGAGTCGTCCGTGTCGGGGGAGAGGTCGTTCGTGTCGAGCCAGCGCCGCAGGTCCGTGCGGAACCCGGTGACGTTCATGTCCCCGGGCTCCGGTAGGCGTGCGGGCGCCCCGAGTCGTGCGCGCCGCTGCGGCGGATGAACGTCATGGCGCGCGTGCGCAACCGCCAGCCGTCCGGGGTGCGCGCGTAGGTGTCGTTGTAGTAGCCGATGCGCAGGTCGTGGGTGGAGTGGTCGACGAAGCACAGGGGCTGGGTGCCGGACGCTGAGCTCTCGTCCGCGCCCGGCTCGACGACGGCCGTGCCGGTGAGGAAGAGACCCTTGGGGGCCGCCGCGACCAGCGCCGGGAACTCGTCGAGGGCGTAGGTGTCGCCGAAGGCGCTGTAGGTCCCGTCGGGGGTGAAGACCGCGAGCACGCCGTCCAGGTTCCCCTGGGTGATGTACACCGCGTAGCGGGCCAGCAGTTGCTGGATCTCCATCAGGTCTTCAATGGACATTGAGAATTCCATTCTCTTAAAGAGAGTGGAAGATTCTCATGATAGCGGTGACAGCGTCAACGGTCCTGTCGCAGCTTCGAGAAGTCCCAGCTCACTACCTTCTCCGCCGTCACCCGCAGCCATGCGTGCCGACCGTCGTACGGGAAGTCCCGGCCGTCCGCGTACTTGTCCGCGAACAGTCGTTCCGGCGCCCGGAGTTCCTCCACCGGCGCACCCTTCCGGGGAACCTCGCCGACCATCTCCGCGCGACCCCGCAGCTCCACGCCCCGAAGCCGCATGAAGTCCGAGCCCCCGTCGTCGACGATCACACTGAGCCGCCGATCGCGCTCCAGATCGGTCCAACGCTGGCTGCGGACCAGCGAGTTGAGCCACAGTGCGGTCCCGTCCCAGACGAACCACAGAGCGCTGGTGTGGGGGTGTCCGTCCGCTCCGAGGGTCGCTACCCGGCACACGGACCGGGCGCGGAGAAACGCGTCCCGTTCCGGCTCGGTCATGGCTGTCGCGATTCCCCTGCGCTGTCCGGTCATGGTTTCTCCCAGCCTTGTCCGAATGCTTGATTCTCTCTAATTGAGAAGCTAGTTTCCACTCCCAGAGAGGGGAACACTCTGTCGGCCGACCCCGGCATCGAGTGACGGCGCGTCATGGACCAATTCCTCACCTTCGGCATCGTCGGCCTCAGCACGGCCGCGATCTACGCCGTCATCGGCAGCGGTCTCGTGCTCACCTACACCACCACCGGCGTCTTCAACTTCGCGCACGGCGCCGCGGGCATGCTCTCCGCGTTCACCTACTGGCAGCTCACCGTCGGCTGGGGCTGGCCGGGCCCGGTCGCCCTGGCCGTCGTACTGCTGCTGCTCGCCCCGGCGTTCGGACTCCTCGTCGAGCGGTTCGTCCTGCGGCCCGTCCAGGCGCTCGGCGACGCGGAACGGCTGGTGATGACGGTCGCACTGCTCAGCGGACTCATCGGGGTCGCCCGCTGGATCTGGGACCCCAACGTGGCCCGGCCGCTGCCCCCCTTCTTCTCCGACCGGGCCCCCTTCCACATTGGCCCGGCCGCCGTCACCTGGCATCAGGCCATCACCATGGGCGTCGCCGTCGCGGTCGCCGCGGGACTGCGCGTCCTGCTCTACCGGACCCGGGTCGGCGCCGAGATGCGCGCCACCGTCGACGACCGCGCACTCGTCGGGCTGACGGGCGCCGATCCCGTACGGGCCAACAGGACCGCGTGGATCATGGGCACCCAACTCGCCGCGCTCGGCGGCATACTGATCGCGCCGAGCGTCACCCTCGACGCCGCCCAGCTCTCTCTCCTGATCGTCAGCGCCTACACCGCCGCCGTCTTCGGTCGGCTGCGCAGCGTGCCGCTCACCTTCATCGGGGCCGTCGTCATCGGCTGTACGGAGAGCTATCTCACCGGCTACCTGCCACAGAACGACTACCTGCCCGGCCTGCGCCTGGCCGCCCCCGCCCTCCTCCTCTTCCTTGCCCTGCTCCTGTTCCCGCACCGGCGGCTGCGCGGACGCGACCGGCGGCTGGCTCCGGTCCCGGTGCCGACCGCACGGGGCACGCTCGTCTTCGCGGCGGCGACCGTCGCGTTCGGCATCGTGCTGGCCTCGGTGCTCGGCGAGGCGGACCTCATCACGTACGGGCCGATCTTCTCGCTCGGCGTGGTGGCCCTCTCCTACGTCCCCCTCGCCGGGTACGCGGGCCAGATCTCCCTGGGCCAGCTGAGCATGGCCGGCATCGGCGCGGTCGTGTGGGCACACTTCGGCGCGCACGGGCAGCTGTGGGCGCTGGGCCTGGCGGTGCTCGTCTCGGCGGTCGCCGGGGCGCTGATCGCACTGCCCGCGCTGCGGCTGTCCGGTGTGTACCTGGCGCTGGGCACCGCCGCCTTCGCCGTCGTACTCGACCGGTGGATCTTCACCCTCCCCGCCTTCCATGTCCTCGGCGTCGAGGTCGCGCTGTTCGACCAGGGGTCGGTGGAGGTGGCCGGGCCCTCGCTGTTCGGGATCCGACTGGACAGCGGGGAGGAGCTGATGGTGCTCGCCGCCGTCTGCCTCGCCCTCGCGTCGATCGGCGTGGCGGCGGTGCGGCGGGGCAGATTCGGGCGCCGGCTGATTGCCCTGCGCGACAGCGAGGCCGCCTACGCCACGCTCGGCGGCAACCTGCTCGCAGCCAAGGTGCTGGTGTTCGCCCTGGCCTCCGGGATCGCGGGCCTCGGTGGCGCGCTCTACGGAATGCAGCAACGGGCCATCACCCCCGAACAGTTCAACCTGGTGGCCGGGCTGCCGATCTTCCTGGTCGCGGTGCTCGGCGGACTCGGAGCGGTCGGCAACGGCCTGTTCACCGGTACCGCGCTCATCGGCCCGACCAACGCCCTGGTCGCCGTGGCACCCGCCCTGCAGAATCCGGTCGCCCTGCTGCCGGCCCTCGCCGGCCTGGGCCTGGGCAAGAACCCCGACGGCATCGCGGCCCACTTCCGGCGCCAGTGGGAGCCGCTCGGCCGCGACCGTGTCGCGCTCACGGCACTTGTCGCCTGGCTGGCCACGGCCTGGCTGCTGCGCCTGGGTGATGTCATCGACGGCTGGGTCTTCCTCGGCGGAGCCGTCGTCGTGGCTGTGGCACTACGGACCTGGGCCGCCGCCCGGCAGACGCCTGCGGCCGAGCCGGAGATTCCGGTCGAGTGGTGGGGCGTACGGCGCGACTGGCGCCCGGAAGACGGGGAGGTGCTCGCACGTGGCGTCGCTGCGAGTTAGCGGAGTGACGGTTTCCTTCGGCGGCAACCGGGCCCTGGACGGGGTCGCCATGACCGCCGAACCCGGCCGTGTCACCGGACTCATCGGGCCCAACGGGGCAGGCAAGAGCACCCTGTTCGACGTCGCGTCCGGGCTGCGCAGACCCTCGTCGGGGCGCGTCTTCCTCGACGACCGGGACGTCACCCGGATGCGCCCCTCGGCCCGCGCCCACTGCGGTCTCGCCCGCACGTTCCAGCGGCTGGAGCTGTTCGGGCGGCTCAGTGTCCGTGACAACCTGCTCGTCGCCGCCGAACTCGGCCCCGAACGGCCGCACGCGGTCGCCGTGGTCGGGGAGATCCTCGACCGGCTCGGCCTGACCGGCATCGCCGACACCGCGCCCGACACCCTGCCCACCGGCGTAGGCCGACTCGTCGAGGTCGGCCGGGCGCTGGCCCTGCGCCCGAAAGTGCTGCTCCTCGACGAACCCGCCGCCGGACAGGACGGCGAGGAGACCGAGCGCTTCGCCGCCCTGCTGCGCTCCCTCGCCGACGAGGGCACGGCCGTCGTCCTCGTCGAACACGACATGAGCCTCGTCATGAGCGTGTGCGACGACGTGTACGTCCTCGACCTGGGGAAGGTCATCGCCGTCGGCCCGCCCGAGGTGATCCGCAACGACGAGACGGTCCTTGCCGCCTACCTGGGGGACACGTGAACGCGCTGATCGAGCTGCGCGGCATCCGCGCCGCCCACGAACGGATCACCGTCCTGCACGGAGTCGATCTGAGCGTCGCCGCCGGCGAGATGGTGGCGCTGCTCGGCCCCAACGGCGCAGGAAAGACGACCACGTTGAGTGTCGCTGCCGGTATCCATCCGGCAGAGTCCGGCCAACTCCTCCTCGGCGGACGGGACATGACGGGCGCCGCCCCACGCGACCTGGCCCGCGCCGGAGTCTGCCTGATCCCCGAAGGGCGCGGGGTGTTCCCCAACCTCTCGGTGCGCGACAACCTCCTGATGATGACCCACACCGGCCGCACCCGGGCCGAGGTCGAGGAGATCGCGTTCACCCGCTTCCCCGTCCTCGCCCGACGGGCCTCCCAGCCGGCCGGCACCATGTCCGGCGGCGAACAGCAGATGCTCGCCCTGGCCAGAGGGCTCGCCACCGACCCGGCCGTTCTCCTCCTCGACGAACTCTCCATGGGGCTCGCCCCGTTGGTGGTGGCCCGGCTCTACGAGCAGGTCGCCGAGATCGCCAGGCAGGGTGTGGCCGTCCTGGTCGTCGAGCAGTTCGCCGCCGCCGTACTCGACATCGCCGACCGGGCCGCCGTACTCGTACGCGGCCGGGTCCAACGGCAGGGCCACCCCGACGACGGGTTGCGCGCCGAACTGTCCGCTCTCTACCTCGGGAGTTCCGCATGACGTCCACCGAGCCACGTGCGGACCGCTTCGTCCGCGAACTGACGGAACTGAAGATCCCCGACCCGGCCGCCGCCCGCTCCCAGCTCTGGCTGCGCCTCGGCGGAGCCCTGATGGCACTGAGCGTGATTCTCGGCGCCTCCGGCTACCTGGTCACCCACAACACCCTCGACCCCCTCGTCCAGAACGACGGCATCGCCCTCGGTCTCGCCGGAATCGCCGCCGGAGTGGTGGGCGCGGCCCTCTTCCTGCGCTACTCCCTCACTGGGTTCCTGCGGTTCTGGATGGCCCGCCAGTCGTACGACGTCAGCCTCCTCGCCGAAAGCCTGCGCGACCCGGACCGGTTGCGTGACCCCGAGTGACCTCGCGACCCCGACCGTCTGCCCGAAAGGGACCCTTGCCATGACCACTTCGGCGACGACACCCCGCCCCGGCGACCAGTTGGCCAGCACCGCTTGCGGCACCCGCGTGGTCGTGATCCGGGCCCCTGCTGACGCTCACCCCCAACTCGCCTGCGGGGGTGAGCCCATGGTGCCCGCCGCCTCCGTGCCGGTGGTCAAGGATCCCGGCTCGGGGACCACCATCGGCAAGCGGTACGTGGACGCCACGGGCACCCTGGAGCTGCTCTGCACAGCTTCCGGAGCGGGGGAACTGACCTGCGACGGCGCCCCGATGACGATCAAGACGGCCAAGCCGCTGCCCGCCTCCGACTGAGACGTCCGACTGAATCGAACAGGAGCCACCATGCCCCAGGACGACCTGGTCCTGACCGAACGGGTGGGTCACGTCATCGTGGCCACGATGAACCGGCCCGAGGCGCGAAACGCGCTGAACCCGGAGCTCATCCAGGAACTGTCCGCCGTCTTGAAGGAGGCGGACGCGGACCCCACCGTCCGGGCGATCGTCCTCACCGGGGCGGGTCCGGTCTTCTGCGCCGGCATGGACCTGAAGGCCTTCGCGCGCGGCGCCCGCTTCGACGGCCTGCTCTGGTTTCTCCGGGAGAGCGTGGCCACCCCGGTCGTAGCGGCCCTCAACGGGTCCGCGGTGGCCGGAGGCTTCGAACTGGCCCTGGCTTGCGACCTGATGGTTTCTGCTGACAACGCGTCCCTCGGAATCGCCGAGGTCAAACGGGGCCTCTTCGCGGCGGGCGGCGCCACCACCCTCGCCGACCGCATCCCCCTCGCCGCCGCCCTGGAAATGGGCCTCACGGGAGAACTGATCACGGCGGCCAGAGCTCGGGAGCTCGGCCTGGTGAACCGGGTGGTCCCGGCCGACACTGTCCGTGCGGAGGCACTGTCCCTCGCCGAACAGATCGCCGAGAACGGCCCGTTGGGCGTCGCCATGACCAAGAAGCTGATGCGCGAACGCCGTTGGGCGGAACCGTCGGAGACGGAGTCGGTCTTCCGCAGCGCGGACGCGACAGAGGGCGCGAAGGCGTTCGCGGAACGAAGGACGCCGCTATGGACAGGCAAGTGACGGACAGGGATTGGCTGTTCTCCGGGTGCGCCACAGCGCCCCGACAGGGGCGCGGGGAACTGCGCGACCAGCCCCCACCGGCCGGCAGACAAAGTCCACATCCCGCAGAACGCTAGTCCCCCTCAACCACTTCATCCACCAACCCCCACCGAAGTGCCTCCTCCACACTCAACGCCTCCCCCGACAACGCCAGATAGGCCGTACGTTCCCGCCCCACCCGAAGCGGCAGACTCGCCGTACCCCCCGCCCCCGGAATCAGTCCCATCCCCACCTCCGGCAACCGGATCACCGTGTCCGGCGAAGCCAGTACCCGCCCCGCGAACGCCGTCAACTCGATGCCCGCTCCCACGCAGGCACCGTGCAAATGTGCGGTGACGCGATCACCGCACAGCTGAAGCAGCGTGGCCGGGCTGCGCCGCACCCGCACCAGATGGGCCTGCGCCGGATCCCTGGCCGTGCCGAACTCGCTGAGGTCGCCGCCGGCGCAGAAGGCCGGCCCGTTGCCGTACAGGTCGACCCGGGTGATCGACGGGTCCGCCACGGCGACTTCGAGCGCCTCGCACAGGGCGTCCCGCGTACCCGCGTCCATGGCGTTGCGGGCCTGCGGCCGGTCGAGGGTGACGGTGAGTCTGTCGCCCTCGCGGCTCAGGCGTACCGGCGCGGGGGAGGGGCGCGGCGTGCGAGCAGGCGCCAAGTCCAGCCAGGCGCGGAAGACAGCCGACGCCTGGAGCGTCGAGTAGGCCAGTGACTCGACGACGAGACGGTCGGTCGGCGCCAGAGACGGTCCCATCCGCAGCACCTGCGTCAGGGCGACGGAGGCAGCCGGACGGTCCGAGACGATCTCCGCCAGCCGGTGGGCGGTCGCGTACGGGTCGGCGCAACTCACCCAGGGGCGCGGGGGATCAGGGGCGGCGGTAAGGAGGATGTCGAAGTCGCCGTCGGCCTCGGCGGGCTTCTCCGCGAGGCCCACGAGCACGCGCCCGGCCGCTCCCGTTGCCCCCGGCCAAAGCTCGGGACTCGGTTCATGGTCGAGGTCCACGAGGACGAAGGGAGAGTCCAAGGTCACGGGCGGAGTGTAATTTGGGGCCACCTCGGAAGAGAAGGGCGTTTGACCATTGGAGAATGACGCTCTCGGCAGCTGGATGGAGTCGGTGGAGCCGTACCTGCCTCCGCTGGCCTCGGTCGCGAAGGAGTTCACCGCTCTCACCGGCGTGCCCGTCGACCTGCCCGAGACCCTCTTTCTCCGTGCCCAACTGGCGGGCCACACCCTCCCCGGCAGGACCTCCGCCGGCGGCTCCTGCCACCTCCTCGAAGCGGCCGACGGCTGGGCCGCCGTGAACCTCGCCCGCCCCGACGACCTGGCCGCCGTACCGGCTCTCCTCGCCCTCCTGTCCGGTACCGAGGGCGAGCCGCTGCACGAGGTGGCGAAGCGGGCGACGGCCGCCGAAGTGGCGGCGAGTGCGCAGCTGTTGGGGATCGCCGCCGGGGAGCACGCCTCCGCGAGCGGACCCCCGGTACGGATCGAGCGGCTCGGTGAGCAGCGCGTACGCGACCCGGCCGCCCTCCGTGTCGTCGACCTGTCGGCCCTCTGGGCGGGCCCTTTGTGCGCGCGCCTCCTGGGTCTGGCAGGCGCCCAGGTGGTGAAAGTGGAGAGCGCGAGTCGCCCGGACGGTGCCCGCGCCGGATCACCGGGCTTCTACCGGTGGCTGCACGAAGGGCACGACAGCCTGGTCCTGGACTTCGCCTCGGGTGCGCTCGCCGAAGTGGTCGCCGGGGCCGACGTCGTCATCGAGGCGTCCCGGCCTCGGGCGCTGCGCCGGCTCGGAGTCCACGCCGAGGAGTTCCTCGCCGCCCGTCCGGGCCGGGTCTGGGTGCGCATCACCGGGTACGGCCGGGCGGACGACCGCATCGCGTTCGGCGACGACGCCGCCGTCGCGGGCGGCCTGACCGGCGTCGACGCACAGGGCGACCCCGTTTTCGTGGGCGACGCGCTCGCCGACCCGGTCACCGGCATCTATGCCGCCCACGCCGCCGCTCACTCCCTGGCCGCCGGGGGCGGCGAACTGCTGGGCGTCAGCATGTCGGCCTGCGCCGCCTCCCTGGTTCCGTCGCCGTGCTGATCAGGAACGTCGAGGTCAGGGGCGCGGGGCGGGTCGACGTACGTGTGCGGGACGGGCGTATCGCCGAGATGGGGGAGCGGCTGGACGGCAAGGGCGAGCCCCGTGACGTGGACGGCCTCGGCGGCGCTCTGCTGCCCGGCCTCCACGACCACCACGTACACCTCGCGGCGCTGGCCGCCGACGCCGCGTCCGTCCGGGTCGGCCCGGCGGACGTCACCGGCCGGGACGGACTCGCCGCCGCCCTGCGTGGTGGGGAGCCGGAGGAGTGGGTGCGGGCCGTCGGCTATCACGAGAGCGTCGCGGGCGAACTGGACCGGTGGACCCTCGACACCCTCGCACCGGACCGGCCGGTCCGCGTTCAGCACCGGACCGGCGCACTGTGGGTCTGGAACAGCGCCGCACTGCGGGCGGCCCGCCTGGACACGGAAGACGGCGACGGGCTGTTCTGGCGGGAGGACGAACGGCTGCGCGGACACGTGCCGCCCGTGCGCCTGGACCTGGAGGGCGTGGGGAGCAGGGCGGCCGCGCTCGGTGTCACGGGGTTCACCAACGCCGATCCGCACCCGGCGGACGGCCTCCTCGACCTGCTGTCGGTGCTGCCGCAGCGGCTGCTCGTCATGACGGTCGACGCGCCCGTGAAACTGATGCTCGACGACGCCACCCTGCCCGCCCCGGCCGAACTCGCTGCCGGCATCACATCGCTGCGGCCACGTCCCGTCGCCGTCCACTGCGTGACCCGGGTGCAGCTGATCGTGACCCTCCTCGCCCTGGACGAGGCCGGCCCGGTCGACGGCGACCGCATCGAGCACGCGTCCGTCGTCCCGGCCGAGACGATCCCCTGGATCAGGCACCTCGGTGTGACGGTCGTGACCCAGCCCCACTTCCCCGCCGAACGCGCTCACGCCTACGCCACCGACGTGGACCCCGACGACCGCCCCCACCTCTACCGCTGCCGATCCCTGGCCGACGCGGGCATCCCGCTCGCCGCCGGCACCGACGCGCCGTACGGAACCCACGACCCGTGGGCGGTCATGCGGGCCACCGTCGAACGTACCGGGGGAGAGGCACTGGACGCGGAAGCGGCACTGAACCTCTTCACCGGCCAGCCCCAACACCCCGCCCGCACACGCAGGTTGACGGTAGGCGCGGACGCCGACCTGTGCCTGCTCCACGTACCCCTGCGGGAAGCACTGGACGTCCTGACAGCGGACACCGTACGGGCGGCGTTCGTAGCCGGCGAGCGAGTCACCGCACCCGAGTGAGGCGGCGTGTCAGACGCTGTACCCGCCGTCCACACCCAACGCCTGCCCCGTGATGAACCCCGCCCGCTCCGAGGCGAGGAACGCCACCGCCTCCGCGATGTCCTTCGCGGCCCCGAAGCGGCGCAGCGGGATGTTGCGCCGGGTGATCGCGAGCGCCGCCTCGTCGAGTTCCCCGGTGGCGATCAGGCGACCGGCGATCCCGTCGTTGAGCATGCCGGGTGCCACGCAGTTCACGCGAACCCCGTAGCGGCCCTCCTCCGCCGCGAGCGCCCGGGCCACCGCCTCGACGGCACCCTTCGTGCCTGCCGACAGCCCGTCCCGGACCGGGTAGCGACGGGTGGCCACCGTCGTCACGGCGACGATGCTGCCCCGGGTCTCCCGCAGCCTCGGCAGCGCGGGATGGACCAGGTTGAAGAATGCCACGGCGTCCGCGTCGAGTTGGGCACGGTACTCGCTCGGCGTCACCCGGCTGAGATGCCTCATCGGTACGTGGGGACCGGCCGCGTAGACGACCGTGTGCAGCCCTCCGAACGCCTCGTAGGCCTCGGTCACCGCCTCCGCCGTGGCCGACTCGTCCCCCAAGTCCAGCCGCAGGGCCAGGACTTGGCAGCCGTACACCTTCACCTCACCGGCGAGCGACTCCGCCACCGTCTCGTTGGCGCGGTAGGTGAACGCCACGTCGCTGCCCCGGCCGGCCAGCATCCGTACGATCTCCGCCCCGATGCCACCGGTGCCGCCCGCGACGAACGCGGCACCCGTCCGGCCCGCGAAATCAGCTGTCCCCGCCACCCGGCTCACAGTCCCAACGACTTGGCGATGATGACCTTCATGACCTCGCTCGTCCCGGCGTAGATACGGGTGATGCGCGCGTCCGTGTAGAGCCGGGCGATCGGGTACTCCTGCATATAGCCGTATCCGCCGAAGAGTTGAAGGCAGCGGTCGACGGTCCGGGCCTGCATCTCCGTGCAGAACAGCTTGACCTTCGCCGCGTCGGCGCCGGACAGCTCGTCGTCGACGAGTTCACGGACCGCACGGTCGAGCATCATCTGCGCCGCCTCCAACTCGGCTGCCACAGCAGCGAGTTCGAACTTCGTGTTCTGGAAGGCGGCGACCGGCTTTCCGAAGACCCTGCGCTCCTTGACGTACTCGACCGTGGTGTCGAGGGCGGCCCGTGCCTGCGCGACCGAGCCGACCGCCACCGTCATCCGCTCCTGCGGCAGATTGTGGCCGAGGTAGCCGAAGGCGGCACCCTCCTCGCCGAGCCGGTTGGCGACCGGGACACGTACGTCGTCGAAGGCCAGCTCGACCGTGTCCTGCACCCTGATGCCCATCTTCTTCAGGACCCGGCCCCGGGTGAACCCCGGCATGCCGTCCTCGACGACCAGCAGGGTAAGCCCTGCGCGGCGGTCGTCGGGATCGGTGGCCGTCCGGGCCACCACGACCACCAGATCGGCGAGCAGCCCGCCCGTGATGAACGTCTTCGCCCCGTTCAGTACGTACGAGTCGCCGTCCCGCACGGCTGTCGTCCGGATGCCCGCGAGGTCGGAGCCCGTGCCGGGTTCCGTCATGGCGACGGCCGTGAGGAGCTTGCCGGCGGCGAGGCCGGGGAACCAGCGGGCGCGCTGCTCCCGGTCGGCGTAGGCGAGGAAGTAGGGGAGGACGACGTCGAGTTGGGTGCGTACCGTGCCCAGGGTGACCAGCGCGCGGGCCGCCTCCTCCTGGAGGACCACGTTGTAGCGGAAGTCGTCCAGGCCCGCCCCGCCGAACTCCTCGGGGACGGACATGCCCAACAGGCCCAGTGAGCCGAGCTGTTCGAAGAGCTCCCGGGGCAGCCGCCCGGCCTCCTCCCAGTCGGCGTAGTGCGGGACCACCTCGTTCGCCACGAAGTCACGGACCAGGCCGCGGAACGCCTCGTGGTCGGGCGTGAAGATCTCTCGGCGCACAACTTCTCCCGTCAGGAGGCTGGTTCGACTTCGACGAGGGTGGCGTCGGCTGTGCCGCCGCCCTCGCACCTGGTCTGCGGGCCGTAGCGCAGGCCGCGGTCCCGCATGTGGTGGGTGTGCCGGGTGGCTGCTAGCGAGGCCGCCGTCGCGATCACCGCTTCACGCACTACGGCCTCCTGAACGAAGGCGCATCCGGCGCCACCGAATTGGTAGTCCCGCTGTTCGTCCGCGGGCCGCTCCCCGGCACCGCCCACCGCCCGTCGAAGGACGGTTCGCGCTTCTCCATGAACGCCAAGAACGCCTCCGACACGTCCGACGTGGCGAAGTTGACCCCCTGGGCACGCGACTCGCCCGCCAGGGCGTCCCGCAGAGTACGGTCGGCACCCTCGTTCAGCAACGCCTTCGTCTGCGCGAGCGCGACGGGCGCACCCGCCACCAGCCGCGCCCCGAGGGCGTCGACGAAGGAGTCCACCTCGTCGGCCGCCACCACCCAGGTCACCAGCCCCAGCGACTTCGCCTCCTCGGCCCCGATCGTCTCGGCGAGCAGTGCGAGCCGCTTGGCCTGCTGCAGCCCGACCAGCTTCGGCAACAGCCAGGAACCTCCCAGGTCCAAGGACAGCCCGCGGCGCGCGAAGATCTGCGAGAACCGTGCCTCCGGCGTGGCCACGACCAGATCGCAGCCCAGCGCGAGGTTCCATCCCGCGCCGACCGCGACACCGGTCACCCTGGCGATGGTCGGCACCGGCAACTCGTGCAGTTGCAGGGCGACTTCGCTCAAGGTCCGCATCCGGTACAGGGGGTGGACGCTGCTGAGTCCGCCCGAGATGTCGGCGCCTGAGCAGAACGCGCCCCCGGCCCCCGTGACCACCAGCGCCCGTACGGCACGATCGCGCCCGGCGTCCGTCAGCGCGTCGCGCAAGGCGGCCCACAACTCCGCGTCGATGGCGTTCTTGCGGCGCGGCCGGTTCAGCGTGAGGGTCCGTACGCCGTCCCGGTCGTGGCACAGCAGGACGGGCCCCTCGCCACCACTCACCGTGCCTCGCCCCCGCCAGTCGCCTCTCCACGGCCGTCGATGCCCAGCTCGGCGAGCACGGCCGCCGTGTGCTCACCGAGGGCCGGGATCGCACCCATCGGCTGCTCGTAGCCCGAGATCACCGGCGGCGGAAGCAGTGCGGAGATCGGCCCGTACGGCGTCTCGACCTCCCGCCACCGGTCCCGCGCCTTCAGATGCGGATGCGCGATCACCTCGCTCGGCCTGTTGAACCGCGAGTTGCCGATGCCGGCGGCGTCCGCGCTGCTCTGGACGTACGCGAGGTCGTGCCGGGCGCACCAGGCGCTGATCTCGGCGTCCAGAACGGCACGGTGGGCGACCCGGCCGGGAGTCGTGGCGAACCGTTCGTCGTCCGCCAGATCGGGCCGGCGCAGCAACTCCCTTGCGAGACGCTGCCATTCACGGTCGTTCGTCGTCCCGAGGACGACCGTCTGACCGTCACCCGTGACATACGCGCCGTACGGTGCCACCGCCGGCGAGCCCATACCCCAGGGCTGCTGATCGATGCCCGAGTGCTGGGTGTACGTCAGCGGATAGCCCATCAACTCCGTCATGGTGTCGAACAGGCTCACCGCGACCGACGCCGGACCGCCGCGCCGCCCGCGACCCCGCTCGTACAGCAACGCCATGATGGACAGGGCCGCGTACAGCCCGGCGCACACATCGGCCACAGGGGGCCCGGGTTTGGCCGGCGCCCCCGGCAGACCCGTCACCGCACACGCCCCGGCCTCGGCCTGGACGAGCAGATCGTAGGCGCGCTTGTGCGAGAGGGGGCCGCCCGGACCGTACCCGTCGATCTCGACCGCGATCAGCTCCGGATGCCGTACGCCCAGGTCGGCGGGGGCGATGCCCAGTTTGGCCGTGGTGCCGGGGGTGAGGTTGGAGACGAGGACGTCGGCGCGGGCGAGCAGCCGATGCAACACCGCCATTCCGGAAGGCGACTTGAGATCCAGGGCCACCGACTCCTTGCCCCGGTTGATCCACACGAAGTGTGCCGCGAGGCCGTTCACCACGTCGTCGTAGTGCCGGGCGAAGTCGCCGCCCGCCGGGTTCTCCACCTTGATCACCCGGGCGCCGAAGTCGCCGAGGGTGCGGGTGCACATGGGGGCGGAAACCGCCTGCTCCAGCGCCACCACCGTGATGCCGGCGAGCGGCCCGATGGCCCCGGCAGGGACGGCTTCGTCAGCCATGTCAGCCATGCCGGTCATGTCAGCCATGGCGGTCAGGCCTTCGCTTCGAAGCGGGCGCGCAACTCGTCCTTGAGGACCTTCTGGCCGGCGTTGCGCGGCAGTTGGTCGACGAGGCGGACATGGCGCGGCACCTTGAAGTTGGCCATGTGCTCGCGCGACCACTCGACGACGTCCTTCTCGCTGACCTCGTGTCCCTGTTTCGGGACGACGAAGGCACAGCCGACCTCACCGAGCCGCTCGTCCGGCACCCCGATCACGGCGACCTGCCCGATGGGCTCGTGGGTCAGCAACAGTTTCTCGATCTCCGCCGGGTAGGCGTTGAATCCGCCGACGATGTACATCTCCTTCTTCCGGTCGACGATCGAGAGATTCCCGGCCGCGTCGAGCCGTCCTATGTCCCCGGTGTGCAGCCAGCCCTGTGCGTCGATCGTGGCGGTGGTCGCCTCGGGGTCCTCCCAGTAACCCCGGGTGACGTTGTATCCCCGGACGAGAATTTCCCCGTCCTGTTCCGCGGCGAGTTCCCGGCTCTCCTCGTCGACGATTCTCACCTCGACGTCCGGAATGACCCGACCGGTCGTGCGTGTCACGGTCTCCTCGCTGTCCCCGATACGCGTGGTCGTCACCAGTGCCGACGCCTCGGTCAGCCCGTACGCGCTCATCACGATGTCGAAGGACAACTCCGACTTCATCGCGCGGATCAGGGCCTGAGGAATGGTGGTGCCGCCCGTCATGGAAACCCGGAGCGACGAAAGATCGTATCCGGAGCGGTCGGGATGGTTGATGAGATCGTGGAAGATCGTGGGCGGCCCGAGCAGAATACTCACCCGTTCCCTCTCGATGATCTCCAGTGCCTTTCCGGGCTGGAACACCGGCATCGGTACGACGGTCACCCCGTGCAGGAAGGAGGCCAGCCAGCCCGCCTTGTAGCCGAAGCAGTGGAAGAACGGCGGGATGACGAGAAAGCTGTCGCCGCGCCGGAACGTGTACTCCTCGGCCATCCAGCCGTAGGCCCGCAGCGACTGGCCGTGGGTGAGGACGACGCCCTTGGGGCGGCCCGTCGTGCCGGACGTGAACATCACGTCGGAGATGTCGTCCGGGGTGAGCCGCCCCATCGTCTCCTCGGCCCTGGTGGCCGGGACAGTCTCTCCGGCCCGCAGGAATTCCGTCCAGGACAGATCCGCGGCGCCCTTCGGCCCGAGAATCGACACCGTTCTGCGCAGCGCCGGAAGATCGGGGTCGTGCTTCAGCAGGTCGGCGATGAAGTCGCTGCCGAGGAAATGGGCGGCGAATACCGCCTTCGCCCCCGACCTGCGCAGAACGTAGGAGATCTCGCCCGCCTTGAAACGTGTGTTGAGCGGGACGACCACACCCCCCGCGCCCTGGATTCCGAGTGCGGCGAAGATCCATTCCGCGGAATTCGGCGCGCAGAGCCCGACCCGATCACCTTCCTCGACACCCAGGGCGACAGCGGCCCGCACCGCCTCGACCATCCGCTGCGCCAGTTGACGGAAACTCCATCGGCGGTCTCCGTCGACCAGTGCGATGTCGTCCCCGAAACGCTCGGCGGCCGTCCCGATGGCGTGGGGAATGGTCAGGAATTCTTCGTCGTGTCGCATCGAGAAGGCTCCAGGGCTCAGGACTGGCCGGACGACGGCAGATGCAGGACCCGTTTCGCGATGATGTTTCGCTGGATCTGGGAGGTACCGCCGTACACCGACGCGGCCCGTGAATAGAGGTACTCGCCGAAGATCTCCCCGCCGTCCTCGGCCAGTTGCTCCGGAAACACCTGGAGCGCCGTCTCGTACAGGCGCTGTTCGGCCCTCGTCATCAGGAGCTTGTCGATCGACGACTCGGGGCCCGCACCCTGCCCGCTCAGGCGCTCGGCGGTACGGCGCCGGGCATGCGCCACCAGAACCTCGTAGTCCACGTAGGCCTGCCCGATCTCGGAGCGCAGGCCGTCCGGGAGCGTGCCGGCCCGTTCTCGCGCGGTGGAGCGGAGGCGTTCGACGAGGAGGCCGTACTTCGACAGATGGCCGGTGTCCAGGGCGTTGCGCTCGTACGACACCGTCGTCATCGCAAGCGGCCAGCCGTCGCCCTCGGCGCCGACCCGCTCGGACTCCTCCACGCGGACGTCGTCGAGGAACAGCTCACAGAACTCGTCGTCCCCGTTGGCGGCCCGCAGCGGCCTCACGGTCACGCCGGCGCGGTCCAGGGGCAGTGCGAACGCCGTGATCGCGCGGTGCGGCGGGCCCTCGCGGTCCGTGCGGGCCAGCAGCAGACACAAGCCGGAGTACTGGGCGTAACTGGTCCAGAGCTTCTGTCCCCGGACCACGTAGTGGTCACCCCTGCGCTCCGCGAACGTGGTCATCCCGGCGAGGTCCGAGCCCGCGCCCGGCTCGCTGAAGCCCTGGCACCACACGTCGTCGCCCGCCAGCATCCTCGGGAGCATGCGCAGCCGCTGCTGTTCGGAGGCGAACTCCAGCAGGGCGTGGGCGAGATAGCCGATCCGGGGTACGCCCGGGGCCCGGCAGGCACCCAACTCATCGCTGATCACCACCTGGTGAAGAGCCGTCAGACCGCGGCCGCCGTACAGTTCAGGTACATCGAGTCCGACCCAGCCACCGGAGTACAGCAGCCGGTGCCAGCGATGCAGGAAGGCCGGGACCGGCTCGTCCAAGTGCCGTTCGGGCAGCGGATGTTCGACCAGCCAGGCCCGAAACTCCTTGCGGAGCCGGTTCAGATCCTCCGGGTCACCGAAGTCCAGCGGGGCGTCGGTCATCGCGCCGCCTCCGGTTCGGCCAGCTCCGTCAGCAACTCGGCCGTCGTGGCCAGTACCGTGGCGCCCACCCGGACCTTGCGCAGATACAGGTGCCCGATGTGCTCCCACGTCTGCGCGATCCCGCCGAACACCTGCATCCCGGCGTACACCGCCTCCAGCGCCGAACTGTTCACCTCGGCCTTCGCGACCCGTGCGGCGGCCAGCGCCCGCTGCGGAGGCTCGTGGTCCAGACACCAGGCGGCGTACCGGGTCGCGCTCGCGCAGGCCTCCACGAGCACGGTCGCGTCGGCGAGCAGATGCCGCACCGCCTGGAACGACCCGATGCGACGGCCGTACTGGACCCGCTCCCGCGCGTACCGCACGCTCTGCTCGACGAACGACCGTGCCGCGCCCACGAGTTCGGAGGCGACGACAATCAGCGCGTACGCCTGCCAGTGCTGGTGTGCGGCCGGTTCGAGCCGGCCGACCACGCGCCCCGGGGCCGTCACCGTACGGATGGCGCGCAGCAGGTCCACACTCGGCGCCGCGGACCCCAGCCCGGCCGCGGTCACCGTCCCGTCGGGGAACACGCACAGCGCGTCGTCCGCGCCCTCGCTGTCCCAGGCGACGAGCGGGGAGGAGCCCGGGCCGGGAAAGCGGAGGTCGCGGGCGAGGGCGATCGTCGGGGTCCAGCCGGGCGCCGCCGGTGCTCCCAGCAGGCGAAGCAGTTCCGGGGCGAGCAGAACCGTACCGAGGAGAGACGTGGGCAGCGGCAGGCTGCCGTGTTCCTCGGCGAGCAGCGCGCACTCCTGGGCGGTGGCGGCCGGGGGAGTGGACCGACGCAGTTCGGTGAGCCCCAGCTCGCCCAGCGCCTTCTGCGCGGTGGCAGCGGCAGCGGGCCCGACGTCGTCGGCGGAGCCCACGCGGAACCGGGTGGCGAACGAACGCAGCAGGTCGCGAAGAAGCACGAACTCCTCGGTCTCCACGGGCTATCCCTCCCCGCCCCTGGACCGGCGTCGCGCCCGCGACGCCAGTTCGTCGACGATCCGGATGTGGTCAGGGCTGGTCATCGAGGCCCGCTCCGCCATCAGCGCCGCCTCCATGCCGCCCCGGGTCGCCTGCTCCACCACCACGGCCAGCGCCGCCTTGGTGGCGCGCAGCGCCTCCGGGGGCTGCGCCGCCAGCCGGTGGGCCAGCGCCAGCGCCTCCTTGCGGAGATCGGTGGCCGCAACGACCCTGTTGGCCAGGCCGAGTTCGACCGCCGTTTCGGCGGGAACACGGTCCCCGGTGAAGAGGTACTCCTTCACCCGGAGCAGACTCGTGAGCAACGGCCACAGGGTCACACCGCCGTCGCCGGCCACCAGGCCCACCGAGATGTGCGGATCCGCGAGGTAGGCGTCGTCGGCCATCAGCACCAGATCGCAGGCCAGCGCCAGGCTGCAACCGAGCCCCACCGCCGGGCCGTTGACCGCAGCCACGACGGGCAGCGGGAAGCGGATCATCTCGGTCTGGATCGCCCGGTCGAGGCGGATCGACCGCTCCCGCAGCTCGGGATCGGTGTGATGGCGCCGCAGATGGTCGAAGTCCCCGCCCGCGCTGAACGCCCGCCCGGCGCCGGTGAGAACGACGGCCCGCGCCTGGGGATCGTCCGCCAACTCCCGCCACACCTCGGCGAGTCGCCGGTGCAGTTCCTCGGAGACTCCGTTGAGCCGGTCGGGCCTGTTCAGGGTGACGACACGGACATCGCCGTCGGCGGTCACGGTCAGGACGGAGTCGCTCTCGCCCATGCGCACCCTCTCCCTTGCCACTGATAGCGCCGGTCGGTCGGATGCTAGTAAAGGTCAGACCGAAAGTGAAGAGTCATGTTCGCACTGAGTGGAAATGTCATTCTCGCACGGGCGGGCTCGACCCGGGAGGGGGCGGGGGCGCCCCGTCCTCGGCGGAAACGAGGTCAGTCGTCCGTCGGCGGCGCGGGCAGTTCCACCCGCTGCCGCTGGTCCACCTCGGCCGCCGCGCGGGCGAACCCGCACACATGCCGGGCCATCCGCCGCATCGCCGCGGGCCCGTCCTGCGCCCGGATCGCCTCGGTGATCCGGGCGTGGGCTCGGGCGGTGACCTCGCGGATCTCCGCGTCCATGAACTGGTCGATGTCCGTGGCGGCGTAGATCGACTGGGAGAGCGCGGTCATGAAACCGATCAGCAGCTCGTTGTCGCCGGCCTTCGCCACGGCGGTGTGCCAGCGGACGTTCGCCCGCAGAAAACGCGGGACGTCGTCGCCGGCAGCCACCAACTCGGCTTGTGCGGAGTCAAGTTCGGCGAGGTCGGCAGCCGTACCCCGCTTCGCGGCCAGGGCGGCGCACGTCGGCTCGATCGCCTCGCGTGTCTCGTGCAGCGCCTCAAGCCGGATCTGCTGGCCCCGGATGACCAGCCGTACCGTGCTCGCCACCGACTCGTGGCCCGGCCGGTGCACGAAGGCACCCCCGCCGCGGCCCGGCCTGATCCGCACCAGCCGTTCGACTTCGAGGATGCGCAGCGCCTCGCGCACCGTCGCGCGGCTCAGCCCCGTCTGCTCGACCAGCTGACGTTCCGGCGGCAGCGCCATCCCCTCGGTGAACTCGCCGGAGAGGATCCGCTCACGCACCTCGGCCGCCAGCACGTCGGACGCCTTGGGCACCCTCACCACGTCGAAGCGCGGGTCACTGGCGGAATGTCCGGCGCTCTGCACGGGTTCGGGCCTCTCGTCGGTGGCGGCACTACGGCCGGACCATTCAATACGGACCCGTGCCGCCTGTCACATGACATGTCGGCCCGCCCGTCACATGACCAGGCCCCCGTCCACCGGCAGCACCTGCCCGGTGATGAAGGACGCGGCGTCGGAGGCGAGGAAGACGAAACTCCCGGCGATCTCCTCGGGCGTCGCCCAGCGGCCCAGCGGGATACGCGCGAGCATCGGGGCGGCAAACCTCTCGTCGGTGCGGATCGTCTCCGTCATCGGCGTCGCGGCCAGCGGAGCCAGCGCGTTCACCAGGATCTGCCGGCGCGCCAGTTCACGCGCCAGCGACTTCGTGAGGCCGATGATGCCCGCCTTCGCGGCGGAGTAGTTCACCTGTCCGAGCGTCCCGACGAGACCGGCCGACGAGGTGACATTGATGATCCGCCCCCTGCCGTCCTCCGGGAGGTGGGGCAGCGCCGCCTGGGAGCAGTGGAAGGTCCCCATCAGATGGATGTCGAGAATCCGCCGGAAGTCGTCCTCCGCAAGCTTGTCGAACATGGCGGGCGCGGTGACTCCCGCGTTGTTGACGACGATGTGCAGTGTCCCGCCCGCCAGCCCCGCCGCCCGGGCTGTCGCCGCCTCGGCGGAAGCCCGGTCCCGTACGTCGAGGGCGGCACTCTCCGCCGTCAGGCCGGCGGCGGAGATCTTCCCGGCGACGGCGGCGGCCGCCTCCCCGTCCACATCCGTCACGAGCACGGCGGCACCGGCGCGGGCGAGCGCCCGGGCGACGGCGGCGCCGATACCGCCCGCCGCGCCGGTGACCAGCGCCGACCGGCCGGTGAGATCGAACAGCCCGTTGTGGTCGCGCATGTCGGACCTCTCCTCGTCAAACTGCTGGCGAACGGTGGTTGATGTTCGGTAAGTGACCGTCAGTAGCTCCTGGGCAGACCCAGCACATGGGAGCCGAGATAGTTGAGGATCATTTCCTGGCTGATCGGCGCGATCCGCATCAGCCGCGCCTCACGGAAGTAGCGGGCCACGTGGTACTCCTCGGAGTAACCCATACCGCCGTGCGTCTGCAGCGCCCGGTCGGCCGCCGTGAACCCGGCGTCCGCACACAGGTACTTGGCGGTGTTGGCCTCGCGTCCGCACGGACGGCCCCGGTCGTACAGCCAGGTCGCCTTCCGCAGCACCAGCTCGGCCGCGTCCAGCCGGGCCAGCGAGTCCGCGAGCGGGAACTGCACCCCCTGGTTCATACCGATGGGCCGGTCGAACACCACCCGTTCCCTGCCGTACCGCACGGCCTTGTCGAGCGCGACCCGGCCGATGCCCAGCGCCTCGGCGGCGATCAGCATCCGCTCCGGATTGAGCCCGTCGAGGAGATACCGGAACCCCTGGCCCTCCTCGCCGACCCGGTCCTCGACCGGCACCCGCAGATCGTCGATGAACAGTTCGTTCGAGGTGACCGCGTTGCGGCCCATCTTCGCGATGGGGCGGATGTCGACGCGGGCGCGGTCGAGATCGGTGAGGAAGAGGGTCATCCCGTCGGTCTTCTTCGCGACCTCGCCGACCTTGGCCGTGCGGGTCAGCAGCAGGATCTTCTCCGACTCCATCGCCTTGGAGATCCACACCTTGCGGCCGTTCACCACGTAGTGGCCACCGTCCCGGCGCGCGTACGTCGTGATGCTCGTCGTGTCCAGACCCGCCCCCGGCTCGGTCACGCCGAAACAGACATGGAGGTCGCCGGTGGCGACACGGGGGAGGGTCCGGCGCTTGAGCTCCTCGGAGCCGTGCACCACGACAGGATGCATTCCGAAGATCGACAGGTGAATCGCGCTGGCCGCGTTCATCCCGCCGCCGGAGCGCGCCACCTCTTCCAGGAGCAGCGTGGCCTCGGTGATGCCGAGACCGTGACCGCCGTACTCCTCCGGGATGGTGAGCCCCAGCCAGCCGCCGCGCGCGACGGCGTCGTAGAACTCGGCGGGGAACTCGTGGTCCCGGTCCTTCTCCATCCAGTACCGGTCGTCGAAGTCGCGCAGGAGTCCGGCGACGGATTCGCGGATCGTTTCCTGATCCTCGGTCAGCTCGAAGTCCACGGTTCGAACGCCTCCCGCACTCTCGGTGGCGTCGAAACATATCAAAGGTCAGACCGAAGTGACAGATGGGTACTGATGGTTGCCCAGGGTTCAGGTGCGGGTGTGCTGACTTCGCGCAGAGGTTCGTGATGTCATGCCCCTGCCGATCGCGTCGTCGATCCCCCGAGTTCACGAAGGGCCCGTACATGCCGACCCCCCGCACCGCACTGCTCACCGCAACAGCCGCACTGGCGGCGGCAGTTGCCGCACCCGCACCGCCCGCCCTGGCCGCCGCCGTCCCGGCCGCCGGCGCCTACTACGTCCAGAGCGCCACCACCGGACTCAACGCCGCCGACGACGCCGGAGCCGTCGAACAACACAGACCCAAGGGCAACGAGGACCACCAGCAGTGGACGCTGCGCGCGAGCGAAACCTCCTACCTCCTGGAGAGCACCGACACCGCGGGCAGCTGTCTCGGCCGCTCCGGCGACCAGGCCAGAACCGTCGCCTGCACCAGCGCCGACGCGGCCTGGGAGATCACCCCGTCCGGCACCGACCAGTACACCCTCAAGGCGCCGGGGACCACCCGCTATCTGACGGTCGCCGCCAAGCCGTCCGACGCCAACTACCCCGACCAGCTGGCCATCGGCGGCTCCGGCGGCCTGGCCGCCTGGTACCTCACCCCGGTCGCCCCCACCGTCGCCCCGATGCCGTCCGCCGACCAACGGACCCTGGACCAGGTCACGTTCCTCACCGCCCACAACGCCTACGCCAACGGCGTCGACGGCGGCTTCGCCCCGCCCTTCGTTAACTTCGTCCCCAACCAGTCCCGCGGCATCAACCAGCAACTCACCGACGGCGTACGCGGGTTCATGCTGGACATCCACCAGACCCCCGACGGCGCGATCCTCTGCCACAACAGCTGCACCCTCGTCAGCAGCCCCGTCGCCCTCTGGGTCGACCTCCAGCGCATGGTCGACTTCCTCAAGCAGAACCCCACCCAAATGGTCACCGTCTTCCTGGAGGACTACGTCGATCCGGGCGTCCTGCGCGGTGAACTCGCCCGCGTCAGCGGTCTGTCTGACGTCCTCTACCGGCCCGACCAGACCGGTGTGCGGCAGAACGGCTGGCCGAAGGTCGCCGACCTGATCGCTGCCAACGACCGGCTGCTCATCTTCACCGATCACAGCCGCCCCGCCGACCAGACCGCCGGGCTCACCCGGGACACCTTCGGCGTGATGTACCAACGCGAGTGGACCGTGGAGAACTACTGGTCCATGGGCGGCGGCCTCGGCACCTCCGACTGGTCCTGCTACAGCCGCTGGTACGGCGCCGACTCCAACACCCCGCTCACCCGCACCGAGGGCGCGTTCAAGCCCCTCTTCGTCATGAACCACTTCCGGGACGTGGCGATCGCCAACACGGCGGCGACCGACAACACCAAACTCGCCGACCGGGCCCAGCGGTTCTGCCAGCCCGCCGCCCGCAAGAAGCCCAACTTCCTTGCCGTCGACCGCTACGACCTCGGCAACTCGGCCTCCGCGGTCGCCACCCTGAACACCTACGTCTACCCGTAAAGGACGCCAAAAGGTCGCCAAGACAACCCCAGGCGGCCGGCACCGACACCGATCCGGTGCCCGCTGCACATGCGAGACTCCGCCGATGACCTCGGAAACGATCACCGCGGACGCCGCGGGCACCTGGAAACTCGGCGATCTCACCGTCAACCGGCTCGGACTCGGAGCCATGCGGCTCACCGGCAGCGCGGCCTTCCACCTCGGCACGCCCAGCGACCGCGAACGGTCGCTGGCCGTGCTGCGGAAGGCCGTCGAACTCGGCGTCAACCACATCGACACCGCCGCCTTCTACTTCTCCGCGCTGCGCTCCGCCAACGAACTGATCAACAGCGCCCTGGCGCCCTACGCGGACGACCTCGTCATCGTCGCCAAGGTCGGCCCCTACCGCGACTACTCGGGGGAGTGGGCCACCTCGGCCCGCCCCGACCAACTGCGCGGACACGTCGAGGAGAACCTCCGCCAGCTCGGCCGCGACCACCTCGACGTGGTCAACCTGCGCCGGATGGACCAGGATTCGATCGCCGAGCACTTCGGCGCGCTCGCCGACTTGCGCGAGGCGGGCCTGATACGCCACCTCGGCATCTCCGGCATCGAGCCGAAACACCTCGCCGAGGCGCGGGCGATCGCCCCGGTGGTGTGCGTGCAGAACCGGTACGCGCTGGACCGCCCCGACCCCGAGGGCGACGAACTCCTGCGGCTGTGCGGGGAGTCGGGCATCGCCTTCGTACCCTTCTTCGCCGTCGCGGGCAGCGGCGGAGCCCGGGGCGCCACCGACACCCATGACGACACGGTGCTCACCGTCGCCCGCGAACACGGCGCGAGTCCTGCCCAGATCCGGCTCGCCTGGAGTCTCCACCAGGGGGCACATGTGCTCGCCATCCCGGGCACGGGCAATCCCGATCACGTCGTGGACAACGTGGCGGCGGCCGGACTGCGGCTGACGGAGGACGAGTTGGCCCGACTGGGCGCGTCACACCGACCGTAACCGCCCCAAACCCCCTGCCCGGCCGGTGGTTGGATGCGTGTAAGAGCTTTACGTGAAACCCCGGCCGGGCCTCCCCGCGGCGTCGATCCTGTCGGTACGGTCCTGCCTTGTGTGCACCGGGGTTCGTCAATGCCCGGTCTACGCGCGAAGATTCGTCACCCGCACCGCTTTCCCCCAGCTCTCCCCCCACCCATGGAGGAACGCCAGATGTACGCCATCACCGGGTCCCGGCACAGAATCACCTCGGCCCTGGCCGTGCTCGGCCTGATCGCCACCGGCGTCGCCGTCCAGGCCACCGCCACCGCGACAGCCGCGACCGCTGCCACCCCCCACCGCATCCTGTTCGACAACGCCCACGCCGAGACGGCCGGCAACGCCGACTGGATCATCTCCAAGAGCCAGCCCGACCCGCTCTCCGAGGACTCCGCCCCCTCCGACGAGAGCGACTGGACCGGCGCGCTCTCCTCCTGGGGCGTCGCCCTCCAGCAGACCGGCGACTACAGCCTCAAGACGCTGCCCTCGGGCTCCGCCCTCGCCTACGGCGGCTCCACGGCGACCGACCTGTCGAAGTTCGACACGCTCGTGCTCCCCGAACCCAACACGCTGTTCACCACGGCCGAGAAGACCGCCATCATGAAGTTCGTCCAGAACGGCGGCGGTCTCTTCATGATCTCCGACCACACGGGCGCCGACCGGAACAACGACGGTGAGGACGCCGTCGAGATCCTCAACGACCTGATGACCAACAACAGCGTCGACTCGACCGACCCGTTCGGCTTCTCCATCGACTCCCTGAGCATCAGTTCCGGGTATCCGGCCGCGACCAGCGCCGCCACGAACCCGGTGCTGCACGGCACCTTCGGCACGGTCACCAAGAGCCTCATCGCCAGCGGTACGACGGCCACCCTCAAGCCCGCCGACAACTCCGCCGTGAAGGGCCTGCTCTACCGCTCCGGCTACTCGGGCAACACCGGCGCCTTCTTCCTGACCAGCACCTTCGGCAGCGGCCGGATCGCGTTCTGGGGCGACAGCTCCCCGATCGACGACGGCACCGGCCAGTCCGGCAACACCCTCTACGACGGCTGGAACGACACCGGCGCCACCAACGCCCCACTCGCCCTCAACGCCACGGCATGGCTCGCGGGCGCGAGCGGCTGACCTGCGGGACGGCACCGGCGTACGGCACAGCACCGACGTACGGGATCGAACCGGCGTACGGGATCGAGCCCGCGTACGCGGCCGTAACGGTCAGGGCGGGCCCGGGGAGTCACCCCGGGCCCGCCCGCCGTCGCGTCAGTCACTCACCCGTGTTCGACTCACCGGCGGTCAGCGCACCCGCTCCTTGAGGAACGGCACCGTGCTCTCCCACGCAGAGGTCGCCGACTCGGCGTCGTACACCGGGCGGGAGTCGTTGAAGAAGGCGTGGTTGGCCGGGTAGACCCGCAGGTCCGGGGTGATGCCGGACTGCTTCTCGATGGCCTCGCGCAGCGGGTCCAGGCTCTCCACCGGGATGCTCGCGTCGAGTTCGCCGTAGTGGCCCAGCACCTCGGCCTTCAGCCCGGAGAAGTCGGGCAGCTCGCCCTGGATCACACCGTAGAACGGCACGGCGGCGCTCACGCGCGGGTCGGCGGCCGCCTGGTAGAGCACGAAGCCGCCGCCCATGCAGAAACCGACCGAGCCGACCGTCTGCGAGGTGACCTCGGGACGCGCCAGCAGGTAGTCGACCGCGCCGGAGAGAAGCTCGACGCCCTTCGGCACCGGAAGGGCCAGCATCATGCGCAGCGCCTCCTCGTCCTCGTGCGCCACATTGCCGCCGTAGAGGTCGGGGGCGAGGGCGACGAAGCCCTCCTGCGCGAGCCGGTCGGCGACGTCCGCGATGTGGTCGGTCAGACCCCACCACTCCTGGATGACGATGACGCCGGGCCCGCTGCCGGACGGAGGCAGGGCCAGATAGCCGTGCGCGGTGGCGTCAGCGCTGGGAAACGTCACGTTCTGATGGGAGGGCGATCCGGTCGGCTTCGGCAGCTCGGACATGGAACTAAACTCATGGAAGGGCAGCGCTAGGTGGGGGTGCGCAGCAATCGGACTCCGGCGCGCTCCCCACCTTGCCACGTATGAGTTCGGACTCTGATCCCGGCCCCGCTGTGCCGGGCGACCATGATCCCGCCCGCCCCGGTCCCTCGCCGCGCAGGAGCAGCTCCGCCCACGTGTCCGGTGCGAAGCGCGTCACCGCGTACGCCGTCAGGCCCAGCCACCCCATGGCGAACAGCCAGCCGCCGACGACGTCCGAGAACCAGTGGACGCCCAGATAGACCCTGGTCAATCCGATCAGCAGGCCCCAGCAGCCGATCGCGGCGACGATCACGCGCCGGCCGCGCGGGGCCCGTGCCCACACCGCCAGGACGAGCAGTCCGGCGGTGACGGCCGACGTGGTCGTGTGGCCCGAGGGGAACGACCAGTGGCCGGCGTCCGTCGCCCAGTGCGCCGTCGCGGGCCGGGGACGGGTCAGCAGCGCCATCAACGAGAACCGCACCGCCTGGGCGGCGACCAGACAGGCGAGACAGGCGGCGGCTGCCTGGATCCGCTGCCGTGGGGTCCGGCCGAGCAGGTAACCGGCGAGGGCGACCAGGGCGTACGGAACGAAGCCCGTACCGGTGTGGGTCAACAGCCGGGCGAGAGTGACCGCCAGGTCCGGGCGGTGGGCGAGCGACCAGTCCAGCAACTCCCGGTCGCCGACGAGGGTGCCGCCGCCCCGCATCGTGACCGTGACGGCGAGCAACGCCAGCAGCACGAAAGCGGCCACGCTCCCCAGCACTGGGGAGCCGGCCCTTGCGACGGCTTGCTCACGGTTCACACCTGCTCGACGATCTCACCCCGGCGATCGTTCCCGGGACCGTGGGGGCGAAGGAGTTCACACCCGAGGGCACGGAGATGACACACCCGGGGTGTTACGTATAACCTCACCCGTCAACCGCACGTCGACCGGCGTCGGCTGAACAGCCCACCGCAACCACCCCGCCGAGAGGCCGAGAGGCCGAGAGGCCGAGAGGCCGAGGAGAGCCCATGAGACGTGTCGCCCTGGTCACCCTCGTCGTCGACGACTACGACGAGGCGATCCGCTTCTACACCGACGCGCTCGGCTTCCGGCTCGTCGAGGACAGCCCGCGCCCCGACGGCTCACGCTGGGTCGTCGTCGAGCCGGGCGCCGCGGGGACAGGCACCGGCCTGGTGCTCGCCCGCGCCAAGGACGAGGACCAGCGGTCCCGGATCGGCGACCAGACCGGCGGACGGGTCGGCTTCTTCCTGCACACCGACGACTTCGCCCGCGACCACGCCCGGATGAGCGCCGCCGGCGTGATCTTCCTGGAGGAGCCGCGCCATGAGCCGTACGGCTCGGTGGCCGTCTTCCAGGACCTCTACGGCAACCGCTGGGACCTCCTCCAGCCCGCCACCGACTGACCCGCCCCACCGACCGACCTGTCCCACCGACGCCACCCACCCACCGCACCACCACCTGCCGAGGAACCACCGCACATGACCGCGTCCCCCGTCGACACCGCCACCCTTCGCCGTCTCCCCAAGGCCGTGCTGCACGACCACCTCGACGGCGGCCTGCGCCCCGCCACCCTGGTCGAGCTCGCCGCGGAGATCGGCCACACCCTGCCCACGACCGACCCGGACGAGCTCGCCGCCTGGTACTACGAGGCCGCCAGCTCCGGTGACCTGGTGCGCTACATAGCCACCTTCGAGCACACCCTCGCCGTGATGCAGACCCGCGAGGGCCTGCTGCGCACCGCCGAGGAGTACGTCCTCGACCTGGCGGCCGACGGTGTCGTGTACAGCGAGGTGCGCTACGCCCCGGAGCTGAACACCACCGGCGGCCTGACCATGGCCGAGGTCGTCGAGACCGTTCAGGAGGGCCTCGCCGCCGGTATGGCGAAGGCCGCCGCCGAGGGCACCCCGGTCCGGGTCGGGACGCTGCTGTGCGGGATGCGCATGTTCGACCGTGTCCGTGAGGCCGCCGACCTGGCTGTCGCCTTCCGGGACGCAGGCGTCGTCGGCTTCGACATCGCGGGCGCCGAGGACGGCTTCCCGCCCGCCGACCACCTCGCCGCCTTCGAACACCTGCGCAGCCAGAGCGTGCCGTTCACCATCCACGCCGGGGAGGCCCACGGTCTGCCCAGCATCCACCAGGCCCTCCAGGTCTGCGGCGCCCAGCGCATCGGCCACGGCGTCCGCATCACCGACGACATCCCCGACCTCGCGGCGGGCAAGCTCGGCCACCTCGCGGGCTGGGTGCGCGACCGCCGGATCGCCCTGGAGATGTGCCCGACCTCCAACCTCCAGACGGGCGCGGCCACTTCGATCGCCGAGCACCCGATCACGGCTCTGAAGGACCTCGGTTTCCGGGTCACCCTCAACACCGACAACCGTCTGGTGTCGGGCACCACGATGACCCGCGAGATGTCCCTGCTGGTCGAGGAGGCCGGCTGGACGGTCGAGGACCTGCGCACGGTCACCGTGAACGCCGTCAAGAGCGCGTTCATCCCGTTCGACGAGCGCACCGCCCTCATCCAGGACGTCGTCCTGCCGGGTTACGCCTCGGCGCTCTGAAGCAGTCCCCGCAGATAGGAGGCCTGGCCGACGTGCTGAAGATCGTCGGCCAGGACACTGACCAGCCGTACGCCGAGAGTGACCGGCGGGTCCCAGCGCTCGTCGACGACGCGCTCCAGGTCCCCGGCGGTCAGGGCGCGCAGGGCTTCCAGGCTCTGGGCGTGCACGGCGTCGTGGTAGCCGGTCAGCAGTCCGGGGGAGTCGACCCGCACCTCGGCGACCTGCGCGGAGGTGTGACCGTACCCGATGTCATGGGGCTTCAGGCCGAGGCCGAAGCGTTTCTCCCAGTCCTGGGTCAGCCACACCTGGTCGAGCCCGAAGGCGTCGGCCACATGGTCGTCCTGGACCCGGGTGAGATGCCACACGAGCCAGGCGACGGAGTTGGCGTCGGGGCCGGGGCGGTGGTTGAGCTCGTCGGGGCCCAGGCCCTCGACGGCGGCGTGGACCTCTTCCCGGATGCGGGTGTACCCGTCGATGAGGATGTCCTTTGCATGCATGGGGTCCACCCTCTCCCATTCCGGTCCGTCACGCGCCCGTGTTTGCCTGCTCGGTCTCCAGCAGGGTCATGAGCGCCCGCGCGGCGGGACTGGTCGCCGGGGAGGGCGGCAACAGGGCGACCGTCTCGTAGACGGTCTCGCCGGTGCCCTTGACCGGGAGCGCCGTCAGCGTCTCGCGCTTGTGCCGGAAGTGCCGGGGTACGACGGCCACGCCGAGGTTCTCGTCCACGAGGTCGAGGAGGCTGTGCACGTCGTTGACCTCCAGGGCGACCGTCCGGCGCACGCCCGCCTCGGCGAAGACCGCGTCGGTGGTGCGGCGCGGCCCCCAGTCCGGGTGGAAGTCGACGAACACCTCACCGCCGAGGTCCTCCGGGGTCACGGCCGCGCCGGCCACCGCGAGCCGGTGACTCGGATGGCACAGCACGGTCATCGACTCGCTGCTCAGCGGTACGGCACGCAACTGGTCGGTCTCCTCCTGCGTCCCACGGACCGCGAAGGCCAGGTCCAGACGCCCGGCGGCCACCTCCTCCGCCAACGCGCCCGCGCCCGCCTGCCGCAGCGAGATCTCGACGTCCGGGTGCTGCCGCCGGAACGCGGCGAGGACCCCCGCCACATGCACTCCGGCGATGCACTGCTCGGAGCCCAGTGCGAGCATCCCGCGCAGCACCCCCTGCACCGCGGCCACCGCCTCGTGGGCCGACCGCACCTGGGCGAGGATCCGCTCGGCCTCGCCGAGCAGCGCACGCCCCGCCGGGGTGAGCGTCACCCGGCGGGTGGTGCGCACGAACAGCGGGGTCTGCAGTTCCCGCTCCAGCGCGCGGATCGAGGCCGACAGGCCCGACTGGGACACCATCAGCCGCTCGGCGGCCCGGGTGAAGTGCTGGTCCTCCGCGACCGCGACGAAGTGCTGGAGATGGCGTAGTTCCATGATTGAGAAGCCTAGCCGCTTAATACCATCGGATTCTCCTGTTGGACCACTGCCCGTCCGCGGGGAAGAGTGGGACCAGTAAAGATCGCCTCACCTGTGCCAACCCTTCTGGAGTCGCGTTGTACACCGCACACACCGACCGCTACGCGGACATGCCCTACCGGCGCACCGGACGCAGCGGCCTGAAGCTCCCCGCGCTGTCGCTCGGCCTGTGGCACAACTTCGGCCCCGACCGCCCGGTCGACACCCAGCGGGCCATCCTGCGCCGCGCCTTCGACCTCGGCGTCACCCACTTCGACCTGGCCAACAACTACGGCCCGCCGCCCGGCGCCGCCGAGTCCGCGCTCGGCGAGGCCCTCAAGGCCGACTTCGCCCCGTACCGCGACGAGCTCGTGATCTCCACCAAGGCGGGCTACCTCATGTGGCCGGGTCCGTACGGCGAATGGGGCTCGCGCAAGTACCTGCTCTCCTCCCTCGACCAGAGCCTGACCCGCATGGGCCTGGACTACGTCGACATCTTCTACTCGCACCGCCCCGACCCGGAGACTCCGCTGGAGGAGACGATGGGCGCCCTGCACACGGCGGTCCAGCAGGGCAAGGCGCTCTACGTCGGCATCTCCAACTACTCGGCTGAGCAGACCCGGGAGGCCGCCCGCATCCTCGCCGAGCTGGGCACCCCGCTGCTGATCCACCAGCCCCGCTACTCGATGCTCGACCGGCGCCCGGAGGACGAGGGTCTGCTGGACGCGCTGGACGAGCTCCAGGTCGGTTCCATCGTCTTCTCCCCGCTGGAGCAGGGCCTGCTCACCGGCCGCTACCTCAACGGGATCCCGGCGGACTCGCGGGCGGCGAGCGACAGCCCCTTCCTGAACTCCGACAAGATCACCGAGGACCTCGTACAGCAGCTGCGCACCCTCGACGGCATCGCCAAGTCCCGCGGTCAGAGCCTGGCTCAGCTGGCCCTGGCCTGGGTTCTGCGCGGCGGCAGGGTAACCTCCGCGCTGGTGGGCGCCAGCAGCCCGCAGCAGCTCGAGGACAGCGTGGCGGCCATCGGCAACCTCGAGTTCTCCGACGAGGAACTGGCCCGGATCGACGCGGTCATCAAGGCCTGATCTCTCCTGATCCCTGTCCGGGCCTTCCCGTGTTCCGTTATGAACGGAACCGCTCGGCCAGCCGTACTGTCACGGTGGCGCCCTCTTCCTTTCCGATGGCTTTCCGGATCTCGGACTTCACGGGGAGTTTGTGGGTGCCGTCACCGAGCGCCATGAACGAACTGCGGAAAGGGTGTCCGTCGATCGTCCCGCTGACCTTGACCAGGCCGCGGGTGCCGAAGTATGCGACGGATTCCGGCCAGACCAGGTAGGTCCAGCCCCCCGCTGCCGGGCTTTTGCGCAGTACGGCTGTGAATTCCTCGTCGAGCTTCTCAACTTTTTCGCTGGTGGCCATGGGGCCCTCCATTTCCAGTGGTCTTCACTGACGAGACCACTGGGAAGCGAAAAACTCATCGCGAATCCCATGATCTTCGCTAAACCTCGGGGATCCGTCGGCGGGAGAAGTGGCCGTCGTGTCGGATTCCGGTCCATACCTGCCAGGAATATGCCAGGAGAATGCCTGGAAACTGGCTGGAAAGGCGTGGTGACGGAGTGTCAATAGTGAAGATACTCAACTGGTAGAACACTGCATCAAGTGGACCATCGAGTGACCAGCACCAATGCGGTACAGCGGGTGAGCCGCAGGGAGAGCGAGGCAAGGCCGGTAGGCGATCGGGGGAAAGATCGTGCACGACGAGTTCCTTTGTCATGTCACGGCGTACGGCGTCTGCGCGGGTCGGCGCATCGGCGTACCGCTGGGTACGTACCGCGCGCCGACTCTGGCGCTGGCGCTGTGGTGGTTACGGGACCGGGCGAACTGGATCGCCGAACGGCTCGATCCGCAGCCCGACGAACCGTACTTCCCCCCGAACTCGCTCGTCCCGGTCGCCGCCACCGTGCCGGACGTGCCCGGCCTGATGCGCGCCTGGGCGATGGACCCGTACCAACAGGAGCTGGTCGCCGACGAGTTGGCGGCCGGAAGGCTCGTACGGATCGCCACGTACGACGAGACCACCGAGTACGAACTGCTCGCCGAGTCCGTCGACGCGCTGCGCATGCAGCGGACCAACCCGGCCCTGGTCGTACCGGTCGCCTGACCGGCCGGGCCCCCGCACCGCTCCAGGTCGGCCAGGCGTATATAAGGACGAATCGCTGGAATCCTGGGCATGGTAGATCGTTCGGTCGCGCCGACCGCGCCCGAACTCGTGCTGGAGACGGAGACGGGCTCCACGGTGATGAGTCCGGGCCACGACTATCACGTCGGACGCGACCCGCTCAGCGAGATCGTCATCGACCAGCCGGTCTTCGACAGTCAGTGCCATGGGGAGCACGGTGTCACGCCGGCCGGAACCCTTCCTGGCGTGTTTCGACCTCACCCTGCCGGTGCACCCGTCGGGCGAGCAGTGCGCCCAGGAATCCGGTGATCAGCCCCCACAGCAGGGCGAGGCCGAGCGCGCCCCAGGGTTGCGGGCGCAGGAACAGGCTGCCGGAGAGGTTGCCGCCGAGGTCTCCGATGCCGAGTACGGACAGGCCGTAGTGGGCGGAGATCCGGCCGAGCAGGCAGATCATCAGGACGGTCAGCGCCAGCGCGACCGCCATGTGCACGGCGTGCTGCCAGGCCCGCGTTCTGGCCGGTGAGCGCGCCGCCATCAGGAACGCGGCGGCCAGCAGCAGCACGGCGTCGACGACCACCAGCCACCACACCCTGCCGTCGTAGTCCGAGAGGGTGTTCAGGTTGAGCGTGGCGGTGTCCGGGGTACGCAGCACCTCGTCGAGGACGTGCGGCATCGGCAGCCCGAAGGGGCCCTCGACGCGCCCCTCCCAGGTGGCGCCCAGGCCGGTGGTGAGGGCGAGCCAGACCAGGTTCGGCATACCCAGCAGCACCAGCGCGAGCGACTGCGCGGGCTGGCCTCGCGTCACCGCCACGACGAGACCGATCACGATCCCGAGGGCCACGAAGACGAGCAGCAGCACGACCATGGCGTACGCGGCGGGACGCACCGACTCCTGGAAGCGCAGCAGCCGCGCGGGCAGCGGGGCCCCGCGCGAGACCAGCAGGGCGAGCGCCAGTACCGCAGCCAGCCACAGCAGACCGGCGAGGAGCGTCGGCGGTACGTCCGTCGTGAAGCCGATCCGCGGCGAGGCGCCGAGGAGGTCGCCGATGTCTCCCAGCGTTCCGTCGCCCAGCGAGACCGCGAAGGTCTGGCGGGCCGCGAACGCCAGACCGGTCAGACCCAGCAGCCACAGGACGGCGACGCGCGCCGCCCAGCCGGCCAGTTCGCGAGCCCCGGCGACAGCCCGGTGCCGCAGGGGGCGCAGAAATCCCGCGCCCGTCACGAGCGCCCCGACCAGCGTCACCGACAGTGGCATCACGGTCAGACCGCCCGTTGTCTCGGCGAGGTCTCCGGCGTCGCCCGTGAGGCCGACGCTTCCGCCGACCGCCGAGACGACGGTGGCCGTGACGACCCGGGGGAACGCTCCGTCCGGCAGATCGCCCGCGCCGGCCGCCCACAGTCCCAGCCCGGAGACCAGCACCATGGAGCCCAGTGCGGTCAGCACCGCGGCCAGGGCCTGTACCCAGCCGTGCCGGGAGACGGTCCACTCCTCCCCGAGCGCCGGCACGGGAGCGGGGGTTCGGGTGCTCACCCTGCCACGCTAAGCAGCACTCGGGTGGTGCGCCCGTCGGGAGGAGAGAGGGCGTCCGCTTGCGGAGGAGGCAGGGCCGGAGTGCACAATTGGGCACATTGTGGAAGAAAGCGGCAAGTATTCGCACAAATGCCGCAGGAGCCCACGTCGGAAGAAGAGCCCGTGAGCATCGAACAGCCGTCCTCCGGCCGCCCCACAGGACCACCCTCCGGCCCTCTGCCGGGCCCCTCCCAGCCACTCGAGGGGCCCCCGACCCAGCAGTCGCCCACCGACCGCGGCGGCGGGTCGCGCGGCGGTGACGGAGGCGAGGGCGGCGGACCCGGAACCGGACCGGGACCCGAGCCGCACCCGCCCTGGTGGAGGTCGGTGCCCCGGGTCGCGGTACTCGCCACGGCGGTCGTGGCCGCCGTGGTCCTGATCGTCGGTCCCACCCGCTCCGACGGCACCTCCGACCAGGCGGCGGGCGGCGAGGTCTTCCTCCAGGCCGCGGGCAAGTCGGGCCCCGACCCCTTCACCGAGTCCACGGCCGAGGACAGCTCCGCCCCACCGGTCACGACCCCCACCGCCAAAGCCCCGGAAACGGTCACCACGAACGTCGTCCGACGCGTGGACGGCGACGCCGCAGGCCTGTACGGCGGCACCCGCAAGGTCGCCGGCTGCGACGTGGAGAAGCAGATCCGGGTACTCGGCGCCGCGCCCGCGAAGAACGGCGCGTTCGCCTCGGTCCTCGGCCTGCGGCCCGCCGGGGTCCCCGCTTATCTCCGCTCGCTCACCCCCGTACAACTGCGCATGGACACCCGCGTCACCAACCACGGCTACCAGGACGCCGCCGCCACGAACTACCAGGCAGTCCTGCAGACCGGCACGGCCGTCCTCGTCGACGACCGGGGCCGGCCGCGCGTGCGCTGCGCCTGCGGCAACCCGCTCACGGACCCGGTGCGACAGCAGAGCGTCCCGCGTCCGGCGGGTGACAGCTGGCCGGCGTACCGCTCCTCGAACGTGGTCGTCGTGGCGCCCGCCACCACGGTGATCAATGTCTTCGTCGTCTACGACCCCGACCGCGGCAGCTGGTTCCACCGCCACCACGGCGACACGGGCCGGCACGACCAGAAGACCGAGCCGCCGACCAAGCCGCCGACCGGCCCATCGACCCCGCCGACCGGCCCACCGACCCCGTCCGTCAGTTCACCGACGCCCTCGGAGCCTTCGGCGGCGTCCTCGGAGCCGACGTCCGAGGCCCCCGGTCTGCTGCCGCCGCAGTCTCCACTGCCCTGCGTGTCCGCGCCCACCGGCTCGGCCAGCCCGCCCGCGTCACCCGCGTCACCGGCAGCACCGGGCACCGCGAGCCCGTCGGCCAAGCCCTGCCCACCGTCATCGAGCCCGCCCGCCTCGGCGCCCCCGGCCGTCCAGCCACCGTCCTCGGCGCTCGGGTCGCCCCAGTCCCCGCCCGACGACGGCGGCTCCGGCACGACGCCTTCGGCCTTGGCCCCGCCGTCCTCCTGAGGCTTGGCGGGGGCCCGGGGACAGGGGGACTGCGGCGCGAGACTCGGGGTACGAGCAGTGTGCGACCGGGTCCGGCCGGACCCGGGCACCGAGAGAGCACTACATGATCGAACATCTGGGCGGTTCAGTGATACCGAGTGGTTCGGGTGTCCCCGTCGAACCGCTGCGACGGGCGACGGCCTTCACCGGTGATCCGGGCTGCATCGCCGAGGCTCGCGCCTTCGCGGAGATCTTCCTCGAAGAGCTGAGGAAGGAATGCTGCGTGCCGACGGACGAGCGCGCAGACGGTGAGCTGCTTCTGGTGGTGAGCGAGCTGGTCACCAACGCGGACCGGCACAGCTACGGCCCCTACATCCTCGAACTGGAGGGCACGGACACCTCGGTGACGGTGTCCGTGTACGACAGCAGTGCCGCGCTGCCCGTCCGCTACCCCCGGGACCCGCAGCGGATCGGCCGGCACGGTCTGGAGATCGTGCACGCACTCGCCACCGAGGTGACCGCCGGCCGGGTGCCGGTCGGCAAGTACGTCCGGGCCGTCCTGCCGCTCAGCCGGTGAGCCGAGACCCGACTCACAGGTCTCGGCTCACTTGTCGAACTGGTGCTGAACCGGTGCTGAACCGGTCGAACGGTCAGGCGTAGTCGAGTTCGCCGAGCATGCCCTCACGCAGCTGAGTGATGATGCGCTTGATCAGCCGGGAGACATGCATCTGTGAGCAGCCGAGCAGCTCACCGATCTCCGCCTGGGTGGCTTCCTCGACGAACCGCAGATGGATGATCTGCCGGTCCCGGTCGCTGAGTTCGGCGAGCAGTGGGGCCAGCGACTGGAAGTCCTCTACCAGGCGCATCCCGTGCTCCTCGACCCCGATGAAGTCGGCGAGGACCGCCTCGCCGTCATCGGGCCCGTCTCCGGTCAACGCGGCGTCGAGAGAGGAGGAGTTGTAGCCGTTGGCGGCGATCTGGCCCTCGACCACCTCGTTCTCGGGCAGGTTCATCAGTGCGGCGAGTTCGGCGACCGTCGGCTCACGGTCCAGCCTGCTCGCCAGCTCCTCGCGGGCCTTGGCCAGCTCGACACGCAGTTCCTGCAGTCGGCGCGGCACATGCACCGCCCACGTCGTGTCGCGGAAGAACCGCTTGATCTCACCGACGATGTAAGGCACCGCGAACGAGGTGAACTCCACCTCACGGGTCAGCTCGAACCGGTCGATGGCCTTGATCAGACCGATCATGCCGACCTGGACGATGTCCTCCATGTCGTCGCCACGGCTCCGGAAACGTCCGGCGGCGAACCGCACGAGCGACATGTTCATCTCGATCAGGGTGTTGCGCGCGTACTGGTATTCCTGCGTCCCCTCTTCGAGTTCGGTCAGGCGCCTGAAGAACTGGCGGGACAGCTCCCGCGCGTCACGCGGGGCCACCTTTCGCGGTTCCGCGAGTTCGGGCAGTGGGGCGTCACCCGTCCTGGCTCCGGCGGTGTCCTCGACGACCTCTGCCTTCGACCGGATCATGGCGGTGTCCATTACCTGTTACCTCTCCCACGAAAACATCGAGCTGCGGACGATGGAACGGTTCCGGACTGCGCGTACCCGGTCCAGCGCCGTACATGCCACAAATGTTGCTCCATGCAAGGGACGAGTGGACGCGAGGTGCGAAAAGCCCGCAGAACCACGGGTGTTGACCTGGCGGTAAGGGCCGCGGGAGCGGTCGTTGCACCGGCGTAGGGACCCTGGGGCGATTGCGGTGCGCCGGCCGGAGGATCGGCGTAGGGAACCCGGCCGCTGCCGGCCGCCCCGGTGTCGGGGCGCGGATCAGGAGACCCGTGTCGCCGTGATCAGCTCGTGGAGGTACCGCTTGGTGAGCCGGCCGCCGTACCGCGTCTCCACCAGGTCCCGGATGTCCGCGAGCAGACCGTCGCGCGAGGCTGCGTCGAGCGCGCGGTGGCCCGAGTAGGTGAGCAGGACGTCGAGGTACTCGTCCACGGAGTACGCGATGTCCCGGGCATGGCGCCGGACGGTGACCCCGTCGAAGTACTCGGAGGTCTCCAACTCGCGGGTGTCCGTCGCCGTGTCGGCCTCGTCCACCTGTCGCAGATCGGGCGGCGTGGCCGGGTCCCACCTCTCGTAGCACCGCTGCACCCGCTCGAAGAAGTCGACGGTGCCGCCCTTGACATGGTGCGTGGTGACGAGCGCGAGCAGCCCGCCCGGCCGCAGTGCCCGAGCCGTCCTGGGCAGCCGCATCGCCGGGTCGAGCCAGTGGAACGCGGTCGCGCAGACGACCAGGTCGAACGGTTCGGCAGGCAGCGGCCAGTGCTCGAAGTCGGCGACCGTCACCTCCGCCAGCGGGAACGTCCGCAGATTGTGCCGGGCCACGGCGGCGAGGGACGGGCCCAGCTCGACGGCCGTGACGGCGCAGCCCAACGCGGCCAGCGGGACGGTGAGTTGGCCCGTACCCGGGGCGATCTCCAGGACGCGGCTGCCCGGACCGAGGCCGGCCGCCCGGGCCAGGTCGTCCACCAGGCCCTCCGGATAGCGGGGACGGGCCCGGTCGTACAGTTCCGCCACCTCGTCGAACGTGTCACGCAGCATGCTCGCCCCTCACCCAGTCCGCCCTGCTGTGGTGATTCCACCCAGAGCAGAATGCAGACCCCTTCCCTCGGAAGCGACGGCTTTTAGGCTGAGGGGGTGAGCAATCAAGCGTCCGACCAGGCCCGAGTCATCCCGCTGCGTCCCAGGACCACACCGGCACCGGCACCGGCCCGCACGGTGCCTCCGGCGCCGCCCGCTCCCAGGGAACCGCTCTTCCGCGACCTGGTCGGCGACGTCCTGCGCCGCGAACGGCTCGCCCAGGAACGCACCCTGAAGGATGTGGCGGACGAGGCCAGGATCTCCATGCCGTATCTGTCGGAGCTGGAGCGGGGCCGCAAGGAAGCCTCCTCGGAGGTCCTCGCGGCCGCCGCCCACGCCCTCGGCCTGGGCCTGGGAGATCTGCTGTCCCTGGCGCAGAGCGAACTGACCCGGCACGCCCGAAGCCGCACCCGGGCGCGTACGACGAACTCCGCGCCGTACAACGGGCTCTGCCTGGTCGCCTAGCGGCTCGGCGCGCCCGTCGGGCGGTGCCTCCCCGTCAGACGCCGGCGAGGCGTCGGCTCACCACCTCGTCGGCCAGCCCGTACGCCACCGCCTCGGCGGCGGTGAACACCTTGTCGCGGTCCATGTCCGCGCGCAGCGTCGCCACGTCGTGCTGCGTGTGCCGGGAGAGCACCTCCTCGACCTGTGCGCGGATACGGACCATCTCCCTTGCCTGCACGGCAAGGTCGGAGACCATGCCCCGGTGTCCACTGCTCGCCGGCTGGCCGAGCAGCACCCGCGCGTGTTCGAGCACGAACCGGCGCCCCGGATCGCCCCCGGCCAGCAGCACCGCGGCCGTCGAGGCCGCCTGGCCGACGCAGAACGTCGAGATCGGCGCCTGCACGTAGGTCATCGTGTCGTAGATCGCCATGAGCGAAGTGAACGAGCCGCCGGGCGAGTTGATGTAGATCGCGATCTCCTGCTCGGGCGACGAGGACTCCAGATGCAGGAGCTGCGCGATGACGACGTTGGCGACGCCGTCGTCGATCTCGGTGCCGAGGAAGATGATCCGCTCGGACAGCAGCCGGCTGAACACGTCGTACGACCGCTCGCCCTGCGGGGTGCGCTCCACGACGTTCGGAATCGTGTACGTCCCCATGTCAGAGCCCCATCCGTCGTCGTGAGGTGGCGGGGCGCACGTCGGCCAGCGAGCCGACAACCTGGTCCACCATGCCGTACTCCAGGGCCTGTTCGGCCGTGAACCAGCGGTCGCGGTCGCCGTCGCGCGAGATCGTCTCCTCGCTCTGGCCGGTGTGCTGGGCGGTGATGCGCTCGACGGTGCGTTTCGTGAACTCGAGGTTCTCCGCCTGGATCTCGATGTCGGAGGTGGTGCCGCCGATCCCGGCCGACGGCTGGTGCATCATGATCCGCGCGTTCGGCAGCGCGTACCGCTTGCCGGGCGCGCCGACGCTGAGCAGGAACTGGCCCATACTGGCCGCGAATCCCATGGTGAGCGTGGACACGTCGTTGGGGATCAGCTGCATGGTGTCGTAGATGGCGAGGCCCGCTGTCACCGAGCCGCCGGGGCTGTTGATGTACAGGCTGATGTCGGTGCGCGGGTCCTCCGCCGACAGCAGGAGCAGCTGGACGCAGATTCGGTTCGCCGAGACCTCGTCGACCTGCGTACCGAGGAACACGATGCGCTGGGCGAGCAGTTGGGCGGCGAGATGGTCGTCGAACCGGGAGGGAGGGGTGTCGCCCTCCTCGGCCCGGGGCAGCAGCGCCGGCCAGGGACCGGCGGTGGTGAGTGGGGACATCGGGGCTCCTCGTCGAGGCATCGGCTTATCGACTCATCGGGTTGTCGATCGTGAGTCGTGGCTTTCGTGCGGCGGATCGCTCCGCACTCCCACTCTCGGTCCGACCCGACGCCGTCGGCGGATTTCTCGGCCCGCAGCAGATTCGCCGACGGCAGAGGGCCCGGGCCGCGAACGGCCCGGGCCGGCCCGTCAGGAGGGCTGTTTCTGTGCCAGGGGGGTGACGGCTACGCGGTCGATGACCGGCGCGTACGGGGATCGCTGGTCGTACTGGTTGTACGTGTCGCCGTTGAAGTCGGGCAGTTCCTCGGCGGTGAAGGTGAGCCGGTTGGTGCCCTTCCTCAGGGTGAGCGGGACGGTCAGCTCCCAGAAGTTGTTGAAGTGGAAGGTCGTCGGGAACAGCACCCGGTGGGCGGGTCCGCCGTTGACCGAGAGGTCGGCGTGCCGGGCGATCGGATCGGGGTTGTAGTGCGTGGCGGGCGCCTGCTCGGCGTTGGAGTAACGGATGGTCACGGCGTGCCGCCCGCCCCTGTCCGCGACGACGTCGACCGTGAGGGCGTTCGCCCTGCCGTCGCCGACACCGGTGACCGCCTTTCCGCCGGTGGCGAAGGGGTAGGCGTCGGTCACCCTGGCGGCGCCGGAGAGCCGGCCGTCCTCCGCCTGGTAGACCCTGGTGGACGGGGTGTCTCCGGTCCGGGCGACCCGCAGCCGGTCGAGGACCAGGGCGCGTGAGGTGCCGGTGACGGTGATCTTGTTGATGCCGCCGGACAGGAACATCCGTATCCGGTCGGTGCCCTTCCTGTCGCCCCCGACCTCGGGTACGTCGAGTTTCTCGCCGTTGAGGGACAGGCTCGCCCTGCCGCCGCCCAAGTGGTCGACGTACACGGTCGCTTCGGCGTCGGTGGGGGAGTGGACCCAGAAGGTCGCGGCGGCGCCCCTGCCCAGCGGAACCGTGCCGGGACCCGAGGCGCCGGCGCGGGTGTAGACGGGCCGCGTTCCGGAGAGCGTGGCGTACTCGGCTTCGTAGAGGGCCGGTGCGGTCGCACGGGCGTCCCGCAGTGACAGGTCGACCTTGTCGATGATGGCGTCGCCCCTGGTGACGCCCAGGTCGGGGTCCTTCGCGGCGAGGGTGATGCGGTGCCTGCCGGCGGTGAGCCTCACCGTGGTGTCGGTGTGGCCCCAGACCACCCACTTGTAACCGAGCGGCAGCCGCAGTTCCTGCGGATCGGCGCCGTCGACCCGCAGGAAGACGTTGGTGGGACCCTGCTCCTTCACCAGGTCGTACAGGTTGTAGGAGTTGGCGAACACACTCAGGTCGTACGTGCCGTCCTGCGGGACCTCCACGTCGAAGCCGAGGACCCCGTCGGAACCGGTGCGCAGACCGCCGACGTTGTACGTCCCGGAGGTGGCGAACCCGCCGACGTTGGAGGGCGTGCCCTCGGGGCCGTTCTTCGAGTAGCCGCCGCCGGTGTAGGTGGCGTTCTCCGCCTCGTACGTCCCGCGCCAGCTCACCGACGGCTCGGCCGGCACCGTGCCGTGCCCGCCGGGGGAGAGGATGACCTGGTAGGCCGACATTTCGTTCATCCCGGTCATGGGGAGGGTGACGGTGCCGTCCGCGCCGACCGTCAGCTCCTGGTCGGCCAGCCGCAGAGGCTGGGCCGAGTCGCCGACCTGGCCGGTCCAGGGGATCTCCTGCACGGTGGCGTGTACGGCCCCGCCGAACAGCTTGGGGTCGATGTTCCGGAAGACGACGTCCGCGTCACCGCTCTTGCCGCCGAAGATCGCCCGGGACTGCTTCTTGTCCTGGTCGAGGGTGGCGACTCCCTGAAGCGTGTACTGCTGGTTGGGATGCGGGGCGGTCACCTCGACCGTGTGGCCGGACATCTGGCCGTAGGCGTTGAAGAGCCACCATTGGCCGTTGCCCTTGTTGGCCTCCACGGCCGAGTCGTTGAGGTTGCCGTCGATGTTCCAGTACGCGAGGTCCGCGTCGATCTTGGAGTCCTCGATCGCGGAGATCCACTGGACGACCTGACCGGGCACGGAGAGGTGGAAGTTGTGGCCGTACTCGTTGACGTTGACGGGCAGTGGGCCGACACCGACGTCCTTCTCCATCTGCCGGTACCGAGCCACGTTCGTGCGTACCGCGGCGGGCGACGACAGCTCGTGCCAGGTCATCACGTCCGGTACGACGTCGTTGGCCTTGGCGTACTGCAGGAAGCCCTTGACCTGGTCGTAGAGGACGCTGGTGTTGGGGCCCGCGATACGGGCGTCGGGGTCGAGGCCCTTGATGAGCCGGTAGACGTCCTTCCAGGCCGCGAAGTAGGCGCCCGGGTCCTTCAGCCAGGAGACCTTGTCGTAGCTCCAGTCGCCGGTGCCGAACATGTTCCCCTCGGGCTCGTTGAAGGGAACGTAGACGACATGGTCCTTGTAGGCGCTGTCCAGGGTCCGGACCTGCTCGACCTGCTTCCTGATCTTCTCCTTGAAGTCGGCGAGCCGTGCCGGGCCGTCGGAGCCCGGCCACTGGTAGGGGAAGCCGCGGTAGATGTCGGTCATGTAGACGTAGACGTCCTTGCCGCCCGAGTCCACGAACGGCGGCAGCATCTCGAGGGCGTCCGCGCCGGGGTGCTGGGGACCGTCCTGTGCCTTGGTCGACACCGTGCGGACGTGCATGCCCTCCAGGACGTTACGGCTGGGCACGCCGTCGCCGTAGACGCCGTAGAGCGAGCCGGAGGCGCCGCCGTGGAAGGCGCCGGTGTCGGTGGAGAGGTCGATGGTGAGCTGCTCGGGCTGGGCCGCGCGGGCCGTGCCGCCGGACGCGGGTACGGCGAGCAGGGCGGCGAGGGCGGTGACGGCGGTGGCGCCGGCACTGGTTCTGCTGCGGGTGCGTCGCACTGAAGTCTCCGTGGGGTGAGCCATGATGAGTGTCGAACCGGTTCGAAGAATGCGTGCCGGAAGCTAGCACTGCCGAAAAGTGCCGGGCAATACCCGTAACGCGGATAGGGTGGCTGATAAAAGAAGATCTGCGTCGGTCATTGACACGGGCGGCTGTCGCTCCTAACTTGCCCTCACGCGAACCGGTTCGACGAAGGAGTGCCGTGAACATCGGGGAGATCGCCAAACGGGCCGGGGTCTCGCGGAGCACCGTGTCCTACGCGCTGAGCGGCAAGCGCTCGGTGTCGGAGGAGACCCGGCGCAGGATCCAGCAGGTGATCGACGAGCTGGGTTATCGGCCCAACGCGAGTGCGCGGGCCCTGGCGAACGGCCGGACCAGCACCATCGGTCTGGTCTTCCCGCCGGCGGGCAACCACTACACCGGTATGCAGTTGGACTTCATCGGCAGTGTGGTGGAGGCCGCGGCGGCGTACGACTACGACGTGCTGCTTTCCCCGAGCGGGGTGGACAGCGACCGTTCCTTCCAGCGGCTGCTGGGTGAACGACGGGTCGACGGCGCGATCCTCATGGAGATCAGGCTCCACGACGACCGGGTCGACCACCTGGGCGAGGAGAACTTCCCCGCGGTCTGCATCGGCCGCACGGCACACGCGGACCGGGACTGGTGGGTCGGCCTGGACCACACCGCGCTGGCGGCGGCCTGCGTCAACCACCTCGCCGACCTCGGACACCGCCGCATCGCCCTCGTGAACCGGCCCGAGCACCTGCTGCGGGCCGGCTACGAGTCGGCACACCGCGGCCTCGATGGCTTCACCAAGGCCGCGGCCGAACGCGGGCTCACCGTACGGACGTACTGCTGCGGCGACGACGCCCCCTCCGGCCAGGAGTGCCTGGAGCGGATCCTGCACGACGACCCGGAGACCACGGCGCTGGTCACCCTGAACGAGGCCGCGCTCGGCGGCCTCTACCGGGGCCTGGCCATGGCGGGCCGTCACATCCCGCGCGACTTCTCCCTCACCGGGGTAGTGGCCGGCCGCTGGGCCGAGACCGTGACCCCGCAACTCACCGCGGCCGACGTACCGGCCGAGCAACTGGGCCGACTCGCCGTCGAACTGCTCGTCGAGCGGCTCGACCACCCCGACGCGGTGCCCCGCCACCACCTCCTCACCCCGCCCATCTCCCTGCGCGCCAGTACCGGTCCCAGCCCGGCGCGCTGAGCGGGCAGAGCCTTCCCCTCCCTGCCTTGGCGGGCTCTGCGGCTCCCGTACGTGGTCATACGGTGATGGAGGTGAGGGCCGCCCACAGCAGGGGCGAGTGCTCGATCCGGCCGCCGGCCCGCCAGAGGCCGAGCCGCTCGCGCTGCCAGCGGCCCAACCGGTCCACGGGGTCGGGGTCTTCGTGGGCGGTGTCGACGGCGATGATCGCCTCCGTCAGCGGGCGTACGGACTCGGGAAGGCCCGCCGGCCGGTGGAAGGCGAAGCTGGTCGGCAGCACCCAGCGGGTGGCGGTGACGAGTTCGGCACCGTTGTGGATCATCGCTGTCGCGAGGCCGAACGACTCGGCGAAGCGTAGGTCGCCGCCGCTCTCGCAGCCGATGAGGGCGACACGCGGCGGCGCGGGCCAGAGCCGGGCGCCCGGCTCGCCGTCGGCACGCAGGGGCAGCGTGCCCAGCAGGAGATCCTTGGCCGACAACGGGCGGTGACCGCGCACCGGTTCGGCCAGGCCGGTTGTTTCCGGGCCGCAGCACAGATGGAGTGTGCCGTCCTCGCTCTGCCCGCCCTCGACGGACGCGCCGCTCACATGCCCGACGTACAGGAGCCTGCGAGCGCCCTCGCGGAGGACTCCGCTCAGCCAGTCCCGGTCCAGGTCGGTGCGGCGCAGCGCCTCCGCCGGGCTGGCGACGGACGGCACGACGGCGCCCTCGTCGAGACGCCTCCGCAGGAAGGACAGCAGCTCCGGGTCCGATCCGGGCGGCCCCAGGACGGAGCCGAGCGGGGAGTCGGCCCGGAACCCGGGGATCCGGGGGTCGAGGACGAGGACGACCGGGCCGGCGTCGGTATCCGGGTCGCGGTCCGGCGAGCGGCGCGCGGAGTCGGCCTGGCGTCGCAACGACATCGGTGCGGTCGTCACGACGTCCGCCAGCTCGATGAGCCGCTCGTCGGACGCGCCGTCGACGGCGAGCAGTTCCCAGGGGACCTGGGCGACCCGGGGCGAGGGCTGGATCCGCACCAGCGGTCGGCCCGCACGCTGCGACACCTGACGCACCTGCGCCGTCAGTTCCGCCGGCCACAGTGCCTCGGCCAGGACCCGCGCCAGCCGGTGCTCGGCCCCCTGCTCCGCCAGGGCTCCGGAGCCGAACGCGCGCCGCACTCCCGCCGCGCCCTCTCCCGTCCCCGGCAGCGCGGCGGCCAACTCCCGCACCGCCCGGTCGACTTCACCGGCGGGCCCCCGGCCGGTACCGAAACCCCGGGCGCCGCCGGCCCATGTCCAGGTCATGAACAGGTCGCCGGCGTCGGCCAGTCGGACCTGGACCACCGGTCGGCCGGTCAGGTCGTCGGTGAACCAGAAGGGGACCTCCTCCTCGTTCACGATCCGCCGGTGATAGCGGAACTCGGCCCCCGCGATGTACTCCTGGAGCGCGAAGCGTCCCGGCCCCTGTGCCGCCATCCGCACTCTCGGCGGCGGCGCGACGCGCAGACCGGCACTGGCGGCGGCCTCCGCCGCCACTCCGCCCAGGGTCATCGGGCCGTCGGCGCGCGCGTAGGTCTTCATGGCCGCACCCGGGAAGACGGATGGGACGGCTTCGGCGGACTCCGGCGATGTGGCGGCGTGGGGCGCCGGCGGCGGCGTACGGTCCAGGGCCAGCAGAGCGCCCGCGCTGCGGTGTTCCACCAGCTCGAACAGCAGCCCCTGATCCTGTCGGCGCACGGCGAGCCGGAACGCCAACTCCATGGCTTCGTCCGCCAGTTGCAGCCACTGATGGCGGGCGTGGGCGGTGGCGAAGTCGAAGCGGGCCGCCTGCAGGGTCAGCGCCGCGGGAAGCGCGAGGGAGAGCGCGTTGTCGATGGACCGCCTCTCGTGGTCGCCGTGGTCCGTGCGGTTCAGGTTGTCCTCAAGGGCGCGCGCGAGCATCAGGTCGACCTGTGCGCACCGCTCGTAGACCTCCCGGGCCTGGTAGATGTCACGGACCCCCTGGGCCAGCCGCTGCATCTCGGTGATGTCGCCCCGGTCGTAGGCGAGTTGGGCGCCCAGCAGCATGCTGTCGGCGGCGGCGACCGAGGCACCGAGTTCCTGGAACCGGGCCAGGCTCGCCGTCATCAGCTCGTCCGCGCCGGCGCTGTCGCCGCGCCGGCCGGCGAGGTAGGCGCGGGCCTGTTCGCAGGCGGCCAGGTCTCCAGACCACCGTTGCCGCTCGAAGAACGCTGACGCCTCGGCGAACAGCCGCTCCGCCAGGTCGAGTTCGCCCCGGTCCATCGCGACACGCGCACGGTGCGCGAGCAGCGAGTGCTGCTCGCCGACATCCCCCAGGGCGCGGTAGCGCTCCTCCGCACGCGCGAGGTGGTCCTCGGCCTCGTCGAACCGTCCCGTCGAGGAGCAGATCATGCCGAGAGCGGTGAGCAGCCGAGGCACGGTCTCCAGTTCGGTCGCCTCCAGGGTGGAGAGCAGCGAGGTCGCGTGTTCCTCGGCCGCTCCCCACTCGCCGCGTTCCATCAGCAAAAGCACCCGGTTCGAGCCGAGTTCGGCGGCGCGCAGTCCCTCAGGATCGTCGAACTCGGCCAGCCTGGCCGCCGTTTCGTCGAGACGGGCCAGCGCCTCGTCCAGCCGCCCCGTCCGGCGCCGCAGGTCAGCCATGGCGAGAAGCGTCTTCAGCAGGACTTCCAGCCACAGTTGACGGCCCCGTGGCCCCATGGGCTCGGCCGCGATGCCGTCGAGTAGGACCCGGGAGCGCTCGACGGCGTCCTCGGCCCCGGCCAGGTCCGTCGCGGTGAGCCGGACGGTCGCCAGGTCGGACAGCAGATGAGCCCGCAGGAACCGTACGTCGGGCGAGTCCTCGATGGACTCCGCGACGGTGAGCAGTTCCCCGTAGACGGCCTCGGCGCCCGTGAGGTCGGCCGCCAGTTGAAGTTCCCCGGCCAGGGCGAGGCCGCTGTCGAACGGCTCCCCGTACAGCGGCATCAGGCTCGCCCTCGCACCCTGTTCGCCCTGGTCAACCGGTTCGCTGTGTACGACCTCGTCGTCCCGCATACGTCAGTAGTCCTCGTCGGTGGCGGCGTCGGCGGCGGCCGTCTCGGCGAGGAACGGTGCCGGGAAGCCGTCGCGAGTGGTCACGTCGTTCGCCGGTGGCCGGGCCGCGGCCGTCATCCGCCGCCGGACCAGGGCACGGACGGCGTCCCGCTCGGCGCGGCCGTCCGGTTCGCCCGGTGTGCCGGGGCCAGGGTCGAAGCCGGGCAGCAGGACGCCGACCTCGACACGCGGCGCCCGCATCCCCGCCGGCAGCTGCGGGGACAGGTCCGCGTGGCCGGTCCAGAGGTCGTCGCGCCTGGTGAGGGGTATTCGGTGCGGGTCGCCGCCGTTCACCCGGACGTCCGCGACGAGGGGCGTACCGGCGGCGGGCGCGGCGGGATCGGCCAGGGCCTCGACCTCGATCAGCCGCCGCGCACCGAGCGCGCGAGCCGTCCACGACACCGCGTCCTCGGCAGCGTCGACGAAGCCGGGCGGGTAGCGGCGCCAGTCGTTGGTCCCCGAGCCCCGGGCGATCACCCGGCCACCCGCGACGACCGTTTCCCCTGCCGCGAGTGCGTAGCCGGTACGGCGGCCGAAGGGCGTGCCGGAGCCGGCCGTCGTACCGGCCGGACCGTGCCCCTCCAGAGACGAGCGGAGGCGGCGCAGGGCCGCTCCGTCGAGTCCGGCACTGTCCGCCGCGTCGTCGAGCAGCCGCAGCACAGTCTCCAGCCGGCGCGCGGTGTCCGTCGCCAGTGGTGCCTCCCGCCACCACTGGATCAACGAGTCGAGAGCGGCTCCGTGTTCCTCGATCAGTTCGGCCGCGCAGTCGTCGGGCTGGTCGTCTCCGTCGTCGAACAGTTGCTGGCAGCGGTGGGTGAGCGCGGCCGACTCCAGGCCCAGCAGGTCCGGTTGGAGCGCGGGTATCGCGTTCGGGTACGAGGCCGGCCACCACCGGGTCGCCCAGTGGCCGAGGCCGAGCCGGGCGGCGGCGCCCGCGAGCACCGCCACCTCCGCCGGCACCCACACGCCGGACTCCTCGGCCGCGCAGTCGTGGACGGCGGCGGCGACGCGCTCGCCGTAAAGCGCCCACAGCCACTGCTGGGCCCGCCCCGCGTCATGGATCTCCGCCGACGGCAGGACCGGGTCGTCGAGCACGGGCCAGCTGAGAACGGCGCCCGCGACGTCCAGGACGGCCCGGGTGAAGTCGGGCCCCACGGCGACGACATCCCCGTACACGTCGCTGTGCCGGAGACCGGGCCCGGCGGCGATCAGGACCGTGCCGTCCGCGCCGCGCGCCACCCGTACGTCGACGGGTTCCGGCGTCATCAGGCGCTCCTCGGTTCGGCCGCCGGAGCGGGCTGCGCCGACAGGGCGCGCAGGGCCGAGCGGACCCGGGCACGGTGGTCCATCATCACCGAGCGGGCGACCCCGTCGAGGACGGCCCAGGCCGACCCGAGGTCCTCCAGGGGCGCGCCACGGACGTCGCGCCCGTGCAACCGCACCCACAGGCGCCGCATGTAGGCGGCCCACGGGGTACGGAGGTCCTGGGCAAGGGCGTCCAGGACGCCGCCGTCCGGGTCGGGGCGGGTCGAGACAGTCATCCGGCGGGCGCGCAGGACCGACGCCTCCCGTCGCCAGCGGCCGTTGACGGCCCGGTGCGCGGCCGTCCGCCCCGGCGCGCCCTCCCCGGTGCCCAGCGGATCGAGGCCGGCCGCGAGCCGACCGCCGAGGAGCACGGTGACGCGCAGAGTCTCGTCGTACAGGCCGAGCGGGGCGCAACTTCGGCCGGTCTCCCGCGCGACGAGTTCCGTCACCGTCACCAACTCCTCCCGGTGGGCCGACGACTGCAGCACGGTGAACAGCCGCTCGAAGAGCGTGCGGTCCAGCGGCGCGGGCAGCGTGGCCGTCGAGGCGCCCCGCCCGACCTCCGGACGCGGCGGTGTCTGTCGTCCCGTCAGCCCCAGATGTGTCGGCAGGCCGTCGCGGCCCCAGAGCCCGCTCGCGTACGCCCACAGCGCCCGGCCGAACAGCTCGCCGAGGCCCGCTTCGACCATGGCGGTGTACGACGATGACGTGCCCGCCGGGCTCGGCGTGCCGCAGGCGTCGAGGACCTCGGCGGCCCGTGCGACGACCTCGGTCGCGGCAGCCGGGTCGGCGGGCGGGGGACGGCTCTCCCAGGCCGCGGCCAGCTCCGCGTCGAGTCGTGAGCGCCGGGCGGTGTCGGCCAGATGGTCCTTCAGCGCGTCCACGGTGCGTCCGCCGGGGGAGTGCGCCACCTCCTCGACCAACGCCCTCGCCAGCACCTCGGCGCCTGCCCGGGGCACGCCGTGCTCGACGGCCAGCTCGAAGCAGCGCTGGAAGTACAGGTCCTGTGGGTTTCCCGCCACGACGCCCAGGGCCCGGCGGGCCTTCTTGAGCAGGGTGAACCACTGTGCCGTCGCCGCCAGCCGCCCGGTGGACTCCCGGATCAGCTCGTCGAGGAGCGAGGCCTCGGCCGGGGCGAGGAAGTCCACCGCGAGTGCGGGACGCAGCGTCGGCCTGACGATCAGCGGCAGCACGATCAGCTTGACCGTCCGGGTCAGCGGCGCCCCGCCGGGACCGCTCAACGGTTCGAGCCCCGGGCCGAGTCCGCGCCAGGCGTGGTCGATGACCAGGGCACGCGGTCGGCGCTCACCGGTCGGCTGGCTGGAGGGCGGCATGTCAGGAGCGTACGCCGAGGGCAAACGCGCGTACGAACCTGGGATCGGTAGGCGTTCCGGGCCGCTTAGCGTCCACATCGTCAGCAGAGCGACACCGAGTCCGACACCGTCGGAAGGGAAGAAAGGGCAGAACGCCATGGGAATCTTCGGGCGACGCAAGAGCCGCGAGGAGCGGGCCGCCGAGATCGTGGGCAAGGTGGCGAGCGGCAAGGGTTTCTACGGCCGGACCACGCGTGCGTTCCTCGGCGAGTCGGACTTCGCCAGGGTCCAGCAGTCGATCGGCGCGTACAACTCCGGCCTCGACGTACAGCAGTTGCTCGCCGCCGGGGCGCCGACCGTGCCGGCCACCGTCGTGTCGATCGGCGACACCGGCAAGCTGGTCAACTTCGATCCGGTCGTCGACCTGGTTCTCCAGCCGCCCGGCGCCGCCGACCGGATCACTCTCCAGACCATCGTCTCCAAGCTGCGCATACCCCGCCCCGGCGACCAGGTACTGCTGATCGCCGACCCCGCCCGACCCGGTGGCTACCTCTACGCCGGGGACGGTGTGACCCCGTGACGCCGAGGGCGACGGTGGCCGACAGACCGGAAACCTGAGATGCCGGACTGCGCTGACGGCCCCGGGCCGGCGCAGGTGGACCGGGTCGGTCCGTTCGAAGCACTGATCCTGTACTCCACCGCCGTGACGCTCTGCCTGAGCGGACCGGTCCTGCTGGCCTTCACCTTCTTCGCCGATCTCGACTTCCTGCTCGGGGGCGTCTTGTGCACCGTGCTCTGCACCCCGCTGGGCCTCGCGATCTGGTTCCACGCCCAGCGCGAGAGGGAGAACAACCGGCGGCTCGACGCCGTCGGGATCGCGGTCACGGCGGAGGTCACCAGCCTCACCGACTGGGACGACGGCGAGTCGACCGGGGTCGCCGCAGGGCTGCGGATCAGTGGGCCGGGGGTGCAGACGTTCGAAACGACCTGGAGGCACTCGTCGCCCCCGGCACTTCGCGTGGGCCTCCTGCTCCCCGTCGTGGTCGACCCGGCCCGCAGCCTGTTCCGCCTGGAGTTGTGAGGGAGCGCGCACGCCACGCCGTAGCTGCGGTGGGTGGTACCGGCGGCTTGCACTGGAGGCGGCTGACCAGGCCTTACGGGGAAATCCGAAAAAAGTCCGCCGACGATGTCGAGAACCCGTGCCCGGCTCCGTCCTCGAAGTGAAAGCGACCACAATGGGCCGCACCAGCACCGAGGAGAACCATCATGGCCAAGTACCTGCTGCTCAAGCACTACCGAGGCGCCCCGGCTCCGGTCAACTGCGTCTCGATGGACAAGTGGACGCCGGAGGAGATCTCGGCGCACGTGCAGTACATGCGCGACTTCGCGGCCCGGCTGGAGGAGACCGGCGAGTTCGTGGACAGCCAGGCGCTCGCCCCCGAGGGCACGTTCGTCCAGTACGGCGGTGAGGGCCGTCCGCCGGTCACCGACGGCCCGTTCGCCGAGACCAAGGACCTCATCGCCGGCTGGATGGTGATCGACGTCGACAGCTACGAACGCGCCGTCGAACTGGCCGGCGAACTGTCGGCCGCCCCCGGAGCCGGCGGAAAGCCGATCCACGAGTGGCTCGAACTGCGCCCGTTCATGGCCGAGCATTGCGCCGTCACGGAGTGACAGCGTCTATGAACGAGGCCCTGTTGCGCAGCCTCACCCCGAGCGTGCTCGCCGTTCTCGTCCGCCGCGGAGCCGACTTCGCGGCGGCCGAGGACGCCGTACAGGACGCGCTGGTCGAGGCGGTCCGCGTCTGGCCGGACGACCCGCCACGGGACGCCAAGGGCTGGCTGGTCACCGTCGCCTGGCGCCGGTTCCTCGACGCGACCCGCGCGGACACGGCCCGGCGCAGGCGTGAGGACCGCGTCGACGAGGAGCCGACCCCCGGGCCCACGCCCGCGACGGACGACACCCTCCAGCTGTACTTCCTGTGCGCCCACCCGTCACTGACCCCCTCCTCGGCGGTCGCGCTCACACTGCGCGCCGTCGGCGGGCTGACCACCCGCCAGATCGCCCAGGCCTACCTGGTGCCCGAGGCGACCATGGCCCAGCGCATCAGCCGGGCCAAGCGGACCGTCTCCGGCATACGGTTCGACCAGCCCGGCGACGTCGCCACCGTCCTGCGCGTCCTCTACCTGGTCTTCAACGAGGGCTACTCCGGAGACATCGACCTCTCCGCCGAAGCCATCCGGCTCACCAGGCAGCTCGCGGCGCGGGTCGACCACCCCGAGGTGGCGGGGCTGCTCGCCCTGATGCTGCTCCACCACGCCCGCCGTTCGGCCCGCACCGCCCCCGACGGCAGCCTGGTGGCGCTCGCCGAGCAGGACCGCGGCCGATGGGACACCGAGTCGATCGCCGAGGGCGTCGCCGTCCTCCAGGCAGCCCTCTCCCGCGACCGGCTCGGCGAGTTCCAGGCGCAGGCCGCCGTCGCCGCCCTCCACGCCGACGCGCCCACCGCCGAGGAGACCGACTGGGTACAGATCGTCGAGTGGTACGACGAACTCGCACGCCTGACCGACAGCCCCGTCGTCCGCCTCAACCGCGCGGTGGCCGTCGGCGAGGCCGACGGACCGCGCGCAGGCCTGGCCGCGCTCGCCGCGCTGGAGGACACCCTGCCCCGCCACACCGCGGTGGCGGCCTACCTCCACGAGCGTGACGGCGACCTGACGACAGCGGCACGTCTCTACGCCGAGGCGGCCCTGAAGGCGCCCAACCTCGCCGAACGCGACCACCTGACCCGCCAGGCGGCCCGGCTCAACGCACGCCGATCCCGCTGACGAGCAGGCGCGCCTCTCAGGGCCGCACGCCGGGCGTGCGGGGCGGACCCCGGCGATGCCGCACCTCTGTGCGCTCTTCGTCGGCGGCCCCCACGGCGGGACGATGCTCCTGCACACCGGAACGGAAAGCAGGGGGCGGGAAAATGGCAGTAGTGATGACGATGAGCTGGGCCGGGGTAAGCCCTGAGCAGTACGACATGGTGCGAGACGCGGTCGACTGGGAGGAGGTCGGCCCGGCGGGCGGTGAAGTACATCTGGCCTGGTTCGACGGGCAGGGGCTGCGGGTGATCGACGTCTGGGAGTCGGAGGAGGCGTTCCAGCGGTTCCTCGCCCAGCGGCTGGCCCCGGCGATCGAGAAGGTCGGCATCGAAGGCGTCCCGGAAACGGCCTTCGCTCCGCTGCACCGGCGTTTCGTCGCCCCAGGGATCACCGGCGCCGCCTGACAGCGACAGCCGCCCCGCGCGTGCGCCGCCGCTTCAGGCACCCGGCCCGGGATCCGGACGCACGGCAGGGTTGTGTCGTGGTGCCGGGGTACTCGCCGCGCAACGGCGCCCACCGGGGCGTCCCGAGGGAAGGTCCGGGCTCCCATGACCACGCACGCGCGTACGTCGACCACCTCTCGTTCGCCCGTACGGCAGGCCTCGTTGCTGGTGGGCGTGGTGTTCCTGCTGGTGGGCGTCCTGGGATTCGTCCCGGGGATCACGACCCACTACGACACGATGACGTTCGCCTCGCACGAATCCGGCGCCGAACTGCTCGGGCTCTTCCAGGTCTCCGTCCTGCACAACCTCGTCCACCTGGCCTTCGGTGTGGCGGGGGTGGCCATGGCCCGCACCGTTTCCGGTGCGGGCACGTTCCTGCTGGCCGGCGGCGCGATCTATCTGGTGCTCTGGCTGTACGGCCTGTTCGTCGGCCACGACAGCGCCGCGAACTTCGTGCCGCTGAACACGGCCGACAACCGGCTGCACTTCGTTCTCGCCCTCGGCATGATCGCCCTGGGCGGGCTGCTGACCCGGCCCCGCACCACCGCTGGCGCAAAGTGACGGCCGACCGTGAGGGGCTGGGGTCCGTCTGTCCCGTAGAAGATGCGCTCATACGCTCATCTGGGAAGATAGCAGGCCAAAGGTGCAAATCTGAGCTTGTTCGTCGCTGTCCGGGGAACCCGGTGCTTGTCACAGCCGTCGCATCCTTCCGGTGGGTGACCGCACTCCCCGGGACGGAAGGCATCGATGCCCTCAAGGAGTGACCGTGAGCATGTGCATCGGAGTGGAAGAAGAGTTCCACGTTCTGGAGGTGGAGAGCGGACTGCTCGTCCCACGAGCCGATCCGATCCTGCGACGGCTTCCCCGGCGGACCTTCACCAGTGAGCTGCACCAGTCCATCGTGGAATCCAACAGCGGAGTGCACGCGTCCCTGGACGACCTGTACTGCGACCTGGCCCGTACGAGGCGCCGGCTCGACCGTGCCGCCGCCTCGCTCGGCCTCGCCGCGGTGGCATCGGGCACGGCGCCGCTGGCACCCGCCTCCTCCGGGCAGCCCACCGCAGACGCCCGCTATCACCACATGGTCGAGGAGTACCGCCAGGTCGCCGACGAGCAGCTCATCTGCGGCGCCCAGGTCCATGTGGACATACCGGACCGCGACACCGCGGTACGGGTGATGTGCGAGGTCTCGCCCTGGCTGCCCGTGCTCCTGGCGCTGTCCGCCAGCTCACCGTTCTGGCAGGGCTCCGACACCGGCTACGCCAGCTGGCGCACGATGCTCTGGCAGCGGTGGCCCACCGCCGGCCCGATCGGCTGCTTCCCGAGCGCGGCCGAGTACGACGCCGCGGTGCGCGACCTGGTCCGGGCCGGGATCATCACCGACGCCGGGATGATCTATTACGACATACGCCCCTCCGAGCATCTGCCGACCCTCGAACTGCGGATCTGTGACGCCTGCCCGCGCGCGGAGACCGTCGTACTCGTCGCCGGACTGTTCCGCGCCCTGGTGACCGAAGCCCTGGAACGGCTTCGGCAGGACGACGCGCCGTCCTGTCAGGGCCGGCACGAGTGGCTGCGCGGCGCCGCCTGGCGGGCCGCCCGCTCAGGTCTCGAAGGCACCCTCGTGGACCCCGAGACCCACCGGGACGCCCCGGCGCAACAGGTCGTGCGCAAGATGCTGGCCCGGCTGCGCCCCGCGCTGGAGTCCCATGGCGACTGGCCGACGGTCAGCGCGTTGACGGACGAGGCCCTCGCCGAGGGCAGCGCCGCCGAACGCATACGTCGTACGGCGCGGGAAGAGGATCTGCTGGCCTGCGTAGACCTGTTGATCGCCGAGACCCGGGGCGAACGCAGAAACCGCGGATCGGCGTCGCTCGGGCGCGTCAACCTTCCGTACTCCGACGCGAGCACGACAGGCCCCCCGTTCGGTTCGGGCGCGCCGGAGGCCATCGGCCTCTGACGAGGCGGCGAACGCCATGAGGTCGGCACAGCCCTGCGGTGTCACGGCCGCCGGGGCGCGCCCGCTCCCTCACCCACCTCCACAGGAGATGTTTCGTCATGTCCAGCGACACCACCCGGATCGTGCCCCGAAAACGCGCCCCGGCCGCCCAGGCCGTGCGGCAGGGAGGCGGTACGACATGTGCGGTCTGAGCGGGGAGATCCGCTTCGACGGCCGGCGACCCGATCTCGCCGCTGTCGAACGCATGAGCGAGTGTCTTGCCGCCCGTGGCCCTGACGGACAGGGGACGTGGACACGGGGCGCGGTCGCGCTGGGGCACCGCCGGCTGAAGATCATCGATCTGTCGGAGTTCGGCGCCCAGCCGATGACCGATGCCCGGGGCGGGATCACCGGTGTCTTCAACGGCTGCGTCTACAACCACCAGGAGCTGCGCGAAGAGCTCCAGCAGCTGGGTCACCGCTTCGAGTCGACGTCCGACACCGAGGTCGTGCTGAAGGGCTACCAGCAGTGGGGAACCGCCTGCGTCGAGCGCTTCTACGGCATGTTCGCCTTCGCCCTCGTCGAGCACCGCACCGGGCGGGTCGTGCTGGGCCGCGACCGGCTCGGGATCAAGCCCCTGTATCTGGCCCGGACACCGGGCCGGCTGCGGTTCGCCTCCACACTGCCCGCCCTGCTCGCCGCCGGGGACGTCGACACCTCCCTCGACCCGGTCGCCGTGCACCAGTACCTGAGCTGGCACGCCACAGTGGCGGCGCCCCGCACCGTCCTCAACGGCGTCCGCAAGCTCCCGCCGGCCACCGTGCGCGTCGTCGAGCCGGACGGCACCCACCACGACCACCACTACTGGCAGCCGTCGTACACCCGCCGGCCCGAGTACGCCGACATGGCCCCCGCCGAATGGCGCGACGCGGTACTGGAGGCGCTGCGCACCGCCGTAAGCCGCCGGATGGTCTCCGACGTGCCGGTCGGTGTCCTGCTCTCCGGGGGACTGGACTCCAGCCTGGTCGTGGCCCTGCTCGCCGACGAGGGCCAGCACGACCTCAAGACGTTCAGCGTGGGGTTCGAGTCGGAGGGGGGTGAGGAAGGGGACGAGTTCGTCTACTCGGACCTGGTGGCCAGGGAGTTCCGCACCGACCATCATCGGCTGCTGATTCCCTCCGGCCGGGTGTCGGCGGCCCTCGACGGGGCCGTCGCGGCGATGAGCGAGCCGATGACCAGCCATGACGCGGTCGCCTTCTACCTGCTGTCCGAGCAGGTGGCGAAGGAGGTCAAGGTCGTCCAGAGCGGACAGGGCGCGGACGAGGTGTTCGCCGGCTACCACTGGTATCCGGAGCTGGCGGAGGTCACCCGGGAGGAGGAGCCGGACAGATACGCCCAGACGTACTTCGACCGGCCGCACGCCGACCTCGCCCGGATTCTGCAGCCCCACATGCTGCCCGACGAGGACGTGTCGGACCGCTTCGTCAAGGACCACATGGCGGTCCCCGGGGCGCAGACGGCCCTGGACGCGGCCCTCCGGCTGGACACGCACGTCATGCTCGTCGACGACCCCGTGAAGCGCGTCGACAACATGACCATGGCCTGGGGCCTGGAGGCCCGGGTGCCGTTCCTCGACCACGAACTGGTGGAGCTGGCCGCCGCCTGCCCGCCGGAACTCAAACTGTCCGACGGAGGCAAGGGCGTGCTGAAGGAAGCCGGCCGCAAGCTCCTGCCCCCGGAGATCGTCGACCGGCCCAAGGGCTACTTCCCCGTCCCGGCGGTCAAGCACATGGCGGGCCCCGTCCTGGACCGGGTGCGTGCGACGCTCGGCGCACCCGAGGCGAAGAAGCGCGGCCTGTTCCAGGAGTCGTACGTGGCCGAACTCCTGGCGGCGCCCGACGAGCACCGGACCAAGCGGGGAGCGAACGCCCTGTGGCAGGTGGCCCTGCTGGAGACATGGCTGCAGACGCACGGGATCAAGTGACCGCCGAGGCGGCCGGGCGGGCGCCGCAGGCAGCGGCGCCCGCCCGGCCGCCGACCGCGGATCTCCCCGGGACGCCCGCTCCCGCGGCTCCGGCCCCACAGCCGCCGGACGCATGGCCGGCGGACACGCACGAGCCCGCCCGCGCCGCCGCGCCCGTCCCGGTACCGCTGCCCGACGCGGGAGGCCCGCGCGACGCGGTGACCCGGCTGCGCGCGCACGGCTGCTGGTACCCCTCCGCCACCGCCGACGGCACCGAGGCGGCCTTCATCTGCGACCGGGGCGGTGTCCCGCAGCTGTGGGCAGGGGCCGTCGACGGTGACGAGGTGCGGCTGCTCGACTCCTCCCCGGACCCCGTCAAGGAGGTGTCCTGGTCACCGGACGGTCGCTGGATCGCGTACACCACCGCGCCCGGCGGGGGCGAGCACTCACGCGTGCTGTGCGTACGGCCCGACGGCACCGGCCGCCGAATCCTCGCCGGAGCGGATCCGGGAAGTTCCGCCTACCTGGGGTGCTGGACGCACGACGGGTCGGCCGTCGCGGTCACCGTGGCCGTGACCGCCCACTCGCACCCGGACCGTGGGGGACACGCGTCGACGGACCGGGATCCCGTCGGCGCCCCGCTGCCACCCGACCGGCCGGACCGGGACGGCCGCGCGACGCTCCTGGGCGGGGCCCGTTACGACTCCGGACAACGGACGGCGCCGGCGCCTGTCGACCTCACGGCACCGGAGGCGCGCGCCGTCCGGCCCGGCGGCGGGCTGTCGGCCTACCTGATCGATCCCGACGGTCCGGCCTCGCCGGTACTCCTCGCCACGGAGACACACGCCGCCACCCTGCGCGTGTGCGACCTCAGCCGCGACGGCACGCTCGCGCTGCTGCGCAGGGGGCCGCGCGGCCGGCGCGAGGCGGTCGTACGGCGCACCGCCGACTCCACGACGACCTGCACGGTGCCGGTCGCCGACGGCGACCCGTGGATCGGCCGGTTCTCCCCGGACGGGCGGACCCTCTGGCTGCGCAGCAACGCCGACCGGGAGTACGCGGCGCTGTTCGCGCTCGCGCTCGACGCCGACGGCGAGCCGCGCGAGACGTCGGTCGTGGCGCAGCGCGAGGACCAGGAACTGGAACTGCTGGCGATGGCCCACGACGGCCGGACCGCCGTGCTGGTGTGGAACGCCCAGGGCGCCGGCGAACTCGAACTCGTCGAGACGTCCCGCGCCCGCCACGGCCCGGACGACACGGGACCGGCGCGACCCGTCTCCCTGCCGCACGAGGTCGTCACCCGGGTGGTGGCGGCCGGGCCGGGGCGCATGCTGCTCGCGCTCTCCGGCTCGCAACGCCGCCCGGGCGTCTGGTGGGCCCACGAGGGCGTGTCCCTGCTGCGCACCCCGTGGTCCTCCCGCGACGAGGACGCCGTACCGCCCGGCCGACCACCCGTGCGGCCCGTTCCCCTGCGCCTCGCGGCACGGGACGGGCTGCCCCTGAGCGGCTGGTACTACAGGGCGCCGGGACGCGCCCCGGGCGAGCCGGCCCCCTGTGTGATCCATCTCCACGGCGGCCCCGAGGAACAGGAACGCCCCGTCTTCAACCCGCTGTACCACGAACTGCTCGGACGCGGTCTCGACGTCTTCGCCCCCGACGTCCGCGGCTCCTCGGGACACGGCAGGTCCTTCGTCGACGCCGACCTGGGCACCGGCCGCTTCGCCGCGCTCGACGATGTCGCGGACTGCACGGCCCACGCGGTGACGGCGGGTCCCGCCGACCCGACCCGACTGGCCGTCATGGGGCGCTCCTACGGCGGCTATCTGACGTTCGCGTCCCTCGTGCGGCATCCGTACCTCTTCCGCACCGGGGTCGCCGTCTGCGGCATGTCCGACCTGCTGACCTTCTTCGCCGGTACGGAGCCGTGGATCGCCGATTCGGCGGTGCACAAGTACGGCCATCCGGAGCACGACCGGGCACTGCTGCGCGCACTCTCCCCGATGAGCCGCGTCGACGCGCTGCGTGTCCCGGTGCTCGCCGTCCACGGCGAGCACGACAACAACGTGCCGCCGGGGGAGTCCGAGCAGTTCGTACGGGCCGCCCGGGAACGTGGCATCCCCGCCGAGCTGCTCGCCCTGCGCGACGAGGGCCACGAGTTCCTGCGCGCGGACAACCGGCGGCTGTTCCGCCGAGCAGCCGCCGACTGGCTCCAACGCCACCTCGGCGGCTGACCGGCCCGACCCCTGGCTCAGTTCAGCGTGTCACCGACCAGGGCGAGGTTCTCGATGGCCGCGAGACCGTACAGCGACGTGGAGTTGGTGCTGATCCACGGGGCGTCGGTACCGGCGTTGAGCACGGTGGGGCCGTCGATCTTCGTGGTCGCCCATGAGGTGCTCGCGTCCGGATAGCCGTCGCCCGTGCCGAACTTGGTCCAGGCCCGGGTGGCCAGCGCGGACTCGCCGGTCAGACTCGCCGCGTACGCGTCCATGCGGGAGTGGCCCTGGACCAGGCTCACCTTGAAACTCGCGCCGTAGCGGGCCTTCTGCTCGGCGGAGGTGGCGTTGAAGTAGCGGCAGTAGTCCAGCCAGGCGGCCCGGAAGCCCGGGATGTCACTCTCGTCGAGAGCGCCGATCAGCTCGGCTGCCAGTTCGGGCAGCCCGAAGCTCGCGGAGAGATGCGAGACGGCGATGACGGGGGCGGTCTGGATGGCGAAGGCGCCCGTGTCGAGGTCGTACAGGCCGCTGCCCTGGACGAAACCATTGGGCTGGGCGGCGATCGTCGAGGCGCTGGACAGCAGTTTCTTCCTCGCCGTCCGCCACTTGGGGCCGCGCCGCTCCCACTCGGTCCACCAGGCCCAGCCGAGGCCGCTCCAGTCGGTGCCGAAGCCGATGGACAGGGCGTGCCGGTCGCCCGGCTTGTAGCCGTCGGTGCGGACCTTGCGGTTGGGATCGAGGGCCAGGAAGGTCTCGTCCGCGTCGACCTGGGCGTGCATCAGGTCGCCGGTGCGCTCGTCGGCGGTGAGGTAGTAGAAGAGACGGCGGTAGACGGGCGTCGAGATACGGACCTGCTTGGCGCTGTCGCCGAAGTGCTGGACCCCGTGCCGCGCGCCCAGGCCCGCCCACTTCCCGAGGTGGTAGACGTCGACCTCGCCGGTGTGGCGGGTCATGGCCTCGGCGAAACGGTAGATGTCGGCCCGTCCGGAGCGCAGATAGGCCAGCCAGAGCCACAGGTCGGTGGAGAGCTCGGAGTTGTCCCAGGCGTAGCCGCCGACGTCATAGCACCAGGTGTGGCGGGCCGGGTCGTAGGTGTGCTGGACGTCGCCGTAGTCCAGGAAGCCGTACCAGCGGCGCTGTTCGCGCTGGTCACGGTAGTAGGCGAAGAGCAGGTCGAGGCGGTCCTCGACGGTCTTCCTGGCATTGGTCGAGCGGTCCACGGGGGACCAGAGCCCGGCGAAGACACCCGCCCTGTGCAGGGTCTCGGGGGCGGCGACGAGCTGCGGCGGGGTGGTCAGCGCGTCCTTCTGCGCGACCAGCGTGTCGGCCGTCGGGGTGGCGGCGTTGGCCCACAGGTAGAGCTCGGAGGTGCGGGCGATGCCGTACGGGGTGGCGAAGCCGGGTTCGTAGTCCTCGTAGGTGATGTTGAGCCCGGCGGTCTGCTCCTCGTAGGTGTCCTGGCCGAGGCCGTCGTGGTAGAAGCGCAGGTCGAGCGGCTGGGCCTCGGGCGACCAGAGCCAGAGGGTGACGCTTGCCTCGTCGGAGTCGGCACCCCGGATGTCGAGCTGGGCGGGGTGCTTCTGCCAGAAGTCCCGCAGGCCGAAGGAGAGTCCGCCGCTGACTCCGCCGACGTAGCCGAAGCCGGGGGCGCGGGTGCCGCCGGTGGTGTGGATCCAGCCGTGGCCGGCCTTGGTGCGCTTGCGGACGGTGAAGCCGTCGGCCGACAGCTGCGCGAGGGAGTAGTCGCCCCAGGCGGGGACGTACTGGAGGGCGGAGGAGACCCGGGTGTCCCAGGTGGCGATGTCCGGCAGCCTCTCGCCCTTGACCTGCGCGGCGCGCACGGCCGGGCCCGGGTCGCGGCGCAGTCCGGTGATGCCCTGGACGGCTTCGGTGAGGAAGCCGTCGTCGGCGCCGGCGAGGCGGACGTGCCGGTTGTACAGCTCGTCGGCGAGGGGGACGCGGATACGCAGACCCAGGCCCTTGATGAAGTCGCCGCCGGACTTGCCGGCCTCCTGGGTGCCGTCGTACGTGATGGTGTGGACGACCCGGATCGCCTCGGACCCGGCGTACAGGTAGAGGCGGATGACGAAGGGCAGCCAGGAGCGGCGTCCGCGCTCGTGCTCGCCCTCGATACGGATGACGGCCCGCACCGGTCCCACCTGCTCGACGGTGACGGAGCCGACGCGGCCGGTGAAGCGTTCCCAGCGGGCGCTGGAGCCGCTGCCTTCGTAGTCGTCGTCGATCTCCGGCTGACGCAGGACGACCAGTTCCGCCTTGCCCGCGATCGTGGCGTTGCCGCGCTTGATGCTGCGTACGACGTCGTGTGCGCCGGCCTTGGCGATGCTGACCTGGATGACGCCGGTGTCGACGTCGATCGTGCCGCCCTTGGTGTCCACGGTGAGCGCGGTGTCCACGCGCGCGGGCGTGCCCGGGGCCAGGGTGTAGCTCTCGGCGGGCCCGGCGCCGGGGCCGACCGCGTGGGCGGTCCACTTCAGGGTGCCGTCGGGCCAGTGGGCGGTGGGCCAGGACTGGACGGGGACGGAGGTGCCGTCGCCGGCGGTGAGGGCGAAGGCCTGGTCGGCGCGGAGCGCGCCCTGGGGCCAGGCCACGCCGAAGGTGGTGCCGGGGGCCTCGGCGGGGGTGCCGCCCTCCAGCCAGGTGACCTCGACCGGGTCGGCGGAGGCCGCGGCCTGCGCCGCGGTGGCCGGCTCGGCGGCGAGGGCCCAGGAGAGCTGGGTCGCCGCGACGGCCGCCGCGGCCGCCTTGAGGGCGTCTCTGCGCGATATCTCAGCCACGGTGACCGTCCTGGAGGCGCCAGACACGGAAGTCGGTGATGTGGAAGTGACTCCAGGTGGTGCGGAAGGCGAACCAGCCGCTGGTGTACGGGTCCTCGTCGGTGTAGTCGAAGACCAGCTCGCCGTTGTCCCAGTACTGGACGCGCTTGCCGTCGGAGACCAGCCGGACGCGGTTGGGCTCGTTCGCGGTGAGCAGCGGCGAGGTGTAGTCGTAGATCAGCGGCCGGGAGCCCGGCACGCCGACGTAACGGCGAAGCCGGGTGGTGGTGTTGGTGTTCGCGCCGAGGCCCGCGTAGTACGTGGTGAGCTGGTCGTAGTCGGCGAGGGCGCCGCTGCGGGGGTTGGCGAACAGGTCCTCGGGGGAGCGCGGGTCCCGGGCGTTCCAGAAGGAGTTGAGGTCGCTGACCCGGTCGTTGACACCGCCCGCCGAGACCGGGGTCGCCGTGAAGTCGATCTCGTACCGGCCCGAGAACGGCCGCTTGAACCACACCGACGCCCCCGCGGGCACGTCGACGTCCAGCACGCCGTGCTTCGCCGTGACGCTGCCACCCTTCTCCAGCTGGGTCGACCACTGGCCGGTGCCGTGCCGGAAGTCGTCGCGGGCCAGCAACTGACGGTGGTGGTGCGGGCCCTGGCCGCTCGGCGCGGCGGCGGCACCGGTGGACAGGGCGGTGGTGAACGCGGCTGCGAGGCTCACCACGACGGTGGCCCAGGTGTGGCGCATCGGAAGATCCCTTTCTGTGGACGACCGGAAGCGTACGGAAACAAACCCTTCCGATCAGTGAATGCCACAGAAGTGAAAAGAAGCGTTCATGATCAAGCGAATTCACCGGCGAATCCCGCATGTTGGGACCGAATGTGACGCCCTGTTACAGCTTCATGATCATCAACCCCTCGCTCTTCGTGCGCTGCCGATCGGGCGGGCAGGCTTGGGCCCGCCTTCCCCAACACCCCCTCGCGCCACAGGAGTTCTCCGCATGCCGTACGACCGCCCGCTCTCCCGCCGAACCGTCCTCGCCTCGGCGGCCGGACTCGCCCTGGCCCTCGCCACCCCCGTCACCGCCTCGGCCGCGGGCTTCGGCTACACCGACGACGGCACCAACTACGTGGTCGACACCGGGGCAGGCCTGGTCTTCAAGGTCGACCACAGCAACGGCGACCTCTCCTCCTACGTCTACAACGGCACCCATTACCAGGGCTACGACGGCAAGAACTCCCACATCGAGAGCGGCCTCGGCGCCTCGACGGTCACCATCTCCACGCCCGCCACCGGAGTCGTCCTCATCAAGGTCGTCCACGGCACGCTGATCCACTACTACGCGGCCCGCAGCGGCGAGAACAACATCTACCTGTTCACCTACAAGCCCGACACCTCCGTCACCGCCAGCCGCTACATCGCGCGCCTGAAGCCCGGCATCTTCCCCACCACCTACCCGGACACGTGGTCCAACTCCGACACCGTCATCGAGTCCGCCGACGTCTTCGCCAAGCCCGACGGCACCACCAGGTCCAAGCACTTCGCCAACCTGCGGACCATCGACTACGACTACTTCGGCTTCAGCGCCTCCGCCGCCTCGATCTGGGTCGTACGCTCCACCAAGGAGAAGGACTCCGGCGGCCCCTTCGTCCGCCAACTCCTGCGCCACGGCAACGAGTCGGGCGCCGGGCTCTACGAGCACCTCTACTACGCCGAGGGCCAGACGGAGGCCGAGCGCTTCGGTCTGCACGGCCCGTACGTCCTCGCCTTCACCGACGGGTCCGCGCCGACCTCCGCCGTGTCCGGGCGGGACAACTCCGCCTGGGTGGACGCCCTGGGCCTCACCGGCTGGACCGGCGCGAGCGGTCGTGGCCGGATCGTCGGCAACGGGCTCGCGGGCCGGGACACTGCCTACCCCTATGTCGTGGGCGTGGCCAACTCCGAGGCCCAGTACTGGGCGAAGGTGGACGCGAGCACCGGCAAGTACTCGGTCAAGGGCATCCTGCCCGGCACATACACCCTCACCGTCTACAAGGGTGAACTCGCCGTGCACACCGAGAACGTCACGGTCACCGCGGGCGCCGCCACGACCCTGCACACCATCACGATCACCGGCGACCCTGCCGCCGACCCCGCAATCTGGCGCATCGGCGACTGGAACGGCACCCCCGCCGGCTTCAAGAACGCCTCCCTCGTCACCTACGCCCACCCCTCCGACTCCCGCGCCGCCGCCTGGACGGCCGGCACCTATGTCATCGGCTCCTCGGCGGCCTCGGCGTGGCCCGCCTACCAGTTCAAGGAGATCAACCAGGGTCTGCTGGTCTCCTTCACCCTCACCGCCGCCCAGGCCGCCGCCGACCGCACCCTGCGCATCGGCATCACCACAGCCAAGGCGGGCGGTCGCCCCCAGATCACCGTCAACACCGACTGGACCTCCGCGATCCCGGCCGCCGCGACGGAGCCCTCCACCCGGACCCTGACCGTCGGCAGCTACCGCGGCAACAACCACACGTACGAATACGTCGTCCCCGCCGCCCAGTTGCGCGCGGGCACCAACACCCTGCGCATCGACGCCGCCAGCGGCTCGGCAGGCGGCGGGGGCTACCTAAGCCCGAGCTACGGCTTCGACGCCCTCGACCTGCTCTGAGGGGATGAAAGGGGACAGCGGCGAGGAATCACCCATGCGTGCATACGGATGGAGGACGAACGGCGGACCGGAGGTCTGGCGGAGATCCTGGCGGAGATCCAGGTGCCGACACCTGTGCCAGGCCCCGGTCAGGTGCTGATCGAGGTCGCCTATGCCGGGGTGAACTTCGCCGAAGTGCAGCACCGGCGGGGCGAGTTCGGCGCGCCCGACGGCCCCGGTGGCTACGACGTGCCGGGCCTCGAGGTCTCCGGCACGGTGGCCGCCCTCGGCAGCGGCGCGAGCGGACCGGCCGTCGGCGAGCAGGTCGCCGCCTACCTTCCGGCCTTCGGCGGCTACGCCGAGTTCGCGGTGGCCGACACGGACTTCGTCCGGCCGGTGGGCGGACTCCCGTTGGCGCACGCGGCGGGGGTGCCCTGCGTGTACCCGACGGCCTACGGAGTACTCGCGGACGCGGGACGGCTGCACCAGGGCGAGACCCACATCGGCGAGCACCTGCTCGCTGTCTCACACCGTGAGCCGTAGGAAGCCGACCTGGGCTCGGCCGGAGAACACCGCACCGGCCGGGGCCCAGGCCCCGTCGAAGCCGGGCCCCGTCCCAGTGGGGCCAGGTGTTCAGGTCAGGATCCGCCGCGCTCGCGGGGGAGCTTCTCCCCGGCCTCGATCGCCACGGGCAGCCGGTTCTCGGCCGGCGGCAGCGGGCAGGTCGCCAGGTCGGTGTAGGCGCAGGGCAGGTTCGTCGCCCGGTTGAAGTCCAGGACGAGCGTGCCGTCAGCGGCGGGCGGGCCGAGGGCGAGCGCCCGGTTCGCCGCGTACGTGGTGACCCCGGAGGTCGCGTCGGTGAACAGCACCATCAGACTGCCCGGGCCGTGTCCGGGGAACGCGGTCAGCGCCAGGGGACGGCCGCCCAGCTCGAACTCCACCCGGCCCGGGGCGTCGTACACATGCTCAAGGCCCTCGACCGCCGCGCCCACGGTAGTCGGCCGCGGCTCGTCGAAGGCCGTGTAGCGGCCGGTCACCGCCCAGCGGGGATGCGGGGGGTAGGCGGGAGTGCCGGTGAACGCGGTGCGCAGAGGGTTGTCCGGGTGCCGTGGACGGACGATGTCCTGTCCGCCGCGCTTGGCCACCTCGATCACGGCGTCGCCCCAGACCGCGTTGACTCCGCCGCGCTCCGGGAGCACCCCGAAGAGGTGCTCGCCGTGGACGGGAGTGCCCTCGACGACCAGTTCCTCACCGTCGTCGAGGACCACGACGACCCCGTCAGCGCCGGTCGACCAGGCACCCGGCGCATCGGGGAAGCGCTGCGGCTCGCCGCTGAGCCAGTACAGGCCGGTGACCGCGAGGAACCCGTGCGGATCGGCGAGCCGTGCCTCCTGCCCGGTGTGCCACTCCTGCCAGTCGCGGGTGAACGCGGACACTTCCGCGGTGGTGTCCTGAACGGTCATGCGTGCTCCTTCTTGACGGACGAAGGGCTCGTCCTCGACGGGTGAAGGGCTCGTCGTCGGCACCTGCGAAATCCGTCACGCACGAGTGGGTGCGGACAGAGAGGCAGGACGAGACAGAGGGGGAAGTCGCCGCGAGTCAGCCGAGACACAGGCAGCTGCTGATGCGCTGCAAGTCGATGTGCCGGCGACGGGAAAAGCGGGAACGAGCCGCGGCGGCCGCGCTGACCGGAGACGAGACGCTGCTGTGCCGCACGCTCATCCCTCCAAGTTCCAGCCGGGCTCGATGCTGACGCTCAATACTGGTTGAAACTTTATGGATCGTCGGCGTATTCCGTCAATGTGGTCGGTTGTCGGACGGGGTGAGGCGGCCGAGCCGGTCGTCTCACCTGATGGTCACTCTCATTGACATCGCTTGTCGGGACATGCCTAACTTGCGGCGCAGACCAAGATGCCCCAGGGCCGGAGAAGTGATGGTGACAGCGATGTACGCAGCTGACGGGACGGCCGCAGTGCGGCGCCTCGGCCGCGTCCTGCTGTGCGCGAACCGCTCCGTCGACCTGCTGCGCGTCAACAGCGCGCTCTGTACGGCAACTTGCCGCACGCGCACCCTCTGTCGAGGCTGACGGTTTTTTCGGGACCCTGTCACTGAGTCCTTGTCGTTGAGTCACTGTCATTGAATCCCTGTCGCCGAATCCCGCTTTCTGAGACTGCGGCTCGTCGACGACCACCGCTCCGGCGGTGAGCCCTCTCCCCACCCAGCCCCCGTTCCGCGTGTACCCCATGCGTCGCCTCGTGCCGAGCCGCGCCCGGGAGGCGCGGTGCTGCCGCCATCCGCGGTCCTGGGTGTCCGACACCGCTGGAGCCCTCCATGAGCGAATCTCCCGGCATCGCTGTGTCCTCCGGATCAGCGCCGCCCGCCGAGGCGACACCCCGCCCCGACACCCCCGACGCCCCGGACACTCCGGCCGCACCGAAGTCCCTGACCGCCCAGCGAGTCCTGCCGATCAGGCGTCCCGGCCGCTGGATCCTCACGGCCGTCGTCCTCGTACTGGTCGCCCAGATCATCCACGGCCTGGCGACCAACCCCTTCTACCAATGGGACCGGTTCCAGTACTGGTTCCTGCGCCCCACGGTCCTCGACGGACTGCTCATCACCCTCGAAGTGACCTTCTACAGCGCGGTGTTGGGCCTGCTCGGCGGCATCCTGCTCGCCCTGGCCCGACTCTCCAGGAGCCCCGTACTGCGCGCGGTGAGCTGGATCTACATCTGGCTGTTCCGCTCGGTGCCGCTCATCGTCGTCCTGCTCTTCCTCTACAACTTCAGCGCGCTATACCAGACGTTGAGCCTGGGCGTCCCCTTCGGCCCGGCGTTCTTCACCTTCGACGAGTCGCGGCTCGCCACCGACATGGCCGTCGCCGTCGTCGGCCTCAGCCTCAACGAGGCGGCCTACGCGGCAGAGGTCGTCCGCGGCGGCATCCTCTCCGTCGACCAGGGCCAGCACGAGGCGGCCTCCGCACTCGGCCTGCCGAAGCGGTACCAGTTCGCGAAGATCGTCTTCCCGCAGGCGCTGCGCTCCATCACCCCGAACTACGTCAACCAGCTGATCGGCCTGATCAAGGGCACCTCGCTGGTCTTCTACGTCTCCCTGCTCGACCTCTTCGGCACCGTGCAGAGCATGGGCAGCACCTACCCAGGCGACATCGTGCCGCTGCTCCTGGTCGCCACCGTCTGGTACCTGATCCTCACCAGCGTCGTGTCCGTCATCCAGTTCTACGTCGAGCGGTACTACGCCCGGGGCGCCACCCGCACCCTGCCGCCGACGCCGCTGCAGAAACTGCGGACCGGGGTCACCGACCTCCGGGCCCGCATCCGCAAGGAGGCCGCCGTATGACCGCCGGGACACTCGACGACACGGCCGCCACGGTCGAGGTGCACGATGTGCACAAGTGGTACGGCGCCCACCGGGTGCTGAACGGCGTGGACCTGACCGTACGGCCCGGCGAGGTCACCGTGATCCTCGGCCCGTCCGGCTCGGGCAAGTCCACCCTGCTCAGGGTGATCAACCACCTGGAGAAGCCCGAGATCGGCCACGTCAGCGTCAATGGCGAGCTGATCGGCGTACGCAGGCACGGTGACCGTCTGAAGGAGCTCAGCGAGCGGACGATCCTCACCCAGCGGAGCCGTATCGGCTTCGTCTTCCAGAACTTCAACCTCTTCCCGCACCTGACCGTGCTGGACAACGTGGCCGCGGCCCCGGTGGCGACCGGAAAACTCGGCAAGGCACAGGCCGTCGAACTCGCCCGTGAACTCCTGGGCCGCGTCGGCCTGGCCGACAAGGTGGCCGCCTACCCACGGCAGTTGTCGGGCGGTCAGCAGCAGCGCGTCGCCATCGCCCGCGCCCTCGCCCTGCGCCCGGGCGTCATCCTCTTCGACGAGCCGACCTCCGCCCTCGACCCTGAGCTGGTCGGCGAGGTACAGGCGGTCATCAAGGACCTGGCCGGCAGCGGCACCACCCTCGTCATCGTCACCCACGAGGTCGGCTTCGCCCGTGAGATCGCCGACCGGGTGGTCTTCATGGACGGCGGCCGGATCGTCGAACAAGGCCCGCCCGCCGAGGTGTTGGACCACCCGAAGCAGGAGCGGACCAGGGACTTCCTGAGCAAGGTCCTCTGACCCCACACCGTGCTCCGCCCTAAACCCACGGTCCGCCCGGGACCGTTCCCCCCACCCTCACTCCCACCACGACAACCAGAACAAGGACACCGATGAACACCCTCAGCCTCCGCAGCAGACTCCTTCGTGGGGTCACCGCGTCCGCAGCCGTCGCCTCTCTCGCCGCAGGGCTCGCCGCGTGCGGGGGCGACAGCGACGCCGCCACCAGGACCGACAACGCGCCGGCCGGGACGGTCACCGTAGGCAGCCTCTCCAACGGCGCCGCCAAGGAGACCCAGTTGAAGGTCACCGAGGTGAAGTCGATCAGCGCCGAGCTGCCCAAGAAGGTTGCCGAGAGCGGCAAGCTGGTCATCGGGATCGGCGCGCTTCCCGCCGGGTTCCCGCCGCTGGCGTACGTGGGCGAGGACCAGAAGACCCTCACCGGTGCCGAACCAGACCTCGGCCGGCTCGTCGCAGCGGTGCTCGGGCTGAAGCCGGAGGTGAAGAACTCGACCTGGGAGAACCTGTTCGTCGGCATCGACAGCGGCAAGGTCGACGTGGCGTTCTCGAACGTCACCGACACCGAGGAGCGCAAGAAGAAGTACGAGTTCGCCTCCTACCGGCAGGACAATCTCGCCTTCGAGGTGCTGAACAAGAGCACCTGGAACTTCGACGGCAACTACGAGAACCTCGCCGGCCAGACCGTCTCGGTGGGCGCAGGCACCAACCAGGAGAAGATCCTGCTGGAGTGGAAGGCGAAGCTGGCGAAGGAAGGGAAGAAGCTCAACGTCAAGTACTTCCAGGACAACAACAGCCTCTACCTGGCACTGTCCAGCGGAAAGATCGACGCCTACTTCGGTCCCAACCCCGGTATCGCCTACCACATCACCCAGGTCGCCAAGACGCCCAACCCGACCCGCAACGCGGGCAAGTTCTCCGGTGCCGGTGCGAGTCTCCAGGGTCTGATCGCGGCCACCGCGAAGAAGGACAGCGGGCTGGCCAAGCCCATCGCGGACGCGATCAACCAGCTGATCAAGGACGGCCAGTACGCCAAGTGGCTCGCCGCCTGGAACCTGTCCAACGAGGCCGTCAGCACCTCCGAGATCAACCCGCCCGGACTGCCGCTCGACAACTCCTGACCCGTCACCTGGCCCAGGGACTCCGCCGGCCAACGGCGGAGTCCCGGCGGCGCCCGCCCGAGTGCCGACACCCGTTCAAGACACAGCCCCAAGACACAGGCTCACGCCACACGTTCACGATCCACGTTCACGATCCGCGTTCCAGATACGGAGACTCGCACCGACATGTCCACCAGCGTCCACCACGCCACGTCTCCGATGCCGACGGAACCGCACATCCTGGACAATGCCCCCTGGGCCGCGCTGACGGGCCCGCACGCCCATCTTGCCGAGCGCGTCGGCCGGGCCGCCCGCTACCCGATTGATGTATCCCCGTTCGCCGCACTGGAGGACTCCGCCGACCCCCGCGCCTGGGACGACCTAGCCGCACTGGTCGGACCCGGCGCCGTTACCCCGGTCACCGCCTTCCAGACCGTCCCCGACGGCTGGGAGATCGAGCAGATCGGCGAGGGCGTCCAGCTGATCGACACCGCGCTGTACGCCGAACCCGTCCCCGAAGCCGTCCGGCTCGGGCCCGCCGACGTACCCGAGATGCTCGACCTCGTCGCCCTCACCCAGCCGGGTCCCTTCCTGCCCCGGACCGTCGAACTCGGCACCTACCTCGGAATCCGGGACCACGGACGGCTGATCGCCCTGGCCGGCGAACGCCTGCGCCCACCGGGCTGGACCGAGATCAGCGCCGTCTGCACCCACCCGGACCACCGCGGCCGGGGCCTGGCCACCCGGCTGGTCCGCGCGGTCGCGGCGGGCGTCAGGGAACGCGGCGACACTCCCTTCCTCCACGCGGCCGCGAACAACACCAACGCGATCCGGCTCTACGAGTCGATCGGATTCACCCTGCGCCGCCGTACGCGGTTCGCGCTGGTGCGCATGCCGGGCGGAGAAGCACAGGAAGAGCAGGAACACCAGGAATAGCAGGCAGCCGGACAGCTGGAAGTAAGGGCATAGCCGTGTGATTGTGGCCGCTGAAGACGTCCCGTCACCCCTGCTCGTGTGTACGCAGTGCCAGGCCGGCGCGCAGACGGGTGAGACGGTCGATCTCGGCGTCGAGGGCGGCGATCCTGCGATCGACCACCCCGGCGCCGGGGTGGTCGGCGCCGGGAACGTCGGAGTCGGGGCGCTCGCACCGTTGTTGCGGATGGTCGACCAGCAGGCCGAGCCTGTCGGCGAAACTGCGCAGGTCCTCGACGGTGAGCCCGAGCGCCAGCAGCTCACGGATGACCCGGACGCGGGCCACCTCGCCGGGACCGTACTCGCGTTGCCCGGAGGCGCTGCGCGGCGGGGATGGCAGCAGGCCGCGCTCCTCGTAGAAGCGCAGTGCCCGTGGGGTGGTTCCCGCCGCTGCCGCCGCGTCGCCGATCCGCATCCTTGCCCCCGTACCTCAGCTTCCGTCGCCGGGACCGGGGCGCGACGACGCGTCACGCCGGCGGCAACTCCACGACGACGGTTCCGAAGTGCCGCCCCTCGAACAGTTCCTGCAACGCGCGCGGCGCCTGATCCATGCCCTGAACTCGTACATGCGGGAAGGTGATCTCGCCGGAGCGCAGCCAGTCACCGAAGCGCTTGGTCCACTCCGCCGCCACCTCGGGATGGTCCTGGCCGCTGTAGCCGTACAGCGAGACGCCTTGGTTGACGAGCCGGAAGGTGTCGATCTCGGCGGGTGCGCTGCCACCGTCCCGGTCCGGCGACAACTGGCCTGCCAGCGCGCCGACGAGAGCGAAGCGGGCCCCTCGGCGCGCGGCGCGCACAGCCGCCGTCAACTGCTCGCCGCCGACGTTGTCCAGCAGTACGTCAATGCCGTCCGGCGCCGCGGCGGCCAACTGCTCGTCGAGAGGCCGAGGCCCCGGCACCACGACAGCGTCGTAGCCCAGTTCGGCGCGCAGCCGCTCGGCCTTGGCCGCCGACCGGGTGCTCCCGATGACCCTCGCGGCGCCCAGCAGACGTGCGACCGGGCCCGCCAGCGTTCCCACGGCTCCCGCCGCGCCCGTGACGAACACGGTGTCGCCGGGGCGGACTTCGGCGAGCCGGGTCAGTGCCCCGTAGGCGGCCGACCCTGACGACAGCTGGGCCACCGGGTCGGGCAGGACATCGCCCGCCAGCGGGGTGCAGTCGGCCGCAGCCACCAGCGCGTGCTCGCGCCAGCCGAGCAGATGCGTGACCAGGTCCCCGGGACGCAACGGACCGCCGGGCGCAGCCGCGACGACCTCACCCACAGCGGGACCGAACAGCGTGTCGCCGACATGGATGCGGGGCAGCGGAACCCCGTCGGCCTGACCGCCGATGAGTGTGCGCAGTCCGGGAAACACGAGGAAGTACCTGTGCCGGACGACGACTTGTCCCGAACCGGGGACGGGTACCGGCCTTTGGGCGATCGTGAAGTGTTCAGGCTCGGGCAGCCCGGCGGGACTCTCGGCCAGTTGGATCTCGCGGGTCGTGAAGAGCGGGTCAGTGGCCATGTCGGGGCTCCTGAAATGGAGTTGAGGTGACGGCGGGCAGTGACGTGCCGGACCGTTCCGGACGTCGGCGCCCAGACGCTAACCCCTTACGCGCACGTCAAAGGCAAGAGGGGAAGGCTCCGTCGACACGCTCCGTTGACACCCTTCGCCCCACGTGTTTGCATCCCGCCATGCCGCTATCAGAGCCTCTGACCCGCCGCCGCGCCGTGGACCTCGTCCGCGTCGCCGCCGCGCTGTGTCGGACGACCGGCTGACCGCACGTACTTCGCCGTCTGTACCAACTGCCTTGCAGTGCGGGCGAGTTAAGTAAGCCGTGAATGCACGGCCCCCTCCCACGCCGTTCCGCCCCTCTCACGACGAGGACCCGCCATGCCTTCGCCCACCCCCACCCCCGCCGGCAACCGCCACGAAACCGCCTACGACCGCCGACGGCTGCGCCAGTGGCTCGTCGGTGAGGCCAGGGCCGACGGAGTCTCCCGCCGTCGGCTGCTCACCCGGCTCGCCGCCACCGCGGCCGGCACGGCCCTCGGGCGCGGGAGCCATCGCCCGGGTCGACGTCAGCACCGACGGTGGGGCGAACTGGCGGCCCGCCCGGCTGCACGACCGGCCGCGCGCCGCCACCTGGACCCGCTGGTCCCTCGGCTGGCGGCCCGACACGATCGGCGCCACCCAGCTGCTGGCCCGCGCCACGGACACGGCCGGTCGCAATCAGCCTGACGTCGCCGTGCCCAACACCCAGGGCTATCTGTTCAACGGCGTGGTCCGGCATCCGGTGAGCGTGGTGTGACGAACCATCACCCCGGCCGGAGCCGGCCCTGACGCGGCCGCCCTGCACGCGGAGCACATGTTCGGTGCAGGGCGGGGCGTGTCAGCGCTTGGTGTAGATGAAGCCGAGCTTGTCGATCTCGTCGCCCGCGCGCCCCTGGAACCCGGCGAGCTGCCAACCCGACGGCACGGTGCGCGTCACACAGTCGGACGTGGTGGTGCCGCCGGTCAGGCTCCTGCCGAGGTTCGTGGCGAACTTGGCGTAGAAGATCCGGGTGTGGCCGTCCTTCTCTGCCTGGCAGAGTTGGGCGGAGGTGACGTACTCGCCGCTGCCCAGGGTCAGGGACGAGGCCGTGCCGCCGGTGCCGCCGTGGGTGAGAGCTTTGCCGTTGTCGAGGGTCAGACCGACGCTGTCGACACGGGAACCACTGCGCAGCGAGATGCTGACCGGGCGGGCGCCCGTCGGTACGGCGTCGATGTCGTTGTAGTAGTCGCCGTGCGGTCCGCCGTACTGGTCGCTGAGCTGGAAGTCGGCGTTGCGCGACCAGGAGAAGCCGACCGAGACCGGGTCGTGGTCGGACAGCATGAGGCCGCCGTCCGTGAGGAATGTGGCGTGTTCGTTGTTGTACGAGGTGGCGTTCAGCGAGACCAGTTTGCTGCCGCGGTAGAGGACCTTGTCGACGACCTCGCAGGTGTTGGGCACGGTCGGGCCGGTCTGGTCGCAGACGAGGGCGTCGCTGCCCTTGGTCGGCGGGGTGCCACCGCGGATCAGCTGGACCCACGCGTCGGTGAGGCCGTTGGCGGCGCCGAACTCGGCGATCGTGTCGGCGGCGCGTGTGTAGCGGGTGTTGGTGTCACCCATGACCACGACCGCGTTGCCGGCGGAGTGGGTCTGGATGAACGCCGTCAGCTGGTTGAGGTTGTCGGCGCGCGAGGCCTCGTCGCCGTCGTTGGTGCCGGCGTTGGTGTGCAGGTTGTAGAAGTCGACGTAGACGCCCTCGGCGAGGCGCTCACGCATGAAGGTGAACCCCTTGGGGGTCAGGCAGTCACCGGAGTCCCATTGGCAGGAGTTCCAGTGCACCCGCTCGAAGTCGTCCTCGTCGTAGGGGAGTTTGGAGAGGGTGTTGAGCCCGCTGCCGATCGCGGCGCCGCCGCTGGTGGGTGTGCGGTAGGCGTGTGCCGAGTCCGCGGCGTAGAGGTAGGCGTGGTAGTTGAAGTCCTCCTCGACGTGCACGATGTCGTACGGCGCTATGCGCTGGCCGATCGTCGTGGTGCTGGTGTCGCGTGGCGTGGACGCGCTGGAGAGGATCGCGGGCAGGCCCGCGACGTTGTAGGTGAGGGTGCTGAAGGACCCGGAGACCGGGTCCGCTGCCGCTGCTGGGGACGCGGTGGCGACGAACCCGCCGCAGGTGACGGCCGCGGCCGTGAGACAGGTGAGAAGACGGCGCATGAAGCTGAACTCCTGTGAAGTGGAGGGGGCAGCGGGAACGTACCGCTGGTAACCCGCTTCTGTCGCCGCCTCGGGCGGGCGAGATCGAAACTTGACCAGGTGGTCTGGGCCAGCCTCCTCAGTGGTGCGAACGGCCGGACAGAACCCCGGGTACCGGGTCCGGCGCCCGGGGCGATGGAGTGTCCGTCAGCCGACGGTGCCGGTCACCGAACCTCCGGACTTCGTCACGCGGTACGTGACGGTGGCACCGCTCCAGAAATGGAAGACGAGCGTCGCCTGCGCGTTGTCCCGCAGTGAGTTGACGAACTTCGAGGTGAGCAGGAGAGCGTTGCCCGGGTAGTCGGGGGAGAAGGCTTCGTTGAACTCCTGGTAGGGCGTCCAGTCTGTCGGGCCGGCGTTGCCGCCGTCGGCGTAGGTGGCCTCCATGGTCGCCAGCAGGTCACCGCGGAACTGGGTGGGTACGGTGACGCCGTCGGTGTTGCCGGTCGCGTTCGACAGCACCGGCCTGTCGTACGTGGTCACCTGGATCTTCCAGGGCAGACCTCGGTTGAACCGGGCCTCGACGGTCGCGTTCACCCCGTAGGCCCGGTTGCCGGCCAGCCGGGTGAGTGCGGTGGCCGTGAGGGTGAGCTGGGTTCCGGAGACGGTGTAGTCCCGGCCCGGGGCGAGCATGGTGCTGCCCTGCCAAAGCCCCAGGAAGCTACCGCCGTTCGGGTTCAGAGTGAGCGTCCTGGCGGTGATGGTGCTCGACTTCGCCAGGAAGATCCGGTCCGAGGAGGCGGTTCCGGAGCGGGTGGTCCAGCTCGACTTGATCTGGTTGATGAGGGCGGGGTCGCGCCACTGCAGGGTGGTGCGGTTCATGAAGTTGAAGGCGTCCCACAGGGCCGTGGTCACTTTGGCCGTGCGCGCTTCGTAGCCGAGCTGCTCGAAGTACTTGAGCGCCTCGCCCAGTTCGACGCGGGCGGGGTGGAAGTAGTCGGGGTACGACAGCAGGCCGAACTCGCCCAGGTAGACCGGAATCCCCTTGGAGGTCAGGGTGTTGCGGATCCGGGTGAAGGTGTCGGTCATGTCCTTCTGCGAGGTGGCGTCGTACTGCGTGCCGCCCGCGATGTTCACACTGAAGGGCCAGTAGCCGTAGTAGTGCACCGTGGCGACGAGGTTGGGGTCGTTCAGCGACTTCATCTCGGCGACCAGGATGTCCAGGAAGTCCTGGGCGGCATTGGTGTGGAGGGTGGGCAGCATGAGCAGCCGGGTCGCGTTGTTGCCGCCGGACTGACGCACCAGGGTGTGGAAGGCGGTGTTGAGTTCGTTGTTGTACTGATTGCCCTGGGCGTCGGTGGTGTTGTTGAACTGCGGTTCGTTGTTGCTCTCGAAGAGCAGGGTCTGCGGGGAGTCCCGGAACCTGGCCGCGATCTGGGTCCAGGTGGCCTTGAAGCGGGCCAGGACGTTGTCGTGGTCGGTCGGCATGTCGGCGATCCACTGCCACGAGTCGTGATGGACGTTGAGCACGACGTAGAGCCCGTCGGCCTGCGCCCAGTCGACCACCTGCTTGACGCGGTTCATCCAGGTCGCGTCGATCGTGTAGGGGGCGGTGGAGGACTGGTGACCGCTCCAGGTGACGGGAATGCGGACGCTCCGGAATCCCTGTGCCTTGATGGCGTCGAACAGGGCCTTGTCGGCCGGCGGGTTGCCCCAGGACGTCTCGTCGGGGATGGCGTCGAGGGTGTTGCCCAGGTTCCAGCTGGGTTGCATCGCGGCCACCGTGTCCACCGGGGCGGCGGCGAGCGCGGACAGCGGAGGTCGTGTCGGGGACGTGTCCCGGTGGCCCGGTACGGCGAACGCGGTGGTGCCGGTCAGCCCGATCGCGGCGACCAGCGCCACCAGGAGGCCGAGCAGGCGGCCGGGGCCGCTTCCGCGGCGCCGGGTGGGGTTGTGCGTTCCCTTCATCCTTGATCCTTCTCTGTTGGCCGAGCGGAGGTTCCGCCCGTGGGGGGATGGAACTCGCGAACGAACAAGCGGGACTGGGATCAGTCGAGAAGTGTCGAAGCGCTTCACCTGGCGGGGAACGTTAATGACATGTTTCTCGCGAAACAAGGGCAGGGAAGTCAGGAGATTTTCTTCCTGTCACCTCATTGACAGCCCGCGAGGCCAGTGGCAGCGTCGAAGCGCTTCAACTCGCGAACCGGCTTGCCGCCCGAGGAAAACCTCGGGCCGGTCAGGTCTGTGGATCGTCGTCCGTGCCGCTGACGGTCAGTCGCCGTCGCGCAGTCGGCCGAGCCCGTCGAGGATCAGTTCCAGGCCGAAGCGGAACTCCTCCTCCAGCGGCACCGGAAGCCAGTCGGCCACCGCCGAGGTGGCGGGGTAGAGGGAGGGATCCGCGGCCTGGAAGGCGGCTGAGGCCTGGGCGTCGCTGTCTGGCTGGTCCGCGCCGTTGTGCCCCCGGACCTGGATCGCGAAGCCCAGTACATAGCGGGACAGGGTGGCGTAGGCGTACGCCGCCACCTGGGGCGGGAATCCGTCGGCGAGCAGTACGGCGATGTAACGCTCGCGCACGGCCATCGCGTTCGGGCCGACGGGGATCCCCTCGACGAGCAGGGGTGCCATGTTCTCGTGCCGGCACACGGCGGCGAACATGGCCTGCACCCCGGTGCGGCAGGCCTCCCGCCAGCCCAGGGCGGCGAACTCGTCGTCCTTGATCTCGATCCCGCCGAACATACGGTCCACGACGTGGGCCACGAGGGCCGCCCGGTTGTCGAAGTGCCGGTAGAGCGTGGCCGTGCCGGAGCCCAGGCGCTGGGCGAGTGTCCGCATCGAGAGGGCGTCGGCACCTTCCTCGTCGACGATCTGCACCGCCGCGGCGACGATCCGCTCGAACGGGACGGGCGGACGGCCGGGAGAGCGCCGCACCGGCGCCCCACCTCCTCGTGTCTGATCTCGTGATGTCGGCACGGGAAAAGTATGCCCGCTTGACACGGGCCAGGTAACGGTAACACTGTAGCCGTTATTATTTCCCGAGTTCCTCCGGACAAGCGAAGGAAGACGTTCCGTTGAAGTATTTCGTGATGCCGGACGAGACCCTCCAGCTCGACGCGAACGCCCGGAAATCGCTGCGCGGCGACTTCGCCCAACTGTCCGACGGGTACACGCACTACGAGTTGCGCGGTCCCGGGACCGGCGAGCTGGCCGTCCTCGTGCCCGGACTGACCATCCCCCTGTTCTACTGGGACGCCGTGGCGCCGAAGCTGCACGCGCGCGGCATTCGGACGCTGGCCTTCAGCGCGTACGGTCGCGGCTACTCCGACCGCGCGCAGGGCCGGTACGACGAGGCGATGTTCGTACGCCAGCTCCGGGAACTGCTCTCGTTCCTCGGCATCGACACTCCGGTGAACCTGGTGGGTACGTCGATGGGTGCGCTGGGCGCCATGGGCTACCTCCTGGAGCACCCCGAGACGGTCCGGACCCTCACGCTCATCGGGCCCGCGGGCCTGTCCACCGACACCGCACTGCAGCAGCGTGCGCTGCGGGCCGACCCGATCGCCTCGTTCGCCGCCCGGCGCTTCGGCCGAAAGATCCTGCTCGGCCATCTCGGGCGCAATCTCTCCGATCCCGCCCTGGTTGAGCCGCTGACCAGCATGATCGCCGACTGCTACCGGTTCGAGGGATCGATGTACTGCTTCTTCTCCACCTTGCAGAACTATCCGATCTCCGGTCGTGAGGACCTCTACCGACGGACCGGCAGCCTCGGCATTCCGACCCTGCTGGCGTGGGGAACCGACGACCAGGTCACCCCCATCAGCGGGTTCGACCGAGCGCGTGACCTGGTCCGGCCGACGCGCACCGAAATCATCGAGGACTGCGGGCACATGGCCCCGTACGAACGTCCTGCGGAGACCGCGGACCTGATGTCCTCCTTCATCACCGCCCGGCACTCGTAATCCGGCGTGTTACGTCTGCCGACGGTCTTGGCCCCGTGTCCGCAGGCACGGGGCCAGACCTTTGCGCGTTCCGGGTTCGTTCCGGGGTGCGGCGGTTCGTCGATGTCCTGACTCTCTGTCAGTTCTCGCTTTCCTCTCCCAGGTCTCCCAGCCGGGTGGGTGACAGTCGTGGCCTGTTCGCGATCAGCCCCGTGGAGCCGCAACCCGTGTCCCTTCTCGCCTGAGGAAGCCATGTCGTCCATCCCCCACAGCACGGCGCTCACCGACGCCGCCGGCCGGACCGTCGCCTTCCAGCCCCCCGGCGGACCCGCACACACCGACGCCGGCACGGCGACCGTGGAGATCGTCGTCCCCGTCTACAACGAGGAACGCGCCCTGCCCGGCTGCGTACGCACCCTGCGTGCCCGGCTGACCGAGGAGTTCCCCTTTCCCTGGCGCATCACCGTCGCCGACAACGCCAGTACGGACGCCACGCTCGACATCGCCCGTCGCCTCGCGGACGAACTGCCCGGCGTCGACGTCGTACACCTGGACCGCAAGGGCCGGGGCCTCGCCCTGCGCACGGTGTGGAGCCGCAGCGACGCCGACATCGTCACCTATATGGACGTGGACCTGTCCACCGGCCTCGACGGGCTGCTGCCGCTCGTCGCCCCGCTGGCCACCGGGCATTCGGACCTCGTCCGAGGCACGTATGCGGCGCTTCGTCGCCGACGCCGGCCACGAACTGCGTACCCCGCTCACCGCCATCCAGGGCTACGCACAGCTCGCACTGCGCCGCGAACGTCTGTCGGCCGCGGAGCAGGACGAGGCCCATCAGCTCATCGCGCAGAACGCGGAACGCATGGGTCTCCTCGTCGACGATCTCCAACTCCTCGCCCAGCTGGACCGGGAACCGTCGTACGACAGCGCCCTGGTGGACCTGCTCTCCCTGGCGGCGGACGCAGTGCGGACCGCCGCCCTGCACGGGGTGGGTCATCCGGTCGACCTGGGCCCACTGGCGGGCCCGGCGGGCAGCGGCGAGCTGGTCGTGGTCGAGGCCATCGGGGATCCCCACCGGCTGCGACAGATCGTCGAGAACCTGCTCTCCAACGCCCGTCTGCACACCCCGTCCGGCACCCGGGTCCACGTCAGAGTGGGCGAGACCCGAGTGAGCGCGGGCACCTGCGGAGCCGACCGCCCGGGACGCACCAGCGCGTCACCCCCCTTGCCGCACGGCACGCCCGTCGGCGTCCTGGAAGTAGCGGACGAAGGGCCAGGACTCGCCGCCCGGAACGCCGAGCACGTCTTCGAGCGCTTCTATCGCGCCGATCCCTCCCGCTCCCGCGCTCATGGTGGCAGCGGCCTGGGCCTCGCCATCGCCGCCGCGATCGCCGAGAGCCACGGCGGTCGCCTGGAACTCGACACCGTGCCGGGCGAGGGGTGCACCTTCCGTCTCGTTCTGCCCTCGCGTCCCTCCGGATGAACGAAGGACCAAGGACGAAGGACCAAGGACGACCAACGGAACGGTGGCACGGCCGTGTTGACGACACCGGGCGGTCCCGGCCACCACCCTGGACGGCATCCTGTGGCTCTCACTGTGCACGTCGGCCCCGGCGCACCGCCACCAGCGCGCTCACGGCCAGCAGGGCCACCACCAGGCCGAAGCCGATCCCGGCCGCCCGAAGGCCCACGACGTCGGCGGCCACCCCGACGCCCACCACGGGCGCGGAGATGGCGACGTAGAGCACGATGAAGTACGTCGAGGCGACCTCCGCCCGCTGCCCGATGGGCGCTTCGGCGTTGATCACGGTCAGGCCCGCCCGAAAACTCACCCCCTGCCCGAGCCCGGCTGTCACGGCGGCGCCCACCAACAGGGCCAGCGACTCGACGGCGAGCCCCGCGATCAGCAGGGCCATGCCCGCGATCAGCAGACCGCACCCCACCGAAAGCGCTGCTCGGCCCAGCGGACGTACGAGGGTGATCTGACCGATCGTCGAAGCGGCGAACACCGTGCAGACCACGCCACCCGACAGCGCCGGACCGGACAGGTGGAGCAGCCGCCCGAGAAACGACGGTGCGACCGCGGTGAACAGTCCCAGCACCGCGAAACTTGCGAAACCGGCGATCGACGCCCGCAGGAAGGTGGCCCGCACCCGCTCGGGCACCCTCGGACGGGTCACGCGCAGTCGCGGCCGTCCGGTGATCCGGACCGGTTCCGGCATCAGCCACACGCCGACCGTGACCAGGGCGAGCATGCCGAGGTGCACCTCGAACGGCAACCGCAGGGGAGCCGGGGCGAGTTGGGCGAGCAGCCCGGCCAGCAGCGGTCCCGCGCCCAGCCCGCCCATGTTCGCCACCGTGGCCACCAGAGTGGCGCGGTCGCTGGCCTTCTCGTCGGCCAGGTCGACCAGCGCGGCGGTCGCGGTGCCGGTGAAGATGCCTGCGGACAGGCCCGAGAGGACACGTCCGGCGATGAGCAGGGGAAGGCTGTCCGCGGCCAGGAAGACCAGCCCGCCGGCCGCGGCGCAGACGAGCCCGGGCAGCAGCGTGCGCCGTCGGCCGAAGACGTCCGAGACCCGCCCGAACAGCACCAGCGCGGTCACGACACCCACCGCGTACGCGGCGAAGACCACCGTGGTCATGAGCGTCGAGAAGCCCAGGCGGTGCTGGTACAGCGGGTACAGCGGTGTCGGCAGGGTGGTTCCCGCCATCGTCACGGCGAAGGCCAGAGCCACCAGCCAGAACGCCGTACCTCGCGCTACGGCCGGCCGGTGCGGACGCGTGTCGACAGGTGGCTGCCCGGGCGGCGCGGGCAGCCGGCTGCGCATGGTCACACCCCGTCCGTCGCGCGGAGAAGCCGTTCACCCGACTCCTGCAGCCGGCCCTTGACGGTGTCGAGGTCGCAGTCGAGGAGGGCGTGGTCGCGTTTGCGCCAGCGGCCGGCGACCATGACCGCCTCGATGTTCGCGATGTCGGCGTGCAGGGCGGCGGCGATCGGATGGTGGGCGGGCCACAGATTGAGGGCACGGGTGTCGACGGCGACGAGGTCGGCCTGCATGCCCGGTTCGACGCGGCCGACCTGGTCCGCCAGACCGAGCGCCTTCGCGCCTTCGACGGTGGCCCACGCCAGAGCCTGCTTGGCGGTGATGGACGGCGTGTCGGCGTGCGTGCCGGTGCTCTGCCGGTGGTGGGCGTGATCGAGGCCGCGTTGATGGGCGAGGGCGACACGGGCGGCGGTGAGAACCTGGCCGGGGACGACGGTGTCGACGTCGGTGCCGAGCGAGGGGGCCGGGCCGAGGGACAGCAGTGAGCCGGTGACGGGAGTGCCGTGTCCCTGGCCGAGTTCGTTCTCGGGGGTGCTGGTGAAGGTGACGCCGGCCTCGACGAGTGTCCTGATCCAGTCGGCGGGCAGGTCGGAGCCGTGCACCACGTTGGTGCGGGGACCGAACAGTCCGGCGGCGTGTACGGCGTCCCAGCCGGGCGCGAGGTCCCCGCCGCTCTGGTGGAAGGAAGCGACGAGACCGCGTTCGGCCGCGGCCCGGAAGTCGGCCACCGAGATGTCGGGGGAGGAGTACTGCGGTCCTTGGACGGCCATACCGAGCGTGAGGAGGGCGTGGTCACGGACAGGTCCCTCGAGCAGGCGGTCGATCTCGGCGAGCGGGTGAGGGAGATCGGGGTCCCGGTAGGGGGTGCCGTGCAGGAAGACGGCACGGATACCGGCCCGTACGAGCCCTTCGACGGCGGCGTCGGCGTGTTCGGGCGTCAGGCTGTTGTGGCACCAGTCGCCGAGGGTGGTGTTGCCGCAGTTGAGCTGGTTCAGCGCGCCGGCGAGATTGCTGACGTACATGTCGTCGGGCCCGTAGTGCTTGACGGCGCCCCCGTGCAGGTGGGTGAGGTACTCCATGAGCGTCCAGTCGACGCCCACGGCACGCAGCCCCGTCTGCCAGGTGTGCAGATGGGCGTTGACGAGACCGGGGATGATCACGCGTCCGGTGAGGTGGACGGGTTCTGCGTCGGGCGCGTCCAGATCCTGGCCGATCGCGGCGATGCGGGTGCCGTCCACGAGGATGTCGGCTCGCTCGGCGTCGGGCCGGCCGGGAGTCATGGTGACGATCCGCGCGCCGCGCAGCAGTGTGCGGCTCACGCGCCGTCCCCCATACCGGGAAGGGCTGTTGACCCGGTGCGGCTGCCCGCGGCGGGTGTCATCGTCCGGATGACGGTACGGGCGCTGGTGAGGAAGTCCTCGGTCGAGATGTGGCCGATGCAGCCGTCGGGGCGGACGAGCAGCAGGGTGTCCTCGGTGAGGCCGTGGACCGACCCGAGTGTTCCTGCGGAGTCACTGAGAACCTCGTCCACGCCTTCGGTGGTGGAGCCGACGGCGATCCGCTTCAACCGCGCGCCCGTCGACGGCCATTCAAGCCGGCTGAGCGCGTGGACGGCGTGGGGGCCGTGGGCGACGGCGGTGAAGTGCGGTCCACGAAAGACGTCGAACAGTCTGACGTGCTGGCCGTCCTCGCCGGTCAGTACGGCGTCCGGCATCCGGTCGCCGACGCGCAGGGTCCTGGTGCGGTCGCTGTCGTCGGGGGCGAGGGGGCCGCCGAAGTAGGTGAGGGCGAGCTGTTGTTCGTCCTTGCCGCGTTTGAGGCTCGCCGGGTCGAGCCTGGACATGCCGTCGTACTTCTTCGTGGACAGTCCGAGCACCGCGGCTGCGATCGGCATGCGTTCGGCCTCGTAGGTGTCCAGCAGCGCGGGGTCGGCGCCGGCCAGGACCTGGGCGAGCTTCCAGCCGAGGTTGTAGGCGTCCTGGATACCGGTGTTCAGTCCCTGGGCGCCGGCCGGGGTGTGCACGTGCGCGGCGTCCCCGGCGAGGAAGACGCGTCCCTGTCCGTAGCTCTCGGCGAGACGGATGTTGGGCCGGAACACCGACGTCCACCGGATGTCGCTCAGGGTGATGTGCCTGTTGCCGGTGGCCGAGCGGATCCGTTCGTTGAGGCGTGCCTCGTCGAGCACGGGTTCCTCGTCGGGCGTCAGCCGGATCATCCACTGGAACAGCTCGCTGTGGGGCAGGGGGCAGGCGCCGACGAACCTGCCCTTGAGACGGGGCCACATGTGCCAGCGGTCACGGGACAGGCCCGTGGTGACCGCGTCCACGATGAGCATGCGGTCCTCTTCGTCCGTCGACCCGGTGAAGCCGATGCCGACCTGTCTGCGGACGGCGCTCGCACCGCCGTCGGCGCCGACGACATAGCGGGCGGTGATCTCCTCGATGCCGTCGGGACCCGCCACCTTGGCGGTGACGAGGTCGGTGTCCTGCCGCAGTTCGACGAGTTCCGTCGCGAACTCGGCACGGTGACCGAGCTGTTCGAGCCGGTCGTGCAGTGCGCGGTCGGTGCTGTACTGGGGGATCAGCCAGGTGTTGGGGTACGGGACGTCCGCGCTCGGCTGCCGGTTGGGCATCATTCGCCAAGGGGCGGCCAGGGGGCCGAGATGGATCCCGAGCAGCGGATAGGGGCTGCCGCTCGCGAGGACGGAGTCGAGGGCTCCGAGGTCCTCCAGCACCTCCAGACTGCGGGGCTGGACGCCCTTGGCCCGTGAGCCGTCGAAGACATGGTCCGCCTTGTTGACGACGCGGATGTCGAGGCCGCGGCGGGCGAGGTCGATGGCCAGGGTGGTTCCGGTCGGACCGGCGCCGACGATCAGGACGTCGAGGGGCTTGTGGTGGTTCATGAGTCATGCCTTTCCGTGCGGGTCGCCATGAAGGAGGCGATCCGCTCCGCGACCTCGTGGGCCGTTCGTAGGGGGCCAGGTGGCCGAAGTCGATGACGTGACGCTCATGCGGCCTCAACAGGCAGCGCGTGGTGTCGAGTGCGTGGATGGGTGTGGCGTTGTCGTCGGCGCGCCGGCTGAAGCGTCTCGAAGAACGCGTAGAAGTACTTCACGACGGGCCTCCTCGGCGTGACCGCGCGTTGTCGGAGCGGGAACCGAGGAAGCCGGCGACGGCGTCGCCGACCCAGTGCGGATCCTCTTCGGGCAGCAGATGGCCGCCGTCGGGATGCACCAGCTCCTGGGCGCCGAGGATGTCGCGGGCGAAGTGCTGGCCGTCGATGCTCGCGCTGCGCAGAACCATCGTCGGCACCCTGATGCCCGCGATCTCCGCGCTGCGGTCGGGCTGGTCGGTGTTGACGAAGTCGACGAAGGCCGACCGGTTCCCGGGCCTGCCCATCAGCTCGTACGACCGTTCCACCATCGCCTCGTCGACGATGTCCGAGTGCGGGCCGACGGCCGACCGCAGGTTCCGCTCGATCACCCTGCGCGGCATCGCCCGGCGCAGCACGGGACGCAACAGCGGGTTGCGGGCCAGCCGCAGGCCCACCGGGAGCGACTTCTCCGGATACCCGAGGGCGTTGACGAGCACCAGAGCGCCGACCCGCTCCGGGTGGTCCGCGGCGAGGTTCCACGCGATGTTGCCGCCCAGCGAGTTGCCGGCCACCGCACAGCTGCGCACGCCCAGGACGTCCAGGAACCGGGCGACGGTCACCGCGTACGTCGGTACACGGTAGTCGCGGTCGCCGCGCGCACCGGTGAGGCCCCACCCCGGCAGGTCGGGGCGGATGACGTCGTAGGACGGCGCGAGCAGGGCCGCCACGTCCTGGAAGTGGTGCAGCGACGACGCGCTGCCGTGCAGCAGCAGGACCGTCGGCCCGTGTCCGGCGCGTTTGTAGTGGACCCGGAGGTCGTCGACGTCCGCGAACAGCGAGTCGGATTGGGGCTCAGACCAGATACTCATAACGGTTACAGTGTTGCCAATATTGGGCTGCTGTCAAGCGCGCGGACTTTGGGGGTGGTGGCGATTTCTGTGACCATGTCGCGACGCCCGGAGAGGTATCCGCTAACATAGAATAATTAGGTAGATGAATAGCCTAGTGGTGGCGAGGAGTGGCCGTGGATTTCGGGCTGACCGACGAGCAGGACCTGTTGCGCGCGACGGCACGGCAGTTCGTGGCCGATGTGTGCCCGGCCGAGAGGGCCAAGCAGTGGGACGAGGACGGCGTCGTACCGCCCGAACTCTTCGGGGGCATGGCCGACCTGGGCTGGTTCTCCCTCCCGTTCGGCGAGGACGAGGGCGGTGACGGCGGCGGCCCGCTCGAACTGGTCCTGATCGCCGAGGAACTGGGCCGGGCCAGCTTCGACGTCGCCATGTGCTACATCGGCGTACTCATCCCCGGGATCACCGTGTTCCGCTGGGGCGACGAGGCGCAGCGCGACTTCATCCGGGAGCAGGTGATGACGGGGCGGCACCGGCTCGCCGTCGGCCTCAGCGAGCCGGACAGCGGATCCGACGCGGCGGCCCTGCGCACCACCGCCGAGGACCACGGGAACCACTTCCTCGTACGCGGCCAGAAGGCGTGGTGCACGGGCGGCGGCCTGCCCGACACCACCATCGCCACCTATGTGCGCACCGGGCCCCGCGAGCCCAAGCACGGCGGCATCAGCCTCCTGCTCGTGGACCCCTCGACAGAGGGCGTCGAGGTGCGCCGGACGCCCACGCTGGCCCGGCACATCCTCGGCACCAACGAGGTCTTCTTCAACGACGCCCTGGTTCCCAAGGAGAACCTCGTCGGCCCGCGCGACGAAGGCTGGAAGATCATGCTCTCCAACATCGAACTGGAGAAGGTGATCATCAGCGGCGGCTATCTGGGAGCAGCCCAGTCCACCCTGGACGAGATGCTGGAGTACGCCCGCACCCGGCACGCCTTCGGCCGGCCGATCGGCAACTTCCAGGCGCTCGCCCACGCCATGGCCGACCTGCAGACCGAGATCGACTCCGCCCGGCTGCTCGCCTACCGCGCCGCCTGGCTGCTCGCCCAGGGCAAGCCCTGCACGAGGGAGGGCTCGATGGCGAAGCTGAAGGGGTCGGAGACCTATGTGGCGGCCGCCCGGCTCGGGATGCAGGTCCTCGCGGGACACGGCTTCTCCACGGAGAGCGTGATGAGCTTCCGGTACCGGGAGTCGATCGTGGCCACCATCTCCGGGGGCACGAGTCAGATCCAGCGCAACGGCATCGCCCGCAGCATGGGACTGCGCTCCTACTGATCCTCGGCCCACGCGCCGTGCCGGCCCCGGGAGCTACGGGATCCACTGGCTCTACCAGTTCTACTGGCCCTCGGCCTCGTCGCCCTGACCGGCCAGCCACTCCTGATGCCGGGCGAAGTGGCCCTGGTCCCGGGTCACCCAGATCCCGGAGGCCCGGGCCAGCACGGCGCGCGTCGGCAGCAGCGTCATCTCGCCCGCGATGTACCAGCGGGAGCCCTCGCGCCGCTCGACCCAGGCCCGGACCTCCAGCGGACGCTCCACCGGAACCGGCTTGACGAAGCTCACGGTCAGCTCCGCCGTCACGCTCAACACCCGGTGCAGCAGCGGAAGATGACCGAGGCAGTCGTCCAGCACGGCCGCCGTCCAGCCACCGTGCGCCACCTCGGGCCCGCCCTCCTGGTCCCGGGGGCAGGCCAGCTCGAACCACGCCACGCCGTCCTCGTCGAGCCGCTCCCGCCCAACCCCCAGCCGGCAGGACCCGGCCGCGCGGCACGCACCGCACAGAGCGACCCCGCCGGGAGTGCGGGGCGGCTCCTGGAAGTCCGACCCGGCCCACTGCCCGGACTCCTGCCCGGTCCCGGGCGTCGTCCTCGACATGCTCGAACTCCTCGTGTCAGACATCGGCAAGCAGCGGGCGCAGCTTCCCGGCGATCAGCTGGACCTGGCGGGCGACCATCTCCTCGGGCATCCCGGCCAGCGATGCCCACAGGAACACGCCTTCCACCGGCAACCCTGCCACGTACGCCCTGATGGCCTCGGCCGTGTCCTGCGGGGTGCCGTACAGGAACTGGCCGACACCGGTCGCGCTCAGCCCCGTCTCCCGCCACTTCTCGGGATCGATGGGCCGGGGGAGGGGCTGATCGGTGCCCTCGACCATGTAGCGGCGGTAGCTGTCCCACTGGTAGGCCAGATGCTTGCGCACCACCGGCCAGTCGCCCTCGGGGTCCTCGGTGACGAACGTCGTGAACGAGCCCTGCATACGGGCTGTGGAGACGTCGTACCCGCTCTCGGCGAGCCCGTCCCGGTACGGCGTCAGCAGCGCCGGGTTGAGCGAGAGCAGCCCGGTGCCGAGCCGGCCGGCCCGCCGGGCGCCCTGCGGGCCCTGGTAGCCGAGCCAGATCGGCAGCGGGTCCTGGACCGGGCCGGGGGTGACCAGGGATTCGGCCCACAGGCCGCGGATCTCCCGTACCCGCTGATCGGTCGTGGTGTAGCGCTTGGCGAGGTCCGCGCCGAACAGCTGGTACTCGGGCACGCGATAGCCGGTGCCGAGGCCGAGGTCGAGACGGCCGTCGCTGATGATGTCCACGAGCGCGGCCTGTTCCGCGAGTTCGGGGGCCGCGTGCAGCGGGGCGGCGATGACCGCCGTGCCCAGGCGCACCCGCCGGGTGCGGGCCGCCGCCGCGGCGGCCATGGTCAGCGGCTGGGGGAGGTAGCCGTCCTCGAAGCCGTGGTGTTCGGAGAACCAGACCGAGTCGAGGCCCAGCCGGTCCGCCTCCTCGCACATCTCCAGGGCGAAGCCGTAGACCCGCGACCAACTCTGCCGCCACGGCGGTGGGTTGCGCAGGTCGAAGTAGATGCCCACCTTCATGAAAGGGCTCCCTCGGTTCCATCGGCCGCGAGGCGGATCGTCGCGTGCGCGACGGCCACCCCGCCGCCGGGCGGCAGCAGCCGTACCGGCCGCAGTTCCAGTGCCTCGATCTCGGGAAGGTCCTCGACCATCGCCGAGATCCGCACGACGGTCTCCTCCAGAGCCGCGAACTCCACACCCCGGCTCTCCAGCAGGGGGGTCGCCCGCAGCGAGCGGACCATCTCGCGGGCGTCGCGGTCGGTGAGCGGGGTGACCCGGTGGGCGACGTCCGCCATGAGATCGGCGTAGTCCCCGGTCAGACCGAAGGCGACCACCGGCCCGAACACCGGGTCGGCGCGGACGGAGAGGAACGCGTCCGGGCCGGGACCCGGTTCCGTGTCCCGTACGGCGATTCCGTACGAGGCGAGGAGTTCGGCGGCCAGGTCCGCGGGAACCGGGCCCGCGGCACTTCCGGCCAGCAGCGAGCGGGCGCGGTCGGCGTCGACGCCCGGAAGGTCGGGTACGACACCCGCCGGGGTGCTGCGCCAGGCCTGGTAGGCCGCCGCGTGCCCGAGCGAGCCGGCCGCCGCCTCCGGGAACGCGTACGTCGGCACGACCAGGTCGCCCCGGTGCAGCAGGTCGGCGACGCCCGCGCCGCCCAGGAAACTGGCCACCACCGGCTTCTCCGGCCGGGCCGAGGCCGCGTCGAGGAGCGCCGACGCAACCTCGTCGGCCTTGTCCGCCAGCGGCGGCATGAACAGCACGATGGCCGCGTCGATGCCGTCGTCCGCGAGAGCCGCGTCCAGCGCCTGCCGGTAGTGGGCGGCGGTTGCCATGGGGGTCAGATCGATCGGGTTGGAGACCTCCGCCCGGGGCGCGAGCGCCGACTGCAGTGCCTGACGGGTGTGCTCGCCGAGCGCCGGTACGCGCAGACCGCTCGCCGCGCAGGCCCCGGCCGTCAGTGCCGCCGGACCGCCCGCGTTGGTGATCACGGCGACCCGGTTGCCGGGCGGGGGAGGCTGGTGGGCGAGCAGCAGAGCCACGTCGAACAGTTCCTGCAGACTGCGGGTGCGGATCACGCCGGACTGGGCGAACAGCGAACTCACCGCGGAGTCGGCGTGGCCCGGGTGGACGGCGACGATCGGCTTGCGCGGCGCGATCCGGCGGGCGACGCGGGCGAACCGGCGCGGATTGCCGAAGGTCTCGACGTGCAGCAGGATCACCGAGGTTCCCGGATCCTCCTCCCACCACTGCAGGAGGTCGTTGGTGGACACGTCCACGGCGTGGCCCACGGACACGAAGCCGGAGAAACCGAGCCGCAGGCGCCGGGCGTAGTCGAGCACGGCGAGCCCGAGCGGCCCGGACTGGCTGGACATCGCGACCCGGCCGGGCGTGGGCAGGGCGGGCGAGAAGGTCGCGGCCAGCCGCGCGACGGGCGTCGTGTTGACGACGCCCATGCAGTTCGGGCCCACCAGCCGCATTCCGGAGGCCCGGGCGAACCGGGCCAGCTCCAGCTCGGTCGCCCGCCCCTCGGCCCGGGTCTCCCCGAAGCCCGCCGAGACGACGACCACCGCTTTGACACCGGCGTCGGCGCACTCGCGTACGACCTCGGGCACGGCCTCGGCCCGTACGGCGACGAGCGCCAGCTCGGGCGGCTCGGGAAGCTCCCGGACGGAGGCGTACGCCCGCACCCCGGCGATCCGCTCGGCCTGCGGGTTGACCGGGAACACGCTGCCGCCGAAGCCGCCCCGCAGCAGATTGGCCACGATCTCGTGCCCGATGGTGAGGGGACCGCGGTTGGCGCCGATCACGGCGACCGAGCGCGGTTCCAGCAGTGGCCGCAGAGAGCGCCGTACGGCTGTGTGCTCCCGGCGCTCGGCCCGGGCGACGGCCAGAGCCTGCGGGTCGATGGCGATCTCGAAGTGCAGGATCTGGCCGGGCGGGCCGGCCTCGACGCGGAAGCCGGAGCCGAGGAAGACGTTGATCATCCGGGTGTTGTCGGCGAGGACGTCGGCCTCCAGCACCCGGATGCCCCGCGTGCGGGCGGCGGCCGCGATGTGCTCCAGGAGCAGTCGGCCGAAGCCCTCGCTCTGGTGGTCGTCGCGGATGGTGAACGTGACCTCGGCGTGCTCCGGTTCGGCCGGATCGCGGACGTAGCGGACCACGCCCGCGATGTCCTCGCCGGCCAGGGCGACGAGCGCCAGCTCGTTGAGGTAGTCCACGTGCGCGCCGCGCCGGATGACGTCGTCGCGCAGCCGGGTCACCGGGCCGAGGGAGCGATAGGCCAGGGTGGCTCGCGACAGGCTGCCGACGAAGGCGACCAGGCGGTCGGCGTCCTCGGGCCGGATGGGCCGCAGGAAGGTCGACCGCCCGGTCCTGACGAGCCCGGGCCGCTCCAGGTCCTCGGGGTAGGGAGGAGTGGTCACGGTGTTCGGCCGCCGCTCAGACCGCCGTCTCCTGGGGAGTCTGCTCGGGCAGCTTGAACAGCTCGTTGAAGGTGCCCCGGGTGACGCGCTCGCGGATGTCGTCCGGCACGCCGTCGAACAGGTCGTGCAGCGTGGACTGGGTGTGGCCGTAGGTGCCTTCCAGGTGAGGGTAGTCGTCGCCCCACATCACATTGCGGTACCCGGTCGACTCGACGATCTCCACCGAGCTCTTGTCGTGCTGGAAGGACGCGTACACCTGCTGCCGGATGATCTCGCTGGGCAGCCGGCTCAGCTTCGGCCGGACGAACATGCCGTGCTGGCGGTACGCCTCGTCCATCCGGTCGCCGATGGCCGGCATCCAGCCCGCGCCGCCCTCCGCGATGAGGATCTTCAGGTCCGGATGGCGGTCGAGGGCGCCGCCCGCGACCAGGTGGGACACCACCCGCATGCCCGGATACGTCGTCTCCATGTAGTTGACGACCGCGCCGCCGGGACCGCGGAAGACGACGTTCTCACCGCCCGTGCCGATGTGGAAGCCGAGCACGATGCCCGCCCGCTCGGCCGCGGTCCACAGGGGTTCCCAGCGGTCGAGGGCGTACTCCTCACCAGGTCGGGTCGCGCACGGCAGGAAGACCGCCTGGAAGCCCATCTCGGCGGCCCGCTCCAGCTCGGCGACCGCGTCGTCGATGTCGGCGGTCGACACGCAGGCGGTGGTGATGACCCGCTTGTTCTTGCTGAGGATCTCGTCGTACGCCCAGTCGTTCCACGCCCGTACGGTCTCCCGGGCGAGCTCTCGGTCGGTGATCGACACCAGCCAGAACCCCATGGAGGGGAAGGCCAGTTGGCCCCACACGCCCTCCTGGTCGAGGTCCTTGAGCCGGACCTTCAGATCCCAGGCGCCCGGCGGACGCATGGCGTCCATGAAGTCACCGAGCTGACGGTCGATGCGCTCACCGTCGATGTAGAGCATCTCGTACTTCTCACCGCGCTCGCTGCGCGGGGCGCGGGCGCCGAGCCGGGCCGGCAGCCTCTCGGTCCACACGTCGGCGGGCTCCATCACGTGGGAGTCCCCCGAGTTGACCCAGATCTTCGACGACATGACGCTCCTTCGAGGTCAATGGATGCAATCAGTTAGCGATTTTAGTTGTATGGGCGGTGGAAAGGAAGTCCGTGCGGGCGGGAGATCAGCTTCTGCGCCGCTCGATCTCCGCCACCAGCTGCGGCAGCACCTGGAAGAGGTCCCCGACGACGCCGTGGTCGGCGAGCTCGAAGAGGGGAGCGTCGGCGTCCTTGTTGACCACGACGACGGTCTTGGACGTCTGCATGCCCGCCCGGTGCTGGATCGCACCGGAGATGCCGGCGGCCAGGTAGAGCTGCGGCGAGACCTGGGTACCGGTCTGGCCGACCTGGTGACTGTGGGGATACCAGCCCGCGTCCACGGCGGCCCGGGAGGCTCCGACGGCCGCGCCCAGGGCGTCGGCGACCCGCTCGATCACGGCGAAGTCGCCGTTCACGCCCCGGCCGCCGGAGACCACGATGTCGGCCTCGGTCAGCTCGGGACGGTCGCCGCGCTCCCTCGGTGCGCGGGACAGGACCCGGACCGCGGCGGAGGCCGGGCCGAACTCGATGTCCTGCTTCTCCACCTCTGGGGTGACCGGGGCCGGTTCGGGTGCGGCGGCGTTCGGCTTGACCGTGATGACCGGGACGCCTTGGGTGACGTGCGCCGTGACCTGGTGGGTTGCCGCGAACACCGACTGTTCGGTCACCGGGCCGTCCGGTCCGGCGGTGATGTCGACGGCGTCGGTGATGAGCCCGGAGCCGAGTCTGAGCGCGACCCGCGCGGCGGTCTCCCCGCCGTCCGGACCGGACGGCAGCAGGATCGCCGCCGGGCCGGTGCGCGCCGCGATTTGGGTGAGGGCGTCGACCGCCGGGGTGACGAGGTACTCGTCGACCTCGGGGGCGGCCACCACGTAGACCTTGTGGGCGCCGTACCGGCCGAGGATCTCGGTCGCGGCGTCCGCACCCGCGCCCAGGAACACGGCCGAGGGCTCACCCAACCGGCGTGCCAGGGTGAGGAGTTCGAGGGTCGTTTTGCGTACGGCGCCGTCGCTGTGGTCGACGAGGACGAGGATCTCGGCCATGGTGCCGCACTCCTTTCGAGGTCGGGTCGGGGAGAGGCGAGGGGAGACGGGGGAGACGGGGAAGAGTCCGGCGAGGTGATGGGGAGGGCCGGGAATGGCTCAGTAGTGGGGCAGGGGTGGCTCTGGAGCAGGTCAGGAGCGGCCCCCGGAATGGGTCAGACGAACTTCTTCGCGGTCAGGAACGCGGCCAGTCCGACACCGCCGGCTCCTTCGTCGACGGCGATCTCGCCCTTGGTGCGCGGTGGACGCCGGGTCGCGGTGTCGACGGTCGTCCGGGCGGCGCCTCGCCCGACCTGCCCGGCGTCGAGCCCGAGGTCGGCGAGGCCGAGGGTCTCCAGCGGCTTCTTCTTCGCGGCCATGATCCCCTTGAAGGACGGGTAGCGGGCGTCCCCGGAACGGTCGGTCACCGACACCACGGCGGGCAGCGTGCCCTGGACGCGCACGGTCGCCGTGTCGCCCTCGCGGCGACCGGTCACCCTGCCGTCCTCGACGGTCAGCTCCTCGACATGGGTGATGGCGGGGACACCGAGCCGCTCGGCCAGCAGCGCCGGTACGACACCCATGGTGCCGTCCGTCGAGGCCATCCCGCAGAGCACGAGATCGAAGCCGTGCCGCTCGACGGCCCTGGCCAGGACGAGCGACGTACCGAAGGCGTCGCTGCCCTCGATGTCGTCGTCGCTCACATGGATCGCCGAGTCGCCGCCCATGGCCAGCGCCTTGCGCAGCGCGTCGCGGGCGTCGTCGGGCCCCACCGTCAGGTAGCTGATCTCGGCGTCGACGTCGTCCGACTCCGCGATCCGCAGGGCCTGTTCGACGGCGTACTCGTCGAGTTCGGACAGGAGCGAGTCGACCGACGCGCGATCGGTGGTGCCGTCCTCGGTGAAGGTGCGGTCCGCCGCGGCGTCGGGCACGTGCTTCACGCAGACAACGATCTTCACGGCACCCTCCAGCAGGTTGAATGAGTGTTAATAGTTAACTATATGGACGGGCGAAGCGCGAGGCCCCGCTGTGAATCCGTCGAATTGGTTGACTGATTGCGCTGATAGCTGGAAGATCTGGGCACTGAGCCGCGAGGAGGCGCCATGGTCGGTGACAGGGACACCGCTGAGAGGTACTTCGAGCCCCAGGTGGAGACCATGCCCCGCGAGCAGCTGCGAGCGGAGCAGGAGAAACGGGTCCTGGAGCTTGTCGAGTACGCCTACACCAACTCGGCCTTCTACCGTGAACTCTGGGACGGGCACGGGGTCCGACCGCGCGACATCCGGTCCCTTGACGACTTCCGCGAACGCGTGCCGTTCATCACCAAGGACATGGTGCGCGCCTACCGGGCCCGTACCGGCGACCCCTTCGGCGGTCTGCTGTGTGTGCCGGTCGAGGAGCTGACCTCGGTCTCCTCCAGTTCGGGCACCACCGGCGACCCGGAGTTCTTCGCCGAGATCTGGCAGGACGCCCCGCCGCTGGTGACCGCGCAGGTACGGGATCTGTGGGAGCTGGGCCTGCGGCCCGGCGACCGGGTCCTGAGTCCGCCCGGCACCTTCCGCAACCTCATGGACCCCGGCTACCAGGCGCTGGGCGCCGTGGTGATCGAGGTCGACACCTGGATGGGGAAGATGCACGAGGTCGTCGAGGCCCTGCGCACCTACCGGCCGGCCTATCTGCAGATGATGTATCCGCAGATGGTGGAGCTGGAGCACCTCGCGGAGAAGACGGACCTCAAGGAGGCGTTCTCCTCCCTCAAAGGCGCCTCCTGCGCCGGTCAGCCCCTCAGCCGGAAGATGCGCGAGCGGATCCGCGACGACTGGGGCATCGACGTCTACGAGTACACCAGCGCCGCCGACACCGGCACGGCCTGGGAGTGCCGTGAGCACGACGGCTTCCACCTCTGGGAGGACACCGTCTTCGCGGAGTGCGTGGAGATCGGCGCGGACGGCTGGCGCGACGTCCCCGAGGGCGACCTCGGCGAACTGGTCGCCACCGACCTGGACAACCGGGCCGCGCCGCTGATCCGCTACCGCAGCGAGGACCTGGTCCGGCTGTCCGGCGAGACCTGCGGCTGCGGCCGTACGCACGCCCGGATGTGGGTGGCCGGACGAAGCGGCGACGAGACGCTCGTCCAGGGGCGTTCGGTGGTGCTGCGGGACATCTGGCAGGCCGTGGAGGAACAGCCGGAGACGGTGGCCGGAGTGTTCCAGATCGTCAGGAACGGCCGCGAGGTGGACGAACTGCGGCTGCGCGTCGGCTACGACCCCGCACTCACCGGCGACGTCGACGCCCTGGCCGGCCGGCTGGGCGAGGCCGTGCGGACCCGGACCGGGGTCGAGCCGGTGCTCGACCTGCGCACCGAGGAGGACCTGTTGAAGACCATGACCAGCGTCGCCAAGTTCCCCCGGGTGGTGAAGAACTGATGGCCCGCGCCGACACCCTCGCCCGGGCCAGGACGCTCGACCGCCCGGACCTCGCCTACCTCGTACGCTTCCCCGCCGCCGACGGCGCCGGGGAGACCGAACTGACCTGGGCCGAACTCGCCCGGGACACCGACTGGGTCGCCGCACGTCTGCGCGAGCACGGCCTCACCGCCGGGCAGCGGGCGCTGCTGACCATGTCCGGCTTCGAGGGCTTCTGGGGACACGCGGCGATCGGCGCCCTGCGCTCACTGAAGGTGACGTACGGGATCGCGGAGGCGATGGGCTGGGACCACCGGCGTACCTCGGTCTTCCACCGCGAACTGCGGCCGCACGCGGTGATCGGACTGTCCGCCGAGACCCTGGAGGGCCTTTCCGGAGCCGCCGACCTCGGCGAGCTGTTCCGGCCGACGGCCGTCGTCCTGGCCAGGCCCGCCGCCGTACCGATGCTGCGCGCGGTGGGCGTGCCCGCCTGTCTGTTCTCGCCGCTCGGACCGGCGCTCGCCCTGGAGTGTCCCGAGCGCGCCGGCGCGCACGTCAACGCCGCCGAGTGGCGGATCGGCGAGCGGGACGGGGAGTTGTCCGTGGCGGCGGGGGAGCAGCGGGCCTCGCCGCTCGCCGAGACACCGCTGGGTGTCGCGGGTCGCGTCGTCGCCGGCCGGTGCGCCTGCGGCAGCGACGACCCGAGGGTCCTGTTCGGCGAGGCCGATCAGCTTTCATGAGCGAGGAGTCGAGGATGTCCGAAGGAGTGGTCGACGGCCGTGTCGTGGTCGTCACCGGTGCAGGCAACGGCATCGGCCGGGCACACGCCCTGGCCTTCGCCGCGCACGGCGCGAAGGTCGTGGTCAACGACCTCGGCGGCGGGCGGGACGGCGGGGGTGGCTCGGCCGGGCCCGCCCAGGCGGTGGTGGACGAGATCGTCGAGGCGGGCGGCGAGGCCGTCGCCAACACGGACGACATCTCCACCTGGGACGGCGCCGGCAGCCTCGTCAGCCAGGCCGTCGACACCTACGGCGGGCTGGACGTACTGGTCAACAACGCCGGCATCCTGCGCGACCGGATGATCGTGTCGATGACCGAGCGGGACTGGGACGGCGTCGTCGCCGTCCACCTCAAGGGCAGCTTCGCCACCCTGCACCACGCGGCGGCGTACTGGCGCGAGCGCGCCAAGGCCGGTCACGCCAACGACGCCCGGGTGATCAACACGACGTCCCCGTCCGGCATCTTCGGCAACCCGGGACAGTCCAACTACGGTTCCGCCAAGGCCGGGATCGCGAGCCTCACCGTCATCGCGGCGGCCGAACTCGCCCGCTACGGCGTGACGGTGAACGCCATCGCGCCCACCGCGCTCACCCGGCTGACCGAGGACATCGAGATGATGCGGCGGGCCGCACAGAACCAGGACCTCACGCCGGAGGCCATCTCACCCCTCGTGGTGTGGCTGGGCTCGGCGGCGTCACGCGAGGTCACCGGCCGGGTCTTCGGGGTCGTCGGCAACCGGATCACCGTACTGGAGGGCTGGGTCAACGGTCCCGGCGCGAGCGCGGACACCCGGTGGACACCGGAGGAACTGACCTCCGTCGTCCCGAACCTGGTGGCCAAGGCGGCACCGAACGCCGACGCCCTCGGCAACCGGAACGGGGCGTGAGATGACGAAGTCGACGACAACGGACGTCCCGACGGCCCAACGGCCCGTCGCCGAGGGGCTGTTCACCTGGCCGCCCGCCGGGGACCGGCCCACCCGACTGATCGGCTCCGAGTGCGCGGACTGCGGCCTGGTGAGCTTTCCGGCCGCCCCGGACTGCGTACGGTGCGCGAGCACGGAGTCGAAGGAACGGCTGCTCGCGGATCGCGGGACGCTGTGGACGTACACCACCCAGGACTTCCGCCCGCCGTCCCCGCCGTACGACGGCCCCGAGGCCTTCGAGCCCTACGCGGTCGGCTACGTCGAACTCCCCGGCGAATTGCTGGTGGAGGCCCGGCTCACCGAACCGGACCCGCGCAGGCTGCGCATCGGCCAGGCCATGCAGCTGACGCTGGTGCCCTACACCGTGGATGACGACGGCACCGAGGTGGTCACGTTCGCGTTCGCGCCGGCCGAGGAACCCGTCGAGTCGCAGGAGGCGACAGCATGACCGAAGCCGTCATCATCGGCGTGGGACTCCACCCCTTCGGGCGGTTCCCCGGGAAGCCGGCACTGGACATGGGCGCGGACGCGGTGCGGCTCGCACTCGCCGACGCCGGAGTGAAGTGGCCGCAGATCCAGGGCGGTTACATCGGCAGTTACGAGGTCGCCAACCCGGACGCGATCGTGGGGCGGCTCGGCCTGACCGGGATCCCGCTGCGCGGGGTCTTCAACGGCTGCGCCACCGCCGGCACGGCCGTCGCACTCGCCGCCCGGGCCATCGAGACCGGCGAGCACGACCTCACCATCGCGATCGGTCTGGACAAACACCCGCGCGGCGCCTTCGCGGCCGATCCGTCCGTGGCGGGCATCCCCGCCTGGTACGGGCAGACCGGGCTGTTCCTCACCACCCACTTCTTCGGCATGAAGATCAACCGCTATATGCACGAGCACGGCATCTCCCCCGAGACGCTCGCCCGGGTGGCCTCGAAGAACTTCGGCAACGCGGCGGCGAACGAGAAGGCCTGGCGTCGGACTCCCCTCACACCGGAGGAGGTTCTGGCATCCCCGGTCCTCAACTACCCTCTGCGGCAGTTCATGTACTGCGGGCCGAACGAAGGCGCCGCCGCCCTGGTGCTGTGCCGCGCCGACCAGGCACACAAGTACGCCGCCAAGCCCGTCCGCGTCCGCTCCACCGCCCTGCGCAGCCGCAGGCTCGGCGCCTTCGAGGTGCAGAGCCCGTCGTTCCCGGTCGGCGAGGTCGTCGAGAGCCCGACCGTGGACGCCTCGCGGGCCGCCTACGAGCTGGCCGGCATCGGACCGGAGGACGTCGACGTCGCCCAGCTCCAGGACACCGACGCCGGTTCCGAGATCATCCACATGGCGGAGAACGGGCTCTGCAAGGACGGCGAGCAGGAACGCCTCATCGCCGAGGGCGCCACGGAGATCGGCGGCCGGCTCCCGGTCAACACCGACGGCGGACTGCTCGGCAACGGAGAACCCATCGGCGCGTCCGGGCTGCGCCAGATCCACGAGATCGTCCTCCAACTGCGCGGCACGGCCGGGGCCCGGCAGATCCCCGGCACGCCCCGCGTCGGCTACACCCACCTGTACGGCGCGCCGGGCGCGTCGGCGGTGACGATCCTCTCCACCTGACAGCGGAGCCAACGCGATGCAACCCCCTGACACGCACGACACGCCCGACACGCAGGACATGCGGGACCTACAGGCCTTCGCCGCCGAAGCGCGCCGCTTCCTCGACGCGCGGGCGGTGAAGGCCCCCGACCGCGCCGCCGTCGCCTGGGGTGAGGGCGACGACTCGATGGCGTACTTCAGCAGCCTCCCGCCCGACGAGGAGGCCGAGCAGGTGCGGCTGGCGCGCGAGTGGCAGCGGACCCGCTACGAGAACGGTTTCGGCTGGATCACCGGCCCGCCCGAGTACGGCGGCCGGGGTCTGACCCCCGTCCACGACCTGCTCTACGACGCCGTCGAGTCCGAGTACGCCGTCCCCGACACCGGCGTGCTCGGCGTCGTCGGCCTCGGCATGATCGGGCCGACGATCCTTGCCCACGCCCAACCCCACATCAGGGAACGCTGGTTGCCCGCGATGTACCGCGGGGACGCCATCGCCTGCCAGCTGTTCAGCGAACCCGGCGCCGGATCCGACCTGGCGAGTGTGGCGACCCGGGCCGTCCGCGAGGGCGACACCTGGGTGCTCAACGGACAGAAGGTGTGGACGTCCGTCGCCCAGCACAGCGAGATAGGCGTCGCGCTGACCCGCACCGACCCCGACGCGCCCAAACACCGGGGGATCACCGCCTTCCTCGTCCCCATGGACGCTCCCGGCGTCGACGTGCGGCCACTGCGGCAGATGACCGGCGGCGCCGACTTCAACGAGGTCTTCCTCACCGACGTACGCATCCCCGACGACCACCGCCTCGGTGAGGTCGACGGCGGCTGGACGGTCGCCCTGACCACCCTGATGAACGAGCGCAACACCGTCGGCAGCGAGGGCGCGGGACCGGTGGCGGCCGCCCTGTCCCCGGAACGCCTCTCGGCGCTCATGCGCGCGACCTGGACCTGGGACGACCGGGCCCTGCGCGGACGCCTCGCCGAGCTCCTCGTGGACGCCATGGCCACCGGCTACCTCAACGACCGCGCCCAGCGCACCCTGCGGGCGGGAATCGCCCCCGGACCCGAGAGGTCCGTCTCCAAGCTGATGTACGGCCAGAACCTCACCCGTGCCGCGCACTTCGTCTCCGACTGCCTCGGCCCGCGGATCATCGCCGACACCGGACGGTGGGGCACCTACGCCTGGTCGGAACTCCTGCTCGCCACACCGGCGTTGCGCATCCTCGGCGGCACCGAGGAGATCATGAAGAACATCCTCGCGGAGCGCGTCCTCGGCCTGCCCAAGGAACCCGTGACCCCCCGCGCCGCTGCCAAGGAGGTGCGGTCGTGACCGCCGACGAGAGCGAGTTGCGGCAACTCCGCGCGTCCGTAAGGGAGTTCCTGGACGCCAAGTCGCCCGAGGAGGCCGTGCGCAAGCTCATGGAGAGCGATCCGCGCTTCGACCCCGACGTGTGGGCGCAGGCTGCCGACCAGCTGAGGCTGCCGGGCCTGGTGATCCCGGAGGAGTACGGCGGGGACGGCTTCGGGGCGGTCGAACTCGGCGTCGTCATGGAGGAGATGGGCCGCGCCCTGCTGTGCGCCCCCTTCTTCTCCACGGTCGTGCTCGCCGCCCAGGCCCTCCTGGCCTCGGGGGACAGTGAGGCCTGCGCACGCCATCTGCCCGGCATCGCGGCCGGGCGGACCACGGCCACCCTCGCCGTCGCCGAAGAGGACGGCTCCTGGGACCCCGCCCTGATCTCCGCGCGCGCCGTTCCGGACGGCGACGGCGGCTGGACGCTGACCGGCCGCAAGTGCTTCGTCATCGACGGCACGACAGCCGACCTGGTTCTCGTCGTCGCCCGCACCGTCGCCGGTCCCTCGTTCTTCGCGGTGGACCGGACGGCCCCGGGCGTGACGGCCATGGCGATGGAGACCCTGGACGCCACCCGGGCGATGGCCCGGCTGACCTTCGACACCGTGTCCGCCACGCCCGTCGGCGTCGAGGGCGCGGGCGGGCGCATCATGGCCAGGGTCCTGGACACGGCCTCGGTCGGCCTGGCCGCCGAACAGGCGGGCGGGGCACGCAGGTGCCTGGAGATGAGCGCCGAGTACGCCCGTACCCGCCATCAGTTCGGCCGGCCGATCGGTTCCTTCCAGGCCGTCAAGCACAAGTGCGCAGACATGCTCGTCCAGGTCGAACTGGCGGAGGCCTCCGCCAGGGAAGCGGCACGACTGGCCGCCGAGGGAGCCCCGGACTTCCCGGTCGCCGCGGCCGTGGCCCACGCGTGCTGCTCACGGGCGTACATGTTCGCGGCGATGGAGAACATCCAGGTCCACGGTGGCATCGGCTTCACCTGGGAACACCCGGCCCATCTGTACTTCCGCCGCGCCAAGTCCTCGCAACTGCTGTTCGGGGGACCGGCCGTCTACCACGAGCGACTGCTGGACCGGCTCGGGATCTGAGCTGGTCCTACCGCTTCAGGATGTCCGGCGGGAGGCGTTCGCGGTGGCGTCACCCACGACAGTGGACCTCACGCTGACGGCCGAACACCGGCGCGGGCTCGGCGGGGAATTGGGCGAATACTTTGTCGATGTCGGCAAAGTATTCAGGGTCGCGCTCAGGTTCGCAGGCGGGCTTCAGGTCGGTAGGTCGTGATTGAGGAGTGAATGTCGACAGCTGACTCGTTTGCAATTCCCCTGTGGGCCGCCAGCCTGGAATCCGGAGCATCAGCAGGACAGACAGGGGAAGCGCCGTCGGGAGTGGTTGCGTTGGGCTGTTGCCTAGTGGCGTCTGCGCGAGATGGACCAGGGCGAGCGAGTGTCATCTTTTTCCGGCAGCACTGCCGAGCCGGTCGAGGCGGTTGTCGAGGATGAACGTGGCCGGCGCGGTGCGTCGCAGCGTGAGCGGCCCCAGTCATCGCGAGGCGAATGCTGAGCTACAGTCACAAGGTCGCGAAAAACGATGTTCCGCGCGTCTACCCGCCGGACATCGCTCGTACATCGATGCAGATGGTTCTGATCGGTGAGCGTCTCCTTGCCGAGATCGGGCATCCCGTCCGCTTTTGGCGCTGACCATCGCCGACGCGTGTCGGCGCAACAGAGGAGCGCAGCATGCAGAAGACCATCGCCATTGTCGGAGCAGGACTGGGTGGGCTGACGCTCGCCCGGGTGCTTCAGGCTCACGGCGTCGCCGCGACGATCTACGAGGGTGAGGCTTCGGCGAAGACCCGTGCGCAAGGCAGTCTGCTCGACATTCTCGCAGAAACCGGACAGGTCGCGCTTCGCGCAGCCGGTCTGTACGACGAGTTCCTCACCCTGGTCCGCCCGGGCGAGGACGCCAAGCGTGTGGTCGACCGCCATGGCAAGATCCTGTTCGACATGCCTGCGGACCCCGGTTCGGCCCGTCCAGAGGTGGATCGTGGCGAACTCAGGCACCTGCTCATCGACTCGCTGACGCCTGGGACGATCAGGTGGGGTCACAAGCTCGCCTCGATCCGGCACCGTGGGGAGGGCGGCTACGACCTCGCCTTCGCGGAAGGTTCCGCCACGCGCGCCGACATCGTCATCGGCGCGGACGGTTCCTGGTCGAAGGTGCGTCCGCTGCTCACCGCCGCCAAGCCTCTCTACAGCGGAACCTGCTTCGTCGAGATCGCCCTCGCCACGGGCGGCCAGGACTGCAGGGCGAGCGTGGCCGCGATCGGCAGCGGCACGCTGATGGCGGTCGCGCCGGGCAAAGGCATCATCGCCCATCGCTACGCCGACGGGCACGTGCGCGGATACGTGGCGCTGAACAAGCCCGAGGGGTGGATGAGGTCGATCGACTTCGGCGACCCGTCCGCGGGCCTGCGTCAACTTGCCGACGAGTTCGATGGCTGGTCACCGCTGCTTACCGCCTTCGTGACACAGAGCGACGCGGACCCGTGGCTCAGACCCATATACGCCCTGCCCGTCGGGCTCACATGGGACAGGGTGCCCGGCGTGACGCTCGTCGGCGACGCCGCGCATCTGATGTCGCCCTTCGCCGGCGAGGGTGCGAACCTCGCCATGTACGACGGCGCTGACCTGGCGAGCAAGCTGGTTGCGCAACCCGACATCGAGGTTGCGCTCACCGCCTACGAAGAGCGGCTGTTCCTGCGTAGTAGCGACGCCGCCGACCGCTCGGCGAAGAACCTGGAGATCTTCTTCGGCCGGGAAGCACCGCAGAGCGTAGTCACGCTATTCGATCACTCCTGACACCTCGGTCCGGTTTCGCGATCTTGCCGCGGACCCGGCGGGGAACGGGCACGGCCATCGCCTGATCATCGGGGGTTGTGTGGACTCTGAAGATCGTGCGGTGGCCGCTGGCCATAGCGGGGACGGTCGTTTACCGGCGGCCTGGCTACGGGACCGGATGACGTGAGTAATCAAGCCGCGTTGACAGACCACTACGCATCGGCCAGGAAAGGGGAGCCGCTGCGGCTCTCAGAGGCCGGCTGGGTGGCTGGAAAGCCAGTCTGTGTGTTGGTCACGCACACGGTCACGCTCTGCAGGCGTGGCAAGGACGATGTCTGCGCCGCCGTCGTAAGGATGGTGGATGCGCTGCAGTTCCGTGTCCGCAACGAAGACTTCGACGAGTGCCTCGTCCGCGACCGCTCGCAACAGCCCGTCGAGGCACCCACGGTTCCACCGACGGCGGTCGGCGTACAGACGTTTGTGGGTGTGGAACCCCGGGTCGGAGTCGTCCGGCTCCGACTCCGTCCACCAGCGGATGCCGTCGGGGTGCAGTCTCTGTTGTGGTGTCGGGTAGCCCGCGGGCCCGGTCGGTGTGTTCGACCAGTCCATGGTCACCATTCACACGTCCGTGCCCGCGAACAACTCGTCGAGGATCGTGTTGTACCGGTCCAGCACGATCGCGTACTCGTCCTCGGACTCCGCGTAGCGCTTCGAGTCGGGAAGGCTGTGGAAGCGCACCCAGCGATGCGCGTACCTGGTGCGAAACGTGTGAGCGACGGGAGGGCCCGACGGATGGCGTTTGGTGGTAGCCGTCGGTGAGGGGCCCTGTGCCGTCAGTCGAACGCCACGACCAGGCGAACGCCGTCATCGCCGAAGCGCCCTGCCAGAGCCTTCATCACGGCGAAGACATGCGGCCAGTGAGTTTCGGGACCCAGGACGGCGCCGACGGTCAACGGTTCGTATGTGCACATCACTTCGTCGGTCGTCCAGTCCACACGTCCCGCAGCACTGTGCAGGTCCGCGGGCGGCATGCCCACCGCCGACAGGGCTTCCGACGGCCATGAATCGGATACGAGCTGTTGATGCAGTATCGATGGCAGCGATTTCGTGTGCCAGGTCAGCCGGCCGACGAAGTGGTCAGGCGGGGTCGCGGGACCCATCGCAGCAAGTTCTGCCCAGGTGACCCAACTCGCGCCGTACAGCTCGCCCGCTTCAACCCAGGCGCCCAACTGCGAGCGCATCCCGCTCGACAGATCGATGGGAAGACCGCGGTCTGGTGCAAGCGGTTGAAAGCCCGCATAGTTGCGCACGCCGAAGAGACAGCCGAAGGCCGCGTAGTCGGTCTCGTCATACAGGGGCCAAAGATCCATGGCGGTCACCCACGGCTCGCCGTCGTAGTAGTCGGTGTCGACGCCGGGATGACGAAACTCGATGCCGCCATATATGTCCGTGCTCACAGCGCCGCAGCGTAGCAGCGCTGTGAGCACGGACGCGCGCCAACATTGGCCGGTCAGCCGGTTCGACTCATAAGGTCTATGAGCGCGGCTTGACATGGATCAAGCCCTCCTTCCTCTGGATGATGTACCGCGGCGGATGGGGCTCCAAGGACGGCCAGGAAACTGTCGTCGCCATCGAGATCACCCGTGAAGGCTTCGAACGGGCCCTGGAACATGCCTGCCTGGCCCACTGTGAGCACGGGCTGCATCCTGACCGCGCGACCTGGAAACGCCAGTTGCAGCGGTCTCCGGCTCGGGTTCAGTGAGACCCGGAACGTGACCTGCACCTGCAGCCGCTTCCTCACCACTCGCTGCAGTTCTGTCTCACAGGAGAAGCCGCACACCGCTACGCGGACCAGTGGACGGCCTCCACCTCCGACGCCCTGAGCGTTCGGTGGATGCGATGCCCTTGCGGGCGTTGCGCACTCCGATCCGCTTGCCGCGCAGCCATTTCCGCAGATTCGCCCGGTCGTACGCGAACGCGTGCTGGGACCGGGGCTGCGCCACCCGGCCGTCCTGGCCCTGCTTCCAGGCGGTCGGTTCGCCGGCAGCACGGTCTCAGCCCCCGCCGAGGAGCTCGTTGAGGTCATGGCCGACGCTGCCCCACGCGCCCTCACATCCGCTGAACTGCGAAAACCAGGGGGATGACGAATCCCCGGAGCCTTTGCCTTGTGTATCACTCAGCCGCGCGCCGCCTCGCCCAGCAGCGCCTTCGCGATGATGACCTGCTGGACCTGGCTGGTGCCCTCGTAGATACGGAACAGCCGGGCGTCGCGGTAGAAGCGCTCGACGGCGACCCCGCGCATGTAGCCCGCCCCGCCGTGGACCTGGACCGCGCGGTCCGCGACCCGCCAGACCATCTCGCTGGCGAAGTACTTCGTACAGGACGGGCCGATCTTGGTGTCGGTCCCGGCATCGAAGGCGCGGGCGGCCTCCAGGACCGTGGCGCGGCCGGCGTAGTAGTCGGTCTGCGAGTCGGCGATCAGGCCCTGCACAAGCTGGAAGGAGCCGATGAGCTTCCCGGACTGCTTGCGGGTGCTCGCGTACGCGACCGACTCGTCCACCAGCCGCTCGGCCATGCCGACCATCAGCGCCGAGATGTGGACGCGTCCGTGCGCGATGCAGCCCATCGCCGTGGAGAAGCCCCGGTTGAGCCCGGCCTCACCACCGACCAACGCGGCGGCCGGGACGCGTACGTCGTCGAAGTACACGTCCGCCGTCCAGGCGCCGAACTGGCCCATCTTGTGGTCCCGGGGGGCCACGGTCAGGCCGGGAGTGCCGGCCGGGACCAGGAAGGTGGAGATGCCCCGGGTGCGCGGGGCGTCGGGGTCGGTGCGGGCGAAGACCATGAAGACATCGGCGAGCGGGGCGTTGGTGATGTACCGCTTCGCGCCGTTGATCACCCACGTGTCGCCGTCCTGGCGGGCATGTGTGGTGAGGGTCGAGGGGTCGGAGCCGGCCTCGGGTTCGGTGAGCGCGAACGACGCCAGGACGTCACCCGAGGCGATCCTCGGCAGCCACTCGGCCTTCTGCTCCTCCGTGCCGCCGACCATCAGGACATGCCCCGCGATGCCGTTGTTCGTCCCGAACATGGAGCGCAACGACGGGGTCGTGTACCCGAGTTCGAACATCAGCTGGGCCTCTTCGTACATCGACAGCCCCAGCCCGCCGTACTCCTCGGGCAGCGCGAAGCCGAACAGTCCCATCTTCTTCGCCGCCTCGCGGATGTCCGCCGGCATCTCGTCCTTCTCGTCGATCTCCGCCTCGAGCGGCACGACACGGTCCCGGACGAAACGCCGGACCTCGGACAGCACCGCGCTGAAGTCAGCCGCGTCCATGTCGACTCTCCTTTGTTGCCCTCATCGGTCTCATTGATCTGTCTCGTCCGGCTCGCGCTCCGGCCGGTAGCACAGCGCCAGCAGTGCCGCCGCGCTCGCCGTGCCGAGTCCCGCCGCCAGCAACGCGGGCCCCACGCCGGCGCGTTGGCGTCCCAGCAGCCCGTCGAGCGAGTAACGGCCGTGGCCCGTCGCTGCCAGGGCGACGGCGGCTCCGCCCACCACACCGGCGTACTCCCAGCCGCCCTTGAACACGAAGAAGCCCTTGCCGCGGTGGTCGGTCCGCGCGGCCACGGTCATCAGGCCGACGGCCGCCGCCGCGGGGAGGGGGCCCGCGGCGCCGAGCGCGATGCCGACGCCCGCCGCCATCTCGGTGCCCGCCGCCATACGGGCGTGCACCTCGGCCGGCCGGAGACCGAGCGCCTCGAACCAGCCCGTGGTGCCCTTGAGCCCGCCCGGTCCGGCGACCTTGTTCCAGCCGTGCGCGAAGAGCATCGGGCCGAGGGTCGCGCGCAGCACGAGGGCGGCGGCGTCGTGGCCCTTCACTGGCCGACCCCCGTCGCTCGGCCGGCAGGCACGGCGCCGTACAACTGCGGTACCGCGTCGACGAGTTCGTCATAGGTGAGGGCCTGCCCCGACTGGCTCGGGTGGACGGCGGCGACTGTCCAGCCCTGCAGCCGGTTCAGCCGGTTGCCCTCGATGCGCAGGACCTGGCCGGTCAGCCAGGCCGCGCTGTCGGAGGCCAGGTAGACGACAACTCCGGAGGCGTTGGCGGGATCGCGCGGGTCGAAGCCCTCGACGGCCTGGAGGGACTCGCCGACGGCCAGCCCGTCCGTCATCCGTGTCGCGGCGATCGGTGAGATGGCGTTCGCGGTGACACCGTACTTGCGCATCTCCAGGGCGGTGAGAACGGTGAGTCCGGCTATTCCGGCCTTCGCCGCCCCGTAGTTGGACTGGCCCTGGTTGCCGAACAGGCCGGTCCCGGATGTCGTGTTGATGACGCGGCCGGCGACCCGCTCACCCTGTTTCGACGCCTCACGCCAGTACGCGCACGCATGCCGGGTGAGCGCGAAAGTTCCCTTCAGGTGCACCGCGATGACGGAGTCGAACTCGGCCTCGGTCATCGAGAACAGCATGCGGTCACGCACGATGCCGGCGTTGTTGACGATGACGTCCAGCCGGCCGAACTCCGCGACCGTGTCGGCGACCATCGCCTCGGTCGCCGCCCAGTCCGTCACCGAGGAGTGGTTGGCGATCGCCCGGCCGCCGAGCTTGGTGATCTCGGCAACGACCTCGTCGGCGGGGGAGTCACCGGTCTGCTCGCCGTGTATGCCCGAGCCGAGGTCGTTCACGACCACGGTCGCGCCGGCCTCGGCCAGGGCCAGGCAGTGCGCCCGGCCGAGCCCCCTGCCACCGCCGGTCACGATGGCGACCTTGTCGTCGAGGATGCCCACGCCGTACCTCCAAGCAGATGTGTCAGGTCAGTTGAGTTCGCGGAGTACGTCGTCGGTGTGTTCGCCGAGCGTCGGCGCGCCGGTGCGTGGCTTGTCGTCCACGCCCCAGAAGCTCACCGGGGTGGCCACCGTCCGCAGCGGCGGCCCCTCGCCCATACCGGGCTGCTCGACGAACGCCCCCACGGCCTCCGCCTGTGGATCGGCGGACACTTCCGCCAGGGTCTGCACGGGCGCCCACCACACGCCCTCGGCATCGAACCGGGCCGCCCACTCGGCCAGCGGCAGCCGTCCGAACTCCTCGTCGAACACGGCGATCAGCTCGCGTACGTGGCCACGGCGGGCCCTGCCGGTCGCGAACCGCTCGTCCGCCTCCAGGTCCGGGCGGCCGAGCGCCTTGATCACGCCGGGCCAGTGCCGGTTGCCCTCCAGGCCCACCAGCCAGAACCAGCGGTCGTCGGCGGCCCGGTAGGAGTTGTAGAGCGGGGACTCGTGCTCGCTGCGGTGCCGGGTACGGCCACGCTTGCCGAAGAAGTTCTGCAGCGCGAGGTCGTTGCCGTTGGCGTACGTCCCGGACCGCAGCAGCGACACGTCCACCACGCCGCCCTCGCCGGTACGTTCGCGGCGCAGCAGCGCGGCCAGCACTCCCGCCACCAGGTTGGAGGCAGCCGTGCGGTCGCCAAGTCCCGGACGGATACCGGGCGGTGGCTCACCGGCCGGGTTGAGCATGCCGGCGATGCCTGGGCGAGCCCAGAAGGCGGAGACGTCGTACCCGGCCCGGTCACGTTCCTCTCCCGTCCAGCCGTAGCCCGTCAACGTGCCGACGACCAGGCGGGGATGGCGGACGCGCAGGTCGTCCGGGGCCAGCCCCAGCCGTTCCAGCGCGCCGGGGCGGAGGTTGGTGACGAACACGTCGGCGCGTTCCAGCAGCCGCTCCAGTACATCCTTGCCGTCCGGCGAGCGCAGGTCGAGGACGATTCCGCGCTTGCCGCGGTTGTCCGTCTCGAACGGCGGCTCGCTGTCGACGTCCTGGCCCACATGCTTGAGCGTGTACCGGTTCGGGTCGCCGGTCGGCGCCTCCACCTTGATCACGTCCGCGCCCCAGTCGGCCAGCATGGTCGCCGCGGCCGGAGCCGCCACCCACATGCCCAGCTCCACTACAAAAACGCCTTCCAAAGGCCGCACGGCCCACCTCCACAGCTGTCGGGGACGGTTCGCTACACGCCGCGGAACTCGCCCGGGCGGCGCTCCCGGAAGGCCTTGAGCCCCTCGGCCCGGTCCTCGGTCGAGAACAGCACGGTGACGGTCTCCCGCTCGTAGGCGATCGCCGTCTCCAGGTCCATGCCGAGCCCGTGGTCGATCAGCCGCTTGCCCGCGGCGAGCGCGAGCGGCGCCCCGGCGGCCAGGCCGACGGCCAGCTTCTCGGCGGCGGCGAGTGCTCCGCCGGGTTCGGCCAGTTCGTTGACCAGGCCGAGCTGCCAGGCGCGCTCCGCGTCGATCGGGTCGCCGGTCAGGATCATCTGCTTGGCGATCGCCGGTGGCAGCAGACGCGGGAGCCGCTGGGTGCCGCCCGCGCCCGGCAGGACGCCCAGCTTCATCTCGGGCAGCCCGAGGCGCGTACCGCGTTCCGCGACCCGCAGGTCGCAGGCGAGCGCCAGCTCCAGACCGCCGCCGAACGCGAACCCGTGGAGGGCGGCGACCGACGGCTTCGGGAAGTCTTCGAGGAGCGCGTACGCGTCCGTCAGGCGGCCCACGAACGCCCGGAACTGGCCGGGCGCGGTGCACGACTCGATCTCCCCGATGTCGGCGCCGGCCGAGAAGGCCCGGCCCGCTCCGGCCAGCACCACGGCGCGTACGTCGTCGTTGTCGCGGAGGTCGTGCAGGGCCCACGTGAGCCGTTCCACGGTCCCGGTGCCGAGGGCGTTCAGCCGTTCCGGCCGGTCCAGGGTCAACACGGCTATCTGGTCGCGGAGTTCGACACGCAACACGTCACTCACCTCACACCATCGTCAGGCCGCCGCTGACCGAGAGCGTCTGCCCAGTCACGTAGGCGGCGCTGTCGGAGGCGAGGAAGGCCACCATGTCGGCGATCTCGGTGGGCCGGGCGACGCGGCGCAGCGGGATGGCCCGCACGGTCGCGTCATACATCTTCTGGCTGTACTCGGCTACCTGCCCGAGCAGCGCCGTGTCGGTCGGCCCGGGGCAGACACTGTTCACGGTGATGCCGTACCGGGCGACCTCGCGGGCGAGGGCCTTGCCGAAGGCGATCACGCCGCCCTTCGTCGCGGAGTACACGACCTCGCCGGACGAGCCGACCCGGCCCGCGTCCGAGGCGATGTGGACGATCCGGCCGCCGCCGCGCTCGATCATCGCGTCGAGCACCGCCCGCGTCACCGTGATCGTCCCGCGCAGGTTGACGGCGATGATCCGGTCCCAGGTCTCCTCGTCGCTGTCGACGAACCGGCCGATGACGTCGACGGCCGCGTTGTTGACCAGCACGTCCACCGGACCGAGCTCGGTGCCCACCCGCTCCACCGCCGCGCGCACGGCAGCCCCGTCGGAGATGTCCGCGCCGACTCCGATCGCCCGCACCCCGTGCCGCTCGGCAAGCCCGGCCGCGACCTTCCCGGCGGCCTCCGCGTCCACGTCACAGACGGCGACCGAGGCTCCGGCGGCGGCCAGCGCGTCGGCGATCGCCTCGCCGATGCCCCGTCCCGCTCCGGTGACCAGCGCCACCTTGTCCCGTACGCTCACGCGTCCTCCCTCGCCCAGGTCCAGAAACAGCGCTATCGTATAACTACTTCAGCTGAATAAGCGAGATGCAGTCCCTGTGGGATGCAGGAGTGGAGCCGAGGATGCGCCGTACGATCTTCACCGAGGAGCACGACCTGTTCCGCGAGACCGCCCGCGCCTACTACCTGCGGGAATGCGTCCCGCACAGCGAGGAGTGGGAGCGCGACGGGCAGGTCGGCCGCGCCGCCTGGGCCGCCGCGGGCAAGGCCGGGCTCATCGGCTGGGAGTTCCCCGAGGAGTACGGCGGCCAGGGCATCCGGGACTTCCGCTACAACGCGATCATGGCGGAGGAGATGGCGGCCACGGGCGCGGTCGGCATCGGCCTCGGCCTGCAGAACGATGTCATTCCGCCCTATCTGATGAACCTCACCACCCCGCAGCAGAAGGCCCGTTGGCTGCCGGGCGTGATCAGCGGCGAGACGATCTGCGCGCTCGCCCTGTCCGAGCCGGCCGCCGGATCCGACCTCAAGGGCATCCGCACCACCGCCCGCCGGGACGGCGACGAGTGGGTGATCGACGGCTCCAAGACCTTCATCACCAACGGCATCCTCGCCGACCTGGTCATCGTCGCCTGCAAGACCGACCCGGACGCCGGGCACAAGGGCATCAGTCTGATCGTCGTCGAACGCGGCGCGGAGGGCTTCGAGCGCGGACGCAAGCTCGACAAGGTCGGCATGAAGGCCCAGGACACCGCCGAACTCTTCTTCCGTGAGGTCCGTGTCCCAGCCGACAACCTCATCGGGCAGGAGGGGCGCGGTTTCTACCACATGATGGGCAACCTCCCGACCGAGCGGCTCGCCATCGCCGTGGCCGCCCTCGCTTCCGCCGAGCGGGCCTTCGAATGCGCCCTGGCGTACGCCAAGGACCGCACCGCCTTCGGCCGGCCCATCGGCGGATTCCAGGCCAACCGGTTCGCCCTCGCTGACATCAAGGCCAAGCTGCAGGTCGCCCGGGTCCATCTGGACGGCTGCATCGTGGCCCTCTTCGAGGGGGAGCTGACGGCCGAGGAGGCCGCCGCGGCCAAGTACTGGACCACGGAGACCGGCTGGGAGGTCATCGACCGCTGTATGCAGCTCTTCGGCGGCTACGGCTATGTCAACGAGTACGAGATCGCCCGCATCTGGCGCGACAGCCGGGTGCAGCGGGTGTTCGGCGGCACCTCGGAGATCATGCAGGAGATCGTCGGGCGGTCGCTGGGGCTGTGAAGGGGGCTGTGAAGAGCGGTGAGTGTTCAGCATTGATTGGTTCGGCTAAATAGGTTATCTATTTAAGCTGTACGGATCCGAGAGTACCGGGCTCCAGGAGGCACCGTGGTCACGGTCGACGTCAAACTGCACCAGGATCGTGCCGAGCGTGACCTGCCGCGCCCCCGGCTCGTCGTCGGGGGCAAGGACCTCCACGACACGAGCGGCGGCAGCTACGAGCACATCAACCCCGCGACCGGACTCGTCCAGGCACATGTCCCGCTCGCGGGACCCGCCGAGGTCGACCAGGCCGTGGCCGCCGCCCGTCAGGCCTTCGAGGTGTGGGGAACCATGCGGCCCGCCGAGCGCCGCCGCCTGCTCACCCGCTTCGCCGGACTGCTGCGCGATCACATCCCCGACTTCGCGGCGATCTGCCCGCTGGAGAACGGCGTCTGCATCGGCGGCTGGGCCGAGAACGTCGGACTCCACGTCGCCGAGTGGACCGAGTACTACGCCGGCTGGGCGGACAAGATCGAGGGCATGGTCGGCGCGGCCTACAGCCCGCACGAGAACGTCGAGTACACGATCGCCGAGCCCTACGGCGTCATCGGCCACATCATCACCTGGAACTCACCCGCCCTGTCCCTGGCGATGAAGGTCCCGCCCTCGCTCGCGGCCGGCAACACCGTGGTCATCAAACCGGCCGAGTCCACGCCGTTCTCCGCCCTGCTCTTCGCCGACCTGGCCCGCGAGGCCGGTATCCCCGACGGTGTGATCAACGTGGTCACCGGACTCGGGGACGCGGGAGAGGCACTGGTGGCGCATCCCGGCGTAGACAAGATCTCCTTCACGGGTGGCCCGGCCACCGCACGCCGCATCATGGCGACCGCCGCCCAGAGCCTCAAGCCCGTCCTGTTCGAGCTGGGTGGCAAGTCCGCCAACCTCCTCTTCGCCGACACCGACCTCGACACGGTCGTGCCATACTGCGCGGCCTTCGCCATGAGCAACACCGGCCAGGGTTGCGCCCTGCCCACCCGGCTCCTGGTGGAGCGCCCGATCTACGAGGAGGTCGTCGCGCGGGTCACCGGGGTGATCGCCCACCTGCCCGTGGGTGACCCGCTCGACCCGACGACGTACATCGGACCCCTCATCAACGAAGCTGCCCGCAACCGTGTCCGGGACATGGTCGACAAGGCGGTCGAGGACGGATCCGGCCGGCTCGTGTACGGCGGCGAACGCATCGACTCCGACGGCTGGTTCGTGGCTCCGACCGTCTTCGCGGACGTCGACAACCGCAGCGACCTCGCCCAGCAGGAGGTCTTCGGCCCGGTCCTGGCCATCACCCCGTTCGACACCGAGGACCAGGCCGTCGCCCTCGCCAACGACAGCGAGTACGGCCTGTCCGCCTACGTCCAGTCCCGTGACATCGGCCGCGTCAACCGCCTGGTGCCGCGCCTGAAGGCCGGGACGGTCTATGTCAACCCCGGGCCGAATCCCATCACTTCGCCTGCCACACCGTTCGGCGGCGTCGGCATGAGCGGGTTCGGGCGGGAAGGCGGCAAGGCCGGTCTGGACGAGTTCATCCACGTCAAGGGTGTGGGTATCGGCCGCGTCTGACGGCCCCCACCTCTCCCAAGCCTCTGGAGCCAACAGCATGCATTCCGCCCGTCGCCTGACGTTCGGCGACATCATCCGTGAGCACCGAAGGTCCTTCCCTGAAGGCGTCGCCCTCGTAGACGGCGATGTCCGGCTGACCTGGCCCCAGTTGGACGAGCGCACCAACCGACTCGCAGGCGCCCTCACGGACGCGGGCGTCGGCACCGGCGACCGCATCCTGTGGCTGGGCCAGAACTCCTACCGGATCTGGGAGCTGCTCGGCGCCGCCGCGAAGATCGGCGCCATGGTCTGCCCCGGCTACTGGCGCTGGGCGGCCCCGGAGATGGCTTTCGCGGTCGAGGACTTCGACCCCAAGGTCGTCGTCTGGCAGGACGAGGAGATCGGTGACACGGTCGCCAAGGCGCGGGCCGAACTCTGCAGCGACCACCGGGCGTTGTGGCTGCGGCACGACTCCGAGGGCGCCGACTCCTACGAGTCCTTCCTGGCCTCCGGGTCACCGGAGAACCCCGTCGTCGAGGTCGACCCCGACTCCGCACTGCTGGTCATCTACACCGCGGCGATCTCCGGGCGGCAGTCCGGCTCGATGCTGTCGCACCGCAACCTGCTCTCCATGGGGGCGAGCGCCGCCTGGATGGGGGACATCGGCACCGAGACCGCCTTCCTCGGCGCCGGACCGATGTTCCACATCGGCAACTACCAGTTCTGGGGGGTTCCGGCCTTCGTCCACGGCGGCAAGAACGTCATCGTCCGCCGCGTGGTCGCCGAGGAGCTGCTCCCGCTCCTCGCGGCCGAGCGGTGCACCCACGCCTATCTGATGCCGCCGACCATCGCCCAGCTCGTCGAGCTGAACCGCGAGGCCGGCCACGACCTCTCGCACCTGCGGGCGAGCGTCGCCGCACCCCTGTGGCAGGGCACCGTGCCCACCGACACCAGCCGCTTCACCCGCAACGGCGGCGGCGAGGGCCGCGGCTACGGCCAGACCGAGGTGACCGGCTTCGCCGTGACCGGCGCCCACGGCGGCTCGGGCACCGGCAACGCGGGACGCCCCGGCCCCTTCACCGCCGTACGTATCCTGGACAGCGCCGGCGAGGAGTGCGCGACCGGGGTGGCCGGCGAGATCTGCGTCCGCGGCGACCTCGTGCACCTCGGCTACTGGAACCGGCCGGAGATCAACGAGGAACGCTTCCGCTTCGGCTGGTGGCACACCACCGACCTCGGACGGCGCGAGAGCGACGGCACGATCAGCTTCCTCGGGACGACGACCCGCATGCTCAAGTCGGCGGCCGAGAACATCTTCCCCGCCGAGGTCGAGAACTGCATCGAGGCGCACCCCGCGATCAAGGAGGCCGCCGTGATCGGCGTGCCCAACGAGCGCTGGGCTCAGGACGTCAAGGCGGTCGTCGTGCTGCGTCCCGACGCCGAGCCGGTCACCGCGGCGGACGTCATCGAGCACTGCCGGGCACGGATCGCCTCGTACAAGAAGCCGAAGACGGTGGACTTCGTCGAGGCACTGCCGCGCACCAAGGACTTCGCGAAGGACTACGAGGCGCTCGACGAGCGCTTCGGCGGGGGCGGCTACCCCGGCGGCGACACGCTCGGCGCGGGCCGGTGACACGGTGACGGACAGCCGACAGCCCGTCGTCGCGGGCGTGTACGCCACCGAGCAGGCCCTGTCGCTGCCGCACCGCGACGCCATGGACCTGGCCCTCGAAGCCGTGCGCGGAGCGATCGACGACGCCGGCCTGACCCCGGCGGACATCGACGGCGCCCAGGTCGACTGGCCCGGCCCGGGCGGCGTACCCGGCGAGGGCAGTTCCTGGGCCCGGATGCTGGGCCGGGACCTGCGCTGGACCAGTGACTCGATGCTCGACAACGCGGGCTCGCGGGGCGTGCTGAAGGCGGCGGCAGCCGTCCGGGCCGGGTTCGCGGACGCCGTGGTGGTCGGCGGCTGCAAACTGGTCGCGCGCGGGGCGGGCCCGGTCGGGGCCGGGACGCCGCTGGAGTTCGCCGACGTGTGGGGCAGCTATGTCGTCGCCCAGTTCGCGCTGGTGGCCGCACGGCACATGCACGAGTACGGGACGACCTCCCGCCAGCTCGCGGAGGTCGCCGCCACCATCCGCAACAACGGCACCACCAACCCGGAGGCGATGATGTTCGGGCGCGGCCCGTACACCGCCGAGGATGTGCTCGCCTCCCGCATGGTGGCCACGCCGTTTCATCTGCTGGACTGCTGCATCGTCGGTGAGGGCGGCGCCGCCCTCGTGGTGACCACCGCCGAACGCGCCCGCGACCTGCGGCAGCCGCCGGTCGCCGTACTCGGCGGCGGCATGGAGTACCACCAGGCCGCCTATGCCAACCCGGCGTTGCACCGGGAGGTCGGCGGGCTCGGCCGGGACGCCGCGACCCGCGCCTACGCGATGGCCGGCGTCGGCCCGCACGACGTGGACGTCTTCTCGCTCTACGACCCCAACTCCTTCGAGATCATCCGGCAGTTGGAGATCCTCGGACTGTGCGGGGAGGGAGAGGGCGGCCCGCTGGCCGCGAGCGGGGCCATCGCCGTCGGCGGCAAGCATCCCGTCAACCCGGACGGCGGCTGTCTGGCGTACGCCTGGAACGGGACCCAGCAGATGACCCTCAAAGTCGTCGAAGCCGTACGGCAGTTGCGCGGCACGGCGGTGCACCAGGTCGAGGGCGCGGAACTCGCCGTCGTAGGGAACGCCGGTTCGGGAGCCCAGCACTACGAGATGAGCGTCCTCGGGAGGATGCGATGAGCAGGCCCGTACCCGTGCCCACCGAGCTGTCCCGGCCGTTCTGGGACGCGGCCCGGCGCGGTGAGCTGGTCGTTCCGCGGTGCCCGAACTGCGGACTGCGTTTCTTCGTGCCCGAGCCCGCCTGTCCCGGCTGTATGTCGCGGGACTGGCGGTACGCGCCCAGCGCCGGCCGGGGGAGCGTCTACTCGGTGACCGTCGTGCACCGCGCGCCCGGCCCCGGCTTCGACACCCCGTTCGCGCTGGCCGTGATCGACCTGGACGACGGCGGTACCTTGCTGTCCCACGTGGATGCCGGGGACCCCGACCACGTCGTCATCGGACTGCGCGTACGCGTGGACTTCCGCGCCCTCACCGACGAGATCGCGCTGCCGTATTTCGTACCGGAGAACCCGGAGAACACTCACTGAGGGCGGAGGTGGACGCGGTGGCGAACACGCCGGTACGGGTCCCCAAGATGGCCGAGCTGGTGGCGGCACGGTTGCGCCGGATGATCGTGCGCGGCGAACTGGCCGAGGGCGACGCGCTGCCCTCCGAGACGGCGCTCATGGAGGAGTTCGCCGTCTCCCGGCCGACGCTGCGCGAGGCGTTCCGGGTACTGGAGTCGGAGTCGCTGATCAACGTGCGCCGGGGCGCCCGGGGCGGGGCCCGGGTGCAGATCCCGGAGGGCACGGTCGCCGCCCGGTACGCGGGCGTGGTGCTGGAGTACCGGGGGACGACACTCAAGGACGTGTACGACGCCCGTACGGTGATCGAGGCGCCGTGCGCCGGGCTGCTGGCCGAGCACCGCACGGACGAGGACCTGGAGCGGCTGCGGGCCGCCGTCGCCGAGGCCGAGGCGCTCATGGACGACCCGTCGGCCTTCATCCGCGCCCATATGGAGTTCCACGCCCTCGTCGTCGAACTGGCGGGCAACGAGACGCTCGCCGTCCTCAACGGCATGGTCCGGCACATCATCGACCAGGCGAACTGGTCCCACGTCGACCTCGACGCCGGCAGCCCCGAGAACATCCGGGCCAACCGCCGGGGCTTCCGCGCCCACGGCGCGCTCGTCGACCTGGTCGCCGCGCGCCGGGGCGAGGCCGCCGAGGAACTGTGGCGCGTCCACCTCCAGGAGGCGGAGGACTACCTGCTGCGGAGCAGGTCCATGACGACGGTCCTGGACCTGCTCGGCTGACTTGCCTGACTCATCCGGTCGTTCGTTCAGTTGTCGCGCAGGTCCCGCACGATCGGCTCCCACACCTCGGCGTCGATCTCGTACGCCGTGTAGAAGGAGACACGGTCGACCAGTGCCCCGTACCGGCGCCGGATCTCGTCCGCCACCCGCTCCGGCTCCGCCACCACCGCGAAGGTGTGCAGCACCTCGTCGTCGACGAGCCCGCCCATCGCCTCCCACTTGTCCTCGCGGGCCGACTTGGAGAGGGCGTTGAGCTCGTCGCCGAGTTCGCCCCAGCCGTGCAGTTCGAGGACCCCGCGATAGGCGGGCGTGCTGCCGTAGAAGGCGATCTGACGGCGGGTGCCGTCCACCGCGCGGGCCAGCTCCTCCTCGGTGCGGCCGGTCGCGGTCAGCAGGAGATGGGAGACGGCGAAGTCGTCGCGGGTGCGGCCGGTGGCGGCGAGGCCGGCCTCCACGGTCGGCAGTGTGACCTCCCGCAGATAGCGCTCGGTGGTGAACCCGTGGGCGAGGAGCCCGTCCGCGACCTCGCCCGCCACCCGGGTCATCGCCTCCCCGACAGCGGCCACGAACACCTTGGGCGGGCCGCCGGGCGCGGGCGGGGGGGAGAAGAAGGGAGCCATGAGCGTGTGCGTGTAGAAGTCGCCGCGGAAGTCGAGCTTCACGCCCTCGTTCCAGGCGGCCCAGACGGCGTGCAGCGCGCTCACGTACTCCCGCATACGGGCCGCGGGCCGGCTCCACGGCATCGAGAAGCGCCGCTCGATGTGCGGTTTGATCTGGCTGCCGAGGCCGAGTGAGAAACGCCCGCCGGAGTACGTCTGCAAGTCGTGTGCGGTGTAGGCGAGTTGCATGGGGGAGCGGGCGAAGGCGACCGCGATGGCGGTGCCGACTTCGAGGCGCTCGGTGTGCTCGGCCGCGAGCAGCAGCGGCAGGAAGGGGTCGTGTTTGGACTCGGAGGCCCACAGGCCGTCGTAACCGGCCTTCTCGTGGTGCCGTGCCTCCTCGACCACCTCGCCGGTGCTCCACACGTTGAGTTTGCCGTCGACCTTCATACCGCTCCTTTGACCGCTTCCATACCGATGTGCTGGGCGAGCAGTTCCCGGTGGTACGCCGGGTCGCCGAACAGCAGCTGTGACGTCTTGGCCCGCTTGAGATAGAGATGGGCCGGGTGCTCCCAGGTGAAGCCGATACCGCCGTGGACCTGGATGTTCTCCGTCGTCGCCCGCAGACAGGCGTCGGAGCAGAAGGCCTTGGCCAGGCTCGCCACGGCGGGCAGGTCCGGGGCGTCGTTCTCGGCGGCGAGCAGCGCGTAGTGCGCGGCGGCCCGCGCCGACTCCACCTCCAGGAGTACGTCGGCCAGCAGGTGCTTGACGGCCTGGAAGGAGCCGATCGGCCGTCCGAACTGGTGGCGCACCTTGGCGTAGTCCACGGCCATGTCGAGCGTGCGGGAGGCCACCCCGACCTGCTCGGCGGCCAGCGCCACCGCAGCCCGGTCCAGAACCTCCGCGACCAGAGTCCAGCCGTCGCCGTGGGTCCGCAGCCGGATGGCCGGCACGCCGGCGTAGTCGAGGCGCGCCTGACGGCGGGTCGGGTCCATCGTGGGCAGCGGTTCACGGGTCAGTCCGGGCGCGTCGCCGTCCACCAGGAAGACGCCGATTCCGTCACCGGTCCCGTCACCGGTCCCGTCACCGGTCCCGTCGTCGGTTCGGGCCACGGTGAGGACGACGTCGGCGGTGGCGCCGTCCAGGACGAACGTCTTGTGCCCGGTGAGCAGCCAACTCCCGTTGGATTCACGGGCGGTGAGCCGCACTCCCGACGCGTCCCAGCGGGCGGAGTCCTCGGTCAGGGCCAGTGTCGCCACGAGCTCGCCGGAGGCCAGCCCCGGCAGCAGGCGCTTACGGGCCTCCTCGTCGGCGCACCGCAGCAGCGTGGTCGTCGCGAGCACGGCCGAGGACAGGAAGGGCGCGCACAGCAGCGCGCGTCCCATCTCCTCCATGACGACGCCCACCTCGACCGGCCCGCAGCCGGCTCCGCCGTACTCCTCGGGCACGGCCAGCCCCTGCAGCCCCAGCTCCGATCCCATCCGGCGCCACAGCGCCCGGTCGAAGCCCTCCGGGGTCTCCATCAGGCGCCGCACCTCGGTCTCGGGCGAGGTGTCCGCGAGGAACGCCCGCACCGTGCGCCCGAGTTCCTCCTGCTCCTCGCTGAACGCGAAGTCCATCCGAGTACTCCTTTCCGGCTCGGCTCTCCGGCCGAACTCTTCGGCTCAGGGCGGTGGTTCAGCGTCGGGCGCGCGACGCGACGATCCGCTCGACCGCCGCGATGTGCTCCGGCGAGTGCATCGTGTCCCGCTCGGCGAGCAGGGCCGGCTCCATCACGGTGTCGAGGGCCTGTTCCAGGTGCCGGTTGACCGCGCGCTTGGTCTCGCGCAGTGCCTGCGCGGGCAGGGCGGCCAGGCGTACGGCCAGATCCATGGCCTCGTCCAGGAGCTTGTCCCTGGGCACGGCCCGGTTGGCGATGCCCAGCCGGACCGCGTCCTCGGCGCTCACCCGGTCGCCCAGGAACAGCAGTTCCTTCGCCCGGGTCAGCCCCACGAGCAGCGGCAGGACGTACGCACCGCCGTCGCCGGCGACGAGACCGACCTGGACGTGCGGGTCGGCGAGGTAGGTGTCGTCGGCGATCAGTACGAGGTCGCTCAGCAGGGCCAGGCTGCAACCGAGGCCGACGGCGGGGCCGTTGACCGCCGCGATCACGGGAAGCGGGCAGCGGACCAGTCCGGTGATGATCCGCCGGGCCTCGTCGACGTTCTGCTCCCGGAAGGCGCTCTCGCGCTGGACCCGGTTCATGATCTCGAAGTTGCCGCCGGCGCTGAACGCCCGGCCGCGCCCGGTGAGCACGATCGCCCGTGCCTCCGGGTCCGCGGCGATCTCGCCCCACACCGACGTGAGTCCGGTGTGCAGCTCCTCGCTCATCGCGTTCAGCTGCTCCGGCCGGTTCAACTCGACCAGCCGGACCGGCCCGACGGCCGTCACCACCAGATCCGTCATCTCCACCGCCATCGTCCAGGGATCAGTTATGAGAGTTGAATGCTATAACTAATTAAGCTTTCTGGGAACTGGCCCGTGGAGTGACGGAGGACGCGCGTGGCGGAGCAGGAGTACGAGACCGTGCGGGCCGAGGTGGCGGACCGGATCCTCACCGTCACCCTCGACCGGCCCGAGAAACTCAACGCCTTCAACCCCCGGATGATGCAGGACCTCCTCGACGTCCTGGACGCGGCCGACGAGGACGACGGGATACGGGTGATCGTGGTGACCGGCGCCGGACGCGGTTTCTGCGCGGGCGCCGACGTCAGCTCGGGCGGCTCGTCCTTCGACCACCGCAAGGCGGGCGCCCGGCACCGGGACACCGGCGGCCGGGTCGCGCTGCGGATCTTCTCCAGCACCAAGCCGGTCATCGCGGCGGTCAACGGCCCGGCGGCGGGCGTCGGGGCCAGCATGACCCTGCCCATGGACATCAGGCTGGCGTCGACCTCGGCGAAGTTCGGCTTCGTCTTCGCGCGCCGCGGCATCGTGCCGGAGTCGGCGGCGAGCTGGTTCCTGCCTCGCGCGGTCGGTGTGCAGCGGGCCATGGAGTGGGTCGCGACGGGCCGCGTCTTCGGCCCCGACGAGGCCCTGGCCGCCGGGCTCGTCCGCTCCGTCCACCCCCCGGAGGAGCTCCTGCCGGCGGCGTACGAACTGGCCCGGGAGATCGCCGACAACACCTCGGCGGTCTCTGTGGCCCTCGCACGCCAGATGATGTGGCGGATGCTCGGCGAGCCGCACCCCATGGCGGCGCACCGGCTCGACTCGCGGATCATGAGCGAGATCGGCGGCGGCCCCGACCCCGTGGAGGGAGTCGAGTCCTTCCTCGCCAAACGGCCCCCCGAGTTTCCGGGCCGGGTCAGCGCGGACATGCCGCCCGTCTACCCCTGGTGGCGGGACGAGGAGTTCCGTCCCCTGGGGGAGTAGCCGGGGCCGATGTTCCGCCGGCCGAGGAGATCTGGCCGAAACATTGTCGTAGTTTGCTCGAAGTGTTAGCGTCCCGACGGCGGGCATTCAGTTGAATGCGCTGAACCATTCACCGCCTGGACGGTAAACCATGAGCGATGGTTTCCTGCACGAATCCCTTCGCGGCGTCGACTGGGGGGTCGCCACCGCGGACACTCTCGCGGCCCCGCCGCCGCCCCTGCCGGAACGCGGCGGGCACTTCCGGCAGTGGACCGACGACATCGGGCAGCTGCTCGGCGTCACGCCGGACACGCACCGGATGGTCGCCGGCTGGCCGCAGCTCCAGCCCGACGGCCCCGGCAACTGGGACCTGGCGGCACTGGACCGCTGCGACCGCGCGCTCGACGCCCTGCTCGCACAGGGGACGCGCCCCGCGCTCACCCTGTTCGACCGTACGCTGCCGCCCTGGCTGGACGCGGCCGGCGGCTGGCTCGCCCGTGACACCGCCGAGCACTTCGCCGTGTACGCGGCCGAACTGGGCCGCCGGTTCGGCGACCGGGTGGAGCGCTGGATCACCTCGACCGACCTGGCCGGCCCCACCCTCGCGGACCATGTGGCCGGAATGTACTCGCCGGGCCGGGGCGCGGGCCGCGCCGGGCTGCCCGCCGTACACCACATCCTGCTCGCCAACGGGCTCGCCACCCAGGCACTCCGGGCCGTCGGCGTCCGAGGCCGGATCGGGACGACGATCACGCTGGTCGGCGGCTACGCGGCCACGGACGACCCCTACGACCGGCTCGCCCTGGAGCGACTGGAGAGCTGGACCAACCGCATCTTCCTCGACCCCCTGCTGCTCGGCGAGCACATGGTGACCGAGGAGGACGTCAGTCCGGTGGCCGCCACCGGCTGCGTGCACCCCGGTGACCTGGAGGTCATCGCCACCGCCCAGGACCTGCTGGGTCTGTCCTGGCACACCCCGTTCCGGGTCACCGCGCCGGAGAACCTGCCCCGCGTGCTGCCTGCCGCGAAGTGCGGCGGCGCCCTCAACGAGGTCAACCGTCTGTTCGTGGGCCTCGGCTTCGCGATCGTCCCCTTCGACGACGTCGAGACGACCGCCTACGGCTGGCCGATCATCCCCGAAGGGCTCGCCGACGCCGTCGCCGGCCTGTACGAGCTGTACGGCGAACTGCTGCCCCCGCTGGCCGTCGTCGACAACGGCATGGGGGACCTGGACCTGGTCGACGACACGGGCCACAGCGACGACGCCCGGCGGCGCGGGCTGCTGCGCGCCAGGCTCTCCTGGCTGGCCCGGCTCGTCGACGCCGGAGTGGAGGTCTGCGGCTACGAGTACTGGTCGGTCCTCGACAACCTGGAGGCCAAGTTCCGCTACACCCGCCTCTACGCGATGGCTGTCCCGGACCACGAGGTCGCGCCGGGGCCCGCGATGCCGGCCGACTGGCTGCACCGCGGAGCCTTCGCCGGGGCGCCCGCCGCCGGTCCGGAGTGCCGACTGAGCCTCGTACCCCGGGCTCCGGGTCAGGGCGTCGTCGGCGCCTCGTAGTCCCGGCCGCGGATCAGCCGTACCGGGCAGTAGACGAGGACGTCCTCGTCCCGCTGGTTGCGTACGGTGATCCGGCTGGTCACCACGCCCCGGCCGGGCTTGCTGGAGGGGCGGCAGCCCGTCGTCTCCACGATCGCGTGCAGGGTGTCACCGACGTACACCGGCCCCCGCACGGTCAGCTCCATGTGCAGAAAGGCGAGACCCGTGCCGTGCAGGACGTTCGTCTGGAGGACGAGTCCCTCGGCGAGGCAGTACGTCAGGCCGCCCGGGACCAGCCGGCCGGTGTATCCGCCCTCCGCCGCGTGCGTGGCGTCCCAGAAGAGCGGCTCGGTGAAGCCGCCCCAGGTGACGAAGTTGACCAGGTCGGTCTCGGTGACCGTGCGGCGGGCGGTCCGGAAGACCTGCCCGACCGGCATCTCCTCGTACGTCAACCCCTTGACCAGGGGCGGGACCTCGGTGGTGAGCTGCGGCGTCATGATCGATCGGTTCCTCTCGTGGGTGGTCAGAGATCGAGCGGGTGCTTTTCGCCCACGCCCTCGAAGTCGGGGGTGCGCTTGTCGCGGTGGGCGGCCAGCCCCTCGACGACCTCGTGTCCGCCGAAGCCGAAGAACTCCAGCCCGAGGGAGGCCTCGAAGATCGGCTGCGCGGTGCGGTACCAGTGGTTGAGGGACCGCTTGGTCCAGCTGATGGCACTGGTGGGACCGGCCGCCAGGACGGTCGCCACGCGCAGCGCCTCCGTGTGCACGTCCGCGTCGTCCACGCACTTGGACACCAGGCCGATCCGCTCGGCCTCCTCGCCGGTGAGCGCTTCGCAGGTCAGCAGGTAGTACTTGGCCTTCGCCATGCCGCACAGCAGCGGCCAGCAGATGGCCGCGTGGTCACCGGCCGCGACACCCAGACGCGTGTGCCCGTCGACGATCTTCGCCGTACGGGCGGCGACGGAGATGTCCGCGAGCATCCCGATGACCAGCCCCGCGCCGACCGCCGGACCATGGATCGCCGAGACCACCGGCTTGGAGCAGTTGATCACCCCGTAGACCATGTCCCGCGCCTCCCGCATCACCCGGGCACGCACCGCGTAGTCGCCGGTCATGGCGTCAATGGAGTCGAAGGTCCCGCCCGCCGAGAAGGCCCGGCCCGCCCCCTGGAAGAGCACCACCCGGGTCTGCTCGTCCCGGTCGATCACCGGCCAGATCTCGGCCAGTTCCCCGTGCATGCGCGGATCGACCGCGTTGAGGTTCGGGGCGTCGAGCACGACACGCAGCACCCCGGGCGAGGGCCGCTCGAAGGTCAGGCTCGTGAACGGGGCGTAGAGATCGGTCACGTCGCGCTCCTGGTGTAATCAGTGCGGATACTATAATTATCTAACTGTATCGAGCGGAGTGCGGCAAGCGATCGGCAGACGCGTCGCACCGAGAACGGGAAGGGCGGCATGGACCTCACCTTCACCCAGGAACAGGACGAACTGCGCAAAGTCGTACGGTCGTTCCTGGCCAAGTACTCCGACGAGGCGGCCGTACGCCGCCTGGCCGCCGACCCGGAGGGCCACGACGACCACGTCTGGCGCCGGATGGCCGGTGAACTCGGCCTGCAGGGACTCGCCGTGCCGGAGCAGTACGGCGGCTCCGGTTTCGGCTACGTCGACCTCGGCATCGTCTTCGAGGAGGCGGGCCGCGCGCTGCTGTGCGGGCCGTACTTCGCCACCGTCGCCCTGGCCGCCGAGGCCCTGCTGCGCTGCGACGACGAGCGGGCCCGGCAGGACCTCCTGCCGGGTATCGCGTCCGGCGAGGCGGTGGCCACGCTGGCGCTCACCGAGGACAGCGGCCGCTGGGACGAGCCCGGCATCCGTCTCACCGCCCACGACACCGCCCACGGGTGGCGCCTGGCCGGCGTGAAGACCTACGTCCCCGACGGCCACCTCGCCGACCTGCTCCTCGTCGTCGCCCGTACACCCGTCGGCGTCAGCCTCTTCGCGGTCGACGCCGCCGACGCGCCGGGCCTCACCCGCACCCCCCTCCCCACCCTGGACCAGACCCGCAAACAGGCCCGGCTGGAGTTCACGGACACCCCCGCACGGCTGCTCGGCGCCGAGGGGACGGCGTGGCCCGCACTGGAACGCACCCTCGCCACCGCCTGCGTCCTGCTCGCCGCCGAACAGGTCGGGGGAGCGACGGCGGCCCTGGACGCCGCCGTGGACTACGCCGGGATGCGGGTGCAGTACGGGCGGCCCATCGGCTCGTTCCAGGGCATCAAGCACAAGTGCGCCGACATGTTGACGGACATCGAGTCGGCCCGCTCGGCCGCGTACGGCGGACTGTGGGCGCTGGACGCCGGCGACGACACGGAGATCGCCGTCGCCGCCGCCCTGGCACAGGCCTTCTGCTCGGAAGCGTTCACCAGGGTCGCGGGCGACAACATCCAGGTCCACGGCGGCATCGGCTTCACCTGGGAGCACCCCGCGCACCTGTACTTCAAGCGGGCCAAGAGCTCCGAGGTGCTGCTCGGTTCCCCGTCCTACCACCGGGAGCTGCTCGCCACCCGGCTCGGCATCTGACGACAGGGTCTGACACCGCGCTCCGACACCACACTTCGGCACCACAGGGAGGCAGCAGACATGGAACTGGACTTCGGGCCCGCCGTACGCGACTTCCGCGACGAACTGCGGGACTGGCTGGCGGACCACCTCGTGGGCGAGTTCGCCGAGCACCGGGGCGTGGGCGGCCCCACTGACGGAGCCGCCTGGGAGGTCCGCCTCGCCTGGGACCGCGAGCTGTCCGCCGGGAACTGGCTGGGCGTCGGCTGGCCGGCGGAGTACGGCGGACGAGGCCTCGGACTGCTGGAGGAGATCGTTTTCGAGTACGAGTACGCCCGCGTGAACGCCCCCTACCGGGCCACGGTCAACGCCCTCGACCTGCTCGGCCCCATGCTCCTCAAGGTGGGCGGCGAGGAGCAGAAGAAGCGCTTCCTGCCGCCGATCCTCGCCGTCGAGGAACTGTGGGGCCAGGGTTTCAGCGAACCCGGCGCCGGCTCCGACCTGGCCTCGGTCCGCACCCGGGCCGAGCGCGACGACGGCGGAGAGTGGGTGGTGAGCGGGCAGAAGGTGTGGACGTCCTTCGGCATCCACGCCGACTGGCTCTACGTCCTCGCCCGCACCGACCCGGACTCCGTCCGCCACAAGGGCCTGACCATGCTGCTCGTGCCCACGGACCAGCCGGGCGTCGAGATCCGCCCCATCCGCAATCTCGCCGGCCAGGACGAGTTCGCCGAGGTGTTCCTCTCCGAGGCCAGGACCGGCGAGGACATGGTCGTCGGCGAGGTCGGCCAGGGCTGGCGCACCGCGATGGCCACGCTCGGCATCGAACGCGGCACGACGCTCCTGCCCCAGCAGCTCACCTTCGAGCGAGAGGCCGAGGCCCTGATCGACCTGGCCCGGGAGCGGGGCGCGCTCGACGACCCGATGCTGCGCCGGCGGATCGTCGACGCCTGGATCTCCGTACGCATCATGCGCACCACCAACCTCCGGACCATCGCCGAACTGACCGCGGGCCGCACCCCGGGCGCCCAGGCCACCACCGCGAAGCTGTACGCGTCGACCCGTCACCAGCAACTCGGCCATCTGGCGCAGGAGTTGGCCGGGCCCGCCGGTCAGATCGTCGGCGCGGACTACGGCCTCGACACCCGGCAGCGCTCCTTCCTCCTCTCCCTGGCGGAGACGATCTACGGCGGGTCCAGCGAGATCCAGCGCAACATCATCGGCGAGCAGGTGCTCGGTCTGCCCAAGGAGCCCAGGCCGTGACACCCGTGACCCCGGCGCCCTCGCTCGCGGAACGTCTCGACCGTGTCGAGTCGCACCTGGCGATCCAGCAATTGCCCGTCCGCTACGCGCTCGCCGTGGACGCCCGTGACCTCGACGCCTGGGCCGGCTGCTTCAGGCCCGACGTGGACATGGGACGCCACGGCCGGGGCCGGGAGGCGCTGCTGACGTACATCGATCCGCTCGTCCGGGGCTTTCACCGCTCCGTCCACCAGATCTGCGGACACCGCATCGAGTTCTCCGGCGGCGACACGGCCACCGGCTCCGTCTACTGCCGTGCCGAGCACGAGGTGGGGGAGCGGTGGATCGTCATGGCGATCCGCTACCTCGACGACTACGCGCGCGTGGACGGCGAGTGGTACTTCTCCCGGCGCCGTGAGCAGCACTGGTACGCGGCCGATGTGACCGAGCGCCCCCAGCAGGTCGGATTCGAGGGCTGGGAGGGTGCCGGACAGCCGGCGCTGCCCGACGCTTTCCCGTCCTGGGGACCTTTCTGGAAGGAGACGTGATGCGGCGGTTGGCGGGGAAGACGGCACTGGTCACCGGCGGCGGGCAGGGCGTGGGCCGCGGCATCGCGCTCGCTCTGGCGGCCGAGGGGGCGGCAGTGGTGATCACGGGCCGTACCGAGGCCACACTCAAGGAGACCGCCGGGGAGATCACCGGGCGCGGCGGCCGGGCCCACACCGTCATCGGGGACGTCGGCGAACGGGCCGACATCGACCGGATGGTGGCCGAGACGGTACGGGAGTTCGGCGGACTGGACGTGCTCGTGAACAACGCGCAGACGTCCGTCCAGCGCCGGCTGGAGGACACGTCGTACGACGATGTCGAACTCGCCTACCGCAGCGGCCCGTTGGCGACCTTCCACGCGATGCGCTCGGCCCTGCCCCAGCTGCGGGCCAGTCGTGGCAGCGTCGTCAACCTGGGTTCGTCGGCCGCGGTGCAGGGAGAGACGGGCTTCGCGGCCTACGCCATGGCCAAGGAGGCCATCCGCGGGCTGACGCGGGTCGCCGCGCGGGAGTGGGGCGCGTACGGGATCCGCGTGAACGTGGTCTGCCCGGCGGCGCTTAGCCCGGCGGCGGAGGCGTTCTTCGTCGCTCATCCGGAGAAGGCGCAGAGCGTGCTCGCGGGGATTCCGCTGGGCAGGATGGGCGACCCGGAGACCGACATCGGGCGGGCGGTGGCCGCGCTGGTCAGCGAGGACATGGCCTATCTGACCGGTGCGACGCTGATGCTGGAGGGCGGCCGCACCCTGATCGGGTGAGGCCCCCCTCCCGGGACGGGCCTATACGACGCCCCGGGCCCGCAGTCCCGCGAGTTGATCCTCCGTCACACCGGCGAGCCCGGTGAGGACTTCGGCGGTGTGCTCGCCCAGTGCGGGCGGCGGGGCGTACCCCTCGACCGGCGTCGCCGTGAACCGGATCGGGTTGGCGAGCAACGGCAGCGGCCCCGACACCGGGTCCTCGACCTCCACCAGCATCCCCCGATGCCGTATCTGGGGGTCGGCGAAGACTTCGGGCATCTCGTTGAACGGGCCCGCCGGGACGCCGTGTCGGTCGAGCAGCGCCAGCCAGTCGTCCCGGGTCCGGGTGAGCAGGATCGCCTCCAGGACCGGCAGGATCTCCTCGCGGTGGGCGATCCGGGCGGAGGTCGTGGTGAACCGGGGGTCCTGGAGAAGGTCGGTGCGGTCGGCGGCGGCGCAGAACGCGGCGAACTGCTTGTCGTTGCCCGCGACCAGGAACAGCGGCTTGTCCTGGCACATGAACGCCTGGGACGGGACTCCGCCGTACCCGCCGTTGCCGCGCCGCGTCGGCACCTCGCCGGAGACGAGGTAGTTCATCGCGAAGTGCGACAGGGAGGCCAGTCCGCAGTCGAGCAGGGAGAGATCGATGAACTGGCCCTCACCGGTGACGTCCCGGTGCCGTAGGGCCGCCAGTACGGCTGTCGAGGCGTACAGGCCGGTGAGGATGTCGACCATGCTGACGCCGACCTTCATCGGTTCCTCGGGATGCCCGGAGACACTCATCATCCCGGACATGGCCTGGAACACGCCGTCGTAGCCGGGGCGTTCGGCGTACGGGCCGGTCTGGCCGAAGCCCGTCACCGAGAGGTAGACCAGCCGGGGGTTGAGCTCGCGCAGGCTCTTGTGGTCGAGGCCGTACTTCGCCAGCGTTCCGGTGCGGAAGTTCTCGACCAGCACGTCCGACCGGGTGGCGAGGGCGCGGATCAACTCCTGCCCCTCGGCGGTGGCGTGGTTGAGCGTGACCGACCGCTTGTTGCGGTTGCAGGAGAGATAGAAGGCGGCGGTGTCCGTGCCGGCGGCGAACGGTGGCCCGTACGACCGTGAGTCGTCGCCCGTTCCGGGCCGTTCCACCTTGATGACCTCGGCGCCCAGGTCGGCCAGCAGCTGTGTGGCCAGGGGCGCGGCGAGGACACGGGACAGATCGAGGACGCGGATCCCGGCCAGGGCGGTCGACGGCATCGGGGTTCTCCCTCTGTTCACAGACAGCGAATGAGTTATATAAATAATACATCTGGCGTCAGGATCAAGACCCGCTTGATTGCTTCAACTATCCAATTCATGTAACTATATGGATCGGTCGACAGGCCGAGACCGGAGGGCGTGCTGATGACCGTCGCGGCGAGGACCCTCAGCGAACAGGAACAGCGCGACCGCCGGGCCTGGTTCCGGGCGCGCTGGGAGCGCGGGGTCGCCTTCAACCGCCGCTGCCGTATCCGGGTGACCCGCTGGGACGCGGAGGCCGTCGAGATCGTGCTGCCCTACGCGGAGTCCCTCTCCGCCCACGAGGGCCTCTTCCACGGCGGGGTGATCTCGGCACTCATCGACACCGCCGGCTCGGGAGCCGTGATCGCGGGGCACGACTTCACCAAGGGAAGCCGGCTCAGCACCGTGTCGATGTCGGTCCAGTACCTCGCGCCCGCCCGCGGCCACGAGGCCGTCGCCTACGCACGCTGTGTGCGCCGCGGCCACCGGCTGCACTTCGCCGACGTCGACGTGATGACCGACGGGCGCATCTGCGCCCGCGGACAGGTGGTCGTGACCATCTCCGGGGAACGGCAGGGCGTCGGCGATCCGATACCCCCGGCCGACTCCGCGGCCCCCGCCGATCTCATCGACTCGATCGACCCCATTGACTCCATTGACCCCATCGAACCGCTGACGGAGGCATGACGCGATGACTGACGAGCAGCCCGCCCAGGACGACGACCTGGTGCTGTACGAGGTCGACGAGGACGGCGTCGCCACCGTCACCCTCAACCGGCCCGAGCGCAAGAACGCCTGGAGCCTGCCCATGGAGCGCCGTTTCTTCGCGCTCCTGGACGAGGCCGCCCAGGACCCGGCGGTCCGTGCCGTGATCGTCACGGGCGCGGGCCGGGCCTTCTGCCCGGGCATGGACGTCCAGCGCCTGGAACAGAACGCCCAGCCGGGCCAGTCCCTCAACCTCCAGGCCCGCGTCCCCATGTACAGCAGACGACTGTTGCCGAAGCCGATGATCGCCGCCGTCAACGGCGCCTGCGCGGGCATCGGCCTCATCCAGGCGCTGATCTGCGACATCCGCTTCGCCGCCCGGGGGGCCCGCTTCACCACCGCCTTCACCCGGCGCGGCCTGGCCGGCGAGTACAACCTGCCGTACGTGCTGCCGCGCGTGATCGGCCTGGAGAACGCGCTCGACCTGCTGCTGTCCGGCCGGGTCTTCGACGCCGACGAGGCGAAGGACCTCGGCCTCGTCAGCCGCGTCGTCGAACCCGAGGACCTGCTGGACGCCGCCCGCGCCTACGCCCGGGACATCGCCCGCAACTGCTCCCCCCGCGCCATGGCCGTCGTACGCCACCAGGTGTACGGCGACCTCGACCGCACCTTCACCGACGCGCTCGCCCGCTCCTACTCCGCCATGGAGTTCTTCGCGGGCTCGCCGGACTTCCGTGAGGGCGTCGCGAGCTTCGTGGAGAAACGCGAGCCGAAGTTCGAGGGCCTGCCCCCGGACTTCGACCCGGACGAGGCCACCCGCGACGCGTTCCTGCCGTACTGAACCGAGAGGCATGACGATGACAGGGCAGCCGTTTCCCGTCGAGGCCGGGCACATCATGATGTTCGCCCGTGCCGTCGGCGACGAGAACCCGGCCTTCCAGGGCGCGAACGCCCTCGCGCCGCCCACCTTCACCATGGCGAGCGCCCACTACGACCCCGAGTACCACCTGCGCCCCAAGCCGGGGGAGGAGTGGTACGGATCAGGCGGCGGCCCCGGCGTGATGGCGGAGGGCGGCGGCGGACTCCACGCCGAGCAGCACTTCGAGTACCACCGCCCGGTGCGCGCCGGTGAGACGCTCTACGCGCACACCGTGCCGGGCCGCAGCTGGGAGAAGCAGGGCCGCACCGGCCGGCTCCTCTTCAGCGAGCGCATCACCGAGTACCGGGACGCCGGTGGCGAGCCGGTCGTCAGCGCCGTCACCGTGGCCGTCGTACCCGAGGGCCCCGCGACCCCGAAGGACGCCCGATGAGCCTGAGCACGGACGAGATCAAAGTGGGCGAGACACGGGAACGCGTCCTCGTCGAGGACCTGAAGCGCACCCGGATCGTGCAGTACGCGGGCGCCTCCGGCGACTTCAACCCGCTCCACACCGACGAACGCTTCGCCGTCGAGGCCGCCGGCTACCCGGGGGTGTTCGCGCACGGCATGCTGACGATGGGCATGACCGGCCGGATCCTCACCGACTGGGTCGGCACCGAGTCGCTCCTGCGCTACGGCGTCCGCTTCAAGGCACAGGTCTGGCCCGGCGACACCCTGACCTCCACGGCCACCGTCGAGTCCGTCGAGGACACCGACGCCGGACCGGTCGCCCACTTCTCGCTGCGTACCGTCAACCAGGACGGCGCCGAGGTGGTCACCGGCACGGCGGCGGCCCGCCTGGAACCGTGAGCCGGTGAACGGCGGACCGGGACCGCGGGGCGCGGGGGAGACGCGACCACCGCTGGAAACGGGGGAGTCGGGGAAGACGGGCGAGACGTGGACCGCGCAGGTGAACCGCGCCTACGACCACACCCGGCCCGCGGTCCGCTTCGGTGACCTGACCTGGACCGGACATGAACTCCTCGACCACGCGTCCGGCGCGGCCGACTGGCTCGACACCCTGGGCCTCGAACCCGGCACGCCGGTAACCGCGTTGGTCGCCACCTCCGCCGACGCCCTCGCCCTGGTGATCGGCGGCGCCGGATCCGGCCACCCGCTGGCGCCGCTCGGCGTCCGGATGACCGCGCACGAGATCGCCACCGTGGTGAAGGCGACGGACTCCCAAGTCCTGCTCGCACAGCCCGAGTTCGCCCGCCTCGGCAGCGAGGTGGCCGCACTCTCGGGCCGACGTCTCAGCGTGCTGCCCGAACTGTACGGTTCCGTACGGGAGTTGACGGCCGAGCCGGACGACCTCGCCGCCGTCCTCCACACCTCCGGCACGACGGGCCTGCCCAAACCCGTCCCCATGACCCAAGGACGCCTGGCCGCCCGCGCCCGCGTCAACGGAAGCCTGTGCGCGCTCGACCCCGACAGTTTCTACGGCGGCAGCGCACCCTTCCACCACATCGCGGGCCTCGGCAACCTGGCCGTCGCCCTCGCCGCCGGCGCGCTGATCACCGGGCTGCCCCGCTTCACCGTCGAGGGCTGGGCCCTGCTGCGGCATCTCGGCACCACGCACACCAGCATGGTCCCGGCGATGCTGGAGACCCTGCTGGCGGCCGGCGAGGCCCGGCACGAGACGCTGCGGACCCTCCAGTACGGGGGAGCGCCCGTGCGCCCCGGCACCCTGCGGCGGACGTACGAGGCGATGCCCGGCGTCCGCATGCTCAACATGTTCGGACAGACCGAGGGCTCGCCGATCAGCGTGCTCACCCCCGAGGACCACCGGGAGGCGGTCGCGGGACGCACCGAACTGCTGCGCTCCGTAGGACGGCCCGCGCCCGGGGTCGAGGTCAGGGTGGCGGGCGCCGGGCCCGACGGCGTGGGCGAGATCCATGCCCGGGCCGGCCACTTCTTCCGGATCGACGCCGAGGGCTGGCTGCACAGCGGCGACCTGGGCCGGATCGCGGACGACGGCTACCTCTACCTCCTCGGCCGACGCACCGACATGATCATCCGTGGCGGCGAGAACGTCCACCCGCTGGAGGTCGAGACGGTCCTGACCACACATCCCGGCGTGGCCGACGCGGCGGTGACGGGCGTGCCCGACGAGCGGCTCGGACAGACCGTCGTCGCCTTCGTCGTGCCGGCCGACCCCGGCGCCCCGCCGGACCCGGCGACGCTCAGAAGCCACACCCGCGCCCGGCTGTCCGGGTTCAAGGTGCCCGTCCGCTGGTGGTTCGTGGACGACCTGCCGCGCAACGCCAACGGCAAGGTCGTCCGCCGCCGGCTGCGGGAACCGCACGAAGGAGAAACCAGTGCCTGACCAGGTCGACCCGCTCCGCCTCGACACCCTCCTCGGCCGGATCCGCCAGGAGGTCGAACACGGCCCCCTGCCGTCCGCACAGGTCGCCGTCGCCCACGACGGACAGTTGGTGGCCTTCGAGACCTACGGCGACGCGCACGCCGGCACCCGGTACGTCCTCCAGTCCGTCGGACGGTCGATCGTCGCGGGCGTGGTGTGGAAGCTGATCGGCGACGGTCTCCTGGACGTGGGCGAACAAGTCGCCGCGATCATCCCGGAGTTCGCGCCGAACGGGAAGGAGACGGTGAACGTCGAGCAGGTGCTCACACACACCGCGGGCTTCCCCTTCGCACCCCTCGGGTACCCGAAGATGCTCGACCGCGAGCAGCGGCTCGCCGCCTTCGGGCGCTGGCGCCTCGACTCCCCGCCGGGGAGCCGCTTCCAGTTCCACCTCACCTCGGCGGCCTGGCTGATCGCCGAGATCGTCGAACGGCGTACGGGCCTCGCCTTCGCCGACTACCTGCGCGAACGGGTGGTGGAGCCGCTGGGGCTGGCGTCGATCGAGCTGGGAGTGCCGGTCGACCGGCAGCCGGGCAGCGTCGCCCCGATGCTCGCCACAGACCGCACCGACGACGACCAGGCCCCCGATCCGTGGGGGCCGTGGTACCTGTCCGATCCGGAGGTCCTGGCGGCCGGAGAGCCCAGCCACGCCCTGGTCGCCACCGCCGCCGACGTCGCCCTCTACTTCCAGGCACTGGTCCACTCCGGACTGTGGAAGCCGGAGGCCGTGGCGGAGGGCACCCGGATCAGGCTGACCGACCACCCGTACGGGGAGCGGATCTACGGAGGCGGCGGCAGCCGTCGTACCAGCATGGGGCTGTTCGTCACCGTGGCCGGCCCCGACGCGGGGAGCAACCTCCCGTCGACCGGCTCGACGGCGCTCTTCGGGAGCGCGGGGGCGGCCTACCAACTGGGCTTCATGGACCCGGAGTCGGGCCTGTCCTTCGCCTGTCTGAGCAACGGCTACCCGCTCGCCGGCTACGACAACTCGCCCCGTGGCACCGCACTGCTCACCGATATCGCGAACCTGGCGGCGGGCCTGGTCCGTTAGTGCGGACCAGGCCCGCCGCCAGGCGGGGTGGCACGACGCTCAGCGGCTGATCAGCTGCTGAGCGTTGTTGTACATGATGTCGTCCTGCGCCGACTCGTCGAGCTCCGTGATGAGCTTGCGGAAGTCGGCCGGTTGCGCCAGGCCCTCCGCGTGCGGGAAGTCGGAGCCCATGACGATGGACTCGTGGTAGCCGAGACGCTTGACCACACCCACGATGTCGTCCTCGGGGTAGGGCACCACGCGGATGTGCTTACGGAAGATCTGGCTCGGTCGCTCCTCCAACTGCCCGCCGATCCAGGGGCCGTTGCGGCCCATGCCCCGGCTCTTGTCCATGTGGCGGACGAAGTGCGGCACCCACTCGGAGCCGAACTCGGAGACCAGGACGTTGATGTCGGGGAAACGCCCGAAGAGGTTGTCGAAGATCAGCGCGGACAGCGTCTCCTCGATGGGACGCTGGCCGTAGGTGTTCTGCCACTGCCAGGCCGACATGCGGAAGTGGATGGGGTGGGGGTCGAAGCCCCAGGAGGGCGCCACCTGCGAGTTGTAGTAGAACTCGCTGATGTGGTAACAGACGCTTGCCTTGGCCTCGTTGACCAGCTTCCAGAACGGGTCGAAGTAGGGGTCGCCCGGGGAGCGCCCGTACACCGGTCCGGTGGGCAGCAGGATGAAGCGGGCGCCCTGCTCCAGGACGTACTCCAACTCCTTGACCGCGCTGGGCAGATCGCGCAGCGACAGCAGTGCGGGTGCGTAGATGCGGCCCTGGTGGTTGAAGCCCCAGACCTCGTTCATGTAGCGGTTGAACGAGTGGTAGTTGGCGTAGAGGGGCTCCACGCCCTTCACGTACTCCTCCGCGACCAGGGCCCAGCCGCCCGGGTAGATGATCGACTGGTCGAGGCCCTGCTCGTCCATGACCCGCAGTCGGGCGTCGCGGTTCTGGTACGACTCGTGCATCGGCTCGAACTGGTACGTCTCCTCGGGATTGCCCGAGGCCATCGCCTTGAGCATCTCCTTCAGCGAGCCGGGGCGGTAGACCTGCCCGAACTCCGGTTCCAGGCATACGACGATGCGGTCCCCGGCGAGGATCACCTCCCGCCCGTCCGGCAGTGTCACCGGTGCGACAGCCGAGCCGAGGAACTCCTTCGGGAGATAGCGGGTGAAGGAGTCCCGCTCCTCGTACATGTGCTGGTCGCAGTCGAAGATGGGTTTGCGCTGTTCGGCCATGGCCGTCGCCTCCGGACCCCGTAGCTAATCGGTACGCCTCCTATAATTATCTAACTGTTTCTCGGAGGCAAGGGGCTGACCGAAAGCGGGGTCCGGGGTGAGGTCAGTCGAGGAGTTCGAGGACCGTCTTCGGTCCGGCGGAGTTCACGACGTCGTCGGCGCTGGAGATGTGCCGCTGCCAGAGCTTCTCGGCCTCGTCCGCCTTGCCGGACTCGATCAGGCCGACCATCCGCACGTGCGCCCGGTGCCCCTTGAGGGCCTGCGTCTTCTGTGCCTCGGCGTCGGCGGCGGCCGCGGTGTACGAGGCGTTGGCCCGGTCGATGATGTTGCGGACCATGCCACACAGCAGGATCATCGTCTGGTTGCCGGTGAGTTCGACCAGCAGGGCATGGAAGGCGTCCTGCGCCTCGACCAGCGCCAGCGGGTCGTCCAGGACGGCCTTCTCGGCCGCGATCGCGTCGCGCAGCCGCTTGATGTCGTCCGCGGTGTGCTTGGTGGCGAGCTGGCGGGCGCAGGGCGGCTCGATGAGGGCCGCTGCGTGGTAGAGGTCGCCCAGGGTCGCCCCGCGGTATTCGAGGATCAGGCCGGCGAAGCGGGCGGCGACGTCCGAGTCGGGCGCGCTCACCCGGGCGCCGCCGTGGGCGCCGCGGCGGACCGTGATCAGCGACTCCGACTCCAGTACGCGGAACGCCTCGCGCAGCGTGGGGCGGGAGATGCCGAACTGCTCCATCAGGCCGGACTCCGGCGGCAGTGCGTCGTCCGGCTGAAGCTCGCCCCGCACGATCTGGCGGCGCAGGTGCGCGGCGACCAGTTCGGCGGTCTTCGGCACCCGCACCTGGCGTCCGACGCGGGTGCGGGCGGGGGCGGGCACGATCGCCGTTTCGCGTGCGCGGGCTGCCTCGGCCACGGTGGGCTCCTCATATAGCAAAATGAATCGTCTTAGTGCATGGAGGGTACCAGGTCAAGGGTTGGTTGATCATCTCTTCGTGGCACCTGATCTGGTGCCACCACCGGTCTTTGGTATATAGATGATTCATCTAGCTATAAAACCAACGGGCCCGTGGGAGTGACCTCGATGACCGAGAATCCGACCCCGGTGATCCTCACCGAACTCACCGCCGACGGGGTCATGCTCATCACCCTGAACCGGCCGGAGCGGCACAACGCCTGGACGCTGGAGATGGAGCTGCTCTACAACGAACTCTTCGACCGGGCGGAGGCGGACCCGGAGGTCCGGGCGGTGGTGCTCACCGGCGCCGGACGGAGTTTCTGCCCCGGTATGGACATGAGCGTGCTGGACGGGGCGTCGTCCGGCGCCCGCCCCTGGCCCACCGACCGGCTGCCCCCGCGCACCCGCCCCATGACGTTCCCCAAGCCCGTCGTCGCGGCCGTCAACGGCGCCTGCGCCGGCATCGGGTTCAACCAGGCCCTGATGTGCGACGTCCGCTTCGCCGTGCCGCACGCCAAGTTCGCCGCCGCCTTCAGCGCACGCGGGCTGGTGGCCGAGGACGGCGTGTCCTGGATCCTGCCCCGGCTGGTCGGCCACGGCAACGCGGCCGACCTGCTGCTGTCCTCGCGCCGTTTCACGGGGACGGAGGCCCACACAATGGGGCTGGTCAACCGCCTCGTCGAGCCGGACGAACTCCTCCCGGCGGCCCTCGCCTACGCGACCGAACTGGCCCGCACGGCCAGCCCGTACGCGATGTCGCTCATCAAGCGGCAGCTCGCCGACGACCAGGCACGGTCCTTCACGGAGAGCCGTGACAACGCGGCGGCGCTGCTGGCCGTGGCCAAGCGTGCCCCGGACTACCGGGAGGGCGTGCGCAGCTTCATCGAGCGCCGGCAGCCGGAGTTTCCAGGGCTGGGGGAGAGCGAGGCAGTCCCGGGGGACTCGGTGTCCGGGTCCGAGCTGCAGGAGGCCTCGTCATGACCCGCGCGGAACTCCCGCTGCACCGCCGTACGATCACCGTCACCGCGTACGAGGAGGCGGGCGGCGAGATCTCCGTCGAGGCGCGACTGTGCGACGAGCGCCCCTGGGAGGAGCCGCCCGGCGGGATCGTCCACCACATGGCGCTGTCCGTGCGGATCCGCCTCACCGACATGGTGATCACGGCCGCCGAGGCGGACATGCGGGGTTTCCCGCACGCGGAGTGCCCGCTGATCGCGCCGGCCTTCGACGGCCTGGCCGGACTCAGCGTGGCCGCCGGCTACAACAGGGCGATCCAGGAACGCTTCAGGGGTGTCCTGGGCTGCTCGCACCTCTACGAGCTGTCCCGCGCTCTCGGCCCCGCGGCCGTGCAGGCGGCGATGTCGGCCGCGGCGCGGCGCCGGGCCGCGGCCGGTGATCATGACCACGATCCGCGTGCCACCGCCGGCGTGCTGAACAGCTGCCACATCTGGGCACCGGACGGTGCCGGCCTGCGCAAACTGGCCGCCGGCTGGCGCCCGGGCACGGGCCCCCGCCCGGTCCCGACCCTGAGCACCTTCGAACACCCCGACCCCTCCTGACCTGCCGAGCCGCCCACTGGCTGACCGGGGCTGACCCCCGGACCGGCGGTGGTCTCGCACCTGACCGGACTTCACTCGGAAGGGCCGGCCGGATGTGCTGCTCGGCCAGGGTTCGCCCCAGATCCGGCAGAGGTGGCGAGCCTGTCCGGCCGGGCTCGCGCCTGGACGGATTCCGCTCGGAGGGGGTCCGGTGCGCTGCTTGGCTGGAGCCCGTCCCTGACACGGTCGGGGGTGCGAGTGTGTCCGGCTGGGCTTGCACCTGACCGGTCTCTGCTCGGCGGGACCGGATGCGCTGCTTGGCCGGAGCTCGCCCTGGATCCGGCCGGGGTGGCGAGGTCTGTTCGGCGGCGATCGCACCTGGCGGGACTCCGCTCGGAAGGACCGGGATGTGCTGCCTGGCCGGAGCTCACCCGGCACTCGACACCCGGCAGAGGCGTCGGGCCTGTCCGGCGGAGTGTTGTGCTTGCTCGGCTGAAGGGCGGACCGGGTCTGCCGGGGCCCGCTCAGGACCGGCCGGGGCCTCGCAGCCGGGTGGCCGGGTGGCCGGGTGTCCCACCCCCGCGGGCGGGACACGTACCTGTCCGGGGTCTGCTCGGCCGGTCGGGGCTCGCGCGCTCCGCCGCTATCCGGCGACGCTCGCCCTCGGCTCTCGCGGTAGGCCCAGTACCTTCTCCGCGAGGATGTTGCGCTGCACCTGAGAGGTGCCCGCGTAGATCGTGCCCGAGAGGGCGATCAGATACGTCGTCGACCAGGACGCCGAGGAGTTCGCGGCGCCGGGGTCGTCGGTGCGGTAGGTGCGCAAGGGAGGCCGGCCGACCGGCACCTGGCCGTGCAGGCCCATGATGTCCATCGCCAGATCGGTGACCTGGGTGTGGTACTCGCTCCAGTACAGCTTGGCGATCGACGACTCGGGGCCCGGCTCGGCGCCCTTGAGCCACCCGGTGAGAATCCGGTAGCCCAGGCAGCGCATGATCTCGACCTTGGACCAGCACCAGGCGATCCGCTGGCGGACGACCGGGTCCTGGTCCTTGCCGTACAGCCGGGCCAGTTCCACCAGCCGTTCCACCTCCGCCCGGAACAGGATCGGGTTGGTCGCCGCCTCCTCCCCGCGCTCGACGCCCAGCAGGCTCTGCGCGACCGTCCAGCCGTTGTCGACGCCGCCGACGACGAGATCGGCGCGGGTGCGGGCGCCCTCGAAGAACACCTCGTTGAAGTGCAGCTGTCCGCTCATCATGCGGAACGGCCGTACCTCGACGCCGGGTTGGTCGAGCGGGACCAGGAGGAAGGAGATGCCCCGGTGCTTGGACGCCTCCCGGTCCGTGCGGGCCAGGACGAAGATCCAGTCGCTGTGATGGGCGCCGGAGGTCCACACCTTCTGGCCGTCGATCACCCACTCCTCGCCGTCCCGCACCGCGCGGGTCTTCAGGGAGGCCAGATCGGAACCGGCGTCCGGTTCCGAGTACCCCTGGCACCAGGTGTCCTCGCCGCTCAGGATGCGGGGGAGGAAGTGGCTCTTCTGCTCCTCCGTGCCCCAGCGCAGCAGTGTGTTCGCCAGCATCTTCACGCCGAAGGTGTCCTGCGGCAGCCCGAACGGCACACCTGCCAGGGCCAGTTCCTCCATCAGGACGACCTGATGGAGCTTGGACAGGCCACGACCCCCGTACTGCTCGGGCCAGGTGAGCGACAGGTAGCCGCGCTCGACGAGCCGGCCGCGCCAGTCGCGGGCGAAGGCCCAGGCCGCGTCCTCGTCCAGCGCCCCGATGCCCTTCCAGTCCGGCGGCAGCGTCTCGGCGAGGAACGCCCTGACCTCGGTACGGAACGTCTCGGTCTCCGGGGGGTAGCTGATGTCCACCTGTGTTCGCTCCTCGTCCGACGCCCTGTCCGCACAGCTGATCGCTGTATTGATTGTTTCAGCATAATAGGTTATCTATTTAACGGGAATAGCGTCGAGTCAGGGGCGGGCGGACATGGGACTGCTGGACGGCCGGAACGCGGTGATCACCGGCGGCGCACAGGGCATCGGCTTCGAGATCGCCGGTGTCCTCGGCAACGCGGGCGCACGCGTCGTCCTCGGTGACATCAACGAGGACGCCGCCGCCGAGGCCGCCGAACGCCTCGCCAAGAACGGCGTCACCGCCACCTCGCTGCGCTGCGACGTCACCGACGAGGACGAGGTCGCCGCCCTCGTCGCCCACTGCGCCGACACCTTCGGCCCGGTCGGCGTCATGATCAACAACGCCGGGATCACCCGGGACGCGACCCTCCGCAAGATGCCCCTCGCCGACTTCCGTGCCGTCGTCGACGTCCACCTCACCGGCGCCTGGAACGGCACCCGGTACGCCGCCGAGGCGATGCGGGCGCACGGACAGGGCGGCAGCATCGTCAACATCTCCTCCATCTCCGGCAAGGTCGGCAACTTCGGCCAGACGAACTACAGCGCCGCCAAGGCCGGCCTCGTCGGCCTCACCAAGGCCTCCGCCAAGGAACTCGCCAAGGCGGGCATCCGCGTCAACGCCGTACAGCCCGGTCTGATCCGCACCGCCATGACCGAGGCGATGCCCCCAGCAGCCTGGGACGCGAAGCTCGCCGAGATCCCCCTGGGCCGCGCGGGCGAACCCGCCGAGGTCGCCCAGGTCGTCCTCTTCCTCGCCTCCGACATGGCGAGCTACCTCACCGGAGCCGTGATCGAGGTGACCGGCGGCCGGTACATGTGAGCCCCCCAAGAAAGCGATACGGCCCCCTCATGAAAGGCCCACGCGATGCCCGCCCTCCTGCGTGACGCGGTGATCTGCGAACCCGTACGTACCCCCGTCGGCGGCTACGGCGGAGTCTTCCGCGACGTGACGGCCGCCGAACTCGCCGCCACGGTGGTCCGCGCGGTGCTGGAACGGACGGGCATACCGCCCGCCGCCGTCGACGACGTCCTTCTCGGCCAGTGCTACCCCAACGGCGAGGCACCCGCCATCGGCCGCGTCGCCGCCCTGGACGCGGGACTGCCCGTCGAGGTACCGGGACTTCAGATCGACCGCCGCTGCGGCTCCGGCCTCCAAGCGATCATCAACGCGGCGATGCAGGTGCAGACCGGCGCGAGCGACCTCGTGCTCGCCGGTGGCGTCGAGTCCATGAGCCAGGCCGAGTTCTACACCACCGACGTCCGCTGGGGCGTACGAGGCCCCGGCACCACCCTGCACGACCGGCTGGCCCGTGGCCGCGTCACCTCCGGCGGCGTCAACCACCCCGTGTCCGGGGGCATGCTGGAGACCGCCGAGAACCTGCGACGCGAGTACGCCATCCCCCGCGAGGAGCAGGACCGACTCGCCCTGCGCTCGCACGAGAAGGCCGTCGCCGCCCAGCGGGAAGGCCGGTTCGACGACGAGATCGTCCCCGTCACGGTGCGTACGCGGAAAGGCGAGACGGTCGTCGACACCGACGAACACCCGCGCCCCGACTCCTCGTTGGAGAAACTCGCGAAGCTGCGTCCGGTGCTCGGCCGCCAGGACCCGGAGGCCACCGTCACGGCCGGCAACGCCAGCGGGCAGAACGACGGAGCCTCGCTCTGTGTCGTGACCCACCCGGAACGAGCCGCCGAACTCGGCCTGCGCCCCCTGGCACGCCTGGTCTCCTGGGCCGTCGTCGGCGTGCCCCCGGAGACGATGGGCATCGGACCCGTACCAGCCACGACGAAGGCACTGGAACGCGCCGGGCTGAAGCTCGCCGACATCGACCTGATCGAACTCAACGAGGCCTTCGCCGCCCAGGTGCTGGCCTGCACCCGTGCCTGGGACCTGACCGAGACCGACTTCGAGCGGTTCAACGTCAACGGTTCCGGCATCTCCCTGGGCCACCCCGTCGGCGCCACCGGCGGTCGCATACTCGCCACCCTGCTGCGCGAACTCGACCGACGCCAGGCCCGCTACGGCCTGGAGACCATGTGCCTCGGCGGCGGACAGGGCCTGGCCGCGGTCTTCGAACGGCCGACGCACACAACCCACGCCACCGGAGGACGCTGACATGGCCGGACTGATCGCATACGGCGCCCACGTGCCGTACCACCGCCTCGCCCGCGCCGATGTCGCCGCGACCCTCGGAACCCCGGCGGCCAAGGGGACCAGGGCCGTCGCGGGCTACGACGAGGACACCACGTCCATGGCCGTCGAGGCGGCCCGCAACGCACTCGCCCGCGACTGCCTGCGCCCCCGCGTCGGGCAGCTCTTCCTCGCCACCGCTGCACCCGCCTACCTCGACAAGACCAACGCGACCGCCGTCCACGCCGCGCTCCGCCTCGACGAACACGTGCTCGCCGTCGACATGGCCGGCTCCGTACGCTCCGGACTCGGCGCGCTGGTCACCGCCGCCCGCTCCGCCGTACCGACCCTGGCCGTCCTGTCGGACCTGCGCACCGGGCTGCCCGGCGGCGCCGACGAGGTCGCGGGCGGGGACGGCGCGGCGGCCTTCGTCTTCGGCGGCCACCGCAACGGCGCCCCCGTCCTGGCCGAACTCCTCGCCCACGACACGGTCAGCGACGAGATCCTCGAACGCTGGCGACTGCCCGGCGCCCCCGCGTCCCGGGTCTGGGAAGAGCGTTTCGCCGAGGAGATCTACGTCTCCCTCGCGGACAAGGCCCTCACCGCTGCCCTCGACCAGGCCGGTCTGGAGCGCGGCGCCATAGACCACCTCGTCGTCTCCGGTCTGCACGCGCGCGCGTGCGCCGCCGTCAGACGAGGGGCGGGCACCCGTCCCGAGGCGGTGACCCCGGACCTCACCGGGGTGATCGGCAACGCCGGCACCGCCCAGCCGGGCCTGCTCCTCGCCGACGTCCTCGACCGTGCCGCACCCGGCGAGACCATCGCCCTTGTCGTGCTCGGCGACGGCGCCGGAGTCCTTCTGCTGCGCACCACCGACGCGCTCCCGGCCCACCGTGCCGCCCGCCCGGTCGCCGCCCAGATCGCCGCGGGCAGCGCCCCGATGCCGTACGCCACCTATCTCACCTGGCGCGGCCTGCTCGACCGCGAGCCACCCCGCCGGCCGGACCCCGAGCCGCCCTACGCCCCGCCCGCCCACCGCCGTACCGCCTGGAAGTACGGCTTCGTCGCCTCCCGCTGCGAGAAGTGCGGCACCCGGCATCTCCCGCCGGACCGGGTGTGCTCGTCCTGCCGGAGCGTGGACGCCATGACCGACGAACCGATGGAGCGGGTGCGCGGCACGGTCGCCACGTTCACCGTCGACCGGCTGGCCCACACGCCGAGCCCGCCGATGCTCGTCGTGGTCGTCGACTACGACGGCGGCGGCCGCTTCCGCTGCCAGCTCACCGACGCGACCGAGGCCGACGCCGTCATCGGCGCCCGGGTCGAGATGACGTTCCGGCGCACGGTCACCGCCGCCGGCGTCCACAACTACTTCTGGAAGGCCCGGCCGGTACGCACCGGCGGCGAGACCGAGGAGACACACGGATGAGCTCGCACGGAATTCGGGACCGGGTCGCCATCGTCGGCATGGGCTGCACGACCTTCGGCGAACACTGGACCCGCTCGGCCGAGGATCTGCTCATCGACGCGGTGGGCGACGCCGTGACCTCGGCAGGCATCACCCTCGACGACATCGACGCGTACTGGTTCGGCACCCAGGCCTCCGGCGTGTCGGGGCTGACCCTGAGCCGCGCCCTCCACCTCCCCAACAAGCCGGTCACCCGCGTCGAGAACATGTGCGCGACCGGCTCCGAGGCCCTGCGCAACGCCTGCTACGCCGTCGCGTCCGGGGCGTACGACGTGGCGATGGCGGTCGGCGTGGAGAAGCTCAAGGACTCCGGCATGTCCGGGCTGTCCGGCACCGCCATCCCGGGCGCCGGCGACGACAGCCGCGGCGAGATCACGGCCCCGGCCAACTTCTCGCTTCTCGCGCCGGCCTACGCCGCCAAGTACGGCCTCTCCGACGAGGAGATGAAGGACGTCATCACCCGCATCGCCTGGAAGAACCACGTCAACGGTGCCCGCAACGCCCGCGCCCAGTTCCGCAAGGAGGTCCCGCTGGAGCGCATCCGGTCGGCCCCGATCATCGCGGGCATGCTCGGCGTGTTCGACTGCTCGGGAGTCTCCGACGGCTCGGCCGCCGCGATCGTCGTCCGCGCCGAGGACGCCTACAAGTACACCGACAAGCCGATCTTCGTGAAGGCGCTGTCCTTCGTCGCCGGACCGGCGGACGGGCTCCTCGATCCGGAGTACGACTTCACCACCTTCCCCGAGGTCGTCGCCTCCGCCCAGGAGGCCTACCGGCAGGCGGGCATCACCGACCCGCGCACCGAACTCGCCCTGGCCGAGGTGCACGACTGCTTCACCCCCACGGAACTGGTGCTGATGGAGGACCTCGGCTTCTCCGAACGCGGCCAGGCGTGGAAGGACGTCACCAGCGGTTCGTTCGACCTGGACGGCTCGCTGCCGGTCAATCCGGACGGTGGCCTGAAGGCCTTCGGTCACCCCATCGGCGCCTCCGGCCTGCGCATGATGTTCGAGGCATGGCTGCAACTGCGGGGCGAGGCGCCGCCCGAGCGGAAATTGACGTCCCTGGCCGAGGGACGATCGCTCGCCCTGACCCACAACCTCGGCGGTGGACCGGGCGAATGCGTCTCCTTCGTCTCCGTCGTCGGCAACGAACTCACGCACTGAGAAAGGCGATTCGGCCATGGGACGACTCGAAGGCAAGATCGCGATCGTCACCGGCGCCGCCTCCGGCATCGGCGCCGCCACCGCACGCCGGGTGGCGGCGGAGGGAGCGCACACCGTCGTCGCCGACCTGAACACGGACGGCGCCGAGGCGGTGACGAAGGAGATCCGCGCCGTCGGCGGCTCCGCCACGCCGGTCACCGTCGACCTGGGGGACGTCGACAGCGTACGAGCCATGGTGGCCGCCGCCGTCGACACGTACGGCGGGCTCGACATCCTGCACAACAACGCGGCGGCCACCCATCTGGCCGCCCGCCAGGACCTCGCCGTCGGGGAGGCCGACCCGGCGGTCTGGGACGACACCATGCGCATCAACCTGCGCGGGACCATGGTCGCCATCCAGGCGGCCGTCCCGCATCTGATCGCCCGCGGTGGTGGCTCGATTATCAACACCTCGTCCGGCTCCGGCCTCGCGGGCGATCTGCGCAACCCGGCGTACGGCGCCTCCAAGGCCGCCCTCATCAACCTGACGCAGTACGTCGCCACCCAGTACGGCAAACAGGGCGTGCGCTGCAACGCCGTCGCGCCGGGGTTCATCGTCACCCCGGCGAGCTCCGGTTCGGCCCACGGGGCGATCCGTGAGGCGATGCTGCGCCACCACCTCACCCCGCGCCTGGGCCGGCCGGAGGACGTCGCCTCGGCGGTCGTCTTCCTCGCCTCCGACGAGTCGACGTTCATCACCGGCCACACCCTGCGCGTGGACGGCGGCCTGCTCGCCCACCAGCCGTACGTCGCGGATCTGCGCGACGCCTGAAACGGCTCCCGGAACGGTTCGGAGGCGCCTCCCTCACGGGAGGCGCCTCCGAACCGTTCCACGAGCGTCGTCAGGCCACCGTCTCCGGTTCCAAGTCGCCCAGGTAGGCCGCCCGGACCGCCGGGTCCCGGCGCACCTCCTCCGGCGTGCCGGCGCAGATCCGGTGTCCGAAGTCCAGCACGACGACCTGGTCGCAGACGCTCATGACCATGTCGACGTCGTGCTCGACGAGCAGCACTCCCATGCCCCAGTCCTCGGCGAGCCGCCGTACCAGGTGGGCCAACTCCCGCGTCTCGTCGTCGGAGAGGCCCGCCGCCGGTTCGTCGAGGAGCAGCACGGACGGCGAGGCCGCCACCGAGCGGGCGATGGCCAGCAGCCGCCGCTCCCCGTACGACAGGTCGCCCACCGGCCGGTCCAGACTGTCCTGGAGCCCGAACTCCCTTACGGCGACCAGCACATGGGCAGGAAGTGGACGGCTGCCGGGACGGATCAGGTCCGTGAGCCACGCCCACCGGCCGGGTCGGTCGCAGGCCGCGTAGAGGTTGTCCAGGACCGTCATGTCCTCGAACAGTTCCAGCGACTGGAAGGACCGGCTCAGCCCGGCCGAGGCACGCCGGTGCACGGGCAGCCGGGTCACCTCCCGCTCGCCCAGGCGGACCGCGCCGGACGACGCCCGGGTGAAGCCTGTGACGGCGTCGATCGCGGAGGTCTTGCCCGCTCCGTTGGGGCCGATGAGCCCCACCACCTGGCCCGGTTCGACGTCCAGCGAAAGACCGTCGACGGCGACGACACCGCCGTAGCGCACGGTCAGGTCTCGCACATGGAGGGGGAGCGGAGTGGCACGGGGCACGTCCGAGGCGGCTGTTTCCCCCGATTCCGTAGCTCCCGTAGCTCCGGTCGGGACGGCTTCTGTCCGTGCGCTCGCGACGCGCCCGCGCTTCGGCGCCAGTCTCCGTCGGATGGCCGTGGCCGGTCTGCCGGCGTCCTTGCCGATGCCGTCCTGGTTGCCGACCAGCGTCAGTACCAGAATGATCCCGCCGATCAAGGGCATCCAGTCGCTCAGCCCGGGCAGCACCAGGTCCCCGAATCGCGCACCGACCGTGCCGGCGGCGAAGGTCGCGCCGAACAGCGTGCCGACAAGGAAGCCGACGCCGCCGATGACGGCGAGGCCGAGTGCGGTGATGGAGTCGAAGGAGGCGAAGTCGGAGAAGACGACCGAGGTCGAGCGGAAGCCGGTCAGTACTCCGGCGAGCGCGGCGATGGCCGAAGACAGGCCGAAGGCGTAGAGCTTGGCTGCTCGGACGTCGATGCCCAGGGCGGCGGCGGCCCGCTCGTTCGCCCGTACGGCGATCAGCCGACGGCCGGTGCGGCTGCGCCGTACGTTGGCCACGACGAGGGTCGCCGCGACGAACAGCACGAGCACGACGGCGGCGTACCGCTGCGGATGGTCGACGCCGGAGATGCCGATCCCGAAGAGGGTCTGCTTGCCCACCACGATGCCGTCGCTGCCCGGGGTGGTCGACAGGTCGGTGTTCTGGAAGACCATCGCCTCCAGTGTGGTGCCGAGCCCCAGCGTGATGATCGCGAGGTTGACGCCACGGGTGCGGACCGCCGGCAGCGCGAAGAGCAGGCCGATCGGAACCGTCCCCAACACCCCTGCCAGTAGGGCGAGTTCGAAGGGCCAGCCCCAGTCGGCCGCAGCGTGTCCCGCGATGAAGGCGCCCGTGCCGGCGAGGGCGTAGGCCGCGAGCGAGACCTGACCCGCGTATCCGGTCACCACGGTGATCGACAGGATGACCAGCGACAGCACCAGGGTGTTGGTGACGGCGTCGGCCCACAGCGGTGTCGACACGCTCACCAGCAGCAGCGCGACCACGACGGCCAGCGTCAGTGGCATGGGGCGCACCCTTCCGGTGCCCAGGGCCGGCAGCCGGTCCAGGAAGGTTCCGCGCAGCGGCAGCGCCCGGCCGCGTGCGACCAGCACCAGGGCGATGCAGAGGAAAGGCACTGAGGAGGCGAGGCCGGTCACGCCGGAGCCGAAGCGAGTGAGTTCGGACTGCACGATCCCGATGACCAGACCGCCGGCCAGGGTGACGGGGAACGACGAGAACCTGCCGACCAGGGCGGCGGCCAGCGCGCTCAGCAGCAGGGTGGTCAGGCCGGTCACCGACAGGCCGATGACCGGCACGATCAGGATTCCGGTCAGTCCCGCGAGCGCCGAGCCGAGGGCCCAGTTGCCGGTGGCGATGAGATCCGGGGACCAGCCGAGCGACGCGGCGGCGCCCTCGTTCTCCGCGACGGCGGTCGTGCCGAGGCCGAACAGGGTTCGCTTGTAGAGGAGATGCAGGACCACGGTGATGGCCAGGGCGATGCCGATCAGCCAGAGACGGTCCTCGGAGACCGTCGCCCCGGCGATCGTCAGCAGTCGGGTCGGCAGTTTGCCGGGCACCAACTGCAGGCTGTCGCCGTAGCGTTTGACGGCGATGGCGGTCAGTACGATGAACACCGCCAGGGTGGCGACGAGCCGGGCCAGGGTGGACGCCCGGCGTAGCGGGCGCAGTACCAGCAGATGGGTGAGCACACCCAGAAGCGCGGAGGCGAGCACCCCGCACGCGGTGGCGGGCCAGTAGGGGACGCCGTGCTCGGTGGCGAGCTCCCACTGCACATAGGCGCCCGCCATCCCTATCGCGCCGTGCGCGAGGTTGAGGACGCCGGAGCCCCGGTAGACCAGCACGATGCCGTGCGCGGTGAGCGCGTAGAGCGCTCCGAGACCCAGGCCCAGCAGGGCGAAACGCAGGATGTCGTCCATCGGGAAACCTCTCGGAAGTGAGGCCAGACAGCACATTCATTTAAATAATTGTGCCGAGAGTACTTCACTAACTCGAAAACGCACCCCATGCTGTTCGCCAACTCGACGAAGAGCTCCGCGGAGGAACCATGAACGACTCACGCAGACGCAGAAGTGCCGCAGCGACCTGTCTGGCGCTGACCGGAGCACTGCTTGCCGCAGGCTGCGGAGACAAGGCGTCCGACAGCTCGACCCAGGCCGACACGCTGACGGGCGCACCGGTCAAGGTGATGGTCTGGGACCCGGAGGACACCCAGGGCAGCGCCCAGCCCGGAGTCAGGCTCACCGCCCAGGCCTACGAGAAGTGGATCAACGCCAACGGTGGCATCAAGGGCGGCCCGCTGAAGGTCATCACCTGCAACGAGAAGAACGACCCCGACGAGGCGGAGAAGTGCGCCCAGCAGGCGGTCGCCGAGAAGGTCGTCGCGGTCGTGGGCTCGTACAGCCTCGCCGGCGACCGCTACATGCCCATCCTCCAGAAGGCCGGCATCCCCTACCTCGGCGGGACCGGCGTCTCGGCGGCCGAGTTCTCCAACCCCCTGTCGTTCCCGGTCAACGGCGGCACCCCGGCGGTGTTCGCTGCACACGGGCAGCAGCTGGTGCAGAGCGGCTGCAAGAAGATCTCCGGAGTGCGCTACGACGTGGCCGCGGCAGCCGTCGTCTCCCAGTTCCTGACCCTCGGCGCGGTCTCGGCCGGAGGATCGGCACCCAAGGACATCAAGGTGCCGCTCACCGCCACCGACCTCGCCCCACAGGTCGCCGCCGCGACCAAGGGCAGCGACTGCGTGAGCGTCATCATGGGCACCGCCTCGGGCCTGTTCGTGAAGTCGTACGTCCAGTCCGGCGCGAAGACGAAGCTCGCCAGCGTCGTCGGCAACCTCACGCCGGAGCTGGCCGCCAGCACCGGAGGCGCCGGCAGCCCGCTGGAGGGCGCCGCGATCACCGGCTACTACCCGCCGACCGCCGACGCGGTCTGGAAGGACTTCGTCCAGGCCGCCAAGGGCACGGACATCGATACGAGCAACGGCGCGAACGAGACGACCTGGGTCGCCTTCAAGGTCCTCACCGAAGCCGCCAAGCATCTGCCGACCATCACGTCCACGACCCTGGTGACGGAGCTGAACACCACCCCGGGCATCAACACCGGTGGCCTGACCCCGCCCCTGACCTGGAGCGAGTCGACCGCCCTGCCGATCAAGGGGCTGAACCGCATCCACAACACGACCGCCACCGAACTCACCATCCGGGACGGGAAGATCGAGTGGGCCAAGGAGGGCTCGACCTTCGTGGACGTCCGCAAGATGCTGACGGCGATGTCGGCCGGCTGACCCGAGGATCCCGAGGAGACCCGAAAAGACCCGAGGAGAACGGCCGTGCGCGACACCGGACCGCCCCTGATCGAAGCCCGTGCCCTGTCCGCCGGATACGGCACCCAGCCCGTCGTACGCGAACTCGACCTGGAGGTCCGTCCCGGCGAGGTGGTTGCACTGCTCGGCCCCAACGGCGCCGGCAAGACCACGACACTCCGGGCGCTCTCGGGCGACCTCACCCCTATGAGCGGCGACGTGCGCTGGCTGGGGGAGACCAGCCGCGCACCGCTGCACCGACGTGCCCGTCAGGGCCTCGCCTACGTCGGTGAGCGGGCCGTCTTCACCCGGCTCGACACCGCGGACAACCTACGGGTCGGCCGGGTGGCGACCGGGCCGGCCCTGGCACTCTTCCCCGAACTGGAGAAACGACTGAAGACCAGCGCGGGCATGCTGTCCGGCGGCGAGCAGCAGATGCTGTCGCTGGCCCGCGCGCTGGGCCGCGCCCCCAGGCTGCTCCTCGCGGACGAACTGTCCCTCGGTCTCGCCCCGCTCGTGGTCGACCGTCTCCTGCGCGCGGTGCGCGAGGCGGCCGACCGGGGCCTCGGTGCCCTGCTGGTCGAACAGCATGTGCGCAAGGTGCTGGACATCGCCGACCGCGTGTACGTCCTGCACCGGGGCCGCGTCACGATGACCGGCACTCCGAAGGAACTGCGCGGCGAACTGGCCGCGATCGAGTCGTCCTACCTCGCCGAAACGGCAGTCGCCGACAGAACCCGACTCGCCGACAGGACCGAACTGGCCGACAGGTCAGACCTCGTCGACAGGTCAGAAGCTGTTGTCTTTCCGGACTTGAGGACTGCGTTTCCGCTGGTCAGGCGTAGGGTCGGCGATCCCGTGGGAGTTGTGGCCTGTCGTGTTGTCGCTGCCCGGGAGGTCGTGGATGCCGTCGGTGGTTGGGCTGTTGGAACAGCGTGAGCTGGGTGCTCGCCGTCGTGTTGACGAGCTGCGGGAGGAAGCCGACCGTGTCCAGGCCGAGTTGGCCGTGGCCGAGCGGGAATGGAGGGAGTGGGCCATCGCCTGCTCGCGGGTCGGCGAGGTGCTGGCCCCCGTGGACGAGAGCGGGCAGGACCCCGCCCGGGCCGAGGGGACCGCGCCAGCCGCCGGGGAGCAGACCGGAAAGACGCCGCAGGTGCCGGAGGCAGCGAAGAGGAAGTCGCAGGTTCCGATGTGGCGTGAGGGGCTGGCCTGGTCGGTGCTGTCGGTGGACTATCAGCGCATCCTCACCGCGCTCGCGGACCGGGACCGGCTCCGTCAAGGTCCGCTGACCTGCCAGGAGTTGGCCGTGTTGTTCGGTCTTGACGTGGTGCCGGCCAAGGTGGAGGCGCTGCGGTCGAAGGCGAAGCGACTGGTCGCGCGGGGCTGGCTGGCCGAGGGGCAGCCGGGACGGTTCACGCTCGCTGCGGGTGTGGCCGGGCGAGGCGGCGGGTCATGAGCAGGGTCATCGACCAGTAGATCATCGCTTCGGCGCTGGTGGTGCGGCGTTCGTAGTCGCGTGCCAGGCGGCGGGTGCGCATCAGGTGGGCGAAGAGGCGCTCGACGATCCACCGTTTGGGCAGGACCACGAAGCCGCGCATGTCGTCGCTGCGTCTGACGATCGCGAGGACCAGGGCGAGCACGGTGAGGCAGCGCTCGACGAGGCTGCCGGTGTAGCCGCCGTCGGCCCAGACCAGCTCCAGCCGGTGGTGGGCGTCGGCGACCTGCCGCAGCAGGACCTGGGCGGCGGCGCGGTCGCCGGTGTCCGCGGCGGTGACCATCACGCCCAGCAGCAGGCCGAGCGTGTCGACCACGACGTGCCGCTTGCGCCCGTTGACCAGCTTTCCGCCGTCGAAGCCGCGGCTGTCCGCACCGACGACGGCGTCCGCCTTGACGGACTGCGAGTCGATCACGCCAGCCGTCGGCTCCGTGTCGCGCCCGTCCCTTTCGCGGATCCTTGCGCGCAGCCGGTCGTGGAACTCCTTGACCAGCCAGTGGTCGCGCCAGCGGCGGAAGAACGCGTAGACCCGGTCCCACGGCGGGAAGTCGGCGGGCATGGCCCGCCACTTGATGCCGTTGTCGACCAGGTAGCGGATCGCGTCGAGTATTGCCCGGTGGCAGTACGCCTCCGGCTGTCCGCCCCGGCCGCGCAGCCAGCCCGGCACGGGCAGCAGCGGCCGGGCCACGGTCCACTCCGCGTCCGTCATGTCCGAGGGATACCGCCGAACACGTTCCGGGTGATCGGCTGCGTTTCCGAACCGGTGGGCGACACAATCACACGTCGGTGCAGCCGAGTTGAACTCCACCGGCGTGTGCACGTACAACTGCGGCAACAGGGTCTCCTGGATCTCGGTTGGCTTCGCAACCCCGAGCTACCAAGAGGCCCTGCCTTCATGCCCGCAGCCGGCGCCAACCACCCGATCGAGACTCCCGTTCGACGCACACCCCTCAAGATCGGAACGACAACAGCTACTCAGACCTCATCGACAGGTCGGACCTCGCCGACCAGACAACCGTCCCGACCGATTGAGGTGGGTGCCCTGCCCAGCACACGTGAGCTGATCCGATCCCTCGTCCCGTCCGGCAACGCCTTCGACCAACCCGGCGACGACCTGAAGGAACTGCAACTCGAAGCCGCACGGGAGGCCTTCACCGCCCACCGAGAGAGCATCCCGCTGCTGCGCACCCGGGCGGAGGAGACCGGCGTGCACGAGATCACGGGACTGGACGATCTCGTCCCCCTTCTGTTCTCGCACACCAGCTACAAGTCGTACCCCGTCTCCCTCATCACCGCCGGCCGATGGGACCGGCTTCTGCGCTGGTACACGACGGTGTCGGCGGTCGAGCCGGGCGACGTCGACGTGGACGGTGTGAAGGACATCGACGAGTGGACCGACCGCATCACGGCCGCGGGACACCGCCCCTACATCACCAGCGGCACCTCCGGAAAGGTGTCCTTCCTCAACTGCGCCGAGAGCGACCTGGGTTTCCTCCACGACATCCTGGAACACCTCACCTGCTGGCCCGAACCGCTCCCGCCCGAGCCCACCCGCCGCGGCTATCTGCTCGCACCGGCGAGCGGCCCGATGCGCTCCATCGACGGCTTCCGCTGGCACGCGGACGTCTTCGCGAGGCCCGAGGAGACCCGGCTGCTCACCGAGGACCCGATGCGGGTCTCCGAGCTGATGGGCAGCGCTCTGCTGCGGCGCCGTATGGCGGAGGGCATCGCAACCCCGCAGGAGATCAGCTCCTTCGAAGCCGCGTCCGGGAGCCGCGAGGAGGAACTGGGCGCGGCTCTCGCCCGGATCGTCGACGACATCGCCGACCACCGCGACGAGCCGCTGCTGATCGCCGGCATGAACAACCAGCAGTTCACCCTGATCCAGGCCCTCCGCGCCCGAGGCGTGGCAGACGGGAGCCTGCACCCCGACTCACTGGTCCTCAGCGGCGGCGGCAACAAGGGGAGCGCGCTGCCCGATGACTACCAGGCCCAGTTCACCGCCTTCTACAACGGCGTACGGCGCGTCCGCAGCTACGGCATGACCGAACTCCAGGGCTCCTGCCCCGCTTGCGAGAAGGGCCGGTATCACATTCCACCGTGGGTGATCCCTCTCGTGCTGGACGAGCCGGGCGAGACGCTTCTGAACACGGAACACGGCGTCGTGGAAGGGCGCTTCGCCTTCCTGGACGTCTCCCTGGAAGGCCGCTGGGGCGGACTGATCAGCGGCGACCGGGTCTTCGTCGACTTCTCCCCGTGCGACTGCGGCCGATCAGGACCGACGGTCCTGCCGGACATCCGGCGCTACGGCGACCTCGGCGGCGACGACAAGATCACCTGCGCCGCGACACTCGACTCCTACGTGCGGGGGATGATCCACGGATGACGCCCACGACAACCACGGCGGACCCGGTGGCCGTCGTCCATGTGATCCGCGGCGAGGTCGACGCGGCCCCGCACACCACCCACGGCCGCGCGGGCGCCGACTTCACGGCGCCGGCCCTCGACATGGACCGCCTCGTGTGGCCCCGTACCGAACCAGGCCCCGCCTTCCACGTGCCCGTGGCGGAGATCGTCGACCTGTTGGTGGAGACGGGCGAGGCGCTCAAGGCGGACCGCGAGGGCCTGCTCGCCGAGGCCCTGGACCGTATGACACGGGTCAGTCCCCTCCCCGCGGAGGTCCTGGAACGCGCCTACGCCGCCCTGTGGCGCACGTTCCAACGCCCCGGCCTGTACGCCCAGATCGACCACGAACTCGGCGGCGCGGACGTACTCGACGGCTGGCGGGAGGTAAGGCTGCCCGGGGACAGGATCGCGGCCACCCGTGCGTTCCCGCCGCGACTGGTGCACATCATCGCGGGCAACGCCCCCGGGGTGGCCGCGATGTCCGTCGTACGGGGAGCCCTGACCAAGGCGTCAACCTTCTCAAACTGCCCTCGAACGACCTGTTCACGGCGACCGCGATCCTGCGCACCATGGCGGCCGTCGCCCCCGGCCACCCCGTGGTGCGCTCGTTCTCCGCCGCGTACTGGCGCGGCGGCGACGAGACGGTGGAGAGCGTGCTGTTCCGCCCCCAGTTCTTCGACAAGCTGGTCGCCTGGGGCGGCGAGTCCACGATCCGCGGGGCGCTGCGATACGTCGGTCCGGGGTTCGAGCTCGTGTCCTTCGACCCCAAGACGTCCGTCTCACTGATCGGCCGAGAGGCCTTCGACTCGCCCGAGTCACTGACCCGGGCGGCCGACGCCGGAGCCGCCGACGCCACGTTCTTCAACCAGCAGGCTTGCGTGGCGAGCCGCTTCCAGTTCGTCGAGGGCTCGGAGGAGGACGCCGACCGGTACGCCGCAGTGCTGTGCGAACGCCTGGGCGTCGCCCGGGAGTTCAGCTCGGCCGACGGCCCGCGGGTCGCCGCGGAACTCCGCGAGGAGATCGACGTACTGCGCTCACTGGCGCCCGACTACCGGGTGTGGGGCGGGTACGACGGCCGAGGCCTGGTCATTCGCTCGCCGGAGCCGGTGGACTTCCATCCCGACGGAAAAATCGTCAACGTCGTCCCGGTCGCCGCCCTGTCCGACGCCGTCCTGCACGCAGGGGTCGCCACCCAGACGGTCGGCGTCTACCCCGACACCCGCAAACCGGAACTGCGCGACGCCCTCGCCTGCGCCGGAGTGCAACGCGTCGTGTCCCTCGGCGGAGCGGGTGGCATGCCGCCGGGCCTCTCCCACGACGGCTTCTACCCCCTGCAACGGCTCATGCGCTGGGTGAACGACGAATGATCGGGCGGGCGCACGAGCGGTGGGAGTCTCACCAGCTCGACTGTTCCCCGCGTCGGCGGTTCATGTACCGGGTCAGGCGGTAACGCCCGCGGTTCGCGCGATGAGCGCGTCGAAGGCCCGGTCCGGCAGCATCCTTCGTACGAGGAGGAGCGGCCGGGCGCCGAAGCCGGCCGTGTACCGGGTGCGGGGGCGGCGGGCCGTGACGGCTCGGGTCACGGCGCGGGCCACGACGTCGGGGGACGAGGTCCTGGGCGCGTCCGGCCGGGACGCGTTCTCCAGTGACACGGCCATGGCCTCGGCCTGGTCGCTGTAAGGCCCGTCGCCCGAAGTGGCACGGAGCTTGCGGGCCGCGATGCCGCCCCACTCGGTGCGGATCACACCGGGCTCGATGACGACGACGTCGATCCCGAAACGGCGCAGCTCCAGGCGCAGGGCGTCGCTGAGTCCCTCGACCGCGAACTTGCTGGCGTGGTACCAGGCGCCCAAAGGTGTGGCGATTTTGCCGCCCATGGAACTGATGTTGACGATGGTGCCGCTGCGCTGGGACCGCATGGCCGGCAGCACGGCCCGGGTGAGCTGTGCGAGGCCGAGGAGATTGACCTCGATCTGGGAGCGGGCCTCGGACATCGGGACGTCTTCGAGCGCGCCGTACGAGCCGTATCCGGCGTTGTTCACCAGGACGTCGATCCGGCCGTGCGCCGCGAGGATGTCCGCGACGGCCTTCTCGGCCGAGGACTCGTCGGTGACGTCCAGGGCGATGGTGCGCAGGCCTGCGGCGGCCAACGGGGCCATCCGGTCGACGCGGCGGGCGGCGCCGTAGACGACGAAGCCGGCGTCGTGGAGGCGGCGGGCGGTGCTCGCGCCGATACCCGAGGACGCTCCGGTGACCAGGGCGATCTTGTTACTCATGAGAAGTCCCTTCTTGGCGGACGGGGTGGAAGTCAGGAACCGGTGCGACGGAAACCCGTGCGGATCGCGGCGAAGGCGAGGGAGAACAGCCGCGGCCACGTGGGGCGGACGGCGTACCGGGCGAAGCGCGTCGACAGGGCGAGCCAGCCCCGCTTGCTTGTCATGATCAGGTGGCCCGGCGAGGTGAAGCCGCTGGTCACGATCGACTTCTCGGCGTTCTCGAATCCCAGGAGGTTGCCGAAGTTGCCGCGACCGGAGACGAACTCGCGGCCCTCCTCGTTCCCGCCCCAGATCAGGTAGGGGTTCGTCCACACCACCGGGGGCATCGTGTTGACGCCGATGGTGCCGTAGCGGAGTTCTGTGAGCGTGCGGTCGACGGTGGTCGCGTGGGCCTTCTTGGTGTCCTCGTCGATGAGGATCGTCGCTGCCAGGGTGCCGAGGAGCTTGTCGTTGGCGAACTCGGCCGCGGCGGGAAGGAACGTCCCGGCGTCGGGTGCGACGTCGAGCGCGACCTCGCTCATGACCTGGCAGAACGCCTCGTTCTCAAGGGCGAAGCCCTCGGTGCCGACGTCTTCGATCACCATGACCTGCGAAGCGGGGCGACCGTCCACGGGCTGGATGAGCCGCCCGCTCGGATAGGCGTCGCGGAAGGCCGTGAAGGTCTGGTCGACCCCGGGGTAGCCGGTGCTGGAGCCGGGCGTGAGGTCCCGCAGGGCGACGGTGATCGCGTCCAGGAGTTGCCGCCGCTGCGGCCAGTGCCGGCTCGTCACCAGGGTCTGTGTCCGGCCGCAGATCGAGCCGCCGCTGATCGTGACGATGGTGGCGATCTGGAGCGCCTGATGGCGGATCTCCCGCTCGGTCCACGGGCGGTCGCCGGGAACCACGATGCACGGGTTGTTGCCGCCGCACTCGGAGACCAGCTCGGTGTCGGTGGCCTCCATGATCGCCTTGGCGGAGCCGGTCCCCCCGGTGAAGTAGATCTTCGAGAGGCGGGGGTCACGGGTCAGGGCGGGCCCTTCGTCGGCAGGGCAGAAGGCTGCCGCGTGAACGTCGACGAGGGGTTGCAGGACCTTCTCCCACACCCTGTCGGCGTCCTCGTTGAGGGGGTGGGGCTTGTGGACGACCACGTAACCGTCGACGAAGAGGGCCCGGATCATCTCGAACGACGACGCGACGTTCCCCGCCCCGAGCACGGCCACGATGCCGCCGGGCTTCGCGTAGGGGTCCACCCTGCGAGGCTCACCGACGACGCGCAGCACGTCGGTCCGGTCGCCATTGAGCAGGCGGTCCTTCCCGCGTGGGGAGACCCGGACGTCGAAACGGCCGTCCCCGGCAGGGGTGAGGGCGAGTGGCTGGAGCGGGCGGCCGCTGACCAGGCCCTCGTACAGGTCGATGGCGGCCGCGACGTTCACGGGCAGCGGCACCAGGACGCGCTGCACGCTCGTGCCCAGCTGGTGGGCGTCGGCCGGGTCCGCGGGGTCGATGCCCTTCGCACGGCAGTCCGCCGACACCAGTTCGTTGAAGTGCCGGTCGATGTTCGCCTGGACCAGGCGGAGCAGCCGCAGCCGCTCAGCCGCCGGGGTGGCCCGCCATCGGTCCGGGTCGACCCAGTCGACAGCCTCCGTGGCCTTCATGGCATGCCCCTTCTCTCGTTAGACGACGGCATGACCCGCTCACTCGCTCTTAGCGGACCGGCGGTACATTGAAAGTAATGTACCGCCGGTCCACAGTCAATGGACCGGCGGTCGGTTAACCTCGTGGGGTGACGACCTTCCATCGGGCACGGAGCGAAGAGCAGCGCGCGGTACGGCGGCAGAGCATCCTGGACACCGCGGCCGGCATGCTCGACGAGATGCCGGTCGCGGCCGTGAGCCTCAACGAACTCAGCCGCAGGGTCGGACTGTCCAAGTCCGCCATGTCGCTCTACTTCGAGTCACGCGAGGCCGTGCTGCTGGGCCTGCTCACCGAGGCGGCGGCCCGCTACCGGGACGAGGTCGCCGAGACGATCGCCGGGTGGGTCGACCGCTCCGCACCGGCGCCAGCGAGAGCGCGCCAGGTCGCGGCCCGGCTGGCCGCCACGTTCGCGGCCCACCCGATGCTGTGCGAACTGCTGAGCGTGCAACACGTGATCCTGGAGCACAACATCTCGGTCGAGGTCGCGACCGGGTACAAGAGGTCCTCGCGTGACGCCTTCCACTGGCTCGCCGCGAGGCTTGGTGACCTGCTCCCCGAGCTCGACGACGAGCGGGCGCTGCGCGCCGCGCACATGGTCATCATCCTCGTCGGCGCCCTGTGGATCCGCAGTCGTCCCGCCCCCTCACTGCTCGCCGCCTTCCAGGCCGACGCGAGCCTGGCGTTCATGCACCCGGCTTTCACAGAGGCCTTCGAGGCCGCGATCGGCACCTTCCTTCAGGGGCTCGTGGCGGAGACCGCCGAAGCGACCTGACGAGCTGCCACCGCTGCTGCGCGGGGCCGGATCCCCCCGAAGAGCGCCGACGACCCGCCCGCTCGCTGGGCAGCTGCGGTCACGGCATCGGTTGTGGCCTTCGGGGTTGGACTGTGGCCGGCCGGATCGGTGTTCTCTGACTGGCTGCCGCGTGGGGAGGCGGAACGCTGGGCGTTCGCCGGCGCGTTCGCCACCGTCGCCGCTGGAGCAGTCGGGGCGCCGTTCGGCGCCAAAATGTGGCGGAATCATCGAGGCGCGGAGGCGGAGGCAGGCGAGGTGGCCCTCGGGTGTCTTGTCGTGTCGAGTGGCAATGTCGACGTCGGTGCGGTGACCTGTGGGTCTGCCGCCCCGCCTGACCTGGCGCGCGTCAGGCCGCCTGGGTGAGTTCGGCGCGGCCGAACAACAGGGCGTAGCCGGACGGGAGTTGGGCGAGGATGCGGCTGACGAGTTCCTCGCCGGCGAGTCGGCCCACGATGCGAAAGACGGTGCCGGTGTCCCAGCGGGTGGTGGCCGTCGTACGACCCGTGCGGGACGCCAGGTCCCTGACGAAGCCCCAGCCGGTGAGGGGCTCGGTGGCGGGCAGCCCGGAGGCCAGGGCGACGGCGGCTTCGTACGGCATCCTCGCCGCGAGTTCCGCGCGCTCGTCGCCCGCGAGCTGGCGTCCAAGGGCGCCCAGTACGGCGCGTACGGACTCCTCGGCCTGTGCGCGGGTGGGGTACGCGCCTTCGTAGCGCACTCTTTCCAGCATCTGCTCGAACGTCATGGCCGCCGTGGGCCGGCACAGTTTCTGCTGGGAGATCACGATGACGCCGTTGCCTTTCTCGTTCGAATTGACAGTGAGGGTGAGGGTGGCTGAGGGCTATGCGAGCTGGGTGCGGCCGAACAGCAGGTCGTAGCCAGCCGGGAGTTGGAGCAGGATACGGCGGGTGACGTCCTCGCCCGCGGCGTCCGAGGCCACGCTGAACACAGCGCCCACGTCCCAGGCCGCGGTCCGTTCGGTGGCGCCCTCGATCCAGGCCGCCGTGGCCCTTACGAACCGCTCGGGGGAGAGGGGCTCGTGCGCCTGGAGCGGATTGAGCAGGATCAGTGCCAACTCCTCCGGCAGCCGCGCCGCCAGTTCTGCCCGGACCTCGCCCACCAGGTGAGCGCCCAGCAGTGCCAGCACCGTGCGGGCCGCCCGCTCTGCCTCCTCGGTGGTCTCGTACGCGCCACGCTCCTTGACCTGGTCCAGAAACGCGCTCCATCGCATGGCCATTGCTGCTCCCTGGCGTGTGTGGCGGTGAGCGGGGGACGGGGGCGGCCCCGGGAGGGCCGGCTCCCCGTCTCCCGCGTGGCGGCGGATCAGCGCCGGATCAGCTGCGGATCTCCTTGTGCGCGGCGCCGCCGCCGATGGCGACCTTGCGGGACTTGGCGCGCTCGGCGATCGGGATACGCAGGGTCAGCACACCTGCGTCGTAGTCCGCCCTGATGTGCTCGGTGTCCAGGGTGTCGGCCAGCACGAGCTGTCGCGAGAAGACGCCCAGAGGTCGCTCGGAGAGTTCCATCTGTACGTCGTCCGCCTTGGTGACCGGCCGCCGCTCGGCCTTCACGGTCAGCATGTTGCGCTCGACGTCGATGTCGATCGCTTCCTTGGAGACGCCGGGCAGGTCGAGGGCGATCACGTACTCCTCGCCCTCGCGGTAGGCGTCCATCGGCATCGCCGACGGCCGCGACCAGGTGCCGGTCGTGTTCAGGAGCTGCTGGGTGAGCCGATCGAGCTCACGGAACGGGTCGGTGCGCATCAACACTGTGAACACCTCCAATGTTCAGGTCAGGCAGTTGCTGCCAATGCGTTCACCCGTATTCGTTGTAACATGTCATCGAAGTGATGACAAGTAGAACGTCGTCCATGCGACGACACAGTGCTGGAGGCCCCGTGACCATGGACGATCAGCCCGCCCCCCGGGCGCCCGGTCTCACCCCCACGTCGTTCCTCGCCGCCGCCGCGGCGCTCAACACGATCCACGAAGCCGTTCGCACGGCACGGACAGCGGGGGACGAGGAACACTCCGAGCCCGGCCGGACAGGCTCCGCGGAGGCACTCGCCGCGCTGCTGCTGCTCCGTGAAGTGCGTGATCAGCTCGCCGAGTGGGAGCCGGGCCTGATCGAAGAGGCCCGGGAAGCGGGCGCCAGCTGGGCCGACCTCGCCCATCCGCTCGGCGTCTCCAGCCGTCAGGCCGCCGAACGCCGCTACCTGCGGGTGCGCCCCGGAAATCCGGGGTCCACGGGCGAACAGCGGGTACGCGCCACCCGCGACCGTCGGGCCGCCGACCGCACCGTGACGACCTGGGCTCGCGCCAATGCCGCCGACCTGCGCCGGCTCGCCGGTCAGATCACCGCGCTCACCGACCTCCCCGCCGACGCGCGCACCTCACTCGCCGAACTCACCGTCGCCCTCGCCGACAACGACACCGCCGCCCTTGTCGGTCCCCTGTCGCTGACCCACGCGTATCTGACGTCCGGCCATCCCGACCTCGCCGCACGCGTCGACGACATCGCCCGCCACACCGACCGACTCCGCCGGCACAGTGGTGACCAACGACAGAACGGAACCTGACCGCCGCACCTTTCCGGTTCACCCGCGGGGGCGCTACCTCCCTGTTCCCGGCGGGTGAACCGGGGAAGACCGGAAGACCGGAAGACCGTGAGACGGGGCAGCCCGACCGTGTGGACGAAGGCCGTCAGTGGTGGTGGCCCTGTCGGCCGAGCGTTTCGACGGGGGTCGCGCCCGGGCGGGTCCACTGCGGCACGGGGCGGCTGGTCGGTCCCCAGTCACTGTTTCCCTCCGCGTCCGAGCGCCAGGACCAGCAGGCGTGGCGTCCCTCGGGCCAGCCCTCAGGGTTGTCCTCCCATGCCTCGCCGCGGCCGTACGGAGTCATGTCGAGCAGGCTGAGAGACCCGTTGACGGCCTCGTTGCCGCGGCCCGTCGTGGAGTAGGTGAGGAACACGCGGTCGCCGTCGTGCAGGAAGCAGGTGAGGTACCCCATGTCGCCGCCGACCGGCCCGTCCACGTCACGCACCGAGTACCAGGGCTGGGCGTAACCCATGAACTCGGTGTAGGCGGCCACCTCGCCCCAACGCCCCGTGGTCAGGACGGCGAACGAGACGCCGCGAGCGTTGAGGTAGGCGGCGTCCTGCAGATGCCAGGCCGTCGTCGTGCAGCCCTCGCACTGCCCCTGATGCGGCGCGCCGTCGTACCACATGTGCTTGTAGACCACGAGCTCGTCGCGCCCCTGGAACAGCTCCAGGAACGGGACCGGCCCCTCGGGCCCGACGATCTCGACCGTCCCGTCGAGTTCCACCATCGGCAGCCGACGTCGGGCCGCCGCCAGGGCGTCGCCCGCGTGGGTGTGAGCCTTCTCGCGGATCAGCAGCTCGTCACGGGCGGCCTGCCATTCGGGCAGGCCGACGACGGGCGGGCGGCCGGGCAGCGCGGCGGTCGGATCATGGGGCGTAGTCGTCATGGGGGCCTCCGTGGTGTCTCCTGCGGGACGGCGTCGTACGACGTCCCGCGACGGTCACCGGGGCAGACTGCCGTCCCGGCCGAAACTCATCGCCGCGCAGCCTTCGGCCGAGTCGGCCGGCCACCCCTCGGCCTCAGCCCTGGCTACGCCAACTGACCGGACACACGCCGATGAACGGTTCCTCGGTGCTCAGTTCGCCTCGGGCTGCTCGTCGGCCGGGGCCGCCGCGGTCGGGGTCGGGCCCTGCGCGTCGGGAGTGGTGTAGTAGACGGAGTGGCCCTGCTTGGTGCGCTGGGCATGGCTCTTGGCGACAAGCCCTTCGACCGTCGTGCGTACGACGGTCGTCTTGATGCCACGGTCGGGGTGGGCCTCACCGAGCGCGGTGGCGATTTCCGCCGCGGAGCGGGGTTCAGTCTGATCGGCGAGGTGGCGGCGGATCAGTTCGACAAGGGTGGGCTGGGCCGCCTTCGTGGCCGCCGACTTGACTACGGCCTCGGACTTCTTGGCAACCGGCTTCCCGGACGCCTCACTGCCCCGAGCAGTGACCGTCTTCTTCGCCCGCGTCCCCTTGCCCGCACTGTGCTGCGGGGTGGCTTTCTGCCGAGGCACCGCGGATGTCGCCGCTGACTTGGGGGCAGGCTGGGCGGCGGTGTCCGTGGCGCCGAGTGCGTTTCGCATGTTCGTCAGCACGGTGTTGTCGTGCTGCAAAGCCCGCAGTTGTTCCTGCAGGGCCTCGATCTCCGCGCCGATGCGGTCCTGTTCCTTGGCGTTGCGATCAAGGTCGTTGGCCACCTGTGCCATGTATTGAGATGTCAGTTCGGTGGTGGGGGTCTTGCTGTCGGGCATGCTGCCGGCCTTTCCTCGGGGGGCGTCCGCAGAGCGGTGAAGCAACTCGCGGGGCGGGCGCCTGGGTTGAGCGGTGATGCGGCGGCGCGTGAACGGGCCATGAGTAGGTCGCACCTGGTGAGGGCTTGCCTCGGTATCGAGATACTACGGGCGGGCGGAGCTGCTTGTTCGACGGAGTTCATGTTGGGTTCAGGTTGGGTCACAAGTGCGTTGTCGGGCACGACTGTTGTCGAGTGCCGTCGAGGCTGTTCGCCTTTGCGAGTCGGTCACGGGCGTTCGTTGCCGACGGATCCCGCACTTCGGCCTCGGAGGCTCAGGACAGGTGACTGTGCGAAGCGCGAGGTCCGGTGCGGTCACCAACGGGCGGACGACTACGGCCGGTTGGGCACCCGCAGGGCGAGGAGGGCGACGTCGTCGTCGTTGGCGACGGGGCGGACCCGGCTCAGCATCTGGTCGATGAGGGAGGTCAGCGGGCGGTGGGCGAGGGCGGCGGCGTGACGGCGCAGTCGGTGCAGGCCCTCGTCCAGAGAGTGTCCGGGTTCCTCGATCAGGCCGTCGGTGTAGAGCAGGAGGGTGGATCCGGGCGGCAGCAGGACGGTGGCGTCGGAGCGGGGCCTATGGGCTCCGGTGCCCAGGAGAATGCCGTGGCCGTCGGTGAGATAGTCGGCCAGCCCGTCGTGGCTTATCAGCAGCGGCGGCGGATGGCCGGCGTTGGTCCAGGTCAGCTTCCACTGGCCGTCGTGCGTCTCTTCGACCCGGGCGAGGATCATCGTGGCCATGTCGACGTCCGTGATGTGCAGGACCGCCTCGTCCAGGCGCTCGACGATCCGACTGGGGGGCTCCTGCAGGGCCCAGGCGTAGGCGCGGAGCATGTTGCGCACCTGTGCCATGCCGGCTGCCGCCTCCAGGTCATGGCCGACCACGTCGCCGATGGCCAGCGCGGTGGCGCCGTCGGCCAGGGAGAAGGCGTCGTACCAGTCGCCGCCGACCTGTGAGGCGTCGGGCGCCGGCAGGTAGCGCACCGTCATCTCCAGACCCGGCACACGCGGCATCTGGGGGAGCAGGTGGTTCTGCATGGTCTCGGCGACCTTGCGCTGGCGCTGGTAGAGACGCGCGTTGTCCAGAGCCAGGCCCGCGCGGCGGGCGATGTCCTCGATGAGGGGGAGGTCGACGGTGGCGAAGTCACCCGGCTGCTTGGCACGGCCCAGGGTCAGCGCGCCGAGGACGGCACGGGTGCTGCGGATGGGGGCGATGGCCGCCGAGTGAATGCCCGTGGCGTCGAACAGGCGGCGCTGTTCCACCGCGATACCGGAATCCGGCGGCCCCTGGTAGGTCTGCGGGCCGGCCAGGGTCGACGCGACCCCGCGCAGAGCCCTGGACAGGGGCATCGGGGACTCCTCGGGGACCGGTGGCATCGGCCCCTGGAGTTCCTCGTGGTGCACAAGGCCGTCAGCGTCCGCCTCGGCCACGACAGTGCGCCACACCTCGTCGCGCTCGGTGATCAGATCGATGATCGCCCAGTCCGCCAGCCGGGGCACCACCAAGGTCACCAGCCGCCGTAGCGCCTCTTCGACGTCGAGAGTGGAGGTCAGTTGTGTGGTGGTCGCGGCGAGCAGAGCGAGCCGTTCGATTTCCGGCAGCAGGGTGGCCTCCGGCTGCGGCAGTGAGGGTGCCGGCCGGTGCCGAGGGTGGAAGATGACGAGCGTGTTGTGTTCATGTTCGCCGAGGTCGTGATCGCCGAGGTCGAAGGGGGTGATCAGCCACGAGATGGGCAGTAGCGAGCCGTCCCCGCGCGCGAAGTAGTCCTCCTCGGCCTGAGCGGTACGCCGGCCATGGAAGGCCTGCCGCATACGGCACTGGGTCCTGGGCAGGGGCTGGCCGTGCGCGTCCCGGTGCAGCAGGTCGTGCGCGTCATGGCCGAAAAGATCTCCGGCCGACCGGTCCAGAAGCTGCTCGGCGCGGGAGTTGACGGCGATGATCCGGCCCTGCTCGTCCACGACGTAGGCCCCGGTCCCGAAGGCTTCCAGCGTCTCGACGAGCCCGGTGGTCGGCGGCGCCACGGGCCGTTTCCCGCGGGTGTCCGTATCTTCCGGTCCTGCCATGCCCTGAACTCCCTACCTGACTTGCGGCCCGCCTCCTTGACGGTATCTGCCTTTCCGACTGCCCCGCCGTCGACCGATTCAGCCCCACGCTCGCTCGCAGTGGGCAAACCGACACCGGCTGCTTGCGTGTGTTGACCTTGGTCGGCGCTTTGGGTGTTTCGGGTGATACGAGCTCCTGCCGCCCGTGGTCGGCTCGGTCGCGACTCTGTCGCCACGGCGCGTACCGCGTACGTCTGCAGGCGCCGGGTACCCGGCCTCGGCACACACAGGATCTCCGTCACGGAAGCCGTCGGCGGTGGGGCCACCGGCCTGGCGGCGTACCGGCGTCCTGGGCGGCTTCAGGGGGTTCGAGACGGGCGCCGTCGAGAGCGCTCAGTCGTCGTTGGAGACCATGCATGAGCGAAGCCTCGCTGACATTCGCAAACAGCGAGACCGGTGGGCGTTCACCCGTGGGAGGCGAGGTGGTGGCGTTACCCTGCTGTGCCATGCGGGAGACACGCCTCGACACTGCTCGGATCAGGGCGGCTCGTCGGCTGATCGATCCGGTTTTTCTCGATACTCCGCTGTACCGGTGTGAGGCGCTGGAGCCCGACCTGGGCTGCACGGTGAGCATCAAGCTCGAAACGGCGAACCCGGTCCGTAGCTTCAAGGGCCGTGGCACCGAGCTGGTCGCGAGCCTGCTTGCCGGTGAAGGCGCACAAGCCGCGGTGTGCGCCAGCGCGGGCAACCTGGGCCAAGCCCTCGCCTGGTCCGGGCGCGGCCGGGGGCTCGACGTGACCGTCGTGGCGTCGCGCTTCGCGACCGCGGCCAAGCTTGACCGCATCCGCGCGTTGGGCGCCGCGCTGGAGCTGGTGGACGGCGATCACGAGATGGCTCGCGAGCGGGCGGCGGCCATCGCGCGGTACGACGGCATCCGCCTGGTCGAAGACAGCCTGGACATCGAGACCTGCGAGGGTGCGGCGACCATCGGTCTGGAACTGGTGGACTCCATACAGTCGTTCGACGCGGTACTGATCGCTCTCGGCGGCGGGGCGCTGGCCACCGGTGTGGGTCATGTCATGAAGGTCCTGGCACCCGAAGTCGAGGTGATCTGCGTCCAGCCTCTGGGCGCACCCGCGATGACACACTCGTGGCGCGGACGACGTGTCGTCACCACCGACTCGACCGACACCATCGCCGACGGCGTCGCCGGTCGGCGTCCCATCCCCGTTGTCCTGGACGACCTCCTCCTGGTCGCCGACGACGCCGTCCTGGTTCAGGAGACGTCGATCATCACCGGTATGCGAATGCTCCTCGAACACGCGGGCCTGGTCGTCGAACCGTCGGCCGCGCTCGGCGTCGCGGCGATCCTCGAAGACCACGAGCGCTTCGCCGGCCGACATGTGGTCACCATCGTGTGCGGCAGCAACGTCGACGTGGACAGCTATCACCGGTGGATGGGAGCGGCTGCCCGTTCACAGATCGTGACTGGCAAGGACGGCGGGTAGCCCGTAAACGGCGGGTAGCCGGTAACCCGGCTTCGGGCCGGTGGCGAATACACCGATGAGTTCTCTTGGCGCGCGCAGTCATATCACTGTGATCGACAACATCATGGTCGGCGACTTCAGGAGGAACACATGGCTCAGTCGCTGAGAGTCCACAACTTCGGCGTGTCGAGTGACGGGATCGGTGCCGGAGCCGATCAGAGTCGCGACCACCCGTTCGGGCACGTCGATCCGGAGCAGCTGTTCACCTGGGCGCGTGCCACGGCGAGCTGGCCAGGGCGTACCGAGCCCGGCGGGAGCCGCGGCCTCGACGACTACGTCGTCCGGGACTGGGCACGCAACATCGGTGCCGAGATCATGGGCCGCAACAAGTTCGGGCCCCAGCGCGGACCCTGGAACGACCACGAGTGGCGAGGCTGGTGGGGGGACGAACCCCCCTTCCACACCCCGGTGTTCGTCATGACCCACCATGAGCGTCCCTCGTTCACGCTCTCCGACACTACGTTCCACTTCGTCGACGGTGACCCCGAATCCGTACTCGAACAGGCGCGGGTGGCGGCCCAGGGCAAGGACGTACGGCTCGGCGGCGGGGTTTCCACAGTCCGGCAGTTCCTTGACGCCGACCTCGTCGACAGTCTGCATGTGGCGGTCCTGCCGGTGAAGTTCGGGTCCGGACTGCGCCTGTGGGAGTCTCCCGACGAACTGCTCGACCGCTTCCACCTGGACGTCGTGCCCAGCCCGAGCGGCGTGGTGCACCACCTGTTCTGGCGAAAGTGACACCAGGGCCTGCTCGGGAGTGGCGTGCGGAGGGCGGTCGCCTCGCGGCGAAAGGCTCCATGGGGCTTCACCCCGGGGCGCCCAGGGACGTGGTGCTGGGCGGCCATCGTGGCGAAGTAGCCCAGGGTGGACGACTTGTCGCCGTTCTTGGCCCCGGAGTTGGTGAAACCCGCGGCGAGCTTGTCCACCCAGGAGTGGGAGAACCAGCGCTTGCTGCTGGCCTCGGCGAACGCGTGGAAGGCCGCGGAGGCGGTACCCATGTATGTGGGGGCGCCGAAGACGATCGCGTCGGCGGCGTCCAGCTGTGCCCACTGCTCGTCCGTAATGGTGTCGACGGAGATCGAGACGACCTCGACGCCCGCTCCCGCCGCACCACGTGCCACGGCTTCGGCGATGACGGCCGTGTGGCCGTAGCCCGAATGAAAGGCGATGGCGACGGTGGGGTGGCCGGGATGGGACATGGTGATGGTGCTCCTCGAATGATTTCTACGGCGGGCTAGGCTCTCCGGGCGTTTGCCCTGGGAGCCTTCTACTGAAGGACGGCGAAGAACTTCACCATCTTGGTGAGCGCCTGATCCATGTACTCGGGAACGTCGTACATGGCGATGTGAGTCGCCCCGTCGACGACGAACAGTTCCTTCGGGCCCTTGGAAAGCTCGTAAGCCTGGTCGCTGAACACCTTTGTGTCCGCCTTGCTCCCCGCGATGAGGAGCAGCGGCTGGGTCAGCAGTTCCGGGATTTGATGGAACGTCGAGAACGCGTACATCTTGTCCATGCTGGTCAGCAGGAAGCGGCCCTTGGAACGGGGATGCTGACCACGTGGAGTCCTGTAGTAGTCGTATCCCTCGCGGAGGAGGTCCGGCGTGTTGTCGTCGATCTCCTCCAGCGTTTCCGGGACGAACGGGACGTAGACGGGCTCCGCTCCCCTCGCCTCCGCTGTGCGCTGCTGAGCGGCCATCTCCAGGTTCCTGATCTGCTCGGACACCGGAGACGTATGCCCCAGGAAGGCCCTGGAACCCTCGCCCATCGGAGCCGCGCTGACGGTGGCGACTGCCTTGAAACGGCGTTCGGTCTGCGCCACGCTGAGCGCGTAACCGCCACCGGCGCAGATGCCGAAGACGCCCATCCGCTCGGTGTCCACGTACGGGAGAGTGGTGAGAAAGTCCGCCGCGCAGCGGGCGTCCTCCACCCTGGTCGTCGGGTCTTCCAGAAGGCGCGGTTCGCCGCCGCTCTCTCCCTGGTAGGAGGAGTCGTAGACCACGGTCACGAATCCCTCGGAAGCCAGCCGCTTCGCGTACTGGCCGATGGTCTGTTCCTTTACACCGCCGGCCGGATGGATTCCGACAAGGGCCGGGTATTTTTTATCTTCGTCGAAGTCGTCCGGCAGGTGGAGGTGTCCCGCGATCTCTACTGCCTTGTTCCTGAATGAAACAGCCTCGACCATGGCGCCTGCCCCTTTTTCGACTGTGATCCGCCCATCGGCGGTGCGCACACCATGATTCGCCGGTGCCGAGATGATGTCCACTCGCGATGGGGGGAAGAAATCATCCCCTGGATATGAATTCCCGGGTGTCCACCTCTCCGTCTCATTCCGCGGGGGGTGTGAAGCCGGCGCGCGGTATTCCTGCCCCGTGCGCGGTGGGCCACCACGGCATCGCCGGCGTGACGGCCATGCCGTGGACGTACGCCGGACGCTGCTGGGGCGAACGCGGGATGCGCAGCTCCTGCACTGCACTGCTACCCGTTCCGCTGTGGCGGCCGCGGTTCACTGCCGGACTCGGTCGGAATGCGCGCGAGGGTTGCGTGGGAGAACGCCGTTGTTCGCTGCCGTGCCCGCCGCGAGGAGGCACCGCGGAACGTCGACTGCGGCCCCCTTCACTCGTGGCGATCATGGTGAGCTCGGTGAACCGCAGTGCTGGCGGGACCCGTGCGGCGTACAGGAATGTTGGAGGGTGGTCAGCCACTGGGCCCCGGTCCGACCTGAGGATCCAACGACATGCTCCAAGCACACGTTCTGACCTGCAGCGATTAGCTGAGCGTTTCCCAATCGATGAGTGTGCGTTCCGGAGCGATCTCCTGGCCACCCACTGACCTGCGGCGACGGAGTTTTCTGCAAGCCCCGACTGCTGGCCTACGCCCACCTGTACAAGCCGGCGATGTGGTGGCTCCGCATCAGGACGTGGGGCAACGTGCTTCTGGCTCTGACGGCGCCGCTCTTCGCGGTGTTCTCCCGCGATTCCGCGCACCAGCCGGTCGTAGGCGTCGTCGTCGAGCACCGAGGTGCCGCCCGTGTAGTAGGCGGCCGACGCCTTCACCGCGTCCTCGACCGCCTGCGCGTAGGCGGCGGCATCCACGATCACTGCAGCTGGTGTTGTCATGCCGGTCGTCTTGCCTGCCACCACTGACAATGCCCCGGCAGACGGAGCGAGGCGCCCGGACACAGTGACCGATGAGGGCCACGACCCGATGTCGTGGCCCGGTTCCTGTCATGTCGCTTACGCCCCTTCAGGGACGCGCCTGGTTGTTGCTGCGCCGGCCCCCGTGCCGGACGTCTGGGTGGGTTGTCGCTCGCGGTCGGGCGACGGTGGCGCCGACCTGGGCGTCCGCTTCGCGGAGGTGGTGGTCGCGGGCGAGCAGCAGATAGCTGCTGGCGGTCCAGGTGTAGGCGCGGTCGCGCAGTCCCTGGCCGGTGAGCGCGTCGAAGTTCTCGGCGAAGCCGTACGTCTCGCACAGGGCGCGGAAGCGGGCGCTGATCTCGTCCGCGAGGAGTTCGTGCCCGGCGCGGCGCAGGCCGTCCTCGACGAGAACGGTGGCGGGAGCCCAGATTGGGCCGCGCCAGTAGCCGTCCGGCTCGTAGTGCGGGGAGCCCGGGTGTTCGGTCGCCAGGCCGTACGCGGTGAGGTGGGCCTCGATCCGTTCGGCCAGCCGGTCGCTGACGTCGACGGGCAGGCGGTCGCCGAGCACGATCGGCATCAGGTCGAGCAGGCTGGCGCTCCTGGTGGGAGTCCCACCGCCGGCCGGGCGGCTCAGGAAGCGTTCGCCGTCCCACAGTTCGTCCAGCAGGGCCGCCTGGAGGGCGTCGGCTGTCTCGGTGCGGCGCCGGGCGTCGTCGGGAAGGCCCAGTTCGTCGGCCAGCCGGGCCAGTTCGTCGAGTTGGAGGATCAGCGTCGCGGTGAGGTCGGAGGTGACGGCGAGGCGTCCGGGGTCGAAGGTGGTGGCGTTGTCCCAGCCGCTGTCGTTGCCGTGCTGGTAGTGGGGCAGGGTCGCGCCGGGTGCGCGCCGCGCGGTGAGCCAGAAGTCCGTCCAGCGGCTCAGTCTGTCGTACGCCTCGGTCAGGCGCGCCGTGGTGAGCGGCTCGGGAAGCCGTCTGCGCAGGTGGCCGAAGGCCCAGCCGTGGATGGGCGGTTTGACGAAGTTGTAGAGGACCTCGGAGTGGGTGACGGAGTCGGGCAGCGCGCCGCTCTCGTCCTGGTGGTCGAAGGGCAGCGAGAACTGGTCCCAGGCCAGATCGGGGCAACTCGGGGCCAGGGCAAGGGCGTTGAAGCAGTGGTCCCAGCTCCACACCTTGTCCATCCAGTGCTTGGACATGAGGACGGCGGGCCGGGTGACCAGACCCGCCGGGCGCACGGTCGCGGACCACACCACATACGCGGCGAGTTCGGCGGCCGGAGCGGCGGTCGAGCGCCAAGGCGCGACCGTGTCGGCGAACTGGGCGAACGACTGCCGCGCGGACTCCATGACCTCGCCGAACCCCGCCCGCGAGCGGTAGGGCATCCGCGCACTGTCGAGCTCCTCGACCGCGACTTCCCACGATCCGTCGGCCCCGGCGGTGACCGTGAGACCACGCTCCCCGGCGCCCAGGGCCTGCGAGCCGTACACCTCGGCAACAGTGCCGGTCAGCACGGTGATCCGATAGCGGCGGCCGGTCTGGTAGGAGGTGAACGTGTGGGCGCCGTCCACCGGGTCGCGGTAGAAGTAGGTCCCGCTGAACGGGGTCAGGGCGTGAGCCGCGGCGCTGATACCGAACCCGAGACCGGTGCCTTGTACACGGACGGTGTCCGGCGACTCGTAGGCGAGGTCGACGCGTCCGCCCGTGCCGGTCCAGCTGAGCAGGCCCGGTGTCGCCTCGACGTGGGTCTCGGCGCGGTCGCCGGTCGCCGCGTCGAGGGGGATGAGGCGCAGGACGGCGTGCATGCCGTTCTGGTGCGAGACGACATGCAGGTCCTCGGCCCGCGTCTTCTCCGCCAGCACGGGTGAGATGCCGAACCAGGAGCCGTGCGTGCTGAAGGGTATGTCGTGGACGGAGAAGGGCGGGCCGGTCGGGGCGGCTGTCATGAAGCGGCACTCGTTTCTTGAGCGGAGGGGGGCGGCGTTCCGCCGTGATGGGGGCGGCGGGGCTCGCACGGCGGCACATGGAACGCCGGGCTGCGTACGGACGGTCCGGTGTCAGTCCTTGACGGCGCCCGCGGTCACGCCGGCGGCGACGTAGCGCTGGGCCAGGACGAGGATCACCGCGGCCGGCAGAGAAGCAACGACGGCGGTCGCCATGATGGCGTTCCACTGCTGGTTGTTGTTGCCGATGTAGTGGTAGATGCCGAGGGTGATCGGCTCGTGTGCGCCGCCATTGGCGAGGGTGCTGGCGAAGACGAAGTCGGACCAGGACCACAGGAACGCGAACAGGGACACGGTGACGATCGAGTTGCGGCTCATCGGTAGGACGATCGACCAGAAGGTACGCAGGGGGCCCGCGCCGTCCGTCTTGGCGGCCTGGAGCAGTTCGCCGGGGATGCCGGACATGAACGCGGTGAAGATGAGTACGGCGAAGGGAACGGCCAGAGTCGAGTCGGCGACGATCAGGCCGGGCACGGACTGGAGCAGTCCGAGGCTGAGGTAGATGGCGTAGAAGCCCATCGCCATGATGATGCCGGGGATCATCTGGGCGGCCAGCAGGACGAAGCTGAGGATTCCGCCGCCACGTGGGCGCAGTTTGGCCAGCGCGTAGCCGGCGGGTGCGGCCAGCGCCACGGTCAGGGCCACGGTGCCCAGGCCGATGACGAGGCTGGTGCCGAGGTAGGGCAACTGCTGGTCGACGACGGCCCGGTAGCCCTCCAGGGTGGCGTGGGCGGGGAACAGGCCGGGCGGGCTCTTGCGCATGTCCTGGTCGCGGGTCAGGGACACGTTGAGCATCCAGTAGACCGGGAAGAGCATGACCGCGGTGAGGAGGACGCCGATGGCCGTCTTCACCCAGGTGCGGCGGGGCCGGTTGCTGGCCGTCTGCGCGCTCGTCATGACAGCGCCTGCTTTCGCTGGACCCGGACGTAGAGGAGGCCGAAGACGAGGGCGGCGACGACGAGCAGGTTGCCGACGGCCGCTCCGGGGCCGAAGGCGGGCAGCAGGTTGCCGAAGCCGAGCTGGTAGGACCAGGTGGCGAAGGTGGTGGAGGAGTCGGCCGGGCCGCCCTTGGTCATGATCCAGATGATGTCGAAGACCTTGAGCGTGTAGACGAGGCCCAGCAGCAGGGTGATGGCCGAGACCGGGCGCAGGAGCGGGAACGTGATGCGCCAGAAGCGCTGCCACGCGTTCGCACCGTCGAGGGCGGCGGCCTCGTACAGGCTGGTGGGGATGGACTGCAGGCCGCTGTGGAGCACGACCAGGTTGAAGGGGACGCCGATCCAGATGTTCGCGATGATCACCGAGGTCAGTGACCAGGTGGGCGAGGTCAGCCAGTGCACCGGGCCGATGCCGACGGCGTGGAGGGTGGCGTTGACGATGCCGGAGTCGCTGTTGAGCATCCACGACCAGGTCGACGCCGACACGATCAGCGGCAGCAGCCACGGTACGAGGAACAGGGCGCGCAGGGTCGCGGAGAGCCGGAAGTGCTGGTTGAAGAAGACGGCGAGTGCCAGGCCGATCGCGTACTGGAAGACGAGGCACACGGCGGTGAACACCACGGTGTGCAGCAGGGCCGGGGCGAACGTCGGGTCGTCGAGGACGGTTCGGTAGTTCTTCAGGCCCGTGAACGGCGCGTCACCCTGGACGAAGGAACGGACGGTGTAATTCCGCAGGCTCAGGTCGATGTTGCGGTACAGGGGATAGGCGTAGAAGAGGGCGAGGTAGAGGGTGACCGGGGAGAGGAACGCCCAGGCGGCCCACTGCTGGGAGGCGGGACGGCGCGGGCTCGCGGTGTGGTCCGGGGGCGGGGCGGCGGTCGCCGCCCCGTTCCGGCTCCGCACCGTCCAGCGGTCCGGCGACTGAGTCGTGTGGTTCATCGGCTGGCCGGAGTCCTCGTTACTTGACGGCGGACTGCGCCGAGCCGAGCGCGTCCTTCACAGACGTCGACCCGCTGAGCGCGGACTGGATCGCCTTCCACAACTGCTCGGAGATCTTGGGGTACTTGGTGCCCAGGTCGTCACTGGTGCGTCCCTTAGCCGCCTTGACCGCGTCGACCCACGGCTTCAGCTCGGCGTTCGCGGCCACCTGCTTGTCCTGCACCTCGGTGGTGGGGGCCACATAGGACAGCGTCGTGTCGGTTTCGAGCAGGTTCTGGCTGTTGGTCAGACAGGCCACGAGCTTCTGCGAGTTGGCGTAGCGGCCGGTGTCACTCTGCACCGGCATCGTGACGAACTCACCGCCCGTCGGGGCCGCGGCGTCGCCTCCCGTGGCGGCGGGGACGGGGATGACGCCGTAGTCGAAGCCGGCCTTGTCGGCGTTGCCGAGCTGCCAGGTGCCGTTCTCGCTGAACGCGTAGTCACCGCCGGCGAACTCCTGCCAGCTGGTCGTCTGGGTGTTGTTGATCACCGAGTTGGGTGCATAGCCCTTGTCCAGCCAGTTCTTCCACAGTGACAGCGCGGACCCGGCCTGGTCGGAATCGAGCGCGGTCAGCTGGGCGCCCGAGCCCCAGAACCAGGGCAGGAACTGGAAGCTGCCCTCCTCCGTACCGATCGCGGAGAACGTGATGCCCTTCTTGCCCGCCGCCTTGACCTTCGCGAGTGCCGCGGTCAGCGATGTCCAGTCCTTGACCGAGGAGATGTCCACCCCGGCCTTCTTCAACACCGCCTTGTTGTAGTACAGGGCAAGGGTGTTCGCGCCGATCGGCGTGCCGTACGTCTTCCCGCCCGACTGGCCGGCCGCGAGGAGGTTGGGGCTGACCTTCGAGGTGTCCAGCTTGGTCTCGTCGCTCGTGGTCAGCACGCCCGCCTCCGCCAGCGTCGACACCACCGGGTTGTCGACGATCAGGACATCCGCGGAGTTGTCCTGCTGCGCCGCCAGCAGCACCTTGTTCGTCAGGTCACTGGTGTCGAACGAGGTCCGCTTGATCTTCACCCCGGCCTCGGTGCCGCAGCCGTCCAGGAGCTTCGCCCACGCCGAGGTCTTGTCGAACTGCGGGTACGGGTCCCAGATCGTGTACGTGCCGCCGCCCTCCGCGGCCTTCGCGGAAGTGTCGCCTGAGCCGGAGGAACAGGATGTGGCGGTGACGGCGACGACGGTCAGTACTCCGGCGGTGAGACGCCGTCTGGCAGATCGGTTCATGGTGGGTTCCTCACGGCTCTTGGCACAGGTGTGCCCTGGGATCGGCACAGGTGTGCCGTAGAAGGGGTGATCTGGGGCTGCCGGGACCGCCGAACTCCGGTCAGTGAGCTGCTCGGTGGCGCGTGTGGGGCGCGGTGGGCGGTGGGTGAAGGGTGAAGGGGCTCGTGCGGGGGCGGAAGATCAGGGGCGGGTCGGGCTGCCGGGGCCCGGAGCCGGGTCGGTGGGCCTGATACCGGCAGGCGCGGTGCTGGCTCGCAATGAGATCGGCGGCTCGAGCAGGTGACAGCGGGCCGGTGCGTCGGGGTGGTCGAGTTGCTGGACCAGGAGTTCGACGGCGAGTCGGCCCAGTTGCTCGGCCGGTACGTCGGCCGCGGTGAGTTGCGGGGTCACGGTCTCGGCCCAGCGGCCGGCCACGACCCCGGTGAGGGAGAAGTCGCGCGGGATGTGACGGCCCGCCATGGCCAGGCCCCGGTAGAGGCCGCCGAGCGCGGCCTCGTTCAGGGTGACCAGCGCCGTGGTCTCCGGGTCGTCGTGCAGGATCCGCTCCAGACAGGACAGCCCGGAGGCGGCGTCGTCCCCGCAGCAGTACGTCCGTACGGTGAGGCCACGTTCCGCCGCGGCCTTGGTGAAGCCATCGAGGCCGCGGTGTGCCGACTCGTAGCCGGCCCGCAGCAGTTGCTCGGGCCGGTTGACGAAGGCGACCCGCCGGTGACCCAGATCGGCGAGGTGGTGCACACAGGCCGCGGCCAGTGCTGTGTGGTCCAGGCCCACCCACCAGCTGCCCTCGGGCCGGGCGGTGCGGCCGATGGCGACGGAGGGGAAGCCCACCGCCGTGAGGTGGTCGATCCGGTCGTCCTGGAGCCTGATCTCCATGAGGATCGCGCCGTCGACCCGCCGCTCACCCAGCAGCCGCTGGAACGAACGGTCGCTGTCCACCCCGCTCGGAGAGAGCAACACGTCGTAGTCGTACGCCGCCGCGGCCTCCACCACACTGCCGATGAAGTCCAACTGCATACCGGTGTAGTGGTTGCCCGCCGGCGGGAAGACCAGACCGATGGTGCTGGTCCGGCCGTTCGCCAGGGCCCGCGCACTCGCGTTGGGCCGATAACCCAGCTCGTCGATGACCCGCTGGATCTTCTGGCGGGTGTCCTCGGACACCGGCCGTTTCCCGCTCAGGGCGTAGGACACGGTGCTCCGGGAGACACCGGCACGCTTGGCGATCTCACCGATGTTCACGAAGGCTCCTTTGCCGAGGTGGGGCGAACCGGTTCGATAATTTCGAGAGGTGAAATCGGCCAGGCTGTCGATCGTCGAACCGGTTCGCGTGAAGTGAAGGTAGGAGCAACCGGGGTGAGTGTCAACGCCTTGCGCTGCATTTCCCGAAACGGGCCGGAGACCTTGGCGTGGGTGGCTGCGGTGTCTCATATGCCTGCGTGTGTGCCTGATCGTCGTTGGATCAGGCGGGGTGTTCAGTGGGCGGTGACACCCCGCCCCCGTGAGGCGACGCGGCCCGCGGGTGATGCGTGGGGCTCCTGCCGGGGGATTGTTGACCGGTTTCTGTGGTGCTGATTTCATCGAACCGGTTCGATGAAATTTGCCCGCATACGTCTCACGGTTGTCGCCGTGGGTCGGCTGGTCGATCACCTCGGTGTGGCCAACCGTCGACGCCTGTCTCGCGGACGGCTCCTCGTCTTGGACGGCGTGGCGCGGCGCGCTTCCGTCTGGTGACACCCTTGTGTGGCGCAGGGGGTTCGCGACTCCGCCCGCGCCGTCGAGTTGGGTCAAGAGCCCCTGTGTGTTTGGTAGAAAGCCCTTCCAATGATCGCTTGGCCTGCCAGTCTCCTTCCCGACCCGGATGTCATGTCCGGGATGAACGGACCGAAGACTGGAGCACCCCTTGCCCCGAGCCGCCAGCAGCGGAAGAAGCTTCCGCGTCGCCAGAGTTGCCGCCGTCGCCGGCAGCGCTGTCGTCCTGACCGTCGCCCTGCCCTTCAGCGCCTCCGCAGGTGTCCTGCAGAACCTGCCCGAGAACGCGACCACCTTCCAGAAGTACTTCGAGCCCGTGTACGACTACGACACGGACAGCTGCTACCCGGCCGCCGCCATCGACCCGAGCGGCAACCTCAACGGCGGTCTGAAGCCGACCGGCCCGATCACCGGCGAGTGCCGCGACAGCCACCTCGGGCACGCCAACACCTACTCGCGGGCCAAGTGCAACAACGGCTGGTGCGGAATCATCTACGCCAGCTACTTCGAGAAGGACGAGGCCTCGCCGGGCATAGGGCACCGGCACGACTGGGAGTGCGTCGTCGTCTGGGCCAAACAGGGCGCGGACACGCCGTCCTACCTGTCGGCCTCCCGGCATGGCGGCTTCAGCACCCACCCGCTCGCCGACGTACCGATGAGCGGCCAGCGTGTCGAGATCGTTTACCACAAGGACGGCGCGAGCACCCACGCCTTCCGCTTCGCCGAGTGGGGCGAGACCCCGGAGAACGACACCGGCGCCTGGCACCAGGAGAACCTGCTCACCTGGGACAACCTGGCGTCCAACCTGCGCGACACCCTGAACGCCTCCGACTGGGGCGACGCGAACTTCCCACTGCAGGACTCCAAGTTCGCCGACCACCTCAACAAGGCCAAGCCGAGCGACATCACGTTCGACCCTTACGCCTGACGGGGAGGCCTGGGGGATGGATCGGGGGATGGAACGCCCTTTGAACGGAGGGGAGACCCGATCCGTCCCCCGGTTCCCGGGGGACGCGGTGCCGCCCGTTGCGCCGTGGGCGAGTGTGGTCCCGTTCTCCAGGGGTGGGTGAGAGCGCGCCGTGCGCGAATGAGGCCGGCAAGCGGCTGTCGGCGCGATGCCGCGTGGGCCGCGTTGGCGCCCGGAGCCCCGTGGAACCCGTCGCCCGGGTGAGCGGAGGAGGACGCGAGCGGCGTCAAGGAAGCGGGCGTGGATCAGGTTGGGCCGCGGGGTCGCCGTCCGTCCCTCGTCGGCCGGGAGACTGGCGGCCACCAGCCCGTTGGAGCCTGCTCGGGTCACCACTGGGTCAGGTGGGTCAGGCATGACCGCCGTCGGCGCCATGCGCTGCCGCCCTGCGCCGTGCCTGGAGGCTTGCCGGCTGTCGGTCCCGTTGCTGTGCCTCGCAGACCCGGGCCAGCCTGGCCAGCATCGCGCGGTGCCGCAGCTGGATCAGCGCGTCCACTCCGACGTTGTGGAGCAGCCCGCCCGCGCCCTGGAGAGGGTGCTCGTCCGCTATGACCAGGCAGTGCTCTCCCCAGGGACGGAGTTCGATGGCGATCCGTGCCGTGCCCAGGATGCCCGCCCGCGCCTCCAGCCCCAGCTCGGAACCCTCTACGTAATGCCGGACCACTGTCTCGTTGGTGAGCCGCAGGGGGCCTACGCGGACCTCGTACCCGATCGTCGAGCCCACCTGCGGCCACTGCCCCCGCACCGGCTCGGACTCCGACGTTCCCACCACCCACTCCGTATACCGGGAGCCGTCCGCGAGGACGGACCACACGGTCCGCGGGCTCACCTTGATCAAACGATGCCGTACCGCCACGCCACACCTCCGGGAGTCCTGCCTCGGCTCCCAGCCAAGTGCCCATTCAGACGCAGGCGAACCCGGGCAAAACGAACTCCTCGGGAGGAGCGCAAGTCGCTCACAACCTCGTCGCCTAATCTCGTGCAGGGAAGCGGCGGGTGCCGTGCATCCACATTGAGGAGACGATGATGCTCGGAAGGGGCGCGCGGTTGCTCGCGGGCGTACTGACCGTGGCCTGCGTGGTGCTCGTCGGCTCCAGGGCACCAGGTGATGACCGCCCCGGCGGGTCACTGCCCGTCGAGGCCGTCAGGGACGTGGTGCCGAACCGGGTCATGACGTGGAACCTCTGCAACCCCTGCAAGGAAAGCAACGTCGACCGGGCGGCGGAGATCGCAAGATTCGCGCCCCAGGTCATCGGTCTGCAGGAGGCGTGTGTGCGTGACGTCGAGGGGATCCGGGAGTATCTGGAGAATCTGCACGGGCTGGTCTACCACGTTGAGTACGGGTCGGTCCTCAAGAACTGGGGCCGCTGCAGGGGAGTGCCGTGGAATCCGGGAGGCTTCGGCCAGGCGATCCTCTCCGCGGCACCGATGACCGACCGCGTCAAGGTGGAGTATCCCGACGGAGGATCCGAGGACCGTGGCTACCTGGCAGTCACCACCATGGTCGGCGGCCAGCAGGTCCGGGTCTTCAACACCCACCTCGCGCAACGACGACAGGAAACGGTCCGAGCGGGCCAGACACGGGTACTTGCCGCAGCGGTCGCCCGGCACAAGCGTGCGATCGTCATCGGCGACTTCAACGCGGTGGCCGACGCGCCCGAACTCACCGGGATGTGGGCGCTGGCCGTGGACGCGGACCCCAAGTGCCATCCTTCGCCCGCCGCCGCCTGCGAACCGACCACCGACTGGAACAGCAAGTTCGACTACATCTTCCTGCGAGGCATCGCTCCGCTCAGGCAACGAGTGCAGCCCACCTCGTACTCGGACCACCATCTGGTGTACAGCGACCTCAACCTGATCTGAACCCGACCTGAAGCGCTCCAAGGCCGTCGGCCGGAATATCACGTGCGCTGCCGTCGGTGGAGGTAGCAGACTCCCCGGCATGGTCGACATGGGTGTGTTCCGGGACGAGGTCGCAGGCTGGGCGCGAGGAGGCTCGGGCGGTCCGGCGAAAGAGCTGGCGGAGCAGCTTGGGGTGCGTACGGCTGTGCTGCTGGAGGGGCTGAGCGACCTCGCGGCCGTCGAGGCGCTGGCCACGGGACGGAACCGGGCCCTGGCGGCCGAGGGGGTGTGCGTGATGTCGATGGGCGGGGCGATGAGCGTCGGACGCTACGCGGCGCTCCTCGGCCCGGCCGGTCTGGGCCTGCGGCTGGTCGGTCTGTGCGACGAGCGCGAGAAGCCCTTCTTCGACCGAGGGATCGGTTCGGCGTCGGCCCCGTACTCGAACGTCTTCGTCTGCGCGGCGGACCTGGAGGACGAACTCATCCGTGCGCTGGGCCCGGCGCGGGTGGAGGAAATCGTCCGGGCCGAGGACGAACTGCGCCCGTGGCAGACCTTCCTGCAACAGCCCGCCCAACAGGGCCGGCCGCGGCATCAGCAACTGCGGCGCTTCATCGGTACGAAGAAGGGCCGCAAGATCCGCTACGGCCGTCTCCTGGTCGAAGCCCTCGCCCCCGACCAGGTGCCCGCCCCACTGGACGACCTGTTCGCCGCCCTCTGAACCGAGCAGGCTCGTCCGCCCCACCGTCACCGTCCCAGCGCCTCACTGCCTCACCGCCTCAGCGGACTCGGTCGTAGACGAAGGCCGATGCGCCGTGCTCGCCCGCGGTCTGGCTGACCAGCGTCCACCGGCTCGCGGGCAGGCCGTCGTCGAAGAGGCGCGGCCCGCCGCCGAGAAAGACCGGAAAGATGGTGAAAGCCAGCCGGTCGACCTGGTCGGCCGCCAGCAGCGCCTTGATGACGCTCGCGCTGGCAAGTACGAGGATGTCGCCGCCCTCGGTGGCCTTGAGGTCCGTGACCACCTCGGCGGCCGGTTTGCTGACGATCGTTGTCCGCTCCCACGGCGCCTCGTCGAGGGTGGAGGAGAGGACCACCTTGTCGGTGTCGACAAGCCATTTGGCGAAGCCCTCGTCGCGGGGGTCAGCACCCTCCATACCGATGACGGTGGGCCAGAATCCCAGGAACCCCTCGGCGTTGACCCGCCCAAGCAGTGCTGTCGTCGCCGGCTCCCAGAGGCTGGTCAGGTGGTCGCGGGCGACGTCGGTCACGGCGTACGGCATCACCCAGCTCATGTCCAGCGGGTTGTCCGGTGCGGCGTAGCGGCCGTCGAGGGAGAGTGCCATGTTGGTGACGACCCGGCGGCCGGCGCTCCGCTGTGTCATTTCGTGCTCCCTGTGTCGGTGGTGCTGGTGCTTGTTTCGTGTGCGTACGTGTCGAGGGTTGCCGCGAGCTTGTCGAGGCTCTGCCCGAAGCCGGTCTCGATACCTGCGACGAAGTCCGCGGACTCGACGGTGCTGTCGGTGATCCGCCAGTGGACGTCGAGGTCCGTGCCGGTGTCGGCGGGGCCGAGGTCCATGGAGACGTGGGCGGTGAAGGCGGGGCGGCCGTCGGGCAGTAGCGGGGAGAGCCGGTAGGTGAGGTGCTCACCGGTCCGTACGTCGTCGACGACTCCCTCCGCACGCCCGGCGACCGGGTTGGTGTCGTGGACGTCTTCGGCGTCGCGGTACTCCTGGACGATCCGCCCGCCGGGACGCGCCTCGAAGACGAGCGCGGAGGCCCGGAGATCCTGGGGGGTCCACCAGGGCGCGAGCAGAGCGGCCTCGGTGAGGTGGCGCCAGACCAGCTCGGGAGGTCCTGCCAGCGACCGGTGGAAGCCGAACGCGCGGCCGTCGGCCCACCCCGGATTCTGGGCGGCGAGCCGCTCCGCCCGGACGCTGAGCCCGTAGCGGTCGTGGGTCGCGTGCGGGCCGTCGGCCTGGTCCCTGAGGTCGGCCAATTGGCCGAGCGCAGCCGCCAGTTCGCGCAGCGGAGCGGAGCGGAGGGTGTAGATACGGCGCTGACCGGTGCGCCGGGAGGTCACGACGCCGGCGCGCTCAAGGGTCTGCAGATGCTTGGTCGTCTGCGGCTGGCGTGCGTCGGTGAGCTGAGCCAGAACGCCTACCGAGCGGGACTGCTCGGCCAGCAGGCTCACGAGACGCCAGCGGGCCGGGTCGGCCAGTGCGGCGAGGAGTGCGTCCATAGCGAGAAGTATTCTCTAGAGAGAATATTCGTGTCAAGGAATTAGTTCCCCATGTGAGGATGCGGCAATGGTGTGGTCGAGGAAACGCGGCAGACGGACGGTCGGGCTCGTGGCGAGTGCGGCGTTGGCGCTGACCGCCTGCGGGCAGGGTGGTTCCGGCGCTGAAAAGCCCGAGGGCCGGGAGGCGAAGTACAAGCGCGTCATCGCAGATCCTCACCCGCGCCCCGCCGACGTCATCGAGATGGCCGGCGCACCTCTCGGTGTGAGCCGCGCGGACGACGGCTCGCTGCTTCTGATGTACGAGGCCGGCAACGTCGAGGACGACGAGGGGCCGGCCGCCACCGCCTGGCGCATCGTCGGCCCCGACGGCCGCACGGTCGCCGAACACGCGGAGCACGGGGACGCGGAGGCGGTGCCGCCCGCGTTCAAGGGAACGCACGCGGGCTTCGTGCGGGTGCCGCAACCGGACGGGGCGGACGCGGCTGAGGGGGCGTGGACTCTCGACGTACGCGGCAAGCGGCACAAGGCAGTTGTCAGCGGTACTCCGTTGCGCGCCCGCCCGGGCGACGTTCTGCTCGCCGAACCGGAGCGGATGCTCATCTACCGCCCCGCCACGCGCACCGTGGCACCCCCGGCGGGTGTACCGGACGGCGCCGTCCGCCTCGCCGTCGACGAGCGGGGTACGGTCTGGAGCCTGGTCCAGCCGCTGACCGACGCCCCGAATCGTGTCGTATGGCAGCGAGACGGGCGCACCGTCGGTTCCACGGCCGTCCCCGAGCCGTACCTGGGAGGTGCCCTTGCCGCGCGGGGTGGCATCGCGGCGCTGTCCCTCATACAGGGTGAGGGCGTGCGGGGCCTGTTGCTGACGACGGACACCGGCAGGCACTGGCGGAAGATCCTCGCAGGCGGAATCGCCTGGAGGGACCTGAGACGTGGCCCGGACGCGCTGGTCCTGGAACTGCTCGCGGACGGCCGGCTGCTCGTCGGCGAGGAAGGCGGCCGCTACTGGCTCGCCGCCGACCGCACCAACAGCGCCTTCCGTGAACTGAGGACGCCGGCGAACTTCACGTCGCTCACCGTCGACGGCAGCACCCTCTACGGCATCGCCGACGCGACGACGTCGACGTACGACCTGGTGAAGGGCGAAGGGCTGTGGATCTCTCGCGACAGCGGACGCGAGTGGCGGCGTTACGGGCAGCGCGGGCAACAGAGGTAGCGGAGGTCGCGGAGGTGAATGTCGCCCACGGGAACCTCTCCGTGTGGCGGGGATCACGTCGGGAGGAAAACCTGTCGCCCGGCTCCGGCGTCTAGCGGGCGTGAGATCAATGAGGGCAGCGCCGCACGAGTTGGACGAGGAGCGTCTCGTCCGGCTGGTGGCAAAGGGCGACCGTGCCGCGTTCGAGGAGCTGTACCGGCGTACGTCGCCGTGGATGGCGGTGCGGTTGCGCCGCCGGTGCGGGGACGAGCAGATCGTCGCGGAGGTCATGCAGGAGACGTATCTGGCGGTGTGGCGCGCGGCGGGAGCCTTCGCCGGCGCCGCCGTCGGAGGGTCGGCCACTGGTTGGCTGTGGACGATCGCGGCGCGCCGGCTGGTCGACGCGTTCCGGCGACGAGCTCATCACGCGGAGCCACCGCCGGCCGCCGCCGTTCCCGACGCGGCGCCCGCCGCCGAGGAGGAGGCGCTCGCGGCGACCGTCGGCGGTGATGTCGGGGACGCGCTGCGGTGTCTGGCGCCGGAGTTGAGACAGATATTGCAGGCCCTGGTCCTCGACGGCTTGTCCGTCCGCGAGACCGCGGTCCTGCTCGGGCTGCCCGAGGGCACGGTCAAGACCCGTGCGCGCCGGGCCCGTATCGCGATGCGGAGGGCACTGGCGTGAGTGGGGAACATGCGTCGATGCGGATCATCGAGGGTTACGCGCGCGGTGGCACGGACCTCGCCGCCGACGAGGTGTGGGCCGTGGAGGCCCATCTGGAAATGTGCCGGGTGTGCCGCGACCGGCTGTCGGCGGTCGTCGACGCCGAGGTGCCCGCGGTGGCGTCGCTGGTCGACAGCGTGTGGTCCGGCCTGGAGCACCGGTTGGCGGTCACGCCCACGATGCCGCGCGGACGGCACTGGTCGGCGCGGCTGTCGAGGTGGATGACTCCCGCCATGGTGCCGTGGCTGGCCATGGTCGTGGGCGTGACACTGCTGGCCCTGCTGCTCGACGTGGTCGGCACCGGCACCGGGGAGGTGTCGCTGGTGCTGCTGTTCGCGCCGGTTCTGCCCGTGCTCGGCGTCGCGGCGTCCTGGTCGCGCGGTCTGGACCCGGCGTACGAACTGACCGCCTCGGTGCCCAGGGCCGGGCTCTACCTGGTGCTGAGACGTACCGCCTCCGTGCTCGGTGTGGTCGTCCCCGCTCTGCTGGTGGGCGGCTGGGCGACGGGGGTGATGGTGGCTCAGTGGCTGCTGCCCTGCCTGGCCTTCACCGCGGCGACACTGGCGCTCGGCGGTGTCGTCGGGGTGACCCGCGCCGCCGTCGTACTGGGCGGAGTGTGGGCCGCCGTGGTCGTGGCGCCGACCCTCGCCACCAGCCGTACGACCTTCGCCCTGCAGGCCGGCGGTCTGCCCGCGTGGGCGCTGATTCTCGCTCTCGGCAGCGGAGTCGTGATCGCCCGCAGGGGCGCCTACTCCGTGCTGGGAGCCCATCAATGACCAACGGAAAGGAACATGACATGACGTCCGCGGTGAGCGCCGCCGACATCGCGCCGACGGCCTACGCCTGGGAGATCCAGGCCACCGGGCTGAAGGTCAGGGTCGGCGGGAAACGGATGGCCGTCGACGGCCTCGATCTGTCGCTGGGTACCGGCGTACACGGTCTCCTCGGCCCCAACGGGGCGGGCAAGACCACCCTCATCCGTGCTCTGGCCACTGTGCTGCGCCCCACCGAGGGCACCCTGGAGATGCTCGGCGAGTCCGTGGGCGGCAGGGGTGAGCACCGTGCGCTGCGGCGCCGGATCGGTTATCTGCCGCAGGAGTTCGGCTACTACAAGAGGTTCACGGTGCGCGAGTTCGTCGAGTACATGGCGTGGCTGAAGGAGGTGCCGAAGGCGGCAATTCCCGCGGCGGTGCAGCGGGCCGTCGAGCGGGTGGGTCTGGCGGACCGCGCCGACGAGAAGATGAAAGCCCTGTCGGGTGGCATGGTGCGGAGGGTCGGGATCGCCCAGGCCATCGTCAACGACCCGACGATCCTGCTGCTGGACGAGCCGACGGTCGGCCTGGACCCGGCGCAGCGGCTGCGGTTCCGCGAGCTGTTGCAGGAGTTGGGCACGGACACCTGCGTGCTCGTCTCGACGCATCTGGTCGAGGACGTCGCCGCCGCCTGCACCGACGTGGTGCTCTTCGCCGAGGGACGGCTGGTCTTCCAGGGCTCCCCGGACGAGCTGGCGGCGGCGGGCGGCCCGCAGGACGTGGGGGACAGCCCACTGGAGCGCGGTTACTCGGCGCTGCTGCAGAGCCCCGGCCGGACAGGGGGTACCTGGTGAACACCGGTGTCCTGCGCATCGAGCTGAAACGCTCCGTCGCCCCATGGGCCGGCGCCCTCGTACTGACGACGGCACTGGCGTTCCTGTACCTGGTGATCGGCTCGTGGTGGCAGGGCACCACGGCGTGGACGGCCCAGTGGACGTCCATGGCTCTGGTGACCCGCAGCATGCTGTTCTACCTGTGGCCGCTCGCCGTGGGGCTCGGAGCGCTGCAGGGCCTGCGCGACCACCGCTCGAAGATGTCCGAGCTGCTGACCAGCACGCCGAGGCCCCCCTGGCACCGTGCGGCCACGTCGGCGGGTACGACGGCGATCACGCTGTCCTCGGCCTTCGCGCTGCTCGTCCTCGTGGGCGCGGTCCAGGTCCTCCCCAGCACCGAGTACACGCACCTCGGATGGCTGCCGATCTCGCTCGTCGGGGCGCTCTTCCTCGTGGCCGGGGCCGTGCTGGGCATGGGGGCCGGGCGGGCTCTGCCCTCGGTGCTCACTCCGCCCGCGCTGGCCATGACCGCCTTCGTGTTCACGGCCCTCATGCAGATGTCGTTGGGCCGGACGGAGACGCCCATGGCGTCGGGCTTCTCCACCACGGAGCCGAACCGGGTCTCGCTGCTGTCACCGGCGGTGGAGGAGGTGCGCAATGTGTTCGTCACGCTCTCCGCGTCCGTGCACGTCGGGCAGACGATCTGGGCGCTCGGCATGGCCGGCACCGGCTTCGCGCTGCTCGTCGCCGCGACCTGGCGCGCCCGGCTGACCGCCCTGACGCCCGTACTCGCGGGCGCGGTGATCGCCCTGCTCGTCCTCCCCTCCGACCCGGACCGGATCTACGTCGTCGACAAGGCCGCCGCGAAGTTGGTGTGCGAGGGTCCGGTGTGCGTGACGAAGACGCACCAGGACCGCCTCGCCGGCCTCGCGGGCCCCGGCAAGGAGGCGCTGCGTCTGCTGCACGGCGCCCTGGGCGGCCGGGCGCCGGTCGCGGTCCGTGAGAACACCGCTCTGCTGCCGAACGGCTCAACACCGCAATGGTCCCGCGAGACCCTGCTCCTCGACTTCGACGACGACATCGTCACCGCCACGAAGGGCGACGATCTGACCCGGGCTCTGATCGCCGAAGGCATGGTGCCCGGGTGCACCCCCGTCGGCTGGAGCGGCTTCGGAGGAGACGAGTACGCACAGGCCGTCGCGGCGGGCTGGGTCCTCGGCGACTTCGAACCCCTGGCCGGCACACCGGCAGGTCTGCGCGGCGAGGTGGACACCGAGGCCCGCCCGGTGTGGAAGAAACTCACCTCGCTTCCGCGCGCGGAGCAGCTCTCGCGCATCAACGCGATGCGCGCCGCCGCACTCTCCTGCAAGGGCGACCCGTTCGAGGTGCTGTCCGGCGGTGCCTCCCGGTGAGATGGCTGACGCTGTACGCACGTTCGCGGCAGGTGCCCGCGTCGCTCGCCGTGCTGGTGATCAGCGCGGTGACGGTGTGGGCACTCGCCCGGGACGGAGGTGAGGGGCAGGTCGATCCCCGCATTCCGGTCCTTGTTCTCGCTACGGGGGTGATGGCGGCCTCGGTCGGGCTCAGCGGGCAGGACCTCGCGCTGGACCGGACGGCCTCGATCCGCTGGGTGCCGCGCAGAGCGGCGCATGTGCTGCTCGCCGGCGCGGTCGTCGCGGCGGTGCTGCTGACTGTGGGGACAGCGGACCGACCCCTGGCCACCACCGCGTTCGTCGTCCGGGACAGCGCGGGCCTGATGGGACTGGCCGCTCTGGGCGCGGTGCTCGCGGGGGGCCAGTACGCCTGGACCCTGCCCTTCGCCTGGCTCTCCTTCGCGTGCTTCGCTCCGTCCGCGACGAGCGCCCCCCTGCGGGTGGCGACCTGGATGGTGCTGCCACCCGGCTCGACGACGGGCGCCTGTACGGCGCTGGTCCTCGCGGTCACCGGCACCATGTCCTACGCCGTGGCAGGACCGGACGCCTCGGTCCGCTTCCTCCAGTCCGTTTCCTTCAGGCGCCCGGTAGGTGAGTAATTCACCTTTTGGGAAGATGGTCCGCTTGGCTGGCCCGCCCGTGGGTACAGGGCAGAGAAGCTCAGTGGTGTGGGAGGTGAAAGTGATGGCGGCAGGCAAGAAGGTCAGGAACGTGGCCAAGAAGACCAAGGGCAAGATGAAGGAAACCACCGGTGAGGCTGTCGGCAACGAACGCCTGGCGGCGAAGGGCGCCCGTGAGCAGATGGCGAGCGACGCGAATCAGACCGTTCAGAAGGCCAAGGACACGCTGAAGCACTGATTCCCAGGCGCGGGGGCCCGGCGACCTCCCCGGTTCGTCGGGTCCATGCCATGCTTCCGGCGTAGAGAGTTCGGCCTACCGAAAGGACATCGTGCCCGCCTACGCCATCGCTCACTTACAAGAGGCAGCCCCGCATCCGGAGATCGCCGAATACATCGAACGCATACCCGCCACCTTCGAGCCGTACGGCGGCCGCTTCCTCGTGCACTTCGCGGAGCACGAGGTGAAAGAGCAGCTGGCCCGGGAGCGTCGTGCTGATCGGCTTCCCCGGCATCGTCGAGGCGTGGGCCTGGTGGGACTCGCCCGCGTACCAGGAGATCGCCCCGTTGCGCTCGCGGCACATCCCGGGCGACATCATCCTTGTCGAGGGCGTACCCGAGGGCTATGACCCGGCCTCTTCCGCGAAGGCGCTGCGAGAGGCACTGGCCGGCGAGTGACCCGCTCGCGTCGTGGACGGCGACCGCTTCGGTCGGCCGTACGACGGCGACGCCCCGTCCTCGGCATGCCGCTCGCCGGGGACGGGGACGGGCCTCCTGGGGTCAGTTCCGGAGCAGCGCGCACACGAAGTTCTCCTCGATCTCGCGCAGTCTCTCCAGCAGTTGTGGCTTCGTCGCCTCGTTCACCTGGGTGGTGAGCGAGAACGTCAGCGACCGTTCTCCGTCCGGGGTCGCGGCGATCAACTGGGTGTATCCGGGTGTGTTGCCGGTGTGGCCGAGCACCACTCCGCACCTCGTGGTGTAGCGGAAGATCGCCGCCCCCGCCTTGTTCGTGCCCGGCCCCGCCGGTTCGGAGGCGCCGTCGACCCAACGCCGCTGCTCGCGCAGGGTCGCCCGGGAGATCAGCGCGCCGCCCGCGTATCCGCGGATGAACCTGGTCATGTCCCTCGGAGTGGAGATGATTCCGCCCGACGCCCACACCCCGGAGGCGCCGATCAGCTCACTGACGTCCTCCGGCGCGGCCGGCGGCTGGACGGGGACGTCGTAGCCGTGCATGTACGGTTCCGGCATCTCGAAGCCCTGCGGGAGGCTCGTGTCGCGCAGCCCGAGCGGACGGTGGACCAACCACCGCAGCAGCTCCTCGTAGCGTTTCCCGGTCGCGGCTTCGGCCATCAGGGCCACGGCGATGTTGTCGGAGTTGGAGTACTGGTACCGCGAGCCGGGAGGGAAGAGCAGCGGCTCGCCGGCCACGAAGTCGAGCAGCCGCCGGGAGTCGAAGTGATGATGCGGATCGGCCCTGAGGATGCTGAGGAACTCCTCACTCCGGCTGTAGTCGGGCAGACCGCTGGTGTGGGTCAGGAGCTGGCGCAGAGTCACCGCGTGCCAGGCCCGGGGGAGTGCGGGCAGCCGTCGGCCGATGGTGTCTTCGAGCCGGAGCGCGCCCCGGTCCACGAGCCGTAGTGCCACGGCGCCGCTGAACGCCTTCGCCGTACTGGCGATACGCATGTGGTCGGTCGGTTCTGTCGGTCTGCCGGTGTCGAGGTCGGCGACTCCGGCCCGGATGACCCGGCGTGAGTTCCCTCGCTGGAGCACGGTGATGACGCCCGGCGGGCCACCCGGAGCGTTCACCAGTTCCTCGAGCTGACTCTGCAGTGCGCGGTCCGTGGCGGGGCCGGGCGTGTCGGCCTCGGCGGGCGCGTACACCAGGGGCGCGAGACAGGCGTAGACCAGCGCGGCGCCGACCGGCAGACGCAGGCGGGGGAGAAGGGACAGCGGCACAGCAACTCCGCGGGCGGGCTGGGACGGCGGAGCACGGCACGCCCAGCATCGGCCGCACGGCACCTGACTGCCCGGGCCGCTGCTGCATACGGCCGAGCGGGGTCGTTCGCCCCGGGACGGGGTCGATGCCACGTGGGGAGGACGAGCGGGTACCCGGATTCGAACCGGATGCGACACGACGTACGTCGTGACCACCTCGTGCCGGTTGTGGCGTCTTGCCGAGACACCGCCTCTGGCCAGGCAAAATGGCCGGGTCAGGTGAGGACGCGCGGAGTTGGGGAAGAAGTTGCGGCAGCCGATGGGAGGTTGTCGTGAGGGGTGGAGATTTGGAACTGGGCGAGTTGCTGGCCGCCGCGGAAGCGGCCCCGCCCGGAGAGTCCGTCGATGTGGTGGCACACGACCTGCAGAAGCGCTTCGGTGCCGAGCAGGTGTCCTTCCTGTTCGTCGACCTGATCGGCCAGCGGCTGGTACGCCTCGCCGCGGCCGACAGTGAAGCGGCCGACAACGCCGAGCCGATCGACCTGCAGGGCAGTGTCTACGACGGTGTTCTGCAGAGCCAGCGCCAGCATGTGGAACCGGACGGCGAGGGCGGAGAGCGCGTCATCACGCCGGTCACCAACCGTGGCGACCGCATCGGCGTCCTGGAGGTGACCCTGCAGTCCGCCGACGACACCGTCCTGCGGCAGGTCCGCGACGCGGCACACGCGCTGGCGTACATCATCGTCACCGACCGCCGATTCACCGACCTGTACCACCTGGGCCGGCGGACCACCGCGACCAGCCTGGCGGCGGAGATCCAGCACCAGCTGCTTCCCTCGGCTCCCTGCTGTGAGGCGGACCAGTTCACCCTCGCCGGCGGACTGGTCCCGGCCGACGACATCGGCGGCGACACGTACGACTACACCCTCGACCACGACACCCTCCACCTGTCCATCACCGACGCCATGGGACACGACACGGACTCCGCGCTGCTGGCCACCCTGCTGGTCGGGGCGCTGCGCCAGGCGCGCCGCAGCGGATGCGACGCACTCAAGCAGGCCCGCCGCGCCCACGAGGCCCTGCTCAGCCACAACCACGGCCTGGCCACCGGGCAGTTGCTGTGCGTGGACCTCGAAACCGGCCTGTGCGAACTGGTCAACGCCGGCCATCCCCGGCCGCTGAGGCTGCGGGACGGCATCGTCGAAGAGGTCGACCTCGCCGTCAACCTGCCCTTCGGTGTGGCGGCGCCCACCGCCTACCGTCTGCAGGAACTCCAGTTGCTCCCCGGAGACCGTCTGATCCTGCTCACCGACGGAATGCAGGAGCGAGGTGCCGCTGCCGCCGACCTGGCCTCGGTCATTCGGGACACCCGTGCGCTGCACCCGCGAGAAGCTGTCCGGAGCCTGACAGCCGCGGTCCTCAAGGTCTGCAACGGGACCCTCCAGGACGACGCCACGGTCCTGATCCTGGACTGGCACGGCAACCGGCGCCGACCTGCCGAAAAGAGACCCGGCCGGCAGCGATGACCCGACGGTTGCCCTTCCTCCCGATACGGCGCGCGACGCCACCCGCACCCGCTCGTCCTGGGGGTGGGACTGCGTACTGGTGACACATGTGGTGGCATGTATGGCGCAAGTGCGGGTACCGGCGCACGTGAACGGGGGGAGTGAGGGCGAACAGGTGGAATCCCATGCCGACGGTGACGGCTGTACGACGCCGAATGTGTACCTGATGCGCGCCGGTTACGCCCTGGGCGGGGACGACGGCTGTATCGCCGACGCCCGTCACCATGCCGTCGCCTTCCTCGACCAGGCCCACACCGACCATCAGCTGTCCGTGCCCGCACGCGTGCGGGATCTCGTCCAGTTGGTGGTGAGCGAGCTGGTCACCAACGCCCGCAAGTACGCTCCCGGTCCCGTCCTCCTGGAACTGCGTGTCAGCGCGCGCGCCGTGGACGTCGTCGTGTGGGACAGCGAACCCACGGTCCCCGCCGCCCGGTCCACCGATCCCGGCAGGGTCGGCCAGCACGGCCTGGAGATCGTCAAAGCTGTCGCCGAGTCACTCTTCATCGAGCAGGAGCCGGTCGGCAAGCGCATCACGGCCCGCATCGCCCTGGGTTTCCCCGTCACGCACACAGAAAATCTATCCTGACAAGAATAGACATCAGATGGTGGCCTGGTTACGGTTTCTTCCGCCGGCCGACAGGGCAGTGGGGACTGGTAGACACGAACTGCCGGACGGCGACAGCGCAGTTGTAGCACCCGGCGGTGAAGCGGTTCCTTCGGGCTGGGCGCCTTGCGGTGCCAGGGCCCGTCCATGCGTTCGACGGAGAGGTGTCAGTGGCAGCAGAGGATTCCTACGACCGGCTCGACGACGATGATTACCCCGCCTACAGCATGGGCCGGGCCGCCGAGATGCTCGGCACGACACAGGGCTTCCTGCGCGCCATCGGCGAAGCCCGCCTCATCACCCCGCTGCGCTCCGCGGGCGGGCACCGCCGCTACTCCCGGTATCAGCTGCGGATCGCCGCCCGCGCCCGGGAACTCGTCGATCGGGGAACCCCCATCGACGCCGCCTGTCGCATCATCATCCTCGAAGACCAACTGGAGGAGGCCCAGCGCATCAACGCCGAGTTCCGCCGCGCCGCATCCCGCCACACGGCGAGTATCTGACTCCCGGTCCGCGGTGACGCGACGCCGTCGCAGTCCGCATGAGTCACGCCGCCGATACCGGGAGGGATGCCCCAGCCCGGCCGCGGCGGCACTCCCGACGCCTCGCGCATCCAGGCCGTCGACGCGCCTTCCGGCGCTCCCGGCCCGTCAACAGACGGGCGGCCGGCCGTCGGCCACCAAGGCGGTGCGGAGAGCCACGCCCACCTGCAGCAGGACGACGCGACCATCCTGTGCCCGGATCGGCGTGGCACCGCACACTCCCGGCGTGACGCCGCGACCGGAGCCGAACCCGTCGACGCCTCACGCCCGTCAAGGACGGGACGGACCACTCCCGAGCACTGACTCCGGCCGTCGAGGGGTCACCTCGTCTGCCGGCGAGCCTGCTTGATCTCACGGTCGACAGCCCAGGCGTCGGCGACCGGCCCGAGGTGGCCCAGCTTGTCCGGGTTGATCACCGAGCGGATGGTCTGGATCTGCCCGTCGAACACATCGAGGGCCAAGACGTGGAGCACCTTTCCGTCCCGGTCACGGAAGATCGCCCCGGGTCGGCCATTGACCTCGCACGGCTCGAAGGTCACGTCGACCCGGGCCATCCACGGGAGGACGGAGGCGAGCAGTTGGGCCACGTTCTCGGCACCGACGACTGCCCTGGCCAGCTGCGGGGCCTTGCCGCCGCCGTCCCCGACCATCGACACGTCGGCGGCGAGCAGGTCCCGCAGGCCGACCACATCGCCTTCGCGGAGCGCGTCGAAGAATCGGGTCGCCAGCTCCTGCCGCTCCTGACGGTCCGCCTCGAACCGCGGCCGTCCGGCCCGCATGTGCCGCCGCGCCCGTACCAGCAGTTGTCGGCACGCCGCCTCCGACCTCCCCACCGCTGCGCCGACCTCGTCGAAGCCGAAGCCGAACACCTCCCGCAGGACGAACACCGACCGCTCCAGCGGGCTGAGCCGCTCCAGGAGCAGCAGCGCCGCCATCGACACCGAGTCGGCCAGTTCCGCCGAGCGCGCCGGATCCTGATAGGGATCGGTGAGCAGCGGCTCGGGGAACCACGGCCCGACGTACTCCTCCCGCCTCACCCGCGCGGAGCGCAGCACGTCGATCGAGATCCGCGTGACGGTGGCGGACAGAAAGGCCTTGGTCGACGTGGGCCGGGTGGTCGAGCTGTCGAAACGCAGCCAGGTCTCCTGCACGGCGTCCTCAGCCTCGCCCACGCTGCCCAGAATCCGGTAGGCGACAGAGAACAGCAGTGGCCGCAGATCCTCGAACTCCTCGACCTTGTTCATGCGGGTGCCCCCTCGCAGTTGTCCTGCCCGGCCGTATTCATTGGCGCGGGTGTCTTCCGGCCCGGGCCCGGCCTCGGGCTCCGGGCCGGTTGCCGACGACGGTTCAGTGGAACTGCCCGGCCTCGTAGTCGCCGGCCGGCTGCTGGGTGATGATGTTCAGCCGGTTCACCGTGTTCATGAAGGACACCAGGAACACCAGCGCGGTGAGCTGCTCCTCGTCGTAGTGCTCGGCGGCGCGCGCCCAGACCGCGTCGCTGACCCCGCCGGCCCCGTCCGCGACGCGGGTCCCCTGCTCCGCCAGCTCCAGCGCGACACGTTCGGCCTCCGTGAAGACCGTAGCCTCCCGCCACGCCGCCACCAGGTTCAGTCGCACCGGTGTCTCCCCGGCAGCGGCGGCTTCCTTGGTGTGTACGTCGATGCAGGCGGCGCAGCCGTTGATCTGGCTCACGCGCAGCGACACCAGCTCCTGCGTCGCGGCCGGCAGCGGGGATTCCTTGAGCGACCTGCCCGCCGACATGAAGTACTTGAGGGTCTTGCCGGCCTTCGGGTCGGCGAAGTAGTTCAGTCGAGCGTCCATCGTGTGCTCCTCCGTGGTTGTCAATGGCTACAACCCTGAGACGAGACAGCCCGACGCCCTGTGACACAGCTCCGACTGCGCGCAGTCCGCTGCATGCACATTCGAAAAGCGGCTGCCGACCTTCGCGTACTCCCGGGAGGAGTGGGGAGCACTCGGGGAGGGCCGTGACTACACCACGGACCTGGTCCGCGGTGCCTTGAGCGAGTTGCTCCGGCGCTGTGCCGACGACACCCTCGTCGCCGTCTCCTGCCTGGCCCAAGGCGCAGACTGCCTGTTCGCCGAGGCCGTCCTCGCCGCCGACAACCGTGACCGGACCGGTTGTCGGCGCGGTGAACGCGGAGCGTCACAGCGTCGCGGTGGTGTCCTCTCCGGCGGCGCTGCCCGCGAGCCACTGGTCCCAGCCCAGGTTGAAGGCCGCGTAGCCGTTGTCGGCCGAGGCCTTGGCGCGGGGTGAGCCGGTGACGGTGACGGGATCGCCCTGCTTGACCTGGCCGTAGAACCACTTGGCGTCCGACATGGACAGGTGGACACAGCCGTGCGAGCCGCGGGCGCTGCCGGTGCCCGGATCGGGGTCGCCGGTCGAGTAGTGCACGTAGGTGCCGGACTGCGTCAGGTGGACGTCCCACGGCAGCGTCAGGTCGTAGTAGTCGGGGCTGCCCTTGTCGCAGCTGATCCCGACACTGCAGGAGGTCATGTGGACCTTCTCCTGCTTGTCGATGACGGCCATCGTGCCGTTCCACGTCGGATACTGGGCGCTGCCCGCGTTGATCGACAGAGTGCGCACCGGCGCGCCGTTCCGGGTCACCTTCATGGTGTGGCCGGTCACCGAGACATCCGCGCGGACGTCGTCACCGATCTTGAAGGTGTGCGTGTAGCCGTGCACGCCGAAGCGTCCGTTGCCGTTGCTGACGCCCTTCATGTCGGCGTCGATCTTCACCGTGGTGCCGGAGGGCCAGAACGTCTTCGGGCGCCAGTCGGCGCGCTGGTCCCCGAACCAGTGCCAGGCGCCGTCCACCGGCTGCGAAGCGCTCACCTTCATGTGCTTCTCCACCGTGGCCCGCGCGTCGGCCGCCACCGGGTTGGTGAAGACCACGGAGATCGGCATGGCCACACCTACCGTGGTTCCCGTCTGAGGGGTGATGGTCTCCAGCAGCATCGGAGGACCTGCGGGCTTCGTCGGTGACGGCGAGGAACTCGCACTCGGCTTTCCCGACGCCTTCGCGTCGTCGCCGCCGCTCGCCTTGTCACTGCCGCCCCCGCCGCAGGCACTCGCGCCCACCAGCACCACACCTGTGACGAGTGCGATCCCTATGCCGCCTTTGCGCCGTCGCACGAACTGCCCCGCTCTCTAGCTCTTCGGCCCTGACGGGCCCCGTACCTTGTCAGACAGTGGCGGCGAGAGTCGCGGTTGCGTATGCCGCGTAAAACGTGGTTCAAGGCTTGGACACGCACCGCTCGACCGGGGCCTTTGAGACACCGACGTTCCCGAACCGGGCCATCGGCCGCGTCCGGGCCGGCGGCGAAAAGAAGGGCTCCCGCACGGAATCTGCGTGCGGGAGCCCTTCTCCTCACCTCGGTGCCATGGGGCGTCAGTCGGCGGGCGCCGCCGACAGTACGTGATCGCCGACCTTGTCGGTGCTCAGGCAGAGGGAGCAGACGGCGGCGTCGTGCGTCTGGCAGGCGGCCACGTCGGGGCGCTCGAACTCCTGCCGGCACACATGGCACTCGTACGCGACGGCGCTGGGGTTGCCGTCCGTGTCGAGCAGTGGCTCCTCGATGCCGTCGTCGGTGCGGCGCAGGTAGTACTTGCCCTTGGTGACGACCGCCATGAGCGGGGTGAGGACAAAGGCGATGACGGCCGCGGCCACGGGGGAGTACGGCTGGAGGGTGTCGCCCAGGGCGTGGAAGTACATGGCGATGGACAGCCCGGACGCGGCGACGAAGGCCACCACTCCCACCGGGTTGACCGCGTAGAGCATGCCCCGACGGAACTCGGGCTGGAGCGGGGACAGTTTCAGCAGGTACTTGTTGACGCCGATGTCGGTGGCGACGGTGACGACCCAGGCGATGGCACAGTTCGAGTAGAAGCCGAGGATGTCGTTGAGGAAGCTGAACATGTCGGCTTCCATCAGGGTGAGCGCGAAGCCGAGGTTGACCAGGACGAAGACCATGCGGCCCGGGTAGTGCTTGGTGACGCGGGTGAAGGAGTTGGTCCAGGCGAGTGAGCCGGAGTAGGCGTTCGTCACGTTGATCTTGATCTGGCTGATCACGACGAGAGCCACGGCCAGCGGGAGGACCAGCCAGGACGGCATCATCGCGTCGAAGGCGCCCTTGAACTGCTGGATCGGCTCGGGTGCGGCGTCCGCGCCGACCTTGGCGAGGATGTAGACGGCGAGGAAGACCCCGATGGCCTGCTTCAGCGCGCCCAGGACGACCCACCCGGGTCCGGCCATGATGACGGCGGTCCACCAACTGCGCTTGTTCGCCTCGGTCTTGGGCGGCATGAAGCGCAGGTAGTCGATCTGCTCGCCGATCTGCGCGATCAGCGACAGACACACCCCCGCGCCCAGGAGCACGGACGCGGTGTTGATGCCGCCCTCGCCGCCGGTGCCGGCGTAGGAGAGGAAGCGGTCGATCGTGCCGGGGTCGGTGGAGATGAGGTAGACGAGCGGGGCGACCATCAGGACCAGCCAGACGGGGGTGGTCCACACCTGGAGCTTGCTGAGCGCCTTCATGCCGTAGATGACCAGCGGGATCACCATCAGGGTGGAGACGGCGTAGCCCAGCCAGAGCGGTAGCCCGAGGCCCAGTTTCAGGCCCTGGGCCATGATCGAGCCTTCGAGGGCGAAGAAGATGAACGTGAAGCTGGCGAAGATGACGCTGGTGAGGACCGAGCCGTAGTAGCCGAAGCCGGAACCGCGGGTGATCAGGTCCAGGTCGATGTTGTAGCGGGCGCCGTAGTAGGCGAGCGGGAATCCGGTGACGAAGATGACGACCGCGGCGACGGCGATCGCGATCAGCGCGTTGCCGGTGCCGTGGGCCAGGCCGATGCCGGCGCCGATGGAGAAGTCGGCCATGTAGGCGATACCGCCGAGCGCGGTCGTCGCCACGACCATCGGCGTCCAGCGGCGGTAACTACGGGGCGCGAAGCGGAGGGTGTAGTCCTCCAGGGTCTCCTTGACGGCCTGGTCGGCACTCGGCGCCGGCTGCTGCGCCGGTCCTGGCTCGGTGACGTCTGCCAGTTTTGGCTCGGTGCTCATACCGTGCCTCCTTGCTGCGGGTTGGGGACAGCTGTGGGGGCGCCTCATGGGGGAGGCGGAGGTGAGTGGTGGGGAGCGGGGCGGGAGAGAAAGCCGGGCGGGGCCCGTGGGGCGGGTGATTCGCTCGTTTCAGGAACAAGGCACGCGTGATCGCGCGGACCCGCGCGCGGTGGGGGCTTTGCGGGGGTTCCGGCGGGAGGCCGGGCGCGTAGAGACCCTCATGTCCATGACCGGGGACGCTAGGAGCCGGTCATTGCCCCTGATTGCTTCTCAGATGAAGGAGATGTTTCGGAAATCGCGCGGGGCGCGGCGGTGGGGCCCCGCAGGTCAAGTGGGGACGGGAGGTGCGGGCCCGCACTCAGTCGGTCTGCGGGCGACCGCTCATCTTGCCGAACGCGCGCGTCTGTTCACCCGTCAAGTCCGGTCGTTTCGACCGCGACGGCCTCAGGATGGTCCTCGATGTAGGCGCGTACGACCGACTCGAAGCTCTCGTCGGGCCGGAGACCGAGTGCCGTGGCACGTGTGTTGTCGAAGTCGGCCGGCCATGAGCCGACGATGGCCTCGACGGCGGGGTCGGGGGCGACCGTCACCAGGTCGGCGACGGCGTCGCCCGCCACCCGGCGCAGCGTGTCCAGCATGTCGGCGACCGTGACCGTGAGCGCCGGCAGATTGACCGGAAGTGCGCCCGCCAACCCGCCCGGCCCGCGCTCGGCCTCGGTCATACGGAGGATGCCCTCGACGGTACGCCGCGGCGAGGCCAGGGCAACTCGTAGATCGGGGCTGACCGGGCAGGTCGCGGGAAGGCCCGCGAGCGGTTCGCGGATGATGCCGGACAGGAAGCCGGAGGCAGCCGCGTTCGGTTTCCCCGCCCGCACCGACACGGTCACCAGGCGTGCCACGCGTCCCTCGACGAAGCCCCGGCGGGTGTACTCGGCGATCAACTGCTCGCAGATCCGCTTCTGCGTTCCGTAGCTGGACTCGGGCGTCGGCAGCGTCGACTCGCTGACCACGGGCGGCAGCGGCAGCGCGGGATCGGAACCATAGACCGCGATGCCGCTGGAGAACACCAGCCGGGGCATCGGCCCGCCGGTGGCCGACTGTGCGCGGGCGGCGTCGAGCAGCGCGCGGGTGGTGTCGAGGTTGGCGCTCATACCGAGGTCGAAGTCGGCCTCGCACTCGGCGGAGACCGCCGAAGCCAGGTGGATCAGGGTGTCCACCGGCTGTACGAAAATCTCGTCGAGGTGCTCGCTCAGGTCGCCCTGTACGACCTCCACCAACGGGTCGGCTGTCAAAGGCGACCCGGCGGGAACGATCCGGTCGGCGAGCACCAGGCGGTCGATGGGAGCACCGCACAGGGTCCGCCGCCTGAGCAGGGTGTGGGCGACCTGTTGTCCCAGGAAGCCGAAGCCACCGGTGATGACGATCCTCATACGTGTCTCCTCGGCAGTTCTTGAGTCGGCGGGCCTCTCGTTCGTACAGGCACAGGGGCTGTGTGCGCAGCCTGTTTCACCCGTTGAGCCCCGCTCGTGAACGGCTGCCGCAGTAGGTTGTGCCGGTGACCGAATCCTTGCCGGCCGGTGGTGTTGTGCTCGGTGCGGACGAACTGCATGCCCGGTGGGCGGACGCGTGGCGGCCGGAACAGGTCGCGGAGCGGTTGGAAGGGGTCGCGGCGCCCTGGTGCATCGCGGCGGGGTGGGCCCTGGACCTGTTCCGGGGGAGGCAGTCGCGACCGCACGGCGACGTGGAGATCGCGGTGCCCGCAGCGAGCTTCCCCGAGATCCAGAACCGCTTCCCCGAGGGCGTGTTCGACGCGGTGGGCTCGGGGCGCGTCTGGGCGGAGGCGGGCCCCGAGACGCTGGCAGCCACGCACCAGACGTGGTTGCGGGACCCGGCGAGCGGTCGGTTTCTGCTGGACGTCTTCCGTGAGCCGCACGAGGGCGGGACTTGGATCTGCCGACGCGACGAGGGACTGCGGCTGCCGTACGACGCGATCGTCGAGAGGACGGAGGACGGGATCCCCTATCTGGCGCCGGAATTGGTGCTCCTGTTCAAAGCGAAGGCACCGCGGTCCAAGGACCAGGCTGACTTCGACAGTGTGTTGCCGCTGCTGGGCCGGGCGCGGCGGGTCGTCCTTGCCGGGTGGCTGGAGCGCGTGCACCCCGGGCATCCGTGGCTGCCGGAGCTGGTGCGATAGCGGCGCCGGCCGTGCCCCGGGAGGACGAGAGCGGCGGTGGGCCGTCGGAGTCCGGGTCGCGGGGATCGGCGGGGAGGGTCGCCTGTCAGTGCTCTGTATCTTCGCCCGCTGCCAGTGCACGCGATGTCGCGGGCAGTTCTACGGTGATGCGAAGCCCGCCGGAAGCACGTGGGGTGAGGGTGAGTGTTCCGTTGTGCGCCTGGGCGATGGTGCTGACGATTGCCAGGCCGAGACCGACGCCCGCGTGGCCGGTGTGTACGCGATCGGAGCCGCGCTGGAACGGTTCGGTGAGTGTGGATGCGAGCTGGGGGGAGATGTTCTCGCCGGTGTTCTCGACCGTGAGTACCACGCTGTTGCGGCGGACGCCGGTGTTCACCCACACGCTGCCCTCGTCAGGCAGGTTGTGGACGATTGCGTTGTGCACGAGGTTCGTGGTCAGCTGCAGCAGCAGGGTCGGCGATCCGGACGTGGGGGTGAGCTCGCCGTCGGTCTCGATGGTGATGCCGTGCTTTTCCGCGAGCGGGAGCAGGGTTTCCGTGGCCTCTTCCGCGAGGAGGGACAGGTCGACGGGTTCCGCGGCGAAGGACCGCTGGTTGGCGCGGCTGAGCAGGAGCAGGGCCTCGGTGAGGGCGATCGCGCGGGTGTTGACGGTGTGCAGGCGGTCGATGGTCTCGCGGGTGTCGTGGTCGGGGTCGGCGCGGGCCAGCTCGAGAAGCGTCTTCGAGACGGCAAGCGGGGTGCGCAGCTCATGGGAGGCGTTGGCCGCGAACCTCCGCTGTTCGGCGACGTGCGCTTCGAGCCGCGCGAGCATCACGTCGAAGGAGTCGGCCAGCTCACGGAACTCGTCCTTGCGGCCCGGCAGCCGGATTCGGTGTGAGAGCGATCCGTGCGTGGCCATGCGGGTGGCATCCGTGATGCGGGTCAGCGGGGCGAGCATGCGGCCGGCGAGGATCCACCCTCCCAGGAGACCGAAAACAAGCAGGAACGCCAGTACCGCGGCAGCCCTCGGAGCGAAGACGCCCAGGAGGGCGGAGCGGATGGGAAAGACACCGTTCGTGGGCCTGTCATCGGGGTTGATGAGCATCGCCCGGTTGGGAACGTAACGCAGGAGGAACCACCACACCGCGGCGAGCAGCAGGACACCGGCGAACATGAGGAACCCCGCGTAGCTGAGGGTGAGTCTGACGCGAACACTCAACCCGGGTGCCCTATCCACGTTCGCCTCCCTCCTGTCCGGACTGTGGCTGTGGGTGTGTGTCGATGCGGTAGCCGACGCCTGGCACGGTGGCGATGATCCAGGGTGCGCCGAGCCGTTTGCGCAGTGCCGAGACGGTGATGCGCACGGCGTTGGTGAACGGGTCGGCGTTCTCGTCCCATGCGCGTTCCAGCAGGTCTTCGGCGCTGACGACACCGCCTTCGGCGGCGACGAGCACTTCGAGCACGGCGAACTGCTTCCTGGTCAGCGCGACGTAGCGGCCGTCCCGGTAGACCTCGCGGCGGAACGGATCCAGTCGCAGGCCCGCGATCTCCCGCACAGGTGGCCGGTTGTGCGCGCGCCTGCGGTCGAGTGCTCTGAGCCTGAGAACGAGCTCCTGCAGGTCGAACGGTTTTGTGAGGTAGTCGTCGGCGCCGAGCGCGAACCCGGAGGCCTTGTCGTCGAGCCGGTCGGCAGCGGTGAGCATGAGGATCGGCATACCGCTTCCGGAGGCCACGATGTGCTCGGCGATGTCGTCTCCGGACGGTCCGGGGATGTCGCGGTCGAGGACGGCTATGTCGTAGGCGTTGACGCTCAGCAGTTCCAGAGCGGTGTCACCGTCACTCGCGACATCGGCCGCGATCGCTGCCAGTCGCAGGCCGTCGCGGACGGCTTCTGCCAGATAGGGCTCGTCCTCGACGATCAGCACACGCATCCTCCGAGGCTACGAGCCGAGGCCTATGGTCGGTGTATCGAAAACCGGATACGCGCCTGCGACATCGGGCTGCCTTGACTGGCGGTATGACTCGAACCCCACCGTTGGCACGACCAGCGACCCGCCGCAACGAACGGGTTCCCGACTCCGGTGTCCGGGGCGCGGGCATCCGCCGGGCGATCCGCGTCGTCTCCAGGCCGGAGCCCTGGAAACGCGGGCCGGTGCTCGCGGCGCTGGCTCTGCTGCTCGGTCTGCTGATGCTGCTGCACGCGATGATCCCGAACCAGATCATGAACGTGGGCAGCCTGGTGGAGACCTTCCTGCCATGGTTCGGACTGTTCGTCCCGTTACTGCTCGTCGGGGCGCTCCTGCGCCGCTCCGCCGCCGTGGTGGCCGCGCTGCTGCTGCCGGTCACGGTGTGGCTGAACCTGTTCGGCGGCCTGCTCAGTGACAAGTCCCATCCGGGCGGCGACCTCACTGTGGCCAGCCACAACGTCGGCGCCGACAACCCGGACCCGGTCGGCACGGCCCGTGAACTCGCCGGCTCCGGTGCGGACGTGCTGGCACTGGAGGAGCTTGCCCAGCAGGCGAGGGGCAGGTACGAGAAGGAGTTGGCGAAGACGTACCGCTACCACACGATTCAGGGCACGGTCGGGCTGTGGAGCAAGCTGCCGCTGTCGGACATCGAACCGGTCGATACGGAGATGGACTACGGGCCGCTGGGGGCCACCAAACCGGCTGACGTGAAGTTGACCTACAACCGGGCGCTACGGGCCACCGTGGCCACGGACCACGGGCCGCTGGCGGTCTACGTGGCTCACCTGGGGTCCGTGCGCGTGAATCCCAGGGCGGGCTTCTGGACGGACTCGCGGGACAGGAACGCGCAGGCGCTGGGTAAGGCCGTCGCCGCGGAGCGGAACAAGCGGGTGGTGCTGCTCGGTGACCTGAACGGCACTCTGGACGACCGTGCGTTCGCCGGCATCACCTCGCAGCTGCACTCGGCCCAGGACGCGGCCGGGGACGGCTTCGGCTTCACCTGGCCGGCGAAGTTCCCGGTGGCGCGGATCGACCAGATCCTGGTGCGGGGCGTGGAGCCGGTGAGCTCCCGGGTGCTGCCTGCCACCGGAAGCGACCACCTACCGGTGGCTGCCGCCATCAGCTGGTGAACTCCGGCAGCATCGCACCGCCCTTCGGACACTCATCAGCGGCGAGCGGTCCCGGCGGCGAAGTCATCGAGCAGGGCGAAGGTGCGCGCCGGCTGTTCGAGATGGGGCAAGTGGCCTGCTTCCGCCACGACTTCGAAACGGGCGTCGGCGAACGACGCGGCGTACTCCTTGCCATAGGCCGGGGTCGCGATGCGGTCGCTCTCGCCCCACAGAACGAGGGCGGGGGCGGTGACGGCCGCGAGGCGGGTGCGGAGTGTCGGGTCGTTCATGGCCGGGCCGCCGGAGAAGACGCGCAGGGCCGCCATGTTGCCCTGGACGACGGCGAGCCGCTCGGCCGGGACGGTCGCCGGGTCGACGTAGAACCGCTCGGAGTCGTGGTAGGCGTACTCGGCGATGCCCCGTGCGTCGAGGGTGAAGAAGTCCCGGAGCGGTTCACCCTCGACCTCGATGCCGACCGAGTTCAGCAGAACGAGCCCGCTGATCAGGCCCTCCGTGTCGGCCACGGCGAGCTCTGCGCCGATCCAGCCGCCGAGGGAGGAGCCGATGACCAGAACGTCGGACAGGTGGCGCTCGCGCAGCAGACGCAGGTAGGCGTGGGCGAGGTCTGTCACGGTGGTGAAGTGGTCGGGCCTGAGGGTGCCGTTCCAGCCCGGGTGAGTGGGCAGCAGGGTATGGGCGGTCCTGGCGAGGTGTTCGGCGATCGGGGCGACGGTGGCGGGGCCGCCACCGCCGTGCAGGACGAGAACGGGGCGGCCGGCGGCGGGGCCGGACTCGGTGAGTGTCAGTTCTGAAGTCATGACCAGGACTCTAACTAAGGATATTTATATAAGCAAGTTTAGTTGCCGTGTTAGCCTGGTGGGCATGGCCGTTGAACTGCAGATCCTCGGGAGGGCCGTGAAGGCCGCCCAGTACCGCCAACACCGGACGCTCGACAGTCGCCTCGCGTCGATCGGCAGCACGCTCGCGCAGTGGGACGCGCTCCGCGCCATCAGCCGGACGCCCGGCGCCAGCGCGCGGGAACTGGCGGCGGCGACGTTCCAGAGTGAGCAGGCGTTCGGCACGCTCGCCGGACGGCTGGTGGCGCAGGGGCTGGTGGACCGGCGCCCAGGACATGGCCGGCGATTCGAGCATCACCTCACTCCCGATGGCGAGCGGGTCCTGAAAGCGGGCCACGAGGTGACGAACTCGGTGCTCGCGGAGTGCTTTGAGGCCTTGGAGGAGACGGAACGAGAGACGCTGCTGGGACTACTCCGGAAGATCGAGGAGCGGCCCGAGGGCGAAAGGGGTCGGTAGTTCTCGCTGGTTCTCATTGGTCCTTCGCTGGTCCGGCAGGCCTCGGCCCTCTCATCCCATGCGGATCACCGCATACGCCTCACCGTCCCTCGGTGGCCGGGTCCACGACCGGGTGGTGAAGGTGTGCAACCGCGCGCTCGCGATGGCTCGCCGCGGCAGCGACGCACCGAACTGCCCGGCCACCGCTTCCAGCAACGACCGTTCCGCCGAGGCTCCGTCCTCCAGGGCCTCGAAGAACCGGCTCGCATCCAGCGCCTGCGGTATCTCTCCGCTCTGCCTGATCTCTCCGCCCGCATACGTGAACGCGTACTGCTCGATGCCGTCCTGTGCCACTGACAGGTGGAAGAACGGCTCCCCGTGCCAAGCCCTCAGCCCGCTCCACACCGCCACCGCACGGGTGCCCTCGCTGGCGGCCGTGGCCGGGGAGACGAACCGCTGCCGGTCGAACGGGGCGGGCTCGCCGTCGAACGCGAAACTCCAGCCGGGACCGGCCCGGCCGACCGCCATGAGCGCCCTGTCGTCGAAGGACGAGAACTCCCTCTTGTCGTGCAGCGAACTCTGGTGCGCCTCCCACGCGGTCATGGGCTTCTCCAGCACAGTGCCGTCCCTACCTCCACCCCCGCTCCCGTCCCTGTCGGCGAGACGTCCGGGCAACTCCTCCGGCTCCACCCCCTCCACCAGGACGAACCGGTAGGACGTGCGGTTGTTGCCCGGATTCGGGTCCGCGAGCCATGCCAGGCCGCCCGGGTCCAGCCCCGCTGTCGGCGTCGGCGCCTCACCCGCCTGCCCGTCCCTCGGCGTTGACAGCAGCTCCCGTCCCCGCTCCGGGGTCAGCAGCTGCCCCAGCAGGGGGTCGGCCACCCATCCCAGCGGCGCCAAATGGTCCGGGCCCAGCGGCTCCCACAGAGGCAGAGCGTCAGTCAGTGTCCGCCAGGCCCCGTCGGTGTCTCCCCACCGCGCCAGCTGCCGCGCCCGCTCGACCGCTTCCCCGAACGGTCCGGCCGCCGAGTACCGATACGTGCCGTTCCGCACCTGATCCAACATCGCGTGAGCCAGGGACACCAGGTCGTCATCGGCGCCCCGCAGGTGGAACATCAACGTGGAGTCGTCCCGGTACGAGTGCACCGCGTGCTCGGCGACCAGCGGTGGCAGGAGTTCGGGGGCGTACCGCGGGTCCGTCAGCAGGCCGTCGAAGTACACCATGTAGGTCTGGCCGAGCAGGCGGCGTATCTGGTCGCCGAGCCCCGCGGCCCGTGGTCTGCCGTACGCCTTGGCCTCGTCAAGCGTCTTCACGGCGTGCTCCCAGCCGCCGCGCAGCGCCTCCAGCCGGGCCTCCTCCACCAGCGCGTCAAGCATTCGCGTCGTGTCGTTGGCGAACACGGCCTCCCCGTCGCTCCGGCCCGCTCGCAGGCTGTGGAACTCCCGGTGCATGTCCTGCATGAACTCAAGGAAGTTCGCGTACCGCTTGGGCGCCGAGGCCCGCCAGCTCGCCCAGGTGTACACGGCCCACTCACCGTCTTCGTCCACGTCCTCGGGATCCAGGAGTACGTAGATGGCGTCGGCCTCGACGTCGAGCTGCAGCCCGCGCCGCCAGAGGTCCACCTCCTGCCGCTCCTCGGGCCCGGCGTCCTCGTCCAGGTACTCCTCGAACATGTCCGCGAGCCCCGACTCGTCGTTGTGCCAGCGCGCGCCCTCGGTCCCGGCCAGCAGCCACACGAAGCCGCCCGCGTGCCGCCATCCGTCGCTGATCTTGAGGAATTCCCGGTAGGACGGGGGCATCCGGCGGCCGAGGCGCTCCTCCATGGCTGCGATCCGCTCCTCGGAGGCGGCCGGGAACCCCAGCCAGCCCGCCCGCCGCGCGACCTCGTCGTCCTCGCCCCGTGCCTCCCGGCGAGGCAGATTATGCGCCCACTCCCCGCTCCATCTGAGCAGGAAGGACCGCCAGTCGAACGCCGTGGTGTCAGTCATGCGCCCGATGCTGCCACCCACCACTGACATTGATGCAGGGCGAGGGTCACCAGGTGAGGCGAGACCTCCCGATCCACGCCCGGGCGTAGAACCAGAGGGCAGGGGCACACGAAGGTGGTTCGTTCACCGAGGTTCGACGAGGTTCGAGGAGGGAGCCCATGTCCAGCGCCAGCGCCAGCGCTTCGGCCGGATCCGGCCGCACCATCACCAGCTCAATCCCTGCCCGCCTCGACCGCCTCCCGTGGTCACGCTGGCACTGGACGATCGTGATCGGTCTCGGCACCGTATGGATCCTCGACGGCCTGGAGGTCACGGTCGTCGGCAACATCTCGTCCCGGCTCTCGGAGCCCGGCAGCGGCCTGCCGATCACCTCCGGGCAGGTCACCGGTCTCGCCGCCGCCCTGTACGTGGCCGGCGCCTGTGTCGGCGCCCTCTTCTGGGGCCGCATGACCGACCGATTCGGCCGCAAGAAGCTGTTCATGATCACTCTGGCGGTCTATCTGGTCGCCACCGCGCTGACCGCGGTGTCCTTCTCGACCTGGTGGTTCTTCGCGTTCCGCTTCCTCACCGGCTTCGGCATCGGCGGCGAGTACGCGGCCATCAACTCCGCGATCGACGAACTCATCCCGTCGTTCTACCGCGGCCGGGTCGACCTCATCATCAACGGCAGCTTCTGGATCGGCGCGGTCGGCGGCTCCCTGCTGTCGATCGTCGCGCTGAACACCGACCTCCTGGCCGCCGACGTGGGCTGGCGGCTGACCTTCGCCCTCGGCGTGGTTCTCGGCCTGGTCATCCTCGTCGTACGACGGCACGTCCCCGAGAGTCCACGCTGGCTGCTGATCCACGGCAGGGAACGGGAGGCGGAGGAGATCGTCTCCTCCATCGAGCGGAAGATCGAGTCCGAGAAGGGCGAACCGCTTCCCGAACCCGAGAACGAGATCACCATCCAGCAGCACAGAACGGTGGGCTTCGGCGAGATCGCCCGCACGGTCTTCGCGACCTACCGCAAGCGCAGTGTGCTCGGCTTCTCCCTCTTCATCGGCCAGGCGTTCCTCTACAACGCGATCACCTTCGGCTTCGGCGCGATCCTCACGACGTTCTTCGACGTCCCGAGCGGCAACACGGGCTACTACTTCGCCGTGATCGCGGTCGGCAACTTCTTCGGCCCGCTGCTGCTCGGCAAGCTGTTCGACACGGTGGGTCGCCGGGTGATGATCTCCTCGACGTACCTGCTCTCCGGAGTGCTGCTGTTCGGCACGGCCCGGCTGTTCGACCGGGGGGCGCTTACCGCGACCACCCTGACGGCCTGCTGGTGCGCGGTGCTGTTCTTCGCCTCGGCGGGCGCCTCCAGCGCCTACCTGACGGTCTCCGAGATCTTCCCGATGGAGACGCGGGCCATGTCCATCGCCTTCTTCTACGCCATCGGCACCGCCGCCGGTGGCATCACCGGCCCCCTGGTCTTCGCCGACCTCACCGCGTCGGGCGTGGTCGGGGACACGGTGCTCGCCTTCCGGATCGGCGCCGGTCTGATGTGCGCGGCCGGGATCGTCGCCGCGTTCCTCGCGGTGAACGCCGAACGCCGTTCGCTGGAGGACATCGCCAAACCTCTGTCGGCGGTGGCGTCCGCCTCGGCCAAGGTCAGGAGCAAGGTGACGTAGGAGCCGGTGATCCGGGGGCCGCAGAGTCAGGTGTGGGAGAGAGCGAAGGAGACGAGGAAGCCGCTGACGGTGATCAGGCCGATGGCCATATGGGCCTCGTCGAACGCTTCGGGGATCATCGTGTCGGCGATCATGGCGAGGATCGCCCCGGCCGCCACCGCGGTCACCGCGGCGATCACGGTGGGGGAGAAGGAACCGACCACCGTGTAACCGAGGACGGCCGACACCGTGCTTGCCGCGGCGATCGTCGCCCAGACACCGAAGACGTATCCCTTGGTACGGCCGGCCTTCTTCATCCCCGCGGAACTGGACAGTCCCTCGGGAACGTTGCTGATGAACACCGCCGCCACTGTCACCAGGCTGACCGTGCCTCTGTCCAGCAGGCTGACGCCGATGACCGCGGACTCCGGCACACCGTCGAGCAGCGCGCCGAGTGCGAGCGCGGTCCCGGAGCCCCCCTGCTCGGCCTCCGAAGGCTGTGCCTGTGCCCGATGGTTACCGGAGCGTTTGCGGTGGCGCGCTCCACGCCGGGCCAGCCACACGTTGCCCCCGGTGTAGGCGAAGGCGCCGATGAGGGTGCCGACGACCGCGGGCGCGAGCCCTGCCTGCTTGTACGCCTCCTCGACCAGTTCGAAGGACACCGCTGAGATCAGCACGCCGGCCCCGAAGGCCATCACGGTCGCGATCACCTTCTGCGGCACCCGTAGCCCGTACCCCAGCGCGGCACCGAGCAGCAGGGCCGAGCCCGCCACCAGCCCCCATAGTCCAGCCTGTACGCCGTCAGCCATGCCGACCCGCCTACCCGCCGCGGCCGGCGATCAACCGGTGCGGTCGGGCGAGGGCCTCGCATGCAGTAACCGCTGACCGGCCTCCGGGGAGCGAGATCGCCCGCATCGTCGCCGGCCACCGGGGTACGCGGACCTCGCACCACCCCTACCCGAAGGAGGACAACCCCGATGGCCACCGTGTCTCTCACCGGAGCGTCCAAAGAGGACTCCGCCACCGTCTTCGAGGTGCTGCGCACGGCATTTCCCACCGACCGTCCCGCCGAGGACGTGCCTCAGGGCCGGCCGGGCGATCGCTCCGCCGTGTGGACGGCGGAGTTCGAGCCCACCCAGGAGTGGATTCCGACCGGGCCCACCCCGCTGGAGGGTTCGGTCGCCGCCACGATCCAGGGCGGCTACCTGGCCGTGGACCGACTCCGCGAGGCGCTGAGCGCCGCGTTCGACGTGCAGGAGCGGGGCACGGCGTCCGGAGACCAGGAGAAGGAGGTCGACCTGCGCCTCGGTACGAAGAGGTGATGAATGACGAGTGACGAGTGACGAGCCAGGAGACCGGAATCGCGTAGTCGACCCACGAGGAGAAGAGCGGCATGGTGCAGATCGGGTACACGATGATGACCGAGCAGGCCGGCCCGCGCGAGCTCGTCGGCCATGTGGTCGGCGCCGAACGCGCCGGTTTCGACTTCTCGGTCACGTCCGACCACTACTTCCCCTGGCTGAAGTCCCAGGGACACGCCCCCTACGCGTGGACCGTGCTCGGCGCCGCCGCGCAGGCCACCGAACGCATTCCCCTGATGACCTACGTGACCTGCCCGACGACCCGATACCACCCGGCGGTCGTCGCCCAGAAGGCCGCCACCGTGCAACTCCTCTCGCAGGGGCGGTTCCGCCTGGGACTCGGCTCCGGGGAGAACCTCAACGAGCATGTGGTGGGCGGCGGTTGGCCGGCCCTGCAGGTCCGGCTGGAAAGGCTGGAAGAGGCGGTGGAGATCATCCGCTCGCTCTTCGCGGGGGAGAACGTCAACCACCACGGTGACCACTTCGACGTAGAGAACGCCACCTTGTGGGATCTGCCCGACGCGCCCCCGCCGATCGGTGTCGCCGTCTCGGGCGACCACTCGTGCGAACTCGCCGGCCGTCTCGCCGACCTGGTGATCGCCACCGAGCCCAAGCCGGACCTGATCTCCGCGTTCGACCGGCACGGCGGCGCGGGAAAGCCCAAAGTCGGCCAGCTGCCGATCTGTTACGACACCGACCGTGACGCGGCGATCGCCCGCGCCCACGACCAGTTCCGCTGGTTCGGCGGCGGCTGGCCGGTCAACTCCGAACTGCCCGGACCTACCGCGTTCGAGGGCGCCACCCAGTTCGTACGGCCTGAGGACGTGGCCCGGTCCATTCCCTGCGGGGACGACGTGGACGCCGTCGTCGAGGCCGTACGCCCCTATGTCGACGCGGGGTTCACCGAGGTCGCCCTGGTCCAGATCGGCGGCGACCACCAGGAACCGTATGTCGAGTGGGCCGAGCGGAAGTTGCTGCCGGCCCTGCGTGAACTGTGAGAGGGCGAGGTCACCCGGGATGACCACGAAACGCGCTGCGATCTTCGACGTCGACGGGACGCTGGTCGACACCAATCACCTGCACGTCGTCACCTGGTGGGAGGCGTTCCGCCAGGCGGGCCATGGCGTCCCCATGCGGGAGATCCACCGTGCCGTGGGCCTCAGCGGCGGCGATCTGCTGGCCCATGTGCTCGGCGACGACCGCGACCCCGACGAGGACGAGCAGCTCGTCGCGGCCCACCACGCCCTGTACGCCACGTACTTCGAGCGGCTGCCGGCACTGGACGGGGCGGGCGACCTGTTGCGCGCCCTGGCCGAGCGGGGCTGGGGAGTCGTCCTGGCGACCTCGGCGGGCGGGGCGGAACTCACCGCGCTGCGACGGGCCATCGGCGCGGACGACGTCATTCTCGGAGCGGCCAGTGCGGACGACGTGGCCGAGGGCAAACCCGCCCCCGACCCCGTCCGGCTGGCCAGGGAACTGGCCGGGGTGCCGAGTGAACGGGCCGTGTTCGTCGGCGACACCGTGTGGGACATGAAGTCCGCAGTACGGGACGGGGTGGCCCCCGTGGCGGTGCTGTCCGGCGGGATCCCGCGCGCCGACCTGGAGGCGGCCGGCGCGAGTGCCGTGTACCGGGATCCCGCCGATCTCCTAGGCCACCTGGACGTGGGTGTCTTCGCCGACCTGGAGTGAACTGACCCTGGGGTTGTACGAGATCAGCGAACGGCGACCTACAGCAGTCCTCCCAGCGGCAGCACACGCTCGGCCAGTTGTCCGCGCAATTTTCCTTCGGCGGTGTCGGCTTCGGTGAACCAGTCGGCGGTGACCAGCAGTTGGGCGTGTTCGGCGACCTGTTCGGGCGTCAGGGCGGTGAACACGGCGACCTGGTCCAGATTGATTCCGTCGTCCTCGGCGTCTCCGAGGCGGCCGTCGGGGCGGGTGTGGGCAGCGGCGTACAGGGCCAGCAGCCGGGTGGCGGCGCCCAGCTTCTTCTTGCGGATCTTTCGGTCACCCACGATCTTCTGGGCCCAGCCGGACAGCTTCGCGCGGGTGGTCTTGCCGAAGGTGAACGGACGGGCCTGCTCGGGCAGCAGCGAGGGGACGGTGACCGCGGCGGGGTTCTCGGACCGGGAGGCCATCACTTCGGCGACGGTGCCGGGCAGGATCATCCAGTCGGCCTCGACCAGCCGCTGAAGCACGTCTTCGGCGTCGTTCGGCAGCCAGCCGGTGAGGTCCTGGCCGGTGACGTTCCCGGTGCCGGCGCGCGCGGACCGGAGGGTGAGCATCAGCACGGCCAGGCGTGCCTCGGCCTCGGGAAGCGGGCAGTGGGTGGCCACATGGTCCAGCACGGAACGTGCGTGCACGGCCTGTTGCCGGGTCAGCAGCCGTTCCACGACCGGTTGGCCGTCGACGGGCGGGCCGCCGCGGTTGGCGTGCATCTCCCGGGTGGTCTGCGCGGCCGTCTCGGCCCGGTGCGCCTCCAGGCGCAGGGAATCGTCGCCACTCACATCGGCCCACAGAGCGAAGGCGCGGGCCTTGCGCTCGTGGAGTTCGGCGAGGACGGCGAGGTCCGGCTCGGGGCGCTGCTGGTATGCGCGGAACTCGTCCCCGAGATCGATGAGTTCCATCCGAAGGACATCGGGTTCGAGGTCCTGCGGCACGATCCGCTGCGCGATCTTCCCCCACCGCTTAGGCCGTCGGGCCGGCCCGCGCGGTGAGGCTGCGCGGGCAGGGGGCACCGACGCGGGTGTGGCGGCCGGTGCGGAGGCGGTACCGGTCGTGGGGGAGGGGGCGTGGTCGGAGAAGAGCGCCGCCACGCGGTCTTCCGTCGTGCCGCCGGCCGGCTTTGGTGCCGCCGGGTCCTGCCGCCGGGCCGGGGTGGTGCGGGTCGGGGGTGGCGCGGTGTCCAGGACACGGCAGTCGGGAGTGGTGGCCGCGCACCGGGCGCACGTTTCCGCAACCCGCCACAGCCTCCCCGCCCGGTCCGCGTACACCGTCAGGACCACCGGCCCTCCGCACCGCCCCGGTCCCGGCGTCGGCGTCGGCCGTGCCCCGCCGCGCGTGACGGCGGTGGGGTCGGGGGTGTGCCAGGCGCAGTCGGCGGCGCGGCAGGCGCACCATGCCTCGGCGCGTGGCCCGCCGCCCGCGCGGACGTGGGCCAGGTGCATGTTGATGTGTTCGACGGCGGCCTTGCGTCCCGTGGCGGCGCCGCCGGGAAGGCGTTGGTCGGCGCAGGTCTGGCGGGAGCAGGAGAGCCGGACCGCGCCGGCGGCAGGGCGGCCGTCCGGGTCCAGACGTACCGTCCACACCCGCCCCGCGACGCGCTCGTCCTGCTGAGTGCCGGCCTCCACTGCCATGTGCGTACTCCCAGAGTTCCTTGATCCGTTGCCTCAGGCAGTCCCCATCATCGGGGATAGCGGACGATCAGTCCCAGTAAAGGAAGTTTCTGACCGGAGTGCGCGTGTCGGCCGCACGGACGGCCGCACGAAACGGATGCCGATCGGTGCCGGCCCGGAGGTGTCCCTGGTGTGTCCCCGGTTCCGGCTGCGACCGGAACCGGGGATCGTTCTGACGGGTTGTGGCTCAGGCGTCGATGATGACGGGGATGATGAGGGGTTTGCGGCGGTGGGTGCGGAAGGCCCAGTTCGCCACAGCGCGGGCGATGAGCTTTTCGAGCTGGTGTGCGTCCCCGATACCTTCTTGGGCCGCGGTGGCCAGTGTCTTCTCGATGACCGGGATGACGGACTCGAAGGTGGTGTCGTCGTGGACGAACCCGCGGGCCAGGAAGTCGGGGGTTTCGGCCAGGGCGCCGGTGTCGGCGTCCACGATGGCCACGACCGTGACGACGCCCTCCTCGGCGAGGGTCAGACGGTCCTTGAGGGAGGCTTCGGTGGCGCCGCCGACTTCCATGCCGTCCACATAGACGTTGCCCGCGGGCACCTTGCCGGTGATGGAGGCACGCCCGTCGACGAGGTCGACGACGACCCCGTCCTCGGCGATGACGACCCGCTCGGGATCGACACCCGTACGGATGGCGAGGTCACCGTTGGCCCGGAGGTGGCGCCATTCGCCGTGCACGGGCATGACGTTGCGGGGTTTGACGATGTTGTAGCAGTAGACGAGTTCACCGGCGCTCGCGTGTCCGGAGACATGCACCTTGGCGTTGCCCTTGTGGACCACGTGGGCGCCCCAACGGGTGAGTCCGTTGATCACCCGGTAGATGGCGTTCTCGTTGCCGGGGATGAGGGAGCTGGCGAGCAGGACGGTGTCGCCCTTGCCGATGCGGATCATGTGGTCGCGGTTGGCCATGCGTGACAGCGCGGCCATCGGTTCGCCCTGGGAGCCGGTGCACACCAGCGTGATCTTGTGGTCCGGGAGCTTCTCCAGCTCCTTCGTGCTCACGACCAGACCGGACGGCACCTTCAGATAGCCGAGGTCACGGGCGATGCCCATGTTGCGGACCATGGAGCGGCCGACGAAGGCGACCTTGCGGCCGTGCTGGTGGGCGGCGTCCAGGACCTGCTGGATGCGGTGCACATGGCTGGCGAAGCTGGAGACGATGACCCGGCGCGGCGCGGTGCGCATCACCTGCTCGATCGCCGGGTTCAGTTCACGCTCGGAGGTGGTGAAGCCGGGTACCTCGGCGTTGGTGGAGTCGGTGAGGAACAGGTCGACGCCCTCCTCGCCGAGGCGGGCGAAGGCACGCAGGTCGGTGATGCGCTCGTCGAGCGGGAACTGGTCCATCTTGAAGTCGCCGGTGTGCAGCACCATCCCGGCGCGGGTGCGGATCGCGACCGCGAGACTGTCCGGGATGGAGTGGTTGACCGCAACGAACTCGCAGTTGAAGGGCCCGAAACCACGCCGGTCGCCCTCGCGCACGCGCACCGCGCGCTGCCGGATGCCGTGTTCCTTGAGCTTGGCCTCCAGGAACGCCAGCGTCAGCTTGGAACCGACGACGGGGATGTCGGACCGCTCACGCAGCAGGTACGGTACGCCGCCGATGTGGTCCTCGTGGCCGTGGGTGAGCACGATGGCCACGATGTCGTCCAGCCGGTCCCGGATCGAGGTGAAGTCCGGCAGGATCACGTCCACGCCGGGCTGGGTCTCCTCGGGGAACAGCACGCCACAGTCGACGATGAGCAGTTTGCCGGCGTGCTCGAAGACGGTCATGTTGCGGCCGATCTCACCCAGGCCGCCCAGGGCAATGACCCGCAGCCCTCCCTCGGGAAGGGGCGGGGCGGCTTTCAGGTCGGGATGCGGATGACTCATACCCTGACGGTACCTGGAGACGGAGACGGGTTGATCCATTGCCCGGGCGATCTCTACGAGGTGCGCGAGAACTGCCGTACAACCCTTTGAGGGGCAGGCGGGTCTCACCTTGCGTCCGAAGTGTTCCGGGGAATCCGGAGATGGCCGCTTCGTGCCACGGGGACCGCGCTGACCACGCGTGCCTTTGTTTTCGGTGTCCCCCGCTTCGGAGCACGTCTCAGCACCTGTCCTGACACCCGTCATGACACGTGGCTCAACCACGACGAGCAGGGGGAAACACCACATGCGTCACCTCAAGACCACCACTGCGGCACTGGCCTGCGCCTTCGCTCTCATCCCGGCCGCGGTCGCCACCGCCGGAACCGGCCCGGCGCCCGCACCGACCGCACGCACCACCACCACCAGCACCACTGCGGCGGCCTCCACCGCGCCGTCAGCCGACGGCAACCCGGCGAGTCCGCGGGCCAGGGCGGCCGGGGTGTGCGCGGACGCCTATCAGATCGGTTCCACCGGGTACATCACGCGCGCCGGCAAGACCGCCGCGTCCGTCAAGCAGTTCTACTCGCCGTCCTGTGCCAAGAACTACGGCTACGTCTGGGTCTGGCAGAGCTTCCGCGACGCCGTCGGAGACTACGACGTGACCGCCGCTGTCTACAGCTACTCCCAGGACGAGGTCCTCGGCAAGCACTCCTGGACGAACACCGACGGCCAGGAGTTCTGGTCCAGCGGCACCAGCACCGTGAACGAATGCACGGCAGGGTCGGGCACCGTACGTGCCGCCGGTGACCCCGCACCTGTCGGGGGCTACTCCAGCAAGCGCTGCTGATCCCACGCCCACGGCGGGGGAGGGCACCAGCAGCTCCTTCCCCGCCGCTGACGCAGGGATCGGACGGTGCGTCAACTCACTGCGAGGTGGATGTCGTTCACTGCCGACGACCCGCGTCGTGAGGTCGAGTGGCGCGCCGTGCGGCCGCCGGCACAACCGTCCGGCGGGGAGAAGGGTCTTTATGAGTGAGCAGGCATTGCCGGGGGCGGACATGCAGGGCTTCCGCAGCGCCTTCGTGGACAACGGGGAGATGGCATGAAGACGGGAACGCACCTCAAGATCGCGATCGTCGCGGCGCTCACGGCGGCCACCGTGACCGTTGCCCCGGCGGCGATCTCCGTGGCGGACGGTGCGGCTCCCGCCGTGGCGTCCGTGAATCAGGTCTCGGCTCCGGCCTGGCGCACCTCTCTGGCGGGGACGCTCTCCGACAGCTCCGTGCTCTTCGACATCGCGTCGGTCGGTCCTGACGCCGCCTGGGCGGTGGGCGTCCAGTACGTCCACGGGGTCGGCCAGGGTGTGATCCTGCGCTGGGACGGCAGAAGCTGGCAGCAGCAGTCCACCCCCGACGTGCCGGCGACCGGCGTGTGGCACGCCGTGGACGCGGTGTCCGCGCACGACGTCTGGGCGTACGGCTGGGACCAGCAGGGCGAGACCCTGGCCCACTACGACGGCAAGCAGTGGACGCGGACGCCACTGCCCGCGGAGCAGAGCTTCGGCTTCGCGAAGCTCGCCGCCGTACCCGGCAAGGTCTGGCTGGTGAGCGACACGGCGATCAACTCGTACTCCCACGGAGTCTGGCAGAGCACCCCCCTGAAGAGCGGCGTCTTCATCAAGGCCTTCGAGGCGCGGTCCTCCCACGACGCCTGGGCGGTCGGGCAGTTCGCCTACGCCGGCCAGCCCGGCCGGTCCGTGCTCATGCACTGGGACGGCCGTTCCTGGACCGAAACCGCTCCGGCCGGCAGCGCTCTCGCGGTCTCGGCCGTGTACCAGGAGTCCGCCCGCAGCGTCTGGATCACCGCTCTCACTCCGTACACCGAGGACGAACCGCAGCACACCAAGGTGCTGCACTGGAACGGCCGCACCTGGCGCGACGTCACCGGGCCGGTCGACGGGCTGTGGGCCAATGCCGTCACCGGCGACGGCAAGGGCACCGTCTGGGTCTCGGGCGACCCCTACGGCTACGAGGGCACCGCCCTCTACTGGCGCCTGCGCGGCGGCGTCTGGACCTCCGTGCAGGGCGACGCCGTCCCCGGCGGCCAGACCCAGGCATACGACATCGAGGCGCTCGCGCCCACCGGCCGCACCGGCCAGTTCTGGTCCGTCGGCAGCTACGAACTCATCACCGGAGAGTCCACCTCCGCGCAGTACGAGCTGATCCAGCGTTCGACGCGCTGAACCCCTCCGCAGGAGTGACGCCCTGATCCGCTGGTGATGTCGGCCCGGCACCGACGGCCGGGCCGACATCACTGGCCACGCGGGAACGACGGGTGTCGGTCAGGCGGATCCGACGGCCAGTGTCGGCAACTCGCTGGGCAGGTCCGCGCGGCTGGCGACGTTGAGCTTGCGGTACACGCGGGTCAGGTGCTGCTCCACCGTGCTCACGGTGATGCACAGTTGGTCCGAGATCTCACGGTTGGAGTTGCCGAGGGCGGCCAGGGAAGCGACCCGGCGCTCCGCCGCACTGAGCGGATCCTTCGGGAGAGCGGCTGCAAAGGCCGGGCCCTCCTCGCTGCTGCGGTGCAGCAGGGATCGCTGCAGCCGCTGCGCGCCGCACAGATCGGCCAGTTGCAGCGCCTGGTACAGCGCCCGCCGTGCCTGCTCGGCCTCGCCGGTCGCCCTCTGTGCGGAACTCAACGCGGCCAGCGCCCGGGCGAGTTCCAGCCTGTCCCCGGCGAGCCGCAGGATGCCGACGGCCTCCAGCAGCAGGCTTGCCCGGCGGTGCGGTTCGGCGATCTCGGCGAGCAGACACAGGGCCACACCACGGTTGCGGGACTTGGCGCTGCCGGGCCGGGCGAGTTCCGCCTCCGCGAGCCGGCGAACCTGGTCCCGCTGTCCCAGACGCAGATGGGCAGCCGCCGCGCCGCTGCGCCAGGGGAGGATCGCGGGCAGGTCCATGTCCCAGGCGCGGGCCTGATCGCCGCAGCGCAGGAAGTCCTCCAGGGCCATGTGCAGCCGGCCTGCGGCAAGGTGGTGGTGGCCCCGGGCGTACAGGTACTGCAGGCCGTACCGGGACTGGAAGATCGCGTCCGGTACGGAGTGACGCAGATGTTCCTCGGCGACGTCGTCAGCCCCCATGGCGGTCGCGGCCAGGACGAGGACGCTCAGCGGCGCCCCGACGCCGACCCCCCAGCTCCGGGGCGACAGATGTGTCATGGCCGAGCGGGCGAGAGCGTACGCCTCGTTCAAGTCGCCTTGACGCAGGGCGAGTTCGGCGCGTATCGCGGTGAGCTTCGCCTGCCACGTGGGCACCCGCCGGACCGTGGCCTCCTGGAGGAGTTTGCCCGACCACACGGAGGCCCGGTCGAGCCTCTCGGCGTAGACGAGCGCGAGCAGTGCGGACTCCAGCGAGCACAGGTTCGAGTCGTCCAGGTGGCAGGAACGCAGCAGTTGCTCCGCGCTCCGGACGCTGGACTCGTCGCCCCCGCCGCGCAGGGTCGATCCGAAGACGGTTTCGGCGAGCAGCGCGGACTTGCTGGCCGCTGGTTCCCGGATGCCGTGGGCACCGGAGCAGTCCGGAACAGGGGGCAGAAGCGTGAGCATCGCCGGATAGCGGTTCCGCAGCCATTCGCGGGATTCCGAGAGCAGACCGTGGGAGCCGGGTGTGTCCGGGCCGAGCTCGCGTATCACCCTGGCGGCCTCGCTGGGGCGACCGTGCCAGAGCAGGGACCGGAAGAGCGGGACGGCGAGCTGGACCGGCAGGATGCCGGCCAGCAGCGCGTCGGTCAGACCCGCGAGACGGGGAGCCGCCGTGGAGGGGTTGAGCAGCCATTCCACCCGGATGATCATCATCGTCATGACTGCTCGCTCGCGCATGTCCTCGCAGCCGGTCAACGCCAGTTCCAGACACTGCAGGGCGAAGGCGAGGTCGCCGCACTGGCGCGCGTGTTCGGAGGCATCCGTCAGTACCGCAACGGCCCAGCGCTGTGGCGGGTGTCCCTCCTCGACAAGGTGGCGGGCGACGGCGGGCGCCGGGGCTCCTTCGTGGTGCAGCAGCTCCGCCGAGTCGAGCCGCAGTTCCCGGAGCACGTCGGACGGGGTGTCGTCCAGGACGGCCGACCGCGCCGCCGAATGACGGAAGAGGTGGCCCTCGACGAGCCGGGCGGCCGTCAGGTGCCGCAGTGCTTCGGCCACCTCGGCCGGGCTCATCCGGAGTAACCGGCCGATTCGGGCGGGGGAGGCACACTCGTCCAGGACGGCCATCGCACGGGCCACACGGAGGACCTGCCGCTCGCCCCTGCGCACACAGGCGAGCACCGCCTGCCCGAACTGCTCTCCCATGAACGGCATCGCGGACTGGGTGCCGTCGCGATCCACCGGTCGGTCACGCCGGTCCCCCAGCAACGCGCGAATCAGCAGGGGGTTGCCGCCGCTGGCGGAGTGGTAGGCGGGGCCGAAGATCTGTGCCTCCTCGGCGCCCAGTGCCTGCTCCACCAACGCGGTCGTCCCCCTCGGCGACAGAGAAGCCAGCCGGAAGCGCCGGTAGCGGGGATGGCGGAGCAGCTCGGCGCTCAGCTGCGGAGGACAGTGGCGGGCGCTGTCCGGCCGGCTGAACACCAGCATCACGGGGGCGGACCGCGTGTGCGGAACCAGGTGCAGCAGGCAGCCCAGCGAGGCGGAATCGGCGTGCTGGATGTCGTCGACGCTGATCAGCAGACCGCCCGCGCCGGCGGCGAGCAACAGTGTCCGGCACAGGTCGTGTGCGACCCGGGCCTGCAGAGCGAGCGACACCTGGTGGGCGGCCGGGCCGACCGACAGGCTGCTCTCCAGCAGGGCCATCCGGGTGCTCAGCGGCTCGGGGAGTAAGAGGTCCCGGGAGAGTTGCCGGACGAGCCCGAGGGGGACGTCACGTTCCTCCTCGCGGCCGACGGCTCCCAGGACGAGGGAACCGGCCGTGCACGCCTCCTCGGCAAATGCGTACAGCAGTTCGGACTTGCCGTTGCCCGCCGCGCCGTGGACAAGTGCGACCTGTCCGTTGCCGCAGCGGCTTTCGGAGAGCAGGTCATGTAGTGCGGACATCTCTTCTTGACGCTCGATCAGTATCATGCGTGTATTCTCTTGCAGCGTGGGGGAACTCTATTCGCAAGCACATGACGGCATCATTGACGAGATGCCAATTAATCGTTAAGTCGTGGATTAGTAGAGGCCCTCGGGTGACGCGGAAGTTGTTTGCAGTGGAGTCACATTGGCAACTCCGTCGGATGGCCATTTTTCGCCGGTCCTGTAACGCAGGGCCTGGTCGCGTTCGAGAATATTGGGGATGAACAGGTCTTCGTGCAGGACGGTTAGCCGAACCTGTCCCACTGTGCCGTATTCGACGGTCGCTGACCAGTCTTCCTTGTTCACGACCGTCATCGTTACATGAGGATAATTCGGGATATAGGGCATCAGCTCGGCATTTTGCTCGACGGGAAGCCCCGCCGCGTTGCCGAAGGTGTTGCCGTAGCTGCGGCCGCAGATCCCGCCGCCCATCGCGGCCACGAAGTCCCGGTACATGTCCGGGCTCATCTGTGTGCCGCTCAGCCGCACACCCCGCAGCGGCGCCGCCAGTTCGGGGTACCGGCGTACCAGCGCCTGGAAGACCGCGGGTGTGGTGTTGACGTAGTCGATCCTGCCCTGGGCGAGTACGTCCGCGATCTGTTCCAGCAGGTGGGTGGTGTACTCGGCCGCGTCCGCCAGTCGCCCGCCCCGGATGAGGCGCTTGACCCAGCGCGGGTCCATGTCGACCGCGTACGCCTGTCCCGAGTGCAGCTCGGACACCTCCCACAGGCCGTTGCCGATCAGATGCGGACCGGTGGGGGTCGCCTGGAGCCAGGTCCGGCCCTCGTCGAAGCCCTCGGTGACGAAGGACCACCGGCGCCAGGCGCCCCGGTGCAGCAGCATGGCGGGCGTGTAGAAGAGCCGGCAGGGTGTGCCGGTCGTGCCGCCGGTGTCCCAGACGCGGCCGGTCAGGGGCCGTGGCACGCCCAGGGGTACCAGGTCGGCCGGGTCCTGGGTGCGCAGTATGTCCACCGGGAAGGGGCCGAACGCGCTGAGCTCCGCGTAGCGGGTGATGTCCCGCGGGTCGAAGTCGAGTTCGGCGGCCCGCCGCAGCCAGTGCGGGGTGCCCGTCTCGGGGTGGAAGTGCCGCGCGACCACCTTTCGGGTCCACTCGTCGAGGTCGGTTCCGAGCCAGCCGTCGACGAGGGCGTCGCACTGCGCGGCAGACGGCACCGCGGTCTGCGGGGCTCTCATCGGGCCTGCGCGGGCGAGAGGTCTATGCCGAACTCGTAGACACTGTTCAGCACTTGCTGGATGTGCTCGGGCTTGTCGACGTGCACCACCGGGAACGGGAACCGGAGAATCCCGTCAGGGATGGAACCGCCCATGATGAGGCCCAGACGCACACCCTGGTCCTTCATCTCGGCACAGACGTCCACCAGGCTGATCGGATCCGTGGAATTCCGGTCGAACAGATCCCGCACCTCCTCGGCCGTGGTCAGCGTCCCGCGCTCGAGACAGGAGACGAGCGGCATCTCGGGCGCCTTGAACGGCATCGCGTCGATGTAGGGCGCCATGAACTCGCGGAAGTGGCCGCGCAACGGGGAGTGGACGGCGATCGGCCGGCCCGGCAGGGGAACGACGGTGCCCGGGGGCAGGTCGGCCGCCAGCGCGTCCAGTGCCGCCCGCTCGCCCGACAGCATCAGGATCCGCATGGCTCCGTCCGCCGTCGGGCCGAAGTCCCCGGACAGATACACGCCGGGGCGGCCCTCGCCGCGGTACGCGGACGCCAGGTCGCCTTCGGCCGGCGAGAACGCCAGGGTGAGGCCCTGCTCCGGTTCCTCGGGAGGCAGCTCGGGGGTGTGCCGGGCGTGCGCGAGCATCTCGAACAGCTCCCGCCGGCCGATGGCGCCCGCGAGACAGCTCGCGGTCATCGCGCCGAGGCTCAGCCCGCCGAGCACCGCCGGACGCAGCCCTTGCTCCGCCAGTACGTCGTGGATGCCGAGGGCGAGCGCGGTCTCGCGGACCGTCCCTGCACTCTGCCTTTCCTCCTGGGGCTCCGGCAGTTCCTCCTCCAGGATCTGGCCCACCGTCATGCCGGTCCATGCCGAGACCTGCTCGTACAGATCGCGCATCACCGAATGGGTCCGATACATCTCCAGGCCGTGCACTTCGGTGCCGACGCCGCCGCCGAACAGAAAGCCCAATGCCATCATTGTCTCCCGATGTAGCTCAAGCAAAAAAGGCATGAAGCAGGCCATAGCGATCCCGGTCCGTCAACGCCATTAGAAGCCTGACGAGCCGTAGTCACGCGACTACCGTACCCGCGACCCGGGCCATCCGAAAAGAGCCAACTTCTCTCAGTCCCGCGCCCGAGTGTCGCGGCCGGCGCTATCGAAACGATATGCCGGGCTGGGAGAGTTCTTCTCGTGGCTCGGGTGTTTTCCATTAGATGGAAAGCCGGGATGCTGGAAGTGGAGAAAATGTCTTATAAGGACGGAGTCGGTCCGCGTTCGGCGATTGCGGTCATCGGTTACTCCTGCCGACTGCCCGGCGCGCCCGATCCGGAGACCTTCTGGCGGCTGCTCGCCGCGGGCCGGCACGCCATCACCGAGGCGCCGCCCGAGCGCTGGGACGCGGACGCGGTATCCGCGGCGGCCGACGCGCCGGACGCCGAACGGGTGCGCTGGGGCGGGTTCCTCGACCGGGCCGACCTGTTCGACGCCTCCTTCTTCGGCATCTCCCCGCGCGAGGCCACGGCGATGGACCCGCAACAGCGTCTCGTACTGGAACTCGGCTGGGAGGCGCTGGAACATGCCGGCACCGTCCCCGCCACCCTGGCCGGCAGCTCGACCGCCGTGTTCGTCGGAGCCACCGCCGACGACTACGCCATCCTGCGCGCCCGGCTCGGCGCCGCCGGAATCACCCGGCACACGGCGGTCGGAACGCAGCGCACCATGATCGCCAACCGGCTTTCCCACGCCCTCGCGCTGCGAGGCCCCAGCCAGACCGTCGACTGCGGCCAGTCCTCTTCCCTCGTGGCCGTCCAACTGGCCTGCGAGAGCCTGCGCGCGGGCGACTGCACCGCGGCCGTGGCCGGCGGCGTCAACCTCAACCTCGCCCTGGACGCCGCACTCGTCGCCGCAGGCTCCGGGGCCCTCTCCCCGGACGGACGGTGCCACACCTTCGACGCGCGGGCCAACGGCTACGTACGGGGAGAGGGCGGCGCACTGGTCGTACTCAAAACCCTCGACCGGGCGATAGCCGACGGCGACTCGATCAGGTGTCTGATCCTCGGCGGCGCCGTGAACAACGCCGGCAACGCCTCCGTCGGGCTCACCGTGCCCGACGAGAGCGCCCAGTGCGAGGTGATCCAGCTCGCCCACCGGCGGGCCGGGACGGAACCCGACCAGGTGCAGTACGTCGAACTGCACGGCACCGGGACGAAGGCCGGCGACCCCGTCGAGGCGGCCGCCCTCGGCGCGGCGCTCGGTACCGCGAGGACGCCCGGCCGGCCACTGGCGGTCGGCTCCGCCAAGACCAACGTCGGCCACCTCGAAGCCGCGGCCGGTGTCGTGGGCCTGCTCAAGGTCATCCTGTCCATCGAGTACCAGGCCCTTCCGCCCAGCCTCAACTTCACGGCAGCGCCTCCCTCGCTGCCCCTGGACCGGCTCAACCTCACCGTCCAGCGGGAACTCGCCCCCTGGCCGCACGACGACCTGCCCAGGACGGCCGGGGTGAGTTCCTTCGGCATGGGCGGCACCAACTGCCACCTGGTGCTGTCGGACTGGTGCGGGCGTGGCACGCCTGTCGTGGAACCCGATCCGTCCACCGCCACGCTGCCCGTCCCCGTGACCCTCTCCGGCCGCGACGAACCCGCCCTGCGCGCCCAGGCGGCCCGTTTGCTGCGCCATCTCGCCGACCGCCCCGAACTCGCGCCCGGTGAGATCGCGTACTCCTGTGTCGCGACCCGCACCCACTTCACCCGGCGCGCGGCCGTCCTCGCCGCCGACCGGGACGACCTGCTCGCATCGATGGCGGCCCTCGCCGACGGCCGCCCCGCGGCGCGCGTACTGGAAGGCAGCGCCCGCGCGGGAGGCCTCGCCTTCCTGTTCACCGGGCAGGGCAGCCAGCGGCCCGGCATGGGAGCCGTGCTCCACGCCGCGTACCCCGTGTTCGCGGACGCCTTCGACGCGGCCTGTGAGCAACTCGACCGCTTCCTCGACCGGCCACTGCGAGGTCTGATCCTCGACGGCGACAGCAGCCCCGACGCCGCCCTGCTCGACCGAACCGGCTACACCCAGCCGGCGCTCTTCGCCTTCGAGAGCGCCCTCCACCGGCTGCTGGAGCACTGGGGACTGAAGCCGGACGCGGTGCTGGGCCACTCTGTCGGCGAACTGGTCGCGGCCCACGCGGCCGGTGTGTGGGACCTGCCCGACGCCTGCGCGCTCGTCGCGGCCCGCGGACGGCTGATGCAGGGACTGCCCGAAGGCGGCGCCATGGTGTCCGTCCAGGCGTCCGAGGCGGAACTGCGCCCCGACCTGGACGGGGAGGAGCACCGGCTCGCCGTCGCCGCGGTCAACGGGCCTGCCTCGACCGTGCTCTCCGGCGACGAGGATGCCGTGCTCCGCCTCGCCCAGCGGTGGCGCGACCGTGGGCGAAAGACCAGGCGGCTGCGCGTGAGCCACGCGTTCCACTCACCGCACATGGACGGCATGCTCGACGACTTCCGCCAGGTCGCCGAGAGCCTCACCTACCGGCCGGCGCGCATCCCCGTCGTCTCCAACCTGACCGGCAGGGTGGCCACCGACGACGAACTCCGCTCGCCGGCCCACTGGGTCCGCCACGCCCGCGACGCCGTCCGCTTCCTGGACGGAGTCAGGACCCTGCACGCCCGCGGCATCACGTTCCACCTGGAGATCGGGCCGGACGCCGTGCTGTCCTCCATGGCCCGCGACTGCGCGGCCGACGGCGCCGACCAGGTCTTCGTACCCGCCGTCCGGGCGGACCGCGACGAGGTGTCCACCCTCGTCACCGCACTCGCGGAGCTGCACATCAGCGGTGTTCCCGCAGTGCTGGACCGGGTGCTCGCCTCCCCGCGCGCCCGTCGTGTCGCCCTGCCCACCTACGCCTTCCAGCGCCGGCGGTACTGGCTGGACACGGACGGCGGACGGCTCCCGCAACTGCCCGTCGGCCGGACGTCCCCCACCGCGCCCGAAACCCCGGAACTCCCGGCAGCACCCGCGACGACCGTCCGCCCGGCCGCCCCGGCATCGGCCGACCTGGTACGTACACACGTCGCCCGCGTCCTCGGCCACGACTCGGCCGACGCGGTGCCGGTCGGCGCCTCCTTCAGTGAACTCGGCTTCAGCTCCGTCATGGGCGTCGAACTGAGCGACCTCCTCAGCCGGGCCACCGGCACGCGCCTGCCCAGCACTCTGATCTACGACCACCCGACCCCCGAGGCGCTGATCCGGTACGTACGGAACTCGGCCGAGGACGAGACTCCGGGCCCTGACGCACACCAGCCGGCTGGTGTGGGGGAGGCGGTGGCGGTGGTGGGGATGGCGTGTCGGTTGCCGGGTGGGGTGGGTTCGCCGGGGGAGCTGTGGGAGTTGGTGGCGTCGGGGCGGGACGGTGTGTCGGGGTTTCCGGTGGACCGGGGCTGGGATGTGGAGGGGTTGTTCGATCCTGATCCGGATCGGGCGGGGACGTCGTATACGCGTCATGGCGGGTTTTTGCATGAGGCGGCGGAGTTCGATGCGGAGTTTTTCGGTATTTCGCCGCGTGAGGCGTTGGCGATGGATCCGCAGCAGCGGTTGTTGTTGGAGTCGGCGTGGGAGGCGGTGGAGGGGGCGGGTATTGATCCGCACTCGTTGCGCGGCAGCCGCACCGGAGTCTTCGCCGGCACCTTCACCTTCAGGGACTCCGGCACCGGCGGCACTCTCCCCGACTCCTCCGAGGGCCGGCGGCTGACGGGTGGCGCGGCGAGCGTGTTGTCGGGTCGGGTGGCGTTTTCGTTGGGGTTTGAGGGTCCGGCGGTGACGGTGGACACGGCGTGTTCGTCGTCGTTGGTGGCGGTGCATTTGGCGGCGTCGTCGTTGCGGGCGGGGGAGTGTTCGCTGGCGTTGGCGGGTGGGGTGACGGTGATGTCGTCGCCGGGGACGTTTGTGGAGTTTTCGCGGCAGCGGGGGTTGTCGGTTGATGGTCGGTGCCGGTCGTTCGCGGCGTCTGCTGGGGGGACGGGCTGGGCTGAAGGTGTCGGGCTGCTGGTTTTGGAGCGGTTGTCGGATGCCCGTCGCAATGGTCATCGGGTGTTGGCGGTGGTGCGCGGCAGCGCCGTGAATCAGGACGGCGCCAGCAACGGGTTGACGGCGCCCAGTGGGCCGGCGCAGGAGCGGGTGATCCGGGCGGCGTTGGCGTCGGCCGGAGTGACTCCTGGCGAGGTGGACGTGGTCGAGGCGCATGGGACGGGGACCCGGCTCGGGGATCCGATCGAGGCGCAGGCCTTGTTGGCGACGTACGGGCGGGAACGTTCTGGTGAACGGCCGCTCTGGCTGGGGTCGTTGAAGTCGAACATCGGGCATGCGCAGGCGGCGGCCGGGGTGGCCGGTGTCATCAAGATGGTGGAGGCGATGCGGCACGGTGAACTGCCGCGGACCTTGCACGTCGATGAGCCGACGCCGCTCGTCGACTGGGCGTCGGGCGGTGTCGAGCTGCTGACCGAGCAGCGGGAGTGGGTGGCGGTCGAGGGACGTCCGCGTCGGGCCGGGGTGTCGTCCTTCGGGATCAGCGGCACCAACGCCCACCTCATCCTCGAAGAAGCACCCCCGAACCCCGACCGCGTCCCCGTACCCGAAGCTGAACGCGCGCCTTCTCCCGGGACGGTGCTGTGGCCGCTGTCCGGCCGCACCGAGCAGGCCCTACGGGCACAGGCGCGGCGGTTGACCGCACGCCTGAGCGCGACGCCACGAGCCGCGATCGCCGACGTCGGCTTCTCGCTGGCCACCACACGAGCGGCGCTGGAACACCGGGCGGTAGTGGTCGGCGACGACCCGGACCGCATGCTCGCGGAACTGACCGCGCTGGCGGACGGCGAGTCGCCGCCCCGTGTCCCGCAGGGCGTGCCGAACGGTGGAAAGACAGCGTTCCTCTTCACCGGGCAAGGCAGTCAGCGCGTGGGCATGGGACGCGAACTCCACACACGATTCCCCGTGTTCGCCGAGGCGCTGGACGAGATCTTCGACGAGTTCGGCGACCGCCTCGGCCGCCCGCTGCGCGATGTCGTCTTCGCCGCAGAGGGCACGCCGGAAGCCGCCCTACTGGACCGCACCGTGTTCACCCAGGCCGGTCTGTTCGCCGTCGAGGTGGCCCTCTTCCGGCTCGTCGAACACCTCGGAGTACACCCGGACCGGGTAGCCGGACACTCGGTCGGCGAACTGGCGGCTGCTCACGCCGCCGGGATGCTGTCGTTGTCCGACGCGGTGACGCTGGTCTCCGCACGAGGCCGGCTGATGGACGCGTTGCCCGAAGGCGGCGCCATGGTCTCCGTCCAGGCGCCCGAGGAGGAGATCGCCGAACTGCTGCGCGGCCGGGAGGCGCGGGTTGCTCTCGCCGCCGTCAACGGCCCGCTCTCCTGCGTACTCTCCGGCGACGAGGACACGGTCATGGAGATCGCCGCCGCACTGGCGGCGCGCGGCCGCAGGACCAGGCGGCTGCGGGTCAGCCATGCCTTCCACTCGCCACGTATGGACCCCATGCTCGACGAGTTCCGCCAAGTGGCCCGGGGCATCGACCTGTCGGCGCCCGCGGTACCCCTTCTGTCGGCCATGACAGGGCGAGTCCTTGCCGGGCCGGACACCGTTCTCCCGGACGGCGCGCAGCACGCGGACCACTGGACCCGGCACGTCCGGGAGACCGTGCGGTTCGCCGACGCCGTTCGGGCCCTGCGGGCGGACGGGGTGACGACGTTCCTGGAGATCGGACCGGACGCCGTACTGACCGCCATGGGCCGTGACTGCCTCCCCGAGCATGAGCACGAGGACAGGGACAGGGACAGGGACGAACACGACGACACGCGGGCGGAGTTCGTCCCCCTACTGCGGCGTGACCACCCCGAGGACCGGACGCTCACGGAGGGACTCGCCCGGCTCCACGTACGAGGCATCGGCCCCGACTGGGCGGCCGTGTTCGCCGGTACGGGCGCCCGCCGCATCGACCTGCCCACCTACGCCTTCCAGCGCAGGCGCTACTGGCCGACCGCCGGCCCGCTCACCGCTGCGGGCGCGCCCGCGCTGGGGCTCGGTGCCGGGGGTCACCCTCTGCTCGGTGCCGCTGTGCGACCGGCGGACTCCGACACGCTCCTGCTGACCGGGCGGCTGTCCCTGGAGACTCATCCGTGGCTCGCCCACCACACCGTCCTCGGGACCGTGCTCTTCCCAGGCGCCGGGCTCGTGGAACTGGCCCTGCACGCCGCTCGCCGTACCGGCTGTGAGCTGCTGGACGAACTGACCCTGCAGGCGCCGCTGGAACTGCCGGACGAGGGCGCAGTCGAGCTTCAGGTCCAGGCGGCGGGCGCCGATGCCGACGGCCGACGGTCCGTCACCGTGCACACCCGTCCCGCAGCGGCACCGGCCCGTGGGGGCAGCGGAGAGCCGGACGGCGGTGACTGGACGCTGCACGCCACCGGGGTCCTCGCCCGGGCCGCCGAGGCCATGACCGACGCCCATGCCGACGCCCATGCCGACGCCTTGACGAACTGGCCCCCCGAGGATGCCGAGGAGGTCGACCTGACCGGCTGGTACGAGTCGCTCGCCGCCCAGGGCTTCGGCTATGGGCCCGCGTTCCGCGGACTGCGCAACGCGTGGCGACGCGGCACGGAGGTCTTCGCCGAACTGGCCCTCCCCGAGGAGCAGGCCGACCTCGCGGCCGGGTACGGACTGCACCCCGCGCTGCTCGACGCCGCCCTGCACGCCATCGAACTCGGCGCCCTGCCCGGCGGAGAGGGCACCCGCCTGCCCTTCGCGTGGAGCGCGGTGCGCCTGGACACGGCCGGGGCCACGGCGGCCCGCGTGCGACTGGCACCCGCAGGCCCCGACGCGGTCACCATCACCTTCGCCGACGCGGCCGGTCGTACGGTGGCGTCGATCGGCACGCTGTCGCGGCGGCCGGTCTCCGCGGAGCAGCTTCGGACGGCCCGGCGCGGTGGACGCGACCCGCTCTTCCGGGTGGAGTGGGTTCCGCTGTCCGACTCCGACGGTTCCTGTCCCGATGTGTTATCCGGCCGGTGGGCGGCCGTCGGGGAGCCGCACGAACTGGCCGAGCTGGCCGGCATGGTCGAACCGTCGACGGTGGCCGGTTCGTACCCGGACCTCACCGAGCTGGCCGAGTCGACCGAGGGGGGTGGCAGCGAGGCAGACGTCCCGAGCATCGTCCTGGCCGCGCTGACCGGCCCTGCCTCGGAAGGCACGGATGGGCCGGATGGTAGGGACGGCGCGAACGCGGTGCACGCCGCCGGACGTGCCCTGGCCCTGGCTCAGGGCTGGCTGGCCGACGAACGATTCGCCGCCTCGCGTCTGGTCGTCGTCACCCGGGGCGCCATCGCCACCGGGCCGGACGAGGACGTGCCCGACCTGGGACACAGCACTGTCTGGGGGCTCGTCCGCTCGGCACAGACCGAGCACCCCGACCGGATCACCCTGCTCGACCTCGACGACGCACCCGCCTCCCGGCAGACACTGACGGCAGCCCTCGCCGCTGCGGCAGCCACGGGCGAGGCCCAACTCGCCCTCCGCGCCGGACGCGTACTCGCCCCCCGGCTGACCCGCGCCTCCACGCCCGTGCCGGCCGAGGCACCGTGGCGCTCCGACGGCACCGTGCTGATCACCGGCGCGACCGGCGCACTGGGCGCCGCCGTGGCCCGTCACCTGGTCACCGAGCACGGCGTACGCGATCTGCTGCTCGTCGGCCGACGCGGCGACGCGGCCCCAGGCATCACCGAACTACGAGCGGAGCTGGCCGAGTCGGGGGCCAGGATCACCATCGCCGCCTGTGACGTCGCCGACCGTACGGCTCTGGCGGCACTGCTCGACACCGTGCCCGCCGACCGACCGCTGACGGCCGTGGTGCACGCGGCCGGTGTCCTCGACGACCGCGTGTTCGACGCCCTCACACCCGAGAGCCTCGCAGCGGTGCTCCGACCGAAGGCGAACGCCGCCCGGCACCTGCACGACCTCACCCGTGAACTCGACCTGACCGCCTTCGTCCTCTTCTCCTCCGTACAGGGCCTCCTCGGCGGCGCGGGACAGGCCAACTACGCGGCGGCCAACACCTTCCTGGACGCGCTGGCACAACACCGGCGGGCCAGTGGCCTCGCGGCCACCTCACTCGCCTGGGGCCCGTGGGCGGAGGGCGGCATGGCGGCCGGGCTCGGCGACGCCGACCGCCGCCGGTTCGCCCGCGTGGGCATCCACGCGCTCACCCCCGACCAGGGGCTGCGGCTCCTGGACGCCGCGTTGGCCTCCGGCGAGGCCTGCCCCGTACCACTGGCCCTCGACACCGCCGCACTACGGGCCGCGGGACCGGGCGTACCCACGTTGCTGCGCGGGCTCGTCCCGGTGTCCACCCGGGATACGACGCAGCAGCGCACGCCGGCCGAAGCCCCCGGGGACCGCCTTCTGGCCCGGCTCGTCGAACTCGACGCGACCGCCCAGGAGAAGCAACTGCTCGCCCTGGTGCGGACCGAGGCCGCAGCCGTCCTGAACTACGACCGAGCTGAGAACGTCGACACACGCCGGAGCTTCAAGGAACTCGGCGCCGACTCCCTCAGCGCTGTCGAACTGCGCAACCGGCTGGGCAGGGCGACCGGACTACGGCTGTCCGCGACCGTCGTGTTCGACCACCCGACGCCCACCGCACTGGCTGGACGGCTACGGGCCGAACTCTTCCCCACCACAGACACCACCACAGACACCACCGCGGACACCACAGGCCCCGGCACGGCTGCGGGCCCGGAGGACGGGGGAGCAGGAGCCCGCACTGAGGCACTGGTCGCCGAGGAGGAACTCATCGACGCCATGGACGTGGCGGAACTGGTCCGTATGGCCCGCGAAGGCATCGAGTCCTGAACAGCACCGGGAGAAGGAAGCTCATGACCCGAACGCCGTCCTCTTCGACACCTTCCTCACCTTCGGCACCTTCGTCGTCGACCTCTTCACCCGCCTCCGACGCGACCGTCGTGGCGGCCCTCAGGGACGCCCTCAAGGAGACCGCCCGGCTGCGCCACGAGAACCGTCAACTCCAGGCTGGTGTGGGGGAGGCGGTGGCGGTGGTGGGGATGGCGTGTCGGTTGCCGGGTGGGGTGGGTTCGCCGGGGGAGCTGTGGGAGTTGGTGGCGTCGGGGCGGGACGGTGTGTCGGGGTTTCCGGTGGACCGGGGCTGGGATGTGGAGGGGTTGTTCGATCCTGATCCGGATCGGGCGGGGACGTCGTATACGCGTCATGGCGGGTTTTTGCATGAGGCGGCGGAGTTCGATGCGGAGTTTTTCGGTATTTCGCCGCGTGAGGCGTTGGCGATGGATCCGCAGCAGCGGTTGTTGTTGGAGTCGGCGTGGGAGGCGGTGGAGGGGGCGGGTATTGATCCGCACTCGTTGCGCGGCAGCCGCACCGGAGTCTTCGCCGGAATCATGTACCACGACTACGGACCCGCGCTGCACATACCCGCCGGAGGCGTCGACGGTCAGCGGCTGACGGGTGGCGCGGGAAGCGTGTTGTCGGGTCGGGTGGCGTTTTCGTTGGGGTTTGAGGGTCCGGCGGTGACGGTGGACACGGCGTGTTCGTCGTCGTTGGTGGCGGTGCATTTGGCGGCGTCGTCGTTGCGGGCGGGGGAGTGTTCGCTGGCGTTGGCGGGTGGGGTGACGGTGATGTCGTCGCCGGGGACGTTTGTGGAGTTTTCGCGGCAGCGGGGGTTGTCGGTTGATGGTCGGTGCCGGTCGTTCGCGGCGTCTGCTGGGGGGACGGGCTGGGCTGAAGGTGTCGGGCTGCTGGTTTTGGAGCGGTTGTCGGATGCCCGTCGCAATGGTCATCGGGTGTTGGCGGTGGTGCGCGGCAGCGCCGTGAATCAGGACGGCGCCAGCAACGGGTTGACGGCGCCCAGTGGGCCGGCGCAGGAGCGGGTGATCCGGGCGGCGTTGGCGTCGGCCGGAGTGACTCCTGGCGAGGTGGACGTGGTCGAGGCGCATGGGACGGGGACCCGGCTCGGGGATCCGATCGAGGCGCAGGCCTTGTTGGCGACGTACGGGCGGGAACGTTCTGGTGAACGGCCGCTCTGGCTGGGGTCGTTGAAGTCGAACATCGGGCATGCGCAGGCGGCGGCCGGGGTGGCCGGTGTCATCAAGATGGTGGAGGCGATGCGGCACGGTGAACTGCCGCGGACCTTGCACGTCGATGAGCCGACGCCGCTCGTCGACTGGGCGTCGGGCGGTGTCGAGCTGCTGACCGAGCAGCGGGAGTGGGTGGCGGTCGAGGGACGTCCGCGTCGGGCCGGGGTGTCGTCCTTCGGGATCAGCGGCACCAACGCCCACCTCATCCTCGAAGAAGCACCCCCAGAGCCTGCCGCGCACTCGGCCTCATCAGCGAACCCCGTCCCCGACACCTTCCCGGTGCCGCTGGTCCTCTCCGCCCGCACCCCGGACGCCCTGCGCGACCAGGCACGCCGTCTGCTGCCGCTCCTCCAGGACCCCGCCGGGCCCACCGCCCACGACCTCGGCTTCTCCCTCCTCACCTCCCGTTCCCTGTTCGACCACCGCGCGGTGGTCGGCGGGGACCGGCAGACGAGGGAGGAGGGGCTCGCGGCGCTGGCCGTCGGGGCACCCGGCCCTGACGTCGTGGAGGGCGAGGCGTCCGCCACCGGGCCTGTCGTCTTCGTCTTCCCCGGCCAGGGTTCCCAATGGGCGGGTATGGCGCGGGAGTTGCTGGACGAGTCGGCGGTGTTCGCGGCCCGGATGGAGGAGTGCGAGCGGGCGCTCGCCCCCTTCGTGGCCTGGTCGTTGCTGGACGCCGTGCGGTCGGGCAGTGCGTGGGACCGCGTGGATGTGGTGCAGCCCGCGCTGTTCGCGGTGATGGTGTCGCTGGCCGAGGTGTGGCGGTCGTTCGGTGTCGTACCGGACGCCGTCGTCGGGCACAGCCAGGGCGAGATCGCCGCCGCTGTCGTGGCGGGCGCGCTGTCCCTCCAGGACGGGGCCAAGGTGGTCACCCTGCGCAGCCAGGCGCTGGGCGTTCTCGCCGGACGCGGCGGCATGGCCTCCGTGGCCCTCCCGTACGACCGTCTGACGGACCTCCTCGCCGACCGCCCCGGGCTGTCGATCGCCGCCGCCAACGCCCCTTCCGCCGGGGTGGTGTCCGGTGACCCCGACGCCCTGGCCGCGCTACTGACGGACTGTGCCGCAGAGGGCGTACGGGCACGGCGTATCGACGTGGACTACGCCTCGCACTCCGCCCATGTGGAGGAGATACGCGGGGCGCTTCTGGAAACCCTGGCCGGACTGCGACCCACGGCCGCCCAAGTGCCGCTGTACTCCACCGTGGAGGACGGGGGCTGGCTGGACACCGCGACCATGGACGCCGAGTACTGGTACCGCAACCTGCGGGCCACCGTGGCGTTTGCACCGGCCGTCCGCACCCTCGCGGAGTCCGGCTACACCGGATTCATCGAGGTCAGCCCGCACCCGGTGCTCACCATGGCCATCGAGGAGACCGTCCAGGAGACGGGCCACGACGCCGCCGTACTCGGGACCCTCCGGCGCGGCGAGGGCGGGCTGGGGCGCCTGCGCCACGCGCTCGGCGAGGCCTTCGTACGTGGGCTCCCCGTCGACTGGAAGCCGGCCTTCGCGGACACCGGCGCCCAACTGGTGGACCTGCCCACCTATCCGTTCCAGCGCCGCCGTTACTGGCTGGAGTCGCCACAGGCACCGGGCTCCGGCGCCCCGGCCGACGACACGCTGTGGCAGGAGATCGAGAACCAGGATTCCGCGGCCCTCGCCGACACCTTGGGCGTCGACGCGGAAGCGGCGGGCGCGGTGCTGCCCGCCCTCACCGCGTGGCGCTCCGAGCGGCTACGGGGACAGCGCGCCGACAGTTGGCGCCACCGCGTGGGCTGGCGCCCGCTGACACTCGCCGCGAGGGCGCCGCTGTCCGGGCGGTGGCTCGTCGCGCTCCCGGCGCCGGACAGCGGCGACGGAGTCGGCGCCGACGTGCTGGCCGCGCTGACGGCCGCCGGTGCCGAACCGGTCCCCCTCGTCGCCTCCGGCCTCGACCAGGACCGGGAATCGCTCGCCGCCGCTGTGCGTGCCGCGTCGGCCGACGCCCCTGTGGCGGGCGTGCTCTCGCTGCTGGCCGAGGAGGTTCGCCCGCACCCCGCCCATCCCGACGTGCCCGCCGGGCTCTCGCTGACCCTCGCCCTGGTCCAGGCGCTCGGCGACACCGGGACCGAGGCCCCGCTGTGGTGCGCCACCCGAGGCCTGGCGGCCGTGGGCGCCGGCGAGCGGCCGGGGCAGAGCGTGCAGGCCGCCGTCGCCGGACTGGGCCGTACGGTCGCGCTGGAACGGCCCGACAGCTGGGGCGGCCTCGTCGACCTGCCCGCCGTACTGGACGAGCGGGCGGGGGACCGGCTCTGCGCGGTCCTCGCCGCCGTCACCGACGAGGACCAGGTCGCCGTCCGTTCCGCCGGTGTGTACGGCCGCCGTGTGCTGCCGGTGAAGCCCAGTGGCCGTGCCGCCGCCCGAGTCGGCAGTGGCACCGTACTGATCACCGGCGGCACCGGGGGAGTGGGCGCCCAGGTCGCCCGGGAGCTGGCCGGGCAGGGGGCGACCCACCTGCTGCTGCTCAGCCGGCGCGGACCGGCGGCCCCCGGCGCGGACGACCTGTGCGCCGAACTCACCGCGCTCGGCGCGCGGGTGACTGTCGCCGCCTGCGACGCCGCCGACCGCACACAACTGGCGGCGGTCGTCGCCGCGATCCCCGAGGAGGAGCCCCTCAGTACGGTCGTCCACGCCGCCGGAGTCCTCGACGACGGCACCCTCGACGCCCTCGACCCGGCACGCCTCGCCACCCTGATGCGCGTCAAGGTCACCGCGGCCCGCGCCCTCCACGAGGTCACCGACGGACTCGGCCTCACCGACTTCGTCATGTTCTCCTCCTTCATGGGCGTCCTCGGCAGCGCGGGCCAGGGCAACTACGCCGCCGCCAACGCCGCCCTCGACGCACTGGTCGCCGAACGCCGGGCCGCCGGACTGCCCGGCACCTCCGTCGCCTGGGGTGCCTGGGCGGGCGGCGGCATGGTCGACGACGCGATCGCCGACCGGCTGCGCCGCCTCGGCATCAGCCCCATGGAACCCACGGCGGCCGTCCGCGCCATGACCGCCGCCCTCGCGGACCGCGACGAGCTCTGTGTCGTCGCCGACGTCGACTGGCAGCGCTACCGCGAAGCCGTCGGCCTGCGCTCCACGGCACTGCTGAGCAGCCTGCCCAGCGCCGTCGCACCTGGCCCGCGCACACCGGAGCGGGCCGAACCGGACGGACGGGTGGGCGGACAACTGGCCGCGCTGCCGGCCGCCGAGCGCTCCCGCCACATCACCGACCTCGTCCGCGCACACGCCGCGACGGTGCTGCGCCACAGTGCCGCCGACGCCATCGCCCCCGGCCGCGCGTTCGCCGAACTCGGCTTCGACTCCCTCACCGCGGTGGAACTGCGCAACCGGCTCGGCGCGGCCACCGGACTGCGGCTGCCCACCACCCTGCTCTTCGACCACCCGACACCGCAGGCACTCGCCGCCCACCTCCTCGCCGAACTCGCCCCGTCCGGCCCCGAAGCGCAGCCTTCCGAGGGCCGACCGGCCCTGGCCGCCGGGCCGGCCGACGACGACCCGATCGTGATCATCGGCGTCGGCTGCCGGTTCCCCGGTGCCGTCCACGGCCCGGACGCCTACTGGCAGTTGCTCTCCGAGGGACGGGACGTCATCGCCGACTGGCCACTTGACCGGGGCTGGGACACCGAGGGCCTCTACGACCCGGACCCCGACCGGCCCGGCACCACCTACAGCCGGCGCGGCGGATTCCTGCACGACGCCGGCGGGTTCGACGCCGCCTTCTTCGGGATCTCACCCCGCGAGGCGTTGGCCATGGACCCGCAGCAGCGGCTCCTCCTGGAAACCTGCTGGGAGACCGTCGAACACGCCGGAATCGACCCGACCTCGCTGCGCGGCCGCCCGGTCGGCGTGTTCGTCGGCACCAACGGCCAGGACTACCCCGCCACCCTCGACGGCGCGCCCGGTGTGTCCGAGGGACACGTCATGACGGGCAACACCGCCAGCGTGATGTCCGGGCGGATCTCCTACGAACTGGGCCTGGACGGGCCCGCCCTGACGGTGGACACCGCATGCTCCTCGTCACTGGTGACCCTGCACCTGGCCGCCCAGGCGCTGCGCCGCGGCGAGTGCGCACAGGCACTGGCCGGTGGTGTCACCCTCATGAGCACCCCCAAACTGTTCGTGGAGTTCAGCCGCCAGCGAGGGCTGGCGCCGGACGGCCGCTGCAAGGCGTTCGCCGCCTCCGCCGACGGCACCGGCTGGGCCGAGGGCGTCGGCATGCTGCTCCTGGAGCGCCTCTCGGACGCCCGCCGTCACGGCCACCAGGTGCTCGCGGTGCTCAGTGGCACCGCCGTCAACCAGGACGGCGCCAGCAACGGCCTGACCGCGCCCAGTGGACCGGCACAGCAGCGGGTCATCCGGGCCGCGCTCACCAACGCCCGGATCACGGCCGCCGAGATCGACGCCGTCGAGGCCCACGGCACCGGCACCCGGCTCGGCGACCCGATCGAGGCCCAGGCCCTCCAGGCCGTGTACGGGAACGGACGGACGGCGGACGGCCCGCTGTGGCTGGGATCGGTCAAGTCCAACATGGGCCACACCCAGGCGGCCGCCGGTGTCGCCGGCGTCATCAAGATGGTGCTCGCCATCCGGCACGCCGAACTGCCCCGGACCCTGCACGCCGACGACCCCAGCACACACATCGACTGGGACACGGCGGGCCTGCGGCTGCTCACCGAGCCCACCCCCTGGCCGGAGACCGGCCGACCGCGCCGGGCAGGCGTCTCGTCGTTCGGCATCAGCGGGACGAACGCCCATGTGATCGTCGAGCAGGCGCCTGTCGTGTCCGAGCACGATGAGCATGAGAAGACGCGGGACGCTTCCGGTACGGGCACGGCCGGCCGGCGTGCGACGGACACCGACGAGCCCGTGAACGCCGCCGACGGTCGGGCCCGCCGCCCCCGGGCCGGATCGCTGCCGCTGCTGCTCTCCGCCCGTACCCCCGCCGCGTTGCGCGCCCAGGCCGCCCGGCTGCTCGACCACCTCGACACGCACCCCGGCACCCCGCTGCCCGACGTGGCCCTGGCCCTCGCACGTGGCCGGGCCGCGCTGGAGCAGCGGGCCGCCGTACCCGGGCACGACGAGACGGTCGCCCGCCGTGCGCTGGAGGCGCTGGCCGCCGGATCACCCGCCCCGGAACTGGTCACTGGCCTCGCGGCACCCGGACGTACCGCGCTTCTCTTCCCCGGGCAGGGCAGCCAGCGCGCCGCCGCCGGAGCGGAGCTGTACCGCGACGAGCCGGCGTTCGCCGACGCCCTCGACGACGTACTGGCCCACCTCGCCCCCCACCTCGATGTCCCGTTGCGCGACATCCTGTTCGCCGCGGAGGGCACCGAGCAGGCCCTGCTGCTGAATCGCACCCGGTATACCCAGCCCGCGCTGTTCGCCGTGGAGGTGGCGCTGTTCCGGCTGCTGGGCCACCGGGGAGTCGTCCCGGACCTTCTGATCGGCCACTCGGTCGGCGAACTGGCCGCCGCGCACGTCGCCGGCGTCTGGGACCTGTCCGACGCCTGTGCGCTGGTCGCCGCGCGCGGCCGGTTGATGGACGAACTGCCCGAAGGCGGCGCCATGGTGGCCGTCGAGGCCGGCGAGGAGGACGTCCTGTGCGTCCTCGGTGACCTGCCCGACGGCGGCACGGCCTGTGTCGCCGCCGTCAACAGCCCGACGGCCACCGTGATCAGCGGTGACGAGGAAGCTGTGCTGGTCGCGGCCGAGGAGTTCCGCCGCCAGGGACGCCGGACCCGGCGGCTCCCCGTGAGCCACGCGTTCCACTCCGCCCGGACGGACGGCATGCTCGACGCCTTCCGCGAGGTGGCCGAGGGCCTGTCGTACGCGGAGCCCCGCATCCCCGTCGTCTCCGACCTGACCGGCGCGCCCGCGTCCGCCGCCGAGCTGTGCTCCCCGGACTACTGGGTGCGGCATGTGCGCGGCACGGTGCGGTTCATGGACGGCGTACGGCACTTGGTGGCCGAGGGGGCGACGACGTTCCTGGAGGCCGGGCCGGGCGGAGTGCTCTCCGCGCTGGTGCCGGCCTGTCTGCCTCAGGACAGCCCCGGCGTACCCGCCGTGGTGGCGATCCCGCTGCTGCCCAAGCGGCAGCCGGAGGCGCCCTCGGTCGTCGCGGCCCTGGCCCGGCTGCACGTCCGCGGGGTTCCCGTCGACTGGTCCGCCGGTCACGGCCAGGCGCCGGACCGGCATGTCGACCTGCCCACCTACCCCTTCCAGCACGAGCGGTTCTGGCCGCGCCCCGCCGAAGGCAGGAGCACGAGCGGCTCCGACGGCTCCGACGCCTTCTGGGACCTGGTCGGCACGGCCGACGTCCCCTCGGTCGCCTCGCTGCTGGGCCTCGACGAGACGGCGCCACTGGGTGACGTCCTGCCGGCGCTGTCCGCCTGGCGCTCGCGGCGGGACGACGAGTCGGCCGCCGCCCGGCACCGGTACCGCATCGACTGGCAGCCCCTGGGGATGCCCGCCCGCCCCCGGATGTCCGGCACCTGGCTCCTGGCGGTGCCGGACGACCCCGCCGTCACCGAGACGGCCGACGCCGTCGAGCGGGCCCTCGCGGAGCACGGTGCCGACGTGTCCGTCATCCGGGTCGGCGCCGGCACCGGGCGCGCCGAGCTGGCCGGGCGGCTCCCGGCCGAGGCAGCCGGAGTGCTCTCCCTGCTGGCCCTCACCGACCTGCCCGACCCGCACCACGAGCCGCTCGGCGCGGGGCTCGCACTCACCCTGACGCTTCTCCAGGCCCTCGGGGACGCCGGTGGCCGGGCCCGCCTGTGGTGCGTGACCTCGGGCGCGGTCCAGGCGGGACAGGACGCGGCGCCGTCACCCGCCCAGGCCCGTGTGTGGGGGCTCGGCAGGGTCGCCGCCCTGGAGCATCCCGACCGCTGGGGCGGTCTGGTGGACCTTCCCGAGCGGCTCGACCCCGCCGCCCTGCGCGGGCTGTGCGCCTGCCTGGGGAGCGCGGGCGACGCCGGCACCACGGCCGGGCCCGCGGGTGAGGACCAGATCGCCGTCCGCGCCTCCGGCCTGTTCGGCCGACGGCTGGTCCCGGCCGCTCGCGTCGCGGAGGGTACATACCCTGCCGGGGCGGACGATCCCGCCCCGGACAGCCTCGGCGCGGCCGACGACGCCCTACGGTCCGTCACCGGCCCGCGCCCCCACGGCACCGTCCTGGTCACCGGCGGCACCGGCGGAATCGGCCGTCACGTCGCCCGCTGGCTGGCCCGGGAGGGTGCCGGGCACCTGGTGCTGGCCGGGCGGCAAGGACCCGACGCTCCCGGGGCGGCGGCACTCGCCGCCGAACTGGAGCAGTCCGGCGCCCGGGTCACCCTGGCCGCCTGCGACATCGGCGACCTGGCCGAGACCGCCGCCCTTCTCGACCGGCTCCGGGCAGCCGGGGACACCCCGCGCGCGGTCTTCCACGCCGCGGGCACCGTCTCCGACACCCGCACCGAGCACAGCACACCGGAACAGCTCCGCACGGAGCTGGCGGCCAAGGCCGACGGTGCCGACCTCCTCGACGAACTCCTCGCTGACGAACCGCTCGACGCCTTCGTCCTGTTCTCCTCCATCGCCGGTACCTGGGGCAGCGGCGGCCAGGCCGCCTACGCCGCCGCCAACGCCCACCTCGACGCCCTCGCCGCCCGGCGCAGGGCACGCGGCCTCACCGCGCTCTCCGTGGCCTGGGGCCCCTGGGAGGGCACCGGCATGGCCGACGGCGACGCCGGCGCCGGACTGCGCCGCCACGGACTTGTCGGCCTGCGCCCCGAAGAGGCGCTGACCGCGCTCCGCCAGGCGCTGGACGCGCAGGACACCCATGTGGTCGTCGCCGACATCGACTGGGGACGGTTCGTCCCGGTCTTCACCTCCGGCCGCCCCAGCAGACTGCTGGAGTCGTTGCCCGAAGCCGCCGAGGCGTCCGTGTCGACGCCGTCCGAGAACACCTCAGCCGTGCCGACCGACGAGGCCGGCCAGTGGCAGGGCCGGCTCACGGCGCTGCCCGAGGCGGAAGGCAACCGGCTCCTCGTCGAACTGATCACCACCGAGGCGGCGGCGATCCTCGGCCACACCTCGGCCGAACGGGTCGACCCCGACCGCCCGCTGCGCGACATCGGCTTCGACTCCATCACGGCCGTCGAACTGCGCAACCGCCTCGTCACCGGCACCGGATTCGCCCTGCCAGTCACCGCGCTCTTCGACCACCCCACGGCGACCGACCTCGCCCGGCACATCCGCGACGGCCTCGCGGGCACCACCCGGCCCGCCGTCGGCCCGGACACCCCCGAGCCCCGGCCCACGACCGCCGACGACCCCCTCGCGGTGGTCGCGATGGCCTGCCGCTTCCCCGCGGGCGCGCGCACCCCGGAGGACCTGTGGCGGCTGGTCACCGACGAGGTGGACGCCATCGGCGCCTTCCCCGCCGACCGCGGCTGGGACCTGGACGCGCTGTACGACCCCGACCCGGGCCGGCCCGGCACCTTCTACACCTCCGGCGGCGGATTCCTCGACGGCGCGGGCGACTTCGACGCCGGGTTCTTCGGGATCTCGCCCCGTGAGGCGCTCGCCATGGACCCCCAGCAGCGGCTGCTCCTGGAAACCTCCTGGGAAGTCCTCGAACGAGCCGGGATCGACCCGCTGTCCGTCCGCGGCAGCCGGGGCGGGGTCTTCGTCGGCGTCGCCTCCCAGGGCTACGGCACCGGCCCCGGCACACCGTCCGACGGAGTCGAAGGACACCTGCTCAGCGGCAACGTCACCAGCGTGGCGTCCGGCCGGATCGCCTACACGCTCGGCATCGAGGGCCCGGCGGTCACCCTCGACACGGCGTGCTCCTCCTCGCTGGTGGCCCTGCACCTCGCAGGTCAGGCACTGCGCTCCGGCGACTGCTCCTTCGCGCTCGTCGGCGGCGCCGCCGTGATGGCCGCCCCGGACGTGTTCGTCGAGTTCAGCAAGCAGGGAGGCCTCTCGCCCGACGGCCACTGCCGCTCCTTCGCCGACGGCGCCGACGGCACCGGCTGGGGCGAGGGCGCCGGAATGATCCTGGTCGAGCGGCTCTCCGACGCCCGGCGCCTCGGCCATCCCGTCCTCGCCGTCGTCCGGGGTACGGCGGTCAACCAGGACGGCGCCAGCAACGGGCTCACCGCCCCCAACGGCCTCGCCCAGCAACGGGTGATCCGCCAGGCGCTCACCCACGCGGGCCTCACCACTGCCGACGTCGACCTGGTCGAGGCGCACGGCACCGGCACCGTCCTCGGCGACCCGATCGAGGCACAGGCCCTGCTGGCGACCTACGGCCAGGACCGCCCCGCGGACCGCCCGCTCTGGCTGGGCTCGCTGAAGTCCAACCTCGGCCACACCCAGGCCGCGGCCGGCGTGGCCGGACTGATGAAGACCGTGCTGGCCATGCGGCACGGGCTGCTGCCCAGGACCCTGCACGCCGACGACCCCACCACCCAGGTCGACTGGTCCGGCGGAGCCGTCAAACTCCTTACCCAGGCCCGCCCCTGGCAGACCCCGGGCCGCCCCCGCCGCGCCGCGGTCTCGGCATTCGGCATGAGCGGCACCAACGCTCACGTCGTCCTGGAGGAAGCCGCCCCGGAAGACACCGAAGCGGTCGGTACGCGTCCGGCCGCCATGCTGCCCGGCGCGGCGACAGAGACGGAGACGCCCGAGCCGACCGCAGCACGGATCGACGCCCCCGGGACCTCCGGGACCTCCGACGTCCCGTCCGCTGCCGACCCGAACGGCGCACCGACCTCGCCCGCCCTGCCCTGGCTCCTGTCCGCCCGCTCCGCGACGGCCCTGCGCGAGCAGGCCGCACGGCTGCACGCCCACCTCACCGAACGGCCCGAACTGGAACCGGCCGACGTCGCCCACTCCCTGGCGACCACCCGGTCCGCCTTCCCGCATCGCGCCGTAGTCGTCGGAAGCGGCCGTACGGAACTGCTGGACACCCTGGCCGACCTGGCCGGCCGGAAGGCCACGCCCGGCGCCGTCGAGGGACACGCCCGCAGCGGTGGCCGTACCGTCTTCGTCTTCCCGGGGCAGGGTTCGCAGTGGGCAGGTATGGCGGTGGGGCTGCTGGATTCCGCCCCTGTCTTCGCGGCGAGTGTCGCGGAGTGTGAGCGTGCGCTGTCGCCGTATGTGGACTGGTCGTTGACCGCTGTGCTGCATGGTGAGCCGGGGGCAGCGTCGCTGGACCGGGTGGATGTGGTGCAGCCGGTGCTGTTCTCGGTGATGGTGTCGTTGGCCGCGTTGTGGCGGTCGTGCGGTGTGGAGCCGTCGGCGGTGGTCGGGCACAGCCAGGGTGAGATCGCCGCGGCGGTGGTGGCGGGGGCGTTGTCGCTGGAGGACGGCGCCAAGGTCGTCGCCCTGCGCAGCCGGGCCCTCGTCGCGCTGGCCGGGGCCGGTGGCATGGTGTCCCTCGCCGTCTCCGAGGACCGGGCCCGCGCTCTGCTGAAGCCCCACGGCGACCGCGTGTGCGTGGCCGCGGTGAACGGCCCCGACGCGGTGGTTGTCGCCGGCGAACCGGCCGCCCTGACGGACCTGCTCACGGCCTGCGAGACCGACGGAGTACGGGCCCGGCGCATCCCGGTCGACTACGCGGCGCACTCGGCCCAGGTGGCCCGGGTCCGCGACGACCTGCTCGCCGCCCTGGCCGACGTACGGCCGCACACCGGCGGGACACAGCTGTACTCCACGGTGACCGGCGAGCCCATCGACGGAGGGCTGCTGACCGCCGACTACTGGTACCGGAACCTGCGCGAACCCGTCGAGTTCGTGCGGGCCACCACCCACCTGCTCGACGCCGGATACGACCTCTTCGTCGAGACCAGCCCGCACCCCGTCCTCACCGCCGGGGTCGAAGGCACCGCCGACGAGGCGGGCCGGACCGTCACCGCCGTCGGGACACTGCGCCGCGACGACGGCGGCCCCGCACGGTTCCTCGCCTCGCTCGCCGAGGCCTGGACAGCCGGCGCGGAGGTGACCTGGCCGGACGTCCTGGACCGGGCCGTGCCCGGCGCCCGCCGCGTCGCCCTGCCCACCTACGCCTTCCAGCGGACCCGTTTCTGGCTGCCCACGCCGGGCCGGACCGCGCGGACGGAGTCTGCCGCGGGGCGCGCGGACGCCGCGCAGGACCGCTTCTGGGCGGCCGTGGACAGCGAGGACCCGGCCGGGCTCGCCGCCGCCCTCGGCGCCGACGCCGACGGCACACCGGACGGCTTCGCCCCGGCGCTGCGCGAGGTGCTGCCCGTGCTGTCCGGCTGGCGCCGCGCCCGGCTCGACGAGGACGCCGTGCGGTCCCTCGGCTATCGCGTCCGCTGGCAGCCGGTGGCCGACCCGCCGCCCGCACCCCTGTACGGCGACTGGCTCCTCGTCGTACCCGAGCAGCACGCCGACGACCCGCTCGTCGGTGCGTGCCACGACGCGCTGCGCCTCGGTGGCGCGCGGACCCGTACCGTCACCGTGGACGCGAACGATGCCGCCCGTACGGCACAGGACATCGCCGCAGCCGCCGCGGAGGCCCCCCTCCCGCCCTCCGGTGTGCTGTCCCTGCTCGCCCTGGACGAACGTCCGGCCGCCGACGGGTCCTTGGTGCTCGCCGGAACCGCCGCCACCCTCGAACTGCTGAGGGCCCTGGACGCCCTCGGGATCGACACCCCGCTGTGGTGCGTGACCGGCGGCGCCGTCGCGGTCCACCCCGAGGAACCGCTGGTCCGCCCGGGCGGTGCCCAGCTCTGGGGGCTCGGCCGGGTACTCGGGCTGGAACAGCCGCAGCGCTGGGGCGGCATCGCCGATCTGCCCCCCGGCCCGGGCCCCGACGAGGTACGCCGCCTCGCCGCCCTTCTCGCGGGCGGCTACGAGGAGGACCAGGTCGCCGTACGGCCCACCGGAGCCCACGCACGCCGACTGGTCCACGCCCCGGCCGCGAATACGTCGGCCACGAACGGGTCGGCGCACCGTGACTGGACCCCGGCCGGGGGCACCGCCCTGATCACCGGTGACACCGGGAAACTGGGCCCGGACATCGCCCGCTGGCTGGCCCGGCGGGGCGCCCTTCGCGTCGTCCTGCACGGCGAGCCGACCGCGGACCAGGGCGCCCTGGCGGCCCTGCGCCTCGAACTCGCCGCACTGGGCGCCGAGTTGACAGTGCCCGTCGGCCGGGAAGTACTGGCCGCGTCGCTGGCCGACGCGGGCGACGACGCACCGCTCACGGCCGTCGTCCACCTCGCCCGTGCCTACGATCCCGGGGCCTCGCTCGCCGAACTCACCCCCGAGAACCTGGACGACGCCCTGCGCTCCGCCCTCGGCCCGGTGCTCGAGCTCGACACGCTGCTCGACGGCCACCCGGCCCCGGACTCCGTCGCCCTCGCCGTACTGTTCCCGCTGAGCGCCGTCTGGGGCGCCGCCCGCAAGGGCGCCGCCGGCAGCGCGTACACCGCCCTCGAAGCCCTGGTCCACAGCCGCCGCGACGAGGGACACCGCTGGGTCACCCTTGCCCTCGGCGGTCAGGAACCCGTACCCGCAGGCGCCGAGGCGGCGGAAGGCCCCCTCAGGGCGGACACGGTCACCGCGGCCCTGCAGCGGTCCCTGGACCACGACGAACCCGCCGCGATCCTCGCCGACGTCCGCTGGGACCGCATCGTGGCCGCCGTGCCCGACCCCCGCGCGCTGCGGCTGCTCAGCGAGCTGCCGGAGGCGACCGCCGCCTCGGGCGCCTCAGGAGAGGCCGCCGACGGGTCGGCCGACGCGGCCGCCGAACTCACGGGCCGGCTCGCACCGCTTGACGAACCGGCCCGGCGCCGACTGCTGCTGGACCTGGTCCGCGACCACGCCGCCGCCGTCCTCGGCCACACCGGCCGCCAGGCCGTCCCCGCCGACCAGGCCTTCTCCGCCGTCGGGTTCGACTCGATGCTCGCCGTGCGGTTCCGCAACCGGCTGCGCACGGCGACCGGCGTCGCCATCGCCGCGACCGTGGTCTTCGACCATCCCACCCCGTCCGCCCTCGCCGACCACCTGTACGACGGCCTGTACGGCCGACCAGGACCAGCCACCCCCGCACTGGCCGAACTCCAGGCGCTGGAGGCGGCTCTGACGGCCGCCGACCCCCGCGCCGGGGGCGCCGACGACATCGGCGCGCGACTGCAGAACCTCGTACGGGTCTGGGCCGGGCGCACCGCGCCGCAGGACGGACCGGCGGACGCCGACGTCATCGGCTCTGCCAGCGCCGACGAGCTGTTCGACCTTCTTGACAACAACTTCGGAATGGCCTGAGGAGCGTCGCGACGATGCCGGACGAACAGAAGCTTCTTGAGTACCTCAGGCGGGCGACCGCGGACCTCGGGCAGGCGCGTCAGCGGCTGCGCGAGGAGGAGGACGCCAGGCACGAGCCGATAGCGATCGTCTCGATGAGCTGCCGGTACCCGGGCGGCGCCGACACGCCCGAACAGCTGTGGGACATGGTCTCCTCCGGCACCGACGCCATCTCCGAGTGGCCGGCCGACCGGGGCTGGGACACGGCCACCCTCTACGACCCTGACCCGGACCGGCCCGGTACCTCCTACACCCGGCACGGCGGATTCCTGCACGAGGCCGGGGAGTTCGACGCCGCGTTCTTCGGCATGTCGCCGCGCGAGGCCCTCGCCACCGACCCGCAGCAGCGACTGCTGCTGGAGACCTCCTGGGAGACGCTGGAGCGCGCGGGCATCGACCCGGCGACCCTGAAGGGCACGGCGACAGGCGTCTTCGTCGGCGCCATGACGAACGGCTACGGCGACGGCTCCCGCGACCAGTCCGACGTCCAGGGCCTGCTCCACACCGGAACCGCGGGCAGCGTGATCTCCGGCCGGATCTCCTACACCCTGGGCCTGGAGGGCCCGGCGGTGACCGTCGACACGGCGTGCTCGTCCTCGCTGGTCGCCCTGCATCTCGCGATTCGGGCGCTGCGCTCCGGCGAGTGCGACCTCGCATTCGCCTGCGGCGTCACCGTCATGCCGCACCCCGACCCCTACGTCGCCTTCAGCCGTCAGCGCGCCCTGGCCCCCGACGGCCGCTGCAAGGCCTTCGCGGCCGGGGCCGACGGCACCTCGTGGTCCGAGGGCGTCGGAGTGCTGCTGGTGGAGCGGCTGTCGGACGCGCGCCGCAACGGCCATCGGGTGCTGGCGGTGGTGCGGGGCAGCGCGGTGAACCAGGACGGGGCGAGCAACGGTCTGACCGCGCCGAACGGGCCTTCGCAGCAGCGGGTGATCCGCGCGGCGCTGGCCGACGCCCGGCTGCTGCCCGGTGACGTGGACGCGGTGGAGGCGCACGGTACGGGCACCCGGCTCGGCGACCCGATCGAGGCGCAGGCGCTGCTGGCGACGTACGGCCAGGACCGCCCGGCGGACCGGCCGCTGCTGCTCGGCTCGTTCAAGTCGAATGTCGGGCACACCTCGGCCGCCGCCGGGGTGGGCGGCGTCATCAAGCTGGTGCAGGCGATGCAGCACGGCATGCTGCCCCGGACACTGCACGTGGACGCGCCGACCCCGCAGGTCGACTGGTCCGCGGGCGCCGTGGAACTCCTCACCGAGGAGCGGTCCTGGCCCGCCGACCCCGACCGCCCCCGCCGCGCCGCCGTGTCCGGATTCGGGGTGAGCGGCACCAACGCCCACGTCATCCTGGAGGAGGCGCCGCCCGCCGAGGACAGCGCCCCCGCCGAAGTCCGGGAGACCGGCGCCCCCTTGCCGCTGGTGCCCTGGATCCTCTCCGCGCGCGGCGAGGACGCGCTCACCGAGCGCGCCCGGCAACTGCTCTCCCTGGTCGAGGCGGAGCCCGGCCTGAGCCCCGGCGCCGTCGCACGGGCCCTCGCCACCGGCCGCTCGCCGTTGGAGCACCGCGCCGTGGTGGTCGCGGGCGACCGGGACGCCTTCCGTACCGGACTCACCGCACTGGTGACCGGGAGCGAGGCCGCCAACGTGACCCGCGGTCTCGCGGGACCCGCCGGCCGCACCGTGTTCGTCTTCCCCGGCCAGGGATCCCAGTGGACCGGCATGGCACTCGAACTCCTGGACTCCTCACCGGTCTTCGCCGCCCGCATGGCCGAATGCGAACGGGCCCTGGCCCCCCACATCGACTGGTCCCTGACCGAGGCCCTGACCTCCGCGACGGACCTGGAACGGGTGGACGTCGTCCAGCCGGTGCTCTGGGCCGTGATGGTCTCGCTGGCCGCGCTCTGGCGCTCGGCCGGGGTGGAACCGGATGCCGTCCTCGGCCACAGCCAGGGCGAGATCGCCGCCGCCGTGGTCGCCGGGGCACTGTCCCTGGAGGACGGCGCCAAGGTCGTCGCCCTGCGCAGCCGGGCCATCGTCACACTGGCCGGACGGGGCGCGATGGCCTCCGTTCCGCTGGCGCCGGGGGAGTTGGCCGACCGCCTCGCCCAGTGGGACGGCCGGCTCTCCGTCGCCGCCGCCAACGGCCCCGCCGCCACCGTGCTGTCGGGCGACACCGAGGCGATCGACGCCGTCGTGGCCCAGCTTCAGGCCGAGGACGTACGGGCCCGCCGCATCCCCGTCGACTACGCCTCCCACTCCGCGCACGTCGAGGAGATCCGGGAGCGGATCCTGGAGTGCCTCGCGGACATCGAACCGGTGACCGGCCAGGTGCCGTTCTTCTCCACCGTGGACCTGCGCTGGCAGGACGCCGACGCGCTGGACGCCGAGTACTGGTACCGCAACCTCCGCCAGACAGTGCGGTTCGAGGAGGCCACCCGCACCCTCCTCGACCAGGGCTTCCGTTACTTCGTCGAGTCCAGCGCCCATCCGGTGCTCACCGTGGGCATCAGCCAGACCGCCGAGGCCGAGGAGTCCGACGCCGTCGCCGTCGGCACCCTCCGCCGCGACCAGGGCGGCCTCGACCGCTTCCTGCTCTCCCTCGCCGAGGCCCACACCGGCGGACTCGCGCCCGACTGGGACACCCTGCTCGCCGGGCACCCGGCCGACGCCGTGGACCTGCCCACGTACCCCTTCCAGCGACGCAGGTACTGGCTGGAGCGGCCGTCCGCGGAGGCGGAGGGCGCGGTCGCCGACCCCGCGGACGCGGCCTTCTGGGAGACCGTCGGCGGGCAGGACCTCCCGGCACTCACCACCACGCTCGGCGTCCGCGCCGACGACCCGCTGACCGTCGTACTGCCCGCCCTGGCCGACTGGCGCAGGCGGCGCGACGAACGCGCGACCGTGGACTCCTGGCGCTACCGGGTCGACTGGCGGCCCCTCGCCGACGCCCCGGCGGGCCGCACCGCCACCCTGACCGGCACCTGGCTGGTCGCCGTCACCGACGCCACGGACGCGGATCCGGCACTGGAAGCCGCCCTCCGGGCGCTCCGCGAGGCCGGAGCCGTCCCCGTACCGCTCGTCCTGACCGAGGCCGACACCGACCGGACGGCCCTGACCGCACGTCTCTCCGAGGCGGCGGCGGCAGCCGGGCCGGGCCCCGTCTCCGGGATCCTCTCCCTCGTCGCCCTCGACGAACGCCCGCACCCGCGCCACGCCCACCTCCCCCTCGGCACCGCGCTCACCCTGACCCTCGTACAGGCACTGGGTGACAGCGGGATCACCGCCCCCCTCTGGTGCACCACCCGGGGCGCGGTCACGACGGGCCGCGACGACGCGGTGACCAGCCCCGGACAGCATCTGGTGTGGGGCCTGGGCCGGTGCGCCGCGCTGGAGCACCCGCAGCGCTGGGGAGGTCTCGTCGACCTGCCCGACACGCTCGACCAACGCGCCGCCGCCCGGCTGTGCGGCATCCTCGCCGGCCGGACCGACGGGGCCGGCGAGGACCAGGTCGCCCTACGCCACTCCGGCACCTACGGCAGGCGGCTGGTCCGCGCGGCCCCCGCCGCGCCTGTCGGCACCGACGCCTGGCAGCCGCGCGGCACCGTCCTGGTCACCGGCGGCACCGGCGGCGTCGGCGCCCACCTCGCGCGCCGACTGGCCGAGGGCGGCGCCGAACACCTCGTCCTGGTCGGGCGCCGGGGCGCCGACACCCCCGGCGCGGCCGAACTGGCCGCCGAGCTGACCGCACTCGGCACCAGGGTCACCGTCGCCGCCTGCGACGTCGCCGACCGGGACCGGCTCGCCGAACTGGTCGCCGGGCTCGAACAGGACGGCCCCCGGATCAGGACCGTCATCCACGCCGCCGGCACCGGCCAACTCGTCCCGCTGTCCGACACCGACCCCGACGAGTTCGCCGGCATCCTCTACGCCAAGGTCGCCGGCGCGGCCAACCTCGACGCCGTCTTCGACCGGGACGACCTGGACTCCTTCGTCCTGTTCTCCTCCATCTCCGGCGTCTGGGGCAGTGCCGACCACGGCGCCTACGCCTCCGCCAACGCCTACCTCGACGCACTCGCCGACCGGCGCCGCGCCCGGGGCCGCACCGCCACCTCCGTCGTGTGGGGCATCTGGGACCCCGAAGGCGGCGCCGGCATGGCGGCCAACCTCGTCGAGGAGCAGCTGCGCGGCCGAGGCATCCCCTTCATGGCCCCCCAGGTCGCGCTGACCGGCCTCCAGCAGGTCCTGACCGACGACGAGACCGTCGTCCTCGTCACCGCCGTCGACTGGGAGCGCTTCGCCCCCGTCTTCACCTCGGCCCGGCCCAGCCCGCTCATCGGCGACCTCCCCGAGGTCCGCCGCGCACTCGCCGAGGAGACCGCCCCCGGCGAGGTCGGCGACCAGGCCGCCTCCTCGCTGCGCGACCGGATGGCGGACCTGCCGCCGGCCGACCGCGACCGCCTGCTGACCGACCTCGTACGCGGTCACGCGGCAGGCGTCCTGGGCCACGGGTCCGCCGACGCCATCGCCCCCGAACGGGCCTTCCGGGAGCTGGGCTTCGACTCGCTGACCGCCGTGGAGATGCGCAACCGGCTGAACGCGGCCACCGGCCTGCGCCTCCCGCTCACGGTCCTGTTCGACTACGCCTCGGCCGCTGCGCTCGCCCGGCATCTGCGCGAGGAACTCCTCGGCCCCGACACCGCCGCCCCGGCCCTGCCTGCCCCCGCCCATGTGCGCGCCGACGCCGACGACCCGATCGCCATCGTCGCCATGAGCTGCCGCTACCCCGGTGACGTCCGGAGCCCGGAGGACCTCTGGCGGCTCGTCGCCGAGGGCCGGGACGTCATCTCCGGGCTGCCCGCCGACCGGGGCTGGGACCTGGACGGCCTCTACGACACCGATCCCGACCGGCCCGGCACCACCTACAGCTCCGAAGGCGGATTCCTCTACGACGCCGGGCAGTTCGACCCCGCCTTCTTCGGCATCTCGCCACGCGAGGCGCTGGCCATGGACCCGCAGCAGCGGCTGCTCCTGGAGACCTCCTGGGAGGCCCTGGAACGGGCCGGCATCGACCCCGCCGCCCTGCGCGGCGGCCAGGTCGGCGTGTTCGCCGGCGCCGCCTACCAGGGCTACGGCGACCTGAGCGACGTACCCGAGGAGGTGGAGGGCCATCTCATCGCCGGTATCTCCACCAGCATCCTGTCCGGTCGTATCGCCTACACCCTCGGCCTCGAAGGGCCGGCCGTCACCGTCGACACGGCCTGCTCGTCCTCACTGGTCGCCGTCCACCTGGCGGCCCAGGCACTGCGCTCCGGCGAGTGCACCCTGGCGTTCGCGGGCGGGGCGACGGTGATGGGCACCCCGCTGTCCTTCACCGGCTTCAGCAGGCAGCGCGGACTCGCCGCCGACGGCCGCTGCAAGTCCTTCGGCGCAGGCGCCGACGGCTTCGGCATGGCCGAGGGCATCGGACTGCTTCTGCTGGAGCGGCTGTCGGACGCCCGCCGCAACGGCCACCCCGTGCTGGCCCTCGTCCGGGGCTCGGCGGTCAACCAGGACGGCGCCAGCAACGGACTGACCGCGCCCAGCGGCCTGGCGCAGCAGCGGGTCATCCGCAGCGCGCTCGCCGGCGCGGGCGTCCCGTCGGCCGAGGTCGACGTCGTGGAGGCGCACGGTACGGGAACCCGTCTCGGGGACCCGATCGAGGCGCAGGCGCTGCTGGCGACGTACGGCCAGGACCGTCCGTCGGACCGCCCGCTGCTGCTCGGCTCGCTGAAGTCCAACATCGGGCACAGCCAGGCCGCCGCGGGCGTCGCCGGCATCATCAAGATGGTCCAGGCGATGCGCCACGAGGTACTGCCCCGCACGCTGCACGCCGAAGAACCGACCCCCAACGTCGACTGGTCGGCGGGCGCCGTGGAACTCCTGACGGAGCCCAGGCCGTGGATCCGCAACGGCCACCCGCGCCGGGCCGGTGTGTCCTCCTTCGGGCTCAGCGGCACCAACGCCCACGTGATCATCGAACAGCCCCCGGAGCAGCCGTACGACGAAGAGCCGGGCGGCGCACCCGAGGGGAGCCCGCTCGGGGCGGCCGTGCCGTGGCCGCTCTCCGCCCGGACCCCGGAGGCGCTGCGCGAGCAGGCCGCGCGGCTGCACTCCCGGCTGACGGACCGTCCGGAGCTGCGGCCCGTCGACGTCGGCCACACGCTGGCCACCACCAGGTCCGCGTTCGAACACCGTGCCGTCGTCGTCGGCATCGACCGCGACACCCTGCTGACCGGTCTGGCCGCACTCGCCGCCGGACAGAAGAACCCCGCCGTGGTGCACGGCGCAGCCACCACCCCCGGCCGTACCGCCTTCGTCTTCCCGGGTCAGGGATCGCAGTGGGTGGGGATGGCGGTGGGGCTGCTGGACTCCGCCCCCGTCTTCGCGGCGAGTGTCGCGGAGTGTGAGCGTGCGCTGTCGCCGTATGTGGACTGGTCGTTGACGGCTGTGCTGCGCGATGAGCCCGGTGCGCCGACGTTGGACCGGGTCGATGTGGTGCAGCCGGTGCTGTGGGCCGTGATGGTGTCCTTGGCGGCGCTGTGGCGGTCCTACGGTGTCGAGCCGTCGGCCGTGGTCGGGCACAGCCAGGGTGAGATCGCCGCCGCCGTGGTGGCGGGGGCGCTGTCCCTCGAGGACGGCGCCAAGGTCGTCGCCCTGCGCAGCCGGATCCTGACCGCACTGGTCGGCCGGGGCTCGATGCTCTTCGTCGCCCTCCCCGACCCGGACGTACGCGAACGCCTCGCTCCCTGGGGCGAGAAGCTGTCCGTGGCCGCCGTCAACGGGCCCTCCTCCGTGACCGTCTCCGGCGACCCGCGGGCCCTGGAGGAGTTCGGCGAGCGGCTGTCCGAGGACGGCGTGATGCGGTGGATGATCCCGGGCGTGACGTTCGCCGGGCACTCGCCCCAGGTGGACGAGTTGCGCCAGGAGCTGCTGGACGCGCTCGCCGGGATCTCACCGCGCCGTTCCCGGATCGCCTTCTACTCCACCGTGACCGGCGACGCCCTGGACACCACGGCCCTGGACGCCGAGTACTGGTACCGCAACCTCCGCGAGCCCGTGGAGTTCCACCGGACCGTCGCCGCGCTGATCGACGCCGGGCACGACACCTTCGTCGAAGCCAGCCCCCATCCGGTGCTGACCGTCTGGATCGAGCGGAGCCTGGAAGCCGCCGACGTCGCCGGACGCGTCACCGGAACCCTGCACACCGACGACGGCGGCCCCGACCGTTTCCTGGCCGCACTGGCCGGGCCGTACGTCCACGGTGTCCCGGTGGACTGGCGCGCCGTGTTCGCGGGCACCGGCGCCCGCCCCGTCGAACTGCCCACCTACGCCTTCCAGCGGCAGCGGTACTGGCTGGAGCCCACCGCCACGCACACCGAGGGAACCGGGGCCCAGGGCGGTGCGCAGCCCGCCGACACCGCCTTCTGGGACGCCGTCGAGCGCGGCGACCTCAGCACCGTCGCCACCGCGCTGAACCTGTCGGACGAGGACGAGACCGCCCGCGCCTCCCTGGACGGTGTGCTCCCCGCGCTCGCCGACTGGCAGCGCGGACGCCGAGGACGCGGCACCATCGACGGCTGGCGCTACCGCGTCACCTTCAAGGCCCTGCACCTCGCCCCCGGCACGCCTGTCCTCACCGGCACCTGGTGGGTCGTCGTACCGGCCGGCGCGGCCACCGACCCGGTGGTGACGGGCGCGCTACGCGCCCTGGAACGGCACGGCGCCTCGGCCGTACCCGTCGAGGTCGCCGCCGCCGACGCCGACCGGGCCGGACTCGCCGCCCGGCTGGGCGCCCTCACCGCCCCGGACGGCGGCGTGCTCTCCCTGCTCGCCCTCGCCGACGACCCGTACACCGACGGCTCCGCGCTGCCCACCGGACTCGCCCTCACCACCACCCTGCTGCAGGCGCTCGGCGACGCCGGGATCAACGCCCCGCTGTGGTCCGCCACCAGCGGCGCGGTGTCCGTCGGACGCTCCGACGCCCTCACCGCACCGGCCCAGGCCACCCTGTGGGGACTCGGCGCAGTGGCGGGCGTCGAGTACCCGGAACGCTGGGCCGGACTGATCGACCTGCCGGCCGACCCGGACGACCGCGCCGGCAGCAGGCTCGCGGCCGTACTGGCCGGCCTCGACGGCGAGGACCAGATCGCGATCCGGCCCTCGGGGGTCTACGGCCGCAGGCTCGTCCGGGCCCTGCCGGCCGAGGCGACGACACCGGGCGACTGGAAACCCGACGGCACCGTCCTCATCACCGGCGGCACCGGCGCCCTCGGCGCCCATGTCGCCCGCCGGCTCGCCCGCTCCGGCGCCCGGCACCTGCTGCTCACCGGCCGCCGCGGCCCCGGCACACCCGGCGCCGCCGAACTCGTCACCGAACTCGCCGGCCTCGGCGCCGAAGCCCGGGTCGCCGCCTGTGACGCCGCCGACCCGGACGCGCTCGCCGCCCTGCTCGCCGGCATCCCCGAGGACCGGCCCCTGCGCGCCGTCGTACACGCCGCCGGCGTCCTGGACGACGGCGTCCTCGACACCCTCACCCCCGAACGGGCCGCCGCCGTCCTGCGCCCCAAGATGGACGCCGCCCGCAACCTGGACACCCTCACCCGCGACCTGGACCTGACCGCGTTCGTCCTGTTCTCCTCGCTGGCCGGCACCCTCGGCGGCACCGGACAGGGCAGCTACGCCGCCGCCAACGCGTACCTCGACGCGCTCGCCGAACAGCGACGCTCACTCGGCCTGCCGGCCACCGCCGTGGCCTGGGGCCTCTGGGCGGGCGACAGCGCCGCAGACTCAGCCCGCGAACGGCTCGTACGCAACGGCCTCCCCCCGATGGACAGCGAACTGGCCGTCACCGCCCTCGAACAGGCCCTGGACCGGGCCGAGAGCAGGCTGGTGATCTGCGACTTCGCCTGGGACCGCTTCGCGCCCGCCTACACCGCGCTGCGGCCCAGCGCGATCCTGCGCGACCTGCCCGACGCTCGCGACATCCTGGCCGCCGCCGGAGCCGACCGGCAGGACAGGGAGGGCGACTCCCTCGCCGGACGCCTCGCGGCACTGCCCGCGCAGGAGCGGCAGGAGGAACTGACCCGGCTGATCCGCACCGAGGTCGCCTCCGTCCTCGGCTACGCAGACCCCTCCGACATCGACCCCGACCGGGTCTTCAAGGACCTCGGCTTCGACTCGCTCACCGCCGTCGACCTGCGCAACCGCCTCTCCGAGGTCACCGGACTGCGCCTGTCGGTGACCCTGGTCTTCGACCACCCCACGGTCACCGCCCTGGTGGACCACGTACGGTCCGAACTGGGCGGCACAGCAGTGGCACCGGCCTCCGTACCGGCGGTGTCCGGCTCCCCGGCCGCGCCGGTCGTGCCGGGCGTACTCGTCGACGAGGACGCCATCGCCGTCGTCGCGATGAGCTGCCGCTACCCCGGCGGAGTCACGACCCCGGAGGAGCTGTGGCGGCTGGTGACGTCGGGCGCCGACGCCATCACCGAGTTCCCCACCGGCCGTGGCTGGGACCTCGACGAGCTGTACGACCCCGACCCGGACAAGATCGGCCGGACGTACGCCCGCGAGGGCGGGTTCCTGCACGACGCCGACCACTTCGACCCGGCGTTCTTCGGCATCTCCCCGCGTGAGGCGCTGTCGATCGACCCGCAGCAGCGGCTGCTCCTGGAGATCTCCTGGGAGGCGTTCGAACGGGCCGGTATCGACCCGGCGTCGCTGAAGGGCAGCCGGGCCGGGGTCTTCGTGGGCTCCAGCTACCGCGACTACGGCTCCCGCGTCCAGCAGCCCACCGAGGAGACCGAGGGCTACCTCGGCATCGGCAGCGCGGGCAGCGTCGCCTCGGGCCGTATCTCCTACACCTTCGGACTGGAGGGCCCGGCGGTCACCGTCGACACGGCCTGCTCGTCCTCGCTCGTCGCCGTGCACCTCGCCGCCCAGGCGCTGCGCTCCGGCGAGTGCACCCTCGCGCTGGCCGGCGGTGTCACGGTGATGTCCACCCCCGGCGCGTTCATCGAGTTCAGCAGGCAGCGCGGACTCGCCGCCGACGGCCGCTGCAAGCCCTTCGCCGCCGCCGCCGACGGAACCGCCTGGGCCGAGGGCGCCGGCATGGTCGTACTGGAGCGGCTGTCGGACGCCCGCCGCAACGGTCACCCGGTGCTCGCCCTGGTCCGGGGCTCCGCGGTCAACCAGGACGGCGCCAGCAACGGGCTCACCGCGCCCAACGGCCCCTCCCAGCAGCGCGTCATCCGCCAGGCCCTCGCCTCGGCGGGGCTCGGCAGCGCCGACGTCGACGCGGTGGAGGCGCACGGGACCGGCACGCGGCTCGGCGACCCGATCGAGGCGCAGGCCCTGCTGGCGACGTACGGCCAGGACAGGCCCGCCGACCGGCCGCTGCTGCTGGGCTCCCTCAAGTCCAACATGGGACACGCCCAGGCCGCCGCCGGTATCGCGGGCCTGCAGAAAATGGTGCTGGCCATGCGGCACGGGGTCCTGCCCCGGACCCTGCACGTCGACGCTCCGACCCCGTTCGTCGACTGGTCGGCGGGCGCGGTGTCCCTGCTCACCGAGGACACCCCGTGGCCGGACAACGGCCGACCGCGCCGGGCCGGGATCTCCTCCTTCGGCGTCAGCGGCACCAACGCGCACACCATCCTGGAACACGTCCCGGACGAGTACATCGCGGACGGTGTGGCGGAGCCGGCGAGCGCCGACGACGCCGGGGCGGGGGACGACGGTGACGGCGAAGTCCTGCCGTGGCTGCTTTCGGCCCGCAGCCGGGCCGCCCTGAAGGCCCAGGCCCAGCGGCTGCTGGAACACGCCGACGCCCGCCCCGGCCTGCGCCCGGCGGACATCGCCCACACCCTGGCCACCGGCCGCAGCACCTTCGAGTACCGGGGCGCCGTCGTGGGCGACAGCCGCGAGGCGCTGCTCGACGGCCTGAAGGCCCTCGCCACCGCCGGCGGCGCACCCGGCGTCACCCAGGGCACGGCAGTCGCGGGCAGGACCGCGTTCCTCTTCGCCGGACAGGGCAGCCAGCGCCCCGGAATGGGTGCCGAACTGTACGCCCGCCACCCCGTCTTCGCGGACGCCTTCGACGAGATCTGCGCCGAGCTGGACCCCCTCCTGGATCGGCCGCTGCGCGAGGTCGTCTTCGCCCCGGCCGGTTCGGACGCGGCGGCCCTGCTGGACCGCACCGAGTACACCCAACCCGCCCTCTTCGCGGTCGAGGTCGCCCTCTTCCGGCTCGTCGAGCACTGGGGCGTCGTGCCGGACCTGCTGCTCGGGCACTCGATCGGCGAACTGGCGGCCGCCCATGTGGCCGGAGTGCTGTCGGCGCCCGACGCCGCCGCGCTGGTCGCGGCCCGGGGCCGGCTGATGCAGGCACTGCCCGAGGGCGGCGCCATGGTCGCCCTGACCGCGTCCGAGGCGGAGGCCGCGGAACTGCTGAGCCCCTACGAGGGGCGCGTCGCGGTGGCCGCCGTCAACGGTCCGGCCTCCGTCGTCGTCTCCGGCGACGAGGACGCCGTCCTCGACATCGCCGCACAGTGGCGCGACCGCGGCGGCAAGGCCCGACGGCTCACCGTCAGCCACGCGTTCCACTCGCCGCACATGGACGCCATGCTCGACGAGTTCCGGCGGATCGCCGAGAGCCTGGACTTCCGGGCACCGCGCATCCCGCTGGTCTCCGACGTCACCGGCGAACCGGCCACCCCCGAACAGCTGACGTCGCCCGAGTACTGGGTGCGGCACGTCCGGGAGGCGGTGCGCTTCCACGACGGCATGCGGTGCCTCGCCGCCGAAGGCGCCGTGACCTACCTCGAACTCGGCCCCGACGGCTCGCTGACCGCCATGGGACGCGACTGCCTCGCCGACGACGACCCGTCCGAGTTCAAGGACCCGGCGACCGCGGGCGAACTCGTCCCGCTGCTGCGCAAGGACCGCACCGAGACCCGATCCGTCACCGACGCCCTCGCCCACCTGTACGTCCGGGGCACGGCCGTGGACTGGCCCACGGTCCTGGAAGCCACTGCCGCCGCCACCGGTACGGCCCGGCAGGTCGAACTGCCCACCTACGCCTTCCAGCGCGAGCGCTACTGGCTGGAGGCGACGGCAGCGGCCGGCGGTATGGCCGCCGCCGGGATCCTCCCGGCCGACCACCCGCTGCTCGGCGCCGCCGTCCCGCTCGCCGACACCGACGGAGTCCTGTTCACCAGCAGGCTCTCCGTACGCACCCACCCGTGGCTGGCCGACCACGGCGTCTTCGGCACCGCCCTGCTCCCCGCCACCGCCCTGCTGGAACTGGCGGTCCGGGCGGGCGACCAGGTCGGCTGCGGGCAGGTCGAGGAACTCACCCTGGAGGCCCCGCTGGTGATCCCCGCCCGGGGCGCGGTGGCGCTGCAGCTCTCCGTCGGCGCCCCGGACACCACCGGCGCCCGCCCGGTCAGCGTCCACACCCGGCTTGGGGACACCGACAACGCGGCGTGGACGTGTCACGCCCGGGGACTGCTCGTCCCCACCAGCGAGGAGACCGAACCGGCCGAGTCCATGAGCTGGCCGCCGGCCGGAGCGGAGCCCGTGGAACTGGACGGGCTGTACGAGCGGTTCGCGGAGGGCGGCTTCGGATACGGGCCCGTCTTCCAGGGGCTGCGCGAGGTGTGGCGGCTCGGCGACGAGGTGTACGCGGAGGCGAGCCTGCCGGCCGAACAGCAGGCCGAGGCCGCGAAGTTCGGGCTGCATCCCGCGCTCCTCGACAGCGCCTTGCACTCGCTGATCTTCGGCGTCCTCGAAGGCACCACCCAAGGCTGGCTGCCGTTCTCCTGGAACGGCGTACGTCTGCACGCCTCCGGCGCCCGCGCCCTGCGCATCCAGCTGACGCCCGCGGGCAACAAGGCGGTCTCGGTGCGGGCCACCGACACCGCCGGCCAACCGGTCGCCTCCATCCGGTCCCTGGTGCTCCGCCCGGTCAACCCCGACCAGGTAACCGCCGCCCGGACCGCACTCCACGACGACCTCTACCGCCTCGAGTGGCCCACGCTGCCCAGGCCGGGCGCCGCCACCCCCGACGGATGGGCCGTCATCGGCGCCGAGGCGACCGACTGGGCAGCCCACGGCGTCACTCGCTCCGCCCCCGACCTCGCAGCACTGTCCCGCGCGGTCGCCGGGGGAGCGGAGGGAGCCGGGGGAGCCGGCGGCTTCTCCCCGCCCGCGGTCGTCCTCGCCCATGTCCCCGCCGCCCCGGCCGGACTGGGGCAGGCCGACGCCGTACGGCACGTGACCGGCCGCACGCTCACCCTCGTACGGGACTGGCTGGCCGACGAGACGTTCGCCGGCGCCAAGCTCGTCCTCGTCACCCGGGGCGGAGTAACCGTGACGGCCGACGGTGACGCGCCGGACCTGACCCACGCCGCCGTGTGGGGGCTGGTGCGGTCCGCGCAGACCGAGAACCCGGGCCGCTTCGTCCTGGCCGACCTCGACGACATCTCACAGGACGCGCTCGTCTCCGCCGTCGCCGGCGGCGAGCCCCAACTCGCGCTGCGCGAGGGCCGGGCGCACATCGCCCGACTGGCCCGCGTACCCGCCGCCGAGCAACCGGAGACGCCCGACTGGGGGCGCCCCGGCACGGTTCTGATCACCGGCGGCACCGGCGCCATCGGCTCCGTACTCGCACGTCACCTGGTAGCCGTGCACGGGGTGAAGCGCCTGCTGCTCACCAGCCGCCGGGGACCCGCCGCGGAGGGCGCCGCCGACCTGGTCGTCGACCTCGCCGCACTGGGTGCCCACGCGGAGATCGTGGCCTGCGACGCCGCCGACCGGGACGCGCTGGCCCGGCTGCTCGGCTCACTGCCCGACGAGCATCCGCTGACCGCCGTGGTGCACGCCGCGGGAACGATCGCCGACGGTGTCGTGAATGCGATGACGCCGGTCCAGCTCGACACCGCCCTGCGGCCCAAGGTCGACGCGGCCTGGAACCTCCACGAACTGACCGAGGGCATGGACCTGTCGGCGTTCGTCGTGTTCTCCTCCATCGCCGGAATCTTCGGCGGCATGGGCCAGGGCAACTACGCGGCGGCCAACTCCTTCCTGGACGCGCTGGCCCACCACCGCCGGGCACTCGGCCTGCCCGCCGCGTCGCTCGCCTGGGGCCTGTGGGCCAACAAGGGCGGTATGAGCGGAGGCCTCGACGAGGCCGACTTCCGGCGCATCGCCCGGGGCGGCATCATCGCCTTCTCCCCGGCCGAGGGCGCCGCCCTGTTCGACACGGCGAACGCCACCGGGGAACCCGTCGTGCTGCCCCTGCGGCTCGACACCACCGCCCTGGCCGCCCAGACCGGCGCCGGCGGCGTCCCCGCCCTGCTGCGCGGCCTCGTCCGCCCGCCCGCGCGCCGCAGCGCGGCAGCGGGCGAAGCGGCACCGGACGCGGCCGACACCCTCAGGCGCACCCTCGCCGGACAGCCCGAGCACCGGCGGACCCGCACCCTCCTCGACCTGGTGCGCGGGCACGCCGCCATCGTGCTCGGCTTCCCCGGCCCCGCCTCGGTCGACGCCGAACGAGGGCTGCTGGAACTCGGCTTCGACTCGCTCACCGCCGTCGAACTGCGCAACCGGATCGGCGCCGCCACCGGCCTGAGGCTGCCCGCCACCCTGCTGTTCGATCACCCCACCTCCGGCGCCATCGCCCGCCAACTGGCCCTCGAACTCGCCCCCGACGACACCGGCCCCGACCCCGCCGACACGGCAGGCCTGGCCGAACTCGGCCTGCTGGAAGGCGCCCTGGACAGCGGCACGGCCGCACCGGAGCTGATCAACCGGCTCCAGGAACTGATCGGCAGGCTGCGCCCGGGAACCGGTGACGCGGCAGAGGACCGCCTGGAGGAACGGATGGACACGGCCAGCGACGACGAGCTCTTCGAGTTCATCGACAACGAACTCGGCATGTCGTGAACCCCACGCCCACATCCGCGACCCGGCGACTCCCCACGCCCGAGCCCGCCCGCTCGAAGGCCCCGAAGGTGACGGTGCACAGTGACTGACGCCACGCTGAACGACGACAAGCTCCGCGACTATCTCAAGCGGGTCGCCGCCGACCTGCACCGCACCCGGCGGCGGCTGCAGGAAGTGGAGGCCCAGCAGCAGGAGCCGGTGGCCATCGTCGGCATGAGCTGCCGCTACCCGGGCGGAGTCGACTCCCCCGAGGACCTGTGGGAGCTCGTCGCCTCCGGCACCGACGCCGTCGCCGGTTTCCCCGCCGACCGGGGCTGGGACCTGGGCGCCCTGCACGACCCCACCCGGGAGCGCCCCGGCACGACGTACGCCGCCGAAGGCGGATTCCTCACCGGCGCCGCCGACTTCGACCCGGCGTTCTTCGGCATCTCGCCCCGCGAGGCCCTCGCCATGGACCCCCAGCAGCGGCTGCTCCTGGAGACCACCTGGGAGTCCTTCGAACGCGCGGGCCTCGACCCGGGCGGTCTGCGCGGCAGCGACACCGGTGTCTTCGTCGGCGTGATGTACCAGGACTACGCCCTGCGGCTGCGCCAGGTCCCCGACGACATCCAGGGGTACATCGGCAACGGCAACTCCGACAGCGTCGCCTCCGGCCGCCTCTCCTACACCTTCGGCCTGGAGGGCCCGGCGGTGACGGTGGACACCGCCTGCTCGTCCTCCCTCGTCGCCCTCCACCTGGCCGCCCAGGCCCTGCGCCGGGGGGAGTGCGGGCTGGCACTGGCCGGCGGCGCCATGATCATGTCGACGCCGGTGCCGTTCGTCGAGATGAGCCGGCAGGGCGGGCTCGCCGCCGACGGCCGCTGCAAGTCCTTCGCCGCCGGGGCCGACGGCACCGGCTGGGGCGAGGGCGTCGGCATGCTGCTCCTCGAACGCCTCTCCGACGCCCGTCGCAACAACCACCCCGTACTCGCCCTGGTACGCGGCACCGCCGTGAACCAGGACGGCGCGAGCAGCCGTCTGACCGCACCCAACGGGCCCGCCCAGCAACGGGTCATCCGGCGGGCGCTCGCCGACGCCGGGCTCACCGCGGCCGACGTCGACGTGGTCGAGGCACACGGCACCGGCACCCCGCTCGGCGACCCCATCGAGGCGCAGGCGCTGCTGGCCACCTACGGCCAGGACCGGCCCGCCGACCGGCCCCTTCTGCTCGGCTCGCTGAAGTCCAACATGGGCCACACTCAGGCCGCGGCGGGCGTCGGCGGCATCATCAAGATGGTCATGGCGATGCGGCACGGGACGGTGCCGCCCACTCTGCACGCCGATTCGCCCACCCCCACGGTCGACTGGTCCGCCGGCGCCGTGGAACTGGTCACCGAGGCCGTGGCCTGGCCGGAGACCGGCGCCCCGCGCCGCGCGTCCGTCTCGTCCTTCGGCATCAGCGGCACCAACGGCCACATCGTCCTCGAACAGGCCGGCACCGAGCCCGAGGCGGCTCCCCAGGGCGAGGCCGACCCGTCCGCCGACGCCGAGCCCGGCCTCCCGGCCGCCCTGCCCTGGCCCGTCTCCGCCCGCAGCCGCGAGGCCCTGCGCGCCCAGGCCGGCCGCCTCGCCGACCACCTCGCCGCCCACCCCGGACAGCGGCCCCTGGACGTCGGCCACGCCCTGGCCACGACCCGGGCCGCCCTCGAACACCGGGCCGTCGTCATCGCCGCCGACGAGGACGGGTTCCTGCGCGGCCTGCGGTCCCTGACCGAGGACACCCCCGACCCCGGAGTCCTGCGCGGCACCGGAACCCCCGGCGCCGACACCGCCTTCGTCTTCCCCGGCCAGGGATCGCAGTGGACCGGCATGGCCGCCGAACTGCTCGACTCCGCCCCGGTCTTCGCCGAGCGGATCGCCGACTGCGCACGCGCCCTGGCCCCCCACACCGACTGGTCCCTGACCGACGTACTGCGCGACGCCCCCGGCACCCCGCCACTGGACCGCGTCGACGTGGTCCAGCCCGCGCTGTGGGCCGTGATGGTGTCACTGGCCGCGCTCTGGCAGTCGTACGGCGTCGAACCGTCCGCCGTCGCAGGCCACAGCCAGGGCGAGATCGCCGCCGCCGTGGTCGCCGGGGCACTGTCCCTGGAGGACGGCGCCCAGGTCGTCGCGCTCCGCAGCCGGGCCATCGCCGCGCTCGCCGGCGCCGGGGGCATGGCGTCCGTACCGCTGCCGGTCGACGAGGTCCGCGCCCTGCTGGCCGACGGGGACGGCCGACTGTCCGTCGCGGCCGTCAACGGGCCCGCCTCCGTGGTCGTCTCCGGCGATCAGCAGGCGCTGGACGAGCTGATCGACCGGCTCACCGCCCGCGACCTCCGGGTCCGGCGCATCCCCGTCGACTACGCCTCGCACAGCGCCCACGTCGAGCGCATCCACGACGAACTCCTCACCGTGCTGGCCGGTATCCGCCCCCGCCCCTCCGACATCCCCTTCTACTCGACCGTCACCGGCGAACCGTTCGACACCACCGGCCTGGACGCCGGCTACTGGTTCCGGAACCTGCGGCAGACCGTCGAGTTCGAACAGACCACCCGCGCCCTGCTGGCCGCCGGGCACCATGTCCTCGTCGAGGTCAGCCCCCACCCGGTGCTCACCGTCCCGATCGAGGAGACCGCCCGCGCGGCCGGGGCCGAGGAAGCCGTGGTCATCGGCACGCTGCGCCGCGACGACGGCGGCCGGGACAGGTTCCTCGCCGCCGTCGGCGAGCTCTACGTGCACGGCGTACGCGTCGACTGGCGGGCCGCCTACGCCGGTTGGGGCACCCACCGGGCCGACCTGCCGACCTACGCCTTCCAGCGCCGCCGGTACTGGCTGGAGGACTCCGCCGCGCCCCAGGGCGACATGGCCTCGGCCGGCCTCACCGCCGCCGACCACCCCCTGCTCGGCGCGGTCGTCGCCCTCGCCGACGGGGACGGCCTGCTCCTCACCGGCCGCCTCTCCACCCGCACCCACCCGTGGCTCGCCGACCACGCGGTCCAGGGCGCCGTCCTGCTGCCCGGCACCGCCTTCCTGGAGCTGGCGGTCAGGGCGGGCGACCAGGTCGGCTGCGGCCAGGTCGAGGAACTCACTCTGGAGGCTCCGCTCGCCCTGCCGACGGAGGGCGGCGTCGCCGTGCAGCTCGCCGTCGGCGCCCCGGACCGGGACGGGCGGCGCCCGCTGAGCCTGCACGCCCGACCGGACGGCACGGACGACGTGCCGTGGACGTGCCATGCGCGGGGACTGCTGGTCCCGGCGGCCGGGGAGCCGGAACGGGACGAGTCGGCGGCCTGGCCGCCGGCGGGCGCCGAACCGGTGCAACTGGACGGACTGTACGAGCGGTTCGCGGAGGGCGGCTTCGCCTACGGGCCCGTGTTCCAGGGGCTGCGCGCGGCGTGGCGGCTGGGGGAGGAGGTGTACGCGGAGGCGACTCTTCCGCCGGAACAGCAGGCGGAGGCCGCGAAGTTCGGGCTGCATCCCGCGCTCCTCGACAGCGCCCTGCACGCGACCGGCCTCGGTGAGGCCGCCGAGGGCCGGATGCCGTTCGCCTGGACCGGAGTCGTCCTCCACGCACAGGGCGCGACCGGCCTGCGGCTGCGGATCACCCCCGCCGGACCGGACACGGTGTCGCTGAACGCCTCCGACCAGGCCGGTCGGCCCGTCCTGACCGTCACGGGCCTCGCGCTGCGGCCGGTCGCCGCAGGCAGCCTCACGGCCCCGGCCGCCGGCCGCCACCACGACTCCCTCTTCCGCCTCGACTGGACACCCGTCCGCGCGGTGCCCGGCCCCACCTCGGCCTCCTGGGCGATCCTGGGCCCCGCCGCCGACACCCCGGACATCAGCGCCTACGCGGACCTCACCGAGCTCCGGCAAGCCGGCGCCGAGCTGCCGGAGTTCGTGCTAGCCGACCTCGCCGCCGCCCCCGACCAGCACGCCGAGGGGCTCGCCGACTCCACCCGCACCGCCGTGCACGACGCCCTCGCGCTCCTCCAGGACTGGCTCGCCGACGACCGGTTCACCGGGGCGCGGCTCGTCCTGGTCACCCGGGGCGCGGTCGCCGCCCGGCCCGGCGAGGACGTGCCGAACCTGCCGCACAGCGCGGTATGGGGGCTGGTGCGCTCCGCGCAGACCGAACACCCGGGCCGCCTCCACCTCGTCGACCTCGACCCGGACGCCGACGTGTCCGCCGCCCTCGCCGCCGTGCTCACCGCCACCGGCGAGACCCAGTTCGCCGTGCGCGGCACCGAGGTCCTCGTACCGAGGCTGGCCAGGATCCCCGTACAGAACGACCCGGCGCCGACGCTGGACCCCGATCGCACGGTCCTGATCACCGGGGGCACCGGTCTGCTCGGCGCCCGCGTCGCCCGCCACCTCGTCACCGAACACGGCGTACGGCATCTGCTGCTCACCAGCCGCAGCGGTCCCGAGGCCCCCGGCGCGGCCGAACTGAGCGACGAACTCGCCGCGCTCGGCGCCGAGGTGAGCGTCGTCGCCTGCGACGCGGCCGACGCCGAACGGCTCGCCGAGGTCCTGGCCGGCGTACGGCCCGAGCATCCGCTGACGGCCGTGGTACACACCGCCGGAGTCCTCGACGACGGAGTGGTCTCCTCCCTCACCCCCGACCGCATCGACACCGTCCTGCGGCCCAAGACCGACGCGGCGCTCAACCTGCACCGGCTCACCGCCGACCTGGACCTCGCGGCCTTCGTGCTCTTCTCCTCCGCCGCCGGAACCTTCGGCGGCCCCGGACAGGGCAACTACGCCGCCGCCAACGCCTTCCTGGACGCCCTGGCCCAGCACCGCCGGGCACAGGGCCGGGCGGGCCGGTCCATCGCCTGGACGCTGTGGGAGCGGCGCAGCGCGATGACCGGTCACCTCGGCGACGACGAGGTCCGCCGGATCGCCCGCTCGGGCCTGCCGCCCCTGACCGACGAGCAGGGTCTCGCCCTTCTCGACGCCGCGCTCGCCGTGGACGAACCGCTCCTGGTGGCCCTCCGGCTGGACAGCGCCGCACTGCGCGCCCGGGCCGAGAGCGAACCCGTACCCCGTCTGCTGCACGGCGTGGTCCGGCTGCCGGCCCGCCGCCAGGTCGCCCTCGCCGCCGCCGACGACGACCGGAGCCCGCTGGCGGAACGGCTCGCTGCCCTGGACGCCCCGGGGCGCCGCCGTGAACTCCTCGACCTGGTGCGCGGTCAGGTCGCCGCCGTACTCGGCCATCCGACGCCCGAGGCCGTCGAGGCGGGCCGCGCCTTCAGGGACCTCGGCTTCGACTCGCTGGCCGCCGTCGATCTGCGCAACCGGCTGAGCAACGCCACGGGGCTGCGGTTGCCCGCCACCCTCGTCTTCGACCACCCCAACCCCGAGGTCCTCGCCGCCCACCTCGGCGGCGAACTGCTCGGCGCGGACACCGGCCGCCCGGCCGCCACCACCGGCCGTGCCACCACCGGAAGCGGCACGGCGGCCGACGAGGACCCGATCGTCGTCGTCGCCATGGGCTGCCGCTACCCCGGCGGCGTCCGCTCGCCCGAGGACCTGTGGGACCTGGTCGCCTCCGGCACCGACGGCATCACCGCCTTCCCCGCCGACCGGGGCTGGGACCTGGACACCCTCCACGACCCCGACACCGAGCGCCACGGCACCTCGTACGCGCGAGAGGGCGGCTTCCTGTACGACGCGGCGGAGTTCGACGCGGGCTTCTTCGGCATCTCCCCGCGTGAGGCGCTCGCGATGGACCCGCAGCAGCGGCTGCTCCTGGAGACCTCCTGGGAGACGCTGGAACGTGCCGGCATCGACCCGACGACACTGCGCGGCAGCACCACCGGCGTCTTCGTCGGCGTGATGCACCAGGACTACGCCGCCCGGCTGCTGCCCCACATCCCCGAGGAGGTCGAGGGATTCCTCGGCGCCGGCAACTCGGGCAGTGTCGTGTCGGGCCGGGTCAGCTACGTCCTGGGCCTGGAGGGCCCGGCGGTGACCGTCGACACGGCGTGCTCGTCGTCGCTGGTGGCCCTGCATCTCGCGGTGCGCGCGCTGCGCTCCGGCGAGTGCGGCCTCGCGCTGGCCGGTGGCGTCACCGTCATGTCCAGCCCCGAACTGTTCGTCGAGTTCAGCCGCCAGCGCGGCCTGGCCTCCAACGGCCGCTCCAAGCCCTTCGCCGAGGCCGCCGACGGAGTCGGCTTCGGCGAGGGCGTCGGCATGGTGCTGCTGGAGCGGCTGTCGGACGCGCGCCGTAACAGTCACCCGGTGCTGGCGGTGGTGCGGGGCAGTGCGGTGAACCAGGACGGGGCGAGCAACGGTCTGACCGCGCCGAACGGGCCTTCGCAGCAGCGGGTGATCCGGGCGGCGCTGGCCGACGCCCGGCTGTCGCCCGGTGACGTGGACGTCGTTGAGGCGCATGGCACGGGGACGCGGCTCGGGGACCCGATCGAGGCGCAGGCCGTCCTGGCGACGTACGGCCAGGACCGTCAAGAGCCGCTGTGGCTGGGCTCGTTGAAGTCGAATGTCGGGCACACCTCGGCCGCCGCCGGGGTGGGCGGGGTCATCAAGATGGTGGAGGCGATGCGGCACGGGGTGCTGCCCCGGACGCTGCATGTGGACGCGCCGAGCACGCAGGTCGACTGGTCGGCGGGCTCGGTGGAACTCCTGACCGAGGAGCGTTCCTGGCCCGCCGGTCCCGGCCGCCCGCGTCGCGCCGGAGTCTCCTCCTTCGGCATGAGCGGCACCAACGCCCACCTGGTGCTGGAGCACCTGGCGGAAGAGGAACAAGGAGCCGAGGCCACCGCCGAAGGACACCCCGTCCCCTGGGTGCTCTCCGGCCACACCCCCGAGGCGCTGCGCGCCCAGGCCGAACGGCTCGCCGACCACGCCGACGCCCGGCCGGACCACGGCGCCGCAGCCGTCGGCCGCGCCCTCGCCACCACCCGCACCCGCCACGACCACCGCGCCGTCCTGGTCGGCGACCGTGAGCAACTGACCGCCGGACTGCGGGCGCTGGCCGCCGACGCGCCCCTGGCCACCGTGGCACGGGGCACCGCGACCGCCGTCGGCCGCACCGTGTTCGTCTTCCCCGGCCAGGGCGCCCAGTGGACCGGCATGGCACTCGAACTGCTCGACTCCTCACCGGTCTTCGCCGCCCGCATGGCCGCCTGCGAACGGGCCCTGGCCCCGCACGTCGACTGGTCCCTGACCGGTGTGCTGGCCTCCGCCGCGGACCTGGAACGGGTCGACGTGGTCCAGCCCGCCCTGTGGGCCGTCATGGTCTCGCTGGCCGAGGTCTGGCGGTCGTACGGGGTCGAGCCCGATGCCGTACTCGGCCACAGCCAGGGCGAGATCGCGGCCGCCGTCGTCGCCGGCGCGCTCACCCTGGAGGACGGAGCCAAGGTCGTCGCCCTGCGCAGCAAGCTGCTGCGGGCCGTCGCCGGGAACGGAGGCATGGCCTCCGTGGCCCTGCCCGCCGACCGCGTCCGCGAACTGCTCGTCCCCCGGGGCGAGAAGATCTCCGTCGCGGCGGTGAACGGCCCGCGCTCCACCGTGGTCGCCGGCGAGACCGTGGCGCTGGCGGAACTCCTCGACGCCTGCGAGAAGGACGGAATACGCGCCCGGCGCATCGAGGTCGACTACGCGTCCCACTCCGCAGGCATGGACGTCCTCAGGGACGAACTGCTCGACGTTCTCGCCGGCATCGCCCCCACCACGTCGGGCACCCGGATGTTCTCCACCCTGGAGGCCGACTGGATCGAGGGCCCCGAACTCACCGCCGAGTACTGGTTCCGCAATCTGCGGGGCACCGTCGAGTTCGAGCCCGCCGTCCGGGCCCTGACCGGTGCCGGATTCACCACCTTCGTCGAGTCGAGCCCGCACCCCGTGCTCGCCCCCGCCGTCCAGGAGGTGCTGGAGGACACCGGGTCCACCGGAGTCGTGGTCGGCTCCCTGCGCCGCGACGACGGCGGCCGGGAGCGGCTCCTGCTCTCGCTGGGCGAGGCCCACGCCCAGGGCGTCCCCGTGGACTGGACTCCGGCCCTCGGCCGCACCGGCGGGACATCCCGGCCGGCCGTCACCGAACCCCGGCCGGTGGACCTCCCCACGTACGCCTTCCAGCGCACCCGCTACTGGCTCGACGCCCCCGTCCGCACCGGAGACGTGGCCGCCGCCGGGCTGGGCGCCACGGACCACGCGCTGCTGGGGGCCGCCGTCGATCTGGCCGACTCCGGGGAGCAGGTGCTCACCGGACGGCTGTCGACCAGGACACATCCCTGGCTCGCCGACCACGTCGTCTCCGGGACGAACCTGCTGCCCGGCACCGCCTTCCTCGAACTCGCCCTGCGCGCCGCCGACGAGGTGGACAGCGCCCTGGTCGACGAACTGACCCTCCAGGCCCCGCTGATCCTCCCCGAACGGGACGCCGTCCACATCCAGCTGCGCCTCGGACCGCCCGACGACGACGGCCGGCGCATCCTCGGCCTGCACTCCCGGTCCGAGACCGACCCCGGCGCGGACTGGACCCCGCACGCCACCGGAGTCCTGGCCCCTGGCGACCGCTCCGGCGGCCCGCCCGCGCCCGCCGCCTGGCCGCCGGCCGGCACCGAACCCGTCGACCTGGACGGCGTCTACGACCGCTTCACCGAAGCCGGATTCCGCTACGGCCCCGCCTTCCAGGGGCTGCGCGCCGCCTGGCGCGACAGCACCGACGTGTACGCGGAGGTCGCGCTCGAACGGCAGTCGGACAGCGCCGGCTACCTCCTCCACCCGGCCCTGCTGGACGGCGCCCTCCAGGCGTCCGCACTGCTCGGCGACCGGCCCGGCCCGGCCCGGCTGCCGTTCTCGTGGAACGGCGTCACAGCCCACGCCACCGGGGCGTCCGCCCTGCGGATCCGGATCGGCCCGGCCGGCCCCGACGCGGTGAGCCTGGACGCCTGGGACCCGACCGGACAGCCGGTCCTGTCCGCCGAATCCCTGGTCCTGCGCCCACCGGGCGCCAACCTGTCGGCCGCGGCTGTCGCGGGCCGGGACGGGCTGTACCGCCTGGACTGGACCCCGGCCCCCGGCAGCGCCAGGACCGCCGCCCCGCTCACCGGCTGGGTGTCCCACGACCACCCGGGCTCCGGCGCACCCACGGCGGTCGTCTGGACCTGCCCGGCCCGCACCGGCCCCGACGAGGCCGCCCGGGTCCGCGACACCGCCGCCGCCACCCTCGACGTCGTACAGCAGTGGCCGTCGGACCCCCGCTCGGGCGACGCCCCGCTCGTCATCGTCACCCGCGACGCGGTCGCCACCGGACCCGGCGGACACCCGGCCGACCCCGCGCAGGCCGCGGCCTGGGGGCTCGTCCGGGCCGCCCAGACCGAACACCCGGGCCGTTTCGTCCTGTTGGACCTGGACGGCACCGCCGAGTCCGCGGACGCCCTGCCCCGAGCACTCGGCTGGGCCCTCGGCGCGGGGGAGCCGCAGTCCGCCGTACGCGCCGGGAGCCCGTTCGTGCCCCGGCTCGCCAGGGCCGGCCGGCCCGGGACGCTCACGCCGCCGCCCGGCGAACCTGTCTGGCGGCTGGACACCACCGGCGGGGGCAGCCTCGACGGCCTGGCCCTCGTGCCCTCTCCGGAGGCGAGCGCCCCGCTCGCACCGGGCGAGGTCCGGGTGGCCGTCCGCGCCGCCGGCCTGAACTTCCGGGACATCGCGGTCAGCCTGGGCCTCGCCCCCGACCAGCGGATCCTCGGAAGCGAAGGAGCGGGCACCGTCCTGGAGACCGGCCCCGGAGTGACCGATCTGACCCCCGGCGACCGGGTGTTCGGGATCTTCGGCGGCGCCTTCGGCCCCGTCGCGGTCGCCGACCGGCGCACCCTCGCCTCCGTCCCGCCCGGCTGGTCCTACGCCCAGGCCGCTTCCGTACCGATCGCCTTCCTCACCGCCCACTACGGACTGTTCGACCTCGGCGGCCTCACGGCGGGGGAGACGGTCGTGGTGCACTCCGCGGCCGGCGGTGTCGGCATGGCCGCCGTCCAGCTCGCCCGGCACGCCGGGGCCGAGGTGTACGGCACCGCGAGCCCCGGCAAGTGGGACGTCCTGCGCGGCCTCGGCCTGGACGACGACCACATCGCCTCCTCCCGCACCCTCGACTTCGCCGACCGCTTCCTCGACGCGACCGACGGAGACGGCGCCGACGTCGTACTGGACTGTCTGGCACGGGAGTTCGTGGACGCCTCCCTGCGGCTGCTGCCGCGCGGCGGCCGGTTCCTGGAGATGGGCAAGACCGACATCCGCGACGCCGACGCCGTGGCCGCCGCCCACCCCGGAGTCCGCTACCGGGCGTACGACCTGGCGGAGGCCGGCCCGGAGCGCATCGCGGAGACGCTCGACCTGATCCTCGACCTGTTCCGGCAGGGCGCCCTCACCCCGCTGCCGCTCACCTGCTGGGACGTGCGCCGGGCCCCGGAGGCGTTCCGCCACGTCGGCCAGGCCCGGCACACCGGCAAGAACGTGCTGCTGCCGCCCACCGCCCTGAACCCCGACGCCACCGTCCTGATCACCGGTGGCACCGGCACCCTCGGCCGCCTGGTGGCCCGGCACCTCGTCACCGGGCACGGGATCCGGCATCTGCTGCTCACCAGCCGCAGCGGTCCCGAGGCTTCCGGCGCGGCCGAGCTGTGCGACGAACTGGCCGCGCTCGGCGCCGAGGTGGGTGTCGTCGCCTGCGACGCCGCCGACCGCGACCGGCTCGCCGAGGTCCTGGCCGGCGTACCCGCCGTACATCCGCTGACGGCTGTGGTGCACGCGGCCGGTGTGCTCGACGACGCGGTGGTCTCCTCCCTCACCCCCGACCAGCTGGAGCGCGTACTGCGCCCCAAGACGGACGCGGCCGTGAACCTGCACGAGCTGACCCGGGACCACGACCTGGCCGCCTTCGTCCTGTTCTCCTCCGCCGCCGCCCTGCTCGGCGGTGGCGGCCAGGCCAACTACGCCGCCGCCAACGCGGCCCTGGACGCGCTCGCCGAGCGCCGCCGCGCCGAGGGACTGCCGGGTCTGTCCATCGGCTGGGGCATGTGGGAGGAACGCAGCGGAATGACCGGCCATCTCGGCGAGGTGGACCTACGGCGCATGAACCGCAGCGGCGTCACCCCGCTGACCTCTGAAGAAGGACTGGCCCTGTTCGACGCGGCCCTCCTGTCCGAGGACGCCTATCTGCTGGCCGCGCGGCTGGACACCGCCGCCCTGCGCGCCGGCGGCGGACAGGACGTACCGGCACTGCTCAGCGGCCTGGTCCGGACCCCGCGTCGGCGGGCCACCGCGGCGAACGGCAACGGCAGCGGGGAGGCCGCCGGCCTCGCGGACCGGCTCGCCCGGCTGTCCGAGGCGGACGCCCAGCGCGCGCTGCTGGACCTGGTCCGCGGCCACGCCGCCGCCGTCCTCGGCCACCCGTCGCCCGAACTGGTCCAGCCCACCCGGGCGTTCAAGGAACTCGGCTTCGACTCCCTCACCGGCGTGGAGCTGCGCAACCGGCTGTCGTCCGCGACCGGCGTACGGCTGCCGGCGGGCATGGTCTTCGACCACCCGACCCCCGAAGTGCTCGCCCGCCACCTCGCCGCGACCACCGGCCGGGCCCGCCGGACGGCGGCTCCCGCGCCCCTCGCGGAGCTGGACCGGTTCGCAGAACTGGTCGCCGGCCTCTCGCCGGACGCCCCCGACCGCGACCGGCTCTCCCAGCGGCTGCGCGAGGTACTGGCCCGCCTCGAAGCCGCCGAACCCGACGGACAGGAGAACGGCCGGGTCACCGCGGACCGCATCGAGTCCGCCACACACGACGAGATCTTCGACCTCATCGACAACCAGCTGGGCATCTCGTGACGCCCCGGATCCACGTACGGCCGTTTCCAGGAGAAGGCGAGGATGCCCAGTGAGTGACCAGACCGAGCAGAAGCTCCGCGACTACCTCAACCGCGTGACCATCGATCTGCAGCAGACCCGGCGACGGCTGAAGGACGCCGAGGAGCGCAGCCGGGAGCCCATCGCCGTCGTCGCCATGAGCTGCCACTTCCCCGGCGGGGTGCACAGCCCCGAGGACCTGTGGGACCTGGTGGCGGACGGCCGCGACACCTACGCCGGGATCCCCGCCGACCGGGGCTGGGACGCCGCCCGGCTGGCCGGCGACGGCGTACCCGTCACCGGGGCCTTCCTGGACGACGCCGGCGGCTTCGACCCGGACTTCTTCGGCATCTCGCCCCGCGAGGCGCTGGCCATGGACCCGCAGCAGCGGCTGATGCTCCAGGCCTGCTGGGAGGCCGTCGAACGCGGCGGCATCGACCCCGTCTCGCTGCGCGGCAGCCGTACCGGCGTGTTCGCCGCCTCCATCGACCAGGGCTACATGTCCCTGGCCGACGGCGCACCCGAGGGCGTCCAGGGCTTCCTGATGACCGGCAACGCGATCAGCGTGATGTCCGGGCGCGTCTCCTACGTCATGGGGCTGGAGGGGCCCTCCGTCACCGTCGACACGGCCTGCTCCGCCTCCCTGGTCGCACTGCATCTCGCCGCGCAGTCCCTGCGCAACGAGGAGTGCTCGCTGGCCCTCGTCGGCGGCGTCAACGTGATGGCCCTGCCGGGCGCCTTCGTGGAGATCTCCCGCCAGGGCGGCCTCGCCGCCGACGGCCGCAGCAAGCCCTTCGCGGCGGCGGCCGACGGTACCGGCTGGGGCGAGGGCGTCGGGGTGCTCCTGGTGGAGCGGCTCTCCGACGCCCGGGCGAACGGCCACCCGGTGCTCGCGGTGCTGCGCGGCAGCGCCATCAACCAGGACGGCGCCAGCAACGGCCTCACCGCGCCCAACGGCCCCTCCCAGCAGCGCGTCATCCGCTCCGCCCTCGCCGACGCCCAGCTCTCACCGGCCGAGGTCGACGTCGTCGAGGCGCACGGCACCGGCACCCGGCTCGGCGACCCCATCGAGGCCGACGCCCTGCTCGCCGCCTATGGCCAGGACCGCGACGGGGACCAGCCGTTGTGGCTCGGCTCGATCAAGTCCAACATCGGCCACACCCAGGCCGCCGCAGGCCTGGCCGGTGTCATCAAGGTCGTCATGGCGATCCGGCAGGGTGTCCTGCCGCAGACCCTGCACGTCGACGCGCCGACTCCGCACGTGGACTGGAGCTCTGGCGGGGTACGGCTGCTCACCGAGCGGCTCGACTGGCCCGAGACCGGCCGGCCGCGCCGTGCGGGCGTCTCGTCGTTCGGCATGAGCGGCACCAACGCGCACGTCATCATCGAGCAGGCACCCGCAGCCGAGGAGCCCGACGCCGTCGAGCCGCAGGACGCGCCCGTCGAGACTCCCCGGGCGACCGTGCCCTGGCTGCTCTCCGGCCGCAGCCCCGAGGCGTTGCGCGACCAGGCCGCCCGCCTGGCCTCCTGGCTCGCCGACCGCCCCGGCCTCCGCCCGGCGGACGTGGGCCACTCCCTCGCGGCCTCCCGCTCGGCCTTCGAGCACCGGGCCGTCGTCGTGGCCGACCGGTCCGACGGCTTCCTGCGCGGACTCGCGGCCGTCGCCGCGGGCGGCAGCGCCGCCGAGACAGTGACCGGCCGCACCGGCGCGGGCGACGGCAAGACCGTGTTCGTCTTCCCCGGCCAGGGCTCCCAGTGGGTGGGCATGGCAGGTCGACTCCTCGACGAGTCACCGGTGTTCGCCGCCCGCATGGCCGAGTGCGAAGAGGCCCTCGCCCCGCACCTGGACTGGTCGGTGTCGGCGGTGGTGCGCGCGGAGCCGGACGCCGCGCCGCTGGACCGCATCGACGTCGTGCAGCCCGTGCTGTTCGCCGTCATGGTCTCGCTCGCCGCGGTGTGGCAGTCCTACGGTGTCGAACCCGACGCCGTCGTGGGCCACTCCCAGGGTGAGATCGCCGCCGCGTACGTCGCCGGCGCCCTCACCCTCGCCGACGCCGCCCTCATCGTCGCCGTACGCAGCCGCGCCCAGCTGGAACTGTCCGGCACCGGCGGCATGGCCTCCGTGGCGCTGCCCGCGGACACCCTGCGGGAGCGCCTGCGGGCGTGGGACGGCCGGCTGTCGGTCGCCGCCGTCAACGGCCCGGCCTCCGCGGTCGTCTCCGGTGACCCCGAGGCCCTGGACGAGTTCCTCCAGCAGTGCGAGGAACGCGAGGTACGGGTACGCCGGGTCGCAGCCGACGTGGCCGGCCACTCCGCACACATGGACCCGCTCGGCGACCGCATGCTCGACGCACTCGCCCGCGTACGGCCGGCCGCCTCCGCGATCCCGTTCTGCTCCACGGTGACCGGCGAACCGCTCGACACGACCGGCCTGGACGCCGACTACTGGTTCCGCAACATGCGGCAGACCGTCGAGTTCGACGCCGCCGTACGCGACCTCGTCGGACGCGGTCACCGCGTCTTCGTCGAGATCAGCCCGCACCCGGTGCTCGCCGTGCCGACGCAGGACATCCTCGACGACCTCGCCGACCCCGACACGGCGGTCCCGGCGCCGCCGAGCCTGGTCACCGGCACCCTGCGCCGGGACGAGGGCGGCCTGCACCGGGTCCTCACCGCCCTCGCCCAGGTACATGTGCACGGCGTACGGGTGGACTGGGCGGCCGTGTTCGCCGCGCACCGGCCCGAGCCGGTCGAGCTGCCGACGTACGCCTTCCAGAACCGGCGCTTCTGGCTGGAGCCGCAGACCCTGCCCGGCGCCGGCACGGAGGTCACCGACCCGGCGGACGCCGCCTTCTGGGCCGCCGTCGAACGCGAGGACGTCGCCGCCGTCGCCGCCACGCTCGGCGTCGAGGCCGCCAGCTGGAGCGACGTCCTGCCCGCCCTCTCCACCTGGCGCCGCAGCCGCCGCGACCGCGCCGTCCTCGACGGCTGGCGTTACCACGTCGACTGGCAGCGGCTCACCGTCCGCACCGCCGGGCCGCTGACGGGCCGCTGGCCGGTCCTCGTCCCGGACGGCCACGCCGATGACGACACGGTCACCCGTGCCGTCGAGGCGCTCCGCGAGCGCGGCGCCGACCCCGAACTCGTTGTCCTCGACCACACCCACACCGACCGGACCAGGCTCACCGACCTCCTGCGCGAGTTGCTGGCCGAAACGCCCGACACCGACACCGACAGCGCCCCCGCCGGAGTCCTCTCCCTGCTGGCCCTCGACGAGCGGCCACTCGACGGGCTGCCCGCTCTGCCCGTGGGCCTGGCGCTCACCACCGCGCTGGTCCAGGCGCTGGACGAACTTGAGGTGCGGACCACGCTCTGGTGTGTCACCACGGGCGCCGTCCCGGTGCGTCCGTCCGACCCGGTCCCTCATCCGGACCAGGCCCTCACCTGGGGCTTCGGCCGCACGGCGGCGCTGGAACACCCGGGCCTGTGGGGCGGTCTGATCGACCTGCCGGAGCAGTGCGACGCACGCGCCGGACAACTGCTCGCCGACCTCCTGGCCGGAGCCGGCGACGAGGACCAGATCGCGATCCGGTCCGCCGGCGCATACGCCCGCCGCCTCGTCCGCGCCACGCCCTCCGCCCCCGCCGCATCAGCTCCGTGGCGGCCCTCCGGCACGGTCCTCGTCACCGGCGGCACGGGCGGGCTCGGCGCACACGCCGCCCGCTGGCTCTCCCGCGGCGGCGCCGAGCACCTGGTCCTCGTCAGCCGCCGCGGCGCAGACGCCCCCGGCGCCGCCGAACTGGAGGCCGAACTCACCGCCCTGGGCACCGGAGTGACCCTGGCCGCCTGCGACATCACCGACCGCGAGGCGCTCGCCGCGCTCGTCGACCGGGTCGCCGCCGACGGCCATCCCGTCCGCGCCGTCCTGCACACCGCGGCCGCCGCCCAGCTGGTCCCCGTACGCGACGAGAGCCCGGCGAGCATGAACGCCACCCTGGCCGCGAAGGTCCAGGGCGCCGCCAACCTCGACGCCGTCCTCGCCGACACCGACCTCGACGCCTTCGTCCTGTACTCCTCCGTCTCCGGCGTGTGGGGCAGCGCCGACCACGCGGCCTACGCGGCCGGCAACGCCTACCTCGACGCCCTCGCCGCGAACCGCCGGGGCCGGGGGCTCGCCGCCACCTCCGTGGTCTGGGGCATCTGGAGTGCCGAGGGCGGCGGCCTCGCCACCAGCGACCTCGAACGCGCCCTGCTGGAACGCGGCATCCCCTTCATGGACCCGCGCCTGGCCATCACCGGACTCCAGCGCGTCCTGGACGACGACGAGACCGTCGTCGTGGTCGCCGACGTCGACTGGGCCCGCTTCGTGCCCGTGTTCACCTCCGTACGGCCCAGCCCTCTCATCGCCGGCCTCCCCGACGTCCGCGCCCTCGCCGAGGACCGGAGCGAAGCGGCCCCCGGCGACACCGACGACGCCTCCACACTGCGCCGCAGCCTGGCCGGACTGCCCCAGCCGGAGGTCCGCCGGACCCTGCTGGAGCTCGTCCGCACCAACGCCGCCGCCGTCCTGGGCCACGAGTCCGCCGACGCGGTGCTGCCCGACCGGGCCTTCCGTGAACTGGGCTTCGACTCGCTGATCGCCGTCGAGCTGCGCAACCGGCTCAACACGGTCACCGGCCTGCGGCTGCGCGCCACCGTCGTCTTCGACTACTCCTGCGCGGCCCTCCTCGCCGAGCACCTGCGCACCGAACTCCTCGGCGACACCGCCCCGGAAGCGGCCCCGGCGGCCGTCGTACCCGTCGCGGACCCCGACGAGCCCATCGCGATCGTCGCGATGAGCTGCCGCTTCCCCGGCGGCATCGACACCCCGGAGCGGCTGTGGCAGCTGCTCTCCGAGGGCGGCGAGGTGCTGACCGGCATGCCGGCCGACCGCGGCTGGCCCCTGGACCGCCTCTACCACCCCGACCCGGACCACCAGGGCACCTCGTACGTCAGGGAAGGCAGCTTCCTGCACGACGCGGGCGACTTCGACCCGGCCTTCTTCGGCATCTCGCCCCGCGAGGCCGTCGCCATGGACCCCCAGCAGCGACTCCTCCTGGAAACCTCCTGGGAAGCCGTGGAACGGGCCGGCATCGACCCGGCCTCCCTGCGCACCACCTCCACCGGTGTCTTCGCCGGCGTCAACTACCAGGACTACACCTCGCTCGCGGGCTCGTCGCCGGAGGGCGGCGAAGGACATCTGGTCGCGGGCGGCGCCGCCAGCGTGGTCTCCGGGCGGGTCGCCTACACCCTCGGTCTGGAGGGCCCGGCGGTCACCGTCGACACGGCCTGCTCCTCCTCACTGGTCGCGATGCACCTCGCCGCCCAGGCCCTGCGCGGCGGCGACTGCTCGCTCGCCCTGGCCGGCGGCGTCGCCGTCATGGCCACCCCGGGTGTGTTCGTCGGCTTCTCCCGGCAGCGGGGCCTCGCCGCAGACGGCCGCTGCAAGGCGTTCGGCGCCTCGGCGGACGGCATGGGTCTCGCCGAGGGCGTCGGCGTGGTGCTCCTCGAGCGCCTCTCGGACGCCCGGCGCAACGGCCACCCGGTGCTGGCCGTCATGCGAGGCAGCGCCGTCAACCAGGACGGCGCCAGCAACGGCCTGTCCGCCCCCAACGGCCTCGCCCAGCAACGGGTCATCCGCCACGCGCTCAGCAACGCCGGCCTGACCGGCGCCGACATCGACGTCGTCGAGGCGCACGGCACCGGCACCACCCTCGGCGACCCCATCGAGGCCGACGCCCTGCTCGCCACCTACGGACAGGACCGCCCGCACGGCCGCCCGCTGTGGCTCGGCGCGCTCAAGTCCAACATCGGCCACACCCAGGCCGCGTCCGGAGTCGCCGGAGTGATCAAGACGGTGCTCTCCCTGCGGCACGGTGTACTCCCGCGCACCCTGCACGCCGAGGAACCCTCCCCGCACGTCGACTGGGCCTCCGGTGAAGTCGAACTGCTCACCGAGGGACGCGACTGGCCCGAGACCGGAGCGCCCCGCCGGGCGGGCATCTCCTCCTTCGGCTTCAGCGGCACCAACGTGCACGCCATCCTCGAACAGGCCCCGCCCGCCCCCGAGGAAGCCGCCGCACAGCCCGCGCCCGCCGCGCCCGTGCTGCCCTGGGTGCTCTCGGCCAAGTCACCGCAGGCCCTGGCACACCAGGCCCAGCGGCTGCGCGACCACCTCGCCCGGGGCAGCGCCCCCGACCCATTGGACACCGGCTACTCCCTGGCGACCGGACGTAGCTCCTTCGAACACCGCGCGGTGCTGTTCGGCACCGGGAGCGGCGCCCCGTCGGCCGCCCTCGACGCTCTGGCCGGCGGCGAGGACGTCCCCGGGCTGATCCGCGGCGCGGCCGACACCGACGGCCGCCGCGTGTTCGTCTTCCCCGGCCAGGGCGCCCAGTGGGCCGGCATGGCGGTCGAACTGCTGGACACCTCACCGGTGTTCGCCGCCTCCGTCGCCGCCTGCGAACAGGCCCTCGAGCCGTACGTCGACTGGTCGCTCGACGCCGTGCTGCGCGGCGCCCCGGGCACCCCGCCCTTCGAACGGGTCGACGTGGTCCAGCCCGCGCTGTGGGCCGTGATGGTGTCGCTGGCCGCCCTGTGGCGCTCCTGGGGCGTCGAGCCCGACGCCGTACTGGGCCACAGCCAGGGCGAGATCGCCGCCGCCGTGGTCGCCGGAGCCCTCTCCCTGGACGACGGCGCCAAGGTCGTGGCCCTGCGCAGCCGCGCGATCCTCTCCCTCGCCGGGCACGGCGGCATGGTCTCCATGGCGGCCGGGCGCGAGCGCGCCGTCGAACTGGTCGCCCGGTGGTCCGGGCGTCTCTCCGTCGCCGCCGTCAACGGACCGACCGCGGTCGTCGTCTCCGGCGACACGGAGGCGCTGCGCGAGCTGATCGCGGCCTGCGAGGAGGACGGCGTACGGGCCCGCACCATCGCCGTGGACTACGCCTCCCACTCCGCGCACGTCGAACGCATCCACGAGGAACTGCTCGGGGCGCTGGCCGGCATCGAGCCCGTCGCCGGACAGGTGCCGCTGTTCTCCACCCTCACCGGGGACTGGCTCGACACAACCGCCATGGACGCCGGGTACTGGTACCGGAACCTGCGCGAGACCGTCGAGTTCGACGGCGCCGTACGCTCCCTCGCCGAGCAGCGCCACCAGGTCTTCGTCGAGGTCTCACCGCACCCGGTGCTCACCATGTCCGTCCAGGACACCCTGGAGGACGCCGAGGCCCCGCAGACCGTGGTGACCGGCACCCTCCGCCGCGACGAGGGCGGCCTCGGCCGCGCGCTCACCTCGGCCGCCGAACTGTGGGTGCGTGGCGTCCCGGTGCGGTGGCCGGTCCTCTTCGAGGGCACCGGCGCCCGCCGCACCGACCTGCCCACCTACCCGTTCGAGCACAAGCGCTACTGGCTCCAGGGCGCCGAACCGACCGCGCGGGCGGGCGCCGAGGACGAGGCCGACTCCGAGTTCTGGCGGATCGTCGAGCGAGGCGACACAGCCGAGGCCGCGGGCAACCTGGCCGTGGACGCCGAGACACTCGGCACGGTGCTGCCCGCCCTGAACGCCTGGCGCCGCAGGCAGCGCGAGAACGCCGCCGTCGACACCTGGCGCTACCGGGTCGACTGGCAGCCGGTCCCCGACCCGACCGCCGCCGCCCTGTCCGGCACCTGGCTCGTCGTCCTGCCCGAAGGACACGCCGACGACCAGCTCGTACGGGACGTCGTCCTGACCGTCACCGAAGCGGGCGCCGAAGCCGTCACCGTGCTCCTCGCGGACGCGGACGCCGACCGCGCCACCCTCGCGGACCGGCTCACCAGCGCCCTGGACGGCCGCACCCCGCAGGGCGTCCTGTCGCTGCTGGCGGTCGCCGGTCGCCCCCACCCCGACCATCCCGCGGTCTCCGCAGGCTCGGCGCTCACCCTCGTCCTCGTCCAGACGCTCGGCGACCTCGGCGTCGAGGCCCCCCTGTGGTGCGCCGGCCGCGGCGCCGTCTCCACCGGCGACACCGACCCGCTCACCGCCCCCGACCAGGCACTGATCTGGGGCACAGGCATGGTCGCCGGCCTGGAACACCCCACCCGCTGGGGCGGCCTCGTCGACCTGCCCCCGACCCTCGACTCCCGCTCCCGCGACCGGCTTCGCGGGGTCCTCTCCGGCGCCACCGGCGAGGACCAGCTCGCCGTCCGTGCCGCCGGACTGCTCGCCCGCCGCCTGGTCCGCGCCCCCCGCCTGCCCGGCAACCGGCCCGCCTGGAAGCCCCGCGGGACCGTCCTGGTCACCGGCGGCACCGGCGCCCTCGGACCGCACGTCGCACGCTGGCTCGCCCGGGGCGGCGCCGAGCACCTCGTCCTCCCCGGACGGCGCGGCGCCGACGTACCCGGAGCCGACGAACTGCGCGCCGAACTCGCCGAGCTGGGGACCAGGCTGTCCCTGCCCGCGTGCGACGTCTCCGACCGCGAGCAGATCGCCGCGCTCCTCGCCGGGCTCGACGAACAGGGCACGCCCGTCACCGCCGTGTTCCACGCCGCCGCGTACATCCAGCTCGCCTCCCTGGACGACACCCCGCTCGACGCCTTCGCCGAGGTCGTCGCCGCGAAGGCGGATGGAGCCCGTCACCTGGACGAACTGCTCGACCGCGAACTCGACGCCTTCGTCATGTTCTCCTCCATCGCCGGCGTCTGGGGCAGCAGCAACCACGCCGCCTACACCGCCGGGAACGCCTACCTCGACGCCCTCGCCGAACACCGCAGGGCCCGGGGCCTGAGCGCCACCACCGTCGACTGGGGTGTCTGGTCGGCCGCCAACCCGTGGGCCGTCCGCGAGACCGTCGACGAGTCCGACTTCTACCGCGTCCAGAAGCAGGGCCTGCCGCTCATCGAGCCCGACCTCGCGCTCGCCGGACTCCAGCAGGCACTCGACGACGACGAGACGGTCATCGCCCTCGCCAACGTCGACTGGGAGCAGTTCGCGGCGGTCTTCGGCTCCGTACGCCCCAGCCGACTGCTCACCGGCGTACCGGAGGCCAAGCGGCAACTGGAGGAGGCCACCGCCCCCGGCACGGACGCGACCCCGGCCGCGAACGTGCTGCGCGAGCGCCTGGACGGCCTGGCCGACGCCGAACAGCGCCGCGTCACCCTGGACCTCGTCCGCACCCACGCGGCGGCCGTCCTCGGGCACGACTCCCCGCAGGAGCTGCGGCCCGGCAAGGCGTTCCAGGAACTGGGCTTCGACTCGCTGACCGCCGTCGAACTGCGCAACCGGCTGCGCACCGCCACCGGCCTGCGGCTGCCCGCCACCCTCGTCTTCGACTACCCGTCCGCGGCCGTGCTCGCCGAACACATCCGCGCCGAGGTACTCGGCGAGCGCCGGGCACCCGCCGACCGGGCACCCGCGCCCACCGGCAGCGCGGCGGCCGACGAACCGATCGCGATCGTCGCGATGAGCTGCCGCTTCCCCGGCGGGGTGCACACCCCGGAACAACTGTGGCGGCTGCTGGAGGAAGGCGGCGACGTCGTCTCGGAGTTCCCGACCGACCGCGGCTGGCCACTGGAGTCCATGTTCGACCCCGACCCGGACCAGCCTGGCACCAGCTATGTGCGGCACGGCGGATTCCTCTACGACGCCGGTGAGTTCGACGCCGACTTCTTCGGCATCTCCCCGCGCGAGGCCGTCGCCATGGACCCGCAGCAGCGGCTGCTCCTGGAGACGTCCTGGGAGACCTTCGAACGCGCGGGCCTCGACCCGGACCTCCTGCGCGGCAGCGACACCGGCGTCTTCACCGGAGTCAACTACCAGGACTACGGCGCCTCGGTGGCCCAGACCCAGGAGAACGAGGGCCACCTGCTCACCGGCAGCGCGGCCAGCGTGATCTCCGGCCGGATCTCCTACACCCTGGGCCTGGAGGGCCCGGCGGTCACCGTCGACACCGCCTGCTCCGCCTCCCTCGTCGCCGTACACCTCGCGGCCCAGGCCCTGCGCGCCGGCGACTGCTCGCTCGCCCTCGCGGGGGGTGTCGCGGTGATGTCCAGCCCGGGCGCCATCATCAGCTTCGCCCGCCAGCGCGGGCTGGCCGCCGACGGCCGCTGCAAGGCGTTCTCCGACGCCGCCGACGGCATGGGCATGGCCGAGGGCGTCGGCGTGATCCTGCTGGAACGGCTCTCCGAGGCACAGCGGCGCGGGCACCCCGTGCTGGCCGTGCTGCGCGGCAGCGCCGTCAACCAGGACGGCGCCAGCAACGGCCTCACCGCGCCCAACGGCCCCTCCCAGCAGCGCGTCATCCGCTCCGCCCTCGCCAACGCCCGGCTCTCGGCGGCGGACGTCGACGTCGTCGAGGCGCACGGCACCGGTACGAAGCTCGGCGACCCCATCGAGGCCCAGGCCCTGCTCGCCACGTACGGCCAGGAACGCGCCGACGGCCGCCCGCTGTTGATCGGCTCCCTGAAGTCCAACATCGGCCACACCCAGGCCGCCGCGGGCGTGGCCGGCGTCATCAAGACCGTCCTGGCCCTCCAGCACGGAACCGTGCCGCCCACCCTGCACGTCGACCGGCCCTCGACCCAGGTCGACTGGACGGCAGGTGCCGTCGACGTGGTCACCGACCCGACCCCGTGGCCGCGTACCGGCCGCCCGCGCCGCGCCGGGATCTCCGCGTTCGGCATGAGCGGCACCAATGTGCACGCCATCCTCGAAGAGGCCCCGGAGGAGGCCCCGCAGCAGGCACCCGAAGGGTCGCCCGCCCTGCCCGTCGCCTGGCCGCTGTCCGCGAAGTCACCGGACGCGCTGCACGGCCAGGCCGCGCGCCTGACCACCCATCTGGCCGAGACACCGGACGACACACCCGCCGACATCGGCCGCACCCTGGCCACCCGCACGGCGTTCGAGCACCGCGCCGTACTCGTCGGCGACAGCACCCGGCTCCCGGCCGCGCTGACCGCGCTCGCCGACGGCGCCACCGCCCCCGACCTCGTACGGGGTGTCGCCGACACCCTGGGCCGTACGGTCTTCGTCTTCCCTGGCCAGGGTTCCCAATGGGCCGGTATGGCTGGGGAGTTGCTGGATGAGTCGCCGGTGTTCGCGGCGCGTATGGAGGAGTGCGAGCGGGCGCTCGCTCCGTTCGTGGACTGGTCGTTGCTGGACGCGGTGCGTTCGGGCAGCGCGTGGGACCGGGTCGATGTGGTGCAGCCCGCGTTGTTCGCGGTGATGGTGTCGCTGGCGGAGGTCTGGCGGTCGTTCGGTGTCGTACCGGACGCCGTCGTGGGGCACTCGCAGGGTGAGATCGCCGCTGCTGTGGTGGCGGGCGCGCTGTCCCTTGAGGACGCCGCCCAGGTGGTCGCCCTGCGCAGCAAGACCCTTGACGCGCTCGCCGGACGCGGCGGCATGGCCTCGCTGTCCCTCCCCGCCGACCAGGCACAGACAGCCCTCGCCCCCTGGTCGGGAGCCCTGTCGGTCGCCGCGCTGAACGGCCCCGCCACCACCGTGGTCGCGGGCGACGCCGACGCCCTCACCGCCCTGCTCGCGGACTGCGAGGCCAAGGGCGTACGCGCCCGGCGCATCGACGTCGACTACGCCTCCCACTCCGAGCACGTCGAGGAGATCCACGGCGTGCTCATGGACGCCCTCGCCGGCATCAAGCCGATGCCGGCCAAGGTGCCGCTCTACTCCACGGTCGACGACGGCGGCTGGCTGGACACCACCGCCATGCACGCCGGTTACTGGTACCGCAACCTGCGCCAGACCGTCGGCTTCGACCCCGCCGTCCGCGCCCTGGCCGCCGAAGGGTTCACCTCCTTCGTAGAGGTCAGCCCGCACCCCGTGCTCACCATGGCCGTCGAGGAGACCGCCGAGGCCGCCGGACACGAGACCGTCGTCCTCGGCACCCTGCGCCGCGACGAGGGCGGACTGCGACGCGTCCTGCTGTCGGCGGCCGAACTGTGGGTGCGCGGGGGAGTGGTCGACTGGACCGCCGCGCTCCCCGGCGAGAACACGGCCCAGCTGCCGACGTACGCCTTCCAGCGGCGCCGCTACTGGATCCAGCCGCCCGCCGCGACACCCCGTGGAGCAGGCGCCACCGGTCATCCGCTGCTCTCCGCCGCCGTCGAGGTCGCCGACACCGGGGACCTCGTGCTCACCGGCAGTCTGTCGACCCGCACCCACCCCTGGCTCGCGGACCACGCGGTCTCCGGCGTGGTCCTGCTGCCCGGCACCGGCTTCGTCGAACTGGCCGTCCGCGCCGGCGACGAGGCGGACTGCCCCCGGGTCGAGGAACTGACCCTCCAGGCACCGCTGGTGTTCGACCGGGACGCCACCGTCCAGCTCCAGGTGCGGGTCGGCGCGCCCGACGACACCGGGCGGCGCACACTCGGCGTGTTCTCCCGCGCCGAGGACGGCAACGGCACCCCGTGGACCGGCCACGCCACCGGCGTCCTCGCCCCCGCCGCGGCCGACGACCCGACGGCCCACCCGTACGGCGCGGCCTGGCCGCCCGCCGGAGCGGAACCCGTGCCCGTCGACGGCCTCTACGAGCGGTTCGCCGACGCCGGCTACGGCTACGGTCCCGCCTTCCACGGCCTGCACGCCGCCTGGCGCCTCGGCCAGGACGTCTATGTGGAGGTAAAGCTCCCCGAGGACCAGCACACCGGGGCCGCCGCCTTCGGGCTGCACCCCGCGCTGCTGGACGCCGCCCTGCACGGCCTGTGGCTCGCCACCCCGGACGGCGCCGAACAGAACGACGAGCCCGGCACCGCCCGGCTGCCCTTCTCCTGGGAAGGCGTCCGCCTGCACGCCTCCGGGGCGACCGAACTGCGCGTACGGCTCAGCTATGACGACACGGGATCGGTCGCCCTGTCCGCCGCCGACCCGGCCGGCCGGCCGGTCGCCGACGTGGCCGCGCTCGCCATCCGCCCGATCGCCGTGGACGCACTGCGCGGCGCCGCGACTCAGAGCCGCGACTCGCTGTTCCGGCTCGACTGGACCGCCCTGCCCGCCACCACCGAACCGCCCGTCGGCCGGTGGGCGGCGCTCGGCGCGGCTGAACTGCTGCCCGAGACCCACCAGGACCTCGACGCGCTCACCGCCGCCGTGGAGTCGGGCGCCACCGTGCCCGACGTGGTCGTCACGGCCTGCCCGCCCGGTGGGAACAGCGCGGACGCGGCACGTACCGCGCTCGCCGACACCCTGCGCCTGCTCCAGACCTGGCTGGCCGACGACCGCTGGGCCGACACCCGACTGGTCCTGATCACCCGGGGCGGGGTCGCCACCGCACCCGGCGAGGACATCGGTGACCTGGCCGCCGCCGCCGTGTGGGGGCTGGTGCGCTCCGCGCAGTCCGAACACCCCGACCGGTTCGTCCTCGTCGACGCCGAGGAACCGGCCGACGCCCTCAGGGCCCTGCCCGCCGCGCTCGCCGCCGCGGAACCCCAACTCGCGGTACGGGACGGGCGGACGCTCGCGCCCCGCCTGACCAGGACCCCGGCCGCGGACACCGACGGCGCCGCCGTGAAGCCGTGGGACCCCGAGGGCACGGTGCTCGTCACCGGCGCCTTCGGCGTCCTCGGCGGCCTGGTGGCCCGTCACCTGGTCGCCCGGCACGGTGTACGGCACCTGCTGCTGACCGGGCGGCGCGGCGCCGACGCCCCCGAGGCGACCGCCCTGGTCGACGAACTCACCGCCCTGGGTGCCCGGGTGGAGGCCGCGGCCTGCGACACCGCCGACCGCGACGCGGTGGCCGCACTGCTCGCCGGTGTCCCCGACGCCCACCCGCTCACCGCGGTGGTCCACTCGGCCGGCACCCTGGACGACGGAGTCATCGGTTCGCTCACCCCCGAGCGCATCGACCACGTCCTGCGCCCCAAGGCGGACGCCGCGCTCAACCTGCACGAACTGACCCGCGACCTCCCGCTCGCCGCCTTCGTGCTCTTCTCGTCCGCCTCCGGCACCGTCGGCAGCTCCGGCCAGGGCAACTACGCCGCGGCCAACGCCTTCCTGGACGCCCTGGCCCAGCACCGGCGTGCCCAGGGCCTGCCGGGACAGTCGCTCGCCTGGGGCATGTGGGCCGAGCGCTCCACCCTGACCGGCACCCTCGACGAGGTCGACCTGCGGCGCATCTCCCGCGGCGGCGTGGGGGCACTCACCTCCGACGAGGGACTCGCCCTCTTCGATACCGCCCTCGAACGGGACGACGCCGTACTGGTGCCGGTCCGGCTCGACCTGGCCAGGCTGCGCGCCAGGGCGGGCGTCGCAGCCGTACCCGCCCTCTTCCGGACCCTGATACGCGGCGCCGTACGCCGGACGGCGGCCACCGGCGGCGGCAGCGACGGCGCGGACGCGCTGCGCGGGCGGCTGGCCGGTCTGGGCGCCGACGACGCCCGCACCGTGCTCGCCGACCTGGTGTGCGCGCACGCCGCCGATGTGCTCGGCCACGCCGGGGCCTCGGCCGTCGACCCCGAACGCGCCTTCCGGCAGCTCGGCTTCGACTCCCTGACCGCCGTGGAACTGCGCAACCGCCTCAACGCGGCGACCGGCCTGCGGCTCCCCGCGACCCTGGTGTTCGACTACCCGAGCCCGGCCGCCGTCGCCGGGTACTGCGCCGAACGCCTCGCCCCCGCCGGAGCCCCGCAGGCCCCGGCGCCGGCCGTGGCCGACGACGAGATCACCCGCGCCCTGTCCACGATCCCGCTGGACAGGCTGCGTGGCTCCGGCCTGCTGGACGCCCTGCTGAAGCTGGCCGGACCGGAATCGCAGAGCGGCGCACCGGAAGCGTCCGACCGGGCGGCCGGCATCCAGGAGATGGACGTGGACGACCTCGTACGGCTGGCACTGGGGAGCGAGAGTGCCTGACCGCGCACCGGCCCGGAACGGGATGTGAGGAGAGAGATGTCCACGCACAAGGTGGTCGAGGCACTGCGCGCCTCCCTGCTCGAGAACGAGCGGCTGCGCGGGGAGAACGTGCGGCTCCGCGACGAGTCCCGGGAACCGGTCGCCATCGTCGCCATGAGCTGCCGCTACCCCGGCGGGGTCCGTACCCCGGAGGACCTGTGGCGGCTGCTGGCCGAGGAGCGCGACGCCGTCAGCGAGTTCCCCGCCGACCGGGGCTGGGACGCCGCCGACCTGTACGACCCCGACCCGGACACCCCGGGCACCTCCTACACCCGGGAGGGCGGCTTCCTGCACGACGCCTGCGGCTTCGACGCCGGCTTCTTCGGGATCTCGCCGCGTGAGGCACTGGCCATGGACCCGCAGCAGCGGCTGCTCCTGGAGACCTGCTGGGAGGCCGTCGAACGCGGCGGTATCGACCCGCTGTCCCTGCGCGGCAGCCGCACCGGCGTGTACGCGGGCGTCATGTACAACGAGTACGGCGCCCGGCTGGGCCGGGTACCGGAGGACGTCGAGGCGTTCATCGGCACCGGCACCGTCCCCAGCGTGGTCACCGGCCGGATCGCCTACACCCTCGGCCTGGAGGGTCCGGCCGTCACGATCGACACCGCGTGCTCGTCGTCACTGGTCGCCCTCCACCTGGCCTGCCAGGCGCTGCGGGCAGGGGAGATCACCCTCGCCCTGGCGGGCGGCGTCACGGTGATGTCCACCCCGAGCCTGTACGTCGGGTTCAGCCGCCAGCGAGGTCTCGCGCCCGACGGCCGCAGCAAGTCGTTCGCCGCGGCCGCCGACGGAGCCGGGTTCGGGGAGGGCGTCGGTGTCCTGCTCCTGGAACGGCTGTCGGACGCCCGGCGCAACGGCCACCCCGTGCTGGCCCTGGTCCGCGGCTCGGCCGTCAACCAGGACGGCGCCAGCAACGGCATGACCGCGCCCAACGGGCCCTCCCAACAACGGGTGATCCAGCAGGCGCTGGCCGCCGCGGGCCTTTCGCCCGCCGAGGTCGACGCGGTGGAGGCGCACGGCACGGGCACCCGCCTCGGCGACCCCATCGAGGCGCAGGCGCTGCTCGCCACCTACGGCCGAGGCCGCCCGGCGGACCGGCCGCTGCTGCTCGGCTCGCTCAAGTCCAACCTGACCCACACCCAGGCCGCCGCCGGGGTCGGCGGCATCATGAAGATGGTGCTCGCGATGCGCCACGGCCTGCTGCCCCGCACCCTGCACATCGACCGGCCCACCCCCCAGGTCGACTGGACCGAGGGCGACATCGCCCTGCTCACCACCGCCACCCCCTGGCCGGACAACGACCACCCGCGCCGCGCCGGCGTCTCCTCCTTCGGCGCCAGCGGCACCAACGCACACACGGTTCTGGAGGCACCGCCCGCCGAGACGGACACACCCCCGGACGCCGAGGACGCGAACCCCGCCCCCCTCGCCTGGCTGCTCTCGGCCAAGGGAGAGACGGCACTGCGCGCCCAGGCCGCCGCCCTGCACGACCGGCTCACCGACGACCCGCGGGCGCGTCCCCTGGACATCGGGTTCTCGCTGGCCACCGCCAGGTCCCGCTTCGCCGACCGCGCCGTCGTCGTCGGCGACGACCGCCCCGCCCTGCTGTCCGGCCTGGCCAGGCTGGCCGCCGGACGGCCGCACCCCGCGGTCGTCACCGCCCGCGCCCGGCCCGGCCGCAAGGCCGTCTTCGTCTTCCCCGGCCTCGGCTCCCAGTGGCCCGGCATGGCCGCGCAACTCCTGGACGAGTCACCGGAGTTCGCCGCCCGGATCGCGGAGTGCGAACAGGCGCTCGCCCCGTACGTCGACTGGCCGGTCACGGCGGTGCTGCGCGGCGCGCCGGACGCACCGGGCCTGGACCGGGTGGACGTCCTGCAGCCCGTCCTGTTCTCCGTGATGGTGTCGCTGGCGGCGCTCTGGCGGTCGTACGGGGTCGAGCCGGCCGCGGTCGTCGGGCACAGCCAGGGCGAGGTCGCCGCCGCCTGTGTCGCGGGCGCCCTCAGCATCGAGGACGCGGCCCGGGTGGTGGCGCTGCGCAGCCGGGCGCTGGCCGGCCTCGCCGGAGGCGGCGGCATGGCCACCGTGGTGCTTTCCCAGGCCGAACTCGCCCCCTATCTGGAACGCCGCTCCGGCAAGGTGACGGTCGCCGCCGTCAACGGCCCGCGTGTGCTGGTGGTGGCCGGGCCGGGCGACGAGGTCGGGGCCCTCGTCGACGAACTCGCCGCCGAGGGCGTCATGGCCTGGCGCATCCCCGTGGACTACGCCTCGCACTCCGACGACGTCAGCACCGTACGGGACCAACTCGGCGAGGACCTGGCCGGTCTCACCCCCGGCGCCCCCGCCGTACCCCTGATGTCCACGGTGGACGCAGACTGGATCGGCGCCGGTGACCTCACCCACGACTACTGGTACCGCAACCTCCGCGGGACCGTCCGCTTCCACGACGCGATCCGTCTGCTCCTCGACGCCGGCCACCGCACCTTCGTCGAGGTCAGCCCGCACCCGCTCCTCACCTACGGCATCGGTGACACGGCCGCCGACGCCGGCGCGGACGACGCCGTGGTGCTGGGCACCCTGCGCCGCGACGAGGGCGGGCTGCACCGGATGCTGCTGGCGCTCGGCGAGGCGCACGCGAACGGTGTGGGCGTCGACTGGCGGCGCGCGTTCGACGGCACCGGGGCGCGCCGCACCGACCTGCCGACGTACGCCTTCCAGCGCACGCACTACTGGCTCGACGTGCCCACGCACGCCGGGGATCCCGAGTCGGCGGGCCAGACGGAGACGGGGCATCCGCTCCTGACCGCCGCCGTGGACCTGCCGGACGGCGACGGTGTCCTGTTCACCGGGCGTCTCTCGCTGCGTACCCAGCCGTGGCTCGCGGACCACGCGGTGTCCGGCACGGTGCTGCTGCCCGGCGTCGCCTTCGTGGAGATGGCTGCCCACGCCGCCGCCCACGTCGGCTGTACGACGGTGGAGGAACTCACCCTGGCCGCCCCCCTGGTGCTCGCCCCCGACGAGGCCCGGCGGCTGCGGCTGACCGTGGACGCGCCCGGCCCCGACGGCCGCCGGACCGTGGCGCTGTACTCCCGCCACGACGACCCCGACTCCGCCGAACCCTGGGTACGCCATGCGGCGGGCGCCCTCGCCGACACCCCCGTACCCGCGCCCGGGGACCCCGGGCGATGGCCGCCCGGCGACGGCGCCCGGCAACTGGACCTCGACAGCCTGTACACGGACTTCGAGGCGGCGGGGGTCCACTACGGCCCCCTCTTCCAGGGCCTGCGCGCCGCCTGGCGGAGCGGCGACGAGATCCACGCCGAGGTGGCCCTGCCCAAGGCCGCGCCGGGCGTCCGTGAGAGCGGCTTCGCAGTCCACCCGGCCGTGCTCGACGCCGCGCTGCAGACGGTCGCCCTGCGCCCCGACGGCACAGAGTCCGGCCGTACGGGAGGCGTTCCGCTGCCGTTCTCGTGGCACGACGTCACCCTCGCCCCGGCGGCCGACCCGGTCCTGCGGGTCGTGCTGGGGCCGGCGGAGCAGGGCGGCGACGCCGTGTCGGTACGGGTCACCGACCGCACCGGACGCCCGGTCGTCACGGTCGGCGCCCTGACCCTGCGGGCGGCGGCGGGCGCCCCCGCCGTGGCCGAGCGGTCGCTGTTCCGCCTCGACTGGACGCCGCTGCCCGCCACCGAGCCGTCGACCGGCACCCGGGCCGTCACCCTCGGGGTGTCCGACGGCGAGCTGCTGCCGGCCGGCTTCCGGGCCGAACGGTGCCCCGACCTCGCCGATGTGCCCACCACGTCCGACGTGGTGCTGGCTCTGTGCCCGCCCGCCGCGGTCCCAGGCCCCGAGGGGGCCCGAACCGCCGTGGGCGCGGTACTGGCCCTGCTCCAACGCTGGCTGGCGGCACCCGAGTTCAGCGACACCCCGCTGGTGGTGCTCACCCGTGGCGCGGTCGACCTCGAGGGTACGGAGGCGGACCTCGCGGGCGCCGCCGTCTGGGGGCTGCTGCGCACCGCCCAACTGGAGCACCCCGGCCGCTTCGTGCTGCTCGACACCGACGGCGGCGACGGCCTCGAAGCCGCCCTCGCCACCGCCCTGGCCGAGGGGGAACCCCAACTGGCCCTGCGCGACGGCGCCCTGTACGCCCCCCGCCTGGTCCGTCCGCCGGCCGCACCCGACCGGGCCCCGGCCTTCGACCCCGACGGCACCGTCCTGATCACCGGCGGCGCGGGCACCCTCGGCGGACTGATGGCCCGGCATCTGGTCACCTCCCACGGTGTACGGCACCTGCTGCTGCTCGGCCGCCGGGGCACCGCGACCGAGGGCATCGCCGAGCTCACCGACGAACTGACCGCCTCCGGAGCCGAGGTGACCGTCGCGGCCTGTGACGTGGCCGACCGGGAGGCACTGGCCGGCGTACTCGCGGCGATCCCCCCGCAGCACCCGCTGCGGTCCGTGGTGCACACGGCCGGCGTACTGGACGACGGCACGCTGGAGGCGCTCACCCCGCAGCGCCTGGCGGCCGTGCTGCGCCCCAAGGCCGACGGCGCCTGGAACCTGCACGAGCTGACCCGGGACCACGACCTGACGGCGTTCGTCCTGTTCTCCTCCTCCGCCGGTGTCTTCGGCAGCCCCGGCCAGTCCGCCTACGCGGCCGCCAATGCCTTCACCGACGCCCTGGCCGCCGCCCGCCACCGGACGGGGCTGCCCGGAACCTCCCTCGCCTGGGGCCTGTGGGAGCGGCGCACCGCCCTCACCGCGGCCCTCAGCGAAACCGACCTGCGACGGATGGCACGCGGCGGGGTGCGCGCGCTGCCCACCGAGGAGGGCCTGGCACTGTTCGACGCGGCCCTGGCGGGCGACGACCCCGTTCTCGCACCGGTGGGTCTGGACCTGCGGGCCCAGCGCGGTGGCGGCCAGGTGCCGCACCTGCTGCGCTCACTGATCCGGACCCCCGCCGCCCGCCGCCGCGGCCCGGACCCCGACGCGTCGCTGCGGCCCCGGCTGGCCGCCGCCCCGGAGGCGGAGCAGGGCGAGATCCTGCTGCGCCTGGTGCGGACGCACGCGGCCGAGGTGCTCGGCCACGCCGACCCGGACGCGCTGTCCCCGGGCGACGCGTTCCTGGAGGCCGGCTTCGACTCGCTCACCGCCGTCGAACTGCGCAACCGCCTCGCGGCCGGGCTCGGGCTGCGGCTGCGCCCCACCGCCGTACTCGACTCCGCGACCCCCGCCCGGCTGGCCGAGTACCTACGGGCGGAACTCGCCCGGAGTGCCGCGCCCGAAGCCGGACAGCCGGCCGGTGAACCCCAGCACGACCCGGTCAGCGCCCTGTTCCGGCAGGCGTGCGAGGCGGGCCGGATCCACGCCGGTATCCAGATCCTCCAGCAGGCCGCGAAGCTCCGCCCCGACTTCGGATCCGGGGCCGACCTCCCGCGCTCTGCCGGCCGACGGCCGGAGCTGCTCCGGCTGCACGTCCGTGACGACGCGCCGGAACTGGTCTGCTTCGCCTCCGTGGTGGCGCTCGGCGGAGCCCACCAGTACAGCCGCTTCGCGTCCGCCTTCCAGGGCCGGTACGGCGTCAGCGCGCTGGACGCGCCCGGCTTCGCCCCCGACGAGCCGCTGCCCGCCGACATGTCAGCGCTGCTGGACTTCCAGACCGAGGTCCTCATGCGGCGCCTCGGCGACCGCCCGAAGGTCCTGCTCGGCTCCTCCTCGGGCGGCACGCTCGCCCACGCCGCCGCCGCCCGTCTCGAAGCCCTCGGCGCCGGCCCGGTCGCGGTCGTGCTGCTGGACACCTATCTGTCCGACGACCGGGCCATGACCCAGTTCGACGATGTGCTGGTCAGCGGCATGTTCGAACGAGAGGACCGGGCCGCCCCCATGGACGGCACCCGGCTGACCGCGATGGGCCGCTACTTCCAGCTCCTCGACGACTGGGCGCCGCCCCCCGTCAAGGCGCCCGTCCTGCTCGTCCGCGCCTCACGTCCACTTGCGGAACCGGCCCCGGACAGCGACATCGACTGGCGGGCCTCATGGCCGTCCGCGCATTCCGTCCTGGACGTACCCGGAAATCACTGGTCAATGATGGAACAGCATCTGCAGACGACGGTCGAAGCCGTCACCGGATGGCTCGAGTCGACGGTTCCCGAATTCAACCGGGGTCAGTGAAACGTCCTGCCGAACCTTTGGGAAATGAAGTGGAGTGAAATGTCTGAAAACAATTCCGGAGATGTGCGGGCAGCGTCGCGCATCACCGTCCTGGGCGCCGGCGTCATGGGTGTGGGCATCACCACCCTCGCGATCGGCCACGGCGTGCCGGTGACACTCGTCGACGTCGACCAGGTCAAACGCGAGGAGGCGGAGGCCCGGATCACCCATGAACTCCGGCTGGCGCGACTGATGGGCGCGCTGCCGGACGACGTTCCTGCCGGGGAACTCGTGATCGGCGACTCGGTGTCCGACGCGGCCGGTTCGCTCGCGGTCATCGAGGCCGTCACGGAAATCACGGAACTCAAGGAGAAAGTGATCGCGGAGGTTTCCGCCGTCGTTTCACCTGGTACTCTCCTGATATCCAACACGTCGTCCATTCCGATTGATGAACTGGCCTCGGCGGCCGTGCGTCCGACGGAACTCGTCGGCACGCATTTCATGAATCCGTCCTATCTCATCCGCACGGTCGAGGTCATTCGTGGCGCCCGCACCGGCGAAGCGGCCATGGACGCGGTGCGGGCCCTGCTCGCCACCCTCCGCCGCCAGGCCGTCGTGGTGCGGGACGCCCCCGGCTTCGTCACCAGCCGGGTCCTCCACCCGATGATCAACGACGCGGCCCGGGTGGTGCAGGAGGGCACGGCGACCGCGGAGGACGTCGACGCGCTCATGCAGGGCTGCCTGGGGCACGCCACAGGCCCGTTGCGCACCGCGGACCTCATCGGCATCGACAACCTCGTCGACTCGCTGAACGTGCTGTACGAGCGCACCGGCGACGGCGGCTGCCGTCCCTGCGACCTGCTGCTGGAGAAGGTGCGGGCAGGCGACATCGGCCGGAAGTCCGGCCGTGGTTTCTACGCATACGAAGGGTGAAGGCCATGACCATGCCATCGGAGACCGTGGAGAAGGAACTCCTCGACTTCCTCGAGGTCCGCACCAAGACCGTGTGGGAGGCCGACACGGACCTCTTCGCGTCCGGCGGACTCTCGTCCCTGTTCGCGATGGAACTCGTCGTCCATCTGGAGAAGTCGTACGACATCGGGATCCGGGGCGCCGACCTGCGGCTGGACAACTTCCGTACGGTCGAGGGCATGGCGGCCCTGGTCCGCCGGCTGCGAGCGGCCGCCGGGGACACCGGTGAGTGACCGTCTTGCCGAGGCGACGGCCTCGGTCACCGGCCTGGTCGGTGACCGGGCCGGTGACTGGGACCGCTCGGGCCTGCTCCCGGCCGAACTGCTGAGAAAGCTGGGCGCCGCCGGGCAGTTGTGCACCGGCGTGCCCGCCGACTACGGCGGCCTGGGCTGGGACAGCCGCACCGGCGGCGAGTTCACCGCCCACGTCGGCAGCCTGTGCAGTTCGCTGCGCAGTGTCATGACCTCCCAGGGCATGGCCGCCTGGACCGTCGAACGGCTGGGCACCGACGCACAGCGCCGGGAACTGCTGCCCCGTCTCACCTCGGGCGAGCTGGCCGCCGTCGGCTTCAGCGAGCCCCAGGCCGGCAGCGACCTGTCCGGCATCGACACCCGGATCACCGCGGACGGCGACAGTGTCGTGGTCGACGGTCACAAGGTGTGGATGACGGCGGCTCACTACGCCGACCTGCTCATCGTCTTCGGACGGCTGGGCGACGGCGGCGCCGCCGTGGTCGTGCCCGCCCGGGCACCCGGCGTCCACGTGCGACGGGTCGCCGATCCACTCGGCTGCCGTGCCGCCGGACACGCCGAGGTCCGCCTCGACTCGGTACGCCTCCCCGCCGACAGCGTGCTGGGAGGCGAGGGCCTGTCCCTGCCGCTGCTCGTGACCACCGCCCTTGCCTACGGGCGGATGTCGGTCGCCTGGGGGTGCGTCGGAATCCTGCGCGCCTGTCTCGCCGCCACCACCCGGCACGCCTCGTCCCGCACGCAGTTCGGACAGCCGCTCGCCCGCCACCAGCTCGTCGCCAAGCACCTGGCAGACCTGTTCGTCGGGGAACAGGTCGCCACCCGCGCCTGCGAACACGCCAGCGACCGCTGGGACAACGGCTCACCGGACATGGTGATCTCCACCATCCTCGCCAAGCACGTCAGCGCCGGCCACGCGGCTCGCGGCGCCGCGTCGGCCGTGCAGGTCATGGCCTCCGCGGGGGCACAGGACGGCCACGTGGTGGCCCGCGCCTTCCGGGACGCCAAGCTGATGGAACTCATCGAGGGCAGCAACGAGATGTGTGAACTGATGCTTGCCCAACACGCGTTGACAACTGTGGAGCAGTCATGAGCGACAAGACCGGCGCCGACGCGCCGGCCATGGTGAAGTGCCTGGTCTGGGATCTGGACAACACCCTCTGGCAGGGCACGCTGCTGGAGGACGCGGAGGTACGGCTGCCCGACGCGATACGAACGGCCGTGATCGAACTGGACTCGCGCGGCATCCTGCAGTCCGTGTGCAGCCGCAATGACCACGACCTCGCCTGGGCGCGCCTGGAGGAACTGGGCATCGCCGAGTACTTCGTCCTGCCCGAGATCGGCTGGGGCCCCAAGTCCGAGGCGGTCGGGCGCATCGCCGAAGGCCTGAACTTCGCCCACCGGACCATCGCCTTCATCGACGACCAGCCCGCCGAGCGGGCCGAAGTGTCCTACCACCTCCCGGACGTACGCTGCTACCCGGCCGAGGAGGCACTGACCCTCACCAGCCTGCCCGAGTTCAGCCCCGCCGTCAGCACGGTGGACTCCCGGCGCCGGCGGGAGATGTACCAGGCCGGCTTCCGCAGGGAGAGCGAACGGTCCGAGTTCGACGGGCCCGACCAGGAGTTCCTGCGCTCCCTCGAACTGGTGATGCGCATCGATCGGGCCACCGCGGAGGAGATCACCCGCGTCGAGGAACTCACCCTGCGCACCAGCCAGATGAACGCCACCGGAGTGCACTACTCGGACCGGGCACTGCGCGACCTGCTGGCGGATCCCAGCCACGAGGTCCTGGTCACGAGCCTCACCGACAGGTTCGGACCCCATGGAGCCGTCGGCGTCATGCTGTTGGAGAAACACCCGGCCGTATGGCATCTGAAGCTGCTCGCCACGTCCTGCCGTGTGGTCTCCTTCGGCGCCGGATCGGTCATCCTGAGCTGGCTGGTCAGCCAGGCCGCCGCGGCCGGGGTCCATCTGGTGGCCGACTTCCGCAGGACGGACCGCAACCGCATGATGGAAGTCGCCTACCGGTTCGCGGGATTCGACGAGGAGCCCTGCGCCTGCCGGGACGCCGTACCGGCGCCGCATGCGTCGACGACCGGGGGAGCGGACCAGGGAGAGGCCGAGCGGCTGCACCTCGCCGCGGCACCTCAGCCCCCCTCCACGACGATCCGGCTGATCGCACCCGATCTGACGGCGCGGCCCGCCGCCGACACCTCGGTCGTGGCCCCGGCGTGACTCCCGTGGTGTCAAACGCGACGGGAACAGGATGACGGTCGACGGTGAGCTCCCGGACCACCTGGTGCGGGAGCTCGCTGAGGACTCGTACGACGTGGCCGTTCCTCAGACCCCGGGGGGCCTCAGTCGCCCGACTGGATGTGGGCGATCAACTCCCTCTTCGGGGCCTTTCCGCTGGGGCCGAGCGGGAAGGCGTCGACGAACAGCACCACGCGTGGGTATTTGTAGGCGGCCATCCTTTCCTTCGCCCATGCCACGATCTCGGCGGCGAGCGCGTACACCTCCTCGCCGTGGACCTTGTGCGGGATGCCGATGACTGCGACCTGGTCGATCGCCGGGTGGTGGGTGAGCGTCTCCTCCACCTCGCGGGGATACACGTTGTAGCCGCCGCGCAGCACCATGTCCTTCCCGGCGGTCGCCTCCGGCCGGTTGAGACAGCCGGCCATCATGTTGTGCCCCCGGATCACGACCTCGCCCCGCTCACCGGCGGGCAACAGCTCGATCGCGTCGTCGACGTCCGCCTTGGCGATCTCGACGTCGACACCCCAGATCGGCCGGCCCACGGTGCCCGGTCTGCGCGGCCACGCCTTCTGGTCGTAGGCCACCACCGGAGAGGTCTCGGTCAGGCCGTAGCCCTCGTAGATCGGGCAGCCGAACGTCGCCTCGAACTCGTCGAGCACCTTCACCGGCAGCGCCGCGCCGCCCGAGAACGCGCGGTCGAGCTTCGTCGGCCCCGGGTCGCTCCGCGCCTCGGCGAGCAGGGCCAGATACATGGTCGGGACGCCCATGAACAGCGTGCAGTGCTCACTCGCCATGAGGTCCAGTGCCTGCCGCGCGTCGAACCTGGGCATCAGCACCAGAGTCGCCACTGCCTGGAAGCAGGTGCTCATCCCGCAGATCTGGCCGAAGGGGTGGAGGAGCGGGAGCGCGCCGAGCAGGACGTCGTCGGGTCGGAAGTCGAACGGTGACTGCAGCGTCGTGGTCACGTTCATCACGACGTTGAGACGGGTGAGCATCGCCCCCTTGGGTCGCCCGGTCGTGCCGGAGGTGTAGAGGACGACCGCGAGGTCCCCCGGGGCGCGCGGGACTTACCGCTCGATGGGCGTGGCCGACTCCGCGAGCGCGTCGAGGCGCGGCGGATCACCCCTCTCCTGCCCCTCCTCCTGGGTCACTGTGGACAAGGGCGTGTCGGTGACCGCCGCGCCCTTGCCGCCCTCGGGCAGCAGGGGCGCGGCGCAGATCAGCGCCTTCGCGCCCGAGTCGCGCACGACGTAGGCGATCTCGTCCGCCCTGAGCAGCGCGTGCACCGGTATGGCCACCGCGCCCAGCGCGAGGACGCCATCGGGAAGTGCGGTGTGTTGGGCAGAAGCAGGGCGACCTTGTCGTCGGGGCCGACGCCGTGGTCGCGCAGCACGGCCGCGTAACGCCGGGCGCCGGCCCACAGTGTTGGCGTTCAGGGAACGGACCATGCCGAGCCCCTGGTCGACCTGCCTCCGCAGCTCACCCTGCGAGTGGGACAGCTGTGCCACGGCGGCACGTATCTCGGTGCGCGCGTCTGCTCAGATCGACGGCCCACGCCGCAGGGCGGCCCGCACCATCGGATCGCGCAGCACCGACTCGGTGAAGCCGGCGGGCAGCGCTTCGAGAGCCGGAACCGGCCCGGTCGGCCAAGCCCCTGAACTCCACCCCGGCTGCCGGCACCACCTCGTGCCCGCGAGCCTTCAGCTCAACGCCGAGCATCACGAACGGCTGCACGTCACCGCGCGAACCAATGGTCAGCAGGACGATCCGTGTCGCTCTCCTCGAGTTCGTCACTCCGCCGGACGGGCGTCAGGCCGGGGTCAGAGTCAGGTACCGCTGCTGCCAGAGTTCGTACAGCTCGGCACGCACCTCGTCGGGGACGACGCCGGCCTCCTTCGCCAGCTCGCCGACGGTGCGCACGCCGTCCACGACGCTGAGCAGCGTGAACAGCTCCTCCGACATCCTGGTCACCGGGGCTCCGGCGTAGTCCAGGGAGATCTCGTGCCAGGCGGGACCTGCTGCGGTGGCCCCGGTGCCGAGTCGGCGCGCCAGCCTGGTCACCGGCCGCAACCGGGGAACGAGCGCGTCCAGGTCGGCCGATGGGTCCGCCGAACGGCGGCGTACCAGGAAGTCCTCGACCACCAGGTAATCCAGATCGGTGGTGAGGAAGCACGCCGCAACGTCGTCGATGGTCTGCACGATCGGCTCTGCGTTGTTGTTGAAGGACGTGTTGAGCAGCACCGGTGTCCCGGTGCGCTCGCCGAAGGCCGCGACGAGCCGGTGGAACCGTTCGTTCGCGACCGGGTCGACGACCTGCACTCGCGCGGTGCCGTCGATGTGGGTGACCGCGCCCAGTTCCGGCCGGCGCTCCTCGCGGACGGGAACCACGTAGGACATGAAGTCGTAGTTCGCCTCGGTGGCGGGCAGGTCGAAGTAGTCGGCGGCGGCCTCGGCGGTGACCACGGGCGCGAACGGCCGGTAGCTCTCCCGCTGCTTCACCATCGCGTTGATCCTGGTCTGGTTCTCCGCCGGCCGGGCGTCCGCGATGATGCTCCGGTTGCCCAGCGCCCGCGGGCCGAACTCCGAACGTCCTTGCGCCCAGCCCAGGACCGCGCCGTCGGCCAGTAGTCCGGCCGCGACCGGCACGATGTCCTCGTGCCGCTCGAAGTCGAGCACCGCACCCCACGCGCCCAGGCGGTCGTGGACCTCCGCCTCGGTACCCAGCGCGGGGCCCGAGCTCGCGGTGCGGGACCGGCGGACCGGCCGGGCCGCACCGCCCAGCTGGTCGGCCGCGAGGAAGGCGGCACCCTCGCTCGCGCCGGCGTCGTGCGACGCCGGGTGCACGAACACCTCGCGGAACAGCCCGGAGCGCAGGATGTTGCCGTTCAGGGTGGAATTGTGGGCCACGCCGCCGCCGAAACACAGCCGGGACAGGCCGGTCGACTCGGCCCAGTGCGTCAGCACGTGCAGCACGATCTTTTCCAGCGCCTCCTGGGTCGCGGCGGCGAAGTCCTTGTGCTGCTGGGTGAACGGCTCGCCCTTGCGGCGCGGCGTGATGCCCTTCGCGAGCATCGACGGGCCGACCAGGTCGGGCACCGTCATGTTCGGCAGCAGGTTGTAGTCGCCCTTGTCGCCCAACAGGTACAGCGAGCTGACGGCGTCGCGGAAGGTCGCCGGGTCGCCGTAGGGTGCCAGGCCCATCACCTTGTACTCGTCGCCGAAGCCGTAGCCGAGCAGCTGGGTGGCGTTGAGGTAGAGCATGCCCAGTGACTTGAAGATCGGGTAGTCAGCCAGCTTCTCCAGCTGTGCCCCGCCCGCCCGGTAGACGGTGCCGGAGTTCTCCTCGCCGCGGCCGTCCAGAACCAGCACCAGCGACTCCGGCATCCCGGACCGGGCCACCGCCGCTATCGCGTGCGCGTCGTGGTGCGGGGTGAAGACGAGCTTGTCGTCGTCGAGATCCCAGTCGAACTCCTCGGCGAACCACTGCTTGATCAGCTGGCGGCAGTACACCGTGGGCACCTTCGGGTACACGGTGTAGAAGAAGTTGAGCGTGGTGTCGACGAAGTCCTCACGGAAGTAGTACGCCACGCCGTCGAGCTGGTCGGCCGTCACCCCCGCCACATCAAGGCACGCGCGGATCGCGTTGACCGGGAACTTGGTGGTCTTCTTGATCCGGTTGAACCGTTCCTCCTCGACGGCGGCGATCACCTCGCCGTCCCGCACCAGACACGCGGCCGAGTCGTGGAACATCTGGTCCGGCATGAGGGGGACCAGATCCGAGTCCCGCGCGGAGAAGTTTCCGCTCAACCCGAGCACCAACATCGTGACCACCCCAACTCGTCCTTGAATTGACAACCCGCCTGCCGTCAGGCTGCGGCCCCTGCCGGACCACGACACTGAGTGGATGCGGGCCCTGAGAGTTCTTCTGGAGCCTAGGCAGGACGGATAGCGTATGAATATCGCCGACGGCTGGACCGGACGCGCCCGGTCAGGACGACAATCCGTTGCGCGGCAGCGGAAATTGACATCGCAGGCTCAGGGCTCCCGGTGGCGTCCGTGGCCGGCAGGGTGGCCATGAAGGCGATCCGCACGGCCCGCGCTCTTGAGGCCGCGGAGCTCGGCCTCACCGAGTTCGACAAACAGTTCGGCGCGCAATACCCCGGCTCGGTCGATAGATCGGGTGCACCACCAATGCGATCGAATCCATCGACTTCCGGCCGGCGGGAAACACCGGCTGGGGGCGAGCTCAGCCGGCGTAGTCGGCCACGTACCGGTCGAGCAGCCGATCGAGGTGGCCGGCGCCGCCCGGCAGGACGGCGGTCGGCAGCAGGGCCCGCAACCGGGCGGTGGAGACCGCCGTGCGCACCGGCGGGGCGTCGACGACCTCGAGCCGGGCCGGCAGGCCCATCCGAGCCCGCACCCCGGCGGCGATCGCGGTCACCGGAACCGGTGTGCCGGAGGCGACGTGCACCACCTCGCCGTGCACGCCGGCCGCCAGCAGACCGTCCACAGCGGACACGACATCGCGCACGTCGACCAGATCTCGGTAGGTGTCCCGGTACAGCCGGACGGTTCCCGAACGCACCTGCTCGACGAACGCGGGCAGCAGTTGGTGCGGCCGCTGTCGTGCGCCGACGACGTGCGCCAGCCGCAGCACGAGCCACTTCGCGCCCGAGTCCGCCACCTGCCGCTCCAGCCCGAGTTTGTGCAACCCGTAGGGCGAACTCGGCGAGACGGGTTCCCGTTCCTCCACGATGTGGTCGGTCGCGCCGTACATCGCGTGCGACGCGGTCGACAGCACCACCGCGGTCAGGTTCTCTCGCAGGCAGCGCTGCGTCACATCGACCATGAGCGCCCGCTCCCTGGCGAACTCCGCCGGATCGGTCACCCCCGTGCTGGACACACCGGCGGCCACCACGACAGCGTGCGGGTGCCGGTCGGCGATCGTGCTGAGGTGGCTTGCCATGAAGCCCCGGCCGATGACGAGCATCAGTGTCCTCCGGACACGGTGACGACGCGAGCGGATGCCCTGATGGCGTCGAGAAGTTCGGCGGTGCGCAGGGTGTCGGCGTTGGACGCCGCTGCCGAGTTCGGCAAGTCGGCTCGGCGGTCTCGGACCTCGGCGGTGAAGGCGGCAGCCGATCGGGCGAACTGGTCGGCGGCCGGCGTCACGATCTCCTCGGCATGGTCCTGTTCATCGATGCGCAGCACCGGCTGGTGGGTCGCGGGTGGGGTGAACGCGCGCTCCAGCAGCAGCTGGGCGGCCGAGCCCCACAGCCGGTAGCGGGAACCGTAGGCGTGCCGGAAGCCGAACTCGGCCGTCACGAGCACGGCGCCGGTCGTGAGCAGCACGCTGCCGGACACGTCGACTCCGGTGACCGGATCCACGTGCAGCGCCGCGCCGGCGACCTCGATCTCGTTGCCGAACAACAGTTGTGCCGCCCGGATCGGGTAGACACCGACGTCCAGCAGCGCCCCGCCGCCCAGTTCGGGCCGGTAACGCACGTCGGCGGCGGGAAGCGGCGGGAAGCAGAACGAGCTGGTGAAGTGCCGAGGCTCGCCGATTCGACCGGCGGTCACCAGGTTCCGTACGACGGCGTGCACCGGGTGGTGCAGGAACGTGAAGTTCTCGCGCAGTACGAGGTTGTTCACTTCTGCCAGGCGCACCAGATCAGCGGTGTCGGCGGCGCACGTCGTCAGCGGTTTCTCCGCCAGGACGTGCTTTCCGGCCGCGAGCGCGGCCGCAGTCCACTCGTGATGGAGGGAGTTCGGCAGCGGGACGTAGACGGCGTCGATGTCGGCGCGCTCCAACAGCGCCGCGTACCCTTCGACCGGCTCGCCACCGAACCGCTCGGTGAACACCGCGGCCCTGGACCGATCCCGGCTCGCGATGGCCGCGACCGACACCCCGGGCGTACCGGTCAGCGCAGGCAGCATTCGCCGCCACGCGGTGGATGCCGCCCCCAGCACACCGATCCGTACCGTCGCCGCCGGGTCGAAGTCCGCTCCGGGGGCGGGTTCCGCGAGAGGCCGGACCATCAGGCGCCCCCACCCGGCGCGACCGGACTGTCGTCATCGAGGCGAGCCACGAGGCTGTGCAGGCACGCCACCAGAGTGCGGGCCTGCACGTTCACGTAGTGGCTGTGCCGTAGCAACCCGACGATCTGGGCCATGGTCATCCACCGGTGCCGGGCCGGTCCGGCACCGTTCGCCACCACCGGGTCGACCTCGACGATTACATACCGGGTACGGGCGTGGAAGAACCGTCCGCCCTCCTCGGAGAGCTCGGTGTCGAACCGGATCCGGTCGGCCGGCGCGGCCAGCAGGTCGTCCAGGAAGGGCGGCCTGGCCTCGGCCGGCAGGTGCTCGTAGCTGTCCGGCGTGCACTGCACCGTCGGCGCCAGCTCGACGAAGTCCAGGTGTCCCGGCTCCACCTGGACGCCGACCAGTATGTGCAACACCCCGGAGAACCGGGCGACCAGGAACGCCACGACGCCGAGCCCGTGCGGGGCGATGATCGGCTGCGTCCAGCTGTCGATCTCGCGGCCCCCGCCGTCCACCGCGACCGCGCGGATGTCGAAGAAGACGCCCGTGTCGTGAGTGATCCGGTCGGGCTGCCGGCGCCAGCCGCGCACCTCGCGCAGCGGGATCGGGGTGGCCTCGACCTCGCGGCGGGACCGCAGGTCGGTGATCCAGCTCAGGATCTCGCCGTCGGTGTGCAGTGCGCCCCACTCCGTTCCGATCGACCGCACGAGGGCCGCCCGGAACCCGGACGCGCCACAGCCCAGCTCGCCCACGAGGTTCGGTCCGGAGAAGGACAGGCAGGACAGCACTGTGCGCGTGTTCATGTTGACCAGGTGGTCCTCGGTGAGCAGCGCGTGCACCTGGCCCAGTGACAGCCAGCAGAAGCCGGGAAGCACCTCGACGTCCGCGGTGGCCTCCACGACGATGTTGCGGTTGCGTTTGCGGTAGAACCACGAGCCTTGCTCGGTCTGCAGCACGTCGGCGAGCACCGACTGCGGTGGCGCGGACAGGAACATGTCCAAATAGGGCACCGGGCGCCCGCGGTGTACGGCGGTGTAGTTGCTCTGCGTGGCCTGCACGGTCGGGGACAGTTGCAACACGTTGCAGTTGCCCGGCTCCATCTTGGCCTGCATGAGGCAGTGCAGCACCCCGTCGAACTCCTTGACCAGGATGCCCAGCACGCCGGTCTCCGGCTGATTGATGATCGGCTGCGACCAGCTCGCCACTGGGCCGTGAGCGGCGGCCACCGACAGGCCCTCGATGGCGAAGAACTTTCCGCTGTCGTGCACCAGGTTGCCGGTGTCGTCAGCGAAACGCCAGCCGACCAGGTCGGCGAAGTCGATACCGGTGACCGTGGTGGTCCTGGCCACGGCCAGCCGTTCGGCGAACCAGGACCGGAAGTCCGGTGTGGCCGTCACGGTGCCCTGGGTGGACAGTGCTGATCGGACGACACGCAGCGCCGCCGACGGGTCGTGGGTCCGAAGCAGACCACCGGGGATGACCGGGGATGCGGTCATTCGGACTCCTTCGTGGATACCCCGACCTTCAGGCCGGGAAGAGAACGAACTTCTGCGGAGCAGGACAGGAAACGGGGTTCACCCGGAGGGCGAACGAACGTCGTGTGCGTTCGGTCAGCCGCTCCGGGGCGGAACCAAGCTGCGGACCGGCCTACCACCGGGCCGGCGGGGATGAAGACTGCGGAGCTCGTGCAAGACCGATGGCCGGCACTGCGGCCATCGCCGTGGAAGCGGGTCGACAACGGGCCGTGAAGCAGAAAGGGCGACTCGCGAGGGTCGGATCTCCCCGCTGAAGCCAGAAGAGCGGTCAAGGTTCCTCCAGTTGCGGCTGGGGAAGGGCTGCCACCGGAAGCCGTCAGCGCCCGGTGACGGCGTGCTTCTCGATGACGTCCGCGGCGGCGGCCACGCCTCGATCAGCGCACACCGCCTCCGCCAGCGCCGCCGCCCGAGTGGCGATCGCCGGATCGTCGACGGCGGTTCGCACGGCGGCGGTCAGCCGGTCGCCGGTCAGCTTGGAGAACGGCACCGGCGGCGGTGCGACGCCCAGCGTGGCCATCCGGCTCGCCCACACCGGCTGGTCGGCATAGCAAGGTACGACGACCTGTGGCACGCCGGCGGACACCACGGACGCGGTGGTGCCCTGGCCGCCGTGGTGCAGTACGGCGGCGGCGCGGGGCAGCAGCCAGACGAAGTCGGCGCTTTCGGTCCGGATCGCCTCGACGCCGGCGGGCAGCGGGCCGACCGGGCCGCCGACGACCACCAGCCGGTGTCCGGTCGCCGCCGCTGCCGCCACGCTCGCCGCGAGCAGGCCGGGACCGTCCACCGCCCAGGCGCTGCCGAAGGTGGCCACCAGCGGCGGATCGCCGCGTTCGACGAACTCGGTCACCTCCGCCGGATTGTCCCAACGCACGTCGTCCGACCAGTACCCGGTGATGTGACACTGCTCCGGCCAGTCCGCGGGCGGCGCGAACACGTGCGGGCTGAACTGGTACAGCAGCGGCCGGGTGACCCCGTCGTCACGGAAGGGTGAGCGGAGCCCCAGTTTCGGCAGCCCGGCGGCGGTCCGGCCGCGGTTCACGCTGGGCCGGTACACCAGCCACTCCAACGTGCCCATGGCCCGGTGGGTGAACCGGTTGTAACCGCCGCCCAGCGACAGCTCCGGCGCTCCCAGCGCGGGCCACGCGGCGGTCTCGGTCACCGGCCAGGACGCGACCGAACACCACGGCACGTCCGGCCGGCCCAGCGCGCCGATCCGGGTCAGCGTGGTGTTGACGACCATGTCCGCACCCTCGCCGGCGGCCACCATCTCGTCGATCAGGGCCTGCTGCTGAGCACCGGTCAGCTGTGGCGCCGCCCTGGCCATCCGGTAGATCGACGGCCCACGCCGCAAGGCGGCCTGCACCTTCGGATCGCGCAGCACCGAGTCGGCGTACCCGGCGGGCAGCGCCTCGAGAGCCCGGAAGCCGAGACCGGCCTTGTCGGCCAAGCTCCTGAACTCCGCTCCGGCTGCCAGCACCACCTCGTGCCCACGAGCCATCAGCTCAACGCCGAGCACCACGAACGGCTGCACGTCACCGCGCGAACCAATGGTCAGCAGGACGATCCGCATCGTTCTCCTCGAGTCCGTCACTCCGCCGGACGGGCGTCAGGCCGGGGTCAGCGTCAGGTACCGCTGCTGCCGGTGGTCCTCGCCCGTCGATGAGCTGACAGCCCGTCCGCCATCGAGCAGTCCCGGCCAGGCCGAGCCTAGGCAGGACGGATAGCGTTTGAATATCGCCGGACAGCGGAACCCGGCAACCATGACATACCGGGCATCTCGTGTTCGCCGCGAAGTGCTCACTCGTCTCGCCTTACTCGTTCCGTGTGGTCGTGCCGGTCAGTGGAATCCAGCACGCTGCCGTACTCCCGCACCCAGGGGCCTGCCGATCAATAACTCTTAGGTTTTCGTGGGCTGTTGGGTCGTAGGATGCGGGGGTGTCGGAGGGGACGAAGGCAGAGTTGGTGGATGCGTTCGGGCTGTTGCTGCCGCATCTCGATGAACGCCAGCAGCGCCTGATGCTGGGCGCCGCGGCCCGCGTTCTGGGCCACGGCGGGATCCGCATGGTGGCCGGAGCGGCCGGGGTGGCGGAGTCCACGGTGTCGCGCGGGAAGCGGGAGCTGGAGCACGCGGAGGAGCCCGCCGGCCGGGTCCGGGCGCCGGGCGCGGGGCGGAAGCCCTTGCGGGAGGCCGATCCGGGGCTGGTGCCCGCGTTGCTGGCGCTGGTCGAGCCGGACCAGCGCGGCGACCCGGAGTCTCCGCTGCTTTGGACGGTGAGGTCCACCCGGAATCTGGCGGCCGAGCTGACGCGCCAGGGGCACCGGGTCGCTTCGGACACGGTGGCCACGCTGTTGAAGGCGGAGGGCTTCTCCCTGCAGGGCACCTCGAGGACCACCGAAGGGGCCCGGCATCCGGACCGGGACGCCCAGTTCCGCTACATCAACGACCAGGTCACGGCGTACCTTGCCGACGGGCAGCCGGTGATCAGCGTGGATGCCAAGAAGAAGGAGACGCTGGGCAACTACGCGGTCATCGGACGCGAGTGGCACCGCGCCGGGAAGCCGGTGCAGGTCCGTGCGCACGACTTCCCCGAGAAGGGTGCCCAGAAAGCGGTGCCGTACGGGATCTACGACATCGGCGCGGATACCGGCTGGGTGTCGGTGGGCTGCGACGGGGACACCTCTGCCTTCGCGGTGGCCACTGTGCGCCGCTGGTGGAACGGTGAGGGGCGCCGCCGCTACCCGCACGCTTCCCGCCTGCTGGTCACCGCCGACGCCGGAGGCTCCAACGGCTACCGTGTGCGCGCCTGGAAGAAGGAACTCGCCGATTTCGCCTATGAGTCGGGCCTTGATGTGACTGTCTGTCACTTTCCGCCGGGAACATCGAAATGGAACAAAATAGAGCACCGGCTGTTCTCACAGATCAGTATCAACTGGCGCGGCAGGACCCTGACCAGCCACGAAGTCGTCGTCAGCACCATCGGAGCGACCACGACACGCAGCGGACTGTCCGTCCACGCCGAGCTCGACCCAGGCGCCTACCCCACCGGCGTCACCGTCCCCGACACCGTCATGGAACGCCTGCCCCTGACGCCGCACGAGTGGCACGGCACGTGGAACTACACCCTGCGGCCCGAACCGCTCGCTCCCGAATTGTCCCCACCCAGCGTCGAGTTCGGACGCTTTCTCACCGGCGACAAGCTCCCCGCCTGGTTGCGGCACCCCAGCCTCACCGGACTCGAACCCGCCGCCTTCGACGATCTCGCCGCCCGTTACCAAGCCTGGTGTGCCGAGCACCCGCCGATCTTCCTGCCCGGCAAACGCCCCGACGGCGGCCCCGGCGCCGGCAGCAGACGACTCTCCGTCGCTGACCAGCTTGTCGTCTTCCTCCTCACGAAGCGCTGGTCCATGGCCCAGACGCCCCTCGCCGAGGCAACCGGCCTGGCCAAGAGCCGGATCGGCGCGACCCTCCAGGAGGTCACCCCCGTGCTCACCGCGCTCGGGTACACGGTCCCGGCCGGCGCACTCACCGTGACCACGGCACAACAGCTCGCCGAGATCGCCGGACACGACCCCACCCTCCCGTAATCCCCATCAAGATCGACGAGTTATTGATCGGCAGGCCCCAGGGCCATTTGCGTGATCGAGATCTGTCCGGGTTCGTCAGGTGAGTCCGAGGGCTCGTAGGGGCCGGGTGTAGTCGCGGCTGGTGTGGCGGAGGGCGGCGGCGATGTTGGTCTTGCCGTTCTGGCGGAAGACGCTGATGGCGAGGTTGCGCAGGCTCGCCATGGTGTGGGGCAGGGCGCCGGTGCGGATCGTGGAGTCGTCTTCGCGGAAGGTGCGGTCCCGCACGTGGTGTAGGAGGTTTTCGATGCCCCAGTGGCCTCTGATCCAGGCGGCGAGCTCGATAGTCAGTTCCCCGGTGCTCAGGTCGCGGCGCTAGCGCACGACTTGGATCGCCTGGCGGGCGCCGGGACAGGCGATGTGGCGGAACGCGGCGACCTTGAGCCGACGGATCTCGTCGCGGGGGTGGGCCTTGTCGCGGGTGTGGTGGTCGAGTGGGATCTCGCCCCAGGGACCTTTCCTCAACTGGGCATATAGGCCGGGGTGGTTCTTCTTGACGAGGGCCAGATAGTGGGTGCCCCGCTTGCGGAGGTAGGCGCCGTGGCCGTGTTGGGTGTGCAGGGCGTCGCCGGTCAGCACGCTGCCGGTGAGGGCGATGGCGTCTGGTAGGGGCCGGAAGGCGGGGATCTCGTTGCTCTTGGAGGCGATCTGCTGCTGGGCCGGGACCACGCAGTGGTGGTCCGTCGCGGCCAGCAGCTGGATCGCGGTCGTGGTGCGGGTGCGGGAGCCGCGCACGGTCTTGCCGTCGACCGAGATCGTCCGCAGCGCGGGCTTCGAAGGCGGTTCGGACGGTTGCGGTGGTGTTGTTCTGGCCCGCAGGTAAGCGCCGATCGCCGCGTCGAGCGCGTCGCCGTCGAGGCGTTGGAGCAGACGGCGGATGGTGGCCGGATGCGGTACGGCCCGGATGCCGGTGAGCGGGTCGGGCGGGAAGCCGAGGTCGCCCAGGACGGACGGCGGGGCGTCGGTGGTCCATTCACCGATCGCGACAAGGGAGCGGGCGCCGGCCGGGGCGGCCGGGGCGGGCCGCACACGACAAAGGGCAGCATCGGATACCGCCGTCCTCGATGGCCGCGTGGATCAGGCACCCAGATCAGGAACCGACGCAGGTCAGCGGCGTCCTGCCGTGAAGGTTCGGGAGGGCCAGTTGTCCCAGCCCGGAGGGCATGACGTCACGTCATGTACGAGACCGGCGAACCGGACCGATCCCGAACATGCAATGGCCCTGGGGGTACATCGTCTCGGTATCGCGGGCCGCGAGACGGGGTCCGGCAGCAGCGCGCTCGATCCCGAGGACCGCGGGATCGTGACCCTGGCGCGCGGTTCCCCGCGCCACTGAAAGCGTCGGCCCCGCGCGCCACAAGTGTCGGTCCCATACCCCTGGAGGCGAAGTGGCATCGCCCCGTGATCGCGGACCGACCCGCCTCGACCGGAGCCCGGCCCCTGACCGCCCGGCTTGTCGACGGCGTCTTTGACGCGTCCGACGAGCAGACCCTCGTCCCCGGGGCGGTCACCCTCGACACAGGACCTCGCCGCTCGGGAGCGCGCGGCGAGGTCCCGACGTTCTCGAGCCGTCAGGCATCCTTGCGCCGTGCGAGCGTGATGCCGTCGGCCATGGTGAGCATGCTCAGCTCCACCCGCTCGTCCTCGCGCAGCCGGGCGTTGAGTTCACGCACGCCGGCGGTGTCGGCGTCCGTGAACTCCGGGTCGGCGACCCGGCCGAAGAAGAGCGTGTTGTCCACCACGACGAGGCCGCCGGGCCTGAGCAGCTCCAGGGACAGCTCGTAGTACCGCGGATAGTTCGCCTTGTCCGCGTCGATGAACACCAGGTCGAAGGTTCCCGGGCCCTCGTCGGCGAGCAGCCCCGCCAGGGTTTCGGCGGCGTCGCCCACCCGCAGGTCGATCGCGGAGTCCACCCCTGCCCGCTTCCAGTACTCCGCGCCGATCGACGGCCAGCGGTCGGTGATGTCGCAGGTCACCAGCCGTCCACCGAGGGGCAGGGCACGGGCCATGCACAGGGTGCTGTAGCCGGTGAAGGTGCCGATCTCCAGCACCGCGTTCGCCCCGGTGAGGCGGACCAGCAACGCCAGCAGCTGCCCCTCCTCGGCGGGCACCTGCATGGCCGTGCCGGCGGGCAGCCCGGCGGTCACCTCGCGCAACTCGCGCAGGACGTCGTCCTCGCGCAGCGAGGTCTCTTTCACGTACTCGAGAAGCCGTGGGGTCATGCCGATCTGCTCAGCCATGAGTGATCTCCGTCCCGGTGGGAGTCGGCGTGGAACGTGAGCCGCGCGGGGATTCCGTGCGGGAGCAGGCAGAGGTGCCGGGCGTCGACGCCAGGTGAAGGGCCCGTACGAGGGCACGTCCTGACCCGATCTGCGCGGCCCTGGGGGTCTCAGGCGCCGGCGGGTCCCAGACGCGGGGAGACCTGGGGGCGGTGGCCGCCGACACCCTCGTCGTCGGCGCCGTGCCACAGGCCGGAGTCGTAGGGCATGTCGGACACGTTCACGGCGGATCGTTCGCCCGTCACCGGGTGCGCGGGCGCCCCGCCGACAAGTTCACCGACGAGCGCGGCGACATTGGCGCGCAGCCGCTCCACGTCGTCGACCAGGTTGAGGAACACGGTCGGCTCGCCGAGCCGGGACGATCGCATCGAGTCGACGCAGCGGGCCAGCCGGTCGATGGTGCCGAGCAGTTCTCCGATGTCAGCTCCGGGCATGGCGCCCCTCCGTCTCGGCCTAAGCGGTGCCCGCGCCGGAGACCGGGAGCGAGCTGAGATGGTCGCGGACGGTGCCGTGCACCGCCTCCGGATGATCATTGAGGAAGAAGTGGCCGCCCTTGAAGACATGCGTGACGAACGGACCTTCGACGTACTCGCTCCAGGCCTCGACCTCCCGCACGGACGCGCGCGGATCGGCGTCACCGGTCAGTGCCACGACCGGGCAGCGCAGCGGCGGTCCCGGTACGTGCACGTACGTCTCCGCCGCGCGGTAGTCGCCGCGGATGGCGGGCATGACCATCTGCAGGATCTCCGGATCGGCCAGCGCCACGGCGGCGGATCCGCCCAGCAGTTCCAACTCCCGCAGGATTCCCCGGTCGTCGCGCTGGTGGACGTACTCGGTGCGCTCGAAGTGCGGCGCCCGGCGCCCCGAGAGGAACACGGTGACCGGGCTGTTCGCCCCGCCGGCCTGCTCCAGGCGGCGTGCCACCTCGTAGGCGAGGGTGGCGCCCATGCTGTGGCCGAACAGCGCCAGCGGCCGGTTGCCGGCCCGCGCCGTCAGGACCGGCAGCAGCCGGTCGACCAGTTCCGGCACGTTGTCGACGCACTTCTCGGCCCACCGGTCCTGCCTGCCCGGGTACTGCACGGACAGTACTTCCGCCGTCGGCGCCAGCGCACCCGACATGGCGTGGAAGGAACTCGCCGATCCGCCGGCATGGGGGAAACAGACCAGCTGTGTCCGGGCCTCGGGGGCAGCCACGAAGCACCGGAGCCACAGGTCCGGTTCGTCGGCGCTACGATCCATCGTCCGCTTGTCCTCCGTCCGAGTAGGTCATGCGCCGGTCGGCACGATACGGAGGTTAGGCAGCCCTGCCCACAAGCGGCCACCCCTAGCCAACCCCTACAGCCCCCAGAGTTCTGACGGGCCACCCCAGATCCACTGCCTCGGTGCGGGTGCCACCCGGTAGAAAGTGCCGTATGAGATCTTCCGGACAGGCACCAGGCAGGCTCATGGCAACAAGCGATCTTCATGTGGCCTATCCGGAGAACCGGCGGCTCACCGCTGGTATACGTCCTCACTCCGACGCCGACTGGCTGATCGTGGCCGGTGATGTCGGGGAGATTACCGAGGACTTCACGTGGGCGCTGAAGTTGTTGAGGGAACGTTTCGACACTGTTATCTGGGCACCTGGCAACCACGAACTGTGGACTCCCGCGAGTGACCCTGTCCAGTTGCGCGGCGAGGAACGTTACCTCCACCTCGTCGACATCTGTCGTGGGCTCGGGGTGCTCACGCCGGAGGACCCCTACCCCGTGTGGGAGGGGCCGGGCGGCCCCGTCACGATCGCCCCCCTCTTCGTTCTGTACGACTACAGCTTCCGCACCCCCACAGCCACGACCAAGGAGCAGGCGCTGGCCCAGGCGTACGAGGCCGGCGTGGTGTGCACCGACGAAATGCTCCTGCACCCCGATCCCTACCCGAGCCGCGAGGCGTGGTGCCAGGCCCGGGTGGCGGAGACGGAGCGCCGGCTCGCCGAGCGCGATCCGGATCTGCCGACCGTTCTGGTCAACCACTATCCCCTGGTACGGGACCCGACAAGGGTCCTGTTCCATCCGGAATTCGCCCAGTGGTGCGGAACCGAACAGACCGCCAAGTGGCATCTGCGGTACAACGCCAAGGCCGTGGTCTACGGGCATCTGCACATCCCCCGCACGACCTGGCACGACGGAGTCCGATTCGAGGAGGTCTCGGTCGGCTACCCCCGCGAACACCGGCAGCGCGGGATGCCCCGCGGCGTCCTGCGCCAGATACTTCCGGCGGTGACACCCTCGTGATCGAGCAACTTCTGCCTGCCACCACCGCCTCCGCCTGGGCCCGGGAGGACCTCACCGACACCAGCCTGTTCCCCGAGGAGGAAGCGGCGCTCGGGGACGCGGTGGACAAACGCCGCCGGGAGTACACCACCGTACGGGCCTGCGCCCGCCGAGCCCTGGCACAGCTCGGCCTGGATCCGGCCCCCGTCGTCCCGGGACACCGGGGGGCGCCGCAGTGGCCGGACGGTGTGGTCGGCAGCATGACGCACTGCGCCGGCTACCGTGCTGCCGCCGTCGCCCGTGCGAGAGACATCGCCGCCGTCGGGATCGACGCCGAACCCCACCAAGCCCTGCCGGACGGGGTGCTCGACGTCGTGGCCCGGCCCGAGGAACGCTCCTGGATCGCCGACGCCGGCAGTGGCACAGGAGTGTGCTGGGACCGGCTTCTGTTCGGCGCCAAGGAAGCCGTCTTCAAGGTCTGGTACCCGCTCACGGGCCGGGAACTGGACTTCGAGGAGGCCAGCGTCACCTTTGACCCCCGGGAACGCACCCCGGGGTACGTGTCGGGCGTCTTCGCCGCCCGGCTCCTGGTGCCCGGCCCTCGCCGGCTGACGGAACTCACCGGCCGCTGGATGGTGGGAGGCGGGCTGTCCCTTGCCACCGTCGTGCTGCCCGCCCCGGCGCCCGGACCGGGGTGACGGCTGCGAGAAGAAAGGTTCCGCCCGCTGTCCGGTCGTGTGGCGCATGTGCGCGCAGCATGCCACGGGGGACCGCGCGGTCGGCGGAAATCGCGTCACGTTTTCGTAGGGGTGAGCAGTTCATGGAGTTCTTGTTGCTAGGTCCTCTGGTCATCCGGTCGGGCGGGAACGAGTTGAGGGTGCCCGCCCCGAGGCAGCGGGTGATCCTCGCCGCCCTCGTGCTCAACGCGAACCGTGTGGTCCCCGTGGACAACATCGCCAGCTTCGTCTGGGACGGCGCCCCGCCGCCCAGCGCCGCCGCCACCATCCGTACGTACGTCATGAGGCTGCGTCAGGTACTGGGCAACGCAGGGCGGGCACGCATCACCACCCGCGCACCCGGCTACCTGATCGAGCTGGACGAGGACGAGACCGACCTGGGACGGTTCACCGCCCACCGAAAGGCGGCAGGCGCCCTGGCCGAGTCGGGCCGGACCGCAGAGGCTGTCGAGGAACTCAGCAGGGCGCTCGCCCTGTGGCGGCACGACCCGCTGATGGACGTACCCTCCCGCACCCTCCATGACGTCGAGGCCTCCCATCTGCAGCGACTCCACCTGCAGACCCGTATCTGGCGTGCGGACCTGGACCTCGAACTGCAGCGCCACGCCGAGATCCTGCCCGACCTGTGGCAGATGGCGCGGGAACACCCGTTCCACGAAGGACTCATCGGCCGTCTCATGCTGGCGCTCTTCCGTTCCGGTCAGCAGCCGGAAGCCCTCGACCTGTTCCAGCGGACCCGAGCCGCGCTCATCGACCAGCTGGGGACCGAGCCCGGCTCCGAACTGCGCGCCGTTCAGCGGCGCATACTGCGGGCCGAGGACGAACCGCCGCAGCACCGGGGCGACTTGCGCGAGCCCGGGGAAACACGGGGCGGCCCGGGCCGGTCCTGGCCGGGCTGGCCGACACCGGCCCAACTGCCGCAGGGGATCACGGACTTCACCGCCCGCGCCGAGGAGACCGGCGAGCTGGGACGTCTGCTGCGCGGCGAGGCGTCCCCCATCGGTCCGGCCACGACGGTCGTGGTCACCGGGGCCGGCGGGATCGGCAAGACCGCACTGGCCCTGCACGTGGCGCACGCCGTACGCGCCGACTTCGCCGACGGGCAGATCTTCGTGGACCTGGAGGGCAGCACCGGACACACCCCCCAACCCGACGAGGTCCTCACCCGGTTGCTCGTCGGACTGGGCGTACCCGACGTCGCGGTGCCGAAGACCATGGCCAACCGGATCTCCCTCTTCCGTTCCCTGATCGCCGACCGCCGGATGCTCATCGTGCTCGACGACGCCGCGAACGCCGCACAGGTCCGGCCCCTGATCCCCGGCAGCGCCGGAAGCCGGGTGATCGTCACCAGCCGCCACCGCCTGGCGGACCTCGAAGGCGCGCGCGGTGTCGCGCTCGACGCCCTCGACGAGGACTCCTCGCTGGAACTGCTGGAACGGATCACCGGCCGTCGGCGGATCGACGCCGAACGGGCGGCCGCCCGGCGGCTCGTCGTCGCCTGCGCCGGTGTGCCGCTGGCCCTGCGCATCGTCGGCTGCCGCCTCCGCGCCCGACCGCGCCGCAGCCTCGGCGCCCTCGCCCACCGCCTGGTCGGACACCCGCGGCTGCTCGACGAACTGCACGTCGGCGACCTGGCGGTGCGAACCGGCCTGGACACCGGGTACGCCACCCTGCGCGACCGGTCCGTACACGGCATCGACCTCGCGGCGGCATTCCGCACCCTCGGCGCCGGCAACACGTCCTACGTCCGCCGTGACGCGGCGGCGGAGCTGCTCAACTGCTCCGAGGAGAACGTGGAGGACGTACTCGATGTGCTGGTGGACGCACATCTGCTGCGCGAGCACGACCAGGCCCGTTACCACCTGGACGCCCTGGTGCGGGCATACGCCCGGGAACGCGCCGAGGACGAGGAGAGCCTGGACCAGCGGGTGAGAACACTGCGCTGTTTGCTCCGGTGGTACCTGCGCACCCTCGACCGGGATGCCCGCCCGTACGCATCGGGGGTTCCCGAGCGGACGTACCTGCCGCGTCGGCCGACCGCGGAGTGGACCGACGACGACCGCGCGGGACTCGTCGAGGCCCTCGCCGAGGCGGAGCGGACAGGCCTCGAAGCGGTCGGCCGACAGTTGGTCGGCGAACTGCGAGCACGCCTGCCCTCCCATGCCCTGCCGCGCACGGCCTCCGGATGATCCGCCGTCACAGACGCGCCCCGCCCCTGGAACTCGCCGGGGCGGCCGGTACGTCGCGGCACGCCGGGACGCCGGTAGGGGGCCGCCGCCAAGGGTTGGCAGCCCTCCGCGACCCACCGGCGTGCCCACCACCACGCGGTACGTGGGCAATCGGCCCCGACCGCCGAAGCCCACACCCCCGAAGCCCGTACGGCCGAAGCCCGCACCGCGGCACGGCACACCGGTGACCGCGGTTGCCGACCGCAAGGCGATCGATCCCTTACTCCCGCAGCCGTCCTCTCCCGTGCGGCCGTCCCGCGGCCCGTCCGTGCCCGCCCGCGGGCAACCAGCGATGACAATTGAGGAGCCCCTCCATGGACCCCCTGGCCGAAGCGGTGCTCGCCGGCGCATCCCCGGAACAGCTGGCGAAGGAACCCGTGCCCCGCGAGTACACCGCCGTCCATCTGAGCGTCGATGACCTGGACGTGTTCGGTGACGCCTCCGACAGGGACGTCCGCCGTACCCTGAGGGTCGGCCCGGCGCCCATGCCTGAACTGGCCGTGGACGAAGTGCTGGTCGCGGTGATGGCCAGCTCGATCAACTACAACACGGTGTGGTCGGCGACCTTCGAGCCGGTGCCGACCTTCAACTTCCTGCGCAAGCTCGGCCGCCAGGGCGGTTTCGCCGCCCGGCACGACCTACCGCAGCACGTCGTCGGTTCGGATGCCGCCGGCGTCGTCGTCCGCACCGGGGTCGGCGTACGGCGCTGGGGAGTGGGCGACCACGTCGTCGTCAGCTGCGTCCAGGTGGACGACCAGGAACCCGCCACCCACGCCGACGGCATGCTCGGCGCCGAGCAGCGGATCTGGGGCTTCGAGACCAACTTCGGCGGGCTGGCCCACTACGCGGTGGTGCGGGCCGGCCAGCTGCTGCCCAAGCCGGCCCATCTGACCTGGGAGGAAGCCGCCTCCATGATGCTGTGCGCGGCAACCTCCTACCGGATGCTCGTGAGCGACCGGGGGGCCCGCATCAAACAGGGCGACGTCGTACTGATCTGGGGTGCCACCGGCGGACTCGGCGCGTACGCCGTGCAACTCGTCAAGAACGGCGGCGGCATCGCCGTGGGCGTGGTCAGTACGGAGGAGAAGGCCCGACGGGCGCGGGAGCTCGGCTGCGACGTCGTCATCAACCGCGCCGACATCGGCCTGGACGGCGACCTCGGCGACGATCCGCACGCGAGCATCGAGGCGGGCAAACGCCTCGGCAGGATCATCCGCGCCGAGACCGGCGAGGACCCGCACGTCGTGTTCGACTACATAGGCCAGGCCACGTTCGCCATCTCGGTCTTCGTCGTCCGCCGCGGCGGGACCGTGGTCACCTGCGGCTCCAGCACCGGCTATCAACACCGCTTCGACAACCGGTACTTGTGGATGCACCTGAAACGGATCGTGGGCAGTCACGCCGCGAACCTGCAGGAGCAGTCGGAGTGCAACCGGCTGTTCCGCCTCGGTCACCTGGTTCCGGTCCTCTCCACCGTCTACCCGCTCGCCGACACGGCGGAGGCCGCCCGGCTCGTACAGACCAACCGGCACACCGGCAAGGTGGGCGTGCTGTGCCTGGCACCCCGACCTGGGCTCGGAGTGACCGACCAGATCATGCGGGACCGCATCGGCGAGCAAAAGCTGAACCCATTGCGCGACACCGGCAACCCGGCACGGACGGACTCCGCTCCGCCGACGCCCGCGGCCGCCCCGGTAGCCGCAGCAACGGCCCGATGACGCGCAAGACGTGCAAGACAGGAACCACACGGACGAGAACACGTACCGAAATACTGAAGGGGACGAGGCCATGAGCACCACCATCCAACGGGTCGGAGTCGTCGGCTGCGGCACCATGGGGTCGGGCATCGCACATGTCTGCGCCCTCGCCGGACTCGATGTCATGGTCGCGGCGGCCTCGGGCGCCTCGCTCGCCAGAGGGAGAGAGCGGCTCACCGGATCATTCGACCGAGCGCTGAGCAAGGGAAAACTCACCTCTCAGGAGCACGAGAACGCACTCGCCCGGGTGTCGTACACCAGCGACCTGGAGGACCTGGCGGACCGGCAGCTGCTCATCGAGTCGATCAGCGAGAACGAGCCGGCCAAACGCGAGCTGTTCGCACGGCTGGACCGAGTGCTCAAGGATCCCGAAGCCGTCCTCGCCTCCAACACCTCCTCCATCTCGGTCCTCGGACTGGCCCGCGCCACTGCCGACGGCGGCCGCGTGGTCGGGATGCACTTCTTCAACCCGGTGCCCGCCCTGCCGCTGGTGGAGATGGTCAGCACGCCGCTCACGGACGAGAAGACCGCCGTACGGGCCGAGGAGTTCGTGACGGGAACCCTCGGCAAGCGGATCATCAGGTCTCCCGACCGGGCCGGCTTCACAGTCAACGCCCTGCTCATCCCGTACCTCCTGTCCGCCGTCAGGATGGTCGAGTCGGGCCACGTGTCGGCGGACACCGTGGACGACGCCATGACACTCGGCTGCTCCCACCCGATGGGCCCACTGCGGCTCGCCGACCTCATCGGCCTGGACGTGGTCGCCTCCATCGCGGAAACCCTCCACGAGGAGTTCCGGGAGCCCCACTACGCCCCGCCCCCGCTCCTGCGACGCCTGGTCGAGACCGGCATGCTGGGACGCAAGACAGGCCAGGGCTTCCACCACTACGACCGGTGACGGAATCCATGGCTTTCGCAAGCGGTGCTGACGTGCGAGCCAGGTTTTTCGGAGGTCGGCGGTCCGGGGATGTCGAGAAAGGGACATCGGCTCCGTCCCAGGAACGTCAGCGGCGACCACCGGCCGCATGTGGAAGAACACGTGGGAAGAAGGAGAATCCGGCATGGCGATTCAGCGGATGGACAACGTCGGCATCGTCGTCGAGGACTTGGATGCCGCCGTCGCGTTCTTCGTGGAACTCGGAATGGAGCTGGAAGGCAGGGCGCAGGTCGAGGGCCCCGTCGCCGACCAGTGCACCGGCCTCGACGGCGTCCGCTGTGACATCGCGATGGTCCGGACCCCGGACGGTCACAGCCGGCTCGAACTGGCGAAGTACCTCAGCCCCGCGGCGATCAGCTCCGGCCCGCGCAACCAGCCGCACAACATTCTGGGTACGCACCGCGTCATGTTCGCCGTCGACGACCTCAAGGACACGGTTGCTCGCCTGCGCCCTCACGGCGCCGAACTCGTCGGCGAGATCGCCCGGTACGAGGACAGCTATCTGCTCTGCTACGTCCGGGGTCCGGAGGGCATCATTGTCGGGCTGGCCGAGGAACTGCGCTGAGAAGGCGGACGCGCACCGGTGAAAATCTACCAGTGGTGGTGAACCGGACCCACGCGCCCGACCTGGCGCGCTCCCTACCGTGGTGGACATGACGACATCGAAAGAGCACCTGCTCAGCTCTGTGCAGATGGCGCACTTCGTCGCCCATGGCTCGCTGCGCATGGACGCGGTGGTGCCCGCGGAGATGAACACCGAGGCCATGGAGGTCTTCGCTGCGGGCATCCCGTCGGTGCCGTACGGCACGCCGCTTTCCGAGGCCTGTCCCGAGGGGTCCTTCATGCGGCGGCTCGTCGAAGTGCCGCAGGTCGGGGGCGCGTTGCGCAGTCTTGTCGGCCCCGAACCGAACATCGACCATCACTTCGTGCACGTCCGTGAGCCCCACGAGGGTGCGGCCCAGCCGTTGCACGGGGACGCGGTGATCGACGTACGGCCCGATGCGTTCGACGTGCAGCTCATGTACTACCCGCAGCAGGTGACGCTGGAGATGGGCGGCACGCTCAGTGTGCCCGGCAGCCATCTGCGGCGTACGAACGAGAGCGACACCGGCCGCTACCAGAACCTGCGCGGTCAGAGCCGACTGGTCTGCCCGGCGGGCACCGTGGTGCTTCTGCACCATGGCCTCTGGCACGGCGGCCGGCGCAACGACAGCGACACCCGCCGCTTCATGTTCAAGATCCGCTTCAACCCGACGGTACGGCAGTTGCGGCTTTGGGACACCTCGGACCTGTCGGACCCGCGTGTGGCCCAGGAGTTGAACACCGTCTTCCCCTGGTACGAGCAGGCGACCGGCCGCCTGGAGCTCTTCAACCGCGTCCTGCTGTGGCGTGCGCTGACCGGCGACGAGGGCTTCGACCTCGACCACTGGGTCACCCGCGTCTCCAACCGACCGCAGGAGGTTCCCGCATGACCGCGATCACCCCCGCACCCGCCCCCACCGCCTCCGCGGTCCGCCAGCAGGTGCTGGTGCTGTACCTCGGTACGTCGGCCCTGGACTCCCCGGTCGTCGGCTGGTCGCTCTACGACGGCACCGGCCGCACGTCCCCCACCACGGGCGACAGCGACGAGCCTCCCTACGAGACAGGCCTTGCCGCCCTGTGCGACGGCTGGCGCCTGATCCAGGCGGCTCAGCTGATTCCGCCGTATCCGGGCCACGAATACGACGTCTCGTTCCTGAAGCACGAGTTCTTCTTCGAGAAGCTCGTGGATCTGGACGACACCGGGCGGTGACCGCGCGGGTGGGCGGCCTTCGGCCACCGGCGGGGCAGGGCCGGAGGGGTCCAACCGCACATGCCCGTCTACGCTGACGTCTGGGTCGACGGGAAGAGCCCTGCAAGCTGCTCTCGCAGAGCGGGGCTCCCGCTGTTCTGGCCAGGAGCGGATGGCACACGTCACCCAACGGAAATGGTGGTCTTCCTCTGATGATCTGGTCCGCGCCCTCCGTATCTTCGTAGCAGCCGTGAGGCCGACATCTACGATCAAGGAGAGCGCTGCGGCGCCGTCCGCACCCCTGCTGTCGAGGAGGACAGGCGAAAATGGCCAGACAACGCGACCGGTGGGCTGAACTGACAGGCGGACAAGCGGGGGAAGAGTATGCCGAGCGTTTCGCGCAACTCGCCGCATCGGGCCACGACATCCACGGTGAGGCCGCCTTCTGCGCCGCACTGCTGAAGCCGCCCGCCCGGGTACTCGACGCCGGCTGCGGCACCGGCCGGGTCGCGATCCGGCTGGCCGAACTGGGCTACGACTGCACCGGCGTCGACGTGGACCCCTCGATGCTGGCCGTCGCCCGTCGCGACGCCCCCTCGCAGGAATGGCTCCAATGCGACCTGGCCCGCTTGGACGCCCTCGGTCTGAAGCCGGGCTTCGACCTGGTGCTCGCCGCCGGAAACGTCATTCCCCTGCTGGCCCCCGGCACCGAACCAACCGTCGTCCGGCAACTGGCTGCCGTACTGCGCCCCGGCGGACTGCTGGTCACCGGCATGGGACTGGACGCGGCCCACCTGCCACTGTCGGACCCGTCGGTCACCCTGCCGGACTTCGATCACTGGTGCACCCAGGCCGGACTGACCCTGCGACACCGATACGCCACCTGGGGCGGCGATCCCTACGACCAGGATGACCGAGGTGGCGGCTACGCGGTCAGCGTGCATGCTCGTCCCGCCGCCTGAGCCGATGCTCATCCCGTCCGCGTCCGTTTCGCCCAGAGGCCAATCGTCAACTGCCCGGATCCAGCGCTCCCGGCTGTGCGTCGGGCGACGGCGGTGGTCCGCACGTCGCTCCTGTTCTTCGCGCGAGCCTGTGTACGCAGTCTGTACTGCGGTGGGATCAGTTGGGAGGATGAGGGAGGTGGACCGAGCAGGTGGGGGTGGTTGCATGGGTCCGGACGAGATCAGGTCCCAGGGCTTCAGCCTGAAGGAACTGTTCCGTGATGTGGCCTATGAGATCGACTACTACCAGCGTGACTACACGTGGGGCGAGGACGAGGTCCGCACCCTGTTACGGGACTTGTGCGACTCCTTCCGGACATGGTCGGCGGATCCGGTCTATCTGCGCCGTCCGCACACCGCTCCGCAGTACTTCCTCGGGCCCTTCGTCTACTACGAGCCGTCGAAGAACCAGCGCTATCTCGTCGACGGGCAGCAGCGGTTCGTCACTCTCCATCTGATCTTCCTGCAACTGCGGCTGTGGGCGCAGGAGGCCGGATACCCCAGGGTGGTCGACCGGTTGAACCGCGTGATCACGACCGACGGCGACCAGTTCTCGGTCGGCATCACCGATCACGACCCGGTCCTGCGGGCAGTCAGCGAGGGCCGCAAGTACGAGACAGGCTTGGGCGACTCGCTCTCGCGCCGCAATGTGTGGGCACGCAGCCAGCAGATCGAATCCCAGCTCGTGGAGGAACTCGACGCCGAGAAACTCCACCGGTTCACCGAGTGGCTGCTGGACCGTGTGGTCCTGGTCGGGATCCGGGCGGCCAATGCGGACCACGGCTACCGCATGTTCGAGACGATGAACGACCGTGGCGCCCGCCTCACCGCCGTCGACCTCCTCAAGAGCCACCTGCTGTCCCACGTCGGTTCGGGCGAGGACCAGCTCAACGCACAGTGGCACGAGATGCTGCGGGAGCTGACCACCGACCGGGAGGATTCCACAGCGGCCTCCCGTTTCATCAAGGCGTACTTGCTGGCCCGCTGCGCACGTGAGGGTCTTGACGACGACCGCCGGCAGATCGCGACCAACCTCAATGTGTGGGTGCGTCAGAACGCCACCCACCTCGGCTTGGTACCCGAACGCCCCGACAACTTCCTGCGGTTCGTCCAGGACATGCTGAAGTCGGCCAGGCTGTTTCGGCCCATCCTCGCCGCCGGCCGCGAACTCAAGAGGGACGGCGACCGCCTGGAAGCGGTGCTCTTCAACGAACGCAACGGCCTCAGCGTCCAGGCCGTCGCGGTTCTCGCCGCCATGGGTTCCGACGACCAGCCGTCCGACGCCAAGGACAAGGGCCGCCTCGTCGCCGCCTACCTGGACCGCTGGTACGCCCTGCGCGTTCTCCAGGACCTGCCGGTCCAGTCGGCCGATGCCGACACACTGGTCCACACCACCCTCGTCCCTCTGCTGCGCAATTGCCGTACCGTCGCCGACGTCGCCCGCGTACTGGGGGATCTCGTCCTGCACGACGCAGGCTCGATCCGGGACGCGGGCACTTTGGGGCTGCGCGGCAACAACGCCCACCAGATCCGCTACCTGCTGGCCCGCGCCACCGCCTACGTGGAAGAGGCCTGCCGACGGCCCCACGACGTGCTCGCGTACCTCGACAGGGACCAGTTCCACATCGAGCACCTGTGGGCGAAACATCACCACCGGGTGGAGGAGGAGATTCCCGACGGGGTCGTCTTCCGCAGCCTGCGCAACCAACTCGGCGGCCTGGGCCTGTTGATGGGCCGCGAGAACTCCAGCATCAACGACCTGCCGCTCCATGACAAAGCCCCCCTCTACGCCCGCAGCAACGTCCTGCTGGGCATCATCGCTCCCGGCTACGACCGCCGGAACCCGCTCCTTCGTGATCTCATCAAGACGCACCAGCTCGACAAAACCCTCCGGTCGTTCGGGCCCGGCGAAAGCATGACCACGGTCATCGCGACTCGCCAGGAGCTGTACCTGAGTCTGTTCGAACGCATCTGGAACCCTCAGCGCCTGGGTATGCCCGTCAGCCTGCCGACCGCGGAGAACGACCTCGGCGAGCCGTCCAGCCAAGCCCGGCAGACCACATCCCGGCGCAGACCGGCCACCGGGCGCCGCCGCACGGATGTCGCCAAGATGATCGATGCCCAAGTCCTCACAGTCGGCACACGGATCGTGCTCACCTATCGATCCGCCGACCACTGGGCCACCATCGACGAGAGCGGCGGCATCATCCTCACCGCGACCGGCGGCACCCCCTACGGCCGGGCCGACGAAGCAGGAGCCGTCGCCCGCGGCACGAAAACCTGCCAGGGCATGAACGAATGGCACGTCGAAGACGAAGGAGGCATGCGCACCAGCCTGCGGACCCTGCGCGATCGCGCCGTGGAGTCCGGAGTCCTCTAACCAGGCAAACGATCTTCCCCATGCTTGTCCTTGCGTTGCTTCTCCGCGTCATCCGTTGTCGATCTTCCAGAGGCGGCGCGCATCCGCCACCCGCCCGCACGCCGAACAGGCCTCGTCCCAACAACCCTTTGTTGATCGTTTGACGGGCAACCCCGGCCCAATGCCGGTCAACAGCCTCGCCGGCTGACCGCTCAACAGTTCCGCATGTGTCCTCGCCGGAGGCGCTTCCTCCTCCGCGTCGCCGGCCCCGGCCAGGACGAGCGGCAGCATGCCGCAGTCCTTACACCCGATGCCGTGGTGCGGCTGGTGTGGGCAGCACGGCCGGCTCCAGGCCGGGGATGTAGGCCGGCGCGCGGTCGGAGTCGCCCGTCTCCCGGTGGCCCCGCCCTGTTGCCGGGAGAGTGTGGTCTCTTTTCAGCCATGCCGCTGTAACGTCCCTGCACGGAAAGGTACTTCCGCACAGGAGCACGCGTCTGACATCTTGCGTCCACCACTCGTTTCGTACGGCCCGGCCGGTGCTTTCAGCGCGGCCGGGCCGTCTCCGGAGGATGCATTGATACCCCACATATCGAGCCGGTCCAGACGCACGCTGGCGCTGGCGGCCACGCTCGGCGCCGCTCTCGCGTTCGGCGCCCCCGGCGCCCTCGCGGGCACGCTCCCCGTCGGCCCCTCCACCGCGCCGGCCGCCAAGGCCAACGCTCCGGCCGCCGCGCCGGCTTCCCAGAGCGCGACCTGGGTGGCCGGCACGCGTGCCTACCTCGTGATCACCGCCCCCGGCGACAGTTCGGCGGTCCGCTCCGCGATCGAGGCCAACGGCGGCACCGTCTTCTCGAACTTCGACGCCATCGGCGTGATCGTCGCCCACTCGGCGTCCAGCGGATTCGCCGCCACCATGCGTGGCGTCGCCGGCGTGCAGCAGGTCGGCGCCACGCGCACCTCGGACGTCCCGGCCGACGCCTACACCCCGGCGCTCCCGGCCAATCCGGCCCAGGCCGCGACTCCGGCCGGAGAACCGGTCCGGGCCGACATGAGCCAGATCAAGGCCGACCAGGCCTGGGCCGTGAACCCGGGCTCCGCCTCCGTCAAGGTCGGCATCCTGGACACCGGTATGGACGACCAGCACCAGGACCTGGCGCCCAACTTCGACGCGGCCGACTCCGTCTCCTGCGCCTACGGCAAGCCCGACACCCGTGCCGGCGCCTGGCGGGACGTCGACACGCACGGCACCCACGTGGCGGGCACCATCGCCGCGGCCAAGAACGGCAAGGGCGTCGTCGGCGTGGCCCCCGGCGTGAAGATCGCCGCGGTCCGGGTCGCCGAGCCGGGCAACTCCTTCTTCTTCGCCGAGAACACCATCTGCGGTTTCGTCTGGGCCGGTGACCACGGCTTCCAGGTCACCAACAACAGCTATTACACGGACCCGTGGCAGTTCAACTGCCCGGACAACATCGACCAGGCCGCCATCATCGAGGGCGTCAAGCGCGCCCAGGAGTACGCCGAGAGCAAGGGCTCCCTCCAGATCGCCGCCGCGGGCAACGAGAACTACGACCTCGCCCACAAGACGACCGACTCCGCGAGCCCGAACGACTCGACGCCGACCACCCGCACCATCACCAACGCCTGCCTCGACATCCCGACCGAGCTGCCGGGTGTGGTCACCGTCGCCGCCAACGGCACGGGCGTCACCAAGGCCTCGTTCTCCAACTACGGGCAGGGCGTCATCGACGTCGCGGCGCCGGGCAGCAGCGTGTACTCCACCGTCCCCGGCGGCGGTTACGGCAGCAAGAGCGGCACCTCGATGGCCACCCCGCACGTGGTCGGCGTGGCGGCGCTCATCGCCAGCGCCAACCCGGGCATCACCCCGGCGCAGCTCCGCGCCAAGCTGGCCACCCAGGCCAACGACATCGCCTGCCCCTCGGACAGCCGCTGCACGGGCACGACGGCCAACAACTCGTTCTTCGGCGAAGGACAGGTCGACGCCCTCAAGGCCGTCGGGGCCACCCCGCCGCCGCCCGGCGCGTACTTCGAGAACCTCGCGGACTTCGCCATCAACGACAATGCGACCGTGGAGAGCCCGATCGCCGTCACCGGCGTGACCGGCAACGCCCCGGCCACCCTCAAGGTGGGTGTGGACATCAAGCACACCTACATCGGTGACCTGAAGGTCGACCTGGTGGCGCCGGACGGCACCGTCTACACGCTGCACAACCACACCGGCGGCAGCGCCGACAACATCGCCCAGACCTACACCGTGAACGCCTCCTCGGAGGTCGCGAACGGCACCTGGAAGCTGCGCGTCAACGACAACGCCGCCTCCGACACGGGCACGATCGACGCCTGGAACCTGACCTTCTAGCGCAGGGCCCGGCAACGCCCGGGTACAGCACGTGACACAGATGCCTCCGTGACCGCGACGAGGCAGTGGTCCGCAGCGGGCCGGGACAGCACGTCTGTCCCGGCCCCGTCTGTCTCGTCCCCCGGGTTCTGTCGCGGGGGCAGCCACCAGTTGCCCGCGATGCGGGCAGGTTGCCTCAGCCGTCGGACTCCGGGGACGGGAGGTAGGCGCCCGGTACGTCGTTCGGTGCGTAGATCTTGTTGTCGCCCGGGTACGGCTTGGTCCAGTTGTGGGTCTCGTACCACGTGAGGCGGTTCATCTGGACGGGGTTCGCGTAGTCGGGCACGGCGTTCGGTCCGGTCAGCCGCTGGTGCGACTCCCAGGTCTTCCACTCGGCCGCTACCTGCTGCCGGGCCGCCGGTACCTTCGCCGCCGTCGGCGCGGGTGCCGCGTTCGGGTCCTGCGGGGCCGGGGTGTCCGCGCCGCAGGAGGGCAGGGTGCTCAGGCCGTCGGTCAGCGAGGTGCGGTTGGGCAGCGCCGTGAACGGCGTGGTGTTCGCCTTCCCGGTGAATGCCCCGAACATCGGGGTGGCCGCGCTGTCCTTCTGGTTCATCGGGTGGATCCCGAGGATCTGCTCGACGGTGCGGATCATCGTGATCTGCGAGTAGTAGTGGTTGTCGACGGTGCCGTGCTGGGCGTAGGGGCTGATGACCTGGACCGGGGCTCTGTGGCCGTCGACGTGGTCGAGGCCGGCCTGGGAGTCGTCCTCGACGACGAAGATCGCCGAGTCCTTCCAGTACTTGCTGTGCGAGATCTGGTCCACCATCCTGCCGACGGCGAGGTCGTTGTCCGCGACCTCGGCGGCCGGGCTCGCCGGACCACCGGTGTGGTCGTTGGAGAACCAGAACATGTTCAGGTTCGCCGGGCCGTTCTTCTCGAAGTCCTGCTTCCAGATCCCGTACTTGTACACATCCGGGACATTGAGGTCGAACAATGGGAAGCCGGGCACCGACACCTTGTTGAGCGACGGGATCGCCGAGCCCGTCTGAATGGGGTACGCGGTCTGCTGCCCGGTCGCGTCCATGTTCTTGGCGTCGCAGTACAGGTTCTGCCAAGTGGCACCGGACGGCTTGCTCTCCAGCGACTGGAACTCGCCGTAGTCCTTGACGGACTTCCCGGCCGCCTGCGCGCCCGTCCAGATGAAGCCGGACTTCTGGTGGCCGAGAACGTCGTCCTCGGTGTCGTAACTGCGCGTGTACTCACCGGCGGAGGACTCGGTGTACTCCGGGTTGTCTGACTGCATCAGCCAGTTGTGGCCCTCGGCGGAGTTCGTGCCGATGTCGTAGAAGTTGTCGTACAGCCCGAACTGCTGGGCCAGCGCGTGCTGGTTCGGCGTCACGTTCGCGCCGAACTGGGTGAGCGCCGGGTCGCCGTTGCCCTGCGGCAGGTCGCCGAAGACCTGGTCGTAGGTCCGGTTCTCCTTGACGAGCAGGAACACGTGCTTGATCGTCGAGGGGTCGCCGAGCCGCGCCGGGACCGGCACCGGCTTGGCGTGGCTCCTGCCCTTGGCCGTGGTGACCGAACCGGGCGTCCAGCCGTTCTGCTTGAAGACCTTGGCGGTCTGGGCCCTGATGACGTTGTCGTCCGGGAGCGTGAACCGCGTCAGGCTCGACGTCGTGTCGTGGGTGCCGTGACCGGCGCTGTCGGGGCGACGGGCGTCGATGCCACGAGTGTTGGAGACGACCACGTTCCTGCCCACGGCGGCGATCTCCGCGGGGAAGTAGTCGGTCGGGAGCAGACCGACGTAACTGGCGGGCTCCTGCGGAGACTTGTAGCGGTAGACGGCGACCGCGTTGGCGCGGCCGAGGGTCACCAGCAGGTGACCGTTGTCGGTGAGCGTGACCGCGTCGGGCTCGTAGCCGACCGACGCCTCCGGCCACGGCTGGGTGGCAATGGTCTGTACGACCTTGTCGTGCGCGGTGTTGATGACCGACACACTGTTGTCGGCGGTGTTGGTGACGAACACCGCGCCCTTCTTGGCGTACACCGCGGTCGGGTGGAGACCGACGTCGATGCTCCCGACGGCGGCTGACGGGTTCGCCAGGTCGATGACGCTGACGGTGCCGGTGGTGCTGGCCCCGGTCTTCGGGTTGGCGGGCACCTGGGTGCCGTAGGAGTTGATCGTGGTGTCGCCGGACTTGGCCGGACGGCCGCCCTCGTTGCTGACGTAGAGCTTGGCGCCGACCATGGCTATGCCACGGGGGGCGTTGCCCACGGCCCAGCTCTGCTTGACGGTCCCGGTCGCCGCGTCGATGGCGACCACGCGGTTCTGGCCGTTGACGGCGGAGTACACGGTGGAGCTGTCGGCCGAGAACACCGCCGCACCCACCAGGGCGTGCTTGGTGCCGTCGGCCGGGATCGGGACGGCCGTCGGGCCGGCGAGGGTGCCGTCCGCGTTGACGGTGAACTTGGTGTAGCCGTCGCTCTGGCCCAGCCACAGCTGCTTGCCGTCGGGCGAGTACGTCGGGCCCTCCTGGCCGACGGCGCCGCTGCTGATACGCACGTCGTCGGCGGCGTTGGTGCCGACGCGCTGCTTCACCTGCCCGGTCTTCAGGTCCGTGATCACCAGCGAGGCGTCACCGTCGGCGACCGAGGCCGCGAGGTGGGTGCCGTCCGGACTGACCGAGGACGACATGATCTTGCCGTCGTTGATGACGGTGCGGTCGCCGTACGGCTTGATGTACTGGTTGGCGGCGACGACCTGGCCGTTGGCGGTGACCTGGCCGACCTGCTGGGTGCCGAACTGGTGCGTCGAGGCGACAGCGGTACCCGTGACGGCGAGGGCGACGGCGATGCCCGACGTCACCAGCAGCGTCCGGCGGCCGACACGTCTGCCGAGAAAGCTGAACTGGTCCTTCTCGTTGATCCGACGCTGCCGTGTTACCTGCATGGAGCTTTCCCTTCGGAGGAAGAGGGGGGGTGGCGGGGGTGGCGGTCAGTTGGGGGGAGGCGTGGTGATCAGTTCGACGTTGCCGTCGAACTGCCAGAGCGGGTTCGGCGCGTCGCCGATCGGGGTGCGCACCAGGAAGTAGCCGTTCACTTCCTTCGGTCCGTCGCCGTCGGCGACGAACCGTCCGTCCGCGGTGACGTCGAGCTGGTAGACGGCCGACCCGGCGACCGTGGTACCGGGGAGGTGCCAGGACACGACGCAGCGCCAGTCGTTGCCCGCTCCCTCGGCGGCGACCTGGCCGGCACCCTTGTTGCACGCCGCCGAGGCCCTCAGCTGTGCCTCGGTGACGGAGGGGCGGCCCAACTGCTCGGTCTGCAGCCGGTAGAGGTGGGCGAACGCCGTGGCGACCGACCGCTCCACCTTGCCCTGCTGGATTCCGGAACCCACCGACGGTGTCGCCACGGCGACCACCGCGACCGTGAGAGCCACCAGCCCGACCAACGGCAGAAGCCCGGTCACGACGGCTCGGCGACCGGAACCGTCGTACGCCGGGTTGGTGAAGTCCCGCCGCAGGAAGAGCAGACAGGCCAGCGCGGTCGCGAGCACCGCCCACACCAGGCTGACAACGATGCCGATGAGGAGCGGGCCGAGCTGCGTGGGGCTGGTGAACAGACCGTTCCAGGCGATGAATGCGTAACTGGGCAGGGCGAGACGCGCGGATACGGGCAGCGGCAGCATCTGGGCGAGCTGCATCGCGAGCGCGACAAGCGCGGGCAGCAGCAGTCCCATCGGGGACCGGCCCAGCGCCACCGACCCCAGCAGTCCGATTCCGGCGAGGGCCAGGGTCGGAGCCAGCACACACGCCCAGGCGAGGAATACCTTCACGGCGGCGTCCGACGGCGCCAGCAGGTGACCGTCGAGACCGACCAGCGGCTGGTTGCCGACCGCCAGGACGCCGCCGACCGCGCTGGAACAGGCCAGCCCTGCCACGAACGCCAGGATGACGGTGAGGCTGGCCAGCGACTTCGCCACGAAGATCCGCCGAGGCGAGCGGACCGCCACGAGAAGGTGGCGCCAGGTACCGAGCCGGTCCTCGGAGGCGAACACGTCGCCGGTGACCACCGAGGTCAGCAGCGGAAGCGCCCAGGTGCCCGCGAAACCGAGCATCACCAGCGGCCCGGCCCACCCCGTGGCATGCATCCAGCGACCGAAGAGCGTGTCACTGGGGAGCGTGCTCTGCCGGCTCACGGCGGCGACGAAGAGCGCCGGTGCGAGCCAACAGGCCAGCACCAGCAGGCGGATCCGCCACTGCGAGACGAGCTTGACCAGCTCGAAGCGGTAGACGCGTACGACGGAGACGCGGCTGGCGACAGTGGCGCGGTCATCGAGGCGACGAAGTCCCTGGGCTCCCTGGGCTTCCTGGGCTCCCTGGAGTCCCGGTTGTTCAGCGAGTTCGTTGTTGACTGGGGTCACGGTCATCTGCCGGTCTCCTGCTGCTCGGTGAGGGCGAGGAACGCGGCCTCCAGCGGCGACACCACAGGAGTGAGTTCGCGCACCGCGATGCCCGCGTGGACGAGCCCCGCCACCAGTTCGTCGAGGGCGGGCACCAGCGCGCGCACGACAAGCCCCTCGGCCCCGGCGTCGTCGACGGTGCCGACGCCGATCCCGGCGGTGTCGACAGCCAGCTCCCGGGCGGCCTGCGGGTCGGAGGTGACCAACCGGTATTCGAGTTCACGGTTTTCGGCGGCGAGCTTGTTCAGCGGCCCGGAGAAGACGGCCCGTCCGGTGGCGAGGATGGTGACCTCGGAGCACAGTGCCTCAAGATCGTCCATACGATGGCTGGAGAGCACGATGCCGGTTCCGTCCGCGGCGAGCCGGCTCAGGACACCGTGGATGTGCTTCTTGCCGGCCGGGTCGAGGCCGTTGGCGGGCTCGTCGAGCACGAGCAGCCGGGGCTTGGTCAGCAGGGCGGCGGCGAGCCCGAGTCGCTGGCGCATGCCGAGGGAGAATCCGCGGGTCCGGTCGTCGGCGACATCGATGAGTCCGACCTGATCGAGCACGTCGTCAACTCCCGCTGTCCGCGCGTCACCGCCGCGAAGTGCGGCCAGCGCGGCGAGGTTCTGCCTCGCGGTGAGCGAGGGGTACAGACCGGGCCCGTCCACGAAGCCGGCGACACCGTCAGGAGCAGCGAGCGCCCGCCCGACCGGCGTACCCAGGATCTCCAGGCGACCGCTGTCGGCGACGGCCAGGCCCAGCAGGAGGCCGAGCAGAGTCGTCTTGCCCGCGCCGTTCGGCCCGACCAGGCCGTGGATCTGTCCCTGCGTCACATCCAGATCGACGCCGTCGAGGGCGACGACGTCGCCGAAACACTTGGTGATCCCGCGAGCCCGGATTGCGAGGCGAGTATCCATGAGTCCCTTCTTCCACAACCGTGAAGGAACTTACGGACGGCATACGACGCGGGCAGGGACAGCGGGTTGAACGTGCCTGGAACGGTTCGTCAAGGCAACGGCAAGTCGGTCTGCACAAGGCAAACTGGCCTTCGGGGAACTCCCAGTTCGCGCAGGGCGCCGAGTGCGGCCGACGTCATCGCCGGCGGGCCGCAGACATACAGATCGAGTTGGGTGATGCCGGGGACCAGAGCCCGGAGACTGTCCGGCTCGAACGGCGCTCTTCCTCGCTTCTGTGGCCGGTGAGCAGGTGCAGTTGCCCGCCGCGGGTCGCGACCAGGGCGCGGACCGCGTCGACCAGCACGGCCTCGCTCTCACTGCGCACCCGGTAGACACAACCACATCGCCCGCCGGCTCCAACGCCAGTTACAGCAGCAGCTGCAGAGAGGCATGGGCCCAGCACCACCGGCACGGCGTGGGTGACGGTGGTCCACCGCAGGGTGAAACCGACTCACCGGTGCCACACCGTCAGCCGGTCCATGCCGATACGCCGGTCGAGTCACGGTAGCGGGGCCGCCACGGCTGAGGTCTGTACGCTCACCGGTGTAATTGATGATCACGGAAGAGACATCAAGTGACTGACACCGTGACCGAGTTCGTGAACGCCGATGACCAGGCGGAATCGTCGCTGGAGAGTGCGGCGGTCGAGCAGAAGCTCATCGAGCAGCTTGTCGCGCAGGCCCGGAGCAAGGGTCTGCAGCTGACCGGCGAGGGCGGGCTGCTGCAGCAGCTGACCAAGACGGTTCTGGAGTCCGCCCTGGAGGGCGAGATCACCGGCCATCTCGGCTACGACAAGCACGACCCGGCGGGCAAGGACGGCGGCAACTCCCGCAACGGCACCCGCTCCAAGACCGTGCTGACCGACATCGGTCGCCGCTGTCAACGGAGCGGCGCTGGGCGGTGGCTTGGAGATCGCCCTGGCCTGCCACCACCGCATCGCCGCCGACACTCCCGGCTCCCGCATCGGGCTGCCGGAGGTGACTCTCGGTCTGCTGCCGGGCGGCGGCGGCGTGGTCCGCACGGTCCGGCTGCTGGGCATCCAGGACGCGTTGTCCAAGGTGCTGCTCCCGGGCCGGCGGTACCGGCCGCGCGCCGCGTACGAGACCGGCCTGGTGCACGAGGTCGTCGACACTGTCGAGGAGCTGCTGCCCCGGGCCAAGGAGTGGATCAGGGCCAACCCGCAGCCGGTGCAGCCCTGGGACGTCAAGGGCTTCAGGATCCCCGGCGGCACACCGTCCAGCCCTTCCCTCGCGGCGAGTCTGCCTGCCTTCCCCGCGCACCTGCGCAAGCAGCTCAAGGGCGCGCCGTTGCCGGCCCCGCGGGCGATCATGGCGGCTGCGGTCGAAGGCGCGCAGGTGGACTTCGACACGGCCCTGCTGGTCGAGACCCGCTACTTCACCGAACTCGCCACCGCTCAGGTCGCGAAGAACATGATCCAGGCCTTCTTCTTCGACATACAGCACATAGAGTCCGGCGGTTCCCGGCCCGCCGGGCATCCGGCGTCCACCTTCACGAAGGCTGGTGTGCTCGGCGCCGGGATGATGGGCGCGGGCATCGCCTACGTATGCGCGCGGTCGGGTCTGGATGTCGTCCTGAAGGATGTCTCGCCCGAATCCGCGGAGAAGGGCAAGGCCTACTCAGCCCGCCTGCTGGCCAAGGACGTACAGCGCGGCCGCAGCACACAGGCCGAGGCCGACCGGATCCTGGCCCGGATCACACCCACGGTCCTTGCGTCGGACCTGGCCGGCTGCGACGTGGTCATCGAGGCCGTGTACGAGAGCCAGGAGCTCAAGCACAAGGTGCTCGCCGAGACCGAGAAGTTCGTGGCACCGGACGCCCTTCTCGGCTCGAACACCTCCACCCTGCCGATCACCGGCCTGGCCCAGGGCGTCAAACGGCAGCAGGACTTCATCGGCCTGCACTTCTTCTCACCGGCGGAGAAGATGCCGCTTCTGGAGATCATCCGGGGGAAGGGCACCAGTGACGCCACGCTGGCCCGGGCGATCGACCTCGCACGGCAGATCGGCAAGACGCCGATCGTGGTCAATGACAGCCGCGGCTTCTTCACCAGCCGGGTGATCGGCACCTTTCTCGAGGAGGCCCTCGCCATGGTCGGCGAAGGAGTGCACCCCGCCTCCATCGAGCAGGCAGGCGCCCAGGCCGGCTACCCCGCTCCGCCGCTGCAGCTGGCGGACGAGCTCAGCCTCGTCCTGTGGCGCAAGGTCCGTGAGGAGAATGCGGAGACACTCCGGCGTGATGGCCTGGCCGTGCCCGAGTACGCTTCGGACGCGGTCGTCGGGCGGATGATCGAGGAGTTCGGTCGCGGAGGCCGGACCGCCGGTGCCGGTTTCTACACGTACGAAGAGGGCAAGCGCCTGCGGCTGTGGCCGGGGCTGCGGGAGCACTTCACCAAGGAAGGCGCCGAGATCCCGTTCGTGGACATGCAGGAACGCATGCTCTTCGCGGAGGCGCTGGAGACAGTGCGGTGCTTCGACGAGGGCGTACTCACCTCGGTCCCCGACGCCAACATCGGATCCATCCTGGGCATCGGCTTTCCCGCCTGGACCGGCGGCGTGATCCAGTACATCGACGGCTTCCCCGATGGTGTCGCCGGATTCGTCGCCCGCGCCAACGAACTCGCCGAGTGCTACGGCGACCGCTTCCTCCCGCCGGAGTCCCTGGTGGCGACGGCGGAGCGGGGCGGTACCGTCCGATGAAGCTGTCAGAAGCTCCAACTCAACTTGCGGCACTGACAACCTTGACGCACCGTCGGGTGATCGCAAAGGTGATTGGCAGTCTTCACCTCTGATTCCGTGAATGAAGCGCCGGATCGGCCTGCCGGAGGGAGGAGCTGGCTGGGTTTTTCCTTCTTGATCATCTGATGCTCAGTCAAAGTTGACAGCACCGTGTTAAAAGATCGTTCGATGAAATCTCAGTCGGACAGAAGATGAGGGCCTTCGCATGCGTATCGGTATGACACTGGATTACAGCGTCGACTTCATCGAATCGGTCCGTGCCGTAAGGGATTTCGAGGCGGCGGGGGTCGAGATCGCCTTCGTGTCGGAGGCCTACTCGTTCGACGCCGTCAGCCGACTGGGATACCTCGCGGCTCGTACCGAACGCCTTGAGATCGCCTCCGGGATCCTCCCGGTCTTCACCCGTACGCCGTCGCTCCTGGCGATGACCGCCGCCGGTCTGGACGACCTCTCCGGCGGACGGTTCACTCTGGGCCTCGGAGCGTCGGGACCGCAGGTGATCGAGGGCTTCCACGGGGTGCCGTAGGACGCGCCACTCAGCCGCACCCGCGAGGTGGTGGAGATCTGCCGTCAGGTGTGGCGGGGCGAACCGGTGGTGCATCCGGGCCCGAAGTACCCGCTTCCGCTTCCCGCCGAGCGGGGCACCGGGCTCGGCAAGCCCCTGAAACTCGTCAACAAGCCGGTCCGCTCCCGCATCCCCATCACCCTGGCGGCGATCGGACCGAAGAACGTCGAACTGACGGCCGAACTCGCCGAGGGCTGGCTGCCCGTGTTCTTCCATCCAGGAAAGGCCACCGAGGTGTGGGGAGCGGCACTGACAGCGGGGCTGGCCTGGCGCGATGCGGCACTGGGCACGCTCGACATCACGGTGGCGGCGCCTCTGGCCATCGGCGACGACGTGGAACACCTGCTGGACCGAGTGGGGCCGCAACTGGCCCTCTACATCGGGGGAATGGGCGCGAGGAACAAGAACTTCTACGCCCGGCTCGCCGGCCGTTACGGCTACGAACGGGAGGCGGCGCACATCCAGGACCTGTACTGGGCAGGAAAGAAGCAGGAGGCCGAAGCCGCCGTTCCCGAGGGACTGTTGCGGGCCATATCCCTGGTGGGGACGAAGGAGCAGATCGCCGCACAACTCGATGCCTTTGCTGCCGCCGGAGTGACGACCTTGTGCGTGAATCCGCTGGCCGGCACGCACGGGGAACGCCTCCACGCCGTCGAGCGACTGCGCGACATGCTGGGCTGACGCCTCGCGGGTAGCACGATGCGGGCGGAGAACCCTCAGAGGCATGGTTGCTCAGGCGAAATCAGTTGGCGGGCTTTCCGAACCAGCGGGAGAGGTGGTCGTCCGGGGCCTTCCACCGCCGAGCCGCCCGGGAGGGATGCCTTGCGCTGAGCTGTTCGGGTCCTGGCTGCGGATTGTGTGATCTTGTTCTTCATCGGCAGGGTCTGCTGCCTACAGGGCTTCCCTGAGTCCTGCGGGCGGCCCGTTTGTGGTGGTTGCAGGGCGAGTTGACGGACGGGGGCCTGCAGTAGGTGGTGACAGAGGCGCAGAGGATGTGCAGCCGGGTGGGGGCCGTACAGGGGCCGGGACGAGACGCTCGTGTCCAGGTCGACGGTGTCCCTGGGCCGATTCGTTGTCCCATTTGCTCGTTGCGCGGCATTGGCTGCGCTCCGCGGCGCGGTCAGTCGTGTACCGAGCCGACAGCGGACGCAGCAGACACCTGCGGTGGGTGCAGGCGTGAGCAGGGGGGACGTCGGCTGCGGACTGTGCCGTGGAGGCCTTTCCCTCCTGAGGGAGCGCCCCGGTGATGGAGGCGGGAGAGGAAACGGCCCGAGGAGAAAATGGCCAAGACACGTTACTGGTTATGGATCTCGGTATGACCGGAGAGGTCGGCTGGTCAGCAACTGAGGAACGCGGGCGGCGAAAGCCAGGAGTTGCAGCAGCCGGAAGACGCCGTCCGGACCCTGTCGGCCCAGCACGGTTCGCACTCGGCCAGAGCCAGTCCGGGCGACCGACTGCGCGGCCGGACCACCAGGGCCGCGGTCATCGTGGTCGCGAGGGACTCCGCGCCGAACTCGCTCAGCCGGGGCTGACCGCCGGTTGTGCCCCCCCGGGCCCGGCCGGAAGGAGGACGGTGTGCCGTCCGTCAGGCCCGCTCGGGCGTCCCGGTGAGAGCTGCAGCGGGGCACCGACCGCGCAGGCTGTCCAGCTTCTCGGCGTCGTCGGTTCCGTTGTCGGCCGAGTAGGTGACGATACGGAGGTCGGAGCCGGGGACCATGAGGACGTCGAGGTCGAGGGCCAGGTCACCGACCAGGGGGTGCTCGATGGTCTTGCGGTCGCCGCCGTGGAGGCCTGCGGTCCCGTTGGACCACAGGCGGGCGAAGCGGGAGCTGGTGTGCAGCAGCCGGTCGACGAGTGCGGTGAGACGGGCGTCGTGGGGGTAGACCGCTGCCGTGACCCGCAGGTCGGCGACGAGGGACTCCTCCTCGGCCTCGTCGCCCGCCCAGGAGCGTATCGGCCAGGCGGCGATGGAATCGACCCGGTGACCGCCGCTGGAACGGAACATCCCGGCGACGAGATTGCCCTGGTCCCAGCCGTAGGTACGGGGGTCGCCGAGGGTGGTGGTCCACATCCGGTTCCAGCTGACCAGCGTCCAGTCGGCGGCGTAGACCGCGACCGGCGCATCGCTCAGCTGCTGGACGAGCCGATGCACCCTCGGCGGCACATGCAGCGGTACACCGCCGCCGGCGGGCGGCGCGAGACTGGCGCAGCGGAACAGGTGGTCGCGCTCGGATGTGTTCAGCTGCAGGGCCCTGGCCAGGGCGGTGACGACCTGGGCGGAGGGATTGTGGGCGCGGCCCTGTTCGAGCCGCACCACGTAGTCGACCGACAGACCGGCCAGCCGGGCCAGTTCCTCGCGACGCAGACCGGGAATGCGCCGGGCGGCGTCGGTCTCCAGTCGGCTCGCCAGGGGCGAAAGGCGCTCCCGCCAGCCTCGCAGGGCGACGCCGAAGTGGTTCGTCGATGCCATGCAATCAGCATCGTTGGAATTCCCTGCCCGGACAGACCTTTTTCTCACTTCTGGGTAACGCCGGGAAGGCCTGGCGGTGCCCCCGGTACGGCCCTACCGGGGCGCGGGCGTTCGTGCAGGTGCAGCGCCGAGCGGTGCGACCGGTCGTGGTGGTAGGGGTCGGTCCCGGCTCTCTGGCCGTAGAAGTGGGTCATGGGGGCCTCGGCGATCAGTGAGTCCTGGTTGGTGATCTCCGGCCGGATGCGGTCGCCCGCACGGGCGAGGAACGACAGCGGCAGCATCTCGGTGTGGAGTTCGTAGACCTTCCCGGGCTGTACCGGCTCCAGGGCGTTGTGCAGGTGGAACGGGCGCATGTCGCTGGTGAGTTCCGGGTCCTCGGCACGGTGAGAGGCTCGCAGCCAGCCCTGGCTGACCTTGATCGGCGACCCGGTTCCGGGGCCGCCGGGCACGAGGCAGAGCTTGACGATGACGTCCATGTCGGCCTGGTCCGTGGAGGCGTACAGCGTCAGCGTGGCGTGGCCGGTGAACTCACGGTCCCCGGTCATGGGCGCGGTGGTGAAGGTGTTGACGCGTGCGACGTGGTCGGGGACGCCGTTTTTGTCGAGGACCGTGACGCCTGCCATCCATTCCGGGTCCGGGTACGACCAGGTGGTGGACGCCCGGTCCGAGGCCGGCCCGGTCTCGGTGAGCGTCCCGTCGTTGAGGGAGTGGACGGCACAGCTCTGCTCGCCCGCGAGGCGGAAGGTGCTGGTCCGCACGTCCGGGAGAGGCCAGGAGGACGCCGATCGGTAGGTGTCCTCGCCGTTGACGTAGAAGCGGACGTCGGGCTTGTCCATCGCGCCGTTGTCGGCGCTCTTGAGATGGTGGTCGTACCAGGGCAGCAGTTCCGTGCGGTGGAAGTCCTCGTCGACGTAGTACCGCTGCGCGGCAGCGAAGCTGTCGGGGTGGGTAACCAGCAGTTGCTTGGTTCCCCGCACGCGTTCGAAGCCGTAGAAGTTGCCGCGCAGGTGCAGCGCGGCCTTGCCCCACACTCCGATGGAGAACACGGGTATCTCTATCTCCGGCAGTTCCCAGAACGGTGAGCGGGGACGCTGCAACTCGTCGTCCAGGGGATGGGAGAGGACGTCGTAGACGAAGTCATGCTTGTCGCCGATGTGGAAGTCGATGCCGTCGATCTGGTTCTGGACCAGCACCGAGCCGGAGAGCCAGGTGCTCAGGAAGCCCTGGACCGGTATGCCGCCTTGGTCCATCCAGTCGCGGAACATGTCGGTGGCGCCGTCGTACGCGACGATCGTCCGCAGGTGCGGCGGGCGGGTGCGGGCGGCGTTCCACTGGCTCCAGCAGTAGTCGGACATGCCGATCATGCCGATCGCGCCGGTGGACCATGCCTCGGCCGCGACGTGCTCGATCATGTCGTGGATGGCCTCGCCCTCACCGCGCGCCACCGGGTCCCAGGTGCCCTCGGAGTGGCCGGTGCCGGGCACGTCCATGGCGACGTAGGCGTAGCCGTGGTTGAGATAGAGCTGGATGGGGCCGTACTCGATGAACGGGAACACGAGGACGACGGGAACGGCCCCTCGCTGTCGGCGGGAAGGTAGACGACGGCGAGAAGGTAGACGTCGGCGCGGACGAGATCTCGGGCGCGGGTGCGGACCTCGGTCTCGAAGGGCTCCACGTTCACATCGACCATGACGGTTGTGCTCCAGACTCTTCCGAAGTGTGCAGGGCGATCGCGGTCACGGCTGGAGCGCGGCGTCCGGCGTGGCGTCGGGTGCGGTGCCGTCGGCGGCTTTCGCGGCACGGGCCCAGCGGGTCCGGGTGAAGGCGGCGGCGGAGTCCAGTGCTTCGTCGGCTTCGTCGAGCAGGGCGGCGAACGCCTGGAAGACGTGGGGGACTTGGGGCCAGACTTGGAGTGCGACGGGTACGTCGTGGTCGGCGGCGCGTCCGGCCAGTCGTACGGCGTCGTCCAGCAGGATCTCGTGCGAACCCACTTGGATGAGCAGTGGGGGCAGGCCCGCGAGGTCGGCGAAGACGGGGCTGGCCAGCGGTTCGGTGCCGGGCGTCCGAGCGAGGTAGTCGCGGGCGCGGGTACGCAGGGCCTGCGGGGTAAGCGCGGGATCCAGACGGGCCTTGCCCGTCGCACTGGCGCCGGACACTGTGAGGTCGGCCCAGGGCGAGAACACCGTGGCCGACGCAGGCTGGGGCAGGCCCGCCTCCCTGGCCGCGACCAGCGTCGCGACGGTCAGGCCGCCGCCCGCGGACTCGCCGACGACGGCGATCCGGTCGGCGGGGATCGCCTGGTCGAGCAGCGCGCGGTACGCGGCCACCGCGTCCTCGACGGCCGCGGGGAACGGGTGCTCGGGGGCCAGCCGGTAGTCGACGCAGACAGCACGGGCACCGCAGCGCCGGGACACGTCCGCGGCCAGGCCCGCCGCGTCGGCCGCGGAACCGATGGCGTACGCACCGCCGTGAAAGTACAGCAGCACGCGGGACGGATCGCTGCCGGGTGTGTCGACGGTGACGACGGGTACGCCGCCGAGGTGCCCGGGGGCGGTCGTGACATCCGGGGGCAGCGGTATCGAGGTCATCATCTCGTGGAAGACGGCGCGCGCTTCGGCCACGTCGCCTCCGACGTCGAGCGGTGCGTGGCGGAGCATCTCGTCGAGGGCGCGGCGTTGTTGCCCGGACATGGCGGTGCCTTTCGTAGGGGGATGCGCGGGTGGAGCGTGGAGGTGCCGGCGCTCAGCGCGGCGGGCCGAGGATGATCTGTCCGTACAGGTCGGCGGCCTCGGCCATCCGGTCCTTGGAGATCTCGAATCCTTCGGGCCGGGGGGCCGACAGGTCGCGTCCGGCGTGCCGGAACATGCCCTCGATACCGCCCGGAGTGCAGATCATCAACAGGTCCGCGGTGTCCGAGGTGATCCGGTAGCCGTGCGGGACGTTCCTGGGCAGGTAGACGATGCCGCCCTCCGCCAGTTCCATCTCCTGGTCGTCCGACCACAGCAGCGCGGTGCCCTTGATGAGCATGAAGATCTCGTCCTCGCGGGTGTGCATGTGGTACGGCGGCGCCTCGCCCTTGGCGACGCTGAACCGCCCGACGGTCAGCTGGCCCTCGGTGGCCGCGCTGTCCAGGAGTACGGCGAACTGTCCTCCGTCGAGCCATTCGAGTTTCTGCTGCTGATCGGGCTGAGCGAGATAGGGCATGCTCACGACGACGTCCGTCCTGTGCGATCGGCGGGCGCTGTGCCCTCGCCGGTGGGAATGAGCGCGACGACGGGGATCACTCGTCGCGTCTTGCGCTGGTAAGCGGCGAAGCCCGGGTAACGGCGGGCCTGCTCCGCGAACGCGGTGTCGCGCTCGGCGCCGCGCAACTCCTCTGCCCGTACGGCGATTTCGTCGTCACCCACCTCGATCCGGACCTCGGGATGCGCGAGGAGGTTGTAGTACCAGTCCGGATTACGGTCGGAGCCCGCCTTGGAGGCGAAGACCAGATAACGGCCCTGATCGGCCAGGTACATCATCGGATTCACCCGGGCCGCGCCTGAGCGCGCCCCTATGGTGTGCAACAACAGCACCGGGGCCCCGGCGAACCCTCCACCCAACTGTCCGTGGTTCGCGCGGAACTCCTCGATATTGCGTTCGTTGAATCCGGCTGTGTCAGCCATTGACTCTCCGGCGGGGAGGGGGTGGACGGTCTGCGAGCCGGACAGCGCGCGGTGCGCCGTGCCCATGCCCTGCCCAGGCCGGGGCTCCGGGCTCGGATCTTCATGGTCCTCTGCGGGAACCCGACGCCACCAGACGCGAGGCTGGGACCAGCAGTACCACCTGACAGTTTCCGAGCCTCGGGGCCGACGGGCCGACCAGGACGGTTCTGGCCTCGGGACTACACGGCCCGACACCGTGCCGCGGGAGGCCGCCGAGTACTTCGGTGAGACCGGACGCGGGCAGAGAGGAACCGATGAGACAGGGAATACCCGCGATACGGCGTGCCGGGCGGCCTCCCGTCGAGTGGTGCATCCGGTCAGCCGGCCGTTATCGCTCGCTGAGTGAGGGCAGGCCATCGCGCAAGTCTCCCTGGTGAACGGGCAGTTCGGCCGGAGGAGGGCGCGATGGCCTGGTCCCGTTCCGACCTGCTGCGGCTCCTGGAGTCGACACGTACGGCAGACGGTGTTGAGACGATAAGGGTGCTGTGCGAGCGCATGCTGACGCCCAGCCTGCCTGGTCATCGGAGTGTCCAGGCCTGGTTGTCCCAGCCGCTGCATTCCCACAGGACCACCACTGTGCCGCTCGTGCCGCCGAAAACGGTGACGCATTTCTGTGACTGATCGGCCACCAACTCTGTGCCGGAGAAGTGGAATCGCTGGTCGGCGTCTCCGCTGCAGCCGGTCAGCTGGATCTCGGTCCGGTCCTCGCTCGCTCCGCCGGCCACGGTCATGCATTTCCCCAACGAGCGGAAGGTGCCGCCCGATCCGGTCTGCCAGCGTTGCCCCGCGGAGCCGTCGCAGGCGACATGGACCAGCTGGATTCCCTCGGTCCCGGCGCCGCCGCTCAGGCACTTCTGCGTGGCGGGGACCACCAGGGCACGGCCGACGGCCGGGTCGACCGTTGCACCGGATCCGCTTTCCTCGGATCCGGCATTGCCTCCGGACTCCGGCTCTGAGTCCTGCTGCACGGTTGTGGACGTCGGCTTCGAAGAGGTGTGCGGCGTCGGAGACTTGGCGCCGGAACTCGCGGAGCGGGACGCCGTGGGGGAGGAGACCGTGGGTGCGGATGTGTCCGTGGACTGCTGGGTGGGGTTGTCGGCCGCGAGCGGGCCGTCGGACGCGGGGGCGCTGACGCTGCTCTTCCCCGTTGGCAGGTTGGTCAGCAGTACGGCGATCGTGATCAACAGCGCCGTGGCGACGGCCGCGGCGAGCACGACCGGCTTCTTCGAACGGCCTGGGGGCCGGTGCGCCTGTTGGTCGGTCGTATCGGGCTGTGGAGGTTCTACGGGTGGCTCGGCTGCGGAGGCATCGTCGGTTCCGCGGTCCGCGTTGAACCCCGATGGCGATGGCGATGGCGATGGCGATGGCGATGGCGATGGCGATGGCGATGGCGATGGCGATGCGGACTCGGGCACTGGGTTCGCGGCCGGAGCCGGAGCCGGAGCGTCGTCGGCCACGGCCACGGGGTGGGCGGCGGGTGGAACAACAGAGGGCCCCGCTGCGCCTGCCGGTCTTCGCAGCATGCGTTCGGCGTCCTCGGCCGACAGCCGGTCGGCCGGTTTGGCCACGAGCAGGCCCTGGATCAGCGGGGTGAGGGGCCCGGCGCGGCGCACCTCGGGGGCCGGCTCCATGGCGATGGCGTACATCGTCTGCGCCGCAGATTTCCGGAGGAACGGTGAGCGGCCCTCGACGGCCTCGAAGAGCATTGCGCCCAGCGCCCACAGGTCGGCCTCCGGCCCCGGTTCGGCGCCGACGAGGCGTTCGGGGGCCATGAAGTCGACCGACCCCACGAGTTGGCCGGTGCGGGTGAGCGCCGAGGTCTCGACGGCCTGGGCGATGCCGAAGTCGGTGAGGACCACGCGGCCGTCCTCGGCGAGCAGCACGTTGGCCGGTTTCACATCCCGGTGCAGGACCCCTGCCCGGTGCGCGGCCCGCAACGCGGCGATCACGCCCCGGCCGATCCGGGCGACCTCGTCGAGCGGGACCGTGCCGTACTCCTTGATCCGGTCGGCGAGGGTGGTGGAGCGCACGTACTCCATCACGATGGTGGGCCGGCCCTCGTCGTCCACGACGTCGTGGACGACAACGACGTTCGGGTGGCTGATCCGGGCGGCGCTGCGCGCCTCGCGCCGGGCGCGTTCGAAGAGGGTGGCGAGTTCGGCGTCGGCGAGTTGGGGCTGGGAGTGGAGCTTCTTCACGGCGACCTGGCGGCCGAGGAGTTCGTCGTGGGCGCGCCAGACGGTGGCCATGCCGCCCCGGCCGATGCGGTCGAGGATGAGGTATCGGCCGGCGATCAGCCGTCCTTCGTCGGACACCGTGGGTTCCTTTTCTCTGCTTCAGACCGATCCGGCCGACGGCGCCACGGGGTTCCTCCGGCCGACCGCACGCCCAACGGCCCTTCGCCTACGACTGGTTGAGGAGCATTTTGGCAGCGAAGGGCCCGGAAGCAGCCGCTTTCCACGGCGCGTCGGGCCCGGTTGTCGCGCGCGGGGCGACTCCAGGGCTGTTGGTCGGTTCCATGAGGAGCATGGCCCCGGCCGCGAGCGGGGCGGCGCCGCCGTCTCACGTCATGAAGATCCGACGACCGTGGTCGACGAACTCGCCGGGCCCTTCGCGTGCCGATCATCCTCTACGGGGGCGGCAGCGGCCTAGGGGGCAGGGTAGGTACAAGCAGTACCACCCACGGCGTTGCTCCAACCAACTCCAAGGGCAGGGCTAGGGCGAAGGCGAGCGTGGTCTTGCCTGCCCCGCTGGATCCGGTCAGCTTGAGCAACATCTGGCCAGGGTGACAGCCCGCAAAGGCCTTCTCGACTGGTTTGCGGGCCCCCACCGGCCCTCGGCTTTCGTCGGATTCCTACAGCCACTCGTTGATGGTGGCGACCAGTACGGTCGCTTCGTAACGGACGGCAAGCCTGTCGTATCTCGCGGCGATGCGGTGTCTTGTGAGGCGGTTGATGCCGCACTCCACCGCGTGGCGTTCCTTGTAGTCGACCGGGTCGAACTTCGGCGGACGGCCGCCGCGAGAACCGCGCTTCTTGCGGTTGGCGATCTGATCGCGCTTCTCCGGAATGGTGCCCCGACGCGTCCGGCGACGCTCTGCCGTACGGCGGGCCGTATCCCGACCCGGGCGGTCAGGACTCGACTCCGTGTAACAGATCCGTTATGCGGTAACACAAGCTTCGTGTCGTCCGTGGCATCTGGACGACGATGGTCCGCATGGCGACGATGAATCACTTTGGCATGACTCTGCGCGGCTGGCGTGAGCGTATGTCACCGCAGGACATTGGCCTGGAGGCCGGCGGGGAGCGGCGCGTCCCTGGACTGCGTCGTGAAGAACTGGCCCGTCTGGCAGGCATATCGGTCGACTACCTGGTGCTGCTGGAACAGGGCCGCGCTCGCAACCCCTCGGCCCAAGTGGTCACCGCTCTGGCCAGAGCACTGCGCCTCGACCCGTCCGAGCGTGACCATCTGTTCCGCTGCGCCCAACTCGCACCGCCCTCCGCCGGGAACGTCTCCAGAGACATACCCCCGAGCGTGCAGCGACTGGTCCATCAGTTGGGAGCGACTCCCGCCGGGATCTTCGCCGCTGACTGGACCCTCATCGGCTGGAACAAGATGTGGACGGCCACGGCCGGCGATCCCCGCGCGTACGGCTGGGAGGGACGCAATCTCGTCGCCGGGATGTTCCAGACGAGAGCCAACCGAGACCGTGACCCGATTGCGGCATATCCCGTCTGGTCATGGAGAGGCAGCGAAGCGGAAGAGGAGGACCTCGTCGCCGACCTGCGTGTGACGGCGGCCGCCCATCCCCAGGACGAACGTCTTGCCTCACTCGTCGAAGGCATGCTTCGACGGGAACCAGCGTTCACCCGACTGTGGTTCAACGGCACTGCCACCCCCTGGGCCGGCGACCGCAAGACCATCGAACATCCACGGGTGGGTGACATCACCCTCGACGTCGATGTCCTGATGCCTGCCGGCACCGACCTCCGGATCCTCACGTGTGCGGCTGCGGCCGAGACCACTGACGCAGAGAAGCTGGATGCTCTACGTGCGGCCTGTCATCTGCCGGGAAACAGCCTGACCCGCCCTGATCCAGAGGTCTGAGGGGCCCCGAAGTTTCCGGACAGGCACCCAATAGGGTTGTCCTGGACAAGGAAACGAGGAAGAAGTGGCGCCACCCAGTAAGTACTCGCCGGAGTTCCGTGAGGAAGCCGTCCAGATCGCGTTGAGGTCGAGCAAGACGATCTCCGAAGTCGCCCGGGAGCTTGAGCTGAACTCGGAGACGCTACGCGGCTGGGTGAAGAAGCATCAGAAGCAGCAGGAACCGGCTCCCGACGCGGAACTGACGGTGAACGAGCGGGCACGCCTGAGGGAACTCGAACGACGTAACCGTGAGCTGGAGATGGAAAATTCTTTCCTGAAAAAAGCCGCAGCGTACTTCGCGAAGGATCCCCGGTAGCAGGCAAGTACGAGTTCATCGACGAGATGCGGCTCGACACCGAGGAGTACGCATACAGCGTCGAGTTCATGTGCGGTCGGCTCGGCGTATCCAGATCCGGCTACTACGACTGGAGATCCCGCCCGGAATCCGCGACAGTCCAGCGGCGCGAAGAATTGAAACTGCTCATCGAGAAGGTCTTCGACATGTCCGACAGCACCTACGGGCACCGGCGCGTCCAGGCCCAGCTGGACCGCTGGGGCGTCGCCGCGGGCGTGGAGCTGGTCCGCCGCCTCATGCGTGAACTGGACCTGGTGCCTTGCCAGCCACGCCCGAAGAGGTTCAACCTCACTCAGACTGCGGCTGGCTTGGTGCCAGACCTCGTCGGCCGCGACTTCACCGCGGCTGCGCCTGGTGAAAAGCTCGTCGGCGACATTACCTATATCGCGACCGGGGAAGGCTGGCTGTACCTCGCGACAGTCATCGACTGTTGCACGAAGGAAGTGATCGGCTACGCAATGGACGACCACTACCAAACTCCGTTGATATCCAGGGCGATCCGCAACGCGGCACGGAACAGGAAGCTCTCGGCCGGCGCGATATTTCACTCCGACCGGGGCAGCAACTACATGTCATCCGAGTTCGGGAGGACGCTCGACCGGTTCGGGCTCCGCAGATCATCTGGCCGCACCGGAATCTGTTTCGACAACGCCATGGCCGAATCATTTTTCGGCGCCCTGAAGAATGAGCGCGTATCAAGGGTGACTTACCTGACCCGCGAGGCCGCCCGGCAGGACATCACTCGCTACATCGAATTCTGGTACAATCGCAAGCGCCTCCACTCGGCGGTGGGTTACCGCCCTCCGCGCGAAGTCCACGCCGAGTACGAGAAGTTGCGAATCGCCGCATGAAATAGACGGTCAGAAGCCTGTCCGGAAACCGCGAGACCCCTCAGTCTCCAGCCCTGATCGAGGACTGTGACCCGGCTACCGGCCGGCCTCACCTACCCCTGCTTGTCGCTGTGCAACTGACGATCACCGATGGGTGTGGCTCTCGGCTCATACAAGATTTTCGTAAGCTCAGTCACGGCAGCTGTAGTTCGTGAGGCGTGAGACGTCGTCGCCGGTCAGCAGGGTGGGTGGGGTGTCTGCCGGCAGAGGTACGGCCACCTGCATCGTGATCGTTTGTGACGACGAGTCAAGACTCGGTGGCCGTGCGGGCCACGTCAGCGCACGCTCTGTGGGGCGAGTTCTTCGACGGGGTCAGCGCGGTCTGCCGTCGTTGGCGCGTCGAGGAGGACTTCCAGCAGGCCAAGGGCCTGGCCCACCTCGACACCGGCCAGGTCACCTGCTGGACATCCTGGCACCGCTGGAGCCTGATGAGCATGCTCGCCCACACCCTCCTCGCCGTCGGGGCCCTCCACGAGCGGCAACGCGACCGGGCCGAACTCGCCGACGAGTTGGCCATGGTGCCCGTCAGTCCGCGTGAACTCCTCGCCCTGTTCCGGGTGTTCGCCCTGCCCCGGCCCCACCAGGACACCGACCCGGCGCATGCCCTGCGCTGGTCACACTGGCGCCGCACCGACACCAGCATCGAGCAGCCGACTGCCACCGCCGCTGGAACAACGTGACGGCAGTGGCCATCGCATGACAGGAACGTGCCGACGCACGGTAGGTGTCACCAGCGGCCGGCCAGGCAGACTGTGCGGGATGGACAACTATCGACCGGTGGACCGGGATCCCGCTCCCGAATGGTATGGACGCCTGCGCGTGCAGACCGTCGATCTCGGCCCGGCCCGCTGGCTCACCGAGCGTGTCCCAGAGCACGGCAACTTCGGAACGGTGGCGGGCGTCGCCGCGCCCGGATTCGCCGCTTACGCCCGGGTTCTGCATCCCGCTTCCCTGAGTGAGCGGCCGGTGCGGTGGACGGCGGTGGCTGCCGCCTACCAGCGCGAGGTGACACCGGGCACAGACTGGCATGAGCTGATCGGCATGGACCGCGACTACCACAACACCGCCGGGTACGGCCTGCCCGGTGTCTGGGACGAGCATCCGACGGAAGGTCCGACTCCGCCCGCTGTCGCCCAGTCCCTGATCCCCATCCTGGCTCGGCACACCCGGACTTCCGAGCGCTGCTGGTTCGGTTTGTGGAGCGGCTACGGACGGTGGGACTTCGGCCAAGTCCCTTCCTTCGAGACTCCCGGCCGGGACGAAGTGCTGCTTGCCGGGACGCTGGCCGATGCCGTCTCGCCGGTGTCTCTGGACGAGTTCGCCGAACTGCCCGACCTCTGGTGGCCACAGGACCGTGCCTGGTGCCTGGGCGGTGACGTGGACTTGGTAAGTACCTACGTCGGCGGGCACCAGGCACTGATCGCCGATCTGCTGGCCGCTCCGGAGCTGGAGACGCACCCGGTGGCGCACTGCGACGGGGTTGGCTGAACCCCGCCGCAGACGGCTGGGAGTTACCAGGTGCAGCGCTCTCTCTCACGAACTACAGCTGCCGTGTCAGTGCTGCGGTGGTCAGCAACGCGGCGCGGACGCCGGGGACGAACTGGCCGGGTATGGACGGGGCACCTTGGTGAAGCGGCCGATGCGGTAAGTGCCGGCGACCGCCCCGGAGCGTGAGCGTCAGCGTCAGCCTGGCTGAGCGTTACAACGTGGGCAGGGGCGGCGCTCGACGTCGTCCGCTTCGGACGTGGGTGCGATCTGAGGTTCCGTCATGACCCTGTGTGCTGCCACAAAAATTTCCCAGAACGCGCCTGGTTCCACTTTTGAGTGAGAACGAGTTGCGACAGTGAATCCGCGACCCGGACCGCTCCCGCCGACTGTTCTTGGTCTTGCTCCGAGAAAGGGATCATTTGTGAGAAGCCGCGTCACAGCTTCACGGTGAGTGATTGGTGCTGGCCAGAACAGACGTTGCCTCTTCGTCGTATGTCTCAGCGACGCCCCTTCGAGGCGCAGACCGCTCAGCACAAGGGCGACGTCGAGGTACCGATCGGCGCGCTGTACCAGTCGATGACGGAGAACCGCATGCTGCGTCGGCAGCTGCCTTTGAGGGCGCTGACGCGGTCCGGCACGGTGCACGCAGCCGAGGGCCACACTCACCGGACGGCCGGTGCTGTCCGGCCTCGCGTGATCTGCCGAGCCGGCTTTGATGGGCGGACCGGGGCTTGGCCCGTCGCGTCCGAGACCGCGGTCGTAGGAGGAAGCCGGGAGCGTTGTCAGCCCACCAGGAGACCGATGGCGACCTTCAGCCGTTCGAGGTAGAACTCCCGTGATGGGGCCTGATGCTTGAGGCCGATCGATGCGCTGATCATCGTCTGTGCGACAAAGGAGGCCGCCTCATGTCCTGACTCGACGGCGATCGCGTCGGTGATCAGTTCCTCGAAACGTCGCGGCGTGGTCTCGACGATCTCCCCGAGGAGGTCGGGATTGTCCTCGATAACCGCCGCGACATCGCGCGTCAGCGGGCCGATATAGCGGCCCGCCCACTGGTCGAACGCTTCGACGAGGCGCTCTGAAAGGGGGCGGCCGCTGTCGGCCAGGACCTGTTCGACCGCGGTGATGTCCCGCTCCAGGGCCTGGGTGACCGCAGCACGGAACAGGGTCTCCTTCGAGGAAAAGAGGAAGTAGAGCCCGGGCCGGGAGATGCGCGCCGCCCGCGCCACCTCCTCCATTGAGGTCTTCCGGTAACCGAATCGCGCGAACGTGGCCATGGTGGACTCCAGAACCATGCTTCGACGGTCGGCATCAGCGACTGTCGACGGCGGGTGGCCAGCGTCGGGACTGCTCATGGAACGAGCATACGAGCGAGAACCGCACTATACAAATTTAGTCTAGTGCGTATAGTCGCGCCATGAACACTCGCAAACTCATCTCCACGCCCTTCACCGCCTCCAGCGCCGCGGACGAGGTGCTGCGGGGCGCCGATCTCACCGGCGTCCGCGCGATCGTGACGGGAGCCTCCTCCGGACTCGGGATCGAGAAGGCTCGGGTGCTGACCGCTGCCGGGGCGGAAGTGACGCTCGCCGTCCGGAACACGACCGCAGGTGACGCCGTCGCCGAGGCGATCGAGAAGTCGACCGGAGGGATCCGGCCCCGAGTCGTCCGGCTGGACCTCGCCGACCGGACCACCGTCACACAGTTCGTCGACGCGTGGAGCGGCCCGCTTCACCTGCTGATCAACAACGCGGGCGTAGTCACCAGCGGCCTCGAACGAACGCGTGAGGGCTGGGAGCTGCAATTCGCGACCAACCATCTCGGCCACTTCGCTCTGGCAACCGGCCTTCACGACGCCCTGGCCCTGGGAGCGTCCGACCGCGACGGAGCACGCATCGTCTCGGTCAGTTCGACGGCGCACATGCGTTCCGGCATCGACTTCGACGACCTCCACTTCGAGCGTCGCGACTACGACCCGCAGATTGCCTACGCCCAGTCGAAGACGGCGAACTCGCTCTTCGCCGTCGAGGCGACCCGCCTCTGGGCGTCCGACGGCATCGTCGCCAATGCGGTGAACCCCGGTGGTATCGCGACGGGACTGCAGCGGAACTTCACAACAGAACAGAAGGAGTCGCTCGACGCGGCCGAGGCCGCCGGAGTCTTCACCTACAAGACGGTCGAGCAGGGAGCCGCCACCAGCATCGTCGCGGCCGTCGCCCCCGAGTTCGCTCACTCCGGAGGCCACTACCTCGACGATGCGCAAGAGGCCTACACCGTGCGGAACGACGCCGCCCTCGCGCAGCACCCGCACGGTGTCAAGGAATGGGCGCTCGATCCCGCCACTGCCAAACGCCTCTGGACCGTCTCGACCAACCTGCTCCGCGTCTGACCTCAGCTCGGAGCGCCGACCAACTCGCCCTGTGGACTGCGCGGGCCGGGCACCGTGGCCCCGGTGGCCGCGAGGTCCAGGTCAGACGGCTGTTCATACCCAGTTCGAACCGGCCATATGGGTTCACATAGGTCCAGAACAGCGGTGACAGCCCTCGCCGGTCCGCCTCGGTGAGCGTGTCCGCCCACTTCGGGTCGGCCAGAACCTGCTGGACGAGCAAGGTATTGGCATGCACGAGACTGCTCTGCAAAAGATGCAGGGCGAGCATGGAGACCTCCTGGCTCTCCTTGTCCGCACCCGTCAGGTCGCCGTCCTTACCGTAGAGCAGGTCGGAGTTCGCCGAGTTCCAGTTCTCCACCACCTGCAAGCCCCCGCCGATCTCTTTGCGCATCTGCGCATCCGACAGGTAGCAGCAGATGAACGCCGTGGGGTCTGTCAAACGAGCGGTGTAACTGGGGTTGTTGGAGTTACTGACGGGCTGCCGAGAGGCGGCCGTCGAAGGTGATGTCGAAGGCGTTGAGTGCGGTCTTCCAGCGCATGGTCCAGCGGGCTTGTCCCTTGCCGGTGGGGTCCAGGGACGTGATGGCCATGTAGACGCACTTCAATGCGGCCTGCTCGGTGGGGAAATGTCCGCGGGCTTTGACCGCCCGCCGGATCCTGGCGTTGACGGACTCGATCGCGTTGGTGGTGCAGACGATGCGCCGGATCTCGGTGTCGAAGCGGAGGAACGGGGTGAACTCCTCCCACGCGTTCTCCCAGAGCCGCACGATCGCCGGATACTTCCGGCCCCAGGCATCGGCGAACTCGGCGAACCGCTCGAGTGCGGCCTCCTCGGTCGCCGCGGTGTAGACGGGCTTGAGGACGCGGGCGATCTTGTCCCAGTCCTGGCGGGCGGCATAACGGAATGAGTTCCGCAGCAGGTGCACCACGCAGGTCTGGACCGTGGTGCGGGGCCAGACGGCCTCGACCGCGTCAGGCAGGCCCTTGAGCCCGTCGCAGACCAGCATGAGGACGTCGTTCACACCGCGATTCTTGATCTCGGTGAGGATGTGCATCCAGTGCTTGGCGCCCTCGCCGCCGTCGCCCGCCCACAGCCCGAGGATGTCCCGCCGACCCTCGACAGTGACCGCCAGGGCCACGTAAATGGGCCTGTTGGCAACCGCCCCGTCACGGATCTTCACGTGGATGGCGTCAATGAAGATCACGGGATAGACGGCGTCGAGGGGCCGGTTCTGCCATTCGGCCATCCCGTCGAGAACCTTGTCGGTGATCGTTGAGATCGTCTGCCGGGACACCTCGGCCCCATAGACTTCGGCCAGGTGGGCCTGGACCTCACCGGTCGTCAGGCCCTTCGCCGCGAGCGAGATGACCATCTCGTCCACGCCGGACAGACGCTTCTGCCGCTTCTTGACGATCTTCGGCTCGAAGCTGCCTTCCCGGTCGCGGGGCACGGCTATCTCCACCGGGCCGACATCGGTCAACACGGTCTTGGCCCGGGTGCCGTTCCGTGAGTTGCCGCCGTTCTTCCCGGCCGGATCGTGTTTGTCATAGCCGAGATGGTCGGTGATCTCACCCTCGAGAGCGGACTCCAGGAGCCGCTTGGTCAGCTGCTGGAGCAGCCCGCCCTCGCCGGTCAGCTGAAGGCCCTCGGCCTGAGCCCGGCCCACCAGCTCGTCAATCAGTCGGTTGTCCACAGACTTCGCCGGCGCCTCAGACGGCTCGACGGCCTCGGGCTCAGTCACGTTGTTGCTGGTCATCGATGCATCTTCCATGATCGGGAGTTACACCGAACGTTTTACAGTCCCACGCCGTGCGCACCATGCGCCCCAGCTCCTCGATCGCCTGGTAGGTCGGTGCTTGGGGCCGCCCTTTGTGAAGCGGCGCAGGACCTGTTCGGCCTCGGCGCTGCCCACCCTGAGCGTGGTGGTGTACTTCACGATCTGGTCGTACTGCCGGGCGATGAGGTCCCAGTCGATGGTGCGGGTGGAGAGTACCGGGGCCAGGTTCGGTCAGTTCTTGTCCTCGCCCGCGGCTGGCCGGTACAGCCTCGCCCGCCCGATGTTCTTCAGCCTCGGCATCAGCTTGAAGTCCAGCAAGTGCGCGAACGCGAACCCGACGATGGAGGCACCGTGGGTGTCGGTGTACTGCCGGTCGACCTCCATGTCGGTGCAGTGCCGCAGCACGTCCTCGATCATCGAGGCGACCTCGGAGGCCGAACAGGACTTCAGCTGGCTGTAGATGCGGCGAGACCTTGATCCATCCCTTACCGTTCTTCTTGACGATCGCCACCCCGCCCGTAGCGTCCTGCGCGAGCGCGGCCTCGAACCGGTCCAGGGCCTCGCGGTGTGTCCTCTGCAACTCCGCGATGTGGCGCTGGGCGAGGAAGCCTTCGAGGTCGTCGGCAAGCTTGAGGTAGGCATCACGGTCGGCGAGCTGGGCGTCCAGCGCGTCGAATTGGCCGCGCAGGTTGCTCTCCCGGGCCCGCAGGCCGGGCATCCTGGCCCACAGTTCATCGAGGGTGATCAGCTGTTCCTGGAACGCTTCGATCATGCGCGTGATTGTTTCCGTGGCCTTGGCCAGGGCCAGTTCGAGTCGGCTGCGCTGGCGGGTGGCGGGGTCGCTGGTGCGGGCGCGGTCCAGCCGCTTGTCGATCTCGGACCGTATCAGGTGCGGGTCGGCGATCATGCCGATGATGTGGTCCCAGACGACGCTGTCGAGGTAGTCGGCGCGGACGGGCTTGTGCCTCAAACAGCAATGGCGAACAACTGCTGAAGCAGGTGCGTCGAAGGGCCTGGAGAGGGTTCGTGAAAGGAAGGTGTGACCGTTGCGAGAGCCGTGAGGACGGTTCGGACCGGACCCGGACTACACAGGATGAGGAGCCAGCACACGGTAGCGGCCAAGGAGTGGGAGGTTGGGCAGCCCGAGGGCGGGCAGTTCCTCCGGCGTCGCACGCCGGCACCACTCCGCCGCCGCGGTGATCGAGTCGTGGTCGGACGGGGTCATCGCGCAGACCACCAGGGCCGGCAGCGAGGAGAGCCGGTACCGCACTCCGCAAGCCCCCCTCGGATCACAGACCGACTCGAACTCGGCGACCAGGCAGCGGACTTGCTCCTTGGCGGCACCCTCGCCGAGGCCTTCCAGGCAGGGCGCATGAGGCCTGGGGACAGCGACTGGGGATGATGGAGGAACGAACACGGCACCTTCGTGGATCTTGCAGCGTAGAGAACCACATGATCCACGGGCGCCGTGTTCACCTGCTTCCGGGACCCACCACCAAGATCAACACCCCAGCCGGGGCGATCTGGGCACTCGACGGGGCCCAGGGGGATCACCCGGGAGGCGATGACGGAGATCCAGTCCGGCGACGAGACGGTCGCGGAGCCCGGGTCAGGGCCGGGGCCGCAGGCCGACGGAAGCGTCAGACGGCAGTCCGCCCGCGTCGGAGAACTCGTGCTCGTCCTTCACGTCAGGCGCTCGCGCGGGGCGGGGTAGGGGTCCCGTGGACCTTTTTCGCGTGAGACCGGAAGAGGCGGCGGCTGATGACGGGCATGATGAGACGGAGGGGAAGAGGAGCGCCCATCAGGACGCCCTTCATGACCTCGGGATCGCCTTCGTAAAGCGCCAGTCCGAGGCCCAGCGGCAGGTTCTTCTTGGGTGTCTCGGCCAGGGCGTGCTCGCTGAACTCGTGCCACTCCTTGGCGGTGATGTACTTCGCCGCGAGCGGCAGGATCTTCTTCTCCTCGAGGCCCATGTGCTCGAAAAGGACCTCGTTGAGCCGTTCGCAGGTGGCGGCGACCGTTTCGCCCTCGCCCGAGGAGGCGTTGGAACGCCAGGACTTCAGCTGCGCGATCAGTTCGTCGCAAAGAGTGTGCATCCTCCCGTGGTGCTCCTCCATCAGGTGGACCACCGGAGCGATCTCCTCGCTGACGCGCTCCAGCAGCCTGGGCCACACCAGCAGGTCCTCGCCCTCGTGGTGGGTCAGCAACATCCCGAGGACGATGTCGAGATGCGCTGCCACAATTTTGGAGCGTGTGGTGTCACCGTTGCTGACACCGCGTATGAGCCCCGGGGCGAGGCCGAACTCGCGGCGGAACACGGTGTGCGCGACATACATGTCGCGCACATCGGCCATGGGAACGTCGGTTGCCGTACTCATAAGTGCCTGTCGCTTTCCTAAGGGAGGGATTATCTGAGAGGGTGCGAATGGATTGTGACGCACTGCGTGCACCCGGCGATTTTGAATGCTATCGGCACCTGTGGCAACTAACTCAAATCCTTGCGGAGTTGTGCGCGATCGTACCTTTTTGCATGCGGCTCTTCTGAAGTGAGGTAGCCGGTCAGGCCAGGGCGGTTGCAAATTCCGGGGTCGTGCGGCTGGGCGGGTTGTGAGCAGGTGGGGCGCATAGCAGAGCAGGCACGGGCTTCGTGATCATTACGGTTTCTAAGCCTCAGATTCGGTTGTACAACGGCTTCTGGCAGTCTCCGGTTCGGGGTCTGCGGCGCTGCGGGGCCAGCTACTCGCCGGATCCTTTGCGTGCCTGATCTTCCTCCAGTAGACACGGCAGCTGCCAGTCGCGGGGGTAGCAACAGCAGTACTACCCCCGGTTCTGGCCGCTGGTCGTTATCTCTGACGAAACTGTGAGAGAAATTGAGCCTGCATAATTCGGCAGACAGGTGTACCCCAAGTGGTGTCGGGTGCCTCTTCCTGGGACCGGCACAGCGATGTCCAGAACCGTGCTTCCACACCCCCGTGCTCATCCCCCACGCAGGCGCGTCCCACCTCTCCCGCCGCCTGGCCGGACCGATCGCGCCCGTGCTCGCAGCCGCGCTGCAACTCCCCGACACCGTCACTGACGCACACACGCACTGATCACACGCTGCGCCCTTCCCTCGACTCGGTACGGCCGGCTTGGTCAGGGGCGGCCTCACCGGTGCGTTCGATGGGGGACCGGAGAGGTGCCCGGGGCGGCGGGGGCGCGAAAGTGCGTGCGGGTGCGGGAACCGTTGAGTCGATTCCGGCCGCTTGTGGAGGGTGAGGGGCGTTCATGGCTTCCGGCTGCGGGTCGCAGGGATCCGGGCTGCCCTCCCCGATGTGAAGGAAGAGGATCCGCAGCTCGCAGCCGCAACCGGCCCGGGCTGCTGACCAGTGGTCAGCAGCCCGGGGGATGCTCAGCCGTCAGGCTGCGGTGCTGGTTGGGAACGGATCACGCCGGTATCAACTGCCACTGCTGGTTGGCGCCGCCGCCGGCGGTGTACTGCACGACCTTGGCGGCCTCGCTGGTGTCCCAGCCGTTGTCGTCCGCCACCAGCCCGCTGTCGTGGCTGACGATGGTGAAGTACCCCTCGCTGTTGGGCTGCAGGTACCACTGCTGGTTGGTGCCACCGGTGGATGTCCACTGCTGGAGCTGGAGCCCGACGGTCGCGGAGAAGCCGTTGACGTCGAGCACCTTGCCGGTGGGGACGTAGGTCAGTTTGTACGCAGCTCCAGGGGCTGGCTTTGTAGGTGAGTTTTGAGGCCAGTGGTGGGTGGATTTTGACTCCAGTGCTGTGGGCCGAGAGTTGATGTCGGTGAGTTTTGACTCCACTGGGGGCCTTGCGGTGGGAGTATCGGGGTGCATCAGCTAGCCCTGGGTGGCTCAAGTGCCCCTTTCGAAGGTCGAGTTGTACGCGGCGATCCGCCATGACGCTCGGGTCGAAGGGCTGTCCAGCAGGGCTTTGTCGGCGAAGTACGGGGTGGGCCGGCGGACGGTCGCGATGGCGTTGGAGTCGGTGTGGCCGGCGCCGCGCAAGCAGCTTCCGCCCCGGATCTCGCGCCTGGATGCGTTCAAGGCGACGATCGACCAGATCCTGCGGGATGACCTTGACGCGCCGCGCAAGCAGCGGCACACCGTCAAGCGGGTCTTCGACCGGCTGATCGACGAGCACGACGCCCAGGGCGTGACGTATTCGATGGTCCGCGCCTACATCGCCGTGCGGCGTCCGGAGATCCGGGTGGAGGAGGGCCGGGGGCCGCCGCAGGCGTTCGTGCCGCAGACCCACCGCCCCGGTGACGAGGCGGAGGTCGACTTCGGGGACGTGTGGATCCACCTGGACGGCGTGCCTACCAAGGTGTTCCTGTTCTCGCTGCGCCTTTCGTTCAGTGGGAAGGCCGTGCACAAGATCTTCGCTTCGTGCGGGCAAGAAGCGTTCCTGGAAGGCCACGTCCACGCGCTTCAAGTGCTGGGCGGCGTGCCGCGCGGCAAGGTCCGCTACGACAACTTGCGCGCCGCGGTCAGCCAGGTGCTGGGCCGCACCCGGGGACGGGTGGAAAGCGACCGCTGGACGGCCTTCCGGTCCCACTTCTCGATCAACAGTTTCTACTGCAATCCCGGCATCGAGGGCGCTCACGAGAAGGGCGGCGTCGAGGGGCAGATCGGCTGGTTCCGCAGAAACCACCTGGTCCCCGTCCCGAAGGTCGCCTCGCTGGCGGAGCTGAACGCGATGGTGGAGCGCTGGGATGAGGAGGACGACGCCCGCCGGATCATGCAGCGGGCGCTGACCATCGGCGAGATGTTCGCCGTCGAGCGCCCACTGCTGGTGGCGCTGCCGGAGGAGGAGTTCGAGACCGGGCTGGTGTCCTCGCTGCGGGTGGACCGCTACAGCCTTCTGTTGACTGAACTACAACCAGAGATTCCGCAGTTCAGGGGACGGATTCGTGTTCCAGGGTCTACGTTTCCTGCTCGTGATCGGAGACGAGGAAGAGCACCGAGATCTGGCTGCGTTGGTCGTTCCTGGGGTCGGGTCGTTGCTGGCGACCGGAAGCCGATGGGAGCCGTATCGTCTGCTCGACCCGAGCGGCGCTGGTGTCCAGGCGGTGACGGACTACTTCCGTGACCTGCAGGCAGCTGGCCGCACCGAGTCGACGGTGCGCTCCTACGGGATGGACCTGCTGCGTTGGTTCCGCTTCCTGTGGGCGATCGAGGTGTCGTGGGACCGCGCCTCGCGACTCGAAGCGAGGGACTTCTGCCGGTGGCTGTTGATCAACGGACAGCCCGATCGTCCGCACTGGCGCTCCGGGCTGCCATCGGAGCCGTCGCCAGGCACAGCAAAGCCGTATGCGGCCTCGGTGCGGGCGCACAACGAGACAGTGCTGCGCTGCTTCTACGCCTTTCACCTGGACACGGCCACCGGGCCCATTCTGTCCAACCCGTTCCCGCTGGACCGCTCGCGCCGCAGCGGCCGAGTGAACGCGCACCACAATCCGATGGAGCCGTACCGCAAGGAGCGGACAGGTCTCTACCGGCCCCGGGTCCCGAAGCGTATTCCGCGCAGTATCCCGGACGAGGAGTTCAACGGGATCTTCGCCAAGCTCCCCTCGCACCGGGACCGGGCGTTGGTCGCGTTCTACGTGTCCACTGGGGCGCGGGCCTCGGAACTGTTGTCGACGCTGCAAGGCGGGGTCGAACCCGGGCGGCAGCTGATCTCGGTGGTCCGCAAGGGCACGGGTGCAGTTCAGGAACTCCCGGCGTCCACCGACGCGTTCGTCTGGTTGCGGCTCTACCAGGTCCAGATGGGCGACCTCATCCCGAAGGGCCGCCGTCTGCCGCTGTGGTGGACGCTTCGACGCCCGGTCCGCCCGCTGACCTATCATGCGGTACACCGCATGTTCGAGCGGGTGAATCAGCTGGTGGGAACCTCGGCGACGCTCCACGCTCTTCGCCATACCGCGGCATTCCGGATGGCAGAGGACCCGGCGCTTCCGCTGACGGACGTTCAGCTCGTCCTGGGGCATGCTCAGCTCACCACGACCCAGCTTTACCTGACGCCCCGCAAGGAAGACGTGATCCGTCGGGTCCTGGCCCACCACGCCGAGCAGAGTCGGCAGGCGGCCGAGCGGAAGGCGCCCGCTCCGGCGCCGGGCTATCGGCCGGAGACGATGGACGTGCTGTTCGGCAAGGGGATCGCGTGATCGCCGCCGAACGCCTCGCTGCTGCACCGGTGGTCTCCCGGCCCCATCTGTCGGCCGAACAGCAGGCCGAGAAGTTCCCGCCGCGTCCCGTTCCAGCGCACTGGTCTGCCGCCGGGATGGACCGCGACGGAGTACTGCGGATGTGGGGCGAGGCGACGCCGCGGCAGGAGGATTCTCGCAACCACGACTTCCGTCGGCGCGGCCTGATGCTGGACTGGTTGCAGGAACAACCGGGCCGGACCTGGCACCAGCGCTGGCACGCCAGCGGCGCCGATGCGGCTGGTGAGCGGTGGGCCGACGGCCCGGCGAGCTGGCTGGAGCGGCACGACAAGTTCTCGCGGACCCGGCTGGAGACCATGACCAGCTCGCTGGTCGTCATGGTCGGTGCCGACGTCATCCGGCCCTCGCTGGGCTGGTTGCTCACCGGGGGCAGGAAGCGCAAACTCGCCCGGAACATGATCCGCTCCCGCGACGCCGACGGCTTCGCCCGGCTGGACAGTTTCTGCCAGGCCGATCCCGGGATCAGCGACATGGCCCGCCGCGCCGCCTTGTTCCGCACCGCGGTCATCATCGCCGCCAAGGGCGGGACGGTGGCCGACATCGTGGTCGGGGACCTGCTGGACGTTCTGGCAGTCGAGGCCCAGTTGCGTGGAAGCCGGCGCTCCGGCTCGGCGACGTTCCGGGCGCTGCGCGAGACCGGCGTCTTCGGCGCCGGCGTCCCTACGCTGCGGGAGATCCGAAGCATCGGCCAGCGTCCAGTCGAGGAGCTCGTCGACCGCTATCCGATCGCCTGCCGTCCGATCCGCGATCTGCTGGTGGAGTACCTCAAGGAACGACAGCCCGCCCTGGACTACGGCACGCTACGCGGGCACACCTACCAGCTGGCCAAGTGCTTCTGGCAGGACCTGGAACTGCACCCTCCCGGCATCGCCTCGCTGCGTCTCGCCACCGACGTCGCCGCCACCTGGAAGCAGCGCCTGCGCACACGGCGGACCACGACCACCACCGGCAGCGGCGACAGGGTCGAGGTCGCCGTCGAACGGCTCGGCTACCAGGACACCCTGGCCTGCGTCCGAGCGTTCTACCTCGATCTGGCCCAGTGGGCCCTTGAGGACCCCGGCCGCTGGGGACAGTGGGTCGCGCCCTGCCCCGTCAACCAGCAGGACCTGAGCCGACGCAAGACCACCCGGCGGCGCAAAGCCCGGATGGACGCCCGCACCCGCGAACGGCTCCCCGTGCTGCCGATCCTCGTCCGCTCCGCCGACCAGCAACGCCGGGATTCAGCAGCCCTGCTCGCCGCCGGACGACAGGCCCGCCCCGGGCAACAGTTCAGCGCCGCCGGTCAGACCCTGATTCGGATCCACCGCCCGCACGCGAACCCGGACAACGTCTGGTCCGAGGACCTGGCCACCGGACAGCGGCGACTGCTCAACCGCGAGGAAGACAACGCCTTCTGGGCCTGGGCCATCATCGAGGTCCTGCGGCACACCGGCGTCCGCGCCGAGGAGATGCTGGAACTGAGCCACCACAGCCTGGTCCAATACCGGCTCCCGACCACCGGAGAGATCGTCCCCCTGCTGCAGATCGCCCCGTCCAAGACAGACGCCGAACGGCTGCTGGTGGTCAGCCCCGAACTGGCCGACGTGCTCAGCGCGATCATCTGCCGGATCCGCGACGTTGGCGGCGCTGTCCCATTGGTCCGCGCCCGGGACTACCACGAACACGTCTGGATGCCGCCGGCCCCGCTGCTGTTCCAGCGCTGCGTCGCCGCCGAACCGCAGCGCATCGCCCGCGAGCGTGTCAGCGCATTGCTGGATGATGCCCTGTCGCGCACCGGCCTGGTCGACCAGGCCGACGGCACCCCACTGCACTACACCCCACACGACTTCCGCCGAATCTTCATCACCGACGCCATCCTCAACGGCCTGCCCCCGCACATCGCCCAGGTGATCGCCGGGCACCAGGACATAGCGGTGACGATCGGATACAAGGCGGTCTATCCGGAGGAGACCATCAGAGCCCATTTGGCCTTCCTCGCCCGCCGCAGATCCTTGCGTCCCAGCGAGGAATACCGCACCCCCACCGACTCCGAGTGGCAGGAGTTCCTCGGCCACTTCGAGCGGCGCAAGGTCGCCACCGGGCTCTGCGGCCGTGCTTTCTCGACCCCTTGTATTCATGAGCACGCTTGTCTGCGATGTTCGATGCACTGGCCAGACCCTGACCAGCGCTTTCGCATCACGGAGATCCGCGACAACCTCATCGCGCGCATCTCCGAAGCCGAACGCGAAGGCTGGCTCGGCGAGGTCGAGGGCCTGCAGGCCAGCCTGGCCGGGGCCAATGACAAGATCGCGCAGATCGACCGGAGTTCCCTTGCCGGCGCCACCGTCGACCTCGGCTTTCCTGCCGTCCGAAACGAGGAACGTTGAGCAACGACACCGATCGCGACAAACCGATCCGAGACATCAGCACCTGGACAGTCGACCGCCTCGAAGCTTTCACCGCCACACAACAGAGCCATGAGCTGGAGCGAATCAGAGTCGTCGCCCAATCCCACGCCTACCGATCCGACGAGGCACGGCACGTCCGACTGCGCTGGGCCAAGCTGTCCTTGAACGCCAATGCACGTCTGCCCGGCGACACCCCGTGGAGTCACGACCGCAAGACCCGCCAGAACTTCGCGCTACGCACCTGGATCATCGATCACCTTGGCCCGGACACCGATTCAGACTGGGATCCCGAAGTCCTCGCCGCGGACACGCTCGCAGCGCTCGTCCTTGACCCTAGCGAGGTCACAGCGCTGTCCACGAACTGGAGCGACCTCCCGATCGAGCGGATCGGCGAACTTCGCCGCTACAAGAGCAAGACGGCTCACCTGGACCGGCTGTTGGACTTCCTGCCGCCGGGACCTGACAAGGACCAGCTCATCACATGGACTGAAGTACGCGAGCACCTGCCCTGAGTCATGGCCCCGATGAGGATCGCGGCATCCGACTACGAAGTTCAGAGAACAGGTCAGCGTGCGCACCAACCACTACTCGGTGCCGGTGCGGTTGATCGGCCGGATGGTGCGAGTCGTGCTGCACGCCTCCGAGCTGGTGGTCTACGACGCGCACAAGGAAGTCGCCCGCCACGAGCGGCTGATCGCCAAGGGCGGCTCCCGCCTGGAGCTGGACCACTACCTGGAGGCACTGGTCCGCAAACCGGGGGCGCTGCCCGGGGCGACCGCGCTGGATCAGGCCCGGTCGGGGGCAAGTTCACCCCGGTGCACGACGCCTGGTGGCAAGCGGCCTGCACCGCCCACGGCGACGCGGAGGGCACCCGGGCGCTCATCTCCGTCCTGCTGCTGCACCGGCACATGGTCCACGAGCACGTGGTCGCCGGGATCGCGACCGCGCTGCGGGCCGGCGCGCTGACCGCCGACGCGGTCGCCCTGGAGGCCCGCAAGTGGGGCGAGGCCGACCAGGGCGCCGAACAGCGGGCCGACCAGGACACCCCGCGCCGCCGGGTGGACGGCGGGGCGACGGTGACCTCGCTGACCGAGCGGCGCCTGGCCGCGCTGCCGCCCGACCCCAGGCCGCTGCCGTCGGTGGCCGCCTACGACCAGCTGCTGCGATTCCGCCGGCGTCCCGCCGACGGCCAGGCATACCAGGAAGAGGCACCGTGACCGCCAAGCGCAACCGCGGACTGACCGAACAGGCCGCCGACACCGCCGTGGACCAGGCATGCCGGATGCTCCGGCTGCCCACCATCCGCACCCAGTACCCCGAACTCGCCGACGCCGCGGTCCGCGATCAGATGACCTAATTCGTAGTTAGAGCGGTCGAGTTGGACGCTCAAGCGGTGATGGCCGCGCGGGTGCCAGGTGGATGCATGCGGTTCGGCCTGGCCTTTGAGGCCTACGGACAGACTGGGCACGTCTTGGCGCCCGTGGGCCATCACCCCGACCTGCATGTTGGTGCTCGTCGGCGCTGGACGTACGCCTGCAGATGACTGGGCTGAGAAGGCCTGGCGGTAGATCGGCGCCGTTCAGCGCTGTCGGGCATCAACACCAGGCCTTGCTCGTTCGTTGGTGTTGGTGGGACGAGCCCACCTCATGGTGACCTCTTGATAGGCCTGAGCCGTCTGAGCTCCTGCATAGACCGAGGCCCGTGGGGCGAGCTGGTGCCACGAACAGCTACTGAGGTGGCGGACCGGCTGTAGAGGCTGAGTCCTGGGATTAGGTCGCTGCGTGGCCCGCATGAGCTCGTGGATAGGACAGAGCTACGGCGGAAGGAAAGCCTTGATCTACTGCGGGATTGATTGGGCCGAACGTACCCATGACGTTGCCTTGGTCGACGACAGCGGCCAACTCGTCGCCAAACGGCACATCACCGACGATGCCGCCGGCTATCGGGTGCTCCTGGATCTGCTGGCTGAGTACGGCGACACCGAGGAGAACCCGATCCCAGTTGCGATCGAAACCTCCCGTGGCCTGCTGGTCGCGGTGCTGCGGACGGGCAAGCGCAAGATATTCGCGATCAATCCGATGGCCGCAGCCCGCTATCGCGACCGGCATGCCGTCTCCCGCAAGAAGTCCGACCCCGGTGACGCCTTGGTCCTGGCGAACATCCTGCGCACCGACATGCATGCCCACCGGCCACTGCCGCAGGACAGTGAGCTGGCCCGTGCCGTCACGGTTCTCGCTCGCGCCCAGCAGGATGCTGTCTGGAACCGCCAGCAGATAGCCAACCAACTCCGCTCCCTGCTGAGGGAGTACTACCCCGCGGCTTTGATGGCCGTTGAGTCGTGGAAGAAGGGCCTGTGCCGGCCCGAGGCCCGCGAACTTCTCCGCCTCGCCCCCACTGCGACGCGAGCCGCAGAGCTGACCCGCGCACAGCTTCAGGCCGCCCTCAAGCGAGCCGGCCGCCAACGCGGCATCGCCGCGGAGGCTGACCGGCTCCGTGACATCCTCCGAGCCGACTGGGCTCACCAACCTCAGCTGGTTGAAGATGCACTCGGCAGGCAGATGCTCGCCCTCCTGCTTCAGCTGGAAGCCGCCTCCAAGGCCGCCGACGACCTCGAAGAGGCGGTGGATGAAGCGTTCCCTGAGCACCCGGATGCTGAGATCATCCTCAGCTTTCCCGGCCTCGGCATCCAGCTCGGCGCCCGGGTGCTCGCCGAGATCGGAGACGACCGCCAGCGCTTCGCAGACGCCCGCGGACTGAAGGCATACGCCGGCGCCTCACCCATCACTCGCGCCTCAGGCAAAAAGTCGAGCGTCACCCGGCGGTGGGTGAAAAACGACCGACTGAACCACGTCGGCTATCTCTGGGCCTTCTCCGCACCCAACGCCTCGCCTGGAGCCAAGATGCACTACCGCCGGCGTCGCGACGATCACGGAGACTGGCACGCATCCGCCCAGCGCAACCTCTTCAATCGCCTGCTCGGACAGCTCTACCACTGTCTCCAGCACGGCCGCCGCTTCGACGAAGCCGTGGCTTTTCCTGCCCCAGTCTCTGCGGTCGCGCGGGTGGCCTGAGCGCGGGGATCTCACAGAAGTCCGGCGGCCTGCCGAAGCTTCGCCCGGCTGTCCGGGTTGATCAGGCCTTCCGGCAGCATCGCCACCACAGTCGCGTGTTGCTCGAACACGGCCCTGCACTGCTCGCGCTCGGGGTGATCGTTGTCGTTGCCGAACCACAGCGCCATGGCCTCGTTGCCGGAATCGATCGGCTCGGAGTAGTCGGCGACAGTTGAGGGGTCTCGCGGTTTCCGGACAGGCTTCTGACCGTCTATTTCATGCGGCGATTCGCAACTTCTCGTACTCGGCGTGGACTTCGCGCGGAGGGCGGTAACCCACCGCCGAGTGGAGGCGCTTGCGATTGTACCAGAATTCGATGTAGCGAGTGATGTCCTGCCGGGCGGCCTCGCGGGTCAGGTAAGTCACCCTTGATACGCGCTCATTCTTCAGGGCGCCGAAAAATGATTCGGCCATGGCGTTGTCGAAACAGATTCCGGTGCGGCCAGATGATCTGCGGAGCCCGAACCGGTCGAGCGTCCTCCCGAACTCGGATGACATGTAGTTGCTGCCCCGGTCGGAGTGAAATATCGCGCCGGCCGAGAGCTTCCTGTTCCGTGCCGCGTTGCGGATCGCCCTGGATATCAACGGAGTTTGGTAGTGGTCGTCCATTGCGTAGCCGATCACTTCCTTCGTGCAACAGTCGATGACTGTCGCGAGGTACAGCCAGCCTTCCCCGGTCGCGATATAGGTAATGTCGCCGACGAGCTTTTCACCAGGCGCAGCCGCGGTGAAGTCGCGGCCGACGAGGTCTGGCACCAAGCCAGCCGCAGTCTGAGTGAGGTTGAACCTCTTCGGGCGTGGCTGGCAAGGCACCAGGTCCAGTTCACGCATGAGGCGGCGGACCAGCTCCACGCCCGCGGCGACGCCCCAGCGGTCCAGCTGGGCCTGGACGCGCCGGTGCCCGTAGGTGCTGTCGGACATGTCGAAGACCTTCTCGATGAGCAGTTTCAATTCTTCGCGCCGCTGGACTGTCGCGGATTCCGGGCGGGATCTCCAGTCGTAGTAGCCGGATCTGGATACGCCGAGCCGACCGCACATGAACTCGACGCTGTATGCGTACTCCTCGGTGTCGAGCCGCATCTCGTCGATGAACTCGTACTTGCCTGCTACCGGGGATCCTTCGCGAAGTACGCTGCGGCTTTTTTCAGGAAAGAATTTTCCATCTCCAGCTCACGGTTACGTCGTTCGAGTTCCCTCAGGCGTGCCCGCTCGTTCACCGTCAGTTCCGCGTCGGGAGCCGGTTCCTGCTGCTTCTGATGCTTCTTCACCCAGCCGCGTAGCGTCTCCGAGTTCAGCTCAAGCTCCCGGGCGACTTCGGAGATCGTCTTGCTCGACCTCAACGCGATCTGGACGGCTTCCTCACGGAACTCCGGCGAGTACTTACTGGGTGGCGCCACTTCTTCCTCGTTTCCTTGTCCAGGACAACCCTATTGGGTGCCTGTCCGGAAACTTCGGGGCCCCTCAAGTGACCAGACGGTCCAGTAGTCCGGACCGCTCAGGAACCTGCGGGTCGCCTGCGAGACGAAGCAGGAACGGCAGGACCACCGGCATGGCCGGATTCATCTCGGCGATGCTGAACATGGTGTTGGTGAGCACACGCTGGGCCTCGGCCGCGGCAGCCTGATCGAGCAGGCCGTACAGCAGGACTGGGATCGCGGCAGGGCACCCGGAAAACTCCGACCAGCGGACCTCCTCACACCCGTGGAGGGCAGGATGCCCACGGCCGGCATCAGCTGCCTGCGGATACTCGTGGAGAAACCGAGCGATCGCCGCCTCCTTGGCGGCCACATCCATCCTGCACACCTGTCTGTCCCCCGTCCCGCCGCCATAAGCCCCGAGCTCTGCGTCAACCGCACTCTTGCCCGACCGGCGATCCGCACGCAAGCCAAGACAGCGAGCCAACAGTGTTCGATTCCCCAGGCGCACACAGCTGCTCGGCTTGACGAGTTAAGCGCCTTAGGTGTCTACCGCGGGTTCCTGGCCGAACTGCTGCTGTCCGAATGCGACGACCGGGCACGCCGCCGCTCGGAACGCCGGATCAAGGCGGCCGGTTTCCCACGCGAGAAATCGCTCCGGCAGTTCGACTTCGACGCCAACCCGGTCATCGACGCGGCCGCCATCCACACCCTCGCCAAGTGCGACTGGGTCAAGAAGGGCCTGCCGCTGTGCCTGATCGGCGACAGCGGAACCGGCAAGTCACACCTGCTCATCGCGCTGGGCACCGAGGCGGCGATGCACGAGTACCGGGTGAAGTACGTGCTGGCCACCAAGCTCGTCAACGAGCTCGTCGAGGCCGCCGACGAGAAGCTGCTGGCCAAGACCATCGCCCGCTACGGCCGCGTCGATCTTTTGTGCATTGATCTATGCCGAGACCGCGACTATGCCGACAATCCGCTGGCGACGGTTGCATCCTCGCCTGTCTGGTCTGCGTTTGAGACGTCGAGATGGAAGGGTGATCCGTTGGCGAGTGGCGTCCATCCCTGCGCGAGGGCGGTCCGGATGGCCTGGGCGACATCAGCGGGAACGACCGGCCTGGTCGTCAGACCGAACCAGTTCTCGGGGTGGTGCGAGCCGGTCTCGACGACGAGAACGGTTCCCGGGACGGTGGCGTCCTCGACCGCGAACGTCAGCGGACCCCAGCCGTTTGACTGGCAGTAGGTCGGCTTGTGGCGGACGCGCCAGCGGTAGGTGACGCCGTCCACGACGATGCGCCGGGAACCCTTCTTGACCAGCGCCACCGTCTGCTCCTTCGACTGCCCGTATGTCGCTCCGACACTCCCAGCCCGGCCTCGGGGAAGCAAACCATTTGAGTTTCCTCGGCATAGTCACAAGCGGTCGAGGAAGGCCAAGACTTTGTCGGTGGGCCGGTAGCGGCCCGGCCGGGCGGTGACGGGCGCAGTCAGCGCGAGCGCCTTCTCCTTGATGGTCATGTCGGCGTGGACGTAGGCGTCGGTGGAGCGGACGCCGGCATGGCCGAGCCAGAGCGCGATCACCGTGGTGTCCACTCCGGCCTGCAACAACGACATCGCGCAACTGTGCCGCAGGACGTGCGGGTGGATGCTCTTGTCCAGCAGAGGCGGGCAGGTTCGCGCCGCGGTCTTGGCGTGGGTGCTCAAGCGTTGCGCGACGGCGTCGCGACTGAGGCGCCGGCCGGTGCGGGTGCAGAACAGGGGGTCGCCACTGCGGCCGGCGCGTTCGTTGAGCCAGGAGCCCAGCAGGTTCTGGACGGGACGGTCGAGCGGGACGCTGCGCTCCTTTCGTCCCTTCCCCTCGCAGCGGACGGCGGCGCCGTCGCCCAGAGTGATGTCGCCGCAGTTCAAGCTGGTGAGCTCGGAGACGCGCAGGCCGGTCTGGACAGCCAGTGCCAGCATGGCTTTGTCCCGTCGTCCTTCCCATCGTTTCGGATCCGGCGCGGTCAGCAGCGCGTCGACCTCTGGGCTGGTCAGGAACGTGACGGTCCTCTTGTCGTACCGCTTCGGCGGGATGTCCAGGACCCGCTGGATGAGCAGAGCGTGTTCGGGATGTTGGAGGGCAGCGTAGGAGAACAGGGAGCGGATCGCGGTCAGGCGGACGTTGCGCGTTCTCGTGCTGTTGCCGCGCTCGTCCTCCAGGTGATTCAGGAACGTGGAGATCACGTCCGCGTTCAGGTCGTTCCAGTCCAGCTTCGCCGGAGCAATTCCGGTCCGCTGCTGGACGAAGCCGAGCAGGAGGCGGAGTGCGTCGCGGTAGGCGGCGATGGTACGCGGGCTGGCCTGGCGCTGGCGGGCAAGCCGGTCGATGAAGAATGCCTGCAAGGTGGGTGCGATCAGAGTCATGAGCGGGCCGCCTTCCGGACGCCGTCGCGGCGGGCGGCGGCCAGAGCGAGCAGTTCCGGTGCCGCCGACAAGTACAAGTAGGTGCAGGCCGGTTCGCGGTGTCCCATATAGGTCGATAGTGACGGGATCCGTGCCTGAATGTTGTCCTCGGTGCGATACCAGTGCAGCAGGGTTCGAACGGCGAAGGTGTGTCGCAGCTCGTGCAGTCGCGGTCTGTGCGGGGCGTCGCGGCCGACGCCGACGGCGTCGACCAGGGCCCGAAAGACCGGATGAACGCAGGCGTAGATGAGCCGCTTGGCAGTGAGGGAGATGAAGAACGCGGGGTCCTTGGGCCTGGGCATCAGATCCTTGCGAAGCCTGTCGTACTCGCGCAGCGCGTTCGTGGCGCTGTCCTGCAGCGGGACCAGCCGGGACTTGCCGAACTTGGACTCGCGGATGTGCAGCACGCCCTGGGTCCAGTCAATGTCGTCGCGGTCCAGCTTGATGGCCTCGCCGATGCGCAGGCCGGACGCGGCCAGCAGCCCGATCAGCGTGTGATAAGTCGCCGCCCGCAATGGCTGAGGGATGGTGTCTTCGGTCGCGGCCATGATCGCTGCGATGTCGGCGTCGGAGTAGAGGAAGATCTGACCCCGGCGCCGGTTGTAGGGCACCAGCCCCAGTGGAGGCACCTCGGTCGCCGGGTCGGTTCCGCTCAGATAGCGGGCGAACCCGCGGACCGCGGTGATCCGTCGAGGGCTGACCGTCGTGACCACCTCGGGCTCGCGGGTCTTCATCCAGTCCAGCGCGGCGGCCACGGTCACGGTCTGTTCGCCGCGGTTGTCCATGAAGCTCACGAAGTCCGGCAGCAGATACGCCGCTTCGGCCATCTGGTGCCCCAGCGAACGGCGAAGCCGCAGGTAGTCAGCAAGCGCCTGGTGGAGATCGGTCATGCCGCCTCCGTCCCGGGCCAGGGCTGTGCGACCGCGCGCAGCGCGATGAAGTCGACCTTCGCGTAGAGCGCGGTCGTGGCCAGGTCCTGATGCCGGAGAACCTGGCCGATCGCGGTGAGACCGGCGCCGTTGCGGAGCATGTCGGCGGCCAGGGCATGGCGCAGCCGGTGCGGCCCGACCTTGGGCGAACCGGCCCGCAGACAGGCTCGTTCCACGACGTCGCCGACCAGGTCCGCCCGGATCGGACCATGCGGAGCCCTGCAGGTCAGGAACACGTGACGGGCATCCAGGCGGGGCCTTGCACTGGACAAGTACGCGACCAAGGCTTCGCCGACGTCGGCCGGAAGGGGGAGCCGGTCCTCACGGCGTCCCTTGCCGCGGACAACGATCTCGCCGCAACGCCAGTCCACGTCGTTCAGCAATAGCCGGGCTACCTCGATCGAGCGCAGCCCGAGCCTGGCGACCAGCATCAGGATCGCGTAGTCGCGGACGCCCACCGTTCCCTGGCGCGGAGTGTGGTCCAACAACCGCTGAACATCGCCGGTCGCCATCGTCGGCGGCACGGAGGCGAAGCGCCAGCCGCCCACCGGAGGCACCGCGCCGCCGAGCTTCATCGGGATGACGCCGTGCAGGTGCAGGAACCGCATCAGGGATCGCAGTTCGGCCACCCGTCCCTTCGCCGAGCCCGCCGAGACCCTGGAACACTCCCGCAGCAGGAACGCGTTCAGGTCCGCCCCGGTCAGACCGTACGGCGCGAACTCCCCGTCGGCCATCGCTTGTTCGGTCAGGAAGCGCCGGGCGGTGTTCCCGTAGCGCAGCATCGTCGACGCCGACAGGCCACGCTCGGATTCCATCCACCACCTGTACCGCTCCAGCAGATCCTCCGCCGGCGACGGTGTCACCCGCGGCACTGGCACCACTCCGGCCTCACGCAAGAACGTCAGCAGCGGGACCATGCCGCGCGGCCCAGCCACCCGGCAACGACCCGACTTCCGCAGGTCGGAAAGGTGTTGCTTCAGCCGCCCCTCGTCCAGATCAGCAGCATCGAGGACCTGCTCCGAAAGCCACAGTCCCACCTGCCCCAGATCCTTGAGCATGTTCCTGGAGGTCTGGGCCGTGTACCCGCGTTCCGCCAACCATGCCCGGTAGCCCTCGACCTGTGCGGTCAGGACACCCGCCTTCCGACGCGTACTTCCGAACGGCATCGCCACCCCCTCGCGGGAGCACCCTGCCCCCTCGCTCACGGAGGCTGCCCGGCACGGAAACTATGCAGAGCCATGCACAGCCGAAACCCCACGAAGGAGCGGAACAACGCACACGGCTCCGGCATAGTCGCGGTCTCGGCATAGGTCAATCTATGCGGATATCCGCATAGATTGACGAACTCGGCTATATGGAGCTTGACCGTCGCGGGGCGGAGCTGCTGTTCCAGGTTTTGACGGAGCGTGAGGAAAAGAATTCTGTGGCGATCGCCTCCAACGAATCCTTCGGAGGCTGGACCAAAACCTTCACGGATCCAAGGCTCTGCGCGGCAATCGTGGACCGGTTGACGTTCGGCGGCAACATCATCGAGACCGGCACCGACTCCTACCGCTTGGCCGTCACCCGCGCCCGCGCCGAACAGAAGGCCGCCGCCGCGGTCGCCACAGGCTGACGAAGACGGCACCGTCCTACAAGGTCGAGCGCGTCGGGTCCTTCTGGCCGGAGAGCCGTTGAAGGCATCGGGAAGCCACGCGTCCCACCGCTGGGGTCGTAGTCGTAGGCAGCCAGTGCGCGCATGGTCGGCTGGCCGGTGGGGTCGTCGTGCCAGATGGCGGCGGCGAGTGCGACGATTCACTGCAGGATGCGTGATTGATTCCGCGCGAGCGTTACTTCTTGCTGCTCGCCCGAACGAGGAAGAACGGTGGCAGCCCGGCCCGTTGCGGTTGTTCAGCCGCGACCTGGGCGCTGGGAGTTGGCTCTGCGGTTGCTTCGATCAAGAAGCCGTGTCCGACCAGGGTAGTGAGGTAGGTGGACAGCATTCGGTGCTGGTTGCCCGCCCGGCGTACGCCTTGAGGGTTGTCCGAACGCCAGAATCCCTCGACGTGGTAGTCGCCTACTACACGGCGGGGACGTCCTTGTGCGCCAGCCGTCCAGGTCGCATGCGGTGCTTCGAAACAGGGGTGCGGGACGGTGAAGACCAGGCGCCCACCTGGTACCAGGACACGTCGTACGGCCGTGAGGGCGGCGGAAAGATCCGGCACGTTGTTCAAGGACTGTCGACGCTCACGCAATTCCCCACTTCCGATGGTCTGAGCGTCACGTAATTCCCCACTCTCGCGGTCACGATTCCCCGTGGGGACGGCGAACGTGAGCGGTGCTGGTGTCGTTCTCGGCCTTGTGCTGTCGTGGCCGGGGCGTACAGCAGCACCGCGGACGGCCGGGGGGAAGCTACCCGCAATGCCTTCCGGCGCGGGCGTGCAAGCCCCCGACCGGATAGTTCATGCCAGGTCGATCACCCTGCGGTGGTCCACCGGAGCGTCCGCCCACGACGACGCCCGATATCGTTCCCGGATGTCCCCGGTGAACCTGCGCCACGCAGTCCGCGCGATCATCCTCGACCAAGACGACCGCGTCCTGTTGTCTCGGTTCGCCATCCCGAAGCCAGAGGGGACGATCGTCGTCTGGGCAGCCCCCGGCGGAGGCGTCGAAACCGGCGAAACTCTTCTTACGGCCCTGCGCCGGGATCTGCACGAGGAGGTGGGCCTCACCCTCGACGCTGACCCGCCCCACGTATGGCACCAAGAGGTCATCGCCCCCGGACACGCGGCCGGTTATGACGGTGTGATCAACGACTACTTCCTCATACGCACCGCATTCTTCAACCCTCGCGGCGCGCTGTCCGACGATGAACTCGCCGCCGAGAACATCACTGGGCTGAAGTGGTGGCGGCTGCAGGACATCATCGACTACCACGGCACCGGCCTGTTCTCGCCCCGCGATCTCGCCAATCCGCTGGCGACACTCATCTCCAGCGGCCTTCCCGACAGGCCAGTGTCGCTCGGCCTGTGAGCTGTGGCCACCACCCCAGCCGATCGCCTCACAGACCCCACAGCCTGGACCCGAACCAGGCCCATGCCCGGGGGAATTACGTGAACTTCTCCCTGGGGAATTGCGCGACGTTCCACAGCACGGTCAACCCTCCGCAGCAGGACCGCCAGGTGGAGTCATTTCTCACCTACAAAATCGGGTCCCCCAGGCATCGGGCGGAGTCAGAAGTGACCTACAAGTGGAGTCAACCGTCACCTACGAAGCCAAGGGGCGGAGTCGATGGTCCAGGCGCCGCCACCGGTCTGCTGGACGGCCAGCGCTCCGTCCGTAGTCGAGTTGCCGGCGATGGCGAGCGCCTTGCCGCTGTTGCGGTTGACGATGCGGTAGTTCGTGCCGACCGCGGGTTGGTTGGCGATCTCGAAGCGGTCGACGACGCCGTACTTGTCCGTCGCAGCCGCCCGCTGGGTGCCGGTGACGCGCACACGGATCGTGTGCGTGCCGGAGGTGAGCCGGGGGCTGGTCCACACCGAGACGTCGCCGGTGCGGGTGGCGGAGTACTCGTCGACCAGCGCCTCGGTTCCGCCGTCGACGGAGACGCAAACGATGCCGTGGTTGGGCCCGGTCACGCCGTGCAGGGTGACGCCAGTGCCGACGAAGCTCAGCGTCGCCGCGTCGCCCGTGGTGTTGCTGTAGGAGTTCGTGCCGGCGTACGGGCCGCTCTCGCCGGTCGAGTGACCCCAACTGCCGGTGTAGGTCACCGCGGAAGCGGCGTCGTCCACACTGGTCGCCGGGTTGCCCAGGTTGAGGTACTCGACCGAGTCGGTGAACGTGGTGTTGCCCGACTTCGTGGTCGACAGCTCCAGGTAGACGCGGCTGCCGCTGGCCGGCGTGGTGAACGAGATCGGCTGGGTGACCCGGGAGCCGAGCGGGATGGTGAGGGGTTCGCTTCCGGACGCAATGACCGTGCCGCCGGGCTGGTCGAGTCGCGCCTTCCAGTTGAGGCTGACGGAGGTACCGCTGAAATCGTCGTTGAAGACGGTGATGTTCCGGGTGACGCTCTTGTTGTAGGCGACGGTATCCACCGCACTCGGGAGCGGGAAGGTGTCGTCCGCGTCCGACTGGCCGGAGGCCGACCAGTAGGGCAGGTCGACCGCGGCGACCGGGTTGAACGCGGCCTGGATCCGCTGGATCTGCGGGTTGCTCCACGGGGCGGACAGGTTGTCCTCGCCGTAGACGGGGTGGCCGCCCTCTTCGGGGACGAAGTCGGTGCTCTTCACGCCGGGCACGAAGCCGGCCCAGCCGGACAGCAGGGTGTAGGGGCGCAGGTCGCTGGCGTCCTTGGCGCGCTTGGCGATCGTCGCGGTGGCGAACCACTCGAAGCCCTGCTTGGTGTTGGACTTGTCCCAGATGTACTCGCCCTCACCGTCGGGCCGGTCGGCCAAGGAGGTGCGTGCCTCGCCGTACTTGCCGATGCCGTCGATGTAGTGGGAGAAGACGGTGAAGTTGCCGTTCAGCATGGTGGGCCACGGGTTGGTGTTCCAGGCGGTGTCGGCGCTGATCGGCCGCTACCACGCAACCCTGTCGAGGAAGGAGTCCATGGACTGATGGCGGACCGCCTGTGGGGCGGACCGGAGCCATCCCGCGTCCTGGACCGGGCCCTGCAAGAGTGGACCTCGGCGCGACAACTGAGGCACGCGGCGGCCCTCGCCGACCTCAACCTCCTGGCCTACGCCCTCACCGCTGCCGGGGACCCGGCCCGTGCCGCCACAGTCTTCGGGGCCGTCGCCGGTGTGGCCCCCCACCCCTGGCGCCACGGCGAGCATGACCCCGTCCTGACCTTCACCCATGCCCAGCGGCGAGCCGACGCGACACGACGACCGTCCTGCCCGCACTGCGTGGACGCGACCACAGCCGCGCCCATCGCACCGACTCCCCAGCCTGCTCGACCTTTGGTGGTAATCCATGACGCGTTTTCAGGACCGAGTAGCCATCGTCACGGGAGCCGACGCCCCCGACGGCATCGGTGCCGCGGTCGCCCGCGCCCTCGACGAGGAGGGCGCCCGTGTCGTCCTGGGCGCGATGTCCGAGCGGGTGCACCAGCGAGCGGCGGAACTCGGCCCCGCCGCCGTCGGCGTCGTCGCCGACCTCACCGTCGACGGCGCCGCGAACGCCCTGGTGCAGGCCGCCCTGGAACGCTGGGACCGCATCGACGTACTCGTCAACAACGCCGGCATGACATCCGTGACGTCGGGCTGGGACGCCGCCGACGACGTCGCCCGCCTCTCCATGACCGGCTGGAACGCGGCCCTGGCCCGCAACCTGACGACCTCCTGTGCCGCCGCCGTGACGCCGGCCATGACAGCGGCCGGGTACGGACGCATCGTGTCGATCGGCTCCACCACCGGCACCGTCAACGCGATGCCGGGCCAGGCCACCTACACGGCCGCTAAGGGCGGGCTTGGTGGGGCTGTCCCGCGCTCTTGCTCTCGAGACCGTCGGCAACGGCGTCACCGTCAACGCCGTGGCCCCCGGTTATGTGACGACCGGCTCCCAGCTGGAGTTCGAGGCGACCGCGGCCGCTGCGGGTCCCTTCGGACGCAGCGGAACCCCGGACGAGATCGCGGCATGTGTCCTGTTCCTGACGCACGAGTCGGCATCATTCGTCACCGGATCGGTGTTGGTCGCCGACGGCGGGCACGGTCTTCCCGAGACCTGGCCGCACCCTTGACGACGCCGGCGTCGGCAGGGATCCGGCACGGTCCGTGCGTGGCACCCGCCCCCTGCTGTACGTGATTCGGCGCAGCATCGGCTTCGGCATGGATCAGTGCTTGATAGGCCATCAGCAGAGCGAAGATCGCCTGCTTGGGGCGGGGGAGCTGCGTATGCGCAGCACTCGCTGGTCGAGGGTCGTGGCCGGGGTCACACCGCCTACGAGGACGTCGCCATCATCCCCGCCGACCCCATCCCCGGCCACATCAAACGGGGCCAGTACGAGATCAGCGGCGTCGTCCAGACGGGCGACGACGAACGAGAACGCGGGATCGTGGACGCCGCGCCCCTGCGGATCGACGCCACCCGCGGCAACTGGGACGAGATCGAGCTCAGTGCGAGGAACGGCAGGTGTTGTGGTGGGCGATGTCGAGGACGAAGCGCTCGGGGCGGTGTAGCTGCTTCGTCGTGTAGGAGGGTTTGCTGTCGAACGCGGCCCCGAAGGTGACGACGCCCTCGAAGTCGCCGGTCAGTGCGAAGCCCTTGAGTTTCGGCAGATTCAGCTTGATCAGGCGCGGGCCCTTGTAGACGTTCCTGCCCGCGTTGTTGTGGGCTGCGGCTGGGGAGAGCTTGATCTCCAGGAAGTGCTTCCCGGCCAGCGGGACCTTCTTCCCCGAGCTGTCGTAGCGGAGTTCCTTGACACGCGTGACGGTGGTCGGCGGCACTTTGCCCTTCACATCGATGACGATGCGGTCGAAGGAGCAGTGACCGGCGATCCTGGCGTTGACCACGAGACTCGTGGACGGTGCCGGGGACGTGGCGGCGGCAGAGGCCGACGCCGCGGTGCCGGCCAGCAGGAGTGCGCTCGCGGTGATGGCCATGAGGCGATGGCGGGTATACATGACGCCCCCCTATGAGACGTCGGGGACTGGTGGGCACAGTATGAGACAAATGTGAGGGTCATACGGTTGCACGCTTTGGCCAATGATTCTCATGTACTGAAGTGCGACCGCCGACCTCGACGGTCGCCGGCATAGCCGCGGTCGGCCCCAGACCTGGGTGATCACGCCGGCGGGGTGATGCGCAGTGCCGAGGAGGTTGGTGTCTCTCCTCGACTGGTGATGGGCGTCCTGTACAACGAGGCGTACAAGCCCCACCATCCGCTGCTGAAGCGGCTTTGGCAGTGGTGGAAGCCGGAGGCGTCCTTCGGGGTGGCCAACATGCATCAGGCGGCCTTCGAGCAGGTACGACGGAGGCACGGCCTGTCCGAGCGCTGGCAGGATCTGCGGGACGACCCCGCCTTCGCCATCCGCGCGGCGGCGCTGCATCTGAAGGACCTCGACGGCAGGCTTCCGGCAGGCCATGTGCGCCGGTACACCCGCGACGAACTCCTGGCCCTGGGGTACAACGCGGGCGAACGCAACATGCGTGCCTTCGCCCGCGGCGTGCCCCCGGGCCCCATGGCGTGGTCCTACCTGCGCCGTTTCCGTGCAGGTCGGCGGCGCGCCGCCGAAGCCCTGGCAGGCTGCGTGCAGGCGTGCGCCGCCATCTCCCCGAAGGCTTCTCACGGATCCGTCGACCTGGATCATCATCTCGTCCACGGTGCCGCGCAGGTCGACCAGCGGGATGACTGAAGCCCGCCGCGGATTTGTGATCCACATGGCCGGTCCTGGCCACCACGCCCATCACTCACCCGGAGGAGGCGGCGGTGTCTCGCCGGAGGTGTGTGCGAGGGACTGCGCGCACCAGATGGTTTTGCCGTGGGGCGTGTGGCGGGTGCCCCACCCCTGGGTGAGCTGGGCGACCAGCAGCAGCCCCCGGCCGCCTTCGTCGAAGTCACGCGCCCGGCGCAGGTGCGGTGCGGTGTTGCTGGAGTCCGAGACCTCGCAGATCAGGGCGGTGTCGCGGATCAGCCGGAGACTGATGGGGGGCTCGCCGTACCTGATGGCGTTGGTGACCAGTTCGCTGACGACCAGTTCGGTGACGAACGCCGTCTCCTCCAGCCCCCAGGCCTCCACCTGGTCGACGGCGAACTGCCGGGCGCGTGACACCTCCGCGACGTCCGGCTCGATGTCCCGGTCGGCCACGTGCTGGAGATCCAGCGCACGGGTGCGCGCGAGCAGGACCGCGGCGTCGTCCGTGCGGTGTTCGGGCAGCATGGCCTCCATGACCGTCTCGCACAGGGTCTCCAGTGAGGGAGCTCTGTGGTCCAGTAGGCCCAGCAGTTCGGCGATCCCCTGGTCGACGTCGCGCTCGCGGTTCTCCACCAGCCCGTCGGTGTAGAGGGCCAGCAGGCTGCCCTCGGGCAGCTCGAGTTTGGTCGCCTCGAACGGCAGGCCACCGATCCCGAGCGGCGGCCCCGGCTGTACGGACACCGGGATCCTGGTGCCGTCCGGAGCGATGACCAGCGGGAGCGGATGACCGGCGCTCGCCAGCGTCAGGTGGCGCGAGACCGGGTCGTAGACGGTGTACAGGCAGGTCGCCCCGGTTTCGGCGGTCGTCTGGAAGTGGCTGGTGGGCTGGAGGTCGCTGGCGAAGTGGAGGACCAGGTCGTCGAGATGGGTCAGCAGCTCGTCCGGCGGCAGGTCGACGTCGGCGAGCGTACGCACCGCTGTGCGCAGTCGGCCCATGGTGGCCGAGGCGTGCAGACCGTGGCCGACGACATCGCCGATGATCAGCGCGACCCGTGCGCCGGACAGGGGGATGACGTCGAACCAGTCGCCGCCCACCTCCGCGTCGATCCCCGCGGGCAGGTAGTGCGAGGCCACCTCGACCGCTTCCTGGTTGGGCAACCGCTGTGGAAGCAGACTGCGTTGCAGGGTCAGCGCGGTGGTGCTCTGGTGGACGTACCGGCGGGCGTTGTCGATGGCGACGGCCGCCTTGGCGGCGAGTTGCTCGGCGAGGATCAGGTCGTCGGCGGTGAAGGCCTCGGGTCGGTCGAGCCGGGAGAAGGTGGCGACGCCCAGCAGCGCGCCGCGGGCCCGGAGCGGCACGGTGATGCGGCCGGTCAGTCCTTCCGCCGTGACGCCCTTGTCGACCACCGGGTTGCCGGGCGGCCAGTGGGCCGGGTCTGAGGCCAGCCCGGGGCCGAAGGCCCATTCACCGCCGACGCCGGGATCGGCGGAGAGTTCCACGGTGGATCTTCCGGTGGCCATGGAGGTGGCGGTCACGGAATGAACCGCATGCGTGACCGGCACCGGCACCGCGGGCCCGGCCGACCGATCGGCATCATCCGTGGCGCCGTGCCGGGCGGCACGGCTGAGGATGAGGGGTTCGTCGCGGCTCATCGTCGGCGGTGAGGGTGGTTCCTCCCCGCGCAGCACCTCGTCGAAGAGATCCACGGTGACCAGATCGGTGAACCCCGGTACGGAGGTCGTGGCCAGCTCCTGGGCGGTGCCGACGACGTCAAGGGTGCGCCCGATGCCGGTGGTGGCCTCGTTGAGGATAAGCAGCCGCTGCCGGGCCCAGTACTCGGCGCTCATGTCGAATCCCCAGTTGGCGACCGCGCGCACGTTGCCCTCGGCATCCCGGACGGGCCAGATACTGGTCGCCCAGGCGTTGGCGTAGTTGCTCCCGAGCGGGCGGAAGACGGTGATCAGGCGCGCGGGTACGCCCGTCCTCGCCACCTCGGCGAGCTTGTCGGTGTAGGGCTTGTCGTCCCGTTCGGGAAACAGCGAGCGGTCGAACTCGGGCAGCACCTCGCGGTACTTCTTGCCGACGACCTGTTCCTCGGAGTGTGCGATCACCCGCCCCGAGGAGGCGTTGATCCACAGGAACCGCAGCTCCGGGTCGTAGACGCCCAGTGCGAAGGGGCACTGCTCGAAGGCTCGGTCCGCGATGACCGGGCGACGATCCCAGCGCTGGACGGTGACCACCTGACCCTGCACCCGCCCCTGCGGGCCGCGCAACGGCTGAGCCGTGATCACGGAGTCCACCGTGTGACCGTCCCGGTGACGCAGGGCGACGGGCTCGGAGGCGTCCGCGTTGTGGCTCCCGGGGAAGCCGGGCGGCGCAGCCGCGGCCAGCAGGTCGGTCACCGGCCGTCCGACGGTGTCCTGCGCCGTCCAGCCGAGCAGCTGACACCCTCCCTCGCTCCAGCCGCTGACCCGGCCGTCCAGATCGACCACGACGACGGCGGTCGGGCCGTCCTGAGCATCGGCGAGCGTCACGCGTCACACCTCCGTCCGGACAGCGGTGTCCGCCGGGACTGGTCTTCACCGGCCTCCTCCAGCCTAGAGCGGCTGCCGCCGCGGGGCGTCCCGACCGGTGCGGTCGGGGCCGCTGGTGCCTGGCACGGGCGAGCCCATCCGCTAGGAGTTCCGTGTCTGCGGCTCGGTCCCGGAGAACGCTGCGGAGACGCTCCTACGGTCGCCGCGCTGGCGGGCTGCGCGCCGAGGAAAGCGGCCACCAGCAGCAGGGGCGCCAGGACGGCGAGCAGGGCGTCTGAGCGGGACCGTGGACGGGGAGCGTAACCGCATCTGAGGGCCTCCTTGGGGACGGGGCGGCGCTGGGTCGGCGAACCGTGGAGCGGTCGGGTGGGGGTCGGTTGGTTCTTCGAAACATTCGACACCGTCAGCGGATGCTTCGACGCCACAAGTTAGAAATACGGGTCCCATTGGTCAAGGTCTTTGGCTGTTCTGTCTGCAAACGGTCCATCCGAACGGGCAGCGGATGTTCGAATGTTTCGAAGCAGGATTGGAAACTTTCTCCGTGGATGTATTGACGATCCACCGTCAACGCCTCAATCATCCTTCTCCGAGGGGCGACCAGGCTTCGGGGACTTCCCGGCCGAGCTGAACCGAGCCCCTCCTCCGGTGTCCCCGTGCTGCCCGGGGCTCGGCCCGTCCCGCCTGCCGTCGCGGGGGAGCGGCCGGGGTTTCCGCCTGCACTTCAGCCAGTCCGTGACGTCCATTTGGAGGTACGCCCATGGGTTCGTACGCCCTACCCAGATCCGGTGTCGGCCGGAGGATCCGCGGTGCGCTGCTCGCACTGAGCGTCGGCCTCGGCGTAGCCACCACGCTGGTCACGCCACCGGCCGCACACGCCGCCGAAAGCACCCTCGGGGCCGCCGCGGCGCAGAGCGGCCGCTACTTCGGTACCGCCATCGCCTCGGGCAGACTGGGCGACTCGGCGTACACCTCGATCGCGAACCGTGAGTTCAACATGGTCACGCCCGAGAACGAGATGAAGATCGACGCCACCGAACCGCAGCGTGGCCAGTTCAACTTCACCGCCGGCGATCGCGTATACAACTGGGCCGTGCAGAACGGCAAGAAGGTCCGCGGCCACACCCTGGCCTGGCACTCCCAGCAGCCCGGCTGGATGCAGAGCCTCAGCGGCAGCAGCCTGCGCCAGGCGATGATCGACCACATCAACGGCGTGATGGCCCACTACAAAGGCAAGATCGCCCAGTGGGACGTCGTGAACGAGGCCTTCGCCGACGGCAACTCGGGTGCCCGGCGCGACTCCAACCTGCAGCGCACCGGCAACGACTGGATCGAGGTCGCCTTCCGCACCGCGCGCGCCGCGGACCCGGCCGCCAAGCTCTGCTACAACGACTACAACACCGACAACTGGACCTGGGCCAAGACCCAGGCCGTGTACAACATGGTCAAGGACTTCAAGCAGCGCGGAGTACCGATCGACTGCGTCGGCTTCCAGTCGCACTTCAACAACGACAGCCCGTACAACAGCAACTACCGCACTACCTTGCAGAGTTTCGCTGCTCTCGGCGTCGACGTGGCCGTCACCGAGCTGGACATCCAGGGCGCCTCGCCCACGACGTACGCCAACGTGGTGAACGACTGCCTGGCCGTCTCGCGCTGCCTCGGCGTCACCGTCTGGGGCGTGCGCGACAGCGACTCCTGGCGGGCGGAGCAGACACCGCTGCTGTTCAACGGCGACGGCAGCAAGAAGGCCGCCTACACCTCCGTCCTCAACACACTCAACGGCGGCACCACCACGCCGCCTCCGTCGGGCGGCGGCGGACAGATCAAGGGTGTCGGTTCGGGTCGCTGCGTGGACGTTCCCAACTCCAGCCAGACCGACGGCACCCAGGTCCAGCTGTGGGACTGCAACAACGCCACCAACCAGCAGTGGACGTCCACCAGCGCCGGTGAGCTCAGGGTTTACGGCAACAAGTGCCTGGACGCCGCCGGCACCGGCAGCGGCGCCAAGGTTCAGATCTACAGCTGCTGGGGCGGCGCCAACCAGCAGTGGCGCCTCAACTCCGACGGATCCATCGTCGGAGTCCAGTCCGGTCTCTGCCTCGACGCCGTCGGGAACGGTACCGCGAACGGCACTCAGATCCAGCTGTACACCTGCTCGGGCGGCAGCAACCAGCGCTGGACCCGCACCTGACTCCATCAGGAGCACAATGCAGGCCTCCCCGGGGCACCGTCATGCCGACAGTGCCCCGGGGAGGCCATCGCGTGGTTCAGTCCGGCCGCGTCACCGCGGACATCGACGGTGGGCGGGTGCGAGAGGCGGTGAGCAGCGCACCGTGGACGGCTGAGGACGCGGCGCGGGCCACGTAACGGCCGGTGTCCGAAGGCCAGGCGTCACGTTCCTGATGGATGAGGAGGGACACCGCGCCGTGTACGGCGGAACACAGCACTCTGGCCGTTTCGGTCGGGCTCTCCATCGGCACGCCGGCCTCACGGCAGGCGGTGACCTTGTCCCGGAAGTAGCGGAAACACGCGTCCTCGTTGTGACGGCTCGCCTCGGTGGCTTCGCCGTCCGTCACCAGCCGGTACTGGGCGGGGTGGCGAAGCCCGAAGGCGATGTAGGCGACGCAGGTCTCGTGGAGCGCCGTCACCAGGTCCGCGATCCCCACGACACCGCTTCCAGTTCGCCGAACAGGGTTCTCCACACGCGCAGACACGTGGCGTGGACGAGTTCCTGCTTCGAGGCGAAGTGGAGATAGACCGACGGCGGCGTGACGTCGGCGCTGGTCGCCACCGCGCGGATCGTCAGCGCGTCGGCGTCACCGTCTTCGAGCGTCCGGCCGGCGATGTCGAGCAGTTGGTCGCGGAGCAGGCCGCCCTGCTCTTTGGCGGCGCGATCCAGGGAGGTGGTCACGGAGGTGAGCCCTGGAGAGGGATCGCCATCAGGAGGCCTTCTGACCGACGGCGGTGACCACCTGCGTCACCCTGGCGCACAACTCGCCCTCGGTGTCGACATCGACCTCGACGACGGTGTTGCGCCCCACCTGCAGAGGACGCGCTGTCGCGACCACGTCCGCGCGGGCCGGGCGGAGGAAGTGCGTGGTCGACTCCACGGTGGCCGGCGCGGAAACACGCGTCCTCGTTGAGCGCGGCGCACACGGCCCCGCACACATCGGCGAGCCCCATGCTCCGCCGTGAAGACGGTCGCCCACCGTGGAGAGGGAGAGATGGTGCGCCAGCGTGGCTCGAACGCCGGCGGCGGTCATCTCGTCGAACACGACGCCCAGCGTCTTGGCGTACGGCGCGAGGGTGTAGACGTCATCGGCTGCGAGTGTGGTCGCGGATGCTCCCGGTGAGGTTAGTCCGGAAGGGGCAGAGGCTACGGCACCTTGTATCCGGCGGCGCGGAACAGTTCGTACCATTCGGGGCGGGCGAGCGGGAGATCGGAACCGAGCGCGGCGGCGGTGACGCGTTCTGGCGTGGTCGTGCCGAGGACGACCTGCATCTGCGCGGGATGGCGCGTGATCCAGGCGACCGCGATCGCCTCGGCCGGCACGCCGTATTTGTCGCTGAGCCGGTTGATCACTGCGTTCAACTCGGGGAAGCGGTCGGAACCGATGAACGGTCCGTCGAAGAATCCGGCTTGGAAAGGCGACCACGCCTGAATGGTGATGTCGTGCAGGCGGCAGTAGTCGACGATTCCGTCATCACGGACGACCGACTGATCGAGGTCCTGCATATTTGCGGCGACGCCCTGCGCGATCATCGGGGCGTGAGTGATCGACAGCTGGAGCTGGTTCGCCACGATGGGTTGCGTCACGTGCTTGCGCAGCAGGTCGAGTTGGCGGGGGGTCTGGTTGGAGACGCCGAAAGCACGTACTTTGCCCGCCGCCGCCAGCTCGTCGAAGGCCCGGGCCACCTCCTCCGGTTCCACGAGAGCGTCGGGACGGTGCAGCAGCAGGATGTCGAGATAGTCGGTGTCCAGTGCCCGGAGTGAACCGTTCACGGACTCGACGATGTGCTGATGAGAGAAGTCGAAGTAGGGCCCGTCCTTGACGATGCCGGCTTTCGACTGAATGACGAACTGCTCACGCTCCGACGAACTGAGTTTCATGGCTTCAGCGAACCGACGCTCGCAACCGTGGTCGTCCGAGCCGTAGACGTCGGCGTGATCGAGGAAGGTGATGCCGGCGTCGCGCGCAGTGTTCACGAGTGTGCGCACCGCCTCGTCGGTCATGTCCTGGATGCGCATCAGTCCAAGGACGACGTTGGGGACCACCATGTCGGTGCCGGGCAGGGTGAAGGTCTTCATGGGGCTCTTTCGCTGTGACGTGAACGGCTTCAGGCGGAGGGGCTTGCGGACTGGTCGTCAGGATTGAACCAGAGAGGGGTGCGGCTGCGAATTCTGACTCCGGTCATCATCGCGACGTCCTTGGCGAGCAACCCCCGTATTGCATCAATCGGGTCGGCGTGATCCGACCATGGAATTGGCGCGAGCCCATCGCGTCGAGCAGGTCACCGAGGACGTGATGTTGCATGAGTTCCTCTTCTCGGACGCCGGGGCGCGGTGCGTGGTGCGGTGAGGCGCTGCGGTCTCACTCTAGAAATGGTCGATCCAGAAATCCAACAACTGTTGGTTCTGAAATTGAGAACTGTGGGATGGGAATACATCCACGCCCTGCTCGAGTCGGCGGGAGGGCTGCAACAGTTGCAGGACGGTGAGCCAGGAGCCGCTCACGGAGAAGGTGGGGGAGCGCGTGCGGGGGACCCACTGGCCCGGCTGCCGGTCCCGGGTCGCTCGCCACGTCCCGGGGATCTCGCCGAGAGATCCCCGGGAGGCAGTCCCGTTCGATGGCTGGGCGGTCAGGGTGCGTCGATGAGGATCCGGCTCTGGGTCCGTGTGAGCGTGGCGATCGCGCTTGCGTAGGCGATATCTATAGCTCCTGCAGTCCGGCAGGGACATGAGTACTTGGCCCTGACCGGCTGCCTCGTGACAAGTATCCGAGAGCTGTAGGGACGTTAGGTATGTTCGTGATCATGATGGGTGGGTATCGCGCCGAGAGGGTGCTGGGGCCGGTGGATGGGTCCATTGCCTGGGTTGTTGTGGATGACGGGTTCTCACTGCACGAAGAGTCGTGTGCGTTCTTGGCGGGGCTGCGGGCGCGGGGCCGGTCGTCGAACACCGAGCGGGTGTACGCCGGCCGTGTGGCGGTGTACCTGTCGTGGTGCGAGGCGAGTGGTGTGGACTGGGCTCGCCCGCGGCTGCTTGATCTGGCTCGGTTCCTGCGTTGGCTGGTGGCCGAACCACTGTCGGCGCGTGGGCGTGACGGTGGCGGGGTGCCGCGGTTTCGTACCGAGGCGACGGCGAACGCGGTGATGACCGCGGTGTGCGAGTTCCTGCGGTTCGGGAGCCGGCAGGGCTGGGTGGCGGCCGAGGTGGCGGCGTCGTTGACGGAACCGCGGTATCTCGCGTATCTGCCGTCGGGATTCGACCCGGGGGAACAGGGCCAGTTCCGCAGCGTCCGGGCACGGATGCTGAAGTATGCCGCAGCGGTGGAAGGCCCGCTGTGGCTGTCGGATGAGCAGATCGAGCAGCTCCGAAAGGCCGCTGTTCGGGGCCGGGACCGCTTCTTGGTGTCGCTGCTGGCCTGCACTGGGATGCGGATCGGAGAGGCGTCGGGGCTGCACCGGCAGGACATGCACCTGCTGTCGAACTCCGCGATGCTGGGCTGCCAGGTGGCGGGGCCGCACGTGCATGTTCGGCGCAGGCTGAATGCCAACGGGGCGCTGGCCAAATCACGTTTCTCGCGGTGGATCCCGGTGACCGAGGACCTGGTCGACGGGTACGTCGAGTATCTGCATGAGCGGGCCGCACACTTGCCTTGTGAGGTGGAGAGCAACAGCGTGTTCGTGAACCTGTATGCGGGGCGGCGGGGCCGGCCGATGACGTACGTGGCCGCGAAGGACATGTTCGACCGGCTCGCGCGGCGGGTGGGGTTCGAGGCCCGCCCGCACATGCGTTTGGCGGTCGCCAGTGGGCAGGATCCGGCTCGTTGCGCGGTCGAGCGCGCGGGGCGCCATTGCGGCTACCCGGCCTCCTCTCGGGGGCTGTGCATTGTCCACTACGAGGGCTGGCGCAAACACTCCGGGCGGCCGACCTTCACCGGTGCGGAGTTGGCAGCCTGGGCGGCAGAGTCCGGGGTGCCTATCGAGGATCAGGTGCCTGCCTGCGCGGTGCCGGGGTGTGTCAGTGCGGCGGCGCCGCGTCGGGTTCTGTGCGCGTATCACCACCGGGCTCCGGCGGCGGCCGCCCGGCGTGGGGAGGCGGGGGCGGCGGAGGCGAGGGCGCCTCACTGCCCAACGACTACTACGACAACGAGACCCCCCTGCGCGCCAACCGCGGCGCCCTGGGCTTCGCCACCCCCGAAGCCCAGCGCATCTTCGACGGCGCCTATGTCCTCGCCCCGCAGAGCACCTCGTACTGGATGGAGGACGGCCCCCGCTTCGCCCCCCCTCATCCACGAGATCATCAGCGACGTCACCCGCCGCCACCACATCGACCGCGACCGGATCTATGTGGCCGGCTGCAGCAACGGCGGCTACATGAGCCTGAAGATGACCACGGTCTACCCCGCTCTGTTCGCCGCATCCGTACCGGTCTGCGGCGTCGTCGCGTCGTTCCCGCCCGGCGGTGCACCCCTGGTCCCCGACAGCGATCTGGCCCGGATCAGTACCCCCACTTGGCTCGTCGCCTCCCGTGACGACACGACCGTGGACCCGCCGGCCAACACCGTGCACGCGCACGACATGATCCCCGGTTCCTTGATGACGCTGTACGACCACGTCGTGTGGAACGGCCGCCAGTTCGACGGCCACTGGTCGTGGATCTACGTCGCCCGCAACGACCCCAGCGTCAACGGAACCCACGTCTGGCAGTGGATGGCAGCCCGGCAGCGTCATTGACGGGTCGGCGGGGCTCGTCGTCGCGGACAGCAACCTCCCGCGCCGTTCAGCGTCATCCACGGTGCCCGTTCCCGCGCTTCCTCCGGGGAGCGCGGTCGGCGTGCAGGGCCGGCCCCTGAGTCACCATCAGATGGTGTTTGCTGCCCGTCCTCCCGCGGTCCACCGGGCTTCGACCAGTCCTGGCGCCTCCCTTCAACGCCCGGATGTGGGAGCCGTCGACGGCTGCACGGGAGAAATCGAGGGCATTCGCGCTGCGGAGTTCGGCGAGGAGGACCCCGTGCAGGTGGGGTCATACACCTGCCTCGGTCCACTTGGTCAGGCGGCGCCAGCATGCCATTCCCGACCCGAAGCCGAGTTCCTGCGGCAGATGTTCCCAGGCGATCCCGGTACATTGGCCGTCCACCTGTGCTGGTGGATCGGCGCGATCCGCCTGGCCAAACCGGATTTCCTACTGGGCACGGCGCTTCTACGACGACGACAAGTTGCGCGAGGCGGTCCGCCGTTTCGAGTAGCCCGCCGACACGAGTTCCAGGTACGTCCGGGCTCAGGCGGCGGCTGGAAGCCGAGAGCCTGCGCTGCCCGGTGCGGAGTCGGTTCGTTCCAGAGGTCGTCATCGCCGAGATGGCCCGGCACCTTGGCACCGACCAGGTCACCATCCACAACTGCCTCAGCGTCCCAGCAACGCCGCATAGCGCCGAAAACTCTGCGCCGTGAAGAGGGGAGGGACGCACCGACAGACACCATCTCCTACCGCGGGCTGCGCAAGACCCGCCTTGGTCATGCCCTGATCCCCGACGGGCTCACCCTCCACCGCCTCGACCTGTCGGCGGCGCCGTTGAGGCACGTACCACGAGTTCGGTGGCGAGTTCGATGTGGTGGGACTCGACCTTCTCACCGTTGGCCAGTCGGAGGGCGGTGCGCAGGGCGGCACCGCCCATCTCCCGTAGCGGCTGGCGCACGGTGGTCAATGGCGGTGAGGCCATCTGAGCGAGGTGCGTGTCGTCGAAGCCGGCCACGCTCAGGTCTTCGGGGATGCGCAGGCCTCGGGTGCGGGCGGTCTCGATGACACCGAGGGCGATCTCGTCGTTGCCTGTGAAGATCGCCGTCGGCGGCTCTTCCAGGTCCAGCAGTGCCGCGGCGCCGAGCAAGCCGGTCCCGTACGTGAATTCTCCGGGCCGGACGTACGCGTCGGGTACCGGCGCTCCTTCCGCCTCCATGGCGGCGCGGTAGCCGTGCATGCGTGCCTGGTTGCACACGGCCATGGCCGGTCCGCCGAGATAGCCGATGTGGCGGTGGCCGAGGGAGAGCAGGTGCTGGGTCGCGGCCAGGCCGCCGGCGAAGTTGGTCGCCCCGACGCTGTTGACCCGGCTGTCGGGCAGGTGCAGCGGGTCCAGTACGACCAGCGGCAGCCCGGCCCGGGCCAGCTCCTTCAGGTGCGCGGTGGTATACACGCTGGTGACCGCGATGAGGGCGCGGCGCCCGGCTGAGACCAGGTCCCGGGCCCAGTGCGGGGCGCGGGACGCCTTGCTGATCGCCACTGAGGCCCCTGCTTCGGCGGCGGAGTCGATGATGCCGTCGAGGGCCTCGGCCACGTACGACTTGAGGCTGCCCTGGAACTGCACCTCGATCACCGGGCTTTCCATCGCCTCGGTGTGGCGGAACACGGGTGCCAGGTAGTCGTGCTGAAGCAGCAGTTCCTGCACCCGGGCGCGGGTCTGCGACGCCACGTCATCGCGGCCGTTGACCACCTTGGACACGGTCGCGACGGAGACGCCGGCCGCTTGGGCGATGTCCGCCAAAGTGGTGCGCCTGGCGTTCGGTGGCATTGGTTCCTCTCAGCTGTACGTCCACCGGTGTGGTGAGCCGCCGATCGTGGCCGGTAACGCGGGTGGAATCGGTCAACCGTACGACAATCCGGCAGGGGGCTCGTCCGAGGAGGTGCCGAAGAGCCCCTCGGCGCCGCGGTGTTCGACGATCCGCGAGAGATCCCGTCCGGTGAACCTGTCCCGATCGGCATGCACTCCGACCCGTACGCCCTTCAGGACCCTGTGCTACCTCTGCCGGCAGAACGCTCCCGGGTTGCGCGAGCACGCCCTCGACAGGCGCCACTTGCAAACTCTCGGCCTTCCCGTCGCCGCCTTCGGCCATGCGCCCCCAGGCAGTTGCCGACCTGGCGGCTGCCGAAGTGTGCGACCTTCCCCGCCACCGTCATCCCGGCCAGGAGGACATCGACCGGGTCCGGCCGGGGCCGTACCGGGTCCTTTCGACGCGGCATGACCTGGCCTGTCACCGGCAGTGCATCAGCCGGAGCCATCGCCTCCTCCCTCCCCCCACTGCCCTTGACCCCAAAATTCGAAATGTTTCGGTCTTCGCCAAGGCTTCTCGCGAGTCGTGCTCGCCCGATATTACGCAGATGACTGCTGCCCAACAACGTGTCTGCGCGTGCCTTGACAGGGCGTCAGCCCGAAACCTAATTTGCACGGACAAGCTCCATGCACAGGTTCGAAGAAGGCTTTTTCGAAAAGCTTTCACCACGACTCACGAGACGCCGGCTGGCTCTCGAGTGCGGAGAATGAACATGGCGATCCCCCTCTCTCGACGTACCTTCCTCGGGCTGGCCGCCGCGGTGCCGGCCTCCGCGGCGCTGTCGGCCTGCGGCTCGTCCGGTCCCAGCGAGAGTGGCGGTGGAGCCTCGTACTGGTACCTCAGCGGCCAGCCTCAGGAAGGCGTCAGGACGAACGCGCTCAAGGCGTTCAACAAGGCCCACCCCAAGGAGAAGATCAAGGGCACCACCTTCCCGAACGACGCGTACAAGACGAAGATCAAGACCGCCATCGGCGCCGGGCAGGCGCCCACCATGATCTGGGGCTGGGGCGGCGGCACGCTGCGCAGCTACGTGAAGGCCGGGCAGGTCGAGGACCTCACCTCGTGGTTCGGCGATCACCCCGAGGTCAAGAAGCGGGTGTTCCCGTCCTCGTTCGGCCCGGCGACCATCGACGGCAAGATCTACGCGATGCCGGTCGAGACCGTGCAGCCGATCGTTCTCTACTACAACAAGAAGGTCTTCGACCAGGTCGGCGTGAAGCCGCCGCAGTCCTGGGGCGACATCATGGCCCTGGTGCCCAAGTTCAAGGCAAAGGGCATTGCGCCGTTCTCTCTGGGCGGTCAGTCCCGGTGGACGAACATGATGTGGCTGGAGTTCCTTTTCGACCGCATCGGCGGTCCCGAGGTGTTCCAGGCCGTCTTCGACGGCGAGAAGGACGCCTGGTCCAACCCGGCCGCCATCGACGCGCTCGGCAAGGTGCAGGAGCTGGTCAAGGCGGGCGGGTTCGTCAAGGGTTTCTCCTCGATCACGGCGGACTCCAACGCCGACCAGGCGCTGCTGTACACCGGCAAGGCCGCGATGATGCTGCACGGCTCCTGGTCGTACGGCATCCAGAAGGCCGACGGCGGCGACTTCGTCTCCGGCGGCGGGCTCGGCTTCATGAACTTCCCGCCCGTCGAGGGCGGCAAGGGCGACCCGAGCGACACCGTCGGCAACCCGGGCCAGTACCTGTACATATCCTCCAAGGCCAGCGCCGAGCAGAAGAAGATCGCCAAGGACTACTTCACCAAGGGTGTCCTCCAGCCGGCCGAGGTGAAGGACTGGATCGGTACCGGGGCGGTCCCGCTCCTGCTCGGCACGGAGAAGCAGCTGGACGCCTCCGAGGACGCCGCGTTCCTGAAGTTCACCTACGACGTCGCCAGCAAGGCCAAGACGTTCGCTCAGTCCTGGGACCAGGCGCTCAGCCCGACGGCTGCGGAGACGCTGCTGGACAACATCGTCAAGCTGTTCCAGCTGTCCATCTCGCCGAAGAAGTTCGCCGCCAACCTCAACGAGGTCCTCGGCAAATGACCTCGCTCACACCCCACGCACCGACCGGCGGGCGACCTCGCAGCATCCTGCCGTGGCTGGCCGCGCCGGCGCTGGTGTTCTTCATCGGCTTCGCCGTCATCCCGCTCGTCGGCGTCTTCGCGCTGAGCTTCACGACGTGGGACGGGATCGGCGCCATCCACCCCTCCGGGTTTGCCAGTTGGCGCGCGGTGCTCACCGACCCCGGGCTGCCGCACGCCTTGCTGGTGACGTTCGGGGTGATGGCCGCGTCATGGGCGTTCCAGACGCCGATGAGTATCCTGCTCGGCACGTTCATGGCCGGCCGCCAGCGCTACCGGGCCATCCTCGGCGTGCTGTACTTCATCCCGCTGCTGCTCAGCTCGGCCGCGATCGCCGTCGCGTACAAGGCGCTGCTGAACCCCACCTTCGGGCTCGGCGCGGGCCTGGGCATCGACTGGCTCAGCAAGGACTGGCTGGGGCGGCCGGGACTCGCGTTCGGTGTCGTCATCTTCATCGTCTCCTGGCAGTTCGTCCCGTTCCACTCGCTGATCTACCAGGGCGGGGTGCAGCAGATTCCGGCGTCCCTGTACGAGGCCGCACAGTTGGACGGCGCCGGACGGGTGCGCCAGTTCTTCAGCATTACGCTGCCCGCGCTGAAATACACCATCATCACCTCGTCGACGCTGATGGTTGTTGGCTCGCTGACCTTCTTCGACCTGATCTACGTTCTGACCGAGGGCGGACCCGCGGACGCCACCCGGGTCCTTGCGCTCGATATGTACAAGCGGGGCTTCCAGGCCAACCTGATGGGTCCGGCCAGCGTCATTGCGACCATCCTCGTCCTGGTGGGCCTCGCCCTCGCCCTGCTGCTGCGCCGGCTCGGCGGCAAGGACGCTGCCGCCAGCCAGCTCGAGGGGGTCTGACGTGACCACGACACTGACCAAGGCGCAGCGCCAGGAGAAGATCACCCGCCGCGAGCGGCGCCCTCGCTCCGCGGTTCAACGCCGCAACTGGTTCGGCGGCCTGGCCGGCTGGCTCTGGCTCGTCGTCGTCGCGGTACCCCTGTACTGGACCGTGATCACCAGCCTCAAGGACCAGAGCAAGTACTACGCGGGCAACGCCCTTGCGCCCTCGGCCGATTCCACGCTGGACAACTACCGGCTGGTCATCGAGTCCGACTTCGGCCAGTATTTCGTGAACAGCGTCGTGGTCGCCGTCGGAGCGGTGGTGCCGGCGATCACGTTCTCCTTCATGGCCGCCTACGCGATCGTGCGCGGCGGCGGCACGCGCTTTCTGCGCGCGGTCAACGGCCTCTTCCTCATGGGCCTCGCCATCCCGCTGCAGGCGACAATCATCCCGATCTACCTGATCGTCATCAAGCTGCACCTGTACGACAGCCTGCTGGCGCTCATCCTCCCGTCGATCGCCTTCGCCATCCCACTGTCCGTGCTGGTGCTTGCCAACTTCATCCGCGACGTGCCCAAGGAGCTGTTCGACTCGATGCGGGTAGACGGCGCCACCGAGTGGACGACGCTGTGGCGCCTTGCGGCGCCGCTCACGCGGCCGGCCCTCATCACCGTGACCATCTACAGCGCGCTGACGATCTGGAACGGATTCCTGATGCCGCTGGTCCTCACCCAGAGCCCGTCCAAGCGGACCCTGCCGCTCGCCGTGTGGTCCTTGCAGGGCCAGTTCCAGGTCAACGTCCCCGCCATCCTCGCCGCCGTCGTCCTCACGACGCTGCCCATCCTGGCGCTGTACATCTTCGGCCGCCGTCAGCTGCTCAGCGGTCTGACCGCCGGATTCAGCCGGTGAGACGAGGAACAAGACGACGAGGAACAGGACGAGGAAAGTGACCGCCAACGTGGCCGCAGAGCCCACCCCCGAAATCCCCCTCTGGAACGACCCCGCTCTTCCCGTTGCCGCGAGAGTCGACGCCCTGATCGACGCGATGACGCTTCAGGAGAAGACCGCCCAGCTGTACGGAGTGTGGGTGGGCGCTTCCGACGAGGGCGGCGAAGTCGTCCCGCACCAGCACGACATGGAGGAGGCTGCCGATCTCGAGGCCCTGATGCCCAGCGGACTGGGCCAGCTGACCCGTCCCTTCGGCACCGTCCCCGTCGCCCCGGCGGTGGGTGCGCTCTTCCTGGCGCGCACGCAGGCTCGCATCGCCGCGGCGAACCGTTTCGGAATTCCCGCCGTCGCGCACGACGAGTGTCTGGCCGGCTTCGCCGCCTGGGGCGCCACTGCCTACCCCGTTCCGTTGTCCTGGGGCGCCACCTTCGCCCCGGACACGGTGCGCCGCATGGCCGCCGCCATCGGTCGCGACATGCGGTCCGTCGGCGTCCACCAAGGTCTCGCGCCCGTCCTCGACGTCGTCCGCGACGCCCGCTGGGGCCGCGTGGAGGAGACCATCGGCGAGGACCCCTACCTCGTCGGCACCATCGGCACGGCGTACGTGCAGGGCCTGCAGTCCGCCGGCATCGTCGCCACCCTCAAGCACTTCGTCGGCTACTCCGCCTCCCGTGCCGGACGCAATCTGGCCCCCGCATCCATGGGAGCCCGCGAGCGTGCCGATGTCCTGCTGCCCCCCTTCGAGATGGCCGTCCGCGAGGGCGGCGCCCACTCCGTGATGCACGCCTACACCGACACCGACGGCGTACCCGCCGCCGCCGACGAGCAACTGCTGACCGGACTGCTCCGCGACACCTGGGGTTTCGACGGCACCGTCGTCGCCGACTACTTCGGCATCGCCTTCCTCAAGACCCTGCACGGCATCGCGGCTGACTGGGCCGACGCCGCCGGCACGGCACTCGCAGCGGGCGTCGACGTCGAACTGCCCACCGTCAAGACCTTCGGCCCACCCCTCGTACAGGCCGTCGCCGAGGGCCGCATACCGGAAAGGCTCATCGACCGGGCCCTGCGCCACGTCCTGATCCAGAAGGCGATGCTCGGTCTGCTCGATCCCGACTGGAGCCCCGTACCGGCCGCGCTCGACGGCGCGGATCCCGATGACCCGGACGCCCTGCGCGGCAAGATCGACCTGGACCGGCCCGAAAACCGTCAACTGGCCCGCGAGATCGCCGAGAAGGCGGTCGTCCTGCTCACCAACGACGGAACTCTGCCGCTCACCCGGCCTCGCCGCATCGCCCTGATCGGTCCCAACGCGACCGAGCCCACCGCCGTACTGGGCTGCTACTCCTTCCCGCAGCACATCGGCGTGCGCCACCCCGGGACCCCGCTCGGCATCGAGCTGCCCACCCTTCGCGACACGCTCGCCGCCGAGTTCCCCGACGCCGAGATGACGCTCGCCCTCGGCACCGGAATCGACGACGGAGACCTCTCCGGCATCCGCGAGGCAGCCCAGGCGGCGCACGAGGCCGACGTCGCCCTGGTGGTGCTCGGCGACCGCGCCGGGCTCTTCGGGCAGGGCACCAGCGGCGAGGGCTGCGACGCCGAGGAGCTGACCCTGCCCGGTGCACAGCAGCACCTGCTCGACACCCTGCTCGACCTGGAGACACCCGTGGTCACCGTGCTGCTCGCAGGCCGGCCGTACGCCCTCGGCCGCGCCGTGGGCGAGTCCGCTGCGATCGTGCAGTCCTTCTTCCCGGGGGAGGAGGGCACTCACGCGATCGCCGGGGTGCTCAGTGGCCGTATCAATCCCTCGGGACGTCTGCCGGTCAGCGTGCCGAGTGGGCCGGGCTGCCAGCCGACCACGTACCTCGGTGCGCGGCTCGCGCACGCCAGCAAGGTGTCCAACATCGACCCGACCCCGGCGTTCGCCTTCGGCCATGGCCTGTCCTATGCGCGGTTCGACTGGACAGACCTGGCCGTCGACGCCCAAGAGGCCCCGACAGACGGCGAGTTCACCCTCGGCTTCACCGTCCGCAACACCGGCGAACGGCCCGGAACCGAGGTGGTCCAGCTCTATCTGCACGACCCGGTCGCCTCCGTCGTCCAGCCGGTGCAGCGCCTGGCCGGCTACACCCGCATCGAACTGGAGCCGGGCGAGGCCCGCCGCGTCCGTGTCACAGTCCCGGCCGACCTCGCTTCCTTCACCGGTCGCGACGGGCGGCGCGTCGTCGAAGCGGGGGAGCTGGAAGTGCGGTTGGCCGCCTCCAGCGCGGATCCGCGCCTGACGGTCAGCGTCACGCTGACAGGAGCCGAGCGCCATGTGGACCACACGCGGCGCTTCCACGCCACGTTCGAGCACGAGCCGCCGGCTCGGGCATGAGGCGGGTCTGTGGCACCGTGGGAGGGCCTGGCCCGCGGCCTTTCCCGAGCGGCGGGCCGGTTCGCTGCTCGGCGCGCGAGCGTGACCTCGACTGGCGTGTTCGGGCATGCAGTGAGGGTGTTGGTGAGCGTGGCCTGTTCGGCGGGGTCGATCGAGAGTTGCCGGCGGGTTTTTGACGGTGATCCAGTCGGTGGCGTGGGTGCATCGGTCGTCGGCTGCGGGCGGTTGCCAGATGGCCGGGTCGTGGTCGGACTTGGACCGGTTGGAAGCGCGTGAGTTCGCAGAATCCCGAAGCTGTGCCGCCAAGAACCCGCATGCTGGCTCCGTATCCGGAGAGGCTGACGTCCGGGTTCCAGCCAGAGCCTGTCCGGCGGATCTTGTGGCCAATTCGGTCTGCCTACCGCGGCTGAGGGGCCCCGAAGTTTCCGGACAGGCACCCAATAGGGTTGTCCTGGACAAGGAAACGAGGAAGAAGTGGCGCCACCCAGTAAGTACTCGCCGGAGTTCCGTGAGGAAGCCGTCCAGATCGCGTTGAGGTCGAGCAAGACGATCTCCGAAGTCGCCCGGGAGCTTGAGCTGAACTCGGAGACGCTACGCGGCTGGGTGAAGAAGCATCAGAAGCAGCAGGAACCGGCTCCCGACGCGGAACTGACGGTGAACGAGCGGGCACGCCTGAGGGAACTCGAACGACGTAACCGTGAGCTGGAGATGGAAAATTCTTTCCTGAAAAAAGCCGCAGCGTACTTCGCGAAGGATCCCCGGTAGCAGGCAAGTACGAGTTCATCGACGAGATGCGGCTCGACACCGAGGAGTACGCATACAGCGTCGAGTTCATGTGCGGTCGGCTCGGCGTATCCAGATCCGGCTACTACGACTGGAGATCCCGCCCGGAATCCGCGACAGTCCAGCGGCGCGAAGAATTGAAACTGCTCATCGAGAAGGTCTTCGACATGTCCGACAGCACCTACGGGCACCGGCGCGTCCAGGCCCAGCTGGACCGCTGGGGCGTCGCCGCGGGCGTGGAGCTGGTCCGCCGCCTCATGCGTGAACTGGACCTGGTGCCTTGCCAGCCACGCCCGAAGAGGTTCAACCTCACTCAGACTGCGGCTGGCTTGGTGCCAGACCTCGTCGGCCGCGACTTCACCGCGGCTGCGCCTGGTGAAAAGCTCGTCGGCGACATTACCTATATCGCGACCGGGGAAGGCTGGCTGTACCTCGCGACAGTCATCGACTGTTGCACGAAGGAAGTGATCGGCTACGCAATGGACGACCACTACCAAACTCCGTTGATATCCAGGGCGATCCGCAACGCGGCACGGAACAGGAAGCTCTCGGCCGGCGCGATATTTCACTCCGACCGGGGCAGCAACTACATGTCATCCGAGTTCGGGAGGACGCTCGACCGGTTCGGGCTCCGCAGATCATCTGGCCGCACCGGAATCTGTTTCGACAACGCCATGGCCGAATCATTTTTCGGCGCCCTGAAGAATGAGCGCGTATCAAGGGTGACTTACCTGACCCGCGAGGCCGCCCGGCAGGACATCACTCGCTACATCGAATTCTGGTACAATCGCAAGCGCCTCCACTCGGCGGTGGGTTACCGCCCTCCGCGCGAAGTCCACGCCGAGTACGAGAAGTTGCGAATCGCCGCATGAAATAGACGGTCAGAAGCCTGTCCGGAAACCGCGAGACCCCTCAGGCCTCGATCCGCCTTTGCCTCAGGCCGTGATCACTTGGCCGTCGTGACAAGATCCGGGCGTGACGACGTTGTTCCTGACGGTCGGCCTGCCCGGGGCCGGAAAGACCACGAGAGCGCGACAACTGGCCAAGGAGCACAGCGCGCTGCGGCTGACACCTGATGAGTGGATGCTCCCGCTGTTCGGCGATCCGCAGCCGGCCGGGAAGCGCGATGTGCTGGAAGGACGGCTGCTCTGGCTGGGGCTGGAGGCGCTGAAACTGGAAACGAACGTGATCCTGGATTTCGGATGCTGGTCTCGTGACGAGAGGTCCGCGATCCGCTGGCTGGTGAAGTCTGCGGGCGCGTCCTGCCAACTCGTATACGTACCGGTGGACCACGAGACCCAACTTGCTCGGATCACCCATCGCCAGTCGACCACCCCTGATCAGACCTTCATGATGAGCGAGACGGACCTCTCGCACTGGAGGACGCTGTTCGAGGAGCCCGATGCCACGGAACTTGACGGACACGAGGTAGGAGGTCCGCCTCCTGGATGGTCAGGATGGCTGGAGTGGGCCGCCGACCGGTGGCCATCGCTCGCGTGACTGTCCGGCCAACTTTGCTGCCGCCCAGTCACGCAGCCATGCCAGGAGCGCCGAGGCCGGAATCCGTCAGACAGACTCTAGAACCGTTCGGTTTCTGGGAGCCGCTCCTCCGAGCGGCGCGACCGCTGTGCGAAAACCACTTGAGACGTCCAGCATGCGCTGGCACGGTGGCCCGTTGTGCCTGCAACAGATGCGTCAGAGAGCCCAGATCGTGAACCGTCGGGGGACGCACTGCCAGCATCTCGTACCGGCCCCGCGCCCGGGCAGCCGCTCCGCTCACCCGCCTTTCGATGGTTCCTGGCCGGTCAGTCGATCTCCATGGCCGGCAGCGCCATGGCGCCGGTCGCCCTAGCCTTCGGCGTCCTGGAGGCCACCGGCAGTGCGGGCTGGCTGTCCGCGGTCACCACCGCGGCCCTGGTCCCGATGCTCGCGACGCTCCTCCTCGGCGGCGGTATCGCCGACCGCTACCGGCGCGACACCGTCCTGCGCCTCACCAGCCTGGGCGCCAGCCTCACCCAAGCCGGCGTCGCGCTCGTCCTCCTGACGCACCAGCACCCGGCGTACCTGCTGCCGCTGTCGGGCCTCAACGGCATCTTCCAGGGACTGACCAGGCCCGCGCTGCGCGGCATCGTCGCGAACCTGACGGCAGGACGCGGCATCCAGCGGGCCAGCTCGCTGCTGGCCTCCGTCAGGAACGCCGCGCAGATCCTCGGTCCGACAGCGGCCGGCCTGTTGACCGCCTCCGTGGGCGGAGGCTGGGCGATCGCCGCGGACGCGGTCTCCTTCCTCCTGGCGGCCGCGTGCTTCGCCCGGGTGTCGTTGCCGGACCTGCTGCCGCGTACCGAGGGCGGCCCGACGATGCTCGGTGAACTGCGGGAGGGCTGGAGCTACTTCAGCTCACAGTCGTGGATCTGGTCGGTGACGCTGGCGTTCGCTGTCTTCAACGCCCTCAACAGGGGCGTCTGGCAGATCCTGGGCCCAGTGATCGCCAACGGCACCATCGGTGCCGAGGGTTGGGGACTCGTGCTGAGCGCCCGCGGTGTCGGGGCGCTGACGGCCGGCGTGGTGATGGTGAAGGTGACGGTGCGGCGGCCGATGGGGCCGGCGCTCGCCTCGATGTCGCTGGGCGCGCTGCCGCTCATCCTGCTCGGCGTCGGCGCGAACACCCTCTGGCTGGCGGCGGCGGCCTTCGTGGCGGGCGTGGTCGCCGAGTTCTTCACCGTCGTGTGGGAGACCGTCAACAACACCCACATCCCGGAACGGCTGCTGTCCCGGGTCGGCGCCCACGACGAGTTCTGGTCCTTCGTGCCCGTCCCCGTCGGCCAGTTGTCCACTCCCTTCCTCGCTGCGGCGTTCGGAACGGCGACAGTCGCCGTCCCCGGCGGCGGGGTGGCGGCGGTGGCGATGCTCCTGCCGTTGGTGGTGGTATCGCTTCGGCGGATCGAGATCAACCGGAGCGGTGACTGAGCCGCGGCGGTGGACGGTACGGCAGCTCAGCGTGCGGGCCGAGCACTCGAAAGAGTGCTCAACGAAGTGGCCGGACACACTTCTCCGGATGAGCGGCAGCGACGTAACGCATCGCAGCGCCGATACTGATCCCGAACAGCCGCATCAGGCGGAGGGGATCCGCCGAGAGGCGGGCTTCGTCGAGGATGCGGTCCTCGCGTAGCTGCCACAGCGACATTTCCAGCGACGGGCATGCTCCCTTCAGGGTGCTGACGACAACGCTCGGGTGATCGGCATCCAGTGCGGTCTGCTGGCTGACCAATAGGTGAGGGTTGGTGGAGTGCGGCCAGTGCCGATGGCGCTCGGCGAGCCACTCGGCGGTGAGGCGGTATGTCAGATCTTCCAGGTGAAGGGTGTGGCGCTGGTGGCCGCGACGGACGTCCAGCCGCCCCCGGGCCAGGTCCAGATCGGCGGTCAGCAGCCGGGTGATCTCCAGCGGGGGCAGGGCGTGCACCGCGGCGAGGGCCAGTACCAAGTTCCCGAAGGCACCCCGCGCGTGCTCCAGCAGCCCTTGGAGGCGGTCCGCAGGGATCGGCCGCGGCAGGTTCTCAACTTCAACCAGGACCAGACCGCGGGTGGGATCGCGGAAGATGATCCGTTCCTGCTTCAGGGCGCGGAACAGGCTCCGCAAAGCGATCAGGAAAGTGCGGCCTCTGCTCCCGGGAGAGGCGGTGACGCTCTGTCTGACCTGCGGTGCGGATATCTCCCGCAGGCTGGTGATGTTCTCGGCGATCCACTGGTCCAGAACTGGCCGGAGCGCGAAGAGGTAGCGGCGGATGGCCCAATAGCTGATGGCCTCGTGTTCGCGGCGTCCTTCTCCGCGCAGGACGGATATCCAGGTCCGCAGTTCGTTGGTGATCATTGGCGGCAGGGAGGCGAGGGCCTGGTTGATCCACTTCTGATCGCGGTCCTGGTGGAGCGTGGGATCTTCGATGAGCAGGCCGCGGCTTTTGAGGAACTGGCAGACCCGCTTGGCCGCCAGATTCACGTCCGCCCGTGCGAGGTCATAGACGTCGCTCTCCAGGATGGGAGCATCGGCACCGAGCCACGACACGAGGATGGTGAGCGTGCGCCGGTTCATCCACCGTGCCATCTTGGTCCAGTGCTGTTCCCGCGTCATGCGGTCGAAGTCGCTGACCAACTGCCAAGCAGTGGGGCTCAGTTCCGGCAGGTGGCCGGAGCGCCGGTCGATGTCCACCAGCGGTGACCAGTCCCGTCGCATCCCAAACAGCAACTGCTGGCCCGGAAGGGTCGGCTGCGCGAAGAGCGAGCACGGCGCGCGCACCAGCCGGAGCGGACGGTCGGGTTCCTCCCGGCGTTCCTCGGGCCGGCCGCCGGTATGGGCGTGCGCGGTCCGCAGACCGACAGGCAGCGGGTCGGCGATCCACAGTTGAGTGAATATCTCCTGCCCGCAAACGGCGTCCTGTTGCAGGTGTAGGTGCAGGCAGCAGCCACGGCACCGCCCCCGCCGCAGCGGCAGTTCACGCCCACAGCGAGTGCACGCCCCGGGTGAGCGGGTGCGCTTGTCGTGCCAGTTCTGACACCCCCGGCAGCGGCGGGAGCTGACCACGAGCGCCCATGCGCCGCAGTCGTGGCAGGATTGAGGCGATATCGACACGGCGCAAGGCGACACGGACCTTGCCTCCGGCGTTAGTTCGGCGGCAGTGAGCGCGGCGCGTTCGTCCTGCGCTGTGGGGTCGGACGCACCGGACCGGCGGTTTCTCCTTCGCCGACTGCCCGTGGTGTCTGCTGCGGCATCCCTGACGTGGAAGCCAGCGGCTCGGCCTGCAGCAGGTCACCCACGGTGCACTGGAGAGCGGCACAGATCTTGTCCAGGTCGTCCAGGCGCACGGTGACCGGGGTGCCGCCCCACATCGCCGCGACCTTGCTCAGCGAGGGAGCGAACCCGACCTCCCGGAACGCCGCGAGTACCTCGGTGGGCCGCCACAGATCACGCTGCGCGGCCACCATCCGCAGATTCCACTTCACGACAGATTCCCCTTGTCCATCACCAGCCGCTGGGCCGCCCGGGAACTGGCAGCCAGGTTCGCGTATTCCGGATCCGCGTGGGCAGTCGCCATGTACCGCAGAGTCGTCGTGGCCCAGTCGTGGCCGAGAACCTTCTGCACTTCCCACAACGTCATGTCGCGCTCGTAGTTGTGGGTCGCGCAGGCGTGACGCAGCAGATGCGGGTAAAGGTCGGAGACCGGGCCGGCCAGGTAGTTGCCGGCGGCATCGTGCAGGTGCTGGCGGAAGGTGGAGGGCCCGATCGCCGGGGCGATCGGCAGGTTCAGCGCCGCGACCGCCCGCGGCTTGCGCTCCGAGGGCCACAGAGGAGCCCGCGGATGCTCCGGGTCGTCCCCGAACAGGCCACGGACTTCCTCGATGTACCACCACAACAGCTCGCGGCCCTCCTGAAACAGGTACGCTTCCCGCTGCCGCGGCCCCGACCCGTGCGCCCCCTTGCCGTTGACCAGGAAACGGCCCCACTGCCCATGCTCCCAGTGAACGTCGCCGACACACACCGGGCACAGCTCTGCGGCCCGCACCCCGGAGAGGTAGGCGATCTTCGTCATCACGTAGTCGCGGCACGCCACCGCGTACTTCCGTGAGCACGGAAGCTGCTCCCTCCACCGGGCGAAGAACTCCTTCATCGCCGTCTGCGACGGCGGGATCCGCAGCCCGAAATCGCCCCGGTGCCGCGGACGGTTGAACGGATCGATCGGCGACTCGACGGCCGCACCGAACCGGCGCATGACCTCGCCCGCGTACCGCTGTTCCAGGAACGCGAAGTACGAGTCGATCTTGTTGATCTTTCCCCGCAGCGTCGAATGCGCCCGCTTGCCGGGCCCTGCGAAGTACTTGTCCACCTCGCGAGGCGTCAGATGCCACGGCGCAACGCCGTAGAAATCGCACACCTCGATCACCGGCTTGATCAAGGCATCCAGTGTGGTGGGAGCCAGGCCCGCAGCATCACGGGCCCACTGATACTCCGAGAGCGTGTCGACGAAGAAGCTCTCCTCGTCATCCGCGGGCAACCGCGCCTGTCGCCGGCGCTGGAGCGTGACGACGTCCGCCAGCCCGGTCTCGACCGGCAGCACGTCTTCGTCCGTCCTCGCCGATGAGCCCGCAAGCGGACCCACCAGGGTCAGCACACGACTTTCGGAATCGGCCACGGAACCGCAAATTACGGCAACCACTCGCAGAATCTGCGAGTTACTGCTGAGAGTTCACACCAACGAGTGAAGCCAACAACCAGGCCGTCCACGTGCTGCAATCGGACGTCGTACCCTCACGAAGAACTGTGGGAACCCACGCGCACTCCACTACTGGTGGCGGAGACCGCGATCAGTGCGCGGGGGTCGTCGAAGTCGTTGGCGTAGGCCTGGCGTTCGGCGGCGGTCCAGGTGGAGGCGCCGGAGTCCCAGGATTCGGCGAGGGGGACGAGGTGGTCGATGTCGAGGGCGCGGGCCTGGGTGAAGTACGTGTCGTCGTAGGGGGAGTACCAGGACCCGCCGGTCAGCGGTGCAGGTCGTCGTTGAGGCGGCGGTGGAGCAGCAGGAGGGCTTCGACGTCGGCGACGTCGGCCAGCTGATGGAGCAGGGTCCGGATCGCGACACCGTCGCCGGCGTGCACGGCCGTCACGATGCGCTCCACCAGACGGGCGGCGTCGGCGGGTGCGGCTGCCGGCCGGGCGGGGCCCAACCATGGCCGTCCGGCCCGGCAGCAGCGTGGGGTGCAGCCCGAAAGGGGCTGGTGGCCTTCACCGGGTCAACGCTCCTGGTCGGGCGCGGTCACCCGGTGGGCGTCCAGCGCAGTCTGAGCGGTCTGCGGCTCGATGACGACGCCGAACTCGTACAGCCCGATGTCCACCACATCGTCGGCGGTCGCCACGGGAGCCCGCTTGAGGGCGAGGGCTGCGGCGCCGCGGGCGATGGTCTCCTCACGGCCGGGAGCGTCGAGGTCCTGGAGCGCGGACAGCACGGTCCGCCACAGCGTGGTCATCGGCCCGTACCGTCTTCGGCCGGCTCGGCGGGTGGCTGGTCGTCCTCGTCGTCTTCGTCGCCGGTGTCCGATCCGTACGGGCCGAACGGTCCGACCTCGCCCCGGTGGGTGCCGAGGAGGAGGGCGCCGCCCTTCATCCGGTGCGGGGCGGGGATCACGCCTCCTCCCCGGTTGCCTGGGCGGGCACCACTACGGTGTCGGCGGGCCGGAACTTGGCCAGGCACAGCCCGCACAGCAGCGGCCCCTGCTCGTAGAAGTACGGGGTGACCTGCTGACGGCGGGGGACGGGGGTGCACTCGCAGACGATCGCGAACCGCGAGCCGGAGCGTCCGCCGCGCGGCGGGGCGACGGCCTGGACGGTGGCCGAGTACCAGAGCCAGTTCAGCCTGTGGGCCCAGATGGCCTCCCCCCTGATCTCCGGCAGCAAGATCATCGGTGCGAGCCCGCAGACCCTGTCGATCCTGACGAACAAGGCGGTCATCGCCGTCGACCAGGACTCCCTCGGTAAGCAGGGCACCATGGTCTCCTCCTCGGGCGGCCTGGACGTGCTGGCCAAGCCGCTCGCCTACGGTGACGTGTCGGTCGTGCTGTTCAACGAGACCAACTCCACCGCGACCATCACCACCAGCGCTTCGGCCGTCGGCAAGACCGGCGCCTCCAGCTACACGCTCAACAACCTGTGGACCGGCGCGACGTCCACCACCACCGGCACCATCAACGCCAGTGTGCCGGCGCACGGCACGGTGATGTACCGGGTCGCGGGCGGCACCAGCACGGGCACCACCACAGGTCCGGTCCACGCCACCGGTTCGGGCAAGTGCCTGGATGTGGCGGGCATTTCGCAGACCAACGGCACCCAGACGCAGATCTGGGACTGCAACGGCGGCACCAACCAACAGTGGAACCTCAACTCCAACGGCACCATCACCGGCGTCCAGTCAGGGCTGTGCCTGGACGTGACCGGCGCGTCGACCGCCGGCGGAGCACTGGTCGAACTGTGGGACTGCAACGGCGGCAGCAACCAGCAGTGGCGCCTCGGCTGACCCCACCGCCCACCGCTGAAGGCCCTGACAGCCCCATGAGGTGTGCGGGACGGATCACGATCGGTCCCGCACACCCGCCGGCACCCTGCGGGCGATCCGTGAACGGGGCGGTACGGCCGGGCGGGCGCCTGAGGCCAAGCGGTCCTCCGGTGCGACACCGCCCCCATGATCACGCGAGGTCCCTGTGTCTGCCCGTACTCGTGCCGCGAACCGGTGTCGGGCCACGAATCCGGCCGGTCGCTCATGGACTGAACCACCCTCACCTCGACGACAGCTGTCGTGCGGCGACCGGTTGCCTGAGCCGCTCGGTGGCCGCCGTGCCGGAACGGTGCATGCGATGCCACTTCAGCCGGGTGCCGAGCGGTAGGGCGACCACGGACTGGATGACGACCACGTACATCAGCTGCCGGTGGACGAACAGCTGCAACGGCATCGACCACAGGGTCCGCAGGCGCAGCGAACAGCGAACAGCGAAAAGTCGGGCGGCCGACGGTCCCCGAGGGGTGCGGCTCTATTTGTGCTTCCCGCCGTCCTTGGCGCCGCTCGGCCGGCCGTTTCCGGCCGCGTTGTCCGTGCCGCCGGGGGCGTTGCCGGAGTTGCCCTCACCGGAGGTGCCGGTGTTCCCGGCCGTGCCATTGCCGTCGCCGACGTTCTCGCCGGGTTTGCCCGTGCCGGCCGGCCCTCTCGGCGCTGCTGTCGCCTGCGCCAGTTGCCCGGAGCAGTACGCGGCGACCTTGTCCTTCCCGCCGGCAGCCGCGACGAGCTGCTGCCAGGCCGTCGCGTCGAGCGCCTTGCCGCGGTCCTTGACCTGTTCGTAGGCGCGGCATTGGGCCTCGCTGTCCTGGGCGGAGGCCGGGCCGTCCGTCGGCGCGGGGCCGTCGGAGGACGGGGTCTCACCGCCCGGCCGGCCCGGGGCGGCCGCCGACGGGTGCGCGGTCCCCCGGCCGGGGCCGGGTCCGTCCGTGGACGAACCGACCGAACCGATGGCCGCCACCGCGACACCACCCAGGGTGAGGCTGGCGAACACCACGCCGAAGGTCGTCTTCACGGGGCGCCCGGCACGCCGCTCCGCGGGCACCCGCCAGTCGTCGCGGCGCCGGGTGCGTGCCCGGTGCGTGCCCGCGCCGCGGGCGGTCCGGTAGGCGGCGACGGCCCGCTGCTGGGCTTCGGGGTCGAGATCGCCTTCGCGTAGGGCGGCGGCCAGCACCGTTTCCAGCGTGGCGGCGTCACGTACGTCCCATGGGCCGGTCGCGGCGTCGCCAGGGTGCGCACGTCGACGGCCCGCAACTCCGTCGCCGCTCAGCCGTTCACCCATATGCGTTTCCGTTCCTGTCCGACTTGTTCGATTCATCCGGCGTGCAGGGTCTTGTTGCCGGTCCGCCGGCTCATTGCCGCTATCGGCGTTCATTTCGACTCCCCCAGCGTTCGGGAAGTCTCATCCGTCACACCCTCGTCCGTCTCGCTGTGGGCGCCCAGCTGGCGGGCGAGGCGTTTCAGGCCCCGGTGGGCGGCAGTCCGCACCGCCCCTGGGCGTTTGCCCAGGACGCGCGCGGCAGCGGGACCGTCCAGGCCGACGACGACCCGCAGGAGCACAGCCTCGGCCTGGTCCCGCGGCAGCCCGCGGACCAGTTCCAGGGCCCGCTCGGTGGAGAGGGACTCCAGGGCCTGCTCGTGGGTGCTGTGCGGGCCGGGCAGGTCCAGTACGTCCTGTTCGGTCCCTCCCGCCCGGGGTCGCACACGCTGGCGGCGCAGATGGTCCAGTGCCCGGTGCCGGGCGATGGTCGCCGTCCAGCCGCGAAACCCGGCCCCGTCCCCCTTGAACCGTCCGAGATCACGAGTGATCTCCAGCCAGGCGTCGGACGCCACGTCCTCCGCGTCGGCGCCGACAAATCCACGCAGATAGCCGAGCAGGCCCGGCTGCACGAGTCGGTAGGCGACCGCGAAAGCGCTTTCGTCACCGTCCTGGGCCCGCGCGACTGCCGCGCCCAATTCCCCGTCGTACGCCTGTACACGCGGAGGTTGCCGCACCTGGCCCAAGATTGTCCTCGTTCATACCGGTTGCATAGCGTTCATGTCGTCCGCCGTGCTCCGGTCGCATCGACGGCCCCATGGAGATCAGCGTCCGTCCTCACAGAAATGTCACAACGCGCCAGGCGCGCCCTTCACGTCGTCGCCGCGACGCCTGCCGTGCAGCAGCCGGAAGGCCGAGGGTCGAAGCGGCGGCTCGAGGGTGCCGCGTCGGGACACATGCCGGGCTGGGAGGCCAGGACCCGGGACGGCGTGGCAGCCCGCCGGCGCCCCGCGTCCGTCGGGGCTCGGACGGTGGTGCGCGACCGGAGCTGTCCGGGCCGGGTGACGTTTCGCGCCGGCCGTGCGCTACCTGGATACCGAGTCCGCGTCGGAGGCCAAGGGCGACCGCCCGGCCCGTGCCGACACCGCGATCCACCACCCCCGACTCCCTCTCCGTGGCGCTTATGACTCCCCCCGGCAGCGGCACGGAGAGGGGCGAGGGCGGCCGGAACCCCGCCCACTGCGCGGGGTTCCGGCCGCCCCTCACGCGCCTTCCCCAGGTCACCGTCCGTCGCCCACCGCGCGGGCGCGACCACGGCATGGGTCTCGTCTCCTGCTCTGCCGTCACGAGGGGGAAGCGAGCTCGGCGGCCGGCCCGGCACAGGCACCCGCGCACCTCGCGTGCACGGCGGTCCAGGAGTCCCCCGGAGGCAAGGGGTCCGTCGGGCCGCGTAGTGCTTCGGCGCCCCCGTGCGCTCCTTCGGGTATGAGTGCATACCTCCATCTACGGGCGGTGTCGCCCCCGGCGCTGCGCAACAGCGCGACCTGGCTGGAACGACTGTTCGAGGACGGCTCGGAGGCCGTCCGGCGCCGGGTCAGCCGGCACCGCGAGGAGGTGTTGGACGAGCGATATATGGATCAGGAGCGCATCTACGGCGGCGCTTCTCCGCATCGCGCCGAGGACCGGTCCCCGGCCCAGGTGGTGCTCGGTGGCCGGCCGGTGCTCCGCCCCGACCCGCACAAGCCGCCGTTCCTGGTGCTGACGGCGGCCCAGGTCCGCCGGGTGGCCGAATTCCTGGCGATGGCCGACTTCGACGCGCTGTGGTTTTTCGCCCGCGATCAACTAATGCCGCGCTACGGCGGCGTCACCGGTGAGCCCGAGGCGTGGGGTGCGTTCGCGGTGGGGCACCGGGAGCTGAGAGCGTTCTACGCAAAGACGGCCGAAAGCGGTGACGCGGTGGTGAAGCGGCTGGCGGCCTGAGATCGGCAGGATCACTCCATTCCTGTTCAGTTGGTCCCTTTCACTCCGTTCGGTCTGTTCTGCGAGGCCGAGGTGTAACACTTCCGGCCGCGTGCGCTCTTTCCCTGCGGACGACCATGTCGGTCGGCCAGGACAGGGGACGACTCGTGCAGTGGACGAATGCCGAAGGCGCTGGGTACGGCGACGATCCGTACGGCGGCGCCGGGTACACGGACGGCTACGAGTACAGCGGCAGCGCCACCACCGGCACACCCACGATGTCCTGGGACCCGGGGGGACTCGCGCAGTGGACGCACTCGGGGGACGACACCCGTTCGATGTGGACGGACCCCCACGCCACCGGGACGTATCCCTACGCGGTCGGGCCGGACCCCGCCACGACGGTGTGGGCGTCTCCGCACGGTGACATCCTCACCGTGCCGCTCCCGGAGTTCGACACCTCCGGCCATCCCGTACCGGAGCCGGACATGGCGGCGAGCGAGCCGGTGCGGCCCGTCTTCGTCGACTCCTCGGGGCGACGCCAGCGCCGCGTGCTCGGGGCCGCCCGGCTTCTGGTGATCCCTGCCGGCGGCTACGCCGCCCTGTTGATCAGCACGATGCTGGGAGGCCCCAGCATCAGTTCCCCGTTCGTCCCGCAGCCGGACTCGACGCATCCGGCCACGCACCGCGCGACCGCACCCGACTCCTCGCCCGGCACGGGCCACTCCGCGGGGAGCGCGAGCCCCACCGCGGCGCAGCAGAACTCCCGCCCCACGGCGCGGGCGACCCCCGGCCCCACCGACCGGTCAGCAGCCTCAACCGTCCCTGCGGCCACGCCCGGGCCCACCAGGACCAAGCCCTCGACCCCCACCCCCACCCCCACTTCCACCTCCAGGGGGCGCGCCCTCGGCTCGTCCCACAAGCCCGTGAAGTGATCCGAGGCCCTGACGTGACCGATCGTCGACGCCGCAAGGCTCCTGCCCGCCGCCACGTCCGCACCCGCCAGATCACACCCCGCACCCACTGGCTGCTGTTGAGCGTGCTCACGGTGACCCTGTCGACGGCCCTCCTCCTGCACGGCTACACCCACCACATGTTCGGTATCGCATCGGACGACGTGTCCGGACCCCGCGGCCGGAATGACACGGTGCCCACCCAGGTGGTCCATGGCGGCCCCGTGATCGCGAACGCCGCCACCTCTGCGCACACCGCCAAGGTGAAGGCCCGCACCGTCGCGCTCACCTTCGACGACGGCCCGGACCCCGTCTGGACACCACGGATCCTGGACGTGCTGCGCCGCAACCAGGTGCACGCGACCTTCTTCGTCGTCGGCATCCAGGCCGTCGCCCACCCGGAGCTGATCCGCCGGATCGTCGCCGAGGGCCACCAGATCGGCATCCACACCTTCACCCATCCCGACCTGGCCCGGCTCGCTCCATGGCAGCGCGCCCTGGAGCTGCGCGAGACGCAGCTGGCGGTGTCCGGCGCCGCCGGGATCACCACCGCACTGCTGAGACCGCCGTACTCCTCAGCGAACAACGCACTGGACGACGCCGACTGGTCCGTCCTCCAGCAGGCCGACGCGGCAGGCTATGTCACGGTGCTCGCCACCCGGGACGCCGAGGACTGGCAGCGTCCGGGGGTGGACCGCATCCTCGCGCATGCGACACCGCACGGCCACGCGGGACAGATCGTGCTCATGCACGACGCCGGTGGTGACCGGTCGCAGACCGTCGCCGCGCTGGGTACCCTGCTGCCGCGGCTCAAGGCACAGGGCTTCACGTTCGCGACGGTCTCCGACGCCGTCGGCATGGCCGCACCCGTCCGGCCCGCCGGGCTCGGCGACCATCTGCAGGGGATCGCTCTCATCTCGATGCTGCAGGCCGGCGACTGGGTTGTGTGGCTGCTGGGCCTGCTGATGTACGCGGCCGGGGCGATCAGCGTGCTGCGCGCGGCGGTCGTACTGCTCGCCGCCCGCCGGCACCGGCGCTTGCGGACGAGACGTCGGAGCCGGTCCTGGGGACCGCCGCTGACCGAGCCGGTCAGCGTCATCGTCCCCGCGTACAACGAGAGTGCCGGGATCGAGGCGGCCGTGCGCTCACTCCTCACTTCGGACCATCCGGTCGAGATCATCGTGGTGGACGACGGCTCGACCGACGGCACCGCCGACCTGGTGGAGGCGCTCCACCTGCCGGTACGGGTGATCCGCCGGCAGAACGCGGGCAAGCCCGCCGCACTCAACACCGGACTCGCCGCCGCCACCTACGACCTGGTGGTCATGGTCGACGGCGACACGGTCTTCGAACCCGACACCGTCCGCACGATCGCGCAGCCCTTCGCCGACCCCCGCGTGGGCGCCGTCTCGGGCAACGCCAAGGTCGTCAACCGCGGTGGCCTGCTGGGCCGTTGGCAGCACATCGAGTACGTGGTCGGGTTCAACCTCGACCGCCGCCTGTTCGACCTCGCCGAATGCATGCCGACCGTGCCCGGAGCGGTCGGAGCGTTCCGCCGCCGGGCACTGCTCGACCTCGGCGGCGTCAGTGACGCCGCCCTCGCCGAGGACACCGACCTCACCATGGCACTGTGCCGAGCCGGCTGGCGCGTGGTGTACGAGGAGGGCGCGAAGGCCTGGACCGAGGCCCCCGCGTCGCTGAACGCCCTGTGGCGTCAGCGGTACCGCTGGTGCTACGGCACCCTGCAGGCGATGTGGAAGCACCGTGGCGCGCTCGTGCAGCGGGGTGCGGCCGGGAAACTCGGCCGCCGGGGCCTGGTCTACCTGCTGCTCTTCCAAGTACTGCTGCCGCTGCTCGCACCCGTCGTGGACATCTTCGCCCTGTACGGGCTGCTCTTCCTCGACCCGCTCCGGATGATCGGGCTGTGGCTGGCCTTCCTGCTGCTGCAGTTCCTGATGGGCCTGTACGCGTTCCGCCTGGACGGAGAACGGGCCGGCCCGCTGTGGAGCCTGCCGCTGCAGCAGTTCGTCTACCGGCAGTTGATGTACCTGGTGGTGATCCAGTCCGTCTTCACCGCCGTGTCGGGCTCCCGGCTGAGGTGGCAGCGCATGGAGCGCTACGGCAGCCTGCAGGTCCCGGTGGTCCCTCCGCAGGACCCCGGCCTTCCGCAGCAGGCGCCCTACGACGGCTTTCCGGAGCCGACTCGGTACGCCGGCTTTCCGCGACCCGCACCGTACGACCCCCTCCAGCGGCCGGCATGGTACGACGGCCTGCCACAGCCTCCACCCCGTCCCGGTTTCCGACAGCAGCCCGGACCGTACGAGACACCGCAGTTGTACGACGCGAACAGTGAGCAGAGCCCATGAGCGGACACCGGCGCCGACCGCCGCAGCGTTTCAACGGCGGCAGGCGGGCCGCCGGTCACCGCGCCGCGGGCCGCCGGGCCGTACATCGTGACCAGGCCGTCCGACAGGACCTGCCAGGTCGCGCCCGGAGGGGGGTGCCACAGAAGAAACGTCGGATCGACTACCCGCGCCGAGGCAGGACGGGCCTGCGCCGCTGGCTGCCGTCGCTACGCCAACTGCTGGCGCTCTGCCTGCTCTTCTTCGGCGGGACGGCAGCGGCCGTCGGCTATGCCTACGCCACGGTCACGATCCCCGACCCCAATCCCACGACACTGCTGCAGAGCAACGTCTACTACTGGTCGGACGGCACGGTCCTGGCGACCGACGGCAGCGTCAACCGGCAGAACATCACGCTCTCGCAGGTACCCGCCGACGTACGGTGGGACTTCATCGCCGCGGAGAACTCCTCCTTCTACACCGACCCGGGCATCGACCCGCAGGGCATCCTCCGTGCCGTCGTCCACATGGCCGAGGGCGGCTCCGTCCAGTCCGGATCGACGATCACCCAGCAGTTCGTCAAGAACACCTACCTCGACCAGTCGCAGACGGTCTCACGCAAGTTCAAGGAACTGCTGATCTCCACCAAGATCGGCGCCGCGATGACCAAGGAGCAGATCCTCCAGGGGTATCTGAACACCTGCTTCTTCGGCCGTCGGGCCAACGGCATCCAGGCGGCGGCCCGCACGTACTACAACCTCCCGGTGGAGAAGCTCGACGCGAGCCAGGGAGCCTTTCTCGCCGCGGCGGTCAATGAGCCGAGCTTCTTCCAGCACGCGGACTCCGATCCCACGGCCAGGGCACAGGCACAGGCACGCTGGTCCTGGGTGCTCGACCGGATGGTGAAGATCGGCAAGCTGACGCCTGGGCAGCGGGCACGGTACGCGGCCGCCGGATTCCCCGCCCCCAGGAAATGGACCCCCGGTTCGGGCCTCACGGGCCAGGTCGGCTACCTGGTCCAACTGGCCAGGTCGTATGCCGAGGCGCACGACCCCACCATCACCGACAGCAGCCTGAGCCGGGGTGGCTACCAGATCCACACCACCTTCGACAGGAAGAAGACGGCGGAACTGGCCGCGGCTGTCGTCAAGGTGCGGGGGCAACGCCTCGACCCCGCCCACCGGCCGGTCGACCGGGACGTCCAGGTCGGAGCCGCGTCGGTGGAACCCGCGACCGGCAGGATCCTCGCGGTCTACGGAGGCGCCGGCTTCGAACACGCCCACTACTCGAACAATGCCGACACCTCCGGCGTCCCGGTGGGCTCGACCTTCAAACCCGTCGTCCTCGCCGCCGCGCTCCAGCACGGAGCCGTACTGCGACCCGGCAGGTCCCCGGAGCCGATCACCCCGGCCAGCAAGTTCAACGGCGACGACGGCATCCAGATCAAGGACCAGCAGGGCACCTACGTAGCCGACCCCAAGGATCCCACCGGCCTCCTCCACCAGCACAACGACACCCCCCAACGCTGGGGCTACATCTCCCTGCGCACGGCGATGGAGCAGTCGGTGAACACGCCGTACGTCCAACTCGGAGAGGACGTCGGCTACGGCAACGTGGCGAGGACGGCGAAGACCCTCGGCCTGCGCCCGGGCAGCCTCGCCGCTCCCAGCGCCGGCTTCTACATCGGCACCTCCACACCGAGCGCCATTCGCATGGCAGGCGTGTACGCGACCTTCGCCGCCGAGGGGATGCAGGCCACCCCGTACTCGGTGGCGAAGGTCACCGACAACGGCTCGGCGCTGCCCGGCTTCACCGCCCCCGACCCCGTGCGGGCCCTGCAGCCAGCAGTCGCCGACAACGTGACCGACGTGCTCCGGGGTGTCATCGCCCGGGGCACCGGCACCAGGGCCCAAGCCCTCGGCAGGACGGCCGCGGGCAAGACCGGAACCACCGACGACTACCGGTCGGCCTGGTTCGTCGGCTACACCCCCCAACTCGCCACCTCCGTAGTCCTCTTCCGAGAGGACGCGACCCACCCCCAGCTGCAGTCCCTGGTAGGCGTCGGTGGCCTGCGGAAGGTGTTCGGCGGCGACATCCCCACCGCGATCTGGACCCAGTACATGCGCGACGCCCTCACCGGCCTCCCCGACGCACCCTTCCCCGCCCCGGCCACCCTGGGCCACGGCACCGACGAGCCGGGCGCTCCCTCTCCCACTCCCTCCGCACCCCCCACCAAGGGCAGCACCAAGACCGGCAAGAAGACGCCCCCCACCCTCGCCCCCACGCCAAGCGCCACGACATCCCGCCTCAAGTGCCACTCCCACAAGTGCCGTTGACAGCGATCGCGCCGGGCACCGCGGGCAGCACCGCCCGGCTCGCGCTGTTTGCCGGGCTTCGTCCGTTGTACCGTCTGCCTGTGTGGACGCCGGTCGACGCTCCTGTGGAGGTCCCGGTGGGGCGGCCGCTGTTCTGTTCCGAGTCCTGAAGCGGATTCGCATGATCTCTGTCCTGATTGTGATCACCACGACATCGTCGTCCCGACCGACTTCGCTCCGGCCGAGACGCTGGTCCGCGACCGGCGTACCCCCGGCGAGGGTGCGCAGAGTGCTCCATGGTCCGTGCCGGGCAGTCCTCGGAGTAGGCGGTGCTGATCCACCAGCACTCCGGGTCCGGACGGTGTGGTGGAGCTGTTCTCGGACCGTCGGACGCTGCCGGGTGGCACGGGCACGTCGGCGGTGCGGACGGTGCGTGTGATGACGCGTACGGAGGCGTTCGTGTGGCTGCCGGTGGCGGCCTCGGAGGACCTCACGCCCCGGCAGCTGCGTGCGTTCGCGCTGATCGCCTTCGCGCAGGCTCGGGGGATCGCGCTGACGGAGGCTGAGCTGGCGGCCGGCCTGCGGCACCACTCGGGCCGGAAGGCCGGTCAGCCGCTGTCGGTGACGGCGGCTTCGGCGGTCGTGGACGAGGTGGAGGCGGCGCGGTGGGTGACGGACTTCGATCGTGCAGGGGGGCCGCCCCTCGATCGTGCGACAACGACAGCGGCGGGGCAGCTTCCGAGGGGGGGATCACCGAGTCTGCCGCCGCGCAGGGGGACCTCGAACTGGACGACCTTTTCCTGACCATCGGGCACCGCTTCGGCCGAGTCGCTTCATTCAGGAGGACCTCGTTGCGGGTCGAGCAGCGGTCGCGGTCGGCGTCGATCCAGTGGCGGAACTTGGAGCGTTCGTAGCCGGTGCGGTCCTCGGTCTGGACGGTCAGGGAGTTCAGGGCGTCGCGTACGGGCAGGACGACGGTGGCGCCGGGGGCGGTAGTCGGGGAGCACAGGACGGCGAGGGCGCAGAACGGGGGCAGCGGCGCCGGCTCGTGAGCGGCCGTGAAACGAGCCGAGAGCATCATCGAAATAAACCGGCTCAGACCATTAAAGTAAGAACAAGCTTACGGTGCTCCGGCTACGGGAATCCCGAGTTCGGTGCGCCATTTCCAGGTCAAAGCCAGGCATGCCCGGCCTTCGGGTACCGTCGATGGGTCCTGCGCGTAGCCGAGAATGTTCTCCGACGTGAAAGGGAGTCCGTGAAAACCTCCGGTCCTCCTTCGGCCGCCTACGACAAGCACCCCCTCATCGTTCTTATGGAGCATTTCTGTGAATATTCTGTCGAATGCAGAAGCGTCCCAGATGCAGGCTACGCATATCTCGGGTTTCCACGTGAGTGGGTTGATGCCGATGCCCAGGAACCGGAACCTCACATTTCCCGATCGTCGCGCGGCCTCCATATCAGAAAACGGCCTGTCTTTGGCGTAGTTGATGACGATACCGCTGTCTCCGGAAGCATCCGGGTGGCCCAGAAATTCCTCAGCGTACTCGCGCATGACGGTGTGCCAGAGGTTGAGATCGGATGTTCGCACCGGGAGCGCGTCGGTGTGGGGTTGGAACTCTCCGGCTGGCGTGACGTGTGTTGAGTTCATTGCGGCGCCGACGCCTGTGTCAGACCGCCGTTGCATGAAGAAGAATGCCTTGTCGCCTTTAACTCTCACCGTCACGACATTGATCCCCGGTAGAGCACAGCGGCGAGCAAGAACAAAGGGATCGCCCAAGTACCGGCGCAGCGGACCTTTGAATGGTCTGGCGCTTCCCTGCAGGTGCCGTGCCGCCACCTCGTACAGCAGCGCTTCGCCGAGGTCCTGATATTCGAAGTACCGGGCCAGGCAGAGGTCCATGCTCAAGCTGCCGTTAGATTCCACCCCCACGTCCAGCAGTCGATAGACAGGCGAGTCGAACCAGATGGTCGGCGGATCATGCTTGGTGATCGCAGCCGCATACCCCACGGGCCGCTGCCCGTCGGCGCCGACCGGCCAGTAGCGAGAGGCGACCCGCCGCGCCCGCACCAAATCGGCATCCGCCGGAGCATCACGTAGCGTCAGGACTACCCGTGACGGGTCCAAGGGGGCCGGGGGAATCCACCCGGGACGTGTCAACAGCGGCAGGGCTGAATCAGCGGACCCGTGCGGCGTTTCTTGGCTGGCCAGAGTCAACTCGGGCCAGTGACCCTTCAGGTGTCGACGCACCCGCAGGAATGTCTCGACCCCAGCCTGCCGTTGGACATCTCGCTGTGGAGCCAGCGCGAGGTATGCCGCTCCAGCTGCCAGAGGTAACCCCGTCAAGGTCGCCCACGTCGCCACATCCACTCGAAGTCTCCTGCATCTTCCGTCGGGACGCGCACTAAGTATCGCGGCCAAAAGGCCATGCCGCCCCCTACCGAACGGGCCGACCTGTAGGCGTTCCGCCGTGTCGCTACAGGCCCGCCAGAGCGTTCTCCTCCCAGCCATGGCGCTGCCCGGCCCGTAACTCACCCGCCGACCTGAGCACTGATCCGCCAAGTGAAACGCTCAGTGACAGCGTCGCAGCCCGACAACATCCGCGAGCACCGATGGTGGACCCTCACCGAACTGAACGCCACGGTCGAAACGGTCTACCCGATCGGTCTCGTCGGCCTGGTCACCGGCGTCCTCGAACACGGTGCACCCGTGCGCCCCGTCGTCCTGGACGGATAGTGCTCGCTCGAGCGAACCGGAAGCCGTGCTCTGATGTGCCGGAAAACCCTTGGCGATCCGCCTGTTGATCCTGGCAAGCTGTGACGCGCCGAAGGGGTGTAGCTCAGAGGCCAGAGCGCCGGTCTCCAAAACCGGATGCCGCAGGTTCGACTCCTGCCACCCCTGCCACGACAACGTCACGACCGGTCGTCCCTTCGAGACGGGGAGCCCTTCCAGAGCAGGCACGGGCAGTAGCGGAATCCGGAAACGGCCTCTGCCGCCGCCGGCGCGCCGCGCCGCGAGACGATGACTTCGTTCCTCGCTGACCGGTGCCCCCGGAGGCCTTCGTGTCCAGAGCTGTGCTCACCACCGACCACGACCACGGTGGCGATGACCGACGGAGCTGGGCCCCTCTCATGGCGTACGAAGAGGAGCAGGAAGGCGCGATCGTCGGCCTGGTGACTCAGAGCTCTACGACACGGTTTTGGACGACTGCCAGCCGTGCCGCCAGCAACTCCTGGACCTCCTCAAAGACGACCCGGCGACCACCGGCATACTGATCCACTGGACCTGCCTGGTCACTTCCGAAACCTACGGTGAACTACCGGAAGTGCTCATGGAGGGAGCGAGCCGGCCGACGCACCCCTTCCACCCCACCGCAGCGTTCCGGAACGTGGCCCAGGCGTACGCGGGCCAACTGGGGCACCGCCAACGGGGCGACGAGGGCAGTGTGCGCAGCGTGTACCCCCGAGGAACGGCTCGCGGCGGTGGCTCTGTCGGTGAATCGGACCAGCGTCGCCTGTCCGCGCGTACGCCTGCTGTACCACTGGGCCCTGGATGTCCGCTGACAGATCGTCAAGCAGCAGATCCAGCTGGGTCTTGACTGCCAAGGAGGGCTGCCACGAGCTCCTGCGCACCGTTCGGGGACGTCAGCCGGGCCCACGACCCGTCCTGGAAGGAGATCTTGAAGTCGGTCCCGGACATGCTGAACGGCTTGAGCTCCGCGCCGATGATTTCCTTCCGGGGAAGCGACCACAGGACGACCTCGGATCCCGGAACCCTCTCGCCGCCACCCCAATAGAGGAACTGGCTGCCCCGGGCCGTGTCCTTGTACGACGTGATGCGCACGAGCCCATCAGACTCGGAAAGTTCGATCTCGGTTACGATGGGCCAGGGCCGCCGGGAGGGATCGAGCTGCCAGGGCAGCGTACGAGCCGTCTCGCCCGCTCCCGCCCACATGACGGGGAAGTCGTCGACCTCGTTCTCACGCTCCTCCAGCCTCCCCCGCTTGGCTGGGGACGAGGGACTGCCGAGAGCGTCGGCGATGATGTACAGCGGCAGCATCAGGAGTGCGGTCACGACACCAAGAACGTACTGGCCGAGCCGGCCGAAGAACCCCCGCACCGCGAAGGCCCGTCCAGGGGGCCAGCCAGGCAGTCCGGGTTCAATGTCGTTGCGCTCGCGGTCTCGGTAGGACCGCCGTTTCGCCACCGAGGCGGCCGTACCCGTGGCGAACTCAACCCGGAAGTGCTCCGGTTCCTCGTCCATGACCTTCCCTTCCCTGCCAATCTGGCAAGGTCAACTATGCCAAGCGTCTTCGGCGGCGCGGAACAGATCACCCTCAACGTCTCCGCCAAGACCTGGACCGGCCTGCGCAACATCACCGGCCCCGACGGCACCACCGTCACCCGCTCCAGCACCGGCTCCGTCAGCTACCAGATCGCCAACGGCCAGGGCACCGCCGTCACCGCCGTCGACGCCTCCACCCTGGTCGTCACCCGCCGCTCCTACGACCCCTTCGGCAACCCCCGCGGAACCAAGCCCGGCTCCTGGGTGGCAGCCGACGAGAACCACGGCTTCCTGGGCCAGCCCACCGACCCCGTGACCGGCCTCGACCTGTTGGGCGCCCGCGACTACGACCCCGTACTGGGCCGCTTTCTCAGCCCCGACCCGGTCTTCGAGGCCGGCGACCCCAACCAGATGGGCGGCTACACCTACGCCGGAGACAACCCGGCCAGCGGCTCCGACCCGAACGGTCTGATGCTGGCCCCGATGGACGGCGGTGGAGGAGGCTGCGACGCCAAGTGTGTGTTCGTAGCGGCGCGGCGCTATCGGGATGGTGTTGGAACTGCTGTTGACCTGGTTCAGGCAGTTCGCTGGCTTTTGACTCCGCTTGATCGTGGAAATGGCGATGGAATTCATGACGCGATTGAATTGGTCGGCTCAATGACGGTCGAGCAAATCTGCGAAGCTGGTCAACTATCTGGCCATTCAGATGAGGCTGAACTGCTAATCCGTAGGCGTTAGCCATAAGTGATGCTCCAGGGGTTCCTGTGACTCCAGGCAGCAACTTTGTTCTTGGCTGACTTCTCCGGTGACACGCGGGCCGGGTGCCGCCGGCGCCTGCCCTTGGCCGACCTGCACCGTTGCCGGGCCAGCCTGCTGCACACCGGCCCGGCGGCGCACCGCCTGTGCCACGGCCTTGAGCGCGGGCTTGGCCGCCTCGACAACGACAACCGCGAGCACGTTGCCGACCCCACCGATCGCTACCTGTACCAGATCCTCGGTCACCCCGCGCTCGTCGGCCAGGTAGTAGACAGCGTCCCCGGCCTCCACCAACTCCCGTGCCACGACCGCGTCGAGCTCCAGTAGCAAGGGGCGCGCCCCGTCTCGGTCCGTCATGGAATCAGGGTAGAGCTGCGGTCGTCTGGAGTGGCTTCAAACGAGTCGATTGGCTCCATGGCTCTAACAGTGGGTACTGGCCCCGCCTGTGAGCTTGGGTTCTCGAGGTGGTCGAAACACCCCTCAGGGTCTGGTGTTGCGACCACCTCTAGAACCCAAGTCGTTCCCCTGGGGCCAATGGACTCGTTCGAAGCCATTGTGGGCGTGTTTGAGACCGGTGCGGGCCGACATCCGGTCGCCGGCATCGACAGAGCTCCACCGCTCCGTCATGGCCGCGGCCTCGCCCTCGACGAACTCGAAGAAGGCGAGCGTCTCGGCCATGCGGCGACCTGGCGGGGGCTTGACGCCGAGACTGCTCACCCCCTCGCGCAGCGCGTCAACCCACCGCTTGATGACGGCCTCACGGTTGGTCAGGGCTCACCATCGTGCTTGCCCCCTGGTCGAGGAGGACGCCTCGGTGCTGACCTTCCTCGTCCCGGTCGGCTGACTTCCGCCGGCTCAGCCGTCGATACGGTGCGTGTTCCAGAAGGACGTGAGATCCGTGCTGGTCGCTGCCTGGGCCGCCGCCTTGAACTCGGCGGTGGTCGAGACGCCGTACCAGTGTGACTTCGCGTAGTTCTTCAGCAGGTTGGTCATCGCCGTGTCACCGATCAGCCGCCGCAGATCGTGCAGGGCGCACTTGCCGTAGCCGTAGACGACGGTGGAGTACCGGGACGAGTGGGCGTCCCAGTAGGCCATGGAGTTGGTGATCTTCTCCGCCGAGGAGGCCCAGGAGACGCTGTTCCAGCAGTTGGCGCCGGTCTTGCCGAGGGCGAGGTCGGTGGCGTAGTCGGTGAACGCCTCGTCCATCCAGGGGCTGTTGTACTGGTCGTCGCCGACGATGCCGTACCACCACTGGTGGCCGATCTCGTGGGTGAGCGCGGTGGTGCTGACGAGGTCCAGGACGAAGCCCGGGTACTCCATGCCGCCGAACCAGTAGTTGTTGTCGATGACCGCGTCCAACTCGCTGTAGGGGTAGGCCCCGAAGCGGCCGGCGTGTGCGTCCACGGCCGTCTTGGCGGTGCTCAGCATCGACTGCGCGTCGGAGGAGGTGATGCCCGAGACGGAGTAGATGTTGATGGCCGTCCCGGCCGCCGAGGTGCCGGAGATCTTGCTGAACGGGCCTGCCGCCCAGGCGAAGTCACGGACCTTCGTCGCGGTCGCCGTGGTGACGGTGCGCCCGCTGGAGCCGGGGGTGTCGGTCGAGGTGCCGGTGGCGGGGACAAGGAGCGAATTCGGGTGGTCCAGCGTCACCTTGAAGTCGGAGACCAGGGAGTAGAACGACTCGCCGTTGTTGGTGTACGGGTCCAGGTGCCAGCCCGAGCCGTCCTTCACCGCGAGCACGGGCAGCGCGTTGCCGATGTTGTTGAACGCCCCGTCATGGCCGAACCGGTCGGCGCCGCTGGGCACGGTGATGCCCAGGTCGAAGCCGATCGTGGCGGACTGACCCTGCGTCAGGGGTGTCGGCAGGGTGATCTGGAGCGCCGTGCAGGCGACGGAGAGTGAACCGGCTGTACCGCCGGTGACGTTGGTGACCGTGATCGGCATCGCGTCGCAGGTGCCGTGGTAGTTGTCCCACAGGCGCAGGTACACCTCGCTGAGCGCGGTCGAGGAGGCGTTGGTGAAGGTGGCGCTCTCGTGGCCGGTCCAGACGGTGCCGGAGGTGTTGCTGCTCAGGTTCACCGTGTACGAGGGCGCGGCCGGCGTCCGTGTCGAGTCCGCCGGCGGGGCGGTGTCGCCGGAGGTGTCGAGGGCGATGTCGTCGAGGATGAAGCTGGTCTGGAGGCTGGAGTCCTCGGTGCCGGTGAAGGCGAGGGTGACGGTCTGCCCCGCGAACGACGACACGTCGAGGGTCTTCTTCACATATCCCGTGGCCTTGTCGAGGTTCGACCAGGTCGCCAGCGTGGTGCTGCCGATCTTCGCCGTCAGCTTGTCGTAGGCGGTGGACGAGGTGGTCTCGGCGGTGTCGATGTGCAGCCAGAACGACAGGGTGGCGGTGCTGCAACCGGACGGGATCGTCACGCTCTGCGAGAGGGTGTCCGTGTGCGTGCCGCCGGTGCCGTCGATCCAGGCGAAGCTGGTGCCGCCGTGCGGGGACTGGCCGGAACGGCTGGTGATCACGCTCGTGGACGACTGTGTCCAGGGCGAAGTGCCGCTCTCGAAGCCGCCGTTGACGACCGCCTGGGTCGGCGTGCAGGCCGCGGCCGCGGCCGCGGCCGCGTCGGTGGCGGCGGACGCCGGGTGGACGGGGAGCAGGGACACGGCGGCCAGCGCGGCGACGGCGAGGGCGCGCGCGGCGACGGATCTGTGGGGGGTGGTTCTCACGCGTAACTCCTTTGCGGCGACCGGGATTCCGGTCTGCTCGGCGGCTACCCACCGGCTGGGGTGCGTCGGTGGGTGGTCGTGGACTGCGTGCATCGATTGATGGGAGCATGTCATATGAGAGGGTGTGATGGGGATGGGCACACCGGTTCGGACGTCAGTTCACCGGGCGTGGATCTGGTGGGCCGGGATCAGTCGTCGGCGCCATGGAGCTGTGCGAGGACATGGCGCCGCTGCTCACGGAGCTGCGCAACTGCCGCCTCCCAGTGGCGGTCCAGGCCTTCGCGAGCGAGATCGAGGGCTTCCCCCTCGACTGGGCGCCGCTCTCCGTGGTCGCCCCGGTCACCGAGGCCTCCGCCGAATACCAGGCCATCGCCTACGCACTCGACACCCCGGACGTCGAACTGGTCCTCGTCGACCGCTCCTCGGACCACGTCTTCCAGTGGGAGACCGAGCACCTCACCGCACCAGACACGGCTGCGGACTCCGACCCCGACGCTCCCGAGACGCCGCAGCAGGCCGCCCTGCACGGCGACGCCGTCGGCGTGGAGATCGGCGACCTGCGCCCGCGCTTCGCCGAACTGGAGGAGCACCTCCTGCGCCACGGCCGGGTCCGGCACTGGTCGGAGTGGTGGCACCAGTACGTCGAACTGCCGCTCGGCGACAGCGACCACGACACCTACCGCCAGGTGATGCTGCTCATCGGCAGCCTCTTCCGGCGCCTCGCCCCCGGCGACCCGGGGAAGGTGCGGGTCGACGAGAACCGCGAGCGGTACATGTGGACGCGGATGCGCGAGCACCTCGCCGCCACCGGCGCCGACCCCGCCGACTGCCTCTACGTCTGCGGCGCCTTCCACGCGGCCAGCAGGGTCGAGGAGTTCGGCGTGCACGGCAGGGACACCTTCACCATCAGCCCGCCGAGCCCCACCAAGTGGCGGCACGGTCTGATCCCGTCCAGCCACGCGGCGATCGAGGCGCAGTTCGGCCTCGCCGCGGGCTCGGTGTCCATCGCCGCGTCGGAATGGGCGAAGAACGTCAAGCGCACCGGCGTCCGCCCGTTCCGCCTGGAGGGCCAGGCGGGCACGAAGAAGAGCACGAAGAAGAGCACGAAGAAGCCCACGGCGAAGAAGGCCCTCCCCGCGCCGGTCCCGGCCCAGGCCGCCCTACCCGCCGACCGGCTCACCGGCTTCCTCCGGCGCCCGCCCACGCTCGACCCCCTCGACGAGGCCGAACTGCTCGGCTGGTCGGTGGACATCGTGCGCGCGGCCCGCCGGGGCGGCTACCTCGCCTCCACCGCCGACGCCATCGCCGTCTTCGAGACGTCGATCCTGCTGGCCGGGATGCGCGAGCGCGCCAAGCCGACGCCGTACGACTTCCAGGACGCGGCCGTCACCTGCATCGAGAAGGACGCCGTCCCGGGCCGGCGTGACGTCGGCCGACTGGTCGAGATCATGATGGGCGGCGACCGCGTCGGCCAGGTCGGGTACGACGCGCTGCCGCCGCTGGCCCGCGACGTGCACGACCGGCTCGCCCCGCTGAACCTGAAGCTCCAGCAGCGCGGAGTGCAGCGCGCCCTCCTGGACATCGCCTCGCGGCCGGAACTGGAGCACTGCTCCGACCTGTTGTGGATGCTGCGCCGTCTGCTGCCCGACGGCGCCGCTCGGCCCATCATGGGCGAACGCCGGCTCGGCGAGCGCCCCATCCAGGAGTCCTGGGACCTGGCCCTGGGCACCCACCAGCGCGCCCTCATCGAGCTCGGATACGAGGGCGTCAGCATCGAGCAGGTCCTCGAACAGCGGCTGCGGCGCGCCGCATACGCCCCGCAGGCCACGGCGGCCCAGGTCCTGGAGGCCGTCGAGGACGCCCTCCTGCATCTGCGCAGCCGTCGGCTCGCCGGCTAGCTCGGCACCCGTGCCCTGGAGGTGCTGGCGGGTGAACGCAGCGTCGACGGCGCGCCGGAGGTGCTGCGCCGCGTCCGCCGGCTGCTGGCCTACTACCGCACCGCCGAACCGGTGCTGCCGCCCTGGATCGAGTCCTTCGTCAAGGCCGGCTACGCGCACTACTGCACGCTGCTGCCGACGGCGTTCACCGACGACGACGCCACCGTCCGCCAGGTCGCGGCCATGCTGGGCTTCCTGTTCGGCATGGAGAGCCTGGCCCTGTCCCTCGGCTGCGACCGCACCCAGCTCGAACTCGCCCAGTCCCACCCGACCGAGCCCTCCCGCACCGCACTGCTGTGGGCGGCGCAGACCCACCTGGGCACGCTGTCGAGGACGGCGCTGCGGGCGCACTGCGCCGAACTGCTCGGCAACCCACTGGTCGTCCCCGCCTACCCCCACTACCTCAGCGGGTTCGTGCACGCCCTGGAACCGGTGCCGGGACTGGCCGACTTCGTCGTCGAGGCAGTGTCCAACGCCTTCGCACGGCTCCCGGACCCGGTGCTGCTGCCCTGGCTCCCGACGCTGATCACCGGCCTGCGGGCGGGCGGCAGCGACCTGGCCCCGCTGCTGATCCGCGAGGCCGGCCGTGTCTTCCCCGCCCGGCTCGCGGAGCTGGACAACTGGGTGCCGCCCTGGCGACTCCCGCAGAAACCGCCGCGCCTGCACCTGGAGTCAGCAGCAAGCACCGGGACCGGCCTGGCGCTCCTGTCCGCCCACCCCGCGACCTGCGACGCGCTCGCGGACCTGCTGGGCTGCGAAGGGACATGGGAGACCGCCGAAGCCACGCCCGCCGGAGCAGCCCTCCTCGCCCGCCACCCGGAGACCGCGACGGCGCTGGACGCGCTACTCGCCGTCGGCTGACCCGGCGCAGGCGCTCACCAGAGCGCGGATCGCCGGTGCGGGCAACGCCGGGTTGGCGGCCGCGTGCTGGGCCAGCTCCTCGTCGTCGAGGAGCTCCGCCAGCCGGGACGACGGAAGGTTCGGGTGGCGTGCGAACGCGGCCCGGACGGCGGGGTCGGGGTCCCGGGTGAGCCGCTCCACGGCGGCCGGCGGGACCTTGGGGTCGCGGGCGGCCATCGCCCGGACGGCGGGATCTTCGTCGTCGGTGTGGACGGCCAGTCCGTCGGTGGGGAAGTGCGGGCGGGTGAGGAGGCGGTCGCGCTGATGGCCGGTGTACTCGAGGAAGCTGCGCAGGAGCAGGGCCGCCGGGGCGTCCGGGTGGTTCTGGGCCAGCAGGACGCGCACGCCCAGGTCGTCGTCGGCGGCAAGCCGGGCCACCAGGTCGGCCGGCAGGGTGTGCACCCGCGCGGCGTCTCGGCGCAGCATCGGGTGACCGGACAGCGCGTCCCGGCGGACGGCCTCGGGCTCCGGAGGCGTCAGCGGCCCCGGACAGAACAGGAAGAGCCCGTCCAAGGGGACCATGTAGCCGATTGCGGCCCGTTCCTCCTCGCTCCACGCGGGGTGCACGGAAACCGCCAGCCGCACGCCCGGGTCGGGATCCGTGGCGAGGGCTTGCCGCTGGGCAGGGCCGAGGTCCGGGTGGCGCGCGATCGCCCTGCGCACATCCGGTACGGGGTCGGCGGCGAGGGTGCGGAGCTCGGCGGGGTCGAGGTCGGTGCGGCCGGCGATCTCCGCACGGATCTCCGGGTCCGGATCGGCGGCCAGGAGCCTCACCACGTCGGGGGGCAGGGTCGGGTTCCCGGCGATCATCGACCGGTCACTCGGGCCGGCCGTCGCGGTGAGGACCGCGTCCACGACCGCCCTGCTGAGGGCCCGCTGCATCAGGATGTCGGTGCGGCCGTGACACGGTCTGTCGGGCAGGACGCTCTCGACCCACACCGGGTCCTCGCCGCGCAGGTGCCGCTGGGCCCTCGACCGGACCTCGTCGTCGGGGTCCGTCAGCAGCGCGGTCCGTGTCTCGGCGGGCAGCCACGTCCACATGCCGACGCCCCAGGCGCGGACCTTCGGATCCGGGTGCGTGGGCATGGACCGGCGCAGCCCGGGCGAGAACTGCCGGTAGAAGGAACCGCCGAGGTGTTCCTGCTCGTAGCTGTTGAGCATGTGCACGACGGCGTCGTCGGGCAGCGGCGGCCCGTCGTAGTCCAGCCCGGGTCCCTCGGCGAGGTGGGCGCGGACGAACCAGTGCGGATCATCCAGGAGCCGTGCCCGCTGGGCCGGATCGGCATGGGGGTTGCGGGCGAAGAAGCTGCGGGTGTGATGGTCGGGGTGCGTGATCACGGCGTCGACGACCGCCGGCGGCAGGACCCGGTCCCGGCACAGCACCATCCGTACGGCGAGCGGGGCCTGGGCCAACAGGTGCAGCAGGACCTCCGGCGGAGCGGCGGGATTCAGCGCCAGCCCGGCGAGCCGCCGGGTGGGCAGGTCGGCGTCCTGCCAGATCTCGTCAGGTGTCGGCACGCCTCGAACCCCCAGGGAAAGACCACGGAATGGACCCCCTGCCACAGGACAGGGGGGTCCATGACCCTAACCGCTCACTGCCGCCCTACCGGTGTCGGATCAGAGCAGCCGGACGCTGGGCTGGCCCGGATCCCGGGTCGTGTGCGTCGCCGTCGCCCACCGCGCGGCGAGCAGCTCCTGCACGGCGAGGGCGGTCTGGTCGTCGCACGCCGCGATCTCCACCACGGCCAGCCCCGGCCGTTCCACATGTGCTTCGTTGATCGGCCCCGTGCATGGCACTACGCGCCAGCACCCGAAAAGGTTCTGCGATCCGGCCATGTTCACCTGGCCGAGTCGGGTCCCAGCATGTATGTCGACCATGGCGGCGGCGCTGGCCGCACTGAACGAGCTGCGCGGCGATCTGCAGGCGCGGCCCGGGCAGTCGGATGAGTACGAACGGCCTGACTTGTCCTTTTGGCGCGGGCGGCCGAGGCAGTCTCGACAGACTGGAGCTGGTCGTCGACACTGCCATCGTGGGGGATAGCGCGGTGTGGGTTGGGATTTTCACTGGTAGCACGGCGGTCCTGGCGAGTTGGGTGACCACCCTTGGCAACGCGCGAGCGGCAAGGGTTCAGGCGGAGACATCGTTACAGGCTCAGGATCGGGACCGTGTACGAAGCAGTCGGCGTAGCGCCTACCTGGAACTGATGGAGCAGGCTCACGTCACCGGCGAGTTGTACTGGAAGGTTGGCGACGCCAACTTCCATCTCACCGATCACGTCGACCGGTTGGCGCGCATCGAGGAACTTAGAACGCAACTGCGTAATGTCTTCGATCCGCTCATGCGCTGCGTACGGGTCATCGTGCTGGAAGGACCCGACACAGTCGCCAAAGCCGCTCGCGGCGTGCTGGAAGCAGCATCGGAAACCAATTCGGCCCTGTGGCGTATTGCCCAAGAGGAACCAGAGGCACGTGAGCGATTCGAGGCGGCTCAGGGACGTTTCCGGGCCTGCCTGGAAGAGTTCATCGAAGCAGCCCACAAGGCCGTCAGCGGCCAATGAGCGTGCTGCCTCGCCGCTGGAAAGTCGAGCGCACGATGTGCGCCACGAGGCGCTCTGTTTGTATCCCCGGCTCAGCCGGGAGGAACTCGGAAGGAGGTTTCTGGGCCCGATGACTTACCTGGAACCGAAAGGCGAAGGGGACAAAAGCATGTCAGAAAACCAGTGACCGGGCCCAGTTGTCAGGGGCGGTGTGCTGGGTGGCCCGCGCGATATGGCGAAGACTGAATTGTTTGAAGCCCAATCTCCAGAAGATGCAAGTTCCCATCCGTCGGAAAGACAGCTGAAACCGACGCCGTGCTCTGCACTGGCTTCTATTGTGCGGTCGGTGCACCTCCGGAGCGCGGGCGATGTCCAGCGAGGACATTCAAGGAGATGAGTGGGTCGCCTACGTCGCGCTAGAACGTACAAACAGAGACGAACGTGGGATCGCCTACGGGACGCGAGTCCTATGGCGACGGAGGCCTCGTAGTAGTCGCCGGAGCAACGCCCGGCCAGGGAGGATGGGAAAGCCGTCCGCAGGGCGAAGGGGGCCAGGTGATTCGGACACCTTCAGACTCGGGAGGTATGCGAAATGCAGAGTGCCGAAACGGTGCTGGGTGTCCTGCGTGAACGCGGCAGGCGTGGCCTGCCGTGCGAGGAACTGTATCGACAACTGTTCAACCCGCAGTTGTATCTGCTGGCCTACGGGCGAATCTACGCCAACCACGGCGCGATGACGCCCGGGGTCACAACGGAAACCGCTGACGGCATGTCGCAGAGGAAAATTGACCGTACTATTGAAGCGATGCGCCACGAGCGTTACCGCTTCCGTCCGGTCCGGCGCGTTCATATTCCCAAGAAGAACGCGGGAAGACGCGTCCTCTGGGGCTGCCGACGTGGTCGGACAAGCTTGTCGGCGAAGTCGTCCGTCTCTTACTGGAGGCGTATTACGAGCCGATGCTCTCCGGCCGGTCTCATGGGTTTCGGCCTCGTCGTGGGTGCCATACCGCGCTGCGGGAGGTGGCTCACACCTGGACCGGGACAGCCTGGTTCATCGAGGGTGATATCGCTGACTGCTTCGGCAGCCTGGACCATCAGGTCCTGTTGGCGATTCTCGGCGAGAAGGTCCATGACCAGCGGTTTCTGCGGCTGGTGCGGAACATGCTGACAGCCGGATACCTGGAGGACTGGAAGTGGGGCGCCACGCTCTCCGGAGCGCCGCAAGGCGGGGTGGCCTCCCCGATCCTGTCCAACATCTATCTGCACAAGTTGGACGAGTTCGTAGAGACAGTACTGATTCCGGAGTACACCAGAGGGGTGCGTCGGGCCCGAAATCCGGCGTATTTGGAGCTGCAAAATCTGCTGGCGAAGGCTCGCCGACGCGGTGACCGGGTTCAGGCCCGGACGCTGCGGCAGCAGATGGTCAGCCTGCCGAGCTCGGATCCACAAGATCTGGGATACCGGAGGCTGCGCTACATCCGCTATGCAGACGATCACCTCCTCGGATTCACCGGACCGAAGGCCGAGGCTGAGCAGATCAAGCAACGCCTGGCGATGTTCCTGCGCGAAGAACTCAAGCTGGAGCTTTCCCAGGAGAAAACGCTGATCACTCACGGTCGCACCCAAGCGGCCAGGTTCCTCGGTTACGAGATCGCGACCCAGCACAACGACACGAAGAAGACCGGCCGTTACCGACGCGTCAACGGTCAGATCGCTCTTCGTGTCCCTCTGGACGCGATCAAGTCCAAAAGTGCCCCCTATCTTGCCCGCGGCAAACCCGCAAAGCGAGATGCCCTCATCAACAGCAGCGATCACGCGATTGTTGCCACGTTCGGGGCCGTCTATCGGGGCATTGTCCAGTACTACCTGCTCGCCGGGGATGTTTCCCGGCTGCACCGACTGCGATGGGTTATGGAGACATCCATGCTCAAGACCCTTGCGTCCAAGCACCGTTCATCCGTGTCGAAGATGGCTGCCAAGCACAAAACCAGAATCGACACGGATCATGGCCCTCGAGTCTGCTTCGAGGCCCATATCGAGCGGGAGAACAGGAAACCGCTGGTGGCGCGGTTCGGTGGAATACCCCTCTATCGGCAGCGGGCGGCGAAGGTGGTCGACCGGCGGCCGACGTGGGTGGACTATCCGCACAAAGAGCTGGTCACCCGGCTCCTGGCGGACACATGCGAGATCTGCGGGCACAACGGTGATGTGCAGGTGCATCACATTCGCGCCCTTGCAGATCTCGCCCATGCCGGATGGCCGCCGTCCGACTGGACGCGCGTCATGCTCGATCGACGCCGTAAAACGGTCGTGGCTTGCGATGCCTGTCACGATCGGATCCACGGGGCGCAGGCGGCCAAGCCCTTCACGTCGTAGTCACTGGAGAGCCGGATGACCAGGAAACCGTCATGTCCGGTTCGGCGGGAGGCCGTGCGGAAAAGGGCCTGCCACGGCAGGCACCTCGCCGCGCGGCCGACCCAACCGGCTGGTGCATGAACGCCCGCCGCAACGCACGCGACTACGAACGTCTTTCCCAGCACTCCGAAGCACACCTGAACTGGGCACTCATCACCATGATGACCAGGCGCCTGACCCGCAAGAGCCCCCGAACGAGCCAGTGGACCCGGAAGCCATCGTCCGGCGGATGATGGCCGTCCTTACCCGGCGCCGTCCGGCGCGCTGGCGCTGCTTCAACGTCTGCTGAATCAGGAGTCGGCTTCTGGGGGGTCCATCATGCCCTGTTCGGATACCCGGAGGAGTTCAGTAAGCGACAGAGCCGAGTGCGGGAGCCAGCGGCGTTCTGCGGAGTCGTGCTCGGCGTCCTCTTCCCAAGGACCAGCCTTCCAGGTGTCGATGACGGAATCGCGCGATTCTGCGGTGACGGGGATCCACGTAACAGTGTCGGCCTCGATGCGTCCTGATGACGCGCGGACTGCGTCGACGAGTTGCTGTTCGCTGAGCCGGGTCCGCACGTGAGCGAAGAAATATGCGGATGCCTCAAGGGCGTAGAACCCGAACCACGAGAAGACGATGTGATCGTAGTAGTCGGAGCGGTCTGTAAGGCCGATCTCCTCCTTCAAGGCCCGCCTCGCGAGCTTGAACCACCATTCCACGTCTTCCTGAGGGGCGGGCCAGTTCATGGTTTCGTGGGCACCTGCCTGGTGGAAGTCCGCCCAGACACGCTGTCCCGTCGGACGGCCGATGACCATAAGCGTGCCGGTGCGGCTCTGGACCGTGACGTTGATGGCGATGTTGGACCTCGGGGCGGACCTGATGATGCGGCGCAGCCCTTCTTGCCGGCCATTGGTGTACTTGCCGTGGAGGATCCTGTTACGGATTGCTTCGTAGGCGGCCTTGTCAGCGCGCATGTAGTTACGCAGGGCTACGTGACGTGAGTAGACGGAGCGGGACACCTTCAGGTGCAGTTGCTCGCTGCGGGGGTCTTGTTCCCGATCGTCCACCTCGTAACTGACCAGGGCAGGACATGGGCTGCCCATGCCTTCGGCCTGAGCCTCGGCCAGCAAACGGTCGAACAGCTTATGGTCACGGATCCAGTCTTCGCGCTGCCCGTGGCGGGTCAGCTCGGTCGCCCAGTCCACGATCTCGATCGGCGCCACGTTGCGGTCCTCGACCATCGGGCGTGCCGGGTTCCATGTGGAGATCCGAAAGAATCCGAGGTCCTCAGAGTCGAACGGGCTGAGCTGATACACCTTGGGCTCCGCTCCGAGAAAGGTTCTGGTGAAGTCGAGGGTCGGGGCGATTTTGCCTGCGATCTGGGCGCACCGGCTCAGTTCGTCCTCCACCGCTTGGAGGAAGCGCTGACGCAGATCGAGATCCACCGGAAGAAGCCGACAGTTCGGCTTGAAGATCAGTTCGATATCTTCAAGTGACATACCCAGAGCGGGATGTCGCTCATGTACGAGCTGGGCAAGCCATGTGCGGTTCAGCGTGAAGGCCGCGCTGTATGGCCCGAAGCCTCCCTCCGGAGCCTGCCTCTTCGGTGCGCCTGGCCTGGGCCTGCGCTGGTTGATCCTGTCGCATTCAGCCTTCACCGCATCGCGGAATCCGCCACTCAACTGTGCATTCAGGGTCGGCACTTGACCTCCCATCAGGTGCCATCAGCGTATAGCTCACATACCTCAGGAATCTAGGGCATGTGGGTGCACCCAAAAGGCGCAGGTCAGGGCGTCGAGGTTACCCACGCAGGTGACTTGAAGATCGAATACATGGCCGGACAAGCAGCATCACTACGGAAGTGCATTGGAACTATGCACAGGTCAGGGCGCTAATAGATATCCATGGCCATCCACCTGAAAGGCTTCCATCCACGCACGATCAAACGCGTGGCTGGTTGGGCACCACCACGATGAGGGCGTGCATGCTCCATGGCATACGACCTTCAAAGAAGTGCGGGTCCGCCGACCCTGGCCTGGTAACCCTCGTGCCGACGGACCCGCCAAACCACCCGACTGTCGGTCGGCGCGGCCGACCGACAGCAGAGAGGCGGAACTGTGACCTACCTGGTTATGCCCACCATCGGCGCCGCACTCACCATCACCCTCATCACGATCGCCTTCCTGATCTCCTGTTGCGCGGCACTGATCGCGGGCTTCCTCGCCCGCCTTCAGCATGCCGACGTAAATACGATCACCAGGAACGCCGGGGCGGCGTTCGCATCGACCCTGACTCTGTGCATGGTCGTCATGGCCGCGGCCGGCATCCTCAACGGCGGTTGACAAGAAGAAGAAAAACACCTAATCAAGAGCTGCATCTTCATCTGGCACCGCCTCACGCCCTCACCCTGAAGGCGCGAGACCGGTGTCGACGACGCCGGAGGCGAGGAGGGTGATGCGGCCTACTCGGTGGCGGCGGCGCGCTTCTTCTTCGTCTGCCGCTTGGCCGGTGGTGGTTCTTCGACGGAGGCGCCGTTGTTCATCCGCGTAAAGGCTTCCAGGACCTGGTCGATGATGCGGCGGCGCATCTCGCTCTCGGGGTCCTCGCCCAGGTTCTGGGCCAGGCGCTCCGCGGTCAGGCCGCGATCAGTCCGGCCGCCACGCTCCTACGCGTTTCCTGGCCCCCGGTTACTGCAGCTACCTACGCGGGTGCCGAGTCTCTGCGGGCGATCTACAGTCCGCTACATGACCGTTCTCATCGTTCTCGGAGGCGCCCTCCAACTGGCTGGCCTTGGCGCCGCAGCCTGGGGCGTGACCCTGACCAGGAGGACGTATGCCCCAGAGCACCCCAGCACGTTCCACCAGGCAAAAGAGCTGTTGGGCAGCTGCCTTCGGCGGCTCAGCCGCAGACCGGCCGGGACTCCCTCCAGCTCCCCTGCACCCCTGCAGACCGACGCGGTCGGGACGGCTGAGCGGGCGTACGTACTAAGAAGCTGTTGTCTTTCCGGACTTGAGGACTGCGTTTCCGCTGGTCAGGCGTAGGGTCGGCGATCCCGTGGGAGTTGTGGCCTGTCGTGTTGTCGCTGCCCGGGAGGTCGTGGATGCCGTCGGTGGTTGGGCTGTTGGAACAGCGTGAGCTGGGTGCTCGCCGTCGTGTTGACGAGCTGCGGGAGGAAGCCGACCGTGTCCAGGCCGAGTTGGCCGTGGCCGAGCGGGAATGGAGGGAGTGGGCCATCGCCTGCTCGCGGGTCGGCGAGGTGCTGGCCCCCGTGGACGAGAGCGGGCAGGACCCCGCCCGGGCCGAGGGGACCGCGCCAGCCGCCGGGGAGCAGACCGGAAAGACGCCGCAGGTGCCGGAGGCAGCGAAGAGGAAGTCGCAGGTTCCGATGTGGCGTGAGGGGCTGGCCTGGTCGGTGCTGTCGGTGGACTATCAGCGCATCCTCACCGCGCTCGCGGACCGGGACCGGCTCCGTCAAGGTCCGCTGACCTGCCAGGAGTTGGCCGTGTTGTTCGGTCTTGACGTGGTGCCGGCCAAGGTGGAGGCGCTGCGGTCGAAGGCGAAGCGACTGGTCGCGCGGGGCTGGCTGGCCGAGGGGCAGCCGGGACGGTTCACGCTCGCTGCGGGTGTGGCCGGGCGAGGCGGCGGGTCATGAGCAGGGTCATCGACCAGTAGATCATCGCTTCGGCGCTGGTGGTGCGGCGTTCGTAGTCGCGTGCCAGGCGGCGGGTGCGCATCAGGTGGGCGAAGAGGCGCTCGACGATCCACCGTTTGGGCAGGACCACGAAGCCGCGCATGTCGTCGCTGCGTCTGACGATCGCGAGGACCAGGGCGAGCACGGTGAGGCAGCGCTCGACGAGGCTGCCGGTGTAGCCGCCGTCGGCCCAGACCAGCTCCAGCCGGTGGTGGGCGTCGGCGACCTGCCGCAGCAGGACCTGGGCGGCGGCGCGGTCGCCGGTGTCCGCGGCGGTGACCATCACGCCCAGCAGCAGGCCGAGCGTGTCGACCACGACGTGCCGCTTGCGCCCGTTGACCAGCTTTCCGCCGTCGAAGCCGCGGCTGTCCGCACCGACGACGGCGTCCGCCTTGACGGACTGCGAGTCGATCACGCCAGCCGTCGGCTCCGTGTCGCGCCCGTCCCTTTCGCGGATCCTTGCGCGCAGCCGGTCGTGGAACTCCTTGACCAGCCAGTGGTCGCGCCAGCGGCGGAAGAACGCGTAGACCCGGTCCCACGGCGGGAAGTCGGCGGGCATGGCCCGCCACTTGATGCCGTTGTCGACCAGGTAGCGGATCGCGTCGAGTATTGCCCGGTGGCAGTACGCCTCCGGCTGTCCGCCCCGGCCGCGCAGCCAGCCCGGCACGGGCAGCAGCGGCCGGGCCACGGTCCACTCCGCGTCCGTCATGTCCGAGGGATACCGCCGAACACGTTCCGGGTGATCGGCTGCGTTTCCGAACCGGTGGGCGACACAATCACACGTCGGTGCAGCCGAGTTGAACTCCACCGGCGTGTGCACGTACAACTGCGGCAACAGGGTCTCCTGGATCTCGGTTGGCTTCGCAACCCCGAGCTACCAAGAGGCCCTGCCTTCATGCCCGCAGCCGGCGCCAACCACCCGATCGAGACTCCCGTTCGACTCACACCCCTCAAGATCGGAACGACAACAGCTACTGAGGGTTCGTCACGTGCGGTGGTGTCCATCGCCACCCTGAAGCCGGACCCGATGGCCGAGGACGCCGACTACGGGGTGGACTGGGCGGAGCGCTTCGAGGGCGCCTCGGCCTATCTGAAACGGCGCCCGCTGGCCCCGGCAACCTGGGCTCAGCTGCAGGAGGACATCGAAGCCGCACCGTATCGGATGCCGCCCGGCACCACAGCGGTTGCCGTCACCGGCAGCCTGCGTCTGGCACCCGCGTTCGTGGTCGGTGCGGCCTTCCGCATGGTGACCGGCGCCGACCTGGCTGTGGTCCAGCGCGGCCAGTTGTGGTCATCCGCCGAGCCTTACGAGACTCCGCTGCAGCCGGCCGTCGACGAGCACGTCCTCGATCTCGGGCCCGACCTCGCCGTCGCCATCGCGGTCGCCACCGACCCTGCTCAGGATGTGCTGGACTTCCTGACCGAGCAGCAGATCCCTGTCTCCCGGCTGCTGGTACTGCGCCCGCCCGGCGGGGCGAAGGACAACTCCATCCCGGACGCCGCAACGGCCAACGCACTCGCCGTCGGCATCCGGGAACACCTCCGCCGTGCCTGCCGCGCCCACCCCGCGATCCACCTTTTCCAGGCCGGCCCCATGGGCCTGTCCCTGCTGCTGGGCAACCGGTGGAACCGGCTGCGCCCGACCACCGTGTACGAGGACGTCAACGCGCAGCAGGTGTACGAGAAGGCGTTCGTCATCGACGCATGAGGACCCGCCACAACCACTACGATCCCGCTGCCTACGGCGGAGTCGCGCCCTGCGCCAGCCGCAGGTCGTGGTGGACCAGAGATATCCGGTCACGGGCCGTCAGCCAGCCCAGCGCGACAGCGATCGGCAGCGGGCCGTGGAAGAACAGCAGCCCCTCCACCGCGGTGGCGACGCCGAGCCGCTGCGCCCACTCCTGCCGCGCAGCCTGCCAGCACTCCCAGACATACGTCGTCACCGCGGCGTAGACACCGGGATCGTCGGGCAGGTAGGCGTTGCCGGTGTCGATGACGAGATAGGCGCCGCACGGACCGTCCGTGCCGCCGGGGCCCGCGGGCGGGAGACGGTAGCCGGTGTGGTGTCCCGGCCCGTAGGAATCCTGCCCGGTCACCGCCACGTGGCGTGCGTCATCAACCATGGAGCCGGCCGATGCCAGACGCACGATCAGCGCGATCCGGTGACGTTGCGCTCCGGCTGCGGCGGGGATCTCCACGAGCTGCGGACGGCCGCGCGTCGGGGCCACCAGAAGCCCGGTGACCTGCGCGCGCTGTGGGGGAGTGAGCGCAGCACGCAGCGAGCTGCCGAGCTCGACGCCGGGGACCACAGAGCGCCCGGCCTGCTGAGACAGATGCATCACGGCCAACGACAGCTGTGCATCGTCGGCCAGGCGCCGGCCCAGAAGGAACCCGTCCTGCAGATGAGCGAGCACGTACAGCGCGACCTCGGGCTCCGCTCTGCCGCCCGCTCGCAACTCCTCAATCTGCGCGTCGATGAGCCTGGCCACGAAGTCGGCGACGTCCGAACGGCCTTGCACAGAGCGCTCGCCGGGCCACAGGACCGCGCGATCGATGACCAGCGTCGCGCTGTGCGCGGTGCGGGAAGCGTTCTTCAGCGCCACGACCCGCGAGGCCTGCGTGCGGTCCGCCGGGTACAGGCTGACCACTACGCCGAGTCCACGGGGGCGCTGCAGCACCCACCCCGCCAGCATCAGGACGAGAGCGCCGGCGAAGACCACGACAAACACCCACTGCCGCTTGGTCCACTGCTCCAGGATGCTCGGTACGACACCGAGCGCGACGGCCGTGGAGGCCGCCATCAGCACCGTGCCGGCGCCTTCCCGGGAGAACAGCAGCCGCCTCAGTTGCCCATGCCACCTCACACGTCCCCCCCATCCTCCGGTCGAAGTCTCCTCTGCAGTGTCCCGCTGTGTGCCCGCTGACGCCGAAGATGTGAAAGGTGTGTTTTGCCCGGCCGTCCGCCTCGTCCTTCTGTCGTCGGACGAGCCCGCATCGGGCCCCGGGGCCACTGGCCCGGCCCTGGCGGGCTCCTCAGCGTGAGGCCGCAGCCCCGAGGTGCCTCCCACCTGCACAAAGCGCGCGGATCCGATATGTGCGAACGCCACCGCGAACAATCAGCTAGTCCTGGTGCAGGAGGGTTTGTCAGTGGCGGGTCTTACTGTGGTGAACGAGCAGCCACCGATGCCTGTTTGCGGCCGCCGCACCCCCACCCGGGAGCCAGCGGCCACGGCGTGCACCCGGGCTGGACGACGCGCCCGAGGAGGCACACCCCATGGGAATCAACGAGGCATTCGACGCGCTGCAGAAGGCCGTCAACGAGGACATCGGCAAGACCGGACTGGCTCGTGAGCGCCGGGACCTGTTCAAGACCGCGCTGCTGAGCGAGCCCGATGTCCTGGAGACCTTCGGCTCGGGCTCCTTGAGCCGCAGCACGCAGCTCAAGCCCATCCACGACGTCGACATCATCGCCGTCTACGACCAGGCTGAACAGCCCGAGTGGGGGAGCGAGGGCTCAAGCGCAGAGGATGCTCTCGAGCACGTCCGCACCCGGGTAAACCAACTGCTGAGCCAGAGCGACGGCACTCACGCCAACCAGGTCCGGCATACTCTCCTGCGTAACCACGCGGTCAAGTGCTTCCTTGACGACCCCGAGGATCCCGATGCCTTCACGGTCGACGTGATGCCCGCGCTGCGCCAGCCCGACGGCACGCTGCTCATCCCCGAGAAGCTCAGCACTCGTTGGGTGCCCGCCAACCCGGAGTACCTCATCGAGCAGGTCGCCGATCACCAGCGTGACTGGTCGCACTTCCGGCCCCTGGTCCGAGTCCTCAAGCAGTGGCGGCTCGACGCCCCGGTCGAGGGACGCATCAAGTCTCTCGTCATGGAAGTCCTCGCTCTCAATTGCATGCCCAGGACCGGCAACCGGTCCCAGGCGCTCAGGACGTTCTTCACCGCGGCTGCGGTCCGCGTCAACGAGGGTGTCTGGGACCCGGCCGGCCTGTGCGGTGAGATCCAGCCGGACCTCGACCGTGCGGGGCTGTCCGCCGCGTTCACCAACGCGGCGGACATCGCCGAGCGGGCCTGCGCGGCCGCGACCGAGGGCGACACCGACGACGCTCTGCGACTGTGGCAGGAGATCTTCGGAGACGACTTCCCGGCACCCGCTGCACCGGCCAAGCCTGCCTCGCTGATCACCGGGACGCCCGCGCTCATCACCCCGCGGCCCATCAAGGACGCACCCCAGGGATGACCACCGCACACACGCCCAATGACCGCACGCCCATCACCTGGTGGGCGTGCGAAGCACGCCGGCTTCGCTGCGACCACGACGAGATCACCGCTCAGTTCCCCGGCCTCGTCTGGAACGACGCCGGAGCAGGAACCTGGGAAGGCAGGCTGCCCCGCTGGCCTTTCGACCGGCCCGAGCCCGAGCACCTCACCACCTGGATCGGCGACGAAGGACTCCTTCTGCGCCTGGAGTACAGCCAGGCGTACCCCATGGTGGCGCCCCGCCTCGTCCCCCTCGATCCGCTGCCCGAACCGTTTGAATGGACCCAGCACCGCTGGCACGTCAACGGCGACGCCAGCCTGTGCCTCCTGCGCGACGACGTATGGACGGGCCGCGAGTCCGTTGTCGATCTGCTGCTGAAGGCCGCCGGCTGGCGGATCGAGTACGCACTGATGAAACACCAGATGATCGAGCAGATGACCGGCAGCGGCATCGTCACCGACCACAGCCTCGACCACTTCCTGGCCCAGCCCCTGCCACCCGAGGACACCACTGGCCACCCTGAACTGGACACCGGCGGGCAGGACGGTCCCGCGTGCTGATCCTCATCCCACAGGACGCCGCGACCACACTCCGCACCTCGGGCGCGTGGGGCCGACTGTCGTTGCGTATCAGCCAGCCGGACGACCTAGCTGTGGTGGGCGGCATCTCCGATGGCGGCGGCTCCATCATTTCTGTCGACCCGCCGCCGCCCGTCCCCCGCCTGCTCGCCAGCTGCGACTCCCGTCCTACCGGCTACTGGTACCAGGCCAAGAGTGAACTCCACGCGCTCTGGTACCTCCTGCGGGTACGGCGTGGCACGTCCATGAAGTTGGACGTGTTCAAGGACGCCGTGCCCAGCGGTTTCAAGACGCCGGGCGACGGCGGCTACGTGGCCATCACCCACGCCCCCGAAGTGAAGGACGCCTTTCCCGAAAGCGGTCTGCCGGACCTCGTCGCCTGGCACGTCACCCGTGCGGGCTTCCAGCCCCTCGAGGCGTCGGCCGAGCCCGAAACCACCGGGATTGGGCAACTCAGCGGTCACTGGCCCGTAAAGGAACTGCAGAACACGCGGATCATGCTGATCGGAGCGGGGAGCATCGGCTCGGCCACCGCGCACGCACTCGCCGGCTACGGCGTCGGCCATCTCACCCTCATCGACCCCGACCGGCTCGACTGGCACAACCTCGTCCGGCACACCAGCGCCCGCAAACACATCGGCCGACACAAAGTCACCGCCCTCGCCGAGGAACTCGCCTCCCTGCGCCCTGACACCGCGGTCACCCCCCTGCCCCTGGACGTCATCGAACACGCCGACCACGTCCGGGCCCTCCTCGCGGACACTCACCTCGTCGTGTGCACGGCAGACGGGGTGGCCCCGCGCCGTGTCACCGGACACCTGGCCCGCCGCGCCGGCCTCACCGCAGTCCTCGCGTGCGTCCTGCAGGACGGTGCCCTCGGCGAGATTCTGCGGTTGCACCCCTGGCCCCGGCACGGCTGCCTCACCTGCCGGCGCCAGAGCCTCGCCGAGGCAGGCGGCCTTGACCCCGAGCCCGCCCTGGACGCCGGGTACGGCACCGGCACCCGCCACCGGCCGATGACCGCCGTCGGCTCCGACCTTCACCTGGTCGCCCAGCTCGCGGCCAAAACCGCCGTCGCCACCGTCCTCGAACGCGCCGGGCACCCCGACCAGCGACTGCCGGGAGAGCACGCCCTGCTCGGCCTGCGCCGACAGCCCGACTGGGCCCCGCCCTTCAACCTCGGTCACACCGCCGAGCTGCGCTGGCTTCCCGCCACACCACCGAGATCCGGCTGCCCCACCTGCGAAGCACCATGACCCAGCAGCCCGTCACCACCGTGCACCTCACCGCCCCGGCCGCCCGGATCATCACCACCGAACTGCGTACGGCTGACCACACCACCGAGACCGGAGGCATCCTGCTGGGACACCACACCCACAACACCGTCACCGTCCACCACGCCGGAACCCCCGGTCCCGCCGCCGTACGTACACCCACCTACTTCCTCCGCGACCTGGCACACGCCCAGGCACTGGCCGACGAGGCGTTCGCGAGCGACGCCAGTGTCTGGGTCGGTGAGTGGCACACCCACCCCACCAGCCGCCCCGTCCCCAGCGCTCGTGACGCCGCCACCTACAGGCAACTTCTCGGCGACCCGGAACTGGGCTTCCACAGCGTCATCGCGGTGATCCTCGCTCCCCGCGAACACCACTGGGTCGGCGCGGCCTGGGCAGCCCGGCACGGTCGGATCACGCCGGTGGAGTTACGGCTGGACGGACCCGTCGGATGACGCCATGAGGGGCCACGCCGTTAAACCGGGCGGCGCAGTACGTCACCCCGCACGATCAGGATCTTGTGGGCGGACCAGTCGGCGTGGCAGGTGTCGCAGACCGTTTTGATCCATCCTCCGGGGGCGTCGTTGCGTGAGCGCGGTCGGCCGACTGCCCCACAGAATTCGCATGTAGCAGCCGCCTCCGCGACAGATGCCGCCACCAACGTACTTACCTTCTCGGGCACAGCCTGCTCGCCGGCGGTGACATGGATGCGCAAGCCGCCGAGCTTCTCCGTCACGTCGGTGACCCGGTAACCGGGCATGTCCACGGTGAGCTGCGCGTGGAGGCGTTCCAGAAGGGGATGCCAGCCCGGTCCGACGGCACGCAGCCGTGCGGGGATCTGAGCTCCGGCCGCAGCGGACCGGTTCCCTTCGTTGTCCATGCGGGCATCGTCCCTCACACGGCCTGCCCTTTGACGGACCATGACCTCCAAGCGAGCGGTACGGCAGGCCGGCTCGGCAGAGTCAGCCCGCCCCGGACCGCTGGCGCCCGGCGAGGTCCCCGTTCGCGGTGGCGACGAGATCTGCCAGGCGCTGCTCGGCATCCTGGCGGGTTCGCGGGGCGAGGCCGGCCAGCCCGCTGCGCAGCAGGCTCCCGACCCGCTCCACGAGCGGCTTGTCCTGCGGCCGTGCGCACCGGACCGTGGACTGTCGCCGCGGCACGTCAGCGTAGGCGACAAGACGTGCCGCGGAGATGCGCAACGGATCGCTGTCCACGCTGAACAGCCAGCGCCAGCTGGGGGCCGTCGCCGGTCGGTACGGTGATGACGTCCGATTCCTGCACGATGATCACCTCTCTGTGTCGGGGCCGGCCCCTCTCCCGAGGGCGGCTTGTGCCTGCAGCCTTCTGCGGAGTGAAGAACCGGTCGGCGGCTTCCCGCCGTGCTGCGGCGGTCGTTTCCGGCGCCGGGATTCCCTAATCCCAGTCGTTGCCGGGGTCGTGGCGGCCGACGATCATGTTGTTGAGGGCTTCTTCGGTAATGGCTTCTGTTCCGTATTCGATGGCTTCCTGGGCGGTCTGGCAGATGAGTTGGTCGAGGGTGTCCATGTAGCCGCCGGTGCGTGCGTGGAGTTCTTCCTCGAGGTCCAGCAGCGCGCCGGGCCTGTGGTTGTAGAGCCGGAGGTTGTCGTCGTAGCGCTGCACCACGCCCCGCCATCCCCCTTCCTGCCCTGCATGCAGGGGGATGGGGTTGATCCGCATGACGGGCAGACTGCTGTTGAACTGCTCGGAGGTGCGGGGGCGTTCGCTGCGGCGGCGGTTGTGCAGGCCTTCGTTGACGATGTCGGTGGCGCCGCGACCGCTGTAGACGACGGAGACGCGCAGGCGGCCCTGGAGGCAGTCGAAGTAGTCGAAGGCGGTGGCCAGGTCGCTGTCGTGGATGCGGTCGACGCCGTCGATGAGGATCAGGGAGGTACGGCTTTCCCACATGGCGTGCACGACCGGTTCGGTCATGTCGGTGCTGCGGTAGGTCCGCTTGTCGATGTTGATGGTGTGGTCCATGCCGAAGAAGTCCGCGAAGGGCAGGGACCAGTCCATGTTGCTTTCATGGCGTGGCGGGACGTTGATGTAGACGACGGGGGTCCACTCACTGTCCGGCCGACGTTCGGTCTCCAGCACTCCCTGGTAGGCGCGTCCGATCTGGAGCAGCAGCGTGGTCTTGCCGGCACATCCGTCGATGATCATGCTCATGCGTTTGCCGGTGGGGCGGAACCTGTTGGTGCGCAGGGTGCGCCGCGCGTCCTTCAGCCCCTGGGTCACGTCGGGGGTGCTGACGGCGATCATCTCCCCGTGGTAGATCATCCGCGGATCGGTGTCGGTGACCTTCGTGCCCTGGGGGGCGCAGTCCTGCAAATCCGGGGGTTTGAGAGTGCGGTGCACGAAGTCCATGAACCCCTCCCGCACCGTGAGCAGTTCGGGATCCATCGGCGCCCACCGTGCAGCGAGAGCTGCGGAGGCGGCTGATTTCGGGGCGGTGCGCGCAGTGTCCATCACGTCTCCTGGGGGTCTTGGCTGGGCGGTGGCGAGTCCTGGCCGGGCCACGGCGCAGGCGGCTCGGACGGATCCGGGGCCAGTTCCCGGAAAATGTCGCCGGCTGATCCGCCCAGGCTGTGCCCTCCCGCAGGGGCGGGACGACGCCGCGGCGGCCGCGCCTGGACCGGCGACGCAGGCGGGGCGGCAGGTTCGGGCGCAGCGGGCGGCAGCGCGGCGCGTCTGCCGGGGAAGAGGTCCTTGGCATCGACGTTGAGAGACGGTGCGGGCGTGACGCTGCCGGGTTCGGCCCGGGTGATCCCCGCGTACGGGTTGACCGGTGTTTCGGCGATCTCCAGGGGCTGCGGAACGAACGCGGCCACCGGCTTGGCGGAGGGGGAGGGGCCGCGCCGTGCGCGGGCCAGGAGATCGTCCACGGCCCGGGCGATTTCTTCCTCGCTGCCTTCCCTGCCGGTGAGGCCGGCGACGAGGTCGGCGGCCTTCTCCCACAGGTACTGGGTCCAGGAGTCGTAGATCAGGTGCTGGTACTTGAAGTCGAAGGGCACCCACGGACTGCGGGTGGGGTCCTTCTCGACCGTGTGGTCGTACAGCCACACCCGGCTGGGCTCGTAGGGGTTGTAGTGGACCGACCAGCTTTGGCCCTGTCCCTTGATGCCGGTGTGGCGGTTCTTGAACTCCCGGATGCGGTGGCTGACATACGTACGGTTGTCGATCTTGATGCCGTCACGGGTGACGGTCCGTTTCACATGGAGGAGCAGCTTGCGGCTCTCATCCGGTGTGACCGGCCGCGGCACGCCGCCTTCCACGGCCACCGCCGCCGCATACATCTGGTTCGGCGTGAGCACCAGAGAGGGAAGGAAGGGGGAGCGCAGTCCTTCGTGCGGCCGCCGCTGCCACTCGGTGACCACCCACTCGTGCCACAGGTCCTGCAGCTTGTTCAGCGTCCACAGGCGTTCCTTTTCGACGTCCTTGCCGCGTGTGGCCAGTGTGTTGCCGGTGTAGCCGGCGACGAACTGGGAGAACATGCTCTTGACCGAGGCATTGGTACGTTCGATGACCGCCTTGTCGGTGGGCGTGCGCTCCCGGGCGGACTCCACCTCGATGCCCAGCATGCTGCACACGTCTCTAAAGTGCCGGGCCTTGAAGATCTTGGCGTTGTCGACGACCACCGTCTTCGGGCGGATGACCGGCCGGGCCGCGGCGCCGGCCATCCGCGGATCGCCGGCCAGCATCTGCGCGTAGGGCAGGTCCGAGTTGGCGGCCAGGGCCTGCGGCGACCAGCCGGGGCGCACGGCGAGCGGCGCCATCGCCTGGCCCAGCAGCAACGCGGCATCCAGCGACTTGGTGCCGCGGCCGCCGCGGCGTCGGCTGCCCGGCCCCTTCTTGCGTCCCGAAGACTTGGGAACGATCATTCCGGCGATGAAGCTGCGGCACAGGATGTCGAAGGCATAGGTCAACTCCACTGCCACGGGACGCCCGTCGTCGCCGAGCGCCAGGACGTCCAGCCCGGTGCCGTCGATCTCCACGCGTTCGCCCAACAACGACACCGGCGCCCGATGGTAGGGAGGCTCGGGAGGGGCGGTGGCATCCTCGCCCTGCCCGGGCGCGGCCTCCAGCGACTCCTTCGAGATCCCCAGCCGCTTGAGCAGGTCGTAGAAGGTGGTGCGCGCCGGCATCAGGGCGCGGTACTCATCCGGGTACGCGCGGCGCAGCGCCGCGCGCACTCGTTTGTACAGCCGGGAGAAGGTGCCCGCCGACGCGCCGCCCTGGGCTTTGTCCTCCTGGCGGATCAGCTTCACCACACGCTCGTCGACGTTTCCGTAGACGGTGCCGGTGCGCAGCCACCGCTTGTCGACCAGACCGAGCAGCCCGTGTGCTTCGTAGGCCAGGCATTTGCGCTGCACGGTGGCGACCGACCCGGTGAGACCGGCCGCCTGCAGTTCGGTAGCCTTCAGGGCGTAGCGGGCGGTGCGGGTGGTGGTCGCGGGATCATAGCCGTGCCGCGGAGTGAAGGCGCCGTCCCGGGCGCCGACAGGACGGCCGGTCAGCACCTCACGGACGTGCTTCTCCCATTGGCGCGCCTCCTTGAGCTGGTCCTCCTCCAGGCGGTCCAGCACGGACAGGTCCGGCACCGCTTCCGGCTCCTGTGGCGTCCCGTCGGCCTTCAGCACGGCGAAGTCCGGGGTGGACACCAGGACGCAGACCAGCACCAGCGCGTCCTGGCCGGCGTCGTCCATCGCCGCCAGGTGCACGGTGGCGCCCTGCAGGGCGCCCACCAGATAGCGGTCGGCCTTCCACCGGACCGTCATCCCCGGCCGCAGCGTCCCTGCAGGCTCGTCCGGGGCATCGACCGGCAGGGCAAGCACGGCGCTCATGCTGCCGCTCCGGCCGCCCACACCAGGCTGTCGGGGGTCAGGGGCTCATCCCAGTGCGTCGTCAGGTCGTACGTCCACAGCAAGTGCCAGCTGCGCGCGCGGCCCTGTCCCGGGGGAAGATCCACAGCGTCGGCGCCCTCGCCCAGGGGCAGGGGCCGGGCGAATGTCTCCAGCAAGACCGTCTTGGACCTCTCGTCGGCGAACTCGTCGTGACGGAACTGCGAGACGATGTACACATTGCGGCGCAGCTGGCCGCCCGGGGCGCGGGCGACATCCACCTGCCATCCCGCCTCCTCGGCAACTGCCCGGGCCACCGACCATTCCTGATCGTCCGGCTCCCTCCCGGCGGGGGAGTGAAGATACAACATCTGCTGCCCCTCGGCGGTGCGTGCCATGAACGCCGGGTTCACCACTCCCGCACGCTCACCCTCCCGCCACTCGACCTGCAGCGACGGCGCAGCCAGGCAGACGATGCGCGGATCGCGGTCGAGGAACATGGCCGCGTACGCATGCTCCTGCGACCTGCAGCTGACGCCCTTCTTGGTGGTCGACGACCACCACTGCCGCACCTTCGACTTCCGCCCCCGGTAAGCGCGCTGCTCGTGCAGCACCGGCCACTCCTCCACCGGAAGCCCGTGCACTGCCCGCGGCGTACTGACGCACTCGCGGCCCAAGTCGTCGCGGTAGCGCACCTGTAAGTCCACGAGCTGCTCCTCTCGTGCCGCGGCCGCTGTGCTGCGCGGCAGACGTTCAACAGGATCCGGGTCCCGCCCACTCCCGTAGGACCCAGCTGCTGGAGTTCACCCGAAAGGATTCAGGTGGGCTTGCGGTCTTGACGATGTCCCCTGGTGCGGATGCGCTCCGTGTGCCTGTTCAGCCGGACGATGCCTACGTGTGTGTCCGCCATGTGCCGTCGGTGCATCGTGCGGCAACCCGTGACTTCGCAGGCCGGCGCGTGGGAGCAGGAGCAGGCCGAGCCGGCTGCAGCTCTACCCCAGGCGCTGCTCTCGGTTGTCGACCGTCAGGAGCCTTACGAGTTCCGTGAGCTGGTCGGGCTCCAGATGCCGTCGCAGGGCCATCGCGGCGTCCTCCGTGCTGCTGACGGGGATGCTTAGCTTCCGCTGGCGAAAGCCCGCCCTGATCATGGCGGCGTGCGTCGACATGCGTCCCGCGAGGACTTCGGCATGCAGGTCGGGGCGGTTCTTGCGCAGCCGGCGAAGGCCGGCCGCTCTGGAGGTCCCGGACGGAGCGGCCGCCTCAGCAACCTTTTGTATGTCATCCAAGAGGTCTCTCCGTCTGCCCTGCCGCCCCGCGACGGCCTGATCGAGCAGATCGCAGGCGACGGGATCATCGGCAACGATCTTCCGGATCAGTTCCATGGTCGCCCCGAGGCCTTCGGTGGGCGGTGCCGCCACGAAGTCGACGAACCGCTCGTGCTCAACCAGCCTGCCCAACGGGGTGATGAAAGCCCGCCACGCTTCTTCCTCCACGACCCGCCGAAGCAGCACCGGAAGATCCGTCAGGCCATTGCCCGTGGAACGGATGCCGCTGCCCAGAGCCTGCACCAGGACGGCATTGGCCTTCGGCGAGCGCGGGGTCACGTGTTCTCAATCCACCGGTCGAGGATGACGAGCCGCTGGCTGAGGGTCTCGAGGGTGGCCTGATCGATCGATCGCTCGCTGAATGACCGGTTGAGTTCGTTATGGAGGTGGCTGTGAGGCTTGCGCGTCATCCGGCTGAGCCGGCCGACCTTGCGCTTGATCAGGTCCCGGACTTCCTTCTTGCGTTGCGACATCGTCAGCTCGACCTCGGGCTCCGGCGCCACGCCGGGTTTCGCCGAGGTCCCGGTGAGCCGCAGAAGCCGTGCGATGGCCGATGGCTCGGTCCCCGGCGGCAGACCCGCCTGTTGCCCAAGACGTCGCGCGTGCAGCAGTTCCGCTTCCTCGAACGCGTCGCCGCTGCTGATCGTGAAAGCGTGGGCGGCCGTCGACGACCCGATCACCTCCGGCGTCCTGGGCAGCGCCCGGTCCGTCCCCTCGCCTTCCGCAGTGGAACGGCGGACCCGGCTCTCCTCGTCCGCGAGAACAGCATCCACCGTGCGCTCGATCGCGGCCGCGTACCCGAGGAGCTGGGTGATGGAGGGAATGAAGACGCGGGCGCACATGTCGTCTTCGTCGCCCTGCTTGCGCACACAGCGGCCGACGACCTGGCGGAAGAACATCTCTGTACGGATGCGGGTGGCGTAGACGATCACTCCGATGCGGGGGATGTCGACGCCTTCGGACACCATCTGCACGGCAACCAGCCAGCGGGAATCACCGGCGCCGTAGCGCTCGATGACTTTGGAGGCAGCAGGATCATCCGATACCGCAACATCCACCTGATCGCCCGTCTGGCGACGGAGAATCTCGGCGTAGGCATGGGCCGAGGCCTGGTCCGTCGCGACGACCAGGCCGCCGCAGTCCGGTTTGTCCATGCGTATGAGCTCCAGTTCCTCGTGCGCCCGCAGCAGCACCGAGGGGATCCAGTCGTGCGTCGGATCGAGAGCGGCCTTCAGCGCTGCGGCCAGAGTGGTCGGATCCGTCTCCGACAGCTTCTGCGCCATGGGGTGTTGCGAGGCGAACCGCCATCGGGCCTCACCGTCCATGGCGGGAAAGGCGACCGGGCGGACGACCTCCTGGTCCTGCAAGGCCATGCCGTAGTCGTAGTTGACGTCGGGCACGACACGCCGGGCGGCGTCGTAGTTGAGGAAGGGGATGGGCTTGCTGTCACTGCGGAAAGGCGTTCCGGACAGCGACAGGCGGCGGTAAGCCTCACCGAATGCCTCGGCGAGCGCGGCACCCCAGGCGAGGTGCTCGGAGTCTCCTGCGTGGTGGACTTCATCCAGGATGACGAGCGTGGGCCTGCGACGGTCGCAGGCGAGCTTCTTCCACAGCAGAGGGCTCGCGGCGACTGACTGATAAGTGGCAACGACACCGTCGAAGTCCCGTGCGACCTGCTGGTTCCGGTTGACGAAATCGGAGTCGAGCTTGATGCCCTCCCTGTTGGCCGCCTTGGCCCACTGCCCGCGCAGGTGAGCGGTCGGAACGATGACGATGATGTTGGAGATTTCGCTCCTGTCGATCATCGCCCTGGCCGCCTGGAGGGCAAAGGTCGTTTTGCCGGCCCCGGGGGTCGCAACCGCCAGGAAGTCCCCCCGCGCGCCGAGGAATTTACGGAGGCCGTCTTCCTGCCACCTGCGAAGTCTCATGTAGGTCGTGCCTTTCTGAAGGTTGCAGCAGGGGCAGAGGGCCTGCCCGTTGACGACGTCGGTGGGGCCGCCGACGGAATAGGGCTCGATGTGATCTCCGTGCCAGCCGGGCTGGAGCGGCGTATCGCAGCGCTGGCAGATGCCATCCGCGGCCAGGTACAGGGCAGTGCGCTCGGCTCCGTTGAAGCGCCGCCTGGAGACTGGGAAAGGGATTCTTTCGGCCACCGAACGTCCCGTCGTCTGGGGCCGTCTTTGGCCAGGAGGTAACCGGATATTCACTATTCTGACGGAAAGTTATTCATTGATCGAGCGAAAAATGACAAAGTCACAATTCGCTTTCCGGTACGACTACTTATCGGTACTGGATATTCTGTTCGAATTTGCGGAGTTTTTTGGGAGTTGACGGCTGGCAGCCCCGCTCGTCGGGGGAGACGTATGCGGCGCGGACGACTACAGGAACAGCCGGTCCATCGAGTTGGGCATGCGTACCCACGGCAGGCATGTCAGCTCCTCCACCGGCGCCAAAGGGGAGGGCAGGGCGTGACCTGTCACCCTTTGTGCCTCCGCGCGTGAGGGCACTTCCTCACCGGAGAGCTGTGGAATTCCCTGCTTGAGAGGCCGGTGCTGGTGGTGCCAGAGGGTCAGCGGCTCGATAAACCGGTAGCCGTGCCGAAGCGCTGTCCGCGGCAGCCAGTCCTGGTATTCGGTCTTGTCCAGTACGCCGTTCAGGCGGCGCACCTCGAGCCAGGCCAGATCCCGGGTCAGCAGCGACAATCGGCTGAATTGCGCCAGCGGCCGCACCCGCTGTTCGCCCAGCTTCGCCGCGAGAACAGCCCACTCCTCCGTCTGTGCCGGGTCCTCGAGATACCCGGAGCGGACGAGGACGGAACAGGCGTCCGCGAACACCCACCGCCCGGCAGGTCCCAGGCGTTTGCGCATCCGGTTCAGGCGCTGCTGCGCGCGGACGACCTCCGCGAGCTCGCTGAGATCGACGTAGGGGTGCCTGGTGCTGCGGGAGTTGTCCGTCCAGCGCTGATGGCGCAGGCATACCTGCCAGGGGTCGGGCAGGATCAGCCAGGCAGGCGAGCGGGTGCCGCGGCGCGCCGCACACAGGGAGCAGGCCTGCACGATGTAGCCGGCCCGCGCATCCCAGGGCCACTCCCAGTCGTCCTTGGCGTCCTTGGGCATGAGGAATTCGTCACGCAGGCCGACCAGACGCTCCTGCATCTCGGCCACGGTGTGGCCGGCCAGCGTGGCCAGCCGCTCGCGCGCGTAGCGGCTGACGTACATCTCGGTGTACTGGGGATCGACCGGCACCGGGCCGGTGCCCATACTCCTCAGCACCTCTTCCCGGGGGCGGTTGTTACGGGCAGCCAGCCGCGTCACGTACGAGCCGGTGGACTCGCCCTGCAAAAACCGCAGCCGCAGGTGCATCCGGCGCCGCCCGAGCCATTCGTCCCGCTTCTGCGCCATGGCGGCGTCCTCCTTCCGGGATGTCTGGCTGCGGCTTCATCTAACTCCCGCCGCCCCTCGGCAGGCAGCTCAGGCCGACGAAACGGTCCGACCTGGCGCGCATCCGGTCCCAGAGTCGACTTCTTACGCACATGTGAAGAAAAGAAAGAGCAGATTCGATCAGTGCCGACCGGAACCTGCAGGAAGAGTGCCACGCTCTTGTACTGCAAACAGGCTGGTGAAGGTGCCCCCGCGGGCACGGAGTTCCGCGACGAGGGAGTCAGCGCGTCACATGTCCGGCCGTGTTCAGCTGCGCCCCCACCAACGAGAAGCCGTCGGCGCGGGCGTTGACGCCCTGAGCGGGACGGGGCACGCGGCCGTGACCATCATCGCCGCCTGCGGCACCGGCAAGACCCTCATCGGCAAGCGCGTCGCCGAGCACTTCGCCGCGCGGGGCCCCGTTCTCGTCCTCGTCCCGACCCTCGAACTCCTGACGCAGACCGCGGCCCGCTGGCTGGCCGACGGTGGCTTCGACCAGCTCATCGGCGTGTGTTCACTGCCCGGCGTCCACGACCGCAGCCTGCGCGGCCACCTGCTGCTCACCGGAGACGCCGGGGTGCTGGCCCGCCGGGTCGCCGAGGGAGGACGCATCGCCGTCTTCGCCACCTACGCCTCCCTGCCCACCATTGCCGAGGCCCACCGTGACCAGCGGCTGCCGCCCTGGGTCTTCGCGCTGGCCGACGAAGCCCACCGCACCAGCGGCGACTGGGACAAACGATGGGCGCTCATCCACGACGACCGCGCCATCCCGGCCGCGCACCGCCTCTACATGACCGCCACGCCCCGCAACTGGCGCACCACATCAAATCCAAAGGCGCGCACCCGGATCGAACGGCTCGCCTCGATGGACGACCCCACCATCTACGGCCCCGTCGTCTACCGCCTGGACCTGGCCGAGGCCATCGCACGCGGCATCCTCGCCGACTACCAGCTCATCGTGCCGGAAGTCCACGACAGCATGCTGCGCGACATCCTCCACGCACCCCTGCCCACCCCGCACCAGGACGGCCTCCGTCTGGCCGCGATGCAGGCAGCCCTGCTGATGTCCATGGCCGAACACGACGTGCGCCGGGTGCTGTCCTTCCACGGCCGGATCGCCGCCGCCCGCGGCTTCGTCGCCTCTCTGCCCGAAACCGCCGACCTGCTCGCGGAGCGCACCGGCATCCGCAACCCCTGGGCGAACGCCCTGTACTGCAACCAGCCGACCTGGCGACGCCAGCAGATCTTCCGTGAGTTCGAGCACTTCTCCGCCCACACCCCGGGCAGCACCGCCGCCAGCCATGACTGCGCCGTGCTCGCCAGCGTCCGTGTACTGAGCGAAGGCGTCGATGCCCCCGACACCGACGGAATCCTGATCGCCGACCCGCGCCGCAGCCCGAGCAACATCGCCCAGAGCATCGGTCGGGCCCTGCGTAAACCTCCCGGCCAGGCCAAGTGCGCCTCCATCTTCATCCCCGTCTACATCGCGCCCGGCCAGTCCACTCAGGAAGCCATGGACTCCTCCTCGTTCTCGGACTTCTGGCGCTTCTTCAACGGCCTTGCCGTCTACGACACCAGGGCGTACCAGCGCTTCGGCTCCCGAGTAAAGGCGCGACCACAGCCCCTTGCACCTCGCCCGCACCGCGCCGACGAGGTCACCCGCACCCTGAAGCTGCGCACCCACAAAGCCCCCAACAACGCCTTCTGGAACGACGGTTTGCAGGCCGCCCAGGCCTTCTGGACCAGCCACGGTCACCTGAACGTCCCCAGCGAACACGTCACCAGCGACGGCCTGGCCCTGGGCCAGTGGATCGGCCAGCAACGCTCTCTGTACGCGGCAGGCGCCCTGCCCGCCGAGCGCATCGCCGCCCTCACCAGCATGGGACTGGCCTGGCCGCATCCCCCCGAAAGTTTCGAACACCACCTGGCCCGGATCACCGCCTGTGCCGCCCGCCACGGCACCCTCGCCCTGGGCAAGAACGCCCACGGCGGCGACCGCCGCCTGGCCGCCTGGCTGGAGACCATGCGCTGCCGTGCCGACACCGGCCAGCTCGCCCCCGCCCGCATCGCCTCCCTCAACGCCATCGACCCGTTTTGGAACCCGCCCTGGAGCCTGCGCTGGCAGTACACCTACACGCAGATCAGACGCCGCCTGACCACCAGCACCTGGCGGTGCACCTACCACCGCCACGCCAGCCGTGACTCCGCCTGGGACAGTTGGCTGGACCGGCAGATCACCCACTCCGACCTGCTCGATTCCCAGCAAAAACACCTCCTGGCCGCCCTGGCGCGCGCCTGCCCTGACGCCCACCCCCACAGCATGCTGCTGACCCGTCCCATCAGCCTCCGCGAGCGCGCCTTCAACCGCGGCCTGCGCGCGGCACGCCAGTACCACCAGCGCTACGGGCACCTCGACATGCCCAAGGACCACACCGAAGAGATCCTCGGCGACCAGGTCCACCTGGGTGCCTGGCTGGCCCGACGGCGCAGGGACAGCGCCCAGATGACGCCCCGCCAGCAAGCCGGCCTGGAGGCTCTCGGCTTCGAGACGATGCCGGTCTTCCTGCCGCCCGCACCGCCGCTCCGTGATGCGGCTGCCTGAACCAGCCAGCACGCTTCGCCGGGCGGCCGGACTTTAGCCCGTACCCGTGCCGTCGTTTCCAGCCGGTCCGGCCGCGGAAGGTGTGCCGACCGAGAGGTAGAAGACGCGCGAGCCGCGCTTGGCCCGCCGTACCCGCCCCTGCGCGACCAGCGCCTCCAGCGCGTGACGCATCGCGGGCTCCTTGATCCTCCTGCGGGGGTGCGCCCGGGCCAGTGAGGTGGCGACATCGTTCGACGAGCAGGGCTCGCCACGTCGTTTCAGCTCACCGGTCACCAGATCCCGCAGCGTCGGCGCCTTCTTCGCGGGCTCCGGTGATTCTTCTGCTGCCACGGCCGCCTGGCCAGAACCAGCAGCGGCACTGCCGTCCGTGTGCGGCACGCCGTCGGACACGGGCGGAGCGGCAGGACTGCCGGCGGTCGTGGCAGCACCGTCTGCGCCCGCCTCCGGGCAGGCGGTGGCGGAGTGATCCGAAAGGGCCTCCCGCAGGCTCAGCAGCAGCGCGTGATTGCCCTCCAGGGTGTGCAGTTGATCCTGCAGCGCGGTGATCTCCGCACGGACGCGCTCGCGATCCTTCTCGACGAGCTCCAGGTCGGCATCGATCTTGGCCGTGTAGCCCGTTCTGAGAGTGAGAAGATCCGAGACCGCTTCCACTATGACGTCCAGCCTCCCGCAGAAGTACGAACTCTGGGGGACGCTAGCGCCCGCACCGCCATGCTCGGCCGCAAGAACGAATCATGACCGCTCCCTGTCCGAGCGTGCACATACATGATCAGTTACAGCCATTGTCCGACCGGATTCGCACCTTCATGAGCACGCGAGCCATGAGCTGGTGGACTGGTGCCACGTGTGCGGCAGCAGTCGGGACCAGCCTGTCGCGTCTGCGAAGCGGACCGCCCGGATCTTTGCAACCTCGGCCGCCCAGAGGGTACTTGGCCCGCAGCGGAGATACTGCACCGTAGAAAGCGCGGAGTGCCGAGAGAGGGGCGAGCGTGCGGGCCTGCGGGTCGGACGCGGACACCGAAGGCCGACGATGCAGAGGGCTGCGGACCGACGCGGTGCGCAACCGGACCAGGATCCTGGACGCAGCCCAGGAGATGTTCGTGGAGCAGGGGCCGCAAGCACCCCTGGACGAGATCGCACGCCGCGCAGGAGTCGGTAACGCCACCCTCTACCGCCACTTCTCCGGGCGAGAGGCCCTCCTGGCGGACGTACTCGAGCGGGCTGCCACGGCCGGCGCTGATGCGGCTGAGGAAGACGACCCGTTCGCCGCGCTCGGCCGTTTCGTGCAGGCTGCGGCCCGCCAGCGGCTTGCCTCCCTGTGCTGCCTGTCCGCCGAACTCGCCGGTGTGCGCCCGGAACTGGTGCGCCAGAAGGATCCGCCTGGTGCACGCCGCGCAGCTGCTGCTGACCCGTGCGCAGCAGACGGGACAGGTACGCACGGACGTGTCCCTGGAGGAGCTCATGACGGCCGTCACCCAGCTCAGCCGCCCGCTGCCGGGCATCAGCTGGTCGGCCACCGACCAGCTCAGCGCGCGCATCCTGCAGCTGTACCTCGACGGCCTTCTCCTCCCCAACCCGACCTGAACCGGCAGTCCTTTCCCCGGCCCGTCCTCCTGGCGCACCTCCCAACACCGAAAAGTGGCGCCGGGAGCGCTACCACGCAGGGCAGTCCCGACAGTGTGGGCGGAGCGGGACAACAGGCCCGCCGCGAGGTCACCTTCCTGGTGGGGCGCTGCTCGGTGTGCTGTGTTCGGGGAGGCGCCAGGAGATCTCGTCATGCTCCCTGAGGTGCTGCCAGGCGGCCAGGAGACGGCAGCGGACCAACTGGTCGAGGAGATCCTCCACCTGCTGCGGGGACTGACCGCCCAGCCGGGCAAGGACGTCGAGTTCCGCACTTCCGACGCCGTCGGACGTATGGGCTGCCAGGACCAGAGCGGTGAGCTGCACCGCGGGAGACACCCCGCGCGGCGCGACCAGCGGAACAGGGCGCAAGGCCCAGTGCGCCGCGCGGGCGCCGCGACCGGACGTCTGGGTCTGCATGTCCGCATCGAGCAGACGCGCTTCCACGTGAGGACGCAGCGGGAGGGAACAGCGGAGCCACCCGGCATGCTCCAGTTCGCTCCAGAGTTCGGCACGGCCGTGCAGCCGCATGCTGCGCAGAAGACCGTTGGGGAGCCGGACGCGGCCTCGGCCGTCGGCGCGCAGGGCGCATTGCAGGGCCAGCAGCCGGGCGGCGGGGGAGGAGTAGCAGGGCAGCGCCACCCCGAGGTAGGTGAGCATTTCCCGCACGCGCAGCCGCTCGCCCGGTCCGTGCGAGGGCCTGATTACCGGACCGGCCTGCCGCGCGCGTGTAGAGGCGAGCAGGGTGTCGGGTACGACGGCGGTGTTGGTGGTGGCGGCCGCGCAGGCGGCGCATGCATCCGCGAGGCGCCACACGCGGCCGCTGCGGTCGCAGGTCAGCGCCAGGAGCACGGGGCCGGCGCAGCCGCGGTGGCGCGGGTGCCAGGAGCAGCTTCGAGCCCGGCACTGGCAGGTCCGCAAATGCCTGGGCAGCACGTCCCGTCGGGCGTGACGGGCCAGGTGCGTCAGGGCAACGGAGCGGGCCGAGGCGGCCGGTAGTCGGTAGCCGTGCAGCGTGCATTGAGGGCAGCTCAGCAGTGGCCCGCCCGGCTGCGGGTGCAGCCGCACCGTCCAGATGCGCTGCACCGTCTCGTGCGTGGAGAGCCTCATCGGGCTCGCTTTCCTCCGATCTGATCGGTGCCGTCGAACGGGCGTGCCCCAGGCGTCGTCCGGGGCGGGAACAGGGCACGCTGCAGCACTTACTCCAGCACCGCCGAGTGTCACCCCTTCCCTAGCAAATAGTGCAGAGGTCTGCACTGACAGGGCAGGGTCCTGCACCGTCGGATGGTGGAGTGACGATCTTGCCGCCCGATCCCGACCTCCTCGCGTTGCGCGTGACGCTGGCGAGGCTGAGGGGCGAGCGCGGCTGGACCTTCGACGAACTCGCCCGCCGCAGCGGCCTGGCCCGGCGCACCCTCATCGACCTGGAACACGGCCACACCACCGGCAGCGTCACCACCTGGCATGCTCTCGCCCATGCCCTCGACGTCTCCCTCGACGAGCTCCTCGGCTCCCTCTGTGCAGACCACACCCCACCCGGCACGCCGCAACTCTGAACCGCCCGTCAGGCCCCTCCGTCACCCCGGCGCGACATCACCTGAACAGGCGACCCGTCATCGAGCACGCGTTCGCTCAGTCGTGCGGGCGTTCCCCCGGATTGCGCCATCCGTAGGACACTCTGAGGTGCTGTCCCGGTGCAGCGGCGCGTCGTCTGGAAGCTTCACCGCCATGTGCCCCAACTCCGCCTCCGCCTCCTGCCACTGGGACGGCAGCCCGCCCGCCCCCCGGCCCCGACGGCCGCTGCGGGTGGCCGCCACCAGCCCCAGCCGCCTGCTGCGCACCGGTCAGAGCGGCCGCTGCCGCACCTGCGGCAACCACATTGACTTCTACCAGCGCACCGATCGGCGCCCCATCGCCCTGCACCCCGCCGAACTCGCCGTCGCTCACGTCCCCGCTTCCTGCCGCTGGCATCTGAGCTGCGGCATCGCCCACCCGCACGGCGACGGCAGCGCCTGGTGCCGCATCCCGCACGCCGTGCTCTGCCCGAGCCGCACCCCGACTGCCCGCCTGACCACCCACGTCGAGGAGATGCGCCGCCAACTCGGCGTCCGCTCCCGGCGCCTGATCGACTCCGGTGCCTTCGCCCTGTCCACACCACCCGCGCTCAAACGTGAGCCGGCGACCGCCAGCGCCTGGCCCGCCCGTCCCGTCGCGCAGCTGCTGCTGGGCCGCTATCTCGCCGACCGGCCGGTCGAGGACATCCAGTGTGTGGCCCAGACCCGGCACCGCCGCCGCTGCCCGCTGCCCGTCCTCGCCCCCGACGCCCCCAAAGGGGTCTGGGCACTCCTGCCCGCCAGCCCGCAGCGCGGCCAACTCACCCTGCCCGCCGGGCTGATGGCCCTCTACGACCTCAGCCGCCTGCCGTACGGGGAGCAGCTGCGCTGGCGCACCCAGCGCTGCCCCGCCCATGCCGCCGCTCCGAACGCCGCCGACCTTGCCCTGGCCGGATGGCAGGTCTTCGACCCCCTCCTGCACGCAGCACACATCCGCACCCGCCTCCCGCACCGCCCCGGCGGCGAGGCATGACGATGGCGCACCACGCCCTGGAAATCACCCTGACCCGATCCCTCACCGCGGCCGAACTCCATCACGCCGGCCGCACGATGCCGCTCGCCGCCAACTCCGACGCCACCCGGCTCATGACCGTCGTACGCGCCAAAACCCCGGGAAAGGCCCTCACCCGACTGCGCCGCCAGATCGGCACACGGCTGCCCATCGACGTCATCACCACGCACTACCCCGACCGAAGCGGCAAGATCCTCCTCAACGTCGCCTTCCCGCCCGCCGCACACACCGCCCTCGCGGCAGCGGCCGACCGCGCAGCACAGACACCCCAACGCTTCGTGGAACTGGCCCTTCACCGGGCCCTGGCCCAGCACGCCAGCGACGAGGCCGACCGCCTCGACCGGGCCCTGCAGCAACTGCTCGCCCACACCACGCCCGCCCATCTCATCGCGGCCGTCGGGCACGCCCTGAACCGCACTTCCGGAGCCGCGCCGTGCTGAAACCGACCGACGAACAGGCCGCCGCGGCCGACGCCTTCCGCACCGGCGAACACTTGGCCCTGCAGGCCGGTGCGGGCACCGGCAAGACCACCACCTTGGCCCAGCTCGCCCACGCCACCCAGCGCCGCGGCCGCTACCTCGCCTACAACCGGGCCATCGCCCAGGACGCCACTGCGCGCTTCCCCAAGAGCGTCCTGTGCAAGACAGCCCACGCCCTGGCCTACGCTGCCGTCGGCCACCGCTACACCCGCCGCCTGGGCGCCCCCCGCCGTCCCGCCTGGCAGACCGGGCAGGCCCTCGGCATCACCAAAGCCCTCCGCATCGGCGAACGCGACCTCTCCCAAAAGACCCTCTCCTACGTCACTTTGCGCACTGTGGCCCGTTTCTGCCACACCGCAGACACGACGATCACCAGCCACCACATCCCGCACCTTCGCGGCCTGGAAGAGCCCAGCCTGCACGCGCAACTCGCCGCGCACGTCGTCCCGTTCGCCCGCAAAGCCTGGATGGACCTGCAGCATCCCGACGACGGCGCCGTCCGCTTCGATCACGACCACTACCTGAAAATCTGGGCCCTCACCCAGCCGAAAATCGACGCCGACTTCCTGCTCCTCGACGAAGCCCAGGACACCAACCCCGTCGTCGAGCAGATCTTCCTCGCCCAACGCGACCACGCCCAGCTGGTCATGGTCGGCGACTCCGCCCAGGCCATCTACCACTGGCGCGGCGCCAAAGACGTCATGACCGGCTTCGACGGCACCCAGCTCGCCCTGTCCCGGTCCTTCCGCTTCGGCCCCCGCCTCGCCGAAGAAGCCAACCGCTGGCTGCACCTGGCCGACGCTCCCATCCGTCTCACCGGGGCCGACACCGTGCCCACCGAACTCGGCCCCGTCACCCGGCCCGACGCGGTGCTGTGCCGTACCAACGTCGGCGCCATGGCCCAGGTCATGGACCTGCTGTCCGGCGGACACCGGGTCTGTCTGTAAGCACTTCTTTGGGCTCCACTGCACCGAGTTCTTTTGGCTCCATGGGCAGGCTGGTGGGGGCGTGCGGGGAGGGTGTTCGCGCCGCTGTAGCAAGGTGATTTGGCCCCACTTCGATCGGGTGGTTCCGCTGGCCGGGACGGGGGGTCGGCGCGGTATTTTTGGGGTCTCGGTCAGACCTCTGTCAGCGTGCCCCCGACAGGTGCGTGGAGGCTGCCGACCCGACTCGGCTGAGGTCGCGGACCGCCCAGTGTCCGCGATGGCTGGACGAGAACGGGCGATGGTCCGGTCGGCACTGGGACTTGGCGGCCGGGTCCAACAAGGCTGCGGCCGGCCTCCCGTGAGGGAGGCCGGCCGCAGTTGTCGGTTGCTGTCAGCGGCGTCGTTGCTTCTTCTGGCTCTGTGCGAAGCGGTAGGAGTCGGTGCCGGTCTCCACGATGTGCGCGTTGAAGGTGACGCGGTCGACGATCGCTGTGCAGAGGCGGGGGTCGGTGAAGGTCTGCTTCCACTCGGAGAACGGAGCGTTCGACGCGATGGCGATAGCCCTGCGTTCTTCACGCTCGGTGAAGATCTGGAACAGCAGTTTCGCTCCGGCCTTGTCCAGATCGAGATAGCCGAACTCGTCCAGACAGAGCAGGTCGACGCGGCCGTAGCGGGCGATGGTGCGGGCCAGCTTCTTCTCGTCGGCGGCTTCCGCGAGCTCGTTGACCAGGTTGACCGTGGTCGTGTAGCGGACCTTGAGGCCGGCCTCGGCCATGGCGGTGCCGATCCCGATGAGCAGGTGGGACTTGCCGGTGCCGGAGTCGCCGATCAGGCAGAGCGGCTGCCCGGCCTTGACCCAGGCCGGGTCCGCCAGGGTGCCGACCAGTTCCGGCGTGACGTTCGGGTTCTCGGTGAAGTCGAAGTCCTCCAGGCGCTTGGGCCGGGGGAAGTTGGCTTCTCTGACCAGCCGCTGTTTGCGGCGTTCCTCGCGTTCGGCGCACTCGGCTTCCAGCAGGTCCGCCAGGAAGTCCTTGTAGCTGGACCGCTGGCGCATCGCCTCCTCGGCCATCTCCGAGACCCGGCCGCGGATGGTGGGCAGATGCAGGCTGCGGCATGCCTCGTCGATGACCGTGTCCACGGCCTCCTCCGGTCCGGCATCCCGGCGGGGTCCAGGAACGTGCTGGCGGGCGGGTGCGGCGGTCGTGCTCATGCAGTGCCTTTCGGTTGGCGGGTCAGGAGCTGGTCGTAGTGCGTCACCGTCGGCAGCGGGCGCTTGTCCTCGGGCAGCTGGGCTCTGCGGGCGGTCAGTGACACGACCCCGCTGGGCTCGGCCCACGGAGGCGGGTCGCCCGCGTCGTCCAGGTCCTCGGGCGGGGCCGGCGCCTGCGCGGCGGCCTTGCGGGCCTCGATGGCCACCACGTCCGCGGTGGTGGCGCCGGCCCGGATCGCGGTCGCCATGCCCAGCTGGACCGCGTCGGCCGGCATGCGCCGGTGCAGCAGCAGGACCTCGATCAACGCTCTGGTCCCCGCCGCGTCTCCGTGCGCGGTGCGGGCCGCGGCCCAGAACGCCTCGTGGGCTTCGGTGAACGACCCGTTCTGGCGGGCCGTGGCCAGCGCGGTCGAGCCGGCCATGGCGCCGGGCTTGGCCAGCAGGATCTCCAGGTAGTGATCGAGTTCGTCGCGGAACTCGCCCCGCCGGGTCAGGCGCGGGTGACGGGCCACGATCTTCCGCCGTTCGAAGACCAGCAGTTCATTGCCCCGCAGCAGCACGCGCACGTTCTGCCCGATGAAACGGGCGGGCACCGAGTAGTGGCACTGACGGACCGTGATCCGGCTGCTGCGGTCGGCCTTCGGAGTCAGGGTGATGCCGCACTCGAACTCCTCGAACGGCAGGGGCAACAACTGATCGGTCTCGGTGATGAAGTTGAAGCCGATCGTGGTCAGCCTGCCCGACAGGATCCGGGCGTCCTCGGCCGCGTCGATCTCGGTGATCTTCTCGTTCAGCTCTTCCAGCGAGGCGACGTCCGGGACCGGGACCAGGTGCGTGCGCCGAAACCGTCCGCCCTCGTGCTCGACCCCGCCCTTCTCATGAGCGCCCTCCTGGCCCGGGATGCAGTAGAAGGCGTCGAAGCCGTAGTGCGCGCGGAAGGTGAGCCACCGCTCCGACTCCACCCGGCTGCGGCCGGTGCAGACCCGGTTGACCGCCGGCTTCAGGTTGTCGTAACGGATGTGCCGGGCCGGCACCCCGCCCAGGACGTTGAACGCCTCGACATGCCCCTCCATGAAGGACTCCTGTGCCTGCGAGGCATAGACCCGGTGGACGGCCTTGCCCGAGTACGACATCCGCAGCGTGAACAGGTGGCACTTGACCACCTCACCCGCCAGCCGGACCCACACATCCGCGAAGTCGACCTCCGCTTCCTCACCGGGAAGATGCACCTGCGGAACCATCCCGTCCATGTGCCGGTGCCCCTCCCGGGCTTCCGCTTCGATCTCCTTGCGCCGGACCACGACGTAGTCGCAGACCGTGGAGTACGACGCCTGCTCGAAGCCGTACTCCTGCGCGAGACGCTGCCAGATCCGCCGGGCGGTGTGCTTCTGCTTGCGCGGCGCGGTGAGGTCCTCCCGCAGCATCGCGTCGACCCAGCCCTTCGCCGGGTCCAAAACAGACGCCCGCGGCACCGGTTTCTTCCTCTGCGGCGGAACCGCCGAGTTCAGAGCCTGGCGCACCGTCCGCCGGTGCACCCCGTACTTCTCCGCGAGAGTCCGCTGTGACAGCTCCGGATCGAGACGCTTGTCCCTCCGGATCGCGGCGAACAGCTCAGCGCGCGACAAACTCACCCGGCCTCCCGACATGACCGCGATCAACACTCACGGCCTCCGACAAGACCGTGATCGACGCACACACCCTGCCGTCGCCGGGCGGACGGAGCAGCGCATTCACTCCAAAGAGGGCACGTCGCGGACCTGCCTGTCGGCGAACTCGATGACGTCGCCAGCCTTTAGCGGGCGTTGGGTCTGTCAAACGAGCGGTGTAACTGGGGTTGTTGGAGTTACTGACGGGCTGCCGAGAGGCGGCCGTCGAAGGTGATGTCGAAGGCGTTGAGTGCGGTCTTCCAGCGCATGGTCCAGCGGGCTTGTCCCTTGCCGGTGGGGTCCAGGGACGTGATGGCCATGTAGACGCACTTCAATGCGGCCTGCTCGGTGGGGAAATGTCCGCGGGCTTTGACCGCCCGCCGGATCCTGGCGTTGACGGACTCGATCGCGTTGGTGGTGCAGACGATGCGCCGGATCTCGGTGTCGAAGCGGAGGAACGGGGTGAACTCCTCCCACGCGTTCTCCCAGAGCCGCACGATCGCCGGATACTTCCGGCCCCAGGCATCGGCGAACTCGGCGAACCGCTCGAGTGCGGCCTCCTCGGTCGCCGCGGTGTAGACGGGCTTGAGGACGCGGGCGATCTTGTCCCAGTCCTGGCGGGCGGCATAACGGAATGAGTTCCGCAGCAGGTGCACCACGCAGGTCTGGACCGTGGTGCGGGGCCAGACGGCCTCGACCGCGTCAGGCAGGCCCTTGAGCCCGTCGCAGACCAGCATGAGGACGTCGTTCACACCGCGATTCTTGATCTCGGTGAGGATGTGCATCCAGTGCTTGGCGCCCTCGCCGCCGTCGCCCGCCCACAGCCCGAGGATGTCCCGCCGACCCTCGACAGTGACCGCCAGGGCCACGTAAATGGGCCTGTTGGCAACCGCCCCGTCACGGATCTTCACGTGGATGGCGTCAATGAAGATCACGGGATAGACGGCGTCGAGGGGCCGGTTCTGCCATTCGGCCATCCCGTCGAGAACCTTGTCGGTGATCGTTGAGATCGTCTGCCGGGACACCTCGGCCCCATAGACTTCGGCCAGGTGGGCCTGGACCTCACCGGTCGTCAGGCCCTTCGCCGCGAGCGAGATGACCATCTCGTCCACGCCGGACAGACGCTTCTGCCGCTTCTTGACGATCTTCGGCTCGAAGCTGCCTTCCCGGTCGCGGGGCACGGCTATCTCCACCGGGCCGACATCGGTCAACACGGTCTTGGCCCGGGTGCCGTTCCGTGAGTTGCCGCCGTTCTTCCCGGCCGGATCGTGTTTGTCATAGCCGAGATGGTCGGTGATCTCACCCTCGAGAGCGGACTCCAGGAGCCGCTTGGTCAGCTGCTGGAGCAGCCCGCCCTCGCCGGTCAGCTGAAGGCCCTCGGCCTGAGCCCGGCCCACCAGCTCGTCAATCAGTCGGTTGTCCACAGACTTCGCCGGCGCCTCAGACGGCTCGACGGCCTCGGGCTCAGTCACGTTGTTGCTGGTCATCGATGCATCTTCCATGATCGGGAGTTACACCGAACGTTTTACAGTCCCCGGGCGTTGTATTTGGCTGCTGCGGTGCTGTCAGCAGGTGGGGAGACGGGTTCCGACGACCACACTGAGGTCTGCCGCGAGGCGAAGTTCCGTGGCCCGGAGTTCGGGGTGTTCCAGCCAGTGCAGGCGGGACCGGTCGGGTGCGCCATTGAAGTGGGGTGGCCATGTGGTGGCGGGGGTGAAGTCATCGATCACTACTGTTCCGCCGGCGGTGAGCAGGCGGGCGGGATCAGCGGTGCCGTCGCCTTTGGCCTGCCCTCCACCGTCGAGCACGAGCAGGTCGTATGGGCCGTGATCTGCAATGCGTCGCCAGTCGCCGTGGAGGACGTCAACGTGATCGCAGTCTTGGAAGACACCCGCCGCAATGCGGGCCCGTTCCAGATCACGTTCGACGCTGATGAGCCGGGCTCCGTTGACCGCGCCGGAGGCCAGCCAGGCCAGGCCGACACCGCATCCAGTCCCGGTCTCGCCTATGCGGCGTGAAGCCCCTGCAGCCAACACCTGTAGCAGACGTCCTTGTTCGGGCCTGCAGGAGAACGCGAAACCGTGATGGCGCGCTGCCTGCACGGCCCGCTGGACCAAGGCGGGGATGTTGTTGTCCTGGTACGCATCGGTTCCCTGAAGCGACATGCCGTGATTATGGCCGCACAACGTTCCTGCGAGCTGGCGGAAGCAGACGAGAGCGACAGCAGCCCTGGCGAAGGCGAGAAAGCATTCCGGCATGCGCTCGTAGCACCGTTGCCGGCGCCGGACACCGCCCACATGGTGGGTTCGACCGTCCACTTGTAAACCACCGAGTGGAGCCAGATCAACTTCTTACGTCCTGGAGCCACTTTCAGTCCGTGCAGTGGAGCCCAAAGAAGTGCTTACAGACAGTCGCCCATCTCGCCCCCGAAGACCAGTCCGAGGTAACCGTCTCCACCGCGCACAAGGCCAAAGGCCGGGAATGGGCACAGGTGAAGATCGCCGACGACTTCACCCCGCCCTCCGACGGCCCGCCGCGCGACACGGGGCAAGGGACTGCCCGCCGGATCGACGACAAAGAGGCATGCCTGGCCTATGTGGCCGTCACCCGCACCCGGCACCGCCTCGACATCGGCGGCCTGTCCTGGATCAACGAGCACCCGGAAGGAGCATCGGCCAGTCCCCAGCCACCGCAGTGATACACGGGGCGGGGTATGGGCGTTCGGTGCCTCCGTCTGGAAGGAGCCCACGGAGGAGCGGCGGTACAGATCGCAATGATCCGGGACGGTGCAGCATTGAGTGTGACGGGCGCCGACCCTACCGGTGACGGCACATCCGAGAAGCCCTCAATGGTCGCCCGCTGTCCACAGACGGCCCCCGGCAGGCTTCTTGAGCTATGAACATCAGCTCCCCGGGCATCACCCGGAACAACAAGACGACGCCGCGCTGCGAACGCCACGACGCGCTCCTCCAGCCGGAAGAGCGGACCGAGTTCGCGGCCCGGTTCCCGGCCGGCCACCGGGCGCAGATGGCGTTCCTCCTGGCCAACTACGCCGACAACACCTCCGTGGTCGGGGCGCTCTTGGGCACCGGAGTGCGTACGGTGCGCCGCCACTGCCGTGGGTGGCCGCCACCGCCCGGGCTCCGGCTGCGCCGGGCTCTGCGCCGCCGTGTCGTGGACCTCGTGTGCCCGCGGTGCCTGTCCGATCGTGCGGTGGAAGCGGCGCGCCAGGCGAAACGGGAAGCCCGGCGCGCGGCCCGACGGATCCCGCGTGATCAGGGCGGCCCGGATCACTGATACCCGCTTGCCCAGGATCTTCAGCTCCTGCGTGACGATGAAAGCTTTCCTACATCGCTGATAGTAAAAGGCTGATTCACATGCGAGAGTTGCATAGATCCAGGTAAGATGGCGGCATGGGATTGAGCTTGGAGGAGTCGCTGCGGCTGACAATGGCCGCGTTGATGCAGGTGACGGGTGGCTCGCAGCGGTCGGTTGCGGGGGTGCTGGGGCTGACGCAGACGCAGGTGTCGCGCCGGCAGTCGGGCGCCATCTCGTGGAGCCTGCGCGACGTCGACCTCCTGGCCGAGCACTACGGCATCGGCGCGCTGGACTTGCTGGCGGGTCCGACCAGAGCGTGCGAGGTGCTGCCCGCCGACAGGCGCCGTTCTGTCCGGACCGAAGCGAAGGGGACGAGCCGGTGAGCGACTTCGATGCGATCGACTCGCTGCTCGATGCTGTCGGCCCGGAGGCCGAACTCCCGCCCTGTCAGGTGCGCCGCGAGCTGCGGGAGTGGGCTCGGTTGTCCAAGGCGCAGGTGGCACGCGCGCTCGGCGTGAGCCCGTCAACCCTCAGCGGATGGGAGAGCGGCCGGGACCCGGCCGGCGAGATCCGCACGAAATACGCGTACCTGCTGGACGGGCTGAACACCAAGCTCGCCACCGAGGCCGAGGCGGCGCCGGCTGCGGAGCAGCCCCTTACGTCAGACACGGCCGCGACCGTCACCCCCTCGTCTTCGCCGGATCCCGCGCAGGACGAGGACGGGGACGACGTAGAACTGCTCGTCGTACCCGAGCCGTGCGTGCTGTGCGGCCGTCCGGCCGGACAACGCGTGGCGGGGTTCGCTCAGCACCTAGCCCCGGCCGACTGCCAGCCCATCGCCACCGGAGCCCCCGCCACCGCGCCTGCCCCGCCAGCCGAACAGCCCACTGCGCAAACCCCGAAAGTGCCGCCGCGCACGACACGTCCGGCGCGTGCGACGGAGCGTTCCAAGGGCCCGGCCCGCCACGCGTTCCAGGAGCCGTCCGGCCCGGTCGACCTGATCCGCGATGCGGTGCAGGGCGCGCTCGCCGAGCACCGGGGCGACGTCGACGCAGCCACGGCGGCGCTGTTGAAGCGGGCGATCCCGGACGCGATGCGACTGCTGGACGAGACCCGCAAGGGCGCCCGCTACGACGTGATCGCGCACCCCTGGATCCCCGACATCCTCAAGAAGCAGACCGCGCGCGGCGCCGACCAGATCTGGGAGGCCCGCCCCAAGTGGACCCGTCACGAACTCCCGCCCGGCCAGCATGAGGTGACCGCGCTCGACGTCAACGGCGCCTACCTCTCCGCCCTCAAGACGCACCTCCCCCTAGGCCAGCTCGAGCACTCCACCGGCCTGGCCCACGACCGCCGCCGCTCCGGAGTCCACCTGATCACCCCGCCCGAGTGGGAGCACGAGGCGGTGCTGCCCAACCCGATCGGCCAGAGGGACGAGCCCGGCCCCCTGTGGGTCACCGAGCCGACGCTGCGCCTCCTGCTGCGCCTGTCCGGCCCGAAGCGCCAGCTGTGCGCGCCTCCTCAGATCCACGAGTCGTACACCTCCGGGGCCACGGAGAACCTGCTGGAAAAGTTCCGCATCGCGTTGAAGGACGCCCGCGACACGGCGATCGAGCAGGGCGATACGGTGACGCTGGAGTACGTGAAGGCGATGTACTCGAAGTTTGTCTCCACGATGGGGGAGTCGAACTACAACCGGGAGCTCTACCGCCCGGACTGGATGCACCTCATCCGCAGCCAGGCCTTCGCCAATCTGTGGCTCAAGGCGCTCAAGGCCCATGACGAAGGCCTGGCCGTCGTCCGGGCGATGGGCACCGACGAACTCCACGTCATCGGTGACTGGCACCGTGTCTTCGCCGAAGGTCGCAGTGTTACCGAGGTCAAGGTCAAGGACACGTACACCGCCGGAACTGACGCCGGTGAGCACACAGGAGAGGGGGAGTAGTGCCGGAGAAGAACATCGACTTCGGGAGGTTCGGCGCCCAGGGCATCAAGGGCAGCGACGCCGTCGCTCGCAAGCTCGACGAACTCGCGGGCGGCATCGCCACTCCTGTGACCGCCAAGCGTGGATGGACGGCGCGCCTGCACTATCTGACGAAGTCGACCCAGACCCTGAAAACAGCGCAGGACGCCGGACTCACAGTGACCCACCGGACGCTGAAGGCCTGGCTTGAGGGCGAACGCCGCCCCTCCAAGGCCAACCTGAAACGTATCGACCAGGTGTACCGGGCGGTGCGCCGTCACAACGTCGCCCGCCATCTCCTCAGGCGCCTCAACCGCGACGGACGTGGTACGCGAGTGGAGATCCACCCGCTCAACCAGTCCCAGGTGCCGCAGCCGCTGCAGCGCGTGGTGGAGTACCGGACGATGAACGTGCGCCGCTGGGACCGAATCGTCGGCTCCTGGGCGGCCGGCGACCACCAGAGCCTCGACGCCGCGTGGCAGGACACGATCGTCGACCTCGGCTCGCAGTGGGGCCAGTACGAGTACGTCACCAACGTCGGCTTCGCCGCGTAGAGCCCTGCGCCGGAAGGTGGTCTTCGGCGCCTGCTGGGATGGCGTACGGTGGGGATCACCGACGCGGGGTGGAGCAGCTCGGTAGCTCGCTGGGCTCATAACCCAGAGGTCGCAGGTTCAAATCCTGTCCCCGCTACTGCCGAAGAGGCCCGGATCTACACGATCCGGGCTCTTTTGCGTTCCCGGCGCAAGCCCATGTCTGCCTCCTGCCCAGCAGGAGGCCCGGCCGCCCTTGCTGCCTGCCCGAGGTGTGGAACCGAGCATTCTGGGTTCACGCTGGTCAAACACGTTCCCTGAGACTGTGCCGGTGCAGCTCCCGGCTCCTGCGGGATGCGGCGTTCCGCGCTCAGGAGGAGAGGCTCAGCCTCTCCTCGCCCAGACGCTAACTGGCGCAATACGGGGCACGGTTGCTGTACGTGCCTCTAGGATGACTGCCTGCGCCGGGGCCTCAAGCGCCTCATCCGCACGCGTAACGCCCGCACGCCACACCCCTGTCCGTCGCCCGGCGGAGCGGGGGAGATACGGAGCAGCTCGACCGTGCACCTCATCCGCTTCTCCGCGTGCGGGTTCCGCTCGCTGACCCACGTGCAGGACATCCCGGTCAGCAGCCCGACGATCCTGGCCGGCCGCAACGACGGCGGCAAGAGCGCGGTCCTGGCCGCGCTGGCCTTCCTCCTGGGCGAACACCGTCTGACGGACGAGGACCGCACCTACCAGCAGGACGAGGGCGTCAAGGGACAGCGCTGCGCGGAGACATGGGTGGAGGGCGTCTTCCGCCTGGACACCGCCGAGCAGACAGCAGCAGCCCTCTTACCGGCCGAGCTCCGTATCCGGCGCCGCTCACGGGCCGGTGAGGCGGCGTGCTGGGAGTTCTTCGGATCACAGCCCGCTGACAGCCGCCTGCAGGGCCTGGGCCGGCTGATGAAGAAGGACCTGACCGAACTCGTCACCGAGTTCGGCCTCGTCCCGTCGGGCACGCTGAAGGACGACCTGCTGGCCGCGCTCACCGCACACGCCGCGACCGTCCCGCAGACCGACCAGTGGCAGCCGCTGCCCAAAGACCTCGAGACCCGGCTGCCGCGGCTGCTGGCGTTCGGCGGCAAGGACGAGAGCCCGGACGACGCGGTGCGCACCGCTTTGAGTAGCTGCTACGAGACCCACCTGGAGGACGAGACCCTCCAGGGGCAGGTCCGGGAGATCGAGAAGGAGATCACGCAGCGGCTGGAGAAGGAAGCGGACTCCCTGTGCCGGCACATCCGCCAGCACTGCCACGAGTTCGTCGGCGTGGAGGTCAAGCCCGAGGTCTCCTTCAAGGGCGGCTTCAAAAGGGCGCCGCTGGAGGTCTCAAAGGCCGACGGCGAGCCCGTGGACCTGACCCGCTCGGGCCAGGGCAGCACCCGGCGCATCGCCCTCGCCGTGTGGGAGTGGACCAGCAGCCTCCTCGAAAGCAGTGAACTCGCCGCGGCGGGGGAGCAGGGCGAGCCGCAGCCCACGCAGACCATCGTCGTCTACGACGAGCCCGACACTCACCTCGACTACCGCCACCAGCGCACCGTCATGGACATCATCCGCAAGCAGTGCGCCCTGCCCCACGTCAGCGTCATCGTCGCCACCCACTCGATGAACCTCATCGACGGCGTCGACATCGCCGACGTCATCCACCTCAAACTCAGCGACAGCGGCCGCACCCTCGTCGAGCGCCTCGACGACGACACCCACGACGGCATCGACTTCCACCTCGGACAGATCGCCGCCGCGGTGGGACTGCGCAACTCCGTCCTGCTGCACGAACGCTGCTTCCTGGCAGTCGAAGGCCCCACCGAGCAGCAGTGCGTGCCCCTGCTCTTCCGCCTCTCGCAGGGGCTGCCCCTGCAGGCGGCCGGCATCGCCCTGTGGGCCTGCGACAACAACGAAGGAGCACTCCACCTCGCGGGCTACCTCGTCAAGCACCACCGCACCGTCATGCTGATGGTCGACGCCGACAGCCGCGCCAACAAGCACTTCAAGACCGAGAAACTCATCAAAGCCGGCCTCGACCTCACCAAGCAGGTCTCCTACGTCGGAGAGAGCGACGGCTACAACGAGCTGGAGGAGCTCTTCAGCGACCTCCAGTGGGCGGCCGCCGCCAACGCCCACTGGCCCCGCCCCAAGGGCCGCCCCTGGAGCGCCGACGACTTCACCGAGCACCGGGGCGGCAAGTTCAGCGAGCGCATCCTCTACATGATCAAACAGCAGGCCGAGGAGAGCAGCCCCAACGGCAAGGCCGACATGCTCTACGCACTGGTGTCCATGCTCACCACCCCCGAAGAGGTCCCACAGCAGCTACGGGACATCTTCACCGAGGTGCAGGCCCTCGCCTGCTGACCTGCTGCTGCGCCCGCCGCTGCAGCATGCGCTCCTTGCGCTGCTCATTGGTCGGCGCCGCCCAGGCGTGCCATCCGGCCTCCGCAGTCCATTGCCGCGCGTGAGCGCGGGCTTCGATTCCGCACCACCGGCAGCCCCCGGGCGCCACAGTGTGCTCGGTCCTGGCAGAACGCGATAACGACATCACATCCTCCTTCCCCCACTGCTTATCTTGCCTCCTGCCACTGACAATCACCCCGCGAGCCGCGTCCGGCTCCGCCACCCGGCAGCGCAGACGAAGAAACCTTTCCCTCGCGTGTCCCCAAGCCCCTGAAACAAGACCGTTTATCGGGAAAACCATCCGTAGCTCCCACCGCACTGGTTACGGTCTGTGCCCATGAGGTTCCTGCACACCTCGGACTGGCATCTTGGCCGCCGGTTCCACGGGGAAGATCTGATCGACTGCCAGCGCACGGTCCTGGACCACATCTGCGCCACCGCCCGCACCCACAAGGTGGACGCCCTCCTGATCGCGGGCGACATCTACGACCGTGCCATCCCGAGCCTGGACGCGGTACGCCTGTTCGACCGGGCTCTGCACCAGCTCGCCGACCTCGGCATCCCCACCGTCATGATCAGCGGCAACCACGACTCGGCCCACCGCCTCGGCACCGGCTCCGGCCTGTACGCCAAAGCCGGCGTCCACCTGCGCACCAACCCCGCCGACGCCGCCCGCCCCGTCCTCCTCGACGACGAACACGGCCCCGTCGCCGTCTACGGAGTGCCCTACCTCGAGCCCGCCCTGGTACGCACCCAGCTGGACGCCGAGACAGCCTCCCACCAGGCCGTGCTCACCTCGGCACTGGACCGCATCCGAGCCGACCTCGCCACCCGCCCGGGCACCCGCTCCGTCGTCCTAGCCCACGCCTTCATCACCGGCGCCACCAGCAGCAAAAGCGAACGCGACATCAGCGTCGGCGGCGTCGCCCACGCCGGCGCCGACCTCTTCGACGGCATCGACTACACCGCCCTGGGCCATCTCCACCGCCCGCAGCGCGTCAACGACCGCATCCACTACAGCGGCTCCCCGCTGGCCTACTCCTTCTCCGAGACCAACCACACCAAGTCCCTCACCCTCACCGACCTGCCGGCCGACGGCGCCCCCACGATCACACACCACGACATCCCGGCCGACCTCCACCTGCCGCTGGCCCGGCTGACCGGCCGCATCGAAGACCTGCTGACCGACCCCGCACACGAACCGCTCAGCGAAGCCTGGCTGCAGGTCACC